>NZ_LR590484.1 GCF_901482695.1 Sphingobacterium thalpophilum
AAAAAGAACAGGGCGAGGATATATAATGTCAGTTGTTTCATCATCGGTTGGTTATTTAAACGTTCAGCAATCAATATCCGGGGTTCTGTATCAGATTCGGGTTGGCGCTCATGTCCGTTGTCGGGATCGGATACAGGTTAAATTTGGCATCCACACTGCGGCCGTCCATGACCCCGCCCTTCCATTGCCACGTATAGGCATTTCCAGTAAAACGTCCAAACCGGATCAGGTCAGTACGGCGGGTACATTCCCAGAACAGCTCCCGTCCGCGCTCAGCGAGAATAAAGTCAAGTGTCAGCTGAGCCTGCGTGATGGCCCCCGAATCATTCCCATAAGCACGTCTACGGATACCGTTGACCAGCGTTATGGCTTCCTGTACCGAGCCGCCACCGCCCCGCAATACAGCCTCAGCATACATCAGATAGACATCCGCCAGACGGATCATCGGAAAGTCCGTACTGACCAGACCTTCGTCGGTTTTATAACTGCCGTCATCCTTCAGGTTGGTAAATTTGACCACGCCATAACCCTGGCTCGATACTGAGGGATCTTCCACATCCAGCGACTGCCCATCTGTCCAGAAATCACCCCTGCTGTCGGTCCCATCAAATAGCGCTACAAATTCACGCAGCGTCCGAAAGCTATTCCAGCCTGATACCACCCCGTAATCCGAGGATTTCATGCTGCCCACAATAGGTCCGTTGACAAGGTAAGTTGTAGCGCCCCATGTCGTTGTATGATCCACATCCGCCTGGATGGGAAATATAATTTCACTGCTGCGTTTATCGTTGTCCGCATTAAACAGCTGCTTATAATCTGCATGCAGGGTATATCCTGCATCGATAATTTTTCGTGCATAGTTGACACAGTCCCCATAACGGGCCGTGCCTGTATACACCTGTGCATTCAGGTAGTTTTTGGCCAGCAGGGCCCAGGCTGCAGCACGGCTTACCCGGCCATATTCATTCTGCCGGGCTTCGGGCAGCAGCTCCGCGATCTGGGTCAGTTCCTGTTCGATAAAAGCAAAAAGATCGCTGCGGCTTATGCGCGGTGGAAAAAATGCCTTTACCGGATCTTTTTCCGTCACAAAAGGTACATGACCATACAGGTCCATGGCATGGCTGTAGGCTAGTGCACGCAGAAAACGGGCTTCGGCCGCAAAAGCTGCGATCTGCGCCTGTTCGGCCGGACCAAATGTCGCTATTTTTTCTGCTGTGGCATTGCGCAAAAATTCGTTGCACAGGGCCACTGTGTAATAAATACGGTAATACATCGCATTGACCCAAGTATCTGACGCACCCCAGGTCATGTACTGTATGTCAGTCATGTTGTCACCACCCGCCCAGGTGTAAACCACTTCGTCAGTAGGTACTTCCTGTAGATTAAAATACACCCTGAGGTATCCCCAGGAAGCGGTGCTGCCCGCCATATCGGGATCAGCATCCCCCCTGCCATTGCCGGCGACCGCAAAAGACGCATATAGTTTGGCCAGCACCGACCGATAGCCTTCCAGCGAGGTATACACCGATTCGGAAGTCGTCTCCACCGTAGGATACTGATTCAGGTCTTTTGTGCAGGACTGCCACAGCAACATCAGGCTCAGCAGTCCGAAACAATATCTCTTTATATTTTTCATTTCTATATCGTATTAAAAATCCATATTGACGCTTAGGGAGAAGGTTCTTGAGCGGGGATAAAACGAGCTGTCAAAGCCGTTTGGCACCTCTGGATCCACTCCGCTGTAGTTGCTGATGATAAAGACATTCTGGGCCACGGCACCCACCCGGAGGCTGGAAATCCTGCCGACCTTGCCAAAGCTGTAATTCAGCGTCAGATTCTCCATGCGCAGGAATGACGCATTTTCAACATAGTAATCCGAATAATACTGCCGGCTCTGAAAACCGGTATGAAAGTAGTCGCGGTGCAGGTTGTTGATCGCCGGATCCACATATTGGAGCGTTTCCCAGGCACTCAGGTTCATTTTTGTATTATTGAATACGTAATTGCCGAGGTTGGCGCGCAATGTGGTCGCTGCCGTCCATTTTTTGTAGGTCAGCTGTGTATTGAAGCCAAAAATCCATTTGGGTGCCGGCGACTGGTAGCGGTAGAGATCTTTTTCATCGATAGCACCGTCGCCGTTCAGGTCCGCATACACGCCTTCCAGCGGTTTGCCTGCTTCGTTGTACAGCTGCTTGTAGACATAAAACATATAAGGCTGATAGCCCGTAGTCAGGATCTGGATACCCCTACCGCTGACATTCGGTCCCACATAGCTGCCGACAGCAGTAGCGTCCTGCACCAGCGCAATATTGGTGACTTTCATATGTTGGTTGGTGGCATTGAAATTCACTTCCCAGCGCAGGTTGTCCTTCTGGATGGGCACGGTATTCAGCTGAAATTCAAAACCACGGCTTTCCACATTCCCCACATTGATGGTCGCGTTCTGATCAAAGTTGGTTCCCGCCGCCACCGGCACATTGGCCAGCAGGTCATGGGTCTTTCTGCTGTAGTACTCAACAGCACCAGATACCCTATTTTTCCATAAAGCGAAATCCACACCGTAGTTAAAGGCTTTGGTCGTCTCCCAGCGCAGGTCCCGGTTGTACACCATGGGGCGGTACACCAGATGGTACTGTTCTCCAAAACGGTATTGTGCATAGGCCGTTCCCTGATTATACACAGGCAGATATCCGTAGTTGCCGATCCCCTCCTGCTGCCCCGTGACACCATAACTGGCGCGGAGTTTCAGATCATCCAGAAAAGCGATGCTCTGCATAAACGGCTCCTGCGAAAGCCGCCATGCCAGGGCTACCGAAGGAAATGTGCCCCAGCGGTTTTCCGGGCTAAAGCGAGAGGTGCCATCCCTACGGACGGTGGCTGTCAGCAGGTAACGGCTGTCGTAGTTGTAATTGAGGCGCCCGTACCAGGAGATCAGTGTATGCCGCTCGTCCGATGCAATGGCCGTGGAGCGCACATCTCCAGCATCGTTGTAGTACACAATGGGCGGACGACGGGCGCTCCAGAACTGATAATCATGGCCCACCGTCAGGTCAAAGGTGCTCTTGATATCGGCAAACAGCTTATTGTAGTTCAGGTAGCCAGTAAACAGTTTGTTTTTGAGTGTCTGCTCATAGCTGTCATAGGCACCACCGATCGAAAAGTTGCTCGCGGCACTTGCCGGAATATGATTGTATCCGTCCCCCTTGGCATAGTCGTAGCCCAGGGTGAGGTGCGCTTTCAGTTCGGGGAGCACATGTAATTTGTAGTCAAGGTCAAGGTTTCCGACTGCACGGTTGACCGTGCTGCGGTGCTTTTCCTGGTTTAGCAGGCCCAGGGGATTGAGGTTGGCGCCCGTTGCCGGCAGGCCGGCGTTGTCCAGACTCTCGTAGTATCCACCATAGACATCTTTGCCCGAATAGATGGGCTGCGTCGGATTGAATGCCACTGCCGACCAGATGGCATCCGTGTTGGCAAAACGATTGTTGTTACGAGCTCCTTTGACATTCAAGTTAACGCTCAGGTGTTTATCGAAAAACGTAGGGCTAAGTACCAGGGCACCGGTCATGCGATCCGTTCTGTCGGTACGCAACGTCCCCTGCTGGTTATAATAGCCCACCGAAGCGCGAAAGGGCAAAGCGGTGCCGATCTTGCCCTGCAGGCTCAGGTTGTTGTCGGTACCTATGGCATCCTGAAAAACCTCAGACAGCCAGTCCGTGGAAGCGTTGCCCAGCAGCGCCTTCTGCGAAGCAGTCCCCTTACTATTGATCAGTCCGGCGAATTCTTCCCGTGACATCATATCGGCTACACCCAGGGCCTGCTGCAGCGATACGATCGATGAGAACGAAAGCCGTAGTGCATCGCCTTTCCCTTTCTTTGTGGTGATCAGCAAGACCCCGTTGGATGCCCGGGACCCATAGATGGCCGTCGATGAGGCGTCTTTGAGCACGGTCATGCTTTCAATATCGTTGGGGTTGATCAGGCTCAGAAAATTGCCGCTGTTGCCACTGATTCCGCCTGTTTCCAACGGCACCCCATCGAGGACGATCAAAGGGTCATTGCTGGCACTTAGCGAAGCCCCCCCACGGATGCGGATCGTGCTGCCCGATGAGGGCGATCCACTGTTGGCCATCACTTGTACACCAGCAGTTTTTCCATTGATCAGCTGTTCGGGGGAGCCCACCAGTCCACCATTAAAATCCTTGCTGCTCACCGTATTGACAGCGCCAGTCAGGTCTTTTTTCGTGGTGCTACCATAGCCTACGACCACCAGTTCGTCCAGCACCGTTCCCGCCTGCGCCATGGTGACATCCAATGTGGAGCCTGTGACAGTCAATGTCTGACTGCTGTAACCGACGATCGAAAACTGGAGCTGTGTTTTACCTTTGGGCATTGCGATACGGTATGATCCGTCGGCAGCCGTGGATGTTCCGATGGTTGTGCCGGCCACCAGCACGGTGACACCTGCGATGCCCTGCCCCTGTTCGTTGCGTACCACACCGCGGACATCCTGTTGCTGCACCAGCCCTATCCACCGGCTATCCCCACCCGGTGCTGCCTGCAGATGAGCAGTCCCCAGGCAGGATAGCAATGACAAGCCCAATACACTTGTTTTAAATGCCAAACCCTTCATATTTATCAGATTTATTCGTTTATAACTGTATTCTTTTTCCCTTTATATGTTGATTACACGCTGCGCATATACCGTGCAGCTTAGCGAAGCTCAGACAGGCCCGTGCTTCGCAGCTATTGCATTACTCCAGCCAGATGGCACCTACGCCCAACGATACACTTTCCATGTCTGCCGCCGAAAGGATCAGCTTTTCGACGGTGCCGGGGACAAACTGCGGTCCAGCTTCCGGATGAAAAAAGCGGTCGAGAAACACCGGATAAGGTGCTGGCAGCAAGGCCGTGGGCATCAGTCGCAGATCCGCCAGAGGGATGCGCAGCACGGTTTCCGCCTGCGACGCTGCTGTCACTCTGCTGGTATAGGTATACCCTTGGCTTGTCACAAAACCTATATTGAGCTTCGGATGACCGCCGCTACTTTTCAGCTGTACACACAGCTGTGTGGCAGCTGCCACACCAGCGGGCCTGCCTAGGATAGTCTGTTTGATGTCCCTTACCCAGAAGTACTGCGCCCCTTTGTCTCTGGTACCGATCTTATAGGTCCAGTACGGTAACTGCCCCGGGCTGCGTTCTGCAACAGCCTGCACATGGGCAGTTTCCGGAATCGCATAGGTCTCCAGCACAGCTTCTCTGGCGACAGGATCAAACAAAGAAATTGCCGCTTTAGGCTCATACAAATCCACTGTCCAATAGTCTCCCACCCGGTAATCCCAGTCCAGAGGATTGCCTGCACGATTGTCGGGGTAGGTATACCGTTGCCCGTCGATAAATACCGTCGCCGTATACTTCAGCTCACTGCCCTTCAGCATGGAAGCCGGCAGCTCCGCCGTGTAGCTGTAACCAGCATTGGGCATTAATTTAATATAGGGATTGTGCGCATTCCAGAAGGAGACCTCGTCCGTCTGCAGAATGATGGAATCAGGCTGCCTGTCAAAGACAAAGCGAAACTGCAGGGTGACTGGGTTTCCTTTTTCCAGCACCTCAGGCTTCTGGTGCACAAGGATAGGCTGCTGTAACGGCTGTACATGCGGTGCATGGTACTCACCCAGCAGGACATTGTTCCAGACGGTGGACGCTGTCCACCGATTTTTAGGTTGAAGACCCTTACGCTTCAGTAGGTAAACGCCGGGCGAGAGGGTGAGTTTGGTACCGTCTGCCGTGGCTGTGCCAGCCTCTCCGTCCTTTACCCCTAGCGGCTCCACGGTAAATGCACTGCCCAGGTCCGGAACACGAACATCCATATCCTGTCGCCGGTACAGGATATGTACCACTTCACGTCCGAGTGAAGGTTTGGCAAAAGGATCCGCAATTTTTTCCGCATCCGGCATGAGCTCAAGGCGCCATACGCCCGTCTCCAGGCGGTCCAGAAAGTAAGCCCCGGAGCCTGTATAACTGACTACCGGAGACCTGCCATGCCCTGCAATATGCTGCAGTCTGCGCGCGTCGACAGGATTTACATCCGTATGATTGCTATAATAATAGCGCTCGGCGGTATTCATCAATGACAAGTCCCGGCCGTAGCTGACCGTAAAGTCGCCAAAGACGGTATCCTGCGGGTAACGGCCAAATTTCTCATTACGCGGCACCCTATAGGCGACTTCCGCTGCGATCATCGTGCTCAGTGCCTTAGCAGGGGTGTAGGCCAGATTGAGGTAATGCGTCTGATATTCCGTATTGTACGCTGCAATATCCATCGGATCATAGGCAAACTGTGTGATCCATTGAAATCCTGCCGAACGAAAGGTGCGGCTCATGGCCGGATGCATATAACTGTAGAGGTTGTCTGCAGGATCATATTCATACACTGCCCGGGCCTTATTGTCAAAACCCTTCACATCTGAAAAAGGAATGCTGTACTGATCAATGTAAGGCAGGAAGTTGCCGTGGCGTTCCTTGCCGGCGACCAGCCCGACCGGGTACCATTGATAAGTAGTCCCCTGGATCGCCGAATCAAAGTACGCCCCCACATGATCCATGTTATGGCTGACATTGTAAAATATGGGCTTCTTATTCCCACTTTTCTTCATGGCAGCAACCATGCGGGCGATATAGGCTGACGTAGTCTGTACTGTACCCATGTGGCAAGGCTCATTGTTGATCTCAAAACCGATCACATAGGGATCGTCCTGATACGCATAACCTGTATAAGGGTTGACATGACGGAGCAGCTGACCGATATACCGTTCCTGTGCGGCAATAGCCTTCGGGTCGGCATGTACCTGACATTTATCATAATGATAGCTGAAAGCATCTGTATTTTCATTTTTTTCGGGATAGCCATTTCCGAAATTAGTCATCCCCGTGATCAGCATACGGATTCCTTTTTGCTGTAGCTTAAAAAATAGGTAATCAAGCAGATCCAGATGCACATTATTAATCAGATTGCCCTGCCGGTCTGATATCTCGACATCCCAGATATGGATACGGTAGGCATTATAGCCCAGACGGGCGAAGTGATAGACATCGCGGTCGATGGCCTGCTTATGGTCGATTCCCTTGTAGGCGAGTGCCCTGTATGCATGGGCAAACGGTACCGTATAATTGACGCCGTAGAAAGAAGCTTCGGCTCCTGAGTCCGACCAGCGCATCACACCCCGTTGGTCCACATATACTGTGGGTATCTTTTTACTGGCTTTCACCTGTGCCAGTAGATGGCCATAGCCAAAAAGAGCAAAGCAGCATAAAATAATTGCACGCATGGATTATCGATTTATAATTTTTGGTTATTCCTACCGCAAACCTATTCATCGACAACCTTTTTTAGCGCCACATATCGGACAAACAACAACACAAAATAGACATTTCGACCTATCCAATTTGGACATAGCAATATAAAACCCTAAATACCAACAAACTACCGATAGGTATCCATATACGATTTGGGAGACATGTCAAATTGTGCCTGAAAACATTTGGAAAAATAGGAGGCATTGGAAAAACCGACCATATACATCACTTCGGCTACGGTAAACTTCCGCTGCTGCAGTAAGAGAGCGGCCTTTTTGATCCGGATACTACGGATGTATTCCACCGGTGTATGTCCGGTGAGTTGTTTTATTTTTCTGTAGAGCTGTTTCGGGGCCACATCTGTCAGCTCGCTCAGGCGCTGTACCGAAAAGTCTGAATCATCAATATTGTCTTCGATCAGCTGCGTCACCCGTGCGAGAAATTTTTCGTCGGGCGACTGTACCGGAGCCGGCGTTGCAGGCTGGCTGATCTGGTCTATACGCAATTGGGCAGCGAGTCTCTCTTTTCGGTCGAGCAGCTGCAGCAGCTGCATATGGAGCAGCGCCATGTCGAAAGGTTTACTCATATATGCATCTATTCCGGCCGCTACCCACTCACGCTGGATCAGCTCATCATTTTGTGCTGTCAGCAGCATGATCGGTATGGTGGCGATGGCCGTTTGCTGCCGGAGTTTCCGGACCATTTCAATTCCGCCCATATGGGGCATCATGGCATCCGTGATGATGATGTCCGGCACAAAAGCGTGTCCCTCTATCAATCGCAAGGCTTCACGGCCATCGCCCACGACCACGCAATCATATGTATCCTGCAGTGTATTGCGCAAGAAATCGGCAAGCTCAGCATTGTCTTCGACGATCAGCAGCTTACGTTTGTCGTCGTTACCGCCATCATCGGGCCGATCCGTTTCAGCCATGGTGCCCAGTTTCAGCTGCAGCGTTACCTCTGTACCTTCAGGACTACTGTTGAGGCTGATCGGCCAGCCCAGCTGGTCGCAGTAGCTTTTGACGAGGTAGAGCCCCACCCCCGTGCCCTGTACTTCACTGACCTCCCTGACAGCAGAACGGTAAAATTTACTGAACACATAAGGCAGGTCATCCGGTGCGATGCCAACACCCGTATCCCGCACCGTCAGCTCCACCCCGCCTGCCGCGCTCCTGAGGATCAGCTCCACTCGTCCCCCCGGACGGTTATATTTACAGGCATTGGCCAGCAGGTTGTTGACGATCGAGTCCAGCTTGGCCACATCCGTCTGTACAAACACATGTTCCAGTTCACTCACCAAGCAGATGCTGAGGTTATCGTATTCTGGGATCTGCCGCCAGTCGTGCACGATCTGCCGTATGTGGGCGACCAGATCGATCTGCGAGATCAGCAGTCCCTGCAACGGCATTTCACGCCCCCCGGTCTGATCAAAAGTCATCAGCTCCTGAATCAAACTACTGATTTTTAACGCGTTGCGATGAACCCCATCTAGCTGTTTCTTCTTTTCGCTGTTTTTGGTCTGCCGCATCAGCTGACTTACCGGCGCCAGAATCAGGCTCAGCGGTGTTTTAATTTCATGCGATATCGCTGCCAGGAAGTCCATTTTCATCTTGGTGAGCTCCATCACCTTCCGTCGCTCACGACGTTCCCATTTCAAGGTGTTGCGCACCCTAAAAAAGTTGATTATCCAGAGCAAAAGACATAAGGCACTCAGCGCATATAGGCTTTTGGCCCAGTAGGAGGCATACCAGGGATGGCGGATCGTAATGTGATATTCGTGAATGTCGGACACCACATGCCCCGCTATATCCACTTTGGCCAGCTGCAGGTCGTAGCTACCGGGGTTCAAATTGGATAGCAGCACCTTATTGTCGCCACGTTCAAGCGGAATCCACGTCTCATTTTTGCCCTTAAAAGCATAGGCCAGACGGTAGCCTAGCTGGTTCCCATAATCGAGTCCCGAAAACTCCAGCCGCAGGTTGTTCTGGTTGTGATCCAGGCTGATGGTATTGCGGTACCGCAGTCCATAGCCGTAGTCTCCAAACAGCGCGTTGTTGACATACATGGCGGTAAGGACGATCTTTTTTGCGCGACCGTCTTCGGCCGGTGGCGTTCGGGCGGGCAGGACAACCAGTTCATCAATACCGCCCAGGATCACTTCATTCTGCGCGAGATCGTAGTACATCGACGAAATCCGCTGCCCATAGCGCAGCAATTCGGCTTTCAGACTCTGTTTAGCGATCTGCCATACCCCCGCGCTGGTGGCCACCCAGATATGGTCCTCTACCTCTACCATGGCGGTCACCTCCCCTTTCCCTACGGGGTCAAACCGTATCATTCTGCTGCTCCCATCGGCAGAAAGGCGCCTGAGCCCACCATGTTCCCCGACCCATATGGTCTGCTGCTTGTCTTTGAGCATAAAGGTAGCCTGCCGTAGTGGCCGGCCGGCGCTATCTTTGAGTTCCGTGACCTTTCCGGTGGCTGCGTCGATGCTGCTGATGCCCTTGTTGTAAAACAGCGCCAGGATCCTCCCTCTACCGTTGTCGACAATCTGGTTGGCAAAATCTTCCAGTAGTCCATCCGCTTTACTGTAATTGCGCGCGGCCGTCACTGGACCGGACGACCCCAGCAGCGTATTCCGGTTTACGACAAAGATGCCCCCCATATAGGAGGCCACCCAGAGGTTGTCCTCAGCATCCTGCAGAATATCGTAGGCCCATTTTGCATTGCGTCTGCCGGAAGCATCGACGATCACAAAGTTGCGGAACTGCCGCGACCGCTCGTCAAAGACATTGACGCCCCCGTCGGAAGCAATCCATACCAGCCCCTTGTTGTCCATATAGATATCGCGGATGCGGTTGTGCGTCAGACGGTAGTTTCCGGCATCCATCCGGTACCAGTAGCTTTCCATATTTTTTTTATCCAGCCCATGCACGCGGATCAAGCCGTTGTCGCCCCCCAGCCAGTACCATCCGTTCCTGTCACTTGCTATTTTATAAAAACGGTTGCCGTCGCTGCTGCCCGTCAGCTGGTAAATCGGCCATATTTTTTCTGTCTGCCGGTGCGACCACAGAGAAAACCCGAGGTCCGTACCCAGCCAGATGTTTTGCGAACGGTCTTTGAAGATGCTCCAAACGATATTGTTGGCCAGGGAATTCCTATTGCGCGAATCGTGTTTGACCCGCGTGACCAGCTGCTGGTCGGGCTGATAGATAAAAAGACCATCGTCGGTGCCTACCAGCAGCGTATGCTGATCCGTGGAAGCGATGGACTTGATGGGATGGTTGAGCAGCACGGGTGCCCTCCGCAATTTACGGTTTCGGCTATCGTACAGATACAGTCCATATTCCGTGCCGATATACGTGATGGCGGTGGCTGGGATCGTCAACATGGAATTTACAAACTGGTTGCTGCCCGGCTTGTAGTCAGGAAGCTGGAGCTGCACAAGCTTCTTTGCCGCGGGATCCAGTTCAAAAAGGCCGTTGTAAGCACCGATCAGGAGCCTATCCCCCACCCGGTCAAGCGCGTATACAGCTAAGCTCGCCTTACGCTGCAGGGTAGACTGGCCATAATCCGTCAATTTACCGGTTCTGATATCGTAACAGTAAAGGCCGGCGATGGCACCTATCCACAACTTGTCCCCCAGGAGCAACATCGCCCTGACATCAGACGGCCCGCCCTCCGGAAAGGGTTCAAAACGATCAGCCTGATAATTATAGATCCGCACACCCTGACCCGTACCCAGCGCAAAGCGTTTGCTATCAATCAGTGTGATGCAGTATATAAAAGTCTGAAAAGGAGAACCGGCATCGGTAACAGCCTGCAACGAATAGCCGTCGTAATTAAACAGACCATTGTTGCTACCGACCCACAACATGCCCAGGCTATCCTGCGCAAAGGAGTGTACCGTATTTGCGCTGGTTCCTAAGGAAATATTGCGAAAACGGGAATAGTCCGCAGATTGTCCAAAGACAGTACCGCTGAGCAGCGAACATAGCAACAAACAATAGAAATAGACAGATTGCATCATATACCGGTATGGTACAAACTTAATTATTTCTATTGACATACACACACCCTGCCTGCCCTTTACAGATCATGCACTAGCTTCGCCGGATGCCATGGCGGGTCTCTGCGCCAGCTCCTGCATCCAGTTATTGAAATCCGCATCCGAAGGGATTCCCAGTTTCTTTCGCAGTCTATTTTTCCGCACCTGTACCGCCCTGACGGTCACGAAGGTATATTCGGCGATATTTTTGGTCGTAAAGTTCAGAAAAGCCATGGCGCAAAACTCCAGTTCGGTGCTTCTGATAGTTGGATCCAAAGTTTTCAGGGCCTGTATAAACTCGGGATAAAGTTCAGTAAATAAAGCCAGGAACTCCGGATTATTGCTTTTTGTCAGCTCGAGCAGAGTAGCGAATTTATTTTCTCCGATCTGCTCGCTCAGTTCCCTGTTGATCGTTTCCGTTTCCTGCAGGGCCTCTTCCTTTTGGCCCAGCAACTTGCGGTTGTGTCTGACACGCCAGACAAAAAATGAGATCGCCACGACAAGCGATACCAGTGCAATGATTGAAATGGTAAGTGATTTAGTAACTTTCGTGGCAGATTCCTGATCTTTTAATTTCAGGATCTGGTTGAGCACCATATCCACGACCTGCCTATTTTCATTTTCCAGCGAATCATTGAGCCGGCTAAAAGCCAGTTCATATTCATTCGCTTTACCTTTGTCCAACTTATTGGTGCGGTAAAAATCCGCTAACTGCCTGTAAGAATACTTTATCCCATTTCTGCTGCCCATTTCCCGTTTACTTGCCAGGCTCTTTTCGTAAAAGGTTGCAGCTTTTTCTAAATTTCCTTTCTTTTCTTCCAAGTTACCCAACAAACTATACGTATTCAGAACAACTGGGATGTTATATTTCTTAACGAGGGCTAAGGACTTATCGAGATATTGTTGTGCCTGCTCAAAATCACCCCGCTTAATATACAACCGGCCCAGGTTATCATACACCACCAAATAGCGGAAGACTTCCTTCTTTTCATCATCCCCCCGCAACAGGTCCAGCTGAAGGCGGTTATATTTCTCTACGGAATCAAGCTGTCCGATCTGATCAAAAACAGTACTAAGATTTTCATAGGTAAACTGATAGGATTTTTTTTGCTTTTCGCCTGTCAGATTCCTGATCAGTCCTAGTTGCAAGCGAAACTCCCGAATTGCCTGCTGATACAACTTGAGCTCACCGTAGGCTCTTCCCCGCACCCGGTGTACTTCGGATTGCGCGAGAATATTTTCCCTGTAATATCTGGTGGTTTCAGTACGTTCAAGATGTTTCAGTCCCTCCTTAAACAGGCCCACATGCACCAGGCCTTCTGCAATCCACGAATGTGCTTTTTGCTTTACCAGCGTCATAGTTAGCTTCCTCGGACAAATTAAGGGCTTTAATGGCCGTCTCAATATATGATAACAGCTGGCCAGCATTAAATAGTTATCTGGTTTTATTCAAAAGTGAGTCCACCTCATGCTGCCTGCTATCCACTGCGGAAGCCTTGATCGCAAATAAGAATAGAATAAAAAATAGAAATTGCTTTTTCATCGATTTCGTTAGGCTAATCCCGTCGGGTCGTTTTTATCAGAACATCCAGACCGGTTATCTCAGCTTCAAAAATAGTGATTTTTCTGCCTAATGCTTGCAGTTATACTGTTTTAAACCCTTATAAAAAATATCAACTGGACGGCAAAAGGAGCAGGCTTTAAGGATTGGCTTTGCAGAGCAGCCGAGTGACCATTAAGCGCCTAGCTTTCACTGGACGATGGGCTATTTTTCTGCGCCAGCTCCTGCATCCAGTTATTGAAATCCGCATCCGAAGGGATTCCCAATTTCTTTCGCAGTCTATTTTTCCGCACCTGTACCGCCCTGACGGTCACGAAGGTATATTCGGCAATATTTTTGGCCGTAAAATTCAGAAAAGCCATGGCGCAAAACTCCAGTTCGGTACTTCTGATACTTGGATCCAAAGTTTTCAGGGACTGTATAAACTCGGGATACAGCTCAGTAAACAAGGCGAGAAACTCCGGATTATTGCTTTTTGCCAGTTCGAGCAGAGTCGCGAATTTATTTTCCCCGATCTGCTCGCTCAGTTCCCTGTTGATCGTTTCCGTTTCCTGCAGGGCCTCTTCCTTTTGGCCCAGCAGCTTGCGGTTGCGTCTGACACGCCATACAAAAAAGATGGTAACCGCCACCAATAGAGCAAAAATAACGATTGAAATATTTACGGAACTTGTGATCTTTTTCGCAGATACCTTTTCGTTGGCTTTCACCAATTGGATCATCACACTGTCGATTACCGCCTTATCTTGCTTTTCCAGAGAATCTCTAAGCCAGGCATGTTCGAGCTCATACTCACGGGCTTGCTCGTCCCCAAGCTTGTAGTATCGATAAAAATAGGCTAAATATTTATATTTTCTACTCACCGCCCCCCAAGCTCCGACTTCCCTCATATTCGCTAAGCTCCTTTGATTCCACATTACGGATTTTTTAATGTTTCCTTTCTCCTGCTCCAAACTCGACAAATAGGTCATGGTATTAAAGAATATCGGAACTTTATATCGCTCAATCAAATCCAGCGATTTGTTAAGGTAGTATTCTGCTTTTACAAGATCAGCTTTTTTGATATAAAAACTACCGAGATGATCGTAAAGACCCACGTACATTAATACATTTTCTTTTTCATCCAGATCCCGAAGTCCTTCCAATTCTAGCTGCAGATACTTTTGCACAGAATCTAATTTTCCTAGCCTATCGTACACAGTACTTAAATTCCCAAAGGCGTACATATACGACTTCTTTTGGTTTTCCCCCTTTAGCTTGGCCGTACAGGCCAACTGCAAACGATATTCCGCTATTGCCTGCTGATATAATTCGAGCCCTTGGTATCCCCTGCCTTTCTCCCGGTGCGTCTCGGATTGCATTTCTATATCATCGCCATGGTATTTTGTATTTTCGAGACCTTCGATATGTTTGAACCCTTCCTTAAACAGCCCTAAGCTAAATAGTGCATCTGCCGCCCAATAATGTGCTCGTGCCTTGCCTTCATCATAGTTATAAGTATCGGATAGATCAAGCGCTTTCAGTGCAGATTCCAGCTGTGCCGATATTTTGACCGTGCGCTGGAGTTCCCTAGTTTTGTCCAGGATGGTATCTATCTCTTTCTTCTTACTATCCCAGGCGATTGTCTTAATCGCAAAAAACAACAGGAGTAGAAGCAGGAATGAGATGGCGATAAGAAGTTTTTTTTTCATCTAAGGGATTTTTTTATTGAACACGTTCACTACTACGATTGACGGCCGTTTTCTAAGAGAGAAAGATTCGGCGGGCTAAAATTAGGAATATTTCATAGCACAGACAAAAAAAAAGATAGCTATCAGTCGCCACTGATAACTATCCCATTTACTATTATTTATCCAAATAATCTGCAATTACATCAGACTGTCGTTATTTGCTTCTCATACACCGTATACCGACCTGGTTGTTTTGGTGTATTGGCATCACGTAGACGTCAGAAGCAGTTAAAATAACGGCAGGTTTGGCAGTCTCCTGAACAGTGCCGTCAGCCCAATAAACCCCGACAGCATCCGTCGGAATAGGAGTACTGGTATTTCCTGATCCCCTTCTTACGACCACTGACATGTTATCCGGCAAAAACATATAGTGTCCAGATTGTCGTAGGCAGTGTCGATGTACACAATTAGGGATATCCAACGTTAATGGTAGCACAAAGATGCTTTTTTATCAAAACCACACAAAAAAACAGAGTATTCACATTGCTATCACACTTATCCACACCATACCATAATCTACTTATTTCAACTATTTAAACCGTAAACGAATCATTAAACACGATTACAGACCTTAAAAAGAAAACATACTATTATTAACTAATGAATTAAATCCCGCATGTTTCTGAAGGAGAGGCTGCCCTTAAGTAGATAAACATGGCTTCTGTGGATCCTTGGCGTGCTCGGTACCTAAAATATGGGTAACCGGCAGCGATTGCTTACAGGAAGTACAAAATAACGTATATTAGAGCAGGAGAAATACACGCTTAAAATTGGAACACCAAAACATGGACAAACGCGTAAAATTTGATTTTGAAATATCCTTTACTAATGGTGGATGCATCAAGGGGGAAGACTTTAGGCTCGACATCGCAGGCGACAGTATCTCGGATAAAGAACTTGCAGACTATATTGTTGCCGATATGAGGCTTCTGATGGTGGGGCAGACCAAAATTACGAACAAAGTGATCTTTACGGAACCCCACAAACGCAAGCCGATCGACCTATCCCCAACCCGCGATCTATTTGTCGATCTCAGTCATACCATCGAGGATGGACTGGTGACCTACAAAGGTCTCCCCGCACCAATCATCTGTGATTACCTGAGCAGGGAAAACTCCAGGCAATTTTATGCGGAGGGAACCGAGTTTCAAATCGGTAAAATCGAGATGGTCTCTAACACTGGAACGTATATTGACTGTCCTTTTCACCGTTTCGAGGACGGCAAAGACCTTTCCGAAATCGGACTCGAGTGTTTTGCAGACCTAGAAGCGACTGTGATACGTATCCCCTATTCGAGCAGCCTTGAAATTACACGGGAGCATTTGATCAACCACGAGATCCGAAACAAAGCCGTATTAATCCATACCGGCTGGGATCAATTCTGGAATAGCGAGCAGTATTATGAGAATCATCCGTATCTGACAGAGGATGCAGCGCTATTTCTGAAAGAGTGCGCTGTCAAATTGGTCGGCATCGATTCGCATAACATCGACAGCACCTCGGGCAAGACGCGACCTGTCCATACGACGCTTTTAGGTGCCGGGATTCTGATTGTGGAACATCTCTGCAACCTGTACCTTTTGCCAGAAGATGGATTTACCTTTAGCGCTGTGCCGCCCAAGTTTAAGGGGGTGGGAACATTCCCCGTGCGCGCGATGGCGAAAATACCACAACCTGATTGAACCGTGTTCACCGCAGATAGCGTAAAAAAAGGCTGAGCCCATTACCTGACCCAGCCTTAAAAACTACCCATTACCTATGTTTTAACTAACCTATGATTACAATCAATTAAAAAACAATTTTTAAGCAAAATAGTTTTGACTTTTTCAGACAAAAATCAAAACACTTTCTCCACCCTCCGATCCGGTAAAAAAACAGCAACCACCCCTATGAGTGGTAAGAATGCACATATACGATAGACAAGGTCTATACCAGAACTGTCGGCGATTTTTCCCAATACAGCTGATCCAATCCCTGCCATTCCGAAAGAGAGTCCAAAAAAGAGTCCCGACACCATTCCCACGTTTCCGGGTAAAAGCTCCTGTGCATACACCACGACTGCTGAAAAGGCCGACGCTATAATTAAACCAATGATGACAGTTAATATGACCGAGCAGATTAAATTTGAATGGGGTAAAACTAACGTAAAGGGCGAAGCCCCGAATATTGAAAATAAAATAACATTCTTTCGGCCTATCCGGTCGGCCAAGACTCCTCCAATCATCGTACCGACGGCTACCGCCAATAAGTAAACGAACAGATAAACCTGAGATTCCCTCACTGAAAGCGCAAATTTATCCATCAGGTAAAATGTGTAGTAGCTCGACAGGCTTGCCGAATAAAAATACTTTGAGAAGATCAATAGCAACAAAATAGCCAGGGGAACAACAATCCTCTTTCCCCAGCTCTCTACCATTTCAGTATACTGCGATCCATTTTTGTCCTCCGTAGGCGCCGTTCTGCTCTTTGGTTTGTACCAAGATGCTATTCGGTACAATATCCCCATTGCCAGCAATGCTACCGGCAACAGCCACAGTACATTTTTTTTACCATATGGAGCGATCAACACCGCAGCAAGTATAGGGCCCATTGCCGTTCCGACATTACCGCCGAGCTGAAAAAGAGACTGGGCAAACCCGCGTTTTGCTCCTGATGCCACATACGCAATTCTCGATGCTACCGGATGAAAAATAGCGGATCCTGCACCGACTGTCACCACAGCCATCAGTAACCAGCCGTAACTGCTGGCCAAAGCCAACGTGACTAAGCCCAGGAGACTAAACAGCATACTCACCGGAAATAGATATGGATAAGGTTTCCTATCGGTGATAAATCCGATCAGCGGCTGCATAATCGAGGAAGATAGCTGGAAGACAAAGACAATCAGCCCGATCTGAGAAAAATTCAGTTGAAATGATTCTTTGACGACCGGATGGATCGCTGGTATGAGCGATTGAATGGTATCGTTAAACAAGTGGCAGCAACTCAACATAAAGAGAATGGGATAGGCTGTCCCGTTCCCCTGGTTGAAGGGATTTATCTTTCGGTCCAGTGCATCCTTTTTCAAACTTGTCATGTTTAGCCGTCAGAAAGGTTATCTTCCATGAAATATTCGCCAGCCGTGCGCTCAATGGCTAAACCCTGCTTATACCGGTTCATAAAAACAGTGAAACCTTCTACATCTCTGGGCTCCGGAGCAATAATCTGTTCTTCTAACCGTACAAAAACGCGGTCAGACAAGTAGCTAGATAATGTTTCCGCATCCTTTCTGTTGACCATAAAGGATGCCAGAACTGCCATCCCCCAAGCGCCCGCCTCTCCGGCCGTAGCCATCACCGAAACGGGTGTATCGAGTGCCGCCGCGCATATTTTTTGCGCGGGAAGACGGGTTTTGAACAGACCGCCATGTGCTTTAATCTGTTCGATCCGGATGTGCTCTCCATTTGTTAAAATATCCATTCCCAGGCGGAGTGCAGCAAAAGCAGAAAATAGATGTGTGCGCATAAAGTTGGATAAATTAAAGCGGCTTGCAGGGCACCGGACAAAAAGCGGCCGGCCGACATCGACACCGGTGATACTTTCTGCGGAATAATAGCCGTAGCTCAACAATGCTCCTCCGTCGGGTTCTGCATTCATAGCTTTGTTAAATAGCGTTTCATAAATCCTATCCATGTCCGGCGCGAGTCCCATCGCCTGATAAAACTCACGGAATAAATTTACCCATGCGTTGATATCGCCGGAGCAGTTATTGGCAAGGATGATACCGACCGGCTTCCCATCTGGGGTTGCCATGATATCAATCTCAGGATATATCTTAGACAGTTCTTTTTCCAGTACAAACTGGGCAAAAATGGATGTACCTACAGAGATATTCCCCGCGCGTATATTCACGCTATTTGTAGCCACAGTCCCGGTACCACCATCTCCTTCCGGAGGACACATCGGAATACCCGCCTCCAGCGAGCCAGAAGGATCCAGTAACTGGGCTCCTTCGACACTGAGGTGCCCCGCAGATTCACCTGCAACGCGAATAGTAGGCAAGACATCGATCAGGTTCCAGGAATATTCCCTTTGGGCAATCAGGTTATCAAAAACCGCTAACTTATTCTCATCAAACTTTCTTTTAGTCAGGTCAACAGGAAACATACCGGAAGCATCACCAATTCCCAAGTACCTTTCTCCGGTGAGGCGCCAGTGGATATAGCCAGCCAGTGTCGTTACATAATCTATCTGAGCAACATGCTCCTCCCGGTTCAGAACGGCCTGAAACAGATGAGCTATGCTCCACCTCTGCGGGATTTTAAACTGGAAGCGCTCAGTCAGCTGCGCTGCCGCGGCTGCTGTGGTCATATTCCTCCAGGTGCGGAACGGCACCAGCAGTTTTCCGGTTTTGTCGACAGCAATATAGCCCTGCATCATCGCCGAACAGCCTATGGCCGCCACCCGTGTTAATAACACACCGTAGCGATTTTTGACTTCCATAGCCAATCTCGCATACGCTTTTTGAAGTCCGTTAACTATCTCGTCCTGGCTATATGTCCAATACCCAGCTATCAGCTGATTTTCCCAATCATATAGGCCTGACGCTAGCTGTTCACATGTATCATTAACCAATACAGCTTTAATTCTCGTCGAACCCAATTCTATGCCAAGATAGGTTCTGCCCTGAATTATCGCCGCCTTCATGTTATTATCCATATTTTGTAAAACAAATTTCCACGGTTAAAAAATCACCAGCTGTCGGTCCGGAACGGAGAGGCCAGCAGCTGTTGCCTGTTGATCAGATTAGCATCCTCCGGATTATCACTCCAGGCGTAGCGTACCGCCACGGGGTGGGCTATATCCCTATGACTGACCACGACGGTCTTGCCCTTGACAACAGCGTCCGCCCAGACAAACTGGCGGTCCTGCCCAGCGATGGCAAAGTGTCTCAATGGCTGCCCGTCCCTGCTTGCCAGTCCAGTGCCGACCTCCTTAAAAAAGAGCACGATCCTGCTGTCCTTGATTTCCATACGCTCATAGACGGGTCCTGAGCTTACCAGCTTTTCACCATACACCAGTTTGCGGGCAGCCAGCAGCAACCGTGCAGCAAGGTCTTTTTTATTCAGAGGATGAATATCGTTCCACTCGCCAATATCATAGTTGACCGTCAACGCTGTATAGGGAACGTCACGGGATACCTTAAACTGCGCTTCCCGTACACCCGCCCATCCCGATGCAGACGGACGCTCCTGTTTGCGCATATAATTAGGTAGCTGCACCAGCAAAAAAGGCAGCTGCGGGCGCTCCAACGTCAGGCGCCAGTCTTTGATCAGCAGACGCAGATACTGTTCGTAGGTCTGAGGACTGCCCGTATTGGCCTCTCCCTGATACCAGATCACGCCGCTCACGGCCACATCTTTTATCGGATAGATCATGCCGTTATAGAGCTTTGATCCCACTTCATTTATATTTTGAAGTCGCGGCAGATAGCTTTTGGCAAGATCGGGATCCATGCCTACCTGATATTTCCAGGGTCCAGCCAGATTGATCTCCTGGTCATTCACCAGCAGCTTATAAGCCTTGCCTTCCACAAATCCCCCATTACCTGTAGTAGACCGCAGGCGTACCGTCACGGTATTGTGCCCAGCGCGCAGGATACCTGCCCGTACGGGGTACTTGCGGGGCGGATACATATAGCCGGTGGCACCCACAAAGTGGCCATTGACAAATACCGAATCACTGTCGATCAGGGTCCCCAGGTACAACATGCCATACCGCCCCGCCAGCTCGCCCGGCAATTCAAATGATTTTCTAAAATAGACCACTCCCTTGTTATGCAGTTGCTGGTCCCGCCACCATCCCGGCACGGTAAAGGTAGGCCAGCTACTGTCGTTCCAGTCTGGCTTTATCCAGTCCCGGATACCGCGGTCCTGCTGCGCCAGCTGCATGCTGTCCAGTGCGGGGCGGTCGAGCAGCAGCCGGGGAAATTCTTTTAGCTGATCCTGGCTGATCCAGCTTTCTATATTCGAGCCGCCGAGGCTCGACACGAGCATGCCCACGGGTACACCGGTATGAGCATAGCTCTGCTGTGCATAGAAATAGGCCAATGCCGTCCAGTTCATCACTTCTGAGGCTACAGCGGAGTACCAGCGACCGCCGGTTATTTCGCTGCGGCGGTCCAGTGCACTCTGTGTCGGCACCTTAAAATAACGGATCATATGGTTATTGGATTCATTGATCTCCGGAAAGCGTTCTACCAGCCTTTCTATCGGTGTCTCCATATTGGACTGCCCCGAGCAAAGCCATACATCGCCGATCAGGACATCGCGGATAGCGATCTCATTCACCTGCAGCAGATAAGGGCCTCCGGCTTTCTGTGCCGGCAGTCTGATGGCCCAGTTACCTGCCGCATCCGCCTCAGTCAGGTAGCTTTGGCCACGAAAACGAACCGTTATTTTTTCACCGCTGTCGGCCCAGCCCCAGATTTTCAGTTCGGTATCACGCTGCAGCACCATGCGATCTGCTATCAGCGCAGGCAGCCGCACCGCTGCGGACGAGACTGCAGTATAGAGGAACAGAGCTAAGGTCAGGACAAGAGCACAGGCTTTTCTTTTTTTCATCTTCATACGATTGCACATTCCGCAAATAACAGTGCAGGACCGCTCATCCTGTACAGATGGCATGTCCTGCACTGTTATTAGTTATATCCGGGATTCTGGTAGGCTGCTTTTTCGGCTGCCGACATATCCATGGCATCCAGCTGTCCTTGCGGGATAGGCCGCAGGTAGTGGAAGGGTTGTATTGACCGAGTGAAGGTTGCTGCCGTGTGGTCACCTACATTCGAACCGGCAATACGATAGGTTTTAGCGATGTCGGACCAAGTCTGTGTACGCACGAGGTCATACCAGCGGTAGCCCTCACCATAATACTCACGCGAACGTTCGGCCAAGATGTAATTGAGCGTAATCTGAGCCGGCGTCGCAGCCAGCATTTCGGCACGGCGGTTGGCTTCCTTGGCCGTGTTGCCGTTGTTGTCCCAGCGCCATACCCCCGCGCGGCCGCGGATCACGTTGACCAGGTCACGTGCGCTCTTGCCGGCTTTGGCCGTCGCACCCTTCACTGCCGCCTCGGCAGCGATAAAGTACAGCTCGGAAAACTTGGCAATATTGAACGGCCGGGTGCTGCCCGCATTGGGCTGTCCCAAACCATTGCCGTTGTCGGTGCGGTAAGGGCCCAGCTTCCACAGTCCAGGATAGACACGGCGGCTGATGCCCTCCGGAGAGATCACATAGTCGGCCCTGCCGGGGAGTACCCCCGCCCCGATACTGCTTTTATAGGTTTTGTTGTCATAGTTGATCGGCGTCTGTGGCTCCTCATTCAAGAAAGTGAGAATGGCCTCTCCCGGTTTGACGGGCATGTTATTGGCGTTAAACAACGAAGGGTCGCTGATATTTGCCTTGTTCCAGTTGCCGCGGTACACCGTCGTGAAGGTGCCATCGTAGCGCGAGTCGTTGGTTTTGTCGGCAAAGGTTTCGGTCACCACGTTGATCGTCGGTGCCATCCGTGTCCATGGGCGCCCCAGTGCCTGGGCGGCCTCCCGCTGCACCGAGTTCACCAGATCGGCGGTATTCCAGGCCGTTGTTTTGGAGCTCGTGATCGACGTGTAATTCCAGGTCATCATCCAGCCCGCAAAGTTGTCGGGTGCACCGCCACTGCCATAGCTCAGGCTACCGCCATTATACAGCTCGCTGTCTTCGGTATGGTCGGCAAAAAGCAGGATCTCGTTGTTGCGGTCATTGGTCCCCACGTTGACATCGTAAAAGGTGGGCTGCAGGCCATACGGTCCAGGATTTTCAATAGCAGCCACGGCCATGTCGTAAGCCTGCTGGAAATACCAGGCGCTGGTCTTGCCATCGGGATCCGTCCGTGCGGTCTCCGGATAAGTCGGTATATTTTTCGGATTTTCCAGCCACCAGGCGTAGGTCAGGTAGGCCTTTGCCAAATATAAGCGGGCCACCGTCTTGCTCACGGCCCCCTTTAAGCGCGGTGCATCGGGCAGATCGCTAATGGCCTTAGTCAGGTCCGGGAAAATAGCCCGTGTATACACTTCAGCCACGGTATTGCGTTTGGATTTACGCTCCACAGAGGTACTGTATTTGAGTTCGCCCCCACCCAGGTCGAGCGGCACGCCACCAAAAGTCTGTACCAGCAGGAAATAATCAAATGCCCGGAAAAAGTGTGCTTCGGCGATGATCGCGGGCGAGGTGCCCACTGCCGGTGCATTTTCGATGATGCCCGAGGCCATGTTGATGTTGGGCAGGGCGGCCTGCCATGCCACATCCGCCCTGCTATTTACAGCCGTCATCGTACTGAGACCTGTAAAGTCCATCACCTGAAAGTTTTCGTCCGCACTCTGCGCATAGGTCACCTCATCGGTCCCCGTCAGGCAGGCATTGTAATAATAGGCCTGTCCATAGATATAGCGCAGGTGGGCATAGAGTCCCACAATACTGTTGTTGATACCGTTTGGTGTCTTAAAATCCCCCGGCGTAAAGATTCCTCTGGGCTGTTCATCCAAAAATTTGGAGCAGCTGTTCATGCCGAGCATCAGTGAACCAAGGCAGAGCCCTATGATAAGTTTTGAATTGAAAGTTTTCATGCCTGAATGTTTTAAAATGAAAGATTGAGCCCCAGAATATAACTTCTCATTGCCGGTGTATTTGTACCGACCACCAGTATCCGTCTCAGGCCACCCACGGCGACGTTCTCGTCGCCATAGGAGTTGGGTTCCGGATCACCGCCTGATTCCTTGTGGTAGGGCGAGAAGAGGACGAATGGATTTTCCACCGTCGCATAGAGGCGCAGGCGGCCAATACCCATGCGTTCCACCCACTTCTGTTTAAAGTTGTATCCCATCGTAATCGTACGCACCTTTAGATACGACGCATCGAAATAGCCCAGCGTACTGCCATATTTGGGATTATCACCACTCTGTATGCCTCCCGGTTTCGGATATTTGGCATCCGTACGGTCTTCACGCCAGTATTCGACGCTCACGTTGTTGCCCGCGCGGGTATTCAGCTGATTGAGGTAGCCGGTACTTCCGTAGAGCGAACTGATCAGCGTACCGCCATTCTGGAAGGTACCTACCACATTCAGGTCGACATTTTTGTAGGCCAGACGCGTATTGAAGCCTCCCAGAAAATTGGGCTGGATATTGATGATCTGCCGGTCCGCAGCACCGATCGCCCGTGTAGGCACACCATTTGCATCGTACTCTCCGGTATATTCCACTTTGATCATTCCCACGTTACCTCCCGGCTCCAGGATATCCCGATAGGGGTCATCGGCCTGCCACAAGCCAATTTTCTTGTAGTCATAGATCACATCGATCGGATGGCCGACAAACCATTGATTACCTTCATCACGCTGGCTTCCGGAGGTCAGTTCAACGAGCTTATTGCGGTTCGCATAGAGGTTGACTCCCACATCCCATTTCCAGCCGTTTTCATTGTCGATCACCGCGCCGTTGAGGGAGAGTTCAAAGCCTTTGTTCTGCGTCTTTCCGATATTGGCCATGTAGCTGCCGCCACCGTTTGTCGGTGGCAGTCCCACGCGCAGCAATATATTGTCGGTATTCTGCACATAGTATTCCATAGTACCGCTGACCCTGTTGTTGAAGAGACCGAAGTCCAGACCGTAGTTGTAGGTCTTGGAAAACTCCCAGCCCAGCGAAGGATTGGGCAATTCGGACATGTAGTAGCCGGTCAGGAACTGCGTATCGAAATTATACGGTCTTGTACTCAGCAAGCCCAGGGTCTTGTACGGATCGACCGCCTGATTGGACGTCTGACCGTAGCCCAGGCGCAGCTTAAGCTGGTTTATCCATGGCACGGCTGACCTGAACTTCTCGTTGTGGATATTCCATCCTGCCGAAATCGCCGGATAGGCATGCCACTTGTGCCCCGGTGCCAGTCGCGAGGAGCCGTCGCGGCGCATGGTCATCGTCAGCATGTAGCGGTTGTCAAAGGTATACATGGCGCGGCCCATAAAAGACATCAGGCTGCTTTTGGCATAGCCCTGCTGGTCAGGGTTGACAATGATCTCCCCCTGGGCGCGGCCGATGTTATAGAACTGGAACGCATCGATCGGAATATCGCGGGCCGATATCAGCGTGCTGTTGGTGGTGTTCTGCTCCGCCGAATAAAGAGCCACCAAATTGAGGTTATGTTTTTGCGCAAAGGTACGATCGTAAGTCAGCAGATTTTCCATTACCCATTGTACCGTTCTGCCGTTTGCGACCGAAGCTGTGGACACATTGTCCGGGGTGCCACTGAATACACCCTGTCCAGTATAGCTGCCATCATTGTTCTGACGGAAGTTGAGTCCAAGGTTGGTGCGGTAGATCAGGCCCTCCACGCCGGGAATCCGGATCTCGCTGTACATGTTGTTGTACGAACCGAACACGCGCTGCTGATTAATATAGCTGTCCCCCAGCGCCTCATAGGACTCGCGGGTATGCACCCATTGCTGACCCGATGTCTGCTGCTGGATACGGGATTTGAGTGTGCCATCCGCATTAAAGGGATTGGCTATCGGCGAGGCGCTCAGCACGCCGTACAGGCCTAGGTTGTTGCCATTGGTGATGCTGTAGCTCTGATTGAGGTTGAACCCAAATTTAAATATCTTGCCCACCTGCTGGTCGAGTGCAGCACGCAGATTGTAGCGGGTATAGTTCTGCAGGGGAACCACGCCCTCATCGCGGAAGTAACCGGCGCCGAAGTTGTAGTTTCCTTTCTCTGCCCCACCGTTGACGCTGATATCGTGGCTGTTGACCATTCCATTTTTGTAGAAAAGGTCCTGCCAGTCTGTATTGGTATCGTCTGACTCGTCGAGGGTGTTCTGAAACTGTCCCACATAGCGGCGAATTTCGGCAAACTCCGGACCGGACATCATTGGATATTTGGCAAATACGGTACGCAATCCGGTAAAACCGTTGTACGCCAGCTGTGCCTGCTGCCCCATGCGCCCCTTGTTGGTGGTCACGAGAATCACGCCGTTGGCACCACGCGAACCGTAGATTGCCGTTGCCGAAGCATCTTTGAGCACATCCACACTCTTGATGTCCGCGGGATTGATATCCGAGATGGAACCCGCAAACGGAATTCCGTCGAGCACGATCAGCGGATTGTTGTCGGCGGTCAGGGAGCGTGTACCGCGGATCCGGATCTGCATCGGAGAGCCCGGCTTAGACGAATTCTGCTGCATATTGACCCCTGCAATACGGCCCTGCAGCGCACGGCTGATGTTGGCTGCAGGCACTTCGTTCATCGTCGTACCGCTTACCGAGGCCACCGAACCCGTCACAGCTTCTTTGCGCTGCGTACCATAACCGATGACCACCACCTCTTCCATGGCAATATCATCGGATTGCAGCGTCACCTGCACGCTGTTATTGGCGCCCACCGGCACTTCGGCTGTTTTGTAGCCTACATTGGTGAAGACCAGCACAGCGCCGTTGCCGGCCTCAATGGTAAATGTGCCCTTACTGTCTGTTGTCGTGCTCCTGGTGCCGCCCTTGACGGATACGGTCACCCCTTCAATGGGCTGTTTCTGCTGGTCTGAGACCAGCCCCTTGACCAGTTTATCCTGTGCAAAGGCCAGCTGTAGAGCTGCCAGCAAAAAGAGCAAGGGCAGTATTCCATATTGTAGCCATCGTTGTCGTTGCACAGGAATCGTAAACTTCATCATTCTCATAACTTAGGGATTTAAGAAAATTTTGTTTTCAGTTCTGTTTATAATCGTCATTTCAATATTCTTTACACATTCAGCACAGTTTATCTGATCCTGTTCGCTGTGGTGCTGTACAGGCCGATCAGCGCGCCCGTGAATCCACCGGCTACGTCCGTCGATAGGATGTCGCCCGACACGGTGTTGCCGATATTCCGGAAGGCTCCTTTCCCCACGGCATAAGCAAACTGGTAGGCGTCGCCGGCTGCTTTAACCTGCAGCTGCACCTTGGCGTTCAGATGGATTTTCTCTTTGGCCAGGATCCGCGTGCTGCCGTTTTCGCTTCTGGCAAGGACGATATGGTCCTCGTTATCCAGCTTGGTGACACCCAGCACGTAATGGTATTTTTCACTTTGCAGACAGGTGATCCCCGCCAGGTGTGAATCCGAGGCCGACACGTAGTCCAGCGATACACTGCTCTCAAAATTTTTGTGCTGCTGCCGATAAAATAAGGCCGAAATTGGTTTTTGCTCACTGATATCCACGGCATACGGCCTGAAGACCATGCCCTTGTCCGTGGCCTGCAAAAATTTCTCACGGGCACCGCGCAGGGCGACCCAGCGGTGATCCAGCGCTGCGGCGGTCAGCGGATCGGTGAACGTAAAATTGCCGTTGGGGAAGTAGCCCCGAGCATGGGTCTTGTTGTTGACGCCCGCAGGCATTCGCACGCTGGGTTTGAGGGCCTTCATTCCCCCTTCAAAGACCGGCCATTCACCCGACCAGTCGACCGGCAGGATAAAAGTTTCGCGGCCCGTGTTGACCCGTTTTACTTCATTGGGCCTGACACCCAGAAACACGCCATACCAGGATCCGTCCGGACCTTCGACCAGATCCGCGTGTCCAGCCCATTCCACTGGGTTGGGCCTATTTTTGTCCAGATGGCGCTGGGAGAGTATCGGATTTTTGGGCGCAGGGGTGTAAGGTCCTGCGACATGGTCGCTCGAGAAGATCACTTCACTGTGATCGCTGCCCGTGCCGCCCTCGGCACACATCAGGTAGTACTTGCCATCTTTTTTGTAAATATGCGGTCCTTCGATCCAGATGGGATTTTCAGCCGGATGCACGCCACCGTCCACCAGGATCCGGTCACTTCCCGGGATGACCTGATCCTTTTCGGTATCATATGCCCAGAGTTTGATCACGCGGTGGCCCTCATAGCGCTGTTTGCCTTTATCCGGCGCATCGTTATGCACGACATAAGCTTTGCCGTCATCATCAAAAAACAGGGCTGGATCAATGCCGTCAAAATCCAGCTTGACCGGATCGGACCAGTTTCCCGCTTTGGGATCTTTGGTCTTGACGACCATATTCCCGATGCCCGAGGCGATCTGTGTCGTGATCATGTAAAACGTGTCGTTGTGCCGGTTGTACACGATATCTGGGGCATATATTCCCGCACTGATACCTGCCGACTGCACTTTCAGCTGCGATTCACGGTCCAGAACATGCCCCAGCTGTGTCCAGTTGACCAGATCTACAGAGTGGAAAATGGGCACCCCCGGAAACATCGAAAAGGAGGAATTCACCAGGTAATAGTCATTACCTTTGCGTGTAATGCTCGGATCGGGATAACATCCCTGTAGAATGGGCGAATAGAACTGCCCCGGTTTTAATGGATTTTCGTTGTAAACTGCATCTTCGCCTTTATAGACAAAATCCGAAAATACAGGTTCAGAGAGGCGATCTGCCTGCAACTTCCGTTTATGCTCTTTTGTATTAAATGCTGTTAATGTAGCCAATATCACTACGGACATGCCCAGCATCGTTTTCCCCTTCCGCTTTAACATGATTGGTTTATTTATAATTTGGTGTATTTGCCTACAAACATAGTTTTAAGTGTATAGGCAACAATTAAAATTTGTAACAAAAACATTTCAATTTGTTACCACATCTTTTCTTCTTTCTCCATTGCCTTTTTACGGCACTCTGGACGGTCTCGCAGTAAAAAAAATTGCGCCCAGTCCAGCTAATTATGATGCTTGAGATCCAGCCTGATTTTTTTCAGCTCGTCCAGTTCGTGCACAGGGCGTTCCAGTGCAGCCGGAATCGGCATCTTGGAGAAGGTCTGAAAATACAGCAGGCAGGCATCACGCCACCATACCGCGTCCCGCGCCTGAATTTTTAGTTTGGACTGCACCTCCTGAAAGCGCTGTGTATCCATTTTCCCTTCCAGGCTATCCCATTGCCGCTGAAAACCCCGCACCTGATCCACACCCTGCTGATACGCATAGCAGAGGTTGTCCCATAGGGAGCGGCCGTTTTTCATGCGATGCTTCCAGGGCACATGGTGAAACCAGAGCAGGTATTGTTCGGGGCAGCTGCTGATCTGGCCAAATTGCTCGCGGAGCGGACTGCGGTATTGTGCTACGGCATTGCTCCCCGTGGCCGTCCGGTCAAATCCGATACCCAGCGCATCCGCGTTATGATAGTACCAGGGCATCCAGTCCGGCCTTCCGCCGGGAATATCGCCCCAGGGCTCCGGTCCATAATGATGCTCAAAAGCAAAAATATGGTGCAGCCCCAGCGGCATCATATAGTTGACCACAGCCTCTCGGGATTCCACCATCAGTTCCGACAGCGGATTGACCAGAGCCGGATCTGGCGAGAAGGTCATCGAGAGCCACTCCCGCGCCAGGCTATTGCTGGACAGTTCGGTATTCCAGGCCAGCCTTCCAAAGGCGTACCAGTTGGCCTGGGCAAAATGATGGCCGCACCAGTTGCGGTCTTCACCGATATTGGCCACACCCGCAATAGCCGACACCGGATGCGATCCCCGCTGCGTTATTCCCGCTACTGTGCCAGCCTCTGAGCGGGAATAGGTCTGGGCATTCAGCGTTTCCTTAAACAGGGGTGCCAGGTAGACCAGGTGGTTGGAGAAGCCCAGGTATTCCTGCGTAATCTGGAATTCGACCATCTGGCTGGTTTTGGGCATCGCGCCAAACAGCGGATTGAACGGTTCACGCGGCTGGAAATCGATGGGCCCATTTTTGATTTGAAGGATCACGTTGTCGTCAAACTGACCATCCAGGGGTACAAACTCCTGATACGCCTGTTTAGCCCGGTCCTCCGCCGTGGGGTTGTATACAAACGCCCGCCATAGCACGAGGCCCCGGTGCGGTCTGAGTGCTGCGGCCAGCATATTGGCTCCATCGGCATGCGTACGGCCATAGTCCTGCGGTCCGGGCTGCCCCTCCGAATTGGCTTTGACCAGAAAGCCGCCAAAGTCCGGTATCAACCGGTAGATCTCGTCGGCCTTGTCCTTCCACCAGCCTGCCACCACAGGACGGAGCGGATCCGAATCCGGCAGATTTCCCAGCAGTGCGGGAGCGGAAAAATTAATGGACAGAAACACGCGGATCCCGTAGGGCCGGAAAATATCGGCCAGAGTCTTTACCTTTTCCAGGTAGTCGGCACGCAGGATCAGCGGTGATGCATTGACATTGTTGAGCACAACCGCGTTGATCCCGATCGAGGCATTTGCCCGTGCATACTCGCGGTACCGCGGTGAAATTACACCGGGGAGCTCTTGCCATTTCCAGAGCGAATGCCCTGCATACCCACGCTCGACCGTGCCATCCAGATTATCCCAGTGGTTGAGCATCCGTAGTGCATAGCTGGGCTTTTCGCTGATGTCGAGTCCCTGCAGCGCCACGTCCTGCTGCTGTAGCCGCAGCAGGTGAAAAGCCCCGTACAGGAGCCCAGTGCTGCTGCCCGCACTGATCACCGTTTTGCTGCCCAGCGAGCGGATCCGGTATCCGTCCGGCTGGCACTTTGGCCACTTTTTGTCCAGCTGCAGATCCACATCTCCCCGGCGCCAGTAGTCCTGCAGCTCCGCCGCTGCCGTACTGGCCACCGCATCCCTGTACGGGCAGTGGATCTTGCGGAGTGCGGCCTCACTGGTGGTTACCCTGGCATAGCGCAGCCACAGCTGGCTGCCGTCCTCGGCTTGGCACAGCTGATGGCAGAGGACCCCCAGTAGACAGACGATATACCAGACGACATTCCCCATCAGCTGCCCTCCACGGTTAGGATACGACCATCCGCATCGTAGTCGATCTCCACCACTTTCATGCTACGCAACCATGTCCGCCCGCCCGAAGGCACCGAATCGTGGTGAAACAGATACCAGCGTCCCTCAAATTCGAGGATACTGTGGTGTGTGGTCCAGCCCACTACCGGCGTCAGAATGACGCCCTGATAGGTAAAAGGACCATAAGGGTTGTCCCCTATCGCGTAGCACAGCAGGTGGCTGTCGCCCGTAGAATAAGAAAAATAGTATTTACCCTGATAGCAGTGCATCCACGAAGCCTCAAAAAAACGGCGGTCGATATCCCCCTGCAATAGGGGCTGGCCCTTTTCGTCGAGGATCAGCAGGTCCCGGGGCTCCTCGGCAAACTGCAGCATATCGTCCGACAGGCGCACAACCTTGGGACATAGCGCCGGTTGTCCTGCCTCCGGAAGCTCCCCGGGCATGGTCAGCTTGTTGTTGCGGTAATACTGCAGCTGGCCGCCCCAGATACCGCCAAAGTACAAATAGTGCTGTCCATTGTCTTCAAAAGCGCAGGGATCGATGCTATAGCTGCCGCGGATGGGATCAGGGCAAGGCACAAACGGCCCCTCCGGCCGGTCACTGACGGCCACGCCAAGGCGGAAGATATCATTTTTGTCTTTTAGCGAAAAGTAGAGGTAGTACTTTCCGTCCTTATGCGCCACATCCGAATCCCAGAGCTGCCTTCCCGCCCAGGGGATGTCGCCCACGGACAGGATACGCCCGTGGTCGGTCGCCTCGGCATCTACCGAGCTCAGTGAAAAGGCATGGTAATCCTGCATGTCAAAATGGTCGCCATTATCGTTTTCGGCGATGCCACTCTCACGGTCGTGGGACGGATAAATATATATTTTACCCTCAAATACATGCGCTGACGGGTCAGCCATATAGTCTTTAGGAAATAAGTAACGTGCTTGCTTTTTCATGTTTATATCTGTTCAGTTCATTTATATTTTATTTGGTGGCCATGTCCAATAAGTCCTGCACAAAAGGCTTAGGCTGATAGTTGCGGTCAAACAGCAAGGGATAATCCGTACGTCCGGGCACCGGCCAGTTGTTTTTCCAGGAGTCGCCATCTGTGACACCCCAGACCGTGACGCGGTCGATTTTGTCCCGGTGTTTGAGAAACAGCGCAAAGAAGTCCTTGTAGCGCTGCGCCAGCTGCTGTTCCTTATCCGCGGGTAATCCCTTGGCGTATGGGTTCAGCTGTTTGTCGTATTTGAAGTGGGTGCTGACCTCGGCTCCCATGGTCTGCCGCGGCGAGGGAAGCACCGAGATATCCATTTCAGTGATCATGACCTTCACACCAAGGGCCGCAAAAGCCAGGAGGCTATCTTCAAAGTCCGACACCTTCGGATGATCGATATTCAGATGGCCCTGCATGCCGATGCCATCAACCCTGACCCCTTGCTGCTGCAGCCGGCGGACCATGCTGACCACGCCTTTCCGCTTTCCTTCCAGGAACATGGAGTAATCGTTGTAATAGAGCTGTGCCTGAGGGTCTGCCTCGCGGGCAAACTGGAAGGCCAGGCGCACAAAGTCCTCGCCGATGATATCGTAAAACTTGCTCCTACGCCATTCGCCGTTGTCGAGAATAGCCTCGTTGACCACATCCCAGCCCTTGATCCGTCCCTTGTAACGGGACACGACGGTATGGATATGCCTGCGCATGCGTTCGATCAGCACCTCGCGGGATACGTCCCGGCCGTCTTTGCCTTTAAAAAACCAGGCCGGTGCCTGCGAATGCCAGATCAGCGTATGACCGATCAGGCGCATGCCATGCTTTTCGCCATATTCCACAAAGCGGTCGGCATCCTTGAAGTTAAACTCGCCCTCACGGGGCTGCAGGTACATGGCTTTCATGCAATTTTCGGCGGTGAGCGCGTTAAACTGACTTTCGATCAGTGGCATGGCCTTCTTGTCCCGCTCATAAATCTGTTTGAGGCTGAGCGCTGTGCCGATGTCAAATTTGTCTGCAAAAGCAGCTTTTAGCGTTCCGCGCTGCGCGGCCTGCTGTGCCAACAGGCCCGGCCCAGACAGCAGCATACATCCCGCGATCAGCATCGCCAGCTTTTTTGTTGTATTCATACGTAAATTAGCTATTTGATCAGGTGTCCGCTTTCATGTGTATCCATGAAACGTCCACCTTGTTATACAATTCAGTTCATTTCAAATGATTTTCCGGGCGCATAGTCCAGCTATTTTTTTAAGATTGTTCAGGCCCTTTGCTGGCTGATGTGCGCCGCAGGTGGAGCTCCGCCTGTAAATCTTCATTAACCTGCTTGGTGATCGGATAAAACAGCAGGGCCACCACCCCGACCAGAAAGGTCATCGCCGGAATCACGCTGGCACTCAGCCGGATGCCCAGTATCGCCTGTTCATTCTGAACCGTGTTTGCCACAAAACCGAATGCGTCGATAAATGAGCCGCAGAGCGCCCCGCCAATACCCAGTCCGGCTTTTAACGCAAAGACAATTCCGGCAAACACAAATCCCGTTGCCCGGCGGTGGTTTTTCCACTCCGAGAAATCCGCCACGTCCCCCATCATCGCCCAGAGCAGTGGTATGGTCGGTGCATAGGCCAAGCTTTTCAGGATATTGATCACAAACAGGCTGCCGATAGCATCTGCCGGCACCAAAAAGAGCATAGACGTAAAAATAGCGGTCAATGCCAGGCAGACAATAAAGACATTGCGCTTACCGAAGATACCCGACAGCCAGCGGGACAAAAAGATCACGCCCAGCAGCGTGACCAGCTGGCCCACCATATTGAAAAAGCTAAAGCCTACCGCAAATACCTGTCCGGGACTATAGACAATCAGCCCGAAGGCATCCAATATGCGGTGTCCAAGCCCCGTTTCAGCCGCCGCATCCCTGGCCAGGCCAAACTGTGCCATAAAGGCAAACAGCGCTTCCTTATCCACATAATAATTGAAGAAGTAAGACATGCTGCTTCCCCATAGCGCCAGGGTGATGAACAGGAATAAAGTCAGCACAAACATCGCTTTCCAGGGGCGGCAGGAGAAGATGTCGCGAAAGTCCTGACGGACCGAACACGTCTGTCCCACCGGCGGGGTGATGCGTTCGCGTGCCGACAAAAAGGCCACCAGCAGCAGGACAAAGGCCACAGCTGCATAGATCATGATGGTATACATCCAGCCACTGGCCGCGTCGCCATCACCGAGCTTGGCCACCAGGGGCAGGGTGAGTCCCTGGACCACAAAGGTCGCGATGGTCGCCGTCACAAAACGTATGGACGATATGCTCGTACGCTCCTTGATGTCGCTGGTCATCACGCCACCCAGCGAAGCATACGGCGTGTTGTTGAACGAATAGATCGACATCAGCAGCGTGTAGGTAATACCCGCATACCATATTTTTCCACGTTCCTCCAAGTCAGGTGTTGTAAAAGAAAGGACAAAAAACACCGCAAAAGGCAGCGCAGTCCAGAGCACCCAAGGGCGGTACTTGCCCCAGCGGGTATGCGTACGGTCGGCGAGAATACCCGCCAGAGGGTCCACAAAGGCATCGAAGACCCTTGCAAACAGCAGTATAAAACCAGCTGTGGTCGCTTTTATGCCGAATACATCGGTATAAAAGAACAGCTGAAACATCATCATCATCTGGAAGACGAGGTTGGCCGAGCCGTCCCCCATGCTGTAACCTACCTTTTCCCAGAAACCAACCTTTTGTGTTTTTGCATTCATATATTAAATCATGTGTATAATCATTCATTTTTTGGCAGGCATTTTCGCTGCCTGTGCTGTTTATCCCTATCGGTCCCTGTTCGCGGGACTTTGCTCCGCACTCTGCCGCGGCCCCAGGTACGAAGGCTTGAGCCCGCCCAGGTCGATGAGGATGCGCTGCAGGACAATGCCCTGATCCAGAAAGCGGATTTTAAGCGTATGCTCCCCCGGCAGCAGGCTGTGGACCGAAACACTTTCGATGATGCGGCGTGCCTGCCACTGGCCCAGTTCCCCTTTGTAGTGGCCGTTAAAGTTGACCAGCGTTTCGGGACCGCCGTCTATGGATATGGCATAGCGCAGCCCGCGGTTTCCATTGAAGTTCAGCGTGGGCGACAGCAGTGCGATGATTTTCGCTTCGCGCTTTTCCTTCACGCAAATCCTGTATTCCAAAGCCGTATTGTCCCCCAAGCTGGCTGTGACCGGCAGCGTTGTCATGGCCGACACGGTCTTTCCGAGGTCAGGGATTTCCGTCCATTGAATGCCCGGAGCGCTGCTTGCTGCCGCATAGCTTGCCGCTTCCATGGCGATATAGCCGTCTGCCTCGACAAATACCGTTGATACAGAAGCAGTAGCGGGTTCCGGCAGATAGCGAACCGCGGGCATGATCGCCCGTGGTGGCTCGTTCCAGCTGCTGTAGCCGATACGCACCTGATCCATCATGTGCTGCCATTTGCCGCCGGCGATCTTATGGTTGTAGTGGTCGCTGAACAGTGAATCACGCCGGAAGCAGGCTTTTACCTTGTCGGCCCAGTCATTTGCCTTACGGTCATTTCTTGCGTAGCAGTACTCGTTCATGGCTTTGGCATGGTACATTTCATACAGGTTGGCGCAGGCATTGATCGGAAATACCACGAGCTGGTCGAACGCATCCTTCAGCGAATCCGGCAGCAGGTAATAAAGGCGCGAGGCTTCCATGGCCAGCGTTTTATAGTCGTTGACGACGCTGTCAAACTCGTTATAATGTGTGAGACTAAATGTCTTTTCGTTCAGCAGTTCGGGTGTGACCCGATGGTTATATTTGCTGTAGCGGTTGATCAGTCCGGCGGCATCGGCCGCATAAGCCTCGCCAAACTGCTGCCGGCACCACTGCTCGGTATACGCCATCAGGTTGCCGGCATCAAAGCGGTCCGGATCCCAGGCCATATCCAGAAAAAATGAGATAGGAAATTCCATCGGCTTGAGATCGCCGACATTGACGATCCAGATCCGGTCCACGCCGTGCCGGTAGGTCAGGTTCATCTGCTCCCAGACACGCTGTATCTGCGACACATTGATCCATTTGGAATTGCGGGGACCGCCTACATAGTCAAAGTGGTAATACATACCGTAACCACCCGGGCGTGGCTTAGCATCCCGTTCGGGTAGCTTGCGGACATTGCCCCAGTTGTCGTCACAGAGCAGTAGCGTCACGTCGTCCGGTACGCGCATTCCTTTGTCATAATAGTCCTGCACTTCTTTGTAGAGGGCCCATAGCTGCGGTGTTTCAGCAGCCGGCCGGCCTGTTGCCTTGCCGATCAGGCGGCGCTGGTCTCTGACGATCTGCTCGAGCAGCCCGACATTCTGCTCTTCGCTCATGGGCTCATCTCCGTCTCCGCGCATGGCGATGGTAATGATGGACTCCCAGGCCCGCGCTCGCTGCATGCCGCCGTGCCAGAATTGCTGCAGCCCCGCTTTATTCTTGGTATAATCCCAGCTGCCCCCATTTCCGTAGCGTTTCCATTCGGCCTGGGCCCTTGCCATCGGTTCGTGATGCGAGGTTCCCATCACGATGCCCATTTCATCTGCTAGCGGCCCATTGCAGGGATCATCATCGTAAAAGGCGCTCCCCCACATGGCCGGCCAGAGGTAATTGGCCTTGAGCCGTAGCAGCAGTTCAAACACCTTTTCATAGAAATCCGCGTTAAACCCACCGAAAGTCGCTTTGGACCAGCCACTCAGCGCCGGAGCCTCATCGTTAAGGAAAATACCGCGGTACCTGACCTTTGGCTCCCCCTGTGTATAGACGCCGGGCTTGACATAAAGCTGTGCCGCTTTGCGGACCGGCACATCCGCCCAGTAATACCAGGGCGACACGCCGATCTGGGCCGACAGTTCGTAAATACCGTAGATGGTGCCGCGCTTGTCGCTGCCGGCGATGACCAGGGCCGATTCAAGCCCATCCAAGGGCTGCCTGACCACTGTCATGACAAACTTTTCCCGCTTTCCAGCCAGCTCTTTACTGTCCAGAAGACCTTTACGGACAAGGCTGTCGATCAGTGCCGATTTGCCATAGGTACCGATAATTATTTTGGAGCGGCTCTGTTGCTGCTGGCCTGGATTATGGCCCGTGACGCGCACAAAGTCTTTTTTCAGATTATCGAAGGCCCGAAGTACCCCCTTATGGTCCTGAGGATCGACGAGCATGGGCAGCGGCAGGCCATCTTTGACCAGCGGCAGATAACCCGGCTGGGCATCTTGGACCACCAAGCCCGTCTTTACCGTATCCACTGCGTTGTAGGACACAGCCCGGGTATTGCCTGCACAACAAAGCAGCACCATCGCAGCCAGCAGCGCCTTGCCGTAGCGGTACCCGGTCAAAAGACCGGTACAGATCCGTGTAGCGGATAACTCCATTTTATTCAATAATAACATGATGACCTTATTTACAATTGGTATTTTTCCCTTTCCCGGGCTCAGCACATACAGCAACCTATCCCTGCGCAAGGCGGGCCCCTGGGCTGCAGTACATTCCCCTATTCTGGAAAATCTAAAATTAGTAGTCCTGGGCAGTAGCGACGTTCGTATCTGTTACATTCCCTTTGGCCTTTGTTGCGGAAGAGCCCAGCCATGTTTCATATTTATTTCAATTTGTTACATCAGGACCAAAAACAGCGTTTACCGGGCCGCAAACGTTTTTTTCTTTTCAAGGTTGCGCAATAATATGTATCTTCAACACATAAACCAATAAAACCAATGCGGAGGGATTTTTTTTCGACAGTCATCCTATTATTTGCTTTTGTACTCTATGCACATGGACAGGCCACACGTATTTACGACAATCGGGACTATGGCTTTGGCGAACTTTCTTCCAACCTGACCAGCAGTATCAGTCAGGACAAGCACGGTTACATCTGGACCGGCACCGAATATGGACTCAACAAATTTGACGGGACCCGTTTTGTGCAGTATCTGCATGACGTACAGGACAGCACCTCCATATCGAGCAACAATATTATCATTCTTTATCTGGACCGTGACAAAAGGCTGTGGGTAGGCTGCAACAACGGTTTGCAGTACTATGATGAAAACAGCGATCAGTTTGTCCGCATCCATTTTCCCAACCAGATTGCACCGCACATCACGGATATCGTCCATAAAAAAGACGGCCACATCTGGGTGGCCACTTCGGGCTGGGGCATCTTCGATATCCAGGTCGGCCGCAGACAGGCTGTATCGTTGCCGCGAATCAATTCGCAGGTAGGTGGCATGTTTGCCCGCAGCATCTTTGAAGACCAGCACCGCGCGATCTGGGTAGCGGTGGACCGCGTGGGCGTATCGCGGATCTCGCCGGACCAGAAGCAAGCCATGCGACTTGTTTCCGACCTGCTGCCGCAGCCCAAGGGTGGTAATTACGACATCGTCGAGCAGGCCGATGGCAGGCTGTTATTTGCCTCCCCCTCCAGAATATGCCGTTATGATGCGGCGAAAAACAGTTTTGAAGCGGTGGACTTCAAGGAAAAACTCCGGTCTACCGTAACGGAGATCCAGCTTTCCAAAACCATAAAAAACCATCTGCTGATCAGTACTGAGGGGGACGGTCTCTGGTATCTGGATCTGGGACGGGCACCGTTGATCGCGGCCCCTGCCGAACTGCCTAATCTGGACAACGACTACCGGCAGGGGCGCATCCGTACGATTCTACAGGACCGCGAAAACAACCTCTGGCTCGGCTGGTTTCAGCGGGGACTGGTCTTTATTCCTGGGCAGAGCAAGCAGTTTGAATTCTGGCGCATCCTGAGCCGTGAAAAAACCGATCAAAAGAACATCACCGCGATCACCCGCGACCGGGAGGGCAGCATCTGGTACGCTCTGGAGCACGGCGGTATATTCAAAACTGATGCGCAAGGCAGCTCACACCAGCAAATAAATACCATTCAGGATGTCACCCAACTCGAAACGGGGACAGACGGCACGATCTGGTTCAGCTCATATGAAAAAGGTCTTGGGCGCATCGATCCGCTTACCGGTAACACCGATAATCTAAATATCTGCTCCAACAAACAGGTCAAAGCATTTGCCCTGGGCAGAAATAATAAAATCTATATCGCTACTTTCGGTGCCGGATTTGTCGAGTACGACAGTCAGACCGGAGTGTCGCGAATTTTCAGCATGAACACCGCCAATTCGACAAAAGGTGCACTGGCAAACGACTGGATTTCGGCTGTCCTGTGCGATCAGGATGGCCTCGTGTGGCTGGGACACCACAAAGGCATCAGCTGCTATGATCCTGTCCGCAACAGCTTCTCCGGGCAATTTACCGATCATAGGCTCTCCGAGCAGATCACGATCTCACTCCTCGAGGACCGAGCCGGCCATATCTGGGCGGGGACCTACAATGGGCTCTATCAAATTAATAAAAAAAATGGCAAGATCAACAGTTATACCAGCAACAATGGACTGTCCAGCAATGTGATATCAGGTTTGGGCTGGGACCGCAAGGGCCATATCTGGTGCAGCACCTTCAAGGGAATCAACTGTCTGAATCCAAGGTCGGGAAAAATCGTCAGCTATTATACAGGGGATGGACTAGTTGACCGGTCCTACAACCGCGGCGTTTTCTTCCAGGATAATGAGGGGAAAATATACTATGGCGGCAGACAGGGCATTACCTCTTTTTTTCCCGAAAAGATTCAGCTGCAAACCTACTCCTACCCAGTGCTGATTACCAACCTCTATGTCAAAAATCAGCCGATCAAGCCGGGCATGTCACCCAGCGGCAGCGTCATCTATCAGGGTGACCTGATGGCTGCAAACGCGTTCTTTTTTCACAACAACGACGACAGTTTTACCTTTGAACTGTCCACTATGGACTTCAACAGCCCCGAAAACGTCCATTACGAGTACCGCATCAAGGGCATCAACAAAAGCTGGAACGCCACACTCCCCGGAGTCAATCTGATTACCTACAACAACCTATCTTCGGGCGAGCATGAGCTCGAGATACGGGCCTGTAAATTTGGTGCCTATTCACCTAGCCGTACGGTGTTACTGCATATCCTGCCGCCCTGGTACCTCAGTGGCACGGCCTATTTCGTGTATTTCCTGCTGATTGCCGGTATCGTCTTCCTGATCAGCAAATACCTACGCGAGCGGCGGCTCGAACGTCTGCATGCGTTCAGACTACAGCTCTTTACGGATATCTCCCATGAGATCCGCTCGCCGCTGACCCTGGTGATGAGCCCGATCGACAAACTGATCAAGCATGCTCCAGATGCCCAGACGAGCTCGACGCTACAGAATATGAACCGCAATGCACAACGGATCCTCAGCCTGGTCAATCAGCTGCTCGACATCCGCAAGCTCGAAAGCGGACACCTGAACCTCAAGTTTGCCCGTGTCAATGCTGTGGACTATGTGAAGCAGGTCATCAAGGCCTTTGACGATCAGGCGCTGGCCCATCAGATCGAGCTGTCGGTACACAGCGAAGCCGATGAGATCCCGGTATGGATCGATGCGGGCAGCTTTGAAAAGATCATCCACAATATTGTGTCCAATGCGTTTAAGTTTACGCCGGACGGTGGGCAGATCAGGCTTTCTCTGGCCGTCCAAGCAGGCAAAAACGGGAGCGAAAGCCTACAGCTTGTTGTCAGCGACACGGGGACCGGTATACCCGAGAGCGATATCCGACATGTGTTCAAGCGGTATTATCAGTCCACTTCGGGTGGGGCCGCTCAGCGTCAGGGCTCCGGCATCGGCCTGCATCTGACCAAAGTGCTGGTCGAGCTGCATGGTGGACAGGTACATGCCGAAAATAGAAAGGACAGCAGCGGCTGCCGCTTTGTGGTCAGCCTCCCGATGGGCCATAGACACCTACGCAAGGAAGATTTGGTTGCCTTTCAGCCGCTGCATGCGCCTATTGAACAACAGTCTGAAAAAGTCGTCGTGGATGATCAGCAGTTGCCCAAAAACGGCTACCAGAAGACAGGCTATAAGGTTCTGGTGGTCGATGACGACCGGGACATCCTGCAGTTTTTGCGTCAGGAGCTGGCCTGTGGCTATAAGGTTCTGGTTGCCGAAAATGGCAGTGAGGGATTTCAGCTCGCCCTGGCCGAGCAGCCCGACCTGATTATTTCTGACGTCGCCATGCCGGCCATGGACGGCTATACCTTAGTCAAGAAGATCAAGAGCAACAGTACCACCAACCATATACCGGTGATCCTACTGACGGCGCGCACCAATACAGAAGATCGTATGGAGGGCATCGGCCTGGGTGCAGATGCCTACCTGACTAAGCCTTTTATGGTTGACGAACTGCATCTGGTGGCCGGCAACCTGATCAAAAACCGTATGAAGGTGAAAGGGAAGTTTTCGGGAGCGCAACAGCAGGACGGCAAGGTGAAGACGATCAGCTTCAAATCCAGCGATGAACAACTGATGGAACGTATCCTCAGAACGGTCAACCAATATCTGGAAAATCCGGAGTTTAATGTGCAGTTTCTGGCTGATGAAGTCGGACTGAGCCGCGTACAGCTGCACCGCAAGGTGAAGTCCCTGACCGGCATCTCAACCGGCGAATTTATCCGCAATATCAGGCTGCAGCAGGCCGAAAAGCTGCTGCTGGAGAAAAAGATGAATATCTCACAGGTGGCCTATGCGCTTGGATTCACCAATCAGACGCATTTCACCACGCTATTCAAGAAAATGTACGGACTGAGCCCGACCGACTATATCCAGCGGCACAGCTGCAAGGAAAATCCTTCGACTTCGGATGTAAAAGAAAAGCGCTTATAGTTACCGGCTGGTCGAATTAATGGGCTGAAACCGTTTGGGACGTTCATTTTTTGCGGCATGTGCCACGATCTCCTCAATTCGTTTTTGGCGCGTCTCGGGGCGCCGGGCGAGCACGATCCAGTGTAACATCATCTTCCTGATGGATTTACTCAAGCTCAGAAAATAGGCTTTTGAACCTTTATATTGCGCAAAGGCCGCCTCCAGATCGCTTGGGATGGTCAATGCCTCCACTGTATCAAGGATCGTCCAGGAGCCATTCTCCTTGGCGATTTGGATACACTCCAATCCTGCCGCTGACATCAACTTGCTGCCGATCAGCTGCTGCACTTTCTCCTTGTTGATCTTTGACCAGGTACTGTTCGGCTTACGGCGGCTAAACAATTGCTTGAAGGTATGCGTGTCGATCGTCTTGCGGGTGCTGTCGATCCAGCCAAAACAAAGCGCCTCATCCACCAGCTCCGACCAGCTGACAGCCGGTAGCCCGGACTTTTTCGTATGGCAGATCACCCATACGGACTGTTCCTTCCTATGGTTGGTTTCTAACCAGTACCGCCATTCCTCCCGTGTGTAGATGGCTATGGATAACTTCTCTGCTGTGGTTTTCATTGGTTTGCCTTTCTTTATTTTCGTTGACCTCCATACAAAGATAGCCATTCCTCATGACAGCTGTATGTCCGGAGTGCCAGCTACTTCTTTTAGAATTGCACTGAACTATCGTTGATCACATAGGTATTCTTTTTGATCAGTTCATATAGTTCAGCTCCCGCCAGGATCACCGGTCCGTACCCATGTGCGGCAAATTTATTGACAGGACGATAATAATAAAATGCCGGATCGAAGCCCATGCCTGTGCCTACACAGGTACCCTCCACCTGCCCCTGGCTGTTGATTTTGGTGTGCACAGCATTCCATGCCTGCAGCACCATCGGGCCATAGGCTTTGATATCCAGCCAGCCTGCATTGATGCCTCTGGCGATGCAATAAGTGTAGATCGCTGTGGCGGATGTTTCCAGATAAGAATCATTACGGTCCAGCAGCTGATGCCAGAAGCCGGTACCATGCTGCAGCGCTGCAATTCCGGCGACGTGTTTCTTAAATTGCGCCAGCAGCCTGGCCCGGGCGGGATGGGTCCCCGGCAGCACATTCAACAATTCGACTTTGGTCAGCAGTGCCCAGCCATTTGCCCGGGCCCAGTGAAATGCGGGGTGGGGATCCATACCCTCTACCCAACCGTGCCGATACAACCCCTTTTCGGACACAAACATTTTATCGGCAAAGAGCCAGAATTGCTTTATAGCCTCATCTAAGTATCTGCTGTCTCCAGTAAGCTGGGTCATCTGTGCCAGTGCGGGGAGGCTCATATACAAGTCATCCAGCCAGAGCGTGTTTGGCTGTGGCCTGTTTCGGGCCAACGTCCCATCCTTCAGGCGGAATTCTTTGGTCAGGATGTAATCGATATAATTGGCAATTGCAGGCTTCATATCCACAGGCAATGTTCTTCCATGCTGTGCCTTGATCATCGCGGCGCACATGGATCCAGCATCATCCAATGCATGCGGCTGCATGACCGAATGTACTGGAGACCGATATCCGTGCTGAGCAGATTCGAGTTTTTGAAAGTACGGCAATACCTTTCCGATAAATCCCAGCCGGTCGATCGTATAAGCCGCATATCGAGGATCCCCAATCACCTCTGAGGCCCGCAGCATAGCACCGTAAGTAACACCCCACTCATAGCTGATCAGCCGAAAATCGCCTTTTTTAAATAGCGTATTGGTATCGATTTTAGCCATATCTGTGACCGGTGCATGGTCCGTTTTCTGTTCAAGCACCATAGGCGTCACCCGATTTAAATACGCGTACACCCGTTCAACATCCGCACGGATGCTGTCCAGTGTCGTCTCCCCATACATCACGGGATATTCCGGCTTCATCAGGTGCAGCGGCGTGTTGGAATCATTGATCTCGGCTTTATCTTTCTGCGAATAGGACTGACATCCATGGATAGCCAGCAAGGCAAAGGGTATGAGCGAAAATTTTCTCAGGTTTATCATGATCAATTGGTTATGTATCCGTTTGTGATACAAGATACACTGTCAGCCCGACATAACCGTTCTGTGGTGTCATGCTCTGCTCGCCTGCCAGTTTCAGCCCGACCGGGCCAGCCCGATCCGCTGCCCGTCACCGGCAATCAGTTTGTAGTCTGGGCGCGGCCAACAACAGCTACTACCACCATACTACATCACTCAGATCACCACGATCCAAAGCCATTCCTATGCGGATAAAAGACCTTTCCTGTGTCTGTTGCTTCATGGAAGAAGCCTATGAACTATGAACGAATTCCGGAGGCCGCTCGGTCCCTACCGGTCACAGGCAACATCGCCGGGACTAACGCATAAAAAAATGTAGTATCTAAGTCGTATACCGAAAAACAACATATCCTGAAGATTATAACTTTATTTGCGGCGAAAAATTTAACCGGTTAGAGATATTTAATTACATAACAAACAAAAGCAACAGCAATATTAACAAATAACACCATTAAAAAAAACAATTAAAAAACAAGAACATGACTTCACAATTTAAAACTGTAGGCAGCTGGACAACACTGTCTTTGGTAGCATTGGCCTGCGGCTCCTTTTATTCCTGTAAAGAAAGCAAAGACAGTGTTGCATCCATGAACACAGCGAGTGTTAAAGTGCGATTACTGGGCGTTGAAAATCCGATCTCCATCAACAAAAAAGGAAGCACGCAAACGACAAGCCGTTCGGTGTCGCAATCCGTCGTTATCCCCTTTACGGAGACAAGTTCTTTTGAAGCCACATTGACAAGTGCGTCCGCTCCTGCCAACGGTATTTCCTTACGCGCTGCCTCCGCAACCAAGGCTGCCACAGTTGAAGAGAGAACACCGCTGGACGCTAATATAAAATATAAAGTCGTAGTCTACGATAGCAATGGAGACTATGTAAAAGAGCAGATTTATACCAATACGGTAGACAACGCTGCCGAACTCGAACTGGAGGCTGGCAAAACCTATACCTTCGTGGCCTACTCCATCAATAGCACCTCCACTGTTCCTACGGTGAGCAATCCGCAAAGCCTATCGGCTGCAACTTTGGAAGATGTTAGTGCCGACCTTATGTATTTCAAAGGAGACCTGACTGTCCAGACAGGCACCAACAATCTGGACGTCGTCCTCGCGCACAAATACAGCCAGATAACGACCAGTCTGAGCATGGCTACAGACATGACAGGATATATTACCAACCTTGTCAATCCCACAATCACGCCGACTTATACAAGTGCAGATCTAAAACTATCCGACGGCACGATCACACAATGGAACTTACCGACCGCATCAGCACCGGTAGCTTTTCCGCTATTGGGCACTGGTCTGAGAACCGTGGCAAGCAATCCCACCCTATTGCTCAACCCCGGTGAGACGAACGGTACTTTCAACATCGGTACCATCACAATCGATGGTGAAACGAAGAATAATGTATCTTTCGCTGGACTGCACATTGTGCCGGGACAACGATATAATCTCAATCTGAACTTCAAAACCTGTACACAGGAAGTCACCGGCGGAGCTGACCTGAACTGGAACTATCCTGCCACAAACGGGGGAGCAACTGTCAATGGCCAATTTAGGCCAAACGGCAGTGTTGTTGAGCAAACACTACAGGCGCCTGGCGCGGATTATGGATTTGTTTTCGATATTTTACGTCTCGACAACTCCTTCAATATGGAGGTGAACGGGCAACCGTTAGCAACTCAGGAAATTCAGTTTGAAGCGACGAGCAACAGCCTTGCTCCCAAAAATGTGGAGTTTGAAGATGGTAGTCAATATGCCGGCGTGAATACAGAAGGCGGCAGCAATATTTCACAGATTTACTCCCTGACCGGAACTGCAGCCGCACCAATTCTTCGCGTCGTCATCAGCCGTACAGGTGAGGTTAAGCTGTACGGTAGTAAGGTTTCCGGTGGTGCGCTCTATCCGCTGCGCCTGACAGCCGGATCATTCAACCAGGTTAACTGGAGCCCGACCTCCAATACAGTGAAAATTACACAGATCGTACAGGGTAAAACGGAAATGGTCGGCGCCGGCAGTGGAAGAAAGAAGATATCGTGCAACTAACCCAGCAGCAATAACATATAAATTAGTCAACAATTCATAATCACATGAAAACAGATCACTCAAAAAACGTCTATATCAGCCCACGTATAGAGACAATCAACGTAGAACTTGAACAAGGCATTGCGGCAGGTTCGGCAGGGGGCACAACAACAAACAGCCCCGAGCAGTCCTGGAATAAAACCGATGATATCAATCAGACGATAGACTGGTAAGCTATGTGTCCTGGAGGGTAGCTTAGGGGCAACCGAACAGAACCATCGACAGAAGAGACTGCTCAACATAGGGCAGTCTTCTTTTTTTGTAGATCATTTGCCCAGCTATTTTAGTCTCCACAGAGCTGATCCATAAAGACATTCAGGTCTACATCCGAAGGAATATTGAGCTGTTTTCTTAGCCTGCTTTTCCTTGTCTGGACACTTCTGACTTCAATATGAGTGTAGAGTGAGATATCTTTCGTGGAAAAATTCAGCTTCAGGAGGGCGCAGAACTTTAATGTTTCATTGCTGATTTTAGGATCTATTGATCTCAACCGCTCGAAGAATGCGAGATAGACTTCCTGAAAAACAATAAAAAATTTCGGATCATTTTCCTTAGCCAGTTCAATCAGATGATCAACTTTCCGGCTGAACAGCTCTTCGTTTTCATTATTCACCTGATCCAGCAATACTCCATGCTCCTGGTCCCGCTCCTGTATCCTGATCAGCATTTTTTTGCGATAACCGAAAAGAAAAAAAGCAACCAGCACCAGGATACCCAAACATACAGCAAGCGTAAGGCCCAATTCTACCCGCTGCCGGTCCAGCGACTGCTGAAAAGTTCTATTGTCGGCAAAAAGCTTGTCCACTGACACGGCCAGCCCCCTGTTTCTCGCCATGACCAGACTGTCTTCCAGTATTTTGGCCCGCTGCAGGAAATCCGTTCCCTTTTTGGTGCTACCTAGCTGTTGGTAAGCTCTGGCTATACCCCTATAGGCTGCCAGAACCATGTCCTGACCGACAAAATTTTTCGATAATTCGAACACCTCCCTGAAACAGACTATCGCTTCGCGGTACTGATGACTATGCATTAAAAAGTCTGCCTTCGTCAGCAGAACAGCAGATCGGTGATAACTGTTGTTTTTAAAGACCGGGCTATCGAGCAGTTCGAAAGATCGTTTAAGATACAGCTGAATCGAATCTTCGTTGTATTCAAATTTTAGATAGTGCGTAGCGATATTACTCAACGCAATCGGAGTCGGATCCAGCTCCACTGCTTTACGCAGACTAGCCAATGCCCTTATGGGATCTAACTCCTGATAATATGCCCCCCGACACCCATAGGCATATCGCAATGCTTTCCTGTACCGGTCAGCAGGCTTCAATTTTGTATAATGCGCGATCCCTATGTCACAGTATTTAACAGCTGTTTCGAAAAGCCCGAGCTGATTAAACACCTGCGCATATTCGATATATAAACGTCCTTTTACAAAATTATCGTCCACATTTTTGGAGAGGTCTTCAGCAATATGCAGGTATTTTAAACTCTCCTTAAGTTCAAAATTTTGTCGGAGGATCCGCCCCACGTTCGTGTAACCTAGCACCTTCCCTTTTTGATAATTCATTTTATGTGCAAGATCAATGATCTTTTTGTTCCATAAGATTCGTTCCATGCCCGAAGCGTTCTGTCCGGCCGGTTTTTCGTTTATCAACAGGGTGTCGATCTCCCGGGTACTGTACTGCGCAAAGTTGTAAATAGGTAAGCTAAGCAAACATAAAATGGCAAAAATCTTCATCGATCAAGGATAATATAGACAAGGCAAAAATTCGATTTTCCCGCGATACAACAAAAAAAATCCAATAAAGCGAAAAAAAATAGGTACTACATACGTACGACAAACATAAAGAAGACAAACAAAAAAAGACGGGAAACAAATAGTTAACCCCATTAACAATAGTGCACAAAAACCATAAAAATAACTGATAAACAACATTATACAAACATTAAAAGATCGAAAGATCAATTAAAAGAATTTGTCGTACCCATGTGGCAGGGCGAAAGGAGCCCACTTCCAATTTTTATTAAAGCAGAAAAGCCCGTCCGCTATTGGACGTCATTTTTTGCCGGATGACCGCCGGCAAATGCCGTTCGTCTAATTCTTGTCTGCATTATCGCCCAGGCAGATATCTTCGCTACAGGATAAGGTTACCCGCCGATATTCCTAACGCGACAAAAGAGGACTATAACATAAAATTATGAAACACAAATTACTCAGTTTAATTGTCGGCAGTGTAGCCCTGACTGCTGTTGCTTTTGCTCAGGAGCAAAAGGTGAGCGGCCGCGTCACGGGGCCTGACGGCAGACCATTGGCAGGTGTGACGGTCGCCGTCCAAGGATCTAACCTCGCCAGCCAGACCGATGCGGGCGGCAACTATTCGCTTGTTGTGCCTACAGGAAAGGCAATCGTGTTCCATTCGGTGGGCTTTTCAGAAAAGACGGTTATCGTCACCAAGGGACAGTCTATCTTTAATATACGTCTGGACGAATCTTCAAATGCCCTGCAGGAGGTGGTTGTCACCGCCATGGGAAGTTCAAGACAGAGCAGGGCACTGGGCTATGCCGCGACCACATTTAAGTCCGACGACATTACCGCGGCCAACAACATGACCGCCATGACCGGCCTGCAGGGAAAAGTTGCCGGTGTCAGCATTTCCAATGCAGGCACGGTGGGCGGATCCACCAAAGTCATTATCCGCGGGATATCGTCCTTTTCAGGCAACAACCCATTGTATGTGGTGGACGGCGTCCCCATCAATAACAGCATGCAGGGGGATATCGGGACGACCAGGTCTGTCGATCTGGGAAACACGGCCAACGATATCAATCCCGACGATATAGAATCCATGACCATCTTAAAAGGAGCCTCGGCAACGGCTTTATATGGTTCAAGAGGAGCTCATGGTGTTATTATGATAACGACGAAGCGCGGCAAACTGGGTCAGCAGCTTGCGGTGACCTATACTGGCGCTATCAATTCGAGCAGTGTGCTGATGGTACCACAGACCCAAAACATGTTCGGACAAGGCTGGCCAGACTACGATTCCAACGAAAATGGTTCCTGGGGTCCCAAGCTCGATGGTATCGTGCGCGCCTGGGGTTCAGTGGTCGACGGCGTGGCCCAGACCAAGCCTTTTGCATACGTCAAAGATAATATTCGCAACTTCTATGTAAACGGACTAGATGCCACCAATACGCTAGCGATCTCCGGGGGTGGCGAAACGTCGTCGTACCATTTTTCCTACGGTAATTTTTACCAGCAGGGCATTTTGCCGGGCCACCCCGATAAGCTGAAGCGCAATAACTTTTCGTTTAAGGGTGATACGAAGCTGGATAAATTTGAGATGAGCTACGGCGTCAACTATGTCCGGCGGGATCTGGACGCGGTCTATCAAGGACAGGGCGCCTCGGACGGTGGAAATGTGACTTTCCAGGAACTGATACAGATCCCCGTTGACATTCCCATTGCCGCGATGCGGGACTATATGAACAAATACTATAACGACGACAATTATTATACATCGTATGCATCCAACCCCTATAAGGCGCTGGTGGATAACGGCAGAAAGTTTCAGGACGACCGTTTTTACGGGAATATCAACCTCTCCTATAAACTCCTGCCCTGGCTACGCATTGCCGGAAAACTAGGTGGAGATTTTGGCAACAACAGGACCATCGATTTTGCGCAGAAGATAAGCTATACCGCCGGATCACCGGCTGCCGAACACGACAAAGCCCCAATTACGGGACGTTATGCTGAATTCTACCGGAAAACCAATCAACTGGATGCGACCTTGATGCTGCAAGGCGACAAGCAGCTGAATCCGGACATGAATCTGACGGGAACTGCAGGTTTCAATTTTAATCAGCGAGGCCACTCCGAACTCAATTCATTTATCTCCGGACTGAACATACCGGGTTGGTATAGCCTGAAAAATACCACCGGAAATCCGGTTTCCAACAATATTTTTATGCGGCAGCGACTGATGGGTCTGCTTGCAGACCTTACGTTCAGCTATAAGAACTTCTGGTATATCAATGGCTCATTCCGTTCGGACTGGTCTTCGACCCTGCCTGCCGATCACCGCAACTATTTTTATGGCGGGGCAAATACCTCCCTGGTGGTGACGGAGGCATTCCCGGGATTAAGGTCCGATCAGTTCAATTTCCTGAAAGTGCGTGCCGCATGGGGAAAAACAGGCAATGATGCTTCACCGTATTTAACGGAAAACGTGTATGGAGCAACACAGATTGCACTAGGTTTCGGTTCAATGATTCTCCCCCTGGGTGGTAGTGCGGGCTTGCAGCATAGCAAAATTCTAGGGAATCAGGAATTAAGGCCCGAAATTACAACCGAACTCGAATTTGGTACCGATATGCGCTTTCTACGGGACCGGATCCGTCTGGACCTCTCGTATTATAACCGTAAAACGGTGGACCAGATCATTGCTGCAGACATTTCGCCCGAAACCGGCTTCACAACGCGGACGAGGAATATTGGTGATATCCGGAATAAGGGTGTCGAGATCGGCTTAAATACCACCCCGATGAAAACCGGAACTTTTCAGTTGGACCTGGGTGTCAATTTCACCCAGAATCGCAGCAAGGTCGCCAAACTCTGGGATAACGTGAGAGAATATAATATTTATACCACGTATGGTGTAGACTTTATCGCCGAGGTTGGGCAGCCTCTGGGGATCTACAAGGTTCCAAAGGTCATGACCGTGGCCGAAGGTCCCTTTGTCGGTAGGACAGTCGTCAATAATTCGGGTATACCCATTGCCGACGCCAATGTCAAACGCGCTGTCGGCAAACATGAGCCCGACTTTGTACTGGGCTTCACAACCCGATTTGCCTATAAAGACTGGAGTCTGGGGACTGTGCTGGACTGGCGTAAGGGCGGGTACTTCTATTCCTATACTGCTCAGCTAAACTATTTTGTCGGAAACGCAGTGAAGACCACCTTCAATGAAAGGCAGCCCTGGCTTGTGCCAAATTCGGTCAGACAGCTGGCAGACGGCAGCTATGTGGAGAATGACCGGCCCATCTCTGCAGGTAATCAATACGGCTACTGGGATCCCAATACCAACAATGCACAATATAGCGAAGCGGTGCTAAAGCGGGACTTTATTAAGCTTCGGGAAATCGTATTGACATACACATTGCCGAAATCTGCTCTGGGTTCGAAAATCAAAGGGATAGATTTCAGCCTGGTCGCCCGCAACGTTTTCCTCTGGACACCGAAGAATAACAATTTTGTCGATCCCGAATCCTCCAATTACGGCAATGATATCCGGTCCAACTATGGGGAATTTGCGGTAGGCCCGACCTCCAGAAGTTTTGGTGGGAGTGTTAGCGTTCGTTTTTAATCTTATTGAAGTTTGCTATGAGAAATTTAAAGAAAATAGGTTATATGGTTTTGGTAAGTACCCTTTTTTTGGGTGCCTGTTCCAAGAGCCTTGATATTAATATCGATCCGTACGATCCGTCCGAGCAGGATGCGAGCCCTCACCTGCTGTTCCCCTCGGGAGTCGCCTACAGCGCCGCCAAAATAGGTGGCGATCTTCAATTGCTTGGGGGCCTTTGGTCACAGCATTATACACAAAACAACAATTCCAGCCAATACAGGGACATCGACTCCTATAGCCTGACCAATCAATCCTACAACGGTATCTGGTTCAATCTTTTTGGCGGAGGTATGAAGGATCTACAGCTCGCTAGGACAAAGGCCGAAGGGATGGGCCAGTGGCACTATTTTGTGGCTTCAAGCATTATGCTGGCCTTTGATTACCATGTATTGGTCGATTTATACGGCGACCTGCCCATTAAAGAAGGGCTTCAGGGGGATCTGGGACAGTTCACCCCCAAGTGGGACGACGGAAAGACCGCAAACGGTTTGATCCTCGAACAGCTGGATGCAGCCCTAGCAAAGATTGAGCAGGCCAGGCAGGCTCCCAGCATGGGAACAAATGATTTTGTATTTGCCGGGAATATGGACCATTGGCGGAAATTTGCCAAGTCACTCAAACTAAAAATACTGATGCGCGATTTCGACGCCAACCGAGCCGCTATTACCACGCTTCTGAACGAAGCGGATCTACTGAACACGGATGCAAAAATGACTGCATTTGAGGATCAGGTAAGCAAGTCCAATCCCCTTTACGAGTCCGAAAGAAGAACGCTGGGTGGCCCCAACATCCGTGCAAGCCGTACCTTACTGTATTATCTGCAGCAAAAGGGTGATCCGCGTATTTCGGATTTTTTTGAACTTGCATCGAATGGAAATTACGAAGCCTATCGTCAGGGAGATTATTTTGCGTCCTCTACCGTCATCTCTTCGCGGGCCTCACTGGCGGCGACCGATCCAGTCTATTTCATGTCCTATGCCGAGGTTGAATTTTTACAGGCCGAAGCCTTTGCCCGGACAGGCGAACCTGCCAAAGCGGCGGCACATTACAACGCTGGCGTTACAGCTGCATTTGCACGCTGGGGTAAAAACGCCGCGCCTTTTCTTGCAGAAAATGGCAAATATGCTTTTCGCCCCGGAGCCGTGGAATCCATGCTTGAACAGATTATCCTGCAGAAATGGGTGGCTGCCACCCGCTGTCAGGCCTGGGATTCATTCTACGACCAGAACCGCACCGGATATCCGAGGGTAAGCACCGTAGAACCAGACAGCCCCAATTACGTTGCAGGGCACTATACCGTGTCTGTCAATTCCGCTCTTCCGGGCAATGAGCTGCCACGTCGGCTGGCTTATCCAAAAAATTCGTCTGACTTTAACCCCAATACCCCCAAGGTCGTTCCGATCAATACGAAGATGTGGTGGCACAAAAAATAAGTACAGGAGTATGGAAAATCAGCAGAAATAGTTACCAAACAAATAAAGGAACAGCATCATGAAATCACGTTACAATAGAACACTCATCATAACAGGACTCTTCCTTCTGGGCGCTGCCGCCTGCAGGAAAGAGCAGCCCGCAGTCGAATATTCCCCTATTTTTCCGATGTCCGGCGAATGGCACACACATATATACAATGCCGATGGCGGACGTGTCGGTGACCTATCGATACTGCGCACCTATAACACCTCGGACAATGTACCCGATGCCGCCTGGTTTCGACTGATCACCTCATCGCGGCCCACTATTCTAGCAAAGATCAAAGTGAATGTGGCCAACAGGACTTTTGTTGCCGGCGATTATCAGGATACCCAGACCGATCCAGCGGTCAATTTCTCGATCATCGAGGGCAAGGTGCTGTTAAATGCGTCCAAGCAACCCAGTGATGTGATGGCGGACAGTATCTATATTAAATATAAAACCGGCGCCGAAGGCGATATCTATACCGTCAAAGGGCACCGGCGTACTGCCTGGCCCGAAGATGAATATTAAGACCTAAGACCAGTGAATTTATTTTTAATCCATTATACATGAAATTTAAACAACTATTGTTGATGACAGGAGCATATATAATCGCTGCTCCTGTATTTGCGCAGCAAAAAGATGCTGCGGCTCCACAGGGTACCACGACCTCCCCGGCGAAAGAAGGCAGAACAGCAGCATCATCTGTGGTGCAACATTCAGAACAGCCTTATAAGGCCGCACTGGGCATCAAATTTCTTTGGGGCATCAGTGCTACCGGAAAGTTCTTTGTAAAGGATAATGCGGCCTTTGAGGCCATTGTCCACTATGATGGGATGAGCGGCCTTGGTACTGCCCTGAATCTTACCGCGCTCTATGAATATCATGGCAGTTTCGCTGTACCGGGACTCCGCTGGTATCTGGGTGGTGGGGCCTCGCTGGGCTACATCAAACTCAAGGGATTTGAAGACAGCGAGCTGGATAGTTCATCGTTTTCCTATGGTGTGGATGGCGTCGCCGGACTTGAATACAAAATTGACAAGCTGCCTATCGCGATCAGTGTAGACTGGCAGCCCGGATATACCTTAAACAGCGGTGGCGGGTTTGCGAGCAAGAGTGGCGGATTCGGTGTGAAATACACGTTCTAGCAAGCATATCCAGCCCCGCTTTTCCCTGGTTTGCTGACGGTGTCCCTATTGGGGCACCTTTTTTTTTTACGGTCAGCTATACGTCCAGCGGCTGTCTGCCCGATAAAACAAAAAATCGGGGTCTTTGCAGACCCCGAAATAAACACTTTTTAACTGGAAATATCTCACGACATGTCCCGTATGAAAATAAACCTTACCACAGTTTGTTATCAAATATGAAACTTTTTGAACATCTTGGGCGATAAATTCGATGAACAGCACTTTTGGTCGTTGAATGGCCCGAAAAAGGAAACCAAGGGCTTGAGGAGCCCCTGGTAACTCTTAAATAAACATCGGAATATCGTCACGACATGCCACATATGAAATGAAACTAGTATTACTAACTGTTGACAAATATCGTCGTCCTGTGGTTACGGTGCTGATCTTTTCGATGAGATGCATATACTGGCAGACCAACGACAGGTAGCTAGCGCGGACCAGCCGGAAGCGCAAAAGAAACTGTTACCGCTCCATTTTCGTCAAGCGCAATATGGAGTTTTTCTCCGAACTGGTTCGATAGACGTTTGGCCGTATTTGAAAGTCCGACCCCGTCCGCATTAAACATTCCCTCGACCGTCCCTGTATACAGAGCACCAGTATTCCGAATGCAAAACTGGATCAATCCCTGCTCCAGGCTGCAGGTAATATCTATCCGTCCCCCATCTACAGCCGGTTCAATGCCATGCTTTATCGCGTTCTCCACCAGAGGCTGCAACAGCATCGGAGGAATGCTGACCTGCCGGCATCCGTCATCGGCAACAATTTTAAATTCCAGTCTTTTTCCGAACCTGCTCTGTTCCAGCAACAGGTAATTTTTCAAAAAATCGAGTTCCTGCCAGAGCGGCACCAGCTCCTCCCTGGTGGAGCGAAGCGCATACCGAAAGGTATCCGCCAGCTGAGCAATCAGGACGCGGGTATGCTCGTTTTCTGCGGGTACCGATGCACTGATACTATTCAGCGTATTGAACAGAAAATGAGGCTGGATCTGGGCCTTGAGGCTTTCGATCTCTGCCCGATGGGCAAGTTCACGCAATTCTCTCTCCCTGTTCTGCTGATACTCCCGCTCACGGAAAAACAGATCAATATGCAACGAACTGAATACCTGGATATAAAACAGCAGATTGGGACCGATATTCTGTACCATCTGTCTGCCGGTCATGAGGGGTATCCCCATCCAGCGGTTGTAGAACTGATAGAGGATCACCCAGATGGCATAGTACAACATGCCGGTGAGCAGATGCAGGGCAAAGCGTGTTTTCATCGGAAGGGCAGTCCATTTGCGAAAATGTAACCACCAGACAGGGAGACAGGCTGTTGCCATGACCAGACAATCAACCAGCAGCTCTTTGAAAAAGCCTGCCGAAAAGCCGCCGGCGAAGAGCCGCGGTGTGGCATAAAGCACACTCATCACCAACAAAACGAATATAAACAGCGATATTTCCCTTTTGGGATTTCCTAAGTGTCCCAGATGTGTCATGCACTCGTATTTTTTACCTGAATTTAAGTTTTTTTAAACTACTGATGCCGATTCGGCTCCATATTTTTAACGTTCATCGGTGTACAATGCCGTCTGTCCGAAAAATAAGGACAAAACAATATTTCTGTTTATCTTGCATAAAAGTATGATCCCATGGCAAAAAAGTCAGTATTAATCATCGATGATGAAGAGCACGGCAGGGTGCTGGTCAGGCAGTATCTGAAACCATTTGACGCCTATTATGTGGCGGGTGAATGTGCCAATGGGCTGGAGGCCATCGGGCAGATCGACCGGCTCGAACCCGACCTTATCTTTCTTGACATCCAGATGCCCGGAGCCAACGGCTTTGAAGTCCTGCAGAAGATCGGCCATGTGCCACAGGTGATCTTTACGACCGCATACGACAAATATGCCATTCAGGCGTTTGAAACGAATGCGACCGACTACCTCCTGAAGCCATATACCAAGGAACGGTTTGTAAAGACGATGGAAAAGCTGCATACCAACTCTGTTCCATCTTCTTTCATGCTGGGAGAAACCTTGGGAAAGAAATCAGCCTTTCCCGAAAGAATCCTGGTGGAATCCAAGAAAAGGTACCGCAACATCGATGTGGCCGATATTATTTTCCTCCGGGCATTCGGTGACTACACAGAGCTTCATACATCATCCGAGATGTACCTGAGCTCGTCGGGGATCAGCACACTGGCATCGAGGCTTGACCCAGAAAAGTTCCTCCGTATCCACCGATCCGTCGCCGTCAATGTGCAGCACATTTCGGAACTCTACCGGGATATCGGAAAAACCTTTCTCGTCATGGACAACGGCACAGAACTGACCGTAGGGAGAAGTTATCTTCCCACGATTAAGCATCTTATCTTTTGATCCGATAGACGGCGGTCAGCACATGCTCCTCCCCTTTGGTGCTTTTGAAATGGTGCTCCAGGACCAGCTTTTCCGAATTTGATTCCAGCACTTTGGACACATCCAGCTTTGCCTCCTTGGAGAAGGTCAGCATGCTGGTCGCATCATCATACTTCCAGGTACCATCTTCCCACTGCTCATCTTCGTCCTCGTCACATTTTTCTGCGCCCCCTTCGCGGATGACAATGCCGTCCTCCCGCAACATCAGAGCATCATCTTTGTCACAGGGGTCGATCAGGGCAAAGATGTCGGTATCCTTGACTCCGTCGATATCCCAGTCAATACTCGGAGATGCTGTTAATTTTTCCATCTGCCATTTTTTGCCTACAAAAGAAGTGCTGTGCGGACGGTCCCCCCCACTGGCATGGCATGCCGCGCTCAACAGGGCCAATAGACCCAGCGAAAGAATGAATACATTTAATCTGATCATTTTCATGTCGTTTATTTTTTTCCAAAGATCGTCCCCTAAACCATATCTTATCCTAATAAACGATGAACAGCATGTCAGGGAGACCAACGGTATTTTCTGGCCCCTGAACTGATGCATGACTTTCGTTTAGCCCTGTTTTACGCCGCTCAGCAGTTATAATGCGCCATTCATCGAAAAAGGTGCCGCCCTAAAGGTCCGCTGGATAACTTAGCAAAAAAAATTAGCTATGAACAAACTTATCAACCCTACAAAAACCGTACGGATGGCCTCCCTATTTTTCAGCTGTCTGATGATTTCAGCCTGTTCAAAGGGCAGTAACCCGCCCAATGGCGGCGAGGAGCCCTATCCACAGGAAGAAATACGACCGCAGCTTCCCTTTTCGCAGCTTCCCGCAAGGACCAAGAGCATGAATGTTCCCGGAAACCGGCGGCATGTCAACGTTATGGAAAAACAACGCCCCAAGTTACCAAAATTCGCGCCCCTGGACGTAAAACCGGGCATACTGCGCGGATATATAAAAGACGTCTTTGGCCGTCCTGTCCCCGATGCGGAGATCGGCGTCCGTTCCTCTATTGCCGGAGGACTTTACAGCTCGGCCACTGCCAAAAGTGATTCCAGAGGCTACTACGAAATAAAAATTCCCGTTGGCCATACCGAAATCTGGGGAGCCAAATTAAATATGCTGCATGCCGGCGGCCGGGCGTTTGTCTCTCTATTTCCTGCCGACAGTACGTTGAATGAATTTCCCTCGAGCAACGGAGCTGTAAAGAATTTTGTGCTGCTCCCCTATGGCGAGGGCAGACCCGATCAGATTGCCAACTCCCCCCAATGGCCGACGAGCTATATGGGAGGCTCCGTGCATCTCTCCTATAGCCTGCGAACAGAAACCCTTCCGCTGCCCGGAAGTTTCCCTCTCGGGACCGTCATCGTCATCAGATTGACGCCGCTCGATCTGGTACATGCAGACGAAAAGGTCACATTCATCATCAAAAAACAGGTACTCAACAGCGAACTCTACATCAATAACATTCCTCTGGGACGGTACACGATCGAAATAGAAACCGGTGACGGAACACCCATTTCCATGAAGGAAGGAATCAACCTGAAAGATGAATTTGGCCTGGCGCCAAAGAATGCTTTACGAAAAGCAGAACTGACCTTTATTCCTGGCGATCCCGAGTGTCTGGCCTGGTTTGGCAACTGGAAAGAAGTGCCCTTAACTATTGAAATGAACTGATCAGACATCCATGGAAATCAAGACATCAGTGGCATACGACAGTCAGCCCCTTACCAAGCTTAGCCCGATCATATACCTGTTATTTGCAAATGCCTTCATGTTCAATCCCTATCTACCCTATTGGCAGTCTACACTATTGGTCGCCTTAATCGTCCTGGCCGGCCTAAGCCTGCAGAAAGGGGCATTTCAGGCTGTTAATTTCAGATTTGCCTCCTTACTGGATATCAACAGGGCGATGCTGATCTATTTTTTCGCTGTCTGCAGCATGGGGGCACTACAGACTCTTGACAATACATGGCTTGTAGAAAAGCAGCTGAAGTATACGTTAACCCTACCCTTACCCAGTGAAAAGACTGGACTGCTGACGCTGTTGTTCCAAACTGCGTTTATCACCGCCATCGGCGAAGAGCTTTACTTCAGGTCCTTTGTCTATACCCAACTGCAACGGGCCGGCATCAAAGGAAAATGGATTTTTATCAGCATCAGTGCATTACTTTATTGCATGCTATTCGGACATCTGGCGATGTATGGCATTGCAGTCGGTTTTTGCTGGGGGATCATTATGGCACTCGTTTATCACAGGTATACCAACATCTCCATCAATATCGTCCTGCATAGTGCTGTCGAAGGGACTTTACTTGTTTTGGGACACTATAAGCTGCTGCCGTTCAAAATCATGATTTAGCCGCATTCGGGTTTTCCGCATCCCGCTGTAAATAGATGCGGAATTCAAGGGTTGTCTATTTTCGGCTCATCAAGGCAGCCGCACTTTATATCGGTTGACATTAACTATAGAAAACTATGAGAAAAACAGCTTTTTTAATTTGTATCGTTATGCCCCTTTTGCTGCTGGGCATCTGCTGCAGCAAAGGGCCGAAAGACATCGACGGACCGCCCGATGAAAGCACAGGAATCCCTGCTGTCAAACCCAGAGGCACAGCAGCCGGAACTCCCGTCCTAAAAACGATAGGCAAAAATGGAGGCCTGATTGAAACCGCCGATAAGACTTTGCGTATTACCATACCTGAGGGTAGCCTTGAAGCCCCTACCGAGATCAGTATCCTCCAGATAACAAATACGCTGGAGGAAGGGATAGACCGTCCTGCCTTCCGGATATTACCGGAAGGGATCCGTTTTTCAAAACCAGTGACGATCAGTTTCCGATACGATAAAATGAATATTACTGAAGGTGCTGAGAAAGGATTGCTGATCGCTTACCAACGTGCGGATGGCGTCTGGTGTGCGTTGCCCACTGTGCTGGACCAACAAGCCGGAATACTCTCTGTCACAAGTGACCATTTTAGCGACTGGGCTTTTTTTGAAAATCTGACGCTACGTAAAGACCGCGAAATAGTCGAGAAAAATGACCGAGTGACGCTGGATCTTTTTCAGACCGGACTATTGGCTCCTCCAAGTTCCAAAGATGCCGATCAATGGCCGCTCAGCGAGCTTGAGGATCTACATCCAGCGACTGCAGCATCCGTCACCTGGAAAATCACTGCGGGGCCGGGCAAGCTCGAGATCAAGAAAAACGCGCATGGACTGCCTGCAAAAGCAGTCTATATTGCGCCAGAATCAATCCCTGTTTCCAAGACGGTCACTGTACAGGTTGAGATCACTGCCAAAGGCAGTCTTCCCGACCCCAAATATCCGGGCGGCAGGCGACCGATAGGTAAGATGATTTTTTTGACGTCGATCCAGCTGACAGCAGACGCTTACTTCAAGGGCACCGTTGGCGGACAGCCTTTTGAGAGCAGCAAAATGGGTGTACAGGTGAGAGGCGTATCACTGTTGCTGGAGGGTGTCGATGTGAAGGCCGGTAAAGGTGTCCATATTTATTGCAACGGCTTAACAGGGAAGAACTATTCCGCGGGCCGCGGACCGGGGGAATTTTACATGACTTTCAGTGAGGGAAATCCGCGCGTGATGTTGTGGAACTTTTACAGGCCCTGTTCCGGAAACGAACAATTCAGCGGCAAAGTAACGATCACCGAATCTGACGACGATCACATCGCAGGGACCGTCACCGGCACGTTTTATCTGTTGAAAGATTGTGGATTTACTGAATCCAAAAATATTTTTGCCACATTTAAATTACCATTTTATGAGCAGCCGTAATCTACGGTATTGGCGTATAGCTAGCGGATAAAGCAAGATTTTTGCCCCACTCCACTTAAATCAAAGAGTTTAAAATGCATTCCAGCAATTTAAACTCTTTGATAAAAAGTACTTAAGCTTTTATTCAACCACGTACTGTAGAATATTTACCTTCTCACCATAGTTTTTTTTCATCGAAACCGGCTACCTATTCGTTACAATGTACTGGCGTAGGCATTGATGACTTTCACTCTCTGGCGTAAAAACGTCTTCAGCTTTGCTTTGTTCAGCGCGTGATTATTATCACCTATTTTCCAGACATTAAAGTCTTTTTTCTGCGAATCACGGATTTGTGCGGCATACACTTCAATGAAATACATTTGTTCCTCAAACTTTTGAGTGCGGTATGCATTCCAGGTCTTGATAAACAAGCTTCTGATCTCCGGATCCCGTAATATCGATCCGCGTAGCAAAAGCAGTGCTCCAGGGGCGGCTCCATTCCAGCTGGCCCTGTATCCCTTTTCCTTCTTCCCTTCCGGCATAGTGGATGCGCCCGACATAGGCGGAACCACCCTGCTGGAGACGACCGTATTCGAAGGAAGAGATCGAGGTAATCCGGTTATCGTCCCCAAATCTCGCGCGCAGGTGCGAAATGGCTACATAATTCTGATCACTTTTTTGTGCCAGAGCACGGAGATGGGCTTTGAAATCGTCGAGTTCGATCAATGAAGGTTCATAAAATTTTTGATAATAGTAAGCAGAATCGAACTTGCGCAGCCCTTCATAAGCGAGTCCTTTCATATATCTGAGGTCTTTGTTGTCTTTATAAACCAAGCCACTATCAATCACAGCGAGCGCTTCTTCATGATTCTTTTCGTTGAGCAGCTGCTTTGCATAGAGCTCGGTTGTGCTTAAATAAGTATTGACCAGCGGTTGATGATATGGGCTTTTCTGCACCTGCTCATACACGTCCATTGCACGCTCATAATCCCCTTGTTTCAGAAAGATATCAGATTTTTTTAACAGCAAATCAGGATTATCAGGATCCCCGGCCAGCAGGTCGGTCAAAGATGACATCGCCTCCTTATAGCGGCCCGACGTCATATAAGCATTGAAGAGCCCCCGTTTTGCCACCCTGATAGCTGTAGCATCACCATAACGTATCGCCTCCTGCTAGTCCAGAATAGCTTCAGCGACATTGCTGTCCTGCATATTATCCCTGGCCTCCTGCAGGCTGATTCCGACAAAGGATTCCCTCAGTTCAGTATCCCCGGGATATTTATTAAAAAAGTCCTTTGTCAATGTCACCACTTTGGACGAGTTCCCCATTCTTTTATAGACCATCAGCTCCATCATATCATTCTGCTTAGTCGAACCCACGTGGCTTTTATGTTTCTTTAATACAGCCAGAGCCTCTTCATATTGCTCTTTTGCCAACAGATCGTTGAATACATAATTAAAGGCCTCTTTATTTTTGGGCGATTCGGCAAAGAGCTTACCATAGAGCGCTGCAGGATCATTGTTTCTGGCGTTTCGGGCCGATTCCGTCAAAAAATAACGGTATTGCTGTTTCCACAATGCCTGATTGCCCTGTCCCTTTTTGATGCGAGCATCCAAAAGGGAGAGAATTTCAGCATAGCGCTGTTCGCGTTCGAGAATGGTGATTTTCTTTTGGAAAAAGTGGTCACTGGCCGGAAATTGATTTATTGCTCTTTCCGTATAGACCAGCGCATTGGCAAAATCTCCGGCTTTGATGTAACTATCAATTAAAGGCGTGTAATTCCAGTACTGAAGAGGCCGTTCGTCAACCATCTTTTTGATAGCTTCAATGGACTGATCCAGTTTACCTTCCTTTTTTACCTGAAGATAGCGTTGCTCAGCCATATATTCCCGGTCTTTTTTCAGCTCACTATCCTCCGGATAGATCTGTGAGATACGCTTGAGCAGGCGGTCCGCTTCCACATGGTTGCCCATATGGCGGTAGAGCTCTATCTTTTTCCGCCACAGTCCTTTCCAGTAAGGGTTTACCTCCAATAATTCGTTGACATAGCAGATGGCACTTGAATAGCGCTGGGTTTCGGTTTCGACCGTCACCAGCATATGCTTTGATTCTACATTTGCAGGTGCAGATTTGAGGGATTTGACAAGCTCATAGCGGGCCCGGTCATAATCCTTGCGATGGATATAATATTTGCCGACAAGCATGCGCATATCGGAGTCTTCGGGATTTTTCCTGAGGACATCATCTGCTATTTTCTTCCCTGCTTCCCATTTGCCCTGTTTATAGAGTTCATTGATTTCGTACGCTGTTTCATTTCGATCTATGGTGGTGGTTGCCCGTTGCGCATGCACGGCCTGCGTGAAATAAATTGACGCCGAAAGAGTTAAAAATAATTTCGTTTTATGGATATTTTTAAACATTATTTATTCTTTTAAGCACTTTTAGTTTTAGAAAATCCCCTGCGGGTCATCGTTCCCCATTTCATATCTTTTCGTGTCAGATACTGGACATATCCCCGCAAAGTAAAAATGACGACAAAGGGATGATAGAGTATAGGTTCGAGCGCTGAGAATAGAATCAACTTGAGGTATTCCCAGAAATATTTATAGAGCTTGGCCAGTACCAGATCATAGGAAACGGTGATCACGGAGACCGAGAAGCCAATCAGATAAGCATAGAGCAACATCATCCAGAAAGTATCAAAGTTTATCTGATGGGTAATCAGCAGAAAGATCATGAACAGCAGACCGACAAATTCAATGATCGGGGCAAGGAACTCAAAAAATATCATATAAGGTAATACCAGGAGGCCCAGGCGCCCATAGTCTTTGTTGAAGACCATTTTGCGGTGATCGACCAGAAACTGGAAGAGTCCTCTTCCCCAGCGGCTCCGCTGCCGGTTCAAGATGCTGAGGTTTGGGGGACCCTCTGTCCAGCACAAGCTATAGGGGCATTGCGCAATCCTATATTCACGTTTATTTTCGAGCATATAAGCAGCGATACGGGTCGTGATATCCATGTCTTCGGCGTGGGAAGCAGAGTCGAAGCCTCCGACGGCAATGATGATTTTGGTATCAAAGAGACCGAATCCACCAGAGACGTTAGGTACCGCATTGATCATATCCCAGCCCATTTTTCCGACCAGATAAGATCTCAGGTATTCGGTCTCCTGAAATAAGGGGATCAGGCCTCCGGGCGGTTTGACCCGTGTGATATTGCCCTTCTCGATATGGCAGCTATTGACCATCCGCATAGTGGCCCCCACGGCGATGACATGCTTTTCCGAATCCAGTATGGGCAGTACGATCTTGCCCAGGCTGTCCTTGGCGAGGATACAGTCGACATCCGTATTGATAAAATAATCGTTCTGAGCGACATTGACCCCAGCGTTGATCGCGTCGGCTTTGGTGCCGCCATTTTCTTTATCCAAAACGATCAGTCTATGGTATTCCGGATTTTTGGATCGGAAAACCCGTTTAATGGGTTTACAATACACCTTATACACCAGGTAATAGGGCACCTCTTCGAGCTCAAATTCTTTGACTAGAATATCCAGGGTTCTGTCTTTGCTGCCGTCATTGACCACAACCACTTCAAAATTGGGATAGTCGAGATTCAGGAGCGAGTTGACGCTGTCCAGAATGATCACCTCCTCATTGAAAGCAGGTGCGACGATAGAAACTCCCGGCGCCTTCTCCGGAAAATCCCGCAGATAGTTCTCTTCCCGTTTTGTGTACCGGTAGCGATAACGCAGGGTATTGTAATAACTCATCACCATGAGGGCTACATAACACAGCCCCAATGCTGTGGCATAGAAATAGATGAGATAGGTAAAAAAATAGACCATTATAATAAAATTTTAAGCTGATATAACGAACCGTTCGGCAAACACTTGATTGAGCAATATCTTCTCCTTATCCCTGGACTGTAAAATGGCCTCTTCCTGGAGGCGGAGAAGCAGTATTTCCCCTTCCTTTCCATGTGCTTTAATCGACCGCGCTATCGCTATTTTGAGGTCGTCATCATCCGAAAAGGAATAGGTATCCGTCAAGAAAGGGATGACCTGATCGGACCTTAACCTGGCCATCGCTTTAACGATAGCTTCACGGACGGCCGCAGACTCGAGCGGAAAACGCGCCACGAGTTCCTTCACCCCTTCGTTATATTGCAACTCCCCGAGTGTAAGGATAATCTGTGCACGGATATCCCTATTTTCCTGGGTACTCAGCATCTCCAGCAGGGCCGGACAAGCTTCGAGCTGCTTAAAAAAACCGATTTCCTGTATAATAAATTGGATATAATTGACATGTCTGGAATTATTGATCCAGCGGAGCAGATTTGGCAGCTTAATTTCCTGCGAACGCTTCACCAGCGTCGCGTGCAAGCGCAGTTTGTCCAGTTGCGTAAAGGCCTCATCAAAATTTTCCTCCATAAAACGAAATGGATTGTAACTTTCCTGGCTGGCGTACAGATCTCTGGCGGTCTTTCGTAAATCCTTATCTTTATGGAACATGGATTTGGAAAGGATACCACTGTTGACCCCGTTGTTTATATCCCCGACCACCTGCAGCGCCTCTCTCCTTTTGGGCAATACCGGCGTACGCATGCGTTTTTCCCAGAATCCCATCAATCGCAGTGCTTCCAGACAATTTCTGTAATTGAGTTCATTGAGATTACCATTTTTAACCGATTCATTTTTCACGGTCAGGACGATATCCGTCAGTACATCTGCTTTCCATTTTTTGGATCTGGACACGTCGTAGTGAAGCAGTTCCCTGATTTCGTCGACATCGTAATTGTTCTTTGCCGTCATTACGAAGACTAATCTTTCATCAAAATGTGCGCGTATTTTTTTCCGCTGTTTTTCTGACCTGCTGATCCGGTAGCCGATATACAATAATCGGGCGATGCCAAAAAGGACAATGGTCAACAAGGCCAGGACCATGACGGCCGTGATCCTGACGACCAATGGATAACCATTGTACAAAGCTCCCAGGTAGCTTACATAATAGAGATAGTAATCATAGTACATTGTTGCTGTTGTTTAAATTTTTAAAAGATTGTTTTATTGTTAATTCTGTTCACAGGTGACCTTTTCCAAACACGTCGGCAAAATTGCTTAACCCGTCATGGAAAACTGTCTCAGTTTCAAACAGGGGAAACTTTCCGTCAAAACAAAAACAGGACATTCAACAAAAAACACTATTCAATTACTTGATAATAAAGAGATTAACCAAGAAACAAGGTGTCAAAAAAATTCATTTCAGAACCGATGATTTTCAATCAAACCAAAATTTTAAATCGGCTAAAATTTTATACTCGTTGAAAAAGAGACAGCATCCCGGCCGATTAATAAAGGGGGGGGTGGACATTCTGGCGATAATGTCCCCCATGCAGTCCACGTTGATCAGGCACATACTGCTTTTGCTGTAGCATCCCTGCGGTCGGCTTTACTAAATAGCCCAGATTCCGGTCTTGCCATGCAGGATTGCAACGATTCATTTTAGGAACAGCTTTCCTGCTCCGATACCGGGCCAAGACGCAATGAAAGCGCATTTGAATGCCGTCACCGAGACTTGCCCGCGGCATGCCAAAAGCAGCTATAGACGGGACCACAGAAGCAGAGCCCCCATATCAAATGAATACTGATAAAAACGTGTTGCTGTATAGCTTATGCAGTGGTTTTGCAGAACTGAGATGGCGTACAGCCAAATTCCGACTGGAAGCTCCGGTAGAAGGAGGCCCGGGAGTTAAATCCGCAGACAAAACTCAAATCGTCGACGGTGGTGCGCAGCGCTGTATTCTTCAGCTGGGCCGCTGCGTATTTTACGCGCAGATGGTTGATAAAGGCATTATATCCCTTACCGAATTCCTTTTTCAGGAACGGAGAAATATTGTTTACAGGAATTCCAAGCTGCTGACAGAATTTTTCTTTGTTGAGTTCTGTATCCAGGTAGGCTTTGGTATCGATAAACTGTTGTAGACGTTGCCGGTACAGACGCTCGCGCTTATCCGAGGAGGATCGGACAGGCAGCCTATCCGTCCTGTCAGCCACAACGGTCACCGAAACAGATCTATGTATAGCCCGTTTCTTTCGTTTTGTCTGGACAGCACGATGGCGGCCGGGGCGATAAAATAGCGAAAGCACCGAAAGAAAAGTCAGAAAAAACGACAGGACAAAGACCTCGTGAATGAGCACATTCTTGTCGTGGCTGACCATGATAAACATCTCCACAATGAGCGCGGCAAACATGAGTACCAACAAGTACGCTTTGGGTCCGGACCGCTTCATCAGCATGAAGATATCCGCGCCCGTTTCCAGCTGATTTTTTAGGCCTATCAAGGTGATATAAATGCAGAAATGCACAAAAGAAAACAAGTGGATAAACAACATGCTTTCGATATGATAGCGGTACAGCATCCACTGTTTCAAACCAATCAGTCCAAAAAGGAAGGTCCCCAGCAGCGAGGGCAAAAAATGAAGCAGCGATTTCAGTGTGGTGGCTTTACCTTTTGAGCTGTTCACCAAAAATAAGACTGCAGGTCCGTACAATAAACCGAATGGCAGGAATAATCCCAGATACAGCTCATCCCTGGACCAGAGCTTGAGCCCCCCGATGAGAATCTGCTGAGATGCGGCCACAAGTACAAAGACCATCAGCAATTTATTGCCTTGCTGCTTCCTTTTTGAATAATTCAAAAAGAAAAAATAGCCTGCGCAAAAAAGCGTTATGATGGTTAAGATTGTAGCAAACATATCCTCTGAATTATCTGTCTTGATTCCATTCTTGTAAATAGGTTAGTGGAAACAGATTGATGGCTAAAAATAGGGAAATCGAGCAGTTAAATATATCAAAGCGCTCTGGACTTGTTTTTTCTGTAGCTATCCAACTACAACGCTACACAAATCAACCCGGATTATAACCCTATTAACTATGCCTGAGATAAAAATAACTTGTCGTTCAAAGTTGGCTTTTGAGAAGTTCCCAAAAGCTTGCAGAACGGCAAAAATAATATGCCATCACCTAGGAATTAATAAAAAAAGGTCTAAATCGGTGTCAAGCAGACCTTATTAACTACTTATACTGGAAAAACAGCAGCTATATGACATTAAATTTTTATGCTGAGAAAACAATATCGTCAGACAAACAGCAAAAAAGACCTAAACGAACTGATAAAGTTGAATCTTCAGACCAAAAACAGTTTGTCGGTCCTACCAAAATTTGCCCGGCCATGAAGTCATGAACAATTACGGATACTAAAACAATTCTTATAATTGATGATGATTTTAATATACTCGAAGCCTGTTCAATTGTGATTGAATGGGTAGAATGTGTCCGGCCCACCTGATTGGTTCCTAATCGCCAACTGGATTCCTAAATTAGAGGGAGTTTATGTGTGGTTGGAATTGTAGACGGACTTATGACGTCAGTCCAGCAATAGAAAATACAGCAGACAACAATGAATAGAGCAGTAGATATTTGATTGTCATTTTTTTTAAAGTAACTTCTTCCTAAGGCTATTTTCATAATCCATTAAATTAATGTCCCTTAGCTCCCGCCACAAGTGGAGAAACAACTGAAAGATGTCTAGAAGAATACAACCCAAATAGTGCAATTACAATATAACAACATGTGGGCAACAGAAACGAGGACTGCACTCCTACTTCATCTGCGATATATCCCTGCAAAACCGGAACCAAAGCACCGCCAAGTATCGCCATAACCACCAATGAAGAGCCCTGGCTTGTATATTTCCCTAATCCTGAAATAGATAATGTATAAATATTCGAAAACATAATGGAATTAAAAATTCCTATTCCCAAGATACTATACATCGCAATGCTCCCATTATTTACAACGGCCGACAATATTAATAGAATATTCACCGAAGCAAATATCATCAATGTACGAGCCGGCAATGATCGGCCGATAAAAAATGCTACAAAGTTCAACAGTACAAACAATAGGAAAAATCTTATCTGCGAAAAATTTAAGTCAACTATAGCATATATCAGCCCAAATACAGCTATTGCCGTAATAATCATATAGAAAAATCGCCGGTTTGTTGGAATTTTAGTGTTAAGTGAGATCGAACCTAAAAAACGTCCCATCATTGCGCCACCCCAATAAAGGGCTAGATAATTTTTGGCAACTGCTTCCGGTAAGCCCACAATGGCGGGCAATTCCAAAAAACTGATAATAAAACTGCCTACCGCCACTTCCCCTCCGACATAACAAAACATCGTCAGCATACCATATCGTAGGTTGGGGAACTTTAATGCAACGAGGCCACGAACGGGCTCAGTGCCAGGCTCTGAATGGAAATCAGGGAGCTTAACCCTTGAAATAAATATAGCCACTAGCATCAGCACTACACCAAAAGCCATATAGGGTATACGTGTGGATAAAGCACTAAAAGAACCATCCGCGGTTGAAAAAAGCTCAAAGATAAGATGTCCGCCTAGGATAGGTGCTATTGTGGTGCCGAAGGCGTTAAAAGCCTGTGTCATATTCAATCTGCTGGAAGCTGACTCCTGACTGCCCAATAAAGAGACATAAGCATTCGCTGTTATCTGCAACACCGTAAAGCCCAAACCAAGAATAAAAAGCGCTGCTAAAAATAAAGGGTAAGAAGAAATGGTCGCCGCCGGATAGAATAAAAAACAGCCCAGTGCAGCAATCATAATGCCTGCAATAATTCCTTTTTTGTAGCCTATTAGATGAATAGGATCACCCATTGTTGCTGAATAAATGAAATAAAGCAGAGAACCAATAAAATAGGCACCGAAAAAACAGAACTGCACCAGCATCGCTTCCAAGAATTTTAGATTAAAGAGCTGTTTCAAATAGGGAATTAAAATATCGTTCATGCAGGTTATAAATCCCCACATAAAAAATAGGACTGTAATAGTAATCAGGGCAAAGGTATAATTAGGTTTAGGTTGGTTTTTCATAAAATTGATATTGCTAATTGACAGAATTGAGGCTTCTTTTTTCACTTAAAAAAGAAGCCTTATTAATCCTGTCGATGGTCTTTATTTCTCGATTGGAATAATCGAAATGGCATATCCGCCAGCTGCGGCACAGAATTGCGCTAAGTTATCTTTGTGGGTAACCTTAATTTTTTTTACTGTATAGGCTTGCGGTTTTGTTTTAAAGTTTGCGTCCGGTGCATCCGCATAAATAGTAGCCAAATAGGTCCTCCCTGCATCCAGAAAATCAAATTTTATCTTAGATGTTCTGCTGTCATTTCCATTGACACTCCCCAAAAACCATTTGTCGGTATTTTTTTCTTTGCGCGCTACTGTAATATATTGTCCCGGCTCCGCTTCTAAGTATTTACTGTCATCCCAATCGATCCCAACATCTTTAATGAATTGAAAAGCATCCGGAAAACGATCATAATTCTCTGGAAAATCTGCCGCCATCTGCAATGGACTATACATCGTTACATATAAGGCTAATTGATTGGCTAAGGTGCTGTTTAGATGGGCTCCATTCGGTAGATTCATTTCAAAAATACCTGGTGTATAATCCATGGGACCACCGATTAACCTGGTGAAAGGAAGGATAGTAACATGATTGAGCGCATTGCCGCCAAAGGCTTGATATTCTGTTCCACGAGCGGACTCATTACCGATCATGTTGGGCCAAGTACGGGCAATACCGGTAGGGCGAACCGCTTCATGTGCATTGACCATGATTTGGTACCGAGCCGCTTTTTCTATCACAAATTGATAATGATTATTAGTCGATTGACTATAATGATGTTCTCCTAAGGGTAATATCTGACCAACATATCCGGTTTTAACTGCATTATAACCATATTGTTTCATCAGTTTGAATGCAGTATCGATATGACGTTCATAATTACGAACAGACCCCGATGTCTCATGGTGCATGATAAGTTTTACTCCTTTTGAATGCGCATATTCATTCAGGTTCTTTAGATTAAAATCCGGATAAGGCGTTACAAAATCAAACACATAATCCTTGCCATGGCCAAACCAATCCTCCCACCCTATGTTCCAACCTTCGACCAGTACGCCGTCAAATCCATGTTTTGCGGCAAAGTCAATATACTTTTTAACATTACTTGTTGTCGCTCCATGTGTACCATTAGGCTTTGATTTTGTAAAATCAGTCTTTCCCAACTGAACGGAAGGAAAGTCATTGGTATACGACCAGGTATTCTTACCCGTAATCATTTCCCACCAGACACCAACATATTTCGTGGGTTTGATCCAAGATGTATTTTCAATTCTGTTAGGCTCGTTCAGATTGTAAGTCATTTTTGAAGCCAGTATGTCACGTGCATCGTCACTAACGATAATTGTTCTCCAGGGCGATGTATAGGGGGCTTGCAAACGTCCTTTGTCACCGTGTACATCAGGTGTTAACCATGATTGAAAAGTGAAATTTTTCCCATCGAAATTCAAATGCATAGTAGGATAATCAATACAGGCTGCTTCGTGAAGGTTGATATATAGTCCCTCTTTGCTTTTTAACATCAACGAGGTTTGAACTCCTGTCGGAGAAAATAAAGTTTGGGAAACGTTGCCTTCTTCGTAAGCACTTTTCATCAAGCCTTTTATCTCTGAAAGTTTTGATGTTGTATAATTATATTCCTGTGTATCGTAATCGCCTGGAATCCAAAAAGCCGTATGATCTCCAGTCATCGCAAATTGGGAATACTCCTCCTGAATGGTAAAATAAATCAGATTTTTCTGTTGTGGAAATTCGTAGCGGAAACCTAAACCATCATCAAAAAGACGAAAGCGGATCTTCATGTTCCGATCTGTTGCTTTTTGAATTAATGTAATTTCCAATTCATTATAATGATTCCTGACGAATTTAGTCTCGCCCCAAACAGGCTGCCAGGTCTCATCAAAAGTAGTTCTTTCCGTTCCTGCGATTTCAAAACCGCTGAATAATGACTCATATTGTTTTTTCTTTGCTGCACTATCTGGTCCGTTAAATGTGGTGGTGGTATTCATGTCAGATTTTAGGGCTAGCCCCAATCGGCTGGGATTAATCACACTTTTACCTTTGTATCGCAATTCATAGCTTGGTTCACCATTTGGGGTCAACGCAAAATCCATTATAAAATTACCATTTGGAGATTCTAGCTGCTGGGCATTCGCCTGAAAGCCCAAACAAGCTAGAAAAACAAAGAATAAGAAATTTATTTTTTTCATTAGCTGTATGTTTGTACTATTTTAAAATTCGCATCGATTGGTGAAACCAATTGAATGATCGAAGCAAGATAACGTGGGATATCCGTTCCAGCCGTTTGGCGCAGCATCTCCTACCACCAAAGTACGATGCATACGCCACCCGGACCGGACTACTTGCATATCTTCTTATCACTGCTCGATATTCTTCAACTAATTGGTCATTCCTTAAGCTTCTTGAACATTTCCAAATCTAGAGAAACATTCATATCAGGAAAAGACTACCAATAGAAAATATAAACGAGAAAAATAGTTAATACACTATACAACAACACTTTAAGGTAATACCCGGCATTGAAAAATATAAACAGCTTTTCAGGAATTTATTGGCAAAATGAGTTATTCAGAAGCTAAACGAGTAAGAAAATCTGCAACCTCGTTATGATAAAATCGACCAATGGGCAATTGTTTATCACGGATATGTACATGCTTGTTACCAAAACTTGTGATTTTATTTATAGCTACTAAGAATGAACGATGGATTCTAAGGAATGTGCCTTCAGGTAGGCGATCCTGCATGTCAGTAATAGATTGATAAATTTTATAGGGACCACTTAATGTATAGATTATAACATAGTTACCCTGAGATTCCAGGTAGTCTATTTCATCTAAAAAAAATTTCATCATTTTCCGTTCACATTTTACAAAAATAAAAGCACGGTCTTCCACATTCTTAACCGGAGCCGTTATGGTGGAATTTATTTGCTTAGTCTTGCTGTACTTATTCACTGCCTTTGTAAAGCGTTCTAAAGAAATCGGTTTTAAGATATAATCGATGGCATCCAGTTCAAATCCTTCAACAGCATAGTTAGGGTAAGCCGTTGTGAAAATAATGGCTGTTTCTTTGGGAAGACTTTTAGCAAATTCGATCCCCGACTTCCCCGGTAGATTTATATCTAAAAAGAGAAGATCTATCTGCTCGGTGGCCAACAGCTGTTGCAGTCCGCCCACGTGCGTGTACTTACCTTTCAAATCCAAGAAATTGAACTTGGAAATATGGAGTTCCAGTAAATCCGAAGCCGGTAATTCGTCTTCAACAATGGCACACTTAATTTTTATCATCTTTGATCTTCAATTTTAATGATACAAAAAAACTCGAGTCATCCCGTTTAATCTGCAACACATGTCGATGTGGATAAAGTAAGTCCAATCTACGCTTTACATTTACCAAACCAATTCCTTCTGCGCTCTTTATCTTAGAATCAATGTTGTCAGAGAGACTATTTTCAATCTTTACAACTAGCCATTCTTCATTAACGGTGATTGCAATGGTGATCCAGCCTTGATTGGTCTCATTTAGACAATGTTTACAACTATTCTCTATAAATGGTAAGATCAAAAACGGTTCAATAACAGCATCTTTATTTTCGCCGTACACGCTAAAGCTGATCTGCAAATCATGACCAAAACGCAGGCGCTGTAAAGCAATATAATTCGTAAGGTGGTCAATCTCGCTTGAAAGAGGAATATTCTTACGATCTGCCTCATACAAAGAAAAACGAAGCAGATCTGATATTTTTAGAACAATTTCAGCCGAATCATTAGATTGATTCAATATCTTACTATATAGTCCATTTAATACATTGAATAAAAAATGTGGGTGAAATTGATTACGAAGAGCAGACAATTCAGCTTGTAATTTCTCAGACATGACTGCCTGCACTTTATTCTTTTCTTCCGCTAAATAATAAAAAAGCCGACATGCTACGGGGATACTGACCACAAATTGTAGTTTACTGATATTGTACAAATAGACTGGAACTGCGAAAAGGGATTCGGTCTTCCAAAAAGTGAGATAATAACGTATGATGATATAATTATCGATTATCCGTTGCACAAAAGCAAAAAACAGGATCATTCCAATGTAGGCGAAAGCAAACATGACATATTTTTTTTTGAATAATAATCGTGGCATCATCAACTCCACAACAATCGTCACAAATATAATTTTAGGGAGAAGGCTATAACACTCGTTGCGCAACACGGTAATAAAATCGCCAGTAGGTATACTCTGGATAACACTAAATAGTAAGATATAGCCCAGCCAATATAAGCTGTACATTTTTATCAGCAGGGATTTATTTTGTTTATTGGAACTTCTCATGTGCACAACGTGTTTCTAGGTTCCATAAAAATAAGGCTATTCTTCCAAACCCATGTTGTTGTTTATAAGATAAATAATGTCGTCTGCATAAGTTGTTTTTAAAGCATTTCCAGGAAGGGTATATTCGATCTTACGATCAATTAAACATCAATTCACATGAGAAAAACAATCTTATTTTATGTTGCTTTACTTTGCAGCATATGTACTGTCAACGCCCAAAATATTGACATTTACCCAACTAACTGGTGGGTCAACATGAAAACGAATACTGTACAATTGCTAATTCGAAGCACGGGGGAATCATTTTCATCCGATAGCATACACATAAAGTATCCAAGTGTCACACTGCTAAAAACACACCTATTTACGAATAAAAGATATCTCGCTGCTGATATCTCAATTGCGTCAGATTCCCAGCCCGGCAATGTCACGATCGAGGTTTTTCAAAATGGAAAGAAAAGGCAGATCAACTGGCCACTAAATCAACGCAGGCCGGGTAATGGCACGACCTACGCACAAGGAGTAAATTCAGCCGATTTTATCGATTTAATTATGGTGGACCGGTTTAGTAATGGTGATCCCAATAACGATCGAGTCAAAGGAATGAAAGATCAGTCCTTAGATAGAAATGATATGTATGCACGTCATGGCGGAGACTTCCAGGGTATTATCAATAACCTGGATTATTTGCAAGGATTGGGCATTACCGCCCTATGGTTTACTCCGGTAATGGAAAATGATATGCCCAATAGAACTGAACATGGTTACGCTATTACCAACCATTATAAAATCGATAAGAGATACGGAGGGGATGAGGTATACAAGAAATTAAGTGATGAACTCCACAAAAGAGGAATGAAACTGATATTTGATGCCGTGTATAACCATTTTGGTTTATTCCATTTTTTAGAACAGGATCCCCCAGAAAACGACTGGGTACATCGCTGGTCGGAATATACTCAGACCTCTTTTCGGGAACAGCCCCTATTCGATCCTTACGCTTCAAAATCGGACCGGAAGAAAATGAGTGACGGTTGGTTTGATAAAACTATGCCTGATATCAATCAGGATAATCCCTACATGGCTAATTTCATAATTCAGAACTGCATCTGGCATATCGAGACATTTGGTATTGACGGTGTCCGTTTGGATACATATACTTACAACGATTTAGACTTCGCCAATCGGTGCAACCAGGCTATTTTAAACGAGTTTCCCAAAATTACTGCATTTGGAGAAATTATGGTTCATGGTGTAGCCAATCAGACCTATTTCGAGCAGAACAACATCGCGACACCTTTTAAAAGTAACTTACCTTCGGTAGTCGATTTTCAAAGTTTATACTATGGCATCATCCCCGCATTAACAGAGCCTTTAAGCTGGACATCTGGCGTAAACAAACTCTATTATACCGCCAGTACAGATTTCTTAAGTAGAAACCCTATGCAAAAGGTATTGTTATTGGACAATCATGACGAACCAAGATTCTTCTCTCTGGTAGGCGAAAATGCAGAGAAGCAGAAGATTGGTTATCAGTGGCTCCTGACCTACCGAGGAATTCCGCAGTTATATTATGGTTCGGAAGTATTAATGAAAGGTCTTAAGGCTCCAGACGGACTTCTGCGGTCAGATTTTCCCGGCGGCTGGAAATCAGACAAAAAAAATGCTTTCACCGGGGTTGGGCTCAATGAGGATGAAAAGTCCACACAGGATCTTGTTCGTAAACTGGCAAATTTCAGAAAAACGTCATCTGCGATTACGACAGGTAAAATGATGCATTATGTTCCTGTAGAGGGCTTATATGTATACTTTAGATACGACGGCAATCAAACAATTATGTGCGTGATGAATACGAGTAATACGCCAAAGGAAATTGACTTCAAAAAATATGATGAACGGACAGCGGGCTTTATGCTAGCGCGAAATGTAATTACGGAGGAAGTGTTATCAACAAAAAACAATGCAACAATACCACCGATGAAAATGTGGGTGCTAGAACTAAAAAAATAAGTTAAATCAATACTAGATATTCTCTCGTAAGAAATTAAAAGGCCCGGCATAAACTGCCGGGCCTTTTAATTTTAAACTTGAAGCGTGTTGAGCTACTTTTCGTTTTTTTGCACGCTGACCTTGACAGCCGTAGGATTTCCCTGTGCATCAGTTTTAGCTACGTTTAACTTCACCGTATAGTTACCTGCTGCAACAGGCACATTTCCACCGTTTAGCACAAAATCATTGATGCTACCGCCAAAATTTATGCTCCAATCGTGTCCATACCTAATTTTAATATCTCCAGCGGTTAGATCCTGTGTCAAAGTAAATGTTCCGGTACCATCGTTTACAAATTTTAGATCTGTATCTCCATCCCATCCTTTCGGAGTTGCACTACCGATCAAGGACCATATCTTGACATCGGAAATCTCCCATTTCATTTTGTTCATATCAATCATGACTTTCTTTGCTCCTGGTGTGAGCACATTAAAATTGTCGCCACCCAATCGAAACGTGCCATTACCTGAATCTCCATAATTTATGGTCCAGTTCTTTTTGGGTGTAATTTTAAAATCTAGCTTACCCACAGGAAAATTGACAATGCCCTCATAAATGCCATTACTTGTTGAAGAAAGCAGGCTATCAGCAGTTTCCGGAGACCAATTCTGATATGCTCCAGGAATATAGATCCAACTTGAAGCCTTGAAGGGTGTACCTGTCAATAAAATTATGTTTGAATAGCTCACTGCATTGGCAGCAGGTTCGGATTTCAGACGTACTTCAAGCTGCCCCAGCTCGCCAATTTTCATTCCTAATTTCAACATAAGTTGATTCACTTGATTGACAGTAGGCGAAAACGTATCGGATTTTTGAACAAATTCGACAGGATTGGCAAAATTGTTTCCCTTGATATCAAATTGGATTGTCGAAGTAACAGGAATTTCAGCTCCCGTTACCTCAACCTTCGAAAACGAAAGGGTTAACGCTGGCTTCTCCCCATCCGCTAAAGATAATTTAAGATCCGTCGTGGATGTATTCAATGTCCCGACGGGACCGATATGTGCAATCATTTGATTTTCTGATTTGTTGCAACTAGCGAGGCCAAGACTGAGTAGGCCGATCAGACTTCCCTTAATGATTAAATGTCTCATTGTTAAGCTTATTTATCGTGTTAGTAACCTTTATTTTGAATTAAGTTTGTATTTGAAATAATGTCTGCTGTCGGCAACGGAAACAATCTTCGGCTCGCGTCAACGCCAGCACCGGACTTAACACCGCCTTTATATGGCCAGACATAAGTTGATTCTGTGAACTTATTGTACCGGATCAGATCCGTACGTCTAAATCCCTCCCAATACAACTCCCTGACACGCTCATCAAGAAAAAAATCCAGGTTAATATTCGGAACATTGCCCGATGTATTACCGTAGGCGCGTTTACGCAACTCATTTACATAAGCAATCGCTTGGTTGATAGACCCACCGCTTCCTCCACGCAATACAGCTTCTCCATAAATTAGATATTGTTCGGCCAGCCGGAAAATGGCAAAGTCCAAAGAACAAAAAGTACCGCTGTTAATATCCAATGATGGTACACCTTGAGAGCTCACGTTACGAAATTTGATGGCTTTAAGGCCGTCGCCAAACTCGGACATGTTATCATTTTGTATTTTGTCACCAAAAAACATAGCTCTTTTGTCGGTAGCACCACTATAGTCACCAAAAATCGCCGGAATAGTACTTCTTACCCTGTTACCGGACCATCCGCCATTGGGGATACCGAAAGAAGCTGGTTGCATCGTACCGGGATCCACAGAAGCATTGATGATATAAGTTGTTCCGCCGTTATTCTGGGTTTTATTCGCGTCATAATTAATGGTCAATATCATTTCATCTTTACTTGTCACATTGTTATCCGTTAAAAAAAGATTTTTATATTCGGCGGCCAATTTATAACCTGCATTAATGACTTTTTGGGAATAAGTAATAGCATCTGTATATCTTGCTGTACCTGTATAAACCTCTGCATTTAAATATAATCTTGAAAGTAGTGCCCAGGCAGCACCTTTATCGGCACGGCCATATTCGTTAGTCCGTGGCTCCATCAGATCATCATTAATAGCTATTAACTCGGCTTCCACATACTTGAATAATTCTGATCGCTGGATTTGTTTAGGAGCTTGTTTCCCAATAGCGTCCTGTTCGGTTACAAAAGGTGGATTGCCAAAAGCATCCAACAAGACCCAATATTGGTACGCACGTAAAAAGCGTGCTTCAGCACGAAAGTGCTTGATATCTTCGGTTGCTGAAATATTTCTAGCTGCTAACTTTTCAGGAGTACTTTCCCTCAAAAATTCATTACAGATCGTAATCTGATACAGTGCTCGGGAATATAAGCCCCGAAGAAACTGGTTATCAGCTGTCCATTTCATCTGAACCAAATCCGGAACTCCAGTGTCCCCCCATCCGCATATCGCTTCGTCTGTAGTTAATTCCTGGGACATCCAGAACAGACGCAAGAAATCCGCGAAACTGACATTAAGCCCGCCTATATCACTCGATGCAGTAGCGCCGCTGGAATGAACAAGACCAAAGCTGGCGTACATTTTTACCAGTCCGGCCTTATAAGCCTCCAAAGAAGTATATACTGTTGCCCCAACCTTATCATTGGTGGGGTAAAGGTTTAAGTCTGACTGTTTGCACGAAGAAAAACAAATCGCCGAAAGAATCAGAAAGGATAAAATTCTATATAGATTTTTCATTTGTTTAATTTTTTATTTTAAAAACCAACACTCAAGCCCAAATTATAAATACGTGGGCGTGGATAAAGATTAAAGTCTACGCCCGAGAAGACTTCCGGATCTAGTCCTTTATATTTTGTGATCACAAAAACATTCTGACAACCAGCAGATATCCTTAGATTACTGCTCTGCCCCTTAATTATCTTGCCAGCATCAAAGACAAGCATCAGGTTATCCATTTTTAAGAATGATGCATTTTTCACATAATAGTCGCTTAAATATTGATTGCTTATAAACTGCGTATTAAAAATATCACGGCTGGCATTATTAACAAATCCCTGACTGCTCATAATGCTGTTCTGTACTGCAAAGTTGGAAGAAACATTGTCATAGACATAATTGCCTATATTTGACCGCAGCACCGTTGATACTGTCCATCTTCTAAAGCTAAACGATGTGTTGAAACCTAACGTAAAAACTGGATCAGGGGACTTATAGAAGTATTGATCATCGGTGTTAACTATGCCATCTTGATTAAGATCGACATAAACATTTTCTAGAGGTTTACCATTTTGGTCATAGATCTGTTTATAGACAAAAAATGATTGGGGTGTCTTTCCAATACCATTATATTTGATATTTACCCCTGTTCCTCCAGTAATGGTTCCTGCACTGATCTTAAATCTCGGGTCAGGATTTAACGACAGATTCGTTACTTCTCTTTTATTATAGGAAGCATTAAAACCAATGGTCCAATTCAGTTCTTTCCTTTGGAGCAGATCAAGATTGATACTGAATTCTGCCCCTTTAACTTTCATGTTTCCAACATTCGTCAACAGAATATTATTGAAATTCGTACCGGAAGGAATATCTATTGCTGACAATAGGTTTTTGGTCTTTTTGTTATAAATATCTAACGAGCCGCTTACTTTTCCATCCAAAAATCCAAAATCCAAACCGGCGTTATAGGTTGTTGTTGATTCCCAGGTCAGGTCCGGATCATAATCCGAAGGTGAATAGTAATCATAGAAATGATCACCAACTTGATATTGCCCAGCAGGAGCGTTAAGATAATACTTCGCTAAATAATTATAATCGCCAATACCATCTTGATTGCCCGTTTGTCCATAACTTAAACGGATCTTTAGATCCGACAGACAATCACTTTTTCTAAGGAAACTCTCTTCCTTTAACCGCCAGGTGAACCCCACCGAAGGAAAGTATCCCCAACGTTTTGTCTCTGAAAACCGGGAAGAAGCGTCGGCACGCATTGTACTCGATAAAATATACTTATCCGCAAAAGTATACACTAAACGTCCATAATAGGACAATAACTTGTTTCGAGGGATATTAAACGGGAATGCTGGTGTAAATTGAACTGTAGTCCCATCTGCACTGTAATTCTTAAAATTATAGTTAGTCGTCTTATTGTCGTAATATCCATAACCAGCAGTAAGGTCAACTTTGCTTTTTATAGATTCCAAGTTCTTTGCATAATTTAAATAGAATTCAGCAACTTGATTATTCTGGGTAGAATGCGACTCATTTAGGAAACCTGCGGATGCAAAATTAAGCGCCGCATTTGCCGGAACAAAAATGTTGCCCCGTCCACTGGACACATCGTAGCCTAGATTTAAATTCGCATGTAATTCAGGGAGAAAATGAAACGCATAATCCAGCTGCACATTACCGAAACTTCGTTTGGTTTTTCCATTGTTATCTTGCATCAAAATCATAGCTACAGGATTTCGGGCTGCGTTTCGGTTAAGCACCTCACCAGCTATCCATTCAAAATATCCGCCATATTCGTCATTATCTGTTCGGACAGCCTGCGTTGGATCGAATTGTATTGCATTGGCTATCGCACCTTGGTTAGCAAAATGAGCCTTTGTAAGTGTACCTTTCAGGTTTAAATCTATTTTAAGGTGGCCATCAAACAATTTTGGCTGTATAGCCAAACCTCCGGTAGTACGTTTGAATCGATCAGTAATCAACATACCTTTTTGATCCAGATATCCCCCCGACAGACGATAAGGGATTCCTTTAAAAGCACCTGAAAAGGTCAAATTATTATCGGTTGAAAATGCATTTTCATAAATTTCATCCTGCCAATCCGTATGTGCATTTCCCAACAAATTTTTAAAAGGGGCATTGGCATAAGTAGCATTTGGGTGCGCATCGAAGTAAGCACGAATTTCATCGGCAGAAAGCACATCTACTTTTTTGGCAATTGTGGAATATGAATTGTTGGTATTGAATTCGATCATTGGTTTCCCCAAAGCCCCCCTTTTTGTTGTAATTAAAATAACACCGTTGGATGCCCTAGAACCATAGATTGCTGTCGCGTTGGCATCTTTCAACACCGTAAAGCTTGCAATATCTGCGGGATTGATTAATGCTAATGGATTAGGCGCATTATTAATGCCGTTACCGCTAAGAGGCACCCCATCAATGACAATCAAGGGGTCGTTACTGGCGTTCAATGATGCTCCACCTCGAATACGGATCATACTGCCACTACCCGGCTGTCCTCCATTGGATACGATATTGACCCCGGCAACTTTTCCCTGAATAAGCTGTTCCGGTGTCGTGATTGTACCCTTTTGAAAGTCCTTTGTCGTGACTGTGGTTATGGACCCTGTAAGGTCTTGTTTCTTTTGTGTTCCGTATCCGATAACAACAACTTCATTTAAAACCTCTTCGGCACGTTGTAATTGAAAATTTACAGCTGTGACTTCCTGACTCAGATTTACGGTGTTCTTCTGTGGGGCGTAACCTACAAAACTAACGAGAAGTGTAATTGGACCTTTCTTTATTCCATTGAGATAATACTTCCCATTTGAATCTGTCCGGCCCACCTGATTAGTTCCCTCGATCCGGATCACTGCCCCAGCTATCGGATGATTAATTTCGTCTACTACGAGACCATTGATGCTACTTAACTGTGCATAAGCCGAAAATATTCCGACAAAGCAGAGCATGAGCAGCATGCTACTTCTTAAATAAAGGATTTTCATTGTATTTATTTTTGGTTAATGATTATGTAAAGTCAAGGCGTATAACCGACCATGGGCGGTATTTAAATAAAGGACACGGTCCTTTATAATGGGTTGTCCAATTATGGGATCCAATTGCTGAATAAGCGTTAAGATTTCAACAGTTGTTGCATATAAAGATGGATCTCTTTTGCCGAGCAAATATTGAAATTCTAGAATACCGGCGGAATTGAGCAATCGTTTTTTATTTTGTTTTCTGCCGTCTGTTTCAAAAAATCCTGAACAACTGCCTGTAATACGATCAAGAACATATAATTTACCTGTAAAATCACCGAAGTATAATTTATCTTGGTCAATTAACACAGGCGAAAAATTGTACCCCTTGGTTTGATACCTCAATTTTTCTGCCCCTGTAGCAACATCCAGCCCCACGAGTAAACGAGAATCTGAGCTTGTTAGAAATATGTTTCCATTTCCATCAACCGATGTGGTTGTAATCCAAGAAGGCCAGGTACTATATTGCCAGGCTATGTTTCCTTTTTTGGCATCTAATGCATAGAGGTAGCCATCTCGCGATCCCACAAATACAAATCCGTCTGCTGCAGATATCGATGCTTGTATCCCCTCCAATAAATGATTTTCTTCGTCGGATTTCGTCTTAAATTTCCAATCCAGATTTCCCGATTGCGCATCAATTGCGTAAACGTACTGATCCCAGCTCCCAATATAGATAGTACCCTCGTATAATAGAGGTGTGGTTCTTACAGCTCCTCCAGTAGGGTACTTCCATCTCAAGTTTCCATTCGCTGCATCCAACGCATAGAGATTACCATCACTGCTACCGAAATAAATGGTTTTCGTTTCCCCATTATCATGCGCGATTGGAGAAGAGATGAAGAAATCGAAAGGATCTTCCATATAAAACATGTCAGGTTGCATGCCCCATAATCCATTTCTTCCGATTTTATGTTCTCCCCCAGTTTTGAATTTCCAAACAAGCTTACCTGTGCGAGCATCAAGCGCATAATAATAACCGTCCATACTACCAAAACAGATGCGCTGATCAAATACAATAGGCGAAGAATTTACGGCGCCAGCGGTTTTAAATTTCCATGCTATCTTCCCAGTTTCGAGATAAAGAGCGTAAAGAAAATGATCCTCGCTTCCAATGTATATTTTGTCCTGAAATATTACTGGTGAAGAGTAGCTTTCCGCTTTACCGTCAAACTTCCATTTTAGGCCATCAATCCGTAGACTATCCACTTCTCTTGCCGAAGCAGATCTCATGATTATTAAATAGCACAGAAGGAGAATCATTCTAATGACGCTGCTCAAAAATTGTATCCTGAAAATTTCGCGCAGGCATTCGAAATAATATACATAAGGTGACATCATATTTTGGTTTTTAAGTAGAAAATCTAATTGGCTTATCGTTTTCAAATGTAAAGCACAAACCAATTAAAACTTCCTACCCAAAACTAAAATGTAAACTCAAGAACAATATAAAAACCTAAAAAACAACATTTTACAACCACAACAAGTAAACAAAATTGTAGAAGCGAATAGCAAATTAGACGAAAAATATCAGCCAAACAGATTAAATATGCAGGTGCTTATGGTGCTTAAGATTTTACAAGCACAAGAATAAAGAAAAAGATATTGTTGAATTTGTCACGCGAACAAAAAGAATAATCAGCATTGATATAGAAGCTTATCAATATGTATTGGCGAAAGTCCCTATTTCAAGTACAAATTGATCGAACTCGCCTCTGGGAACGGCGGCTTTATTTCTGATCTTGGTTCGATAATTATATACGGTGCTCATTGAACAGCGCAAAAAATTTGCAATTTTACCCGTGTCGTATATACCTAATCGTATCAATGCGAAAATTCGCAGCTCAGTATTTAATTCCCCTGGCTTTATTAAAAATTGCTCTCCATCAAGCAATAATTTATTAAACTCTTCAACAAAATCCGGATATAAATGCAGAAAGATACTGTCAAAATTTTTATAAAGTTGTTTTAGCTCTTCATCAACCAGGCGGCCAGAACGTAACATCTTCAATAATTCTTCCATTTTTCCTGAAGAAGCCGTTTTATGGAGCGTTTTTCTATAGTCTTCCAATTTATTAATATAATCGGAACAGAGGTCCAAGAAATTACCGATATATTCTTCTTTGATCCGATTCGCTTCAACCAGTTTATTATTGACTCCGATGACCTTTTCGTTGACAACCTTTAAATCAAAATTGAGTTTTTCTAAAAGTTCATTTGTTTTGCTGATCTCTATTCGCCCCTGTTGTAATTTTTTCATCTGTCTAAGTACATATATTACTGCAGTTGCCAAACAAATAGATAGAACACTTATGACAATAAGATAGAACCATAATTGTTCACGCTGCTTATTTATTCTCGCTTGATGAGCGGCATCAATGATCGGAAACATTTTGGAAATAACTAAGGTACGCAAAGGAGCATTACAAAAAATAGCATCGTCCATTGAATATTTGATGTATTTATAGGCGTGGTCTAAATCTCCGCTCTGATAAAGTGCTATGGCTAAAGCCTGAAGAGATGTATTTTCCTTAACCGCATTCTCAATATCTGAAATCGCAGAAAGCGCAAAATATATGCATTCCTTTTCAGTATCCCCTTCGTACCGATATACGTTTCCTATCGCGGACGTTACCATAGCATGTTCATGGCTTCTAGGATCGACATTCTCTAACTGTTTTAACAATATCTGACGAGCTTCCGAAAACCGCCCGACTAATGCTAGTTTTTCAGCATAAATAGCTTGGTACCGCTTCGATTGTCTGTCGAGTATATTTAATAAAGAATCTCTATATAATCCACTCATATGCTCATATTTACCTGCCAATGATGTGTTGTAGGTAGATATATTATTATAAAGATCTTTTCCCAGTTGATAGTAATCTGTTTTTAAACGATAATTTAGTGCTTTACTGGGGATAGAATTGAGCAACTTTTCCGCTTCAAGATACATTCCGGAAATTGCATATAGAGAGACCCGTTGTAATTTTGTCTCGGTAATCATCGCTGTATTTCCTATTGAATCTGCTATCCTCATATTGTGTTCGACATAACGGACAGCGGAATCTGTCTTATATGAACGATATTCATCACATAATGCTTTATTAACTGCATATACATCTGACATAGACCGGTCCCGGCGTATCAATCGAGCCTTCAGCTGATCAATTTTCCGTTCTTTCCGATCCATATACAATTTATTATTTTGTATGGTTTGATCAAGTTCCTTCAATAAGGAGTTCAGATCTGACTGAGCAAAAGCATAAGAAGACAGACTCGAGAATAATATAAGAAAGAGAGATTTAATCATTTTTTTGACAATTTAAACAGCAGCGCCGATCATCTCCGTTATCATCGTTTCAAAAATGTAACAATATGCCCAAACAATTTGGTATCATAATTTGAAAACGAACAAATTTCCCAATTGGTTAATTTACCTGAACAAGCTACTTAATAACTGTATTCTAGTGGCCTACTTAAGTCAAAGATATCATGGATTATAATTAAATAAAAACTTGTATAGAAAAAAGGAGTTAAAAATACCCATATATATTTGGCTACAAACATCTTACATAAACAAAAAATAGTAAAATTGTAGTTATAAGGTTGACATTTATGTTTGCAAATCGAGGGGAACCCGAATAAGAAAACAAAATTAACTTTCTCATACCTTATGATTTAGATAAACAAAAAACAGGCAAATAGAACTACAAAGGGAATCCCACATAATTCTATCTGCCTACTCCTTAGCTATACCCCGATATCGCCGGAACGCATTCCTTATCAAGAGCATAGTTTTGTCCATTTTTTTCTAATGCCATACAGAAACAACAGCACCAGAACCAATAATGCACCCCATTGATAAGGAAGCTTGTACGTGGTATTTTCCAACTGCGCCACACGATCTTTGTTCTCCTTGGAAAGTTCTGAATCCACGGACGTTTTCTGCTGCTGCACACTGTTGCTCGCCCTTGACTCTTTCAGCAGCAACCGTCCGCCCTGACTGCTCAGTCCACTATCGGGGTGAAAGCGGAGACCACTATCTGTCCAGAAGTACCAGGACCGTGTAAGACTATCCCGACTCTGCGTATATAGCCACTGGGCGAAGGTATTCTTTTGCTGCTCCCTCATTGAAGACTGCTGCTCGCTTTTGCTCTTGTGCTGAAAGAGCCTACAGGCCGTCAATACCATGAGGAGCAACAGAACCCATGCTCTCTTTTCCATCACATCCCTCCTTTCAGTCCAGCCAGTTCGCGAAAGCATGTATGGTCGCGAGGGAGCGCCGCTTTGAAAGTACCCGGTCGTCGACGTTCCCCTCGATGGTCAGCAGCCAGGGGCCCTGCCGATCGCGGACGAGGCCCACGTGGTCGATGCGGCGTAGGCTGCTATTGTAGATGCCGAATAGATCGGCAGGCCGTACGAGCCCCCGGCTGATCTGCCCGGCGGTATAGCGCCGGGCCATGGGGAATAAAGCCGGGCTCCAGGGACTGCGTGGCGCGGAGAGCCCCGCCTGCCCGTAACACCAGGAGACGAAGGCCGCACACCAGGCATAGCCCTTGCCCAGCCCAGTATACGCCAGATATTCCTCGACGCGGGGACCGTCATTGTTGCCTGTCGCTTCGCTGACGCCGAGCTGGCCGGCGGCAATATCCATGATCCTGTCGCGCAGACCGGGGGCGAGCCAATATTTCTGGGAGTTGTGGGCCAGCACAGCTTCGGAAGCTGCCACGATACGTTGCTGTGGGTGGGCCGCAGCGGATACCCTATAGCTGTCAGCAAGGTGCCGCTGTGTTACAGCAGGATGGCCAGTGTGCCCAATACCGTGCAGAGCGACAAGAAGAAGACCGAAAAATAAATAATGCATTGTTGCCATGATGTCAATTGATTAAAGTGATAACTAAAATCCTCGCGGAAGAATTTAAAGGGTTTCCATAGGATCTCCTGCAGCCAGCAGCAACAGTAGATGGCCAGCAGTGCGGCCAGCACGGCAAAAAGCAGTACCGACAGCACACCGATGTCCAGTATACCAGCCGTCGGATGCAAAGCTTGCAGCAGGATCCCAGCCGCGATAAAAAAGACCAGCAGACAGGCGACGACGATGCCGAGCAGCTGCTTTGTGCTTAAAGGCCAAGCCATATCCTCGATAGGCCAGGCGGTGTGTTTTTGTAGTGTATTCATTTTTATACATTAGACCTGTAATTCGTACAAATTGGTTCATTGAAAAGAGGCCCTCCCGCAGGAGCAGCCTCCATTCGTTAAGTGGCTTACGTCAATGTAAACTCACCCAGATACTGGCTACTTGATGTCGTAACCCCATCGCGGTGAATGTTGAACGACCAACCGACAATCGTCTTGCCGCTGTAGCTGTCGGGCAACGTAATATCCATTGCAGCGTCAGCTCTCGTCGCCCCTTCGTAAGCAAAGAAGATATTATCCGCTTCATCGTAGAGTATCACCAGAATCTGATCATCGTCAAAAGCATTGAACCTGTTGGCGATCGGATCCCAGTTCAAACTCAGCACCCTTGGCGCCGACTCCGTAGCCTGGAGGCCGATGGAAGCTGCCAGACTACCGCTGGCAATTTTAACCGCAGCGTAATCTATCGTAAAATCGGGGTAGGTACCCTGAAACGCATTGTTGATCAATTGCTGGAAAGCGACGTTGTAACCCGTTTTGTTTCGCTGTTTACTGTCTGAAAACCCGAGCATCAACACATCCTTAATCGACTTGAGAAAGCTGGTCGTCATACCAAATTTCATGCGCTGTGCCATCTGATCTTCAGAAGCAGCCTTTGAACTCTTTTTTGGAAGGGAGCGTACATAGTCAATACCGCGCCAGGATGCGCCGACAATGCTGCCGACTTTGCCCTGATAAGACCCATGTATTCCTTTTATAAATCTTGCCATGTTATTAAATTTTAAATTTGTTAAACCATATGCGGTGCTGCAGGCAACCACGGATATCGATATCATGGCACTAAGGTAGCGGGGCATACCGGCTATTTACGCGTAATGGCGTCATCTGACGCCATTTGTCCGAGTTTGCCTGTTTCGGTGACAGAAAAGACAGATCCCATATCTGTTTTGCAGCAGACAAGCTAACATTTGCAGGCGATACCGCTACATCCTGTCAGGTTTAAACATGGGTTATTTTAGTCCATTACTTCGCCATCCAAACAAAAAAACAGGCTGCCTGTGAGAGACCGGAAGCAGAGAATCAGCAGAGAAATAGCAGACAAACAGCAAAGGAATACCAGAGAATAAGCAAAGGATAAGCATAGAAAAAGCAAATAATTAGCGAAGAAAGATCATGGAAAAAGTGAGCTAGCCTACCAGCATGCCCAAAGGAAAGGCAGATAAAAGCCAAAGGAACAACAACCAAGCGCCACAAAAAAAGGCCGGTCCCCCTCGAACCAGCCCATTTTTCCACCTGCTAATCAGAGCAGTCCCTTTGCAATGCTACGCTGTATGGCATCATGCAGATCCGCTTCGCGATAGTAATGTTTGTTCCCCAGACAGATCGGTCTTAAGATGCCCGATTTTACCCATCGATTGTAGGTGCGTTCCGAGATCCCCAATCGTGACACCACAGCCATGCGGGTCATGAGTTGGTCGACAGGTCCGACATCCTTACGATCAGATACGGAGAGAATGTGGTGTGCTGTCGCTGACAGCTTCTCGTTGATCTCGCGCAGCAATAGTACGATTTCCTCTAAGTGCGACATTTAAAAATTTCATTGGTTCATACCATGAAATGCGGGCAGCCATACCCTATGCTATAAATTGTTCTGTTTAAAGACCTCATACTGATGTCTAAAATTTTCTTTGCAAGATCTGGTCATGACAATACAGAAGTCGTTCCTCGGCTTCATCAAATAAACCTCGTTGGGACGCACCAGATCGACCTTGGCTAAGTTGACCAAGGTGTTCTTGCGGGGTCTGGAGAAGCGGTTGGCAGGGAGTTCGGCCTGCAGTGCCCGGAGATTTCCCTTAAACTGATGAACCTCTCTTTCCAGAAAAATATCGACGATATCCCCCTCCACCTCGGCATAAAAAATCTGATCGACCTCAATGGTAATCATCACATTTTGCAGGTTCTTTATCAGCAGGCTCTTCACATCTCTGCTCTGCTGCTCGTATTTCCTATCCACCATTTCCACCACATCCTGCATTTTGGCTTTCAATGTATTGAAGCTGATTTTTTTGCTAAAATAGCTGTAGATACCTGCCTCATTTGCGCTAAAAACATAATCAGCATACGCGGAGCAGGCAACAATAACAGGCGGATTGGGAATCAGCCCGGCCAGTTTAATACCATCGATATCCGCGCCGCTAAACTCCATGTCGAGCATCAAGATGTCCACCTCATTCTCTTTGAGGTATTCAAGCGCGTCGACCGGATTTTGAATCACCTTGATCTCCTCATCGATAAAGGGAAGCTCCCGCAGCGACATCATGATGTAGACCAATGTATCAGGCTGATCATCGACGATCAGTAATTTATAGCTTAATTTGTTCATTGCGCTTTAAAAATTCAAGTTTCAAATTGACTACGAAGATGTTACCCTCCCGTGCTATATCTACCGAGGACTGATAATTGACTTGCCCGAGCTTTGCTTTTAATAACATAAAGCCCGTTCCGGACTGAATTTCCTCGGCCTTTGGCAACCAATGATTCCGGCAGCTGAGGGATAACTGGACATCTGTATATTCCAGACGATACAGGACAGGGTGATCCACCGAAATACGCGCGTGTTTCAGGCAGTTCTCGAGCGGAAAAAAAAGTACACCTACTGGGATTTCCCTGTTCAGGTCGCCACTGCATTGCTGGGCAAATTGTATGGCCCCTTCGCCGTAGTAGAATTTTAGCAAGCGCACAAAACAGCCGAGGTGATCCATTTCCTCCCCCAGCGTATTGGATTTTGCCGGTTGCTCCACTTCGAGCAGATAGGCCAAAAATTGAATAATATCCCGCTTGGTGGTCATATCTTTGGGCACCTTGTTGACCAGCATTTCTCCGAACCTGCTCATAAACAAGGTCGTCAAAAAATGAGAGGTATACTTCATTGCTGCGGCGCGGTCACGGAATTGCTTCAGATTGCCGTTGAGCCGCCGTTTGTCTACAAGGAGCTTGTTCGCAAAATGAAGCAGGCTGGCTACCAATGCCAATCCATTCGCCGTCAGATAGCCCGAAACAAGCCTTGCACGAAATGCAGCCGTATTTTCGGGCAGGGTGATGTCAAAGAATACAACACCGACATGAGGCAGTACATCGTGTATCAAAAAATCAATAAACGGAATGAAAGTACAGGAGAGAAATACATAAATAAGGCTATTCAAGATGATCCTTTTCCACGATCTCCCACACGTGACGATCAGCGAGGAAATGGAGATACTGTACAGCAGATATAGACCAACGACGATAAAAACCTGAGCGAACGGGATGACACGATCATCCCGAAAATAGTTCAGACCACCTATAATCATCAAAAGAACAACGCAACAAAAAAGATGAAAATACACTAAAACAGCAATACTCCTCATTATAATAAAGGTCTAGAAACATAAATTTACCTTTATTTTTTATTTACTGCCACCTATAACTAAAATTTTTACGATAAAAGTAACCTTCACGACCCCTCAGGGTCAGCCTCAGGGCAGCAATATCCGCAGTGTCAGGCATCGTAATATTGTCGTCCCTTATCTCATAACAGTTCAACTCGTGGAGGTAGCCCCAGCATTCCCATCGCCAGGGATCAGTGCGTATTTCATCCGCCAAAAAGTCGTATAGCTGCTGCATGCACCGATAGATAAACACCTCCCGGCCCTCGTCCCCGCGTCTGCAGATTGCCGTGCCAAAGATCAACTGGTTCAGTCCATCAGTCGAACAATGAGTGACCGGCACCACAGGTATATTCAGCAGATAAGCGATCAGCGCAATGCCCGTACGTACATAAATAGTATTTTCCAAAAAGCCAATCTGTACCTTTTTATGCCTTGACTCAGACACACCGCTATTTCCATCGGCAAAGACCAAAACGTGCCTGCCTTCTACGACCGCACTACGGATTTTGAGCAGTACCTGTGGATCGCTGCTCATCAGATACTGATAAGTCAATCCATTAGCTTGCATCTCCTGCTGCATCCGCTGCAATTCGTCGCTTTGTGCCAGATAGACCTGCTCGTCCATCAAGATATCAAAATGAACGCTACGATCCGCCAATATACGCGGGATCTGCCCGTGCAAGCCCAGATGGTAGAGACAGATGATCTTTGGTCTGCCACCCTTGAGTTCGTTGATAGCTGTATCTTCCCAGGATTGTGCCGTACGAAAAGGACGAGGCCGGTGATACGCCTTCCATTTGTCGTACAGTCCATAATGGTCCTGCCAGGCTATAGCAGGTAAGTAATGGTGGATATGCGCCGAAAATAGCGCAAATTCCCAGTTATTGTAATTTGTTGACATGGCTGTTGTATTATCTGGTTAATTAGGGAGCGGTCCCCTGACGGGTATCCGCTCCCTACAGGGTATAAGGCTGCATGTGGTTAGATCGTAAAGATCGGACATCTGTCACCGTTGGACACCTCTTCGGTCAAAAACGGCAACAGCTGTGCCCAGCACAATAGCTGAGTGCGGTCCAAAGCTACTTCCATACCATTTAAAATCTGATCATTTGTTGATTCCATTTCATAGTATCTTCAAGTTTTACCATATTCGGACCAAGGGCTGTACCTTCCCCTAGTCTGAACTTTAATTACTCCATATCGGATCCAATGGCCGCAAATATGTCAGAGCACAGCAGCGATTTCAAAAAAAATTGTACATACGCGGGATTTTGACAGTTGGCGACCAGGTAGCGACACCATATGTCAGTTAGCGTACCAAAATGTCAATTGCCTTAGAATATTGGTCATTTACAGCCAAATAAATGTCATGTGCAGTTTTATTTGCCGTCCACCTGACAATCTTCTAAAATCATCATTTAACTAATTATCAAACCAAATGGAGCGATCTTATCAATTCAGATTACCGGAGGATTTTAAAGGTACAGACCGTCCTCAAATGGCATTCAGCTATCCGATCCGCCATGCGCAGCAATTACACTGGCAGTCGGGGCACAACCAGATCAGTGAACAAGTGTTTGACGGCCGTTACGTCTATCTGTATTACTACGAATACTGGATAGCCGAGGCTATGGATATCCCGATAGACATCACCATGCCTGATGTACATCTTATCTACCCATTATTCACTGACGAAAAAATTTATGGTCAGCGCATAGGCCATGGCTTTACCTTTGAGCTATCATCGAGCAGAGGTGCTTTTTTCTATCTTTCTACGGGGTATTATAAGCTGCAGCTCCCTCCCGGGCATCATATACTCGTCGGCTTCATTATGGATGGCGGTATGATCAGGCCACCCGTCATTCAGCAGTTCGGTTTTATCGAGCATCTTATACAAGCCAAAAAAAATCGACATTCATTGCCGCTCAAAAGTGTGGATTTTCGGGTCGGCCCCATTACACTAAAATACCTGCAGATTCTATTTGGCCGGATCAATCCGTATACGCTTAAAAACGAACAGATGCTGCTCAAGCATCTGATTTTTCTGATCGATCTGTCGCGTTTTAAGCTTCCCGATGCCCAGGACGTTTCCTTACCGTTGGCCGAACGTGCCCGGCAGCTACTCGAACATATGGTCTTTCAGCTTGGCGCCCGGGCGCAGATCAAAGAAGTCGCCCAGATCCTTGGCGTCACACCGGAGCAGCTGAGCCGAAGTTACCAGGCCCGGTTTGGCATCAGGCCCCTGGACCATCGCAACCAGCTGCTACTCATCCGGATTGAGCAGCTCATCGTCGAGGATGATAAGCTCGCGACCACGGCAGATGAAGCCGGATTCAGCGGTCCCAGTGAGATGAACCGCTTTATCCGTCACATGGCCAATATGACAGCGAGCCAGTTTAAAATTGCCGTCGAGAAAAAACTCAATCTGTAAACTCAATAACCGATAAACTACAACATGAAATTTAACAGCAACAAAAAACTAGCTATCAATGTCACCCTATCCATTCTGCAGGATCTCTACGATGCTATCCCGCAGCTGATCAAACTGCTCACTCCATCAGGATGGAAAGATGGAAGGCTTCATCAGGAGATGATGGCCCACCGCCAGATACAATACAACGAATTCATAAAGAATGAAGCAGCCCATTGGAAAAAAATGTCCAGTAGCCCATATCGGCCTGACACTAGCCATGCTGGATTTGAGGAAATCAGTTTTGATGAGTACTTTTACATTACTTTTCCACCCCTCTATAACGATAAACTCGAGCTGTTCTATATCTTAGGTTTCCTGCTGCTTGATATCACCTATGTTTCTACTCTTTACTATCCCAGTGATCCTCACGAATATTACTACTTCGAGGGACTGGATATAGAGCAGCTGATCTTACAGATAGCTTACCGGGACAAGCAGATCCCAGCAGAAAATGCCAAAGTCATGATAGCGGTCTTTCCGCCCCCCTATCTGGATGACATGGATCTCCATCATTGTCTGGAGACCGTATTCGCTATCTTCATGAAGCACGGGCTACGTCTCGACTATTGGGACGATGATCTGCTGCAGATCATGAGACTTCAGGAGCGATATGAAGAACTCTTTTATAGCAATCTTAGGCATGAGGAGAAACAAATGCGAGTTGAGAAAGTCCGGACAGAGATCTGCAGCATCATTGCAGATATTGCAAAAGATGCTGTAGACCCGCTTGATTTGCCTGCAATTATTGATCTTTTCAATCGCCGCAAGATATGCCCCATCGTCCTTGCTTACCTGCACATCTACGAAGAGTTTCCGAGGGGCTACCCCTATCTGCTGGATGACTATGAAGAGGAATGAGCTGATCATAAGATCAAGTTCGGCCTATCGAAAGTCAAGTCTGGCCTAACACTAGGACGGTATAAGAAGGTAATTTAGTGTTGTAAAGTTTTTCGAGCAAAAAAAACCATTACTGCTACCGATGCGAAGAATTGGGAGCAAATATTTACAAACCAAATTAAACATACGATGTATGAAAAAAATTAAAAAAATGGTATTGTCTCTTCTGGGAGGAGGCGCTACCGCAGGAGCGATTGCTTTAGTATTAATGTCTGCAGGTTTAAAAAAGGAAGAAACCAACAAAGTTGCTGACCTTCATTGGTTCGAGGTGACTCCATCCGGAAACTTTGGTTCTGCCATTCCTACTGGTGAAGATGGATTACCACAGCTTCAATGTACAAGCACAATTCCTACGACACTTTGTGCTGTTGGGCTTACGGACGAACAAGTAGATGGCATGGGCAATCCGGACATTTCATCCCCAAATGATGCAGATAATAGTAACAAACGTTATAAAGATGAACAATAAGATTTTATAACGAGTATCTGCAATTCAGCCTAGTAGGATTTACTAGGCTGATTTTTTAGTTCAGTTATTTTCATATCCACCAAAATCAATTGCTGCTTTCGGAAATGGAAAAACAAAACGTTTATCCATAGGCTTCAATTCAAACACTTGTGCATCCAAATTACGAACGATTTTGATATTATCTTTATCGAGGACGTTATACCTTCTGATGTCACTCCATCGGATTCCTCTGAACAATAATTCCTTCCTTCGTTCCTCTTTAATCTTCGCCAATAACTGCTGTTGATCATCTGAACCGAGTTCAATATTATTATTTCGATACCGATTCGTTAATAGATTAAGCAGATCCGTTTTTCCCGCAGCAATATTTTTAAGCCTCACATTAGATTCGGCACGGATTAAAAATAGCTCAGCAGTAGTGATACCTCCAAAAAGTATGGCACTTCCAGCAAATGACCCTTTAAAAGTATATCTATCGCCAGAAATCTTAAAATAAGCAATCTTCCTCAAGTCATTAATTTCGTACTGTTGATATAATTCCTCCGAGACGAGCGCATTATTTTGCGTCATCCCAGCGGAAGAATATAGTGTAGCGTGAAAAATCACTTCCTTGTTAAACATGGCAAATGGAAAACTTGCTGTTAAGTTTAATTCATTTAAATCCTGTAGTTCATGCTGTAGTATTAGGCAGGAGTCCGCGTATTTCAGACTATTATCGTAATCTCCCATCTGTAGATAAACTTTGGCAAGCATACCATAAGCTGCGGCTTTAGATGGCCGGGTTTTTACAGAAACAGTAGCCGGTAACAATACAGCTGCTGCATGCAGATCGTCAAGCATCTGCTTGTAAGTGGCCGACAATATACTTCGATCCACATGGATATTCAGGTCCGAAGTCAATCTAATCGGCAGACCGAGATCGGCTTCACCCAATTGCGGATCGTATTGCTTGCAAAACTCCTGGGCCAGCTGGTAGTAGCACGATCCTCGGTAGAATAAAGCTCCGCCTTTGGTATTATCAAATTCATTACGCTCAGCTATGTTTACCTTATTCTGATCCAAAGACGACAGGCCATCCAAGACCACATTGGCGATATATATCTTACGGAATCCCTCTGTCCAGTCTACAAATTCGTCATTTATGACCTCCAATTCATCGGACCAAATATAGGTGTACTTATAGAGGTTTGTGAGATTCTGCCAACGTGAAAAAATTATTTCATAATCGTCACCTGCATATTCACCCATAATCGGTTGCCCTGCATTTAATACCGATGTGTTATCCAATAGCGCCTGATAATCTTTCACAGTCGAGGGTACGTTTTTCCGTTTATCATACTTCGCATTTAAAAAATCTTCCTTGCAGGATAGTAATGAAAAGAGACTGGCTATCACCAGAAAGCATATGGTTGTTAGAAATTTCATGTTCATCTGTTTATTTTATTATAAAACATCTATTTCGGTTTATTAAAAATTTGCCTGCAGTCCAAAAGAATAACTTGGCCGGGCAAGAATGACCGTGGTCGGATAATCTGGATCTAGGCCCTGTTTATTTTTACGCCATAAGATTCCCAAATTGGCGCAATACATATTTAAGCGCAATGACCGAATACCAATCCTATTTAAGTGTTCTCCGCTAAAATCATAGCCCAATTGTATATCCTGCAAACGTATATGATCACCTTTTTCAACCAGTTCGGCCGAACGTTCAAAAATCAGTGCACGATTGATATCATTGAACTGCTTGGGAAAAGAGGGAATCTGGCTGGTTAGCTCATCACCAGGCTGCCGCCACCTTTTTTCATAATCCTGATGACCGGCCCCATTGTAAAAAAGGTTGTAATAATTGATTGAATTCCTACGGAAGTAATAACCCAGCTTAAATGTCAGATTGAAACTAAGGGAAAATTGAGCATAAGAAAAACTATTTCTAAGACTTCCGAATACCGGAGCGCTCTGTGGGCCATGGTAAATAAGATCATCCAAGCCTAACGAATTTATATAGGCTGTATATTCCTTACCAATCGTATTGTTATAGTTCACCAGCGGATCACCCGTACTCGGCTCCAATCCTTCCCATGCAAAACTATATAAACCATAGCGTGGCCTGCCCAAAATTGGTGGGCTATAGGTTGTGAAATAAGTAGCGAGATTAGTATTGGTTGTCTTAAAATCAGTGACTTTATCGCGCACAAAAGATAGGAGCAGTTCCGAATTCCATTTAACTCTACCTATTAGATTACGTGTATTCAACTTCATATCCGCCCCTTTTGTTTCCATTGCAGCATAGTTGGTTTTCATGGCCGGATTGCTGCCCATAAAATAGCCGAGAGTAGGATCGATCGCCACCTGCCCAATCAGATCGGAAGACTTCTTTTGATAGTAATCAACATTTAGACTGACCCTATTTTCAAGAAACGAGAGATCAAACCCTAAATTGGTCTGTTTCACCTTTTCCCAGCGCAGCGAAGGATTTGCTGGGCTTGATATCGTGCCTTGTAATAGTCCCGTAGTTGAATTATTGGCATAAGACACGGTCGTAAAGGTTGATACCGATTTATTGACATTGCCACTTTCACCATAAGATGCACGCAGGCGCAGTAAAGGCAACCAGGAAAGACGATAAAAATGCTCCTTATCGATCTCCCAGAGTCCACCCACCGACCACAGGGGAACTCCACGCTGATTGGTCGATACCCCAAACAAGTTTGACTCGTCTTTACGGATACTTGCATTGAGCGTGTAGCGATCAAGGTAAGAATAGGTCGCATTGGCGTAATAAGAGACAAAGCGGTCCAGATAATCCAACATTCCGGAGGGCGGTGCAGGCAGCTGGCTTGTTGTACCCCGCGGGCGTGTAGGGTATCGGTTGACAAAATCCAGTCGCGTAACCGAACTGACCACATCCGGATCAAACCCATACAAGGTTGAAAAATTACGAGTCATACGGGATTGCCTCACATCCAGACCCGTTATCGCTGACAGGGCATGATCATTCCACTTTTTATTATAATTAAGTTGCACACGGTAAGCATGGGAAACCGTGCGGTCATAAGTATCCCGAAGCTCATTTCCGTAGGGATAGATCCGGGTACCATCTGCTTGCGTATAGGTATTGACATAGTTACGGACATAATAGCTATCCTTGTCATAATCTATCCGCCCATTATCATCCAGCTTTTGGTACTGATAATTGAGATCGAGTGACAATGGCGCAAAGATTCGATACCGCAGCCCCGCATTCCATCTGATCGTATTATTTTCTTGTTGATTTTTCACCATATTTAATTCATCCAGTGGACGGTACGCCCAGTCCAGCAAGCCCTCCTTTAGCGCATTTTCGGTGACAAAGGGTCTATAGTTTTTGATGATCGGCAGGGCATTTCCTTCCTCATCCGCAAACTGCGCATAAGGATATAATTGTTTGCCCGTAACCTGCTGTATTGTCCCATATTCCAGCCCATTGTTATCCGAGAGGCTCTTGATCAAATTTATTTCTGTAGAAAACTCCAAATCCTTGGTCAACTTGATATTATTCATTGCCCGCAGGGTAATCCGTTGATAGCCACTTCCACGGACATCAGCCAAGTTTTTATCAAAGCCACCGGATACCACATATTTAAATCTCTCCGTACCACCATTCATCCCAAGGCTATACTGTTGATTGATCCGGTTACGATAGAAATATTTTTCATAATCATTGCGTACATCCAATTCAGCCCATTTATCCAATTGTGCAGCTACTTCATTCGGATCTATGCCCTTGTCCTTTGCCTGTTGCAGATATTCAACCACAGGGCTTAGCGCATTGAGGTTGGACTGCGCCGTATTATAAAAACCCTGATCAAATAGCAACCGCTCCACATCGATAAACGAGCGAGATGCTAAATAATTCTGATTTTTAAACAGGTCGGGCTTGGGGCTATAAGAGAGATTGGCCGAAAAGGAAACAGAATTCCCTTGATTATAACGTCCTTTTTTTGTTGTGATGACAATGACCCCATTTCCGGCTCTTGCACCCCAAATGGCCGATGCCGAAGCATCCTTCAACACCGTAATGCTCTCCACATCATTGGGATTGATACTGGCCAGGTCCCCTTCATAAGGAAAATTGTCGAGTACAATCAGCGGAGCCATATCCGATTCAATTGTACTTAGTCCCCTCACATTGAGGTTTAGAGGTTTACCGTTCGCGACGAGTGATGTCGGCTGGGAGACAGGAATATTATCCATTCTTCGGTCAAATAGAAGCCCTGATGTGACACCTTCTAGCCTTGCGATGACGTCGGTACCGATAGCTCGGTTCAGCAATGCACTATCGATAACCACAAAGGAACCCGGCACCTTACTTTTTCGAAAAGACTGATACCCCGTATACACCGTTACCTCGTCGAGCATGGTATTATTTTCAGTTAATAGTATCGTAGTGGTTGCTGATGATAGCCACAGTGTTTTCGGCCTGAAACCCATTGAGCGGACAATAACATGCAAGGAATCTTTTAGTGTTAGCGTAATGACACCATTGTCATCGGCCTTTAAAGAAGTCTTAGCATTCAAAAGATCCATTGTGGCATGCGCAATTGGCCTATGATCAGTTTCAGAAAGTATCCGAATTTGATGATTTGACTGTGCATAGCTGCGACTAAAGATTATCAGCAGCATACACAGTATGTAAATTATAGTTTTCATAAAATACTATCTTTTTAAATTTTCAAATACAAGCATATTTAGGGTAGCCTGACTACGCACGATTTTCAACCCATATCTGGCCAAATCTGAATTAAGCGCTTTCAGATTGCGTGCTAGATCCCGATCGACGGTCATCTGTATATCTATCGGGAAATCTATTTGCGTGCCATCGACTATGGGTATACCCAGATCAGGATTGATGTAATTTAAATTGGATATCAGGTCAGCGATCTTTACATTTCTATAATATATAAGTCTATTATCATCCCATATTTTAGGTTTCTCATTACCTAGATATTTTAGTTTATCCACCTTGGCAATCCTTTTCAGCGCCCATACAGGTACTTTTGTCCGCTTTACCATAGCTTTGACGTTCCATTTATCCATTAGAAACTGATTGATATCGTCAATCATCTGCCTTTTTATAGACTCCGTCCCCGTATTTGATCTCCTTTCTATGGCATAGCAATACCCATTTTCACGCAGCCAAACGGCACGTTCCATTTTATTTAAACTTTTAGCAGGCATCAGTATCCGATCTTTCACCGAGTCGGCGCAGTTAAATATCAGACGGCCTAAATGCCCTGACATGGGTATTTCACGTTGATTTGCCTGTACTAAAAGCGTAGCCAGGGACATATTCGTATAAAGGCGCGTACTATCCGTCTGTTGGACAAGATTGTCTGATAAACCTTGGATATATTCAGTCAGGATACTGCGTCGCAGGTATTTTTCAGTGGAAAACTTATAGTACTCCCCAAAAACTGGACAACTGCGTAAATGTTTAAATTAGCAGTTGAAAATGAAAAAGGAACGTAGAAAATTCAGTTCAGGCTTTAAGACGAAGGTAGCCATAGAAGCCATTAAAGAGCAACAGAGCATCCAGGAACTGGCGGCGAAATATGAGTTACATCCCACGCAGATCAACAGCTGGAAACGTGAATTTCTGGCCAATGCCGAACAGGTGTTCGCCAGTGAAAAGAGAGAAGAGAAAGATGATTCGAAAGAGAAAGAACTCTATTCCAAGATCGGTGAGTTACAGATCCAGGTGGATTTCTTAAAAAAAGTATTGGGGAAATGAGCATGGAAGCGAAACGCAAACTGGTTTCCCCGTCCGAAAAAAAGATCAGCGTTTCGGAGCAGTGCAAACTTATCGGCCTTCCGCGCAGTAATTATTACTACAGACCCAAAGGGGAATCGCTGTTCAACCAGAGAATAATGAGGCTGATAGATCGGAAATTCCTTGACTGTCCCTTCTATGGAGTGGAACGGATGACATCCTACCTGAAATATGACTTGGGTCATCCAGTGGGGGAAAAGCGGGTAAGACGTCTTTACCACATGATGAACCTGAGAGCTATCTGTCCGAAAAAGAACCTGAGCAAGGCAAATAAAGCGGATTACAAATATCCCTATCTGCTCAGGGGACTGAAAATCGAACGTGCAAATCAGGTATGGCAGGCCGATATCACCTATATCCCCATGTTCCGTGGCTTTATGTACCTGTTTGCCATTATTGATGTGTACAGCAGGAAGATTGTTGGCTGGTCTGTGGGCAATACCATGAACGTGGAATGGTGCAGGGATGTGTTATTGGAAGCCATAGGGACTTATGGTGTGCCTGAAATATTCAATACCGATCAGGGCTCTCAATTCACTTCTCCCGTATTCACCAAAGCGCTAAAGGATCATCATATCGAGATCTCAATGGATGGTAAGGGCCGTGCACTGGATAACATATTTATTGAAAGGTTCTGGGGATCAATCAAAAGGGAGAAAATCTATATCAATCCCCCTAATGGAGGGGTTGATCTCTACCGACAGGTCAGAGATTATATCGCCTTTTATAATTCTGAGCGACGGCACAAATCTATCGGTAGGGTTACACCTGATGAAAAATATGCAGATAAAGTGAAAAATGTATCTTAATTTAGTGAAATAGTTGTCCAACCAATGGGGAGTATCATAACTCTACCAGATTTTCATAAGCAGATTTGTTGGCATCAAAGATTAATGGGGCAACTTTTTCCGTCAGGTTTAGTGGCTCTGCTAAGGCTTTCTTAAAATAAGCGATATCATAATATTCATGCCCAGTAATGGCCATTACTTTCCCCTCCCGGATCCAGACCAGATGAGGCAATACCTGATGCGGGAAGTACCGAGAAAGCTTACTGTCTCCATAAATACAATAGAACCCCCAATGATTATCAGTCATTTTTTTCAATACCTTCTTTTCATCTTCATTTGAGACAGGTATAAATTCGATAGACTCATTGGATAAGGTTGCCTTGATACTATCAAGCTGATTGAGTCCTTTGATGCAAGGGCCGCACCAGGTCGCCCAGAAGTCCAAAATAATTAATTTTTTACCCCGGTAATCTTGAAGGGAGATGTTGGTTCTAGTAGCCTGATGGTTAGTGATCTTTAATGAAAGATTCCAAAGTTCTTCTGGAATGGTATGCCCTACTTTAAGCGGACTGATAAGAAGCCCATCAGCCCCGCTGTCCTTGCGGGGCGTCTGAGCTGATAAACTAAACATAGAAAACATTACAATACCCCAGATAAGGATTGGCAATTTTAAGCAGTTCGATTTCGTTTGTTCTAGGCAGGAGCATGGTGTACCAATAGGCAGTTCACTCCCACCCTTGTAAAAATGAGTCATTTTTAAAGGTGTTAATGTGGCTGTGACCTGCTGGGATTAGAATCCTTCGGATACAAACGCATCGCTTTGTTCCTAAGCCTAGCTCAGGTCACAAATAAATAATAAGGTTAATAAAAAATCGAAGGGCGTTTGAATGGTTAGTTCCAAGGTAAATAGTAGGATCGTCACGCACTTTACGATTGAAAAAGTCATATAGACTTTTCGCCTCGAGAGCTACTCCGGAGAACGGACTAAATTTTTGTAAAGCTGTTTTTTCATACTCGTTTTATTGGTTAAACGAGCCAAATCAAGAAAAACGGGGTGGCCTATTTTCCAACTGTTATCAGGCACTACCGCTAGGCCCAGAATCCAATTGTACAATAGGGCATCACCCCGTATTTTGCAATTATACAAAAAAATCGGGGAGAATTTCCCTATCGCCTTGGATTCTATCAATTGCGGTAGTTTTGATAACAAGGCTCGTATGTATTAATATCTTTCGCTTTTTTTCTAGTTCATCATCTATAATAAGACTACAATTATCAATCGATACACAAATATACAATATTAATATAATTAAATACAATTATTTTACAATTTATAATACAATACAAGTGATAGTATATTGCATTATAAGTTCAATAAAGTTGGAAAAGGATAATAAAACTATACATCGCGGTAAAATTCTCCATGAGATTTTAAAAAACCATCCGAGAAGAATCAAAGATATTGTGGAAGATGCGGGGTACAAATATGGCACTTTCTATAAACATAAAAATAACCCAGAATTATCTTTGGAAATTATTGCAAAATATGGAAAAGTAATAGATAAGGATTTTTCTGTAGAATTTCCAGAAATGGCGAATTTCCCATCCTTGGCCTTAGTTGAAACAAGCTTTTCGAATAGAGGTTCAGTAGACCTTAAGAAGGAGCTTGAAGATCTCAAAGAGAAATATTCTAGCTTTTTGAATAAACACAACGCTATTCTCGAAGCGAATATAGAACTAAGAGAAGAGAACATTAAGTTAAAGGAGCAGATAGCTGAATTAAAGAAAAAATAGAAAGACAGGCTAGGAAACAGTTATGCAAATCAATAAAATACATATAAAGAATTTTAGGGGTTTCGAAGAGAAAAGTTTTAATCTTAATCCTCACTTTACAGTTGCTATAGGAGATAACGGCACAGGAAAATCCACCTTACTGCAAGCTATTCAGGTTGCTGCAGGAGCTTTCTTCTTAGGACTACCCAAAGTCGTCAGTCGAAGGCATATTCAAGAAAATGAAATTCGTTTCGCAATCAACAGGATTTCAAAACAAGCAGAGTACTTTACACCGACAATAGTTGAAGCAACAGGTCAAATTAACGGAACTGATGAGATCATATGGAGGAGAGTTGTCTCAGAATATGGAAAGGCAAATTCAACAAAAAATGAAGATATCGGGACCATTAGGGATATTGCAATTAATTACACAAATGCTCTCAATTCGACTTCAAGACCTCAGCTTCCTATAATCGCATTTTATGGTGTAAGGCAGCTTGGAGGAAATGACATTCGAAAAAAAAGAGTTAAGAAAAACAGGCTTATTATACGTGATGGATATTATAATGCACTCGGCGCAAAGGTAGATGCTGACCCCGTTACTCAATGGTTTTATTATTATGATGAGGAACTCAAGGAAGACCGAGAATTTAAAGGGACATTCGAAGCGGTAATAGAAGCAATAGGTCTAGCAATCCCCTATCTAAAAAATATAGCATTCGATAATTTTAGGCTGGAACTGGTCGCTGATTGTGAAATCGAAGGGCAAGAAACAAGACGGCTACCGCATTCTCTCATGAGTGACGGTGTAAAGAGAATGCTAGGAATCGTGACAGATATTGCATATCGTTGCGCAATTCTAAATGGTTTTCTTGGCTATAAAGCAGTACAGGAAAGTCATGGGATAGTAATGATAGATGAACTCGATATGCATTTGCACCCTAATTGGCAGCGATTTGTTGTCAATGACCTCAAAAAAGCTTTTCCTAACATACAGTTTGTTGTAACGACCCACTCTCCATTTATTGTGCAATCTGTAGAGAGTGATGAATTGATCAATCTGGATTTCATTATGGATATTCCTCCAAATGAATTAAAAATAGACGAAGTAGCAACAGAAGTGATGGGCGTAGACAGCCCCTTTGCTATCGAAAACGAGGAAAAATACAAACATGCCAAACGGATTTTAACTATGTTAGAAGATGGAAGTAGTTCCAATGAGATTAATAAAGAACTTGATGAAATTACCGACCCAGGATTACGTGCTTTTCTGGAGTTAAATAAACTTTCAAAGGGAAAAAGATGAGACCATTAAATAAAGGGACTACGCCAACACTTGATGGAGAAGAGATCACCGTTAACAGCTATGGAGAATGGAGGAGGTTCTTAATTGAGAGGATCGGTTACTATTGTGCGTATTGCAATATTCCGCTCAGCCATAATCTAAACGTTGAGCATGTTGTTCCAAAGAATCCAGTTGAAGGTGCTGAAGCAGGAGATTCGCTTGCTTGGGACAATATGCTGTTGGCATGCGGTCCCTGTAATAATGCAAAAAGCAATCGTGAGATCAATGCTAATCGCTACTATTTACCCGAAGAGCATAACACTTTACTGCCTTTCACAGTAGGTGAGATCCCTGATAATCCAAATGCTGCAATCATTGCACCTTCACATGCATTGACTCTATCACAGAATTTAAAAGCTCAAGCTACGATCGAGCTATTCGGCTTAAATGAAATTGATAATCGCAATAAAGTTGTCGACATAAGGTGGAAGAAAAGAAAAATGGCCTTACAACTAGCCAGATCATCTTTCGCCTTATATTCTGAAATTAAAGTCTCAAATAGAGCACTTTTGCCCCATGCCGCTTCACACGTCGCGCGCACTGCCGCCGAGGTTGGCTTTTTCATTGTTTGGTTTGAGATTTTCAAAAATGAGCCATTAGTTTTTGAACAATTTTTGGTAAATGAAATACTACCAGGTACAGCACGAGATTGTTTCGCCGACGGTACTTTCGAATTGATACCTAAAAATCTTGAAAACGATAATGATAATATATAGTGGGGATTTCTGACACTGACACAACCCTTAAATCAATACCCATTTTGACCAATCTTAAACTTCGAATGATATTTAAGCGCAAAGCGTTACAAAAAATTATAATTCCCTAAAATAATAGCTCCGATTTTAATTACTCCGAATTCGAGGTAGACAGAAGAAGCAGTCGCAGTAAGATTTATTATATTTGCAGCAATGGAACGGTTGAACCGAACCATCAGATATAGTAGAAAATATAGGTTGTGAAGAAATTCAAATTGAAGAGTTATGGTCTATGAGAGATTAGTCGTCAAAAGTTTTGGCCCTTTATCAAATATTGATATAGAAATAAAAGATATTAACATTTATATTGGAGCTAATCTCAGCGGAAAAAGCACCATTACAAAGCTTTTATCAATTCTCAAATCTGGAATTTTCTTCAATGCCAACAATCGATTAGATACATTTAAAAGATCTCTCAGCAACTGCATATTCCGGTGATATTGACCCCTTTCCGGCGATACTGACCCCTCAGATTTTGGTTATCTGGGGATTATTACCAATAGCCTGACAATATTACCTTTTTTTTCTTAGACTTTCACCCTTAAGTTCAATTCGGTGAGAAGTATGTACAATCCGGTCCAATACAGCGTCCGCAATTGTATCTTCCCCAATCACATCATACCAGCTTGCGACCGGAAGCTGACTGGCTATAATGGTGGATGACCTGGCATGCCTATCTTCAATAATTTCCATCAGGTCCAGTCTTTGCTGCTGATCCAGATTTACAAGACCAAAGTCATCCAGGATCAGCAGGTCAGATTTTGCAATCCTGTCCAGAAGTTTGTGCATTGATCCTTCGAGTCTGGCAATCTTAGTTCGCTGGAGCAGCTTCTGTAGGTTGAAGTATAAGACCTTTTTTCCCTGTGAGCACGCTTTTAACCCAAGGGCTGAGGCCAGAAAGCTTTTTCCGCACCCCGTCGCGCCCGATATCAGTAGCGGCTCACCTCTTTCAATATACCCGCCAGTAATCAGGTCTGCAATCTGGGCTTTGTCCATACCGCGTTTGGGATCCATATTGAGCTCCTCAATCGATGCCTGATAACGAAAGGCAGCATTCTTTTTTAGTCTGTCAAACCGTTTTTCGTCCCTGCTGTCCAGCTCTGACTGCAGGAGAAGCTGCAATCCATCCTCAAAGTTAAGTTCTGTCATACGACGCGTTTCTACCAATGCTTTCCAGCTACGCTCCATACCCAATAGGCGGAGACTTCTCATGTTGTGTTCGATGTTCACTGTAATTGATTTTTATGTTATGAATAATACCCCCGGTTCCTGATATTTTCGTGCAGGGGAAGTTTTTTTTCGGTCGGTGCCCCGCCGTGCTCCGGAAAGTTTACCATACCGGTTATTAAAAGACCTTCAACAAACTTATACCGTAGCTGGCGATGAGTAATAGCCACCCGACAGGCCTTTATAAACAGGTCGCTGTAGGTCCTTTGAAGCCTGAACAACCCATCACATGTCCTGTAAAGCTGTTCAGGATGGCGTTTCTGGTCAAAGATCATCTGTACCAGTTCACTGAATACCGGGGATATGGCATTTGCTCTTGTCAGGTAATGGGCAGGGTTCTTTTTTCTGAACTCACGGTACCTGGCATCCAGATGTTCCTCCAGGGTGGTGTAGGCATTCTGTTTTGGGCTCCTCTGATGCAGGGCGACCTGTTTTCCTCCAACAAAGATGTGCACGAGATTTTTGGTGTAGATAACCTGTGCTTTCTTTCCGATATAGCAACTGGGTGCACTATAGAAGTGTCTGTCCCTGCCCAGATAGACATGCCCGTTTTCACCGATCTTAAGCTCCGCATAATATTTTAGTGCAAAGCGATGCTCGGGTAATGGCAACAGAAGATGTTTTTCACAGCTGAGGAACCGTTCCTGCCGGCAATAGCTCCTATTCTGCATACGCGTCTGGTTCAGCTTCAATACACAGTCTTCAACGGCGCTGTTGAGGGATGATAATGAGAAAAAGCTCCTGTTTCGAAGTTTGGCAAATACCTGCGTATAAATGATCTTTACATGGTTTTCTACGGCACTCTTGTCCCTGGGCTTTCCAGCGCGCGCAGGGATGATAACAGTAGCGTAATGATTGGCCAGGTCTTCCATACAGCGGTTGATTTCAGGTTCGTACCTGTCACTTTTTATAACCGCAGACTTAAGATTGTCCGGAACGATACATCTTGGCACCCCGCCAAGAAACTGTATGCATCTATCCAGCGCATCCAAAAAGTCGGGTGTCTTCTGGCTTGGTACAGCTGTGGCGTAACAATAATTGGAAAAAGGGAGACAGGCCACAAAGATCTCACAATTTATGATCTCACCGGTATTGCCATCGATATAATGAAGCTTCTTGCCGGAAAAGTCGATATAAAGTTTATCTGCTGGTGTATGTTCCATGACCATCGAGCTGCGCTTCTGTACTTTGAGATATTGCCCCAGGTGGAAACAGAACTGTGAAAGTTCATAGCCATCCGACACACTCTGCTTATATTCTTCCCAAAGAAGTTTACGGGTAACACCCGGACGGCTGAGTTCCTGCTGAAAATAGGAAAGCCGCTCTTTGAAATCCTCAAACCGGGCGTCACGATAGGCTGGATTACCAGCATTAAGAAGTCCGTCGAGAATCGGATCCTCCAGTTCCAGCAGCTCGTTCATGTTGAGCTTTGCCTGACCGATCTTGAAAAGATAGGTCTTTACGGTGTTCTTACTCAGTGATAAACAACGTGCTATCGCTTTTATGGCATAGCCCTGCTGTTTCAATCTTATCAATTGTTTTATCTGACTCATGGGTCTTGATTTACCGGCCATTGGAATAACTCTTAAAAATCTTATCCCAAATAAATCAAAATAACCAAGGGGGTCAGTATGATCCGAAATAAGTTCATCTAAATCTTATAAAGGGGTCAACATCTGCCGGAATGGCATGCGATAACTCAATGGAATTGCGCATATACTCCAGTGCAACGTACCGGAATCATGGGGTCAATTTACTCCGGAATATGCAGCAACTATAATATCGATTTTGCAATAAACGAAGATACCTTGATTTAGTATGAAAATGGCGATTACTTTTATACTATTAAGGATCAACAATTCGCTTCCAATATCTTAAATGAAAAGGATGTAAAAAGTTTAAATCCAATTTATATACCTGCTGATAGGGTATTTTTTGCGACTTTTTCTCAATCTATTTTTAGCCTAATCAGTAGCGATATCGCAGCATAATTTTAACAATCCATCTAAAGTACATATTTTCGGTATTGATAATAATACGAATATCGATAATGAAATTATGCAGATGGATTTACACAGAGAGCTATTGGGAGACACTCAGGCTCTTCCTTATCTTCGATTACTTTATAAACGAGATCTGAGTGGAACAAAATGGCTTGCACTGAAAGATTCTATACTACAAAAAAAAGTTGACCAAACTTTTTTTAATCATTACTTACTTAGCCTTTCGGAAAAAACAATTAATTCCTTTGATGATATATTTATCGAACGAGATAAGAGGATGTTTAATCGGGTTGTGCGGATTGACAGTATATTTAATCAAAATAATAAAAAAATTGTAATTTTGGCACATTCCATTCATTTAAAAAAGAAGCCGGTTTTAGAATATGATAAAGTAACAATGTTGGGGGGATATTTAGAAGATTATTATAAAAATCAATTTTATAATCTTTTAATCCAATGACACAGTTTGAGTTACACTCCCGGTAAGTTATAAAAATTCGGAGTCCTTTCAAACTTCGAATTTTATAACTTACCACCTTTATGAAATAGTGTCAGTTTTTTTAGATGTATATGATTTTGGTATAACATAATTCGAGTTACATTCTCTTACTCCTGATCACTTATCCTTATTATCTCACTTAACAGGACGTCCATATCGGAACTAAAGTTAATTTGTATTTTGTTTGGTAGGGCCTCTTTTCTTCTGATATGAGTATGAAGATAAGAATCAGAAATATTCCTAAGTGATACATTAAGATGTTCCATTGACTTTTTGAAACTTTTACTACCATAATTATTTGCTACTTCATTAAAGCTCTTACAATCAAATATTGGAGGAATATGATCAATTATTGCCCTCATTATCATCCCAACTGATAGGTAGTTTTCAAATAAAAAAGCATGATCTAATTCCTCGCAAAATCGAACAAGCCTACTAAGATCAAAGACTTTATGATTTACACTTTTTAATCTTTCAAGTCTGTCAGGATCAATAAAATGTTGATTTTTAGGCTTTCTATTGGCCACTTTTTTTAACAATAATTCTTCATTATAAATTAGGTCCCCCTTCTCGTTGAAATAAAAGACGCTATCATCCTTCGGCATAACTAAAGCCAACCTTTCTTTCCCCCCCTTATTTTCGCCAATTTCTGAATTAAGGTAATGATACCACCTACCAAATATTTTTATTACATCATCTATTGAATTACTAATCCCATGGTTAACTTTAACTAGTTGAGCACTTTGTTTCTCCTTCTTACCCTTATTCATATAAGAGAAGTAATCTTTAAACGGAACGAAATTTGTAATAGCAAATTTTATCAAAGATTTTGGTATAATATCCTTTATTGTTTTAGTGGCAAGTTGGGGGCCCACAGAGATAATACCATTGTTAACGCTAAAAATATCCAAATCGATTAGAAAAAGTAGAGCCGACCGAATATAACTTCTACTTTTACCAGTAGAGTTTATAAGTACATTTTCATCAATTGAATTATCATTTGATAAGAGCTTAAAGTTAATTATTAAATCTTCTGCGACCTTAAATGAGGGAGTAATTAATTTAACCATTCAATATAGCCTTTCTAATTTTATTGATATAACTTGTAAGAATAACAAAATCGTCTTCATCTTTTATCACAAGTCTCGAATCTATCGTAGGGCCTTTTAGATGAATTATGTATTCTTCTTCATTTGAAAATGGATGTTGCATAACTGTAATCGCTGAAGACTTAACGTCCTCAACTTTTACCTCTTCGACGCGATTATCTTCTTCAGGTAAGATATCTTTATCCTTATTTTCAGTAGGATCAAACTCAATATTCAGAAGGTTATTTTGTTGATCCAGCAATCCCAAAGACTTTATTCCTTTTATAAAATATCCTGCTACTTTTTGAGCACTCTTAGAATCCACATCATATTCCCTGATGAACATTTTACCTAAAATATTAGCATCCAACCCTTTACCCTTAAGCCTTTCATATATTAATTTAAAAACTTCAGGCTTTAAAAATGCTTCACGTTTAAAGACTAGAGCTTCATCTTCAGTATAAGCATGAATAATCTTTTTAAATAGATCAGTAATCTTTAGTGTACTTTTAATATTGGTAATCAGCCCATATTTAACAGTTGCGCTTACAAGAACCCCATAGGCACCACTTTCCGTCCTATTTAATTTTTCAGCGGCTGTCACAGAAAGGCATTCACCCCCTAAACTTTCTATAGCATTGGCTAATTCTAAACACTTTTCAAAAGCAGCATCAGGATAATTTTTAACTTTTGGCATTTTTAAATATTTTAAAAAAATTAACACTCTTTTTGGTATTATCTAATCTAAAAAAAAGAATTAATACTTTCAAAGTATACGAGAAAGAAATTTATTTACCATTGACCTCCTCCCCGTTGTTCAGACAGTCAAAAGTGCAGTTTCGGGCTTTGTTGACCTCTCCCCAAATTTAGGGGGGTTCTAAAGTAGAAAATTCCGCTGTTTTGACCTGCTTTTCGATAAACATTTCAGGTGTCATATCCCCTAAACAGCTGTGGGGTCTGAAGGTGTTGTACTCTTGCGTCCAGATTTCAATTTTTTCCTTCGCATCTTCCAATGACAGGAACCAATGCGCATTTAGGCACTCGTCCCGAAAACTTCCATTGAATGACTCAATATACGGATTATCTGTTGGTTTTCCCGGTCTGGAGAAATCCAGTGTTACCTGATTTTCGTAAGCCCACCTATCTACATCTTTTGGTATAAACTCACTACCATTGTCACACTGGATTCTTTCAGGGAAACATCCTTCCACCAGGCAGGCTTTGGTCAGTTCATTTACTACACCGGCACCTTTTAAAGACTTTCCCACCAGTAGTCCCTGGCAGATTTTACTACAATTATCCACTATAGCTAAAATGCGAAAACGTTCGCGGTTAAACAACGCATCCTGTAAGAAATCCATGCTCCATATCCAGTTTATAACAGTCTGCAGTCGGTCTAACCGATGAGCAGCACTACGGCTTCGTTTTGGCCGCTTGGTACGTAGGTTTAGTCCGCAAGCCTTAATACAGTACACACGTTTACGGTTATCGGTGAAACCTTCCCGTCGAAGCAGAACGAATATACGCTTAAAGCCGTAACGGATTCGTGTGTGGGCTATTTCATTCATCCACATTTTTAGCAAACTATCTTGCCGATGCCGGTAATGGATATAATAGTACATTGACCTAGCAAGGCATACACATCGACAGTCCCTTTGGGTTGATATCCGATAATTGCTAACCATCCAATAGACCATTTCTTTTCCGTATGCCGGTTTCACAACTTTTTTTATCACATCCTATAACATCTGTTTGTCCAAGCTTAAATCAACAACAAGCTTTTTTACCTGGGCGTTCTCCTCTTCCAGCTGCCGCAGTTTGCGCAACTCTGGAACACCCAGACTGCCGTATTTTTTCTTCCAATTGAAAAATGTGCCTGGGAGACTCCCATTTGCCGACATGTCTCTTCCACACAGGTAACGGTCTCGGACTAACGTAGCGCGAAGGCGATCTGTGCCTCGGTAAACTTTGATCTTTTCATGATTTTCCTCCTATTTAAAATTAGTAATTCACACCGGAATTCTCTACTTTTAAAATGTACTGTTTTGTCGGAAGAGGTCACTATTTACTGGACTTGAGACAACTTTTCACTAAACTAAGATATAATTACGATAGATTATAACAGACAATAAAAAATACACTAGCAAGTATCGATGGATAAAAAAATAAATGATAAATTGACAAAAGAGTTATACATCTTGAGCGGACTTGGAGCAGACGAAAGAGTTTTCCAAAGACTCGACCTTTCTGGCTTCTCGGTGACTTTTATAAAGTGGCTTGCCCCCTTGGACAAAGAGACAATTGAAAATTACACAACTCGACTTCTCGACCAAGTTACGACAGTAAACCCAATTCTAATAGGACTTTCGTTTGGAGGAATAATTGCAGTTGAAGCCGCTAAACAAATTGATACAGAAAGAGTAATTTTACTTTCTTCTGCAAAAACAAAACACGAAATTCCATTTTATTATCGTTTTGCAGGGGGGCTTAACCTTCATAAACTGTTACCAACATGGATTTTCAAAAAGTCTAACATCTTGACAAACTGGTTTTTCGGAACACGTTCGGCATTTGATAGACAGCTTTTAAAGCAAATTCTAACGGATACTGATGCTGACTTCTTGGAATGGGCTATTGACAAAATTGCATGTTGGAAGAATCAAATTCCACCAATCAATGTCTTTCATGTTCACGGAACAGATGACAGGATTTTGCCCTTAAATTTTATAGCGTATGATAAGGCCATCAAAAATGCTGGGCACTTCATGATATTTAACAGAGCCGAAGAATTAAATAAAATACTTCAACAGGAGCTTGAAGGAAAAGTATCCTAATCCCCTTTTACATGATGGGGAAATTCCCCTTCAAAAAATGGGTAGGGTACCCCTAGAATAGTAAGTACGAACACATCGTTGTTCATTTCCTCAAGATTTGCCCCCTATCCAATCAGAGCAAAAATGATTTATATATTGTCTCATCAATATGGTCCTTTATAATGTCCCTAATCTGATAAAAAAATAGTCGATGTTAACCTGTAAATACCATTGGGGTAAATACAATATTAAAATCTGATGGATATTTAGGATCACCAAGCCCTGATTTCCCAAATGATCAAATAACCATCAAATAATAAAATACTGAAAATCAATAAATTAAAAATAAAATAGATTAAATTATTAAATAACTATCAAATAAAAAAGAAGTGGTCAACCTTTAAGATTTGTACCTAAAAAAGGAATATATTCGCAGTGAATTTTCCTAAGTTTCAAAATAAATATCGCAATAAATATATTGCGCAAATACCCTGCATACCTTTAGAATATATTTGTTTAGTAAAATGAGGATTGCAATAACAGTATATGATACTTGAAGAATTAACACTTGAAATTTATGCGGAAAGGGCGTTGACTTATTTTGAAAGTAAACACCTGGTTACATGGGCCGTAAATGTTTTAACCTTGGGATATGAGAGTGACAACCTGTATATTTTAGCTGGTTTGGATAACGCATCTACCGAAGAACGCGAAATCTATTTTTGGAAATCAATTGCTGATCTAAAGTTGAATATAGAGAAAAGCGAAGAAGATTTAATGGAAAAATATGCTTTAACAATTGCAAAAAAAGCAATCAGAAAAGAGGTCAGTATAGAATATGCTTTTGGCCAAATGTTGAAAATTGTGTCTGCGAGCGGATACAATTACAGATATATCTCCTTTTATGAAATTGACGAGGATCTGGACTATTTGAAGTATAACAATTCAACCCTTTTTAACACAGGAATTACACTTGAGAACTCAGAAGAATTCATCTTGGAGGAAATGAAAATCTTCGTCGAAATGGAAGATCTAACTATCCCTCGCGAACAACGTGAAAAATGCTTTTGCGAAACTTGTAAAAACCTTACTAGCCCAATAACGAAAAATAAATTTCAGTTTAAAAAACCATTTAGATATACAGTTTTGGCTTGTGGGATATGTGGTTCAGATAAACTTAAATACAGCAGCAATCGTGATGTTAAAAGGAGAATAATAGAACAGTCGAAAAAAGAATAAGAAAAAGTATCTATTGCGCCAAAAGGCTCATCAGGATCCACCAACGAAAACGCATAGATGTTCAAGAAAGATCATTTGACGCAACTGTCATTTTTAGGGACTGTCCCACTAAGTGTGTAAATAAAAAATACGGAGTTCAGTTATGTTCCTTATAACTGGACTCTTTTTTCAAATAAAGTTAAGAACTGATTTAGGATAATGCCCCAATTCTGAATAGGCATCGTCCACTTTTTAGAGATTTCTCTCAAAGCCAAATATACAGATTTCAGTACGGCATCATCGCTGGGAAATGACAGTTTATTCTTTGTGTATTTACGGATCTTCCCATTCATGTTTTCGATGATATTGGTCGTATAGATAATTCGTCGGATCTCAAGTGGGAAGTCGTAAAAGACGGTCAGTTCGTCCCAGTTCTCCCGCCATGATCTTATGGCATAGGGATATTTGGATTCCCATCTATCGGCAAAATCTGCCAGCGCTGCCTGTGCAGCCTGTTTATTGGGAGCATCATAGATAGGCTTCATATCTGCTGTAAACGCCTTTTTATCCTTCCATACAACATATCTGCAGGCATTTCGGATCTGATGGACAACACAGACCTGGGTACTACACTCAGGAAACACACTCCGTATGGTAGCGGAGAAACCATTGAGATTATCGGTCGCTGTAATCAGCATATCCTCTACGCCCCGGGATTTCAGGTCTGTCAGGATTCCCATCCAAAAACTGGCACTTTCATTCTTGCCCAGCCACATGCCCAGAACTTCTTTATAGCCATCCCTGTTTAGGCCCACAGCAAGATAAATGGTCTTATTGACCACTTTGGAGTTTTCCCTGACCTTAAAGACAATGCCATCCATCCAGACAATCAGATATACGTTGTCCAGAGGACGGTTTTGCCAGGCAATCACATCGCCCGCCACACGGTCAGTAATCCTGGAAATCGTCGATTCAGAAAGATCAAATCCGTACACATCGCGCATCATATTTTCTATATCCGAAACACTCATGCCTTTGGCATATAGCGAAACGATCACGTTCTCAACTCCGTCAATCATGTTCTTGCGCTTGGGAACGATAATGGGGTTGAATGTACCATCGCGATCCCGTGGGACCTGAATTTCCAGATCTCCCTGATCCCCACGAACCTTTTTGCTGGTATGCCCGTTTCGGGAATTGCCCTGACCACTGCGCTCATGCTTTTCATAGCCAAGGTGGCCGTCCATTTCTCCTTCAAGCATCTGCGATACTGCACGTGCCTGTAATTCCCGGAAAAATGATTGCAGCTCTAACCCGTCCTTAAAACTCTTTAAGAACTCCTTGTCGTTTAATAGTGACTCTTTGTCAATCATACTCTTATAAAGTTAAGTAAATAAAAAATGCGAAGTCCTTTCCAACTCCGCATTTTTATAACTTACACACTTTATGAGACGGTGTCTTATTATTTAGACCATATTCTCATTAACGCCTCATCTTTTCCGTCCATATAGTTCTCGATCGTATAGTTTATCTTAATATCAGGTTTCAAAGGCCTTTTTTTCCCTTTCCATACCTCCCAGTATTTCGTCGAGAAAGCAATCACGATATCAGATTTGGGCAAATTAAAACCCCTTACTTCTCCATAATGGTTGATGGAACCACTGGTTTCTTCACCGATAAAAGTTGCATTCGAATTTTTCTTCAGTTCAGATTTCAGTACAACATCATCGCTGGGAAATGACAGTTTATTATGAAACATTTGAAAAATATTCATTTGTACATTGGTTCTTTGGTAGAATGTCCAAAGCCCAATTAGGTCAGTTCATATACAAACATTGCAACCACCATTTAAAGCAGCTTGGATATGCTTTCGTATAGGAACGCACAACATCGACAATTTTTAACTCACAAAGGTCAACCTTTTAAGAATGTTCATAGTATAATAGAAGATAAGAAAGGAGATATTTGGCTCGGTGGCAGTGATCCCCTACTGCTCCGGCCGAAATCCTCAGGTCTGTAGTCCTATTAATCACTTCTGGTATTACATCTTCTTTTCGAAAAGAGATAGTATAGTTGTTGCAATTGGTGATTTTTTTTGCTTTTGATGATTGCTGATGGTAATACTGGAATAAGTTACATCTTACTTCACGCAACGGCTTTAAATAATCTCAAAAACAAGTTGTTCCCAGTCAGAAATGCACTGGGAACAACTTTTCGACTAGACTATTCAGTGTAACTTAACTCCGTTTCCGGTGCCTTCGTCAAGCATAAAAAAGTATGCCATCTTGCGTCCATTACTTCAAAAACTATTGCCTCTTTCAACATTTCGCATGCGACATAGCGATTATGAAGACTGGCTCATTATGGTTAACTCGCTTCGGGCTTTTAGACGATATTTGGCGTAACTCGTCCTTGCGATGCAGGAGTAAAAAGGTTAACCAAATTGCCTTCAGGATCACGAAATAAGAGAGATTTATTGCCCCAGGGCATTGTCGTAGGCTTCTGAACAATGTAAGGTTCAAGATAATCAGCTAATCTTTCATAAACACTATCCACGTCATCCACCATAAACTCTATAATAGCACTGCGATTTTGTGAAGCCTGCGCAACACTTTCACCTCCGAAAAATTGTAGTGTCCTTGTGCTTCCTATTGCCAAGGTAGCTGTATTTGTTTTTAATTCAGCAAAATCGGGTGTGTACTGTGTCATAGAGGTTCCTATAACCTTCTCATAAAATTTTATCATGCCGTCAATCTCAGCGGCAATGATACGAACGGAAACTAAATTCATTTCTTATAAATATTTAAAATTACTCGGCAAATGTAAAGTCCCATACTGACAACTGTATGGCAGTCTGCTTTTGAATTTACTTGGAATTTAAAGCATATTCTACGACACGGTTTTCCGTGTCTTGTTGATAAAGCATTATACTTGGCAAAGAAATTATCAAATCATAACAATTCAGCCAATGTTTTTTGCAAAGCCGGTCCGCGTAAATCTTTAGCAACAATTTTTCCATTTGGATCGATCAAAAAATTCTGTGGAATTGCATTGACTCCATAGGCTTTTGCCACCTCAGTATTCCAACCCTTTAAGTCGGAAACCTGCGTCCAGGGAAGGTCATCGTCCTTAACCGCTTTCAACCATTTCTCCCGTGCGTCGGCTTTATCCAGAGATACACCGATGACAGTAAAATTTTGAGCTTTAAACTGGTTATAAGCATTTACTACATTCGGGTTTTCCGCTCGGCATGGCCCACACCAACTGGCCCAAAAATCAACCAGGACAAACTTACCTTTGAAAGATGACAGGGAAACAGGATTGCCTTTCCCCAAGTAACACCGACACACAAATTATGGCCTAGTATTGCAGCGCATAGCCATTATAATTAAATAGGCCATTGTTACTTCCCAGCCATAACATTCCCAAACTATCTTGCGCAAATGAATGTACGGTATTTGCGTTCGTACCCAAAGAAATATTTCGGAAAGACGGATAATCCAGCGATTGTCCAACAACCGAAGTACTGATTAAGGAACAAAAAATAAACAACAGAAATAAAAAGATTGCATTACTTAAAAGCGCTATGCTACAAACTTAGTTAATTCTTATGGAATACATCATATGCCTACAACTTAACACCAACTTATCCCTAACAGCAATTTTTATTCAATTTTTAGACAGTAATTTGTCATTGCTTATTCAGTGCACACCGAGTAATTACTGAACGAGCACTGAACGAGAACTGAACAAGCAGTGTGAAATAGGTCAATTTGGTTACCAATTGTTTCTCATTTGCTGCTGCTAAGAAATAAGAGATAAAAAAAAGTTAGGAATCATTTAAACAAGAAAAAGGCTAGGTCAATCACGAACCTAGCCTCTACAAAAAACAATCCTTTAACCTGCGTTTATTTAACTAATTAATACATTTCCGATCAAATAACAGTGTCCATGGCAAATCGTTTAAATTATTTTTATTTTTTTTGATAGTGTCCCATCAAACACTATACAACACGCAACCTTCAACGTTTAGCTCATACGTGTTCAGCCAGCTACATCGCTCATACCAATCGTGCATTACAGCTAACAAATTACAATAGCCAAACCTATACATAATTTTTTTTTTCAAACGAAGCCAATGAAGTGTTGTTCTTTTTAAAAAAGTATATATGGCACATTTAGAAGTAAAACCTAAAAATGGAGCACCTTGGTGGCTATGGCTCCTGCTATCACTCCTTGCATTGGGATTGGTCCTCTATTTTGTAAACCGCTACAACAGCGGCGCACAATTAAATGAGGCTACTCCGGACACAAGTGTAAACACCACAGCGCCACTAAGAGATACTCTTTAGACCCTCGTGAAATAATTGAATAACTCAAAAACTAAAAACATGGCAATAGAAGACAAAAATTATAATCATTTGATTGAACTCGGCGGAAGCGATTATGAAATAGTCGATGGAGAACCTGATATCCGCGGATGGAAAGTGAAAAATGAGGCTGGTCAATTGATCGGACAGGTGACAGATCTGCTGTTTGATCCGCAGAGCCAACAGGTTCGCTATCTTATCATCGACCTGAATGATGCTGAATTTGTTGTGGAGGAAGATAAGAAAATACTTGTACCCATCGGTCTTGCCTCGCTTTATGACGGCACGAAGATTCAGGCGAGTAATGATACCGCTTACCCAACTCCCCCCGTTGAGCCGATTAATCATAGCGTGATCTTTACTGTCGACGAGATTCCGACAGAAGAGCCCGCAACGGATTATTTATACAATCCTGCTGATGATGGAGAGGTGGTGGTTCTATCCATTGCTGAAGATCAGGTCATTCGACTGCCTGCTTACCAGGAGCACCATGTCGATCCGAAAACGGAATTATCTATCCGGCACATCTTTGAAGGCACCGGAAATGTTGGATTTGTCGTAAGTGACAATAGTTATGATCCATCCACATTTTATACGCATTACCACTTTAGCGAAGATACTTTTTATAGCGAAGGAAAACAGATGGAGACACTTCCTTCTGATCAAGCTCAACGGACTAGAAGAGTGGCTGCTCGATACGAACATGGGACAGCGTATGAACCTGGTACACGCAACAACAACGAACGATAAACAAACGCTATTACATATACTCATTCTGGCTTCGATACGCTATTAGCGAAGCCGGAATGAGTGTATAGATAAAACACTCCCTTTGATGTAAACTCAAGCGCAGCGCTTAAATACGCCTTAACAGTGTATTTTATAACCTAAACCACCACATCAACTACCTAAATTCCCTAACAAATCGCCAAAATTGCACCATAATTGCATGCTGTTACAAGACATCAATATAAATCGGTTATGAAAACAAATTATAAAATTGTCAGCGAGAAAAACAGGAAAACGATCAGTAGATATTACGAAAAATATAGCTGGTATAAGTTGGACCGCGAGGAACTGTCGCAAGAATTACTTATCCGGGGAGGCTTTTTAATCATCCTGACGTATATGCTGTGGTAAAAAAATGACATTATAGCGATATCTTTCTATAAATTCCAAACCATTTGTATGGTTATGTTGTCTTATGTGTAAACTTAAATCAGACAACACATTGAACAGATTTACCCGAATTGTTTTAAAAACATTATTGTGGATTATTGGCGGAATCATTGGACTCTTCATTCTAATTATTTTTTTGCTGCGTCTTCCCACGATACAGAATTATATTGCCGGAAAAGTAACCCATTATGTCGAAGGCAAGATTGGCACCCCCGTTAGAATTGGCTATATCAATATTGATTTTCCAAAAAAACTGGTCTTGGAAAACATCTATCTCGAAGATCAGAGTAAGGACACTTTAGTTGCTGGAAAGAGCATTACCTGACAAAGCCTTTTATGGTGGATGAGCTTCACCTTGTTATACACAATCTCATCAAAAACCGCATGAAGGTTAAAGGAAAGTTTTCGGGCGCGCAGCAGCAGGAAGGTAAGGTAAAAACCATCACCTTTAAGTCTAGCGATGAGCAGCTGATGGAACGTATTGTCAAAACAGTGAACCAATACCTGGAGAATTCGGAGTTCAATGTGCAGTTTCTAGCCGATGAAGTAGGGTTGAGCCGTGTACAGCTGCACCGTAAGGTGAAATCGCTGACGGGTATTTCGACCGGTGAATTTATTCGTAATATCCGGTTACAGCAAGCTGAAAAGTTGCTGTTGGAGAAAAAAATGAATATCTCTCAGGTAGCTTATTCGCTCGGATTTACCAATCAGACGCATTTCACTACACTATTCAAAAAGATGTATGGATTGAGCCCCACTGAATATATTCAGCGGCATAGCTTTAAGGAAAATTAAGCGATGTAATAATCTAAACTATTTTAAAGATCAAAAATACCACTATCAGCATAAGAACTTTTAAGAAATTTTCAAAAACTTAGATTCAAGCATAAGAGTATCTAGCTATTCTTTGCATCATCCAGAGAGAATGACGGTAATAAAGCAATCTGGATGGAGCCATTGGAATGAAACAGGAGAAACAAAAAAGTTCGCTTTAAACAGGTCGGCATGAAAAATCGAGCGGGACCTTATATTGCAATTAATGACAAATTTATCTAAGTTTGTCGTCACCTATTACGACTGACGTGAATCTTAAAAATGAGATCGAATCTAAATATATCCTTCAGCGCCTACAGCAGGGTGACAGGCAGGTGTTCGACCTTATTTTTAAATCCTATTGGGATCCCCTACTTATCTACCTGTCCAAACTGGTGAAAGACCAGACCGATGCAGAAGATCTCTTGCAGAATATTTTCGTCAATCTCTGGAACAAAACTCAATCGTCCGAAATACAGGATATTCACGGCTGGTTATATGGGGCTGCCCGTAAAAGCGCACTTTTCTATCACCGCACTCAAGGCAATCAAAAAAAATTGATTGCATCAATCTTGGAATATATTGACGTTACCGGATTTTCATTGAGCGACCAGCAGCAAGGTAAAGAGCTGCAGCAGATCATTGACGGTGAAATTGAACGGCTCCCAGCAAAAATGAAAGAGGTATTTCTATTGAGCCGACAGGAGCAACTTAGTTATAAAGAAATTGCAGAACGTCTGGACATCTCTGACCAAACGGTCAAAAAACAGATCAGCAACGCACTGAACATTCTGAGAAATAACCTCAAGAAACAGGGGCTCTATTCGCTTCTGCTCCTCCTTCTCATCGACTTAAAATAAAATTCATTATTTTTTAATATTCATCTACCACCAAATACGGTTTGATGCAACTATACTATAAACACTGGCGCTCATGGAACAGAAAAACATTGCGGAAATCTTATTGAAGTACGAACTCGGTATCAGTTCAGCGGAGGAAAACCAGCTGATAGAATCGTGGTACGAAGCGCAGCAAGCTGTAGAATGGGAACTGGATAGCGCCGAGCAGGAAGATCGTAAAAATACCATACTCCTTCAAATCCAGCAACAACTTGATGCAAAGCCTTCCTCGCGTAATCCATGGTACCGAAGAGCCGCTTGGATCAGCGCTGCTGCTGCCGTCCTGCTGATCGCTTTTGCGTTACTTTTTATCCCGCGTGGACAGTCGCATCGCGATACCCTAGCCGCAATAGATCAATTCAAACCCGGACAAGAAAAGGCCATACTGAAATTGGAAGACGGGTCAAGCATCGCACTCAAGGGAGGCAAATCGGGTGTTAAGATCGTCAACGGAACAGCCGTCTATTTAGATGGATCGCCTATCAGCGCTATGGAATTGCAATCGCGCAAATTGACCGTTGAAGTTCCCAGGGGTGGTCAATATCAGGTTAACCTGCCCGATGGCAGTAAAGTATGGCTGAATGCTGCATCGACAATCAGCTATCCAATGCAATTTGCTGCCGACAAACGGGAAGTCTTGTTAACAGGAGAAGCCTATTTTGAAGTAAACAAAAATCCACATAAACCCTTTATCGTGAAATCCAGAAACCAGGAAGTCAAGGTATTGGGCACCACATTTAACATCAACAGTTATGACAACCGCGAGTTTGTTGAAACTACACTGCTTGAAGGTTCGGTCGATGTAAATCAACGCCTGCTTGTACCCGGACAGCGATCGCTCATCTCCAAGACATCGATCCAGATTCTACCGGCCAATATCGAAGCAGCGACAGCTTGGAAGAAAGGATATTTCCTATTTGACAACGAACGGCTCGATGCCATTTTGGCTACACTTTCAAGGTGGTACAATGTAGATTTTGAATATGAAGACTCCGCTACGAAACAGCTTGTCTTTTGGGGATCTATCGACAAAAATCAATCATTGACCAAAACGCTTACCTTTTTGGAAAGCACCGGTCAATTAAACTTTAACTATCGTGACGGCAAAATAGCTGTTCACAAAATTAAATAACGAAGCCTTTTTTACACAGAAATCTAAACACATTAACCTAAATCACAGACCCGATGAATCGTCTAAAAAACTTGCTCTTGGTCACGTCGCTTCTTGCTGGTAGCACAGTCGTTGGTCAACAGCTCAATTATCAGGGAAAACCGACGCTCAAAGAACTTTTTTCAACCATCCGACAACAGACAGGCTATAACATCATTGCGTCTGGCAATCAGATCGACCTCAATACCGTTGTCAAAGTTCAGGCAAAGGATAAAGCCTTGCGTGATGTTCTTGATGAAGCCTTTAAGGATTTACCGTTCACCTTTAAAATTGTTGGAAGAGAGATCACCATTCTTCCACGGGAGAAAAGCGGCCAACAGCATCAAAAACAACAGCAACCTGCCAAACAGCTTTTGTTGAACGGAACTGTACGGGACAAATCCGGCCCCGTAGAACTGGTAACCGTTTACAACAAAAGCAATGATAAAGTTACCTTTACAAATGATAAAGGCGCTTTTAAGATCGAGCGGACCAATCATACCGACACCTTGGTTTTCAGTTCCGTTGGTTACGAAGAGAGGCAACTTGCTGTAGCCCCAAGCCAAAGCATCATTAGCATGCAGCTTTTGCAGACCCAAAACCTGCTTGATGAAGTCAGCGTACTATCGTATGGGCAGGAGGTATCAAAACGGTTGAATACAGGTTCGACCGCTAGCGTGACTGCGGCCACCATTGAGAAAACACCGACAGCAGACCCGCTCATTGCACTCCAAAATCGGGTTCCTGGTATGATGATCAATACCCTAAATGGCCTTCCCGGCATACAGACTCAGGTGCAAATCCGGGGCATCAATACGGTCAATCAGGATGGCCAAGCGCGACAACCCTTGTACATTGTTGATGGTATTCCTTTTAATAGCAGTTCACTGGCCTATATCGGTGCAAATGGCCTCACCTCTTCCTATTTAGGTGAAAGCCCTTTTAAAAGTATCGACCCCAGCACGATTGCCGGCATTGAAGTACTTAAAGATGCTGATGCTACCGCGATCTATGGTGCCCGGGGTGCCAATGGTGTGATCCTGATCACCACCAAACGCGGTAAGCCCGGTCGTCCCACCATCAGTGCTGATTATTACCATAGTTTTGGCTCTATCGCCAAGTATGTAAAAATGCTCAATACCGCCCAATATCTGGAGATGCGACGTGAGGCTGCAAAAAACGACGGTATTGAACTCACGTCCAATGATTACCCTGACCTGCTGAAATGGAGTCAAACGGAAGACCACGACTGGCAAAAAGAATATTTTGGCAATGTCGCCCATACATCCAATGCTGAATTATCCCTATCGGGGGGATCATCGGGTTTCAACTACCTGCTTGGCGGTGGATTTAGGCGTGAAAACACTGTATATCAAAAGAAAAACGGTCTTTCCGTCGGTAACTTCCGAAGCAACCTCGACTACCACAGTAACGACGGCAAATTTAAAGCTTCCCTTTCGGCGAGCTATGCCACGGATAAAAACGAAGTCATTCCACTATCGTTTACCAACTTTCAGACCCTGCCTCCGAATTTCTCCCTTTACGATGCTGATGGAAAATTAAATTGGACGATAGATAACCCTATTGCTGCGCTGGAGCGTACGGTTGAAAATAGAACTAAAAATTTAATCAGCAATATTGCGCTCAGCTATGAGTTGTTACCTAATCTTGTAGCCAAAATCAATACCGGTTATACCCGCATGAAAATGGACCAGCTCGCGATCAATCCACGGAGATCATTCAGACCATCCGAAAACATCTTGGGCAACAACACTTTTACCAAGGCTAGCACGGCTACCTTTAATTTTGAGCCTCAGCTGAATTATGATCTTATCGTGGGGCGCAGTTCATTTCGTGCCCTTCTCGGGGGTACTTATATCCATCGCGGTAACTCGGCAATTACCACAAGTGGAAACGGCTATACAGACGATAGTCAGATTAGAGACATCCATGCCGCACCAATCATCAATATCGAACCCAAGGATACTCAGTACCGTTTCCTTTCGGGATTTGCTCGTGTGGGATGGACGTTTGACCAAAAATATGTCGTCAATGCAACCGTCAGACGTGACGGCTCTTCCCGTTTTGGTCCTGGAAAAAAATATGGTAACTTTTGGTCTGTCGGTACAGCGTGGATCCTAAGCGAAGAGAGCTGGTTAAAGGATAATCAGTTTGGCTTGAGTTTTGCCAAATTGCGCGGCAGCTATGGTTTGACGGGTAATGATAATATTGGCGACTACTCCTATTTCGTGAATTACGAACGTATATTTGACAATTACCAAGGGCAGGGCTATCTTCCTAAGAACCCATTCAATGCAAATTATCAGTGGGAAGTCAACAAGAAGCTTGACCTTGCTGCTGAAATGGGCTTCTTGAAAGACCGCATCATCTTTGAAGCAAACTATTACCGTAATCGGTCGGGCAATCAATTAGTTGGCTATGGATTACCTACTCAGGTGGGTTTTAGTTCGGTCAACCAAAACCTAGATGCCAATGTACAGAATAGCGGCTGGGAATTTAGTCTGCAGACCACGCCGATCAACACCTTGGCCTTCACCTGGAAGACAAACTTTACCATGAGCATCAACCGCAACAAGCTCTTGTCTTATCCCAACCTTGCAAGCTCTTCCAACAGCCTAACCTATCAGATCGGTAAACCATTAAATCTGATCTGGGGGTATGAATATCTTGGAATCAATGCTGCGGATGGGCAACCGCAATTCCGCGATGTGAATGGCGACGGTTTTATCAGTTTTCCAGATGACTATGTCCCTCTGGCAAACAATATTCCGACATTCTTTGGTGGCTTTGGCAACTCGTTCAATTATAAAAACTTTGATCTAGACGTCTTTTTCAGTTTCAAAAAGAACACACATATTTATAATTATCCATTTACGAGTGCCGGAAGTGTTATCAATGCCCCTGCAATTGTCTTGGACAGATGGCAACATCCGGGTGAGGATGCTAAATTTCCTGCTTATACCACCAACTCCAGCACCATGTCCAATTACAATTCATCGGGTGCCAATTTTGTGGACGGGTCGTACATCCGCTTAAGCAATATTACCCTCAGCTACTCGGTACCGGGTAAAATGCTTGATAAGCTAAAACTTAAAAACCTACGCGCCTATGTCACTGGAGCCAATCTACTGACCATCACCAGTTATAAGGGTACAGATCCAGAAACCGGCGTGGACATGCCGATGCTGCGCACGTTTACGTTAGGATTACGGACTTCATTTTAAACCATTTAGACTACGACATGAAAACCAACTATATCAAATTATTGAGCTTCCTTTTACCTGTTGCCTTAGGTATGAGCAGTTGCAACAAACTGCTGGAGGTGACACCAAAATACATCTACACCACGGATCAAATTTATGCGAATGACACCATGGCCGACAGTGTTGTCGTCGGGATGTATGGCCGATTTGCTGCTTATCAAAATGATCTTTCACTGAACACGGGATTATCTTCTGACGAGCTGATACCCGGTATCAATAGCTTTAACCCCGAGTATAGCTTTATGTACAGCTACAACCTCAATCCCTTTTCGGGGCAGACGAATGACTTTTGGGGAAATCTATATTCCATCATTGGGATTAGCAATGCAATCATTGAAGGGGTTGGGCAATCCAAGGGCATGACGCAAGCTGGCAAGGATGAAGCCATCGGCCAAGCTAAATTTATGCGGGCCCTCAATTACTATTTTTTGGTCAATCTCTATGGCGATGTTCCTTTGGTGCTGACGACTAATTATCCGGAAGAACGGCTCAAACCGCGCGCAGCGGTAGCAGCAGTGTATACGCAGATCATTCAGGATCTGGAAGATGCCAGCCAGCTTTTAGGTTCGGATTACCCAGGCGAGCGCGTGAAGGCCAATAAGTGGGCTGCATTAGCCCTGTTGTCGCGCGTATACCTATTTACCAAAGACTGGACTAAAGCTGAGCAGGCCGCCAGTCAGGTGATCGCACAGTCGCAGTTGTTTCAACTGGGCCATTTTGATCGTGCAGACGGGGGCGAGCCAATGGATATCTTTACCAAAAACAATCCCGAGCAGATATTGCAGCTATGGAACAGTGTGGGCGCCTCCATTGGCATCGGCATAAAAGGAGAGTTTGCCAGCTTTGGCGTAACTGAAGATGCAACGGGTCTATTGCCAGCCTTTGAGGAGAACGATAAACGAAAAGAAAACTTCGTCCGTTTTGAAGAAACAGTAAACGGCTATCAGATCAACAAATACCGTTCCAACGGCGAAGCCGGATCTGCAAACAATGAGTATACCTCGGTGTTGCGCTTGGGCGAACAATACCTCAACCGTGCCGAGGCACGCCTGCAACTTGGTCTCTCAACGGCTATTGATGATATCAATATCCTACGCAGGCGTGCGGGACTTACGGATTTATCCAGTGGATTATCCCAATCACAGGCGAGAGCAGCCATCGTGCAGGAGCGTCGCGTTGAACTCTGTTTCGAATGGGGCGACCGTTGGTTTACTCTCAAACGCATGGGGCTAGCCGATAACGTGATGAAAAAAGCAAAACCGACCACTTGGAAGACGTTTGCCCAGCTCTACCCTTTACCCACCGTTGAGCTCCAAAATAACAGGCAATTAACGCAAAATCCGGGATATAACAACTAAACACGATATACAATGAGAGTTACGCTATTAGCTTTTGCCTTTCTTTATTCCATATGCTTCGTCAAGGCGCAGGAAAAAGCAACCTACCAGCTTCAGGGAACACTTTTTGGGGTTCCCAAAAATCAAAAAGGAAAACTTTTCCTTCAACGTTTTGGTGGCGATCTCCCGCTTGATTCTGCCCGGCTGGAACAAGGCCATTTTCGCTTTAAAGGTACTTCCGAAGGACCTGAAATCGCGAATCTATTTTACATGGATGCTACGGGGGAACGATCAGAAACACTCGATTTCTATCTGCACCCTGGCAAGATAACGATTCGGGCCAAACTCGGTCAGCTTAACCACGCGGATATTGCCGGCTCAACATTGAATACTGAAGCCAGAAGTTTTGACAAAACGCATCAGACGATATTGGACAGCATCAGTACACTAATGGCTGCCTATTTCGAGGCAGAGAATGCTTTTTCTCAGGATAGTTTTCGCATGGATTCGCCGGCACGGGCTACCATCAACACGATTGACGCGAGCCTCAACAAGTGGTCTGCGGCACTACAGAAAGCACAGGTCAACTATGTGCAGCAGCATACGGATCATGTACTCAGCCTTTTTAAACTACAGGCGCTGCTGAAAGATTCCAGCAATCAGCAACTGGTATCGGAGCTGTTTGGCAAGCTAACACCTGCCCTTCAAGATTCGCCGTTGGGCCAGGAGGTCCAAGAGCAGCTTGCCAATCTTAAAAATCTAAAGATCGGTGATATCGCACCAGAATTTTTATTGGCGGATACTGCCGGACGTCAGCTGAAGCTGACCGACTTTCGGGGCAAATATGTACTCGTTGATTTCTGGGCCAGTTGGTGTGTACCCTGCCGCGTGGAAAATGAACATGTAGCAAAAGCCTACGATGCTTTTAAAGCTAATGGGTTTGAAGTATTGGGTGTCTCCACAGATTTTGCGCTCAGCAGCTGGAAAAAAGCTGTGTCGGACGATGGCATGACCTGGACCAATGTGGTTGATCCGGATGGTCAGGTGAGCGCAGCATATCATATCAAAAGTATTCCCTCCAATTACCTCTTGGATCCCACCGGGAAAATCATCGGCATCAACCTACGCGGCGACGCCCTTTATGAAACACTAAAAAACATATTCTAATTCGCAATTTTATCACAATTATATGCATTTAAAAAAACTGCTCTACCTTTCGCTGTTAGGTTTTAGTCCGATGCTTGCCCATAGCAGCAGCACCCCGGGAGCGACGGAAATCGTATGGTCAAAACACGAAGACGATACCACCGCTTTACCTTTTGACAAAAGTGTCCGTTATGGTAAACTGCCCAATGGACTCACCTATTATATCCGAAAGAATACCGAACCTCAAGAACGTGTTTATATGTATCTGGTCAACAAGGTCGGATCTATCCTGGAGAACGAAAAGCAGCGTGGGCTAGCGCATTTTCTAGAGCATATGGCCTTCAATGGCACGACGCACTATCCCGACAACAGCCTGGTTGACTACCTGCAAAAAAATGGGATCAGCTTTGGAGCCGATATCAACGCGTATACCAGCTTCAATGAAACTGTTTACCAACTGCAGCTACCATCCAATGATGGCAAACTCGTCAGCAATGGATTTCAGATCCTTCAAGATTGGGCCCAGGGTATCAGTCTGACCCATCGTGAAATCGACAAAGAGCGTGGCGTGATATTGGAAGAAAAACGTGCCGGCAAGAGCCTGGGTGAGCGCATCCAGGACAAGACTTTACCTGTTGCGCTCAATCATTCCCTGTACGCACAGCGCATTCCAATTGGTACCGAAGAAGTCATTCAACATTTCCCTTATGAGGAAATTGAGCATTTTTATAAAAGCTGGTACCGCCCCAACCTCCAAGCCGTTATTGTCGTCGGTGATATCGATGTCGACCAGACCGAGCGAACGCTGAAAAAACAGTTTTCGTTGCTCAAAAATCCTTTGCAGCCAACAGCTCGAAAAACATACCACATTCCACTGCAGGGCAAAAATCAATTTATGGTGGTGACGGATCCTGAAATTACCGCAACATCCATCAATATCAGCATCAAACACCCTGAACGTAAATTACAGAACCTCGCCGACTATAAGCACAACCTGATCAAGACCTTGTTTAATACCATGATGGCAGGGCGATATAGTCCATTATTTCGCATAGCGAATCCGCCTTTTTTGAGCGGTGGCGCATCATTGGGTGGCTTTATGGGTGGACTAGATGTATTTCAGATCGAACTCACGGCCAAACCAGGTCGTCTGAAAGAAGGTTTTGACGCTGTATGGCGTGAACTTTTGCGGGCGAAACAATATGGCTTTACGGCCGCAGAACTGCAACGCGCCAAGGATACCTATATGAACCAAATGGAAAATATGCTCGAAGAAAAGGATAAGATTGCCTCCGAACAATATGTACAGGAATATATTCAGCATTTTCTGAACGGGGTAGCCTCTCCGGGTATCGATCATGAGATGAAACTGACGCGCGAAATGCTTCCGGCGGTCAGCCTTTCGGACATCCAGCAGCTCTTGCAACAGTATCTAACCAATAGCAACCGCGATATTATTGTGACTGCATCTGAATCGGATAAAGCAAATCTGCCGAAAGAGGCGGATATCAACAGTTGGATCGCTACCTTGTCCAAAGAAAAACAGACGGCCTTCACCGAAGAAACAAGCGATTTGCCGCTGCTCAAACGGGAAGCTCAATCTGGTACAATTGTTAAAGAAGAAAAAGACAGCAGTTTAGGAACCACGACCTTGACGTTGAGCAACGACGTCCGGGTACTCTTAAAACCGACCAACTACCAAAACAATCAGATCACCTTTCAAGGATATTCCTATGGCGGAACATCACTTTACGATGATCGAGATTTTCAGAGCGCGACCAATGCCGTTGGCCTCATTGCTGCCAGCGGGCTTGGCAACTATACAGCCGAACAATTTGAAAAATCATTAGCCGGACGAACGGCCTCGGCATCCCCCTTTATCAGTGAGACTGCCCAGGGCGTGAGCGGCTATGCCAACAATAAAGACCTGGAACTTGCCCTGCAGATGATGTACGGCTACTTTACAGAGCCTCGCCTAGATACCGCTATTGTTGCGGGTATCTTGGCCAATGCCAAAGATGGACTTAAAGACCGCGATAAGAATGGCGACGCTGTATTCCAAGACTCGGTCATGGCTATCCTGTCGGGCAATAATGTTCGTCGCACGGGGTTAACCATGGAGAAGATCAATCAGATCAATCCTCAGCGTGCTTTGGACATCTACAAAGAACGTTTTGCCAATGCTTCGGGCTACAATTTTGCTTTTGTGGGCAGCTTTGACATTGAAAAAATAAAACCATTGCTTGCCAAGTATATTGGCGGATTACCCAGCATCTCGTCGAAGGCACCTGCTTACCGTGATTTAAACATTCATATTCCTGCAGGGAAGATCGAGAAAAAGCTGGCGCTGAGCAAAGAAGAGAAAGCGATGGTCTATCTTGTTCTTTCGGGCCCATATGACTATAGTGAAGCCAATAATATGGCTTTGCAGGCCTTTCGGGAAGTTTTGGATATCCGTTTGTTGGAACGACTACGTGAAGAAGAAGGCGGTGTGTATTCGCCATCGATCCAGATGGATTATAGCAAGCTGCCTGATGCCCGTTATACCCTTACGGTAGCCTTCAGCTGTTCGGTGGCCAATGCGGACAAACTAGCGAAGTATTCGCTTGAGGAAATTGAGAAATTAAAGACTGCAGGACCTTCTGTTGCCAATCTCGACAAATTCAAAGCGAATGACAAGCTAAACTACGAATCCGCACTAAAAACAAATGATTTCTGGTCGAATTACCTGTACAGCAACCTGTATAATGGCGATGATATGCACCGCATTTTTGAACGTGCATCGTTGCGCGATCAACTGACCCCAGCGCTAGTTAAAGCGGCTGCCAAACGCTATATCAGTGACCAAAACGTTATTAAGATCGTTCAGCTTCCAGAAGTAAAAAAATAAATACAGAAGGGCTATTGACATCGCATTATTTTCATAAGCACTGAACACAAGAAAGCCGCAAAGATGTATATTCTTTGCGGCTTTCTTGTTTACTGACCAAACCTCCTGATTGACCGAAAAAGGAAATTCTCTATCCCCGGAATTTATGTTTTCCCATCGATGATTGCAAGCAACATCATGTTTAAAAAAAGCTTCGAAACTTCCAAGCCAGTGCAAATGCCACTAACAGCAATCCGATGAGCCAAAGATTGGGGACTACCCATGCACTCCATTTTTCTGTGCTTTGCTGCTGCAGCGTTTTTACGCGGCTAGCGCTGCTGTTTGTAGAAGCCCCCTGTTTATTACTTATCTTTACCTGAGATTCCAGCATGGCCAACTGCCCCTTTTGACCGATCAAACCACTAATGGGATGAAAGCGAAAACTGCTATCCGTCAAAAAAAGCCAATGCCGCGATTGGCTATCTATCTGTCCGCTGTACCAAATATCGAGTTGCTGCTTGTATTTTGACTGCGTTTGTTCTTCCCGCAGAGCTTCTTTCCGCTCGCTTTGATAAAGTTTACAGGAACAAAATAACAAGAAGACTATAGAAAAAAGTAACCGTTTGTACATGTACATTTTCAGAATACACAACTTTTGGCAATTTAGAGTGCAGCAAAAATGGCAATAACGGTGCAGCGTTTTTGGCAATAAGGAATGCAGCATAATTGGCAATAATAAATACATAGTTCATCTTTTGGGACGCGGTGTCCCAAAAGAAAAAACAAGCTTTGTCGCAGCAAAAAGACAAAGTTATTTATGAACTATTATTTAAGTAAACTTATGACCTATCACGAGGTTCACAAAATGCACCGGGAAGGCAGCTCGATCCGTAAGATCTCCGATCATCTGGGTCTGAACTGGCGCACGGTAAAAAAGCTTTTGTCCAAAGATGACCGAAGTTACCAAAATGAACTGGAAGCCCCCTCTTCCAAGAAAAAGTTACTGGATCCCTACCGTGATTTCGTAAAGGAAAAGCTGTCGCTGTATAATGACACCTCAGCGGCCCAGATGCATGACTGGCTCAGGGAGCATTACCCTGACTTTCCGCAAGTCAGCCCCAAGACCGTATTCAACTTTGTTCAGGGTATCCGGGCGGAGTTCAACATCCCCAAAGAAGTGAGCGGCCGCGATTTCCAGATGGTCGCGGAGCTTCCCTATGGTGAGCAGGCACAGGTTGACTTTGGTTTTTACAACATGACCACTACGCGCGGTAAGCAGAAAAAAGTACAGTTCTTTACTTTCATCCTGTCCCGGAGCCGCTATAAGTTTGTTGTTTTCAGCGATGTGCCCTTTACCACCGCTATGGTGATCGATGCCCATGAAGAGGCCTTTCGGTTTATCGGCGGACTGCCCCGGGAGATCGTCTACGATCAGGACAGGTTATTTATGGTATCGGAAAACCTCGGTGACATCGTCCTGACCTCCGAGTTTTCCAGCTATGTACGCGATCGTGGCATCAAACTTCATTTCTGCAGGAAAGCCGACCCCCAGAGCAAAGGAAAAGTAGAGAACGTTGTAAAATATGTAAAGCAGAACTTTCTCTAGAACAGGCCTTACCGTGACCTGGAAACACTCAACGATGAATGCCGGGCCTGGCTTTTCCGTACGGCCAACAACCTACCCCATGGCACCACGAAGCTCATCCCACTGGAAGAACTGCGCCGCGAACAGCTATTGCTGGAGATATGGTATGAAATAGCCCCGCAGACTCCGGCAAAAAAGCTTTACGCTGTCCATAAAGACAACAAAGTGTCGTATAAGGGCAATTTCTATAGTGTCCCAATCGGCACCTACAATGCCGGCACCGTTAAAGTGCAGCTGAGCGAACATGTGGGTAAGCTGCTCATATCGGATCTCTGTGGAAAAGAAATATGCACGCACGATATATCCAGCCTTAAGGGCAAGAAAATTATACTGCGCAGCCATAGCCGGGACATGGAGCCTAAAATAGCAGAAATAGTAGACCGGATCTCTGATCTGTTCGGAGATCCGTGTAAGGCAAAGGAATGGATCTTAGCGATAAAGCTGCACAAGAAGAGGTATATACGGGACCAGTTACAGATGATCGAGCGTATTATACAGGACAACAGCACGGATCATATAGCCCGGGCGCTGGATTATGTGCATACCAATAACATATTGAGCGCTACGGACTTTAAAGCCTATCTGGAATATATCCGCCTGGAAAAAAAACCGGAACGGGATACCAAGATCATCCGGCTCAACCCACTGGGCGGAAACAGGCACGCACAGCTGGACATTGAACCACAGAAAAGTGACCTGGATGATTATGAGGCATTCTTCGGCAACAACTAAACAACTCCCTGCCGAAGCTGCGGCAGGGTACATATTAAACTAAATCTTATCAGGCAATAACTATGAACAATCAAAATCAACAGGTAAAACAACTCTGCACCGACTTCAGGCTTTCAGCGATAGCTGCCGGCCTGGACGATATCTTATCGCGAGCAGAAAATGAGCAGATAGGCTATCTGGAGTTACTCTCCCGTCTTTTCGGGGCCGAGCAGCAGCACCGCCGGCAAAGGGATGAGAGCAGACGGATGACATCTGCTTCTCTGCCAAAAAACAACGATCTCTCGTTCTATGAAGCCAAACGTAACGGGCTTACCGACAAACGGCTCGCTGCACTACGGGAACTTAACTGGATCGACCAGCTGTTTAATCTCGTGCTGATGGGACCCAGTGGAACTGGGAAAACAATGCTTGCAGCAGGCTTGGCAAGAGACGCTGTCAGGGCAGGATATCATGTGTATTTCAGGACGATGGAAGAGATCGTTTCTACCTTAAAGACAAAGGACTTTGTACGTTCACAGGCTGCTGAGTACAAAAAAATGCTGCGGGCGGGCCTCATCGTTATTGATGATGTCATGCTGTTCCCGCTGGAAAAAAATGTCGCGGTCGCTTTCTTCAATTTCATCAACCAGATCTACGAATCTACCTCCATCATTGTAAAGACAAACAAGAAGCCGACAGAATGGGCTAAAATGCTGGAGGATGAAGTTATTGCAACGGCACTTTTAGACCGGATATTGTTCCGGTGTCACTGGGGAAAGCTATAGAATGCAGAATAGAAAAACGTTCTTGGACAAGTAAATTTTATAGCATACTTTTGGACTGGATTGTGTATTTATTAGTGCCGAAAATGCTGCAGCCACATTAACACCTTTAAAAATGAATCATTTTTACAAGGGTGGGAGTGAACTGCCTATTGGTACACCATGCTCCTGCCTAGAACAAACGAAATCGAGCTTTTCTCATCGAAGTAAAAGCCAAGAGATCCAGAGTTTTTAACGAGATGAGGCAAAAGAATGTAAGTAACTAGGGAAAGAGATTCCCCTAGTTACTAGCTACTACTTTCCTTAAGCAGATGTTTTATCTTTCTTTATATAAAGAATATAGAAAAATATAGAGCCTGAAATGATATATGGTATAAGTGGTGAGAAATCAGCAAATTTCAATTGATTTGTGTCTCTGTAGATACGAGTTATATCATTCACCCCTAAACCTAAAAAAAACAGGCACACTACAAAAGCGATAAAGATTACTTTTTTATTTATTTTGAACATATCATTATAATTTATCTACAAGCTTCTCCCCATTGAGCACTTGCATATATAAAACCCGCAGCACCAATTCCAGCTCCCACCACAGAAGCTCCACTAGCAGCTAATCCCACAAAAGCCAAAGCAAGGCCAACAGATGCTCCAGCACAGGATGATAAAAAGCTTTTTGCTAATTTGTTATTTGATGCAGATTTAACAAATATATTTTTCTCTTTTAAAGATAAAAATTCTGGATGAACTTCTGCAGTGTAAGTTAATTTATACATCAAAAGTACGCCCCTGATCATTACTGATTAAGGGGCGCTTACATACAATCCATAGACAAGTTGCCACCTACAACTTTGTCTTTTAGATCATTGATTTTTATAGTTCCACAATCCGAATGGCAAAGCCACCACCGGGTGCCGACTTCTGCTTTAACTTACTTTTATTATTTATTTTAAGTTTTTTAATCACATACGCCTGGGGATTGGTTTTATAATGGGCGTCTGGAGCATCGGCGTACATCGTAGCTTCGTATTTTTTGCCCTTTGTTAAAAAACCAAAATCCAGGATAGATTCATGTCCTTTCTCCCCGCTGACATTCCCGACAAACCATTCATTTTTACCTTTTGATTTACGGGCTATCGTTAGGTATTCTCCCGGTTCTGCTTCGAGATATAGGCTACTGTCCCAATCAACGGCAACGTCTTTGATAAACTGAAAAGCATCCATAAAACGCTCATAATTCTCCGGGAGGTCCGCTGCCATCTGCAATGGGCTGTACATGGTTACATACAAGGCCAGCTGGTTGGCTAGAGTCGAATTGACATGGGATGTATTCTTTGGATTGATCTTTTGGATATCCATCTCGAAGATGCCCGGTGTATAGTCCATCGGTCCGCCGATAAGCCGTGTAAAAGGTAAAATGGTAACATGGTTTGCATGGTTGCCCCCGAATGCCTGATACTCTGTGCCACGTGCAGACTCATTACCGATCAGATTGGGCCAGGTCCGCGATAATCCTGTCGGACGTACGGCTTCATGCGCATTGACCATGATCTTATATTTAGCAGCTTTCTCCAAGGCGTATTGATAATGGTTATTGATCCACTGACTATAATGATATTCGCCTCGGGGAATAATATTGCCTACATACCCACTCTTGACAGCATCATAACCATTATCTTTCATAAATCTATAAGCGCTATCCAAATAGCGCTCATAATTGCGGACTGCTCCCGAGGTCTCGTGATGCATAATCATCTTGACGCCCTTGTGCTTGGCATAATCCCGGATGCTCACCAGATCAAAATCGGGATAGGGCGTGACAAAATCAAACACATGATCTTTGGCATTGCCAAACCAATCTTCCCAGCCAATATTCCAGCCTTCAACCAACACGCCATCAAACCCGTGTTTTGCCGCGAAATCAATATAACGTTTTACATTCGCCGTCGTAGCACCATGTTTGCCATGAGGCTTCACTTTGCTATAGTCAGTTTCACCTAGATGTACACTAGGAAGATCATAGGTATAGGACCACTCGCTCTTTCCGGTAATCATCTCCCACCATACTCCTACATATTTGGTAGGCTTTATCCACGAAGGATCTTTAATTTTAGTGGGTTCGTTGAGGTTGAGCGTCATACGGGAAGCCAAAATATCTCTGGCATCATCACTCACCATAATTGTGCGCCAGGGGCTCCGGGCAGGTGTCTGCAAATTGCCTTTGGTCCCATTGGCATCGGGTGTAAGCCAAGATTGAAACACAAAATTTTTGTCATCCAGATGAAGATGCATACAGGCATAATTGATTAAAGCCGCTTCGTGGATATTGATATATAGCCCGTCGTCACTTTTCATCATCAACGCCGTCTGTACCCCTGTAGGCGAAAATGGGGTCTGTGAGGCATTGGGCGTAATCGCTTTGGCCATCAATCCTCTGATCTCAGACAGACGAGACTTGGTATAATCATACTCCTGGGTATCGTAATCTCCGGGAATCCAAAAGGCTGTATGATCGCCATTCATTGCAAATTGTGTTTTTTCCTCCTTTACAACGAGATAAGTCATCTCCTTTTGTTCGGGAAATTCATATCGAAAACCCAGACCTTGGTCAAATAATCTGAACCGGACTACAAGTTTTCTTTTAGACGTTTTCTGTTGCAAGCTAATGGCTAGTTCGTTGTACTGGTTTCGAATCTCACTTTCTTCGCCCCAAACAGGATTCCAGCGTTCATCAACCTGTTTGCTTTCTTGTGCCGTTTGTTCAAACTGGTCATACAATGAACTGGATAACGATTCTCTATCACCTTCTCCCGCCCCTGAAAATTCAACTTTCTTGGTATTGCCGGTCAATTCCAACCCTAACTTGCTGGGTTTGATGACAGCTTGGCCTTTATAACTCAAGCTATACGTCGGCGCACCTGATGCATCCAGTGAAAACTGAAGTTTCAATTTTCCCGAAGGCGAAAGCAGCTCTTGGGCCCGAAGTCCCAAAGTGATTAAAAATAAACTCATCAAGAGTGTAGTTTTTTTCATTTTTTATGATAATTAGTGGATTTTTATATTTTTCGCATTTCGATCATCCGTCAGTTTAATGATGCAGCTTCCCTGTTGGGCATCCCATGTCCAGCTCGGCTCATTGTTCTTTATCGTTGACGTTCGATTATTGTCCACAACCGCATAGGATATGGTCTTCCCATCAATGGTGACGTCATTGGGCCTGCTTTCAAGATGATAGCATAAGTAGAGCTGCCTTCCTTTGGCAGGTGTGTATCCTTTATCCCGGGGTTGAATAGCTGTTTCAAAATCGCCTTCAGCCAGGGTTGTGCAGGTAAAGCGTGTCGTAGAACCAATACCTTTGAGATAATCCTGTGTCTCTCCATCGTCTTCATAAAGTTCAAATGTAGCGGACTCACCCTCATAATTAGGGAAGATATGGATATAAAGCGGAGGCATTGGATCCTGGCCGATATATTGCATGATCGGCATCATGGGTACGATAGCACCTCTTTTGACAAACATCGGGATTCGGTTTAGAGCTGCGCGGTAGGCAATCTGCTGCCCCCCAAGGTATACCGTCTTTTTGTCATTAAAATCAATCCATTCGCCATCGGGCAGATAGAGTTTTTTGACCCGTTCGCCTTTTTTCAGCACAGGGGCCACAAGGATTTCCTGTCCAAACATAAACTGATCATTGATCCCAATAACCTGGTCGTCTAGTGGAAATTCCATAAACAAGCCCCTTAATATAGGTAGACCAGTCTGATGCGCTTTGTGCGCATAGGAATAGAGATATGGAAACAGTTGATATTTGAGTTCAATGGCTGTCTTGGCATTTTTTTCGGCGACCTCACCAAATAACCAGGGTTCGACCGCATTGTTGCCCTCGTGATGGGCGCGGCTCAATGGATTAAAAATACCAAATTGCATCCAACGTGTATACAGCTCTGCCATAGCAGGGTAATCTGTAATGTCTCCACAATAACCTGAAATGTCTGTCGTCCAAAACGGAATACCGCCAAGACCCGCCGATAATCCGACCGCAACCTGATTGGCCAATTGGCTCCAGCCTTCGGTCACCTCGGTCCCGCTGCCGCTATCGCCAGACCAGCCAAAGGTATAGCGCTGAAGTCCGGCATAAGCTGCGCGTGTCATCTGAAAGATCCGCTTGTTGGGATTATGCTTGTCAAACTGCTCTTTCACCACCTTATCCCAGGTAAGACCGTATACGTTGTGGATCTCGGCATGCATGCCTAACTGGTGTTGCATATGAAGTCTATCAACATCCTCTTCATTGCTCCAGGCAGGCTCCCCCATATCTGTCCAGAAACCACTAACACCATCGGCTAAGGGCTTCTGCTGGAGTTGCCCCCACCAGTCGGCCACAGATGGATTTGTAAAATCAACGACCCCACAATTACCACCCCATGGCCAAGGCATATCATAAGATGTACCCGTACGGCGGTCCTTGACAAAATATCCTTTTTGATGGGCCTCCTGCCACTGTCTTTTATTTGCTTGCGACACCACTGGATCTTGTGAGAGAATCATCTTAAATCCTTGATCATTCAGCTTTTTGAGCATTCCTTTGGGATCTTTATAATTTCCTTTACGCCAGTTGAAATCTTGCAGTTCCTGTGTCCAACCAATATCCTGATAGATGATATCACAGGGAATTTCGCGCTTTCGAAATTCGGAAGCGATCTCCAAAGCCTGGTCTTCCCGAGTATAAAGTCCACGGCTCTGTGCAAAACCAAACGCCCACCTTGGTGGCATGATCGGTTTCCCAGTCAAAGCGATATATTGCTGTTGGATCTCTTTATAATCCTTCCCATAGATAAAATAGTAGATGAAGGGACCATCTGGTGCTTCAAAAGAATAGGATTCTGTACTGCTGGTTCCAAAGTCAAAAGCTGTTTTATAGGTATTGTCCAAAAAAATACCATAATGGTAGCTGCTCATGAAAAAAGGAATACTCTTATACAATGGATCTTCTTGACTGCTATAACAGGGTTTGTCGCTATTCCACATCTTGTAAGACCGGCCTCTTCGATTGAGCGGCCCAGTCTTTTCGCCTAGGCCAAAGAATTGCTCATCGGGACGCAGTACTTTATGTGCCACGGTTTTGGTGCCGCTCGTGCGGTGTCCAAGACTTTTATAATCACTGAAAACCAACTTTTGCCACTTATCGTAAATCAGCAACTGCATGGGATCCTTGTTGAGGCGGACACGCAGCTTTCCGGTGAAGATTTCGAAGCTTGCCGGTTCGTTATTCACCTTGATTTCACCGATGTCCTCAAGCTGTTCATGAACTACTGCAAAGGAAGCGTTCTTCCTTTGTAGTGTGCCGCTGGCATCATACCATATCCGAACAACAGAACTGCTGCAAAAATAAAACTCCAGCTTAGCATCGTCGCTGCAATTGAAAGTCACCTTTCGCCCCTCGATCTGATAATCTTGGCATTGTGTCGCTTTCATCACCTGCCCTGCTGCTCCATGAACGATGGAGATCAGGCAAAACAGCATCAAATAAAAAGATTTTAGTTTATGCATAATAGGTTTTTAATATTCGATCACAACCATGTCCCAATACTTGAGCCCCGGCAGATCGATGGTCAATTTATTTCCTGTCTGCGCTTTAGTAAGCGGAATAGCGACGCCCCCTTGCATATCGGGCGATGCAAACCATACTCGCTTGACAGTACGTGTCACGTCGAGCTTGATCTGTAGGCCATCGATACGGGAGGGTTCCTGTTGGGTCCCGTTGGTGTCGCGCCATTCCATAGTATTGGCATCCTTAAAATTGATCAAATGGATTACATCACGATTAGCAAAATGTCGCCCATAGCTTGTAATACTGCCTGATCTTGCTTTACCATTACTGATAGTCAAAGCGTTTGTACCGGTGACACTAAAGACCGCGGCTGTACCACCGTCTCGCAATACGTTTTGGTAGGCGACCATAAAGTCATAATATTGGATCAGCTTTTCCTTTGTTGTTCCTTTAAGCAGCAGGTTGTTATTTGCAAAATATTCATTGGTCAAATAATGTTCTCCCATTTCAAGGTGAGCCCCTCCATTGGCAAAAATGACCGCATTGGTCAGCAACACACCCGGCTCATTGACAAAGCCGGCCTGATTGGACTTAGCATAGTTCATATAAGCTGCTAATACGGTATTCTTATTGTAATTGCCAAAACGGTCATTGTCCTGAATAATTTTCACCAATTCATCGTATGATTTGTTGGGATCCCAAACTTCGGTATATAAAAAATCAACAGCCGATGATGCTATCCCAGACTCCTGACCATATTGATTAACTGCATTCATCACGTGATACTTACCCGGAAAAGCCTTCTTTGACGCTGCTATGAATGAGCCGTAGCGCTGCTCTAGTTTCACTTCTTTGCCGGTATAGTCATATAGTTTTCCGCGGTCTCCCAACTGATCGATGTGATAGCCGTCAAAATTATAGACCGCAAATACATCTTGATGTCTTTTGTTAATGTAGGTCTGCCAGGCGGAGTTGCCGGGATCGACCAAATAGATATTGCTGCGAAAGGGTGCATTCAAGGGATGCCTATCTTTCTCCTGATGTTGATTATCCTTAAAAAGGTACCATTGTTCGGATACCCCATCACTTGCCGCATTGGACAAAGCGCCATACAACAAGTTGTAGAACATCGCTTTCATACCTTTATCATGAGCGGCCTGAATATACCCATCCACGGTAGATTTGTAATTAGTCCGGCCGATAAGATCCAGCCAGGAATCAGCCGGACTGGATACTGAACCGGCCAAAGGTTTATGCTGATCCATCTGCCAGTCATAAAACTGGATTCCATTGATATGGAAACGGTTGAGCGTTTCGACATTGCGTTGTATTGCCTGCTGATCAAGGCGATCATAATTGGATACAAATCCATACCGTGGAAACTTGCGCCAGTCAGAGGATACATCAACGGCTATGCTATAGAGCGGCTTTTTGGTTGTATCATCAGTTTTAAAAAGATAGACCATGTAGCCCCGAAAGTCTGTCGTAGGTGGTGTCCAGGTCCAGCTCAACTGCGAAAGCGGCTCCTCCTTGATCAATTCGCCCAGATAGGTATAGGCGACACTCAAATTATTGTCGGAGATTGCAGCTGTAAATGTGATCTTTTCCCCAGGTTTATAAACTGCCTTATCTGTATTGATGACAGGCTTAAAATAGGTCTGCCCATAGGTGATCGGATCTTTGTCAATATCGTAATAGTTGTTGCAGCTCCCGCTTAGAAGCATTCCGCCGGCAACCACAAGTCTGAATATTCGTTTCATCTGTAAATAATTATATCATGCACTCAGAAGCTTATTATTTTCCTCCATTTTGTTGATGGAGGAAAAAACCTTAAGATTGATTTATTGTTTGATAATTGTGACTGTTTCCTGTAGCTGATCCAGTGTGATACTGTAGGTACCCGGAGTGGTCACTTTCCACTTATTATCTGGATTAGAGCCAGACTTGCTAAAGATCATCTGCTCGGTCTGCCCTGAGGGTGTCCTGCCATTTTGTGAGGCCAAAAACCATGCGCCATTCCAATCGGCCTGTTTATCGCAACTGAACTTTAATTCACCGGCTTTAAGTGTTCCAGACCAGGTGAATCTGTGGGGTGTATCACCGTTGACCATCGGGGTTGCTGCGGCAATATCCCAACCATTGGGTGTCGCATCGCCCACAAGATAAATAACCGCAAACGGTGTAAAAGGAGCAATGGTAATTTTATTGGCCCGTAGATCCAGCCTGATCTTATAGGTTCCTTTATTAATCCGCCATTTATAATCATTTTTATTTTCACTCTCGGACCACTTGACGACAGGTAGGTCTGTTCCAACGCCTTGTTGATCTGTCTCTGGGCGCAAAAAGACAACGCTTGGATCAAAATCCGGCTTCGTTGCAATCTTAAACTCGTCTGTGCTATTACCAGAGTTTAAGACGGCATGATAGGTAAAAATAAAAGGGTCATTCGGGTCTTTCGCCATAGGCTGAAAGTTCCAACCGGTAAAGCCACCCACAAACCACAGTGCATCATACATAGCTCCCTCAATTTCAGTAATGGCAATTGATAGATCGATCAGATTGACTTTGACTTGGTATAGTCCCGATTTGGCAACGGTAAATGGAACATCGTAGGGATCTGACTCCGACTCACGATAATAGAGCTTTTCATTACTTGTTCCTTTGTTGTACGAAGGTCTAAAATTGCCCAAAGTGCTGATAAACTTAAACTCGCCCGGACTCAATACGCCTTGCCATATAAAGGCTCCTGGTGTACCCTGTATCGGATTCATCCTGCTGGCTTTGTTCGCATCCCAGCCGTTGCTTGTTGCGCTACCAAGGATATAGAGTGTTTCGGTAATCGGCTTGTAGGTTTTGACCTTTAAACTAATTATTTGAGACAGCTGTGCTGCGCTTTGTCCGTCTTGGGTCTCTGCTGTGACACGAGCTTCCAGCTGTGCTCCGCTTCCTGCTGTGATGCCAAGCTTGTCAATCAACAATTGATTAAAATCTTTGGTAACATATCTTTGTGACCGCAATCCTTTCTCAAAAGTACTGCTAATGACAGGCTTAAAATCCTTCCCTTTTTCACCGATTTCAAGGGTATACTTGATGGCGGCATTCGTTCCAAAATTAGAACCGGATGTCCAATCGAATACGACAGCTTCCTGCTCCGGGGCGGCAACATTCAATACAATATCTGATGTCGAGACACTAAGTTCTAAGGGGCCATCGGGATAGAGGACATGGCCAAAATCGTCTTTACAGGACTGACAGAACAAGGACGAAATCAAGATCAAATTGATAATATAATATAGTCTTTTCATCTTTTAAATTTGTTAGTTGGTTAATTACCAAATGGTTTTAATAACCGGGATTCTGCTTCAAATTTGGATTGGCGTCAATCTCAACTTGAGGAATAGGTAACAACAAATGTTTTGCGGTCGCATTGAGCTTACCGATGCTGTGCAGAAAGTTAAGCGCATACTGTCCATTGTCCCAGCGAATCAAATCAAACCAGCGTTGTCCTTCAAAAGCAAGTTCTATTCTTCTTTCGTGACGGATCTTTTCGCGCATATCAGCCTGGGAAAGCCCTGTAATTGACGTTTTGTCGGTCAACCCAGCTCGTTGTCGCACCAAATACAAGGGATCCACAGCTTGAGCTGTATTGCCGAGTTCATTGAGTGCCTCAGCCTTCATCAATAGCACATCTGCATAACGCAGCACAACGATATTGGCCGCATTGGTATTGTAATCGGGTGAAATGGACAATGGAACCAAAAATTTGCGCACGTTATATCCTGTGGAGGACATATTGGATTTGTAGGCCTTACCGTCGAAAAGTGGTCCTCCTTCATACAAAATAGTTTTATCTTTGCGCAAGTCTCCAGTTTCATATTGGGAGACAAACTCCGCCGTTGGCTGATTCCAACCATAGCCACCGCCTACCCAGCCGGAATTGCGTGGTCCCATATAGGTACTCAGCCAGTTTGCCTGATTTTCATCGTCCCAAAATCCGGCCTTGGTAAGTCCATAATATTGCACTTCAAAGAGCGATTCGGCTGTATTTTTATGACGAGGCTCACCTCCAAAACAGTCACTATAGTCGGCATTAAGTACATACCCCAGCGACTCGACCTGATTGCATTGATCAATGCACAACTGATATTGTTTTAGTGTGAGGTAAACTTTTGCCAAAAGGCCTGCCGCAGCTCCTTTACTGACGCGTCCCTTATCCTGATCGGCATATTCCTCACGACGTGGTAAAAGTGTAATGGCTTCCTTAAGGTCTGGTACAATGACTTCATTATAGATGCGTTCTTTGCTCACGCGAGCCGGTTTGAGATCATCTCCGGGTTTTGCGGGTACCAACGAAAGCGGCACATCGCCAAACAGCTGAACCAAGATAAAATAATAGTTGGCACGGAGGAATTTGGCTTCGCCGATCAATCTGTTTTTCAATTGGAGATCTATATCCATCGAAGGGACATTTTCCAGGACGGTATTACAATATAAAATACCGGGATTGGGTCCTCGCCAAAGATCAACCGCCGAGAAATTGTCTGGGCCAGTAGAAAAATTGGATAGTTGGATCGTTTCTATTCCATCATCGCCACCACCTGCGCCCACGACACTATTCCCCGCCATAATGTCTAATGACCATATCCGCATATTGTATAACTTGGGCCGTTGGAGTGGCTGATATGCCGCATTGATCATTGCAACGGCAGCGGAAGCATCCTTGACGGACTCGGCACTGGGATCCTCAAGAGGTTCTTTATCCAAAAATTTTGAACATGAGCCCAACCAGAGGGGCATCGCCGCAAGGGCTATATAAAATATTTTTTTCATCATCATGAGTCTAATTGGTTAAAATCTAAGGTCCAATCCCAAGCTAAAGTTTTTTGTGATCGGGTAATTACTATTGTCAACACCTCCTATCACTTCAGGATCGAAGCCAGAATACTTGGTCCAGGTGAACAAATTCTGTCCTGAAAAATAAAACCGCAACCGCCCTACATGCAGCCGTTTGGCTACAGCCTCAGGCAAGGTATAACCTACGGTCAGATTTTTCAGACGTAAGTATTTTCCCCGCTCAATAAAACGGTCTGAATTACGTGTATTCTTATTGGGGTCGCTGTAAATCGCTCTGGGCACCTCGTTGCCTGATCCTTCAGCGGTCCAACGATCAAGAACCTTAGTCGTCTGATTTCGAATTGTATACATACCTTCCAGTGTAACCCTATTGGCATTATAGATCTGGTTTCCGGATACCCCCTGAAAGAATACTTCAAGATCCATATTTTTATAGGACAATTTATTATTCATGGCAAAACTCCAACTTGGTGTTGGATTGCCTAAATAGGCACGATCATAGTCATTGACGACTCCATCTTTATTGATGTCCCTAAATTTGATATCGCCGGGCGCTGTACTATTGGCTGGATCTGCTCCTTGATATTGATAAGCATAACTATTCACTTCGGCCCAGTTCTGAAAAATACCATTGGTCAAATAGCCATAAAATGATCCAACAGGCTGTCCAATGGTATGGGATTGATAACCAAAATAAATAGGTACATCGCCATCAAGTCTAACGACCTTATTTCTATTATAGGAGATATTGAAATCGGTATTCCAAACCCATTCTCCTTTTAGGTTTTGGCTACGTAAATTCAATTCCCAACCCTTGTTTTCGACCTCTCCGGCATTGATCATTGGTGTATAGCTGTCCGAATATCCTGTCGTAATGGGCACGCTCATCCTGACAAGCATATCTGAGGTTCTTTTGATATAAGCATCCATCGTCAACTGGATCCTGTTTTTGAAAAAACCTGCATCAATTCCAACATTCTGTTGTTTGATAGTTTCCCAGCGTATGCCTGGGTTAGGCATAACGAGTGGGTACAATGTCGAAACGGGAATACCATTGAAAACATATTGACCAGTTTTTAAGCGAGCTGATGCAGCATAGTTGTCCAATACGGCCTGATTACCGGTAACTCCATAACCGATACGGAGTTTAACATCACTCCAAAAGTCATTTTTGTTAAAAAAAGACTCTTCAGAGATACGCCAGGCGGCGGAAAAAGATGGGAAAGTCCCCCAACGATTGGCCGACGCAATTCTTGATGTACCATCACGACGTACCGTCGCCGTAAGGAGATAACGATTTTTAAACGTGTAATTGGCGCGTCCGAAGAATGACAATAGCGCCCATTCGTTGCGGCTCCCACCTACGGTTGGATCTAATAAACCATTGTTTAACTGGCTGTTATTATCAGAAAGAAATTCCTTGATGCTTCCATTCATGTAATTATAATCATTGTTCTGCGCACTAGATCCTAACATCACATTGACTTCGTGCCCACCCTCGAAAGTATTTGCATAAGTGAGGGTATTGTCCCACAAATAGGTCAGGCTCTTGTTGAAGCTTTCACTCCGATAGGAATTGGGAACTGGGATGGGTTTCCAATTGTATTTAGGCGAAAAGGTCATATTGTCCCAAGCCTTATAATCGAGGCCAAACAAAGATTTGAAGCTGAAATGATTCAAAAAACTTGCTTCTGCATAGATATTTCCAAGAAGATTATAGCCTTTCGTTGTATTTTGTTCAAGCATGGCAGTACCGATTGGATTGCGCAGGTCGCCATAGAATATAGCTTCATTTCCAGGACCTGAGTAGGTACCGTCTTCATTGAAAATTGGTTGTGTGGGCAATGAGGCCAACGTATTCAATACGCTGTAGGAACCATTGTGTTTTACATCATGGCTTAGCGTGAGTGTATTCCCCAATTTGAGCCATGCTGTCTGTTTAGCTTCATTGTTAAACTGAAAATTATACCGTTTGTAATCGGTGTTTTTCACGATGCCATCCTGATTGAGCATACCAGCAGAGACGTAGTACGTATTCTTTTCGCCACCACCAGCATAACTAAGGGCATAATTAGCTAATTTACCTGTCTGTAAGAGCGCATCTAACCAATCTGTTCCTCGGCCAAGCAATGTAGGATCGGCAAAATCCGGTCGTTGACGGTTATTGTTATTGGCCATCATCTCATTGTGCAGCGAAGCAAACTGCTGTGCATTCAGCATTTTGGGCAGGCTTGTTGCCTGCTGAATCGCGTAATTGGCACTTGCCGTAATACTACCTTTATTTTTATTACCCTTTTTTGTTGAAATCAATACAACACCATTGGCTCCTCTGGAACCATAAATGGCAGTAGCAGAGGCATCCTTGAGGATATCGATTGTCTCCACATCATTTGGGTTGAGCGCATTGAGAGACAGATCCGTTGGAACGCCATCAATCACTAACAACGGAGCACTATTGTTGATTGACCCCAGCCCCCGGATCTGTATGGACACGTTACTTCCGGGCGCGCCGGAGTTGATAACCTGTACACCAGAGGCACGTCCTTGAAGTGCTTCGCCAACGTTTGCCACAGGCTTATCTTTCATGGCCTCGGCACCCACAGACGCTAGGGAACCTGTCAGATCTTTCTTCCTAACGGTCCCATATCCGATAACAACCACTTCATCAAGTGCCGTGTTATCCTTAACTAGTATAATATCGTAAATGGATGCATTATCTACTTTTACTTCCTGAGTCTTGTAGCCGATATAGGATATACTCAAAACTGAGCCATGCGCAACGGTCATTTTAAAATGGCCACTTCGATCGGTCTGTACTTGTTGGGTTGTTCCTTTGTTGCTGACAGAAACAGCTTCAATAGCTAGCTTGTTTTCGTCTCTTACCGTACCCTGAATCTCCCTCTGTTGCGCAAATGAATTTAAACTGATCAAAATCATTAAAAGCATAAGAATGGGATACGTAAAACGTAATCGCCCCTGGTTTTTCATAAAATTTGATTTCTACGTATTACTTATAATTGTTATTTAATTTCGATTTGAACCTAGTGTCAAATCGTCCCCTAATTGGTTTATCCAAAAATAGAAGGATCAAAGAGCAGATAAAAGAGGTGTATCGCCGAATATAGAAACAACAAAAACGTAAAAATCTAAAAACCAGAATATTAAATCAAATACTTCAAAGAAATATATAGAAGATTAGGTCAATATTTCAGGGCTTTTCGACCTATTTTTGTGACCAATTCATCAAAATCTTCGCGCGGAACAGCAGCTTTGTTTCTGAATTTGGTCCGATAGGTATAAATAGTATTGGTTGAATAGTGTAGGAAACGGGCTATCTTTGCACTGTCCGTAATACCCAAACGTATCAATGCAAAAATACGTAGCTCCGGGCTCAGTACTTCATTTGGCTTCAAGACAACTTGCATATCTGCGACTAATAGTGCGTTGAAATCCTCTACAAAGTTCGGATACAAATGCAAAAATACATGATCAAAAGTGGCATATAATTCTTTTACTTCATGGTCGATCATATCGCGTGATTTAAGCATCTGCTTGAGCTCTTCGATCTTCTTGGCCATGACCATCTTGTTGAGTGAAATCTGGAATTTTTCGAGCTTATCAATATATAAGGAGCATAGGTTGAGGAACTCACCGATATAGGCTTCTTTGATATGATTGCTTTCTGCCAACTCGCTATTCATAGACAGCACTTCACTATTGGTGGTATGAAGTTCGTCATTGGCAGTATTCAATTGATGATTGAGCACCTGCAATTTTTGATTGAGTTCGAAGAGCTCTCTACGGACGCGATTTACCCGCTTCATCTGTCTGTATATCAAAATAACTGCTATAACGAGGCACAATGATAGGATACTAACAATCGTTAGAAAGATGGTCAATTTTGCCTTTTGTTGTAATTCGTTTTCTTGATAAGCTGAGTTTATGATCGGAAAAATTTGGGAAGCTTCATAGGTCCGGAAACGGGCATTACAGAAAATAGCGTCCTCCATAGAAGATTTAATACAGCTATAGGCTTCTTCAATATGATTTGATTTATACAATAAGGTCGCTAATGCCTGCATCGAGGCATTTTCCTTGATGGCATTTTTAATGTCGCTAATCGCCGACAGCGTCAAATACTTGCGCTGAAGGTCAACATTGCCTTCCTTTTCGTAGATATTTGCCAGGGCATAACATAAGATGGCATGTTCATGATCCTCTTTTTGGGAAAGATCAAGCATATACATCAACGTCTTTTTCGCTTCCTCAAATTTGCCTTCATCATGGAGCTTTTCGGCATAAACAATACGGTATTGACTACCTGTCGTATCCAGTTCACCTAAAAGCGAATCGCGATAGTGGTCACTCCGAATGGCATACTGCCGATCATCGGTATTTGAAAATGAATAAAATTTATAGAGTCTTTTCCACGCATCATAATACTTGATCAATAGTTCCCTAGGAAGCTTGTTCTTATCTGCAGTGACCAATATTTTATAGGCGTCAATATACATACCTGCTGTGAAGTAAAATGAAGCAAGATCCAGATTACTTTCATTGATCTGGAAGGAATCGCCACTCCTTTCTGCTAATTTTACATTTCCCCTAGCATATATAATCGCAGAATCTAGTTTATAGGAAGCATATTCTTGGTAAAGAAGCTTGTTTAATTCGTATTGTGCGGAAGTGTTATTTGTTGATTTCTGAAGCCGTCGTACCAAGTCGTCTATTCTCACTTCTTTGATGGCCATAAACTCTTCCTTTTTGTCGATCATCTGCAGCAGTTGTATCAACGACGTATCCTGTTCGGTTCCTGCTTTACATAGGATAACCGATATGACAATCAATAGGGCACATGCGACAGGTCTATACATGATTCTTTAAACCAAAAGTGACAAAACACAATAGTAACATTTTCTAGGCTTAAAACAAAACGTGCGTATATTCTAAAAGACGTAGTTTTTGCAGAATCTTATGTATGTCTACATATATAATCCCAATACTCTTCCTGAAGCATTCCTGAAGCAGTATATTTATGAGGAGACACTTTGTAGGTCGTCTCTGCAAATTCTAACGCATCAGCAACTGAAGAAAAAATATGTATCACACCAAATGGCTCATCTGGATCAACCAATGAAAACGAATAGATGTCCAAGAAATCTTCGTTTCCCTCATCAAAGGATTCGAAATAGGCTACAGAAAAGCTCCTATTGGTTTCTTTATAAATGCTTATCCATCTGAGTATGGTATAATCTGCTTCCTGAACAACACCCAACCATTGCTCCACTGATTTTCCAAGTCTCAATCTGGATTGAATTTCATCTTCGTTCAAATACCGCATCATAAATTTATTATACATCTGGAATCTTTATCAAAGGAGAAAAATCACCTTTAAAATATCTAATTCATAAAAATTATCATCAGTATCCACTATAACAGAGATAAGCAGATACATTCCATCAACATCATGAGCATTCATATCGGCTAGCACACCACCTGGACGCCTGTGATCCTCTTCTTCTATAATTACATGGAGGCTACCCATCGTCCATTTCTTCAATAAACAGGTCTTCCAACGAAGCTGTAATAAAGGGTCCCCCTGGTGTATCCTGCACCAAATAGGAAATCAGCTTTATTTCCGTACAGCTAAGTCTTCTTTTCATATTTCGCATAGTTCTATTGGCTTATCAAAGATTCATCTATATAAAGATCAATAATCACTTAAACAAATCAAACTTTTACTATATTTATTTGCCAAGCCTTTTATGATGAGCATACATAATATAAATAGAGGATCCAGACATTATCGTATTCCGACTGGTTTTGAAGAGACAGACTTATGGGCTCCGACAGTGGACAACGGTACAGCGAAAAATTGATATGATTCAAATTCGAACAGCAATTTTATTGGTATATTTTCTACTGGAGCTACAGCAAGTATATCCACAATCTAAAAAGATACAGGGTAATACAGCTACAATTGATATTCAGCAAGAATCGCTGTCAAAGAAATTAATACTTTCAGATCTAAGAAACTCCAATCATGAATTTGCATTTAGATTTTGGGGTCGCGGACAGACAGTTGATATCACTGCAGACAGTACACGCATTATAGGTACAGTAACGAACTATATATATCATCAAAAAAAATCTGCTGATTACAGAACAGATACCTTATTCAAAAAAACTTCCCTTTCGCCTGGTCAGGCAAAGACCGCTTATGAACTTTTTCTGAATCTTAAGTTGCTAAATATACCTACAGCCGAAAAAATAAAAGGATGGAGCGAGGGGGTTGACGGTATAACCTATACTATAGAACAATCAGACAAAGAGAATTACAGTACAATTAATTAAATGTGCTTAACAGCAATGTCGGTTTTATCAAACCAGCACGTTCATATAAAACATGAGATGATCTTAGAATTGGAGGCAATACCAATGCATCGAATATTGTAGGCAAAACTCCAATTAGTACAAACGGTATTACAATGTCCTGAATTGTTGTTTTTTACAGACTATCGATAAGATACCAACTCAAAATAATCCCGATAATGAAAATCAATACTGCTGTAATAGTAATCCCGAAAGAGCTCTGAGCAAAATTTTCATCTTCGATTTGCCTATTTGTATTACGGTACTTAACGAATGCCAATAGGACTGTCAATGCACCAATAATCACAATGGTCACACCTACAACCCCTGAATACCCATGATGAGACTGTGTGACCTCTCCTGTTTTCAGAACCAACTCGATCTGACGAATAAAGAGCGAAAACTTAACAACCACAAATCCGAAGCCCATAATGCCCAAACTTGTTCGGATCCACGCCAAAAATGTTCTTTCATTAGCTAGGTGGTCACTCACTTTTTTTTGCACAATACTATTTGCCATATAAGAATAAAACTTTGGTTAATAACTAAGTTAGGGATTTTAAAAATTGACTAACCCTAATTTACGATTCACACCTCAGTTTAAAAAATTATCCCAGCTATTGAATGTTCAGCTATTTTTATTTAGTATAGTTTGTCTGCAAATTCGTATCTTCATCACATACCAACATAATAATAATGAAACACTTAATATTTATATTCATGTTATTTCTAGAACATACATATGTATGGGCAGAACCGAGATTTTAACGATAACCAAAAAAATATTCTGAGACAACTTGATACAATGGGGATTGACTGCTCACAACTGTTAACCTCTCACGAGAGCACATATTTCAACCTGGTTTTTAAAAAATCCCGACAGGATCTCGACTTCACCAACAAAAAAGTAGCTTTTATGACAGGCAGCAATGGTAGAACCTTGAGTAATAAAATCGATTATTTTAGATCGGAGAAAGATAGAATTACCCGTAATCAGACCCCGAACAATAGTACATTATGCATTTTTGATAAGGAGCAGAAAAAGAGGTCCGGTGGCTATGATGCGGCAATAGTTTATTGGAGTAAAGTATTAGTGCCAATAGACGAATTGATAAGCAGATTAAGAGGAAAGAATGACCTTGAACAAACTACAATTTTCGATTTGATTTACATATTTCAACTTCCAATTGAGAATTTCTAATGTTTATGAATACCACGCAAGTACAAACCCTTTTTTAGACGTCACTGTGCATTAGTAATAAAATACAATACCATCCCTTTTTGTTGTAATCTCTTTCAATTGATCATAATCCATACCCGTGCACTGATACAATGAGAAAACTACGCCCGAGCGCATTGAATAGATTTCATCAGGAATTCGCCCCAGATATGTACCATTTAAAATAACATTATTCACATTTTTTAATGCACAGATTTGTACAGGAAACTTCTCAAGTTTGCTATAATTGAAATCCAGCTTTAGCAGACCATCCAATTGTCCAAAACTATTTGGAAAATGCGTTATTGCAGATGCACGCGCATTAATTTCCTTGAGTTTCTTGAGCTGTCCAAATGTTTCAGGAAGGCTGCTCAATTTACTGCTTTCCATATTGAGATAGGATAGATTGCTCAAGCCGCCAAATTCATCTGGAAGCTTCTCTACGGAAGGGGATAGCCAAAGATCTTCTAAATTTTTCAAATTGCCTATTGAGGCCGGTAAGGTTTTAAACTTACCGCCTACTAACCAGAACCTAAGATTGGACAAATTTCCAATATTATCAGGGATGGATTGAAGCGTTTCCCCTTCAATCCAAAGTTGCTTTAAGCTCTTAAGGTTTCCAAAAGATTGGGGCAGATACTGAAGCCTGCTGTTTCCATAAATTTCTAATGTGTCCAACTTTGTCAAATTATCGATATCCGAAGGTAAGGTGACTGGTGATGATCCAGGATAAACAAAATTGAAACGTGCAAACCTCAAATTACGGCATTCACTCAAACTTGAAGGTATATAAGCCTGCTGTGCTAGAATTTCCGTAGAAACCAGTTTCGTCAGGTTACCAAAATCTTTAGGTATCTGGGTGACAAAACAATCAAAATGCTTTAGATTTGTGAGTTTGCCCAACGTACCATTGAAATCTACATTGCCGACATATCGCATAATAAGAGTTTCGAGCGACTTTAAGTTCCCGAAAGTTTTTGGCAAAACCACGGTATACCCCAGATCAGGGCTTCGCATTGGTGTCAGGTGAAATGATTTCAGTTTGGTCAGATTCCCAAAATTCTGAGGAATGGTAAGATAATAGCCAACTCTATCTAAACTGAGTTCTTCAAGTGCTAGATAATGATCGCCAAAAATAGTAGGAACGTCCTTCAGTGAGGACCCGCCTAAAATAAGCTTCCTTAGATATTTAAAGGCTTTAAGTGCCGGAAAGAGATCTGGTTCATTAAAACGATGGGCAATACCTGAAGCCTGCATATTTATTTCGATAATATGTCCATCCTTATCCTCAATAACACGTCCTCCCCGTCCCATCTGAAGTTCACTTAACGCTTCGTTTTCCTGATAGTCTCCTGTTTGAACCTTTTTTGTAAACTGATAGCTTTTTCCGGCGTAACTCATCGTATAGGTAACCTCATAGTTCGTATTGGCATAACCATGCAACTCGATCGTAGGGTTTTCTTCTACGGGTCTTGCCCAACCATCGTGATATGTGCTATTTAAGTGGCCATAGGGTTTATCTATAGACCATTTTCCTTTATATTTTGGATCAACGGCAAAGTGCAGAATTGTCCTGAAAGAGGCAGGAGTATTTTCTTGAATTTCAATATTAAGTTCCGGAATTTTAATTATTACATCTACTTTACGGGTTGTCCCTGCATTGGTGACTGACCAGGTTAAGCGATATTCTTCACCAGGTATTCCTTTAAAAAGTGAATTGGGATTATTAGGATCTTCAATTTTCACATAATCTTCTACAATCTTGCCCTTTTCGATGCTCCATGTGCCAGTCTCCCCTTTTTGCAAGGGGCTACCTTTAAGCTGCACTGTGAATTCGTCATATAGTTCACCTGAATCAGCTTTGGGCTCATACACTGTTTTCAAGACGTCTTGATACTCCGTTTTGGAGCAAGCAACGAAAAAAAAACTTCCAAAAAAAACACACAGAAATAAGCATCGGAATAGTGTAGACTTATAATACATGGTTCCTAGGGTTGAGTTGTAAAATTAAAAATTGCTGAGCGTGCAGTGTTTCCATTACTGTCGTAAACAATCAATTGATAATAGAATTTTTTGTTTTTTTCCAGCGGAGAAAAAAACACGCTATATCTATAGTTACTTTGACTGACAGCATCGTAAATTTTTCCACCGGTCTGTTTATACATGACCGCAAGGTCTTCATGTACATAAACCTCTACCTTACTATATGAATATGGAGCAAGCACGAAAGAAAGTATATACTGACCTCGGTCTAAAACGACTTTATTTTGCGTATCTGCAAAAGCATCTATTTCAGTGTACGTTACAGTATCCTTTTTGCAGGAACTGATCAGGAATAATAGCATCCCTAAAAACCCGCATACTTTGACTTTATTGAATGGACATTTCATAAATCGAACCTTCTAAAAAGTTTAAATCAGCATTGAGGTAATATTTATTTTTATAGGTGAACATACCTCCAAAATACATATGATTAACATTAGTACTTAAATGAACAGGACTGAGCGTGTTTTTTGCTAGATTGTAAATCATAAAATTATCGACATCCAGTGCTAGTAATATGTCGTCTTTATAGTTTAGTACGCCTGCCGGTGCATAAGGATAAGTTTGATTGGTCGTTCCAGCACGGTATAATTCAGTGAGCTTAAAATTATTCGCATCAACTGCATAAATGGTGAGTGTGTATCCGATATTGAAACCTTGGTCAAACACATTTGTGACACCTAGTGCATATAATTTACCTTTGACAGAAACAAAGCAATCACTGGAAAAATTGATATCAAAAGTGGCAATCTCTTCAAATTTATCCAAATCTGGATTATACTTGGCAACGATATTCTTTATACCACGCGAATTCAATGTCAGTGTATACGTTTGATAGACAGCATTATTGTGGACAAAAATCGCCAACTTGCTATATCCGTGTGCTTCCGTTATTTGGGGCCGCCCAAAAAAGTACTTAGAAAATTCACGTTTTTCGACGTCAAAGGACTGACAAAATAACTCATAACCATTGAATGGGTCAGGCTCCAGTGAAGGCAATATATGGCTAACTGGCTGTGCAAGAAAAAATATCCGATTACCTAAAGACACGGACCTTGGAGGAATAGCTCCCATTGTATCGGGAATATGAGCAATATTCTGCAATCGGCTCGTTTCAGGATCAAATTGTGAAACCGAATTACTCCAAAAATAATAGATCTGATCATTGCAGATGGATGGATAATTAGTTCTCCAATTCGTCTTTTTCAGTCCAATGGCTAATATTTTGCCGGTATAAATAAAATCAATCGCCTGACCAATGATCTCTTTCTCTTTATAAATTACACGCAACATATAACTGCCATCCCGATAGGGATAATAACCCGTTAGATTGATTTGATAGGTCCCATTTTTCGTCGCAATGGGATAGTCCATATGGAGCGTATCCATTCCAAACAGAAATTTGATATCTCTCAGATTAATATTATTGAGGTTCTTCCCTTCTACAACAGTCTTGAACTGGCCAGTCTCATCATACTCCGCCTTTGTATTTGGCCAAAAGAGCGTAAAATCTTCGGGAAACAAAGCAGTGGTCGTTATTTCCTTTTTTTGCTCGGATTCCACTATATTACCATTATATTCGATAAAAGGTATCAGAATATATGTAGACTCGGGCTCCAAATCATCCAATGTAAGATGAAATATATCATCCGTACGGAAGGCTTCGATGGTTTTTCCTTGGCTGGGATTATCCTTTTTATAGTACCTGACACCGGATCTTGTATAGCCAAGACTAGATATCTGATAGGTCATTGAAATTTCTTTGTCTCTAATACTTAGAATGGCCTCGTTGATAATTTTTGGCGCAATTTCAATTTTTTCTGTCTTACAGGCTCCCATAAAAATAATCAGTCCCAATAAACAAATGTATTTTTTAAAGTTGCCCATCTGATTTTGTTTTAATATAAATGAAATTAAAATTCTCATAAGACCATGTCTGTATGTAATAGAAAAACAAGTTGTACGAATTATCGACATTTTGGGTCACATTTTTGAACATATGCATTTCCAACTGAGGATATTTTAGCGTCGACAGGAGATTAAGATCAGTATCATATTTATTTATGGTACCGTATGTCGCTATTCCACTACCTTCCTCCTGTCCATATACCACGATATGGTTATCATGATCAAAAAAAGCACCTGCAGGCTTCAGGTTGACATATTCGTTTAGTTTTGCTTTGACCTCACCATTCTTATCAAATTTGATATACCTTAATGAATAGAAATAAAAATCAAAGCCCCATATGTAAAAAATATCATTTTTATCCTTCAGCAAGATAGGCATGTGGTATTGGCGTTCGTAATCACCGGGAAGCTTCCCATCAAATTCAAATGTAGCCAACACATTGCCTTCACGATCTGTTTTTTGAACTTTAATTTTTGTTGCTTCGGAATCGAGTAGACTATAATAGATGCGCTGTTCTTTGTCAAACTGAATGGAAGCAATCCCCACGACACTGTTTTTACGTTTCCAAACAGGTTTAAAATCATTGGCAGTTACTTTTAACAGTTCACCTCCAGCTGTTCCCAAAATAAGATTTTGAGATGCATCAAACTGCGCTGACAATACATAGTCATTCGGAGACAAACTGATTGTAGTGGGCTTGTCCTTTTTAAGAACACCTTTATTCCGGTCAAGGACATAGATATCATGTTTAATAATGATGATAGCTTCATCTTCTTTGGAAGGCAGTAAGACATGAGGTTGTAAGTCAAAATAACCTAGGTCCTGAATCAGACGGTACCATATGATCTGGCCTTTATTATTCGTACGGTATATAATCAGTTTAAAATTGGTCTCTCCCCCTTCGTGCTGTAAAAATGTACAAATCAAATGTCCGCCATCTGCCAAGAGACGGATGCTATTATTGCCTGTAAGACGTGACTGTGTATGAATTTTGTATTCGACATATACGCTTTGACCAATCGAGCTACCACCGACGGTCTTTGCATCTATTGTTTGCTCTTGGGTTGCACCTGCCTCTGAACTTGCGACGACACGGATTTTATAGTCTTTATTAGCCTGAAGATTGATCAAGCTATATTTTGTAATGCTAAGGTCTTTCACGACCAGTTTGTCGTCTGCATAAATAGCATAGGAAACTGGTTTAAAATGCGAGCTATTTACCTTATCCCAGGATAACTCGATAAGATCTTTGCTTGCGGCGCTTACCGTAAGATTTAAGGTATTTAATTTCTCCGCTTTTTCTATATATTCATCAGGTTTATTTACAATATTCTCTTTTTTAGAACAGCCCCAAACCAATAAAATAAGAAATAAGAAAAATAGTCGCCCACAATAACAGAAAGTTACTCTTTTCATAAAAATAAGTTGCTCTTCAAAGATATTAAAAAATCATATCAATTATTTGAAAAATAAATAATTGATATCGGTTGGTTTACGAAAATCAAACTACATTACCATTCTTAACACTATTACAAATATTTCGTTTTATTTTATTATTTTAGAAGCAGAAAAGTATTATCCTTAATTTATGAATTCCATATCCAATCATCTTGCATATTTATGCTTGCAATTTTGTCTGCTTGCAAAAAAGATAAGCAAGAAATGCAAAAGAACTATATTGAAAGCCTTTTTTCTACGATTCGGGAGGTTCAAGCTATATGAAGTTAGCGGAAAATGGGAAAAATATTGTCTATTACAATGGGTTTTCGGAAGAACTGTTTCCGATTTCAATAGATTTTTTCAAAGATAAAACGAAGTTGGAAAACTGGGAATAAACTGACTATATAAACCTTACCCATGACTAAAAAATTATTATTTGCGTTCATGCCCAAATATGGTTGGGGGGCCCTCCTTATCGGAGCCATTTTATCGTTTATGCCCACACCATATCATCGCTTCGGAATGCTGGCATTAAACTATTCCTTCCTTCTGATGGCTAGTGCGATCGCTTTAATTGCCCACGAGTGGGGACATTGGTTTTTTACAAGACTGGTAGGTGAATATCCGAAACGTATTGTTATCGGTACAGGACATATGCTGATGCGTACGCACTTCTTCAAAAGTAAGCTGAATCTTAATTCCGAGTTTCAAGGAGGTCACGTTATCCTCAATATCAGGGATGACAAGTATTACAACCTTAGGACATTTGTAGCTGTATTGGGTGGACCTGTGGTCAATATGGCTATCGGAATTACCATTATAACCCTGGTTCCATTTACAATAGATTTTACAGAAACTATTGCTTTTTCCATATTGTTTGGTTATTTACAGCTACTCGTTGGTCTAGGGAATCTATTGCCATTGAGAAAAAAAATAAATGGCTTTCCAACAGACCTAGATGGTCGCATTATTTTGAACATACTGCGAGGGAAATATAAAAGAGAGATGAGTCATGAGGCTATTAACCTGAGCCTGGAAGGACAGGATTATGTGCTAGAGCATCAATATGATAAGGCATTGGCGCAATTTCAACAATGTCTTCAGATCTGTTCGGAATCCGTGCCGTCTATTACCTACTCCCTCAAATTGAATATTGCACTATGCCGCACCCATCTTGGGGATTTTGACGAAGCATTGCTCCTTCTGAAAGAAATAGAGGATCACTTAACGATGAAGGAAGTCGAACCTTTGGCGGGATATCTTTATAATCTCTATGCGAATATTTACTTGGTTCAGAATGATATCGAGAAAGCTACTTCCTTTGGGACCAAGGCTCTTCACCTGCTACCAGAATTTGATCCAGTCCGCCATACCTGGGGATGTCTTTTGATCGAAAATGAAGAATGGGACCGTGGTGAGGAAGTATTGTCGCCGCAAATGAATTTTGATTATGTAAACAGTGAAACATTACTAGCCGCCATGTACTTATCTTTAGTCTATCATCGCAAGGGAAAACCAATAAAAAAGGAACGTTGTTGGGAATTTGTGCAACATCATCTGGCTGAACTAAACTTTGTAGACAAAGTGATATATGATCGTGTAAAGCTAAAACTGGCAGCGCCATAGTCTGTTAAATGCGATAACTAAAATAATGTATGCTCAGGAAGGTCGAAAAAATAAAGGGATGGAGCAAGGGTGTTATCACACTGGCGGATTAGCATTCATGTGTCATTTTTCGAATCATACCGCAACTTTCCCTAATGCTAACGAAAGGACAATTGTAATGGCAGATTATGAATGAAAAATAAAGGAAAAAATGTCAATGGATATGAAAAAACTAGTAATGATTGCTGCTATACTCATGTGTACTGTTCATATCGTTTACAGCCAGGATGCATATAATAATTGGTCAAAATTACAATCAAGTTTTGTTAGACATATTAGGTACCCAATTGATCTAGAGAAAGCCTCTCTTCCGTCATTCTTCACATTAAAAGTGCAGTATAACAAGAAAGCAAAGCAATACGACTTGGAATTTTCTGACAGTGCACATCCGCTTATGATTAAAGAAATCTTAAGAATTAAAGATAAGTTAGATTTTGACGTAGTATATAAGGATCTGAACATTGAAAACCATGATATACCTATCATGATTCCTGTTGAGATCAAAATAGCGAGGGTATCCCACGTGTTTTCAGATCCTAAAAGTAAAGTATCTCAAGATCTATATAATTTCAAAGGACAACAAGCACTTAGTGACTTTTGGTTTTATTCTCCCCTTGTCCTTATGGTTATAAACAACTAATGCGTAAAAAATGAGAACCGTCAAATCCATACTGATCATCTTATATATCACGATCCATAGCGTGTACGCTCAGGATAAAGGAAAAATCGATAATTATCAGACGTTTGAAAATTCTTTCCTTAGAAATTTTAAGTACCCGCCACAATTACAGGAAAGGTGTATTCCCGTATTAACCTTAATGGTCATTTCTTTTGATCAATCCGGAAAAATAAACTCGCTCCGTTTCTCAGACAGTGCCTATCCCCAATTTATAGAGGAGGTGCAACGAATACGGGACAATATAGATTTCGAATCGCTATATATGGACCTGAAATCACTGGGAAAAGAAAATGAGAAAGTAATTATTCCGATCCAAATCGATACTGGTGTGGTCGATGAGTGCGAATCGGGTATACTTCAATTTGATCTAATGAATTTGTACTTATTTGATAAAAAACCGCTTAAGGGAAAATACTTTCTGCATAAAAAGATATCATCAAAAATATTAATGGGACGTCCGATCTCATAAATCTCTTAGTTTCATTCAGCTCGCCACATAAGCGTGTAGGACACTGCAAAGAAAGCACGTTACAGCGTATAAAGACTAAAATCCACTATACGAAGTACTCGTTTTTCTTAATGTGTAATTTTTTGATTTTCGAATGCAAGGTGTTACCGGGAATTTTCAGAATTTCAGAAGCACTTCCCGGACCGGAAATCTTCCCCGAACAGCGTCTTAGTACCTGAATAATATAATTGCGCTCCAACTCATCAAGCGAATAGTTTGAAAATTGAAAATCGTCTGATCTAGACTCGACATGTAACTGTGGAAGGTCAACATGGTCAATTGTCTCTGATGTGCTCAAAAGAATGGATCTTTCGATCAAATGTTCAAGCTCACGCACATTTCCAGGCCAGCTATAACTACACAGCTGCTGAATTGCCCGTGGCATTATTTTCTTAATTTTACGTCCCGTATTACGGCTATATTTCTGTATAAAAAAATCGGTTAGCTGTTGGATATCTTCAAGTCGCTCACGAAGCGCAGGTAAGTGAATCGGAAAAACATTTAGACGGAAATATAGGTCGGCCCTAAACCGCCCTGCTTTTACTTCTTCCTCCAGATTGCGATTAGTAGCAGCGATAAGTCGTACATCGACTTTAATGGTATGTTGCCCCCCAATCCTCTCTAGTTCGCGTTCCTGTATGATGCGTAACAATTTTGATTGTGCTTCCAAAGGAAGTTCTCCGATCTCATCCAAAAAAAGTGTGCTTCGGTGTGCTAGTTCAAATTTGCCTATACGGCGTTCAACAGCACCTGTAAATGCTCCTTTTTCGTGCCCAAACAATTCACTTTCGATTAAATGAGCAGGTAAGGCAGCGCAATTTACCTTAACCATGACTTTATCTTTTCGGTCCGAAGTCGTATGAATACCCCTTGCGATCAATTCCTTTCCTGTCCCTGTCTCTCCGGTAACCAGAACGGTGGTACCGGAGCCCGCTACAAGCGCCATCAGGTGATAGACCTGCTGCATAGCTTCTCCACTGCCTATAATTTCAGAAAAATTATAGATCGTCTTGATCTGCTCCTTTAAATAATCATTCTCTATCTCCAGATTTTTTTTGTACGCCAGTAGCTGCTCATTAGCACGAATGTTATCGATAGCAATAGAGATCTGTGAACATATGCCCTTAATGAGCATTTTATTGAGCTGATCAGCTAATAACCATATTGTACCAATATTCTTGTTACCGATACGCAATGGCAAGCCATACATATTTCTCCGCCCTGTAGCCTTCCATAATCGGGCGTAATCGTTCCCTTTTTTTATTTCCTCATCCACATTAAACACGAGGCCGTCATTACTGGCCAGTACTTGGGAAGTGTAAAATTCGTCTATCGTAATCAGATTGTTTACCATTCTTCCAAAGTCATTTTTAGCATCGGCAAATAGCGCATCATCATACATAAAGGGAGAGAGGTGAATGCCATCTGATTCGATAACACGAATCATCGACAATCTCGTAGACAGTGTTTTGTCCAATACCCTACTGATGGCTGCATGCAAATCCTGCTTTGTCCTTAACTGAGTAATATCATTGCTGAAATCCAATAGAAAAGACTGCTCTTCCTGCTTTTTTACCAATTGCTCATTGGCCAAGGTATTGGAAATAGCTGTAGAGATCTGTGCACAGATGCTCTGCAGTAAGGGGATATTGATTTCTGCAGTTTCCAACAATAACAGGCCTAAATTTGTCTCACCATTTCGCAACCGTATCCCTGTGAATGTCTTTATGCCCAATGACTTCCAGTAGCGGAGATAGCCAGAGGTAATGCCACGCTGAACTTCGCGATCGACCTCAAATAGCAAAGGAATCGCGCTTGTTAGAATACGATTCTGTAACCCATCATTTAAGGGTAGCCTGGATTGGAACCAATCCAATTTCGGCTTCGGCACGGGATGTGTGCCAAAATTATAAATGTATGGCTCGGTAAAAGATCTTGTATCGCCGCAAATCCGCCTAATAACAAAACTACCTGTGGGACTAAGCTGTTTCAACACATCCCGGACCGTTTCCGTTAGCTCTTGCTTTGTACGAACAGCGGCCACCCTGCTGCTGAATTCGAGCAGAAACGTCTTCTCTTTTTCTCTCTTCAGCAGCTCCTCATTTTTTACAATGTTAGAAACTGCACTCGATATCTGGGGAATAATGCCGACAATGACATCTTTAAAATTTTGGCTAAAACCATTTTCCTGATTAGTATAAATGTGTAGAAAACCGATAGGACGTCCTTCTCGCACCAATTTCGCCATTAATATTTCCCGTACACCTTTTTCAAAATTGACCCGTAAAAATGCAGGACTCTCAGGACTATCCATAATATCCGATAACACAAACGACACAGGCTTATCAGCGTTTAATACAGCCTGAATAAACGGTTCATTGAGAGGAAAGCGAGCGTTTACCATCTCCATATAACGCGGGTGATCCCGAATAGGCGATCCATCGTTGTCAAGAAGAAAGGGACTGTAGGTATCGTCTTTGTAGTCGACAGTTGTCACAATAGTATGGGTAATAAAATATAGCCCTTTTATACCTTCCTTAAAAAGCCGAATGAGGTCATTTTTTTCCCGGACTTTAGTCAAATCATTGCCTAACGCCAAGAGAATTTCCCGTTCTTTTTGGTAATATGAAATGCTCTGCTGGTCCTGACCATCTGGATAACAGATCTTTTTGTTTGCTTTCATGATATATAAAAGTGTTGTCTTACAGCATCTCACCCGGTTTTCCTAATACATTTGATGAATCGGCTATGATTCTAAATATACGAAATCTGCCTATTTAATTTATCCACTTAAAATAAATGGACAATGGCATTAAAAACAGCACGAATGGCACCACAACTGAGAAGCTTATGCCCATCCATTTTATAAATCTATTATACCGCCGGTGGGATATACCTAATGAAGTGAAAGCACTATTGAAACCATGTAATAGGTGCCAGAATAAGGATACACAACCCAATAAATAAATCAGCACTTCGACAGGGTTACTAAACTTCTCCAGCATCATATCAAATAGTGGTAACTCTTCGTCATAACGGAACTGATGCATACGATTGGGAATCCAGAAGTTGGAGGTATGGACCACTAAAAACAGAAGCAAAAGTGTACCCAATAGAGTCATACTTTTGCTATACCATGTAACCTTAGGAGTTGCTAGTGGATAAGCATATTTAATGGGACGCGCTTCTCGATTCTTTTTCCACAAGAGTAATCCTTGTATTATATGGAGTATAAATCCAATGATAAGAACGATCTCCAAAGACCGGATAACTGGATTTGTAGCCATGAAATGTGCACCAATGGTAAAGGTAACACCACCGTCATTATAAAATATGAGGGCATTTACTGACATATGTACCAGCAAAAAACTGATGAGAAAAAGTCCGCTCAATGCCATAGTGAATTTTCGGCCTATTGAGCTCGTAAACGTTTTATAAAAGCCGTTCATATTGTGATTTCAAATTTGTTTGATGAATAACATTGCACTATTGCAATATCCAAGAGCATGGGATGCTCTTGGATAGAACGTGCTATTTCTGAGCGTTCAGACGGAACCATTCTTCGAACGTAAGCTTACCCAATTTCGCCCCTTCAGCAGGTATTAACGTAAACTCTTCCAAGGGCGAACCAAAATATAAGGCGTCTTTATTCCCTACAACTTGTTTGGGGCTCTTGGTTTTGACCAAATATTCTTTAACTAAATTTGCTAACTCAAATTGTTCAGGTCCTCCAATTTCAACGATTCCATGAACTGGCTGACCAAGTGCAAACTCGGTAACAAAAGAAGAGACATCCTCAGCTGCGATAGGCTGTATACGTGCGGTCGACAAATTGATCACATTGCCGTCCTGTGAGGATGCAACGATGCCGCCCAAAAACTCAAGAAATTGTGTAGAATGTATAATCGTATAAGGAATTCCGCTTTCCACAATTAGATTTTCCTGCACTTGCTTCGCTCTAAAATAACCACTTGCTTGGAGTCTGCTCGTGCCTACAACAGACAAGGCAATATGATGCTTGACTCCCGCATTGATCTCTGCGGCTAACAAATTCTTTCCAGAAGTTTCAAAAAAATCCATCACTTCCTTATCCGCAAAGGACGGAGAATTGGCTAGGTCGATTACAACTTCGGCGCCATTTACTGCTTCCGCTAAGCCTTCGCCTGTAATCGTATTGATACCTGTATTAGGTGATGCCGCAATAACTTCATGCCCTAAGCCTCTTAACTTTGCGACGGTTTTTGTTCCGATCAGCCCAGTACCTCCAATGACTAAAATTTTCATGTTTTTAAATTTATGTTTAACAATTATGCTATCATGTGCTGATATTCGATATTGATTCGTAAAAAAGAGAGATCAAAGCTTTCTCCCCGATCCTTTTATGTTTACGCAAATGAATTACCTACCTGAAGATGGCTACTTAACGCAATTCGATTCCAGGCGTTTATAGTCACAACTGCTAAGACGATTTGAGCAATCTGGTTTTCTGAAAAATAGTTAAGTGCATTGCTGTAGGTCTCATCAGTAAGCCCCTGCTGGTGGATCAAAGTGACTTCTTCAGCAATTGACAATACGGCCTTTTCCTCGTCAGTAAATATGGCTCCTGTTTCACGCCATGCGTTTAATAGGAAAATACGTTGGTTAGTTTCACCGTTTTTTAAAGCATCTTTGGTATGCATATCAATACAATAGGCGCAGCCGTTGATTTGCGATGCCCTAATTTTAATCAGTTCTTTCAAAGATTTAGAAATATCTACTTTAGAAAGATAAGTTTCAAGCCCCATCATCGCTTTTAAAGCTTCAGGCTCAGCAGAGTTGATATTAATCCGTTTTTGCATTGTTTTGTTTGTTATTAAATGAACAGTTCTTATTTGTATGGACAGTATCAACAGAAAGGCCAAAAAATATATACTTCTAAAAATCAAATAATTATAAAACAAAACAGCTTTAGACCTACACGATATATAGTGATATAACCATAGGTGTCACTATATTTAATGACACAGCATCATTAAACCGTTACAGTCGTTTCTATAAACGCGATCAGCTAAATGAATTTCATTGGCACAAACACGAGGCAGTAGCTTCGAGCTTATACCCTTTGCTACGAACGACTACGATGTTAACATGAGGATCGGGTTCCACCCTTCATCTTCCCATATTTCTTTTTGCAACCGCTCTCTAGGTAGTATCTGGTTCGGAGATCCCGCGAAAATATGGAATAGCCTCGCTTCTGTTCGAGTCAGGTCAACAATTTCATTATTTATCTTTAACTGTTTTTGCTCGGGATCGAATTGGACCGCGCCAAAATGAATTTATTTATCCCCAAAAGCTTTGTTGTTATATTTATCAAATTTATCTTCACAATTGGACGATGCTTTATAAAACATATTCTGGAACCATAAAAAGGACATCAAACAGTATATTCGACCGCGAACGACATGAGAGACGTTTTATCGAGTTTTATTTCTTATCCTATGCCAAGTCGATCGAAGAACGAATCTGTTAGATTTGTAAGACTGCAAATGATCAAAATTCAGGTAAGAATGGAATAGAAGTGTATCAATTATAGGCTCTACAAAAAAAGAAAAAATAACCAAAAAATATAAAGCTATGCAAAAGATAATTCCAAACCTTTGGTTTGACAACAACGCACAGGAAGCCGCAGAGTATTATTTATCGGTTTTCAAAGATGGCAAGATCATCAATATTACGTATTACCCAAATTCAGAAAACGAAGGACTGGCGGATTTCCAGAAGGATTTTGCCGGAAAAGTGCTGACCGTAGAATTCGAGATTCTGGGAATGCGTTTCATCGGGATCAATGCCGGACCAGTATTCAAATTTAACGAGGCCATTTCGCTGATGATCCCCTGTAAAGACCAAGCTGAAATAGACTACTATTGGGAAGCACTTACATCGGATGGAGGACAAGAGAGCGTCTGTGGATGGCTGAAAGACAAATATGGGTTAAGCTGGCAGGTTTGTCCTGAAAATTGGGAGGAACTCAACAAAAGACCCGGCGCATTCAAAAAAATGATGGGAATGAAAAAGATCATTATTGCCGATTTCTAAAACTAGGCAGCGACAAAATCCATGTTCCAGCACTGGTGTAAACCGAAAAAATAAACGTCCCGTGTCAGTGTGGGGCATGCAGCAGTATATTTATGAGGAGACCCTTTGAAGGTCGCCTCTGCAAATTCTACCGCATCAGCAACTGAAGAAAAAGTATGCGTCACACCAAATGGCTCATCTGGATCAACCTATGTTTGCTCCGCTGATTTTCCTAGTCTCAATATGGCTCTGCCATCCATGAAAGCTAGCGTTATCTGCCGATAACTTCGATTGTCATAATATCTTTTTCAACTTGATGGGTTCTATAATAGAGAAAATTATACTTTTTTCCCTGGTATATCCTGCGAAACAGACAATAGCAAATACAGCCAAACATCCTAATATTTTTCGATTGATTATAATACAGGCAAAGGATTAATTCAATTTTGTCAACATCTTACATCTGACACTATACAAAGTGGATTTTATAAAAATCCAAAACATTCTGTGTACGATTCAGCTTATAGATATAATATGGAAAATAACAACACCAAAAAGCCGTATTCTGCCGAATTGGCATCGAGCTTATTAGCTTTGACACTCATCCTCGCTCTTATGGATGTTACACAAGGGGTGTTGCTTCCAGTAATTTTTTCCATATTAATAGCAATATCCCTATTTCTACTTGCTCGTTTCCTGAAAAAGAACATCTTAACGCAACTCAACGCAAGAACTATTGATGAAATGGGGAAATTAACAAAATAAAAAATCATCAGCTATGGAATGGATTACTGACCCACAAATTTGGATCTCATTTTTTACTTTAACTGTGCTAGAAATTGTTCTGGGCATTGACAACATCGTATTTATTTCAATACAAAGTAGTAAGCTTCCGCTCGAACAACAAAAAAAGGCTCGGCAGTTAGGTCTTGCATTAGCGTTGGTGATGCGCGTAGCGCTCTTATTTTCGATTAAATGGGTCATGGGCCTAACAACTACAGTCTTGGATATTGCGGGCTGGTTCAATACGGATAATCCGTCAATAATAAGATACCTTTCGCTTTCAGGCCGGGATCTTATATTATTTTTCGGAGGGATGTTCCTTATTTATAAATCCACAACCGAAATCCACCATCGTGTCGAAGGGCATATAGAAACAGGCACAACAAAACTCAAAAAGGTAACTTTTTCTAACATCATTATTCAGATACTTATCCTTGATCTTGTATTCTCCCTCGATTCGGTGATCACAGCAGTAGGAATGGTAGATCGAATCGGTGTAATGATCGCCGCAGTAATCGTAGCGGTAGCAATTATGATGTTCTCGGCAGAACCTATTAGCAGATTTGTAAATAACCATCCATCGGTTAAAATGCTGGCTTTAGCATTTCTATTGCTTATAGGTGTTTCTTTAACAGCAGAAGCATTCGACCAGCATATTCCAAAAGGTTACATTTATTTTGCTATGGCATTTTCTGTCCTAGTTGAATTCTTAAATATACGATCGGAAAATAAGGCGTTAAAAAAAATTTCAGATTCAAACCCTACTAGCGTATAAGTCCGATATTATTGTTCATAGCTTATATAATTCCGAAAAATTGATAACTGAGATCACTACGTTAAAAATTGCTAAATTATAGAGTGACAAGGTAATTGGTTCTATAATTTTAATTATATTGTAAATTCATTAAGATTCATAAAATATGAAATGTCCAAACTGTAACGAAACACTGCTGATGACGGAACGTCACCGAATTGAAATAGATTACTGCCCAAACTGCAGAGGGGTATGGCTCGATAAAGGAGAACTGGATAAATTACTGGAACAAGCCAGCAATAATATCGACAGTAGCCAAGCTCACGATAACGATGCTAACAATTACAATAAGTACGAAAGAGAAAACTATCAATCTCAACAGCGCTACCGTGATAATGACCGCTATACGGACAATCACAAATATCCACATGGGCGAAAGAAGAAATCTTTTCTCTCTGATCTCTTTGATTTTGACTAAAAAGAGTCTAAAAGAGTTTTAAAACAAGAAGCTGTCTTCCTATACGGAATAGATCAACATGATGTGGTTGAAGTATTTATTGATCGCACTATTATTTATGATCGTTGTCCGTATGCTGGCGTTGGTTCATTTGTTCGTTGACTCCCTTGCACCAATCCTATATTTTATGGGCACAGTGGCACTTGGTTACGCAACTTTAACACAACGGTCAATATATGCTGTAGAATCTACCGATAATCTGATCATTCAAACTAACCAGGGAAAGTGAAGTTTGTTCGTTTGCATCCATTCGGACTGTTATCCTATCAAAAAGACCTAATCTTGTATCATATCAACACAAAAAATTATGATACAACAAATTAAACCAAGTATCCGCGCAAAAGCAATACGCCAAATTTCCAAAGCAACATACGGCTTTCTCACGGGAGCATGCTGTCTTTTAGCCAACAATAATGCATTCACGCAGACTGTTGCAGCAAATGCTTCCCAGCAGCAAAATCCGACGCCACTGAAATCATTTCTGGGTTACTATCAACTACCCAACAAAGTAGCTTTCATTGCTTTCGACGAGCAAGATAATAGCTTGTATGCAACACAGCTATGGGATCAGAAAAAAAGATATCAGCTTGTCCGTAAAGATGACACGCATTTTGAATCCAAAAACGAAGGCTATACAATTGAGTTCTTAAAAAATAGCTCAGGAGATTTTAGCCAAACTAAGATCCTGGGCAGAATTGTATGTGAGCGTGTACCATTTGACCCTACTAAAATTATAACGCTAACCGCATCTCAACTGAAAAAGCTTGCCGGAACTTACCGAATGGCCAACGACAACAATTTTAAAATTATCATAGAGCCTTCAGAACAGGGTTTAATCCTTAAACAATTATGGGATAGCAAAACAATTTCTTTTACTCCACGAGCTGAACTTTTCTTCCTCAACGAAGATGGCACCTTTCCTTTGACATTTTCTGTTTCCAATGGAAAGGTGGAGCAGATGACATGCTTTGAAAAAGACCTTTGGCTGAAGACTGATTAATCATCCTATTCAAAAAAGACACGAAAATAATGATTATCTGCTAATGCAACGGTGCTTACCTTCGATTTTCTGCCCAACTCCATGGCATTAAAAGTGAAAAAAGGGGAATGTACAGTTTCTGCTTAATATCGTTCATTGGCTCGACCGATGAACGATTAGCAAATTCCAATAACACTATTGTTGAAAAAACTTCATGTCATCACGTATATTGACACGCTGATCTTCACCTTTTATTGCGGAAGTTCCGGCATCGCAATCCGGCGTTGTGTCGGTGTACTTAAAGCCTGCAGAAATGCTATGACAGCGTCAACTTCCTGCCTCGATAAATTCAATTTTTTTAACAATGGTGAATGTATGGGTCTTGTCTTTTCATCAATTTTCACATGCCTTTGTATTGGTGCTGGATTGCCAAGATTATAGAGCTCGACGACATCACGCAACGTTGGAAAATTACCGTGATGCATCCAAGGACCTGTCAGGCCTACATTTCGAAGCGATGGTGTACGGAATGCGCCAATGTCTTTTTGATTGCCTGTAAGATGGTAGTGGCCAAAATCCTGCTGTTTGGTCCCGTATAGTGTCTGTCCATCATTATGAAAAAGATTGTCAGAAAACAAAGGTGTATTGTGGCAATTTATACAGCGTGCCTTCGTCCGAAACAAATGTAGACCGGTAAGTTCCTGATCGTTCAGTGCATCGGCCTGTCCCTGCACAAATCGATCAAATTTTGTTGGATAGCTAACGATACCACGTTCAAAGGTGGCAAGCGCCTGTTGTATGCGGAGCAGTGTAATCTGTTTGTCCCCAAAAGCCTGTTCGAAATATCCCGCATAGCCTGGCACAGCTTTAACATGTGCTACTAAAGTATCCAGCGGCGTATTCATTTCCACAGGATCCTGTGTCGGCAACAGCACTTGATCCTCAAGGCTTTTTGCTCGGCCATCCCACATAAAAGTTCTGTAAAATGCAACATTGTACAGCGTCATCGCATTTCTTTTGCCCTCTCGTCTTCCATGACCGTGCGCCAGACTTTTTCCGTCTCCAAATCCCAATTGGGGATCATGACAGCTTGCGCAGGAGATTTGCTTGGATGCTGAAAGTCTGGGGTCAAAAAACAATAGCTTCCCGAGCAGCGATTTTTCCTTGCTATAAGGATTATCAGCTGGATAGCTTACTGGAGGCAATACCCCGATATCCGTAAAATTAGATCTTACAGATGCGTCGATATGTGGTTTGGGCCATAATTCCTGACGCCCACTGCTGTAGCGTTTGCGCAATTCCTGTAGATCTTCCTGCTCCTCAGCGCGATTTGCAAATGCCGAAATCAACAGAGGTGCAATAAAGATAGCTATAACCATCAGTGTTTTCTTCTTCATCGAGTGCAGTCTCTTAAAATCCATATGCCAGCATTAAATTCATCTGTTTCCTGACTGTTCCTATAGGGGCAAGATTGGTGCGATCCAGATCAGATAAACGCCCCGCCTTTTGATAATAATAATCTGCTACCAGAGAAATGAAATTTCCCTTTCTTAAACGTTGTTTGAAACCCAATTTTACTTTGCCACCGTATACATTTGCACGATGATAAAGGATATCATGATAAAAAACATATTGATGGAATACATTTTCATTGATTAACGGTAGAGACCAAGATGTACCTATATTGTGGCGAAGAGAACCTGTGAGTCCAAATTCTATTTCTTGATTCGCAGTAGTTGTATAGGTCCACGCTCCATGGAGCTGATAGTTTACATGCTCGTAGTCCAGACTTGTGCCAGTGCCGCCATCCCTTCTGATTTCATTCAATAGACCAATTTTACCTCCGTAGTAGTGTCGCCACTTCTTCCGGGCCAGCATATAAGATACATTCAGTGCTCCATTGTCATTCTGGTAAACATAATTCTGTGCATCGCCACTTTCTGTTATCCAGTCCTTTCCACGTGTGCTGGACCAATCAAGCGATGCCATATAGAAATGATTTCCTTTTGACAGCTGCCATACCAAATTGTAGTCTAGCCGATTTAAATTATACTGACTGAGTTCATTGACGCGGGACTCGTTGCGCAGTGTTTGCCTATACTTCTGTTCTTCACGTAAATAAGCTGCATTGCCATAAAAGTCCCCTACCGAAGAATTCCATGACAAGTAAACCTTACTACCGAAGCGCTTCATGTCATTTTGATAGAACATCTTCTGCTCCAGGAGCCAGTCGCTGACTTTCCATCCATATCCTCTGATAATATAGTTCATGTAGGGCGACTCCACAGCGCTTGTCGCCGAATTTCCGTTTTTGTACGCTATTTCAACGTCCTCCTGTCCATAACCATACCGCCCTTCGATACCAATATCAACGTTTTTGACTATACGCATACTACCGCCGACCGTACCGTTAAGTTGCGCTACGCGGATGCTACCTCTCGGATCATTATTGCTAAAATGATTTGCTACCTGGTAATCGAATCCACCAAAGACAGCATATTTTCTGTCTGCAAAATAACGATGTCCCCGCGCCTGGATACGATAGGTCGTTCGTTCATAATGATTGTAACCATAGGAACCAAAATACCAGGGCGAAGAGGGATTTTCTCTGGTCTGATGCGCAAACCGCGTGCTATCCTCCACGGATCTTGTATAATTGAAACGCCCCCACAAGCGCACATCCTTGATGGTGACGGCGCCCTCCGAACCAAAATCCAGCGTATTTACCCGCTGTGCGTCCTGGGCACGGTGATAATCACCAGAGGTGGAATTGTATGCCATGCGAATTAAGCTATAACGCTGCGGCACTTTCTTTTCCAGCCACATCGGGTTATCGACAGCGTATTGCCGTAAACGCAACTGTATGCTGTCCTGATCAATATGCTGAATATACAGTACGGTATCTTGTCTTGCTATCGCTTTGGTCTCAAACTGGGAGAAAAAAACAACAAATAGACACAAAGTAACTTGAATATAATTTTTCATTTGTCTTCACTTAATCAATAAACCCCTTTGGATTTGCCTTCATCGACACAAAATCATCACTTGAGTTATTAGAATCCTGCAGTATTCTTCTTCCGTTGATAATCTCTTTTGTTTTCCTAATAACGGAATTTGATGAACGCGCACCTCCGTCTACTGCGATAGATCCAGCATCGATTTTTGCTGTAAATCGTTTCGGATATTGTGTAGAGGTCGATGACTGAATTTCCACGCCATCCAAAATATTAACTATTGGAATCTGGATGTAATCTGTCCCCAAATTTTCCCGTCCATCAGCATATGGCGGCATAAAGCCCTTCCAGTCGCTCACCGGTCCCATGTTTTGATCACGGAAAATGATCCAGCTGCGTTGACCTGCCTGGTTCATAATCATGTCGGCACCATTGCCCCGGTTGATCAGCCGTATGTTGGGTACATTTGGGTTATCGATGTCTGATGCCAAAGGTTTGGTACTTCCAAGATAGGGCACATAATAAGCTTCAAAATCTGCTTTGCTGAGGTCAATGGTGAGGCTCGGATTCTTTACGGAGATCGCTACCCCATCGGCCCCTACATAGGGCGACTGATGATTGGCAGCCGTTGAGGCAACAACAATACTCTCGCCCGGCGGGATCGGATAATCTTTTCCACTGCCCGGAAGCTGAATGATCAGATGAGCGTAGACATAATCGCTGTTGGCATTTATATCCTGTGGCATACGATACGACTTGCTCCAGTCGTACTGTCCGCTATTAGGCTGATATACATAGGTCGTGCTCGCATTTGTCGCACCAAAAGCTTCGGCTATATAGAGACTGTCTGCATAGCGAAGGCTATCGGAATTGTTATATATTTCAATAAATTGATCTCTAAAACTGGCGCCTTGATTGGCGTCTGAGCCTGCGTAATAGATCTGCTTGATCACCAAGCCCTCCTGATTACTATTACCGGTCAGGAGAGTAAGATCCCAATGTGTCTGCGCTGACCCTTTAACGACTTCGATACGGCGTATCACCGAACTAAAGGTGACCTCATTGTCTTCACGCTGTCCCGTCAATTGATTGAATTCTGCCGCACTGAATGTTTTCACGACCTGAACATTATATGTATTGGGCGCCAGATCCATGAACTCAAATACACCATTTTCATCAGATTTCACCGTCATCAGCAGTTTCCCTTTCAAGGTATAGAGATTTAAAGTGATATCATCCAACGGCAGCTTATTGACATAGGTTTCACTTTCGTAAGACGTACTCAACGAAATGTCTACCGCACCGTTTTCGGCATAGCTATCTTTTTGACAAGCCATAAAAAGATGGCTGGAGCCAAAGATCAAAAGTATAAGTTTAATAATGATTTTCATGGCGTTATAGTTTAAGTCTGAGCTGCGCACCATAGGTAGGTTTACCATTCGGAATGATCATGGAATTATCCGAGCGTTTATACTGTGGACGATAGTTAAATACGTTATAGACATGAAAAGCCAGGCTTAGGCGTTTGCTGATTTCCTTCGATACGTTTAAGTGGAAATTGGTATAGACAGCAGGCTGGTTCTGATTGTTGATTTCTTCTATAGGCCTTAGCGTATGGGCATAATCGACATTGTTGCGATCAAAATTGTCTATGGCATGATAGGTTCCATCCTGTGTATAATAGCCGATAGGTATCCCGTCGGACGCATTGGTATTGGTTTTATTCAAGAGGTTAAGTTCGGTCGTGAAATTGATCAACAGTCTAGCCTTTGGAATATGCGTACTTGAGGTAATTGCGGCATTGCTTACCGTAGTCGTCCTGCGCTGTGTTGGGTATATTGCAGATTCTGCACGATTGGGGTTGTCCGTGTTGTTAGTAAATGTCGCCATGTTTTGCAGAGGTCTATAGTTTGATCTGGTCAATCCCGCCCTTACACTAAACGAAGTAGCGATGGCCATCCATTTTGGCGTAGATAGCATGAATTCGATCCCCTGAGTTCTTTTGTCATCAGCATTCATAAATACAAATCGCGATAGCCTATATTGTTTTGTCCCCTCAATAATATAGGGAACATCCGCATTGGGATCGGGATTATCGTTGTATTTGTCCAGTACTACTTTCTCAAAATCGGTGACGGTAACGATATCTCTATAATTCCTTTTTTGATAAAGGTTCAGCCCCCATTTAAAATCTTTGTATTCATAGGTGGCTGAAAATTCAAACTGTTCGGACAACGAAGGCTTAAGCGTGCTATTATCCGGTGTAAATTTATCTATATACATCAGGTAAAGGCTATTTGCCTCATCAACACTGCCCCCATTAAATGCAGTATGCTGAAATAAGGGAATCTCATAAAATACCGGTCCCGGATACAATTGTGCCAATGCCGGCGCCTTACTTGCCCAGCCATATGCTACGCCCACTGTCAGCGCTGGGGTAATCGCATAGTTAATATTCGTCCGCGGTGAAAATGTAACATACTTTTCGAATTTGTCCAGCCGCGTCCCAATACGGACGTTCAGGTCTCGCTGCGCGATTTTCGCCGTGAATAGGTCCTCTGCATAAAATCCCAGCTGCTTTTGGCCGCGAATACGTGAGACATCATAATAGCGTTCTTTACGAATATCAGCATTTGCTGCTATGGTATTGTTGCGTGGTCTGGATGGGTCAACAATCTGTCCTTTTCCTATATTTTTTGAGTAATTGAAAAATGATCCAAAATTTACTTGATGCAGCAGGTCGCCGGTCTGAAAGGTGCCCGTCAGATCGAGGCGTGCCGTTAAATCGATGGGCTTACCCTCAATATTTGTAATGGCCTGATAGATCCCGCTTGCATATTGGCCTTGATGGACTCCCGTTTCTGTGGCGTCTGAGTAGATGATATAAGTGCCGTTGACGTCCTGCTCCTTGTATGTATTCTGATAGGTTTCGCTATAACGGACATTCAATCCGATATTGGAAAGAAAACCTCGGTCAATCCGGTAATTGGCCCTGCTTCCAATGGCAAAGTTATAGGACTTGAAGCGCATGACCGTTGCTGTTGGATCATCCTCGTCTCGACGCACTTTATCGATGTTTCGGCCATAATCTATGGATAAAGTATTGGTGAAAGCTTTTTCTTTCCCGGCGAAAGTACTCCACATGATATTTCCACCTACACGGTCGTAGGATTTCAGCTTGTCCCTGTTGTCTTCAAAGGAGCGCGTGAAATTTCCACCAATGGTGAAAGCCCCAAACTTACGGGTATCAACGCCTTTGCTCATTCCGTAAACGGTTGCATTGTCACGGAGCTGAACATTAAAATTGAGCGGTGTCTTGCCCGCAATACGATTGATGATAATAGCTCCATTGGTCATATCCCCAAACTTCACAGAAGGTACGCCGGCAGCAATTTCTATGCTCTCGATATTGTCTGTGGCAATCTGGCGGAGATCGGTCCCGCCAAAAGTATAATCACCGGTATAGTTGTCTGTACCGGCGTCGCTACCACTCAATCCAGATATCTTGCCATTGACATAAGAATTTCCCATACCATAAATTCCCGCATTTAAGGTCTGCATATTAGCGTTGTTGGACAATGCAATACCATCCATGATCAATGCTACACCAAAAGAATTATTGAGTGCAAACGGATCCCTGTTGGAAAAAGAATTTGTGCTCAATGTTGCGCTTCTTAAGTTAGCTTGCTGGACCTGTTGTAAAGAGGGTGCGGCGATCTTTTGTCCAGGAATAAGGCTCAACAAGTCATTAACACTTAATGCACCCGACTGTTCGATCACTTCGCGGTTGATATAAAGTGAGCTATTGCTTTCCAGTCGCCTGTTGGTCCGGGGAGTGAGGGCTATTTCTTCCAGTCCTACACTCAAAATTGGTAATGTGATGTCAGCAACCGTATTATTTGTCCCACTTAAAACAGTTGTCATGGAGGCCCCCTGTCTTCCGATCATGGAAAACTGCAAATTTGCTGACTTCAGCCGATGGGCCGGAAACTGGAATCTAAACGAGCCATTATTATCTGTAAAATAATACTGGTTCAGCTCTTTGAGATGTACGGTTACCAATGGTATTCCTTTCCCATCCTCATCGACAACTTTGCCCGATAAAACACCCACAGAAGCTTTACTGATCAGGATATTCTTACCGGAGACCTGTAATTTGAGATAAGTCAACTGTTCTAGCTGATTTAGAACCTGTGGAAGTGCTCCATTCACCTCGATATTGATACGACGCTCCACATTGATCTGCGACTCGTCATAGAGAAAACTGTAACCTGATTTTTCTTCGATCTGCTTCAGAACAGACCTCAGGGGTTGATTTTTACCTTCAATCTTTAGCTGTTGCGCGTCCACGGCTAAGACCTGAAAAGAAAGAAGCACACCAAGAAGCAGGGCTCTTCTATGGATGGATTTAGAAGACATAGATATATGATGTTATTTTTTACGAACGAGAAGTGTATTGGATTCGATGGCGAACCGATAATCTGTTGTCATGGAAAGTTTTTCGAGCACCATTTCCAACGGTTCATGCCCTATAGTCCCCGAATACATCAGTTCGATATCCGGTCGGTCGGGCACGATGATTCCATATTTTCGGTTCAGCTGTTTGCCTATTTCGCTGAAAGTGGCCTTCTCAAAATGCAAAACACCCGCCATATTTTCCTTTTCTTTAGCTGCATCAAAGGACTCTACATTAAAGGTTGCTTTGTTTTTATGATATACAATGGCCTGCCCCGGAATGAGCTGTAGTCTTTTTGTTCCGTTTGAAACTTCTACTTTTCCGGTAAACAATGCTATTTTTGACAGCTTATCGTTTTCAAAAGCGTATACATTAAAGGAAGTTCCCAACACTTTGATTTCAAGTTCACCTGTTTGAATAATAAAAGGCTTATGGGCGTTATGAGCGACCTCAAAATAGCCTTCACCATTGAGGCTCACGATCCGTTTATCACCATTGAAGTTCTTCGGGTATCGCATGATAGACGTTGGGCCGAGCTTGACTTTGGTACTATCGCTCAAAAGCACATTCATATATTTACCGGTCGGTACCAGTTGGCTAATAAGTTCAGTTTGAGTGGCATTTTCCGATAGCGGCGACTGTCTATTTAGGAATAGAAAAGCCATCGACACAAACAAGAGGCTGGCAGCTGCATAGCCAATCCACCTATAGTTTCGTAAACGATGTACCGGAGTGTCATTTTTATGGATAAAGGCCTGAAGCCGAACACGCTCCTCAGCGATCTCGGTCTGGCTTGGACCAGTCTGCATCAGTTCGACTAGTCCTTTCGCATCTTTTACAAGCTGCCGGTGCTGCGGATTTGCCTCAACCCATTGTTTCCAATATTCCATATCCTCAAGCCTTGCTTGCAGACAATAATTGATAAAGGATTCATTACAGATGAGTTCTTCCAAATTAGGTTGTTCCATTGCTCGATGTTACATTTACACAGTAGTGCCGCAAAGGCCTCTTTTTTACCTATTTTATTTGGAAAAATTTAAAATAAAAACAATAACCACTGATAATGAACCCTTTAATTTTTTGATTGCTTCATAAACAACGTTGTAAACTGTTCTTAGTGCTGCATTCTCCATGTCGGCGATTTCCGCATAACTCTTATTATGGAAAAATTTTAGCTCAATATAGTGATGCTGTTTTTTTGTCAGCTTGCCCAACGCATCGTGTAGTGCCTGATCTCGTTCCAATGTTTCCTCAATGGCAATTTTTTGCGATTCGATCGAATCCTCCACAGGTGTGTGCAAAAGATCTTCCAGTGGTGTATTTTGATTAGCTCGCTGTTTGTAGATCACGCGCTTTAGCCATACAAAGAGATAATATTTTGGATCTGTAGTTAGTATGGGTAATTTTTCACGCTTTTCCCATAGGTCACAGAATAAGATATGGATGGATTCTTTTACAACTTCACGGTCGGCATTAATTTTCAATCCGTAGCGGAACAGGGCTGTATATACCGAGTCGTATAAGGCTAAAAAACTGTCTCTATCGCCAGTTTTAATCGAGTTCCATGTTTTTAGTGCATCCAAGTGCGCAAAATAAATAATTATTTAGATTTATTCCAAATAATATTAAACCTTTACTACGCTAGCCAAAGATTCACTTGGTCAATTTCAATCTATGATCATCACTACCCACAGTCCCTGCTACTTTAATGGTGTGAGCGCCTTTGAATTTTTGAGCAGCACCATGTACTGAAAATAATCAAGCGTGGAAGTTCCCGGCGCGGGGTTGAAACTCTCACCGAACAATCTGGACTTGATCGTTATCAGCTTTTCAGAGTTTTTATAAGGTGAATCTTTAGCATCCAACTTAAATAAATTCATGGAATTTGGCTGCGCTAGTCCCGAAAAATCATGGATTCCCTTAACCAGCATAAATGGCCCGTCTGCATTGATCACACTAATCTTCTGGTCCGATGGTGTCGGAAATTGAGGGTTTTTAGGAAGGTACATTTCGCTCTCAAGCGTATAACTTACAATACTTGACACGCTAAAGCCCGAATTCTTTAGTCGTTCGGCAAATGGACTTTTACCTTCTTTTGCACTATGCTGTAACACGTGGTAAAATCCGAAAAGTCCATAAAATTTTTCATTTTCAAGATGTAGTCTTTTCACTGAACTGCTGAAATTGGCCATCATCGCCGAATCTCTGGAGACCTTATGGGAATTATTGTCAAAATCTGTATCGACCCCTAGCACCGATATCTTTAACGAATCCGCCAACGTCTGGTTATAGTCGTACACAGCGTCCCATTTTTCTAATAACTCTTTACTCGATTGCTGAGGGATTCGTTTACTGACTGCTGTCACCACCTCTCTGAGTAAATTCTCATCTTTTGTACTGCCTTGTAAAAAACGATTGAGCTTATTAGCATTCAGACTATCCATCTCAGCCACGTAATATCTTATCCCCGCTTTTTTATTCAAAAATTTGAAAAAATACGCATCCATTTTCTGATTATAAGCGTAGCCATGAACCTCACCGAATAGAAAGATCTGGGACTGATAGAAATTATCATCAAACAGTTTTCCTTCGATCCTGTCTGAAATCTGCTCTTGGTTACGTTTTAAATAATCTGCAAATTGTTCATCCTCACCTCCAATGAAAATTCGGTTACTGATAAAAACATAGAAAATAAGAAGCAAAATAGTGGTAAGTATGGCTAAGACAGCATACTTAAAGAATGTTAATATTTTTTTCATGGCTATTTTGTGACCAAAACTATCATAAAAAAGATTAATTCTGAAATTTCACAAATAAATAACTTTTATATATCTATGAATCAAAAACTTAAAAGCTGTATTATTTGAGCGGTATATAGGCAGTAAGGGCGTTGAACAACAATTAGAGCAGAACCTCTCATTTCATTTTGAATTCAGTAGGTCTCATATTGGTCAGCTGATGAAAATTATTACTAAACGCAGATATATTCGAATATCCAATTTCATAGGCTATCTCTGTCATATTCAGATCTGTATCCTTTATTAACTCCATAGCCCGGATAATACGCAGCATTTTTAAATACTGAATAAAGGTGATTTGCAGTTTGGCCTGAAATAATCTGGTCAAACTTCGCACACTCATACCGAATCGTGTTGCTGTATCTTCTAAAGTGAGATTTTCATTGAGCCTACTTCTAAGACTGTCCGTAATCTCATTTATCCGTTGATCTTCTGTTGTGGGAAGCTGTATCGAAAACTTTTTCAGTTTTTCCTTTGACAGCAGCTTCCTAAGCGTTGATAAAAACTCAAATTCCCAGGAACCCTTATAATAATCACCTTGCCATTTCTCGCTAAATGAGAGCATTTCTGCTAAGAGCTTACTTACTGGATATATTCCCAATTCATCATAAAAACCATCATCGCTTTCGTCTGGAAAATAGATATTGATAATATATAGATCCTGCGTGTTAAACATGAGGTTGTGGGGGTAGTTTTTGGGTATCCATAGGTAATGATTAGATGGAATATAGAAATCTTTTTCACCTGTTTGCAAGTAGGCAATCCCCCCATAAACCAGCAACAACTGGGCCTTATCGTGCTGATGAGCAGGCAAACGCTGTTCCGTCTGTTGTCGCAGCACAAGGATTGAATCGGGATTTTGATCCACTATAGTTATTAATTGGCTAAGAATTTCCATATGGCCAAATATAACAAACATTAGGCTAATTATATAAAACCATAGATTGAGGTGTTGAATAATTTTGCGGTGTTAATAATAGAGTCATAATGAAAGATAAAATCATAAAACCTGATAAAGATTTTGAACTTGCAATACAAGCCAAAAAATCTGAACAGACATCACGTCATCCGGATAAAGAAATGGATAGAGCCTACGTCTATCGGCTGTCCTGTGCTTATTCTAGTCCCTTTATGCCCATGATAGATTTAAGCTTCGCTTTTGATGAGCTGAAAAAGCTGTTAAAACAATGGCCCGCAAAGAGAAAGAAGAAACCAGTCACAGCCCCACTTTTGGGCATACTGTTGCTATTTTTTGTACAATCCGTGTATGCTCAGCATGCAGAAATCATCCACCCCCTAAGTTTGGAAGAAATATGGAAAATCGCCGAAGCTAACAACCGGGACCTGAAACTATCGGATCTAAATGTTCAGCAAAGTAAAATAGAAATATTGGAAGCCAAAGATCATTTGCTGCCGGAATTTTCAGCAGGTGGCGATGTAAAACTCAATTCCAAATTTTTGATCTATGACAACGGATTATTCTCATCTCCGCAGGATGTACCTATAAAAGGCTATGGATACGGAGTGGGTTACAACTTAAACCTTAACCTCTTCAATGGCGGTAAAGACAAAAGAAACATCGTCATGAAAAAGGAAGAAGGGGTACGAAAACTGTATGAAGTGGAGCTACAAAAGCAAAGCGTAAAATACCATGTAGCAGTTGCCTATTTCGATCTGTATAAATTTCTGCACTTCTATGATTTTCTTGACGCCGAAACTGAAGCAGAGAAAAAACAGCTGACACTGATTGAAAGCCTGCATAAAAACGGTACTGTGCTAAAAAGTGATGTACTGAGAACTTCCGTCAAATTATCGCAGCTGGAGCTGGCTCTTTCCGATGTCAAAAAAAAGATTGCAATCGCCAAGCAACACCTCAATATACTGATGGGCCGTGAAATTGATACCGAGCTAGCAATAAAACATGCGGATACAATTGAATTAAACGCCATCACAGAAGGTGACTACAAAGATTATGTAGATATCGCTTTTAACAAGTCTCCGTCATATAAAATGGTGAATAGCGACATCAAATGGAGTAAGCTGAACGTTAAACAGATGAAAGCTACGCTATGGCCAAAAGTCTCTCTGTATTCCAATTACAATTATACGTATCCGCAGATTTCCTTTTATCCCTATTCGAATGATTTATGGGGATTTGGTCAGACAGGAATTAAAGTTCAGTTTTCCATCGATAATCTATACAAGAGCAAGCATTCCATTGCTCGTGCCCAGACTGTCAGCAATCAGGCAAAGGAAAAAGCAGAAATGAAGAAGGATGAAATCTCTCTTCAGGTAAAAGAGGCTTATTTACAGCAACAACAGGCTTTGGAGAGCGTGGAAACAGCTGAGCAAAATATCATTAAAACCACTGAAACCTTACGTGTTATCAGAAGCAGCTACTTAAATCAGGAATCTCTTCTGACCGATCTTCTGGAGGCCGAAAATGCTTTATTGGAAGCTAAATTTAATCTGACAACAGCACAGACAAACGTACAAGTAAGCCATATCAGATTATTGGCAATAGTAGGAATTCTCTAATACAAAACTGATGAACAAAAATAAAACAGATAAAATTGTGGTAAACCTAACCAAATGCTTTGGTATCGTATTACTCGTAGGAATCATAATCTGGGCAGCTACTTATCTCTTGAAAGGGTATCACTATGAACAGACCAATGACGCTCAGGTAGATGCCTACTTGTCGCCCATAAACGCAAAAGTAGGTGGCTATATCAGCAAAATATATTACAAGGATAATCAGCTTGTTAAGAAGGGGGATACGCTAGTGGTAATCGAACTGGACGAGTACGGGCTGAAAAAAGATGCTGCGGCAGCAGAACTCATGAGCGCACAGGCCAAATTACCCGTCTTGGCTGCAAACGAAGAAACGCAACTTAAAAGTATCGAGGTCATAAAAGCCCAATTGGCAGGTGCTAAAGCAAGATTGAATCAACAACAAAAAGAATTTGACCGGTATAAGAATCTACTGAATGACGGATCTACAACACAACAAAAATTTGACAACATCAGCGCTTCTTTGGCCATCGCGCAATCGGATTATGATCAGGCAAAAGCGTCTTTGCAAGTGGCAGAATCCAAACTAAATGATTACAGCACACAACGTAATGCCATACAGGCAGAAATAAAGATCAAAGAAACGCTCCTCGCGAGGCAGGAACTGGATATTCGGTATACAGTTATCACTGCACCTTTTGACGGACAAATCGGGAAAAAGACAATTCAGGAAGGGCAACTGATACAACCCGGACAAACTTTGGCATTTTTGGTAAACAAGGCAGAAGAAAAATGGGTAGTCGCAAATTATAAGGAAACACAGGTCGGCAATTTCAGAATTGGGCAAGCGGTATCTATTGAAGTCGATGCTTTTCCGAATGAAAAGTTCGCTGGTGCTATCGAGTCCCTTTCGCCAACCACCGGCTCCCGTTATTCACTGCTTCCTCCCGATAATGCCACGGGCAATTTTGTTAAAATCATACAACGCATTCCTGTTCGGATCAAACTAACCGATACGCCTGAAAAATTAGCAAAGCTCTCTGCAGGAATGAATGCAAATGTTTACGTTTTAAAGGATGAATAATGCAAGCACATAACCTACCAATTTTCAAATCATGGGTATCTGAGTGGGTGGCGAGATCTGTCATATTTGGCATTCTGATGGCCTGTCTTTTTAGTTTTGCTTTTTATGGCAGTCCAGTAGCAGCTATGGGCTATTACGGCATACAAGCTACCGATGTCCAGTATGCGATGGTCGTTATCTATGGTTCAACCGTAGCTTTCCTGGCACTTGATTTTCGTATGGTAAAATATTTTGCACCAAGAAAATATTTGCTGATGGCCCTCGCCGTGAATATCCTTTGTTGCCTTATCTGCTTTCATGTCAAAGATTGGACATTGTTTGTTATTTGCCAGTTTTTGCAAGGCATTACCTGTGCATTGATGTCAGGAATTGCGACACAGCTTATTTTCCCGCGGCTGCAGTCTGTACGTGCCCGTGTGATTGCTTATAGCATTCTTTACGGCAGTATACAGATCGCTGTACCATTCTACTCCATCTATACGAGTATGGTCGTTCATTTTTTTGATTTTAATTGGCTATTCTACGGATTTATCATCATACTCATCATCCTGACATTTGTCATACTGCTGACGATGAACAGTAACGCCAGATTTACTAAAAAGATGCCATTGTATCAGGTAGATTGGATAGGCTATCTATTTTATGCATCATTTATCTTGATATTAGGATATATTCTTGTCTATGGACGACAATTAGGATGGTTCGATAGTTCTTTAATCATTAAGCTCAGTTTAGCTAATGTAGTTGTTCTTTCTCTTTTTATCACGAGAACAGTAAAACTTAAAAGACCATTAATCAATCTACAGATATTTAAAACAAAGAATTTTGTTATCGGCCTCTTGCTTCTTTTTACATTTTATATTTTCAAAGGAAGTACAGGCCTCGCCTACGGCTATCTTGAAGTGATATTAGGAAATGATCCACTGAGCACCATTCCGATATGGACTACGGTAATTTTAGGAACTATACTGAGTATGTTCGTTACTTCCCGATTCATCTTGGCGGGTTACAACCTAATAAGGATTATTACTATTGGTTTTGGAACGATGGCGATTTATTATGCTTATATGATACGGTTTGTTTCTGTACAGGGAGAGACAGTCGACTTTATTCTGCCAATGTTTATTTATGGTGTGGCAACAGGTGTATTGTTTGTTCCGATTGTTTCATTTACCGTTTCCTCAGCACCCCAAAAGATTGCGATCAATGCCTCGCTTGTTGGTATATTGGCTAGGTTTACAGGATTTACAACAAGTCTGGCACTAAGTAACGAACTTCAGTTATTTGCAAAATCGGGAGTTCGGGAAAAGGTCCGCGAAGCACTCACGGAAACCAACCCTCAATTACCAGTAACTTTACTGGATATCCAAAACCAATATATGAATGTGGGTAGCGATATGTATACGTCAAAAACAGCATCCACAGGCTATTTCAATCAAATGGTCGGGCATCAAATATTAGCTCGTGCCACCAGAGATTACTATGATTGGATGTTAACAGGCGTAATCTTGGTAATTGCTGTTCTGCTCCTCTTGCCACAGATTCAACATGTTGTTTTGAGATTAAGGAAAGGTAATATTCCCTATTAGAATGCACCTGCCCCACTCCTGACCTCTTCTAGAAAAGCTGGAGCACTTTAAAAGTAAAAAATTCGGCGATGAATTACTAATTTTAAAAGGAAGCCGACAGAGGCACCGGACGAAGGCTACGAGGAACTGCCATTTGCCAACTGTATGAAAAAGAAGAAAGCGAAAAATTTATATGAAACAGGCACTCTTTGAACAAATAACAAAATTTATTAAAATTACTGAGCAGGAAAAAACACTGATAGACTCGTTATTCTATTTCAAAAGTTGGGACAAGGGAGAATACTTCTTAGCACAAGGAACTGTCTGTAAGGAAATCGGCTTTTTAATTAAAGGCTTAGTCGTCTACTTTATAGAGGAAAAAGAGTCTCATGCCTATAATTTTGGTAAGGAGGGTGACTTTGTCTGTAATTATGAGAGCTTTCTAACGAAAACACCATCTTCCAAATCCATTAAATGTGTTGAAAACATAGAAATGCTGTGTATTAGCTATGATAGACTACAACAGCTGTATGACAAAATTGGACAAGGTGAAAAAATGGGAAGAATCATTTCAGAGCAATTGTTTCTAGAGGCAATTGCGGATATAACTTCATTCTACGTCGATACCCCCGAACAAAGATATCTGAAATTTTTGGAATGCTACCCGGATTTAAATCAACGGATTCCCCAATACTTAATCGCTTCTTATATTAAAGTAAAACCTCAGTCTTTAAGCCGGATACGTAAAAGAATGCTAAAAAAATGATTTGTTAACCCAGGTGAATGAAACTCTAGGTATCCCTTTCTAAGTTTGCATCAATAAAATAAAGGTAAGATGAACTTAGAAGAAAGAATATTCACCAAATTATTTATGAATTGGGCAACTGTAATTGGAAAAAAAGAAATTGCAGAGAAAGTATTCCATTTCACCCTGGAGGTAAGTATCAATTTCACCGGATTAATCCCGGGACAGCATCTCAGATTACTCCTGTTCCCGAATCAAAAAGGCAAACTGCGAGACCGTGTTCGGACATACTCCATTTGGCGTTGCCAGTGTGATGGAAAGAAAAGTTATATAGATATTGCTGTGTGCGCACATACGGATGGTCCGGGTAGCAAATGGGCCGAAATTACAGAAGTCGGCAGTCAGGTCCTCATTTCCAGACCGCTCGGTAAATTTACATTAGATACCACCAAGTCTAAACACCTCTTTATAGGAGATATTACCGCCTTGTCACATTTCTATTGTTTTACGCATCATCTCACACCGCAACAGGAGATAGACGGAATCATTTATGGAAAAGACGAAAAACAATTGTTTACTGATTTTAACGGAACACTTGGCTTTACTTTTCAAAAAACAGCAAATGGAACTGACACAAGCTTACTTGCATACTATAGGAGTTTGAAAATTGGGCGCGATACTAGGGTTTATATTGGAGGGGATGGCCACTTGTGCATAGCACTAAACAACCTGTTTGTAAAGGAATTAGGTCTACCCCGTAAACAATTGAAAGTAAAACCATTTTGGATATTAGGAAAAACCGGTTTGGAGTAGAATTTACGCTTTATGATGTACGGAAAAATGAAAGTCGTTGAAATATTTAAAACCAATGTCTCAACCGAAAAAGAGGCTCGGGATACAACACGCTCACTTTTAAGACGGTATCCAATTTATAAAATAAACTTTGACCTTGAAGATGAGGAAAATATCCTTAGAGTTGAGGCTCATAAACTTAAGGTTGAAACCGCCGAAATAATTAAGTATATGATTGAACTGGGGTATAACTGCGAGCGAATAGAATAATTTTTACGTCTAAAACTCGATAAGTTTATTGACTGTCCGCAAGGCCTTTTTGACAATGTATGTGGTTGGTTGTCCCTTAATTTTCCCCTGTAGTGAGACTTTTGCGGCGAGATTGCGACAAGTGTTGCGTTTCTGTAGACGATCTGTTTTAGGTTATCCTGCAATGCGTACGTGGATAATCCCACTCATCAATCATCCGAGATGAACGAGGAAAAACCCACGGTGGATAGTATAGCTGTTGCTATTGGTAATGGACAGCGATGAGTCAATACATTATTTCCATAGTATATTTTCTACAACCTTTTTCATCTCGTTGCACTGGTCTTTATTTGTAAAATATACATAGCCAAATTTCTTATCAGGATCAATCATAAATGAAGAGGTGTACCCTAAATTATTACCCCCATGCCAATAATATATAGCATCATTTAATTTCACAGCAGCCATACCCAAAGTCCACGAATCAACTCCGAAGTATTCCCTTACCGGATCGTTTCGATCCAAAGAAATGACAGGTGAAAACATCTCCTTGAATTCTATTTCATTGTTCATTAAATAGATTAAGAATCTTGAATAGTTTGTTGTATTTGCATATAAACCGCCTGCTGGATCAAAATGATACCTATCTCTTTCGTCTTTTACATGCTGCCCCTTTTTATAACCGTCTGCCAGATTTTTCTCTACCTTTGGTGTGATTATAAAATGGAAGTTATTCAGCTTTAGTTTCTTTAAAACTAAATGTTGAATGACTGCATCCAAATTTTTAAAATCCGCATCACAGAGCTTGGCGATCACTCTGGCAAGATAAACATATGCTTCGCCTGAATAGGAGAATTGTGTGCCCGGGACAAATTGTAACTGCATTTTTTCGGTTTCGCTCCAGTTGGGCAGACCGGTGGTATGGCTTAAAACCATTCTGGCTGTGATTCTTTTGTAGCGCCCGTCTTCGATATTATCGGCTTCTAAGTACTCAAATAAGGGCTTGTCTATGTCTAGCTTGCCTTCTTTAACCAATTTAAGCACGACGAAGGCAAAAACAGGCTTCGATAAAGACGCTGCTTCAAAAAAAGTCGATCTGGTCACCCTTTTCTTAGAATCGATATTTGATAGGCCAAATCCTTTGTTAAATACAACATTCCCATTATTGATGACAGCAATTGACATTCCCTGAACTTGTAGTGAATCCATTGCAAGGTTTATTTTTTTCTCAAAGTCAATCGCTGTTAGTTGAGTACCGTTAAGTGTTCTAATCTGACTAAAACTAACCTGATGTATTAATATACATGCTAACAATACATATTTTGTCATATTGTTTCTAATTTTTTTAATATCGTTCAAGGGCCCGGCAGCTTGTAGTGACGAATAATTGAACGGAAGGTTCAGTCTTCGCGCATGAAAATGAAATGGACGCTACAAATTTTATTGTCGGTCAGCATCTTATAAACCATAAACCAAAAATTAAAGCTGTCTAAGAGTTTTAGACAGCTTTAATTTTATGTACCTGGTTTAGGAGGTTTGATCATCGACTTCCGCCGAAGGTGCATTTTTCTTAACCGACTCAATCCCGTTTTCCATACCACTACTGCTCTCGTACATCTCACTCGTTCCGATGATCTGTCCGTTGGACGCCTTTAGATTGAAGTACCACTTCCCATTTGATGAGGTTTTCTTTTCGAACCTACCGTCATCCTGTGCATTCTTCCTAACCGATTCAATACCGTTAAGGCAACTTGCCTTACTGGAATAGCCTTCGCTTCCAAGGATCGTCTGGCCGTTGCCTGCCTTGAGATTAAACTGATATTCACCGTTCTTTCTGGTTGTTACTACAAATTTTCCCATGTTCTCTCTTTAGATTTATAAATGTATACTTTCGAATTTAATCACTTTCGAGCTCTTCGTCAAGAAAAGAAATAGCAATGTTCTTCTGGTAAACCTCCATCGCGCTGAGCGGGAAAAAAAGAGCGTGTTGAAGAGATCCTGTATTTCTAACTTGCTGTTTCGAGTACCTAGCCATCTTATATGGTCTACATCCCCGGGAACCTCCCATTTAACATCGTTTGCAAAGAGATTTATAAGCTCATTCAATTGTCTGTGCTGCAAATAATGTAGAAAGTCGTTTGTAATTGTTCTTGTCATGCTCATGGTTGATTCTTTTTTAATGTGATAATTTGCAAATAGGCCATCATTCCTACCCAAGCTGCAACAAAAAGAATAATCACTGTACCAAGCATACTGATGGAATAAAATGACAATAAAACAGTTACCAAACTTGCAAATACCCACGTGATGTCCAACGCTATGATTAGTTTAATCCATGCCTTTATGACAGGCTTTTTAATGGCCGCAAAAAGAACAAATACAGAAAATAAGATCAAGAACGTCCCTACTTCCATAAATGGGGCTACACCTGTTGGCTTAAATATACTTATCCACATATTAGGTGTTGCAACGAGTAAAACTCCTGTAATACCAGAACTAATGGCATTTAACAGTAATACATTTTTTAGTGTCATAAGCTTTGAATTTTGTTTCTGTAAAGATATTTCTGATCCTCCAACCACACGTTATCTTTACGCGCCAACGTATTGGTTTTAGACGACAAAAAAACAGTATTTACTGTGACAAATGTGTATTTTCACATAATGAATTACAGACAAACATTTTTACAGGCATTGTTTATCTTTTGCGAAGAGAGAGGATTAGATACCGGAAAAATTGCTGCTCACTCAAACATTTCAATAGACGAATTGAACACAAACCCATCCTTTCCGATATCCAATGAGCAGATGGACATGATTTGGAAAAACATTATTCAGATTTCAAAAAATGAGTTGGTAGGGCTACATTTTGGAGCAGCGATGCAAATTGCTGCTCTTGGGGTAGTCGGCCAAGTGATTCAAACGAGCAACAATGTAAAAGAAGCTTTACAGCATGCCTGTATGATGGTAGGCTTACTTACTGATTTTTATACAATGTCAGTTCATGAAAAATCTGAAACTTTTGTTATTACCTATGAGAAAAATGCTGGCTTTGACAAATTTTCAACTGCTCAAAATCAAATGGGTGATTTTTTAATCGCCTTTACACTATATGAGTTAAAAGGATTATTGATTAAAAACCTAGCCCCACTACGTGCGAGTTTTCCTACTTACCAAAAAGATTATGACAGAGAATATAAGCATATTATCAAATGCCCTTTACAGAAAAGCCGTATTTATATTCTGGAATTTAACAAGGAATTTCTAAATACGAAGATCATAACCGCCAATTATAGCGTTCAAAACTCACTTATTAGTCAGGTCTATAAGCTCCAAAATCCGGAATCATTAAGCGGTGATTTTGCAAAGAAGATTTTTAATTACTTGATCACAAACTCTTATCTATTTACCCTTTCAATAGAATCTGTAGCCTGTAATTTTAATGTCAGTGTACGAACACTCCAAAGAAAACTCCGCGAGGAACGTATTTCGTATATACAAATCGTAGAAGAAGTTCGAAAAACGTTAGCCATTCATTACATCACGACGAGTCCATCTTCTGTAAAGGAAATTTCGGCGAATCTGGGCTTTGCTGAACCAAGTAGTTTTGTTAGGGCATTTAAAAAATGGCTGGGAAAAACTCCGTTGGAATACAAAAATAACATTCTTGTGAATCAAGACCGTCCTTGATGATGAGTGATAGTTTCTAATTACCTTTTAACAGCTATACACTCAATCTCAATATTGGCATTCCTCGGTAAAGAAGCCACCTCAATAGTGGTCCTTGCTGGAAAATGCCCGTGAAAATATTTAGCATAAATCTCATTGACCTTTTCAAAATATTTCATGTCTGTCAAAAATATCGTTGTCTTGGTAATGTGCTCAATATCGGATTGATTATCCGCTAAGATGGTCTTTAGATTTTCCATAATCTGAACCGTTTGTTGTTCAACACCATCTTTTAGCATATTTGTTTTTTGGTCTATGCCAATCTGGCCTGATACAAAAATAACATTACCATAACTTGTGGAATGACTATAGGGACCTATTGGTTTTGGCACCCCGCTATGTGTTACCCTTATGGTCTCCATTTTTGAACTGCAGGAAAAACATGCCAGCATTAGGATAAGTATAAAAATTCTGTTCATTTCAATTGATTTAAATTAAAAGATGAGGTCAGCTTTTTAGACCAACCTCATGCCGTCATTGCTTTATTTCTTGATGAAGTTTAATAACTCACTATTAAATTTATCCAGCTCTTCAATGAAGAGCGCGTGACCACTTTTTTCGAAGGGAACTAAAGTTGAGTTTTTAAGTAAGGTATTCATTTGTTCTGCCAGGTCGTACGAACATATTTTATCCAACTTACCGTGTAAGATCAATGTTGGGATTGTTATCTTACTTAAATCACCACGTAAATCGCTATCCCGCAATGTTCTTAGCCCCTCCGCCATAGCATAAGGCGATGCCTGAGCCTGGATACCTCCCAACCAAGCGCCATGCCCAGGGGAAACGCTTGTCTCATTGGCTGGAAATATCTTGCCGAAAGTGCTAAATAATTCTGGACGGTTCGTATTGTTCAACGTGATCAGTCCATCGACATCTTCCTTGGTCCACAAACCATAATTAAAGTCTTGTCGTTTTGTCCAGGTCGGTGCCGCCGCTCCAAATAAAGCCATCTTGGAAACGTGAGCTGCATTGTATTTAGCCACATAGTGAATCACTGTAGCTCCTCCCATGGAAAATCCGCCTATTATCGCATTTTTAATATCCAATTTATCTAATACAACCTTGATATCATCTGCAAATACATCATAGTTGTATTTTCCTCCCGGTTTGTCAGATAACCCGAATCCTCTTAGTGTGATGCCGATCACCCGATACCCTTTTTGAATAAAATCGGCATATTGATATTCGTACATGGCGTCGCTCAAGGGCCATCCGTGAATCAAAACAATAGGCTCTCCCTCACCGAGGTCAGTTACATGAAGTTTCACGTTCTTTTCTACTTCGATATATTCGGCTCTTCCAAAAGATGCCGGAGTTCTCTTGATTTGTGCAAAAATGCTGTTTGTAATAAAGGTGGTAATTAATACGATGGCTAAAGTTAAGTTTTTCATGACTTTAATAATTATTAGTGTTGTTATATTCTTTTGTTATTGCAGGTTGAAGTAATTTCACAGGCACATCAATGAACATCTTGCGCTTTGAATTGCACTTTTTGCCCAGATGAATCTTTATTCTTTTATAAAGGATAGTATATCTTCATTAATGACATCGGCATTAATAGTAGGCATACCGTGAGAGAAGCCCGGGTAAATGATCAGTTTACTGTTTCTCAATAGTTGGGCCGCTTTAACGGCTGTGGTTGCATAAGGGACAATTTGGTCATCATCACCGTGAAGCACCAAAACGGGAATTTGCACACTTTTGAGATCTTCGGTGAAATCGGTCTCCGAAAATACTTTGATACAGTCATATTGTGCCTTGATACCACCCATCATCCCTTGTCTCCACCAGTTGTCCTGTATACCTTTTTTAATGACCGCATCTTCCCTGTTGTAACCGTAGAAAGGCACGGTAAGATCTTGGTAGAACTGCTGTCTGTTATGAAGTGTATTATAGCGGATATTGTCAAACACGGCGAGTGGCACCCCGTCCGGATTACTGGCGTCAGCAATCATATAAGGTGTAACCGCACTGATCAAAATGACTTTGGATACCCGGTCTTTCCCATATTGTGCGGCATATCTGATCGCTTCGCCACCACCGGTTGAATGGCCTACATGGATCGTATTCTTCAGATCGAGGAACTCTACCAATTCTGCGACGTCAGCAGCATAAGTATCCATATCATTTCCCTTATACGTTTGCGTAGATCTTCCATGGCCTCTTCTGTCATGCGCGATTACTCTAAAACCTCTTTCCAGAAAGAACATGATCTGGGCATCCCAGTCATCGGATGATAGTGGCCATCCATGATGGAAAAATATCGGTTGTCCTTCACCTAAATCTTTGAAATAAATTTCTGTTCCGTCTTTTACTGTAAACTTGTTCATGTCTTTACTATTTAATTGTTGTTGTTGTTATTGTTTTCTTTTGTTATTACAAAGTTGGGGTAATTTCGAAGGCGCATCAATGGATGCTTTTCGCTTTGAATTGCACTTTTTGCCCAAAAAAGTTTATTAACCTTGTGCACGGCATATTTTGAGCAACCAAAACGTGTAAACATGAAAAAAAGCACATCCTGATAGGCTGTGCTTTTCTTAAAATATGTGAGAGATATATTTTAAAACTGTTTTCTAAAACTTGTCGGTGAAATTCCGGTATGTTTTGTAAAAAAACGGACGAAATAGGCATCGTCTTCGTAATTCAGGGTGTAGGCGATCTCTTTAACATTCATCGCCGTATGTGCTAAAAGACGTTTACTTTCCAGTATGATCCGGTTTTTTATAATATCGTTTGGCGTCTCTTTACTGACCAGGCTGATCTTTTTACTGAGATTTTTAGGCGTAATACAGAGCATATCTGCATAGTCGGCCACGGTATGCAGTGTTTTGAAATGCTGTTCGACCAGCTTACTGAATTTCCGTAAAAATTGAACATCAGTCTGGCGCATATCGTCAGCCAATTGATGCTGCTGCTTCCAGATACGGGTAGATTTAAGAATGATCAGCTTTAACAACGTTCTTAGCATTTCTTCTGTACCCGAGTCCTCATTCTTCAATTCAAAATCTATAGCATTGATGATGTTCTGAATTTCTTCGGATTGTTGCTCGTTTAAATTTATAAAAGGGATTTCAAATACATTATTGTATAATATGCCATCGCAGGCGACTTCGTGATCGTGTATTTCCACACAGTAGAAGTCCCGGTTAAAGTGCATCAATTGCCCATCAATAGTTTCACAGGGTTTTAAAATGACATGCGGATTTATAAATAATAAGGCGTCCGTGTTCATTTCTATCTCCTGGAAATCTACTTGAATAATCGCATTTTGGGGAATAAACAGGACTTTGATATGATCATTTATGATGTTGAGTGAGTCATGTTCGACAGTGGCCTTGCTAAACTCTAGTTTACCAAATTTCTTATATGAAAATTCTTTTATCATTATGGTTCTTACAGATTGCTATTTTGAGCACTCAGCAAAATTAAGAAATTAAAAGCCTCCCTGCCCAGACTATTGTCGCTATTCTTTTTTTTTCGCATATTAGTATAGTGTAACCAATTGACAGTAGCACTATGGCTGACGACGAACTTGAAAATGTGGATCCAGACGATATTAGCGATTTACTTCTTAAAGTTGAAAAATCATTTGACATTAAGTTTCAAAATAACGAACTAATGTACATTTCGACTTTTGGCGAACTGTGTGATCACATCCTAAATAAACTCCAACTAGCTCACACAAACGACTGTACGAGTCAACATGCATTTTATAAACTGCGCAATGCCATTACATCCACGCTGCAAATAGATCATAAAACGATCTCGACAGACCTTGCTCTCGTCAGCCTTTTGCCAAAACAAAGCAGACGTTCACTAATCAAAAAACTGGAAGATAATCTGGGCTTCAAACTTAATATCTTACGACCGCCTTATTGGGTGTCATTGACACTCACAATTTTACTTCTAGCCTCTTTAGTAGGGCTTTTTTTCAGTTGGCAGATTGGTCTTGTAGGGGCTACACTCTCGTACTCTGGACTTTGTTTCGCACATAACTTCGGCAACGAACTTGACGTACAGACAGTGGGCCAGGTAGCGAAAAAAATGACTAGAGAAAATTACCTTAAATGTAGACGCAACCCAAACACGTTTAATAAGCTTGAAATTGAAAAAATACTGGCCGATCTGTTCAGCAGTGACCTAGGCATCGACAAGAGTAAATTCACAAGAGAAGCGAAATTTAACTAACGTCACCGCACAATACGGGGAATTATTACTTCAATCTTGACGACATCGGAATATTTTACTGAAATCCGAAGAAAATCAACGAGGTTGAGATCGCTATTATTTTTTATTCTGCTGTCTTTTTTTTAAAAATGCTGTAATGTTTTTACAATCAATCCTCGATACAGCAGTGCTTTTTAGGTTTACAGCCCTAGGAATAATTTTTTATTTTTTGCACAGCTATATGTTTAATCAATATACGAAACCTCACTGGGACATGCTTGTAGATCTTCGTTATCATATAGCTGAACTGGAGGAGTCTCAAACTACAGAAATAAAAACGTTGAGAAGTTAATTTAGATTTTTTGAGTACAAAATTATTATGTCACTGAACTTTAACAGATACTAAGGCAGCTTTGCCAGAACAGAATAATTTCTACTTCGGATTTTTTCATCGAGAACAGACAAAAACACATCACCCTTCTTTTCCAGTCTTTTTTCAATCGTATTGATCGTAAACGAATAACGGTCCAGCCCAGACTTCACTTCTTTCCAGTCCAGAGGTGTACTGACCGTCGGTTGGTGATAAGGGCGAACAGAATATACCGCAGCCAAGGTATCGGCATAATTATTCTGATCAGCGTCAATATATACCTTCCCTTTCCGATGAGCTTTGGTAATTGACCGCGTGCTAATGTCAGGCACCAGCTCATTCACCCGGTCCGCTAAATACCGGCCTAAAAATAAAGAGGTATCAAAATTGATGTCCCGGACTGGGATGTAAACATGAAGTCCGGTCTTTCCGGATGTTTTAATATACCCCTTCAAACCAAATTTGTCCAATACTTCCTTAACGGCTCCAGCAACTTCAATAGCCATCTCAAATCCTTGATCCTCTTCTTCCGTATTCTCCACCGTAGGGTCTAAATCTAGCCATAGATAGTCGGGAAACTCCGGCGCCTTTGTCTGGGATGCCCATGGATTGATATCGACACATCCCCAGTCGACCATGCTGAGCAGGGTTTCTATATTGTTGCAGACCAGGTAATCGATCTGTTTGCGCTTGCCTTTTTTAGCAACCCGCCGCTGGTCGATAAAGATCTCGGCACAGTCCGGCTGCCTGTTTTCCATATCTTTTATAAAGGTGGTAGGCCCTCCGGCATGGGTCAGCTTCAAATTCAGCGACTGTGGCCTATGCTGTATATGGGGTAAAATAAATTTGGAGATCTTGTTGTAGTATAGAATCAGTTCGCCTTTCGGAATACTTTTCCAAAGTTCCCGCCCGACATCGTGCAGCTGTATGGTACAGTTTGCCATCGGGAAATCGGAGATCTCTTTGCCGGCTATGGCTTCATCGACACGCCTCCAGTTACTGCCAGCATTTAAATAGAGTTTGGAAGGGGGAATTTTGCTTGCCGGTTCGATTTTGTCGGTGAGTTCATGGATTTTCTGTACATCTTTTGGCACTTCTCTAACCACCTGTTCCGGTCTTTTATCGGACCTGAATCCGAGGAATGTAGTCGGCTTCCGTATTCTTCCTGTTTTGGTCCAGGTCGCAAATTCAAAATTGGCAACCAACTGGGGTTTGACCCAGTGGATTTTGGCTCCCTTGGTATCGAGCACCTCATTGACAAAGGGTGATTCACTCACTTCTAAGGCCTCAAGCTGCTCGAGAATAACAGGCATCTCCTTGTCCTTGAAACCTCCTCCACCCCTACCGATCCAGGTGAATCTCCCATTTTCATATGCACCGAATAGGAGGCTTTTAAATGAACGTGCTTTCTCGGACTCTGCCCAGCCTCCGATCACAAATTCCTGTCGCTTCCGAGTGGGGATCTTTAACCAGCTGTACGCCCTTTCGCCTTCGATATATTCACTGTCTTTCCTTTTAGCGACAATGCCTTCCATATTGAGGTCGAGGACCCGCTGATACAGCTCCTGACCGTCATCATAAGATTCGCTGTAGTGGAAGGTATCGTCTTTTCGCACCAGCTGTTTGAGCAGCTCTTTGCGTACGGTCAACGGCTGGCTCCTGAGATCATTGCCGTCGAGCCATAATAAATCAAAGACACAGTATGAAATGGGACTGGCGATCCCATTGTATTTTTGTAGGGCGTCAAAATCGGCGTTGCCGCTGTCATTGAAGACAACGACCTCACCATCTAAAATCACCTCATGCCCGAGCTTCTTTAAGGCGTCTGCGATGACAGGATAACGCGAGGTATAGTTCAGTCCGCTTCTGGAATCCATACGGACCTCTCCATGCCGGACAAAAGAGACGATGCGATAGCCGTCCCATTTCACTTCGAACAAATAATCTTCATTCCGTGGCGGCTCTTTGGTGAGCGTACAGAGCATCGGACTGATCCTGGTGGGCATTTTAGATTTTGACCTGGCCATACTGCATTTTTTATCTACTGAGTATAGAACACGGCCGGGCATCATTGGTTCAATCTTTTGCAGGCATGTACGTTATTTGCCCTTCCAAAGATGATAGTTTCTCGTGGCAATCGGGACGTTTGCGTACCAACGCTCTGCAAATTCGAGACTATAGGAGCCGTAGGCGTTTATATCAGGAACATGATAGAAATAGCGTCTGCACTAGTCAAGGGTCGAAAGCAATTTTTTGTGCTTTGCGCCCCACTGGCTCAATTGGTTCCATATAGGTACCAACTCTTTTGCAATATCCGTTAGCTCATAATCAACTCTCGGAGGCACTTCCGCATAGACAGTTCTTTTTACCAAACCTTCTTTCTCTAGTTCCCGCAATTGCAGGGTGAGCATACGTTCAGTAATGGCAGGCATGGCTTTCCGCAATTCACTAAACCTCAACCTACTTTCTTCTAATTTACAAAGAATCAACAACTTCCATCTTCCCCCGATTTTACATACAGCATAAGTACATCAATTATCTGGGGGAGAACGTCGCTACCTTGAAATTTGGCTATTAATGTGCCAACCTACGGATTTTGTATTGTTGGACGAACCTTTTACCGGGATTGAGCCTATTTATATCACGATGATCATAGATCTCATACGACGCTTCAGCGATAAAAAGGGATTCATCATCACTGATCATAATTACCATGATCTTTTACACATTGCTTCGCAGGTCGTGTTACTACAGAATGGAAGCTGCCAGCGGATCGAAAACAAAAGGGATCTAGAATTTTTTTATCTTCCGGATGGAACTTTTGATGAATGATGCTAAAATCGGGGAATCATATTCCTTAGGATACGCAATTGCTAATGGTTAAAATGATGATTGAGCTCTACTATGATGGTGAAGCTAAATGAGCAATAGACGAAAATGGTTAGAGCAGCTTTAAAGATCAAGAAAAAAGAGGCTGGTCCTATTGGACAACCTCTTTTCAGTGTTTTTGAAAAAATGTCTTTAATAGCAAAGTACAATGTTGTAATACAATTGTGCATGTTCGTATGCAGCTTGGTAAGAGCCGCCCGAAACCCAAATATTCCAAGTACCACATGCACCATAAATTTGGAAGCATCGCTGCCGGCTTGTCTCTGAGCTACCAAAGCTGGAAGGGACCGGAATTTCCTGGATTCTCACAGTTTCACCACCTGATCGGTTTGTTAAGGAAGCTACGGACTGCTTAACCACTTGAACTCCGGTAACGGTAACAAGCCCTCCATCCCAGCTTTTTTCATATTCCTGAGAATTATTTTTCATCTGTCCATTTGAGGAAAGCGCTATGGTGCCTAATCCAAAGCATAAAGCTGCAACAAATAACCTTTTCATGTTCTGTTTCATGGTTTAAAATTTTAATGTAAATAATTAACAATCTTTGTTTGTCCCATAAAAGTGAACATTAGATTCGATTAATTTTTTGTAAGTAGATATCCGCTACCAGAGATTCAAGATCCGTTCGATTTTAGAAAATATCTGACATTAACTGGTTAAACAAAATTCAAACAAAGACCAAAGACACGTATCGCTTTCAGCTAAAGCAACAAAATAAAGGTCCGTCGCCATCACACAGAACTTTTTTACTTCGATTATTTCGAAAGAGGATGAGACCTTCAAGGTTAACTGTCACCGTTGCTGATTCTGAAAAATGAACACCTTGCTTATGAGCATACAAATATAGTTTTGGAGGTTGACTATATCGCTTTGAAACTGGCTAACCTCATGCTCTCTTATTGGGATGGAAGTTTATATCCGCCTTGATTCAAAGCTACGGCTAGGGATGTGTTGGTACGCAAAATTGAGCATTGTTTATTTGGCTACACGCAACAGCGGTTGCGTACTGCAACGGAATGAACCGCCAAAACTACGGCTAATGCTAAAATCAATATATTCAACCTTTATCCCATGTTTTTCAATTTGAGCGCCAATATGTTTAAAAGCAGGATCTGTAATATATACTTCTGTTGAAATCGGCAATCCGTTTGTGGCCAGGCGACTCGCTTCTTTTAAGGTGACGTGAATGGCATCCCAGTTTCTTAATATTTCAGGTATTCCATCCATGAAAGCCTCATCGCATATCACCATTCTCAACGAAAATTCTATTTTTTGTCATCATCATTCGATTTTTCCCATCAACGATTATCTGTTTGAAATACTGAGAATTTCAAAAAGTAAACGCTTCAATCTAATCAACCGGAACGGAAAACTTCCCTTCAGAAATAGTGACTACCGAACTTCCTACTACGGTACCGGAAAATGCGCCGCTCACGTGACCCGCCGCAAATTTATCGATCTTAACCGTAAAGTGATCACCAAGGCTGGCAGAACCCGTGGAAGCAACGTAATTGTCCTGATCCATTGTTCCGTCCGCCTTTTTCTTGATGACTCCATAGGTGACAACCATGGTCGGGGTTTTCTCCAGCTCATAAGTCATCGGTTCGATCGCCTTCTCACTAATGATAGCCAATTGAATATGCGTATTTTCATTGCTCTCGTTGATATCTGCTGTATTACCGACAACGCTAATGGAATTCGCATTGTTCTGATGACTGCTGTTCAATTTAAACTGCACTAACTTACCGTCAATTTTCGCCTGAACATAGTTTTCACTGGTAGGGCTAGTATCATCGTTATCCTTACTGCAAGAATATAGCACTGTAGCCATTAGTGTTATTATAATGCCTTTCATTACTTTTTGCATAACAAATCATTTTGGTATAGAACCGTAGATATCAAAATACATACCTAAAATTGAATAGTTGAGATCTGAACAGTTATATTGTTCAAAAAAATCCTATTTTTAATCTGTATTTTCTAGATGACTAGAAGACAAACAATAATAATCTAAATCTATAAAACTAAATGTTAAACATGATCAGGCCTAAGAATCAGAGAAATTGGATGTTGATTTTATTGATCTTTATCAGTATTCAATCCAGCTGTTTTGCCCGTGCAGCAACCACTTATTTCCAATTGAAAGTTTATCACTTCCAGACCATAGAACAGGAACAGGTGATCGACCGTTTTCTGGAAAAAGCCTACCTGCCGGCGATGCACAAATTGGGATTTAAAGAGATTGCTGTTTTCAAACCGATTGATAATAACGATAAAGCAGATAAGTTGGTTTATGTATTGAGTGCATCAGCTACTCTTGAAAAATATGCAAGCTTAGATGTCGATATCTTAAAAGACAAACAGTATTTGGAGTCGGGAAAGGAATACTTAGATGCTGCACATAACCAGCCACCTTATTCAAGAATTGAAACGATCTTAATGAAAGCTTTTGAGGGGATGCCATTTCTCGCTCTTCCAAAACTAAGCGCGGTTAAAAGCGAACGTGTTTACGAATTGAGAAGCTACGAGGCTCCAACGGAAAAGTTATCGGCAAATAAAATTTCCATGTTTAATAATGGTGAGATTGATATCTTCAACAAACTAGATTTTAATGCTGTGTTTTATGGTCAGGTCATTGCTGGAAGCACGATGCCTAATTTAATTTATCTGACGACTTTCGAAAATATGACAGCACGCGATGCACATTGGAAAGCTTTTGGACCGTTATATAAACCTATGGCAGATATGCCACAGTACCAAAACAATGTTTCTAAAAACGTGACAATACTTTGTAGACCAACAGCTTATTCGGATATATAAGTTAAATAATGGGCTGCCTTCGAAAAATTAGGCAGCCCGACAATATTCGTATGTTTGACCACATTTTGCCCAGTTATTGTGGACATAATTGGACCTCGTATGCACAAGTAGACACTTTGCACGACAGTAATGGGGAAGCTCAAGTCAGTCACAAGATGCGACTTAGATATTCATTTACTGATTGCTTACTTTAATCGCATGTCCGATGTGTTTGGAGATTCCATCAATAATGGTATCCCAATCGTGGGTATGCAACTCATGCCCAGTACCTTCGAGTGGGATAAGCGTCGAATTGCTAATTTTATCCAGTAGTATCCTCGTGCTGTTAAAATGCCAGACTAGATCGTCTGTACCGTGAATGACTAAAGTCGGCTGTTGTATTTCATCTAATCTGTTGTAATAATCTTCTCCGCCGCCTAAAGTTGCATGATTAAACATACTGATGTAGTTTTTCGCACGTGCATATTCTGATCGGATCAGGTTTTCTGCCCTGGTCTTGTCGAAGGGTTTCCTACCGGACATCAGCTTTGCCCCCTCGAGCATGTACTGAACGACATTTTCTTCTTGACTCCAGTTTACATCTGCGGCTTTTGCATGAAAATCTAATATCCGCGTATCCATCTCCGGAATATCTATATCCACAACGCCCCAAGGCCCTGTCGCTATCAACGTGAGGGATTCTACCCTGTGAGGATGGCGTATCGCTGCAATTTGTGCGATTAAACCACCTAAAGATATACCAACAAAGTGTGCATTATCGAGGTTATATCCGTCCAGAATCTTAATAGCGTCCTCTTCGAAGTCAACGATATTATAAGGGGCTGATCCAGGTTCGTAGTTCGTCGAAGTACCTACATCTCTATTATCGTAACGAATAACATAAAACTCTTTATCGGCCAATCTTCTGCAGAAGTCTTCATCCCAATACAGCATAGATACCGTCGCTCCGGCCAATAGCAGAATCGCTGGGTTTTTAGGGTTTCCGAAACTTTCCGTGCAGATTTCAATCTCTCCGTGGATAATCATTTTATCTTTCATAATCAATGAATTAATATTAAATACAAGTATGCAGACACACATCCGATCCTATTATCTAGAATCCAAAATTACGGTCATGTAGGCGGACATAATTGTACAAATTCGACGTTTTTAATACCTTCGATTGTCAGCATGGTTTTTGGAGCAGTGGTTGTAGAAATTGGAAATAAAATCCGGGACTTTAAAGAGTTTTCGGGCAAACACCCCCAAAGCTACCTTTCAGAAATTGATTCTTTCCTTTTTGAGTAGGGAGAACTGACGCCCCATTGAACCTGCTCTTTAGCCATCAGCCAGGCCAATAGTGTAAATTTTATAGAGGAGGCGAGCATCGAAGTCTATCATTTTGATAAAGAGGCTATCAAAATGATAGACTTCTTTGTATTCATTAGGTCGTCCGAAAAACATCAAATTACTCACAATCAATTTGTTAAACAAAAATATTCACACATGGCATTTCGTTTGGCATATCGAAAATCAAACATACAAATGAAGATGAAAAATGTAAAGTGGAAACAAAGAAAAGAACCTCCTTCGTTCCCAACATGGCTTAAATCATACCACTTATTGCTCGCCGCAGTGGTGGTGATGTTGATTTTCGGAGCGTTAATGAAATACTTAAGTCGATAACTCATATAAAGAATCATGATAACATTCATTTTACTTGTAGCAGGACTTACCTGCTTTGGACTCTTCTATAAATCCATTGATTTTTTTGAAAAAATCTAGAACACAATATGAAAACTAAAATCGCAAATACCATTCGGGAGTGGGCTCCAGAAGCCGCAGGTCTTGTATCTGACAATCTGGATGACACCATGGCTGACTACCAGCTATTACACCAATTAGCAGAAATATGTATGGTTAAGATCCATTCAGGGCTGGACAATGAGCTGGAACGAGTGCAGGAAATAGCAAAAGTGGTTAATCTGCTTTATCAAGATGGTAATCAATACACCCGCAATGCGATAGAAAATGAATTTTTGACCGCATTGGCTGCTGAAGAAAGTCCCGGAAGCCTGAAAAAGCATCTGGAACTATTTCCGATAGAATTGAGAAAAGGATATATAAAAACTATTCTTGAAAATTAAAATACCCTCCTCTCCTATCTGTAGTAGCTATTTTGAAGTTGTGTTGCACTGCAGGGAAATCAGGTATATACCAACTTCAAATCAAGCATTGTTTAAACAAAAATAGGTTTATGATCGCACTATTCATAATAGCCGTCGGTGTATTTGCTTACATCTGTTACGTGTTGCTAAGACCAGAAAAATTTTAAATCGTTTCGGCAGAGGTGAACAATGTCAAGAAAAATGTCCTTGACATTTCCGGATTGTCTGGAATCGATCACACTGTTCGAAAGCATAATCAAAACAATATTAACACATAAAAATGAATACAGAAATTTTAGGAATCATCGTCATGTTCACCTTTTCGGTATTGCTGGCCATACCTCTGGGCAAGTATATTGCCAAGGTATATGGCGGTGACAAAACGCTTCTCGACCCTCTTTTCAATCCGGTCGAACGTCTTTTTTACAAAATCAGTGGTATCAACACGCAAACAGAAATGAACTGGAAGCAGCAGATGGTGGCAATGCTCACCATCAATCTGATATGGTTCCTTTTGGGAATGCTGATATTGATGACACAGGGAAGCTTACCGCTAAACCCCGATGGAAACCCCAGTATGCCTGCTGATCTGGCTTTTAATACAGTCATATCGTTTGTGGTCAACTGTAATTTACAACACTATTCGGGAGAGACCGGATTAAGCTACATCGGGCAATACTGGTTGATGTTCCTGCAGTTTGTAAGTGCAGGAACAGGAATGGCGGCAGCCGCAGTCCTGTTCCGCGCCTTCAGGGATAAAAGCACAACAGCACTGGGCAATTTTTACAACTATTTTGTAAAATCCTGTACCCGTATCTTATTGCCTCTTTCATTTGTCGTAGCTATAGTTTTGCTCTTCGAAGGAACACCGATGACTTTTGAGGGTAAGGATCGTATTACCACCTTGCAGGGCGATGTACAGGAAATTTCCAGAGGTCCTGCTGCAGCGTTCATACCCATTAAACATGTTGGAACAAATGGCGGTGGATTCTATGGCGTTAATTCCGCACATCCCTTTGAAAACCCTTCCTACTTGACCAATATGGTGGAAATGGTGGCACAGTTCATTGTTCCACTAGCGATGGTTTTTGCCTTTGGATATTTTATCCGCCGGCGAAAACTTTCCTGGATGATATTCAGTGTGATGACTGTCGGTTTTTTGATGCTTACCATCCCCAACATCCATATGGAAATGAAGGGTAATCCGGCAATCGCTCAAATGGGTATTGATACTTCGCTGGGAGCCATGGAAGGCAAGGAAATCCGGTTAGGTGCAGCAGCATCAGGTTTTTGGAGTATCGTAACGACGGTCATTTCTACGGGCTCCGTCAATTCGATGCACGACAGCTCAATGCCTTTGTCAGGGATGAACGAGCTGCTCGCCATGATGATCAATGCTTTTTATGGCGGTGCTGGTGTGGGTATACTCAACTTTTTCGTATTCGTCATTTTAGCTGTATTTATCAGTGGATTGATGGTTGGACGTACGCCCGAATTTTTGGGCAAAAAGGTGGAAGCGCGGGAAATGAAGATAGCGATGGTTATCGCCTTATTGCATCCATTCTTGATACTTGTAGGCACGGCATTGTCAGTGGCGTTGCCCCAATACACCCTCGAAACACTCAATAATTCAGGCTTTCACGGGCTGAGTGAAATGCTTTATGAAAATACGTCTTCGGCGGCCAATAACGGCAGCGGATTTGAGGGTCTGGGCGATAACACGATGTGGTGGAACATCAGCACCGGATTTATCTTGATACTTGGGCGCTTCCTGCCGATTATCGGACCAATAGCCATCGCCGGACTGTTAGCGCAAAAGAGATACATTCCGGAGGGTGACGGAACATTAAAAACAGACACAGCAACATTTGGACTGATGGTCTTCGCCGTAATTGCCATCGTAGCTGCGCTTGCTTTTTTCCCTGTATTGACGCTCGGGCCCATAGCAGAGTATTTTTCACTGTATTAATTGTTTAAAGAAATTTAGAAATGAGTAAAAATAATAAATCATTGTTTCAGAAAGAACTGGTTCGGGAGGCCCTAATACAGTCATTCGTGAAGCTGAACCCCAAAATAATGTTCCGTAATCCGGTCATGTTTACCGTTTGGATTGGAACGCTCGTCATGTTGACGGTAAGCCTGTGGACCTTGTCCGGTGCAGAAGGTCAGGGAAGTTTTATATACAATTTTGTGGTGTTTATCGTGCTTTTTAAAACCCTGCTGTTTGCCAACTTTGCTGAAGCCATTGCCGAAGCCAGAGGAAAAGCACAGGCAGACAGTTTGCGAAAAACAAGAGAGGAAACACCAGCAAGACTGAAAAATGGCAAGACCATATCCTCTGCTCAGCTACAAAAAGGTGATATTTTCGTCTGTGAAGCAGGGGATATAATTCCTTCCGATGGTGAAATCATCGAGGGATTGGCAACCATTGATGAAAGTGCGATCACCGGTGAGAGCGCTCCTGTTATCAGGGAAGCAGGTGGTGACAAAAGTTCGGTCACAGGTGGTACAAAAGTGCTATCCGACAGAATCATCGTACAGGTTACCACACAGCCCGGCGAGAGTTTCCTTGACAAAATGATTGCATTGGTCGAGGGCGCGAGCCGTCAGAAAACACCCAATGAAATCGCATTGACCATATTATTGGCAGGCTTTACATTAGTGTTCATTATTGTGTGTGTAACCCTCAAACCATTTGCTGATTATGCAAATGTCAGTATTACCATCGCGTCGTTTATCTCCTTATTTGTCTGTCTAATCCCGACGACCATCGGGGGTCTGCTATCGGCTATCGGTATTGCAGGGATGGACAGGGCCCTAAGAGCCAATGTGATTACCAAAAGTGGTAAAGCTGTGGAGACTGCAGGTGATATCGATGTGCTCTTGTTAGATAAAACAGGAACGATTACGATCGGGAACCGTAAAGCAACGCATTTCCATCCGGCCAGTGGTGTGGACGAGAAAAGGTTGATTAAAGCGGTTGTACTAAGTTCGATGGCGGACGAAACTCCAGAAGGAAAATCGATCATTGAGCTGGCAAATATCAACCCTTCGAGCTATCTGGTAAAAGAACCAAAATTTATCAAGTTCACAGCCGAAACCCGTAGTTCAGGGATTGATTATGAAAATTTCCGCATCAGAAAAGGTGCGACAGACGCTATTAAAAATCTCGTTTTGCAGGCAGGAAATACTTTCCCGAGCGAAGTGGAAGAAACTGTTAAAGCAATCTCCCAAAACGGAGGAACGCCCTTGGTGGTATCCGAAAATGAAGTGGCTTTGGGCGTAGTTGAGCTGCAGGATGTCATCAAACCCGGCATTCAGGAGCGTTTCGAGCGTTTGCGCAAAATGGGTATCAAAACCGTAATGGTTACAGGGGACAACCCGCTGACTGCAAAATTTATTGCTGAAAAAGCAGGAGTGGATGACTTCATCGCCGAAGCCAAACCGGAAGACAAGATGAACTATATCAAAAACGAGCAGGCAGAAGGGCGTTTGGTAGCGATGATGGGTGATGGTACAAACGATGCTCCGGCATTGGCCCAGGCAGATGTCGGTGTAGCAATGAACAGCGGCACTCAGGCTGCAAAAGAAGCGGGGAATATGGTGGATCTGGATAACGACCCAACCAAATTGATTGAGGTAGTAGAGATCGGAAAACAGCTTTTAATGACCAGGGGAACGCTCACCACATTCAGTATTGCCAATGATGTAGCTAAGTACTTTGCCATTATCCCTGCCTTGTTCATTGCGGCTATACCGGCATTGCAGGGACTCAATATTATGCGTTTACATTCACCGGAAAGTGCCATTCTATCTGCAGTCATTTTCAATGCGATTATTATACCCCTATTAATTCCGCTTGCGCTCAAAGGCGTTGCTTACAAGCCCATCGGTGCCAGTGCGCTATTACGCAGAAACCTGTTTATATATGGCCTGGGCGGCGTGCTTATTCCCTTTGTAGGGATAAAGCTGATCGATATGGTGGTATCCATTTTTTTCTGAGTCACAAAAAGCAATGTTAAAATCAGATCATTAGCATCGACGGCTGATGGTTGCTTCATGTACATTAACACAAATAAATAAGATGAAAAAACATATTTTGCCCGCTATCAAACTGACTGTCGTTATGATACTTTTCTTCACGGTATTGTACCCTTTGGTCGTGTGGGGTATTGCGCAGTTTGCGCCCAATTCCGGAAAAGGAGCAGTCATTGAGGATCAAGGCAGTAAGTACTACAGCAATATTGGGCAGCACTTTTCCGATGATCAATATTTCTGGTCACGACCCTCCGCGGTAAACTACAATGCCGCTGGCTCGGGCGGCAGCAACAAAGGTCCGTCAAATGAAGAATATCTTGCAGAAGTGCAGGCTCGCATAGATACTTTTATGATACACAATCCCGGCATTAAAAAATCCGAAATACCTGTGGACTTAGTCACCGCGAGCGGCAGCGGGCTTGACCCCAATATTTCAGTGCAGGCTGCAAAAGTACAGGTGAAGCGTATTGCCAAAATAAGAAATATAGACGAAAATAAACTGTATCAGCTCGTCGAAAGCCATATAGAAAAACCGCTTTGGGGTGTGTTCGGTCCTGAGAGAATTAATGTACTGAAACTCAATATCGCCCTGGATAGATCAAAATAAATATTTGTCAGGGAATTAAGCGGTACAGAAATAAATAATAGGATCATTGTAGTTTATTCATTTGCACGCGCGTGAATAATTTGGTAGTACCATCGGTAAGAAGAAATTAGATATAGATGAAAAAAGTATGGATATGCTCCACAATTATGTTGGGAGCAGGAAGTGTATTGGCACAAGAAACAGAAAAAAATCCGCTAACAATCAGCGGATATGCTGAGGTTTACTATCAGCGGGATTTTAACAATCCAAAATCAAATAAACGACCCGAATTTGTGTACAGCCACAACCGCAACAACGAGGTGAGCCTGAATGTGGGCCTGATCAAAGCATCTTATGAAAACAAAAAGGTACGGGCTAATCTCGGTTTGGGCATTGGTTCTTATATGAATGCCAATTATGCTGCCGAAGAAGGTGTCTTAAAAAACATTTATGAGGCGAATGTGGGTATTAAGTTATCCAAAAAGCACGATCTGTGGCTGGATGCGGGTGTTATGCCTTCTCACATTGGCTTTGAAAGTGCTATCGGAGCGGACTGTTATACTTTGACACGCAGTATGCTTGCAGACAATTCTCCTTATTTTGAAACTGGTGCAAAACTGTCGTACAGTGCCAAAAACGGCAAATGGGATATGGCGGTGCTGGTCATTAACGGCTGGCAGCGCATCCAGCGGGTTGAAGGAAATAGTACACCGGCCTTTGGGCACCAGTTGACCTACAGACCTTCCGAAAAAATCACGTTAAACAGCAGTTCATTTATCGGCAATGATAAACCGGATGAGGCAAAGCAGATGCGTTATTTCCATAACTTGTATGGACAATTTGCGTTTAACGCACAGTTTGCATTGATAGCCGGATTTGATATCGGAGCTGAACAAAAAAGCAAGGGTGGCAGCGAATACAACATTTGGTACAGCCCTGTCTTGATCGCCCGATATAGTCCGACACATAAACTAAATGTAGCGGCGCGAGCAGAATATTACAACGATAGAAACGGTGTCATCATAGCTTCTGGCACAACAAATGGCTTTCAGACCTTTGGCGCGTCCTTCAATGTAGACTACCAGATTTTACCAAACGTAGTCTGGCGGACTGAAATAAGGGAGCTAAACAGCAAAGACGCCATTTTTTTAAAAAGGAATGGTGATCTGAAAAAGAACAACCTGATGGCGGTTACTTCGCTGGCAGTACGTTTCTGATTATTTCATTTCCTTGCATTCCCCTTAACCGTTTGTCTAAGGGGAATTTGTAAATTTAAAAAACCATTTTTTTGTATGGAGGACGAGAGAAAAAGTGCTGCACATTTTTTGGACTTAATCCAGAAATCCCGCAGGGGAAAATTCAAACTTTATATTGGAATGAGTGCCGGTGTGGGAAAAAGCTATCGGATGTTGCAGGAGGCACACGCTCTTTTACACAATGGCATAGACGTAAAAATAGGCTTTATAGAAACCCATAATCGGAAAGAAACCCATGCCTTGGTCGATGGTCTTCTGGTAATTCCAAGAAGAAAGTTGTTTTACAAAGGCAAGGAATTGGAAGAACTTGATGTTCAGGCAGTGATCAACCTACGTCCGGAAGTCGTCATTGTCGATGAATTGGCACATACCAACATTGAGGGGAGTAAAAATGAGAAGCGCTGGCAGGATGTAATGGATATTCTTGATGCGGGGATAAATGTGATCAGTGCAGTAAACATACAGCATATTGAAAGCCTCAATGAAGATGTCAGAGAAATAACGGGGATTGAGGTAAAAGAGCGCGTGCCGGACAGTGTCATCGCCCAGGCAGATGAAGTGGTCAATATTGACCTTACTTCCGAAGAGCTTATCACAAGACTGAAAGAGGGTAAAATATATGAACAAGCAAAGATAAAAACGGCACTAAATAACTTTTTCAAAAGTGAGCATATATTACAGCTTCGTGAGCTCGCTTTAAAGAAAGTAGCCTCACAGGTAGAGCGAAAAGTGGATACGGAAATTACCATGGTCAACCCTGCAAAAAGGGAAAAGTTGCTCGCCTGCATCAGCTCCAACGAGAAAACAGCAAAAATTGTTATCCGGAAGACTGCCAGACTGGCCAATTATTATAACGGTAAGTGGTATGTGTTATATGTGCAGACACCCAAAGAGCGTGCTGATAAGATTGCTTTGGATAAGCAGCGGCATCTGATTAATAACCTTAAACTAGCAACGGAACTGGGAGCCGAAATCATTAAAATAGAGGGCAGAAACATCACAAGGTCAATAATGGAACAATGTGAGCTGCGAAAAATCACGACCGTCTGTATCGGAAAGCCCCACCTTAACTTGTTAAAAGTAGTACTGGCAACAGATACGCTCAACTCTCTTCTGAATAAACTTTCCCAGGAAAATATTGATTTAGTAATATTGTCGTAATGAAAATCAAAACAAAACTAACATTTGGTGTTGGGATGCTCTTCCTTTTAATTTTGGCTCTGGCCGCCGTCAGCGGATGGTACATCTATAGGCTAAAGAAAGACACAAACAACATCCTTGTTGCTAACTACAACACACTACAGTATTCTCGAAATATGTTGATTGCGTTAGAAGATATGGGCAAGGATAAAGCCGCTATGGCTACTTTTAAAGACAATCTGGCCAAACAACAGCAGAATATAACGGAAATGGGAGAAAGGGAAGCAACAGATCTGGTAATCAAACATTTCTCAATGCTCAGTAAAAATCCACAAACGCCTGCTTTGATTTCGGCTATCAGGAGAGATATTACTGAGCTGATGCGATTGAATATGGAAGCCATTGAACATAAAAGCAATATCGCAGATGCGACCGCTCAAAAAGCAATTGTTATCATTTCATTTACTGGCACACTCTGTTTCATGATTGCCTTTGTTTTATTGGTGAATTTACCTTCAAACATCGCTAATCCGATCCGTGAGCTTACTGAAAGTATAAAAGAAGTCGCTGCACAGAATTATAAAAAACGGGTACATTTTGAAAGTCACAGCGAATTTGGTGATCTCGCCAGATCGTTCAACACAATGGCTGAAAAGCTAGAAGAATATTCTGAAAGCCGTTTGGATAAGATCCTGAAAGCGAAAAGACGCATAGAAACACTTATCAATAACATGCACGATCCGGTTATCGGAATTGATGAAACTAATAAAGTATTATTCGCCAATGACGAAGCGTTGAAAATAACCGATATCAATGACAACGATATCATCGGAAAGCAAATCCAGGACATTGCGGTTACCAATGACCTAATACGGGATATTATCAAAGATATATTCAGCCCGGAATCTGAAAATAGAAAACCTGAACCGTTAAAGATTTTTGCGGATGGTAAGGAAAGTTATTTCGAAAAGGAGATATTAGACATCAATATTATTCCAACAGGAGAAACCGAATCGCAATTTATCGGGCGGGTCATAATGCTGCGCAACATCACACCATTCAAGGAAATGGATCTGGCAAAAACCAATTTTATGGGCACAATTTCTCACGAGTTTAAAACGCCGATTTCGTCCATCAAGATGAGTTTGCAATTATTGGAAAACAAACAGATTGGCGATTTGAACATGGAACAAAGAAGTCTGATCGACGGCATTAAAGAAGACACTGAACGATTGCTAAAAATAACGGGAGAGTTGTTGAATATCACCCAAGTGGAAAGCGGCTCCATCCAAATCAACATACAAACGACCCATATTTCTGAGATCGTCAACTATGCTGTCAACGCGACAAGGTCCTTAGCCGAACAGAAAAATGTGCAGGTCAAAATCAATCAGGACAGTAAGGTAAAGACAGTGATGGCGGACGGCGAAAAGACAGCCTGGGTACTCACCAATTTACTGTCAAACGCCATACGTTATTCCTATGAAAACTCATTTGTCCAGATTAGTGTAACGGAACACAGCGATGATAAAGTTAAATTCTCTGTCATAGACACGGGGCAAGGCATTCAACCTCAGTACTTATCCAGGATATTCGAACGATACTTTCGCATACCCGGCACCAAAAAAGAAGGCACTGGATTGGGGCTGTCCATTAGTAAGGAATTTATAGAGGGACAAGGAGGCAGCATCGGGGTAGTCAGCGAATATGGCGCAGGAAGTACATTCTCTTTTGTATTGAACAAACCTTCTTTTTCAAAACAAAGCGCATATATCGCATGAGAAGATGACCAAAGTCCTCTGTTGGCTTGATCATGTTCATCTCAGGTACGGCCTATTCGATAATGGGAAGTTCTACTCGAAGTACTAAAGCACTTGCCCCTAAGAGGGCAGCTTCTGCATACGCAAGTAGTTCTCCGTCGAACAAGTAACGTCGTTAGTACATCTTCTACTTTCGAATCCGATAGCCGCCATTTTTCGAAAGCGCGATATAACAGGCTATAACAGAGACGGAAAATAATAGAAAGGTCAGGCCAAGAGGTTCCAACACATCTATCACCCTGAGTCTACCGAGGCCCTCCCTGCGGAAATTAAAATAATTGAGTTTATTAAATATCAAGATAAACATTAGTCCGTAAACACAAGCAGACTGAATAGATATCTTTCGTATAATTCTGTACGGCTTCCACAAGCTAATAACAACTTTTACCAGGACATAGGTAAACACGCCTATCAATATCAAAGACAATAGCCCTGTGAGCGTCAATAATTTGATCTCACATATGTGTTCAAGAATTAACGGTTGATGTGCGTGCATTTTATTTCCTACGTAAATCTGAAGGTCTGGAATGCGTGAAGGTATAGAAAGTATTGCTAAAAGATCCTAGCGTATCGTAACCGACGGCAAAAGCGATGTCTGTAATGGACTTATTTGTTTTGAGCAACATTTCTATCGCTTTAACCATGCGCAAAGTCTTCACATACTGCAAAAAAGAAATCTGTAGCCGCGTCTGAAACATTCTGGATATAGATCGTTCACTCATATAAAAACGATCGCCGATATCGTGCAGAGTAATCTGTTCGGCGAGATTTTGTTCGAGATATGCAAGAATAGGTGCCAGTCTCTCATCTGACGTGATGGGCAGTATAATGGGCAGCGCATCACTGCCGAGCTGTGGCAGCAGTTTTTTGATCGACACCAAGAAATCAAAATAATAATCAGTCTTCATCACATGTTGTTCATCCCAGCGTTCGGTATGGTTAATCATCTGAATCAGGAGCTCGGTCGCGGGATAAATACCCAGTTTACTGTAGAAGGCATCTGCCTGATCGTCCTGCGTATAAAAATAGATGGATCGCAACACCGTTCCTGAGTGCCCTATACGTAAGACATGTGGCACTCCGCCCGGGATCCAAAAGTAATGCCTTGCGGGTACAACGTAGGTTTTATCATGTATCGTTATATAGGCAATTCCACCTTCGATAAATCCCAACTGGCCTTTTTTGTGCGTATGTAGGGGAATTAATTTTTCGGATTTTTCATGCATAACGAATGCAGATTCATCGTGTTCGTCTATTGCGGGCAGTAAAGCAATCAGTCCCATATTCCCTGTTATTTAAATACGAAAATACATATAAATAAAAAAGTGTCCGAATATAAGGCATTGGATGAATGCGCAAAAACGTTCTATTTCATATTGGCGAGAATCAATAAAAACATGTCTTTTACAAGCCATTACAAAAAAAGCCTGCCGTCTAAATTTGTCCCCATAAAAAATAAGCGAACCGTACATGCATAAAACCATTATTTTATTAGTTTTTTTTGTTTTCCATCAACTTGGCTTTGCAGTCCCTTCTACCCTTTCTTCAGCAGACACGCTCTACCTCAGTCTGCCCGAAGCCTGGAAGAAAGCGGAACTGCATAGCAGGTTGATCGAGATTCAACGAAAGACGACTGCCATAGCCCTGGCGGAATATAAAGATGCGAAGCTCGAACTGCTCCTTCCGGAAATATTGATCAAGGGAACCGCTGAAAAAGCGTCAAATATTCCAATCTATGAGAATGGGGTATTTGCCAAGCCGACACAACATGAGGTCATCCACACCCTATACCATGTCGGCGCTGAATTTTATCAGGTACTCTATCACGGAAACAAATACCGATTAAAGATTCAGGCCGACAAAACGATACATCAGCTCAGCGAAGTACAACAAAATAAAGTGGTTTCTGATATTCGCTACAAAACAGCCTCTCTTTACCTAGACCTTCAACGCTGTCTCATATTTAAGAATCTCATCGTCAATGACATTGATGACCAAGAAACACAGCTACGGGAGATCAAAAGTTTTCACCGGAATGGTGTGGTACTGAAAAGTGACGTACTGCGCGTTGAGCTGGATCTTTCTAAGCGGAAGATGGCTTTGGTAACCATCGAAAACGACATCTTGATCGCCAGCCAGAAGCTCAATATTATCCTGGGCGAACCAGACGAACGGATTATACGCCCGATGGTGCCAAACATCGAAAAAGTAGACAGGCATCCGTATTTACATTACCTATCGCTTGCGTTAAAGCATTCGTTTGCCTATCATATCTCGGAGAAGCAGACGCAGCTGAGTGCCATTAATCTTAAGAAAGTGAAAGCAAATGTCCGGCCCAACATCGGAATATATGGTGAATTTTACTATGCTAATCCCCAGATCTTTTTAGCACCCTACAACCCTTATTGGTATTCACTCGGTGTGATAGGTGTCAAGGTAACGTATCCTATATCTGCTCTCTATCATAATATACATAAAGTAAGTGCTGCCAAAATGGAATTTGAGAAGGAAGAGGAGGCGCACCATAATACTGAAGACATGGTTAGACAGGAGGTTAAAGAAGCCTATCTGCGCTATGAAGAAGCGCTAAAACAGATTGAGGTATCGGAAGTTGATGTAAAACATGCTGAAGAGAATGCCCGCATTATCAAAAACACGTATTTCAATCAAACCTCTTTAATCACGGATTTACTGGATGCTGATATTCAACTGTTACAGGCACGCTTTGATCTAGCTGCGGCGCTTATAGCCGCGCAAAACAAATATTATTTACTGCAGAATATTATCGGAGTTTTATAAGGCTATTAACTATCAAATATGAAGAAGAAATACACTGTCACCGATCGCTTAATTACACAGATCACCGGCTGGATAGCAGGTTTAGTTGTGCTGGGCCTGACTGTCTGGGGTGGCTATACTTTATGGGGTTATTATGTATATGAGCAGACCAACGATGCTCAAGTACAGGAATATGTCAATCCTGTCATTTCGCGGGCGGGCGGATTTGTTGTCGATGTGAAATTTGAAGAAAACCAGCATGTCAAGCGCGGTGATACCTTGTTTTTGATCGACAACAGGGAGTATGTGTTGCAACAACGGCAGACTGAAGCCGCGTTAAAGAAGGCTGAAGCCCAGTTGCGGGTATTGGAAAGCAATATACAAACTGCGACAGAGACCGCTAATGCTTATGCTGGTCAGGTCGGTAGCAATAAAGCTAAACTATGGAAGCAGCAGCTCGATTACGAGCGCTATCAAAAACTATATTCGGAGGAGTCTGCCACAAAACAAAAGATAGAAGAAGTACAGGCAACGCTGGACGTCAACAACAGCGATTACCAATCGGCCAAAGACAGCCATCGCGCGTCCCTCTTGCGTATCGAAGATATCAAGGCGGAGCGCAAGGTTGTCGAGGCGGAGATCGCACGCCTAAAATCTTTGCTTGACCGCCATAGGCTGGACGTAAGCTATACCGTGATCCTCGCGCCCTATAATGGCCGGATGGGCCGGCGCACGATCGAACCCGGACAGATGATCGATGTGGGGCAGCCTCTAGCCTTTATTGTCAATGACGAAACAGACAAATGGATTGTCGCTAACTACAAAGAAACACAGATAGCAGATATGCAAATTGGCGATACAGTCAAGATTATCGCTGATGCATTTCCCGATCGGGAGTTCAGGGGAACAATCATCTCCTTGTCACCTGCTACCGGATCCAGCTTCTCGCTGTTGCCACCTGACAACTCAACTGGCAACTATGTCAAGATCGTGCAGCGAGTACCCGTCCGCATCCGTGTCGATGGCAAACGCAAAGAAATCGATCTGCTAAAGGTCGGCATGAATGTGAATGTCTACACTCCCAAACAACAACGCCGTGGATAATATCCTTCCAATATTTAAATCGTGGGTCCCCGAATGGATGATCAAGATTGTCCTATTTGCCCTACTTCTACCGAGTATTGTCCTCTTCTTTCTGCCGATTACAAACCTGCAGGCCGCCGCAGGTTATTACGGCAGCGAACCTGCCGACATGCAGTTTTCGGTTGCTTTATTTTACGCAGGATATGTGGGATTCTATAGTCTGGAACGTCGTTTTTTCAACTATCTGGCAGCACGGGAATATTTTATCTTATTTACGTTTCTACTATTGCTTACCTGCTGGATCTGTTACCTCACCAAGGAGATTTACATCTTCTTTCCGATTCGCTTTGTCCAAGGCTTATTATTTGCGAGTACCGTCAATTTGTCTCTGTCACTCATGTTTACCCGTCTGCGCAGCGAACGTGCAAGAGAAATAAGCTTTTCTGTTTTTTTCGGTCTATTGATCTGTGCACTACCTTTCAATAACATCGTTACCGCCGATCTGATCGACAGTTTTAATTTTAATATTGTATATAAAGGAGCATTGTTTTCCTATCTTCCAAGCCTTATTTTTCTACCCATGACAATGAACCGTATCCGGCTAAATATCCGTTTTCCACTCTATAAATTAGACTGGCAAAGTTTTTCTTTATATAGCATCGGCTTGGTCCTCATTGGCTATATAATGATTTTCGGACAGGAGTATTATTGGTTTACTGATATCAGGATACGTTGCTCTATGCTGGCGCTCACCGTTCTAACCGTTCTCTTTATTATCCGACAACGTGCCATGAAACGTCCTTATATTGATCTGCGCATTTTTAGATCCCGAAATTTTAAAGCCGGACTGCTGGTTTTGTTTATCATGTATATCTGCAGATTCGTATCAGGCATTACCAATAGCTACTTCAGCTCATTACTAGGTTTTGATCCCATGCATATTTCCTATATCAATGTCTTCAATCTAATGGGACTGATATCGGGTACAATTGTCGCTGCCTGCATGATTATTCAAAAGAAAAATATTCGTTACATCTGGAGTATAGGATTTATCCTCTTACTCGTTTTTCACATCATCATGTTTTACCATTCCGATGTTCAGGCGGATGAATACAATTACTTTATTCCCCTTTACCTGCAAGGACTCGGTGTTGGATTAATTATGGTACCCACCATTATTTATACGATTTCTGCAGTCGCAGTTTCGCGTGGGACGTCCGCAGCGGCCATAAGTCTGGCAATCCGCTACCTCGGTTTCTGTGCGAGTATTGCTTTGATCAATTTCTTTGACCTGTATGGAAAAAGCAGACATTATAATGCGTTTCAAGATCACCTTTCACTATTGGATTACCCCCTTATCCGGTACATGCAGACCCAGACAAATGTACTGTTGACGAAGGGTCTGCATTCTGGGCTATCGGGTAAGGCAACTGAAAAACTTTTGACGGCGACTGTCCATAAACAGGATCAGCTACGTTTCGCCATGGATTACTACGAACTTATCGCCTGGCTAATCGTAGGAATCTTGCTTCTTATTTCTTTATCACCTTATCTCAGTAAAACAATCGTCAGACTGCGTTCAAAGCGATTGGCACCTGCATAGTTATTCATAAATATATTCCATCAAACAATCATGCGTTGTAAAATCGTACTTATCATCAGTCTGCTATTTTCCTTTTCGGCCTGTAAGAAAGAGGATAAAGTGTTCACGTTTAAAACCATCCAGTTGAACCATTACCGCCCCAAGGAAATACCGAAGCAACTGTTATCTCTAAAGGTCCTTGAAGATGACCATATGACCGTCATTGCTGAAACGGAAAAATATCCGAGTGAATATACCTTGCCCGCGCAATTTGCTGTCCAGCCGCAATTATCCTTACCCTTGTATGCTCAAAAATACAGTATACAGCTTTGGGGAGATGTAACTGGTTTTCTTGGTGAATGTGAGGTTGACATGCATCATTACAAGATCGTTTTTCCAATCGACATGGAGGTGGACAGTGAATCACTCGGTGTTTCCATTAAAGGAAGCTGGCAGTAAGTCTAACTACCTCGAGATAAACGGGAACGACAAGTATTTATAGATAATATAGCCGTCTCCTATTCAAGAGACGGCCATTTATCAAATCATAGTATCATTTATTTAAGCGTAAGCTCTATAAATGTTGGGTAATGGTCAGAGATATAATGGGTATATTCATTCTTGATGATACCGCTTTTAGTGACACGCGATGCAGCTACAGAATTGGCCCATATAAAGTCGATACGCTTGGGGTGGCCGGTATTATTTTGCTTGATATTTCCGTTACCATCTTTAAAAGTCGGAACGGAGCTTTCAAACTCCTTATGTAATAATCGATATGTATCTTGAAATCCCGCTTCACGTAATTTGCCCAATACCGAATAATCGATTGCTCCATTGCTCAAGTTACGGATATGATTGTGTTTTCGTTCACTTTGTTGCATAGCGTCCAGGACTTCCTTGCCATATTGATCTTTGTCTGATACGTCCAGGGAGTTAAAGTCACCCATGATCAGTATAGGTTCATGGCTAGGAATTTCGTTGGCTTGTGCCAACACATCGGCTACTTCCTTCAGCCGTTTCTGGTAACTAAACGGGGAAAAATGAATGACAAAAAAATGTACGCCTTTTATCTTCGTATAAATGTAACTATGCCACATATTCTCGGTGACTTTCCTAAAATTGACTAAAGGGTATTTGGAAGTAATAGCAACTGGAAATCCCTCCTCTTTGGATTGTAGAACGTAATCATGGCCGATCCGCTGCCCCAATTGTTCCAAGGTCTTTTGGGTATACCCATTCATTTCTTCGAGTGCTATCACATCAGGCTTCCAATCCCTCGTAAAGTTTACGAACCGGTCGATATTGACAGAGTCTTTCTTTAATCCGTAGAGCACATTATACGAGACAATCTTTAATGTTCCCTGTGCGTATGCTACCCCCCAACTCACCACCACCATGACGGCGACAGCAAGCGTATTTTTATAATTCTTCATATTCTAATTTTTTTAAGTACCTGATTTGTCCCAACCTTTATTCTGTTCGAGCTTTGTATTTAACTGAAGTTCTTGTGTCGGAATCGGATAGTAGTAATCTTTTTCCTCCGTCCATTTTTTGAGGATGTCAGGCAAATTCACAATACGTCCCCCATTTTTTCCATTTTCTAATACCAGTTCGCCTAGCTTCTGATACTGGAGCCCAGGTTTTTTAGCGGGTGCGTTGCCTTCATAAATAACAAGATCCAACTTGCCATCCTGGTCCAGGTCATACTCACCTGCCCCGGGGAAATACATACCATAGAAGGGTTTGGCTACCTTTGCTCCTTCTTTCCAGCGCAGCAGGTCGTTATAGCGCAGACCTTCTTTGACCAGTTCAACTCGGCGCTCCCTGCGAATTTCCAATATGATTCCTGTGTGGCCGCTTTTGCTAACACTGGGATAAGCAGCTAAAAGATAGGGATCCACCTTAGAATTTGCTTCCGTCAATATGAGGTTGGGCATATTGACACGATCGCGAAGCAACTTAATAGATCTATCGATATCACCTTGGGTAATCGTGCCTAATTCAGCCTTTGCTTCGGCATAGTTAAGTAATACCTCAGCATAACGGATTATGGGCATATCATTGGTGCTCTGCCCTGCATCAAAGGCCGGCGAGAGTATATACTTTATATATTGATATCCTGTTACTGAGGTTGCAAAATCCGGAACTGACGTGGTACTCGCCCCAATACGCTTGTACCCAGGTGTACGAATTGTCTGAGATAGCCGCGGGTCGCGATTCTGGGTCTCTTCGTAAAACGATAGCTTATCATAGTTAGGCTTGTCCGTAAATCGGCTTCCATCTTTCATTAAATAACTATTCACAAGTTCTTTAACCATCCCGGGCCGACCAAAAGAGGCGGACAGAATATAGAAATTTGCAGAATGTACAAATGGAACAGAGGCGCTGTACTGTCGTGCTAAAATCATTTCCGCTGGATTGGCCTCCTCGGCAATGAACAGTTCCTGATAAGCTTTATTAGGATCACTTTTGTAAATGCTGTAGGTATTGGACATCATCAATTCGTCTGCAGCTGCTACACTTTGCTGAAGGATCTCCTCCCAATCGCCCAACCCGTGGTATTTGCGGAATGTGCCCTCGAATAAACACATTCGGGATTTGAAAGCCAAGGCGGTCCACTTGCTGATCAATTGGGTACTTTTGGTGGTACTACAATTGGCAATAGCGAAATCCAGGTCTTCAAGTATTTTGGCAAAAACAAGTTTGCGGGAATCTCTTGGTTTAAACATGGCCGGATCATCCAGCTGATTTACTTTATCGTACCATGGGACGTCGCCAAATCGCACGATCTTGTCATAGTAGAAATAGGCGCGGAAAAATCGTGCAACGCCGTCGTACTGTAGGCGCGCAGCCTCATCAGCACATTTGTGCGAATTCTCAAGATAGAAATTTATCCGGCGAAGGGATGTCCATTTCCACCCTCCGTCACTAGCAGGTGTGGTACGGGTACCTTGAAATTCTGAAGCCAAAGTATTACGGGCTTCGTCATCGCCCTGACCCGGGGCATTGTAATGTATAGCGAGCGCATCAGGCAGGTCCTCATAAAAGGCATTGGTGAAGGTCTGCAACTCGGATGCTGTCCTAAAATAGTTTTCAGGCGCCAGTTCGGCTATGGGATAGCGTTCAAGATAATCGTTATTACAAGAACTAACCGCAAGCCCAAGGATGAGCGTAAAGATATTGAGGTTTCTTTTCATTACTTTTCAATTTTTAATAACAGACATGCATAAATTAAAAGGACAACTGAGCACCAAAAGAATAAACACGGCCCATAGGGTAACTCCTACCAGTATTGTCAGTCATTACCTGCTCGGGGTCGATGTAGTCGGTTTCCAATTTGGTCCAAGTATGCAAATTTTCTCCGCTAAAGAATAGACGTAGCTTATTGATCTTCGCCTTTTGGGTGAGCGCAACAGGGAAGGTATAGCCTACAGTCAGATTGCGGAGCTTTAGGTAGGCTACGTCTTGCATATACATATCATTTGCGACAGAAAGCTCTGAATTTTGTGCTGTGTAGCCGCGTAAAAAAGGAAAATAAGCATCTGGATTATCGGGCGACCATATTTTATCCTGAAAATTAGCAGGAATAAAGGAATCGTATGGTCTGGCATAGACGGACCAAAAGGCTTGTGCTTCCAGATTAGGATACCAATTTTGCTTACCGATTCCCTGAAAAAAAGCGGACAGATCGATCCCATTCCAGTTGGCCCCCAGATTTAGCCCGTAAGAGTAACGCGGCTGACTGTTTCCGATGATCGTACGATCTCCGGGATTGAACAACGTATTGTCTCCGGCATCGATGATGCCATCGCCATTGAGATCCAATATCTTGATATCTCCTGCTTGAAGCATTCGTAAGTCTGCGGTGGGAGCCTGTACACGACGCCGATTGATCTGATCTTGATTGACATACTTAGCATATTCCTGAGCCTCTTCGGTTGTCTTAAAAAATCCATCGTAATGGTATCCCCATATCTCACCGAGTTTTTGTCCTTTATAATAATTACTCAACAAGCCGGCGTCGTTGGCAAACTTGGTGATTTCAGCTTGATAATCGGACAGCATAGCTCGCACGGAATAATTAAAGGGTCTTCCGCCGACATCAAAATGGTCTTTCCATAAAAGTGAAAGTTCAAAACCTTTGGTCTTCAGGTCGGCTGCATTTTCTTTGGGCTCGGATGCTCCAAACACAGCCGGCTGGGTTTTACCTTTACTGAGCATGCCTTTGGTCTGCCTGACATAGAAATCAGATTGAAAATCCAGTTTATTATTGAATAAACTAAAGTCGAGACCTATGTTGCTGGTCGTAATTTCTTCCCAGGTCAATGTCGGTGCTACTGGAGCGGGACTATTGGCAACATTTAATTTTTGACCGTTGACCAGATAAGAGATCTGACCTGTACTCATTGACGAAATATAAGCATAGGTGGCGACTTCCTGATTACCTAATGATCCGTATGAATATCTGATCTTCAGGTTATTGATCTTGTTCTTTAACGGAGCAAAAAACTTCTCTTCGCTAATTCTCCAGCCTGTAGAAAAGGATGGAAAAAAACCAAATCGGCTATGCTTTGGAAACCGTGAGGTACCATCGTACCGTCCGCTGACCTCCAGCAAGTATTTGCCTTTATAATCATAATTGGCACGATAGAAACCACCACGTACTGCCCACTCATCACCACCTGCTTCAAACTGCTTCTCGCCAATTACCAGATCAAGATCATTTAAGCTTTCGGATAGCAGATCTTGACCGATTCCACCAATCCGCTTATGAGAGCGGTCTTCCTGATTAAAGCCGCCCATCACCGAAACATGATGATCTCCAAAATCTCTTTGGTAAGTGGCAAAAATATTGATAAAATGCCAAGCGTATTTTTCCATATTTTCACGAAGCTTATCCTGGTTCAACGCACCAAGAGAAGACAATTCGAGCTGTCCTGGATACTTGGAATAGTACTGTTTAGTCTGCCTGTAGGAATAGTCTGAGCGAAATTCCCGATAGGAATAATTACCTGTTACCGACAGACCTTTCCCCAGCTTCAACACCGCCTCTGTCATATTGGTAAATTCCGTACCACGAGTATACCCTCGCATCGTACCGCTTTCGAGTGCGTTGTGCAGGCCATATCCGATCGGGTAGCTGTTGATACCTGAATAACCTGTAAGTGTACCGTCTGGGTTGCGGGGAACGTACATCGCATGATAATGATAGGTTGGGCTATTGCTCACATTGTTGGTAACTGCACTGAAATTATTTTCCAGCCCTGCCCAGTCATAGCTCGATTTGAAAAAATGGGTACTATTACTGACCGTAAGCCAACTACGTATATCGGATGCGATATTTGCCCTTAAATTGTAGCGCCCAAATTTGTCCGGATTAATGTTGAATATTCCCTGTTCACTTGCTTTAGAGCCCGATACGGCGTAGCGCGTATTGCCTGAAGCTCCAGAAAAAGAAAGATTATGCTCATTTTTTGGTCTTGTCTTTTTGTACAAGTAATTGAACCAATCAAAATTGGCATAATACCGGTATATGTCATTGCCGCTAGCGTCTTTCTTGATCACCACCCAAGGTCTTTCTGGGTTTTCGGTTTTGTCGTTAACACGTGCCAGTAATTCTTCATAATCTTCGTCGGTATATCGTGTGGTCCGGTAACCCAATGCATTATACATGGCATCATCGTTGATCTTAGCATTCCAATAACCGCTGGTTATGAAATCCGTATTCGTTGCATGTGTGGTGAAGCCAATATTGTTATTGTATTCAATGGAGGTCTTCCCATTTTTGCCCCCTTTTTTGGTTGTGACCAAAACAACACCAAAGGCTCCTCGCGCTCCATAGACAGCCGCTGCTGAAGCATCTTTGAGGACTGTAACAGATTCTACATCATTCGGATTGATACGGTCTAAAGTACCAAGAATACCATCGATCAAAATCAAGGGGCCGCCACCGTTGATGGAGGTATTTCCACGTACATTGATCGAACCACTGGTGCCGGGCTTTCCGGAACCAAAAACAATATTGAGATTGGGAATATTGCCCTGTAGCGCTTGGGTGAGTTGTGTGACAGGTCGATCTTCAAATTCCTTGCCCGATATCTGGCTAACTGCCCCAGTCAGGTTAACCTTTTTTTGCTCGCCGTAACCGACGACTACCACCTCATCCATCGCTGTGATAGCCATGTCCAGGCTAACCTGGATCTTACTCTGTCCACTGACATTAACTTCCTTGGACTGGTAGCCTAGCATCGAAAATATCAGCTGATCATTATTTGTCTTAAGACGAATTTCAAATCGCCCGTTTTCGTCACTGGTAGTTCTATTTTCCGTTCCCTTCTCCGTTATGGTAACATTGCTAACTGGATTTCCTTTTGAATCTACCACATTTCCCTCTACGTTGCGCTGTTGGATGAAAACCGAATTATTGAAGCCTGCAATAGGTGGATTCCAGGGTACTGCTGCCGATTTGGCTGCTGGCTTACTTAGTACCACATTGTTGTCCATCATCTTATAGGCGATCTGGTAATTGGCCAGAACATCTTTCAATGCGTGTTCGAATGGCACGTTCTTGTAATTGACGTCTATCCGTTTAGTGTCGCGTAGCAGGGAAGCTTTATACAGAATATTGTAACCGCTCTGCTCTTCAAAAACCTTTAATATGGTTTCGAGTTTAGCATTTTTCTTTTGGATGTTGACTCCTTGTCCAAATGTAATTGCACTCAACTGGAGGTTAGAGGCCAGCAACAAAGGAATCGCTAATGACATTTTCATAGCCAATTCTTTTTTGGTAGAGATCCTACTTTTAGGCATAGGACCTCCATACCGTTTTTTTTTGTACTTTTGCATACGGTTGTAATGGTTTTAAGTCTATTAAATCTTTTCAGCTAGTCTTTTCGAAGACAAAATTCAGGAGCGATCGCAACGCTCCTGAAATCTTCTTACCTGGTTATCTTTTTACATAAATTTTCCTCCCTTTCAATTCAAAGTGAATCTCTCCGACTAGTTCGATCGTGCGGAGCAGTTTGTTAATATCATCATATCTTGACACCGTACCTGAAAACGCAAAGTTATCGGGATGATGATCAAAGTGAACTTCCACGTCATACCATCTACTGATAATTTCCATGACTTCGTCAATGGAGGTATCGTAAAAAGCAAACTTCCCCTCTTTCCAAGCGGTGAAATAGCGCGGGTCCACCGCGGCCTTTGAAAACTTTTTGTCAGTCAAATGAAATACTGCCTGTTCAGCAGGACTCAGGTATAGGTTGTCCTGCTGAACATTTAATTTCACTTTGCCTTCCACCAAAGTTGTGACGATCGATTTTCCATAATTTTGAAGGTTAAAGGATGTCCCCAAAACTTCCAGTTGCTGGTGTCCAGAATTGACAATAAAGGGGACTCGTCGTCCACGATGGACTTGTTTAGCGACTTCGAAATAAGCTTCGCCCTGCAGTTGAACTTTTCTTTCTTCGCTGATAAAATTGATCGGATAACGAAGTGTAGTAGCAGCATTCAGCCAAATTTTTGTACCGTCCGCCATAACCAGTTTATATTCACCGCCTCGTGGTGTAACGATTGTGTTGTACGCTGTCTGCTGATGAAGTGCTTCTGAGCCCTTTAAGCGATAGGATATCAAACCTTTGCCTGATTTGATAATTTCGAACGCACCATTATCTATAACCGTATCTAATCTTAGTTTTTCGAGGTCTATCCGCTCACCACTTTCCAAAATTATTTCGGCTTTCTGAGATCCTGGAACGATTACAGTTGGCGAATTGTCGGCTATCGCAGGGTTATCCGGTCTATTTTTTTGTACATAAAGGAATATCGAGGCAGATACCCCCACCAGCAACAAAATCGCGGCTATGCGGGCATATTTTAACAGATGAACTGATGATCTCTTTTTATGCGAAGTAGAAATAACTTGCTCTTTTATTCTTTCATCTTGAATGATTGTTCTAAAAAGTGCTTCATGTGCTATACCATCATTTGAAGAAGGCCTTACTTCTCCTTCCTCCATCAGCTGTTGCCATGCTTCCAAAAAATCTGGGTCATTTAGATAATTGGCAAAATTTTCTTTTGCGCGCTCATCTAATGTTTTAGCCAAAAACTGACTGATAATAATTTTATATGCTTCTACTTTGGACATCCTTTTTTGTTGTTCTCTATAGTATTATTCGTACAACTCGAAAGGATGGACTAGTCAAAAGATGTTTTTAATTAGAAAAAAGATGAAAAGTAAGCTATCAAGTTTCAAACGCACAAACTGGCATGCCGCTACAAGGTGATTGCGGACGGTATTTTTGGAAATACCTATTTCTTCGGAGATCTCGGCATAGCTCATCTCCTCTATTTTACTTTTATTAAAAACAAGCTGTTGTTGCGGTGGTAATCGAGATACAATCTCTTGTAGTATCCTATCCAAATCTCTATGTGCGAGCTTTCGTTCCAATTCATCGCTCAGCTCATCCCAAGCTGTCAAATGCGATAGTTGATATTTCTGTCTTGACAGTTCCTTTCGAAAGAACGTAATGGCCATTCGTTTCGCAACTAAAAATAAGAAAGGAAAGATAGCTTCTGCCGAGGGAATTGAATCGCGTTTCAAAAAAAGCTGTACAAAAATTTCTTGCATAATCTCCTCCACATCTAAGTCTGAAGCACATACACGACGTACTTTGCGGTACAGCAAAGGTCTATAAAAATCGAAAATTTTTTTAAAAACCTTCTCATCTCCCGATTTAAAGCGATTAAACTCATCAAGGCTCAACGGAACTGCATTTAAATCCATGGTCATATTTTCCCTAGGTTACACTTGGTCTAAGCAACAAAACTTATGTTAAATCTATATAAATGCAAGATTATTTCAAAATGAAATCTAGGCAAGTTCGGATTTCGACCGGCGTCAAAACCAGTAGTTATAGCACAGCATCGGTGAAGCTACAGTGCCATCAGCGGCATCTACCAGTTTATGCATCAAACGATACTTAGCAGTACTGACGTCTTTGGTGGCGATCTTTTTATCAGAAGTATTGCTCATGCTTCTCTTGTGATTATGCCTATTGATAGGGCGGTATGCTTCCTCCTAGTAAAAACATTTAAAATGAAGACGTAAAGTAGACGGACATGTCATGTACTGCTGCTGGATATTTCGGTAAAAAAATAAGCAGCATTTTAGCTTAATCAATTAAAAATATGATTAATTTCGAAGCAGACTAAAATTGTCTATTTAAGGGTTTAGACGGAGAGACATTCTATGATGGGCAAACTCAACCTAAGAAGTGTCTTTCCTATGATGATGGGTGAAATTTTTATGAAGAGACTCGCACTATTTACACTTTCCATGAGCGTCACTGTTTCGGGTTGCAGTGTATTCCAAAAAAACAGCAAAAAGGCGTTTAACGATGGCTTTTATACACAAAATATAGACGGCATAAAGCAACGCGTCTATATTGATGTAGCTGATGAAATTATACGGATACATCCATCCGAACTAAAGGAAAATGGCATATCTGTGATTGATACGGCAAATTTCTATGAATTTCAAAAAAGTAAATTGAAAACAAATACCGAAGAAGCTATTCCATTCAGTAAAGCTTCTTTCGATATTGATTTTTTGACGATACCTCTAAAATTCCGTCCTTCACAGGGGGGAGTTCCCTTACAGTTAAACACTAATTTGAACGGTGCAGGATATTTTGGATATAGACGGGACAGATACATCATCGACTACAGTACAAATCCCTTGGGCAGATCAGAGCGCAACATGAATCATTTTGGATTTTCAGTAGGCGCTTTCACAGGTTTTGGAAATACATCGATATCGCCCACCAACACCAATAATTTGATAGAACAGGAGTATGATGGTGTTGTTTGGAGCAAGGGACTGGCAGGAATTTTTGCTGTCAATAATTTTACGGTCGGAATGGCTTTGGGGTTCGATCATCTATTAGGCAGCAACCGGCGGATCTGGATTTATCAGAATAAATTCTGGTACGGACTCGCTTTCGGACTTAACTTAAATTAACCCAAAAACTCGCTTGTCAAATGTAAGACGCAATTTACACTTCTTGGTAGTGGCAACAAATCTCAGTGCACTCTAGATACATAATCTTCAGGGATTGATATCAATGTGAAGAAAGTAGGTAATACTTTTAACTTCAATTTTGGTGCTAATCATTTAACGCCTGTTCTAAAATAGAAAAGCCTATATTCGTCACGTCAACAGCTGTATTGGATAAAATAACAATCGCTTTTTGTTGTTGCATATTCCGGTGATGTTGACCCCTTTCCGGCGATACTGACCCCTCTGATTTTGGTTATCTGGGGGATTTTTACCAATAGCCTGACAATATTACCTTTTTTTTCTTAGACTTTCACCCTTAAGTTCAATTCGGTGAGAAGTATGTACAATCCGGTCCAATACAGCGTCCGCAATTGTATCTTCCCCAATCACATCATACCAGCTTGCGACCGGAAGCTGACTGGCTATAATGGTGGATGACCTGGCATGCCTATCTTCAATAATTTCCATCAGGTCCAGTCTTTGCTGCTGATCCAGATTTACAAGACCAAAGTCATCCAGGATCAGCAGGTCAGATTTTGCAATCCTGTCTAGAAGTTTGTGCATTGATCCTTCCAGTCTGGCAATCTTGGTTCGCTGGAGCAGCTTCTGTAGATTGAAGTATAAGACCTTTTTTCCCTGTGAGCACGCTTTTAACCCAAGGGCTGAGGCCAGAAAGCTTTTTCCGCACCCCGTCGCGCCCGATATCAGTAGCGGCTCACCTCTTTCAATATACCCGCCAGTAATCAGGTCTGCAATCTGGGCTTTGTCCATACCGCGTTTGGGATCCATATTGAGCTCCTCAATCGATGCCTGATAACGAAAGGCAGCATTCTTTTTTAGTCTGTCAAACCGTTTTTCGTCCCTGCTGTCCAGCTCTGACTGCAGGAGAAGCTGCAATCCATCCTCAAAGTTAAGTTCTGTCATACGACGCGTTTCTACCAATGCTTTCCAGCTACGCTCCATACCCAATAGGCGGAGACTTCTCATGTTGTGTTCGATGTTCACTGTAATTGATTTTTATGTTATGAATAATACTCCCGGTTCCTGATATTTTCGTGCAGGGGAAGTTTTTTTTCGGTCGGTGCCCCGCCGTGCTCCGGAAAGTTTACCATACCGGTTATTAAAAGACCTTCAACAAACTTATACCGTAGCTGGCGATGAGTAATAGCCACCCGACAGGCCTTTATAAACAGGTCGCTGTAGGTCCTTTGAAGCCTGAACAGCCCATCACATGTCCTGTAAAGCTGTTCAGGATGGCGTTTCTGGTCAAAGATCATCTGTACCAGTTCACTGAATACCGGGGATATGGCATTTGCTCTTGTCAGGTAATGGGCAGGGTTCTTTTTTCTGAACTCACGGTACTTGGCATCCAAATGTTCCTCCAGGGTGGTATAAGCATTCTGTTTTGGGCTCCTCTGATGCAGGGCGACCTGTTTTCCTCCAACAAAGATGTGCACGAGATTTTTGGTGTAGATAACCTGTGCTTTCTTTCCGATATAGCAACTGGGTGCACTATAGAAGTGTCTGTCCCTGCCAAGATAGACGTGCCCGTTTTCACCGATCTTAAGCTCCGCATAATATTTTAGTGCAAAGCGATGCTCGGGTAATGGTAACAGAAGATGTTTTTCACAGCTGAGGAACCGTTCCTGCCGACAATAACTCCTGTTCTGCATACGCGTCTGGTTCAGCTTCAATACACAGTCTTCAACGGCGCTGTTGAGGGCTGATAATGAGAAAAAGCTCCTGTTTCGAAGTTTGGCAAATACCTGCGTATAAATGATCTTTACATGGTTTTCTACGGCACTCTTGTCCCTGGGCTTTCCAGCGCGTGCAGGAACGATAACAGTACCGTAATGATTGGCCAGATCTTCCATACAGCGGTTGATTTCCGGTTCGTACCTGTCACTTTTTATAACCGCAGACTTAAGATTGTCCGGAACGATACATCTTGGCACCCCGCCAAGAAACTGTATACATTTATCCAGCGCGTCCAAAAAGTCGGGTGTCTTCTGGCTCGGCACAGCTGTGGCATAACAATAATTGGAAAAAGGAAGACAGGCCACAAATATCTCACAATTTATGATCTCACCGGTATTGCCATCGATAAAATGAAGCTTCTTGCCGGAAAAGTCGATATAAAGTTTATCTGCTGGCGTATGTTCCATGACCATCGAGCTGCGCTTCTGTACTTTGAGATATTGCCCCAGGTGGAAACAGAACTGTGAAAGTTCATAGCCGTCCGACACGCTTTGCTTATATTCTTCCCAAAGAAGTTTACGGGTAACACCGGGACGGCCGAGTTCTTGCTGAAAATAGGAAAGCCGCTCTTTGAAATCCTCAAACCGGGCATCACGATAGGCTGGATTACCGGCATTCAGAAGCCCGTCGAGAATCGGATCCTCCAGTTCCAGCAGCTCGTTCATGTTGAGCTTTGCCTGACCGATCTTGAAAAGATAGGTCTTTACGGTGTTCTTACTCAGTGATAAACAACGTGCTATCGCTTTTATGGCATAGCCCTGCTGTTTCAATCTTATCAATTGTTTTATCTGACTCATGGGTCTTGATTTACCGGCCATTGGAATAACTCTTAAAAATCTTATCCCAAATAAATCAAAATAACCAAGGGGGTCAAGATGCTCCGGAATTACCACCAACATTATTTTTGAGGGGTCAGTATGATCCGGAATAAATCCATCTAAATCTTATTAGGGGGTCAACATCTGCCGGAATGGCATGCGATAACTCAATGGAATCGCGCATATACTCCAGTGCAAAGTGCCGGAATCATGGGGTCAATTTACTCCGGAATATGCAGGTGTGTATCATTAAATGCAACGAAAGATCTAAATCCTCCAGTGCCTCCAGAATGATAAAATATTTGCTGATTTTCGAGTTTTTCAATTCGCCAGCCAAGCCCCATTGTTTGTTCGGCAGCGCTGAAAGTTTCTTTATGGCTCAATTCGATCGCATTCGCCAAGTTATTCTTTGAGCCTAACTGCGCTTTCATAAAAATTATCATATCATCGAGCGTTGACCGAATTGCACCGGAACCCGACAACGGGCCTAAATGCCAATTGGAAGAAGCCTTACCTCTTTCATCATACCCTTGAATAACGCCTACATCCTTCAATGATGTTTTGTTCATCCCTAGTGCCAAAAAAATATTTTCATTTAGCAGCTGTGCAAACGTTTTACTATTTTGACGTTCTAAAATCACGCCTAGTAATCCCGCCCCCAAGTTTGAATAAGAAAACCGGCTTCCGGGTTGGGCAACAACTTTGTAATTTTTCAGGTAATGGAAAAGGGAATCTGACGTGTAATGACGATACGGATCCTCAATGATCACATTGCCAGAAAAAATGTTTTCAGGAAGCCGGGGTAATCCAGAGGTATGATTAGACAACTGCATCAGCGATATTGTCTTATTTTGGTAGCTTAATGGAGGAATAGAATCGGGTAAATACTGATTGACAGGATCATTCAATGTCATCTTTCCTTCAACGACTTCCTTGGCTAATAATAGAGAGGTAAATACTTTTGTAACTGACCCAATTTCAAAGATGCTTTCAGAAGATGCTGGTAGAGCCTGAATCGTTTTGTCAGTGGTTCCATAACTATATTTCCTTTCTTTGTTACCTTCAATTATAGCTAGTATGATACCAGCAGCGTTTTCCTTTTGGATATAGGGCCTAACGAATTTCTCTACCCATAAATCTAAAGAATCTTTCATTGGATTGCTACTCGCGACCTTGTAATCCTTTTCTTTGGCCACAAAAGGGATTTCTTTAAAATTCATCCTGATGATCTTCTTTTCTTCATCAAGCAGAATCGAAAATAACTGGTCGGAATTTTCAAACTTAATCGCATAGTTATATCCATTCGCCGCTGTATCAACAAAAGAAAAACTCTGCATCTGCCCTGTCTTCGCTACAAATTTCTTCATCCCAAGCGTGAACTTTTCCTTTGGCATTCTAGTTTTATAACTATTGGATGCCTGTTCATAAATACGATCGGGTTGCCTTTCATTAAATAGCTGCTGAATCTCTTTCATCGCACGATCGTAAACCGAACGATTACCCTGAGCCTCTGCAAGCAGGAAGGAAAATTGAAGCAAAAGGACAAAAAAGCTATAATTTCCTATATTTTTCATCTGTCGGTTTGTATTTTCTAAATTTAAGGTTTCAAAACGATAAATCATACTGCAAGCAATGCTGTGACCAAATGTTTATGGCGCAATAATAAAAAAGGGCCGCTGTATATGATGCGGCCCCAATAAACTATAAACACTGAAACAACTTTCATTGGATTAGTATCCAAATATCTCTTCAAGACTTAATTTTTGGATACTTCCCAAGTGTGAGAGCGTATCTTTATTTAAGTCTTTCTCATCTCCTACAATACAATAGATATAGGGTTTACTACTGATATTGTCTGCATGGAAGGCACTAAGGTCCGAAAACGTTAGTTGAGGCAATTTATCAAAAATCAGTTTTCTGGAGTCTTCATTTAGTCCCCGACGCTGTGCAGCCAGATAGCTTGAGAGTATACCTGCACCTGTAATCCGCTCACTTGCCAGTGATTTCAATAAATTGGTCCGGATTGATTCCAAGCCTACTCTAGATTCAGGGAGTTTGTTCAAAAGCTCATTCATTCCACCTACAGCATCCTTAAACTTATCAGATTGTGTCCCAATATATGCGCCTACCATACCATGATTTTCTTTCCGTTGAGGTTGTCCGTAATACGCATATGTCGTATAGGCTAGTGCTTTCGATTCGCGGAGTGTCTGGAAAACAATACTGCCCATTCCTCCCCCAAAATAACCGTTAAAAAATGCAACAGTAGGTATCTGGTTTTTGTCAAATAAGCCGGAGTTCCGAATCCAGAACACTTCAGCCTGCTTCATAGTATACTGTGCGAACAGGACCTTATTCTCAGTTGTGGGCTTTTCTTCAAATTTCACGCCCTTCTCTATGTTAAAATAAGGCAGGTCACTCTGTTTTAAAGATTTCAGGTTTTTGACAAGATCACCGACTGCTTGTGGACCGTAATATAGTATACGATGTCTGGCATTCGCCAGATTGTGTAACACATCAACAAGATCTGACGCTTTTAAGCTATCCAGTTCCCCGTCTGAATAGGTGTAATTAAACGGATTTTTAGCTCCATAACGCGCAAAGGCTTTTAACCCTTCCATAATGGTCGCCTTATTTTCCTTGGCATTGGCCCTCGATTTCTTGACGCGCTCAATATATGCTTTGAAAGCCGCTTCATCCGCCACACAATTATGCATCAGATCCTGCAATAGGTCGATTGATGCAGTGAAATTACTATTTAGACCGGAAATAGAAACACTGCTTTCTTCATTTCCTGTAGATACCGAAAAATCGGATGCCAATTTGTAAAATGCCTTGCTAAAGTCTTCGCTGGTCTTATCTCTCGTGCCCAAAAACTCTAAATATCCTACTGCCAATCCTAATAATTTATTATCCCACCGCCCAAAGTCAAAATGGTATGTGAGGCTAAAAAGCTCATTGTTTTTGTTCTGTACGGCCAAAACATCCAAATCTTTCAACTTAGCAGTTGTCATATCTTTCTCAAAATCAATCCACAGCGGCTGAATATCTTGTTCGGACATGGCATTGATCTGTTTCAAAAAGGCAGACTCTACATTGCGGTTGACCGTAATGGGCGTAATGGCTGGTTTGACCACTTTATCGACCGTGGTATCCTGCCCCTTTTGTTTATAAACAGCGACATAGTTCACTTCAGATAAATACTTATTGGCAAAACGTACAATATCTTCCTTCGTTATCTTCGCTAAACGATCCGTATAAGCCAGTTCTTTTGCCCAGTCAAGCTCCGAGGTGAAGCCAGACATGAGTTGCTCAGCCGTACTTGTATAATTGTCAAAAAGCTTGATCTGTGCCTTCCTTTCATTGTTTACGATAGAAGTAAGCAAGTCTTCTGAAAACTTTCCCTTTCTCAATTTGTCAAGTTCATCCAACAAGAGCTGCTTAACATCCTCCAGGCTCTGTCCCGCTCCCGGATTGCCCTGTAAGATTAACATGGAATAATCCTTTAAAACGTAAGGAAACGCGCCAGCACCCAGTAATTTCTGGGACTTGACAAGATCCAGGTCAATCAATCCGGCAGATCCGTTGGTCAGCACATTGGCCATAAGATTCAGCAGCTGCGCATCCGGATCGGCCGCTCCGGGAAACCGAAATCCCATCAAAATATACTCTGATGCAGGACCGGTGACGGTTTTTGTAATGGGACTGGTAATCGGTTGCTCTTTTTCAAATGCATAAGCCGGAACAGGCTTAGATCTCATAGCGGAAAACGCCTTGTCAATACGTTGGATGATATCCGTAGGATTGAAATCTCCAGACATAATAATGCCCATATTGTTGGGAACATAATAGGTATTATAATAATCACGGATAGCCTTTAGCGAAGGATTTTTGAGATGCTCAACAGACCCCAATACGGTTTGCCTGCCATAATTGTTGTTGGGAAACATAGCTGCAAAAATAGTCTCTATGGACTTTCTATTATCGTTATCCAAACTGATGTTCTTCTCTTCATATACGGATTCCAGTTCGGTATGGAACAAACGCAGAACGGGGCTTCTGAAACGCTCGGCCTGAACAGCTAGATATTTGTCAACGACATTGTTGGGAATATCTTCCACATAGACGGTCTGTTCAAAAGATGTAAAAGCATTGGTCCCCTTAGACCCCATGCTGCTCATCAATTTGTCGTACTCATTGGGGATAGCATATTTTGACGCCTCGCCGGACACGCGGTCAATTTCTTTATAAATAGCCGTGCGTTCATTAGCATCACTCGTATGATTATATTTCTCATAAAGATCATCGATTTGATCCAGCAAAGGTTTTTCTTTGGACCAATCAAGGCTGCCGAACTTGTCCGTACCCTTAAAGAGCATATGTTCAAGGTAATGCGCCAGTCCAGTATGATCTTTAGGATCCGTTTTACTGCCAGCCTTGGTTGCAATGTATGCTTGTATACGGGGCTGTTTGTTATTTGGACTAAGAATAACGGTGAGACCATTTTTCAGTTTGTAAAAACGTGTCTGCACAGGATCGTTAGTTACATATTTATAGGTATATCCGCCTTCAGAGCTTTCTTTCCACTGATATTTGCCGACCTGCGCCTGAAGACCAGTGGTGATGAACAATAAGGAAATGAAAGCTATTGTTTTGAATTTTCTATTCATAATTGGGAATAATTATTTTTCACGAATCAGGGTAATTTTTTAAACAAGATTATTTACAGCAATAATCGCAATTAACCAGAGTAAACACAACAACAGTTAGATAATCCAAGAAAAAGAACTGAAAAACAACATAAAACAAGAAAAAAATATAAAAACCATCAGTTTTTCTATGTCCGCCTGCAGTTTTTTCTGTTTGAAAATCAAGGCTTAAACCAAACTATCATTGAGCGACTGTGCCTTCCAAAATTGAAGAAGAGGTATGCGCAGATACCATATCTGGTACCGGATTCCAAAAAGAGTAACGGCTGCCAAAGGAACAGCCGTCTCCACTAACTAAACATTTACCAGCACCGGATAAGTTTAGGTGCTGGTGAAAACTACTTATCAAAAATTTCGGCTAGTTTTTTATCTAACTCTTCTCCACGTAAATATTTAGCAATGATTTTACCATTCGGATCTACCAAGAAATTCATTGGAATAGCCTTAACATCGTACATTGCTCCGGCTTCATTTTCCCATCCCTTAAGATCGCCGACCTGCCTCCAGGTAAGTCCATCATCCTGAATGGCTTTTAACCATTTCGACTTGTCCGCAGCTTTATCCATGGAAACACCCAGAATTTCAAAGCCTTTTTTTTGATATTTAGCATAGGATCTTACCAAATTTGGATTTTCACGTCGGCATGGGGCGCACCAAGACGCCCAAAAATCTATAAGCACATATTTACCACGACAATCGGATAACTTCACCGGTTTGCCGTCAACATCAGGCTGTGTAAAATCCTGTGCCTCTACCCCTTCGCTTGTTTTTTTGACCAAAGCGATACGCTTTGTCAAGCTTTTCCAAGGATAGAATTCTGTAAACTGGGATCCAGTGTGGCAAATATCTTTTCGGCCTTGATGGCATCAAACTCCGGTGGTAAGGTAGAATTAAAAGCCATCAAAGCCATATAGCTTTTTGGGTTTTTGGCGACATAATCCAATTTGGCATCAATGGTCTGCTGCTGTATCGCATTGGCTCGGTCTTCCAATGTCTTGATATATTTCGGGTCCTGTTGGTCTGCTAGAGATTTGGATTTATATTCGTTATTTAAAGCCTCGTACTGGTCATATATGGGTTTCAATAATGCATTTACGCGTTCATTTTCCGTATTCAATGGAGATCCGGTTATTTGTGCATGTTTTATGGAATCTGTGGCGGCAAATTTAATCGACGAACTGTTGCGATTAGTAGCCTACAGTTGTCCACGAGAAATAGGATTGCTTGCGACAGTGGTATGCTTTGCAAATTCACGGAAGTTATAGGTAGCAAGACAGGCTTGATGTTTTCCGAAAGTGGTGTACTCATACAGCTCTCCGAATTTTATATGATGTATCCCCTATCTGCTTGATGATTCTTTTTCCCTGCACTGTCTGATACATGAAGGAGACACCGCCGGTGACGCCGTACAAATCAATTGTGTTGAGCATTTCCACATCCAGACCCAGCCACATCACATTGAATACACTTAAACTATCCCCATGTGAGACAAGAATAATATTCTCTTCGGCATTATTTAACAAGATTTCATAGAATGATAACATCCTTTGCCATACATCAAATCTTGATTCAGCATCACTAAAACACTTATCATATACGGTCAATTCTTCCATTTCAATATTTTCTTTCAGCCATTTTACGGATTTCCCCACAGCTTTTCCAAGATTCCTTTCTTTCAATGCCGAACTGAATTGGGGGATTATATTTAATTTTTTCGCAATTATTTCAGCCGTCTCTCTGGTTCTGCTAAGTGGTGACGAATACAAAGAAAAGTGGATATCCGCAAACTCGGTTTTTAAGTTTGCCGCGATATTTTCGGCTTGCTGAGTTCCTGTTCCTGTTAATTTCCAGTCGGTCCAGGAACCGATCATTCCATTCGTATGATGGACAGATTCTGGATGTTGTACAGTGATGATATTTTTCTTTTTAAACATCGTCTTTGGTAGATTAGAAATAGGTGTATTCCCAATGACAGTGATTCGGGGTAAGTATTACACCAATAATAAATTAATGAAAATCGTTAGCTTGTATCTTGGTATAAATAAGCTCCATCTGCTGCCCTAATATTGATTAAACCATAGACAGAGCCTAAGCTTCATATTAAAGTACAGCAGACCTATTGAGTCAAAGCCAGAGAGTCTTTAGGGAAGAACCCATTATCACGATCTTAGCCACTCGATGCGGAGCATAAATACATTATTTATGCAAGTATATGGAATAGATTTATCAAAAGAAAAGTTTGATCTAAACTTCTTTGAAACTGCTTTATTCTTAAGTTCCTCTCCAAAACTTATTTTATTAGTCCCTGCGGTGAAATTGCCAGCAACAACAATAATGATGGCTATAAACGTGAGCTCTGAGTCCTTGTCCGTTATGAACTGCAAAAAAAATAGGCTTTATCGCCGGCAGCGAATATGAATCATTACTTGACGAATTTTAAATAAATGAAAAGGGTAAGTCTGATTAGTATATCTTTACTTTATTTGAGGTACAATAATAAATGACAGACCGGCATAATTGAGCAGAGGGCAATATTCAGTAATCATATGGTTCGAGCAAGACAAGGACTATGCCTGTTTCAAAGATATTGGCAGTGGCGAGGCTCCTCCGATAATCTTACGCGCAAAGGTGAAAAGCGAATCTGTTGGTTGTACCGGCCCAACAGGGGCAGAATGATGAAATTGAAATGGAAGTCATAAAGGAAAATTGAATTTACGTACATGGGGCGCTGTCTGGGACAAAAAAGGAAATAGCTGAAACCGGGAGATGCTCACAGAAAGGTTTTCAAACGTACGGGCAAATTGGATTAAAGTGAATATTCTTGAACATATCGAGAGCTTTTGATATAAATATGGAAAACAAAATTAAGGATAAAATGACTTTTGTACGAGCAACAGTGATTTTGATGGTTATCGTACTGTTTTCCTGCCAGGGCCCTAACAGGAAGGACCCCTTGAAAACAGATACTGCAATCCAAGACGAGCACAATAAGCCACGTCATCCAAGTGCTGGTGTCGCTACACGCAGAAGTGAAAATGAAGCAAAGGATGTCATGCTTGCTGAAGATATCAGATTTAACGGTAAATTGAAAAGATTCTTTACCATGGGTGAGTTTGAAACTGTATTCGGAAATCCCGATAGTATAAGACTGTTGAAAGATGATGCCCCCTGTATCAGCATCTTTAATACAGAAACACCCCATGACAAGTACCTTTACAAAAGTGGCTCACGATTCGAGAACAGCGGGGACAGTGTGGCTGTGGACGAATTCTGGTTCAGAGATGGCAATTTTATCATCTATAAAGGGATTCGGATAGATGCTTATACGACCCTGCAGGATATACAACAGCTGTTCCCAGCAGCGGTAAGTGGGAGAATAGGCATGGACAAAGAAGGGAAACTATGGGTCATTACATTAAAAGAAGATTACGAAGACAGCTCTGACGGGCAAGTCAAAATGTTTTTTAGGGACGGTAAGGTAATCTTTATGCATTGGTGGTTGCCGTGTTAACTATCGGCAGGCAGAATATGCCATGGGTGGACAAAAGCAATATTTTAATCGCGATAAAATGAAAATCAGTCTTTACATCAAAATAACGTCATTGACTTTTCTCTCTCTGGGGACAATTGCGTGCGGACAGAAATTAAAGAACAAATCTGTCGTTCAATCAAAAAAATTAAAAGAACCAACATCAACTGAAGAACATGCGATGGTTGCCAGGGATTCAATCTCTGTCCATTTTGAAATTGAAAAAATAAGTGCAGAGGAGTTTTTCACGTCCAAGCGACGGCAAAAAACAAGCAAGCTTGCTGAGAAAATCACTGACTTTCAAATCGTCCCGAAACTTTTGACCCGAGTCGTTGATTTCAAAGAAATGGGTAACTATCTAAATATCGAAAAAATTAATTTCCGTAACGGGACTTCCTCCGATGATAACGACTTATTATCCGAGTGCACTTTTGTCGCATTTTTTCCTACGGAAGATATTCTCTTGCTTGAAGGCGGCCATTCAACGGATGTCAGCTTTGACCTGGGGACAGGACAGGAGACTTATGATACCGGTAATCCAGGTCTAGCCACTACCTCCCCCAGTGGAATATTCAGGCTGAATAAGGTGTACGAGGGTCAGGAATGCTTTTATCATTTCATTCAGGTTAAGAAAAACGGTAAATTTAAAAAGATCGCTGAACTCAACGATATTTTCGAAAAGAAAACGAATAAATGGCTGTGTGTAGTTGAAAAAGAGTTTTGGACCGATGACCATAGCCTCTACTTCGGTCTGGTGACCAAATATAACGAGCGGGGCAACGAATATGAGTTTTACAAGGTGAAAATAATCGACAGTAGTAACTAATTTCACATATACATGAAGAATATCTTTTATCTCCTGCTTCTGCTTTTTTCGTGCCGGACTGGGGTAAACAATTTCTATCAGGGCAGAGTGCTGGACGGAAACGATCAGCCTCTCGAAGGCGTAACCGTAATTGAAGAAAACGGAAAAGGGAAACAGGTGAGAACGGATAAGAGCGGATATTTTAAACTGGACAGAAGTCCAGACTGGCTGGGCCGGCTGATTTTTATGAAGCAAGGTTATCGTACGGACACCATTCCAAGTGTCTGGCGTCAGTCAGGCGAAGCTATTGGGTACAACTTCGTTGAGGACGATACCACAATAGTGAGGTTGAAAGACGCCGAAATCTTAAATGACAGCACAGGTGCCGTATCTATCATAAAAGAAGCCAGCGCTGAAGCTGATCTGTTGGCAACAATTCCGACAAGGTATTTTCCGAGTATAGACAGCACCAGATTCGAGAATTTTGATACTTCGGGTATTGGGGACAACGGCTAAATTAACCACTGAAATCGCAAACGATGGGACTTTTGAATTGCAATTGCCGAGCAAGTTGCCCTATCAACAAATCTGGTTTTCATTAGGCGAGTATGTGTACTCCTGTTTATACGCTAACGAGGAACTGGACCTTACCTTCGACCTTGAAAAACTCAAAAACGAAAGGGTTTATATGCTTGGAGAAGGAATGGCATTCGCTGGAAAGGACGGAGCAATAAACCGTACTTTGAATGCCTACATCTTGTACAATAAAAAACACCTGCCTGAACTATATAAGGACTTTCAAAAACTAAAACCGGAGGACAATCGGTACATGGTGAAATTAGATTCGTTATTTAATCTACAAAGAACCGTTAACTCAAATTTCTTAAAGGAAAACAGACAGGTCGCTAAGAAAATAATCGAAAGTGAAACAGAGGCCTATTACAATTCCAAAAAAATCAGTTATCTACTTTTTAAAAACGATGAACTGACGAATATAAAGGAACTACAGATTCCGATATATGCTATTACAAACGAATCGGCTGAATACATGCGCTACTTGTATTGGTATATCAACAATAAAAAACTACATACCAAGCAAGACAAACTGAGCGATAGTGTTAAATTTACAAAAATCGACTCCCTGCTACCAAATACCTATGCCGATCTTGTCAAAATGCAGGTGTCAAGCAGAGATTTACCAAGCCAGCTAGAGATCAATAAAGTACTGGAGAAATCGGTTAAGTCGAAATGGGCAACTTTGTATCTAAACGAAGAGAATAGGGAGCTGACTTCTAAAATCCTTAAAATGCAAAATCTTCTTGTAGCCAAGCAAGATGAAACGCGTAACAGCAAAATAGGGAAATATTTAAAAAGTACGAGCTTTGAAGCTAATCTATATCTGAACGAAGCTAAATCGGGAGTAGAGCTCTTGAAGTCTATCAAAGGTGCTTTTCCGGATAAATATATCATCATGGATCTTTGGGCAACATGGTGTACACCCTGCCTATCGAATATGCCCCATAGTAAAAAGCTGCAATTGCAGGCCGATTAGGAGAAGTTGCCTGTCGTGTTTGTCTATCTATGTACAGACGGCAATTCCTCCGAAGCTCTTTGGCAGAATAAGATAGCGGAACTGGAACTCCCTGGAGAACATCTCTTTGTACAGAATACACAGATGGATGAATTACTTACCTTGTTCAACGGGGCTGGGTATCCTACTTATGCGGTTATTGACCCCAAAGGGGGCATCTATACACAGTCCATCAATTTTTTCAGAAATATCAATCTAGACAGACTTAAAAACCTGATTAAGGACTAAAAATACCCAGGCTATCAAAAAGGTTGTTGTCCAAGTAATAAAATAAAGTTGGATCTTTATAACACATGCCATAGGCAAATGTTACTACTAAAATTTGCGGAAATATTTTAATTATATTTATGAGCATTCTGAAAAGTGTCAGAAATTACTAATAAACGCGTTATGTCATATACACAAGATAATTTTAAGGAGTGGATATTTCTAATCGGAGAAAAAATGGACTTGTTCACCGGAGATTTTGCCAGAGAAAACAACCTAAATCTCGATTACAGCATTCACTCATTGGATGAAATTGAAAAATGGATTATCACAACCTATCCGACTATCAATCAATTGAAGGCTGACCATAAAATGCTCGACTTGTTAACCATTTATATCGGAGAAACTTTCAGAAAACATCTCGGTGGGAAATGGTACATGAATACCGAGGATCAAGAAAACGTCTATTATATGATGCCAACACTTACGAGCCCGGAGTATAGTGGGGAGGTATACAAATCGCCGCGTACATTTGCTACCGCTTCAATTCCCAGAAAAAAAGGAAATTACATGAGCAGTATACTCAGGAACTGCTTGTAGAACACTCATTTAAAATCCTGCTTTCTTCATTGCGCCTGCCGCCTTATGCAGCCTTCGCAACATTTAGCCCTAAACCTAACTGCCCCATCTGTCCTTTCTACACCCAATATTCCAAATCTCCCTTATCGAGCAAAAGCCGAAAAAAAGATAAAAAAATATTGTGTAGTTAAATAACTACACTTATATTTGTAGTCAAATGACTTCACATAAAACATGACGTGTTCAATTAAATAACGTGACTTAAATATAAGCTTGAATCGTATGAGTTAGTTCGATTGCATTGCGCACGGAATTGATATAAACCACATAAACAACAAGAAGTAATAGCGTATGAAAAAACGAATTAGAATTATTTACTGGATAGCCACTATTTGGCTATGCATGGGCATGATATCCACGGCCGCTGTTCAACTATTTAGAATACAGGCCGGTGGCCCCGGTACTGAGGAAAACTTACTACATTTAGGCTATCCCGCTTACATCCTTACATTTCTTGGTGTTTCGAAAGTCCTGGGTGTAATTACACTGCTTATTCCGGGATTTGCAGTCCTGAAAGAATGGGCTTATGCAGGCATCTTCTTCACCGTTACCGGAGCGCTATATTCGCACATCGCGTCAGGTGATGCGCTTAAGTCTATGTTGCCGTGCTTATTGTATCTTGTTCTGATAGCGACTTCGTGGTATTGCAGACCTTCAGATAGAAAAATGATGTTTAGTAATAAATAGTATTAATATGAAAGTAGATTTTAAAAACGTGGCTGTAAAAGGTCTGGAGTCGTCTCCTGTTGCTGAGGCTCTGGCTGGTTTACGAGCAAATGAAGCAAGGTATTTTATGAATAAATACAACATCGAATTTCATGTCACGACAGCAGATGAAAGCACGGAAACTGTAAATTGGGTTCATCACATATTAGAGAAAGAAAGAGGCATAGTGATAGCGTCCAAACCTTTAGAAACAGCCTCCTTACAAATTGAAAACATAAAATGGGTGTTCGTATTTTACGAGAGCGGTCTTGGTATCAATGTTTTATATCCGCTGGACAATCCGAAAAAGAGAGCTGTAGGTTTTAAACTGTCTGAGGGAATGGAAATTCCGAAGGAACTGGAAAAGTTTAAGTTTGCCCGGCAAAAATCTAAATTGGCGGGAACTATTCGAGGCTCATTCTTTGTCATCAAAGGGGAATATTACGTACCTTGATGTATAAGCTGTACAGCAAATACAATTTCATGAAGAGCGGTAGCACTATTCAGTAAGATATAAGCAGTCGAAATAATTTCTAAAGCCTCAAAAAATACGAGGCAGCTGGCAACCATAGATAAGATATTTGCCCATATACCCCAGCAAGATAGCCAACGGGGGACCAGTCTACATCGCCATGTCAACACATAAAGTTTTATGCGTCTGCTCTTGCACAGTTGTAAATAACAGAACAGCTTGTCTTTCGCCGTTAGTAAACGCAAAAGTAATTTCAAGCAAGCGATTCAATTATGATATGCTTATCTTGTGCCGGATCCGCTACCGCATCCCAGCTACCTGTCCAAAAATGACTTATATAAGCGCTAAGATCCAAATCTGGCTGTATCGTATTATAGATCATTTTATCGCCGATAAATAGGAGGCATATAATTATCTTAAGCCATTACCGATACCATTTTTAAAACCTGATGGCCCAAACTTTCAGTTCCTTTTATTTCTACTTTATCCATCGCATCATCTGGAGACCAGCTTTTTGAAAACAATTTCCAGGCTGTATCGGGATCGATTTTTACAATGGCTTCGGCACAATCACCTTTTTCAGTGTTCAATTCCCAGCCATCTTTGGACTTGATAATATTCCATTGTCCGCCTACTGTGCCGCTGACAATTAATGAAACAATGGTCCCGGCTTTTGCCTCCACATTCCTGAACGTATGAGGCAGTGCAAACATCAACGTATGTATAAACGGATAATAGAATTCCCTGGTCATAATTCCAGGTTTGCCAACTGCATCCCGGATCTGCTGCTGATGCAGAAATTTTTCGGTATACTCTCGAGCAATATGAAACGAGTTGGGTGACTTCTGATGGCCTGCCCAGGCAACAGAAAGCAGGGCATCCTCATCTGGATCGAGTGTCTGAAGAAAAGCGGAATACTGTTTTCCTGTACTTTCCAGCAATTGGGTCAGCACAGCTGGACTTAAGCGCCTTGTAGCATTGGTCCAAATCATATTAAGGTCGTTAAGAAACGAGACGAGATCGCCAAATGTATGAATGTGCTCAGCTTGCTCTCCAAAATAATGATCCCGTGTAATAGACAATCCTCTCAGATTGCCGTCAAGAAGATGGGAAGCGACATCTTTTACCTTCCAGCGTTTGGCGACGGTCTGGGCATTCCATTCATCCGGAGTCAGGGAGCTCAACAATTCAATCAATTTCCTATCCAGGATAGGAAGTAATTTCGACGTAGACAGCAGGATTTGATCTTTCATACCTGAAATTACTAATTTTAAAAGCAACTTGAAAAACCTAAAAAGGAACCGAACTAATCTTTCCGTTTTTTTAAGTGTTCCGAAGCCTAAACGCAAGGGGCTATTCTTAACAAGAACGCCCCAAATATCCTTTCCACCAAAAAGAATGTATTAACGATATCGTGCGTGACGGATTGACCTGCTAGGGTAAAAACTATAACCGCCAATGTAGTGAGATAGATGGCTCAAAATTTCAGGGCGCTGTCCTGAATAATAAATCAGGCGGTTAATAAAGAACGAGACTGTCCGGGGGACAGTCTCGGGCAACTTATCGCTTTATATAATTATGATGAAACTCATATAACAGTTCGATATTGCCTGAACAGATCATTGGGATAGCATCTGATAATTTAGTTTCATCCCAATCCCACCATTTGATTTCTAAGAGCATTTCAATGTGCTGGTCGCAGAATCGTTTCTTAATTGGTTCCGCGGGATTTCCGCCCACAATAGTGTAAGGCGCAACATCTTTGGTAACTAACGCCCTGCTTCCGATGACTGCTCCATCTCCTATTTTCACGCCAGACATGATCATTGCCTCGCTGCCTATCCAGACATCATGCCCAACGACAGTATCGCCTGCATTCTTAAATCCGTCAATTGCTCCTCTGAAGAATTCAACCTCCGGCATATAATAAAATGGAAAACTTGATATCCAGTCATGCCGGTGCCCTTGGTTTCCGGCCATAATAAAGCTAACACCACTTCCAATTGAACAAAATGCTCCTATAATCAATCGATCAACGTCATCTCTATCTGGAAATAAATAACGAGCACAATCATCAAATGAATGCCCATGATAATAACCTGAATAATAAGAATATTTCCCCGCCACTATATTGGGGTTAGTAATGTGGTCTTTAATAATTTTGCCTTTAAAAGGACTTTCAAAAAAATTGATCATTTTAGCATATATTAAAAATTTGACAAATAAAAATCAACGGCATTCATCGATTGCCGCAAAACAAGTATATGTCATATGCTAATCAGATTTTTTCATAAGACAAATATAGCAAACACCTCTGTATTTCCAATCGGACCAGTTTGCCTAAAATTTAGGGAGACATCGTGTCTGGGCGCTAACCAAAATAGTGGTTTTGCGGCAAGGGAAGCCATTTGATCATACCATGATGACCACTGATGATCTTTTTCTCAGGTGTTACCGATGATATGCGCGCATGGCTTCTATACATATCGTGCAACGAACAATAAAAAAAACAGGTCGGCTTCTGCATAAGCGAACCTCTCTCTGTAGAAGCCGACATATGATCATCAGATATTTTTAGGAAATTGGTCCTTCCACCAGGTGAAACGCCAATCTTCAGTCTCTTCTTCAGTCAACAAACAAGATTCCAGCTCTGCAAGATACTTTTCTTTTTCCAGATGCTGACCGATAAACACTAATTCATTTTTACGATCCTCCCATTCGGGATGCCAACGGTTTAAAAGATCAGACCGTATTTCAGCATAAATGGGGTATTGATAACGCATTTCTTCAGGCATACTGCTCCACCATACACCCGCATTCTCCAATCGGACACTTCCCCCAGCCTGACTAAAACTAATGGCGATATCGGGTCTTGACGCTAACCAGAATAGACCTTTCGCACGTAAGATATTGTGTGGATAATGATCATTCAAATAACTGTATAAGCGCTGTGGATGAAATGGACGCTGCGCGCGAAAGACAAATGACGAAATGCCATATTCCTCTGTTTCGGGAACATGATCTGCCTCCAGCTCCTTCATCCACCCCGAAGATGCCGATGCTTCGTCAAAATCAAAAATACCAGTTCCCATAATTTCTCTTGGATCGACTTGCCCAAATTGGGCACGAATAAGCTTGGCCCCAGGATTAAGCTTATGAAGAGCCGCCTCTAAAGTACCTATCGTTTCCTCCGATACAAGATCTGCCTTGTTTAGGACGATAACATTCGCGAATTCGATTTGATCGGTCAATAAATTTACGATTGTCCGATTATCACCTTCATCATCAGCCAATTCCCTATCCAATAAAGTATCTGCGCTACCGAAATCTCTCGAAAAATTGAAACAATCCACTACTGTCACCATCGTATCGATATAGCTGAATGAGGAAAGGTCGATATGATTATTAGGATCAGCATAACTGAACGTTTGAGCTACTGGAATGGGCTCCGAGATACCCGTACTTTCAATTAAGAGATAATCAAACCGATCTTCTCTGGCCAAACGCTCAACCTCCACCATGAGATCTTCTCTTAACGTGCAACATATGCATCCATTGCTCATTTCAACAAGTTTCTCCTCAGTCCGGGAAAGAACATTCTCACGCTCAACTGACTGAGCATCGATATTCACTTCACTCATATCATTGACAATTACGGCAACCTTCTTCCCTGCCTTGTTGTGCAGCACATGATTCAGCAAGGTTGTTTTACCCGCACCCAAAAAGCCACTTAAAACGGTGACCGGTAGTTTTCTTTCCATTTTGTTGAAAATTAAATTCTAACTTTTTTCTCTTTTATACTCAGTACAATCTTTAGCCAGCCCGTTCTATTCCATGTCCGGAGACACATTGCTGTGTTTCCAGCCTCCGAAGTTTTTTAGGAATCATGCTCACTGTCTTTTTGCTTGAAAACAAAATTAGGTAGAATAATTTATAAAAGCAATTTAGTTGCATTTATAAATTCAAGTCTTTGTTTAAATAGGAACTCGCATAGCGCTGTGCCTTCCAGAGGGAAATTGGGATCTGAAGCTTCAGTTAATTGAAGTACGATTTTGACTAAAGTCAACAACTTTATCGTAATATTTGCTGCATATTTGATACTACAGAACAGTAAGAGATGAAAGAACTACTTTTGCAGCTAATACGGAAAAGAGTATCGTTAACGGAAGATCAATTAGCGGAGATCCTGACCTATTTCGAACCACAGTCAATAAAGAAGAATAAGCATCTGCTCGAAGAGGGGGCTATTGCTGACCGTCTTTTCTTTGTTAACAAAGGCTGCCTTCGTCTTTATTTTCGTAATGACGAGTTATCTACTGCAACTCGTTTTATGGCTTTTGAACAGACCTTCTTAACGTCTATCGTCAGCTTTATCTCCAGACAGCCGGCGACAGAATTTATTCAGGCGGTAGAAGATAGTGAGGTGCTTAGCATTAGTCACAACGACTTCACCTTTCTAAGATCCCATATGCCGGGATGGGACAAATTTTATATCTACATCCTGGAGTACGGACTCACAGTCATAAATAATAAGCTCAGTAGTTTACTAACCCAGACCGCTAAAGAACGATATCAAGATCTACTTAAAAATAATCCCGAACTGACACAGCGGCTGTCCAATGCAAACCTGGCTGCTTATCTGGCCATATCTCCTGAAACACTCAGTAGGCTGAAATCTAATATTTAAATTATACAATGAGAAGTGACGAAGTAAAAAAAGGTTATCAACGTACCCCACACAGAGCACTGCTACGGGCAACAGGTCTGACAGACAGCGATTTTTGCAAGCCGTTTATTGGTGTAGCGAATTCATTTATCGAAATTATCCCGGGCCACTATTTTCTGAATAAGGTAGCCGAGATTATTAAAGAAGAGATCAGGGCCAATGATTGTGTCCCCTTTGAATTCAACACCATCGGTATAGACGATGGGATTGCTATGGGGCATGATGGGATGCTCTATTCGCTGCCCAGCCGCGAACTAATTGCCAATTCAATCGAAAGTGTCATGAATGCACATAAGTTGGATGCAATGATAGCTATTCCAAACTGTGATAAGATCGTACCAGGAATGATCATGGGGGCACTTCGGGTAGATGTACCTACTATCTTCGTCAGTGGTGGCCCGATGCGAAAAGGATACAGCAAAGATGGCACAGCAATAGACTTGGCCACGGCTTTTGAAGCGGTCGGCAAACATGAAGCTGGTATTATCAACGAGGAGCAGCTTAAAGACATCGAGTGTAATGCATGCCCAAGCGGAGGTAGCTGCTCAGGTATGTTTACGGCAAACTCTATGAACACATTAATGGAAGCAATGGGTGTTGCACTCCCCGGAAACGGTACCATACTGGCGCTTACACCCGAGCGCGAGAACCTATACCGGCAGGCGGCAAGAAGAATCTGCGAGATCGCTAAAGACAGCGAACTATCGAAACAATTCAAGCTGAAAAATATAATCAACGAAAGAGCTATACAGAACGCTTTTGCCGTAGATATGGCCATGGGGGGAAGTACCAATACTGTGCTTCATATGCTCGCCATAGCACATGAAGCGAATGTTGATTTCCAGCTCAGCGATATCAACGTCATTTCTCAACAAGTATCGCACATTGCCAAAATATCACCAAGCTTAAGTACGGTGCATATGGAGGATATTCATCGGGCAGGTGGAGTAAATGCCGTGATGAAGGAGATGACAAAACGGAACAACCATGTGCTCCTTGATCATATAACAATTACGGGCCAGACCTTGTTCGAAAAGATCGCCCATGCGCAGATCAAAGACACGAAGGTCATCCATACTATTGACAATCCATATAGTCACGTCGGGGGGCTGGCTATTCTTTATGGCAACCTGGCCGAGCAGGGAGCCGTTGTAAAATCTGCCGGAATAGCCGGAGACAGAAAATTTAGTGGAACTGCAGTCTGTTATAACGGTCAGGACGAAGCCGTCACTGGGATTTTGGCAGGGGAAATTAAAGCGGGGAATGTTGTAGTGATTCGCTACGAAGGCCCTAAAGGTGGCCCCGGCATGCAAGAGATGCTGACTCCAACAAGTCTGCTTATGGGAATGGGACTTGGCAGTTCAGTCGCGCTGATAACGGATGGTCGATTTAGCGGCGCCACACGTGGAGCATCAATAGGTCATGTTTCTCCTGAAGCGGCCGAAGGAGGAATGATCGGCTTATTAGAAAATGGAGACTTAATCCATATCGATATAGATAAACATCTTCTCTCAGCCGATCTCAGTGAAGAAGAGATTCAGTTGCGCAGAAAAAAATTCACTCCGATCAGAAAGAAGCTGAATTCCAAATGGCTAAGTCAATATCGTCAGCTGGTCGGCAACGCAAGTAGTGGCGCCATATTAAAGTGTGATGAATGATAAAATTCCTGCAATTCGTCATGTATTTGATGATAAATAAGTAATTTTAAAAAAATGAAAACAAGGTGCCAAAATTCATAAAGACGATCAGTGAGTATCACCGTTACCGCGGACTAACTCAACCATATCATCCTATGATCAGTGTGGTAGATTATAATGATATTCGGTCATTGCCAGAGGAGGACGTCGATAGGCTGATCCTTGATTTTTATGCTGTATCTCTTAAGCGAACAAAAAACGCCAAGATAATATATGGCCAGCAACGATGCGACTTTGATTCAGGTGTTTTGTTTTTCATGGCTCCACGGCAGGTTTTCACGATCCAGTCCATCGGAAATTCCCAACCCCAACACACGGGATGGCTGTTACTTATTCATCCGGATTTTCTATGGAATACACATCTGGCTTCTGCTATCGGAAAGTATGACTTCTTTGAGTACGAAGTCAATGAAGCATTATTTTTATCCGACAGCGAAGAGAGTGTTCTGACGGGGATTATTAAATATATTGACCTTGAGTGCCGGACCAATCTGGATAGATTCAGTCAGAATATCATCATAGCCCAGATTGAGACTCTGCTGCGTTATTCGGAACGGTTTTACCAACGACAGTTTATCACGCGAAAAATAGGTAATCATGAAATCCTGGGACGTATGGAAAGAATCTTGAACGAGTATATCCTTAATAACGCGGTCAGAGAAGGCCTCCCCACTGTCCATTTTATAGCTGAAGCACTTTCAATGTCACCCGGGTATCTGAGCGGAGTACTGAAGTCAGTTACCGGAGAATCTACACAACAGCATATCCACAATAAACTGATTGCTGTCGCGAAAGAAAAATTGACCACCACAACCCTTACAGTTAGCGAAATAGCTTATGAATTGGGGTTTGAACATCCACAGGGATTTAGTAAACTGTTTAAACACAAAACAAATGTCACTCCAATGGCATTTCGGCGTTCCTTCATAATAGGCGTAGATCAAGAATATCAAAAATGAACGTCCTAGCACTCACCGCCAACACTGATCTGGCAACTTATTATCTCACCAACAGACACTAAACTTGATCCCTCTAACGGAGCAGCTGCTACACGAAATGGAGTTTAAAGGGGAAGATATTCAGCATGATTCGAATTGCCTGTTTTATTTATTAGGCGACTTCTGTGCTAAACGCACCTGGAATATTCTGCCTGTACTGTTGTGTGGCTTTGCTCTAAACGTGATATTAATCGATTCTTTATTCTTTGTCCATGCTGCTGGAATCGGGTACACCACATCGAAAAACTTACTTTGCTCCCATCGCTTTACAATATCCTCTGAGGCTAGCACTTGTCCGTCCACCAGAATATCAAACTTTTTGTTACCCGATTCGTATCCCCAATATCTAACTATCAGTTCCAACGGTTGTTTATTTACGGTACGGAACTCAAAAGATAGTGTTCCACCTTCCGGAGTCTGACGCCACGATTCGCCCTGATGAACTCCTTTACTTAGATTCTCTCCCTTCAAAAGATGATCTATTTCTGGCTGTTGCTCCCCAAGCGTAATCATATCGGCAGTCCGCTGATCCAATGCGACCTTTTCTTGTTCTTTGGTTGCCATTTCTTTTTGAAGTGTATTGAACTTAGCTTCGGTCATTGAAAGCCAATACATCATATATCGGCTATCGTGAATTTGATAAAAGGGTTGCAGCAATAAGTTATGGACATTGCCATGAATCAACGAAGAGGGTAGTTTATAATGTAATGAATCTCCGTCAACTGCCTGTGCTTGGTTTAATCTACTAATAAGTTGTTCACGCTCTCCAATTAAAATCGGAGTGTCGAACAACGAAACAAGCGGACCACTTGCGATATGTCCCCAACGATGATCTCCAGCAACCAAGCCATCCAAATGATCGGTTCCAACTTTAGCTCCCATTAATATAGGCCCGCGAAACAAAGCAATGTAGTCTGGATTAAAAGGTAATTGTTCGAAATGAAATCTCAGTTTACTATGCATATTGATGACATCACCATTTTGCCATAGACGATCAATCACAACATACTCTCCCGGTCCGGCATCTTTAGCATAGTTGCGACCACTTATGGTAAGGTTAAATTCTCCCTTTTTGAGCCAAAGCGGGTAACGTACAAGAATTTTGAGCCTTAGTGATTTATCGGTTTTTATACTCAGCTCTCCATCCCCTGATGTCGGAAAGTTAGTCTGCTGGGTAATTTTCAGTTTCTTTTCTTTCCAGTTTAGCTCAGAAGGAATGAACAAATTGATGAAAAGACTGTCACCCTGATGACTATAGATCATTTCTCCATATTTGCCATGATTCTCCATTCCTGTGCCCACACAGCACCACATCGCACTATTAACCTTAGAGTATACTCTATAGTGTGCAGGCCTAGCCGACGTAAAATACACATAACCACCGTGCTCAGGATGTTGTGTCGATAAGATGTGATTATATAGTGCACGTTCATAATAATCCATTAACTTGGCTTCGGGCTTCATCCTAAACAGTCCTTCGGTCAATTTTAACATGTTATTCGTATTGCACGATTCTGGCCCTTCACGTTCTTCCATGTAGCTTAAAAAATCTCTCTGAGAAGGAAAATGTTCCCGTCTACTATTTCCTCCATTAGCGAGAGTGCGGTATCCAACGACCGCCTCCCAGAAAAAATGTGCTGCAGTATTATAATCTGCATCGCCGCTGACCTCAGCGACACGCTGATATCCCACTGCTTTTGGAACTTGTGTATTGGCGTGCTTATTATCCAAATTATCTTTACGGACACGCATGCTATCGAATAGCTCGCGGTGTGAAAAGCGTTTTGCTACTTCTAAATAACGTGGATCACTGGTCATTTGGAAGGCATCGGCATATACTTCGTTTATTCCACCAAACTCGTTCGACAACATAGCCTCCATCTGTCTGTCGTCAAGATTGCTGATCAGCTGCGCCCCCCAGTTACATAATTTCAAAAACATATTTTTTGCTTGTTCATTCCCTGCATATAACCAAGCATCACGAAGGCCGGCATATGTTTTATGTAGATTGTACCAAGGAACCCAATATCGTCCCACAATGTCCACATTTCCGTGTTTAACTTCATTCCATATCCGTTTTCCGTCTGGAACCCCTCCAACATATCCATTACCGTGCTTCTCCTGACATCTATTCAATTCATTGAGCATATATTCCATCCGTTCTTTCAACTGCAAATCGCCAGTAGCTGCGTAATGTATCGCCAACGCAGATAGATAATGTCCACCAACATGGCCATCGAGGTCAATCCAATTTGGAAAACTGTTCGTTTTTGCCGGAATCCCTGCCTCCTTTAAAAATGGAGCCAATAATCGGTCTGCGTCATATTGTAGAAGCGTGTTTACATTGAGATCTTGTGCGTGTTTAAAAGGTCCTTCTAAAAGTTTGACGTCCTGCAGCGGAAAGTTATGCTTGTATAACCGCTCTTGAGCAACTGCACCGCTATAGGAAAGTAACAGCCAAAAAAATAGGTGAAAGTAAGGTCTGATGTTAAAATTGATGTGCATTTCTATATTTTATAATTGGTATTTTTATCATATACTGATCAATAACAGGAAATTTTAAAACTTGTTGGGGCCATCTAAATAAACATAATTTTATCAATGATGGAAGGTAAAATTAGAGATTTGCATCAGAATAAACATGTCTTTATGTTACTTTTAGCTTATCATTTGTTACATCATATCCAACAATAATAATCCTGTGTTTCATTGATCAGCTGGTATAGCATGAGCCACTGACTGAAGGGCTATAGCTACAATACAGGCATATCATGGTGGATCTTGATAATAGGTGTTATGGCTGCGCTTATTACCCTTTTAACCATTAGCTTGCAATCCATCAACAGCTTTGTCAAACCCGATAGCCAGCCTGCAGAACGAGTAAATGGAACACAAATATTAGGATAGTTCTTTGGTATTCTGTATTTTTGCGATATGGTTAAAACGAATAAATCGGATATAGCATAATAAACACGATATCTTACTGTATATCGTGTCCTATCAATTTCTCGGATGATCCAATTCGGGAGTAATTCTTATTATCTTATTTTTTAGACAGGCTAGGCAAAAAACAAACGTTTTTACCTAGCGCCAAAACATGCTTTAACATGATTAAAAAGAATGTTACAAATCTGCACGAATTCGATTTTAACCTCTGCAAATACGGCTGGAACAACAAGTTAGATCAACTTAAACTCAGTTTAGGATTTCAATCGCTTCCCCATGGCCGTATTGCGGCCGTACATAAGACCTGTTATGACGTCGTATCCGACAACGGCATACTTCGCTGTGAACTGACTGGCAATATGTTATATGCAAAATCAGAGTATGAGCTGCCCTGTACAGGTGATTGGGTAATCTTTCAACAATTTGAGGAGAACAGGGGAATCATCATCGACATGCTTCCGCGGGAGCGCGTTCTGGAGCGTAAGAGAAATGGCTCTTTAGCAGACAGGCAAGCGCTTGCTTCTTACATTGATAAGGCTTTTATTGTACAAAGTCTCGATGTGAACTTCAATATTCGAAGAGCAGAACGTTTTATGATACAGATTATTGAGGCCGATATCCAGCCAGTACTGGTGCTAAATAAGGCTGATCTAACCTTTGATCAGGAACGAGTAAAAAGCGCTGTTCGACATCTGCAACAACGTATGCCGATGTTCATGACCAGTATCTATCAACCTCACACAATTGCTCATCTGCAAGAGTATATCTCGGAAGGGGAAACTATCGTAGTCGTAGGCTCTTCCGGTGTAGGAAAAAGTTCACTGGTCAATACCTTATGCGGAAAAGCAGCGCTTCTCACCTCAGAAATAAGCAAATCTACAGGAAAAGGGCGACACACGTCAACACGGCGGGAGATGGTGGAAATGGAAGGAGGAGGCATCTTGGTGGATACCCCAGGGGTACGTGAATTTGGGCTCACCATCGACAATCGTGAAGCGCTGACAAATGCACTTGAACTCTCCGACTACGCAGGGATATGTCGTTTTAAGGACTGTACACATCTCAACGAACCTGGTTGCGCTGTTCTTGAAGCAGTTGATAACGGTAGCTTGGATCCAAAGATATACCAAAGCTTTCTCAAGCTAGAACGGGAAATAAATCATTTTACCGCATCGGAACATGAAAAGAGAAAAAAGAAAAGAGCTTTATCGAAACTAGTCAACGAGGTGAAGAAACAACAAGGATTGCGTTAGGCCTTCAACCCTCACGCCCAGGTACAATGTATCTGGGCTTTAAGAATCTATTATTTACAAAGGTAAATTTGCCCTTGGTTAATGTAATGGCCACTTTATGCTCATACGGAAGTAAAAGGTCAGCGGTAATATGTCAGCCGACATCAATGAACGGACAATCTCCTTCAAAAATTAATTTGAACATTTGAAAGTATTAGGACTTTATACCTCATTTGATTTTTGTCAGGGCAGTGCCTTTATGTGCAGCGATATGATCCGTTTTACTGCTTTTGATTTCATACTGAGGGTCATCTTCGGTTGCATGATGAGTGTATCCCTTATAATCAAAATCTGCTGTATGTACTCTAATGATCGTTCCACTGACCCTGCCCCCTTCAGAATTCCAGCTTACTTTATCTCCAATTTTAAATTTTGGTTTCATGTAATCAAGTTTTAATCATGAATGTTATCGTCTGAATAATATACTTTTCCATCGATGACGTTGGCAGGAGAAGTATATGGATGTTCTTCTGATTTACCGGTCGCCATGATGTGTAAAACCGTCCAGCCCTTTGCTTTTAAGTAATCGGAGACCAGAGCCCGATGACAACGCCACCAAACAGCTTCTGAACACATATAGGCGGTAACATTGTCACTAGCGATGTCAATCAAACGGGATATCGCAACTCTAAATTCATCCGTTTCCATATAAGCTGCATAATTGCGAAAAGAAGTATTTCTCCAGCGGCTGTTAGTGTAGCCCGGAGTTCGGTTTCGTCGGCCGCCAAGACCCTCTAGATGGTTATAGTCTATTTTAAGTTTGCGAAGAGCCAATTTAAAATTTTCTTTATCAAACTGCGGGAATTTTTTTGATCCTGGAAAGCGTCTTATATCAACCACATGGTTTATGTGGAAAGACTGGAGCATATGAACAAAGTCCTCCAAGCTGTGTGTCGAATGCCCAATTGTATAAATAATATGTCCACGCTGAATTTCCATACCCAAACTATCTTGCTTTGTCGTAACAAACCGTCATACTCCCGTCTCGCCCCATTCCTTCCTGTTACTCATTTCCTCTTCAAAAGCAATGCCACAGACATACCGAAATATAGTATCAGTTCTTAACAAAAAGCAGGCATTCGTCAGCTTTCTGAAATACAGTACGCGTTAGCTTAGATAAGATATCGGTCAAAATCAGTTCCTATCCATCTCGATTGCAGAAAGAAAAGAAACATGGTATCCTCTGATCGATATCAGATTAAGTATTGTTGCCTCATCTCGCCGTTTTGTTCGAAACGTCATCGTCAACAATTTGTCCTGCAGATCTGCAGAAACATATTTTAGATCAGCGATGTGCCTGTTTAGATAGGAAATTATTTCTAACCTTTTTGCTAAAACCTGGGCTGACACAGAGAAAACAAGTAAATAGGATTTCATAATATTTTCTATATATAATAATAAAGGCGTCCTATATGTGATAATCGAAGTCCTCTTCTAAAGTGGCTATAGAACAAAACAAATATACTACTTTTTGACTAAAAACAAATTAAAGTCAAAAATAAAAAAAAGTTCGGGCTTTCGTCATTCAATAAGACTAAGGATCATAACTTTTTCAACAATGGCATACCAAAGCCCGGAGACGAGGAAGGAATAAGTTTACCGTTATTTATCTCATATCCAGAGAAATCCACATCATCGGAAGTACTGGTTACCCCTTCGATGGTAATGGTATTCCCAAGTCCTCCAGCCAAATGTGCAGTATAATAGCTCTTGAGGAGTGAACCCCAGGCATGAGGGGATGCCTGGGCTCCCAGTTGTATGAGCTCAGGCATCAGTCTTCTCCAATTCGTAAACCCAAGACCTTCAATATCTGTAAGATGTACATCCAAAAGCTTCATTTCAAAAAGCATCTTCAACAAGTTCTGATCAGGATCTGCTTCGCCATCAGCTAGCAGAGTACCTATGCCTTCGGTTTTTAAGTAGGCCCTAAGTTTTTGGTAGTCAGTGATTGTTTCATGAAACGGTTCTTCTATCCAAAAAAGATTTACTGCCGGAATACCTTTTAAATACTGCAGGAATTGGTCTAGGGTAAATCCGTTATTTCCGTCAACTAAAATCCTACAGTCAGGAAATGCCTCAGCCACGGCATTTGTTACCTCAATATCACGTTGTAAGCCTTCTTTGAAAGACATCCATTTATGTCCCCTTCCAATTTTTAACTTGAACTGCCTATACCCTACGCCGTAGTCATAGCGACCCTCTTCGAGTATACGGTCGATACCGCGAGGCCTATCTGATGGTTCCAAATCATCGAAGTAGATCATTCCACTATAATAATCGGTGATAAACGGCTGCTTACGCCCTAGCATTTCGTAAACGGGTTGTTGTAAAATTACTCCGGCAAGATCATGGAGTGCCATATCGAAGGGCATGTGAATGTCCCTCAGAGTGCCCATCTGGGTCGAAAACAGATCAGATACTTTTTTCCCAATCAAATCTCCGGAAATATGTTCAGCATCACGTTTGGATCCTCGAATCGAAGCCCAGCCCATTGCTCCTTTATCGGTCCTTATGCAGCATATTTCCACATTCGGACCATACCCATGAAGGTCTAGACGGGCATTCTTTCCTACAAGTCTTGGATAATTCATTTGTACAGATGAGAATTTAATATCCTTTATCCTGTGATAGGAAAGTTCCTTGTCTTTATCTCCGACACCGAGCAAGGAAGATAATGCCTTTCCGTGTATGTAATTGTTGGATAGGGTCGCGGATGCGATGCCCAAGTTCAGGGCGTGAAGAAATGCTCTTCTTTTCATATTGGTTTATTTAGTTATTCTCGTTTAACACTCAGACGTATGTTTTCCGTTTCGGAGCGGAGATGCTTTAATTGACCGTCTGACCTTATTGCATTACGCGAAAGGATACTGGACATTCAGGCTCCTTACTTAGGCAAGATAAGTGATTTCTAGGTTTTTATATCGACAGGCTGTCTCATTAATATTACAATTTGTATCAACATATTCTGTGATCTCCCTGCTCTCACATGAGATTGTGGCTATGCCTTGCCAGCGTTGAAAAGGAAACTCCGGACCAACAAACAAAAAAATCACAGACAGCTCTGAAATATACCTGCAATATATAGATAAAAAGAGGCCACTATTCAACCCCGCCACCTATTTTGCTCACGGCAATATGGCGCTTAGTGACACTCTTAAGGAAATCATGGGGTAAAATGACTCTATCAATAAATAGCTATGCTAATCTGAAATTTCTGTGTGATATAGATCGGAGAATATTTTCGACAGTTTTGACGGCTCTTCCCTCCATGCTCTGTACATGTCCTGTCCCATTTCGTCGGGTATAATATCAAAACTCTCCTGCCCTATTGCTTCCAATATTTTTACAGCGACGGTATCCGGAGACGGCATCTTCCAATCACTCCCTTGGTTCATATCGGTATCGATAGCTCCGGGGTTGACGGCGTATACCAGAACGCCATGCCTCGCCAGTTCGATCCTTACAGATTGTGTCGCAGAAAAGAGGGCAGCTTTTGAAGCAGCATATCCCGCAATAGATGGTAACGGTGAATAAGCTGCAATCGAAACAATATTGATTAACATCGACGGTTTATTTGTTTTCAAAATCGGCGCAAATGCACGCATCATCTTTATGGTTCCAAAAAAATTCACCTGTAGATCATTTTCCATACCGTCCAGGTCTCCCTCTAAGATGTTTCCAGCGTTTAGCCCTCCTGCATTATTAATAAGGATCTCCGTATCCTTAGCTCTGGCTGCAGCCAAGGCTACCTGTTGGTCATCGGTAATGTCCAAGGGTAAAACAGTTATACGATTATCGTCAAATGCTGGCATTTTACTGATGTCCCTGCATGCGGCATATATTTTTCCCACTCCAATGTTTAATAGCGTCTGAACAAGCGATCTGCCTATACCTCTGTTTGCTCCTGTGACGAGGATAACTTTATCTTTAAAATTATGTATCATGTTTTATCTTTTAGCTAATACAAAACTAGCTCGAAGGAAGGTAACATAAAATCCGAAATTTGCGGTATGGAACAATTTTACAAATACGATAACTATACAAATCTGGAACCGGCGAACCTACGGATATTTCTGTTTTAGGAAAATATCGAATAGCTGGGTTGTATCTAAACACTTAAGGTTATGTTAAATTTATAGGATTAACACTTTTTAACCTCATTATATGGTAGCTTAGCGATTATTATAATTAATCAACCGCAAATGCCCTTTTTAGATCACGTTCTACAAGTTCCTACCTACGGATGGAAAGACAACAATGGAAATCTCGTAAAGCCAAGTAAAAAACAAATTGTTAAGGAATTCTTCAAACGCCTCAATATCATCAAAGACAGACGAAATTGGTTGCCATTTTTTAGTTGGGCTAAAGTCATTTGCCTCGTTCCTTTTTTTATCGTTTTCCTGAGATATCACTTTAATTGGTGGACGGTGCTTGCGGCATTCGTCTACAGTATGATCGTAATGGGAACTCACGGAACGATATGGCATCATCGATTTGCCACGCATGGAGCATTTAAATTTCGTAACCGATTCTGGCGCTTCTTCACACAGAATCTGACTATCAACGTAATTCCCGAAGAGATCTATGTGATATCCCATCATGTACATCATGCCAAATCAGATCAGCCAGGCGACCCCTATAATGCACAAGCTGGCTTTTTATACTGTTTCTTAGCGGACGTAAATCATCAACCCATTGCAAAGAACCTAACGGAGAAATCTTACAACCGTGTCAAGCGCCTCATGCAACATACGGGGGTAACTGGTAATAGCTATGCACAATATCAAAAGTGGGGCTCTTATGTAAGGCCTTCTTTTGCCATTTGGTCATGGATATTGAATTGGACATTCTGGTATATCATATTTTACTTGATCGGCGGCCATGCTCTTGCCTGTACACTATTTGGCGCCGCTGGATTTTGGGCTGTTGGTGTGCGGACATTCAACTATGAGGGCCACGCAAAAGGACAGGATAAACAACGTGAAGGTATTGACTTCAATGATAAAGATAAATCTATAAATCAGCTCTGGCCCGGAATCGTGGCGGGTGAATGGCACAACAATCATCACTTATACCCTAAAAGCGCAAGAAGCGGCTTTAAACCCTACCAGATCGATCTCGCGTGGTGCTATATAAAAGTCATGCATAAACTTGGCGCTGTAAGGAGCTATCGGGATGACAAAAAAAGATTTGACGAGCAGTATCGTATTCCCTTCTTAAAATCCAAGACTTAAAATTCTTAACCTGCTTTTCTAGAGTTGAAAACTGCTTAGGACAAGTAACGGAAAAACCGCTTACTTATATTCTGCCGAATCGATTAAACGGTCGGGAAAAAGATGAGTCAAAATAATAACGTAATATTTCGTTCATTTTGCGTATTAAGAGCTTGAACGCATTTTAGTCCGCTAATGTTTTTCGTATTAATATTATAGCAATACGTTATGGCAAATCTCTACCTCGACAATAAAGGAACGGTATCCATGCTTAAAGCAATGCTTACTGAAATTCACACTGGAATTGTATGCACTACAGCACACACAGAAGATTTTCCAGACATAGAATCGATGAAAACCAAAGATGTTGATCAACAGGGCAACATTTGGTATATGTTTTCTTCGGAAAGTCCGGCTTATAAAAACTTGCAGCATAACAATAACGTAACATTGATTTATACGCTACCGATCAAGTCACAGCTGGTGCGGATAATAGGTAAGGGTGAAATCAGTAGAAGTGTATCCAAGATCTATCAGTATTGGTCAAACAGTGATGAGAAACAGTTTGAACAAGGAAGAGACGATCCCAGGATAAGGCTATTAAAAATTAATATCGAATCCTCACAATGTCTGAAATTCAGCTCAAACAGTATTATCAGTATCTTAAAACTGCTCGGCAGGGCTATTGGGGGACGTGATACCGATCCTGATGCTTAATAAAAAAATAGGCCGGCATTAACCGTTTGATTTCTTTTCCATTGCCAGTCGGGCGGCAAGCTCTTCGTGTGCAGTGAGATCTAACCGAAGCGGGGTTATTGAAACGAGGCCATGCTCAACCGCCCATCGGTCAGTTCCCTCTTCGGCTCGCTCGAGGGGCACGACCGTAATCCAATAATGTTTCCTTCCCATGGGATCTTGGCCCGGCACAACATTACCGTCATATAAGCGCACGGATTGCCTTGTCCAGCACAATCCATTTGGTCTGGGCGGGAAATTAACATTGTAAAGTGAAGGTCCCTTGTCGCTTAGCAAGATTTCCAGAACATCGGTAGTCCATGAGGTGAGTCCATCAAAATCAGGCTCCGTCTTGCCAACGGGTGTACTCAAAGCAATCCCTGTGATACCTAAAAGCATCGCCTGTTTGGCTGCTGCAAGTGTTCCCGAATGCCACATGGAGTTACCAAGATTTGGCCCCATATTGATACCGGACAGAACGACCTGAGTATCTGGATACATATGCAAACCTAATGCGACACAGTCTGCTGGTGTTCCGTTGACGCGATGAGCATCGATACCCTCGAAAGTAATGGGTGAACTTCGGTAGCTCAAAGGTCTAGAATGTGTTATAGCATGTCCCATAGACGACTGCTCGACATCCGGTGCGACTATCCTGACTGTACCAAACTGTTTAGCCGTTTTTGCCAATGCGGCTATTCCAGGAGAATATATGCCATCGTCGTTGGTAATTAATATATTCATATTTGTCTCTTTTCTTAGAAAACCAATCTCGTGCACAGATTGTTCAGCTGATATGAAAGAACAGGGCAAAACCGTAAGGCTAGTGCACAATCCAGCGGCGGGTAAGGAAGACAATGATGATGGAGATGAGCTAAGCCATCTTATTAAACAACACGGGTACCGTTGCAAAGCAGTGCTTAAAAAAGACGCAGTAAAAAATATGTCGGCACAAACCGATCTAATTGCCGTGGCAGGCGGAGATGGAACAATAAGATTGACGATCTTAGGGCTTCTGGAAAAAAAACTTCGTTTTAAAAGACCCATTGCTATCCTTCCCCAAGGTACAGCGAACAACATTGCACTTTCTTTGGGCATCCCCTTGGACAACAAACTAGCCATCGATTTATGGAAACATGCACAACTCAAAAAATTTGATGTGGGAATGGTGTTGGGCCTAGACAAAAAAACACTACATTTTATAGAATCAATCGGTTTTGGGGTGTTTCCGATGCTCATCGAGAAAATGAGCAACAAAAAACTTATCCATGCTACAAAAGAAGAAGAAATAAAAATGGCGATCGAAGAGCTTCGCAGAATAGCTGAAGTATTTCCTGCTGAAACGCTGAAACTAATCACAAGGTCCAATGTGATTGAAGAAGAATGCATAATGGTCGAGGTAATGAATATCGCACGAATGGGACCTCGCTTGGCGCTCTCGCCTGATTCCGACCCAGGCGATGGACAATTTGAAGTAATTATCGTAACTAACGAGCATCGCCAGAAGCTGATCGATTTTATCGATGAAGTATTAGAGGGAAACAATCCTATATTTCCGATAAAGTCAATCAGGACGAATCGACTCGTGCTGAAATCGAAGGGAAAAGTAATGCATATTGATGACGAACTAACCAGCTACTCCGGCCAGAATATTACGATATCATTGCTGGACAGCTTAATTGAATTTATTGTAAAATGAGCCGCTTACGTTATAGGTTTAGTATTTGAAACGACTTTGTTATTCTAAATGGCATATCGGTTACGTATTTATCCTAGCAAGTATAGTATACAGCTTCTCCGGCTCAACCGGCTTGAAGAGCCAGTTATCTACACCTAAAGAATTACAAAGTGAGGCCACATCTTTTTCTTGTTTATCGAATATTGCGATAATCGGTTGCACATAATTTTGATTAAAAATCTTCTCGCGAATCTTTCTTATGGTTTCAATTCCACTCATTATGGGAAGTTCATTATCTATTATAATACAACCAAATTGGCGCCCCCGCATCAACATCTGCAATACTTCAAACCCATTTCTGACCTGTGTGAATTCAATTTTCTTGGAAGTAAGCATTTGAGTTAAGGAATTTCGAACCAATTCATCTTCAGCAACGACAAGCACCTCTTTGATTTTAGTCAGCACAGACCAATTGTTGGTTTCCCATACAGCGGGTACTTTAATGTCGAAAAAAAAACGGCTACCAACGCCCGCTTTACTGTTGAGCTGCAGCTCACTACCCATCATTTTTAAGGAGCCGATTTGAGATAGTCAGTCCCAAACCGGTCCCGCCGTACCGTTTGGTCATCGACGTATCCTCTTGGGAAAAAGCTTCAAATATTCTCATCTGCTTCTCTTCTTTGATTCCTATACCGGTATCTTGAACGCTGAAACGCAATACCGCATGTTCAGGCCCCATAGACAGTACATTGATTATCAGTTGAATTTCTCCCTTTTCAGTAAACTTCATGGCGTTGCTCAGCAGATTCATCAAGACCTGCTTGAGGCGAAGCCCGTCTATCTCTACGTAATGAGGAGCTTTAGGATCGATGTCTAAATGAAATTCCAAATTCTTAGCTTTAATCTGAACATTAAAAAAATTCTCCAGCTGAATGATAATCTCGTGAAGATCAGTTTGTTCGATATCCAGCTCCAACTTCCCCGCTTCAATTTTGGAGAAATCAAGAATATCGTTTATGATACTGAGTAAAAGGTTAGCGGACTGATCAACGATAGATAGGTACTCACGTTGAGTATCGTCTAATGCAGTCCGAGTTAATAAATCAGTAAACCCAACGATTCCATTAAGCGGTGTTCGAATCTCATGGCTCATATTAGCTAAAAATTCTGATTTTGCGGCACTAGCCTGTTCAGCTAATGTCTTTGCTTTTTCAAGTTCTTCACGCTGATGGATAATCTTACTAATATCTGTTGCGACCCCCAGATAACCAACAACTTTGTTTTCAATATCACGAATGATAGTCACGGCCAACGAAACAAATAGTAGCGTTCCATCCTTCCTTACATATGTCCATTCGCGCTGTTCCGCTCCGTAGAGTTCCGCAGTTTCCACAAACACCCGGAAACCCGTCACAGGATATCCCAACTCCTGTTGCAGCTCTTGTGCTCTCCATGTCAGTTCGCGCTCCAGATGAAAATGGATTGGCGTTAATTTGCCTATCATTTCTTCACTATCGTACCCTAATAGATTTTCAGCTCCCTTGTTAAATAATGTTATTATACCATCGGTATTTGTAGCAATAATAGCTACTGCAGAAGTGGCCTCCAATACATCTTCGAAAAGCTTTTTTGAATTTGAGGATTCTGCTTCCATTCGTTTCCGTTTGTCGATATCCTGAAACGTGCCATAAAGACGTATGCACGTACCATCCTCAAAGTCGGCATTTCCAAGGGCACGTACCCAAAGCTCTCTTCCTTTAAAAGTTACAATTTCGAGCTCAAGATCCCAAGGCTGCCCATTGGCAATAGCTCGTTCAATAGCTTGAAGAAGATTATTTCTATGCATTCCTTCTTTATAGAAATTCAGCGCCGTGGTGAAATCTGGCTCATAATCCTTCGGCACCTCGTGAATCTCCTTGGTGATCTCGGACCAAATGATTTTCCCATCCTTAATCGAATACTCCCAACCTCCGACGCGTGCGACGCGCCCTGTGCGTGTCAACAGAGCTTGTACATGCTTGAGATCCTTCTCCAGAAAATGCTGTTCGGTTATATCTACAGCATTACCGATCACATAGGGTTTCTTGCTTCCGTTCGTTTGCAGTATGTTGTTAAACATCCAAATACGCAGCTCCCCAGTACTTGTCATCGTGCGCATTTCCCCTTTAACAATTTCGTTTTTGACGATTTCTTCCAAGTATTTTTTCAAGTTATCGTGCCCCTCGCCTGGCACGATATCGAAAAGAGACAGCTTTTCTATTTCAGTTTTGCTATAGCCCAAAATTCTGGCACCCGCCTCATTCACAGTAATAAAATTACCTTCTAGGTCATGCGTACACATGAGGCTCTGAGAATTATCAAAGAACGCTTTTAGCTTCTGTTCACTTTCTTTATACTTTTCTCTCTCTTTTCTATTGACAATCAATGCAACGGCCTCGTCCCGCAATAGTGACAGGATATGTTTTTGGGTTTCATCAAGCTGTCGGGGAATACGGTCGATAACACAGAGCGCACCCAAAGCATATCCATTGGGATCAATCAAAGGAATCCCGGCATAATAACGGATATGAGGGTCAGCGATAACAAGCAAATTGGATTTAAATCTTTCGTCTTTTTTGGCATCTTCTACTTCCAGGAGCCGGTCGTTAGCCAATGCATATTGGCAAAATGATAAATCACGCGGAGTCTCTTTGACATCAAGCCCTACACGAGATTTAAACCACTGGCTATCTTTATCTACCAATGATAGGAGTGAAATAGGGGTTCCACACACTAACGAGGCAATCTGGGTTATCCGGTCAAACTCTTCTTCGCTTGCAGTATGAAGAATTTCATATTCATGCAATGCACGAATTCGTTCAGATTCATATGTTGAGGAGGATTTTGCGCTCATAAGAAGTCTATAAAGGTATATTATACTTCTTGGAACAATTCCTCACGCAGAATTGTTTACAAAGTGCATGCAGGTCCTGACGAGGAAAATGAAAAAAAGGTGATTGCAGAGACTATGGTTTAATTTGCTTTTTTATCTCAAATTTTTTAAAAAAATAAAGAACCAATAAAAATTGAGTATATCCATAAATAGCATCCTCAATGGGAATCGTAAGTACCCGGATTCCCATAAAGTCCTTTGGATTATAATTAACTATAGGCGATTGTAACCCAGTACCCGTAAGAATTCCATTGACAGGTAAAAACCCCAGCATAAGCAAGGTAAAAACTAGAGATGCCTGACTAATCCATTGTATACGCAGCAAAAAGTGAAAAGTCAATAATGTCACGATAGTCACAATTGCTGTTACCAAAGTGTAAATACGATCCGTGTAACGGAGAGCCAGAACAGCGCACACAACAACACTGACAAACACGATGATATTGTTAAACGCACTGAGATACTGCACATTAAAAAACTTATCAATGCAATAATATGTAAATACGCATGAAAACGGAATAAAGATGAAAAACAACCATTCCTCCATCGGTAGTCCAGCTATCACCAAACCCACTGTATATCTACTATCAAACCACCATACACCCCGAATAGTAAACCAGATATCCCAGGCGATAAAAACAAAGGCAACAAGTGCAGATGCTTTTAAGAATGGAATAAATTGTTGGTCGAATCGAATCCGTCTATCAAAAGAAGCTATAAAACAGATAAAAACCGTACAAAACAGAATTAAGCCGTAGGTATATTGCATCATGATTTTTCTTTGTCGTACATTTTAAAATATTTGGCAGGAACATACAAAAAGCCAAAGCACTCACCATCTTCCTTACCTAAATGTTTATGGTGCTGTTTGTGTGCTCGTCTGAGCGCGAGGAAATATTTATTTCTGGTACGGCTTAAAAACCTGATACGCTGATGGATGAAGATATCGTGTACAAAAAAATAAGCTATACCATATAGCATTATGCCTAAGCCGATGTAAAATAAGTAATTGTAGTTCTGCAAGGAGCCATGATACATCAGTGCAATAGTGGGGAGCGAAAAAATAACAAAGAAGTAATCATTTTTTTCGAGGAATCCAGCATTACTATGGTCATGATGGTCTTTATGCAACACCCATAAAAAACCATGCATGATATATTTATGGATGAGCCAAGTGGCTCCTTCCATGGAGATAAAGGTAATCAGGAGAACAATAAAATTCATTACATATAATCTTTCATGATCTATAAATAAGCTACCTTATAACGCAGGTAGCTCTTAAAGGCTACATAAACTTTCTCTGTATTTGCTATGCGGATTCTGTTTTCCAAAATCTCTTTTGAGGATTTTTTCCTGATCTTCGCAAAAAGTGAAAGATAATATTTGTAAGCCAGATAGACACCAAATCTAGCTGTTTTTGGCAGCTTTTTTATTCCTAAGAGAGCTTCTTTAAATTCGCTATGGATTTCGTCCTCAATTTGACCTTTAAGTGAGTTATCGAATACATCCATATTCAAATTAGGAAAGTAGGTGCGACCAAGAACGTGATAATCCTCTTTGATGTCACGTAAAAAATTTATTTTCTGAAATGCTGATCCAAGTTTCATAGCGTAAGGTTTCAACTCCTCATAACGCTGTTTATTACCTTCAGTGAAAACCTGAAGACACATCAAGCCGACGACTTCAGCAGATCCATAAATATATTCTTTATAACGTTCAGCATTATAGTCCACCTGCTTGAGGTCCATTGTCATACTATGAAGAAATTGGTTTATGAGTTCGCGGTCAATCGCATACTTGTGAACTGTCTCCTGAAAAGACTGTAATATCGGATTCAAAGAAATCCGCTCTTCAAGGGCATAATCCGTTTCCAGGTAGAGACGTCCCAACAAGCGTTGCCGATCATAGCCATAAAAACTGTCAACAATTTCGTCTGCCAGTCTTACATAACCGTAAATGGCATAAATACTATCGCGTATACTGGGTTTCAAGGCTAAAATACCGAGCGAAAAACTCGTGCTGTATTTTTCTGTTGTCTTTTTGCTAACTTCGTAAGCCAGCTCATCAAATAGCTTTTTCATGGTCTTATAGTGATAACTTTATGACTTCTTTTGCAACGATCTTTCCGGAAATAATAGCTGGTGGAACACCGGGCCCCGGCACGGTTAATTGTCCAGTATAAAATAAATTGTGGATTTTCTTATTTTTAATTTTTGGCTTCCACACTGCTGTCTGTTTTAAGGTGTTAGCCAGCCCATAAGCATTGCCCGCGTAGGCGTTATAATCGCGTGAGAAATCGCTGACACAGTAACTCCGTTTATAAACAAGCTTTCTATACAGATCTTTAGTCCCAGTGTATTCTTCCAAGCGTGAAAGCATACGGAGCAAATACTCTTCCCGTATTGCCTCATCATCAGAAATACCTGTGGCTAATGGCATCAACAGGAAGATGTTTTCGTGATTCTGCGGTGCTACATTTTGATCTGTTTTCGACGGACAGCAGGCATAAAAGAGTGGTTTCTCAGGCCATTTTTTTTCCTCATATATACATCTAATATGATCGTCCAGATGATGTTCAAAGAAAAGGGTATGGTGGGCCAAATTGGGAACAATCGATTTAAATCCAAGATAGTAGATCAAACTGGAGGGAGCAAATGTCCGACTTTTCCAATAGTGATCGCTATAGTTTTTGAGGTGCTGTGGGAGCAGTGATTCTATATACTGGTAGTCTGCAGAAGCGACGACAAGATCAAATTCTCTGAGTTCTCCATTTATGCGAATTGACCGGACTGCAGTATCCATAACATCGAAAGCCTCCACATTATGATTAAAATAAAAAGTAGCTCCTTGAAGCTCAGCAACCTTTTGCATGGCTAATACGAGCTGGTAAAATCCACCATTCGGGTAATGTGTCCCGAGCACATAGCCACCGTAATTCATAAGGCTATACAAGGCCGGTATATCTTTTGGAGAGGCCCCCAGAAATATGACCGGAAATTCCATCAATGCGCGTAGTCGTGGATCTGAAAAGTACTTGCTGACGTACGATCTAAAATTCGTAAACAGATCCAGTTTAAAAGCACTACTTGCAATCTTGGGTGATAGAAATTCGGTCCAGCTATAACAAGGTCTATTAACAAAATCGCGCATCCCGACTTCATACTTAAATTTCGCAGCATCCATGAACTTGTCCAGTTTAGAGGCAGCTCCCGGTTCTATAGATTCGAATACCCGTCTGAGATCGTCATAAGATCCAGGAACACTGACTTTACCGGAATTAAAGACCATATCGAACTGGGGGTTAAGTGAAATCAACTGAAAAAAATCTGATGTATTATAACCAAAATCTCCAAAGAAAGATTCGATTATATCGGGCATCCAATACCAGCTCGGTCCCATATCAAATTTAAAGCCTTCAGGAGTTGAAAACTGTCTTGCACGTCCTCCGGGCTGCGCATGCTTTTCAAAAACGTGCACATCATATCCTGCCTGAGATAAATAGGCCGCGGCAGAAAGCCCCGAAAATCCCGCCCCTATTACAGCTACTTTCTTTTTCATTTTTATTATTTAGTTCCTTCTGTCTTTAGAATATCCGTAAGGAATGACCATAAAAGTTATAAAATCATATTTTGGATTGCTTCTCATTCTTTCAATGGTTTTACTTTTACTTCTTCTAATAGTTTTTCGGTTAAGATGCTTCTCTCATAAATTGCTTGATGAAAATCGCTAAGCTTATTTAACAGTCTTATTAATTCCATTTTTTCTATATAAGTCAAGTCTCCTGTTACGAGCTGGGTTGCATGCCGTATTTTTTCCATCCTTCCATCTAACGCCAACAAACCTTTATCGGTAATATGGATCATTTTGCTGCGCCGATCAGTCTCTGAGTCCTGCTGAGCTACCCAACCTTGCTTAATCAGGCGATTTATAATTGCCATACCAACAGGCTTCTCATGAATATTTCTTTTGATTAATTCCATTTTTGTCATTTCACCGAATGATCTTAATACAATCAGGTATATAAACTCTTCCTGGGTCGAAAACTCTGATCCCCAAATGGCTGCCTTTGAATAGCTCTTCGCAAATCTATTCATATGGACAATTAACGTACTGATCACACTCTCCGGACTTCGCCCTTTTTCTTTTCCCTCCCAATCAGGTTCTTCTATCAGCCCTCTATCACTGTCGCCTACCCACTGCCTAAATCCTTCTGCATTATTAGGGTAGCGTTCGTTCAAATTTTCGTACTCAAACCGTTCAAGTAATGCAAGTACTTCCTTTAAAAGTGTATACTTCATCTTTTCAAATTAGAACATAAATATACTAAAAATTGTTTCAAATTTTTATAATAAACTTATATAAGTATATTTTTATACTTCATTAATACTTCACAATACTGTCTGATCGGAATAAAACCGATATATATCTTTAAAAAAGCCCTTCCTTCGCCTCCCTTGTCGGGTAAGTATCCTACTATATCGCCATCGTAATGCGGCTAAGCCATCCACTGAGCTTTAAATAAGTTGCATTTAAATATTTGGATCAGATAGGTTGTAGTCAGTTTATTTATTTCATTTGACCAGTCATCATTGTTACACAATAACTAAAACACTTATTTGTTTTATGTGCCGGAGATTTATAAATTCGTATCCGATGGAACAAAAAAGAAAAAATAACATCAATACAGTAGTAAGACAGTTTCTTACTATAGGGGCGGTTATCCTATTGTTTCTTTCTTCCTGTCCTATCAAAACCGGCATTAGGTCACTCATGGGCCTGCCCCAGAAGGTCGAACAGACTACTAATTCGAAAGGTTCGTTTATCGGAACCGGCTACCAAAACTGTTCGAGTTCGATCTTGACTGATGCTATGGTCCAAAAAGCGGGAATACAAGACAACGATCTGCTTCCTTCAGCAATATTAACCGTCCTTGTTTTATTCTTCTGCCTCCGAGCGAGGATAAAGGAAGAATTTGTCCTTCCATACTGGAGGATCAAAAGCGTTACATCCCTACCCATCTTTCTGCGCCACCGCAAACTGATCATTTAAAATCCACATCCGCTCAAATTAATTTCCTATTGGCAGTGCCAATGGGCTGAACGTGTTTATTTTCCGTATTGATCACTTATCATATTCCAAAACTTTTATATTATGGTCAATTATCATTTGGCTATCCTCATGACTTTTGCAGCCATTGGATCTGGATATACCTATGGGCAGCAGATCCCACAGACCTTGGGCCAGCTTTGGCCAAAAGTAGAAAAAACTTATGTTGGGCTTAAAGCGAAAAGTGCAGCTATAGAGTCTGCGCAGCTTGACGTCCGTGCAGTAAAAACAAATCGTCTTCCACAAGTAAAACTACAGGCCCAAAATACATATGGCACCTTTGAAGGTGCGGCTGGCGCATTTTTTCCGCAACCCGGCTTTTTCAACGTTTCGGGCAGTACGACAGGAACAGCCGGTTCCTCGGTTGCGGCCAATACATTTGGCTCTGCCACAGCCGAATGGGAGATTTTCTCTTTTGGAAAACTAAAAAAAGAATATCAAGCTGCCCAAACCATAGCCGAAAAACGTGACAGTGAACGGGCTGCTTCTATTTTAGAATTAAAAAAATCACTTGCCGAACGCTATATCACCTTGTTGTATGACCAAGTAAAGCTTAACTGGAACAATAAAAACGTACTGCGGCTCAATGAGATCCGCAAGCTGACTACCGGGCTTTCGAAGGCAGGAATCAGACCTGCGGCAGACAGCCTTCTCGCACTATCCTCATACAACCAATCATTGGGAAAAAACGAGCGCTTCACGGGGCTGAAAAATGCTGCATTGATTAAATTGACAGAGCTGTATGCTGAAGAGAATATGGATTATTCATCTTCCCTTATCCACTTTCTCGAGCCGGTTGCTTATTCAACAAAACACCTAGCTACAGTATACGAAAGTCATCCTATTTTAACCGCCTTAGAGCATCAAGCGGACTACTTTTATTACCATAGTGAGATCCAGAGAAGAGCTGCTTTGCCATCTATTCGTATTTTGGGAGGCTATGCAATCAGGGGTAGCGGCATACATCCATCAGGACTAGTATCCGGCCGCTGGAACGACGGATTTTCCAATACGACAGCAAATTATCTGTTTGGTATCGGTGCAACGTGGAATATTACTGATCTCAAGTCAAATAGTCTACGACGCCAAGTCTATCGGAAAGATGCAGAGAGTATACGCCACCAACTTTCTCAATATCAACTGGCCATGCAATCCGACCTCAGCGCAGTGACTGCAAAAATCTTACAGCAATACAAACAAATCGAGAAGAGTTCCATCGCTATACAGCAGGCCGAGGAAGCTTACGAAATGTATCTCGCCAGGTATAAGAGCGGTCTGATAGCGTTAAGCGAAGTACTTCAGATCCGACAGCTACTCGAATCCGCTGAAAACAGCCACATCGAGGCTGCAAAGCAGTATTGGATGCTGGTTGCTCATCAATCAGCATTGACAACAGATTTTGATTACCTCTTTAACAACTTATAAGCATCAGAAAAATGAATATAATCAGATTTGCCTTGAGGAAGCCCATTTCAGTCATGATCGCCGTACTGGCAATTGTTTTCTTTTCCTACAGCACGATAAAAAAAATAAATGTCGATATATTTCCGCGTGTCGAGCTTCCAGCAATGTACATAGCCATGCCATATGGAGGTCTGTCACCATCTTACATGGATGGATTTATGGCCAACGAATTCCAAAAAGTACTGCTATTTGTCAACGGCGTCAAAAATATAGATTTTAAAAGTATTCAGGGATTGACAATGATGAAGCTGACCTTTTACCCTGGCACGGATATGTCCCAGGCGGCTGGGGAAGTTTCAGCCTCCGTTTCCAGGGCGATGGGATTTTTACCTCCGGGAGCAGTACCTCCAATTGTTGTACGATTTGATGGGAGTTCCCTGCCTGTTGGACAACTAGTTTTTGAAAGCGACCAAAGGTCCATCAATGAAATTCAGACACTGGTCCTGACCAAAATAAGGCCTATGTTTGTAGAGATCCCCGGTATCACCGCACCGGCACCGTTTGGCGGAAATGCCCGTACGATCGTTGTCAATATCAATCCTGAACTTATGCAGGCTACTGGTCTTAGCCCCGAAGATATTACCGCAGCAATAACAAAAAACAGCCTTCCCTCACCAGCAGGAAATATCCGTATCGGGGATAAAAATTTGATGGCACCAATTAATTCTATCGCACGAGGCCCCGAAGAGTTTCTCAACACGCCAATCAAATCCAACGGAAACAGGACCTTATATATCCGGGATGTTGCCACGGTACAAGACGCTGCAGACCAGACAACAGGCTACGCACTGATCAATGGAAAACGATCGGTATACCTTCCTGTAATCAAGAAAGCAGACGCCTCAACGCTTGAAGCCGTTAGAAATCTAAGAGAATCATTACCTAGGCTTAAAAATTTACTTCCAGAAGATGTGAAGATCAATTATGAATTTGATCAGTCAAAATACATTGAACGTTCACTTTCGAACTTGATCCACGAAGGTATGTTAGGCGCTGTATTTACAGGGTTGATGATTCTTCTTTTCCTAGGGGATACCCGAGGAGCCATTATCGTTGTCTTGACCATACCAATCGCAATTATGGCAGCTGTTATCGTCCTGTATCTTTTTGGACAGACGATTAATATCATGACCTTAAGTGGCCTGGCATTGTCCATCGGTATCCTTGTGGATGAAGCTACAGTAACTATCGAAAACATACACCAGCATATGGAAATGGGAAAACAAAAACCTCGCGCCATCCTGGATGCTTTGCTGGAAATATCCGTTCCAAAACTGCTTATTTTACTGTGCATACTTGCAGTGCTGACACCAGCATTTATAATGACGGGCATACCAAAAGACATGTTTGTACCCTTATCCATGGCTGTTGCCTTTGCCATGGTCGCCTCCTTCATTGCCTCACAGACATTCGTTCCCATCTTGGCTAACTGGATGATGAAAAGCAAGCCCCATTCAACAACTAGCACAGCACATAAAAGAGCATTCTTTGAAAAATTCAGAATCAATTACACTTACAGAATACGGAAATGGACCAAACGTTCATCTTTGTTGGCTTTTATTTACGTACTCATTTGTCTACCTATAATTGCAGTTCTGTTACCTGCAGTAGGCACTGATGTCATGCCGGTTTCCAACAACGGAGACTTTCAGATCCGTATACAGGCACCCCAAGGTAGCCGTCTGGAAAAAACAGAGGAGATTGTACAACAGATCATGACGATTATCAGCAGAAAAGTGCCTGAAAATGGTATTAGCATTTCTTCCGCATTTGTTGGCCCTCAGCCGGCAGGTTCGCCGATCAATCCGATCTTCTTATTCACTAATTCTTCTCACGAAGCGGTACTGCAAGTCTCCATTGATCAGCAAGTGTATGCCGGTTCTATGGAGATACTGAAGGAAGATATCAGAAAAAGCGTGCAAAAGAACCATCCAGATCTAGCGTTTAATTTTGAGCCCATGGAACTGACCGAGAAAATCATGGGACAAGGCGCGTTGACGCCAATTGAAGTAAAAGTGGGTGCCCCTCAACTCAGTAGCGCTTTCGAATTCGCGTCCAGAATACAAAAAAATCTCAAAAAAGTTTCTTATCTACGCGATGTGCGCATTATTGAACCAATTGCATACCCTACCTTGGAAATCGAGGTCAACCGCGATCTGGCAGGGCAATTCGGATTAACAATGCAAGATATCACTCGCAGTCTTGTTGTCGCAACATCTTCTACCCGATTCACGGACAAAAATTTATGGGTGGACCCTAAATCTGGATTGGTCTTTCAGGTCCAGGTGCAGATACCAGAAGCCGTGATATCATCGGAAGAAATCCTGCGTTCACTTCCTTTAAAAAAAGGAAGTGCAAGACCGGTCCTGGAAGATGTGGCGACATTGAAAAGAGTTACATCTCCTGCTCAGGTCAACCGTAAGGGGCCCAACCGTTATGTAACTATTGTTGCGAATCTTTATGGGAGAGATTTGGGGAGTGCCTCAAGTGCTGTAGACAAAGCCATCAAGGAAACTGGAGCACCGCCACGCGGTGTCACCGTATGGACAGAGGGCACACTACAACTACTTAGCGAAACTTTAAAGAGCCTACTTGCTGGGTTAACGGTTGCCGTTGCCGTGATCTTCCTGATGCTCACAGCGTATTATCAGTCGTTCAAAGTGTCACTAATTATCTTATCTGTATTGCCGGCAGTCATTGGCGGAAGTCTAATAGCCTTATATCTGACCAATAGTACGCTTAATCTACAGTCCTATATGGGCATAATCATGTCCATCGGAGTGTCGGTCTCTAATGCTGTCCTGATGGTGAACCAAGCCGAGTTTTACCGGAAAAGCCTGCTTCTCAAACCAGATAATGCCGCGAGACTGGCAGCTTCTTCACGTTTAAGGCCGGTTTTGATGACAGCTGCGGCGATGCTTGCAGGAATGCTACCCATGGCTATTGGTCTTGGAGACGGCGCAGAGCAGGTTGCTCCGCTTGGAAGAGCGGTTATCGGCGGATTGATAGCCTCCACAGTGACCATACTGCTCCTGGTACCGCATTTCTTTTCATCGCTCCTTTCACGCACCAAAACACACAGTCCTTCACTCGACCCTGATGATCAAGAAAGTCAATATTATAGTCAAATCAACTCGCAAAATTAACATGAAAAATAAAAAAATATTTACTCCGCTAATCGGAACAGTATGCTTATTTATAGTCCTGCATTTTGTATTCACTTCCTGCTCCCAGCCGGAAGCGGTTGCCCCTTCCATCAAGGAAAGCAACAAAGAAGAACAAGCCCTGTCCAAAACAATTGCTGTCAAATTTGACAACCCTGAATATGAAATTTCGCTGCCTGGAGAACTGCATCCTTACGAACAAGTGGCGATTCATGCCAAAGTCACAGGTTTTGTGAAACAGCTCCTCGTTGACCGTGGCACGTTTGTAAAAAAAGGCCAGTTACTCGCAGTACTGGAAGCACCTGAACTGGATCAACGTTTAAATGCTGACAAGTCTGCAGAGCAGAAGTTGTACAGCGATTACCTTTTTACCAAACAAGCCTATGAACGGCTCAAACAAGCCGCGCTCACGAGTGGTGCCGTGGCTGAAATTGAGCTCGATAAAAGTAAAAGTGCGATGGAAAGTGCACTGGCGACATACAACGCGGCAAAATCAGGCACAGCAGGAACAATTCAAATGCGTGACTACCTCAACATCAGAGCGCCATTTGACGGCATAATTACGGACAAAAATGTGTCTGTTGGTGCTTTGGTGGGTGTAAATTCCGGAGAACCTTTATTAATGATTGCTCAGGGCGACCGTCTAAGACTAACGGTATCCTTACCAGAAAAACACGCTGCTTCAGTTCATCGCGGCACACAGGCTATCTTTACGGCCAGCTCCAGACCGGGAGAGCAATTTAGCGCAAAACTATCTAGATCTTCCACTTTGCTGGATCGGCAAGACCGGTCACTCACCATCGAGTTTGACGTTCCGAATCATGACGGGCGCCTGCAAGGAGGAGACTATGCTCAGGTCAAACTGCGTTTAAAAAGGAAAACCTCAACCAGTTGGGTACCCCAAAAAAGTATTGTCCGCGCACAATCAGGGACCTTTTTATTCACCGTCGTCCAAGGGCAAATAAAAAAGGTAATGGTTAAAGAAGGAATCCAAAGAGACAGTCTGACAGAAGTTTTTGGCCAGTTAAAAGAGGGAGATATGGTATTATCGGCACCGTCAGAAGAGACCCAGGCAGTAAACTAACATAGCTAGAACAACCCAGTCCCGCACGCCACTTTGTGACATGCGGGACTGGGCATGGTCAAGCAATTGCCAAGGCGTGAGATCCAGCAGTAATCCCACGCCTTTCGATCAACCATCTATGTCTGAAGTTTTTAAGGTCATGTGCCGAAGTCTTGCATAAAATACCTTATTTTTACGGTATATAAAAGGTGACAACCAACCTCCGATTGGACTGGCAAACAACCTAACTGTTAGAAACCTTCAGAAGTGTTTGTGATAAGCTCAATGACAAAAGACAGAAATATAGATCAGTCATAGCTTTATGAGACTAGCGATTTTGATGCGATTAACGAAATGAGACACAACTTTACGTTATTATTTGAAACACGATTATGTTACATAAAACTTTTATTCTAATTTGCTTGATCTGCGCATTAACCATTTGCTGCTCGCCACAGAAAGTGATCGAACGTGCCGGCAGCAGACATATTGAACTCACCGAGGGGCAAGAAAGTCCAGTGAAAGGATCTCCCATACGTGTCAAATTCAAAGGTATTTCGGAAGATAGCCGTTGCCCCCAAGGGGCAAATTGTATTTGGGCAGGAGTTGCAGTTGCTCAGATCGAAATAAGGGATCAATCAGCGGAGCCTGTCATATTGGATCTTGCGACAACCGACTTACAGCAAAGCGGGTATCAGAAATCAGCAATATATAAGAGTTATAGCTTTTCGTTACTGAGTGTTGATCCTTACCCTACTCAACAGCATGCCGTGCACACGCTTAAAGGAAAATACAAAATTGCCATTACGGTACAAAAGCAGTAACTGTGGAATAGATCAAAACATAAAATTATTTTTTTGGTTTTGGGAGCTCTTTAATCCAGATATTTTTAAAGTCTATGGGCTGCCCCTCACTTTGCAATGCTATAAATCCACTGCTCAGCAGTTTGCCGTCAATCTTAATTTTAGGGTCGTAGCCATTGGCAACTCCCCCACCGATTTGAGGTTTTGAATATTGCAGGACAGTATCACCATTAATGATATGTTTGATCAACGAATCACCGAGCACGATCAATTCTCCGCGTACCCATTGGTCTCCATCAAAAGTCTCAGAAGTCGAATTTAAACAATGCGAAGCAGCAATCTCCCCTTGGTATACAACATTGGTCCCGGGAGAGCACATATTACCTGTGGGTCTTGGCTGTCCATCTCCCAGTCCTCCCAAAAGTTGCATCTCGATGGAAATAGGCCAATCTTGCTCCTTCAATATGGTTCTGGGATCTTGAGAATGAAACATAATACCGCTATTACGTAATGTATAGGATGGTGCTCCCCGATGAAGATCACCCACAAAGCGGTACTCAAATTTTAAATGATAATGCGAAAACGGTGTGTTATAATACAAATGACCAAACTGATCATTGAAATCGCCATACTGATCATACCTGATCTTAATCATGCCCTCCTCAACCCTAAAGGTACGACCGTAATTTACACCAAAGTCATGATGGTGAATTTTGACAAACCAATTGTGAACATCCTTGCCATTGAATAGAGGCTTCCACCCGTTATCGTCACGCGGGCCCTTCATTCCGGAACAGCTCCCGAAAATAAAACCCGTAACTAAAATTGCAATAAAAAATCTCTTCATTTGAAAAGTCATTAGTTTAAACTGGAAAGTAGACCACAAGATATTCAATTAAAGGTTGCCCGTCAAGTTTTTCTCTGCAGATCAACCGGCTTTAGCCATCAGCTGGCAGAAAAAATCCATTATTGGAACATAAATGAGTACCTTCGATTGAAGAAGTGCGGGGATGACAAAAACATCCGCGCTTAATAACTGTTTAATACCTAAGCGAGTACATTTTAATGGATAACGCCCCGGATAACAAAGCAAAGATAAACGTAACGGATTTTATGAAAACGAAAGCTGAAGAGAACGCCTATCTCCCGGTAGCTTGGGAATTCTGCGAAATGATTAAGGAACAGATCGACAAAAAAACTACCGGCAAAATATTCTATTTTGACTCACCTGAGGTGATCGGTGAAGCCCAAGGCATCATTATCCATATGGACGAGGAAAAAGGAAAAGGGGTATTTATCAACATGGATAATGGTATGCGTATAAGAATAGACCGCATTATAACACTTTTTGGGAAGATAGGTGCGGCTTATGAAGAATATAATGCATTTGCTGACGCGTGCATGGATTGCAATGGCGGGTATACCAAAGAGGAGTTGGAGGATATGTAACCGACTAAGACTATGTTAAAAAGATAAAATGCAAAATAGAGCAGAAGATCATTTAATTTGAAGTCACGATTGGAAGTTTAAAGCCTTGTTTTTCTACACCCATAGCGACAAGCGTCCGAAAACTTTTGATATTGTCATTTCCAAAGAATATTTTGCGCGTGAGCTTCTCGTATTCAGCCATCGATTTTATGACGATGACAAGGAAGAAATCAGTTTCGCCGGTAACATAATAACATTGTTGTACTTCTGGTGTTTCGATAAAACTCTTTTTCGCCTGATCGATAAGCTCAATCTTTTCATTTTCCAAAGACACTTCTACCAAAATCGTAATCGGATCTCCAAAATGCTGCGGGTTGAGAATGGCTACTTCTCTTTTAATCGTCCCTTCTTCGCGCATCCGCTTAATCCGTCGCTGGACCGCAGCAGCAGACAGTCCGACACGTTCTGCGATCATACGCTGTGAAGTCTGACAATCTTCTTGTAAAATTTCCAAAATGGCAATATCGAATTGATCCATACTGACGGTGAGGCAAAATTGCATTTTTTAATTCAAATCTAATGAAAATACTCGGAAAACTTCATGCAATTTTGCATGATCGGACTTAGTAAACAAATCATGAAAACTTCACAGGTTAAGGGAACTACATTAGCGATCCTGGCGGCGATATTTTGGGGCATATCAGGGACAAGCGGACAATATTTGTTCGAACAGAAAGGCTTGAATGTAGAATGGTTGATCACCACAAGGCTACTGATGTCGGGCTTTGTTCTTTTGGTATTTACCCAATTTGGACAAAAGACAACTATATTTGGAATCTGGCGCAACAGAAAAGACGCAGCGCAACTTCTCGTTTTTAGTATGGTAGGCATGTTGGCAGTGCAGTATACCTATTTTGCAGCTATCAAGCATTCCAATGCAGCTACCGCAACGGTATTACAATATTCCGGTCCTATCATGATTGCCGTCTATCTAAGCATCAAAAAAAGACAACTGCCAACCCCGAAAGAAGGACTTGCCATCGGCCTTGCTGTGATAGGCACCTTCCTGTTAGTTACTCATGGAGACGCCAACGCATTGACGATCTCTCCAGTTGCACTTTTTCTAGGCTTATCATCAGCAGTCGCTCTCGCTATCTATACGCTCCAACCTGCGCGTTTATTGGCAAAATATGAACCTTCCGTAGTTATCGGATGGGGGATGTTATGTGGCGGTCTAGTCTTTAGTTTTGTCAAAGCACCCTGGGACTTTCAAGGAATATGGGATACCTATACTTTATTCAACACGGCAGCCATTATTGTGTTGGGCACCTTGGTAGCTTTTTCTTTTTATTTATACGCCGTCAGATTAATTGGCGGACAAAAAGCCAGTCTTTTGGCATCAGCAGAACCTTTAGCGGCTACTATTTTAGCTGTCTACTGGCTCGCCATCCCCTTTTCGTGGACCGACTGGATCGGGAGCTTCTGTATTATTTCCACAGTATTTCTCCTCAGCCGGTCGAACCGCAAAAGATGACTCGTCCGCTTAAAAAAAATAGCCCACTTTTTGTCTTTATATTTCTTATTCGTGTACAACGGGGGAATTAAATAACAACATATTTGGCCAAAAATGAGGGTATTTTTTTTGTATTATTGCGAACTAATTATTCACTTTATGAAATACAAGGAAATAAAACCCGCCCCTATTTTGGCCCCTTATATTCATACATTTTGGGAGTTAATTGGAGAAGAGAAAGATAGCCAATGGGAACGAAATTTTCCTGATGGTTGCGGAGGGGTGGTCATCAATCTGGGGGATACTTGTATTACCGATAATGGGACAACGAAAATGGATTTTGGGAAAACGTACGCTGTCGGTGCTACAACCTCTTTTAAAGATAGCTTTGTTGATGAAAACATCCATCTATTTGGTGTTTGTCTAAAGCCGGGCGTATTTCCTAATTTCTACGATTATAGTGCTCAAAGTGAAATAGTAGATATAACTGTCCAACTTGACCATACCCATTCTTTCCATCTCGACAAATTTCTTAAAAATCCAGTCGGCTATTTAAATGAATTTTTTGCTCATCGCCTACATCCTATCAGTGCCTCTCTTGAATCGGCTTTAAAAACTATCCATCAAGCTCAGGGTCAAATTACTATAGATGAAATTGCTAAAAGAAATTTTACGTCGGTGAGACAACTAGAACGCAAGTTTAAGACGCATGTAGGTGTTAGCCCCAAAGAGTATACGCGCATTATCAGGTTTCAAAACGCTTTGTCCAAGATAAAAGAACCAAATCAAAGGACGAGTTTACTAAACATAGCATTTGAATGTGGTTACTACGACCATGCGCATTTGACAAATGATTTTAAAAAACATACAGGAATGTCACCTTCAAAATTTTGATTTTGTCGCTTTTTTCCAAAATATAAGTGATCAATGCACCTATTTTTGTGTAAACTTTAATATGTAAAGCAAATGCGTAAACTATCACTCTTTATTGCGATGAGCTTAGACGGTTACATTGCGAAACCCAATGACGATCTCAGCTTTCTGAAGCTGGTGGAAAAGGAAGGAGAAGATTATGGATATACTCAATTTTCAAACTCCATAGATACCATAATCATAGGTAGGAAAACTTATGACTATGTGGTTAGGGAAATCGGCGCCACCCACTACGACAACGGGCAAAGAGACATTTATGTTATCACTAGAACGGACAAGCCCTCTTTAGGAAGGACAACTTTTTATACTGGAAATTTAGTGGAGCTTGTCCAACAACTCAAATCTCAAACGGGGAAAAATATCTATTGTGACGGGGGTGCAGAAATAATAAACGAACTCCTGCTGAACGATTTAATCGATGAGTTGATCATATCTGTTATTCCGATACTGTTAGGTGCTGGCACAAAACTCTTTAAGGAAGGAATTCCCGAACAGCCTCTTCAGCTCGTAGCAGCTCAAACTTACGATACGGGTTTAACGCAGGTACACTATCGAAAAAAGCGATAACTACATTCACCATAGAGATTGGATTTTGCTCATCTCAAAAATCTGATTTGTATAGGAAACATTATGTCCTTTTTTATTGTTATCACATTTAACTATGGATATCAGATCCAGACTGACATTACAAATTTGATTTTTAATTATGGCAAAAGCGAAAAACAACAAAAATGCGATGGGCGAATTTTTAGGTAAACTGATTTCATTCAGGAATTCTTTAAAACTAATTCACTGGTCTATCACCGGAAAAGGAAGTTATGAGGCTCATATATCATTAGATCAAGCGATAGATTCACTAGTAGATGTCACTGACCGGCTTGTGGAGACTACCTTTGCCCTAAAAGGTACTGTGGATATCATAATCCCTGAAACAACACGGCCGCAGCAACACATCAAATATATCGAAGCTTACTATCAGGAAGTCGAAAGTCAGCGCCAATCGCTTTTTCCGGAAAGTTTTTCCCAATCAATCATTGATGATGTACAAGAGACTATCCAGCAACTTCTCTTTAGATTAAAACGGCTTGAGTAGAAAACTTAAAACAGTGTGTTTGAAATGCTATCGTAAGAAAATCTGCAAAATAAATTACAAATGGGTTGTCTGCTTCGCGACAGCCCATTTGTAATTTAGCTTTACGCCGAAATAGGCACTGGTGCGTTTTCTGCAATTAATTTCTCATGTTTTAGCTCCGCCCAGAAATCAGCAGGAATCGCGATCTTAAAAGACGCCGCGTTTTGCACTGCTTGTTCAGCTGTGTGTGCTCCCGGTATTACACCCGAAACCACCTCCGGGGCTGCCGCAAACTGTAATGCTGCTGTCCGCAGATCGACAGCATGGTTAGTTGCAACTCGTTTTAGCGAAGCCAATTTATCTTTTACCCCGTCCGGAAACTGCCCGTCGTATAGATAACGGTCCTTTCCTGACAGAAATCCTGCACACAAAGGCGCTCCTACAATGATGGAAACGTTTCGTTCTGCAACCTTTGGGAAAACCCTATTGAGATCATCCTCATGTTTGATCAGCGAATACTGGCACGCAGAGAGAAATATATCAGGATCAGCAGCGCTTAAGGTTTGCAAAATCGGTTCTATGGTATTCACACCGAGCCCCCATCCTTTAATAATCCCCTCTTCCCTCATTTTAGTCAGTTCGGGCATTGCTCCTTTGACCGCCTGTTGGAAATAGCTTGGATACGTGGTTTTCATATCAGCATTATCAGGTGATAAGTCGTGGATAAACACAATATCGATAGCAGATAGCCCCAGACGTTGCAGGCTATCCTCAACACTGCGTCTTACACCTGAAGCGGTATAGTCGTATTTATAGCTAAAATTGAGTTTTCCCTTCCATAGCAGTTCGTCGGCACTAAAATTTTCTTTCGGGATCAAAAGACGCCCTACTTTAGTGGATAGCGTAAAGCTCTCCCGAGGCTTATCTTTTAGGAACAAGCCCATTCTCCGTTCGCTAATACCTAAGCCATACCATGGTGAAGTATCATAGAGCCGTATACCGGCATCCCATGCCGCTTCTACAGCTTCCAGGCACTCCCGATCCGGATTTTGCTGGAACCCATTTCCGAGTGCCACTCCTCCAAAGCCAGCTTTATCCTTTGGACGGAATCGCTTGGTCTCTTTTGGAGTTGATAATGACATTGGTTCATTTTCATGTGATGATGCGGAAACTAAACTGGGAAGCCCTGTACCTAATGCCATTCCAGTTCCCGCTAGGGTGGCCTGTGCCAAAAATTGTCTCCTTTCCATGACAGATCCGTTTGGATAAATCTATTGTTTTCCCTCTGTAAACAATTCTTATCATCACAAAGTTTGAAAATAATTGAGATATCCACACCTTCCCTATAGGGTGCATCTTCGTTAATCATCGCTGACAAGCCAAACAATGATGCAGCATCCGTGGCGAGCTTAGGCATAAACAGATAATGTTGTTACTTCATTACTATCTCAGCTATTCGTATTCGCTTTTGATTTATTAGTTTTTGCGAATGGACAACAAATAATTCATGAATTTGTAACAATTACACGTAAACATTAAGAATTTAACACGAAAACAACTTGTATCCTCTTTTAACTTTGATTACATTTGTCAAACGGATGCAAAGAAAATTTCATCGATATTTGTACGGATTAATAGGGGCTATACTCATCAGTATCGGCTGCTGTTTTTTTACACAGCTGTCTGCATCTGCTCCAAAATATCAAGCAGCAGTCCACGACGGCTTAGCCTCGTCAAATCGCGAAAATTTCCAGACTGATCGTTATAAAAAGGGAGTACATCATCATTGGGAAAGTCTAAAAGCTTATTTTCCTGAAACCGACAATGAAAATGATGACAATGGAACCGACACCAATCCGGCAAACCTTATTGCTCTCCTGAGAAACGATCTCAGAAATTTAAATTCCTACCTTTGCCCCGGTATATTCAACCATTATACCGCTGTCTCCCTCGCCTCCCTGGAGTGCCGATGGTCATACAAAGAGGCCCTTTATATTCACTACGCTGTACTCAGGCTGTGATTTTATCATAATTCTTCAAAAAAGAGTATTGCTTCCAGATTTTTCTGAAAGCTAGTAATGTTATTGTCCATTTTTTTAAAAAGAATTATTATAAAAATTTATCACTTCATGAAAAGATTCATGTATATCAGTCTGTGTCTTATCGTTTTATTCACGAGCTGCCAATCCGATAAAAAAGAAAAGAAGGAATCAGCGATATTCAATGTCACTTCCCCCCTAATCAAAGACACATTAGTTAACAAAGAGTATGTAGCACAAATTCGCTCTATAAACCATATTGAACTTCGAGCGCAAGAAAAAGGGTATATTCAGTCCATATTTGTTGATGAGGGACAATATGTACAGAAAGGACAACCGCTGTTTAAAATTATGCCCAATCTTTATGAGTCAGATGTCAATCGAGCCAAGGCTGAAGTAAAATATGCAGAAATCGAATATCAGAATGCCAAAAACCTTTCTGAAAAAGATATCGTCGCTCCGCAAGAAGCAGAAATGGCTAAAGCAAAATATGAAAAGGCCAAAGCTGAACTCGCGTCAATGAATACTCACCTAAAGTTCACAGATATCAGAGCTCCTTTCTCGGGAATAGTTGGCAAATTACATATACGGAAAGGAAGTCTCGTTGATGAAGGTGAACTAATAACCGAGCTATCAGACAATAGTAAAATGTGGGTCTATTTTAATGTCCCAGAAGTAGAATATCTGAATCAAATGGAAGCCAAAAAAGGCAACAGTCCGATGCACGTACGCCTAAAAATGGCGAATGGAAAAGAGTTTGATCAGGACGGGGTTGTAGAGACGATAGAATCGGACTTCAACAATGAAACAGGCAATATCGCATATAGGGCAACATTTCCAAATCCCAAAGGACTTTTAAGATACGGTCAGACAGGGAATATTATGATTACTTCTCCTTATGAAGCCGCGCTGATGATCCCCCAGAAAGCGACATTTGAAGAGCTCGAGAAAAAGTATGTGTATGTTGTAACCAAAGACAATAAGGTGAAAGCTAGAGAAGTGACGATTGCTGCTGAGCTACCGCATATTTATGTTATCTCCAACGGACTCGGAAAAAATGACAAAATTCTTTTGAATGGATTACGCATGGTTCAAGAAAACCAAACAATTGAATCCAGATATCAAAATCCTGAAAAGGTCATGTCGAATCTAGATTTATATGCAGAGTAATTAAACGGAAACCTTATGTTTAAGAAAGTCATACACCGACCGGTATTCGCTATCGTATTATCGGTTGTCATCCTATTTATTGGTGGCTTGGCCATCAAACAGTTACCCACGGAACAATTTCCAAAAATAGCACCGACTACAGTTGCAGTTACCATAGCCTATCCAGGAGCAAGCGCAGATGTATTGGTCAAGTCATCGCTCATAACATTGGAAAATGCAATTAATGGTGTGCAGGGCATGCGATACATAGCAACAGATGCAACGAGCGCCGGTGAAGCTACTGTTAACGTGATTTTTGATCCCGGAACCGATCCGAATGATGCTGTTGTACTCGTCAAAACACGTGTCGATCAGGTGATGCCCTTGTTGCCCGAGCTCGTACAGAAAGAAGGGGTTGTGGTCAATCCAATCCAGCCCAGTATGCTGATGTACGTCAATTTATACAGTTCCAATAAAAGTATGGACGAGAAGTTCTTATATAACTATGCGACGGTCAATATCATCCCTGAGATCAACCGTATTCATGGTATTGCCAAATCACAGATTCTCGGAAGCCGTAGGTATGCCATGCGGATTTGGCTGAATCCGGATCGTATGCGAGCTTATAATCTGTCTGTGGATGAAGTGATGGAGGCAATAGGTGAGCAAAGTATCATTGGACGTCCAGGACGGCTTGGCCAGAGTTCAGGTATAGCGGCACAGTCGCTAGAATACGTTCTGACTTACAAAGGACAATACAATCAGCCCCAGGAATATGAAAACATCATCTTGCGAGCCAATGCCGAAGGTGAAAATATCAAATTAAAGGATGTCGCCAAAGTAGAGCTGGGGAGCGAATTCTTTGATATCTACTCCAATCTGGACGGACATCCATCCGCTTCAATCGTGCTCAAACAAAATTATGGCAGTAATGCCAATGATGTGATCAAAGATGTAAAAGCAAAGCTCAAGGAAATGAAGGGCAACTTTCCACCCGGCATTGATTATAAAATCAGTTATGACGTATCCCAGTTTCTGGATGCTTCTATTGAGCAAGTGATGCACACTTTGCGAGATGCCTTCATTTTGGTTGCCATCGTCGTATTCATCTTCCTTGGGGACTGGAGATCTACTCTGATTCCTATCATAGCCGTCCCAGTCTCGCTCATAGGTACCTTCTTCGTCTTACAGCTATTCGGCCTGTCAATCAACCTGGTCACGCTTTTCGCGCTGGTATTGGCAATTGGAATTGTGGTCGATAACGCGATCGTGGTTATAGAGGCGGTACACGCAAAAATGGAAGAAAGCAATATATCACCATACAATGCTGTTAAAGAAGTGATGGCTGAAATCGCGGGAGCCATTATCGCGATCACTGCGGTGATGGTGGCCGTATTTATTCCTATTTCCTTTATGACCGGACCCGTCGGTACATTTTACCGTCAGTTTTCCATTACAATGGCCAGTTCAATTGTCATTTCGGCGGTAGTAGCACTCACCCTCACCCCCGTATTGGCTGCCATGTTATTAAAAAACAATCATGGTAAAGCCAAAAAGGTCAATGGACTCAGTAGAGCATTGGATGTGTTTAACGCAATCTTCGATAAAATCACTGGCAAATATGCTGGATTTCTACGAAAAATCGCCAGCAGACGGGCTATTACCTGGGGTATATTGATCGCATTCTGCCTAGGCACTTTCGCTATAAACAGAACGTTGCCAGGAGGATTTATCCCTAGCGAGGATCAAGGGACAATCTACGCAATTATTCAGACGCCACCTGGATCCACCCTGGAGCAAACAAACAAAATTTCACGTGAATTGCAAAAGATCTGTCAAAACGTGGAGGGAGTAGAGTCCGTTTCTTCTCTCGCGGGTTACGAAATTATGACAGAGGGCCGGGGTTCAAATGCAGGTACTTGCCTTATCAATCTGAAGACCTGGGATGAACGTGAACATTCTGTCAAGGAGATCATGGAAGAGCTGGAAGAAAAATCAAAAGACCTTGGAGCCATCGTAGAATTTTTCGAGCCGCCGGCTGTCCCAGGATTTGGTTCCTCAGGCGGATTTTCAATGCGATTGCTCGACCTAAACAGGACGACGGATTACCAAGACTTTGACAAGGTTAACAAAAATTTCATCGCCAATCTAAAAAAAAGAAAAGAACTGACAGGAGTCTTCACATTCTTCGCCGCGAATTATCCGCAATATGAATTGGTCTTTGACAATAACGCGGCCATGCAAAAAGGGGTTTCTATTGGCAAAGCCATGGACAACTTAAACATCCTCATCGGAAGCACCTATGAGCAGGGTTTCATCCGCTTTGGACAATTTTTTAAAGTTTATGTACAATCATCTCCTGAATTCAGAAGACTTCCGTCGGATATTATGAATTTATATGTGAAGAACGACCAGGGGCAAATGGTTCCTTATTCAGCGTTTATGACCTTGAAAAAGACACAAGGTCCCAATGAAATCACACGTTACAACATGTACAATTCGGCGGCCATTCGTGGACTTCCGGCTAAAGGTTACACAACTGCAGATGCCATTCAAGCAATCAACGAAACCGCCATACAGACATTACCGCATGGATATAAGGTAGCCTGGGAAGGGCTTTCCTACGACGAGGCGCAAAGAGGTAACGAGGCCGTTTACGTATTTTTGGTTGTACTGGTGTTTGTTTATCTCGTATTGGCTGCACAATATGAAAGCTTTATTATTCCATTTGCGGTTTTACTATCCCTACCAGTAGGCGTATTCGGTTCATTTTTCCTATTAAAAGCTATGGGCCTGGAGAATGATATCTATGCGCAAGTGGGACTCATCATGATTATCGGGTTATTAGGTAAAAATGCAGTACTTATAGTAGAATTTGCTGTTAAACGAAGGCAGGCTGGCGACTCCATTTTGGAGGCAGCAATAGAGGGGGCAAAAGCCAGGTTTAGACCGATTTTGATGACGTCATTTGCTTTTATAGCGGGCTTGGTACCCTTAGTCTTTGCCGGAGGCGCGGGGGCTATCGGAAATCACACTATCGGTGCATCAGCATTGGGCGGAATGCTTGTCGGGACAATTTTCGGTGTAATTGTCATTCCAGGGCTCTATTATATTTTTGCGAAACTCGCGGATGGAAGAAAAATGATCCAAGCCGAAGACGAATCACCTTTAAGCGAAGACATGATACATTATGAATAAAAACAGAATATACAAATATGCCGGTTTCACGCTCGTTTTATTAAGCTTCGCAGCGTGTAAGCCTTTGGAAATACAGCAACGCGTAGAAAATAAGACTGTGCCCACACATTATGGCACAGCGGAACAGGATTCAGCTAATACCGGAAAAATGAAATGGGATAGTTACTTTACCGATCCTAATCTGCAGGCGCTGATTCAAGACGCATTGCAGAACAATCAAGAGCTGAATATCATTCTTCAAGAAATTGAAATTGAAAGAAATGAAGTGAGTGCAAAAAAAGGTGAATATTTACCATCTGTTGGTATAAAGGCTGGCGCTGGTCTGGACAAAGTAAGCCGATATACCAACATCGGCGCAATGGAAGCCAATACGGAAATCGAGCCCGGAAGGGAGATGCCCGAGCCACTGCTCGATTTCGGATTGGGCGTACAGGCCAAGTGGGAAACTGACATCTGGGGAAAATTACACAACGCCACCAAGGCTCAGCTACATCGATATCTAGCAAGTGTTGAGGGTAAAAATTTCATGGTCACCAATTTGATTTCAGAGATTGCCGATTCCTATTATGAACTCCTTGCTTTGGACAATGAACTTGAGGTGATCAACGAGAACATTAAAATCCAGAATAATGCTCTGGCTGTAGTCAACGATCTCAAACAGTTTGCTCGTGCCAACAAGTTAGCTATCAAGAGATTTCAAGCACAGATTCTCAAAACTCAGGGCATGCAATTCGATATTAAACAAAAAATAACAGAAACGGAAAATAAGATCAATTTTTTAGTCGGGAGATTTCCCCAGGAGGTAAAAAGAAATCATGACGCTTTCGCCTCCCTTGTACCACCAACCGTATATACCGGCATACCTGCTGACTTGTTGGAAAACCGTCCCGACATCAAGCAAGCAGAATATGAACTTGCTGCCGCTAACCTGGACATCAAATCCGCAAAAGCACGTTTCTATCCTTCACTGGATATTACAGCTGGTATTGGTTTACAGGCTTTCGACCCGACCTATCTGATTAAACCCGCCTCTTTTGTCTCTTCGCTAGTTGGGGAACTTACAGCTCCGCTAGTCAACAAGAGAGCGATCCAAGCAGCGTATAAAAATGCGAATGCCAGACAGGTACAAGCTGTACTACATTATGAACAAACAGTTTTGGGCGCATTTATAGAAGTCACAAATCAACTTTCAAAAATCAAGAATTTGGAAAGTGGACTAGCTATTAAAACAAAAGAAGTGGATGCGTTAAACGAATCGATTGGAATCTCCAATGACCTATTTAAATATGCGCGAGCAGATTATATGGAGGTCCTACTCACCCAGCGTGATGCATTGGAATCAAAATTCGAATTCGTTGAAAAAAAAGTCAGCCAACTCAAAGCTAGTATTTCGATTTACAGATCCCTCGGCGGTGGCTGGAATCAGCGATAGCCTAGGGTAACCGATATTTTTCACTTGGGGCTTATAAAATGATAAGCCCCATTGTATAATTGGACATGAACCATAGGCCTGATTCAGTCGCAATAATCGCAGTAGAATATTTATAGATGCATCATCCGTCGCAATTATTCTTAAACTATGGTAAATTGGATCAAACCACTTGTACAAATTTAGAATTCTTCTAAACCATTTTTTTATTTATAGCAGAAATGAACCAATTAAGGTAATAAACTCATATTAAAACAGATAAGAAATCATACAATTGTTCATCAAATTGCATAAGAGAAAAAAAGAAAATAATATCGAAAATACACTTGCATCATATAGGTTTCATTCCTATCTTTGTGGCATCAAAACAAATCCTAATGCGGAAGTGGCGTAATTGGTAGCCGCACCAGACTTAGGATCTGGCGCCGCAAGGCGTGGGGGTTCGAGTCCCTTCTTCCGCACAAAAAGCCTCCTTAGAGTAGTCTAGGGAGGCTTTTTTTATTGTCATCACAAAAGCACCCGCAGACATACGACATCCCATTTAAAAATAAAAGAAGTTCGCCAGAAAACGACACCATCATTGCCAAAATTTAATAGTTTTAATATCTTTAACTGTTATGTTGAAAGGAAATAGCGTAATGGAGACAGAATTAAAATTATCATATGAAAAATAAGGAGAAAACGGAGTGGAAATTTGCTAAGACAAGTATCTTTTGGGGAGAAATTGCGCCAACAGATCACGTCGTACAAATTTATGAAAACGATGAATCTTTTTTAATTACGCTTGAAGGTTTCGTCATTAGCGGTCTCGAAGCAAAAGAATCGGTCGTGCTCATAGCAACCCCAGAGCACATTACAGCGTTATCTGAGCGACTTTCCAAAACGGGTGTTGACGTAGACACCAATATTGCCGACGATCATCTCATTTTCCTGAATGCAGAACAAACGTTATCCAAATTCATGGTAAATGGATGGCCTGAACCTAAGCTTTTTGAAGAAACCATCATGGCAATCATCCGGCGAGCTTTAGATAAAAATCGACCTGTCCGTGCTTTTGGTGAAATGGTAGCGCTCTTGTGGTCAAAGGGAGAAAAATCCGCTACCGTTCACTTAGAAATGCTTTGGAATCGCTTCTGCGAAATGCAGAATCTGTGTCTCTTCTGCGCTTACCCCAAGAATGGCTTCACACAGGATGTCAACTCGTCAGCTCACACCATTTGCTGTGCACATGCCAAGATGCTTTCAGGGACTCAAAAATCAACGACTAAAATCTTTTATAAAACAGCCCCACAACAACCATCGGGTATTGTACTTTAAACGGGCAACTTTACAATAAATTTTGCACCGCAGCCTAACTCACTTTCTACAAAAATCGAACCTTGGTGTTTGTAGACAATTTCTTTGGCTATATATAAACCTATGCCTAACCCAGAAATATTCGTATCTATACCGTCGGCCCGGTAAAACCTTGAAAAAATACGTTCCTGTTGGTTTTGTGGAATTCCAATGCCAAAATCCTGAACACAAAGAACTGCATATCCCGGCTCTTCGCTCAAAAACACCTTCACTAAATCTGCACCGGGTGAATATTTAATAGCATTGTTGATGAGGTTAATAATCACCTGTTCCAAGCGTTGCTTATCGCCCATCACTTCGTGCGGCATCTTGTCACTAAAGAATGCGATATGATGAGAACGAGTGGTGTATTGAATCTCTTCAATGGTATCTTTTATCATACCAGCTAGATCAAAAGGCAACTGTCTAAGTGGCAACTGCCCAGTTTGGATTTTGGAGGCGTCCAACATATCTCCAACCAATGTAGACAACTTATTCGCCTGACTCAACGCTCTATCAATAGCAGGTTTGTTGATATCTCCATCCTCCATTCGCATACTGATAAATTGTAAAAATCCTTTTAGACTAGTAATAGGTGTCTTCAATTCGTGGCTGGCAAGCCCTATAAATTCATCTTTTTTGATATTTAAACTACGTATCTCTTCATATAGGCTTGCATTCTCCAAGGCAGTACTAGACAACGTTGCGATTCCAACAATCAGCTTTTCTTGTTCTTCATTAAAAAAGCGTTCTTCAGGATGTCCATATATTAATCTTCCGATAACGTTCCCCGATGACGAGATAACGGGAACAATGAGACAGCTAACCATATGCAAGTCATCTATAAATGGAAAGTGTGCCCAGTCGCCCAGCCGAAATAAGCTGTCTGTAGTCACATTTTCTGATCGAACAACGTCTGCACAAGTGACATTGGAAATACAAAGAAGCGGGTCAGGCCATGACCTGAACTTACTCAAAAAGATGTCTGAAATACCAAAACACTTGACTTGTAACTGCTGGTTGTGGAATTTATCCGGACGGTTATATATAAACAAGCCAAAGGCTGCACCGATAATTTTAGCAGAAGCGTCGATCACCCGTTGGAGAATTTCACGGACTTCAAGACTTTCCGATACGAGTTTTCCTATTGTATTCAAAGTTTCGACGTGATTGGTATACCGTTGGAGTTTTTTTTCAAACTCCTTTTGTTTCGAGATATCCCGGGCAATCTTAGAAGCTCCAATAATCGTTCCTGACTCATCTATCATCGGAGATATCGACAATGAAACCGGTATCAATCTCCCCGACTTATGCATGCGTACGGTTTCAAAATGATCAATTCGTCGTCCCTGCTGTATGTTTTCAATAATGTGATCTTCCTCCGCCAGGCGGTCTGCAGGTATGATTAATGATATATGTTTGCCCACAACTTCTTCTTCTGAATAGCCAAACATCATCTCGGCCGCTATATTCCAGCTGGTAATGATTCCTTTTAAATCTTTGCTGACAATAGCATCATCGGACGTACTTACGATAGCTGCAAGACGGGCTTGACGTTCGCGGCTTTCAACAAGCCGCTGCTCTATTTCGGAGTTTCGTTGAGCGATGGAGGTGGCCTGCTTTTTCAATGTTGTAATATCCTGGAAAAAGATATAGATCAACCTAAGCCCATGTATATCTTCTATCATACGAGAGGAAAGTAATATCCAGCATTCTCCGCAAGTATCCGTTTGCAGAGGTAGCTCCCTATTGGCCACCGATACTTCGGCAAAGATGTCCTGAAATGCCTGTGCAGCTTCCTCTCCGCGAAAAAAGGAAGCAATCAATCGGCCTAACAAAGTGCCATTGTCGCCAACCAGAAAACTAGCCGCAGCACGATTTGAAAAGATAACAATACCTTCCGCATCAATGGATAAGACAGGTATATTATTTAAGTTATATATATCCTGGATTTCCGGGTGTGTAAGCTGACTCATAATCTCAACCCGTCTGTGCTGTACCTTTAACCACTGCAAGGAATTCACTCATATCAAATGGTTTCGCCAGATAAATATCAGCGCCAGCACCAACCGCAATCTGCTCGCCAACTGGATTTGCGGACATGCAGACAATAAACATTTGATTTAATGCTGAATCGGCCCTGACCAGCTGTATCAACTGGTCTCCTGATATGACAGGCATAGCGATGTCCACAATCAATACATCAGGACATTCAAGCCGCAGACGAGACAGTGCATTCCGACTATCAGTCTCGGTAAGGACTGTAGCGTCCGTGAATTCCTGAAGCACCATCTCTAACATCTCCACAATATTTCTGTCATCATCGCAAATAAAAATCTTTCTCTTCATATCTCTTATATTTAGGAAAGGCAACAGATGATTCCGCCTTTTTAATTATAGTTTATTCAGGAGTAATGACTAAATCTACAAAAAAAATAATCAAATCAACTATGCCATCCATCTCATCAAAGTTTTTTGTTATGATGTCTTTTCCAAGATGGTTGCACAATGTATTTTCTAGCAAGAAATTCTCTTTATTGCTTACCGTCAGGGTAACTTGCTGTCGCAAAAATGCAGCCTACCATGTCATCATGCACAGGTCCCATACTACTTTTCAAATAAAAAGCCAAACGAAAACTCGTTTGGCTAATATAATGTATCGAGAGCGCTAAACAATCAATTCAATTTATAAATCTTAAGCTGCTGCTGTAACTTTTTACGAATCATATGGATTCTCGTTTTTATGGTTCCTTCTGGCATGTTGAAGTAACTTCCTATTTCGTGGTATTTATACCCGTCCAAATAAAGCCGAAAGATCTCATAATTGTCAGCTGATAAACTTCGCATAGCCTTTTCAATGTCGTCGGCCATAAATTTATTGATCCCTTTATTGTGTTCGATCGTGTTGGTGCTTTCTAGATCTACGTACACATCTTGAATCTCGCTGACACGTTTGGCTTTGCGATATTTATTAATATAAGTATGTTTCATGATCACATACATCCAGCTCATCAATTTCGGGTGATGAACAAACTTATCAATGGATTTAAGCGCACGGATCCAAGTCTCCTGGATTAAATCTTCCTTCTCATCAGGGTCAGCAGTAAACTTAGCAGCAAAGTGGTTCAATAAACTTCTTTTTTCCTTAATCAATACATTTAAATTGTAGTTGTTCATAATTATATGCTTTCGTTTAAATTGATATTAGTGGTGTTTCTGCATGTAGAACTACAATAAGAATGCTAAAATGTAAGGAATCGGGACGTTAAAATAGGCTTCACCCTGCTAAGCGTATAAGTACGTTTCGGTCATCACGGGCAGGAAAGTAAATAAAACAGCTGCCTACAACAGCAAAAAAATCCATATTATTAAAAAAATATCAAATTAAGAAATAAACCAAACGGGTATAAATTCTTATATTAATGTAGAAAGTACCGGCAATGACGAATTTTAACGAGCTGGGTCATGAAGCAAATTGTACAAACAGATATACGGAAACATTTCAATAAGTATAGAAATAATGAACAGCCCACAGCGACCAGCAACAAGGCATCACGCAGCTACGGTTGACATCCTATAAATTATAATGGCCTCGCTGTAACTATTTCTTGGGCTGCATACTCTAATAGGAAAAGTAATAATAAGATAGCGTTATGGAAAATACAGCAATCAAAGCACAGGAACGGGTCTTCCATTTGTTGAAGTACACTTTTATTATCGTACCTATTGTCGCCGGTGCAGATAAGTTCATGAACTTATTGACCGAATGGGACCAATATGTCAACCCCGCTATAGCGGCGGTGTTGCCATTCTCAACGGGAATTTTCATGAAAGTCGTTGGTACGATTGAAATCGCGGCCGGCCTGATCGTTTTAAAAAATCCGCACATAGGTGGTTTGATTGTGGCTGTTTGGTTAGCGGCTATTGCCTTATCTCTATTAATGCGTTTTAATTTTGTGGACGTTGCTGTCAGGGATCTGGTCATGGCGATTGCAGCTTTTTCGATGTCCCAATTGTCCAAGACTGTAAAATAACATGAAACAAAATAACGGACAGCTGCACGACAAGGAAATTATATCGAGAATCCTGCTTGGAGAAAAATCGCTTTACGAATTGATCGTAAGGCGATCCAACCCATATTTGTATAAAATTGGCCGCTCTTATAGGTATGATCATGAAACTACTCAGGATCTGATGCAGGATACTTATGTCGATGCCTTCAGGAATCTACATCAGTTTAAACAACAGGCCGACATAAAGACTTGGCTTATTCGAATCATGTTAAATAACTGCTACAAAAAGAAGCAAAGGTCCAGCTACAAAAACGAACTTGCTCAAGACAATATCAATGAAAACGTACTTCCTATGTTTAACAATGCAGACAGTGATACCTATCGCCAGGTGTATAACCGGGAGTTAGGAAAGGTTATCGAACAGGCGGTGGAAAGAATACCGGAGAAGTACCGCTTAGTCTTTTCACTACGTGAAATAGATGGGCTGAACGTATCCGAAACAGCCAAAGTACTTGATATTAGTGAAATTAATGTCAAAGTCCGGCTCAATAGAGCAAAAGCAATACTGCGCAAAGAACTTGAAAAATCATATGCCCCCATGGAGCTCTATGAGTTCAACCTTGTGTATTGCGACGCAATGGTCAACCGTGTCATGAAAGAAATAGAAGGAGAATAACAATCACAGATAGTGCAGCGTTGCAAAATGACATAACAATACTTTAAAGGCTCACACCTAAAGTAAAGGCCACCCCCTTGGATTCAAGGTCCACATTCCCATATCCAATGCCTGTCAAAGGCAATTTAACAAACGGTTTAACACCCACATTCACCTTGTCGCTAATTTTCCGTTCAATGGATACCGAAAAATCCGCTACGCCAAAAATATGTTGATTTTCTCCAACAACTTCATACACTCCACTTTTTTTACTGTCCCCATAATTACCCCCACCTTCATAATCAAATGTATACTTCTCCTTCAACATGAAATAACTTGAAAGGCCCGCACTAACATTAAATTTTAACTTTTTATTACGCAAAACAGTATAATTTGCTGTTAAAGGCACATCAATAACGTCACATACAGCACTGACACTGCTTGGCACCTGTGTCATCTCCGGCGGATTGGATGGCGAATAAAATCTATATGCTGACTTATAATTCTTCTTGGCGTAGGTTGCCCCAACGGAAATGTGTAAACCTTTTGCCAAGGGATAAGAATAAGCCAAACCGATGTTTTCACTAACTGAAGAGTTTCCAGCTCCCCTGACGCTCGTCAGATCAGGGCCTGCCAACAGACTGATCATAGGGCGTTCTTCTTGTGGTTTAGCTAATACATCCATACCTTTTGGTTGATAAGACAGGTCTGGCCGCTCTTCTATTGCATCGTCACGATGTATCTGCACGACCAGCTGGGATAGGGGCTTTAATCGACCATTCATTTTGGGAATTGTTACAATACTATTCATGGCAATGCTCGTCATTTGAGAAGGTTTTCCGGTGACGAGCCGTACGCTATTAATTTGTTTCCAATCATGGAGCTCTATTGGATTTTGAAATGCTATATTGCGATCATCTTTCGGCGGAAATCGGGTTTCCTCTTTTTGTTTGACGCCTACTTCTGTTGAACTGTTCGTTTCTTTTTTAGAAGTTGCTTTCTGTTGGGCTATACTACCCTTATTGGCGTCCGATAAAGACTCCAGTTGAAACTGATCACTTTTCCAAATAAAAAACAAAGCAAAAACAGCCGCTACGGCAGCCCCCAGTACCAGAAATACAGCCATGTTTTTCCTTCTTTCATGGCGTTTCCCGTTCAATCTATCCTCTAGTTTCTGCCAATGTGATTCATTAAAGTCAAATTTGGCGTTACTTAGACCTTCCCTAAAAATTTCGTCAATTTTATTTTTATCCTTTTCCATTATGTTTTCTCCTCAGTCTTACCACGTATAGCACCCCGAATCTTCACCATTTCAGCTAGACGGCTCCTTGCTTTATGCAGATTCGATTTGGATGTTCCGATCGCGATGCCCAACATATCACTGATTTCTTCATGTCCATAACCGTCAATAGCATAGAGGTTGAAAACCGTTCTATAGGCAGGTGGGAGCTGATGTACCATCGCCAACAAATCCTCGTAGTCCAATTTGTGGCTAATCGAGTCATGATCAACAATAGTATGCTCATACATGGTAATATCTAAAGATATACCTTGTCGTATTTTTGCACGGTAAAAATCTATTGCCGTATTTGTCATGATTTTTTTTATCCACACGGAGAAGGGCTTTTGATAATCGTATTTGTCAATATGTTTAAAAACCTTGAAAAAGCGGTCGTTTAATATGCCAATAGCATCCTCTTTATTATCAGAATAACGCAGACATATCCCCAAAGCTATTGGATAATAAATAGTATAAAGATCTTTTTGAGATCTACGGTCCCCATTGATGCATCCTTTAATAATATGGATAGATTTTTCGTCAACTCCTGTTATCGCCACTCGATATTGCTGCTTTCTTTTGATAAATATAGTATTAAGTCTAATACGATCAGATACCACCAAAGGTTGCCTGTAAAAAATATTTTTTTTCTTTCCTCTGCCAAGGCAACCTCCGCCTGTAATCTATCGTAATATCTCAAAACGTAACACCAATGAAAACGAACAAAAAAAATGTCACAAAAACCGCTTTAACAATTTTAGCGCTGTTTTTCTTTTTCTCTTGCTCCAAAGATGAAGAGCAGGATAAAGTTCAGCCCGGAGGCATACAGGTCGTTGCCAATAGCCGCTTCGGCAACATATTAACAGACGCAGAAGGCAAAACCCTCTACTTCTTTTCCAACGACACAAAGGCTACCTCAACGTGTAAAGGCAATTGTTTGGCCACCTGGCCGGTTTATTACAGTAGCCAAACAAGTACTGACCTGAAACTTGACAAAAATCTGATTGGTGAAATCACTCGGGAAGATGGGGCCAAACAAAGCACATTTAAAGGTTGGCCGCTGTATTATTACGCTGGTGATAGCCAGGTTGGCCAGGTTAACGGCGATGCTATGAATAAAATCTGGTATGTTGCAAAACCCGATTATTTATTAATGATTGCCAATGGCCAGCTAATTGGACATGACGGAAAGAATTATTTGGGAGATTATAGCGAGGGGATAGGGCCAACCAGCTACCTCACCGACGATAAAGGTAGGACACTTTATGCCTTCAAACCCGATAAATTCAATAAAAACACCTATACAGCTTCAGATTTTAGCAATGACGCTCTCTGGCCAATTTTTCAAAACGAGACTGGCTCGTTACCCTCACTGTTGAGGACAGATGATATGGCTGTTATCAACGTATTCGGAAGGAAACAATTGACATATAAAGGTTGGCCATTATATTATTTTGGTCAGGATCAGCAACGCGGAGACAATAAAGGAGTCAGCTTTCCGAAACCAGGTATCTGGCCGGTTTTGAACAACACGACGACAACGGCGCCCACAAATTAATTGAATTAAAAGTTAGCATAACGAATGATGAACGCCCAAACTTTACCATTAAAACGAAATCATCGACGCAACTACAGTTTAACGACGATTGTCGTCTTGATAATAGCTTCCATCATCACACTCGAAGGTTGTACTAAGAAGCAAGCGGAAGAACTTACGCCCGACCCAGGAGGTGAAAACGAAACGGTCACAACAGCAAATGTCTCGTATGACAATTTTGTCAAGGCCCTTTTTGAAACCAATTGCGGTTCCTGTCATGGTAATGGTCGTCCTGCCAGTGCCCGATGGGCGTTCAGCGGCTACACTTCGGTCAAAAACAATATTGAAAAAATTAATAACGCCGTATTGATCACCAAATCCATGCCCATAGGCCGGTCGCTGACCATGAAAGAATTAGAACTTCTAGATGCCTGGATTAAACGCAATACACCGGAAAAATAACACCAACACTATGAAGAAGATTAACATATACACATTTATCCTGCTTTTGTTCCTTAAGATGACAACGTTTGCACAACAAACAAGCTCATTTATAGCAAAGGATGCAGATATCGCCTTCTTTAGTAAAGCTCCCTTAGAAGACATCGAAGCAAAAAGCAGCCTTGCTGTTTCGGCAATGAATATCAGCACGGGAGATATCATCTTTCGGGTAAAAAACACCTCTTTCCAGTTCGATAAGAAGCTGATGCAAGAACACTTTAACGAAAACTACATGGAGAGTGAAAAATACCCTATTACTGAATTTAAGGGTAAGGTCGAAGGGGCACAAAAACTGACGAAAGACGGAAGTTATACGCTCAACGTATCAGGCACACTCCAGACACACGGAGTCGCAAAACCTTACACCACTATGGTCGTATTCCATGTTAAAGACCACATAATAAAGGCGTCAGCCAATTTTCAGCTTAAGCTTGCAGACCATAAAATCAGTATCCCATCTATCGTGGGAAAAAAAATAGCCGAAGTGGTAAAAGTCAGCGTGAATGCGCTTTACAAACAACAGTAAAAATACAACACAGCGAACATGAGAAATATACTATGGATTGGCCTGTGCCTCCTTTCGGCAAGAACTTTCGCTCAAGAAGACCTTGATAAGCTCATATCGATAGCGGCATCGAAAAACGAAAAAGTAACTTCAACATTTAAATCTGGCAACCTCATCAACTTAAAGACAACCGAAACAATTCATCGCAAAGAAATGGATTTTAGGGTCGACCATCGTTTTGGCGATATCGCCGGAAATGCTGGTGGTGTAAAGAATTTTTTTGGGCTAGACAACTCAACAGATATTAGAATAGGCTTTGATTACGGCCTGCTGGACAATCTCAATGTCGGCATCGCCCGGGCAAAGGGAGCGACGGAAGTCAGACAACTTTATGAAGCCAATGTAAAATACCGTTTTTTAGACCAAACCGTTGATAATAGTATTCCTGTATCTGTTGCACTGTTTGGAAGTACGACGGTGTCTGCCATGCAGGCTGCCGAAGATCAGCATTCGGCAGCAAGTTTTGGGCATTTTAGTGACCGGTTAAGTTATGTAACCCAACTGATCATTGCCAGAAAATTTAGCTCAAAATTATCATTGTCCTTAGTTCCATCCTACCTGCATCGCAACTATACTGCTTACAAGGACCAAAATGACCTTTTTGCTCTGGGCGTAGGTGGACGGGCGAAAATCAGCAACCGTGTCGCGCTTGTTGCCGACTATATATTCCCTTTCCGGAAGTCGTCGTCCAAACAATATCGCGAGGACCTAACCGGCCAGCCTTATTACAATGCGCTAGGTGTCGGTCTTGAGATGGATACGGGAGGTCATATCTTCCATCTTAATTTTACCAATGCGACGGCCATTCAGGAATCCCAATTTATCAGTGAGACCAATAGTACCTGGAGCAAAGGCCAATTCCGATGGGGATTCAGCATTGCCCGCCGTTTTAGTTTTAATAAAGATTAACCAGAAAACCTTCTGATCACCACACGACGGTAGAGGTCGACTCTAAACCTCTGCCGTTCCATTGAAAAGAGCAGTGAGGGATTCAGCCATATAAGCAAGTCCAAATCCCTACCTTAGGTATATATCGCATATAAAAATGAGGCTAAGAACAGGTAATAACAAATAAATAATCAATACCTTTATCCCTTTAGAATTGTGTTTGATACCAGATAAAAGATATGACGCCTGAAGATCGAATATTACAGCTAAATCAAGAGAATGCTCAACTAAAACAAAAAGTGTCGGAACTTTCCGAGTTTATTGAAAACGCGTCCATGCCTCTTCATTGGGTGAATGGAGAAGGTATTATCGTGTGGGCTAATAAGGCCGAACTTGAATTGCTTGGTTATGAGAAGGAAGAGTATATCGGTGCAAAGATCCAGGACTTTCATCAAGACCAAGATACTATTGCCGAGATCCTTCAGTTATTAGGCGATAATGAACGGGTCAATGACTATCCTGCCGTCCTCAAATGCAAAGACGGATCGCTCAGACATGTGATCATTAACTCCAGCGCCTTGATCAAAAATGGCGAATTTGTTCATTCCATGTGTTTTACCAAAGATGTAACGGCAGCAATGCTGGCTGAAGAGAGAAAAAATAAACTGACAGTTCTGCTCGAAGAAAAGGAAGAACGGTTACGCTTGGCGATGGCTGCAACAGGGCTCGGAACTTGGGACTGGGATTCAGAAAGCAATATGGTGTATCTTTCTGAGCGGTCGAAGGATATCCTGGGCATAGGAACAGATGCGATTTATGCTGACAACCTCTTAGACATCGTCCATGTAGATGACAGAAGTTCAGTATTTGAACCCGTCAAACAACTCAGTGACAGTAGCTCCGACGGACATTTCGAATTTACAGGCAGAATTGTAAAAAATCACAGGTATTCAACAGCTTGGGTAAAAGTGCAAGGTGCCGCTTACTTCAGTGATGGCAAAAGATCCCGCAGAATAATCGGCACAATAATGGACATAACAGATCAAAAAAAAGCGATCGCAAAAAGTGCGGAAATGGCAGCAATTGTCAATTCATCGTATGATGCAATTATCGGAAAGACATTAGCAGGCATCATCACAAGCTGGAACGACGCTGCCGAGAAGCTATTCGGATATAGATCAAGCGAGATAATCGGCCGATCCATCTTGACGTTGATTCCAGAAGACAGGCAGCAGGAGGAAGACTACATTTTAGCACAAATGCGGAGAGGTGAGTCGATCAAACATTTTGAAACTGTACGCCGGACAAAAAGCGGAAAACTAATTGACCTGTCATTGACCATTTCCCCTATTAAAAATGAAGGAGGAGAAATAATCGGAGTCTCTAAAATTGCCAGGGATATCACTGAAAAAAAACAGGAAGAGCGAAGAAAAAATGCTTTTATATCTATGGCTAGCCATGAACTTAAAACTCCGCTAACGAGTGTCCTGCTCAGTGCACAGCTTATGCAAAAACATGTGGAAAAATTTGGCCAGATCGGTAGTACTGTCGGGCAGAAAATTGAAATTCAAGTAAAAAAGATGATGGGGATGATCCAGGATTTTTTAAGTATGGCAGAAGTCGAAGGTGGAAAACTCCAGCTGCATAAATCATGCTTTCAGCTGGCCTCTTTAATGGAAGAGTGCAAACACGATTTTGACACAGTCTCCACCAACCACAAAATCGAGATGACCTGCGACGCTTCCATTGAAATTTTTGCTGACCGCAACAAAATCGGCCAGGTATTGACCAACCTTCTCGGCAACGCCATTAAATATTCTTCTTCTGGTGGGACCGTAACAATAGGCTGTAAAAAGGTGGGCAATCGAGTGCGTATTTATGTACGTGATGAAGGCATCGGAATTGATAAACATCATCAAAATAAGTTATTTCAGCCCTTTTACAGGGTGGATAATCTTAATACAACTACCATATCTGGTTTCGGAATCGGCCTATATCTTGTGGCGGAAATACTCCGTAGCCACAATAGCCGCATTCAGGTTGAAAGCGTGAAAGATAAAGGGTCAACATTTTATTTTGAGTTGTTGGAACATGGTTGCCCCAAAAAAGGGATTTTATAGGCTGCTAAAGCTCACCATTTGGAATCCCAGATGATGAGCTTATTTATCATACCTAAACCTGCTTTCTTAGCTACTTTCTACACCGCCCAGTCAAACGGCTTTGTACAAGGATCACATTCAAATTTTAGCACCTTACCTAAGCTACGCGCTTTTTTCCCTTTTTTCACAAACACATAAGCGAGATCCAGATACTCTTCCACTTCGTTCCCACTGTCATCCCTCCCCTTTAAGATCACAGAGTAATATTTGCCATCACTGTCTTTTTTATAAAACACTTCGTTAACAGTGACTTTTTTGGGAGTTTCATTGTCACAGCAACTGCACCACAAAATAACAATGGGCTCTTTTTTAAGATAGGTCACTGCCGCCTCTGCCTGGGCCTGTGTCAATGCCTGTAGCTGATCTGCTCTGGACAACAGTGCAGTACATAGAAACAAAAAAAATAAAATGGTCTTTTTCATCTGTATAATTTATTTGTAAATAACATTAGGTACTGGCACAAGCCAACCCGACAACTGGTCGCCTTGTACCTTAGAATAGAATACATATGGAAATTTTTATATTTCAAAGGATCAGTAATACAAATATTGTGCCTTTCATATGCCAAAGCCTGGCACGTTTTAAACGATGTCGGAGTAACGTGTATACTATGTTGACTGACGACCCACTCGAAAGTCTTTAATTTTACAAACGTTTATGCCGTAGCTCCTGTTATCTAGAAGATAACCGAAGTAAACTCTTTGGACTGTAAAACACTCAACATTTAATCTTATGACAGACACGACACATGTGATTATCCACGCGGCCCGGCTGGGCAATCTGGAGGTTCTGGAGGAACTTATACGGCAAAACGCGGATGTAAACTGCCGTGACAGTAAGGGATACACGCCACTGATAATAGCCTGTTATAACAACAGGTATGAAGCAGCAAAATTGCTGCTCGAAGCCGGAGCTGATGTCAACGCACAGGACAATGGTGGCAATACCGCGCTGATGGGGGTAGCATTCAAAGGATACACGGATATTGCTGAACTACTCATACGTTTCGGAGCAAACCTGAATATGCAGCATGGCAATGGTGGGACGGCGCTTATGTTTGCAGCCATGTTTGGCAGAAACGACGTGCTCAAGCTCTTGCTCGAAAGCGGAGCAAATAAGGCCTTGCTCGATGTCCGCGGCCTGTCTGTCTTGGACCTGGCTGCACAACAGGGCAATGTTGCAGCCATAGATATCTTGCAAAACTGATGTTTATCTTCACAGCGAAGCCCGCCAAAAAGCGGGCTTCTAATTTTGCGTTTTTTAAGCAGGAACCTGCCTTGGTTTTTCGCGGTCCCAGAATCTGTGCTGTGCAATAGCTTTAATAAATTTATCGGCCAAAGCATCTGGGTTCTCTTCGACAACTATACCTTCAGCCAGCACTGTTTCCTCTGAAAATTCTTCGGGGAGTTTATCGAAAAAATAAGTAGCTTCCAACACCTGGACAGCTTCCTTATCCGCAGCAATTGCTTTGCAATGTTTAAAGGCTTCGTTGAGAAAATGAACTGCATTAGCTTCAGCTTCCAGCGTAGCCACACTATTCTTCCCGCCCGGTACATAAACGGCATCATACAACACCGATGCTCCGGTCAGAAAACTTTCCTCCACAGCTATTTTCGAATTATCCGATGCAATGATCTCACCTAATTTAGGAGCAATGACATGAACAATACCTCCAGCTCCAGTGATCGCATCGCTAATAGCCATCAGAGAAGCCGCGTCAACGCCATCGGCCGCCAGGATAGCAACCTTGCGGCTGACAATACTGTCTTTTATCGTATTCTTCATACTCAAAGCTTCAGACTTCCTCACCTTCCCTTCCACCTGTATAGGTTCATAATCTGCGGGATCTCCATCTGCAGGAATACTATGATTGATCGGTTTTTCGAGTTCTTGAGGGATTTGGAGGCCTAACGCAAACGCAACCCCAGCGGCCAGCCCTTTGTCGATTAAGGATAATATACCGACCATACGCTGCCGCACAGCTACGGTCTTTACCTTTCCGAGTTCAAAGCTAAACGCATCAATGATATGATTTTGCTCAGGCTCAGACTGACTATGGTAAAACAATCTTGCCTGACTGAAATGATCACGGAAGCTGTCGCTTCGTGCACGAACCTTCCTGGCATCAATACGTTCCTGATAGCTGGTAAACCCGCCCTGCGCTTCCTTTACTTGTACCGGATCATTATTGCCTAGCGAGTTAGGCCCGTAACTTGTCTTGCCTCTGTCTATCCGCTGCCGCATAAAACCATCACGCTGGTTGTTATGGGAAGCACTGATCGGCCGATTGATTGGTATCTCATGAAAGTTAGGCCCTCCTAATCGGATCAATTGTGTATCCGTATAAGAAAATAGCCTTCCCTGAAGTAGGGGATCGTTGGTAAAATCTATACCAGGGACAATATTTCCAATATGGAAAGCGACTTGTTCTGTCTCCGCAAAGAAATTATCAGGATTACGGTTCAGCGTCATTTTTCCGATCCGTTGAACGGGCACTAGCTCTTCTGGGATAATTTTTGTCGAGTCCAGCAGATCAAAGTCAAACTTAAATTCATCGGCTTCAGGAACAATCTGTACTCCCAATTCATATTCTGGAAAAGCGCCACTCTCAATCGCATCCCATAAATCCCGCCGGTGGAAGTCGGGATCCTTTCCTGAGATATTCTGTGCTTCATCCCACGCAACCGAGTGTACTCCCAATAATGGTTTCCAATGGAATTTTACAAAGTTCGCTTCGCCCTTTTCGTTAATAAAACGGAATGTATGTACACCAAAGCCCTCCATCATCCGATAACTTCGCGGGATAGCTCGGTCACTCATCAACCACATGATCATATGTGCGGACTCGGGCATCAAGGAAATAAAATCCCAGAAGGTATCATGGGCAGAAGCTGCTTGTGGAATCTCATTGTCCGGTTCAGGCTTGACAGCATGCACCAGATCAGGAAATTTCATTGCATCCTGAATAAAGAACACGGGCATATTATTACCCACTAGATCGAAATTACCCTCCTGCGTATAGAATTTAACTGCAAACCCGCGTACATCCCGTGCCAGATCGGTAGAGCCTCTGGAGCCTGCGACAGTGGAAAAACGCACAAATACAGGCGTCTCTATTTCTGTATCGTTTAAAAATGCGGCTTTTGTCAGATGCCCAAGAGGCTTATATAGCTTGAAAACGCCATGTGCACCTGAGCCTCGGGCATGTACCACGCGCTCAGGAATACGTTCATGATCGAAATGCGTAATCTTTTCTCTAAAGATAAAGTCCTCTAATAGAGTAGCTCCGCGATCTCCAGCACGCAGCGAGTTTTGATCGTCATTTATTTTGACTCCTTGATCGGTAGTCATGTTTTCGCCGGCCGCATCCGATATATGCTGATTTAAGCTTTTGATCTTTTCGTTTTCCGGCTGTTTGGTCTGTTTCGGTTGGGTCTCTCTTTTCTTCGTCATGATACTGTTGATATTTACTCGCCTGCAGCGATATAATTAATTTCATTTTCAGCAACCTCAGTCAATAGCGCATCCGCGGTCTGTTCCTCAGTTAGTGTCTGTTTCAGTAGTACCGCCGCTTCATCTAGACCCAATGTCGTCGCCAGACGAAGCAAGCCCAAATAACTCGCTATCTCATAATGCTCGACTTTTTGTGATGCTAAAATAATCCCAGCATCCCGTGTGGCTGTCCCCGCTTCTGTACTTCCTATTACACCTTCCGCCTCCTTTGTCAATCCTTCCATAGCATCACATTTCTTAGCCAGTGCTTCTTTGTCCAGTAATTTAAATACCTGTTCCAGTCTGGCTACATGTCCTGCAGTCTCTTTTAAATGATTTTCGATCGCTGCAGCCAACGCCGTCGACGTGGCTGCCTTTATCATTTTTGGCAACGATTTAACAAGATGATTTTCTGCCCAGTAGAGGTCCATCAGCCCATCTATAAAAAGTTCCTGAAGTGCAGGTTCAACTGTAGCTGTACCTTTCGTTTTGAACTTTGGCGTTGTTCCAGTTTCATTTTTCATAATCCAACGTTTAGAAATGTTAATAACACTAAGTTTTACTCATATTGAACAAGGGGCGTAGCCGAATCGTTTACTTTTTGTGTCGAATGTCATTCGCCTCCTCCTACACAGTTGTAAAAGTCACAGCGATAAGGTGAAAATTATCAATAAACAAACGTACTCTTTCCGTTATCTTCCGTATTAAATGCTGATCTCATGGCTCAATATCTGTAGACATATCCTGGATAAATTAAACTTTATGGAACAATATAGATTAACAGATTGGCAAAGAATATTAATCGGCGAAGCGCCGGCCGTATTTCTCTTGGAGGTGCTCTTCCGATCACTTCTCATTTTCTTTGTGCTGCAACTCGTAATACGAGGAATGGGCAAACGTATGGCGGGACAGCTTACTATTTCAGAAATGGCGGTGATGATTACATTAGGCGCCATAATAGCAGCACCTATCCAGCTACCGGATCGTGGACTGATCCTGGGAGATTAAAAAACCTATACCCGTTTATTTTTGCAGGCTTTGGCCCATTGTTTCCGCTGACAGCGAGAACAGCTTACCGAATCATTTTCAAATCCGGAAATTACATACCCACAATACATGCATGCAAATGGCCCCTCAGAAGTGCGGATATCTACGCTTTTATAAGAGGAAGGGAATAGCGGCAGGCCGTACTTAACCTCTTCGTCCGGATAGAATAACACACTTAACGTACCATCGATTTCCAAGACACCTTCTTTAACCTGTCCGAGATGTTCCACATTTAAATTTCTTAATTCCGAAAAGAACTCCATTCGGGAAAATGTATTATCATTTTCATGCTTTATATCGAATACGCCATCCTTTACAACCGGTAGGACCTTTCCTTCCAACAACTGGGTAATCTTCTCCGATTTAGAGGTAAGCCAGGTGATTATTTTGTACACACAGATGACACATATAAAAACAATGATCGCATAGAAAATCGGTATATCTTCCTGAAACATGGGGTCACCAGCGGCTGAACCCAAGCTTATTATAATAGCCACTTCAAAAACCGTTAATTGGCGAACACCCCTCCTTCCGGAAAGACGTAAAATAACCAATATGATTAGAAACATGATAACTGTTCTTGCCCCGATCTCGACAAGAAAAGACAGTTCTACACCGTCTGTAAAAATTTTCTGAAAATCAATCATAAGATTCGTGTTGGACAGTCTGTCATAACAATCTTCTTTTAATACAATTAACTTCAGAAAAAGTTCCTAATCATAATAAGTCTGTATTGGCCAAAAGTGAAATAAGCTTTTTTTACAGGTCTGCCCAAGGGATTTCATCGATTGAAAAGTATATTGGCAAACCCCGCTCTTTTGCTAGCTTTACATCTCCATCGGCACCTTTCGAATCCCCCTCTATACGTAGCATACAGAAAGCTCATGGTCGGTCAGATCAATGCACCTTTTAATATTATTTAAGATAGACTGGTGATCTATCATTGAACTGGAGCTGAAAGATATGTCATCGGATAGGCTACAGGATTAGAGTCAGAATGAACATATTATTAAAACAAGATATGCATGATTATTTTTCCCAAACTAAAGCACTTGCTCCAAGAATAGCGGCGTCAGCCTCTTCGAGCTCACTGAAGACCAGTTTAACTTTATTTCGAAATAAAGGAAAAAGGTTTCTTTCCATATGTAATTTTGCTGGTTTTAAAATAAAATCGCCGGCCTTAATGACACCGCCAAACAGTAAAATAGCCTCAGGAGAGGAAAACATCACAAAATTTGCCAGTGCTTCCCCCAGCTTCTGTCCTGTGTATCTGAATACTTCTATGGCGATAGGGTCCCCTTTCAAAGCGCATTCGTGTACCGTTTTGGAGTTGATAGCATCTTCAGCATAATCATTCAACATGGATTCGGGAAATTCTGCGCGCATTTTTTTTGCTGTTATCGTTATTCCGGTCGCTGAAGCATAAGCCTCCAGACTGCCCTCTGAGCCTGTACTCCAATGTTTTCTTCCACCGGGCTTGACAATCGTATGTCCTAATTCTCCTGCAAACCCGTCATGTCCATAAATAAGCTTACCACCAGCGACAATACCGCTCCCAACTCCGGTACCTAACGTGATCATGATAAAGTCCTTCATACCACGGGCAGCACCAAACAGCATTTCACCATAAGCAGCGGCATTGGCATCATTGGTAATTGTACAAGGAATATTAAACTTGGCCGTCATGAGGTCACTAAAGTGAATTACCCCTTTCCAGGGAAGATTGGGAGCATGGTCTATGGTCCCCGTATAATAGTTTGCATCGGGAGCACCCACCCCGATTCCGTCAAAGTTCGTTTCACCACCGGCCATTTGAATTAACGGGTAGGCCTTTTCATAAAGCGCGTCGATAAACTCTTCGACGCTTGCATAATCGTCTGTTTTTATACTTCCTCTTTCAAGTACTTCACCCCGATGATTGACGACACCAAATTTCGTATTGGTACCTCCGATATCTATTCCCAGTGCTACGCGTTTTGATAAATCTATTAATGACATTGTTATTCCTTGTTTCTAAGCCTTAAATTTATAAAAAAGATATTATTTCTGAGAATTAAACGAGATAAACCCAGGAAGGAAAACCATAAATCGCCAGCCCCCTCTCGACGGCAGAACATTTTAATAATTTTTCAAACGCTTTGCTGCTAACTGCTGTTCAATAAAAAGAACTAATTATTACATTCAGTTATTATGTCTACAAACGCATTTATTCTTGTTGCAGCCCTATTTGTTGTTTTTTACAGTTGTCATAAAGACGACAGTCCGTCGCCCCCCCATGCTTCCCTAACCGTCAGATTCAAGGATGCTTCAGATCATTATGATGCGGTATATCTGAACATACAAAAAATCTGGACACGTACCTCGTCTGGAAGTGGTACTCTCCAATCAACGACAGAACCACTCAATATTAGTTCGATAAAGAAAGATACGGTCATTGCACAGGGAAATGTGCCAACGGGCAAAGTTCAGGAAATAATACTCGAATTAGCAAACGAAGGAAATGAAGTCTGGACAGCCGGTACGCGCCATCCCTTGAAAATTGACAAAGACAAATATATTGATGTCAAAATGGCCATAGATGCTGAGATTGGCATTAGTCAGATCAATACGCTCTTTCTTGATTTTGATGTGTTAAAATCAATCGCAAGGACCACAGATGGACAATTCGTACTCAATCCTGTTGTAGAAGGTGTACTAATGAGAAACGCGAATGGAGCAACCTCGCTAACATATGACGAAGAGTAACGTGAGTCTGCCTAGATATCCAATAAAATCAAAAAAGCCGATTATTTTTTCAAACCATCCTTGTCTCCACAGCGTTCTACGGACGAAGATGTTACCTGAGTAACATGCAAACATGAACTTAAAAATATTGTTATGGCAAAATATTCAAAAAAAGCATCAGAGAAAGTAGAAGAAACGATGCATGAGATGAAAGAAGGGAAATTAAAATCGGGTAGCGGCAAAAAAGTCACGTCGAAAAAACAAGCCGTAGCCATAGGACTTTCCGAAGCCAGAAAGGAAGGCGCTAAAGTACCTAAGAAGAAGTCCTAATAGCGCCACCTATCAGTTTCTCCTAATGGCAAAATATCCTACATCGTCACTCTGACCGGACTTTGATCAGCTGGGGATAGAAGATAAATATTTACATTATTTCCATTTCGTTTCTTTAGGTAATATTGAATTTTAGTAGTATCTATATTTGTTGCCCCCGAGGATATCCAAATTTTTCTCTGCCCAGCTTCATCTATAGTCACGACAGTATCGTGGCCTTGCACAATGATCTGCTTTGGTCCTGGTTCCATTATTTTCCCCCCCTCTCTGGTCAATATATGCAAGTTGCCATCTTTGTCTATTAAGTTTGTTTTTTTACTGTTACTACAAGATGCCAGAAGGGACGAACAACATAATGTCAATATAATTATACGGGATAGTGTTTCCATAGCTTTAATGTCAGATTGAAAATCGAAAACAAAGATGCTGCCAAAAAGCTAATTTGACTAAGCTTTCTAAAAATTTTCCGCGTCATTCTTTGAAAGCTAGTTCTGACGAAAAAGGGGTTACTTATACAGAAGCGGCAGTGCCAACATTGATTAGCGCATCCGAAACGAAATATCAATGATATTTTTTAAAAAATAACCGTAAAAACGTAATTTTAGAGATCAGTATGGTCCTTATGGAAAGAAAAATTGGTTTAACAAAAACAGCAGGCTGGCAGTTTGGCGTCAGGAAGACTGTAAACGCGCCGTTGGAATACATTTGGAATGATATGTTTTCGGAAAATGGCCTAGCGAAATGGAACGAAGGCGTTGACACGGATTTCTCAACTTTTAAAGCGTATTCCCATGTCCGGACCAAATGGAAACTAAACAACTGGAAAAATAAAGCAACTCTTCAGATCAGACTCGTGCAAGGACAAGCTCCCGGAAAAACAACCATTGCCGTGCATATCGATCAGCTGCTAGATGAAAATCAGCGGAGAGAGGCAAAAGAATACTGGAGCGTGATAATAACGCATATTGCTAACAATTATCGCTAGTGTTTAACCTATCCCAGCTGGAAATTTTTGGTATACCTAAAAAGGTGATACAGCACCTTAAAGACATAAGACGCTTGGCTACGATACATAAGGGTGTTGCCACGGGGCACGGTAGGACCTCCGGAGCAAGGCCGTAGCTTCTGGATCACCGATACATATCTTCCGATGCGGATCATATTGCACAGGCCGATTCAGTTGCATAGCTAAATTAGCCAATATACAACATGCGGTGGATATATGCCCTTCTTCGATATCCGCTATCGGAAGATGGTCATTTTCTATTGCAGAGAGAAGATCTAACATATGTTGCCGCGTAGCGGGCGCTGTATGTAACTCTATGCGCGGCTCTTGCAGATCTTCTGGGAACTTTTCTCTTTCATATACAACCTCTCCCCTTATTGGTAACCCTTCTCCCGTGGGTATATATTCGTATTTCATTACACTTCCTTTTAGCGTACCACGGTCTCCATAAATGATGAATGCCCAGGGATATTCGGGATCAGCCGCATTGCCCCAGGTCCGGTGTTGCCATATACAATTCAGCCCCTCGTATTCAAAGATCGCAGTCTGCGTGTCCGCTATGGTCGACTTCCCGTTCTTCTGTACATATATCCCTCCTGTCGCGCTAATCCTTTTTGGCCATTTCAAATGCAATAGCCAGCGGACGGTATCAAACATATGCATACCCATATCGCCCGTAATGCCATTGCCATATTCCATAAATGTACGCCACCAGCCACCATGAGGCAGCCCGTCATATGGCCGCAATGGTGCTGGACCTGTCCACATGTCGTAATCAAGAAAATCTGGTATGGGCTGTTGCGGAGGATTACCGTTCTTTCGCATGTGATAATAACAGCACATCTCAACATGGGAAATTTTACCTAGCAGTCCTTGATCAATTACGCGCTCTTTTGCGTTTATTAGATGTGCAGTACTCCGCCGCTGTGTCCCTACCTGTACTTTCCGGTTATATTTTCGAGCACAGCTCAGTATAGCTTCGCCTTCGAGGACATCAACACTGATTGGCTTCTGTAGATAGATATGTGCACCTGAGCGCATAGCGTCGATCGCTTGCCTGGCATGCCAATGATCCGGCGTAGCAATAAGAACCAAGTCCAGTCGGTGGTCGGCAAGCATATCTCTATAATCTTGGTATAACTGTGGATGCTGGCCAGATACTTGTCTTTTACTGATGAGCTGCCCTGCCTCCTCCAGATGTTTTTCGTCTACATCACAAACCGCAACGACATCCACATCACGAACTTGTATCAGTCTAAACAAATCGCTCTTTCCATACCAGCCAGCTCCAATAAGTCCAACTTTCATCCGCTTCGAAGGGGTAAGTGATAGACCTTTCGCTTGCAAAGCCGATAACGTAAATAATGCACCGGTGCCTTGAATAAACTTTCTACGGTTTAGATGGTTTTCAATCATGATAATCGGTTTTATCGTCAAGTATAAAGACAACAATTAACGTCCAATAATGTTTAAATGCTGTGCAGCCGATCATCTGCGCTCACCATCTAATCAACATCAGCTTGTATAACTGCAGCATTCTCCATAAAAAAGCCCTAGAGCGGGGAACTCTAGGGTCTTAGCCATATATTAACCTATTTTATGAAAAGTATTTGCAGTATTAACGCAGTACTTTGTAAAATATTTTGTCTGTCTTTGAAATTTTTTAAAAAAATTAAAAATGCTGCTCAGGACTGCTTCCAAAGTTTAGATCAGACTTCAAGAACCATCCATGTGTTTCACTTTATTTGATGGTCACTGCAAACGCATAGTCATCAGGTGGGAGGCATTGAGAGGCATCACAGGCCTGCCATTCAACGGTTCCTCTCACAGTGGCTGTACCTTTTTTCAAAGCCACCTTTTGCTGAAATATGACTTCGTTGGTAAAGTAACCCACGTCCATTTTGAAAACTTCTTCATGTTTTACTTTAGGTTTTGGTTCTGCCATTTTACCGACCAACGCATAATCAGCGCCTTTTGTAAAAGTGAAAGAAGTCGGAATGGGCCCGCCCTCCTTAACGTGCTGGGAATAGATATGCCAACCATTCTGGATACTGGCTTTAACATATACGACAGCCTCTTTGCTGTTTAATTTCTTGCTAGCCACGGTCCATTTTACGGGCCTGTGAATTTGAGCGAATGCTCCGGTCACTGCAAATATGACTGTGACCATTAACAATAAGAACTTTTTCATTTTTTTATTATTGATTCGGTTTATTTCCTACTTTTTTTTCGCTCATTACTCTTCTTTTGCCTGTCTTTCTATAACTTTGGTTCGCTTCATCGCGAAACAGATGTAATAAGCTGTTATACGTTATAAATTTATATATACAATAATCGACATACGCCATATAAATTACAACAACACCCTTACATTACAAGAAATTTTATTGACAATCACACACTATTCAAAATAAAATCAGGTGTTATCTCAGAATTAGCACATTCCTTATATATTTTTTTTGTTGTGATCATTTTACCCAGCCAATAGAGATAAATAGAGTTGAAGGTATAGAAGTGCAAACAACAAACATGTTACAGTTTAATACGAGATATAAAGTTCTTTTGGCATAAAAATAGCAGTACATCAAGCTCATAATTTAGGTTAATAATTGGTTAGATTAAACGTTTGAAGTTCCCCGCTTCAAGCGTTTTTTTTATCAGCAGCAGATAGTTTCAAGCATCCAGTCTATGGTAAACATTTTTCAGCGAAAACCGTTAATTTAAGGACAATCAAGTGAACGACACATGTAAGGAGACGGAAGTTACAGACAAGGTATAAAATGGAGAACTGCAAAGAATACTGACAGACTGCTGTCATTCACTCCATTAACTTTGTAGTAGTAATTAGGACAGGGTATATGGACAGTTAACATCTATTTACTAAAAATCAATTAAACAAGTTATAAGATGAACACATTGGAACAATTAAAATCTGAACTTCAGAGTGAGTACGAGATTACTAAAAATTTCATTAACCTTTTTCCAGAAGGCAACAATGACTATGCCCCACATGTCAAGAGCATGAAAATGATGCCCTTAGCCACACATCTAGTTGAAGTTTTTGAATGGCCTAACACCATTTTAAAAACTGCGGAACTTGATTTTGCGGCCGACGAGTATAAACCAACAGTTTTATCAAATAAAGCAGAGCTCGTCGCAAAACTAGAGCAGGATTTTGAGGCGGGAAAGAGAGCCTTAGACCATGCGCATGAGGAAGACTTATATCCCACTTGGACGATTAAAAATGCAGGCCAAACTCTCGCAAGCTGGACGAAATATGGAGCCATCCGACATGCATTAAATCAGATTACACATCACCGTGCACAATTAGGTGTATACTACAGATTGAATGACATCCCTTTGCCTTCAAGTTATGGTCCCTCCGCAGACTCACAAAGCTTTTAAAGAATTTATGTCTAACGTTTAAAACTCATACCGGAAAAGCTAAGGCTCGGGTTAGTACCCTGAGCCTCCAATTTTCGTTTGATTACACCTGATTTCCGATGGCACTGGTCATCAGTACCCCTTTTTCCGCGACACCTCATTGAGCAAGGGTTGATTATGCATCATCCTTTTATAATTCTCAACCACTTGGCCTACCGACGATTTTATATTCGTACGGCTCGCCACATGCGGAGTAAGAAATAGGTTTTTAGCTTGCCAGAAAGGATGTTCTTCAGGCAATGGTTCGTGCTGAAATACATCGAGATAAGCTGCTTTTATATTCCCACTGTCCATGGCTTCCAATAAATCTCTATCGACCACATGCCCTCCACGCCCGACGTTAAGCAGAACAGTACCGGGCCCACAGGCTTGAAAAAAGTAGCCATTTAATATTCCGCTCGTATCGGCTGTAAGAGGCAGGATATTGATAATAAAATCGGCGTCTCGAACGGATTCATACAATGAACCTTGTCCAGAAAAGCACGCTATTCCTTCCAGATCCTTCGGCGAACTTGACCAGCCTCGCACATTAAATCCGAAACGGACTAAACCGGTTGCTACATAGCTGCCTATTTTACCCAGACCTAAAACCGTCACTGTAACATCTTCAATAGTCTGATATTCCTGCGGACGCCATCGTTTCAAACATTTATCTGAAAAGTAATCTGGAAAGTTTTTCATAGAACTCAGGATACAGGTTAAGACATGTTCCAACATATCTTTTTGTAGCATGGGGTCCACTATTTTACATATGGTAACCTGCTCGGGTAACAAATCTAAATACAGATGATCCACCCCCGCTCCCGCTGACTGTATTACCTTTAAGTTGGGAAATTGATTATGATACCCCTGATCAGGCTTCCACGCCAGAATAAAATCCACTGTTTTGAAATCTTCTATATGGGGATAAATCTCAACTTTTGTTCCCGGTAGCAAGTTTAGGATCTCCGTTTTCCAATCGTTTGAACGTATACCACTAATGACTAATGCAATACTCATATTTCAATCTTATAACCCAAAAGTACAAATTTGTGTTGGCATAGCTTTTGCCAAACGCTCCGTATAAATGACTAACTATGAAAATAAATTCCATTATCGCTGCGTTAGCAACTGTGTCGTTGCTGGGCAGCTGTAGTTCGGACGATACGCCGTCTACACAAAGAACTCCTGTAACTATTAAAATTACCGATGCCCCCGCCTATTACGATGCGATCGAGTTAAACATTGACGAGATTGAAATCCGTACAACTTCTGGTAGCGAAAGCATTGATGTCGATGGAGGACCATTTAATATCCTAAACTACACGATGGGAAAGGATACTGTTATTGCCGGAGATGATGTCCCTTCAGGCATGATCCAGGAAATTAGGCTAAAACTCGAGGACGAAGGTAATCAGATATGGGTAGATGGTGTTGCGCACCCGCTCAATACGCCCAGTGGACAATCTTCCGGCGTGAAGATTAAAATTCAGGACGAATTGATCCCTAACGTCGCCTACACACTCTTACTTGATTTTGACGCATCAAAATCCATTGTAAGGACTGGCAATGGACGATATCTACTGAAGCCCGTCATTCGTGCAATTCCGGTGGCTACCTCGGGTGCTATCAGCGGTACTGTGAGTCCTGCAGCTTCATTAGCCCATGTTTTTGCGATCAATGGCACGGACACTGTGGGGACGTTGGCCAATGACGCAGGCAAATTCTATTTTCCCGGCATGCCCGAAGGGACATATAAGGTTAAGGTGGAACCTTCAGTAGAAAGCTATAACACCACCATTAAAGAGGACGTGCAGGTCGTTAAAGGAAGTGTAACAGACGTCGGTATCATCAACGTCCAGTAGATAACTTTAAACGAAGGGGCTACCAAGCCCCTTTTTGTTTGGCTTCATACCAGCTAAAAGCGTCTGAAACACATCTCAAATTCACAGACTGTCTATTAGGTACCAGCCCAATAATAGTCCGATAGTGAGCATGCATGAGGCGATCAGCGCAATCCCATACGAACCATAAGTAAACGTCTCCTCCTCTATCTGTTTGGCTACCTTCCGATATTTAAGGTAGGCCAATACCACAGTAGCAGCCCCGATCAATACAACCGAGACGCCTACGACTCCTGAATACTCATGTTCTATATCAATCTTCGATCCGGTGTTCAGCATCAATGTAATCTGCCGAATAAATAAGGAGAATTTGACAACAACAAACCCGAACCCCATAATACCGAGACTTGTCGTAATCCATGCCAAAAATGTACGTTCATTGGCCAGGTGGTCATTTATTTTTTTTGAAATATCTTTCTCTATCATCGAATCAGTATTAAACAATCTCTTAACGTAATATCAATAAACCATGTTCCCAGCAATATTGTTTAAAATTGGTGGTGTTTTCGTTCATCTCTGTAAAAAATATCCTCTTTTGTTTCGCTAAAAGTAGATCAATGTTGTTTATCTTTAGTTGGGCTAACCAAAATTATGAGAACAGTAGCCTCGAAGGGACAGCCAATACGACGGTTAACCAATAGTCTAGACTAGATGAACAGTATAATATGAATTTTTTAAACTTCTTGAAAGGCACAAACGGTTTAAGGCAAATAGATGTCAGTGAAGATGAAGATTTCATTGACCTACAGCTGGTCATCGTCAGATACTGGAAAGATGAGGATCATAACCACACAATTCAGGCAAAGGGTCTGTGGGGAAAACAGACTGTGGGGGTAGAAATCGGCATCCGTCACGACATGAAATTAGGGATAGTGAATACTGAAGTGGACCGTAAAAGATTCTACAAAGAAGGAATATGGTTTCGTTCCATAGGAGAATTAAGTGACAATTTCACCAAGGCACTAAGTACAATGTTTAAAGCAGAATCAACAGATTCCAGGATGTGCAGTTCTGTGGCATCCCTGGCCTTTGTACTTAGTGGTCACCCCGAATATTTTGAAGAGGATTACATCAAAACGAAAGTCTTCTTTGACCAAGCCAATGAAAAGCAACAATATGCTGAATGGTATATTAATATAGATCTCAAGAACAAAATACTTGAACTAAGAGAAAAAGACCCCCAATACAGAAAAAATATTATTAATATACTGACGAATGCGTAGATTTGAACGGATTCATTTGCTTTAAGCAGGGATTAAAAAATAGATCATTCAATGTCTAAAAAAAATGCCGAAAAAAAACGCTCCCATCCCATTACATCTATTTCCAGAAGAGTTTAAACCGGGAATCGTAATAAAGAAAACGGCTGTCAAAAATTTACCTGTGAATCGCTTGGACGAAGCACATCGAGATGATTATTATCTATTTCTAATCCTGGAAAAAGGAACAGGTCTATTTGAGATCGATTTTCAGCAATTTCACCTCGGTTCGTCCTCCGTTATGATCATCCAACCTTATCAGGTTCATCGCGGTATAGCTATGGATTATAACGCGTTCTCGGTGCTCATGATAAGTACAGAGAACATAAATCCTGACTATGTCAACCTATTGAAGGACATCGGACCAATTCAGCCTCTTGCCCTTGCCCAGGATACCTTCAAAGTATTGACTGACATTGTCGATCTGTGTCTGCTGCTGAGCGATAGACAACGTGAAAAATTATACACTTCCTTGTTGACAGATAGCTGCAACACCTTAGTGGCATTTATTATTTCACAGTATTTAATGAAATCAAGGAAAGCCGAACCTCAGAACAGGACTGAAATCGTGTGGAAAGAATTTAAGGTTCTATTGGAAAGCGATTTCATTCAAACAAAACAGCCGATGCACTATGCGGAAAAACTCAAAATATCCCCCGCATATCTTAACGAATGCGTTAAAAGATCGACGGGGAAACCAGTTTCTTATCATATCCAGCAACGCGTAATTCTTGAAGCCAAACGCTTACTCTATCATTCCAACCAATCCATTAAGGAAATTGCCACCACCCTCGGATATGAGGACTACCACTATTTTTGCCGTGTCTTTGCTAAGGCTGTTGGCGTGACAGCATCGGCATTTAGAAAACGAAACCTCGAATAGTCCAACACTTACCGCTGTTTATCCCTTTTTGCAATCGAGAGATTGGCATTTCTTTGTATCATAAATTTTAACGTTATGCCAACAGCTCCCAAATGGATAAACGACGTATTAGAAAAAATAGCACCATCTTTAATGCGTGAAGTCGCCGTTATAGACAGTCTTTATCTGAATGCGCACATCAAAAAAATAATACTGAAGGGTGATTTTCCTGATTTAAAGTTCGAGCCCAACTTTACCATTGCTTTCCGTGTGAATGCAACTGATTCACGACACTATACCGTGTCCTATGGTGATGCCAACACCGGTATCATAGAGGTAATCGTGCATCTTCATGGAAATGCTGTAGGGGCCAACTTTGTGGATCAGCTGCCGGTAGGCACGAAAAACATGAAAATCGCTGTTTTGGGATGCCCTAAATTTTATAACCCCAATACGCAACGTCATATCGTTGTTGGCGATGAGACATCATTGGGTCTCATGGTAAGTTTATTGGCTGCCTTCGAAAAAAACAACAATCTTTTCCAATTTCTAATCGAACTGGACGATGAAAATTTGGAAATACCAGCGTTGCTGGGCCTAAAAAATTACACTGTTTTCTCCAAACATGGTGTTTTTAGGAACGAAGACAGGATTCGGCAGCTCCCAGTTTTTAAGGATCATAAATGGGAAGAATCAAATATACTACTAAGCGGAAATGTCAGGTCCTTGCAAAATTTTAGAAAGGTGCTTAAAACCAGTAAACACCGTGGAAAAATTTACGCGAAGGGATTCTGGATGGAAGGAAAAAAAGGTTTATAAAAAAAAAGTAATCGATAATGAAATATTTTATGGCCGACCCCGCGGGCCAACCAACGAATGAGCTGTTTTTTGAGCTAGCAAACTTCTTATGGGACAATGGAAACGACGTCTTTATCGCAAGCAATATCATCTGTAACTGTAAAGAGATAGACGCGAAGCAATTTGACTATACGGTCTCATTAGTACTTCAGCATAATAGCATAGAGACTCTCTTTGCTACTCATCATTCTATCATATGTACCTACTTTAATCAGGTACCTCAAAACATCCCTGCATTGATTGTTGCAAACGATGGAATTTACACCGATTCCATACCTTATCCTTACAAAATCTTTGCTATGGAAGGATTGAACCAATCGACCTTGGCACAATTCTTCGACTGGTGCCGGAAATTTAACTTTTTCATTTAGTAATAATGCACGGAACAGATTAGATATAAGCGCCTGATCTTGACATATGAACAAAAAAGCGTATTTTTTACCCGAAACAAAACCCGTATTTTACCCATGATGCTCGTATTTATTTTTTGTTAATTTAGCCGAACCTTTTTTCAAAAACACGGTAAGATGGCAAATAAAACAATACTTATGCTCGACGATGATAGGCATGTTCTTGAAATATGTTCGATTATTCTCGAAACAAACGGTTACCATGTTGAAGTATCAGAAACCTCTCACGATATCATAGAAAAAGTGGAAGCAGTGCAACCAGATCTTATATTGATGGACAATTGGATTCCAAAGATTGGTGGAATAGAGGCTACACGACTTCTCAAGTCACACCCAACCTTCCGCGATATCCCTGTTATCTACCTTTCTGCAAATACCGATATTGAGCAACTCGCCCTGCAGGCTGGTGCGGACAGCTATTTGGCAAAACCATTTAATCTGGAAGACTTAGAGAACATGGTCGCCGATCTGCTTTGTTGTTCATAATAAGAACGCTAAACTTACGCGTAAATAGTAAAGGGGAATGCTTCCCCCTTACTCAACTGAATCACTTATAAAAATATGGAAATACGTATCGTCAATTATCAAGCTCGTTTTCACGCATCACCTTGATTGTATTATAGGCATCTAACTGTTTGTTTAATTGCATTCTTATTAAATTCGTCACATTTACCGATATTTGGTCACTATCCTCAGCCAGGGTTCTTTGATAGCTTTCCTTGAAAGCATCTTCTCCTTTTTCACAGCTTTCGAGTAAACTTTTCCTGTCGTTGCCCGATATGCTAACTTTAATGCTCATCCATAAACGAAAGAGCTTTCCGCTTATCATAGTATCTTCAGAAGGCTCTTTACCAGCAAGCCTATCATATGGCGACAGCTCCGCTACAAACTGTTCAGATTGCGCAATATGGCGTCTGAAAATTTCATCTAAATCGCGGATCTCCAATTTTTTTGCCAACGTTAGCGCATCCTTATAACCTTCAATCCGATCATTGTTGATTTTAATCAGGTCATTGATGATGGCTGGATTGTTTATTTGTATGTCCATAACCCTGCGATGTTCTTTTCTGAAGGACAAAGAGAATGCTCTATTAGTTCGAGCATTAATTAAATCAAGTATTTAAAACACCATCTCGGTATTATTACGAGCATTTACCAAACTCAGACCGTTGAGGCGATGAGGATGGTACAGCACAATCATTCGGTAATTAACCTAAGGCAAAGGGCAAAAGTAAAACGAGTTGTAGGGAGCTAAACAAGTAAGGTGATTTACTATAAACTAAATTGTACGATAAGCGGTTCTTATGCTAACCGTCATTAAACAGCAAACGGTGTTCATCAAAGAGTCATTGGATATGTCAAATAAAGAAAATATAAATGAAACTGTTGAAGAGGATGTGCTGCCTTTGATTTATAGCGCAGTTGACGCCAGTTCCGCCGGTATTATCATTACAGACAATCGGCTTCCCGACAACCCGATAATCTATAGCAATAAAGCTTTCGAGCGCCTTACAGGATATGGTTACGACGACATCGTAGGGCACAACTGTCGCTTTTTACAGTCTGCAGACCGAGAGCAGCCTGCCCGTGCGATAATAGCTGAAGCCATAAGAAATGGGGAAAATCTGACTATAGAAATTAAAAATTACCGCAAAGATGGCCAACTTTTCTGGAACGAGCTTTCTATAGCGCCAATCAAAAATGATCAGGGGGAAGTGACGCATTTTATAGGTGTTCAAAATGACATTACCCGTCGGAAACAGGCCGAGGAAAAACTTGAACTTGAGCGGCAGCAAACGGAAGAAAAAATTAAACAGCGTACGGAAAGCCTTAGACAAAACGAAGAATATTTAGAAAGCGTTATTCAGACCATCCGTGAGAGTCTTGTCGTTCTTGACCCGAATTTACGTGTATTGACGGTCAATGCGTCCTTTCTAAGAACATTTAAAGTGAGTGCTACCGAAACTATTGGAAAACTGCTTTTTGACCTCGGAAATAGACAGTGGGATATTGACGATCTGCGCCAGTTGCTCGAAACAATTCTGCCGACCAACAATCCGGTACTGGATTTCGAAGTAGAACACGACTTTCCTCATATCGGCAGAAAAACCATGCTTTTAAATGCGCATCGTGTTGAGCTCGAAGGGCAGTATAAAGACCGGATCCTGTTGGCGATTGATGACATTACAGAGCGCCGCTCAATCGAGAAAAGAAAGGACGATTTTCTATCCATAGCAAGCCATGAATTGAAAACACCACTAACGGCTCTCAAAGGTTATATACAGATGGTTAAAAAATTCCTACCTCAGGATAATGGAAAGCTTGCAGAAATAATCCAAAAATCCGATATTCAGATCGAACGGCTCAATAAGCTTATGATAGAGCTATTGGAGGTGTCTAAAATACAATCTGGAAAGCTCGACGTACACCATAAAAAGTTTGATTTTTCAAAAATGGTTCAAGAAGCCATCGAACAGCTACAGTTTAACACGGACCAGCATCAGATTTTTCTAACAGCTGCCCATAATATCATATATAATGGCGACGAAACCAAACTGAATCAGGTCGTTGCAAACTTAATTTCAAATGCGATTAAATATTCACCGCAGGCGGACCGCGTTGATGTACATTTAACCGAGGTGAACGGCCATATTAAATTTTCGGTCACAGATTACGGTTTAGGTATCGCCAGCGAGGACCAAAAAAAGATCTTCGAACGATTTTATCGTGTCAGCGACATCAAGCAAAAAATAGCAGGAATGGGCATCGGCCTATATATTTGCCAAGAAATTATAAAACAGCATCACGGAGAACTATGGGTCGACAGTAAAGTAGGTCAGGGGTCGACATTTAGTTTTATTCTCCCAAACACTTAAAAATTATATGAATCAAAAGAAAATATTCATCTGCGATGATGATAAAGGTATTACGGATATGCTCGAATTAGTGTTAGAATATTATGGTTTTGCCCCAATTGTGGAAACCGATAGCGTCAATGCCTTTGAGAAAATACGTGAATCGAAACCCGACCTGATCATAGTCGACCTATGGATGCCCATTATTTCGGGAGATCAGTTGATCAGAAAAATCCGAAACAGTGACGAATTAAAAAATATTTTTATACTCTGTATATCGGCTAGCCGTGATGGTGAGGAAGTTGCTTCCGGAGCAGGAGCTGACCTATTCCTTCCCAAACCTTTTGATATGGATGAACTAATCACTATCATTAAACAGGCTATACCAGAACAATAAGGTTTATCTGTGATGTGCTACCAACAGAATAGAAAAGTATTATTAATCAAAAATCACATCTCCTCACTTTTATTATACAGGGTGCTTCTATACGTAATGCCCCACTTTGCGATCTCTTCAATAATCGGCCCCAGTGTTTTTCCACATTCAGTCAGCTCATACTCGACAGTGAGCGGCTTTGTATGTAATACAGTCCTTCTAATCAGATGATTCATTTCCAAGTCCTGCAGCTCCTTTGACAACATCTTGGCGCCGATCCCCTCCACTTCGCGCAACAATTCCATAAACCGCAGCTTGTCGACCAACATCAGTGTGCCGATAATATGGAACTTCCATTTGCCTGCTAAGATTTCCATCGCATCCTTTATCGCCAGCACCCTTGTTTTACACACATCAGAGGTACTTAGGCTCGCCTCTTTTTTCATACGCTTTGATCTATTTTCTACAAAAATACTGAATTGAAGAGTTTTAAACTACTTTCCAAAAGGAAAGTAGTTTCCTTAAGGAAACTAATACCTAAAATAAACTATCTATAAGTTACCTTTGTGTCGACACATTACAAAGAGATGAAATTGGCATGATTGATGCCCGTCGATACGCAGACAACAAAACGATAAAAACACATAAAAATAAAACGACAAAGATGAAAAAACAATTAATCTCAGGTTTAGCTGTTATCCTTCTTTTGGCCTCCTGCCAGAACACAAACGGCGATAAAGCAACTACAACAACGGCGCAGGAAGTAACCGAGCAAAAAGGACAGACCTATACCGTAGAAGCGGACAAAAGTAGTTTGAAATGGACAGGTTATCATAAAGGGGGCTTAAATCCTCGCTATGGAATCTTAAAAAGCGAAGGAACCCTTTCTGCAGAAAACAATCAGATTACTGGCGGTACCTTCACAATCGACGTCAACTCCATCCTTACCGATACGGCTTCAGTAGATCCTACAACAGCCGGCGGTAAAAAATCGACCGATCTGGATGCTCACTTAAAGAGCGCAGACTTCTTCGATACCGCTAAATACCCTACAGCAAAATTTGAAATTACCAAAGTCGCCCCATTTGACGCTACAAAAGAAAAAAGCGTTGTGGCTGATGCAACAAATACGGTTAGTGGTAATCTAACGATCAAAGACAAAACAGTAAACGTTACCTTCCCTGCCAAAATCACTTTCAATGGTGACGAAGTAAATTTCTATTCGAAATTTACTATTCAGAGACAAGACTGGGGACTTACTTATGGTACCGAAGGTAATCCGCAAGACTGGATGATCGCCCAGAATGTGGATATCGAACTTAATGTTGTTGCAAAATCAAGCAAATAAAGCACCCGTAACCAGGTAATAATTATTCGATTAATACGAATAAGTAGGCTTCAAGGAGCCTACTTATTTTTTTATCCCTTCTTCGCCTCGACTTCCATTTTTTTCTTTAGCCGCTGTTTCGCTTTTTTAATAGCCTCGGCTGAAACACACAAGAGCTCACTCATACTTGAGTTGTTCAAACCCAGCTTTTGAAGCGCAAGTATGCGTAAGTCATTATCTGTTATTCGTGGATAGGTCTCCTTCATTTGTGTTAAATATCTCGGGTAGACCTTATCAAATACATGTTTAAATTTAAGCCACCGTTCGTCAGTCATAATATGCGACTGAAGCATATTGCTCAAGGTATCTGATATTTGAGCAATATATTCCGGATCACGTTGTGACGCGATTTCAATTTCCTGTCTTAGCTGCTGGATGAGGGTATCATTCTTTTTGATAGTTTCGGTAAACTCTTCCAAGGAATTTCTCAAAATGCTAAGCTCCTGATCGACCAACTGTTTTTCGTAAGTTAGAGTTAGCCTATCCTTCTCCACAATAGCATGCTGCATCTTTATTTTCGTCTTTGATCTGTTAATAAGTAGCAGAACAATTACGAACATCAGTAACAGAAAAACGGCAAGAAATTGATAAATACGTTTTGTCTGTAACCTTTTTTCTTCCGTATCCCGAATCGCCCGGTCATAACGTTCTGTCTCCCGCTGCCAAATAGCTTTCTGGATCGCCTTATCATTTATTCGTGTTTCCAAGGAGTCTTTCAATAAGAGATATAAACGCAGTTGCTTAAGTTCTTCAGTCTGCTGCCCCAGTCCACGGGCAATATCTGAGCGTAATTTGGCCACGTCCATTCTGTACTGCAGGTAGTAGGGTTTTTCTTCCAACAACTGTGCCCCGGCAGCAACATACTTCTGGGCCAATTGCCACTCGCTGAGTACAACATACCACCTTGCCAAATTTAAATTTGCGCGCATGGCATCCTTACTTTCATTATAACGGGTGGAAAGATCGATATTCTGTTCCATTAATGCAATGGCCTTTAGCCTGTCACCGGCTTTCCAAGCCTGCTCACCCAGATTTCCTGAAATTATTCCAATCCATACTGAATCTTTGGCCAGTCTTGCTTCCTGCATCGCTTTCTTAAAGTAGCTTCGCGCCTGATCGTTGATTGAGTCCTTCGCAAGATAAACAGCTATAGCGTTAATCAAATCGATACGCGGCCTTGATGCAGCTTTCGAAAAAGGGAGCGCGTCCTTTAAATACTGCACTGCACTCCGCTGATCCCCGATATAGCTATAAAAATTTGCTATAAACTGATAATGTTTTACCACCAAAGGTAGGTTATGGATATTGATCTTAGCTTTTAAATCATTAGCCCGCAAAAAAAAAGGGAACGCTTCCTTTACTTTTCTATAGACATAATTATAATAACCCTGCCGAACATACCCCAGCATTTGCAACTCTGTCTGCTCAGACCCATGCAGCAATTGTTCCGCCAAACGATAACAAGCATCCGAAGCAGGATTAACATCGTCAAACGCAATTGAATATCCGTCAGCCATACGCATATAATAGGCCCATTTCAACCGCACATCAGCTTCGCTGATTGCCAGTGCTAAAATGGGCTCCCATGCCTTTCTTAATCGCGCGGTATCTGTTCCAAAATTTACGGGTAACTGCAGCACAGCTTCTAATCGCCGAACGGGCGCTTCGATCTGTTTAATCTGAGAAACAGACTGCCCTACGGCAATACAGCTGCTGACCACAGAAAGAATCAGGAACACGAGGCTATGTATTACATAAATTTTCATCGTTAAGGTTGCTTCAAATATAAAGGACAAAAACAAACACGAAACAAATCCCTACACGAGCAGAGTACTATAATCGTAAATATTTTTGTAAAGGCTAATATGACTCACTGAGCATGTATCCATACCCAGTCCTCGCCCATAAATATAAGCATTATCCTTTTAAGAAAAACAGATATATCATTAAAATTGTATTGTATCCTTTACATCCTTGACATTATGCAGTCTATTCCCCCTCCCTTGGAAAACGCAGTTAAACCGTACTTGTGGTCGGCGCGAGAAGCAAGTTTCTCATCGATTAGGAGGAAAATAAGCGATTTGTTACCTTAGTAAATACAACAGCCTTAAAGATGTATTTGACAATTAGACCAGCAGAACAAAATGATGCGGCATCCGTGCCCAGCATCATGTTACAAGCAATGGAAGATATCGTCTTCCGGTATATACGACAGCACAACAAAGAAGAAGCGATTCGATTTCTGACACAACTTTTTGTCGAGTCAAAGAACTTATATAGTTACGAAAATACGTTCGTAGCCGTGGATGATGCAGGGACAGTCTTGGGGACATTGACAGGATACAACGGCGACCATTTTACCCAATTGCGTCAGCCTGTTCTGGACTTAATACAACGCCTATATGAAAACGATCTTGTTCCTGAAGCTGAAACCACAGGACATGAATATTATATTGATTCAATTGCCGTTTCACCATTGGCCAGAGGCAAAGGAATAGGGACTGAATTATTGACGCATGCCGTCAACTATGCTCAGCGTTCCGGATATCAACAAGTGGGCCTATTAGTGGATCTGAAAAACCCCAGTGCACAGAAGCTTTATGAACGGCTGGGCTTTAAACCAGGCCATAAGACCTACCTTATGGGTGCTGCATATTACCATATGCACATTTCACTCCTTTAGATATTGTCCTACGATAACATAGGCCATACGCTCCAAATTCCGATGGGGACAAAAGTTACAATTAAATTAAAAGTGTTGTTATATACAGCTATGCTTTTTGTATTTTTGCTCCGGAAAATTTTCGATCTAAACCAGAGCAAAAATACAATAAGGGAACTTTAGCTTATCCAAATAATGGAGTTAGATCGCAATACCCGAAAGATTGCAAAAAAAGGGAAATACAATAAAGGCATCTTTTAATTTATAAATAGTACAAGAATCCGAATAGATTGCTCACACAAGCAATTTATTCTGCTTGTAAATTTGCAAAATAAAATGAAAAATCAATTTCATAGACAGCTAAGGATTTATAGATATGTGATTTACCGCGAAACATTAGTTGATCCGTGGGAACATTTTTGGTCATTCGTTGGTGCTTTTGTTGGCATATTTATCATTGCTTTGATTCAGTCGCTCCACCTGCCCGCTCTGGAGAATATCTTTTTGATTGGATCCTTTGGAGCCTCTTCTGTTCTGGTATATGGAGCTATACAAAGCCCGCTTGCTCAGCCCCGAAACTTGATCGGCGGGCATGTGGTTTCGGCACTTGCCGGTGTAACCGTAGCCCAAATTCTTCCAGATATTATATGGCTCACCGCCCCTTTTGCGGTGGCTCTGTCGATTGTCTGCATGCAGCATACCCGGACATTACACCCTCCCGGTGGCGCTACAGCTTTAATCGCCGTAAGTAGCGGAACCAAGATCTCATCCATGGGCTACTGGTACGTACTGAGCCCCGTACTTTCAGGTTGCCTCATTTTATTTGTCGTGGCACTTTTGTTTAATAATATTACCAAAAACCGCCACTATCCTGTTAAAATGTCGCGTTTACGCAGATCAAGAAGAGAACATCTGAAAAAGAGATTTGAACGCATCAAGCAAACGGCGAGTCCATCCTCCTAACCTTTTAAAAACTGATATACCATCAAATGACAATAACGGCCAATGAGAAAGCGAAACTATTTTTCCCATCGGTAATATTACGAAGCAGGCAACTTGCTCATATCCATATAAAATATTTCCCAGGTATGGCCGTCATAATCTTCTATTTTTCTTACCTGCATAAACCCATGGTCAAGCATCGGCATAGGTTCGATACCACCGGCTTTCAGTCCCTTTTCGACAATCTCATTTACGCGGGATACACTCTCTACCGATAGCGCGAATAATCCGGAAATATGATCTCTTGTGTCCGCCAGAGGTTTGTTTGTAAAGGTCCTGAATTTGTCATGCGAAAGCAGCATCACAAAGATATGCTCGCTCCAAACCATACATTTCCCATCGTTATCCGAAAATTGTGGATTATTTTCAAATCCCAACTGCGTATAAAAGTCCATTGATCTGTTGACATCGGCTACAGCGAGATTAATAAATACCTGTTTCATCTTTTAAAAATTTTAATTGTTACTGATACATCAAATTTGCGAATTACAGGCAAGAAAAAGCTTAGCATATGCCAAGAAGTGAAGAAAATAACTCGAATACGCATCACTTGGAAAGTTCCGCCAGTTCTTCCGGGGAAAAGATATGCTCTCCCTTAAGATAGCTATTGGCATCCTTCAAATACGTATAAATAATTTTTCGAGCTTCTGGGTCGGGCAATTTCCGTAAATTTTTCACCAAAAATTGCTTATCGCGAAGCCTGTCTTTGTGATAATTGAGGAATGAAGGTGCGTGCGTCTGAACACTCCAACGAATGAAGCGCAGATCGACATTGTCTGGGTATTTTATAATAACGGACTCCAATAACTTTTTCCCTTTTTTAAATTGCCCCAACTTTGAAAAAGGGTTTCCCATGTGTTTCGCCCAAAGAATTTCATAAGCAGCTAGATAACCTTTTTCCGTCGCCGTACTTGCGGACGATTCCAGCGTTTTCAGGTTGGCTTCACATAGTTTTTTATTCTTTACGGCTTTTGCATAATCAGCTCGCATTTTATCTATATTAACTTGACCTATAACGCAAAGCGTACTGAATATAAAGTATGTACAAACAAGAAATCGTATAACCATGCTAAATATTTTTAAAGTCATCTATCATCCGACACCAATGCCAAAAATCGAAAGCTAAACAGCGTGGGACTTTTTGTCCAAGTTATGTAAGCTTCTTAATACGCCGATCTTTACTTTTGTTGATATAACAATGCGCACTGCTCTACAGTTTCTTATTTTTCATCTTTATTTCTATACCTCCCTTTCCACCGGGTCAATGAGATCAACAGCAGGCCGACAGCTAAAAAAACAAAAGTAATCACGAGGCTGTTGAGCAAAACATGTTGGATACCCAACTCTGTCACGTCTACGAAAGGATAAGGATAAAAGTCGGACAACACACCATGACTCAATGTATATAATAAATAAACCAGTGGAAATAACAGCCAATAGCAAACCAATTTCCAATTCAAGCTACGTTTTTCAGCAAAACTCCACCAATAGAAAAAGAACAAACAGGGAATCACAACATGCAGCAACTCATCCACCAATTTCAGCAGTCCTTGTGGCTGCACCAAAAAACGCAGCACAGCATTATAAATAAGACCTACAATCACTATGTATAACGTGATGGCAGTTACCACCGCAGGGCTATCAAGAAAACGCTCCTGACGATGCTTTGGTGAGAAAACAACATAGCTACAATGTAAAGCAACCAATGCATTGCTAAGTACAGTAAAGTAACTAAAAAACCGCACGACATATGCCGCGCCGCTTACGTTCGCCCCCCGCAAGCCCATTACAAACTGCATGATTAGTGCGAACCACGCCAACGCTCCGATAGTCGCAGCAAAAATTAACTTTGATCGATTTCGATACAGCATAATTAATCAGCTACGCACATTCTAATATAAATATTTTCCACATACAATCCATTGGTCAGAGGACAGTTTTTGGTTTTTCCACGACTGTAAACCACGATTCTGCCTAGGTCATCGACTTTATTTTTACGGCTTAAAGCCGTCTATAGTTATGCGAATGGTGAATTTAACAATCATCCCGCAATCGAAATAATGCAAATTGCAAATCAATAGCATTTCTTTACTCACAATTATTATTTTTACCGAACAGAAAAATTAAAGATGATAACAGTAGCCATCATAGAAGACGAACCTGCGATTCGCAAAGAAATAGCTTATCTTTTAGAACAGGAAAAAGATATTGAGGTCGTTGGCTGGGCTGACAGCGTGACAACAGCGATAAAGCTAATGGAAGAAAAGCAACCAAATATAGCCTTAATGGATATACAGCTTCGCGATGGCACTGCTTTCGATCTGTTAAGGAAGCTGACCTCCATCCCGCAGAATGTCATATTTATCACGGCGTACAATCATTACGCAATCAAAGCGATTAAATATGGGGCATTAGACTATCTGTTGAAGCCCATTGACCAGGATGAACTTAAAGAAGCATTACAACGTTATCGCCGCCGAAGTGAGAATAATCCGCAATGGATGCGCCAACTTTCGATGGCAAACAGCGCAATGCACGGCGTCGAATTACCAGATAATATTGCGCTAACATCGATTCATCAAGTGCGGATTGTGGCCGTGCATGATATTCTTTATTGTAAGGGAGATGGCCCGTATACCTTCTTTTTCCTCAATGATGGAACAAAAGAGCTGATATCAAGGCCGCTCAAATATTATGAGGAACTATTGCCTTCTCCTTATTTTTTACGTACGCATCAGTCCTATCTCGTAAACCGGAAATACATCACCGGTGTAAACCGTTCGGAGTATATCGTCCTGAAAAATAAAGAAGAGATACCTATCTCTTCGCGTAGGAAAAACGTCATTTTAAACCAGCTTTTCCCCGAAAAATGAAATATTTTCTACAGTCTGCAATCGTCCTGCTGACGGGATTTTATATAATTGCATGCAGCAATAGATCTGCCTTCTTAACCTCCGCCCCGGATAGCATTTCAACAGCGGTTGAACAGCTGGAGGAGATAAAATTGACTGCTCACAATGGCGATTCACTCAAAAAAGCCTGGTTGCTCCTTAATCATAGTCCCCTTGTAAAAAAGGACACTGTGCTGTCGGCTACAGTGAAATATAACCTCGCTCGACTATATGCAATGCTTCAGCAGGACTCTGCCAATATATTTATCGAACAGGCGCTGGAAATTATTGAACCAACCTCGGGCAACCTCAAATATAAAGCACTTATTTATAATGGTGTAGGCAATATCCGCAGTATGGAAGCAAAGGAAAGAGAAGCGGGCTTTTATTACAACAAAGCAGCCGCAATAGTGTTGTCGGACACAACAACTGGTCTGTCATCCGAAGCAAAATCTGCCATGCTGCTGTCTGCTGCACAAAATAACCTCAGCACCTTCCAATACAATCTTGCTGAAAAGATGAATCTGGCTGCAATCCCCCTATCGGAGTCACTTCCTGCAGGACATATTATTCATCAGCGGGTATATGTGCAGATGATACAGACATTAAATGCGTTGCACCGACCTGCGCAAGATATGGCCCCCTACTTACATAAGCTCGAACAACTCCATCAGAAATATCCTGACAAATATAATATCAGCTTTCTGTATGATTCAAAAATCCAGTATTTTGAAACTACAGAACAACAAGATTCACTACTGCATTATCAACTACTGAAAATAGCAATAGACGAACAACAGAGCAAGATAGTGCAATCAACTGTCCTGCTTAACAACCTTTTTGTAAACTACTGCAACGTTTCGGCTATATACGTGCTTTTCAAAAAGCCCGCAGCCGCAGCGCAATTCCTGATGAAAGCAAAAAAGCTAAGGTCCCATTTTCCGAAACTTATCTTTCCCAATAACGAGATTCTATTTCAAAAAAGTTCTGCCGAACTATTTCGTCTGCAAGGTAAAAAAGATGAAGCTCTGAGCGTACTTAACACCGTCGTTCAGCTACAGAAAGACATTTATCAATCGGAAAACACGCAGGCTATCGCTGAAATGAACGCGCTCTACCAGCTTCAGGCCAAAGATCAGTCCATTCGTCTGCTGAACGAAAATATTAAGATCAATAAACTCCAGCTTCAACAAAACCAGCTATGGTTGGCTGTTTCCTCACTGACTCTTATTTTATTGGCCGTCACATTGTCGTTCCTATACTATAGATCCCGCCAGCGGCGCATAAGACAGGCGAAAGAAAAAGTACTGTTACAGCAACAATTATTACGTACACAGATGGAGCCGCATTTCATTTTCAATACCCTGGCAGCGGTACAGAGCTTTGTCCGACTAGACAAAAAGGAAAGTGCGATTAAGTATCTAAATCGCTTCAGCCGCCTCCTTCGGAGCAATCTTGAATTAAGCCGCGAAAATCTGGTTCCGTTAAATGAGGAAATCGATGCACTTGAAAATTATCTGTCATTACAACGGATGCGGTTTGAGGAGACCTTCACCTATACGATTGTACAGCCCGAAGATCAGGACCTCAGCGCCATTATGCTACCTCCGATGCTCATTCAGCCCTATGTGGAAAATGCTATTCTCCACGGTGTGGATTTAGATGCAGGTAACGGGCAGCTTGAGATCCTTTTCCAGGTACTGGATGATGTATTATATGTTGAAATCACAGATAGCGGCAAGTCCACATGTGAACCTTCAGATAGGACCCACCGCTCGCTTTCCGGAACAATCAGCCACGAACGCATACAGCTGTTAGGCCAGAAAGCGTCCATAAAAATCACCAAAAGAGATGAGGGTGGCACACTTGTCGCTCTGACAATTCCCATTACGTCCTAAGTACTCAGGAGCCGTGCAGCATTGATCTCATGGTAATTGACTATACGCCGTGAGATGACCGTAAACAGCTGTCTAACAATGAAATAAACGATTTTTATGGGATCAGAGCCAAATATACTGTACCGGCTTCTCTATGATTATTTCTTCGTTAATCTATCCAGGAGCATTTTCATATAGAATCCACCGACCACACTACGTGCTTTGAAATTCTCTCGTACACCTGTATTCGCATCATAAAAATCATTCAGCGGAACGCGTGATGTTGTTTGAAGCGCATGCTTATATACAGGCTGCACCAAAGCTTCAAATTCCGCCCGTGTAGGTGCAAATGTCGCCGTCCACAGAATCCAGTCATTTTTTGTATAGGCTTTCCGGCTATCTAAGGGAATACCAAATTTATTTTGCTTAGTGAGATAGTATTTGATCTCTTTATTATATACTTCTTGCGGGAACAGGTTAAGACCTAAAACTTTGTCCCATATCAAATTATATTTTTGGCTCCAAGTATTTTTGTCATCGAAAGTCAACGCATAATGATCGCCAGCGTCGGCCATCTCCATCCACTTTGGCACCATCTGCTCGGCAATAGCGCGGTATTTTTTTGCAGTTTCCAGTTCGCCGATAGCATCCGCCATTTGCGCGTAGCATGCAATGCCGACGATAGCCTTGACCGATAAATTCGCATTGCGCGCAAGGTGACCGGCAAAGTCATCGGTGCACAATTGTGTTTTGGGATCAAAGCCCTCTTTTACGAGGTAATCGACCCAGTCAGTAAGTGTTTTCCAGTGTTTTCGTGCATAACTGCCATCGCGTTGAACCTTTGTAATCGCCGCGGTCAAAATAATCATATTCCCAGATTCCTCAACAGGCATCGGCTCACCATAGGTCTGTCCATTGGCCTTTGGATACGTTCCCAGATCATGTGCCGCCCAAGGATGAGGGTATTTACCGCTTTCACTAAAGTAGAAAATACCATTCAACATCCCTTTTAGCAGTTCAGGGTTATAGATAAGATAAAGCGGTGCCGAAGGATAGGTCACGTCAACAGTATTGATAAAACCTCCACTATTATTCTCTTTAGAAAGCCAAAGCAATTCGTTTTCGGGGCTCTTTACCAAAGTATGCGCTGCTATACTCTGACGATAAGCCAATGTCGTCAGATGTGCATAGCCTTCACCTCCAGATTTTACCGCGCCAGCATATACGGCCCTGTCAAAAGCGATACATTTATCCATAACCCTTTGGTAATCTGTAGCCGCCGCCGCAAGCTGGTTTTCGAACGTCTCCGTCCCCGAATTATTCCACCAGGGCCTTAAATTGTTGTTGAAATATTGAATAGCAAAGACCTCATCGTACCCCAGCTCAACAAAGCGCTCTACCTCTTTTTTTCCCACTGTCCCGAAGGGTATTATCGTATTTAATGCCAATGATGTTCCTTTCAGCTTTGCTACAGCAGCTCCATCTTTCCTAAAAAGATCAATTGCCTCAGCGCCAGAACTTACAAACTGACGTACAGCATCCTTTTTAGGCGACGCCACGTAAAAATACCCCCAGTCTATTCGCATGTCATCGGCTCCCTTCTGCAATACAGGCTGTTCGGTTGTCCCAGCCTTTAGAATTGACATGTCTGCGGTTTCATATTTTTCGGCGAGCACCTCCTGCGACGGTTTATACACGGCAATATTGGTTGAGGCACTGAGAAAAACTTTGACAGCGTGTTGCTTTCCATCGTTTGATTTTACTTGATAACTGATATAGGATACTGGCCTCGACAGGAGCTTTAGATCATCCAGCAAGAGTGGGGAAGTAAAACTTAACTTCAGGTCGATCTTGCCCGCCTGAAAATTATAAATAGTCCGTGTTGCCGTAATCTCCACATCTTTCTGTACTGCCAGCTCTACTTTAGGACCGCTCTCCTTCAGCCTGTCCACCAGGCCGAAATCCAGATAACGCCCGCCTGCAGTATTGCGTAAATAGATCGCTAGCTGATTTTCTCCAGCGTTCAGATCGTTTTTATCAATAGGTAAATACTCAAAAGAGTTTGTCCAACCCGTCTTCTGATAGATTTTTTTCCCGTTCAGAAACACCTCGACGTTGTCATCGTGGTTTAGTTTCAGGAAAAGTTCGTTGATACGTTGTGGATCGTCTACCTGAAATGTGCGCCGCGCCCAAATGGCATCCGATTTCCAAAGCGTCTTTACCTGCTTTTCATCATCTCCGATTGGTGCAGTTCCAGATTTCCATCCATCTGCCTGATAGGAAGCCGAAAGCCAATTGCCGTCGGGCTTTACTTCAGTATATTGCACAGTATAGGGTTGTTCTTCTGCGGTCGGCAGGATACTCTTATAATTCGGTTCTTCCTGCCCCAAAAAGCGATAGAGATGCCCGTCAACACTGATCAGTCCTAATAAGGAATGATCGGCGTCGGTCCAATGCCTGGTAGTCGATGCATTGAGCTGGTCGGTCATTGACCAGATGCTAAAATTTGGATTGTGTGTAATTAATGGATAGGCAGGGGCTTTTCTCTCCTGCGCACGTACAGTAAAAAAACTTACTAAACAAGCTAGTATAAAGCACATGTTCAGTTTTCCGAGTTTGTTCATCTTATAAGGTTTGTAAAAGGGTTTTAATTCCATTTATGAGTATCTGACCACACTGTCATCTCCCATGCCTAGCCTATCGAAACATCTATGTAGGAGGAGAGCCGTAATGTAATCACAAATTACGTTGTAAATAACTATATCTGGATTGCCGCATTGTATCATTTTACAGCCAATTTATATCATATTATTTTTCCGCCTGGTCTACCCTCGCAGCTCAGTCCCATTAACTTACATGACCTCACCATTTTGTGAGACCATTTCTAGACAGATAAGCTTTTATTATGTGCATCCAACAATACCTTTGCTAGCACTCCAAGCTGTTCAAGCTGAAACCGCAGATGTTCTGTCCATGGAAGCCCCATACATAGCCGCATACAATTTTGATATTGATTTTGCAAGGTAAACATCCTCCCCGGAGCAATACTTATTTTCTTCCTCAGTGCGTAATAATACAGTTTTGCAGTATCTATACCTTTTGGAAATTCGATCCAGAGCGCAAGTCCGCCTTGAGGTCTGCTTATCCGGGTTCCCTCCGGAAAATATGTCGCAATCACATCCGCAAAACGTTGATAATTCTCCAAGAGCGTTCTGCGAAGACTATTCAGGTGATGATCGTATCTGCCAGTCATTAAAAAATTGCCCACAGCTTCATGGATTAACGACGTTGAGGCCAGAGCATGAACTAGCTTTAGCCGGAGAATCTGATCCTTATATTTTCCTGCTGATACCCAGCCGACACGATACCCGGGAGCCAATGTTTTGGATACCGAGCCACACCACAGCACATGACCATCCTTGTCAAATGTCTTACAGCATTTTGGACGCTCCCGGCCAAAATAAATGTCCCCATAAGTGTCGTCTTCGATAAGCGGTACAGCATACCTAGCAAGCAATTTAACTAATGCTTTCTTGTTTTCTTCGGGCATACAATACCCCAGCGGTGTATTGAAATTGGGGACAAGCAGACAGACATCAATATGCGGTAGCAGACCTTCAAGCGCAAGAAGGTCAATACCCAGGACGGGATCGGTAGTCAGCTCAATCACCCGAAGCCTCAAACTAACGACTAGTTGCAGGATACCCGGGTAACAGGGGCTCTCCAGGGCAATCGTATCGCCGGGTTTCGTCAAAGCCATCAGACACAGCGATAGTGCGTGCATACAGCCATTTGTTGTAATCACCTCGTCTGCAGTCAATGTGCCACCCCACGTACGTGAACGAGCAGCAATCATCCTCCGCAGTTTCAAGTTGCCTTGTAAAGGCTCATAAGCAGCCCCGCCGCCATCCAATATTCTCGTTGCTAAAGCAATCTCTTTTTTGAGTTTGGCTACAGGCAATAATTCCGCAGCCGGAACTCCAATAGAGAATAAAGTCAGGTCTTTATCCCCCATTGTAGCATACACATGATCAATCAGTTCATAGGGTTCAACGCCCTCTTCTGTGAGCAAGGCCTTGTTGACTTCAGGCAGCTCCAACTTTCGCACTTGCAATGCGCTTACAAAATAGCCGGACTGCGGTTTTACATAAATGAGGGATTGAGCCTCCAATGCCAAGAAAACTCGCTTGGCTGTATTCAGACTAATGCCATGTTGCCTGCTCAACATACGCACAGACGGTAAACGCTCGTGGGGTTTTAAAACACCATTTCTGATTTTATCCGCTATATTTTGAGCTAATGCACTGTATATAAAAACCTTCTCCATCTTATAAAGATAACTGTATCCATTCAATAAGCAAAAACTGTAACTGTATCCAACCATAAATATTACGAAGATTTGTACATAAAGATCAAGCAATGAGCAACAATAGCAACTTAAGACTATCCAATGGCTGGCTGAATGGATTAATCGGCGTCATGATATTTAGCGGTTCATTACCTGCCACACGAATAGCCGTTCTGCATCTAGATCCGCTTTTCGTTACTGTAGCCCGCGCCTCCATCGCTGGAGTGTTGGCGCTGATTGTGTTATTGATCACAAAGGAAAAATTTCCCGACAAAACACAGCTGCTGTCTCTCGGCATCGTTTCACTTGGAGTAGTCATCGGCTTTCCATTGTTGAGTGCATTGGCATTATTGTATGTGACCTCGGCACATTCCATTGTGTTTGTGGGTATCCTTCCGCTTTCCACAGCAATTTTTGGCATTTTTCGTGGAGGAGAGCGGCCTCGCCCTATATTCTGGGTCTTTTCGATACTGGGGAGCTCTTTGGTTGTGAGTTACGCACTGATGCAAGGTGTATCTTCTTCAATCGGAGATCTCCTGATGTTGCTGGCCACTATACTTTGCGGACTAGGCTATGCGGAAGGTGGTAAGCTTTCGAAAACGCTAGGTGGCTGGCAGGTTATTTCCTGGGCACTGATCTTATCTTTACCCATTGCTATTCCCCTGAGTTTTCTCTATTATCCTACCTCTGTAGCCCAAGTTAGCATTGGGGCCTGGACAGGCCTGGCTTATGTTTCGTTCTTCAGTATGTTTATTGGATTTGTCTTTTGGTATAAAGGCTTAGCACAGGGCGGAATCGCATCTGTTGGGCAGCTGCAGCTTCTGCAGCCATTTTTTGGCCTGTCCCTGGCAGCCGGCATATTGCATGAAGAAGTCGGTATAGGTATGCTATTTGTAACCCTCGGTGTGATCGGTTGTGTTGGCGGGGCAAAAAAATTTGCTTAACGCAATTGGACAGCATGCCCTAGCAACCAACTTGCCAAAGCTATACTTCAATATATGGCAGACAGAACTTAGCCAGCGCTTTTTGCAACAAATACACTGGACTGTTAACTTTATTAAAGCTGGACCAGCGATCACCTTTTTTTTAATCTTAGATTTGGATCTACGTGGTTGATAAGATGAAGTGGTATAAATAGACCATAAGAAAACAGTATACAGTCAATGAACAAGAATACACATAAAATAACGATCATAAAGGCATCGTTCAAGGATGTCGCCCGATTACAGGCTATAGGTAAAAAGACCTTTGTTGAAACCTTTTCGGAAGTTAATACCGTGGATAATATGGAAAGATACCTAAACGAAGGATTTTCCAAAGAAAAATTATTGTCGGAGATGAACACGGACGGTTCAGTATTCTATTTTGCGCAACATCAAAATCAGATTGTTGGGTATCTTAAAATCAATACTGGCCATGCGCAAACAGAATTGCAACATGAACATACACTCGAGATTGAACGAATCTATGTGCTGCAGAAATTCCAGGGCTTGAAGATAGGCCAGCTTTTACTTGAAAAAGCAATAGAAATTGCGCACCAAATGAAAGCCCAGTCAATATGGCTCGGCGTCTGGGAAGAAAATCACCGGGCCATTCGCTTCTATGAAAAGAACGGCTTTGTAGCCTTCGATAAGCATATTTTTAGACTAGGAGATGATGAACAAACAGATATTATGATGAAAAAAAATGTGGGTACCAACTAATTTTATTTTCGGGCGCCAGCGTACCTCCGGCCACGGTTATAAAATGAGGGCAGATTTTAATGGAGAATCACGGATACGGCCGTCGAATAGACAAAAAATCGTAAATTTAGTCCCAAAAGGCGCATTGATGAAAAATATACGACAGTGCTTACCAAAACTGGGAACTGCAGGCATAGCCATGCTGCTTCTTTTGTCCTGCTCCGTCAAAAGAAACGACAAGAATCTGATCTGGTACGAAAACCAAGTGATCGAACAGATTGTACCAGAGCAGGATTCAACTTACCGTATTCAGATCGGCATAATGGCCGCCTCCTTCTGGTTCGATCAAAAAGATAAACGGACCACAACCGGGCAAATGGACCTCTTGCAAAAAAGCTACCATCAAAAGACCAGACTCCATTTAGGGGTGGAAAAAGAAACACATAAAATTATTATGGTAACACGGGCTGAGTAGAATACAACCCAGTCTCCTACCGCTTGCCACAACCAATTGTTCCTATTGTTCAATACTAAAACCACCTTGTCCCCGTGTGCAGGCACCGGCGTTATAATGCTCATAATAGTTGATTTTCAAGTTCAATCGCTGCTTCCAGATACTGCTTATAATCCCTTTCGTAAAGCGTCACACGTTCTTGCGTCGCTCCTTTCTCCATGTCATGAAAATGAAAACTGCCTATATGCTCCAATCCAGCAAATTGATTCATTTTGTGAAAGCCAAATAAGATCCCTTCATCCACCGGACGTTGATCAAAAAACTCACCTTCTAGCGTAAAAGCTGTATCTGGAGCATTCCAACTTGTTGTCACAAAGTATTTTTTACCGTGCATTAGACCACCCCGACCGTAATTTATAGCTGGATTTCTACGCGAACGCCCGTCATTTTTATAGATGCCATTGTTATGTCCCGCCGTAAACACCTCGTCGATATAAAGCTTCAAACGATTAGGCACCTGAAACCACCAAACGGGAAAGTGATAAACAATGATGTCTGCCCATTTAAAATTTTCCACTTCAAGCATCGGATCAAATGTATCATTGACGTTAGTCACCCGTGTTTCAAAACCATAGTTCAACAAAGTTTGTACCGTCCAATTTGTGATGGTAGCATTGAAAGTACCACCTGAGTGGGCGAATTCCTGTCCGCCATTGATAATAAATATGTTCATTCTATTATTTTTATTATTTATACCACAAATTTCTATCATATTTTTAGATCATACAAATAATTTAAATTGTATATTTGTATAATTAAAATTATAGTCATGAAGTGGAATTTAGAATGGTTGCGGACGTTCAAATCAATTTATGAAACTGGCACACTGTCAGCTGCTGCACAGGAGCTGTTTATATCGCAGCCAGGCGTAAGCCTTCACCTGAATTCGTTGGAAGCCTTTACAGGACATAAACTCTTTGATCGCTCTGCGAGAAAAATGGTACCAACGGAGAAGGGTAAAATATTATATAATTATGTAATTGAGCCGCTGAAAAAGCTGGAAACGGGCGAGCAGCATTTCCACAAACGTGCTTTGGATGAGCGTATCACGGTCAGTGTTGGCATGTGTTTCGAAACTTTTCAATATACGCTTGAAGAGCATATCGCGCAGCTACCATTTAACCTAATTATCAAGTTTGGCGAATATCCCCAAATGCAGCAGGATTTGGATAATGGTTTGTTAGACCTGATCATAACACCGCAAAAAGGCAACCAGCAAAACTTACAGTACCGCCCATTTTCCAAGGAACGGATTGTGCTGATCGCGGGCAATGAAACCGATACCGCTGAATTAGAAGGTTTGCTAGGAAGTGGCGCTATCAAAAGCGCGGCGCAGCTTTTGAAAAAACAACTTTGGTATAGTACGGCAGCGGACATGGACCACTTAAAGAATTTTTGGTCAACTCATTTTGGTGAACATCCGGACTTCAGTCCCAATTACATTGTTCCGAATATCAGCTCCATTATACGCTGTTTGAGCAATAATAAGGGATTTTCCATTGTACCCGATTTTTTATGTGCTGAGGCCATCGCGACGGGGAAAATTAAACTGGTCTGGGAGGGCATCTCGCCTGTGGAAAACATTCTATATTTTGGTACGAGGAAGAAAACCATGTATCAAGAGGAAATTAAACAACTGGAAGTGCTCCTTCAGGAAAAATGGTAACCTTCAATTGCTGCGCGTAAAAGCGTTGCTCAAGCATCACGGTCAATGGTTATCACCAGACAATAACGAAACATCAGATAGTTACGCAAGTTATATGTTGATTCGTTGGACGTAAAATCGGCAAATTTATCTGTGACAGGCATACATGGGAATGAAGTATACCTTCAATATAAAACTATAAAAATATAGAGTGACAAAAGCTTAGTTTATATTTAAAAAGTTATATTTATAACAGACTAAATCAGTCCCATGAAAGAAAAATTTATTGATAGAAAAGATCAGCAGGCGAATAAAATATTTGAGAGACGGACACTGGTCCGTGATTATCGCACCATTCTGCCCCTGTTGAAGCCCGGGTTGACTGTATTGGATGTTGGCTGCGGCACAGGAACACTTTCCAATGAGGTTGCTTCTCGTATTGCCCCTGGTCCTGTGATCGGTTTGGATAACACGGAGGCTTTTATCGCTGATGGCAGTCGGCAATATGGTGGGACAAACAATCTTACGCTGATTTGCGATGATATATTCAACTACCAGCCACCCCATCAATTTGATCTGATAATGACCGCACGTACTATGCAGTGGTTAAGGGATATTCCAAAGGCGCTACGGCAGTTTAAATCATGGTTAAAGCCCCATGGCCAGCTTTCTATCCTTGACTACAATCATACGGAGATCGAATGGGATCCAGAACCGCCGGCAAGCATGCTCGAATTTTATCAGACTTTTCTTCGATGGCGTGAAGATGCCGGTATGAATAACCGTGTCGCCGATGAAATTGCACCGCTGTTGTACCAACAAGGTTTTACAGCAGTGGAAATAATCAACGCTGATCAGACTTACACCCGCGGGGAGGAGCATTTCGAAACCAATCTGGGTATCTGGATCAAAGTCGCACAATCGAAACAAATGGTAACAGAAGGATATATTTCAGATGAGCTCCGTTTAAAAGCAATCGATGAATATGCTGCCTGGATTCAAACCGATGCTATATCTATGACGCTAAAAATGAATGATGTACAATCAAAATTATAAATCAATTTCAAAATCCCACCCAGCTATGAAAATCGATATTCTAAAACTCAACGACGAACATATCGCTGAAGTAAGCGGTGACGGTATACTTTTAAAAGATCTTGAAGACGGTCTACAGATTATGGCGGATTGCGGTGGAGTTCAGGCTTACAAAGCAATACTCTATCAGGAAAATATCTCTCCAGATTTCTTTGAGCTCAAAACCCGGCTGGCAGGCGATATTCTTCAAAAATACACGCTATATGATTTTGATATTGCGATTGTCGGCGACTTTGAACGCTACAATAGCAAAAGCTTGAATGACTTTATTTTTGAAAGCAACAAACGTAAAAAGATCAACTTTGTTGCTACACGGGACGAAGCGATCAGGAAGCTGACACGTTCATAAGAACTGTAGCTTAAAACTTGGCGTTAGGAACATATTTTACTACTTATATGGAATTAGCATTTGAAAAATACACCCCCCCCAGACTTCCACATGTTTAGAGAGTTAGTGAAGGACGATGAAATCATGCGATATATTTCAGGTAAGGGCCTGACCTCGAAGCAGGCAGAAGATAAATTTAATGCCATTCTTGAAATCAATGCAACCCCACACTTAGGCTATTTTAAGGTCATCAGCCTAGATAGGCAACTTTTTTTGGGAGACTGCAAATTAGTGTCTTACAAAAAAGACCCTAGCGTCTTCGAAATTGGCTATCTGCTTAAGAAAAGATTCTGGGGACAAGGTATTGGCACCAAAATCTGCGAATCTATGCTTGCTATGGCTAGCCGCATTAATGCTCAAAAAGATATTGTAGGTATCATAGATCCGGATAACGCAGCCTCTAGAGCATTGTTGGTTAAATTTGGATTTGAATCATTTTTCCTCGGTGTAGAAGATGACGTTCCGACAGAAAAGCTGATCTTAAAACGAACATAGCCGCAAAATACTTAACTTTCCTCTCGAAAAGAAAAAGGTCAGTGTTCTCCTTCCTGGTTTGCGTACACAGCATTAAGCCATCCAAATAAGGTTTGATTGTTTCCCATTGCCTCAAATGGCTTTTCGATTTTGAGGACGCCCAGCAGCGAATCAAATGCATCTGCAATCAATAGATCATCGCGATTGCTAAATAAGGTGACAACAAGCCTCTTTTGTTGGTCTATATACACGATGTTATGAAAACCAGTAGATTCCCCCGAATGAAAGAAAATCTTATTAGTCCCCGCAGGAGCTACAAACCAGCCCATACCGTAGGCGATGCCATCCCTTACCACCATGCTTCCGTGACAGAGCAAATCTTTCCAATGAAGATCCTGAAAACGTTTTTGAAGCAAATAATTAGCCCACTGGTGATAGGCCGAACTGGAAAAATAAACTCCCCCATCTCCTTGGGTTGCACTCGTTACACTTTGGTCTGCAAAACCAAAGCTTTTCCCCGTTTGGTGATAGCCAAAGGCGCGCTCAGGAATGTCAACATCTTCGCTATACACTGTGCCGCCGTATATACCTATACGATCAAAGAGCTGATCTTTAACGAACTGAGCAAAAGACATTTTTGATACCTGCTCTACAATTAAAGCCAACAGACAATATCCCGTATTACTATACCGAAACTGGCTACCGGCGGGGAAATAACCATGATTTGCTTGCTTAACATATTCCAGCACATCCGCGTCCGACACCTGGACGGTACGCGCCTCTGGTATCAATTCTTCATAATCTATTATACCTGAACTATGCTGCAGCAGTTGTCCGACAGTGATATGTTGCAGAGCCACCGGAAGGTCCCTAAAAAAGAGGGGCAAAGGGTCTGTTGGCTTAAGTCTTCCTTGTTCGAATAGATTATATATAGCCTGTGCTGTTACCTGTTTACTGACAGATGCCATACGAAAATGGGTATTTTGCGTAATTTTTTGTTTAGTTTTCATATCCGCCACCCCTGTTTCGTAATGATACTTCATCAGACCAGCTTGACTAATTTGGACAGCAATCCCCGGAGCGCTGCTGTCAGAATAGAATTTCTGCAATGTTTTGTCCAGGGCAGACTGATCTATTTCCTGTCCCAGCACGGACTTTGTTACAATCATAAACAACAAACTCAGTTTTAAGTATATCCCGATACACCCTTTATTCATATCCATCTTTGTATTTATAAGATAATAGTAGAATGCTGGTAATTTAATTAATTTTCTTCCAATATTTCAAGACAACTTTGGACCATAGTTGCCAGCTTCGCCAAAGTTTTCATTAATTCTTTTTACTTTTGTCCTCCCCTGTATGGGGCTTCAGAAAAATCACAAAACTATGTTATTCATTTACAGTATTTACGACTTTGTACTAGCCGAAAAAAAGATTACAACAACCTTAAAACAGGAAAACGAGAGCCGAAACTTTACCTTGCAGATCATTACTCCGGCCCGAAAATTTATCGGAATGCCATTTGGCGGTGGGATGGTCAAAATCTCAAGATTGTACGATGAGCATGGCAAACTGATCCATGCCCGCAGGTATTCTGATGAACTAAAGGCCGAAATCAAATCCTTTAAAAAAGAGCATGCGATCCCTTACTTTCAGCTTTGGAAGGGCTTCCTTCTTGTATTTGCCGGCATTTTAATTTGGGCTGCCATTTACGGAGTAAAGAATAAAATGGCCAATCAGCAGCGTAAGCAGGAAACCGTAAGACTATTTGAACAGCTGCAGCATCTAAGCGCGGGCCAACTGTATGCGGCAACATTTTTCACAAACAGCAATGCTGAAGGTATCGATGGCGTTCCTGCTGGGTGGATAAAGATCAATAAAATAGCCGGGGACACATTATTTGTCCAACGATCCAAAAAATTAGATACAGAACATGCACTATTTGACATGGCACATATGGCATCCATCAAACCGCAAGCTGTCAGTGACTGGAACGAAAAAATAGAGAAAATAGATTTAAAGCTACTGCGGGATCAGTTGCAGGAAACCAATAAGAAAAGCGTAGATCTAATCTATATCGGCCCAGACCACGATAAATATAGCGGCGTCATCTGTACGGTTAAAGGCAGTGAATAAAATCTCATCTGTTGCCTGCAGTGCGATGCAGGCAACAGATTACACCATTAGTGCACTTTGTTTAACTCCCGATTTAAGCTTCGTACAGAAATACCCAAATATGCAGCCATATCCTCTTTGGAGATCGTGATTCGCAACTGGGATTGCATCTGCAATAAACGGCTTAAACTGTGTGCCAAGGTATATAACTGCTGGTAGGATGCGCGGCTAGAAGTTTGAACAATACGTTGTGCCATCACTTCGAGCAATTTATTGCTCAGCACAATGTCCTGATTCAGCAAGGATCGGAAATAGGGCAGGGAAAACGCATAAACAGTTACTTCGGTCATCGCTTGAACACTGCATAAACATGAAATGTTCCGTATACACTCAATCTCTCCTACAATCTCTCCTGTCGAAAGAAACTCCACGATATAGGCCTTGTCATTAGCCTCCGTAAAATAACATTTGGCAATCCCCCTACTGATGACCATAACTTTCGTGGACGGCTCATCTTGATGGAATAAATGCTGCCCTTTGCGGTAATGCCGAACGACGATAACGTCCTTCCGCTCCTGCTGGTCGTAAAGTTGCTTAGCGCGATCTAAAAATGACTGATTTGTTCTTAACATAGCCCGTGGGACAAATGTCCTTTTTCCGCGAACCTCCTTTTCTGAAATTCGCATGATAAAAATACAAAAGTAAAAATGAAAAATACGATTACAACTATCGCATTCGATGCAGACGATACCTTATGGGCTAACGAATCCTATTTTCAGGAAGCAGAAAGACAATTTTGCAGGCTTTTAGAAAACTACCTACCACAGCATACGGTCTCACAGGAACTTTTCGCTACCGAAATGAAAAACCTGTGCCTGTATGGTTATGGCATCAGGGTTTTATATTATGTATGATAGAGACTGCCAGTCGAATTTCAGAGCATACGATTTCCATTCCAATTGTTAATCAAATTATTGCCATCGGACATGACTTATTGCAGAAACCCATTGAGCTACTTCCGGGTGTCACTGAAACGCTTGAACAGTTAAAGGATCATTATAGACTGGTTGTTGCTACTAAAGGCGACCTACTGGATCAAGAACGGAAGTTAAAAAAATCGGGATTGGAAGATTATTTTCATCATATCGAAATCATGAGTGATAAAAACGAAAAAGACTATTATAAATTACTCAAACATCTGGACTGTCCGCCCGATCAGTTTATGATGCTCGGCAATTCCCTTCGATCAGACATCCTTCCAGTACTCCAAATCGGTGGTTTTGGCGTTCACATCCCTTACCACATTACCTGGGCTCATGAACAGCATGAACTGAATATAAAAAACGAACGCTTTATTGCCCTTCGACGTGTCGATGAAGTTTTGCCTTATCTGAAGTAAGGAGCTATTGGTAGCATAAGCTAGTGTCCTATACGCAAAACGCCGGCTTATGCTATCAGGATTCTAGTAGGTTATATTTTCGTTCATTTCGTATTTCATTCCCGGATAGTTGAGAATCCGCCGCATCAGCGCCATCTGGCCACAAAGATAGTCCTGCCGCCCTATGCACATGCCAATAAAGTTGAGCTTATTCTCTTCAACAAAAGGGATGTTCATATCGATTTTGAAAATTGCGGCCAGTTCCGCATCATCCACCTCGAGTAAGCGGCGATAAACTTTGGGTGAAATGGCATAAAAGCTATCCTTCAATTCTTTTAAACTGGGGTACTGAAACTGTTCGTCCAAGGTTTTACCCATAAAAAATAAGTCGTGATAGGGATCTTCTTCCTGAAGCCCCAGGACATATGCAATCCCATAACGTACATTGACAAAATTACCGGCCATCCACACGATGTGGTTGGTCTGTCCGTTAATACGTTGGCGTGCATGCTCTTCCGAAATACCGTCCAGCACATTGATAAAACTTTGACTGTGCATCCGGTATGCAGGAATAATGACTTCTAGCTTTGTTGATGTTGGTTTATCCATGGTTCATAGCATTAAAGACGCGATGCGTCTGATTCTTTTCAAAATTAGCTGATTTAACGCATGCTGTACTTGTCGTATGGCAAGAAAAGACGCACTTTATTATAAGTAAATAAAACAATACATGGGCTTTTCTCCTTATAAATATAAATAAGTGTTTCACATAATTTATTTTTAACGTATTGCCAATTTAGATAATTATGAAAAAAGCCATCTTATTCATTCTGCCGCTCCTGATACAAATAAGCCGGGCACAAGAATTTCCATCCGCTGCAGATTCCGACCCTGTTAAACTCGGCTGGATGCAGGGATTTCCACCGTCGCAGGATCGCATCATTTCGGCTTTGGACGGCACATTTTTTAAGTTTCCGGCGTTACGCTATAGTGTATGCCATATGCGCCAGTTCTTCCCCACCAAAGTCGTTGCTTCTGCCAGGGCTGACCGCTATACCTTTTCGAAGACGGAGGACCCGGCCATAGATAACATCATTTTCCAACCCCTTGGAGAAGCAGAAACAATCAATTGGGCAGCCTCACTGCAAAAAAATTATACGGATGGTATTATTATCTTACATCGGGGGCGTATTATTTATGAAAAATATTTCGGTGCATTGACCCAGCGTGGCGTACATGCCGCGATGTCCGTCAGTAAAACTTTGACAGGCACACTAGCAGCCCAGCTCGTTGCGGAGGGTCTTTTGGATGAAAACAAGTATTGTCGGGATTACCTGCCCGAACTCGAACATTCAGCTTTTGCTGATGCGACTATACGTCAGGTACTGGATATGACCACAGGCTTAGACTTCAGCGAGGACTATGCTGACCCCAAAGCTGAAATATGGGCCTTCTCTAAAGCAGGCGATCCATTCCAGCTCCAAAGATCTCCTCACGAGCCCGCAAACTATTTCGATTATTTGAAAACAGTTAGAAAAAAAGGCCAGCATGGTGAGGCATTTGGATATAAAACAGTCAATACTGATGTGATGGGCTGGATGATATCCCGCATATTAAATAAACCCCTGTCTGAAATCCTATCCGAAAAAGTTTGGCAACCTATGGGGGCCAATGTGGATGGATATTATCAAATCGATGCGGCAGGTATATGTTTCGCAGGTGGCGGTTTTAATGCGAATTTGCGTGATATGGCCATGTTTGGCGAGATGGTACGCAATGGAGGTTATTTTAACGGAAAACAGATTCTCGCAAAGAAAGTAGTCGAATCTATCCGTTCGGGCGGAAGTCAGGCCGCTTTTGAAAAGGCAGGCTATACCAATCTGAAGCATTGGAGTTATAAAAACATGTGGTGGGTGAGCCACAACAAGGATGGTGCGTTCTGCGCGCGCGGCGTCCATGGACAGACGATCTACATCGATCCGAAAGCGGAAATGGTCATCGTTCGATTCGCTTCCCATCCCATAGCGTCCAATTCGGCTAATGATAAGTATTCTCTGCCCGCTTATCAGGCCGTAGCCGATTATCTATTGAAAAAGTGAAATGTTCTCCTACGTTCGGAGGTAAATTTACAGCGGCTTTTTGCCCACTCATCACGTGGGTCTGTCGCGACAACGTCAGTATATTATAAACAGTTTCTTTACACAGGCGGTTAAATGATAGAAGATTCCCAATTATAAGGAATCTTCTATGGCGTTCCAGAGCTCAATCCGTTTTTGGAGCGCCGCTTTACTTACCAGTTTCATTTCGTGCCAGATCTGATCATTGTCTTTACCGAGGTCAGTGATCATCTGCATCGCCAGCGGGCCATGTTCATCTCCGTCCAGATCAATGTGGCGTTGAAAATAGTAGATAAAGTGATCCAGATCTGATTCAGGGAAGTTGCCTTTTAGTTTTTGCAAAATCGAGGTGAACATCCCCGGAATAAGATCTTCCCTGCCAAAAGTAAAGGCAGCGGCAATTTTGTGAACCTGTCCTTCTTCGATCACTTCAAAGGTAAAATTAAGAAAGTCTTTAATGCGCTTGTCCAAAGTTGTCTGCGCGATAGCCTCAAAAATATTTTTGGACTGCTTTGCATTGACGATGAACTTATTGATCAGGTGCAGATCAGCGCCCATTTTACTCATGGCATCCAGATACATCTCAAAATGACTTAAACGGCGGCCATCGATATATTCGTCAGATTCTTCAGTCAATACAATTTCATTAATCAAATAACGCGTCGACGGATGCTCGCTTGCAAACCAGGGTAACGTTGTACATGTCAATTTTATCTGCAAGGCTTTTAGCAAAGACATAAAATCCCATACCGCATAGACGTGCCCCTCTGTAAAAGCACAAAGCCTCTTGACCGTTGTGATCTTTGTATATAAAGGGTGCTGCAATAATACTTCGCGTTCAGCCGCGATGTATTGGTTAATTTCCGCAATTCTATTCATGCCGCAAAAGTATCGTCTTATCATTGCTTTTTAAAGTATTTTCGGTGAGATTACAGTAACATGATAAAGCTGACTTAAAACCTATTGTCAACCAAACGGTCAATGAAATGAGAATATAAAGCATAAATTTAAAAAAATACTGTATTAATTTTTTTAAACCAAAAAAATCTACTAATTTTATAGAGTATTCAGAATTGCATTATGCAATACCAACCGAGTGCAGACACCGCGGTGGTAAATTAATACGGGTTTTCGACCAAAATAAACGTTTGATGACGCTTATTTCCCCACAAATCTGGATACAGTTTATGGTTTAATCTTTTAAATTTTTAGATTGTATGGCTACAACAGCAAACCTTTATCAGCATTTACTTGAAAAGTTCAGTTATTATTCCCTGGACGAACTCATACAGCTCAACAATGATGTGGTTGTGGGGCAAGGTTGGGGTTCATCTAAAGCTGCCTTTCGGACTGCTTTACTCAGTACATTTTCCAAACGGGGTTTGGACCTTTCTAATATTGTCACCAAAGAAGACGGTTTTACGTCAATCAAACATGTTCCTGTACGTCTGGAACAAAATGTGCTGATTCCTTTACAATGAGAATACCAGCATATGAAAAAGCTATTTCAAAAGATGTGAAAACAGCTATAATATCTTTATAGCACTTTTGACCAACAAAAAAAGGTAGGCCTAGCCTACCCTTTTGTCAACGAGTGATGATACTTTAAGGTATGATTGAGCGAATGAGCAGTCTGTCGGGCATCGTCCTTATAGGACGATAGATCCTGACAATCACGGATATTTGCCACATCCACTTTCTTTCTTACTTTGCTGATGACCTGATTTAACTCGGCTTTCCAGTTACCGGGATCACCAAAATCGTCCATCCAATTTTTGTTGATAAACTTTTTGTAGTTCAAAAGCAAAATATACAATTCCTCACCACTTCCGGCGCAATTGATTGACGTACGCCAGTTCTCTAATTTTTCTTTAAAACTCATAACCAGCAATATACAAAAAATATATTACAATACCAAATAATCGAGCTGTACTGGGACATTTCAAGCCTATAATCTATGTCTGGAACACCTAAACCAAGCTTATTCGACGATAATGTGAATACCGACCATTTTGGCTTTATATTTAATTTTTTCAATTAACCCATAGTAGCTCCAGTTGCGCAACAAGAATTGATCTTCTTTTGCCATTTCTTCCTTACTGGATTGATTAACCAGTAAGAGGGTACCCGCTTGAGCTTTGACACATAGCTCAATTAATTTTCGACTATACAAATGAAGTTTTGTATCTACATAGTTTTTCTCCTTTTTGTTATAGTGTTCTAAACTTTTCATCTTCCGTTTCCTACCTCTCCCGCCCTTATTAAAGGCAGCCGCTTTTTGCAGTCGGTGTCTTGCGGCCTGAATGGCCATACGACGATAGGTAAACTCTTCCTTATTTCCAATCTGAAAAGAATCTTTACCGATGACCACGGAGATAGGATGTTCGATAGATAGTGAAGCCTCAGCGATAATATTATCTTTTAGTTCCTGAATTTTCTTGGGAAGCTCGAGCGCCAGAAGCAAAAAAATTTTGCCTTTGACGATCTTGATCGCGCTGCTACAGACCTTGATCTGTCCGACCAGTGCACGCTGGAGCAACACTTTTTTGTCTGACCGATCCTTACCCAGGTAGGTGCGAAACGGTATTTTGAATAATGTGAATCTAAAATCTCGATTATTCTCATCTTTAGTAAAATTAAGCTGTTTGCCGGGAAAGGGAATCGGCATATCCTTTTTATAATTACGAAGTGACTTTTCTCCCTTCCAGTACGCGAGCCGATCGGCCTGAAAATACTTGATCAAGGCCGTGTTTACCTGCGATAAGATTTCTGTTGGGATCCGCCCTTTAAAATAGCTGGACAATACCTTATAGGTACTGTTCATGCGGGAGGTCGTCAATATGCCTTCCGGATCTTTTGCCTGATCGGTTAGTTTTATTTTGGCATCATCATGCAGATAGATCAGATCTTTTAGATTCTCCTGAATATATTGATGCGTGATGACCATATTGGCACCACGGAAGACGATATCCTGCCATTCGAAGAGCTGCTTAAAATATGCTGATCTTTTTTCTTTATCATCGCAATCCACAAATACCTGTATCTTGCGGGTCAATACCATGGTTTCGCTAGCCATATTCATATCATTTGTTTATGCTATTTTCTTTGCTGATTTAATCTTGGCGTGTGCATTGATAAATAAGGTCCGTACCTGCCCTCCATCCAGCTTAAGCGCTTCGGAAATTTTGTCAAAGGAATATTGCAGTTCATAGCGCATACGGAAGACCTCCGCTTCTTCTTCAGTCATTTCGCAGTTCAACTTAAATTCCACAGGCTTGGCGATAAGGTTCATTTTTTCCTCGCTATTCACAATGGAACGCAGGAAATCAATTGTTTTCTCTACCCTTAAACTCACTTCATAGTCTGAAATTCCTCCTATGTAATACGCTATGCGTTCGTAGTTAAAACTATATTTGAGACAAAGGCGGATAAAAAGCTGCTGATCCGTGTGGAGGTTGGGCAGGATGGCATGCAGTTGTTCTAATTTTTTTTTCTTTTCCAGCTCCAACTGTTCGATATAGACAAGGTCTTCCTCCTGCTCTTCCTCCGGTTCATAACTCAGCATAAATTCCTGATAATCCTCGATGCCGTCCAGGCGGAGCAGGCTACGATGAAACCTATTGCGTGATTTTTGGTAAAACGCATGGATTGCGGATTTCACCTGCGATTTTAAGAAGTCGAGCACCTCGGCTTCGGAGTGTATGTTTTCTCGAAACAGCCAGAGCCGCAGGAATGCCTCCTGCGCTATGCTTTCTCCCGCGCAGTCATCATCCGTGGCACGCTGCGCGCGGAAAAAGAAGTAGTCGTAGAACTTTTGATAAAAGAACTTCAGCCCTTTTTCGTTACCCTGACGAAGGCTATTAATTGCGTTTTTAATGTCTTTGTTTAGTCGAATTACGTTCATAATCAGTTATAAGGTTAGCAATACATCACTCACTTATGACCGCTCCAGCGCGTTTGTTGGATTTTTTTGCACCAGAGCCTGGCTAAGTATACTGGTTATGTTCTTATAAAACGTATTGGTATTGAATGGAAGACCAGCTACTGCCCTTGGACCTAATGGTTATCAGCAGTGGCCTACTTGGACACCAAACTGAACAATTATAGTTCTCCCGAAATCGCTTTTAAGTTAGTTGCATATCCCCAAATTTTGTGATTATCTACAGCCGTTGGTACCGAGTTTGTTTTTTGTTCAGTTGTGTATACCCTATATTTTGTGATTACAAACAGGTGTCCAGGTAAATCGCTAGGAGTTCGACCAGTTGTGTATACCCTACATTTTGTGATTACCAACAGGTGTTGTTTAAAGAATTAAATGCTAATTTGTTGTGTATACCCACATTTTGTGATTACTAACAGGTGATCTAATTTTTTTCTAAAACAAAGATACGTTTTGTCTACCCGACAATACTGATTACCAAAAGGATACAACCTATCAATACCCGATCATCAACAACGACGATAGGTCGAAGGTACAACGCCACACAAGCATCTCAATTTCTTTATTTTATAAAGGGTATTTAGTGAGTCGTCTTTACGCTCACCCTACGGCATCACAAGATGCCTCAGTATATCATTTTTGAAAATTCTCTCACTTCTTTTCAAAACGCTGGATCGATAGAAAACATACCTATTTTACCACTAGTTTTATGATTACCGAAGAGCTGCGCCTTAAGACAGCTTAAGGTGGTACCGTTATGTATACCCTATATTTTGTGATCATCTACAGCCAAAGGACTCTTCATTTGTGTAGCAGACAGGTTGTGTATACCCTACATTTTGTGATTACCAACAGGCCTACAGAGCAATCGCGGCGATGGACTTTCGTTGTGTATACCCTATATTTTGTGATCATCTACAGCATAAAGGAATTTAGAAAAGCTATAGACTCGTTGTGTATACCCTTCATCTTGGGACCATCAACAGGGTCACACCTCCTAAAAAACTGATCATCAACAACGACGATAGGTCGAAGGTAAAACGCCACACAAGCATCTGAATTTCTTTATTTTATAAAGGGTATTTAGTGAGTCGCCTTTTACGCTCACCCTACGGCATCACAAGATACCTCCATATAGTATTCAATACCAATAAGTCAAAGAACGTTTATATCAGCCAAAAAAATCACTTCTTTTTTGCGCAAATAAATCCTAGCTCCGCCAAGGAGTCAGTTACTCATTCCAACGAATTATTTATTTAAAATCCTGTGCTTTGAATGGTAAATACAAGGCTAAATAGTTGTCACTAACACAGGATGCGAGATACAGGTCTATAAAATTTATCCAATTTTATTCTGGTGACCTGACAATATTTTTAATACGTAATTTTCTCATTTAATAAATTTTGCTTCCGATACAACGCCAAAGATGCAAGTAAATCAATGTCGCTACAGCGGCTCATATTTAGTTATCGGCTATCTTTGAAACAAAGATAAAAAACTAAAATTATTTGCGCAAATAAAAACACAAATATTTTTATTCATTATATACGCAAATAAATTCTCCTTTTGTATATGGCAGAGATCAATGAACAAATACTTAAGGAAATAGGTGAGCAGTTGCGTAAACAACGCGAGAAATTATATTATTCGCTGAAAGATATCGCTAATATGACAGGATTAACGACCAATACTATAGCTGCTATTGAGCGTGGTAAGGGGGCTTCGCTCAACAATTTTATTCTCATCTGCCGAGCATTGCAAGTACAACCGCAGGCCGTATTCAACAATCCCATACCGCTAACCCCACCCTTTAGTATACCGCCTGAATCCAAACGACGAATTGCGCTGACCAAAGAACTGGACGAACTGGTTTACCATTCCGATTTTTTTGAAACGCCAAGGCGTGTTTCGGATGTGATCCAGCACATGGAAGCAGATAAGGATCAAAGTAATCGCTTCTCTGTTTACCTCGGCAGTTATTGCCAAGAAGGAACGCTTGAATATGAAAAACTTGGTAATTACAAGGTATATCGAAAGAAAAAATAGCTTTTGAAATGCTGCCCGCGGCAATCATCGGTGGGAACACACAACAAAGGACAACACTTCGAGATGTTGTCTTTTGTTGTGTGTATTCTTGTGAATAATAAAGCCCATCACACTGCGGCTAATGCGCAGAAATAGGGTGGCAACACAAATAGCGATGCTATTTTAAGGTGACGTCCAGATACACCGAATGCCGTCCATAGGTATCATAAAAGGGCTTAAAGTGAACGCCGTCGATCGTAAAGTTCAGCTCCTTAGGGTTTCCTTGAATAGTTTTGCCAAGATCTTCCGCATCTAGAGTGACTTTCCGCCAGTCTTTCCTTGCGGCCGGTTCCTGAGCCGCCAACAATATGGGTCCATAAAACAAGCTTGCAATATTTTGCTGATCCATTACAGGGTCCAGACGAAACTGAAAAGGCATGTGTACGACGATTTCATCACCATCTTTCCAAGTGCGGCTCAATTTGAGGTACGTACCTGGCTGAGCCTTCACATTTTCGGCTTTGCCATTGATCTTGACATCAAACCCCTTGGTCGCCCAGCCCGGTACGCGAACAAAGATGTCAAAATGTCCGTTCCCGTTTATTTTAAGTTTGCTGTGGTCGTCTTTTGGAAAGCTCGTCATCTGCTCAATGGTGACATTACGCGACGTCCAGTTTAAGGTTGATGGGATGAACAAATTGACATAAAGTGCCTTATCATCTTTGCTCCTGTAATAGATGGCAGTCTGAAGTTTCGTACTGCTTTCTATGGCCGTACCATTACAGCAGGTAAACCCCGTCATATCCGGATTGCCAAACTGTTTGACTGAGCCGGGCCGTAGGGGTACGTGATAGGTATTCGCAGGCGTATTCTCGGCTACCGACGCCAGAATATGGTTATACAGTCCGCGCTCATAGTAATCCATATACGCTGCTCGCTGGTCAAAAAGAAACAGATTACCAGTCAATTTCAACATATTATAAGTGGCACAGGTCTCGTTTTGTCCCCCCGCCGCAAAACCGTTTTCATACAGGGTAGCAGGTTCGGCAGTAAACACTTCAGCATTGGCCGGATTGCGGGCTCCCGCCACGCCGCCGATACTATACATATAATCATTGACTGCTTTGTACCAGAAATTGTCCGCCACCTTATAATATTCGGGCATGTTGGATACATCGTACATCACGATACTGCCCACAATCTGGGGTATATGCTGATTGGCATGCAATCCACGGAATGTATCCACATTCTTCGCCAGCCCGTGTGTACGCTGTGCATCGCCAAAAAACACATCGATGTTATCAAACATCTGTGCGGTCTTCAGGTATCTGTCCTGCTTCGTGATACGATATAGATGTGCCATAGTTTCGTTCATACCGCCAAACTCACCTGCAATATAGGTACTCCACATGTTGATCAGCGTATCCTTGGGCAGCCGGCTCAAGCGGACATGCACCCAGTCTGCCATACCTTCGGCAATCTCCAGTGCTTTTTTGTTGCCACTCACTTCGTATACATCCACTAGGCCTGCCAAAATCTTGTGTAAGGTATAGTATGGTGCCCAGATCTGATTTGCCTGTCCACCATATTTAGCCCCTCTTTCGAGCATGATAAACTGGTCAGGAGGATAAGCACTGATGAAACCTTTCCCCCAATTCCAATAATCTGTCCGAATCCCCTGCTCGCTCAGGTCCGAATCATACTCCTGCTTACCGGGCCCCGGTGGTACTTTGGCTGGATCTGAAACGGCAGCAGCCCCGGGTGTTTTAGGTTTGCCGGACAACTGGGAAAGCTCGTACAGTGTATTGACCATGTAGGTCATTTTATCCGCAAACTTCTGCTGGAGCTCCTTATCATAGGCCGTGCCGGCATAAGCCTGGGCGATAGCAGTGAGGTAATGTCCTGTAGCATGCCCGCGGAGCTTGGTATCCTGGCTATCCCACACACCTAAGGGTTTAGCTCCCGCAGGCTGGGCTATACCAAACGCATTGCGGAACATGTAAAGAAAAGAGTTCGGATCGGTTGTTGACAAGGTCCGGATAAACTTATCTCTATTTTCTATAAATTTCGTCTTTTGATTTTGTTCATCCGCTTCCAAAGAGACCTGACTTAAGTCAAAGGGTTCAAGCTTAGCACTTGGTGCTGTCGATTTCTTCGCTCCTCTTACGGTAACAATCGCCTTGGCTTGGAGATCTGTGCCGGGTATACGACCCATCACCGTGTAGCGTCCAGCATCCAATACCGTGCTATTATCGTTTGGCGAAGGCCATAACACACGTACTTTTGGCCCCTTCATTCCATCTTTGTAGGTGCCGTTTACGAAACTTGGCAGCCTCGGCAGCTCACCGATACCAGTCTCGACCTCCACATCCGAAACTGAAAGTAAATAGGCATTGTAAAGCTGTGATTGTGTCAACGGAAAGCTCGGAAGGTCTCCTTCCGTATCCCGTACGTTTACCGCCGTCCGGTTACCCCGCTGGGCACTTTGAAAAATGCCTGCGACCTGATTCTCAGTAAGGGGGACCCTATATATACGAAAGTCGCGTATCATGGCATCCAAATTGGGGTCTCCGGATAGAAGGGACTTTCCAATATATAGCTGCTTTGTCCCGCCAGAAGACGTGCCAAATACATCTATTAGCTCTTTAGGTATATCGTTGCTTTTTCCTACGGGCTTGCCGTCGAGATAAGTGGTCAACGATTGTGAAGGGATATCGACTACAATGGTCAGGTATATCCACTTGTTCAGGTCGATCGCAGCAGAGACGGCAGCTTTTGTATTTGCCCGGCCAGCCGTGATCAGCGCATGATAACCCTTTTGTTCAGTTACTCCCATCGGAGCAACCGAAAAATGACTGTCGGCGTCCTTCCCAAAATCAAAAAAACGCTGATTGATTTTATTTGATCGTAAGAAAATCCACCCAGATATACTTACAGATTCCATGTCGGTCAGCGCATCTCCGGGAATGATCACATAATCATTGTGCTCTCCAGAAAGCGACAGGACCTTTCCGAACCGGCGGTCGTTGACGAATTTCGGTAGAGAACCATGCCTGGCGTGCAGATTATTTCTCGACCAATCTTTTAAGTCTCCTTTAAACAGATACCGTGCAACCATTTCTGTTTCGCCGATGCCGTCCAAAATCTGATCCCCGCTCTGGGCATGGCCAAAAGATAATGCTCCGCACAGGTAACATATCGGGACAATAGTACGTATAAGCAATTTGTATATCTTCATATCGTTATAAAAATTTGTACACATATATAAAACTTGAAAAGTGTAATCGGCCCCCCTCACTGTCCTAATAAAGGTTCCATGCCGGCGGGTTGACACCTAGTAGATGCTTGACAAAAAAATCTCTTCGTTTTTTCTCTCCAAAATCACCGCCAGAAGAATGCCCCATGCCGGGTACCATGATAAACTCATGATCTTTACCGTGCTTGATCAATTGATTGACCAATTGATAAGTTGAAGCTGGATCCACGTTGTCATCAAGTTCGCCCACTATCAACATCAGCTTACCCTCCAGGCGGTATGCGTTTTCGGTATTTGAACACGCAGCATATTCCGGTCCTATCGGCCAGCCCATCCATTGTTCATTCCACCAGATTTTATCCATCCGGTTGTCATGACATCCGCAGGAGGATACCGCAACTTTGTAAAAATCAGGATGAAAGAGCAGTGCTGCCGTCGATGACTGTCCCCCGGCCGATGTGCCATAAATGCCTACCTGTTGTATATCCATATAGGGATATCTGGAAGCTGCAGCCTTTATCCAGGCAATACGGTCCGGAAAGCCGGCATCCTTTAAATTTTTCCAGGCCACATCATGAAAAGCCTTGGATCTGTTGGAAGTTCCCATTCCATCGATCTGCACGACAACAAAGCCCAATTCAGCCAGCTCGTACATTCCCGAAGGGTTTGCAGAAAAACTTTTGGGAACAAATGAACTGTGAGGCCCGGCATAAATGTATTCGATCACAGGATACTTTTTATTTGGATCAAAGTTTCGGGGCCGGACAATAATACCCCAGATATCGGTTTTACCATCCCTCCCCACGGCCGAAAAGACTTCAGGGGCTTTCCAGCCTGTGCTTTCCAGTTCACTAATATCGGTCCTTTCCAATTCCATGAGAATCCGGCCGTCAGCAGCATCACGCAGAACTGACGTAGGCGCTTGGTTTACCGTCGAATACACATCGACAAACAGGCTGTAATCCCCGTTGAAGGTGGCTTGATGGTTTGCCAGCTCGGGCGTTAGCTCTTTAAGACCATTCCCGTCCAGACCGATGGAGTAATAACGAATCAGATAGGGATCTTCACCTTCTTTCATGCCGCTCGCTTCAAAAATTATTTTTCTTTTTGCTTCATCCACATGCACCACTTTGCGTACTACCCATTGTCCTTTGGTGATCTGTTTTTTCAATTTGCCGGTTGTTCCGTCAAAAAGATAAAGATGGTTCCATCCATCGCGTTCGGAGGCCCAGATGATCTCTTTTGTCTCCTGTAAATCATGTCTGTATTTCTTGCTGCTATAATCAATAAAGGTGGGGCTGGTCTCCGAAATCACCACGCTGGTCTTGCCATCCACTGCACTGAGCGCCATAATATCATAACGCTGGTGTCCACGCTGATTATACTCGAAGGTGATACTATTGTTGTCTGGACGCCATGCCAATTCGGATAAAGTAAACTGGTTGGCGACCCTCATCGGATCCACAGGAAATATTTTACCATCTTCCACCCAGATGATCGCTGGATAATATTGCGGCAAAGCGTCACCTGGCTTAACATAGTCCCGTGTCTGCAATTTTGGCTGCAGCTGATCGACAGGAGACGATTCCAGCAGAGTTAACTGTCTTACCTCTGCTTTGCGCACTTTTGAAACGGCAATTTTCTTGGAGTCTGCAGACCATTGGATACGAGCCATGTAATACTCGCCCGGACTGCCGTCAAAAGTAAGCTGCTTCTCTGTCTTTGCGTCCCCTTTTCTACTTACGTAAACATTGCTGTTCTTGATGTAAGCAGTATATACCTTATCGGGAGAATCCACCGCCTCCCCTTTGCTGTCATCACGGCGCATGCCCCAGTAAGATCCACCTCTACGATCAAAATCATTTTCTTTGGCCTTCCCCGTCCGAGTCAGTTTTTGTGCAGATGCATTCCACGTCCAGCTTATGCCCTGCTCCACAAATTCGATTTCATTTGCGTTCAGCACCTTTGTCCCCCTGCCCCAATATCCGCTTAGTCTGACTGCGGAGCCGAGTTCGGCAGTCAGTTGTTTCTCAATCTCGCCAACGTCGGTAGCCTGCTTTTTCTGCGAAACCACGTCGACGATATGCAACATGGACCGTCCACCTTTAGCCGTGGTACGGTAGCTAAAACTCTGCCCTTTCTCAGACCAAAGAATCTGCTGGGGTATGCCATAAATCTTGGCAAACGTCTCCCGTATTTCTTTAGCCCGTTTATAATCCTCCAAAGTCCCCTGAGCCATGATAGCCAATTGGCAGAGCATAAACGATAACACTGCAATTAATTTCAGTTTCATAGTTATTTCTTAGTCGTTACTGTATGTTTGTTTACTTCAATGTTCATTGGAATGGGTTAAATGACTGCTGCGCCTCACTACATAATATAATGGAATTCCCAGCAGGGTAATAATAATCCCCGGCCAGGTAAATTGAGGCTTATAGATCACAAGCAGGACAATAAAAGACAGGCCCATTAGAATGTATAGCGCGGGAATCAGCGGATAACCGAAAGCTTTATAGGGTCTTGGAATGTCCGGTCGCTTTCGGCGAAGCAGAAAAATACCTATTATGCACAGCATATAAAAGATAACGACGACACAAGTGATCATATCCAGCAGATCGCCGTACTTTCCTGTCAGGCACCAAATCGTAGCAACGCCCCCCTGTAGCCACAGTGCATACGCTGGCACTGCCTTATGGTTTAATCGCCCCGTTTTTTTAAAAAACAGACCATCGTTGGCCATGGAATAGTAGACACGGGCACCTGCCAAAATCAGCCCATTGTTGCATCCGAACGTACTGATCATGATCATCACTGCCAGAATACCGATACCTAAAGGACCAAATATCTGCTGTGCCACGACCATGGCTACCCGATCTTTTGGAGCGCTTGCCATGTGTTCCATGGTCAATACTCCTGTGTACATCAGGTTGGTTAAAATATAGATGGTTGTCACGATCACAGTCCCCAGCGCCAGACTTAACCCGATGTTGCGCTGCGGATTTTTTATTTCGCCAGCCACTGCAGACGAAGAATGCCAAGAGTCGCTGCTGAACAGCGCCCCAACTAATGCGGCAGACATCGCTGCAAAGGTCCCAAAAAGGGAGTAACCGGCTGTTGAGCCGTCGGCATTCAACCGATGCAAATCCCAGCGGGTCGCTGCCGACCAGTTCTGATTCCATACATCGGAATCAAAAGCAGCAAACCCGAATAGCACCAGCAGAATTAAGCTTAGTATTTTTATCAGGGTAAGGATGGTCTGTAAAGTTTTACCATTTTGCACACCTCTTGTGTTGATCAATGTGAGCAATAAGATAACGCCTATGGCCAATACCTGAGCCGAGGAGACATGATAGCTGCCTACCTCCAGCAGATACACATCTTCATCCAGCACTGGAAATAGGTAGGCAGTGAACTTTGAAAACGCTACCCCCACAGCTGCAATCGTCGCGGTCTGGATAACCGCGAAAAATGTCCATCCAAACGTGAAACTCACCACAGGTCCGTAAGCTTCCTTCAGATAGACATATTGCCCGCCAGCCTTGGGAAACATCGCACTCAGTTCGCCATAACTCAGCGCAGCAGCCAAAGTCATAAAACCACAGATCAGCCAGACGACCATCAGCCAGCCTGCTGAGCCTGTATTGCGGGCGATATCTGATGATACAATGAAAATCCCCGATCCGATCATGCTTCCAGCCACGAGCATCGTTGCATCCAACAGACCCAGCGATTTTTTAAATTCCTGATTCTCTTTTTTTGTGCTCATCATTCTGATCAATGGTTAATCAAACGTGTAAAACTTCCATACGGCCTGATGCTGAGGATTGAGATCTTGCTCAGTCAGTATCGCCCGCAACATTTCCATCGGCATGTAATTTTCTTTGATTACGCGCTCGTGAAATTGTTTGTAGGACATCTTGCCTCCGCCTACCAATTCGTCGCTGAGCCGCAGCAGCTGTAGCCCTCCTATCATATAAGCCAGCTGATATAAGGGATCATAAGATCCTTCAAAAGATCGTTTGACCTCACCGTGCGCATTTGCAGGTTCGTGCCCCACCTGGTTCACGAGATAATCAATACATTGCTGGGGCGTCCATTCACCGAGATGAAATTTGATACTGAATGTAATACGTGCACAACGGTGCATCCGCCAAAACAGGACACCAATACGCTCCTCAGGCGTTTGGGCAAATCCAAGTCTGTACAACAGCAATTCCCAATACAAGGTCCACCCCTCTGTCCAAAACGGTGTATTGAAGTTCTGCTCCCGGTAGGGTTTATATCTTTTATTCATAAAATACTGCAGATGATGGCCGGGATTAAGTTCATGCTGCACCGTCCCCAAGGAGAAATAAGGATTATTTCCCCGCATGCTCATCATCTTTTGATCGTAGCTCATCGTATTGGTCGGATATGAAATGCTGATCTCACGGCCTCCTGTAAAAAATGGGTTCACCAGTTGCCGCTCCGGAGTCATCATGATCATTCCCCAGGTCTCATCCGCCAGATCCGGAATATCCATCAGCTGATGTTTCTTGATAAATTGTTGAGCTCTGTCGTACAGCGCATTGATCAGATCAGGCTGCTTACCCACCGGCACATAAGCGTTTTTGACTTTTTCCTGCGCTGCTTTCCAGTCATCGCCATACCCCATTTCCCGGGATGCCTTTAATAGCTCCGCCACACACCATTTCCACTCTTTATCTGCAATCTTCAACAAATCTTCCGCATCATAGGCAATCATTTCATCTTTCAGCTTTTTATTGAGCGCGATCTTCCCGATCGGTCTCCCGCCGATATTGCTGCCGTCGTCATACACCTTCCAGTTACTTTTGGCGTTGAGGGCCTCTTGGTAGCTAGCCAAGGCTTCATGAAGTCCTTCATAAGATTTGGGAACCCACCAGGTAAACATTGGATCATAGCCATTATAGAAATCAAATGAGCTCTGCAAACGGGTTTGCAGGGACTCGATCATACCGGTCAGATAACGTACATCATCCGCATCAATCGCCGGCTTCTGTGACAGCTTTTGTCTCTCCTGCTGTACGGATCCACGGACCTGCTCAAACATTGCGGCGATCGCTCTCCCCTCAACAGAAGTACCGCGCCTGCGCTTTTGTTCGAACCCGAAAATGCTGTCCGCAAACGGGAGGTAAGATTTGAGTTTCTTGTAGCGCTCCATCTCCTCTTTTAGTTCTTCCTGATGACGAAGAATCTTCCGGTTTAAGAGGATATAGTCCACCTGCCCATTGGTATTTAACCGTTTATAATCAAATGCTTTTAATCTGGCCAGATAAGCATTGTCGAGACGGATTAATCGTTCCATCTGCTCGGGAGAGGGACTCACAGACTGAGATCGCCAGCCCTTTGGCATCGGACCATAAAAGTAGTTCACTGCCTCCAGGTCATTCTGATACTCTATGATAAGGGGTTCCACCGGAGTGGTGTGCTGATACAAATCCATATGTTGCGCATTCACTGTAGCCGGAAATACCATACAAAGTATGATCATACCTATACATGGCTTTCGTTTAAGGTCGGGTTTTATCATCATTTAAGTTTATGTCAAGCGTTATTGAAATCTATCAGGGCTAAAAGCAGATACATCTGTTTCGGTGGTCCGCCCCGAAAGTATGGCTGCCACTGCGTTACCGAAAGCAGGGCCCAAACTCAGGCCCATCATACCACCGCCGCCGGCAATACTGACATTGCTGTATCTGGATGCACGCCCCAAATAAGGCAATCCATCGGGGGAGCAGGGCCTATAGCCATACCAGATATCTTGCGGGTAATTCACCTTCAGATCGGGAAAGTACTTTGGAATAGCTTCGACAATCCCCTTCACCCGATTTGGGTAGATCTTATTATTGGCTGGCCCAAGCTCCATGGTTCCACTAAAACGGATCTGGTTATTCATCGGCGTCACTGCCACCCGGGCCTCTAGCAATAATGCGGCATGTATCAGGGAAGTACCTTCCTCGGGACTATGCATAAATGAATATCCCTTACCGGGCATTAGTGGCAATTTTAAATTCAGCTTCGAAGCCAAGGCCGGTAAGGCGGCTCCCCCAGCAAGAACAATTTCATCGGCTTCAAAATTGCCTTTGTCAGTGACGACGCTAAGCACCTTTTTGCTGGCAGTTCGGAATCCATTGACTTCCGTTTCGTAGTGGAATTTCACACCCTGTGCATGGAGATATTGGGTCAGTTCCTTCATGAGTTTCGGTGGATACATGATTCCGTCGCATTTGTAGAGGATACCACCACGTGTCTCTATTCTGAGATGCGGTTCTAACGCCTGAATGCCGGCCGCATCATATATTTCGACCGCCAGCCCAAGCTTTTTCGCTTTCTCTGCCAGTTCAGCTTCTTCGTGTTCGACATGCTCTGATTTATAAAGCATCATAATTCCGTTTTGACGAAGTTCAAAATCAAACTGCTCATCCGCTTTCCACTGATCGTACAACCTGCTGCTAGCCAGATTTAAATCCCGGATAGCTTCGGCATTCCGGCTGACATGCTGTTCATTGGCATGCTTCAGGAATTTCAGTCCCCAATCGATCAGTGACAGATTGAGTGTAGGGCGCACATAGAATGGACTCTTGCTGTCCAACATCCACTTGATCCCCTGCGCGACAATACCCGGTGCCGCAAGCGGAGTAAAATGACTCGGCACGATCATTCCGGCATTGCCATAAGAACAATTGTCCAGACCGCTTCCTTTATCCAGAACAATAACTTCCCAGCCGTCTTTTACCAAATAATAGGCCGTGGACAGCCCCGCAATACCTGCTCCGATAATCGCTACCTTTCCTTTATGATGTGTTGACACTTTCTTACTGTTTAATGTGTAAATTACAGAACCTGAAACCCTTCTTTATAAGGATCCTCATCATCGATAATGATATGATTGTAGCCTGTTATTCTTGCCCAGCCTTCTACAGAAGGAATAATGGCAGCTTGCCCGTTCATATCGGTTTCCTCTTCTATACGGCCGACAAACTGCGATCCGATATAACTTTCATGGACAAATTCTTCTCCCCGCTTCAGTTTGCCTTTGGCATACCACTGGGCCATTCGGGCTGAAGTACCTGTCCCGCAAGGTGATCTGTCCAGCGCATTCTCGCCGACTAATACGGCATTTCGACCCGCAGAATTCGCCTTGACCGGTTTACCGGTCCATTGGATATGGCTCAGCCCATAGATATTTTCATCTTCGGGATGCACAAACTCATACTTTTCATTCAGCAGGCGCCGGATTATTTTACCGTAATGGATCAGCTGGCTAGCTGAAAAATCGCTGATATCTTTAAAATTGTTTTGGGGATCGATAATCGCGTAAAAGTTTCCTCCATAGGCAACGTCGGCCACGATCTCACCGAGATCTGGGCATGTCACGGCAAGTCCTTCTTTGTATAGGAAAGATTTGACATTTGTCAGCTTTACAGTCTTTACTTTTGCACCCTCCTGCACATAATCGATCAGGATTAGCCCTGCAGGAGTTTCCAGACGGAGCTTGCCCGGTGTTTTGGGCTGAATAAGCCCCTCTTCTATGGCGATGGTCACAGTACCTATCGTACCGTGACCGCACATGGGAAGGCAGCCGCTGGTTTCGATATAAAGTACGCCCGTATCGTTTCGCGGATCAACCGGTGGATATAGGATACTGCCGCTCATCATATCATGCCCTCGCGGTTCAAACATGAGGCCCTTACGGATCCAGTCGTACTCCTCCATAAAGTGGAGCCGACGTGCCATCATCGAATCGCCGTTGAGGAGAGGAGCGCCGCCAGCGACCAATCTTACCGGACAACCGCAGGTGTGCGAATCGATACAAAAAAATGTCTTCTTCATATAGAGTTAACTTGTTATTCTATTATTTGTGGCTCACTTTCTCAGCACTGGCCACTCCGTCAACTATCCGGTGGATAGCTAAGGGATTGCCATTTTTCAGCTCTGCGGGCAAAAACTCGTCGGGCCAGTTCTGAAAAGCCAATGGCCGTACAAAGCGCTTCACCGCATCCGGACCTACTGAGGTAAACCGCGGATCGGTAGAAGCAGGGAAAGGTCCTCCATGCTGCATGGCATACACCACTTCTACCCCCGTAGGCATTCCATTGAACAGCAGACGGCCAGCTTTATCTTTGACTACATCGATGACCGTCTGATGCTCCCGTACATCCTCGCTGGTGGCTGCAACGGTGATGGTAAGCTGCCCTTTCAGCTGTTTGGCCACATCCAGGACCTGTGTGTAATTATCAGCTTCTATCAGCAGTCCGAACGGGCCAAAAACCTCCTCACTCAGCACATCATTTTTCAGAAAGCTGTCCGCTGAGGTTGCCATTATCCGCGGCCGGCCTTGTCCTTCTTGTGCAGCAGTCTGCGATTCCGCAATGAAAGCAACCGACGGCTGATTACTCAATAGGTTTTTATTTTTTTCAAAATGGCTATAGATTCCCTTATTTAACATCATTGCCGGAGCTATTCCACTGATTTCTTCTGCCAGCGCACGCTTAAAGCGTTCGAAAGCAGCTCCCTTTACCGCCACAAAGATCCCCGGGTTGGTGCAGAATTGTCCTACGCCCAAGGTTAGCGAAGCCGCATATTCTTTGGCCAGGGCCTCTGCACGTTGATCAAGGATCTGTGAAAAGGCAAAAACCGGATTAACACTTCCCATTTCTGCAAATACCGGAATAGGCTGCTCCCGTTGATTGGCAATATCAAAAAGTGCCTTCCCTCCCCAGTACGAGCCCGTGAAACCTACGGCTTTCACCATCGGATGCGCCGTGAGGTAAGCGCCTATCTTTATATCTGTTCCTTCCACATGATCACCCAGAACATGGCTAAAAGTACCATGAGGCCACCCAAATTGGGATACCACATCCGTAATCGCATCTGCCATGATTGTGGAGGTCCGGCTATGGCCGGCATGCCCCTTCACAATGACAGGACAGCCCGCTCCTATGGCGCTCGCCGTATCGCCGCCAGCCGTAGAAAAAGCAAACGGAAAGTTACTGGCCCCAAATACCAATACGGGTCCGATACCCACATTATATTTTCTGATGTCACCCTTTCCCTTTTCGGTGTCGGGCAGATCGATACGAGCTTCGGCATAGAGCCCTGAGGCCACAGCTCTCGCGTAACTGCGCCACTGATGCACCGTCCGCGCCTTTTCACCCGTGAGTCTTGGCAGAGGTAATGCCGTCTCCTGATGGGCAGTTTCCAGCAATTCGGCGCCCAGTGCCTCGATCTTATCGGCTACAGCAAACATAAATTCCGCACGTTGAGCGATGGTAGTAGACTTTAAAAATTGAAAGGCTTCGGCAGCTAACTGAGCATATCCATCTAAGGTTATCTTTGGTTGATCCATTTTATAAGTAGTTTATCATTGTTATATGAATTGTAGGCGAATGGTATACACCGGTCGCCTACTTTTATTAAATATTATAACGAGATACCATTTAATTCAATGTTGGGCGACTGGCGATACCATCGGCAATAACCTTATTGATACGATCAGCTTCTTCACCCACCAGAGGCAAACGTGGAGCGCGCAGATGCGGTGTACCAATTCCCTCAGCTGTGGCGGCCAGCTTGATATATTGAATCAGCTTCGGATGAATATCAAGTTCCAGCAAAGGCATAAACCAGCGATAGATTTCTAGCGCTTTCTCAAATTCACCATTCAATGCCAGCTTATACATAGCGACGGTCTCCCGTGGAAATGCATCAACCAGGCCAAATACCCAGCCATCCGCTCCTAAGGCCAAGGACTCCAGGGAGATGGTGTCCACACCGCCCAGAATTTTAAAACGGTCACCAAATCTGTTCTTCATTCTGGTGATGTTGGTCAGATCCCGGGTGGATTCCTTGACCGCCTGAATCGTCGGACAATCCTGTAATTCGCCAAACATATCCAGAGAAACCAATACCGGATAATCGATAGGGTTGTTGTAAATCAGGATAGGCAGATCTGTTGCTTGCGCCACCGCCTTAAAGTAGGTGACTACTTCGCGATCATCAGCTTTATACCGCATAGGAGGCAGGAGCATCAGCCCATCCGCCCCTAATTCCTTCGCTTTCCGTGCAAAGTTGACCGCGTTTTTAGTTGTATTCTCTGCAATATTCAGCACAACCGGAACACGACCGGCCACAAGCTGACGGGCAAAAGTCAGCAATTCAAATTTCTCTTCCGTATCCAGCACTGCAGCATCGCCCAATGATCCTGCTATAATGATTCCATGCACGCCAGCGGCGATCTGAGCCTCGGTGTTCTTTGTAAACATGTCATAATCAATTTCCCCATTTTCTTTAAACGGTGTCAATACTGCAGGATAAACCCCCGTCCATTTTAATTCAGCCATAGTCTTTTTTCTTATTTACTTAAATTATGTTCAATTACTTCATCAAAGAAAATAACTAACCGGGAACATAACTAACCGAGTTTTGATCATTCCTTATTGAATATTGACATCTCGGCATTTATGCCGAACATTTATGAACGAGTAACCCTATTAGAAAACAACATTTCAATTGTTTGTCACATCAGCGATAAGCTTGTTGCTTTGAACAAGGTCCTCAGGATGGCCGGAAACTGTATCTGCGGGTTGACTTTATCCTAAGTTTACAATAAGTGTTCTTTATACATTAAATTTATGTTTTCGAATACTGCCAACCAAATTTTCTTCAAAATATGCTAAAAAAGGAATAGTGTATGTTAAATTCCAAGCATAAAAAAAGCTTGCAATAACACATATTTGTACTTATTGAAGGTGCTCAACCCACCAAATCTTGGACTGATAAATCTAACGGAATGAATATCAAAAAAAATTACTTTCTGCTTTCTACCTTTTTATATCTATGTGTTAGCCCGGGACTATTTGCCCAACAGAACGAACATCCGGTATGGCAGGCGGTTCAAAAGCAGACTGCTACATTAGGAATCGATAAAGGATATAGGAGTTTTCAACTACAGAAGCTCAAAATCAAAATACTCAATTCTTCGCAGACACTATCCTCGCTACAAAAAACAGATGAAGACGATAATTTCGACTACACTCCTGCCGGAATGTTGAACAGGCGCGACCGCAACAATTTTTTCCATTTTGGTGATATCAACCTCCGCATCCGAAAAAAAGGTGAAGCATCGTGGTCAACTTATTCCTCGGCCAGAGAACGTATGGCAGTGACCAGACTCGACGCTTCCCTGCCCACCTTGGCCGCTGCCGACATGGGCCCCACATTGGGAGGCATCCCTCTACGGGTGACCCGCAGCTGGAAGAATGTTGACGGCGACCTGATACTGAGTTTTGAGATCAGTAATCCCACAGCACAAACCATAGAGATCGGATCACTCGGCATCCCCTTGCCCTTCAATAATAATATGGATGCAAAAAACCTCGACCAGGCCCATGCCGAAAATGTATTTTTCGATCCCTATATAGGTAAAGATGCAGGGTATCTGCAGGTAAATCACCTCCACGGGCTAGGGTCAAGTCTACTCGTGCTTCCCTACGAAAATGCCGCTTTTGAAGCCTATAACCCGTTGAATAGCGATCCGACGCCAAGAAGCATTACATTTGAGGGATTCCATGAATGGATGATCCACACAAAAGCACATACAGAAACAGAATGGAAGGGTGTGGAGCAGTGGAATACAGCGACCTCCACTGTATTAGCGCCTAAAGCCTCGAAAACCTTTTCGTTGCGTTTTGTACTGGCACCCAGCATCAGGGATATTGAGGGCGAACTACTCCGCAACAAGCGCCCCGTGGCGGTGGGTACACCGGGATATGTGGTTCCATTGGATAACCCTGCCAACCTGTTTATAAAGCACAATCAGGCAATAAAAGAGCTGAGCGTTTACCCTGATGCGGCACTCAGCATAAGCAAGCGAAAGCCAACAGCGTCAGGATGGCAGCATTACGAAGTAAAAGGCAATCGCTGGGGACGCGCACGGGTGACCGTAATTTATCAGGATGGTACTCAACAGACGATACATTATAAAGTCATCCAACCCGAAAAAAAGGTGGTCAACAGTCTAGGACATTTCCTGACCACCAGACAATGGTACGAAAATGACAACGATCTTTTCGGTCGTTCGCCCGCGGTGATTTCTTACGATTATGAGGAACAGCGGCAGATCACGCAGGAGCAGCGTGCATGGTACGCTGGGCTAAGCGACGAAGCTGGTGCGGCCAGCTGGCTGGCGGCCATCATGAAACAGATTGTACAGCCCAATCGCGATGAAATTGAGAAATTGAAGCACTTTGTCCACGAGACTATGTATGGCCGTATACAGCATACCTCAGGCGATAAAAAATATGGAGTAGTTAAAAGCCTTTTCTACTACGCACCCGACTCCATGCCTCCGGGCACTTACGATGATCGGATCAACTGGAAGACCTGGTCAGCCTGGTCGAAAAAAGAAGCCGACGATATCGGCCGTTCCTACAACTATCCCCACGTGGCTGCCGCGCATTGGGTTATGTACCGATTAGCACGCAACTACAATAATCTGGTGCAGGAACACACTTGGGATACGTATCTTGACCGAGCCTTTCATACAGCCATAGCAATGGTGGAGAAAGCGCCTCATTACGCGCAGTTTGGCCAGATGGAGGGTAGTATATTCTTGATTATTCTGCAAGATCTACGCCGCGAAGGTCTGACAGACCGTGCAGATCAACTGGAGGCAGCCATGCGGAAGCGAGCCGTGCACTGGAAAGCCCTCAACTATCCTTTCGGCAGTGAGATGCCCTGGGATTCTACCGGTCAGGAAGAGGTGTACTTGTGGTCGCGGTTCTTTGGGTTTGACGACAAAGCACGTGTCACCCTCCAAGCCATTTTAGCTTACATGCCTACAGTGCCTCACTGGGGCTACAATGGTAGCGCCCGTCGCTATTGGGACTTCGTTTATGGAGGAAAGCTATCCCGTATCGAGCGGCAGTTGCATCACTACGGCTCGGCGCTCAATGCCATTCCGGTGCTGACGGCCTTCCGTGATCAGCCCGATGATTTTTACCTCTTGCGGGTGGGCCATGCAGGCATGATGGGTGCTCTGGCCAACGTGACAGAAGATGGCTTCGGTCCCGCTGCATTCCACTCTTATCCGTCCACATTAGCCAATGACGGCATCAGTGGTGACTACGGTACTGGATTTTACGGTTATGCGGTCAACTCGGGGACTTATATTGTTGAACATCCAGAATTTGGCTGGCTGGCATTCAGCGGCAACCTCCGATCCGATAAGAAAACCGTGCAGGTGGAGGTGACCACTGCTTCCCGGGGCCGCATTTTCCTGGCAAAAGAAAAACTTTGGCTTACGACGGACGCCGGCGAGATAGAGCACCTGTCCTATCAGCTTAAAGACAGAAGCGTCACACTTCACTTTGATACAAAAGATCAAGAGCTGAACACCCATGTATTACTAAATATCAATCCAGAGAGCGGATATGAGATCAAGGACATGAGCAGAGATCAATACGGCCGCTACCGGATACCGCGATCAACAATACAGGTGACCTTGACCAGGGCGAAATAATTTCTTTCCGCTACGGATTGTGCACCTGATTATTGCCCCGTTCACTAGCTGCACACACTGGATAGGTAAGCGACAGCATGGATCTGAGCAACTTTCTCAGAGGAGGACTCGTATGCTCATCCATGCCATCAACAGTACGATCGCCGTCCCGATCAAGGTTAACACAGTCGGCTGTTTATACGATCCGACAATGTCCGGTTTATATGCTGCAATTAACATTACCGTGAGAGACACCGGCAAAAAGCAAAGCACTTCCAGCCCTAACCACGCTTTAAAATTTTATAAGTTTAAAATCGTAAGGGAATTACGTGTACCCGATGTGGACACATTTACGATAAATTCAGCCAAGCTAACCGAACGATCTAAAGCCGTTTTCAAAAAATATTACATTTCAATAAAACCAAATAAAGTAAGAAGTAAACCGCACCGAAATACATTTCAGCTTTTGCTATACACAATCTTACTCCTTAATCAAACGAATGCGTTACTGCTGTAAATTCTCGTCGACCAACATCACCTTATTGATCTAAGAAAGTTATCCTTTTAAGTTCAGACCTACCAAAAGCACTTGCTATAAATGGATACATTCAAAATCTAAACACTAGATCCATCCCTAAAATTTGCTTTGCATTTTTTACACTCCTTAACATCGTTCTCTTTATTTCTCCACTCTGCATAAACAATAAGTCCTGTCCATGATAAATTTTAAAATTCTGATATGAATAAATGCCTCCAAGTGACAATCTATTATTTAATCTATGTCTATACTCAAGAGAAATATCCCATCCTATTCCGTGTCCTGAATGTTCGTAACTTTTAGGATGGGAAAATTCCTTTCTTAGATTCCAATTACCAAATGCGTTATATATAATATACTTCGCTCCAAAATTTGTCTGTATATCAGCTTTTTTTGACAGCTTATAAATTAACAAGTATTTTGAACCGAGCGAAGGTATTTTATAAAGATAATACGACTCTAGCCCTTCAATAAAATTTTCATCAGAAAGCGTTAAAGTTCTTTTATTTAGTAAAAAAAACTCTCTTTTATCAAACTCGCCAGTTAATCCCGCAAAAATCGCCAATTTAGAACCAGTAAATAGTCTGTACCCGAAGTTTAGCGCCAAACTGATTCCATCACCTCTAAAATTATCAAATTCCTGATGAGAAATAACTCCCTGTCGGTTATCCTCTCCATAATCAATATCAACAACATTTCCACTTAGAGTTTTATTAAAGATAACTTTTGAGAACAAAAATAATTTCTTGTAAGAGAGCCTATTTCTAAAACCAAAATTAAAAGCATATGTATTTTCCCAAGTCAGTTCGGATAAAACATTGGGGTTTTCTCCATTTTCATTTCCGGAGATAGCATAAGAAAATTTTTCAAGCGATAGTCCTATCATAGGTAAGATATCCCAACTCATTCTATTTTCGATAGTGTCCTGAGATATCATTTTATTAGCATAAGAACTGAAATTTAATAAAGAAATAAAAAAGCAAAAAACTGCCTTTTTCATCATAATTGATAGCCGGCTGCCGTTCTCACCTGAATATATTGATTCAATACAAAATCTAAATCTCCATATTCGTAATATTTACTATCAATGAATCCCTCCATTTTAAAAGAACCTACCCCAGCAGGAACGATTAATGTTTGTTCATATTCGCTTGTTTGCAAAGGATTAGCTTTATTCGACTTGCGCTCTTCAAAATATTTATAATATATTTTAATTGGATACGTTGTTGTTAAAGGGATAGTTTTAGCTGCATCTTGATAAAAGTCAATATACACATCATATATCTTGTCATAACCATCACTAGTAAACACATAGCTCGTGACGACTTCTCTTAAATTAATATAAGGTGCATTCCCATAAATATAATTGATTCCAGCAATATCACCCAAAGAAAAATTACTTCTATTCACTGGCCAGTAATAATTGGGATCAGATTTGCTTTTCAAAACACTACTTCTTGGGTACATCATTATAGAATTAAAATCGAAGGCACCGACATCAAACCCTAAATAATCAGTATCATATTTTTGATAATTTATATTATTTGCAACACTCGGATCAACGCTTAAAAACTGGTCGCGATCAGACCTTGTATGCTCATGAAATAAACCGATAGCATGACCTATCTCGTGCATTACAGTTCCATAGCTCGCAGATTTACTAATATGTATTAATTGTCCTCCCCCGATTCTGCCTAAATTGGATTTACTCACCGAATCATGGTTAACAAATTTGACATAATCAGTATGCCAAGCTTGCTTAGGAACTAATCGAACAGGAGTTTCGGTAGTGTAGTGATTTATTGCCTCACTAATTCTTTGTGCATTATAAAAATTGTTTTCGATTAAATATGGAACTTCACCATTTGTCCATTTACTAACGAGGTTAGTCATAACCGCACTGCGAGGCAAAGTTGAGCCATTCAAACCTTTTAAAGTTAAAAACTGCTTCTTACTAAGCACAATGTCATCTGCTATATAATAATCGCCTCCTTTTTCTAATACCTTAATTTCACTCCCCCCTGGTAAATTAAATTTATGCACTGTAGAATCATTAAGCGACGCTTCTTCATTTAACAATGTGTTTACCTCCCCATCTTTACTACAACTAAACAGCGCTACCATAAGCAACATAAAGGACGAAAGATTTTTAACAACTCTTTTCATATTCATTTTTTTATATTAGATTAATAAAACACTTTTTATGAGCTATATTTTGATATTCAAGTGAATATTAAAAATTCAAAATAAAGCTAGTCAAATATACAAATCGTAACAAAAACTTACCATTAAAAAAAATAAAAATTTATCAAAAAAAACTTTACAAATTAAAAAAAACAAAATCTTATTGCTTATAAATCGATAAATTACAACATAACAACACAAACTATCCTAAAATAAAGATATCTTACACATATTTTCAAACAACACAACCAGTGATCATAACTTTATTGGCCATTTGAAAAGTAGGACAAAACCACAACACAAGGAATCGTTCGCCTAAAAAGGCAGCTACTGCAAATAACAATTCAGTTCCAGAAGGGGGACGGCAGAAAAACTTAACGTGTGAACTAATGACTTTCCGTCAACTACATGCGACAAACCTTTTAGAACGACGAATTTCTTCAATGTAGAACCTAGAAAAAGCCTATAAACCATTCAGAAACAGCAATGTTCATCAACTCCGATTACCAACCAACTATGCCTGTTATGGAAAGAACTTTCAAATGCTACACGCAACTTAATGATATACTAGCGTATCGACCGAGTTCGACCAACTTCACCCGTTCATCGGCTGGCATCGAAAAATTAACTGGGTGTACTCGATAAATTTCTCGATACCAGCCCGAGAGATCGTAAAAATTATAACGAAATTCGTCAGAAGAACGATAGATAAGTCTTATTGTCCTCACTGTTTTAGCCCTAAGATACCGGCGAACTTTAACTGCTATTTCTCAAAAGAAATATTAACAAAAAAGCAACAATATATAAATATCCCGGTAATTCAATTTTTCTATATTTGTTATACGAATTGAGTTTTAAACTATTTAAAATTATGAGAGCCAAACAAAAACACCTATTAATTATTGCATCGTTGTGCCACTTAATTACTTCTTGTTCCAAGGACATTGGACAGATTATCGGCAATTCGGAGAAAAATAATCACGCCAATATAGAAAATCAGGGATTACTGATTGTGGGCGGTGATTCTATTTACTATAAGCAAACGAATGGGCGATATTATTTAGGTGAAGATTTCTACCTATCGCAACAGCAATTCAACAAACTGCTTGCTAGTAAGGACTCGACAAGAAATGCTCGCGGGCTTACAATTGGAGACATGGGGTTACGATGGCCAAATTCAACAATTCCTTATACAATTAGCGCTACCTTCGTAGAACCGACTAGAATACAGACAGCGATTAATCTTATAAATACTCAAACACACATCAAACTTGTGCCCAGAAACGGCCAAGGAGATTATGTTGAATTTGTTTCAATAGCAGGTTCAACAAGTTATTCTGCTTTAGGCAAAGCTGGAAATAAACAGAGAATTGAAATATCTGATGGTGCCAATTATGGGACGATAATTCACGAAATTTTTCACGCAGCAGGAATAATGCACGAACATCAACGCTCCGATATAAATCAATATTTAGAAATCAATTTTTCAAATATTAAGCCTGACTGGCAGGATCAATATAAAACAAGATCAGGCACCATTATTGGAGGATTTAATCGTTATTCGATTATGAACTACGGTTCATTCGCTAATTCAACAGTTGCTTATGATAGTAGTATTCCCGTTATGCGATACAAAACTCCAAATGGCGGGCTCTCAACCTATTCAGCAAATCGTGATTCTATTACAAGCACAGATAAGCTTTCTTTACATTATTTATATGGCCCACGAGACTTTAGATATTTTAGAAGAACAAATACTACAACGATAAATGAGGCCTATGTCGATAATGCCACTGATATCTACGATACCACCGCTGAACATACAATTACTTTTCACAACATAAATCCTCCAACGGCTTCCACAGCAATAACCCCGCTAAAAAACTTTATGAAGGTAAGGGTACAATATCTTATCCAGAAATATGGAAGCGGCCCATTAAATTTAGTAACCGAAAGGACACAAGAAGACATACTTTGTTATCCTGGCCAATCTTCATTTTCTCTAACGACGAGGGCGCGGCAAAATACATACCTAGGATATTACCAACCAGACACATACATGGAAAGCATCGAACGAATTGATGTTATAAATTAATCATTAATGTTACTGAATGACCTATCGAATTATTATAGTTTTATTCGCTGTATCATTGTTTTCAAAAGGATATCCTCAAACAACAAATTCGAGGATATCCTTTTTTATTGACCAAACAGTAAGTAATTACGATTGGAACGTGGCAGGAGATATCTATGGTCGGAACCCAACCGTTTTATCAGAATTATTCTTTAATGATATCAACTACACTGCAATCGGTTTGTTTTATTCTTATTTGTACAAAGACGAAGAATTTACTTTTAGTTGTAATGTAAGTAACAACGGCAAGGGCAAACTAACTGATATAGATTACCTCAACGACAACAGACAGAATATTTATAACTACGAGGAATATAAAATAAATAGCATTATTTATTCAAGTTTTGCTCTGACCTGGCGGCACTCTCTTCATGTTCGTAAATTCTTTACCGCCTTTTTGTCAACTAATTTAAACTATGAAAGGCATCATATCCCTATAATTGAAGAGGCGTCTAATTTAGATAGCTATTACAACTTTTCAATTAAACATCTGGGTTTAAGTAGTGGTTTAGGATTCCGAAAGACACTCCATTTTGAGTTACAAAACACTATATATTTATCCAAGCTTAACACTGAAGGCTTTTGGAACCTACGTAGTAATTTCAAAAATCCTTCTTTCACACAAAATGGTACCGGTTGGACCAATGATGTTAGCTTTTTAGTTGCTTATCCTTATAGAAATTTTAGTATAGGACTAAAAACACATTACAAAACTTCTTTTTTCAAAAAAGGAACCGATATCACTCATATGGCAAATGGAGATGAGAAAACGAGATTAAATGAATTCAATTCTAATAATTTGGGTGCCAATCTATATATCTCATTTTTGTTATAAATATTTCAAACGTTTCATATCTTCGCGGTTCATTGTAATTGCTCCAATCAATAACAGGAACCGTTTAATTTTTGTTTCATTAAATCAAATATGGGACTAACAAAAAGACTGCCGATAGTAAATCTAAACACTTTGAGAATAGAATAGTTTGAAATGATAATCCAGCAGAACCATTAAAAAGAAAGAGGCCTATCCAAGTTTTGAATAGACCTCTTCTTTTAGTTATATGCTAAAAACTAGTTAAACTTAAATTTAACGCCAAACTGCATGTAATAGGTTGAAGAGATAGATTCATTCACACGTGTCGTCGAACGAATGATATCTCCGTTCGCTGATCCAAGCTGAAATGTCGGTTTTGTAGTACCATCTCCTAAACTTGATACATTTCTTGGATTAAGCAATCCGTTGTTAGCAAACTTATAAACTCCCCAATCTGAATTAAACAAGTTTCCGATATTGAATACATCCCAGAAAAACTCTAAAGAATTTTTCTTCCCTCCGATGCCATTAAATAATTCTTGAGAAAATCTAAAATCAAATTGATGTCTCCAAGGCATAGTACCACCGTTTCGTTCTGCGTACTGGCCTTTTCTACTACTCAAATATTTGTCATTGTTTATTATATCCCAAAAAATATCAGCCTGTTCTTGGGCCGTATAGGCTTTGCCTGAGTAATCCGATAATCCTTTCGGAATATCGACAAACGTAATCTCAGAAGCATCTTTTGGAACGTAAATTAAATCATTTCCGTTCCACCCATCTCTATTAAAGTCAGCTGTGTAATAATATGATATACGTCCTGTTGAAGAGCCAGAATAAAATAATGTCATTGAAGTACTCAAGTTTTTGATCCACTTATTTGTATAGCTGGCAGACGCGACAATACGGTCAGGAACAATATTAGAAGTATAACTCAAGCTAGCATTATTGGGGTTTCCAGAATTTTGCATCGGTAAGCTCCATAAATTGGCGATCTGATCACCAGATCCATCTCCATAATTTTTAGCGCCACTACGCACATAAGCAATCGATGCAGCAAAACCTTGATCGAAATTCTTTACTAATTGAAATGAAGCAGACCAATAATGTCCTCCTTTCGCATTCAACATTTTTATCGCAGAAAAACTATTTGTCGCAGTAGGAGAAGCTTGACCATCAGCATCTAATTTATTGATGTATTTATCAATATTAGCACTAGGATAGATCGCCCTGTTATCACCATAACCATTGATTCCAAGTTCTTTTGGATCAACTAAATTCATGTTTTTTGCGACTACAGCATTAATATCTTTATTATAAATACCTTCAACAGTTGCAACAATTCCATAAGGTAATTTATAATCGACTGCCAAACTTGATTTCCACGTTGAAGGAAATTTAAGATTATCGGCCATATAAGAGATACTAGATGGTATTTTCGTACCTCCTGCTGGTTTTGTTGTAGGTATATTTGCTGTAATGTCAGGACTAAAATCTGGCATATTTGGATTTGTCTTACCACTATAAGTATCAGTAAATTGAAGCATACCTGCATCACCAGATTGAGCGACAATCCAAACAAAAGGAATACGGCCTGTGAATACACCGGAGCCACCGCGAACAATCAAAGATCGGTCTCCAAGAGCATCATAATTGAATCCAAAACGTGGAGACACCATTATCCGAGATTTCGGCAAATTTCCTGTATTAATTTTCTCTCCGTTTGCAAAAGTCAACTGTTGAACTAATGGGTGCGTTTTAATTTCGTCTACTCCAGGGAATGTAGGAAGTTCTAAACGCACTCCTCCGGTTAACTTTAATTTTTCATTGACAGTAAGTTCATCCTGCAAATACAGAGAATATTGATTGAACTTAAACCTCGGATAAGCCTGTGATCCATCTGCAGTTAATGGATATGTTATCGCATAGTTACTTGGCTTCTTGCCAGAAGTAAAATCTTCCCAAGAATCAAATACATAATATCCAGTTCCGAATCTTTGGAAACCATTTTTTGTAGTACTTGTCTCAAATTGAAAACCTCCAGTGAAATTATGATTATTCAAAATATAATTTAAATCATAGTTAGCGGTAAGAGTAGCGACATCCCTCAAATTTCCATAAGTAAATGGTTCATATCCAAAAGTAGTGATCACGGAAGCACCATCTTTAATATCTACCAGAGGAAATAACGCACTGTTAGAGCTTCTAGGTTCATTTTGCTTAACATATGAAACACGAGCTGTATGATTTAGATTAGCGCCTAAATTCCCTGTATACTCCATTGTTCCAGAATACAGATTAGAATTCTGTATATAATTAGAGTTGGAAAAATATAGAGCGTTGTTTGAAAGCCTATTGTTTGCACTAGAGAAGGAGACTCCCGAATTTGTTGTCGATGAACTTAATCCGCCGATATCGTGACTTTTAACTTGATTATATTTAAAACTCAACTTATGTTTTTCGGCAATATTCCAGTCTAATCGTCCAAAAATTTTGGTATTACTTATATCATTATCATATCCTTGATATTCACCTGGATTATACCCATAGGTTTTAATTAAGTAATCTCTAACACCATTGAGAAACGTTTCAGAAGGTCTAGCGATGTAACTTGCTGATCCAGCCGGCGCAGCATCAGTCGAAGCGACTTTATTAGTTCCCGGTTCGGTTGTTTCACTCCTTTCGAAATTAACAAAGAAAAATAACTTATTTTTAATAATAGGGCCTCCAAGACTAGCTCCAAACTGCTTTACTGATAATTGATTTACTGGGATAGTAACATCTTTTACACGCGTCCCCTGTTGCTTGTCTGATCGACCTGTATAGAATGCGGTACCAAAGAAATCATTTCGTCCAGAACGGGTTACAGCATTTACTGCGGCTCCAGTGAAGCCCGATTGGCGGACATCAAACGGGGTAACATTTACTGAAATTTGTTCAATTGCATCTATAGAAATTGGTGACCCGTTTGCTGGTATATTTTGACCTATACCAAATTGGTTATTAAAGTTAGCTCCATCGACCGTGAAATTGTTTGCACGATAATTCCCCCCTCCAATGGCTGTACCGTTTGCTTGGGGGGTTAAGCGAGTCAAGTCATTAACACTTCTGGAAATGGACGGCAGATTTTCAATTTGACGACGTCCAACAATAGTTGAAGCACCATTACGTTCACTCTTCAGAGTGGCGCCACGGGTCACCACTACTTCATCTAAGCTGGTGGCGCCATCCCCAAAAACTGGATTTAAAACAAACGGCTCCCCCAATTGTAAATACACATCTTCATATACAATAGGTTGTTGGCCCACATAAGTCACTTCTATGCGGTAAGGTCCTCCAACACGCATGGCAGGCAAGTTGAATCGCCCTGCCGCGTTCGATGAACCCGAATACACCGTCCCAGAAGGCACGTGTGTTGCCTTGATAGTTGCTCCTGAAGTTAAACTGCCGTTTGACTCTTTTACAATACCTGTAACGCTACTTGTTGTCACCTGAGCTTGTACTGCACCATAGCTGGCCATAACAAGAGCGAAAAAGAGTAAAGATCTTTTCATATAATGTGATTTGTTAAAAAATGTTAAGCAAAATTACTAACAGATTTTAAATAACAAAGGAGTTAATATAAACTTAACACACTACAGCACATCGGCTTTATATAACTACGTCCGAATTCTGCTTTCTTCAACACAATTTTTAATCAAAAAAAACGTTATAATATCTTTTAAACCGCGATATAGAAATGTTTCTAACAGACCTCAATAGTTTTCCACATCCAATTGTTCATACTTATTTTGTAACAGCAACATATCAAATCCAATCTTACCTACTTAAGTCATTCATAACAACAAGAAGTCTCCAATCAAATTAGAAACTTCTTGTCAACCACATATATCATTAATGGATAACCTTAATTTTATATAGTTTCAGAAACAGTATATCTTTTGAGTTATCAGACATTCCAATTGGTCTAAAAGTCAATTCTAGTCCCAACTTACCAGGATCAACCATTGGGTAAGAATAGCCGTCCCAAACGTCATATTTACTGTAGACGGACCCAAAAACAACATTTGAATTCCAATCGTGAAAACTTTCATTTAAGTATTGGCCTTCACCATAGGAACGGCTATCGAAGTCAGCAACCAGCCTAACTCTTCTTGATATTAGATTAAGACCGGATGTTGGATTTAAAAGTAAATCAGTAGTCTCATTCTTAAGCTTAAAATCTGTTGTTCTCATGTAGTCTCGATCCGCCATTGGCCAATCAGGATGTCCACCTTCATCCCAACGTTCCTCATCTTTAATAACTAATAACTCAGGACTGTTCTTCAAATTAAAAACTCCAAAGCTTGTTGCATTTAATTTCCTTATTACCGATCCAGTAGGAATATCATTACTTGTTGATAAAGACAAAGTATATACAGGAACTGTAGATGTGAACGTACCTTCCAATTTAAGACTTCCATTAAATTTGAGCATTTGCCATTGGAAAGGTTGAGATTTACCTCCAATAAACGCACTCACGATCCCCAGTGCTTGACCAAACAACGGAATTGCATTAAGATAGGACTTACTCGCTATTGACCCAATTGTTGTTAACAACGACGGTCTGTCAGACAGTCCCCCAGCCTCCTTTAAAAGTTTTTTAGTATCATCAAATGTTTTAATATACTTTTGGCCAGTCTGTAGAGCTGAAGAAAAAGATGACGATGAGGTTCCTAACTGAGCTTTACTAGCTAATTCATGTGCCAATGTAAACTCTGTAGAGGACAAATTTATATTAGATTCGTTGATGGAATACATCTTGAAATCTAGAACATTATTTTTATTAATCCTGTCATCATAATTTGTCAATGTAAAATCAAAGTTTATCCATGACGAGAACGCATTAGCATAAGCAACAACAGTCTGTTTTTCTGAAGGATCATATGTTGCATAAGTTGATTTTGCTTCGTCACCAATATAGGATAAGATAGAATTCGAAAAATTACTCTCTCTAAAATATAATTCAGCCCTAAAATAGTTAGCAGAAACACGTTGTGAATTGTATAAGAATAGACGTAGAATTCCCCTATATTTATTGTAGAGAGCAAAAAAAGGAAAATCAACCCCCTTTGCAGCGTTTCCAAGATCATCATATACCAATTCCCAACCATCAGCAGGTTGAATATCTGGATTAGCTACGGCCAACGGGTTTCCCGCTGAATACCATGGATAAGAGACTGTTAATGGTACTGTGATAAGACTACTATTCCTAGTATAGATGGTGATATCAGTAGAGCCAAGCCAAGGTGCAGTCAATACATTATTCGTTCGAGCTATCGTATTTATTCCACTAAGACTAATATTATCATCTGACACCAATTCGCGCTTGTTGCAACCAAATAAGCTTATCAAAACAATGGTAAAAAAAATTTTTCTTTTCATAGAATATATAAATCAAAATGTTAAAAAGTATATTTACCATCTAAAATAAGAAAACAAAAGTTTTAAAACTCTTTAAATAAAAAGATTTAATAAATATTTAAAAAACAATGATTACATCGTCGTCTTTTGTAACAACATTCTTCCATTTATCCATTTACCTTTCGGAAAAAATAGACTAACTTTCTGTTAGCCAAAAATGACTTGATAAACTCATTTTTTTTGCAGCAAAACAGCTACAAAGCCAAATATTTACCACCGAATAATAAACTATTCGAAATGCACTGTGGTTTCTTTAGAAAAATGTTTTTAAAATCAGGAACTTTTTGGAAATTCGCACACCTTTATAATTCTTTGTTTCATGGAAGACGGTATTCAAAATTCTTCTTTTCAGGAGCCTGCAGATATTAAGTTGTCGCCTGCTGGACTATCCTTTTTAGCCTCGGCCGCCAAATGGGCCAACTTTTTGGCTATCATCTGTTTTATTTTTATCGGCATATCAGCGCTGACCATGATCGGCCTGATATTCGGCTCCAGCGCGCTGTCGCTTGGGCAGGGTGAATATGTCGCTGCTGGGGCCCTATCTACCTTCGGCATCTTGTATCTGTTGCTCCTTGCGTTCGCCTGCCTGCCCATTTATTTCTTGTATAACTTTGGAGCAAAGGCAAAAAAAGCAATTGACACCCGCGACAACATCCAATTGGAACTATGTTTTGACGCGCTGAAAAAGCATTATAAATTCATTGGGATCATCGTCATCATTACCATCGCCTTCAACCTGATGGGACTGATCTTAGGTGTAGTCTTTGGCATATCTGACGCAATAGCCGGCGTATAGCACCAGAAAAGAAAAAAGAGCATGCCAAATTAATGCCATGCTCTTTCCTTATGTATATAAACTACTCTTCTACTTCCGGTAATACTTCATGGCAGCTGGTATCTGCCTTTGAATATCGGCGATACGTCTAGCATCGCTCGGGTGGGTACTCAAAAACTCAGGCTGCCCTTTTTGGCTGCCTGCCGCCATACGCTTCCAGAAACCAACCGCCTCGTTCGGATCGTACCCAGCCAAGGCCATGATAATGAGCCCCGCAGCATCAGCAGACGACTCGTCACTGCGTGAAAACTTCAGCTGCGCCAAGCTGCCACCCAAACCATACAGGTTATTGAATACGCCCAATGCTGTACTGCCGGATATGCCTGCCGCCGATCCCAGTATCTGACCGCCCATCTGTAAGGCCATCTGATTGGATGCCTGCGCCACGGAATGCTCCTCAATCGCGTGCGCGATTTCATGCCCCATAACCGTCGCCAGCCCCGCCTCAGTACGCGTCACAGGCAAGATACCGGTATATACCGCAACTTTACCTCCCGGCATACACCAGGCATTGACGTCATCGCTCTTTACCAGATTAAATTCCCAGTTAAAATTAAACTTATTGCCCATCCCCTTACTTTGCAAATACTGATTGACGGCTGTAGCCAATCGATTGCCAACACGTTTTACCATCGCCGCATCAGCAGTACCAGTCACGACCTTCGAACTATTTTTGGACAAGAAATCTTTATAAGCCAATGCAGCTTGCTGATTGACCTGATCTGCACTGACCAATTTCAAATATTTTTTACCGGTCACCGCTGACGTTGCACAGCCGGACAACCCCGATGCCAGCACCGCACAAGCTAATGCCATAGCTGAATACTTAATCATGCCTTTCATATGTATATTTTTATTTCTTCGTGTTCGTTTCAATTGCATTCATGGACCCCTAGAGCCCAACTTTATTATTCAATGGCCATAGGATATATCCCGCCTTATTTTCAGTGACGTGAAGTTAGTCCGGATATCGCATCATAATCTATAGCATACTTTTCAAAAGAATACAATTATTGTGCCTATTCTTTAGGTTTGGCTTTTTTCTTGAACAGATAAATTTTGGATTCATGCCCCTTCAACAGCCGTTCAATGTTTTTTTGGTGAGTAATCAGCAGTAAGATACAGATTGCCATCCCATACAGCAGCACGGAAGGGATAGTGGTCTTAAATACAAATGCTAAGCTGAAAGGGAATGCAAATCCTGCTGAAATGGAGCTTAGTGACACATAATGTGTCGTCAGCAGGATAATAATAAATACCGACACGCAGAGCAATGCCGCCGGTGTATGGATAGCCAATATCATCCCAAAAAGGGTAGCAACTCCCTTACCGCCCCGAAACCCTGCAAATACAGGAAAGAGATGTCCCAATACAGCTATGACGCCCAGAGCCAGCTGAAAATTCACAAATTGAACATCGCTCGTGTTTTGTCCGAGCTCAATAAGATAGGCCAGATTCGTTGCAGTCCAGCCTTTAAATATATCCACAAACATCACAATGGAGCCCGCCTTCGGCCCCAGCACCCTAAAGGTATTAGTCGCTCCAGCATTACCGCTCCCATACTCACGAACATCTACCCCATACAATGCTTGGCCCAACCAGACTGCTGTAGGTATTGAACCAAACAAATAAGCTAGTAATACTGCAATTACTAAATAAATCGATATCATTAAATTAAATCAGTTCTTATATTAATTTGGCTTTCAAACTAAGATCCAGGCTTTTGACACTGTGAGTCAAAGCTCCTACCGAAATATAGTCTACGCCAGCTTCCGCATATGACCGAATTGTCTCAAATGTTATTCCTCCGGAAGCCTCTGTCTTGAATCGATGATCGATAATCTGCACAGCTTTGGCCACATCCTCAGGTGAAAAATTATCCAACATGATTCGGTCCACTTCGCCAAAGTTAAGAACTTCGTCAAGCTCCGCAAAATTTCGGACTTCAATTTCTATTTCTATTGGTTTATTTAATTGCTTTCTATAGGCATTTGCCCGGGTCAGCGCCGGCACGATTCCACCACTATAATCCACATGATTATCCTTGATCAAAATCATGTCGTATAGCCCAAAGCGGTGATTGGTACCTCCGCCGATACGGACGGCCTCCTTTTCCAGTACCCGCAACAAAGGGGTGGTTTTGCGTGTATCCAACACCTGTGTGCCTGTACCTTTTAAAAGGTCAACATACTTTCGGGTGGTCGTCGCAATGCCGCTCATTCGTTGCATTACATTGAGCACCAGCCGTTCAGCCAGCAAAATACTCTGAATATGGCCACGCACATAAAAAGCGATGTCACCGACTTTCACTTCGCTACCATCCTGGATAAATACCTCACAGCTCAAGGTCTCATCGATATAGGCCATGATCGCCTGCGCAACTTCGATTCCCGCTAAAATACCATCATCCTTTACAATCAGCTTCGCCTCACCCTGCGCTCCCGCTTCGATGGTCGACAACGAGGTATGATCCCCATCTCCTATATCTTCCGCAACGGCCTGTTTTACAAATTGCGCTAAATAGTCCTTGATTTCCTTCTCCATAAATGCCATTTATTTAGGCTAAGATGTGGAATAATTTTTTAAAGGAAAAATAGAATGCTAAAAAAATATTCGGCTACAATCAGCTTTTGTCGATCCGGAGCTCCTCAATGGTATTGTGATTGGACCCCGTCCCGATCTTGATAAACACCCGGTAGCTGGCCTGCTCAGTAGTCAATGAAAACGTAAAAAACTGATAGCCATTATTAGTGCTGCTGTTTTGCGTGAGTTTCACGGCTTTGGGCTTATGCTGATTGAAAAAAGTCCCCAGCATAATTTCTGACTGATATTTTGTATAGACACCATTTTCACCCAACAACGATAAGGTGAGATTGGAACCAAAATATTTCGCTAAGTTCTTGGCGTTACCTTCTTTCAAATAGGTTTTGAGCTCCTCCGAAATACTGCCCAAAGATTCTTCCTCCGCCCATATTGTTGGCCGAACTGCGTTTAAATCCTTCGATAGGTGCCCGAGGGCGTCAGTGTGTATGAAAAGGCTATAAACAAATATGAATACGCAATGGCTTAAAATTTTCATATAGCTCAAAAATAATATAGAACAGTTTCCATAGCAGATACAATCAATCATTAGGTAAGCATAGTTTACAGCACATAAACTATGCCACAAACCTATGAAATTATTGCATATAAACAAGGGAAGTTTTTGAACATGCATTGACAGTATCTAAAATTAAGGTTATCTTTGTTATACGATGAATAAGAAAAAAGTTGCACTCATGATCCTAGACGGACTAGGATATGGAAAACATGATAAATCAAACGCAGTTGAAGCTGCCAGTACCCCATTTTTAGATCATTTATTGGAAACCTATCCCAACTCCACGCTGGAAGCTTCCGGTGAAGCCGTTGGCCTGCCTGATGGACAGATGGGCAACTCCGAAGTCGGCCACATGAATCTCGGCGCCGGAAGGATTGTTTACCAAGAGCTTGGGCGAATCCACAAAGCCGTCAATGACGGTGTGTTTAACACCGATATCGTAATTCAGGACGCATTCAAATATGCAATCGAAAACAATAAAAAAGTACATTTTATAGGTCTGCTTTCTGATGGAGGGGTACATGCCCATACCAAACACCTGAAAGGCTTATGCGACGCCGCCAAACATGCAGGACTGAGTAGCAGTCAGGTATTTATCCACGCCTTTTTGGATGGCCGCGATACCGATCCAAATTCGGGTATCGGCTATGTAAAGGATCTTCAGGAATACCTGGGACACAGTGCCGGTACCTTAGCCTCAGCAATTGGCCGCTATTATTCAATGGACCGCGATAACCGATGGGAACGCGTTAAACTGGCCTATGACCTGCTGGTGAAGGGCCAAGGAGAAAAATCTACCGACCTGGTCGCTGCTATCCAAAAGTCCTACGATGAGGGGGTCACTGATGAGTTCGTAAAACCCATCGCCCTAGTCGACGCCGCAGGTACTCCGTTAGCAACTATTCAGGAAGGTGATGTGGTCTTCTGCTATAATTTCCGGACAGACCGTGGACGTGAGATCACCATTGCGCTCACCCAAAAGGCTTTTCCTGAATACGACTTAAAGCCGTTGGATCTGTACTACATCACGATGACCTCGTACGATGACACCTTCCAGAACGTACGCGTTGTCTTCCAGAAAGATAATTTAACCAATACACTGGGTGAAGTACTCGAAGCCAACAACAAAACACAGACACGTATTGCCGAGACGGAAAAATATCCACATGTGACATTTTTCTTCTCCGGTGGCCGCGAGCAGGAGTTCAAAGGCGAAAATCGCCTCTTGGTACCTTCACCAAAAGTCGCCACCTACGATCTGCAGCCCGAGATGTCTGCTAAAGGTGTCACCGAAGCTATCGTCAAAGACATGGAAACCTTACAGCCCGACTTTATCTGCCTGAATTTTGCGAATCCGGATATGGTAGGCCACACAGGTGTGTTTGAAGCGGTAGTCAAAGCTGTAGAGACTGTTGACCAATGTACCCAAACGGTGGTGGAAACCGGCCTCAAAAATGGCTACTCCTTTATCATCCTTGCCGACCATGGCAACTCCGAGTTTATGATCAATGAGGATGGTTCGCCCAACACTGCGCATACCACCAACTTGGTTCCTTGTATCCTGATCGATGATCAATACAAAAAAATTGCAGATGGAAAATTAGGAGATATTGCACCAACGGTCCTTAAACTGCTGGGTGTCGATATTCCCGTTGAAATGACAGGAAATGTATTGGTATCTGAATAATAAATTGTATAAAAACTTACGTGGCGCACTCCCCTTGTTAGCGGGCAGTGCGCTGCTTTTTTGGAGTTGCAGCACACCCACAGGACAAAAAAGCAACAAGAAAACAACGGATATTTTCTCCGTGGATTCCTTTTTTAATGCCGAAGCGCAACGCCTGCAGCAATCAAACCCCACGGTACTGAAATCCGTCAACAAGGATGGAGAGAAAGAACAGCGCGAACTCAAGATCGCCAATTGGAAAAACGAATTGTCTGCCTTCCAGTCTGCCGATATCAGTAAAAATTTTGATCCATCGCTTTATCAGGTGAGCTCCGTTGACTGTATTACAGAGTTTACAGCCAAAAAGAAAACATTGCAAATACAAAAACTACGGATCGAATTTGACAAAAACGAAAAGGTAAAACATATACATATCGTAAAAAAAATTACCAATTCACTCTATGACAGTGACGAGAAACTGGATTATTACAGCGACTCGCTCTACCGCATCGTCAAACTTCAGGACGTACACGGGCTGGATCCCAACCAATATGAGATTATCGGCCACTTTGTCCAAGTAAAAAAATAAAAATAATAAATGCAACACAATTGCTTGTTTATTATTTTGCTTATATTTGCCCTGTCTGCTGCTGTAAAAAGCAGCACTTATTACAGGGGCTCCCTTGATTCTTTGGGATCAAGGGTTTAAAACAGGTGGTTTCAACGTGCGAGGTATATCATTGAACAAGCTAGCAGCATTCACGCTCTTGCTGACTTTCTTAATAGGTCAGTTCATTGTCTATACCCATTCACACGAGCACACCCACTTGTCCGTCGTGGATACCTGTACTAAAAAACAGCATGCGGACCATCCCAAATGTTCCATATGTGACCAGAACGCGCACACACAGCTGCTATTTCATTTTGACCAGACCGAATTCCTGCTGCCCGAACGCACCTTAACGTTTGGCCTGTTCCTGATCGTCGATCAAAAAGCCGAAGTGCTGCTGTCCGGCAATCGCGGTCCCCCCATCTGTTAATTTCCTTTTTACAACAAATTGATCAATCACGCTAAATGGAGCGAAACGCAACTCGCATGGAGTAGCGACGTTGCTGTTTTTGCATGATAATGATCTTTTTTCCAAAAACGACCAACGTGCTGTGACATGTTGTTCAGCACCAAAAAAATAATTACAGATGAAAAACTACATATTGGGCAGCATATTGACATTTGTCTGCTCCTTCTACCTATTTTCGGCAACTGCTGCAAGCATATCCGGCAAAATCACCGATGCCAAAACAGGCCAGCCTATTGCCGGCGCAACAATATCGCTATTGCAGCTTCGCTCAAGCACCTCTTCCGATCAAGCTGGGCGATACGCTTTCAAATCCCTCCCCTCCAGCGGGCGATATCTCATCGAAGTGCGCTACATCGGCTACCAGTCACTTATCAGAACCGTGGACCTGACCGCCGAAGATGTCACCCTGGATGTCGTGCTTACGGAAAGTATCATCGAGACCAATGAGGTCGTGGTGACAGGAACACTGGTGACCGCACAGAGCCGGCGCAACAGCACCTCCGTGTCCGTAATCTCCAAAGATGAGCTGCAGGGAAATGCAACAAATTTTATTGATGCCTTAGCACGCCAGGTGCCGGGTTTGAGCCAGGTTACGACAGGACAGGGCATCTCCAAACCTGTCATCCGTGGACTGGGCTACAACCGTGTTGTCACCGTCAATAATGGTGTGAAACAAATGGGACAGCAATGGGGGGACGAACACGGTATCGAGATCGACCAAAACCAGCCCGATCGCGTTGAAGTACTACGTGGAGCAGCTTCTCTCATGTACGGATCGGATGCCATTGGCGGTGTCATCAATGTGCTGGATCCCAATGCCCCAGCTCCCGGTGAAATAAAAGGTGAACTGCTGTCCAGCTACTCGACAAATAATGGGTTGACAAACAATTCATTGATGCTAACAGGTAATCAGAATGGCTTTGTCTGGCGTGGACGCGGATCTTATCAGAATGCCTATGCGTATAATACGCCAGCAGGCAGGTACATCAATAGCGGCTTCAACAACAGCAGTGCCAGCGGTATGGTCGGCCTCAACAAGCAATGGGGATTTTCCCACCTAAACTTCTCGTACCTGAAAAATAACATTGGCTTTCATGAGGCCGAACCGGGAGATGTGCTATATGGCAACTCCAAAAGTCGTCGTCTGGATTACCCAAAACAGGATATCCGCCACTATAAGGTCTCTATGAACAACAATTTTGTGATCGGTACAGGTCACCTGAAACTGGATCTAGGGTATCAAAAAAACCAACGCCGGGAACTGGAAGAAGCGACTCCCTCACTATTTTTTGATCTCAACACCTATTCATTGGATGCCAAATACTATCTGGGCGAAACCAACGGCTGGCAAAAGATCTTTGGGATCAGTGCCAGTCAGGAACATAGTGTAAATAAAGGAAATGAATTTTTGATTCCAGCCTATGACCAGGTCGAACTGGGCGCCTTCGGATACGCCAAAAAGACCTGGGATGCCAACACCTTTAGTCTAGGCCTGCGTTACGATTATGTCAACAGTAAAGGCAAGCAGCTTATCGTGGATGATGAAGAACAGTTTCCGGGATTCAGAAACAAATTCAGCAACGTCAGTACGGCATTGGGCTTTACACATAGCTTCAGTGAAGATCTCAATTTCAAAGCCAACGCAGGCTCGGCCTTTAGGGCTCCAAACCCAGCCGAGCTGGGCTCTAACGGCGTCCATGAGGGAACCGCCCGCTATGAAATCGGCAACGAAAATCTGAAGGCGGAACGGAGTTATCAGGCTGACGCCATGCTTGAGTTTGGTCATAGCATCGTGACGGGAAGCATCGGAATCTACGAGAATTATATCCATAATTTCATCTACGCATCGGCTCAGAAAGGTGACGTAAAAACGATCGTGGACGAGGACGACAATACCCATACCTACGACGTATATCGCTATGGGCAGGTAAACGCCAACCTCTTCGGGTTTGAAGGAAGTCTAAACTTTCACCTGATGAACTGGATCCATCTGGACAACAACTTCAGTTATACGCACGCACAAAACAATACCTTTGACCGGCCCCTAGCCTTGATTCCTGCCGCTGTGTTACACAACACATTACGACTGGAACCTAAGATCCGAGGTCTGCACGCCTTCTACTTCGCTGTCGGACTGGACAATTATTTTAAACAGAATCGAATCGACGAAACCTTCGAAACGGCAGCAGCTTCATACACACTGCTCAATGCGTCTCTGGGGACGACTCTACATCTAGGAAGGCAGCCGCTAAAGGTGTACGCTTCGGCATCCAATCTGACTGACAAACGTTATTATGATGCCCTGAGCCGATTACGGCCGGGAAGATTATCACAAGAAGACCCTAGTTTCGGGGTTTATAATATGGGAAGAAATATTACGGTAGGGGTCTACCTGCCCTTCACCATAAAATAATATCACATATAAAACAGGAGCCGAATCGGCTCCTGTTTTTTAACTATCACACTTATTGATTCACGCTTCTTCATTAAAGCATGAATGCTCATGCGTTAGATTGGCAACAGGACAGCGTCATATGATGACATCGTCAGCATTCGCAAACAACGACTAGCCAATTCCATCTTATTTAGGATCATCTGCTGTTGACTCTCTGGCCAATGGTACGTCATCCGGCATTTGCTCCAACGAAGAATCCAACGCAAATAGTGACTCGTCCGAAGCACGGTCGCCCCCTGCAATCTTCAGCTTGTCGATCAGCTCAAGCGCGAGCTTCTCTTCCTCGATCTGCTCTTTGACAAACCATTGTGCAAAATTCCATGTCGCCCAGTCTTTCTGTTCCATAGCGAGATTGACAATCCGATAAATTGCTTCCGTATTGTCTACTTCATGTTTAAATACACGGTTGAAACATTCGGTCAAGGTCTGAGGATCGGCGGGCGGAGCTGCGATTGCCTGTATCCGGGGCCGGCCTCCTCTTTCCAGGATATACCCCATGATCTTGGTCATATGGTTGCGCTCTTCCTGCGCATGCCGATATAGAAAATTGGCTATTCCTCCATATCCCTGATCATCGGCCCATACGCCCAGAGCAAGATAAATCTGGGACGCTTCAGCCTCTTTTGTCATTTGACTGATTAAAATGTCTTCCATTTCCTTTGACAAACGATTCGTTTCCATATTGTTATTTTTATTGTTGATTCATAAAAAGAACAGCCAGAAGCCTATTTCGTTTTGGAATTATGACTCAAATAGCATGGGCGGCTTCACTGCCCAGTACAGGTCACCGCGCATAGATCCAAAAAAAAAGGAAACCCGAGAGTTTCCTTTTTTTTTGAAATATCATCTAGCTTATTTCAAGTTGTCTCTATATACCTTTGCTTTTTTGATCTCTGTCTGGATATCTTTTTTGGATGCGTCAAAGCTCAATACTTTTTCGTAATCTTTGATCGCATTATTATACGCATCGGTCGCCATTGCCTTATTGTAGTTCGGTGTTCCGGCAGTACCGGTCAAAATACCTAGATCGCGGTTAGCAATTGCCCTATTCTGATAAAATTTAGAATCTGTGGGCGTAATGGCAATCGCTTTTGAATAATCCTCGATTGCAACACGCAGCAATTGCTCCTTATTTGCAACGGATATCTTGTTATTCGACTGAACCGCTAGATTGTTATTTGCTTTAGCTTTGAAATACAGCGCATTGGCGTTTTTTGGACTTAATGCGACGACCTTTCCAAATGTCTCTGCTGATTTTTTGTAATCACCGTTCTGAAATTGAGAGTATCCCAGCATATACAGTACATCCGGGTCTTTTCCCTCTTGCGGCAAAGCTTTTGTTAAATAGGACTCCGCATTTTTGAAGTCACCGTCCAAAAGCGCTTTTTGACCCATGCGCACATTCGCGTTGCTATGTTCGGTCTGCTTTTGTTGCTGCGCATTGACGCTTAATGCTGTCAAAGCAAAAACTCCGGTAAACAAACCTAATTTAAGTGATTTTAAGTTCATATCTAAATTGTTACGTTTTTTATCAATATATCTGTTGAACGGTCGTTACTGACATTTGTTACCCCTTTCAGACAACAATATAGGGTATCCTTCATTTGGATTTCCTGCCAACGATTATTCTTTCACATTCCAATATTACAATTATTATGCCTATTTATCCAACAAATGGCAGATAAATTTTATTTAACCTGCCTTTTTTTCATATTCTCGGAAATAGATTTGTAATTTTGCTACCTTTTAGCAATTGGCACTCCGCTTGCAATATAGGGGAAACAGTATTTGAAGCTTAAAATTTGAAGGTTGGCCGACAACATGTCAGCGACTGCCAAATACACAAAATAAACACTATGAGCAAATTCGAAACTTTTGATTTCAGTCAGGCAATTCCAATCGTTGCAGAAGATACAGAATTCTTCCCACTATTGACACAACAGGATGAAGACGATATGGCAAATGCTGAAATTCCAGAAGCATTATCTATTTTGCCTTTACGTAATACCGTGTTATTCCCCGGCGTTGTCATTCCTATTACCGTCGGAAGAGATAAATCCATCAGGCTTGTCAAAGATGCCTACAAAGGCAATAAGACGATAGGCGTGGTCTCACAGAAAGATATGACCGTAGAGGACCCTGGGTTTGAAGAACTAAACAAAGTAGGTACTGTGGCCCACATCATCAAGGTGCTCCAGATGCCTGATGGCAACACTACCGTCATCATCCAAGGTAAACAGCGCTTTAACCTCGTCGAAATCGTCGAAACCGAGCCCTATCTCAAGGCTCGTGTGGAGAAGTTCGCTGAAGCCAAGCCAAAGATGACCAAGCATTTCAAGGCGACCATTTCGACCTTGAAAGAAATGGCACTACAGATCATCCAACTTTCACCAAATCTGCCCAGTGAGGCGGGAATCGCAATCAAAAATATTGAAAGCCCCTCTTTTCTGATCAATTTCATTTCGTCCAATATCAATGTGGAGATGGTCAAAAAACAGGAGCTGCTCCAGATAGCCAAAGTGGAAAACCGCGCAAAGCTACTGCTCGAGCTGCTAACCGCCGAAATCCAGATGCTCGAACTCAAAAACCAGATTCAAAATAAGGTACGCGTCGATCTGGACAAACAGCAACGGGATTATTTCCTGAATCAGCAGCTGAAAACCATTCAGGAAGAACTTGGTGGCAATACGCCTGATCTAGAGCTCGAAGAGTTAAAAAAACGCGGCAAGACAAAAAAATGGAATGTCGATGTCGAAAAGCATTTCAACAAAGAGCTGGAGAAGTTGTCCCGAATCAATCCTGCAGCCGCAGATTACTCCGTACAGCTCAATTACCTGGAACTGCTGCTCGATCTACCATGGAACGAAACTACCAAAGACAACTTTGACTTAAATAAAGCCCAAAAAGTCCTGGATAAGGATCACTACGGGCTGGAGAAAGTAAAAAAACGGATTATTGAATACTTAGCGGTACTGAAGCTAAAAAATGACATGAAGGCGCCGATTCTTTGCCTGGTAGGCCCTCCCGGAGTCGGCAAAACTTCCCTGGGACGCTCCATAGCGAAAGCACTGGGTCGCAAATATACTCGTATGGCCCTGGGTGGCGTGCGCGACGAGGCCGAAATCAGAGGCCACCGCAAAACCTATATCGGTGCAATGCCGGGCCGTATCATCCAGTCGCTGAAAAAAGCAGGTGCAGCTAATCCCGTCTTTATCCTGGACGAGATCGATAAAATGAGCGCTGACTTTAAAGGCGACCCTTCTTCTGCCCTGCTGGAAGTCCTCGACCCAGAACAAAATACGCATTTCTATGATCACTATGTAGAAATGGAATTCGATCTTTCCAAGGTGATGTTTATTGCGACAGCCAACTCCCTGAGTGCTATCCAACCCGCCTTATTGGACAGGATGGAAATCATTGAGGTAAACGGTTATACCATTGAGGAAAAAATAGAAATCGCCAAAAAACACCTGCTTCCAAAGCAGCGCGAGATGCATGGAATGGCAGCCAAAGATGTGACTCTGAAGGGCAAAATCATCGAAAAAATCATCGAAGATTATACCCGTGAGTCCGGTGTACGCGGACTGGAAAAGAAAATAGGCTCGATTGTCCGCGGTATCGCTACACGCATCGTCATGGAGAAAGATTATAACCCAAGTATCAACGAACAGGATGTCCTGGACATCCTCGGGGCGCCAATCTTTGACAAAGACATTTACGAAAACAATAACGTAGCCGGTGTAGTGACAGGATTGGCATGGACATCTGTAGGTGGTGACATTCTCTTTATTGAATCGTCCCTGAGTCCTGGTAAAGGCCGCCTGAGTCTGACAGGTAACCTCGGCGATGTCATGAAAGAATCGGCATCCATTGCTTTAGCGTATTTGAAAGCACATGCTGCTTCTTTCGGTATCGACTACCGGGTCTTTGACCACTGGGATATCCATATCCACGTACCTGCGGGTGCTATTCCAAAAGATGGCCCATCGGCAGGGATAACCATGCTGACAGCACTGACTTCCTTATTCACACAACGCAAAGTGAGAGAGAAGCTGGCGATGACAGGAGAGATTACACTCCGCGGAAAAGTACTCCCTGTCGGTGGTATCAAGGAAAAAATCTTAGCGGCCAAACGGGCCAATATCAAAGACATTATCCTTTGCAAATCCAATGAAAAAGATATCCAGGAAATCAAAGAAGATTATATCAAAGACATGCAGTTCCACTATGTGACCGAAATGTCCCAGGTGATTAAGCTGGCACTGCTCAACGAAAAAGTTGATGGTGCATTGGATTTGACTCAAGGAATGGAAAACACCAAGAAAGAACTATAATCAGCTCCTGAACATATAAGATAGTTTGTCCATGACAACCAAGAGCCCGGTAGTACCGGGCTCTTGTTCGTTTAGACTTATCGCTTGTACTGAAAATACGTTTACATAGTCGTTTCTGCCGAGTATCAGCCAAGTTTTTCATGAAGAAGCTGCTCATCCAGGCTATCTTCATACTTGGAAATGACCAACGTAGCCGCAGAATTACCGATCAGATTGGTGATGGCTCTTGCCTCACTCATAAAACGGTCCACGCCGAAGACTAAGGCCACGGATTCCATAGGTACGTGGCCAACGACAGGCAGCGTGGCAGCCAAAGTCACAAAACCACTTCCCGTCACCCCCGCAGCACCTTTGGAGGTCAACAGCAGTACCAAGAGCAGCGTTATTTCCTGCTCCAGGCTCAGGTGCATATTGAGTGCCTGTGAAATGAATACCGCCGCCATCGTCAGATAAATACTCGTTCCATCCAGATTAAAAGAATATCCGGTGGGAATCACCAGTCCCACAACTGATTTGGCGCAGCCAGCTTCTTCCATTTTCTGCATAATGCCCGGCAAGGCGGATTCCGAAGAGGACGTTCCCAGTACAATCAGGATCTCTCCTTTGATGTATTTTAAAAATTTGAAAATATTGACCTTGACATAGAAATGCAATACCGCCCCGATAACAATAACAATAAAGATAATACAGGTCAGATAGAAACTTAGCATCAGCATTCCCAATTTAGTCAGGGCCTTGATCCCAAAAGCGCCTATGGTAAATCCCATCGCTCCCATAGCACCTATAGGAGCCAGATACATCACCATCTTAATAATGGAAAAAAGTACCTTAAGGAAAGATTGCAGAACATTGATAATGGGCTCCGAAGCCTTTTGACCGATCTTTGTCATCCCGACACCAAACAATACGGCAAAAACCAGCACCTGCAGCAAATTGTCGGAAGCGACCGAGGCAATGACATTGTCCGGGATAATTCCGATGACAAAATCCATGAATGTGTGGGGTTTCTTGGACTCGGCAATATAGTGAGACACTGAAGAGATATCCAGACTGGCAGGATCGGCATTCATCCCTCTGCCCGGCTCAATGATATTCACAAAGACCAAACCGATAATCAAGGCTACGGTGGTCATGATCTCGAAATAAATAATGGAGGTCAGCCCTATTTTTCCTACTTTCTTTACATCCTTCATCCCCGCAATCCCGATCACGATCGAACTGAAGATCAATGGTGCGATTACCATCTTGATCAACTTGATAAAGGCATCCCCAAGAGGCTTGAGCTTGACAGCAAAATCCGGAAAAAAGGCCCCAAAGAAAATACCGACCAATATTCCCACGATGACCTGAAAATAGAGACTTTTAAAAATGTGCTTCATGTGCTTAACGATTTACAGCAATTCCCTCTGCTTTTAATAGACTTTTAAACTTGGGATTCCGGATGTATTTGTTAAAATTGTGACTTTTCATGCCTGTAAAATCCGTATACTTAATGATGGGATAATGCTTCATCAGCTCATTGCATACATCCACTTTATACCCGAGATCGGTGGCCTTCAGCTTATTGGACAGAAAACCGACAAATTTCTTTAACATCACGTCCGTATTGTTGACAGTAATATGAATTTTCTTGACCTGCTTGCTTAAAGTACAAAATGAATCGGTTCCACTGACGATATCCTTTATCTTAAAATCATCAATACCTATGGCTGGTGCAAGCATGATACAGGTAATATCGTTACCGTTTTCAGCAAGTTTTTTCACATCACTGACATCCACATTGTGGTTTTCCAATGTTCCTTTGGCAAAACTCTCGCTAAAGGTTGCGCTGCTCAGCGCGCTCAGGACAACGGATGCACCACGGCTGTGCGAAATCAGGATAATCTTTTTATTATGGATGCTGTTCAGCAGATTCCGTAATCCAAACTCACCCGCCATCTGGCTGAACGAGGTGGCGGAAAACCATACTTTCGCACCACTGAAGGGATTTGTGGTATGCAGTCCGTCCCAGTAAAACTTGATCACCTCATCCTTGGTCGGATTGAGCTTGATCAACTTGCGCATATACTCATAACTCTCGTTAACCTCATCCGAAGGGGCATTGAACCCATGTACAAAAATAAAGACCCGATCCTTGGACTTAACTTTGCTGCTCACCGCCAACATGCGCGTTTTCTCAAAGCTCTTCAATTGCTTTTCAATGCCTTTTTCCGTAGCAATCTTCATCAGTGAATAGGCATTGATATCCCCACTTTTTGGGGGCTCGCCATAAGTTTTACGCCAATTGTCGGGATAGAAATTACCGTTTTGGTCTACAAAGGAATTGACGATGTTGGGTTTGTCAAAGGAATTGGGGTAAGGACCTTTGGGCACATTGTGCGTGATGCCGCAGGAAGCCAGTACAAAAAGAAAAATAACATAGAAAAAAGGTCCTCTCATGCAATCAGTTATTTAGGGAATATGATCCGCATTACGAATATATAAAAAAAGGGATGCATAAATGCATCCCCTATCTTGATTTTTTTTGTACCTAATTGCTGAAGTACGCGCGTACATTTTTACCTTCTATCCAGTTCATATACGCCTTGTTGACCACCTTATTACCTCCCGGCGTCGGGTAATCTCCGGAGAAATACCAATCCCCTTTATGCGCAGGACAGGCTTTATGTAGATTGTCAAGGGTCTGGTACACAACTTGCAATTCGGCTTTCAGATGGTGAGGTCTCACAATACGGGCGATCTCTTCAGAAATTTCCTCATCGGTAAACGGTGCATAGATGGCCTTTACATAGTTCTCAATTTCATTTACATCCTGCAGCATAGACTGTACACATTTTTGATAAACCTCATCAATGACGTGTGCCATACCGCGCTGTTTCAACAGATTGATCGCGGCCTCAAAGGCAACGAATTCACCCATCCGTGACATATCAATACCGTAGCAGTCCGGATAACGGATTTGTGGTGCCGACGAGACAATCACAATCTTTTTAGGATTCAGACGGTCCAAAATCGTTAGGATACTCTGCTTGAGGGTTGTCCCCCGCACGATCGAATCGTCGATGGCGACAATCGTATCTTCGTGATCCTTCACGATACCATAAGTGGTATCATAGACGTGCTGCACCATATCCGTACGGTCTGCATCCTGAGTGATGAATGTACGCAACTTGGCGTCTTTCACATTGAGTTTTTCAAAACGCGGTTTGATGCTCAAAATCTCATTCAGCTCGGCATCCGAAATTTTATCCGAACGGTTTAGCAAGGTTTCTTTTTGAAAATCCCTGACATAGGTATTGATACCGTCCATCAAGCCGTAATACGACACTTCGGCCGTGTTAGGAATAAAGGAGAATACGGTATTTTTGATATTATTGTTTACTGACTCCAGTACCTGCGGCACGAGCAGGCGGCCCAGTTCTTTACGTTCTTTGTAGATATCCGCATCCGATCCACGGGAAAAATAGATACGCTCAAACGAACAGGAACGTTGTTCGACAGGTTGTCTGAACATCTCCTCAGTCACTGTACCATCTTTCTTCGCAATCAGTGCATGTCCGGGCTTGATTTCTTTTACCGCACCGATAGGTACATTAAAAGCTGTCTGAATCACAGGCCTTTCGGAGGCCACAACGAGAATTTCCTCATCCTGATAGTAGAATGCCGGACGGATTCCTGCAGGATCACGCATCACAAAGGCATCCCCGTGACCAAAGATACCGGCGATCGTATAACCGCCGTCCCAAGTCTTCGCCGAACGCTTTAAAATCTTGGCAACATCAATATTTTTGGCTATCAACGAGCTGATCTCAATATTTGAGTAGCCCTCTTTTTTGAACTGGTCAAAAAGCTCCTGGTTTTCATCGTCGAGAAAGTGGCCGATTTTTTCCAGCACCGTAACGGTATCGGCTTTTTCTTTCGGGTGCTGCCCAAGCTCATACAGCTGTTGCAACAGCTCATCTACGTTGGTCATGTTAAAGTTGCCCGCTACAACCAGATTACGGGACATCCAGTTGTTCTGTCTCAAAAAGGGGTGGCAGCTTTCAATACTGTTCTTGCCGTGCGTTCCATAGCGCAAATGTCCTAATAGTACTTCACCGGTAAAACTAACATTATCCTTTAACCATTGGGTATCCTTTGACTCTTCTGGAAAAGCCTTCTGCACAGAAGCAAATTTCTTCTGCACATATTCGAAGATGTCTGCCACAGCAGATGAACCCATGGCTCTGTAACGTGAAATGTAACGATTTCCAGGTTTAACATCAAACTTAATGGTTGCAATCCCAGCCCCGTCTTGTCCACGGTTGTGCTGCTTCTCCATTAATAGGTACAATTTGTTGATGCCATAGAATGGCGTACCATATTTTTCCTGATAATAAGATAAGGGTTTTAACAGGCGAATTAGTGCGATTCCGCACTCGTGTTTAATAGCGTCGCTCATATCTTGATTTGATGACGCAAAAATAAGAATTATTTAGAACATACCGATCCGGCGCCGCACTTTTTCAGCAATAATATTACAGTGAATAGACAGTGACTCTTTCAGATAGCACACGACATCCTATTGCGCAATAAATACCGGAATCTTTACTGCATGGCGCAACTTGTTGACCGTCTCCCCAAAAACAAAGTCCTTCACACCGGTATGGCCGTGGCTACCTACGACCAGCAGATCTGCACCGTACTTTTCACACACCTCGGCAATGCTTTTGATCCGGTTGTTATACCCCAGCTCATATTCGGTCTGATGCCCTTTCGAAAGTAGGAAGTCGGCATAGAGCTTGAGCCGCTCCAGATCCTGACGGGATTCGAAATCATCTGTCGATTCGCCCGTATATTTGACCGAGGCACTCTCTACGATATGAACCACAACAAAGGTGGTGTCGGCATGCGATAGCTGTAAGGCGTACTGAATGACTTTCTGATCGGAGCTAGAATAATCCAGCGCTATGACGACCTTTTTGAACGATCCCTTGTCTTCGAAATGCAGCGCCTCAAACGGCGGATGCACCTCCAGCTCTGTCGGTTTTGATTTGCGCAGGATAGGATATAGAACGGTCATGACCAACAGCAAGAATAAGCCCACGGCACCAACAACCAACAGTACGGTCACAATCGGATTGTTTGCCTCGGCGATCCAGCCCACGACCTCATCGTATACCAATTTAAAATTCAGAACGGCAATGACTGCCGCAATCAGCCAGGCAAAGACCTTCGTCACCGGTTTAATGGCAAAATCGCCCATCTTGACTTTATCACTGACAAAGTGGATCAGTGGAATGACGGCAAAGGCCAGTTGCATACTGAGCACGACCTGACTAAAGATCAGCAGCTGTCCCACACGGCCCTCTCCGGAGATCAGAATCACCAATACAGCGGGTACAATCGCAAGCAGCCTGGTAATGATCCGGCGCAAGGTCGGACTGATCCGCAGCCGCAGATAGCCCTCCATCACGATCTGCCCAGCAAGGGTACCGGTCACTGTCGAGCTCTGCCCAGCCAGGATCAGCGCCACAGCAAATAACTTGGAAGCCCACTCCGTTCCTAAAAGGTTGCCCAGCAGATGGTAAGCATCTTCCAGCTCAGCGACATCATGCATACCGTTTTTATGGAATACCGATGCAGCCAATATCAAAATGGCTGCGTTCACAAAGAACGCGAGATTCAAAGCGATGGCACTATCCCAGAAATTGTATTTTAATGATTTCCGGATCGAAACCTCATTCCGGTCAATCTTACGGGTCTGAACCAGTGCCGAATGCAGGTACAGATTGTGGGGCATCACCGTCGCACCGATAATACCAATGGCAATGTAGAGCGCCGCGCTATTCGGGATGCTGGGAATAAATCCGGTGGCCACTTCAGCAAAATCCGGTTTTGCCAAAAACATTTCGACCAAAAAACACATGCCTATCAGCGATATGAGCCCGATAATAAAAAGCTCCATCTTACGCATCCCCAGCTTTTGCAGATATAGCAATAGAAAGGTATCTGCAAAACTGATCAGTACCCCCCAGAGCAGGTCGATACCAAAAAGCAAATTGAGACCGATTGCCATCCCCAATACTTCAGCAAGGTCACAGGCAGCAATCGCGATCTCGGCCAGCACATACAGGATAAAGTTCATGCGCTTGGGATAAGTCTCCCGGTTGCACTGGGCCAGATCCTTTCCACGTACAATCCCCAGACGCGCGCAGAGATTCTGCAGCAACAGTGCCATAATATTGCTCATCAACAACACCCAGATCAGCGTATATCCAAACTGGCTACCGCCTGCAAGGTCTGTTGCCCAGTTGCCCGGATCCATATATCCCACACTGATCAGGTAGGCCGGACCGAAGAAACTCAATATCTTTTTAAATTTGGTTTTTCCTTTATTGACATCCACGCTTTCGTGGATATCGGATAATGATTTATGATGGGAATCGTCGTGATGCATAGCTAACTGTAAGGACAATATGTTCTATTGCTAGGCATAAAGATAAAAAGCTTTACATTATTAGACAATTAAACAGCCATATAATTAGAATTTAAATGAAAGCTGACCCGAATTTTCCTTTGACTGATTGCCGAATCCGATAAAGTCGAGCCCCTCATACTGCTTCATGTCCGGATTGTAACGCCGGACATGCACGCCCTTGCACATAAAGCTCAGGTCCACTGCGCGTAATACGGCTTTTGCAAGCTCCAGCTGCCCGGTCTCCAGGCGGCGGCCGATAGAAATATGGGGTTCGTCGCTGACTTCGATCAGATCAAATGCTGCCAGCGTCTGCACCACCTTACGCGCACGGTCCTTTAAGTAACTCCGCGCATGCACAGTGGGCGCAATATAATAAGCACCGGTGGGGAAGGAAGAAAAATGATCAAAATAAACGTATTGACTGCGTTCATACGCTAAAGCCTCCTGCAAAGCCAAAGTAGCGGCAGCAAGTTTTTTCTCATCCCCCTCAAAGGCACAAATCGTCACGTGTGCCCTGGAATTGCAGCTGTGGTACCAACCTTTCGTTTTATCCGGGAAGCGCTCGGCCAGTGCCTGTCGCAAACGCTGCTTGAGGTCATCGACCAAGGCCATCCCCACTTCGTCAGGCTGGAAGACAAACGAATATTTACTGATAGTAACTTCCATAACATGCCATCTCCTTTGATCAGTACGTAAGATACCAAATCCGCAGAAGATAACAAAATGGAGATGTCAACTTCCAATGAAAGCATATTTACCAGCCAATGCCATAATCCTCACCATTGTTGCTGCTGCCGCCCCAGAATGTACCGTGTTTGCGGTCAAAGTAAATCGCATTGATCGGGCCGCTGGTCCGTTCGCCAAGCTGTATGCTATAGCCCATGGTTTGGAGCTGCTCAATCACTTCTTTGGCTGTACCTTTGTCCAGAAGCAAACTGCCAGAACGGGGCTTTCGGTCATCGAGTTTTGTTCCGCCCAGGGACAGCCACAACTGGTTGCTGTTGATATTGGCTGCCTCGCTGGCCTCTTGGGCGGTCATCCCGAATTCAACCATATTTAAAAAGAACTGCAGGAGGTTTTGATCCTGGGTATCGCCCCCCTGCACGGCAAAGGACAGAAATGGTTCGCCATCCTTTAGCGCCAGGGACGGTGTCAGTGTCACTCTCGGTCGCTTGCCCGGCATGACGACATTGAAGGGGTTGATCAGCGAATCGAGCACAAAGCTCTGCAGGCGCTGGCTCATGCCCACACCTGTATTGCCGGCGATACAGGCCGGCAGCCAGCCTCCACTGGGTGTGATGGATACTACCCAGCCCTCGGCATCAGCAGCTTCCACGCTCGTCGTACCGCGCATGAGGCGGTCCATATACACACTATCGCTCGCAGATGAAGCCCAGATGGCGGTCTGTGCTGCAGATGCAGGTGATAGGACGCTCGCGTCGTGTTTCGGGACAAAATCGTTATTCAGCTCCGTTTTCGGAGCATAACGTTCACTTCGCTGCTGCAATAAAGCCGTGTAGGGGTTCTTGCGGCCCTCATACGGATAGGGGTCACCTGGCAGCACCTGGGGACTATTCCGCCGGGGATCGATCAAGGCGGCCCTGGACTTCGCATAAGACTCGCTCAGCAGACCACGGATCGGTGTGCGGGGCTGGAAATACGGATCACCATAATAGAAGTCCCGGTCGGCAAAGGCCAGGTTCATCACCTGGTATAAGGTATGGATATATGCCGCTGAATTATACCCCATAGCCTTCAGATCAAAATTTTTGAGCAACTGCAGGCTTTGGAGCAACGCCGGCCCCTGAGTCCATTCCTGCAATTTATAGACATCGATTCCCTTATAATTGACATGCAGCGGCTCTTCTTCCAAAGGTTTCCAGTTCGCTAAATCTTCCTTGGTGATCAGCCCTCCCTGTTCCGTGCTTCCGCGAACAAATTCATCGGCGATGTCCCCCCTGTAAAACCGGTCATAGGCAGCCATGATGGCCGCTTTTCGGTCTTTCCCAGCTGCAAGTGCCTGTTTCTCTGCCTCCACCAGCTTTGTCAGGGTCTCAAGCAGATCTTGCTGCACAAAGATCTCTCCTGCTTCGGGCGCCTCACGCTCCTGTCCTACATGCACCAAAAACACCTTCCTGCTGTAAGGCCATTGCTTGATCCGCGCTTTTCCACGCTCTATACTATTGGCCGTCTGTGCATCAATGGGATAGCCTGCCGCCATTTGCATCGCTGGGGCCAGCACTTCGGCGAGGCTTTTGGTGCCGTAATGGGCGAGCATATGACACAATCCGCCGGGAGTCCCCGGCGTCACCGCAGCAAGGGGTCCATATTCGGGGGGGAATTCGTAACCTTTGGAGCGAAAGAAGTCTACTGTTGCACCGCTGGGCGCAACTCCCAGGGCATTGATCGCAATGACTTTCTTTAGCTTTGGATGATAGATCAACGCCTGGGTCTCGCCACCCCAGCTCAATACATCCCACATGGTGCAGGTTGCCGCCAGCATCGCACAAGCGGCATCCACTGCATTGCCGCCTTGCTGAAATAGCTGCGCCCCGGCGGTCGCAGCCAACGGCTTGCCCGTGATTGCCATCCAATGTCTGCCATGCAAAGGGGGCTTTTGGGTACGCTGTGCCCGGCCCAGTCCCGGAACAGATACAGCTGCCAGCCCGATTAGGGCGGCTAATACAAACGGCTGTTGTCTTTTCATCGTCAATCTTATGTTAATCCCAGGTCCAGCGTCCGGCACCGGTATACCCTGAACGTATCTACCAGAACAAGATAAGAATTTTTTCATTTTTCACAGCTCTGCTTTTTCAAAGCAACATGAACAGAAACCAAGGCAGGATACAAAAAAAGAGCTCCGACCCTTGCGGAACGGAGCTCATTATACATTTGATAAAAGAATCGGATTACCAGTAAATGGAGTACAGCGCTGTCACCAGCAGAGCGACGATTAATGTACCGATTAAAAATGCTTTATGTGGCTTAAACATCGTTGTATCGACTTCCAAACCTTCAGGCACAACGCCACGCTTGTTGTCCAGCAGACTGATAATGATCATACCGACGATACAGATGGCAAAGACGAAGCCCATACGGTCCAAAAATGGAATCTCATAGATCCCGGTAGCCGGATTTGGCACCGAAAACCCTGTAGACGCCAGGAAGGAAAGATCGGCCCAGTCCGGCAGCTTTTTGAAGATGATCGACAGGATAAATCCGCCGATCGTTGCAAAGAGAGCTGCATTGGAGGTTGTTTTCTTCCAGAAGAAGCCCAGGATAAACATCGCAAATATACCCGGTGAAACAAATCCGGTATACTCCTGAATATATTGAAATCCACCTTTTTTGTCGATACCTAAATGTGGAGCAATAATCACCGCCAAAATCATGGCCACGACGACCGTAAGCTTACCGATATTGACGAGCTTCTTGTCGGAAGCCTCCGTATTGAATACCTTTTTATAGATGTCAAGGGAAAAGATCGTAGCAATACTATTGGCTTTACCGGCGAGCGAAGCCACCACCGCAGCCGTCAGTGCCGCAAAGGAAAGTCCTTTAAGACCTGCCGGCAACAGGTTCAGCAATACTGGATAAGCATGGTCCGGATTGACCTCACCATGCTGCATCATCTCATTCTGGAACAAGCCATCTTTCCACATTACATAGGCCGCAATACCCGGAAGTACCACAATAATAGGCATCAGCAGCTTTAAGAATGCAGCAAACAGAATCCCGTTGCGGGCAGTCTTTAGATCAGCTCCCAGTGCCCGTTGTGTAATATATTGATTACAGCCCCAGTAGTTGAGGTTCACAATCCACATTCCACCGATCAGCACGGTTAATCCCGGAAGATCCAGGTAATTCTCGTTTTTGCGATCCAGAATCATATGGAAATGATCCGAGGCTTTTTCTGTCATCAAATGATAGCCTTGTAATATCCCTGATCCACCATAATGCTCAGATACCAGGTTCAGCGCGAGATAGGTCGTTGCGAGACCGCCCAATACCAGGAAAAACACCTGAATAATATCCGTATAACCGATTACTTTCATTCCGCCCAGTGTAATGACCACTGCAAAGATGGCAATCGCGTACATACAGGCGTCGAGACTGATGCCTGAGATACTGCTGACAGCAATTGCTCCAAGATAGAGAATGGAAGTCAAATTGACCACCACATAAAGCAGCAGCCAGAAGACGGCCATAATCATGGCTACAGTGCCGTTATACCGTTTGTGCAGGAACTGGGGCATCGTAAAGATTTTATTCTTCAGATAGACCGGAATAAAGAAGACTGCAACCACGATCAGGGTAATAGCAGCCATCCATTCATAAGTCGCAATGGCTAACCCCATTTTAAAACCTGATCCGCTCATGCCGATAAACTGCTCGGCCGAAATATTGGATGCGATCAAAGAAGCGCCGATCGCCCACCAAGTCAAGGAACCCTCGGCCAAAAAATAGTCTTTGGAACCGACCGATTCCGACTTTTTACGGTAATACACCCATAATCCATAACCTGCAACAATAACGAAGTATATCAGGAAAACGATGTAATCTTTTGTGCTTAAATAATTATTCATGTACTGGTAATTGGTTTAATTTGATCGCCTAATATAGAAATATTTTGAATAACTATATATATCTATTGATCAAATTTTCTAAATACTCCTGCTTACCGCTGACCGGCTGCGGCTCACCGAGTTCCACTGCCAGGTCTCTCAATTGCTCCAGAGTCAGTGCACCAGATTCAAATGAGGCACCAGATCCCTGATCAAAGGAAGCGTAGCGTTCGGCCCGGATTTTACGGTATTCGGAGTCTTCCAGGATACGCTCAGCAGTCAGCAGCGCACGTGCGAAGATATCCATACCACCAATATGCGCATAAAATAGATCTTGAGGATCGGTTGAGTTACGACGAATCTTTGCATCAAAGTTGACACCACCACCCTGGAAGCCACCACCTTCTAGGATAATCAACATCGACTCTGTCAGTTCATTGATATCGTTTGGAAACTGGTCTGTGTCCCAGCCGTTTTGGTAATCGCCACGGTTAGCATCGATAGAACCCAATTTTCCGGCATCTACAGCCACCTGCAGTTCGTGCTGGAAGGTATGGCCCGCCAATGTCGCGTGGTTCACTTCCAGATTCAGCTTGAAATCTTCCAGTAGATCGTATTGGCGTAGGAAGCCTAACACCGTAGCAGCGTCGTAGTCATATTGATGCTTGGTCGGCTCACAAGGTTTGGGCTCAATGAAGAAGGTGCCTTTAAATCCATTTTTACGAGCATAATCTTTAGCAAGGTGTAAGAATTTGGCAAGGTGTTCCTGTTCGCGCTTCATATTGGTATTGAGCAGGCTCATATAACCTTCCCTTCCACCCCAAAACACGTAGTTCTCTCCACCAAGAGCAATGGTCGCGTCCAAGGCCGCTTTCACCTGTGCAGCACCATGGGTCAGTACCTGAAAGTCCGGATTGGTTGCTGCACCGTTCATGTAACGGCGGTGACTAAACAGATTGGCAGTTCCCCAGAGGAGTTTCACCCCGCTGGCCTGCTGCTTTTCTTTCGCATAATCCACTATGGCCGCCAGTCTTTTTTCGTTCTCTAAGACATCGTCTGTATAATCGATCAGATCCACATCATGAAAACAGTAGTAAGGTATATTCATCTTAGTGATGAATTCAAATGCTGCATCCATTTTATCTTTGGCCCGTGTCAGCACGTCGCTGCTCGCATCCCAGGGGAACACATGCGTACGGCCACCAAATGGATCCGAACCGTCTCCATTGAAGGAATGCCAATAAGAACAGGCAAACTTAAAATACTCTTCCATGGTTTTCCCCGCAACGATCTGCTTGGGATTATAATACCGAAAGGCCAGCGGATTCTTGCTGTCTCTGCCTTCGAACTGAATCTGTTCAATTCCCTTGAAAAATTCTTTTTGTCCTTTAATTATATTCATCTTATTTTAAATTGATTTTTGTGTTCAATAATTCTTTCCATTGCTGATAATACGTTTCATAGACATCGACCTGCTGTGGTTCAACAGTGTACACCGGTTTTAGTGAATGAAAGGCATCTTTTGCATCGCTGTAATAGCCGCTTCCTATCCCTGCACCTAGAGCAGCGCCGACGCTGCCATCGTGATCAAAGATTTCGACCGGCACGCCAGTGGCGCCCACAAATGACTTCCGGAATACTTCACTCAGAAAAAGGTTTGTATTTCCGGCGCGGATCACCTCAGGATAAAAGCCGTTTTCGCGCATAATATCCAGACCGTAGCGGAAGGCAAAGGCAATTCCTTCCTGTATGGCACGCAAGATGTCGCTTGTGTCATGTCTGTTGAGATCTATGGAAGCGATCGACGCTCCGACCAGCTGGTTATGCAGCATGCGTTCGGCGCCGTTACCAAAAGGTATGACCTGTACCCCTTTGCTGCCGACCGGCGATGTGGCTGCCAGTGCATTGATCTGGTCATAGGAAAGCTCCTTCCCGAACAGTTTTTTGCCCCAGCTGTTCATGATGCCGGTCCCGTTGATGCAAAGCAGCATACCGGTACGGATCTCATCAGCACTGTAATTGACGTGGGCAAAGGTATTGACGCGTGATTCGGGATCAGCAATCAGCTGATCGCTAACACCGTATATCACCCCGGAGGTTCCGGCCGTGGCCGCGACTTCGCCGGGCTGCAGCACATTCAGCGACAGCGCATTATTGGGCTGGTCGCCAGCTTTATAATTAATGGTCACTGAGTCCGAAAGGCCCAGTTCGGCCGCTACAGCTTTGCTAATGGTACCATGCTCCGAAAATACGGGTCTGATTTCGGGAATAATCTGCTTATCGAAACCGTAATAGTCCATCAGCGACGTGGACAGGCTATTCTGTTCAAAGTCCCAAAATATCCCTTCCGAAAGTCCGGAGATCGAACTGCTGATGCTACCCGACAATTTCATCGCGATAAAGTCGCCCGGCAACATGATCTTATCAATCTGTTCATAAATAGCGGGCTCGTTGGCTTTGACCCAAGCTAATTTGGAGGCGGTAAAATTGCCCGGAGAATTGAGATGATGCTGCAGATTGAACGTTTTTCCCAAAGCATCAAAAGCGGCATTCCCCAATCCCACAGCTCTACTGTCACACCAGATGATGGCATTACGCAAGGGCCGCTGCTGCTTGTCCACAACGACAAGTCCGTGCATTTGGTAAGCAATTCCAATAGCCGTAATAACTTTAGGGTCATACAATCCTGATGCATTCGCCTTCCAAAGCGCCTGCTTAAAATAGGCCCACCAATCCAGGGGATCCTGCTCGGCCCAATTGGGCTGCAGTGAAATAATCGGCGCTTCGGTTTCAGGATATTGCACCGAACAGACTTTGCGCTGGGATGATGCCTCTACTATGGAGACCTTGACCGAAGATGTACCGACGTCTATACCTAACAAATACATGGTAATTTCTTAACTGGTTATAAATTTTAAAAACGGCGACGTTATTGCAACCGGTTGCATAAAAGTAGGAGATGTTTCTGAAATTTCCAAAAATTAAATAAAAATTATTTATTTTGGAGCGTGAATAAAAAAACGACCATATATGACATCGCACGAGAGCTTGGCATTACGGTATCTACCGTCTCCCGTGCACTGAATAATGTACCTACCATTAGTGAGGCGACAAGACAGCTGGTATTGAAGAAAGCGAAAGAACTGAATTACAGTGTCAATAAAATTGCATCTTCCCTATCTTCAGGCAAGTCCAATACCATTGGTGTCATCGTGCCTACCATGCAGATCCATTTTTTTGCGGAGGCGGTTCACAGTATCGAAAAAGAACTCAAGAAACATCGGTACAGCCTTCTGCTGTATCAGTCAAACGAGTCTTATGCCGACGAGGTCAACGGTGTCAAAACCCTGTTGGAAGCACAAGTGGATGGCATTATCGCGTCTCTTTCGCTGGAGACCCAGCAGACAGCGCATTTTCAGGAAGTCATCAGACAGGGTAAGTGCCTGATTATCTTTGACCGTACTCATCAGGATATCCAGGCCCCTGTTGTCAAACTCGATGATTTCGAGGCGGGGTATCTCGCGACCAGACATCTGATCGACCAAGGCTACCGCAATATCGGCTTTATAACAACCAATAAGGAGATCACCATTTTTAAAGATCGGGTCCGGGGATTTGAAGCGGCACTGCAAGACGCAGGTATACCACGACATGAAAGCCTGATCGTCCGCGGTAATCTATCCATCGAAGCGGGTATCAAGGGGACCGGGCAACTGTTGCAGTCGCCTATCAAACCGGATGCAATTATCGGCGGTGATGATTTTACGGCCGTTGGTATCATGCAGGCACTTAAAGCCCAGCAGATCAATATTCCGGCAACGGGCGTCATTGGATTTGCAAACCAGAGGTTTTCATCCTTCATCACCCCTACACTTTCCAGCATCGATCAGCAGGCCAATAAAATGGGGGAAGAATGTGCTAAGCTTTTCCTAAAGATGGTGAAACAAAAAGACCCCTATGCAGCAATTGAGCAGGTGGTACTGAATCCCATTTTGGTCAAAAGGGAATCAACTGCGAGAAATCAGCAGTCATAACCCCGCCATACCTGCCGCAGCTTTAAACTCAACAGATTACTGAACATTCAATACGGAAGACATGAAAACACTCCTGCTATTCTTAGGAATCCAAATGGCACTGACAAGCAGCCTACTGGCCCAAAAACACAGCATACAGCTGCTCAATCAGGAACGTAGCAGCAGTTACCGCGGACTGAGTGTTGTCGACGACCAAACGCTCTGGGTAAGCGGCAGCAAAGGCACGGTAGGCCTGAGCACCGATGCCGGAAGGAATTGGCAATGGATCAATCCCATCGGTTATGAAAAAATAGATTTCAGGGATATTGAAGCTTTTGATGAAAATACGGCCCTGATTATCTCTGCAGGTTCGCCGGCGCTGGTATTACGTACGGCCGATGGTGGGCGTACATGGCAGGAAGTTTTTAAAGATACGCGGCCTGAAATTTTTTATGATGGCTTTGCATTCACCACAAAGGGACTGGGCATCGCCTTTGGAGATGCCATCGACGGTAGGATGCCCTTATTGCGAACTGTCGATTTTGGCAAAACCTGGGAAGATATTTCCGACAATTTAACCTTTGCCATCGCTCGCGGCGAAGCGGGCTTCGCCGCGAGCGGCACTTCCATCTTCTGCAACGAAAAGGGACATTTCTGGATCGCTACAGGCGGGACAGTCTCACACATCTATCATAGCCTCGATCAGGGGGATACCTGGCAACGCTACGCCTGCCCGATCCTGCAGGGCCAGAACAGCACGGGCCCATTCTCCATTGCATTCCGTTCGCCCAAAACAGGCATCGTCGTTGGCGGAGATTATACTGCTGCCCAAAAAAACGAGAAAGCCTGCTTCCTCAGCACAGACGGTGGAAAAAGCTGGACTGCCCCGCAGCAGCCTCCTTTGGGCTACAAATCGTCTGTCATTTATAGCTCCGCAAAGCAGCTGATCTGTACGGGTACCTCGGGAACAGACCTCTCGGCGGACAGCGGCCGGTCATGGCAGCCTATATCGGACGAAAGTTATAACGTCGTACAACGCGCTAAAAAAGGCAAAGCTGTTTTCCTCGCGGGAGATAAGGGAAAAATAGCGAAGCTGCATCCATAAGCAGGCTCCGCTTTTCTGTTTTATCGCCGCGAGAGACGCGACTCTTCGAGATCCAGGGAATATTCGAGCTCCTTGATCACCTCGCTATCGTAGGCCTTGGTCGACTTCATCCTCGCCAGCCCTTCACGACGTAATGCCAGCAGTTCGAGCATAATTTTAATATATAATCCCCGAACTGCCGAAAGCTGTGCCCGTGTATCTTCTTCTTTGGCACGTTCGGATGCATTGACACTGCGAATGATCTGCTCTTTCACCCGGGCAATGGTTTCGTATTCCATCATCTCCTTGGCATAATGCTTATCCAGGTAAGCAATGGACTCCTTCCCGAGTTTGACCCGGATTTCATCCATCTGCTCTTCCGCCGGCACCTGCTCGTCCACTTCATCTATTTTGATCAGCCGGATCAGCAGCGGCAGGGTAAGTCCCTGAAATACCAACGTCACAAGAATGACGACAAAAGTAATGAATAGGATCAGATTGCGGTGCGGAAATGCTGTTCCATCGTACAACGTCAACGGTATGGCCAGCGCAGATGCCAGCGAAACTACTCCCCGCATACCTGCCCAGCCGACGATTAGCGGCAGTTTCCAGCCGGGGCTTTTTTCTCTCCGCCGAACTCGTCCCGAAAGCATCCGTGGGACAAAGGCAGACAGGTAAACCGCCACCAGACGCAGTACAATAACAATTACGCAGATGGCCAGTGCATAATCAATCGCTTCCTCCATCGAGTATTCGCCCAGACCGTCAATGATAACTGGAAGCTCGAGTCCGATCAAAATAAATACAAAGCCGTTGAGCAGGAAACCGACGGTCTCCCAGACCTCTGTAGTCTGGATACGAGTATGATAGTTCAGGTAGTCTCCGGCCCTGAATGACAGAAACAGCCCTCCGCTCACGACCGCCAGCACGCCCGACCATTCAAAATGCTCCGCGACAATATACATCAGATAGGGCGCAATAAGCGTGATCGGTGTCGTTATACTTGAAGACTTGGCTACATAACGCAAAAAGAAATAGAGGATATGACCGATGACCAGGCCGACCACCACCCCCATAATCGAGAGTACCAGAAACTGTGTTGTCGCCGTCCCCATGGCAAATTGGCCAGTAAGAATAGCTATGGAAGCAAATCGAAAGACCGTCAGCGAAGCTGCATCATTGACCAGGCTTTCCCCTTCCAATATGGTGATACCCCGTTTAGGCATGTTTACACCTTTCAGTACCGAGCTCGCGGCCACCGCATCGGGTGGTGAAATAATGCCGCCAAGCAAAAAGCCCAAAGCTAGCGTAAAGCCGGGGATAATACTCACCGAGAAATAAGCGATAGCCAGGGAAGTGAAAAACACCAGCCCAAAACCCATAATAAAAATCGAACGACGCCATTTCAGGAAATTGTCCCAGTTGGTATACCAAGCTGCCTCAAACAGTAAGGGTGGCAAAAATACCAAAAATACAATGTCAGGATCAATACTGATGACCGGTGCTCCGGGTATCAAAGAAACTCCCAAGCCACCAATGACCAGCAAGATCGGATAGGAAATTTTCAGCCGCTGGCTCAGGACAAACAGCATCGCCATAAAGAAAAATAACACCATAACCAGCAGCAGGTTGTTGTGAACCTGCTGCCCCAGCTTTCCGCCAACAGCGGCTTTCACCTCCTGATAAGGAGCCAGCATGGATAGGTTGTACTGCCGGATTGTCCAGGCACTGTCGGCTTTGCTCAGCACACCGGTACCGCGAAAAAACTTGGTATTTATCTTGAACGTTTCGTCAAACCAGGCAGTGGTACTGTCCTTGTTAAAATAGAGATGTCTACGCTCGTAGGTATAGGTCCAGGCCTGCTTGGGGTCGAAGTATTGGCTGGAAAAGGCCGCACTATGCTCCTTATCCCAACGGTCCTGCCTGTCGGTCCCCAAAATAACAGCGTCAGCCGACAGAGACTGAACAAATGGTCCGAATTTGACTTCCCCCGCTGTTTTATGCCAGGCGTCCAACGTCGTATTGACCTCATCGGCAGGCTGCTGCGCAGCAAGCGGAAGTGCAAAAAGAAATAAACTCAAAAAACAATGAATCGTTATCCCGATCTTTTTAATCATAAATTATTACGCCATTTATCGTTTGTGAAAATACCTTCCATAAAACAAAAAGCTGCAATGTAGCAGCTTTTTGTCCTTATTTAATGATCTCTTCGATCTCAGCAATGATCTTCTGTGCAATCTGTTCGGCCGCTTCCGGAGTCGGTCCTTCAGAATAAATCCGGATAATCGGTTCAGTATTCGATTTACGGAGATGCACCCATTCCTCTTCAAAATCAATTTTCAGACCGTCAATGGTGCTATGCTGCTCATGCTTGTATTTCTCCTGCATTTTGGCAAGAAGGTTGTCAATATCCAGGTCCGGAGTCAACGTAATTTTATTCTTGGACATGAAATATTGTGGCAAAGACGCCCTGTATTCAGAGGCTTTCTTACCCAATTTGGCCAGATGAGTCAGGAAAATTGCCACACCCACCAGCGCATCACGGCCATAGTGTGAGGCAGGATAGATCACTCCCCCGTTGCCTTCACCACCGATGACAGCATCCACTTCTTTCATTTTGGTAACCACATTTACTTCTCCGACAGCAGCAGCATAATACTCGCCCCCGTGCGCCCTTGTTACATCGCGCAGTGCACGTGTAGAAGATAAATTGGACACTGTATTTCCTTTTTTATGCTGCAACAGATAATCTGCTACTGCCACCAGCGTGTACTCTTCGCCAAAGAGCTCACCGTCTTCCATCATAAACACCAATCTGTCCACATCCGGATCAACGGCAATTCCCAGATCAGCTTTGTTTTCCAGCACCGCCGCCGATAAATCGGTCAGATGTTCCTTTAAAGGTTCGGGGTTATGCGGAAACTGACCATTGGGCTCGCAATGGATTTTATAAACGGTCTGTACACCTAGAGCGTCAAGCAAGGCGGGGATGAACGTGCCGCCCGTACTATTTACCGCATCTAATGCTATTTTGAAATTAGCAGCTTTTACCGCCTCTTTATCGACGTATTCCAGTGCCAATACGGCATCTACGTGTTTTTGCAAATACGAATAATCTTTATGCACTTGTCCAAGTTGCTCAACAGCTGAAAAATCAAAATCCAGCGACTCGCCCAGCGCCAGCACTTCTTTGCCTTCTGCATCTGATATAAACTCACCTTTCGCATTCAGAAGCTTGAGGGCATTCCACTGGCCGGGATTATGCGAAGCCGTTAGGATAATCCCCCCTGCCGCCTGCTCCATGGGCACAGCAATTTCAACTGTAGGCGTAGTGGACAGGCCCAGATCAATGACATCAACTCCGATGCTCTGCAATGTGCCGATCACCAGATTGCTGACCATTTCGCCAGATACACGTGCATCCCGGCCGACCACGATCTTCTTGATACCGCTTTGCTGCACGATGATCTTTCCATATGCAGCTGTAAATTTAACAATGTCTATCGGAGTCAGTCCTTCTCCTGCACGACCACCTATCGTACCCCGTATCCCAGATATTGATTTAATTAAAGTCATTTTCTTCGAATTGATTAACGTGTAAATTTAGCATTATGGCAATAAAATATCGAATTAAAATGATAAATATTGAATATTTACCGTATCTTTGTTGCAACAAAGTTGTTTTTGAAAGAAACAATCGTTTGCAATGAAATTATTTTTACTTTTGAAAAGCGAGTTTTAAAAGTTTGGGAATTTCATTGTAATCAGCAGCATTTATGATTCAACAATTAGTACACATCGATCAGGAAATTTTTCTGGCCATTAATCAAGGCTTGAGCAATCCCGTATTTGACTGGTTATTGCCTATCCTGCGCAACCCATATACCTGGGCTCCGCTGTATCTCTTTCTGATCATTTTTTTCATTAAGACTTATGGAAAAACAGGTATTCTAATTGTGGCGATGACGTTAATTACGTTTGGCATTTCTGACGGTATTTCATCCCATCTGATCAAGAAGACCGTGAAACGGATCAGGCCCTGCAATGATGTGGAGTTTAAAGAAAACGTGAATATCCGCGTACGCTGCGGCTCGGGATTTAGCTTTACTTCCTCACATGCAGCCAATCATTTTTCGCTGGCATTCTTCTGGATCGTTCTGTTCCGCAGAAGATGGAAGCATGTGCTCTGGCTCTGTATCGTGTGGGCAGCCCTCATTTCGGTGTCCCAGATCTATGTTGGCGTGCACTATCCGTTTGACATACTCTGTGGATCTGCCCTGGGTATACTGGTCGGACTGGCAACAGGCTATCTGTTCAAACGTTTTGTACCAAGCTTTTTTAAAACTGAACAAGCATAATGAATTCAATCTTATTGATTTTAATTTTATTCGTACCTGCATTTGCAAGTGGGATAGCGGTATTTTTCGTACAGAAAAAAGGTACCAATTTTTTGAAATTGATTCTTTCCTTTAGTGGGGCCTACTTGTTCTCCATCACAGTATTGCACCTGATCCCGCATGTCTATCAATCCAACAATACCTCACCCGAGGTATTGGGTATCTATGTACTAGCCGGATTTTTGTTTCAGCTTTTTCTCGAACAGTTCTCTCAGGGGATCGAACACGGCCATATCCATACCGCCGATGAACATGGCCATCAGCATAGCCACAGTTTTCCGATCGGGATCATGTTCAGCCTATGTCTACATGCATTCCTCGAAGGAATGCCCTTGGCCGCAACACATCAGACCGAGCTGGCGCTGGGCATTTCCGTACACCATATCCCCGCAGCTTTTGCGCTGGGAAGCATCCTGATCAGTACTCACCTCAAAAGAAATACCATTATCATCACGCTGGCCTTGTTTGCTGCAATGACACCTTTCGGCTTTTTATTGAGTAAGGCTATCAGTGCAGGCGAGGTAGGCGACATCCAACAGTACTTCGACAAGATCATGGCTGTGGTAATCGGTATATTTTTACATATATCCACTACAATATTGTTCGAATCGGGCTCTATCGATCATCATAAGTTCAATAAAAAGAAGATGATTGCCGTCATTGCCGGGGTGGCTATTGCACTGGCGAGTTTTGCTTTTGGCGGTCACGACCATGCACATGACCATCAGGAACATCAGGAGCATCATGATCACGATGGTCATGACGGGCACGAACATCATGATCATGTGCATTAACTAGCCTCTCAGCTTATCGAGCAGTTCGCTGAGCTGCAACGCTTCCGCAGCAGTGATCCGGCCAGGAAGGATATCCTGCATCAACATGGGTTCTTCGAGATTCTCCAGTATCTTCAGGCCTTTATCCGTAATGACCAGGTCCACAGCCCGCTTGTCGCCACCCGACTGACAGCGGGAGACAAGTCCCTTGCTGACCATTCGGTCAATCATACGTGAAATATCGGGCGTGGTGCTCAGCATTCTTGATTTGATGAGGTTATTGGTGGCTGGCTTAGGATATTGACCCCGGAGAATACGCAGTACATTGAACTGCTTCAGCGTAATACCCTCCTTTGCCGCCCGCTGTTCCAGTTCATTGTTGATCCAGTTGTACGTATATAAAATATTGACCGTACAACGATGCCATTCATTGCTGAATTTACTTGCCTTGATTTCGTCCTCAATCTTCATTTTGGTTGATAATTAATCATTTTTAGTCGTAAATATAGCTGTTTTTTGCGCTAAATACATAACTATGACATTAGAATCATTCTAAATGACGGAAAAAGCTGTATATTTGAAGCATATCAAAAAACAGGCAGATGCGTAACAGAAATAGCTTAGACAGGCTAAAAAAAGGGGAAAAAGCGGTGATTATTGATTTTGATTCGCACGATATTCCAGCTAAATTTTTCGAGCTGGGTTTTATACCCGGTACTGAAGTTGAAGTGAAACATATCGCTCCAATGAACGGTCCCATATGTTTAAATATTATTGCTAATAACGCCTTGATTGCAATCCGCAGATCAGAAGCTAAAGTCATCCTTATCGATCAGAAATAATGAATAACCCGATTATTGCACTTTTGGGTAATCCAAATGTGGGTAAAACCTCTCTTTTTAACCGGATTACAAAATTAAATCAGAAAGTAGGGAATTATCCCGGCATCACGGTCGAAAAGCGTGAAGGCCAAGTCAAAGCCAACAACAAGATATACCGCATTATTGACCTTCCGGGTACGTATACGCTCTTCCCGAGCTCTATGGACGAAGAAGTAGTCTTCAACACCTTGGTCAACAAAGGCAACAGCTTTAGGCCCAACCTAGTTGTTGTTGTCTCTGAACCGACCAACCTGAAACGGTCTATTATCCTCTATCAGCAGGCGCGCGAACTTGGCCTTCCGGCGATCTTCGTGATCAACATGATTGATGAAGCCAAAGAAAAAGGAATACACATCGATATCCCGAAGCTCGAACAGCTGCTGAACACCAAGGTTTATGAAACCAATGCCCGTACAGGGCAGGGTATTGATCAGCTGATCAAGAATTTCGACGCTGTGCCACCGATGTATATCAGCAATTTTAGCCTGCCTGCAGCCGCCAATGAGGCACTGGAAGAAACAAAACGACTATTTCCGCTTGACACGGAATACCATACCTGGCAGTATCTCGCCAAGGGCGAAGTTTCTTTTCTCTCCAAAGAAAAGAATGATGCTATTCAGCGCATCCGCGACAAATATGCGCTACAGGCCCAGAAGCTGCAAAAGGAAGAAGCAATCTCACGAAGTAAATCCCTGGACAGCAGCCTGTCCGAAATTTATAGGAAGGATGACACGGCAAACAAGAACAAGACCAGCAGTATTGACAGCATCTTGTTGCACCCCGTTTTGGGCTATATGATCTTCTTTGGCATCCTATTCCTGATCTTTCAGGCCATCTACACCTGGTCGGGCCCTGCAATGGACTTTATCGATGGGCTCTTTGGTGATCTGGCAGCCTATATACAGACCACTCTTCCTGCCGGTCCGCTCACAGACCTGCTGAGCAACGGTATTATCAAAGGTATTGGTGGTATCGTGATCTTTATACCGCAGATCGTCATTCTGTATATTTTTATTTCCATTATGGAAGAGACCGGCTATATGAGCCGCGTGGTATTCCTGATGGATCGCTGGCTCAGGCCTTTTGGACTGAATGGCAAATCCGTCATTCCGCTGATATCCGGTGTAGCCTGTGCCGTACCTGCAGTGATGTCGGCTCGCAATATCGAAAACACAAAGGAAAGGCTTGTAACTATCCTGGTGACACCTTTCATGACCTGTTCGGCGCGCCTGCCGATCTATATCGTATTGATCGGCCTGGTCATCCCCGACACAAAATTTGCCGGATTCCAGCTGCAGGGAATGGTCCTGTTCGCCATGTACCTATTAGGTATTTTTGCAGCTTTACTTTCAGCAATCATTTTGACAAAGGTGATCAAATCAAAGCACAAATCCTTTTTGATATTTGAACTTCCGACGTATAAATCTCCCGACTGGAAAAACGTAGCGTTGAACGTATGGGAAAAAGCCTCCAGTTTCGTATTCGGCGCCGGTAAGATTATCCTGGCCATCTCAGTGATACTCTGGGCACTGGGCAGCTTCGGGCCAAATGACAAATTCAGCAAAGCCGAAGAGTATGTCAAGCAAAACAATCCGAATCTTTCCGACGAGGACCTCGACCATGAAGTATCGTCCTACCGCCTCGAGCATTCTTTCTTAGGCTATCTTGGCATGGCTATTGAACCTGTTGTCGAGCCGTTGGGTTATGACTGGAAAATGGGTATCGGTCTGATATCCTCCTTTGCAGCACGCGAAGTGTTTGTCGGCACCATGGCAACAGTATACAGCCTTGGCGATGAAGTTGATATTGAAGATGAAGCAACCAAAACGACAGTGCTCAGTAAAATGCGGAACGAGATCAACCGCAACACAGGCTTACCGGCCTATAATTTTGCTTCTGGAATATCACTGCTGCTTTTCTACGCTTTTGCGATGCAATGCATGAGTACCATAGCAGCGGTAAAAAGGGAAACTGGCTCCTGGAAATGGACGTTAATTCAGGTAGGCTTTATGACGGGACTGGCTTATTTCAGTGCTTTAGTAGCTTATCAGCTATTGAAATAACCTTATCAGAACACGGATAAAAATGATAATATAAAAATAAACTCCCATGGATAATTTAACAGTACAATATCTCATCGTTGGAATTTTGGTGTTGGTGGCCGTATGGTATGTCGTTAGGAATATCCAGAAATCACTCAAAGGTAAATCCGGCTGTTCCAAGGGCTGTGGATGCAGCTGCTCTACCCCGGAAAAAACCCAAAAAGCAAATTAATTTATCTCTAAATGTATCATTTGCAAACAATATTTCGTTTTTGGTTAGAGTGGCCAAAAATCACACTAGCTACTACAACAAAGAGACCGTCTCATAAATAATGATGAGGCGGTTTTTTATTTAGTACAATTTTGAAATTATCCCTCATCGTCAGCAAATGCGGCAAAGCAAGTTCAGTGATCCCTTTTTTTGAAAGAATACGAAGCAATAATCTCATCCACCGCAAAAAGGACGGACAACGTACGTAAAATATTAAGGGTTTTAGTAACTTTATGGCTTGGTACAGCAGTTCATTTGTAGCATCCACGCACATATGATATAATCAGATAAGCGATCGGCATACGATGGAGCTCAATGTCCAGGGATAGAAACGGTAACCGTATTAACCATACAGATGGAGAAACAGCATAATAAAAACTCAAAACAATTAAGGAGAGGACTGCAAAATAGACATATTCAGCTCATCGCATTAGGCGGAGCCATTGGCACAGGACTCTTCCTGGGTATTGGAAAGGCCGCCACGTTAGCGGGGCCGGCCGTGATCCTCGGCTATGCATTCGCAGGAATAATCGCTTTCTTTATTATGCGGCAGCTTGGCGAAATGGTGGTTCAGGAACCTGTCTCGGGCAGCTTCAGTTATTTCGCCAATAAGTACTGGGGGCCCTTTGCCGGCTACGCTTCGGGCTGGAATTATTGGGTACTCTATATTTTGGTCAGCATGGCAGAACTGACCGCCATCGGTGTATATGTGCAGTTCTGGTGGCCAGAGATCCCGTTATGGGGATCAAGCTTGTTTTTCTTCTTTGCAATCAACGCCCTCAACCTCGCCTCCGTAAAAATTTATGGTGAAACTGAATTCTGGTTTTCCATCATCAAGGTTGTTGCCATTATCGCAATGATTGTTTTTGGAGCTTACCTGTTGATCAGTGGTACAGGTGGCGAACAGGCGAGCCTTAACAATCTCACGGCCCATGGCGGCTTTTTTCCCAAGGGCTGGTTTAACCGGGCCCCGGACGGAAGTTATGAAGGACTGCTGGCCGCGATTGCACTGATTATGTTTTCTTTCGGTGGGCTTGAATTGGTCGGCATCACTGCAGCAGAAGCTGAACATCCCGAAAAAAATATTCCCAAAGCAACCAATCAGGTAATCTACCGCATCCTGATCTTCTATGTTGGTGCATTGGTCATCTTGTTTTCATTAACTCCCTGGACGAATATCACCCCTGACACCAGTCCTTTTGTGCTGGTATTCGATAAACTTAAGGGTTTTGAATTCAGCTTGTTCGGCAATACCTTCTATTTCACAAAAATTATCGCCAACGCACTCAATCTCATTGTGCTGACAGCCGCACTGTCGGTTTACAACAGCAGCGTCTATAGCAATAGCCGGATGCTCTATGGCCTGGCTGAGCAAGGCAATGCACCAAAATTCCTCTCCAGACTCAACAAAAACCATGCACCTACCCATGCTATTTTGGTTTCGGCGCTATTCGCCGCCATCTGTGTGTTCATCAATTATGTTGCTCCTAAAAATGCATTGGAAATACTGATGTCACTTGTCGTCTCCTCGCTCATTATCAACTGGCTGATGATTTCCGTTACTCACCTTTATTTTAGAAAGAACAAACAGCAGACAGAAGAGCACACCAAATTCCCTTCATTTCTGTATCCATGGAGCAACTATATCTGTCTGATTTTTCTGCTTGCAGTCCTTGGCATCATGTGGATTACCGGCATGAAGCTGCCTGTTGAACTGATTCCGGTCTGGTTACTGTTATTGTATATCAGCTATATCGCAATCAAAAATACAAAGGGGAAGCAATAACTAGGGAGACCAGATTAGCAGCGGCAGAGCTGTTAATATCGAGTTAGACTACCTGCCTTGTGCCGTCCAGCTGGCAAACCAAGGGGCTAAAACAGCCCCAGTTGGGTGCCAGCATCTGGCAGACTAAAGAGCTCCCGTCTTAATGCCGGCAGACACCTGCCGTTCATATACTTTTGGACCGACAGTTTAAACAGCCGCTGCAGACTTTCAGCCATATTGCCGTCTCCCCTTATACGCCGGCCAAAATCACTGTCATTGATCTTGCCGCCGTGGCAGGCCTCAATCCAATGCAGGACTTTTTCTGCACGGTCAGGATAATTCTGATAAAGCCAGTCCTTAAAAATATCACCGATCTGTCCATTGAGCCGGACGATGGTATAAGAGGCTGTCACCGCCCCCGCATCTGCTGCTGAGCGGATTAATTCTGCAATCTCGTCACTATTGATACCCGGAACGATCGGCGCCATCATCAGCATCACGGGCACACCTATCCGCGTCAATCCCTCGATCAGCTTGAGACGGGCAGCTGCCGTTGCGGTCCTGGGCTCCATTTTTTGCCGCACTTCCTCTCGCAGTGAATTGATCGTAACCGCCACCGACACCAGGTTGAGTGCTGCAAGCTCCGCTAGCAGATCAAAATCTCTCCGCATCAACACATTCTTACTGATGATGGAAACAGGATGCCTATACTTGACCATAAGTTCCAAAATAGAGCGCGTGATTCCCAGTTTACGTTCGATGGGCTGATAACAATCAGTATTTCCCGAAAGCATGATCAGGTCCGGCTGATAGCTCCGCTTCCGGAATTCATGCTCGAGCAGCTGGGCAGCGTTGTGCTTGACCAGAATTTTCCGCTCAAAATCAAGTCCCGCACTGAATCCCCAGTATTCATGTGAATTGCGCGCATAACAATAGATGCAGCCATGTTCACAGCCTTGGTAAGGATTAATCGAACGTTCAAAACGCAAATCCGGACTATTGGACTTTGATATGATCGATTTGGGATGTGTAGCTATAAACTGCGTTTTCTCTGTCCCCAGAAATTCCTCATCAAGCCCTTCTATATGCTCCTGTACATATTGACTGGAAAAAAATTTGTTATTGGGATTGACCTGTGCCCCCCGCCCCTTAAAATATGATTCTGATGGATTCATGGATTAAAATTACTAATAATTTTAGTAATTTCCCCAAAAAAAATGTCATTTTATTTAGTCATAAGGAAGCCCTTCACTACCCTCATCCCCACCGTTTTTCATCAATTCGTGAATACGGTTTTCCAACACAGCTTTATGCCATTCGTCAACGATGTTGTAAACTTTATCCAAGGCATCTTTCTTTGGGCCGGAAAGTACAGCTTCTGTAATGCGATTCACAAAGCCTGCATACCGCTCCAAGTACTTTTCATCTTCTAAGTTTTCCAGAACACAGGTAATTGTAAACAAATTTGCCCATCGATCCGGATCAAATGGATTGGAGAAATATAGCCCCAGATCTACATGATTCAAAAATTGCTGTACCAGTTGTTCCACTGTCAAACCGAAGATATCACACACCTGCGACACAGGCTTTGGAACTGTAATTTGTTCTAAACTTTTCATCGTATTGTCGTTTTGTTCATTTCATTGTAATTTTCTAAAAACCGGTCCCGATAGATTTCAATGCGATCGGACAACCGGTAAAATAGAAAATAGCGCATCTTGAATTCTTGCAAGTCACACAAAAAATTCTTAAACCCCAAGCTATTTATGTGCCCGGCATCAGCTAGATCACCATAACCGCTCTGTACCCGGAGATATAGCCCCAATATCGGATTATGTTCAGTTTCATCGAGATGAACCCTAGCATACAGATCAGCCAAAGACACCCTTTGCATGATTGCATTTAATACGGGTATTGCTGGACAATTATGGATCATGCTCCATATCCGAAAATCACGGTTGAGGCGTATTGGAGTTTCTTCGTCCAAGTAGAGGGTAGGTCTTATCTTTACTTTCGAACTCATGATTAAAAACAGTTTATCTATAGTTTTCCTGGCCCGCCTCCGCTTCGCATTCCACGAATAATTACGATTCATGGCGAGTTTAAAAAGCTGTTTATATAAAGGAAAACACTGTCCCGCACTATCCTCATAGGAATAATTGGTTTTATAACCTCCCATTTTCTCTAACTCATCTTCTGCTTCCGCAAGGCCCTTTGCAACCAGGTCATACACAGAATCCTCTGCGGCAAAAACATTAACAAAGGCAAAGTGATCGATTAATAACTGTAAAAAATCCGCTACCTGGATGCCAAAAGCTTCACAAGCTATACGGAAGTCCATAGGTACCTCCAGAACCTCTTTATTTATTCTATTTTCCATTTTTGAATTATTTGTGCATAGTAAAACGATAGCCATAACTCCGCCTTTTTGTCCGCTTCAGGGGAGCAGTCCCTTTCCTACCCCATAATTTATCCAATTCAGTCTTTAATTGTTTCGGCTGAAAATGGCTACTGACATGTGTTCTTAACACGTTGAAAATCTCCAGCGCTGTAATATATCCCGTAAAACGACCATCCTTCATAAACATATCTATTATTATTCCGGCTTGTCTTAGTTCTTCTTTTACAGAATTTGAGGCCGATTGCTCCCTCCACTTTCCATCTTCCTCGGTCAGATCAAATACAGATATACTCTCCCGTTCATTTACATACCGCTCCATACGATAGCGAATCAGATGCCCTTCTACATTTATACTATGCTTATATGTGAACTTTGAAGTACCCTTTACCGAAGTCATCAACAGATTACCTTGTGGCATAACCTGCAACAGCTTCCCCATTAATTCAACACTGTAATCGAACACGACAAAACGCTCCAGATTACCTATAAAGTCATCATCCTTCCCGAGCAAAAAAGACAGTTCTTCTGCCGACCACCCCCTACTGATCCTATTGATCAGGATACAATACAAAAAATTGATGTATTGAGGCTTACAGGCCATCGTATAAGTTTCAAACTGTTTTTCCATATTTTCAATCAATTTGATTTCCAAAACACCATCAAGTGCGCTTAGACATTATTCCCATTACTCTAACTACATTAAAATTCCCACTGAGCGCAATTTTATGATTGATCGCTCTTGAGCAGTAAATCTTTAAATAGTATTATTAAATACATTTAAATAGATTATCTATACAAATATACAAATTAAACAAACAAAAAAAATAAAATTGTAAATATTTTCTATACAAATGGAGATAAAATAAAAACACGGAAGTTATCAGAAAACAATAATTTGCTCAAGTGCAATAAGCGGAAGCTATCCCATATTCATCTATGGATAACGTCCTGCACATTCACATACTAAGCGCCTCCAGTCCGACTTGAGTCCGTGTTCACTCCGTGTTGACAGCGACTGTATCACGCTCACAACCTGATATTATTTCCGGGACACCGCGTACATATTGTCTTTCTCCACCGAACCTACACTATCTTCACTGTAGCTATAGCGAGTCATACGGGTATCATTGTCATTTTTATAATCATGAAGTACCAGCAATTTCAAAATTCATAAATACCAGTACATTCCTTTTTTAAATGCGGCAAAAGTTATAATAAATTGCTTTTCAGCAATTTAAAAAACTAACTTTAGGTATGGCTATCATTGAAAATGGATATTTGAGAGGTCAGATCGGGAATTTGATCAATCGTAAAGTTGGCAACAAAAACGTGGTACAAACCAGATCCTCGGACAAAATGCGCCAAACTATATGGACTGAAGCTGCCGCTTCCGATTTCGGGACGGCGAGCGCAGCAGGAGCAATAATACGTAGGGCTTTCATTGCTGTACACCAAAAAATACATGACAGCGGAATGCACAACCGACTGGTGAAACGAATGCAGCGTGTACTGCTCGGTAATGGAAAACAGCCCCCCGGCAACCAACATGTCAACCGGGGAAATATCCAGCGACTGGTCGGCTTTCAATTTAACAAGAATTGTCATATCTACGATTACGTCTACTTCGACACCAATGTGACATTTTCAGCTACAGGTAACATCTTAATTTACATACCTGAATTGCAAGCAGAAACACATTTCCATTGGCCCAAGGCATGTAGTCATATCATACTAAAAATTGAGATTATAGGCTTATCTTTTGATCAAAAGGAAGCTCAGACGATCGGTTCCCAAGAAATCGAATTCACCCGATACGATAGACAACAACACCAGGCAAGGACACTCACTTTTGATTCACCTGACAGGGATTATGATACCATTCTTGTATCGCTTTCGACGCTATATCTTGACAAGAGAAGCAGTTATGCCATTCTTCTCAATTCGATCGACTTAAATCCTGCTGGGATCATAGCTGCACACAACCCCGAAAAGCCGTAATGAACTAGAATTGAAAAGCCTGACCCACAACAAAAATCCCTATGCTGTAGCAGCATAGGGATTAAACATCTTATTCGGAATGTGGGTCAGCCGTTATTATTTCATTAAAAAACCGCCACCGATCAAATCGTTACCTTCGTAGAACACGGCAGACTGCCCGGGCGCTATCCCCTTAACATTGTGTATAAAGTCAATGCGCACATGGTCTCCTTCCTGCGTGATCGTCGATGAAGCCCCGGGATCTTTATAACGGACCTTGGATATCGCTTCCATAGGCTGGTCGAGACGAGCATATTTTACAAGGTTGACATTACGGACGTAAGCATGGGATTTTTCGAGCTCATGCTCCTCCCCGAGGACAACAGTATTGCTTTCAGGAAGAATCTCGATCACAAACATGGGCTTGCCCAAGGCTATGCCGAGGCCCTTGCGTTGACCTATGGTAAAATAGGGATAACCGATATGTTTGCCAACAACCGTACCATCCGACAGGATAAAGTTGCCAGGCCCAATTTGCTGATCTAAGGTTGGCACCTTATGTCGCAAGAACGCGCGGTAGTCATTGTCCGGCACAAAGCAGATCTCGTAACTTTCTGATTTATTGGCGAGTTCTTTCTGTCCCATATCCAAGGCCATCTGACGGATTTCTTTCTTTGTGAACGAACCTAATGGAAACTGTGTCCGGGCAAGATTTTCCTGAGAAACACCCCAGAGCACATAGGATTGGTCCTTATTTTCATCTTTACCCTTAGATATAACGTAACGGCCATTGTCGTGCAAGCGGATATTGGCATAGTGTCCTGTTGCAATAAACTCGCAGTCCAGCTTATCGGCACGTTTCATCAACGCTTCCCATTTGATATGGGTATTGCACAGCACACAGGGATTGGGTGTACGTCCAGCGATATATTCCTCCACAAAATTGTCAATGACGAAGTCCCCAAACTCATCACGTATGTCCAATATATAATGGGGGAAACCATAGTTTACGGCTAATGTACGGGCGTCATTGATACTATCAAGGCTACAACAGCCTGTCTCCTTGGACGAACCACCTGCGGAGGCGTAATCCCAGGTTTTCATCGTAATACCAATCACCTCATACCCTTGTTCGTGGAGCATAACGGAAGCAACGGAGCTATCCACCCCTCCACTCATTGCCACCAAAACTCTTCCTCTTTTACTCATCTCAATTTATTGAAATGCAAAGATACGGCTTATTCCCTTTTGGATATGTTAGTTTCTTGTAATTTTATCTCGATCAAAATCAACCTGTTTGGAAAAACAGCAAAAATAATATCCAGAAAAGTTTTAGATTTCAAATTATCACACTATATTTGCAACGCAATCGGGAATAAAACGAAAGCAAAAAAGCGGTGCCATAGCTCAGTTGGTAGAGCAAAGGACTGAAAATCCTTGTGTCGCTGGTTCGAATCCAGCTGGCACCACGCTTCAATCTGAAGATTACAGATTTAAATAAAAAATCAAAAGGTGCCATAGCTCAGTTGGTAGAGCAAAGGACTGAAAATCCTTGTGTCGCTGGTTCGAATCCAGCTGGCACCACAAAAAACTTCCGTTCAAATGAACGGGAGTTTTTTTGTTTTAGGCCTCCCTTTCAACAACTGCCAATCAATCGTTTTTTGTCTGCAAAAAGTCCTCTCCATAATGATCCAGTATCCGGTTATAAGCCTCAGCGGCAGCTCCATTACCCCAATCATAGATCGTAAACTCACCTATCCCCAAACCATGCGCATTGGTCTCGCCACCATGTCCATAGTTTTCCATCATAAACCCATAGTCCTCTTCCCCGAAAAAGGGCCAGGCTTTCTCCCATTGCGCTTTGGTATCTGGATTTTCCGGACAGTACATCATGACAAAAGAGGCCCGTAACGCCGATAGTCCCCGCTGAATATATTCCTGTTCATTAAGGGCTCTACCATAGGCGATGATAAGCTCGGCGAAGAGACTTTGCCGAGCATCATTCCACTCGGCATCTGCATTCAGCACCCCAAAACCTCCTAAGGCTCTGACAGGAATAAAATGGGGCTGCCAAGCTGCCTGTGTCATCAACATTTCGTCCAAAGCCCGCTGCCCCATTGTCAAATAAGACTTCGCCTGTGTAAGCCGGTAACACTCCAATAACGCCTCTGCCGTCCAGAACATCGAGAAGTTATTCTGCTTATACATCTGATTGCGTGCTATTTTTTTCCCAACCCAATCTTCGGATCCAATCCGTGAACAGGACCAGTAGGTCTCAAAGTCTTCCCAGCGTCCACTGGGGACTATGTCTCTGATCACGGCGTCCATCGCTTTGAGAGCTGCGGCTTTATAGATTTCCTTTTTTGTCAGGCGATACAAGGTCAACAAAAAGGTTACCGACAGGGCACTTTCGGGAGACTCGTTCAGGATTGCCAGAGGCTGCAAAGTCTCCAGGTCTAGCCAGCCCGGAAAAAAACCGTTAGCCTGCTGCAGCCTAAGCAGCGCCTGAGCATAGTCCTCCGCATACTTCAGCAGCCGCACGTCCCTATCCAGTTCATCATACCAGCGGAGCATCAGCAAGGCCGTCCAGCTCATGTCCAAGATATGAAAAGGGGATATACGGGCATCTGATGTGTAAGGATTTCGGTTCGAATTGCCCCAATAAAAGTTGTCCCAACCTATACTCCCCCACACTTTCTTCCCTCCCTTTTCTCGCTCCTCCATCTCAGCACCAATCAGTCCATAGAAAAACCCTTCCTTTTTGGGAAAAGACAAAGCCAGTTCTTTTGTCAGGTTGGCTTTGCGCAACAATTCGGGGTCGGCATTCCTGCGCGCGAAGCGGTACAGCCCACTGGCAGAACGTAGCGAGCTAAACCAAGCTTGGTTCCAAACCGACCGGAACTCGCGCTCATTCACCTCCCCCACAAAGTTGGGGCTCTGTGTAGTGTTCACAATAAACGTCGGCGCTCCAACTTTCTTCCCGCCGATTTCAAAATCTTGCCATACCTGATCCACCCAGGACGCAAAAGCCCAGTGATAGCTATGCCGCACATAGGCATCTAGATTACCCGAAATCGGTTCGCCTTTTGTATACAGCCTGCTCCCCCATTTTTTCCAGAAAAATGCCAGCGGTTCACGAAAAGGGTTGTCCCTCACCTCCCGACCTGTATAAGACAGTATATAAAATCCAAATTCGAATTTTCCAGCCGAAAAACGGTTACCTTCCTTCCGCTGAAACAGCACATGATCGTCTACCTTAGCTTTCGCACGCCCCAAAGTCATCCTGTTCTGCTGAGCATCCAGATCCATATACCAATCCCGCGCTGCAGTAGCATTCAGCATATCGACATCGGGAATGACCACTACTTGTTTCTGGCCGTCTGCCATCATCATCATCGGAGCCCTGAACACATGCTGCGCAACAATATGCTTATCTGTCGGCGTTAAATGGGGAGCCCAATGGAAGGAAGCCTCGAATGTCGGCTCGATAGTTACCCTCCAATCGTCGCAACCTACCTCAGACTGAAGGTCAAAAGAGATATTTACCTTCATCACACCGCGACCAAGCCGTCGGACGCTTATATTGGCGGGCTTCCCCGCCAGGCTATCCACCTCCATACGCTTGATCAGCGGGTTGGGGCCCCTCTCTCCACCATGGGCATAACTGGAGTGTAATAGAAGAACATCACAAATTATGAATATCAGCCAACAGCAATAACGCAGGCTCTGCAATAAATTTTGAACAATCATATTAGCTCCTATTTACTGTTAATATCCCGGATTTTGTGTATAATTACCTTTGGCCCAATTAATCTGCGGTTGTGGTATTGGAAAATATTCGTCACGGCCAGCGGTAAAGCGTGCCCCTCCCATCCACCTAAATCTATTCTTTTCGACAGCAAAATAAGCATTCATCGTCTTTTCCAGAATGCCCCACCGTTGTAGGTCAAAAAAGCGTCTTCCTTCCCCGGCCATCTCCAGTCGGTTTTCCCATTGAACGGCCTTCCAGGCAAATTCCTTATCCCAGGTACAATTCACTCCGGGTTTATAGGTCTCAATCTTGTAATTCAGTATGGGCGTACCGTCCTTTTTCACCAGTCGCGCTGTACTCCTTGCCGCCCGCTCCCGTATTTTATTGATCAAAGGGAGTGCTTCATTCCAGCGGTCGAGCTGAATCAGTACCTCCGCTTTCCAGAGCAGCACTTCATCGTAACGGATCATACGTTTGTTCATCGAGTTAAACTGCCAGCCGTCGTAAAGCAGGCAATTACAATCGGGCTGAGGAAGTTCCTTGATTGATTTTAGGTAGCCATACTCGGCACCATTACGAATGCCCTTAGTTTCGAACAGCAGATTGGGATTATACTTCCATGGCTGTCCCGGAGCAGCAATGGTATGACTAAAACGTGGATCAAAACTGTTATTACCGAAAAAAGCTGCTTCCCCATCTGCATAACTACCATTATTATAGGTATCAAATAATGGCAGGCCATTAATACCGGTTTTAAAAGCGTTGGCCATAGTATAACTGATATGATGAAAACCGCAACATTGGAACCCACCCCATTGAAAAGGGTGGTTTAATCCTTCGCCACGGTTGATCTTACCTCCCGTAGAACTCCCGTCATCGATGGAATATTGAATCTCCCAAATGGATTCTTTTGTTTTGTTATCAAAAGCGATATCAAAATTCTCTGCAAAATCATTTTGAAGACCTACTTTACCACCCTCCTGATCGGTGAGTTTGTTCAGATACACCAGGGCTTCGCTCAACCTTTCCTTATTGATATTGACGACCGCATGCAGGTCATTCTGTTCGTAAGCCATAAACATCAGGGTTCGCGCGACCATCGCTGTCGCGGCATTTTTATCCACTCTTCCCTTCTCGGCCTGGGTCGCTGGCAATAACTGTTCGGCCTTCTTAAAATCATCTAATATGATTGTCCATAGGTACTGGTCATCGGGCTGCTCTCTGACCCTGTTGGGTACGGCCTCGAAGTTGGCACTCGTGCCGACGACATTTTCGTCAATATACGGAATATACTTCCAGAACTGCTTTAACCTAAAAAAGGTAAAGGTGCGTATAAATATGACCTCTCCCAAACGCGCGTTTTTGAGTGGGAAATCTTCGTCTTTGATTTGCTGCAGTTTCTGTATGGCTGTATTGCAGCGCTGGATAATCTGATAGGATACATACCAAGGATAATCCAGCGGCCAACCATTTGGATTAACTCCCACAAAAATCTCCATGTTGTGCCATCCATCACCATCCCATGTTCCGCCCCCTCCTTTATAGGAGTCGTCCGCACGCATGGACCCCGACCACCATGGTGAAAAAGGAGAATCAAATGATGGGATGTCGGTCATTCTTGCGTAGGCCGCTGTGACAAAACCTTCCATATCTTCAGGTTTTACCAGATAGGATTCATCCAGCACCTGTTTTGGGGAAATATCGAGAGAATCTGTACAGCCCATGACACACAGTAGCGATGCTGCAAGACCTAAGATTATTTTATATGTTTTCATAATAGGAAGCTTAAAAGGTTACTTGAATACCAAATGTCAAAAACATAGGCGTTAGATATCCATATTCGGGCATTTCAGGATCAAAACTTGTATAGCGATCCTTACCCCAGCCTTTTTTGAGGGTCAATAGATTACGCCCGGATGCATAAAACCGTAATTTGTTCATCGCTGCCTTCTGCGATATGGATGCTGGAAGTGTATAGCCCAACTCGATATTGCGCAGTTTCAGATAAGAGCCATCTTCAACGGTATAGCTAGAAAATCGCTGCTCAGCATTTAAAGTCGCATTGGAAATTGCAGGGATATCTGCATCGGTATGGTCAAAGTACCATCCGTCCAAAATACGTGTCGGATGATTTTTGTGTGCGGGTACGTTGATATTCCACAGATCAGACTCATACTTCCACAAGTTATTGACCTTGTTTCCAAAGACTCCTTGAAAAAAGAAATTTAAGTCAAAATTTCGATAGGCAAAATCGAAGGTGATTCCACCAAAAAATTTGGGATCTTTTACCCCGATATAAGCCCTATCATAGAATTCTTCGATTTTTCCGTTACCGTCGAGGTCTTTGTAGCGGATACGGCCAACAGCCTTGCCGGCTTGCTCGGCATGTTGATCCACTTCTTCCTGGGTTTTGAAGATTCCATCCGCCACCATACCATACAGTATGTTTGGTGTTCTCCCCAGTACCAGATCGTCTACTCCATTGCCAGGGTATTTGTTGATGACATCCTGAGGAAGGCTGATGATTTTTGTTTTATACGTTCCGATATTGGCCGAAATACTATATTTGAATTCACGTTGGGGATCACTGCGGTAGTTAATATCAAATTCTATTCCCCGGTTGTTCATACTGGCTCCATTAATCCAGGGTTCGCCCCCTTCTCCCATAGCGGCAATGTAAGGTGTCTGCACCAAAATATCTTTGGTTTTCTTGAAGTAATATCCAAATGAACCGCTAATCCGGCTATTAAAAAGGCTGAAATCCAAGGCAACGTCCGTTTGGGTAGTTGTTTCCCACTTTAGATTAGGATTGCCTAACCAGGTTCTTCGATATCCCGAATACAAAGGACCGGTTTCGTTCCCCTCTATAGGATAGGAAGTACCAAAATAATCAGTGGTAAAAGGTGTCGAAGTATAGCCTCTGGGGAGCCCCTGCACACTTCCGTTGGCCCCCCAACCTGCCCTTAGCTTCAAATCTGACACAAACTTCACCTCTTTCATAAAGGGCTCGTCACTTATCCGCCAACCTGCAGAAAAAGCTGGAAACACTGCAAACCTATTATTTGCACCAAAAAGCGAGGACCCATCCCGACGTAGTGTGGCCGAAAACAAATATTTTTGATTGTATGCATAATTGGCTTTACCAAAATAGGATAGGTACACATATTCATCTGCCGTACTACCCAGCGAATATTTTGTTCCTGTGGTGACTCCAATATGGGCAAAATCACGATCCTCTAGATAAATACCTTCCCGTCGGGCCGAAAATCCCTCCTCTACAAAACGGGTATACTCTGTCCCCAATACAGCATCCAAGCTATGTTTATCCCGCTGCAGATTATACGACAGGGTATTGGTCCAGACATAGCTCAAAGGATGCGACTGTGAATTGCCTACATAGTTTTCGCCGTCACTGTTTCGCCCTCCCGTTTCGGACCACTTCTTATCGACTGTGCGGCGATAGGCATTTCCATAATCAATGCCAAACTGCGAACGCGCAGAAATTCCTTTCCAGATATTAAGGTCCACAAAGACATTACCGATCATCTTCACATAATTGCTCACATTATCTTTATTATCAGTAAGCACACGCACAGGATTGGTAAAGTCGTCAAAACCAGCTGCTCCTGCCCAGCCCCCATGAATGTCATAGACCGGAACTGCCGGGGGATTGATCAGTGCCCAGCGCATCTCATTGGCATCTCGATAACGTAAGTAGGATACAGCAAAGTTCTCTCCTACTTTTAAACGGTTGTTAAACAGGCTGACCTCATTGTTGGCACGTAACGAAAACTGTTTGAAAAACGTATGTATCTGCGTTCCCTGATTATCAAAATAGCCCAGGGAGAACATACTTTTTGATTTTTCATTACCACTAGAGACCGCGATCTGATGATTGGTCATGACAGCTGACCGGAGGATTTCGTCAAGCCAATCCGTATCTGCACTTTTGACCGTCTTCTCGGCATTGAGAAATTCGGCTGGCTTCACGGCATCCAGGACCGCGCGTCCTTCTGCATCCCTATGCCAGGTAAAATTATAGGTGGTGGGCAAAGTCATGGGGAGCCCATACACAGCTTCGTCATAGGCATAAGCCCTAAACATCGCTACGCCATATTGTTCGGCATTCATCAACCGGGGTTTTCGTGACACGTTGGCCACGGCTACACTTCCATTGTACTCGACCTTCGTCTGTCCGGCTTTCCCCTTCTTGGTTTGTACCAGAATGACACCTCCCGAGGCTCTAGCGCCATATATACTGGCCGACGCCGCATCTTTCAACACTTGAATAGATTCGATATCCGAGGCATTGATATCCCTAAGATTGAGGTTTTCCGTAGGCATGCCATCCAGTACAATAAGAGGTCTTACAGCGCCCGAAAGTGACGAAAGTCCACGGATCTGCACATTCACGCCCTCTGCTGGATTACCACCATTGGTCGTAATATGCACGCCAGCCAATTTACCCTGAAGCGATTTCATCACATTTGCTGATGGATTTCTGGCGATGTCTTCCGCATCAGCAATTGCAATGGATCCCGTAAGATCTGCCTTACGCTGCGTCATATAGCCGATATATACCTCCGATATCATCCGAGCTTCATCAACAAGACTAACATGAATAAGACGGCTTTCGCCGACCACACGTTCCTCCGTCTTTTTCCCTGTATACGAAAAGACGAGTATATCGCTTTTCGAAGCTACAGCGAGCTCGAATCTGCCATTGGCATCAGTTGCCGTGCCACCGGCTTTGCCTCTGATTCGTACATTCACACCAGCAAGGGCCGCATTCGTACTACTGTCCCTCACTTCGCCACGGACCAGATACTGCTGCAAAAAGGTGGATGCCTGTAGAGTGCTCACCTGAAAGGTTAATGCACAGAGCATGAGAACTAAACAGACACGATGTGCTAAATTTAGGTAGCATTTCATAGTCATTAATATTAGGTGTTATAAATTAGTTTATTTTAAAAGCAGATAATTTAATCGTTTAAGCTAATTAACAACAGGAATACGGCAGTTATTTTTTCCCTTTAACCAACTCGATCGAAAGCAAGAATTGGTTGTTATATTTTGGTTATTGTTGAATATGTTTAATCAGTAACTCTGGAGCAAGAGGACTAATTCCGTAAATATAGACTTGCCCATTTTCGAACGGTTCTATGAATTCAAAGTTTTCGATGGCGACACCTCCAGGTATGGGTTCACGGCTGCCCCAATAGGTGTATCTCCCATTAACAGCGCCTTTCAATAGCTTACTGGGACTTGGCCGGCACCAGTATTGGGTAGCCACCTTGCCGTTATACCGCCAATGATCATGGGTATTCCGGGTGTACACAGTCTGTTGATAATTGGCTTCATTGGGACCTGCAATAAAATAAACATTTCCTTTTTTATTATGAATCATATCCTTCTGTGAAAAAAAAGCATGCGCTGTGAAGTGTTGCCCTTGATAATCCGGCCATAGCTCCTGAGATGAATAGTTTCTATCTTTAAGATATAATGTCCGTAGCCGGGCTTTGTTGCCCATTGTGGCCGTAGGAATAAAATACTGCAGCGGTCTTGAGCCCGGAGTTGCATAACCTGTAATTTCAAATTCGTAGGGCCTGCTCGCAAAAAAGCGAATTCGGGCATACACAGCAGCTCCATTATCAAAAGGCTCGGCAAAAATATAGACTGTTAAGGTCTCCTCTCCATGATCCTTCCCAATCCGTCCACGGGCAGGAAATACTCCGTCTAACCTCGCCGCATAGTCTACCGTATCCGAGCTCCAAAAATGCTTGCCTTGTAACCCTGGATGCATGCTGCTCATTTCGAGTTCAGAAAACCCACGGCGATCTTCTCCTTTTGGTATAGGTTCAAAGGCGATAAAATTGATCACCTGAGGAAAATCATAGTCCAGATACGGCGCATAAATCCGGAGCAACCCCCTGGGGCCCGGCAATGGAGCCAGACCAATGCGAATGCCGTCTACATGCCCCCAGACGGGCATCGCTGCCCTACCTTGCGCCGGCTGTACCCACACGCCCGTCGTATCAGGTTGTGCCAGCTGCCCCCCGTCGGGCACTGCCGACTGGCCAAAAGCGGGTGCAGTCAGGAATAACAAAGATATGGAGCCTAAATAGTGTTTCATTTTCTTTTCTGACAAGATTTACGGGCCACGATCTCCACCTCCAACATGACCTTCTGCTCAGCCGAAGACTTTCCCCTGAGCTGTTCTAATAATACCCTTACCGCTTCTTTCCCGATCCGTGACAGCGGTTGTTTTACATAGCTTATCGGACAATAAAACAGATCATAAGACTCACTTTCATCGAAACAGAAAACAGCCAGATCATCCGGAATCACTTTATTGAGCTCATGAACAATCTTCAATCCCATGATAGACAACGTATTAGTAGAAAATAAAATCGCCTCAACGCCTCGTTCAGGATGCAACAGCTCAATAAATTTCTGCCTGAAGTAAACACTGTTATTGAATTCCACCTCACATATCATGTTGCTGTCCTCCGACAGACCGTGATCCCGTAGTGCACTGACATATCCACTATACCGGTCTGCAGTATGCTGAAGCTGATTCTGATAACATACATAAGCTATTTTGGTATGCCCTTGCTTCAACAGCTGTCGGGTAGCCTGATAAGTCGCATCAAAATTGTCGATGACAACGTAGCTGGTCTCCAGATCCTTAAAATACCGGTCAATCAGAACAAAAGGAATATTAGCCGATTTGAGATATTCCAATTGTGACACGGTACCTTCTGCCGGTGCGATGATAAATCCATCAATCTGCCGATTGACGAAAGTATCGATCAACCGTTGTGAGTTCTCCAGATCCTCATCCGAACTTCCAAAAAGCACGCTATAACCATGTTTCTTTGCTTCATCCTCAATAGCCCTGGCAAGATTTCCAAAGAAAGGATTGGATATGTCCGCAACCAGTAAGCCAATGGCCTGTGAACGACCACTTTTCAAACTCTTGGCTATCTGGTTGGGCTGATAGTTCATTTCTTTTGCCATCTCGCGGATACGCCTGGCCGTATCTTTGTTGACCCTCGTCTTTTCATCTTTATCGTTTAATACATACGATACCAATGCGGTAGAAACTCCGACCGCCTCAGCTATATCCTTCAGTGAGATCTTCTTGCTCATACACTCATTTTTTCATTAATCGTGACCTATATAGGGTTCAATTCCAATATCTGTTAATGAACTGCGTCGCCTTGACAAAACATCACTAATTGTCGACCGCGAAATATACGCCAATTCACTTCTCTTTTCCAGCTTGTCCGCCCCGAGTTACAAAGTTCAAAAACCTGTCTACAAAGTGGGGGTAGTTTGTCAATTATTCCCGCTAATTTAGAAAATTTGTCTTCTTATATAAACGCCTTGACAAGTAGCATAAAGTCATAAATTAAATCTGATCGTACTAAGGGGACTGTTCCTGCAGACTCCCATAACGTAGATATTGCTTATACCGCTGATCAAAGAGTGCCGTGTATGCCGTTCGCGGCTGTACGATTTCTTTGTCGCCTTTACCCATCTGCGCCATTGCGTCTTCAATGGTACAATAATGTTGAGCCACCACAGCAGCGAACATACTGGCTCCTAAAGCACAAACCTGTTCGGTTGCCGCAATGTGAATAGGACGGTTCAAGATGTCAGCCAGGAGTTGCATGGCAAAAGGAGACTTGTTTGCAATTCCTCCTATTGCCTGTATACCTTCCACACGAACACCTTCACGTTCGATACGCTCCACAATGGCCCGTGAACCGAAACAGGCAGCTTCCACCAATCCTTTGAAAATAGCTGGAGCTGTTGTCCCTAAAGTGAGTCCACCGATCAGACCTTTCAAACCAGGATTCACGTCTGGCGTCCGCCGGCCATTGAACCAATCTAGCGCAAATGGATCATCCTCCTGTAAAGACAACTGTGCAGCAGCCTGATTAAGCTCATGGAGCAGATCCTTCTCCATATCGGCATAAAACTCATGCGCACCGGAAGTCCGTTTGGATTTTAGGGGCCATAATAGCAGATCTTTAAACCAGGAAAACACGTCTCCGAAAGCGGACTGGCCTGCCTCAAGTCCCACCATGCCCGGGATAATGGAGTCCCCGACCTGCCCACAGATTCCTTCGACAAGGAGATTTTTCATGTCCTCTTTGGGTACTACCATCATGTCACAAGTAGAGGTTCCGATCACTTTACTCATATAGAAAGGCTTTATTTCTCCTCCCACAGCACCGACGTGCGCATCTATGGAGCCGATTCCTACCAGTACAGTAGTGGATAATCCCAGCCGCCCGGCCCACTCAGGGCATAAATATCCTGCCGATTCCACTGCCGTGTACACCTTATCGCCATATCGCCGTATATAAGGTTCCAACATTGGATCTATACTGTTGAAAAACGCCACCGGGGGCAGCCCTCCAAAATCAGGAGACCATAATGCCTTGTGTCCCGCAGCACACACATTCCGTCGGATCAGCCTGGCATCCTGCCCCCCTGTCAGCAAGAAAGGCATCCAGTCGCTGTGCTCCACCCATGTATAACAAGCATCCCTGACCTCCGCATCGTGTCGCAGTACATGCAGTAATTTGGCCCAGTACCATTCGGACGAATAAGTCCCGCCTACATATCGCAAAAAGCGATTCGGATCTCTTTGTCCCGCCGCATTAATTTCCTCAGCCTCCTGAATAGCCGTATGATCCTTCCAGAGGACAAACATCGCATTGGGATTGTCCTTGAACTGGTCCGATAGGGCCAAGGCTTTCCCCGTTGTATCGACAGCTACGGGGGTCGACCCTGTCATCGCCATGGACAAGGCATCAATATTTTCCTGCACCTCCTGTCCAGCCTGTTGTAAACAGTCTCGTACAGCAAGGCTCAGGCTTTCAATATAATCCAAGGGATGTTGGCGAAACTGACTTTGGCTGGCCTGACAGTACAAACCCTTCTGCCAGCGCGCGTAGGAACTGACCGATGAAGCCACGATTTCGCCGTTCTGGGCATTTGATACGATAGCCCTCACTGAATCTGTTCCAAAATCAGCACCGATCACATATTTATCATTTCTCATATTCCGATTCCTTTTAGTGGGATGCACCTACCGTAATCGATTCGGTTTTCAGCTTACCTTTGATCCAGAATCCGTAAAAAGCGATGAACAAGTAGCACAATAGGGGAATAATAAAGCCTATCGCCATCGTGGAGTGGTCAGAAATCAATCCCATAACTGGAGGACAAAAAGCTCCTCCTGCCACAGCCATCACTAGAAACGAAGATGCTTTTTTTGTCAATGTTCCCAGCCCCTGAATACCTAAGGCGAATATGGTCGGAAACATAATAGACATAAAGAAGTAGGTAATAAACAAACTAAAGACCGAAGCCCACCCCATATCTATCATAACCATAGCGACCAGGACACTATTGACGAAAGCGTACCACATCAGCAGTTTCCGTGGACTGACGTAGCGCATAAAATAAGCTCCGGAAAGCCGCCCGATCCAAAAGGCTCCCATGCCTCCGATAGCTAAAAGAATCGAGGCGGCCTGCTCATTGTTCCTCGGCATAAAAAATTCCCCAAAGTACCCGAGATGCTGCATGATCCTAGCTATTGGCGTCTGCAGATCCGGTACGGCATCGATCACGTAATTAATAAAAAAAGAATTCGTACCCGTCTGCGCCGCAACATACAGAAATTGAGCTGCAACAGCCAGCATAAATACTGGATATTGCAGCAATTTCCGTAGCGGCGGATTTTCTTCACCCGCAGCATCCGAATCTTCGGCCACCTCCGGCAACTTAATCATCATGAAAATAAGCAGCACAACCACCACAATGCCGCCGATCAACATATAAGGAGTAACCAAAGAATCAAACTTATCATGTTCACCTGTAGACTCACTGCCAAAAACGAATAACCCACCAATCAGCGGCCCTAATATCCAACCCAGACCATTAAATGACTGGGAGATATTAATTCTTCTGGCAGCTCCCGCTTTATTGCCCAATACGGTAGAGTAAGGGTTCGCGGCTGTTTCTAAAAAAGTAAGCCCGCATGCCAAGACAAACAAGGCCACCAGAAAAGGTATAAACGAGCCCATAATTGCCGCTGGATAAAACATAAAAGCGCCAACAGCAAAAATAGCCAAACCGAGTACGATCCCCTTCTGGTAGCCATATTTTTTGATAAACAAGCCGGCCGGAAGTGCCATGGCAAGATAGCCGATGTAAAGAGAGAATTGCACAAAACCCGACTGCGCTTTACTTACATGCAAGAGATCTTGAAAATGTTTATCCAAAACATCTAAAAAACCGTGCGCAAAGCCCCAAAGTAAAAACAGACTGCAGATAAAAATAAATGGAAAGAAGTAATTTACACCTTGTTCATTGACAAAGAGTGGCCTTTTCCTTTCTTGTTGAGATATATTATTCATCAGGATACGTATAATTGAATCTTCGGTTTATTTATATAAAGGTCCGTATGTCTGACATGCCCTATAATCACTTCCCTCTCCGTCCATACCAAACGATCCCCAGGCTGATGGTCTGAAAATATCCTGCTGATCAATATTGTGCATATTGACTGGAATACGTAGCATGGAGGCAAGGGTGATCAGGTCTGCACCGATATGTCCGTAGCTAATCGCCCCGTGATTGGATCCCCAACTGGCCATAACAGTATAGACATCAGCAAAATTTACACTTTCATTCAGCCGCGGCACAAACCAGGTTGTCGGCCATATTTTGTCGGTACGTTCATCCAAGATAGTATGTACATGTTCAGGCAGCTCGATTGTCCAGCCTTCTGCCAGCTGTAGCACGGGCCCTAGTCCTTTGACCAAATTGAGACGGCACATGGTTACGGGCATGCCGCCTTCGGTTACAAATTTGGAGGAAAAGCCTCCACCACGCATATAGTCGCGATTGGACGGATAGAAGGTCGTGGCCCGAAGACATTCTTCAACTTCCTCATCCGATATCGCCCAAAATGGTTTTAGGGCAGGCCTGCCATCCCGGCGCTGTTTCCCTGTACCATCCAGAGTAGCGGACCCCGAATTGATCAGATGGAGAAAACCGTCAGCTGCCCTGCCTTCAGGCTTCCATCCCGATACCCGTTCCACGGCGTCAGGACTCCAATAGGTGCGGACATCCGCGAAGATCTGCGCCGTATTTGTCAATAAATAATTAAACAACATGGACACACCATTCAGGGCATCATTTTCTGTGGCTACAAGATAAGGTGCACGTATCCCATTCCAGTCAAAGGATGAATTCAATAAGGCCTCAGAGAAGTCACCGTCCGGCAGGAAATCCGTCCATTGACGCTGTCCCTGAAAGCCAGCCAACAAGGCATGATGCCCCTGAGCCTCTTCCCCAAACCCCTTATCGGCCAGCTTTTCGTTACCTACCATCAGATCGCGTATAATCATGGTCATCTTGACCACAAATTCCCAGTCCCGGTCTTTTTCCTCGCGGCTTTTAATATTTTTTTCCTGATTGAAATCATCTCCTTCCTGACATTTTTCGCGTGTCCACTGAAGAGCATACTGGAATTCGTCCTGATCATAGATATTCTGCTGTATCCGCCGTAGAATTTCCGAAGAATCCACATATTCATTACGCATGCCTAAAAAGCTTTGAAAAAAATCGGGATCTACAATAGAGCCTGCTATCCCCATCGAAACAGAACCGATTGCCAGATAAGATTTGCCACGCATGATGGCTACAGCCAGTCCCGCCCTTGCAAAAGCTAACAATTTACCACGCACATCGTCGGGTATATGCTGATCACCCAGATCTTGTACATCTTTACCATAGATACCAAATGCAGGTAGACCTTTTTGGTTATGTGCAGCCAACGTTGCCGCTAAATACACGGCTCCTGGACGCTCGGTACCGTTAAAACCCCAGATTGCTTTCGGCAACAAAGGATCCATATCCATGGTTTCGGATCCATAACACCAACATGGCGTAACAGATAGTGACACCCCCACGTTCTCGCGCTGGAACTTTTCAGTACAGGATGCCGCCTCCTTCACGCCGCCGATACAGGTGTCTGCAATTACACATACCACAGGACTGCCATCCGGATACCTTAGTTCTGCGGTATACAGGTCAGCTACAGCTTGAGCCATATTCATCGTCGTTTCTTCCAGCGACTCACGGACCCCACCCAAGCGGCCATCAATAATCGGCCGAATGCCAATTTTAGGATAGATCTTCATAAAGTTATTGTTTAGGTTTGTCAAAAATTGAGGAAATGCGTTCCAAGGACGTTCCTAGTACACGCTGGGCAATCGCATCTAAACCAGCTATATCACCGACGAAATGGAAAACGCTATGTTTATGTTCAATCAGTCCATCAGGCGCAATAAATGCGCCCGGAGATACACTTTCAATCTCATAAAATGGGCCCATCTGAGTGCCGTCAGCTAATGGTCCATCATTATAAGCATTCATTGCATCGCCTACAAACGGGTCTTTTTTTGTTGTCCATTCTTGGTTCAGATAAGTTGCAGTCTTGTCTACATCGAAAAGAGTAATGGTGAGCACACCGGTATCAGCAGCATAGCTCCCTGCGACAGGTTTTGTCCGTTGTGGCGGGATCCCCAGCTTTCCCCTGGACAAACCGTCAGCTTTAAAGTACAACAGTCCTTTTTCCCGGACAATCCTATCGGCAGGAATTTCACCAAAATAATCCGTCGTCGCCACTTTGCCTGTTGCCGCCTCAACATAAGGGATAACGATTACCGTTTTGGGACTTGGCGTAAACATATCCAGACTCCACAGACAAGGCGCACCGGTTTCTTTATTCCAGGCTATATCTCCGGTATTACGTAGCGCATTGATCGTCTTGAATCCCACCGCTTTGATCTGGCTGTCCAATGTAATGGACAGCATTTTTTCAATCTCTCCCGGTTCTAGAATCTCTACCTGACGGTTGATATTGAGCTTTAGGACCGTACCCGCATAGTTCAAGAGCTCCATGTCCTTGGTCATCCGCACCGCCTTCTGCGAAGATGATACTAAGTTCCAAGGTTGGGTATCGATCGCCGCCGGCGTGTGCCACTGGTCGAAGATCATCTCCCGACCGGGAGCAAAGAACAAGGAAAAAGAACCGCCCTCAGGTCCGAGCCAAAGCCGGTCTTCACCGCCGTACGCGTTCATATGGGGATCTATTTGCTTCCCAAAGGCTTTGTAATTTATCCACCCAAAGCTCCTCCCGTCTTTTCCTTCGGCGGTAGAGGTAAATACTTTACCTTGATATTTGGGCGAAACGATCACCTGCGCATCACTTTGGGCAGCAGTAAGGACAATGAGATCCCTGTCCCACTCACGGAGGAACGCGACATCATTGGCAAAACCAGATACGGGTGGATTTTTCTGCGCTTCCCCTTTATTCCCTCTATTGTGGTTATCACAACCAGAGAACATTACCGAACATATTACCATGGTCATCAATAATTTGGTGTTCTTCATATCGTAAGCGTTAATTGATTTCAATACCGTTCTTGCCGGGCAGAGGCTTAAATTTTCCGTGAGGCTCAGTTTGATACCAATAGGCTACAGAAATCATATCCGATTTTTGGGGTAAATAGCGGTCTTCAGATCTCCAGCCAAGATCCTGCACGGTTACTTTTAAATCTCCTTCAAAACGCACTGGATCCGCAATGTGCCATCTGTACATACCAAAACGTTGCTGTGAATCATAGATACCATCGGGCCGAATCACCTGATGAAGTCCTGCATAGGGCGTACTAAACTCCTGGTATCGGCGTGTTTCTTTATTCTCGAAATTGTAGGATCCACAAAAATAATCTTCCAGCCCCGTGGTCACGATAGTGGCAAATTCTTTGTCACCGTCCAAGAAAAACTTAACCTCGCCTTCTCCCCACCACCCCGTATTGTTTACACCGACAGCTAAATAAGTTCCGACATAATGTCCTTTACCTTTTACGCCATCAAGAATGGTATGCAAGGAACCTTCCGTAGGATTGGACCGACGATATTGTGCATGAAAATAGGCTTCATCATCTCCGACTTGTGTTTCTGCATAATTGACCTGATAATAGAGAACCATGGGATGTATACTTACATTTTCCATTGTTATCCTGCATTTTTTCCGAAACGGCATGGGCCAGTAGGAGTTAAAGGCGCTCCCCGGATTTACCGTCATCATCAACGAATTTAACGGTGCAAAGCGATTCCAGCCCATTCCAAAGAAAGCGCCTACAGGAGCCTCCACCGACGGCTCCGTTTCCCCGTCCCAATAAAACCTGATGATAGATTGGCTCCAGTTTCCAGTGGGGGTCATCCAGATATGCTGAATCACTCCGGACCCATCTATTTCTGCCAAGGTAAAGGTTTCACCCGCACCAATATGCACATAAGGGTTTACCTTCCATCCTATCCCCAACTCCCGTGCTGCGCGTGAAGCGTTTGCCTGGTTCCGAGGACTATCTTTCTCATTGGGAACAGCCATGCCACCCTTCCCTTTGGCTCCGGTAAAATTCTCAGGACTAATAGATCTGCTTTTGGCCGTGGATAATTTAGACAGGTTGCTGAGGCCGTTAAACTGCTGAGCGGAAGATGTATAACCAAACAGGAATATACACCATAAAAACACGAGTCTTCTCATAATGTTCTTATTATTTATTTGGGTTTATTGATTATAATCAGTTTTTGTGGAAGCTGATCATTTTTTAGCTTAAACGTTTAAACAAAAAAAGCTAAAAAAAATGGTCAAAAATCTGCCACCGATCGTAAGTTTATAATTTAGTTACACAAGTATAAGCTTAATCGTTTAAATACACAAATATTTTTTATTTTTTTTCGCAGGTGTTTTCATCCGCCAGTACTGAGGACCATTAATTCCCCTAACGCAACATTAAAGCCGGAAGAAACTTCTTCCGGCTTTAATGTTGCGTTAGGGGTTGTTCTTTGTTAGAAAAGACTTTAAACGAACTTAAGATCTGTTATCCTTCGGCAATGATTGAACGGTCAAGATGCACATAACCTCCATCTACGTGAATCAGCTGCCCTGTAGTATGGCTCGATCTGTCCGATAAGAGAAAAACAGTCGTATTGGCGATTTCCTCTGCCGTCGTCATCCGGTTTTCCAAGGGGATACGGTCCGTAATCTTTTTCAGCGTCTCCTCCGGATTTGGCAGGGTCTGAATCCAGCTATCGTATTGAGGTGTTGCACATTCGGCGACAATGATGGCATTTACACGAATGGAATATGGCAACAATTCTACTGCCCACTCCCGTGTCAGCGCATTCCTACCCCCGTTGGAGGCAGCATAGGCTGAGGTATTCCCTTGCCCGGTTTCACCCGTTTTGGAAGAAATGTTTACGATACTTCCTTTGGACGACTTTAAGGCATCCAGAGCATGGTGTGCCATTAGATAGTAATGAATAAGATTCTTATGTAAAGAAGCAACAAATTTCTCATAGTTCCCTGAAGCTAGTCCCACGCCGTCATTGTGTCCCGCATTGTTTACCAAGCCATCGATGCGTCCATAGACAGAGAGCGTCTCCCGGACAGCCCGCTCACAGTCCTCAGGACGAGACAGTTCCGCTTCAATACATAGTGCATGCACGCCATACTGTCCCACTTCTTCCCTGACTTTTTCGTTATCTGCCTGTTTACGTCCGACGATTACGGGTATCGCCTGTTCCCTGGCGAGTGCATGCACCACCGCACGCCCGATACCCTTTGCTCCGCCAGTAACGATGACAACTTTATCTTTTAAATGAAGATCCATAGTATTTTTCTTAAAGATTATAGATACGTATCGCGTTTTCGGCCCAAAATGCATTTTTCTCCGCCGTCGTGAACTGCCCCAGTTTATCTTCGACGATGGCTATACTTTCCTCATATGAGGCTGCCAGCAAACATACAGGCCAGTCCGAACCGTACATGATCCGTTGCTTACCAAAACGATCGACAATATGATCCACATATTGCTTGAAATCATCAAGCTTCCATGCTGTCCAATCCGCCTCCGTCGCTAAACCGGACACCTTGCATACCACATTTGGAAAGGCAGCAAGCCGGTCAATAAAAGCCGCCCACTCGTCAAACTCCCGGGATTTGATCGGAGGCTTCGCAATGTGGTCCAACACAAATTGTAACCGGGGATTTTGTTCAACACATTGCAATGTAGCAGCATAATGACGGGGCCGGATCAACAGATCATAGGTATACCCGAATTCAGCCAAGGCCTTGAGGCCATTCAATACGGCCGGACGGATCAAAAAATCAGGATCCAATTCTCCTTCCACCACATGGCGGAATCCCTTTATAATCGACTCAGAACGGTAGTCAGCTAATTGCTGATCGATGTCTTGTGCCTGGAGATCAACCCAGCCGACCACACCTTTGATAAAAGCATATTCTTTGGATAGTCCGACAAGATAGGCGGTCTCCATAGCAGATTGGCTTGCCTGAACAGCCACGCTGCCAGCAAAACCATTGCGTTCGAGCAAAAATTGAATGTCAAGCGGTGTAAAATCGCGTTGAATTTTGTGCATTTCGCCGGTGATCCAGCTGTCCCGAACAGGATCAAACTTCCAGAAATGCTGATGGGTGTCTATACGCATAATCGTAATTTCGTACCAAGTTAACTGTTCGAATAAGCGACCACAGTCTGACGGGATTCGCCGAGACCGTCTGCTCCTAGTTCAATGACATCGCCGGGTTTTAAATAAATTGGCGGATTAAATCCAAGCCCCACACCGGCAGGAGTACCCGTAGAAATGACATCGCCCGGCAGTAAGGTCATAAACTGAGACACGTAGGAAACAACATGGGCAATGGAAAAGATCAAATCCTTGGTGTTACCGTCCTGGTAAGTTTTACCGTTGACTTTTAACCAAATACGTACATTGTTGATATCTTTGATCTCCTCCTTGGTCGCCATAAAGGGGCCCATCGGCGCAAAGGTATCGCAGCCTTTGCCTTTGTCCCAGGTGCCGCCGCGTTCCAATTGGTATTCGCGTTCTGATACGTCATTATGAAGCACGTAGCCAGCCACATAATCCAGCGCTTCATTTTCTTCAACATAAGACGCTTTTTTACCAATTACAATACAAAACTCCACTTCCCAGTCTGTCTTCACAGATGCTTTCGGAATCATCACATTATCGTACGGTCCCACAAGTGACGTGGTGGATTTCATAAAAATAATAGGCTCAGCAGGGATAGGAGCATTAGTCTCCTTTGCATGATCCATGTAATTCAGTCCAATACAGACAATTTTTGATGGGCGGGCAAAGGGTGCTCCGATGCGTTCGCCGGCTGGGATCTCGATTAATTTGCCTTCATTTGCTTTTACAAACTCCTCCAGGCGGGCAAGACCATCTTCCGCAAAAAACTGTTCGTTATAATCTCCTCCGAACGCACTTACATCGTAATTTACGCCGTCAATCTGAACGCCGATTTTCTCCTTGCCTAAAGCACCAAAACGTATTAACTTCATATTTTATAGTATTGAGTATTTCAACCTCTAATTATTCAACTTGATAAAACCCCCATCGATCGGATAGTCATTTCCGGTAATAAAGCCAGCATCATCACTGCAAAGGAAAAGTGCTAATTTGGCAATTTCCTCTGGCTGCGCCATACGCCCGATAGGCTGGCTGGCGGACAGCTTCTCAAACATCTCGGCCTCTTTCCCGGGATAATTTTTAGCAATAAAACCATCGACAAAAGGCGTGTGAACTCGCGCAGGCGAAATACTGTTGCAACGAATACCATATGCCATGTAATCCCGTGCCACAGACATGGACATGGCATAGATCGCACCCTTGCTCATCGAATAAGCGAAACGGTCGGTAATACCCACCCATGCTGCTATCGATGCCAGATTAAGGATCGCCCCTGAACCTTGCGCTTTCATAATTGGCACAATCGCGTATAGGGCATTGTAGGCCCCCTTTACATTGACGTTAAAAATCCGTTCAAAATCTTCTGATTTACAATTTTCTAAATTGCCGACATGGGCAATACCTGCGTTATTTACTAAAATATCAATTTTTCCGATATTTTGCGCTATTGTCACTACTTCTTGCTGATCTGTTACATTACAACGGCTGAATACCGCTTGTCCACCCGCCGACTCAATTTCTTCGACGACAGCCTCCCCCCCTTCCTCATTGAGGTCCAAGATATAAACTTTCGCACCCTCGGCAGCAAATTCCAAACTGATTGCACGTCCAATCCCGCTGCCCCCTCCTGTTACAACAGCTACTTTTTGTTCTAATTTTCCCATTGTTATTTAATTGTTAATGTCAGCACCAGATCTGTTTCCTCAGTCGATGCCGGCAGATCCAGTTGCAAACCATTCTGCTTATTGCTAAACTTAACTTCTTTGTTTCCGATAAATGTTGTCACTTTCTTTACCTGATATGGAAGATTTGGAATGTGCAAATCCTTTTTCTCCGGTTTGAGCACATGCAAGTATACTTGGTTGCCCTTTCTCGTCAGGACATAGTCATCCGTCGGTGCTATTCCGCCAGCCTCGGTACCGTAAATGGTTTCACCATATACTGACAACCATTTGCCAAGCTCTTTTAACCGATCTTGCTGATAATCCTGTATTTCACCGTTTGGCATCGGCCCTACGTTAAGCAGGAGGTTGGAACCATGGCCCGCAGCTTTGAGGAGATAGGTCAGCACCTCCTTAAAGGATTTTCGGGTCCGGTCCTTCAGCTCAAATCCCCAGGAGCCGGCTATTGTACCACACACCTCTTTCGGCAATGTACCGACATCATGCGCTTTCGTCCCAAAACCGGTCGTATTCTCCCCGGGCAGGTCACGTTCAAACATCTGAAAATCTTCACCTTCAAACGGTGCCAGATGATGATTATTGCCTACCAGGCACTGTGGCTGCAGCTTGTGAATCAAGGCATAGATCTCCTCGAAATGCCAGTCTGCTTTTGGCTTGTCCCAGTGCCCGTCAAACCAGATGCCGTCGATCCTACCATAATTGGTAAGCAGTTCGGTCAGCTGATCTTTCATAAACTGTACATAGTGATTCCAGTCACCCTTGGTCGAATCCCGACCAGCGATACCGCCGCCGGTTTTTCCGGCCGGCAAGTAATCATTTCGCTTCCAGTCCAGCAAGGAATAATAAAACATGACTTTTATCCCTTCGGCACGGCATGCTTCCACCAGCTCCTTCACGATATCACGCTTGAATGGTGATTTTTGGACAACATTATAGTCAGATACCTGGCTATTCCACATCGAAAAACCATCGTGATGCCGGGTTGTGAACGTAATATACTTTGCACCCGCCTGTTTGAATAATTTTGCCCATTCTTTTGCATTAAAAGCAAGTGGATTAAAGAATCTGGGCAACAGTCCATATTCGTCCAAGCTGATGTTTTGATTGTTCATCACCCATTCACCATCTCCCAGGACACTATATACTCCCCAATGGATGAAAACGCCAAACCGGGATTGTTCAAACCATTCCCTATTTTTTAAATTTTCAGGGCTTGGCTGGTAAGCTTGCTGGCCATAACTGTGGGAGATACCCCCCATGAACAGCGCCAGACCGCAGATGACATGTTTCAGTTTCATATAGATATTATTATTGGTTCATCATAGTGACACGCCTCTTCGCCATGGTATAAAATCATCCTGCCCCAACAGTACTGCTTTTGGTTTTATTTCACCTGAGGCGACTGCAATCACATAATCGAGGATTCGATATGCCGCCTGCTCGATACTTTCCGTACCTTCGATAATAGTCCCGCAGTTGAGATCTATGATATCGGGCATTTTTTCAAAAGTTTTTGTATTGGTGGATATTTTGACCACCGGCGTGATCGGGTTGCCCGTGGGCGTTCCCAAGCCTGTTGTGAATAGCACAATATTAGCTCCTGCTGCCACCTCCGCGGTCGTGCTCTCCACATCATTGCCCGGCGTGCACAGCAAGTTCAATCCCGGCCCATTGGCCAGTTCCGGATAATCGACCACTGCAGCTACAGGTGAAGTTCCACCCTTTTTAGCCGCTCCAGCAGATTTTATGGCATCCGTAATCAGACCATCACGTATATTGCCCGGTGAGGGGTTCATATAAAATCCCGAACCGTCAGCTTCGGCCTTGGCGTTATAGGTACGCATCAACGTCATAAATTTTTCGGCAGTAGCCTCATCAATACACCGGTCGCTCAATTCCTGCTCCACCCCACATAACTCAGGAAACTCGGCCAGGATCACCGAACCGCCCAGAGCAACCAAGATATCGGAAACATATCCGAGTGCCGGATTAGCTGAAATACCGGAGAATCCGTCTGACCCACCGCACTCCAGCCCAACACAGAGCTTGTCCAGGCTTGCAGGCCTGCGCTCATGCTGATCCGCCTGCATCATACCCGCAAATGTCGCCTTAATGGCTTTTTGCATCAGCTCCTTTTCAGTACCTTCTTTTTGCTGCTCAAAAATATAGACTGGTCGGTCAAAGTCCGGATCTCTTTTTGCAATCTCTGCTTTCAGAATAGCGGCCTGTGCATGCTGACAGCCCAGACTCAGCACCGTCGCCCCTGCAACATTGGGATGAGTAATGTATCCTGCCAAAAGGCCACATAAGGCATCTGAATCCATGCGTGTACCTCCGCATCCCATTTCATGATTGAGGAATTTGATTCCGTCGACATTCTTAAATAGGCGTTCGTGCCGTACTGATGCTGGATCCGCCTGTAGATTCCTTGCAAGAATCTGGTTCACATCCGCGCCCGATTTGTATAACGTGATCAGATCTTCTACCTCCGAGACATAGTTATTTGCATTCACTTTATAGCCCAGTTTTTCTTCGAATGCAGCTTTTAACGTCAGTACATTACGGTTTTCGCAGAATACCAGTGGTATGACCAGCCAGTAGTTGGCCGTTCCGACCGTTCCGTTAGAGCGGTGGAACCCCTTAAAGGTCTTATCTTTAAATGCAGAGACATCCGGCTTCGTCCAGCCGGTCTTGCGTTCCCCCATGCGGAAATCTTCGGACGCATGCCGCAAGTTTTCTGTCGTGATCAGTTCACCCGCCAGCAAATCATGGTTTAGCTTTCCCACTAAAACACCATACATAAACACGCTGGCATCCTGCTTCATCGGCTGGATGGTAAATTTATGTTTGGCAGCAACAGCCTGTTTGAGTGTAAATTCTTTGTCTCCAAAAACAATCGTCGTCCCCTCGGCCAGATCCTGCAATGCAACAAGAACATTGTCCATGGGGTGGATCTGTAAATAGCGTTGTATGGCCATAACTTATACTAATTCAAATATTTTATCCATTATTACCCACTTCTCCCCCGCTTTGGCCCCAGGTATTGCAGCCTGATATTTCCACATCAGCTGCTCCCACTCCTGTACTTTTTCGTTGGCGGCATCCATAGTGGCTTTCCGCTCAAAAGAAAAGTCCTCGCTTACTTCCATACACATGAATAACCTATTCCCGAACCGGTAGATCTCCATTTGCGTCACGCCCGCGTCGAGGATCGAACGCTTGATCTCTGGCCATACTGCACGGTGATAGTCTTCATATTCCTTGATCAGCTGTGGATCATCAATTAGATCCAATGCCATGACATATTTTTTCATTCCTGTTTATTAATGTGATTTAAGATTTTCTGTTTCGTCAATACGGACATCTTTGTTCTGATAAGCAAAGATCAATACAACAATAAAGCAGACCAGGGGCACAACATATCCGTATTGAAAGTGACCTGTTTTATCCGAGATTAAACCGAGGAGCGGTGGCAACAATGCGCCACCGACGATTGACATGACAATCAGGCTAGAAGCAGATTTGGTGTCTGCCCCTATCCCCTGTACACCAAAGGCAAAAATCGTCGGAAACATGATGGACATAAAAAATGCAATACCTATCAACGCGTAAAGCGTCGCCTCACCTGTTCCAAAGATTACAACCAGGGATAGTGCGATGGTGATAAACGAATACATGATAAGCAATCTGGACGCCGTGACAAAACGCATAAAGAAGGTTCCGATAAAGCGGCCCAGCATAAACGCCAATCCGGCAAAACCCGCGTAATCAGCACCGTCTTTTCCCGATATTCCCGCCACTTCGGTCGCATACAGTACCAAGAAGCTCAATATACAAACCTGCGCACCGACGTAAAAGAATTGGGCAACTACGGCCCAGCGTACGTTTTTATGCCTGAGTGCATGAAAAAAGCCCGCCTTCCCTTCCTCCTCATCGTCTTTGATATCCGGAAGCTTCGTAAAGAAAAACAGTGCTGCGATCAACAAAATCAATATCCCCAGAATCAGATAAGGCATCTTCACCGAAGCTGTCTCGGACTGAATATAGGCCAGTTTGGCCTGTTCTGTCATCTGGGCAAGTTCCTCCTGCGATTTGGGGGCATGCGACAAGATGAATTTACCACCAAATATAGGGGCTAAAAAGGCAGCCAGCCCATTGAACGACTGAGCAAAATTAAGCCGTTGCGCAGATGAGGCCGGATCGCCTAGAATGGCCACGTACGGGTTAGCCGCTGTTTCCAATATCGTCAGACCACAGGCTACTACAAATAAAGCGCCCAAAAAGAAAGTATAACTGATGGTGTTGGCAGCCGGTACAAAAAGAAAACATCCGATGGCAAAAAATAGCAAGCCAATCAAAATACCGGCCTTATAACCGTAGCGCTTCATGATAATCCCTGCTGGTATAGCCATCACAAAATAGGCAATGAACACCGCCGAATCGACCAACGAAGCCTGAAAATGGGTTAAACTGAAGGCATTCCGCAAATGTGGTATCAATATGGGATCCAGGTTATGGATAAATCCCCAGAAGAAGAAAAGGGAGGTTACCAAAATCAGGGCAAATGTGTAACTCTTTCTGTTAGTCATAGTTTCAAACGCTTATAAGTAGTTATTTAAATGTAAAATAAACTTAAAAATACTAGACTATATTCAGGTATATTATCATTTTATTAAGCTATATTACCATCCCTACCTAGAAATACGTAACTTTATTGCATATATTTCATAGTTATGAAAGCGCAATTGCTCCATCTAAATAAACACCTCGCCCATTCCTTCAATGCCAGACAGGATAGTACGCCACAATATCACAACCTTTGGCACTATCATGAAGAGCTTGAACTCATCTATTTTGCCAAAGGATCCGGCACCCAGTTTATTGGAGACAGTGTACGGCGTTTTGAGTCCGGTGATATTACGCTGGTCGGCTCCAATCTTCCACATTATTGGTTATTTGACGAGATCTATTTAAAAAAGGATCAGCCTCAGCCGGCGGATATTCGCGTCATACATTTTAAAGAGAATTTTTGGGGACATGACTTCATTAATTTACCCGAAAATCAGCAGATCAAAGAATTGATGCGCACGGCCAGACGTGGCATTGCACTTTCTGCGAAAAGCAAGTCGAAAACAATCCAGTATATCAACGATATACTACGTAGTGCAGGCACGGCACGGATCGTATGTTTATTGGAGATCCTGGTGTGCGTCGCCGCCGAGGAGCAACATGACCTGCTCACCAGCGAGACGTTTACGGTGCAGCTACAGAATCAGGATGCCGACCGCATGCGGATCGCCATGCAATATATTGGTGAGAACTATCGCGATCAGATCCGTTTGCAGGAACTGGCCTCTCTGACTGGCATGACGCCAAATTCATTCTGCCGCTATTTCAAATCACAGGTAGGCAAAACGCTTTTTCAGTTCTTGATCGAGATGCGTGTCAAGACCGCCTGCAACCTTTTGCGGGAAAACAAACATACGATCAAACAGATCTGCTTCGATTCTGGATTCCAGAACTTCTCGAGTTTCCATAAATATTTCAAAAATATCACCGGCACAACGCCACTCAACTTTCAAAAGCTAAAAGCTTAGCACAACCTTACCAAGCAACACAGAATCCTCCATGATACGATGGGCTTCGGCAGCCTCATGAAATGGAAGTACGCGAAATAACACCGGTTTAAAATCGCCCGAATCAATTTTGGGCCATACACTAGACCAGATTGCATCGCGTAGGCCTTCTTTGAACTGCCGGTCCCTGGCGCGTAGTGTACTACCGGTTAGCACTATTCGCTTCTGCATGAGCTTGAGTAAGTTCAGCTCCACTTTTGCACCTTCCATTGCATTGATATACACCAGCCGGCCATCAGCATTCAACAGGTTGACATTCTTTTCAAAATAGGATCCGCCGATACTGTCCAGGATAACATCCACGGGCAGGCCAGCCAAGGCCTGCTGAAAGTCTTCATCCCGATAATTTATGGTTTTGACCGCACCAAGGGAAAGGCAGAAAGCGGCTTTCTCCGGTGAACTGACGGTTGTATATACGCTTGCTCCGAACAGCGCCCCAAGCTGAATGGCGGTACTCCCGATTCCCCCAGCGCCACCATGCACCAACAACCCTTCTCCTGCCTGTAGCATCCCTCTGCGGAAGACATTGTCCCACACGGTGAAAACCGTCTCGGGCAACGCGGCGGCTTCCTCAAAACTCAGCGCATCCGGAATGGGAAGGCAATGTCCGTGATACACGGCAGCATATGCTGCGTAACCACCGCCTGCCACCAGAGCGCACACCCGATCACCGATATTCCAGTCTTTTACGGCACTCCCTTTTTCGACGATCACGCCCGCTACCTCCAGACCCGGTATCCTGGGATCCACGCCCAGAGGCGCTGGGTAGTTTCCCTTTCGCTGAAAAACATCGGGCCGGTTAACTCCCGCAGCGCGGACTTCGATCAGCACTTCCGAGTCGCTGATCCGGGGACGCGCCCTCTCCGCTACTTGGAGGACTTCCGGTCCACCCGGCATTGTGATGACAACTGCTTTCATTTGCAATAATTATTATAGGTGACACTTGGTCTATCAACATTTAGTTTTGCTGCGCACTATTGCAGTTTCCTGAACAAGCGCATACTTCCGTCTCCAAGACGCTGCTGCTGGACAATTTATCCCGACTTTTTGGGATATTTTTGCAGGCGGATATTGAGGGACAGCATAAAATAGCGTGCCAGACGGTTATTCTGAACATCAAGGATATCATTGCCGACAACAGCACGCGAGATTCCGGTATTTTGGTTCATCAGGTCAAATCCCTGAAACCGTAGCATACCGAGATTATTACGTCCAAAAGTATACTCCATATATGCATTGATAATGGTTGGATTTATATTATTCCACGAACTGGAATACCCCGCGTTAAATTTTTGGGAGACCTCCAGTCCCATCGTTACATGCTTGCCCAGATAAGCCTTGGACCCGAGTCCCACGATTCCGGAATGCGCCGTTATATTGTCCTGCACCGGCCAGTCGAATGTAGCCCGGTTTAAAGAATAGTTGCCATTTAACTCAGCTTCAAAAATATCATTCCAGGCATAACGAAACTGGATCGCCTGCGTGAGTAAAAAATGGCCGCCAAAGCTCTTCTTTTCATTGATATAGGATATGTTGTTGTAATAGTCGGCATTGCCATTAAGGCTCATCTGCAAATTGTCAGACAGCAATGATGCCGTAAAGAGATAGTAGCTTTTAATATCATAATATCCCTCGGTATTGCGGTAACTGGTTTTCTGAACAGTCGAGTTTTGTTCGATCGTCCGGTTGGCCACGATCTTGTCGTTTACCAAATTAAAAGCGAGGCTCGCTTCGAGATACTGTCCATGCCTTGTCATGGATTTACGATACTTAGAAACAAAACTGTGGGCAAACTCGGATTTTAAATCCTTATTGCCGATAATAATATTCTGCGTATTGGTATTGTCCACGACAGGTTGTATCTGATAGAAGTTAGGCTGATTATTGCGTCCATAATAGTCTATCGACAGGTCTTCTTCTTTGGTAAACTTCCATTTGAGGCCAGTAGATGGCACAAGATTCACATTCGAATATGATGTCCTGATCGCCTTGTCGGTAGAAGTCCCCGTCAGTTCTGATGGCTGCACCGCAAATCCAAAGCTCATTTTGACCTTTTCGCCGAGATCATGCCGGTAGATCATCCCAACTTTATTGCTGGCAAAGGCATAGTTGTATCTGAGACTGAGCGAATCCACCAAAATTGGGTTGATACTCTCATCCTTTGTATCATAGGTTGAGCGATTTGCATCTATTTTGGTATAGTCGAAGTCGTAGTTGATTTCCAGAACACCCCCCAGATCGACAGGCTCAACCAGAGACAGCCGGCTCTGCAGGTTGGTATTCTGATTGTCCGAACGGATCATCTGTTTGAGAAATGTCTCCGTTCTCCGAGGTTCGGTTGAACTGCTGTCTATCGCACTATTGGCATCACGAAGCTCTTCATCCTTATCGAGCGAATTAAAATCGGTATGAAAGGTATAGAGTATTTTTCGGCCGGGCTTGCTGAAGCTCCGTACATAAAAAAGATCGAGGGCGGCAGCCGGACTTTCGCTGCTGTTGACAGCACCGTAACGCCCAGTACTGCTCAGACTGTTGTTCCGAAGACGTCTGTCTTTGTAAGTCTGTCCAGCCGAATTGGACCAGGAAAGTTTCGGGGAAACTTTTAATTGGTCTTTTGGGGACAACTTCATGTCAAAGTCCCAGTCCATCTTATGCGTACGGTCTACGGACCTGATTTTGTAATCTTCGTAATTACTAATGGAATTGTTGACGCCCTTGCCGGATTTATAGATGGATTGCAGGAATGAATTCCCTTCGGTATAGTTGTTACGCTGAGTAAAGCTATATCTCCCACTGGCATTCACTGTTCGGGACAGTGGGCTGGAGAAACTAGCTCCCACTGAGCTGATTTTATTGACTCCATCAGTAGGGTCCGCAAAATCCGCGAGCTCCCCCATCTCCCGCTCGCGCTCTCCCCCATTGGGCGACCCAAATGAAAAAAGATTGGTGTTTGTATTATTAGTCGAAGAAACAATAGAGTATTCCTTTCCATTGTCAAATCTATTGACCCCTATGCTGCCGAGGTAGCGCTCTGCAGAACCGCCGCCCAAAGTTGCCTGGCCAAAGGTGATTTTCTTCTTGTCTTCCTTGAGAACAATATTCAGCACCTTTTCGGATTCGGTGTTTTTGACCCCTTTGGCTGTCGCTTCATCACCATAAAAATCGATAATCTGCACGTTTTTTACAAAGTCCGCCGGCAGGTTTCTCGTAGCTGTCAGCACATCACCGCCAAAAAATTTCTTGCCATCCACTTTGACCGAGGAAATAGGCTTTCCAAAAGCATAGACAGAGCCGTCACGCGAAACCTGTACATTTGGCAGCGCTTTAAGTGCTTCCTCCAGTAATGCCCGACGGTCAAACTGAAAAGCATCCAGATTAAATTGTACTGTATCCTGTTTGTAGACAATGGGTTTATATTTTTGGATTACAATCTCTTTGAGCAGCGAAACATGTGGAAACATCGTCAATTTGCCGACATCCAGCTTAGCTGTCGTGCTGCTGTAGAGCGGGTAACTCCGTTCCAGTATACTGAGACCGATCTGGCTGCAGCTTATACGGATATCGTTGCCCAGCACCCTGCTGAAATGAAAGTAACCTGTAACGGATGTGGAAGTGAACAAGGTATCGCGGGAGCTCGTCAAGTGGACATTAACACCTTTTAGCGGCCTGCCAGCTGTATCTACAACAAGTCCATAAACTTCTTTTTTTGTCGACTGGCCAAAAGTGATCCCTGGCAGAAAAAACAAGCTTATAATAGACAACAAAAGTATAAACCGGATGATATTCCCGCCCCTTAGTTCCATCAAATAGACTTTGCAATTATACAATTCAATATAAGAATTCTTAAGCTATTAACGTAAAAAGTTGTGATTTTGTATAAAAAAAAACGAGCTGTCGGGAAAACAGCTCGTTCTTTCGGATAAATCTTTCTATCTTTTACTCACCAGCAAAAGAAACTTTAACAAGGTGTTTGTCAATTTCCCAGCGGCCCGTACCCTCTTCACCGATAACATCGAATAATTCGAGAATGCGTCGCGCCACAAATTCTTCTTCCACTTGCTCTTCCAAAAACCACTGTACAAAGTTGAACGTCACATAATCTTTTGCTTTTGCACATCTGTCTGCAATGTTGTTAAACTGCTCGGTCACAAACATTTCCTGCTCCAGGGTTTGTTCAAATACACCGCGGAAAGACTCAAAGTCCTGTGGGATCCCTGTAATCTCCGGAGAGATCGCACGTCCACCACGGTTGTTGATATAGTTAAAAAGCTTCAGCATATGCTCGCGCTCTTCATTGGACTGTCTCGCAAAAAACTCCGCTGCATTTTCCAGACCTTGGTCATCACACCAAGATGACATCGCTAGATACAATGCTGACGAGTGTGCCTCTACCTTGATCTGTGCATTAAGTATATTTTCGATTTCTTCTTTTAAAGAAGATTTTAATTTCAATAAATCTTTCATATTTTCCTTAAGTTTAATTTCTAAAACAATCTCGGGCGATAAATCCGATCACCCGACTTCATTACAAAGATACATCGCATTTAAACAATTTGTATAAAGAATATGCAATACAAATTCAGTCTAAATTAGCCAATAAAAATGCAACTTGTTTAGAATCAATACAATTACAAATACAGCTGATCGAAACTTTCAATAGGCAATAAATGAAAACAATGAGGCTTTAAATCGCTTTAAAAAAGCAGAATTTACGGCTTGCTGGATTTAGGCCCATCGACCTGTTATTTAATTTTAATTTAAATAAGGAGGCCTTATACAAAAAACTGCGGTGTATATTTATCAAAATACACCGCAGCTACTATGTTGTATTAGCATACGTCAGCCTAGGCCAATACAGCGAAAGGTGATACCTGCAGGCAGGTTCTGACGACACTGTTTAATTCAATCATAAATTTGGCGCCATCCAGAAGCTCGCGTAGTTCAAGTATATTCTCCACTGAAAGGATAAAACAGCGCTCCGTACGAAATGGCATCACAATTTCAAAATCTGAGGAACGAGTTGTATCATTGAGCATACGCTCCACATCTATGGTATCAATTCTTTTCTTGAACTTCAAAAAATCCGAAACTGAAAAAGAAGTGGTGCTATTATTATAAGCTAACCAGAAACAATTTTTACGGCTACATTGATAAACTGTACCAGCGGCGGTAGAAAATACCTCTTCTACATTCGCTAACGGGCAAACCAATTCTGACATTTCTATTCCTCTTATCATTTGACTGCCCAAAAGTAAATATTATTTATAATCAATCCAAGTAAAACATTACATTATTTTGATTTATTATAAATAAGATTTTTCCTGTATAAAAAAGGAGGCCAGTATGACCTGACCTCCTCTACAACATGGGTATGTATATATTTTAATCGTATTCTTCCTCTTCTTCCTCCTCTAACAAGACTTCTTTACGATTATTAATGACTGTATTTTTTGATTTTGTTTTATATTTATTAATCTGTCTACGAATAGATTCAACGGCAATATCAGTTGCCTCTTCAAAACTTTTCGCCTGTCCTTTTGCAAAAAGTTGGCTTCCGGGGATATTCAGTTTTATTTCCGAAATTTTGTTCGCCTCGTCATCAACATTTTCCAATCGAAGATAGCATTCACCACCGATGATTGAATCCAAAAACTGCTCCAATTTTCCTGTTTTCTTTTTAATGAATTCGATTAACTTCTGATCCGCATTAAATCGAATGGATTGCACAGTAATGTTCATTTTTCCTCCTTTTTTTAAGCTTTTGGATGAGCTTGTTTATAAATTGACTTCAATCGCTCTGCTGAGTTATGCGTGTAGACCTGCGTTGCCGCCAGGCCTGCATGTCCCAGCAGTTCTTTAATTGCATTTAAATCGGCCCCATTGTCCAACAGGGCGGTTGCGAACGTATGCCTCAAGATATGAGGGCTTCGTTTACCTTGGGTAGAAATCAGCGTCAGATGCTTATGCACAATATCATAAATCAGCTTGGCATACGCTGGTTTCCCCGCTCTGGTCACGATCAATAAGCTATTATCAGTATCAACAAATTGCGTCGCTTTTTGTTGTAAATAGTTTTTCAATTCTTTCAGTAAAACATCATTTATCGGAACGAGCCTTTCTTTGTTCCTTTTACCTAATATAAGGATTTTTTTGTTAAAAAAATCGATATCCTGTTCCTTAATTTTCAACAATTCGGCCAGGCGGATTCCTGTACCAAAGAGCAATTCCATCACAATGTAATTGCGGCAGGATTCAAAATCCTCCTGTTGCTGCTCCATGTGATCCAATAGACGGACCAACTTATCCTTCTCGACCACGACCGGTAACTTTTTAGCTGTTTTTAAAGCCTTGATTAAGGTCATCGGATTCTTAACAATATAATCCTCCCGCTGCAGAAATTTGAAATAGGTACGCAACGACGACATACTCCGGTTAACAGAGCTGGCATTTTTACCGCCTTCCATCATTTGCGCAAAGTAATGGCGCAGATCACGGTAGACCACATCCTTCACCTCCAGTCCTTCGGCGGTCAAAAAGTCCCGAAACATGTCCAGCTCATGCCGATAGGCAATCACCGTATGTTCCGAATACCTTTTTTCAATCTGTAAAAAACGAATAAACTCCTTTTCCAACATAATTACCGCGCTATAGTATGCTTAATTTACAAATTTAAAAGCACAAAAAAAAGGGAAAAGCAATGCTTTTCCCTCTATATTTTTGAAATCTCAGCGAATCAATTAGTTAGCTACATCTTGATTCAAAGATTGTTTGTAGATCGCTTTTTTCACTTGAATGCGACGAGTCACAGATTTCTTCTCGTAAGCTTGACGTGAACGTAACTCTCTCAAAACTCCAGTTTTCTCGAATTTCTTTTTGAAACGTTTCAATGCTCTATCTAAAGATTCTCCTTCTTTTACATTTACGATAATCATGCGTTGTATATACCTCCTTTCGTCGCTTTTAAAATTTAAAGTGGGACAAAGGTACAAAATAAGAATGATAATGAAAAGAAAAAAATCACTTATAACAGCTTAAACTCTTCCAGCAGGAGTTTTAGCGGTTTCTCTTTGGTACAGAGTGCCGTATGCCAGCCCAATCGTTGGGCTGTTGCCAGGTGCTGCGGACTATCGTCAATGAAGAGTGTCTCTTCTGGACGCAATTGCTGCTCCTGCATGACCAGTTCAAATATTTCAGCATCCGGTTTACGCATCCCTACCAGATGCGAATAATACGTCTTTTCAAAAAAAGCTTCATTGTCGGCGACACCATACTTCTGCTGAATATCATTCATGCAATAGGCGTAGTGGATTGCATTGTTGTTGCTTAATAAGAATGTGCGATAATTATCTTTCAGCTGCATTAACAGATCGTGATTACCTTGAGGTACGCCAACGAGCAGACTATTCCAGGCGGCATCAATCTGCGCATCACTTAGCGCCGCATTTCCTGTGATTTCGCGAATACCGTCCCTGAATTGCGCCGCGTCAATCTTTCCCTTGTCAAAATTGTCAAAAAGTTCGCTCTGCCCATGGTGCCCAAAAACTGCATCCACGTTTTTTATACCTAACTGAGTAAAAGCAGCTTTCAATTTTACAAAATCAATCATGAAGATGACGTTCCCATAATCAAGAACAATATTTTTAATTTTTTCCATCGAATTATTTTGAAATACCGATACAAATATCGATAATTGCATCGTCAAAACAGCACAACAGTGGCTAAAATTGACGAAATAACCCGCTCCTATAGCTCAGTCGGTTAGAGTAGAAGACTCATAATCTCATGGGCTAAGGCACTAAAAAAGAGTTTTTTAGTACTGAAAACCTCTCCTAAGCAGAGAGAAAATTTCAGAAAGTTTAAAACTCAAAAAATTTGAGCATTTTTGTCTATATTTGACAAATAAAATAACATAAGCGCCTATAGCTCAGTTGGTTAGAGTAGGAGACTCATAATCTCTTGGTCACAGGTTCGAGCCCTGTTGGGCGCACTAAAAGCCGTTTCAGAAGAAATTTTGAAGCGGTTTTTTTTTCATTTCTTTGAGCCGATTTCATCGGCGAGACAGTCACGGGTAAATCGCCCCTACGGCTGGTTTTACATAGTTTTTTGTTGAACTTCACGCAAAACCGTAACAAATAGGTAACGGAAATTTTTGCGTGCTAATTGAAAAAATTATGGCAACCGTAAGCGCAAAGGTTTATGAACACCACAAGAAAGCAGATGGAACTTACAACGTAAAAATTTGTGTCCATCACAAAAGTGAAAGAAAGTTTATTGACACAAATCACTTTGTTGTCAAGAAGCAACTTACCAAGGATTACAAAATCAAAGATCCTTTTATTGCAGATAAGGTCGAACAACAGCTAAGAGATTATCGTAAGATGATTAGCGATCTCGACGACCGACTTGATTATTTTACAGCTACATCATTGCGGGATTACCTGCGTGATAAGGACGAGGACATCGACTTTATTAAGTTTTGTACTCAACACATTGAACGGCTAAAGAAAGAGGGACGCGGCGGATCGGCCAAAAATCAATCGGTAATCCGTAACAGTCTTGTCGATTATTTTAAACGCCCGTCCATATCCATTAAGGAAGTCAACTCCAATATGCTAATGTCCTACGAGCGTTATTTAAGGTCAGAGCGGACAATGACACGGTACAATCAAGACAACAAGCCAGTTGTCACCACGGAAAAAGGATTGTCTGATAGTGGGCTGCACAACCACATGAGAGATTTACGAACATTGTTCAATGCTGCACGAGAACTTTATAATAACGAGGACCTCGGAATATACCGCGTCAAACATTATCCATTCAAGAAATATAAAGTTGGTTCCCCACCTCTCACCAAGAAAAGGAACAACACACTTGAACAGGTATTGATTATTCGGGATTGTGTCACCAAACCCGGAAGTCGTGCGGAATTAGCTAAGGAACTTTATATGCTTTCGTTCTACCTATGCGGAATGAATGCGGTAGACCTGTATCAGATAATAGAACGTGACATTAGAAACGGACGTGTCGATTATAACCGCTCCAAGACGGAGGGCAAACGTAAGGACAATGCCTTTATCAGTATTAAGATTGTCGAGGAGGCCAAGCCTTTATTGGAAAAATATTTAGGGAAGCTACGTGAACGCTATTCAAGTGCCAATGCCCTTAATTGGGCATTATGTAAAGGTATGGAGCAACTACGTAAATTGACTGGCATACCCGAACTTACTTTGTATTGGGCAAGACACACATTTGCAAATACTGCAAGGAATGATTGCCGTATGTCCAAAGACGACGTGGCTCTTGCACTTAATCACGTTGACGAGGGCAATCGTACAACAGATATTTACATCGCCAAAGATTGGAAGATTGTGGATGACGTACAGCGGAAAGTCCTTGCACAGCTAAGAAAAATCGAAATCAAGGTGATGAAGAAAGTACAAAAGGAAAACGAAATAAAAAAAATCGCCGCCTAAATAGAATGGATTACATGGGAATGGAATATTTTTCCCATGTAATTCTTTTTAAGTATTTAAACACTTAAATTTGAATAACGATGAAAAATGTAATTTGGTTCTTTATCACCTGCATCATTTCAACAGTAGGATATTTTGCAGCCTTGTCAATGAAAACTCCGTGGGTAGGATTTGCTGTAGCTTTTGGTATATGGTTTATATTTATATGGACTACTACTAAGCCAACAAGACGTAGGCGTTAATATACCGGGTGGTGACACAATTACTATTTCACCGCCCAATCGCTTTCATTTCTGATATTCTGCACTCCATTATTATCCAGCCATGCTTTGAAGGCGTACTCGTCATCAGGAGTAAATTTTATAATATCTCCACTATGCAACATTAAGGTGAAATCTTTAAGAATACATATATATTTGAAAACTTCCGAAGCAGGATATTCAAAATTGGGAAAATATGTTGCGGCTGCCATATTAAATTAAAGAGTTGATTTTAACTATCATGCCGACGCCATTAAAAAAAGAGCGTAGGCAACAACTTACAGCACTGAGGTCTTAGGAAACCCAACAACAATAAGTGCGCCCACGCCGTAGCATGAGCATTTACACTTGTTGTCCTGCTGTTGTGAAAGTTCCTAAGTTTCAGTGCCGGACTCAAAGCAAAACGCTTCAAGAATATCTTTGCACAAAGATAACAATTCCGTTTTAATGTAAAGTTATATATAACGTCTTTTAGATGTTATTTACCTAATCAGAGATAAGTAAATAAATGATAGAGGGAGATTTTTTAGGTTAAGTTTAGGGAATAGGCATATAACCATTACACTTCTCCCCCCTATTGATAAGAAGAAAGAGCAAAAATATAAGAAGAATAATTAGCAACCCCTCAATTCAAATTCCTGTATTCTAAAGGCGATATTCCAACCTTTTGCTTAAATAACCGTGTAAAATGTTGCGGATATTTAAAACCCAGCTCATAGGCTATTTCGCCTATGGATTTGTCAATTTCAAAAATCCTTTCTTTGGCTATATCAATTACTTTTGAATGAATATGCTCCTGTGCGGAAATACCGATTTCTTTTTTAATTAAATCGCCAAAATAATTGGTAGAAAGGTTCAGTTCATCGGCACACCACGAAACAGACGGCAAGCCTATATTCAGCGGTTTATCAGAAGAATAGTAGTCATTCAAAATATGCTCAAACCTTTCTAAAACCCCTTTATTGGAATTATCCCTTGTAATGAACTGCCTGTCATAAAACCGGGTGCAATAGTTCAGGAACAATTCTATATTAGAAGCTATCAGTGTTTTGCTGTGCTTGTCAATAGACTGCTCCATTTCATACTGAACTTTAGCAAAGCAGTCCAATACAATCTGTCTTTCCTTTTCAGAAAGATGAAGAGCTTCATTTACATCATAAGAGAAGAAAGAATAATCCTGTATATGCTTTCCTAAAGCCGTTCCTTTTATCAGATCAGGATGAAACAGCATTGCCCAGCCTTTGGGTTCAAAAGTGGTTACATTGGGCTGTATGCCCATTACCTGCCCCGGTGCTACAAATACCAGCGTTCCTTCCTGAAAATCGTAATTATTACGTCCATACTTCAATTCCCCACATTTCAATTCCTTTAAGTAAATGGCATATAAACCGAAATGAAAGGTTTGTGCAGGCATTGGCTTAGCTTTTGACAGATCCAAGACGCTAATTAAGGGGTGCATCGTTTCCACACCACGCATTTTATTATATGCTGTTACGTTGTCCAGTTTTATTATTTCGTCCATAACACAAATGATTTACTGATACAAATTTATACATTCCCGTATAGGTAACACCGCTCCAAACTGTAAATCAGTGATTTTGGTATGTAAAACAGTAATTTATATAAAAATGTACCCATATAGAGTACCGAAATTTGTAAATGAGAATAAAATGGTGCAGAAGGAACTTGAAGATTTTTTGAATAGGATTAATCAGCAAACACATAAAACAAAAAATGCAATGGAAAATAACAATCGCAGGAACTTCCTTAAAACAGGTGCAATGGCAGGAGCAGCATTATTGTCTACCTCCGCATTCGGAGCGACAGCTTTGGAAAAAGATAGGACATCGGTAAAAGCGGGTGATAATCCGGCAACGTTGAAAAAACGTGTTTTGGGTTCAGGAAAACAACGTCTCGAAGTTACTGCCATTGGTCTGGGATGTATGGGCATGAGCTTTCACAGAAGCGTCATTCCTGACAAACAGGCTTCGGCGAAATTGATACGTAAGGCAGTAGACCTCGGTGTCAATTTCTTTGACACGGCAGAAGTTTATGGACCCTTTACCAATGAGGAACTTGTTGGGGAAACGTTGGCTCCTATACGCAAAGACATCCTTATTTGCTCCAAGTTCGGTTTCAATATTGAAAACGGTAAAATGGCAGGTAGAAACAGTAAGCCCGCCCACATCCGGGAAGTAGTGGAACAGTCATTGAAAAGATTGAGGACAGACCATATCGACCTGCTGTACCAGCATTCCTTTGACCCGACAGTTCCAATTGAGGATGTAGCCGGAACGGTGAAAGACCTTATAGCAGAAGGAAAGGTCAGGGCATTGGGGCTTTGCGGGGTGAATGGTGAAACCATCCGCAAGGCACATGCCGTACAACCATTGACCGCTATCCAGAGCGAATATTCATTGATGGAACGTGAACCGGAAAATGAAGTGCTTGGTGTCTGTGAAGAATTGGGTATCGGTTTTGTGCCTTACAGCCCCATGAACCGTGGACTGATAACCGGATATATCAATGAGCGGACAAAGTTCATTCCCGAAAATGACAACCGTCCCCGGCTTCCACTTTTCCAGCCCAAAGCGATTGTTGCCAATTGGTCTTTGATTGAAGTATTAAAAGAATTTGGCGATCATCGTGGGCTAACTGTTACGCAGGTGGCGTTGGCTTGGTTACTGGCTCAAAAACCTTTTATCGTTCCGATACCGGGAACCATCAAAATTGCGCACTTGCAGGAAAACCTTCAGGCGATGGACTATGAATTTACACCGGATGAATTGAAGAAACTAACGGAAGACCTGTCTAAAATAAAGATAGCAGGCTAATGCGATAAACTATTGATATGAAAATAAAACTGATAGCAATTATCCTTGCCTTTGTATTCATTGCAGGCTATGCCGGAGCGCAAAACGTTAGTGGTGACAGCTTGGCTAAAAACACGGAGGATATTAAAGGACTGCAACTGAAAATAACGATGGGAAAAACGGTAGCTACCGCAGACCTGGTGGATAACCCCACCACGAAGGAATTTATCAAAATGCTGCCACTTACCCTTGATATGCAGGATGTACTTAAAACAGAAAAGTACGCAGACCTTAAAACGGAATTGCCCAAAGAGGGAAACGTTATCCATTCCTACAAAGCCGGGGATATTTCCTATTGGCTTGGTGGAGGCATCGCCCTGTATTATACCGAGGACGGACGCCCGATAAAGGCAGGACTTATCGAAATGGCTAAAATCAAAAAGGGTTTTGAGGATTTCAATGTTCCCGGCAATGTGAAAGTGATTTTTCAAATTGTGAAATCGAAGAGAAATTAACAATAACTGAAACATTGTAAGCTGATAAAATTTTAAAAATGGAAAAATATAAAAGAACAGATGAAACGGATGCGGCCAATGGTCGTAGCAACATCAACAGGCGTGATTTTCTGACCAAGACAGCACTTGCGGGAACAGGATTGGTCATGGCACAGTTTGCGTGGGCATCTGCTGCGGGCAAGCCATTACAGGCAGCGGAGCCATTTGTAAAAGGTAAACGGATGCTTGGCGCATTGGAGGTTTCCGAAATCGGGCTGGGTTGCATGAGCATGGCAGGAGTTTACAACCCTGTACAGCCCAAAGCGGAAATGATAGCACTCTTGCATAAAGCCGTTGACCGTGGCGTTACATTTTTTGACACGGCAGAAGTTTACGGTCCGCACATAAGCGAAGAATATGTGGGTGAAGGACTGGCTTCCTTTAAAGGCAAGGTACAGATTGCCACCAAGTTTGGCTGGAATACGGAAGGCGGTAAAAGAGGCGGACGGCTTGCCACCCCTGAACATATCAGGAAAGTGGTTGACCAGTCACTCAAACGCCTTAGAGTGGAAGCTATTGACCTGTACTACCTGCATCGGATTGACCCGAATGTTCCGGTCGAAGACGTTGCAGGGACAGTGAAAGAACTGGTACAGGCTGGCAAAGTGAAGCACTTTGGTCTGTCGGAAGTGTCCCCGGACACCATTCGTAAGGCACACGCCATCCAACCTGTTGCTGCCGTCCAATCTGAATATTCACTCTTGGAGCGGGCTGTGGAAAATGGCGTAATATCCACCTGTGAAGAACTTGGAATTGGCTTTGTGCCGTGGGGACCAACGGCAAGAGGTTTTTTAACCGGGCTGTATGATGAAAATTCAAAGTTTGACGAAAGTAACCGCCGGGGCAGTGTTTCTTATTTTGCGCCGGAAGTACTCAAATTCAACATGCCTTTACTGACACTGGTACGTGATTGGGCAAAACGTAAAGGCTGCACACCAGTACAATTTTCGCTGGCATGGCTGATGGCACAGAAGCCTTTTATTGTCCCCATTCCCGGTACGGTAAACCCGAAACACTTTATAGAAAATATCGGAGCAGTAGACGTTAGGTTAACGGCTGCCGAAATCACAGAGATAAGAGCAGCTATAACAAAAATACCTTTACAGGGAGTACGTTCGCCGCAATCGGCGCTTAGCGACCAATGATGGTTCAGCTACCACGTTGAAACCGCAAAAGAGTTAAGTATGAACAATAAAACAAAAAAGCAATGGAAAATAACAATCGCAGGGACTTCCTGAAAACAGGAGCAATTGCCGGAGCAGCATTATTGGCTACCTCCGCACTCGGAGTAGTCACAACCGGATGTAGTAATCCATCAAACAAAGAAAATGGCAATACCCCACCGAAATCAAAAAGACGTAAGCTGGGTTCAGGAAATCATAGCATTGAGGTATCATCATTCGGGTTAGGCTGTATGGGCATGAGCTACCACAGGAGTTTTATTCCCGATAAAAAGGCAATGATTGCCTTAATCCGCAAAGCCCCTGATTTGGGTGTCAATCTTTTTGACACAGCAGAAGCCTATGGACCTTTTACCAATCAGGAATTGGTTGGAGAGGCACTTGAACCCATCCGTAAAGATGTCCTCATTGCCACGAAATTCGGTTTTAAAGAAGGTAAGCCGGAGATAGGACTTGATAGCCGTCCCGAAAGTATCAGAAAGGCAGTCGAAACTTCACTCAAAAGTTTAAGGACGGATTACATAGACTTATTGTACCAGCACCGCATAGACCCGAATGTCCCAATCGAGGATGTTGCCGGGACGGTAAAAGACCTGATAGCAGAGGGCAAGGTAAAGCATTTCGGTATGAGCGAACGGGATTTTAGTCAGACCAAAGATGGAATTGCACTTATCCGCAAGGCTCACGCAATACAACCCGTCACAGCATTGCAGAGTGAATACTCAACGATGACACGCCAACCTGAAAAGGAAGTATTAAATCTTTGCGAAGAATTGGGAATAGGCTTTGTACCGTACAGCCCGTTAAGCCGTGGGCTTATCTCCGGTTATATCAACGAGCGGACAAAGTTTAATCCTGATAACGACAACAGAATATCCCTGCCACGTTACAAGCCCGAAATAATCATTGCAAACTGGCCGATAATTGACATCCTGAAAGAATTTGGCGACCACAGGGGGCTGACAGTAGCACAGGTTGCGCTGGCATGGCTGTTGGCGCAAAAGCCGTTTATCGTTCCTGTTCCGGGTACGACTAAGCTGGCGCACTTACAGGAAAATATGTGGTCAGCAGATTATGAATTTACCGCAGATGAATTGAAAAAGTTGACGGCTGATTTGTCGGCAATTGAAATTAAAGGGGAGCGTTACACCACCGGATATCCGGCAACTAAATAAGCAAAATGGTAAAACTCTTAAGTATTATATCCCTTGTTCTTTTGAACTGCTCAAATGCAGATATGAACGAACGGAACAAAAATAGCTTTATGCAAGAAAGCAAGGTGGCGGATACGCTATTTGTACGTGTAAAAGCTGGAGATTTTATGATGGGAGCTTCCGAAAACGACCATGAAGCATCGCATTCTGAAAAGCCGCAACACAAAGTAACTATCAGCAAAGACTTTTACATTTCAAAGTTTGAAGTGACACAAAAGCAATGGGAAGACGTGATGGGTTATAGCTGTTTTGACTTAGACCGCTCCAATCCATTCTATAACCTGCCGGGAATGAAAGAGCGGATAACCAAACCTGACCATCCTGCAAACGTTTCTTGGGAAGATGCACAGAAATTCATTAATAAACTAAACGAGAAAGAAGGTAAAAATATATACAGATTGCCCACCGAAGCAGAGTGGGAATATGCAGCCAAAGCGGGAACCACTACCGCTTATTCTTTTGGAGATAACAAAAAAGACCTGGATAAATATGCCTGGTATGGCGGAGATTTCAGTACTGGAGGTACGCATCCGGTGGGTAAAAAACTTCCTAACCCGTGGGGATTATACGATGTACACGGGAATGTTTGGGAATGGGTACAGGACTGGTACAGCGATGATTATTTTGAGCAAAGCCCCCAAACCGACCCGAAGGGACCCGATGCGGGAAGCAACAAAGTGGTTAAAGGCGGAAGCTGGCATGCAACATCCGATAGTTGGAGAAGTTCATTCAGGAAACCATACAAACCAGATTACAGGGGAATTAGTATCGGGTTTAGGATAATTAAAGAAGTCGAATAAAAAAAATGAAAAAATGAAAAAAGACATTATTGTATTGACCGGAGCAGGTCAGATAGGAATGGCAATAGCAAGGCGAATGGGCTACGGAAAGAAGATTTTTATTGCCGATTGGAAACTCGAAAATGCCAACACCATCACCAAAATAATGAAAGAGGCTGGCTTTGATGCCGTTCCTTTCGAGGTTGATATTTCATCAAGAACATCCGTTCTTGGGTTGATTGAAGTAGCCCAAAAAGAGGGAGAAATTTCAATGTTCATCAATGCCGCAGGCGTATCGCCAAGTCAGGCTTCTATTGAACAGATTTTGAAAGTGGACTTATATGGAACGGCTCTTTTATTGCAAGAGTTCGGCAAAGTGATAAAAGCAGGCGGTACAGGTATTACCATTTCGAGCCAGTCAGGACACAGGATGCCCGCTTTAAGCCCCGAAGTGGATAGGCAATTAGCCGTAACACCTACCGAGGAACTGCTGGATTTAGAGGTGCTAAAAACCGAAAACATCAACGATACGCTGCACGCCTACCAAATGGCAAAGCGCTGTAACGTAAAAAGGGTAATGGCTGAAGCCGTGAAATGGGGCGAAAGAGGTGCAAGGGTAAATTCCATTTCACCTGGTATTATCATCACGCCACTGGCTTTGGATGAAATTAACGGACCAAGAGGCGATTTCTACAAAAATATGTTTGCTAAATGCCCCGCAGGTCGCCCCGGAACGGCAGACGAGGTAGCCAATGTAGCAGAACTGTTGTTGTCCGATAGAGGGGCATTTATTACCGGAGCGGATTTTCTGATTGACGGAGGTTCTACGGCATCATACTTCTATGGACCGCTCCAACCCGAAACCAATTAAAAACACAAATATGGCTAATTCTTCTAAATTTCATTACGGCTACGTCATCGTTTTTTGTTGTTGCCTGATCATGGGCATCAACATCGGATTGGTAATGAGCTGCGCCGGAATTTTCTATAAACCCGTAAGCACAGAGCTTGGTGTATCTGTTGGCGATTTTGGTCTGTATATGACTTTCGTTTATTTGTTTTCTACCCTGATGCTTTCCGTTGCAGGCAAACTGATGGACAGATACAGTGCAAGGTGGCTGCTCACTTTAAGTTCGGCAGTATTGGGATTGGTTTTATTGGCAATGTCAAGATTTGATGCGGTCTGGCAATTCTATGGGGCAGGTGCGGTCATCGGGCTAACACTTGCATTCTTATTGTACCTCAGCTACCCGACAATGGTCAATCGCTGGTTCAATTCAAATGTTGGGTTTTTCATCGGGCTTTGCAGTGCGGCTTCGGGAATTGGAGGTGTTATTTTCAATCCCTTTGGAGGCTATCTGATAGCCAATTACGGGTGGCGTACCACCTACCTTATTTTCGGTATGATTGTCCTTATTGTAGTTACACCTTTACTGGCGTTGCTGTTGCGAAATTATCCTGCCGACAAAGGGCAAAAGGCTTTTGGCGAAAAACAGGCCGAGACCGTAAAATCGGGTGTGGATTATACCTTTGCCATAAAATCCCCTGTATTCTATGCCCTGATTGTATTTGCATTGTTAATGATTTCGGTTTCGACCCTCAATCTGTTTTTACCGACCTATGTAACCAGTGTTGGCTATACCGTAGAGCAATCAGCTTTCGTAGCTTCTGCCATTATGTTGGGCGTTACGATCGGTAAAGTTGCATTGGGCTGGATTAATGACAAAAGTGCGGTATCAGGGGTAGCAACTTCTGTGGGCTTGGGAATTATGGGTTTCGTTTTTTTATTGCTCGGCAAATCCGGTATGGCTGTAATGACCATCGGAGGATTTCTTTTTGGTTGGGCGTACGCAGGCGTAACGGTAGAAACAGCCTTGCTCGTAAGAACGGTTTTCGGAAGTAAGGACTATGCCAAAATATTCTCCAATATTTCCATTGCCTTAGCCGCAGGAGGCGCATTGATGTCGGGCGGTTGGGGTTATTTAGCCGATTTTATTGAGTTCAGATTTATTCTTATTACCGGAATTGTGCTGTTATTGATTTCAGGAGTTTTGGGGTTCTATGCCATCAGGGTAAGCAGTAAATTTAAAACGTTTGAAAATTGACAGCTAAAATGAAAAAAATCATCCCTTTAGTAATCATTATTATCAGCCTGTTTTCCGGTTGTTCCAACGCACAGAACAAACCTACGGCTGATAATTTAAAAGATAAACAAATGAAAAAAGTAATCGTGATAGGTGCAAGCGGAAGCCTTGCCAAATATGCAATAGACACGCTCCAAAATGTGCCTGATGTTCATCTTACCCTGTTGGCAAGAAATAAAGGCAGGATTGCAACTGATACCACTGGCTGCACCGTAGTGGAAGCCGATGTGATGGATTATCCGAAATTGAAAAATGCGATCAAAGGTCAGGATATAGTGTATGTAAACCTTGCGGGCGATCTGGAAGCAATGGCTAAGAACATTGTAAAAGCGATGCAGGAAACAAGAGTAAAAAGAGTAATCGCCATTAGTTCCATAGGTATTTACAAAACACCTTTGAAACCTGTATTAGTGCCTTACAGAAAGTTAGCAGATGTAATAGAAAGTTCAGGGTTGGACTATACTATTTTACGCCCTGATTGGTTTACCAATGCCAATGAAGTTGATTATGCCATAACGCAAAAAGGACAACCCGAAACCGGGCAGGCTATTTCGAGAAAAAGCATTGCGGCATTCGTAGCTACCATTGTCCAAAATCCCGAATTGCATAAAAACGAGAATTTAGGAATTAGCAAGCCTAATTAAGAATAATCGAATTTTTAGTAAATTAATAACGTAGAAATCTTAAAGAAAATATGGATTATTTCTTTATGCCTGTAAATCGGGTTTAACAGTAACGTTAAACCCGATTAGTTATTAATTTAATGACCTGTATTCATTAGGCGATACGCCTGTTTTCTGCTTGAAAAGGCGTGAGAAATGTTGCGGATATTTAAAGCCCAATTCATATGCAATCTCGCTAATGGATTTACTGCTGTCAAAAATTCTTTCTTTGGCAACTTCAATAACTTTTGATTGTATATATTCCTGTGCCGTTTTGCCAGTTTCTTTCTTAATCAAATCGCCAAAATAATTCGCAGACAGATTTAATTCATCAGCACAGTAAGCCACGGCAGGCAAACCAATATTAACAGGTTTGTCAGATGAAAAGTAGCCGTTTAATAATTCTTCAAACCTTTCCAAAACCCCTTTGTTGATATTCTCCCTTGTGATAAATTGGCGGTCATAGAAACGGGTACAGTAATTTAAAAACAGTTCGATATTATTTGCTATCAATTGTTTGCTATGCTTGTCGATAGCGTGCTGTAATTCATATTCTATCTTAGCGAAACAGTCCATTATGATTTTTCTTTCCTGCTCCGATAAATGTAAGGCTTCGTTTACCGCATAAGAGAAAAAATGGTAACTATCCATATTTTTTCCAACTGAAGTACCCAATAACAAATCGGGGTGAAATACCAAAGCGATACCCTGTGGCTGATAGTAATCTTCTCCGTTTTCACCAATTACCTGTCCGGGAGCAAGAAATATCAATGTACCTTCCTCATAGTCGTAAGTATTCAATCCGTAACGCAAATCTCCACAATAAATCTGTTTCAGGAATACCGTATAAAAACCATAACGCATCCGACTTAGCTTTCTTGGGTCGGCTTTATCCAGATGAACCACGCTTACCAACGGGTGCAGGGTTTCGTTATTATTAAAAGCATTATATTCCTTTATCGTGCTGAAATTCAGTATATCATCCATTGTCTAACTGTTTAAATACTAATACAAATTTACAAAATCATTCCCCTTGTTTAACGCTACTATACCCCAATCGGTAATATTGGTAGGTAAAACCGTAATTGGTATAAGTTCGGAAAATTTATTATTCAGAATTTTGTATAGATAAAATGTTATAAGATGAAAATACGAACAACATATTATTTGTGGCTGAACACTATTATATTGCTACTGTCGTCTTGTGCGAAAGCAGATGGATTACCGGGGAAAGGCGAATTATTAGAAGATAAAAAGGTACTCATTGTTTACCTTTCCCGCACCCAAAATACAAAGACAGTAGCCGAAATTATCCATAAAAATGTTGGTGGAACTTTGGTGGCACTGGAATTAGAAACACCATATCCCGAACATTATCAAACAACGGTAAATCAGGTAGCGGAGGAAAACAGGACAGGTTTTTTGCCACCCTTAAAAACAAAGATTGACAGTATACAGAAATACGATGTTGTCTTTGTCGGTTTTCCAACTTGGGGAATGCAGTTGCCGCCACCGATGAAAAGTTTTTTAAAGCAATATGATTTAAGCGGTAAAAAAGTAATCCCGTTCAACACCAACGGCGGTTATGGTATTGGCAGCAGTTTTCAAACGGTAAAAGAACTATGCCCGAAAAGCGAAGTGTTTGACGGCTTCACGGTTAAAGGCGGTTCGGAAAGGGACGGAATTTTATTTGTAATGGAGGGCGATAAAGAAGTTCAGGTGCAATCAGAAGTAAAGAAATGGCTTCAGAAAATTGGTTTGCTTAAATAATGTCTGACTTAAAAGAAATAAGAATGATAGGTCATAACATCATATTGCTATTTGCCCTTTTCGCAGGAAGCTGTTCATTTTCCACTACATCAGGTCATACTGGAACAGGCAATCAAAATAATACAGATACCACCAGTACAATGAACACCCATCTTACTACAAGCAATTTTGTTCAGGATATTATCAAACACCCTGCATTCAGTGGCTTTGGCGAATTGTTGTTGCCCAATGACGATAACACCCGCTATTACAATACGCCAATCACAAACATTGGTAAATTGATGCCCTATCATAATGCGGTTAACCCTGACGAGATTGTACAATCGCTCAATCAGTTGATTGATGATACCAATAACGGGAAAACCGTTTTTTACAGCTTTTATACCGAAGCACAGAAGAAGCAAGACCCCAATAAAAACAATACAGGACTGTTCTTTTACCGTGGCGACCCCGATGCACCGTTTGCCATAGTCTGCCCAGGTGGTGCATTTGCCTACGTTGGTTCGTTGCACGAGGGATTACCGTTGGCAAATGAAATCAGTAAAAAGAAATTGAATGCCTTTGTCATCCGTTACCGGATTGGCAATGAGCAATGGGCAACGGAAGATTTGGCAAATGCGATAAGTTTCATTTTTCAGAATGCAAAGACCCTGCAAGTAGATACAAAGAACTATTCATTATGGGGTTTTTCCGCAGGTGCGAGAATGGTAGGCAATATTGCGGATTATGGTGTTAATGCCTTTACCACAGGTAACCATCCGAAACCTGTCACCGCAGTAATCGCCTACACAGGTCAATCCACATACAATAAAGGATTTCCCACCACATTCATTACTAACAGTGAAAATGACCGGATAGCCAATATAGCAACCGTAGATAGGCGTGTTCAGAATTTGAAAAACGCAGGCGTTACCGTTGCTTACGAACGGTATAAAACCGCAGGTCACGGGTTCGCTTTGGGAACGGGTACAGATGCGGCAGGTTGGCTTCCCAAAGCCGTAGATTTTTGGAAAAGTAAGATGATAAAGTAATATTATTTTTATTGGGGCGTGACCCTTTGCATTTTTGCCAACATATAACAAACTGTAAAGAACTATTTTCCTGTGACTTTTTTTCGGTGATTAATACCCCAATCCCTCAATGCTTTTATGACATCGCCAAGCGAAGCAGCATAAGGTGTTGTCGTATATTCAACAATTACGGGCGACTCATTATAAACAGTTCGTTTAATCAATGTATGTTCTTCCAAGTCTTTCAACTCTTTGGCAAGGACTTTTGACGTAATCTTTGGAATACTTCGTTCAATTTCTCTAAAACGATTGTTGCCTGCCGAAATTGAAATCAATATCATCAGCTTCCATTTGCCACTTATTACGTCCAACGCATCTCTGACAGGAAGCATTGCCGAAGAACATTCAGTATGGTTTGCTTTGCTCATTATTTTGCTTTTTCCGCTTACCTTTAGGTAACTGCTATACTTTTGTAAGCAAAAGTAAGTATCTTTGCTGAAACAGAAAAATATTATAATAATGAATATAGCACTTTGGATAGCACAGGGAATACTTGCCGCAATGTTTGCAATGGCAGGCGTTATGAAATCAACTCAGCCTATTGACAAACTAATGAAATCGGGACTGAACTGGGTTGAGCGAGTTCCTGTTTCAACGGTCAGAATCATAGGACTATCAGAACTATTGGGTGCGATTGGTTTAATCCTGCCTTTGGCATTGGGTATTTTTCCGATACTTACGCCCGTTGCGGCAGTCGGACTTGCGCTAATAATGATTTTAGCAGCAGTTCATCACTTAAAACACAAAGAAAATAAAGCAATCGTTTTCAACGCTGTTCTTTTCGCATTAGCTGTTTTCGTTGCTTACGGACGTTTTAATTCACTCTAAAAAAAATCAAATGAACATTACCATATTTGGCGGAACAGGAGCAACAGGACTTTTGCTCATCGAAAAAGCATTGAAAAGCGGACATACAATTACCGTGTTTGCACGAACACCGTCTAAGATTTCTATCAAAAACGACAACCTTAGAATTGTAAAAGGGGAATTGACAGAACCCGAAAAAATTGAAGAAGCTATAAAAAACGCAGATGCGGTAATCAGTGTTTTAGGACCTGCTCAAAAAACAAAAGGACTTATTATTGCCGATGGCATTAAAAACATCGTGGAAACAATGAAAAAAAATGGCGTAAAACGCCTGATTGCCACAGCAACACCAAGTTTTAAGGACAGTAACGACAAATTCCAATTCGGATTTGCGTTTGGTGTTTTTATGGTAAAGGCGTTAATCAAAGACAGCTACAATAACATTGTTCTGACAGGAAAATATATTTCTGAAAGTGGTTTGGATTGGACAATTGTTCGGCTCCCAATGTTGAATGATAAACCCGCAAGCGGAAAAATAAAGGCAGGTTATACAGGTGACGGAACTGTTAGTTTGTTTTCTCTTTCGCGAGCCGATTTAGCTGACTTTTTATTGCAACAGTTGAGCGATAAAAAATGGTTACACAAATCACCTGTAATCAGCAATTGACCAACGACAATAATCGCTACGCAAAGTCCCATACCATTGGTGATTATTGTGAATATAAATATTTTTAGAATGTACAAGCAGGAAATTCATTCCTGCTTTTTTTGTACGGTACAAAAATCTTTATCTATCGTGCTAAACCAATCAGGGGAAAACGCCACATCAGTAATATTGGTAGGTAAAGCAGTAATAGGTATAAGTCTCGTACATTTTATTTTCCGAAATTTATATATCAAATACAAGAAAATGAAGCAATTAAAAATAATCAGTATGATAACAATGATAGTTTCTATCTCATTGTTTACAAATCCCATAAAAGCACAGCAAATGGCAGCAACAAATAAAAGTTTAAGCCCGCAAGAGCAGAGCATTATCTCCCTTTCCGCATTGACCGCAAAAGGCGATTTGGAGAAACTCAAAACAGCCTTAAATACAGGGCTTGAAAATGGGCTTACCGTTAATGAAATAAAAGAAGCACTGGTACACACCTATTCTTATTGCGGGTTTCCACGTAGCATAAGGGGCTTGCAAACCTTTATGGAAGTAATGAACGAACGCAAGGAAAAAGGCATCAACGATAAGGTTGGCAAAGAGGCTTCAAAGATTGATGAAACAGGCAGTAAGTACGAGCGTGGTAAAAAGATTTTAGACGAACTGACCAAAACGCCACAGCCCGACACGCTTTCAGGCTATTCAGCATTTGCACCGACAATAGATACCTTTTTAAAAGAACATCTCTTTGCAGATATTTTTGAAAGGGATGTATTGAGCTATGTTCAAAGAGAACTGGTTACCGTTTCCGTAATAGCCGCTATTGGCAACGCAGAACCGATGCTAAAGAGCCATCTGACCATTTGCCTGAATGTAGGCTTAACGCCGGAGCAGTTACAGGAATATGTTGAGATGCTGAAATCAGCCATAGGGAAAAAGGATGCGAAAACAGCACAAAAAGTCTTGGACGAAGTGCTTACAAAATAAATGAAAAGATGAAAAAAATAACATTTTTACTAATGACAATCGCTATGGCAGCTTGTACAAACGTAGAAAATACCAAAGATGCGAACGACCAAAAACCTTTGGTTATCGAAAAGCAAGGCAGTTTTACGGTAGGTGGAACAATGATTACAGCACCGGGAAACTTCGAGGTAGCTAATGCGCTGAAACCCGACGGACAAACGCTGCACGGCGACCACGCCTATGTTTTTTATCAGGTTCCTCCCAAAGCGCATAAATTCCCGTTAGTGTTCTTACACGGCGCAGGTCAGTCTAAAAAAACGTGGGAAACCACACCTGACGGTCGTGAGGGTTTCCAAAATATCTTTTTGAGAAAAGGTTACGGAGTTTATCTGCTTGACCAGCCTCGGCGTGGCGAAGCAGGCAAAAGTACCGTGGATGCAACGGTTAAGGCTTCTGCGGATGAACAGTTTTGGTTTACCCAATTCAGGATAGGTAATTATCCAGATTACTTCCCTAACGTGCAGTTCCCTAAAGACAAAGCCTCATTAGAGCAGTTTTATAGGCAAATGACCCCCAACGTAGGTGCTTTTGATGCCAACGTTGTTACTGATGCAGTATCACAATTATTCGACAAAATTGGCGAGGGCATTCTGATTACACACTCACAGGGTTGTGGCGTGGGTTGGCTCACAGCCATAAAGAACGACAAGGTTAAAGCGGTGGTAGCTTATGAACCTTATAGCGGTTTTGTGTTCCCGCAGGGAGAACTGCCACAGCCTATCAAATCAACAGGGCTTTTCGGTGCTTTAAGTGGCGTGGAGATACCACTGGCTGATTTTGAGAAGCTGACCAAAAAACCTATCGTTATCTATTATGGCGATAACATCTCCAAAGAGCCAACCAAGGTATGGAACCAAGACCACTGGCGTTCAGGGCTTGAAATGGCAAGGCTCTGGACGGCAACCATCAATAAACACGGTGGCGATGCCAAAGTGGTGCATCTGCCTGAAATTGGAATAAATGGTAATACACACTTTATAATGTCCGACCTGAACAATGTACGGGTAGCCGACCTTATGGCTGACTGGTTAAAAGAGAAAGGACTGGATAAATAATGGTTAAACATAAAATAATTAGAAAAATGAAAAAGTTAACATCAATAATTGCAGTAGCTATGTCAACATTTGCAACCGATACAGTCAATGCCCAATACCATCAAAAGGCTGAACAAAATCCTTTTACGTTGGTATATGACGGAGCCATAACCAAAAATGAAAAAGGTAAAGTGAACATCCATCCTGTTACCTATAAATTGAACGGGATAGATATTGCTGCCAACGTTTATACGCCAGCACACTATGATGCTTCAAAAAAATATCCGGCAGTAGTGGTAGCACACCCTAACGGTGGTATCAAAGAGCAGACTGCTGGGCTATATGCGCAGAATTTGGCAGGAGCAGGTTATATCACTATTGCCTTTGATGCAGCCTATCAGGGAGCAAGCGGTGGAGAACCTCGTCATACCGATAAGCCTCAATACCGCACTGAAGATTTACACGGGGCGGCAGATTTTATTACACAATATCCAGGCGTTGATGCCAACCGTTTAGGTGTATTGGGTATCTGTGGCGGTGGAGGTTACACGTTGAAAGCTGCCCAGTCTGACAAACGTTTCAAAGCTGTGGCTACGTTAAGTATGTTCAATTCGGGCGAGGTAAGACGTAACGGCTTCCAAAACTCACAATTGAACAATATTCAGGAGCGCATTAAACAAGCATCAGATGCACGTGCACAGGAAGCCGCAGGCGGTAAGATCCTGTTTTCAGGTGTGGCAAGCATTACCGATGAAGAAATCGCAAAAACACCGACCGATTTGTACCGTGAGGGCTATGAATACTATTACAGAACCCACGCACATCCAAACTCTACTTTTCTGTACACCACAAGTAGTTTAATGGATTTAATGGCGTGGGATGCTACCGACCAGATTGAACTAATCAATCAGCCTTTGCTGATGATGGCAGGAAGCAAAGCCGATACAAAATATATGACCGATGAAGCCTTTGCCAAAGCCACCAATGCTAAAAACAAGGAATTGTTTTTGATTGAGGGAGCTACGCATATCCAAACTTATTGGAAACCCGAATATGTATCACAGGTAGTAAAAAAATTATTGAGCTTTTATCAGACCAATCTTTAAGAAATGATAAAGCATAATTTAATGTATATCCTGCCGCTTGTAGCGATGCTATTCACAGCGTGCAACAACAATCAGAAAATGGAAGAAACAAAACAGCACAGTGAGCCAGTTTTCGCAAAAGGCGAAAAGGTTACCAACGATAATTTTACCGGAACGGTTTACCTCAACTATTTGGTAGAAACCGATACTACCCATAATGTAAATATTGGTTCTGTAACCTTTGAGCCGGGAGCAAGAACAAACTGGCACTACCACAAAGGCGGACAGATACTTTTGGTAACCGAGGGAACAGGTCTGTATCAGGAAAAAGGTAAGCCGATTGAAATCATTAAAAAGGGCGAAGTAGTAAAATGTCCGCCCAATATTGAGCATTGGCACGGAGCAACACTCACCGAAGCAATGACACATATTGCCATAGGAACGAATACCAATATCGGCGGTGCTGTTTGGCTGCAACCTGTAACCGATGAAGAATATAATGCAGGATTGAAATAATAACAAGGGATTTATCGAGTAAAATTCAATAAACCAATCTTTAAAATAAAACCGGGTTTAACGCTGATGTTAAACCCGGTTTTTTAATTCAAATTCCTGTACTCATTGGGCGAAATGCCCGTTTCTTTTTTAAACATCCTGCTGAAATGCTGCGGGTATTTAAAGCCAAGCTCATAGGCAATTTCGCTGACGTTCTTGCTATCATCAAACATCTTTTCTTTAGCAAGGTTCATCAATTTGAGGTGGATATAATCTTGTGCCGTTTTCCCTGTTTCTTTCTTAACAAGGTCGCCAAAATAATTGGAAGACAAGTGAAGTTCATTGGCGAAATAGCCTACTTTGGGATGCCCCTCGGTTTGTAATAGTTCTGAACGCAGGTAAGCATCAAGCAGGGTTTCAAACCTTTCCAAAATCCCCCTGTTTATGGTATCACGGGTAAGAAATTGACGGTCATAAAAACGGTCACAGTAGTTAAGGAACAATTCAATATTGCTGACAACCAACTTATGGCTATGCCTGTCCAGTCGCTGGTCTATCTCGTCCTCTATTTTAACCAGGCATTCCAAAATGGTTTTCCTTTCTTTTTTTGAAATATGCAAAGCCTCTTTGGTATCATAGGAAAAAAAGGAAAAATTACCTATTTCCTTAGCTAATGGAGTTCCTATTAAAAAGTCAGGATGAAAAAGCAGACCATAGCCTTTTGGCTGAAATTTTTCGCCATCATTTTCAAGAGCCAATACCTGTCCGGGTGCAAAGAAAACGAGTGTCCCCTCCTGATAATCGTAATACTCTTTGCCATAACGGAAATCGCCACACTTCACATCTTTCAGGAACACCGCATAAAAGCCAAAGTTCAACGGTCCGTGGTTCAGTGGCTCACATTTTGAAAAGTCAATAACACTTACCAAAGGATGCAGGGTTTCCACACCCAACAAATCATTATAATCCGATACTTTCTTCAGTTGTTTTATCTCGTCCATAACTACCTGCTAAATTTCTATCATACAAATTTATCTAATTCTATCCTACTGAATCCACACACGAACTCAAATCAGTAAAAATGGTATGAAAATCAGTGATTTCTATACAGTCCGGCTCACAGGCTACCGCTAATTTTGTACAGTTAAAAATAGATAAAATATACATCATAGAATGGGAAACACTTCCAACAATCAAGTTATTACAAATCATAAATCCAATTGGTTCCTACTGTCCCTTTTGGGCGCATTAATGGCATTCACTTCCTTATCAACGGACGTTTACCTGCCTGCATTGCCACAGATGCAGACCGACCTAAAAGGTAATGTAGAACTCACTATTACAGGTTTTCTTATCGGCTTTGCAGTTGCACAGATATTTTGGGGACCGTTCAGTGACAGGTTTGGACGAAAAATGCCACTTATCTTAGGATTGCTTCTTTTCATCATTGGTTCGGTGGGCTGTGCATTATCACAAAATATCTTCCAAATGATATTCTGTCGGGTAATACAAGCCTTTGGTGCTTGTGTAGGTCCGATGCTGGCAAGAGCAATGGTAAGGGATATGTACGGACGGACAAAAGCTGCCGAAACGCTTTCAACATTAATGCTGATTATGGCAGTTGCACCCATTATCGGTCCTCTTATCGGCGGGCAGCTCATAAAAATAAGTTCGTGGCACAGTATATTTTGGTTTCTTTCCATTATTGGCGGGCTTATCCTATTGGCTACCTATTGGCTCAAAGAAACGTTGCCGATAGCAAACAGAACCAACGCTTCCATAGCAAGTGCCTTTTCAAAATACCCTGCTCTGCTAAAGAACAGGAAGTTTATGCGATATACACTTTGTGTTACTTTCTATTATGTAGGTGCTTATGCCTTTATCGCAGGCTCACCTTTTGTTTATATCACCTATTATGGTATAGAACCACAGCACTATGGCTGGTTGTTTGCCTTTAATATTGTCGGGTTAATGCTTATCAGTTTTCTTAACCGGATTTTGGTCAAGCGTTTCAGCTTGGATGCCTTACTCCGGGTTGCAACCAAAACAGCAATGGTTGCTGCTCTGATTTTGGCAATAGATGCAAAGTGGAATATCGGAGGTATTTACGGAATTGTTATTCCCGCATTTGTCTTTTTTTCTATGAACGGCATCATTGCGGCTACTTCGACAGCCGCCGCCCTTGATGGTGTTCCCGAAATGGCTGGTGCAGCATCTGCGTTATTGGGTTCTTTGCAGTACGGCAGCGGTATCATATCTACGGTACTTTTAGCTTGGCTGTCAGACGGCACAGGCTGGACGATGGCTTGGATTATGGCCTTTTCGGCAATTGCAGCCGTGATTACAATCTCATTAAAAAAAGGTAAAAACCAAATCAGTAAAAATGGTATGAAAATCAGTGATTTTTATACAAGGAGGGAATAGGCATTTCCGAACTTTGTACTATCAAATTAGTCGTAAACGAATTAGAATGAAATATTTACAAACAATGATTGTGACAATGGTACTCATCTTGGGTGCTTCTTGCAGCAATCCTAAACAAAAAAATAATATGGAAACATCAGTCCCAAAAATCAGCGATTTCCCTGTGGGGGAAGAAAACACAGCATTTGCACAATACTTTTCAGGCAGGTCGTGGCTTGCCCCTCTAACCACCAACAAAGACCTGAACGTACCCATGAACAACGTAACGTTCGAGCCGGGTTGCCGTAATAACTGGCACAGCCATACAGGTGGACAAATTCTTATTGCCGTTGGCGGAGCAGGTTATTATCAGGAACGTGGAAAAGCGGCAGTGCGTATGGAGCCGGGCGATGTTATCGAGATTGCGCCCAACGTAGAACATTGGCACGGGGCGGCTCCCGATAGCTGGTTTTCGCATATTGCCATAACTTCCAATCCTCAAACGAACGAAAATAAGTGGCTGGAACCCGTTACCGATGAGCAGTACGCAGAAGCCGTTAAATAACAAAGGAATGAGAAAGACAGCATTAGCAATAATAGCTTTCCTATTGGTATTCACTTCGTGCCGGCAAGCGCAAAAAGAAACGAACACTAAAAATTCAGAAAAAATGAACATTACAGAAGATAAACACACTTTTCAGTTAAGTGACAATGTTAGCCGTCAAAAGGTAACATTCAAAAACCGCTATGGCATTACGCTTACAGGCGATTTATATACTCCCAAAAATACAGACAGTAAAATGTTGTCGGCACTCGCCGTGAGTGGTCCTTACGGTGCGGTAAAGGAACAGGCTTCGGGACTGTATGCCAACCAAATGGCAGAAAGAGGTTTTGCAGCACTTGCCTTTGACCCGTCCTATACAGGCGAAAGTAGCGGCCAACCCCGTAACCTTGCATCGCCCGAAATTTTCACGGAGGATTTCAGTGCTGCCGTAGATTTTCTTGGCATACAGAAAAATATTGACAGGAATAAAATTGGTATCATCGGAATTTGTGGATTTGGTGGTTTTGCCCTAAACGCTGTTGCCGTGGACAAACGAGTAAAAGCGGTAGCAACTTTGAGCATGTACGATATGTCAAGGATTACGGCTAAAGGGTATTTCGATGCTACCGCGCACGAAGAACTGACAAAAACATTGGAGAAATTGGGCGAGCAACGTTGGAAAGATGCAGAGGAAGGAACGTTTGAATACGCACCAAACGGATTGCCAAGCGAGATAAAAGGCGATGAACCTCAATTTGTAAAGGATTATTTTGATTATTATAAAACTAAAAGAGGTTTTCACGAACGTTCAATCAATTCAAACGGCTCTTGGACAGCTACCACGCCAATATCGCTGATCAATATGCCGATTTTGGCTAATCTAAAAGATATTGGTCCACGACCGATGTTACTGATTGCCGGAGAAAATGCGCACTCACGTTATTTAAGTGAAGACATTTTTAAAGAGGCAGCAGAGCCGAAAGAGCTAATGATTATTCCAGGTGCAGTACATACGGATTTGTATGACAGGTTAGATATCATTCCTTTCGATAAGCTGGTGAAATTTTTCGGAGAAAATCTGTAAAAATTATAAATAAAACCTCCGCTAATTAAAGGCGGGGGGTCAATGGATAATGACATTGTAATAAAAAGTAACCCACATGAGAACGAACAATATTATTTTCTCTTGGAGCATCAGGTTATTTATACCCTTGATGCTGTTGCTCGTTTCCTCACAATTAAATGCACAGAATAGTATGGAAGCAACGAACAAACTGGATGCCGGGCAGCAGTATATGGCAGGTATTTCTGCACTGACAGCCGTAGGAAATATAGACAGCCTGACCGTTCAGCTTAATAATGGGCTGGATGCAGGTCTGACGATTAATGAGATAAAAGAAACACTTGTTCACCTATATGCCTATGCGGGTTTTCCACGTAGCCTTAACGGGCTTACAGCGTTTATGCAAGTGGTTGAAGACAGAAAAAAAGCAGGCAAACAGGATGTTGAGGGGCGCAATGCAAGCCTTTTGCCAGCCGATACAAATATGCTTGAATTAGGAACAGAAGTTCAGACAAAATTGGTCGGGCAACCTGTTTCGGGAGGCGTAATGGCGTTTGCCCCGGCAATCGACCGCTATCTGAAAGAGCATCTTTTCGGTGCTGTATTCGCCAGCGATGTGCTGACTTACCAGCAAAGAGAATTGGTGACCGTTTCGGCTTTGGCCGCCATGACGGGTGTAGAGCCTCAACTCCAATCCCATTTTTCCATTGGGATGAATACAGGTCTTACCAAAAGCCAGTTGGAGGGCATACTTGATATTATCGAAAAGAATATCAGTAAAGCGCAGGCAGATAAAGGGCGGGCTGTGCTTTCAAAGATAACAGTTAAAAATTAACAGGAGGCAAAGGGCAATAGTATGATTATGAAAGAAAAATATACCCTTTCAAATGGGGTAGAAATTCCAAAGATTGGCTTGGGGACATGGCGTATCAGTGATAATGTAACGGCACAGGCAGTAAAAGATGCGGCAGAAATAGGATACAGACATATTGATACCGCACAGGCTTATGGTAATGAAAGAGGCGTTGGCGATGGGATAAGATCTTGTGGCGTAGCGAGGGAAGATTTATTTGTAACCACTAAAATAACGGCAGAAATAAAGTCCTACACTAAGGCAGCTACTTCTATCGACCGTTCACTCAAAGCGTTAAGGCTTGATTATATTGATATGGTGATTATACACAGTCCGCAACCCTGGTCAGAATTTGGAAAAGGCAATCGTTATTTCAAAGAAAACATCGAAGTATGGCAGGCTTTGGAAGATGCTTATAAAGACGGAAAGCTACGTGCCATAGGCGTTTCAAACTTCGAGATAGAAGACCTTGAAAACATCCTTGAAGATTGTGCCATAAAGCCAATGGTCAATCAGGTTTTGGCGCACATAGGCAATACCCCCAAAGAACTGATCGCATACTGCCAGCAAAGAAATATCCTTGTGGAAGCCTATTCGCCAATTGCACACGGTGAATTGATAAAAAAACCCGAAGTATCTAAAATAGCTGAAAAATATGGTGTTTCCGTACCGCAATTAGCAATCCGGTATTGCCTTGATCTTGGATTGCTGCCATTGCCCAAAACAGCCAACCCGAGAAATATGGAAAATAACGCAAAGGTGGATTTTACTATATCTGTGGAAGATTTGGAGATATTGAAAAGCATAGAACCAATCAACTACGGTGATGCAAAAGCATTTCCTGTTTTTAACGTAAAACGGAAATAATGCCCACCTTTTATAGGGATAACGAATACGGGATATACGCAATCGAATTAATCAATAAAAAAATATGAGCGAACAAAATAATCGTCCGAGAATTATCTGTCACATGATGACCTCGCTGGACGGAAAAATACACGGAGCTTTCATGGGCGCATCTGTAACGAGAAAAGTGGACAGCGAATACGAGCGTACCAACAATACCTATAATCCCGATGCCTGGCTTTGTGGCAGAGTTACAACGGAAGAAAATTTTACAGATTTTCGTAAACCCGACTTGCAGGAAAATGCAGCGCAAGTTCCCGATGGCGATTTTATTGCTACTGCCGATGCAGCAATGTACTACGTGTCTATTGACCGCTTGGGAAAAGTGGGCTGGACAACCAATACCCTACAATATATGGAACGCCCCGAAGCACACATCATCGAAGTATTGAGCCAGCAGGCTTCCAATGCTTACCGTGATTTGCTGCGTAGGTTAAATATCTCTTACATCATTGCGGGAAAAGAATATATCGACTGTACACTGGCTGCGCAAAAGCTGAAAACACTCTTTGGTATCAATACCTTAATGGTATCGGGTGGCGGTTATATCAACGGTTCATTTTTGAGTGAGGGGTTGATAGATGAATTGAGCCTTGTAATGGCTCCTGTAATCGATGCTTCTTCTCATACTTCCACCTTATTTGAGACAGGCGAATATTTGGATAAAATCAATCCGGTAGCGTTTACGCTTATAGATGTCGAAAAACTGGCAGAGGGAGGTTTGTGGCTGCGTTACAAAGTAAAAAAGAACTAAAAAATTATAAAATATGAAAATTGATTTCACAGGAAAAGTTGCCTTAATAACGGGTGCAGGGTCAGGAATGGGGTTGGCAACAGCCGAAGCGTTTCTTGATGCCGGGGCTTCTGTGGTGCTTTCAGGAAACAACTATGAAAGCATTAAAGAACAAGCCGATAGATTATCAGCCAAAGGAAAAACATTGGCTTTAAAATGCGATGTTTCCAATGAGCAGGAGGTTAAAGCACTTATTGAAAATACAGTTAAAGAATTTGGGCGTATTGATGCAGCTTATAATAATGCTGGGATTATGCCCCCGTTTGCAGAGATAGCAGAAGCCGATACCGAAGACTTTATCAGTGTTCACGATGTAAACCTAAAGGGAGTTTGGCTATGTGTAAAATATCAGGTGCAGCAGATGCTAAAACAAGGTAGCGGGACAATAGTAAATTGTGCTTCAATGGGAGCTATTGACGGTGTTGCAGGAAGAACCATCTATTGCTCTACCAAACACGGAGTTGTAGGGATTACCAAAAGTGCTGCTTTGGAGTATGCTTCAAAAGGCATACGGATTAATGCAGTATGTCCGGGAGTAATAGATACCCCAATGGTATCTACGATGCTTACAGGCGAAGCAGATGTATTGAATGCACTGATAAATCAAGTGCCAATCAAGCGACTTGGACGTGCCGATGAAATCGCACAGGCTGTACTTTGGCTTTCGAGCGAAGCATCCAGTTTTGTGGTGGGGCATTCCCTTGTTGTAGATGGAGGTATTACCATACAATAACATTATTAAAATTCAGAAATTTCAAGTTATGGAAACAAAACAAGTAAAAGCATACGGCTCGGAAGCAGCCACAGAACCATTAAAAGAAATGGTTATTAATCGCAGGGCGGTTCAGCCTCACGATGTAGAATTTGAAGTACTGTATTGCGGCATCTGTCATTCAGATTTGCACCAGATCAAGGACGATTTCGGACCATCGTTCAGACCAATTGTTCCCGGTCACGAAATTGTGGGCAGAGTTACCGCAATAGGCGATCACGTTAAAAACTTCAAAGTCGGCGATCTTGCCGCAGTAGGCTGTATTGTAGACGCCTGCGGTCACTGCGAATACTGCGAAACAGATTTAGAGCCATTTTGCGATGAGGGCGTAACCTATTCTTTCAACAGCCCCGATAAAATTTCAGGAGGTTACACGTATGGAGGTTTCTCTAAAACCTATGTGTGCAATGAAAAATATGTATTGCACATGCCAGAATTTAAAGATATGGCAGCCGCAGCACCTTTACTTTGTGCCGGAATAACAGTGTATTCTCCATTGAAACATTGGGGAGCAGCACCGGGCAAAAAAGTTGGGGTTTTAGGAATTGGAGGTTTAGGACATTTAGCTATCAAGATTGCAAAAGCAATGGGTGCGGAAGTAGTTGTATTTACTACCTCGCCGAGCAAAGTAGAAGATGCCAAAAGATTAGGAGCTGATGAAGCCGTATTGTCATCGGATGAAGAAGCAATGGCTAAATACAACCGTAAGTTACATTTCATAATAGATACCGTTTCTGCGAAACACGATGTAAATACTTATCTCAACTTATTGCGCCACGATGGAACAGTCGTATTGGTAGGATTGCCACCGGAACCGTTGGAAATAGGTGCATTTAACGTAGTATCAGGAAGAAGAAGTTTTGCAGGCTCCAACATTGGAGGTATTGCTGAAACACAGGAAATGTTAGACTTCTGTTTCAAGCACAACATTACCGCCGAAAGCGAAATTATCAATATTCAAGAGGTAAACACAGCTTTTGAACGGTTGGAAAAAGGTGATGTGAAATACCGTTTTGTCATTGATATGGCAAGCTTGAAAATTTAGCAGACCATTATCGTATAGCAAATTCCAGATACACCTACTGTCGAGATGTATCTGGAATTTCTTTTTAAATGACAATAAATGCAATAGGCATTAGAGAGCGAACAACGACAGTATACTTAATTCATACGAATATCTATTTATGGAAAAGGGGAAATACCCGTTAGAATGGTTAGACTTATTAGTTATGGTTTCATTAAACCCAGCAAAGACAGACGTTTCGGCCATAACCCAAGAACAGGCAGAACAGATCAAAAGCCGTTTGAGTGAAGAAACCTTGCGCTTGCAGTCGCTTATAAAAAGTCAAGTATTTTCTATCAATAAAGAAGATGAAATAGATTTACTTATAAAACAATATCATGTTTCACTGATCGCCTTGCTCGACCAGACAGTTAGGAACAAAGAGTTAACTGCTCCCGAAGCAAAACCAATGCAAGAGCTAAATAGAGCACTTCTTTCCAATCTTGATGAACTTTTCTCTTTTTTAGAAACCCGGTTTTCCAAATATATCAGTCTTGATGAACGGTTGCCCGTCACGTATTTTGACGTGACCAAACGTGAACTTAAAATTAAGATAGACAGGTTACAAAAGTGTGTATTGGATAATCCGGTAGCGAAATTGTTGGTCAATAAGATGACAAACTTTATAACCTCGCCATCGCATCCATACGATCTGACTTTTAGAGTAGTGCTGTACTTTAGGGAGCTTATAAATGGATTAGAAAAGATTGATTGGACGCAAAATGATAATGAAGAATTTTCCCAATTGGAACATCTCCTGATATACTTGAACTTCAACAGTAAGAAATTTATGAATTTGCTTACTGATCGTCTTGCGACCGAAGTTAACCGTTATGAGCAGCCCGTAGAGAAAATGGATAAGTTATTGTATTTCTACAAAGCATTTAACCAATTGCATCGCAAACCTAATATGAAACTTAATCCCAAATACCGGGATTTAGACACGGTAATCGGCAATTGGTTTTCACAAGAGATCGTTTACTTGGAAAAGAAATTGAGGTTAGTTGTATTACCCCTACAGGGGATTGCTGGATCGAGCAATGGTATAGAACAAACACTAAAACAAAAAATCCTTTGTGTTCTTTCAACCGATCAGATGGCATTGATACTTCGGGCTACAGACGATCTAAGAATTATCCAAGCCAAATCACTAAATGAGGTTTTTAAAACGATAGCCCCTCATCTATCTACCCCATATAAAGAAGATATTTCACATGGTGCGATGCGAAGCAAAGCATATAGCCCAGAGGAAAGAGACAGGCAGATTGCCATCGAAACATTGGAACGGATCATAGAGAAAATCAAAGAGTATTAGTCTAAAAATTACCTAAACCCCACTCTAATTTCAGCTTAAATAACCACGGGTACAAAAAGGGAACACCAAAAGTTGTACTTGTAGTCGCATTTGCTTCGCCATACTTTGGTTTTTATTCATAAACCTTAGTTGTATGTCAGATTATAAGTTTTGTGGTTATGGAAAGAGTATCAATAAATTGGCTGTACACATTGGAAGACACTTTGTATCCCGGAAAACTAAATGCCTGCGAAGAACACGATATTTTATATCGATTGGTCGTCGATTTAGAAAAAGAGATTAAGCAATTTCGGTCCTTTTTTATTGAACAGCTTAGCAGTTCAGAAAAGATTGCGAGAATTTACCTCATGCAATTAATCGAGGTAAGCAATAAGATATATGCCTATCTAACAAGAATGTCGGCATTGTGGAATAAAAGTCGTTTTTCACACCATATACGGAATATTTATCGACACGTACTTTTTCTATTAGGATCAATAACAGAAATGTGTGGGCGCTATGACCGAGAAATCCAATTAGGACTTCCGATAGCAAACTATTTCCTCTCCAATGTCAGGATCATGTTAAACCAAAAGTTTGAAATCGTCCGTAAACAAATCGGAAACTCCAATATAGATAAGCAATTAAGCAAGCTCTTGTTGTCCGGCCTACAATCCCATATCCGAAAAAAAGAAATGAAGAAATCCGATCTTGATTATGCCTGTCTGATATTGGACAGAATGGAAGATTCGGAAAGCTATTCAACAGCAGAAATGGAAAACCTCTTGTACCAATATGATTTTAATACCCCGGCTTTTTTCAATTACTGCATCATTAACTGTAATCGAATGCTCTTGGACACGCCAAGCCTGCACGAGCAGATGGAAATACTGATCGGATTCGAGGATAGAATAAACGGACTGCCACCAAGAACCACTTTAAGATGGATGCCCGAAGACATATCCATTAGAGAACAATTAAGGGTATTCCTAAAAGAGAAGAAAGCATATCTTCAACAACGTATGGAGTTGCGCCGATCTGAAATTGAAGATCATAAACTCACCGAAGAAAACGAACGTATGGAGGTGAGTGTACCTGTTACCCAATTGGGCGTATTCGTAAGGCTGTTTATGGAGAGAGGTATTTTGCCTAAAGAAGATGTAGGACGGACTTTTGCCTATTACGCACGTCACTACCGTACACCTAAGACACCCTTTATCTCTGCTGAAAGCCTTCAAAAGAAATCTACCAATATCGAATACTCAACAGCAAATAAAGTTAAGGGTCATTTGATCGGTATGGTCAACTGGCTGAACGAGCATCATAATACCCACCGTGATAAAGAGCCTAATCCATGAAGATACCCTATACTCTATATATCGATGATAAACGGCTAAATCTCAATGAGCAGCTCCAAAATATTCCCGATGGGTGCAGGTATCAATTACCCTTTGCTAAAGAAAAACGACTTATGAAAGTGCCGGAGTTACAATTATTCAGTCAACAGCTGGTTAACAATCCATTCTTTATTGATCTGATTGAGATTGATGTTAAAGAACACACTTACATTCCTTACGTTATCCACGATAGGCAACTGTATATGTATTTTATGTTAAAAGGTAGCCTGCTCTATACAACGGAAAAGAAAAGACCAATCGTCAGGACACAGGCTAACACACTCATGATGTCATACTATGACAAGGGGTCATATTTTGCCTACGCCAAGAAAGGGAAACATATCGCTTTGGTCGTGAGCATAGACCCGGACTGGATCACGAGCATCACCCATGATTATAAAAATATCCAATGTATCCTGCAAAGGTTCACCCATAGCAAACGTTTATATGAAACCATGTATCAACGCCGTATGGATCGACAAATACAACGTTGGCTTTATAAAATTTATAGCTACTCACGGGACAACAAAGGAGCATTGGATGGAAACTTACGCAAGTATATCAGTCTTTTACTGGAATACTACGATAAGGCATTGGAAGATCAGGACAACGATATAGCTTTTGAAATCAAAACTTTTATAGATTCTAACTATTGCGATGCGAGGTTAAACACTAAGTTTTTGGCGGATCATTTCAACATGACGGAACGCACCCTATCGAATATCTTCAAACGACGATACAACCTTAGTGTTCAACAATATTATACCGATCTACGTATGGAGAAAGCAATCACCTTAATGGATCAGGAGAACATGAACATCAAGGACGTTTATATGAAAATTGGATATACCGATGAAAGAACATTTCGCTATGCCTTAGAGGGCTACCAAAAACGCAATAAATAACCTTTTACCCGAAAATTGAAAAATATGGTAAGATTTTAGCACAAGTTTGCTCAATTTTTACCGTTTCTTTCTTTCCCACGTTTCCAGCTTTGGTGAACTTTATACCAAAGGATGATACAGCTATCCTTAGCAATCAAAAGCAATGGAAACAACGATTACATATCAAGACCAACGAAAGAGAAAACAGATCGCTTTCAATATAGTAATTGCACTATTGCTACTCCTTTGGGTGCCAGTGGTCATCGATAAGATAATAGATTTTACATCCTTTAAAGATGGCATTTTAAATCAACCTTTTTCTGATAGTTTAGGCCTTGTCCTTATTTATACCCTGCCAGCTTTGGAGCTGTTGATCGTATTTGTATTGGTGTCAGAGAAATTCCGTAGGATCGGTTTAATACTATCCGCTTTCTTAATGACGGTCTTTACAGGTTATATAGCTGTGGCTCTCCTGGGCGCATGGGAAAAACGACCCTGCGGATGTGGATCAGTCATCAAAGGTATGAACTGGACACAGCATTTTTTCTTTAATCTATTTTTCTTGGTCCTAAGTATTAGCGGACTTTATTTATGGTACAAACTACGAGGTAGTGACGTGGGAAACGGAACTGCCGAGGGCGGGTCGGCCAAAAGACAGATATAAAATATTACATAACGTCAAAATTCTAAGACAATGAAAAAGTTAAAAGTAAATTTATTAATGATTACTGCTTTGGCAATTGGGGCAGTAACGATGTCGTTTAAGATGGTAAGTACAGCTACGACTTATCATTATGCAAGCGAAAGTACAGATCCCGGAGCATTCGCTAATCCTGACAATTGGGAACCCGGAAACTCATCGGTAACTTGTGGAACAGGCAATACCAAGCCTTGTCAAATTACCGCTGAGGATGAGGCGGATTTGGAAAGCAAACTGGATGGGAAAACTAATCCAGAAGTATTGAGCATTGTTGATAGCAGACGACAGTAGGCGAAATTAATTTATCAAAATTAATTTGAGAGCATAAAGGGGCTTCCCCCTTTATGCTTTTTAAAATTTTACCTCGGATTTTGTAATATTCCACTAATTTCGATAACAGTTTCGGGAATAGCGATGGCATAGCGTAAATCATTTGGCGGTAACGTAAATGTTTGTCCATTTACCGTTCTTGTAAGGGTTAAATTGGCCCCGTCCCTGTTCAACCGCTTAATGTCTGACCAACGTAGCCCACGAAACACCAATTCCTTTCTTCTTTCATTTAAAAGAATGTTTAACGCAATATTTTTGTCTGTAAATGAGTATGGCGTAAACAGATTAACATCCCATCGTTTCGCAAGTAATTCATTCAACGCATTTGCAGCTTCGGTGAGTTTATTTAAACGAATATCACATTCTGCAATAATTAAGAGTAATTCACTGGTCGTAATGCCCGTTGTAAGTCCTGGATGCCCCATGTGCGTGCCTTTAAACCTATAATCTCCATCATCCCCCCTGCGGAAGTATATAATCTTTCTTAAATCTCCCTCGTCATAAAGATTATAAAGTGCGGGAGCTATTCTCGCTATGTCAAGATTAATCAGATTCGGTGGATACATCCTTGTTTGAAATACTATTTCTGAACTCAATTGATTTACCGCGGGAATCGGAAAATTTGCATTAGGGTCTAACTCATTAAAGTCTATCAACTTATTGCTAATTTCAAATGCTTCTTCTGCGTTTTCTAATGCCTCGGTATAGTTTCCTAAAATTAGATGGGTTCTCGCTAATAATCCGTAAGCTGCTGCTTTTGTCGGAAGTGTAGCCGCCAGACTTGAAGTTGGTAACAAAGGAATGGCATCGGTTAAGTCATTCAATATCCGGTCATAGGTTTCCTGTACAGATGACCTGATTGATGGAATATTCATGTCGGGGTCTAACCTTAACACCATTCCCAAGTCGGTACCCGCAGTCTGCTTATTGTAGACAGGTGCCCAAATTTGCACACCATCTAAATAACTGGCTGCCCTAAAAACCAATGCCTGACCTTTGATATAATCTGCTTCTTGTCCAACAAGATTGTTTTCCTCAAGTCCTTTCAGAACAGAGTTACAGATATAAATGCTACTATAACATCTTTGCCAATCATCCCCTGTAGCAGACACCGGAGTTGAAACATAGTCCGGTTGCCATGTATATAGCCGCTTGTCACTTTCGTAATATAATCCCTCATAATCTTCGTCTTTTAAAAAATAGTCATCACTGCTTGCTTCTCCCATACCAGAAGAATTACTGTTGAGCATTTCCCAATTATTTAATAAGGCTTGAAAATCCTGTAGAGTGGTAGGAATAGCTAAACTTTTATCCGATTTTTCTTCGAGAAACTTCTCGCATCCCGAAAACAAAATTGACAGCAATAATATTATCGTTATTATTTGTATATTCTTTTTCATCGTAATGTCCTTTTATAATTTTGCTTTGAGACCAAGTGAATAATTTGCGGGTGTTATAAGGCTGTTAGTACCTCTATTAAAATCAGGATCAATACCCGCTTTATTGGCTTTCCATAATACCCCAAGATTATTTGCATTGAAATATACCTGCAAACCTTTAATGCCAGCTTTCATATTAAAAGGCATTTTAAAGTCGTATGCAAGATTGATGTATTGTAGTCTGATATGGTCGCCTTTTTCTACCAAAACACTTGAACCATTGTAAAAAGAATCCCTATTGGTATTAGTGCTATATAAATTTACAGGCACATTCGTTTGCATTTCGTCTCCCGGCTGTTGCCAGCGAAATTCATAATCCGAATGGCCTATCCAATTATTAAACAGGTTTGTGTAATTAACCGAACTGCGCCTGAAATAATAACCAAATTTAAAACTGACACCCATTTGAAGACTGAAATTTTTATAGGAGAGGGCATTGATTAATGAACCAAATGTAGTAGGTATAGCCGAACCGAAATATTCTAAATCTTCAACACTTGTACCATTCCCAGTTATACTGTTATAGTTTTTGCTCACTTCATTATCAAGGTATCCTTGTGCTTCGCCTGTATTTGGATCTAATCCAGCCCATTTATAGGCATAAATTGCATATACTGGCTTTCCCTCTATACCAGATATGGGTACAGTAGAAGTGGAAATGTACTCTCTTGCCAATGTACGGTCTATCAAGTATTCGATTATTTTGTCCTGATAAGTACTAAGATTTAATATAGTACTCCATTTGAATGAACGATCTATATTTTTACTTCTAAGCTGTATATCCCAACCGTTTCCTTTCATGCTGGCGACATTTCTTAATATATAGGTAGGCACACCTGTTGTATAATCCATTGGAGCCATACCAAAAAGATTTTCGCCTTTTTTATGGTAGTACTCTATTGATCCTGACAAGCGATCATTTTTCAAACGGAAATCTAATGCAAGGTTTAGCATCTTACTTGTCTCCCATCTTAACAATGGATTGTAGTAATTATTGAAATTTGCGTATGGCGTACCCGTAAAAACAGATGTATATGGGAGAAACCTAACCGTATTGACGGCAACCATAGCAGGGTCAATATTGCCACTGAAGCCATAAGTTGCACGAAGATTGAGATATGGCAAAAAATCACCTTTGTAGAACTTTTCATTCGATAGTTTCCAAGCAATTCCTGCCGACCAGAAAGGATTCCATTGGTCATTAGTTGTCAATCCAAAAAGGTTGCTTGCATCCCTGCGGGCACTCGCTGAAAGTACATACCTTTCGTCATAAGTATATGCTGCATTAGCGAAATAGGATAAGAACCGCGTACTTGTTTCTCCGAGAGATTGACCTCTTTCGATGAAGTCCGCTCCGCCATTTACAATGTTTGGGTATGTCCTTGTAAAGTCCACGTTTGCCGTAGTTAAATTGTTAGGATCATAGCCATAGAAGCGGGTCTGATTTGATTGTGTATGGGCGGAACGTGTTTCTCCCCCGATTAATGCCGTGATATTATGTTTCCCATAAGTATTGTCAAAATTCAATTGGCCACGTATATTATTTGCATTCAGGATACTGTTGGATTTATCCATTATATCACCATAGGGTACGATATAGACCACGTCTCCGTTTACAATTTGGGAATATCGGTTGATATAATCCCTTGCCATAAAACTTTGTAGGTTTGCAAGATTGGTGGTTAGTCCCAATTGCCTTTCGTATTGATAACTTACGGTCGCATTCAACCCTTTTATGATTTGATAGTCAAGTGTTGCCGTTGCCAATATATCGGATAAATTGCCGTTTGACGTTTGGTGTTGCCAATCAGTAAGCGGATAGTAGTTCCAATCAAGCAGTTTGCCGTCACCGAGATTATTGATATACGTTTGATTATAGTTCTTTACAACAGAGAGAGCATTTCCACTGTCATCGGCCAACAGCATATAAGGTGCCGAACCGCCTTTCATAGATACATTATTATAGCCATAACGACCAGACTTGTTTTGGTTTTGGGTGTAATACAACCCCGTGGTAAGTGAAAGTTGTGTTATAGGACGATAAGTGTTTTGAAAACGGAAATTGATCCGTTGGTATGTACTTTCTAAATTGTCTTTATTATGATCGTAACCTAATGAAGAAGTCCACGAAAACTTTTCTAAACCACCTTGCGCACCTAAGAAATATTGCTGATTGACCAATGGCTTGTACATATATTGATTAAACTGATCTCTTGCATCTACTGTTCTCAATCTATCAATCTGCTGTTGCGCCTGTTCTTGTGTAATTATTCCATTCCTCGCTTTGTTCAGTAAATCCACCACTGGACTGATTACGGGACGACTTGATGAATTAATTTGACTGTTATAAAAATTGCGTGAAAACAATTCCTGCTCCATGTCAATATAATCATTAGATGACATTTGACGGATATATCCCAAATCAGGCTTTGCACTAATGGTTACGTTGGAATTAAAGTCTAAAGAAACTGGCCGATTAAAGCTTCCGGTTTTGGTGGTAATGACAATAACACCGTTAGCTGCTCTTGCTCCCCAGATACTGGAAGCCGAAGCATCTTTCAGGATGGTTATATTTTCTACTATGTTTGGATTGATATTCGTAATATCTCCATCATACGGAAAGTTATCTACAATAATCAAAGGGTCTTTTGGGCCACTTATTGTACTCAATCCTCGTACCATCATTTGGGGGCTACTTTGCCGTCCGTTATCCATCACCATACTATTAGCGATGGCGGGCAGTCTGGAAAGAATATCTGTTCCCACCTGCTGATTAAACAGTTCATTGCTTACTGTAGAAAATGACCCCGTAGACCTTTCTTTCGGAATTTTTTGATACCCAGTTGAGACTACTGCCACTTCATCCAACATAAGGACAGATGTTTGCAAATGGATATTTAAAGCGTCTTTTTGCGGAAGATTTACAGTGATGGTAGTTGGCTCATAACCTACATGATTAACGATTAAAACAGCGTTTTCTGTACTTGTACCTGTCTGTATTGTAAATTCTCCTTTACTGTTCGTGATAGTTATAATACGGGTTCCTTGTAGAGAAATGTTCGCTCCCTCGATAGGTCGATTATTATTGTCGGCGAATACTCTGCCAGTTAAGTGCGTTTGTGCATATAAGCATACTGAAACAGTAAGTAAAATAATAAGAAGTATAAAAGATTTCATTTATAAATTGAGTTAGATTGTGAAAAAATAGAAGCAACTACTTGTCTTTCAAAATGACCATATTTAGGTATCGTTTCGTAGGTTTAAGATCGAGATCATACCTGTTTAACTCTTTTCTTAAGGCCTGCAAATCGGTAATTCCCGAAATTTCAATGTCTATCTTTTTGGTATAGCCTGTTTCATCAATTATAGGCAGTTTAATGATGGTATCTGCATTGAGGATATTTAGCATGTGGCTTATTGGACGATTAATTGATATGTAATTCGTTGACGAATATTTGATTTTCGACTTTCCGCCTTTGCTCATTATTTTGTCGTTGGCAGAGGTTCTTACCAATACAAGGTAATCTTCCATACGTTTTTCGATAGTAACCATGTATTCTGAATACCTATTTAGGTCTGCCAACATATAATAATAAAGGCTGTCTGCTTTTTCTTTGGGTACAATCAGTTCATAGTTGTATAGATTAGACTTTTCATGTTCACCGCCCTTTTCTTCTATCGCATTCAGTAAGGCAGGTTCTTTAATCTCTACAATCATACGTTTTGAATTGAAGTGTTCTCCATTCTTGCGAAACAATTCATTGAGTATAGCCCTATATATATCAATTATAGAAGTATTCGTCATCTGCCTGCCATACACTTTACCATCCTCGGTTGTCTTAAAATTATTACCAGACGGCAGCCCCGGATAATACCCTTTTGAAAAAATGGAATAGCTATTTAATTGTAAGTCGTCACCAAAGTATTCCGAAAGAAATAAAGGTCTATTGCGATCAATGTCCACCTTTACGACCATGTTAGTTTTTTTATCGTTTAACATTGTTTGCACATTGACTTTATTGACTTCATCCGCCAATGTCGTATTCTGTAAAATGCCATCGGGCGAAATCCAAACAATATGTGGAACACTTATATGTGGGAAGTAAGTCGTAAGCACTTTGTCATCTATTACAGAATGAACATAGGTATGTTCTTTCCCAATCCCTGTTGTAAAGAACTTGGTTATTTTCTCTGTATCCTCAGTTGTTACAGCCAAGACCTTGATCCTGTCGCCAAATTCATTTTGTAAATCATGCAGCTTAGGAAAATTTCGGATGCAAGGCACGCACCACGTACTCCAAAAATCCAAAATGATTAATTTGCCTTTATACTCGCTTAGGGTTATGCTCTTTTTGCCCTTTGGGTGGTTGACTACCTGTAATGGTAAATCCCACAATCCATGTGGGAGCGGATCACCTATATTAAGAGGTGTAATGTTTTGTTTGTTAACAGCCCCGAACTCGGTTCGGGACTGCGATCGGGATACCCCGACACTAAACAACACGAAACATAATACTAAAAAGTGCCTGCCGGACACTACCAGTCTATGCCCTCTGATGGCAGGCCAAAATATTTTATTAGATTTGTCTTTGACTATATGAAAAAGATGGGGAAGATAGGAACATAAGCGCCCTATGTAGCTGTAAAATAGCTTCATTTGTAAATAGGTTTAAAACAGTCATAAATCTGTTAATGAATAAAAACCTAAACATTGAGGGCGCCCATCGTAGTATAGGAATAGAAAGCCGAAAACGGCTGCTGCCTTACTCTGGAGCAGAAATCAAATTTTTAAGAAATTGTTTTTTGCGGATCATACTCACTATTTTTAAATATAGTGAGTCTCGTCGGTGAGAGGACTATAGCCGGGCTACTCCATACCGCTCCACAAGGCTCTCACCCCTTCAAAGACGGATTTACAGTAGTAGCCCATGAGCTATAGTATGCCTAAAGGTACATAAAATATCATCATGGGCTTTAACCTACCGTCTCGCTTTGAATTGTATGTGAGAGTTGTGGACGAGACTCAATTAGTTAAATACCATTGGAATACAAATTAATATTCCACTACAAGTATAGATAGAATAGTTTTAATATCCAAAATTTGGTTATCAAATACTCAAAATTAGGATATTAACACCTAAGCAAATCAACTAAATCTTTAGGATTTTTGGGAATGGACGAAAAGGAATCATTGGGTAAATATATACAACGACGACTAAGAGAAAGAGGTATCGAGGATAAAGCCGTTGCCGATATTCTTAATCTGTCCGTTAAGACCGTTCCCAAAATTTATAAACAATCTGAAATACCCAGCGACCGTATTGCAAAAATCAGCATATTGTTAAATGAGAATGTCTATTTACACTATTACGGTAGTAAAGAACCACTGAAATCTATCTTAAACCAAAACACCCAAGAATTAGAGCAAAAGGTTTCCAAATTAGAGGCGCTAATTGAACAACACACCAAAACGATAGACGATAAGGATCATATCATCGAACTTCAAAATAAACTTATCGCTGAATTGGAGGAAAAACTATCTAAAAGAGATACTTAAAAAACATTACAATACAGGACAAGGGCGAGTTAAAAAAACTCGCCTTTTTCTTTTTTAGCCCCTACCAGATAGTATAAAATTCAAAGCTGTCTCCGTTCAAATTCTTCGAGAAGTCCTCTTTTATCCAGCATCGCCAACAGATCGGCATACCATAGATAGGTGAAATCTTTTTTCTTTCGCAGATCGGGTAGCTTAATATCCATAATGTCGCCCAGCGTTTCCAACCCCATACGTTTTGCACGCTGTATAAACTCAACATCACTCTGGATTTGGGTTAGGAATATATCTGTTGATGTCATTTTTTAAATTAGATTACGTGGTGTAAATTAAAAATAAATATCCTATCATCCCAACTTTTTCAAGTCAAATGTGAAAGATGACGTTTCTATTTCTTAACGGCTGTATCACGGATTATATTACATTCTTTCCAATGCCAGACCATCCCCAAAGGTCTCCACATTTCTACCGCTTTTCCAGTCAATTCAGAACCTTTTCCCATAAAATACCGCACTTTTGAAAATTCCCAAAAACCCATTTTAACACCATTTAAAACCACTTTTTAACGCAAGGGTGAAACGTTTCTTTCACCCCCTTACACTGTTTTTGCGTTGGCCCGTTTTCGTGCTTTGTACCCGAATGGAAGAATAAATCCATCGGGAAGAATGAAGTACACGGAACTGGCAACGCTGCTGAAAAATGCAGCCGAACAAGGAACAGCAAACGCAATCAAAGAAGAACAACCTGTTCCAGATCAGTTGACCAAAGCCGACGCTTACCGCCTGTATGGTCGTAGCAATGTAGATAGATGGCTCCGTGAGGGGCTGATCTCCAAACAACAACCTACCGACACTTCCCAAATCTTTTTTGACAGATCGGAACTCGAAGCCGTCGCTGCTTCGAGCAATCGGATCACCTACCTGCCCGTAGCGGACAGGTAAGCGCATCCGCTGCGATAGCGGAGCAAGAACGGTCTTTGACATCGAGGAGCGAAGCATTATCCTGCGAGGAACAGGAAATTTTGCGAAAGTGAGGTAAGCCGAAATACTCGGCGGTACCAATATGCTGAAAGCGCATTGGCAGGCAGTCGCCCGGTCCGTAGGGACTGACGTGAGTAGCTCCGACAACTTACCATAATCGGCAAGAGCGGATCATTTCGGGTTCGTTGCCCGTTGCCGGTTCCATTGGGAAATCCCTTTTCCCTTATCAGTAAACCATTAAACCCCAAAGAAGCCATGAACATACTATTGACACCGCTGCAATTGCAGACATTGCTTTCTTATGCTGCCGAAATGGGCGCAAAACTGGCCCTGTCCAAAACTGGCCATATCAGGCCGTACCTCAAAAAATCAGAGGCATTCAAACGGTACGGACGAAAAAACGTAGAGCATTGGATCGGTCTGGGACTGATTACCCCGCGAAAGGACGGCGACCACTCCGCAGCTTGGAGGATCGACCGCATGGAGATCGAAGCCGTGAGCAAATCCCGCCAGGCCATGCGCTACCTATAAACCTATCCATCACATCAAAAATATTCCTTATGACATTTAACAAAAGCAACACACCATCCAACGAAACGCCCAACCTCGTAGCCCTGCTCAAAGCATTGGGGCATGAACCAATATCAATCAATGGCGATGAATTTGGGTACGCCAGTGTGTTTGGAAATCGAACCAATAACAAAATAGTCCTAACGGTCAATCAACAATTTAAAAGCTGGTTTGACAGCTCACTTGGCAAAGGAGGCAACCTCATGGATTTTGCCCGTACCTATTGGCCCGATCTATCCCCTGAACAGATCGAAGAAAAACTTCGGGAGATACAGACCCAATCAGCTAAGAAAGATAGACCCCTACGTAAACGAAAAGCAACCAAGATACCCGATTATCGTGTCGCCCGTACCCGCCCTTTGGGATACAACAATGAGGTTACCGATTTTCTGATGGAAAGCGGCCTTTGGGAACTCGCCGATCTGAACATCCGGGAAGTCTATTATTATGTCACTGACCAAAAGGGGAAGCGCAAGGACTTTTGTGCCGCTGGTTGGTTGAATGAAAACGGAGGCTGGGAAGTCCGCGCCCAAAATTATACAGGCTGTATCGGTACAAAAGGAATGACCTTTAATTCGGGTAGCCGCTCCGTGCTTGCCATATTCCCCGAATACGTGGACTATCTAAAAAAGCGGAATGACAAGCATCTACAATACGCATCCGTGCTTATACTGAACCATCCCGAATTTTTATCCGCAGCGCTGAAACGTGCCAGCCATTTTGAAAAGGTACTGTTCTATGTCGATGACACGAGGATCGGGTACCAATCAGCGAAAGAAGTATTCACGGACAAACTACCGCATACCGAAGTTATACCCCTTTAATTATCCAATCCCTGCTTATGTCAAAATATGTAAATGTGGACGACCTGCGGGAAATCCCAATTTCGGATTTCCTCGCCCGGCTCGGCCACCATCCAGTGCGGAAAACGGGCAAGGAACTATTTTACCACAGTATGCTAAGGGAAACCAAGCAAGATACACCATCCCTTACGGTATGGGATGAGGGTGGAAAATGGATTGACCGAGGTGGCCCGAACTCAACGGGCATACAGGGCGGTAGTATCGTCCAGCTCGGCCTTGCCTATTGGCCCCAGCTCTCCTTTGTCGAGGTACTGAACAAGATAAAGGACACCTGCGATATGCAGGTATCCATGATACCAGCTTATAAACCCGTCAAGTCCCCTAATGAACAAGAGCAGAAAGGATACACCTTTGAACTCGTGCGAACACAGCCAATCGGCAGAAACTTTGTCCTGACCAAATACCTCGAAGAACGTGGGATATTGGACGTTGCACATGGACACCTGCACGAAATCTATTACAGAAACCGTCTTGACAACGAAAATAAAAATATCTTCTATGCCATTGGCTGGAAGAACGATCAGGACAATTGGGAATTTACCAATGCCAAAGGTTTCAAGAGCAGTATCGGCAAGAAAGGTATATCCGTGATCCCCGGCAATCCAGACCATGCCGTTCTCTTTGAGGGATATATGGACTACCTAAGTTGGCTCAAAGTAAACCGCCCAGATCCTACGCCTACCGCCATTGTCCTAAATTCCATTGTCCAATTGAAGAATGCCATCGAACGTGTCAAGAGCATATCCATCGTGGACGTGTATTTCGACAATGACGATCCCGGCCGCAACTGTACCCAAAGACTGATCGAAGCCGTACCACAGGCCAAAGACCGTTCCGGTGTTTATGGGGCATACAAAGATTACAACGATATGCTAAGGGCTGCCCTAAATGGGCAGGAATTACAGCACCAACGGGCGGGCCCCAAGCGTTGATTTTTTGAGGGGTCGAAATCGGTTATTCAGCTATATAGATAACTGGATATAGGTATATACCGATAGCTATCTATATAGCCATCCCGATATACAGATATTCATATATCCCGATATACAGCTATGCAGATAAGATATCCATATATCCAGATAGGTAGCGATATGGATATATGGATATACGACCGATTGAAATGTATTTTATCAATCGGCCATCCCCGCACCTATATGCGAAAAATACCCACAAAACCCACTTTTTTGCCCCTTGCGGTATAACCCCTGTTTTTTGTTTTGTATTGTGCAAGTTGTGTTTTTGTACGTACGGCTTCGTACCTCGGCCGTACCCACAAAAACCAACTTGCCCCGGAACAGCCCGGCTCCGATGGAACGGGTCTGTACCAGGGTAGGAAAAAGGTCGCAACTCCCTTTTTCTCCTGCATAGCGCACCATATCGTCGCTACGCGACGAAACATCCATAAACCATTAAAACCATCACCATGCTAAGACACGGTAGCCTTTTTTCGGGCATCGGCGGTTTTGACATCGCCGCTTCATGGATGGGTTGGCAAAACGTTTTCTCATGCGAGAAAGACCCATTCTGCCGAACAGTTCTCAAACATTATTGGCCTAATACAACACACTATGAAGACATCTACGATTTTCGGGCAGCTCACTATCGAGGACATATCGACATCATCAGCGGAGGTTTTCCGTGCCAACCGTTCAGTCAGGCCGGACGGAGAAAGGGGGCGAAAGATAACCGTTACCTCTTCCCGGAGACTATCCGAATTATTAAGGAAGCACGGCCGGAGTGGATCGTTCTTGAAAACGTTACTGGACTGTTCACCATTCTCCAGCCCGATAGTCTTTCTGAAATGGAGATCAAAGCGGTTGAGCTTTTTTGTCAGGACAGTGAGCAACCTGCAACAAGTACCATTATCCGACTCCAACAACGGGTTATCGGAAACATCATTTCAGAAATCGGGTCAGCAGGATACGTACTTCCGACACTTGAAGACGGCACACCAATCGTTTTGTGTATTCCGGCTGCTGCCGTTGGCGCTCCACACCAACGGGATCGGGTTTGGTTTGTTGCCCACGCCAACGGCCACCGAGATAAGCAATATAAAAACAACGATGGAACAGGCACAGGACAGAAGAAGGCTAAAGGACAGGAAGAACGAGCGGGGCAACGGCGGTCAGGTTTCCCTGACGGATTTTTTGCATTACCACGCCCTGATCTCCCTTTGGACACCGACCGAGGAAATAGCCGAGAGGATGCCCAACGAAATACAGAAGCGTTTGCTAAAAGTGCTGCCGACAGCGGAGCAGATCGATGGCACGACATTCCCTTATGGACGGGATGGCCAAGTGAATCCCCGTTTTGTGTCCGAGATGATGGGCTTTCCGAGAAACTGGACGGAATTACCTTTCCTGCATGGCGAGCAGAAAGCATAAAAGCCTACGGCAATGCTATCGTTCCGCAGGTCGCCCTTGAAATCTTTAGGGCAATACAATCTGTCACCCTGAACCACCAAGCACCATGACAAACAGAAAAGGAAACCGAAAACCTACAGCCCATGAACAGCGTACCCGACGTTTTGAGCTCCGGTTGAGCGAAGCGGAACACGCACAGTTTCTCGAACTTGAAAAAGCGCTGGGCCTAAGCCGTGCGGACATCGTGCGTATCCGTGTGCTCCAACATTCCAAAAAGATGCTGGTCAATACCACCGAAATCATGAGACTGCTGGACGGTATCGGCACAGAGATCGGCCGATCCGGTAACAACATCAATCAATTGGCGAAACATGCCAATACCCTCAGGCAACAGGGAATGCTGCACGCTGTCCTTATTAGTGACCTTATCCCTTTGCTTACCGAATATGTCAGATTGCAAAGGGAATTGGAACAGTCCATCCGGCAGCTTATTCGATTGATAAGGGGGCAGACATGATCGTCAAGATACTTGACCCGTCAACCACGTTCAAAGGGGTGCGTTACAATACGAACAAAGTAGACAAGGACAAAGGCGAACTGATGAAAACAGCAAATTTCGGTGCCTTGCAGGCCCTGCAAAATCTCCGCCCGGAAGATTACGTCAATTATCTGGAAGCCCAATCCGCAGCCAGTAAACGGACGAAATACCCGCAGCTCCACGCCGTGATTTCCTGTAAAGGGCGGTCCCATAGCAAGCAACAACTTACAGCTATCGCCGAACAATGGCTGAAAGGAATGGGCTACGGCCAGCAACCTTACCTCTTGGTATTCCATAAGGATACGGCGAACAACCATATCCATATCGTTTCCACACGGGTAGACCGGGACGGCAAGAAAATAAACGACAGCTTCGAGAAAATCCGTGCCTACGAGGTATTGAACCGTATCGTCGGCGTGGACGAAAAACAGGAGATCGACAAGAACATCGAAAAAGCATTGAGCTATGGTTTCTCCACACGGGCGCAATTCATGATGATACTTGAAGCGCAAGGGTATTCCCTTAAACTTTCCGACGGGATATACCAGATCAGCCGTTACGGCAAAAGACAAGGCGCGGTCCCTTCGGAACAGGTGGACGCCAAAATCGGCGCATTCAGTAAAGACATTGATCGGTTGGCACAGCTCCGAGCAGTCTTTGCCAAGTACCGTGGCCAGTACGATCCGGCGGTCGTCCATCTTACGGCCCCGCTTCCCGGTAATAGATCGTCCTCACCATCGGGCTACACGTCTGCAATGGCGCAGATGCTATCCGACAAATTCGGGGTACAGATCATATTCCACGGTAAGGACGGAAAACCGCCATACGGTTATACCGTCATCGACCATTCGAAAAAAATGGTCTATAAGGGCAAAGACCTCATGCCGTTGGCAGAATTTATCGCACCGTCGAAAGACAGTACCGAAATATCGGCCAAAGCAGAAACTAAAGCGGACAGAGCGGAACAAAACGAAAAGGAACAGAAAACGCCGTCCGAAGAAACCGCTACCTATACCGATCATGTACAGGGAGCATCGGAACAATGGATGCCAAATATCCAGATCGACATTGCCGACGACATCGACGACGAGGCGATCCACGGCCGTAACCGGAGGCGTAAGCGCAAGGCACGGACGAATACCCGTTGACGACACCCTTTAATCAACAATACCATTAAACCCACGCACTATGCTCATATTAATAGGAAACCAAAAGGGCGGAGCAGGGAAAAGCACGCTCACCCTGCTGCTCGCCAACTACCTGACCCAGCAACAGGAACGACGGGTTACGATACTTGACATGGATTACCAGCAATCACTTTCCGCCAAAGCCGAGAAAGCAAAAATCTTGGAAAATGAACCGCTGTACGAGATCGTACCCGCAGACCTTGGCCATTTTCCGGCAATGCAACGGAAGTTGAGGAAGTCACGGAACGAAATCGTACTGATAGACCTGCCGGGCAAGATGGACGACGATGGGTTGATCCCCATATTTGCCGCCGCCGATGCGGTGATCTGTCCGTTTGCCTTTGACGAATTTTCGGTGGATTCCACATTGCTGTTTGCAATGGTCATCGGCAGGATCAACAAGCGGGCGCCCCTGATTTTCGTGCCGAACCGTATCAAGAACACCGTCAAGTACGAAACACGGACGGAAGTCGAAAATGTCCTGCGTGGTTTCGGTACGGTCGCACCCGGTCTGCCAGACCGAATAGACTTCCAGCGGGTAAATACATTCCAGACACCGATCATCCTATATCCCGTTATCCTGCCGCTCTTAGACCTGATCTATGAACAGTACATTGCTAAGGAGGAACCATTATGAGCGGAATAAAAAGCCTTGCCGACGAGCTTCGGGATTCCATGCGGAAAGGGAAACCGCCACAGTCAAATGAAATTCCCTCGGCAGAAGCACCAAAGGACACGCCAAAGAAAAAAACGGAAACGCTGGAACGCCTGTTTGAAAGTATCCAAAACCATGAGCTGACCGGACGTGAACGGTTACTGATCCGTTTGGACGACAAAACCCTTTTTCTGCTCAAACAACTGAAAGTTGCCAAAGGTATCGACATGACCAAGATCATATCCTACAGCCTGCACCAATTTCTAAAAACCCATCCCGAACTGACCGGATACATCAAAGAACACATTAAAACCCTTGATCTATGAACTGGACACAATTCCTGCTCGGCGTTATCGCCATCTATGGCATTTACTATGCCCTAAACGTACTGTATGACCTGTTTATCCACCGCCGTGCTCCGAGCGCCGCCGACGGAGGAAACGAATTGACATTTGATGAAGATTCGCCGCCCGAAAGGGTTATCCCCGAACCATCCAAAAGAAAAAACGAACCTATGGTAACCGAGGGGAAACCCGTTATCTCGTCCGGCCCCCTGCAATCCACAGGAGGCATAAACCTAAAGCAGCTCGTATCGCTCATGCAAAACGACGTGGTCGAGTACACCAAAGCCATCCCTTATTAAATCCATTATGCGACCAATCCGCTTTGTGGCAGTATTCCTTACTGTCATTTTTTTTGCCCTGTACGGGGCCGCCCAGCCCGGCCTTGCCGAATTTAGGGAAGTGCGCAAGGAAGTCAATACGTGGTACTACAACTTCTCTGACCTTGCCTTTGTCATCGGTGCCGTGTGCGGACTGCTCGGCGGACTTAGGGTGTACAGCAACTGGCAGTCCGGCAAGCACCACATCGATGCACAGGTCATGGGATGGTTCTTTTCCTGCCTTTTCCTATCGCTTGTCGGTGCCGCACTAAAGGCCCTTTTCGGGGTAAACTAACAATCCAATCATTTTTCATTCACTTTTTATCCATTATCTCTATGACAGTAAACACTAAAAAACTGTTTGCAATGGCCGCGCTTTGCCTTTCGGCGGCCCAATCAACATTCGCACAAGGTGGGACAGTTGGTATCGATGCCGCCACATCATCATTGACCAGCTACGTAGACCCCATTTCGACGCTCATTCTGGCCATCGGCGCGGTCGTCGGGCTCATTGGGGGAATACGGGTGTACATCAAGTGGAACAGCGGAGATCAGGACATCAATAAAGAGTTGATGTCGTGGGGAGGTTCCTGCCTGTTCTTGGTACTCGTGTCGGTGGTCATCAAAGCGTTTTTCGGCGTATGACACACGGGCGTTATCCAATCTATAAGGGGCTGCAAAAGCCCCTTATTTACCGCGGTTTCAAGGGCAAGTTTATCTATTGGGGCATAGGTTCGCTTATCGGTGGTCTGGCCCTCGGTGGACTTATCGGCGCACTGACCAACCTGATCCTGGGCGGCTTTGCCACCCTTGCCCTGATGGGTGCAGGACTTGCCTATACATTCATGAAACAGGGTAACGGTCTCCATGACAAAACCCGCCACCGAGGCGTATTTATCCACCCCGTCCATTTATCGATCAGCTATGAGAACAGAAAGAAAGACAGCCTTTGAAATGCCCTACGTGGGTATTGACCATTATCAGGGCATGTCCATACTGTACGGCGACCGTGGCGATTTTTCAGTCGTGATGCGACTGACCAATCCCGTCTTACAGTATGGCGCCGATCCCGAAGCCTATACCGCTTTCCAACAGGTATTGCTTAACGTCATCAAGATACTTGGCGAGGGGCATATCATCCAAAAGCACGACGTATTCATCAAACGGAAATACCAGCCCAAACCTGCAACCGAGTTCTTGGAACAGAAATACCAAGAACACTTCAAGGGTCGGGAATATACCGAGATCAGAACCTACCTGACCGTTACCCGTCTGGTCAAAAAAGGGGCATTCTACACCTATGACAAAAAAGTGCTGGCCACTTTCGGGCAGAACATGGCCAAAGTATCTGACCTGCTTTCCGGCGCCGCACTTAACCCCGCATACCTCACCGAAGCGGAAATAAACCGTTTTGTAAACAGGGTGCTCGCCGTGGAGTTTGAGCAGCCGCACATCACGTTGGACAATCTCCGTTGTGCAGACCGTGAGTTACGGATCGGTGACCGGGCCGTCCGCTGTATCAGCATGGTCAACACCGATTCGGTTGACCTGCCCGAAAAGGTCGGAACCTTTACGGCCAAAAATGAAACGAACGGTATGCGTGATTTTCCGGTGGACAACCTGTTTTTCCTGCACCATGTTCCCGGTTATCGTACCATTATCTATAACCAATTATTGGAGATACCCAGCCAACAGATCACGCTCGGAAAACTTGAAGTAAAACGCAAAAGGCATTCGAGCGTACCCGATCCGGCCAACCTCATGTGCGTGGAGGACATCGACCGTTTACTGGTGGACGTGGCACGCGACAACCAGCTATTGGTAAATGCCCACTATTCCATGATCGTATGTGCCGATACGGACAAGATCGACAAAACTGCCAATTTTATCGAAGCCGCCCTGTTCCAACAGGGGATTATCCCATCACGCAATGCCTACAACCAATTGGAACTGTTCCGCTGTGCCTTGCCGGGCGTTGGCGTGGAACTGAAAAAGTACGATTGGTTCCTGACGACCGCCGATGCCGCCCTCTGTTTCTTTTTCAAGGAACGGCTACCGACCGACGAACCCTCGGAGTTTCTGCTAAGGTTTACCGACCGTCAAGGGGTGCCCGTGGCACTCGACCCATCGGATTTGGTTATGAGGACAGGCCGTATAAAAAATCGCAATCGCTTCGTGTTAGGAGCATCGGGTACGGGTAAGAGTTATTGTATAAATAATATCGTCCAACAGTACCTGCAATACAACATGGACGTGGTGATCGTGGACGTGGGGCATTCCTATTCCGGTCTTTGCAGCACCTATGGGGGCAAGTACATCACCTATTCGGAGCAAAAGCCCATCACGATGAACCCCTTTGCGATCAGCGAGGAAGAATACAACATCGAGAAAAAGGATTTTTTGATAACGTTGATCTGTCTGCTCTGGAAAGGTTCGGAGGGTACGGTGACCACTGTCGAGCGAGACGTAATTTCCAATGTCATTTCAGCCTATTACGCCCATCATTTCGATAAGGCCATCGAAGAACGGGTAGACAGGTTGGACTTCAATTCCTTTTATGAATTTGCCGTTCGGAAAATCCCCGATATAAGGAATGAAGAAAGCATCGCTTTTGACGTGGAAGAATTTCGGTTTGTATTAAAGAAGTTTTACAGAGGTGGTGAATACGAAGCGATTCTGAACGAGGATGCCGACCAATCGCTGTTCAACGAACGGTTCATAGTTTATGAAATTGACAACATACAAAATAATAAGACGCTCCTTCCAATCGTAACGCTGATAATAATGGATCTGTTCGTGCAAAAGATGCGCCACCGGAAGAACCGCCGGAAAACACTGATCTTGGAGGAAGCATGGCGGGCCATTTCCTCGCCAATGATGGCGAATTTCCTTTTATACCTAAACAAGACCGTACGGAAGTTCTGGGGGGAAATCATCGAGGTGACACAGGAAATCAATGACATTATCGGCAACCCCATTATCAAGGACAGCATCATAAACAATTCGGACACCATTATCCTACTGCAACAGAACGAGGCCGATTTTAGAAAGGTCGCCGAATTGCTCTCCATCAATGAGGCCGAACAGAAAAAGATTTTCACGATCAACCGACTTGATAACAAAGAGGGGCGCGCCCGTTTCAACGAGTTTTATATCCGTCGGGGAAATGTCGGGGAAGTGTACGGCGTGGAGGTCAGCATTTACCACCATTTGGCGTTCACCACCGAAAAACCCGAAAAAAGCGCCGTGGAGATTTACGCCAAACATCATGGCAGCTACCCAAAAGCCCTAACGGCGTTCGTGTCCGACATGGAAAAGAGCGGTCTTTTATTGGGCGATTTTGTGCAAAGGGTAAACGAGAACAACGCACCCGTTGAAACACAAAGAGAATATTTTAAACCTGATTTTACATGAAGCGAATTATTGCAATAACGATCCTGTCCCTTGCTGTTTTCTACGCAAGGGGACAGATTTACATCGACCCCGCCGTGGCAGCCGCGACGGGCGTCCATGCCGGAGTGATGAACAGCCAGCTCAATGACGTGAATGACAATCTCACGCTTATCCAGCGGGGACAGCTCGCCGTAACAGGGCAGCTCGTGATCGTGAACGATTTGCAGGACAAGATTTACAAAGGGCTGAGCGAAGTGTCCGGCGTTGTCCGTTCCCTGCTGACGGTAAAGGACATTGCCAGCATTTCCCTTGACATCGTTAACGACGTGGAAAAGGCAATGAACATCGCAAGGGGAAATCCGGTACTCCTGCTATTTGCCGAAGCGGGCGCACGGGAATTTAAGACACGGGCGACCAACCTGTCCGCCGAGGTCAGCGCTTTTGTGCTGAAAGGCGGAAAGGATAACCTGATGGATGCGGGAGAACGGGCAAAACTGCTCAACCGGATACGTACCGAATTGACCATCCTGCGAGGCGTGGCCTTTGGGATGCACAGAAGTATGTATTGGGCGAAACAGCGCGGTATCCTTAACTCCCTCAATCCGTTTTCCGGTTATATCAATATCGACAAACAGATTGCCGATGACATTATCCGTAATTCAAAATTGCTCAAACGATGAGATACTTTATCCTGACCCTCTTGCTTTTGGCCACCAGCTTGACCAGAGCAAATGCACAGCTCAATGTGGAACTGCTCCACCAATTGGTCGAACACAGCAAAGATGAATACGACCGCCAGATCACCGCAAGAAACAGACAGGCCATTACCTCGGCCAACGAGGAAGTAAACCGGGAGGAAACGGCAAAACTCAAAACCCGCTATCGGCAGCTGCACAGCCGTTTTCAGGTTTTGGGAACAGCATTGCAGGGGCTTAGTATGGGGCTTGAATCCGCCCCGATCGTAACCGAGATCATAAACCAACAAAAGAGGATTATAGGCATTGTTTCCACACACCCCGAATTTCTTTTGCTTGCCATCGATGCAGAAAAAGATATGGCAGAAAAAGCCGTGCAGCTCGCACGCTACCTGACCGGACTTTTTATCAGTATCGGTGACCTCAACCAGATGAAAGCAAGCGACAGGAGAATACTTTACGGACACGTCCTGCAGGAGCTTCGGAAGATCGCAGGAACATCACGGGGACTTGCAGCTACCATGTACTATTCGATACGAAAAAAACTGCTCGATTCCCTCAATCCGTTTTCCGGTTATATCAATGAGGACAAGCGTATAATCGATAATATTTTAAGGCAATTGGAGGAATTTAAACCATGAAAACACAACTCATAATCCTACTGTTTATGTGTCTTTCAAAGATGACTTTCGCCCAAAGTTATGTGACGATCATCTATGATGCCAAGCATCTTGCCATCGTAAACGAAAACGGTGCAATCAGGTTGATTTCCGAACAGACCCATAACAATATGCTGGGCAACATCCGCGGACGGATCGACGATATTAACGTCAATCTTTCTTCCGTAGTGCTGGTGCAGAACATGATCCACCGATCATTGACCGAAGTGGATCGGGCATTGAAATCAGGTCGTTCCGCGCTCCATATTTCGAGGCTCGTACAGGACATCGCCACACACAGCACGAAGATGCTCGAAACTGCCAAAGGCGAACCGTGGTTGCTGCTCTTTGCCGAGGACGTCGCCCGCCAGCTCAAAGACAGGGGCATAAACCTTGCCGCCGAAGTATCCGACTTCGTGCTACAAGAGGGAAAAAACGTGCTGATGGACTACGAAAAAAGAGACTACCTCATGCGCAAGATCATTCTGGAACTGAAAGTAATCAGGGCATTGGTGTTCAGTATGGAAAGGTCAATGTATTGGGCGAAGATCAACGGTGTACTGAAAATGGCGAACCCATACCGAAACTTTATCAATACGGACAAACGCAAAGCGGACGAGATCATAAGGAACTATTATCTACTAAAGGACTGAACATGAAAACAAAATACATCACAGGGCTACTGCTGTTCCTATTTTCCATTACGGGAACGATGGCGCAGAACGTGAAGCGACAGACCGATAAACATATCGTAAACCAACAGGAACGCATGGTTCATAAGCAATGGGATCGAAAGAAGTTTACGCCGACCAAAGGTTTTTTGGGACTGAATTACCAATATTGGCTCACCTGGGCGTGGCACCCCAATTACCCCAAGACTGACCACCGACCGTTGAGCGGTACAGGCCCACAGACCTTGCGCATGGGTATGGTACTGGCCATGCAACAGACGGACGAAGCCTATAAAAAACACGCAGATACCATCCGAAATGTAGCGGTGACCGAAGCCCTCAATTATTCCGGTCTGGTCACGGATGCCGATCCCTTATGGCTTCTGTATTACCGCAGGGAATTTGGAAACCTTATCGACGGAACAGAGGCCGATCCACTCGCCGGACTTTCACCGGACGTCGGAGATTATTTGAGGAACAAAGGTCTATTGGAGTGGTACAGCGAAGAACGTGCGGAACTCAAAGAACGATTGGAAGCGACCCGAACGACCACGCTTGACCGAGGCAGCCGTATCATGGCCTATCACCGTTTACTTGGAGAACATAGGAAACTACAGTCCGCATGGGAAGCTAAAAAGAACTATGCCGCCAAATTCCTTTTATTGGCGGGGAGCCGCGACCGCCTGCAAAGCGATAACCCCGATCTGCCGGAGTTTTCTGGCGGTCGTTCCGACGTACAGATTGCGGAGGACATCCTAAAAAGAACCCAATAACCAAAATCAGATTACTTTATGGACTTTATGAACATGACGGGGCTAATGCCCCGTTTTTTATTGCAGGGAAATCCTGTAAATGTGCCCGATTCCTTTAAAGACACGTTCAATTTTTTACAGGGGAACGGTGTTTATGAGGAGGGTGTTATGCACTTTCTCAAAGGCATGAAAAACACGATATGGACGCACTTCGATACGTTCATAACCGATGCACAGGCCCTCGCCGCCATTTTCATGCTTATATTCTTTGCCATCAAATCATACGAAATGATGGCGGGCGACAAAAAAATGGAGATTATGCCTTTGTTACGCCCGTTCGGGCTGGTCATGGTCATTATCTGGTGGGGTACGTTTACCCGCGTATTGGCATACCCCACCGACATTGTGGCCGCCAAAACGGAAAGCCTGTTTGACAGCGGACAGATCGAGGTGAACAACCTACGCCTGCAACGTGCAAAACTCATGGTGGACGTTGCCGACCAACTGACCACCATACAGGCCGAAACAGAGATCGCCGAAAAAGAAGCGGATACGTGGTACGGTCAGGCATGGGATGCGGTTACCTCAACGGTAAAGGAGGGATTTGCTTCGGTATGGAACCCAATCGTTGAACTTAAAAACCGCATGCAAGTGGGGTTACAGCTACTGGCGACCTATACCTTAGAAACGTTGGCCGTTTGGGTATTGCGTATCTGCGTTTATATCATATTCATTATCCAGATCATCTATTCGACCATCCTTATCATATTAGGCCCGTTTAGTGTTGCCGTAAGTATCCTGCCTGCATTTAGGGATTCCTTTGGTACGTGGATCGCCCGGTTTATCGCCGTTAACCTGTATTCGGGCATTGCGTATCTGGTCATGCACGTAGCCAGCCTGTTCCAACAGTATGCAATGGAAGCCGAAATTACCCGCTATCAGCAGCTCCTTGAAAGTACGGGCGACACATTGGAGAAGATGGGCTGGTTTGCGGGAAACGGAATTTTGAGTTTCGGTATCGTCATCGTAACGTTCCTGATCGGAGGACTGACCATGCTCACCGTACCGAGCATCAGCACATGGATCGTATCGACATCCGGCATTACTTCGGCCGCAAGCACAATGGGACGCGGAGCATCCAATATGGGACGTGCCGCAAGAAAGATCATCGCCAAGTTTTAACCCTTTTACACACTTCATTTCATGATAATAAAAAATATCGAAGCCAAGATCAGGCTTGCCACCTTTATTGCAGGGGCAAGCCTGATCGTCGCCCTGCTCATGGTGGTGGCGGTATCTTTTTTTGCCTACAAACAGGTCGGCAATGCACGGAAATCCGTGTATATACTTGATGCCAACAATGTACCCATGTCCGCAAGCCAGACCGACGTAGAGGTAAACAGGCCCGTCGAATACCGGACTCATATCAACCTTTTTCATTCGCTGTTCTTTACGCTCGCACCAGACGAGAAGTTTATCGAATACCAGATGAAAAAAGCCATGTACCTAATCGATGAATCCGGTGCATTGCAGTACAACAACCTGCGGGAAAAGGGATTTTTCAATTCCGTGCTATCGTCCAGCTCCGTGCTCACCATCCAGACGGATTCCATCCATGTCGATCCGGTAAAGAAATACTTTAAGTTTTATGGCAAACAGACCATAGATCGACGCAGCTCTACCGTAATACGCTCGCTGGTCACCGAGGGTTATTTACGGGACCTTGAAATGCGCACGGAGAACAATGGCCACGGCGTACTGATAACCCGATGGAAAACACTCGAAAACAAAGACATCAGCTATGTTCAAAAAAATAACTTCTAACCGACCACCTGATACCACGTTGTGGGCAGCTGTTTACAAAGAATTTGGCAAATACATCGATGGGAGCATCATACGTACCAAACAGTTTCTTGAAGCCCAGCCACGGGCGGTATTTTCTGCAATGGTGGTAAGCATCCTCGTTTCTGCCAGTTGCTTTCTTTTTCTCCCAAAGGAAATGCCCAAGAAAGAACCCTTACAACTGTCCGTGCAACAACCCCTAATGGACGGAATGGGCGGTATTGTTACCACCGTTTCAGCTTTAAAGGAACTGCTTGAAATCCGTACCGTCCTTGACACGCTTATGCAAAAGGAAAGTTTGGACAGTGCCGACAGCCTGTTGATGGAAAGTGCCATCGACAGGATGCAGATACTCGAAAAGCGACTTGCCGAAGCAAACAGACACCATAATTCACCCTAATACAATCCAACAAACATGAAAATCAATTTCAGACAACCGCGCTATGTGCTGCCCCTCATAGTGCTGCCTTTTCTATGCCTGTTTTTTTACGTCTACCAAACAGGTTTTGCAAAGGAAGAAGCACCCCAGCAAGAGGGCGATCCCTTACAGGGACAGATTGCCGAAGTATCGGAGGACGTGAAGAACCGCGCGCTATCCGACAAACTTGCCGCCTACCGTGAGCAGTACCGACGTGGTGATGGCTATACGGCCATAGGCCAGTTACAGGAAGAAAGAGCCGAACAATTCCGTTTTGATGAACTCTACAACGAGGAAGAAAAGCGCAGACTTGATTCCATCGAGCGGGCGCTAAAAAATCAGCGATCTGTTTCCGTTAACGGAGATTCGGAAAATGACGACCAAGACCGGGCATTGCAACAGGCCCTGTCCTCATTACAGCGAAAACCCGAACCGACCAAAGCGGAACCGGACAAGACCGATCCGATGGAACTTTTTCGCAAACAGATGGCCTATGCGGACAGTATGGCAAGGGCGAATGACCCCGACCAGCAGGCTGCCCGCAAGGAACGTGAACGCATGGAGGAAGCGAAAAAAGAACTCGAAAATCAGCCCCGTCTTACCGTTTCCAAATACGGTACAGGTCAAGGAGCATTCAACACCATCCGCCCCGAAAGCAACAATACTTTCATACAGGCCATCATTGACGAAAACATAACGGGTTATGCCGATTCCCGTCTACGGATACGGCTTATGGATGACCTATTGGTCGGCCAGCACATCGTTAAGAAAGGTACGCACGTATTTGCAAGGATTTCCGGTTTTTCAGGACAACGGGTGCTGCTCACCATCACTTCCATTATGCACGAAAACAACATATTGCCCGTCCGGCTGGAAATCTACGACAATGACGGTTCCCCCGGACTGTACGTGCCCGCGTCGGCATTCAGGGAATTTAGCCGCGAGCTTGGCGGTAACACCACACAGGGAATTACCCTGCAACAACAGGCCGAGAACAACAGCCAGTTGGTGATGAGCGCCATTCAGCGGATGTTCCAATCCACAACGACCGCAGTATCAAAGCATATTCGGAAGAACAGGGCTAAACTGAAATTCAATACGATGGTGTACCTCATCGATCCCCAGGCACTCCGCCAAAACCAACAGAACTACAAACAGTAAAACCACTTTAAGATTTCACCATGAAAAAGAGACATCATTTTCTTATCCTTTTCCTTTTATGTTGTATCGGATATTCCGCACACAGTCAACAGGCTACGGATACCCGGTTAGGAACACTTCCCGAACTAAATCTGCACCGTGGCCACACGGTGCATATCCTTTCACCCGAACCCATCCAATACGTTGACATCGCTTCGCATCATGTGTCGGGCGACCTGCCCCTTGAAAACGTGTTGCGGATCAAATTGAATGAGGACACCACGCAGACAGAACACCTCGATTATGAACTCGGAACAGTTACCATTGTTGGCGATAACTTCGTGGCGCAATACCGCCTAACTGCCCCATTATGGGTTAATGACGAGAGCATTCCGGCCATGCTGGAAATCAAACCGGAACACACCCGGCCTTTGGAACTTTCGGAAATCGGATTGAGCCGTAGCAATATGAAAAACCTTGCGCTCGGCCTACTTACAAAAAGTGCTCACAATCCTGTACGAAGCACAAAGGAATACGGTGTAGGCATTGTACTTAACGGTATCAGCACATTGGGCGATTATATCTTTCTTGACGTATCATTTACCAATACCTCAAACCTTTCTTACAATGTGGATGAACTCCGGTTTTTCATTGAGGACAAGAAGATCACCAAAGCAACGAACGTGCAGACCGTGGAAATCAAACCCTTGTGGCAATACCAGCCACTGACGGAGTTTAAGAAAAGACACCGCAATGTGTTCGTACTAAAAAAGGCCACCTTTCCCGGCAGTAAAGTACTTCGGGTAACGCTCACCGAAAAACAGATTTCCGGCCGTACGGTCAACCTAAAAATAAAATACGGAGATATTCTGAAAGCCGACACCTTTTAGGTCGGCTGTATCAAATCTTTGAAAATCAACAATCATGGAAGACCGCCGTAAGGCAGCCCACCAACCATTAAAAATCCAATTATTATGGAGGAACGGCGAAGCCCTCCTTCCAGCCGATAAAAAACAAGTTTTTTATGGAAGAAACCAAAGAGCAACAGGGGCTTTATCGCTCCCTGCAATTTGGCATATACCTATCCGTCGTCCTCGAAGTCTTTCTTTTTTTCTATGTAGATAGCTTCCTCTTGACAGGAACAACCGATAACGGGTTGTTCCTGTTTGCGGAGAGACTTTCGAGGGTGCCGTTTTATGCCGAACTGATAAACAGCAAACTCTTTACACTCGTGCTGATCTGTCTGGTCTCCGTTGGAACATTGAGCCGAAAGAAAAAAGACCTCAATCCCAAGACCCAGATCGTATATCCTTTGGCATTGGGGATGCTTATCCTTTTTTCAGGTCTATGGTTGCAGGGGCGTGAAGCAGCCCCAATATGGCAATCGGTAGGTTGGTACGACATCGCCTATGTCACGAGTGCTTTTGCGGGAGCGATCTTGGTACACATGGCAATGGACAATGTATCCAAGATCATAAGCTCCAATTTGGGAAAGGATCGCTGGAACGTCGAAGAAGAATCCTTTATGCAGCCGACCCAGCCCGTCGTAAGTCCGTATGCAATCAATATTCCGACCTTGTTCTATTACAAAGGAAAAGTCCGTAGAGGGTATATTTTAATTGAAAATATTTTTAGGGGCCTGCTTCTTTGCGGGGTTCCGGGCAGTGGAAAATCGTTTGGGATCATCATGCCAATCATCCGCCAAATGCTGGCCAATTCGTTCACCATGTGCCTATACGATCTGAAATACCCCGATCTCGGCAAAATTGCCTATTATCATTACCTGCTTGCCAAGCAGAACGGTCGGTGCAAGAATTACCGCTTCCATGTTATCAATCTCAACGATCCGGCAAAGAGCAGACGGGTAAACCCTTTGAAACGGGAGTACCTTAATACCCTTGCAGATGCTTCGGAAACGGCCGAAGCACTCGTTGAAGCGTTGAAAAAGGGAGACAAAAGCGGGGGTAGCGACCAATTCTTTACGCAGTCTGCGATCAACTTCCTTGCCGCCTGTATTTACTTTTTCAGTAGCTATCAAGATGGACGCTATTCCAGTCTGCCCCATGTACTTGCCTTTCTTAATCTGTCGTATGAACAGATTTTTGCGGTGCTGTTCAGTAACGGGGAGCTTGCTTCCCTTTTGTCGCCGTTCATGTCTGCCTACAAGGCGAAATCGTACGATCAGTTGGAGGGGCAAGTGGGTACCCTCAAAATCTTTATCAGCCGAATGGCCACCAAAGAGACGTTCTGGGTTTTCGGTGCGGATGATTTTGAACTACAGGTCAGCAATCCCAAACACCCCGGTGTTCTGGTGCTTGCCAATGACCCGCGAACCCAGAGCATCAACTCCGCTTGCCTGTCGGTGGTGCTTAATCGGGTGACCAAACTTATCAATACGAAAGGCAATTTACCCATCGGTTTAGTGGTGGATGAGGCCACAAGCCTCTATATTCACCGTGTTGACCTATTGGTGGCACAGAGCAGATCCAATTTTTCCGGGGTGGTCTTGGGGCTTCAGGAGTTGCCTATGTTACGCCAACAATACGGTAAGGAAACGGCCGAAACGATCACGTCAATCATGGGTAATGTACTGTCCGGTGCGGTCAGGAGCAAAGAAACTTTAGAGTGGCTGGAACGTCTGTTTGGCAAGGTCAAGCAGACGGGAGAAAGCCTAAGCATCGACCGTACGAAAACCTCGCTATCCCTGAATGAAAAACTTGAACCGTTGATACCCGCCGGAAAGATAGCATCATTAAAAGCGGGTGAAATTGTCGGCATCGTTGCCCGTGATACGATGGAAACCTATACGGGCAAATACGAGACCACCGCGGTAAACTGCCGCGTCAATCTGGATATGGAAGCCATCAAAAAAGAAGAAGCAAATTATCGGGAACTGCCGACCTATTACGACTTCGGTGATCGAAAAGAAGAAATCCTATTGGACAATTTTTTCCGTATCAACAGGGAGGTTGAAGAAATCGTCGAACAGTTTATTCCCATGAACGATGACGATCAAATTCTCCAACCAAAGGGTACCATGAACCCGGTATTTAAAAAGTAAAAAAGCTTAATCCCCCTCTTAATTAAACATAAAACTATGGAAGAATTACATGGCCAATTGGTTTTGGTGAACCCGCAATTGACATACGATCCCTATCTCCGCCAAAGTCAAATAGGGGTTATTACAGATACAAGACTAAAAAAAGATGAAATCACCGTCGCCTTTGGAGATGGTAAAAAAAGCCTTTATGCTACGGATGCACTTTTGGTATTGAAACCACAGGAAGAACTATACACCCTTGCCAAGAGCAGCTTCAAAAAACTGGACGAAAAAGATTTTGTCACCCTTATGGAAATTGATGACCGTCTGCGAAACGGATCAATTAACGCGCTTGCACAGGCGCTTGAAATTGCGTTAAACAACCAAACGATTTTATCATTAAGCACGATTCCGCTACAAGAGAAATTACGACGGTCGGTTGACCAAGATCAAGGTCATGAGAAGCAAGAGGCAGGGAGGGCCAGATGATTACTATAAAAAAAGCCCTTACCAAAATATTGGTTATGTCGCTCGTTTTTGCCATTCCGATAGGAACGAAAGCACAACTGTCAATTTCCCTGCCGTTATCCGATCTTACGGTGACTTCTCCTTTTGGTTGGCGTACCCACCCGGTAACAGGAAAATCAGATTTTCACAACGGTGTTGACTTTGCCGCCCGTTCCGATCCCGTTTTCAATGTACTTGACGGTTGGGTTAAAGAAACCGGAAAACATAAGTTACTCGGCAAGTACATACGCATAGTACACGGCGAAGTAGAAACCATTTACGGGCATCTTTCCAATATACTCGTTTCACCGCGCGACACGGTTATAGCGGGACAGCCTATCGCCATCACTGGAAGCACGGGCAGGGTAACGGGAGAACACCTGCATTTTTCGGTGAAATTCAACGGTAAATTCCTTGACCCTTTGAAATTCCTACGCAGGATAAAAGAACAATCAGATCAATCCTTAAACATCGAATAATATGGACTATCATTTAAGATCACTGCAACAAAAATTAAGTGTTCTGGCCAGTGGTGAGGACATTGGACTGACACCAGCGGAAGCGGCCATTTATGGCGTGGAATACGCCGACGAATGGCCAGACGACGAATCCCCGGAGGTGGACGAAGATGAGTAGCAAAAATTCAAAATCCCTGCATGAAATAGTTGCGGAGAACATCATCAAGAAACTTGAACAGGGTACGGCACCGTGGCAGAAGCCGTGGAACAGCAACAGTCCAGCCTTTGAACTGCCCTATAATGCGATTACGGGTAACCGTTACAAAGGGATTAACAGCCTGTCGCTGTTATCGTCAGACCGGGAAGACCCGCGTTGGATGACGTTCAATCAAGCTTCCGCAAAAGGTTGGAAAGTGCGAAAGGGAGAAAAAGCATCCCTGATCCAATTTGTCAAGACCCATGAACTTGTTACCAAAAGAGACGAACAGGGCAAGCCGATTTTAGATGAACAGGGTAAACCCGTAAAAGCCAAAGTAGGTCTGAACCGGGCAATCATTACCAGCGCATGGGTATTCAATGCGCAGCAGATCGATGGCATCGAACCTTTGGTAAAACCCGACGTAAAGCAATTCCAATGGGACGCTATCCAACGGGCAGAGAATATCATTCAGGCTTCGGGAGCAGAGATAACCCACAAATCAGGAGATCGGGCCTATTACAGTCCGGCACTCGACAGTATCACCATGCCCATGCGGGAACAATTCGACGCATCGGATAAGTATTATGCCACGCTGCTCCATGAGCTCGGCCATTGGACGGGACACAAAGACCGTCTGGACAGAAGTATGGTTGACAGTTTTGGCACAGAGGGTTATGCCCGCGAGGAACTCCGTGCCGAAATCGCTTCGATGCTTATCGGTCAGGAACTCAACATAGGCCATGATCCTGGCCAGCACGTTGCCTACGTGGAAAGTTGGATACAGATATTGCGTGACACACCTTTTGAAATACATGCCGCCGCTGCCGATGCCGAAAAAATCCTTAATTACCTTTTGGCATTTGAGCAAAAAAGGGAAATCAAAGCTGCCGCAAATATTCAGACCGAGGTACAGGCCGATGCAAGACCACAAAGGACAAAAGAAAGCAGCCTGTCCATAGGTGATGAAATTGCCTATAACAATACCGTCTACAAAGTGCAAGGTCATCTGAAACGTGGCCGTATGCGTGTGGAAGACTTAACTACAGGAAATATTTTCCCCCTGTCGAAAACTGATCGGTTATACGGTTCACTGCTCCACGCCAAACAGCATCCCGATGCTGTTAAGGTAAGTGAAGACCTGCAACGCCCGGTACATGCCGAAAAGGAGGCTGTTGCCGCCTATGGTATCAGAAGATAAAATCTAAAACTTAACAAACAATTACATCATGAAATATCCCATCAACGAAAATGAAATGCCCCTAAGTGAACTTGAAAAATTGGGGCTTTACAAAGACGGAGGGTTCAGCATCAGTCCGGAGAATATCGATGCCCTGCTTGCAGGGAGAAGAACCGATATGTTGAGCATGGCAGGTCTGAACATCGACGGGCTTGCCATCCGTCAACTGGATGCAAAGCTATCCCTTAGCCGGAATGAGCTCGGCGATGTCCAGCTAAACATACATCCAATTTACCGAGAACCGCAATGGCATCCATTATTGAGCGAGGACGAGGAAAAAGCCCTGATCGCAGGAGAACAGCACGTAGTCAGCAAGGAACAGGACATTGACGGTAATAAAAAGAAGAAAGTCATCATTGAATATGACGACTTGACGAGGGAATTTATAGCGTATGAACCCGAAGAAGTGCAAGCCCCAATCCGAGTAAACGGCGAAGAACTTTCGGAAAAGCAACAGGAGGCTTTCCGCAACGGTGAAGTGGTGGAGCTCACAGATGGAACCAAAATCCAGCATTCGGCAACGGACAACAAGGGTATCCGTTCAGACCGAAAACGGCTCATCCTATCGGTGCTTTTGGACGGCGGTATATCTTACTTGGTTTTCCGAGGTATCAATAACCTAAAAGGTAGGTTTGAACCGCAGAGCGAGGGATATAGTGAAGGATATAACCGCGCATTGACCGATATAATGATGGCCGATAAAAAACAAAAAGACAAAGGCAACGAGAAAACCGTTCAAGACCTCGTGCTAAATCTCCGTGATAAACAGGAAAGCAGAAGCTACGGACGTGGCGTTGCGAGGTAATGGTATTTCTCCGATTAAAGTCCGAAGTACGGAACTTCTTTGCACCACATATCAATATAGTCGAGGATAACATTCAGTTTCCTTATACATTAGGAAATCAGGTATTGGCCCAAGAACATTGGAATGAAAACGGTGTCCGTATTCCTGTCTGTAAAGGTATGTGGTTGGTGACGGACGGCTTGCCTGTATCCGTCACCCATCTTTTTATCGGTCATTCAGCAAGCGATCTGTTGTGCTTTTGCCATTATCACCCCAATTGGGTTAATCCGTCCTGTTTGAGTGCATTTGCTTCATTGGGTTTATTACCAACTAAAGAACAATTTACTTGGCTTAAAACCCTATTCCCGAACGCTAAAATACATGCCGTATTCGATAGGGGAATAAGTGGCCGTGTAGCTGATTGCAAAGTGGCAACGTGGCAACTCGGTAAAAATGCAAGGTTTAGTCTGGCCGATGACTACGGAGAGTTTTATTACAACAAAAAGAAATGCCGTATTCCGGTCAATATTTTTTCATTGAGCCGCTTTGAAAAATTATCCGGTATCCGTTCGGGTATCCGAACCCATAAACCAAAGGCGCCATTTGAAACGTTCTATCAATCCTTTACGAATATGGGCTAATCCCTACCAACCCACCCGAACCCCTGATCCTTAATTGGGTCAGGGGTTTTTGTACCGTGTAAGTTATAGCAAAAGAAAACAGACTTTAATTTATCATTTAATCAATTCATTATGAAAATCGAACTAAAGAGCATTTATCACAGCGTCCAACTTAGTGAAGAAACGGAAGCCTTTACCGCCAATTTGTATATAAACGGCGTTCACGCTGGCTATGCTAAAAATGAGGGGCATGGAGGTAACACCGACTATTATGCAAAAGACGAAAAAGGACGAGAATTAATCCGTCAAGCGGAGGAATACTGTAAGAGTTTACCACCGATTGAATACCCTGCCGATAAATACATGGAAGCATTTTCGGTTAACATGGATCTTGAACACTATATTGACGACCAACTTTACAAATATATCGAGAAAAAGGAAACTGCTAAATTCAACGCAAAATTGAATAAAACAATGTTAAAAGGGATAGTTTACGGAATACCCGATCAATCATACGGTGCTATTACTTTTAACCTGCCACTTGTTAACGTTCTGGCTCACCCTAAAGGCCCTCAAACCGTCCTACAAACGATTAAGGATAAAATTCTGCCTAAGCTAAAGGACGGGAATAAACTTTTAAACACGAACATTCCCGAAAGTATCATTAAGGCCGCTGGTTTAAAAGAAGAACAATACGTAAAGCCCACAATTCAGAATATCAGATATGGTACAATCCCCGACGTAGACGATAATAAAAACAACAGAGGGATATCGAGGTAAGTAAAGTACCAACCTCACTAAATGAAGTAATCATGGGGTAATTCAATATTTTTCGATTACCCTATTTTGAATTATTAAAAGCTTTCGTTATGGATTAGCGAATCCGGAATTCTTACTATTTAGTATTTAAACCTATCCAGTTTCTTACTTTGTTAATTTCTGCAATGTCGCAAAATAGATCGGCATGTGCATCATAAAAACTTGTGTCGATTTCTAACATACCTTGATAACCCTTGCTCTGATCGATTAGTTTTCCATATGCTTCTATGGTAATACCCGGTGGTTGTGTAAAACCACCTATAACGGTTTCGGAATAATCTGTCTTTAGAACAAAAATATTAAGGATGGCTTCTAAATTTTTATTTTGAATATAGTACGTTCCTGTAGATTCTCTTTTGAATTGGTTTTTAATAAATGGTGTCCACGGAAATATGGATTGGAACGGTTTGAGTAATTGTTCCCTTAATTTATCATACTGCTCAGACAATAGAAAAATATAACCAAATTTTGCAAATGTGAGAATATAATTGGTTTTGACCAAAGCATAATCTATTCGTTGAGGATCAAGTTTTCTGGCAGGAGGTATGATATTTAGGATTGGTCCGATACTCTTATTTTTTATTCCATAAATAAACCTCTCCAATAAGGTTGGGTTGTTATATATTATCCTATGGTAAGCTGTTAATATTCCATCACCTAATGATTCGAGCTCGACAGTAAGTTTCTTGTTTTCAAACTCAATCATTGCGCTTTGTTTAGTACCCTTGTAAAAATAACTATCGTCAATAGCTCTTAATACACTACTTAGATGGCAATCTATTTCTTTTCCGCAATTGTTATTACATTCTCGACATGTCAATGCAATTTTGCTGCCGCCTAATGCCGCTGGCGGAGCGTCTTCCGCAGTAAGAAAATTTCTATATTTATTTTCATCCAAATGATCTTCTGAAAATTCTCTTAAACAAATCGGACATAAATAAGGATCACCATATTTGAAGTTTCTATCAATATATCCGTGTTCCTTCAATAACAAAAGTTGTCTTGAAAATTTCTTAAATAAACTTCTTCTTCGTTCTAAATTACGACCCATTGTTTTTGCATAAAATGACTAAAATAAGAAAACCATCATTTGAAGGAGATTTACATTTGTGTTAAAGACTTTTTTTACACATCATACAGGTCCTACTAATATCTTGAAATCCCGAAAAAACTGTAAAATTGGACTACAACGGATTAGATGGATTATGCAGACTATTATAAATATCTTTATAAGTTCGTTCGGTCATTAATAAAGGATAAACTTCATCAAATCCAAAGTCATATGGAAATTCATTGATAAGACGGGAGTTTTTAGCTACAATATACTTGCCGTAATAAGATATAATACCCTTATATACGTTAATGATTTGGAAAATATTCCTGCTTAATAGTTTTGAGTACCGTAATTGCGAATGATCCTGTTTAGTATGTATGGTTTGATCCCGCAAATCTTGTAATTCTACTAAATCTTTCCACCATTGTTCGTTTTCAGGATCAGGTGTTTGATATATCTCGGTTAGATTTATTTTTAATTTATCTTTTAATGAAAAATAGCGTTCGATGTAAATTTTATCCATCACTTTGGTTCCGTTTGGTTTAGTATAGGTGTATTCATTGGGAATAAAACTATTTGTGAATGCTTCAATGGAGCAATATGCAAAAATCAAGGCAGTAGTAATCAGCTCAAAATAATCAAAATATTCCTTTTGTTGTTCTATTAACGGGAAATTCCCTGTCTGATGTTTGTGCCGGAACAGAATTACATCTTCATAAAACCTTTTTGCCGCAGTTAGATTTTTTTCACAGATACTCGAATAGAGACTAACATCATTAGGCCTATTTAGTAACGTTGACAAACCATCAAATTCCAGTACCCAATTATCACCGAACGTATGTTTTTGGTTTAATTTATCTTGCTGTAAAATAATATCGGGTTTATGTGCTCTTAAGTCAGCATGTTCCTTATATTCCTGATTTAATTGTTCTGCAACATACAATAAAGGGTCTATGATGTTCCATGTTGTTTCTTCATAACCAACATAGTAGATAGCGTTGTTGTACGAGTAACTCTGTTCTATTGCTTCGTCAACTTCAGGGCTGTTGCCACTCATCAAGTCTGCGATAAAAAATAGTAATTGCAAATGTTGTTTCTTTAATAAATCAGGGGCATCATTCTGCATTTGAAATATTAGAACTTTCCCGTTATTCCCTCTATAGAAGAACGAATATATAGCTGATCTAACAGAATTAGCCGAACGATCCTTTGTCCGGCCTAACATTTCAAAGACATCTCCTAAATAACTGTTGAACGCATGGTAAACGTCCGTTTTCGGTATGAAATGTTGTGTAATAAAATCTTCTGTTAGATAGATATTCATCCACGATGGAAAATATAGGAATCCATCATCAGGTATAATTTCTTTTTTTTCTAAATTTAACAATGTCGAAAGTGTACCAAAATCTATTAGGGGTTTATGGAACTTCTCCTGTAAGATTAGTTGAAAGAGTTGTTCCGAACCAGTACATGCTACCGCGGTTTTAAAATCAGGCCAAATCATAATCAAAGTTATGATTCGCAAGACAAAAAAAGAAGACCTTAAGGATAGGACTTTGCTAAAGCCTTAGAAAATCATTTAGAAATGATCCATTAAAATGAACTTGGCTTAAAATGCTACTCCCGAACGCTAAAATACATACCATATTCGATGCAGGAATAAGTGGACGTGTAGGTGATTGAAAAGTGGCAACGTGGCAGATCGGCAAGAGTGCAAGGTTTAGTCTGGCCAATGACCAAGGAGAGTTTTATTACAACAAAAAGAAGTACCGTATTCCGATCAATATTTTTTCATTGAGCCGTTTTGAAAAATTATCCGGTATCCGTTCGGGTATCCGGGAACATAAACAAAAAGCGCCATTTGAAACGTTCGATCAATCTTTACAAATATGGGTTAATTCGAACCAGCCCATCCAAGCCCCTGATTCTTTATTGGGTCAGGGATTTTTGTTGTGCCTCAGAAAGATTAACTATCTATTTGATTCATCATTTAAGTTAGAACGATGTTTCATTACTTCATTCACAAATATTTCAGCAGATCTATTCATTGTAATTTCATCTTTGTCTCTAAACCATTTATAAAAGACATCAAATATTAAAGGTGCATTTACTCGATTATCATATATTCCGTCCTGTATCCTACGTGCCTCAATATCTAATTGGCTTTTTGAAATCGAATTATCTAAAATTCTTCGCCAAGTTTCATTGATATAAGCTGTCAGCTTGTTCAACCGCCAATCCATATCTTTGTTATCGTTGTATTGTTTTATTGTGAATTGAAAAAAAGGAACAAGAGCACTGGATATAAGGACAAACTGCACAAGAGGAATATCATTTAGGAAACCGATGACCAAGATAGTCAAGGGTATTATTACTGTCACGATTTTTAGTAGTTTACAGTATTTTTTGCGTAGACCTTTATCCCACCAGCAACTCGATCGCTGGCAGATGATACGGGCGATTGAGATATCCACTTCCGAAACAACTTTTGGATACCAATCTTTTATCTTTTCGATGTTGGTTGCGATTTTTTGATGGGCTTCATAGTACTGGAGGACTTCTTCGACGTTGACATCATCTACGACCTTTAGGGGTGAATGGATTAACGAGAGAACACTGCAATCAAAAAGTTCCTGAATCTTTGCCGCCTTGCTTTTCTTCCGACTAATGACAGGTTCTATAAACAACATATCCAGAACAAAAATGAGAACTCCATATAAGGCGGAATAGGGTGAAATCCCCGCTATAAACAGAGATAAAACAGATAATATGACCGGGACAAGCAAGGTAAATATTGTTTGGATTCCGAAATAATTTTTTGCCGCGGAATATAATTCCCGTTGTGCAGCAAGCCGTTCCAACTGTCTTTGCTCATTTTGTCTAACTGGTATATTATTTGCCATATTTTTGATATTAATAATTACTTTAATCTGGTTAGAGGCTATGTGGTACTTCCGGTCCGATCCATTCATCATTCTGAAGCCAATACTCGTAAAAATATATCCAGCCCGCCGTCCAACCCATAATTTCATTGGCAATCAGTTTGCTCGCTGTCCACTTGAAGTTACTACGATGATACAAACATAGTGATTCAGTGTCTGAATATATATGTGGGGCGCCGCTTAGTGGAGCAGGATCCAGGATGTGTATTATCGGTGTATTGTCTCCTCTGTAAATTACCTTAATGGTATACACAGGGAGTTCCGGCTTAACCTGTAATTTCCCCTTAAAAGAGATATCCCCATTCTTCTCCCGCTTCGCGTTGAATTGGGGATATCTAGATTTCATCGCCATAATTTGGACGACAGGGTTGTGTTTCTTATTCTTTTGATAAACCGCCATGATATCCCCTTGATGCAGTGATTGAATAACCCGAAACCGTGGATAACAACCCCGTACCGGCAACTTTCAATGTCCCCTCGCTAATAGCCTTGGAAAAATTCTTCGCTTCTTCCGGATCAATTGTCGGGAAATCCTTTCCAAAAATATCCTTCCATATCAATAGGGCCTCAGTCTCTTCACCTTCTCCGCATTTTTCAGCTGCCTTCTCCAATTTCGTTACGACGTTATTTACTTTTTCAATGGCTTTCTCGTATTGCCTGTAGGATTTAAATTTTGCTGATACCAGATAGGTCCCTGCATGCTCAAACCATAACTCAATCCCCTCCTGAAAACTCTTAAAGCCATAAAAGGAAAAGATGTCGATGGCTGCTTCTTCAATATGGTAGGACGGGATGAGCTTGTCCAAATCCCGGTTCCAGTATTTTATAGCCTTGATTATCGACTTGACTTTGTAGCCCCTCTCCTTATGGATGTTGTCCAAATCTGTTTGCAACTTTTCCGGATAACTGTACGTCCAACCGCTAAGATCATGATTAGGGATTTGATACCCCTCTCCATATAATTCAAAACAAGGCAGTATATCGAAATGTTTATCGGATAATTTTACGGTAACGCAGGGCCTATCTTGTTTGACCTTTCCTTTATAATCGGGAACATCATTCAAATAATCTTTAATAGCTGTTAACACATCTTGGGGTGTAGGTAACAGTCCAAAATCATCCTTCCACTTTTCAATATCCAATACCGCAAAGATGTCAATGTCATTCAATGGCCTTATAATCGTATCCCTCTCATAAGAACCATTCGTAAAGGTACGTTTTACATGCAGACTATTATCCTTATTCTTTAGGTAATAGTTGATATTGTCCAGGGAGGTTCTAATACTGCTTTCCTGTCTATCGGTTACGGAAATATTATCAATAAACCGATTAATAGCTTGTAGTAATGTCATATGTATTTTCTTTAATATTTTGCATATACTTGTATATGTTATCGAAAAAGTATTTTTTGCAGATGACTGTAAAAAAGATAATTTCAGTAACATTATATAATTAAGTCGGGGAATAATGAGTGACATAAACACAGAAGAACCAAATTGGGAAAGCATTATTTTAATTCTCCATGCGCATACAAGGAGACTTTTACAAGGTAAAACTTGGTTTAGAGGTAAAAATCCTACATCCTTTTTAAAAGGAAAAGAAATTGACGACTATGTTTTTGACGCTATAGGAAGATATTTGGAAAATCCACAAAAATATGATCCGCTAAAAGGTTCTTTAGAAGACTATTTGAAGTATAACATCGTGCGAACTCTTGTATCAAATGACATTCGATCCGATGAGAATAAAACGACTAAAGATGTTTTTGGCATGGCGGATACCATGGCGGATGGAGATAATGCTGAAAGTTATATCGAATCGATATTTCCTGTTGTTGAGGCATTTTTTGACCAACAAATAGATTATGAAAATGTGATGAGCGAAATTGCAGATGCCGTTCAGGGACAAAATGATGTCGAACAGATATTTGTTTCGGTCTACGGTTTTGGGATGAAACGAAGAGAGATTATAAAGGAGTTTGAAATGGACGAAAGCACTTATGATAACGCTTTTAGACGGTTAAAAACGATAATTAGGAACGTTGTGAATAAATTTGATTTAACGGAACACAAAATATGAGTAAAGGCACAAAATATACTAAATCTGATTTTATCAGATTGGTTGTTTCTGACTTGGACTCAATTAGCTCCAATCAAGAACAGGCAAGACAATTTTTATCATCAGAGGGGGTAAATCCTGACAATCTACTATCAGAGGGATTAAAAAGAATAAAGAAAATGCAGCTTCAAAATGCTGCCAAACAAACGAAAGCAGATATGGCTATAGCTGAATCAGTTAAAGACAAAGCTATTCACTGGGCAGAAACCCTATTAAATCAGGCTTCTTTTTCAATTAGAGAATTCATGCTTAAAGAAAAACTATCATTGAATTTCAGAAATTTCGAGTCCTTGTCTAAAGAAGATATTAAAGCAATTTTAGTCAAGCATTTCACACTTAAACTCATGGATGAAGATGATTCCAACACCGAAAACATTTAAACTTACAAAGGCAGAAATTATCGCCCAAAAGGTTTTGAGCGAATGTGGTTTAGATGATCCTACGGAGCTTTCGTTGGAGGAGATTATTCTTGGAAGACGAGCTTTCTATGAAGAGAAGCCGCTTCACGGAAAAGAAGGAGAAATCATCACGGTTAAAGGAAAATCTATTATTACCATAAACTCGCAGATCGAATATGAAACGAAGAAGAGGTTTGCGGCGGCACATGAGTTGGGACATTTCGAAATGCATAAAGATCTTTATCCAATAATTTCTGATACGGACGAAGACTTAATGAGTTGGTTTCATGGCGGTCCGCATGAAATGGAAGCAAACGAATTCGCTTCTGAATTCTTGATGCCATCATCAGTTTTCTATAAGGAATGTGAAAGAAAGGTTTTTGGCCCAGCTCTAATTGATTATTTATCCAAGAGGTTTCAGGTGAGTAAGACAGCTGCAATACTTAAATTCGTAAAAGCTGGAAATCACCCTGTCTGCGTTGTGTTTTGTAAAAACAATAAAATGAAATGGTTTAAACCATCACCTGATTTTAGGTACTTCATAGAATTTGAAAGGGACAGACATCCACCCACTGGCTCAGTTGCTTACGAATTATACATGACAAAACGAGTTTACGTAGGGGATGAACTCAAACAGGATATTTGGAAATCAGATTGGTTGAGAATGAGGGACGACGACGAGGAAGATACTCGTTTTTATGAGTATTGTTTATTTGCTAAATCGTACGACTATACAATCAGTGTAATATGGGAAAGATAAATATTAAGGGGCGAGCTATAAACTATGTATCGGATTTGTTTTACAAGTTGTACTCATCAGAGCAAAACATAAATACCTAAATTTCTAAAACAGTAAGATTTCATAATTTGTTCATCGCTTTATTTATAATTTTGCATGAATTTTCAATTCATATTTTTACATTTCGTAGGAATTTCCGATATTTGTAAATAAAGCAATCGCTTATGACAAAGCTGGATGAACTAAGAAAACGTTTGAAAAAAGGAGAAGTCTATCGTAGAACGGATTTAACCCAATGGTCGAAGTCCGTAGACAGGCATCTTGAAGCTTTGTTAAAAGACGGTACACTTCAAAAGCTTTCACAAGGAGTATATTATTATCCTAAAGAAACGGCTTTTGGTAAAACACCACCGGAAGAAGATGTTTTGGTTCGTAGCTTTTTGAAAGACGATCGATTTTTGTTGACCTCTCCAAATCTATACAATAGTTTAGGCGTTGGTACAACACAACTTTATAACTTAAGGAAGGTTTACAACCATAAGCGTCACGGCGAGTTTACACTTGGCAATCGGAAATTCGACTTTCAGGTAAAACACCATTTTCCAGATAAGCTAACACAAGAGTTCTTGTTGGTTGATTTGGTTAATAATCTTGACAGGCTTGCAGAGGATAAACAAGGAGTTTTAAGAAATGTCTTGAAAAAAGCTGAAACAATGGATGTCAGAAAATTGGCCAATTCTGTTTCCTTATACGGCACGGCCAAAACCAAGAGAATACTCGCCCCGGTTGTTTCTAAACACAATATGCCAAATCATAGAGCTTCTAAGGATTTGAAATATGCCCTCTGATTATCTACACAACCATAGTCAATTTACTGATCTGCTTCGCATCATTGAGGACGAAACTGCGATACAAGCCGGATTAGTAGAAAAGGACTATTGGATCATGCACACCTTGTATGGCCTGCAGAAACAAGGGTATGAATTTGAACTAAAAGGCGGTACCTCTTTATCCAAAGGCTTTAAGATTATCGATCGATTTTCGGAGGACATTGATATTCATATCAAACCACCTGCTGAACTCAAAGTCAACGAAAACCCTAATAATACAAAACCAAATACCGTTGCGGCAAGAAAAAACTTCTATGACTGGCTTGTGGATTCTATTAAGATAGACGGGATTGTTTCGGTAAAAAGGGATACCCTGTTTGATGACAAGAACTATTACCGTAGCGGAGGGATTAGGTTACACTACAATAGTCATACGACCCCGATAGAGGGTGTAAAAGACGGTATATTATTGGAAGCAGGCTTTGACGATGTTGCTCCCAATAGCAAAATATCCATAAGTTCATGGGCTTATGATAGGGCGGTACAAAATGATGTGGACATCATTGATAACCGGGCGATTGATATAATCTGCTACGATCCACGGTACACATTCGTTGAAAAATTACAAACCATTGCTACCAAATTCCGTAAGGAGATCGAGACTGGCAATAATGATGTGAATTTCATGAGACAATATTATGATATTTACTGCCTATTGGGAAAGAAAGAGATACAAGAGTTCATTGGCACAGATGCTTACTATGCCCATAAAGCTAAACGATTCCCAAAAGTGGACTTTGAAATTTCTGTTGCCGAAAATCAAGCTTTTCTGCTTCATGATATGGAATTGCGAAAATCCTTTAAGGATAGGTACCTAAGTTCAGCCGCTCTTTACTACAAAGGTCAACCCGAATTTGACCTGTTCATAGATAGAATAAGCAAGTACGTCGAAAAACTCTAAAAAGGAATTTACTAACCAAAGCCCACAACCTAAACAATAACCTATCTACGTTACAATCCGTAACATCACCATCCAATCACCACAAAACCGTAACAAATACGTAACGGAAGAAAATTTTGGGATTTCAAAAATTGTTCATATATTGCTTCTGTAAAGCAGAAATGGCGTTTTTCAACCATTTCCAAGATATATGACCATCAGACTCATAATCTTTTGGTCCCTGGTTCGAGCCCAGGTGGGAGCACAAAAAAATCCCCATAGCATTATGGGGATTTTTTATTTAACCGATCATTGTTGTTCTCATTTGCCTAAATTTCCTTTCGATTATCATCCGAATCCACGTCGATAAGTTTATTGTATGGATCAATACCCACCTGAAACGGCGGAGCGTCCACGACTAGCTTCAGGGTATTGTTGATCTGACTGATACGGTGCTTCTTGAGGTAAAGCTCCTGCGGCTTCCCCTTCCCCTCCTTTGGTTTACTAAAAACTCCGATTTCAATATAGTCGCTGAGGGGCAGCGACTGCACCGTCACGCGCTCAGATTTTTTGAACTGCAATGGCTTTTCCCCCGGATCATTGTAACTCTTCTTACCATTGGCGTCTACCCGATACTTGGACACTTCAAACTGTATGTCGATCTGATATTTACCGTTATTTAGTTTTTTGCTATTGACTTTCACGACCTTGTTATTATATAGCGTGATTGTCTCAAACATGTCCTTGATCAGATAACGGAGCGAGTCAGGTGTAGCCCCACGGAGGTAATCCACAAATTCGAGCGACGTCGTATAAGGCGGATTCTGGAAAGCGGTCTTCTGTAAATAAGATTGTACGGTACGATTGAAAACATCTTCGCCCAGATAGTCGCTCAAAGCATAGAGGACCAAGGAACCTTTTTGATAATGGATATACATCTGATTTTCATTATACATCAAAGGACGCTCGCCCAGCCGTTCTTCACTTCTGCCTTTGAGGTAGCCGTCCAGGGCATCTTTGAGGAATTTACGCATCTGCCCCTTTCCATATCTTTTTTCGAGCACTTTCAGTGAAGAGTATTCAGACATACTCTCCGACATCAATGTTGCTCCCTGAGCGTTGGCCCCGACAACTTGATGCGCCCACCACTGATGTGCAATCTCATGTGCCGTCACCGCATAAGGGTAGTCTACTGCGTCATCCTTCTTTTCGTCAACATCGGCAATAAAACCAATCGCCTCAGAAAAGGGAATGGTATTCGCGAATGACTGAGCAAATGTACCTGCTGTCCGCGGAAATTCGACGATACGAAGCTGCCGATGTTGATATGGGCTATATTCCTTGCTATAATATGCCAAAGACGCCTTACTGGCAGCTATCATCCGGTCGAGATTATAGCGATGTGATTTATGGTAATAAACCTCCAGATTGACACCGTTCCACCGTTCCTTTTTGACTGCATAACGGGCAGAATTGAATGCGAAGAAATTCAGGATCTCCGAATCCATTTTATACTGGTAGTATTTGCGGCCATCTTTCTCCCATTGTCTGATGAGATATCCCGGTGCAATGGCTAACTGATCAGCATCCGTGCTGACGACCGCTTCAAACCGGATCCAGTCCGCATCATTCGAAATGTAATTGTTTTTCAGGGCCTTTGGATCGGTTGGCGGCGCCATACGGTCGCGGTGAGGAAGACCATATTTCTTCCGTATATCATTGTCCACCAGCTCACTCCGATCAGAATATCCGATATTCGGAAACACCATATTGTTGATGAACGTACCATTGCCCTTAACCGGCGATTTTTGGTTCACCCAAGTATTAGCGGGGCTGACAGTGCTGAAACTGAACACGATGGAGTCCCCCGGAGCCATGGGCTTATCCAGCTTATAGATATTAAAATTGTATTTGTCATCGGTCGAAATCAATTTATTGGATACATTGAACGAAAAGCTGTAGTCATAGTCATTATAGTTAATAAAGATCGAATCAATGGCCGAAGTGGTTTTATTTTTCAGCACGTAGGACGCCTGCGCCTTAAAGCTGCGTTTGGAGGGAAAGATGTCCATATTAAACTTGACGTCAACGACGCGCGGCTGCGGACGGTCCTGATATTTTTTATACTTTTTCTCCCATTCCACAGATTGTTTTTCATAATCCAAACTGGTATAATACGGATTTTTAATATGATTTTCATAATATATGGCAGCCGCAATGCCCATAAATCCAATGGCACTGGCAATCAATAGTCCCATATTCGCTGTGCTCATATTGGCCCTAGCTATCGCCATACGCTCTCTGACACCCGAAAATCCCCCCCTTCGCCATAGGAGCAGTGCTATCACGAGAAAACACAGAGAAAACAGCAACCAATACAGCCTATAAGTCAAAAATGGCAGGATATAGCCGAATCCGTCCATGTCCGAATATTCTAACCCCGGCCCTTGGTTAAACTGAAAAATAGCCTGTTCCACACCCAGCATCGACAAGAAGGGCAAACCGATAAATAACGTTAAAAGCACGAAAAATCCAGCGAGATAGTTCCTGAAAAGGGTATGCACAAAAATCGCGATAAAAAGCCATGTCAGGTTGGACAACATGCCATACACCATTAAGCTCATCAGATATTGCCCTGGTTCAACATGGTAATACTGGTGGTAGGCCTGTATGCCCATACAAGTCAACATCACAACCAGCAGCAGCGTCAGCTGCATCAAGATAATGGCCATAATCTTAGATCCCAGCAATGCCCAGCTAGGTACCGGAGTCGTATCCAGCAAGCTGCCCATACGGGTAATTGAACCGCGATGGACAAGCAATCCCGAAAATAGAAAAGTCAGTATCAGCAGGAAAAACTTAAAGGTCGCCCCGGGGATCAGCAGCATTTTCCAGGTAACTGGATAGGTGGAAGTACCAAATATAGCCCCGATAGTACTGGCCATCAAAATAATAAACAGTACCCCGACAAGGGTGATAATCAGAAAAACGGGACTTTTGACAATATAACGATAGTCATACCGTGCCATGGTCCACATAGTCCCCATGTAGTGCCGCACCGAAAAGTCATAGGAAACTTTGGGGAGATTGATCTTAAAGATCGTATCGAAATTATTTTTTGTTAACCGGGCTGCCTTGTTGCCTGTCTTCAGCGCGATGGAATGTTGTGAAAATGAAAATAGCGCATAAAATATGCCTATGAACAATGCTGCCACACCGAGCCAGATCAGCCGGTTATAAATAATGGCCGAAGCCAAAGGCAGGTTGTTTACATTCTTTTCTTCAGGGGACCAATAACGGGTATAATAGGAAATCGCGCTGTCCCCAAAGGGATCTATCAGCGCTCCGAGGTAAAGCTTCTCCGCCTCTGTGGTTAAGTTCTGTACGAGTACCTGGAGGATGATAAGGACCAAAACCGCAACAAAACCAACATAGATATTGCGAGTTAGGGTTACCAGGACGAAAATAATCGCGCTCAGGACAATCAGATTAGGAATCACCTGGATCACATAAGTCTGGATGTAGGCCAATACACGCGCTGGCCCCAAAAGATCAGGATTGGTTCCCGGAAGCAGCTGGGCAACCACAATTCCAAGCGTTGAAGCCAGCACAATGACCAGCACCACCGCCATTGACCCGAAAAATTTGCCCAGCAGGTAATCGGTTTTCGTAAAAGGGTAGCTAAATAGGATGGTATGTACATTATACTGAAAATCCCGGTACACACAGGCGCCAACTATTGAAGGGATTAAAAAATAGATCAGTGAAGACATTCCGTTGATCATTTCATTGATTGCCCAAGGCGAATTTCTGATCGTGTTGGAAGATGTGGTTGCCGTAACGCCGTCAAACATCCCCAATGAAGACAGCATAATGAGCAAAGACAACAAAAAGAATATCGCTATATAGATATAGACCGTAGCATTCTTAAACCAACGTGTAAACTCAAAATTAAAGATAGAACTAAACATGGTGCCGGTCAGTTTTGAGTGCAACAAAATAAACATCCTCCAATTGCGCCTGAGCGTTTACAAACGACTCATCTGGTTGTACGGCACTAAAAACACGGATATTGAGCGTATTGTCCTGATTATAGTTTGAGGAAATGACCTCATGCGTCTGGGTATATTCATCCAATTGGTCACGCCCAATGACACGCACCCATATCTTACCCTGCAACTGCGCTATGGTATCCTTTGGTGTACCGCGCAAAAGGATTTTCCCGCCATTGAGAATGGCTAACTCATGGCACAGTTCGCGTACATCATCCACAATATGGGTCGAGAAGATCACCGTATGATTGGTACCGATCTCACGGAGCACATTCAAAAAACGGTGCCTCTCCGCCGGATCCAGTCCGGCAGTGGGCTCATCGACAATAATGAGCCTGGGATCGTTTAACAGGAGCTGTGCAATCCCAAAGCGTTGTTTCATACCGCCTGAGTAGCCGCTGACACTTTTGTTGCGCACGTCCCAGAGGTTGGTGACTTCAAGGACGCGATTGATGACGGCATTTCGGTCTACACTGGATTTGATACCTTTGAGCTTAGCAAAATAGTGCAGCAGATCTACGGCAGAAAGGTTCGGATAAACGCCAAATTCCTGTGGTAGATAGCCCAGCACCCGCCGCAGATCCATCGGCCTACTAAGCACATCAATATCTCCGAAACGGATGCTTCCACTGTCGGGCTTCTGAAGTGTTGCTATCGTGCGCATCAAAGATGACTTCCCCGCACCATTAGGCCCCAATAGGCCAAACATTCCGGGTTTTATTTCCAAAGTGACGTCATCTAGCGCTTTTACGCCGTTAGGATAGGTTTTGCTGAGTCTTTCTATTGATAAATTCATAAATAAGTTAACTGTTAATAAGCCATTAGTATACTGAAACGATAGTTTGTTACAGCAATATACTAAAAATTATGCAGCCTTGAGCAGAGCGGCTCAATACTGGCTGAATTTAGCCAATACAGTTAACAGTTGAACAGATGGCCAACGCCTATAGCTCCGGGTCAATCCGGAGCTCAAATAAGCTCACCGTCGCGTTATCATAATGTGCGGGTAATCCGGCGGTATTGCGCAATTTGCGCAAACCCAAAAATTCAAAACCGCATCCGGTATAATGCTTAATAAGGCTTTTATTTTCACCAACAGTATCCATACGCACATATTGCTTATCATTTGATTCGGCATATCCGATAGCCCAGCTGACGATGTGCCGAACCAGATTATTGCCTCTGAAATCCGGATCGGTAGCTATCCGATGGATATATACCGACGGCTCTTCGTTTTTCTCCTCCCAAATCTCTGGATCAGTAAACGTTGTGGCCCATACACAGGCGATCTGCCCATTGATCAGCATTTTCCATTGCCGGTGTTCCTTTACTTCGGCCTCGACAAGCTCATGGGCGAACTCCGGCCAGGAGACCATGGATTTTGATTTTTGATAATCGGTTGCCATCCGATAAAGTCCGAAAATATGTTCTATATCGTCTATCGTACTGTTGCGTATCTGTATATCCAGTTGTTGCATATCTCATTAACTGTTGATGTGTTATACAAAGCTATCATTCGCATCGCAATGAAAAAGGATACAGATTCACTCCATTGAAGGGACTCAGTATAATAGCGATTGACTCACAGCGGAGCAATTTATATGCTCAGTATCCATCGTACATCAAAAGGATCGACCACCTCCACCAATTTATCATGCAATTTGTCAGCCGACGGCGGCCGTTCAGGCCGTGCCAGTTTTGCCATCAGCATTCTACGGCGGGCAACGTCCGGACAGGTCAAAAACATAGAAACATAATTCCCTATTTTTCTTCCTTCGTCATGCACAAGATCCGACCCATAGATAATCACCCCGGGGGCAATCAGAGAGGCACTTACCACTGGAACTTCTGAATTTCCGTCCACAGCCTGTCCAAACATGTGGAACTCTAAGGTGCCGCCGAAACATGTTTGGTAAAACGTAAGTGCCTTTCTGCAATTGCCCGAAAATGTGATAAACACCCCACTTTTTAACCCTTCCATGGCTGGTTGAACTATGCGTCTGGTATTACGGGTTCCACGAGCTTTTTCATCTTTTCCAAAGACTCCTGCCAGCCTAGATAACACATCTCCGCAGGAATAACCTCGGGAATACCAGTTTGTTCAATTTGCAGCTCCGTGCCGCAGGACACTGCCCGCAACGAAACTGTTGTGGTCATTTCTCCCGGCAGGTTGGGATCGTCAAACCGGTCCACATATTTAATCAGGGTATCGGGCGAAATTTCCAGATATTCGCCACCAAATGAATGACCGTTTCCGGTACCGAAATTGATAAAGGTCATCTTGAAACTTCCACCAACTTTAAAGTCCATCTGTTGCACAGTACAGACAAAACCGTAGGGCGGCAGCCAGGAAGCGTAGGCCGCTGAATCCGAGAATGCACGGAAGATTTTTTCAGGGCTAGCCTGAATAATCCGATGTAAAGAAACACGATTTGTTTTCATTTTTAATATAGTTTTATAAGTAAATTGCTATTCGCATGCGTTATGGCGAGCTATCCGCTCTGTAAGCAAGCTTTCCCGCCGCATGTATTAGGACAACGCCGACGCCGCACCGCCAAGTGACAATTGGCCCGAACGGCTAATCTTGCCCCTATAGAGATACGATAACATCAGAATACCCAATACGATAAGTGGCATCAGCATATAGGCGATATTCTTGTCTACACAGGCGTGGCTAATAAAGGCAAAGATCAGATTGAAGGTCAACCCGGCATATGCCCATTCCCTAAGTTTAGCCGGAAACTTAGGCATGGCTATAGCTATGACGCCCAAGACTTTGCAAATAATCAATGTATAGGCAAAATAATCAGGATACCCCAACGGTTTTGTGCCCATATTGACATATTGCGGCGCAAACAATAAGGTGCTCAAGGGCATAATGCCTTCCCAGAGGATAATAAATAGTGTCGCAGCCCAAAAAATAATTCTATTCTTTTTCATGACTTCAGCTTTTATGTTGTTAATTTTTTGATTCTACATGTTTAACAAAGTTATCGAGTATAGCCTGCCAGCCCTGTTTCTGAAACTCAGGATCATGGGTTTCTTCCGCATCAAAGACAGTGGTCATGACTGTTCTTCCGTCATTGGGGGAAAAAATTGTGCTAACCCTCCTGCCATCTGCCAGGATGTAGGCGATCTCCTGATACAGCTCCACCTTGTCATAGGTGCCTTCAAAATCAAATCCGAAACTACCGTCTCTCGCTTCCATACGATTTTTGAATGTCCCGTTTACCCGGAGGTCATTCTGGCTGCTCGGACAATGCCAGCTCGGATCCGCCACATTCCATTGCATAATATCGGCCGGAGTATTCCACTGTTGCCATACTTTTTCTACCGGTGCGTTTACCGTTGCTTCAACCTTAATTTTTGTTTGTCTTTTCATGAGTTTATGTATTTGTTTATAATGATATAGCAAAGATGCAAAGGAATTGCACAGCAGGTAAGGCGTAAAACCGACAACTTTAGGGGTGGATTACGACAAAAACAATTTGTACCTTTACGTTATAAACTTAATAAGATATGCAGATCTCTGTCTTTGTTCCACAATATGGTACTATTGAAGGCATTACGCCCGCATTTAGAACGTTCCATACCGCCAATGAATTTCTGACAGCATTTGGCAAGAAGCCTATATTTCGGGTGGAATATGTGGGTCTGAGTGACTATGTCCCAGCAAATAGTGGTGAATATACCATCCGAACGCACCGGCTGCTTCAGGACGTTACCCAGACTGACCTGCTCATTATACCGCCTACTTTCGGGGACATCGATAATGGCATCCGGGACAACGCCGATGCAATACCGTATTTTAAAAAATTGCACGCTAAAGGCACACGCCTGGCCAGTCTGTGCGTAGGGGCGTTTCTATTGGCCGAAACAGGACTGCTGGACGGAAAAAAATGCTCCACCCACTGGGCCTATATCAGTGAATTCAAGGAAAAATACCCCGCCATTGAAATCGAAGATGGGGCCGTGATTACGGAGAACGACAATATCTACAGCAGTGGAGGTGCCAGCAGCTTATGGAACCTGATTCTCTATCTGGTTGAAAAGTTTTCTGATCGGGAGACCGCAGTAATGATAGCGAAGTATTTTGCACTCGATATCAGTCGCGACAGCCAATCCCAATTTGCCATATTCAGAGGACAGCGGAACCATGACGATGCGGACATCCAAAAAGCCCAGGACTTTATTGAACAGAAATATGAGGAAAAAATCACAGTGGAAGACCTTGCCAATCTGGTCAACATCGGCCGTCGTACTTTTGAGCGACGATTTAAAGAAGCAACCAACAATACGCCGGTCGAATATATCCAGCGCGTCCGTATAGAAGCCGCAAAGAAATTTTTCGAAGCTTCGCGGAAAAATGTATCCCAGGTCATGTATGATGTGGGATATACCGATACAAAAGCGTTTCGCGATATCTTTAAAAAGATAACTGGTCTTACTCCGATCGAGTACCGCAATAAATTTGCAAAAGTTGCCGAAGCTTCATAGCACCGACGCCTCTGTATCGGATATCTGCAGTCTTCGCTTACTTTGCCAGCATCATCTCGCGAATATATTTTACCGGTGAATTACCAAAGCTTAAAAATTTCTCATTGAAGGCCTTCAAATTAAACTGTGCCCCTTCCTCTTTTTTTACGGCTTCGCGTAGGTCATAAATTTCTTTGTAGCCCGTAAAATAGGAAGTTAACTGCTCACTGACACTCTTTTCCACTTGCCTGCTGCTTCGGCCTGCTGTTGAAAAGCCTCGTCCACCAGAAGATGCATAGCTTCCTTCTCGCTCATGTTTTTCACGTGCACACTGTAATCCAGTATAGCATTACATACGGTACGAAGATGCCACTTATACCACATCAGCCACATCTCAGGCGCACGGTCACCGTAACCATTTTCCAGCATCATTTGTTCGGTATACACAGCCCAGCCTTCGATCATTGCTCCGTTACCGAGCACGCTTTTGATGAGACTCGGCGACTGATTGGCATACACCAGCTGCGTATAGTGCCCCGGAATAGCTTCGTGGATATTCAATATCTGTAAAATGTAGTGGTTATACTCCCGTAGATAGCTTTCAGAAGCCGCTTTGGTCCAACCGTTCAGGCTACCTACATTGTAATAGGTATTTCCCCCTTTATCGTAGGGACCGGGTGCACTGATGGACGCTCCTGCAACCCCGGCCATATAAGCAGGCTCCTTGCGCACAATCAATGGTTTGCTATCATCGATATAGAGAAGATCTTTCTTTTTCACAAACTCCACCAGTTTCGGTATCTGCGCTTCAATTGCTGCCTGAAAATCTTCAGCTTTCACATGGTTGACAGATAGGGTATCGATCATCTTACGGATCAGTACGAGACTATCTGTCGGCTGAGCAGCAGGCCCAAAATATTTAGGCCATAGCTCTTTGCTAATTTTGTACATCTCGGTGTGGAGATAGCTTTTGCGCGCCACGGCAGCATCGTAAATCTGCGCTGCTGTAGAACCGGACTGAATGTCAAATTTGAACTTTTGTTCATAAAGTTCCTGCCCTAACCTAAAACTTCTTGGGGCAGGATTCGGGGTTTCTTTAAGAAAGGTTACAAAACCTCTTATCGCATTCATGGCGCTGTCTGCTGCTGTCTGCAAATTCGATTTCTCGGTGGCCGAAAGATTTGACTTTTGCAGAGAATCTCGCAGATCAGCTTCAAATACCGATAATCCTCCCAGATTCTGCTGTATCGCCAGATCCGTCAGCTCCTGCGCAGGAGCTTTGATCTGCTGCTGTGCGGCCCGATAATAAGCTGGGATCTGAACAATGCGCTGATGAATAGCCCGAAGGCGCTGGTCTAAGGGCGCATAATTCTCAGCCAGCATAAAGGCAATGGTTCCGCTAACGTTGTAGGAAGAAGGGTTCCACTCATGCGAACGCTCCTTTTCTATTGCCCACACTGTTGATTCAAGATAATTCTGCATCAAATGGTAATCCGTCTGCTGCGAAAGATTGAGATCATTCAGATCAAAGCTGCTGAGACTGTCCAGATGCCGCTTTGAAAAAGCTAAACGCTGTTCCCTGCTGCGCGCATCGGGGATGGTCAATAGGGAGTCATAGCGATGGAATCCGACCTGTGTCGCCCATTCGGGGTTCTCCCGCCAGAGCTGCTCTATAAAGCGGTCTTCGTATGCCTTAAATTCTGCATTTGCCACAGTATCCGCCTGCGCCTGCTTTTTGTTGCTGCCCGCGCCACAGGAAGCAAAAAAAACAAGGCCTAAGATGAAAAGTATCAATGTTGTTAGTTTCATTGGAGTAATTTGAATAAAAATAACATATTGCCAGCGATTTCCGGCAAAATTTTGCTAACCTTTTCCGGCTAATCAAAGCTGTTCTAAATGGACCGACTATACTTCTGCCCCCATCTCCACGGCCCCCTATCCGGCAATAAACGGATTATTAAAAAAGACAACAACATAACTTATTAAATAACAAGTGATTATATATAAATTAAAAAATATTAAACGCTTCCTGTCCAATTTCTTTAACTTCAATCATTATTGTAGTGTAAATCAGTTACACTTAAAACAATAATAAAATGAAACAACGAATTAATTTTTTCGCCAAGGGACAAAATGCCATGAAGGCTATGTATGGATTGGGTGCCTACCTCAGTAATTGTACAATCGAGCAGGAACTGCTGCACCTCGTTTATTTTCGGGTATCACAGATCAATGGCTGCGCGTATTGTCTGGATATGCATTCCAAAGATCTGCTTGCCACCGGGGAAAATCCACAGCGCCTATTCCTATTGGATGCCTGGCGGGAGGCTCCATTGTATACTGCACGGGAGTGCGCTGCGCTAGAATGGGCGGAGGCCGTGACGAAAATCGCCAACGGCGACGTCGCCGACGACGTCTATGCCAAGGCGAGCAGTGAGTTTTCGGAAGCAGAATTGGTCGATCTGACCTTGGCTGTAACCACTATCAATACGTACAATCGGTTTAATATTTCTTTCCGTACCGAAGCCGGCGGCTACAAAGTTGGTCAGCATAAGGTGCAGGCAACGTAAGGATAACATATATTCAATAGATAAATCAATAGCATGAAAGATTTCATCTTATTATTTCGCCAGGCTGGCAGCGAGCAGCCGCAGCTAACTGAACAGGAAATAGGTGCCATAAACAAAAAATGGCAGGACTGGATCAGTGGTATCGAGGCACAGGGGAAATTGTCCAGCCATGGCTCCCGCCTGGTGTCCACAGGAAAAGTCCTAAAACCCGGCGGTGTGATTACCGACGGCCCATTTGTTGAAATCCGGGAAAGACTCGGTGGATTTATCATCGTTTCGGCCGAGAATCTGGAAGAGGCCACCACACTGGCACATGGTTGTCCTATACTGGAATCCAGCGGAAGTGTGGAAATCCGGGAACTTCTCCTGTAACACGTATTATTCCGGCAGCTGCTTAATCGCAGCTGCCTTGATATATTATTATGGAATCCAATTTTCTAAAACAACTTTTTCAGCAGGAGTTTTCCAAAATAGTAGCCGTCATATCCAAAGGCTTTGGTCTTCAGTACATTGAAGTGGCAGAAGACATTGTCAGTGAAACTTTCTTGCTGGCAACGGAAACATGGCAGACCAATGGCCTGCCACCGAACCCCACGGCATGGCTATATACCGTGGCCAAACGCAAAACGTTAAGCCACTTCAGGAGGATCAAAATTTTTGAAGAGAAAGTGATGCCTCATCTGCATCAGGAGCAACAAATCGTAGCTTCGAATTCCGAATTTAACTTTTCCCGGGAGAACATCGAAGATAGTCAGCTCAAGATGCTCTTTGCCATCTGTACCCCCGCCATCGCGAGCGAAGCTCAAATCGGACTGGCATTGCGCATACTCTGTGGATTTGGTATTGATGAAATTGCCGAGGCTTTTCTCTCCAACAAAGAAACAATTAATAAGAGGCTCTTTAGAGCCAAAGAGAAATTACGTACTGAAAAGGTCGATCTGCTTTTACCCCCTGAAAACGAAATTGTCAAGCGCCTGGACAACGTATTGCACGTGATTTACCTGCTATTCAATGAAGGCTATTATTCAAAAACACAAAATCAGATTTTAAGGAAAGATCTGTGTATTGAAGCACTGCGACTAGCCCTGATGTTAGCAAGATACGAAAAAACGAATGTCCCGAAAACCAATGCTCTCATCGCCCTCATGTGTTTTCACTCTTCGCGTTTTGATGCCCGCCACAACAGCGACGGTGAATTTGTGCTGTATGAACATCAGAATGAAAACCTCTGGAATCGGGACCTGATCCACCAGGGCATTTATTTTTTAAACAACGCTGCAGCTGGTGATGAACTGACATCCTACCATATTGAGGCCAAAATTGCACAATGCCATTGTACGAAAGCGGATACCCCTGAAAAATGGAAGGAGATCCTTCAGCTTTACGATCGCTTGCTCAGAGTCAATTACTCTTCTGCCACCCTGCTCAACAGGATCTTTGCGCTATACAAAGCAAAAGGTGCTCAAACAGCCCTAGTGGAAGCGACGAACCTTGATCTCGTAGACAACCATTTTTATTTTGTCCTGCTGGGTGAACTTTATAATGATATTGACCGGGAAAAATCAATCGCGAATTTTCAGCGTGCCAGAACATTGACCAAAAATCCACTGGAACAGGAAACGATCCAACGTAAGATTGATGCACTCTGCAATTCGCGATTGTCCGATGGAGGATAACACGGCTAAACTGCTTTCCTGGACTCCTCCCAGGAGCGCATAAACAATTCGTAAAGCGCTGTAGCATCGACATCGACCACTGAGGACGAATACATGATATGCAACTGCTGTGATGGTTCATCAAAGGCCATCTTCCATAGCATTGACGACAGCCGGCTTCTGTATGAAGCGGCATTTGTTACCGACACGACAACCAGTGCATCGCCTCCGACTTTTTGTAATTGAATGGCCGTGACATCGTCCCAATTCCCTACACCAAAAGCTTTCGCCAGCGGCGTGGTTCTACCCTGAAAATTATGGCGATTGAGCACGATCTGAGCGGAAGTATCTTTTAGACTAATTAGGCTATTGATCAATAAGGTCAGCATGACGATACATGCTCCTCCCGCAAAAATAGCGGGTTTTATTTTCAATATGCCGTCAAAAACACCGAGACCATACAATAAAACGAAGAAAAGAGCGATACATACTGCACCCGACGTCCATAAAAGCTTTTTTGTTTTGCTTCTATTGCGGAACAACTTAATCTCATTTCCCATTTTAGTTTCCCCATGTCACATTGAGATGATGTTTTTCGGCATACGCTTTCCCCAAAGTATATACCTGTTCAAAAGCCCGGTCAACTTCGGGCATATATGTTGTGCTGATTTTCTGCAACAGCGCTTTCTTCTCTGCATCAGGGCCCTTTGTATCACACAATTTTGCATAGGCTGCATATTCGTTTTTATAGATAGGCAGTACTTTTTCAAACAGGGCAACGGACTGCGCCTGAAGTGCTTTTGCATCCTCATCTGATACTTGAAGCGCTTTGATATCTTTTATGGCTTTCTCGACGGTCTGAATTTTAATATCGACCGACTTCTGCGCTTCATCGCCCTGCTTTTTACTCGATGGCATATCCGCAAATTCAACAGTTTCCTGCTCCAGGCGTTTACCATAACGTTCGGGAGCAAAATCAGCTATCAGGTTGGTATTTAGAACAACTTTGCCGAAAAAATTTTCAGGACTTGGAGATTGACAAGCCGTAAAAGCTAAACTTGCTGATAGTGCAAGAAGAAATAGGAAGTGCTTCATATTTAAATATTAATTTGTTCGAAACTACCGAATAAAACTTACACGCACAAGTCAGTTCTTTCGAAGCAGCCGGTGATAATAGGATTGCACTTGCCTAAGATGTTAATTTTTAATATTTTAGCAGACACATATAAAACAACAGATTAAAAACCGTTAATTATGGGCTATGACATTAGTTACCATCCAATATCCGAGCAACAAATCAACGCCTGGTATTTTGAGGCAATCGAGCATCCCGAAAAAGTAGAGGAACTTGCAGTAGCCAATAATCTGGAAGAATTCTACAAAACAAAATACCAGGACACGATAAATGCTGGCCGGGAAACAGACCAGAGTGACTATTTCGATAAAACACATGGTTTTTTTATTGCTGTTGTTCAAGGTTTTTTTGAAACCTATTTTTATATCCGTGGCGCTGCACTATCCTTCTCAGGAAACAAACAGTTAGACGTCTATTACAAAAAGTGGGAACAGTTCGTTCCTCAGCATATGCTGACCGGGAAGGTACGGAACCGGCTCATCGAAAATTATTGTTCGGGCGTATTTATTCCTGCCGAGCAGGTAGCACAGCTGCTCGTAGATTATGACGGTAGGCCTTCGGTCCGTTCGGAACTGGACCATATATTTTCAGAGGGACGTATTGCTATTTTTCTGAAAGCACTACATTATGCCAAAGAACGCGGGCTAGGCCTCCTGGAGGCTACAGAAGTCGTTGAACCTCAGCCTTTGGATTTAAATGAATCCAAAAGCTATTCCAATCTCTCCAACTGTGATCAAGAGGGACCATTGCTGTATCAGCAAATGGCCTTCATACAGATCGGCGATATTGAACAGCGCAATAACACTTCTGGACCGGACATCCTACAAAACGTGAAAATTGAAAAGGTGCAGGTCCAACCCGCTCATATGACAACTACCGGGAGCACTGAGACCCGCAAATATAAAGGAAAAGGCTTCTGGAAACGCTTGTTCGGCTGATAGAATACGTCGGCTCTTATCGTCTTGACGTGCTGCACAATAATTCGTATCTTTGGTGCAGACCATCTCCAGGATGGTATCTCTATCCAAACTGGCAATTAAAGCTCCATAGTGTTGTTCTATACACAATAACCCCTCCTTAAAGCAACTCCACCAATTTCGCAAGGCTAGTATAGCACAGCAAAAGGGCCCGTAAATTCCAATCAACTTTAATATCATGAAACAGACTGCTAATTTTATCGTCCTCACGGGAGGACCTGGTGTAGGCAAAACCGCCGTATGGACTGCCTTACAACGGAAGGGCTTCGGAACTGTCGCCGAAGAAGCACGCCGTATCATTAAACAACAAATAGAAACCAATGGCGATGGACTGCCTTGGAAAAACAAACAACGCTATGCTACTCTGATGCTCGAAGCATCCTTTGAAAGCTATCGCTGTGAATTAAACAAGGATAGCAGCGGCTCACCGCATATCTTCTTTGATCGTGGCATTCCGGACACACTGGCCTATATCGAGATGGAAAACCTTATTTTTGAAAAAAGTATGCTTGAACAGGCCAAAAGCCTACGTTACCATCAAAAAGTATTTATTTTCCCTCCTTGGCGTGAAATTTACGCAACAGACAATGAACGGAAGCAGACCTGGGCGGAAGCCGAAGCTACATTCTGCTTCATGAGCGATATTTATAAGCAGCTCGGGTATCAAATGTTAGAGATGCCAAAAACATCGATCGAGCGGCGCTGTCAGTTTATACTTCAGCATCTAAATGAGCCCCGTTATTAACTGAGGCTTCTGCTTCCTTTTCACACGGAGATCTAACATAAGCTGCCATACAGCTCCCTCGATGGACGACTGCCTATTCGGCTCTATCGACCGGTCTTAGGAGCTGATATTGTAGACCTAAGCGGAATACATTGAGACGCGCTGGCCCGAAGTCCCCTCCGATAAGCCCACTTCGATAATCCATAAGCCCCCACGAATAACTAGCAAAGACCGTATAACGGTCATAGTTTACATTGAACTGCAGCCGTGGCCGAATATCGAGTTCGATTATCTTACCTCTATCTCTATCAAACTCGGTTTTATTTCCCTGTTTGTCTTCGATACTGCCGTTTTCCTTCATACTGAGTGTCTTGGCAAGGTCAACGCCAAGCTGCATATCCATTGACATGGGTTCGAAAAAAACACGATAGCCGACAAAAGGATTAAAATTCAGAAACTGCTGGTTGAGCTTGGTCAGCCCACGGCTACCGTTCGCAAACTCGTTACCCTCCAGATCCACTTTGGTCTGCAAGCGCTCGAAAGCAGCTTCAGCTCCCAAAATAACGTTAGTGGCAAAAACATAACGGTAGTTGACTGCCCCACCAAGATTAATTCCATATTTTTTGCCATAAGGATTATTGGTATAATACTCTTGTTGACTGGAACCATTCAATGCACTCTTTCCGACACTGCCCGATCCGGTGAAGTTGGAAATGCCTGAAGTGATACCCACACGCAGCTCATGAGTTTGCGAAAATGCCAGAAACGGAACGATAGCGGCTGAACATGTTGTAAGTAAAAATCTCTTTATCATAAATAATTTAAAAAATGGAACAATTTAGTGGATCAGCACAATTTTATTTGTTTCTAAAATTAGTAAATTTTAGCCGATTGAATCTGACATTCCATTAATTTATTTCGATACTGGATAAACGCATAAGTAAAATGGTCTGCATTCCTGCGATTTCTTGAACTACATCAATGAAATTGAGGCTATTGAATTCTAATTTTGTTCTGTCAACATTAAAATAAAGAGCAGATCGTATGAAATATATCCTAGAAAATCCGGTACCCTCACCACCTTAGGCATGTACATCGATAAGAAAGGGCTGTCCACTGGAGACCTGAGCGTTGCGGCCAATATGTATTTACGTATTGAGAAAGAACAGGTTGTAACTTACTTTGAAAGGTACATATTTTTCAACCAACCTATACCGGAGGAGGTACAACAACGTTTGCAACAAGTCGCTGAAGAGAGTCCTGTCTCCATGATATTAAAGGATAGCACAGTTGTCTACACCAACATTAAAAATAGGTTGTAAATGAAGAACTTGAACATCGTTGTATTTGGAAAAAATGAAGTTATTCTGAATACTTTAAAACGGCTCATTGAGAGCAATACAGGCTGGAAAGCCATCATCCAGCAGGATATTGCTTCCTGTAAAACCTATCTGTCGAGTAACACAGCCGATATACTGCTGTTGAGCTCAGGACTCTCCTCGCTGGAAGAACAGGCGATAACGGCGCATTTATCAGTTCTAGACTACAGTATCGGTCTGATACATCATTATGGTGGTGGAAGCGGCCTCCTGAAAAATGAAATCTACAGTCTATTTCCCAGCTTGGTTTCACGCCAATAAAGCTTACGTGAACGCAGCAGCATCTTACAGTTATCTAGGATACCCTTAATGGATATTATAACAACACACTTTAAAACAACAGTAAGCACATGAACAGGAATCAATTTATAAAAAAAGGAATTTTAGGTTCCGGAATCTTTACAACAACAGCTTCGTCAGACAAACTGTTGCAAAACGATATCGATGAAATCGCACCCTTGGAAGGTCTGAAAGCAAATGATATGGGGATAAACAACGACAAACTTGAAAATCATAGCGTACTGCATAGCGCATCCAGTCGCGGATATGCCGATCATGGCTGGCTACAGAGCAACCATACCTTCAGCTTTGCCAATTACCATAATCCGGAGCGCATGCATTTCGGCGTACTGCGCGTCCTGAATGATGATGTCGTCGATGGAGGACGCGGATTTGGCTTGCATCCCCATGATAACATGGAAATTATCAGTATTCCTTTGGAAGGCACCCTTGTACATGAAGACAGCATGGGAAATAAGGCCATCATCCAAAAAGGAGACATTCAGGTTATGAGCGCGGGAACAGGCATCATGCATAGTGAATATAATAAAAATGCGGATCAGAACGTCAAATTTTTGCAGATCTGGGTATACCCCAACCAACGTAATGTGACTCCCCGATACGATCAGATAACACTTGACAGTACCCAGAGACAGAATAAATTTCAGCAGATCCTCTCTCCTGATCCGGGAGACGAAGGGGTATGGATTCATCAAGATGCATGGTTTCATTTAGGGCGTTTTGAGCGCGATATTGAGACGAATTATATACTCAAGCAGGAAGGAAACGGTATCTACATCTTTGTCATCAATGGCAGCGTCACCGTAGAAGGGCAGGAGCTTCAAACGCGGGACGGTTTTGGAATCTGGAACGCTGCTGAGATCAAATTAAAAGCGACATCAGCCGACACCGAAATTTTGTTGATGGATGTCAGCATTGTGCTCCGTTGATATGAATACATAGTGTCGTGGCGCCAGAACCATATACAGCTGCTGATCCAAATGAGCTGACTCACTGTCTGGAAGCAGTAAGGGGAAATTGGACAAATTCCCCCTTACTGCATTACCTATTCACATTTAAAAACTGACCGAATTAAGGTTTTTGTCAACCAGCATACCGTCAATGGCTTTCGGATGAAAGCGGCAGTCCCGTTTCGCTTTTAACTTAATTTTAAATAGCATTTCAGAGCCGCTTAATGTTTCTTTATTTCCAAGATTCACAAAGGTAGGATAAAGCGCCTTGCTGCCATTCGTATGCAGGCGATCGTTTGTGTAATTGCTCATTCCCTTCATGTTCAAGGATTCGATACCAACAAAATCAAAATCGCCTTGATGATACGGCAACGCGAAACTCAGTGCATTGACCGCTTTCAGATTGTGGCCACTGACGGTTATCTCCATTATATCGCCCTGTTTGAACGAGGTGTTCGAAACGGCGAGGCTAAGCTTGCCTGCGACTTTTTCTTCTTTGGCCGGTTTGGCGCCGCCTTCAATCCGTACAGCGACATTCGAAATGTCGTAAGCATCGATCAAATTGTTTTTATTGACATCCCCATTGCTCACATAACCTTCAAAATCGCCATCTCCTAAACGCAGTCCAGTATAGTTAATATAGGATGTCAGGTCATTCTGATCGATCAGACGATCATTATTGATATCACCGGGTAAGTAGCTTGCCGAACCGGGCAGCTTGAATACATAGAGTTCCCGTCCCGACCCAAAACCGCCGACAGCTTCCGTGACAACGATTTTAACAAACCGGGCTACCGGATGCTGAGTGAACCCGAAACGCTTCATTTCAGCATCACGCTTCCAGTCGAAGCTGCCGGCTTCGATCCAGGTTGCCTTGTCATTACTGTAATAAACCTTACCTTTCAGAAGGATACCGTTACCACCGTCGGTACGCGGCAGATATTCGAATTTATCTAAGTGGTTGACCGACTTCAGATCCAGAATCATATCAAATGGTACCGCCGTCTGTCCCCATTTGGTATGCCACATGTCACCTTCATCATAGTTAAATAACTTCTGGATACCATTTCCGCTCTGGTTGTCCACAGAAGTTTCAGCTTGGATACCCTCAATGGCAAATTCCAGCGGGTTTGCTTTAGTTTTCGCGGAAAACGAGCTCCAGTTAGATACGCCGGATTTATTGACGGCCCGAATTTTAAACGTATAATCCGTTTCAGCTTCCAGGCCTTCAAAGAGTAGCTGTTCGTCTTTGATCGTCGAATAGATCAGTTCATTGAACGCGACTTCATAGTAGTCTGCATTCGCTACCTTCTCCCAGGTCGGAGTCAATGCATATGCCTGTCTATTTTGGTCGGTCACCTGTGCCTTAGGAGCCTCGACTGCACCCGCTTTTGACAAGTAGCGACTATCGGGCGCAAACTTGAATCCATCCACCTGCACCTCGATGGTCGTCGCCGTAATGTCCTGCTTGCCGATCCGCACGCGCAGCATCGGATTTTTTATCAATTTGACATTTTCAAACTCGGAGCCTTTACTAGCGAACTGGTTTAGGTCGGGTGCTGCATCATAGAAGTAAACGTTCTCAGTACGCTCTAATTCATCTAATGTATGGACTTCGTGTAGTTTGACGGATTTGTTATTTATTTTTGCCAGCACTTTTTTAGGTACTTCGGTCACATTGAAACGAATTTCTGTCGATTTCATTTTCTCAAAACCATCGAAATCACCTTGTGAAGGCGTAATGCGCAACAACGCTTTATTGCCCTTTACGATGGATGTGATTTGTGTATTCATGCCTTTGCCGTAACGATAAGCTTCTGTCTTGCCGTCATCGTCGTACTCCGTGAAGCTCGAATTCCCATGAGGGTACACCTCATAGATCCGCTGATCCGTTCGGATTTCCTGCACATTGTTGTTGGGATTAGTGACAGGGATGATGGAACCATTTTTCACGAAAACAGGAAGTTTCCAGATCGGAGCGTCAAAATTATTGATGATCTGCCCACCCCTGTATTTTTCACCGGTGAAATAATCAACCCATTCTCCGTCCGGTAGGTAAATACCATTGCGGATGTCGTTCCCTTTCTCGTCCGCCTTGGTTTCCTGATAGATCGGGGCTACTAAAAAGTTGGGGCCATACAAATATTGATATTGGGTGGACTTGCCCAGCGTATACCGGTTTGCCTGTTCCAAAAACATCGCACGAATCATGGGTAGACCGTCTACTGCTTGTTTTGCAATACTATAACTATAGGGAACCAATTGGGACTTTAGCTTTAGGTATAACCGGTTGATGGACGTCGCCGGCTCGCCGAGCGCATGTGGGTATTTTTCATTAGCTCCCCATCCGTCCATATTGAGCTCCATTGGTGTCCATGTTTTCCATTGGAAGTCCCGGATATTGACTTTAAAGTTCTTGCCTCCAAAAATACCATCCATATCCGACGTGATATTAGGTTGACCGGATAAACCCGAACCGATATAGGTCGGAATATGGAAGCGAATATACTCCCATACGCCCCCAGTTTGATCTCCCGACCAGATACCCGCATAACGTTGTGTCCCGGCCCAACCGTCCAGGGAGATAATAAACGGCCTTGCATGATTCCCATAATAGGGCATAATATGCCCCACATCGGCCACACCATTTAAACCGAAAGAATATCCCGGTCCCACCCAGGCCACGTCTGTTTTCAAGACTCTGACACCTGCGTCCCGTACTTCTTTTACGATATCGCGTTGCAGTAAGGGACTGATACTGTCCTTGGGATGTAGATCCGATTGCGTCCAAAGACCGATCTCAACGCCGTTTTGGCGTGCATACTCACCAAATTTCTTGAGATTTTGAATATTATCATCCAAAGTCTGAGCCTGTCCATAGCCCGCTCCATAGCCATCGTTAGGTAAGATCCAACCCAATGGCATGTCATGAGCCTTATACCGCTCTATCACCGCGCGTGCGGAAAACTGGTAGTTATTATTCTCTCCGTTCAGGGATTCTTTAATGCCTTCATTGTCCTTTTGGCTCTCTTTGTAACGTTTGCCATCTTCGAAAAGAATTCCCTTCTCGTCCTCCTTCCAAAAATCGCGGTTGTAAGCGTTGAGATGTCCCTCATATAAGCCAAATTTAGGGAGTAGAATAGGGTTTCCGGTCAGTTGGTAAAAATCATTCAATAAAGGCACGACACCATCATTTACCATAAAAAAGACGTCCAGATAATCTGTATCATGCGACAACCGTACAGTCCCCTTCGTCTTTGCACCAAAAGCATAACTTCCCTTTTTGAAGGTATGCCACATGAAACCATACCCTTTCGTTGACCAGAAATATGGAGTGGGTGACGCGACACCACCATCGATCCAGCTATTTTGATTCTCGATGGCGATCACCTTTCCCTTATGTGAAAAGCGTCCGTTTTGTACCCCCCCACCAAAGAAATACTCGTCGTCATTTTCTTTCAGTTCGAGGATCACCTGCTTTTCCTGAAAAGCAATAGGCTTTAAACTTTCCACAACCACTTTGTTGGTCTTTCGATTCAGTACACTAAACTGCGATGTCTGCTTATCCATAGTGAACCGGATATCTTTTGTTAAGATATGGATCCTATTGCCCTCTTCACTGACCTCCAGCCCATCCACTTTCCCTCTTGGCTGGTCGACTAAGATCTTAGCCTGAGGCTTCGCCTCAGGATCCCTGATTATACCACCATGTACATCTTGAAACATCCTAAAAATATGGTTTCCATAAAAATCCAGCGTCAGACGCTGGTTATTCTCAAAGACGATCTCCACTGTGGTCGGATTTATTTGCTGGACAGCAATGATCATATTCTCGCTCTTCGTATATGCTACCTGGTGAGGAGTTTGATAACTGGTTCTGCCGCTGAGCTTGCCCGCCTGAAAAATAAAAGGAGAAGCCAATCCGATCAATAATGTGGCCTGGGCTTTAACGTTCCAAAAAGATATTTTCATCTATATGATTTATACTATTGAAAAGCCTCTATAGGTTAACATGGAATTCGTACACTTATAGAAGCCGTTAAATTAACTTAACAATAATACAACAGTAATCTGAAGTAAAAAAGCGATTGGTAAATGCAAACGATTGTCCAATAATAATGTTGCATAAGATCTGTATATAGTAAATCTCGCTTAAATACCTGAACCGATCACTATTTTTTAAAGCGTCGTCGTGGTTTTGGCAAGTATAGATAGACTATTTCCACAAGAACAGAAATTGGTTGTTTAAAGCCGGATTGGGGCATAACATATAGGTTAGGATCGCTATAATCTGCGGGGAGGACAGCAAGCCCTATCATTTCCGCATCTGGTATGCAGCCGCGCAGCAAGTACCGCTGTAAACGAAAGAAGCCCTTGACTGTTTCCAGCAAGGGCTTCCGTGTAAAAAAAGGCACCGACCTACTCTCCCACCTGTTACGGCAATACCATCGGCTCTGGCGGGCTTGACTGCTCTGTTCGGAATGGGAAGAGGTAGACACCGCCGATATAGGCACCTAAAGATCATTTATGGTAGCAAGCAGCTGGATGATGGTATTCAGCTTCCCTCCGCAGGGAAAATACCGGTCCGGCAGCACGCACCATACTGACATATATACCAAAAGAGGTTTTCAAAAATTAAAGAGGAAGACAACAGTGTCTGTCTGCATGAGAAAGCTTCGGGCTATTAGTACCACTCGGCTATGGTCTCTCAACCTTTACACCTGTGGCCTATCAACGTAGTCATCTTCTACGGCCCTGTCAGGAAGTCTCATCTCGTGGCCAGTTTCGCACTTAGATGCTTTCAGCGCTTATCTGCTCCAGACGTAGCTACCCTGCCGTACACCTGGCGGCATAACAGGTTCACCAGAGGTCTGTCCAACCCGGTCCTCTCGTACTAAGGTCAGATCCACCCAAACTTCCAACGCCCACAACAGATAGGGACCGAACTGTCTCGCGACGTTCTGAACCCAGCTCGCGTGCCACTTTAATGGGCGAACAGCCCAACCCTTGGGACCTTCTCCAGCCCCAGGATGTGACGAGCCGACATCGAGGTGCCAAACCTCCCCGTCGATATGAGCTCTTGGGGGAGATCAGCCTGTTATCCCCAGCGTACCTTTTATCCTTTGAGCGATGGCCCTTCCATACAGAACCACCGGATCACTATGTCCGTCTTTCGACCCTGTTCGACTTGTAGGTCTCACAGTCAAGCAAGCTTATGCCATTGCACTCCCCGTACGGTTACCAAGCGTACTGAGCTTACCTTTGAAAGCCTCCGTTACCTTTTTGGAGGCGACCACCCCAGTCAAACTACCCACCAAACAATGTCCTCCGCGCAGCGGAGTTAGAAACCGGATACAGAAAGGGCGGTATTTCAAGGGCGATTCCACGGATCCTGGCGAACCCGCTTCGATATCTCCCGCCTATCCTACACATCCTGTACCCAGTCCCAATGTTAAGCTATAGTGAAGGTGCATGGGGTCTTTCCGTCCCGTTGCGGGTAACCGGCGTCTTCACCGATACCACAATTTCACCGAGCTCATGGCTGAGACAGCGCCCAGATCGTTACACCATTCGTGCAGGTCGGAACTTACCCGACAAGGAATTTCGCTACCTTAGGACCGTTATAGTTACGGCCGCCGTTTACTGGGGCTTCGATTCAATGCTTCTCTTGCGATGACATCCCCTCTTAACCTTCCAGCACCGGGCAGGTGTCAGGCCTTATACTTCATCTTCCGATTTTGCAAAGCCATATGTTTTTGTTAAACAGTCGCCTGGGCCTTTTCACTGCGGCTGCTCATCGCTGAGACAGCGCCCCTTCTCCCGAAGTTACAGGGCCATTTTGCCGAGTTCCTTAGCCATGATTCACTCGAGCACCTTAGGATTCTCTCCTCGACCACCTGTGTCGGTTTGCGGTACGGGTCTTCTTAACCTGGAGCTTAGCGGGTTTTCTTGGAAGTCTGATTACCTGCTCTATCAGCGCCGCCGGAGCTTTGCTGTACTATCGGGTTTCAGCTGGAGCTGCGGATTTGCCTACAGCCCCAATACCTACGCCTTTCAACGAACTATTCCGTCAGTTCGCGGCAGTGTCACTACTCCGTCACCACATCGCAGTTAAAAAGAGTACTGGAATATTAACCAGTTGTCCATCGGCCTGCCCCCTTCGGGTGCGCCTTAGGTCCCGACTGACCCTGATCCGATTAACGTTGATCAGGAAACCTTGGTCTTTCGGTGGGCGGGTTTCCCACCCGCCTTATCGTTACTTATGCCTACATTTGCTTTTCCATAACCTCCACAGTTCATTACCGGACTGCTTCCCCGGCGATGGAATGCTCCCCTACCAGTTGTACATCTTTCAGTACAAATCCATAGCTTCGGTACCGTTCTTGATGCCCGTTTATTATCCACGCCCGGCCGCTCGACTAGTGAGCTGTTACGCACTCTTTAAATGAATGGCTGCTTCCAAGCCAACATCCTAGCTGTCTGGGCAGCCGGACCTCGTTAGTTCAACTTAGAACGGATTTGGGGACCTTAGCTGATGGTCTGGGTTCTTTCCCTCTCGGCCTTGGACCTTAGCACCCAAAGCCTCACTGCAAGACATATCTGTCAGCATTCGGAGTTCGTCTGGATTTGGTAGGATTTGACTCCCCCGCACCCAATCGGTAGCTCTACCTCTGACAGACTCAGTTCTCACGCTGTTCCTAAAAACATTTCGGGGAGTACGAGCTATTTCCCAGTTTGATTGGCCTTTCACCCCTACCCTCAGGTCATCCGGAAACTTTTCAACGTTTATCGGTTCGGTCCTCCATTACATGTTACTGCAACTTCAACCTGCCCAAGGGTAGATCACAAGGTTTCGCGTCTACCTCATCTGACTATGCGCCCTGTTAAGACTCGCTTTCGCTTCGGCTGCGCCCCTGAAGGACTTAACCTTGCCAGACAAGAGTAACTCGTAGGCTCATTATGCAAAAGGCACGCTGTCACAGAATCTATCTGCTCCAACCGCTTGTAAGCACACGGTTTCAGGTTCTTTTCACTCCCCTGTTCGGGGTTCTTTTCACCTTTCCCTCACGGTACTGGTCCACTATCGGTCTCTCAGGAGTATTTAGCCTTGCCAGATGGTGCTGGCAGATTCCCACAGGATTTCTCCGGTCCCGCGGTACTCAGGATACCACTATGTCTGTATTCTTTACCTGTACGGGGCTATCACCCGTATCGCGCAGTTTCCCACCTGCTTCCAGTTCATAGCACAGTACAATATCGTGGTCCTACAACCCCGCACATGCCGTAACATGCACGGTTTGGGCTCTTTCCCGTTCGCTCGCCACTACTTGGGAAATCATTGTTATTTTCTTCTCCTACGCCTACTTAGATGTTTCAGTTCAGCGCGTTCGCGTATCATACGGCTATTCTTCAAATAGCCAGGTTACCCCATTCGGAAATCTTTGGATCATTTCGCATTTGCCGATCCCCAAAGCTTATCGCAGCTTATCACGTCCTTCATCGCCTCTGAGAGCCTAGGCATCCCCCGTGTGCCCTTATTTACTTTCTTCACCCCCCGGCCCTTTTGCCCGCCGGGAAGCTGCATGGATATGCCATCACTGACATTATCCCTACTGTTGTCTTCTCTTGTAATTTTTTTTCTCTTTCAGTATGTCAAAGAACTCTTTTTCCGGTTGCTTTTTCTAGAACATCTCTCGATGTTCCTCCCGGAAACGTGGAGAATAACGGATTCGAACCGTTGACCCCCTGCGTGCAAGGCAGGTGCTCTAGCCAGCTGAGCTAATTCCCCTTTTTGTCCGTAGTCCCGAGCAGATTTGAACTGCTGACCCCTACATTATCAGTGTAGTGCTCTGACCAACTGAGCTACGGGACTAGCTGTATTATTCCATCTCTCCTTCCGGGACCGCTCCTTTAAGGGGAGGGCACTTTCTTCTGATGTTTTCTTTTTTTCAATCATGTGGTACGTGACGAGCAACGGTCCGCGATGCTCTAGAAAGGAGGTATTCCAGCCGCACCTTCCGGTACGGCTACCTTGTTACGACTTAGCCCCAATTATCGGTTTTACCCTGACACGCTCCTTGCGGTAACATGCTTTAGGTACCCCCAACTTTCATGGCTTGACGGGCGGTGTGTACAAGGCCCGGGAACGTATTCACCGCGTCATTGCTGATACGCGATTACTAGCGAATCCAACTTCACGGGGTCGAGTTGCAGACCCCGATCCGAACTGTGAACGGCTTTTAGAGATTAGCATGCTGTTGCCAGCTAGCTGCCCGCTGTACCGTCCATTGTAGCACGTGTGTAGCCCCGGACGTAAGGGCCATGATGACTTGACGTCGTCCCCACCTTCCTCACTGTTTGCACAGGCAGTCTGTTTAGAGTCCCCACCATTACATGCTGGCAACTAAACATAGGGGTTGCGCTCGTTGCGGGACTTAACCCAACACCTCACGGCACGAGCTGACGACAGCCATGCAGCACCTAGTTTCGTGTCCCGAAGGACGGATGCGTCTCTGCATCCTCCACTAACTTTCAAGCCCGGGTAAGGTTCCTCGCGTATCATCGAATTAAACCACATGCTCCTCCGCTTGTGCGGGCCCCCGTCAATTCCTTTGAGTTTCACCCTTGCGGGCGTACTCCCCAGGTGGATAACTTAACGCTTTCGCTGGGACGCTGGCTGTCTATCGCCAACATCGAGTTATCATCGTTTAGGGCGTGGACTACCAGGGTATCTAATCCTGTTCGATCCCCACGCTTTCGTGCATCAGCGTCAATACCAGCTTAGTGAGCTGCCTTCGCAATCGGAGTTCTAAGACATATCTATGCATTTCACCGCTACTTGTCTTATTCCGCCCACTTCATATGGATTCAAGCCCGTCAGTATCAAAGGCACTGCGATGGTTGAGCCACCGTATTTCACCCCTGACTTAACAGGCCGCCTACGCACCCTTTAAACCCAATAAATCCGGATAACGCTCGGATCCTCCGTATTACCGCGGCTGCTGGCACGGAGTTAGCCGATCCTTATTCTTCCGGTACATTCAGCTCCCTACTCGTAAGGAGGTTTATTCCCGGACAAAAGCAGTTTACAACCCATAGGGCAGTCATCCTGCACGCGGCATGGCTGGTTCAGGCTTCCGCCCATTGACCAATATTCCTTACTGCTGCCTCCCGTAGGAGTCTGGTCCGTGTCTCAGTACCAGTGTGGGGGATTCTCCTCTCAGAGCCCCTAGACATCGTCGCCTTGGTGGGCCGTTACCCCACCAACTAGCTAATGTCACGCGAGCCCATCTCCATCCTATAAATATTTAATATCCGACCGATGCCGGTCTGATATGTTATGCGGTGTTAATCTCTCTTTCGAGAGGCTATCCCCCTGATGGAGGCAGGTTGCTCACGCGTTACGCACCCGTGCGCCACTCTCACCATTGATAGCAAGCTACCGATGGATCCCGTCCGACTTGCATGTATTAGGCCTGCCGCTAGCGTTCATCCTGAGCCAGGATCAAACTCTCCATTGTAAAATGAAGTTTCTGACTCCGACTATTTATAATAATCAGAATTCTTTTTTAATATCTCTGATCTCGGACCGAATTGAACGGATTGATTGAATCTGTTCCATGACTTCCGACTTTCGTCTGTCTGCCCGTCACGCTACATGATTGTGTGTTATTAAAGAACTTTATGCGCTTCAACTTCCGTATCCGCTGTATTCAGACGGGCATTGCGCCCGCTTTTATCTTTTTTGTTTTTTCCGCCGTTTCCGATGGGACTGCAAAGGTAGGAATCTTTTCCGGACTTCCAAAAAATTTCTGAAGTTTTTTTGGCTTTCTTTTTCCGGTTTCCGCGTTCAGCTACCGCTGAACCCTTCTTTTTTCATGGCTGCTTCTTCCGGAGCAGCACGCCCTCCCTTGCGGAGTGGTGCAAAGATAGAAACTTTTGGAACAAACTTCCAAGACTTCTGTGCTTATTTTTTCCGTTTTTGCCCTAACCCGCTGGACAGGTGGACGATTGTTTTTGAAACCGCCTGCTCCGGGACCGCAGAACAGGGGCCGGAAGGCCGGGAAGGCGCCCGGAGCCGGACGCAGTTCTGCCGGACCGCAGAGGGCAGAGCAGATCCTGAAGACGGGTTACCAGAGCCTGGCCACGGTCATCCTGCCCCGGATGCGGATAAGGCACGGAGCAGCAGTGGATCCGCGGTGCACCGCAGCCGGAGAAAACATGGGGCAGCACGGACACACGCACTCCGGACAGACTATAAGCGGATCCGCAGGCCAATAAAAGGAACCTGTGCGGAAGCAAACTGAAGACCTGAAAGTCGCTTAATGGTCCGTCAGGATGCACCTTCTGTTCCTACTCCTGACTAACTTTCATTTAAATTATGATCAAATTTAAAACTAACACGGAAATAACACCGGGTTAACAGGGGGTTAACAGGGGTATTATAGGGGTGTACCCTTGTTAATCCCTTGTTATATCCTTATAAAACTACTTTAAATCTGGTTTTATTGCTGAAATTGATAGGAAATTATTCAGAAATTAATATACACTTGGCCGACAATCCGCCTAAAAATTTAAACTTTAGCTTTCTGAGGTCGTATCGCAGTTTTAAGTTAAACCATCTAATTTAGTATATTCGTATCCGGAAAAATCACATAAGTCAATCTTTGAAACAAACTCTTCAAAGTTTATTACATCGATATACAAAGAAGATATACGCAATTCAGCAATCTAAAACGAGTATGACAACCTTCCCCCTATCTGGCATCGCCGGCAAGGCAGGCACATTGGCGAAATTCAGTGCTGCAATGACGGCAACAGCGAAATTTCCGGCATTATTTCTTGGTCATGGAAGTCCTATGAATGCCATTGAAGACAACGAATTTGTGCAAGGTTTCAAAGCCATAGGCCAAACCTTTGAAAAGCCAAAAGCGATGCTTGTAATCTCTGCCCATTGGGAAACACGTGGAACATATGTTACTGCGATGGAGCATCCTAGCACCATACATGACTTTAGCGGCTTTCCCCGGGCTTTATTTGATGTGCAATATCCTGCCCCCGGCAGCCCTTCACTGGCAATAGAGACACAGCGTCTGGTTACAAGAACGCCTGTACACCTAGACGAAAAATGGGGACTGGATCATGGTTCCTGGTCGGTCGTAAAACACCTTTATCCGCTTGCCGACGTCCCCGTCATACAGATGAGCATTGATTATACACAACCAGCGTCTTACCATTATGAAATTGCCAAACAGCTGGCTGCCCTCCGAAATAAAGGTATATTGATCATCGGAAGCGGCAACATGGTCCACAATCTCACGATGGTCGACTGGGACAAACTCCATAGCTCAGGATACGCCTACGAATGGGCAGCGATAGCAAATGAGAGAATGAAAACATTTATCCAGAACGGCAACCATCAGGCATTGATCGACTTTAGAAAACAGGGGCGTGAATTTGACCTTGCCATCCCTACGCCTGAACATTATATACCTTTGATCTACACATTGGCGCTGCAGGAAAAAAATGAAGACCTGCTCCTCTTCAACGATAATTCGGTCGCTGGTTCACTCTATATGACATCGTTAAAGATAGGCTAAACGGAAATGGATACGCCTAGACAAGGAGACCACTAGCCTGCCACAGCTTTTTCCCAATATCCTTTGATACCAGCAACGAGTTCGGTATCTTTGTTTTAAGGTAAAAAGATACCGAAAACCCTCATGGCAACAAAACCCATTATCGAAATAGAATACTGTCCTAAATGCAATTGGATGCTGCGCGCTGCCTATATGGCTCAGGAAGTATTAAGCTCATTTACTGAAGACGTATACGGCGTAACGCTTGTCCCGAGTGAAATTGCCGGCCGTTATACAGTACGTGTAGATGGCAACGAAATCTTCGACCGGAAGAGAGAAGGCCGCTTTCCGGAAATCAAAGAACTGAAACAGCTGATACGTAATGTTGTTGCACCCGAAAAGTCCCTCGGCCATTCGGACAAAACCGTCTAACCATTCTCTGATTTAGCATAAATCGGATTTTAGGAGTGTCTTGTTCTTCGCAACTTTGTATAAACTAAAAGGACAATCATGACTATTCAGCAAGAAGTAGATTTTCAACGTATCGCCAAGGCAATTCATTTCTTACAAAATAACTATAAGACGCAACCCAGCTTGGCACAGATCGCTTCTCACGTTTATATGAGTGAAGCACATTTCCAGCGAATGTTTACCTCTTGGGCAGGAACTAGCCCCAAGAAGTTTCTTCAATATATTAGCTTAAACCACGCCAAATCCTTATTGAAGGAGAATAACATCGCTGAAACGACATTTCAGCTGGGACTGTCCAGCAGCAGCAGGCTGCACGAACTGTTTATCAACATAGAAGGCATGTCTCCGGCTGAGTACAGAAATGAAGGCGCAAATCTGTTAATTTCCTATAATTACTATCAAACGCTTTTTGGTCCCATTATCATTGCCTCCACTCCCAAAGGAATCTGCCACATCGCATATGAGGAAGATCATATAGCTGCTTTCGAAATCCTGCGACAGCGATTTCCAAAAGCAAACTTTAGGCTTGAAAGCGATAGCATGCACGGGAGCGCATTAAAAGCGTTAAACCCTCAAAACAACGACCTGAGTCTCGTAAAGCTGCACCTGAAGGGTACAGAGTTTCAATTGAAAGTATGGGAAGCATTACTAAAAATCCCTATGGGCAATTTAAGCACCTATGGCTCCATTGCGGCACAGATCGGAAAACCAACGGCATCCAGGGCGGTCGGCACGGCAGTGGGAAGTAACCCCATCGCCTATCTCATCCCTTGTCACCGTGTGATTCAGAACAGTGGCATTTTTGGTGGCTACCGCTGGGATCCGATGCGAAAAACAGCGATGATCGGCTGGGAAGGCTTGTACACTGCCATATAAGGACTTAACTTAATAGAGATATCATGGAACTTTTCGACAACCTATTTGATAGTAATAAAAACCTGCTTCCTTATGACGGTACTGCCAATTACTATGGTAAGATATTGAACGATCAGCAGGCTAACCAGTATTTTGATTTGCTGCTTCGCTCCATTCAATGGGTCAATGACCGGGCTGTCATCTTTGGGAATGAAATCATCACCAAACGTAAAGTCGCCTGGTACGGCGAGCGTGCGTTTGAATACACTTATTCCAATACGACTAAAAAAGCCCTGCCCTGGACAAAGGAGCTGCTTGAGCTGAAAGCCCTTGCCGAAGCGCACACGAAAGAGACTTACAACTCCTGTTTACTTAATCTCTATCACAACGGCGATGAGGGTATGGCCTGGCATAGTGACGGTGAAAAAGACCTGAAAAAGAATGGTGCCATTGCTTCCTTGAGCTTTGGAGCCGAACGAAAGTTTGCATTTAAGCACAAGACGACAAAGGAAAAAGTCGAACTTACGTTGGGGAATGGCAGCCTTCTGGTCATGAAGGACCGTACGCAGACCTATTGGTTGCACCGCCTACCTCCTACTAAAAAGGTACTTGAACCGCGGATCAACCTGACATTCAGAACCATTGACAACCTCCAAACGTCATAACCAGCAAAGGTCCCTTGTGAGGATTTGTGCCGGCCATTCCACTGGTCCCCATGACCGGCATAAAGCTACCTGTTAATCTACATTTTGCCAGCTATTATCTTTGGCTGTGTAATCCATAAATACACCGCCATCCAATGTTATGTTCTGAACCTTCTTGGAAGATGTCCAAGTGATAATAGCTCGTTTTTCATCCTGCTGCCAGATTGCAGGGGTCTGATGTTTGGTCTCCACCGATCCGTCCGCATAGGTAATCTTCACCTCGAAAGGAACAGCAAATCCGCCCACATTGGCAATAGTCAGCTTTTTGTTGTGACCGGATTGGTCAAAGCTATCCACCTTTAAATCTATATAGTGATTGCTAAAATACCAGTTCTTCCAAAACCAGTTCAGGTTTTGGCCCGCACCAGCATTGATACTATAAAAGAAGTCCCATGGGGTGGGGTGTTTGCCGTGCCAAAGATCCATATAATGATGCAGGGCCTTTTTAAACACCATATCACCCAAGTAATCCCGCAAGGCGATATAAGATAACGCAGCTTTGATATAGGCGTTGTTGCCGTAGCCCAATCCATTCAGTTGCGAGGTCATGGTTATCAGCGGCTGATCTTCTTCTGCTGAAGGATCAAAGATATAACGCTTTACACGTGAGTCCTTGAAAAGTTCTTTGTTTTTTTCTTCGCCGATTTCGGCATTACCGATCCAATATTCCAGGGCTGTGGCCCAACCCTCATCCATATATCCATAGCGGGTTTCGTTGATCCCCATATAAAATGGGAAATACGTATGTGCAATTTCATGATCGGCGGTCTGACGGGCATCAACAAAATTGTCCGGTACACTGGAATCATTGATCATCATGGGATATTCCATATCAGCGAAACCTTGCACTGCCGTCATCGTTGGATACGGGTACGTGACTCCGGGCCAGTTGTTCGAAAACCACTCAATGCAGTACTGCTGCCAGCCTATATACTGTTCAAAATCGGGTGTCCCGGCAACATAGCTGGACTGTACACTTACACGTTTGCTTCCCAAGTCCACACTGGAAGCGTCCCAAATGTAATTGTCACTCACACTGAAACAAAAATCAGGGACATAGCTTGCCTTAAATTTCCAGCTATTCCACTCATGCTGCGCCGTTACCTTACCTGCTTTCATCTCTGCTGCTGTTGCGACATGTATGACCGCATCAGTATGCTTTGACTTTTCAAAACGGGCCAGTATAGGTTGCTGCAATACTTCTGCTGCATTCTGAAGCTCGCCTGTTGCCCATACAACAAAGTTTTTGGGAACAGTTATCGTCACTTGATAATCGTTGAAATCATTGTAAAACTCCTGTCTGCCATTGTGCTCCAAAAGATCCCAGCCGTTATAATCGTCATATACCGACACGCGTGGATAAGCATAGGCACAATAAAATGTTGATTCGTTGAGCATTCCATCGCGGTCACTTTCGGCTGAAAGCGGATATTCCCAGCTGATCTCCAAAGTTGATATACTTCCAGGGAGCATTTTTTGTGCAAAATCAGTCAGTTTCACCGTGCCCCAGTCCTGACTGTTCACCTGATAAGCCTGCCCATTGAGCTTCAATGATGTAATCTTCAAACCGGAGGTCAGATAGTCGTCCGAAGCATAGTTGGCCCGGACGGCATTCGGTTTATGTACATTATTGACGAACCGGATGGCCAACTTGGTCAAGGTATCGGGGCTGTTGTTAGCATATTGGATAGTTTCACTCCCAGTCACTTTCCTTTTGGCAGGATCCAGCCTAAAACTGATATTATATTTACCGAAGTTCTGCCAATATTTTTTGCCCGGCGCACCATTTGCCGTCCGCGTACCCTTTTCCATCGCCACCCTAATATTACGGGGGGTATATAGATCCTGTGCTTGCGCATAGCCTGCCGATAACAGTAATGCCATACTGCAGTAACGTATCGTTGATTTTATCATATATTCCGAATTAGATCACCAAAACTAAGATAAATTCCCACTAATTTGCAAGTTTATTGTCAGGGTTTCCGAGGGAGTTTACCCTAATACTATCACGCAATAGTGTATCCATCCGTACAGCGGCTGCACATGTGCGGGATAACAGGGGGAATTTTGTGCAAAGCACTCACCTTAATAGCCATCCTCGCCGTAAAACAATTTTGATATTTTCGACGTTTAGTTTGGAGATAAACCCGAATATATGCAGCATTATTTACGATATACATATTTAATTACTTTTTGCTTCTCCATCTTCTGTTTTTTATTATTCCCGATTCGGGCGGATGCTCAATCTGCACACGAAGCAGACTCGACGCTACTATATAAGCATCAGCGTGATTCCATATTGGCGAGCCAATACGACATATCGGACCTTATTGGTCGAATTATCCATCCCAAACGAAAAAGAGAAAGGTCCAGTAAACGCTCACCGATCACATTGATGCCAAACGTCGCCTATAATCCAACAATTGGCGGACAGATCGGCATAAAAGCTGTTGCAGGCAAAGTATTGGGGGACCCAAAGACAACGACAATGTCCATTGCAGCCACATCGGCATCTATCACGACAAAAAACATTATGGTCTTTTATATCAGCCACAATGTTTTTACGCCAAATAACAAACTCAATTTTCAAGGTGCATTTGCCTTGGTCAAGATGGTCGCTCTGGATGCCGGACTGGGTATGACTCCGCATGGCAAATGGACCAATAAAGACGAAGAAATACTGGCGAATCCCGAACATACGAAATACGGAGCCAAATACAATGCCTTTACATTCAACGAAAAAGTGTATAAACGGGTGGCCGATGGACTATTTCTTGGGGCTGGCCTGGCTTTTGACCTCCGCCGCAAAATTACGAGCAGCGGCCCCTTGGGTGATGTTACGCCCAATACCATTTACACCGAGAAACATGGATTTGCTCCCGATAGTTATAATTCCAATGGAGTGCTGTTAAACATGCAGTATACGACCAGAGACAATCCCAATAGGCCATATAAAGGTATTTATTCCGATGTCGGCATTCGGTGGAACACTACAATCTTGGGCAGCAGTAAAAACGCTGTGCAGCTGACCACCGATTTCCGCAAATATTTCAGCCTCTCAAAGTCGGACCCAGCACATATATTAGCATTCTGGTACTGGGGTTCCTACAAATTAGGGGGTACCCTTCCCTACTTTGATTTGCCCGGCACGGGAAGAGATGCAGCAGTGCGGACAGGACGCGGCTATACCATCGGTTATTTCAAAGGAATTTCTTTTGCATATGCCGAAGCTGAGTACCGTTTCCCTATTTTAAAAAACCGCTTTCTGAGCGGTGCAGCTTTCTTTAACCTGCAAAGCGCAAGTGATGAACTGGGCACCAAACTGTTTGAAAGATGGCAGCCGGGCGGGGGTGCGGGACTGCGGGTTCTGTTCAATAAAGCCACCCGGACCAATCTCTGCTTGGATTATGCCATCGGAAAATATGGGTCACGCGGCTTTTTCCTGGGCCTGAACGAAGCTTTCTAATTTAGCGGATCCTGAAACTTCTTGCATAAAATGATTAAATTAGCCGAGATTGTTGTTATCAAAAACGGTGTCAACAGGTGTTTTCTTCTCGCCTTCAGGGAGGCAGAGATGCAGTGTAAGCAACCTTAACTTTGAAATGAAAAAATATTATTTTCTTGCTGTGGCCTTTCTCAGCAGCAAGCTATATGCACAAATGGCAGACAGCAGCAGCTATAAGCTTGACTCTGTGGAAATCAAGGCTTATTTCAACAAGCAGCCCCTGCTCAGGCTGACTTCTTCAGCTGCTGTACTGCGCTCGCAGACACTGGCGGCGCAGCAATCGCCTTCATTGGTATCTGCGATGAATGCCGTGCCCGGAATCCGTATGGAGGAACGGTCTCCGGGCAGCTATCGTCTGGCCTTGCGCGGCAGTATGATCCGCTCGCCCTTTGGTGTGCGCAATGTAAAAATCTATCTGGACGACTTTCCACTCACCGATGCAGGGGGCAACACTTATCTCAACTTGATCGACCCCTACTCCATCGATCAGATAAATATATTAAAAGGACCGGATGGTTCCCTTTATGGGGCCAATTCGGGCGGCGTGATATCCCTATACAGCAAAGGTTTTAATAGAACCATTGGCACAAAGGCGGACTTGCAGGTCACCGGAGGTTCTTATGGTCTTGTGCAGCAGCAGCTCAGTGTTGTCCTACCTGTAAATGCGACCCAGCAGCTCGCTGTCAACCAAAGCTGGACGCGCAGCGACGGTTATAGGCAACATTCAAACCTAAACAAGAAGACTCTCCAATTAAATTACAACTGGCAATATGCCAAATACGCTGAATTGAAATTCACAGGTTTATATGCTGATTTGGGCTATCAGACACCGGGAGGACTGACACTCGCCCAACTAGAGAGCGACCGACGGCAATCGCGGCCTAAGGGCGGACCTAACCCCGGCGCGGCGGAACAGAAAGCAGCCATCTATGACAAGACATTTTTTGGAGGTATCAGCAACCAAATCAACGTCAATTCAAAATTAACTTTGTTTGCCAATGTTTTTGGATCATCCAACCTGATCAAGAATCCATTTATAACCAATTATGAAAAACGGAATGAGAAAAATCTGGGAACAAGAATATACCTATCCTACACCGACGTGATCACAAAGAGCCTGAACTATGAATTCCAATTCGGGGTAGAGGCACAAAAAGGCTGGTATAATATCGATAATTATGATAATAATGGAGGGCAAACGGGAAATCCTCAGGCCAAAGACAAACTGGAAAACAGGCAACGCGCATTCTTTGCCCGCACACAACTGGAATGGATGGAGCGGCTGCAGCTAGAGTTATCCATTGGATTGAATGGCAATAAGCTCGGCTATCAACAGCAGTATCCACTCGAACAAGATCGTGCGACAGCAATAGACTTTGGTAATACCTGGATGCCCCGCGCTGCAGCCTCCTATTTAATCAATCCGTCATTGGCGGTTAGAGCTTCGGTTTCGAAGGGATTTTCAGCACCGACCATCGCTGAAGTTCGATCGTCCGACAACCTATTCAATGCCGGCCTGCTACCCGAAACCGGCACCAATCATGAACTCGGATTCCGGTGGCACTTATGGAACCGCCGGCTGGTGCTCGACGCCGCAGTCTATAGTTATCAAATGGACAATGCCATCATCAGGCAGATCCGCGAGAGCGGTGCAGAGTATTTTCAGAATGCAGGAAAAATTGACCAAAAAGGTATTGAAGCTTCCGTCATGGCCTATCTGATCGTACCACGCAAGCGTGGTCCCATCCGCAGTGTACAAATGTCGAGCAACTTTTCCTTCCATAATTATGTGTTCAGCGATTATAAGGTAGCCGATAAAGATTACAGTGGCAACAGGCTGACAGCAGTGCCCAAGACGGTCTGGGTAAATACATTGCGTATGCTCTTCCCCGAGGGGGTTCAGCTGGATGTACTTTCCAATCTCACAGGAAGATTACCATTGGATGACGCAAATACGGTGTATGCAGACCGTTATCATCTCCTGCAAGGAAAAATATCCTGGACGAAATCCGTAGCAGCAGGCCATAAAATTGTGCTATTTGCGGGGGCAGACAATGTATTGAACCAAAAATATAGTCTCGGCAACGATATTAACGCTTTTGGGGGCCGTTATTTTAATCCAGCGCCTTTACGAAATTACTATGGTGGCATGAGCTTAAACTTTTAACTATGGACTTCCACGAACACAGCTTAACGACAATAGATTTTAAGAACATCAGCCGCTATTCATATTTTCCCTGGATGGATACCTCCAGTTCATCTAGCCAGGTCAATCCTGTCGCAATTGAGCTAAACCGCGGCATATTCTACGTACAGGACCAATATACTCGCTTCCAAGTGATGGTCGTACACCAACCACCGGTCACGACCGTCTTTTGTAATTGTAGTCAGAAAGGCTTTTGCAGTCATCAGAAAGCTACATTGACAAAGTTGTTTGGGCAGGAAAGCTGGCTTTCGTTTTTCGATTCAAAGCGCTATGGCAAGCTGTTACAAAAAGTAGCTTCACAGTATGGGCTCGAAAATGAGATGTCGCTGGAGCAATACTTTGGAGCAGAAATCCGCGATGGTGAGCTGCAATTTGTACTGAAGGACAAACAGCTGACCTCCATTGACGATTTTGACCTTCTGGGACCAGTCACAGCAGGCGCACTAACAGCGAATGAAGAACAGCACCGTTTTGTTGTTCTGACACGTAGCCGCTATTACCGACATTTGCAGGTGCGGCTTTGTCAGGCACCGCTTGCGAAATCGGGAACGCCCAAAAACCCAGTTTCTGTCAAAGACAGCCAAACAGCTATCTGGCGCACCAATTCGGTGGAAGAAACGCAGTTTTTTACAGCGATCAGCCAGCTGGCTCAACCTATTCTCCAGCAGGAACAAGACATTGTGCCGCCTTTGAAGGCGCTCGTTAGGAACCCGCTTTCTCTGCCTTTTTATCTCCACGACTTTGATAAGGGGGAACATATCACCGCCAGCGCACTGTCTCCAATACAGGTCAGCCTGCACAAAGGCGAAATACAGCTCAGCATCGAACAGGATAAAACCTTTTACACCATTTGCGGAAAATGGAGTATCCATGGTATCGCCTATAATCTGCAGGACATTAACATTGTTTTCGACCATTTTATTATGGTCAACAAGCAGCTTTATCTGTTGGACGACAAAATTCATCTGAAGCTCTTTCGCCTATTCATACAAAAGGGGCAATGCCTACGGGTACACCAAAGCAAGTTCAATGCATTTAGCAAGCTTTTTTTGGATCCTCTCGCAAATACAGTGGAATTGCGGTTCAAGGATATTCCCCAAGCAAACAAGCTGCAGCTAAAGGAAAGCCTCTATTATCAGGATATGCAGCCCTTGCTTTTTCTGGAGGAATCAGAAGATTTTGTAAATATTATTCCGGTCATGCGTTATGGAGATGTGGAAGTCCCGATACTCAGCAAGAGGAACATATTCGGGACGGATACCAAGGGAAAACAGTTTTTGGTGGACCGCAAGAAAGAGGCGGAAAGCAAAATCATAGCGCTGCTGCTCAAACAGCACCCCTATTTTCAGGAACAATTGGATGAGGGCAGCTTTCAGCATTTCTACCTGCACCGTAGGTATTTTTTAGATAAGGACTGGTTTTTGGAAGCGTTTGATGAATGGCATAGGCAAGGAATTCATATTATTGGATTCAATACGTTACGTGGCAATAAGTTAAGCCGCTTTAAGGGGAAGATACACGTAGAGGTGCTAAGCGGTCTGAACTGGTTCAACGCAACAATACAGGTCCAGTTTGGCCCAAAAAGCGTTTCGCTCAAGAAGATGGAAAAAGCTGTCCGCAACCGTTCTCAATTTATCACCTTGGATGACGGCACTTTGGGGATATTACCAACGGAATGGTTAGACAAATTTGAAAGCTACTTTAGTGCTGCAACGGTCATCGAGGATTCATCTATCCAGATTCCCAAATATCGGTTTAACGAGATCGACAACATCTTCGGTCCGAACGAGCTTGATCAATCCGTATCAGACGAACTAAAAAGTCTTCGCCACCGGCTTTCCTCTTGGGCAGCTCTCCCGCCAACCGAAATCCCCGACAGCTTCACAGGAACCCTGCGACCCTATCAGCAACAAGGAGTACAATGGCTTAGCGTTCTGGATCAGCTCCATTTTGGCGCATGTCTCGCTGATGACATGGGGCTTGGAAAAACCGTACAGGTTTTGGCTTTTCTGTCCCTACAAAAGAAATTGGGACACGCTCACCCTACGCTTCTGGTGCTTCCCACAACCTTAATTTTCAATTGGAGGCGTGAAATCCAGCAATTTCTCCCTTCGTTTGAGGTTCTTGTACTGGATGGCAGTAAGCGGCTATCAATGACCGGTCAGCTCGCCAATGCTGATATCGCACTGATCTCCTATCATAATCTACTGACGGACATCAATGTACTGAAAAAATATACATTCAACTACGTAATACTCGACGAGTCCCAGCAAATTAAAAATCCAGATTCGCAACGCTATAAAGCGGTCAACTTATTACGTTCGAGAAACCGGATCATTTTAACGGGCACACCCATTGAGAATAATACCATGGACTTGTTTTCGCAGATTTCTTTTATTGTCCCCGGGCTCTTGGGAGATAAAAAATATTTTAAGGACGTCTATACCATGCCTATTGATGCTTTTCACGACCGAAAGAGAAAACAAATGTTGCGCGAAAAAATCAGGCCTTTTATCCTTCGCAGAACCAAGCAGGATGTACTGGAGGATCTTCCGGCAAAAAATGAGCTTGTGCTGTACTGCGAAATGAAGACTGCCCAGCGGCGTATCTACGATCTCTACGAAAAGGAATTCCGCGAATTTATCTCAGCCAAAGACGGTGACGAAATTAGAAAGAGTCCCATGCACGTTCTTAAGGGCCTGACAAAATTGCGCCAGATCTGCAATTCAAGCAAACTGCTCCAAGGCGAGGAGCTAACTGTGGCTGAGGACTCTGCTAAGATCGAAATGCTGGTCGAACAAATCCAGCATAAAAAGGAACAGCATAAAATCATCGTGTTCTCACAGTTTGTCAGTATGCTCGATCTCATTCGCCATGCACTGAACAAAAACGGTATTCCCACACTCATGCTGACTGGCCAATCCAAAAATCGGGGTCAGCTGGTGAGCGAGTTCCAGTCTAACCAGGACTTACGGGTATTTCTCATCAGTTTAAAAGCTGGTGGTACAGGGCTGAATCTGACGGCTGCCGATGTGGTCTACCTAGTGGATCCCTGGTGGAATCCGGCTGTAGAGCAACAGGCCATCGACCGCATCTATCGCATAGGGCAGCAAAAGCAGGTCACCGCCGTTCGACTGATCAGCCCCGATACAGTTGAAGACAAAATACAGCAGCTCCAACAGCATAAAAAAGAAATTAGCAGCAGTATCCTTGAGGAAGGGGGAAGTTTAAACGCATTCTATCTCGACAAAGACTACTTGCTCGATATACTTGGCAAGAGCCTCTAAACTAAAAGGGAAACGTAACTTTAACTTTGAGTAGGGTTACTTGATTAACTTCTTTTGATATTTGGAATCGATAATATATTTTTCACCTTTTGCATCGATAAAAACTGGTTTCCCATCATGTCGTTCTTGGGTCTTTCTATCAAGTGCAACGCGATACACTGCGCCTGAAGATGAAGATACGTAAGCTATGGTATCTGTCTGGCGCACGCGGTGCGCATGATTTCCCCCAAACTCCGAAACATTGAAGACCTTTTTTGTTGCCTTCGCCTTTAGCGTCGCTCCGGTATGCAGGTGTGCGTTTTCTGCTGAAGCAGTATACACCACATCAGGGTCGCTATCATTCGGCTGCATTATTATCGGGTAAAAAGGGTCTATCCAACGCTGTACGAAACGGGAATCCATACCGATACTGCCAAAAGACAGTAACTGCTGCCCCTTCGCCTTCCCTGCCCAAATTAAAATCGGCAGGAGAAGCACACAACGCTTTAGGAATATGAATTCAACTCTGACCATACTTTTTTTCACTTATCTTTCATGTACTTTCAATTTAAATGCCATTAGTTTCTGACGAGGAAGGTTTAACATATATTTAACTACATAAGAATAAATAGTTTGATATTTAACTGTTTTATATTTAACTTTGCACTATGAAAAACGAAATGATCAATCCCGTAAAACCTTTGGTGGATAGTATCATTGCTCTAAGAACAAGCTTAAAACAATATTACATCCAAAAAATTAAGGAGCAGCAACTAGATATTACGTACGAAATGCTGCAGGTGCTGGCCGTACTCTGGAAAAGAGAGCAGATGAATCAGCAGGATATCGCGGCTGCTATCCAAAAAAATAAAGCCAGTGTCACACCACTCATCGACAATCTATGTAAACGTGAACTGGTGAAACGTGTCAGTGATCCCCACGACAGGCGCAACAATCTCATAGAACTGACGGACAAAGGCCACGCTTATAGAGCGCTGCTCAATCCGGTACAACAAGATCTTTACGCATCAATTTTAAGGGAAATTCCTCCACAGCAAGTCTCGGAAATCACGGAGCTTCTGGAGAGGTTGGCCCGTATCATTGGCGCCCAATAATGCGGGCGTGAGATTAATTAAAAGTTGTAGAACAGTAACGATGAGCCATGAATAATCCAACATTAAATGAGAAAGAGATAAAAAGAAGAAGAAGGATATGGGTAATTAATAGCATATCCGCTTTAGTGATCGCCGTAACTATCATTTGGGGCGTTATGGTCTTCTTCCACATCAACGAATCTGTTTATACAGACGACGCGCAGGTGGACGCCCATATTACACCGATCAATGCCCGCATCAGCGGTTATATCAAAGATATCCGATTTGAAGAGCATCAAAAAGTACATCGGGGTGACACACTTGTCATCCTGGATGATTCGGAGTACAGGATTCTATTGCAGAATGCAAGGGCGGCGTGGTCGGATGCCAAAGCCAACCGGACCGTAGTCCGATCAGGCATAGCTATTGCCGACAACAGCACCACGATTGTGAACGCTAACATCGAGGAGATGAAAGCACGTCTGGACAACATGGAGGCCAATTACAGGAGATACGCAAGTCTCGTGAAGGACGAAGCAGTAACACGTTATCAGTTTGATCAGATCAAGGCAGAATATGAGGCAATGGCGGCTAAATACAAGGCCTTGCTTGCCCAGCAACAGACGTCAAAACTCAACACACGTGAATCGGAGCAAAAATTGTCGGTAAATGATGCGTCATTACAACGGGCACAGGCTGCCATTGATCTGGCAAAGCTAAATCTTTCCTACACCGTCATTACCGCCCCATATGATGGGGTACTGGGCAGACGGACTATTGAGCAAGGGCAGCTCGTTCAGAATGGAACACCCCTCGTTCATATCGTACGTGATGAACAAAAGTGGATCACGGCCAACTATACCGAGCGTCAGATGAAAAACATACAGATCGGGAAAAAAGTAAGTATTGAAATGGACGCCTTGCCCGGAAAGACCTTTGAAGGTGAGGTCGTAGCCATTTCAGAAGCAACTGGCTCAAAATATGCTGCCGTCCCCGTCGATAATTCCACCGGCAATTTCGTTAAAGTACAACAGCGTATTCCAGTACGGATCAATTTTACAGCGGCCAATGCCAAGTCCGATTTAGATCTGCTCCGCGCCGGCATGAATGCCATCATACGTGTTAAATAAATCATGAGAGATCGAATTTTCAGAGATTGGGTCTCCCCTCGTTGGGAACTCTTCTTGCTATTTATACTTAATATTATATTCTCCTTTAATAACGGGATTCCATCCTCCATCAACACCTATGTGATGAATGGTTACGCTGGTATCAGTGCTGACCTCAGCATGGCAACATACTGTTATTATGCCGGTATGGTGTGCGCTATTCCTTTGGTATTTCGCCTATTCAAGCTCAGTCCGAAGAAAGCTGTGCTGATTGCTTGTATTGTTATCCTGCTTTTTTCCAATATGATTCTCGAACATGCGAGCAATGGTATTAATATTTGCATGGCCACGTTTTTTGTAGGAAGCGCCAAGATGATAGTCACCATGGCTATTATTGGAGAGATGATTCCATTTTTAATGCCGCGAGGTGAGCGCTATCAGCTGTATGCCGTGTATTATCCAATGACGATGATCATACCAGCCCTGGCGAGCTATATCGCCGCCCGTTTAGCTGGCGTATTCTACTGGGAAGCTGTATTTTTATTTCAGAACATACTATTAGGCATTGGCCTACTGATCTGCATCCTGTTTATGCAGTCCTCGCAGTTCAAAAGAATTCCATTATACCAGTACGACTGGTTTGGCAATATCCTCCTTTGCATTTCCTTACTGAATCTTTCGTATTTTACGACTTATGGATTGACGCAAAACTGGTTCCATTCTCCTAGGATCCTGATAACGGGCCTTGCCAGCATAGCGTTCCTCGTCCTATTTGTCAACCGAAGTCTGCTCATCAGGAAGTCCCTGATGAATTTTAGCTCGTTCGCTTCCAGGATTCTGCCCATTTCGGTCGTAACTATATTTTTCTTCGGGATCTTTTATAGTTCCACCTCACTCTACACCTCTTTACTAAATATTACGCTGGGAGTCAACCCCGAAGAAACGGCTGCAGTAAACACCTATGTGATCCCTGGCTATATCCTCGGTGCAGGGATAGCGTACCTATATTTCAGGATCACGAAAAAATGCAAGTTCATCCTGGCCTTCTCTGCTCTATGCTATACGCTATCCAGCTTTTTCTTCGCCCATATTGTCAGCTCTGAATCCGCCCAGTCACTCTTTTGGCTACCCATGATTCTTAGAGGCATGGGCGTTATCACGTCCTATATCGGCATCGGCGTCTATATGGCGGGCAATATTCCATCCCGATACTATCTCTCCGGCCTGGTATTCCTGATACTTACCCGGTCATTTCTGGTGCCCGTGGTATGGGCCAATGTGCTTGCGAATGGATATTATAGACTACAGCTTATACACGCAAACCATCTCGCCACGCTTATGGATAAGACCAGCGTTTTTATAGCCGGACATGCCAGCCTGGGTAAAACCGTACAGATACAATCCTCGCTGTTGGCGATCCGTGACAGCTATAACTGGCTTTTTATAGCGGGACTGTTGCTGACTTTCATCATCTTGATCTTCCCTTTTCATTCGTCATCCATCCGAAAAGTTTTCGACTGGCGGAATCGGAATACAGCAAAAGATGCTCTGCAGATACCTGTATCTTAATCTAACTGATATAGATCTCGGTTATATATTTAAATACAATTTTCTCGGATATGGCGTACCTGTCAAAAAGCGCATGTAGTTCATCGTAAAGACTTTTGTTTTCAGTCTGGTTTTTCGGGAAATAGGACGAAGACCTTACTCTACCCAAGAAAGACCGGAGATCAAAGATTTGCTGGTTGGGAAGCGATACTTTAATCATAGGTCTCGGAGCAAGAAACTCCTGTATATCCTGATCCGAAATATGCTTATGCGTCAGGGATCTGTAGTTGGGGATATGATCGCATAAAAACTGTTCGTATTCCTGCTGAAATGCATCCTCGGGGTCGCGCTGGTTCCAAGCCAGTACGATATGACCATCCTTTGCCAGGATTCGATCGAATTCGACACGACAGGCGTTACGGTCAAACCAGTGAAAAGACTGTCCCGCGAAAATGAGATCGACACATCCCGGCTCGATCGAGGTGTTTTCAGCAGTAGCGTTCAAGGCGATGAGATTTCTATACGTCTTAAAATGGTGTACAAGCGATTCCCGCATCTGCCGATTGGGTTCTATTGCAAAAACATCATTTCCATTCTCCAGGAATAACTGAGTAGACAATCCTGTACCGCTTCCGATATCGGCAACGAGCCACTTTCTGGTTAAACCTATACGCTCTTTAAGAATCTTTATAATTTCCTCCGGATAACTGGGCCTATATTTTTCGTAGTCCACCACTCTGTCGGTAAACCGCTCAATACTGTTTTTATTCATATAGATTTTGCTATAGCTAATCAATTATTCCCTCGTCTCTGAAACTAAAATAACCGTTGTCTGTATAGATCAGGTGATCATTTACTCGAATATCCATAATTTTTGATGCAGCCACAATTTTTTGCGTCAGAATTCTGTCAGCATTGCTCGGCTGAAGCGTACCTGAAGGATGATTGTGTATCAATACGATACTGTGTGCTTTGACCGTCAGGGCATTACGTAGAATAATACGTACATCGACCGGTGTAAAATCATTTCCACCACGGCCAATAAGCTGTTGATCCAAAAGTTTACAACCGGTATTGAGATAAAGTGCCCAGAACTCTTCATGTGGCAGATCCTGTAATATGGGTTTCACATAATCATATACACGCTTGCTACTATTCAAGGTTTTTTTTTCCTCTGTGGGAGCATCTTTTTTACGTCGGCCTAGTTCTAGCGCTGCAACAATTGCAATCGCTTTTGCTTCGCCGATCCCCTTATAGTGGCTCAGTTCTTTGACGTCCATGGTCGAGAGAATATGCAGGCTATTTTTCACGTCCGCGAGTATACGCCTGCATAGGGCGACAGCACTTTCCTCTCTGGATCCCGATCCGATCAGGATCGCCAATAGCTCGGCATCAGAGAGTGCTCTGCGGCCTTGGCTCAATAATTTTTCACGTGGACGGTCCGCCTCCGACCATTCCCGAATGACTAATTTTTGCTGTTTTGACATTACAGTTCACGACAATTGGCTAATAAACATAAAGATATAAAATATTTAATATTATTTGTCCAGATAAAAAAACTTACTGAAGAAAGCTCTAAAAAAATTTGGCGTCCACTATTTACTTCACATTTCAGTCCGAAATCTTATCTTTGTATTTCATAAAAATTTTTGAACATGAGTAAAGCGATTATTAAAACAGAGAAAGGCGACATGACTGTGGAATTCTACACAGCAGATGCTCCAAATACAGTAGCGAATTTTATTAAGCTTGCCAAATCAGGGTATTACAACGGTTTGGCTTTTCACCGTGTTATCCCTGATTTCGTTATTCAGGGCGGTTGCCCTAACTCCCGCGAAGGTGCAACAGGTATTCCGGGTACAGGTGGACCAGGCTATAAGATCGACTGCGAGTTGACCGGAGAAAACCAATACCACGACAGAGGTGTATTGTCCATGGCGCATGCTGGACGCAACACCGGCGGTTCACAGTTTTTTATCTGCCATAGCCGCAATAATACGGCTCACCTGGACCGCAACCATACTTGTTTTGGAAAAGTAATCGAAAACGTTGATGTAGTGGACGATATCAGACAAGGAGACCGTATTTTATCAGTTGAAGTGATCGAAGATTAATTCCCGGAGATTTAAAAAAATTTAAACATGAATTTAAGAGCATTAGTGTCTGTTACTGGTAAGCCAGGCTTATTTAAACTGGTGGGACAAAATAAAGGCGGTTTCATTCTGGAAACACTGGATCAAGCTAAAATTAAAACTGTGGTAAGCCTGTCATCAACCAAAATGGCTACATTGGAAGACATCACTATATACGGTGAGGAAGAGGAAATCCGTCTTTTGGATGTGTTTGAGACCATCAAAGAAAAAGGAATAACGCTGCCCGATACGAAATCCGATGGCGTGACATTGCGGAATTTCTTTCGTGAAGTTGCTCCGGGCCATGACGAATCCCGTGTATATACTTCTGATATTAAGAAAATTATCACTTGGTATAATATCATCAAGGAATTTCCTTTGTTTGAAGAAGAAGCTCCTGCTCCATTAATGTAATCCGTCATTACGTTATCCATAGGAATTACATCAAATGCCTTCAGTAAGCGCACTGCTTATGGAGGCATTTGTTTATTCTGATCCAGAAGTTTCGCTTAACAGCCCTGCTTCGGCTTCCCGACAACGAAATCACGCTGCCAACCCGCACGAGGCGGATGGTCGTAAGCAAGAAGCCCCGGAATACATCCGGGGCTTTTTGGTTCCTTTATAGTTATTTGTGTCTTGTATACAGGATTAATGTCCTTTCGGCTCCACATCTACTCGTTTGATGTCAGCACCCAGCCTACGCAGGCGCTCTTCAATGTCCTGATATCCGCGTTCGATCTGTTCAATATTGTGAATCACCGATTTGCCTTTCGCCGATAATGCAGCGATCAGTAATGACACTCCGGCACGGATGTCGGGTGAAGTCATTTCGATACCACGCAGATGATGGGATTTATTTAAACCGATCACTGTTGCACGATGTGGGTCACATAAGATAATCTGCGCCCCCATATCGATCAGCTTATCAACAAAGAACAGTCTGCTTTCAAACATTTTTTGGTGTATCAGGACGTTGCCTTTAGCCTGTGTGGCAACTACTAGGATGATACTCAATAAATCCGGCGTGAAGCCCGGCCATGGAGCGTCAGAGATAGTCAGTATGGAACCGTCAATGAAGGTATCAATTTCATAGGAATCCTGCGCGGGAATGAAAATGTCATCACCCCTTAGTTCAAACTGGATACCCAGTCGCGAAAAAACGGAAGGAATGATTCCCAGCTCCTGGAAACACACATCCTTAATCGTAATTTCCGAACCGGTCATGGCTGCAAGACCAATAAAAGAGCCGATCTCAATCATATCAGGCAACATACGGTGTGAGGTTCCACCAAGGCGTTCCACCCCTTCAATAGTCAGTAAATTGGAACCAATACCTGTAATCTTTGCTCCCATGCGGTTCAACATCTTACAAAGCTGCTGCAAATAAGGTTCACAAGCCGCATTGTAGATGGTTGTTGTGCCTTTGGCCAAAACGGCAGCCATTACAATATTTGCAGTACCCGTTACAGAAGCTTCATCCAGGAGGATGTAACTTCCCTTTAACTCTGTGGCGTCCACATTAAAAAAATGTGTTGAAGAATCATAGACAAATTTAGCACCCAATTTTTCAAAACCGAGAAAATGGGTATCCAACCGCCTGCGCCCGATTTTATCACCGCCCGGTTTGGGAATCGCCGCTTTTCCAAAGCGGGCCAATAAAGGCCCCACAATCATGATGGAGCCTCGTAAACCGCCACCTTTCTCTTTGAACTCTGGCGACTGAAAATAGTCTATATTAATGTCCCTTGCTTCGAAGACATATGTATCCTTATCAATCCGGTTAATCTTTACGCCCAACGCGCCCAACAAGTCTATCAACTTATTGACATCTTTGATATCCGGAATATTGCTGATTGTCATGGGTTCTTCGGTCAGCAATACTGCAGACAGAATTTGCAACGCTTCATTTTTTGCTCCCTGAGGAATAATTTCCCCTTTCAACGGTTTACCACCGATTATTTCAAATGCATTCATCTATAAAACTGATATCTTCTCATTACTCTAACACCTAAGGCTTTGCATATTCATTGTCTGGACGGGTATTACCCTAAAAAAGAAGGCAATTGTAAAGAAATCTTAATCACTTCGCAATTGCCCGCTTCTTTAATATTCAGTGAAGAATTAGCCTCTTTTGTTGCTGTAGTTGTTCTGAGGTTTTCTATTTCTGTTGTTGTTATTGTTGTTGTTGCTAAAATTGCTTCGCTTTGCATTATTGTTGCTGTTGGCGATGCGCGGCTTGCTTCCACCCTTTGACTGTCCGGAAGCATTATTATTGTTGTTATTGTTATTATTACCTGAATTGCTATTCGCAGCACCCTTCACGCGGTTACCCGGAGGCGGCGTTTTAAAATCCAGCTTAGTCAATACAGTACCTTCGGGCAGAGTTAATTGGTAACCTGACAGTTCTTTCAGATCCTGAATGATCAATTCGTCAGACACAGAATCCTTATTCCAGGTCAAGTAGGCCATTTTCATAAAGTTGGCTATCCCTAATACCATCTGCTCCTTCTTGGTATCATCTGTCAGCTTCAGTGCCTTTTCGATCATCTTCTCCACGGTATAACCGTAGTGTTTGTACTTGATAGCATGTTGCGGATACCCCAGATGCTCTACCTCGTGCTTCACGCTTTTGGCTGTCGCAATTGGATAAGGTGAATCGATATCAAGCTTGAAGTCAGAGATAATCTGTAGGTGATCCCAAAGTTTATGCTTAAAGTCCGAGACGTCCCGCAAATGTGGATTTAACACCCCCATCATATCAATGACGATCTGCGCATGTTTATTTCTTTCTTCCTTAGTGGGTAAAGTACAGATGTAGTCTACCATATTTTGCACATTGCGACCATATTCTGCAAGGATCAATTTTGGTCTAGTGCTGTTGTAGTCAAAGTTCATATAGCTAATATAAGTACCTAATAAACGATTAAGATCCCGTTTTGGTATTTTCTTATTGAATTATTCTAAGTTTTGCAAATTTAAGCAACAATTGTTTCTGACCCAACTCTTTAAAGAAAATAGTTGCTTTTATATCTCCTTTGTTTCCTTCGAGATTGACCACCTTTCCAAATCCAAATCGTTCATGTTCAACTTCCATGCCGACCTGAAGGTTTGAAGTGTCCGAAGGAGCAAAACCCGCTGTAGGTTTGTGGGCCTTGGGCAGGATGGATGTCGTCTTTACCATGGGCTTGGGCTTAGGTTTCGAAAACATGTCATCGCTGTCTTTTTGCTGCCAGGCGATGCGTTCGCCCTGAAAACTTCCGGCAGAAGCAGAAGTTTGTCTAGGTCTGAAATCCAACGCAAGACAGGCGGGATTCAGTTCATCCAAAAAACGGCTGGGTTCACAATTATTGAGTGTCCCCCAGCGGTATCGCGAAGTAGCATACGAAAGTAGCAATTTTTTTTCAGCTCTGGTAACAGCCACGTAAAAAAGTCTACGTTCTTCTTCCAATTCTGACCGGGAGTTGAGCGACAGCTGCGATGGGAACAGGTTTTCTTCGAGCCCTACGATAAACACTACCGGGAATTCCAGACCTTTGGAAGAGTGTATGGTCATCAGGGATACCGTATCAGCATTGGGGTCTTTGTCATTGTCATCGTTGGTCAATAGCGCAATATCCTGCATATAGACATCCAGGCCTCTGTCTTCGATATCTTCCCGTTCTGAGAACTCCTTAATGCCATTGAGCAGTTCCTGAATGTTTTCATAACGTGCCAGACCTTCGACGGATTTGTCTTCGTACAGCTCTTTGAGTATACCACAGTGCTGTGCAATGTGCATCGCAGTATCGAAAGCATTATTATTTTTGGCTAATGCCTGAAAGCTCTGTATCATCTGTGCGAATCCGCCGACAGAGCTTGCACTCCTTCCGTCCAGAAAATGAGCTGCATTGGCAACCACGTCCCATATACGGTATTGATTTTGATCTGCGGCAATCATGATCTTTTCGATCGTTGAATCACCTATACCACGGCGCGGATAATTGATGACCCGCTTCAGTGCCTCTTCGTCGTTGGGATTAAAGGTCAGCCGAAAATAAGCGATCAGATCTTTGATTTCTTTCCGTTGGTAAAAAGAGGTGCCCCCGTAGATTTTATAAGGTATATTAATCTTGCGCAAAGCCTCCTCCATCGCTCTGGACTGGGCATTGGTACGATAGAGAATAGCAAAATCTTTATAGTTGAGGCCCTTTAAGGCCTTTTCTTCGATAATCTGGTCAGCGACAATCTTACCCTCCTCATTATCCGAAAATGCACGCGATACCTTGATCTTTTCCCCGTCCTCATTATCCGAAAAGACATTCTTTTCCAGCTGGTTTTTGTTATTCGCAATTACCGAATTTGCCGCATTGACGATCATTTTGGTGGACCGGTAATTCTGTTCCAATTTGAATATCTTCACGTCGGGATAATCCTTCTGGAAATTCAGGATATTTTGAATATTCGCACCGCGGAAAGCATATATCGACTGTGCGTCATCCCCCACGACACATATATTTTCGTTGACTGCGGCCAGCCTTTTTACAATCAGATACTGGGAGAAGTTGGTATCCTGATACTCGTCCACCATCAGGTAACGAAATTGGTGCTGGTATTTATGCAATACCTCGGGATGTTTGTTGAGCAGGACGTTTGTTTTGAACAGCAGGTCGTCAAAGTCCATGGCGCCAGCGCGATAACAGCGCTGCGCATAGGTCATATAGATCTGCCCCATCTGCCCGCGTCCGTTGGAGATATCTTCGGCGAGGATCGCCTCATTTTTATTGTATTCTTGCGGTGATATGAGGTTATTTTTGGCCTGCGATATACGTCCATAGACATGATTGACATTGTAGAGCTTATCGTCCAGGTTCATTTCTTTCAAGATCGAACGCAACAAACTTTTGGTATCATCGGTATCATAGATGGTAAAATTTCTTGGATAGCCTATCAACTCGGCTTCTACACGTAGTATCTTTGCAAATACAGAGTGAAAGGTCCCCATCCAGATATTTTTTGCTTCCCTACCGACGACGGACATGATACGCTCACGCATTTCTTTGGCCGCCTTATTGGTAAATGTCAGCACCAAGATATTGAATGGGTCAACACCTTTTTGAATCAGGTGCGCTACTCGATATGTAATCACCCGTGTTTTTCCTGAACCGGCTCCTGCGACAATCATGACAGGACCTTCTGTTTGCTCTACGGCTCCTCGTTGTGAAGGGTTTAAACCCGCTAAATAATCCAAATTAACTCCTTAATTTTTTAAACCTGAGAATAGGATATAAAAGTACAAATTTCCTGCCGATCACTAGGTCATATGAAGTCTATTTTTTGCAAAAAAAATCCGGCAATCTAAATTGCCGGATAATCTATGGACAAAATGATAGTTAACCTCTGCTATTATAATTTGGCGCTTCTTTCGTGATCGAGATATTATGCGGGTGAGACTCTCTCAGTCCGGCTCCAGTGATGCGGACAAACTGTGCTTCCTGCAGCTTTTCAATAGTCGCAGCACCGCAATAGCCCATGGAGGCACGCAGCCCACCGATATATTGATAGACGACTTCCGCCAAGGTACCTTTGTAAGGCACACGTCCAACGATTCCCTCAGGCACCAACTTTTTGATATCGTCCTCCACATCCTGGAAATAACGGTCTTTAGACCCTTTTTCCATAGCTTCAATGGAGCCCATACCACGGTATGATTTAAATTTACGGCCTTCATAAATAATCGTTTCGCCGGGCGCTTCCTCAACACCTGCAAATAAAGAACCGGCCATAATGGTACTTGCGCCAGCGGCAATTGCTTTTGCAATATCACCGGTTTGTTTGATCCCGCCGTCCGCAATGATCGGCACACCAGTTCCTTTAAGTGCTTTGGCTACCTCATAAACAGCATACAGCTGCGGCACCCCCACACCTGCAATAATGCGCGTCGTGCAGATAGAGCCCGGACCTATCCCCACCTTCACTGCGTCTGCACCGGCTTCTGCCAGCGCTGTCGCCGCAGCGCCTGTAGCAATATTACCAACGATAACCTGGAGTTCAGGAAATTGAGATTTCACCAACTTCAGTTTATCAATTACTCCTTTGGAGTGACCATGAGCCGTATCTATAGTGATCACATCTACCCCGGCTTTGACCAGCGCGTCCACCCGGTCCAATGTATCTGGCGTAACCCCTACCGCCGCACCGACCAATAAGCGGCCATGGCTATCTTTGGCTGCATTCGGATAATGTTTATATTTCTGTATATCTTTAAAGGTGATGAGCCCTTTTAATATCCCCTCTTCATTGACCACAGGAAGTTTTTCAATTTTTTCATTCTGTAGAATCTCTTCCGCCTTGACCAGATCCGTTCCTTCCGGTGCCACGACCAGATTATCCTTGGTCATCAGCTCGTTGATCGGACGGCGCATATCCTTTTGGAAACGAAGATCACGATTGGTTACAATTCCGACCAGCTGACCTCTTTCGTTGACTACGGGAATACCACCAATCTTATGTTCTTTCATAATATTGAAGGCATCTCCGACGGTTGCTGTCGCCAATAAGGTTACCGGATCCTGAATCATACCGCTTTCCGAACGCTTCACTTTGCGTACTTCGGCAGCCTGTTCTGCAATAGTCATGTTTTTATGCAACATACCAATACCGCCAGCTTGTGCGATTGCAATAGCTAAATCAGCACCAGTTACCGTATCCATGGCTGCAGAAACCAGTGGAATATTTAATTTGATTTTTTTTGTCAGCGAAGTACTCGTATCGACGTCACGGGGTAAAATTTCAGAATAAGCTGGAATTAATAAGACGTCATCGTAAGTGAGACCTTCTGCTACGAATTTTTGTGGATCTAATTGCATGGCAAATATGTATTGGGTTTTCTATTTGCCAGGCAAATTTAAGAAAAATTAGCAATATTGAAAAATAAAATATACAAATTACAATCTGTAGACAAATGATAAACATGATGAATCATCCAGTCTTCAGAGGTTACACAGCGGGTTGCTATTTTTTTGGCAAGCTATTTGCTTTTGGTAACACGAAAAGTAATTTTAATTAATTGAGAATATAAAGATAAGATAATTATGAAAAAGACCTTACTTTCTTTAGCTGCAGTTGCAGCATTAGCTTTAGGAGCAAACGAAGCAAAAGCACAATCCCCACAACGCGCTGCTATCGGCGTTGTATTTGATGGCACAGGTGGTGATCTTTGGGGTGTTCAATACAAACAGTCTATGGGCGGCGCCAACAACGGCCAGGCTCAAGTGATGTTTGATGACAACGTTGTGGCTGTAGGCGCTGACTGGCAATACGCAAGACCTTTCCGTGGTGTAAACGGTTTGGGCTGGTATGCAGGTGTGGGTGCACAATTGACTTTTGTAGATGCCGGCGACAATATGACGCTTGTAGGTTTAAGACCACAATTAGGTCTGGAATTTAAAATTCCGGCGGCACCTATCGGATTCCACGCAGACTGGAAACCAGACTGGAGATTAAACCACAACAGTGATTTTGATGCTTCTACGTTTTCTTTCGGTATTAAATACACATTGAGATAACATTAAACAACTGACAGGACAGAAGGCCTTGCTCGAACGAGCAGGGTCTTTTTTTTATAAAATAAATTGCTCCACATATTTCATTTTTTCCTCAATTCTTCTAATTTTATGCCTTTGACCTAATTGGCAGAAATAAAGCTTTTCATTCTATAAAAATTTTATACCTTTGCCATTCTTGGTAAAGTGTGAATAAACAAGAACTAATTATCAATTACATAAACAGTATTTAACATTAAAAATTAATACAATTAATAACAGACGATGCAAGGTAAAGGGCTGATTAAACTTTTAGTGATAGTGGTGTCATTAGCGTGTCTATACTCCCTATCATTTACTTGGGTGACCCGCAAGGTGGAGCGAGATGCTGAGAATTTTGCCAAGGGAGATTTGGCAAAAGAGAAGAGCTATCTGGATTCCATGGCCGGTGAAGTAGTGTACAATTTGGGGTTTGCGAAATACACCTATCGCGAAGCGAAAGCGAACGAGCTGGCTTTAGGATTGGACTTAAAAGGTGGTATGAACGTTACCATGGAGATCTCTCTTGATGAACTGATCCGCAATCTGGCCAACAATCCAAAAGATGAGAAATTCAACAAAGCATTGGAGCAGGCTGTAGCAAAAAGCAAATCCAGTACAAAAACGGTAGTAGCTTTGTTTATTGAAGAGTACAAAGCGATCGGTGCTCCCACACCACTTTCGACATTTTTTTCGACGAAAGACAATGCTTCTTTAATTAAACCGGGCGACTCAGACTCGAAAGTAGAAGCGTTTTTACAGAAAGAAGCAGACAATGCCATCCAGAATTCTTATAAGGTATTACGCACGCGTATTGACAAATTTGGGGTTGCTTCGCCAAACATTCAGATTCAGCAAGGTACCAACCGTATCCTGATTGAATTGCCAGGTGTAAAAGACGAAAGCCGTGTACGCAATCTGTTACAGGGTTCGGCCAAACTGGAATTCTACGAAACCTTCACCAACCAAGAAGTTTATCCAATACTTGAAAATATTGACAGAACCTTAGCCAGCACGTTAAAGGCGGCTCCTGCGGTGGCGAATCAAGCGGCTGCCGACACAAGTAAAAAATCGGATGATTTATTATCCAATCTGACCGGAGGCCAGAAAGACAGCAAAGCAAAGAAAGACAGTGCTGCGCTTAATCTGGGGCAGAAAAATCCTTTGTTTGAAGTATTGCGTCCAGCTGTTTACATGGGTGAAAACCAGCAGATGGCGCTTATGCCAGGTGCTATGGTAGGTATCGCTGCATTAAAGGACACTGCCAAAGTGAATGCTTACCTACAGCGCCCCGAAGTTAAATCTATCTTACCGGGCAACCTCAAACTATTATGGGCAGTAAAACCTGAGCAAAAAACACCTGAACAACTGTCACTATATGCCATCAAGGCTGTAGGCCCTGATAATGGTTCGGTATTGACAGGCGACGTGATTACGGATGCCAACGCAAACTTTGATGAGAAAAACCAACCGGTAGTTGGTATGCAGATGAACAGTGAAGGCGCACGCGAATGGAAAAAAATCACAGCGAAAGCTGCTCAAAACAGAGATGCCATCGCGATTGTTCTGGATAACGTTGTATACTCCGCTCCGTCGGTTAACGGTGAGATTCCAAATGGAAGTTCGTCAATCTCCGGTTCTTTCACTGTAGAAGATACCAAAGATTTAGCAAACGTACTAAAAGCTGGCCGTCTTCCCACAACAGCAAAGATCGTTGAAGAAGCTATCGTTGGTCCTACCTTGGGACAGGCCGCGATTGACGCTGGTATCAACTCTGCTGTCATCGGTATCATCGTCGTGATGATCTTTATGATCGCCTATTATAACACAGCGGGTATCGTCGCAAACATTGCTGTATTATTGAACGTATTTATCATCATGGGTGTGCTCGCTTCCCTCAACGCCGTACTCACACTTCCCGGTATCGCAGGTATCGTACTGACCATGGGTACTGCAGTGGATGCAAACGTCCTGATCTACGAGCGCATCCGTGAGGAACTCGGCTTAGGCAAATCCGTACGTCAGGCTGTTGCAGATGGCTACAAACATGCTTTACCTTCGATCCTCGACTCTCAGATCACCACTTTCTTGATCGGTATTATCTTATTTTTATTTGGTAGTGGCCCGATTCTGGGTTTTGCAACAACATTGATGGTCGGTATTATCACATCATTGTTTACAGCGATCCTGGTAACCCGCGTAATATTTGAATGGATGCTGGAGAAAGATATGAAGATCAAAGTCTCTTTCCCCTGGTCTGCTAATACCTTGCACAATGCAAACTTCAAGTTCGTTCAAAAACGCAAAATATTCTACGCCATCTCGATCGTCGCTGTATTGATTTCACTGGCTTCGGTTTTTACAAAAGGCTTTAGCCTAGGTGTTGATTTTCAGGGTGGACGTACCTATACAGTTCGTTACGAAAAACCGGTTGACTTGGAAGCTGTACGGACCAACCTCGATGATATTTTCCAAAAAACAACAGAGGTCAAAGTCTTTGGCGCCTCAAACCAAGTCCGTGTAACGACCACTTATCATATTGAGGAGACTTCTGATGCAGCAGATAAAGAAGTCCTTGATAAATTGAACCAAGGGTTATCAAAAGTCGATGCTTCCAACAAACATGAGATTCTTTCTTCTCAAAAAGTCGGTCCCAGCATCGCCTCGGACATCAAATCAAGAGCAACGAGCTCAGCAATCTTCTCCATCATCATCGTGGCAGCTTACATCCTGATCCGTTTCCACAAATGGGAATATTCAGTGGGCGCCGCCATTGCAACAATCCACGATGCGATCATCTTATTGGGCCTGTTTTCGTTACTAGATGGGATCGTGCCGTTCTCACTGGATATCGATCAGCACTTTGTGGCCGCGATTTTGACAGTAATAGCCTACTCAGTAAACGATACGGTGGTTGTATTTGACCGTCTACGGGAATTCGTTTCCAAACCCAATGCACACAATGAAGACCTGGGAGATGTGGTCAATCATGCGATCAATTCGACATTGAGTAGAACCATCATTACCTCGTTGACGATTGTTTTCGTGTTGGCAGTCTTGTTTATCTTCGGTGGTGAGGTGATCCGTGGCTTCTCATTTGCCATCCTGATCGGTGTTATCGTAGGTACTTATTCTTCGATTATTCTAGCTGCACCTTCCGTATATGACTTACGTAAGGGAAAGCATCTGGCTGAATCGGGCAAAGCTCAAAAAGCAGTTCCGGTAAGACCATAACATCTATAAAATGATAAAAAGGCGTTCATTCTGAACGCCTTTTTTTATGGCATAAATATTACTTGTCACACTAAATTTTTTTATATATTTGTTATACTAAATATTTGTATGCTAAACGAAAAATTTGACCGGTATTCTTTTATCTTGGACCAGACTGCCAAGAAAGTGAAGCAGTTTGCACAATCTTCATTTGCAGAACAAGGCTTTGATGTAACCGTGGACCAATGGTCGGTATTGAAGACGCTGTATGAGACGGACGAGCTTTCACAGAAAGAGCTGGCGCGACGCTGCGGAAAAGATCAGCCAACACTGACACGTATTGTCGACCTGCTGTTAAAAAAAGGGCTGGCTGAGCGTGTTGTTTCCGAGAGTGATCGCCGGACCCTTTATCTGCACTTGACGCCTGTGGGAAAACAGAAAGTGGAGTCACTCTCTCCTATTGTGACACAGATCCGTATGAAAGCTTGGGAACAGCTGACAGAAGAAGATTTCGCGCATTTCACGAGAATATTAAGTAAAATTTACAACAACTTAAATGTATAAAGGTCATGATCAATACTGATATCTGTATTATTGGAGCTGGCCCTGTGGGGCTATTTGCCGTGTTTGAAGCGGGTCTGCTGAAAATGCGGTGCCATCTGATCGATGTGTTACCCCAAGTCGGGGGACAGCTTTCCGAAATCTATCCGCACAAGCCGATATATGACATTCCGGGCTATCCAAGCATTACCGCCCAGGAGCTTATAGACAGACAGCTCGAGCAGATAAAGCCATTTGCTCCTACGTTTACCTTAGGTGAGCGAGTGGAGCAGCTTGAAAAGCAACAGGACGGATCTTTTATAGTCACCACAGCAGACGGCACGAATGTTCATGCACAGGTGATCGTGATTGCTGGTGGGCTAGGTTGTTTTGAACCCCGTAAACCGGATATTCCAAATCTACAGCGTTACGAGGGAAAAGGAGTGGATTACATGGTAAAAGACCCTGCTAAATATGCCGACAAGAGGATTATTATTGCCGGCGGCGGTGATTCTGCGCTTGACTGGACCCTGCATTTGGCAGAAATCGCCCAGCAAGTCACACTGATCCATCGCAGCGACTCTTTCCGTGGTGCGCCCGATTCAGCTGAGAAGGTTTTTAAGCTTGCTCAACAGGGAAAAATCAACCTGCTCCTGTCCCACAACCTCAGCAATGTACGGGGCAATGGGATATTGTCCGCTGTCGAAACGACCAACAGGGATAACGAAACAATATCCTTTGGCGCAGATTACTTAATACCGCTCTATGGACTGACACCCAAACTAGGGCCAATTGCCAATTGGGGACTGAATATCGATAAAAATGCCATTGAAGTGAATACATTCGATTATTCGACAAACGTTGAACGTATCTATGCCATCGGCGACATTAATACCTATCCGGGCAAACTAAAGCTGATCCTCTGTGGTTATCATGAAGCAGCGCTGATGTGCCAGAGTGCTTTTAAGTTTGTCTATCCTGATCAGAAGCTAACATTTAAATACACGACGGTAAACGGTATCAACACTTTTTAAGCATGGAAGAAAACGTCATACACATGACCGTCGTGGATCGCGACGGTACCGAAAACACAATCGAGGTGCCTACGGATGTCAATCTTTCATTAATGGAAATACTAAAAGCTTCCGAATATGAGATTTTGGCCACCTGTGGGGGCATGGCACTATGTGCTACCTGCCATATTACCGTACTCGAAGGGATGGATCACCTCCCTGCAGCCAATGATCAGGAACTGGACATGCTCGATACCTTACCTGATGCAGACAACTCCAGCAGGCTGGCCTGCCAACTGCATTTACACAATGATAATAATGGGCTGAAAATAAAAATCAGAGGAGCGCTGCAGTGAGCAAGCATTGTGTATAAAATACACAATGCATGTTATACACATTTTAAATATTTTTTGCCACTTTTATGAAACGATAACATACTAACAACCAATATGATATACTACTAAGAAAAAGTGGTAAATGGTAGATAAGCAATAAAATTGACAATTAATCGGTATAATAAATAAATATTTTTTAGCTTTTTGCCCCGAAATTTAGGATATTTGTAACTTAATTCGATTGTACCGAATTGTTACAACAAACTATTAAAAATATGCCAAGCAATAGTTCAGATAGAAAATTCCCAAGAGTAATCATAATTGGTGCTGGATTTGGTGGAATTGAAGTTGCTAAAAAGCTTAAAAATAAGGAAGTTGAAGTTCTACTACTAGACAGAAACAATTTTCACACCTTTCAGCCATTGATGTACCAGGTTGCCACAGGTACGCTCTCTGCGGACTCGATATCCTTCCCGGTCCGTAAAATGTTCAAAAACCAGGAAAACTTCCATTTTAGACTTGCGGACGTCAAAAGCGTAGACAATGAAGCTAAAATAGTGAAAACAGATGTTGGCGATTTTGAATATGATTATTTGGTTGTAGCAACGGGTGCCACAACCAACTTCTTCGGCAACCAGCAGATCACAAAATATGCGCTACCCATGAAAAACATTCAGGAAGCGTTAAATATCCGGAGTTATGTTCTTCAAAATCTGGAAGAGGCGGTCAGGATTTCCAATCCGGAAGACCGGAAACCAAACCTGAACTTTGTCATCGTCGGTGGTGGTCCCACGGGGGTAGAACTTTCGGGCGCGATAGCTGAAATTAAGAACAATGTGCTTGAAAAAGACTATCCGGAACTTAAAAAATCGGAAATGTCGGTGTACCTGGTCGAAGGGCTTCCTAAAGTGCTGGCTAACCTTTCTGAAAAATCGTCCCGGGATTCTGAGAAATACCTGAAGGACCTGGGCGTGGAAGTGTTGCTGAACGTACAGGTGACTGGGTACGACGGTAAGACCATTACCTTTGCAGATGGTCGAAGCATCGAAACCAAAACGGTAATCTGGGGCGCAGGAGTGGCCGGCCAATATCCAGAAGGTTTCAAAAAAGAGGTGATTCAACGGGGCAACCGTATACAGACAGATGATCAGTGCCGTGTAATCGATATGCCGGGAGTATATGCCATCGGTGATGTGTCAGCTTTCATTACGGAAGATCTGCCCCGCGGTCTGCCAGGCGTCGCCCCGGTTGCACAGCAGCAAGGCCGTTATGTAGCCAAACATATCCTGCAAACTATGTCTAATCAGCCGACGGAAAAATTCAGCTATTTTGACAAGGGTTCAATGGCCACTGTAGGCCGTAACAAGGCTGTGGTAGATATGGGCAAAATACATTTCAATGGGTTCTTCGGCTGGATGACCTGGATGTTTGTCCACCTGATGTCCATTTATGGGTTCAGAAATAAACTCGTCACTTTCATCAACTGGACCGTGAAATTCTTCACCAAGAACAGTGGTGTCCGACTGATCTTCCATAAATACAACAAACCGGTTCCCGAAGAGCAGACGAACATAGCAGAGTGAAACGTCCTAAAAGCTTGACAAATTATAAAAAAGGCATTACTGGAGTATAGTAATGCCTTTTTCGTACGCCTCGACAGCACCGATGCAGTAAGAGCGAAAAATACAGCATAGTCCCGCTTATTCCCCATTCTCTTCGAGAAAATAAAAAATTAGTCCCCCCCAAGACAAGAATTGTGGATATTATTCGTTAAATTTAAAGACAGTTTTTTCCAGGCAGAATTTACTTTCAGAATATAGTTTTTTTTGATGTAGAACCTCAAAAAGATTAATTTTTTTTGTGTAGGTTTGCATATTATTTTAAAATAGCTTAAGGATTAGCAGATGGGCTTATTTAACTGGTTTACGCAAGAAGTTGCGATTGACTTGGGTACTGCAAATACCCTCATCATTCATAATGACAAAGTAGTAGTGGACGAACCTTCTATTGTCGCATTTGACCGCACGACGAACAAAGTCATTGCGATCGGACGTCAGGCGATGCAAATGGAGGGAAAGACACATGATAATATAAAAACGGTACGACCTTTACGTGATGGGGTAATTGCTGATTTTACCGCTGCCGAACATTTAATCAGGGGTATGGTCAAATTGGTCAACAATGGCAAAAGCTGGTTTTTCCCTTCCTTGCGGATGGTGGTTTGTATCCCTTCGGGCATTACGGAAGTTGAGAAACGGGCGGTGCGCGATTCTGCAGAGATTGCCGGAGCCAAAGAAGTTTATCTCATTCACGAGCCTATGGCGGCAGCGGTCGGTATCGGCATCGACGTCGAAGAGCCGATGGGGAACATGATCATTGATATTGGTGGCGGTACGACGGAAATTGCCGTCATCGCACTATCGGGCATTGTGTGTGACCAGTCCATCCGTGTTGCCGGAGATAATTTCGACTCGGATATCGTACAGTATATCCGTAGACAACATAATATCATGATCGGTGAGCGCACGGCAGAAAAAATTAAGATCGAAGTCGGTGCCGCCCTTCCCGAACTGCAGGAGCCACCCGCGGATTTTGCCGTTCAGGGCCGGGACCTGATGACCGGTGTTCCTAAACAGATTACCGTATCTTATACAGAAATCGCTCATTGTCTGGATAAATCGATCTCTAAAATTGAGGAGGCTATCTTAAAAGCGCTGGAGATTACCCCTCCTGAATTATCGGCAGATATTTATCAAACGGGCATTTACCTCACTGGTGGCGGTGCTTTATTACGCGGTCTGGACCGCCGTATTCAAGCCAAAACAAAACTTCCTGTTCATATTGCCGAAGATCCGCTTCGCGCTGTCGTCAGGGGAACCGGTATTGCACTTAAAAATATTGGCCGTTTCAAATTTTTGATGCAATAAGTAACGTTCGATAATTAATTAACAATATTTTATTAAAGAGCGATATAATATGCAAAATTATTATATCGCTTGCTTATTAAATACAACACCGACAGCAGCACATGAGAAACCTGTGGTTATTCCTGAGACGATATAATGCATTCTTTTGGTTTATCCTATTTTTTGGGTTCTCGCTGTTTTTGGTTATCACCAACAACTCCTATCAGCGCAATGCAGTTTTCAACTCTTCCAATGAGGTGATCGGCAATCTCTACGCGAGGATAAATTCATGGAAGAGCTATCTGCATCTGGGCGAAACCAATGAAGCGCTGGCTAAGGAAAATGCCCAATTACGAAAAGATCTTCAGGCTTACAAATCCACTGATAGCATCAAGATAGGTCCTATCCCCCCCATAGACAGCAGCGAGTTTGGCCGATATCAGTTTATCGTGGCCAATGTGATCAATAATAGCATTCATCAAAAAGCGAATACCATAACATTGGACAAAGGTACTAAAGATGGTATCGAAAAAGGAATGGGAGTGATCGCGCCCAATGGTGTCGTCGGCATCGTGCTGAATGTGTCGCCCAACTTTTCCACGGTACAGTCTTTATTACATCCAGATACACGTATCTCAGTGACATTAGGACATACCGAAGTCTTTGGTTCTTTGGTCTGGGGAAACAATATTGATTACCGAGCAGCCATGGTCAAGGAAATTCCCAACCATGTAAAAGTAAAGAAAGGCGATAAAGTATACACCTCAGGATATTCGGGCCATTTTCCAAAAGGCATTTTTGTCGGAACGGTTATACAGACGGGAATTTCCTCCGGGGATGCATTTTTGGATCTAAGGATTCTTTTAAGTACCAATTTCTCCAATCTGCAGCACGTGTATGTTGTCAAGGACTTATTAAACAATGAACTAAAAACACTGGAAGAAGCGACGAAAGACAATGGCTAGGATTCTGATATTTAATATTATTCGGTTTATCGTTTTGATTGGGATACAGGTATTCTTATTCAAGAATATCGGGTATTACAATCTGGTAGCTGCCTTTCCTTATGTCTTATTTATTTTTTTGCTGCCTACCGGCACGCCAAATTTCCTTGTCTACCTGCTGGCATTTCTTACGGGACTTACTGTAGATTCTTTTTATGATACCTTGGGGGTAAACACAGCGGCCTGTATAGCCCTGGCGGCCTTCCGGATTTTCTTCATGAAAATTACACTTGAAATCGAAGAGCGCGAATCATTTCTGACCCCCATGTTGGGCCTGATGAATTTCAGGTGGTTCTTTCCATATCTTTTCTTTGGAACATTGATTCATCATACGTTCTTATACCTGTTGGAATCATTTTCCTTTCAGCACATTCAGTATACACTGCTCAGTATTGTTTTAAGTTGTATATTTACGGTAATTATCATGCTAGTATTTAGCATATTATTCTACAAAAAGAAAGATCGGCTGTAATTGGCCGGTGGATAGAAATTTATTTCTATGAACAGTTATTTTGCTCGTAAGTACGTCGTTTCCGGAATTTTTATTGCCATTGCATTGACCTTGGTCGCCCGCTTATTTTATCTGCAGATCATTGACGACTCTTATATACATTCGGCCAACAGCAATGTGATGCGCAAAGTGATTGTCTACCCTGCCCGAGGTGTGATCTTGGACCGTAACGGCAAAGTGCTGGTCCAAAACGAACCTGTCTATGACCTTATGGTTACTCCCCGGGAGGTCAAAGAAATTGATACTGCTTTATTTTGCAAATTAATCGAAATCGACAAAGAAGGTTTCATCAAGCGGATGGAAAAGGCCAGGGCGCATTCGCCTTATCGGGCCTCCATCTTTGAAAAGCAGCTTTCGGTCCGGACCTGGGCACAGTACCAGGAATATCAGTACCAATTCCGCGGCTTCTATGTACAAAAAAGAACGATCAGAAATTATCCAGATAGCATAGCATCCCATTTCCTTGGTTATGTGAGCGAAGTAAATGAGCCGGACATCAAACGTTCCAACGGTTTTTATCGTAGCGGTGACTATATTGGGCGCAGTGGCGTTGAGCGTTCCTATGAGGATTTACTTCGCGGAAAAAGAGGGGTTAACAATCTAATGGTGGATGCGCTCAACCGTCCTAAGGGCATATTTATGGATGGTAAATATGATACCCTTGCTGTTGCAGGTGAGGGCCTTATTTCGTCACTGGACAAAGATTTGCAGATATTGGGTGAAAAGTTAATGAAGAACAAGCTGGGCTCTATCGTTGCAATCGAACCGGCAACGGGCGAAATCCTCGCTTATGTCAGTAGCCCTAGTTACAACCCCAACTTGATGGTCGGCAGGCAGGCGGGTAACAATTATATGAAACTGCTGGAGGACAAAACAAACAACCCTTTATTTAACCGCCCTATTCAGGCCTCCTACCCACCCGGGTCCGTATTTAAGGTGGTTTCGGCGCTGACAGCACAGCAGGCAGGGGTGATCGACCGCAACACGGTCTTTTTCTGCCCGCATGGCTATAGTTACGGGGGCGGACGCGGCTGGATGGGGTGCACCCATTATCACGGATCGACGACACTGCAGCGCTCTGTGGCAGTATCCTGTAACACATATTACGGATTTACCTATGCCAAAATGATAGACGGAAGAGGACTTTCAGGCCCAAAAGCCTATGATCTATGGCGCAACGCCGTCACGAAATTCGGTATAGGACATAAATTGGGTATCGATCTACCTGGTGAAAAAGCAGGACTACTACCCACCTCCGAGTTCTATACAAAGCGATATGGCAACGACAAATGGCGTTCGAGCTTCAATATCTCCCTATCCATCGGACAGGGCGAAATGGGGATAACACCATTACAAATGGCAAATATCATGGCCATTGTGGCCAATAAAGGCTTTTATTATAGGCCACATCTTATCAAAGGCATAGGCGCAAAGAAAATTATCAAAAAAGAATTTACCGAGAAGATCAGTGCAGGCGTAGATGAGAAATACTATCCTGTCGTGATCCAGGGGATGAGCGATGCAGTCAACACACCAGAGGGAACAGCTTGGTCAAACCGCATCGCCGGCATTGAAATGTGCGGCAAGACGGGTACAGCACAAAACCCGCATGGAGAGAATCATGCTGTTTTTTTTGCATTTGCGCCCCGTGAAAACCCGAAAATTGCCATTGCGGTATTTGTTGAAAATGCAGGCTATGGAGGTACCTGGGCTGGTCCTATTGCCAGTATGATGGTCGAGAAGTATCTTAAAGATACAATAACTACACCAAAATATATTCAGGACCGCATCTATAAGGCTAACTTCCTGCCGACTCCAAAGGATGTAAAGGACCCGAAAAATAAAGATGTCAAAAAGACGGATACCATCAAAACAAAAACCGACAGCACGAAATCAAAACGTCAACTAGCGGCATTGACAAAATCAAAAGAAACCATTGTTCACCATAGCGCGATAAGAAGAAGATATGAATAACCAAAAAAATAGTTTCTTTGGAAAAATAGACTGGCTGACCATCATCTTATGGTTTTCCTTATGTCTTATAGGCCTGTTCAATATCCGCGCCGCAGTTTTCAATCCGGAGATGCCCAGTTTTTTCACCTTGGGCACCAACTATGGGAAACAGTCTCTATACCTGATATCCGCTATTATACTGGGTGTTTCTATTCTGATCATTGATGCGAAATTTTTTAGTTCGGCATCGCCTATTTTTTACGGCATTACAGCCATCCTGCTGATTATCGTACTGGTGGTGGGTCGCAATGTGGGCGGCAATCAGGCCTGGATTGACCTGGGCTTCTTCCGGTTACAACCGTCGGAGTTTGCGAAGCTGTCTACCTGCCTGTTATTGGCAAACTTCTTAAGTGCACAAAGCAACAAAGCCCCCACGATGCAGACCCTTGCTATGGGCGCCGGAATTGTATTGTTCCCGGTTTTTTTGGTAATGCTCCAGCCCGACACGGGATCCGCGTTGGCTTTCTTTTCTTTAATCTTCGTGTTTTATCGCGAAGGGTATGTTAACAATGAACTCTTGATATTTGGAGGGCTATGTATCCTGTTATTTGTCCTCGCCCTGCTGTTCAACCCCTGGATACTTATCCTTGTGCTTACTGTCATTATTGGCTTTTTTATGTGGAGCTTTCGCAAAAAGAGAAAATATCTGATTAATTTGAGTATTCTTCTTGCCGCATGCTCGGTATTTATTTTATGCGTGGATCTTGTGTACGACCACGTACTGCAGCCACATCAACGCAACCGGATCGATATTATTCTTGGAAAAATGGACGACCCAAGAGGCCAGGGTTACAATTTGAATCAGTCTAAAATTGCTATTGGTTCGGGACAGTTCTGGGGAAAGGGATATTTACAGGGTACACAGACAAAATACAATTTCGTGCCCGAACAGAGTACGGATTTTATTTTCTGTACGGTTGGGGAGGAATGGGGTTTTGTAGGCTCAGTCACATTGCTGGCCATCTATGTGACCCTCCTTTTGCGTATTATCCATATCGCCGAGCGACAGCGGTCAGCTTTTGCACGGATCTATGCTTATGGTGTGGCCTCCATCCTATTTTTCCATTTCTTCATCAATATCGGAATGACCATAGGGATAGTACCGGTTATTGGCATCCCTTTACCGTTTATTAGTTATGGTGGGTCCTCCCTCTGGAGTTTCACCATTCTGCTGTTTATCATGTTGAAATTTGACTCGAACCGGAAGGGGGTTGTCTAATCTAAATTCTTTCCAGAACAAGCCGAATGGCCTTGTCCACTATAGACTCCGGATCTGCTGAGAATTTACCCGCCACCCGGCTTGCTAAAATAGCATTGATAGAAATCGCCTGATGGCCGAACATGCGTGCCATGGCATAGATACCGGCGGTCTCCATTTCCAGATTGGTAAAACGCAAGTCACCACAGCGAAAGCCGCTAACTAAGGGAATAAAATCAGGGATGACATTTGAAGACCTGACACAGCGTCCCTGAGGTGCATAAAAACCGGGAGCTGTCAGCGTCATTCCCTGTGGCAGATCAAAAGCTATACGTTCCAGGAGAGGTTGACTGGCACGGGCCACATAGGGTTTGAGACCTAATTGCGGCAAATACTGAATCAGCGCATGCTGAATATTCCGTTCGGCGGCATCGTCGGGCTTTTCGTAATAGTGCATCAGCGCATCCATGCCTACGCCATAAGCGGATGCTAAAATAGTCCCCATTTCGATATCTTGCTGAACAGCGCCGGATGTGCCGATACGGATAATTTCCAATGCTGTCAGTTCCGTCTTCACCAGCCTGCGCTGCAAGTCAATGTTGACCAATGCATCGAGCTCGTTAAGTACGATATCAATATTGTCTGTACCTATACCCGTAGAAACGACTGACAAGCGTTTACTGCCGACATATCCGGTATGCGTAATAAACTCTCGCTTTCCTTTTTTGACCTCAATATGGTCAAAATATTTCGACACCTTGGCTACACGCTCCGGATCTCCTACCGTGATCACTGTTTCGGCCAGATCTTCGGGCAACAAGTTCAGGTGATAGATGCTACCATCCGCATTTAAAATCAGTTCTGAATCATTGATCATATCGTCCGTAAGTATGTTAACTGACTGTCTTCAATTTTGGAAAAGCGCTCCACGACAGTATTCACCTGCATTTTGCGCACCTCAAATTCCAGATAACAGCTGTTGTCAAATTCCTGTCTTATTATTTCAAGTCCCTCTTCCTTTATAACTCGCATCACATCATTCATATTCAAGTAACTGAAGCTGAGCCCATAAATATCATTTACCGTGCGCTCAATAATTTCTGCCTGATCTATCGCATCCTGGGTGGCCGATTTGTAAGCATTGATTAATCCGGGCACGCCCAATAAGGTGCCCCCAAAGTAGCGTACCACAACAACGATTATATTGGTGATATCTGCGGAAAGCAAGGCATTTAAAATCGGCCGCCCTGCTGTTCCTGAGGGCTCGCCGTCGTCATTGAAACGGAATACATTGCGGTCCGGAGTCAGGCGATATGCCCAGCAATGATGTCTGGCTTTTGGATGCAGAGCTTTAACTTCCTGCAGGATGTCTTTCAACCTATCCTCCGACCGGAAAGGAAAGGCATAAGCAATAAATTTACTTCCCTTGTCCCTAAAAATTCCCTCATACGTCCTCTCAACGGTACGATATGTATCCTCAAACAAACTCACAGATAAGCTATAATTAAAACTGAAACCATGGAAAATACTATACCCAGATAATTTAAGCGCGATAGTCTTTCTTTAAAAAAAAGTACACCAACTAATGCGCCCAAAGAAATGACACCGATATTCATTCCGGTAAACACAACCGACGGATTTTCGGGCAAAGCCCTGTGGGCTTTCATATAAAACAATATATTGCAGAAATTGAATGTCCCCAAGAATATACCGTACCCGACAGCAGGTATTGAAAAACGCTGTTTTTCCACACCTAAAAAATAAAGAAGCATGCCAAAAGCGACCAACATAGCCATCGCAAAGATAATAAACATTGCGCTGACATAAGGAACCGTCCCATGCAGAGCGACCTGTTTAAAAAGAATATCAATGATGCCCATACCGATAAAGACCAGTAACGGATACAGGCTCCCGTAACGACCGGAGATATTGCCGGCAGAGATGCCGGCTTTTTGCCAACTGAAAGAGCATACGATAGCCAGCAAGCCTACCCCTATCCCAAGAGCCTTATTCCCGTGCAACTGCTCGTTGAACAGAAAAAAAGAAGCCAACAAAGGAATAAATAGTGACAAGCGCTGTGCGACTTCCGTTTTTACCAGACCACTATAGCGGATGGACAAGGCTATGCAAATGAACATACCTGGCAACAGTGCAGCAAGCGTACCGTACAACGTCAAAGGCAAGTTCTTCAAAGAGAAAGCAAGCAAATCTGGTTGCAAGACGAAATAGGTCAATGCTACTGCGACCGGATAATTCCATACGATGACTTGTTTTGTCTCGATGTTATTCTGTTTTGCTAATTTAAGCAACACGGCAACAGTAACGCTGCAGATTACACTGAATAGGACAAAGATCATTATTTATTTAAATTTATTTATTTCCATAGACCACGTTTCGCCTGACGGGCCTGGCGTTCTAGTTTTGCAAAAAGTCCGGCATATTGAACATTCGGCGTCAGGGTGTATGTCACCGCATAGCCTTCTTTCACCAGATCTGCATTCACAAATTTGTCCCCAAGATACACATAAGCCAGAAGTCTTCCATAACGGTCTCTCTTTCCTACATCAAATACCAGCCGCACTGTCTTACCTGCAAGCATGGATCTCAGGTATTCTTTTGTCTCTTCTCCATAATAACCAATTTCTTTACGGGCAGTTCGTCGTGTTTCGGGGGCATCAATCCCGATTAGCCTGACTTTCTCACCTTTCGATACCCGTTTTCAATAACAAAGGTATCCCCGTCAATTACTCTTTTTACTTTCGCTTCTTTCTCCTCACCTTTGAAAACAAAACTTGACAGCACAAAACCGACGATGCTGACTACACTTAGAAAACTTACGCGCTTTAGCATAAACTGAATATTTGGGCAAAGGTACTAAATTTGTTTTCTTAACAAGCAGCATTATACATGCATCATTTATTACCCAAAAAATAGTATATTTTCTATCAAAAAATGAATATAAAAAACGCCAATTTTTACCGTATTTTTACATCAAAAAATCACTTAAAAACACATAAAAAAAAGAAATAAATAAAGTTAAACAACTAATATTAACCAATTTAAGTAAATAAATACAATAAAATTAAGAGGAAAATAATGCGAAATTTTTAACATAAAAATGCAGTCAAAAACAACAAAGAAACATCGAAATTTTTACAAAAAAAATATTTTTTTCTTTGATATTCCGAAAACATTCGTACATTTGAACAGTCAAACAACAAAAGGATGAACAGAACGTATACATATTTCTATTTTAACTTCTTTTATTTTAAAAATAAGAGCCGGGATTAGATTGTGTATACATATAAAATACAAACAAGAAGAGTCCCGGTGAAAATGACCGGGACTCTTCTTGTTTAAGGGCTAAATAGCGATACAACAATGAGTTTAAAAATTGCAATACAAGGAGCTAAGGCTTCTTTCCATGAGGAGGCAGCATTTAAGTATTTTGGACGGGATGTTGAAATTGTTGAATGTGATTCATTCAAGAAAACCTGTGAATTACTTAAGCATCGGAAAGTGGACTATATTGTCATGGCCATCGAAAATTCGATTGCAGGCAGCCTGTTGCCCAACTATAATCTGTTGCGGGACTATAAATTTCATATCACAGGCGAAGTGTACCTCAATATCCAGCAAAACCTGATGGCTTTGCCTGGGGTCAAGTTAAAAGACATCAAGCATATTGAATCGCATCCCATTGCGATTCGACAGTGCGAAGAATTTTTATCCGAACTAGAGGGAGTGCGAATCACCGAGGGTTCTGACACAGCTGCAACGGCAAAGATGATTGCCGAACGCAAGCTGACGGATACCGCGGCGATAGCAGGCACTATGGCTGCCGAGATTTATGGCCTTGAGATCCTTGAAAAAAGAATCGAAACCAACAAAAAGAATGCTACACGTTTTTTGGTGCTGTCAAATGAGGTGATTGAACATAAAAATGCAAATAAAGCTTCATTATCATTTCAGACAGGAAATACAGTAGGCTCATTGGCCACCATCCTACAGTGCTTTGCTGAACAGAACATCAACCTCAGCAAGATTCAATCGATGCCTGTCATCGGAAAACGTAACGAATATGACTTTTTCGTGGATGTAGAATGGAAAAAGCAATCTGACTACGAAGCTGCGATCCGTAAAGTACTGAAACATAGCATTAATTTTAATATTATGGGCGAATACGTCAAAAATGAAAAACTATAATCAACTCATACATAAAAAATAATCAAACTGAATCTGAATCTGTCCTGGGTATACCTTCTTTAGCATAGGCGAATAAAGGTCTTCACAGCAGCTTCATTTACCTTTAAAATTTTATTCCGATGAAAAATACATTAGACATTGCTCCTTTGAAATCTTGGTTGGACACAGGAGACAAACCTTTAATCATTGCTGGTCCATGTAGCGCAGAGACAGAAGAGCAGTTAGTATCAACGGCACACCTTTTAGCAAATACCGGAAAAGTAAATATTTTGCGTGCTGGTATCTGGAAACCGCGAACACGTCCGGGAGAGTTCGAAGGTATAGGTTCCGTAGGCCTAGAATGGTTAAAAAGAGCGAAAGCGGAAACAGGCTTATTGACTGCGACAGAAGTGGCTACAGCAAAACACGTCGAGGAAGCACTGGCTGCGGGTGTTGATGTCCTCTGGGTGGGTGCGCGCTCAACGGCGAATCCGTTTACCGTACAGGAAATTGCCGATGCACTACAGGGCATAGACGTTCCTGTTTTCGTTAAAAACCCTGTCAACCCAGATCTGTCGTTATGGATCGGTGCTCTTGAACGCATTAACCGCGCCGGCATCAAGAAATTGGGCGCCATCCACAGAGGGTTCTCTTCGTACGAAAAAACTGCTTTCCGCAATGAGCCGATGTGGGATCTAGCAATTCAACTAAAAACTGCCTGCCCTGACCTGCCCATCATTAACGACCCTAGCCACATCTGCGGCAATCGCGAATTGCTGCCTTACATCGCACAAAAGGCGATGGATATGGATATGCAGGGCTTGATCATGGAGTCACACATTGATCCATCCGTTGCTTGGACAGATGCTAAACAACAGGTGACACCAGCGGCATTGGCAGAGTTAATCGATCATTTGACCTTGCGTAAAGCGGCTTCAAACAATCCTTCATTCGAAGATAAACTAGCCGAGCTACGCAGCAATATTGACAAATTGGACGATTTGATTATCCAAAAAATCGGTGAGCGTATGAAAATTGCCGAGAAGATCGGTGAATACAAACGCGACAATAATGTCACTATCTTACAAGTCAACCGTTGGGATGAAATTGTACAAAAACGTACCAAGCTTGCTGAAGCACTTTCATTGAGCAATGAGTTTGCTACAAAATTCTTAGAATTAATTCACAACGAGTCTATCCGCAAACAAAATGCGGTAATGAATGTACAAGAACAACCAACAGCAGAAGCATAATGAGTCGACACGTGATCAAGCTGACGCATCCCTCGAGGAAAATAAAAGGCACGGTTCAGTTGACGGGATCAAAATCCGAGAGCAATCGTGCCCTCATTATACAATCGCTGAGTAAGGGTCAGGTTGATATTCAAAATCTTTCGGAGGCCGCAGACACAGTAACATTGAACCGTGTACTTCAGATTGCTGCCAACCCTCAGCCTGGCGATAATACAATTGACATCGGCCCTGCTGGTACTGCGATGCGTTTCCTGACGGCATACCTGAACCTTGTGAAGGGCAGCTTCACCCTTACTGGTACCGAACGTATGCAGCAACGGCCCATCGGTATCCTGGTGGATGCGATGAAGGAAATCGGTGCTGACATCCATTATGAAAAAAAAGCGGGCTATCCTCCCTTAAAAATAATCGGCGGAATGTTTCAAGGAAAGGACCGTGTCCGCATTAAGGGTAATATAAGCAGTCAGTATATATCTGCCTTACTCTTAATTGCACCAGCACTAAAGAAGGGACTTACACTGGAAATCGAAGGAGAGCTGACCTCCAGGCCCTATGTATCCATGACATTGGATATGCTAAAAAGTGTTGGTATTGAACACCAATGGACAGAAAACGCCATAAAGATTGCGCCTCAAGCTTTCCTGAAAAGCACAATTTATGTTGAACCAGACTGGAGCGCTGCGTCATATTGGTATGCTATTGTGGCCTTGGCGGGGGCGGATGCCGCCATTGTCCTACCGGGACTTCGGAAAGACAGTCTACAAGGTGATATCGCGATTATTGATATTATGGAACATTTTGGCGTACAGTCTAGTTTTCAGACAGACGGCCTGCATCTGATCAAAAAACCGGTGACCACGGACAAAACATTATTTGATTTCAAGGAATGCCCTGATCTTGCCCAGACTGTCGTTGTCGTTGCAGCAGCATTACGTCGTGACGTCTCGTTTACGGGACTTGAAACACTAAAAATCAAGGAGACGGATCGTATTGCAGCACTGCAGGCGGAAATCGCAAAATTCGGCGCCGCATTGATCGAAGACAATGGAACTTACCATTTGAAAACTGAGGCAGTCTATTGTCCTCAAGATCTCACATTCGACACCTACGAGGACCATCGGATGGCTATGGCTTTTGCGCCATTGGCGCTCGTTTTTGATCAGATCAAGATTGCCGAACCGCAGGTTGTAGAGAAATCATACCCTGATTTCTGGAAACATCTACAGGCCCAGGCATTTATCATTGAATAATAAAATAACTGGGTGGGCAACATCATTGGTCACCCAGTTTCTTATCGTTTTTAACCGCAACCAACACGAGAAGGCAACGCTGGCAAAGTGGATTCAGGCCATAGCCATGACCAGGCGAGGGAACAATTTTGTGTTTTACTGTTGAGCTAAGGTTGGATTTAAACGCAATTTTATCTAAGTTTATTGAAATTTAATTTTTATGGCAGGAAATTCATTTGGCGATTTATTCAGGATCACCACTTTTGGCGAATCACATGGTAAAGCTATAGGTGTGATCATTGATGGTTGTCCTTCAAACATAACGATAGACGAAGAATTTATACAGTCCGAACTAGACAAACGGAAACCCGGGCAATCCAGGATAACCACACAGCGGAAAGAAAGCGATACCGCACAGATCCTTTCGGGCGTATTTGAGGGCAAATCCACGGGAACGCCCATTGCCATCGTAATACCAAATGAGGACCAACGATCCAAAGATTACACCCACATCAAGGATATCTTCAGACCTTCACATGCGGATTTCACCTATCAGATGAAATACGGCATTCGGGATTACCGCGGTGGAGGGCGCTCTTCGGCCCGGGAAACAGCAGCACGGGTTGCCGCTGGAGCCGTAGCGAAAAGCTTCCTACAACAATTTGGCATAGAAATCTTTGCCCATGTATCCGGGGTGGGCACTATCGAGGCACCCAATCTGGACACAAAAGATCTCGGAGCACTGCTTGAACTCAGGGAATCCAACATAGCGCGCTGTGCAGATCCAGCCACAGCAAACGAGATGATCGAATTTATAGACTCGGTGCGTAAAGCGGGCGATACTGTCGGAGGACGTATTTCGGCCGTCATTAGACACGTTCCAGTGGGGCTGGGAGAGCCTGTGTTTGACAAGCTACATGCCGACCTGGCCAAAGCTATGATGAGTATCAATGCTGTGCACGGTTTTGAATACGGATCAGGTTTTGCAGGTTCAGAGTTGCGAGGTTCCGAACATAATGATATATTTGTAGCAGATGACCATGATTTAAATCAAGTGCATACACATACCAACTTCTCCGGGGGAATACAGGGTGGAATTTCAAATGGTATGGATATTACTTTTAAAGTAGCATTCAAGCCTGTCGCTACCATCATGAGAGATCAGGAAACAGTCGATGTCCATGGCAACCCCGCCATCGCCAGTGGTAAGGGAAGACATGATCCTTGTGTTGTTTCGAGGGCGGTAATCATTGTTGAAGCCATGGCGGCACTTGTTATTGCGGATCATCTGCTTAAACATCAAAGTTACAAACATGCTGCAAGATAATTATGTCGTGGGTGTGGATATTGGCGGCACCCATATTTCCGCCTGTATCATTGACACCAAACAATGGAATATACATTTAGAGAACGTGGTCAGAAACCACGTTTTTTCGCAAGGAGATGCTAAAACGATTTTACACACCTGGGCCTCAACCATTCAGGATATTGTCTGCAGTGCTCCCGCCGCCATTCAGTTTGTCGGCATCGCCATGCCCGGACCATTTGACTATGAGAATGGCATCTCCAAAATGCAAGGACAGAGCAAGTACGACAAGCTATATAATAAAGACATTAAAAGTCTCTTAGCGGCAGAATTGAACCTGGCACCTACTGCTATTCATTTTATCAATGATGCTGCTGCTTTCCTACAGGGCGAAATTTTTGTGCAGAACCTACAGTCAAACAACAGAATATTAGGGATCACCTTAGGAACCGGTCTGGGATCTGCTGTGTGGAACCAAGGTGAAAAAGCTTTTGACGCGGATTTATGGAATACGCCTTATGCGGAGAGTATCTTCGAAGAGTATCTTGTAACGCGATGGTTTGTCAGACGGTTTAAGGAACTTACCGGAAAAGATGTAAGCGGCCTGAAAGAAATTCTGGAAAACTACCGCGAGAGCGATGCATTTGAATTGATAAAATCAGAGTATGCCACCCACTTATTTGATTTTATGGCGTTTTTCTCGAAAAAATATCAATCTAATATTTTCGTGATCGGTGGCAACATCGCCAAAGCCCTCCCTATTTTTATCGCCGGACGCGAGCAGTTCGATGCCTTCAAACTCTATACCGCTGTACTCGGCGAGAAGGCCGCCATGATCGGCGCTGCCAGTATATTTAGCTAATTCGGGTAGTTGCGGCAGTCGCAAATAACTGCATTATTTCTACCAGAAAGATATCCACCTATTAAAACATAGATGGATATTTTTCTGGTTTAGCTTCATGCATAATGGCGTAGACTGTTTCCACCACATCGTCAGAAGAAGGCTTCGAGAAGTAATCACCATCCGAGCCATACGGCGGACGGTGCGCTTTCGCAGTCAATGTCTTTGGCTGACTATCCAAGAAGTAATAACCGTTTTGTTTTTCGAGTATTTCCTGTAATAGAAATGCCGAGGCCCCGCCCGGAACATCCTCATCTACAATCAGCAACTTATTTGTTTTCTTCAGGGACTGGGCACAGAGCTGCCCCTTGTCAAATGGCTGAAGGGTCTGTGCATCTATAATTTCGATCATTATTCCCAGACGTTCCAGTTCCACTGCTGCCTCCTCAACAACCCTTAAAGTTGAGCCATAGGAAACCACGGTAATATCCTGTCCTTCTTTTACACAGTCAGCATAACCGATAGGGACCGTAAATTCACCGACATTTTCAGGTAGGCGCTCTTTGAGACGATATCCATTGAGACATTCAATGACAATTGCAGGTTCGTCCGAGCGGAAGAGCGTATTATACATCCCTGCCGCCTGCGTCATATTGCGTGGTACACAGACATGCAGCCCCCTCAAAGAACCTAAGATAACAGACATGGGCGAGCCCGAATGCCATATCCCCTCCAAGCGATGTCCACGGGTACGAATAATTACCGGCGCTTTTTGCCCGGCAAATGTGCGATAGCTCAGGCTGGCTAAATCATCGCTGGCTACAGTGATTCCATAGATCAAATAATCCAGGTATTGAATTTCAGCAATAGGTCTCAAACCACGGATGGCCAGACCTATCCCCTTCCCTATAATCGAGTTTTCACGTATTCCAGTGTCGAAGATACGATGTGCTCCCAACTTGTCCTGTAGACCAGCAAAGCCCTGGTTGACGTCGCCGATTTTTCCAACATCTTCTCCAAAAGCGAGCAGTCGCTCGTCACGTTGAAAATTTTGCTCAAAGCATAGATTCAACACTTCACGGCCGTCTACGATTTTGGAGTTTTCGTCGTAGACTGCAGCCACTGATGGAACCCCAAAGGGAGAGCCCTCGCCCTCAGTAAATAATTTGGAATTATAACGTTTTTCGTTAATTTCTTGTTTTTGTTTATACCAATCCAGCAATTCTTGTCGCCCCGCAGTATGCTGTCCTTTAAGCTCATGCAGGACTTTACGTACCTGCCCATACACTTCCTTTAAGGACGGTTCGATCATGGATTGCAGTTTTTTGGCTGCAAAATCTGCTTTTTCATGAGGTATACGTGCCAGCAGCTCGATTGCTTCCTTTGCTTCCAGATTTAACGTCCGGATATAATCTGCCCAGGCTCTTTTCTGCTCCTGACGGACATGCTCCTTAGCTGTACGTTCCAGCTGATCCAGCTCATCTTCCGCTGCAATGCCCGAGCTCAGTATCCATTCTTTCATCTTGGCGATGCAGTCAAAATCAGCCTCCCACTGTAGACGTTCGGATGATTTATAGCGTTCGTGAGAACCTGATGTGGAATGCCCCTGCGGCTGCGTCATCTCGGTAACATGGATCAGACAAGGCACATGCTTTTCCCGGGCAATATTGGCTGCGAGCTCGTATGTTTCGCATAAGCCCGCATAATCCCATCCTCTGACCTTAAAGATCTCAATTCCATTGGTCAGTTCTTCTTTTTGGAAACCTTTCAGCACTTCGGAAATGTCACCCTTGGTCGTCTGAATATCGTTCGGTACCGATATACCATAGCCATCGTCCCAAATAGAGATCACAGCAGGTATTTGGTGTACGCCAGCAGCATTAATAACCTCAAAAAATACACCCTCTGAAGTGGAGGCATTACCAATTGAACAGAACACCACCTCATTCCCCATATTGGAAAAATAGGACAGATAATCCAGGTTACGGTTTTGCCTATACAATTTAGAGGCAAGCCCAAGTCCAAGCATCCTTGCCATCTGACCCCCAGTAGTCGATATATCTGAGAAAGAGTTTTTCTGACTCATCTGATCGAGCCAGTTGCCCCGATTATCCAAAACGCGTGTGGCGAAATGACAGTTCATCTGCCGACCTGCCGAAGACGGGTCCGCTTCCACGTCAGGATGCGCGTACAATTGGGAGAAAAAATGATAGATATTACTGATGCCCGAAGCAAATATAAACGTCTGGTCACGGTAATAACCTGACCGCCAGTCACCATTCCGGAAGACCTTGGCCATAGCAATCTGCGCCAGCTCTTTTCCATCGCCAAAAATACCGAACTTTGCCTTACCCGTAAGTACTTCTTTACGTCCCAACAGGCTCACATAACGACTCTCCAAGGCAGTTCGATAGTCATTCACAATGATCTTTTTGAACTCTTCAAAGCTCAAAGTAGAAGTAGATTCATTGTTTTGGTCAAATGCAGTATCAAACATATTCTTTTTTGTTTCAACAAATTTAACAAAAATATTATTCTATATAATTGGCGTTTGTCAAATAAATTGACAATCAATAGCTGTTATTTGAGATAGAATATTCTAATTTCTCAAATTAGTACTTTTTGAGAAAAATTCCTAATTTTTGTGGATTTTTAATTACATTAAGCTTCAGACGGAGTGATCTGCACCTGCTAGTTTCTCTGCCACGGACTTATCATTGCAATATATTTTGGATTTTTCAGCATTAACACTTAACAGACAACTTTTTCATAATCTGGAAAAGCAGGGTCTTTCGAGCCTTACTCCTGTACAGGAACAGGCAATACCAGCTATTTTGACTGGCCGTGACTGTTTAACCATTGCTCCTACCGGAACTGGTAAAACGGAAGCTTTTGCCATTCCCATTTTAGAACAGTTGCTGCGTCAGCGAAAAGATGAAGGGCCGACAGTCCTTGTTCTGCTTCCTACGAGGGAACTCTGTATCCAGACACAGCAGCGGATAGCGAATCTAACCGTTGGGACCGAAATACACACAGTGAGCTTTTATGGCGGAGGTAGCTACGAAAAGCAGCTGGCAGCCTATGCAGATGCACAGATCATTCTTGCAACACCGGGAAGGCTCATGGATTTTATGGCACAGGGTGTTATCGACCTTAACAGTATAACCACATTAGTCATCGACGAATTTGACCAACTGCTGGACATGGGTTTTGCCAAAGCAATCCATACGATTATGGGTACACTTCCTACAACGAGGCAATCAATCTTCCAGTCTGCAACGAAAACGCCTGAAATTGAAAAAATCGTCCGGAAGAAACTCCGCGATCCGGTTGAAATTTTGGTGGAAGAACGGAAGACAGGAGGAATAACTGAGTATGTCCTATATGTGGATAAAAACGACAAAAAAAATCTTGTACGTTATTTGCTCGAGAACAAAATTCAGGCACAAGCGATTATTTTTACACGAACAGTGCACGGCGTGGAACGCATACAGGCTGATCTCGTGAAAAACGGCATCGCCGCCCTGGCACTCTATGGTAATAAGTCGCAGCAACAACGCGAGGAAATCATCACGAAATTCCGAAACAAAGAAAGCCGCATATTAATAGCCACTGATCTGTTGGCACGGGGGATAGACTTTCCAGATCTGGAGGCTATCATAAACTATGAAGTACCGGATTCACCCGACACCTATACCCACCGCATTGGCCGGACAGGACGTTCGAATTTAAATGGGACGGCACTAACATTTTGTGACGCCGAGGACAACCAGAAGTGGATCAACCTACAACTGTCCCTAAAACGTCAGATAAAAATTGACGATCAGCACCCTTATTTGCTGAGCTGGAAAAAAATGCTGTCGAGCAGCCACAGTAATAGCCGGAACGCGCAATCAAAATCCAGAAAACGTCGTTAAATTCTAATTATTCTCTTACTTTTACCTGCAATTAATAAATCACAGATCCAAGATGAGTACAATACATTTATTTGACGATAGCAATAACGCCAGCGACAATAGGTTAGGAGATCTTGAAAAGACCATCATTATTAATAATTTAATGGAGGTGCCTTTTGGAGAACGGGACGAAGAATGGCGGGATACATTTTTAACGAATATTGCGGCCAGCACATTAAAACTCGCCGAAACTGAAGTGGTTATCGGTCCAGATGGCTTCCCTTATTTTCAATTGGAAAGCGCGCCGAAAGATCAGAACTTCCAGGCTTTTGTTATAAAAAACCGGTTAAAAGATTTTGTATTACCGAAGGGTTTCGGTATTGCCATCAATACACAATATGAAAATCCGGACTGGGTATTTACGTACGGTGATCTCGTCAACTACTTCCTGAACGACGAGTTTTATACAGACAATAGTATTTTCTCCAGAAAAAATGAGCAAACCGTTATCGGCAAAGATGAAGAGATACTGGTTGGACAGCCTTCCGAAGTGATCCTGCCACAGGTTGCTCGTGCACAGCTCCGTGAATTCTTAGATTATTACGGTGTTAAGAATCCGAAAGTGATGCTAATTGCCCGCAACTATAAGGACGAGAAGAAAGTCTCTCAGGATCTAGTTTTTAATATTGTGGCCAATCAGTTCAGAACAGAAAAAGAATTTACCGACATCATGGAGGCAATAGGCTGGTTTCTGCCGAGACATTACTCTTATATCGGATTGGATGAATTTGCCGTAGAAAATGGCTTCCTGCCATTGTAACAAAAAATCAAATATAATACATAAACAACCCATGTTCCCATTTAACGTAAGAGTATACGGAATATTGGTCAATGACCAACAAGAGGTATTGATCAGTGATGAAAGGACGGAAAATGTTTCATTTACAAAATTCCCGGGCGGTGGACTTGAGTACGGAGAGGGCCTGCTGGACGCGCTGATCCGAGAATACAAAGAAGAGTGCGCGTTCGACATCGCTATCATGAGGCATATCTACACGACAGATTTTTACGAAAAGTCCAGTTTCAATGACAGCCAGATCATTTCAATTTACTATCAGGTAAAAAATATATCAGCGATACATATCAGAACCACTAGTCAAGCTTTTGATTTCGATGCACAACAGCGCGATGAGGACAATAAATTGCAGGCTTTCCGGTGGGTACATATAGATGAGCTTACTACAGCGGATCTGACTTTTAAAACGGACCAGATCGCATGGATGGAATTCTTAAAAATAATTAAATCATACTAATTTTTTAATTTTCGTCATTTTTATTTGTTTTTTAAAAATAAACACATATCTTTACGTAAACCAATGCAGATACTTCGTTTTTATTGAAGTATTAGCCTTAATAATTACATTTTATTATTTATTTGATATCTCGTTATCGACGGGATTTAGGAGGGGAAAATAGATATCAAACAAACGTTGGTTTATTGAATTTGCAAATTCCTAGTCCTATAGGTTTTTTAATAGTTAGTGTGATTTTATGGCGATACTCCCCGTATCGCCTTATTTTTTTCGTTTCGGTCGGAAGCAAGCCTATACTCATTGCAGCTGCCATCTACCGTTTTTATTTGAACCCAACAAATGATGCAAAACAGAGATTCTTATGCAGAACATCAATATTGCTGAAGCCGACCTTCGTTAATAGATTAAGCTGATACATCAGTGATTGGGGCGTATCCTCGTGAGCAATATAGGCAAAAACATGATCGCGGTATTGCTCGTCCTTAAGCTGAGCGAGGTACTCGCCATATTTTTCATGGTAAATCAGCTGCTGAAGTCCTCCAGCACTTTGCTCGACCAGATCAAAAACCCATAGGCTGCCACCTTCTCTAAGCAATCCAAAGAGTTTCCTAAAGGCATTCTCCCAATCATGATCATCTCTCAAATGATGCAGAACCGCGGTGGCAATAATTACATCATACTGTTGCCCAGCGAGAGGCGCTTCACGAAAGTCGCCTTTAACAATATCTACCTTACCGTTGGTCAGCGTAGAAACGCGTTCCTTAGCCCTATTTAGCATCGGCAAACTCAGATCTACTAACGTAACGTTAGGGTTTGACTTTACTTTTTGCAATAACTTTACATCGTAATTACCCGCACCGCAGCCAATGTCAAGAACATCTGCCAGATCGGGATAAAGCCCTCTTATTGCATCTGTGATCAGTTCCATATTCCATACCGCATCCAGCGTCGTCGCCTGCCCTGTTTCCAAATTCGAAAACCGTTCGACATCGTTATCGAATCTTGCTTCTATTTCTTTCAATGTTGCTTTGTTCATTTGAGAATAAATTTTGATTATTTAAAGGTAGTGTTAAGCTGATTTCATTAAAAATATTTATTTTGTCATCAATTCATACCAAAAAAGTATCAATGGAAATTCGACATCTAATTTATTTCAAAACTGTAGCTGAAGAACTTCATTTTGGAAGGGCCGCCGAACGTTTATTTATGTCCCAGCCCCCTTTGAGCAGGCAAATTAAAGACCTTGAAGATGAGCTGGGAGTCATCCTGTTCTTCCGGACAAACAAAAGGGTAGAACTGACGGAAGCAGGCAAATACTTTTTGGAAGAGGTGATTGATATCCTCCAGAATATTGAGCACAGCAAAACAATTACCAAGCAAATCCACAACAACATTTCAGGCGAGTTTAAACTCGGGTATATCAGTTCCACCCCGAAACAGATGCTCGCCACGGTATTAAAACAAATCCAGGGTAAATTTCCGTACCTAAGGGTCAGTCTGTTCGAAACATCGACCCAAAAGCAGAAAGCCGCGCTGGAAAACGGAAAGCTGGATCTTGGTATTATGCGCGCTCCGATTTATTCGAGTGAACTCCGCGTAACTTCATTGTTTGAGGATCCTCTGATTATCGCCGGATCAGCGGAAACCGATTTCCAAACCCTCAACTTCTTTCATGAGAATTTCATTTCCTTTAATCAAAAGTACGCCGCAGAATACCACAGACTTGTCATCAATACTTGTAATAGGATGGGATTTGAGCCGCGTATTGTTCACCAGAGCAATTCCATGTCATCGATTCTTGAACTCGTTTCGCAGGGTCTGGGCCTGGCAGTCGTACCTGCATCCACAGTCCGGCAGTATCCGCATCTCAAACTAAAAACAATGGATATCCTGGATGTAGACAGCAAAACAGAACTCATCCTCGTTTCAAATATAAAAAGTAAGAACAGCGCCTTGGGCGAATTTATTGACTGTATTCAAACAGAGTATCGAAAATTCATCGCCTAACGCGCCAGATATAGTTTTAAGCTACTAAACATATGAAAAAGGCATTTATTCTTTTCTTGCAACTGGTCCTGTTGTTCCCAACTCTACTTATGGCACAGAACAGCACAGTGATCGACCAAAAACTGGCTGCGATCATGCAGCGGTATCAGGCTGTAGGGCTGAGCGTGGTACTGGTCAAAAACAACAAAATTAGTTTCCACAGGAATTATGGTTATAAGCAGCTGGCAGAGCAGGAAGCATTACAGGACGATGACATCTTTCGGATTGCTTCCATTTCAAAATCTTTTACCGCAACATCTTTTATGCAGCTCGTTGCGAAAGGTATTTGCAAACTGGACGATGATTTTGGCGACTTAGTAGGTTTCCCTGTCCGCAACCCGGAGTATCCCGATGCGAAAATTACACTCCGCATGATACTTTCACATACCTCGAGTATCAACGACAGCAATGGCTATTTCGATCTTGATGTGATCAATCCATCTAAAAATCCGAACTGGAAGAAGTCCTACAACAGCTATAAACCCGGTAGTCGGTATGAATATTGCAATTTAAACTTTAATATGGCTGGTGCCGCCTTAGAGCGGCTAACGCAAACCCGCTTTGACAGCTATATCGTCCACCATATCCTTAGTCCACTGCATTTATATGGCGGTTACTGCGTTGATTCGCTCGACAAGAACAGATTTGTGCCTCTATATTCTTTTGATGGAAAGGGAGATTATCAGCCCGAACCAAATGCTTATCATCCGCGACGTGAAGAACTGTTGTCTTATCATTTAGGATATAGTACGCCGGTGCTATCCCCTACCGGTGGGATGAAAATATCAGCAATAGATCTAGCGCATTACATGCTCATGCACATGAACTACGGCAAAAGTCAGGGCGTACGCATTATGCCACGGCGATATGCAAAGCTGATGCAAAAATCGGTTAATAAAGATGCGGGTTATGGGCTCGCCATCATGAACAAAAAGGATATTGTCCCCGGTGTTACCCTAACCGGGCATACGGGATCCGCTTATGGCCTTTATAGCGCAATGTTCTTTGATGCTAAACGCAAATACGGGTTTGTAGTGATTACGAATGGCTGTAATATTCCTGACAACGACGATTTCAATCCCCTGCTGCGAGATTGTATCCGTGCGCTTCACGAGACTTACATCCAATAGCTTCAGAGGGTATAAAACAAGAAAGCCGCTTACGGTAGCGGCTTTCTTGTTTTATTATTTGTTTTGTACCCAACTTATGATCGCAGGGTCCAACGGATTGGTAGCTGAACGGAAACGATGCACCAACTTACCATTTTCGTCGATGAGGAATTTTTCAAAATTCCATTTAATATCGCCGGTAAAATCCGGGTTGTCCTGTGTAGTGAGATATTTAAAAAGCGGTGAAATCTGCTCGCCTTTCACCTCAACTTTCTCAGCCATTAGAAAATCTACCCCATAATTCTGCTCACAGAATTCCTGAATCTCCGCATTGGACCCCGGCTCCTGCTGTCCAAAGTTATTGGCCGGAAAACCGATGATTACCAATTTATCACCAAATGTTTTATGCAATTCCTGGAGATCCTTATACTGCTTTGTAAAACCGCATTTGGATGCCGTGTTTACGATTAATATCTTTTTGCCTTTGAATTCGGACATCTTCACTTCTTGTCCTTCCAACGTCTTGAAAGTGAAATTATAAATCGCGGGATTGCCAAATAACATCGACATATACACCATAATAGTTGCTATAATCATATTTATATAGTTTAAAGACTTAACAATGAATTGCTCTCCCGCTCCAATACAGCATCGAATAATTCGTTAATGGGCGACTTTAGAATTGTTCCTACTTTTATTTGGTGCGTGGCACATACTTCCCGTAGCAGTAGATCAAAGCTATACGCAATGGAACCTACAAAGTGACATTCGTACTGATTATAATCCGGATAGGTTAGTATGGAGGCCTGTACAAATTCCTCAAAACCACTCTTAATGAGATCAATGATAAATGGATGGGTAATATTATCAGACATAAAGGGGGCAAAAGATGCTAAGAAAGCATTGGGTCGTTCTTTCTGATAAACGTTTTTGATTACAATTTCTTTGTTGATCCTGTATTTGGTAGCGAATTTTTCATTTAAATCCTTCGGCATACGGCCATAGAGGAATAAACACAGTAGCTTTTTGCCAAAATATGCTCCAGAGCCCTCATCACCCAAGACATACCCGTTACCATTATGCGACGGGAGGAGCTCCTCCCCATCAAAAAAGCTTAGATCCGAGCCCGTACCCATTGTAGCTACATAGCCCTTTTTATTGCCGCAGGTCGCCAGCGCACTTCCAAAAAGATCGTTCTCTACAGAAATATAGGCATTTTCAAACAGCGGAGTCAATGCGTTGGAAACCATCTCACGCCGATCGGGGGTAATACAGCCTGCTCCAAAGAAGTAGAGCTCGGTAACCTCGTCGGCATATGGAATGATCTCCGGTATTTCTTTGATAACCCGCGTAATCTCTTTCTCATTGACAAAAAAAGGATTAAGTCCATTTGTACTGAACGAAATGGGTGCACTATCCGGCAGTTCCAGTTTCCAGTCTGACTTGGATGAGCCACTATCAACAACTAAGATCATACAAATTCTCGATTATTTTCCCTTATAAACTCGTGTATCAAACTTAGTAAAAATTCTGAAAAAAAACAGATTTTTTCGGATCTGCTACCAACCTTATGACATAAATACGAGACAATCCGAGCGGCCCTGCCGTGGTACCGACGACGCGAAACAAATATATTAGGGGCCAGATGTCATTATTTATTTGAATTAGCATAGGATACTTTTAATTTTGTAGGCTCATACAAAATTATCTTTCATGGACAGTGACGATTTAAATATACCTGAAATCGATTTTGAGGTATCATTCCCCGAAGTACAAGCTCATTATATCCACGTGAAAATGAGCATCAAAAACCTTAGACAGCCTTACGTGGACCTCAAGATGCCTGTATGGTCTCCAGGTTCTTATCTGATTCGTGAATATGCCAAGAATGTAGAACGGTTTAAAACTGTCAATGCGGTGGGCGATGACCTTGTGTTTCACAAAACTGCAAAAAACATCTGGCGCATCACGACACATTCGCTTGACCAGATCGAAGTACACTATGATGTATATGGATTTGAAGTCTCGGTTCGTACTAATTTTTTTGACAGCGATCATGCATTCATTGTACCAACGGCGACCTTTCTTCATATCGATGGGTATCTCAAAGCGTCGTCCAGGATTCATATTCTTCCGAAAGAAAACTGGGCACGTATCTCAACAGGTCTTGAGCAGATCGACCAGCATTCCTTTTTCGCGCCGGATTTTGATGTTCTATACGATACCCCCATTGAAGTGGGTAATCAGGACAGCTGGAAATTTCATGTCGCTGGTGTAGAACATGAATGCGCCATGGTAGGTGGTGGCACTTACGACAAAGACCGGTTGACGAAAGATATTAGCCGTATTGTGGAAGAGGAAACCCGCATTTGGGGATCCAATCCCAACAAACGTTACGTCATCATCACACATAATTATCAGTCGGGCGGCGGCGGTCTGGAACACCTCAATTCGACAGTGCTGGGCGCGTCCAGAAACGCCTATCAAAATGAAAATAGCTATAAGGCCTATTTAAGTCTTGTGGCCCACGAATATTTCCACTTATGGAACGTCAAACGGCTGCGTCCTAAAGCCCTGGGCCCATTCGATTATGATCGAGAAAACTATACCACTGGGCTATGGATCATGGAAGGATTTACGTCCTACTACGACAATCTGATTATAAAACGCTGTGGCTTTTATGATGAGAAAGAATATCTCGCATTGCTGGCTAATGATTTTAACATCGTGTTAAACCGGCCGGGACATACGATCCAGTCGGCTGCGGCATCCAGTTTTGACACTTGGATCAAATATTACCGGCCAGACGAAAATTCGATCAACTCCTCCATTTCGTATTATAATAAGGGAGCGATGCTAACAGCAATGCTCGATATTAAGATTATTGCAGCCACCGAGGGAAAAATCAAGCTGGACGATATTATCCGCGCGGCGTATGAAGAATTTTTCTTAAAATTAGATCGCGGCTTTGAAGAAGATGAGTTTCAGAATCTTGCCGAACGTATCGCAGGTACATCCTTGGACGACATATTTCGCGCTGCGCATGAAGACGGCGAGCTCGATTATAATACCTATTTTAATCTCGTCGGTTATGAGATAGCTGACATCAACGAAGACACTGCCACTTTAACATTGGGCATCACGACCAACAAAGTGGATGGGCTCATTACCGTTGCCACTGTGGAAAAAGGTTCGGGGGCCTATGATGCCGGTCTGAACGTCAGAGACGAGCTCATAGCAATCAACAACAGCCGGCTGGATATAAAAGATAAAGAACTCGATTTTATTATGCAGCACGCAAACGAAGGAGACGTATTGAATTGTCTGATCGCGAGGGACGGTTTAATTCGGGAGATTCCTGTTGAAGTCAGACGAAGCAACCGAAAGAATCATGTAATCCGCCCGCTTCAGGAACAAACGTTCCTGCAGGAACTGTTGGGAAAAATATGGCTGGCCTGATACCAAAGGCTGTTAATCAACAAAAAGGAGCAGTCTGTTAGGCTGCTCCTTTTTGTTGATTAAAACTTGTAACGTACCGAAAAACCGATGGGATCCAACAATTTAATGCTTGATTCGTTCAGAAAATCAAAATAGGGTTTCACATCCAGCGATAACTGAAATGGTGCTTGCGGGATATTATATTCAATACCAACAATACCATCGATGCTTAGATTGAGGTGCGAATCAAAAGAGTGCCGCTGTCCTTCTATTATCTTATCTTTTTCTTTATAAGACCCGATGCTGCCACCAAAACCATAGTACCAGTTTAGTCCGGAAGTTAAGGGTTTGTAGATCTCATATAGTCCGACTAACCGAAACCGGCGAAAATCTGAGTTGCTCTGAATACTCATAATACCCTCCAGTGCGTGGTCCGAATTGAGTGTATGTCGATAAGTAATTCCTTGCGCAGATCCAAAACGCCCCCCAATAGCACCTCTATTGTCTAACTGGGCCATTGCTCTGTTGGATAATGCGCCCAACATCAGTATTCCACCCACGGCCAAAAATATTTTTCTCATAAAAATTGTACGCTTTATTTATTCTCCTCTATATTTTTCAAAAGTAACAATTACAGCTATAACGACACAATGTTTAATTTGTTATGACATTAATCCCAATATCAGCAACTTTATTTCTGATATTTTTTTTATATTTAAGACAATAGTAGTAACCAAATAAACTCAAGTGATATGGGCAGAATTTTTGACTTTATAACCTCTTATAAAGAAAAATATCCAAAGGACGTCATGGTGGCGGGACGAGATGGAAGTGGCAAATGGAGATCTTATTCCACAACAGAATATATTGATGCAATCGATACCGTCAGCCGGGGGCTACTGCGACTGGGCCTTCAGAAAGGAGACCGCGTAGGCATTATGTCGGGCAACCGGCCAGAATGGAATTTGGTGGATTTTGCCTGTAACCAGATCGGCCTTGCTACAGTGCCCCTCTACCCTACCTTATCGCCGCAGGACCTCTCGTTTATTGTGAATGATTCCGATGTCAAAGTATTATTTGTTAGCAACAAAGAATTGACCGCGCGGATTGAGCAGGCTATACAAGAACACGGCATCCAGCCCAAAGTTTATACATTTGATCAGATAGACCATCATACACCATTGGCAGCACTGATTGCCAGTGCCCAAGAGGATACCACCGATCTATCGCTGTACCGTGACCGTGTCACAGAAGACGACTTGCTGACCCTGATTTACACATCAGGCACGACGGGCAGGCCGAAAGGCGTCTACTTATCCCACAAAAATGTATACAGCAACGTAACAGCGTGCAACTACTTGATTAGAGAAGATTTTAAAACTGCATTAAGCTTTCTGCCACTCTGTCATATTTTTGAACGTATGGTGGTGTATATGTATTATTCGAAAGGCATCCAGATTTATTTTTCAGAGACCTTGGACAATGTTGTCGCCGACATCAATGATGTCAAGCCTGATGTATTCACTACGGTACCGCGTGTACTCGAAAAAGTTTATGACAAGATTATTGAGAAGGGTAAAGCGTTAAGCGGGATTAAAAAGAAGCTTTTCTTTTGGGCAGTCGGCTTAGGTTTGAAATTTCAGGAACCTGAAAAAAACGGCGCGTTCTATAACTTCAAGCTAGGCATAGCGCGGAAACTTATTTTCTCAAAATGGCGTGAGGCACTGGGTGGCAATATTAAGATCATCGTATCAGGCGGTGCAGCGCTTCAGGAACGTCTGGCGCGGATATTTTGGGCCGCTGACCTGAAAGTTCTCGAAGGCTATGGTCTAACCGAAACTTCCCCCGTGATCGCCGTAAATTCCTACTTAAAAAATGGGCTAAAATTCGGAACAGTTGGTAAGCCATTAAGCAATCTTGAGGTGAAGATTGCTTCGGATGGTGAAATCCTGGTCAAAGGCCCCAGCATCACTACAGGTTATTACAAAAATGAGGAAGCAACCAAAGAAGCGTTTGATGAGAACGGCTTTTTCAAAACCGGTGATATTGGCGAAATCACCAGCGATGGTTTCTTGAAGATCACCGATCGAAAAAAGGAAATGTTCAAAACTGCCGGCGGAAAATATATTGCACCGCAATCCATTGAAAATAAGCTGATGGAATCCACATTGATCGGTCAGGTGATGGTTATCGGAGAAAATCGGAAATTCCCAAGTGCGCTTATCGTTCCGGCATTCGATGTGCTTGCTAAATGGGCCGCACAAAAAGGTATAGCCAGCAGCAGCAACGAAGAGATCATTAAAAATCCGGAAGTAATTGAAAAATATCAGACGGAAATAGATCGATTATCCAGCAATTTTGGTCATTGGGAAATTGTGAAGAAGTTTATCCTGTTGCCTAAGGAGTGGACGATAAATGCAGGACAGCTCACACCAAAATTGAGTTTAAAACGAAAAGTCATTCTAAAAGAAAATGAAGACGCCATCGAAAAATTATATGCGGATCAACATCAGGATTAACATTTTGCACGATTATTGGAACGGGTAACCTTGATATGAAGCATGTAACGTTTAGAGATTTGTTTACGCTTGTATACTGGAAAAATATCTGGCAGGTCATGGTGGATGCCTTCAACGGCTTCAACGACGATAAATGTATGAAGAAAAGTGCCTCTTTAGCCTATTATACCATTTTTTCGATCGGACCAATGCTCATGATTGTCATTTGGTGCATAGGCTTCTTTTATGGAGAGCATCTACAGAGCGGCTCTTCCGCCCAAGATGAAGTACTGGACGAGGTTATGGTACTCTTTGGCAAAGATGTAACTATGCAGATTCAGTCCTACCTTCAAAAAATTACATTTGAAAACAAATCCAATATTGGGATTACTATCGGGATCATTACACTCGTAATTTCTTCCACAACCTTATTTGTGGATATCCAGGATTCGATTAACAACATCTGGAAAGTAAAACCTAAGCCGAAGAAAGGCTGGTTAAAACTGATTGTAAATAGGCTGATCTCATTTTCTATTATTATCGCTTTAGGCTTTTTATTAATTGCATCCTTGATGATCAACGGAATAATCGTTGCCGTAACCAATCTGGTCATGACATATTTTCCGATCATCCCGATTGCGCTGATCTCCTGGGTAAATACAGGTATCACATTTTCGGTCATTGTCATCCTTTTTGGCTTTATATTTTCATTCCTACCGGATGCCAAGGTCAAGTTGCGCGACATACTGGGCGGCGCGATTTTCACTGGGCTGCTTTTCATGTTGGGGCGATACGGCATTTCGCTGTATCTGAATCTGTCTTCGACCGCAAGTTTCTATGGGGCTGCAGGTTCCATCATCGTTATGCTATTATGGATCTACTACTCCGCCGCCATTCTTTATTTCGGTGCAGAGTTTACGAAATTTTACGCGATCAAGTTTGGAGCTGGGATCGTGCCATCCGCATTTGCCGTGGCCATAGAGCAGACAGAAAAAGTCAAAAAAATGGGGTCCGACGCCGAAGCGCATATCGGTGATACGATACAGGTGTCTAAATAAGGTGTCATTTTTTACTTTTTTTCCCACTGAGGGAGCCGTCTATACCGATAACATCAATGACTTTGTCGCCGATTTGTGTGATATCTGATTTCAGCCCTACCATTACGGTAAAGATATTGACCGGCGTGTCCTGGATTTTCCTAAAGTTATGCAGGTAGCCGAGTTCAATCCCCAGAAAAAAACCATTAAATTTATAATCGGCTCCAGCACCTATTTTGCTTGAAAGGTTAAAATGGTTTTTATTTTCCATTTTCACAAGCCGCTGCGGCTCTATAACCCGGGCCCGTGGTTCACTGGTAAGGCCGACTCCCGGACCGGCAAACGCATATATATTTAAACGACGCAGCTGCTTACGGACGCCCCCTGAAAATGCCACGGTATAAAAATTCGTGTTGGCGTCCTCTATGCGATAGGCAAAATCCGGATCCGCCAAAGGCTGCTTATAGGCAAAAGAAAGGGTGTACAGTGTCGGTGACACAAAAAACATTGGATTTTTAAGGGAAATGTCCAGTCCGATACTGCCGGAAAATTTCGGTGACAGGATATTCTTGGTCTCACCTAACGGAAAGCCCATCCCTGTGGTCCCCCAATAATACACCTTCCTATAGTGGATGGTATCCGCTCCTCCCTGGGCATGGACGGAAACCCCAACCGATGACAGCAGAGCAAAAATAAGAATGAAACGTTTCATTAATATGCGTTTACTATTGACTTAAAAACAATATTAAACGCATATTGTTCAATGATGCGACAGATTAGAGATAGGTTCTGGATTGTGGCCCCTGATTAAACAAAAGGTCAACAATACTTAAGTCCGAATGGAAGCCATTTTTATCAGAAAAAACTTGATAGTATTCCTTGGGGGAAGTCAGTATACTTTCCTTTTTGGGATGGATGCAATCCCTATAGTCCGGGCTTCCAGGTTCGCTAGGTCTATATTCTTCCGTGAATGACAACGTTCTGTTCAATTTGACCAACTTGAACAGCAGTTCCAGCTGAGCCATATTAAAGTCCAGCAAATAGTCAAACTTCTCGTTGTAAAAATGGCTAAAATCATCTTCATAGTACTCAAAATAAGCTGAACTACGGTAGGCAGTCTGTATACTCAACCAGTGTAAGCGTTGCCAGTCAAATTCATAGCTGATTCGGATGTCTTTCATCGGAATGCGATCTTTGTTCCCGTGCTTGATGGGCACAATCAGGTCCTGCACACCGTTAGCCGAAGCAATCCGGGCTCTTGTCCGGTAACTCTGCTTCTGAAAATGCTCGTATTTCTCAATGACAACCGGAAGATTATTCTCCTGAATGACGTGAAAATAGGATATTGGCGGAAGATAACATGCCGGAAGTAATAACTGCGATTCCATAAAAACTGATGATTTTTGTTATAAGTGACGCAAAAATAACTTAAATTAAGGATATTTGTAAAATACTACTGGGAATTTTAGCTATAGCATGAAACAAAAAGCGTTAAACGCGTTAATCTATATCATTTCACTTCTCCCCTATTGGTTTCTATATTTGGTTTCCGATGGGCTCTATTATGTCCTCTATTACGTGATTGCATATAGGAAGACTATTGTCTTTCAGAACCTTGAAAACGCCTTTCCTGAAAAAACAAAAGCAGAGCGACTGGTCATTGCCAAAAAATTTTACCGCTTTTTTCCCGACCTTTTCATCGAATCCATCAAGCTAAAAACGATCACGGCGGAGGAAGTCCGAAAAAAAATGACGCTGGAAGACGAAGACGAGCTGACACGTCATCTCGCCAGTGGTAAGAATGTTATTGGCGTTACTTCACATTATGCCAATTGGGAACTTGGTATACACCGGTTGAGCCTGATCACCGATTTCCCGACACTAATTGTATACAAACCACTGAACAATAAAGATATTGATACCGTTTACAACAATATGCGTGGACGGTTTGGAGCTGAAATGGTTCCCATGAAACAGATATTGCGGCATATTGTCAAATTAAGAGGCCAACCCAATATCAGTATCCTCGTTGCGGATCAGACCCCGCTCTACTCAGATTCTGATTACTTCATCAACTGGCTTAATCAGGAAACATTGGTCTATACCGGTGCTGAGCGCTTATCGCGAATGAGCAAAGCACCGGTTGTCTATTGCTATATTGGTCGGAAGCCCAAACGAGGACAGTATTTTTGCCGTTTTGTAACTTTAGTGGAAGATCCCACTGGTTTTGCGGAACATGAGATAACCGATTTACACAACCGTTTTGCGGAACAACTTATTCGGGAAAATCCCGAATATTGGCTCTGGTCACACAATCGCTGGAAAAGGAAACGTAGAAAATGAGTACATTACCCAAAGTCGCTGTTGTAATCCTCAACTGGAATGGCCGATTTTTTCTGGAAAAATTCCTGCCGTCTGTTTACAACAGTTCTTATCCGAATATCGAATTTGTCATCGGTGATAACGCATCCGACGATGACTCCATTTTATTTGTAAAGCAGTGCTATCCCACCATTACCGTTCTTGAAAACGACAAGAACTATGGTTTTGCCGGAGGTTATAACAAGATTTTGGAACGTGTCGAAGCCGATTATTATGTCCTCCTGAATTCGGATGTAGAAGTCAGCCAAAACTGGATAGAACCTGTTATATCCTATCTGGAACGAAAACCTCATCTTGCTGCTGCACAACCAAAGATCCTATCGTTCCACAATAAAGATCAATTTGAACATGCAGGCGCAGCGGGAGGCTTTCTGGACTATTATGGATACCCCTTTTGCAGAGGCCGCATTCTGCATGAGGTAGAAACTGATAATGGGCAATACGATGAAGAATCTGAAATTTTTTGGGCTTCAGGTGCCGCCCTTTTTATCCGAGCCAGCGCCTGGAAGGAAGCCAATGGCCTGGATGAAGACTTCTTTGCCCACATGGAAGAAATCGATTTGTGCTGGCGGCTGAAGAGGATGGGCTATGGTATCGGCTACTGTCCCGCTTCTGTAGTTTACCATGTCGGTGGCGGAACGTTAAACGCCAGCAATCCTAAAAAGACCTATCTCAACTTTAGAAATAACCTGATCATGTTACAGAAAAACCTGCCCTTTGGCACGGCTATCTGGGTGATTTTTATGCGGTTTTGGTTCGACTTGGCAGCTCTGATCAAATTTTTGACTGACGGCAAACCAAAAGACGCCTGGGCAATAAGCCGCGCACATCAGTATTTCTTCATGAATATTTTCAAAAATGCTAGAAAACGAAAAAAATACAAGGCAATTGGAAATCAGAAAGGACACTATAAGAAGTCAATCGTTGTTGATTTTTATGCAAACAACAAACATAAATTTGCACAGTTGAACCCTAGAGATTTTCGATAGAACATCGGAAGTGCCTTCAGCCAAAAATGCACAAAAACGCATTTTAAAATAAAGCATTCTTCGGAACAAGATTCTTTATTTATTTTATTTAAACGTACTTTTTATTTGTAATTTTGCAACATGTCGGTGATGGATATTGAAAAAAAGATAAAAGACTTAACGGCGGAACTCAACCATTATAACTATCAATACTATGTATTGGCGGATAGTGTTATTTCGGATTATGACTTCGACCTCAAATTAAAAGAGCTTGAAGCCCTGGAGCGTCAATACCCTGAGTTTGCCGACCCAAACTCGCCCACACAACGTGTAGGCGGAGACATCACATCCCGATTCCAAACGGAGAAACATCGCTGGCCGATGCTTTCCTTGGGTAATACCTATAGCCAAGAAGAACTCCATGATTTTGATCAGAGAATCCGCAGAATCATAGGCGATCAGTTTGAGTATGTCTGTGAGCTAAAATTTGATGGTCTTTCTATCAGCCTGACCTATGAAAATGGCAGGTTAAGCCGTGCCGTCACCCGTGGCGATGGCACGCAGGGCGACGTAGTAACCAACAATGTGAAGACGATCCGCTCCATTCCGATCAAGCTCAAAGACGGTGACTACCCAGATCAGTTCGAGATCAGGGGTGAGATTTTTATGCATAAATCTGCCTTTCTAAGACTCAACAAAGAGCGAGAAGAGAACGGTGAACAGACGTACGCGAATCCGCGCAATTTTGCTTCGGGCACTTTAAAACTCCAAGATTCTTCGGAAGTTGCCAAAAGGCCGCTTGACTGCTTTCTTTACTTCCTCTATTGTGACAATAGAACCAATCTGTTTCACGACCACTGGAACAGCCTCGAACACGTGAAAAGCTGGGGTTTTCATGTGAGCGAACATACACGAAAATGCAGTACACTGGCAGAGGTTTATGATTTTATCAATTACTGGGATGCCCAACGCTATCATTTGGGTTATGAGATCGACGGAATTGTGATCAAGGTAAACGACTATGCCCAACAAGAGGATCTGGGCTTTACCGCTAAAAACCCCAGATGGGCTATCTCGTATAAATTTAAGGCTGAACGGGTGGAGACAACGCTGAATTCGATCAGCTATCAGGTGGGCCGCACAGGAGCTGTAACTCCGGTCGCGAATCTACAGCCCGTGCTACTTGCTGGGACGACGGTCAAACGGGCATCTCTGCACAACGCCAACGAAATTGCACGTCTGGACTTACATCAGGGCGATACGGTCTACGTTGAAAAGGGAGGTGAAATTATCCCCAAGATCATCGGAGTAAACTTAGAGAAACGGAGACCGGATTCCATGGCTTTTGCCTATCCAGCGGTTTGCCCGGAGTGTTCCACTCCACTGATCAGGCAGGATGGCGAAGCGGTTCACTACTGTCCCAATGAGACCGGATGTCCGCCGCAGATTGTAGGCAAGATGCAGCATTTTATCGGCCGAAAAATGATGGACATCGAAGGTATGGGCGACGAGACGGTAGAAACATTTTTTAAAAAAGGCTTATTACATAATATTGTCGATATCTATGGTTTAAAAGATCATCAGGCTGATTTACAGCAGCTGGAGCGCTTTGGCCAGAAATCAATCGATAATATGCTTGCCGGGATCGAAAAGTCGAAGGAAAAGCCTTTCGAGAAAGTACTGTTTTCGCTGGGGATACGTCATGTCGGCGAGACGATTGCCAAAAAATTAGCCCAGCATTTTAAAAATATAGATGCGTTGGCCCAGGCATCTACAGAAGAAATCGAAAGCGTTCAGGACATCGGCCGCCGTATCGCAGAGAGTGTTAAAGAATACCTGGACAACCCCATCCATCAGCAGCAGATTGCCAGTTTAAGAAATTATGGCTTACAGTTTGAAGTCGAGGAAAGGGAAATTCTGTTGGCGAGCGAGAGCCTGAGCGGCAAGACCTTTCTGATTTCAGGTGTTTTTGCCGATTATTCCAGAGAGGAGCTAGCAGCACTGATCGAAAGCCATGGAGGAAAAATGCTCTCCTCCATTTCCGCTAAATTGGATTTTCTGGTTGCCGGAGATAAAATGGGACCATCGAAACTTGCCAAGGCAGAAAAATTGGGCATTCCAATGATTAACGAAAAAGATCTTATGGATCTTATTCATTCCAAATAACAATTTAAATAAATTAATATAAAAACAAACAAGATGAACGAGCTTCACGGCGCAGGGGTTGCATTAGTCACTCCTTTTAACTCAGATGAATCTGTTGATTTCGAAGCGTTAGGTCAGCTGATCGACCTGCAAATCAATGAGGGCATGGATTATTTGGTTTCTTTGGGCACAACTGGCGAAGTGGCCACTTTAACCAAAGAAGAGCGAAAGCGCATCTGGGATTTCACTGTCAAGCGCGTGGACGGTAGACTTCCGTTAGTCGCTGGCATCGGGGGCAACAACACTGCGGAGATCGTGGAGCAAATCAAAAACTTCGATCCAGCCGGCTTCTGTGCTATTCTTTCTGTGTCGCCGTATTACAATAAGCCTACACAGGAGGGCATTTATCAACATTACAAAGCTATAGCTCAGGTCTCTCCTTTGCCGATCATTTTATATAACGTCCCAGGCCGTACCGGTAGCAATATGACTGCACAGACCACGTTGCGCCTAGCCAACGAGTTTACGAATATCGTAGCAATCAAAGAAGCTTCTGGCAACTTTGCTCAGTTTAGTGAGATACTTCGCGACAAACCGGCAGATTTCATGCTGATTTCGGGAGATGATCCAGTCACTTTGCCTATGATGGCATTAGGAGCAGTGGGCATTATTTCGGTAGTTGGCAACGCATTTCCTAAAAAGGTGGCCACGCTGGCGAAGCTATGCGCACAGGGCAAATATCAGGAAGCCCGGAAAATACATAGTGACTTGCTTGAAATCACTGACCTTTGCTTTATAGAAGGGAATCCAGCAGGTGTTAAATTCATTCTCAAAGAACTGGGCATAGGGACAGACAGCCTAAGGCTACCATTAGTGCCCGTTAGTGAAAAAACTCGGGCGGCGATCAAAGAAGAACTAAAAAAGTTGAGCTAGGAGCCAAAAGCCTTATAAAAGTTTAGACGTCGGATAGCGTCTAAACTTTTTTGCTTCAAAGCATTGCAATATAACAATATAATACCTATCTTTGCGCTTCCACAAAAAGTGGATTTTTAAATAACAAAATTAATTAACACAATGCAACAGTACGAATCTGTAATCGTTCTAACCCCGTTGCTTTCTGAAGATGCTGCGAAAGAAGTAATCGCAAAATTCAAAAACATCTTAACAGAAGGCGGAGCCGAGATTGTCGCCGAAGACAATTGGGGTTTGAAAAAATTAGCGTATCCAATCCAGAAAAAAACTACTGGGTTTTATCACTTAACTGAATTCAAGGCTCCAGGTGAATTAATCAATAAATTAGAGGTTGAATACAAACGTGATGAGCGTATTATGCGCTTCTTGACAGTAAGCTTAGACAAACACGCCAGAGCTTATAACGAGAAAAAACGTAGCGGTGCATTCAACAAAAAAGCTGAAACTAAAACTGAGGAGGGCGCAAACTAATGGCTAACGAAAATATCCAATACGTAACTGCTCCTAAAGTAGAGGACAACCGTAAAAAATACTGTCGTTTCAAAAAGAATGGTATCAAATATATCGATTATAAAGATGCTAACTTCTTGATGAAATTTGTAAATGACCAAGGTAAAATTTTACCTCGTCGTTTGACTGGTACATCTTTGAAATTTCAACGTAAAGTAGCTCAAGCTGTTAAACGTGCGCGTCACATCGGCTTGTTACCTTACTTAGCTGATGCAATTAAATAAGGAGGACGATAGAAAATGGAAGTAATCTTAAAACAAGATATCAAAGGCTTAGGTGAGCAAAATGATATCGTTAACGTAAAACCAGGTTTCGGTCGTAACTACCTAATCCCTCAAGGATTTGCTATCCAAGCGACTGAATCTGCAAAGAAAGTTTTAGCTGAGAACATCAAACAAGCTCAGTTCAAACAAGAAAAAATTAAGAAAGACGCTACTGAATTAGCGGGCAAATTGGAATCTGTTAAGCTTTCAATTGGTGCTAAAGCAGGTGAATCCGGTAAAATCTTTGGTAAGGTAAACAGCATACAGATTTCTGATGCGTTAAAAGCTAAAGGTTTCGATGTTGACCGTCGTCGTATTACATTCGAAGTTGAGCCTAAAGAATTAGGTGAATACATTGCCAACTTGAACTTACACAAAGAAGTTAAAGTTCAGGTTCCTTTCGAAGTAGTTGCTGAATAAGCTAGTTATTTAGTAAAATATAGCATAAGGGCCGTCCTGTTTTAGGACGGCCCTTATGCTATATTTTCTCTTACCCCACCCACAGGGCTATAAATAAAAAACTCGCGTTGCTGAGAACAACGCGAGGCATAATCTAGGGTATTTGAAAGGGAAAATCTTCTTTACATATCTAAAAATATAAAAACACTTATTAAAAATTCATTTATCTCTGTTTTCATATCCAAAATAAGCTAAAAATATCCATTTATCAAAATAAAAATCAAATTTTAATCAAAAAAAACAAAAATCATTACTAAAAACCAATAATAAACACAAAAAACATGATAAATATCATAAATAATTGAAAAAATAATGTAAAATCAAATAAAAACAAAGAAAATATACACAAAACATCTAAAAAAATAGAATAATCCTGTAAAATTTAAAATAAATAAGGAATAAAACATAAAAAAAGGTCTAAAACAAATGTTTAAGACCTTTTTTTATCTACAAAAATGAATACTAACCCAATTGTTTTTCTAATTTCTCATTCAGCACTGATTTCGGAACAGCACCAATTTGTTTGTCAACAATCTCACCATTTTTGAAAAATAATAAAGCCGGAATATTACGGATGCCGTAACGGACCGAAATCTCCGGATTTTCATCCACATTCACTTTTCCTACTACAGCCTTCCCTTCATAATCTTTTGCTAGCTCTTCAACTACAGGACCTACCATGCGGCATGGACCACACCATTCTGCCCAAAAGTCGATCAATACGGGTTTGTCTGCTTTTAAAACAACTTCATCAAAGTTGCTATCTGTAATTTCTAATGCCATAATCGTTAAATTTTATAAACCGAAGTTATATTTATGTTACTACTTAATTGCTAAAATCAATAAACAAAGATAATAACAACTATCTATCTAATTGTAATCTTAATTACACAAAATCCAATCCAAACTAATTCAGCCGGTAATGAATTCCCTCAAACTTCTCGATACATTCCAAAAACTCGTTTGTTAGATTTATTTTTAGGCTTTTGGCTGGCATTTCGACAGATATCTCATCTTGAGGATCCCACACTTTAAATTTCAATTGACAATTTGGCACTACCCCCTCAATCTCATTCTGTGCCAGAATCTCTTTAATACCATCCAGAAATTCCTCGTTAAGTTTCGGTAGCGGAATATTAATGGTAAAACTTTTGGCCATCTTTTCCCGAAGTTCAGAAAGAAGCTGAACGCTCCGTAATTCAAAGCCCCAGTTGCCCACCTGCCTAAAACGTTCTTGTACCAATCCACGTAATTGAACAAAGTATCCCTCTTGTAAATACCCTTTTAATTTAACGTATTCCTCTCCAAATACGGCCATATCATAAGAATCGCTATAGTCTTCGATGATGAAGGATGCAAATGGCTTACCATTTTTGGTAAGCCGGTGACTTGCCGAGGCAATAATGCCTCCAATCACCAGTTCCTTATTTTTAATGCGATTAAATTCCAGCAAGGTCTCCTCATCCACTTCAGCTGCCTTCACTTTATTGATAAGCGCCAGATCTGACACCGGATTATGACAGAAATGCTCGATTTCGAAACGGTACGTATCCAGCGGATGACTGGTCAGGTAAATACCGATCACATCTTTCTCATATTTCAGTTTTTCAATCAATCCCCATTGTGGACAAGGAGCCAATACAGGTTCCGGGAGTTCTGCTGCCCCTCCGGATCCAAATAAACTAGCCTGAGCCGAGCTTTCATTCTCCTTATAACGCTGTCCAAAGCGAATCGCTTTTTCCAGACCTGTCGAATTATCGTCAGCATGAAAATACTGCGCACGGTGTGTACTTTCGAAGCTATCAAAACCTCCAGCATAAGCCAGACTTTCAAAGGCCTTCTTATTTACGGCACGGAGGTCTATACGTTTGGCCATATCGAAAACAGATTTGTACAACCCTGATTTTCTTGTCTGTACAATCGCATCCACCGCCCCAGCGCCAACGCCTTTTACTGCACCCATACCAAAGCGGATCGCTCCCCGCTCATTTACGGTAAATTTATAGTACGACTCATTTACATCAGGGCCGAGAACTTCCAATCCCATGCGTTTACACTCCTCCATAAAAAACGTCACCTGCTTGATATCGTTCATATTGTTGGAAAGCACCGCAGCCATATATTCTGCCGGAAAATGAGCCTTTAGATAGGCGGTTTGATAAGCCACCCATGCATAACAGGTTGAGTGGGACTTATTGAAGGCATAACTTGCGAATGCTTCCCAGTCCGTCCAGATTTTCTCCAGCACCTTTGCGTTATGTCCCCGTTCCTCAGCCTGTGAAATAAATTTGGGTTTCATTTTATCCAGCACGGCCTTCTGCTTCTTACCCATTGCTTTCCGCAAAACGTCGGCGTCACCTTTGGAAAAGCCCGCCAGCTTCTGAGACAATAACATCACCTGCTCCTGATATACAGTAATTCCATAGGTCTCCTTCAAATATTCCTCGCAGGCTTCCAGGTCATACACAATGGGCTCTATTCCGTGTTTCCGCTTAATAAAACTAGGAATATATTCAATCGGCCCCGGCCTATATAAGGCGTTCATCGCGATTAAATCCGCAAACACGGTAGGTTTCAGGTCCCGCATATATTTTTGCATTCCCGGAGATTCGTACTGAAACACACCTATGGTTTCACCGCGTTGGAATAGCTCATATGTCAAGACATCATCGATCGGAAATTTGTCTGGGTCTAGTGTGATACCGTGGCTGAGTTTCACGTTTTCCACGGTATCCTTAATGAGCGTCAGGGTCTTCAGCCCCAAAAAGTCCATTTTCAGCAATCCGGCACTCTCGACCACGTGGTTGTCAAACTGTGTCACGTACAGATCAGAGTCTTTTGCCAGAGACACAGGAACGAAGTTGGTGATATCATCCGGTGTAATGATGACACCACAGGCATGGATTCCAGTATTGCGGACCGATCCCTCCAATACACGTGCCTGCCGGATGGTCTCCGCTTCAAGCCCCGCACCGTCTGCGATAGCTTTCAATCTGTTGACTGCTTCTATCTCTTCGGACCGCAGCTTTTCCTTTAACCCCGCATCGTCCAGTGTAAAAATTTTGGAAAGCTTTAGATTCGGAATCAATTTCGCAATTTCGTTGGCATCCCCAAGAGGAAGGTCCAGCACACGAGCGGTATCTTTAATAGAGGACTTAGCGGCCATAGTGCCATAAGTAATGATCTGAGCTACCTGACTGGCGCCGTATTTATCAATCACATATTGCATCACTCGTCCACGCCCTTCATCATCAAAATCAATATCAATATCCGGCATAGACACCCGGTCGGGGTTCAGAAAACGCTCAAATAGCAAATCATATTTGATGGGGTCGATGTTAGTAATACCCAGACAATAGGCTACAGCAGATCCAGCTGCAGAGCCGCGCCCCGGACCGACAGATACGCCCATGTCACGCGCCGCCGCGATAAAATCCTGTACGATCAGGAAATACCCGGGATAACCCGTCTTCTCAATGGTGGCCAGTTCAAAATCCAGGCGTTCGCGGATATCGTCCGTGATCACTTCGTAGCGTTTTTGTGCGCCAACATAACATAAGTGTGCCAAGTATTTATTCTCACCCCGTTTACCGCCATCTTCTTTATCCGCTTCAACCTGAAACTCCTCAGGAATATCAAATTTAGGCAGCAATACATCCCGGTTTAGTTTGTAAATTTCCACTTTATCAACAATCTCCTGAATATTGATAATCGCTTCAGGCAGATCCTGGAAGAGAGCTTTCATCTCGTCAGAAGATTTAAAATAGTACTCCTGATTAGGCAGACCAAAGCGGAAGCCGCGCCCTCTGCCTTTTGGCGTTGAAAGCTTCTCCCCATCTTTCACACACAACAAGATGTCATGCGCATGGGCATCGCCTTTCTTTTCGTAATAGGTATTATTGGTGGCGACTATTTTAATATCGTATTTACGGGAGAATTTAACCAAGGTCTGGTTAACCCGATCTTCATCCTCCTGGCCGTGGCGCATCAACTCGAGATAGAAATCATCGCCGAAATGCTCCTTCCACCACAATAGAGCTTCCTCTGCTTGGTTCTCACCAATATTCAGCACTTTGCTGGGCACCTCGCCTTGCAGGTTACCTGAGAGTACAATAATATCTTCTTTATACTGAAGGATCAGATCTTTATCTATACGGGGTACATAATAAAATCCGGCGGTATAGGCAAAAGACGCTAATTTAGCTAGATTATGATATCCCCGCTTATTCTTGGCCAGCATCACAATCTGATAACCATTATCTTTTCGGGATTTATCTTTATGGTCTTCGCAGACAAAAAACTCACAGCCGACAATTGGCTTAAGAATCTGACCAGTAGGCTCCTGTCCATTCGCCACTGCCTCAGCATTCTGCGCCTCAACATCCTTGTTGTGATTAATTACCCTCGATACAAACTCAAACGCCCCCATCATATTGCCATGATCGGTAAGTGCAACGGCTGGCATTTTGTCCTTTATTGCAGCGGATACCAGCCTGTCGTATGACATGGTCGACTGCAGGATGGAAAACTGCGAATGATTGTGCAGATGAGCAAACTTGGCTTGACCCAATGCCTTAAGCATTTCTGCATCTACAACAATGCTGACATCTTCTGGTTCGGTGCGTTTCCTAATTGCATCCGAAGCAGCCTTTAAATTAATATGCTTCAGCCCTGTAGTAGGAATAGGTCCCGGATTCCTGACCTTGAAGTCAACAAAATAACCTGAATCTACCTGCAGTTCCTCCGCAGTGAACACTTCTCGTCTGACCAATTCAAGAAAACAGCGTGTGGTGGCCTCGACGTCTGCAGTAGCATTATGTGCTTCGGCAAATGGCACGCCAAACAAATACGAATGCAATTCAGTTAGATTTGGCAATTTGTACTTACCGCCACGGCCCCCCGGAATTTTCAGCAACTCCGCAGTAACCTCGGTACAGGTATCCAGAACAGGCATACTGGCCATATTGGAATCGACACCATAACGGTAGAATTCACAGCCCATAATGTTGAGGTCAAACCCGATGTTCTGGCCCACCACAAATTTAGCTTTGCTTAAAGCTGCATTAAATTTTTCCAGCACTTCTGGCAACGGTAATCCTTGCTCCGCGGCCAATGCGGTCGATATACCGTGTATTTTTTCAGAGTCATAGGGTATATCAAATCCATCCGGTCTAATCAAAAAATCTTGATGTTCGACCAACTTTCCCATCTCATCATGTACCTGCCATGCCAACTGAATACAACGTGGCCAGTTATCCGTATCAGTAATCGGCGCATCCCAACGCTTCGGCAAACCGGTGGTCTCGGTATCGAAAATAATATACATATAATTCTAAAACTCTTTAATACAATAGATTAAACACAACAACACTTGCGGTTTTCTGAACTTGAAATTTACGAAATTCTTAGAGAAGATTATGTCAGATTTTTGCGAAAATCCACTACCAGTTCCGCCATCACAGACGAGCGCATACGAACAAATAATCTTTTCTTATGCTCACGCTTTGCCCTTGTATATAAAACTGATTTTAGTTAGGTTTGAATTTGATTCCAAATATAATGATTAAAGCAATTTTTTTTGATATAGACGGGACGCTGCTAAGTTTCAAAACGCATCAGATTCCAAACTCCACTATACAGGCTTTTCAATTGTTAAAGCAGAAAAATATTAAAGTATTTGTTTCAACAGGCCGCTCGTTCAACCAACTACAGCATATCCGACACCTTGATTTTGATGGATACATCACATTTAATGGCGGTTACTGCCTCACTAAGAAGGAACAGGTAATCTACAAAAATAACATTGCCTCCGCGGATATCCGGTCACTTTTAGACTATGCTAAATACCACAAAGAGCTCACCTTTTCTTTTATGTCAGAAAAAGAAATCACCTTAAATCAGATTAGCCCTGCTGTACTAGAAATGTTCCAGCAGGTCAACGTTCCGACACCACCCGTCCGCAACTATGAAGAGAACTTTGATCTGGACTCCGTCATGCAGGTCAATGTATTTATTGGCCCCGAGGAGGAAGCCGAATTCATGGAACAAGTGATGCCGAACTCTGTCGCATCCCGATGGACGCCGGTCTTCGCCGATGTCAACCCGAAAGGACAGAGCAAAAAAGTTGGGATAGACGTCTTTTTGGACCATTTCGGTATCCAGCTGTCAGAGACGATGTCGTTTGGAGATGGTGGCAACGACATTACGATGCTCGCGCACACGCAGATCGGCATTGCCATGGGAAATGCAAATCCCGAAGTAAAAGAAATTGCCGACTATATCACAAACGATGTTGACAACAATGGCATCTGGAATGCATTGAAGCATTTTGAGATCATTTAAAACCGGATCGTCAGGGTCGCCCGGCAGGTATTGCTATTGCTATTTAATAGTAGGCTATGCTGTTCAGGAAACAGGAATTGGAGCCGCTGCTGAAAATCCCTCAGAAAGGTTGTATCAAATTGACCGTCCAGATAAGGGTTCACACGGTGACTGACGTCAAGCAGCAGGATTTTGTCAGAACCGGACAAACGAATTCGTATGGGGTGAGAGGACGTTCTGTTATAGCCGTTTGCCACAGCATGCTGTATCATAGGAAACAACAACAGCGGCGGCAGCATTACCGCACTGTCGGACTGAAAACGGTTATCCCATTTCAATAAAAATCCATCTGGCATTAGCGTTTCGACAATTGTCAGATATGCAATCAAAATCTCGACCTCCTCCTCCATAGGGATCGGGCGATCAACGTCGAGCATCAAAAGCTTTTGCTGAAGCGCCGCATAAGCCGTCCATTCGGAGGTCCCAGCTGCCATGACCTTTCCCAGCAAAAAATGGTCAAGCTGACTAGTTGTAAATGACAATCTATTTGCTAAGGCCAGCGCTTCGATATTTCTTACACTCTTTTTACGCAGAATGCGATTGATTATAGTCGACATTGTTTAAATTGCTATAGATTACACACAAAAATAAGGAATCATTATGTCAAATATTGCAATAGTTATTGAGGAAAGAGCCGCAGACATCGGCAATTTCCTAGTTGGCAGGCTACTTCCCTTTAGGCAAAAACGTATGGTCGGCCCTTTTATATTCATTGACCATATGGGGCCTGACCATATTGCGGAACCGCATTTCATGGATATTGCACCACATCCTCACATTGGCTTATCGACATTGACATATCTTTTTGAAGGAAGCATCATGCATCGCGACAGTCTGGGCAATGCAGTGGAAATAAAGCCGGGCGCTGTGAATTGGATGACAGCCGGAAAGGGCGTCACGCATTCGGAGCGTACACCAGATTACCTCCGTTCAACTCCCCACGACCTTCACGGACTACAGATCTGGGTAGCATTGCCCAAGGATCTCGAACGGATGGAACCAAGCTTCGTCCATATTGAGGAGCCGCTACTGCCACACTGGACAGAAGGCGATGCAAGCTACCGCTTAATCGCTGGAGAAATTAATGGCCATCGCTCCGAAGTACCTGTATATAGCCCGCTATACCTCATCGAAGTCAAAGCAGAAAAAGACAGCAGTATCAAATTGGGACAACATTTATATGGTGAAAGCGGTCTATATATCCTTCATGGTTCAGTACAGGCCGAGGGGCAAGAATTTGGCCCGAAACAGATTCTGATCGCTAAAGATGCAAAACTTTGTGAATTTGAAATGGCGGCTGGCAGCGCAGTCTATATATTTGGAGGCGAGCCTTTCGCCGAACAACGTTATATAGACTGGAATTTCGTGGCCTCGGATATAGAAACATTAAAAGCCGCACGCGCCAAATGGGAACAGCACGAATTTCCCAGCGTCCCGGGTGATGACGGCTATATCCCTATTCCGCCGGTCAATCCCACCTTAGGACAAAAGAAATCTGATTAGACACGCTCTTGAAAAACCAAAGCTGAAAACGATTTGCGTTTTCAGCTTTTTTATAAGCACGACCCTATTGATGAAGCTAGTGTGCTATTCCACTAACACCACCGGAGACCACAAGCTTCATGGCATCTGTCGGAGACATGTCCAATTTTTTGACTTTGTCACCGCTGACTATGACCACCTGCCCTGCAAAAGAATAAGAATAGGGAAAATATACCATGACCTCATGCTCCAGACCGATGCTTTTCAGATCATGCTGCGTCAGAAAACCGATCTTTTTGAGCCCAAATTCATTGACCGTCACCAGCACAGGCTCGTTAAACTTTTTGGCATCGCCCACAAACGCTTCTGTGAAATCCTTAATCGAAGTATATAGGGTATTCAGGAGCGGTATACGTTTGATTTGATGATTGATCCATACTTTTATCGGATCGGTCACGAAATTGGTAAATATAACACCCGCCAGAACAAGTACCAGAATTACCGTAAGAATTCCGATTCCAGGAATGTATAACGGATGTCCCTTTTCATCCTGGAGAAAATGTTCGGTCAGATTGAGTGCTGAATCGATTGATGCGACAATCCATACAATCAAAAAGATTGCTCCGGCTAATGGTACAACCACCAGAATACCACGGATCAAATAATTAATAAATCCTCTGAAAAATTTGCCAAGCATGGGTCAGTAATTCAATTTTTTTGTACAAAAATGCAGAATATCCTTTATTATTCATAAAAATATACTCTTTTTACCCGCTGCGAAATACTTGTCAAAAGTTCATACGGGATGGTTCCGATAGATTCGGCCGCGAGTTTAATATCCGGATAGACAATCACTTCATCTTCCTCAGCGATGTCGGCATCCGTCACATCCAGCATACACATATCCATACAAATATCACCAATAGTCGGTACCAGATATCCGTTGACCATCATCTTACCTACACCGTTGCCAAAACGCCGGTCATAGCCATCTGCGTAGCCAATTTTGATCGTGGCTATATTGCTATCTCGCTTCAGCACACCGTGCCGGTTGTAGCCCACTGTTTCCCCTGCGGGCAAGTGTTTTATTTGCGTCACGTTTGTTTTTAGCGTGCTGACCTCACGCAACGGCAGGTCCTGACGTTCGGCCCCTATGCCATACAGTCCGATCCCTAGACGTACCATATCAAAATAGGCCTGCGGCCAGCGCTCTATTCCGGATGTGGCAGCAATATGTCTGAGAAAAGGATACCCGATCCCTGCTTTGAGCTGGGCAGTAAATTGTTCCAAAAGATCGATTTGTTGCTGTGTAAATGCATTATCCTTTTCATTCCCCGCAGACGCTAAATGTGAAAATGCAGATCTGATCTCGAGTATCGAATCTCTTTTTAGTATGGCGACAAGCTCGTCTACTTCCTCAGGCATAAAGCCAAGGCGATGCATTCCCGTATCGACTTTGATGTGAACGGGATATGTCGTAATCCCTCTATCCTTTAAAAAACTCAAAAAAGTGTTTAGAATTCTAAAACTATAGATTTCAGGTTCAAGTTGATGCTGTACAATAGATTCAAATGTATTTTCATCAGGACTCATAACCACAATAGGAAGGGTGATACCCGCTCCCCGCAGATCTACCCCCTCATCTGCAAAAGCCACAGTGAGGTAATCGACTCCGTTGAACTGCAAAAGATTGGCAATTTCAAAACTTCCACTACCATAGGAAAAAGCCTTTACCATAGTCATCAGCTTGACGTTTTTGGGCAATAACTGACGGTAGCTGTTCAGATTATTTTCCATCGCATTCAAGTTGATCTCAAGGACTGTATCGTGCGACTTAGCAACCAGCAGCCTGCTGATCTGTTCGAAATGAAACTCCCTTCCACCTTTCAATAGGATAGTTGAGTTTTCAAACTGTAACGACCTAAAATCCGCTAAAAATTCAACGGTTCCGCGATAAGATATCGACGGCACATCAAACTGATCTGCCAGCTGAGGTAATACTTCTCCAATCAGTATCAGCTTATCCAGCCGATATTCCCCCAAGAGTCGCTTGAGCTTCGCCAGGCTTTTTGCGTCTGCTAAACTTACTCCCGGCAAGTCAGACAGAATTAATATTTTACGGGCGTGCTGCCGCTGTTGGTTCAAAAACTCCAACGCAATCTGCAGCGCATCCAGATCATTACTATATGAATCGTCGATTATCGAGCTGTTCCTTTTTCCTTTTTTAAGTTCAAGCCGCATGGCGACGGGCTGCAGTTCCTTAATTCTGGAAGCGATCACTCCCGTTTCATAACCAAAACGCAACATCAGAGCAATGCAGCTGATCGCATTTTCAACATTCGCTTTATCGACAAACGGCACTTCCACCGCAAATGTCTTTCCACCATGATATAATGTGACCATGGTACTCCTCTGATTGAGCTGCTTGACGGAATAGACTTCTAATGACAGGCCCTCATCATATCCCCATGAAAATTTTCGTGGCCGATAAGGTAACTGAATGTTCTCGACGTAGCTATTGGGAAAGATCATGGTCTCCGCGTCCTTAAAGAGGAGGAGCTTTTCTGCGATCTTTTCTTCCTTGGAGGAAAACCCTGCTTTATGGGCAACACCGATATTGGTCAACAGGCCAACGGTCGGTTTAATCATATCTTCCAACCGCGCCATCTCTCCCCGTTCTGATATTCCTGCCTCGATGATCGCGAGCGTATACTGTTCCGAAAGACCCCACAGCGAAAGCGCTACGCCCAGCTGCGAATTGTAACTTTTCGGACTACGGTAGATCCTGTATTCGGGTGACATCAGTTGGTATAACCATTCTTTGACAATCGTCTTACCGTTACTTCCAGTAATGCCGATCACGGGATAACTAAACTGCTGCCGATGGAAAGCCGCCAGTGCTTGCAGGGCATCAAGACTATCATCCACCCAGATGAAGTTAGCATCCGGAAAAAGCTTTTCCTGCTCTTCATCAGTCTGCAATACAAAGCTTCTTACCCCCTTATCATAAGCTTCCCGTACATAACCGTGTCCATCCCTATTTTTTTGCAGTGCAAAAAACACACCGAGATCGGCCTGTACAATCTTGCGGCTATCGTAAAATATGTGCTGGACTAAAGAACTGGGATCGATAATAAATGCGCGATTAGGATGTAAAACTTGGACGACTTCCGATATTTTGTACATTCTCCTGAAATTTTGATTGAACCAAAACTGAACATTTTTTTAGTTATTTCATATTATTTTTGAAATTTTGACAATATGTTCGAAGAGGAAAGAAAACACAAAAAGATACTCACGCCGCGTCAGGCGCAGCTGAAAGCGGAAAGCTACTGTGCATACCAAGAGCGATCCCAGCAGGAAGTGCGGGACAAACTGTATACGTGGGGACTACACGAAGAGGATGTCGAAAATGTCATTGCCAATTTAATTGCCGATAATTTTCTGAACGAAGAGCGCTTTGCCGTGGCTTACTGCACCGGAAAACTACGTATGAAAGGCTGGGGAAAAATAAAGATCAAACAAGGATTAAAGGCGAAGAAAGTTTCTGAGCAGTTGATTAAAATCGCTTTTAAACAGATTGAACCGGACGAATACGAAGCTATCCTTGAAAATATAATCGATAAAAAAATCCGTGAAATCGGAAACAAAGATGCATTTACAATCAAAAACAAAGTGTATCAGTTTGCACTGTCCCGGGGATTTGAAAGCGATCTAATTTTTTCCATACTGACTTCAAAGGAGTTATAAAAAACATAGCAATAAAGTAAATAAATATTTTGCAATATTGAATTTTCGATCTATATTTGCATCACCAAAAAGGAACACGCGGTTCCTTTAAAGTTGAAATAAAATTCCAAGCGAAAATAGCTCAGTTGGTAGAGCACAACCTTGCCAAGGTTGGGGTCGCGAGTTCGAATCTCGTTTTTCGCTCACCTGCCTAGGTGGTGGAACTGGTAGACACGCAGGACTTAAAATCCTGTTCGCCCTAAAGCGAGTGCGGGTTCGATTCCCGCCCTAGGTACAAGAAAGCTCATCATCAGGTGGGCTTTTCTTGTTTTATATTATTGCATACAATACTATTCCGAAAACCAAGCTCAGCAGAATGAGTGGCAGCATTCCTATCCGGTATCTGAATAACAGCAGAAGCGATAGCATTACCCAACATAAGGCTGCCCAATCCACATCCGACAACAAAATCTCTCCTTTAGGAAATAAAATACTTGTTCCCAGATAACAGGCTAAATTGACGATTACACCGACAACCGATGCCGTGACCAAGGAGAGCACGTACTGGATAGCCAAACTTTTTTGTGACCGTTCCATTAAGGGTGCCCCTACAAAGATCAATGCAAAATTGGGCAGGAAAGTAAAATAAGCGGTCGCCAAGAGTCCGATGGATGCCATTGCATAGGAATGGCCAAAGTAGTTGAACCCCGCCATAAATCCTACATATGCCAATACGATTACCAGAGGTCCGGGAGTGGTTTCGGCCAGCGCAAAACCATCGATCATCTGTGCTTTTGAAAGCCACAAAAGCTTTTCCGTCACCACATGTGCCACAAAAGGGATAACGGTATATGACCCTCCAATTGTCAGATAGGCTGATTTGGTAAACAAAAAAGACAAGGACTGCCAGAACCGAGCATCCGGCATAAACAAAAGTAAAAATGCAAAAGGCCCCAGCCATAGCATGAAAAATACAAACAACTGAAAGGCGATCTTTCGAATACTGGCGGGCGGCACACTTTGCAAAGAGTTGACAGGATATTGGCTTTCCATAACATCCTTCCCGGAGTCTACAGGCTGGGGCTGTGCGCCTGTTATCTTGAAGAAATAGGCTACCAGACCTAAGATGATCACTCCCAAGATAATCCACGGCATTGGAACTTTTGCCAGATAACTAAGTAAAAATGCCGCCAAGGCAACGCTGTAATGCCATAAGCTGGATAAAGACTTGCGTCCCACCTGATAAGTGGCAAATAATATAATGGCAAGGACAGCCGGTTTCAATCCCGAAAATAAAGCACTTAGAAAAGTGGAATGGCCAAAATACACATAGATTAACGAAAGCCCGAATATGATCAGTAAAGAAGGCATAATAAAAAATAAGCCAGCCAAGATGCCGCCCCTGAGACCATGCAGTTTCCAGCCCAGATAAATACTGAGCTGATGAGCCTCGGGTCCGGGCAGTAACATGCACGTATTGAGGGCCTGAAAAAATTTTTTGCTGCTGACCCACCTCTTCTTGTCGACCAAAAAATCGTGCATGATGGTAATATGTCCGGTCGTACCGCCAAAGCTTATCCAGCCCAAGACAAACCAAAACCGGACGGCTTCTTTAAAGTTTGGTATAAGCGGTTTATCGTCTTGACACGGTTTATTATTTTCCAACAAATTCCCCGTTTTATCGTTAACATAAGTTTGGTATGGCCAAACTGCAGCTCTCTGCTGCAGTTTCATGATAACATAAAAAAAGCGATATATTGAAAATATCTCGCTTTTTAAATCAGAAAAAAATCCTGACAGTTTTACTTCTGGTCTAAAATGGTGACTTCTACGCGTCTGTTTTTCTGACGGCCTTCAGGAGTTTTATTATCCCCCACAGGATTTGACTGTCCGAATCCTTTTGCTGTAATTCGGGATTCCTGCACCCCTGAATCAACTAAAAATTTCTTCACTGACGCGGCTCTTTTTTCAGACAGCCACTGGTTATATTCAACTGTACCAGTCGCATCCGTATAGCCATCCACCTTAATTTTGTTATTGTTCTCTTTCAATATCAAGGCCAGCTTGCTTACTTCACTTTTCGCTTTTTCAGAAAGATAAGAAGAATTTGTCGGGAACAACAAATCAGATGAAATACTGAACTTGATTCCTTCATCTGTTCTTTTAGCATCATTAAAGTCTTTTTTTACGTTTTTCAAGCCATCATCCGTTCCATCTTTGGTCACAACAGCACCGGGATTAACCACGATCGCCTGCTGTTTACAGGAAAATAACGATAAGCTTGCACATATGGCTAATACTCCCCAATTATTTTTTCTAAGCATCGTTCTTAACGTATATATTATCGATTTAAGTACTGTAAATATAAGGAAAAAAGTCCAAAAACATGTCCCTATCCTCAGTTATATCGTAACAAATCTATTTCTTCACATAGACAGTTTCCAGTGTTTTTCTGATCTCAGGGATCTGCTCATACAGCTTCCAGATCATACCTGAATGTGCATTCTCAAGCATCACCGCAATTGTAGCCTGGTTACGCGCGCGGTAGCTTTCAGAAACATCATTATTTTTAAGATCTATCCATGCCCTAAAACCGTATTGCGTAAACAGCACATCTGCATACTCTTCATAAAACTTGCGTAAGGCTTTTAAACCTATTTCCTTTTCGAAAGGATAAGAAGCTATTGCTATAGCCGGGTTGACAAGATATCCCTGATAGCTATTATCGGCTTGTTCCACCCCCCAGATATCAGTAAACCTTGTGCCGATGTTCAGCTCATTATCCCGTCTTTTATAGGCTAGTATATAATCGGACAGGTATTTCTTGTAGTCCACAAAGTTATCCGTTTTTCCGGTAGGATTCATAACTAGAAAAGGTCTGTATACTGACATAAGGGATTCGGTCAGGTTACCTCCAGCAATACTTTTCGCAAAAATCACCTTGTCGTCCGCATAAATCGAAGTACCGGTCGTACCTGCATTTCCCATTAAGGGATTAGTGCTCGATGGTTGAGTCAGTGTATCATTTGGGTTCACTTTTAGCTCGGGTGCCAATAGCTCGACAGAATCTACAAAATCCAGCGTATCGACGTGTCTGGTGGCAAATCCATTCATATAAGCCGAAGGTGCTAAGGGATGTGTAGGAGAAGACATCGCCAAAATGTAGGTACTCAAACTCTCATTAAAACCGCCCAAAGGCTGGGCCCGCGAAGTACTATCAATAGGCGACCATTTGTTCCACAGTACATCCGGATTAGCCGTATCGGTAAAATAATTCCAATTTATTCGTTTCCAAAGCTCAGTAATGGTATTTCTCAGCTCCCTCTCCTGGGGATCCTCCTTGGAGAAATACTCCCTGGCGATCAATAAAGATTCCATCAAATGTGAGGTTGCACGCACATCGTAAGTTGGAATTGAATCACGATAATAAGGTATACCGTGCCTTCCGTCATAGTATGCAGTAAAGATTCCCTGATGATTCTGGGCAGCATTCAGGAATTTAACCATGCGGGAGAGGCGTGACAGTAAAGCTTGTCTAGACATCAATTTATTCTCGCAGGCTACCAACAGTCCCAATACTGCATAGGCAGTTTCATTTGTCGAAACGATAGCCTGCCTGTTCCCCCTATCGGGAAGATACATACCGCTGTTTACATCATAATTATCGATAAAATAGTTAACATGAGCATCCCGGATAAACGTAAGCATCTCGGCGTCGGTACCCTTTCTGGTCTGTATTTCCTTTACATCCGAGAACGGTGATTCGACATAGTTATAATCCACCCAGGCAATTTTATAATAATAGCTTTTATTATACTCGTTGACTCTATCCAGGCATTTCTGGACATAAATCGGCAGGATGGCGATCGGTTGAAAATTCTCCCTGTCTTCTGAACGGTAGATTTTCACATAGCGGATACTCGGCGTCAGCGGCAACTGCCAGACGAGTTCAACCTGCTTATCTACAGCAGCTACCTTCGATAAAATAGCTGCCGATGACAGCTTTACTTTCGGATAGTTTTTGGGCAGAAATTCAATTTGGTCAATAAAAAGCTGATGCGTAATTGTAGCGCTGCCATTTTGTTCCAACAGTAGGGCCGACACCGCCCTCCCCACTCCTATACCTTCAAACTTAGTGACGGGAATTGAGACGTTGAGCCATGTGTCATAGGAAAAATCATCGATATAAGGCGCTAGGTCCAAAGCCGCGGTACGTACGTCGCCTTGTTGCAGAGACACCTTAGGCAGCTGTCCTTTTTCAGTATTGCTCTGAATAAACAATTTAAAGGTCAAATGATCATCTTTCGCAATCATATACTGAAATTTCTGTTTATCATTCAGTATACTGGCCTCCCATTTGCCGTTGGGCGAAGAGACATAACGCAGCGAAAGGGAATTACCCGGAGTAAAAAACAGACTATCGGAAATGGGTAAACTGTGCCCCACATTCTGTATCCAGGATTCACCGGTATAATGTGCTATGCTTTTGGCATAGCTACCATTAATAATACTGTTGTCAAAGAGCACTTCTGGATAGCTTTCTGACCGCGCCAATACAGGTGAAATCAATAGGAAAAGAAAGTAAAAGTATTTATTCAGCATAAGTCAACATTTTTCACTGGCCTACCATCAAAAACTAAGCCACCGCTATGATTATAATACAAATGTAACAAAGGATTTCCAATGATATTGTACGCTCTAATTTTAATTTCGGAAAAAATGCGCTAAATTAGCCCCCTGAATATTTTCATAAAATAGATATATGAAAACTACGTTTGATTTTGAAAAGCCGATTGCAGATTTGCAATTGCAAATTGAAAAGGTGACACAAGTTGCCGAGAAAACTCAGGTAGACATGAGTGCGACTATTCGTGAGCTTGAGGAAAAACTTGCTTCTACGGAAAAAGAAATATATAGCAATTTAACTGGATGGCAGAATGTGCAAATGTCACGCCATCCGGACCGCCCCCAGACATACGACTATATCGAAGCCATCTGTGATGAATTTGTCGAACTGCATGGCGACAGGACGGTCAAAGACGATAAAGCTATTGTCGGGGGAATGGCTTCCATCGATGGTAATGCCGTCATGATTATTGGACACCAAAAAGGAAAAAACACCAAAGAGCGTCAGTACCATAATTTTGGAATGGCAAATCCGGAAGGTTATCGGAAAGCCCTACGTCTGATGAAGATGGCCGAGAAATTCAATAAACCGGTCATCACTCTTATTGACACCATGGGAGCTTATCCCGGACTGGAAGCTGAAGAACGTGGACAAGGTGAAGCTATCGCCCGCAACTTAATGGAGATGTCTGTACTTAAAGTTCCTATTATCTGTATTGTAATAGGCGAGGGCGCGTCCGGTGGTGCTCTGGGCATTGGTGTGGGTAACCGTGTCTATATGATGGAGCACACGTGGTATTCGGTTATTTCACCTGAATCATGCTCTTCCATCCTTTGGCGCAGTTGGGATCATAAGGAAAAAGCTGCAGAGGCACTGAAGTTGACTGCTCATGACATGTTGGGGAATGGATTGATCGATGGGATTATTCCTGAACCGCTAGGTGGCGCACATCAGGATCCTGCAAAAGCTGCAAGCAATTTAAAAGAACAGTTGTTAAGAGACTTGGCAGAGCTGACCGCTAAAGATAGCGACACCCTTATCAAAGAGCGGATCGACAAGTTCAGCAATATGGGTGTTGTGACAGAATAAGATTTTTCTCGACGCTAAAGATATTGAGAAAGCCGGCATTACCTCGCCGGCTTTTTTCGTATGATTGGAATAGTCCCAAAACAAACCTGCTCTGAATTGCCTAGAGATAATGTCGATGTGGTTTCCCCGATGACGATCCATCGCAATAAAGAATAACCAAGTAATTTTTAACCTGTTACAAATTATATCTGCAAAAAGACCAAAAACATTTGGAAGCAACGACAACTTTTCATACCTTTGCATCACTTTCAAAAACGGAAAGGATTCCGTAGCTCAGCTGGTAGAGCAATACACTTTTAATGTATGGGTCCTGGGTTCGAGTCCCAGCGGGATCACAAAGAGCGTGCTAAGGCACGCTTTTTTCGTTTAAATCATTAAAACCCATAATGCTCCAGATACTTATCCCTGAACATAAATGCCTCTGATGTTTCATCTATAACGAAATTCACCATCCGCTTTTCCACTCCTCCGTTATCACTACTATACTGCTGTGCATCGAAGGATGCCGGGAACGGAAATTGATTGATAGTATCAATGTCCATTGTGATTTAATGCTGTCAAGCTCCGCCCTGGTAATCTTTTTAAAGGTTTCTACCAAATAGGAACCAAACATATCGTACACCAAATTTGCGTATTCTAATGGTGTTATAAGTTCATTGAACCTGTTAGAATAGCCTAAATGGAAACTTCTTTGGTCGTTATGCCATTCAGCTTTTTGTCTTTAAAAGCTGGGCAAAATTTTTTAGGTGTCAATACGTTTGCCCAAATAAAATCGAAAACTAAATTTGCAATCCGCCGTCCACCCTTGGTCTTTTGAAATTTTTAGGATGAAAAGCACTAATTTTAACAATTAAAAATTTTCAGATTTGCTTGGTTAACTACTAATGCGCTATTATCTTGTAGCATAGTTAACGACTTAACTAAAATAGTTCATTTAAAATCATTTGATGTGGTGTCCTTTATGGTGTCCATTGCTTTAAGTATAAATAAAAAAAACTGAATATCAGATCATTGTAAAAATATATTGATGATCCCCGCGGACCACAAAAAAAGGCTGATCAAATGATTAACCTTTTTTGTTTCTTTTTTTATTATTGACCATGAAGAACCATACAGCGATTTTTATAGCCACCCGCACTCGCCGGCGCATAAATTCATCCGACCCAAGACATAATGCCCCATTTAAGTGGAATGGGCATCTAAAATCAGCCATGTTAAAAAACCTATGCTCTACTAAACTGTTAATTAGGATGGGCACAAAGTCTAACTGTACTGCAAAAAATATTTCTATCACAGAAAGCTACAAGTAATCAGTATTTGTACAATATTTGTTAAAAAAATCAATGACATGGAAAAGCTAACTGCCAAAGCCAGTATTCAGATTCAAAAACCTATTCACGAAGTTTTTGAAGCAATTGTCGACCCCAATAAAATGAGTCACTATTTTATTAAAGGTTCCACGGGACGTCTTGAGACGGGAAAGACTATTGATTGGACCTTTCCCGAATTCGCAGAGAGTTTCCCAGTAACGGGGAAGACCATCGAGGCTGATTCTTATATTTCGTTTGACTGGAGCGGGGGCACTGCTGGCCAGTTGGTCGAAATCCACTTGTCTACTTATGGCGATAGCGCAACGGTTGTCAAAATTACGGAACATGAAATGAACAATGACAAGGACGGTATTTTGATCATGATGCGGCAGACGGAAGGCTGGGCAAATTTTCTGGCTTGTCTTAAAGCCTATCTAGAATACGGTATTAATCTAAGGACCGCTGCCTTCGATTTTATGTTTCAACAACCGTAAAAACAGAATTTAATATAGCCTGCAAAGACGATAAATGACAACAAACAAAGGGGCTTATACAGAATATTGTATCGACGACTCTATAGTTACAATAGCTAGCTCAGGACAAAAGCAGATAGCATCAGGTAGATCAGTCTGAAGCATCAAAAACTAGAAGCAGATTATGGCAAATAGCATTTCGACAATTGACGAATATATCAATCAATTCGAAGGTGAGAAGAAAAATTACCTTATAAAGATCCGACGGCTTCTTGCCGAGGTGGTACCTGATTCGGCAACAGAGACCATCTCTTATCAGATGCCCACATTTCGATTTCATGGTAATCTGATCCATTTTGCAATGAATAAACAGCATCTCGGCCTGTATCCGGGTCCGGAGGCTATTGCACATTTTGCGGAGCAGTTAAAAGCATTCAAAACGTCTAAAGGCGCCATACAGATTCCAATAGATCAGCCTGTTCCCGAAACTATTATCCGGGCTATTGTAGCGTTCAATGTTGAAAAGTTAAACAATAAGCAGGGACCAAATTGGCACAAAAGCCGTGGGGAATGGCAGGATGCAGAAGAACTGATGCAGCAGATCATACAAAAGATGCCCTTGAAAAAAGAGTTTAAATGGGGCAGCTCCGTCTATACGTATAAGGGAAAGAACGTTATTGGCTGGGGTGGCTTCAAACATTTCTTTTCCCTGTGGTTTTATAACGGCGTTTTTCTGATGGACAAAGAACAGGTGCTGATCAATGCGTCGGAGGGGAAAACCAAAGCACTCCGGCAATGGCGTTTTAAAGACGTAAGCCAAATGGACAGTGCCAAAATCGAAAACTATATCCTGGAATCCATTCAGACGATTGAACAAGGTAAAGAGCTTAAACCAGTCAAGACCCCTGTAAAAGCACCTTCGGGGATATTGCTAGACATGTTAGAAGCTGATTCCGAACTGTATCAACAGTTTAAAGCACTCAGCCCCGGGAGGCAAAAAGAGTATATCGAGTATATCGATGATGCTAAACAGCAAAAAACCAAACTATCCCGGCTAGAAAAAATAAAACCACTGATCCTTGCCAATAAAGGGCTGAATGATAAATATAGATAATGAGATTTTCTAAAAATAGCTTTCATGAAAAATTCAATTATTCCCTCTATCTGGTTTGACCAAAATGCCCAAGAGGCTTTTGATTTATACTGTCAGGTTTTCCCGAACAGCCACTGCCAAAGCACCTCTTCTATCGTGGTTGAAGCCGAATTAAACGGTATCCGGTTTATCGGTATCAACGGCGGCCCGATGTTTAAAGCTAATCCCTCGATCTCCTTTATGGTGATCTGCGAATCAAAAGAAGAAATAGACCGTGTCTGGGCTGCTTTTTCCCGAGATGGCCATATTCTGATGCCGCTCGACAGTTACCCTTGGAGTTCATACTATGGCTGGTTAGCAGACAAGTATGGTGTTAACTGGCAACTCTATCAAGGTAAACTGAGCGATACGAACCAACAGGCGATTGTCCCTACACTGATGTATTGCGGTGCTCACCAAGGTAAATGCGAAGCCGCGCTCCATTTTTTTGAAGATCTATTTAAGGATTTTCAGAGCAACGGTATCTTACGCTACCCTGAAGGAGAATTTAAAGGCTCGGTCCAGCATACTCAATTCGTTGTCAATGGCTTCACGCTTATGGCGATGGATAGTGGGGTCAAGCAGGACTTTACCTTTACGGAAGGCGTTTCGATGACCATCCTCTGTAAGGATCAGGAGGAAATAGATTATTATTGGGACAAAATCACACAGCAGGGAAACGAAAGTCGCTGTGGATGGTGCAAAGACCAGTTTGGTGTAAGCTGGCAAATTGTACCAGAACAGATCGCAGATTATCTTCAGCAACCCGGAGCCGTTGAAGCATTAATGAAAATGAACAAGATTCTGATCAAAGACCTTTTGAAATGATCCAATTTAGAGGTGAGGTCGGTCCGTCTAACAACGATATCCTTGTCGCACATGCGCAAAGAAACCGTTCACCTCTTTGCTCATGTGCACGATCGTGATCTTTCTAAGCGTTGACCTGCAGGGCCACCGCGTATAATTTCATCTGCTTGATCATAGACAGCAGTCCGTTTGCACGTGTCGGTGATAAATGTTCTTTTAAACCGATCTGGTCAACAAAGTATAGCTCAGCCTCCACAATTTCTTTGGCCGTATGCCCTGACAGCACTTTTACCATAAGGCTCACAAGCCCTTTTGTAATAATAGCATCGCTATCCGCAGTGAAATATACTTTGCCATCTTTCATTTCAGGATATAACCACACCTTGGATTGGCATCCTTTGATAATATATTCATCTGTCTTATATTGTTCATCAATCAAAGGGACTTCTTTACCCAGCTGGATGATGTATTCATATTTTTCCATCCAGTCGGTGTAGAAAGCAAAATCTTCAATTAACTCATCTTGTATCTCATTAATAGTCATAACTACTTTTATTAAACTAACATATTTACGGCACGCTGAATGCCTGCTATCAAAATATCTATATCTTCTTTCGTATTATAAAGGGCCAAAGAAACCCGGATTGTTCCCGGAATGCCAAAGCGGTCCATTACCGGCTGTGCGCAGTGGTGACCAGTGCGTACAGCAATACCCAGTTTATCCAAAATTACCCCAACGTCATAGGGATGGGTGCCCTCTATGATAAAGGAGATCACCGAACATTTTTGATCTGCGGTACCTATAAAACGTATACCCGGAATCTGGCTTAATTTTTCTTGTGTGTAGACCAGCAGATCGTGTTCATAGGCCTCGATATGTGCTAAACCAATCGAGCTGATATAATCGATGGCTTCATTCAGACATATGCCCGCTTCGATATTGGGGGTACCGGCTTCAAATTTAAAAGGAAGTTCGTTGTAAGTCGTTTTTTCAAAAGTGACATCTTTAATCATATCACCTCCGCCCTGATAGGGAGGCATGGCATTCAGCAGTTCCTCTTTGCCGTACAATACTCCGACTCCTGTAGGTCCGTACATTTTATGTCCCGAAAATGCCAAAAAGTCCACGTCCAGATCCTGCACATCCACCTGGATATGCTGTATAGCCTGAGCTGCATCCACCAGTACGACCGCTCCATGTGCGTGGGCGATCGAAATCATCTCTTTGACAGGATTAATGGTACCTAATGCGTTAGAAACATAGGTTACCGCCACAAGCTTGGTCCGTTCGTTAAACAGTCCACGATAGGCATCCATATCCAATTCGCCCTTATCATTCATCGGGATAACACGGATCTTGCAACCTTTTTCATCACAGAGCATCTGCCAAGGTACGATATTGGAATGGTGTTCCATGGCGGAAAGGATAATTTCTTCGCCTTCTTGGATAAAAGCTCTGCCATAACAAGTTGCCACCAGATTGATACTATCTGTGGTGCCTTTGGTAATGATCACCTGTCTGTCCTCCGGCGCATTGATGAAAAACTGAATCTTCCTGCGGGTTACCTCAAAAGCATCTGTTGAAATCTGACTTAAATAATGAACCCCGCGATGCACATTACTATTCATATCGCTATAATAATGCGCTATCGAATTGATAACGGATACAGGTTTCTGCGTCGTGGCACCATTGTCCAAGTAGACCAGGGGCTTACCATTTACCTCTCTTTTTAAAATCGGGAAATCTGCACGTATTTTATCTATATTATATGTTTCCAAAGCAGTCTAAATAATTTATACAAAGTTAATAGTATTTTATCGAATACAGGACCGGCAATCTGTTTTTTATGTCATTATCAAGTATTCCTTTCGCATTGTCCGTAAATATGCCCCAAATAACGCCACACACGTTTTTTTTCAGCATCACTTAATATCGATCTTTTGTCGATAAATATACTCTAATGCATGCTGTAACAGCTTTGTCATAAACACTGAACGCGTGCAATTATCCATAAAATACGCCATCTCCTGCGATTTTTCACAATTCTATTGTCCTTATATAATTTATTGACGCTATTTAGTTACCTTTGTATTAATATGCAAGAATTACCTCTAAATATACCCGAAGGGTCACGTAAAGAAGTGATGGCCTACTTGGAACCGTTCATGTTGAATGAGATGAGCGAATACCTGAAGCCTGTTGAAGAAATGTGGCAACCTGCTGATTTTCTTCCAGATGCTTCGAGGGATACGTTTTTTGAGGAAATAAGAGATTTACAGGAAAGTGCTAAGGAACTTCCATATGATTTAGTTGCAGTATTAATAGGTGACACGATAACAGAGGAGGCTCTGCCAACTTACGAGTCCTGGCTGACGATGGTTGAAGATGTTGACAAAAATGAACAGGGCGGTTGGATGAAGTGGGTGCGTGCATGGACTGCAGAAGAAAACCGGCACGGCGACCTATTAAATAAATACCTTTATTTATCCGGAAGAATAGATATGCGTCAGTTCGAAATTTCTACGCAATATCTTATTCAGGATGGATTTGATATTGGTACAGGAGCAGATCCTTACCGCAATTTTATTTATACCTCTTTTCAGGAATTGGCGACTAATGTGTCACACCGTCGAGTTGCTGGGCTTTCTAAGAAAAGTGGAGACAAGTTGCTAGCAAAGATGTGCGGTGTCATTGCTTCTGATGAAGCCCGTCATGCCAAAGCCTATATGTCCTTCATATCGAAAGCAATAACAGTTGACCCAAGTGAAGTCATGATTGCATTTGAAGATATGATGCGCAAGAAAATCGTGATGCCAGCACAGTTTTTGAGGGAATCCGGTGAGCCTCAGGGAGAGGCATTTGCCCATTTTTCAGATGCTGCACAGCGACTCGGAGTCTATACAGCCCTCGATTACGTGGATATCCTAAAAGAACTAAACAAGGAATGGAAAATTGATCAAGTGTCAGGCCTAAATGATAAAGGAGAGAAAGCGAGAGACTACCTTCTCAAACTGCCGGACCGCCTTACAAGGTTGGCTGATCGGATGAAGATTCCGGAGAAAGAATATAAATTCAAATGGATTTATGGCTAAATAAAAAAAGCTTGATTTTAGTCAAGCTTTTTTTATTTAGCCATTGTGAATATTCTTCCTTTCCGCAAGTATTCTATGTTGACCTTAATGGAATTTTGCGGAATGCTTCCCTATTTGACGTTGCCCATTAGTTTACGTACGACCGGCGATAAAGCGATAAGGACGACACCTGCTATCAACGAATATAAACCCAGTTGCTTGTAACTTTCCGTATAGGTTGTCAAGTTATCCGCCAGGGAGCTGCCTTCTTTTGTCTCGGCCATACTCGCGCCGATCAAGCCAGCAACGTACTGACCGTAGGCACTGGCCAAAAACCACATCCCCATCATAATTCCTTGCAATTTTGCTGGAGACAGTTTAGTCATGATAGAAAGTCCGATCGGAGAAAGGCAAAGCTCACCTACCGTTATTACCAATAGCGCGAGTGTAAAGATATCCAATGACGTCATTCCATCGTGGGCAAACAATCGTGTCGCGAAAAGCACATAATAGCCCAAACCTAAGAAAACAAATCCGAGACCAAACTTGATAATTGTATTCGGTTCAAGTTTCCGCTTCGCCAACCAGATCCAAAATAGTCCAAACAAAGGGGCCAGGGCAATAATAAATAACGCGCCGCCGGAGTTGTTCACGCCATTGGGATCGAGGGTCACTACCCCCAACAGGGAATCGTTCAGGTGCTTAGCAGCAAAAATACTCAAGGAACCGCCGCTCTGCTCATATATTCCCCAGAAAATAATTGAAAACAGAATAAATACGAGCGCCGCAACCAATTTGTTACGTTCTTCGCGACTCACTTTTGACATTTCATAAAAGAGGTACAGCAGCGTCAACGGCCCAATGGTGTACATGAAATAATCGGTATATTGCGTCTTGGACACCATAATCTGAATAACGGGTATAAAGAGCAATGTCAGCCCATATACAGCGTATTCCACCCATCGAGGTAACGCCTTAGTTTTCACGATAGCTTCTGGATCTCCCGGTTGTAGACCAATAGGGCCAAGATGTTTTTTGGTAAAGTGAAAATTAACCAAACTGATCAGCATCCCCACTGCAGCTAAGCCGAACGCTACATTCCAGCGATGCGCTTCTGAAATGATCGAAGTCAGCATATAACCTTTCCCGATAGCCACGCAAACGTAGCCTCCTAAGAAGGCACCCAGGTTTATTCCGGCATAGAACAAGGAGAAACCACCGTCCCGCCGATTATCACCTTCCCTGTACAATTCACCCACCATCGTTGAAATATTTGGTTTAAAAAAACCCGTACCAATGATGATAAACGAAAGGCCAAAGAAAAAATACTGATGTGGATCTGTAGCTAGAAAAACGCTACCTACGATCATTAATAATCCCCCCCAAAATAGCGATTTTCGAAAACCTAAAATCTTATCGGCAAACAGGCCGCCGATAAACGTAAATGCATATACGAATGCCTGTGTCGCACCATACTGAAGATTAGCCTCTTTTTCAGCAAAATTCAGCTGTGAAATCATAAAGAATACCAACATCCCTCGCATGCCATAAAAGCAAAATCTTTCCCACATTTCCGAGAAAAACAGGTTCCAGATTTGTTTTGGATATTTTCCTTCAAAATTTTGAATCTCTTCTAACGACTCGCGTTTACTCGCCTCCATAGTTAATTTTATATTAATCAAAAAAGCTTCTTTCGCAAAAGAAGCTTGTATAGTTTACTATTTAATTCCGTGCATCAATCTTTTGATCAAAGGATTGAACAGCATAACGAGCAATCCGGCCAGGGCGGGAATTGCTGTGAACAAGAAGAAAAAGTGGCTTAAAGAATACTCTTGCTGAATAGCTTCCACCTGGCCTCCCAAAACTGCTGCCACCTTCTGAGCAATGGCAATAGCGAGGTACCATATTCCAAACATAAAAGCTAGCATCCGTGCTGGAACCAACTTGGATACATACGATAAGCCCACAGGAGAAATAAATAATTCGCCCAAAGTATGGAAGAGGTAGGTCATTACCAGAAATACCATAGAGATTTTTGTGCCCGGCGCGATACCCCAGGAGCCTAAACCAATGATCAGAAATCCGATAGCAACCAGAATTAATCCAAAGCCATATTTGAACGCTGCAGACGGATTATATTTAGATTCCCAGATTTTAGATATGGTAGAGGCTAGCGCAATAATAAAAAAGGAGTTGAGGATGGAGAACCAAGATACCTTGATCTCAGACGCCTCTTTATTAAACTCTTTGTAAAGCATCCAGATCGCTGCGCCCCAGATCAGTGCAAAGCAGACAAATAAAACGATATTCGATAATGCAATTTTATTCCAGGTGACGCGCGCCAGTTTTACCAATACCCATGTAATAATAGATAGGGGCACAATGGTCAATAAGCCATTAACTACGTTGAATGTTGTCAATGCTGTTCCGGTAAGGGCCCGATCAATATTGTCACGCGCAACTAAGACCAAAGATGTCGCTCCCTGTTCGAAACTCATAAAGAAAAAAATCAGAAAAAAAGCCAACAGCACCACCGCAAACATCCGATCACGGACTACTTTGTCATACCGCAAAATTCGGGATACAAACAGATAAATGAATAGCACTAAAGCGATAATTACCATCAGATATTGTCCTCTTAAAAAGGAGGTATCTAATCCGGAGAAGACATCGATTATCCCATTTTTTGATAAAGGATCATTAAATGCATATACAAAGCCAATAATGGATACTATACCTATAAGAATGTAGTCCCGCAGCGTAAAAGGATTTTTAGTATCGGTATCGTCGAGCGGCTCCTTACTCTCTTCTACTACCAAATTGTCTGCTGTCACTTTGTCCAACACGCCCAGGTTCCCCATAAGTGGTTTAGCAAATGCAAATTGCAGAGTACCTAAAAACATAAATATACCAGCTAATCCAAAGCCCCAGTGCCAGCCATAAGTTTCGGCGATATAACCACACAGCATCATGCCAAAGAAAGCTCCGGCATTCACCCCCATATAAAATATAGTATATGCACCATCTTTCTTTTCCGGTAGATCTTTATACATTTCACCTAATATCGAAGGCATATTGGGCTTGAAAAAACCTGTACCCACAACCAGGCAGACGAGTCCTAAAAAAAACATGATAGCTGTATCGAAAGCCATTGCTGCGTGTCCCAAGGTCATGATAAGCGCTCCGATAATTACTGCCTTTCGGGATCCGATATATTTATCGGCAATGATCCCCCCGAGAATCGGTGTCAGATAGAGCATCATGGCGTAGGTTCCGTATAGTGCACCAGCCTGTTGTGCAGTCCAAGCCCAGCCTGAGAAAGGGCTTCCGTGAATCACTGCTGCGGTTAAAAATTGTATTAGTAAAACGCGCATGCCATAGAACGAAAACCGTTCCCACATCTCTGTAAAGAATAGCACGAACAGGCCTGAGCGCTGTCCGAGTACATTGGATTTAAAAAAATCGTTCGACGGGATTGTTGTTGCTTCCCCGTTTAATCTCCCCATAAGTAGTCAACCTTTATTTTTTTATAAAATACTTACAAAGAAACAAAAACAAAATCACTTTTGACCAAAATAAAGTTGCATAAACAAAAAAAGGCAATCCGTTGGATCGCCTTTTAAGTAACAATTTTAATATGCCCTATCTTTTGTGCAATTGCTCGTAAAGGTCGATGACCTTTTTTTGAAGTTCAATCACTTCAGTATCGCGCTGCTGCAGCTTCTGCGTTAGTGCATTTACCTCGTTGACATACTCTTTATCTTCTTCCGAATCGGAGGTCGATAATAGTTGAACAACTGTCAAATTGAATAATTTTGAAATTTGATTTAGGCGAGACAGATTGACATCTGTAATTCCTGTTTCAATTTTAGAAAATGCTGGGATTGAGATATCCAATCGCTTTGCAACATCTTCTTGACTCCACCCTTTTTGGTGTCTAAGTAATCTAATTTTTTTTCCTAATGCGTTCATCTGGTAGATATTTTAAACAAAAATAGCAAACAAAAATAGCATTTAAAAATTAATTTACATTAAATTATATTTTTTTCTTTAAAAATCCCGAAAAAAACGATCTGCGAGCACTGAGAGGTTAACCCCATTATAATTATTTAAACTCATAAGCAGTAAATTGTAACCCCTAGATTTAACGCCATCCAGAAAGGAGTAAAGTCCATCCAAACTTACAACAACCTCTAAATCAGGATTGTTAAAACTTTTCTTAATATTTTCAGGTACACTTTCCACATCTTTATTCAGCTCCTTACAGGAGTTGATATTGACATAGACCACAGATACATCCGACTCTTTCATAGAGTCTGCGTATTGTAACAAAAATGACGAGTCTAAACTATCATAAGAGTTTAATTCGATAATTGTGACCAGTTTCTGATTAGGAAATTGCTCTTTAACCGCATGAATACTAGACTTGACCTTATCCGCATTACATGCATAATCCTGATAGACCACAGACCCCTCTGAGCTTGCTACAAACTCCAAATAGCGGATAGATGTATTGAAGCTTTTGATGGCCTCAAAAAAATCTTTCTTCTTGATGCCCAGCCATTCGCAAACAGTATAAGCACCTGCAATATTGGATAAATTGTGCTTTCCAAATACCTGTAGCGGCACGTCTCCTTCAGGTGTATTGATATAGGTAATTCCCTTATTGATTGTATACTCCGGAATTTTATATCCATGTCTGTTGATCTTACAGTCTTTGGTGTCCTGCAGGACCTTTTGTAGCACAGCATCTTCCTTGTTGTAGATTAATGTACCTTTAGAGGGGATGGTGTCGATAAAATCTTCAAATTGCTGAATATAGTCTTCTTTTGATAATTTCGAATTATACTCATTCCAAACGATGCCAGAAATCAATGCAATATTTGGTTTATAGTATAAAAACTTGGACTTAGGGTCGATTTTGGAGGACACATACTCATCTCCTTCGATAATGATTACCTTGTTGTGTTTGGTAATATCGACCAGCCTGTCGAAGCCGCGTAACTGTGCACCGACCAGATAGTCAAACTCCTTGCCTAAATAACGCATGACATGCATGACCATACTTGCAATCGTCGTTTTACCATAACTACCGGCAATGACTACACGGATTTTATCCTGTGAAAGTTCTTGAACAAATTCAGGGAAAGAATAGATTTTAAGCGCCAGATCCTGCGCTTTCTTTAACTCGGGATTATCTGCCTGGGCGTGGGCGCCCAAAATCACGGCATCGATATCATCAGTTACTCTTTCTTCAAACCATCCCAGCTGATCCGGCAATAAGCCCGCTTCAATCAAATGAGACCGTGAAGGTTCTACGATCTGGTCGTCGGATCCCGTAACCTGATGCCCTTGCTTGGCCAATGAAATTGCAAGGTTGTGCATCACACTTCCGCCTATCGCTATAAAATGAATACGCATAGCTCTATTACCGTTTCACAAACTTGGCTGCACACCAATTATTTAAAACTTTTTTGGAGACAAACTCAAAGCCCAAAGATTGTGCTGCCTCCAGCAACATAGGCAAATCTTCCTGCTCATAAAAACCGCTCAGATACAATGCTCCATTGTGCTGTATACTGTGCGCATACTGAGGCAATTGTTCCAACAGAATATTCCGATTAATATTTGCCAGAATACTATCGAACGACCTGCCCTCCAAAACTTCATACGAGCCACAAAGGGGCTCGATATTATCCACCTGGTTCAGCACACTATTTTCACGCACACTATCGACACAGATCTCGTCATAGTCTACCGCTAATATGGGGTTAGCACCTTTTTTTGATGCCAGTATCGCTAAGATACCTGTTCCACAGCCCATATCCAGAACTGCCTTACCCTCAAACTCATCCTCTAGAATGTACTGCAACATCATCGAAGTAGTCTGATGGTGACCTGTCCCGAAAGACATCTTTGGATCAATAATTATTTCATAGGGAAAATCAGGCTTCGTGTCATGAAAAGTTGCCCGTACATAACACTGTCCACCAACTTCAATGGGATTAAAATTACTTTCCCAAAGCTTGTTCCAATTCTGATTTTCAATTTCGTTGACTTTATAGTTCACCTCAATTCCTTCGTCAAGATTGAGCATCAACGTTTCTAAAGCTTGCAAATCTAGATTTGCAGCCGGGATATAGGCTGCAAATCCAGATTCGGTATCTTCAAAAGTATCAAAACCAATGTCCGCCAAATCTGCTATCAACAGATCTTTTTGCCATTCTTCACCAGATAGCATTTGAAAGATAACCTCCAGGTATTTCATTTTTTTAAATTAGCCGTTAAACACTTTGGCAATATCTATAAAATCTCGCGATTTCAAAGAAGCACCACCAATGAGACCACCGTCGATATCCGCCTGTGCAAATAAATCTTTTGCATTTCCCGGATTGCATGATCCACCATATAGTATACTTGTATTATCTGCGGTCTCCTGCCCGTATTTTTCAGCGATAACTTTACGAATAAATGCATGGACTTCCTGTGCCTGTTCAGGGCTCGCTGTAAGTCCGGTACCAATCGCCCAGACCGGTTCATATGCTAAAACGATCGCTTCAAAAGCCTCTTTGGATAAGTGAAACAATCCATCTGCCAATTGTGTTTTAATTACAGTAAAGAAATCGCCGGACTCGCGTTCTTCTTTTGTTTCGCCAACACAGAAAATTGGTGTCAGGTCATGCTTAAGTGCAGCATCAACTTTAGTCGCTAACAATGCATCTGTCTCTCCGAAATATGCGCGTCTCTCCGAATGCCCCAAAATTACATGTGAAGCCCCAACTGATTTAACCTGTACTGCAGACACCTCGCCTGTATAGGCTCCAGACTCCGCCTGATGAATATTTTGCGCGCCGATATTCACATTAGCAATATTTTTCGATAATTGTCCAAGGCTTGACAAATGAATAAATGGGCTACACACGACCAATTGTTGATTGCCAATCACCTCATCTTTGGCCATATTGATAATCTCGGAAAACAGACTTAGTCCAGACTGATAGTCCAAATTCATTTTCCAATTACCAGCTACGATTTTTTTACGCATGATTTTTACGATTTAATGATATTTCTGTTAAGTTGATTCAATTCCCTTTTGATCTGTTCTGGAAGCTTCTGCCCTTTTGATTTGTATAACTCTTCCAGATACTCCATGCATTTGTCCAGGCGATAGGGCTGTACATCGCCATCGAACACCCATGCAAATGACGGTACAAATTTAGCATAAAAACTTGTATCTGCCAGCATACTTGCCATACCAATTACTGTCCCCGTATTTAGAGCTGAATTTATGCCCAGCCTTGAATAGTCACCGATAAAAGCGCCACATTTGAGGAGACCGGTGTCGCGAAAGGCTTCTTGCCTATAGTCATAAATCGACACCGTTTTGAGGTTGTTTTTCAGATTCGAATTGGAGGTGCCAGCGCCAAGGTTGCACCAGTCGCCGACAACCGAACAGCCCAGATAGCCATGATGCCCTTTGGCAGAGAAGTCGCCGATGACCGAATTACCGACCTCACCGCCCACTACACTCTGTTTGCCAACGGAAACATTACCATAAATTGTAGCCCCCATCTTTACAACGGCTCCTTGTCCAAGATATAAAGGTCCACGTAAACGGGCTCCTTCCATAATAGTGACCCCTTCGTCAATATAGATTGGCCCGTCCATCGCATTAAGAGTAGCACACTCCATAGATACATCTGCGCCAATAGAAAAGGCTGTACCGAGCAATTGATTGGTCGATGACACTAGAGGTTGCACCTGTTCTTCGACCAGCAGGCCGAAGTCGCTTCTAATTTCAGCTCCCACTGTCAAGAATAGGTCTTCGACCCCTTGTAGAAGACTGACCCTTACCGGCAAATCGCGGAGGGAATAATCGCCTTTGACGCTATAGCGAACAGCCACAGCCTGCCCTTTCTGTTGCAGGACATCACCGGCAGCCATCCCTTGGATAACCTTGAGTAATGGTGCGGATGGAACAACATTCGCTGAAACCCAGATTAAGCCCTCTTCGCCTCTGCTATCTCCAACGCATATCAGCTCAAGCGCTAGTTTAGACGCCAGCTTAATCCACTTCTCTTTGAGCGTAAGAATTCCTACACGCAAGTCTAAACAGGATTTGATAAAGGTAAACGGATATAAACTCTTTTTATCAAAAAAAGCTACCGGGTGGCTAAGCTTGCCCAATGGCTGAACAGTCTCTGAGCTGTCTACAAAAAAGATTTTCACAAAATAAAAGTAATAAAAAAAACCCGACAAATCATATTTATCGAGTTCTTGATATTGTAATATACAGATCTGCTACAATTATTTCTTGTTGTAACGGTTACGGAATTTATCGATACGGCCAGCTGTATCAACCAATTTCATCTTACCTGTATAGAAAGGGTGTGATGTATGAGAAATCTCTAATTTTACAACTGGGTACTCATTACCATCTTCCCATTGAATAGTTTCTTTGGTTTCAACACAAGATTTGGTAAGAAAAGCATAGTCATTTGACATATCTTTAAATACAACTAATCTGTAATTTGAAGGGTGCAAATCTTTTTTCATTATTATTATGATTACGTATATTCAATTATTGAGGTGCAAAGATAACTTATAAAAATGTAACTTGCAACAGTTATTCAGAATAATTCAGGGAATTTTTCCACACTTTGAGTTACCGGCATCAACTGCGTACAAATGTAACAATCTTTATTAATCTCCCAAGAATTATTTTGTTCTCCAACTTTTTTTCATTAATTTAACTTACTACAATTAAATCGTTTACATAATTATGAGCAAATTAGATGAAAAAATCGCAGCATACACTGCAGAGTCCAAAAAATTAGGTTTATCATTGGATGAAGCCTTTATTGCCAAAGTAACAAGGGCGATCGGACCTTCCATTTATAATCCAGATTCGGAGACTATCGCTGCATCAGATCCCGATGAACTTAATCGTGTCAAACAAAATTTCTTAATTAAAAAATTGGGGCTAAAAGATGGGCCGGATTTAGACAAAGCATTGGAAGAGGTGATCGCAGCCATTGGTAAATCCAATAAAAATAAATACCGTGTATTGGTATACGCATTATTGGCAAAAAAATTCAAAAAAGAATCTGTTTACCAATAAGCATAGACACTTCCACAATCCAACTTCTATCCAAAGATCAATTCCCCAAAGAACTGAGGCAAATGGAAATTAGGAGTTGGATTGTCTATTTTGCTCCAGGATAAAAAATGCGGATTTTTTAACTTATCACCACATTTATAGAAATTACCATGCACTTTCCTACCTTTCAGATCATCTGAATTGCTAAGCTTTAGAACGGCAAATGGAACAAGTTGGATCATGCTCCAATGCTTCTTTTCACCATAACGCTCAATCATGGAAAATGTTCGCACAGAACCGATTTCTTCGGCACTCAGTCTATTCCGGGTCGACTTGTCTGCGGATCCATAACCGATGAGACCTGTACCAATCAGATTAAATTCAATGTTGTAATAGGTTTTCCCCTCATCAAATGAAATAAAAAACTCTACACAGCTATCTTCCCAGACATTTTGGTTCATTTCGGAATAACTTCCACGCATCTGCTCTTCTTCCACATCAAACTGCAATAGAAATGCGTCCTCCGTGTATCCGATCCTGAACCGTACGTATGGCTGATAGGGATAGGATTCGCTCCAGTTGCAATAGGATAAGGTATTCCACTCCAGATTTTCAGCAAGTGCCGACAACTGGTAGAAATCCTCCTTACCGGACAGGTTTGAGAGGATCGGAAGGATAGTCAGTTTATTCATAAATTTAAAGGTATAAAATCGCTAGATAGAATCAAAGATTACTTTGCGCATAAACTCTTCATTCTTCTCCATTTCCTCGACTAACTTCAATTGTGTGTTGGTACGCACTAAGTTATGCTCATCGTATTTGGTTTTATAATAATGGTCCCCTTCCAGATAGTCGGTCAAGAAACGTACACCCTGCATATAAGGCAATAAAAATGCACCATCGACCAATGTTTCCTTCTCCAGGGTGGTCAAAAATGCGTTTGCTTCTTCCAGGTACCCTTCGGCATACGCTTTATATAAACCCAGATTGAGCACAACCTTGGAAACATCTTTTTCATCTTCCGCAACAGGGTTAATAATGGTTCGGATCGCATCTCCAAAATCATAGGCTACATATCCGGGCATTACCGTATCCAGGTCGATCACACATTGCATTTTGTCATGGATATCCAGAAGCACATTATTAAACTTAGTATCGTTATGTGTAATCCGCACAGGCAATGCGCCTTTGTTTCCCAGATCCAGAATTGTTTTCATCCGTCCTTCGCGGCTAAAGATAAAATCTAATTTGTTCTTCACCGCGTCGACGCGCTGACAGACATCCGTTTCGATGGCCTTCCTGAGGTTGTCGAGCCTGAATTCTATATTGTGAAAATTGGGAAGTACTTCAACGATCTGAGATGCATCCAAGTCAGAAAGCTGTTTCTGAAACAGTCCAAAAGCACGCCCCCCCTCTGCTGCCTGCACCTCTGTCTCCACAATATCGTAGCTCTTTGTATCTTCAATCAGAATAAACATGCGCCAGTAGTTGCCCTGGCTATCTTTTGTATATAATTTTCCTTCTACTGTGGGAATGATCGTCAGCACATGATCTGTCACTCTCTTTCCTTGGGCAACTTTTACCTTCTTACTCAGATGCTTGGTCACAATAGCGATATTGTGCATCAAGCCATCCACATTTGGAAAAACATGATGGTTAATCCGCTGCAATAAATAGGATATGCCGTTATTGACAGAACTTACTACACGATACGTATCATTGATATGACCGGAACCAAAAGGCTGTACTGAAATGATATCTCCTTCTAACGTAAATTGTTTTGCTGCGCTCTCTACTACTAATTGGTTAAAATCAGACATTAAACTATGTTTTTTAAATCATCAATGTGCCTGCAATATCACAAATTGAATTAATAAATGATAATTTTTATTTCAATCAAACGATTGCATGAAATTAAATAATTTTAGACAATCGTTTGCACTTTCATTTATAGGAAATGAAATAATATATTTGTTGATAAGAGCCAGTCGCTTAGACGGTTTTACGGCGTTAAATAACTAATATACAACTCCTCATATCTCAAAACAATGGATAGAAGAAATTTCATTAAATCAACGGCCATCACTACGGCTGGAATCGGTGTCCTGTCAAGCACAGATCTTTTTGCCCAGACAACTGGAAAGATTAAAATCGGTTTCATTGGAGTCGGCCTTCGCGGACGTAACCATGTTCAGATAGCCTTAAATAGAGACGATTTAGAAATTGTAGCCATATGTGATACGCAAGAAGAATCTCTTGCCCAGTGTCGCAAACAATTCAATGCGAAGGGCACCAAATTACCTAAAGAATATACCGGCGGCGTAGATGCTTACAAAAAAATGCTGAGCAATGAAAAGCTAGATGCTGTCATCATCGCTACGCCTTGGCAGTTTCATAAAGACCAAGCTATTGATTCGATGAAAGCAGGCCTGTATGTTGGCTGCGAAGTAATCGCAGGTCTAACAGTACAAGATCACTGGGATGTCGTCAAAGCATCAGAAGAAACCGGAAAGCCTTACATGACGCTAGAAAATGTTGCTTTTCGCCGCGATGTACTTGCCGTATTAAATATGCACAGACAAGGACTTTTCGGTGAATTACTGCACCTCGAAGGGGGCTACCAGCACGACCTGCGAGAAGTGCTATTCAATGATGGAAAGAACTACTACGGTCACGGTGTGGAATACGGGCCAAAGGCGATTTCTGAAGCTCAATGGCGCACACAATTTAACATCGACCAAGACGGCGACCTATACCCTACGCATGGCTTAGGCCCGATCATGCAATTTGTAGATATCAACAAAGGCAATAGATTCACACACTTAACCTCTTACTCAAGCAAAGCACGTGGTTTGGCGGCCTATGTAAATAAAGTTTCGCCGGGCCATCCAAACAGCAAAATTGATTACAAAAACGGAGATATCACGCAGACGATGCTTCAGTGTGCCAACGGAGAGACGATGTTGCTGACACACGATACCCACCTGCCAAGACCCTATTCTATCGGCTTCCGTGTGCAGGGAACCGAGGGCATCTGGATGGACGTTGCCAAGGGCATCCATATCGAAGGCAAATCCAAGCCGCATACATGGGATCCAGCAGATGAATGGGTAAAAAAATACGATCACCCAATCTGGAAAAAATATGAAGAACTAGCGACAGGATCCGGTCACGGCGGTATGGACTGGTTTGTGTTCAATGCGTTCATTCAAGCTGTTAAGCAAAAGGTACAAACGCCTATTGACGTATACGACTCTGTCACCATGAGTGCTGTATTTCCGCTTTCTACTGAATCCATCAAGAAGGGTAACAAAACGCTCGAGTTTCCGGACTTTACCAGAGGGAAATGGAAAACTAAAAAGAACACGTTTATGCTGGATGACAGCGGTATGTAATTTCAAAAATTTATCCCCGATAAAAGAAGCTGTATCTCACAAAGATGCAGCTTCTTTGCTTTATAAAGCGATTATTCTACGATTTAGGCTGTCTTTTTCTTAAATTAGCATTAGTAAACAACTTTCAACACATTATGCTCACTGAAGCAATTATAATCCTCATACTGATTATCCTAAACGGAGTACTGTCCGCATCCGAAATTTCTATCGTGTCCAGCAGAAAAGCGCGGCTGCAGGCCGAAAGCGATAAAAATAATCCAGCCGCGAAAATCGCTCTCCATCTGAAAGAGTCGCCCAACAGTTTTCTTTCGACAGTACAAATAGGGATCACCCTGATTGGCATTCTAACAGGATTCTTTTCGGGCGGCAGTATTTCGGCCTATCTCATTGAAATCTTCAACAAATCCAGCATCATTGCCCCCTACAGCCAGCAATTAGCCGTCATTTTGGTCGTGCTCGTTATCACTTACTTTTCCCTGGTGCTTGGTGAACTGGTCCCCAAACGTATCGGTATGGCTATCCCCGAAAAATACGCCATGTTTATCGCCTACCCAATGAACCTGCTTAGCAAGATCGTCAGACCCTTTGTCTGGCTTTTAAGCGCATCCACGGAGTTTATTGTCAAGATCCTGAACATTAAAAGTACAGGTAACAGCGTCACAGAAGAGGAGATAAAAGCGCTGGTCGACGAAGGTGTAGACAGTGGTGTCATTGAAGGTATTGAGCATGACATTGTTGACCGTCTTCTAAGCCTGGGAGACAAGAAAGCCATAAACCTGATGACTCACCGCAAAAATATTGTATTCTTGGACCTAGAGGACTCCTTTGAAGAAAACAGAGAGGTAATCCTGAATAACGATCACTCGATCTATCCCGTCTGTGAAGGTGGTCTGGACAATATTAAAGGGGTAGTTCATGTCAAGTCTTTGCTACGGCAGTGCCTAGAGAACAAACCGTTTAATCTTCAGGAGGTGCTGCTTCCGATAAAATTTGTCAACGAATTCAGTTCTTCTTATAGCATCATGAACATATTGCGCACGTCCAAGGTGCATCAAGCTGTGGTCATAGATGAATATGGTTCGCCCCAAGGCATCATTACACTACGTGATATCGTCGGCGATTTGGTGGGAAATATTACGGAAAGTGACATCAGTATACGTCCCTCCATACGGCAGCTTGAAAGTGGAGACTATGTCGTGGATGGACAGTATCAGGTCGAAGATCTTTTTGACGAATTTGAGGTAGGTCTTTCCGAGGAAGATGAAGATGACATCAACAACGTCACGACCGTGGGCGGCCTAGTATTTTTATTACTGGATCATGTTCCGGAAGAAGGAGAGCGTGTACGTTTTAAAAATTTGGTGTTTGAGGTACTGGACATGGACGGCAACCGCATAGACAAGCTGTTACTGAAAATAGAAGAGTAACAAACCACTGGCATCTGCGCCTGCAGTACGCACCCATGGAATCTTAGTGCTCAAAACCGAGGGCCGGTAATAAGTTGGACCGCCCCTCGGTTACTATGTATTCTAACTATGATACGTACGTTATTAATTGATCCCGTGCATCATTCTTTTCAGTACTGGATTTAATAAAATCAGAATTAAAGCTGCGATACAGGGTACGATTGTAAAGATGCCAAAAAAGTAGGACATCGAATGTGTTGCGGTTATCTTATCAATATATGCACCCAAAAATCCACCGATCAGGTTTGCTATTGCAGACGCACAAAACCAAAAACCGAATAAGAGGCCCAAGAATTTCTTTGGTGACAATTTACTCACATAGGAAAGGCCTACAGGAGAAAGACATAACTCGCCGGAAGTGTGGAAAAAATAGGCTAATATCAGCCAGATCATACTTACAGAGGCTGTTTTAGCTCCTTGTGGAATAGAAAGGCTTCCATATGACAGGGCTGCAAAACCTACGCCCACCAATATTAAACCCAGCGCAAACTTAATCGGGCCCGAGGGATTCCATACCTTCTCCCAGAACTTACTAAAACTCGATGCAAGTGTAATAATAAAGAACGAGTTTAATATCTGGAACCAAGACACGGTTACCTCCGTATTCACTGCTGTAAATTCGCGGTGCACTTTCCAGATACACAAAACCCAGATGATGGCAAAGGAGATAGCGGTAAAAATAATGGTCAGTGGATACTTGGTATACACCTTTCTAGCCAGCGAAAAAAGTACACCGGTGATGACCATGATAGGGAATATGGTTAGGGCAGCATCCAGCCATCTAAAACCAATGGCCATATTTCCACTGAGCAGGCGCTGTGTATAATCTTTTGCAAAAATTGTCATCGAACCGCCTGCTTGTTCAAACGCCAAGAAGAACACGATACTGGCTATCATCAGAACCGCAACGACTACCAGACGGTCACGCACAATATTTGCCGGAATCGTTTCTTCCTCCTCCTTGTTGACACTCATCTTTTTGTCATGGTCCGCCTGAATGGCCTTTGGAGTTTCACCTACAATTCCAAAAATACGCTGCCCAAAGTAAAATTGGATCATCCCAAAAAACATAAACACACCAGCCAATCCAAACCCATAATGCCAGCCGATTTTCTCACCAATATAACCGCAGAGCAACATACCTAAAAATGCACCTCCGTTGATACCCATATAGAAAATAGTATAGCCCGCATCCTTTTTAGGGCTCGTATCGGGATATAACTTACCGACCATGGAAGATATATTGGGTTTGAACATCCCGTTCCCCAAAATCATCAAGATTAAACCAAGAAAAAAGAAACTTTTAGAAATACCTTCCAAGGCCATTGAGGCATGCCCGAGAGTCATGATCAAAGCGCCTATAAGTATCGCTTTTTTATAACCCGTCAAGCGGTCAGCAATCATGCCCCCAAAGAGCGGTGTGAGGTAAACGGCGAAGGTATATACCCCATATAATTTCATTGCCTCTTCATTTGTCCATTGCCAGCCCTGTTGTGCAATCGTGGAGACTAGAAAGTTAACCAGAAGCGCACGCATACCATAGTAGCTAAAACGCTCCCACATTTCTGTAAAGAATAGCACGAATAATCCGGCAGGATGCCCTTTCACCATCTTGTCATCAATCCCCTGTTTGGCCAGATGTGCTACAAGAACTTGATCTTTTTCTTGATTCATATAATTTCGATAATTGTTTTATAACTCAGGTTTTGTTTTTATTTTGTTAAAAATTGCTTGAATATACACTATTTTTCTATGAATTAATCAATTCCATGCATCATCTTTTTTATTTTTTTATTTCCTAGAATCAGCAATACCGCTGCAATCATCGGTATTATGGTAAATACTGCAAAGAAATACGACATGGAATGAGAACTGGTGATGTTATCGATGTAAGATCCGATAAAGCCACCAATAAAATTGGCAATGGCGTTGGCACAAAACCAAAAACCAAACAGCAGTCCCAAAAATTTCTTTGGTGACAGCTTGCTGACATACGACAATCCCACGGGGCCAATGCACAGTTCGCCTACGGTATGAAAAAAATAAGCGGCCACCAGCCAGATCATACTTACCGAAGCAGTTTTCGCCCCTGTCGGTATTTCGGCGCTCCCCACAGACAATGCGGCAAAGCCAACTCCTACCAATGTGAGGCCCATGGCAAATTTAATCGGGCCGGAAGGGTTCCATACCTTTTCCCATATCTTGCTAAAAGATGTAGCTAAAGTAATGATAAAGAAGGAATTGAGCATAGGAAACCAAGAAACGGTAACTTCAGAGTCCATACCATGGTATTCACGGTACACCTTCCAGAGACATAGAGACCAGATGATAACAAATGAAATCCCTGAAAAAAGTATAATGAGCGGATATTTACGGATTATCTTTTTTGCCAATACATAGAGTACGCCCGTGATCACGACAATAGGTACTATCGTCAATGCAAAGTCAGCCCATTTAAAAATCGTTGCAGCTCCTCCGCTCAACAGGCGCTGTGTATAATTCTTTGCAAATATAGTCATCGATCCACCTGCCTGTTCAAAAGCTAGATGGAACACGATGCTGGAAAACATAAAAATAGCAATTACCAATAGGCGGTCACGCACAATGTGCTTCGGATGTTCGTCTTCTTTTACGGACTGCTCCAGCATTATCTCCGCTTTCTCCGGACTGTTACCTATTGTCCCAAAAATACGCTGTGCGAAATAAAACTGCAGCATCCCCAAGAACATAAAGATCCCTGCGAGTCCAAAGCCGAAGTGCCAGCCAATTTTCTCGCCAATATAACCACATAACATCATGCCGAGGAAGGCTCCTCCGTTGATGCCCATGTAAAAAATCGTATATCCAGCGTCTTTTTTGCCCCCTTTGTCAGGATACAGTTTACCCACCATCGAGGAGATATTCGGTTTGAAAAGACCATTCCCAAGAACGATGAGCATCAGCCCAGCTAGAAAAAAGTTCTTGCTAAAACCTTCCATGGCCATCGACAGATGCCCTAAGGTCATGATTATCGCCCCCACCATAATAGACTTTTTATATCCGGTGACGCGATCAGCAATAATCCCACCGAATAATGGTGTTAAAAAGACCATGCCGGTATATAGACCATATAGTTTCATGGCTTCTGAATTGGTCCAGCCCCAGCCATGCTGGGCAATCGTAGAAACCAGAAAGTTGACCAATAGGGCTCGCATCCCATAATAACTGAAGCGTTCCCACATTTCAGTAAAAAACAATACAAATAAGCCTGCGGGATGTCCTTTCACCAATACATGTTCAGCCCCCACTTGAGTTAGATGGGACTCCAGAACAGCATCTTTTTCCAAATTCATGTTTTCAATTCTTATTTTTCAATATCAGGTAGTGTGATGTCGATTATCCCTTTTTATCCCCAGCTGAATATCTGCTATGATACGATAAACAACGAAAGGTTCTGTAACAACTATAGTTAATATATGGGATGATGATAGAGACAGGCGCAGACCAGCGGTCCGGCATGAGCCTAGCTCCAGTGAAAAGCCGCATTTCCCTTTTTAGAGAAACGCGGCTTTCAATTAAATTAGCGGGCGCAGGCGCTCCAATAATTTTTTAGTAGCGAAGATACCTTCTTCCTCGCTTAATTTACTTCCTTCATATTCAATGCCGATATAACCTTTAAACTTCGCCTTTTTCACGATTTTCAGCATGCGTTCATAATCGATCTGCGTCTCATTTCCATTGGCATCAAAGTCATGTGTCTTTGCACTGACACCATGCGCATAAGGCATCAGGTCTGCTACCCCTTGATAACGATCATATTCATAAAAATTACCGAGATCCGGCAAGCTGCCACAGTATTTACTTCCCACAGCTTTTAATGTCTTAGCCAACCAGTCACCGTGGGACGATATACCACCGTGATTCTCTACAATGATGCTGATACCTGCTTTTTTTCCGATATCCGATAATGCCGTCAAACTCTCAACCACACGTTTGCTAACCTCTTCGGGAGTGCCTTTACCGGCGGCATTCACACGGATAGCGTGACAACCCAAAAAATTTGCGGCTGAAATCCACTTATAATGATTCTGTACAGCTTGTTTCCTTTTAGTTTCATCCTCATCACCTAGGTTCCCTTCGCCATCCACCATGATGAGGACATTGCGGACACCATTATCTTTGGCGCGCATGTTAAGCTCTGTTAGATAGTTATTATCATTGGCCTTGTCCTTGAAGAACTGATTTACATATTCAACACCATATATACCATATTTTTTGGCTGCCACAACTGGGAAATCCAAATTATTCAGATCACCTTTAAATAACGTTTTATGTAAGGACCATTCAGCTAAGGAAATGTCAAACCAATCTTTCTTTGCGGTGGCAAAACTTTCCAACGATGGCGCCAATGCGATACCAGCAGAAGCTAATGCAAGGTTTTTTAGAAAATCTCTTCTCGAATTCATGTGTTTAGATTTAAAGTGTGTTATTTATATATTTCCCCAGCCAGTCGTCAGTACATCCACAAGATGCAGAGTCTGAATGGGTAATTTATGTTTATCAATATATCCCTGCAATTGCAATAAGCAGGAAGAATCTGTTGATATAATATAATCGGCATTGAGTGCCATGGCGTTACGAACCTTTTGCTCGGCCATGGCCGCTGATATACCTTCAAATTTAACGGCAAAGCTACCCCCAAAACCACAGCAAGTTTCGCTGTCCTTGACCTCTACCATTTCCAGCCCCAACACCCTGCTCAGCAACTTTCTAGGTTCATTTTTAATTTTGCATTCACGCAGTGCCGAACAAGAATCATGATACACCGCTACACCCTCCAATTCAGCCCCAAAATACTCTTTTTTCAGTACATTGACTAGAAAATCGGAAACTTCCATTACCTGCTGTTGTATTTTATGACACTGGTGAGAATCGGCCGAATTCGCAAATAGATCGCTGTAACCATGTCTGACCATACCAGTGCAGGAGGCTGAGGGTGATATGATCAGGTGCTGTCCTGAGAAATCATCGAGGAACTTCTTGCCGACCTGTTTCGCATCGTCCCAAAATCCAGCATTGTAGGCCGGTTGGCCACAGCAAGTCTGATCAGGATTATAGACCACTTCACAACCCGCTTTTTCCAACAAACGGATCGTATTAAAAGCAGTGTCCGGATAAAGCTGGTCTATAAAACAAGGAACAAAAAGTTCTACTTTCATATTTAATTCAATCAATAAAATTAAGATTTATTGGATACTAATATCCGTATCAAAAGTAACAATCCAATTACAAAAAACACAGACAAGACCAAAGCAGAGTAACGGATATTGTGTGTGATCTGCTCGATCAGTCCAAAGGAAAACAGCCCAAGTACGATCGCTACTTTTTCTGTCACATCATAAAAAGAGAAGAAGGCTGTTGTATCCTTGATATCGGCAGGAATCAATTTAGAGTAGGTTGACCGGGATAAAGATTGTATACCGCCCATCACTAAACCAACCAGTGCTGCAATAATATAAAATTGCAAGGCCGTAGACAAGTAAAATGCGGCTATACATATCGCGATCCACAACATGACAACCACAATCAACACTTTGATATTCCCATAGATTCTTGATAAATAAGACATCAGAAACGCTCCCAATATAGCGACCAGCTGAATCAAAAGAATCGTAGCGATCAACCGTTCAGCACCAAGATGAAGAATTTTTTCACCGAAGGATGAGGCGACAATCATGAGGGTCTGTACGCCGATAGCATAAAAGAAAAAAGCAGGTAGAAACTGCTTAATCTCCGGAATGCCCTTTATTTTCTGAGTTACATAAGTAAATTCATCCCTTACATTCTGCACAAAGCTTTTATCCGTATTGTTTGCCGACGCTTCAATTTTGGGCAGGTATTTAAAAGGTATCATGGAGAATCCCAACCACCACAATCCGACCATTAGAAAAGATATCCGTGCTGGCAAAGAAGGATCAGTGATACCGAACCATACTGGCTTCAGCACTACGATAAAACAAAGTATCTGTAGGGTAACACAGCCTATATAACCAAAAGCAAACCCTTGGGCACTCACGCGGTCCTGTTGATCCACAGTCGCCAGTAGCGGCAAATATGAATTATTGAATAGCACACCTCCGATATAGCCCATTGCAGCTAAAGCGAAACAGATTATTCCGATTTCCAGCGTTTCAAGTTTGAAGAAAAATAAACACATACAGGAGATTGCCCCCATGTAGGTAAAAAATTTCATGATTTGTTTCTTCAGTCCCCGTGCATCAGCATAGGAGGATATAAAAGGCAATGAAAAGGACATCAACAAATAAGCTACCGCGAGTGCGAAATTGGATAATGCGGTATTGACAATTTCAAAGCCGAAAAAATTAACCACATCACCATGCTCTTTTGTAGTCGTAATCGTGGTATAGTAAACCGGAAAGATGGTGGAGGTAATGACAAGGTTATAAGCAGAATTAGCCCAGTCAAACATGGCCCAGGACCGGATCAATTTTTTATTGTTTTTTTCAATTGCTTGCATGTAAATTGGCTTAATAAGTTTGACGAATATAAGTAATTATTTTAGCCATTTCTTTACGAATTGCAGCTGCCTGATCATCGATGTAATTATTGTTCATAAACGAAAAGGCAAAGCGTCTGCCGGATCTTGTTATTAAATACCCGCTCTGATTGTAAACAGAGGTGATGGTGCCCGTTTTGGCGAAGACGAAGGGTACACCCAGATCCTTGCTGTAGGTCCTCTTTAATGTACCGTCCACCCCACCGGCCGGGAATAGCCGGAACCGTTCTTTTTCATCCGGAATCTTACTTTTTAGTAACACCAGCAGATCGATATTATTGTTGGGAGTCACTTTATTATAGGACGATAAGCCAGATCCGTCAAAAATGGCCACTTCGTTGGAAAAGAACTTGTACACATTGTTTTTCATCCAGTCACGTACCAGATAAGTATCAAACTGCCCAAACTGTCGCCATGAACACATCATCAGAAACTGTTCGGCAATAAAATTATCACTGGGTAGCATCATTTCCCGGAGGAGGTCTTTGGTCAGTCCTGAATACAGAATTTTGGTATCATTTGGTTTCGCGTAATCCAATAACTGCACATTCTTGCCAAGGGTGTCCGACAATAGCCGAATAAACAAAGTATCAGAATAAATAAAAGGTACCTCATTGACGTAATCTTCTGGCACAGCTCGTTTGGACATCCAGAAGCGATTATCTCTAAAGGAGCGGGAGAGTTCGAAGCCTCCCTGCTTAGGTTCCGCCAGGACATCCAGGAGCTTTTGAAAACTTGCGGGGGATGTAACCAGGCGATTATAACCTTTCTGGCGGAAGGTCACGACATTTCCATAAATTGGAAATGTGCTTATTTCAGGCTGATAATACGCCTCGTAATCTTCCATTGCCCAGCCATGTGCGTAGAACTTATTTTTCATTGTTCCGGGCACAATATAGATTGTTTTGTCGGTTTTCTTCAGAAAATTATAGACCACCCGTGTATCCAATCTATTATGTAAAAAAGTAGGATCTCCGGTCCCCCAGACTACTAACGAGTCACCTCTCTCCACATACTCCAATCCAGGTATCGAATCTCCCAGGAGTTCAAGCGTTGCATAGGTGGTATACATTTTGGTGTTGGAAGCCGGCGTAAAATGTTTATTGCCATTGATATCCATAACGAACCTATCGGAACGGAGATCATATAGCGAAAATCCGTAAAAATGATCATTCAGTATCTTCGATTCCTGAAACATCCGGTAGAGGTCTTCGAATTCCTGGGAATGTACCGAATGTATAAGACATGGAACCATCAAAAATAGCAGGATGGAGCGCAGATAATTTTTCATCAGCTCAAACATACAAAAAAGCGCGACAAGTCCTTTTCACCTATTGCCAAAATTCGGATACAAACCGTTAAAATAAAAAAAGGAGGAATTGATTTCCTCCTTTTTTAGTTATATGCCGATTGTTAATAGCCTGGGTTTTGTACTAAAGCACCACCACTTCTATCAATTTGTGCTTGTGGAATCGGGAAGTACTCGTTTCGGCTTCCAAAAACCAGTCCTTTATAACGCGAGATAATACCGCCCTCAAAAGCTGAGTAACTTTCAAGCACAGCTTTTGCTTCTCCCCAGCGCACCAGATCATAAAAGCGATGTCCCTCCAAGGCCAACTCCAATCTTCGCTCAAAGCGCACGGCATTGCGGGCTTGATTTTGATCCTTGAAAGATGGATAAGGCTTTACATTGTAAGCCGCGGCGGGCACACCATCCCCCGTCAGTTTTGGAGGCAATTTTGCAGCCCTTTCACGGATGGAGTTAACGGATTTAAGAGCACCGTCCAAATCTCCCAATTCAACCTGACATTCAGCTGCCATCAATATGACATCCGCTAAGCGGATGATATTGACATCCAGATCTGTTATATAAGCCGCACCTGCAGCAGTATGTCCCCCAAATAAACTCTGAGGAATCATTGTCTTGATTCCCACAAAAGGGCCTCCGGAACTTGCCTCACGAATCCAGGCATCACCTGGCATTACACCATAATCATGAAATTGTACCCCCCTTCGTCCGACGGTATAGTCCAATCGAGGATCAAAGCGCATAGTTACATTTAATTTATACTTTTTCTTATCATCATCTGACAATCCAAAATCGGATTTATACGGATTATCGCGATAGCTACCATCTAAAAGCGGAAGACCATCCGCTCCTACTTTGTATGCATTGACCAAGTCTATAGTTGGCTGATAAAATCCACAGCAGCCTACTGGGTTACTTCCATTTAATCCAGACAACATATCACCCACGTTCGCATTATCACCCGATCCATCCGGATTGATAGCATGTTTTGATACGAGTAAAGCTTCAGGTCCATCTTCTGTCAGCACATCAAAATTATTTTGGTAAGGCATGGTACGAATATCTTTAGTACCGATGACATCTTTAAATAATGTGAGCGCCTCTGCATATTTTTTCTGATATAAGTACACCTTACCCAAATAAGCTTTGGCAATAATCTGGTCCATGCGGCCCGACTGCTTGTTGATTTTAGTTGCCGGAAGTTTGTCTATTCCGAATTTCAGATCATCAATTATTTTAGGCAACACATCATCTTTATTCGGTTTGGTCTTCGCTTCTTCATAAGTAATATTTTCGTCCACGTAAACGAGGTTTTTAAACACACGCCAGAGAAAGAAATAATAATGCGCGCGCAATACCCTAGCCTCCGCCTCGATCTCCACCGCCCTATCGGCAGTAACCGTCTTGTCGCCTGCTTGGTCCTGTTTTAAAATGCGCAATGTGTTGTTTGCTCTTGACACTCCTTCATAATAGACCTCCCACATCTGACTTAAGTTATCGTTCGAACTATTAGGTGTATGGAATTCAATTAAATTCATATTCGGCTGATCTGTTGCTTCAGATCCTTTGTGAGCATTATCTGCCGCTACTTCGCCGAACAGCCATTGGCTAGGCGCGGAGGAGTAATTGCCCCAGGTTCCATTCACATTTCCGTTTAAGATACCGTACGCTCCTATCAAAGAAGCTTCTATACCTTTTGCATTTATTATCTGATATTCGGGCAGCTCCCCTTGCGGATCTCGTTCGAGAAAAGACTTTCCACAAGATGCAAATAAGGTCAATGATAACCCTAGAACTGTTATTATATTTGTTTTTTTCATTTCAATCAATTTAAACTTAAATCACTAAACCCTTAAAATCCAAGGCTCACACCAAGCATGTACTGTCGTGCTTGTGGATATACACCGAAATCAACGCCTAAGGCAGGATAGGTTGAAGGCGTCGCAGTAACCTCAGGGTCTAAACCTTCATATTTTGTAATAGTGAAAAGGTTTGTCACCCCTAGATAAGCGCGAAGCTTTTTGATTCCGGTGTTATTGCCAAAAACTCTGTTGGTGTCAAAATTGTAACCAACCTGAAGATTCTTTAGCTTCAGGAAACTAGCGTCCTGAACATAGTAGCTAGACGATGCATACTCATACGGCGATGCATTATTCACCTGTGATGGGATCATGCTTGAGCTGTTATTGGGACTCCATTCATCCAACACACGTACATTTTTCTGTCCTCTAAAAACGCCAAAATCTGTAAAGTAACGTGTCGCCTCATAGTTCTTGTTTCCATGAGAGCCATAGAAGTATGCCATAAAATCAAAGTTTTTATAAGCCGCATTGATGTTAAAGGAATATACAAAATCAGGATGTGGACTTCCGATTACGGTCCGGTCCGCAGCATCTATTTTCTTGTCACCGTTAATATCCTCAAATTTCAAACCTCCAACCCTAGATCTGCCATCTTCATATTTCGCTACGTTATTATCCGCAATATCAGCTTCCGAATAGATTCCAATCACTTTATACCCAAAGAAAGAGCCCAGTGCTTCACCCGGCCTTAAGATAGAGGTCTCCATACTCCTGAAGCTACCGTATATCTGCTGAGTTACAGAAGGTGCCAAGGCCACGATCTTATTAACGTTGCGTGAGATCGTTCCTGACAGATCCAACGTGAATGGACTTTCCTGGCGTCTACCATAATGGTAATTAAGAGACAGTTCTATCCCTTTGTTTTGCATATCGCCAATATTTACATAAGGTGATGCGGCACGGCCAACAGCAACAGCGGGCAGGGGCAGCAAATATAACATGTCCTTGGTTTTTTTGTTATACCAGTCGAAAGATCCATCAAAATCTCCTTGTAATAAGGTAAAATCCAAACCAAAGTTCAATGCCGACACCTGCTCCCATTTTACATCTGGATTGCTATAGGCATTCTGCCACATTCCCGAACCCAAATTTCCATCGATTGGATAAGAAGAGGAGTTAATGGCGACCTGATAACGGTTCAAAAACTGATTGGAAGGAATTCGCTGGTTACCTGTCACACCATATCCTGCTCTTATTTTCAAATCCGAGAGCCAAGGAATATCTTTCATAAATTCTTCTTGAGAAAGACGCCAGGCAGCACTTGCTCCGGGAAATGTTCCATATTGATTACTAGTACCAAAGTTCGAAGACCCGTCCCGACGGATGGTTGCACTCAAGATATACCTGTCTCTGTAGGAATAATCCACTTTTCCAAAAATAGAAAATAGGGCACCAACAGAACCAGCACCTTCACTCACTCGTCCAGTAGTTGCTGCATCCAAATAGAGATAATCTAAGGTTGACATGGTAAAGAATCCATTGCCTTTACCTCTGATCTGTCTATTTCTGTTCTGAATGGCTTCCGTGCCTGCCAAAATATTCAGTGTATGTGCTTCATTGAATGTGGCTTTATAATTTAACGTATTCGTCCATGTCCATTCTTTATTCAATCCAAAGTATTCGTTAATTCCGTTATTAAAGCTACCTTCGGTAAATTCGGGATTAGGATACGTATATGCTATACCATTGTAGTTTTCATACTTCATACCAAAACTGCTCCGGAATGTTAGGCCCGACAATATGTCAAATTCACCAAAGACGTTACCAAAGAACATATTGCTTCTATTCTTATTATCTTTTGCGCGATAAGCGATAGCAACAGGATTTTCACCATTACCATATTGGCCGCCTACAGAACCGGCAAAATTTCCACCCTCATCATATACAGGAATAATATTATGAATGCGATACGCGAAACCTAGCACACTACCCTCACCTATGTAGTCTCCGGCCGTATTTGTATTCACCCCGACCCCGAATCCTTCTGTAAAACTATATTGTATATTTTCACCGAAGCGTAACTTATTGTTGAAAGCTGAAAAGCGCGTATTGGATCGGATATTATATTTCTCAAACCCTGTATGGATAATTGTTCCCTTTTGTTTAAGATAGCCACCCGAAATTGCATATGAGGCATTTTCGCCTCCGCCCAACACGCTGAGCTGATGAGATTGTGTCGGTGCGTTCTGGGATAGGGCCTCAAACCAATTCGTACCCGCCTTATTCGCTTTTGTTATCTGGAAGAAATCTGCACGGCTATTTGCATCATATTTATACTTTGACATATCGATATCAGCATCCGTAATCACATCTTTACCGCCTACCTGAGGACCATTTATAAGATAATCTGGAAGCTTATTGTTCGTGCCGTTAAGTCTATTTTCTATATCCAGTAACTGTTGAGGTGTAAGCATTTTGGGGAATCTCGAACTATTAGGTACCTGTACTCCGTAGTAGGATTCGATATTAAACTGCGGCTTTCCTTCCCGTCCGATTTTAGTCGTAATAATGACAACCCCATTATTTGCACGTGAACCATAGATAGAAGCTGCTGAGGCGTCTTTTAGCACCTGCATAGACTCTATATCGCTCTGATTCAGCCAGCTTAATTTTCCTTCATAAGGAACACCATCGATAATATATAACGGTTCGTTGTTATTGATTGTGCTATATCCACGGATCTTAATCTGCGGCGTGGAACCGGGAGCACCATCAACCACAATCTGCACCCCAGTTGCCCGGCCCTGTAATGATTCCACCGCACTGGCAGCAGGAGTTGTTTTAAGATCCTTCACATTGACAACCGCCACAGCTCCAGTCAGATCCTTCTTACGTTGCGCAGAATATCCAGTCACAACCACTTCTTCCAAGGCGTCTTGCGAAGAGTTGAGCGAAATGGTCAAATCTGCTTTTCCAGCAATAGTTATTTCTGAACTGCTATAACCAATATAGCTTACGACCAGCACATCGCCTACCTTCCCCTCAATAGTAAATGCACCATTAGGATCGGTAGATGTACCTCTACTCGAGCCTTTCACTTTCACCGAAACGCCGCTGATTGGCTCACCAGTAGCAGCATCTTTAACCACACCCTTAATTGGTGTCTCTTGAAATCCCCTGACTTTCACCAGTGAAACGACCTCAACTCGCTTATGAGCCACTAGCCCATTGGCAGTTACCTGAGCAGTCATTCCTCCTGCTATGAGTAGAGAGCTCATCAGCAGGAACCTCTTATTGAACTTTTGGCCCAATATGAGATCAAAACAGCAATTTTTGTCCGTTTTTTTCATCATAATTTTAAATAGGTGGTTTAAAAAATCTATGTTTATTGTTTCTTATTTGGTTCTATGTTGGTCTTTTAGTTTGGTTACTCCGCTTAACCTCCCGCAATATCAATTGCTATTGGTCTACGCTTTTTGGTTATCATTATTTACTCGTTGGTTATTTTACAGAAATGTTAAAATCTGTTAAATAAATGTAAAGAATAATAAATGTAAAAAGAAAGAAAAAAATAAATTTAAGTTACAACACGTTATAAATCAAAATATTGTATTTTATACACTAAGGTGTTGTCTATATTTTTGTTACAAAAAGTCACGTTCTGTTGTGCTTTTACCCATCCTACCTTCGTATCAAATCAGAATGTCAAATATTCTGCAAATACATATAAATACGCCAAAAGGTACTTATATTTGTGATAAATGAATGCAAGTAATTTATTAGAACGGGCGCTCCGATTTGAGTTCCTCTCCAAGGAAGAGGGTGTATTTTTATATCAAAACGCCCCTACAGCTGATTTGACTTTTGTAGCCAATGAATTGCGAAAGATACAAGTGCCACATGGCAAAGTAACCTGGCAGATTGACCGAAATGTCAATACCACCAATGTTTGCGTTGCGAATTGCAAGTTTTGCAACTTCTTTCGTCGACCCGGACACGAGGATAGCTATATCACTGATATCGAAAGTTACAAACAGAAGATCGAAGAAACCTTTAAATATGGTGGTGACCAGTTATTATTGCAAGGAGGCCACCATCCCGATTTAGGTATTAATTTCTACAAGGATCTATTTAAGCAGCTAAAGGATCTTTATCCTACACTAAAATTGCATTCGCTTGGCCCGCCCGAGATCGCTCATATCTCCAAACTGGAAAATATGAGTCATATCGATGTGCTCACCCAGCTACAAGCTGCTGGTCTGGATTCTCTTCCGGGCGCCGGCGCGGAGATCCTTAACGACCGTGTCAGACGACTTATTTCGAAAGGAAAATGTGGCGGAAAGGAATGGCTTGATGTGATGCGTGCCGCACATAAAATAAATTTGCCTACTTCTGCGACAATGATGTTTGGACACATAGAAACCATAGAAGAACGGTTTGAACATCTCGTCTGGATTCGGGAAGTACAGGAAGAAAAACCAAAAGACGCCTACGGCTTTATCGCTTTTATTCCTTGGCCTTTCCAAGATGATGGTACTTTATTGAAACGGCTCCGCGGCATTACCAACAACGTAACCAGCGAAGAGTATATCCGCATGATTGCCTTAAGCAGAATTATGCTACCCAACATTAAAAACATCCAAGCGTCCTGGCTTACTGTTGGCAAAAGAACAGCGCAGCTCTGCCTTCATGCCGGAGCTAACGATTTCGGTTCCATTATGATTGAAGAAAACGTCGTATCGGCAGCTGGTGCGCCACACCGTTTTACCTCAAAGTCCATACAAGAGGCTATCTTGGAAGCAGGCTTTGAGCCGCAGTTGAGAACGCAAAAATATGAGTTCAGGGAACTTCCGGCGCATATGGTCGAACAAGTGATTAACTATTAATATTTACATTGAAAGACGTCATTAGAAATATTGAAGCAATCATATTTGCTTCTGCAGAAGGAATCGATCTGGGCGACATCAAGCAGATTTTGCAAGAAGCGCTCGCTATTGAGATTTCTAGGGAAGAGCTGAGAGAACTGATCAAGAAAATCGAAACCAAATATCAAGACGAAGATTACGTTTTGGAATTAAGGTATATCAACAATTCTTATCAGTTCCTGACAAAAGCTATTTACCACGAATCGATACAACAGTTACAGAACCATAGTAATAAGCGGAAACTGAGTCAGTCTGCGCTGGAAACGCTGGCCATCATTGCTTATCGACAGCCAATTACAAAGCTCGAAGTTGAACAAATTAGGGGAGTGAGCTGTGACTACTCTATTCAAAGGCTATTGGAAAAGAAATTGATTAAGATCGCAGGTAAGGCTGACAGTATTGGCAAACCGTTGCTTTACGCCACTAGTCAACAATTCATGGATCATTTCGGAATCAATGGTGTCCGCGATTTACCGCAGCTTAAAGATATTGTGACAGAAGACAACGCAATTGGCGAAACTAATGAGTAAATAAAATGAAATAAATTTTTATTTTTAAAAACGAGTTCAACATACTGATTAACAGAAAAATAAAGGACGATATTTTTTTCAAAAAAAGTTTTAAAAAATCGTTTTCTTCTCTAATTTTACAACATCGAATAAGAAACTATAAAGTATTATTTTATGAACACGGCAATATTAGCTAACGAAGATCTTGAAGAAGTAAAGTTCGCATCTTTCAATGGACCTGATGACGACGATGATGATTTCGATGATGATTTCGATATTTCAGAAATCGACTCGATTGGAGGATTGGAGGACTTCGATGATGACGATGAATTTTAATATATAGTGCAATATAACACTACCTATTAAAACCAGAGAATCATTACAAAAGATAAGGCGTTCAATCGATTGTTGAACGCCTTATCTTTTTCACCTTAATTACTTCACCTGATCAATAAGCTTGTGCAATTCCATCTTCGGGATCATTCCGCTCTGCCGCCATACCTGCTGCCCATTTTTAAATAGCAAAAACGTCGGGACACCGCTTACCTTATAGATAGAGGCAATTTTCGGATTTTTGTCGACGTCTATCTTGATGATAGACAAATCCTCCTGATAAAACTCCTTTACATCCTGTAATATTGGCGCCATAGTCTGGCATGGACCGCACCACGTCGCAAAAAAATCCACCAAAACCAGTGAATTTGATTGTATAATCTGGTCAAAAGTTGCCATTATTATTCTCCTTTATTTCTTCTTTTAATGCCTTATATCCTCCTTGGATATTGCAAATATGTTTAAACCCCTTTGCGCGCAAAATGGAGACAGCAACCGCACTTCTATATCCTGACTGACAGTGTACAAACATCGCTTCGCCATCTTCCTTAAGCGTATTTCCAAAATTAGCGAAATCCGACAACGGAATGTTCATTGCATTGTCAATATGTCCGCGATCAAATTCTTCAGGAGTACGAACATCAACAATATGACCTTGATCTGATTTTTTATAAAATTCGTTTACCGTGATATTTGGTATAGAGTCCACCCCCTCACTGTGTTTCCACTCGATAATCCCACCGATCAGAGTACCAATAACTCGGGTATATCCCAATCCGAGCAGCCGCTGTAATACTGCATCCCTCTCCACGTCTTTAACAATAACGAGCAGCTTCTGGCTCTTATCCGGAAACACCCGCATCAAAAAAGTATCGAAAGGCCCCTTGAAACCGATATTGACAGACTGGGGAACAAAGCCTTTTAAAAACTCATCACCGGAGCGTGTATCCAATACGATGACGTCAGTCTGCTTACGGTACCTTTTAAATTGTTCGACGCTGAGCGTCGGGACATCCTGGGCTACACCAAACAAAAAACAACAGGTATTTTCCTGTCCGGCCGAAGCAGGTGAACCTCCGCCCCAAATAAGCAGACCTGTGGTAAAGATAATCATTAAAAATCTTCGCATTTTTTTATTTAAACGGAATAAGCAATTTTTCCAATTCTTCAATTTTACCATTATAGATATTTAAATCTACATTACCACGAATGCCTGTTACGGTGCCCTTTTCGGAAAACTGCCAAAACGCCCAGTGGTCTTTCGGATTTTCAATCCAAAAATTATAGTTGGCAATCCAGAGGATGTATGTTGCAAATTCCCTTTCCAAAAAATCGCTATAAAATTTGTCCCCAGAATAGAGAATAGGCTTGACCTTATAATGCGATTCCACTTCGTTAAGCCATCGTTTTAAACCTACCTTGAGGCTATCCATCGATTGTTGCTTTGGATGCTCTTCGATATCCAGTACTGGCGGTAGATCTCCTGGCCGGAGTTTGACCTTACGGATAAAATTTTTGGCCTGTTTGACTGAATTTTCATTCGGCCGAAAGTAATGGTAAGCTCCCCTTAGGATTGCTCTATTTTCTATTTTGGACCAGTTTCTGCTGAACTTATCGTCTACCCCTTTCTCGCCCATTGTTGCCCGTATAAAGACAAAGTCGATGGGAAACTGGTCGTTTATTGTATTTACCTTTTGCCAATCAATATTGTCCTGATAGGTTGATACATCTATCCCAAATACCTTATCATTGTGCTTACTCATGATTTCGATATTCCGGATATCGTACTTGACATCCTTTGCCAAGGTTCGGCTTTTAGAGGTTATCGTCCGAAAGTAATAGATTATACCAGCTTTGTAATGCCAGGCTATTAGCGCCAGAAAAAAAACAAGCATCGCCCCCGCTGTCCATATCCATTTGGTCTCACGGGCCGGTTTGTGCTTCACCGTCGCCTTCGTTCGTTTTGTTCGCTGCTGCGTCATACGAGATGAAGTTACGGCAATCATAATAAACTCACAAAGTTTTCCCAACAATTTATATTTTTGTATATGATTGTATACAACCCTAAAGACTGGCTGTCAGCAACTTTCAAGCTACACAAATCAGATACCTTTAAAAAGCTATTGCCCTTTCTCATTTTAATTGCCATTTATTCTTGGGGGATCGCCTATCTCGAGCTCGAGTACCTTAAATTAAATGAAAAAAGCTGGGTTAAGAACATTACCATTGTCCATAATCTGTTAGGCTTTGTCATTTCCCTATTGCTGGTGTTCCGCACGAATTCAGCTTACGACCGCTGGTGGGAAGCCCGTAAACAGTGGGGCACGCTGACCAATATCAGTCGAGCATTTTCGTATAAACTCAATGCTATTCTATCCGAAGAAGACAAAGTGAACCGCAGCTTTTTCCGTAAAGCTATTCCCCTATTCGCAGAGACATTATATGACTTTTTGCGGTCTGACTACACCAAATTTATGCTTGACGAAAATGAGCATCCCGAATTAAAGTCGCTGGACAGTAAAAAACATGGTCCTAATCAGGTGTCGAACATGATTTTTCAGAAAATAAACGAGCTCTATAATACCGGCATTGTCAGCGGAGATCAGCTCATTATACTGAATGAGGAGATTGTATCCATGACCAATGTGTGCGGAGCATGCGAGCGGATCAAGAATACACCAATTCCATTGTCCTATAGTGCTTTCATCAAAAAGTTCATCATCTTTTATACCATGACACTTCCTATTGGTTATGTATTTTCTATCGGATATTTCGTTGTCGTGGCTGTTCCGTTTATTTTATACGTATTAGCTTCGCTGGAATTGATCGGAGAATCCATAGAAGAACCATTTGGAGTAGATCAGGACGATCTGCCGATTGATAAAATCGCTACCAATATAAAAAAACATTGCCACGAGATTATCTCTGCCTAGCGCTGATAAAAACAATCTAGCTCATTTTCAAATGATAAGAAGGGGCAGCAAAAATAAGTTTTGCAAATCTATTCAGAATTTCTACTTTTGTCGCGGAGAGTTGGCAGAGTGGTCGAATGCGGCGGTCTTGAAAACCGTTAACTGTCACAGGTTCGGGGGTTCGAATCCCTCACTCTCCGCACAAGAGGCCTTTCAGCAATGAAAGGCTTTTTCGGTTCTATATGGATTTGAACCAGAAGGGTTGGCCGGGGGTTCGAACTTTATCATCGCAGACATTAGCATGGGGATGTGGGACGCGATAAATCCCTCACTCTCCGCACAAGAGGCCTTTCAGCAATGAAAGGCTTTTTCGGTTCTATATGGATTTGAACCAGAAGGGTTGGCCGGGGGTTCGAACTTTATCATCGCAGACATTAGCATGGGGATGTGGGACGCGATAAATCCCTCACTCTCCGCACAAGAGGCCTTTCAGCAATGAAAGGCTTTTTCGGTTCTATATGGATTCGAATCAGAAGGGTTGGCCGGGGGTTTGAACTTTATCATCGCAGACATTAGCATGGGGATGTGGGACGCGATAAATCCCTCACTCTCCGCAGAAGGATCCTTCATCGAAAGATGTGGGATTTTTTATTTTACAGACAAATTGATTCGAACTCGAGAGATTGCCCATGTAACTGAACGTTTCGTTCAAGGCCAATTTAAACGAACCCGTAGTATCCCGAACTGATCAGGAAAAATGTAAAATAAGTTTTGTAAATCTATTTAGAATTTCTACTTTTGTCGCGGAGAGTTGGCAGAGTGGTCGAATGCGGCGGTCTTGAAAACCGTTAACTGTCACAGGTTCGGGGGTTCGAATCCCTCACTCTCCGCACAAGAGGCCTTTCAGCAATGAAAGGCTTTTTCGGTTCTATATGGATTCGAACCAGAAGGGTTGGCCGGGGGTTCGAACTTTATCATCGCAGACATTAGCACGGGGATGTGGGACGCGATAAATCCCTCACTCTTCGCAGAAGGATCCTTCATCAAAAGATGAGGGATCTTTTATTTTACAGACAAATTGATCCGAACCAGAAGGGTTGGCCGACGTCCCAACCTTATATCGAAGATTATAGCAGGGGAATGTGCGATGCGATAAATAGCTCACTCTCCGCAAAAAAAGGCTCTCATCTCGGAAAGACTTTTTACATTCTATATGGATTTACATCAAAAAACGACTTTTACCTCCGTGCTAATATCTACTTTAATTATGTGACGTAGTTATGCAGCAAAATAGCTTAATGATCTTACGAAAATTACTTTTTTAAACTGAGATGGTGCCATCGCGGTTTTGTTGAGCATCGTTTTAATCAAAAAATATGGAATCTTTGATCATTTCGCATCATATTAACGAGTGACAATGAATCCATAACCTAAAAACCGTAAGCATGGCAGAATTGAATCAAAAAGCACCGGAAACCGGCAAGAAAAAAATGAGAACTGCAAAGTCAGCTCCCAAGGTCGATCTTACCGCGATGGTCGATCTCGCGTTCCTTTTAATCACCTTTTTTATGCTAACCACTACATTAAACAAACCGGCGGCGATGGATATCGCGATGCCTGATAAGAGCAAGGATAATACACCACCTCTTCTGATTGATGAAAACCGTACCGTAACCATCGTTTTGGGCGAAGGAAAATTTATGTGGTATCATGGCGATTTCAAAAAAACCAATCGCCTTTTCGAAAAAACCAGCTAATTTGGAAAACGGGCTTACCTCCGTGATTGCACAATTAAAAGCGACAATCAGCACCATGCCCAATACCAGAGATATGATCGTACTTATTAAGCCAAGCAAAGAAGCCCGTACAAAAGATGTGGTACGCACTATAGACCTGCTCAAGCAGCAGCACATCTCCCGTTATGTGATCGGCACACCCCATACCGACGAAGAAAAGCAACTCTTGGCGTCCATCCATTGAGATAATAAGACGACAGACAGATGCGTCGTTTCGGTGCATCTGTCCGATTTAATTCGATTAGCGTTTGTCCAGATTCTCCCAATAACGTTCTACACTTTCTTTTATTTCTGTAGGCAAGGAAGCATAATTATCGGAGTAAGATGTTTTTTGATAACCGTCATCCACATCCGCCCGCAAACGATAAAACTGCCCTTTATATAATATCAATGCAATGCAGCTCAACTGCTGTTGTATATTATCTTTTGGATGTCTAGAATAAATAAACAGGGCATCCAACCTTCCATCCTTATCGGCATCAAAAAAAGCTTTTCGTGACTCCCAAACAGACATAATAATACCATCTTCCTGAATGGTTTCTTCGACGATCGGCACCCACATCCCTTCTTTTCGCTGAAATTGCTGTACATACAGTCTATCCGGATCAGCACCCCGTTCTTCTTTTGAAAAGACAATATAGTTATCTTCTTTCGCAGTCTCAATGTGTTCCACCTGCAGAACACGTTTTCCCTTAAATGGAAAACCTGATGATTCGAAATTTTCTTTATTCACACCAATATTTGTGATTTGCGCTTGCGCAGCATATCCTCCCATTAAAAATAGGATAAACAAGAAGTACTTTCCCATATATGTTTTGCCCTAAATGTTTAATTAAATTACTGACAATAAAATAGAATTACAACATATTCCTCTGGCAACTTTACATCCACATGATCCAAGTATGGTTTAATCTTATTAATTTTATTCTCGTAAAAACAAAGTTACGATGGAAAAGTTGCCATATCAGGAGAAGCAGGATGTTCAAGATATCAACGACATCAAAATGCTAGTCGATCAATTTTATGACGCTGTTCGTCATGATGATTTGATAGGTCCCGTTTTCCATGAGCGCATCCAGGACAATTGGCCAAAGCACCTACTAAAAATGTACAGCTTCTGGCAGACGGTTCTTTTGGATGAGCACACCTATTTCGGTAGTCCTTTCCCACCGCATATCAGTCTACCGATTGATGCCCAGCACTTTGAACGATGGCTTCAGCTATTTGAAGCCACTGTAGATCGCTTATTTACAGGTGAAAAAGCAAATGAAGCTAAATGGCGAGCAAAAAAAATGGCCCAGATGTTCCAATTCAAAAAAGAATATTTCGATGCCAATCCCAAGAAAAAACCCCTTATATAATAGCTTTTAGGATCCAAAAGAGAAAAAGTAAAGCTCACATCACTGCAGCACATTGCCAGCACCCACAGCTCTTTTATGATGCAGAAATAAAAAACACATTGGTTATTTCTGTTTAAATCACCTACACGAGAACACCGTTCTTCGAGGCAATAGGCTCCGGTAGGTTTTCCTCCCCGGCCATTTGCAACAGATCAATTTCGATTGTCCTGCAGATGGAGAGCATGGGGATGTCAAACATCAACCCCCCAAAGGGATTTTCCGTATAATCTCCCACCAGTTCCATGACGATATAAATCCATCCTATTACCACACAAAAGGGAATGCTTGTCCAGATGCCCCAATCCCCCAGTTTAGCAAATTCGTTAACCAAGCCAAGAGGCAACAAAAGAATCAAAATCACATTAAACACAAATGCAGTGCTGGCGAACTGTCTTGGCGACGGAAACTTTTTGATGCGTTCGGCCTGACCCTGGTAATCGTAAAATTGATTGAGGCAAGTCTGCAATTGTGTTTGATTAAAGTCAGAGATAATCTGATCATTTTTTAGCGAATTAATATCCTTGGCCTGCTGGGCGATCAGGTAGGTGGCAAAATTTTTATAGGTCGACTGTAATTCAAATTCTTCTGCCGAGAGATATTTATGCAAAAAAATCGGTGTACGGCTATAATCGGGAAATCCAGCTTTGATTAGTCTATGCCGCTTTACGTTCATTGCGCCAATATGTTTTTTCATGCTGATATGCTCCCACTCGGTCGGAACAAGCAACTGCTCGCGAAACTGGTATAGCCATGCAATGTGGCGGTAGATCATTTTTCTGCGTATTTCCTCCAACTGATCCTGATCACCCTGTTGGGTATTAAAAGCATACAGCATCGCTCCAAACGACCGGCTTGCATTGACAATTCCACCCCATATTTTGCGAGCCTCCCATAGACGGTCATAAGCCTGATTATTTTTGAATCCCACATAAAAAGCTTCCGCCGTTCCGATTAAGGCGACAGGCACCCACGGAATGATCATCCATTGCCAGTTGAAGAAATAATAAATCACAGCAACTAAAGAACACCATCCTGTAAGCCAAAGCAAATGCACTCCAGCAAGATTGAATATCTGTTTATAATTAAAATACTTTGTTGTAATCATAAAAATTTCTCATTTAATTTAGCGAAGAAAAGACTCTGGTCGTTCAATTAAACTACATACACTTCGATCAAATTAAGAAGCCCTGTGTTTCAAATTGCTTAATCAACACCTTCGCATCACGCTCCGCAACATGTTCTTCTACTTCATAATTGTCCAATAAAAAGGCCGTGATACTCTCTATATTAAACTCCTTCCCTTGCAATTCCAGCCAAACTTGTACTGCTGTTTCATTGAAAGTAAATACTCTATCTGTATCTAGACTATCTTTTTTAGGATCGACTAGTATATTCTTGTCACCCAGTTTGTGCAATTGTAAATCTGACCTTAATTTCATTTTGCTATGGCTTGGTATAATCCTATTACAGTCCAACCCGTTATTTGGTTTTCATCCGTTATATCAAATCTACGATTTTACAAGACATGTATCTTGGAGGAACAGCATTTTTTATACATTATGGATTCACCTCAACACCGACATAAAACAAAACGTGGACTAACAAAAGCACGACCATGCAAAAAAATTGGCATAACAGATATGCTCATGACCGAAGAGTTTTCGCAATATCTGATAAGATTAAAAAGTAGGACATTCTGATAATGGAAAAAATTACGCGCAAGAATTGTGCTGGGGAGCTCATAACTAGTGCATTGGCTCGCCTGCAGTGAGCCAATGGTTTTGAACTTAGTATGGGTATCAGCCGGAGCAAGCAATGAATACACATACCATCTGAAAAAACTTTCTAAAATTGATACAATGGCAAGGGCTATACTTGGAAAGTACAGCCCTTGTGATAATGTCAGCCTCCATAATCAATTTCCCTTGAAACTTGCCAAGTAATTAGGACATTTTCATCGTTCCTTTTTCTCTTAAATTGATATGCCAGCTGAGCGCTTCTTCCAATAGATGCGGCGTATGCCCGCCACGTTCACAGGCGCGATGGTAGTAATCTCTGAGCTGTTCTTTATAGTCTGGATGTACGCAATTTTCAATGATGACCTTTGCCCGTTCGCGAGGAGCCAGACCACGCAGATCCGCTAGTCCATAATCAGTCACCAAAATATCCACGTCATGCTCGGTATGGTCTACATGGGATACCATCGGAACAATATGGGAGATTGTATCTCCTTTGGATGCAGCTTGTGTCACAAAAATGCTGAGATAGGCGTTACGCGCAAAATCTCCGGATCCCCCTATGCCGTTCATAATATTCGTACCCGACGTGTGCGTTGAATTTACATTACCATAGATATCAAATTCAATCGCTGTATTAATAGCAATAATCCCTAAACGTTTGATCAATCCCGGCGTATTCGAAATATTCTGGGGTCTAAGTACAATTTTGTCACGGTATTTATCTAAGTGATCAAATATCCGTGAATAGCATTCTGCAGATACGGTGATTGAAGACGCTGACGCAAAATCCAGTTTTCCTGCATCAATCAAATCGAAGGTACTATCTTGCAGTACCTCTGAAAACATGGTTAAATTATGAAATTTGCTGTGGATAAATCCAGTTAAAACCGCATTCGCTACCTTGCCAATTCCAGCCTGAAGTGGCATCAAGCTCTCTGATAAGTGCCCCAGTTCGACTTCATTTTCAAAAAAATGTAAAATATGCTGCGCAATAGCCGTTGTTTTCACATCAGGCTCGGCAATGTCTGCCGGGCTATCCAGTTCATTCGTGAAAACGATCCCGACGATCTTACCTGGATCCAAAGGGATGGTCTTCCGTCCGATTTTATTTTCAGGAGCAACGATCGGAATCACGTTTCGTCGCGGATAGTCCTCCGCTTGATAAATATCATGTATCCCTTTAATTGCTGTTGGAATCGCGGTATTGACTTCTAAAATTACTTGTCTCGCCAAAGCTGCAAAAGTAGTGGAATTGCCAACAGAAGTGGTAGGCACAATGCTTCCATCAGATTCGATAGCCGCCACTTCCAATACAGCAATATCGACCTGTGGTAGGTTTTTATTATGGAGCAATTCCGCCGTTTCGCTCAGATGCTGATCGATAAACAGCACCTCTCCCGAATTGATCTTGTTGCGGAGCGTACGGTCGACCTGAAATGGCATGCGCTTTGACAACGCACCAGCTTCAGCCAATTTGCCATCAGTACCATGTCCCAGCGAAGCTCCCGTAATTAAAGTTACTTTCAAAGGTTCTGTTTTGGCCCGTTCAGCCAAGGCTGGCAATACAACCTTGCTATCACCTGCTTTGGTAAAACCACTTGATCCCACAACCATACCATCTTCAAATAGATTCGCTGCTTCAGTCGCTGTAATAACTTTATCGTGCAAGCTTTGAATTTTTATTCTTTCGTAAGCCATAACAGTATAATTTAATTTGATACGCTTGTCATGTAAACTTAAACAATTGAGCGCTATTTTATACCTTTATTTTAAAGATATTATGCCGGTTTTATTAATTATTGGCAAACAATTTTACCACTTTTTTCTCCATCAGAATTATTCCCATTCGACACAAAATTATTCATTTTGGCCGCAATAATCTTAAATTATTAATAATCAATATATTAAACGATGCAACACCATAATATCATTTTTTTTTAATCGGAACAAAAAAAAATATAAGCCTGAAAACCAATAAGATAAAAAAGCATTAAGATTTCTCCTTGTGAGTAAACACTAACTTTCCAACGTATAACCTGAAACTCTATAGTAAGCATACACTCACCTTTGTGACGCAGACAGCGGGTCTGGTAAAAAAATCTTACCTTTGTAAAGTAGTTTTTATAAAGAAAATGAACGTAAAAGATACCACGGCGGGGGCAAAATATGTCAACCGCTATTACATGACAGAGGTCGACGCTTTTGAAGATAGCATTTACTGTCATCATGCTATCATTGCTGAGAGCTATGTTACTGAGCACTCTCACAACAAGGACCAATTTTTATATACTGAAGGTGGTGTTGTCTTTATAAAGACCGACGAAAAGTCCTATTTTCTTCCCGCCCGACATTATTTGTGGATACCTGCAGGTATAAAACACAGTATACATCCAAGTACACCTGAAGTTGTTATGCGGAATCTTTACTTTCCGAAAACAGTCAGTGATACGGCATTTTACAGCAAGATGGGCATTTATCCAGTGAATGACCTGCTTATTGAATTAATTATGTTTACCAACCGTTGGAATGGCAATATATTTCCTGTTGAAGAACCGAAATACAGCATAGCAACAGCGTTTAAACTTATTCTCCCGGAGTTATCCCTGCACGAGCTTCCACTGGCTTTACCCTACCCGAATCATCAAAAACTAAAAGATATAGTTCGGTACCTGGAAGAAAATATCGAAGAGAATGTAAATTTTAAAAAGCTCGCTGGCCTTTTCAACATCAGCGAACGTACCTTAGCGCGATTGTTTCAAAAGGAGTTGAATATGTCCTTTATTCAATACTATACAATATTGCGTATGCTGACAGCCCTGAAACTGCTATTGGACGAAAAGCTGAGCGTCAATGAAGTCGCTTTGAAAGTTGGATACAACAGCCTGCCTACCTTTAGTAATACCTTCAATAAGGTTGTCGGTATCCGTCCGAGCGAATATGTCAAACAAAAAGAATTGTTAATTTAAAAATGTTTCCCTAATTTAGGTCAATAAACCTAATTCAGGATGAAATTTAAACATATAATCTATAGTGCTGGAATTTTATTACTTAGCACCTCCTTATTTGCCCATTCACAAGATAAAAAACCAAAACCCATTCAGTTATTCAATGGGAAAGATTTAAAGAACTGGACCCCAAAAATACGGAACCATCAAGTCGGGGATAATTATAAAAATACATTTCGAGTAGAAGATGGTCTGTTAAAAGTAAGATACGACGGATACGACAATTTTAATTTTCAGTATGGTCATTTGTTTTATAACAAGGAATTCTCTGCCTATTTGTTACGCGTCACCTATCGATTCGTAGGTGAACAGGCACCCGGTGGAGAAGGCTGGGCTTGGCGCAATAGCGGAGCGATGCTGCACGGCCAGGATCCCAAAACAATGGGCGTGGACCAAGATTTCCCGATATCTATCGAAGGGCAGCTTTTGGGCGGCAATGGAAAAGATGAACGCACTACAAGTAATCTCTGTACACCCGGGACGAACGTTGTTATCAACAATCAACTATTTACGCCACACTGCCTGAGTTCAAAATCAAAAACATATGCTGGAGACCAATGGGTTACAGCAGACTTTCTCGTCTTAGGAGACTCTTTAGTACAGCATATTATCGAGGACAAGGTTGTGTTACAGTATACAAAGCCTCAGATCGGTGGCGGCAACGTGACGGACTTTAACCCGGCAGTTAAAAGAGACGGTCAATTATTGAAAAAAGGAACCATCTCACTGCAAAGTGAAAGCCATCCTATTGACTTCAAAAAAGTTGAGCTTTATGATCTCGAACCCTATATGAAGGATTCTAATAAACTTAAAAAAGTCATAGCTGAGTTGCTGCCCAACCTACAGCAATGAGAGATAAAACTGCTCTGAAAAAGGAATAGTAATAAAAAAAAGCATCATAAATGATGCTTTTTTTTATTACTATTCGCTTGGAAAGAGAAATCCAAAGTATATAACATAAAGAAAAGGGATACAGCATGCTGTACCCCTCAATATCTATACAGAAAGCTTACGCTAAACCGTTAACGAATTTAGTTAACTTCGATTTGTTGTTAGAAGCTTTCTTTTTGTGGATCACATTTTTCTTTGCCAAACGATCAAGCATAGAAATTACGCGAGGCAATAATGCTTTTGCATCTTCTGCTGAAGTAGTATTACGTAATTTTTTGATTGCGTTACGTGTAGTTTTTGCTTGGTAACGGTTTCTTAAACGTTTAGTAGCGTTTGCTCTAATTCTTTTGATCGCTGATTTATGATTTGCCATTTTTTTTAGCTAATTTTTTATTCTATTTTTCTTGTAATTCGGACTGCAAAAATAACACCTTATTTCCAATATTCAAAATCTATTTTATTTTTTAGGTTTAGTATATTTGCCGTATGCAGAAATTATCGATGGATGAACTTCAACGCGCAGACGTTGAATCGTTTAAAAAACAAGAGAAAACTCCTATCGCGATCGTTTTGGATAACGTACGCAGCATGCATAATGTAGGCTCGGCCTTCCGTACAGCTGACGGATTTGCTATTGAAAAAATATACTTATGCGGGATCACGGGTACACCGCCACATAGGGAGATTGAAAAAACAGCATTGGGAGCAACTCAATCTGTCACTTGGGAATATCATAAAGAAACTGCTACTATCGTAGACCAGCTGCGTGCTGATGGTTATATCATAGTTGCTATCGAGCAAGCGGATGATAGCGTCATGTTACACCAATTTGAACCCGATACCGAAAAAAAATACGCACTCATCTTTGGTAATGAAGTCAATGGTGTCGACGAGGAAGTAATGAAAAGAATTGACATTTGCCTTGAAATCCCCCAATATGGAACGAAACATTCCTTTAATGTATCTGTCGCAATAGGCATTATCCTCTGGGATTTTATCCAAAAACGCAATCTTAAGTAAAATTTTATCAATAATGGCCACATTCCTACCTACATTTACTTCCATTTTAGAAAGCAAAATAGTAGATTTGTGTGCAAAATTTAAAGAAGAAATGAGTGTATTAGTTAATAAAGATTCAAAAGTAATCGTTCAGGGTTTTACTGGAAACGAAGGTACTTACCATGCTACTCAGATGATTGAGTACGGAACAAATGTAGTTGGTGGTGTGACTCCGGGTAAAGGAGGTCAACAGCACTTAGACCGTCCTGTATTCAATACTGTTCAAGATGCAGTAGATGCTACAGGAGCTAATGTTTCTATTATCTTTGTACCTCCAGCATTTGCTGCAGATGCGATCATGGAAGCTGCAGCTGCTGGTATCGAAGTGATCGTATGTATCACTGAAGGTATTCCTACAAAAGACATGATCCAGGTAAAATCATACTTGAGCGATAAAAAATCCCGCTTAATCGGTCCAAACTGCCCTGGTATCATTACAGCAGGTGAGGCTAAAATTGGTATCATGCCAGGATTTATCTTCAAAAAAGGTAACGTAGGTGTTGTTTCTAAATCAGGAACATTAACTTACGAAGCAGTAGATCAGACTGTAAAAGCTGGATTAGGAATCACAACAGCAATCGGAATCGGGGGTGACCCAATTATCGGTACAACAACAAAAGAAGCTGTTGAATTATTAATGAATGACCCTGAAACTGAAGCTATCATCATGATCGGCGAAATCGGTGGTGGAATGGAAGCTGAAGCCGCCCGTTGGATTAAAGAAAATGGCACTAAGCCTGTTGTTGGATTTATTGCCGGCCAAACAGCGCCTCCGGGACGTCGCATGGGCCACGCTGGTGCAATCGTGGGGGGGGCAGATGACACAGCTGCTGCTAAGATGAAAATTATGCGTGAGTGTGGAATCCGTGTTGTCGAATCTCCGGCTGAAATCGGAAAAGCAATTGCTGAAGAATTAGCTAAATAATGTGACTGTTCACAATCCAAATAAAAACGGGAATCGATTCAGGTTCCCGTTTTTATTTGATTATTTTTTGTCAACATATACGTAATACTTCCGGATCTTAGATAAGCATGGCTTCATCGGCCGAAGGCCCATATAATCCCGGCACCGCAATATTTAATAGTCGCAAATAAACTGTCAGCTGTCCGCGATGGTGGACAATATGATTATTAATGATAAAACGCATCGCTCCTGCACGAGGCAGGCGGGCTATTTCATATTCACCCGCTTTTAACACCCAATCTTTAAACCATTCTTCATCGGCCATTGTCTCAATCGCGGCTCTATTCGCTTCGAGTCCTTCCGATAGAATGCTTTTTAGTTCTTCTATTGAAGCTACTCTAAGGGGTTGATAATCTACTTTGAAATCAAACAGGTCCTTGGGCAGAGCTTTAGATACCCAGTTATGTACTTCAACGATATGGGCTGCCAATTCACCAAGACTCATTGACTTCTCATGTGGGCGCCAGTCCAGCTTGTCATCCGGTATACGATCTAATATACTACGCGTATTTTTTGTCTCCCTCTCTAGTTCGATTAAATAACTCTTCTTGATGCTCATAGTTCTTTTAATTCATAAATTGAAAATACGTCAGAGGTGTCACGTTATAAGGAGCATGAACAGCCTTATGCGCCGCTTCTCGTGCTATCTGCCCTTCTATATACGTTACTTTAAGTGGCAAAAAGGCGTTGCTTTTGACAGGTTCATGAAATAATGCTTCGTACCAAGTACAAGCGGCTACGAAACGGCCATAGTCCAAATTTAGATGATATCCATCCCTGGTAAAATTGTCTCCAATGAAACTCGTCCGTGCATTCTGTACCGCCGTTCCCGAAGGAACCAGTATTTCAAAATTTCCCCAACTAAATACGTCCGCAGATGTCTTTACAATATCTGCATACATCTTCCCCTGGCTACGGTCATACTTAATGAATCCTTCATGGGATGAGCCATTTTGATATGCCCAAGTCTGGTGTAATATATATTTTGTCTCCGGAAATCTTACTTGTTTAGTAACATATTCATATAAGGTAGGTAAGTCTTTTGCGTAAGAGTCGTAATTGCCCGATAACGGACTCGCTTGCTGAAAACTGACGTAATCCCAGGCTTCATCTTTAAGCGCTTCTGAGAGGCGCTGATTGGATTTTTCAGACATCTGACCATCCATATTAATTTTCCGATATCGATAAGCTGGCTTATCTTCCTTTGCATTGTTGACATGCAGACTCAAAGGGGCTCCACCTATATACAGATTACCAATGACAATCTTCTTTTTGCCTGCCTTGGCTAATTCATAAAGATTCTGCTCTATGGCATCCTCTGAAAAACTGTTTCCTATCGCCAAAACTCTCAGAACTCCATCATCCAAAGGCTGCTGTTGCGCTTGTGATGGAGTACCTGCAAATAAGAAAATTATTAAAATACTAAAGGGGAATATCTGTTTCGTTTTCATTTTATATTTATTGCTCTATGGCTAAAATTAGAGAATATCTTCTACAATTACTAATCAGAAAAGGAAAAACATTGGTTCCCACCGGTCATCCCGCTGCGCGCAGCAGGTCCGCTGTAAACGAAAGAAGCCCTTGACTGTTTCCAGCAAGGGCTTCCGTGTAAAAAAAGGCACCGACCTACTCTCCCACCTGTTACGGCAATACCATCGGCTCTGGCGGGCTTGACTGCTCTGTTCGGAATGGGAAGAGGTAGACACCGCCGATATAGGCACCTAAAGATCATTTATGGTAGCAAGCAGCTGGATGATGGTATTCAGCTTCCCTCCGCAGGGAAAAATACCGGTCCGGCAGCACGCACCATACTGACATATATACCGAAAGAGTGTCCAAAAATTAAAGAGGAAGACAACAGTGTCTGTCTGCATGAGAAAGCTTCGGGCTATTAGTACCACTCGGCTATGGTCTCTCAACCTTTACACCTGTGGCCTATCAACGTAGTCATCTCCTACGGCCCTGTCAGGAAGTCTCATCTCGTGGCCAGTTTCGCACTTAGATGCTTTCAGCGCTTATCTGCTCCAGACGTAGCTACCCTGCCGTACACCTGGCGGCATAACAGGTTCACCAGAGGTCTGTCCAACCCGGTCCTCTCGTACTAAGGTCAGATCCACCCAAACTTCCAACGCCCACAACAGATAGGGACCGAACTGTCTCGCGACGTTCTGAACCCAGCTCGCGTGCCACTTTAATGGGCGAACAGCCCAACCCTTGGGACCTTCTCCAGCCCCAGGATGTGACGAGCCGACATCGAGGTGCCAAACCTCCCCGTCGATATGAGCTCTTGGGGGAGATCAGCCTGTTATCCCCAGCGTACCTTTTATCCTTTGAGCGATGGCCCTTCCATACAGAACCACCGGATCACTATGTCCGTCTTTCGACCCTGTCCGACTTGTAGGTCTCACAGTCAAGCAAGCTTATGCCATTGCACTCCACGTACGGTTACCAAGCGTACTGAGCTTACCTTTGAAAGCCTCCGTTACCTTTTTGGAGGCGACCACCCCAGTCAAACTACCCACCAAACAATGTCCTCCGCTCTGCGGAGTTAGAAACCGGATACAGAAAGGGCGGTATTTCAAGGGCGATTCCACGGATCCTGGCGAACCCGCTTCGATATCTCCCGCCTATCCTACACATCCTGTACCCAGTCCCAATGTTAAGCTATAGTGAAGGTGCATGGGGTCTTTCCGTCCCGTTGCGGGTAACCGGCGTCTTCACCGATACCACAATTTCACCGAGCTCATGGCTGAGACAGCGCCCAGATCGTTACACCATTCGTGCAGGTCGGAACTTACCCGACAAGGAATTTCGCTACCTTAGGACCGTTATAGTTACGGCCGCCGTTTACTGGGGCTTCGATTCAATGCTTCTCTTGCGATGACATCCCCTCTTAACCTTCCAGCACCGGGCAGGTGTCAGGCCTTATACTTCATCTTCCGATTTTGCAAAGCCATATGTTTTTGTTAAACAGTCGCCTGGGCCTTTTCACTGCGGCTGCTCATCGCTGAGACAGCGCCCCTTCTCCCGAAGTTACAGGGCCATTTTGCCGAGTTCCTTAGCCATGATTCACTCGAGCACCTTAGGATTCTCTCCTCGACCACCTGTGTCGGTTTGCGGTACGGGTCTTCTTAACCTGGAGCTTAGCGGGTTTTCTTGGAAGTCTGCTTACCTGCTCTATCAGCGCCGCCGGAGCTTTGCTGTACTATCGGGTTTCAGCTGGAGCTGCGGATTTGCCTACAGCTCCAATACCTACGCCTTTCAACGAACTATTCCGTCAGTTCGCGGCAGTGTCACTACTCCGTCACCACATCGCAGTTAAAAAGAGTACTGGAATATTAACCAGTTGTCCATCGGCTTGCCCCCTTCGGGTGCGCCTTAGGTCCCGACTGACCCTGATCCGATTAACGTTGATCAGGAAACCTTGGTCTTTCGGTGGGCGGGTTTCCCACCCGCCTTATCGTTACTTATGCCTACATTTGCTTTTCCATAACCTCCACACAGCATTACCACTGTGCTTCCCCGGCGATGGAATGCTCCCCTACCAGTTGTACATCTTTCAGTACAAATCCATAGCTTCGGTACCGTTCTTGATGCCCGTTTATTATCCACGCCCGGCCGCTCGACTAGTGAGCTGTTACGCACTCTTTAAATGAATGGCTGCTTCCAAGCCAACATCCTAGCTGTCTGGGCAGCCGGACCTCGTTAGTTCAACTTAGAACGGATTTGGGGACCTTAGCTGATGGTCTGGGTTCTTTCCCTCTCGGCCTTGGACCTTAGCACCCAAAGCCTCACTGCAAGACATATCTGTCAGCATTCGGAGTTCGTCTGGATTTGGTAGGATTTGACTCCCCCGCACCCAATCGGTAGCTCTACCTCTGACAGACTCAGTTCTCACGCTGTTCCTAAAAACATTTCGGGGAGTACGAGCTATTTCCCAGTTTGATTGGCCTTTCACCCCTACCCTCAGGTCATCCGGAAACTTTTCAACGTTTATCGGTTCGGTCCTCCATTACATGTTACTGCAACTTCAACCTGCCCAAGGGTAGATCACAGGGTTTCGCGTCTACCTCATCTGACTATGCGCCCTATTAAGACTCGCTTTCGCTTCGGCTGCGTCCCTGAAGGACTTAACCTTGCCAGACAAGAGTAACTCGTAGGCTCATTATGCAAAAGGCACGCTGTCACAGAATCTATCTGCTCCAACCGCTTGTAAGCACACGGTTTCAGGTTCTTTTCACTCCCCTGTTCGGGGTTCTTTTCACCTTTCCCTCACGGTACTGGTCCACTATCGGTCTCTCAGGAGTATTTAGCCTTGCCAGATGGTGCTGGCAGATTCCCACAGGATTTCTCCGGTCCCGCGGTACTCAGGATACCACTATGTCTGTATTCTTTACCTGTACGGGGCTCTCACCCTTGTCGCGCAGTTTCCCACCTGCTTCCAGTTCATAGCACAGTACAATATCGTGGTCCTACAACCCCGCACATGCCGTAACATGCACGGTTTGGGCTCTTTCCCGTTCGCTCGCCACTACTTGGGAAATCATTGTTATTTTCTTCTCCTACGCCTACTTAGATGTTTCAGTTCAGCGCGTTCGCGTATAATACGGCATGTCTTCAACATGCCGGGTTGCCCCATTCGGAAATCCACGGATCAGTTCGCATTTGCCGATCCCCGTGGCTTATCGCAGCTTATCACGTCCTTCATCGCCTCTGAGAGCCTAGGCATCCCCCGTGTGCCCTTATTTACTTTCTTCACCGGCATAGCCTTTTGCCACTATGCGGCTGCTTTTGATATATATACCGGCATGCTACGCAATGATTCCTCCGGTATTCACCGGATATCTCCTCATCACATCAGACACATACCAGCATTGTCTCTACTGTTGTCTTCTCTTGTAATTTTTTTTCTCTTTCAGTATGTCAAAGAACTCTTTGGTAGATATAAGTAGTTAGATGTTAGTATCAAGATCATTATATGTCGCCATATCATCTCTAAATACTATATACTAAATACTATATACTATCTCGTGGAGAATAACGGATTCGAACCGTTGACCCCCTGCGTGCAAGGCAGGTGCTCTAGCCAGCTGAGCTAATTCCCCTTTGTTTCAGATATCAGATTGTAGACCGGAGACAGCAGACTCTTTACTTTGTCCCTATTCTCACAGCTCTATTCTCAGATCTCTTTAAGTAGTCCCGAGCAGATTTGAACTGCTGACCCCTACATTATCAGTGTAGTGCTCTGACCAACTGAGCTACGGGACTAGCTGTATTATTCCATCTCTCCTTCCGGGACCGCTCCTTTAAGGGGAGGGCACTTTCTTCTGATGTTTTCTTCTTTTCAATCATGTGGTACGTGACGGGCAACGGTCCGCGATGCTCTAGAAAGGAGGTATTCCAGCCGCACCTTCCGGTACGGCTACCTTGTTACGACTTAGCCCCAATTATCGGTTTTACCCTGACACGCTCCTTGCGGTAACATGCTTTAGGTACCCCCAACTTTCATGGCTTGACGGGCGGTGTGTACAAGGCCCGGGAACGTATTCACCGCGTCATTGCTGATACGCGATTACTAGCGAATCCAACTTCACGGGGTCGAGTTGCAGACCCCGATCCGAACTGTGAACGGCTTTTAGAGATTAGCATGCTGTTGCCAGCTAGCTGCCCGCTGTACCGTCCATTGTAGCACGTGTGTAGCCCCGGACGTAAGGGCCATGATGACTTGACGTCGTCCCCACCTTCCTCACTGTTTGCACAGGCAGTCTGTTTAGAGTCCCCACCATAACATGCTGGCAACTAAACATAGGGGTTGCGCTCGTTGCGGGACTTAACCCAACACCTCACGGCACGAGCTGACGACAGCCATGCAGCACCTAGTTTCGTGTCCCGAAGGACGGATGCGTCTCTGCATCCTCCACTAACTTTCAAGCCCGGGTAAGGTTCCTCGCGTATCATCGAATTAAACCACATGCTCCTCCGCTTGTGCGGGCCCCCGTCAATTCCTTTGAGTTTCACCCTTGCGGGCGTACTCCCCAGGTGGATAACTTAACGCTTTCGCTGGGACGCTGGCTGTCTATCGCCAACATCGAGTTATCATCGTTTAGGGCGTGGACTACCAGGGTATCTAATCCTGTTCGATCCCCACGCTTTCGTGCATCAGCGTCAATACCAGCTTAGTGAGCTGCCTTCGCAATCGGAGTTCTAAGACATATCTATGCATTTCACCGCTACTTGTCTTATTCCGCCCACTTCATATGGATTCAAGCCCGTCAGTATCAAAGGCACTGCGATGGTTGAGCCACCGTATTTCACCCCTGACTTAACAGGCCGCCTACGCACCCTTTAAACCCAATAAATCCGGATAACGCTCGGATCCTCCGTATTACCGCGGCTGCTGGCACGGAGTTAGCCGATCCTTATTCTTCCGGTACATTCAGCTCCCTACTCGTAAGGAGGTTTATTCCCGGACAAAAGCAGTTTACAACCCATAGGGCAGTCATCCTGCACGCGGCATGGCTGGTTCAGGCTTCCGCCCATTGACCAATATTCCTTACTGCTGCCTCCCGTAGGAGTCTGGTCCGTGTCTCAGTACCAGTGTGGGGGATTCTCCTCTCAGAGCCCCTAGACATCGTCGCCTTGGTAAGCCGTTACCCTACCAACTAGCTAATGTCACGCGAGCCCATCTCCATCCTATAAATATTTAATAATATCCCGATGCCGGAACATTATGTTATGCGGTGTTAATCTCTCTTTCGAGAGGCTATCCCCCTGATGGAGGCAGGTTGCTCACGCGTTACGCACCCGTGCGCCACTCTCACCATTGATAGCAAGCTACCGATGGATCCCGTCCGACTTGCATGTATTAGGCCTGCCGCTAGCGTTCATCCTGAGCCAGGATCAAACTCTCCATTGTAAAATGAAGTTTTTGATTCCGACTATTTATAATAATCAGAATTCTTTTTTTAATATCTCTGATCTCGGACCGAATTGAACGGATTACTTGAATCTGTTCCATGACTTCCGACTTTCGTCTGTCTGCCTACTCGTCACGCTACATGATTGTGTGTTATTAAAGAACTTTATGCGCTTCAACTTCCGTATCCGCTGTATTCCGATGGCATTGCGCCCTCTTTTATCTTTTTTTGTTTCCCCGCCGTTTCCGACGGGACTGCAAAGGTAGGAATCTTTTCCGGACTTCCAAAAACTTTCTGAAGTTTTTTTTGGCTTTCTTTTTCCGGTTTCCGCGTTCAGCTACCGTTGAACCCTTCTTTTTTCATGGCTGCTTCTTCCGGAGCAGCCCGCCCTCCCTTGCGGAGTGGTGCAAAGATAGAAACTTTTGGAACAAACTTCCAAGACTTTTGTTTATTATTTTTCGATATAGAACCTAACTCCCTGTATTCTTGGCGAAAGTATTTTCAGTATACCACTGATACAGCTAGGCAACACCCACATATTCGCACAATTTCCTTGAAAACCGACTGCGGCTAGGTTATTCTCCGGGTAAACGATCTTCCATCAATAACTAGGTGAAACCAACAATACTATTATCAAAAAAAAGGGTTCAAGTATACACTTGAACCCTCTATATTAAGATAATCTATCAAGAGATTAATCTTCTTCTTTCGAAGCTAACAATTGATCGTATTCTTCACGGGAACCAACGATTAAGTTGCTATATTGGCGAATACCTGTACCAGAAGGAATCAAGTGACCGACAATTACGTTCTCTTTCAAACCTAATAGATTGTCACGTTTACCTGCGATAGCAGCTTCGTTCAACACCTTCGTTGTCTCCTGGAAGGAAGCCGCCGAGATGAACGATTTCGTACCCAATGAAGCTCTAGTGATACCTTGTAACAATGGGCTTGAGGTCGCTGGAATTGCTTCGCGAACTTCCACAAGTTTCAGGTCACGACGTTTTAAACTAGAGTTCTCTTCTCTCAACTTACGTAAAGAAACGATTTGTCCTGGACGCAAGTTGTTAGAGTCTCCGGCGTCAACAACGACCTTTTTGTCAAATAGCGAATCATTCTCTTCCATGAAATCCCATTTATTTACGGCTTCTTTCTCTAAGAAACGTGTATCTCCCGGGTCTTCAATATTGACTTTCTGCATCATCTGGTGAACAATCGTTTCGAAGTGCTTGTCATTGATCTTCACCCCTTGCAGACGGTATACTTCTTGGATACCATTGACAATGTAGTGCTGAACAGCCGCCGGTCCTTTGATAGCCAAGATATCCGCTGGCGAAATTGAGCCATCTGACAACGGCATACCTGCTTTCACGAAGTCATTGTCCTGAACAAGGATATGCTTCGAAAGTGGCACCAAATACTTCTTGATCTGACCATCGCGAGACTCGATAGATATTTCACGATTACCGCGTTTAACACCACCTAATGAAACCACACCGTCAATTTCAGTAACAACAGCAGGATTCGATGGATTACGCGCCTCAAACAATTCAGTCACACGTGGAAGACCACCCGTAATGTCTCGAGTCTTACCTGTTGAACGCGGAATCTTAACCAAAATACCACCTTCTTTTACTGTAACACCGTCAGCGACTGCAACGTGTGCTCCAACCGGTATGTTATACGTACGAATAACTTCTCCTGACTTATCTAAAATCTTGATAGATGGGTTTTTCGTTTTATCACGTGTCTCAATAATTACTTTCTCTTTGTGGCCGGTTTGCTCATCAGACTCTTCACGATAGGTTACACCTTCGATAATTGCATCAAATTCCACCTTACCGGCAAATTCAGAGATAATGACAGCGTTATATGGATCCCATTCCACCAATTTATCGCCCTTAGATACTGTGCTGCCGTCTTCTACGAACAACTGCGAACCGTACGGGATATTCTGTTGGAAAACAATTTTATTATGTGCATCGATGATTTTAACCTCACCAGAACGTCCTAAGACAACTTGATGTGTGCCGTTCTCACCTGTCTGCGAAACCGTACGTACGTTTTCAAATTCGATTCTACCATCGTATTTAGAAATGATGCTCGAGTCGGCGGCGATGTTAGATGCCGTACCCCCTACGTGGAACGTACGAAGTGTCAACTGTGTACCCGGTTCACCGATAGACTGTGCAGCAATAACGCCGACAGCTTCACCCAGTTGAACGCGTTTACCAGAAGCTAAGTTACGACCATAACAACAAGCACACACACCACGTTTAGATTCACAAGTCAATACTGTACGGATCTCAACTCCTTCGATGCCAACTTTCTCAATTGTATCCGCGATCTCTTCAGTGATATCTTCATTTGCAGCAACAATTAATTCTCCAGTATCCGGATGCACCACGTCGTGCAACGGTGTACGTCCTAAAATACGATCGTATAATGGCTCAACGATATCGTCGTTGTCTTTTAATGCCGTTGTATAAATACCACGTAAACCTCCACAATCTTGCTCCACCACAATCATATCCTGCGCTACGTCATGTAAACGACGCGTTAAGTAACCCGCATCCGCCGTTTTCAGCGCCGTATCGGCAAGACCTTTACGCGCACCGTGGGTAGAGATAAAGTACTCCAATACGGACAAACCTTCTTTAAAGTTTGACAAGATCGGGTTCTCGATAATTTCACCACCTGAAGTACCAGACTTCTGAGGTTTAGCCATCAAACCACGCATACCACATAACTGACGAATCTGCTCTTTCGATCCACGGGCTCCAGAATCCAACATCATATACACAGAGTTGAACCCTTGGTTATCGTTGGAAAGAATATCCATTACGTGTGCAGTCAATCGGTTATTGATACGTGTCCAAATATCGATGATCTGGTTGTAACGTTCGTTGTTGGTAATGAAACCCATGTTATAGTTGTTCATTACCTCCTCAACTTCATTGGTCGCCTGAGCGATCAACTCAGCTTTCGCAGCAGGAATATTCAAATCTTCCAAGTTGAACGAAAGCCCGCCTTTGAACGCCGTTTGATAACCTAATTCTTTCATATCGTCCAAGAACTGTGCAGCACGGGCCATACCCGTAGTCTTCACGATCTCACCGATAATATTACGCAAAGATTTTTTAGTCAGCAATTCGTTGACAAAGCCCATCTCATCAGGAACAACCTGATTAAAGATCACACGACCTACTGTTGTCTCCAATAAGGTATCAACGATGCTTCCATCTTTCTGTCTAACTTTTGTTTTGACTTTAATCCAAGCATGAAGGTCAATTTTTTTCTCGTTTAGAGCAATAATTACCTCTTCTGCCGAATAGAAAGTCATATCTTGACCTCTCACGATATGGTCACCTGCACTTCTCCGGCCTTTAGTAATATAATAAAGACCCAATACCATGTCTTGAGATGGTACAGTGATTGGTGATCCGTTCGCTGGGTTCAAAATATTGTGTGAAGCCAACATTAAAATTTGAGCCTCCAAAACTGCAGCATTACCTAAAGGCAAGTGAACCGCCATCTGGTCACCGTCAAAATCGGCGTTGAATGCTGTACACACCAATGGGTGCAACTGAATAGCTTTACCCTCGACCAAAGTCGGTTGGAAAGCCTGGATACCCAAACGGTGAAGCGTAGGCGCACGGTTAAGTAATACAGGGTGGCCTTTCAATACATTTTCAAGGATATCCCATACGACAGGATCTTTACGGTCAACGATTTTTTTAGCGGATTTTACAGTTTTTACAATACCACGCTCAATCATCTTACGGATGATAAATGGCTTGTATAGCTCTGCAGCCATATCTTTAGGAAGACCACACTCGTGTAATTTTAGGTGCGGACCCACAACAATTACCGAACGAGCAGAATAATCCACACGTTTACCCAATAAGTTTTGACGGAAACGTCCTTGTTTACCTTTCAAAATATCAGATAAAGATTTCAATGCACGGTTCCCTTCTGTCTTAACAGCGTTCACTTTACGTGAGTTGTCAAACAAAGAGTCTACCGCTTCTTGAAGCATACGTTTTTCGTTACGTAAGATAACTTCAGGAGCTTTGATTTCGATCAAACGTTTCAGACGATTGTTACGGATAATCACACGACGATATAAGTCGTTCAAATCCGAAGTCGCGAAACGGCCCCCATCCAAAGGCACTAAAGGACGTAATTCCGGTGGGATAATCGGAACAATTTTCACAATCATCCATTCTGGACGGTTCTCGATATTCTCACGTGAGCTCCGGAAAGCTTCAACAACATGAAGACGTTTTAATGCTTCATTTTTACGTTGTTGTGAAGTCTCATTGGCAGCTTGGTGACGTAAATCGTATGACAATTGATCCAAATCAATACGTTTCAACAAATCTTCCAATGCCTCAGCACCCATCTTAGCAACGAATTTTTGAGGATCGTTGTCGTCTAAATATTGATTTTCTTTTGGTAAGGTATCTAAAATATCTAAATATTCTTCTTCCGTCAAGAAGTCCATAAAGTTGATACCGTCTTCTTCCTTGATACCAGCCTGGATAACCACATAACGTTCGTAGTAAATGATCATATCCAATTTCTTGGTAGGAAGTCCCAATAAATAACCAATTTTATTAGGAAGAGAACGGAAGTACCAGATATGCGCGACAGGAACCACCAAGTTGATGTGTCCCATACGCTCACGACGTACTTTTTTCTCAGTTACCTCAACACCACAACGGTCACACACGATACCTTTGTAACGGATACGTTTGTATTTACCACAGTGACATTCGTAGTCCTTTACCGGACCGAAAATACGCTCACAGAATAAACCGTCACGTTCGGGTTTGTAGGTACGATAGTTAATCGTCTCTGGTTTTGTAACTTCACCACTTGAGCGTTCCAAAATAGTCTCTGGAGAAGCCAAGCTGATCGTAATCGAAGTGAAGTTGCTTTTAATTTTATTATCTTTTTTGTAAGACATACTTATACAAAAGTTAAAGCTGTATAAAGAAGCTTTGAAGGACTGGAGCCCTTCAAAGCCCTAATTGCTTAATTAATCCAATGTGATATCTAGACCCAATCCGCGTAACTCGTGTACCAATACGTTGAACGATTCTGGTACCGATGGCGTTGGAAGATTGTTGCCCTTAACGATCGCTTCGTAAGTTTTGGCACGACCAACCACATCATCCGATTTCACGGTCAAGATCTCTTGAAGGATGTTAGATGCACCGAATGCTTCCAATGCCCAAACCTCCATCTCACCGAAACGTTGACCACCGAATTGTGCTTTACCACCCAAAGGTTGTTGTGTGATCAATGAGTACGGACCGATTGAACGTGCGTGCATTTTATCATCAACCATGTGACCTAATTTCAACATGTAGATAACACCCACTGTTGTCGGTTGATCGAAACGGTCTCCTGTCAATCCGTTGTACAAATAAGTACGTCCAGATTTTGGTAAACCTGCTTTCGCCACCCAATCTTGTACCTGATCCATTTCAGCACCATCAAAGATAGGCGTCGCAAACTTAACACCTAATTTTTGACCAGCCCAACCCAATACGGTTTCGTAGATCTGTCCTAAGTTCATCCGTGAAGGTACCCCCAGTGGGTTCAACACGATATCAACTGGTGTACCGTCTTCTAAGAATGGCATATCCTCATCACGTACGATACGTGCAACGATACCTTTGTTACCGTGACGACCGGCCATTTTATCCCCTACTTTCAACTTACGTTTCTTAGCAACGTAAACTTTGGCCATCTGCACAATTCCTGATGGAAGTTCATCACCCACAGACACGGCAAATTTATCACGTTTGAACGATCCCAACTCTTCATTAATTTTGATATTGTAGTTATGAAGAGCCATTTTGATCAGCTCGTTTTTATCTTCGTCAGTTGTCCATCCCATTGGGTTGATGTTGTTATAATCCAATTCTGCTAAGATTTTTTGTGTAAATTTAGCACCTTTAGCTACCAACAACTCTTTATATACATTGTATACCCCTTGGCTTGTCTTACCATTCACGATGGTGAATAACTTTTCAACCAAACGATCTTTCAAGGATTTAACGGCTCTGTCGTGAGCAACTTCCAATTTCTCTAGAGTCTTACGCTCAACTTCTTTGGACATTTTTTTCGCACGGGAGAATAACTTGGTATCGATCACAACGCCTTTCAATGAAGGCGGAGTTTTCAATGAAGCATCTTTTACATCGCCGGCTTTGTCACCAAAGATTGCGCGTAATAATTTCTCCTCTGGAGAAGGATCAGACTCACCTTTCGGCGTGATCTTACCGATTAAGATATCACCACCACCAACTTCTGCACCGATACGGATAATACCGTTTTCGTCCAAGTCTTTTGTCGCTTCTTCAGATACGTTAGGAATATCCGCTGTTAATTCTTCTTCACCACGTTTGGTATCCCGAACCTCAAGTTCAAATTCCTCAATGTGAAGAGAAGTAAACCAGTCTTCTTTTGCAACACGCTCAGAGATTACGATCGCATCCTCAAAGTTATATCCTTGCCAAGGCATGAATGCTACTTTCAAGTTACGACCCAGCGCCAATTCACCATTTTCAGTAGCATACCCCTCACACAATACTTGTCCTGGCTCCACTCGCTGACCTTTCTTCACGATAGGTTTCAAGTTCATACAAGTATTTTGGTTGGTCTTCTTGAATTTGATCAATTTATATGTTTTGACATCATCATCAAATGATACGAGACGATCATCATCAGTTCTGTCATAACGGATCTTAATTTCGTCAGCATCTACGTATTCTACCACACCGTGACCTTCGGCATTGATTAACGTACGTGAGTCTTTCGCTACACGGCCTTCAAGACCAGTACCTACGATAGGGGCTTGCGGACGCAATACAGGTACAGCTTGACGTTGCATGTTCGAACCCATCAACGCACGGTTGGCGTCATCGTGCTCCAAGAAAGGAATCAATGATGCCGCAATAGAGGTAATCTGGTTTGGCGCGACGTCCATATAATCAAGCATTTCCGGCTCGATAATTGGAAAGTCACCTTCATATCTCGCTTTAACTTTCGCATCTTCGAAATTACCTTTGTCATCATACAAAGCATTCGCTTGTGCGATTGTTTTTCCATCTTCATCTTCCGCTGATAAATAAACCACAGGCTCGTCAACCACCACTTTACCATCCTTCACTTTACGATAAGGAGTTTCAATAAAGCCCAAATGGTTGATTTTCGCGTGCACTGCCAAGGAAGAAATCAAACCGATGTTTGGTCCCTCCGGTGTTTCAATCGTACAAAGACGGCCATAATGTGTGTAGTGAACGTCACGCACCTCGAAACCTGCGCGCTCACGGGAAAGACCACCTGGACCCAAGGCTGACAAACGACGCTTGTGTGTGATCTCAGCAAGTGGATTGGTTTGATCCATAAACTGAGATAACTGGTTTGTTCCGAAGAATGAATTGATTACCGACGACAAAGTACGTGCGTTAATCAAATCCGTAGGTGTAAACACCTCGTTATCGCGAATATTCATGCGTTCACGGATAGTACGGGCCATACGAGATAGACCTACACCAAACTGCGCATATAATTGTTCGCCCACAGTACGGACACGACGGTTCGATAAGTGGTCAATATCATCCACCTCCGCTTTAGAATTGATCAAATTGATCAAATACTTCACAATTGCAATGATATCTTCGCGTGTTAAAACTTTGATATCGTCCGGTGTATCCAGTTTCAACTTACGGTTGATCCGATAACGGCCCACATCACCTAAGTCGTAACGCTTATCAGAGAAGAATAAACGATCGATGATACCACGTGCTGTTTCCTCATCTGGTGGTTCAGCATTACGCAATTGACGATAGATATGCTCTACCGCTTCTTTCTCCGAGTTAGAAGTATCTTTTTGTAAAGTGTTATATATAATAGAATAATCTGCATTATTTGACTCATCGTCCTTCGCTAGGATAATAGACTTAACACCAGCTTCAATGATCAAATCAATGTGATCTTCCTCTAGAACAGTTTCACGCTCAAGGATAATTTCGTTACGGTCAATCGATACTACCTCACCAGTATCCTCATCCACGAAATCTTCTACCCATTTTTTCAATACCCTAGCCGCTAAACGACGGCCAACATATTTTTTAAGACCAGATTTACTAACTTTTACTTCATCCGCCAAGTCGAACAACTCCAAGATATCTTTATCTGAATCGTAACCTATAGCACGCAATAAGGTAGTAACTGGGAATTTCTTTTTACGATCGATATATGCGTACATAACGTTATTAACGTCTGTTGCAAATTCGATCCAAGATCCTTTGAAAGGAATTACCCTTGCAGAATAAAGTTTAGTACCATTTGTGTGTCTACTTTGACCAAAGAAAACGCCTGGTGAACGGTGTAATTGCGACACAATTACGCGTTCTGCACCATTTACCACGAAAGTACCTTTAGGAGTCATATAAGGGATAGTCCCTAAATACACATCCTGAACAATAGTTTCGAAATCTTCGTGTTCTTCATCATTACAAGATAACTTTAACTTAGCCTTTAACGGAACGCTATAAGTCAGGCCACGCTCGATACACTCTTGGATATCATAACGGGGAGGATCAATGAAATAATCCAAAAACTCTAGCACAAAAATGTTTCTTGAATCAGAAATAGGGAAGTTTTCCGAGAATACCTTGAACAGCCCTTCCTGATGGCGGTTGTCAGAAGTAGTTTCTAATTGAAAAAACTCCTTGAAAGATTCCAATTGCACATCTAAGAAATCCGGATAATCCAAAACTTTCTTACTTGTCGCAAAGTTTATTCTTTCTTGTTGAATATTATTGTTTGCCAAGGGAATATGAATTTTAGTTTTAAAAAAACTGCGCTTACATGTATGCTGTAAACCACGTGTCCACTGTGCCCAGCATATACACAGCATAGTGGCGTATTGATATAAATAGGAATAGACTCTGACGAAAAATCGTCAGAGTCTAAACCTTTTAGGGCTAATTAATTGAGATTATTTAATCTCAACAACAGCACCAGCTTCTTCTAATTGTTTTTTCAAAGCTTCTGCCTCGTCTTTAGATACACCAGCTTTTAATTCTTTAGGTGCTCCGTCAACTAAATCTTTAGCTTCTTTCAAGCCTAATCCAGCTAAATCTTTAACCAATTTAACTACAGCCAATTTTTGACCACCAGCTTCTTTCAAGATAACGTCAAATGAAGTTTTCTCTTCAGCAGCAGCAGCACCACCTTCAGCTGGAGCAGCAGCTACAGCAACAGCAGCAGCAGCAGGCTCGATGCCATACTCGTCTTTTAAGATATCAGCTAATTCTTTAACCTCTTTTACTGTTAAGTTAACTAACTGTTCAGCAAGTTGTTTTAAATCTGCCATTTTATTTTGAATTTTTGAATGTTCTTTATTAAATATTGTTAATTAAATTGTAACGAATGTTTATGTTCGAGAGGATTCGTTAACCTCTTTCTTCTAAAGCTTTTACTAAACCTGAAATCGTATTTCCTCCTGATTGAAGAGCTGAAATAACATTTTTCGCAGGAGATTGAAGCAATGCGATAACGTCTGCGATAAGTTCGTTTTTAGATTTAAGATTAACTAGTGTAGTCAATTGATTATCTCCAACGAATGCAGTTGAATCGATATAAGCTGCTTTCAATACTGGTTTGTCACCAGATTTACGCAACTCTTTGATTAATTTAGCAGGTGCATTACCTGTTTCAGCGAACATCAATGTTGACGCACCCTTAAGTGTATCAAATAACTCCTCTGAATCAACACCAGCTTCAATTAACGCTTTCTTGATCAACGTATTTTTTACCGCTTTGATTTCGATACCTTGCTCAAAACATTTGCGACGAATGCCATTCACTTTCTCAACGCTCAAATCAGCAGTATCGGTAATATAGAAGTTACCGTAAGATTTAATCTGTTCGGCCAAAGCTTGAACAATTTCTTGTTTTTCTTCTTTTCTCATGATTAAATACCTGCTACTGATTTAGTCTCAATATGAATACTAGGACTCATGGTTGAGGAAATGTGAATACTTTTAAAGTAAGTTCCTTTTGCTGCAGATGGTTTCAAACGAGCTAGAGTTTGTAATACCTCTAAGGCGTTATCATATATTTTATCTGCATCGAACGACGCTTTACCAATAGAAGTATGGATGATACCGGTTTTGTCAACTTTGAAATCGATCTTACCACCTTTTACATCTGTTACAGCTTTACCAACTTCTGTCGTAACTGTACCAGTTTTAGGGTTAGGCATCAAGTTTCTTGGACCTAAAATACGACCCAATTTACCAACTTTAGCCATAACACTAGGCATAGTAATAATGATATCAACGTCAGTCCAACCACCTTCAATTTTGCTGATGTAATCATCTAAACCTACGTAGTCCGCACCTGCCGCTTTAGCTTCTTCTTCCTTATCAGGCGTACATAAAACTAAAACACGAACAGTTTTACCAGTACCGTGAGGTAATGTCGCAATACCACGAACCATCTGATTAGCTTTACGAGGATCTACGCCCAAACGAACGTCGATATCCACAGAAGCATCAAATTTGGTCAATGAGATTTCTTTAACTAAAGCCGAAGCTTCTTTCAAAGAGTATGCTTTACCAGCTTCAATTTTGGATAGTGCCGCTTTTTGATTTTTTGTTAATCTAGCCACTTTTCTTAAATTGATTTCTTAATTAATTGTTCCAAGGAGCATTACCTGATACAGTAATACCCATACTACGTGCTGTACCAGCTACCATTCGCATAGCAGCCTCTACAGTAAATGCATTTAAATCAGGCATTTTATCTTTAGCGATTGTCTCAACTTGTTCCCAAGTGATAGCCGCAACTTTTTTACGGTTAGGCTCGCCAGATCCACTTTTCAATTTAGCAGCGTCTTTCAACTGAACTGCTACCGGTGGAGTCTTGATGATAAAATCAAATGACTTATCCGCATAAACTGTAATGACAACAGGCAATACTTGACCTGGTTTGTCTTGCGTACGAGCATTGAACTGCTTACAGAAATCCATGATATTCACACCTTTAGCACCTAATGCAGGTCCTACTGGAGGTGAAGGATTCGCAGCTCCGCCCTTAACTTGTAATTTTACTAACGCACTGACTTCTTTTGCCATTTTGTTTTGAATTTAATATGTTAAATGTCTGTTAGTAAGTTGGAAGCAAATAACGTAACATTTATCGGCGCGACAGCATAACTATCAACAACCGAGGTGCAAAGTTAACAAGAAGATTTGAATCCTGCAAGTATCTAACTTTTAATTTTTCAGGAATTTATGATTTTTCCTCACGGATATGCTAACCGGTGTTCCAATATGCTAGAATCATCCCGTTTTCACATAGGACAATGTTTTTAATTGACCGCCGTCACAGTATATCCGTTGTTACGAAGTAGTGAGATCAAACCCTTTTCACCAGACAGGTGTCCAGCTCCTACAGCAACGAAGCAGCTTTGTTCCTTGATTAAATCCGGAATAATCGTTGTCCAGTTTACATTCCGTCCTGCCAAGAGCTTTTCTTTCTGTTCAGCTGTCATCCAAGTCGGATCCTGAATCAATTCCGTTAACTCAGTTAAGTTTTCATTCTTATAGGCCGCTACCATCTTAGCTGTCAGCGCAGGATACTTATCCAACTGAAACACGGACTCCATAAATAACTTTGGCGTAATCAAATCTTTTAATAGATTGAATTGAAAATCAGGAGTTTCAAGCTCACCAACAGCCTTTCCCTGCGCTTTTGCCAGCGCAGCCAAGTCCATTTCATAGGATTTCATTTTGGTTGGATCAGGGCAGTTAAAACCTTTCATCGCGAATAAAGACATGGCAGTCACGGGTGACATATAGTCCAATAGCTTAATAGAAAGCTGTTGAGACACCAAGATGCTATCCATTTTTTTCACATCTGCTTCTTCAAACTGTTTCACAAAATCAGGGTCCGGAGCAGCGAAAGCCTGCACGACCTGTATGTTTTCAGGTTTTGACAGATCAACTTCAAAAACGATTTTTTGACTCGAATTAATGGCATCCAGGCATTTCTGTTTAATTTCAAAATCATCGGGGCACAGCATATGGATCGTTCCGAACAAATAGGAGTCTTGTTTAAGTCCATTCCCAGAAATTTTCCATAGCATCGAATTGCCCTGAGCAAAGCCACCAAAAGTGACAAAAAAGAAGAGTAATAGAAGAATAAAATGTTTTTTCATGTATATTAATTATAAGGTTCTTATTAGTTTCTGCCCGCGTTAAAACCATCCTCAAATCCTCGAATAATCTCACCGACATTAGATAAAAGATATACACAAACGCTAAAACAGCGATTATAGCTACAATTTTTTAGGTCCATATTTAAATTTAGTAACTCCTTAAAAATAGAAAATATGAATCATATATACCACAACCTCGAGTTATATATTAAACAAATACCGTATCTGCTCCACGAACAACATCATCCACGCGAGGTACCGACACGACGTCACGGATTTCCCTCCTGTCGTTTCCCTTCAAAATTGGCAGTATGGCTCTACATCCATCCCCCTCAGTCTCCAACGCAAATGGGATTTCTGCAATCTAAGCACCGGAAGCTATTTTGCCACTGTAACGATTAGCAGCCGCTCCGATTTTCTCACCAACTATAATGGCCTGCATTCCGTCCGCTGGCCTTTTCATTAGCCTAAGAAACAAAAAAAGCCTTTCAATTTTCATGAAAAGCTTTTCTCTATCGTTAATTACTAATCTTATTCTTTTTCGACTTGCATATAGTTCAATTCGAGAGGAGTCTTCCGGCCAAAAACCTTCACCATGACGATCAACTTCTTTTTATCCTCATGTACCTCTTCAATTTCACCTGTGAAACCATTAAACGGACCATCGTTTACCTTTACAGTCTCACCCACATAGTAAGGGACATTGATAGTTTCACCTTGCTCTGCCATCTCATCCACTTTACCTAGAATGCGGTTTACTTCAGATTGGCGCAAAGGCACAGCATTACCTGCCTTATCACCCAAGAACCCAATGACGCTATTGATATTTTTGATGATGTGTTCTAATTCACCATCAAGAGCGGCCTCTAACAACACATATCCAGGATAGTAGTTACGTTCTTTGGCAACCTTCTTACCATCGCGCATCAAGTAATATTTTTCCATCGGAATCAACACTTGAGGAACCAAGTGCTCAATACCTAAACGACTAACCTCGGCATCAATATATTGCTTTACTTTCTTCTCTTTCCCACTTACAGCACGAACTACGTACCATTTTAAACCTTGATCTGCCATAAATATTATTGAAAATTAAGAAGCAATACCGTACAAGAACTCTAACCCTACACTCGATGCTTTATCCATCACAAAGACAACCAATGCAATAAGAAGAGACGCAACAAGCACAATAACAGCTGAGCTTTGCAACTGTGACCATGTAGGCCAAGTCACTTTCTCAGTGATCTCTACATAAGAGTCTTTAAAAAAATCAAGTACTTTTGCCATTTTAGTTTATCTGTTTATTAAGCACGGGCACCAGGACTCGAACCCAGACCAAAGGTTTTGGAGACCTTCGTTCTACCTTTAAACTATGCCCGTGTATTTCTTATTTTGTGTTGCAAATATAGTGTTTTAAACTATCTAACACAACTTTTTTTTATCTTTTTTTTATTAAAAATCAACAAAAATTTCGTTGAAAAAAATAAGCTAATCAACCACAGTCGATTAGCTTATTTTGTATTTAGAATAATCGATAGATTACGCTAAGATTTCAGTTACCTGACCAGCACCTACTGTACGACCACCTTCACGGATAGCGAAACGTAGACCTTTTTCCATCGCGATAGCGTTGATCAACTTAACAGTGATTGTAACGTTATCACCTGGCATAACCATCTCAGTACCTTCTGGTAAAGAGATCTCACCAGTTACGTCAGTTGTACGGAAATAGAACTGAGGACGGTATTTGTTGAAGAAAGGAGTGTGACGACCACCTTCAGCTTTTGACAATACATAAACCTCAGCTTTGAAATCTGTGTGAGGAGTTACTGAACCTGGTTTACAGATAACCATACCACGTTTGATATCAGTTTTCTCGATACCACGTAATAATAGACCTACGTTATCACCAGCTTCACCGTAATCTAAGATTTTACGGAACATCTCAACACCTGTTACAGTAGATTTCAAGTTCTCAGCACCCATACCTAAGATCTCAACTGGATCACCAGAGTTGATTACACCTCTTTCGATACGACCTGTAGCAACTGTACCACGACCTGTGATTGAGAAAACGTCCTCGATTGGCATCAAGAAAGGTAAATCAGTCAAACGTGGAGGAATTGGAATGTAGTTATCAACAGCATCCATCAATTCCATGATTTTATCAACCCACTCAGGCTCACCGTTCAATGCACCTAAAGCAGAACCTTTGATTACAGGAATGTCATCACCAGGGAATTCGTAGAATGATAACAACTCACGAACTTCCATTTCAACTAAGTCTAACAACTCAGGGTCATCAACTAAGTCAGTTTTGTTCATGAATACTACTAACGCAGGAACACCTACCTGACGAGCCAACAAGATGTGCTCGCGAGTTTGAGGCATAGGACCATCAGTCGCAGCAACTACGATGATAGCACCGTCCATCTGAGCAGCACCAGTTACCATGTTTTTAACGTAGTCAGCGTGACCTGGACAGTCAACGTGTGCATAGTGACGGTTAGCTGTAGAATATTCTACGTGTGCAGTATTGATTGTGATACCACGCTCTTTTTCTTCAGGAGCAGAGTCAATTGAATCAAATGAACGAGCTTCTGACAAACCTTTATCAGCCAATACTTTAGTGATAGCAGCTGTAGTTGTAGTTTTACCGTGGTCAACGTGACCGATAGTACCAATGTTTAAGTGTGGTTTACTACGGTCAAATTTCTCTTTTGCCATGTTTATGCGAATTAGTAATTATAAATTATTTCTATTTGTTATATACTCTTGCTTAACTTACACAAGTACGAGCCAAAGATGGGATTTGAACCCACGACCTCTTCCTTACCAAGGAAGTGCTCTACCCCTGAGCTACTTCGGCTTACTAAAAAACCTCATTTACGTATTAATGCCCCCACCTTTAGATACATTATTATCAAAGAAGATAGAGACTAAATTTAATACTTGAAAATTTTGAGCGGAAGACGAGGTTCGAACTCGCGACCTATAGCTTGGAAGGCTATCGCTCTACCAACTGAGCTACTTCCGCTTAACAACTAGAAACTAGAGTAAATCTAAACTCCAATTAAAAAAAGTGTGGAGGGAGAAGGATTCGAACCTTCGAAGCCGAAGCAACGGATTTACAGTCCGTCCCATTTGACCGCTCTGGAACCCCTCCAGACCTGTAGCTTTCGCTACACTTGGAGCCTCTTATCGGGATCGAACCAATGACCTACTGATTACAAGTCAGTTGCTCTACCAGCTGAGCTAAAGAGGCTTCTAATATCTTTAAAAACTTACGTTCTATCAACACCTAGTCAGACGATTTATCTTTTCAGCGAGTGCAAATATCGAATTTACTTTTGACGTTTGCAAGTTTATTTTTTACTTTTTTTTCATTTAAAGAACTAAGCAAACTTTGTTGTGATGAACCGTTGTTCCCTTGTTTGCTGATGCAAAGATAGACACAAAACTCACTTTACAAAAATATTTCTCAAAAAAAAGCGACACTTTTCAGCAATTATACTGATACGCAGCACAATAATTTTTCATTGCATATTTACCTATTTTGGTTATTTGCCTAATATACTATCTTTGGGCATGCAAATTTTATCCCAATCACTTTCAAAGCTGACCCGCTATACCGCGGTGTTGACACTGCTAATAGCTGGGGCAGGCGATTTGAAGGGTCAAAATATTATTCAAAGACTGAGTAAAAAATTCCTTTCAGCAGAGAAAGATTCGACGCGTTCGGGCAGTTTCATGGTTTTGCCTGCTGTTGGATATGCACAGGAGACTGGTGTGGAATACGGACTGTCGAGCTCCTATAATTTTTATCTCGACAAGTCGGACCCCCATATACGCACCTCCACGATGTTGCTCATGGGGACATTTACTTCCAAACACCAATCCAACTTCAAATTTCAAACCGATCTGTGGACAAAAAATAATGACTATCATTTTATCAGCGAAATCCGCTACCGCGACTGGCCCTTCAATTATTACGGGATCGGCATGGATACTTGGAAAGCAGACGAAGAGCGCATCGCGCAAAAACTGTTTCGGATCAAGTTGGAAGCAGAGAAAAAAGTGGGAAAAAACCTGTATTCGGGCCTCAATGTTCAATTCGATGATTTTAGCATTCGCAGTGATAGCAATGATTACATATTTAATCAGTCCGGACTCATTGGGAAAAACGGCGGACAGCAGCTGCTCCTAGGTGTTTCGCAGCTATTTGATAATCGCGACAATGTCTCTTACAGCACCCGCGGCTATTATGCGAAATTGCGTCTTGCCTATGCTCCCAAATTATGGACCAGCGCAGATTTTAACGGTTTCAACTTGGATATAGACCTCCGCGGCTTCATTCCCCTGCATCGGCAACTTACATTAGCAGTACAGGGAATTTTCCGCTCCACATTTGGTAAAACAGTACCTTTCTATAACTATCGTGAACTTGGCGGCGACATGATCATGCGGGGCTACTATTTGGGTCGTTATCGCGACAAAAATTACTTGGCTTCGCAGGCCGAACTACGTTACCGCTTCCACCCGCGCTTTGGTATCGTGGGTTTTTCTGGGCTTGGTTCCACCTTTTCCAAAGAAAACAGCAGCCGCTATGTACCCAGTTATGGTGGCGGGCTACGCTACTTCTTCAGCCTTGAACATAACAGCAGCATCCGATTTGATTATTCTTATGGTGAACGGCGAGCCGGAGAGAAACGTCAGTCCGGATTCTATCTATCCTTAAGTGAAGCATTTTAATTAAACACTATCTTTAACAAGCCTGTCTAGGACCATGACAGGCTATTATGATTGTATAATAAAATTATTTGATTCTCAAATGAGGGCCACAAGCTTTAAGCCTCTCAGGCAGCTAAAATCTGATGAAGAAGTTTTCCTTCCGTTGTCCCGCTCTAAAGAAAACGAGTCCCAAATGGTAGAGATCGACCGTCACTACGACTCTGTCGTCAACCTTTAACTTATTCCAATAAAGCTCCCGCGCAGTGTTCAAATGGGGCTCATTGACAATAAGCATATCACGGTCCCTGGCCGCTGCGACAAAATCCGTTACCGGATTATCCTGGTCTATGTAAGAGATGTTGCGGAACGAATAGTTTCCACATTGTCTTTCAAACAAATCCCGGTAATCTACTGCATCCTCATCAACCATTAGCGCGAACTGATCATAAGCAAAGGCTTTTAACAGGCGGCTGATCAAAAGATACTTTTTTCGCTCTACTTTACGCCAGCATTTGACCCCGGCAGGCAGTTGCAAATACGCCTCCGGCGGCTCGTCTTGGTAGATCACTTCATCTACCAGTTTGTATACGAATGGGGAATGTGTCCCATGACGACTGTGAGATAAAAGATAATGTAGCCAATACTTCAGATGGTATTTCATTGCGCTGCAAACATCGAGAAATTTAAGGTTAAATACAATTAAATTCTTTCGGTACAAAAGTTCGCTTCTAGTCCTCTTCAGAACCAGTAACAATAGCAGATCGCGTTGTTATTTCACATGGAACATAGTAATCTAAAATTGCAGGATAAACACACTCCCTGCTCCCTCCACACTATTGAGGAAAATCGTTCCTTTGTGGAGCAGCATAATTTGTTTGCTCAGGGTGAGTCCGACCCCTGTCCCTGTTTTCTTTGTGGTAAAGAAAGGTGTGAATATCTGTTCCTGCAGATCCGCTGGGATTCCGGCCCCATTATCTTCAATCCTGATCTGTATCCTGCCATCAATTTCCAGTGCCGACAGGCTGATATATCCCGCCGCTTTTGACTTGACTGCATCGATGGCATTCAGCATCATATTGATAATAACCTGCTCGATGAGATTTACGTCGGCATACAGCACAAGACGGGTGTTTTTTAAAATGATGTCCACGTCTATATTCCTCTGGATGAGCGTAGGCTCCAGCAGCTGATAAATATGTTCAAATAGCTGGGATACCTGAATTGGCGCTACCTGTGGCTGATCAACTTTATTGATCATACGATAGCTCTTTGCAAAATGAAGCAAACCTTCACTCCGGCGCTTGATTGTGGATATGCCTGTTTTCAGGTCTTCGATATCTTCCTGTCCTCTAAAATGGTCCAGACGGCCGTTGAGTGTTTCGGCCAATGAACTGATCGGAGCAATGGAGTTCATGATTTCGTGCGTAAGTACACGCAGCAATTTATGCCAGGCCTTTGTTTCCGTCTCGTCGATAGCTTCATTGATATTCTGATAAACCACGATGCGGAAAACTGCATCTTGTGTCTCAAAACTTGAACTTTGAATCAGGAGCTTAATTTTTCCTTTGCTGGACTGAATGGATTCCATCTGTTGCTGCCCATGGTCGAGCTGCATTGTTTTCTCGTATAGATCCTGATTTTTTTTCTTTAGCCCTGCTATATTTCCAAGGTGCGGCAAATGAAAAAGCTGCTTAAAAGCGTCGTTTACCCACATCACTTTGCCTGTGCCAATTTCATAGAATATAATGGCTGAGTTCAACATATTGATCACACGGTCAAGGTATTGATGTTGTATCTCCTGTTTGATACTAATCTCCTTATACGTTTCATTGATCTGATTAAATGCAAAGAAAAGCTGTCCTTCAACAGACTTCGGATTTTTTACCAGAAACCTCCGTGTGAAATCACGGTATTTGACTGCTTCTGAAAACTCGACAAGTTGACGAACCAAAAAATTATACTGCGCATACAGACTAAAACCAAGATAAAGCATGATACAAAAAATCAGGGATGCTTGCACATATTCTCGCTTGATGCCCAAGTAAGCTACCGCAACCGAAGCGGCCAGAAGCAGAACAATCTTCATGGCATTGAATAGTTTACCCCGACTCATAGACTAGATATCATATTTTTCCAGACGTCTGTAGAGTGCGGCACGGGTAAGTCCCAGCTCTTTGGCGGCTTTGCTGATATTTCCATTGTATCGTTCGATGGCCGACTTGATTGCTTTGCGTTCCAGCTCTTCCAGATTTTGACTACCGGGCATGGTTGCAGCAACAGGCATTTCGGCCTGCTGCTCAATGGGAGAAAAAAACAAGTCATTACCAGCAATGCTGATCTGGTCAGCCATGATCACCGCCCGCTCTATACTGTATTGAAGCTCACGCACATTGCCCGGAAAATGATAAGCAAACATCTTTTTTATGGCATCCGGCTCAAAACCTTCAATTCTTTTATTGTATTTTTTTGCATAGATATCCAAAAAATATGCCGCCAGCACCTTGATATCTTCTCCCCTCTCCCGCAAGGGCGGCACCTGGATCTCCACTGTATTGATGCGATAGATCAGATCTTTTCGAAACCGGCTTTCATCAGCCAGTTGCTTGAGAGGAACATTTGTTGCCGAGATCAAACGTATATCGACAGGAATAGCCTGGTAAGAACCTAGCGGTGTGACCTGGCGATTTTGAAGCACAGTCAGTAGCTTAGCTTGTTGCTGTAGAGATATATTTCCGATTTCATCGAGAAATAACGTCCCGCCGTTTGCTGCTTCAAACCTGCCCTGACGGTCCTCGCGGGCATCTGTAAACGCTCCTTTCTTATAGCCAAAAAGTTCACTCTCAAACAACGTTTCTGTCAATGCCCCCACATCGACCTTTACGTAAACACGATCTGCACGCAGTGACCTGCGCTGGATGGCCTGAGCAATCAGGTCCTTACCAGTACCATTTTCGCCCAGAATGAGAATATTCGCATCTGTAGGTGCAATCTTCTCCAACTTATACTGCAATTCATCCATCACCGGCGAATTGCCAATAAGATCAGGGCTATTGCTAGATCTTAGTAGTGAGCTTTTATTTTTCTTCTCTTTATTTTTTGACTCGGCGAGCGTACTTTCAATTGTGTTCAATAGCTGCTCATTCTCCCATGGCTTGACAACAAAATCAGCTGCGCCCTGCTTTAGGGACTTAACAGCTAGATCCACGGCGCCATAAGCAGTGATCATAATCACATGAACATGGGGAAATTTTTCTTTAATCCGTGATAACCAATACAAGCCTTCATTTCCTGTATTGATGGTGCTCTTGAAGTTCATATCCAGAAGCACGAGGTCATAAGGCATTTTGTCCAGATGTCCGATCAGATTTTCCGGATTAGTTTCCACCTGGACATGACTAACTTTGGGTTTGAGCAGAATTCTCGCTGCCGTTAATAAATCTTGATCGTCGTCGACTACTAAAATAGATGCTTTTTTCATACTCCCTGGCTTCTTTCAGACACTAAGATAACTATAAATTTAACGAGCCTGCGTAATAATCGTTGATATATTTTTGCAGCAGCCATTCATATTGCTTCACAAGCAATTGAATCTGACTACTGTCGTATTTATTTTTGGCCGTAAGAAAGATAACAGAATTACTGTTTCCCAGTTCGAATACGACTTTAGCTATGCGGAAAGATTCCGCATAATTTTCATTTTGACTACGTAATTGTGTAATCATGTTACTGGCGTTCTGCAAATTAAAAACAGCATTGGATGTGGCAGACCGTAAAATATTTGCCTGAATCTCTTTTTGATACTTAGCTGCTTGTAGATCTAACTTCGCTAAACGGACGTTGTTGTAAACCTGTAAATGATTAAAAATAGGAACAGAGAGATTTAAAGAAATAGACTTTCCGACGTTATTACGCATTTGTGACCAATACGTCCCTTGAATCCCCAATTTAGAATAATTGGAGCCTAAACCAGCGCTCAAACTCAACGATGGATAATAATATGATTTCGCAATCTTAATATTCCGCTCCGCCACTTTAATCTGATAATCCAGCGCCTGCATATCGGGCAATTGAGCAACAGCCATTTCATATAGCTGTTTCGCATCCAGTCGTTGCCCGCTTTCCTGCATTCTTAGGTTATCCAATTCTCCCAATTGATTTTCATCCATATTTAGCAAGGTGGCGAGTTTCACTCGGCTACTATAGAGTAACTGCCGGTTATTCTCAACCATATTAACATCGTTGGCCAGTTGTCCTTTCAAATCAAAGTAGTCTCCCGGGTTGATGGCACCTTCCTTATGCATCGTCTCCGCCCGGCGAACCTGTTCCCGGGTTACCTCAGTCTGCATTTCGGATTGTCTCAATATATCCTGAGCAGTCAAACTTTGGATATAAGCAGTAATAACATCCAGTTTTAAAGCATTAATCTGCGTATCAAAAGTCAATTTACCGGCAGTCTTTGCATCAGCACGCATCCGAATTTCGTTAAATAGACGAAACCCTCTAAATAGTGGAAGACTTGCACCCAAGGAAAAATTCCCTGTCGAATTGTTGGATGAAATATATTGAAGGGTAGAATTATCCTGCGATCTTCCAGATGTCAGGCTATGCTGTAGACTTGCATTTACATCGGGAAGTCTATTCGCTTTAGCTTGTGCTAAATTCACCTCTGCACGCCTCACATCCAGTTCATTCTGCAATAGGGTTGGATTGGCTTTTACAGCTAATTGTATACATTCAGCTAAAGTTCGTTTGGTCATTTGTTTATTGTCGCCCGTTGTGACTATCGATGTCCCGGTCTCTCTTTCTGATAGTCCCTGCTCAGCCTGTTGCGCTTTTGCGCTGCCATAACTCAATAAAAAACATAACGTAGTATATATATAGACTCTCTTCATATCCATGTTTTATTTTCTTGCTGACCATCGCCATGCCAAACAACTAAAACATTAAATATCAAATTAATACAAAAAATGAATTTTGAAAAATGTTCATTAATGGACAGTCGGTGTGCGTAGTTGGACAATTACAATTCGATAGTTCGCCGCAAAAACCGAAACATCTTCATATCAACTTATATCTACTAACAATTTTCACTCATTTTTTAGACAGTGATCATTCACTAGTTGTTCAGTTTGCACTGAGTAACCACTGAACAAGCACTGAACGAGCACTGAATAACCACTGTTTGAAAGAAGGACTTGATCACTATTTGGTCCTAATTTGCTGTAATTAAAAATTACTATCCCCAAGACTTTCATATGACCCTAAAATACTTGATGTTATTAATATCCAACCGAGTAATCATCTTAAAAGATCGATAGTATACGACGAATAAGATCAGGGAAATAACCCAATAAGGATAATTGTATCAAAAACCTTTAGACCTCAGCACAGTCTGTGATTATAGTTGTTCAAAGCGTTTCAGTTACCGCAATGGATAACAAAAAAAGACAGTTGTACGTCTTCGTACAAGAAGTGTCCGCTATCGAACACCAAACAAGAAGTAAAACAAAGTAAACGACTACAAATCAATACATTAAATTATTGGCACAGCTTTCATAGTTACATACCAAATTGATATTAAATTATGGACAGACCTTTAGAAAAGAAGAAGTGGAATAGCAAACGTATCATGACCATTGTAGGAATTACGGGCATTGTTGGGTTAATAGGAGCCAGCTTTTATTTTACCTCGGGCAAGAGCAAGCTCAACGTTGAAGCTGAACGCATCTCTATCGTCGAAATAAAAAATGGAAATTTTCAGGAATTCATTCCTATCAACGGCACAGTACTTCCAATCAGCAGCATCTACCTCGACGCATCTGTGGGCGGCCGTGTAGAAGAAAAATTTGTGGAAGATGGTACTATCTTAAAGAAAGGTGATCCTATTATGCGTCTCTCCAATACGGATCAGGAGCTTACCCTGGTACAACAAGAAACACAAGTACTGAATCTCTTAACACAGTCCCAAATTGCGCAGACCAATGCACAACAAGCATCGATTAACAACCGAAACCAGATGGCTGATGTAGAACAGGCTTATCGAGAAGCTGAACGTGTCTATAACCTAAACAGAAAATTACTCACCGAAAAAGCTATTGGTACACAGGAATTCGAAAAATCTCAGAACGAATATAACTATCAAAAAGAACGGGTCAATTTGACCAAACAGATCCTCAAACAGGACGAGATCTCCAATGCGCAAAAAGCCAATCAGGATAAGCAGACCTACCAACGTACACAGAGCGCATTGGAACTGATGAAAAGAAAAATTGGTGATCTTATCGTTAGAGCGCCTGTTGACGGACAATTGACCTCCTTCGATGCAGAAATTGGACAAAACAAAAACGCCGGGGAACGGTTGGGACAAATCGACGTGCTGACTGGATTCAAAGTACGGGCCGATATTGACGAGCACTATATTAACCGCATTTTTCCGGACTTGCAGGGCGAGTTTTCCATTGGTGACAAAACCTATAAGTTACGTATCAAGAAGGTATATACCCAAGTCACCAATGGCCGATTCCAGGTGGATATGGAATTCATCAATGATGTTCCTAAGGGAATTCGTCGTGGTCAGACTTTACAGATTCGTCTTGCATTAAGCGACGAGACCAAAGCTCTGTTATTGGCAAAAGGGGGATTCTATCAGCAAACTGGTGGCAACTGGATATTCAAGCTGGATAAAAACGGAAGCACTGCTTATCGCGTGGATATCCAACTGGGACGACAAAACCCCGAATACTACGAAGTTATAAAAGGCTTACAACCAGGCGATAAAGTGGTCGTATCCAGCTATGAGACCTACGACAAAGTGCAGGAGCTAAATATTAAATGATAAAGTTAGGTTTCAACATAGGATAAAAGACGGAAATTCAGATTTCTTACAAATAAACAATGTAAACAAATAATATTAAACAGAATAATTACTGCCTAAAGCAATTGTGGCAAAAAATAACGAACGATGAGCACAAAAAATATGATTAAAATAACAAATCTTCAAAAGTATTACCGCACTGAAGAAGTAGAGACAGTCGCATTGAATAATTTGAACATCCATGTCAAAGAAGGCGAATTTGTTGCCGTCATGGGGCCTTCCGGTTGCGGGAAATCTACACTATTAAATATCATCGGCCTACTGGATGATCTGGATGAAGGCAGTTACTTGTTTAACGATATAGAAGTGGCCAAATTCAAAGAACGTGGTCGTTCAGACCTGCGGAAGCACAATATCGGCTTTGTCTTTCAGAGCTTTAATCTAATTGATGAACTGACAGTGTTTGAAAATGTCGAACTGCCACTTGTCTACACCAATGTACCTGCAGCAGAACGCAAAAGACGCGTTGAAGAAGTCCTTGAAAAAGTACAGATAATGCACCGGCGCAATCACTTCCCTCAACAGTTGTCTGGAGGTCAGCAGCAGCGCGTTGCTGTCGCCCGCGCGGTCGTAAATAACCCTAAATTGATCCTTGCCGATGAGCCTACAGGTAACCTCGATTCCAATAATGGTAATGAGGTGATGCAGCTTCTCACTGAACTCAACGAGGCGGGCACGACCATCGTAATGGTAACACACAGTGAACATGATGCCAAATTTGCCGACCGTGTCATTCGTATGCTGGACGGTCAGGTGATCATGGAAACCTCGTCCTTAAGCTAGCTAACGCAATTGATTTTAGCGGGCCTTATAGTTTAAGAACTTTGCATATTAAACAAGTTTAACATCAAAAAATGATGAAAGGTTTAAAATTAATCTGGAGACAATGGCGGCACAATCGTCTCTTTACCTTCCTAAATATCATCGGATTAGCTGTGGGGATCAGTGCATGCTGGATTGTATTTCGCATTGTCAACTACGAAATAAGTTTTGATCAGCATCATCCTGAAAAAGAACGCATCTACAAGCTATACTCCGCATTTAAAGAAGGGGAGAATATACATCATTTCGATGGGACGCCTTACCCTTTAGCTTCTTTTCTAAGTGCTTATCTAAAGAACGAAATAACAGGGCTAGAGCTTATTGCACCAGTTATTAACCGATCATTTGAAAGTATAAAGATACAGTCGGGTCGGGATATATTGGAATTCAATGATCAGCAGAAAATAGTATCTGTTACTGCCGATTACTTTAAACTTGTTCCCTATAAATGGCTTGTAGGAAACCCCAGTACAGCACTCAAAAATATCAATGAAATCATATTGACGGAATCAAGAGCAAAACAATATTTCAACGATACTGATCTAAAAACGCTATTGGGGAAGACCATCCTATATGACGATCAACCGCTAACGGTTACAGGTATCGTGGCTGACCTTGACTTTCCGAGCAGCTTTACCAACAAAGAATTTATTCGTGTAAAACCAAATCCTCAGGAGGTCGATAATTGGGAGAATTCAAGCTCAAATTTCCAAGTTTACGTTAAATTGGCTGACAACGGTAGGCCTTCTCAAGTAACAGCAGCAGCGACCAAGAAGGTCAAAGAGATGGTCGGCGATAAATTTAAACAATATAATATAACGCCGGGATATAAATTAGCTCCGCTCACAGATTTGCATTTCAATAAGTTTATTCAAAATAGCAGCGACAAACAGATATTACTCGGGCTTGTCGGCATCGCTGCTTTCCTGCTTACCCTCGCCAGTATCAATTACATTAATCTAACCACAGCTCGGATTCCCTCCCGGTCACGGGAAATTGGCATTCGCAAGACATTAGGCGAACAGCCAAAACATCTAATCCTCGCATTTATCAAAGAGACATTTGTCACATGCGTGTTAAGTCTGATATTCTCCTGGCCATTGGTGAGATTGTTTGAAGCCGCGTTCTATTCCTATATTCCAGTAGATATCAATACATTCTCAGATTATCTGCCCCTTTTCATCTTTCTAGCTTTACTTATTACCGTTTTAACACTCGCTACCAGTCTCTACCCAGCTTATCTGATCAATAAGGTACATGTGGTCGATGTGATGAAAGCAAATGGAACGGACAAATTATCTTTTGGCGGACTTTCCTTGAGAAAAGTACTCATCGTGTGTCAATTCGTCATTGCTCAGGCTTTTGTGGTACTAACGATAATTATGGGTTTACAGTTGAAGCATGCACTAAACAGCGATGCAGGCTTTCAGGACGAAGCCGTTATTACCATCCCGCTTCCTTATAAAAAAGCAGAAGACTCCGGAAATAGTCCTTTCTTGCTGAAACAGCTCCTGCAAAAATATCCCGAAATCGACCATGTATCGCTAGGTCATCTTCCGATGAACAACGACCAGTGGGGGAATAATATCATCATGCAGAGTGATACCGGCGAGGTCTTGGTCAACATGCCCTTTAAATATGTCGAAGAAAATTATCTCGATGTGTTCGGTATGAAGCTGTTGGCAGGACGCGCGCTTACACGTTCCGACAGCACATCCGGAATACTTGTCAATGAAATGGCTATAAAAAAGTTTGGTTTCAAATCTCCACAAGAGGCCGTGGGTAAACATGTGTCGGTAAACGACAGACCCACTACCATTGTCGGCGTATTGGCTAACTTCCACAACTTTAATTTCCATGCGACATTGGACCCCGTAGCGATGCAGTTAACGACGAATAAAGCTATGCTGCAAAATATTAATATCAAATTAGGTACCGATTCCCGTAAATGGCCGGCAGCCTTTGCGGCGATAGAGAAAGACTGGAAGACGGTCTACCCCAAAGCGCCTTTTACCTACCAGTTTTATGATCAACATATAAAAGAACTCTATGAAGCAGATTATCGTTTATACAGAATTATTAATTTATCTACCTCAATCACCATTCTTCTTAGCTGTTTAGGTTTGATCGGGTTGGTGACATTAACGACCCATCAGCGCACAAAAGAAATAGGTATCCGAAAAATTCTAGGCAGTACAGTTAGTGGAATCATATTACTTCTATCGAAAGACTATATGAAGTTGATTATAATATCCATTTTAATAGCCACCCCGATCGCATGGCTGGCAGTCAACAGATGGTTAAGCGACTTTGCCTTCAGAATTGAGCTGAGCTGGTGGATGTTTACAATTCCGGCAATAATAACCCTTGGCATCGCATTTCTGGCCATGAGTTATCATGCATTGAGTGCAGCCCGCGCTAATCCAGTAGATAGTTTACGAGATGAATAAAAAGCTTGATAGCTTTATACGATAACTTCGACGAGACCAAAATGATACAGAATTATATAAAAATAGCATTTCGAAATATCCTTAAAAACAAAGGATATGCGGCGATTAATATCATTGGACTGGCAATGGGGCTAGCCTGCTGCCTATTAATTGTTATATATCTACAGAACGAACTATCTTACGATAGATATCATGACAACAAAGAGCGTATTTACCGCATCGTTCACGAATACAAAGATCCAAGTGGAAACGAACAGGAACAAATATGGGGTAACGCTCCTATTGGTGAGGCACTCGAATCCGATTTTCCTGAAATCGAAAAGGTGGTTCAATTTTCTGGTCAGACCTCCATCTTGCTCAGACAGGGGAACAAAAAGTTTCAGGAAGAGAACGTATTCTTCATGGATTCTACTGCCTTTGATGTATTCAGCTGGAAAGTACTTGCAGGTAATCCGCATACAGCCTTAAAAGATCCCTATACGGTGGTATTGACGGAGAGTACAGCCAAAAAGTATTTTGGAAATCAAAATCCTATCGGTAAAACTTTGGAAGGCGGGCTGGCAGCGGGCCGGGCGAATGCGGGATCATATAAAGTGACTGCCGTCATGCAAGATATACCTGCAAATTCACACTTCACTTTCGATGCCCTACTTTCCATGAGTACTTTTAGAAAGCAGCGCCCCGGCATCTTCGAAAAGGAGGGTTGGGACTATGTCGACTTTTACACCTATTTTCTGACTTCGAAGCAATTTGACGCCGGCAAGTTTAATCAAAAAATTCCAGATTTTCTTCAACGTCATCTTCCGCTGGACGGAAATACAAATGCGAGATATAATTTCCATATCGAACCCTTGCTTAGTGCTTATATGCATTCAGCGGCAGACCGGCAGCCCGGCACCACTGGCAGTTATCAAAACTTATATATATTTGGGATCATTGCCGGATTTATCCTGCTCATCGCCTGCGTCAATTTTATGAACCTAGCCACTTCAAGGTCAATGGAAAGGGCGAAAGAGGTCGGTGTCCGAAAGTACGTCGGAGCTAGCAGAAGCAGCCTGATCTTCCAGTTCATGTCCGAATCCCTTACACTTGTGCTGATAAGCGGAATGTTGGCAATAGTAATCGTTCTGGCCTGCCTCCCATTTTTAGGTGCATTCTCAGGTAAACAAATCAACTATTCAGCCTTACAGAACAGCACCACCTGGTCAATATTCATACTGACAACAATGTTCACAGGGATTTTAGCGGCAAGTTACCCAGCTTTGGTCCTCGCCAGCTTTAACCCTATAAAGGTGCTCAAGGGAACCTTTGGTAACAGTAAAGGGGGCGCCTTGGTACGCAGAGGATTAGTTGTTTTCCAATTTTGCCTTTCCATTGCATTGATTGCCGGAACAGTAATCGTCTTCTCCCAACTAAATCAACTGCAACAGCAGGATCTGGGATTCCAAAAAGAACAACGGCTTGTAATTGATTATAATTTTGACGAAAAGGTCAATAACAACCTCGAAGCCATCAAATCAATGTTTGCCAAAGATAAAGACATACTATCGGTGACCGCCTCACGTACGGTCCCCGGGACGTTTCTTCCTAATGCAGGGACGGAAATCATTTCCGAAGATGGTACAATGACCTCATTTGCCCCTTTTCTTTATGAAGTAGATGTCGACTTTATTCCAAATATCGGTGTAAAAATGGCGGCGGGAAGAGCATATTCAAGAGATTTCCCGGCAGATACTGCGCATTCTCTTGTGATCAATGAAGCCGCAGCCAAACTCTGGGGTTATAAAAATCCTCAGGATATTATCGGCAAGCAATTTCGGCAGTGGGGAAAAGAAGGAACGGTTATTGGCGTCGTAAAAGACTTCAACTACCTTTCTTTACACCGTAAAATTGAGCCGCTGGCCTTACGGCTCGAGCCCAGCAGCAGCCGATATCTCACCCTCCAAATAGGACGTGCAAATCAGTCGGAAACAATTGAACGGATAGGTAAATTGTGGACTGAACTTGTTCCGCACCGCCCCTTCTTATATAGTTTTTTGGATGAAAGTTTTAACCGGCAGTATGAGGCGGATTTCAATTTCAGGCGGCTTTTTTCCGCATTTTCTGGATTTGCTCTGTTCATCGCCTGCTTAGGACTGCTAGGGCTGGTGACCTATACAGCCCAACAGCGGACGAAAGAAATTGGTGTCCGAAAAGTGCTGGGAGCATCCATCTATAATCTGGTGCTACTCCTTACTTCAGATTTTATCAGATTATTGGTTGTAGCACTATGCATTGCAACACCTTTATCCTGGATCGCCATGAATAAATGGCTGGATAACTTCGCTTATCATATACAGCCCAAATGGTGGATGTTTGCTTTTGCAGGTTTCGCTGCAGTTGTGATTGCCTTAATTACGGTGAGCTTTCAGACCTTTAAAGCTGCAAATGCAAATCCGGTAAATAGCTTACGAGATGAATGAGTTTAACAACTTTTTTAAGAAATTAAAGATACACAGCAATGGTTAGCATTTCATTAAAGACAGCTTATCGCTTTTTGAAAAAACATAAGTTGATCACGTTTATCAATGTGCTGAGCCTAGGGATTGGTATTACAGCGACATTGGTGATTTTTTTAATGATTCAGTATGATTATAGTTTTGATCGCCATGTACCAGACCGCGATCAGATCTATCGGGTCGTCAATAATGGGGATTTTAAAAACGCGGGCGTATTCGTTCCTCTCGTAAGAACTATGGAGGACGAACTGCCAAATCTGGAAGCCGTTGTTCCGATCTACCGCAGCCCTATTTCGAAACTGAAAGTCGCATCGGCAACGGACAAGTATCAGACATTTCCGAAAGAAAAACGTATTACTTTCGTTAGCAGCCAATATTTTAACATTTTCCCTAATAAGTGGCTGTCTGGAGATGCAGAGCAACTGAACAAACCAGGAACCATCGTATTGACAAGAAAAACGATGGAGAGATTCTATGGCAGTCTCCCGCCGCTGGATGCACTAGGTAGAACAATAGTTTATGCAGACAGCATACCATTGCGGGTTGTCGGAATAATCGAAACAGCCAGACATAACTCTGACTTCAGTTTTGACAGCTTTATTTCAGTTGCCACAATTGCCCAAGATCATAACCTAAAGCAAATGTTTAATTGGGAAGCCTGGAACAGCATATCCGATGCCCACCAGGTTCTGATAAAAACAAAGCCCGGCACCTCAGCTCATGCAGTAGAAAACAACATCAATAGGCTACTTAAAAAGCACAAATATAAAATCGGCGAGAAAAATACGGATAAGTTAGAATTACAGCCATTGGCTGACGTACATTTCAACACAGCTTTTAATTATGAAGCGACCAAACCCGAAACACTTCGCAATCTGGTCCTATTGGCTTTCTTTCTCTTAGCATTAGGTGCTGTCAATTTCGTGAATTTATCCACAGCGCAGTCTATCGAAAGGGCCAAAGAAATCGGAATACGTAAAACGCTCGGAAGCCCAAAATCGACATTGGTTAAGCAATTTTTATGTGAAACATTTTTAATTACCTTGGTCGCGACCATTTTGGCCGTTGTTTTACTGCCATTGTTCCTACAGGTTTTTGAAGGATTTATACCAGAAAATTTAAGTCTGGAATTGCTGGACAAAAAAGTTATCGTTCTATTTTTGCTGGCTCAGCTTTTTGTCGTAACCCTGCTGGCAGGCTTCTATCCAGCAGGAGTGCTGACAGGATATGCTCCTGCCTTAGCGCTCAAAAACCAATTGGCCAAAAACACCAAACTATCCCGTAGTGCATGGATCCGCAAAGTGCTGACCGTCTTTCAATTTGTCATGGCTCAATCCTTTCTGATCTGTGTGCTGGTCGTGATTCAGCAGATAGATTATGTATCCCATAGAGATATGGGCTTTGAACGGAACGCTGTTCTTAATATCTACATTCCCGGAGCATTCCAAAATTCTGATAAAGGGGTGGCGCTAAAAAATGAGCTTCGAAAGCTCCCTGAAGTGAAAGCCGTCAGCTTTGGTAATATCGCCCCAGCCATGAATGGATTTATGACAACTTCCATGAGCTTCGATCAGTCTGCAGAAAAGGAACCACTGACATTTGATAGCCGTTCTGGTGACGAAGACTACCTAAAGGTTTATAAAATACCACTTGTGGCAGGTAAAAATATTCAGCTGCGCGACTCAACCAATGAAGTTCTGATCAATCGAAAAGGACTAGCATTATTACAGATTCAAAACCCACAAGATGCCATCGGAAAAACATTTGAGAACGGTCAGAATACCATCGTCGGTGTTATGGAGGATTTTGACCTCGCATCCGCGCGCCAGGGGGTAAAACCGGTTTTATATATCGGCAATAAACAAGGTTATGTACTTCATATTGCCCTGGACGAGCAACACCCGGAAAATTGGAAAAACGCCATCGATAAAATATCGGCAAACTACAAAGTGTTATTTCCTGACGATGAGCTTGACCTCCGGTTTGTCGATGAAATAATTCAAAAGTTCTACAATCAGGAGAAGCAGCTATCCAAACTCCTGTCTTGGGCATTGGGGCTTTCGATCTTAATCGCATCTCTGGGATTATTTGGTCTTACGACTTTCACCGCAAACCAAAGAACAAAAGAAATTGGCATACGCAAAGTCCTGGGAGCCTCTGTCGCACAAATCACCTTTTTACTACTTAAAAACCTGCTCTCGCTAGTAGCCATTGCCTGCTTGATCGGGTTTCCGATCGCATATTATTTCATGCATAGCTGGCTAAATGATTTCGCTTACCGCACAACCATAAGTCCATGGACATTTGGACTGTCGGCTCTTGGGCTGATCGCTTTCGCAAGTTTTGTCCTATCAACAAAAAGTGTTTCCGCCGCAAAAGCAAATCCGATAAATAGTTTGAGAGATGAATAAATAAAGGAAATCATGGTCAGAAATTTCATCAAAACCGCATGGCGAAGTATTTTTTCCAATATGTTCTATAGCGCCATTAATATTCTGGGACTGACCTCAGGGTTAGTGGTAGGAATATTCCTACTGTTGTGGATTCAGGACGGATTATCGTTTGACAGGTTCCATAGCCAGCACCGCAATATCTATAGAATCGGCATCGAGGGCGGTACAGGAATATCCAAACGCATATTTAAGGCGATTATCGCTCCTGTGGGATCCTTGGCAAAAAAAGAGATTCCGGAAGTAGACGATGCTGTGCGTATCTTTAGAATTGGTGATGCCGCAATTAAATACAAGGACAAAAGATTCAACGAAAAAGATTTTGCTTTCGTTGACCCGAGCTATTTCTCAGTATTCGATTTTCCGTTAATTCAAGGCAATCAACAGCAACCATTTCCTGACAACAATTCTGTTGTGATTACCTCCCGCACTGCACAGCGTTATTTTGGTGAAGAAAATCCTATTGGGAAGACGATCATCATGGGCATGGAAGATTTGTGCACGGTGTCGGGGGTCATCGCTGATTATCCAGACAACTCAACATTTCAATTCCAGGTGCTCCTACCCCTATCGCGATACAATGAACAAGCATATATCAAGACCAAAACAACCTATGACAATAAAACATATTTGTCATCAATGGACGAGGACTGGTCCAACTTTGCATTCGAAACTTATCTTCGATTAAGACCTGACGCCGATGCGGTTACCGTGGCCCAAAAATTACAGAAAATTCACGGGCAGGCCAAACCTGAAGATGGTAAGGTCCCCTATATCACCCAGGAGCTTGCCAAAATGCATCTATACCAAATGGATGGTAGTGACGGTGGCATCGGGACCGTCCGCATCTTTATCGGAGTCGCCATATTAATCCTACTAATAGCGAGCATCAATTATATTAATCTCTCGACTGCGCGCTCATTGCATCGTGCCAAAGAAGTCGGCATTCGAAAGGTTATCGGAGCAGACCGAAAAGCACTCTTCTTTCAGTTCATACTGGAAACGACACTTTTATTTGCTATCGCTGCTGCGGCGGCAATTGCATTAGCTTTCATCTTTCTGCCGCTCTTTAACAACTTCTCTGGCAAACATGTGACTCTCACTCTTTCTAACATTCAGATTTGGAGCTACATACTTTTGATGCTCTTGGCCACCCTTATCCTGGCAAGTGTCTATCCTGCGCTGCTCCTTTCCAACTTCAAGCCTATCCGCGTTATAAAAGGGCGAACAAGCATAAAAAAATCAAATTTCAGGAAGATATTGGTCATCTTGCAATTTACTGTTTCGATTGTACTGGTTACTATGACTATCGTCGTCGGGCGCCAATTGGAATATATGCGCCATAGAAATATTGGCTACGAGAGAGATCATATTGTGACCGTCCTCATGGGCAAAAAGATGGCAGAACATTTTGATGCGGCCAAAGGCGAGCTTCTAAAAGCCCGAGGTGTAAACGATGTCATCCGGCTCGGCCGGGATATGGTTTATGGGGGTAGTTCCACAGGAGATAATGATTGGGAAGGCAAACCCAGCAATTCAAACCTTTGGTTCAGCATCACTTATTCTGACCAATATACGCTCGACTTCTTCAAAATCAGGTTGGCACAGGGTCGGAATTTTACAGGTTCAGCTGCAGATTCAGCACATTTTATCGTCAACGAAACTGCCGTTCGCGAGATGGGATTAAAAAACCCTATTGGTAGTAGGTTGCGCATCCGTACCATGCCGGGGACGATCATTGGTGTGGTAAAAGACTTTAATTACGCAAGCGCCCGGTATAAAATCGAACCAATGGTTTTCCAATATAGCCCCAAAGATTGCAGCATGTTGTATCTAAAGACAAATGCAGCCGACACAAAAGAGGCCCTGGCAAGTCTACAAGAGGTATGGAAAAGTTATTACGATGATATGCCCATTAGCTATAGTTTCTTGGATGAAAGCTACCAGAAGCAATATACCAATGAAGAAAAACAGGGTACATTATTCAATTTCTTTGCTTCTATAGCTATATTAATTTCCTGTTTGGGACTTTTAGGCCTCTGCACCTATACCGCACAGGTAAAAACGAAGGAAATCGGCATTCGCAAAGTATTGGGAGCGACGGTATTGAACATCATACAAATGCTGAATAAGGAGTTTTTGATATTGGTCCTCATTGCAAATATTATCGCGATCCCCATAGCGTTATACTTTACCACAAGCTGGCTTGAAGGCTTTGCATTCAGAATCACCGTACCGATAATGATCTTCTTGTTTGCTGGCAGCGCGACAATTGCCATTGCATTATTGACAGTCAGTTTTCAATCTGTTAAGGCAGCAGTCGCTAGTCCGGTTAAGAGTCTGCGAGATGAATAGAAAGAAAAAACAAGCACCATGATAAAGCTATTTTTAAAAACTGCGTTACGAAATCTTAAACGCACTCCCTTAAATACAGTCATCAATATTGTCGGACTATCCCTGGGGTTTGCAGTTGCTTTGGTGAGTACGCTGTGGATCCTGAAGCAGTTTTCCTTCAACCATTATTATAAAAACTATGATACGATCCATCAGTTGATGATGACCGGTACTTTCAACAATGAAAAATCGACAGATGGAACTTCCACTCCTATCCCCCTGGCGAAGGTTTTGGAATCGGATTTTAAAGATGAAATCCAAGATGTTACATTGATTACTGATGCGGAAAGTAAGGCCATTAAAATGGGGGACAAAAAATTGAATGCAACAGGCTTTTACGCAATGGGCAAATTTTCGGAACTATTCTCCCTTGAAGCTATACAAGGAAATATCGCTACCCCAACCGCAGCTTCCACCTTGATTATCTCTGAATCATTAGCCAACCGCTTATCGGAGACTTCAGATGTTATCGGAAAAACTATACAGCTCAACGGAAAAGAACAATATACGATACAAGGTATTTTTAGGGACATTCCAGAAAACAATACATTTCACAAACTGGAGTATGTTCTACCTTTTGTAGATTACCTCAGGAAAAATGAGGGTATCGAAAGATGGTCAAACTGTTTTTTTAGTACCTATGGCAAAATCGCGGATACGCAAAATATCCGGGAACTTGAGCATAAGCTAACCAGCATCTTTAGAACAAATCTAACTGATATAAACCCCGAGATTTTACTGCATCCTATGTCCAAGTGGAATCTATATGATTCGTTCAAGAATGGTAAAAATGCCGGGGGGCAGATTCAATATGTATGGATGTTTGCCTGGATAAGTATATTTATTCTTTTGTTGGCCAGTATAAACTTTATTAATCTCAGTACAGCCCGCAGTCTAAAGAGAGGAAAGGAGATCGGTATTCTAAAATCTGTCGGTGTAAACCGTTGGCAGCTGATCACCGGCTTTTTAGTTGAATCCATCTTATCCGTATCCTGTGCATTTTTGATCGCAATCCTATTAAGTACTTTGCTGCTCCCATGGATTAACGCTGCAACGAATACCTCCTTAAGCATTCCATTTAATCGCGGTCAATTCTATCTGTATGCTCTATTCGGAACTTTCGTTATAGGTATTCTCGCAGGACTATATCCCGCGCTGTTCTTATCCTCTTTTAACCCGATCCTTGCGCTTAAAGGAAAAATGAATATTAGCAAAAATGGATTCAAGACTAGAAAGGGAATGGTAATCGTGCAGCTTGCTATTTCCATCTTTCTAATGATTGCTACCTATCTGGTGATAAAACAATTGCACTATACAAAAGATCGTCCGATTGGCTACAACACTTCAAACCTAGTGAACGTCAAAAGTAGCAGCGCATTAATTACCAAAAACTTTGCGGCCCTGCGAAAAGAACTGATCGATAGCCGTTTGATAGAAGATGCCTCTCTTTCTTCCAGCTCCATTAATCGGCTATCTTTAACTGGTGGTGGTTTTAACTGGCAAGGGAATGAAACAAAAGAAGGATCCATTATGGGAATTTTCACCGTAGACGAACACTTTGCCAAAACCGTACAATGGAACTTTTTGAAGGGAAGAAATTTTTCTAGGGATTTCAACACAGATTCTACGGGTGTAATTATCAATGAAGCGGCGGCCAAATTTATGGGAGTGACGGATCTGACAAGCAAACAGCTATCCAAGAGAGGAATCAATTATACGATTATAGGTGTCATACAGAACACGCTATCAGAATCCCCGTTCAAATCCATTACACCAACCGCCTATTTTCTTGACTTTTTGCCAAAAGACAAAATAACACTTAGACTGAATGAGCAACAAGATATGAATCAAACGATGAAAAAAATCGCTCAGCAATTTAATCGCTTTGATCCAGATCTCATTTTTGATTATACATTCACGGATAAAGAATATGCTAGGCAATTTGAACAGATGGAAATCATCAAAAGCCTGACCAGTATTTTTACAGCGCTCGCCATACTGATCTCCTGTCTTGGGCTATATGCTTTGGTCACCTTCCTAACGGAACAACGGCAAAAAGAAATTGGTATCCGCAAGGTGCTCGGAGCTTCAGAAGTTGGTTTATGGAAATTGTTATGCACGGAATATATCTGGTTGACATTGACCAGTTTTCTCATCGCAGCCCCTCTTGCCTATCTGCTAATGGAAACATGGTTAGAAAATTATGTCTATCGTATTTCAATTACCTGGACTGTATTTGGCCTTACTGGATTGACGGCTCTCGGCATTACCCTGATAACGGTCAGCTATCAAGCCATTAAAGCAGCATTGGCCAATCCGGGGATCACCCTCCGGAACGAGTAATACACATGTTCGGCGACGGACAGTAGACTGTCCGCTTCCGAACATACAACAGGTTCTTAAAACATATAACATCTAATAGTCAACAAGTTATATATATGGCAAACGGATTGAATTAACGAATTATAGTATACATGATCAGCATAGCACTATCAACTAGGATAGATTGCTTGGCCAAACAGTAGATTATGAAAAAGTCAAAACCTCAATATAATGATTAAAAACCGAGCTTGCGAGCTCATCGAAGATAATTATAAATGACAGACATGAGATGACAGATCTGGGACAATAGACTAGGTTCGTAGGCTTTCGGCTTGCACAACCAAAATCTCAATGCTCAGATCTCAATATTAGAAACATGATCAAAAACTATATCAAAACCGCCGCGCGGAACCTTTGGAAAAGCAAAGGATACTCTTTTATTAACATCCTAGGGCTGGCCTTGGGGATGGCAGTCTCTTTGATAATCGCCCTTTGGATCAATTCAGAAATAAGATTTGACCGATTCTACTCCCAAACAGACCGTCTCTATCAAGTATATACAAGAGATGTATTTGATGGTAATCAGCATACTTGGGGAGGTACCCCGCATGTACTCGGTCCTATCTTACAACAGGAACATCCTGAAATCGAACACGTGGTGCGTACCTCGAATATTAACCACCTTATCCACCACGATGCTGAACCGGGCCTCAGCTCCTCAGGGGTAGCGGTAGACGCAGCTTTTTTAAAACTTTTCGATTTCAAAATCCTAACAGGAAATTCTTCCAACCCATTATCCCGTCCCGATGCATTAGTGCTAACTGCTTCTACTGCCAAAAAATTATTTGGTACGGTAGATATCATTGGACGCCGGGTCGAGATGGACACCACTGTTTCCCTAACTGTTGAAGCGGTTATCGAGGATATTCCTTCTAATTCCAGATTCTATGGAAACGACTTTATCTGTTCTCTGGATTACCTGGCCAAAACGGGCAAGACTTTTACGGATTCATGGACAGCCTATAATCATGAGACTTATGTGCTTCTAAAAGAAGGGGCACTATTGGCCTCTGTCAATAAGAACATTGGAAATCTGGTTGCTAAACATACTAACAACACCACAAAAGCAGCGATCTATCTCTACCCTGCCAGCCGTTGGCATCTCTACAACAAATCGATCAATGGACAGATGGTGGCGGGCAATATCACCACGTTGCAGCTATTTGGACTGATTGGCATACTCATTCTATTGATAGCCTGCATCAACTTTATCAACCTAAGTACCGCAGGAGCCGAAAGGCGTGCCAAAGAAATTGGCCTACGCAAAGTAGTTGGTGCATCGAAAAAATCACTTATTCAACAATTTCTATTGGAATCCTTTATCATAACCTTTTTAGCTGGACTATTAGCGCTGTTGATGATTCTCTTAGCACTCCCATCTTTTAACAAGCTCATCAACGGACATCTTACGATCACAGATTACCCTATATTCTTTTATTGCCTATTTCTTACCACGATTTTCTTCTGCTCCCTCTGCGCAGGATTATATCCAGCTTTTGTGCTATCAGCTTTTAATCCGGTAAAAAGCTTAAAAGGGAATATTGTAACGGCCAAATCCAGTCTCCAGCCCAGAAAAATACTTGTCACTCTACAGTTTACCATATCGATAGGTCTTGGCATATGCTCTTTTATCATCGGTCAGCAGATCCGCCTTGGAGAGCATCGAGAAAGCGGATATGATCGTGACAACCTAGTATACGTACCTTTAGAGGGAAATTTAGATAAAAATTACCAAGCGTTCAGGAATGAATTATTCCAACAAAATATTATCTCGAGCATGACCAAATCTTGGGGGCGGATAAGTCGTTCGGGTAGCAATAGCTGGGGATACTCCTGGCCCAATGACCGACCAGAAGACTATGATGTCGTTTTTAACAATATGGCGACAGATGTTGATTTCACAAAGACAATGGGGGTCAAATTGATTCAGGGACGAGATATCGACATTTATACCTATCCTTCTGATTCCAGTGCCTTGCTACTTAATCAAGCTGCTGTTTCCAAAATGCGCTTATCCACGCCCCTTGGTACTCAAGTTACCGTAGCCAAGGGTACCGAGTACCAGCGTACCTATCAGGTAGTTGGTGTTATTGCGGATTTTGTTTGGCAATCACCTTATCAAGACATCGAACCAATGATGATTCAGGGCCCTATCGTTCCCGCAAATTATCTCCATATCCGACTAAACACAGCTAAAAGCTTATTGGCAAATATAGAGGCGATCCAGTCGCTACTTAAAAAGTATAATCCAGATTACACGATAGACATCCACTTTATTGACGAAGAGTATGCCTTAAAATTTGCGGGTCAAAAACGTACGATGAAGCTGACAGCTTTATTTTCGGGGCTGGCGATCCTCATCGCATGTTTAGGTTTACTGGGACTGGTCTCCTTCGCAACGATCCAGAAACAAAAAGAGATCGGTATCCGAAAGGTGCTTGGTGCATCTGTATTCGGAATTATTAAGCTACTGTCCCGCGATTTCATTAAACTCATCGGTATTGCTTTGCTCATAGCCTCACCTATTGCTTGGTGGATTATGAATCAATGGCTAGAAGATTATGTGTACCGTATCGATATACAATGGTGGATATTTGCATTAGCAGGCTGTTTAGCGACACTGATTGCTTTGTTTACGGTCAGTACATTGGCTATTAAAGCAGCAACAGCTAATCCCGTCGATAGTTTACGGGACGAATAGCAGAAAACTAAACAGCTAATACAATCCTATTATGATAAAGAACAATCTAAAAATAGCGTGGCGAAATCTAATAAGGAATTCTTCCACCTCGATCATCAATATCACCGGATTAGCCATGGGTATTGCGGTCTGTTTGCTGATAGGCCTATATGTCGCTGATGAGTTCAGTTTTGATCGTTTCAATACACATGCAGATCGCATCGTCCGTGTGATCTTCAGAGGTACAGTAAAAGGCGGAACAATGAATGAGGCTCATGTCATGCCGCCTGTCGCTGCCACAATGAAAGCTGAATTAGCCGAAGTACAAGAAACAGCACGGTTGCGACAAGGTGGCTCCCCCTTGTTTACTATCGGAAATAAAGTGTTTCGCGATGAACAAATGGCTTACGTAGATCCTTCCTTCTTCAAAATATTTACTCTCCCTTTCGTTAAAGGTAATCCTTCTACTGCTGTAACAATGCCATATACGGCTGTAATATCTGAATCTACTGCGCTCAAATATTTTGGGACTACGAATGTCATAGGACGTGATCTAACCATTAAAGATGACCAAAATATCTTAAAGATCACAGGAGTAATGAAGGATATTCCTCAAAACTCGCATTTCCATTTTGATATTTTTACATCTATGGAGGCACTGGAAGACTCCCGTTCGAAATCCTGGATGACATCCGAATATTTTACTTATGCATTGCTCAAAGAAAATACATCCCTAAAAAATCTGGAAAAAAACTTAGCAACACTATTTGACAAACATGTCGGTGCTCAGTTTATGGCTGGTTTCGGGATGAATTATATCGATTTCAAAAAGTCTGGCAATTCCATTGGTCTGTATTTACAACCGTTGACCGACATCCATTTACATTCCAATTTTGGCTACGATCTCAGTCCTTCTGGTGATATCCGGTATATCTATATCTTTAGTGCAATAGCCCTCTTTATGCTATTGATAGCAACCATCAATTTTATGAATTTATCTACAGCCAGCGGTTTCAAAAGAAGCCGTGAAGTAGGTGTACGTAAAGTCTTGGGAGCCAACAAATACAGCTTGATCCGTCAGTTTCTCACTGAAGGTATTATGCTGACCTATCTGGCCTTATTGTTGGCCATTGGTATCGTTATCATTAGCCTTCCCCTATTTAATCAACTATCCGGTAAATCCATTGAAATTCATCAATTCGATTGCACCTACATGATCCCGCTCTTACTCACATTTGGATTATTGGTCGGTTTATTTTCGAGTACGTATTCTGCACTGTACTTATCTGCTTTTCATCCTTTGACCGTATTAAAGGGTCGCTTGGTGCGATCTACACAACGGTTCAATATCAGAAGTGGTCTAGTCGTTTTTCAGTTTATTATTTCCGTGGGACTCATTTTCTGTACTGTAGTTGTCACTTGGCAACTCCGTTATATAAGACATATCAAATTAGGTTATGAGAAGGAAAATGTGATTGTGATCCAAAGTTGGCCTTTAGGTAAAAACGAAAAAAGCTATATCAAACTTCTATCAGAGGACAGCCGTGTCAAACATCTCTCCCGTTCATCCTATCTTCCCGCCGGTGAATCTGCCAACAACAACTTCTTTGTCTATCCAGACGGAAACACAGAAAAATGGGTCAAGACGCTACGCTATGACGTAGATGAAGAATATATTGATGCTATGGGCATGAAGCTTAGTAAGGGCCGAAGTTTTTCGAAAGCTTTCGGTAACGATAGTTTATCCATTATCGTAAATGAAACTGCAGCAAGAGATCTGGGCTGGAAAGGCGAAATTATTGGTCGCACATTGACCAATAAGGACAACAAAACTTATAATGTGATCGGGCTGGTCAAAGATTTTCACTTCAAATCCCTACACGAACAGATTTCACCATTGGTCATGGTACTTGGGGATCAGGCAGGAAGTCTAATTGTCAAGACACATACAAATGACACCGAAGGACTGGTCAAAAAGTTGAAAGCACTATACGATTCCTTCGCAACAGATATTCCATTCAACTATTCATTCCTCGATGAACGATATGCCCAAACCTATCAGGCTGAGGTCAAGACAGGAAGATTGTTAAGTATATTCGCTGGACTGACGATTTTTGTTGCCTGCCTCGGTCTATTTGGATTAGCTATTTTTACGGCAAATCAGCGCCGTAAAGAAATCGGTATACGCAAAGTTATTGGCGCATCCGTTTCGGGTATTACACAGATGCTTTCTGTACAGTTTATCAAACTTGTGTTTATCGCTATCCTGATTTCCTCACCCATAGCTTGGTGGGCCATGCACAAATGGTTGGAAAATTTTGCTTATCGTATTGAAATACAATGGTGGATGTTTGCTGTTGCGGGGTTACTTGCTATACTGATTGCATTACTAACGGTTAGTTCACAAGCCATTAAGGCCGCTTTAGCGAATCCAGTCGATAGCCTTCGGAATGAATAACAAAGGTTTAGCTTGATCCGCCCACTGCCCGCATCACCCGTCCGAACGGCAAGTTTTAGTGGATTGGGAACCAAACCGTCAAAAAAGCTTCCGTCGCGGCATTGCGAAAAGTGACCAATGCCGCCTCTAACGTAGCCAATGCCACCGCCTATTTGTCCCTCATTTTTTTAGCCGATTGGCTCTATTGTCAGCGCCACATCAGTTCAAATCCAATGTTCACCTACGAACATTTACTGTTCAAAATCGGACAGACACCTCCCTCACGTGAAGACATAACCACTAACAATCAACAACTTATTTTTTTGGCCAAACATTTGGTTTATACACTAACCTCCCTATTGTTAATCTATAGTAGGTGGACTAACTTTATTACTATACTTTTTCGGTTATAATGAACTTTACCAACTTCAAAATTGCCTGGCGGAATATCAGAAAGAAAAAAATCCAAAATCTGATCAATCTCATCGGTCTGACTTGTGGCATCACTTTTATGATACTTGTCGGCGCCTACATCTGGGATGTCCATCAGGTAAATAGCAGGATAAAAAATATTGATCAACAATTTTTACTACAGAGCACCTATAAGAAAGAAGGGTTTGGGATCAATTTGACCACAATTGGTGCCCTTCCCAAGGCGTTATACGAGGAGTACCCGAATTTAGTAGCCAACTACTACCGCCTTGATGGATTGACAGGTATAGTGTCTAACGGTAACACAGTTTATGAAGAAGGTATGTCGCTCGGTGATCCGAGCCTTTTGACCATGTTTGGCTTTGAGCTCTTAGCTGGTAATGTCAATACTGCGCTGAACAACCCTTTTTCAGTTGCCATCACGGATAAAGCAGCAGTAAAATATTTCGGAAAGGTAAATGTCCTGGGTGAAAATCTACAGATTAAAAATTTCAACGGTGAGAAGCATGATTTTGCGATCACCGCTATTGTCAAAACAGATGTTCAGAATGCCATTATGGATCTAACAAAAGGTATGCATGCTGATATTTTCTTGCCTATTGCTAACGAAACCTATTTCGGACGTTCGATAAATAATTGGGACAATCCTTATATAGCAGGTTATATCGAATTAAAGCCAGGCGTAACACCTCAACAGGTAGATCAGGCTATACTGAACCTTGTCCATAAAAATAAAGATAAAGAATTTGCTGATCAATATGCGCCAAATCTAAGGCCATTAAAAACTTACTATCTCGACGACAATCAGGGCGCAATACGAAAGATGATCAAGACCTTGAGTTGGGTTGCAATTTTTATCTTGATCATGGCGATCATCAATTTCATCAATTTTAGTATTGCACAGCATATTACGCGATTAAAGGAAATCGGCATGCGCAAAATTATGGGATCATCCAGGCTGCAATTAATCGGACAATTGTTGACAGAGTATATCCTTATCGTGGCTATTGCCGCTTTGATCAGTCTACCCATCTATATCCTCGTAAGCCCGCTGTTTGCACATGTACTCATGCGTGAGCTTCCATCTTTAATCAGTCTGCCAGGTTACTTTTTCGGTTTACTGGGGCTGTCGATTTTAATGATCGGCCTACTGGCGGGATTATATCCGGCAATTAAACTGTCCAATATCAATATACTTGCTTCGGTCAAAAATCAATTCGCCGCATTGGGTGATAAGCAATTGGTTCGAAAAGTGTTATTATTTTTTCAGTTCGCCGTCGCATTACTCCTACTGGTCTGTACCTTGATAATCTCCAAACAAGTTAGTCTATTTATAACCAGCGACTTAGGATATAACAAAGATTATCTATTGACTGTACAAGCCCCCAGAGACTGGTCAGAAACTGGAATCCGGAAGATGGAAACGGTCCGGCACGAGCTATTGCAGACAGCGGCTGTCAAGTCTGTAAGCCTTTCGTATGAAACCCCGGGACTATTAGGTTCCAATATGCAAGCGGCTTTTGGCAATAATAACGATACAGAAGTACAGGTTCAAAGGATTAACAGCGACAGTTACTTTCTTGAGACTTATGAAATCCCCCTATTGGCGGGCACTTTTTTACCCAGAAATACGGCGACAAATATGACCAATAGACCCGTTGTGATCAACAAGAAAGCCATGGAAGACTTTGGATTCAGCAATGCAGAAAATGCGATCGGTCAAAAGATTGCCGTAAATACTCCACAAAATAAGATGACCATCGTAGGTATCACCGATAATTTTGTCGCAAATTCTCTTCACCGGGCATCTCCAGCTATCATCTGGACGGATGTACACGACAGTTTCCAATACAGATACTTGAGCATTCGTTTAAGACCGGGACAATTGTCCAAGGCCGTACAAGGACTGGAAAAAAAATGGAAGGAATTAATGCCCGATGCGCCATTTGAGTATCAATTTATGGATGACCGGATCAAAGGCCTATACGAAACCGAACTGCAACTGCAACGTGCTGCACAGATCGCGAGTGCTGTATCGCTTTTGATTGTCATATTGGGATTGACGGGCTTAATTTCGCTATCGATTCATCTCCGTAACAAGGAAGTTGGCATCCGCAAAGTATTGGGCGCTTCATTGTCCCATTTGATGTTATTATTTTCAAAGGAATACTATGGTATATTCCTGCTAGCGGTGCTAGTCACAGTCCCGTCAAGCTATATGATCATGCAACATTGGCTGCAAAACTATGTAATCCGAATAGAAATCAACGCATTCACCTACTTGTTACCCTTAGCTATATTGCTTAGTGTATTGGGACTACTGGTTGGTGCCATCGTATTTCGGACTACCCGCTTTAATCCCGTCGAAAAATTAAGGGACGAATAAGAAAAAATAAGCCGTAGGTTGTTGAAGTCAAAAGTGCAATTTATTATTAACCGATTGGGAATGAAAGTTTATAATTGGTGTACCTACGGCTTAGGATCTTTGCAGCAATTTTTAGCTGTTTGCTGTGAACAGCTAAAAATTGCTTATTCGTTTCAGTCAATATTTCGCAGTTCGCTAAAACATAGCCGAATCGGTATCCGATAAAACAACAATATGGAACTCTTTGCATTTTCTTCTATATACCTTTATTTTTTGAATTTTCCCTGTTTTCATCATTGGCACATTTAAATAATATAGATTTTCAATACAAAAGAATGGAAAATATTTCAAAAACAAAAGCATTTGTATAAATAAAAATAACATTTTATATATTTATCTATACAAATAAGAGGAAACAACATAAGCGATGACAAAACTTGGAGAATTTTTAGCGAAGAAATCTGTAAACAAAGCCCAGATTGCCCGAAAAACAGGACTTAGTAAAGCCCGCATCAATGAATTGACCATGACCGAGACATCGAAATTACGGCTGGATGAAATGTACCTTATCGCCCTTGCTATCGATACCGATCCCGCGAAAATGATGTACGAGCTCTGCGATCATCTGCAGCTCAAAGAAGTAGAACAATAAGCCAGCCTTCCAGCCCATTGCGATTTGTCTGTACGATACCGAACGGAAACTGTTCAATATCGTACAGACAAATCGGAAACAACCAAACATAAAACCACTAAAAAACAGACACTTACAATTATGGCAATGCTATTGAATGAGGTCTAGCTGTCTATTTGATCTAATCACGGTCGGTCGGACATTAATATGGTTTCTGCTATGGTAAGCAACAATTTCAAAATCGCCTGGCGTAGTATGGCAAAAAATAAGCTCTATTCTTTTATAAAGATCGGAGGTTTTGCGTTTAGTATTGCGATCTGTATTCTCATTGTACTTTTTATCAAAAGTGAGACAAGTTATAATAAATTTTATCCCGATATGGATCGGACTTACCGGCTCGTCGTACAGCTTCCGATTGAGGGCAAAATCCAGCGTTGGGTATCCCTCTCTGCTCCCGTAGCTCCTACACTGAAAGCTGAGATTCCCACGATAGAACAGTCGGGGCGCGTGCTTCCCAATCCTTTATTCGGTGCGGGCAGCAATCAGCTGTCCCTCAATGATAATCCTGAAAGCTTTCACGATGATGGGTTTGTCTACGTTGATCAATCCATTTTGGATATGTTCCCCATGCCTATGGTTTTCGGGAAACTTGCGCATGCCCTGGATAACCCCAATACGATAGTCATTACCAGAAGTAAAGCCGCGAAATATTTCAAAAATGATCCCATCGGGCAAACCATTTACCTGAATAACAACAAATCCAAAGCGTATACGGTCACCGGCGTAATCGAAGACATGCCACAAAATTCAACTTTGGCGGGTTACAGCTTCTTTATGTCACTGGCAGGCGATCCATTTTACCCGGGCGAACAGATCCAATGGCTTAATAATAATTATACCGTTTATGTTAAGCTAAGGCCAAATGTGAACCTTGAACAGACAGAGGACGAGATCTTAAGAAACTACAAGGAGCATTATCTACCTGCATATCAAAAATCGGGACGCAAACTCAATCCTCTGTTCAACCAAGCAAAAATCAGGTTACAGAATGCACTTGACATACATCTTAAATCCGCGGATGTGGAGGACGATAAAGTCAGTACCTTAAACCGTGGCGATATTCGCATGGTCTGGACTTTCGCACTCATAGCGTTATTTATTTTATTCATTGCCTGTATCAACTTTGTCAATCTCTCGACAGCTAACGCTGCTACCAGAGCCAAAGAAATTGGTATCCGAAAGACAATTGGATCTACCAGACAAGCGTTGGTAAAGCAATTCTTATCAGAAGCTATATGGTATAGCCTTTTTTCCTTGGTCGCTGGCTTGTTCATTAGCTGGCTGCTGTTGCCCATCTTTAATGATGTCGCCAACAAATCCCTGACCATACCGTGGACTTCGCCTTACTTCTTGCTATCTCTGCTAGGGGCCATACTCTTGATCGGTGGTCTTGCCGGGATCTATCCCGCAATATATCTTTCCCGGTTCAAGCCTATCGAAGCACTGAAAAACAAAACTTCTGGTCCCAAATCATCCATGTTTAGAAATGGTTTGGTGATTTTCCAATTTGCCACCTCCATAACATTAATCATCAGCGCCCTGATCACGAATCAACAGATACACTACATTCTGGAAAAGGATCTGGGATTCAACAAGGAGCAGGTCATTGTACTACATGGCGCCGGAACGTTGTCCGACAAGATAGCCAGTCTTAAAAATGAACTAAAGTCCATAGCTAATGTTACTTCCGTATCAACAGGAGATTTTCTTCCTGTACCTATCGATGGTGCCAAAAGAAATGGCAACCCGTTCTGGAAAGAAGGCCGCCGCGAGCTGGATATGGCCATTCAGGGGCAATTCTGGGAAATAGATACCGATTATATTACCACATTCGGACTGAAATTGTCAAAGGGCCGGAATTTTGATCCCCAGATGGGCTCGGATAGTACTGCTGTCATCATCAATCAAAAATTGGCCGACGATCTGGGTTTGAAAAATCCCATCGGTGCAAAGATCACCAACGGCAGCACCTGGACCGTGATTGGTGTAGTCGATAATTTTATTTTTGAATCGTTAAAAGGTCAGGGTTTTAGTGGACTCGGCATGGTGCTGCGTGGACAGCCTTCCATAATAGCTATCAAGGTAAAACCAGAACAACTGAAACAGACGTTGGCGGAAATAACAGCCGCCTGGCACAGATTTGTACCAAATCAGCACATCAATTATACTTTTCTTGACGAAGGCTTTGAAAGTCTGTACAAGGACGTGGAACGTGCAAAAAATATCTTTTCCTGTTTTGCTGTTATCGCCATCTTTGTGGCGTCACTCGGGCTTTTCGGCCTTGCTACATATGTGACGCAGCAGCGTACAAAAGAAATCGGTGTAAGAAAAATTCTTGGTGCCAGCTCATTTAGACTTCTGAAACTGCTCTCCGGAGACTTCATAAAATTGGTGTTTGTAGCCCTGGTCATCGCTTCACCTGTTGCATGGTGGGCGATGAACCAATGGCTTACAGATTTTAATTATCGCATACATATCAATTGGCTTTACTTTATATTTGCGGGTATAAGCGCGATCCTGATCGCCCTCGTTACCATTAGCTATCAGACGTGGAGAGTCATCCGTGCCAATCCGGTAGACAGCCTAAGAGATGAATAGGTAAATTACCTTCCCCGTATGTTCGATTACGGACAGTTTGCGTCCATAATCGAACATACAACAATAGAAAAAACAATATAATTCATTCATAATAACGAGATTACAACATTGGCAAGGGGATTGTTTTTCCTAACCAGAAGTACTTCACAACAAGATACAGTTAAACACAAAACTCTGACAATCTGATAACATGGCAAAAAACGACCTCAACATAGCTTGGCGTAAACTGTTAAAAAATAAGGGGTTTACATGCTTAAATATTATTGGGTTAACGCTGGGTTTTACGGGTTTTATCCTCTCGTATCAATACATCAATCGGGAAGGGAGCTACGATAAATGGAATCCGCATTATAAGGATATCTATCAAATTGGACTCGAATCTGAGGGTTCATTTACAGATGAAACCTCTCCTTCCCTTGCGCCACTGTTGAAACAAAATCTGCCTGATATTGTCTATGCTGGCAGGAAAATAGTATACAATTACGGTAGTTATCCACTTTTTGGTGAAAAAACAGTCCTCATTAAAAATGCTGCACTTATTGACTCCTCGGCAGCACGAATCTTTCATATCGAAAATGCGACAGGACCGCTGTACAAAAATAGAAATCAAAAAGAGGCGAGTATGGTCAAAAAGCATGTCGCTGAACAATTATTCAAAAAAGAAGACTTAAGTTTTGACAGTCCCCATTCTATCCCAGCCTTAAGCAAGGAGCTTGGAATGTCGGAAACAATCTATGGCATAATCAGAGAGCAAGGCTTATCCATGATAGACTATGATCTCCTTTTTATCCGTGAGCCACAGGATATCTTTGCTGATAATAATCCCTTTTTGTACCAGACATTTATTCAAGTTAGGCCGGGTACAGACATAGCTAAATTGACCGATCAGATCAATACGATTTATCAAAAGGAAATTGCACTGAAAGATAAAATTCGCTCGTCCGGTTATGCCAAGGGCAAAATCTATCTGGATTCGCTGACCAACCTCCATCTACATCCCAAAACAGGAAGTAATGCTCCTTATATCATCACCTGGATTATTGGCATTCTCTCCGTTGTGATCCTCTTACTTGCCGCGTCCAATTTTGTCAACATGATCATGGCACAAGCAGATAACCGCCTTAAGGAACTCGTGCTCAAAAAAATACTGGGAAGCTCACGCTGGTCAATCATCAGGCAACTTTTATTGGAAGTATTTATTCTGACCTTCAGTGCTGCGATGCTAAGTTTTGTTACGTTGGCACTAACAGGAAATATACTCCAAAAATGGTTCAATGACGATCTCAGAAGCTATATGTTGCGTATCGATACACTCACACAGCTTTGTGGTGCCGTATTAGCGACCACCATTCTATCGGCTATATATCCAGCCATCGTACTTTCTGGCTTCAAATCTGTTCATCTCCTCAAAGGAGGACTGACGGCAATACCCAAAAAGGGGGCATTCCGCAATACCTTGCTCACTTTCCAGATCAGCATGGCGATTCTGTTTGTCTCGGGCATGCTGGTCATCAGGGCACAGTTGCAATATATGCAGGAGACAGATAAAGGATTTGAACCTGCACAGGTGGTCAATTTCAAAGGTATTGGGATGTATTACAACAAAGACACCTTTGATCAATTAAAACGACGATTAGAAAATGATCCAAGTATTGAGTCCGCCGCGTCAGCGACAAATATTCCGGGAGAGGGAGAACAGCCTCCTAAGATGGCATTTTCCTATGCGCAAAAAACTTTTTCATTTGCTCATGTCGGCGTCGATTCGCATTATTTCAAAACATTAAATATCTCCAGTAAGCAGGGTAACACAAATATCCCGATGGATCAATTACTTCGCGATTCATCAGCCCATTATGCAATTATCAACGAATCTGCAGCCAAAAGCCTGGGACTTATTAATCCTGTGGGCACTAAAATCAAGGGTTGTGATGTTAACTTTGAAATTGTCGGGCTAGTTAACGATACAAAAGCTTACGGTTTTGAAAATGCGGTTCAGCCCACCATATACTCATTAAAAAATGAATGTGGTGCCATGCGTATCCAGACAACGCTTATGGTCAAAACGAAACAAGGGTTGGTTGACAGAGCTATCAATGCGGTCAAAGAAGAATGGGAGAAAAACCCCTCCGCAAAAGACCTTCCTCTTGATTACTCATTTATGGACCAGCAGTATGCATTACAGCACAGGAAACAACAAGAACTGCAGGTCGCTTTTAACAGTTTCACAAGCCTCTCGGTTATCATCGCTGCCTTAGGTCTGTTCAGTATGGCTGCTTATCAAGCGGCATTGCGTAAAAAAGAAATGAGTATCCGGAAAGTACTAGGCGCATCGGCTCAACTACTCTTTATCCAATTGAATCGACCTTTCTTCAGACTGTTTCTGATCGGGATGGGGGCTGCGCTTCCTTTAGCCTATCTGCTTATGGACAAATGGCTTTCCAACTTTGCTTATCACGTTCAATTATCGTGCTGGTCATTTTTGATTCCGATATTTTGCATATTTATCCTCATATTGCTTTCCATTAGTTTTCAATCATTGAAACTTGCGAGAACAAATCCGGTAGACAGCCTGCGGAATGAATAAGTGGATAAAAGACCAAATAAAAAGAGATACCGGGTAAGTGCAAGGTTTATGCATCCAGAATCTCAATACTCAATACTAATATCTCAATACTAGAAAATGATACAACTAAAAAATTTATTCAAGTGGTATAACGTAGGTGGTACACGCTCATTTGTTCTCAAAGATGTAAGCTTAGATATCGCTGAAGGTGATTTTATCTCCATCATGGGGCCTTCAGGGTCGGGAAAATCGACCTTGCTGAATATTATCGGTATGCTAGATGAGCCCGACGAGGGCGATTATTACTTCATGGGAGAGAATGTACTGGAAATGAAGGCAAAAAAAAGAACACAGCTTTATCAGACACATATTGGTTATGTATTTCAGGCCTACCACCTTCTGGATGAGTTGACAGTCTATGAAAATATAGAAACACCACTGATTTATAAGAATATTTCCGGTAAGGAAAGAAAAGCCATTGTAGCGGATATGTTGGACCGTTTCGGCATCGTCGGCAAGAAAGATCTATTTCCCGCCCAATTGTCCGGCGGTCAGCAGCAGATCGTAGGCATCGCCCGTGCCTTGGCGGGATCGCCAAAATTACTGCTGGCGGATGAGCCTACAGGCAATCTCAACTCCAAACAGGGCGAAGAAATCATGGATCTCTTTAAACAGCTCAACGAGGATGGTGTCACCATTATACAAGTCACTCATTCTGAAAAAAATGCCGAATACGGAAAAAAGATCGTTAATATGCTGGATGGACAGCTCAAATAACTGAATGCCAAATTAACCTGGATATCCCTACTTAGTAACTGACTACAGTAGGGATTTTTTCTGCTCATTTGTCAAATCAATTTTATAAATTCGTTATGATGAATGAGAGAGAGTTGAAATCGCTAATATCATTGTTGGACGACACCGACCAACAGATTATTCAGGAAGTGGAACATCGATTAAAAAGCCAGGGACCTGAGATCGTACCTTATTTGGAAAAATTCTGGGAATCAAGCTTTGATCCAAAAGTACAAGGACGGCTGGAAAACATTATTCATGAGATTCAGTTTGATCAGACCAAAAATGAGCTGCAAATCTGGAACCTAAGCAATTCATTCAATCTCCTGGAGGGATTGATCATCCTCAATAACTATCAATACCCTTCTTATGAAGACCATAAAATAGTGCTGACCATAGAGGATCTCAAGACGGAAGTCTGGCGCGGTCTGCAATATGATATGAGTCCACTGGAAAAAGTGAATCTGATCAACCATGTGCTCTTTGGCTCTTTTGGGCTATCAGGTAATACAAAAGACTATCATCACCCACAAAATTCTTATATTGGACAGGTACTCGATACCAAACAGGGCAATCCCCTCACCTTATCCTGCATCTACAGTATTATTGCGCAGAAATTAGACATTCCTATTTATGGCATCAATCTGCCCAAGCATTTTATTCTAGCTTACATGGACGCGGATGAGGAAGGTCATGAGGAGGTCCTATTTTATATCAACGCTTTCAACCGTGGGCAGGTCATGCAAAAAAGCGATGTGCATTCATTTTTAAAGCAGCTGAACCTCACTCCCGATCGGGAGTTTACCTATCCCTGCGATAACGTGACGATTATCAGGCGCGCACTTCGGAACCTGATGTCTGCTTACGAAGAACACGAAAGTGCAAGCAAGCAACAGGAAATCAGAGAGCTGTTCGAATTGCTTGCTTAAAAGTGATTAGTTACCGAAGTTGGTCGCAGATCGGGCATCCAGGAAGATATAACTTGGGGTCAGGTTGTTATAAATTTGTGTGAGATCCGGTTTCGCGTCCCCCTGATCAGTCAGCAAAAAGCGCGAAATCTTTTTGGTAGATCGGTCAGAAACGTAGAAATACTTTCCCTCCTCTACACGGTCGTCAATCCCAACGCTTTGTGGCTGTACCAATCCCGTTTGCCCGCCGCTAATGATTTTATCCGGGGTCACCTCTTTTTCGGATGCTCCTCCAGGTTTGAATACGTTGTCAGGATCATTAAAAAACAGCACCTCACCAACCGCACTACCTCCCGAACCGCTAAAAGTTGTTACGGCCAATAATTTACGTTGGGGAGCATAGGCTATGGAACCCAGATTAGCTTTATTACCCGCTATATATACCTTTAACGCTGGCGCAAATTTCTCTGCATTCACAATGGTATCCCTGGGCCGGTCAATTAATTCTTGCTTCAAATTGGTGTAAACAGCAAATCCAGCTCCTTTGTTTGAGCCGTCGTTGTTAAATCCAACCAATAGATAGGGTTCGTTGCTGCCGTTACCTCTCAAAAGAACCATCGAAGTGGGACGGATCGCCCCCAGGTTAATTTGCTTATCAATGATTTTGGCTCCTCCTCTTGACCCCGTCTTACCCGTAGGCCTACTTATCGCATATAAGCTTGAATTAGTACCATTGTTGGTCGCTGCTAACAGAAAATCCGAATTTGCCGGCGCACTTCCTGTACCTGTGGACTGCGAGAAAAGGTAATAAGCCAGCCCCCTTACGTTCCTAAAACCTGTAAATCCAATATTACCGGAAGTGCCGGGGATGCCATAAATATCATTTTGGAAGGGGATGACACGAAGGAAGGTATCCTGCAGGACGGCATCATTGGCGCTCGCCTGAAAAATCGCTTTCACCCGCGGGTCAAATGTCACCGGTCCCCCGCCTTTGGATGGTGAAAGATATTGATAAATATTGGTGAGACTCGTTGTATCCGCCGGATCCACGATCATGAGGTTCTTAATGCTGGACTCCCCTCCATCCTGATAGTCCTGAAAAGAGACATACAACCTCGAAATAAGGGTTTGCCGACCACTGTCATCCGGCTCATCATCCAGTTTTTTACAGGAGACAAATCCTACCAAGCTGACAAATAATACAATAACACAGGAGTGAAGCGAAAATTTCATATATTTTTATCTAAATAGCTTATTGCGTTAAACATACAAATCTACTAATATATGAAGAATATCAATGCATTTATATGATTCTTTTGGCCTGTTGCCCTAACATCTAAAACGGAAAGATTTGCCATTTCGCTACTTTTTGATTAAAATTGCCTTTGATTTTGATATCACTTACGATTATGGAAAATAAGGAATTTGTACGGGAGAAGCTAGCATTACCAGGAGAGGGCAAGAAATTGTTGCTGCACTCCTGCTGTGCGCCTTGTTCCGGAGAGGTGATGGAAGCACTGATCGCTTCAGATATCGACTTTACGATTTATTTTTACAATCCTAATATTCATCCGCGCAAAGAGTACGATCTGCGCAAAGAAGAGAATATCCGGTTTGCCAACAAACATAATATACCATTTATTGATGCAGACTACGATGTAGACCATTGGTTTGAACTGGCTAAAGGTATGGAACACGAACCTGAAAGAGGCATCCGCTGCACCATGTGTTTTGATATGCGTTTTGAAAAGACCGCAGAATACGCCGCAGCAAATGGCTTTGATGTCATTTCAAGCTCGCTGGGTATTTCACGCTGGAAAAATATGGAACAGATCAATGACTGTGGATTACGGGCTGCTTCACGCCATGAAGGTATGGAATACTGGACTTTCAATTGGCGAAAAAAAGGAGGCTCGGCACGCATGCTGGAAATATCCAAAAAAGAAAAATTCTATATGCAAGAATATTGCGGCTGTGCATATTCCCTTCGCGACACCAATAAATGGCGAATGGCAAATGGTCGGGAAAAGATAGAGTTAGGCAAAAATTACTATGAATAAGCCACGCTATTGGAATGTATGAAACATTGAGCGGGAATATTTAAAAAAATATTTCTATTCTAATGAATTTATACATACCTTTGCAGGCTCAAATGCAAGATTGTGAAACATCTAAAACAATACAGAATTCCCTTTTCGGGGCTCAACGCTGGAAAGCACAATTTTGAGTTTGACATTACTAAAAAGTTCTTTGACTGCTACGAACATTCGATTGTAAAAGATGGCAATCTTAAGGTAGAAGTGGAGTTGCAAAAGCAGGAAAATCTATTGATTTTGCACTTCGATATCCAGGGTGAGATTCAGTTGACCTGCGACACCTGCCTTAGAGAATTTATGTCACCTGTTTCAATTCAGGAGCGCATATTGGTCAAATTCACGGACGAAGACTGGACAGACAATACCGAAGAGGTGCTGATCCTGTCAAAAAACGATCATGAATTGGATATCGCCGAGTTGCTGTATGAGTATATCAACCTGGCTGTCCCCTATATCGTCAAATGTGAAGAGCAAGGGCAAGGCATACAGTGTGATCCTGAAATGCTGGCTTTATTTAGCAGTGAGCCGGGTTCAGAAGAACACAATGAAGAAGAAATTATCGACCCACGTTGGGAAGCATTGAGAAATATTAAAAATAACTAAAAACAAAAATACGAGATGGCACATCCAAAACGTAAAACTTCTAAATCAAGAAGAGACAAGAGAAGAACACATTATAAAGCCGAAAGACCGAGCTTGACAGTATGTAAAGAAACTGGCGCGGTTCATTTACCTCACCGCGCATACACTGTAGACGGCAATCTGTACTACAACGGTAAATTAATCATTGAAAATACAGCTGTTGTCTAAGGTAAACCTTTCATAACACCAAAACATCCCAAACAAGCAATATTTTAGAAATTTGCTTCATTTTGGGATGTTTTTTGCGTATTATTGATTTACTAAATAATAACGGATGAAGATTGGTTTAGATATTTTAGGAGGAGATTATGCTCCTAAAGCGACGATAACAGGTGCTATCGAGGCACAAAAACAGCTTACTGGAGACCAAAAAATAGTCCTTTTTGGTAATACTGAAGAGACTAAACAACTTATCGATCAAGCCGGAGGAAATTCATCTGACTTCGAATATGTGGACGCTCCAGAAGCCATTGCAATGGGTGAACATCCTACCAAAGCAATTACACAAAAGCCCAACTCAAGCATTGCGAAGGGATTTGAATATTTAAAAAACAAAGAAATCGACTCATTCGCATCTGCTGGCAATACCGGAGCCATGCTTGTAGGTTCGATGTTTAGCGTTAAAGCTATTCCCGGGGTGCTCCGCCCTGCCATAGCAACAATTGTCCCAAAATTGAAATCTGGTTTCGGAATCTTGCTGGATGTCGGCGCAAATGCAGACTGCAAACCCGAGATGCTGAACCAATTTGCAATTTTAGGAAGTCTTTTTGCCCAACATGTATTCAACGTATCCAATCCTAAAGTAGGATTATTGAATATCGGAGAAGAAGAAGAAAAAGGAAACATCCTAACAACCTCTACCTACCCCCTACTTAAAGCCAACGACAAGATTAACTTTATCGGAAATGCTGAAGGCCGTGATCTGTTCAGTGATCATGCCGACGTTTATGTCTGTGATGGATTTACAGGCAACGTCGTGTTAAAACTGGCAGAATCATTTTATGTAGTGACCCTCAAAAAAGGTTTTAAAGATGATTTCTTTGACCGATTCAACTACGAACAGTACGGTGGAAGTCCAATCTTGGGAGTGAATGCTCCTGTCATTATTGGTCATGGCATTTCAACGCCAGAGGCCATTAAAAATATGGTTTTATTTTCAAGAGATATGATCGAGTCGAAATTCATTGACAGCATCAGATCCATTTTCAATTAGAATATTTATGTCAAAGATTCACGCCGCAATTACGGCTGTACATGGTTACGTTCCGGATTACATCCTGACCAACAAAGAATTGGAAACTATGGTCGATACCAACGATGAGTGGATTGTATCGCGAACTGGAATCAAAGAGAGACGCATCTTAAAGGGCGAAGGGCTTGCTACATCTGATCTTGCTGTACCAGCCGTTCAGGGGTTATTGAAAAAGAGGGGAATTGATGCGACAGAGATCGATTTAATTATTTTTTGTACCAGTACACCGGATATGCTATTTCCGGCTACAGCCAACATCCTTGCGGATAAAATCGGTGCCACCAACGCCTGGGGATTTGACTTGCAGGCAGCCTGCTCTGGCTTCTTGTTCGGTCTGAATACGGGAACTCAGTTTATCACCGCCGGTACTCATAAAAAAGTTCTTGTAGTGGGCGCCGACAAAATGTCGTCCGTGATCAACTATCAGGACCGCAATACCTGTATCCTTTTTGGAGATGGCTGCGGCTGCGTCTTGCTGGAACCGAATGAAGAAGGTTTGGGTATTCAAGACGCCATTCTAAAGACAGATGGTTCCGGAGGGCAATACCTCAACATTAAAGGTGGCGGCTCACTCAATCCAGCAACACATGCAACTGTAGATGCCGGTCTACATTACGCTTATCAGGAAGGGCGTACAGTTTTCAAATTTGCCGTCACTAATATGGCGGATGTCGCGCATGAAGTGATGGTAAAAAATAACCTGAAATCTGAAGACATTGCCTGGCTGGTTCCACATCAGGCCAATAAACGTATCATTGACGCTACTGCTGAACGTGTGGGGCTTCCGGAAGAAAAAGTCATGGTCAATATCCAAAAGTATGGAAATACAACCAGTGGAACTATTCCCCTATGTCTATGGGAATGGGAATCCCAACTGAAAAAAGGAGACAACTTAATCCTGGCCGCTTTTGGAGGTGGCTTTACCTGGGGATCCATCTATTTAAAATGGGCATATTAATTATCCCATTTTTTCGCATAATTTATTACTTTTGACAGTTAGAATTTTTAGAAACAAACAAAACCTACAATACTATGGGTATGGATATCAAACAAATTCAGGACTTGATTAAATTCGTTTCAAAATCAGGTGTGAATGAAGTCTCGATTGAAGAGCAAGATTTTAAAATTACAATAAAGACAAATCAGGAGCCTACTTATGTAACCGCAACAGTTCCCGCCGTGGCTCCAGTTGCAGCACCTCAGGTAGCGCAGGCTGCAGCTCCAGCACCTGCAGCAACGCCTGCCGCTCCTGCTCCGGCTAATAACGAAGCGAACCTTATTACCATCAAATCACCTATGATCGGTACCTTTTACCGTTCTGCTGGTCCCGGCAAGCCTTCTTTCGTCAATGTTGGTGACGATATCAATACAGGATCTGTATTATGTATTGTTGAAGCAATGAAATTGTTCAACGAAATTGAATCTGAAGTTTCTGGTAAAATCGTTAAGATTTTGGTAGACGATGCTCAACCTGTTGAGTTCGATCAACCATTATTCTTAGTCGAGCCTAAGTAGTTTACAATAACGTAAATGAATACCATGTAGCCTACAAAGGGCTACATTTTAGCAAATTTCATAATTCAAGACAATGTTTAAAAAAATATTAATTGCAAACAGGGGTGAAATCGCCCTGCGCATTATTCGTACCTGCCGCGAGATGGGTATCAAAAGTGTGGCAGTATACTCGACCGCTGACAGAGATAGCTTACACGTTAGATTTGCGGACGAGGCAGTTTGTATTGGCCCCCCTCCAAGTAAAGATTCTTACTTAAACATTCCGAATATTATATCCGCAGCTGAACTTACAAATGCAGATGCGATTCACCCGGGATATGGTTTCCTATCGGAGAATGCACGATTCTCCGCAATCTGTGCAGAATATGGTATCAAGTTTATTGGTGCCACTGCTGAGCAGATTGAAAAAATGGGTGATAAATCACAGGCTAAAGATACGATGAAGAAGGCCGGTGTACCCACCGTCCCAGGATCTGAAGGTCTGATTTCCAATGTAAAGGAAGGTATCGCTCTCGCCAAAGAGATCGGCTACCCTGTAATTATCAAAGCGACTGCCGGTGGTGGTGGCCGTGGTATGCGCATCATCTGGAAAGACGAAGAATTTGAGCCAGCTTGGGATTCTGCCCGTGTAGAAGCTGCTGCTGCATTCGGCAATGATGGTATTTACCTTGAAAAATATGTCGAAGAACCACGTCACATCGAGTTCCAGATTGTCGGTGACCAGTTCGGCACGGTATGTCATTTATCTGAACGCGATTGCTCTATCCAACGCCGTCATCAAAAATTGATCGAGGAGTCGCCTTCTCCATTCATGACCCCCGAACTAAGAGCTGCAATGGGTGAAGCAGCAATTAAAGGTGCTCAAGCCGTGAACTACGAGGGTGCCGGTACAATCGAATTTCTGGTTGACAAACACCGTAACTTCTACTTTATGGAGATGAACACCCGTATCCAGGTGGAGCACCCTGTAACCGAAGAAGTGATCAACTTCGACTTAATCAAAGAACAAATTAAGGTTGCAGCCGGAATACCGATCTCGGGAAAGAATTACGAGCCGCAAATGCATGCAATCGAATGCCGGATCAACGCCGAAGATCCATTCAACAACTTCCGCCCTTCACCGGGTAAAATCACCAATTTCCACTCACCGGGCGGTCATGGTGTACGGGTAGACACACACGTCTACTCAGGCTATACAATCCCACCCAATTACGACTCCATGATTGCGAAGCTGATCTGTGTCGCACAGACCCGTGAAGAAGCGATCTGCACCATGGAACGTGCGTTGAGCGAGTTTGTGATCGAAGGAATCAAAACAACCATTCCTTTACACCTGAGATTGATGCGTGATCCTAACTTCAGAGCCGGCAATTTCACGACGAAGTTTATGGAAACATTTGACCTAACAGAATATCCTGTAGAAGATTAAATAAAATTATCTTTACACGTATAAAAAATACCATTCTTTACAATAAGAATGGTATTTTTGTTTTCAAACAATTTTTATGAGTACACCAAATTCGAAAGATCTAATACAAGCTATCAAAAATAAAGGGAAGAATATAGAAGCGGAGATGTCTTTCTTTGACCATCTTGAAGTATTGAGATGGCATTTGGTCCGTTCAGCAATTGCCATCTGTATTTTTGCGGGCATTGCTTTTACATTCTATGATTTTGTATTCAACGACATCATTATGGGGCCAAAAAATCTGGATTTTTGGACCTACCGTATGATGTGCAAAGCCGCAGATGCTTTTAATCTGGCTGACTTCTGTGTTAAGAAAATACCGTTCAATATCATCAATACAGAATTGGCGGGCCAATTTATGCTTCAGATCAACTCCTGTCTATTGATGGCTTTGATGATGGGCTTCCCCTATCTCCTATTTGAAATCTGGTTATTTGTAAAACCTGCTTTGACAGATATCGAGAGACGCTCTGCACGCGGATTCGTTTTCTACTCTACCGTGCTGTTCCTCCTAGGCGCGCTTTTCGGATACTTTATTGTCGTACCATTGTCCATCAACTTTTTGGCAAACGTGTCTTTGAGCGATGAGATCGTCAATCAGATTACCATTGACAACTATCTCTCTACCATTGCAACGCTGACTTTAGGCTGTGGAATCGTGTTCTTGCTTCCGATCCTCGTATTTATCCTTTCCAAGATAGGAATTATGACACCTGAATTTATGCGTGCCAGCCGCCGTTATGCTACGGTTATTATCCTCGTCATCGCAGCAGTCATTACACCTTCGGCAGATATTATCACCATGCTTACAGTCGCAGCACCTATGTTCCTGCTCTACGAAGTCAGTATCATGGTATCAGCCGATGTCAAAAGAAAAAAATTAGCACAAGAAAAATAAAATACAATAAAAATGAGCACCGTAAAGAAAATTGCAATTGGAAGTGATCACGCTGGTTTTGAATATAAGACCGCATTGGTAGACTTTTTGAAAGAATTAGGGTATGAAGTAACGGATTTTGGTACCAACACTGCGGATTCAGTTGATTATCCAGACTTTGCGCACCCAGTTGCTTCTGCTGTGGAAAACAAAACAGCTGACGCGGGTGTCTTGATCTGTGGCAGTGCCAACGGTGTTGCCATCACGGCCAATAAACATCAGAATATTCGTGCAGCCATCTGCTGGCTGGAGGAAATTGCAGCTTTGGCCCGCCAGCACAACGATGCAAACGTTGTCTGTATTCCTGCACGCTTTATCGATCTGGATCTAGCTAAGAAAATCACTTCAACATTTATGACAACGGACTTCGAAGGTGGACGCCACGCAAACCGTGTCAACAAAATTGCTTGTAGCTGATAACAAATTAACATATTTTAAGAAGCGGATGAAAGACCAAATATACTTTTCATCCGCTTTTTTAGTTATATTGTGTACGAACTGATAGTTGTCATACCGATTACGGTTAGGCTGCCGGACGGCAAATTTAAAAGTGGCTAAAGCCTGACAAGCGATGTGACGCTGCATGTCACCTATATATGAGAAAATAAACAGTGCATATGGATTGATCTGAGGCTATCAGCCCCAAAGAGTCCAGAAGCGATATGAAAATAGACAGATGAAGAAGATATACAACCTATTTTGGATTGCATTCTCCCTGATGAGCTGTGCAAAGGCGCAAGACGTAAATACCAGCTACGCCAATGAAATTACAGTTGAATCGACACAGAAACACCTCCGGACACTCGCTTCCGTAGATTTTGAAGGACGTGGAACCGGGCAGAAAGGGGGCCAGCTGACGGCAGATTATATTGCGAACGAGTTCAAAAAATATGGCCTTTCGGCTCCTGTCAATGGATCATATTTCCAGCCGCTGCAACTGATTCACAATAGTTTTAAAGTTAGGCAATTTAAGATCAATGATAAGCCCTTTCAACACGGGAAGGACATCTTTGTGATCGGCAATAACGAAAACAAACTTTTTGAAAGCCATGAAATTCTCTTCATTGGCTACGGCATAGACGATCCCAAGTACTCAGACATTGCGGGACTGGACCTTGCCAATAAAATTGTCCTGTTACTTAATGAGAATGAACCTACCGATGACAAAGGGAATTCTTGGATCACCGGCAAAAAGACACCTTCCGAATGGTCTACAAGCCGAAATAAAAAGATCAAAGAGATTTTAAAAAAGAAACCAAAACTTGTGCTGGCCATCAATAGCCAACTTGGCGAATTATTGGAACAAGCGGGAGACCGGGCGACTGAAGGCCGTTATAATCTGGCTGTAGACCAGCCTGCACCCGAAACCTCACCGATGATACCGGTGGTCAATATAACTGATCACACGGCCAATTACATTCTCAATCTTGCACGAACGAATCTCGCCGCCGTAGTTGGCAAGATTAACCGCTCTGGCCAGCCCAGCTCCTTTGCTATCACTACTAGTTTTAAAGCAGAATTTGGCACCAACGCAGCAACATTGTCGGATCCTAACGTACTGGGTTACCTCGAAGGGACGGACAAGAAGGATGAACTCCTTGTCATCGGAGGCCACTACGACCATGACGGCAAAGACTCCAAAGGGAACATATTCTTTGGTGCCGATGATAACGCTTCGGGTACCACCGCAGTACTCGAACTGGCGCGTACCTTCGCCAGTGCTAAGGCGGCTGGCAAAGGACCAAGACGGAGTATCCTGTTTATTACCTATGCTGCTGAGGAGAAAGGTCTGCTAGGCTCCAAATTCTATACCGAGAATCCGATATTCCCACTGTCCAGTACGGTAGCCTGTATCAATATCGACATGATCGGCCGTGTGGATGATAAGCACCTTCATGGAAACCATGACTATATACATGCTATAGGTTCAGACAAATTAAGTTCGGAGCTCTATCAAATCAACAAAAATGAAAATGATAGACATACCAAGCTGGAAATGGATTATATGTATGATAATCCAAAAGATCCGATGCGCTTATACTACCGTTCGGACCACTATAATTTTGCAAAAAAAGGCATCCCGTCGATTTTCTATTTTTCAGGTTTACATCCCGATTATCACACTCCGGCTGATACCTATGACAAAATCGATTTTCCATTGATGGTGAAGCGTGAGAAGCTGATCTTCTATACGGCATGGGAGATCGCAAATAGAGATCAGCGGTTAGTCATTGATAGCAATAAAGAATAAAAATAGTTTTACATGGAACAAAAAAGGTCGAGTAAAAAAAACAGTTTTACTCGGCCTTTTTTGATTTTAGAAAAAAATTTACACTTACCACGGATACAAACGGCCTGCTTGTTAAACTTTGTTAAAGTTACTTTATGGAGGCCAGCCTGCTTTTTGTTGATGCTATTAATTCGTATTATTGAAACACATAATTTTACTAATCAAGCAGCCATTGTAACCTTTATGAAAATACCATTTATTTTCTGTTTTCTGTTTCTATTAACCACGGCCGGTTTTTCTCAAACGAAAGGAAAAGCAGTAGGAACTGTACTATCAGCGACTGGTGAAGCGCTCGAAAAAGCGACAGTCACTGTAATTGCACCTAAAGATTCCGCTGTCATCTCCTATTTATTGACAGATGCCAAAGGCAGCTTTGAATTTGTTAGATTACCTGCAGAAACGGATCTTATTTTGATTGTTTCACATATCAATGCATCTGCTTATAGTCAGCATTTTACGATCCATAACAGCGTACACAACTTTGGTCAGTTGAAGCTCGCTGCCAAGAGCCTGGATGAAGTCGTCGTCAATGTGCTCCCTCCAGTCCGGATGAATAAAGATACCTTGGAATACAACACAAATTTCTTTAAAACGAGGCCAAATGCTAATGTCGAAGAACTGATCAAACAGTTACCCGGCTTACAGGTTAATATGGACGGGACCATTTATTATCAGGGAAAGGAAGTGTCGAAAGTAAAGGTCAACGACAAAGATTTTTTCTCCTCGGATGTGCGCATTGCTACACGCAATCTAGATGCCTCTTTAATAAAAACTGTTCAGGTTTTTCGTGACAAAGGGGAATCAAAGATCAATGTGGAAGATGAAGAAAAACTGCCTATAATCATTAATCTCAAAGTCAAAAAGGAATTTCTAAAAGCCAGTTTTGGTAAAGTTTACGGAAGCGGAGGTACCCGGGAGCGTTACGAGGCTGGAGCACTATTTAATACTTTTCGGGATACACTGCAACTGAGTTTCCTGGCATTTGGGAACAATATCAACCGGCAAAGTTTTGATTACAGTGAACTGAGTGAGCAAGGTGGGCTTAACCGGGCCGAACAGTATGGTTTTGATAGCTTCGGCGGACGCAATTATTCCGGCAAAGCCAATGATATCGGTGCAGGAGTCAATCTGAATAACGACTGGGGAAAGAAGACGAAACTCAATATCATGTACATATTTAAGCATAACAATTCCGAAAATGCCAACGAGTCCAATCAGGTTGCCCGATACGATACAATTGAACAATTTAGCTCCAGCCGTTACCAGCAGCAAAAAAAACAGTTTACCCATAATCTTAAGTCTCTTTTCCGGCATCGCATCGATACAACGGCTTATTTCGAATTTACACCAAGCATTAAAGTGAACCGCGAACGCCAATATGCACATTCCCTTTCATCGGTTACTACAAAACAGGACAGTATCAATAGGTCAGCAGCAGATGGAGATTCAAAGGAGACTCAATTTAGCTATTCACATGGTTTTTACTTCGAAAAACAACTCAGCAAGGAGCATAGTTTTTCTTTTCGCAACAATATCGATTATAGTAATAACAGCTCCGATGGAATTAGTGACCAGAACAGCACCATCTACAACAGTCCTAATCCAGAGACCAAACTATGGGTAAGTCAAGGCGAAGGGTCTAAATCCAATGCGATCAACTCAACCGCCACCTACGTCAACAAAAGCATAGAAAAACTCAATTTTAGTGTATTCTTTGCGTTTAATACCAGCAACAGGTCCCAGACAGAATCCATATATTTCGACCGGGATAACAATGGAAAGGTGCATGGCAGTAATCTTGAAAATAGTTTTGATTACAATTTCCGGGAATACATATCCAGTATCAAGTTTTATTGGAAACCCATCAAGGATATCTTTGTCGACATAGGAACGGCCTATGCTGTAAAAAATGATCACTTTGACCTTAAGAAACTGGAAGAAAACAGAAATTTTAAAAATGGATACTGGCTACCGAATGTCACCTTCCGTTATAAGAATTTGTCTTTGCTGTGGCAGAAAAATTTACAATCTCCGTCCCCTAATGGGGTTCAAACCGTTGAAAGTAATTTAAATCCCTTGTATACAAGATTACAATCATTTATTTTCGACAATGTCGAAACTCAAAATATCAACTTTTCCTTTTATACCTATACATCGAAAATACAACTGCATCTGGGCGCTAATATCAATTATGAAAATAAAAGCATCGGATCCAGAAGCTGGCGTGATTTAAAAACTGGACAATATACGGTTCAGTCCTATCTGGCAGATTCAAAATATAATTCCTCGGTCTACAATTATTTTAGATATAGTTTTAAGGCTGGGGAGAACTGGAGCTTCTATCTGTCACAGAACAGCAGTGTGTATAACTATGAAAATTATGAATCTATCAATGATGTGGATAATAAAACCAATACACTTGGAATGAATTTCACACAGGAATTTTCGGTGACCTGGAAAAATCTGATCGGGATACAACCCAAATATACCTACAGCAGAAATAAGAATATGAATTCCGTCAAGGATAACCCTGATTTTATAGAAACGACCTATTCCACCCATCGTATTGGCGCTGGAATCAATATCTATCCGATCAAGGGTTTCTCTTTAGAGACGTCCTACGCGTTGGATAATCGGGCGAGTGGGTTAAGCGGGCGAAGAAACTATCATATCCTGAACGCCTCCGTTTACTATACAATGAAAAACAATTCGCAGCTAAAACTAACAGGCTTTGATATCTTGAATCAGAATACACAGAATTATTGGGGAAGCCAGGGCAACGCTACCTATTTCGGAAATTCAATGACTTTAAAACAGTATTTTATGCTCGGGTATATTTACAAGTTCAATCGCATAAAAACTAAGTGAAAAATCGGTTTTTGCGCTGCTAGATAGAACATTTTATCTGGACTTATTGTTATCTTTAAGATAAAAGAGGTTTAATTTATGGCGTTTGTAGACTACTATAAAGTGCTTGGCATTGATAAAACTGCTTCGGCGGATGATATCAAAAAAGCATACCGAAAATTAGCACGTAAATATCATCCGGATGTCAATCCCAATGACAACGAGGCGAAGCAACGTTTTCAGGAAATCAATGAAGCAAATGAAGTGCTGTCTGATCCTGAGAAGCGCAAAAAATACGATCAGTACGGCGAACATTGGCAGCATGGCGAAGAATACGAAAAAGCGCAGCAGCAATATCGTAATGCCCAATCTTCTGGCGGCAATCCATTTGGCTCCGGTGGCAATCCCTTTGGCGGAAGTGGCTCGTACGAATATACAGGCAACTTCGATGATGGCCAATTTTCCGATTTCTTTGAACAGATGTTTGGCAGCCGGCGTGGCGGCGGCAGGCAGAGCACGTTCAGGGGTCAGGATTTTAATGCCGAATTGACGCTGTCCCAGCAACAAGCCTATACTACCCATCAGCAGACCTTTAGTATAAATGGTAAAAGCATCCGTATAACTATTCATGCAGGTGTGGAAGATGGCCAGAAGATCAAATTAAAAGGCTACGGGGCCGAGGGAATCAATGGAGGCCCAAAAGGAGACCTTTACATCACGATGAACATTACGCCAGACCCAAACTTCAGACGCCAGGGCAATGATCTCTATACTTCTCTGGATGTGGATCTGTATACCGCAATACTAGGGGGCGAGGCTACATTGGATACCTATGGAGGCAAAATCAAACTGAAAATAAAACCCGAAAGCCAAAACGGTTCCAGAATGCGACTCAGAGGAAAAGGATTTCCCGTATATCGCAAAGAAGGCGAGTTCGGCGATCTCTACGTGACATTGAATATCAAAATGCCGGGCAATTTATCAGATCAAGAGAGGGCATTATTTCAACAATTAAAGGATTTAAAACATTAGTCTATGGAAACGACTCTGATAAAAGTCATCGACTTCTGTCAATCCAGGAAAGTGGAAACCACTTTCCTGCAGACAATGGAAGAATATGGACTTATCCATATCATCATGCAGCAGGAAGAACAATACATTGACGAAGAAGAGCTCAAAAAACTTGAGCGTTTTTCAAATTTATATTACGAATTGGAAGTAAACCCTCAGGGAATTCAGGTTGCCAGTCACCTGCTGGAGAAAATAGAGCAGCTGCAAAACGAAGTTTTGCAGCTTAAGAATAAATTAAAAACCCTGGATTACTAGATCCAGGGCTACTTCGCCGACTTTTGGCATCGCCACTAAAATACGATATCCCGTTCCGTATTCACCTTGGCCTGCCAGACCACCCTATCGTCCAGGGTGGTATATAATATTTCATAATCCCCTTTGCAGACGACAAATGACCCACTAAAATCCTTGGGATTCATGAGCCGGTAAACCACCAGCGTTCTCTTTCCGCTGACATTGCCGTAAGCTTTCATCAGCATATAGTCTTCCCGATTGATTTTTTTATCCGGAATCTTATAATCCAAATGCGACCGGCTCCCGTCATCCGGACACAGTATTTCCGTCCGGCTAGGGCTAAACACATAGCGGTTGCGATACATCGCAACATTAGACATCACGATATCTTTTGCCCAATTCAGGTCATTGAAATCTGCCGGAAGCAGAAAAATCAGGCTGACCATCTTTTCCTGCCAGAGCCTATCATTAAAAGGAATCACAAAATGCAATACCTTTCGGTCATTTGACGTAGACACCGAATAAAAATAACGTCCCTCCTTATTTTCCTCCCGCTGGAGAACGCTCAGATCCAACAGGTGATTCTTCCGTCCTTTGACATTTGGGTAATTGTTTACCACCGCCAATAGATCATAGTCATATTTACCTTGGAGATGTGCCGTAAATAGCACACTATAGGCTGTATCAGAATAATGTAATTGTTTGAGCAGTTTGCTAAACCTACCCCCTACCTTTGACACGTTCAATGGACTTCTGTTCTGGTTCCAGTTATTCTCCTGAAGGATATCATCCCCCAGAAATACCGTCAGCCCCTTATCGATATTGACAAAATACTCGTCCCCTTCGATCACGTAGCCCTGTGGAACGACGCGGTAAGATTTGCAGGACGATAATACAGATAAAAATACCGCGACATATAATATAAAACACCTTACAATCTTCGACATCTAAATTTTGTTTAAAAGTTATTCGTACGCCCCTTGCCCACTTTTACCCTTTTATTCCCATCATTTATCTTTTTCCTGTACCAAGTTTAACCTGATAGGTAAAGTGTATGCGACACGTACTTTTCTGCCGTTCTGCATTCCCGGTCTCCATTTGCTGGCGCTACGTATCAACCTTAATGCGGCCTTGCCCGTGCCATATCCTAGATCTTTCCCCACTTTAACATGAGACAAGCTACCGTCCTTTTCCACGATAAAGGAGATTTCAATGATACCTTTCACACCTCTTTCCAAAGCAGCTTTGGGATAATCATAATTGTTGGAGATCCATATCATAAACTCTTTCATCCCGCCTATAGGTTCTGGGATTACCTCCAACTGAGTAAAAATTATAGGATCAGCAGCTATGGTATCATGCTGTGCTGGCTTGTCAACGGGGCCTCTCTTAGCTATTTTATCCTTGAGCGAACTCTTTACATTATCTAACGCTCCATCAAGCTTCCGCGCTATGGAACCTGCAGCCGCCTCCGTCCCTTCAAAACCTGCAGTCGCCTGTGTAACTACCGGTACCTCGACCTGGTTAATGGAGCTCTCTACATCGCTCACGAGGCCCTTGGCCCTGCTTGTATTTAAAATAAGCGTCGAACCGGCAATGACCAGCACCATCGGTAGAATAGCGATATATAACAATTTATGCTTTCCCGCTGATCTATTCTTAAATAACATCATGATTCGTTTCTTTAAAAATGATTGATTTGAAAACTCATGCCTGAGTGGCAGCTGATTTGTCCGCAACGCATGAGCCACTAACAGTTCAGCATAAGCAACCTTGTCTGACGAACAGATTTCGTCAGCGATACATTCATGCTGAAACTTTAACTCCTTTTGAAAAAAATATAAAATCGGATTAAACCAGTTGAAAATTTTCAACAGCTCCAACAGAAGCAAATCGTAAGAATGGCCCTGTTCCACATGAACCAGCTCATGCCTTTCGATACTCTTATGATGCGCTAGAGCATGGCCAATGATGATTCTGTTGAAAAATGAAAAACTATGATATCCCTGGCCATCGCACAATTCCCGCAGTACACAAACGATACGTATAAGCAACCACACACAGCTCATCCCCACGCCCATCCAATAAACATAAGTCAGTATCTCCAGCAGATAAACAGGCTGAGTCTTCGATCCATTGATAGCATTGTGCAGATAACCGCCCAAATCCACCATGGGAATCCTATATTCCACCATTTCGCTATCCGGAAGTTCAATAAAAATGCCGATAGGTGCCAACAGCGAAAAAAATAGCATCCCGATCAGATACATCCGGTTCCACTGGAAAAACGTCAGTTTTCGAAAAATCAGCCAATAGAGCATAAAGCTGATGGTCAATGATACATTGACAATCAATAAGTAAATCATAATCAAAAGTTTATAAAAGGGGATTGCTGTTAACTTTTATTGCGCTGAATAATGGATAAGATATCATCCAGTTCCTTCATATCCAGCTTATTCTCTTCCAAAAAATACGATAACATACGTTTTGGCGAATTATCAAAGTAATTGTTCAGCAGCTTGCCCGTAATTCCTTTTTTATATTCCTCTTTTGAAATCTTTGGCAAATACTGGTGGCTTTTGCCAAAAGACTCGTGCGCCACAAAACCCTTGGTTTCGAGAATGCGCACTATCGTTGACACTGTATTGTAAGCTGGTTTAGGCTCGGGCAATCGTTCAATGATATCTTTGACAAATCCCCGCCCCATCTCCCAGAGCTCATGCATAATCTGTTCTTCCGCTTTGGTCAGCTCTTTAAATTCTTCCATAACTCTTTAATAAATACAGTACTGTTGTAATCGATTACAATACAATTGTAAAACTAAAAATTTAGTTTTACAACTATTATTTTAGTTCAAAACACAATACCCTGATTTATTGTCATTTAATTTACAACTAACGCCTTCTATAGCACCATTAGTCATCAAATTTTTTCCTCCGGGAGGCTTTCAGCTGGGATTGCTGTTTCTTGCGGTCCAGTCTCTTTAAAACACTGGAATAGGGAATTTTAGTCTTTTTTCGTGCCTTTTCGGTAACGAGCGCACCTTTCAGTAGCCGCACAAAGCGTTCGACGGCTATTTCCTTATTTCGCTGCTGCGAACGGTCTGTATCAGACTCCAGCTGCAAGATCCCCTCTTTAGTGATGCGGTTCGAAAGTTTCATCATGATCAAAGTCTTCTCTTCCTCCGAAAAGCTAGCAGACTGCCTCACGTTCCATTGCAGCAGCACTTTAGACGAAACCTTGTTGACATGCTGTCCCCCAGCTCCTCCTGATCTCGAAAACTTAAACGTCAGTTCACTTATTATTCCTTCTATATTCATCTTTTCTTAAATTCCGCTTCCATTTCTGTCATTTTTCTCAGCAAAAAACTCAGTTTTTCCACCTGTTCACGTTGCACTTCAATCAGTTCCTGCTCTTTTCTGATGATCAAATGATCGATCTTTTCATGTAGTTCCCGTATCTCAAGTTCGGCTTTGAGGTTGACCATATAATCATTTCGTGCACGTTCCCGGTCTTTATCTTCCTGTCTATTCTGGCTCATCATGATCACCGGCGCCTGTAGAGCAGCCACACAAGATAAAATCAAATTGAGCAAAATAAATGGATAGGGATCAAACCCCTTATTATTTAGCCAATAAATGTTCAAACCGATCCAGACCAGCAAAAATACAACGAAAGAAATAATAAAAGTCCAGCTCCCTCCAAATTCAGCGACTTTGTCTGCAACACGTTCACCTAAAGAAACGGATTCGGGTTTTTCCCGATCAAGACGAGCACTGATCATTTTATTATTTCTAAAGCTCTGTATAACCTGTTGGTCCAGCAAACTCAGCTGCCCGGACTCATCCTTCAGAAATTCAGTGATATAGGCTTCTTTGAACTCGTTGAGCTCGGAGATCGCCATGTACTTGTCCTTGCCGAAAGCCGGATGCTCTTTTTTGATCAGTTTAAAAAGAGGCTGCCTAATGGATGCCCCGGACAAGCGCTGTTCCAAAGGGAACTGCTGTCCAGAAATATCGCTGATGAAATAATCCATATACCACTTAAATGTCTACTTAAAGATAATGCTTTTTAAGTACGCAAAAAATTCACAAAACTATGGCAATTGCTTTTTGTTATTTTAAGCATAAATAACCGAAATTAGCGGCACGAAAAACTAGATATTTCAAAACCGCCAAAGGCATGATATTCTCCTTTCGGCAACACAGTATTGAATAATAACAGGGCATGCCACCCAGACCCATTGAAAGATAATGGATCAGGCATTAAAAACTAAATAGATGAAAATAGGAATTGTTTGTTATCCCACCTTCGGTGGCAGCGGCGTTGTAGCAACCGAATTAGGGAAAGCGCTAGCAGCCAGCGGACATGAGATCCATTTTATAACCTACCGGCAGCCCGCGCGCCTGGATTTCTTTTCCGAAAACCTTTATTACCACGAAGTCGCCGTCTCCCAATATCCGCTTTTTGACTTTTTGCCTTATGAGTCAGCGCTCGCCAGCAAATTGGTCGACGTCGTACGTTTCGAGAAGCTCGATCTGATCCACGTACATTACGCTATCCCCCATGCTTCCGCAGCATTCATGGCAAAACAGATATTGTTAACCACCTACGGGATAAACATTCCCGTTGTGACGACACTGCATGGTACAGATATTACCTTGGTCGGTAAAGACAAAAGCTTTAGTCCTGTGGTTACATTTTCCATCAACCAGTCGGATGGCGTGACGGCCGTTTCGCAAAATCTCAAGGATCAGACACTCCAATATTTTGATATCTCCCGTGATATCAAAGTGATCCCCAACTTCATCGATCTCGACCGATTTAGCAACAAAGACCGATCGCATTTCAAAAAAGCGATCGCTCCGGGCAATGAACGCATATTGGTACATACATCCAACTTTAGGAAAGTAAAGAATACAGAGGATGTCATCCGGATCTTTAAAAAGGTCAACGAAGTCATACCATCCAAGCTGCTGATGGTGGGCGATGGTCCCGAACGTAGAAACGCAGAAGAGCTGTCCAGAGAGCTTGATGTTTGCACAGATGTACGTTTTCTGGGCAAGCAGGATGCCGTAGAAGAAATATTATCTGTCTCAGACCTCTTCCTGATGCCCTCCAGTTCGGAAAGTTTTGGGCTGGCCGCGCTGGAAGCGATGGCCTGCCAAGTGCCCGTGGTCTCGTCCAACACCGGTGGACTGCCCGAATTGAATGAAAATGGCGTAACTGGATTTCTCAGCGATGTGGGAGATGTCAATGATATGGCCAAAAATGCAATCTACATCCTGGAAGATCATGAGCGGCTGGAAAAATTCAAGGAAGCAGCACTAAATCATGCTAAAAAATTCCAGCTGTCCAATATTATGCCACTATACGAGCACTATTATCAGGAGGTCATCAACCAGACAACAAAAGCACAATAAATATCACTTTAGGGCGTAAGGGATAAAAAAAATATTTTATCTTTGACCTTTGGAAAATTTCCAAAAAAACAATTATGAAATACAAACGTATCTTATTAAAACTTAGCGGTGAATCCTTAATGGGTGACCAAAGCTATGGTATCGATATTAACCGTGTATCACAATACGCTAATGATATCAAAGAAATTCACGATCAGGGTTTAGAAATTGCAATTGTTATCGGTGGAGGTAATATTTACCGCGGTTTAAGTGCAGAGAAATCAGGTATGGACCGTGTTCAGGCTGACTATATGGGCATGCTTGCCACTGTAATCAATAGCATGGCACTGCAGGATGCCCTTGAAAAAGTCGGAAAAAAGACACGTTTGCTAACAGCAATTAAAATGGAACAGATCTGCGAACCATTTATTCGTAGACGGGCGGTACGTCACCTCGAAAAAGGCCGTATTGTTATTTTCGGTGCCGGTACTGGAAACCCGTATTTCACGACCGATACAGCCGCTTCGTTGCGCGCCATCGAAATCAACGCCGATGCGGTATTGAAAGGTACACGCGTAGACGGCATCTATACTGCAGATCCTGAAAAAGACCCTAATGCGACAAAATTCGAAGAAATATCATTCACGGAGGTCTATGAGAAAGGACTAAATGTCATGGATATGACAGCCTTTACATTGTGCCAGGAGAACAATTTACCAATCATCGTATTTGACATGAACAAGCCGGGCAACTTGCTGAAACTTGCCAATGGAGAACATATCGGAACTGTTGTAAAATAAATTAAATCTGTAAAAAACGTAATCTTATATGAACGAACTAATTTCAATTGAATTGGACGATTGTAAAGACAAGATGTCCAAAGCAGTTGCTTACACCGAATCAGAATTAACAAAAATTCGTGCCGGTAAAGCTTCACCGTCTATGCTAGATGGTATTTCAGTCGATTATTATGGTAGCGCCACCCCACTTTCTCAAGTGGCCAACATCAATACAACTGATGCAAGGACAATTGTCATCCAGCCTTGGGAAAAATCGCTCATCAACGCAATTGAAAAAGCTATTACAGACGCCAACTTGGGACTCAACCCGCAAAACGACGGTATTGTCATCCGTTTGAACGTCCCCCCTCTTACCGAAGAAAGAAGACGCGAACTCGTGAAAAAAGTAAAAGAAGAGACTGAAAGAGGCCGTGTAGCTATTCGTAACATCCGTAAGGAGACCAACGAATCCGTTAAAAAATTGAAAAATGACGGTGCTTCGGAAGACGAAATCAAATCTGCAGAGGGAGAAGTACAAAAATTGACCGATGCATTTATCGTAAAGGTCGACAAATTGGCTGAACTGAAAGAAAAAGATATCATGACGGTGTAAACAGCCCGTGCATAAGCAATACAAAAGGTCTGATGTGTTCAGGCCTTTTTTTATTCATTAAACTTACCCCGCCCTGCCTTTCGGAAAATATTCGGATAGGTTTTATTGTTTTTTTACAAAATAATTGTACATTGTACACTAACAATAATCAGTTATATGATGAACAATTCTCGCCGTCATTTTTTAAAGCAAGCTGGAATAGGTCTTTCAGCAGCTTATCTGATGCCCAACTTTATCGCTTGTCAAAATAAAGCTGCAGCTGTCAGTGACAATCCATTGCAAAATATCGGGGTACAATTGTATTCGATCCGCGATCTAATGGATAAGGATCCTAAAGGGTCTCTGGAGCAAATAGCCAAGATTGGTTACAAACATGTTGAACTCTATGGCATTGACCCCACGGCCAAGCAATTCTGGAAGCTGCCGTACAAAGAGCTGAAAAAGATTCTGGATGATAACGGGCTGAAAACCTATTCCGGGCACTACGATATGTCCAAATATTTAAGCAGAACACATACCGACAAGGAAGATCTGTCGATCTATTTTGATGCAGCAAAAGAGCTTGGACAAGAGTATGTGATAGCACCTGTAACGCCGATGTTTGATCTCAATGCGCTTAAAAAAGATGATTATCTTTACGCGGCCGAACAGCTCAATAAGGCGGGCGAACAGGCCAAAAAGCTCGGATTAAAGGTAGCTTATCACAATCACTTCTGGGAGTTCAGGGATCTGGGCAACAACACCATGGGCGAAGAGGTCATGATCGCTTTTACCGAGCCCGAACTGGTTGATTTTGAACTCGATCTCTTTTGGGCCGAAAAAGCGGGGAAAAACCCCATATCACTCTTCGAAAAGTTTCCAAACCGGTTTAAACTCTGGCACGTCAAAGACATGGACAAAACCAAATCAAATCCCATCGAATGGCCGAAAGATGGTAACCTACCGGTCGAACAGATTTTCAAAGACATCAGATATACGGAGGTTGGAACCGGAAGTATCAGCTTCCCTGAGATTGTCCAGGAAAAGGCTAAAGCTGGACTAAAATATGCTTTTGTTGAACAGGACGACATTTATATGCCCAATAAAATGGAAAGTCTTAAAAAAAGCTATGATTATGTTCAGGCCAATCTTACGAAATAAAACGGGGAGCTTTGAGCTCCCCGTTTTATTTCGTAGATAAGTTTAGAACTGCGTATCTTCAACTTCTACCGCCGTTTCGATGACCTTACGGGCCAATTCTTCTTTAAAAGCGATAATATTTTTGCTTATTTCCGCATCATGCGTTGCCAATATCTGTGCAGCCAATATGCCTGCATTTTTAGCTGCGTTTAAAGCTACGGTCGCCACCGGAATGCCATTGGGCATCTGGAGAATCGACAGGACAGAATCCCAGCCGTCGATTGAATTAGAGGACTTTACAGGAACTCCTATAACTGGCAAATGCGTAATCGACGCCACCATCCCTGGTAAATGGGCAGCACCACCGGCGCCAGCAATAATTACCTTCAGCCCGCGGGACGCTGCATTCTGCGCATAATCAAACATGCGTTGCGGTGTACGGTGGGCAGAGACAATCGTCACTTCGAATGTTACCCCAAGAACTTTCAGGACATCGATAGCATCCTGCATCACCGGAAGATCAGATTTACTTCCCATGATAATGCCTACCTGGGCCTTATTATTGATTGACATAGTTTTAATTAAGCTTTAACTTTTAATATTTCCTGTACTTTTCTCGCATTCGAAATGGCCTTCTCGCGATCATCATTAATAATGCAAACATGCCCCATCTTACGGAACGGCTTCGTATACTTCTTGCCATAGAGATGGATATAGACTCCCTCAATCGCCAGCGCTTCCTCCACACCATCATATTTAGCAAGGCCCTCATACCCTTCTTCACCCAGAAGGTTGATCATCACCGCATTGGTCCGGCATCTGGTATCCCCCAATGGCAGATTGAATATCGCTCTCAGATGCTGTCCAAATTGAGAAACATAATTTCCTTCAATCGTCTGGTGCCCGCTGTTATGTGGCCGCGGTGCCAGCTCGTTGACCAGGATATCGCCATTTTTTGTTAAAAACATCTCAACGGCCAATAAGCCCACAATCTGCAGATCCTCAGCGATCTTTTTCGCAATCGCTTCCGCCCGTTGCTGTACATCAACACCATACAGCGAGGGAGCGATCAGAAACTCCACCAGATTTGCCTGAGGATTGAACTCCATTTCCACCATCGGAAATGTAGACACATCACCTCGGTCATTGCGGGCGACAATAACGGCAATCTCTTTTTCGAAATCCACCCACTCTTCAATCAGACTAGGCTCTTCGAACGCGTTCTGAATATCCGCCTCGGTGACGATCTTCTTGACACCTTTGCCATCGTAACCATCCTTACGCAGCTTTTGGATATACGGTAGACGCAATGAAGTATTGACAAGGTTATCACGATTTGATATCAGCTGAAATGCCGAGGTCGGAATATCATTCTGTTTGAAAAATTGTTTCTGCAATCCCTTATCCTGAATCAACCGAATGATACGGGACTGAGGATACACCACCACACCTTCCTCCTCCAGTTTTTCCAGCGCATCGACATTCACCTTTTCAATCTCAATAGTGATCATATCCAGATCTTTACCGAAATTGTAGACGGTCTCAAAATCCCCCAATGAACCACATTCAAATTTGTTGCACAGTTTGCGGCAGGGCGCATTCTTATCGGGGTCCAGCACATGAACGTTTACATTGTAATTAATGGCTTCCTGAATCAGCATCCTGCCCAGCTGTCCGCCGCCTAGAATACCTAATTGCAGTTCACCATAAAAATCTTTTGCCATAATTGATTCTAAAATCTTCTATTATTGTTTTTCTACGCTTGTTGATTGAACAGCTGTTCCCCCAACAAACTCTCCTTATCTATCTTTTTCTGCAGTTCAATAAATGCGCCGATCAGCGCTTCCGGCCGTGGTGGACATCCCTGTACATACACATCCACCGGAATAACCTTGTCGACGCCCTTGACGACATGATAACCATGTTGCCAGTACGGTCCCCCACAGTTGGAACAGGACCCCATGGAGATCACATATTTTGGATCAGGCATCTGTTCGTACAGCTTCTTGATGCGGTCTGCCATTTTGAAGGTTACTGTCCCAGCAATGATGATGACATCTGACTGCCGTGGCGATGGCCGTGGAAAAACTCCCATTCGGTCCAGATCATAAGTCGACGCCATTGCTCCCATCATTTCTATCGCACAACAGGCAATACCAAAACTCATGGGCCACATCGAAGAAAGTCGTGCCCAGTTAAGTAGATCATCCAGCTTAGCTACAACGACACCGTTATTTTGTAATTGACTATCTAAACTCATGCTTACTCCGGTTTCTTAAATCTTGGTTTAAAAGCAGCCTTTGGACGGGCAATCATTTCTTCTCCCACTGACGTATTCAATTCAGCATCCGCCTGCGCAAGATCCTTTACCGCATATTCCATCTTATTTAAAGCATCATAGGCACTTTGAGGAATACCAACGCGGACTTTGGGTAAGGATACCTGTGGCTTTACCCACTCCAGATCTCCTTTTTTCCAGACAAACACTAGTCCGAGAACCAAAATCCCAATAAACATGGCCATTTCAACCAACGTAAACCACCCCCAGCGTCCATCTGCAGCGATATAATCTGACTGACCAAATACAGTTGCCCACGGAAAAATAAAAATAAGCTCCACATCAAAGAGCAGAAAAACAAGCGCAATGACATAAAATCTCGGGTTAAACTGTACCCAGGACGATCCAATGGGTTCTTCACCGCATTCATAAGTACCGGATTTGATGGGATTATTTTTTTTTGGAGAGATTAGGCGTGCTAGAAAAATGGTCGCACAGACTAACAGCGCCCCTACCAATAGAATGATAAGGATTTTGCCGTATTCCGATAATTGCGCGGGGTCATCCATAATGAATACAAATTTAACAATTATTTCCTTTACTCGAGTGAGGAACTTGAAATTACGAAATATTTATCAGAAAAATAGGGCATTATATCATGATACAATGCCCTACTGAAATGGTAGTTTTGTTGCTTTTACATGTTTTACATGCGTCCGGGCATTTTAGGCATATTGCGCATTAGCTTAGCCGCCATCGCCGGATTTGACATCTGTTTCATCACTTTGCGCATATCACCAAATTGCTTCAGCAACTTGTTTACCTCATTGATATCTGTACCCGATCCTTTGGCAATCCGCATACGACGCTTTTGATCGATGACATCCGGATTCTCGCGTTCAAAAGGTGTCATGGAATCAATAATGGCTTCAATAGGCTTAAATGCATTGTCGTCCACCTCAATATCCTTCATCGCTTTGCCCACTCCAGGGATCATACCCATCAGATCCTTCATGTTACCCATCTTTTTGATCTGCTGTATCTGAGATTTAAAATCGTTAAAATCAAATTTATTTTTGCGGATCTTCTTCTGAAGTTCAGCTGCTTGTTTTTCGTCAAATTGCTGCTGCGCGCGTTCTACCAAGGATACAACGTCACCCATCCCCAAAATACGGGATGCCATACGGTCAGGGTGAAATACATCCAGCGCATCCATTTTCTCGCCTGTACCGATAAACTTTATCGGCTTATTGACGACAGATTTAATGGATAAAGCCGCACCACCACGAGTATCACCGTCCAGCTTAGTCAAGACTACCCCGGTAAAATCCAGACGGTCATTGAACGTCTTGGCAGTATTGACAGCATCCTGACCGGTCATGGAGTCGACAACAAACAGAATCTCATCTGGCTTTGTCGCTTCTTTGACAGCAGTAATTTCCACCATCAATGGTTCATCAACCGCCAAACGACCTGCCGTATCGATAATGACAATATTATTGCCATTTCGTTTCGCTTCCTCTACACCAGCTTTAGCAATAGCAATCGGATCAGTGGATTCCCTATTCACATATACTGGGACACCAACCTGTTCAGCTAAAACTTCCAGCTGATCGATCGCAGCAGGACGATATACGTCGCCAGCAACCAGCAAGGGCTTTTTATTTTTCTTATCTTTCAGGTACAATGCCAATTTACCAGAAAACGTAGTCTTACCTGCACCGTTCAATCCTGCAATCAGAATAACGGTCGGATTTTTTCCGGTTTCCAGCTCTGTAACAGATCCCCCCATCAGTTCTGTCAGCTCATCATTCATGATTTTTGTCAGCAATTGCCCGGGAGAAATACTGGTCAATACATTTTGACCTAAAGCTTTCTGTTTTACATCATCCGTAAAAGTTTTGGCAGTTTTATAATTCACGTCGGCATCCAACAATGCTTTGCGAATTTCTTTCATCGTTTCAGCAACGTTGATCTCGGTAATACTACCCTGTCCTTTTAATACCTTAAAGGCCCTATCTAGCTTATCTTGAAGATTTGAAAACATAAAATCTTAGTCTTATTCTATATAAACAGCAAAGTTAAAAAAATTGTCTGTAGTAACCTCATTAACACCCTATAAAAAATGCGACTATTCAAAATAATCGCATTTTTTCACACCTTATAAGTGAATGTCCCCAACACTTAGTCACTTCTGCGGCCACCAAACAAAATAGAAGCATAGTACAACAGGGTTACCAATGCACTTAGCGCAGCGACCACATAAGTCATTGCAGCCCATTTTAAAGCGTCTTTGGCACCTTCATGTTCCTCACCATTGTATGTAACGCCGGCATGATTCAACCAGGCCAAAGCGCGATTGGATGCATCAAATTCCACCGGTAGGGTGATAAATGAAAATATGGTTGTAATGGCCAGCGCACCGACTCCCACCGCGAGTAACCAGGGATTGCCCCCAAAAGCAAACAGCATCACACCGATCATCAACACCCATGAAGTCAGCTTAGATGCAACGTTGACCATGGGTACCATCGCCGAACGAAAACCCAGCCATTTGTAAGCTTTTGCATGTTGCACTGCGTGCCCGCATTCGTGGGCTGCTACTGCTGCCGCAGCTACACTACGCCCGCTATACACCTCCGGACTAAGGTTCACCGTTTTGTCTGAAGGATTATAATGATCGCCAAGACGGTCTGGAATAGACAACACCTGCACATCATATATACCATTATCATGAAGCATCTTTTGTGCTATTTCAGCACCCGACATACCGTTGGATAACGGCATCTCAGAATACTTTTTAAATTTGTTTCTAAATCTTGTTTGGACGATCAGGCTCACTACCATGATTCCAATAAATAAAATCCAGTACATAGTTTCTAATTATATTTTTTTATATCAAGTACACCTTTATACATCAAAGTACGTTCCACGACGTACATTCCTGACAATTTAGCTCTTCCGACCTGCACTCGGCGCAAAAAAGCGGTCAAAACCACCCCTCGGCGCATGCTGAGATGACATTTTAACATTATAAATTTACGGAATATGGCGATCTTATACTAGCTTTTATACAGAATATTGATACTTCATATGGAAGAACCCGGTGTCAACAGTAGAAATATGGCTTAGGAAACTGCGGCTGGTCAGCAGCAAACACCAGAGGTGTGTAGAAGGAAAGTGCATGATATGCACCTTCCTTATGGTATTCTTAATAACCCATCTGCAGAGTAAGATCGGTTCCCTCGATCATTTTTCGCAGGTTGCTCAGCGCATAGCGCATCCTGCCCAGAGCCGTATTGATACTCACCTCGGTGATTTCGGCTATATCCTTGAAGCTCATGTCACAGAAATGACGCATGATTAGAACTTCCTTCTGGTCATCCGGCAGCTTCTGGATCATCTTCTTCAGATCCACATCCACCTGTTGTTTCAGCATCTTTGACTCGGTGCTCTCATCGCTGAATTCAAGTACCTCAAAGATATCAAAGCCGTCCGCATTAACAATACTGGGGGCGCGCTTTGCTTTCCTGAAGAAGTCAACAATCATGTTATGAGCAATACGTATAGCCCATGGCAGAAATTTCCCTTCTTCATTATATTTACCGGATTTTAATGTGTTGATGATTTTGATGAAAGTCTCCTGGAAAATATCTTCAGCAAGATATTCGTCTTTCACTTTCATATATATAGAGGTATAAATTTTCGATTTATAACGATTCAACAATGCCTCAAGGCCGGACTCATGGCCATCGACATACATTTGGATCAATTCTTGATCACTCTTACTTTTCAAAAGTCTCATACGTCACTTACTTTTTTAGCAGTTCGCAAATAAAATTATCAGTTCTGTTTTAAAATGTAAATGTTTGTCGTATAGTTATCCTTTCTTATTGTAAAACAATCAATTAATGTTATTCCAAATTACCGTAAAATTATTGAGTAATCAAATTTTTACATTTTATTTTAAGATTTTTTAACATTTACAGTCCATTCTTCCACCGATCATCAACCCCCAGATAACCACAGCTGATGATGACTATTCTCGCGATTCATCTTGTGCCCCCTCCTGCCCGTTTACTTTATCGATAAATCTAGTACTGTTTTCTCCCGTTCCAGTACATATACTTATCAACACCTTACACGATAAGGTCCCAGCAGGCAAAAAAAAAGCGGAGTCTCCTGTTCGGCGACTCCGCTGCTATGTATCTGATATAATAAATATTTATTTATATAACGGAAACTGCGCCATCATCGCTTTTACCTTACCATGGATTTTATCCAATGCAGCGTCATCCGAAGCATTTTTCAGTGCTTCATCAATCAGCTCACCGATCTGAACAATTTCATTTTCTTTGATACCGCGTGTTGTAATCGCAGCCGTACCAAAACGAACACCTGAGGTCACGAACGGTGAACGTGTATCGAAAGGTACCATATTCTTGTTGGTGGTGATACCCGCTTTACCCAACACCGCTTCTGCTTCTTTACCTGAAATATCTTTGTTCCGCAAATCGACTAGCATCAGGTGATTGTCAGTACCACCAGAGATAATTTTATAATCTCTGTCTACGAAAAACTTCGCTAAAGCCGCGGCATTTTTCTTCACCTGAACAATATACTCCATATAGTCGTCCGATAGCGCTTCGCCATAAGCAATAGCTTTTGCAGCGATGGTATGCTCCAGAGGTCCGCCCTGAGTACCTGGGAAAACCGCTAAATCCAGCAATTGGGTCATTGTGCGGATTTCACCTTTTGGTGTTTTGATGCCCCATGGGTTTTCGAAGTCCTTACCGACCATGATCATACCACCACGTGGACCGCGCAACGTTTTGTGCGTGGTGGTCGTGACGATGTGACAATGCGGAAGCGGATCGTTCAATAAGCCACGCGCGATCAAACCCGCAGGGTGAGAAATATCTGCCATTAAGATCGCACCGACCTCATCGGCAACTTTACGGATGCGCGCATAGTCCCAGTCACGCGAATAAGCCGAAGCACCACAAATGATCATTTTCGGTTTTTCACGAAGGGCAGTTTCTTCCAGCTGCTCGTAATCGATCAAACCTGTATCTTCTTTTACACCATAAAATAATGGCTGGTAGATCTTCCCGGAAAGATTTGCGGGAGAACCATGTGTCAGGTGACCTCCATGAGATAGATCAAGGCCCAGGATTTTATCGCCCGGTTTGATAGTCGCCAAAAATACAGCAGCATTCGCCTGAGCGCCAGAGTGAGGCTGCACGTTTACCCATTCAGCGCCGAAAAGCTGTTTTGCACGGTCGATCGCAATACTCTCAATCTCATCCACAACTTCACAGCCACCATAATAGCGCTTTCCTGGCAGGCCTTCTGCATATTTATTTGTCAACACTGAACCAGCAGCTTCCATCACTTGCTTTGACACAAAGTTTTCAGAAGCAATTAATTCAATACCCTCCTCTTGGCGTTTCAGCTCATCAGCTATCAAATTAAAAATGGCTTGATCTCTTTCCATTGTTTTTAAATGTTGTAAAGTAAATTTTGTATTTTATTTTAATGCCTCAAAGATAGCATATTCCATAAAGAATATCGACAAAAACCCATATTTTATTAAATGTTCTCAATGAAAACCCCCATATTGATGCGAATCGGCTAATCAGCTGTATATCTCCCGGAAAATATAGCAACAGCTTCATGAACAGGGTTAGAACGAATGTTTTGAAAATGTCAAAAAATTCTTATACAACCAATTGCCATAAAAAATATGTATTTTTGTTATGAATTGGCTAAAACAATGATCAAGATGAGTACAGAACAGACAGCAATTGCTCCGATCTCCTTAACGCCGGGCGCAATCAAGGAACTCCATAAATTAAAGGATCAACAAGAAATTTCTGATGATTTTGGCCTACGTGTGGGCGTAGAAGGCGGTGGTTGCTCCGGCATGAATTATGTTCTTGGCTTTGACCAGAAAAAAGACGGAGACAACGAGTATGAGATCGAAGGTATTCGAATCTTCATGAATAAAGCTCATGGCTTATATTTAGCGGGCATGGAAATTGATTTCAGATCAGGACTCGACGCGAGAGGATTTACATTTAACAACCCCAACGCGACAAGTACCTGCGGCTGTGGAAGCAGCTTTTCTGCCTAAATAAGACGTATACCGTTTCAACAAATAAGAGGCCGCACTTAGCGGTCTTTTTTTTTGCAAACATTAGCTGTTTTGATCCTTCACATAATTCATAGCCTTCATTCGAAAAATGATCTTCACTGCCATTTAATGATATTAGCGCAACAAAGGCCTCTTTCTTTTTCCATCATAAATCACTAAATTAGCGACCTTTAGAAAAGAAGCATACAAGAGTCTGATGTACAAAGAATATAAGCAGTTAAATTTGCCAGAAATCGGCAAAGAGATTTTGACCCGTTGGGAACAGGAAAAAATATTCGAAAAAAGTATCCATAATCGCCCCGAAAGCAAATCCTATACATTTTATGAAGGCCCGCCTTCTGCAAATGGAATGCCGGGCATCCACCACGTGATGGCGCGTACCATCAAAGATATTTTCTGTCGTTACAAAACATTGAAAGGCTACCAGGTAAAACGCAAGGGAGGTTGGGATACCCATGGTCTACCGATTGAGCTGGCTGTGGAAAAGGCTCTCGGCATTACCAAGGAAGATATCGGCAAAAAGATTACAGTAGAAGAATATAACAGTGCCTGCCGCAAGGAAGTCATGAAATATACAGATGTATGGAATGACCTGACCACAAAAATGGGTTACTGGGTCGATCTTGAGCATCCGTATATCACTTATAAAAATGAGTATATCGAAACCTTGTGGTATCTGCTAAAAGAACTGTATAAAAAAGGGCTTTTGTACAAGGGCTATACTATTCAGCCGTATTCGCCTGCTGCCGGCACCGGCTTAAGTTCTCATGAACTTAACCAACCGGGTACTTACAAAGACGTCAAAGACACGACGATCGTTGCGGAATTTAGACTGATCAAGTCGCAGCTCCATCCAGCGATCGGAAAGTTGGTCGATGATGAAGACGAGGATGTCGCATTCATCGCCTGGACAACCACCCCATGGACCCTGCCTTCTAATACGGCACTGGTCGTAGGCAAGAAAATAAACTACGTAAAAGTCAGGACCTTCAATAAGTATACCGGAGCACCTGTATCCGTGATATTGGCAAAGGATCTTATCAGCAAACATTTTAAAGCCGAAGGCGAAAATGCGTCCTTCCAGGACTATAAACTGGGCGACAAAATCATCCCCTGGGAAGTAGCCGCTGAGTTTGTTGGTGAAGAACTAGTCGGTTTGCGTTACGAACAATTGCTGCCATACATTACCAATGAAGATCTGCAAAAAAATGCGTTCCGTGTCATTCCGGGGGATTTTGTGACCACCGAAGACGGAACAGGTATCGTTCACGCGGCACCTACTTATGGTGCTGATGACTTTAGAGTAGCCAAAGAACATGGTGTACCGGGGATTTTGGTGAAAGACGAAAATGGTAAAGATGTCCCAACCGTAGACCGTACCGGCCGTTTTGTGAAGGAAATTACCGACTTTGCAGGACGCTTTGTCAAAGAAGAATATTACAGTGCAGAAGAGCGCGCAAAGGAGGATTTTAAACCCACCGATGTCCTTATTTCGATCAAGCTGAAGGAAGACAACAAGGCTTTTGATGTGAAGAAATATGAACACACATACCCACATTGCTGGCGTACCGACAAGCCTGTACTTTATTATCCGTTAGATAGCTGGTTTATCCGTACGACCGCCGTAAAAGAAGATCTGGTGGCATTAAATAAAACGATCAACTGGAAGCCTGAAGCTACAGGGACCGGCCGTTTTGGCAATTGGCTGGAAAACCTGGTGGACTGGAACCTCTCCCGCTCGCGTTATTGGGGGACTCCGTTGCCGATCTGGCGTTCGGAAGACGAAAATGAAGAAATCTGTGTCGGTTCACTGCCCGAGCTTAGATCGCTATTAGAAGCTTCCCTGACTTCGGATGTGTTATCGGAGGAAGAGAAAGCAAAAAATAAAGCATATCTGGATAAGTTCGATACCGAACATCTGGATCTGCACCGCCCTTATGTTGACGATATTATTCTGGTTTCGGATGCTGGCCAAAAATTATTCCGCGAACCGGATCTAATTGACGTTTGGTTTGATTCAGGCGCAATGCCGTATGCGCAATGGGGTCTGGATCACGAGAAACTGGCCAAAGGCGAGGAGTTTCCTTTTAAAGCAGGATTTGACCACGCTTATCCAGCAGATTTTATCGCTGAGGGAGTTGACCAGACACGTGGTTGGTTTTTTACCCTCCACGCGATATCGACCATGATGTACAAATCGGTTTCTTTCAAAAACGTTGTTTCCAATGGTCTGGTGCTCGACAAGAATGGCAACAAAATGTCCAAACGTCTGGGGAATGGCGTAGATCCATTTGCAACGATCGATCAGTATAGTGCGGATGCAACGCGCTGGTATATGATCAGCAATGCTGCACCATGGGATAATTTGAAGTTCAACATGGAAGGCCTGGACGAAGTGCGCCGTAAGTTTTTCGGTACCTTATATAATACATATGCATTTTTCGCACTCTATGCCAACATCGATAAATTCGCTTACACCGAACCAGATATTGCCTTAGAGAATCGTCCCGAGATCGACCGCTGGATTATCTCCTTATTAAATTCACTAACCAAAGAGGTGGATGAATACCTCGCGGACTACGAGCCTACCAAAGCTGCCAGGGCGATCCAGAATTTTGTTGACGAACATCTAAGCAACTGGTATGTTCGTCTCTGCCGCCGTCGTTTCTGGAAAGGCGAATATAGCGAAGATAAAATCTCTGCATACCAGACGCTTTATACCTGTCTTGATACCATCGCGAAGTTGATGTCACCGATATCACCATTCTTTTCTGACAGGCTATTTTTGGATCTAAATGCAGCGACAGGCAAAGAGCAGGTCGAATCTGTTCACCTATCCAACTTCCCAGTATACAACGAAGCTTTAGTAGACAAGGATCTCGAAGAACGCATGGCGCTGGCCCAGGACATTTCGTCCCTGACATTGTCTTTACGGAAGAAAACATCAATCAATGTACGTCAGCCGTTAAACAAAATTCTTGTTCCGGTCCTCGACAGTGCCTTTCAGGAGAAAGTTGAAAAAGTAAAAGATTTGATACTTTCTGAAACAAATATTAAAGATATCGAGTTTATTTCCGACACCACAGGTATCATTAAGAAAAAAATAAAACCGAATTTTAAAGCTCTTGGCGCGAAAGTTGGTAAGGATATGAAGTTAGTCTCTTCATCTATCCAATCGTTGACGGCAGATCAAATAAGCACATTGGAATCAACTGGCGAGTTAGCTTTAGCGGACACGCCGTATACGATCTTATTGAGCGATGTAGAAATCATAGCAGAAGATGTGGAAGGATGGCAGGTAGCAAACTTGGGTAAGTTGACCGTAGCATTAGATATTCATATCACCGAAGAATTGAAGAAAGAAGGTTTATCGCGTGAGCTGATCAACCGCCTGCAAAATCTGAGGAAAGAAAAAGGGTTTGAAGTCACAGATAGAATTCATGTAAAGTTAACAATGGTGCCCGAAGTGACAGATGCAGCCAACGAAAATTTATCGTATATTTGCACCGAAATTCTAGCCGATACATTGGTATTTGAAGATTCACTAACTGAAGGAGAGACCATCGAAATCGATGGCAAAGAACTTAAGGCATTAATCCAAAAAAATTAAATTATGGCAAACAACAACGAGAAAACACGCTATAGCGATTCAGAATTACAAGAATTTAAAGAGATTATCTTGGACAAGCTTAGAATAGCAAAAGAAGAGCTTTCCTCGTTGACCGCAACGCTCAACAACAGCAATGCGAATGGCACAGACGATACCGCAGGTACTTACAAAACGTTGGAAGACGGGTCCGCAACCTTGGAAAAAGAACAGACCAATCAGCTGGCTGCACGTCAGAAGAAGTTTATTGACAACCTTGAGGCGGCATTGGTACGCATCGAGAACAAGACTTATGGTATCTGCAGAGAAACAGGAAAACTGATTCAAAAAGAGCGTTTAAAAGCTGTTCCACACACAACGTTGAGCATCGAAGCGAAAAACAAACAATATTAATTTGATAAAAATCATATGGTCTTTGCTTAGGCAAAGACCATTTTTATAACACAATGAAGGGTTATACGAAACCAGTCGCACTGATTGTCGCGATTCTTTTAATCGACCAGCTGTCAAAAATATGGGTCAAACTCTCAATGACAATTGGGCAGAGCCATCATATTCTGGGCAAATTCTTCCAGATCCATTTCATTGAGAACAATGGGATGGCCTATGGAATGGAATTTGGAGGTGACTATGGAAAACTTTTTCTAACCGTATTCCGGATATTAGCCGTAGCCGGTATCGGATATGGACTGCACTATATGATCAAGAATAAGTATAACCGCGGCTTTATCTTAAATGTCGCGCTCATTCTTGCTGGCGCTTTGGGCAACATTATCGATTCGGCTTTCTATGGGGTCATTTTTAGTGAAAGTACCTGGTACGATAAAGCCACCTTGTTCCCAGCCGGAGGTGGTTATTCCTCCTTTCTTCATGGAAAGGTTGTGGATATGCTTTACTTTCCACTAATTGAAGGTACCTTCCCGACATGGGTTCCTTTCTGGGGCGGCGAAGAGTTTCTGTTCTTTAGGCCAGTGTTTAACGTGGCAGATTCCGCTATATCGGTAGGCGTAGTGCTGATCCTTTTGTTCCAAAAGCGGTATTTCAAAACAGAAAAAGAAGAGAAACCAAGTATTCATAGTGAAATCGTCGAAGATTAACGATTACGATCTTATAAAAGCCTTGTTAATCTCAAGGCTTTTCTTTTTTCTTACGTAATGTAGTACACAGGCTCGGTCGCAGGCGTACAAGTGCAAGTCTATCTACTAAATATCAAATCAAAAAAATGAAAAACATAAGTATGTTCCTAAGCATCTGCTGCTTTATCCTATTCAAGTCGGTGCATGCACAGCAGATTGAAATCCCGAATTTAAAAAAGCATATTTATTACCTGGCCGATGATAAGATGAAAGGCAGGGGTACAGGTAGCAAAGAGGTATTTAAAGCAGCAGATTATATTGAAAAGGAATTTAAGAAATATAAATTGCAGCCAAGAGGAGAAAAAGGTTACCGCCAGTCTTTCAAAGCGAAGGTTTGGAAGGTGAAAGTCGCGGACAGCATCCGCAATGCCGATAATATTATTGGCTATCTTGACAATGGAGCCGAGCTGACAATTGTTGTAGGTGCGCATTATGACCATTTGGGCATGGGTGGTCAAGGCAGTTCGAAAGATTCTCTAGGTGTAGGAAAAATACATAACGGCGCTGATGATAACGCTTCAGGTACAGCAGGTTTGCTAGAACTAGCCCGTTATTTTAGCAGCAATAATGTAAAGGAACCTTATAATCTATTGTTTATCGCATTCGGGGCTGAAGAACTGGGTTTGGTCGGGTCTAAATACTTTACCGAACACCCTACCCTTCCGCTGGAAAAAATCACAGCAATGCTCAATATGGATATGATCGGGCGGTACAATCCCGCCAATGGCCTTGCTGTCATCGGCTATGGCACGAGCAGCCAATGGCCGACCATATTCAATGATATTCAGGCGCCGATTAAATTCAATCTAAGCAAAGATGGTAATGGTGGTTCGGACCAAACTTCTTTTTACAAAAAGAATATCCCGGTTTTATTTTTCCACACCGGAGGCCACCCCGACTATCATATGCCGACGGATGACGCGGAAAAGATTGATTATGAAGCATTAAAGGCCATTCTCGATCTGGAAAAGGATGTGATTAACAATATCATGAAACAATCCGCCAAAATGGATTTTATCTGGACCAACTAAAGCAACTTGTATGAAAAAGATTCTCGTTACCGGTTCCAATGGATTCTTGGGCCAGAAGGTGGTAGATCTACTGTCCAAAGCCCCTCAATATGAAGTGGTCGCTATTTCAAAAAGTGCCAATAGGAACCCCAACCAGGATGGCTATGATTTCAGCCAGGTTGATTTATTAGATAAAGACAGCGTGGATCACTTTTTATCGGCCCATGTTTTTGATGCTATCATCCATACGGCTGCTATGACCAGTGTAGAAGCTTGCGAAGCTGACAAAACAGCCTGTCAGCGGCTTAATGTGGATCTGGTTGAGACCTTGGCCAGCTATTGCGCAAAAAATAATACGCAGCTGATCCATCTTTCGACGGACTTTGTATTTGATGGTAGGAAGGGTAGCCTTTACATAGAAGATGATATTCCCAATCCGCAAAGTGAATACGGAAAAAGTAAATATGCTTCTGAGCAAATCTTATTAATGACACATTGCCGTTTTGCCATCCTGCGCACCATTTTGGTATACGGTATCAATGCCGATCCCAATCGTTCCAATTTATTGTTGTGGGCCAAAGGTAAATTATCTCAGGGGGAGGCTATAAAAGTAGTAAACGATCAATGGAGAATGCCTACTTTTGTAGATGATCTGGCCTACGCCTGTCAGCTGGCCATCGAAAGAAAGGCACAGGGAATTTTTCATATTTCAGGTTCCGAGCTGATGTCCATAAGCGAGGCCGTGTATCGGATCGCAGATTATTGGAAGCTGGATACGACATTGATCTCAGAAATCAGTGCGGCGAGTATCGGGCAAGCCGATAACAGACCTCGTCAGACGGGATTTGATGGCAATAAATCCAAAGAAGAATTGGGCTATGTTCCAACTCCTTTTCGTAAATCTTTAGAGATAATTGACAAACAGTACAACGAATATAGAAGATAATGGCAAAAACGATATTAGAGAAATTTGCGCGAGAGTCCTACACCGAGATGAACGAATTAGTCCTGCCAAATGATACCAATACGTTCGGCAATCTAATGGGAGGCCGTCTGCTCTACTGGATGGATATCTGCTCAGCCATTGCCGCGCAAAAGCATTGTAGCAATGTAGTGGTAACGGTTTCTGTGGACAATGTTTCTTTCAAGCGATCCATCAAACTGGGAGAGGTCGTGACCATCCAAGCTCAGGTAACACGCGCCTTTAACAGTTCATTGGAGGTCAGGATGGAAATCTTCGCTTCTAATTTACCCGAGGGCACACGGGTAAAAACCAATGAGGCCTACTATACCTTTGTTGCGGTTGACGCCGATAATAATCCCAAAGCAGTGCCTGCCCTGGTTCCGGAGACGGAGTCAGAACTCAAAGCTTACGAAGACGCTCTTCAACGCAGGGAGCTGCGTTTAATTCTCGCCGGTAAACTTAAACCCGAGAATGCCAAAAAGTTAAAAGCGTTGGTCAGTTTATTCAGCCAAAAGAACTAGCTTTTTAGTAATATAACAATAAAAAGTAAGGGACAAATCAAGGTTTGTCCCTTACTTTTTATACGGCCAGCTCGTTGTGTAAAAGCTTTGCCTTATCGTTGTCGTATCTATTGGTTGCCCAAAGCCAGGATCCTATCGAACTCTTCGGGCTTCAGCGTCATGACTGACAGCCGTCCCTGTCTGACCAAGGCAATATCCTGCAATTGCTCGTCCGCTTTGATCGCTTCCAGTGTCACGGGATTTTTTAGCGTTTCGACCGGAGCAAGATCAACAACAACCCAACGCTCATCGTCAGTGGTCGGATCCTGATAGAATTCCTTCACGACTTTAGCAACCCCAACCACCGCTTTTCCTTCGTTGCTGTGATAGAAAAGAACGAGATCCCCTTCTTTCATGGCCTTCAGGTTATTTCGGGCCTGATAGTTCCGCACCCCATCCCAAAAGGTTTGCCCATCTTTATTGAACTGCTCCCAGCTATATTTAAAGGGCTCTGATTTTACCAAAAAATATTGCATAATTCGGATTTCTTAAGATAGTTATCACTTATTGTTTTGGCATTAATACTTCCATCTTATCCGCAAAATGCGCACAATAATCACGTAAATCGCCAATAACCTTTTCCGCCATGGGATCACCGCCCGAAGCACGGATGAATGAATCTCCCAACGTCTGTAAGGTCTCATAGAAGAATCTCTTCATCTCATCGTAAGGCATATCTTTGGTCCAAAGGTCGATACGCATGGAGTTTTTGTAATGTGCATCCCATAAAGCCAGGAACATCGCTTTTGCGGGCAATTCCTCAGCATTGTCTCCATCCGTGGACGACCACATAATATTCTCTGGAACGTGGTTCTCATCCAGCTCTACTTGTAGTTTTATTTCTGCTTTCTTCATTTTAGTATATGAGTCGTGCACTCTCTCTTTTATTACTTTCTAATTTATTAACTGAATGTTGCCTTGACGATCAGACACGCTATGCTGGCCAAGACCAAAAACGCCAATTGCAATATCCACATTTTTTTATTGTCTTTGATCAGAATCCTGAACAAGATGTCGACCGCCAGCAAAAGCACCAGAAGTACTAAAAAGGCGCCCCAGGTAAACAGTGCCTTTTCGTCATCTCGATTTTCCATGACAAACCAAGCCACCAAACACGCGCTTGCGATATTTAAAGGAGTAAACCGCATGCAGCACTAACGCTTTTTAGAATTACGGTTCGTACCTGACGACCTGCTTCCAGAAGACTTCCCTTTACTTTTTGCTTTGGGCTTAAAGCCCGATGAACGCTGTGCTTCCCGCACTTCTTTCTGTTTGATGACAAATTTCTTTTCGTGGAAGGCACCCTGATAGTCCGGATCATCTTTTCGCTTTTGATTGTCAATCTCGCGGGCAATATCCTGTTTCTCCTGAAACGGAGTTTTCTCAACAACAACATCCTCAGGAATTGGATACACAGGAATACGCTGCTTGATCAGTTTCTCAATCTTCCGGATGTAGTACTTTTCGGCATCATTACAAAAAGTGATCGCATCCCCTTCATTGAATGCGCGTCCGGTACGACCAATACGATGTACGTAATCTTCAATAACGATAGGTACTTCAAAGTTGATCACATGACTCACATTCGAGACGTCCAACCCACGCGCTGCCACATCCGTAGCGACTAAAATCCGGATATTTCCTTCCTTAAACGCATTGATTGAATTGATCCGCGTATTCTGCCCTTTGTTGGCGTGAATTACCCGAACGGCCTCCTGGCCATATTTACGTTCCAGGAAATGAAAAACATTATCCGCAACCTGCTTTGTTTTACAGAAAATGATCAACCGTGTGAAAGCCTCATCGTCTTTCAAGAGGTATTGCAGCAGGTTTAGCTTCGTTTTTAGATTAGGTACAAAATACAGGGCCTGACTGACGGTTTTGGCCGGTGTCGCCTGCTCCGACACTTCGATGACCGTAGGGAAGGCCAAAAAATCACCGGCGATCTTACGCACCAGCTCGCTCATTGTCGCTGAAAACAACAGATTCTGCCGCTTGCGTGGAACGATTTCCAATACGCGATGGATTTTACTGATAAATCCCATATCCATCATTTTGTCGGCCTCATCCAAGACCAAAAACTTAAGCGATTTGACAACGATATGTCCCTCAAGATACAGGTCCAAGAACCGGCCGGGAGTCGCGACGATAATATCCACTCCTTTTTCCAATGCTTCTATCTGGGTTTTCGGTCCCAGTCCACCGTATAAAACAACGGAGCGTAAATCAAGGTAGGTCGAAAACAGCTGAATGTTTTGCTCGATCTGCATCGCCAGCTCCCGTGTAGGTGTTAAAATCAAAGCGCGCGGGTCATTCCCCTGCGCATACTTCAGCTTCATTAGCATAGGCAGCACAAATGCAGCAGTTTTTCCCGTTCCTGTTTGCGCTATGCCCATCACATCCTGTCCTGCTAATATTGGCGTAATAGCCTTTTGCTGGATCTCGGTGGGTTGTTCATATCCTGCCTCCGCGATCGCATTTAAGATCTGTCTATTGAATTTAAAATTTTCAAATGATTGCTGCATCTGACAAAGATAAGGAAAAGAGTCCACTTGACTTTCCTCGGGATGCTTTAGCACACACATTTACTTTTAATTGACATAAAAATTGGGAAATAGCACATAATAAAGTCTAATATTTTGGTTTTTAATAGAATTAAAGCATTTTTGTAGGGTACAAACAAACTTTTTATCAGGTTGATATGAAAAAATTATGGATGTGCTTGTTGCTGATTACAACAAGCTTCGCTGCATTTGCCGATGAGGGAATGTGGTTTTTAATGTATCTCAAGCGTCTAAATGAGGCTGATATGCAGAAAAAAGGTCTTCGTTTAACTGCCGAAGAGATCTACAGCATTAACAATTCCAGCTTAAAAGACGCTATCGTACAATTTGGCGGTGGTTGTACTGCTGAGATTGTTTCTGATCAGGGACTGGTATTTACAAACCATCACTGTGGTTACGGCGCAATTGCCGAACTTTCCACCCCAGAAAACGACCACCTCACAAACGGTTTCTGGGCAAAAACAAAAAGCGAGGAATTAAAACCCAAGTCGTTGTCAGTTCGCTTTTTTGTCCGTATGGATGATGTCTCCAAACGCATTCTCGGTTTAGTAAACAACAACATGCCAGAAGATGAACGCAACAAGATCATCGCTGCCGAGATCGCTAAAATCCAAAAGGAAAACAGCGAAAACGGCAAATATGTTGTAGAAGTGAAATCCTTCTACCAAGGCAATGAATATTACTATTTCGTTTATCAAGATTACAATGATGTGCGCTTAGTAGGTACGCCACCCAACAGCATCGGTAAATTTGGAGGAGATACGGACAACTGGGAATGGCCACGTCATACCGGTGATTTTTCAATTTTCCGCGTTTACGCAGATAAAAATGGTAACCCTGCCGAATACTCGCAAGACAACGTGCCGTTAAAACCTAAACACTTCTTACCTGTCAGCCTAAAAGGCATACAGGAAGGCGATTTTGCCATGATCTTAGGTTATCCTGGCCGTACCAACCGTTGGATGCCTTCAGGGGGTATCAACCAGAATGTTAAGTTTGCTTATCCAGCATGGGTTGAAGCCTCTAAAACGGGTATGGATGCCATGAAAAAATTTATGGACCAAGATCAGGCTGTGAAGCTGAACTACGCTTCCAAATACTCACAGGTAGCCAATTATTGGAAAAACCGTCAAGGAATGATCGATGCGCTAAGCCTGCATAAAACGGCCGATACAAAAGCTAAGGAAGAAGCTAAATTCGACAAATGGGCAAACAAAGCGGCTAACAAAGCCGAGTATGGTGATGTGATCAAAACCATCAATGCTTATTACGCTGCGACAAACGAGAATGCCAGACACGACAACTACCTAATGGGAATGTTGCGTTCAAGTGCGATCGCTGCATTGCCTTACTCCATAGGTTCAGGATTGGAAGTATATACTGCTGGTGACGAGTCAAGAAGAAAGGAGATTCTTCCAAGATTAAAAGCAGCTATCGACGCTGGTTACGAAAAAATGTATTTGCCTTTGGAAGAGCAGGTACTGATCGATGAGTTGAATCTGTACGCCAAAAAGGCGGGCAAAATCGCACCATATATTGCTGAACTGGCGGCGAAAAACAACAATGATTTTACCGCATATATCAAAGAGGCGGTGAAGAACAGTATTTTTGCATCTGCAGAACGTTTAAACAATTACCTCGAGAATCCAAATGCTACCGCCCTGGCCAACGATCCTCTTTATAAACTATCTTCAGCACTGATCGCGAAATATCGTGAAGAAGATCCGGCATTAAAAGCGCAACATGATAAATTTGAGGCAGCTTACCGTAAATATGTAGCTGGAGTACTGGCTTCAAACCCTAAAGGCAAGTTCTATCCAGATGCCAATAGTACGTTGCGCTTATCCTACGGCACGATCAAAGGCTTACCAAAGGATCCCCGAAACGATGCTGACAAAAACTATTACACCACACTTAAAGGAACAATTGCCAAGTACAAAAAAGGCGATGAAGAGTTCGATTTGCCACAGCGATTGATTGATCTGTACAATAATAAGGACTATGGCCGTTACGCTGACAAAAAGGGCTATTTACCAGTAAACTTCCTCAGTGACAATGACATAACTGGCGGAAACTCGGGCTCACCCGTTATAAATGGCAACGGCGAATTAATTGGCCTAGCTTTTGATGGGAATATTGAAGCAATGGCCGGAGATGTGATCTTCGATCACAAGCTACAACGTACAATTTCAGTTGATATCCGCTATGTCTTATTTATCATCGATAAATTTGCCGGCGCAACTAACATTATTGACGAACTTAAGATTGTTGAATAGTTTTTTTTGAGCTTTTTCGATAAAAAAAAACGAAATATATTTTCTATTTGATTCGTTTTTGTATATTTAAGGAGTGTTTAGAAAAAACCATAAAAACTAAAATTATAATTATAAAAAAATGGAAAACTACGTAAAATTAAAAGAGTTAGTAGCTTCTATCGAAGCTGATGCAGACAAGTTCTTCAACAATGGTAATTCTGCTGCTGGTACACGTGTACGTAAAGGATTACAAGAAATCAAAACCTTAGCACAAGAAATCCGTAACGAGGTTACTGCTAAGAAAAACAGCGGAAAATAATCTTTCCTGAGTTCACATAAAAAAGGCCTTTCGGAAGAAAGGCCTTTTTTATGTGAAACACACACTATTTTATGGTTTGCAACCCCAGCTTACAAATTGCCAAGCTCCATAATAAATTGCACCGTTTCCTTGTTCATGTGCTGTGAAAGTACACTCGTTAGCTGATCGGTCATCGCCTTTCTGGTCATCCGCTTCACCTTGCTGTTGTCAAACTTCTTCTTATCCATCGTCACCGCATTGCTCAGTTCGACCTTTGTGGCAAAATAGGAAACGTGCTGGCTGGGTACGACTAGGCCTAGGATCATTCCCGGCAATCCATTGATGGATTCAGGACCACCACTAATCGGTATCTCATTGCAGTAATATCCGATGACATACACAGAGTCGGGCGTAATACCATTAGCCCTGCGGCAGTTGTACCCCGCAATTTCCCGGTATTCATCGGTAATCTTCCATTTGATCCGCTTCATCGTGTCTTCGACAATGATCTTTTCTCCGACGATATCATTATATCGCAGAAAAGAACGATCCGACAGATTTGACAGGGTAGTCGCGTCGAAATCCAGAGCGAATATCATGATATACTGTTTGACCATCTCATCCAGTTGGTCGTTTTTGATCGGTTCAAACAAGGTTTCCTGACCATTAAACTTCAGGGTTTTCTTTAAGACGGCGTTTTCCGGTAGCTTGGGTAAGATCTGTTCGAAAAAAACCTTTGAATTATTATCAGCCTTGGCAATGAATTTCTTGCTGACAATGTTTTTCATGTACATGGTTTTATCGTAGGTAATACTTCCGGAACGGCCAAATAAGGTATATTGCGCCTTGAGCCCAAGTGCCGAACAGCATAAAAAGAAAAAAAAGATATATTTTAACATTGTGCTTCGATTTATTCTATAAAAACATTTTCGTAAAATCCCAGGATAGTTTAAGCATATAATACCTGCGTATCGTATCATACCGGCGCTGTGTAAAAACGGAAGTCGAGGCCGAACGGCTAAAACCTTTGTTCTGATCAAGCACATCGTTGACCGTAAAATCCAATACCAACGACTCGTTTTTGAGGAACTTTTTGCTTACTCCCGGATGCAATAAAAACTGCTCAAATTTTTGGTCAAAAGCTTTGGTCGCCGCTTCGTAAGTATAGCTATAGTTTGTATACAGCTTGAACGTTTTGGTAATGAAATATTCCACACTACCATTTGAACCGAACACAAATCCGTTACTATTGGTCGTGGGTTCCAGGCTGGATTTCATAATGCGGTATTGCGGACTAAGGTTGAGATCAAAATTGAGCCCCGTCTTCGTGTCTCTCTTGAAGTTATAAGTAAAATTAAAATTCGTCGTGTTTACCTTGTTCAGCTGTTGATTGAACATATTGTAATTATCACTCATATTCAAGTAGAACTGCGGCGAGTTGGACAATCCTAATTTCTTGCTCAGTTTAAAATACACCCCAGACCAGATATTGACCGAAGTATTCGTCTTTCCGTTCACGTTGTTCCAGGTATATGTATTGATACCGTCCAGGGTATCAATATTTTGGGTAATTGGATTCTTTTCCAGGGATACATTTCCGCCCACATAGAGATAATTGCCCGTCAGCACACGAAATGAGTTATAATTCAGATTTAATGAATTCCTAAAGGATGGTTTCAGGTTTTCATTTCCTAAATACCGGTTGATCTGATCCGAATTGTCAAGGATAGGCTGAATCTGGCTCATCGATGGCAGCTGATTTTTACCCGTGTAATTCATCCAAAGTCCTTTTGTTTTGGTAAAGGAATAGCCTGCGCTCACATTAGGGTTGTACGTAAAGTAGCTCCTCGAAAGACCCTGACTCGTATAATTGTTGAATTGTTTGAGCTTATCGTGATTAAAATTATTTGCCACAGTAAACTTGAATTTTTCCGTGGTATGGACAATAGCCAGCTTATATCTGCTACTATTTCTGTCAAAATCGTAATCATTACTAAACAGGGAGTCTAAATCCGTATAGTTTCCATTGCCGTCCTTGTTGAGAGATTGAACCGAAGACGAACTGTTACTCTGCTCTATCCCTGTCCCTAATACAAGATTCCAGACCTTCGACAAGGGCTCCGTATAAGAAATGGAAGCTCCCCAGACCTCGCTTTGATTATCCCGCACTTTACGTTGGTCCGTCGAAACGGTTTGTCCCAGATCATATTTATGTAGCTTCGATGTCAAATGTCCCGTACCGTTTGTCTCATTTCTATTCAACTGCCCATCCAGAGTAAACGAGCGCCCTTTTTTTCTGAACTTATGGGTATAATAGGCGCTAAAGTTAAGTTCATTGATATTATTTTTGATGATCTCGCGCGTCTTCTCCGCCGTGGTTGTATCGAGGTCCCCCTGGCTATCCGGACGCTGTTTAAATTGAAACGCATTCCGCTCATTGTCTGACCAGAGATTTTTTCTGGAAATACCGCCCCTTACGGTCAGCATATTTAATGAATCGAACTTGAGATCATATTTTAAATTCGCCCGATGCTGATCATTTTCCGTATCCACCGTTTTTAATGAACGGTTATTGATCAGACCACTGCTGATGGTTTCGTCATTTCCATCGCTGCTCAGCCGGCCATACTTATAGTTGATGTTGACCGTATGTTTTTCCTTGTCGAATTTGTCGGAAAAATTTGCTCCCGAATTGATGGCACGGGGCACACCGATGACTCCCTGTCCGGAAAAAGGGTCGCTAAAGCTATTGATGGAAACCGATCCATCGTCGCCATAAGACACACCTGAATCGCCACCGTACTTTTGGGCGTCCTGCCAGTTCATACTCGTTGTACCGTTATTTCCAAATAATCCGTATACCGAAATCTTCTGGGATCCTTTGAATTTATTTAACATCAACTGCCCCATATAATAATCGTCCGTTCCGCCGCCGAAAAGGGCTTTACCAAACATTCCATTTTTGGAGCCGTCCTTTAACTTGACATTGATGGTTTGCTCCCGCTGCCCATCGTCCACTCCGGTCCGTTCAGCCTGCTCTGATTTCTTCTCATACACCTGCACTTTGTCCACCATATCCGAACGAATGTTTCTTGTCACCAGGGTTGGGTCATCACCAAAAAATTCTTCCCCATCCACAAGCACCTTCTTGACGGTCTTGCCCTGTGCCGTAATTTTGCCCGAAGCATCGACAGTGATACCCGGCAGCACTTTCAGCAGGTCTTCCACTTTCGCATTCTTTTCTACCTTAAAACTGCCGGCATCATACTCGGTCGTGTCTCCTTTGATGGTTATTGGAATTCTTCCGGTGACGATTACTTCTTCGAGTAGGGTCGCCGTGTTGGTCAACCCAATCGCAAGCTGTGAATAATCTCTCCCCGGCAGAATTTCTGTATAGAAGTCCCCATATTTTGGATAGCTCACAATCAACAAGTAAGAGCCCGTATCTGGCCTGGATAAGGAAAACGAACCATCTGCATCAGATCTCGTAAAACTTGTCAAAATAGAATCTTTCGCCGTCAGCAACATGACAGTCGCATCGGATAACTTTAGCTGGTCTTTTACATCACTTACTTTTCCGGCAATTCTGGATTGCCCTACTGCCAGCCCATGGGCTGCAAAGACGAAAAAGAAGAGAATTTGCAAAACTCTTTTCATAAAATTGTTAGATAGTACATGAATTCAATATAACATTAGTAGATTAAACCTATATTTTGTTACAATGAAATTAATTTTTTTTCTATAAAACCACCGACTGATAAAATTGTCGTAGTATGGAATTTAGTCGTTATCTTGGTAAATGGCTAGAAACCGCCAGAACTGCTGACAGAAGAAGCATATTAATATGGCAAACAATAGCTGGCAGCCTATGATCAGATAATTTTTATATGCACTTGTAATGTCTGCCACCTGCACTTTACCCATCAGATAATTATTCAGGATTATTCCAAACACCGTACCCAATAGAAAAAATAAAATCGCGTATTTTTTATTTTTTTTAGCCTGCGCCTTGACTGTATCCAGATCTTTGATACGCGCCATAAGACGGCTTTCGAAATCATCAAATGGCATTTCGACCTTGCCCATCTGCATGAGCTGTCTGAATTTTTCTTCTTGTTTATCCATAGTATTCTGATTTCCGGATTAATTGCCCTAAAACAATTTGCATATTCTTACGTGCACGATGTAAAATCACCTTGGCATTCGCACGTGTCCATCCCATTATTTCTTCAATTTCGTCGAGAGATAGTTCTTCCAGATAAAAAAGACGCAAGGCAACTGATTCTCTTGAAGGCAAAATGGCCAGGGCATCATTGATCATTTCCTTCCTTTCGCCTGCGATGATCTCATCAAGCACCGATGCATGGTGCGCTTGATCATGATCGGATAGATCTAGATTGACAAACTCCAACTTTTTATGCCGGATACTGTTAAAAGCCACATGTACAACAATTCTGTATAACCATGTACTAAATTTTGCCCTACCTTTAAATGAAGACAGCGACTGGTAGCCTTTGATAAAAGCATCTTGTACGACGTCTTGTGCCAAATGTTCTTCCTTCACGATGGAAAGCGCAACTGAAAATGCCATATCTTTATAGGTATTGATAAAATATCGATAAGATTCCACATCTCCGGATAGTACTTTTCGAATATAGATTTCATCCATCAGTGAGTTAAATATCTTGTTTTTTATCCAGATTATGGGCAACAATCATCGCCACTCCGGCACAGATGACAACAATGCCAACAGAGATCGAATGCTGGAGCTTCACCGTATTCAGATTGTTTAGAAGGCCGACAATAAACAGGCCCAGACCAATACCCGCGACCAGAATACCTGGTTTTTGCCAATCCGAAGGTTCCTTCGTCCTTTTTTCGCTTGGAATACCTACCGAAGTACTGCGATAACGCATGATAAAATAGACACATAACGTGATACAAGTAAATAAACCGATGCAGACTACTGCTGCTACTGACCCTTTTTCCATATTTCTTTTATTTAATTTTTACATTAGTCACAGGCTTTCCCGAAAAGGTTACAACAAATTGAGTTAAATATGCCGATTTGTGTAAATTTGTTTCAAATACAAACAATATGCAAAACATTAAAGAATATGTAGAAGCAAACAAGCAACGTTTTTTGGATGAGTTGTTTGATTTATTGCGTTTACCATCGGTAAGTGCTGATCCCAAATTTAAGGGGGATGTGCAAAAGACAGCTGAGTTCGTTGCCCAGAAACTGCGGGATGCAGGTGCTGACAACGTAGAGGTTTGTGCAACCGCTGGTAATCCAATCGTTTATGGCGAAAAAATTATAGATCCTTCATTACCCACCGTATTAACGTACGGACATTACGATGTGCAGCCGGCCGATCCATATGAACTCTGGGATACTCCCCCTTTTGAACCCACTATACGCGATGGAAAAATTTATGCCCGCGGCTCTGCCGATGATAAGGGGCAGTTTTACATGCACGTAAAAGCCTTCGAATATATGATGAAAAACAATGCTTTGGCATGTAACATCAAGTTTATGATCGAAGGTGAGGAAGAAGTCGGCTCGGCCAATCTGGGCACCTTTGTAAAGGAAAATACTGAAAGACTTAAAGCGGATGTGATCGTCATCTCGGACACTTCCATGATCAGCATGGAACAACCCTCTCTGGAAACCGGTCTACGCGGACTCTCTTATGTTGAAGTGGAAGTAACTGGACCAAACAGAGACTTACACTCAGGTGTATACGGTGGCGCTGTCGCCAACCCTGCAACAGTGCTGGCCAAACTGATCGCTTCTTTGCACGACGAAAATAATCACATCGCGATCCCCGGATTTTACGATGATGTCATTGAGCTGACTGAAGCAGAACGCAAAGCGTTGAATGAAGCGCCATTCGACATCGAAGCCTATAAATCGGATCTGGGCATTCAAAATATCTGGGGTGAAAAAGGCTATACCACCCTCGAACGCACCGGCATCCGTCCGACGCTGGAAGTGAACGGTATATGGGGCGGTTATATCGGCGAAGGTGCCAAGACGGTATTGCCTTCCAAAGCTTATGCAAAAATCTCGATGCGTCTCGTTCCGAACCAAAAATCCGAACGTATTACAGCACTCTTTAAAAAACATTTTGAAGGCATCGCCCCTGATTATGTCAAAGTAGAAGTAAAACCGCATCACGGCGGCGAACCGGTCGTGACACCAACAGATAGCATAGCCTATAAAGCAGCCGAAAAAGCACTGCATGAAACATTCGGTGTTAAACCAATCCCAACGCGTGGCGGAGGTTCCATCCCGATCGTTGCCTTATTTGAAGAGGTACTGGGGTTGAAGACAGTGCTTCTAGGTTTCGGCCTAGATAGCGATAACCTGCATTCACCAAATGAGAAATATGGAATTGAAAACTACCTCATGGGGATTTCTACTATTCCTTTATTTCATAAATATTACGCAGAACTAAGCAAATAATTTAGCTTTTCATTCGACAAAGGGTTATTTTTAACATTCAAAAATAACCCTTTGTCGTTCTATGGATTTTGATTTTCGCTTACTCGTCTTTTATACAGCTGCTCAGCATCTTAATTTTACCAAGACAGCTTCAGCACTTTTCATATCGCAACCCGCTGTCAGTAAAAATATCCAGGAACTGGAAAAGAAGCTCGGCATACCTCTTTTTGAAAGAAAAGGCAATAATCTCAATCTCACCGAATCGGGGCAGATCCTTTATAAATACGCCCAGCAGATTATCAACCTGTACAATCAGGCAGGCCAGGAAATACAGGAGCTACAGCACGGCCGCAAGGGGAATCTAGTCTTGGGCGCCAGTACCACAATCTCGCAATATATATTACCGGCCTTGTTAGCCGATTTCCTGACGCAATACCCCAACAATCGTATCCAGTCATTTCAGTCCAATAGCCGCAGCATCGAAGAGCAGCTTATGGATAAAACACTCGATCTGGGCATTACTGAAGGATCCACGGACAACAGATCCCTAAAGTATATCCCTTTTATGAAAGATGAGCTCGTGCTGGTCACAAATAGCGGCAATCCCCTGTTAAAACAGCTAAAAGATCCGATGCTCGCCGATATCACACGGTTGCCACTGGTACTACGTGAACAAGGATCAGGTACCAGAACAATTATTGAAAATGCATTAAAGGATAAGCATATAAACTTATCTGAAATCCATATCGAGATGATATTGCCCTCAACAGAGAGCATCAAAGCTTACCTGCTGCGTCGCAATAGCTTCGCTTTTCTTTCCATACACACGGTGCAGAAGGAGGTATTGAACAATCAATTGTGTATCGTCGACATCCCCGAGTTGACCATAGATCGCTATTTCTATTTTACCCACCTCTATGGCGGACTGGCAGGTACGCCCAACCAGTTTCTTCAGTTCTGCCTGCGTCAGAATTTCAAGGTATAACATTTGGTTATATCTCATAAGTAAAGTTCGCTTTATCCAATGCCGGCATGCCGGTAGATTTGTACAAACGAACAGATGAAATGGAATACAAAAAACTAACAAATTACTTAAAGGCGTTGAGCTGGATTATTGTGGCATTGTGTATCACTTGCACCACACTCTGTATATTTCCACTCAAACATGACACCAGTAGCAGGAAGATCGACTCGCCAGCAGTTTCCAATGACTCGCTGATCACTCATGTATCCCAATTCAAAGAGATAACATTCAAAGACAATCCGGAAGGTGAAATGGCCAAGTATGGCGAAAAGTTAATAAAAAATACTTATGACTATTTTTATGATGGCCAAGTGAAGATCGGAAACAAACTGGCTTGTGCGAGCTGCCATCTCAATGGCGGAACAAAAGCCTTTGCAGCACCTTATGTAGGGCTGACCAACGTATTTCCGACTTATATTGGCCGCGAAAATAAAGTTGAATCGCTGGAGGAACGTATCAATGGCTGTTTTGAACGCAGCATGAATGGCCGCGCAATCCCGGAAAACAGCAGGGAAATGCGCGCAATTGTTACCTATATCAAAAACATCAGTGCCAATACACTCAATAAAGGCAGATTGCCCGGACAGGGATTTGTGCAGCTCGATATTCCAGATCGGGCAGCCGATCTCAAACACGGAAAACTCGTATTTGAAGGAAAATGCATCAGCTGCCATGGAAAGGACGGACAAGGAGTTCCGCAAGCTGGGGGAAAAGGATATGTATATCCCCCGCTTTGGGGAAAAGACAGCTATAATGACGGCGCAGGAATGGCAAGACTGCTCACCGCTGCACGTTTTATTAAAGCCAATATGCCTTTGGGAGCCACCTACGACGCTCCCCAGCTCAGCGATGCCGAAGCTTATGATGTAGCCGCCTACATCAATTCCTTTGACCGTCCAAAAAAAACGAATAAAGAACTGGATTATCCTGACCTCGGCAAAAAACCAAAGGATAGCCCCTACCCCCCCTATGCCGATAACATTAGTTTAGAACAACATAAACATGGACCTTATAATTTTTAAGAAAATGAAAAAACACTTCACCATCGCCTGTATCCTGCTGGCGATAACAACCTTCAGGGCAAAAGCCCAAAGTGACAAATTACTGACTGCTAATCAGCAATATACCGGCGCTGTTGCCAAGGAACAAATATACAAAGCAATTTATCAGCTGGACAGCAATGACCCCAAAACCATTGAGAAAGCTATTCGTAACATCAACAACGTTTTGAAAGATCCTCGTTTGAAAGGTCGGTTACAGATTGAACTGGTTGCCTTTTCGGGAGGAACAGAAGCCTACCTAAAAAAGAATAGCCAATACGAACAGCCCTTAAAGGAACTGGTCAGAAAAGGCGTAATCGTAGCGCAATGCCTGAACACATTGCAAGAGAAACATATCGCAAAGGAGGAATTATTTGATTTTATTGCATATGTCCCCAGTGGCAATGGCGAACTTATTCTCCGTGCAAATGAGGGTTGGATCATTGTTAAACCATAATAGCATGAGAAAATTTGTACTATCCAGCCTGCTTCTGGCCCTCTTGCCCAACCTCCAGTTGCGTGCACAGGAACATCGTTTTGATCCACCATGGAACAATCCTCCCAAATCCGCACTCAACTTTACTGTGCCGGGGATCGATAATGTTCCCGATCTCTATGGTGATATTGAAAATCCACAGCTCACGATCTTTTTTGCCGGCAACCAATTTATGGTAGTGGATGATCTCCTAACCGCTTTCAAAAAAGAATATCCGAAGTATGAGCGTATATTTGTCGAAACCCTGCCTCCGGGAATCCTTGCCAAACAGATCAAAGGCGGCTCAGTTACCATCGGTAATCTACGCATTACCCATAAGCCTGACATCTATACCGCCAGTAAGAGGGCCATACAGGAAATGGCCGACTATTTCAGCCATACGCAGATATACTGTTACAACAACATCTGCCTGATGGTCCCCCGGGGCAACCCCGCAAATATCCAAACATTGAACGATCTAGGTAAGCCTAATGTGCGAATCAGCATGCCAAATCCCTTATGGGAAGGTATAGGAGAACAGATCAAAGCATCCTACAAAAAGGCTGGCGGCGAACAACTCGTAAAGAAAATCATGGAGGACAAAGTTCAGGATGGTCGCACTTATCTGACAAAAATTCACCATCGGGAAAGCCCCATGCGCATCCTATACAATCAGGCAGACGTAGCACCCGTGTGGACCTCCGAGGTTATCTATCAAAAACTCATTGGTCATCCTGTCGAGGGTATTACCATCCCTGATGCGCAAAATACAACAGCAACTTATGTCGCGGCAAAACTCAAAAATGCCCCTCATACGCAGGCAGCAGACGACTTCCTTAAATTTATGGCCTCCTCCGTGGCCAAACAGATTTACAAAAAATACGGCTTTACAATCGACTAAAAAAGAAAATGGATATTAATATCCATTTTCTTTTTTTACTTTAGGTCAAAATTAGTCGAATTGTATGGTTCTATTGCTTAAAAAACTCCATCGTTACTGGTATTTTATAGCCGTTCTGCTTGTTTTTATCCTATTTTTCCCGTACCTCTATTTTTTAGCGCTGGAACCAAAAAAAAATTACGCCGCGATAGCACGTATACGCCGCTGGATCTCGATCAGCGGTTCTGCATTAGCAGGAGTATTTTTTAAAGTCACCTACGAATCGCAATTTAGCTGGGACAGGTCCATGGTACTCTGCCCGAATCATACATCAGTTCTGGATATCACCGCCTTAACCTACTTGTGCCCGATTCCGTTTTCATTTATTGGCAAAGCTTCACTGCTCAAAAATCCAGTTACACGCATCTTCTTCAAAACCATCGATATTCCGGTTACCCGAAGAAGCAAAGTCTCCTCATTTAAGGCCTTTCAGCGCGCTAATGAACTGGTTCAACAGGGCCGTAGCGTGGTCATATTTCCTGAAGGAAAGATTGATGACGGATTTCCACCTCAGCTACATGCGTTTAAATCTGGTGCTTTTCGCATCGCCATCCAAAATGATGTGCCCATAGTACCGATTATTATCGAAAATGCCTGGGATATTTTCTTCGATGACGGAGCCAAACGAGGTTCGCGTCCCGGAATTGTCAACGTTCATGTTTTCAGTCCCATCGAGACCAAAGATTTTGATGACAACAATGCCTCCGAACTCGAGAAAATTGTTTACGACAAAATGCATTCTTATTGGATTATGAAGAATAAATCGTATTTTCAAAAACCAGAGAACGTCCAAAAAATATGTCAGGAAAGATATTAATCGAAATCAAGGATATTGCACGTGAATATCAGATAGGTTCAGAAACCATCCATGCACTTAGCTCCGTGACACTCAATATTCACAAGGGAGAATTTGTTGCATTAATGGGCCCATCAGGATCAGGGAAATCCACACTTATGAATATATTGGGCTGTCTGGACACGCCTAGCAGAGGAGAGTATATCCTCAACGGTATAAACGTAAGCGATATGTCAGACGATGAGCTTGCCGAGGTCAGAAACAAAGAAATAGGCTTTGTTTTTCAAACCTTCAATTTGCTGCCCAAAAGCACAGCATTGGAGAATGTTGCCTTGCCGCTGATCTATGCCGGATATAACAAAATTAACCGTGAGCAAAAAGCCACGGCGGCCTTAGAGAGCGTAGGTTTGGGACATCGTATGGACCATAGACCCAATGAACTGTCGGGTGGCCAGCGGCAGCGCGTGGCCGTTGCGCGTGCACTGATCAACGATCCATCCATTATATTGGCTGACGAGCCTACCGGAAACCTTGACACGAAGACATCCATCGAAATTATGGGGCTGCTCGAAGAAATCCACTCCAAAGGAAACACCATTATTCTGGTTACACATGAGGAGGATATCGCACTTCATGCTCACCGTATTGTACGCATGCGCGACGGGCTAATAGAGAATGATTACGCCAATCCGGATATCAAATCCGTCTCGCCACGCCTGAATGCCTTAAAGGAAAAAGGTAGTGACTTTGAGAATATTTAAAATATTATCTATCTAATATCCAATACTTTACATTATTTACAGAAAAATAACAGCTGATTTACTTGCTTAAGTTAAATTAATTGATAGCTTTGCGAAAATAGAGAACTTAAATTGTTTTTATATGTATTGGACATTAGAATTAGCTTCGCATCTAGAAGATGCACCATGGCCAGCAACAAAAGATGAATTAATCGATTACGCTATTCGTTCGGGTGCACCAGTTGAGGTGATTGAAAACTTACAATCTCTTGAGGATGACGGTGAGCCATATGAAAATATTGAAGAAATTTGGCCCGACTATCCAACAAAAGATGATTTCTTCTTCAATGAAGATGAATATTAAGCAATAAAAAACGCCTTTAGTAAAAGGCGTTTTTTATTGCTCAGATGTAAAAATACCCATTCGAAAGAGCCATTGTCGATTAATACAAACACAAATCCTTGTCTGCTGATTAATCCATTGGATGGCATACAAGTCTTATATGCATGAAATTCAAGATAAAGGCATGGCTTTTAGCCTGTATAACCCTGTTCTGCTGCTCATTATTTGCACAGCAAAGTGCGGATAACGATCCCAATGTAGCTGTGCTGAAGAACTTTGTACATCGCCTAAATGACCAAGATGTCGCAAGCGACATCATTTTGAGCCAAGATCTGTTAACCTCCAAAAATATGGATGCGGACATGCAGGAGTATCTCTTGGCCAGCATAGACGAGATTCGGATCAATATACAGAGTAAAGATAACAGTAAACTGGAATATATCAGCTTTGCCCGGGCTGGACGTAAGGAAACCAATGATATCGACCTCGAAGGAATAGACCCACGACAAGTTTATTTTGTCCGGTATCTGAAACGCTTTGTTTTCGCAGCGGTTGTCCAAGATAAAAAAATAGCTTCTTTCACCCTGGTGTCCAAAGGTGACAATAGAGCCCATTTCGTTTTTTATTGACCGCACTTACACGGACCCTCAGCACAAATTTACCGTTCGATAACCTTGTGCCTCCGTGTCCTTTAGAATGTTTTAACAACAATTTTAAGTCGAATGCTGATTTTTTAATTTTTTTTCAATAAAAAGACTTGCATTTTACAATTGTATCAACCATATTTGTAAAAACAAAAAAGAAAAATGATACTGACCGTATTGAATAAAGCTTGGTGGTGGCACGACGAATAACGTTGTGGCAAACTCCTATTGCATTATTTGATATACATCAAGATATGGTGGGCTTGCCTGAATAAGGTAAGCCCTTTTTATTTAAAATAAATATGAAAGAAATTTTAGCCCATTTGTTTGAATACAAAACTTTTTCGCGGCAGGAAGCTTACGAAATCCTGACCAACATTGCCAGAGGTAAATATGACAGTCACCAGATTGCAGCATTCATGACCGCATATGGTATGCGCAGTATCCGCGTGGAAGAACTCGCTGGATTTCGAGACGCGATGTACGACTTATGTCTCAAACTGGACTTTGACGGTTACGATCTGATTGACCTCTGCGGTACTGGCGGCGACGGCAAAAATACGTTCAATATCTCTACAATCGCTTCTTTCGTGACAGCCGGTGCAGGTTATAAGGTTGCCAAACATGGAAATATCGGTGTATCATCCAGCTGTGGCTCATCAAATGTCATGGAACATCTGGGTTATCAGTTCAGCAACGACAAGGAAGAACTGACCCGCCAGCTCGACGAAGCCAATATATGCTTCCTCCATGCTCCGCTGTTTCACCCCGCCATGAAAACCGTTGCTCCCATCCGCCGGGCCTTGGGGGTGAAGACGTTTTTTAATATGTTAGGACCCTTAACCAACCCAGCCAATCCAAAATTTCAGTCTGTTGGCGTATTCAGCTTAGAGCTTGCACGCCTATATGGTTATCTGTACCAGCATACCGACAAGCAATACGCAATTATACATGCCCTGGATGGCTATGACGAGATATCCATGACCGGTGATTTTAAAGTCATCACCAACCAAGGTGAAAATTATTACAGTATGGAAGAACTCGGTTTTACACCAATCCGCCCAGAGTATCTGGCTGGAGGTGACAGCGTTGCGGATGCAGCACAGATATTTTTGTCCATACTGAATAATCAAGGTACGGATGTGCAAAACAATGTGGTATTGACCAATGCCGCATTTGCCATTAAAACATTTCACCCCGAAAAGACGTTTGGCGACTGCTTTTACGAAGCGGAAGAAGCCCTGATGTCCGGAAAAGCGCTCCGAAGTTTTCAAAAAATCATTAAGCAATAAGCATGGCAGTTAAAGTAAAAGTGTGTGGGATGAAATATCCGGACAACATTGCAGAAGTAACCGCACTTGGGGTTGATTATATCGGCTTTATATTTTACGAGAAGTCCAAACGTTATGTCGGCACAGCACAAAGGGAATATATCCGCAACCTCGTGCAGCCCGCGAAAGTGGGGGTCTTTGTGAACACTGACCTGCCGGAGCTCGTTGATACAATTCATAATTTCAAGCTGGATGCCGTTCAGCTACACGGGAATGAAACAGCAGAGTTCTGCCAGGCCCTGAAAGCGGAGACATCGGCCATTGTCATAAAAGCATTCGGAGTCGATCATAACTTTGACTGGAATCAGCTGGAATCCTACCGCGATGTCGTGGATTATTTTTTATTTGACACAAAAAGCAGCGCCTATGGTGGCACGGGTATACCCTTCGACTGGTCGCTGTTAAACCAGTATAAATTAGACTGTCCCTATTTCCTCAGTGGCGGATTAGGACCAGACAATATCGGAGAAGCCTTACAAGTCGGCGATCCACGTCTGTACGCCCTGGATCTCAATTCAAAGTTCGAAGTAGAACCCGGATTAAAAGATATCAATCTATTAACCCAAAGCATAAACAATATTAAAAGATGAGTATATATCAAGTTAATGAGAAAGGATATTATGGGCCATTTGGAGGTGCCTATATCCCTGAGATGCTCTACCCGAATGTGGAGGAGCTTCGCGAAGAATATCTCAAGATTATCGAAGAGAAAAGCTTTCAGGAAGAATTTAACCAATTGCTCCGCGATTACGTTGGTCGCCCTTCACCATTATATCATGCCAAGCGCCTGTCTGAAAAATATGGGACGACTATTTATTTAAAGCGCGAGGACCTCAACCATACCGGAGCACATAAGATCAACAATACCATTGGCCAGATTCTTCTGGCTGAGCGTTTGGGCAAAAAACGCATTATTGCGGAGACAGGCGCAGGACAGCATGGTGTAGCCACCGCAACGGTATGTGCGCTCAAAGGCATCCAATGTGCTGTCTATATGGGTGAAATTGACATACAGCGCCAGGCGCCCAACGTTGCGCGCATGAAGATGATGGGCGCAGAAGTTATCGCAGCAACCTCCGGTTCGAAAACGCTGAAAGATGCAACCAACGAAGCGCTGCGCGACTGGATAAACAATCCTATTGATACCCATTACATCATCGGGTCGGTCGTCGGACCGCACCCCTATCCGGATATGGTCGCTCGCTTTCAGTCCATCATTTCTGAGGAAACAAAAAAGCAACTGCTTGAAAAAACGGGAAAGGCAACTCCCGATATGGTGCTGGCCTGCGTCGGTGGTGGATCCAATGCTGCGGGTATGTTCTACCATTTTTTGGATGAGGAATCTGTTCAGCTTTACGCCGTTGAAGCCGCTGGTCACGGTGTTCATTCGGGAGAATCTGCTGCGACAACCGCACTGGGAAAAGAAGGTGTGCTCCATGGAAGCAGGTCCATATTGATGCAGACTGAAGATGGCCAGGTCGTTGAGCCCTATTCCATTTCTGCAGGACTGGATTATCCGGGCATCGGTCCACAACATGCCTGGTTATTCCGCTCGGGCAGGGGGAATTACGTCAGCATCACCGACGACGAAGCCATGCAGGCAGGTCTCGAACTTACGCGACTGGAAGGTATCATCCCTGCGATTGAAAGCGCCCACGCGCTGGCTTATCTGGCGAAGATTCCGTTCAAAGGAGACGAGACGGTGGTCATATGCCTGTCAGGACGAGGTGACAAGGATCTGGACAACTATATGAAATACTTTGATTTTTAAACGCATGAGAACGATTGAAAAAAAAGCGGGCAACCCCTTATTATCGATATATTTTACCGCAGGCTACCCCGAGCTGGGAAGTACAGTCCGTATAGCTAAAAAACTGGAGGAAGCTGGGGCAGATTTTTTGGAAATTGGATTTCCTTACTCTGATCCGGTCGCAGACGGCCCCGTCATCCAGCACAGTTCACAGGTGGCGCTGGAAAATGGCATGACACTTAAAAGGCTATTTGAAGAACTGCGCGAGCTCCGTCAGCACGTACACATCCCCGTCTTTTTGATGGGGTATGTAAACCCTGTGCTGCAGTTCGGAATGGACAATTTTTGCGCAGAATGCAAGAACGTCGGTGTGGACGGCGTTATTATTCCTGATCTGCCCATGTATGAATATGAGGAACTGTATAAAGAGACTTTCGAAAAAAATGGCATTGCCAATATCTTTATTGTCACGCCGCAGACTTCAACCGAACGTATCAAAAAAATAGACAGTCTTTCCCGTAGTTTTATCTATCTGCTCTCGGCCAATGCCACGACTGGCAAAACCCTGGATGTAGGTGAAGATACCCATGCCTACTTTAAGCGTATACATGATCTGCAGCTCAAAAGCCCGCTAATTGTCGGATTCGGTATTTCGGATAAAGCGACATTCCAAAAGGCTAGTACCTATACTGCCGGAGCGATCATCGGCACTGCATTTGTTAAAAAGTTAAAAGAACAGGACTACATGGATCAGATTCCTGACTTCATAAAGTCTATCAAGGACTAACGACTCCAAAATGATTCCGGTTAGCGTCTGGGATAGGTCAACTATTACGCCTTATACCCAGACACTAACTATGGAATATGACACATGATAAACGGCCTCGCGCATCATGCTTCTGCGTAGATTTTGTTGTAAAATTGCATTGTAATTTAGTAATATTGTAAAAGAAGTATCTTTCTGGCTCTCATTTGCATTTGGATAATGGGCCCCAGCAACGATATGGCATATAATCTGATTATATTCAGTTAACAACCAATTAATGTACAATCAATAGCTTCGCGAAATGAAGAGTAATGCAGAAGGTCTGAATTATACCTCATGGATCATTCGCTTAAATGCAGGCGAAAGGGAGGCTTTTGAATGGCTGTACAACACCTATAAACACCAGCTGGCCTCCAAACTGCTCAAACTTGTGAAATCACCCGATATCGCAGAAGATATTCTCCACGATGTGTTCGTCAAGATATGGGAAAGTAGAACCAAAATAGATGCTGAACGCAGCTTTGAAGGTTACCTTTATCGAATCGCAGCCAACATGGTCGCTGACTTTTACCGCAAAGTCAGCAAAGACCGGAATTACCAAGACTACCTTGTTACAATTCAGGATGGGGCTTACCAGCATATTGATGAACTGCTGGACAATAAATATAGGAGAGAATTGATTAACCGCGCCTTATCCGAACTTCCCCCAAAATGCCGTACTGTATTTCAGCTGTGCAAAATCGAAGGTCGCAGTTATGAAGAGGTTTCTGCGCTTTTAGAGATATCTCCAAATACGATTAGCAACCATTTAAACCGTGCCAATAAGAAAATCTTACTGTTTTTGCAGAACCCTGTAAACCTGCCCTATTTCCTGCTGCTCCTGCTGACCAGATAGCAAATTTTAAAAAATAAAAAAAATAAAATTTTGTGTAGTGACTTTTTAATGCCAGAACGTAATGGTATAAAAAGAGATATATTGGAAAAGGAAAATTTGAATCGGCTCTTCCGTGATTTTATCGCCAACCGCTGTTCTGCCAAAGACATCGAACGGCTAATGCATTATTTTGATTTCCCATCATCTGCCAGCCATTTACGTCAACTGATCCAAGAACAGTTAAATATGGAGGATGCAGAAATTACCGATCCGCGCATCAATGATATCGTATCCACCGTAGACGCAAAGCTGGCATCCATGTTAGCAAACCATAAACATCCTGAAAAGCAACGAGCTGATAAACTGATTTTCTGGAGATTTGCTGCAGCCGCAGCCGTATTGCTCTTGATCGGATTCAGCATATTCTGGTCCTTACAGATAACTGATCGATCCGTGGAAACCAACGAGACGCCCATCGCAAAAAGTAAAGAGGTAGTTCCTGGAAAAAATCAGGCCCGCCTCACGCTGTACAATGGCGAGAAGCTGGAGTTCGACAAATCGGTCGGGACCGATAAAAGCAAGTACAATGCCAGTCTGGATTATAGTAAAGGCCGCTTGGTCTATCGCGGCCAATCAGCTGAAGAAACGACGCGCTGGAACCTCCTTGAAGTTCCAAAAGCCGGAACATTTGAAATTGAATTGCCAGATGGTTCCATCGTATGGATAAATGCCAATTCCAAGCTTCATTTCCCAAACCGTTTCGCGGACGACGAGCGCACCGTGAAAATCGAAGGAGAGGCTTTCTTTCAGGTAAAAAAGGACAAAAACCGACCGTTTAAGGTACAGGCAGGCGAGTTGAATATTTCCGTTCTGGGGACTTCTTTTAATGTGCGCGCCTATCAGCCGGCACATATATCCACAACACTGGTAGAGGGGCTGGTACGGCTCAACTACCACGACCAGCAGTTGATCATGACGCCCGGTAAAAGAGCTTTTATTGATGCACGGCAAGTGCTACAGTTGCAGACTGTCGATCTGGAAAGCGCCACAGCATGGAAAGAAGGATATTTCTATTTTAAGGATGAATCATTATATAAAATATTACAAGATATAGCGAACTGGTACGACCTAAAGGTTAGTGTCGAAGGTAATTTGCCCAGCGGTCAATATAGTGGTAGTATGGATCGCAATGGTAAATTAACTGGTCTATTGGAGATACTCTCTTCAGTAGGCGATTTAGACTTTGAACTCAATGGCAACCAGTTAAAAGTCAAACAAAAGAAAAAATAAAATGCCTATGAACAAATATTATTAGCAAAAAAAAAAAAAAACGGAGATGGTGGTAGCATCTCCGCGATCTATTCAAAAAAGCTGTTCAAAAAATTATTAAACAACCTTATTTTCAAAATTATGGAATATTTCTGTGATCGTAAAGGAGCTACGCGACAATTTAGCTTTTTTACGGACCATTATTTAATCTTTAGAAAAATGAAATTGACAATCATCTTCACCTTGCTTCTTTCCTTGGGATTAAATGCGAAGACGACGGGTCAACAAATAAGCTTATCGGTCAGACGGACATCGCTGGAAAACGTGCTCAGGCGAATTGCCCAGCAGACAGATTATAAGTTTTTCTATTCCAGCGACCTTATCAAGAATACTGCCCCAGTAGACCTCAGCGTTGAAAAAGCGACTTTAGACGGAACGTTAGAACAAATTCTTACACCACGGGGCCTGACTTATCAAAAAATGTCCCGTACCATAACCATTACTGCCCATAGACAGCAGCAGTTATCGATTTCGGGTACGGTCCAGGATGAAAAAGGTCCCCTTGAAGGCGTTAGCATTTATACAAAAGCGGATACCAAGATCGGGACACGAACAGATGCTCGTGGCAGGTTCTCTCTATCGGTTCCTCCCAATACAACACTTGTGTTTAGTTTTTTGGGCTATGAAAGGAAGGAGGTCGAGGTCACCGGTAAGGAACTTCATGTGACCTTAAATCCCGTAAGCAACGCCATGGCTGAAGTCGTCGTTACGGCTTTGGGTATCAATAAAGAAAAACGCAAGGTAGCCTATGCGGCACAGGATGTCAAAGGAGAAAGTCTGACGGTTGCCCGTGAACCCAACGTCGCATCCAGTCTGGTAGGAAAAGTCGCCGGCCTTCAGATCAAAACAAAATCCACCTTGTTCGAAAATCCCGAGATCACCCTTCGTGGAGGAGCGGCTACTATCGTGATAGACGGTGTTCCCGCACCTGACGGCTTTGATATGTGGAGTCTGAACGCTGACGACATCGAGAATATCACCGTCCTAAAGGGAACGGCTTCCTCCGCTTTATATGGCTCCGTTGCCCAAAATGGCGCTATCATGATAACTACCAAGAAAGGCAAAGGTGGCAAAGCCGGTATTGAGCTCACTTACAATTCCAGTACCGAATTCCAGGCTGGTTTTCTACGTATTCCAAAGACCCAGCAGGATTATGGCATGGGATTTAATGGAAAGTATGCTTTCGTTGATGGAAAGGGAGGCGGTGTCAATGATGCTTATGGCTATGTGTGGGGACCAAAATTAAATCAACCTGATCCGAATACAGCGAGCGGATTTGTTGAGATACCGCAATACAATAGCCCACTGGACCCGGGTACAGGCAAATTGACGCCCTTGCCCTGGATCAGCCGCGGAAAAAACAACCTGAACAATTTCCTTGACAACGGCCTCATTACAACACACAACGTGAGCGTCGCCGGTACGACGGACAAATCGGATTACCGCATCTCCTTGTCACACCTATATCAGAAAGGACAGGTCCCTAACACCAATTTGAATTCAACCACCTTAAGTTTGGCAGGCAAACTCAGACTCAACAGTAAACTCGATGCCGAGGCGACACTCTCCTACAATAAGCAATACTCACCCAATTATCCCAATAGCGGCTACTCTCCCGACAATTATCTATATAATATCGTATTATGGATGGGCCCTGACGTTGATATCCGCGACATGCGAAATTACTGGAAGCCTGGAAGAGAAGGACTCGAACAGCTAACTTACAATTACAGCTGGTACAACAATCCATGGTTTTTGGCTTACGAAAAAGAAAGAGCCTACACCAATGATGTCATTGTTTCACAGGGAAATATCAAATATACATTTAACGATAATCTCAAGTTGCTTGTACGCGGTGGTGTAACCACCAACTTCGCGAACAGCGAAAGCCGTATCCCCTACAGTTATATCAATTATGGAACGGATGCAGCACCGTACGGTAACTATAGTGTTAAGCGGGACAACCGAATGCGTTTTGTCAGTGATGCATTGCTTACCTACGACAACAAGATCGCCACAGATTTTACCCTAACGGCAAGCGTGGGAGCGAGCACAAGACTGGATCAATATAACAAATTGGAATCCATGACCACGGGCGGCTTATCCGTGCCCGAGTGGTATAATCTTGATAATTCCCGTGATCCGGTACGTTCGACCAATGAGCGCGTTGAAAAACAGGTGTATGGACTATATGGTTATGTCGATCTTGATTACCGCAACATGGCTACACTTAGCTTGACTGGGCGGAATGACTGGACATCAGCGCTGCAGTCTCCTTACAATTCCTACTTCTATCCATCAGCATCCCTTAGTTTGATTGTATCCGAAATGTTAAGTTTACCTGAGGCAATATCCTATTTTAAACTACGCGGGGCTGTTACGGATGCAACCACGGATATAAATGCCTATAGCGCACTTTTAGCTTATGATATCGGAAGCCGTTGGAACGGTAATCCGTCCTTAACACTGCCCAATACGCTACGCCCTCCGGGGCTAAAGCCCAACAAAACCATTTCACAGGAGTATGGCGCCGAGCTACGGTTTTTTAAAAATAGGATCGGAGTTGACTTTACCTACTTTAACTACGATCGTACAAATAATGTGGTACAGGTTCCCTTATCTTTAGCTTCGGGATTCGCCCAGCTCCAGCTCAATGGGGATCGTTACCGACGCCGGGGAATCGAACTGGTGGTATCAGGATCGCCCATCCAGACAGAGCTCTTCAAGTGGAATACTACCCTGAATTATTCACGGTTACGCAATACGGTACTGGAGTATTATGGAGGCGAGCAAATCCGCGGTGGTGTAAAAGTAGGTGAACGGATGGATATATATAGAGGCTGGGCATGGCAGAAATCACCTGATGGACAGATCGTTCACGAAAATGGGATTCCGCAATATATTAATCAGGAAGTGAACCTGGGCTACACTCTACCCGATTGGGAATTCGGCTTCCAAAATAGCTTCCATTATAAGAATTTCGGGTTCTCATTTGCCTTGGATGGGCGTATCGGTGGAAAAATATACAATGGCCTGGAAGCAAAAATGTATGAAGGTGGAATGCATCCCAGTACTGCAAACCATTATCGGGACGAAGCATACCTTGGAGAAAAGACCTATATGGCTGGAGGAGTAACCCAAACGGGTGGAGAAGTCAGCTATGATGCACAGGGAAATATCACCCATGATACCCGTACTTTCGCGCCCAATACAACACCTGTAAATTATGTGGATTGGGTATTTGCACGTTATACAAATGGAATTGATGAATCCGCATTGTATGAACGAACATTTGTCAAGTTGCGAGAGTTGACCTTTACCTACCAAATGCCGGCCAACATGCTGTCTAAAACACCCTTTAAATCTGCGAGCTTGTCCATTGTAGGAAGAAACCTGATTCTGTGGTCCAAGGTACCTTATATGGATCCTGACGGTTATAGCGATCTACAACTTGCGGAACCAACAATTCGTAACGTCGGCTTCAATGTCAACCTCAAATTTTAAAAATGAGAATTACCATGAAAAAACTATATATCCTCTTCGTGCTCGGCATACTCAGTGTGATTACCAGTTGTAAAAAATTTGATTATTACCAAGATAATCCCAATAAGCCGACAAAAGCAACACCGGCGTTATTGATGACCTGGATCTGCCAAAATATCTTTAATAATAATCCGATCAATGCGGCCTATGCATCCAGACACCTCACCTATTATGAACGACCCAGCGAATCGATTAATTACAATTGGAACCGCGGGTCATTTGATGGTTATAATGGATTACGTCAGCTAATCAAACTGCAGCCACTCGTGACAGATAATAAAAACTTTCAAGGCCTTATTCACCTCTTTCGTGCTATTTACTTTGCGCGCATGACTGAAACCTTCGGTGACATCCCCTATAAGGATGCCTTACGCGCCGAAGAAGGAAGCTATGCTCCTATTTATGATACACAGGAAGATATATACGAAGGATTATTGCAGGAACTGGAACAGGCAAATGCGTTATTGGATGCCGCCAACGGTCCGATTGACGGGGATATCATCTTTGGCGGTGATGCTCTAAAATGGAAAAAATTCGCTAACGCCTATCGCCTGCGTCTGTTGATCCATCTGTCAAAAAAGGAAGGCCAAAGTAAGATCGCGGTCAAGAAACAATTTCAGACCATGATCGGCAACCCTGCCAGATATCCCTTAATGGAGAGTATCAATGACAATGCACAACTTGTCTTCAATACGTCGGATCCTTCCAACTATTACCCAACCGCTGGCCATCTAAGTGTGTCAACTCTCGTATCTCTTGAGCAATCATTTGTAGAAATGCTGCAACAGCGCCAGGACCCACGCTTATTCTCATTTGCAGACCCAATTGCCGGAAAGCCCTCGGGGATTTTCGGCAATTACAAAGGAGTAGATGCTGGCCTGTCTCCGGCTGACCAACAGGCGACAGCTGCTCAATCCTCGTTAATTGCCAGGAGATTTGTCGACCTTCGTAACCCAGTGAACGAACCGATGATTTTCATGAGTTATGCAGAACAGGAGTTTCTCCTGGCCGAAGCTATTCAACGTAGCTGGATTAGCGGCGATGTGAACAGCCATTATCAAAAAGGGATAACGGCCTCCATGGCTTTCTATAAAATTACCGGAAATGTTGTAGAAGACTACCTCGCCGGAGACCTTGTCAAATTATCGAACGGAGATGCACTGACCAAAATTCTTACGCAAAAATATATTGCTTTCTATATGAACTCTGGCTGGGAGCCTTTTATCGAGCAACGCCGCACAGGCATCCCGGCCCTACGCGTCGGTCCGGGCACGCTGAACGGAGGAAAAGTGCCTAAACGTTGGCAGTACCCCTTATCTGAGTCACAATACAATGAGGCCAATCTGGATGCTGCACTAAAACGGCAGTTTCCCGAAGGCGATAATGTCAACGCTACAATGTGGTTAATCAAATAAACTAAAACATGGATACCAGAAGAGATTTTTTAAAGAAAGCGGCGATGCTTGCCGGGGGAGCCTCGCTTTCTCATGTTATTCCGCCGGCCATTGCCAAGGCAATGGCAATCAACCCCGCCTTAGGAAGCTCCTTTTATGATGCCGAACATGTTGTACTGCTGATGCAGGAAAACAGATCTTTTGATCATGCTTTTGGTACCCTCCGGGGAGTTCGTGGATTCAACGATCCCAGAGCCATCCGGCAGCCAAACCGCAATAAAGTCTGGTTCCAGACGCAAAAAACTGGTGAAACATACGCCCCCTTCCGGCTAGATATCAAAGATTCAAAAATCACCTGGATGGGATGTCTTCCTCATAACTGGACGGATCAGACCGACGCCCGCAATGAGGGTAAAATGGATAGATGGTTAGATGTCAAACATTCTGGCTTTAAAGAGTTTGCAGACCTCCCCTTAACGATGGGCTATTATACCCGAGAAGATATACCCTTCTACTATTCACTTGCCGATTCTTTCACCATCTGCGATCAGCATTTTTGTTCCAGCATCACAGGCACCAACCCCAACAGATTGTATTTCTGGACAGCAAATATCCGCGAAAATTTAAACGGAAAGGCGCTGGTATGGAATGGTGATTCTGAATTTAGTGGAAAAGCCAACTGGAAAACCTTTCCCGAACGCCTGTCTGAGCTCGGAGTGGACTGGAAAATCTATCAGAACGAAATTTCATCCAGCAGCGCCGGTTATAGCGGTGAGGCCAATAGCTGGCTGGCCAATTTTGGATGTAATCCTATGGAATACTTTCCGCAATATGAGGTAAAATACAGCCCACGCTATCGTCAGCTGCTGCACGAAAAAAAGAAACAGCTGGAAGAAAAAATAAGTACTGCCACGACTGCAGATATGAAGCAAAAACTACAGCAGCAACTGGGACAGCTACTTGCTGAAATCGAGCAGTACAGCATGGACAACTTCGAAAAACTCGATGCACGGACAAGGGATATCCATCGGCGGGCATTTGTCAACAATAGTGCACAACCTGATTATATGCAATTGGAGACCATGCGCTATCAGGAAGGCGATCAGCAGCGGGAGCTACAGATACCCAAAGGAGATATCCTTTATCAGTTTCGAAAAGATGTTGAAGAGGGAAAGCTTCCGATGGTCTCCTGGCTGGCGCCACCCCAGCTTTTCTCAGATCATCCCGACTCCCCTTGGTTTGGCGCCTGGTACGTTAGTGAAATCATGGATATCCTGACGCAGAACCCAGAGATTTGGAAAAAAACGATCTTTATTCTCACCTACGATGAGAACGATGGCTATTTCGACCATTTCGCACCTTTCACGCCGCCAAATCCGTACCGGCCAGAAAGTGGCAAAGTCTCCGCGGGGATTGACCCGACCGTCGAATTTGTCCGCCGTAATGAACAATATTATCCGGAAAGTGGACGTGAGAGCGTGATCGGCCTGGGGTATCGGGTTCCGATGATTATTGCATCACCTTGGACAAGAGGTGGCTGGGTCAATTCTCAGGTATTCGATCACACCTCCAGCTTACAATTTCTCGAAAAATTCATTAGCCATAAAATCAAGAAAGAAGTCAGGGAGACCAACATCAGCGCCTGGCGAAGGGCAGTCTGCGGCGACCTCACCTCAGCCTTCAGACCTTACCACGGCGAGCTGATCAACAAACCATTAGTATTGGACCGCGAACATTTTATAAGAGGAATCCACCAAGCCAAATATAAAGGACTTCCAATGGGCTTCAAACCTTTATCCTCAGCGGAGGTCCAGCAAATAGAGAAAAACCCTACCAGTTCGCCTTATTTTCCAAGACAGGAACCGGGGCTTCGTGACTCCTGCTTGCTCCCTTACGAATTGTATGCGGATGGTGAATACCGCCCAGAAGGAAACTATCAGATTGCGTTCGAAGTACGAAATGATATGTTCGGTGATCGAGCCGCGGGCTCTCCCTTCACTGTATATCATGCTGCCCCTTATAACGGTGAAACCGGAACCTCCCGCTGCTATGCGGTGTCTCCCGGTGACCGCATCACCGACCAATGGAATATACAATCTTTCGAAAATGGAAAGTATCAGTTTGAAGTACATGGTCCTAATGGCTTTTATCGCGAGTTTAAGGGCGGCCCCACACATCCAAAAATTAAAATCATCTGCCGCTACGAAATAGATAAAAATACCAAAACCTTCACGGGTAAATTAATCTTCAGCTGTATGAACAGCGATGAGGTGGATCATCAGCTCCTATTTGAAGATCTGAGCTACGGTCGGGGAAACACACCTCTCTCGCTAAAAAGCGGGGAAACTGCGACTATTCGCTTCGACCTGTCCAAACAATATCACTGGTATGACGTCCGTGTAACCTGCAAACAATATTCGGATTTTGCAGAACAATACGCCGGTCGTATCGAGACCGGAAAAAACGGAAAAAGCGACCCATTGCTAAGCCGATCATAAAAAACGGAGCTGCTTATTAAGGCGGCTCCGTTTTCATAATCAACAATCAAAGTCCATTAGCCCGCTCCCCAAAAGGAAAGCCATCAGAAACGCTTATTCCTGAATACGGCGGACGACATGATAAAATCCTTTATACAATAGCACTGCACTGACGATCAAAAGTACAGCTAGCAGATATAAACTAATGGAATTAATGAATAAAAGACACATAACATCGGTAGTTTTTGGTTATAAATTCTGCAGTACAAGTTATAACATTTATTCAAAATATTACAAAAAAAACATATAAATTTTATCTACATTTGTGGAAATGAAGAAGATCGCACTCTTTATCGGCTTATTTTTCTATCTGCTCGCAGCAAGCGGTGCGACTTTGCATCTTCATTTTTGCCAGGGCGAACCTCAGGCGCTGTCACTGTCAGAAGACCAAACGGCTCATTCATGCCCCTTATGTGCAAAATCGGATAAAAACCAGCAACATTGCCATCAGGAAGGCAGCTGTAAAGATATACGCATAGCTGCTCAAAAAGTGGATGACTTCAATCGTTTATCTCAGACTCTTAACTTCAATAGTTTCTCCCCGGCGGTTATCATACGCCATTGGATGATTAACTATTTTCAGTTTGCAGCCGAAGAGGACAGCTCATTACTCCAGGTAGCTAGTTTCGGATACTTTATCCAAAAAGATAACCAGCCTGTCTTTATTCTTAACCAAAACTTTAGAATCTGATTCATTTCTTCATTATACTGATGTATTGATGGATTTTTTCATCGATAGGCATTGCTATGCAGCTTTTTTTAAGACCGTATACTATTAAAGAATCATGAATCAAATGTTAAAAAAAATATACACAACAGCACTAATCTTATTTATCACCATCACAACCCTTTGGGCACAGAGCGACAGTACAAAAACACTAACTGTGGCCGGCAACTGCGCCATGTGCAAAAAAAGAATTGAAACTGCAGCCAAACTGCCCGGCGTAGCTAGCGCAGTCTGGAATGCCAGCAACAATCAGCTGCTCTTAACCTACGATGCAGAGAAAGTGCAGCTGGAAACGATCAAAAAAAACATCGCTGCAGTCGGACATGACGTCGACAACCTAGTGGCAAGCGAAGAGGCTTATGCCAAGCTGCATGAATGCTGTATGTACCCACGACTGATCGACGGAAAATCACCTGAAAAACAACCTGCTACAACCGAATCAGAACATGACCACCCCCATATCATTACAGGTGTCGTGGTGGAAGAGAATGAAAAAGGTGAGCTCAAACCAATTGTAGGTGCTAACGTGCATTGGGCAAATTTACCGACAAGGAATACCAGAAGTAATGAAAACGGTGTGTTTAAGCTAGAGCACAAAGACGGTTTTGACAAACTGGTGGTTAGCTATGTGGGCATGCGGTCCGATACCATCACCATTAAAGACCCCCATGAGATTGTCATGATCACCGCCAGAGGCAATGTCCTGATGGAAGTCGAAGTTAAAGGGACACGCCGGTCAAACTATATCGACAGGATGACACCCGCCAGACTGGAAGTACTCACCGGCAAAGAACTATTCAAAGCAGCCTGCTGTGATCTGAGCGAAAGTTTTGAAACCAATGCTTCCGTGGACGTAATCAGTGCTGATGCCGTCACCGGCAGTAAACAGATCCAGATGCTAGGCCTCAGTGGAATCTATACCCAGCTGACTGTCGAAAACCTGCCAGGCCCCCGCGGCTTAGCCTCACCACTGGGCCTAAATTCCATCGCTGGCACCTGGATAGAATCCATTCAGATCGCCAAGGGGGTAGGCTCCGTCGCCAATGGCTATGAAAGCATGGCCGGTCAGATCAATGTCGAACTAAAAAAACCACAAAACTCAGAAAGGCTGTTCTTTAATGCCTATGCCAATAATATGGGGCGCACTGACGTAAATCTGAACCTTTCCCAAAAAATTGGGCACCATTGGTCCACATCGGTCTTATTACATGACAACTTTATGTATAATAAATCCATGAACTTTAGCCACAATGGCTTCAGGGATGTGCCCATCGGAAATTTATTTTCCGGGGTAAACCGTTGGTTATACGAAAACGGAAAGGGTCTTATGGTACAATTCGGCATTAAATACCTCAATGACGACCGTACCGGCGGACAAATAGATTTTGACAAGAAAAAGGATAAAGGCACGACCAATCGCTATGGACTCGGCTTTGACATCGAGCGTGTTGAAGGCTTTGCCAAAATTGGTTATGTATTTCCGGGGAATAAACATCGTAGCGTTGGCTTGCAACTGGCGGGATCCAACTATAATCAGAAAAGCTACTTTGGTCTGAACAGCTACGATTCTGAACAACAAAACGGTTATGCAAACCTCCTCTTTCAGGACATCCTCGGTACCGTCGCCCACAAATATCGGGTCGGTGTGTCCGTCAATTACGACAACTATGACGAATGGTATCTCAAGGACCAGAATTTTAAACGCAAAGAGGTGGTCTCGGGAGCATTTGCAGAATATACCTTTAGTCCTTCCGAAAAATTTGATGCCGTACTGGGGTTACGCCAGGACTATAATTCATTATATGGCTGGTTTACCACACCGCGGGTGAACCTGCGCTATGCACCTATATCCGGAACGACCTTACGCGCTAGTTCAGGAAGGGGACAGCGAACAGCAAATATCTTTGCAGAAAACACCGCTGTACTGGCAAGTAGCCGAAAACTGGTCATCCAGTCCCCTGATATTCATCAGAAAGCATATGGCCTGCAGCCTGAAGTATCATGGAATACCGGCCTAGCCCTGGACCAGAGCATGCGAATCTTCGGAAGAGAAGCCTCTGCTTCTGTCGAGTTTTTTCACAACAGCTTCTCCAATCAGGTTGTTGTAGATTACGAAAACCCAAGGGAGATCAATTTTTATAATCTAAGTGGCAAATCATTTTCCAACAGCTTACAAGCAGAGTTCCGTTTGATGCCCGCCCCACATTTTGAAACGCGTCTCGCTTATCGCCTCCTGGATGTGCAGACCGATTTCGAGAGCGGCAGAAAAACCAAACCACTGTTGGCCAAACATCGTGGCTTTGTCAACCTTGCGTACAATCACCACTCGGGCTGGAGCCTGGATTACACCTTGAATGTCGTTGGACCAAAACGTATACCTTCAACGCTAGACAACCCAGTAGAATACCAGATGCCAGCAACATCCAGAACCTATGCGACAATGAATGCGCAGATCAGTAAAACATTCGGCAAAGACAAGAACTTTACGGTCTATATTGGCGGTGAAAATCTATCCAACTATTTTCAGAAAACCCCAATCCTTGCTGCGGATCAGCCCTTTGGAAACTATTTTGACACCTCGATGCTGTGGGGCCCGCTAACAGGACGCATGTTTTATACAGGAATCCGTTATTTCATCAAATAGCGGGTGAATTGAGGCCTCATGCTTTCCAATAATCGACAGCTGGCAAAATTAGTACATGTCCTCTCCGTTAAAGATACCATAGAGCGTGCATCGATTCCTATATGAAAAAGGGAATCGATAACACAAATTGTTTTCAAAAAAAGCGGCTATACAGCCGCTTTTTCTATGTTAAACCTTTTAATTCCTGGTAGAGCTTAGCTGTTGGCAAGCCCACCACATTGTTGTATTCCCCCTCTATTTTCGCGATTCCGATCAAGCCGATCCATTCCTGGATACCATAGGATCCCGCTTTGTCCAACGGTGAAAAATTTGATACATAGTAGCTTATTTCTTCCGAATCCAGCGGATAGAAGTGAACTGTTGTCGTCTCCACAAAAGAATGGACACTACCTTTCCATTGGATCGCCACTGCCGTCATGACCAGATGCTTATCGGCGGACAGACTCCACAGCGTCCGTTCGGCCTCGTCCCTGCTTTTGGGCTTACCCAGAATCTCCCCCGCAGCCGAAACAACAACCGTGTCTGCGCAGATCACCAGGCTGTCCGACCGGTCCGCAAAAGCCTTCAATTTTTGCAAGGCAATGTGACGGACAGCTTCTTGAGGCGTAAGCGCAGGATCCACATATTCATCTGTTTCTCTCACTTCGACCTCAAACGGAAAGCCCAAACCTGCTAATAACTGTTTTCGCCTTGGCGATTGGGAGCCTAGAATAACCGGCACATTTTTTAAATTCGCTAACATACCTATATACTCTTTATCATTTCATCCTCATACCAGTTGCCCTGTAGCTTCAAAACTTTCTCGATCAACTCGCGCACAACGCCTTTCCCGCCTTTCAATGCCGATACATAATGCGAAATTTTCTTAATGTCCTCGACAGCGTCGGCCGGAGAGACAGCAAGCCCCACAGAACGCATGCAACTGAAGTCCGGAATATCATCTCCGATATACATCAGCTGACTCAATTCTAACTGATATACATCTGCAAGCTCCCTCAACCTCGTCAGCTTGTCAGCTACCTTTAAATGAACTTCACGGACGCCAAGGCCCTTTAAACGATGTTCAACACCACGGGAAGCTCCGCCGGTAATAATAAAAATAGGGTAACCTTGCTTAATGGCCAGCTGCATCGCGTAACCATCTTTGATATTAAAGGTACGCAACTGCTCCCCGCTTTCGTTTACCTGCACTGTTCCATCCGTCAAAACACCGTCCACATCCAGTACAAACCCTTTTATCTGTTTAAATTCTGTCAATACCATCAAAATATATTTTTGTAAAAGTAAGGGATTTCGACCAATAATCCGACTGTCGGCTCTTACAGAGACGAAACGTTGACGGTCATATTTTTATTTAAATACGCCAAATATCATTTATATGTCACAACATAGTTGTATTAGCAACTTATTGTTAAAAACATTTGGAAGGAAAGGACTATTTACTGTATCTTTGTAGAAGATAATTAAAGGTTATCTCGCTATGAAAACACTAACAGAACGCTTTTAAGCACATTTATTTTAAAAGCATATATAAGATTAATAAAACAATCATTCTGGTTTTCAGGCAAAAAAATACAGCAACTAAAGTTAATTTTAGGAGCTCTTTAGGAAGTCTTTTCATAATTTAGGTTTATAATTGGTTAGTAACAAACCCTGGTGCCCATCATCAGGGTTTTGTTTTTTAAGTATTTCACGTTTGCACCTGACTATCTTGTATTTTTCTGTATTTTAGGAATAGTAAGTTTTTTCGTTATTTTACATACATCTTTTTCCCGGTGTGATAACGGCAACTACCCGCAGAAAAATGAACATTAAACGCATTCTTGCATGGATCAAAAAAACTATAAAAAGCAGATTACCATCGGAGTAGTGATTTCTTTTTCACTAATTTTTATTTCCGCGTTGTGCTTTTTTATCTCTCTGCATCATATATTGGATAATGAACGTACGATTGTCCGGATTGCCGAAGAGCGGTTTGCTCTTATTAACCGGATCAGAACAAACGTGGATAATGTCAATGACGCCAAACTTAACTATTGTATAAAAAAGAACACCGCGCTCTTTACTCCCTATCAGCAAGACCTTAGGCGTAATGATGAGCTGTTGAACGCATTTGACACCGACGATGGGTTTTATACATTCCCGGCGCAGCAGATAGCCTTACTCCGCAAGGAAATAAGGGCATTCTATGATTTTGAGCAAGATATGTACGAGATCGCGCACAATGAAGATCTTTCTAAGCGGATTAGTGTCCAAAAAACAGCCATTTTTAATCAGATTGATATACTCTCCAAAGATCTTCTCGCCCAAAGGGCTAATTTACTGGAGAAATCCGCCAACAGTCTTCAGCTTGCCCAGAACATTACTTACTTGTTTATTGCGATCGGATTAAGCGGATTTTTCTTTATTTTGGCCAAGATCTCTTCCATTTCCAAAGTACTAAGGGCGACCGTTAAAAGTCAGAAGGAATCCAATGATCAACTGCGCACACTGCAGGATCAGACCAATAGCGACAACTGGATCCTGAATGCCATCAACCATATCGACGAGCAGCTACGTGGCGATTATACAGACAAAAAAATTGCGACAATCAGCTTGGAAGCTATTATCCGTACGACCAAGGCGCTAGGTGGTACCGTCTATGTATTTGATGACAATTATCAGGAATACCAGCTATCGCACAAAGTCGGTATTTCATCTTCGCAGCAGCTCAAACAGACCTTCAAGGAAAACGATGGCATCTTAGGTGATGTGGCCTGCAAAAACCTGGTCGTAAAAATCAAAGACATCGACCATAGCCATCTGCTTCTGGAAACTTCTTTGTCCAGCAGAATCGAGGCCGAAATCTATATCATCCCTTTTACTTATGAAGGTCATTGTGTCGCAGTGATGGAAATCTGCTGTCCGATCGTTGGCGAAAAAGAGGAACAGCTTCGGCTCAAATTCCTGGATAAGGTGAAAGACAATGTTGCGGTCACTCTAAAAGTAGCTCAGACTCATGGCAAGCTTGCCGAACTTTACGAAGAACTTCAGCAGCAGACAGAAGAGCTTGAAGCGCAGCAAGAAGAGTTAAGGACAACCAATGAGGAGCTGATCCATAAAACCCATCTGCTGGAAGCCTCGGAGGAGGAATTGCGGGTACAACAGGAAGAGCTTATCCAGACAAACAATGAGCTGGATGAGAAGGCCAAACTGCTATTTTCTCAAAATGAAGATCTGGGAAAGGCACGGCTGGCTGTCGCCCAAAAGATCGAAGAAGTAGAACTATCCAGCAAATACAAATCGGAATTTATGGCCAATATGAGCCATGAACTGCGGACTCCCCTCAATAGTATCCTTATTCTGGCCAAACTGCTGCAGGACAATAAAAAGCAAAATTTACATGAGGATCAGATTAAATACGCATCTGTCATCCATAGCGCCGGTTCTGACTTGCTTCACCTCATTAATGAACTGCTGGATTTAGCCAAAATAGAATCCGGAAAAGTTGAAATACAGAACGAACCCATCAACACCGGTGATCTGATCAGCTATATCCGGGACTTTTTTCACGACACTGCCGAATCGAAACATATCCGGTTCGAATTACAGCTCGAGGAAAGTACACCGCAAGAATTCGTCAGTGACGAACAACGTATACAGCAAGTGCTCAAGAATCTCCTGTCAAATGCGTTCAAATTTACGGGCGAGAACGGTACCGTATCGCTCAAGATAGCAGCTGACAAAGAACATCTTTATTTTACGGTTAGCGACACCGGAATTGGTATAGCTCCGGACAAACAGGAACTGATCTTTGATGCCTTTAAACAAGAAGATGGCTCTACAAGCCGCAAATATGGTGGCACAGGGCTCGGCCTGTCGATATGCCGCGAAATAGCAAATCTTCTGAAGGGCAAAATTACACTCCACAGCAAAGTGGGCGAAGGAAGTACCTTTGTCTTTGCCCTTCCATTACTTTTGGATACCCAAAACGCTGTATCCACCACAGTGGACAAGCAATCGCCCATTACTCCTGTAATATCCCCAAAAATTGGGGAAGACAACGCCACTTACGCTGATGCTGCAAACAAAAACAACAGATTGCTGATCATTGAAGATGATTTCATCTTTGCGGACATCTTAAAAGATTATGCCATTCAGAACGGCTATGATGTCTACCTCAGCTACGATGGACAAGATGGGCTCAACAAAGCCCAGAACCTTCTGCCTGCAGCAATCATTCTGGATATCATGCTGCCTAAAATGGATGGCTGGGAAGTGTTGCGCAATCTGAAGAAGACTACGGCAACCAAGGATATTCCCGTTCACATGATGTCAGCGGGGACCTTCCTCCATGATGAACCTATATCCGCCGGTGCCATCAGTTTTATGTCTAAACCAGTATCGGAAGAGTCCCTGGCCGAGACCTTCCAGAAGATCAAAGCCTCCACTAGTCATCCCCTGAAAAAAATCCTCTTGGTGGAAGACCAGGAAATTCAAAGTGATTTTATAAAACAATCCCTTGAGGAGCAGCATATACAGATATTTCAGGCTTATGACGCCCAGCAGGCGCTGGATCTTCTGTCTCAGGAAAAGATATTTGACTGCATCATTATGGATCTTAATTTGCCTGACAGGCCAGGGATCGAACTGCTCAACGAAATCAAGTCCAATAGCCAGTACAAGGAGCTGCCGATCATTATTAATACAGCGATGGAGCTAAGTCCCGAACAGACTTCAGAAATTGTGCAGCATAGCCAGGCTATGGTGTTAAAATCAGCTAAGTCCAACAACCGCTTAATAGACGAAGTGAATTTATTTTTAAATAACATCCGGAGCAACAAAAAAGCATACAGTCCATCTACCCCCGGCTCATCGGTGCTGGCCGAAAATAATCTGGCGAACAAGACAGTGTTGCTGGCAGATGACGATATGCGTAATATCTTTGCGTTGAGCACCGTATTTGAAGGATATGAAATCAATGTTGAGATCGCAAATAATGGACAGGAAGCACTCGATATCCTGGAGCGAAACGAACACATAGACCTCGTCTTAATGGATATTATGATGCCGGTTATGGACGGTTATGAAGCAATTGAAAACATACGGGCCAACAAGCGCTTCGCAAACCTGCCGATCATAGCGGTAACCGCCAAAGCTATGAAAGGCGACCGGGAAAAGACCATAGCTGTCGGCGCTAACGACTACATCAGCAAACCCGTCGATGTAGATAAACTGATTTCTTTAATGCGTGTATGGTTGAGTTAAGCAGTAAAATGGCAATAATGTTAACATTCGAAGAGCTGGAGGAAATAATTGATGTGCTCAAAAACCTTCATGGTTTTGATGTGTCAGGCTATACACGGTCCTCGCTCAAAAGACGAGTAGCCAGAATAATGGAACTCAATAAGCTGAATCTGCTGGAATTAAAATCCAACTTGATCAATAAACCGGGATATAGCACCTACTTCTTACAGGAAATTACCGTCAATGTCACGGAGATGTTCAGGGATCCCGAGTTCTATAAAGCCTTAAAAGCAGAGGTGTTTCCCTACCTGGCTACATACCCGCATATTAAGCTCTGGAGTGCCGGATGCTCAACAGGCGAAGAAGTCTATTCCCTGGCCATTCTATTGAAGGAAGCGGGCTTGTACGAACGCGCATTTATTTACGGAACGGATATCAATTCGAAAGTGCTGGATAAAGCCAAAAGGGGTATCTACTCCCTGGCAAAAGTAAAAGAGTACTCAGAAAATTTTATTAAAACAGAACCAAAAAGCTCCCTCTCGGATTATTATACCGCCATGTACAATGCAGCGACTATTCATAACAGTCTAAAAAAAAATATACTTTTTTCACAGCATAGCCTCGTATCAGACGGTGTATTCAATGAGTTTCAGGTCGTCAGCTGCCGGAACGTACTGATTTATTTCGATACTGAACTTCAATCAAAAGTCCTGGATCTGTTTTACCATTCTCTCTGTCATCTCGGTTTTCTATGCCTTGGATCGAAAGAGTCATTAATCAACTACAAAAATGCGGCTAAATTTAAAGTTGTGAATAAAAAATACAACATTTACCAAAAAATCGGTTAGCCATGGAACGGAAAATTCTCTTATTGGCAGGATCTGCAGGCGGTTTTAGCGTTATCTTAAATATTCTAAAAGCTTTGGAACGACCTATACAGGTCCCTGTAGTCGTCATCGTACACCGCAATCCTAAATATGCTTCAAGCATTGAGGAGACGTTGTCGAAAGCCTTGGTACAACGCATAAAAACAGCGGATGACAAGGAGAGCATTGAAGATGGAACGATCTATTTTGCACCTGCTGGATACCACCTGCTCATTGAGCCTGATTATAGCTTTTCGTTGGACATCTCCGAACCGGTCCAATATTCCAGACCATCGATTGATGTGACATTTGAATCCGCTGCCGAAATATATAAAGAGAACTGCACCGCAATTTTGTTCTCAGGGGCCAATCAGGACGGCGCGGCAGGGCTATTAGTGATCAAACAATATGGCGGCACAACCTATGTGCAGGATCCGGATACAGCAGAAGTCCCCATGATGCCCGAGGCAGCTATACAGCTCCATGCGCACGATAAAATCCTGAGTATAGAAGCCATAAAAAACTACATTGAGCAATTCACCTAACTTGTATTTAGATTTTGATATAATGAAGAAGATTAAGATATTGATCGTCGATGATAAAATCGAAAATATCATCAGTCTCACAGCTTTGCTGGAAGATATCGAATATGTAAATATAATTAGCAGCACCGATCCCAACGAAGCCTTGAAAATATGCTGGAAAGAACAGATCGATCTGGCACTGGTTGATGTACAGATGCCCGAAATCAATGGTTTCGAATTCGTGTCCTTTCTTAAGAAAAACCCCAAGACGAACCACATTATCCCTATCATGGTCACCGCCATCTCTAAGGAGGACAAATACCTGATCCAGGGGCTCAACAGTGGTGCTGTAGACTATCTCTATAAACCGCTGAATCCCGAAGCGACCGTCGCAAAAGTCAAATCTTTTGTGCGGCAACTGCTCATACAACAGGAAATTAAAGCGAAAAATATAGAACTGGAAGAATCCAAACAAGCTATCCTGAAGGCAAAAGAAGAGGCTGAACTGGCCAGAAAATCAAAAGAGACCTTCCTGGCCAACATGAGCCATGAGATCCGCACGCCGATCAACGGTATCATGGGGATCACACAAATGTTGAAAAATTCACAGCTCACAGCCGAACAGGAAAACTGGATCAATAAGCTTGATTCAGCATCTCAGAACTTATTGAATATTATCAATGACATTCTGGACCTCTCCAAGGTCGATTCTGGCATGATGAAGCTCAATATGGAATCTACATCGGTGCACGATATTACCGATGACCTCAACAACCTGTTTATAGATAAGGCAATTTTTAAAGGTTTACATTTTTCCATTGACATAGATGAACGGATCAACAGCTATTTTTTGACAGATCCTCTTCGGCTGAAGCAAATTCTATCCAATTTTATATCCAACAGCTTTAAATTTACCTCTACAGGTTCCGTAGCGCTAAAAATCAGCCTGCTCGATGAAACCAAACAGCAGATCAGCCTGCAGTTTCAGGTCATTGATACTGGTATAGGGATCGCAGAAGAGGCTTTGGAAAAAATATTTATTGCCTTTGAACAAGGTGAAGATAGCATCACCAAAAAATTTGGTGGCACAGGACTCGGGCTGGCTATTGTCAAGCGCATCGCAGCCCTGTTGAACGGCAAAGTATTTGCATCCAGCACATACGGCAGTGGAAGCACATTTTCCTTTGAATGTACTTTTGATAAAATAGAAGATAAACCCCTAGAAAAAGAAACCCAAGTGCTTTATACGGAATTACCTAAATTTAATTCACCTGTCATTCTGATCGCGGAAGACAACGAATTGAATAGTTTTATGTTAGCCAACATCCTGAAGAGCTGGAACTGCGAAATCGTACTGGCAACGAATGGGCAGATTGCGCTCGAGGAAATCAACCAACGTGCCATAGACCTGGTCTTTATGGATGCCCATATGCCTCTGATGAGTGGCTTTGAGGCCATCAAAGAAATCCGTAAACACAGCAGTCCTTCGATCGCAAACATGCCTATTATCTCTATTTCTGCTTCGGTATTACAGGCCGAACAACAAGAAGCCTTAGATGCTGGTGCTAACGAAGTTGTAGGAAAACCTTTCGATCCCATCAAATTACACAAAACAATTGATACTTTATTGTCAAAATTGAAATGATAATTTCTAAATATCAATGAAATCACTATTTTTAAAGAATTATAAAACACAATGATGAATCCGTCATGAACCTCCGTCCGGGTAAAAGCTCGAATGACGGAGTTCGCGGCAGCTTCATTGCCATTAAAAACAAATTATTCTAATGAAAAAATTTTTTGTGATACCAGCGGTTGCAGTTGCTTTGTCGATTGCATCATGTGGCGGAAACGCAGAGAAATCTGACAAGTCAACAAGTACAGAAACAACAACTTCAACAGAAAACCAAGCAGCAGAGACTGTTCCCGGAATTGAAAATGTTGCTATTTCGAACAGCTTGTCTTTAGAAGGTAATGACCAAATGAAGTTCGATAAGGATCTATTCCGTGTGAAAGCTGGCGAACCAGTGGAGTTAACCTTCAAAAATGCGGGAACCATGCCAAAAGAATCCATGGGACATAATGTAGTTATTCTGAAGCCCGGTGTTGACCTACCCACTTTCGGAGCAGAGGCAGCTGCGGCAGCAGCGGACGAATATATCCCTAAATCAGCTTTATCTTCGATAGTTTCCCATACCAAATTGTTAGGTCCCGGCGAAACGGATAAAATCACATTCACCCTCGAAAAAGGGGTCTATCCTTTTATCTGTAGTTTCCCTGGTCACTACGGTGTGATGCAAGGAAAAATCGTCGCAGAATAAAATATAGAAAAGGATATTCAGGGTTTGAATATCCTTTTTTTATGCTTCAGCACTTCCCTCTGGGTACAAATCGTAAGTTTTGATTTCCTATCCCATTAATAATCATTAAATTTGTACTACAAAAAATTAAAACGTAATCAATGCAATACGACGTAATTGTAATCGGAAGTGGTCCAGGCGGATATGTAGGAGCTATCCGTTGTGCCCAATTAGGATTAAAAACAGCTGTTATTGAAAAATATAGCACATTTGGTGGTACTTGTCTCAACGTTGGATGTATTCCTTCAAAAGCGCTTTTAGACTCCTCAGAGCATTACCACAATGCTGCCCACAATTTTGATGCCTTCGGCATCAGCTTAAAAGACCTAAAAGTAGACATGGCAAAAATGATCGCCCGCAAAGACGATGTTATTGCCCAGAACACGGCTGGTATCACTTTCTTATTTAAGAAAAACAAAATTGACAGTTTCCAGGGTGTAGGTTCATTTGTAGACAAAAACACCATTAAGATAACAAAAGCTGACGGTACAACCGAGCAGATCACCGGTAAAAATGTAATTATCGCAACCGGCTCGAAACCAACGTCATTGCCGTTTCTGCCTGTGGACAAAAAGAGAATCATTACCTCCACAGAAGCACTTAATTTAAAAGAAGTACCCAAACACCTTATCGTCATCGGTGGCGGTGTGATCGGACTGGAACTAGGTTCCGTATATGCACGTCTGGGCTCAAAAGTTTCTGTCGTAGAATTTGCAAAATCCATCATTGGTACTATGGATGGAGGCTTAGGCAAAGAATTACAACGTGTCCTCAAAAAGTCATTAGGCATGGAATTCTATCTAGGACATAAGGTCACCGGTGCTTCGGCCAAAGGTAAAACTGTAAAAGTGACTGCGGAAGATCCAAAAGGACAAGAAATCACGCTCGAGGGAGACTACTGTATCGTAGCTGTAGGACGTACAGCTTACTCGGAAGGCCTGGGCTTGGAAAATATCGGTATCACGTTAGAAGAGAGAGGCAAGAAAATTCCGGTCAACGAGCACTTGGAAACACCTGTGCAAGGCGTCTTTGCAATTGGTGATGTGATCACAGGTGCAATGCTCGCGCACAAAGCAGAAGACGAAGGCGTATATGTTGCAGAATATATCGCCGGCCAGAAACCACATATAGACTACAACTTAATTCCGGGTGTGGTATATACATGGCCTGAAGTTGCTTCTGTAGGCAAGACTGAAGAACAACTGAAAGAAGCAGGCGTAAAATATAAAGCCGGTTCTTTCTCTTTCAAAGCGTCCGGCCGTGCAAAAGCTTCCGGCGATACGGATGGTTTTGTAAAGGTACTGGCCGATGCGGCTACAGACGAAGTCCTGGGCGTACATATGATCGGTCCGCGAGCTGCTGATATGATCGGCGAAGCCACCGTAGCCATGGAATACCGGGCTTCAGCGGAAGATATCGCACGTATTTGTCACGCACACCCAACCTATACCGAAGCGCTGAAAGAAGCCGCATTAGCAGCTACAGCGAACAGAGCAATACATGCATAATTGTTAAATCAAACATCAAAAGGGGAAAAGGAAACTTTTCCCCTTTGTTATAAATACCTATATACCGAAATGAATTTTTATACGCGAAAATGGGTTAAACCTGAAGACCTTAACCCCAATGGCACCTTGTTCGGAGGAACACTATTACGTTGGATAGACGAAGAGGCAGTCATCTATGCGATTGTGCAGCTGGGCAATCCAAAAGTAGTCACCAAGTTTATCTCCGAAATCAACTTTGTGAGTTCGGCAAAACAAGGGGATATTCTGGAATTAGGCATCGAAGCCACCAACTTCGGCACCACGTCATTGACCATGCGCTGTGAGGTGAGAAATAAAATCTCCAGAAAAACAATTCTCTCTATTGAAAAGTTGGTGTTCGTCAATCTGGACGAAGACGGGAACCCGACACCTCATGGGAAGGACAGTATTACCTACGCTTATATGGGCATCGAGAAAACAGGAAGAGATGAATAAGCCATCTCTCCTGTCTTTAAGATACTCATAATCTCTTTATAAACCATTAAGACTTCTGTCTCTTTCCCTCAATCTCCTTCTTAAGATCCAATTCAACCCAAAAGCCGAGGACAGGAACCAACGATGCCAAAAAATACTTGACGGCTTTCAGCACCGGCCATTTGTACTCGATAGTGGACATGATAAGCATCACGACGAATATCACGACAAAAAAACCATGAATGGATCCTGCAATCTTAACCGCTTCGGGAATCCCAGCGAAATACTTCAAGGGCATGGCTATAAAAAACAAGCAAATCGTGGAAATAGCCTCCCACAGCGCAATTTGTCTAAATATTCTTAACATAATGATAAACTGTGAATTGTGAATGTCAAAAATAAGACTCTCAGACGGATGTCTTATTTATTTTTTCCCCTTTTACCAACGCGTGACATTGTCTTCCCTACAACGACAGCGTTTTATTAAAAACCGCCAATTTTACAATAAATAGTTCATTTTCATCAGAAAAATTATGTACTTTTGAATGAATATAAGGTTCACATACTTGGTATTTGAAGCTATAACACTCAACTACAGAATATTTATTTATATGAATTACGACATCATTGTAATCGGTAGTGGTCCAGGCGGGTATGTTGCTGCCATTAGAGCCGCTCAGTTAGGGTTCAAGACAGCAATTATCGAACGCGAATCATTAGGCGGAATCTGTCTAAACTGGGGCTGTATCCCTACAAAAGCATTATTAAAAAGTGCTCAAGTATTTGAATATTTAAACCATGCCGCAGATTATGGCATCAATGTTCAAGGTGGTGAAGCTGATTTTGAAGCTATTGTCAAAAGAAGCCGCGGCGTTGCTGAAGGAATGAGTAAAGGAATCCAGTTCTTGATGAAAAAGAATAAAATCGATGTCATCACCGGAACTGCTAAAATTAAAAAAGGCGGTAAAATCGAAGTCAAAGGTGCAGACGGTTCTACTAAAGAATATGCGGCTAAGCATACCATTCTAGCGACGGGAGCCCGTTCACGTGAGTTACCGAACCTACCACAAGATGGCAAAAAAATCATCGGCTACCGTCAGGCAATGACACTTCCTAAACAGCCTAAATCTTTGGTTGTTGTTGGTTCAGGAGCAATCGGTGTTGAATTTGCTTACTTTTACAATGCCATCGGAACACAGGTTACTATCGTTGAATTTATGGATAGAATTGTTCCTGTTGAAGACGAAGAAATTTCAAAACAGTTAGAAAAAAATTTAAAGAAACAGGGTATCAACATCCTAACCAAATCAGAGGTGCAATCCGTTGACACTGCTGGCGAGCTGAGCAAAGTTTCCATCAAAACCGAAAAAGGTATTGAAGTGATCGAAGCCGAGGTCGTCTTGTCTGCGGTGGGTATCACCCCTAATATTGAAAATCTGGGGCTGGAAGAGGTTGGTGTCAAAACAGACCGCGGCCGTGTTGTTGTGGATGATTTTTACAAAACAAACATCGAAGGCGTATATGCCATCGGTGACATTGTCAAAGGACAGGCATTAGCTCACGTAGCCTCGGCAGAAGGTATTACTTGTGTTGAAAAAATTAAAGGTTTGCATGTAGAGCCTATCGATTACAACAACATTCCGGGATGTACTTATTGCTCCCCAGAAATTGCTTCTGTAGGATATACCGAAAAAGCTGCTAAAGAAGCTGGCTACGAGATCAAAGTTGGAAAATTTCCGTTCTCCGCCTCTGGAAAAGCTTCAGCAGCCGGAGCAAAAGACGGATTTGTCAAGGTTATCTTCGATGCCAAATATGGTGAATTTTTGGGTGCACACCTGATTGGCGCCAATGTGACCGAAATGATTGCAGAGGTTGTCGTAGCACGCAAACTGGAAACCACCGGCCACGAAATGATCAAATCAATACACCCGCATCCAACGATGAGTGAAGCAATAATGGAGGCATGTGCTGACGCTTATGGTGAAGTAATTCATTTGTAAGAGCACGCTATACAAACAAAAAAAGGCAAATCGACGATTTGCCTTTTTTTGTTTGTATACATATATCCGTTTACATCACCAAGCGGGATTTAAAGACGATCTGTTGATCGGCAGCGTCGGGACTTTCGATACGTTCAAACAAAATTTCAGCAGCTTTGCGGGCCTGCATTCCCGGAAATTGCTCAATACGCCCCATTGGCGGGTTTTCCATATATTGCCACAACGGATAATTTGCATAGCTGATAAAGAAAATGTCCTGATTTAAAACCAGGCCCCTATGACGTGCTACCTTCATGAGATCCAAGGTGACGAAATCATTAAAAGAAATAATTGCGGAAGGCCGCTCAGGCATTGCAAAGATACACTCCATGGCTTTCTCGTTTCCCTCTGTACTCAAATCTGTCTCAATAATATTCTTTTCGAGGATTTCCATGCCATTCCTTTTCATTGCCGACAGATAGGCGATTTTCCGGTCCTCACTCGCCGGTAAAGTTCTGGGGCCGTTCACCAGTGCAATAACCTTGTGTCCACGTGCCACAAATGCGTCCACGGCTTCGTTCATGCCTGTAGACAGATCGCTCTGCACTTTGTTGATATGCGGTAAACTGGGGACGCAATCGAAGAAAACAACCGGAATACCGGATGATTCCAGCTTCTCGATAAATTCCAGATTCGTCGTTTTCTTGCCGATAGACATCAAAATACCATCAACACGATGGTTTTTAAATGTTTTCAGGATCTGCTCCTCCCGGTCTGGATCATCCAGAGACTGCCCCATCAATACGGTATATTGATGTGCCGATGCTACATTTTCTATTTCACTGATGGCAAAAGAAAAAAATGGTTCCGATAAACTCGGCAAGATCACAGCGATGGTGAATGTCTTGCGCTGTTTAAAGAAAATTGCTGTCTGATTGGGCTCATAATTCAGTTCCTCAGCCATTTTTTTGACCCGCATTGTCGTCACCAATCCAATACTTGGATGATCATTCAATGCTCTAGATACCGTGGAAGGACTGATTTTCAGCTTCTTGGCAATTTCCTTAATCGTAGCGGGCTTATTCACTTTATTCATAATCCAAGGGCTTTCTATAAAAATAGGGCTTTTAAATCCCTAATCATAATTTTTTTCAATAATATACGGGTGTATGTTCAACAACAACATCCAGCTGGTAGATGACACAAAGATAGTCACTGCAAAGCTAGTCCACAAATTGTATTGCAGCTGGTTCCACGGAAAATTCGTCTGCCAGATATTCCAGCGGATCTATTTGACGGAAGAGAAGTTCATCCTTAAAATAAACCTTGATCATATCAGCAAATTCACCCCAGTCCACAAATTTCACTTTATTCAATTGTTCCAAGGGATTTCCCTTCGTGAGAATACAGATCTGCTTACCCTCGTTTCTCAGTTGGGAAAATAAGGTGACGATGTGATCGAATAGATGAAGCCGCAACGGCAGCACGGCGTTCACATGCAGCCGCTCAAAATTCTCCTTGTATTTCTTATCAAACGCAAATGCCTCTTGTGTACGCTCAAACAGGAGCTGCTCACCTTGCGTCTCCAGATGATTTTTCATAAATTCAACCAGCTCACCTTGAGGTGGGAAGGTCTCTGTGAATTCGATAAAATTGGCAAAAAGATAATAAACCTGCAGCAGATAGTCTTTCTTAGGAAAAATAACATCGTCTAATTCAAAGACATATACTTTCTTTTCTTTCGGAAATATCATTTATTGATAGCGTACTATTATTAATTATATGCAAAATGTAGATGTCTGCCGCAGCGCGACAGCTGTACAATTTACGACTTGGACACACAGGCCAGCGCATAATCTTGTCCCGAATCTGAGGTCACAAACAGACCATCAAGCGTCTGTTCATAATGCCCGGCTGCAAATACGTCTTCTCCTTTATTGAGCAGCACGTATGGCAGTTCAGCCGGTGGATTTTCCATCAGCGGGATATCCGCCAGTTTATCTTTATCCGGGACGAGAAGCGAGATCTGGTATTCTTCAAACAGCATTTTCGCTTCAGCCAATGGCTCCAGTTCAAAACCACCCAATGGCAGCACATAGTCGACCTGCTTGTCCAGACTCAACTTAAGAAGCTCATGGGCAAACGTGGGCTGCAACCCTTTTGGAATACGGAAATACTTTCCCGATCTTAGGAGCAACTCCGGAATCTCCTCAGAACTCGCATACAAAATCTCAAAATCTTGAGCTAGTCTTTTGGCAACACGCATGGCCAAAGGCCTGGTGCCAAAGGTGATTAATATTTTTTTCATTAAGAGATGCTATTCTTTTTTTTACTCTGTACATTACTCCACCACCAGCCCATCACGCATATGAATGGTGCGGTCAGATATACGTGCCAGTTCTTCATTATGTGTTACAATGATGAAGGTCTGCTGGAATTGATTACGCAGGTCAAAAAATAGCTGGTGCAGTGCGGCCGCGTTTTCTGAGTCCAGATTACCTGAAGGTTCGTCCGCCAAAATAATTGACGGATTGTTCATCAGTGCGCGGGCGACAGACACCCGTTGCTGCTCACCTCCCGACATCGCAGCAGGCTTATGGTCAATACGATGCGAAACCCCCAGGAGATCCAGCAGCTCTTTAGCTCTCGTTTCAGCCTCTGCCCGTCCCTGTCCATGGATAAATGCTGGAATGCATACATTTTCCAACGCAGTAAACTCTGGTAGCAGGTGATGAAACTGAAAGACAAAACCGATATGTTCGTTTCGAAAAGCGCTCAATTTCTTTGCCCGCAGTTTCTGAACATCCACGCCATGAATAGATATAGATCCCTGATCGGGCTTGTCCAGCGTACCGATAATATGCAGCAAGGTGCTTTTGCCAGCTCCCGAAGCCCCCACAATACTGACGATTTCACCTCTTTCAACAGCGATATCAACACCTTTGAGAATAGGTAATGAACCGTATGCTTTGTGAATTCCTTTGGCATGTAACATCATAGGGCAAAGATAAATAAATTTACGATATCAGGAGTTTCAATAAAAACTCCTGATGCACTTCTTCTTTATACCGGAATTGTCAAAAAATAGATAAAAGAACAATTTATTCCTTGTCTTATCCCCCAAAAAATTATATTTTTACGCCAAATATTTTGCAAATGAACATTCACGAATATCAAGGAAAACAAATACTAAAGAGCTTTGGTGTGCGCGTACAGGAAGGTATCGTAGCAGATACGCCAGAGCAGGCTGTGGAAGCGGCTAAAAAAATGAAAGAAGACTACAATTCTGACTGGGTTGTTGTCAAAGCTCAAATTCACGCTGGTGGCCGTGGTAAAGGTGGTGGTGTCAAGTTGGCTAAAAACTTGGATGAAGTCAAACAAAAAGCAACTGACATCATTGGAATGCAATTGGTAACGCCTCAAACTGGACCTGAGGGTAAAAAAGTAAACAAAGTTTTGATCGCTCAAGACGTTTACTACCCAGGTGAAAGTGAAACCAAAGAATTCTACATGTCTGTATTATTGGACCGTGCAAAAGGACGTAACATTGTTATGTACTCGACAGAAGGTGGTATGGACATCGAAGAAGTTGCAGAGAAAACACCGCACTTGATTTTCAAAGAAGAAATCGATCCTAAAGTAGGGTTACAGGGATTCCAAGCACGTAAGATTGCTTTCAATCTTGGACTTTCTGGTGCCGCACACAAAGAAATGGTAAAATTTGTTGCTGCACTTTACAAAGCATATGAAGCGACTGACTCTTCGATGTTTGAGATCAATCCGGTATTAAAAACTTCAGACGACAAGATTTTAGCAGTTGATGCGAAAGTAAATCTTGACGAGAACGCTTTGTACCGTCATCCTGATTACGCGGCTATGCGCGACGTCACTGAAGAAGATCCAACAGAAGTTGAAGCTGGAGAGTCAAACCTGAACTACGTGAAATTAGATGGTAACGTGGGTTGTATGGTGAATGGTGCGGGTCTAGCCATGGCTACGATGGACATCATCAAATTAGCTGGTGGCGAGCCTGCCAACTTCCTTGATGTTGGTGGTACAGCAAATGCAGAAACTGTAAAAGCTGGTTTCAACATCATTTTAAAAGACCCTAACGTGAAAGCCATCTTAATCAATATCTTCGGTGGTATCGTTCGTTGCGACCGTGTTGCGCAAGGTGTAATCGATGCTTACAACGAAATCGGCAATATCCCTGTGCCTATCATCGTTCGTCTTCAAGGTACAAATGCCGAAGAAGCCAAAAAATTAATCGATGAGTCTGGCCTTCAGGTTTATTCGGCGATCCTATTGAAAGAAGCAGCCGAATTGGTGACTAAAGTGTTGAAAGGTTAATTCTTTCCATCCTTATAAAACATAAACGCGGGCCAGACTGGCCCGCGTTTTTTTATGGCCAGTTCCGCTTGCTTCCATTAGAGCCTCAGAGCGGGGATCCTTGCACATGAATATCTCAAATTTATAGTCAATAAGCCAAGAAAATAGCTTATTTTTGTTGCTTACAAAAGCATCTTTTACAAGTCATTCTCCAAAACTAAAATGGAACACACAAGAATAAAAGAATTATTGAATGCCACAGAATTTGGCAAAGAGGTCGTTGTTAAAGGTTGGGTAAGAACTTTCCGTAACAATCAATTTATAGCAATCAATGACGGTTCGTCTATCAATAATATTCAAGCAGTAGTCGACTTTGAAAATACACCTGAGGATGTTTTGAAACGTATCACGACTGGAGCTGCGGTACGTGTCAAAGGTCAGCTGGTAGAATCACTGGGTAAAGGACAGAAAGTAGAAGTAAAAGCTTCTGAAGTCAGTATCATTGGCGATTCAGACCCTGAAAAATATCCCTTACAGCCGAAGAAACATAGCTTGGAATTCCTTCGCGAAATTGCACACCTGCGCTTCCGTACAGGGACATTCAACGCAGTATTCAAGGTCCGCAATGCTTTGGCCTTTGCAGTACACAGATTTTTTCAGGAAAATGATTTTGTATATATGCATACCCCTATTATCACGGGTTCGGATGCAGAAGGCGCCGGTGAAATGTTTCAGGTGACTACCTTGGATCTCAATAATCCGCCACGAACTGCGGATGGAGCTATCGATTTCAAAGAGGACTTCTTTGGCAAATCCACTAATCTAACGGTATCCGGCCAATTGGAAGGTGAACTGGGCGCTCTGGCCTTTGGCAATATTTATACGTTCGGCCCCACATTCCGCGCGGAAAACTCGAACACCACCAGACACCTGGCGGAATTTTGGATGATCGAACCTGAAATGGCCTTCTACGAATTAGAAGACAACATGGACCTTGCCGAAGCATTGTTAAAATACGTCATCAAATATGCACTCGAAACATGTCCGGAGGAAATTGAGTTCTTAAAAAATCGCTTATTGGAAGAGGAAAAATCAAAACCGGCTGCAGAACGTTCGGAATTGAACTTGGTCGAAAAGCTCAACTTCGTGCTGGAAAACGATTTCGAACGTGTAACCTATACAGAGGCCATTGATATATTAAAGCGTAGCAAACCGAACCAGAAGAAGCAGTTTAAGTATTTAATTGATGACTGGGGGGCTGACCTTCAATCGGAACACGAACGTTATCTCGTTGAAAAGCATTTCAAGAAGCCGGTAATCCTTACGGATTATCCGCGGGAGATCAAGTCATTTTATATGAAACAAAACGAGCCCGATGCGCAAGGGCGTAAAACCGTCCGTGCAATGGACATCCTATTCCCCGGAATCGGCGAAATGGTTGGCGGCTCACAACGCGAAGAAAACCTGGACCGTTTGTTGGAACGCATGGCCGAGGTAGGTATCCCAGCCGAAGAAATGGAATGGTTTCTGGATACCCGCCGGTTTGGTTCCGTGCCGCATTCAGGATTTGGTGTAGGCTTCGAACGGCTCGTCCTATTTACAACAGGAATGACAAATATCCGCGATGTTATACCTTTTCCGCGCACACCGAAAAACGCAGAATTTTAACAAAAGAACAACAGCCAAAACAAAATATTTTGGCTGTTGTTCTTTTATCAGATATAGACTCCCCCGCCACTCTGGCTGGAGGAGGTATGGTTAAAACGCTATACAATTATCCAACATGCTGATCAAAATATATAACGATAACCCTAATCCAAAAGCCATTGCACAGGCGGTCGAAATTCTCCGGCGCGGTGGCGTGATCATTTATCCCACCGATACGGTCTACGGAATTGGCTGCGACATCACTCAACAGAAAGCCATCGAACGCGTTTGTGAGATTAGAGGCCTAAAACCGGAGAAAGCCAATCTGTCCTTTATCTGCTATGACCTGACGGATATTTCGCAGTACACAAAATCTTTCGACACGACGGTATTTCGGGTATTGAAAAAAGCACTTCCAGGACCTTTTACCTTTATCTTTAATGCAACGACCAAGGTTCCGAAACTGCTAAGTTCAAAAAAGAAAACTGTTGGTATCCGGGTGCCGGACAATAATATCGTCCGTGAGATTGTGAAACAGCTGGGCAACCCGATTGTTACAGCCTCCATCCATGACGAGGATGAAATCATAGAATATTCAACAGATCCGGAATTGATCCATGAGAAATACCAAGATCTCGTGGATGCAGTCATCGATGGCGGTTATGGAGATAACGTAGCCTCTACCGTTGTGGATGTCACCGACGGTGACTTCGAGATTATCCGTGAAGGAAAAGGTGACTTAGAACAGTATCTCTAATAGGGCTTAATACCTTCTTCCAACATTGGCCAAATTTCTATCTATCCAAGCTGACTTATTCACAACAACAAGCACTTATCCACATCCATAATGTGGATAAGTGTAACTGCATCTCATATTTATTCACACGCAAATGTGAATAACGTTAAAATCAGAAGGCGCTGTAGAGGAAAAATGTGCAAAACTCTTTAGTTATTCACACAAAAATGTGAATAACACAAATCGTTCAATGTACACTCTCCCGAATAAATGTGCATAATTCGACTATATTAACACTGTACTGTTGAAAACCCGTTCTCATTTTCAACACGTCGTTTAATAGCCAAATTGAAAAGTTCAAATCCATGAGCTGTTCCCCCCTTTTTCACTCCATGCATACTGACGTACCAAACCAGATTCTATGACAAACAAGCTGGAGGAATAATCAGCCTCTTTAATCAGAAAATCGCCACGTTTCAACGTTATCCGTTCGAAGTTTTTAAAAAATTTCGTAGCTATGGAATCCGGTACAGGAAATAGATGCTGAAGTAATTGGTTTAACATCGGGTAACGCCGCAATTCTATAAAATGACCACTTCCTCAATGATTACATGGCCTACATATTCATTTACGCGGCCAAGGATCTGTCTTCGCATCAAGGCGAGTTCATTTTTGATCACGGCAGACTCTACGCGCACAAAGAGCTTTTTATCGCGCACATACAGCTGCTGCGTGCGGTTGGCGATCGCTTTGCCTATCAGTTGAGGCCATACCGATGCAATGGAGGTTTCGTCAAATTTTCGACGCAGCTTATAGGCTTCAAGGAGTCGCTCCACGCCCTGCTTAATGGTCATATCATCGCTAGACCGGATAAATTCTAACCCATTTTTTTTTGGTTTATTATACATTCACTTGTCCTCCTTCGATGTCAAATATACGAACAGGACGATTGATTTCATCAAAGATTCGCTGAATTCTTTTGGAGTCGGTATCCGTCAGAAAAATTTGCCCGAAATCATCCTCGGAGACCATCTGCATGAGCTTGCGGGTGCGGCGGTCATCCAGCTTGTCAAAGATATCATCCAATAGCAAGAGAGGCTTAAATCCTTTTTTTTGTTGTAAATAGGAATATTGGGCAAGCTTTAACGCAATCAAAAACGATTTTTGCTGGCCTTGAGAACCAAATTTTTTCAGCGGCATGCCACCATGGATGGTAAATTTCAGGTCATCTTTATGAATTCCCTGAGTGGTACGTTCGAGAATACGGTCACGTTCGAGATTTTTTTCAAGAATATTGATAAATGAGTCGGTCATAAGTGGTGACTCATATTCCAGTTGCACAGATTCCGCCGCCTCCGTCAGAAACCGATAATGCCGGTCAAATTCGGGCTGAAATTCTTCCATGAACGACCTTCTCTTCTGAAAAATAATATTGCCTACCTCTTCAAGCTGAAAATTGAGGATTTCGACTAAGCCCAGATCCAATACGCTGGTTTGACGTGCCTGCTTCAGCAGGCTGTTGCGTTGAACGAGATACTTATTATAAGCGATCAGTGTATCCAGATATCTGTTGTCCGTCTGTGAGATGACGTTATCGACAAACTTCCGTCGTTCTTCACTACCATCCGTCACGATAATACTGTCGTTGGGCGATATCATTACCAAGGGAAATAACCCAATATGATCCGCCAAACGTAGATAATCTTTTTTATTCTTTTTGAACTGTTTCTTCTGATTCTTTTTTAGGCTACAGGATATGACATCGGAGCTGGATTCTTTATCAAATTCACCCTGCACCATAAACCAGTCATTTCCAGTTTTGATGTGCTGGGAATCGATCGGATTAAAATAACTTTTACAAAGAGATAGGTAATGGATTGCGTCCAGGAGATTGGTTTTTCCGACCCCATTATTGCCGGTAAAAGCATTCACCCCGGGAAGGAATTCCAAAAACGATTCTGAGTAATTTTTAAAGTTTAGAACAGAAAGTTGCTTGAGCCACATGGCACAAAGATACGCTATTTAAAACGCTAAAATTATTTTATTTCCTCAAAATCCACAAACTCGCCGGCAGTCTCCGTTCCTTTACGTTCGGGAGTTTCTTTCGGTGGTATATAATCCACCTGGATTTTCCCTTCTGATTGTGGTCGTTTACTTTCCTGCTGAGTCTGCCCCCTAAATTCATAATAAAAAGTGCTGCCCTGACCTTGGCTGCTATATGCTCCCCCCTGCTGCTGCGCTTTCTTCATCAGCTTTTCAGCTGCCTTGCGCATGGCGAATGGTAAGAATAATCTAAATAAATACCTTACTATAAAGTAAACAGCGATTGTAACAAATATAAATTTCAAAAATGCCATAGTTATTTCGTTGCTATTTTCTCAAATTTAACCAATAACGAGGTAAACTGTTGTCTTTAAATTGTCAGATCCGAAATTATTAACATATTTTAAGACTTTGCCAGCCGAGCTTTCGCTTCCAGTATTGTACGATAGAGCTCTTCCTGCCGTTGTGTACCCAGTACATAGGTCAATCCATCTTTATCTGTCAGGAAAACCGCATTCTTTCCTCCTGCGTAGAATTTAATTTTCCCTTTCGTATGCAGGTTATAAACGGGATTATTAAAAAAGAAAGAGCTATACGGTGCCTTTTCGATCTTTGTTATCGAAGCCAGATCTATTTTCACAACACGGGTCGACCAGAGGCCGCTGATCAAAATATGGTCCTGAAATACTTCGGTGCGAAACAATACCATGTACATCATGACGATAGAAGTCAGGATGATCCCTACTCCCACAATAAAAAATAACTGGCTGGAGATCAGATGGTCCAGATTCAGATAAAATGCTGTAAAACAGAACAACACCAGCACTAAACGTACGCTTATCCAAACACGGTCGCGCCCGAGGTATTGGTTTTCAGAATAGAGTACACCTTCTTTCATTTCTTTTATTTATTGAGATATCAGATATGGGTATTGAGATCACAGACTAAAGTAAGGACTTTTTTTGTATTGGCGGTAATCTTATAGCGATTGTCCATACGATAATTGGCGACCCAAAGAATATCCCCATTTCCATTGACTAGGATTGGAATATTTTCCTTTTCAAAAAGACTTATTTTTTTGTTGATAAAGAAATCGCTCAATTTTTTCCGGCCTTCCATGCCCAGTGGGTAAAAGCTGTCTCCGATCTTCCATGAACGGACTGTCAGGGGAAATACCAGCAGATCATAATCAAACTTTGCCACATTCTTTGCCCTGATGATTGCAAGATCATTTGATATACTGGCATGGAAGCAATATTGCTTCCACTCTACTGTGGCCGTCTCCGAAGTGATCAATGCTTCGTCAGAAGATATAAACTCCTTCTTCCGTATAAAAAGATCTTCTCTGTCCAGTAGCATGTGATAACAATCAGACTGAAACACCCGTCCCGATTCTTTTGTCCAGGCAGCCTGCAGGTCGGCCAGCACAGTCTTGGAAAAATTAAAAGCCGAGAAAAGCTCATACAATAGGGGTAAGTTGTGAAGGTATTCCTCCAGGTCTTCCTTCCGCACAAGCCAACCTTCTGCAGTAGGCAAAAAAAGCTTTTTCCGAATAGGGTCAACAAACTGCTGCAGCAGCTGATAAGATTCTTTAAAGTGAGTGATATTCTGTTCAAATACCGCCTCAAAATCAGGCTGTAGTTTTTTGAAATGTGGAATGATATCAATCCGTATTTTATTTCGGGCATACTTTGTGGAAAAGTTGGACTGATCATCGCGATAGGCAATACCGTACTCATTGACATAATGCTCGATTTCGCTGGCCTTTAAAAATAACAAAGGCCGGATTATGCGATCCCGTAAGGGCAAGATCCCCTGAAGTCCCTGTAAGCCAGTTCCACGTGAAAGATTCAATAAAACCGTTTCGATGTGATCGTTGAGATGCTGGGCAACAGCAATCCGGTCAAACTGAAGTTCGCGTCGAAGCTGTTCGAACCAAGTGTAGCGCAGCTCCCGTGCCGCCATCTGAATCGAAATCTGTCTTTCCTTGGCATAGGCTTTCGTCTCAAAATGGTTGACATATATTGGAATACCATGTTCCTTGGCAAACCCGCGGACCAACGCCTCATCCAAATCAGAATCTTCACCCCGCAATTGAAAATTGCAATGGGCAATGGCAATGTGAAAACCTGCTTTCGTAAATAAATGTGCCATCAGCATCGAATCCTTACCGCCACTTACGGTGAGCAATATTTTCTCATGAGGCATCATTAAATGCTCCTTTTCGATATAGCCCATTAATCTTTCCAGCACATTCATATAACAAAGTTACGGTATATTTTTCCGGATTGATAAATTCGTATCTTAAAATTTGTGAAATCCAATAAAGTAGCCATTAAAATCCATATTTTTGCCCTTGTGAAACAATACATTTTTACCCTTATTGTATTTATTTTAACAGGCTTTGCGGCGCGGGCGCAAAAGCAGGACGAATTGCGTCTGCTATCATCTTCCTATAGCGTATTCAATTCCAAAACAGGCAATGCCATGTTTTACCGCCCTGTCTATGAGCACCTGGGCTCCACGTTATCTTCCGATAGCGGTTACCTGCACAACGATAAAATCGGCCGGCAATTTTTCGAAGCCTATGGCAATGTGATTATCACTCAACCAGACGGCACCCAAATATTTTCCAACAAATTGCATTACGAGGCCGCCATGCAGCTCGCAACCTTGACAGGGACAGTGCGCATGGTCAGCGCCAATGGATCCACATTGACGACCGATCACCTAGTTTATAATATGCGAAGCAAAATCGGAAACTACTATAGCGGCGGCCGGATCCTGTCGGGGAGCGACACCATCACCAGCCAACGTGCTACTTATTTCGAAAATACAGGTGAGTCATATTTCAATCAGAAAGTAGTCGTCCGGTCTACCAATGTCAAAGTATACACTGACTCGATGAAATATAACGGCAACACCCGCATTACCGAATTCTATGGCCCGACCAACATAAAGGGTAATAAAGGCGAAAACTTATATACGGAAAAGGGACGTTACCATATGGCTACTGGCCAAGCTTATTTTTCGAAAAACAATCTTTATACTGAAGGAACTAAATTTCTGAAAGGCGACAGCCTTTTTTATGACCGCCAGGGCGGCATTGGAAAAGCGGTCAAGAACGTGGTCTTTGTAGACACGTTGGACAAGTTTTATGCTTATGGTGGCTATGGTCTCTATAATAGCAAAAGTGAATCCATCACGATGACCGACAAGCCGCTGGTGGTCTCTGTTGTCAAAAAAGATTCGTCCCAAAAGGATAACACTGGATCCCCGTTTTCTCCTGTACAGCAAAAAGCGGACACCACGGAAAAAAAAGAAATCAAAGCGAACAAAAAATCGGAAAAGGAACCTCAGCAGAATAAAGAAGCAGATCGCAAAACCGCAGCACCCCAGACGGCGGCTACTGACAAAACGAAAGGCACTGTTCCACGAGAAAATGATCTACCTGAAAGTTCCCAGATGGATTCGGTTTTCATGACCGCTGACACCTTATTCTCCCAGCTGATTTTGCGGAAGAACTATATTGCCCGCGATTTTAAACTGGACCGCGAAGGCGGAGCCATCGAAGACGACGATGAGGTCGACTACGGCGAAAGTGACTCCACAATGACCGGTACCGATTCGATCGGCATCAAAAATATCGCCGATAGCCTCCAAAAAAGTACAGATACCCTACTTAAAAAGGAGCTGAAAAGGCCTGCTATCGAAAAAACTGACAAAAAAACACCCGATACGATCACGGCAGGCAAAACTCGTGCTCCGAAAAAAACACCCGTAGTGGCAGGCGACCAAAACCGGATCGAGATTGAGAAAAATTTGAAAGCCGACAGCGTACTGCGCCGGAGAGCTGTAATCCCCAAAGGAGGCGAGTCCGACAAGTTAATGGGTGATGCCTTAAAAAATGCGCAAGCGGGACAACGCGATTCTGTTCCTCAGGATACCGCCAAGACAAGGATCATAAAAGCTTACTACAACGCAAGGCTATTTAAATCTGACCTTCAGGCTGTAGCCGATTCCATGTACTATGGTATGCAGGACTCCATGTTCAGACTAATGGGTAAACCGATGATGTGGGCTGAAAATTCACAGATTTCAGCCGACACGATATTCCTGCAAATAAAAAATCAGAAACTGGACAATTCCCTTCTGGTCGGAAATGCGTTTATGGTCAATGCGACCAGCGACTCTCTGAAGTTTAATCAGATCAAAGGAAGAAAGATCACCAGTTTCTTTACCAACAACCGTATGGAGCGGCTATTTGTAGATGGCAATGCCGAAAATATTTTCTACAATATCGACGAAAAAACGAATATTGCGACTGAGCTGGTCCATGATCGAAGCAGCCGGTTTAAGATCCTGATGGAGGACAATAAGCTCAAGGAATATGTTTCTATCCGGAAAGTGGACGGAAAGGTCTATCCGATCGCCGAAGTCACTGCCGACAAAGAGTTCCTGCCCAACTTCATCTGGCGGCCGGAAGATCGTCCCAAATCAAAAGAAGATCTTTTAAATAGAAAACGGGATCTCTCAAAAGCGTCCTTTACAGTTCCTACTGAAAAAGAGGGACAAGACGGTGGTAATAGTAAAGCTGAGCAGCAGGGCGGAGTCAAGGCTGGCGGCAGCGCAAGCGAGAATAAAGCCAGCAAAACAACAACAGAAGCCCCAAAACCAGCGAACGCAATGGACAAAACGCCGGCAAAGCCAGCTGAAACAGTGAATAAGCCCTCAAAAAACCTCACGGCCAAAGATTCTGTAACTACCCGCCCCGCGGTCGTACCAGTCAAAGCTGATAAGCTAGGCGACGACAAACCGAAAGAAACAAAATAAAAAAAGAGCGGATCTCAGCATATGATCCGCTCTTTTTATATGCGTTGCCCTCAGCTCAACATGGTGTTATATCGTCTTCAGGAAATCGGCTAGCTTACCGACGGCTATCGCTCGATGGCTAATGGCATTTTTTTCTACAGCACTCATCTCCGCAAATGTCCTGTCATAACCTTCCGGAATAAAAATGGGGTCGTAACCAAAGCCGTCTGAACCGCGTCGGCCGTCGACGATCCTGCCTTCAATACTCCCCTCAAAAAAATGCTGCTTTTCATTGAGATACAGCGAAATCACCGTTTTGAACCGTGCTTTGCGATTGGGGTTATCGCCGAGTTTTTCGAGCACAAGATCAATATTCTTTTCCATATTGCGCGAACCCGAATAACGGGCGGAATAGACCCCTGGCTCTCCGTTTAGGGCATCAATCTCGAGACCCGAATCATCGCCAAAGCAATAAAGACCATATTTGTTGACCAAATAATCTGTTTTTTGCTGGGCATTTTCTTCAAAAGTCTTTCCGGTTTCAGGAATATCATCGTGGCAGTCGATATCATTCAGGCTTTTAATCGTAAAAGCATTGCCTACGATTGCCTGCACTTCTTCCAGTTTATGGGCATTGTTGGTGGCAAACACAAGTTCTAGCATCTTCTGATCGTCTAAAATTAAAAAAGCAATTAAGAATTAATAAATGTTTTGAATTCATTCCAGAATAGTTTCTTTTTCTGCACATCGGCAAACATTTCCTCAAAACTGAAAGTATTGAACACGGTGGCGACCCGTCCTTTCATATAGGAATTATGCGCTATGGCGGGCAGTTTCAGTGAGGTTGGCTCTACCCCTAACAAAATAATCTTCGTAGGCTGAAAAAACTGCATAATGCGCTTGAAGTCATTCGGATTATGAGGATTTGCCAAATTCACGACCGCCACAGTTTCCTTTGTTAGCTTCATGGCACCGATTGTTTTTTCAAATGCATCAAGCGCTGCCGGAGAGAAGTATGGATACTGCTCGTAGCGCAGGATAAACAGTATCCCCTGCTCTTTGCTTCCCTGATAGGTAAACTCACCGCCCAGTACTTCGAGCTGATTTACCGAAGCGGTCAATGGAGCAGTCCCACCGGCTGAAACGGCTAATTCTTCATTGACGCCAATAGCAATATACGTCGCGTCCTTCTTTTCCGGATCTGACAAAAGCGACTCCTGTCCTACCGTCGTGGAAGCTGCTTGTTGTACCTGTAGTTTATTTAATTCTGACCGAAAATCAAACCCACTGGTAAAAATCGTTTCACCCATTAAAGCTTGAAGCGCTACCGGATTGTCTGTCGTTAGATTGCTCATTACTGAAAAAATATTAACGAGGGTAAAGATAAGGAACATCGTCCAAAAGAAAGAAGGAGCGATCCCTCGCTCCTTCCTGTATGTTCATCTGATTAATGTCCTAAGATGTAAGAGAAAATCAGCGGCGCGACGATCGTTGCATCAGACTCGACGATGAATTTCGGTGTATCGACATCCAATTTTCCCCAGGTGATTTTTTCATTAGGTACTGCACCTGAGTACGAACCATAAGAAGTTGTGGAATCCGAAATTTGGCAGAAATAAGCCCAGAAAGGTACTTCTTCCCATTCCAGATCCTGATACATCATTGGTACAACACAAATCGGAAAATCTCCGGAGATACCCCCAGCAATCTGGAAGAACCCTACCCCTTTGCCCCCTGAATTATTGCGGTACCACTCTGTCAGATATACCATGTATTCGATACCGGATTTAACGGTGCTTGCCTTTAACTTACCTTTGATGACATTTGAAGCAAAGATATTACCGGTGGTGGAATCTTCCCATCCCGGACAGACGATAGGCAAGTTTTTCTCGGCAGCTGCAACAATCCATGAATCTTTCGGATCAATTTCATAGTATTGCTCCAACACACCGGAATTAACAACCTGATAAAGGAATTCGTGTGGCAAATAGCGTTCTCCTTTTGCTTCAGCGGCATGCCATACATCCTCAAGATGTTTCTGCAAACGGCGAAAAGCCTCTTCTTCTGGTATACAGGTGTCTGTGACACGGTTATAATGATTATCCAGCAATTCTCTTTCCTGCTCTGCAGTCAGATCTCTATAGTTTGGGATTCTTTTGTAATGCGAGTGCGCAACAAGGTTCATCACATCTTCTTCCAAATTGGCGCCAGTACATGAAATAAAATGTACTTTATCCTGACGAATCATTTCTGCCAAGGAAACACCCAATTCGGCAGTTGACATTGCTCCACCCAGGGAGATCAACATTTTTCCACCATCCAAAAGATGCTCCTCGTAACCTTTCGCAGCATCTACCAATGCTGCAGCGTTAAAGTGACGGTAATTATGCTCAATAAATTGAGAAATAGGTCCTTTTTGAGTACTCATGATATGTTCTAACTTTTATAAAAAAATAAGTACCGCAAAGGTACTGAATAATATCTATTTTAACTCCTTATCGGCATAAAAACAGGTCGAGGCCACCCATTTTTTAACAAATGTAAAAAGACTGACCAATTTCATTTTTTCAGCAACTTTGAAAAAATGAAATAGGCAGCGGCCAGAAAAATTATAATAATAACGAGGACAACAACTTCCTGTGTACCGATTCCCCAACTCATACTATTCATCGTAACGTTTCATTATACTGTCCATCGTTCACATTTATCCAAAAATGAACTGCTGATATCCGCGCCTATTCCGGGCTCATCAGCAATATGGATTTTATACCCCTCATATTGTATGCCTCCGATAACAGGATCTTCGAGGTGTCCTACCATACAGGTGTCCAGGTCAAAGAACTTGACATTCGGAGCTGCATAGGCAAAGTGTACTTTGGCGGCCAGAGCCAAGCGGGACTCCAGCATGCCACCGATCATGCAGGCGATCCCATACTCCTCAGCCACCTGATTAATTTTTAGAGCTTCCTGTATCCCGCCAGATTTTGAAAACTTAATATTGATGTAATCACAGGCATCGGCTTTGCAGAGACGTTCGGCATCATGATGCGAGTACACCGATTCGTCGGCCATAAGTGGGACAATCGTTTCTGATCTAAGCTGTGGAAGCAGTGCGTCGTTCCATGTACGCATCGGTTGTTCACAAAACTGGATTTTAAACGGTTCCAGGCCTTTCAGGGCTTCCAACGCATCTTCATAGGACCAGCCCTGATTGGCGTCGATTCGGATAGGCATCTCGAACCCCACAGCTTTGCGGATCTCACGAATACGTGCCACATCTCTGCTCGGATCTTTACCCAGCTTGACCTTCAACATCACGGCACCTTCATCCTGCAGACGCCGCGCTTTTAGCGCCATTTCTTCCGGACCTGCGATTCCTAGGGTAATATCCGTGGTGATCTCCCGGCGGCTACCTTTTAAATACTTATACAACGGAAGCCCCGCATGCTTTGCGGCCAGATCATGTAGAGCCATATCAAAAGCAGATTTGATCGTCCGGTTGCCGGCAATGTAAAGATCCAGTTCCGCGAGCCTTTCGGAAATCGCCAAAGGGTCCTTTCCTTTCCAGATCTGCGCAAAGTCGCGGGCCAGAACCAGACAGGTATCCTGTGTCTCGCCCACAATCATTGGAAAAGCCGAGCATTCGCCGACCCCATAGATAGCGGTGTCTGTATGTATACGGATGAACGTGTTCTGCGCGTAATCCATCGTCCCCGTCGCAATTACAAAGGGCTCCATAGGGATGCTCAATCTATAGATATCAATTGCTGTTATTTTCATTGTTCGATATAAATATAGGTATAGCGCCAAATTACGTCAAAAATAGTCAGCAGTCAAGTAGGTATCTCAGATTCATTGCCAAATTAAAAGCCCCTACAAGATGGAGAATCCTGTTAAGGGGCTGACTAACTATTAAGATATGTAAGGTTACACGAAGATTAAGGCTTTAATAGCCACATGACCTGATTGACTTCATCCTCGCCATTAAATTGCCGCTTTACGGCCTCATTCACGTTGGCCCGATTTTTTTCGTATTCAATATTTGGATATTTCCAGCGAACCGGAATCTTCGACGGCTCATTGACATTCATATTGGATGAAGGATTGATCTTCCATTTCGGATAACCTGTACGGCGGTAATCGTAATAAGGAATGATCAGTCCCTGCAGAAAACTTGCCAGATACTTTTGGGTAATAATTGCTTCGATCTGTCCCTCGCGTGCTGACGGAAATGCTGTAGCGTAATTTGCGACAGCCGCGGTAATATAAGCCGCATCCAAAGGCATTCCGTGGTGATACTGGGCTGTATTGGGTGTATTGTTCCCAATAAAGGTCATCGAAGCCTCGATTCCTTTTTTATACCAGTCGACAGCAGCATCCGCAATCCAGCCACGCGCCGCGGCTTCTGCAATCACAAAACAGAGGTGAGCATACCCCAGTTGCTGGGTAGGTTCCCCCTCCACCAGTTCGGTATAACGGTCGTTCAGCCGTGAATAATCCTTTGTTTTCATAATGCCACTGATCGAAGAGAACAACACCGCAGGATCAATACCTGTATAAGCGTCAAAATCACCCGCTTTTTTGCCGTTATCTAGCTGCAGCTGGGATGGATTGGCGTAATAGAACAAGCGACGGTCTTTCCATTGTTTCAGCCTGTCTATGATCTCTGTAGACACCGCAGGATAGATGATAAAGCTGTTATCTATCTTATAAAATGGATAGGTCTGTCCGGCTTTGTCCGAATGTGTCACCTGAAAGTTATCATCATTTGAGGTAAAGACGGGCTTTTTAGTCAGGATCTCTTTGAAACGGCTTTTTACCTGAAGATCTACGTCATTTTCCTTATTGCTAAGCTGTATCAGGACATGCAGTGCAAAACTGTTGACGATCTTCCGCCAGCGGCCGGTATTCCCGCCAAACAGGGGATCCCCCGCGAAGTTAATTCCTTCGGAAAATAGCTTGTCAGCGAGCTCCAATTCATTTAATATGCCCAGAAACACCTCCTTCTGGCTATCGTATTTCGGAAAATAAATTTTCTCCGTCTCCCCTTTTAGTGCCTCTTTGTAAGGTATCTCACCGACATGCATGGTCTGATCAAAGAACTTCATGGCGCGGGCAAAATGCATCAAGGCATCGTACGATTTCGCCAAGCCTTCGTTTTCCGCAAACTTCGCCATGAAATGCGCATCATTGATCCCTGTCAAGGAAAGATCATAGCTGGACCATCCGTTATATTGATTGGCATCTCTGGCCTCTGACCATATCACGGATTTGGTGAGCATATAAGGCTGCATAAATCCTTTGGTGCGAGACTGCCTCGTCAGATTCAAAACGATCCGTGTGGCCAGCTGCGAAGATTTGACGGTCTCAGGCGTCTCGGGATTCGTATTTATCTCATCAAATTTGGAGCAGCCCGTTGTGGCCATCAGGGCCAGCAACGCAAATGAAGTCCATAATCTTTTCATATTTCTATAATTAATGAATTAAAAAGTAAGGTTTAAATTAAATCCGATATACCGCATCGAAGGTGAATTGAGATCTTCTTTTCCCCGGTCTGGATCAGAAAAACGATATTCTTTGGACCAAAGAAGAAGGTTTTGCCCGGTAATACCCACACTGGCACGTTTGGCCCGTAGTTTCGAAGCAAATTTTTCGGGCACGCGGTAGTTCAGCGAAAGTTCACGGAGCTTAATAAACGTTTCATCCCAGTAGTTCCAGCGTCCACCGCTCGCATTCCTATAATAGGTCTCATATGAAACGGTCTGGTCATTGGGTGCAAATGTCCTGGTATCCTCGGTAATACGGCCGTAATCGTCATAGGTTACACTTCCAGAGGTGATTTTGACTCCGGGAGCGATAAAGGTCTGTTTACCGTTGACTACCTCGTCATAGCGGTATTGGGTATCTGAATCCACATGTGCTCCAGTATTCCATAAGTAATCGTTCGTCGTCGAATAGGACATTCCCTTGATTCGTCCGTCAATGCTTAAGCTGAATGAAAAATCCTTATAGCGGAATTGATTGCTAAAACCCCAAAACCATTTAGGGGCCGTGTATCCAATGACCTGATCTTTGTACTGCGCACTTACCGGCAGACCGTCGTCCCCTATGACCAGCTGTCCGTCCGGCGACCATTCCCAGTCGCTATACGCGATGTAGTCGGCCCGCAGGCCTTTGCGCACATACAGCGCATCTACAGAATATTCGGGATCTATCTGATGGAAATATCGCATGTTCTGCGAGAAGTTCAGCATCATATCCCATTGGAAATCTTCACGTTTGATCGGCGTACCGCCCAAAGTGATCTCATGCCCCTTGGTCATCTCCTGTTCCCGCGTATTGATCAGGCGTTCGGTAAATCCGGTAGTTTCGGAAAGTTCTGTTTTAATAATTTCATTCTTCAGCAGACGATAATAGCGTGTATAATTACCATATAAGCGGTTCCGCAGCAGACCAAAGTCAAAACCGAATTCCGTTAAATTGCGCTGTGTCGGTGAAATCGAATAATCCTTGATCAGATTAGGGTAAGACGCTGTCGGCAATCCGTCCCAGACATTCGGCGTCATCGTGAAAGCCCTGTTGATTTCATACGGATCGAGGACAGATTTGGTGACCGCCCAGGATCCACGGACTTTGAACAGATCCAACCAGGCCGGCCTGCTGGACAAAAAGTCACTGACAACAACACTTCCCGAAACAGAAGGATAAAAATAAGAACGGTTGGCCTGTGGCAATGTGCTGGACCAGTCATTCCTTCCGGTTGCTTCGACAAATACAGCATTGCGCCAAGAAAGAGACAACCGGCCATATATGCCGTTGCGCATTTCCTTGATCCGGGACTCTACCGAATTGACCGGCCCGATTGAGTTACGAAGCGAGTAATATCCGGGAATAGAAAGTCCGTTGACCGTCTTTGAGATCAAATTATTATCCTGTCGATAAAAAATCGAACCACCCATCAGACCATCGATACCAAAATTTCCAAAATTCTTTTTCGCGGTGAAAATAAAATCATTGGTGGTACTGAACGCATCATAGTCACCTTTCATATATTTTCCCTTGCTGTCAAAACCACCCCAGTCTTTGAAACCACCACGTGTACCGTAAATACCGATCGGATTTCTTTGCGTTCTTGATTTGCCCTGATAGTCATAGCCCGAACGAACCATGAATTTTGCCCAGTCATTGAGCTTATAATTCAGAGTTAATGCCGCATTCATTTTGTTGATCAGCTCGGGTGTTGTCTTTTCATAAGCAATCAGGTACGGGTTATCATACCAGCCTTTATACATCCAGTTCTGCTGCTGGTCCTTCACCAGCCAGTAATCCTTATAATCCCGCAAATCATATTCCGGCCCTGTCCACACCAGGATATTATAAATATACCCTTGGTCATTGTAACCGCTACCAAAGTTCGTCGAAGACGAGCTTCGATTGTATCCTAAGCGAGCTTCCAGATCAACTTTATCGCTTAGTTTGGTTGTCCCTGTCACCGAAATATTTGTCAGATTTAATTTTTGGTTCGGATACTGCCCTTTATTGTAAATGTGGTTGATGGATGTACGGACACTCCCATGCTCTCCTTGGGTGGTGAAACTTACCGTATTGTTACTGATGAAACCCGGTTCCAGAAAATTCTTGAAATTATTTTTCCCCCTGGAAGTCAGTTCCTGCTCTTCAATCTGCTTTGTAATCGGATTCCATTGCTTTGCCCGGCGTCCAATATCCAATTTATCTCCCCATACATAATCATTATTATTGAATTGACCGCCCTCTCCGGCCGAGTAACTATGCTGCACCTCGGGAAGCGCAAGATAGCCTGAGAAGAACATATTATTTGTATTTACCGTAATCTCTGTTCCTTTTTCTGCCAGGCCCTTCTTGGTTGTGATCATGATCGCTCCGCCCGATCCCTTACTACCATAAAGCGCCGTTGCAGTTGCGCCTTTCAGAATCGTCATATCCTGGATATTGTCAACGGGAACATCCCGCAAGGTCATGTTTTCGTAAGAAACACCGTCAATCACCAAAAGTGGGGTCAGCCCCCGAACCTGGATTTCAGGAGTGGAATTAAATTCAGAGCTATTCAATACCCGCACGCCCGACACACGTCCCGTCAAAGTGGTGCCCACATCGACGCCTTTCACACGTGTCAGTTCCTCCCCTTTCACACTCTGTGTGGCGTACCCCAGCGCTTTCTGTTCTCTTTTGATCCCCAATGCCGTGACAACCACTTCACCCAACTCCTCAGATGACTTGACCAGCCGGATCACTTTAGCTGAAGAGGCCGGAAGGTCGACGCTCTGATATCCGACGTAGGAAATTTGCAAAACCTCTTTATCCGTCACACCACGCAGCACAAAAGAACCATCCTCTCCTGTTGTCGCCGCGTTTGTCCCCCCTTTGACCCGGATGGTAACTCCCGCCAAAGGACTGCCGTTTTCCTGATCAAGGACAAGTCCGCGGAGTTCTTGTTGCTGTATGGACTTCCCAACCGACTTTTTTACTGGGGCAGCCTTTTGGCCATTTGTCTTTTCCTTGGCCGTAATCAAATAAAACGTATCGTCGATCCGTTCCACGGTCAATGCACCATTGGATACCGTATGGATAAAGGACGCCAGGGTTTCCTTTTTCACCTTATCGAGCGACAGGCCCTGATGAATAGGTACATGTGCAATCGATGCATCGTAGCCAAATTTAATATTCAGCTTTTTCTCCATCCGGCTGATGATCTGGGCAAAATCATCTTTAGGCGCCTGATTGGCGATACTGCTGAACGCCAGAGACTGCAACAACAGGGTACAGCCGACCAGCTTTAAGAAGGTATTGGTTCTTTTCATATATTATTTTTTATAAATGATTGTTGTTTTATATGCTTTATTTAGGATAAGAATTGTTTTGTCGAGACTGTCAACCGGCAAATAACCGGAATACGTTTTGTGTGAATAGGCGGGATCCAAATGCAGATTTACCCCATATAGACGTTCCAGATCGGCCACCAGATCGCTCAGCACCTGTTTGTCAAAATACTTTAACCCGCTCTTCCAGGAAGAAAAAGCCAAGGTATCCACCGCCTCGATATCGAATCCACGTCCAGCGGTATATTCTGCCTTCTGCCCCGGGACAACCACAGCCTCCCTGTTCGCTTTCCTGACCCGGACCAGCCCTTTGCTGAGGACTAACTGCCCTTTGCCCGGTAGATCAATCAGGTTAAAGGCGGTACCCAGCACCCGGACCTCAAAGTTGGTTTTACTTTCGACGACGAAAGCCTTGGCAGGGTCTTTCCTCACCTCAAAAAAAGCCTCGCCAGATAAGCGGACCTTCCTTAGGTCACTGGTTTTAAAGTCGGAAATCTGTGTCAATGTCGCATGACTGGCCAAGACTACACGTGTGCTATCGGGCAATACAATCGTTTTAACAAACGGACCGGGATTGGAATATACCATGTAGGTTCTATCCTTTTGGAAAGTGTAATAGAAGACTGCACCCATCGACAATAGGACAAACAGTAATACGGCCGCAATTCTGCGCAACATCGTAAACGGTTTTTTACGCATCGGGATGATAGGCGATGAATCGGAAAGTATCCGGCTAAAAACCGCTTCTGTTTCGGCAGCTTCGAGCTCCATACCCTCAACTACATCGAGGACCTCTTCAAAAGAAAAGAATTCCCGTTCCAGCAGATCAGGCAAAAGCAGCTGGAGCAACTTCTCTTCGTTGCGATTGCACTCTCCTCTTAAGTATCGGCAATAAAGCGCTTTAAGATTATCTTTGTTCATCTTTTCGTTCCGTATTATAAGAAAGACGGCCGGGACTCCCGGAAAGACGATGGGGAATTACAAAATTTTTAAAAAAATCAGCAGCGCAAGGGAGCTTCCCATCCGCGAAAGGATAAATTGGCGTACCATTTTGTTTGATTTCACAATCTGATCACGGACCGTATTGATAGATATCCCTAGTAGATCTGCAATTTCCTGATTGGACAAATGCTCTTCCTTGCTGAGTAAATAGATACGCTTCCGCGCATCAGGAAGCAATTCCAATGCTTCACGATAAAGCCTTTCCAAATCCTTAAATTCGATATGCTCCTCTCCGGAATTATCGCCGCCCTCATTCGCCATTCGCTGCTTTTCCAAAAAGTTCATGCGCACCTTTTCTTTGCGGATCTCATCAAATACAATGTTTCTGGAGACAGTATAGAGATAGGACTGCAGGTTGTTTGGCTCCTCGCCGGCGGTTACCTTTTTCCAGATACGTGTAAAAGCCTCCTGCACAACATCGACGGCCATGTCCTTATCCTTTAAATGGGAAAAAGCATAGGTATATACCTTGTCCTTATAGGTCAGATAAAATTCACGGAATTTTCTTTGTTGGCCGGTATACTGTATGGTCGTAGATGTAAAGTCCATTTCAATCGATCTTTAAAGATATCCACTACGATATCCTCGATATCAAAATGTAATCTGCTCACGCAGATTCGATAATACTTTTATAAGTCAGCAAGATACAAATGTAGAAAATCCTATTGCAAAATGAGATGCCCCAACAGTCCGGCGATTTCATCAACAAATACAACTTCGTTAACAAAAAGAGATTAAAATTAAAATACATCAAATAAAAAACAGAATATTTACAATTTTTATAAGGATTTACATTTTTTATTCCTATATTAGCAATTATAATTATTTGAAAAGGAAAGATGATCGAACAGAGACCGAAAACGGAGGGCCTTTACGACCCTAATTTTGAGCATGACGCCTGTGGGGTAGGCTTCGTCGCCCATATCAAAGGGAACAAATCACATGCACAAGTAAAAGATGCGTTGACCATGCTGGAAAACATGGAGCACCGCGGAGCTTGTGGTTGTGATCCGGAGAGTGGCGATGGCGCCGGTATTATGATTCAGTTGCCACATGAGTTTTTATGGGAAGAATGCATCAACTTAGGCATACAGCTGGAAGAACCAGGATACTATGGAACCGGAATGGTTTTCCTGCCTAAGGAAGAGACCATGAATAGGATCTGCCGTGATCTGATTGAGGAAGCGACAGTGGAAAGGGGCATGAAATTCCTTGGCTACCGTCCAGTACCCGTTAATCGTGAGGGTATTGGACCGACAGCGCTCAGTGCAGAACCTGAAATCGTCCAATTTTTTGTCAGCAGACCGGACGGCGTTTCTAACACTGAAGAATTTGAACGCAAACTTTTTGTGCTACGTCGCCTGATCATCCAAAAAGTTAAACAACAACAAGAATACCCTCTCCCACTCTACTTTGCATCACTTTCTTGCAAAACAATTATCTACAAAGGACAATTAACAACATACCAGGTCGGCACCTATTATCTTGACCTGCGTGATCCACGTGTCGTGTCCGCCTTTGGTCTGGTACACTCACGCTTCTCCACCAATACCTTCCCTTCATGGTCGTTGGCACAGCCATTCCGCATGTTGGCCCACAACGGTGAAATCAATACCTTAACCGGAAACCTCAACTGGTTCTACGCCGGCATGCGCTCACTTTCATCACCCTATTTTACGGATGAAGAGATGGAAATCTTGCTGCCTGTGGTAGATCGGGGGCAGTCGGACTCCGCCTGTCTGGACAATGTTGCTGAGCTGCTTTTGCATAGCGGACGTAGCCTTACCCATGTCATGCTCATGCTGGTACCTGAAGCTTGGGATGGCAATACACAGATGGATCCGTTAAAACGTGCCTTCTACGAATACCACGCGACACTAATGGAGCCTTGGGATGGTCCAGCAGCGCTTTGCTTTACGGATGGTAAGCACATCGGAGCCACATTGGACCGTAACGGGCTACGGCCGCTACGGTATGCCGTAACCTCGGATGACCGTGTGGTGGTCGCCTCCGAAGCCGGAGCTCTTCCCATTGACGAGTCCACCATCATTAAAAAAGGCCGGCAGCAAGCCGGCAAGATCTTCCTCGTGGACATGGAACAGGGTCGTATCCTGACAGACAAAGAGGTAAAAGATCAACTGATCAATCAGCAACCCTATGGCGACTGGTTGGATAATTATAAAATCAAACTGGAAGAACTTGAAGAGCCGCGTGTCACCTATACGTATCTTTCCAAAGAATCGGTTTTCAAATACCAAAAGACATTTGGCTACAGCAGGGAAGACCTGGAAACGATATTAACGCCTATGGCCTTGACAGGTTATGAACCTACCGGTTCGATGGGGTCAGACGTACCGTTAGCCATTCTTTCAGATCAGCCACAGCATATCTCCAGTTACTTCAAACAGTTTTTTGCTCAGGTGACCAACCCGCCGATCGATCCGATACGCGAGCGCTTGGTGATGAGTCTGGCTACCTTTATCGGCAATGCAGGCAATATTTTGATTGAAGATAAAAAATTCTGTCACTGTGTGACCTTGCCACATCCGATTCTAACGTCCAAGGAACTCGAAAAATTACGTTCGATAGATACCGGATTATTCCAGGCAAAGACCATTCAGTCCTACTTCCGGTCAGACGGAAAACCGGGCTCCCTGGAAGCAGGTTTGGAACGCTTGTGCAGATATGCTGACGATGCCGTACGCGACGGATTTGAAGTTCTGATCCTTTCTGACCGCGCCATTGATTCTAAACACGCCGCGATTCCATCGCTGCTCGCCGTATCCGCTGTGCATCACCATCTGATCAAAACAGGAAACCGAGGTGCCGTAGGACTTGTCGTCGAAGCCGGCGACGCCTGGGAAGTACACCATTTTGCCTGCCTGCTGGCATTTGGCGCTACGGCCATCAATCCATATATGGCCTTGGCCAGCATCCGGACCATGAAAGAACAGAACACGCTGGATACCGAACTCACATGGCCAGAACTTTCTAAAAACTATGTCAAGGCAGTAAATAATGGCTTGTTGAAGATTTTCTCCAAAATGGGAATATCAACCCTGCAATCCTATCATGGAGCACAGATATTTGAAGTACTTGGCATCGACAAATCCGTTGTCGATAAATACTTCTGCGGTGCTGTGTCCCGCATTGGCGGCATGACATTGGATGACCTTGCCAAAGAAGCACTGTCCAAACACTGGCGTGGATTCGAAAAAAGCCGGACACCACAAAACCTGCTGCCAGAAGGTGGTATTTACCAGTGGAAGCGCCGTGGTGAAGGCCACTTATGGAACCCCGACACCATACATCTTCTTCAGCAGGCCTGCCGTACCGGCGATTATGCCACCTATAAAAAGTACGCTGCCAAAATCAACGAACAGAAAGAGCATATGTTTACCCTGCGTGGATTGCTGGATTTTGCCAAACACCGCAACTCCATTCCTTTGGAGCAGGTGGAACCGGCAAGTGAAATCCTCAAACGTTTTGCAACAGGTGCAATGTCTTTCGGATCCATCTCTCACGAGGCGCATAGTACATTGGCCATTGCCATGAACCGTATTGGTGCAAAATCCAATACCGGTGAAGGGGGGGAGGATGAACTACGTTATCAGCCACTGCCAAATGGCGACTCGATGCGTTCGGCAATCAAGCAGGTAGCTTCTGCACGCTTTGGTGTTACTGCCAACTACCTGACACAGGCCGATGAACTGCAGATTAAAATGGCCCAGGGTGCCAAACCGGGTGAGGGGGGCCAGCTGCCGGGCCCTAAAGTGGATGCATGGATTGCTAAAACCAGGCACTCCACACCTGGCGTAGGCCTGATTTCGCCACCTCCGCATCATGATATCTATTCGATCGAAGATCTGGCCCAGCTGATATTCGACTTAAAGAATGCCAACCGGCAGGCGCGGATCAATGTAAAGCTGGTTTCCAAAGCCGGCGTCGGCACAATCGCTGCCGGTGTGGCCAAAGCCCATGCAGATGTGATTCTGATCGCTGGTTTTGACGGGGGAACAGGCGCATCACCAATTAGCTCAATCAAACATGCCGGGCTTCCTTGGGAGCTCGGACTTGCCGAAGCACACCAGACGCTCGTCAAAAATAAATTGCGCAGCCGCGTTGTACTGCAGGCCGATGGTCAGGTAAAAACCGGACGCGATATTGTAATTGCCACGCTGTTAGGTGCCGAAGAATGGGGAGTATCCACCGCAGCACTGGTGGCCGGCGGCTGTATCATGATGCGTAAATGCCACCTGAATACCTGCCCTGTCGGCGTTGCAACACAGGACCCAGAACTGCGGAAATTATTCTCCGGCAAACCCGAAGACATTGTCAACTTATTCACCTTCCTGGCGGAGGAGGTACGTGAAACGATGGCTTATCTGGGCTTCCGCACGATCAATGAAATGGTCGGCCGTGCACAGTTCTTGAAGAAACGGGAAAACATCGACCATTGGAAAGCGAAGAAAATTGACTTTACGGACATACTGCACGTGGAACGTAACGAGCCGGGCCAGTCCCTGTATAATACGGAAGAGCAAGATCATGGAATGGCCATGATTCTGGACTGGGGCTTGTTAAAACAATCCAAATTGGCTCTAGAAAGCAAAACCCCTGTCTTTGGTACCTTCAAAGTAAAAAATACGGATCGTACCATCGGAACGATGTTGTCCAACGAAATCTCCAAATTGTATGGATCAGAAGGCTTGCCTGACAACACGATCAATTTCAAATTTGAAGGTTCTGCAGGTCAGAGCTTCGGTGCATTTGCCACCAAGGGACTTTCATTCGAGCTGCAAGGCGAAGCCAACGACTATGTGGGTAAAGGACTATCCGGCGCCCAGTTGGCCATCTACCCCGCACCTGAAAGCTCGCTTGTACCTGAAGACAACATCATTATAGGCAACGTGGCATTATTCGGAGCCACCTCTGGCCATCTATTTGTCAATGGACAGGCTGGTGAACGTTTTGCGGTACGCAACTCCGGAGCTACAGCGGTCGTTGAGGGTGTCGGTGATCACGGCTGTGAATACATGACAGGTGGACGCGCATTGATCCTCGGCGCAACAGGTCGCAACTTCGCTGCCGGCATGAGCGGCGGTATCGCCTGGATTTACGATATCAATGCCGACTTCCGTGAAAACTGTAACCAGGAAATGGTTGACCTCGATCCATTGGAAAGCGAGGACGAAACGGCAATCATCGCTCTATTGAAGCGTCATGTGCTGCTCACCAACAGCCGTCGGGCGGACTTCATCCTGCAGAATTGGAGCCGCGAGAAAAATAAATTTATTAAAGTATTCCCAAGAGAATACAAACATGTCATTCGTCAAAAATTAGTTGAAGCATAAAATAGGGAGCACAGATCATGGGAAAAATTACAGGTTTTAAAGAATTTGAGCGCGTGCTTCCACCCAAAGAAGCTGTTGAAGCCCGCGTACAGCACTTCAAAGAGTTCAATAAAGGTTATTCCGAAAACGAGCTGAACAAACAGGCTGCACGGTGTATGGATTGTGGTATTCCATTTTGTCATTCAGGATGCCCCCTGGGCAACGTAATCCCTGAATTTAACGATGCTGTTTATGACGGCAAATGGGAAGAAGCATACCAGATCCTGACCTCCACCAACAACTTTCCAGAATTTACAGGAAGGATATGCCCTGCTCCCTGCGAATCAGCCTGTGTGCTGGGAATCCATAGCAATCCGATAACCATCGAGGAAATAGAAAAACATATTATTGAGATTGCATTTAAAAAGGGCTATGTCAAACCTCATAAAAGTTATCTGAAGACGGGCAAAAGTGTGGCTATCGTAGGCTCAGGCCCTGCTGGGCTTGCCGCAGCTGCACAGCTGAATAAGGCTGGCCACGATGTCGTTGTCTTCGAACGCGATGATCAGGTCGGTGGCTTGCTCCGCTATGGCATCCCTGACTTCAAGCTCGAAAAATCAGTCATTGACCGCCGTGTCAATCTGATGAAGGAATCAGGTATCGAATTCAGAGTGAATAGTGAAGTAGGCAGGGATATCAGTTTTTATGAATTGAAAGCCTATGATGCCGTCATCTTGGCCACCGGGTCTACCGTTCCATGGCACATGCAGCTGCCGGGACATGACGCCAAAGGCATACATTTTGCCATGGAGTTCCTCACCCAGCAGAACAAAGAAGTCAGCGGAATCGCTGTCAGCGGCGAACGCATTCTGGCCACGGACAAGCATGTCGTCGTGATCGGCGATGGCGATACCGGATCGGATTGTATCGGGACATCCAACCGCCATCGTGCGAAAAGCATTACACAGATTGCCCGTAAACCCATGCCGTCCAAAGAACGGCTGAAAAATAATCCATGGCCCTTGGATAAAGTTACTTTTGCCACCTCCTCTTCTCAGGAAGAGGGCTGTGAACGACTGTGGGCAACAGAAACACAAGAGTTTGTCAAAGATGAAAATGGTCATATCAAAGGAATCAAAATCAAGGAAGTGCAATACGAAGTGGATGACTTTGGCAGAAGAACACGTCTTGGCGAGTCCGAAGTCCGTGAAATCCCTGCAGATCTCGTCTTATTGGCTATCGGGTATCAACATACGGAGCATACGCTTCTCGAGCAGCTCGGAGTAAGAGTGGACGAAAAGGGCAATATTCTCGCCAATGACCGGGATTACCGAACCACTATTGACAACATCTTTACGGCCGGTGATTGCCGTAAAGGTCAATCTCTGGTGGTATGGGCAATTTCCGAAGGCCGTGAATGCGCAAGGAAAGTAGACGAATACCTGATGGGCTATTCTGAACTGGAAAGCAAAGACTTTCTGACCGCTCAGCATGCATAACAGATTATGAGTTGCAAAAGAGTGCTCAGGTTATCCTGACGCTTTTCCATATGATAAAAGCACCTTAGGGTGCTTTTATCATATTCGGTCCTTCTCCACTATTCTGCTCGGGTAAACAACACCCATTTTAACCTAAACTCCTATCCGTTCAACGCAGCCTCCTTATCGTTTGTAGCGGACTGCAGGCTTTTTACGCCAATCTCTATGCAATTTGCAGCATACTGCCATTCGTCTATCACAACGACAAGCAGTCTAGCACATGCTCGCTGCACCTCCAACGACGTCTTTCGGAGAGTCTAATGTTTTAATGCAATTTACGAATGATGAGCCCCTTTTGTCTTTTCTCCAGTTTTGTTTTAATATACGGATAGGTGAAGACTGCCCCCAGCACAATACATGCTCCCAGATAAAATCCACCACTCATGGTTTCTTTCTGTCCAAAAATCAACACCGCCAATAGGATGCCGTAGACCGGTTCAAGGTTAGTGGTCAAGGCAACGGTAAAAGCCGAAAGTTCTTTCATTACCGCAACTCCCATCACATAGGCCACTGCTGTGCAGACCACTCCTAATAATAGCAGATAGATCAGGTCCTGCTGTCCCAACAGCATCGCCCCATTAAAGTCACCCGTATATAGCATCAGTAGGCTGATCCAGAAACATGCTCCCACCATTTCATAGAACGTGATCAGTGTGGGGCTTGACTTTTTAACCATGCGGGCATTGGCAATGGAAAATATGCTCGCACAGAAGGCGCAGCCAAGGCCGGCCATCAGACCCACCAGATAATGTGTTTCGAAGGAGAATATAGTATAAATGCCCAAAATAATGACCAGTCCAACGACAATATCAAGCAAGGCAATACGTTTTTTATTGACTATAGGTTCGAGTATAGCGGTAAATAACGTCACTGACGACAGGGTCACCAGCGTGACTGACACAGTCGATACCTTAATGGAGTAAAAGAAAAGCACCCAATGCAGGCCCACAACTGCGCCAACCATAAAAAATTGAAGCGCCTGCTTTCCGGCAACTAAAATCTGCTGCTTAGTCACTAAAAAATATACCAGCAATGAAACCGAAGCTATGGCCACACGGTACCAAACCAGATGAATGGCAGAAACAGAAATGAGGCTACCCAAAATCCCCGTGAATCCCCAGATAAGTATAGTCAAATGCAGAATTAAAACATTCCGATTTAGATGAAGTTTGGCCATTTTCCCTTAACCCTTAATATGTATATATATCGCGATCAGCGATCTTTGCTGTTATTGTATTCCCTTATGTTTTACCTTTCCGACCTGTCTGCATCCAATAGAGTTATTTCGGTGCTTTGATCGCTAGATATATGGCCACCAGCAGAAAAGTGACGTTTGGGATTAGCACGGCAATCAATGGTGGTAATCCCCCTTTTAATGAAAACATGTTTGCAAACTGAATGAATACGATGTACGTAAAACTGAGGCCTATCCCGATTCCCAGACTTAAGCCGATTCCGCCCCGGACCTTTTTCGAAGAGAGAGCAACCCCCATAAGCGTCAGTACGAATGCCGAAAACGGGTAAATATAACGTTTGTACTTTTCCAGCAACAAATCGGTCATCACACCCGTTCCCCTGATCTCCTCTTTACGGATCCGGGTATTCAGCTCGCGGGTATCCATCGCCGTAAACATATTGTCCCGCAATTCAAAATCCGAGGGCTTCATATCCAATGTGGTGTCCTTGACCGCACCTTTGTCCATCCGCTCATGCAGACCATTGATGACCCTGTTGGTATATCCTTCAATCTTCCATTTGGTCGCCACCGAATCCCAGGTAATCCGGTCCGCCATCATTTTCTCTCTGAGTGTGTCCCCCTTAAAGATTTCGAGAACAAACCCATATCCGGTCTTGGTGGTATTGTCAAAGTTATCAATATACACGTAGCTGTTTTTATCAAGCTGCATATGGGTCGAGACCCTTGAATTGTCCTTTAAAGGTTTAACATAAATGTTCTCAAAGTCCACCTTCATTTTATTCGTATGCGGAATAATAAAAATATTGAACACCAGCGAGACCGCAAAGATCAAGGTTGCCGCGATCATATACGGCCGGAGCAAGCGGTTAAAACTATACCCCGCACTCAATATTGGAACAATTTCGGTCTGATCAGCCATCTTGGACGTAAAAAAGATAACCGCAATAAAATTGATCAATGGACAGAGAAAATTGAGATAAAAGGGAATAAACCCTGCATAATACTCAAAAATGATCTTGTCCAGCGGTGCTTTGTATTTCAGAAAATCGTCTAACCGTTCGGATACGTCAAAAACAACCATTACCACGGTAAATATGGCCATGGTAAACACAAAGGTCGTCAAGTATTTTTTTATGATGTACCGGTCAATTAACGAAAGCATATATTTAGATTTGAGTATTCATCTCATTTATTTTATCCGACTCTATTACAAACGCTGATCCAGAATTTTCACCATTTTATTTTTCCAGTCATAAAATGTACCTGCTATAATTTTCTCCCTAGCCTGATTGACGAGCCAAAGATAAAAATGCAAATTATGCAATGAGGCAATCTGCGCTCCCAAAATTTCCTGTGATTTTATGAGATGGCGTAAATAAGCCTTGGTATAGAACTGATCCGCATGCAGATCACTTTCCGCTTCAATCGGCGAAAAGTCATCTTTCCATTTTTCGTTTTTAATATTAATAATACCGTTCTGCGTAAAAAGCATTCCATTTCTCGCGTTACGTGTCGGCATCACACAGTCAAACATATCCACACCCAGCGCAATATTCTCAAGAATATTGACAGGTGTACCCACCCCCATCAGGTAACGGGGTTTGTCTTTTGGCAGGATGTCACAGACCACCTCAGTCATCGCGTACATCTCCTCTGCAGGCTCGCCAACAGAAAGACCTCCAATCGCGTTACCTTCCCGATTGAATGAAGCAATGGTTTCAGCAGATTTAATTCTGAGATCCTTATAGACTGATCCCTGCACAATAGGAAACAAGGTCTGCTCATATCCATACAATGGATCGGTGCTGTCAAAGCGGTCCACGCAACGTTTCAGCCAGCGGTGTGTCATGTCCAGCGAACGGCGTGCATAACTGTAGTCACAGGGATACGGTGTACACTCATCAAATGCCATAATAATATCTGCGCCGATAATCCGTTGCGTATCCATCACATTTTCGGGGGTAAATAAATGCTTCGATCCATCGATATGGGAACGAAATGTCACCCCTTCTTCTTTAATTTTACGGACTTCGGTCAAGGAGTACACCTGATAGCCACCTGAGTCGGTCAAAATCGGACGGTCCCAGCCGTTAAATTTGTGCAAGCCACCAGCCTTATTTAATACCTTCAGCCCCGGACGCAAGTAAAGATGATAGGTATTCCCCAGGATAATCTGGGCTTCGATATCATTTTTTAATTCGTGTTGATGGATGGCCTTTACGGTACCTGCCGTACCAACCGGCATAAAAATAGGTGTTTGGATGGGACCATGTGCAGTTTCGACAACACCTGCACGTGCTTTTGACAATTTATCTTGTGCTTGTAGCGTAAATTTCATGAATATATTCCTCTGAGACTAATTTGACTTTAACGGAAAGGTTATCCAGGACAACTTTTTCAAAACTGTCCCAAACTTCCAACAAAGGCTCACAGCAATACCTTCCCCTGCAGGTCCGATTGCTTTGTCCCAATGGCTTAGACCTATCTCCCTTAAATATGTTGCAAAAATACTATAAAAAGATTTGCAAAGAGGATGTTTCGGGAATAAATTATCATTTTCCTTTATAAAAAGATTAGGAATGCGCGTATCTTTGTGGGCTATGCTTGACCTACATGTAATCTTGGCCAATCTTCCCGATATTGCTTTTGGGATATTAGGTCTTCTCCTATTGGTACAATTATATTACATCTTATTTGTTTACAGCAAATTGAGCAGTTATCAGGTGGAGCACCACAACGAGACGGATTCCCTTCCGCCATTGTCGCTGATTATCTGCGCCCACAATGAGGAAGATAATCTTCGTGAATATTTGCCAGCTATCCTTACGCAGGATTATCCCGAGTTTGAGGTTATTGTAGTCAACGATTTCTCTACAGATCATACCCCCTGGATCCTGCAGGAATTCAGCCAGCAGCATCCCCATCTTAAAATTGTGGATATCAAGGAGCATATCCGCCTGAAACACGGAAAAAAATTCGCCGTAAGCATGGGGATCAAAGCATCCAGATTCCAGACCCTGGTTTTTACAGATGCAGACTGTGCACCACAGTCCAATCAATGGCTGCGGGACATAGCCGGGGCTTTTACGCCCGGGACCGAAATTGTATTGGGTTACTCCCCTTATTTCAAGAAAAGGGGCTTATTAAACCTTTTGATCCGGTTTGAAACCACACATACCGCCATGAGCTATTTATCTTACGCACTTAAAGGAGATGCTTACATGGGTGTGGGACGCAATATGGCATACAAAAAGGAACTCTTTTTCCGTAACAAGGGGTTTGCTGCGCACATGCACATTAAGTCCGGTGACGACGACCTCTTTGTCAACCAAAATGCAACAAGGACCAATGTCAACATTGCCCTGCATCCGACATCATTTGTATATTCAGTGCCGAAGACCACATGGAAAAGCTATTACAAGCAGAAAGCCAGACATTCGGGAGCCTCCACGATCTATAAAAAACGCCATCAGCGCATGCTTGGCACGCAGTTGGTTTCGGCGGCGCTGTTTTACCTCGCTGCCATTACCGTCGCCATTGTATTCCCTGCATTTTGGTATGTCCCCTTATCAGCATACCTACTTCGCCTGTTTGCGCAATGGGCTGTATTTAGCAACATTTATAGAAAACTGGAAGTAAAAGAATTGATTTGGTGGCTACCGTTGGTAGACTTCATCTACTATTTTTATATTTGCACCAACGGTTTGTTCAGCAGAAAAAAGAAAAAAATAAGCTGGAAATAATTTACTATTAAATTTTTACGTTTTGAATCCTACAGTCGATATCATCTACTCTTATTTTCCGAAAATGACGGATATACAAAAAGAGCAATTTGCCCAGCTTGCTGAGCTATATACTTTTTGGAATAGCCAGATCAATGTAATCTCACGCAAAGATATTGACAGCTTATACCTTCACCATGTCCTGCATTCGCTGGGAATAGCTAAATTCGTTCAGGAGCTGGCACCAGGAACACGCATCCTTGACGTAGGCACAGGCGGGGGCTTCCCGGGGATCCCCATGGCCATCTTATTTCCTGAGGTCAGATTCCATCTGGTCGATTCGATCGGAAAAAAAATCAAAGTGGTCCGCGAAGTGGCGGCGGGACTGGGCCTCCAAAACGTTGAAGCCGATCATATCCGTGCCGAACAGCTGGATGATAAATACGATTTTGTGATTTCAAGGGCCGTAACACGACTGGGAGAATTTGCCCCTTGGATACGCAATAAATTTCAAAAAAAGGATAAAAATGGTATTCCCAACGGTATCCTTTACCTCAAAGGCGGTGACCTTAGTGAAGAGATCAAGGAGTCCAGATTAAAAGCTGAACTGCATCCCTTGTCGAGCTATTTCAGAGAAGAGTTTTTCGAAACGAAATATCTGGTATATGTGCCGATGTAATTAAGGTTTTACATCGCCTCCCGGTAAACTGAGGCGGCTGTGGATCAGCTCAACAGAATCAAGATAGCATTTCAGACAATGCTGTATGTAAGCTATCTTTTCGTAATTATCCTTTCCGCGCAACCATTTTAGGGTGGGCTGATAATACATCCTAAATTTGGTCAGCGAATCGCCCGAAAGGACAGTATACTCCTTGGTCAGCGCAAACCATTCTTCACGTACTAGATCCGCTTCGTATTCGCGTTCAAATTGACGCTGTAGTCTTCTGGAATGACGGCCCTTGCGACTAAATTTGTTATAAAGCTTATTGAGATTGACCGCAAGGCCACCCTGATGGGGCAAAGTTACCATGTCCTTGGTGTCCCCCCAAAAGTAAATGGACTTATACTCCGACTTCTTCTGATCGAACTTATCTTTTGCAGTTGAATTGATGCCTTTTAGCTGGACGGTATCGAGCCGCAGCGTATCCCCCTTTTTTGTAGTATCCTGTGGCATAGAGTTTCGGGAATGCGCTACAACCGATCGATCGACAGTGAAACAGAGGCCGGCAAGCAGCAAAACGAGAAAGCTAATACGTACCATGTGATAATTGATTACCCTAAAATAGTCAACTATCCATCAAGTGAGTATGGATTTAACGATCTTTAACGCCTGTTAAAATCCCAGCTCTTTCTTTATCTCTTCGCCGATCAGATTGATTTCCTCATCCATGCCAAACATGGGTAGTTCAGTCTCTGGGTTTAATTTCAGCCAGCTGGTATCGGTGTCCTTAATGATTTTCACATATTCTGTGCCGTCTTTGAAAATGACATAAGTATCCTCCTCCTCGGGGAATACAGAATAAATCACATCACCTAATTCAATATCGAAGGGTTCTTTCGTGTTCATAACATTACTTTTCTATCCACAAAGCTAGCAAATATCGCGCATCTTCCCAAGGCATGTGCATGGCCGCAGTCACTTCTGCGAGAAGCTCAACCATGCAAACCATACTAAAAAGTTATACAAGGAGTTATAATTTTCACTATCTTTAAAGTACCCAATTATGAAACTGATCTATCCCATAGCTTTGACCAAAATCAAGGGCATTGGCCCTCGGACAGCACGGCGTATCCTTACGCATACAGAGAACCTGGAAGACCTTTTTTCGTATTCCAAAAGAGAATTAATGCAAATACCGGGCATGCGGGAATCTGCTGCCGATGCGATACGCAGCAGAACCTACCTGCAAGACTGCGAGCGTGAACTTGAATTTATTGATAAACATCAAATTCAGGCACTATGGGTAGAGGACGAACAGTATCCGCAACGGTTAAAACAATGCGACGATGCTCCCCTGCTGCTTTACTATAAGGGCAACGGCAACCTCAACGCTAAAAAGGTAATTAGCATTGTGGGTACAAGACATTCCACCCCCTATGGGCAACGGCTATGCGAAGACTTTATCCGCCAGCTGGATCAGAACGGGGATATCCTGATCGTGAGCGGTCTTGCCTACGGCATAGACGCCTGTGCGCATCGGCTTGCACTGAAAAATGATATTCCCACGGTAGCAGTGCTCGGTCACGGTCTGGACCGGATATACCCTGCCTCCCATCGTGAACTCGCGTCCAGAATGTTGAATCAAGGGGGGTTACTGACGGAATTTGCGTCCAACACATTGCCCGAGCGCACCAATTTTCCCATGCGTAACCGCATTATTGCAGGGCTTGCGGACGTCACCGTTGTTGTGGAGGCTGCAATCAAAGGCGGTGCATTGATTACCGCAGAGATCGCCAATAGTTATCATAGGGATGTCTGCGCATTCCCGGGAGCAATTTATGATAAAAGCAGCGAAGGTACCAACTACCTGATCAAGACTAATAGAGCCCATATGATCAGGCACGTGCAAGATCTGGAGTATTTAATGAACTGGGACATCAGCAAAGAACAGGCCGGCCAACAGCTTGAACTGGGCTTTAAACTGGAAAAAGATCAGGAAAAAGTGCTTGCGCTGATCCATGATGCCGGACAATTGGGGATCGATCAGCTGATCGAAAAGCTCGAATGGCCTCAGAGTAAATTAGCACTGGTCCTGCTGGAACTGGAAATGCAGTCCTTGGTTCATGCCCTTCCCGGAAAAATGTATAAGTCGGCCGGACGGCCCGCGGAAGCCGCTGGACCATTGGGACGATAAGATCCAAGAATGATATAAGCTATTTTATTTACATGCATAAACCAAACTAAACCCACAATTTAAATGAACGAAAACAACACAAAAAGCATCTGGAAAGTCATTGGCGCCTCCTCTATGGGAACACTCATTGAATGGTATGACTTTTTCATCTTCGGCAGCCTTTCCATCGTCATTTCAACCAAATTTTTCCCGGCTGATAACCCAACCGCTGCGTTCCTGTCAACATTGGCTACCTTTGCAGCCGGTTTTGTGGTAAGGCCCTTTGGGGCGCTCTTTTTTGGCCGCCTCGGCGATATCATTGGCCGTAAATACACGTTTATGGTGACTCTTCTGTTGATGGGAGGTGCCACCTTTCTGATAGGATGCATTCCCAGCTATGAAAGTATAGGTTTCTGGGCTCCGCTAATTGTTCTGATTTTAAGGCTCCTGCAGGGACTCGCTTTGGGCGGCGAATATGGTGGTGCCGCGACGTATGTGGCCGAACATGCACCCATGGGACAACGTGGATACTGGACCTCCTGGATACAGACTACCGCCACTTTTGGTCTATTTATTTCCTTAGTCGTTATTCTCCTGACAAAGAGTTTTCTGAGCGAAACACAGTTTGACAACTGGGGCTGGCGGGTCCCCTTTCTACTGTCGCTGGTGATGGTATACGTATCCTACCTTATCCGTAAAAAAATGAAGGAGTCGCCCGAATTTAGTAAGGCTAAAGCCGAAGGCAAAACAAGCACAAACCCCTTAAAAGAGAGCTTTGGACATCGTTATAACCTTAAATTTGTCCTACTTGCCCTCTTCGGAGCGGCAATGGGCCAAGGCGTTGTCTGGTATACCGGCCAATTCTACTCGATGAGTTTCATGAAGACCGTCATGCATCTACAGTCGGATCAGGCTGACACCATCCTGGGGATCGCCTTGTTGCTTGGGACACCCTTTTTTGTTGTGTTTGGTTGGTTAAGCGATAAAGTCGGCCGCAAATGGATTATGTTGGCCGGAATGCTGCTCGCCGTATTGACGTACCGTCCTATTTACAAATCGATGTACCATCTCTCTGACATTCAGCATAAAACCAAAATAAACGAGACAAGCAAGCCACCACAGGCCGAAGAGGGCACAGCGGTCTCCGTCACGATAACTGACTATGACGACGGCACCCAGATGAGCAATGCTACGACATACCATCATGAGGGTGATCTTAAAGGAAAGGAGAGCGTCAAAACGACCGTCCACCTAAGCGGCAAAAATTACGTATGGTTAATTGCCCTGTTGTTCATCCAGATAATTTATATCACCATGGTGTATGGCCCCATCGCAGCTTTTCTGGTCGAACTGTTCCCGGTAAAAATCCGGTACACATCCATGTCCCTGCCATATCATGTCGGTAACGGCATATTCGGAGGTCTGCTTCCAGCGGTTTCCACCTATCTCACGACAAATGCGGAAACAGCCCATGCATCTCAGTTCTACCTGGCGGGATTATGGTATCCAATTATTATTGCAGCCGTCTGTTTCGTCATCGGAAGTCTCTATATCAACAACAAATCAACTCCTTCAAACCATGAATAACCTTAAAAAACTACTCGGCATCGTATGGATCATTTTGGCCATATACACCGCATATTTTAGCATTTTCGAACTTGCCTTACCAAAAATTTCTACAGGGCATCAGGAAGATCTGGTGTTCGGAATCATTATCCTCTGCATATTGACGCCCATTATATCACTAGGTTTAGGCCTATTTGGTTATTATTCCCTTTTAGGTGAATACGATGACAGCAAAATGTAAGAATCGTGCTGTCCAATGGCTGGCCACCTTCTTGATACACGGCTTTGTTCTGTACACAGCGTGACCCCAACGGAAGTCTTCCCATACATTCAGGATGGGAAGACTCCTCTCTATAAAGGGTGAGATGTCCGTAATCATCGGTGTTAGCTTGTGGTAAAGGCGCCTGCAGACAAATTATTTCAATGGGAATCAATGAAATACAATAAAAACGCATTTTTTCTTTCCAAAAACTGTTTTTTTTTCTACTTTTGTGGCGGGTAAGTCTTCTACGACCAGCTCCCATTGACTCCCCCAGGTTGGGAACAAAGCAAGGGTATTTGGTTGAGCGGTGCGATAGGAGTAGCTTACCCTTTTTTTGTGCCCCAAAATTTAAAACACCAAACCTGAGATCTCCTCCTCTGCCTTATCGATACAAATAACAAGCCCAAGCTCTATCTGTACTATCCCTCCACTGCAATATACAAACGTATTCATGAAACCGCTGGTTAACTGCTGCTTACATTCAACGCAATTATAATTGTATATAAAAGCATTTTTATATAAGTTTGTAGTCGAATAAGAACTATCGTATGAGTTGGTTTAAAAGAGAAAAAGCTGGTATTAGCACAGCTACCGCTAATAAAAAAGAAGCACCAGATGGCATGTGGAACAAATGTCCTACATGCAAAAAACCTTTGTTGCATCTTGAACAAGTAGAAAACGACTACGTTTGTCAATATTGTGGCCACCACTTAAGAATTGGCTCCAAGGAATATTTTTCAATTTTATTTGACAATAACGAATTTACCGAACTATTCGCTACATTAAGCTCAGGCGATCCGCTGGAGTTTTTCGATTCCAAACCTTATCCTGAACGTTTGAAGGAAAGTCAGGCCAAGACTGGACTTAAAGATGCGTTACGCTCCGCCCATGGCAAAATGAATGGTCAGGACATCGTTATTGCCTGTATGGATTTTAGCTTTATCGGCGGATCGATGGGATCTGTCGTGGGCGAAAAAATTGCGCGCTCGATCGATTACTGTATTGAACATAGACTACCGTTTATGTTGATCTCCAAATCAGGTGGCGCGCGAATGATGGAAGCGGCTTTCTCCCTAATGCAAATGGCAAAAACCTCGGCTAAATTAGCCTTACTTGCACAAGCCGGGCTCCCTTATGTCTGTCTGCTGACAGACCCAACAACGGGAGGAGTGACTGCGTCTTATGCCATGCTGGGGGATATTAATATTGCCGAACCGGGAGCCCTGATCGGATTTGCTGGCCCCCGCGTCATCAAAGAAACGATCAAAAAAGACCTTCCAAAAGGATTCCAGACATCTGAGTTTGTATTGGAACATGGATTTCTTGATTTTATTGTCGATCGCAGACAGTTAAAAGATAAAGTAGCAACCTATCTTAGGTTAGTTGGATAACAATCAAGGCACATTATACAAGAGCCCGCTGCGCAATATCGCCGGCGGGCTTTTTTTTAGAGATAGCGCCAAAAAGACCATAGCTTTCTCCTGAGCAGATAGTCGGGGTCATGCTCCTGCTGATAAGCTTCACGCTCAAAGGATATATTTCGGTATGCGCGGTCAAAATTCTTAAATCGGATAAAGCGAAGTACAAACTCACAGAGATACCACAGATAAAAAAACACAATACCCAATTCAAGGGCTTGCCGCAGATGGATGCGCTCGTGACGGATCAGTTGTTCATCCAGTTTGAAAATGCGATACCTTAAGAAGATAAAGGGAAAAATCGTGATGGCATTGGCTTTGCCAAAAGAAAATACAATTGTCCAAAATTTGCTAACGATAATCATGCGATCGTAAAACGTCTAAGCATCATCAAACTTAGCTAATTTTACCGTCAATTACAATCAGTATTCTTGGCCCCTACCCCCCCTCCCCTGATTACTTCCTGTACCACATCGATTTGTTTTCCCCGACAGCAAAATAAGAACCAGCAAAATTTCTTTTAGAACTGGAATTTTTATTAAGTTTGCTATAGAATAAATTGCAATAATATGCCGTACAAAGAGCGTGAGATAAATAAACTGTATTATACGATGGGAGAAGTTACTGAAATGTTTGACGTTAACGCTTCCCAGATACGTTTTTACGAGCGTGAATTTGATATTCTGCAACCCAAAAAAAATAAAAAGGGAAATCGCCTTTTTACTCAGGATGATATCGCCAACCTAAAAATTATCTTTAACCTGGTAAAGGAGAAAGGTTACACCCTGCAGGGGGCAAGAGATTATCTCCGTGACAATAAATCCGAAGCAAAAGAAAATCAACGCGTTGTAGACTCCCTGGAACGTCTAAAAAGTTTCCTGATCGAAGTGCGGGACTCACTCTAAGCTACATTTCACAGCTGTGGCCACAGCTTACAAGCCACAGTGATAGCATTATCAGGCACTATGAACTGAACGATGAAAATTGATACAATTTCACCATCAAGGAACAATGGAAAGAATTTGTAAAAAAAATACCGAGCCGAACTTGTGCATCTCCCACAATGATCTGACTTCCTGATTACAGATCTCTTCTCCCTATCTTTCCTTCAGCTCTATAACTTCGAGATTTTCAATCTTGTCTTTATTGATTTCAAAACGCATGAGCGTTCGCACTTTATGCCAGCCATGTTTGCCGGCGGCGCCTGGGTTTAGATGCAGACAATGGATTTTGGGATCAAAAATGACTTTAAGAATATGAGAATGTCCCGTGATAAATAGTTTCGGCGGATTTGCAATCAATGCCGATTTGATGCGGGGTGCATATTTACCCGGATAGCCGCCGATATGCGTCATCAGCACGTCCACCTCTTCGCAAGTAAACCGGAGATCTTCCGGAAACCGAATACGAAGGTCCCTGCCATCAATATTCCCATATACGCCGCGCAAGGGCTTGAAGGATTCCAGCCGGTCGGCCACCGCGGCATCACCGAAGTCACCAGCATGCCAAATTTCATCACAGTCAGCAAAATAGCTGAATACAGCTTCATCTAAATACGAATGTGTGTCAGAGAGGAGTCCAATTTTTGTCATGATCAAAATGCTAAAAAGTAAGGTGCTAGTGCTCTTTTATAGGATTCGGTATAAATTCCCCTGGACTGATAAATAATAAATTCCCGCCGTTCCGCCTCCATCGCTGCATTCCGCGCCAGTGTAATAATTTTACGAATAGCAGGTTCTCCAACAAACGAATGGATCTCAATCTGCCCGGTACAGTACAGCTCGATTCCGGCGGCCAGCCCGACTACAGTGTCTGCGAGCTGTACAGGAAGGATCATCGTCAGCTTCCCGCTGGCACTTAGATAGGCTGCCGCAAATTGAAGAAGTTCCGCAAAGAAACCCAGATCGGTATGTCTGGCGAGTTTCTTGCGAGCATCCGGATTATGCAGCGAATCGGTATAGAAAGGTGGATTTGAAACAATAAGATCGTAACGGGAAGTTGTTTCCAGTTGCTGAAAAGCCTTGGCATGTATCGATAACCGGTCACGGAAAATCGAATTATTAAAGTTCCTGCCAGCCATCTCGGCAGCTAACGGATCTATTTCGACTGCTTCCACCCGGCTGTCCGGACAGCGCTGCGCCAGCATGAGTGCAATTACACCGGTACCCGTCCCCACATCCAGTATACGCTTGGCCTCCGTCGCATCAGCGAGGGACGCCAGCAGCACCCCATCCGTATTGATCTTCATGGCACAACTGGACTGGTCCACTTCAAACTGTTTAAACCGGAATATCGAAGCCATAACCAACGCGTATACTTACCTAATTTTTCAGCAAACGCTGTATTTCGTCCAATTTCATCAGTGCTTCTACAGGAGTAAGGGAGTTGACATCCAAGTTATTGAGCATATCCCGAATCTTATTCAGTACCGGATCATCAATGGCAAACATCTGTAACTGATAAGCCTGCTTCTGGATTTTGCGCATACTATCCTTGATCTGTTCACCGCCTGTGCGCTCCTGTTCCAGCCGCTTTAAGATCTGATTGGCACGGTTAAGCAGTTTTGGCGGCATACCCGCCAGTTTGGCGACATGTATTCCGAAGCTATGTTCGGAGCCTCCCGGTACAAGCTTCCGTAAAAAGATCACTTTGTTATTGACTTCTTTCACTGTGACATTGTAATTTTTGATACGGTCAAGCGAAGTGGTCAGCTCATTCAGCTCGTGATAATGGGTGGCAAACAAGGTCTTTGCCTTAGCACTGGGATGATTATGCAGGAATTCGGCAATCGCCCAGGCAATGGAAATCCCGTCATAGGTGCTGGTACCACGTCCGATCTCATCGAGTAGAATCAAGCTTCGGTCGGACAAGTTATTCATGATACTTGCGGTTTCGTTCATTTCCACCATGAAAGTAGACTCTCCGGAAGAGAGGTTGTCCGAAGCTCCCACACGGGTAAATATCTTATCCACAACACCGATCTTTGCTTCTTTGGCGGGCACAAAACAACCGATCTGTGCCATGAGCACGATCAGTCCCGTCTGGCGTAACAAAGCCGATTTACCGGCCATATTCGGACCGGTAATAATAATGATCTGCTGTGCACTGGGGTCGAGAAAGGTATCATTTGTGATATAATCCTCCCCTATGGGCAAGTTCTTTTCAATGACGGGATGCCGGCCACCTTTGATATCCAAAATCTTGCTGTCGCTGACTTCCGGCTTCACATAGTAGTTCTTTTCTGCCACAACAGCAAAATTGAGCAGCACATCCAGCTTCGCAATGAGCTGGGCATTGAGCTGTACCGGTTTAATAAACTCAGCTATAGCCGCCAGTAACTCGGCATATAATCTGGTTTCCAGTGCCTGTATCTTTTCCTCAGCACCAAGAATCTGCTCTTCATACTCTTTGAGCTCTTCGGTGATATAACGCTCAGCATTCACCAGCGTCTGTTTGCGGATCCAGTCAGCAGGGACCTTATCTTTATGCGTATTGGTCACTTCGAGATAGTAACCAAAGACGTTGTTAAAAGCGATCTTGAGTGAAGGAATGCCGGTTGACTCAGATTCTCTTTTTTGAATTTCCAGCAGATAATCCTTACCGCCAAATGCAATCTTCCGCAGGCGGTCCAACTCAGGATCAACACCTTCGGCAATGACACTACCTTTATTGATGGCCACTGGCGGCTCGGCCTGCAGCTGCCGTTCGATCCGGTCACGGATGGCCGTGCAAGCGTCCAATTGCTGGGAAATGGAACGAAGCGCTTCGGCATCCTCACGGTCTGTCAGTTCCTTTAGTTTCTCAATCGCGTAAAGAGCACGTTTTAATTGCACAATCTCTCTAGGATTTGCTTTTTGAAGACCAATTTTGGATATCAAACGCTCTAAGTCTCCCACTTGTTTGATCTGGCCAATAAGCTCGTCCCGCAGGTCCCGGTCGTTGTAAAAGAAATCAACGACATTAAGCCGTTCCTGAATGCTCTTTCTATCCTTCAGGGGCATCACAATCCACCGCCTGAGCAATCTTGCTCCCATCGGACTAGCTGTATGATCGAGGACATCCGACAAGGTGACTGCATTTTCATTCATCGAACCGATCAGTTCCAGATTGCGGATCGTGAACCTGTCGAGCCACATAAAACGGTCTTCTTCGATGCGGGACAGTGTAGAAATATGCTGCAGATTACGATGTTCGGTTTCATTCAGATAATGTAATGCGACTCCGGCAGCGACAAGCCCCACAGGCATGCGGTCTACCCCGAAGCCCTTCATGGAACTCACCTCAAAGTGCTTCAACAAGGCCTCAGTTGCGTAGTCGCCGGTATAAGGCCACTCATCCAAAAAATAGGTGTAATATTGTGATCCAAATTGCTCGATAAAATCCTTGCTCTGCTTTTTGGGGAGGATGATTTCAGTTGGTTTAAAACCCTGCAGCAGTTTATCGATGTAGGCAGCATTTCCTTGCGCCACCAAAAATTCACCCGTAGAGATATCTAAAAAAGAAATCCCGATCCTATCCTTTTCGGTAAAAATGGAAGCCAGATAATTGTTGGACTTTTGTTGAACAATGTTGTCATTGTAAGAAACCCCCGGTGTTACCAGTTCTGTGACCCCGCGTTTAACAATTGTTTTGGTTGTTTTGGGATCTTCCAGCTGATCGCAGATGGCTACCCGTTGCCCTGCGCGCACGAGCTTGGGAAGGTAAGTCTCCAGTGAATGATGCGGGAAGCCCGCCAGCGCCGTTTCGGATTCTGAACCATTGCCGCGTTTCGTCAGAACGATGCCCAAAATCTGCGCAGCCTTGATCGCATCCTCACCAAACGTCTCATAAAAATCGCCAACACGGAACAGCAACAATGCGCCAGGATACTTGACCTTGATCGCGTTATACTGCTGCATCAACGGGGTTACTTTCTTTTCTTTTGCCAACTTCTAAAATCAAATTTGTGAAGCGTAAAAATAGGATAATATAGTCGTTTTGGCAAACAATACCCACAAGTTCTCGATAAAATCATTTCCATTAAAGGAGAATATAAATTAAGTTTGTATCCGAAAAAATTGAGTCATGGCCATCAAAAGATCCGGTAGAAAAAACACCTCCAGTAAACAAAAAAACAGCTTCAAAACAAAGTCCTTCAATCCGCTGAAGTCTATAAAATCGCCGATACTACGCATCCTCAGCAAGGTGATACTTTACTTTGTCGGGATAAGCCTTTTTTGGGTTATCAGTCTACGTTTCATCAACCCGCCGATTACCTGGCTGATGATACAGCGCGGCTTTGAACTTAAAGAGCAAGGAAAAGGCTTCAAGCTTGAGAAGAACTGGCTAAACTATGACGAGCTTTCCGATAATCTGAAACGCGCGGCCATCGCTGGAGAAGACGCACATTTCATGACTCACTGGGGATTTGATTTAAAGGGCATACAGAACGCCATCAAGAAAAATGCTGCAGGAAAAAAATTACGTGGCGGGAGCACCATCAGTCAACAGGTAGCCAAGAATGTTTTCTTATGGCCGGGACGCTCATGGTTACGAAAGGGCTTCGAAACGTACTTTACCGTTCTGATCGAAACGTTCTGGAGCAAAAAACGTATTCTTGAAGTTTACCTGAATATTATAGAAATGGGACAGGGTATTTATGGTGCAGATGCTGCTGCAGGTTATTACTTTAGCAAAAATGGCAGCAATCTCTCCAAAAAACAGGCCGCATTAATTATTGCTATCCTACCCAACCCACGTCAGTGGGATGCACGCAACCCCTCCGCATATGTCAACAGAAGGGCGAATGTTATCGCGAAATATATGCATCATTATACCATTCCGGAGTAGGCACGTCGCCATCGGCAATCCTGTACAGCCGATTTCGCTGGCTTTGTTGGTGCATCTGTTACGCCGAAAAAAGATTCCTTATGAAAATAACCGCTTATGCCAGCTCGCCTTAAATGGAATAACCCAAGCGTTCTCCAGCTGATGATCATAAGTAATCGTATTATCAAACACAAGTGTATCATCGTCGATTTCGCCATTGTGAAGGGCCTTTTCAAAACCCGCACGGTCCAAGACAGCTATGCCAGTGGCAGATTTGTAGGCAAAGCACATCCGGTCAAAAAGCCGCACATCATAGCGCTCTTCTATCCCTTTCAGAAAACGGACGGAGCTGTCGATTGAACAACCGGAGGCTACAGCTACTGCTTCATCCACCTTTAAAATAATAAAAAGGCTATCCCGCAACTCGGCGGAAGCCGATAGAGGTTCACCGTGTACTTTCCACTGTGCAGCAAAATCAGCCAGTTCGACAGAAATCTGCCGACTCTCTTCTTCGGAAAGCACGCGGTCAGCTTGATAAATCCATATACGTTTCATATGCAAATCATTATAAATGTCGGCTCTTATGGCTGTGTATCGAGCCGATACACTTGGTTTGTTTTTATTTCCGACCGGAATATCCAGTCTTACTGGTCATGATTCCTCAGCCTCGTGGGCCGATCATACCCATCGAGAGGATTATCCAATATAATAAGGTGAAATCATCAAATAAACAATGACGCCGGTCACAGCCACGTACAGCCACATTGGATAGGTGATCCGGGCGAGCTTCTTATGTCGCGCATAGGAGCCTGAAATACCTCTTACAAAGGTAAAAAGCACAAACGGGATAATGATGATGGAAAGTAAAATATGACTGATCAAAATAAAGAAATAAATCGGTCTTAAAATACCTTCGCCTCCATATTTTGTTTCTATTGAGGTCATATGATAAGCCACATACATAGCGAGAAAGGCCAAGGAGCAACCGATGCACACCTTCACCAACCTTTCGTGCAGGGATTTATTGCCGTTCTTGATGGCCGCAACGGCCCAGACCAGCAAGATCGCCGTTATGCCATTGATGGTGGCATAAATAGGCGGAAGGAAGGTCAGTGGCTTTACATTATAGCCCAGTTTCTGCAGATTGACCGAAAACAGAATTGCTACGACCAATGGGATCACGATAGACAGCAGCCAAATCCACTTGCTGTATTTTTTCTCTTTAATAAGACTCTCTTCCATATACCAAATTATCTCCTTTGTTCTATTGTAGCTGGATGCTGACGGATCTCTTCCACGAGCAATAGCTTAATTTCATCTTCCAGTCTGTCTACGTCCGTCTTCACATTAATATCGTACATTCCCCTGATCCGGCCCCTGGAATCGAGCAACAAATAGTTAGACCCGATGATAAAGGGCTTCGTTGGGTCAGCTGTGGGAATAGCATCCTGTAATAAACTCTCTTTTGCAAACTTAAAGATATCGGTGCTGGGATCTGTCACAAAAAACCAAGATTTGGTCCATGGTTTGTAAACTTTCGCATAATTCGCCAGTACCGCCGGTCTATCATACGCGGTGTCGACTGTAATGGAATACAGCTTTACCTTTTTGTTTTGCATAAAACGACTGGCAATCTGATCCAGCTTCCGGGCCATCATCCGCGAGAGTGAAGCATCCCGCGTATACATTAAATGTACCACAGACAAACTCGTATCATTGCTGAGCAACCGCACGGGCCGCCCATCATAATTAACGAAATCTACTGGGGGAACGGTGTGATAGATTGTATCGGGGATATCACGGCCCCATTTGCGATGAGTAGTGCCCGGTACTTCCTTTTTGCCAAAAATAGGTAAGGAAGCATAGCTATTAGAGCCACTTTTATTTAGTATAAAATATAAAAATCCTGGCAATAAAAGAATTACTGCCAGGATCAATATTGTTTTAATACCTTTCTTTTGTCCAGTATTATTGTCCATTCACTTTATTTATTTGGGAATAGCTGATGCTCCTGAAAAGCACCTGCCAAGAAACCGCCTTCAACTAACATCAGGACGATAAAATAAATAATAAAAATAAACACTATTGCTACGGTAACGATAAAGCTCGATTTCTCGAATTTTAAGTGCATGAAGAATGCAACAATGTAATAGGCTTTAACCAAAGTTAAAACGATATAGATTGTATTGACTAGAGCACCTTTCGCCAGAATCTGCCAGTGGTGAACAAAACCCAATGCAATTAAGAACTCCAGACAAGTTAGCGCCAAAAGTACGCCAAATACGCTCCAGATGGCTTTTTTATCCATCCCGCCTTCATGAGCGTGCTCTCCATGAGCGATATTATCTTGATATTGTGACATAGCGATCTAAAATTAATAGTTCAGGAATTAGATTAAGTAGAAGAATGTAAATACGAATACCCACACTAAATCCACAAAGTGCCAATATAAACCTACTTTTTCAATCATTAAATATGAACCGCGATTTTCAAACGTATTATTCAACGTCATGCAAAGAACAATGATGTTCAGAATAATACCAACAGTAACGTGGAAACCGTGGAAACCGGTAATGGTAAAGAACAAGTTTGCGAACTGCAATGCTGAAGTATAGGAAATATCGTGGGTGAAATAAGGTGCCAATGCCGTTTTAATCGCATCACCTTCTAAGCCTGTTGCAGGGTTTTTGCCAAACCAGAAGCCCATATGGTGCAAGTGGGTCCACTCAATTGCCTGACAGCCTACGAAACACATCCCGCCGAGGATTGTCCAAAGCATCCATTTCACCACTTCCTGTTTTGAATTACGATGTCCAGCCTCAACAGCCAAAACCATAGTTACTGAAGACATGATCAAAATAAATGTCATCAAACCTACGAATACCAGCGGTTGTCCCGACTCTGCAAGACCTGGGATAGATTGGAAAATCTTATCAGGATCAGGCCATGTTGGGTGAGAAAAGCGTTGTGCGCCGTAATAAACCAAAAAAGCAGAAAATGTGAAGGCATCCCCTACCAAGAAAAACCACATCATGATTTTTCCATACTCTAAGTTCCAAGGTGATTTTCCACCATTCCATGGACCAGTTTTAACCTTATCCAATTGCGATACTGTTGTACTCATTGTTTACTATTATTGATTCAAAAGTAAGAAAACATATATATAAATCCATAAAAGATCGAGAAAATGCCAAAAAATACTGGCAAGATCCATGCGGAAAAGATTGCCGTCCTTAGAAAGCTTATTTGCTCCTATAACCGCGCCAATCAACACGATCAACCCCGCAATAATATGCGCCAAGTGCATCCCCGTGAAAATGTATATAAAGGATTGTGATGCGTTATTATTCACAAAATAAACACCTCGTTCCGTCAACACATTCCAAGCATGAACCTGCAATGCAAAAAATACGACGCCCAAAACAAAAGTAACCAGTAATAGCAACTTCTGTTTGGAAGAATCACCATTCTTAGCGGCTTTATGCGCTAAAAACATCGTAAGACTACTGACCACGATCACAATTGTACTATAAACAAATGTGTCAGGCAATAACGTCTTGATTCCCTTGTCCACGCCACTTGCTGTGTATACAATGAAACCACTGGACAACGCAGCAAACATCATAAACATGCCCAGCATACCCAACCAAAGGTTGAATTTCTGTGCTTTTCTCTGTACTAACTTCTCGTCAGTCTGTGCTTGTTTATCTAACATTATTTCAAAGGAATAAAGTTAAGCAATAATACGAGTTGTGTTACAGGCAGGTAGATAAACGAGGTAAACATGACTTTCTTTGCCGAAGGAATATCGCAATTCTTAAACAGCAAAAAACCATAATACCCAAACATCAATCCACCGATCACGGACACTATCGTAAACCAAATTCCACCAAAGCCAAAGTAATAGGGGATAAAACCAGCTGGAATCATCAGCAATCCTGTGATGAAAACCATAAAAGCGGATACTTTATCCCTTTTTGTAGTCGGCAGCAAGCGGAAGCCAGCCAATTTATAGTCATCATCCACCACCCAGGCAATTGCCCAAAAGTGCGGAAACTGCCATAAAAACTGAATGGCAAACAGAACAAAGGGAATTATAATAATTGCCGCCTCGTTATGCCCGCTATAATAGGCCAGATCATCTTGCGAAAACGCGGCATAGTAACCAATCAATGGTGGGAATGCCCCCGGAAATGCACCTACAAATACGGCTATTGGTGATTTTCTTTTTAAAGGTGTATAGATAAATGCATAGAGCAAAATACAGAACACCGACAATAGGCCGGCGACAAAATTTAAACGTACCAGCACCAAAGTACCCAGAATCCCCATAAAGACACTTAATACCAAGGCCTGACCGGTCGTCATCCGCCCTGAAGGTAGTGGTCTGTCCTCTGTACGCTTCATCAATTTATCCAAATCTTTTTCAATGATCTCGTTAAAACCATTTGCGGACCCTGTAACAAGAAAACCGCCCAAAGTCAACAGCAACCAATTGAACCAGATAATATCACCCTGTTGTTTTGATCCGATCAGAAAAGCAATCGACGCGGAAAATACCACTGTCAATGTAAGCCTTAGCTTAACTAGCTTTTTGAAATCTGAAATAAATTCTTTCATAATTAAAAGAGACCTCCTACTACCAGTGTTCTCAAAAATGTACGTTACACACAAAAATCCCGAATTTCAAAAATTAATGCCTCTGCTTATTCAACAACAACAGCAGATAAAACTGAGCACCAAACAACAGCGTGCCCACAACCAGATGTGTCGTTTGCGCAAAAGCAGGTATTGCAAATCGAGCTAAGATAATTCCTGATAGCATTTGAATACACACGAGGATCAACGTGATAAAAGCAAACTTAAATTGCTTCGATCCTGTCTTGAAGCTAGTGCGGACCAAAAAGAATAATACAATAACTAAAATCAAAGAACAATATGCCAGCCACCGATGTACTTCGAACTGCTGGCCAATAGTTGTTATAAAGTCTTCGCGGGCTAGATCCGAGCCGGTCAATACATCAACCTCTTCCCTTACGCCGGTTCCGACAATCACCTGTGTCAGCATCACCACCAAGGATAGCAATGCAAGTCCTTTCAACACCCCCAAAGAACGATTAACCAATATTGTTTTGTCGCGTAGTGTAACCGCCTTAAAATAAGTGTATATACTTATACAAACAATAACCAACGCCAAAAGCATATGTACTGTGATGATCCAGGGCATCAGATTGGTGGACACCACAATCGAACCTAACCAGGCCTGAACGACCACTACAAAAAGATTAACCACTGACCAAACAACGATCGAACTTTTTGATTTCAAATAAGTGAAAGAATAGACCGCCGTGAATAACAGACAAAACCCCGAAACAACCCCTACCAGACGATTGATATATTCCGTCCAGGTTTTGGCAGCATTAAACTCCTCATGCTGCAGGATACTCTTGTCTGTACGGAGCTTGTTAGCCATTTCTTTATCGCCAAAAAATTCAACAATCCTGGCGAAACGCTCGTTCTTCTTTGCTCTTCCTTCAATATAATGCTGTTCATATCCCTGCGGTAACTGGGAGATATCTGTCGGCGGAATGATACGGTTGAAACATTTGGGCCAATCGGGACATCCCATACCTGAACCCGTACTTCGCACCACCCCTCCAGCAATAATGACCAGAAACAACACAAGGATTGTTATAAAATTGGTCTTTATAAATCGCTTTTCAGCTGCTGGAAACATAAACTCCCCCTACCTCTTAAAATACAAACTTGTATAAAATAGAGTAGGGCTACGCCTACTCCATTTTATGCTATCTTATTAATCTTTTCTACCATTCTGCGCATTCCATTCTGCCTGGATACGCTCAGCTTCCTCATCCCCTTCAAAATCGTGAGGCAAGTTTGAACTCATCGTTTCGGAGAAAGGAACGTTCTGAGGAATAAAGTCCTCGCCGTGACCTGGTTTGCTATAGTCGTATGGCCAACGGTGTACTGTTGGGATCTCTCCCGGCCAGTTACCGTGGATGTGCTCAACCGGTGTAGTCCATTCCAAAGTGTTGGACTGCCAAGGGTTCTGAGGAGCTTTTTTACCGAAGAAAATCGAGTAGAAGAAGTTCCACAAGAAAGCAACCTGACCTAAAGCAGCAACGATCGCAGCCCAAGTCACCAATTGGTTTACAGATACCCATTTCGCCATGAAAGCAAATTCAGTAAATGCATAGTAACGACGAGGTACACCATCGATACCCATAAAGTGCATCGGGAAGAATACCAGGTACGCACCGATAAAAGTCAACCAAAAATGCAAATAACCTAATTTCGTGTTCATCATACGGCCAAACATTTTAGGATACCAGTGATATACACCACAAAGCATACCGAAAATAGATGCCGATCCCATCACCAGGTGGAAGTGAGCCACAACAAAATACGTATCATGCAAGTTGATGTCCAATGCTGCATTACCCAAGAACAGACCCGTCAGACCACCGGAGATAAAGAAAGATACCAGACCAATTGCAAACATCATAGCCGGTGTGAAACGGATATTACCCTTCCACAATGTCGCTAGGTAGTTGAAGGCTTTTACAGCCGAAGGCACAGCAATAATCAAGGTAGTGATCATAAATACCCCCCCCAAGAACGGGTTCATACCGGTCACAAACATATGGTGACCCCATACGATAAACGACAATACGGTAATACCGATCAACGAGTAAACCATCGCGTGGTAACCGAAAATCGGTTTACGTGAGTTGGTCGCGATAACCTCGGAAGTTAAACCCAAGGCAGGCATCACAACGATATATACCTCAGGGTGACCCAAGAACCAGAATAAGTGCTGGAATAAGATGGGTGAACCGCCTTCATTAGGTAAGATCTGACCTTGTACAACCAAGTCAGACAAATAGAATGACGTACCAGCGGCACGGTCAAAAATCAATAGTACAACTGCAGATACCAACACTGGGAATGACAACATACCCACGATCGCAGTTAAGAAAAACGCCCAGATGGTCAAAGGCATTTTCCATAAATCCATACCTTTTGTACGCATGTTCAAAATCGTACTCACATAGTTGATACCACCGATCAACTGAGAAGCGACGAATAGAACCATACTAACCAACCACAAGGTCATACCCGTTGCTGATCCAGCGATCGCTGTAGGTACAGCAGATAATGGTGGGTAAATTGTCCAACCCGCCGATGCAGGGCCACTTTCTACGAAGAAAGAAGCAACCATGATCACTGATGCAACGAAAAACAACCAGTATGACAACATGTTCATAAAAGGTGACGCCATATCGCGCGCACCGATTTGGTATGGGATCAATAAGTTACTGAATGTACCCGATAGACCAGCTGTCAACACGAAGAATACCATGACAGTACCGTGGATGGTCACCAAAGAAAGGAAAAAATCAGGCTTAATACGGCCACCTTCAGCCCATTTGCCCAAGAATACTTCTAATATAGGGAACTCCTTATCCGGCCATGCTAACTGGATACGGAATAATACTGATAAAAGCATCGCAAAAACTGCCATGATGATACCAGTGATCAAGAATTGCTTGGCAATCATCTTGTGGTCACCAGAAAAGATATACTTCCTGATGAAGGATTCCTCGTGATGATGTCCGTGCGAATCGTGATGTTCAGCGCTATGCGATATTACTGTACTTGACATATTCGATTTTATATTCAAAAATTCTTAATTAGTTCAAAGATGCTGTAACTTGTACGCTATCCTTTTTTACGTTAGCTGTTTTACCGCTGAACTCCTTCTGTAGCTCCTCAGTAAAATATTTGTTTTGCTTAGCTAACCACTCTTTATACTCAGCCTCTGTAACCACGACTACTTTCTTCTGCATGTTGTAGTGGCCTTGACCACAGATTTTATTACATAACATGACAAAATCATAGTTGTAATCTCCCAGACGATCACGCATCTCTTCTGTGGTTACCGTAGGGGTAAACTGAAAATAGTTGGTCATCCCCGGTACAGCGTTGATCTGAACACGGAAGTCAGGAATATAAAACGAGTGAATAATATCTTTCGAAATGATATGGAAACGAACAGATTTGTTTACAGGTAATACGATATCAGAAGCTTGAATATCATCCCAGGAGTTCTTATCATTGAAATCAATACCATAAGAGTTGGTTGGTGTCGTCATTTTATAGTTACGCTTACCAATCACGCCATCGATACCAGGATAACGCACCTGCCATTGGAACTGCTCACCTAACACCTCCACTTGAAGAGCGGATTTCTGAAGATCTTCAGGGATATTTGTAATTGATCTCCACGTAAAGAAACCAAATAATACCAACACCGTCAATACAACAGCGGGAACGATGGTCCAGATTTTTTCTATCGTATTGTTGTGCGGATAATAATAAGCCTGACGTTTTGCACGCATACGGTACAAGAATGTGAACGTCATCAACAAGATGTGTGTGATGACCAACACAAATGTCGTGATCGCAGTCGTGATGATAAACATGGTATCAATACGTTCACCATGCTCAGTCACCGCTGATCTCCAGTATTCAATACCCCAGTGTGTATACGTCCAATACACACCGTATAGGAATACCACCAAAAAGATGAAGAACAATACCGACTGGAACGTGTTGTTCGCAAACGGATTGTATTTACCGTTCATTTTTCTTGTCAGTTCATAGATCGAAAGCACTTTGCCGATAACTGCAACCACTGTACAAACAACCAAGAACAACAGGACATAATATGTGAAGTTTTTATAAACCTGAGGATCTATCTGCTTCACTTCTTCAGCAGCAGGAGCAGCTGCGCTAGCTTCCGTAGAAGAACTAGCAGATGCAACAGCAGCAGTACCTGCTGCAGCTGTTGTATCTTTTGCAACCGAATCCGCAGCCGCAGGAGCAGCTACCGCAGTAGTCGCCACTTTAGCAGAATCAGATGCTACTGTATCTTGTTGACTCGCTAGGATAGGATTTGCAAAAAGCAACCCTAGTGCAAGCACAAAACCCGAGATGGATTTGAATCTATTATTTAATTTAAAGCTCATTTCTTTTATAACGTTTTTACGTAACCTTCCTGTAAAACTATATTTGGTGATGTAAACTCTCATCCAAGAACGGATGGTTTTTAGGCACCAATGCTTGTTTACTCAATTTGCTCATCACCAAAAAGACAAACAAACCTAAGAAACCAAGTGTAGTTCCGATCTCGATGATACCAAATCCTCTGTGTTCTGCAACAGTTCCGGGCATGACCATGATGTAGTAATCCAACCAGTGACCCGCCAACAACAGAATTCCTACAAACAACATCACATTCTGTTTACGTTTTGCATCGCGATCCACCAAAAGTAATAATGGCGCAACAAAGTTAATGATAATACTCAACCAAAACCAAGGTTTGTATTCGGGTTCCCAACGTTTGTAGAAATAAACTGTTTCCTCAGGAATGTTCGAATACCAGATCAGCATGAACTGTGCAAACCACACATAAGTCCAGAAGATCGAGAAACCGAACATGAGTTTACCCAAATCGTGCAGATGGTTTTCATTTACCCAGTTCATATAACCAGCTTTCTTCAATACGACCAGTATGACTGTAATGGCACATAAACCACTTACCCACATGGCGGCGAAGTTGTACCAGCCAAACATGGTCGAAAACCAGTGCGCTTCTAATGACATCACCGTATCGAATGCCCAGATCGGCGTCGTGAATCCGAAGATAACCAAAAAGATTGCTGACAATTTGAATGACTTCTTATACGAAGCCAATCCACCTTCCAAATCCTCTTTATAAGAAAGTTTCGCAAGGATGACAGCAAAAATGCTATAAACACCTAAAAAGATAACCTGACGAGCTAAAAAGAAAGGTACATTTAAATAAGCCGACTTTCCTTCGATGATCGGGTCGTAATTTGGACTGTTTTTATCCAATAGACCTTCACCGTGCCAGTGGTGGTAAAGATTATGCGTAGATAAACCCAATCCAACGATAACCACTAACAAGAGTGCCGCGATTGGCAATACACTCGCCATAGCTTGAGGTATACGTACCAGACCTGCAGACCATGCAGACTGTGTTACATATTGCAAGGCAACAAAGAATGCTCCAGCTGCGCACACACATGTAAAGTAATAACCCATCAATAACAAGTTGGCGTAAGTGCGCTCTACAGTTGCGTGATCGCCCGAAAGCAATCCGAAAGCTACAGCAGCTACGCCGAGTACAACAGCGACAATACTGAACATTTTAGCTTTGCCAGCAAACTCGTATCGCTCGTTGAAATTATAATCGTGATGATGACTGTGAGTTCCCATTTATATATCTGATGTTGATTATTTCTTTTGTAATTCGTGAACATACATAACAACTTTCCATCTCTCTTCCGGAGACAGTTGAGATGCATGAGATCCCATGGAGTTGTGACCATAATAAATCGTATGGTAAATTTTACCATCTGTCAAGTCAGCCATCAAACCACCTCTTGAAGAGTTTGCCGCATCCGTTCTATGATAAGATGGCGGCGGCGGAAAGTTCTCTAATTGACGAGTACCTCTAGAATCCGTTACACTACGATCTTTGGTCAACGGGCCATCCCCCTTACCTTCTGCTCCGTGACATACCGAACAGTAAGTTGTGAACAACGCTTTACCTTTCTCCAGGTTTTCTGCGTTGACAACCAGCGGATTTTTAACTTCTCTTCCCGCACGTTCGTAATCCTCTAACGTGTTGGCATACTCAAAGCGGGTGAAACCAACAGGATCTGTACCCTTAGGTGGCGTCTGTGCTGTTTTTCCATCAGCAAAATTCGCATTGGGCTGATCCGGATTAAACGCAAGAGGATCGTACATGTTGCGAGAAAACTCCAAACCTGTACTACGAGTCGTTTTATCACCACAAGAAGAAACAAGTGCTGTCAATGCTACAGCTGCGCATACAGTTCCAAGTAAATTCTTCTTATTCATAGCTAACATATTTTCTATCATTGTACTTAACTTCAACAGCACCCGCTTCTTTCAACAAGCTGTCGATCAAGGCGTGATCTGTATTCTCTTTGGCATCTACAGCAAGGATGAAACGGTCATCTGTTGCTCTCAGGTCCATTACACGTGGCGCACGTCCAGGGAATAAATGGTTACGGAAGAAAAACGTAGCAACCATACCCAAAGCACACAATAAAATGGTAACCTCAAATGTTACAGGAACAAAGTTTGGCATGGCAAAAGAGGGTTTACCACCAATATTCATCGGCCAATCGTATACCATCGTATAATACAATAGACTGAAACCCAATGTCGTTCCTAATGCTCCAAAGCAAAATGCTGCAATCGGTAAGCGAGAAGGTTTTACACCCAACTTCGCTTCGATGCCGTGAATAGGCATCGGAGTAAAGCAGTCATAAATACTTATATTGTTTGCTTGCAATTTGTCGATCCCATGCATCAAATCATCCGGATCCGCAAAACTACCTAATATATATTTTGTATTGCTCATTGCTGATTATTTTCTAACTGATAATTCTTTAATCTCTTCTTCTGTCACTGAATCATATTTCTCTAATGATTCCTGGAAGTACTCAACTTGCTCTGCAGGGAATGCGCCTTCCTGAGCCAATTTAGTTTTATGCTGTAATGATGATGATTTCAACAACAGCTTCACTTCGGCGATAGCGATACCTGGCAAGAAACGTAAGAACAACAAGAATAACGTGAAAAATAATCCAATTGAACCTACAAAGATACCCACGTCTGTCCAAGTTGGGTAGAACATTGCCCAGGATGAAGGCAGGTAATCACGGTGCAATGAAGTCACGATGATTACAAAACGCTCAAACCACATACCGATGTTCACCACAATGGATAAGATCCAGGAAATTGGAATACTTGTACGAATCTTTTTGAACCAGAATAACTGCGGAGAAATTACGTTACATGTCATCATCGACCAGTATGCCCATGCGTATGGACCCAACATACGGTTCTCGAAAGCGTACATTTCATACTCCGAACGAGAATACATCGCGATAAACAACTCCGTTAAGTAAGCCACACCCACGATAGAACCGGTGGTCATGATGATGATATTCATGGATTCGATATGGAACATCGTGATGTAGTTCTCAAAATTCATGACCTTACGTAAGATCAGCAATAAGGTCTGTACCATCGCAAAGCCCGAGAAGATCGCTCCTGCCACGAAATACGGCGGGAAGATCGTTGTATGCCATCCAGGGATAACGGATGTTGCAAAGTCCATGGATACGATAGTGTGTACAGAAAGTACCAGAGGTGTGGAAATACCTGCCAAGATCAATGACACGATCTCGAAACGTTGCCAGGTTTTCACAGAACCATTCCAGCCGAATGATAACACCGAGTAAATACGTTGTTTTAAACCAGTAGCACGGTCGCGGATTGTAGCGATATCTGGCAACAAACCACAGTACCAGAATACCAAGGATACCGTAAAATAAGTCGAGATCGCGAAAGCATCCCATACCAATGGGGAGTTAAAATTAACCCAAAGCGATCCAAACTGATTTGGAAGCGGGAAGATCCAGTAAGCCAACCAAGGACGTCCCATGTGAGCCACAACGTATGTGGCCGCACAGATTACCGCAAAGATCGTCATCGCCTCAGCGGAACGGTTGATGGAGTTACGCCAGTTCTGGCGGAAAATTAATAATACAGCTGAAATCAACGTACCAGCGTGACCGATACCTACCCACCATACGAAGTCGGTGATATCCCAAGCCCAGCCAACTGTTTTATTCAGACCCCAAGCGCCGATACCTGTCCAAAAGGTATAACTAACGCTCACTACCCATAATAAAGCACCTAATACAGCAACGGTAAAACCAATCCACCATGCTTTATTCGGTTTATTTTCAACCGGTAGTAAGATATCATCCGTAATTTGTGCATACGTGATGTCCTTACCGGTCATTAATGGTTCTCTTAATATTGATTCGTTATGCGATGACATAGTATTTTTATTTCAAATATTGTACAAGATTACGCGTCAAAAGTGTTTCTAACTTTTGTCATATAACCGATACCCGGCTGAACATTGATTTCCTCAAGTACGTAATAAACACGCTCGTTGCGCAACGCTTTGGATACTTCAGATTCTGGATCATTAGCATCACCAAAGATAATTGCATTAGCCGAACATGCTTGTTGACAAGCCATTTGGATATCGCCATCTCTCAATTTGCGATTTTCGATTTTGGCCTGCAATTTACCGGCTTGGATACGTTGGATACACATTGAACATTTTTCCATTACCCCACGTGAACGGGTCACTACATCCGGATTCAATACCAACTGTGTAAACTCATTGTTCAGGTAGTTGTCAAAGCGTGAATCATTCCAGTAAGCGAACCAGTTGAAACGACGTACTTTGAACGGACAGTTGTTTGCACAGTAACGAGTACCGAAACAACGGTTGTACGCCATGTGGTTCAAACCTTCTGAAGAGTGTACTGTTGCCAATACCGGACAAACCGTCTCACAAGGAGCGTGTCCACAGTGCTGACACAACATCGGTTGGTGAACAACGGTAATATCTTCAAAATCCAGATCATCTGAAGCTTTTGCTATTTCTTTTTCTTTGGTCAGATCTTTCTCTTTGCCCTCGATCGTATAATAACGGTCGATCCGCAACCAGTGCATTTCGCGACGACGACGCACCTCATCACGGCCTACTACCGGAATATTGTTCTCCACATTACAAGCGACGATACAAGCACCACAACCTGTACAAGCATTTAGGTCGATCGCCATAACCCACTTGTGACCCGGCTGCTCATATTTATTCCAAAGATCGTACGTTTTGTGATTATCTGTAAAACGTCCTGCCTCCGAGTTCGGATCTTTCAAATATTTCGCGAATGTAGTCTCACGGATCACATTACGGCCTTCGATGGTGTGGTGTGTCTGTGTCTGTGCCAATTGATAAGTACCAGAAGCTTTCGCTACCGATGCCTTGGCAACACCCTGTACAGTACCGTTGATGATAGAAGCAAAAGGAAACGCGTTTTTACCTACGTTATCTCCAGCTTTACCCACTTTGGTACGACCATACCCCACTGCAACCGATACCGTGCCCTGTGCCTGACCAGGTTGCTGCACGACTGGTAGCTCGATTTCGACACCGTTTGCTTTTACAGTAACTTTACCATCTTCGCCTAAGCCCAATTTCTCAGCGTCTTTTGGATTTAAAGCAGCATAGTTGTCCCAGGTTACTTTAGATACTGGATCTGGCAATTCCTGCAGGTATGCGTTGTTGGCATAACGGCCATCGCGAAGGCCAGCAGGTTCGTAAAGTTTCAATTCAAACTCTCCTACGATAGCTTTGCTCGTCGCTTCAATAGCCGATGCAGCAGCAGCAGCATTTCCTGTAAACGCAGGAGCAGTCGCAGCTTTCGCACCTTTATATTCAAAACCGGTTTGCAATACAGCATCCCAATTTTTGGTAGAACCTGCCAAGATTTGTGTAGACCACAAGTTCTTAACAAAGTTGTACATGTCTGTGTTATTTCCTGCCCAAGTCAACAAGCTTTGTTCCGCCTGACGAGTTTGGAAAACAGGGTTGATTGTAGGTTGAACAATAGAGTACAATCCTTCTTTCGGATTGGCATCACCCCAAGATTCCAAAAATGTAGATGCTGGAGCAATGGCAGTCAGTTCAGAAGCCGTTTCATCCGCACGTGACGAGAATGATAATGTGAAAGGAATCTGTTTTAGAGCAGCCTTCACATCGTCGGCTTTGAAGTAGTCATAGACTGGGTTGCTGTTCAAGAAGAAAGCGACACCAACCTGCCCTGCTTTCGCCGCTGCCAGGAAAGCCTGAAACGCTGCATCGGAGCCTTGATATTGCTTGGAGTAGTTATCCAGGTCGATGATCGTACCATAGGCACCCAAAGCAACGTTGATGGCATTTACCAATACCTGCACATTCACATCGTTTGAACCAGCCACAACAACGGCTGCGCCCTTGCTGTTCACTAATTCTTTTGCGGCTAATGCCACACCTTTTTGCGCTTTCTTGTTGGTGGTTGCACCAGGAAGTGACTGACCTGTAACCGCGTTATATAAGGCGATCAGGGTAGCTCCTTCTTCCGAAGGTTTGATAGCGATACGCGCGTCAGCGTTGGTACCAGTCATGGATAGACCAGACTCAAACTGCACGTGACGTGACATTTTACCGTTCTTCAACGATTTGTAATCACGGTTTTTAGCGTATTGCTGTGTATGTTCTTCACCAGCCAGCCAAGTTCCTAAGAAATCAGCAGCTACGGAAACGATAACGTTTGCTTTATCAAAATTGTATGAAGGGATAACAGCTCTACCGAATGAAGCTTTATTTGCTTCAATGATACCGCTGTATGATACCGCGTCGTATTGTACATGGTTTACTGTCGGGAACTTACCGGCCAATGCCGCAATAGCTGCCAAGGTAGAAGGACTATTTACCGTGTTGGACACAATGGTAATCTGCTTGCCTGAAGATGCCGCAGCGTTCAATGCTTTGACCACTTCAGCGTCTAATTTAGACCACTCTACATCCTGTCCTTTCAATTGCGCCTGCTTCAATTTAGACTCATCATATAGGTCCAACACTGAAGCTGCAGCAGTTGAATCCAAACCTTGGTTGAGACCAACCGCATTCGGGTTAGGCTCCACATTGATTGGACGGCCTTCACGGGTTTTCACCAAAATGCTCTGTCCATTAAATGTCGAAGCATAATAGTTAGGAATACCTGGAGTAACCTCTTCAGGTTTAATTAAATAAGGAACTGCCTTATGCACAGGTGTACGGTTACAAGCCGCTAAAGAAACAGCACCCAAACCAAAACCTAATGCTTTCAAGAAGTCACGGCGAGGAGTTTTAGTACTCAAGCCAGCTTCGTTTAATACATCTTCTACAGGAATAGATTCGGCAAACTCACCTTTGCTTCCCTCAACAAAAGCAGGAGTCTGATTTAACTCTTCCAAACCTTTCCAATATTTTTTATTGCTATCCATTTAAGCTGTATATAAGATTGCGTATTTCAAATAATTATTAATAGTGACATTTACCACACTCAAGACCACCGATCATGGCTGCAGTCATTTTTTCACCTTTCTTAATTCTCTCGTGAGCTTTGATCAAATCTTCATAATATTTGTTATCCGATTTGATATCTGTCTTCTTGTGACAATCCACACACCATTTCATAGTCAATGGAGAGTATTGATACACTTCTTCCATATTCTGGATCGGACCGTGACAAGTCTGACACTCTACTCCTGCCACCACAACGTGTTGTGAGTGGTTAAAGTAAGCAAAGTCAGGCAAGTTGTGGATACGGATCCATTGAATTGGCTTTGGATTGTTACCGTAAGTACGCGTTTCAGGATCCCAGTCCAATGCACGGTAGATCTTCGCAATTTCTGGAGAAATTTCACCATCATAATGCTCAGAAGCCGTAATGGTATTGTGACAGTTCATACATACGTTGGCCGATGGAATCGAAGCGTTTTTCGACTTGTATGCACCACCGTGACAGTACTGACACTCAATTTTATTGACACCAGCGTGAATTTGGTGCGAGAACTTAATCGGCTGAACAGGTTTATACCCTTCGTGAACACCAACGTTCCACATCGTTTTCCAGCCACCTACAGCTAATAATGCAACCAGCATCAACACAGTAAATCCAACTAACTTTTTGTTTTTAACAAATGCTTTCGCAAACTTCACAAAACGCTGACTATCTTCCGGCTCTTGTTGAGCTTCGATAGCAGCCTGATTTTTAGCAATTACATTTTCTAAGGTACGGATCACACGATTCAACACCACGATAACCACAACCGCCAAAACAACAACTGCGATCAAGCCCAGGATCATGAACGTTGAAGCATTATCATCTTTCTCAGCAGCACCAGCAGCACCTGCCTCTTTTGGTTTTTCGACAGACGCATCTTTAATGTATGCGATCACCGATTTAATTTGGTCATCAGACAAATCCGTAAACGAAGTCATCACCGACTTGTTATACTCTTCGAAGATCTTAATTGCTTCAGCATCGCCAGAAGCAATTAATGCCTGAGAGTTACGGATCCATTTGATCAACCATTCTTCAGACTTTGTATCTGGAACTCCTTTCAAAGCAGGCCCAACTACTTTTCTGTCAATGGCGTGACAGGATGTACACTTAGATTTGAAGATTTTTTCACCTTCCTTGACATCTTGCGCATGCAACGTCGTAACGGCAAATAATAGCATCAAACTCGTTGACACCACCCTCGCAAGGCTTCCCAAAACGGATGAGATAGTTCTCATATTTAGCACTTTATACTATTTATTTGTGAATGTAAAAAATTAAATCCCATGGTTAAAGGAGCCACTACCCCCCTAACAATGCCACAAAAGTATGATTTATTAACAAATCGCTGACAATTTTGTGACCTTTAATATCAATTTATAATCATTCTAAACAATTAATTTAAAACAGCCACAAAATCCATTATTTTCCTTACTAAAGTAGTATTACAGCTACAACTTTTCATCGGCTATCCCTTCAAAATTAAGACATTTTCATGACAATCTAAAATGAGTAATTCGGATAGTTTCAGGGCTAGTGAAGCGGCATTGTTTGCATTAATTTTCCGTATCTTTACAGGTAAGGAGCACAGGTCACCTGCATGCCGGATGTGATGCGTCGCAGCAGTTTTCGCGCTCCAGGCAGCATAATAAATTAAAAAGGTCATGGAAACAAACAGAAAGTACAACACGCTGAGCAAAGAAGAAGAGTATGTCATCGTTCACAAAGGAACAGAGCGTCCATTTACTGGGGCGTTATTGGACAATAAAGCGAAGGGCACTTATATATGTCGGCGCTGTGACAGCCCGCTCTACCGGTCGGAGTCAAAGTTTGAATCTGGTTGCGGGTGGCCGAGTTTTGACGACGAAATCCCCGGAGCCATCACGCGTGAGACGGATGCTGATGGACGGCGGACCGAGATCCTCTGCAGCACATGTGGCGCCCACCTCGGCCATGTTTTTAATGGCGAAGGGTTCACCGCAAAAAACACACGTCATTGCGTGAACTCCATTTCGATGAAATTCGTAGCTGACCCTATGCCGTAAGTTTGGGTTTGGTCGATTCGCGGATTTTCAGTTCGCAGGGCAACACCATCTTGCGTGTTGCTTTTATTTTACCCTGCAGACGCAGCAAAAGGATATTGATCAGGTTTTCCGCAATCTCTTTGATCGGCTGGGAAACCACCGTAATAGATGGCTCGAGCAATTTAAATACAGTATGGTCGTCGAAGGCAATCATCGCCGGCATGGCAAAACCATAGCTTTTAGAAGCCTTCAGTCCAGAGATCGCCAGATAGTTGGTCGAAAATAAAACGGCATCCAAACGGTTCTCGCAGATAAAATCTCGCAGGGACTCCATGGCCTCTTCATCCGAAGCGTCCATTTGCACCTTCTGGATGAAGCTCTGCTGTTTGTTGTTATCCATGGCCTTCAGATAGCCTTCAGAACGTTCCTTCATCTGTGTCTGGTCTGAATATAGCGACACAAAGCCAATACGCTTGTATCCCTGCTGGCAGAGGTGGTTGCTGGCATCAAAAGCTCCCTGAAAATTGTCCGCGCCCACATAGTCGGTTTCCAGCGACGGAAAATAACGGTCAAAGAGCACCACTGGAATATTATTTTGCTGCAGCTGCTTCACCGTGTCTTCCAGACCGTCTGATGGTGTGATAATAAAGCCATCGACCTGGCGGTCGTAAAACATCTGGATAAGCTCCTTTGCCTTCGCAACATCGTTGTTGGTACTACAGTAAATAATACGGTATCCCTGCTCATACACTTTGCTTTCGATCAGACGTGCGACGTTTCCAAAAAAAGGATTGGAGATATCTTCGATAATCAAGCCCAGAATCTTGGTTTTGCCCGTACGCAAACTCTTCGCCAGTTCGTTTGGCTTATACCCTACTTTCTTGACATAGTCCAGTACGCGCTTGGTCAAAGCTTCACTGATACGCTTTTCTTTCGCCTTGTCATTCAAAATAAAAGATACGGTGGTGACAGAAATTCCTAGCGCCTTTGCGATATCACTGATCAGAATACGTTTCTTCATGTAGAGTAGGTTTGTTAAGTTTTTATTTCGAAGATTACTAAAGTAAAAAAATTAAAGACAATTTACCAAAATAATAATAAAATTGCGCTAAAAGGTTTTATTTACTAATTTTAAGCAGTTTCAAATACCCGAAAACAAAACCTATGACAGGAAATAAACTATTAAAAACAGTACTGGGCGCAGTATTTCTACCATTTTGCGTTCAGGCACAGCAAAATTTAACAGCATATGTCAACCCCTTTATCGGGTCGGCGGACCATGGTCACGTCTTTGTCGGGGCCAATGTCCCCCTGGGAGCAGTGCAACTGGGGCCTACTCAGATCCCGCAGGTGTGGGACAAATTCAATGGATGGGACTGGTGTAGCGGTTACAACTATAAAAGCCAGGAAATATTAGGTTTTACACATACCCATCTCAGTGGAACAGGTATCGGCGATCTGAATGATCTGATGATCGTTCCGGCCAACGGAAAACTGCAGCTCACGCCTGCAGAATTCAACAAGATGCATACAGGCTATGGTTCGTCCTTCAAAAAAGAAAAGGAAGTGGCACGTCCGGGCTTTTATAGCGCCTATCTGGAAGACTATCAGGTGCAGGCCAACCTGACTGCTACAGAACGCGTGGGATATCACCAGTACAAATACGATAAAACGGACAATGCGCACATTCTGGTCGACCTTGGCTATCACATCAACTGGGATAAACCGACAGACACTTACATCAAACAGGTCAATGATTCAACCTTTGTAGGTTACCGTTTCTCCACAGGCTGGGCCAGTGATCAGAAACTCTATTTTGCCATCCGGACATCGCAGCCGATACAGAAGGTACGATTTTTCGACGGTAAAGATGAAAAACTTGGGCAGACCACATTCCAAGGGCAGGCGATCAAAGCAGCGCTTTTCTTTGATGCTGCTAAAAACAGTACCATGGAGCTGAAAGTCGGAATCTCGCCGGTCAGCTCAATCAATGCCCTGAATAATATCGAGGCCGAAACACGCGGCTGGAATTTCGAAAAGGTAAAGCAAGAAGCCGATCAGCGCTGGAATAAAACTTTGAACAAAATCCAGTTTGAAGCAGACAAAGAGACAAAGACCATCTTCTATACCGCGTTATACCACACTTACTTTGCACCGACGATCTTTAACGATGCCAACGGCGATTATATGGGCACCGATAAGCAGGTATACGAAAAACAGGATTTTGTCAATCATACCGTATTCTCGCTGTGGGACACCTACCGTGGGCTGCATCCGCTGATGACAATCCTTGAAGATCGCAAAATCAACCAGGACTTTATCAAAACCATGCTGGCCATTTATCAACAGCAGGGCAAATTGCCCATGTGGCATTTACAGGGAAATGAGACCAATACCATGGTTGGCCTTCCAGCCATACCGGTCATTGCAGATGCACTGCTCAAAGGGATTATAGATGAAAAAGATTATCCCTTGGTATGGGAAGCGGTCAAAACAACGGCCATGGGCAACGATCATGGTTTAAAATACGCCCGCGATCTGACCTACATCCCTATCGACAGCATGCCAAATGAGTCCGTGGCCTGGGCATTGGAGTACGCCATTGCGGACTTTGGCGCTTATAAAATTGCGGAGAAACTTGGGAAGACAGAAGATGCCATCTACTTCAAAAAGCGTTACAAACTTTATGAGCAATATTTTGATAAGGAAGTCGGCCATTTTGTCGGACGCAAAGCCAATGGTGAGTTCCGCCGCCCCTTTGACCCGTTAATGGCCAAGCACCGTGAAAACGATTACTGCGAAGGCAATGCATGGCAATACACCTGGCTGGTGCCACAGGATGTCAAAGGCCTGATCAGTCTTTTTGGGGGTGAAGAGAAATTTTTAAAGAAACTAGATTACTTCACAACCATGTCGTCAGACCTGGGCGGCGAAGCTTCGCCGGATATCTCTGGTTTAATCGGTCAATATGCGCAAGGCAACGAACCGAACCATCATATCCCCTATCTGTATGCCTACGCGGGCCAGCCATGGAAAGGGGCTGCACTCGCGCGTAAAGCAATGACCGAATTCTACACCAATACACCAGCCGGACTTTGCGGAAATGACGACGTAGGCCAGATGAGTGCCTGGTACGTCTTTTCAGCGATGGGATTCTATCCGTTAAATGCGATGAGTGGCGTCTACGTCTTTGGTTCACCGATGATGGACCATGCCAACATCAATCTTCCAAATGGCAATACTCTGTCTATTAAAGTGAAAAACCAGGGCAAAACAAACACGTACATCAAATCGATCAAATTAAACGGCAAGCCCTATACAAAAACATTTATTACCCATGCTCAATTATTGCAAGGGGGTGATATGGAAATTGAAATGAGTGCAAGACCCAATAAGAACTTCGGTAAAAACAAAGCAGACTGGCCCTCGAGCGTAGACAATAATTAACTGAAATATTGTCAGTAAAACCTTCGTGGATTAATATTTGTTAATACCTTAATACATATTAAGGAGAACAACAATGACAGATTACAAAAACATCAATATACAGGACATCCCCGATGGTGGCGATAATCCAAAGGACTTCTATGAAACTTTCAAAGAAAGACTGGAAGACATGGAAACATTTCCTAAAGATTATACATACAAGTTTATCTTACCGAAAGACCAGGATCATTTCAATCAGATTCAGCGAGTATTCGATGATACAGATGCCAAATTTGATTTCAAGGACTCCAAGACAGGTAAGTATACTTCCATCACGGTAACGCTGCCCGTCAAGGATGCCGATCAGGTTATTTACTTCTACAAGGAAGTAGCCAAGATAAAAGGTGTAATTATGTTATAAAAAACAAGAAAGGCTGTCGAATTGACAGCCTTTCTTGTTTTACTTCTCCCCCACACTTAACGTAACAAATAGCTCGATCTGACTATCTCATTGAGCCAAATCAACACATCCCTTGTTTTCGAAACTGCAAAGCGAATGATGACACAAGTATTTTTATCGCTTAACATGCTCATCTTTGATGATACAAAAAAGCCCGCTTTCCAGCGGGCTCTTTCAGTATGTTAAGAAAATATTTATTCTTGACCAGCGCCAGCTATTGGAGCTTCGCCTGGAGTTTTATCCTGCTTTGGTTTTTCTTCTTTTGGAGGACGAGGCAACAATGCTTTCCGGGAAAGCTTCATTTTACCCTGTTTGTCAATATCCAGAAGTTTAACAGTTACTTTATCACCTTCTTTGAAAATACCGTCCATCGTTTCAAAACGTTTCCAGTCAATTTCAGAGATATGCAACAAACCATCTTTGCCTGGCATAATTTCCACAAAAGCACCGAAAGGCATGATCGATTTCACTTTACCTTCATAAGTCTCACCTACCTCAGGTTTAGAAGCGATTGCCTTGATACGGCCCACTGCATCGTCAATAGAGGCTTTATTGTCCGCAAACACCTGAACAACGCCTTTATTGTCCACTTCTTCGATCGAAATCGTGGCACCAGTCTCGCGTTGCATTTCCTGAATGATCTTACCACCCGGACCGATCACAGCACCGATAAACTCTTTATCAATCAGCAACTGAACGATACGTGGCGCGTGCGGTTTATAATCCTCACGAGGAGCCGCTATCGTTTTCTTCATTTCACCCAAGATATGTAGACGGGCTTCTTTTGCCTGATCTAGAGCTTGTGTCAACACTTCCCATTTCAGGCCGTTGATTTTCAAGTCCATCTGGCAGGCAACGATACCTTTTTCAGTACCGGTTACTTTAAAGTCCATGTCTCCCAAATGGTCTTCATCGCCAAGGATATCAGATAGAATAGCGTATTTACCGGTTTTTTCGTCAGAGATCAATCCCATAGCGATACCCGAAACAGGAGCTTTTAATTTCACACCGGCATCCAAAAGCGCCAAGGTACCGGCACATACTGTTGCCATTGACGATGAACCATTGGATTCTAAGATATCAGAAACAACACGGATCGTGTAAGGATTTTCAGAATCAGAAGGCAATACCTGCTTCAACGAACGCATGGCCAGGTTACCATGACCAACTTCACGACGGCCGGGACCTCTATTCGGTCTCACTTCACCTGTAGAAAATGCGGGGAAGTTGTAGTGCAGAATAAATCTGTTATATCCATTGATAAACGCGCCATCAATCATCTGCTCATCATCCTTGGCACCCAAAGTGACCGATGTCAATGATTGTGTTTCACCACGGGTAAATAGAGCCGAACCATGTGCTGCTGGCAGATAATCCACCTCAGACCAGATCGGACGCACTGTGCGTACATCGCGGCCATCCAAACGGATACCTTCATTCAGCACCAGGTTACGAACAGCATCGTATTGTACGTCATGGAAATATTTTTTGAACAGAAATTCGGTGTCCTCGTCCAGCTCTTCAGGCATCGTCGCTCTATATTCTTCTGCAATTTTTGCGAAGCTCTCCGAACGCTCATGTTTCGCCGAAGCTGATTTGGCAACCGCATATACTTTATCATAGGTAGCAGCGTAAATCGCCTCTCTCAATTCGAGATTTTCAGGCTCGTGGTTGTACTCACGCTTCACGGTCTTTCCAACCAAGTTGGCCAGTTCCACCTGAGCTGCAATCTGCTTTTTGATTGCTTGGTGTGCAAAGGCGATTGCTTCGACCATTTCAGCTTCCGAAATCTCTTTTGCCTCACCTTCTACCATACCGATATCTTGCGCAGATCCAGCAACGATAAACTCTAAAGTAGCCTTTTCAAGCTCGGACAATTTCGGATTGATCACCAGCTGGCCATCAATCTTAGCGACACGAACTTCTGAGATGGGGCCATTAAATGGAATATCGGAAACTGCAATAGCAGCTGAGGCTGCAAGTCCGGCCAATGCATCCGGCATGATCTCTTTGTCTGCCGAGATCAAACTGATCTGAACTTGAGTTTCGGCGTGGTAATTCTCGGGGAACAATGGACGCAATGCGCGGTCTACTAAACGGGAGATCAATACCTCATAGTCGGATAATCTCGCTTCGCGACGTAAGAAACCACCCGGGATTCGGCCTGTCGCCGCATATTTTTCTTGATAGTCTACTGAAAGTGGCAAAAAGTCCACGCCAGATTTTGCTTCTTTGGCTGAAACGACTGTCGCCAGCAACATCGTATTGCCCTGTTTTAATACTACGGCGCCATCAGCCTGTTTAGCCAACTTGCCTGTAGACAATTCGATCTGGGTGCCATTACCCATATCGATGGTCGTTTTAATTTCGTTGTAATTCATTTAATCTTATTTGTGACATGCTTTTCATCTTTTGGCAGCATGCCGATATTTTAAATACATTAGATTTCAGCACAAAGGTAAATTAAAATATTAAGATTAATGCAATTAACAGCAGGCGAAATTACGCAAATACCAGCACTTCCTCACATTTGCCTTCTTAAGCCGCAGGGTCAACGCATAAAAAAGATTATCCTAAATAAACCTTAGGTTGAATAATCGATTCTATGGTACCTCTATGGTACCCCCCTTTCTGTTCCCACCGAATCCGTTATACATTTTCCAAGTAATGCAGGACGACATATAACATTTCGCGGCTTTTAAGCTCCAGTGCAATGAGTTTCAGCAAGAATATTTTTGTTACGCAAACGTAGGTTCTCTCTTTCAATTTTAGAGGTGAAGCAAACGAAGATCAGATGAGTACCAAATTCTTCCTTTAAATAGTGTTTGTTCAGTGTTTGTTCAGTGCTTGCTCAGTGATTACTCAGTACAGACTGTATAAACATTGACTAAATACTGTCTAAAAATTGATTAAAAAATGTCATTAGGCATAACCTGATACTAAGATGTTTCCGTTTTAATGCTTATCTTGATTATCTATTTTCTAATCGGTTAGTTATGATAATCATCAAAAATGGCTGACACCAGATCTTATGATGCCTTCTTAATCCTCTATAACGCAGTAAATAATGAGGTTGAATATCCATTTTTGACGAACAACTCTAAAAACAGCTTGATAGCTGGCAAACAAGGTATTATTATTCCAGGAAATGGAAAGGAAGCGACCTATGAAGTACATACAAACAAAAAAAAGCCATCCAGAATCTGGATGGCTTTCAAAATTTTTATCAAAAGCTTATTTGATGATATCACGCAAGCCTAAAGCTTTGATGATAGCACGGTATCTTTCAATATCAGTTTTGTACAAATAAGCCAACAAAGAACGACGTTTACCTACTAGTTTTTGTAGGGCACGTTGCGTACCGAAGTCTTTTCTGTTTTTTTTCAAATGCTCAGTTAAGTGAGCAATTCTTTTTGTAAATAAAGCAACTTGACCTTCAGCAGATCCAGTGTTGGTAGCTGATCCAGCAAATTCTGCGAAGATATCAGCTTTGTACTCTTTACTTAAATACATCTCTTGAATAATATTAAAGCGTTTAAAAATTTATTAATTGCGTGCAAAGGTAGCAAAAACTTTGGCATTATCAAATTAAAATTGACAGCTGAATATCACACCTTCACATATATCTTCTTCTTATCCAACCAATAACAGATAACCCACATCAATGTCAAAAAGCACAATGAATACACGAATGAGCCGATCTCGGGAATACCCGGGATCTTGGCACAGACATATTTATAAAACCAGCCAAAAGCATCTAAATAACGCGCAGTGCCATCATCTTTTGTCCCATCTGGAATACGGAACAACCCGAGCAGGCGTGGCAAAATACCGCTCAGCACAAATATAAACAGCGGGTTCTTACCAAAAACATCAAAAAATTGTGTCAGTTTATTTTTTACACCCTGCACCTCAATAAACCAGATCATGCCCCCAATGGTCATTATTGCCAGACCTGTTGTATAGAGGACATAAGAACTGGTCCATATTTTTTTATTGATCGGGAAACCCAAAGCCCACACCCAAGCTAATACAAGCAGGATAAATCCCGTCACAAACATACCAGCAAGCAGTTTGAAATGCGGCTCATTCGAAGCGGGCACCTTCGTCCACAGCCAATCCACCTGGCTCTGTTTTTTTATGAACACGCCGACCAGATAACCAAATGCAACCTGCACCACAGCTGGCAGCGTACTCATCAGCCCTTCGGGATCGAATGGCACCCCTTCCCCCTTATACACATGTGGCAATCCAAGAATAGCAATATCGTATTTAGTACCGAACCATCCTTCCAGGCTGTAAGGATCAGCTCCACCAGCCAATGCGCAGATCGCCCAGTACAGCAATAAAATAATAGTGGAGATCGTGATAATTGCCTTCTCTTTAAAATAATAGGCCAGTATGGAAGCAAAACAATATGCGATGGCAATACGCTGCAATACACCGAGAATACGGATACCACGGCTCGGATCCAGTGGATCCACCCAGTGTTTAAAGACCAGTTCAGCTCCCTCCCATTTGACAAAAGGCCACCAATTGATAAAAAGTCCTATCGCAAAGATCAACACGGTGCGCTTAAGCACTTTTTTCCAGAAAACCGCCGGCCCTGCTTCCTGCAGCCGCGGAATCACAAAGGACATGGCATTGCCGACCGCAAATAAAAAGAAAGGGAAAACCAGATCTGTTGGCGAGCAGCCATGCCAGGCTGCATGTTTAAGCGGTGTAAACATGTACGTCCATGTCCCGGGATTATTCACCATAATCATCAGTGCCACAGTAGCCCCACGAAATACATCCAAGGAATAATAGCGTTGTTTTATCATAAATTAAGTGATTAGTGAGTAAATATAAGGTATTTAGAATACATTTTTATGCAAAATTTATCAATACAACAGCACAATCACGCGAAAACAATTCCTTTTCGTCATAAAGTCAATCCATGTAATCGTTAACCGAGAGATTTTTAAATAGAATTTTGGAGATTTTTTTAAACTAGGACACATACCCCAACATTATTAATTTCCCACCATTTTGTTACAATTCTAAATCTTTAACTCGCTTAACACATAAAAAACAATACTTTTTAAATTTGTTTAAAAAGTATTTGCAACTTGATTTTATTTTAATATATCTTTAACAAAAGTTTAACCAACTTTATGAACATTGAGACCAATGGAAAAAGAAATTTTAAAAAGCCTATATTTTGATGCAACCCTTTCGATTGCAGAGCTGGTAAAAAAGCTAACGAAAAGCACACCTTCCATTACAAAGGCTATTAACCGTCTGTTGGATGAGAAAATTATTATTGAATGTGGTTTCGCGGAGTCGACAGGTGGAAGACGACCTATTCAATTTGCGCTCAACCCCGATTTAGATTTTCACATACTAACTATTTCAGCAGATCAATACTTTTCTACATTTACACTAACAAATTTAAGCCATGTCGTTATAGCGGAATTCCGGGACGTTCCCTTAGAATTGAAGGGCAGCAATTCTTCGAACCAACTCTTGTCTGAAATAGAAAATATTTTAGCTTCTTCTTCCATTCGTATAGATCGTTTAATTGGTATTGGGCTAAGTATGCCCGGCTTCGTCAATTCTGAATTGGGAGTCAACGAATCGTACCCTGCCCAGCATCCACTCTATAAAATCAAAAAAGATATAGAGAAAAAATATCGGGTACCTACCGTAATCGAAAACGACTCCCGCTGCATTGCCCTTGCCGAAAAAGAATTTGGTCTGGCAAAAAATATCAAAAATTCACTGATCATAAACTTAAACTGGGGCGTCGGATTAGGGATCATTATTAATGGAGTTGTATTCAAAGGCGAATCGGGATTTGCGGGAGAGTTTAGTCATATTCCGCTTTCCGACAATAATACCCTTTGCTCCTGCGGAAAACGGGGATGCCTGGAAGTCGAAGCCTCGCTCAATGCTGCTATTAGAAATACGGAAAACGATATTGCAAACAATGAATATTCAATCTATAGTACGTTTGTAAAACGTAATTTAAATAAGATCGATGCGCTGATTGAGTCGACCAACGCAGGAGATCAGATCGTCATCAACAACCTCGGAAAGATAGGGTACATGCTAGGAAAAGGCATCTCCACCTTAATCCATATACTAAATCCAAAACAGATAATTGTCAGTGGAAGAGGCGCCGAATTCGGACGCATACTAAATCCACAGATACAGATTGCAATAAATGAATTCTGCATCCCTGACATAGCAAAAACTACACAGATACAGATGTCTGAGTTAAACAAACAAGCGCAAATAAAGGGCACTGCTGCTATAGTGGTCGAAAGCCATATCAACAGTATCCTAACTAAATAATTATTACCAAAAAACTAAACAATGAGTCTATTCTACAAAAAAACAGCTGGTTTAGCGTTATGCACTCTCTTCAGTGCATCTTCACTATTTGCACAGCAGGGCATTTCTGGAACAGTTTCAGATGCCAATGGGCCAATCGCGGGGGCAACCGTATCTGTCAAGGGAACAACTAGGGGGACCCAGACAGCAGCTAATGGATCCTTTACGATCCAAGCTTCACAAGGGGAAACACTACGCATTTCCTTAGTCGGCTACAAAGCTCAAGAAATTGTGGTCGGTGCGACTAAAACGATTAATATTACGTTGACCGCTGATGCCTCGGCACTTGATGAAGTGGTCGTTACAGCCATGGGAATTAAACGTGAATCAAAAGCACTGGGTTATGCGGTTAGCACAATCAAAGCCGAGGAACTGACTAAAGCAGGTAATACAAACTTTGGATCAGCTTTATACGGAAAAGCTTCCGGCGTGAAGATCACAACTGCACCTGGTGGGGCCTCCAGTGCGGTAAATGTGCAAATCCGTGGTATTAACTCCTTAAATTATCAACGTCAACCTTTATATGTTGTCGACGGTGTAATTATCCGAAACGACGAACAATATGGAACTAAGGGAGCTAACAATAACAATTACTGGGATGATCAACGTATTCGCGGTAATGGTATGCTCGACATCAACCCTGCAGATATTGAGAGTATGTCTATCCTGAAAGGATCAGCAGCAAGTGCATTGTACGGCTCCGATGCAGCGAGTGGGGTGATCGTGATCACGACAAAAAAAGGAATTAAAGGAAGAGGTTTGGGGGTCGATTTCAATTATACAGGATCATTCGAACGTGCTGCCTTCTTACCCAAATTCCAGAACATCTATGGTCCAGGCTATGATGCTGCTACAAATTTGGCAAATGGCGCAACAGAGGAAGGCTGGATAATCGATGATAAATCTCCATCTGGAAGACGCCCTTATTTCCGTTCATACGGCAACTTTGGACCTAAATTTACAGGCGAGGAAGTGCGCTGGTGGGATGGATCGGTTAAAAAGTATGAAGCTCGCGAAAATAATTTTAGAGATATCTTTGATAACGGATATAATTCAAATATCAACTTTGCTATTTCCAATCAAACCGAAAAAGTAAATTATCGATTGAGTGGTACACGTATGGACTATAAAAGTACAAGTCCTGGTTCAAAACAAAGCAGAAACACATTTAATTTAAATAGCACAGTAAAGATGCATGAAAAATTGTCACTGGACCTGGTCGCTAACTATACGAATACAAAAACACACAATCGCTCACAATTACTTGGTCAGGTGTTAGGTAGCTTCGGAGGTTTCTTCAGCCGTACCGAGGATATGGCTGTTTTGAAGGAAAAATATCAAACCACTGATGGATATAAGTATTCTGCATTTGGAACAGGTCGCGATGAAGATTTTGTCTATACAATTCGCCCATACAACTTGCTAGACTACTTTTGGTCGCAATACAAAAATAGTTATGACGAAACAGAAAATCGTTTGTTAACGAGCGCAACTTTAAATTGGGATGTCATCAATCATCTAAAACTAAGAGGTCGTATCGGAAACGATTTTACTTCGGCTGCTATCACAGACAAACAATTTAATCAGCATGCAAGTAGATACAACAACGCCGAAAGTAGCTCCGGAGGCTTTTCAACTTCAAAAGGCATCTACTCCATTCTTTATGGCGACGTATTAGCAACTTACTCAAATAAAATAAACACGGATTGGGACTATAGTGTAAGTGCTGGATTCCAATCCCGGGAAGAAAACTATGACGACCAGTTCTCTACTACAAAAAATGGATTGGTCAAAGAAAATTGGTTTAGTATAAGTAACAGCTATTCGCCAGCGACCACAACTAATGAACGGAAGAAAAAAATAAAGTACGCTTACTTTGGTATGGCTAATATCGGTTATAAAGGTTTTGCATATTTAGATGGAACCTATCGTTCTGAATATTCCTCAACCTTACCAATTGGCAACAATAATTACAAGTACGGTTCAATAAGTGGAAGTTTTATTTTTAGCGATGCATTTGGCTGGAAATCTGACAAACTAAATTTCGGAAAATTACGTATTTCTTATGGTATCGTGGGAAATGATGCTGGAATATATGTTGCCAACGTAACAAACAGCCAGACTTCTCTCGAGACAATCAACGGGTCGATCCCAGCGCTGACTTACAGCGGAAAATACGGAAATTTAGCACTAATGCCAGAGATGAAATATGAATGGGAGTACGGATTAGAAACGAAATTTCTAAAAAATAGACTCGGTTTAGACTTAAGTTACTATCATAACTACATTGATAAGCAGATCCTGGATTTACAAAATGAGCCTTCTCGAGGTGCGACTTCGCAAACAGTCAACGTCGGGCGTATTTCAAATAAAGGTCTAGAGGTATCACTTACAGCAACCCCTATCCAACAGGAGAATTTTAGCTGGAATACCCGACTGAATTATTCTTTCAATAAAACAATGGTTGATGAATTCAGCGGTGGTGAAACCGAGATTGTATTCTATAGTGCTGATCAAAGTTCATTAAAAGTCGTAGCAGAAGCAGGTAAAAAACTGGGAAACATTTATGTTTATGATATTGCCAAAGATGAAAAAGGCAATAATCTGATTTCCGACGAGGGTTATTATGTAATTGACAAAACAAAATACAAATACGTCGGTAATATATTACCAAAAGCTATTGGTGGTATGACCAATACATTCAACTATAAAAATTTGTCTCTTGACTTCACAGTTGATTACCGTTTCGGAGGAAAAATGGTTTCTGAAAACCAAAAATATGCCATGGGTGCGGGGATGTATGAAAACACGCTAGAATATAGAGACACTGGTGTGACATTGGATGGTGTGAATCAAAACACGGGAGACAAAAACACAGTACATCTTAGTGCTGCAGACTATTATATGAATACATTCAATTGGGGTGCTGATTCATGGTCAGAAAAAGGTGCTGTATATGACAACTCATACATCAAGATGCGTGAACTATCTATAAGCTATCGTATTCCTTCTTCTGTAACCCAGAAACTCAAATTAAATAACGTACGTGTATCATTACTTGGAAGGAACCTATTCTATTTCTACCGAACGCTTGAAAACCTCGATCCAGAATCTCCAGTCGGAAATCAGTGGTGGTCACAAGGTGTTGATGTAGGATCAAATACAGCAACAAGAAGTTTCGGTATTTCACTAAATGCTAATTTTTAATCGAAATTAATCATGAAAAAATCACTTTCTATATTCCTATTTTTCGCATTATCCATGTTATGTCTTACAGGGTGTAAGAAACAACTGGAAGATGCCTTCGGAAATCCGGATCAAACCACCGAAGCCAGTATACCGGGTTTTTTTGCGGACCTATTAAATAATGATAGAGTTAGACCTTCTTATTGGCACTACAGAACATTTATTCTTTCGAGTCATTCTATTTTCGCACAGACCTCATCTTTTATTCCAGCCAATAATATGTATCAGCCTAATGATGGCTATTCAAATGATTATTGGAAAGACTTTTATTCTCCGGGGGTATTGGGTGTTTATAGAAAAATGGAAGCTGATTACGGAACTTTAAATCCAGATATCAAAGCTAAACAAGAAATTTTTCTTCAAGCAGCTAAAGTTGTTTTATACGATGAGGCATCAAAGTTAATAGATAATTTTGGAGATATCCCCTTCTCTGAAGCGGGTAGTTTACCATTGACAAGTATCGCTAAAAAAGCAAAATTTGATGATCAAAAAGAATTATACTATTCTTTTATTGATGATCTCAAAGCGCTTAACACTTACTTTACTTCGGCTAAAACCACAGGCGATTTTTCAAAATTTGATATTCTAAACAGTGGTAATATTGATAAATGGAGACGTTATACCAACTCTTTACGGCTCCGCCTGTTAATGCGAATTTCTAATGTGGATGAAGGAAAAGCACGGACAGAAGTTTTGGAAATGCTTAATAATCCATCTACTTATCCGTTAGTAGACGGCGATGCCAATGCGAACTATTCACCAGAGAGTACGGATATTTTACTTCAGCCGTTAAGAACCTACGCTGAATCGTTAAGACAAGCATTGACTGAGGGCAACAATCAATATGCTAGCGATTATATGTTGAATAAGACTATGAAACCGGCTAATGATCCTCGCATTCCTGTGTTTTACGATAAATTTGGTGTTACGAAGGACGGAAAATTCACTCCAAACAAGGAATACAATGCCATGCCAATCACATTCACTGAGAACGACATATTGACAAACTACCAAAAATATGCAGTATTGGACTCAGCGACGTTTTTTGATAATGCAAAGCTACCGGGTATAGTTGGGACGGCCTCAGAAACAAATTTCGCAAAAGCTGAAGCATATTTAAGATGGGGAAATGATAACGATGCTAAAGCCGCTTACGATTTAGCTCTTAAACAGTCTGTGACTTTTTACTACTATCTTAACAATTTAAATACCGCAGCAAAAAAACGAGAAACAAAACCTGATGATGCTGTAATCAATAATTTTGTTAACAATTCAAGTGTAAAATACACAGGTAGCTCGGCTGCAAAATTAGAATTGATTCTCACTCAAAAATGGGTTCATTATGGCTTCCTGCAAGCACAGCATGCCTGGTCTGAATACAGAAGAACAGGATATCCTAAAATTACCGTATTAACAGCAGGATTAGCAAACTATTCTACTCCACCGACCAGGTTCTTATACCCTACAGGCGAGATCTCCTACAATTCTGAAAACTACGAGGCAGTAAAATCGAAAGATACCCGTGACACCAAAATTTTCTGGGACGTAAACTAAACTACATCATTTCAATGAACTGAAAGCCACTCTTGGGTGGCTTTCTTTTTTGTCATTTTCAGTATATTTATACATGCAAAAACTCACAACAATTCTATCCACCGTTCTGCTGGCTACCGCTTCGACAGCCGTCTTCGCTCAGGCGCACAACGTATCTGCCGGCTATCAAAAGCCCACTGATCCTTTGGTCATCGAAAACCTCGAACAGTGGCAGGACATGAAATTTGGACTGTTCATGCATTGGGGCACCTATAGCCAATGGGGTATTGTGGAAAGCTGGAGCCTATGTCCTGAAGACGAAGGCTGGACGCAACGCAAACCGGAACACGGAGCAACGTACAATGAGTACGTCAAAAACTACGAAAATTTGCAGACAACCTTTAACCCCACAGATTTCAACCCGCAAAAATGGGCCGATGCGGCAAAGGCAGCCGGAATGAAATATGTAGTGTTCACAACCAAACACCATGACGGATTTGCAATGTTTGACACCAAACAGTCGGACTATAAAATCACTTCTTCAAAAACGCCCTTTTCCACAAACCCCAAAGCAAACGTCACCAAAGAAATCTTCAACACCTTCCGCAATGACGGTTTTAAAATCGGAGCCTACTTCTCAAAACCGGACTGGCATACAGACTACTATTGGTGGCGGTATTTTCCTCCGAAAGACCGCAACGTAAACTATGATCCACAAAAACATCCTGACCGCTGGCAGAAATTCAAAGATTTTACCTACAATCAGATCAATGAACTGACTTCGGAATATGGCAAGGTAGATATTTTATGGCTGGATGGCGGCTGGGTACGTCCTTTTAAAACGATAGACCAATCTGTCGACTGGCAGCGTACGATCAAGGTCGAACAGGATATCGATATGGACCGTATCGGCAACATGGCACGGAAAAATCAGCCCGGAATCATTGTTGTCGACAGGACAGTACCCGGAAGCTGGGAAAACTATGTTACCCCCGAACAAGCAATTCCGGAGCATCCTCTGGATATTCCCTGGGAAAGCTGTATTACCATGGGCGATTCCTTTAGCTATGTGCCTAATGATAACTACAAGCCAACGAAAAAGATCGTGGAAACATTAATAAAAATCATCTCCCGCGGCGGCAACTACCTGCTGAATATTGCCCCCGGTCCCAACGGCGACTACGACAAGGCTGCCTACGACCGTCTCCACGAACTTGCGGCATGGATGAAAATCAACCAAAGCGCTGTATATGCCACGAGAACTATCGCACCATACCACCAAGGCGATTATTATTACACACGAAGCAAGGACTCCAAAATAGTGAATGTCTTCCATCTTTCTGAAGGTGATGCTTATGAGCAGCCCAATGAATATGTTTTTCAGGTTCCTGATAACTTCAAAGTCAAAAAAATCACTATACTGGGCCACAAGGGCCGCGTAAACTGGTCTCAACACGATAATCAGATCACGCTGAGAAGTCCAAGCACCCGTTTCAGTTACGCGACTGCCATACAGTTACTCAGCAAATAAGTTGAATCCTCGGGATTTTTTCCGAGGATTTTCAACAAAATACGGGTCCTTAAAGTATGCTAACCGAAGCTATATTATATAGCCGCTCTATGCCGCCTAAATTCTTTCAGTACCTTTTACACAACAGACTACCCTTGCTCAACAAGTATTAATATCTCATTCCAAATGAAAAAAATTGTGTTTCTCTCCGTTCTATTGCTGGTTTTACTATCCGCCTGTTCAAGCTATAAACCTCGTTTGATTTTGTCCGAACAGATCTTTCAACAAGGACAGGTGGACTTCAAACAATGTCATGCATCCACCATCCAGTCCATTGGCAAAGACAGCTTATTGGTCGCCTGGTTTGGAGGTACGCATGAGTCCAATCCGGATGTTGTCATCTGGAGCTCGCTTTTTGCAAACGGACAATGGCAGCCTCCCTTGCAGATTGCAGATGGCATTGTTGGTGATACTCGCTATCCAACCTGGAACCCTGTCCTATATCAATACCCTTCCAGTGATTCGCTGTATTTATATTATAAAGTTGGTCCTAACCCACGTGAATGGGCCGGCTATGTGAAGTATTCTCTGGACAGTGGCCGGCATTGGTCGGCAGCTTCCCGTCTACCTGCTAAAGTCCTCGGACCGATCAAAAACAGGCCCCTGACACTGGCTGATGGCTTGACCCTGTCTCCTTCGAGCACAGAGTCAAAAGATGAAATCTGGAAAGCACATATAGAAGTCAGCCGTGACCAAGGGAAGACCTGGACCATCAGTCCTATACGCCCAGACACAAGCATCCAGGTGATCCAACCGAGCATTATCGAACATGCAGACGGCCGCATTCAGGTGCTTTGCCGCAGTAAAGAAAACCAGGTCATGACAGCTTTTTCTTCGGACCAAGGACAAACCTGGGGCCCATGGCAATCGACCAACCTGCTGAATCCAAACGCCGCTACGGATGCTATACGATTGAAAAATGGCATGTTTATGATTGTTTATAATCCATCGACTGCCGGCAAGCAATGGTGGGAAGGCCGGACGCAACTGCATGTAGCCACCTCCAAAGACGGTTTGCAATGGAAAGATCGGCTAACGCTGGAAAACGGGGTGGAAGGCGATGAATACTCCTACCCTACGATTATACAAGATAAAAGCGGTCTGATCCATATCACTTATACCTGGAACAGAAAAGGTATAAAACATGTGGTAATCAAATAATAAAGGGGGATCTGCTTACTTGAGATCCCCTTTATTAAAGGAATTTATTAAAAGGAATAATCTTTCGAAAGTACAATTTCGGTTTCGAGACGGATGTCGTCGGATGACGCTCCTATCAGTAGCTTGAATTTACCTTTCTCGGTCTTCCATACGCCCGACGCATCCCACAGCTTCAGGTCTTCCTTGCTCAGACGAAAAGTATACCTTGCCTTCTTCCCTGCCGCAATAGGTTTCCGTTCAAAGCGTTTCAGCTGCATAATCGGAGTGACAACCGAGCTGACCACATCGACGACATATAATTGTGCGACCTCTTCTCCGTCAAGGTGCCCGTTATTTTCCACATCAAAGGATATATCGCAGCTAAAATCAGCTGCCGTCTCATTTACGTTGACATTCAGGTTAGAATATGCAAACTTAGTATAGCTCAAACCATAACCGAAGGAATACAGTGGTTTGGCAGACATCTCCACATAATCATGATGCTTAGGCTTCGCGTGATTGTAGTGTACAGGCAGCTGACCTACGGAACGGGGCACAGAAATTGGCAGACGCCCCGCAGGGTTATAATCGCCAAAGAGCACATCAGCGATAGCCAACCCACCTTCTTGTCCCGGGTACCATGCATTGACAATTGCCGGAATATGTTCGGAAGCCCAGTTTAGGTTCAATGGCCGCCCCATAATAGTTACCAGAATTACAGGCTTTCCTGTCGCCTGAACCGCTTTCAACAGCTTCAGCTGATCTCCCATCATATCCAATGACACCCGGTCAAATCCTTCACCGCTTTCCATATCACTGACTGTATTCGGATCAACATTTGCCGCGCCTGTCGCCTGATAAGAAGTTTTGAAATCCCGTGCGCTTGATCCACCGAGTACAAGCACGACGGCATCTGCCTGAGCAGCAGCGGCGACGGCCGCCGCGATGTTGGAATTGGCAGTATCGCGGATAGCACAGCCCTTCACATAGTCAACTGTTGTTCCTTTGGACACTGCGGCCCGGATTCCTGCCAATACGGTCTGAATTTTTCCATCCGCCTGTGGCGCAGTATAATCGCCTAACTGATTATAGGCGTTATCTGCGTTGGGTCCAATAACTGCAATCCGACGTAACGATTTACGCAATGGCAGCGTATGCTGTTCATTTTTGAGCAGAACAATGGATTCTCTGGCTACTTGTCTGGCTACAGCTCTATTTTCGGCTGTCGCCACCTTCTGTGTCACCAGCTTTTCGTCTACATAAGGGTGCTCAAATAATCCTAGATTAAACTTCATGCGTAAAACCCGTGCCACCGCGGTATCCAATACAGCAGGCTCAACCAGTCCCTGTTGTACGGCCTTGAGCAAATTATCGCCATAGCCCGTTCCGCTCAGGTCAACGTCTAAGCCTGCGTGGATACTCTGCGAGGCAGCATCCATACCAGTCTCTGCTGTAGCATGTCCGCCGTTCAGGCCGGATATACTCAACAGATCGGAGACTACAAAGCCATTAAACCGCCATTCTTTGCGCAAAATTTGCTTTAACAACCATGGGTTGGCCGAGCAGGGAATGCCGTCAATGCTGTTATACGCCGTCATGACCGAGCCCGCCCCCATCCTTACTGCCCGCTCAAAAGGCGGTAGGAAATAGTGACGAAGACTACGTTCACCAAAAGATACAGACTCTCCATTATGCCCACCATCGGGCGCTGCATAAGCAACAAAATGCTTTAAGGTGCCGATTATCTTATCTGGCTGCCCAAGTTTTTCGCCTTGGAACCCACGGATCATGGCAGTTCCCATTTCACCGATCAGGTATGGATCTTCGCCATAGGTTTCCTCTGTACGGGACCAGCGTGGGTCACGTGCAAGGTCCAGCACTGGGCCATAGCCGTTTTTCCCTCCCACAGCAGCGGTCTCCTTCGCGATCGTGGAAGCCATTTGTTCAATCAGCCCCGGATTCCAGGTACTGGCCTGGCCGATTGCTGTGGGAAATACAGTCGCACCAATAGCCATATGTCCATGCGGAGCTTCCTCAGAAAGCAATAACGGGATGCCGAGACGCGTGCTATCTACCATATAGCGTTGAATAGCATTGGTTGCACGGGCGGCTTCCACCGGACTAAGGCCATTCAACAATGTTTTTTGCGTCCAGGGATCGGCACGCAAGGTTGCCCATAACAAACCGATATGCTGCTCTTTCACCGCTTTCCTTAATTTGTCACTGACACTGATATTCTTCCCTGTCTTAGCATACATGTCCCATCCCAGCAGCTTGCTTAGCTGCCCTACTTTTTCCTCTACCGTCATACGCGCCAAAAGATCATTGACCCGTTTTTCGGTAGGTAGATGACTATTTTTGTAGGGTAGTTGTTGTGCGTTAAGCTGGGGGTGAAGCAGTGATGCCATCACCGTCATGCAGAGTATTCGGAGTTTCATTTCGTTAATTTATCGGAGCTATGCAACCGGTTTCAAATTACTAAAATAAAGGATTTAGCAACAACAAACAAGCATATTTTACACTAAAATAAGCGACGCTGCTGTCTATTCCGCTAACGCCGGCCATAGCTCGGGGCAATCGGTCTGAACGATCCGTACAAAAGGGTATTTGTTCAAAAAAGAGCGATAGACTTTTACACCCTCAACGCGCGCCAGTTCGTCTTCGTCCCCCAAGCTGTTCATCCAAAAATAAATACCTTCGCTGCGAAGCACATTCAATCGTTCGACATCGGTAAATGAGTCGTCGATATGAACAATCGATGTCATTTTCGTTTTTAGAATGGCCTCGAGATCCTTCATACTCCGGGCCCGCGGGAAAAGCGTGATCTTTGGATTAATTTTATAGCCACGGGGCATGTCCTTGTAATCATAAAGGAAAAATAGAACCTGATCTTCCATGCCTTCTTCGGCAATAAGTGCGTAAGCCTTATCGATCAGATTCTTCCTCTCTTCTTTGAAATCAATGTCCACAATGATTTTTCCTTTACACAAACGTAACGCTTCCTGTAAAGTCGGAACGGCCATTGTCGATGCATTTCCATTCGGTCTTTCACGTAGAGACAGCTGCTGTATTTCAGCATATGTATGCTGAGCTACGTCCCCCTGGCCAGTTGTCGTGCGGTCCAGTGTCTTGTCGTGCATCAGAACCAATACGCCATCCATGGTTGCTCTGACATCGAGTTCAACGATAGAAGTCCCGAGCCGAATGGCATCCTCAATGGCGGGAATAGAATTTTCCGGATAATTATGATGGCTACCCCGATGTGCAGCAATATGTATACTTTTTTGCTCAAACTGTTTGAGCAGGTTCACTGACTGGGCATGTGAAGAGGATATGGCCACGAGTATAAAAAAGATGTGGCAATAGAAGGTTTTTATCATTTTGACTGTTGGTTTGAGTTCATTCTTTTAAGAAAAGTTACATCCAATACGGTGGAAGAATATACCGTCTTTGCAATCTGAATAAGGTTTCTTTTATGGATAGCATGTCTATTTTTCCGATAGTTCAAAGGAATCAAACAATTGTCCATTGAGCTTATAGCTTGCCACATAGAGCTTATTCGCCTTGATTTTTATCACTTGATACAACTGTGTATCCGATGCCCTGACATCCATCCATCTTTCCGAATCGGACGCATACATTTTCGGTCCTGCAACAGACAGCAGGTATACCGGCCGCTTTCTACCAAGACTGCCACGCGCATAAGTATGATCGTGTCCCTGTAACACCAGGTCGACACCATATTTTTCGAAAATCGGTTTGAAACGTTCTCTTAAAATGGTATTGTCTCTATTTTTTGCCGTAGAATACACCGGATGGTGCATCACCACAATAGTCCATTTTTTTGGAGAGGCCGACAGTACCATTTCCAACCATCGTTCTTGTTTTTGCGCAGCAGCTGAGTCCAGCATAATCAATTGTGAATTGAGAGAAACCATACGCAGGTCCTGGTAATCCAGGTAATAAACAGCATCCTGCAATCCCTGCGGTCCATTTTTCGGCAGATTAAACTGTACGTTCCAGTGGGGGTCCAGAACGAGACGCTCCAGCGAGTCCCGGCGATATTCATGATTGCCGGGGGTGGGTACTGCAGGTATCATTTGGTGGATAAATCCGGCGCCCTCATGCCATTCTGCCCATTCATCATCGTTATTGGAACGGTTGATCAGGTCGCCGGCATGAACGATAAAACGGGCATTTGCCTCCTGCTGAAATGCACGACGGATAGTGCGGGACCAGCGCGACCTCAAATCATTCTGCGCGTCGCCGAGATAGATAAACGAAAAGTCACCAGATTGTGCAGCTGTCCTGAATTGATTCCATGCACTCCAGTTGCTTCCATCCCCTACACGATAGATATAAGTCGTCCCGGGCTTTAGATCACGAAAAGTTACCTGATGATAGAAATCCTCCCCGTCACCTCTATCGAGACGGAGCTGCCTGCCCGTTACCGACACGGCTTTCGCGTCGATATCCGGACTACTTTGCTCTTCGGCAATCTGCCCAATAATATTATCCGTTTTGGCAGCTGTACGCCAGGAGACCGATTGCGTACGGGAAGGATCGTCGGACCAGGTCAACGTTATACGGTCGGGCTGCTTTAGTCCAGCAGTTGATTGGGCTTTTCCATTGTAAAAGACGCAACTTATGGCGGCGGCTAAAATAAAATCTCTTATTCTCATCTGAAGTTTTGTTTATATAAATTATTCATCGGTTATCCTATTACCAAGGCTTCCCTGTGCCTTGTAACAGCCAAGGTTTAGACCAGGCACTATTTTCATTATCCGCCTGCGAATAGGCCGTTTTTTCGATACGGCTTAATGCCTCCTCTGCATTCTTCTGGTTAACACTCATTTCTGTCTGCATATAAGGGATACGCAGTGGCAGCTGGGTGCGGATTGCGGCGGGGCCGGCTTTTAGCACAGGATACCCTGTTCTTCGATAGTCGAACCATGCCTGTGCGCCCGCAGACCAGCTTGCAATCCATTTTTGTTCAATAATCTGTGCTTGGGTATTCTCGAAGGACACTCCTTTTTGCTGAATATATGCTGCAAAATCAGCAGCTTTACCCCAGCTAGACAGGGATTCCTGAATGCCCCGCTCATAATAGGTTTTGGCAGTCTCAGGCAACTCCCAGCCTTTCCATGCGGCTTCCGCCAATATAAAATGAACTTCCGCTGCAGAAAGCAGCCGGGCTTTGAGCAGATCGCCTTTTGCTGCACGGTAGATATCATGGAGATAAGAAACATGCGGATTGATAGAAGTCTGTCCGGGTGTGGGATTCAAGTTGAATGCCGAGGGATTTTTCGACACACTTGGTGGCAGTCCGACATAATCGCTATCGGTATCGACAAGCACGCCCTTGACGACATCCGGTGACACAATACGAACCCCATTGACTATTTTATCTGTTCCACTTGGTTCTGAGTTACGGATTTCGATCGGTATCTCGACTTTCTTTGCCCATACTCCCAGTCGCGGATCTCTCAGTACCTGCAACCGGTCTACCAGCGTCGCACACATCTTCATCCTTCTGAAATTGCTTCCACTCGCGTCATATACCGTATTGGAAGGCCAGGAGTCCGCTGCATTGTTACCTACAAAATTCATCAGTACATCATCTGCCGAACTGCTAATGATGGGAAATTTATCTGGGTTTCGCAGCATGTTTTCGATTCCCTGCCGGGCAAAATCACCAGCTTTTTCAGAGATGCGCATATAATATCTCAGTGCTAAGGAATTGGCAAAGCGGCGCCACTTTGAGGCCTTTCCGGCGAAATACACATCTGCATTTGCCAATACTTCATAAGAGGCATCCGGTCGCGACAACAGCTCATTTGCCTGTTTTAACTCGTCAATTATTCCCTTATAGATAACTTCCTGGCTATCGTATTTCGGAAAATTGTATTTCGGATCCCCAAGCTCCGCCTTCAGTGCGTCGGTATAGGGGGCATCGCCCCATAGATCGGCAATCAGTCCAAACAGATAGGCGCGCATGGTCAACGCTACCCCGACATGGAAGTCCGATCCCAATGTTTCCGCTCTTTTGCGCATGAGCTCATTGTCCCGCAGAAATCCATAATAAGCGTCCCAGCTTAAAATTCCACCTGTCCATTCATAATCATTATGCGCGTTAAACCAAGCGTCAAGCTGTGTGTGCTGTATGACGCCACCAAGGTCCGAGAAGCTCAGTTCATTGTACTTTTTTGCCGCCCCAGTCAATATGGTGGGGAGCAATAGATTGGGATTTGCATCTTCTTCACTAATGCCATTAGGATTAATATTAAGCTCTGTCAAATCCTTGCAGGCACAAATATATAAGACAGTCGTCGTTGCAAGGAACGCTGTCATTAAAGTTCTCAACTGTTTTTTCATGTTGTTTCACGACTTAAAATGTCACATTTATTTTAAAACCTACCGGCATTGCCCAAGGTGTAACGTTATACCGCTCAATCCCTTGTTTAAATCCAACCCCAGTCTCCGGCTGAAATGCCATTTCGGGATCTATGCCGACTTTCGCCTTTGTCCAGAGAATTAAATTGCGCGTATATACGCCCACGCTGCCCTTTTCAATCCCAAATCTCTTTAGCCATTTACCCGAGACATCATAGCTGAACGAAAGTTCACGTAGCTTGATAAAAGAGGCATCAAATGTTGCTGCATTCATGAAGTCCCAAGGATAGTTATCGGAGTATGCGATGTATTTAGTACCTTCCCCACCCAAATTTTCAGTATATCCGGTGATATTGCCCTTATCATCGTATTGAGCAATAACTCCGGGATTAAAAACACCGAAGTTTCCGGTCACACCACCAACATTGACCGGATAGCCACCATATTCCTCTCCCGGTCCGCCAACAATGGGATACCGATTATCTTTGACGCGCACGAGGTCATGATCGACAAGGTAGTTCCGAAGGGTCTCACCCGTCATCCCATTTGGATTGATTAATTGGTCAAGAAAACGCTGTGTCGTCAGATTGGATTCAAAATACCTGTAAGTTTGGGACATAAACTTTCCGCCAAACCGCATATCCGCGGCAATGTTCATGGTCCATCTCTTATACCGCAGGCTCGACTGTAGCCCCATGGTAAAATCGGGGTTAAAATTGCCAATTTTATTGCGGCTATTGTTGATTCGCACAGCTTGCCAGGAACCATTTTTATTCAATATCGGATAACCATAATATGGAGAAGACGGATCCTCGACGGTGACGAGTTTAGAATCGTATAAATCTCCTATTTCCTCGCCTACGTATGTACGGGCACCTCCTCTTCCGTCGGTCCAAAACGTATAGAATTCCACACCTTCTGAAAGCTCATCTATCCGGGTACGGTTGCGATGCCAGTTTACACCTACATCCCAGGACCAATGTTGACGGGCAATAGGGCGGCCCGAGACCGCCAGTTCGATACCTCGGCTACTCAACAGACCTGCATTGATGTTTTTAGAATTAAAGCCACTCGAACCCGGCAGCGTCGTAGATATTATCTGGTTTTTATTGTCCAGCTTGTAATAAGTACCTTCAAATTTAAGGCGGTTGTCCCATAGTGCCAGATCCGCTCCGATTTCATAGGAGGTCGCTATCTCCGGTTTTAGATCCGGAACCAAAAGGGCTCCGGAACGCGTCAATCTCAACACATCACCCCAGCTGCCGGGGTTGCTCAGCACATTGGACAAATTATACGGATAGGTATCGTTTCCTACCCGCGCTACTCCGCCTCTGATTTTCAGCAGCGCAACAGTTTTGGGTAATGATAACATCCGGCTGGCCAAGACACTCAACGAGGCAGAAGGATAAAAGTAAGACCTATTATTGACTGGCAGGGTGCTGGACCAATCATTACGCCCTGTCAAATCCAGGTAAATCATGTCCCTGTAGTTCAGATTGATCAGACCATAAATACTGTTTATGGCTCTTTCGGAAATTGCGCTGTTAAAATCAAGATTCAGCGGACTGATATTGGCAAGTGTATACAATCCCGGAGTAATGAGCCCGGCACCGCTCTTTGAAATATTCTGTACTGACGTACCTCGATTGTACCGCAAATTGCCCCCCAGGGAACCTGAAGCCTGAAAGTCAGCCCATTTTTTAGTATAGGCTGTCAGGAAATCGATATTCTGTTCCATATTCATGAGATTGACAATGCCGTAAGCACCACGGGGCTCGTTCGTGTAGCTGTAGGGAATTTTTGTTTCCCGATTCTCCCAATATATATCCGTTGCGTACCGCAGCATCGCCGTCCAGTCTTTTCGGATCGTCCAATCCAGTCTCAGATTACCAAAAACCCGGTCTCTCGTAAAAGCATTATTAACACCGTAGGCCAGGAAATACGGATTGTTATGATTGCCGACAGACTGCGACCGTTGTTGTATCTGTTCCTGCCCCGGTAGCCAGTAGTCTTTTAGGTCGAGGATATTAATATGCGGTGCCACCTCATACGCTGCCTGCATGGGATTCGTCCCGCGGTTGCCTGCCGGCCGATTATTGGAGTTATTTCTACTGGCGTCCAGGGAGAGCCCCAACGAAAGATCCTTCCGCAGACGCATGGTCGAATTGATATTCAGTGTATTCCGAAAGAGGTCTGAATTCGGGATAATACCCTTGTTGGCCATATTTGAATAAGAGAAGCGATAGTCAAGTTTCTCGCTGCGGTTGCTCAGCGAGAGTCCATTTGTACTGGTCAGACCTGTCCGTACAAAATTTTTGATATTATCGGGATACGATTTTAATTCTGTCGGAATGGGCTTTCCATTTTCATCAAGGGGGCTATTCCATTGCACCGCCTTGTATCCCTTGTCGAGTGCCGGTCCCACCATGGCACTCGATGATTCTTCGATTAGTAGGTCTCCCGGCTGGTCTCCCGGTCTCCAGGGCATGGTTCCACTGGCAAACTTGTTGTGCAGGCCGATAAATTTGTAAGGGATGTCAAACACGGTGTTACTGGTCAGCCCAATCGTCATCTTCTCAACACTTCTACCGGTCTTTGTGGTGATCAAAACGACACCATTGCCTGCCCTAGAACCATACAGGGCAGCAGCACTGGGTCCCTTTAAAATGGATATATTTTCTATATCCTCTGGATTGATATTGGCTATGGCGTTCCCATAGTCCACCTTATTGTCATCACCGATCTCACCAATATTATTTAAACTATTCATTAATGGTACGCCATCCACCACAAACAGCGGCTGGTTATCGGTACTTAAGGACGAAGCTCCCCGAATGACCATATTTACTGTTGACCCTGTGGGGCCCGTAGCACTAATGGACACTCCCGGAACTTTGCCCGCCATCCCGACCAGAAAGTTATCGTTGTTCACCCGATTGAGATCGTCACCTTTGATCTTGCCAACGGCATAACCTAAAGAACGGTCCTGACGCTTGATGCCAAGTGCTGTCACAACCACTTCGTCAAGCGCTTTATCCTTACTTTTTAGTGTGACCTGCTGCACAACAAGGTGATTGGCATCCAGCCTTAAATTGTACAGTTCTTTTTTTTCATAGCCAATATGTGTAACCACGAGATTATATTCGCCAGCTGGCAATTTGATGGTCACTTCTCCCTTTTCGTTCGATAAGCGGCTTTGCCCTGTTGTGAGTTCGCGTACAGAAGCCCCCGCAATAGGACGCTGCTGTGGATCCGAGATCTGTAGCTTCAGGCCATAAGATTGTTGCTTTTCGGCATATCTAACTAACACAATACCCCCAGAAACTTCTTTAGGACGAATATCAGTGCCTTTCAGGATGTAATTCAACACCTCATCAAAACTCGCGTTTCTAAAGACCTTTTCGGCAACTGATATGCTTTCCAGCGCAATCGTATTCCTGTCGTAGCCTATTGCCCGACCGGTTTGCTGAGACAGCTGGTGTAGAGCCTGTGCTGCATGACCTGCGTGAAGGCGAATATTGATATTATCCTTATTGATGAGCTGCATATACCCCGTGGATCCGGCCACGACTACTGTTCCGCCGAATGAAAAAACAGAACAGAGTACAAGCTTCGAAGCCATACGGTTAAGCTTTGAGATTTTATACATATATTTGTGTAAATGTTTTTTTAACATGACTTATAGGGCGTTCTCTGGTGGATTTAGCGGTTTGCCAGATGAGCCCTTTCTTTTGATTACCCATTATCTGCTGTTCGTAAACCAGCTATTTATATAAAATTATTTCATTGTGTTCCCTCCTATATTTGAGTTGATGAATAGCGCAGACCATATCTAAGACCTGATTCAATGAACGGACCTGAGGTATGATCAGTGAATAATTGAAGCGATCTGTATCGAGCTTATCCGCCCTCAGTAAGACACCGTAACGGTTATGGAAAATCTCTTTTAACCCGTCAAAGTTTACCTGATTCAACCACAGTCCGCCCTGGGTCCATAAATTCACATGACCTGGATTTCCTCGAAAGAGGCCCTGCTGCTTTCCAGTATGACTGTAACGGATTCCTTGGCCACGTGTCAGGATATGAAAGCGATTATCCTCCTTTCCCTGGACCTTCACGCGACCAGTTTTGACTTCAACAGTAACCTCACCTGACATCGGTGAGTTGTTTATATTAAAGGATGTACCGAGCACGGCTACGGACACAGCGCCCGTCTGTATAGTGAAAGGATGCGCGGTGTCACGCCTGACAGAAAAGAAAGCTTCTCCCGAATCCAGAAAAACTGCCCTATTTTTCGCATAACTTAGTTCGTCATAACGGAGCCCTGTATTGCCGTTCAGGAATACCGACGTACCATCGGGCAACGAGATCTCCCGCAATTCGCCTGCTTTTGTCACATTTTTATGAAATACAACAGGAGTAGATGTCTGCGGAAGAATGGAGAATGGCTGCCGGTAAAACCATAGTCCTGCCAGGGAAAACAACAGCGCTGCTGCTGCAACAGACATCCAGTGAAGCTGCCGGATACGGGCTTTCCTCGTTTTTCCAAATGTCGAACCTACAGCAATACGCTCGAATAGGTCTTCTTTGACCGCCTTACGATGCTGCAAGTCCTCAAAAGGGCTAATATCCTCGTTCGAAATGGACTGATACCAGACATCGACCCGGTCTCTCTCCTTGTCCGTTACTTGTCCGTGCAGATAGCGCTGTAGAATATGTTTAAAGTCGTCTAAATTCACTGCGATTAGTTTATTGCTAATACAAGTGAAGGCAGGCGAAGTACTTTAATTAAAGATGTTTTTTATATTAAATAATGATGAAGCAGATAGCTTCCCGCCAGAAGAAGAAATACAGAATCCTGATCTGCAAAGCGACGGGTCAATTCGCTTCGCAGCAGTTTTTTCGCTTCCGAAAGATAGTTTTTGACCGTCTGTTCGGCAAGGTTAAGCTCCTGTGCAATCTGCCGTATCGAATAGTTTTCATAATGCAGCAAAAAGACGGATTTCATCATTTTCGGCAATCTGGCGACAGAATCGTCCACAATCGCTTCCAACACCTTGTACTTAGCCAAGCTATGGTCATCTAGAGTGAAAAACAGTTCCATCCGTTCAACCGACCTGTCCAATACCTGCTTCCGGACCCGTTCTGCGGCATAGTAGTTCAGCAGTTTATTTTTAACCGATTTATATAAATAGGATTTTAGCGAACCGTACTCGGTACGCAGCAGTTCTCTTTTTTCCCAGATATGTATAAAAACTTCCTGAACCAGATCCTTTGCCGGAGCTTCGTCCTGAAGATGACGAAAAGCGGTGGTGTAAAGTCCTTCCCAATATAGATCAAAAAAATAGGTAAAAGCTTTGGGATCACCTTTTTTAAAGCGTGACAAATAGTGGTTGTCTACATTGGCCCCGGTAGTTTTCACCTTACAAAGATAAAGGCTTAAGATTATGCCTATGTTAATTTTTTGACTGGGTTTGATCCGATGAACAGCAATATGGGCCCCTACAGATAAGTGTGCAGAGACAGCACCAATTTTGTTGATAAATATGTTAATTTATTGATAATCAAAAGCATTTTTGTTAATAACCAATACACGCTTAAATACCTTATCAGGCTGCACTACATTTTCAGCATATGCTATGACCCCTTATAAATAAAAAAATATAACTTATCGACAAGGGTCAAGGCGGAGTTGGCTGTCATAGAGATAAAGCTTAATCTATATGAAACTATCATCCATCGTAATACTTGCGTTATGCGCCCAGACGAAGCTGTCGTTTGCCCAGCAACAGGATTCAGCCAAAGTAAGCCGGCAGGTCGTGACTGAAACCGTCAAGGGAACAATCCTTGACAAAAATACCAGACTACCTCTTGCCGGAGCGACTGTCACCCTATCTTCCCGGGGCAATAACAGGTCGGTCAGTTCAGACCGGGACGGTGTCTTCCGGATGACAGATGTGCCTGTGGGACGGCAATCCCTCCAGGTCCGGATGGCAGGTTATAGACAGGAAGATCTGTCCGAACTACTGGTCACCAGCGGACGGGAGAATGTAGTGCATATCGAACTGGAACCACAGGCCAACACGCTGAACGAGGCCGTGGTATATGCGCATACAGGCAAACAGCCCCTGAATCAAATGGCAATGGCGAGCGGGCGTTCCTTTTCGCCCGAAGAAACCAATCGTTATGCAGGTGCATTTTTTGACCCAGCAAGGATGGCCCAGAGCTTTCCGGGTGCGGTTGCCGGTGGTGATGACAATGAGATCATCGTACGTGGTAACTCACCCAAGAGCCTACAGTGGCGGCTGGAAGGTATCGAGATCGTAAACCCCAATCATTTTGGCGCGGAAGGGGCTGCTGGTGGCGGCATTAGCATGCTCAACGCCATGGTGCTCGGCAAGTCTGACTTCTATACCGGCGGTCTGGCCGCAGAATATAACAATGCCACCGCTGGGGTCTTCGATCTGAAGTTCCGGAAAGGGAATACGGACAAGCGGGAATATACCTTTAATGTCGGTGTACTGGGTGTCGGTGCTACGCTGGAAGGCCCTTTTAAAAAAGGGAGCGATGCTTCTTATCTGATCAGCTACCGCTATTCCTCCTTAAGCCTTCTGGAAAAGGCCGGAGTCAAAGTGTCGGACACTGGCGTACCCAAGTATCAGGATCTTTCCTTCAACTTTGTATTCCCCACCAAAAAAGCAGGTACCTTTTCACTGTTTGGAATCGGTGGTTTGGGCAAACTCAAGGAAACAGCCGAACGCGATTACCAAAAGTGGGAAGAACGCACCGATGCCCAGGACATGGATCTGACCTTTAATGCCGGGAGTGCAGGACTAAAACACCAATATATCGCCAATGACCGCTTATATTTCACAAACATCATTTCCATGTCGGTAAGCCGTAATTCGAATACCACAGACACCCTATCACGGGACTATATCAGCAGCTTGTACCATAAGGATAAATTTACCAACACTGCTATCCGCTATGCGGGCAGCTTGAATTATCGGGCAAACAGCAGCAACACCATCCGTGCGGGTATCAATGCGACTTTATTGCGCTACGATCTCTATGCACGCAGCTATGACACCGAACTTGCCGCCTTAAAAGAACGGATCAACGAAGATGGAAGCACCAGCACATACGACGCATTCGCACAGCTTAAGACCACTTTGAATGATAAACTCACTCTAAATACAGGAGTGCATGCGAATTACTTTGTATTGAGCAAAAGCTGGAACGTGGAACCCAGAATCGGCCTTAATTGGCAGATTGCCGCGGATCAGACAATTTCCTTCGGCACGGGTTTATACAACCGCTTAGAACCGCTTACCTATTACTTTGCAAAGAGCGGCGATGGTCAGACCAGCCACGAGAATGTGCCCTTATCGCCGACCCGATCAGCCCAGGCAGTGGTGGGCTACGAAAAGAACCTCAGCCGTACCTTACGCTTGAAAACCGAAATGTACTACCAACATTTGTATGATGTACCCGTCTCTTCAGATCCCGAAATCAATTTTTCGCTGCTCAATGTATCTGATATCGGCGCCATCGGCACCTCCACTTACCGCCAGCTAGTCAATAAAGGTACCGGCAAAAACTACGGCCTTGAGCTGACACTCGAAAAATCACTGAGCAAAGGCTATTATTTTATGGCAACAGCCTCGTTATTCGATTCGAAATTTAAAGCGTTAAACGGAAAAGAATTCAATACTACTTTCAACACAGGCTATGTCAGCAACTTGTTGCTTGGAAAAGAATGGACTGTTGGGAAAAATAAGAATAATTTATTTGGCTTAAATGGAAAGCTCATCTATGCTGGCGGAAGAAAGTACTCGCCGGTACTTGAAGAGGAGTCGCTGCGGCTGGATGAGGAGATCGTCGATCAAAACCGGATCAATACCCTCACAGCCTCACCTTATGTCCGGGTCGATTTTTCATCGAGCTATCGCATCAACCGAAAGAAAGTAAGTCATCTTTTCATTCTTGACATTCAAAACGTCCTCAATAGAGAAAATACCGTCGGCATGCATTACAATTTCAGCAAACGCGTGATCGAAGCCCAAAAATGGACAGGCATTATCCCTACCATAAACTATCGCATTGAGTTTTAAGGAAGCGCGAAATCGATTGCGACAAAACTGTATGGATCCTTCTTCCTAAATCAGTATATTCATCGCAACATTGATCAGCCCATAGAAGGAGCCGCGGATGTGATCGCGGCTCCTTCTATGGGCTGCCCCAAGCCTGAATAAGAAAAATGAAAAGACACGTTATACTATTCATCTTCTTCTGCCAGCTCACGTTTCAATGTGCGCTGGGCAAGGAGCTTAACCTGCTGACAGGGACGTTTAAACAAGAAGATGTCAGATCCTATTTAAAAACAGGAAGATCCTGGATCCCTTACCCCGAATATGCCGACCGCGCAGGCTGGGAACAATTGGTGGCTCCTTTCAAAGAACAGATTATTGAGAAGGGCAACAGTGTGCTCAGTTACCAGTGGCAGGTAGTCAAGGCGACGGATTACCTGGAATACGAACGTTCGGGCAACCGCACCATCATGGAAAAACCGCTGAACGAAAACGTCAGCGCCCTGTCCAGCCTTATCCTGGCGGAACTGGCGGAAGGCAAAGGACGTTATATAGACCAAATTATCAACGGGAGCTGGCACCTGACCGAAATGTCCACTTGGTCGCTCTCTGCACATCTACCTGCTTTTCAATCCTCCAAAAGGTCTCTGCCGCAGCAACGTACACAGGTCCTCGACCTAATGGCTGGCGACTTGGGTTCTTTACTGGCCTGGACACATTATTTCTTTCGGACCGAATTTAATAAAATTAATCCGGCGATCAGTCTCCGTATCAAACAGCAGATCCACGAGCGTATTATCGAGCCTTATCTGGACCGCAACGACATGTGGTGGCAGGCATTTGAACTCCGGGAAAACCAGATTGTCAATAACTGGAACCCCTGGTGCAATTTTAATGTATTGACCTGTCTGCTATTGACCGAAGACAACCCGGATACTCAGCTTAACGGTATCTATAAGACCATGTCTTCGGTGGACCGTTTTATCAATTATATCAAAAAAGACGGCGCCTGCGAAGAGGGGCCATCGTATTGGGGACACGCGGCAGGCAAACTATATGATTATCTGAAAATACTGTCCATGGCTACAAACAATAAGGTCAGTATCTTTGACCAACCCTTAATCCGTGACATGGGCGAATATATCTCGCAATCCTACATTGGCGGAGATCAATGGGTGGTTAATTTTGCCGATGCGTCTGCCAAAGGTGGCGGCGAGCCGCTGCTGATTTACCGTTTTGGACAGGACGTACACAGTAACGAAATGATGCAATTCGCTAGATATATCGAGGAGATGAACGACAAAAAAAATGTTTTCAAGCCTTCCCGTGATATCTTCCGCGCATTTGAAGACCTGAGATGTCACCCGCAGCTGGATAAGGTTCAGGCTAAGCTTCCGGAAAATAACGCCAAGTGGTATCCCGAAACACAATTTATTTACCTGAAAAAAGCAGATTACTTCTTTGCTGCAAAAGGCGGCTTCAACAATGAAAGCCACAACCACAACGATGTGGGCAGCTTTATCTTATATCGAAAACACCAACCTTTATTTGTTGATGCGGGTGTAGGCACTTATAATAAAAAGACATTCAGCAACGAGCGGTATAGCATCTGGACAATGCAGGGCGCCTATCATAACCTCCCGCTGATCAACGGTACGGATCAGGCTTTTGGCAAAGCGTACAAGGCCAAAAATGTAATATTCACCCCAGAAAAGCATACCTTTCAGCTCGACATCGGGGGCGCTTATCCCGACTCGGCGCATATCGACCACTGGACGCGCAGCTATACGCTAACCGAAATGGGACTCACCATACAGGAGGAGTTTAAAATAAATAAGCCATCACAGGCTAATATCATCCATTTTTTGGTGGCCGGGGAGCCGCATATCCATTCAGGTGAAATCACCTTAGGCGATGGTCTAGCGGTACTGCAATTCAATACCCGCCAGTTTGATGCTTCTTTCGACACCATCCCCCAAGATGATCCGCGCTTGACCAACGTGTGGGGAGACCGGCTTTATCGCATTAATCTCAAGGCTAAGGAGGTAAAATCCAATGGAAAATATACATTTGTCATTCGTGAGCAACAGATGTAAAATTGGATTTTTTAGCTATATTGCTAAACATCCAACGCAAAGCAATGGGGATAAAAGTAAGAAATCAGATCGCTGCCATAGCGCGGATCTTGGTCAGCGCACCTGATCCTTCGAGTTTGAAGGACTCTCTTCGCGTGCTCTTCGAGCAAGCCCCATCACCTGAGCTGTTCTTGTTTGCTTCAAAATGGTTGTCGGAAAAGACTGCGGAAATACTTTCAAGCCAAGCTATCTGGGCTGACCTGAAGCAGATCATTGCAGACCATCCTCAGCACGGCTTTGCACTGATAGAGGGCAAAAATATACACGATATACCGAGTTTTTACGCAGAAATCAACCGGGTTTATATGTCCGACGAAAACTGGGCAATCGGTTCGCTCGATGGGTTTAACGATTTACTGTATGGCGGATTTGGTAAGCTAAGCGATGCAGATAAACATACCATGATCTGGAAGGATATCGCTTATAGCCGTGAAAAACTGGGTGTGGCGGTGACCTTACAGTACTACCGGAACAAACTGTCCACGGGTTCTCCCTACAATCAGACCTATTTCCAGCAGAAACTAACCGACTTACAAGCGGGCAAAGGGCAAACCTACTTCGACATCATCACGGAGATCATTTTATCACACAAGAAGGTTGACTGGATTTATTAGTCATTTATCGCTTACAAAATGTTATCTTAGAGTACCTAATACCGTCATATGAAACAGTTATTCAACGTGCTATTCTTTTTCGCTCTACTGGCTCAACAGTCGGCATATGCCGGCGAACTGCTTAAAGTTGCCGTAGCGGGCCTCAACCATGATCATGTCTATCTATTACTCCATTTATATAAGGAGAAAAAAGTGGATATCATCGCTGTGGCAGAGCCCAATAAAGTTTTGGCAGCAAAAATCCAGTCTGAGTACCATCTTCCTGAATCGGTGTTCTACACAGATCTGAACAGCTTGTTGAAACAGACAAGGCCTGACGTTGTACTAGCTTATAACCCCACCAATGAACATATCCTCGTCGCCGAATCCTGCCTGCCACTCAAAATACCTGTTATGGTTGAAAAGCCGCTCGCAACGACGTTGGCAGATGCCAAACGTATTGCTGCACTGTCAGTCCAATACGACACACCGTTTTTAGTCAATTATGAAACCACTTGGTACAAAAGCAATCAACAGTTAAAACAGTTGGTTGATAAAAAGGAAATTGGAAATATTACACGAATGATTGTGAAAGACGGCCACGAAGGGCCTAAAGAGATCGGCTGCAGCAGTTATTTTTTGGACTGGCTGACTGATCCTCAAAAAAATGGTGGTGGTGCATTGATGGATTTCGGCTGCTACGGGGCCAATTTGATGACTTGGCTCAAGGATGGTGAGCGCCCGGTCTCGGTCACTGCTTTTACCCATTCGCTTAAGCCTCAGGTGTATCCAAAGGTGGAAGATGATGCCACAATCATACTCAACTATAAAGACGGCAGCACAGGTATCATTCAGGCGTCCTGGGCATGGCCTTATAGTGTCAAAGACTTTCAGGTATTTGGCACAAAGGCGCAGCTTTATGCTAAAAATGACAAGGAACTGTTCAAATATTCACAGCACAACGATCTACCGTCGGCTGTTCCGTTAGACTTACCCTATTTTGAGCATCATATTGCTTACCTGGAGCAAGTATTGAAAGATAAAAAAGCAGTGGAAAAGGATCTGGGATCCATCAGCAATAACGTCATCGTTGTCGAGATATTGGAAGCAGCAAAGCGCTCCGCCAAAGAAGGCAAGTCTATCATCCTGGAATAAAACAACGGGGTATGTGATACACATACCTCGGGACTGATCGGCTGTCCATACACCTCAGGGCCGCGCCCAAAGTCAGCAGAAGGCTAACTATCCTGCCATTTAAAAGCATCCAAATAGCAGTTGAGTCCGCGGGAAATTAATCGCTAGTTTTATCAGCCGTTGTAGCAATCTCGTAACTATATTCCGTTCCTTTTCGTTTAGCTCGATTTTTGATCCCTTCTTGAAGTTCTGTACCTGATCATGCCCAAAAAACCTAAGGCTCTGGCCACTAAATTATAGGCGGACTTATCTTTTAGATATTGATGCATAAAGGAATTTTTGTTGATTTTAAGGATGTGCAATATAACGGTAGCCGAAGCTTCTGGCCTTGCATTTACGTAGGGCAGTGGTGCCGAATAGGAAATGCGGGTTGTAGAATCTGTCTTCATTAATTTTATTTTTTGTGGTTAATCGAATAGTTTAAGTAGTTCTTCTTTACTGATAGATTTCATCAGATTGGTTTCATCCAAAATCAGGCCCTCAGAAATTCGTTTTTTACTTTCCTGAAGCGCCAGAATATGTTCTTCAACAGAATCCCTGCAAACAATCTTATAGGCCATTACATGCTTATCTTGACCTATCCGGTAGCAGCGGTCTATCGCCTGTGCTTCGGCGGCAGGATTCCACCAAGGATCTAAGATGTAGACGTAGTCCGCAGCAGTGAGGTTCAAACCAGTCCCGCCGGCTTTTAGGCTGATCAAAAAGACACGACATTCGTCATCGTTTTGAAATTTTTCCACGGCAGCTTGCCTTTGCTCTTGGTTCATCTTTCCATCCAGGTAGATATAGTCTATTCCACTATTATCAATTCGTTGAGCTACAAGCTTAAGCATGGACGTGTACGCTGAAAAGAGCAAGATCTTATGGTTAGGAGCGACCTCCGCCATAATTTCATCAATGAAGTCCAATTTGATTGACTCGTTACCAAAGTCACCATCTTTCATCAGAACAGGAGAGTTGCATAGTTGTCTTAGCTTCTGCAAAGCCTCCAACGCAAAAAACTTCAACTTTGAAGAATCTTCACCGTTTAAATTCTCTTCAATTTCCACTCGATATCTTTTACGATAGATGTCATAAAGCTTCCGTTGTTCGTGCTGCATGTCCAAATAGAGGGTAGTTTCTGTTTTATCAGGTAAATCTAATGCCACCTGCTTTTTGGTTCTTCTCAAGATGAATGGAGCAATCATCTTCTGCAAATTCGTTAGGGGTACATCGGCTTCTTCCACGTCTCCAAGAGACTTATACATTTTATTAAAATTTCTGTAACTCCCAAAAAAGCCCGGATTGACCATGGTCATTTGTGCATAGATGTCTTCAATACCGTTTTCAATTGGCGTACCAGTCATGGCAATTCGAAATGATGCTTGAATAGAAAACAAATATTCGAACCGCTTGGAATTCCGATTTTTTACCATTTGAGATTCATCCAAAATCATATAGCTGAATGATTGAGATTGAAGAAAAGAGAAGTCTGCCATTGCAGTTCCATACGTTGTAAGTACGATCGATGCCTTCGCTAAAGTCTCCTGATCTTTTCTTTTCGTACCATGATATACATAATAACTTCGTTCCGGAACAAATTTTTTAATTTCATTCTGCCAATTAAATAGCAAGGAATTAGGAACGATAACAATGGAAGGGTCCGCCTCTGGATTATTTTGATAATAGTATTCCAATAAAGTAATAACCTGTAATGTTTTTCCCAGTCCCATGTCATCGGCCAGAATACCGCCCCATTGAAACTCCTGTAAAAATGCCATCCAGCTAAAACCAACCAATTGGTAAGGTCGTAACGTTGCTTTTACGGTATGGGGAACATCTAATAAAGGTATTTCTGTCATATTGGCCAATTTATCTCGCCGTTCTCTTGTACTATCGCTAATAATCCTAGGATCTATCTGTTCCAATTGTGTTTGAAAAGAAATTAATTGCGCTGAGGTGAAAATGAGGTAAGGGTCTTCTATACGTGCCTGACCAAATAAGGGTAAAAAAAGCGATTTCAACGTGTCACTGATATAGACATGGTCGCCGTTATTGATCTTAAACCAATTTTTCCTTTCCAATAAATAAGGTTCAAACTGGCTAGGTTCGAGTACTAATTTCCCCAGCTTAAATTTTATATTGACGTATAATAAATTGGACTGCGACTTCAGCTCCCCCACCTCCCATTTCAAAGAGAAAGGATAATAGTTAGATCCTTTAACCAAACCGCTAAGCTTGAGCTTAATGTGATGATCCTGACATACTTTACCGAGATTCTTTATCCAATTCGTTCGAGAAATTAGTGATGTTCGCAATTCCCAAGTGTGGGCAGAAGCCTGCTCTTCAAAAGATTCATGTTGATTTTTAACAAAATTGCTAAAGGCCAGCTCCGTCTCAACATGGCGCTCTTGAACACAAATTTTATTATCGATGTAAGTTAAGACAGTGGTACTAGGCATATCAACAATGGGCAAGGTAACTGTCCCAAAATCTATATAGGCTCTCAGGACTAATAAGTCGTCTTTAAGGGACAGCTCCAGTATTTTGGTTTGTTCATCTTTCTTTTCCACCGTTGTTGGCAGTTCCTGAAGCCCCTCCTGTCTGTATTCTATAGAAAAATGGGGCGCTATTGGATGTAAGATTTCGTCATAGAACTTGCCAATGTCTTGACTCAATACAAAAATCCTGAATGCCGAATACCGAAACTGGTTTAGCAATTTTTCGACATGTAAATCATCAATGAAAAGAACATGTTTGGAGCCTAGTTCCAGAAAGAAACTATGCACATCACTCAAAAACTTGATTTTCTTCAACAAATTGCCTTTATAATAAGCTAGCAATTCCATCAATAGACCATCTTGGCTTTCGACCAATTGAATCTTAAGTTTAACATCTCCATTAGCAATTTTTAGTTTACGAACCTGGTTGAGATGGGAGCTGTATCGGAATCGACAATGTGTTAGACCAAAATTGTTGGTATTGGAATAGAAGAAGATCAGCTCATCTTTACACAATTGATTGGAGACGAGATCCCTCCATAAGTCCATTATTCGATGACGTCTTTCGTTCTTTTCAGCAAAGGAGAGTGCGTCGCATCCATTGAGTCGAAATGCAGAAGCCCCTAGCTGTACCATTTTCCGTGCTACAGCATCAAGCATCAACTCATGGCAAGTGAGATGTTCTGGATGTGGCATGTCTTCTTTAAATAGATAGCTTTCCTTGAAAACGTATTTTTTCTTTTCGTCACTTAAAAAAGGAAGTAAAAAAGGTAAATGATCGATCGTATTATTTATCGGTATGGCAACAATAAACTTACCTTGCGGCTTGGGAACTGCAGGCTTAATGGGATAAATTTTATGGCTAGCTAGATGGCATATCTCCGATGGTTTGTGAAAACCATAAATGCTACCCCGATCTGCCGTGGCATTGATTTCAATTGCCGGCATTCCTCCATGTTCATTCTTAAGAGACAATTTAAATAGCTTGCGTTGATTCGCATGAGGTTTAAACCATTTTGGATCGTATAGATGAACAAAATAATATTTATTCTTACTTACCTTTTCGCGCAACAAACTATAGGCATGTTCACATAATGTTGCTTCCATTCTTCCACACGAGCAATTTACTTTTAGGTGTTCAGCGGTCAGTCTTATTTGAAGACGAACATTGCCTCTTCCTCTAGAAAATCCTTCAAATACATATGTATTATTAAAAACACTTTCTTCCAGCAGCACGCTAAAATCCCAATCAAATTTTGCAGATTTTCCGTTAAAAAATCTTTTAAGATAAACGATCGACAGCGATTTCTCATTCTTGCTTTGCCACGGTATCGCTACCTCTATTTCATTCATTGATCTATGTTTAGTTATCATGGTTTATGTTTTGTTATCATACCTATGTAAAGGCCTGATATTTTATCGGAACTTCAATTTATATAGTCTTGGATTTCAACTCCATATACTTCAAACTCTGCTCGCATAGGTCGGTAAAAAAAGCTGCAATCGCCTTGGCTTTGGACTTAAAGTAGTTTAAGTCCAGTTGGTCCAATTCTGGAGGAAGCTCATAGACCCGGCCTTTCATCAACTTTAATAGTTGTCCATTCAAGATTTCCTCCGTATCGTCTTTTGCCACAAAAAACTGGCTCACCTTTTTGTCACAGATACAAGTCCAGGCAACAAGGTCTTGTACAGCCGCATTCATTGGCGCATAGCCGATTCGTAAATAGAGATAACTATGCAATCCGATCAGGGTGAGCTGGTTTAACAAGAGTACGGCCAATGGTCGGCTAGAGAAACAATCATTACAACAGGTAGCGACCAGGTCTTGCATGAGCTTTGCATTTCGCGCCCACGTATTGGCAGTTTTATACAGGGCGTCCGACCAATTTACCGGTGAAATAGAATAAGTAGGCTTATAGCTTGGATCGCGATAAAGCACCACAGATTCGTTCCAAATCGTATGCGAGAAGCGACTGCCTGTATTTAATTTTGTTTCAATAAAATTTGTATTTAAAAAGGCCATGATTGCTGTCACCCGTCCATAAGATATTTTTCGAAAATGGTATGGACCGATTTTCTTCTTGATGACCGCGAGATAAATTTCAGCATTGCTGTGCTCCTGTTGCGGGAATTCGAATAACCCTTTGCCTCGTGCATCACTTGCATAGTAATTCAGCAACATAATCTGTTCGGGACGATTCTCCTGACGAACTTGATCAAGCAAATGATATATGTCCGATTGATACTGCTCCGGCCAGGGAAATGCATGAAAAATAGGGTCGTTTGACACTACTGCTGTCTTTTTCGCTTCGATACACTTCCCAGATTCGACAGTTTTACTCTCTTTCAGTTTTAACGCTTCCATTTCCCTCATTTTCTCATAGCCCGTCTGAAGGCGTTTCATAAAATCCAGGTACAGCTCTCCTACTGCACTAAGGATGGTCTTGCAGTGATCATAAAGCCAGGAGGCATCAAAGGCTGATATCTCCAAGTCCTTATTTTGTTTTACCGCGTTAAAAGCGCTGTCCAACAATTTAAAGCGTGCCTGTTCATCAGCATCTTTTCCCGTAATTGATTGCCTCAACATAGAAAAATGCTCATGGAGATTCTTGATTCTATTGCTGATATGATGGACATTATTGGCTTTTCCATCGATCATGATCTGCAACAGCCGTAAATGGTTTTCCACGCTCTGGTGCAGCATAAAAACGGCTCTCTGAAAATTTCCTTGTGCAGCAAAGGTTTCAGCTCCCCTGAAAAAATCAACCGAAACCGGCGTCATCTTTTGGTAATACTCCTGCGAAATTTCCGAAATACTCTTAAGTTCTTTTGCCTTAAGCGGCTGACTATGCTTCTTACTGTCAAGATAAATGATATGCTCGGCCAGCGATGCATAGGAATAGTATAAACTACCTGTTTTTATCTTATTGAGCATTTCGCCTGTGGGCACTATTTCAAAGGAAATATTTTCCTGATCCATCAAACATAACTCCACTATGGGCTTTAATACTTTATGCGAAAGACCGCTCACGGGTTTAAGTGCCAGCAATAAATGATGATACTCCTGCTTAAGAAATTCATACTTAACGAGGTAAACGCGATCGAGGTCTAGACGCTGAGACAACCGATCAATGATTAATTGGCTATTAATTTCCATTTCAAAAAATGACTTTAGATAAAAAACCATGCAACAGAAAGCAGCAGCAACAGCGCGCGCTGACCGCAAAAATTGCACATAACGAACACTTATTTGTAAAAAACAGCGACTACCAAGGTGATTAAATAGGGGTCAACTCAGTTGCGACATAAACGTTCGCACCTTGGTCTGATTAGGAAAGGCCAACTCAGAAATCAACAGATATTGCATATTCAGCAAGCGAAAAGTTATGGTCCGCAGTCGGCCATCGAACGGACATAACAGTATGTTATCCTGTTATGGAAAACAAATAGCAATACGTTATTATAGTTTATACATACAAATATATGTATAAATGGAACAAAATGCAAATATTTTTTTATTTAGAGTGTGTTCGGACCAAGTTATACCTCTGCTGTGCCGCCAAGAACAAAGCAGCGTTTTCGCTATGCGATAATATCCAATACAAGGCCTCAACACTGCTACATCTATAGGAGGTCGATACGAGAACTAGGCTACATTCATTAGAAAGGAAACGCTGTTTAATACTACAGGAATGGAACAATAGACAAAATATACTCTTTAAGATTTATTAACCTTAAGGGAATACACAGTTGTTAGCTTTGTCGAATTAAATTGATCCTGTGAGCGAATTATTGATAGCATCATTAAAGAAAGGTGAGCATTTTGCAATAGAACAGATTTTTGATCTGTATTGGGAAAATCTATTTGATACAGCTTTAAAAAAAATAGGTGATGAGGATGCTGCCCAAGACATCATACAGGAAATTTTCATTAAACTTTGGGAAAACCGCGAACATATCGTGTTTTCCGGCGACCTCGCGGCCTATCTGCATGGAGCTGTAAAATTCAAAATCATCAACTACTTTAGGAACAACATCGTGAAAGATGGGCATCGGACCGAACTCGCAGCCCTGATGAATCAACAATACGCTGAAGCTGCGGACGATCTCCTTATCCTACACGATACCGAACAAAAAGTAGAGGAAGCATTCATGCAGCTCCCCGAACGGATGCGCCAAGTTATGCTGATGAGCCGCAAACAGGAAAAATCAATAAAGGAGATCGCAAAAGAATTAAACATCTCGGTGCAAACGGTAAAAAATCAAATTACTTCAGCCATGAAAATACTCAGGAAAAGCCTGTCCTAATCTATTTCCTGCCTTCTGTTCGCTATTAACAAAAACTTAATATACTGCTAACATCTTCAACTAGTACCATTCTCCATTTGAAGTGACATCTATTCAAATGAAGGAAGAAAAAGCAAAACAGCTACTGCAAAAGTATGTAAACGGTGAGGCGAGTGCTGCCGAAATTAAACAGGTTGAAGAATGGTATGCTCAACTTCACCGTGCTGAAAACAAGGTTTCAGAGGAACGCAAAAATCTACTTCGTGCGCAGATGTTGGGCAATATTCAGTCCGCAATGTCCGAAAAACAAGCTCAAAGACATATGCTGTCACGCTATCCACTCTTAAAAATAGCCGCAGTGCTCTTCATCATCGTCTCCGCAAGTCTATTGATTAGCCGAAGCTACAGGCAGCCTATTTCGGACACAGCACAAATCGTGACGACGACAAAAACAGGTGAACGAAAAAAAATCACGCTGAACGACGGTTCCGAAATTATCCTGGAGCCTTCTTCGAAAATCAGCTACCCAAGCAAATTCAATGGGGAAATACGGGAACTGGAACTTACTGAAGGCGAAGCCTTTTTTACTATTGCTCACGATGAAGAGCATCCTTTTCAAGTACAGCTCGCTTCTGATTTAACCGTAAAAGTACTGGGAACCTCCTTTCGGATTAAAGCATACGGAGCTTCCAAAAATATTGAAGTTTTGGTTGCAACGGGTAAAGTCGCTGTACAACAGCAAGAGAAAGTGCTTGGTATCCTGACCAAAAACCAAAGCCTGCGCTATAATAAACAGACCTTACAAACGTCACATAGCTCGCTGGACACCAATACCACGGTAGCAATCGCATTTAATGGAGCTTCGCTGCAAGAGGTTGTGCAAAGGTTGGCTTACATCTATAATATCAAGATTGTACTCACCGATAAAACGCTCAAGTCGCTAAAAACAACTGCTACTTTCAGCAGTGCACAAAAGCCATCCGAAATTTTAGACATTCTCTGCAATTTACATCATTGCCGATACAGCGCATCACATAACAATACCATATTCAAAATCCATAAATAATGTTCAAAAAATAACCACAAAAAATCTTAGTCATCATGCGTAATTCACTACCTAATTACAAAAAAATGAAAACACCTCCATTTAAAAGAGAATTCTCTTTTTATCGGGTCATGAAGTATCCCTGTCTGGCATTGTCGATTACTTCAGTATTCTGCAGTTCTTTAATGGCCTCCCCCGGTATGGCCCAGCGATTGGACAAAAGCAGAATAAACATCAGTATCAGCAAGGGACAGCAGCTCGAACAAATTCTGCATAGGATTGAACATCTCTCCGGTCTTAGCTTCGTGTACAACCCAGACCTTTTACAGGGACGCAATACCGTCGTAAGCGGCCATTTCAGAACGGAGTCTGTACGCTCCATTTTGACCAAACTGGGGATCAGCGCTATGGAGAAAGAGGGACATGTCATACTCAGCCAATCAACTGACATCAAAGCAGAGCGCATAATTAAGGGGATTGTCAGCGATACTTTGGGAGCGCCTATCGCAGGCGTATCCGTAAAAGTAGTCGGCACACAAAATGGAACGACAACAGACGCCAAAGGTTCGTTCCGTATCGAAGCCGGCTCCCAGGCAGTACTCTCCTTCTCTATGATCGGCTTCCACTCAAAAGAGATAACAGTAGGCGAGAATGAAATGATTCATGTAACGCTAAGTGAAGAACGGTCAACATTATCTGAAGTTGTGGTGGTCGGTTATGGGACGCAAAAGAAAGAAACATTAACAGGTGCTGTAAGTATCGTATCACTTGATAAATTGTCTTCGCGTTCAGTAAACAGTGTCGGTGAGGTTTTAGCGGGCAAATCCCCGGGAGTCATTGTGACCAACGAGGGCGGTGACCCCACTTCCCCACCCCGTATTAATATTCGTGGTGCCGGTGGTATCAATGGTGAAAGTGTGCTGTACGTGATCGACGGCTCTATTTTCTTAGGTACCCCGCAATTAAATCCCAACGACATCGAGTCTATTTCGGTTTTAAAAGATGCCTCCGCTGCAATCTATGGGGCACGGGCTTCCGGAGGAGTGGTCTTGATCACCACAAAAAAAGGCAAAAAAGGGCAATTGCAGATCAGTGTTGACGCCAAGATTGGCCAGCAGGGTGCATGGCGCAAATTAAAACCTTTAAATGCCGAACAACGCGCAGAAGTAGCGGCAACAGCAGCGAAAAATGGTGGTACGACAATTTTGCCTGCTTTCGACCCAGCTAAGTATCCGGATGGACTTGTAACGAAAACCAACTGGATGGATGAGGTCTTTAGAAGTGCAACGCTGCAAGATTACAATGGCGCCATCAATGGAGGTAATGAAAAGTCCAATTTTTACCTAAGTTTCAATTACCGGAACGCAGAAGGCATTGTACTGAATACGAAAACACAACGCTACAACTTCAGGATAAATTCGGAGCATCAGGTCACCCCTTGGTTGAAGGTGGGCGAAAACCTGTCGTACAGCAGCACGAACGGAAACGGTGCCAATACAAGCAGTGACTATACCGGTGCACTGCTATCGGCGATTTATTATCCAACAAACGGTACTCCCTATAATCCCGACGGCAGTTTTGCCGGTCTCCCGGGACCCTATCCCGGCGATTACGGCGATATCATCAATCCGGTCGCAGAACTGATGCGTATAGACATCAACAACCCTACCAACATACTGGTTATCAACCCTTATGCAAACTTTCAATTAACCAAAGGGCTAACCTTCCGTTCTAACTTAAGTATTACCAAATCCAACTCCAGATACAAAAGTTTCACACCAAAACGTCCCGAAATCGGTAAGCCCGTCATGAGCAATAGCCTAGTTGAAAGAGCGAATGACGCAAATGATATTCTGGCAGAACAAGTGTTAAACTACAAAGCTAAATTTGATGCACATCAGATCGATTTGACAGGAGGTTATACTTTTCAAAAGACCAAAACCACCTATCTGAATACATCAGCGAGCGATTTTGATGACGAATCCAAACAATATAGGTACCTGGATAACGCCAATAAAGTGCAACCACCAGAAAGCGGCTATGCATCAACAGCAATTTCATCGCTGTTCTTGAGAGCAAACTACAATTACAATGAAAAATACCTGCTATCCTTGATTGGAAGGCGAGACGGGTCTTCCATGTTGAAGGAAAAAAATAGATACCGGAACTATTACTCTGTTTCAGCAGGCTGGGCCCTTAACAAAGAAGAATTCCTGCGCTCAGTAGAATGGCTAAATGAACTAAAACTGCGAGGCAGCTACGGTGTGCTCGGCAGTCTTGGAAGATTAGACCCGCTGGACGTAAACCCACTTCTCGTGCGCACAACCAGTTACTTTGGTGAAAAGCCGGAGCTCCAAAATGGTTACGTACAGAATGTTCTGCCAAACGACGATCTGCGCTGGGCAGAAAGCAAACAGACCAATATCGGTCTGGATTTTGGTATCCTAAACGGACTGAGCCTTGTGGCTGATTATTTTGTTAAGGAAACAAACAATATGATCTTAAAACGTTCTCTTCCAGGTACAGCGGGTCTGAATACTCAAACCATTAATGGCGGACTCGTGAAAGACAAGGGAATCGAATTAGGTCTGACCTATAGCAGCACTAAAAATAACGATTTTTCCTACTCCGTGAACGCCACCTTAACGAAATTGAACAATAATGTAGAAGAGCTGGCTCCCGGACTGACCAACATCCCTGTTGAGACCAACTTTAGAAACGAACTGGCACCACTGCGGATCGCTGTAGGCCAGCCATTGTACAGCTATTTTGTGCTCAAGACGGATGGCATCTTCCAGAGCCAGGCAGAAGCAGATGGTTACAAAAACGCAAATGGCCAAAAAATCCAGCCTAATGCAAAAGCCGGTGATTTTAAGTTCGTCGACATGGATGGCAACGGTTCTATCGGTCCCGAAGACCGCTACTACGCAGGAAGTGCTTATCCGGATTTCTCCTACGGCCTAAGCTTCAATGCAAATTATAAAAATTTTGATTTCAATATTTTTGCGCAGGGCGTACAGGGCAACAAGTTGTTCAATGCAGTAAAAAGAACGACATATAGTGCCAGTGGTCCTTCGTACAATAAACTTGCAGGGATTCTCGACGCCTGGTCTCCGGAAAATCCGAACGGTAAAGTGCCGATCATATCCAGCTCAGATGCCAACGGAAACTTTAATGCCTCAGATTTTTATATAGAAAATGGCTCTTTTCTTCGCATCCGTAATGTCACCGTGGGGTATACGCTGCCAAAATCCCTGGCTGATAGATTTAAACTTGGAAACGTAAGAGTCTATGCAACGGCCAACAATCTATTCACTTTTACAAAATACACAGGCTTTGATCCAGAAATAGGCATGGACAATAACGGCCTTGATGTTGGTCGCTATCCACAAGCCAGAAGCTTTATCTTCGGTTTAAATGTTAACTTATAATCTCAAATAAACGCCACAAGTCTAAAGAATATAGTGTACTTATAGAGTTTAGTACAGTTGGCCATCATGAATACTACAAAATAAAACGATGAAAACGAATATAAAATACCTCGCAGTATTAGCTATAGCACTCCTTGGGTCGTGCGCGAAACAACTGGATATCTCACCTGAAGGTTCGCCATCTTCACAGAATTTCTGGAAGACCGAACAAGATGCGATCAAAGGGCAGGCAGGCATGTATGAAAAATACAACGAAGAAGATTTTTACGGTCGTGGGATGTTCTGGTTCATAAACGCCAGTGACGATATGGTAACGGGCCGCAATAAACCGGAAGCCGACAACATCAAGAACTTTAACAGAAGCTATATTGGAGGCGGTTACACAGAAACACAATGGAGCATGCGCTATGCCATCATCAAAAGAGCCAATGATATTATTGTAAACGTTCCCCGGATCACGATGAATGAGGATCGAAAGAAAGAAATTATAGGCGATGCTTATTTTAATGCTGGACTAGTATATTTCCAGCTAGCGGCCAACTACGGGAATAACAAGGCTGGGATACCAATTGTTACTCCCGAAACAGATGCCACACAACCCATCCCACGAGCCAGTAACGTCAATGAAAATTATGATCACATCATCTCCTTATTTTTAAAAGCTGCAGAAAATCTTCCTTATTTTTCGGAAATGGATCCATCAGATTACGGTAAAGGACACAAAACCGCTGCCTGGGCGTATCTTTCCAAGGTATATTTATATAAAAAGGATTATGCAAATGCCGCAAAATATGCTGATATGGTAATTAATTCGGGCAAGCATGATCTGCTGCCCAGCTTTGCAGATGTGTTTAAAGCAGCCAACAACTGGTCCAAAGAATATATTTGGTCGGTAGTCTGTACTCCAGACGGCGGCGGAACGGGCTGGGGCAGCAAATTACCCGGCGTCATGTTGACGAACAAAGCATGGGGTATTTATAATGGATGGGGATATTATCTTCCTACCAAAGAACTCTATGACTCTTTCGAAAGTGGGGATCTACGCCGCGAGGTTACAATCCTAAAACCGGGAGACAAATTCCAGTTCTTCGGCGAAGAGCGTACCTTCACGAAAGATGGAGGTGCGACATCAAACTATCAATTCAATAAATATATGGAACCGTTTTCCTATAAAAATCCGATTCCGACTCATGTGAATCCAAATGGTGACAATGGAACCACAGATCTCAATATCCCGTTGATGCGTTTTGCTGAAGTGCTTTTGACCAAAGCAGAAGCAGCTATTCAGTTAAACGGAGCTGGCGCTGGAGATATAGAATTAAATAAGATCCGGAAACGCGCGGGCCTATTACCCAAAAGCGGAATGACCATGACAGATTTAAAACGGGAACGCAGAAATGAATTGGCAGGAGAATGGGCAGATCGTCATCGTGACCTGGTTAGATGGGGAGATGCTCAGGCAGCGTATGCAAAACCTCTGCACGACTATGACGGTACAGTGATCTGGCCTTCCCGAAACTTCAACCCCCAGGTGCATGATGTCTGGGCTGTACCCCAACGTGAAATCGACAATAGTTCAGGAATAATTAAACAAAATCCAGGATGGTAAAAAACAGTAAGTTCATTTGGTTGCTATCTGCGGCCCTTTATATTCAGTCAGTTTCCGCACAGCAGAAACTGACTGCCAACACCGGTCACAGCCACAACGACTACAGGCGGCAGATACCTTTGCTGGAAGCGTACTATGCCGGCATGGGATCTATCGAAGCGGACGTATTCTACCGGAACGGCGAACTATTCGTTGCACATGAAAACCACGAGATAGAGCCAGAAAGAACCCTTAAAACCCTTTACATAGATCCCCTGGTCGCACTTTTCAAAAAAAATGGCAACCGGCCCTATACCGACCCTAAGCTAAAACTACAGCTGGTCATCGACATTAAAGAAAACTATGAGCAAGTTCTGGAGAAATTGCTAGAGGAAATAAAAGGAAATGAATCGGTATTCGACCCAGAGCAGAATCCATCTGCGATCAAGATCGTCATCAGCGGTGAAATACCGCCTGCCGAAAAGTTCGGGCATTATCCATCGATCTTCTTTTTTGACGGAAGGCCAGAAAAAGACTATACTCCAGAACAATTAAAACGTATCGGAATGATCAGTCAGGATATCGGCCGCTACACAGTCTGGAACGGTAAAGGTACACCAACACCACCAGATCTTGAAAAGATGAGAGCCGTTGTTGAGAAAGTACACCAAATGGGGAAACCATTCCGTTTTTGGGCCACCAAAGATAGCCCAAACAGTTGGAAGGAGCTTGAGCATATGGGTATCGACTGGATCAACACGGATCATCCCGATGCCCTAAAAAATTTCTATCTAAACCGGGCCAAAGCCGAATACGTCAATCCTCTAGGCTACAAGCCCTATCTGCCCTCCTACAAAAGCGACGGCACATCAAGAAAAGCCAAAAATATCATCTTGTTGATCGGCGATGGAATGGGGCTTGCACACATTCAGGCAGGCTTAAGTGCCAATTTTGGTCAGTCCAATATCATTAACATCAAGCATATCGGTTTTTCACGCACGGAAGCCTCCAATTCAGATTTTACAGATTCAGCAGCGGGAGGAACAGCACTCGCGACCGGAAAAAAAACAAACAACCGCTATATCGGCGTAGATGCTAACGGCAAGAGGGCCACCTCTTTACCTGACACTCTCGCTCAATATGGGATCAAGAGCGGTATTATCAGTGCCGGAGACATTACCGATGCCACTCCTGCTGCATTTTATGCGCACCAGATTGAACGCACGATGTCGCAGGACATTGCCGCTGATTTCAAAAAAAGTAACGTGGACATCTTGGTCGGTTCCCGTCGTGAAAGTTTTCTAAAAAATAAAGACGGTCAGCTGATGGACGAACTGGCAGAGAAAGGGTATCAACTACAAACCACGCTGGATAGTTTTGAAAAAGCCACATTAGGAAAGCAGCTGGTCCTGTTAGCCGATTCGGCAACCAGAAGGGTTTTGGACGGACGTGGAGACATGTTAAAGACTTCACTGTTAAAAACCATACAGTTATTATCAAAGAACAATACGGGATTCTTCATCATGGCAGAAGGTGCCCAGATTGACTATGGCGCACATGCCAACGATCTACCCTACGTTGTTACCGAACAACATGACTTTGATAGACTTGTGGGTGAAGCACTAAAATTCGCCGATCACGATGGCGAAACCCTCGTCATTGTAACGGCAGATCATGAGACTGGCGGACTCTCACTTCTAGATGCTGACTACAGAAAAGGAACAGTTAGGGGCTACTTCAGCAGCGATGATCACACCAATATTATGGTTCCTGTTTTCGCATATGGTCCGGGAGCACAGAATTTTATTGGTATTTACAACAATACGGAGATATTTAACAAGATTATCAGTGCGTTCAAACTGAAATAGTTTCACTTCGATATTCTTTTTTCGCAGGTATTCATAACCTACGGCCATCCCATCAGCTTGCAGCTTCGCAGACGATGTTTTACTGAAAACGACCCCATGCTGTATACGCATGGGGTCGTTTTTAATATCCACACACGGCATAGGAGTTCCCTGTTCTTAAAAATTCGATTTAGCTTATCAATTTTTGATTTTTTAGCTATCTTGTCGTTCTAAATAATGATGACCTTTATGATACCACGATTCAAACGGGCACTGCTGCTCTTTGTATTACTGATCAGTGCTTCTATCAGACTTTTTGCTCAGCACACGAATAAGGCAGACTGGTTTAAAGATGCCCGTTTTGGCATGTTTATCCACTGGGGTTTATATAGTGCCGCTGAAGGCTTATGGAAAGGCGAACCTTTGCGTTATATGAACAACTATGCGGAATGGCTACGTTACCGCAACAGGGTATCCAAAGAAGAATATGGTACCCTGGCTAAGCGCTTTGACTGGAAAAAAATTGATCCCGAGCAATGGGTACGTCTAGCAAAAGAAGCCGGGATGAAATATATCATTATTACGGCCAAACATCACGATGGAGTGGCACTATGGGACACCAAGGTAGGCACCTACAGCCTGCCGCAGCTCAGTGGTTCAAAAAGGGATGTCATCAAAGAGATCGCAGCGGCATGCAAAAAACACGGCCTCAAACTGGGTTTCTACTATTCTCATTGGATCGACTGGGAACATCCTTATGGCTGGAACCATCAGCAGGAACTGACAGGCCATGTCACTGATGCACAGTACAACCAATACTGGCAAGAAAAAGTAATACCGCAGCTACGTGAGCTGCTCAGCAATTATGGGGACATCGGCCTCATCTGGTTTGATATGTGGATTCCTTACCAACAGTCCATTATTAAGAAAGAACAGCTCCTGCAAGTGGTCAAATTAATCCGCCAACTGCAGCCCCAATGCCTGATCAACTCTCGTCTGGGCCTTCCAACCGATGCCGAAAACGTTGACTTCCAAACCTTGGGCGATAATCAATTTGGAAGTACCTATATTGCACACCCGTGGGAAACACCCGGTACAATTGCTCACTCCTGGGGCTACAATGGACAGGAGAACGAATGGAAATCCACCAGCCAGATTTTTCAGTCTCTTATCTCCAATGTGAGCCTCAATGGCGGTTTCACCTTGAATATAGGGCCCCGCGCCGATGGTACCGTGCCCTACGAAAGCGTCAGTCGCCTCCATGAAGTCGGTGCTTGGCTCAAAAACTACGGCGAAGGGATCTATGGGGCCACTGGCCTACCTTTAAAAAGCAATCATTTTGACTGGGGTTACCTGACTTCCAAAGTCGGGCAGCAAAAGAGCACTGTATACGCTCACATATTCAACTGGCCGCTGGACCATAAACTGCGTATCACAGGAATAAAATCCAAGCCTGTAGAGATATCATTGATGAACGGAAAAACACCGATCCAAATAAAGTATGATCAGAAGCTGAGTCTCCTCCACCTTCAATTACCCGATGAACAGCCTGACCATTACGTCTCACAAGTTCGCCTAACTTTTGATACCCCATTGGTATTGGATGAGACTGCTGTCCAGGAATCGACATTTGGCGGATTCTCGCTGAATTCTATCAACAGCGTGACAAACAATTCCAAAACTATTGGCTATAACGGCAAAAACCCTACGCATACTATCGTGACAGCCGATACCAAAATGGAATGGGAAGTTACCGTTGCCGAAGCCGGTAATTACACTGTTGATCTCTCTGCACATAATCCCAATAAAGAGCCCATACGATTTCAACTGAATGTGGCTGATCAGCAACTCGACGGATATTTTGCTCCCTCGCAGAAAATGGTCGTCGAACCCAATGAAAATAATTATACCGAAGAGTTTCCAGAACAGCGCGTCGGTACAATAAAATTAAACAACCCCGGAACATATAGATTCACGTTCAAAACCGAGTCTCAGGCTCCGCTTTGGCTAAACTGGTTATGGCTTGAAAAAACCAAAAATTAACCTGCGGCCTGCTAGCAGATTTAAAAAGATAGAGGATCAAATCCTTCGGTCTCGCAACCGAAGGATTTTTTTTGCAAAAAGCCATGCACTTTGTCCCTTCTGCAATACGGTATTATAGAAAAAGTTATCTATTTTAATATTTATTTATTATTTTGGTGTAAAAGTTACCAATTTTGCAAGACGGTAACTATGCTATTTGCCAGCTAAGTATAACTAAGAGAATTCATCCTAAACATTGTTGGAGAATGTATTTGCAACGGGACTTTTTATCGCCATTTTCTATCCACAACTCCATGTCCGGATTAGAGGGTTTGCTGCTAACAGCTGACGATGGAGTCATTTTACAGGCCAACAGACGTGCCAATGAGCTTTTGGCGTTAAAGAACGCTAAACCTACCACCAATAAAATACATCAGCTTACAACCTTCTATTCTGCAGATAGCCGGGCTCCCCTTCATCCTGAGCAAACTCCTTTCTATACTGCATTACAAGAAAAACGGGAGCTACAGGAAATTGTTTTGGGAATATCCGTGGAGGATCAGCTCAAATGGCTTTTATTTAATATTCATCCGCTAAAGGAGAAGGATTATAATGGTCTTCTCATCTCTTTTATGGACGTGTCAGGGCTGGTCAGCCAAAATCAGGATGTAAAGGACAAGCAACAACAACTTCAGTTGCTGGTCGCCTCCTTAAATGATATTGTCTTCGAGGTAACCGACGAGGGCGTGTTTAAAAATTACTGGACCAATGATCCCAGCCTCTTATTTTACCGTCCAGACGAATTCTTAGATCGCAGAATGGATGAACTCTTTCCACCGCACCTTTCTGGACCTGCTATTCAGCTGATCCAAAAAGCTCTTAAGCTGGAGAAGGAGTTCAAAATGGAATTTCAGTCACCGTTCAAACAGCATAAAAACAAATGGTACAGCCTACAGGTTAAACCCATCCACCGTTCACAAAACCATGTAGCATTAGTGGTTTCGGACATTACAGAACAGATTGAATCCACCGAAAAAATACGATTCAATGAACATAAGTTCAATCAGGCATTTCATTTCTCCGGGTTGGGAATGGCGCTCACAGATCTTCGTGGTTTTTGTATAGAATCCAACAATACACTGACTAAAATATTGGGGTATACACAGACAGAGCTGTCAAAAATGAACTTTAGTGATTATACACATCCAGATGATACAAGACAGGAAGCTGAGCTACGGACAAAACTTGTTCAAGGAAAAGTTGATAGCTTCACTTTGCAGAAACGTTACAAGCATAAATTGGGTCATTTCGTTTGGTGTTCCGTTACGATCTCTGCTGTTTTTGACCATACGGGCAGCCCCCTGTTTCTGATTGTCCAAGTTCAGGACATTTCTGAATCTAAACGAAACATAGAGATTCTCAAACGGCAGAAGATGGAGTCTGAATTGGTTAAAATTGACCTGGAAACGAAGGTACGGCAAATGGAGGAATTCGCCGGCATTTTGGCACATGACCTAAAAGGACCTTTGAGTAATATGCAGATGCTGATCGATGAAATCAAGGTCTCACGCGATGAAAAGATTAAAAGTGATTTTCTGGACCTTTTAAAAGCGAGCACTGATCAGCTTTCTGAGACGCTCCACGATCTGGGAGATATATTGGATTTACGCTCCAACACTGCTCTTCATTTCGAAAAATGTGATTTTCTTCAAGTATATTTAAGTGTAAAACACCAGCTTATCGAAGAAATACAGCAAAAAAACGCGTTCATTTCGGTTGACTTTGAGGTAGAATCCATTCATTATCCAAAAATCTATCTGGAGAGTATTCTTGTCAATCTGATCAGCAACGCACTTCGATTTACCGCTCAGGGAAGGCAGCCTCATATTGAAATACAAACGCATGCCGGAGAGGGGGGTACGGTGCTGACGGTCAAAGACAATGGACTCGGCATTAACTTGCCGAAATACAAGTCCCAGCTTTTCATGTTCAAGAAAATCTTTCACCGCGGCATTGAAAGCAAAGGTGTCGGCCTGTTTCTGATACGGCACCAGATCGAATCCCTTGGCGGAAAGATCGACGTACACAGCGAACCGGATAAAGGCAGTATTTTCTCAGTCAACTTTTAAATAAGGTGCAATGAACCGCAACAACAAAAGAAAAATCATCCTTATTGACGATAATGCGATTCTTCGTACTATCTTTGGCCATATGATTCGGGGCTTTTCGGGCTATGAAATCGAATTCCATGCCTTTAAAGATGCACTTGACTTTCTGGAGCAGGCTGACATAATTGGACCATCGGACACCCCAATACTCTTTGTTGATATCAATATGCCTTTTATGACAGGCTGGGAACTGATGGACCGACTGGAAGATAACACCGATTTTATAAACCGCAGCAAAATATACATCATCAGTTCGTCGTCCAGTAAAAGCGACCAGGACCAATTGGCAAATTACCCTTTTATCAGCGGCTTCGTATTAAAACCTTTTGACAAGGACTTACTGTACGAGATTCTCCAGAAGTATTAACATGACGGGTACCCGCCGGCATAGAGCGATATGACCACAAAGGGCTTAAAGGTTTATACCTGCGCATAAAGGGGACAACAGACAAGCATGAAAAGTGACTTTCACGATCGTCATGATCGCTATAACTGAAACAGGCACAGCCAATCGGCCGTGCCTGTTTCTTGAGGCAATACCTAGATTGCTTTACATTTTTCAGCCAGCCAGCTTTTTTCCTCACCCGATAGATGTGCTGCCAGCTGGTCAAACACCCATTGATTATAATTGTTCAACCACGCTACATGCTTTCTGTCCAATAGCGACTTCTCTATTAAATCTGTAGCAATATAACAGATCGTCAGCGTTTCGAAATCCAAAAAATCACCAAACTCCGAAGTCCCTGCCGTACGTGCCAGCACGAGATTTTCAATGCGGATACCATGCTTGCCGACCCGGTAGAGTCCCGGTTCGATAGAGGTAATCATGCCGGGCTCCACAGCAACATCGATCGCGGCAGCGTTGAATACCTGCGGTCCTTCGTGTACATTCAGGAAGAAACCTACGCCGTGCCCTGTTCCATGCCCATAATTGCGCCACGTTTCCCAGAGCGGACGACGCGTGATGGCATCAATCTGGTAACCTCTTGTGCCAACAGGAAAGACTGCCTGAGACCCTTCGATCGTTCCTTTGAGCACGAGTGTATAGTCTTCTTTTTCCTCTTGTGTAGCCTGCCCCAATGACACGACCCGCGTAATATCGGTTGTGCCGGTCTGGTATTGCCCGCCCGAATCCACCAGCAACAACCCTTTGGGGCGCAACGTGTAATTTGACGTTTCATTCGCTGAATAATGTGGCAGCGCACCATGATCCAGATAGCCAGCAATGGTCGTGAACGAAATATCAACAAAGCCTTCCTGTTCTTCACGGAATTCACGCAATTTATCCGCTATGGACAATTCCGACAGTTCTTCCGTCGCAACATGCTCCTCCAGCCATTTAAAAAATTTGGTCAAAGCGACTCCGTCTTTCACAAAGGTGTGCCTGTTATTTTCAATCTCAACGTTATTTTTAACCGCTTTAAGGTTTGTAGACGGATTTACTTTTTCGATGATCTTGATGTGGGCTGGCACGCGGTCGTAGACAGCAAAACAAGTGCGCTTAGGATCGATAAGAATAGTCTTCGCCTGCAAATTATCTATTGCCGCATGGATGGTATCATAAGGCGCGATATCCACACCATATCCCTTCAGCTCCGCCACCGCTGCTGCGCTTAACTTTGAAGGCTCAATGTATAAGGTCGCATTCTCAGCAGTGATCAGGACAAAGCCCAGAACAACAGGGTTACAAGGTACATCCTGACCACGTATGTTTAATAACCATGCCAGGTCATCCAACGAAGAAACAAGATGAGCATCCGCACGGGCCTTTTTCATTTCCGCCCGGACTGCCCCGATCTTTGTCACGGTAGACTGACCGGTAGTGCTCTCCGGCAACAAGTATGCCTGTGCTTTAGGCAATTCAGGCCTGTCCGTCCACAGCGCCGATAATAGATCTACATGCCCGTCGACCTGTATATCCAAAGGTTCTAACGTATTTTTAACTGATTGAGCAACCAATAAAGAAGCCAGGTTACCGTCAAAAGCAACTGTCGCACCTGAACTTAATTTTTCAGCCAGCCAGTCCGCATACTCGGCAGCACCCTGCGTTTTTAGCTTAACCAGCTCAAAGCCTGTTCCGGCCAATTGTTCTTCCGCCTGCACAAAATAACGTGAATCTGTCCAGAGGCCCGCAAAATCCTGTGTAATGGCCAGTGTTCCGGCAGAGCCTGTAAATCCGGAAGCCCATGCAATACATTTATAACGTTCCGGTAAATATTCACTGATATGAGGATCTGATGATGGGATAATATAACCATCGATTCCTTGAATCTTCATCGCCTCGCGAATGGCAGCTAATTTTTCGATATGCTTCATGTCGTCATTACAATTTTACGCAAGTTAGGATTTTTTAGAGTCGAATGCCTAACTTTAGGCCAAATAAAACAAGCCGAGTAGCCGGAGCACAATCGTCTACGTTGCATTGCTCATATCGCTAAAGTTCTTATAAAAAGATGACTGAACCGAGAGACTCGCAAAGAAATTATATGCCATGAAACAATTTTTATTATATTCCATTGCTTTCTCCGCCTATGCGTCCACTGCGGTTACCGCTCCCCTGTTTGGGCAGGATATGCACACGAAAATCCAAGATGCCTACCTCAGCTTCCAACAACAGGAAAATCTCCGGAATGGCATCAGCTCCTTCATTGTATTTGACGGAAATAGTGGTCAGACCATCTATGCGGCCAACGAAAACATTGGTCTGGCTACGGCTTCAACCATGAAGATCATCACCGCTGCCACGGCCTTAGACTTTCTGGGCAAAAACTACCAGTTTAAGACAACGCTATATTACACAGGTGCCGTGGATGAGCATGGAACGCTCAACGGCAACATCATCATCGCAGGTACCGGTGATCCCACCTTGGGCAGCCCCCGTTACCCTGAAACCAAAGAAGAAGTCGTTCTGAACAAATGGCTGGCAGCAATACAGCAAGCGGGGATCCGTAGTATAAACGGCTGCGTCATCGCTGATGACCGCCTTTATAACGGCAACCAACTGCCCGGCGGCTGGATATGGACCGATATGGGCAATTATTATGGTGCCGGAATTTCAGCCCTCAACTGGCGGGAAAACGCTTTTGGAGTAGAATTTAGTCCCGCAGACAAAGTAGGGGCAAAAGCTGGAATCCTGCGGTACACCGCGCATATGCCTTATATACAGATTATCAACGAGGTCACTACCGGTAAAACCGGAAGCGGCGACAACGTGTACGGTTATGCTGCCCCCTACTCTTCGAAAATATTCATGCGTGGCTCCTATGGCCAGGACCTGAAGAAAACCATTGAACTCGCTTCTCCGGATCCGGCATACGATCTTGCTTTTCAGCTGAACGAAATGCTGGCAGCACAAGGTATCATCGCTTCTGAGGCTCCTGCAACAGGACGGAAACTGGATTCTCTGGATCTTTCCCAAAAACAGACACTGGATGTACACCTCTCGCCAACATTGGATAAAATCGTCTACTGGTTTAACCAAAAAAGCATTAACCTCTATGGAGAAGCCCTGCTCAAAGCGATTGCTTATACCACGGCAGGAAAAACCGGAACGGATGATGGTGCGCATTATCTGCAGAAATATTGGAATGCCAAATTAGGTATTAAACCGGCCGAACTAAATAGCCTTGACGGCTCAGGCCTATCGCCGCAAAATCGGGTGACTACTTTAGCCATGAATAAAATCATGCAATACGCACAGAAGCAATCCTGGTACCCTGTGTTCTACGAAAGCCTTCCGACTTATAACAACATGAAAATGAAAAGCGGAACCATCGGCGGCGTGCTAGGGTATACCGGTGTGCATACCAACAAAAATGGACAATCATTCACCTATACGCTCCTGGTCAACAATTATTCAGGATCTGCATCCAATATGCGTAAACAAATGTTTAAGTTGCTGGATGTTTTGAAGTAACAAGTTATTGTCTATTTATAATAAGATATTGGCAAATATTTCCATTTATCAAAAAGAATGATAGATTTGTAGCCTTAAATTAATAAAATCGCAATGAGTAACACTAATCGTAAACAGGCAGCGTTAAATTACCACTCAATGGGTAGACCTGGAAAAATAGCTGTTGTTCCGACCAAACCGACAAATTCGCAAAGAGACTTATCATTAGCATATTCTCCTGGCGTAGCAGAGCCATGTCTGGCTATTGCTGAGAACAAAGAAGATGCTTATAAATATACTGCAAAAGGTAACCTTGTTGCTGTAATCAGCAATGGTACTGCTGTATTGGGCCTAGGTGATATCGGCGCTCAGGCCGGCAAACCGGTCATGGAAGGTAAGGGCCTATTGTTCAAGATCTTCGCAGACATTGATGTCTTTGACATCGAAGTAGACACCAAAAATGTCGACGAATTCGTCAAAATCGTTAAAGCTTTGGAGCCGACATTTGGCGGGGTAAACCTCGAAGATATCAAAGCTCCCGAGTGTTTCGAAATTGAACGTCGCCTGAAAGAAGAGATGAATATTCCGGTCATGCACGACGACCAGCACGGTACTGCCATCATCTCAGGCGCGGCATTAATCAACGCTTGTGAAATCATCGGAAAAGATATTTCCAAAGTAAAAATTGTGGTGAACGGTGCCGGCGCTGCAGCAATGTCCTGTACAGCTATGTATATTTCGGTAGGCGCAAGCAAGGAAAATATCGTCATGCTGGACAGTAAGGGAGTCATCCGGACAGATAGAGAGCATTTGGACAGCATGAAAGCGCAGTATGCGACTGACCGTGATATTCGTACCTTAGCGGATGCCGTCAAAGACGCCGATGTATTTATCGGTTTATCTGCTGCCGATGTACTATCACCGGAAATGCTCCTGAGCATGGCTCCGAACCCGATTGTTCTGGCGATGGCCAATCCTAACCCTGAAATTGCCTACGACCTGGCAATGGCTACCCGCAATGATATTATCATGGGTACCGGCCGTTCAGATTACCCTAATCAGGTGAACAATGTCCTGGGCTTCCCGTATATCTTCCGTGGCGCATTGGATGTGCGCGCAACAGCAATCAATGAGGAAATGAAAATCGCCGCTGTACGGGCAATTGCGGACCTGGCCAAACAACCTGTACCGGAGGAAGTCAATCAGGCTTACAATACCAACAATTTAAAATTCTCAGAAGAGTATATTATCCCGAAACCTACAGATCCACGCTTAATCACCGAAGTATCTATGGCTGTCGCCAAAGCAGCAATCGAGTCAGGTGTTGCGCAAACGGTCATCGAAGACTGGGATAAATACCGCGATACTTTACGTAAACGTCTGGGCAAAGATGACGCCATCATGCGCAACCTGACCATGGCGGCAAAAAGAGACCCAAAACGTGTTGTATTCGCCGAAGCCGACAATTACAAAACCCTGCGCGCAGCCCAAATCGTCAAAGAAGAAGGGATCGCAATCCCTATCCTCCTCGGCAAAAAAGAAAAAATTGAGCGCCTGATCCATGAATACGCGTTTGAATTGGACGGTGTGGACATCATTGACCCTGTTGCTGAAGTAGATGGCGAAACCGAACGCTCGAAGAAGTTTATCGAACATCTTTACACCAAAAGACAGCGTCGGGGCATCACCCGCTACGATGCACGTAAACTGATGTTTGACCGCAACTATTTCGGGGCATCGCTGGTCGAGTTTGGTGAAGCAGATACCTTGATTTCGGGTATGACCAAAAATTATGCAAACACTATCCGTCCTGCCCTGCATGTGATCGGTGCCAAACCAGGCAGCCGAGTGGCCGGCATGTATATGATGCTGACTAAAAAAGGACCTATTTTCTTTGGGGATACCACGGTAAATGAAGATCCGACCGCACAAGAACTGGCGGATATTACTTTACTTTTGGACAAGGCAGTCAAACGGATGAATATACAGCCTCGCATAGCCTTGCTTTCCTACTCTAATTTTGGTTCCAGTGAAGGAAAAACACCTACCAAGGTAAGAGAAGCGGCGCAGATCCTGCACGATAAACATCCTGAAATTATGGTTGACGGAGACTTACAGGCAAACTTTGCGCTCAACAGCGAGATGCTAACGGCCAACTTCCCTTTCAGCTGCCTGAATGGGCAATCGGCAAACACACTTGTATTTCCGAACCTTGAATCCGGCAACATTGCTTATAAGCTACTGCAGGAAGTGGGCGAAGCGGAAGCTGTGGGACCTATTCTCCTCGGCATGAATAAGCCTATCCACGTCCTGCAGCTGGACAGCTCAGTACGTGAAATCGTCAACATGGTTACCATCGCAGTCGTTGACGTACAGGCACATCTCAAAAATTTATAGAATAGCCTAAAATCTTGCTATATTCGTACTATGTACGAATACTTCAACGGAAAATTAGCATACAAAGCCCCCACTCATGTCATCATTGATGTGAGTGGGATCGGCTATTATGTCCACATCTCCCTTTATACTTTCTCTCAGATCAAGGATCAGGAAAATTGCAAATTATTTATATCCCTGCAGGTCAGAGAAGATTCACATACGCTATATGGATTCGCTACAGAAGGCGAAAAGAAACTGTTTGAAAATCTGATCTCCGTTTCTGGTATTGGTCCCAACACCGGCCGGATGATCCTGTCCTCTAATACCCCGGACGAAATACAGTCGGCTATCGTAAATGGTCAGGTCGCCTTGATCCAAAAGATCAAAGGAATAGGACCGAAAACGGCTCAGCGCCTCATTCTGGAACTTCAGGACAAACTGAAAAAACAGGGTGTCGAAGCATTATCCATGCCTGTACGTTCTCAATCCATACCAGATGAAGCCCTGTCTGCACTGGTGATGCTCGGATTCAATAAACCTGCGGCAGAAAAGGTACTCAGTGCAATTTTGAAAACTGAGGGAGAACTCACGGTAGAAGATATGATCAAGCTGGCGCTCAAAAGACTATAAAAATCTTGATTTCAAAGGATGCTGCCACGATCATCCTATTAGTGCCGCACCACTACGGCTGCGAAGGAGCCAAAGTGCAAGCCGATGATGAGGCAATGAAATTTATTAAGGATATCAATTGCCGTCTTTTATTTGCTAAATCGTATTTATTCATTATTTTAGGGCTTCTTATTTTCAGTTATAATCTCACACATGAAAAAACTATTTTCCCTCGCGCTCGCTGTAGGTATTGGTGCAGCTGCATTTGCGCAGGACAAAAAGGACATCAGCCTAAACATCGTGCCTTTACCACAACAGGTACAGATCAAAAACGGATCGTTCAGAATCGATGCAAACACGAAAATTGCATTTGACGGTGAAGACGACAAAAAAGTAGCCACCTTATTTCAGGAATTTTTAAAAAGTAACTATAACCTTAGCTTACCATTAGTAAAATCTCCAGGCAGCAATAGTATCTATTTTTCCTCGAAAAATACGAACCTGACAAATACCGAAGCCTATGCCCTTAACATCGGTGCTGACCGTATTATCGTCAGCGGTAAAAATGCCGGGCTGTTTTATGGCATGCAGTCGTTGATCCAGTTACTTCCTGTAGATAAACATGTAAACCTCGACATCCCGCAGGCCAGCATTCAGGATGAACCACGCTTTGCATACCGTGGACTTCATCTCGACGTCGGCCGACATTTCTTTCCCGTAGCATTTATCAAAAAGTACATTGACATCCTGGCTTCTTACAAACTGAATACGTTTCATTGGCACCTGACGGATGACCAGGGCTGGCGCATTGAGATCAAATCGCACCCAAAACTGACGCAGATTGGAGGATACCGCAAACAAACGCTTCTGGGTAACTATAAGACGGACGGTGATTACGATAATACACCTTATGGGGGCTTCTATACCCAGGAGCAGATCAAAGAAGTGGTCGCTTATGCCAAATCCAGATATGTGACGGTCATTCCAGAAATCGAAATGCCCGGCCATGCACTTGCAGCACTATCTGCCTATCCTGAATTAGGCTGCGGCGACAAGCCCGGCCCTTTCACAGCTGCGCAGACCTGGGGTGTATTTGATGATGTGTTCTGTGCCGGAAAAGAAGAAACCTTCAAACTTTTGGAAGATGTCATCGATGAGGTCATACCGTTATTCCCCAGTGAATACATTCACATCGGTGGCGACGAATGCCCAAAAACACGATGGAAGACTTGTCCGCATTGTCAAAAAAGAATTAAAGACAACAACCTTAAAGATGAACATGAGCTACAGAGCTATTTCATCCAGCGTATGGAAAAATACATCAATGGCAAAGGCAAACGTATTATCGGCTGGGACGAAATTCTCGAAGGTGGCCTGGCTCCGAATGCCACTGTGATGAGCTGGCGTGGAGATCAGGGCGCCATCGAAGCTGCAAACCAAGGCCATGACGTCATTATCACTGCAAACAGCTATGGTCTTTATTTTGATCATAAGCAGGGTCCGGATCAAAACCGTGAGCCGCTGAGCATTGGCGGACTGTCGACCTTACAGAAAGTCTACGCATCGGATCCTATGCCGGGTAAAATATCCGAAAGCAACAAAAAGCACGTTTTAGGTGTACAAGCCAATGTGTGGACAGAATATATAGGCTCGTCCAATAAAGTAGAATTTACAATCCTGCCGCGTGTACTGGCGCTGTCGGAAATCGCCTGGACACAACCAGAAAAGAAAAACTGGAAGAATTTCTCCGAACAGCGGGCGGCACGCCAGCTGGCGAAACTCGATCAGACCAGTACGTTCTACCGCGTACCTGAAGTCTACGGTATATCCGATACCACAATTTACGCTTCTGAATATACGGTCAGTGGACTAAAACCGTCAGTGGAGGGCGCCAAAATCTACTACACATTGGACAACTATGATCCGTCGGAATTGGATATGGAATATACTGGTCCAGTGAAAATAACGGTTCCCAACAGCAAGGAGCGTATATTCAAGGCAGTGGTGGTTACCCCTTCCGGAAAACGGAGCAACTATATTCGGGTCAACATCGTCAACACAAAGAAATAATCACCTATAACTGATACAAAAGCGCTAATATTCTGTTAACTTTGACAGCTATTAGCGCTTTTTTATAGCACAGTTCTCAATTTAAACGATTTTTATGGCTGAAGACCTACGTATTGCTCAAGGCAGTAAGGAAGAACAATATCAAAATTTAATCCCACAGATCGGAGGATTAGTATTAGGAGAAAATAACCTGATTGCCAATCTTGCAAATATCGCTGCCGCTTTAAAGGAACAGTTTCATTTCTTCTGGGTGGGCTTTTATCTTGTGGATGCAGAGGAACTGGTACTCGGTCCTTTCCAGGGGCCTGTCGCCTGTACCCGCATAAAAAAGGGAAAAGGTGTCTGTGGCAGTGCCTGGGCACAGGAGAAATCGCTGATCGTACCTGATGTGGACCAATTCCCGGGACATATCGCCTGCAGTTCCTTATCGCGGTCTGAAATTGTGTTGCCTGTATATCAACAAGGAAAAATTATAGGCGTGCTGGATGTGGACAGTAGCGAACTGAACAGTTTCGATGAAATTGACGAAAAGTACCTGACACAAATACTGCAGCTGCTGGAGCCTTAGTCCGCATTAATTTCCCAGATTTTCACGAGTTTGTCATCGCCAGCACTAAAAAAATAATGGCCATCGTCCGACCAAGCACCTGCATTGACCGACAGATGATGGCCATCCTGCATCTTATCCCTGCTCATATTTCTCAATAGCGCAAAATCGGTAGCAGACCAAAATTTAACTGATTTATCACGGCTTACTGTAGCAAAAAATGGTTGATAAGGATGCGGATATATACCATATACCGTAAACAGATGGGGTACAAAAGAAAAATTATTGTGTAACTGTGCTATATCCGAAATGACCAGCTGTGCATCACGTCCACCGCTCAGCAGTTTATCCTGCAGAAAGGCCAAAGAGGTCGCGGGCATGCGATGTAATTGTACGCGATCCAGCAACTGAAAATCCTGTGCATCCAACAGGTAAACCCAACCGTCTTTATCTCCCAATGCCACTTTATTTTCATCCGCATCTACAGCGATGCTTCGTATCGTGGTCTGAGAAAGCTCACAGTCATAAATCGGCGTATAGGTATGCAGGTCAATCACATAAAGCCGGCCCTCTTCGCCCACTGCCAAAAGCTCATTTTTATGCCGGATAACAGTGATCGCGAAAATCGCCTTTTTGCCAAGCTGTAAACTCGCGACAAGCTTCTGCTCCTGCACATCGACAAAAAGCAGCTTTCCCTCCCGTAAGCCGATGGCTAGAATGGATGTGTCCGGAATTAACTTCAGCGCATAAACGGACGAACTGACTGCACAAAGAATACGTTTAAAACTATTTTTGTCGACATCCCATTCCACGACTCCTTTATCATTTCCTGCTGTAAAGAATGTATTCGGGTAATATCCTTTTTCGACTGAAAAAATTGGATTCTGGTGTCCCGGTAATGTCGCTCTTAATTTAATATCCATAATAATAATCCACAAACCTGCATACTGCTGCTGCATGACTGTTTTGCATCTGTTTCTCCCGCCACAAGAGTGTATAATTAGAACTGCCTCCAAGGCAAATAAAGCGTTGCGCAGCAAATAAGAAGTGCAGTATAACTACAAATATACTGCACTTCTCAGATTATTTTGTCATATCAACTTAAAGCCTTACGCCTGTTATTTTTTATCCAATGTGGAAGAGACTGCGGCGTATAGCACTTTCTTGCCGGTAAGAGTGCGTTATTGGTGTCTGCTTTCAAGATTTTTCGCTATTGTCTCCAGCGAAAATCCTTTCTCACGCAACAATACGATCAGGTGGAATAATAGGTCTGAAGTTTCATTGATAAAATCCTTATCCGTTTCCGTTAGGGCGGCAATAACTGTCTCGACTGCTTCTTCCCCCACTTTTTGCGCAATCTTGTTGATCCCGCGTGTACGCAGACGGTTGACGTACGATTCGTCCGACGGGTGTTCGAATCGCTGGTTTACGATGCGCTCAAGTTCCAACAAAAAATTCTGATTAAATTCGGTACCGAAACAGCTACGGCTTCCTGTGTGACAAGTCGGCCCCATGGGTTCGGCTTTGATCAGCACCGTATCCTGATCGCAATCCACATGAATACTCTTCACATTTAAAAAGTTTCCGCTCTCTTCGCCTTTTGTCCAGAGACGATTCTTGCTTCGGGAGAAAAAGGTCACTCGCTTTTCTGCCTGTGTCTTTTGCCATGCCTCCTCATTCATATAGCCGAGCATCAGTACTTCTAAGGTCTGGGCGTCCTGCACAATCACCGGAACAAGTCCGTCACCTTTTGCAAAATCTAACATGTTATGCGTAATTTTTATTTTTTACCTATATTTCCCTTATCTCACGACAATACCGTTATTGCGTAAAGTCTGCTTGAGATCTGGAATTAATATTTCCCCATAGTGGAATACCGAAGCCGCTAAAGCTGCATCCACTTTGGCCTGTTGAAATACATCAACAAAATGCTGTTGTGCTCCGGCGCCGCCGGAGGCAATCAGTGGGATATGGATCTGATCATTGACTGTCCGTAAAAACTGGTTATCAAAACCATTTTTTGTTCCATCGTGATCCATTGAGGTGAGTAGTATCTCTCCTGCGCCACGCTCCTGTGCTTCCCGAATCCAGTCCACCGTATTTAGGTCCGTTTTGATACGTCCACCACTTAGATGAACAAAATCTTGCCCTTCAATAGAGCGTGTATCTACAGCAACCACAACAAACTGGGCACCAAACGCATTTGCCATCTGATTGATCAATCCGGGGTTGCGTACCGCAGCCGAATTAATAGAAATTTTATCTGCCCCCGCATTCAATAAGATGTCCGCGTCTTTGATTTCATTGATGCCACCCCCGATGGTAAATGGAATATTTACTTGACGTGCCACGGCCTTCACCAGATCAATCGTGGTCTTGCGTCCCTCATGCGTGGCTGTAATATCCAAAAACACCAGTTCGTCGGCTCCCTGCTGTGAATACGCATAGGCGAGCTCCACCGGATCCCCAGCATCGCGCAGGTCCACAAAGTTGACTCCTTTGACCGTACGTCCATCTTTCACATCCAGACAAGGAATTATCCGTTTTGCAAGCATGTTAAAATCTGATTAACGATTTAAGGTTCCAGTCCTTGACCTCATCTATGGAAATCCTATTTTCATAAATGGCTTTTCCAACCACAACAGACTCAATGCCCCCCAGTTCCTGAAGTTTTTTAATATCATCCATGGAACTGATACCGCCTGAAGCAATTAACTTAATGATAGGTGAATGATTCAGTAGCTTTTGGTACAATTCTACCCCCGCACCACCTAACTTTCCATCTTTACTGATGTCTGTACACAAGAATCTGAAAAAGCCCAGCGCCAGACATTTGTCAATATATTCGATCAATTTTATCGGTGAGCTTTCGAGCCATCCCGAATATTTGATGACCTCATCGAGTACGTCGATAGCGATCACAATATGGTCAGCATATTTCACTTTTCCCTCATTCAGTGTGGCGAGCTCCTCCAAAAAGGTAGGGTTCGTAATGGCCTGTGTACCGACAATAACACGGTAGATACCTGCATCGACTAGTTCTTTTACTTTGTCGATACTCCTGACACCGCCTCCGTATTGGATTTTCATATCAGTCTTTTGAATAATATCAAACAGGTAGCCTTGATTGCTAAAGTCGCCTTTCGCACCATTCAAATCTATGATATGCACCAATTCGGTACCATTAGCGTGATAGTTTTCTATCTGAGCCTCTAGACTGATATCGTAAGTCGTAACCTCATTATAGTTACCCTCTCTTAAACGGACCACTTTTTTGTCCAAAACGTCAATTGCTGGAATGATATACATAATCGAATATTTTTAGTCAATTTGAATAGTTGAAAAATTGAGCAGCAACTGCTCGCCCGCTTTACCCGACTTTTCCGGGTGAAACTGTACCCCAAAGAAATTATCTTTAGCGATCGCTGCCGAAAACGGCACCCCGTAATCACATTGAGCAGCGGTATATCCCGCATCGAATTCTATATAATACGAATGCACAAAATAAAAATAAGTCTGATCTTCAATATTCGCAAATAAAGGATTATCTGCGGATATCGAAACACTATTCCAGCCCATATGGGGAACCTTGCCCGCGAGGCTGGAATTGAAATGTAACGTTTTCAGCGGAAATAGTTGCATCATCTCCGCATTGCCCTCCTCTGAAAATGCTGTTAGCAACTGCATGCCAACACAGATTCCAAGCACAGGCTTACGTAATTTTTTTATAGAAGGCACAAGCCCTGATTCCTGCAGTTTCTGCATTGCAGCCCCGGCATGACCTACGCCAGGAATAATAATGCGATCATACAGATCGATTTCCTCCGCTTTGTTGATCATGCCGTAAGCAAGCCCTACACGATCTAACGCAGCCGTCAAAGAAAAAATATTCCCAGCACCGTAATTTATAATTCCTATCATCTTTTAGTACCGCTAATATAGCTTCCTACATTTAACCTTTATCACCAGGACGACCCAAAGTCTCCCACCATTTTTACGTTATAACTTTCTAACAAGAGTATCTGCATAAATGTTTAGTGGGAGCACAAGAGATTTACCCTCCTACTAGTCACCGCCGTAACGCCGATAACATTATTCCTTAATTAGAGAACTCCTTTTGTGCTCGGCAATTGCATATGATCTGCGTCCCGCCGCACAGCTTTTTTTATGGATTTGGCAAAAGCTTTAAAAATCGCCTCTATTTTATGGTGTTCATTTTCACCTTCTGCCTTGATGTTGAGGTTTGAGCGCGACGCGTCGGAAAACGACTTAAAAAAATGGAAAAACATTTCTGTAGGCATATCTCCGATCTTTTCACGTTTGAACGCAGCATCCCAGACAATCCAGTTACGTCCACCAAAATCGAGCGCCACTTGCGCCAGACAATCGTCCATGGGCAACGTATAGGCATAGCGTTCAATACCACGTTTGTCTCCCAATACCTTTAAAAACACCTCTCCGAGGGCAATTCCCGTATCTTCGATGGTGTGATGCTCATCGATGTGAAGATCGCCTTTGGCTTTTATGGTCAGATCAAGAGCGCCATGTCTCGCCAGCTGGTCCAGCATATGGTCAAAAAAAGGCAGGCCAGTATCGATATCCGATTTGCCCGAGCCATCCAAATTTAACTGAATAAAAATATCCGTCTCATTTGTCTTCCGATGATGCTCTCCTGTGCGTGTACCGAGTTTGAGGAATTCGTAAACAGCCTTCCAGTCAGTCGTCTCCAAGGCGACCACAGCAGGATCAATAGCTACGTTCTCCAACGCCCCCAACTGATCGTTGGCACGTAACCAGATGGCTTTAGCACCAAGATTCTGCGCTAACTTCACATCATTTACCCGGTCTCCAATGACAAATGACTGGCTTAAATCATATGCTGAACGGTCAAAATACTCACCAAGCATGCCAATCCCCGGCTTACGCGTCTCCGCATTCTCATGCGGAAAAGTCTTGTCTATATGTTCCTTCGCAAATACTACACCTTCTCCCGCAAACGTATCAATCACAAAACGATGCACAGGCCAGAAGTTTTCCTCCGGATGGGAAGGAGTACCTAAACCATCTTGGTTGGACACCAAGATCAATTCAAAATCTAGTTCCTTTGCAATGCGTGGCAGATACTGTAAAGCACCCGGATAAAACTTCAATTTGGAAAAGGAGTCGATCTGCTCATCCTCTGGCTCCAGAATTAATGTCCCGTCACGGTCGATAAACAGTACACGTTTTAAGTTATCAGGCATAGTATTATTTATTGATTTGATTAAGTTTTTCCAACAATATTTGATTTTCGGTGGGCGTGCCCACGGTAATCCGCAAACAACCTTCACAGAGTTCGACTTTGGAACGGTCCCGCACAATGATACCGTGCTGAACCAGGTAGTCGTAGACTGCCCGCGGTTCACTCATTTTGACGAGAATAAAATTGGCATCTGATGGGGTGATATGATGTACATAGTCCAGTTCAAGCAATTCGCGCACCAATTTTTCGCGCTCAGCGACAGTCTCTTTAATCCAGTCGTTGACCTGCTCTACGTTATCCAAGGCTTCCAGTACAATATCCTGTGTCGCCTGATTGATATTATATGGCGGTTTAATTTTATTGTAAACAGCGATAATCTCTTTACTGGCAAACGCCATCCCTAGGCGCAATGCCGCCAGCCCCCATGCTTTGGATAAGGTCTGTAATACCACCAGATTGGGATATTCGGCTAGCTCTTGGGTGAACGATCGCACCGCCGAAAAATTTATATAAGCTTCATCGACGACCACAATTCCGTGAAAATTATTCAAAAGCGTTTCAATATCCTGACGGCGAATGGAATTCCCAGTAGGATTATTTGGCGAACAGAGAAAGATCAGTTTGGTATGTGCATCGATTGCGGCAGCGATACCATCAAGATCCAGTTGATAATCTGCTGTTAAATTTACTTTCTTGAAGGCTACATCATTGATATTCGCGGACACTTCATACATTCCATAGGTCGGTGGCACTAAGATCACATTGTCCAACCCCGGTGTACAAAATGCACGGTATAAAATATCTATTGCCTCATCACTACCGTTGCCCAGGAAAATATTTTCGGCCGGAACACCCTTTATTTTGGAGAGTTTGGCTTTAACTTGATGCTGGAGGGGGTCGGGATAGCGGTTGTAATCATGGTTTAGCGGGGATCCAAAAGGGTTTTCATTGGCGTCGATCAATATGGACGCTTCTCCTTTAAATTCATCTCTCGCGGACGAATAAGGTACGAGCTTCTTAATGTTTTCCCGTAATAGGTTGTTTAAGTTGAATGGATTATCCATTATAAAAAAATTAGAGCCGTAAACTTAGATAAATTGTTTATTAAATCCAATACAATAAACATTTTATTCGTAGTGGCTTATTTCCGGCTGGATCGCTGTAATGTTCGCCAGGAGAGCACGCCAGCGTTAGCAGAGTACATGAGGCAGAAGCTAGACAGTAAACCACCTACCTTCGACCGACAGTTCGGCACGCGGAAATACCGAACGCGCTTCTTCCAATAGTGGATTTAAATCGCGATAGCGGGCAGAATAATGGCCCAGTAGTAGTTTTTTTGCCTGTGTTTCTAGCGCAATCTCTCCGGCCTCAAGCGCTGTGGTGTGGAACGTCTCCTTCGCCCGGTCCGCCATATCATGCAAAAATGTTGACTCATGGTAGATTAAATCAGCTCCTTGGATATAAGGAAGATACTCCGGTGTACGTACAGTATCCGAACAATAAACATAGCTCCGGGATTTCGGCGCCGGCAGGCTCAACTCATCCGCTTTATAGACCTTACCGTTTTCGTCCACATAATCCATCCCTTTTTTTATTGCAGGATAATAAACTGTTGGAATCTGCAGGGCTTGCACCACATCGCCCAGCAAAGTGCGGGCACGCGGTCCCTCATCAAATCGAAATCCTGTACAGGCAATGCGATGTTTTAATGGAAAGGTGCTTACTCTGAGCGTTCTGTTTTCGAAAATTACGCCCGGTGTATCCGGTGAAATCGCATGAAAAACCAAATTATAGCGCAATACCGTTTCCGAATGCAGGAACTGGATATCCAAGATTTCCTTCAAAGCTGCCGGTCCATATAAATGGAGATCACTCTTGCGTCCGACGAGGTGCATCGATGAAAGCAGCCCCACCAGGCCCAGATAATGATCCCCATGTAAATGACTGATAAAAATATGTCCTATTCGATTGCTTTTAATACCGTACCTGCTGAGTTGCATCTGGGTTCCTTCTCCGCAGTCAATTAAAAACAACTGTTCATTAAAGTTCAGCACCTGGCTAGTTGGATGGCGATCAAACATGGGTGTCGCCGAACTATTTCCTAAAATCAGAACTTCAAACTTCATATTAATCCTCGATTGCCCCCCGATATTCGGATTCCAGTTCGTGCGCAAAGATCAGATCTTCAGCAACCTTGAGCGAAGCTGCGATCTTAAGCGACTTGTCGAGATGGGACACGCGGACCATATCCATCAGCGCGGGGCAGAGATTAACCAAAATAAATATACCACCAACCGACTGACATAAACGATGTGCCAATATCCCCAAACGGATACCTACTTCATCTGTCTTTTGGACATGGATCATGTCCAACACAATATTGCGCTGCCCTATCGTATTGCGCAACAAAAACTCTCCTTTAAGCTTCGCGGCGTTCTCCGCGTCTATCACTTCCACATGAGGCTCTATGACAATATAGCGATCGTGTTTATCAATAGTATACTTCATAAGTCTGTCTCCTTTGTTTGAGGATACAATGTACTAATAATTTAGCTCTTTTAAAGCCTTTGTCACATTTCTTTCTACACGTTCAAGCACATCCTCCTGATCCGGATAAACAAATTTTTCACCGACAATATGCTCATAGAGCTCGATATAACGTTCAGAGATGGACGCAACAATTTCGTCTGTCATCTCAGGTATCACCTGCCCGTCTTTACCCTGAAACCCATTTTCAATCAACCATTTACGAACAAATTCTTTGGACAGCTGCTTCTGTGGCTCCCCTTTCTCCTGACGTTCCTGATAGCCCTCAGCATAAAAATACCGGGATGAATCGGGGGTATGGATCTCGTCGATCAGTACGATCTGACCGTCTTTTTTTCCAAACTCATATTTTGTATCTACCAGTATTAATCCCCTTTGCGCAGCGATTTCGGTACCCCGCTGAAACAAAGCTTTGGTATATTTTTCCAATTGTATATAGTCCTCCTCACTGACAATTCCTTTTTTGAGGATGTCTTCCCGCGAGATATCTTCGTCATGCCCTACTGCAGCCTTTGTCGTTGGTGTGATGATCGGCGCAGGTAATTTATCATTCTCTTTTAGTCCTTCGGGAAGGGCTTCACCGCAGACTTCGCGTTTGCCGGCAGCATATTCGCGCCATGCATGCCCCGAGAGATAACCACGGATCACCATCTCTACTTTAAACGGCTCGCACATCTGACCGATGGTCACACTTGGGTCTGGCACCGACACCACCCAATTGGGAATAATATCGGCCGTAGCCTTTAAAAATTTGGCAGCAATCTGATTCAGCACCTGCCCCTTATAGGGGATCGGACGCGGCAGTACCACGTCAAACGCAGATATACGGTCCGAAGCGACCATCGCCAGATACGTATCGGCAATCGTATACACGTCCCGTACTTTCCCTCTATAAAATGCGGTTTGATTGTCGAAATTGAAATTTGTTTCTTTTATAGCGTTCATGTTCAAAGTAAATTCAAAAAATAATTAAATGATGCATCGGCGGTTAAATATCGCCGTAGGCTTCCAGTATCCGGCGTACTAATTTATGCCGCACCACATCGCCTCCACTGAGATGAATAATGTCTATTCCTTCAATATTGTCCAACAAGCGTATGGCCGTTGACAAACCAGATTGATTTTTTTTAGGTAAATCGACTTGTGTCATGTCCCCCGTGACAATAAATTTTGCTGTCGGCCCCATACGTGTCAAAAACATCTTGAGCTGCATATCTGTGGCATTTTGAGCTTCATCCAAAATGACAAAGCAATTGTCCAGTGTACGACCGCGCATAAATGCCAAAGGCGCGACTTCTATCGTACGGTTTTCCAGATAGCCTTTTAATTTCTCGGCAGGAATCATATCGTCGAGTGCATCGTAAAGCGGACGTAAGTACGGGTCGACTTTCTCTTTGAGGTCACCGGGCAGGAATCCTAAGTTCTCTCCCGCTTCCACAGCAGGCCTGGTCAGAATTATCCGCTTAATTTCTTTGTTCCGTAATGCTCTAACAGCCAAAGCTACCGCTGTATAGGTTTTTCCTGTACCTGCCGGACCGATCGCAAATAAGATATCATTTTTGGAAATACTGTCCACCATTTTACGCTGATTAGGTGTCCGCGCACGTACGATCAGGCCGTTTGGACCGTAGACAATGGGCTCCGAACCAAACGCAGCATGCTGTGCTGAGAGCTCCTTCTCCTGCTGCGCCGCGGAACCGGCACTCGCGCCAAGGAGATTTTCAAAATCCAGCAGCGTGATGTTGTTATATTTTTCCAGGTGAGCCATGACTGCCTTAAATGACTGCTCGAACAGCTCCAGCTCCTTCGCATCGCCCAACACCTTCATTTCGTTTCCTCGAGCAACAATTCTCAGTTTTGGGAACTGCTTCTTTAAATAATCAAAGTGCTCATTGTCTGCCCCCCATAGTATGGGTAAATTCAGACCATCTAATGCAATTAGTAATTCGTTCAAATTTTATCTATTTAGAATTCTTTAGATTGTAGCGATCACACAAAAGCTCCTCTGCATAATACTATTCAAAATTAACGTATTCTATTGAGAAAACATGCCACCGCCGAGAGATTTTTACAAAAAGAAAAACAAACTTTCTTTTTGCATTTGTCCGCGAATCGCCTCTATTTTAAAGCACTTATAAGAGTCCACAAAAGATTTCTTTACATCATAGATATGCGCTATGTTTGTGGATATCAACCGAAAAAAAATATATTCAAAATAAGTTCTTCGATTAGCTTTACAAATCAGCTGATAAATAGTAATTTTGCTCTCTATTTGATTAGATTTTGAGCGAAAAAATAGGCGAAAGGGAATGGCAGTAATTACGTTAACAACAGATCTCGGACATAAGGATTTTTACCAGGCGGCGTTAAAAGGGAGTCTTTTATCGCAGTTGTCTGACGTTAATATTGTTGACATCACACATGAAATCCCCGCATTCAACATTCCCCGGGCAGCTTTTGTCCTCGGCAATGCTTATCATTATTTCCCCAAGGGCACCGTACATATTATTGGCATCAACACTTTATTCCATGAAGAATCCAAATATATCGGCATGAAATACAATGATCATTATTTCGTCGGTGCAGACAATGGTATCTTCAGCTTGTTGTTAAACGGAAATGATCCGCAGGAATTATACGAGCTTAATTTAATGCAGGATCTGAGATACCTACATTTTCCCCTGGCCGACATCCTTTCCAAGTCGGCTTGCCATATTGCAAAAGGAGGAAAATTGAAAGATGTGGGCACCCCCATCCATCAACTGATTGAAAAAGTAACTTTGCAGCCCATCTTCGACAAGGACATGATCAGAGGCAATGTCATCTACGTCGATTCGTTTGGCAATGCCATTACCAATATTTCCAAAGACCTCTTCAATAAAGTACAAAAAGGCCGTAACTTCGTCTTGTACTTTAAACGAAATGAAACAATCACCAATCTGTCCTGGCATTATAATGAAGTCGGGGAAGGTGAAAAATTGTGTTTGTTTGGGATAAGCAACTACCTGGAAATTGCCATCAATAAGGGAAACGCAAGCCAGCTTTTAGGCCTCCACGACGATGACTCCAACGTCATCCGCATAGAATTTAAAGATTAATTCCCAACTTTTACCAAGGTCAGCTGTTTATGTTTCAGACAGACATCCGAAATGGCGAAAGGACACCGTAATCCAACACTTGGGCTACTCGCGTAATATTAATTTAAATTGATCGTTGAAGTCATGATGAAATTCTCAAAAATCCTTCTTGTATTGGCATACGTATGCTGCTGTCTTATGCCCGTCGCTGCACAGGAAAATGCAGATTCCAGTGCTTTTGAGGTGCAGCGCAAGCGCGTCAACGACCTGCTTGATGCCCGCCAGCAAAAATTTGGCGCCTATGACAGCAGCCTTACCCAGAAATCGGGGCTGTTTGGCTTATTCAAGTCCAAAGGAGATATGCAGAAGAGCATTGATATCCTCAAAGATATTGTCATCACGGATAACAACATCTTTTTGGAAACGCAGAAGCTACTTAAAATCAAAGACTTTGAAAAAGACAAATATCAGCAACTGGCCACAGATTACGATAAACAGGTCTCAGCTTACATTGGTACCATAAACAAGCTCCAGCGGGAGAATGACAAGCTGCGCCAGCAAGCAGACCAGACCGAAGGGTCCCCGTTGGGTCTTATCTGGGGATATGTATCCCTTGCCGCAATCCTTATTTTAGGCTTTTTGCTGTACCGCAGTAATAAACGGAAGCTGATGTCAAAAGATAATGGCGTGTCCGGAGTCTCCTAGCGTCGCCTTTCGCCTTTAATGCGTATCCTCGGCCCTACTTTCTGTCAAAAATGGAATGGGGTAAAAAATTGACCGAAGTATGATAGCAAAATATTTTTAATCTCGCTACATTTGTCCTCGCAACAAAATTTGAAGTAGCGGATATGGCAAGAGGATTCAATAGCGGCAACAAACAAGAAGAAGATCTACCAAAACCAAAGTTAAATAAAGAACTCCTTTTACGGGCATCGAAAATATTGACCTATCTCAGGCCTTATAGGGTTAAATTTGGTGTAGGTATGTTTTTTTTGGTATTGTCCAGCCTGTCCATGCTGGCGTTTCCGGCCCTGCTTGGCGCCATGATAGATGCTGCCCAGGGCAAACAAACTTATCCCTGGCTTCAGGCAGAAGTCTATTACATCGGGGGAATTGCCTTTGTTATCCTTTCTTTCACTTCTATTGTATCTTTTTTTCGAATCCGTATTTTCGTGGAGATTGCTGAGCGTGCGCTGGCACAGGTCCGGAAAGACACTTATCATAAGCTGATTTCCTTACCTATCGAATTTTTTGCCAACCGCCGTGTTGGCGAATTAAACAGCAGGCTTTCTGCGGATTTGTCCCAAATTCAGGATACCCTCACAACTACGCTGGCCGAAATCTTACGCCAATTGATCAGTCTTTGCTTCGGGGTATTTCTGCTGGTATGGGTCTCCCCCAAACTGGCATTAATGAATCTTTGCATCCTTCCGGTCATTGTCGTTGCTGCCATTGTCTTTGGTAAATTTATTCGTGAGCTGTCGCGGCAGGCTCAGGATAAAATGGCTGAATCCAACAGCATTGTCCAGGAAACGCTGCTTGGCATCAGTAATGTCAAAGCTTTTGTCAATGAATACTTTGAGTTCAGCCGGTATAGCAACCAAATGGACTCCGTCGTCAAGCTCGCTGTTCGTGGTGCGACATTCCGTGGTGCATTTGCATCATTTATTATCTTCTGCATTTTTGGAGCCGTGATTGCCGTCATCTGGTATGGTGCAGCGCTGGTATCCATTCATGAGATGTCTGTGGGAGATCTGACCACTTATATCCTGTATTCTATGTTTGTGGCAGGATCCATGGGCACTTTTCCTGAACTCTACGCCAATATCCAACGCTCACTGGGTGCCAGCGAACGGATTCTGGAAATTCTCGACGAGCCTCAGGAAAAGATCAAAGTCGAACCTACTTGCAAAGATATCGGCAACAAAATGAGCGGGAGCCTCAGTTTTAACCATGTAGCATTTGCTTATCCAAGCCGGCCCGATGTGCAGATCTTAAAGGATATCAACTTCACTGCCCATGCAGGTGATAAGGTAGCCATTGTCGGCCCCAGTGGAACCGGCAAATCAACGATAGCCTCTTTAATCCTCCAATTTTACAAGGCCAATAGCGGTGAAATCCGATACGATGGCAAGCCGGCTTCGGATTTCGAACTCTGCGATATACGGAACCAGGTTGCTATTGTACCGCAGGACGTACTGCTGTTTGGCGGAACGATTCGTGAGAACATTGCTTACGGCAAGCTGGACGCCACTGATGACGAAATCATGGCCGCAGCCAAACGGGCCAATGCCCATCAGTTTATCCTGAACTTTCCCGAAGGATACGATACCATCGTCGGTGAACGGGGCGTAAAATTGTCGGGCGGCCAACGTCAGCGCATCGCTATTGCCCGAGCATTGCTCAAAGACCCCGCCATCCTTATCCTGGATGAAGCAACCTCTTCCCTGGACTCCGAATCAGAAAGACAGGTGCAGGACGCACTCGAAGAATTGATGCGAGGCCGTACATCGATCATCATTGCACATAGGCTATCTACGATCGTCGATGCAGATAGAATTATTGTTATCGAAAATGGCATCGTATCCGAAAGCGGCACTCATTTCGAACTTTTACAGAAAGCAAATGGTCTGTATCAGCACCTCTACACCCTGCAGTCCAAACAGCAAAAAGTAGATATGTAAAATTTTGTTAATTATCCATTCTTTTTAAACAAATTCTCCTAGTGATTGTTCATTTGGTATCATACTTGATTATCATTTGAATACATAACAAAATAGAAGAATTATGAAAAATAGCAAAAATGGATTAGTGGCATTTGCTTTGGTAGGATTGGCTGCGGGAGCTGCTGCATGGTATCTTTTAGGAACCGATGACGGAAAAAAACAGTTAGATCGTGCAAATGATGGCATCAAAAGCTTAACTAAGTCATTGAAGGAACTTTCTAAAAAAGAAGCTAAGAAAGCACAAAAATTGGCCAACAGAGCTTCCGCCGAATTGGATAGCCTCAAAAATAAAGCACAGGCCGCGTTCAGTAAAGCTTCTGAAGATGCAGATGCGCTGAAAAACAAAGCAAAAGAGGCCGGCAGAGAGGCGTTGGATCATGCCAATAATGCCGCGCAGAATTTGGCCAGCAAGATCGACAATACAACCGATGCAGCTAAATCAAAAATTTCTAATGCATAAGTAAAAAAGTATTTTTTTAAGAACTGACGGGTTTATGCTTCTTTAATGGTCAGAATACATTCGTATCTTTGTCCCATATGACTTTACTGCAACAGGTAAAAACCCTAATTCTTAAGGATATTATTCTGGAATGGCGATCAAAGTATGCCATTAACGGAATCCTGCTATATGTCGTATCTACTGTATTTGTTTGTTATCAGGCATTCAAATCGGTAGATTCGACCGTTTGGAACGCTCTCTTCTGGATTATCATGCTGTTTGCATCCATCAATGCCATCAACAAAAGTTTCGTTCAGGAAAACCCCAGCCGGCAACTTTACTATTACTCCCTCGTTGATCCCAAAGCGATCATTCTTGCCAAAGTCATTTATAATATGTTACTGATGGTCCTGCTGGCCTCGATCGCCTTTGCAGTCTATTCAGTTATTTTTAAAAATCCGCTCGGAGATCCCCTACTCTATTTTACAGCTGTCATACTCGGTAGCATCAGCTTTGCCAGCGTATTTACCATGATCTCCGGCATAAGTTCCAAAGCTGGGAATAACAGTACCTTAATGGCCATTTTAAGTTTCCCGGCAATCATCCCTCTACTGATTGTATTGATCAAGCTTTCACGTCATGCAATGGAAGGTCTGGAAAGGGCTTCCAGCGCAAAAGAAATAATCGTATTACTCGCAATTAATGTAATCACCGTCACTATTTCTTTATTGTTATTTCCGTACCTTTGGCGAGATTAGGTTGTAGAATCGAAAACATATTAAATTCAAGTTACCATGAGAAAAAAATGGTGGAAAATACTAGCTGTTCTGATCATCAGTGCAGTCATTATTAATGGTCTTTTAGGCCCCGTCCCCCGTCTATTTATCCTTCACGAAAGTATACGCAATGTGTATTTTCATGTTCCGATGTGGTCTGCCATGATCGTTATGTATCTCATTTCCGTAATCTATAGTATCAAATACCTGAATACCGGCAAGCAGGAATACGATTTACTGGCAGTCGAAGCGGTTAACACGGGAATTACCTTTTGTTTTCTTGGGCTGGCTACGGGCATGCTGTGGGCAAATATCACCTGGGGTGAACCTTGGCCCAACGATCCCAAATTAAATGGATCAGCCATCGCTACGTTGATGTATCTTGCCTACCTCGTCCTGCGCAATGCACTTGAGGAGGAACAAAAAAGAGCCAAAATATCAGCAGTATATAATATATTCGCCTTTCCGATTATTATTGTATTACTCTATATTCTCCCAAAAATGACCGACTCTCTGCACCCCGGAAGTGGCGGGAATGCAACCTTTGGACAGCTGCAGATGAGCAACGAACTGCGGCCCACGTTTTATGCAGCCATGATTGGCTGGCCTATGATCGCATTCTGGATCTGCTCACTTCGCTACCGTATTCGTTTGCTGGAGAAAAAACAACAAGAATCCGATTAGGGCGGCTTACCATACGTGCAATCGACCTGCCTATAGAAATAAAAGAATATAATTCGATGGGAAGCGGGATATAAAATCTATAGACAGTACAATACAATTCTCCAACGCCCATCGCCCATTAAAGACATATAATTAAGATGAAAAAAATAACATTATCAATTGCTTTACTTATCTTATCGACGCTAAGCACCTTTGCACAGGACGACGTAGAAATGGCCACCGGTCTCCGCAGCGAAGGCAAGATCTACGTGGTGGTCTTAGTGATGCTGGTCATCTTTCTCGGACTGGGTTTCTTCCTCTTTCTACTGGACCGCCGCATCAGCAAACTGGAAAAAAAGAATAAATAATATATTTATCGCATGATTATAGGTCAGTTTCGGAATTACACGCCCATAAATATTCTGTTCTTATCCGCAGTAGGTTTTATACTATGCCTTGGCATATTTCTCCACCTTCCGGATAAGCTGGACTCCGTAATCTTTGAACCGGCCCTCGGCAATCTTTTGGGAGAAAACAACCTGATCAACCTTTCTCCTGCAACCAATGTCTTTATCACCCTGATTTTGACCATCTTTCAGGCAACTATACTCAACCGGATCACCAGCCACTTCAATCTGCTGGGAAAGCCCAGCTTTCTGGTGGCTCTGATGTACATGACCTTGGCCAGCCTATTTTTGCCTTTTCTGGTTCTCTCACCGACCTTGATCTGTAATTTTATATCGATATGGATGCTCAGCAAATTGCTTTCCCTATATCGCCAAACGGACGTAAAAGCGGAAATGTTTGATCTAGGGATGATTGTTGGCATCGGAAGTTTGATCTACTTCCCCTTTCTTAGCATGTTCTTTTTGCTGTGGATCAGCCTGCTTATTTTCCGGCCATTTAACTGGCGGGAATGGATCACACCACTGCTGGGGCTGGCAACCATTTATTTTATACTCGCGGTGATCTATCTATGGGTAGGAAAAATGGAACTTTTTTATACCATCTGGTTACCTTTTACCTACAAATTTCCTACTGCAATCCGCATTCAGCTTGTCGATTATCTGGTACTGATTCCGATCATTTTCACCTTGATTCTCTTTCTGCTGATTCTAAAAGATAATTTCTTTAAGAGCATCGTGCATATCCGCAAGTCCTTTCAGTTGCTATTCTTTATGTTATGCCTCGCAATAGCCTCCTTCTATTGGAACAAAAAATTAACGGAAGCCCATTTCCTTCTCTGTGCACCTCCTATTGCTATTTATATGGGCTATTATTTTACCTATGCTAAAAAGAAGTGGTTTTTTGAGGTCATATACGCCATCATCGCACTGACGATAATTTACTTCCAGTTTTTCTAAAACACTGTGCAACAATTGTTTAACCTTTTTTAACAAAAACGGCTTAACAAGCTCACAAAAATTGAATAGTTTTGTATGCGATTGAAAGCAAAAAACATTTAATTATACGAGTCAAAAACTCGAAGATTCACTCAAACTAAATAAACATTAGTTTCTCAATTTTATAGGTTGACCATGCAGAAACGCTTTATAAGCTCTCTAAAAAATAAATCCCTCCAACTGTTGTTAGCAGGTGGACTTTTAGCTAGTTCTACGACCGCATTTGCTCAAAAAACAACATCCGCCTCACCTTATTCTCAGTTGGGGATAGGCCAAATGCGTGAAGATTTATTACCTCAGCAGAGAGCGATGGGCGGTATCAGTACTGGTGTACGTACCTTGGATGGACTTTACTACAATACCAACCCAAGCAATCCGGCCTCGTACTCCGCAGCGAGGATGAGCATTTTTGATGCTGGGCTGTATGGCAACTTTACTCAGCTAAATTCAACAACCCGGTCGGACAATACAGCAGATTTTGCTTTCAGCCATATCACCATGACCTTTCCGATGAAGCGGTTTGGTGGTATCAGCTTGGGTATTTTACCCTATTCGGATGTGGGCTACCGTACGGAATCACAGGAAACTATTAATTCGTCCGTCTTCCGAAAGGTGTTTACAGGCGAAGGCGGTTTGACCAAAGCTTATGCGGGTTGGGGTGTCAGGCTAGTTAAAGGTCTGAGTATAGGAGCTAACGTGTCGTATCTTTTTGGCACACTAAATGATTATAGCCGTGTGGAATTTCCCGTGTCTTCCGGCGCACTGAATGTACAGCAACAGGACAAACGCGAAATTCAGGGTATTATTCTTGACTATGGTTTACAATACGAACATGTCTTCAATAAGGAATACGCCGTCACGCTTGGATACTCCGGATCCTTAAACAACGATATCAAGGATCGCTCCACCACATTTGTAACGAGGCTTGCACCATCAGCAGATCCAGAAAATGCCAATCTACCTACAGATACGACCTTCCAATCGCCTCGTGAAAGTAGACATTTGACGCTTCCTTTAAAACATAACGTCGGTTTTACCTTGGCCCGCAGTGGCCGCTGGTTGGTTGGTGCGGACTTTAAATATGCTGATTGGTCTAGATTTCAGGTTCGTACAGGCGAAAACCGTCTACGTAAAAACTATGGCGTAGCTGTAGGGGGACAATTGACACCCGACCGGACATCCTTTAAGTATTTAAACCAGATTGACTATCGTCTTGGTTTCAGGTACAACAAGACACAGTACTTTTTAAATGACCAGAATATCAACGATATGGCTGTAAGCGTCGGCGTTGGTTTACCATTGGCCCGTAATCAATATACAGGAGCGTTCTCCAAAATCAATGTATCTGCCGAGTTCGGCCAAATGGGTAAAATTGCAAACGGTCTCTTACGCGAACGATATATCAATATCAACATCGGCTTTACCTTAAATGACCGCTGGTTCGTCAGAAATCAATTCAACTAATAGGATGGGACGCAAAATATTTGCAAATTCCATAACAGTATATTTATCGCCCCTGGTCATGCTCGTTTTACTAGGGGCGCTCTTATTGACGTCCTGTGAACCAGACCTGAAAGAGGTCGACCGGATTGCCAACTTAAAGAAAGAAGAAGCAGTGGATATATCACGCCACGTTGACATTATTTATAGTGACTCGTCCAAAGTTAAAGCTAACCTGACAGCGCCCGAAATGCGCATCAAGCACGACAGTAGTCAGGTGTACATCTTCCCCAAGAGTATTAAAATCATTTTTTACGACGAGAATCTCAAAGAAACACAACGTATTACCTCCGATCACGCGGTAAGAAAAGAGAAGGAGAAACTGACGATCTTCACGAAGAATGTGGTCGTGACCATCGCGGATGGGTCAGTTTTTAAAACGGAAGAAATTATCTACGACGAAGGAGCCAAAGACCCCAACAGAACCTTTTACAACCATGTTCCGATCCAAGCGTTCTTTAAAGATCAGCGAGGCAACCTGCAGGGAACCTCATTTAGCTCTGATAAAGACCTCTTGCATGCCAATATCCAGAATGCGACAGGCATGGTAATCATCAAAGACAACAGCTTGTTTCCAACGATAGGCGGCAGATAGCTCCACTGTTATCAAACAACACGTTCAGTTGATAAGGGGTCTTATTGTTTCGCGTCACGGTTATGCCATCGCAGGAGGAGGCCAGCAACTCTCCAAAAAACAGCTTATACAATTTGTTTTCAAATTTGTTTTCTTACATTCAGGAAAATATTCCGTTTTTTTTTATAAAAATTGTATCTTGCACCGCATTTTGCTATGCTATGCATAAATTAACGAAATACAAGTATTTACACAATATAAACACAATAAGCAGACTATGGGATTAATGGGCTTTTTGCGTAACAAAGCTGGTATCATCTTGACAGCAGCAATGGCTATCGCAATTTTAGCATTTTTACTAGCCGATGTCGTTCGAGGAGGAGCTCCTTTTTGGGCAAGACATCAAAATCGTGTAGGGGAAGTCAACGGAACGGAAATTGAGTATCCTGAGTTCAACCAACAGGTAGAGCAAGCAGAAGAAATGTTCAAACAGCAAATGGGCGGCGCGGTCACTCCTCAGATGAGAACTTACGCCGTGCAACAGGTTTGGAATCAATTCTTGTCTAGAGAAATCTTGAAGAAAGAAATTGAAAAAGTCGGTTTGACCGTGGGTAAAGACGAGTTGAATGATTTAGTAAAGGGGCCAAATCCTTCACCACAGATCGTTCAGGCTTTTACGAATCCCCAAACTGGACAATTCGACCATGGTCAATTGATGACTTTCATAAGCCAGATGAACACCGCTGGTAATCCAGCAGTGGCCCAACAGTGGGAAGCCTTGCTTGAAGGTGTACGCGATGAACGCCTAAGCAGTAAATATGGCGAATTGCTTTCCAACAGTGTATATGTAACGTCATTGGAAGCAAACGAAGAATACCAGGAGCGCAATAAGCTGGCAAACTTTAAATATATTCTATTGGATTACGCTTCGGTAAAAGATGCGGACGTCAAATTATCAGATGCCGATTTTCAGCAATATTATGACGAACATAAAAATATGTTCAAGACGCAGGAGGAAACCCGTGCCATCCAATATGTCGTTGTGGACGCCAAACCACTTGCCAAAGACTCATTGGCTGTAAAAGAGGCTATCAACAAACTGAAACAAGACCTGATTGTAGCTAAAGATGATTCCTTATTTGCGTCCATCAACTCGGACAACAAATACCCATTCACCTATGTGAAAAAAGGTCAGTTGAGTCCTTCTTTGGATTCCGTGGTATTCAATGTAGCAGCTGGTACTACAGTTGGTCCATTTTTAAATAATGGCGCTTATGAAATTGCAAAAGTCGTATCGACTGTAGTAGGTCCTGACTCAGTGAAAGCTTCTCATATCTTATTGGACCCAACTGCAGAAGGTGGTGTCGACAAGGCATTGGCAAAAGCAGATTCGATCAAAGGTCTAATTCAGAAAGGAGACAACTTTGCTGCCCTCGCAGTACAGTTCAGCAACGACCCCGGAAGTAAAAACAACGGTGGTGAGCTCGGTACGTTTACCAGAGGCCGTATGGTTCCTGAATTTGAAAAAGCTGTATTCGAAGGCAAAGCTGGCGAGATCAAAGTTGTCAAATCTCAGTTTGGTGTCCATGTCATCAAAATAGAAAAACAGATCGGCACAGCCAAATATGTTAAAGTAGCCATCATTGACAAAGTTATCAGCAGCGGTAAAGAAACATTAAACAACGCGCATAGTAAAGCGACTGCATTCTTATCAGCTGCTACCGCGCAAAACTTTGCTCAGGAGGCGAAGAAGCTTGGACTTGAAGCGCGTACAGCTTCCCGCGTATCGGCAATGGACAATGTACTCGACGGCGCTGAAGCTCCACGTGATTTGATTCGTTGGGCGTTTGAAGCTAAAAAAGGTGATGTTTCGGACAAAGTGTTTGAAACTGAAACTTCCTACATCTTGGCTCATTTAGTCAATATACAGCCTAAGGGAACACTTGCACTGGATGCAGTAAAAAAAGATATTGAACCTGCTGTAAGAAATATGGTGAAAGCAAGGCTGTTGAAAGAGAAATTTGACAAAGCTTTAGCCGGTGCTTCTTCAATTGATCAGGTCGCTCAGAAAGTAGGCAAATCAGCGATCCAGGTGGAGAATGTTGTGTTTGCAAATCCGGTGATTCCTGGTGTCGCACTCGAAAACACAGTAGTAGGTACCGTATTCGGTCTGCAGCCAAACAAGCCTTCCAAAGCAATCGAGGGCAACACAGGTGTCTATGTGGTACAGGTAAATGGTTTCACCAATCCGGCGGCAATCCCTGACATCAATGCGCAAAAGAAACAAATGCTTGCTGCTAAAGCTCAACGCGCGTGGGGATCGATCTTCCGTGCATTACAGGACAAAGCTGAAATCATTGACAATAGAGTGAAATTCTTTTAGAAGATTTTTGAGTAAATTTGTAACCGGACGAATTATCGTCCGGTTTTTTTTTGATAGGATATGGATATTCAAACAAATATTGTCAATAAGGTTGCACAGAGTGGCTTGATCACGGTGGATCTGGCAGATTATCACCCTCATGCTGATAATGTATTATATGACATTAAAGATAATTTATTCCACGGATTGATTCTAAAGGAGAAAGACTTCCGCGAATTCATAAAATCGCACGACTGGTCACAGTATACAGGCAAACATGTAGCGATCACTTGCAGCGCAGATGCCATCGTGCCTACCTGGGCCTATATGCTACTGGCCAATAAGCTTGAACCCTATGCTGCTACTGTCATCTTCGGCGACCTGGACGAACTCCTGCGTATCCAGTATGCCGCCGCCATAGAACACATCGATATGGAGCAATATCGGGACCAGCGGGTCGTTGTAAAAGGCTGTGGCGACATTCAAATTCCGGAATCTGCCTTTGTGCAATTTACCGTGAGACTCAGCAAAGTAGCAAAAAGTATCATGTACGGTGAGCCCTGTTCGACAGTTCCCGTTTTTAAGAGAAAATAACATTTTCTTTCAAACAAATTTCGTAAACTTACGTACATGAAACTTATATCGACTTTGCTCCTTTACTTATCCGTTTTTGTAAGTACTGTTTTCGCGCAAGACCTGCCCCATTTGAAGGAATCTGCCTTTAAAGCAGGAGAAAAATTAAAGTATAGATTACGTTATGGTATTATCTCGGCTGCAACGGGAACTTTGACTGTGAGCGAAGCCAAAGATGGACAGGGGAATCCGGCGTTCCATCTGTATGCTGCTGGCAGAACAGCCGGAGCATTCTCCATATACACGGTAAGAAATGAGTATAACTCCTATATAAATAGCAGAACATTTTTACCTTATTACTACACGGAAAACATCCGTGAGGGCGGCTACAGACGCAACGATAAAGTCCGCTTTAATCAAGAAGCACGCACAGTGTCCGGCAATAAAGGAAATTTCACCTCAAAAGTTGACCAAACATTTGATTTGTTATCGTCCTACTATTTTGCACGCAATCTGGACTTATCTTCCGTAAAGCCGGGGGAATCCTTTAAACTGACTTACTTCCTTAATGATGAAATCGCCACATTAGGGATACAATATATCGGAATCGAAAAAATAAAAACCGAGTTAGGCACGTTGGAGTGCCTCAAATTTAGTCCTGAAATCAAACCGGGACGTATCTTTAAGAAAAATAGCAAACTTTATCTATGGGTTACCAACGATGGTAACCGGATCCCGGTTAAGGCCAACGTCGATATATTGATCGGTTCGGTCACCTTAGAGCTTTTGGAGGCACAGGGGCTAAAACATAAACTGGGACAGAGAGCGAGCTACTCAAAATAACAATAATGATTGAAGTAGGAAATGTGTTGGTACACGAAGATCTGATCAATAACGACTTTGTGTGTAATCTATCAAAATGTAAAGGGATCTGCTGTATCGAAGGGGATTCAGGTGCGCCTTTATTGGAAAGTGAAAAGGCTATTCTGGAGGAAATTTATCCAAAGGTAAAACCCTACATGACGGCCAAGGGCATTGAAGCCATTGAAGAACAAGGCAAATACGTGGTCGATATAGATGGTGATCTGACCACCACCTGTGTGGACGGGAATAAGGAGTGTGCGTACGTTACCTGGGAAAATGGTATTACGAAATGTGCTATCGAAAAAGCTTACGAACTTGGCGAGATACATTGGCGCAAACCCATTTCATGCCATCTCTATCCGATTCGCACGACACATTATCCCGAGTTTGACGTGCTTCATTATGACCGATGGCATATCTGCAAAGATGCCTGCACCTTTGGCAAAGAATTGCAGGTTCCGGTATATAAGTTTCTGAAGGATCCGCTGATCCGAACTTATGGCGAAGAATGGTACAAAAATCTGGAAAAAGCAGTGGATGAGTTATAACAAAATTATTATCTTTAAGCTTTAACTACTTTGGTATTTCACCCTAATTCATGTCAAAATTAAAAGAGATCCAACGCCCTATTGCCCACGAACTTGAAGCTTTCGAAAAGAAGTTTAAGGCTTCCATGAAAAGCTCCGTTCCACTGTTGGATCGTATTACCCAATACCTAATCAAACGAAAAGGCAAACAAATGCGGCCGATGTTTGTATTCTTTTCTGCAGGGATCTGTAATGGAATCAACGAATCGACATATAGAGGAGCTGCTTTGGTAGAATTGTTGCATACAGCCTCATTGGTTCATGACGATGTAGTCGACAACTCCTATGAACGGAGGGGCTTCTTTTCGATCAATGCGCTGTGGAAAAACAAGATCGCTGTACTGGTGGGAGATTTTCTGTTGTCCAGGGGCTTATTGCTGTCTGTAAAACATCAGGATTACCACCTGCTGAAGATCGTATCGGAGGCGGTAGACCAGATGAGTGAGGGCGAGTTGCTCCAAATCGAAAAAGCGCGCAAGCTGGACATCGAGGAGTCCATTTACTTCGAAGTAATACGGAAGAAAACGGCCTCCCTGATCGCCTCTTGCTGTGCCTGTGGCGCCGCGTCGTCCAATGCTGATCAGCAGACCGTGGACAAGCTGCATCAGTTTGGTGAGAAAATCGGCATTGCATTTCAGATCAAAGACGATCTGTTTGACTTTGGACTGGATGATGTAGGCAAACCGGTAGGAAATGATATTAAGGAAAAAAAGATGACCTTGCCTTTGATCTATGCCCTCAGCCAGACCAGTTCAAGTGAAAAACGGCGAATCATCAATCTGGTTCGAAACCACAATGAAGATCAAAAAAAAGTCGCCGAAGTTATTGACTTTGTCCGCACTAGCGGCGGTCTGGATTATGCCGCAGAAAAAATGCGACAATATCAGCAGGAGGCATTCCAGATCCTGGAAGCTTTTCCCGAGAATGAATACAAGGCAGCATTGCTTCAATTAGTAAAATATACAACAGAAAGAAAAAAATAATGAGTCACGAATTAATGTTTTTTGGAGGTTTTCTTATCTTCATTGCGCTGATGCTCGCCATTGACCTTGGCTTGTTTTCTGGCGACAAACCGGTGAGCCTGAAAATGGCCGCGATCATGAGTGCAATCTGGGTGCTCTTTTCTCTGGGCTTCTACTGGTTACTCCGTCACTACGGGTTTGAGTTACACAATATCCATGATCTGGACCATCTACAACAGATTATTGTTAAGCATCATCACGACATTAAGATTATCCCGGGAGATTTAGCTGCTAGCCTGGACATCTATAACAAGAATCTTGGCCTTGAATATTTAACGGGCTATGTGGTCGAATATGCACTGTCCGTAGATAATATCTTTGTTATGGTATTGCTATTTACTTCCTTTGGCATTCCCGAACGTTATTATCATAAGGTGCTGGTCTGGGGCATCCTAGGCGCTATCGTTATGCGTTTCCTCTTTATTTTCCTGGGCGCAACTTTAATCGCCAAGTTTGGCTGGATCCTGTATGTTTTTGGTGCCTTCCTGGTGTTTACGGGTATAAAAATGTTTATCAACCGCAACCAGGAAGAAGAGGTTGACCCGCAAAACCACCCCGTGGTTAAATTCGCATCCAAGTATTTCAAAGTAACACCTAAGCTGGACGCTGGCCATTTCTTCCATATCGAAAATGGCGTGAAATATATGACGCCGCTTTTCCTGGTATTGCTTGTCATCGAATTTACCGACCTCATATTTGCCGTCGATTCGATCCCAGCGATTTTCTCGGTGACCAAAGACCCCTATATCGTCTTTTTTTCCAATATTTTTGCGATCCTCGGACTGCGGTCGATGTTCTTCTTATTGGTCAATATTATCCATAAATTCCAATACTTAAAAGTAGGTTTAGCATTTTTATTGGTTTTCATCGGTCTGAAGATGCTGCTGCACCACTGGTTAGCCGAAGTGGGCTTTACTACGACGCATTCTCTTATTGTGATCATTAGTATACTTGCATTAAGTATCATTGCCTCACTCCTATTTCCAAAGAAAAAGAATATCCCAGCATAATAATACAGGGGCCGTTGAATACGGCCCTCTGTTTTTCAGTACCCTCCACCTATAGCCGCTGATTCGATCAAACGAATCAAAATCGAGCTTCTTTTTTAGAACAATTATTTTACAGAGGAATGGGCCTTACTAAATTTAATTTATTTATTTTAGCACCACTTTAAATTAACAACATACTAACAATGAATTGGAATAAATCGATTGTACTGGCTGCTTCTCTTTTCGCAGCTTCGTTCCAGGTACAAGCACAGGACAATTTGATCAATGCCCTAAAAGCAAATCAAAATGACAATAGTAAATCGGGGTTTACATTTACAGAAGTGATCAACCTTGGTAATACTTCGATTAAAGATCAAGGTTCTTCCGGTACATGCTGGTCCTATTCTGGCAACTCCTTTTTGGAGTCAGAGATGATCCGTATGGGCAAAAAACCGGTTGAAATTTCTCAGATCTTTACTGCTCGCAATACCTACCTGGACAAAGCACGCACGTATGTCCGTCTCCATGGAGGACTATCTTTGGGTGAAGGTGGCCAGTTTCACGATGTATTGAATTCATACCGCAAATACGGCGCAATGCCACAGTCCGCATATACTGGATTGCATTACGGAACTACCCGCAACAACTTTGGCGAAATGACCTCCATGCTGGATGCTATGCTCGGGTCTATTGTCAAAGGCAAAACATTAACGCCAAACTGGGAAAAGGCCTACACGGCAGCCATGGACTCCTATCTGGGTGAAGTTCCTGAAAAATTCGAGTACAACGGGAAATCGTATACGCCACGTACCTTCGCGGATCAAGTAATCGGCATCAACCCAGACGACTACGTAGGTATTGCTTCGGTCACCGATCATCCTTATTACAGTCAGTTTGTTCTGTTGATTCCGGACAACTGGTCATTCGACCGTTTTTACAACGTGCAGATGAATGATCTGACAGATATCATTGACAATGCCCTACAAAAAGGATACACGGTTGCCTGGGCAACGGATGTATCGGAAAAAGGATTTTCCTGGAAAAATGGTGTTGCCTACGTACCAGAAAAACCATTTGAGCAAATGACTGATCAGGAAAAGGCGACGATGTTTGTTGGACCTAAACCTGAAATGAAAATAACACCAGAAGAGAGACAAAAAGCCTTCGACAACTGGCAGACAACTGACGATCATGGAATGCACATCGTTGGTCTGGTCAAGGACCAAAATGGTAAAGAATATTACATCGTGAAAAACTCATGGGGTACCTCCAATGATTACAAAGGTTATCTATATGCCACAAAGGAATTTGTACGCTATAAAACAACTTCTTTGCTGTTACACAAAGATGGCTTGTCCAAAGATTTAAAATCCAAGATAAATATCAAATAAGGGATTTATCAAGCTTTAAAAACACCTCTGAAATATTAATTTCAGAGGTGTTTTTGTTTTGGAATTAATTTAATAACTTAAACCTAATTATGAATCTAGATGTACAGGAGTATGAGAAGTATAATCGCACTATGCCTTACTATTTTATTCGGGAATATGGTATATTCCCAGACCAAGGGGGTTAAATTTGTGGAGGGATTAAGCTGGAAACAGGTCAAAGAAAGAGCGAAGGCAGACAATAAGTTTATCTTCGCTGAATTATTTGCCACTTGGTGCGGCCCCTGCCAATACATGAGCAACGAGATCTTTCCGTTGGAGCAGGTGGGCGAACCCATCAACCAGAATTTCATCAGCATTCGCGTCCAAATGGACTCCACCGATGCGGATAGTGAGTTCGTTAAGAAATGGTATGCTGATGCCCGGGCACTGTCCGATGCGTACAATATCCAGTCCTTTCCGACCTTCTTAATATTTAACCCAGATGGTGAAGCCGTTCACCGGATTGTCGGCGCCAGCGACGCACCTGAATTTGTTGAGCATGTGACCGATGGTCTATATCCGGAGACACAGTATTATACCCTACTCAAGAAATTTGAAAAAAGACCGCAGGACATTTACACAGCCAAACAGATGCTTAAAGCAGCCAATGTAGCCTACGACGAAAACACTGCACGACGGGCTGAGAGTACATTGGCCAGTTCATTATCCACCGATGAGCTCTTCAAAAAGGAAAATGTACATATTTTGCTTGCCGCAGCAAAGTTTACAAACTCCAAAGCGTTCAATCTCATTCGCAACAATAAAGAGAAAATCGATATCCTGCTGGAGTCTCCCGGTATAGCCAACCGAACGTTAGCCAACGTGGTCGTCAACGAGCTGCTGCAGATAAAAATCGATGCCAAAAATGAACCGAATTGGGACAGCTACCAAAGTGAACTTGCCGCAAAATATCCCGACATCGACTTCGTGCCCATGTTCAAAAAAATAAAAGCACATTATTACCTCCAGGTCAAAAATTATGTTGCGATGAAAAATACGATCAATGATTACTTATCTTCCGAAGATTTCACAGCGCATCAGCTCAATACCTTTGCCTGGACCATATTTAATAACAGCAGTGACCCGGCATGTATTGATGCGGCGATCAGCTGGAGCAAAAAATCGATCATAGAAGATCCCAGTTCGGCTTTCCTTGATACGTACGCCAATCTGCTTTATAAAAAAGGGGAAAAAGAAAAGGCGATCAAATGGCAAAATAAAGCAATAGAAATGGCTAGCGAAGATGACCGGGCGATTTATCAGGAGACATTGGATAAAATGGCCAAAGGCATAAAAACCTGGGAAAATTAACACCGTCCAACACAAAGCAAAAGGACCAGATTCATATTGAACTGGTCCTTCTTTTTTCGTTATGGCTACTTGAGCTCCCTCACCCCCATGTTCCAAAGGGCAAAGGCATATTTATCGACAGTGCTATTGATCAAAACTTCTGTAGATCGCCCTGCACCATGTCCCGCTTTGGTTTCTATACGAATCAATACGGGATTATCACAAGCCTGTTTTGCCTGGAGCTCGGAGGCAAACTTATAAGAGTGTGCCGGTACGACGCGGTCATCATGATCTCCTGTCAACACCATCGTTGCCGGATAGCAAACACCTGTTTTCACATTATGCACAGGCGAATATCCTTTCAGATACTCAAACATCTCCTTACTATCATTGACAGTACCATAATCGTACGACCAGCCTGCTCCCGCTGTAAAGGTATGGTAACGTAACATATCCAGAACCCCTACTTCCGGAAGGGCAACTTTCGCTACTTTCGGATCGATCGTCATCGTGGCTCCCACAAGCAGACCGCCATTCGAACCGCCTGACAATGCGGTGTATTCTGGTGATGTATAACCGTTTTCCTGCAGATAATGTGCCGCGGCGATAAAATCATTAAAGACGTTCAATTTGTTGAATTGTCGGCCGCCATCATGCCATTTCTGTCCATATTCACCTCCACCACGTAAATTAGGAACTGCGTAGACACCGCCATTTGCCAGCCAGACAGCTACCGAGGTACTGAATGCAGGTGTCAAACTGATGTTGAATCCGCCATAACCATAGACAATTGTTGGATTTTTCCCATTTAGATCAATCCCCTTCTTGTAAGTGATAATCATCGGCACCCTGGTTCCGTCTTTGGACGTATAGAAAACCTGCTTCGACTCGTAGAGATTGCTGTCAAATTTGACTTTTGGCTGGATATAAAGGTTTGTCTGCCCCGAATTGACATCGAGTTTATAACTCGACGCAGGCGTAATATAATTTGAAAAGCCAAAGTAAATTTCCTTCTCTTTCTTCTTTCCTGAAAAGCCACTTGCCGTACCTACTCCCGGCAGTTCGATCTGTCTGATCTTCTTTCCCGTGTAGTCGTATTGGAGGACGACGGAAACAGCATCTTTCAGATAATGCGCAAACAGATAACCACCGCCAGTGGTCAGGGAAAGCACATTCTCTGTCTCCGGAATGACGTCTTTCCACTGCTCTCTAGCTGGATTCTTCAGATCGACCTTCACCAGCCGATTGTTAGGCGCCTTATAGTTCGTCTCTAAAAGAAAAGTATCTCCAATATTGTCAACGACTCCCGTATTCGCATCAAAATTATCCTGCAGACAGATAATCTTACTGTCTGCCTGGCTCAGATCCTGATAATATAACTCGTTTCCGGTGGTGGTATTCGCTGCTGATATAATCAGGTAGCGTTCATCATCTGTCAACGAAGCTCCTACATAACGCCGTGGTGTGGCCGTTCCACCAAATATCAATTTATCAGTGGATTGTGGGGTATTCAATTTGTGGTAATACAACTTATGCTGATCAGTCTTCTCAGACAGTTCAGACCCCTTGGGTTTATCATAACTGGAATAATAAAAACCGTCGTTCCCCTTCCAGGCAATCCCCGAAAATTTCACATCCACCAGGGCTTCACCTACCGGCGACTTGTCCTTTGCGCGCAGGACAATGACTTTTCTCCAGTCCGAGCCACCTTCAGAAATCGAATAGGCCACCAGACTGCCGTCTTTGGAAAAAGATACATCTGCCAGTGACGTTGAACCATCCTTGGAAAAGGTATTTGGATCCAGGAAGACCTCCTCTTTTCCCTGCTCCCCTTTTTTACGGTACAAAACCGAATGTTGCTGAAGGCCGTTATTTTTGAAGAAATAGGTATACTCCCCCTCCTTGAACGGTGTTCCTATTTTTTCGTAATTCCATATCTCGGTCAGCTGTTCTTTCAGTTTGGAGCGGAAAGGAATAGTATTTAAATAATCAAAAGTTACTCTATTTTCCGCCTGCACCCAGCTTTTTGTTTCTGGAGACCGGTCGTCTTCCAGCCAGCGGTAAGGATCCGCCACCTTTTGCCCCCAAAATTCATCAACAACGTTTCCTTTAGTTGTCGATGGATATTTTAACTGCTGCCCATAGCTACTTGTTACTGTACCTGCCATACCTATCATCATCAGGATAAGACCAATTTTTTTGTTTATCATAAAGAACTTTATACTAGTTTCTACCAAAAATAACAAATATAATTTCAGATTCCATCGTATCCAATAGATAATCATCCTAGTATTCACACTGCCGGTCCCGGCCTATAAGAAATGGGCAAGCTTCTGAATCAAAAACAAGGGGTACCCCGCTATCAGTTCCTAGCATCACACCCTGTGGATGGACCGCGGCTGCTTCGCATATAAGATATTGGAGCGAATTTTGTATTCGCCGCCATTTTGTTTAGTTTTGGATACATGTCAACGAGAAAAAAAATCTACTTCGCCTCTGATTTCCACCTGGGGTCTTATCCCCCTGAGCGTTCGCATGAGCGGGAGAGCTGCATCATACAGTGGCTGGACCGAATCAAATCAGATGCTTCCCATCTTTATCTTGTTGGCGATATCTTCGATTTTTGGTTCGAATACAAAACCGTAGTCCCAAGAGGTTACCTCCGCTTTTTAGGCAAACTGGCAGAGATCGCGGACCTGGGAATCCCTATTACCTTTTTTAAAGGTAACCACGATATGTGGATGTTCGATTACTTTAAAAAGGAGCTCCATGCACAGATCATCGACAACGAACTGGAACTGGAGCTGGACAACAAACTATTTTTTATCCACCATGGTGATGGACTGGGATCGGGCGATTACAAATATAAGCTGCTAAAAAAAGTGTTTCGAAGCCGCATTTGTCAGTGGCTATTTGCCCGCCTGCACCCCAATCTAGGTATTGGAATAGCGACCCGATGGTCCAAACACAGCAGGCTCGCCAATAATGAAGACGAAAAATTTCTGGGCGAGGATAAGGAATGGCTTATTGGCTATGCCAAGGAAATAGAAGATAAGCGGCATCACGATTTTTACATCTTCGGTCACCGCCATTTGCCTTACGATATAACATTGCCTACCGGCAGCCGCATTGTCAATCTTGGTGAATGGATCAATTACTATACCTACGCGGTGTGGGACGGTGAAACTTTACGTTTAGAAAAATGGGAGAAACAGCTGTAATTTCTTTAGCAGATTGCCTGCAGAGCTATCATTTTATGAATCCAGACAGCAGCGCTAAAATAGAGCAGATCAGCAAGAAACTGGTTTGCAAACGCAACAGCATACTCGTCCAACAGGATAAAATACAGCACAGCATTTACTTTCTGGGTTCAGGACTGGCCAGGGTATATTATGAGACCTCCGAGCGGCAGATTACGTTGGATTTTGTGTCACCGGGCGGGACACTGATATCCATGAATAGCTATGTCCACGGTACCGCGGGTTATGAAAATATCGATCTGCTCGAAGAAAGTACAGTGTATCAGATCGATCAGGAACAGTTGTTTGAATTATATGAAAGCGATATCGCCATTGCCAATTGGGGTCGGAAAATGGCTGAGCTGGAGTTTATCAAAGCCGAACAGCGCTCCATGTCCAAGCTATTTAGTACGGCTCAGGAGCGATACGCCGAATTACTGAAAAAATACCCGCAATATATACAGCGCATCAAGCTCGGTTATATTGCCTCCTATCTGGGGGTTAGCCAAGTGACCCTCAGCCGGATCCGCGCCAATATACAGTCCAATTTTTAACAAATGTTAAAACTATTTTGGCACAAAAGACAGACCTTTGTTGCAGAAACAAAAAAGATAAAATATGAACTGGATATTTTTAATTCTCGGCGGATTGTGTGAAATTGGTTTTACCACTTGTCTCGGAAAAGCGAAAGACGCGCAAGGCAGTGAACAATGGTTGTGGTATGGTGCTTTTATTGTGTTTCTGGCGGCGAGCATGGGCTTACTGATCAAAGCGACTCAAACGCTTCCCCTTGGCACAGCCTACGCGGTATGGACCGGAATAGGTGCTGTAGGCACGGTCTTAATGGGCATAATCTTCTTCAAAGAACCCGCAGACTTCTGGCGCATATTCTTTATTTTCACCCTGATCGCTTCTATCATTGGATTAAAAGCAGTTTCCGCTCATTAATAGCTGCCTAGTAGTTCAAAAGCAACAAAATTTCCTTACTTTTGTACACTCAATAGTAATCTAGGTCATAATTCCTAGAAGAAGCATTTTTGATATATGTTAGATAAATTACAAGCGATCAAAGAAAGATGGGAAGAAGTGGAAGCCGAATTGAGCAACCCTGAAACCATGCAAGATATGAAACGTTTTGCCAAACTGAATAAAGAATACAAAGATCTGGGCAAAATCGTTGAGCAATATCATATTTATAAAAATATGGTCAGCAATATCGAAACCAATAAGGACATCATCATGAACGAAAAAGACCAGGAGCTTCGTGAGATGGCTAAGGAGGAATTGGATCTATTGCTGGTGGAAAAAGAGCAGAAGGAGGAAGAAATCCGTTTGATGCTCATTCCGAAAGATCCTGAAGATGCCAAAAACGCCATTATCGAGATCCGTGGTGGAACAGGAGGTGATGAAGCAGCCTTATTTGCCGGTGATCTTTACCGTATGTACACCCGTTATTTTGAAAGTAAAGGCTGGCGCAACGAGGTGATGGATGTAACTGAGGGAACATCCGGCGGCTATAAAGAGGTTATTTTAAAAGTAATCGGTGAAGATGTTTATGGGCAGTTAAAGTATGAATCCGGAGTACACCGTGTCCAGCGTGTACCTGATACAGAAACTCAGGGCCGTGTGCACACCTCGGCTGCCTCTGTCGCTGTATTACCGGAGGCCGAAGACGTAGACGTCGAAATCAATCCCGGTGATATTGAGATGCAGACCTCACGCTCCGGCGGTGCAGGTGGGCAGAACGTCAACAAAGTAGAGACCAAAGTACAGCTCACGCATAAACCTACCGGAATTGTCGTTATCTGTCAGGTCGAACGTTCGCAGTTAGCTAACCGCGAACTGGCCATGGAAATGCTGCGCAACAAGCTTTATGAACTCGAACTGAATAAAAAGAACGGCGACATCGCGGCCAAAAGAAAGACTTTGGTATCCACTGGAGACCGCTCTGCCAAGATCCGGACCTACAACTATCCTCAGGGCCGTGTAACTGAACATCGCATCGGAATGACGATGTATAATCTGCCTGCTATCATGGATGGTGATATTCAAGGTATTATCGACGCATTGCAATTTGCAGAGAATGCGGAGAAGATGAAAGAAGGCCAAGTAGAGTAGTTTTTTTCAAAAAACCTTTGCAGATACGTAAACAAACGCTATATTTGCACACCTTCTGAGAGGAAGGGTTGAGGTCTGGTAGTTCAGCTGGTTAGAATACATGCCTGTCACGCATGGGGTCGCGGGTTCGAGTCCCGTCCAGACCGCTTCAAGATAGAGCCAAAAGCTCATCACGTTCTTTAACAAAATAAGTTTTTAAGATTTTTAGGTCTGGTAGTTCAGCTGGTTAGAATACATGCCTGTCACGCATGGGGTCGCGGGTTCGAGTCCCGTCCAGACCGCCAAAACTTAAAAACAATCCTTAAGATTTTAGGTCTGGTAGTTCAGCTGGTTAGAATACATGCCTGTCACGCATGGGGTCGCGGGTTCGAGTCCCGTCCAGACCGCTAAAATTTTAAACAATCCAACGTTGGTCTGGTAGTTCAGCTGGTTAGAATACATGCCTGTCACGCATGGGGTCGCGGGTTCGAGTCCCGTCCAGACCGCCAACAAAAAAAGCATCATTTAAGGAAATGATGCTTTTTTTGTTTATATGCTTATCCGCGTTTATTTAACTCATACTGCCACGCTCTTGAAGGGCATCTCCTAATCTGTTCCACCAGTTCCTCGGTTGTTCCACTTGCTACAGTAATCTCCCCATAAAACCACCACCTGCGGATGCAGGTGGTCGCTCCCAAAAATTTTCAGCATGGTCTATTCAGCGATGACAGCAAATTCTGCCCCGGAAGCGAAATCATCCCCGCGCTGTGAGCTCAACGCTGTAAACCGGATGTAACGCCCTTTAACGGGATTTTCAAAGCGGACAGTTTTGAGTTTTTTGCTGCGCTCGAATGAGGCCGACATCAGATCTTCCCAGTTTTTACCATCTTTACTTACCTGAATTTTATAATCCTTTATATCACCATTGGAACCATCCTGCCTCGGCAAAAATGTAAATCCCTTGATCGTCTTTATACTCCCGGCATCAAAATCAACCCAATGCGGATATTGCGCGACGGTTACGGAATACATGGTATGCCAGATGGACGATGGATCCCCATCTAACAAGTTGGCTGCATTTCCCTCTCCCGTCTCCTGACTCGAAGCAAATACAACTTCCATAGGTACGGTCTCAATTTTCGTGTATTGCTGCGTCACCTTCAATTTCTCATTCCCCTGATACCAAGCCGTCACATTTCCGCCCTGACGCAGGTCAAAAGCTGCTGTATACCTCTTGGCTTTCCCATTGTTCACGCTATAGACAATAGGCTCTACGGCATTTTCAGAGAGAACGGATACCTCACCGCTACTAGCCCGGGTAATCGAAATAGGTACGTCTCCAGCTGCAGCGACATGAGCCTGTTCTCTTAAATTAGCCTGTTGCACCGGACGGATAAGGAAGCCCAACGAAGTTGGAACAGCCTTTACGCGGTCTTTTTCCAATGGTGGCCCTTGTCCACAGCTATTCCCACCTAGCCCCGTAACTGCCGCATCCAGATGCAGATGCACGCCAGAACTTCTGGGTAATTGGTGTGGATGTGGCGCAAATGTGAGTTCTAGCTCGCTATATTCCAAAGCAGAGGTAGACAAACGGTCTTTTGCAACAAAGAGCACACCTTGTCCGCTGTCGTTGGTCAGGGCAGCCCAGCGGACATCTTCATTATTACTCATGCTCTGCGGATTAGGCCATGGCACAAACTGATCTTTTACAGTACTTTTGTGCAGTTCAATAAATTGTGCAGTTTTGCGATCTGCATAATTATTGATCGGCCCGCGGCCGTAATAACTGTAGTTATGGTATTCGCCCGGCAATTGTAGCGAGTAGCCCAGCCGCGCGAGCACAACACTGGCATTATTCGATGTCACGCTCGAAGACAGCTCAATCGAACCATCTTTATAAATCGTCCAGATCTGGTTGCTCGTGAATTTAAAGTCGTCCTCACCAAACGGCTTGTCGCTATGTTCCTTGAGAGAATAGGTTCCTGAGGTCCCCCCCAATAAGGAAGCTCCGTAAGGTGCTTGAGATTCTACAGTGTAAGTTAGTATGAGCGCACCGTCTTTCCTGGTATAACTATCCGCCGAGAGCACTTTATGTTTGAGGTTGTGCAGCCCTTTCTCAAACCATTGTTGATAAGCCCAGTTATCATTGTCCACCGGAGCGCGTAACACATCCAGCCTAGGTCCTTCGCCTTCGCGGATAATCTGTTTATTGCCATACAGCAGGCTATGAATCGTGCCTGTTTTATTGTCAAATTTGGCGACAAACTGCTCGCCTTTTATAACTTGTAAATCACCTTCTTTATTCAGTACAGGAGTACTGCCCTTTGCCACTGTAGCCATAGACGGTTTATTCTGAGCTGCTTTGACAAACAGTTGCTCCTCCATCTGCACATAGCCTTTATCCGCCCAGGCGCTGTTCTCTTTCAGTAAGAACTGTACTTTTATAAAGTATTCGGAGCCCGCATCCAGTTTTTCATAACCGATAGGTAACACGATCTGCCTACGTTGACGTGGCCCAGGTAGCTCCGACGCAGGCAGGATGCCGCCGCTTCCCTCCACCTCGACGCCATCTTTATATAGCGACCATCGTGCATTATACTCGCTCAGATCTTTGAAGTAGTTTTTATTAAACAGCTCAATTTTACCCGCTTGCATATTGATGGCGGTGACGGCCACATTCTGGTATACCTTTTTTACTTCGTAATACTGAGGTTTGGGTTTCATATCGGCAAATATTAGCCCATTGTTGACAAAAGTACCGTCATTTGGCTTATCGCCAAAGTCTCCTCCATACGCCAGGAAGCGTTCACCGGTATTTTTATCATAGTAGTACATGGCCTGGTCGATCCAGTCCCAGATTGCGCCTCCCATGAAAAAGTTGGTCGATTCAATTGCCTCCCAATAGTCGATCAAGTTTCCGGCAGCATTGCCCATGGAATGCGCATACTCTGAAATATGGAAGGGATATTTTAACTTATACGTCCCTTTTACGGCACCCCTCACCCAGTCGATGGAAGGATACTGATTTGAACCTATATCAACAATAGCGTTGTTCCGCTCATACTGCACAGGTCTTGATGTATCTATTTTCTTGATGGCTTCATAGGCTGCCACAAAATTATTGCCCGGTCCGGCTTCATTTCCAAGCGACCAGATCACCACGGAAGGATGATTGATCGTCGCACGGACCATTTCAATATTACGTGCCACATGCGCTGCTTTCCATTCCGGCACATGAGAAAGAGATTCTTTCCCATAATAATACTGGTGACTCTCAATATTGGCTTCATCTTCAAGGTAAATACCATATTTATCACAGAGATAATACCAGTATGCTGGTTCAGGATAATGCGAATTACGGACATGGTTAATATTAGCGCGTTTCATCAACCTCACTTCGGCTTCCATCTGTTCACGGGTCACCACCTTGCCGTGTTTGGGATTGGTCTCGTGCCGGTTGACACCCTTCAGTTTAACAGTCTTACCGTTGACATAAAAGTAACGTCCAGCCAAACCAAATTCGTCATCGCTGGCCTTGGTGTCCTTAATTTCAACTTTCCGAAAGCCCACATAGGTCGAAACTACTTCCACTGTCCGGTTTTTCCTGTCCTTTAATTCTGCAACCAGGGTGTAACGGTGAGGTAATTCAGCAGACCATTTATTTGGATGCTTTACGGCCAAAATGGCCCCTATCGTATGTGTCGTTTTCGCATCGAGTTCAGGTACGGCAGCGATCGTTTCTGCCCGGTCAACTAAGGTATTCTGGTCGCTATATAGTTCGTTTTGGTATAAGGAATACGCAATCTTATAGCCAGCGGCTTTTTTACCACTCAGATTGCGGACGTTCGTCCTGATTTTTAGTGTACCATCCACATAGTTACTATCCAATTCGGGTATCGCTGCCAGATCTTGTATCTGTATTTTCGGGGTCGACGTCAATGCGACATCCCGGAATATGCCGGGAAGCCTGAACATATCCTGATCCTCCAAAAATGACGCATCCGAATTACGGTAGACTTCAACCGCCAGAACGTTCTCTGCTCCAGGCTTCAAAAAAGTGGTGATATTAAACGAAGCTACATTTCTTGAATTCTTTGAAAACCCCACATACTTACCGTTGATCCAGAGGTAGAAGAAAGAATCGACGCCATCAAAATTGATAAAAACTTCACGGCCATCCCAGGTTGCTGGAACGGTAAAGTTACGTCTATATGAGCCTACTTCATTGCGATAAACGTAAGTCGTCCAGTCTTTTGCCGGCGTCCGCATGACGCCGCCGCGCCAGTCATCGGTTTTCACCTGATGGTGAAAGATAACCCGCTGATTTGTATAAATCGGCACACCGTATTTTAGACTGCCATCTTTTTGGATACCAAAGATATTCCAGCTCATCGGAACGGGGACCGACTCCCAGGCAGTCACATCGTATCTGGGATCGAAGAAATCCTTTGGCCGCTCCTCCGGCGTCTTTACCCAATGGAATTTCCAGTTCCCATTTAAAGAAAGCCAGAAATCACTATGCTCTGGAAGTACTTTTCGGGCACTTTCAACGTTTTTAAAAGAGAAAAAGGAGGCGTGTGGCAGCTCCTTATTGAGGGCCAATAGCTGGGGGGATTCCCATTCATGACCACTGGGGGCCAGCGTGTGTTCATACTGAAAGCCGGGGATATGTGGGTTAGGAGATTGTGCGGCTGCGGGACGAAAACCGAACGGCAGCAGTGAGGCCAAAATGGTTGAAAAAAAGATAGATTTTCTTAACATCATGTATGTAAGCATTTTAATTCAGGACGACCAAATGTAAGTTCATTTTATAGGAATAACAAGCAGATAGTCAAAGCACTCGATTGCGAAACTTTTTCGATACATAAAATAAAGCAAGCAACTGGAATAGAAGAGCAAAAAAACAAATGCTTTCGCTTTCAAGGAATAAGCTGTATTTTTGATTATAGATTTCGCATTCAACAAATAAAAGTTTACGTTTGAAAATATTTTGAATATTTTCATTTTTCAACGGGTTACAATTTAAGCATTAAGGTATTAATAGGTGAGTAAATTCGGTAAATCAATCCTGCTAGAAGATGATGAGCAAATCATTGAAGGCATTAAGGGCGGAAGCAGCTTAGCGATAGATACTATCTATAAGCGGTATTACCCCTCCATAAGCCATATGATACTGCAAAACAACGGAAGTGAGGATGAAGCAAAAGATATCTTTCAGGAGGCTGTAATCGTGCTCTATGACAAAGTGACCAAAGGTGATTTTGAGCTCAGCAGCAAGCTAAAGACATATCTTTACTCCATTTGCCGAAGGCTTTGGCTTAAACAGCTCAATCGTGCTGGTTTTGGCAATAGTGACATTAGCGGCTATGAAGATTCCCTTTTTGAGGAGGAAGATTTACAGCAGCATCAAGAACTCGAAAAGAAGTTCGATCAAATGGAACTGGCGCTGGAGAAAATGGGAGAACCGTGTAAGACCATCTTATATGATTTCTATATCTTAAACCACTCGATGCAGGACATCTGTGAAAAGTTTGGTTACACCAATACAGATAACGCCAAGACTCAAAAATATAAATGCCTGCAGAGGCTGAAAAAAATATTTTTTTCAACAGAGTAAATTTGAGTAACACCATGGGAACAATGAATCAAAGCGAATTTTTCGAGTGGGCTGACCAATATCTCCGCGGCGAGTTAGCAGCGGCAGAACAAGCAGCATTCGAATCTTTCTGTGCTGAACACCCTTCCTATGCTGCCCAATTACAACAACATCGCGATTTTGTTGCTCATATGAAAGAGACAAGCCAAAGGCTTGATTTCAAAAACGCATTGGCAAAATCAGCTAAAGAATACCATCAATCTCAGAGCAGAACCACCAAAGTGGTTCCAATGAAACAGTCCGCTGTTATTTCTCTTTGGGAGCGAATCAAAGCAAGTTCTTTAGTAGCGGCGGTAGTGGCCGTATTTGCAGTATTTGGCACATTATGGTTAAGTGGTTATTATAGCAACCTGGAAAAAGCATCTTCTGATTACAGTGCTTTGCGCCGTGATATGAACAATGTCAAAAAGAATGTGAATGCGCACAATGCAGCAATTAGGGATATCAATGACAAGAAATCAGTAACGGCCGGTGAAAGCCAATTTGGTGCGACTGGTTTTATGCTCACCACCGATGGTTATGTGGTCACCAATTACCACGTCATCAGCGGGGCTGATTCCATCTATTTACAGAACAGTAAAGGCGAGTCGTACAAAGCTCAGGTTGTCCATACGGATGCCAGCAAGGATCTAGCGATCCTGTACATCGCAGATAAGAATTTCAAAAAGGTTAAAAGTCTGCCCTATACCTTCAAAACATCAACTTCAGATTTAGGGGAAGATATCTATACGATTGGTTTTCCTAGAGACGAAGCAGTGTACGGGCAGGGCTACCTCAGCTCATCCACAGGTTACGCCGGAGACACGATTGCATATCAGATCTCTGTCCCTGTCAACCCGGGCAACAGTGGCGGCCCTGTACTGGATAGCAAAGGAAACGTAATCGGAATTATATCGGGTAAACAAAGAGGAATCGATGGTGCTGCATTTGCCATTAAAACCAAATCCATAATGAATGCGATTGCAGCTATCCCAACGGACTCATTGTCGGCTGAAGTAAAAATTAATAAGAAAAACACGTTGGCAGGTCTGCCAAGAACCGAACAGATCAAAAAACTACAGGACTATATTTATATGGTCAAAGTATATTAAACTGTAATTTTAATGCCCAAAAAAAGGTAGTGCTCAAGCACTGCCTTTTTTTATTTAAAATACCTTCTTTTTATCGGTCCGAAAGAAACATTCTATTTTCAGCGCTATCAAGGTTTGCGGTAACATCAGCTAATGGCCAGCGTACGGAAATAACCTTAAGATACGTCGACGGAGAGAGAGAGAGGACGATAAGCCGTTAAAATAAAAACGTCAATCTTATGGAAGATTGACGTTTGCATAACAGGCACATCACTTTTGTCGAACACTTACAGGTTCGGTTGTGGCGTTGTCCTCAAATACGGTTTGATTTCCTTGTAACCTTTCGGGAACTTAGCTGGAATATCTTCTGTTTTGATAGCTGGTACGACAATCACATCTTCGCCATGTTTCCAGTCCGCAGGTGTAGCCACCTGATAGTCTGCCGTCAATTGCAAAGAGTCGATGACGCGCAAAATCTCGTCAAAATTCCTTCCTGTAGACGCGGGGTAGGTTAATGTCAACTTTATTTTCTTGTCCGGCCCGATAATAAACACTGAACGTACCGTTGCTGTTGCAGATGCATTGGGATGAATCATATCGTACAATTCCGCAATGTGACGGTCCTCATCGGCAATGACAGGAAAGTTTACTTCTGTCTGCTGCGTTTCGTTAATATCGTTGATCCAGTCCAGATGATCACTTACGCTGTCAACACTTAGGGCAATAGCTTTAACACCACGTTTGTCGAACTCAGATTTTAGTTTTGCCGTACGGCCCAGCTCTGTTGTACATACCGGAGTGTAATCAGACGGATGTGAGAAAAATACCACCCAGCTATCTTTAATATAATCGTGAAAATCAATTTCACCGATGGTTGTCTGCGCCTTAAAGTTTGGCGCTTCGTCTCCTAATCTTAAACTCATAATCTTTTTGTTTAAATCTGTTCAAAACTACATACTCTACAAATATAGTAGATTAAAATTAGCAAACAAATAATTGGCCAAATTCTTAGATTAAAATGAAAAATCTATTTATATAATAATATGCTTGCATAATATATATTCGTATATTTGGGTAAGTCAGGTAAATAGACAGATTTACAGCGTTGACTCGCTGAAAGCGTATTGCCTACAGGGGTAGACATATCCGAAAAATAATTGATAAACCTCAAATTAGTAGACCATGAACTTTGAACTAAGCGAAGAACACAAGATGATCCGTGATGCAGCGCGGGAGTTTGCCCAAGAACTAAAGGCGGGTGTGATACAGCGCGACGAAGACGCTCAATTTCCCTCCGAATTTGTCCGCAAAATGGCTGAACTGGGCTTCATGGGCATTATGACGCCCGAAATATACGGAGGCTCTGGAATGGATACGTTAGCCTATGTACTAGTGCTCGAGGAGATCGCCAAAATCGATGCTTCCACCGCAGTCATTGTCTCAGCACATAACTCACTGGTGTTATATGGTCTCCATGCTTTCGGAACCGAAGAACAGAAACAAAAGTATCTTGTCCCCCTGGCTAAAGGCGAAATGCTAGGCGCTTTCGCCTTGTCCGAACCTGAAGCGGGATCGGACGCTACGTCACAGCATACCATCGCGGAGGACAAAGGCGACCATTACCTGTTGAATGGAACCAAAAATTGGATCACCAATGGCGGTCACGCCGATATCTACATCGTCATTGCGCAGACTCACCCCGAAAAAGGCCACAAGGGAATCAATGCGCTGATTGTGGAAAAAGGATTACCGGGCTTCACTATCGGTCCTAAAGAGAATAAACTGGGCATACGCAGTTCGGACACACACTCACTGCTATTTTCTGATGTGAGGGTACCAAAAGAAAACCGCATTGGTGAGGATGGCTTCGGATTTAAGTTCGCCATGAAAACCTTGGATGGCGGACGCATCGGCATAGCAGCTCAGGCCCTGGGCATTGCCGCCGGCGCCTACGACCTCGCACTCGCATATTCCAAAGAAAGGAAAACTTTCGGAAAACCAATTGCCGAACATCAGGCGATACAGTTCAAACTCGCTGACATGGATGTTGATATTGAAACTGCCAGACTATTGACCTACAAAGCGGCCTGGACTAAGGATCAGGGGCTACCTTATGGTAAAGAAGCTGCTATGGCCAAACTACATGCTTCGGAGGTAGCTATGAAGCATACTGTAGAGGCTATACAGATCCATGGTGGTTATGGTTATGTGAAAGAATACCATGTCGAACGTCTGATGCGCGATGCCAAAATCACACAAATCTACGAGGGAACTTCTGAGATACAACGGTTGGTCATCGCCCGTGAAATTCTACGTTAAAACTTCTTATTGCTAGTAACCGGGAGTGCTGTTGTGTTTAAATGCCGCCGGGACATTTAGGAGTTGTTCAATTTACTGTCAATCAAAGCCAGATATTGGTAGTCTTGAAAATCAAAACTAGCTGTTTCGGTCATTGCCAGATTGAGAAGCAGTTTTGCTTTGCCCAATAGGTTCTTTTGTTCATCAGGCTTCGCCTGCATACCATCGAACAGCAGGGTCAATGCCAGCGGACGCAGCTGCTGCGGCTGAAGCTCTGCCTTGACATAAGCTATCAGATCACTTTCAGCAAGCTGCAAGAAATGTATCCTGTCTTTTTCGAAGAACTTCTGATAAGCAGTGTCAAATACAGCAGGATCGTCAGCCTCCGTCAGTGCATGGTGGCCTTCTGTCCATATGCGCAGAAATTTACCGATCTCTTCGATCCAGTTCAACAATACATCTTTCTTATAACTTAATCCCATGATTTATTTTATCGGATTTGCCCATTACCACGGACCACCCATTTTTCTGTTACTAATTTTTCCAGGGCAAATGGCCCTCTGGCGTGAAGTTTCTGCGTCGAGATGCCTATTTCGGCTCCCAACCCAAACTCTCCCCCATCGGTAAAACGCGTTGATGCATTGACATAAACCGCAGCCGCATCGACGACGTTCAGAAAACGCTCAATATGAACTTCATCGGAAGAAACGATACATTCCGAATGTTTGGACGAATATCTTTCAATATGCGACAGCGCCTCGTCCAATCCGTCCACTGTTTTTACCGAACACTTCAAATCTAAAAATTCTCTTCCAAAATCTGCCTCCTCTGCTGCTGCTAAATTTGCAAAATGTTGATGCTGCATGAGTTCGAAGGCAACAGGATCGGCAAAAACTTCGACGCCAGCTTCTTCGAAATATGGAATTAACTTAGTCAAGAAGGTTCCCGCTACCGACCGGTCCACCAATACTGTATCCAGCGAATTGCAGACCGAAGGCCTCGAGATTTTAGCGTTGGCTACAATCTTTGCGGCCATATCAAGATCAGCCGTCTCATCAACATAGGTATGACATACCCCAGCCCCTGTTTCAATAACAGGAACCTTGGCATTGGCCCGCACAAAATCGATTAGAGACTGCGAACCACGTGGGATAATGATATCCACATACCGGGTAGCTTCCAGAAGTTCTGATACATGCTTGCGGTCTACCGGTAGCAGTTGTACGATCTCCTTGGGTATGCTTCTTGCTTCCAGCACTGCATATATTACTTTCAGCAGTGCTTCATTGGTATATAAGGCGTCCGAACCGCCTCTCAATAGGCACACGTTGCCTGATTGAATACAGAGGGCTGCAACATCAATCGTGACGTTGGGTCTCGATTCATAAATGACGCCCACTACACCCAATGGGACAGTAATCTTTTCTATCTCCAGCCCATTGGGCAGCACTTTCTTAAGCAACAGCTGATCTGTCGGATCGGCCAGTGTAGCGATCTGCCTGACACTTTCTGACAGCCCCAGCAGCCGGTCACTATTCAGCAATAGCCGGTCTTTTTTCGGATCTTCATCATCCATCCGGTCCAGATCCAGCTTATTGGCCTCAAGTATAGCTTTCTCCTGATCTATAAGTGCGGCCGCTATCGCATTCAAGATTCCGATTTTTGCTTCGGAAGCAAGTTGCTGTAAAAATTGTTTGGCCCTGGTCGCTGCCTGTAACTGTTCTACGATTGATTCACTCATAACAATACGATATCATTTGCATGTGCAATTTCCAAATTCTTCTTACTGGACTGTGCGAATAAGGACGAATCCATCTTGGCCCGTGCAACCGCAATAGTGACTCCATCCAAATTGACAATATTCAGCACCTCCCCTTTTTCAAAATGTTCGACGACCCGCGTTACCCCAACGGCAAGTAGACTCTTATGCTTTAAAAGTGCTTCCTCAGCCCCCCTGTCTACCATCAGCTCACCCTTGATTAGACTGCCGCTCGCAAGCCATTTCTTCCGGGAAGAAATCTTCTTGCTCTCCGGCATACACAGGGTACCGGTCTCGTGCTTGACCGCTTTCTTTATGGCATCTTCAGTCTGCATACTAAAAATCACAACAGCAATCCCCATCTGATTGGCCAGCCGCGCAAAATTCAATTTCGATGTCATTCCTCCGAGACCGACAGCAGACTTGTCCTTTCGGGCCAGCCCAAGGACCTCCCGGTCGATCGTCTCGATCCGGTCTATGATTTTATTATCGGTATCCAGTACCCCCGGAACAGAGGTACTGAACAGCAGTTTCTCCGCACCAAAGCCTACAGCTATCAATGTTGCCAGTTCGTCGTTGTCCGAAAATTTCAGTTCTTTGTTGCTTACCACATCGTTTTCATTCGCAATCGGTATAACGTTATTTCGCCACAGCTCTTCATAGGTATTTTTAAGCTGCAGGAACTGATCGCGGTTAGAAAAATGATGCCTTTCACACAGGCTCTGCGCAAGCGAAATCTTAAAAGGCCTGAAATAAGTCGAATAGGTATTGATGAGAATCGGATTCCCAATGGCCGCCGCAGCTTTCCGCTCCGATAAAGTTCCGGTGTAACTCGGGAGAAAACGCTTTCCTGCAGCAACAGCACCCGAAGATACCAGAACAATATTATATTTCTTCTGTAAGGAAGCAATCTGCCTGGCAATCTCCAAAACAATACGTTCGTCAACTTCTCCCTCTTTCGTGGTGATAGAAGCCGATCCAAATTTGACAACCAGAATTGGCTTTTTCATTTATTGTATGCTTTAGTTTAGATTAAAGCCCTAATTTAGGTAGAAGAATTTGATTTTCGCAAAATATGTTAACAATTGAACAATATTATTCAACAGCAAAGCCGAACAGTATACACGAAAAATACTGCACCATTCAAATTCGATGCAGTATACACTTCTTATGAGGAGCTCAAAAAAAAGAAGAACCAACCTGGTGCCCGCTTAAATGCGATAAACAAGATGGTTAGGAAAAACGCTCTTCGTAAAGCTTTTCCAATGAAAACATTTCGTCCCGATATTTGGCTGCTTCCAAAAAGTCCATCTCTTTAGCTGCTTTGTCCATCTTCTTACGGACATTTTCAATCGCTTTCTTCAGATCCTTTTCACTGAGGTACTGCATCACCGGATCGGCGGCTACGGCCTGCGCCGGATCAGGTTCAACATACACTTTTGGTTCAGCAGCAGAGAAATCCGCAACTGAAGTCTGCTCCAGGATCTCTTCCCTGGTCTTACCTACCGTTCTCGGTGTAATCCCGTGCTCCAGATTGTATTTCATCTGTTTATCTCTTCGGCGGTTTGTTTCATCTATCGTTACGCGCATACTATCCGTCATCTTATCCGCATACATGATGACCCGCCCACGGTCATTCCTTGCGGCACGTCCAATGGTCTGTATAAGCGAACGTTCTGACCGCAAAAATCCTTCTTTATCGGCATCGAGGATAGCCACCAAGGTCACTTCGGGCAAATCGAGGCCCTCCCGCAGCAAATTCACCCCAACCAATATGTCAAACTCACCGAGACGCAGTCCCCGCAAAATCTCCACACGCTCCAATGTCTTGATTTCCGAGTGTATATAGCGCACCTTTAAATTGAGCTTGGCCATATATTTTGTGAGTTCTTCCGCCATACGCTTCGTTAGCGTCGTTGCCAGGACACGCCCTCCATCTTTTACGGTTTTATCCACTTCTTCCAGGAAATCGTCCACCTGATTGATTGCCGGACGAACCTCTATGACCGGATCCAGTAGCCCAGTCGGTCGAATAACCTGTTCCACAACAACCCCCTCTGTCTGTTGCAGTTCGTAATCCCCCGGAGTCGCTGACACATAGATAGTCTGATTCGTCAAAGACTCAAACTCAGGAAAGTTCAGTGGTCTATTGTCCAGTGCAGCTGGCAAGCGGAAACCATGCTCCACCAAGGATACTTTGCGCGAGCGGTCACCACCGTACATGGCCCGCAGCTGTGGCAGGGTCACATGGCTCTCGTCAATGACCAGGAGATAATCTTCCGGAAAATAATCCAGCAAGCAGAATGGACGCATGCCGGGTTTTCTGCCATCGAAAAAACGGGAATAATTCTCTATACCTGAACAATACCCCAATTCGCGCATCATTTCCAGATCATAGTTGACCCGCTCCTCCAAACGTTTGGCTTCGAGCATCAGCCCTTCCTCTTCGAGCTGCGCTTTGCGATGCAGCAATTCATCCTGAATAGCCCATATGGATTCCTTGAATTTCTCCTTTGGCGTCACAAACAGGTTTGCAGGAAAAAGTGCGAGATCCTCCATTTTATTCAATGTTTTGCCAGAAACGGGATCTATCTCGCTCAATTCGTCAATTTCATCACCAAAAAAAGAAATCCGGATCGCATTGTCCAGATACGCCGGAAACACATCTACCGTATCCCCTTTAACACGAAAGGTACCGCGTTTGAACTCTGTCGTCGTCCGCGAGTACAGGATTTCAACCAGTTTGTGCAAAAAGGCGTTGCGGCTGACAGTCATCCCCACACCGAAACGAAAAATCGACCGCGAAAAATCCTCCGGATTTCCCATACCATAGATACAGGATACCGAAGAAACCACCACGATATCCCGGCGGCCGGACATCAAAGCAGAGGTCGTTGCAAGGCGCAGTTTTTCAATTTCCTCATTGATGGCCAGGTCTTTTTCGATATAGGTATTGGTCGAGGCAATAAAAGCTTCCGGTTGGTAATAATCATAATAGGAAACAAAATAATTGACAGAGTTTTTGGGAAAAAACTGTTTGAATTCCCCATACAACTGTGCGGCCAGTGTCTTGTTGTGGCTCAGTATCAAAGTCGGTTTCTGCGTCTCCTGAATTACGTTGGCCACGGTAAATGTTTTACCAGATCCTGTGACGCCTAGAAGAGTCTGATACTGCTCGCCCTCTAGCACCCCGGCGACCAATTCTTTAATTGCTTCTGGCTGATCGCCTGTAGGTTTATACTCTGATGTCAATTCAAATTTCATACAATTCCAATTTCTTAAAGAAAATTATTTCAGCTTCTTCAGTACACGAATACCTGTCCGGGCTCAGCGAAAAAATTCATCCCTTCCGACAAAAAAGATGCGAGCTGTAAATGCTGTGATTCGTAACATGTGGTCTAGGCCATATCCTGCTATAGTCTGTAAACAAATTTACTAATTTTTTTACCATTTTATATCAAACCATAATAATGCTGCAGATGTTATTACTTTCAGTTGATTATTTACTATCTTTAGCTTACTGAACTAGCAATCACGTCATGGTCACTATTCTATCTACCCAAAACAGCATTGCAAATCATTTTATTGCGGAACTGAGAGATGTCACTATTCAGCGGGACAGGATGCGCTTTCGCAGGAATCTGGAACGGCTAGGAGAAGTTTTTGCCTACGAGATCAGCAAAACCATGGCCTTCAGACCTGTGGAAGTAGAAACCCCTCTGGGAGTCGCCAAAACGCATTTGCTGATGGAGCAACCGGTGCTCGCAACCATATTGAGAGCGGGGCTCCCCTTTCACCAGGGATTACTCAATGTGTTTGATCATGCGGACAATACTTTCATAGCAGCCTATAGACATACAAAAAAGAGTGGCGAGTTTGAGATTCATAAGGAATATGTCAACACTCCTAATTTAGATAACCGGACGGTTATTATGGTGGACCCCATGCTTGCTACCGGCAAGAGTCTTGTCCTTTGTTGCAAAGAACTCCTTGCGGAGTACGATATCAAGGAACTGCATATCGTTGCCGCTATCGCTTCTGAAGAAGGATTAAACCATGTTAAAGCCTTTATCCCGACCGCCCATATCTGGGTTGGCGATGTAGACCACGAATTGACTACAAAAGCGTACATTGTCCCCGGACTAGGCGATGCCGGAGACCTTGCCTATGGTGAAAAACACCATTGATGTGGATAATTATTTAAAATTAAATTAACACTTAGCTCATTGAAATTCAGTAAATTTATATCAATGATGAAGTTTTATTTTTTTATATCTAATTTATATCACTATGAGATGGCAAAAATACAATGGCGAATCCATTCGCTCCACAATTTACGATGCTGTTGAAGAAGTCATCAAACGGGAAGATGCCCTCGGCAATAAACTCAAGGTTTATATCGGCACCGACTCCCAGGTCAAGAGAGGAATTATCGACTTCGCTACCGTCATCGTCTTTCTCAGGGAACATAAAGGTGGATTTATGTTCATCCAACGGGACAAAAGGCACCACCGGATGAGCATCAAAGAAAGGATGTTGCTCGAAGTCCAGAAATCCATCGACATTGCCTACCAACTCTGCCCCCTCCTCGAAAAACACAAAGTAGACCTCGAAGTCCACGCCGACATTAACACCAATCCAAATTTTCAGTCAAATGTTGCTCTCAAAGAAGCTATGGGTTATATCATGGGCATGGGCTTTGTCTTTAAAGCCAAACCCGAATCATTTGCCAGCACCAACTGTGCGAATAAGCAGGTTCAGTAGCTGACATTAGGTTAGACTTCGTATATTAGGCGTAACTTTATAAAACGCCGCATGCAGGATTTCTTTCAGCAAATTGCCAGTCAGTTTGCTCAGACTACTTGGCTCGAATGGCTGGGCACCCTTACGGGCTTCCTATGTGTTTACCTGGCTGCCAGACAGCATATCTGGAACTGGCCAATAAGTATTATTAGCGTCAGCTCCTACGCTATTCTGTTTTATGGTACCAGATTATACGGGGATGCCGTACTCCAGTTTTATTTTCTGTGTACCGCTGTCTATGGCTGGTACTACTGGTTAAAACGAAAAGAGGAAAAAAAGAAACCCATTGTCAAAGCCAGCAAGCTGGAACTACTCCTGAGTATTTTGGCGGTCCTGTTGTTAACTGGTATACTCGGATACTTTTTGGACAGCCAGACAAATTCTGACGTGCCTTATATTGATGCATTCTGTACGGCAATGAGCTTTGTAGCCCAATTTCTCATGACTCGCAAAGTCTTGCAAAACTGGCTGCTGTGGGTGTTTGTAGACATCTGCTATATCCCTTTATACATACACAAAGAACTTATGTTAACAGCAGTTCTGTACTTTGTGTTCACCATTATCGCCTGGAACGGATATCGCGACTGGCGCAAAACCTATCAAAATTTTGCGTAATATTGCTCATCAAAACGATAGATGTGGGAAATGAGTTACTTAAGATTGCTGTTGTAGGACCTGAATCCACCGGGAAGTCCACAATGGCGCAGTATCTTGCCGAGAAATTACAAACCGTTTGTGTACCCGAATATTCGCGGTATTATTGCCATGGCCTCAATAATCAGTATACATTGCAGGATGAAGTCAATATGTTTTATGGACAGGTGGCCCTGGAGGAAGCGCTGCTCCCTTTGGCCAAAAACAATATCCTGGTCTGCGACACCACTTTCATGACCGTTAAAATCTGGTGCGATCACTTATTTCAATATACCCCTAAAGAAGTCGTCGACAAAATCGAACAGCATCCCTATGATCTTTATCTTCTGATGGACATCGATCTTCCTTGGCAGGACGACCCTTTACGGGACTTCCCCGGACAACGGGATTACTTTATGGAGATTTGGAAAAAAGAACTGCAGGCAATAGGCGGCCAGTATTGTATTGTTTCAGGGCAAGGCAACCAACGACTGGAAAACGGATTCTCGGCTGTCAGCGATTTTCTGACATTGATTTGAGAGAAGCTTCTTGACGGAACAGGCTTTTCCATCTATATTTGTAAATGAAAATAGAGCGCTAGGCGGATGCTCCTTGAATGAGGAGACAAAATAACCCATCGGCGACTATTAGACAAATAATTGGAATTTAAACTTTACTTAAGAAATAATGTATCCAGAATATTTAGTAGCCCCAATGCGTCAAGAGCTCGTTGACGCAGGATTCGAAGAGTTAAAAACACCAGAAGCGGTGGATCAGGCCATCGCGACAGAAGGAACTGTGTTTGTGGTTGTAAACTCAGTTTGTGGTTGTGCGGCGGCCAATGCCCGCCCTGCAGCAAAAGCAGCAGTTAAGAACGCAAAACGTCCAGGAAAATTAGTAACAGTTTTTGCAGGTATGGAAACGGACGCCGTAAATACTGCCCGCAACTACATGTTGCCGTATCCCCCATCTTCTCCGGCAATGGCTTTATTTAAAGATGGTAAATTGGTACATATGATTGAAAGACATATGATTGAGGGTCGCCCGGCACAAATGATTGCGGACAATTTGGTTGCAGCATTTGACGAGTACTGTTAGTCACGTATTTTGATTTTTGAATTAAAAAGGCTGTCCAAGGTATTTGGATAGCCTTTTTTGTTTGAATAAACCTACCCTGCATTCCGGCAACCTCCCGTCTTTTCCGAAAGCGACAGCCTGACTGCCACACACGGACGCTAACAAAAAATGGAAGAATAAAAACAGTTTTTCTTATTTTTAAGGTATGAGAAACTATCCAATTCTATTTGTATTATGCTGTGTGCTATTTGCCGCCTGTTCTTCCAAAGAAAATGTTGACCTGATTGTTCACCATGCCAATGTGTACACCGTTGATTCGATGTTTAGTCAGGCGCAGGCTTTTGCAGTTAAAGACGGAAAGTTTATCGCAATAGGCTCCAACGAACACATCGAACAGCAGTATACGGCCAAGGCGTATATCGATGCGGAAGGGCAAGCTATCTATCCGGGATTTTACGATGCTCATGCCCACTTATTTGACGAAGCCGAGTTAATGGACCAGGCGGATCTCAATGGAGCGGAATCCTTTGAAGAGGTAATTCGGCGCGTTAAAGAATACCGAAAGAGAAATCCGGACAAAACCTGGCTCATCGGGAGTGGATGGGATCAAAACCGCTGGAAAGACAAAGCTTTCCCCACAAAAGAACTGCTCGACAAAGCCTTCCCGGATATTCCGGTATACCTGATACGGGTCGATTATCATGCAGCAGTGGCCAACTCAAAAGCTTTGGAATGGGCCAAGCTAAACAGTATCCCGATTATTCATGGCGGTGTAGTCGGCGGTATAAATAACGTCCCAAATGGTCTCTTAATTGACAATGCCATGGAACTTGTGAACAAGACGATTCCTGTTCCGGATGAAAAAGAATATTTAAGAATGTTGAAGCGAACGCAGGATTCACTATTGTCCGTAGGTCTCACCTCTATTGTCGATGCTGGCCTGACAAAAGAAAAGCTTGACCTGCTGAAAAAATACTACAGGGCCGGCGAGTTAAAAATTAGGGACTACGCCATGATATTAGGCACACCTAAAAATATTAAATCATTTATAAGCCAAGGCTTTTACGAAACCGGGCGTTTTGAGATCAAGAGTTTCAAGCTATTGGCAGACGGGGCTTTGGGATCCAGGGGGGCCTGCCTTCTCGCACATTACCACGATGCTCCTACACATGGCTTTCTGCTGCATAGTCCCGCGGAATATGAGGAGATGATAAAACAGATTGCTGCAAGTAAATTCCAGGCCAATACGCATGCAATTGGTGACTCGGCCAACCGCATTATACTGGATATCTATGGTAAGTACCTCCAACCTCAGGCGGATCGCAGGTGGCGCATCGAACACGCACAAATTATCTCACCAGTCGATTTCAATAAATTTCGCCAATTTCAGATCATCCCTTCGGTACAGCCAACTCACGCTACGTCTGATATGTACTGGGCCAAAGATCGTCTTGGAGAAGAACGGATGAAAGGAGCTTATGCCTATAAACATTTACTGGAAGAATATGGCAAGCTCGCTTTGGGCAGTGATTTTCCTGTAGAACATTTCAATCCTCTGTATGGATTCCACGCCGCTGTAGCCCGTGTGGATAAAAACGGTTTCCCCGATAAAGGATTTCAGATACAGGATGCCATAAGCCGCGAAGATGCTTTGCGGGGCATGACAATCTGGGCTGCATACTCCTGCTTTCAGGAAAATAAACGGGGTAGCATAGAAGTTGGAAAAGACGCTGATTTCGTTATTCTTGAGCAGGATATTTTAAAAGCGCCCTTCGATCAGCTACGTGATGTGAAAACATTACGCACAGTGATTGCTGGAGAAACTGTTTTCAAAAGACAATCCTTATCAAACTGACATCAGGATTCCCCAACTTTGAAACAAATCACGATAACATGATCATCTAACAGATTGCTGCATTTGAATAGACACCCAGCATTACTACACAAAAAAGCCCGATTTTTATACCGGGCTTTTATATTGGAAAGAGCGACTGACCTGATTCAGGCAAGCCGCAACCTATTTATTGCATATCAAATAAATGTTTCTCCGCATGATAGGAAGAGCGAACCAGCGGTCCTGATTCGACGTATTTGAAGCCCATTTCCAGGCCAATCTTCTGATATTTTTCAAATTGCGCCGGCGTGATCCACTCAATTACGGGATGATGCGCTTTCGTGGGCTGTAGATATTGACCTAAAGTCAATATGTGCACCCCGACATTATATAAATCCTGCATCGCTTCAATAACGTCTTCTTCCGTTTCGCCCAAACCGAGCATAATGCCGGATTTGGTACGCAGACCTGCAGCCGAAATCCTTCTTAAACATTCCAACGAGCGGTCATATTTTGCCTGAATACGAACCTCTCTGGTCAAACGGCGAACAGTTTCCAGGTTGTGTGAGACAACTTCTGGGCGCACTGCAATGACCCGTTCCAGGTTCTCCCATTGTCCCTTGAAATCCGGCAACAGTGTTTCCAACGTGGTTCCGGGGCTTTCTCTACGAATAGCATGGATAGTCTCTGCCCAGATCGTAGAACCGCCATCTTTTAAGTCGTCACGGTCCACTGAGGTGATTACACAGTGTTTTACCTGCATAAGCTTCACAGAATTGGCCACCCTATTGGGTTCATCCATGTCCACGGGCAAGGGGCGCCCCGTGGCTACTGCACAGAAAGAACAGGAGCGCGTACAGATATTGCCGAGGATCATAAAGGTTGCCGTTCCGGCTCCCCAACACTCACCCATATTCGGACAATTGCCACTTTCACAAATAGTATGCAATTTGTGTTCATCTACAAGACTTCTCACATGTCTGTATTCTTTACCAACAGGCAATTTGACGCGCAACCAATCAGGCTTGCGCTGTGTAGGAGTTGCCGGAATAACTGGAAGTTCAATCATACAACAAAGTTAAGGATTAAAAACGTAATTTCTATTGGCCAATTTGTTGGTTTTATATCATAAAAACTTCCCCAATGCAGGCAGGAATAGAATAATGAAACAAAATTTAAGATATTTGTACTGATTATCATTAATCTAAATACATGACTATGCGATTGAGCCGATCTTTGTTCATGGCACTGCTTGGAGCAGCATGCTTTTTGGGTGCGCAGGCACAAACTAACTTTGACATCATTCCCAAACCTTCGAAAATAAGTTTGACCGCGGGCGTATATACCATTCCCGCCCACCTTTCTATGATCGTATCGGAAGATTTTCAGACAGCAGCCCAGTTGTTGTCCGAGCATCCCGCGATTCAAAGTCTGAGCCTGGAAACCCTCAAGAAAAATAAGAAAGTGCCCAAAGAGGGATTTCGAATCGTTAAGGCCGTCGATGCCGATAATTTAAATAAAAATGCATATTCTATACAGATCGATGAGAAGGGATTGCTGCTCAAAGCCTGGGATACCCCCCAGGTGATCAATGGCATTTATACACTAGTGCAGCTAGGTTATCTGCAGTCCGATCCGAGCCAGATTGCTTTTGCCACTATTGTTGATGAACCGCGTTTTTCCTACCGGGGACTTCATTTGGATGTATCCCGTCATTTTATGCCACTCTCTTTCGTCAAAAAGTATATTGATGTCATGGCTATATATAAGTTTAATAACTTTCACTGGCATCTGACCGACGGAGCAGGATGGCGGCTGGAAATCAAAAAATATCCAGAGCTAACGCAGAGAGCCGCCTGGCGCACCCATACCCATTGGAAAGACTGGTGGAATAATGGACGCCGCTACGTCGACAAAGGAAGTCCGAATGCCAGCGGGGGGTATTATACACAGGAGGAAGCACGTGAACTGGTCGAATATGCTGCCCGCAAAGGCATCAATGTCATTCCCGAAATAGAAATGCCGGGACATTCGGAAGAAGTGCTGGCCGTCTATCCCGAGCTTTCCTGCTCCGGAACACCATACAACCAAAGCGAATTCTGTATTGGAAATGAAAAGACTTTTGAATTCCTTAAAAATGTGCTGGATGAAGTGCTAACGATATTTCCGTCCCAATATATTCACATCGGTGGTGATGAAGCAGACAAAAAACACTGGAAAACCTGCCCTAAAGATCAAGCGCTTATGCAAAAAGAAGGTTTAAAATCGGTAGATGAGCTGCAGAGCTATGCTATTAAACAGATGGATCTGTATCTGCAATCAAAAGGCAGAAAACTTATAGGCTGGGATGAAATATTAGAAGGCGGACTGACCGAAGGCGCAACCGTCATGAGCTGGCGAGGAGAAGAGGGAGGCATCAAAGCAGCAAATGCTGGTCACGATGTCATTATGACTCCGGGCTCCCATCTTTATTTTGACTCCTATCAGACCGATCCAAGGACGCAGCCAGAAGCCATCGGAGGATATCTGACGCTAGACAAGGTGTATGCTTATGATCCAGTTCCCCAAGCCATACAGGGCGATAAGGTCAAGCATATTCTCGGTGCGCAAGCAAATATCTGGACAGAATATGTTCCCACGACAGAGCATGTTGAATATATGGTCTTTCCTCGCGCTTTGGCACTGTCCGAGGTAAACTGGACAAGTAAAAACGCAAAGAGCTGGGCTGATTTTCAGCGAAGGCTTCAGTCTCATTACAAGCTGATGCAGGAGCTAAACCTGAATTATTACCGTCCTTCGTATAATGTAGCCTACAGCGCATCATACAACGCCAACAAGAATAACAGCAGAGTGACGCTGACGACCGAACAGTTAAAGACCGACCAGATCCGATATACGATCGATGGAAGTGAGCCAACGATCCTGTCAACGCCCTATACCGGTCCATTTGAACTTAGTGCAACGGGACACATCAATGCCGCCTACTTTCAAGACTCCGTTAAAATAGGCCCTACCTTGTCTTTTGATGTGGATATTCACCGTGCTATCGGTAAGAAAGTAATTTATAATTCCCCATGGTCGGGTTACCCTGCCCAAGAGGATTCGACACTTACCAATGGTATAAAGGGCGGGCTTTCGTATCATGACGGCCAATGGCAGGGTTTCACAAGTCCGGTGGATGTGGTCGTGGATATGGAAAGAAGGGAAGAAATCCATCAGGTCGCCATGACCTTTATGCAAATGATAGGTCCCGGTGTTTATATGCCCGGTGAAATGGAAGTTCTTCTATCGGACAATGGCCGAACGTTCCGGAAGGTGGGCACCGTTCACAATGATATTCCCGACAATGATCCGAAATTAACTTTTAAAAGATTTGAGCTGAAACTAGACAAACCACAACAGGCCCGCTACATCAAAATCAAAGCAACCAATCCTAAAAAAGGGTATCTATTTACAGATGAAATTATCATTTATTAAATAGACAATATATTATGTCTCGATAATAGTTGGATGATGTCACTTACGTTTTCCAACTATTATTCGTTGCTTCACGACCAGTTTTCCAATGTTCCGCGTTTATTTTTGAAATATTCTTAAAATAAATACTTAATTTTCAAAATTTAAAATGTAACTTTGCACTCCGACAAAGCAGTCGGAAAGACCCTTCCCCATGAGCTATTTTTGATTGTCTTTGCTCAGATCACAATAGGAAATTTAATTTTTTGAACTAGATATAATGCCAAGAAACACTTCCATTAAGTCGGTTTTAATCATCGGATCAGGTCCCATCGTTATCGGTCAGGCTTGTGAATTTGATTATTCTGGATCTCAAGCATCCCTTTCCTTGAAAGAAGAAGGTATTGAAGTATCCATCATCAACTCAAACCCTGCAACAATCATGACGGACAAAGTTGTTGCAGACAATGTCTACTTACTTCCATTAACTTGTGAGAGTATTGAAGAAGTATTGCAAAAACATAACATCGACGCTGTACTTCCTACAATGGGTGGTCAGACGGCTCTGAACTTATGTATAGAAGCCTCCAACCGCGGTATCTGGGAAAAATACAATGTAAAGGTGATCGGTGTGGATGTCGCTGCCATTGAAAAAACTGAAAACCGTGAAGAATTCCGTCAATTAATGGTTGATATCGGGGTGGGTGTCGCAAAATCCAAAATTGCGAACTCTTTCCTGGAGGGTAAAGAAGCTGCTCAAGAAATTGGTTACCCACTTGTGATCCGTCCATCGTATACATTAGCTGGTACAGGTGGCGGTTTCGTACACAGAAAAGAAGATTTTGATGCAGCCTTAAACAGAGGTTTACATGCTTCTCCTACACACGAGGTGTTAGTAGAGCAGGCAGTGCTGGGCTGGAAAGAGTTTGAGCTGGAGCTGCTTCGTGACTCTAATGACAATGTCATCATCATCTGTACCATCGAAAACTTTGATCCAATGGGTATTCATACCGGTGACTCGATCACTGTGGCGCCCGGAATGACCTTATCAGACAAATGTTATCAGGAAATGCGTAATCAGGCGATCCTGATGATGCGCTCCATAGGTAACTTTGCCGGTGGATGTAATGTGCAGTTCTCTGTCAATCCTGAGAATGAAGAGATCATCGCCATTGAGATCAACCCACGGGTATCGCGTTCATCGGCATTGGCATCAAAAGCAACAGGTTACCCTATTGCAAAAATTGCAGCGAAACTGGCAATTGGCTACAACCTCGATGAGCTGCAGAATCAGATTACCAAAACGACCTCAGCCTACTTTGAACCTACATTGGATTACGTTATTGTTAAGATCCCGCGTTTCAACTTCGATAAATTCAAAGGAGCAAACAAAGAATTGGGGCTTCAGATGAAAGCCGTAGGCGAAGTGATGGCAATCGGCCGTACCTTTATTGAGGCATTACAGAAGGCTTGTCAATCGCTGGAAACCGGCCGCGCTGGTTTAGGTGCTGATGGCCGTCAGTGGAGAAATCTTGATGAGATCATGGATAGCTTGGAGCATCCGAGCGGCGACCGTCTATTCCATATCAAAGATGCCTTCGAATTAGGTGTTCCATTGGAATCCATCCGGAAGGCTACACGTATCGATAAATGGTTCCTGGTTCAGATTCAGGAACTGGTACACCTTGAACAGGAATTGCGCCGTTACCAACTGAATAACATTCCCCGCGATTTTTTCATGACCTTAAAGCAAAAAGGTTATTCGGATGTACAGATTGCCTGGCTGTTAGGCAATGTGACAGAAGACCAAGTCTACGATCGTCGTAAGGAACTAGGCATCAACCGTGTTTATAAAATGGTAGACACTTGCGCGGCAGAATTCCCTGCACAGACGCCATATTATTACTCGACATTCGAAGAAGAAAACGAATCGATCTCTTCGGATAAAAAGAAAATCATCGTATTAGGATCCGGTCCTAACCGTATCGGCCAAGGCATCGAATTTGATTACTCTTGCGTTCACGGATTATTGGCCGCTAAGGAATGTGGTTACGAAGCGATCATGATCAACTGTAACCCAGAGACGGTATCTACAGATTTCAACATGGCAGATAAGTTATACTTTGAGCCTGTGTTCTGGGAGCATGTACGGGAGATTATCGAGCTCGAAAAACCTGAAGGCGTCATCGTTCAGTTAGGAGGCCAGACTGCATTGAAAATGGCGGAACGCCTGGAGCAGCTTGGTGTAAAAATCATCGGCACAACTTTCAAGGACATGGACCTTGCGGAAGATCGTGGCCGTTTCTCAGATTTGTTGAAAGAACTGGATATACCTTATCCAAAATATGGAGTGGCAACCTCAGCAGAAGAAGCATTACAAGTTGCCAATGAAGTAGGATATCCTGTATTGGTTCGCCCTTCTTACGTATTAGGTGGGCAAGGCATGAGCATCGTCATCAACGACGAAGATCTCGAAAAAGCCGTTGTTAATTTGCTGAAGAATCTACCAGGAAACCATATTCTAATCGACCACTTCCTGGACCGTGCTGAAGAAGCTGAATCGGATTCTATCTGCGATGGTCAAGATGTACATATAATCGGTATGATGGAGCACATCGAGCCTGCTGGTATACACTCTGGAGACTCTTCGGCTGTGTTGCCTCCATTTGGTTTATCGCAAGCAGTACAGGACAAGATGGAAGAATATTCCATTAAGTTAGCGAAAGCGCTGAATGTACGTGGTCTATTGAATATTCAGTTTGCAGTCAAAGGTGAGAATGTTTACGTTATCGAAGCTAATCCCCGCGCATCCCGTACCGTACCTTTCATCGCAAAAGCATACGATGTTCCTTACATCAATATTGCTACGAAAGTCATGTTAGGAGCAAACAAATTGAGCGATTTCACTATCGAGCGCAAATTGAAAGGATATGCGATTAAAGAACCGGTATTCTCTTTCAGTAAGTTCCCTGAGGTCGACAAACAATTAGGTCCTGAAATGAAATCAACCGGTGAAGCAATCCGCTTTATCAAAGATCTTCAAGACCCATATTTCAGAGAATTATACAATCAAAAATCGATGTTCTTAAATGCACAATAAAATATCGATATCAAATAGAAAAGGCTTGCAAATGCAAGCCTTTTCTATTTGATATCTTTAACACAACGAAACCCGACGTTATTGGTAGGGCTATTGACCTCACCTTTGCCTCTGCTCCCGGCTTTATAACGTTCGCAATACTGATCATTGCAAAGAAAAGATCCTCCCCGTTGTACACGTTTTTCAAGGTTTGGCTCCTGAGGATCATAAGAATTTTCAGGCCCTTTGGGGTTAGACAGCGCACTATGCTGATAATAGTCGGGCCTATAATAGTCCGAACACCATTCCCAGACATTTCCTTCCATGTCGTACAGTCCCAAAGTATTTGGCGGAAACGATTTGACCGGAGCCGTACCTTCATACCCGTCCTCCTTTGAATTATCGACAGGAAACTGTCCTTGATAGATATTTGCTTTCCACTTGCCATCTGGCTTTAATTCGCTGCCCCAGTAATAAACATTATCATTCGCATCCTGTCCGGAACGTGCCGCATATTCCCATTCGGCTTCTGTCGGCAGGCGCTTACCCGCCCATTTTGCATAGGCTTCCGCATCCTCGTAAGCAACCTGTACCACAGGATGATCCATTCTGTCCTTTATGGAGCTTTGAGGTCCTTCAGGATGCTGCCAGCTTGCACCAGGGATATACTCCCACCACATCAGGTAGTTATTTAAGGAGCGGATTTCTTCCGGTTTGGAAAATACCGCAGATCCGGGAACAAGCATGCTGGGGTCTACGCCAGGGAAATCTCCGGCGTCCAGTTCCCGTTCAGCGACGGTAATATACCCCGTTTCTTTTACAAACTGAGTAAATTGCGCATTCGTCACTTCATGCTCATCCATATAAAAGGATGATATTTCTACCGTATGCAAAGGCTTACTGTCCTCAAACCTAGAACTACCCATCAAAAAACGGCCACCTTTGACCAAGACCATTTTTCCATCGGTGCCAGCATCCTGCCTTGATAATTTCGATTTAATCATTCCTGCCCGTGTCGGTATACTCGCTCCGACGCAGCATGAAAGTGTATCAGGTGCCGGAAATAACGACAGACAAGTAACCAGTGTCAGATTAAGTAGCATGATTAAAGATAAACATAAAGTCGGGACCTCTATACATCCAACTGAAGATTTTCCTTTTTTACGCTCTTAGAGCGGATAGGGGTATTTCCCCCGCCTCGCAGGGTAATATCAACAGGAGCATTATGTTTCCAAGCACCTTTTGTAAAATCCGGCACTGCAACAGTCTTGCAATTTCTCCCAACCGATTCAGCACTTAACGGGACGATACAGCTCCACGAAGCGGCATCATATACATCTTGATCTAAAGGTAGGCCATTCCGCAGGCAGTCGATCAACCGCCAGTCCATCATGAAATCCATTCCTCCATGTCCGCCCACCTGCTTTGCCTGTTCTCCGATATATTTCACCAATTCTGGTGTATATTTGTCATACAGTTCTTTTAGCTTTTCTGTTCCGATAAACTCGTGTCCAAAAGCGATATTCTCTGTTGGGTATTTTTGTGCAAATCCTTTTGTTCCACTTATGGTATGCAGCCTGGAATACGGTCTTGGCGAAGTGACATCATGCTGCAGCATAATCGTCTTGCCTTTTGCTGTACGGATAAGCGTGGTGTTCATATTGCCGCGATACTTTTTGCCAACAAACTCCTGAAAAAAGGAGTCTTTACCCGCGAGCTCTTTTGCTTTTTCACCCATCATGAAATCGTTGGACGACATCGCCACTAAATGGTCCATTTTGTCACCTCGATTGATATTTAGGCACTGTGCAACAGGACCTAGACCGTGAGTAGGATACAAGTTGCCATTTATTTTGATATTTTCCCGTAAGCGCCACATATTATCATAGCCATTCTTTGCAAAATTCAGGTCCAATAGATCATGGATATAAGCGCCTTCAGCATGAACCAGTTCGCCGAACAATCCCTGCCGAACCATGTTTAGGGTTAGCATTTCGAAAAAGTCATAACAGCAGTTCTCCAGCATCATACAATGCGTTCTTGTCGCTTCAGAGGTTTTGACGACTTCCCAACAGTCCTTTATCGATAAGGCGATCGGTACTTCACAGGCAACATGATTACCGGCTTTCATGGCAGCAATACTCATCGATGCGTGATAGGACCAAGGTGTACAAATATACACTAGATCCAATTGCTGCTCTTTCAACAGGGTCTTCCAACCATCCTCCCCGGAGTAGGAACGGGCAGTTTTTAAGCCTTTTGAAGTCAGTATTTTCTGTGCTTTCTCCACACGGTCGGCATGTTTATCACATAGCGCTACAATTTCACAGCCGGCAATATAGGACAGTCGTTCCACAGCGCCCGGACCACGCATTCCTAACCCGATCACTGCAACTTTGACCTTATCAATCTTGGGCGCCGCGTAACCACACATATTGAATGCTTCCGATGCCGACTCTGCATGCACTAAAGTGGGAAGCGAAACTGCCAACGAAGATAATATACCCGCCTTTTTTAGAAAATCTCTTCTAGAATTCATAATTTAAAGTTCATGTAAATTTAAAGGGACCAATTGGTCCCTCTAAAAAATCACCTATTTTAAAACAAACTAAACAGTCAATTCGAAAATCCTTGTGGATTTGGATTTATACTTGGTTCTAACAAAAGAACTTAATCTCTATAACAATGATATAACACTTTTCTCAAAATAAAAAATCAAACTTGAAAGCAATCGTTTGCTTAATCTACACAAACGATTGCTTAATTTATTATCATTACAGTTTTTGTTGACAAATTCTAAAGCTCTGGGCCAATCTTGCTCGCAACCTGCTGTATGATAACACTACTCAATCGCTTTTAAGAAGAGCGAGCATCCCAGTCTGTTACAACCAAAGTTGTGCTGCTCGCTTACTCCTCCGGAATATACAAGTAGGCGATCTAGACAAGCATCATAGACGCCTCTTTCCGATTGTACAAAATGGATAAAACTAAAGTAAAGAGCCGCCCCCGATGATTAAACATCTCCTCAGAGCTCCTTGGTCAGTAAGAATATTATCTATTGGAAAAGCGTTATTTATCATAAGGCCGGGGTGATGCTGGCTTTTTATGACCGCACGGCAGTATATCAGGACCGTAGATGCCCATAAACCGTTTCCGGTATCCGCGCAGAGAGAGCGGTTCCCAGCGGTCATCCCGCTGCGCGCAGCATGTACCGCTGTAAACGGAAGAAGCCCTTGACTGTTTCCAGCAAGGGCTTCCGTGTAAAAAAAGGCACCGACCTACTCTCCCACCTGTTACGGCAATACCATCGGCTCTGGCGGGCTTGACTGCTCTGTTCGGAATGGGAAGAGGTAGACACCGCCGATATAGGCACCTAAAGATCATTTATGGTATCAAGCAGCTGGATGATGGTATTCAGCTTCCCTCCGCAGGGAAAATACCGGTCCGGCAGCACGCACCATACTGACATATATACCGAAAGAGTGTTCAAAAATTAAAGAGGAAGACAACAGTGTCTGTCTGCATGAGAAAGCTTCGGGCTATTAGTACCACTCGGCTATGGTCTCTCAACCTTTACACCTGTGGCCTATCAACGTAGTCATCTCCTACGGCCCTGTCAGGAAGTCTCATCTCGTGGCCAGTTTCGCACTTAGATGCTTTCAGCGCTTATCTGCTCCAGACGTAGCTACCCTGCCGTACACCTGGCGGCATAACAGGTTCACCAGAGGTCTGTCCAACCCGGTCCTCTCGTACTAAGGTCAGATCCACCCAAACTTCCAACGCCCACAACAGATAGGGACCGAACTGTCTCGCGACGTTCTGAACCCAGCTCGCGTGCCACTTTAATGGGCGAACAGCCCAACCCTTGGGACCTTCTCCAGCCCCAGGATGTGACGAGCCGACATCGAGGTGCCAAACCTCCCCGTCGATATGAGCTCTTGGGGGAGATCAGCCTGTTATCCCCAGCGTACCTTTTATCCTTTGAGCGATGGCCCTTCCATACAGAACCACCGGATCACTATGTCCGTCTTTCGACCCTGTCCGACTTGTAGGTCTCACAGTCAAGCAAGCTTATGCCATTGCACTCCACGTACGGTTACCAAGCGTACTGAGCTTACCTTTGAAAGCCTCCGTTACCTTTTTGGAGGCGACCACCCCAGTCAAACTACCCACCAAACAATGTCCTCCGCACTGCGGAGTTAGAAACCGGATACAGAAAGGGCGGTATTTCAAGGACGATTCCACGGATCCTGGCGAACCCGCTTCAATATCTCCCGCCTATCCTACACATCCTGTACCCAGTCCCAATGTTAAGCTATAGTGAAGGTGCATGGGGTCTTTCCGTCCCGTTGCGGGTAACCGGCGTCTTCACCGATACCACAATTTCACCGAGCTCATGGCTGAGACAGCGCCCAGATCGTTACACCATTCGTGCAGGTCGGAACTTACCCGACAAGGAATTTCGCTACCTTAGGACCGTTATAGTTACGGCCGCCGTTTACTGGGGCTTCGATTCAATGCTTCTCTTGCGATGACATCCCCTCTTAACCTTCCAGCACCGGGCAGGTGTCAGGCCTTATACTTCATCTTCCGATTTTGCAAAGCCATATGTTTTTGTTAAACAGTCGCCTGGGCCTTTTCACTGCGGCTGCTCATCGCTGAGACAGCGCCCCTTCTCCCGAAGTTACAGGACCATTTTGCCGAGTTCCTTAGCCATGATTCACTCGAGCACCTTAGGATTCTCTCCTCGACCACCTGTGTCGGTTTGCGGTACGGGTCTTCTTAACCTGAAGCTTAGCGGGTTTTCTTGGAAGTCTGATTACCTGCTCTATCAGCGCCGCCGGAGCTTTGCTGTACTATCGGGTTTCAGCTAGAGCTGCGGATTTGCCTACAGCTCCAATACCTACGCCTTTCAACGAACTATTCCGTCAGTTCGCGGCAGTGTCACTACTCCGTCACCACATCGCAGTTAAAAAGAGTACTGGAATATTAACCAGTTGTCCATCGGCCTGCCCCCTTCGGGTGCGCCTTAGGTCCCGACTGACCCTGATCCGATTAACGTTGATCAGGAAACCTTGGTCTTTCGGTGGGCGGGTTTCCCACCCGCCTTATCGTTACTTATGCCTACATTTGCTTTTCCATAACCTCCACACAGCATTACCACTGTGCTTCCCTGGCGATGGAATGCTCCCCTACCAGTTGTACATCTTTCAGTACAAATCCATAGCTTCGGTACCGTTCTTGATGCCCGTTTATTATCCACGCCCGGCCGCTCGACTAGTGAGCTGTTACGCACTCTTTAAATGAATGGCTGCTTCCAAGCCAACATCCTAGCTGTCTGGGCAGCCGGACCTCGTTAGTTCAACTTAGAACGGATTTGGGGACCTTAGCTGATGGTCTGGGTTCTTTCCCTCTCGGCCTTGGACCTTAGCACCCAAAGCCTCACTGCAAGACATATCTGTCAGCATTCGGAGTTCGTCTGGATTTGGTAGGATTTGACTCCCCCGCACCCAATCGGTAGCTCTACCTCTGACAGACTCAGTTCTCACGCTGTTCCTAAAAACATTTCGGGGAGTACGAGCTATTTCCCAGTTTGATTGGCCTTTCACCCCTACCCTCAGGTCATCCGGAAACTTTTCAACGTTTATCGGTTCGGTCCTCCATTACATGTTACTGCAACTTCAACCTGCCCAAGGGTAGATCACAGGGTTTCGCGTCTACCTCATCTGACTATGCGCCCTGTTAAGACTCGCTTTCGCTTCGGCTGCGTCCCTGAAGGACTTAACCTTGCCAGACAAGAGTAACTCGTAGGCTCATTATGCAAAAGGCACGCTGTCACGGAACTACTCCGCTCCAACCGCTTGTAAGCACACGGTTTCAGGTTCTTTTCACTCCCCTGTTCGGGGTTCTTTTCACCTTTCCCTCACGGTACTGGTCCACTATCGGTCTCTCAGGAGTATTTAGCCTTGCCAGATGGTGCTGGCAGATTCCCACAGGATTTCTCCGGTCCCGCGGTACTCAGGATACCACTATGTCTGTATTCTTTACCTGTACGGGGCTATCACCCGTATCGCGCAGTTTCCCACCTGCTTCCAGTTCATAGCACAGTACAATATCGTGGTCCTACAACCCCGCACATGCCGTAACATGCACGGTTTGGGCTCCTTCCCGTTCGCTCGCCACTACTTGGGAAATCATTGTTATTTTCTTCTCCTACGCCTACTTAGATGTTTCAGTTCAGCGCGTTCGCGTATCATACGGCTATTCTTCAAATAGCCAGGTTACCCCATTCGGAAATCTTTGGATCATTTCGCATTTGCCGATCCCCAAAGCTTATCGCAGCTTATCACGTCCTTCATCGCCTCTGAGAGCCTAGGCATCCCCCGTGTGCCCTTATTTACTTTCTTCACCCCCCGGCCCTTTTGCCCGCCGGGAAGCTGCATGGATATGCCATCACTGACATTATCCCTACTGTTGTCTTCTCTTGTAATTTTTTTTCTCTTTCAGTATGTCAAAGAACTCTTTTTCCGGTTGCTTTTTCTAGAACATCTCTCGATGTTCCTCCCGGAAACGTGGAGAATAACGGATTCGAACCGTTGACCCCCTGCGTGCAAGGCAGGTGCTCTAGCCAGCTGAGCTAATTCCCCTTTTCTATCCGTAGTCCCGAGCAGATTTGAACTGCTGACCCCTACATTATCAGTGTAGTGCTCTGACCAACTGAGCTACGGGACTAGCTGTATTATTCCATCTCTCCTTCCGGGACCGCTCCTTTAAGGGGAGGGCACTTTCTTCTGATGTTTTCTTCTTTTCAATCATGTGGTACGTGACGAGCAACGGTCCGCGATGCTCTAGAAAGGAGGTATTCCAGCCGCACCTTCCGGTACGGCTACCTTGTTACGACTTAGCCCCAATTATCGGTTTTACCCTGACACGCTCCTTGCGGTAACATGCTTTAGGTACCCCCAACTTTCATGGCTTGACGGGCGGTGTGTACAAGGCCCGGGAACGTATTCACCGCGTCATTGCTGATACGCGATTACTAGCGAATCCAACTTCACGGGGTCGAGTTGCAGACCCCGATCCGAACTGTGAACGGCTTTTAGAGATTAGCATGCTGTTGCCAGCTAGCTGCCCGCTGTACCGTCCATTGTAGCACGTGTGTAGCCCCGGACGTAAGGGCCATGATGACTTGACGTCGTCCCCACCTTCCTCACTGTTTGCACAGGCAGTCTGTTTAGAGTCCCCACCATAACATGCTGGCAACTAAACATAGGGGTTGCGCTCGTTGCGGGACTTAACCCAACACCTCACGGCACGAGCTGACGACAGCCATGCAGCACCTAGTTTCGTGTCCCGAAGGACGGATGCGTCTCTGCATCCTCCACTAACTTTCAAGCCCGGGTAAGGTTCCTCGCGTATCATCGAATTAAACCACATGCTCCTCCGCTTGTGCGGGCCCCCGTCAATTCCTTTGAGTTTCACCCTTGCGGGCGTACTCCCCAGGTGGATAACTTAACGCTTTCGCTGGGACGCTGGCTGTCTATCGCCAACATCGAGTTATCATCGTTTAGGGCGTGGACTACCAGGGTATCTAATCCTGTTCGATCCCCACGCTTTCGTGCATCAGCGTCAATACCAGCTTAGTGAGCTGCCTTCGCAATCGGAGTTCTAAGACATATCTATGCATTTCACCGCTACTTGTCTTATTCCGCCCACTTCATATGGATTCAAGCCCGTCAGTATCAAAGGCACTGCGATGGTTGAGCCACCGTATTTCACCCCTGACTTAACAGGCCGCCTACGCACCCTTTAAACCCAATAAATCCGGATAACGCTCGGATCCTCCGTATTACCGCGGCTGCTGGCACGGAGTTAGCCGATCCTTATTCTTCCGGTACATTCAGCTCCCTACTCGTAAGGAGGTTTATTCCCGGACAAAAGCAGTTTACAACCCATAGGGCAGTCATCCTGCACGCGGCATGGCTGGTTCAGGCTTCCGCCCATTGACCAATATTCCTTACTGCTGCCTCCCGTAGGAGTCTGGTCCGTGTCTCAGTACCAGTGTGGGGGATTCTCCTCTCAGAGCCCCTAGACATCGTCGCCTTGGTAAGCCGTTACCCTACCAACTAGCTAATGTCACGCGAGCCCATCTCCATCCTATAAATATTTAATAATATCCCGATGCCGGAACATTATGTTATGCGGTGTTAATCTCTCTTTCGAGAGGCTATCCCCCTGATGGAGGCAGGTTGCTCACGCGTTACGCACCCGTGCGCCACTCTCACCATTGATAGCAAGCTACCAATGGATCCCGTCCGACTTGCATGTATTAGGCCTGCCGCTAGCGTTCATCCTGAGCCAGGATCAAACTCTCCATTGTAAAATGAAGTTTTTGATTCCGACTATTTATAATAATCAGAATTCTTTTTTTAATATCTCTGATCTCGGACCGAATTGAACGGATTACTTGAATCTGTTCCATGACTTCCGACTTTCGTCTGTCTGCCTACTCGTCACGCTACATGATTGTGTGTTATTAAAGAACTTTATGCGCTTCAACTTCCGTATCCGCTGTATTCCGATGGCATTGCGCCCTCTTTTATCTTTTTTTGTTTCCCCGCCGTTTCCGACGGGACTGCAAAGGTAGGAATCTTTTCCGGACTTCCAAAAACTTTCTGAAGTTTTTTTTGGCTTTCTTTTTCCGGTTTCCGCGTTCAGCTACCGTTGAACCCTTCTTTCTTTCATGGCTGCTTTTTCCGGAGCAGCCCGCCCTCCCTTGCGGAGTGGTGCAAAGATAGAAACTTTTATAACAAACTTCCAAGCCTTCTGTGCTTATTTTTTCTGTTTTTAACCTAACCTGCTGGACAGGTGGACGATTCTTTTTGAAACCGGCGGCTCCGGGACCGCAGAACAGGGGCCGCAAGGGCGGGCGGAAGCAAAAATCTCCGCGGAAAGCATCCGGTTAAGCAGAATGCTATCCGGATGCAGGGCAGAGCAGCCAGCTCCCCGGAAAGATGGACGGGCGTTTGAGCCGGGGTCTGCTCCGGGGCCGGAAAATCCGGCACGGGGCAAAACATCTGAACGGAAAGACTTCGGCCGACCGGCAGGCGGACGGGAATCCCGGGACCATGGCCAACAGCGACGCCTCCCCCCGGAGCCCGGGGAACAGATCCTGAAGACGGGTACCAGAGCCCGCAATACTCCGATAATCCTTGGCTCTCACTGCAGGACAGCAGCATGCCATCAGCACGGTGGCTCCGCCCTGTTTCCGTGCTGAGTCTATGATGAGTCCGTGTTGAGTCCGTGTCCTGCACGCTCTCAGCGCCTCCCGGCCCTGTTCTCACTCCACGGTCATCCTGCCCCGGATGCGGATAAGGCGCAGAGCAGCAGTGGATCCGCGGTGCACCGCAGCCGGAGAAAACATGGGGCAGCACGGACACACGCACTCCGGACACACGATCTGCTGACTGTCCGGGACTGAACGGGCCCGAAGCGCACGACCAGCTACGGATATCCGGTCCAACGTCCAAAGGGCAACTCGGCAGAGGCCAACATATACTTTTATATAGGTTTTACTTAGGGTTTGTTTAGGTTTAGTTTAGGTTTTCATTAGGCTCAGGCTAAACTAAACCTAACGGAAACCTAACTAAGAAATATGTAATATCTAGGTAAATATGGAACTTGGTCACCGTCATTAGAAAATCAGTGCATACAACATACTGGAGAGTGACACGGCAACAAATACTCCGGAATTGTAAGATATACCCGTGATGGGAGCAGAACCTCCTTAGTCCATTATCTTGGCGGGCCCCACCTCGGCGCGGGGTAACGGAAATTACAAAAGAGGTGAAATTTATGACGAGAATGCATTCAAGCCAGTAATATCTTGTCCTGTTATCAATAAATGAATATCATGTGTACCTTCATAGGTGACAACAGATTCAAGGTTCATCATGTGCCGCATAATCGGAAAATCACCAACAATGCCCATCCCACCCAGAATCTGTCTGGATTCCCGTGCAATTTGTAAGGCCATATTCACATTATTTCGTTTCGCCATGGAAATCTGCTGCGGCGTAGCCTTGCCCTCATTCTTCAGTACACCCAAACGCCAGGAAAGCAACTGTGCCTTTGTAATTTCAGTAAGGAATTCGGCAAGCTTTTTCTGCTGCAACTGGAAGCCTCCGATCGGCCGATCAAACTGCTGTCTTTCCAGTGCATATTGGACAGCGGTTTCGTAACAATCTATTGCCGCGCCAATCACACCCCAAGATATTCCATAACGGGCTGAATTCAAACAAGACAACGGCCCGCGCATAGAATTCACCTCTGGTAAGACATTTTCAGCAGGAATGAAAACATCATGAAAAACAAGTTCTCCAGTCTTTGACGCCCGCAAGGACCATTTATGCAAAGTTTCTGGTGTCTCAAAGCCTTCCATACCGCGCTCAACAATGACTCCTCGAACCTTTCCGCTTTCGTCTTTTGCCCAAACCACTGCAATATCGCAAATAGGAGCGTTAGTAATCCACATCTTTGCCCCATTCAATAAAAAACCGCCTTCATAAGACTTTAATTTGGTCTCCATTCCAGCAGGATCGGAACCATGATTAGGTTCAGTCAAGCCAAAGGCGCCAATAAACTCCCCAGAGGCAAGTGGTGGTAAAAATTTACGGCGCTGTGCTTCACTTCCGTAACTGTAAATTGGATACATCACTAGAGACGATTGTACCGACGCAGCCGAACGCACCGCAGAATCTCCAGCCTCCAATTCCTGCATAATCAGACCATAGGAAATCTGGTCCAACCCTGCCCCACCATACTCTGCCGGAATATAAGGGCCTAAGGCACCTATCGATCCAAGCTTTGGCATGAGCCCGTCAATTGCACGATGTTCTTGTGCTGCCTCTTCAATAACAGGCTTTATTTCAGAACGTACAAAATCCCGAACAGTCCGGCGGATCAGTTTATGCTCATCAGACAACAGATCATCTATCTGATAATAATCAATATTAATTTGTCTCATCTTGGTGCGGTTTTTATTTTTTACCCAATAACTAAGATACGATTTTTTTTAATACTGAACAATATTCATATTAATCTTGTTAAACAGAATTTTATTCCCTATATTTACTATATACCACGAACAAAATAAACCTTATAATGAAAAATGAACTCAAAATACTTGGTATATCCACCCAAAACCCGGGATCTTCGACAGGACAGCACTGGTTTTCCGGAGGCAAACTATTTGAATCTTTTTCACCCGTAGATGGCAAGCGTATTGCCTTAGTAACAGGCAGCAGCCGAAAGGATTATGAGCAAGTTGTCAACAGTGCCACAGATGCCTTTAGAACCTGGAGACTTATTCCCGCTCCTAAAAGGGGTGAAATCATACGGCAGCTGGGAGACCGATTACGGCAACTTAAGCCGGCTCTGGGAAAACTGGTCTCTTATGAAATGGGCAAATCCTATCAAGAAGGGATGGGCGAGGTTCAGGAGATGATTGATATCTGTGATTTTGCGCTTGGATTATCCCGTCAGCTTTATGGCAATACCATACATTCGGAACGTCCCGGTCATCGCATGTACGAGCAGTATCATCCGCTGGGAATCGTAGGTATTATTACCGCATTCAATTTTCCGGTTGCTGTATGGGCATGGAATATCGCATTGGCATTGGTCTGTGGAAATACCGTGATTTGGAAACCTAGTGAGAAAACGCCTTTATGTGCCATAGCCTGCCAAAAGCTCCTTGCTGAAATTCTTTACCGGAATGGCCTGCCTGAGGGCATTTCCAGTCTTGTTATTGGTGACAAAGAGATCGGAGAATGGCTATCTGCTGACGTTCGAATCGGTCTAATTTCAGCAACCGGATCAACAAGAATGGGAAAAGAAGTCGCTGTAACCGTTGCTCAGCGACTAGGAAAAACCCTTCTGGAACTAGGAGGCAACAATGCCATCATTGTTACACCGGAAGCGGATCTCAAAATGACTGTCATTGGAGCTGTATTTGGTGCAGTGGGAACCGCTGGGCAACGCTGTACCAGCACGAGGAGACTAATCATCCATGAAAGCATCTATGAAAAAGTGAAGAAACTGTTGACAGAAGCCTATGACCAACTTAAAATCGGTAATCCTCTGGACACAAACAACCATGTTGGGCCGTTGATCGACAAAGCTGCTGTAAATTCATACTTGGATGCATTGGATAAAATCGAAACACAAGGCGGCCAACTTCTGATCAAAGGTAAAGTTCTTGAAGGGGATGGTTATGAAAGTGGCTGCTACGTACAACCTGTTATTGCTGAAGTGGAAAATCATTATGATATCGTACAGCACGAAACGTTTGCGCCAATCCTATATCTTATCAAATACCAAGGAGATATCAGCCAGGCAATCGACCTTCAAAATGGTGTTGCACAAGGCCTCTCTTCTGCGGTGATGACCAACAACTTAAGGGAAGCCGAGCTATTTCTTAGCGCGGCAGGGTCCGACTGTGGCATTGCCAATGTCAATATAGGTACCTCAGGAGCGGAAATCGGAGGGGCATTCGGTGGCGAAAAAGATACAGGTGGCGGCAGAGAATCCGGATCAGATGCCTGGAAAGCGTATATGCGCCGACAGACAAATACCATTAATTACTCGACCGACCTGCCATTGGCACAAGGTATCAAATTCGATTTATAAAACCATTTTTTTTAAAATTATGAGCACTGTACATCAACGATTAAGCAAACATATATTGGCAGACGGTTTTCCATTAGTGATGGATATGGAAAAATCGCATGGGTCATATATTGTCGATGAAAACGGCGATGAATACCTTGATATGTTCAGCATGTTTGCCTCCATGGCCGTAGGATACAATCACCCTCATTTGGTTAAACATCGCGACTTTTTAGGAAAAATGGCAGTGAATAAACCTGCAATGTCAGATATCTATCCAAAAGAATTTGCAGACTTTGTGGACACCTTCGGCCGGGTCGCCATCCCAGATGAACTCGCCTATGCCTTCTTCATTTCAGGCGGCACTTTGGCTGTTGAAAATGCCTTGAAAGCAGCTTTTGACTGGAAGACACGACTTAATTTCTCCCAAGGTATACAGAAAGAAGCCCATCAGGTCATACATTTCAGACAGGCATTTCATGGCAGGTCGGGTTATACACTTTCGTTGACCAATACCCATGACCCAAGGAAATATATGTACTTTCCAAAGTTCAACTGGCCGCGGATCACCAATCCCAAGCTAAGTTATCCGCTAACAGCCGAACGCATCAAACAGACAATCGACCTTGAGGAAAAAGCCATAGACGAAATCAACTATGCATTAGAAAGTAACCCACATGACATCGCCTGCATTATTATTGAGCCTATTCAAGGCGAAGGTGGTGATAATCACTTCCGAAAGGAATTTTTGCAGCAACTGCGTGAGATTTGTGACAAACAGCAAATTCTCCTCATCTTTGACGAAGTCCAGACCGGATTGGGCATCACAGGAAAGATGTGGGCATATCAGCATTATGATGTGTTACCAGATGTAATCGCCTTTGGAAAAAAAGCGCAGGTCTGCGGCATATTAGCTAGCAAAGAGAAGTTTGACCTGGTAGAACATCATGTGTTCAGAGAATCGAGCCGGATCAACTCTACCTTTGGTGGAGACTTTATGGACATGCTCCGTTTTAAACTAATCTTAGAAGTGATCGAACAGGAAAATTTAGTTTTAAATGCAGCTGAAAAAGGTGAGTATCTTAAGTCTAAACTTGAAGAACTGATGGTGGAAAGACCGCAGCTCTCCAATCTACGGGGAGAAGGACTGTTTGTAGCGCTGGATTTTGAATCCACTGATGCACGCAATGAGTTTATTAAAAAAGCCTATGCCAATAAGCTGATCATGCTGGGCTGTGGTGAACGAAGTATCCGCTTTAGACCCCACCTCAATGTCAGCTTTGAGGATATCGATCGGACAGTCAGCATTATGACGGCCAGTCTATAATCATAGCAATTCCCCGGGACAGTGTCCATTGCGAGTTCACATCCCAGGGAATTGAGTTGTTATGTTTATTAATGGCACACGTTCGGTCGGTCCACGTCCACCAGTTCAGAAATGCCGTACTCATCGAAACGGTCCAGTAGCGCATCGGTTCCTTCTTCTAACTTATAATCCATTTCTTCCTTATAAATTGGGATCATTGCGTAGAAATTAATCACGTTGCCATCTTTAGTTTTAAGTTCTAGGAATTCCTCACCGAAGCTAAGCATCGGAGGCAATAGCAGCATACAGCCGAATCCGGTATTGGCGATCTCTTCGGCATCTGCTCCATTTGGAATGGTATGGCCATAGCCGAGCCACGTTTTATATTCATGAGGAAACCGTGCCAGCCGTTTTAAAAAGTAAACCGGCCAGTAGTTGTTATCATCCTGAAATTCCTGCTCGCCTATCGCCCAGTCAGCAGGAAGCACAACCATTAGCTCAGCTCGCTCATAACTTTCTTTGTTTTCCAGTTCATCCGGAACATGCATAGGCAAATCACTCATGCCTGAAGTTACCAGAATGTTAAAGGGATAATCTGCACTGGGTTTGATCCAATGCACATCGATATGTACCAGCTCAGAAATGATTTCATGAAAAACCATTTCGGGTGGAGCAATATATTTTGTCAAATGCTCCTCGATTTCTTCCAGATAGACACACTGAATTTCGGGAAAAAGATTCCTCGGATCTTTTTTTTCTTCGGGTTGTTCTTCATAACGATACACCGTAGAACCACCAGCGGTAATTTCCACTTCCTTGTTTTCAGAAGCAGCACTGTCTTCACCGCTCATTAATTTTTTAACTTTATCCCAAAACGACATACTGTGTTAATATATTGGTTGTGTATAAACTGTAGCTTTTTATTCGATAACTGCAACTACAGGCTGCCGAAACCGGGTCTTAACCGGCTTTCCCTTCACCAGAGCTGGCATCCACTGTGGAGACCTGCGCATGGCAGCCAGTACCGCCTTCGCGAACTCCGGACTAATTTTTTCCGGATTTTCGATTTCGATATTGCAGATGGCGCCATCTTCGCAAACGATAAAATTAAGAACCGCAGTCTGCTTTGCCCCATACTTCACATAGGCGACGCTGTCCATCATCATGGCAGTTCTGGTCAAATCGAGGTTATTCTGCAAAAATTTAGACCATGCTGTTAGTCCGCCTTTAAAATATGGAAACTCATCCACTTTCTGAACCAAACTATCCGCGGGTATGTCACGGACAGCCTGAGCATGAACGTGCCAACACGTAAAAACCAGCAGTACAACGGTGGAAAAAATTTTAGAAACCATATTCATACCATTTAACGTGTTTCGATAGCTATTTATTGCATTATCTGTGCTTACATCTAATTCAATGGCATATCGAGTTCAGACCTAAAGTTACCCTGTTCATCCACCAGAAAGCTGACCGGCTGTTCGGGATTCTTGATAATCTCAAACAATGTAAGGCCCCAAGGCTTCCAAAAATTCTCCAAAACCTGACCATAAGTTTTGTTCTGCCAGTGATCAAATATCGGTTTCATCGACATGTCAGCTAATGGCATCGGTTCGACATAGACTTTCTGCGGAGTATTTAAGTAGGTGTAATCTGGCAGACGGTTGAATAAATAAGCAGAATAAAAGTACCGTGCACAAAGTTCTTCGAATTGGATAGGGTGTAGGATCTTGCCTTGGATTATTTTCAGGATGTCCTCGTGATAGATATTGTTGGTGGCATTGTCCTGAAGACAGGCCACCACGGCGAAATCTTTCATCCGAATGGAAAAAATCAGGGTATTGATCTCGTCTCGGTACATAAACGTATCGGGAGCATTGTTCACAGGCACAACAACCAAAGAGAAAGGCATCGTATTCTCAAATTCCATGGGTGTCACAAGCGACTGCAACATGGCATGCAGGTTTGTAAATCGTTGTGCCAAGGCCTGGGAAAAGTTCATATCCTCACCAGATGCCTGCTGTTGTCGGATCCCCGCCAGGATTTCGTTATAGACTACACCATACATTATTTTGGACATCCATTGAAACAGCAATATCGGGTCAACGCGCCTAACGGCCTCATATCCCTGCCCGAATGCGTGTTCCACTACGCGTTCCATTTGTTCGATAGCCTCTGCTGCGGCTATGCAACAAGGAAGCTTCAAGGATTTATAGGTGACCAGATTCTCGTCCAGCATCTTAAAAGGCTTATCCTCCAACTGAAAAGATTTCATCATCCATACTGGGAAAACCTGAATAGATTCCTCCTGCGATTGAAGTTTATTGCCCGTCAAAAAACAAATATCTGACTCAAACTGAAATTGTCTGAATGGATTGTACAAAGTTGTCGCCATAATGCCAGCAAAGTTAATACAAATCGAATAGGACACAAGGTATGGATATTCTTATTACGCTATCTTGACCTGTTTATGGAATATATTTTATTTTCAGAAATTTTGAAAATTCAGAACTAAGGATGGCTATCCCACGTTTACTTTAAAATTTTCAAATATCAGCGCTGCGTTCACGATGCTGCCGTCATTATTTTTCACGCCTTTAAATTCTGAAGTTTTTCCTTTTTCCAGGAGATTTTTCATCTCTTTTTCCTCCAGAAAAATTCCGTTTAGGGTTCGCCAGATCTTAAAGTCACAACCACGGGCATAATGGTCGCATTGGGCCACACGGTCATACAGCTGAATGAGGCCTTTGTCACATTTTGGGCACTTTATTTTGCCTTTTTGTTGCGGCTTGATCTCTTCTTGAGCCAATGAGATGCGTAAGGCCAGCAGCTCTTTGGTTATCTTCGCCGTATAATCTTTGATATGCTTCATAAACACATCGTAAGAAACCTTATTGGCGCGCATTTCTTCGAGTTTCTGCTCCCATTTACCTGTCAGGGTCACCTTTGCAATCGAACGGTCCTTGACCAGCTGATAGACCGCTAATCCTTTTTCGGTGGGAATGAGCTTCTTTTTCTCGCGTTTGATATAATCGCGCTGAAAGAGTGTTTCTATAGTGGCGGCCCGTGTGGCCGGAGTTCCAAGCCCACAATCTTTCATGGCCTGACGCATTTCCTCATCTTCGATGTCCTTGCCAGAAGTCTCCATGGCTTTCAATAACGACGCTTCGGTATGAATTGGCCGCGCTTTGGTAAAACGTTCGGCAAGCTCGAGCGTCAGTATCTCCAACAGCTGTTCGGCCGACAATTTGGGGAGCTGCGCATTTTCATTGTCCTGGTCTTCGTTATTCTTATCATCATCGGCCACCTCGATCTGTTCGGGCGAAAGACGCCAGCCGTATTGCTTGATCACGGTACCTTTCGCAATTAGTTCCACTCCCTGTGCATCGATGATGACAGTGGTAATGTCTTTGATACATACATCAGAAAAGCTCTCCACCATACGCTTGGCAATCATATTGTAAATGTTCTGCTGCTCTTTGAGCAGGTGCCCCGGCTTCTCATCCGTTACCAACAAAGCATGGTGATCGGTAACTTTTTTGTCATCAACAGAGCGTTTATTCAGCTTAGCCCCGATCAAATTCCGCGCAATAGAGGCGATCGATTCCTCCGCAGTATCCGACAGATGCTGAAAGAGCTCTTCCATTTTCTCGAAGACATCCTCGCTGATGTAACGGGAGCCTGTCCGCGGATAGGTGATCACTTTTTTCTCATAGAGTGTCTGGGCAATACTTAGCGTCTGGTCGGCTGAATACCCATATTTTTTGTTCGCATCTTGCTGCAGAGAAGTCAGATCAAAGAGCAAGGGCGGCTGTTCTTTTGTCTCTTTGGCTTCCACTCGGGCTACCCGTGCTGTAGATCCTACCGATAACCGCGCTATAGTCTCCTCCGCCACATCTTTTTTATCGATCTTATTGGAGGTGGCTTTAAAATTGATATTATCCTTTTCAAAACCAGCCTGAATTTTGTAGAAAGCCTGTGGCTTAAAGTCTTTGTTTTCCAGATAACGCGCACAGATCATTGCCAAGGTCGGCGTCTGCACTCTTCCTAAGGATAGGAGTCCTTTATTACCCGCGGCGAGCGTAATGGCCTGGGTCGCGTTGATCCCGATCAGCCAGTCTGACTCCGACCTCGAACGCGCAGACATATATAAACTGTCGTACTCTGTTCCATCCTTTAAATTGGCGAAGCCCTCTTTGATCGCTTTGTCAGTCTGACTTGAAATCCAAAGGCGTTTAAAAGGCACTTTTGAACCTAAAAAATAATAGATATTTCGAAAGATAAGTTCGCCTTCCCGTCCCGCATCCGTCGCCACAATAATTTCTTCCGCTTGGTCCAATAGTGATTTGATTGTATTCAGTTGCTTGACAGCTCCTGCATCATCGATTTGTTTTCCGTCTTTTTTGACTTTTTTTGACTCGAGTTTAAAGGTTGCCGGTATAATCGGCAAGTTGGAAATAGTCCAGCTGTTGTAACCGTAGGCCTGAGGTGTACACAACTGCACCAAATGCCCAAAAGCATAAGTAAAAGCATAACCATTTCCGGCGATATAACCATCCTTAACTTCTTTTGCTCCCATCACCCGCGCCAGATCCCGTGCTACGGATGGCTTTTCAGCTATTACAACTTTCATTTTAACGTATTGAGATTTGCGTATTGAAATTTGACACTACTTGTACAAGCCTTTGGCCCACCTGATATTTTCCATTTTACTGTGGTGAAATCACACCAAACTTAACATGTCTTCACTCTTTTGACCGTTAAGATCCTCAGCTGACAGGTCCAAGTTTATTCAATACTCGGAATCGTGATTCCTTTGATTTTCCGATAAAGTTCGATCGCATATACATCCGTCATCCCGGAAACAAAATCCAGGACACAGCGTATTTTGGAATAAGAATCCTCTTTATCTGTATAAAACTGCTCCGGTATCAAAGCAACCAGCTTTTTGTCATAATTATTTTTATTCTTTTTTAGATACGCGGGAACAAACTCCTTGAGTAATGCATCCATTACGCGGTAGCCGGCTATCTCTATCTGGACCACCGTCGGCGCATTGTAGATCTTTTCAATGGAAATTTTCGAAATTTTGTTCATCTGTCTGACGATATCTTCATCAAGCGCGTCCATCAAGGCGGAAGAAAACGTGCCGGACAAGAACTTATCCTGTTCGCGGACAAAGACATCCACACAGCCTTTTATCAAGGTATTAATTGCTTTGGCGCGCAACAGGGCGACACGGCTCGGTGTATCTAGCAAACTATCCAGACGTTCCCGTAGATTTTCAGAACCACAAAGGGGAAGCAAAAGTTCCTCAACTTCCTGATAAGACAAGATTTTGAGATGATGCGCATCCTCCAGATCAATAATATTATAACAAATATCATCTGCTGCTTCAACCAGATAGACCAAAGGATGTCTAAGGTATCCGCGGGGATTGGAGGGATCCCTCAACAAGCCTAATTCATTGGCGATCTGCTCAAATGCTTTTTGTTCTTCTGTAAAGAAACCATACTTTTTGCGGTGATGGCTTTTTTTGACATGGCCGTCAATAGCCAGACAAGGATATTTTACGATAGACGCCAAGGAGGTATAAGTCAATGCAAACCCTTTAGGGTCCTTTCCTTGGAAAGCGTGTGTCAAAATCCGCAGGGCATTGGCATTTCCTTCGAAGTGTGTCAGATCGGCCCATTCTTCAGCGGTCACCTGATCTTGGTATTTTCGTCCATCACCATCGGTGAAGTAGGTGGAAATAGCCGACTCCCCTGAATGCCCGAAGGCAGGGTTCCCAAGGTCATGGGAAAGACAAGCAGCTGAAATAATATTTCCTACTTCCTGCAGGTAGGGATATGCCGTATCGATAGCCGGGTTCTGTTCTTTGAGCTGTGCATAAAACATGCGTCCAAGGGAACGGCCGACACTCGCAACTTCTAAGCTATGCGTCAGTCTATTGTGTACAAACACTGCTCCCGGAAGCGGAAAGACCTGCGTCTTATTCTGTAATCTTCGAAATGGCGATGAAAAAATCAGACGGTCATAATCCCGTTGAAATTCCGACCGGGCTACCAGATGGTTCTCCACCGTCCTATCTTCATAACCCCAGCGTTTTGCAGAAAGCAAATCTTTCCAGTTCATTTTTTCAGACATAGCGCAAAGATAGGAAAAGTAAAAATTAAAAAGATGGAATCTTGTCACTCATGCCTCCATACTCCATACTAATTCCGTATCTTTAATTCCCAATACCAATAGAAACGGTCATGACAAAATATCAATCACTTATACCAAAACACTTTGATGCTACGATCGAGGGGAAGAATACCCATTTACTTTTATTGAAGAATGAAGGAGGTATGCAGGTGCTCCTCACCGACTACGGCGCGCGTATCGTAAGTATTTTAGTCCCTGATAAAAACGGCAATTTAGTGGATGTAGCACTTGGATTTGATTCCATACAGGGCTATTTAGCCTCAGATGAAAAATATCATGGTTGTACAGCCGGACGCTTTGCAAACCGTATCGCAAACGGCAAATTCGAACTTAACAATAGATCCTATACGCTCCCGCAAAATAATGGCCCAAACTGCCTGCATGGTGGCATTTCGGGGTTCCATGACAAAGTATGGGACCGTCGGGTCACCTATCAATCTCATGTTGAATTCTATTATGTCTCTCCTGATGGTGAAGAGGGTTTTCCCGGAAATGTAAAGGTAATGGTTTCCTATACACTCACCCGAAATAATGAAATTATCATTAAGTATCATGCGCAGTCCGACGCCGACACACATGTCAACCTGACCAACCATACCTACTTCAACCTTGATGGGGAAGGCAACGGGGATGTGCTACAGCACATACTGCAGATCAATTCAGATGAAGTTCTATTTGTTGATGAGAACCAAATCCCCAATGCAATCGTTCCAGTTGACGGAACAGCTTTTGACTTCCGGATTCCAAAAAAAATTGTCCAGGATATCACAGCGAACGATGAACAGCTTATTGCAGCAAAAGGGTATGATCACTGCTATGTTAATAATAAACCTATTTCGCAGCCTTGTGCCACCGCGTATTCCAAAAATACGGGGATACAGCTGGACGTGTTTACGACCGAGCCGGGCGTGCAACTATATACCGCCAATTGGATGACTGGCAACGATATTGGCAAAAGCGGAAAAAAATATCTGCCTTACGCCGGCTTCTGTTTGGAAACCCAGCATTTTCCGGACAGCCCTAATCAGGCGGAATTTCCTTCGACTCTGTTACGGGCCGGCGAATCCTTTGATTCGGAAACACACTTTAAATTTTCCATCAAAAAATAATAACAGAAAAAACGGCGAACGAGAAGTATCTCGTTCGCCGTTTTTTCTGTTATTCCAATATACTTTATTTTAACAGCTCATCTATGGCCTGTTCCACCTTTTCGAATTCAAAAGTGGCTTTTACCTGCTGAAACATGCGTTGGATCTGATCATTGCAGAGATTGTCTATGCTGCCTTCATGGGTATGGTTGACTTCCTTGGACGGTTTAAAACGGCCTGCCTCTATATCGATACCGATTGTCCTGTAAGCTTCCCGAAAAGGCACTCCTTTAAGCACCTCATTATTGACCACTTCTACCGAAAACAGGTAATCGTACTTCGGATCATCGAGCACATTTTCTTTTACCGAGATATTTTCAAGCATGAAGGTCGCGATCTCCAGACAGTCCTTCAATGATGTAAATGCTGGAAAAAGATTTTCTTTCAGCAGCTGCAGATCTCTGTGGTAACCCGATGGCAGATTTGTGGTCATCAGCGCAATCTCATTGGGCAGTGCCTGAATTTTATTACAGCGCGAACGGATTAGTTCAAAGACATCTGGATTCTTCTTATGTGGCATAATACTGGATCCTGTCGTCAAATGAGCTGGAAAAGAGATAAAACCGAAATTCTGATTGATATACAAGCATACATCCATGGCAAATTTTGCCAAGGTAGCAGCTATAGCACTCATTCCTTGTGCCAGGATACGCTCCGTCTTGCCTCTTCCCATCTGTGCGTAAACCACATTGTAATTGAGATCTTCAAATCCCAACAACTGTGTGGTCATGGTTCGATTTAATGGAAATGACGAACCATACCCTGCCGCGGAACCCAAAGGATTTTTATTGCACACCTTCCATGCCGCACGCATCATTTCAAGATCATCAACCAAACTTTCCGCATATGCACCAAACCAAAGTCCAAAAGATGACGGCATGGCGATCTGCAGATGTGTATATCCAGGGATCAGGATATGTTTGTAGCGTTCACTCAGTTGTACGAGGATATTAAAAAAAGCCTCTGTGTGCTGAATGATCTGCTGGATCTCCGAACGGAAATACAATTTTAGGTCGACCAATACCTGGTCATTGCGCGACCTTCCTGAATGTATCTTTTTGCCGGCCTCACCAATACGTTGCGTCAGCAACATCTCCACCTGCGAATGGACATCTTCCACAGAGCTTTCAATCTGGAAATTACCTGCCTGAATATCTTTATAGATATTCTTCAATTCTTTCTGTACGACATCAAGATCTGCGTCTGTCATCAGGTCGATGCTATTCAACATCCGCGTATGCGCCAATGAGCCCAAGACATCAGCGGCTGCCAACTGCAGGTCCATCTCCCGGTCGTTGCCGACAGTAAATGATTCAACAAAGGAATCAACATCTATATTTTTTTGCCAGATTTTCATTGCTACAAATTGTTTATTATGGATAATGAAGTTGCCATGAACCAGTTGTTTAGCGTTGATTGAAGATCATGTAAATTTCATTAGTAACCTATTCTGGCTAATAATGCTCCTTGCGATATTGACATCAGATCTTATTAGCCTTGCAAAAATACCAATTGCAAATGGTTATATCAATGGCCTGATCGGAGACGTTCAAGATTATATGAACACTCAAAAACAGATTTTCACGCTGAACTCACGAGCCGTTACAAAAAAAATAAAATGTTAAAAGTTTGTTAAATCGCAATAAACACACATTATAAGTAACCACTCACTTTATTTTTAAATCTTATTTTGTCAGTTTTTTAAGTATTCCTATGTTTGTAGTGTAAGGGAGATGAAAAATTAAAAGCGGATAAGGTTAGTAAATACTTACCACTTTAAATACACCGAATTTTAAAACCAAATATGATAGACCTCAACGTCTTAAAACTTGTAAGAAATTACCTAACCAATTGTGAATCGAAATTTAAAGGCACATCAAACCAAGATGTGCCTTTTTTCGTGTCCTGCCCCGGCGCGACAAGGAGGATAGCTTATTCTAGGCTAAAATCCTTATCTTTGTTCTGATATTGAAAATATTCAACAAAAAACGTATACGATGGGAACAGAAAGCAAGAGACAGCAACGTTTTGCTGGAGTGATTCAACAGGATTTAGCAGCACTATTTCAACGAGAAGGCAATTCGTGGGCTCCAGGGGCATTTATTACGGTCACACGTGTTCGAGTAACGCCAGACTTGGCTATTGCCCGTGTTTATTTGAGCTTTCTAAACACAAAGACTGCCCAGGAAGATATCAAGGCTATCCGAACAAAAACATCCGAAATACGCTATAAACTGGGATCCAAAATCAAAAATCAGGTGAAGATTATTCCGCAGCTGGAATTTTTCCTGGATGACACCAACGAATATGTCGAGCATATGGACAAATTGTTTGAAGAAATCAGCAAAGAGCCCCGTCAACCTGAATAATATCGCTCAATTGTCTTGTCTGAAGATCAATGGTATTTGAACTTGATAGCAAAAGACTTGAATTTCCGCATCCCAGCTATGCGGAAGAAGATGGCCTATTGGCTATAGGGGGTGATCTTTCAGCGGAACGGTTGCTTCTCGCTTACAGCAACGGGATATTTCCTTGGTTCAGTGACGAAACACCGATTCTCTGGTATGCTCCGGATCCTCGTTTTGTCATTTATCCGGACAAGATAAAGATCAGCAAAAGCATGGCCTCTTTGATGCGGAAAAATATCTTTTCCATCACCATCGATCAGCACTTCGGACAGGTTATCCAGCATTGTGCTTCCATTCAACGAAAAGGACAGCATGGTACCTGGATCACGCGAGATATGATGGAGGCCTACACTTTGCTTTTTGAAAAAGGATACGCCCATTCCATTGAGGTCTGGAAAGAAAGCTCGCTCGTGGGCGGACTCTATGGAGTACTTATCAATGGCGTCTTCTGTGGAGAAAGTATGTTTTCCAAAGAAGCGAATGCGTCCAAAGCGGCTTTGATCTATCTGGCACAGGAAATCGAACTCAAACTAATCGATTGTCAGTTCCATACTCCACATCTGGCCAGCATGGGCGGCGAATTCCTTTCTTTGTCCAATTATCTAACTATACTAACAACAGACCAATGAACAGTCCGTACAAACCTCATTTCGACATAGCTCCGGATATCAGCTACCTAACCACCCCTGGATCGGGCCTCCTTTCACGTGAAACAAAACAATGGCGGACAAAGAGGGATCAAGAATTCTTTGACTCTAATACCGTATTACGCGAACAGCAGGGAGCTGCCCTGGACTCCTGTAGGGAGACTATCGGCCGCTTCTTCAATTGTGCGCCGTGCAATGTGTTTTTGTCCAGCTGCTTTTCAGTTGCTTTCAACACCTTGTTGGCCGGTCTGCCCAAACATTATAGGGTTCTGCTGCTGGATAACGATTATCCTTCCGTAAATTTTCCGACAATCATAAGCGGTTTTGAACATCAGTTTGTAGCGATGGACGAACAGCTGGAAGCTAACATTTTAAATGCTATCGCAACTTTTCGCCCCAACGTACTGGTATTTTCCATTGTACAGTATATCTCCGGGATGAAAATAGATCTGAGCTTTATCCAGGAGCTTAAGCACCTGCACCCCGATTTGCTTGTCGTCGGAGATGGGACACAGTTTTTGGGAACCGACCATTTTCACTTTGATCAATCAGGCTTTGACGCTGTGTTGTGCAGTGGATATAAATGGCTGATGGCCGGGTATGGAAATGGCTTTGTTCTTTTAAACCAAAAAATGAAAGATATCCTCTATGCAGACGTTCAAAAAAAGTACAGCTACCTCAATAATCAATGGTTAAATAAGTCGGTTGTACAATTATGTTTTGAACCTGGGCATCTGGACACGCTGTCACACGGATCATTGCAGCACGCACTGGAGCAGCTTACAGAGTGGGGTTATGGAAAGGCCGTCAGCTACACACAGCAACTTGTCTCGGCAGCAAAAGCTGAACTGTCCGACAGAAAGCTTCTATTGGACAGTATCGTCAATAGACGCCCCCAAAGTAATATTTTCAATATACAGATCAGCCCGGACAACGTTGAGCTACTGATTCATGAAGGGATAAAATGTTTTCCCCGAGGCTCAGGAATCCGGGTAGGTTTTCATCTGTACAATGATGAAACGGATCTGGCAAAGCTATTAGACATTATAGACACAAAAGTAAAATAAGGATGAAATTTAGAATAGGCGATTTAGTCAGGTTTGTGGATGAACCGATCGAGGGTCACATCACATCCATGCAAGGGAATAATATCGTCGGAGTTACCGATGACACAGGATTTGAAATCCCTGTACCGATGGATAAAATTACATTAGTATATGGTAATATGCGTCGGGCAGATGACGAACTCGACCAGCATGCCAGTCCGCTTACACCAAACAGATTTGTAGAGAAAGGCATTCTGCTGGCTATATCCGGCGACCATAAGGATGGACTGGCCAAACTGCATATCATCAACGAAACGAGCTATGAGCTCCTAGCCTCTGTATCAGAAGCCACTGCAAACAAGGTAAAAGGCATATTCAGCAATAAAATACCGCCACACGATTCGATACAGTTTTATACCGGGAATTTTGCGAACGTAGGAAAATGGCCAACATTCCGATTCCAGATTATCAGACACAGCAGCAGCCTCCAGGAACTGACATTGCCTATCAACAGAGAACAACGGGTACGACCTGTGGATCTAACTAACCCAAAGGAACGCCATGAAATTCTGGACGAAAAAATCTGGTTCTATGAACTGGACAAGGCCGAAGAAGACCTGGGATTGGAGAAATTAAAAGCACACTTTATTCCACACCGGCCCAACAAAAAATAAGCTAGATGAATCATCTAGCTTGTTTTTTGTTGGGTATCTTCAATGTTCGAGGACATTTTCCTGGTACTCAGCAGCAGTAGCCCAATGCCGACCAAATAAATAATCCAGCCCCAGCGCATATGGAGGGATTTGGACAATAACCGGTCTGCAAATCCCCACCCGAAATAATTATTGATCTTAAACCACACTGCAGCGATGCTCAATACATACCAAAAAGCAGCCAATCTGGTCATCCAATGATACGCCCGCACGGCGCGAACGAAAAATAACAAAGCTGTTATTCCCAAGATCAGCATCGTAATAAAAAATAGGTAAGCATCGACCTGATACAAATTCCAGTTTCCTTTGATTGGAACTTTTAAAAACGGTGTCATGCTGGACACAAAACAGACGATTAGCCCGACAATCGCAAAATACTTCCTGATAATGATCATGATTCTAATTATGTTAATATCGATACGAATATAAGTTGATTATTGGCACTTATATAACCTGTATTCCTTTTTTTGAAAAATTATTCTATTTTAGGCGCAGTTCCAGGCAACGAGGCTTGGCAAATAGGCTCAATAAATCGGTATCTATAGACAGGTTATCGAACAACATATAAAAATTTACGCCAAATAATAGTAATATGAAAAGAGTATTTGACGAGGAGACAGCTACAGCACAGCCGTCACAGCCCAATAAACAAAAAAAAGGATTTATCGTTGCCGGTATCATCCTGGTATTTGCCGCTCTGGCCACAGGTGGGTATTATTATACGCTGGAGCAGCCTGTTGACAGCGTTCCGTCCGCAGACAGCGTTGCTACAGAAGTCGCCGGCTTTGGTCAGGTGGATCCTAAAGATACGGGGGACGCCGACGGATGGAGCTCGCTTGAAGATGTAATGCATTGGAACAACGCGATCTTTACTATCCCCGAGTACGACAACATTGCTTTGCGGTACCGCAGGGGGATCACTAAAATATTCATGGGCAATAATTATCTCGAACCGGCAGACGATAAACCGGTATACAAATTTACACGTATCAAGGACCGTGCGAAACATGTATTCTGTTACGGGAACTTTACCGACCGCAACGATGCCAATGACTGGAATAAAGAAATGGCTTTCCTGGTTGAAAAAAATGATTATCAGAGCAGCGCGATCTGGATTATCTCAGCTAAAGGCGATATCCTATTCTGGAAAGAATATTCCAATGAATTGCCCTTGATCAATAGTTTCAAGAAAGGTCAAAAAATTTATATGAATGAAATGAAATTGGTCCCCAGCCCCGCAGACGGTATTATCATCAAAAACAAAGCTTCTAAATATGCCCTGCTCTATAACAAAGAAACCAAGACCTTTGACAGTTATTACCAGTATAATGATGATGAGATTAGGGAGACCACAACTCCCGAAGAAGGTCCTTATATAGAAGAGCTCGAAGATATTACGGCGGATTCGACTCAATCCGGTGCTAACAGCAATGAGTGATTACAGTTCAATAACTTTAGTATTCTGGTCACTCCAAAGAGTGACCAGAATCACAACGATTACGTGAATACCAAAAGAAGTTGTAACACAATACTTTACACAAAATTAACGACTATTTAAAATCTTTCTAAATTAGTCCGTTTGACAGATTTTTGACACAAGCACAAAGCTTTTAAGCTACATTTGTACCGTTAAATATAAGCGAGGGATTAGAGCTTTGAAAAATCTTAAAGTATTAGCGTTTACTCATAAACATGTCGAACTGAAAGATCTAGGAAATCTAGTGATCTGCAATGAGGATTTAGAAAGTCGCCTCATTAACTTAAAACATAGTCTAGATATTCCTGAGATTTTTTACATTGGAACTTGTAATCGAGTAGAGTTTGTATTTTATGGTGCTCATGAACTTACCAACGAATTTATTGCGGAGTTTATGGGGAAACTAAACTTCTGTGTTCCGCAAGAGCGTCTCCAATGTTATCTTGGCCAGGTGACCAAATACGAAGGAATGGATGCTCTACACCATTTACTTCGCATGTCCTGTTCGCTTGAAAGTCTTGTTGTTGGCGAAAAAGAAATCTTGGCACAGGTCCGCAGGGCTTATGACCGCTGCAGAGAAGCCGGATTTACCGGAGATTTTCTCCGCTTAATGATGGACCGTCTCGTAAAGACAGCCAAAGAGGTATATACCTATACCAAAATTTCCAGAAATCCCATTTCTGTGGTATCACTTGCTTACCGCAAACTGCGAGAGTTGAAACTTGTTGAAAATCCACGAATTCTGATTATAGGATCAGGAGAAACCAATCAGAATCTAGCTAAATATTTTCAAAAGAACCAAAAAGCAAAATTTGTGGTTTTTAACCGTACGCTGGAAAATGCAAAAGTGCTGGCTGAAGAATTAAATGCAGAGGCCTACCCCCTATCCGAAATCGGTAAATACAAAAAAGGATTCGATATCTTAATTACCTGTACCGGAGCACCAACATCAATTATTGACAATACTCTCTATCAGTCCTTATTGAACGGTGAAAACGATAAAAAAATTATCATTGATCTGGCAGTACCGAATGATATTGATGCGGAGGTACTTAAAAATAACCCTGTACACTATATTGAGGTCAGCAGCTTGCAGGCCATTGCGGAGAAAAACATCCAAGAACGTTATAATGAACTGGAAAGCGCAGAAAAGATTATTCAGGACAATATCCAGGAATTTCTGCCCTTAATCAAACAAAGGCGTGTAGAAGTGGCCATGCGTGAGGTTCCTGAAAAAATTAAAGAGATCAAGTCGTTTGCGCTAAATGAAGTATTTGCCCAGGAAGTTCAGGCATTGACTCCCGAAGCGAGGGCCGTACTTGAAAAAGTCATTAACTACATGGAAAAGAAATATATCAAAGTTCCGATGGTCATGGCTAAAGAGATTCTGGTTAAAACCCCGGAAACCGAGAAAAACTAATCGGCATCCCACACAGCACATCTCCTTCTCGTCTTTTATTTTTTCCTGCCAGCTTACACTTGAACGGTATTACGATCTTGTTCCATTCCTCATGAATAGTAACCGGCCATTTATCGATATTATATACAGTTTATCAACGATTTCGCTATATATAATGACAGTAACGTGTCAACATATTCCACCTATTTATTTATTTTTGCTTCGGTAAGTGAAATAAGACACATGTCGGCAGGCTACTGTTTCCTAGAGCTCAAAAATTGCTTTAAAAAGCGCCCATATTGATTTTAGGTCTGGCTAGCGCCATGTGGATCACAACTTAATGATGATTTTAATAGTTAAAGTAAAATTAACGTGAACAGAAAACTAATTATTGGCACCCGGGGAAGTGTACTTGCTATGTGGCAGGCAAATTTTGTAAAAGACCGTTTGCAAGAAATCGGTATTGAAGCAGAATTGAAGGTTATCAAAACTCAAGGCGATATCATTCAACACCTCCGTTTAGACAAGCTGGAGGGCAAGGGATTTTTCACGAAGGAGCTTGAAGAAGAGCTTTTGAGCGGAACGATTGATTTAGCGGTACACTCACATAAGGATTTACCAACCGTCAATCCGCCGGGGCTGATTATTGCCGCTGTCTCTGAACGCGAAGACCCCTCTGAACTATTGATCATCCATAAAGACTGTGTTGACATCAAGAAGCGCTTGTCCTTAAAGCACAATGCTACTGTTGGGACTTCATCCAACCGCAGAAAGGCTCAGATCTCGGCCCTTCGACCTGATTTAGAGTTTGATGACCTGCGTGGCAATCTGCAAACGCGGATGCAAAAATTGCGCGACGAGCAATACGATGCCATTATTTTGGCTAAGGCGGGTATCAGTCGTATTGCGATGGACATTTCGGATTTCCATGTAGAGGAGATCCCGCCGGTGGAAATTATTCCCGCGCCGGCACAGGGTGTATTGGCCATCCAGATCCGGGAGTCGGACAAGGAGCTATTCGAGGCACTGCAGCCCATCAATGATGATGAGGTAGCCAGAACAATTTCTGTCGAACGTTTGGTACTGAACAAATTCGATGCCGGCTGTCATGCTCCACTTGGCTGTTACTGCCGTAAAACCGCTGATGCTTACGAAGCCTGGGCGTCTATCGCCGATACCAGTGAGGATTTTCCAGACCGGGTGTATCTCAAAGACTCCGATCCTACCCGTCTGGCGGAACGCATCTTCAGTAAATATGCGAAGGACCGCAAATTGCCGCAATCGGTTTTTATTTCGCGGGAGATCGATGAAAATTCGTATTTCGCCCGGGCAATGGCCAAACATAACATTTCCATTGAGGGTCGTTCACTCATCAAAATATTTCCGATCATCAACAAATTAGACCCTTTTATTCTAAAACATGTAGATTGGATTATCTTTTCCAGCAAAAACGGGATTGAACACTTCTTCAATTTAGAACCGCGTCTGAGCAAAAAAACCAAAATAGCAGTGATTGGCCGCGGGTCCGAGGAGGTATTGCGTAAGTATGACCGTGTAGCCGACTTTTCGGGAGATAGCGAAGGGATCAACATGGACGAAATCGCAAAGAAGTTTGCTGAACTCGCCAATGGCGGAACTGTTCTTATTCCACGCGCAAAAGAGTCTTTGGAAACTATCCAGAAGGCGCTAAGTCCGGAAACGAAAATCATTAATATGCCGGTCTATGAAACCGTCCTGGAAGAAGACGTCGATCCCTCAAATGCCGAGGTGCTGGTATTTACCAGTCCCAGCAATGTTGAAGCTTATTTTGCGGACAACCTGCTGGAACCGGGGCAGAAGGTGATCTGTATAGGTCGTTCCACCGGAGCAAAATTCGACGAGATGAACGTTCCCTATACATTGCCCTACTCTCCAGACGAGATCGGTCTTTCGGAGGCTATTTTTGGCTTAGAATATTAACGATACCAGGTATCAATAGGTACCGAAACAATATTAATAAATAAATTAAACATAATGTTACAACGTCCGAGAAGAAATCGTAAATCTGCCGTGATTCGCGACATGATTCAAGAGACACGTTTAGACGCGTCAAATTTGATTTTTCCATTATTTATTGTCGATGGTGAAAATCAAAAAACCGAGGTTAAATCCATGCCGGGCATCTATCGTTATTCCATAGATAATTTGCTGAAAGAAGTAGAAAGCTGCCTCAAGCTTGGCTTGCGCTCCTTCGACCTGTTTCCTAATATCGAAGAGTCCCTAAAAGACAAATACGCTACAGAAAGTCATCGCGAAGGCAGTTTATACCTGCGTGCCATTGCCGCAGTAAAGAAAAATTTTCCCGAAGCTTGTATTGTGACTGACGTAGCAATGGACCCTTACAGTAGCGATGGCCACGATGGGATCGTTGAAAATGGAGAAATCCTAAACGATGAGACTTTGGAAGTCCTCGGGAAAATGGCACTCGCACATGCACAATCCGGCGCTGATATTATTGCGCCTTCAGATATGATGGATGGCCGTATCGGTTATATCCGCGAACTGCTGGACCACAATGGTTTTACGAATGTCTCATTGATGTCCTACACCGCAAAATATGCATCGGCATATTACGGACCATTTAGGGATGCTTTGGGCTCAGCGCCAAAACATGGGGATAAAAAAACCTACCAGATGAACCCGGCAAACGCAAAGGAAGCACTGATCGAAGCACAACTTGACGTACAGGAAGGCGCGGACTTCCTCATGGTCAAACCAGGACTTCCGTATCTGGATATCGTGAAATTATTAGCGGACAACTTTGATCTTCCTATCGCAGTATATAATGTCAGCGGTGAATATGCCATGTTGAAGGCTGCTATACAGAACGGTTGGTTAGATGAACGTGTTATTTTAGAAACGTTATTGAGCTTTCGCCGCGCGGGTGCTACAGCAATCTTGTCCTACCATTCAAAGGAAGTACTTGAAAAAGGCTTTATTTAGTATTCACTTTTAATTTCTGAAATGCAAACACCTGATATATCAAGAGCAAAATCTGCTGAATTATTTGAAAAAGCAAAACAGTACTTTCCTGGCGGCGTAAACTCACCCGTTAGGGCCTTTAAATCGGTATACGGTACACCCTTATTTATTGAACGGGGTGACAAAGCACACCTATGGGATGCAGATGGGAATCAGTTTATAGACTTTTGCTGTTCCTGGGGTCCCTTGATTTTAGGGCACAACAATGATCAAGTCCGTGAAGCAGTTGCTGCTCAACTCAGCAAAGGCTTAAGTTTTGGAGCACCTACAGCCTTAGAAAACGAACTTGCAGAACTGATTATCGAAAATAACAAGTATATCGAGAAAATCCGCTTTGTCAGTTCGGGCACGGAAGCTGTTATGTCCGCCATCCGTCTGGCAAGAGGATTTACAAAACGGGATAAAATCATCAAGTTCGACGGTTGCTATCATGGACATTCAGATTCCCTGCTGGTCAAAGCCGGTTCAGGACTGGTTACTTTTGGAGAAACGTCTTCTGCAGGCGTCCCAAAAGCATTTGCCGACGAGACCATCGTTATTGAACTGAATGATACAGCGGCACTGGAAGCTGCTTTTGCAGAATTTAAAGGACAGGTTGCCGCCGTTATTATTGAAGGTATACCAGCCAACAACGGGCTCTTATTGCAGACCAAGGAGTATATGCACTTTTTGCGCGAGATCACCAAAACCAATGGAACGATGCTGATCCTGGACGAAGTTATTACAGGATTCCGCCTTGGATTTGAGGGGGCCGCTGCTTATTACGATATCCAACCAGATATCATCACCTATGGCAAGATCATCGGCGGTGGCATGCCAGTAGGGGCCTACGGTGCATCCAGAGAGCTTATGGCCTGCATATCTCCGGACGGCGCAGTGTATCAGGCAGGTACTTTATCCGGTAATCCGGTTGCAATGGCAGCAGGTATTGCAGCGTTGAAGATTCTGGCACAAAAGGATTTTTATACTAACCTGAATGCCAAGACCGCAACATTTGTACAGGATATCCGTTCCTACATAGCGGAAAAAGGCTATCAGGTTCAGCTCTTTAGCGTGGCTTCAATTTTCTGGTTTGCCTTTACCGAACAACAGGATATAAAAAAAGCCAGCGAGATCAATCCCGCCTCCATGGACGCGTATAAGATCATGCATCGCGAATTGTTAAATCGCGGGGTGTATTTTGGTCCATCCGGCTACGAAGTCGGCTTCATATCGGAAGCGCATACGGAATCCGATCTGGATACCGCGAAGAAGCATATTTTTGAGGCTTTGGATATTGTTTTCAACGGTTAAAAAGAGCCTCAAAAAGCAAATGCCCCAAAAGAATTTGGGGCATTTGCTTTTTGATCAATATACCATAGGTGTAGGCATATAGAATCTGCAATCTCAGAGCTCGATTTGATGCGTCCCACTGGTATCCACCCATGTGTTCGCCAATTTTTTATCCTTCGTTTTGATCTTATTCAATCCCTGTATAATCTCGTCAAGTGAAAACTTGCCCTTGATATCCATAAAGACGCTCTCGTCGCCTTCGTCCTGCACGAATAGTGAGACCCTGTTAATCATGTTATCTTTGTCAATACGCGCATGCAATGAAATCTCTTCCCCTTCGCTATTGACGACAAGCAGCTCCTCAAACTTATTTTTCTTCAGATACTTGTGATAATCTGCCAGAATCAGCTTACTTTTTTCGCGCTCATTATTGGATAGTGTCATCATCCGGAATTTCTTCAATTTTTTAACAATCGCTGCCATCGCCTGGGTGTCGGCATCATTATCATCTTGTAGCGCTTTTTTAATAAAAGGTTTTGTTAACCACATAGGCAGGCTGATCGCTACAATTTCGGCATCTCGCGAAACATTGGACCCTCTCACGAATTCCATGTTAGCCCCCTTTTTCACGATGCAGGACTGCAACAAAAACAGCAATCCAAATAGGTGTAATACAGTTAGTCTTTTCATAACCGTTATTTTTTCTTATTGTTTTCATTCACCAGGCTAGTTACCTCCCGTAGCGGTATCGCCCCGTCCAAAATCATAAAGAGATTTTGTCCATCACCGTTGATCGTCAACAGTAAGTTGTTAAGAATATCCGCATTCGACTCTATATTCTCGGCCAGAAAGCGGATGTCCTCCCCCTCACTGTTCATCGACATCAGCTCTTCATACTTTAGGTTAGAGACAGCATCTCGGATGACTGAAGTCAAATTTTTGTCCTCACCATCTTCGACGATCAGCATACGCAAGGACTTAACATTCTTGAGCAAGGGGGAAATTTTCTGTAAATCTTCGTCATCTATCTTTAAATTTCCCAATATTTTGAACATCGGAGCTCCAATTTTAAGTGTAGTAACTCCCTTTTTACCCTGATACTGTTCAAATAGTTTATCTAATTTCGAAATCTGTGCATTTGCCATACTTGCTGCAAGTAAAAGGCATGCTATTAAAAACCCCTTCATATTATTTTTAGTTTATCGTTATCGACATTTGTTTGATATTCATCGCTTTATCCATCCCATTTTCCAGATTGTTTGCCAGCAATCCCAAGGATTTCAGGGTTAATTCCACTGCTTCCTCTTCGTTTGCTACCGGTTTGCCATTTAGCACTACATAGTCAGCTTGATACCCGTCGGAACTTGACAGGCCTTCGCTGCTCTCATGCTCCCTCCCTCTGGCTTCTGCCCGTTTGCCTTGGTACCTCTTTTTCGGAGGCTGCTCTGTTCGCACTGCAGTCCGCTGCTCTACTACAATCTCCTTATTGTCCTGAGGAGTCTTGGCAGTCACTTCTTCCACCGATTCCGCCCGTGCTCCGACGTTTGGCCGCACATCTCTATGAACAAATACTGGTGCCGTGGAAGGAGGCTGATTTTGATTCATATAAAATATCATTCCAATAGTCATGAAGATGACTGCCGCAGCGGCATATTTCACCCATACGCTCTTCCACCACGGGACAGTGACTACATTTCGGTCTTGCGTCTGCTCTACAAAATCCTCAAATGACCAATCCATCTCTACCTTCTTTTCCTGATCCAATATCCGGAAAAAGAAATCATTCGATTTTTTCAGTTCGTCCTCTTCTTCCAAAGAAGATTTGCCTCCGAAGTATTTGTCTCTTAGCTCCTTTAATCTGCTGTTTTCCATCATTCTCAATTTGATATGTAAAAATGACCGAAGCGATTAGGTTCCTTTCCTACTGGAATAGATCCTGGCGCTTTCATAATCAAATAATTTTGTCAGTTGTTCTCTGACTCTTTGTCTGGCGCGCATCAAATTGACACGCACGGCAGACTCTCCCATGTCCAAGACTTCTGCTATTTCCGCAATATCGTAGTCTTCGACATCGCGGAGGTGCATAACCAGCCTTTGTTTTTCGGGTAAGGAATTGACCATCTCCAAAATAATCTCTTTGGTATTTCCAACCCTACTCTCTGTCATTCCGATGATCTGTTGGCGCTCCGCGAAGTCAGACCGCACTTTATCCCGTTTGATACGGTTCAGCGCTTCATTTTTCACACTTTGCATGCAGAAAGCCTCCAGATTACTGTATTGATGCAGTCTATCTTTCCATTGCCACAGTTTCATCATCACGTTCTGTACGGCGTCGAATGCCTCCTCCTCATCAACCAAGATCCGTTTCGCAAAGCGAAATAGCTTATCCTTATGGACGAAAACGGTATTTTTAAATTGCTCTTGGTTCATGTATTATTCGCTTAAAGATTCCATCACGGACACTGGCCACTCATTTTTCCACCTGTTTTCAATCCCCTGATCCTGCCTGTTCCATTTATTAGCAAGACATCTGAAGAGACCAAGCTATTACATCTACTGTCCTTTTTTTTATAAAAAAAATCAATCTATCTAATTGACAGCCACTTAACGGCTCCAGGAAATTTTATATTTTCAGTATACAAAAGGCAAATGGATCTTTTTGTCCGTGCAAGATGGTGTTTTTTGTGGACACGACAAACAAAATCAGTGTCTAAATTGTTTTAAGATACTGAGTAATAAAAACTTAAATATAAACAATTATGAAGTACTACAAAATTACTGGCATCACTGCCGGACTAGCCCTGTTAATTGGAACAGTAGGCTGTAATAACTCTAGCCATAAAAGTGCAGACAGTGCAGATTCGACAGAGAATACGGACACATTGATGGCTCAGAATATGGATTCGATATCCGTTACGCCAATTGCAGACTCCAAAGAATTTCCAGGGGCCACACTTCAGATCGCTTCTATAAGCTCCGAGAAGGCAGGTGCCGATTCAGCAAAAGTGACGGTAAAATATGAGGTAAAAAACTTTAAACTAACAGAAATGACTAACGATGCGCATGCCGCCCACATGGCCAATTCGCATGACGGACAGCATATTCACTTTATCTTGGATAATAAACCCTATACGGCGTTATATAAACCTGAACACAGCGTCACGGTACCGCTAAACTCGGAACATTACCTACTTTCTTTCCTGTCGAGATCGTACCATGAGTCAATTAAAACTCCGGAAGCTTCGAAATTACTCAAATTTAAGATTGATGCAACCGGGAAATTAACACAGGAGTCTGTACCAAAAGATCCTGCCTTGTTCTACTCCCGTCCAAAGGGGGAGTACAAAGGGGATGAGACAAAAAATCTCTTATTGGATTTTTATCTCGTCAATACTGACCTTAAGGGAGATGGAAACAAGGTCATTGCCACAATCAACGGGCAGACTTTTACCTTAGATAAATGGGGACCATACGAGATAAAGGGATTACCGATGGGTAGCAATAAAGTTAAGTTGACACTGGTCGATAAGGAAGGGAACGCTATCACGGGTGACAATATCTCCATAGAACGGGATATTACGCTATCAGAAAAATAAAAAAAGAAGAGCCGCAATGATTTGCGGCTCTTTGTTACCGATCAGTAGCTGATCTGCCGTTAGTTACATTAATAATAAAGGCTATTCTTATCATTACGGCAATCGATCAAAATCAATGTTTGGCGCAGTATTTTTATTCGCCATTTGAAATGTGGTACCGGGCTTCACGATCTCATTGAAGAAGCCCCCGTTCTGTAAAAAATATCCACTGGTGGTGACCCCTCCTATCGCATCGATGCGCTGGTTGGCCCGGTAAGTATTATCGACACTGAAGGAGGCCGATTGTACAGGCTTCCATTGACCATCGTATACCCACTGATTTTTAAACTCGACTCGTCTGCCTAGGTGGCCTTGATTGGGGTTAAAATTTTCAAGGAAACTATGGAAACGTTTCAGATAGGTATCTGTTTTGGGACGTTTAAAGCTGGCGATGAGATTCCATGTGTTTTCTTCAGGAACGAAAAACCATGCTGTATAATCCGTATTACCCTTTCCGTCGGGAACGCCCTTAAGCAAGAACTTATAGGTTTCACCGGCCTTCCAAAAATATTTACGATAGCTCTGACCGCCTGAGCCTTCATTGCCAAATTCGCCGGTATGGACATCTTTCCCTTTCTTCAGCAGATGGATCTTCTGGTCTTCAGGAATACTTTGAGGATCGTCCGTATGAAAAGGACTCCAGACAGAGAACAATATCCGTCGCTCCGTTTCAGAGTTAACCTGAATGCCAAAATACCCTTCTCCAAATCCGTTAGCCATAAAATATGAACCGACTTTATCTTCTCCCTCGGGCACTTTCAGTTCATTATAATAATAGCTGACATTTGCTGCTGTAGGTAGATTGTAATTCAGATGGCAGGATGGTCCCCTGCGTGACCAATAGTAGTAATCGGGATCATTGGAATAAATGAGTCCACCGGCCGCAGCTTCGCCCTGAACCAACAGTTCCTTGACGTCAGCAAAATTATTGCCGGATTTGCTTACACCTTTCAAGTTGACCTGTACATAACCGGGCTCATTTACCTGGAGCAATAGCGGCGCGGTTGGTGCAAATGTGCTTCCAGCAATTTTCAATCTCGTCTTTTTACCTAGGGCAGTTAGTTCGATTGTTGCTTTGTTTCCATCAGAACTCCTGGCATTAAGTCTTAATTCGAGCCTACCAGCCCTCTGCACCCTGAAATACACCGAGGCTATCGCCTCGCCACTGGACCATTTTACAAGGCCATTGCGCCCTGAGATCTCGGTTTTACTTTGTTGGCCCGCAGTTATAAACGCATTGCCCGCTAGTGGCACTGCGTATACCTGACTGCTCGTCTGGGCCCTAACACCTAACGAAAAATAAAATAAAGCACTAATTAATAAATACTGAATTAAAAGTTGTCTTTTCATCTGAATACATCTTTAAGTTTAGAAGCTCTGTCATCTTGCTCATAGCTTATCAATACTCCCGCGTTGTTGGCACAGCATCCGGATACACAAATAAGTCGGCAAAAACAGAATTATTCCTTGAAGATAAGCGTTAGTTTTTCAGGTGAAGAAAGGAAATGGAAATCAATCGATTGTGTAAAATTTATATCGCTCCTCCTAAATACGATGAACATAATGGAGTAACTCTTGTACTATATACATAAAAAACGAAGGGATCTCCCTTCGTTTTTCCACACAGTGTTAATAAACATGTTGAAAACTCTGTCTTCTTTGCCGCGCACCCTGGCTTGTTTATCCACAAACTGTTAATAACTATGTTTACTATTCACAAGCCCCTTAAAAACCAACACTTTTCAAATTCAACCCGGCCCGCTCATTCAAGCCAAACATTAAATTCATATTTTGTACCGCCTGTCCAGATGCCCCTTTCAGAAGATTATCTGTCGCATTCAGGATAAGCAATTTGTTACCGTGTTTTTCGAGATGTATAATGCTCTTATTGGTATTGACAACCTGTTTAAGGTCAATGTTGGCGCGACTAACCCAGGTAAAGGGATGCGGCGCATAATAGCTTTCATACAGCTCATAAGCCTGCTCTTCGTTCAGATCAGAGGCTACATAGATAGCAGAAAAAATCCCACGGGTAAAATCGCCACGCTGGGGAACAAAGTTTATTTTCTCTGCGGCCCGCTCCAGCAAGGAGGCGCTGTTCACTGGCAGAAAACCTTTCTGAAGCTGATCCAAGGACTCTGCAATCTCCTGTAAATGCTGATGCTCGAAAGACTTGTAAGCAGATAGGTTGTTATTACGCCAGGAAAAATGCGTTGTCGCTCCAGGCTTCTGTCCCGCGCCAGTGGATCCGGTTGTCGCATGGATATGAATTTGATCAGGCAACAGTCCTTTACTTGCCAGTGGCAACAAAGCAAGCTGAATGTTGGTTGCAAAGCAGCCCGGATTGGCTATATATTGTGCCTTTTTGATGGCTTCTTTGTTTAACTCGGGAAGCCCATAAATAAATTGCTTTTCTCCATAAGCAGTATTTGCACGGAGGCGATAATCCTGTGAAAGATCAATGATCTTTACCCTATCGGCAACAGGATTTGCCTCTAAAAACTTACGGGCATCCCCATGTCCGACACATAGAAACAGAACATCGATATCGGAGTGAAAATCGGCAGAAAAAGTCAATTCGGTATCACCAAAAAGATCATTATGAACCGCATAAACTTTATTCCCAGCGTTAGAAGCGCTATTGGCAAATACAATTTCCACCTCGGGATGGTAGATCAAAACACGGAGCAACTCTCCCCCGGTATATCCTGCAGACCCAACTATACCTACTCTTATCATCGCTTTTTTAGATTTAGTTTGATATAAACTGTTTGGGCGACAGCTTATCTACCCGTCTGACGTCAAATCAGCTACCGCCCGAAAAACATTTTTATTTTTGGTTTACTTTATGCCAGATGATCGTCTGGTTTCCGAAAATTTTCGAGAAGCCTTTGACATCTTCTCCAGTATAACCTTTATTCATCTCGCCATAGCTACCGAATTTATTGGACATCAAATCGTGCGCTGACTCAATACCGATCACAATAAAACGATAAGGATGTAGTTCAACGATAACACGACCGGAGACGGTGCTCTGAGAGGATTGCAAGAAAGCTTCAATGTCACGCATTACAGGATCATGCATCTGACCTTCGTGCATATAATTTCCGTAGAACGCTGCGATTTGGTCCTTCCATGACAATTGCCATTTGGTCAATGTATGTTTTTCAAGTGTATGGTGTGCTTTGATCAGGATAACTGAAGCGGCAGCCTCGAAACCAACTCGACCTTTGATACCAATAATAGTATCCCCGACGTGGATATCACGCCCTATACCATAAGGCTGTGCGATTGCCTGAAGTTCCTGAATCACTTGGACAGGAGACATTTTCGTACCATTTAGCGCAACAGGCTCACCGTTTTCAAAATCTATCGTTATCTGTTGAGGCTCGGAAGATGTAACGGGAGTCGGCCAGGCAGATTCAGGCAGATACTGGTTTGATGTCAACGTTTCGGCTCCACCCACTGAAGTACCCCAAAGGCCTTTATTGATTGAATACTTGGCCTTCTCTGCAGAGTATTCAACGCCATGTTTATGGAGATATTCGATTTCGGCTTCGCGGGACAACTGCAGGTCGCGGATCGGTGTAATAATCTCCACTCCAGGAATTAGTGTCTGGAAAATCATATCAAAACGCACCTGATCATTACCTGCTCCGGTAGAACCATGGGCAACACATTCAGCGCCGATTTTCTTAGCATAATTAGCGATAGCGGTCGCCTGACATACCCGTTCAGCAGATACTGATAGCGGGTAAGTCGCATTTTTCAGCACATTGCCAAAAATCAAATATTTAATAGTTTCGCGGTAGTAGTCTTCCGTTTCGTCAATCGTGGTATGCGATTTTACGCCCAAAGCATAAGCACGCGCTTCAATATTCTTTAATTCTTCAGCCGAAAAACCACCTGTATTTACGACTACGGAGTGAACTTCTAAACCTAAATCCTGTGAAAGATAAATACAACAAAATGATGTGTCTAATCCTCCACTGAACGCTAAAACTACTTTCTTCATTGGAATAATTTGTTTATGAGTGCAAAATCCAGCAGCCCAAAGCTGCGTTTACACTCGGTTTGCTTATTATGGGAAAACTACCTTTTAAACGTTAGTTCCCTGTATATATTCTATTTGTAAATCTATTCTACTCAGACAAGATTACCAAAAGACACTAATTTTAAAAGCCTTTGGCCACCTTTTTGTGCTTTGGAAAATTGACAGCGAAAAACTTATTTGTCGATCTCCAGAATTTAGCCTGAATACGCTTTAGTAAAGATTGCTTCTGTGTAATCCGCTCCAGGCGTTCCTTTGCCTCATGTTTACGCTGAATCTTCTCTCTCAGCTCCCGTTCTTTTTCCTCCGGATCCCAAAGCATGGCCGTGCACATACAATTCTTACGATCCTTGCTCATTAGAATTTCATAGTTCACACAGCTTTGACAGCCCTTCCAAAACTCGTCATCGGTCGTGAGTTCAGAATAAGGCACAGGTTCATATCCCAGTTCGGAATTAATTTTCATGACGGCAAAGCCTGTCGTGAGCCCGAATATTTTCGCTTTCGGGTATTTTTCGCGCGACAGTTCAAATACTCGTTTTTTAATAGCCTTGGCCAAACCGACTTTTCGAAATTCCGGACTGACGATAAGTCCCGAGTTAGCGACATAGTCTCCATGCCCCCAAGTCTCAATATAACAGAAACCGGCCCATCTACCATCTCTATGCAAAGCAATCACGGCTTTGCCTTCGTTCATCTTGTTGGCAACATATTCTGGCTTACGACGTGCAATACCAGTACCGCGAGCCTTTGCAGACTCAAACATTTCGTTGCAAATTACCTCTGCATAGTGTGCATGCTCTGGCTTAGCCGGGATAATTAAAAAATCTGATATAGTCATTGACTTACGACCCTAATAATAAAACAACAACTATTGTTGCGTTTTGTTACTCAATAAATTAAAATAATGGAATTCAAAACCATCGGACAATCATGGTCTTGTTTGGAAAGATTCACTACCTCAAATCAAGCCCGAGGTAGTATGGGTCGTCGGAAGCGTAAAACAGGTATTTCAACGAAAATGAAAGCACAGAAAACCTTCCTCATAAACTTCTCAAAAGTTTGAGTGCAAGTGTAATCGTTTTTTTTGTGCTGTTTCATTTTTTATTCTCTGTCAATTGTTTCTGACGATGCAAATGTATAAAAATATTTTTTTCTTTTCTACAATATTATCTTCGATTTTTTGCAAAAATCAAAAAGTTACATTGATCATGCAAAAGCATTCTCCCGACTTCATTTTCAACCATTTAGTTCGCACAATTTCCCGCTATGGCGCAGCTATATACTTATATTAATTTGACAACAAAATAGATAAAGGGTTAAGGCTTTGTCAATTGAATCCCCCAGTTTCTTTTGGTTGTTCGTTATTCTTAATGAAAAACGATACTTTTGTACAAATCATTAGAAAAAAATACGATGTCACCGAGTTTAATTTTCTATATCATTTTTGCTATCCCTTATATCATTTTTATGTATTGGCTAGTCAAACAGGACAAACATAAATACGCTTGGGGGATCGCGATTATCACCGTCGTAGCCATATTAGCGATCTACGTATCGCAGAAAGCGAGCAAAGTTGCCATGGACAACTACCAACAGCATCAGATCGACGCACGGGAGATCGAACGGGAAGAACGTTTACAGAAACAACAAGATAGCTTAAATCATTCCCGACAATAAAAAAGCGGCTGATGCCGCTTTTTTATTGTCGGGAATGTACCTTAGCCTACCAGGTCTTCCAGTTTACACAGAAAAGCATATTCCAGCGCGATTTCCTTTAGATAATCAAATCTCCCTGAGGCGCCTCCATGTCCGTAGTCCATATCTGTCTTCAACAAGACGACCGATTCTCCAACTTTAGTGGCGCGCAGCTTAGCCACCCACTTGGCGGGCTCGAAATATTGAACCTGACTATCGTGCAGGCCGGTTGTTACCAAAAGATTCGGGTACGCATTGGCCTCAACATTCTCATATGGAGAATAGCTTTTCATATAAAAGTAAGCTTCCGCTTCATTTGGATTGCCCCACTCATCATATTCATTGGTAGTGAGCGGAATAGTTTCATCCAGCATGGTATTCACCACATCCACAAAAGGAACCTGGGCAATGATCCCATGATACTGCTCCGGTGCTATATTGGCCACCACTCCCATCAACAGTCCTCCTGCACTTCCCCCCTGGGCATAAAGATGCGCTGGTGAGGTATAATGCTGCTCGATCAGATACCGGCCACAATCGACAAAGTCATAAAATGTATTTTTCTTTCGCATCATTTTACCATCTTCATACCAATGCCGCCCCATTTCCTCACCGCCCCTGACATGTGCGATCGCATAAATAAAACCACGGTCCAGCAAGCTTATTCGATTACTGGAAAAACTGGGGTCCATCGATGCTCCGTATGAGCCGTAAGCATATTGGAGCAAGGGAGCTGAACCATCCAATACAGTTCCCTCTTTATAAACGATGGATATCGGAACTCGCATCCCATCCCGTGCTGTAGCATATACTCTTTCCGTCACATAGTCCCCTGGATTATAGCCGCCCAAAATTTCTTGCTGTTTCAGCAATGTCTTCCTGTGTGCCCGCATATCGTATTCAAAGACAGAACCAGGCGTCACCAAGGATGTATACCCATAACGCAATTTTTCAGTCTCGTATTCAACGTTAATTCCGGGATAGACGGTGTATGTGGCTTCGTCAAATTCGAGATAATGCTGCTGCCCGGTCCCCAGCGTATAAATCAGTAGCTGCGTCAAGCCATTTTTTCTTTCAGATATAGCCAAAAAGTTCCTGAATTCTTCCATGTCAGTGACCAGGACATCAGGACGATGTTTGACAAAAGGCCGCCAATACGTTCTTTCGGTATTCTCCAAAGGACACTGCATGATCTGAAAATTGATCGCATCGAGATTAGTTAAGATTAAAAAACGGTCCTCCAAAGCCACTACTGAATAAAGTACATTCTCCAAACGCCGCTGAAAAACACGGAATGCCGCATCGGGAACTTCGGCGTCTAAGAGCCATACTTCGGAAGATAACGTCCCTTCAGAATGGATAAAGATATATTTGCCGTTTTTCGACTTATGGACCCCGATATAGTTGCTATTGTCTTTCTCCTCGTAGACGATGCAGTCCTGTGCAACATCGGTACCCAATGTATGCCGCATGATCTTTTCACTGAGCAGCGTGACGGGATTTTTGGCTGTGTAAAAGAGTGTCCGGTTGTCGTTAGCCCAGATCGCTGCCCCTTCGGTATTGGCTATGTGATCAGGATAAATTTTGCCCGTTTCCAGATTCTTGACGTATAAGGTATATTGTCTGCGCGAAACCGTGTCCACGCTGAACGCCAGCAGGCGATTGTCGGGACTGACTGAGAAGCCTGTCGCAGTATAATAAGCAAAACCCAGGGCCATTTCATCGATGTCCAGCAAGATCTCCTCTTCGGCTTCCAGCGTACCTTTTTTGCGGCAAAACTTAAAGTATTGTTTCCCCTCCTCTGTACGACTATAATAATAATACCCATTCTTAAAATATGGCACGGACTGGTCTTTTTCCTTGATCCGGGATTTCATTTCTTCGAATAAATCCTGCTGCAATGACTCGGTATCCCGCAGCATATCCGTTGTATAGGTATTTTCAGCAGTCAGATAGTTAATTACTTCCTGAGATTTTGGTCCTTTTTTGAAATAGTCAATCATCCAGTAATAATCATCAACGACCTCGTCGTCATGAATTAGCCTCTTGCGCGGATAGATTGCTGCTTGTGGTGGCAAAGCTGAGGGCCATTGTATATTCTTCTTGTATTTCATATTCGGGGATGCTTATTTATCATTTATATGATTTGTCGAAGCGATTCTAAACCAATAACATTCGTAAAATGTAAGCTACAACAGATGTGAAATTTAGTGCCATTTTTCATAAATAACAAAAATAGCTTCATGGCTCTAATAACTGATCAGGAGAATGTAAGTAAAATAAGTATTTAAAGAAATCTGATTTTTAGTAAAAATTAACAATTCCACCGGCACAATAACGCTATCTTTGCCTTTATACGGGGTAAGTGTCCAGATATACGCATCACAAACAGCGGCGACTTTAAACCGAATTAATACATGTTTACATATGAATCTGAAAAAAACTTTATATTTTATTGCGTTAGGCCTGATACCGGCTATTTCCTTTGCTCAGACTGACAGTGTTCCTGCAAATTGGTTCAATCTGGACTATCAGACGGACGGTGTTATGGGAATCAGCACTGAGAAAGCCTATAAAACTTTATTGAAGGGTAAGAAATCCACGCCCGTCATTGTCGGCGTGCTGGATGGCGGCGTAGATGTTTTCCACGAGGATCTAAAAGATGTCGTCTGGATCAACCCCAAAGATAGTATAGGCAACGGGAAAGATAATGACGGAAATGGTTATATCAATGACAAATATGGATGGAATTTCATCGGTAACGCCAACGGTGAGAATGTTCAATTTGACAATTTAGAACTGACAAGACAATTACGGGAGCTGGACAAAAGATTTGCCAATGTCACGCCAGCTACAGAATTGAGTGCCAAAGACCGTAAGGCTTTTTTAGCCTACCAAAAGATGGTGGTAAGCTATAAGAACAAGCTCGAAGAAGCCAAGATGGGACAATTTTCCTATGATGCCCTGAAACGTAATTTGGACGCTGTCGTCCGGGAAATAGGGAAAAAACCGGAAGAGATCACACTTTCCGACCTGGAAAACTACCATCCAAAATCGAACAACCAACGGATCGCCTTGGGCTATGCGAAGGAAGAAATCCAGGCAAATGGTTTTGTTAAATTTTATGAAGATATCACGGAAGGTGCTAAATATTTCAACAACCAAGTCGAGTACCATCTGAATAAAGAGTACGACTCCCGTCCGATTGTCGGAGACAATTATGCAAATGCCAAGGAACGTTTTTACGGAAATGCAGATGTAAAGGGCCCTGATGCCCTTCACGGGAGTCATGTCGCCGGCATTATTGGCGCCAAACGGAATAATAACATTGGCATCGACGGGGTAGCGGACAATGTTAAGATTCTGACGGTACGGCTCGTACCCGACGGCGATGAGCGGGACAAGGATGTGGCCAATGCTATTCGGTATGCTACAGATAACGGCGCAAAAGTACTGAATATGAGTTTTGGCAAGAGTTATGCTCACAACAAACAAGCTGTAGATGAAGCAATTAAATATGCTGAATCGAAGGATGTCCTGATGATACACGCTGCTGGAAACGACAGCGAAGACAACGACATAGAACCCAATTTCCCGATGAAATACTACACCAATGCCAAGGGGGATACGACCGGTGTTGCCAATAGCTGGATCACGGTGGGGGCAACAGGCTTATATCCAGACACCGAACTGTTGGCGGAATTTTCGAATTACGGAAAAAATTCGGTTGATGTATTTGCGCCGGGAATAAAAATCAATTCGACTGTTCCTGACTCAAAATATAAGGAAGAGCAAGGAACAAGTATGGCCGCCCCTGTAGTGGCAGGACTGGCAGCAATGATCCGTTCCTATTACCCTGAGCTGACGGCCGTGGAAACAAAACAGATCATCTTGGAATCTGTCGAAAAACCCGATCAGCTTGTGCGCGTGAAAGTTGGTGAAACAGCTACCAAAATGGCCAGACTGGCCGATATATCCGTGACCGGCGGTATCGTTAACGCCTATAATGCAATCTTAAAAGCCGAAGAATATAACAGTAAAAAGAAAAAATAATAATATTCTCGTTTTTTATATACCAAAACTATATTTTGTCCGTTTAATTAATTAACTTACAGAGACAAAATATAGCACGCGTATGGTAGAAAATTTTACTCAATCAGAAAACGAAGTTCAAAATTTACTAACCCAAAACGAGAAGGAAATGACTGACGAGGATGTAGAAAATGAATTGAAACTTCAATTGCCCAAAATGTTGCTTCATCCAAGCAAAAAATGTATTTCGAATATCTTGGCATATTCGAAACAACTGGAAAAAAGAAAGGCCTAATCAAGAGATTAGGCCTTATTTATAACACATCGCTGCCGCTTACCGCTCCGGGAAACTGCTTACCCTAACAAGCACATACCTGAGATGATTATCAGTCGACTACTGTACCTTTGGATAAAAACATCCTTTTCGCTACCGCCGGTGTGGAGCAAAATTTCTTTTTTGATGGCAATTTTTGCTAAGTTTGGACATCATGTTAAAACAGGAACGATACAAAGCTTTTGTGGATTATTTCTCAAAAAACAATCCGGACGCACAGACTGAGCTCAACTATAGTAATCCATATGAATTGCTTGTGGCGGTCATTTTATCTGCTCAATGTACAGACAAGAGGATAAATCAGGTTACGCCTAAGCTTTTCGAACGTTATCCGGACGCTCAGGCATTGGCAGCCTCAAGTGTAGATGAAGTATTCAGTTATATCCGGTCAGTCAGCTATCCTAACAATAAAGCAAAACATCTTGTCGGCATGGCGCAGATGCTGATTGAAAAATTTAACAATGTGGTTCCCGAAAAAATTGAGGACCTTATTAAGTTACCGGGTGTGGGCAGAAAAACAGCCAATGTCATTTCGTCTGTGGTGTATCACAATCCTGCCATGGCTGTGGACACCCACGTCTTCCGTGTTGCCAACCGGCTTGGGCTGACCTACCGTGCAACCACGCCATTGGCCGCCGAAAAGCAGCTGGTCAAAAACCTTCCAAAGGATACGATCGCCATTGCACACCATTGGCTTATTCTGCATGGCCGCTATATCTGCCTGGCCCGAAGACCACTATGCGAAAAATGTCCTATTACATATATGTGCAAGTATTTTGAGAAAACATATCATATAAAAGACACTTCAGCCGCCGCTGAATCGAAAAACTAATTTTTTTAGTGAAAATATTTGGATTATAATTTTTTATTGTTACTTTTGATAAATATATACTAAAAATATGAGCAACACAGATAAATTAAAGGCTTTACAGCTTACGCTAGATAAACTAGAAAAGAACTTTGGAAAAGGTTCTATTATGAAATTGGGTGATACTGCCGTCGAACCCATCGAAGCAATTTCCACTGGCTCACTGGGCTTGGACATTGCGTTAGGTATCGGTGGTGTACCAAAAGGGCGTATCATAGAAATATACGGTCCTGAATCCTCAGGTAAAACCACTTTGGCAACGCATATCGTCGCGGAAGCTCAGAAAAAAGGCGGTATTGCGGCTATCATTGATGCAGAGCACGCATTTGATAAATATTACGCACAAAAACTGGGTGTTGATGTCGAGAACCTACTGATATCACAACCCGATAATGGTGAGCAAGCTTTGGAAATCGCCGACAATTTAATCCGTTCTGGCGCCATTGATGTCATTGTGATTGACTCTGTAGCGGCGCTCGTTCCTAAAGGAGAGATCGAAGGCGAAATGGGAGACTCAAAGATGGGTCTGCAGGCGAGGCTGATGTCTCAGGCACTCCGTAAGCTGACAGGTACCATCTCCAAAACCAATTGCTGCTGTATTTTCATCAACCAATTGCGTGAAAAAATCGGTGTGATGTTCGGTAACCCAGAAACAACAACAGGTGGTAATGCCCTGAAATTCTATGCCTCTGTACGTCTGGATATTCGCCGTACGTCGCAGATTAAGGACTCCGAAGAAGTGTCGGGTAATCGCGTCAAAGTTAAAATTGTAAAAAATAAAGTAGCCCCTCCATTCCGTATTGCGGAGTTTGATATCATCTTTGGCGAAGGAATTTCTAAAGTAGGTGAAATCATCGACTTGGGTGTTGAGTATGGCATCATTAAGAAAGCTGGTTCCTGGTTTAGTTATGGTGACACAAAACTAGGACAAGGTAGGGATGCCGTAAAAGCCTTATTGTTTGACAACCCTGATTTAATGGACGAACTTGAGGCCAAAATCCGTGCGGAAGTAACAGGAGAAGATCCTTTGCTTCACACGGATGAAAATGAAGACTAGTTGCTGTAATAATTAGTATAATGTAGATAGCCGTCCCTGAGCAGGACGGCTATTTTTTTAACTTCAGATCATGTCGGCTGCAAACTTCAATGATTATTTCGTTACACGTTGGAATTGATTGCTATCTACTGCCGGATTTAGTATTTTAGTCCAGCAGCAGTTGCCTGTCATCCCATACGCTGGACTTAATTTGATATCATGAACCGTAAATTAATTGTATTCTTTTTTATCCTGCTCGGAAGCAGCTTTCAGCTCAGTGCGCAAAAAATACGCATACTGTCCTTCAACATCCATCACGGCAACCCGCCCACCGAGGACGAAACCGTTATCAATCTGGATACCATCGCAAAAATTATCAAAACTACCAACGCTGACCTGGTAGGATTGCAGGAAGTTGATGTTAATTTAGGTCGGTCCAATAACGAAAATCAGGCGAAAAAGCTCGCCGAGCTTACGGGTATGCACTACATTTTCTCAAAAGGAATTGACCTGGAAAAAGGGGAGTATGGAACAGCTATATTATCCAAACATCCGATCCAGCGTGTGGAAAAACATTTCCTCCCCTCGCCCGCAAAAAGCGAACAGCGCAGCCTTGCGGTTGCCGAAGTGAGGATCCAGAATAAAAAACTGTTATTTGCGAATACCCATCTCGACCTAAAAGATGAAAATAAAATTGCGCAAGCCAAATTTATTACTCAACGGTTTAAAAAAGAAAAATTACCTACCATACTTGTTGGCGACCTGAACGCTGAACCTCATGATCCCGCGATCGTGGAACTAGGAAAAATATTTACAAAAAGTACCATCACCAATGGCTTCACTTTTCCCCAAGACTCACCTAATACAGAAATAGACTATATCATGATCAGCAGTGCAGGCGCTAAATTCTCGAACCATCGTATCCTTGATGAACGATATGCCAGTGACCATAGACCTTTGTATGTTGAAATCGATATAAAATAACCCTATGAACTTTAATAGAAGAAAATTTTTAGAAGCTCTTGCCCTAGCAGGCATCACTTTACCCAACATTGCTATAGCCCGGGAACAAACTGGAAATACGGAAGAAGAACAGTTCGCCTTCATCATACCGGCGTACCTACAGAACCAAACGGCCACGGGCATTAGTATCTTTAGCATACTGAACAAACCTGGGCTCGCCTGGGTCGAAATTCTGGACAATTCCGGCAATATACAGGAGAAAATATTTCAGTCAGCGGACGGCATGATCAACGCCAATACCGATTGCTTTCGGTTTACCATCGAGCAAGCCCAACCGACGTTCCGATACCGCATCAAAGCAAAAGAAATTCAAAAATTCGACCCCTACAAGATCGTTTATGGCCAGGAAATCGAGAGCAAAATATATGATGCGAAATTAGCCCACGAAGACCAAGATCAGATCCGCTGTCTCATATATAATGATGTACATGAAGAAAAAGCCAGTTATCGGGATTTGTTGCCCCGGCAGGACACTTCTCCCTATGACTTCTTCGTACTCAATGGAGACTCCTTTCATTATGTAACCAAGCAGGATGATATTACGGAAAAGTTATTGAAACCAATACATTTCTTTGCAACAGACAAGCCTTTTATTATGAACAGAGGCAATCATGAGACCAGGGGATCCTTCGCCCGCAATTTCAAACAATACTTCGGTTATCCAGACAACAAGTTCTATCAAGCTTTCAAAAGAGGTCCTGTTTTCTGGGTTATGCTGGACAGCGGAGAGGACAAGCCCGACAACCACGAAGTCTACGGGGGCACGGTAGATTACGATAATTACCGAAAGGAACAGGCGGGATGGTTAGAAAAAGTACTGCAATCAAAAGAAAGAAAATCCGCCCGTTACACGGTTGTCATTAGTCACATCCCGATTTTCCATTCGGACGACTGGCACGGCACATTAGATAACCGAGCATCCTTTCATCCTTTATTTCAAAAGTACAAAATTGATGTCATGATCTCGGGGCATACCCATCAATACGGATATTATCCAGCTGATAAGGACCACCAATACGCTATTTTCATCGGTGGCGGTCCTAAAATTGGTAACAGGACCGTCATTGACGTATCAGGCACGAATAAATCGTTGACGGTACGTATGACCCGGGACGACGGGGTCGAACTAGGACTGTTGAACCTATAAGAAAGGCGCTCAATTTTTTGAGCGCCTTCCCTATCTCCAGTGAACAATTGCCATCGATATGACATGGATACTTATTCGCCTTTTTCCAAGAAAGGATATCGATAATCCGTATCGGGATTGAATGTCTCCTTGATTGTGCGTGGAGATACCCAACGGAGCAAATTAATCATAGAGCCAGCTTTATCATTCGTTCCCGAACCCCTTGCACCGCCAAAAGGCTGTTGCCCAACCACGGCACCTGTACACTTATCGTTCACGTAAAAATTACCTGCCGCATGTCTAAGCTTATCGGTAGCCAGATTAATCGCATAACGATCCTGAGCTATAATCGAGCCCGTTAAGGCGTAGATAGATGTTTTATCCACGATATCCAATGTCTCTTCAAACTTAGCGTCCTCGTAGACGTATACGGTCAACACTGGACCAAACAATTCTTCTACCATCGTTTCGTAATCCGGCTTTGATGCTTCAATAATCGTCGGATGGATAAAATATCCTTTCGATTTATCATAAGTACCTCCGACAACAATCTCTGCGTCATTGGACTCTTTAGCACGCTCTATGAACTTTGCAAGTTTATCAAATGACTTCTCATCAATAACCGCGTTGATAAAATTAGAAAAGTCTTCGGTTCCACCGATAGTGAATGATTTGACATCCGCGATCATCAATTCTTTTAATGCGGGCCACAAGGACTTAGGAATATATGCTCTGGAAGCCGCCGAACACTTTTGCCCCTGATACTCAAAGGCACCACGTACCAACGCTGTATTTGCAACTTTTACATCGGCTGAAGGGTGGACAACAATAAAATCTTTACCCCCTGTTTCGCCGACGATACGCGGATAAGTCTTATAGCGATGGATATTATCGCCGATTGTTTTCCAGATATCCTGGAATACACCTGTGGATCCTGTAAAATGGATACCCGCGAAATCAGGATGTTGGAAAATAACTTCTCCGGCATCCGGACCAGAAACATATACAAGGTTAATTACACCGTCTGGAAGCCCCGCTTCACGGAAGATCTTCATCAATACATTCGCAGAGTATATCTGAGTGTTAGATGGTTTCCATACCACAACATTTCCCATCATAGCCACACACGAAGGTAGGTTGCCAGCAATCGCCGTAAAATTGAACGGAGTCAATGCAAACACGAAGCCTTCGAGCGGACGTTGCTCCACACGATTCCATACCCCTTTTCCTGAAATGGGAGGCTGCTGTTTGTAAATCTCACTCATGTATTGCACGTTAAAGCGCAAGAAGTCCGTGATCTCGCAAGCGGAATCGATTTCTGCCTGGTACGGATTTTTTGACTGCCCCAACATGGTCGCTGCATTTAGTTCATAACGGTATTTACCCGAAATCAATTCAGCCGCTTTCAGAAAAATCGCCGCACGGTCTTCCCATGCCAAATTCTCCCAGTTCTTTTTTGCTGCTAACGCGGCATTGATCGCATCCGTTACATGTGATTTATCGCCTTGGTTGTATTGACCTAAGATATGCTGATGGTCATGTGGAGGAGCTATATTTACCTTTTTAGAAGTCGTCACTTCTTTACCGCCAATATACATGGGGATATCGATCTGCTTAGAACGTGCTTCATCAATCGCTGCTTTCAACAACTTACGCTCTTTCGTTCCGACAGCGTACGTATACACCGGTTCATTAGTAGGAACAGGAACTGTAAAAAATCCTTTAGACATATTACAATTATTTATTATTCATCCAAAAATTACTCTTCTCCTGGCGATAGCTAGCAGGTTTTCTAATTCTATTTATAAAACCCAATGTTTTCAGCTTGTTAGCTTGCTATTTAACCCGCCAATAGCAGTAAAATTACCTTAATTTTTATGAATACCCAAAGTTAAGCCCTCGCTTTGAGCAGCTTGGAAAAGATACGTTTAATTTTTTCCAATTTCGGTTTATGGCCGACCGACAATTTGGTTCTTTCACATGCAACGTGATCATGTTAGCGATTATCGTACATAGATGATGATGGCATTATCACAGCTGGCAGTGATACTGTTGGCAGTCTACCCCAGAAGACAACCGTTTTTCACTGGATTCCATGCCAATGTGCTCTTCTAAACATGACTTATACAGCTTAAAAAAAAGACGTAACAAGGAGTGCGGGATGAGGCTTTCAACAGACTTATTTTCCGTCGGCAGCCGGGTTCTTTTTCAATTGTCGATAAGGACAAGGTGCGAATAGAAAATTATTGTTAAACAAAAAAGCGGCAATAATTTATATTGCCGCTCCTTCGTATGATGTAAACGGATTCAACTATTTAGCCGCAGCATAATTTTGTGCTACTGCATCCCAATTGATCACATTAAAAATTTCTTCCAAGTATGCTGGGCGTTTGTTTTGGAACTTCAGGTAATAAGCATGCTCCCAAACGTCGATACCTAAGATCGGAGTACCTTTTACTTCGGCAACATCCATTAACGGGTTATCCTGATTTGGTGTAGAAGTCACTGCGAGTTTGCCCTCAGCATTAACGATCAGCCAAGCCCAGCCTGACCCGAAACGTGCCGCTCCAGCTGCCTGAAGTTGTTTTTTCAACTCATCAAATGAACCAAACGCCGCATTGATTGCTTCTGCCAGCTCACCGGTTGGAGCACCTCCAGCGTTTGGCCCCAACACTTTCCAAAATAGCGAGTGGTTGTAGTGACCACCGCCGTTGTTCCGTACAGCAGGGGCATACTTACTTACGTTCTTGATAATATCCAGTAAAGACAAGTTTTCGGCGTCTGTACCCGCGATTGCTTTATTTAAATTATCCACATATGCCTGATGGTGTCTGTCATGGTGGATTTCCATTGTAGTTTTGTCAATATGTGGTTCTAATGCGTCGGCTGCGTATGGTAACGCTTCTAATTCAAATGCCATATCTATTTTAATTTTAAATGTGAATTACTTCGTTTATATATACAAATATAACACAATATACCCTGTTATGTTTTTATGTATTACGATAAATTGAAAATTTGTTTAACGTTTTTGACGAAAAAATGATTTAACCAGATCTGCGCATTCCTCCTCCAAAATTCCCTGCACGATGACAGTTTTGGGATGGAGAATTTTGTCATGAAAATGCGAATATCCTCGCTTTTCGTCCTTTGCCCCATATACGATTTTACCGATATGGGTCCAATAGGCGGCTCCAGCACACATAATACAGGGTTCGATAGTTACGTATAGCGTACATTCATCCAGATATTTGCCCCCGAGATAGTTTGCTGCAGCTGTGAAAGCCTGCATTTCGGCATGCGCTGTTACATCATTGAGCCGCTGGGTTAGATTATGTCCTTTGCCAATTACACGCCCCTTGTGTACGACTACGGCACCGATGGGTACCTCTCCTTCTTCCAGCGCCCGCTTTGCCTCAGTTAAAGCCATACGCATAAAGGACTCGTCGCTATCAATCAGTTGGGTGCCTTCAAAATCTATAAACGTCATACCGCAAACTTAACTAAGTTTAGCTCCATTTGGTAATTTTTTGTCCACTGAAGTCAAAATAATATCTCCTTTCTCATCCGCAAAACCGGTCACCAGACATTCGGAGAAAAAATTGGCAATTTGCTTCTTCGGGAAATTTACCACTGCAACAACTTGCTTACCCAGCAACTCTTCTTTGGTATAGTGTACAGTAATCTGTGCACTGCTCTGCAAAATTCCAATCTCGCTACCAAAATCGATTTTTAGCTGATAGGCAGGTTTTCTGGCTTTGGGAAAATCCTGTACCTCCAGCACCGTCCCAACACGCAAATCGACCCGCTCAAACTCCGCCCAGGTAATGACACTGCTCATAGGCGATTACTATTAATGTCTTCGATCTCCTTGCCAATCGTAAATAAAATATAAGAAGGTTTTCTCCTTAAGCGCTGTGCTAATTTGGCTACTAATTTTTCCTCTTCCCCTGCCTGAAAAGCTAAGTCTTCGTCACTTAAGTGATTATACTTACGACGGAGTTTTTCTTTGGCTACCAGCCATTGTTCTTCGTTAATTTTCAGCATAACTACGATTTAGGTATAAAATTTGTATATCTTTACCAAACTTGTGAAAGTTTGTTTAAAGATACAATATATACATAAATAAAAGACTATGAAAAAGATTTTACCCGCATTACTCTTGATTTGTGGTAGCATAGCAACAGCACAGGCACAGTTGTTACCAGGTTTTGAAGTCGGCCTAAAAGGCGCTTTGAACTTTTCAAAATTCAAAAGCGACGGCAAATACTTCAATTCAGATACCAAAGCAGGTTATCAAGCAGGTCTTTACGGCCGTGTCGGCGTCTTGGGATTCCATGTGCAACCAGAGGTCTACCTAACGGGCAAAAACACTACCGTAAAAGCAGAAAATGGAGAAACGACAGATGTAAAGTTTACAACAGTTGACGTTCCGGTATTGTTGGGTAAACGTTTTGGTCTAGGGCCAATCGGTGCAAGAATACAGACCGGCCCAATTTTCTCATTTAAAGTAGACGACAAACAGGATAAAGTGATCGACCAGCTGAACCCGAACAATTACAAAAAAAGCGGCACATCATGGGCTTTTGGCGTGGGCGCTGACATTTCAAGCTTACGGGTAGACGTACGTTATGAAATGGGACTGAATAAGGTCAACAACGAAAGCCAGGCAAATCCCAAAATCAATATGTGGAGTATTGGCTTAGGCTATAGATTATTCAGCATCCTGTAGTCAGTTAACCAGCATTTAGACATCATTTAAAGTTCGTTTTTATCCAAAACGGACTTTTTGTTTTCACAAACTTTAGAACCGTTCTAAATTATTGCTTTTTCTTGTCAAAATGGTATCATATTTAATAGCAAATAGTAGATTTGCCTAATTAAAATTAAATTACAAGGATAATGAGTAAATCAAAGCCAGTTTTCAGTTCTTCGATTGGGAAGAAGCTAATCATGAGCTTAACAGGAATCTTTCTATGTTTATTCCTGGTTGTTCACTTGGTTGGTAACTTGCAATTATTTAAAGATGATGCGGGTCTAGCGTTCAACAAGTACGCTTACTTTATGACTCACTTTACACCAATCAAAGTTGTTTCTTACTTATTGTATGCTTCGGTAATCATTCACGTCATCTATGCCATCACATTGACGATGAAAAATAAAGCCGCTCGTCCTATTGGTTATGCTAAATATGACGGCCAAGCAAACAGTAAATGGAATTCACGCAACATGGGTATCTTGGGTACGGTCATTTTAGTATTCATAGCTACGCATATGTCCAATTTTTGGTGGAAGTTCCATAATGATCAAGTACCGTACATTGAATACCGCACTGATTTGGCAACTGGACAAACAACAGCGAGAGAACTTCAAGCTTCTGAATTCCATGACTATCAGGAAACGGTAGAAAACAATGTTCAAATCGTAAAGGCAAGAGATTTGTACAAACAAGTAGACTTTGCTTTTCAAAATGTTGCATTGGTCGCTTTATATGTCATTGCGATGGCAGCGCTGGCATTCCACTTAATTCATGGTTTCCAATCCGCATTCCAGACTTTGGGTTTCAATCACAGAAGATACATTGGAATTATCAGAGGGATCGGTGTTTGGGTATTTGGGGTTTTAATTCCAATAGGCTTTGCATTAATGCCATTGTTTTTCTTCTTTAAATAATTCGGAATCTTTAAGATAAGGTTCAGGCCTTATCGATCAATATAAAATTAAGAGATATGTTAGATTCAAAAGTACCAGCGGGCCCATTGGCCCAAAAGTGGTCAAATCATAAATTTAATCTTAAATTGGTTAACCCTGCTAACAAACGTAAGTTTACGATTATCGTTGTTGGTACAGGTCTCGCAGGTGCGTCTGCAGCTGCATCGTTAGCCGAACTAGGATACAATGTAATTACATTCTGTTACCAGGATTCACCTCGTCGTGCCCACTCAATCGCGGCTCAAGGTGGTATTAATGCGGCGAAGAGTTATCAAAATGATGGTGACTCAGTGTTTCGTTTATTCTACGATACGATCAAAGGAGGTGATTACCGTTCACGTGAAGCAAACGTATATCGTTTGGCGGAAGTTTCGGTGAATATTATCGACCAATGCGTTGCGCAAGGTGTTCCATTTGCACGTGAATATGGCGGTCTATTGGACAACCGTTCTTTTGGTGGTGCTCAAGTAAGCCGTACATTTTATGCGCGTGGTCAAACTGGACAACAGTTATTATTGGGAGCTTACTCTGCATTGAACCGTCAGATTAAAAAAGGTAAAGTCAAATCCTATACACGTCATGAGATGCTGGATTTGGTAGTGATTGACGGTCACGCTAAGGGAGTCGTTACACGTGACCTTGTATCCGGTAAAATTGAAACACATGCTGCGCATGCTGTATTGATGTGTACTGGTGGTTATGGCAACGTATTCTTCTTATCGACCAATGCCATGGGTTGTAACGTGACTGCAGCTTGGAGAGCGCACAAACGCGGTGCTTATTTTGCAAATCCATGTTACACGCAGATCCACCCTACGTGTATCCCTGTCACTGGAGATCACCAGTCGAAATTGACTTTGATGTCAGAATCTCTTCGTAATGATGGTCGTGTCTGGGTTCCTAAAACCCGTGAAATGGCGGAGAAATTACGTAAGGGGGAGATCAAAGCCAATGATATCAAAGAAGAGGATAGAGATTACTTCCTGGAACGTAAATATCCTTCGTTCGGTAATTTGGTACCACGCGACGTTGCCTCACGTAATGCCAAAGAAGCTGTTGATGACGGCCGCGGAGTAGGTAAAACTGGTTTTGCCGTTTTCTTGGATTTTAAAGAAGCGATCGGCCGCCTAGGTGAAGATGCTGTACGTGCAAAATATGGTAACTTATTTGACATGTACTACCAGATCACAGATGAAAATCCTTATAAAGAACCGATGCGTATCTACCCTGCTGTACATTATACAATGGGTGGTGTATGGGTTGATTACAATTTAATGACTACAATTCCGGGTCTTTATGCCCTAGGTGAATGTAACTTTTCGGATCACGGCGCTAACCGCTTAGGTGCATCTGCGTTGATGCAAGGGCTTGCTGATGGCTACTTCGTTATTCCTTACACAGTGGGGGACTACCTAGCTAAATTAGGTTCTTTCGCTCCAGTTGACCACAATCACCCAGCGTTTGAAGCTACACGGAAAGAAGTGGAAGACCGAATCAATAAGTTATTGTCGCTAAAAGGTACGCAAACAGTGGATGATATCCACAAAAAGCTAGGTCACATCATGTGGGAATATTGTGGAATGGCGCGTACTGCAGAAGGATTACAAAAAGCGCAAGGTTTGATCCAGGAGCTTAGAAAAGAATTCTGGACCAATGCTAGAGTTCTTGGTGAGAACGAAGAACTTAACCTTTCTTTAGAGAAAGCTGGCCGTGTAGCAGACTTCTTGGAATTGGGCGAATTAATGGTCGTCGACGCACTGCAACGTGCAGAGTCCTGCGGTGGTCACTTCCGCTTGGAAAGCCAAACTGAAGAAGGGGAAGCCAAACGTAACGATGAAGAATTCGCTTATGTATCGGCTTGGGAATACAAGGGAGAAAATGTACCTGAGCAATTGCACAAGGAAGATCTTGTATTCGAAAACGTTCAGTTAACACAAAGAAGTTATAAATAAGAAAGAAATATTATCATGGCACAACATATGAATTTAACGCTGAAAGTTTGGCGTCAAAAAAATGATAAAGAGAGAGGTCAATTTGTGACTTATCAGGCAAACGATATCGCTGATGATATGTCTTTCTTAGAGATGCTTGATATTGTGAATGAAGAATTGACACGTAAAGGCGAAGATCCGATATACTTTGACCACGATTGCCGTGAAGGTATTTGTGGTATGTGTTCACTCGTGATCAACGGTCGCCCGCACGGTCCTAAACAAGGTACTACAACCTGCCAGTTGCATATGCGCAGTTTCCACGATGGACAGACGATCGTGATTGAGCCTTGGAGAGCAGCAGCGTTTCCAGTGCTAAAAGATCTTGCTGTAGACCGTACAGCTTTCGACCGCATCCAGCAGGCAGGTGGATATATCAATATAAATACGGGAGGTGTTCCTGATGCCAACACTATTCCTATTCCGAAACGTATTGCCGACGAAGCATTTGAATCGGCTACTTGTATCGGTTGCGGTGCTTGTGTGGCAGCCTGTAAAAACGCTTCAGCGATGTTGTTTGTATCTGCGAAAGTATCACAGTTCGCTCTTTTACCGCAAGGCCAAACTGAGCGCTACGAACGTGCCCAGGCTATGGTAGACCAAATGGATGCAGAGGGCTTTGGTAACTGTACCAATACTGGTGCCTGCGAGGCTGAATGTCCTGTAGGTATCAAGCTGACAAATATTGCTCGTCTTAACCGTGAATATTTGACGGCTAAAATCTTCAGACAAGAAGAACCTCACGCCTAGGCGCTACAATAAAATAATATAAAAGTCCTTGCCCTAAGAAAGCAAGGACTTTTTTTTATATTTACAATAATGTAAATTGACTAACGTGAATTCTGGTATAAAAATTCGTTTACTTCTACTCATTTTAACGCTTTGCTTTATCGGGACAGCGATAACCATCAAAGAATCTGTCACTAATAAAGAAATACTGGACATTGACACCAAATCGCTCAATGATCACATTGCCGAACAGGAGAAAAAAGTCGACAAAATATTCAATGATTCCCTGCTTCTCAAAACATTCAAGAACTACGATCAGTATCCGATAGCCGTTTATCAAGCTTTTGAAAAGTACAAGAATCAGGATAAGATATTTCTTTTCCTTTTTAAGAACCATGAGCCTAAGATGTGGAGTACCCATTTATTTGTACCGATCACAGATCAGGGCTTCCTGGAAAAATCGCATTTTACGCAGGACGACAACCGCTCTTATGTGGTCCGTAAAAAGACCATCGGCAATATAAGCATCCTCGCATATATCCTTGTTAAGGGCTATACAAACAATAATAATCCTTATCTAAACTCGTCTCTCCGGAGAAACTTCTTTGAGACCAGGAATATCGATATTGCTTCTTACACCGATACGGTGGCGATTAAAAATATTTATAGTAGCGAAGGCTCCTATCTCTTCTCGGTGAAACTCAAGGAAGGTGAGCATGAAAACGCATATACCATTTTACAGTTCTTTTGCTGGCTTATGGGTTGGATTGCACTGCTAATTTTCTTTAACAGCCTTTGCTTGCATATGGCTAAGACCGGAAAGCCCTGGTATGGCACCTTGCTTCTCGCCCTAGTTTTTATTTTGGTAAAAGTTGCAGACCTCGAATGGAATCTACTGTCAGAGAATGCCACATTTGCAATCTTTGATTCCCGCAATTACGCCTATAACAGTCTCTTTCCAAACATCTGGTCTGTCCTTTCCACGACCATTTTGCTTCTCTGGCTTGTCCTATTCATTTATTCGATCCGAAAGGAACTAAGTTTTGACAAAATCAGAAATATCCGGCTCTTTAAACTTCCGATAGCCGTCACATTTATATTAAGTATATATCTGGCCTTTGCTCTTTTATATGATATCGCCGGTACGCTGGTCACACATTCCAACAATATCTATTTTGATTTTACCAAACTTGTCGACCTTCATTTTTTGAGCTGGGTAGACCTGGGTATCGTCGGATTGGCAATTCTGGCGCTTAATATCTATATTGACCTTGTCCTATTCTTCCTGAAGAAACTGGAACTGAAGCCTACGCAACTGCTAAATATACAGTTAGCCTGTGTCATTTTTGTCATTTTGCTTATATCGATCTACATTGAGAAAAATAGCCTGGTCAATCTCCTGTTGGCCGTGATCATTCTGGTAAAGTCCTTCGGCGAAAAATATTTTGATCGTCATATCTTGACAAATTATATCGCTGTTCTTATTCTATGGGCAGTAATAAGTGCCATTACACACGCCCGCTATTATCAGGAGCGCGATCTCATCGATATGAAAATTCTGCTCAGCAATCTTCAGTCAGAGGATGATGTGAATGCTGTTTCACTATTTTCAGATATTGAGAGCGGCATCGCTAACGATAAAGAACTGAAGCATTTATTTAATATTAGTCTGCCGCATCCGAATACAGAAGCTATCAATGACTTTATTAAGAAAAAGTACTTTAGCGGCTACCTTTCCAAATATGAGTTCAAGGCCTATTATTATGATCAGAATAATATCCCGTTAAATCCCTACAGCCAAAATCGCATCAATGAATATCGCGAGAAAGTGATCAATAAATCCATAAAGGTCACGCAGAATTTCTATCGGGCGAGTGCCGAGCTGGGGACGCATGAATATTTCTCGATAATTCCCCTTGTGATCGATTCGGACATAACCGTTAATATCATTATTAATCTCTCCAATAAGGATTTTAGTTATACCGTGCCCTATCCTGAAATCCTGACGGATATGCGCATCAACAACTCGCAATACTATAATAAAGGCGACTATTCGATCGCATTGTATAAAGGTGGCTCACTGGTGACCCAATTTGGAAAATATACCTATGAGAACAATCTCAGAGGGCTACAGGGGGCGCCTGGACAATACATTACCGTGCTTGACAGAGACGCATACCTACATATGGCATATATTGCCAACAAATTTTCCACTTACGTTATCAGCAAACAGAAACCTTCTTTTTGGGACTACGTCGCCACTACATCCTTCCTCTTTCTCGTATTTTTTATGGTATTTGTGATTTTCCATTTCATAAAGTCCTTCTACATTTTTCTGAAAAACACAAAGCTTACCTTCCGTAACCTAAAATATCAATTTTACAAAATCGTCAATAAGATTCAGTATTCAACACGTATACAGACCTCCATCATTTCGTCCGTTATACTGGCCATCCTGATATCTGCAGTAATTTCGTATATCAGTATTAATAAACAACTTTATAACAACAACAGAAATAGCAAGGAGCGCTTTATCATTGAGCTCGGCAAACGTATGGAAAATATGTTGACGGATACTGACGATGCCTCTAATGAAACGCAGCTCATCAGCATTTTAAAAACCCTATCCGAGACCGTATCCAAAGATTTTAACCTGTATTCGAAGTCTGGAAGACTACTCTATAGCTCTCAGCGCCGGATCTACGATCTAGAGCTTTTTTCGACATTCATCAATCCGGCAGCTCTCAAAAATCTGTCGATATTAAAGAAATCCGAGACCATCGAGGATGAAGGAATTGGGACCTTCCAGTTTGAAACGAGTTATGCGACTATCCGAGACAAAAATTACAATACGTTGGCTTATATCGGTATCCCTAATTTTTCCTTGCAGAAGGAAGAAAATATTAATAAAAATCTACTTTTAAACACCATAGTCAACATTTATTCCTTGATAATCATTGGATTTGGTTTCTATGCCACATTCGTGGCCAATAGTGTGACTAATCCGCTCAGCATCATCAGTAAGAAGATCTCACAGCTGCGACTCGGTCAGCCCAATGAGCCACTATTCTGGCAGCGAAATGATGAGATCGGAACTCTGATCAAAGAGTATAATCTCATGATCATAAAATTGGAGGACTATGCCAATAAAATAAAAGATACGGAACGTGAATCGACCTGGCGTGAAATGGCGCAACAGATCGCACACGAGATCAAGAATCCATTGACACCGATGAAATTAGGCATTCAACAGCTCCGCAGGTCGTATAAGGATAATGATCCTAAATTTCCTGACCGTTTTAATAAGTTCTCTACCTCATTTATTGAACAAATCGACGCACTTACACAGATTGCATCCGAATTTTCGCATTTTGCTAAATTTCCAACTACCGTAACGGAAAACATCAATATTGTGGAGAAAATCTCCCAATCCATCTCTTTGTACAATAATACGCCAAACGTAAGTATCCGGTTAATCAACAACGCAGATCAAAAAACCTTAATTGTTAAAGCAGATGGTAATGAATTGTTACGTACGTTCAATAATTTAATCAAAAATGCCATCGAAGGTGGATATGGCCGGAAAAACATGAAAATAGAGATCTCCATCGAACGTTATTCGGACAAGTTTGTAAAAATCGACGTGCGGGACAACGGTTACGGCATCCCCGAAGCCATGAAGGACAAGATATTCCAAATCAACTTTACGACAAAAAGTTCGGGCAACGGCTTGGGTTTGGTGTTGGTAAAAAAAACAATAGAAGCATGTAATGGCCAAATATTCTTTGAATCGGCGGAAGGTGAAGGCACCACATTTCATATCTTATTGCCCTTGCAGCAGATCGAGTCCTAATGAAGCATGGAACGCTGGAGTCTGAAGCTCGGGGGATATTGACCAAATGAAAACGGGTTAGATCCCTAATGCATCTAACCCGTTATATTTATTGCTGTTGAATGCAGCACATATATACATCTATTTCTTTCGCCATCGACTAACAATAATTAGTCCTAACGCAATACAATGGTTGATCTTCCCATGATCGCATTGTCTTCATAAAGAAGTACTGTATAAGCTCCTTTTGAAAAGCCATTTTCGGCAGCCCAATAGACGATATACTCTTCTCCTTTGTTCGTGAACATAATGTTGTGTTTAAAGGTATACTGCAACTTTTCGCCATGTACAAAGAAAATGTTGTCACCTTGCACAACCAGATTACCTTGCGGATCTATAATCCGTACAAAAATATCCCGCTCACCGGTTTTGGCCAACGCATTATCGGCAATAGTAAAATTGACTTTCAATTTATCTACCCGTTTGGCGCGTTCTTCGACCGATTCTTTCCCATTTCTTTTAACAGCCAGACCGTTAATACTTATACTGGAGACTTTCAGGGCAGACGCTGTCGCCACTTTCTCCTTTAATTCGGAGTTACTGTTCACCAATGACGTAATCTGTTTCTCCTTTTCAACAACAGATTCGCTAAGATTGGAATTTTGCTTTGACAATATCTGGTTTTCCTGAATCAACCGCTGTACATTGATGCGATAGCTATCCACCTGCTTTTTTAGCCGGTTGATTTTTTGTTGCGCATCATCAATTTCTCTAGCCGTGATGCTTTGATTTTCCAATTTTTTTCGCAAAATTGCAATTTCAGCTCTCGAATCTTCCTTTTGTAGCGTCATCTCCGGTGTAAGCTGTACATTTTCGACGTCAATCTTATCCAATTCCGCTTCGATCCGATCAATCTGAACTTGGAGATTTTCTTTCTCCACAGTCAATGCATACACTTTCTCACCATTTGTCTTAAATTTGACATAAAAATATATATTGGTGGCAAGTAACGCTGCTATTGCAATTATAAAGAAATAAATCTTAGAAGAATCCTTCTTTTTTTCCTCTTCCTGTTTACTCGAAACAACCTCTGAATTCATCATAATAGCCTGTCATATTCATAGTAGATGTTTTTTCATCATTTCTATTAAATGTTTAAACAAAAATTATTCCAGTTTTATTTTTCCTTTATCCAAGGAGACTTATTCGAAGTAGTTTAGGGTCTGAAAACCACCTTGTTTGAGGTATTCCTCTTTACGCATCAGGTGTAGATCCGATTGTACCATATCTGTTACCAATGACTGGAGGTCATATTTTGGTTTCCAGCCCAATTTTGTATTGGCTTTAGTGGGATCGCCAATTAACAAGTCAACTTCAGTCGGCCTAAAATAAGCAGGATCAACTTTAACAACGGTCTGACCAAACTTGATCAGGGACTTATCAATATTTAAAGCGGCGAGACGTTCTTCATCCACATCGATGATAACGCCCTTTTCCTGTTCACCCTTACCACTGAATTCTACTTCCATCCCCAGTTCAGCAAATGCCATACGGACAAAGTCCCGAACGGTGGTCGTCACGCCGGTAGCAATAACAAAGTCTTCCGGCTTTTCCTGCTGAAGGATAAGCCACATCGCTTCTACGTAATCTTTGGCATGTCCCCAATCCCGCTGCGCGGAAAGATTTCCCAAGTAAAGCTTGTCCTGCAAGCCCAATGCTATCTTAGCCACAGCACGTGTAATTTTGCGGGTTACAAACGTTTCTCCTCTGACAGGGCTTTCATGATTGAACAGGATACCGTTACATGCATACATATTATACGCCTCACGATAGTTTACGGTAATCCAATAAGCATACATCTTGGCGACGGCGTAGGGGCTCCGGGGATAAAACGGCGTTGTTTCACTTTGTGGAACCGCCTGTACCAGTCCATATAATTCGGAAGTGGATGCTTGATAGATTCGGGTCTTTTCAACCAATCCCAGCAGACGGACAGCCTCTAATATGCGTAACGTACCAATGCCATCGGCATTAGCTGTATATTCAGGAGTATCAAAACTAACTTTAACGTGAGATTGTGCGGCCAGATTATAAATTTCGTCGGGTTGTGTTTCCTGGATAATGCGGATCAAGTTGGTCGAATCGGTCAAATCACCAAAATGCAAGGTAAAATTTCTATTGTCAAGATGAGGATCCTGATAAAGATGATCGATACGATCCGTATTAAACAAGGAGCTTCTCCGTTTTAGGCCATGCACCTTATACCCTTTTTTCAGTAAGAATTCAGCCAAATAGGCGCCATCCTGACCTGTTATACCTGTTATTAATGCAGTTTTCGTGTTTTGTTCAGCCATATTTCTCTCTTATTAGTCCGATCTCCTTGTTCCTTTGACATACTACATGTTTAGCCTCTTCTGTTGCCTAAAAGCGCTGGTAGAATTCATTGCCAGACCAGCACCGAAGTTATCATGAACAGTTTCTTTTACTGTTTTCTAAAACTCACAGCCCATTGCATAGATCCGGAAGATTTCGGAATGTAAAAGTATTAAATTTTAAACAAAAAAAGCCATAGGAATTCCTATAGCTTTCTGTTATTGTTGGGTTTTATTATTGACTTAGTTTACTCGGGAGAAATTAAACACCAAATACGCTTCTCCGTTTGCAACTGTCAGGGGCATTTTCATGACTAATTTGTTACCGTCAGAATATGAGAGATCCATACGATAACCAGTAGTCACATTTTTAGCTTTATCACCTGCGTAGATTTTTTTAAACTGAAACTGTGGCTCACCCAGGCCTTTGCCCGGATTATAAATTGACCAAAAGATCTCACGGGAAGCACCGGGTGCACATAATGTTCCTTGGGCGTTGAACGTAATCGACCCTTTTCCATTACCTATGAAATTCCATGTGCTCCCTACAAAACATTCTGCAGGAGCCTCCTCAAATACACTTTTAATAGTAAAGGTAGATGGTAAGTTTTCTCTATCGATTGAATTCAGTGTCCAAGTTCCTTTAACGGCGGACTTCCATTCCGAAGCACTTGGTCCCGAAGACACACTGGTATTGGAAACATTTCCAGATGATGTACCTTGCTTTTGTGCACCACAAGAGAATAAGGTCACCGTAGCAAAAATAGTTGCTAATGATAAAACTAATCGATTCATATCTATAAATTTTAATTTCAAATTGTATTTTTGGAGTAAATAAGTCCACAAATCATGAAGATCACAGCCAAAAATCATACCACAAGCAAGATAATCGCGAAAACTCTTATGAGGTTGTTTATCATCCTCCTGGCGTTTGCCGCCTATCCACTCTTTCTGGGACAGGAATCGAAAGCAAAACTGGGTCACATCAGCCTCGCATTCACCCACAAAGCTGCCCTTGTCGCACCCGTATTGCTATTCTGTTTTATCCTGGGATTGATGATAGCCGTGTTAAAGCACAAATATAATAGAATTGACCTAAATTGGCTATTTTCTCTGGCCACAATCTTCGGCATTCTATATTTGATATTATTGTATTCAAGAATTTACCCAGCGATCGCGTAACTAAAATTGCTTAATTCGCCAAAGTTCCTAACTTTGGATTCTCCAAAATCGACAACAACGCCGATCAGAACGGAAGCAAAAATTCTATGAACAAAAAAAAAGGGTTAAAAATAGCAAAAAACATACTAAAGGTTGTCGTTACCATTGGAGCCTTATACTGGGTATTCAGCAAAGTCTCACTCAAAGATCTACAGGAAGCTGTCATTAATTCCAACCCTATTTATTTATTGCTGGCCTTGCTTTCCTATAGTCTTTCAATCCTGATCTCCTCCTCCCGGCTGCTCACCTTCTTGAGAGCAATTGGTCTGGATGTGTCTGAAAAGTATAATCTGAAACTGTACCAACTGGGACTGTTCTATAACCTGATTCTACCTGGGGGCGTTGGCGGTGATGGCTATAAAATTTTCTTCCTCAGGAAACGATTCAGTATTAAAGGCAGAAAATTGTTTACTGCATTATTCCTAGATCGCCTCAGCGGATTATGGGCCTTGTGCCTTATTATCGCTGCCCTGGTCACTTATATGCCACAGCTAGGCATTCCGAACTATCTGACCATCCTTTTATTTATATTAGGCAGCGGCATCTATTATGTGGTCGTCACAAAGTTCTTTAAAGAATATAAAACTACTTTTCTGAAAGCCCATTTAAAAGCGATAGGCGTACAGTCCATGCAAGTTATTGCAGCTATCCTCATTCTTTACGCCTTAGGATTCAACGGTAAATTCTCTCCTTACTTATTTTTATTTCTGGCCTCTTCCCTGGTTTCCATCATTCCTTTTTCTGTGGGCGGATTGGGCATGCGCGAGTTAGTCATTATGTGGGGAGCGGGCATATTTCATGTGGATTCGCACAACGCAGTATTAATCACTTTATTGTTTTATATTATTTCGGCTATTGTGGCTGTATCGGGAATTTATTTTATTTTTCATCCGAAAGCAATTGGCGAAGATAAATTGCCTTCCGTAGAAGAAGTTGAACAAAGTCAAAAACTAGAAGAATAGACATGGCAAATATTATTATTACCGGAGCAAGCAGCGGTGTAGGGTTTGAAGCCGTATTAGATTTGACCTCAAAAAAAGACAACAAGGTCATCGCCCTGGCCAGATCAGCCGACAGGCTGCGGAAACTGCATGAAATATCCAGCCAGCTCAACTATGATGGCGGCGAACTTTATCCCGCTCAATTCGATATTGTCTATGACGATTATGCTACACTTGTACCTTTCATCCAATCGAAGTTTGATAGTGTGGACATTTTGATCAATAACGCGGGTGCTTTGATTAACAAGTCTTTCATGGAAACCGACACTCAAGATTTCGCTGAAATGCTACAGACCAACGTGATCGGGCACGTCAACATGATAAAGCATGTCGTCCCAATGATGCATGAAGGCTCACATATTGTAAACATCGGCAGTATGGGCGGATTCCAGGGATCAATGAAATTTGCTGGACTTTCAGCTTATTCGGCCAGTAAAGGCGCACTCGCAGTATTGACAGAATGCCTGGCCGAAGAGTTTAAAGATAAAGGTATTAAAGTCAACTGTCTGGCTTTGGGATCTGCACAAACGGAGATGTTCGAAGCGGCCTTCCCAGATTTGCAAGCCGGTACTCTCGCCTATGAAATGGGGAGATATATTGCTGATTTTGCACAAACAGGTCACCATTATTTCAATGGCAAAGTATTGCCGGTTGCAAATACCACTCCTTAATCATTAAGACTCCGGTCATTTAATTCTTTCAGACAATTTTAGAAATGTAAAAATTGTCTGAAAGAGTATTCCGTTCTATACGACGGCTGCCTTGCCGAAAATCCAGTCAAGTCTATTTATCTCGCCTTCAGTTTAAGCCAATGAGTCAGATCGTCCATCAGTTGCTCATTAAAACTTTCAGAATTTTCAAAATATTCTTCGATTTTTCCGGTTTCAGCCTGCTGAAAAAGATGATTCAGATTGGGATAATCTTTAATCGTAACATCCGTTGTATTAAGGCGCAAATGCTGCAAAGCATAAATATTTTCATTTGCAGGCACTTGCACATCCTTCCCACCAAAGGAGGCAAATATCGGCACGCGTAACTGTTTAAGATAATAGGCAGGATCGATACGAAGAAAAGTCCTGAACCAAGGGATAAGCATCGGGCTCAGTTTAATTTTCATATCCGATGTTAATGGGTTGCCACGGTTTTGGCGTACAAGTTCCTTTTCCAGCATTCCCGAAAGTTCCTGCGGTGTTTCGTCTCGCAATAAAATATTATATATCCTGCGATTGCTGATTTTATTCTCATTCAGTACAGATTCGGATAATCCGCTCGCTTTTCCGAGCGCATAGCTCTGTAAAATCAGCAAAGAATCACCTTTAATAACTGGGCCGGACAATAATGCAACATAATCGACTTTATCGTTTTCGGCTGCCACTATTTCAGCTATCAGAGCTCCTTCACTATGCCCCACAATACCAATCTTGCCTAACTTGACCGTATTTTGTTTGCTCAGAAAATCCACTGCAGCATCTGCATCTGAAGCAAAATCAATAGTGGTAGCTAAATTTACCTCTCCTTTCGAACCGCCGATGCCACGATCATCGTACCGCAATACAGCAAAACCATTTTTGCTCAAGTGATCGGCCAGTATTTTAAAAGGGCGGTGCCCAAAAACTTCCGAATCTCTATTCTGCTGTCCGCTGCCATTGACCAAAACAACGGCCGGGAACGGCCCTCCTCCCTTTGGATAGGTCAGAGTCCCAGCGAGGGATGCATTTCCTTTGGGATTACGAAATGAGACTTGCTGCTCCAAATAGTCATAAGGAGGGAAAACGTCCTGTTTGCGGGACAGCCCACTCATTTCGTTCTCACTCCGAACTAATATCATCGCTGATTCAAAGCTCCCCTGCTTCATCACGCCTTTCATGACATCTTTGTCTCTGTCCAGGTATCCCGCATAAAAGAGTCTGATCGCTTTGACATCCATCCATATGGAATCTTTCTGCACTTTAATAGCGTCAATCGGAAAACGTTGTGCAGTCTGCATCGGGCTTTCAAATGTACCGATCCATCTATCATTGCTATCTTGCTCAAGATTAAAGACCAGCAATAATTTCTGTCCTGAGACCTCTACCTCCCCTTTCCACGACCCATCGAATGACTGTGCATTGCTACAGGAAAAGTGCAAGCAGATCAAAAATAAATAAAGAATCTTCTTCATATTTCTTTTTCAATCAAAATAAAAATATACCTATTTCCCATCATAAAATATAATGCCACAATAATAGTCAACATTCGAATCACCCGACAAAATGATTATCATGGCCCACCTGCCATACCGCTGTCGAAAGAGATTATTCGTTGTTACGATTGTCTAAATACTACTACTGTTGCTGGCAAGCTAAGCATGCTGCATGTCCCTGGTCACGGCATCAGGAGACGGGATGACAAGCTTTTACCAGATAGTCCGTAGCTTATAGTCAACAGCGTTATGAACACTAGCTAATACTTGAGTGTATTTATCAGCCTGGTGAGCCTCTTCGCGGCTAAATATAAGGTATATCTATTCAATGAAAGACACAATACTGTCAATGTATTTCAAAAATCATTGCTTAATGATATATTTGTAGCACTAAATAAAACATATGAGAAAAGTTTTGGGTTATATCCTATCAATTATATTTTGGTTCTGTTTTGGTCTGTCCCTGATTATATTTCATCCGATCCAATGGTTATGCCTGAAGCTGGGTGGTTATGGTGCGCATAAGAAAAGCGTGGATATGCTGAATGCGTGTTTAGTTGCTTCCTATTACACATTATTTAACCGGGTAACTTTTATCGACAATAAATCGATTCCATTGGGCCAGCCAGTGATTTTTGTCGCAAATCACCAAAGTACTTTTGATATTCCACCACTTATTTATTTTCTGCGTCGATTTCACGGCAAGTTTATTTCTAAAATTGAACTCGCTAGCGGCATCCCAAGCATATCATTCAACCTAAAACATGGCGGAGCGGCGAATATTGACCGTAATGATCCCAAACAGTCTATCGCGGAGATACTAAAACTGGCGAACAATATGAAAACTAAAAATTGGTCAGCTTTTATCTTCCCGGAGGGAACAAGATCAAAGACCGGAAAAATGAAAGCGTTTCATGTTGGCGGAATCGCTACTTTATTGAAGAAAAATCCGAATGCCCTGGTTGTACCCGTTGCGATTACAGGATCGTACGAAATGGTGCAATACGGTATGTATCCACTGACTCCCTTCTTGCATATGACATGGCAGGTTCTTGATCCTTTATCTACTGAAGGAAAAAGTGCCGAAGAAATCGTGAAACTGGCAGAAGAAACGATCAAAATGAAAGTAGAAAAGTAAAAGGATTATTTTACCTGCCGACCTTTCCAGTCATATTTTCCGATGTTACCCAACATACCGATATAAGTTAAATAACAAACATGCAATACACTCAATATCGGCAGATACCAGAGCAGCTCGTTCCGGCTAGCAAACCTTGTCAGGGGCTGAATAAAGAAAAATTCGACTGCCATCTTGAGAAAAAGAGCAAAGAGCACCACCCAGCCGATCAGTTTTACTCCGGCAATCGCTAGTATCCCACACAGCAGCAGCAACACATTAAAAAGCCAAATGGAGATTCCAAGGGCGATTACACCTTTGTTTTTATATTTGGTGCTTTTTGAAGCCCAACGTCTTCTCTGACTAATAAACGATTTCAAATCCGGCTTCGCATCCGTATACACGGTGGCGTCCTTTGACTTGCAGAATATAATTTTTTCCGGGTATTTTTCTGCAACTTTATGCAAAAACAGTTCATCGTCACCTGACGCCAGCTCATCTATGCCATTGAATCCACCCATTTCCCAAAAGACATCTTTCCGATAGGCCAAATTTGCTCCGTTACATGTGGTTGGCTTGCCGTTGCCAATACCTGCAGCACCCAAACCGATCAGATACAAAAATTCCAGCGTCTGCAGCTGTTCAAAATAGCTTTTTTCTTCCGAATAGACAACTGGCGAAGACAATAGGTAAGCATGTTCCTTTTCAAAAGTGCCAACCACTGTCGCGAGCCACTTTGGCCCCATCCTGCAATCCGCATCCGTTGTTATTATGATGTCTCCAGAGCAACAATCAATTGCTCTGGAGATCGCGAGCTTTTTATAGGAATTCAGACGACCATTTTCATTGAGCCGGATCAGTTTAACACCTTCCCCCTGATATTCCTGCACGATGGCAGAAGTATTATCGTCTGAATGATCGTCGATGATAATCAGTTCAAGTTGCTCTCTGGGAAAATGCTGCCCCAATATCGCTTCTATTGTCCGACGGATGTTTAGCTCTTCATTGCGGGCGGCAATGATGACTGACACCGTCTTCGTCGCTTCCGGAAGACACTTGTGTACCTGAAGCCCCATCCAGCCTTTACGCATCCATAGGACCAAAATGGCGTATACACAGGCAAAAATGATCAGTAAATAACTAAGGATTTGTATCACCGAAAAAATTAATCTTAAAAACAAATATAGAACCAAATATAGCAGGAAGTATGAGATTCACAAACCAGATACACGATACAATTGCCATTACTGCTATTTCTTGCGTTGTAATATAACTATAAAGATTGCTTGCGACAAAACTGCGGACGCTAAAATCAAAAATATCCAACGTCGGAAGTGCTGCCTGAACAAAGAAGAGAATAAAGATCATCAACACCATCGACAGAACCGGAAGTTCGGGCAAGGTCAATTTCATGAGTATGATATACTGTGAGGTGAAGATGATAAACCTCGCCAATGAATTTAGCAGTACCACGCAAAGCTCGCGTGTCGTATAATGCTCTAATACCCCAAAGAAGGGTTTGATTTTGGCTAGAAATTTAATCTTTCCAACCAGCAGATCCACCCATCGTACGTTAAAATACAAAATAACAAATCCTGCAGCATAGATAATCGCCAGCAACCAGACGCTGAACTGAACAGATAGCGGTGGAGATAGAAACTGACAGATAAACCAAGCGATGCTCAATGATCCAGCAACACTGGTTAGCACCAACTGGGCAAATAGCCCAACGCCCATCGCCACAGCACCCTGTGCCCTGTTCTGCGGTTGTAAGAAGAGTACACGACCACCATACTCGCCGATCCTATTGGGCGTAAAAATAGCCCAGGTAAGGCCACAGAAGACCGACTGGAGTGCCTTCCAAAAGGAAAGATGCTCTAATTTGGATGCCAGATAGCGCCATTTGACGACTTCCAACAGCCAATTTACTAGCATCAGCACTACGATCAACAGCAATGTCAAGACTACTGAATGCTGCTCTAATCCTGCAATCAAGGTCTTGAATTTATTTATATTGCTCTGATCGGACACCTTCGCAACAATGTACCACGTTGCAAGTACGAAAACCAGTATCTTTATTAGTAGACCGATATATTTTTTTTGTCTCCCCGTCAACTTTCGATATTTAGAGAGCAATGTTACTAAATTTTAGCCAAATCATTAACTTTTGTCGCGTGCAATCCGCTAATAAAAAGCAAAATTTGTAATATTGTACATGCAGAAGGAAAAGGCGAAAGAAAGAATAATTTTGGGAATTGACCCGGGCACAGTAGTACTTGGCTACGGGATCATCAAAGAAGTCGGCAACACGATATCCCTTATTTCCATGGGAGTCATCAAAATGGGACATCTCGATGATCATGCGTTGAAATTGCAACGGATCTTCAAGAAAACCTCAGCCTTAATGCAGGAATATAATCCAGACTGTGTCGCTTTGGAATCGCCCTTTTATGGAAAAAATATTCAGGTCATGCTCAAATTGGGCCGTGCACAGGGAGTAGCAATGGCGGCAGCCCTCGCGCAAGACATTCCTATTTTTGAGTATTCACCCAGAAAAATCAAGCAATCTGTTACTGGAAACGGAAATGCGACCAAAGAGCAGGTTTCTGCGATGCTCAAAACACTCTTAAAATTTGAAGAAACACCTCAGTTTCTCGATGCCACAGATGGTCTGGCTATTGCTGTATGCCATTCTTTTCAGAAAAATAGCACATCGGGCAACGCTAAATCTTATTCTGGCTGGTCTGCCTTCATCAACGATAATAAGGACCGGATCCGATAGAGTTACATCTGCACCTGACGGATCACATTTTTCACATTCAGTTCAACTATATCGGTCATGGTTCTGCATTTCAGATAAGAATTATTCTGGTAAAACTCCGCATAACCTTCTCGCAATTGTCTGATATTTTCCGGCGTGGATAGTACCTGAGTCTGGGAAGCATCCCGCAGGTCAGCAATCCGGTGTCTTTCACTGCGCACTCTGTGGACAATGGAAGATCGCTCCTCCTGTTGATATTGCAAGACCGTTTTCTCATTGAGATGCTCCATTGCCAGTTTGACATACGGATAATTTTCCTTGAAAAATTGTGGCATATATACTTTCGGATTGCCTTCATAAAACTGCTGGTCAAAATCAATAGCCCTGATTCTGAACTGAAAGTCATCAAAATCGGGCGTGATCTGCATGACAAAATTATAAGCACGCATATCGCCGAGTAAGGTGATGATACAGCGTTCATTAAATTTGACAAATTCCTTGGAAATACGAGTCAAATTGTAATCCGGCGAAAACATCCTCGTCTGCGAGAATGTATCGCCCGGAATACCAACAATATGTTCCTCAACCAATGTATCTTGATCCACCATATAATTCACTTGGTTGGGAGACAATATCTCCTCGAGTTCCAATCCATAAATTCGCGAAGCATCAGCCTGCTTGATATAGAAATAGTCATAGACATCGTTCAGGCGGTTGACAATACGAATCCGAAACGGTTTTGTATTTCCAAAACCGCAATATTCAACACGGTCAATATACTTATGCTGTACAATACGTGTATTTCCAGAAGCCTTGAGTTTGGCATAAATGACTTTTAGTCCATCATACAGCTGGTCGATCAGATGTTGCGGGTAAAGTGGTGTCTCCCAGAATGTATCTTTCCCAAATTTGTCCATTACGGGTACTGTTTCGGTAAAATTCAATAAGTCCTTATACCCGATAGGCAACTTTTCATCCCGCTGATACATTCGAAGATATTTATGAAGCCCTTCTCCCACTTCAAAAATTGGCTTCTTCTTCGAAATCTTAACGTCTTGAACCTCTTCCATTTTATTTTTCGCATTTATATTGATATCTGAATACTTGGCACCGTCATCTGTACATCTGTAGAGACGGTATTCGATAATAACATTATCAATATCAATAACTATTTTTTATTAAATTTACATCTATAAACCGAAAATTCTTAGTAATTTTGAAATAAATTTAATTATTTTAGTTGTTGGTCAGATTTACGTGCATTGACCAAATGATGAAAACATAAAAAAACCATTGTTAATGGAAAATCAATATGCAAACTATGATCTAGACAATTTGGATATCCAAATCTTGTCTATTCTAATGAACGATGCCTCCATCCCTTACACAGAAATAGCTAAAAAGCTGATTGTATCCGGCGGCACAATTCATGTTAGAATGAAGAAGATGGAAGAGTTAGGTATCATCCGGGGTTCAAACCTGATTATCAATCCACAAAAAGTAGGCTTTGATATTACTGCGTTCTTGGGTATCTATCTAGAAAAAGGTTCACAATATGCAGATGCGGTAGACAAATTAAAAGAAATCAAAGAGGTTGTTGAATTACACTATTGTACTGGACAGTATAGTATCTTTGCGAAAATCATCTGCAGGGATACGGTGCACCTCAGAAAGGTACTGAATGAAGATATCCAATCTGTACCGGGAATACAACGTACAGAGACAATCATTTCTCTCGAAGAAAGCATTAAACGTCAGATTAGTCTGCTCTAATCTAATAAAAAAAGCCTCCATGTAGGAGGCTTTTTTATACTATTTTTTGCAGCAGCGCTATATACAGGTCTATCCCCTCTTTAATCTCATCAATATAAATAAACTCATCCGCCATATGGGATCTTGCACTGTCTCCGGGGCCAAGCTTCAACGAAGGCACGGGAATAAGCGCCTGATCGCTCATTGTTGGTGAGCCATATAGTTTCCTGCCGAACGACAGTCCGGACTGCACGATGGGATGCTGTTCTGGTATGGAGGAAGATTTTAGCCGGGTGGACCTCGCAGTTACTTCAGAAGCAACATGAGATTTTATGATTTCCAGTGTTTCTTCATTAGAATAAGCGTCAGTCGTCCTCACGTCCACGACAAAACTACAGGTAGCAGGCACTACATTATGCTGCGAACCAGCCTGAATGACAGTCACTGACATTTTAATCGGGCCCAATGTCGGCGATGTCTTCTCGAAGGTATAGTCCTTAAACCATTGGATATCTTTGATCGCTTTGTAAATAGCGTTGTCACCTTCGTCACGGGCAGCATGTCCTGCCGTTCCCCTAGCTACGCAGTCCAATACTATGAGCCCTTTTTCCGCAATAGCCAAGTGCATTAACGTCGGCTCACCCACGATGGCAAAATCGATAGGGCCGATATCCGCAAGCACAGACTCTATACCATCTCTACCTGAAATTTCCTCCTCTGCACTTGCCACGAAACAGAAATTATACTTTAGGTCAGCATGTTCATAGAAGTACCTAAAAGCTGCGATTAGCGACACTAAACAGCCTCCAGCATCATTACTACCCAAGCCATACAGTTTGCCGTCCTCTTCTGTCGCCGCCAGTGGGTCGCGCGTATATCCTGTATTCGCTTTTACTGTGTCATGGTGTGAATTAAGTAGAATGGTTGGCTTATTTATATCGTAATGTGCATTGTATGCCCAGACATTATTGCCTTTCCTAAAAGTTCTGATACCGCGCTCATTAAAAAACTCCACAAGCAAGTTTGCCGTTAAGGTTTCTTCCCTGCTCAAGGACGGCAAGCTGATTAACCTTTTCAATAATGCTAGGCTATCACGAAATAAGCCATCCTTATCCCTCATTATATAACCCTCCTGCTTTATCTGCAGACAATTTTATACCCTTAATAAATGCAGAACTAAACCCATTATGTTCCATTTCATTCAGGCCGGCAATCGTACATCCTTTTGGAGAGGTCACCTTATCAATCTCTCTCTCGGGATGAGCATTTGTATGCAGCAAGAGATCTGCAGCACCTTTGGCGGTCTGAACAGCCATTTTCAGTGCGTCATGTGCATGAAAGCCTATTTCAACCCCACCCTGGGATGCTGCACGTATAGCACGCAGAAAAAATGCAATCCCACAGGCGCAGAGCGCTGTCGCCGAGGTCATCAGGTCCTCGTTGATGATCACAACCGATCCGACCGTCTCAAACATTTTCTCTACTTGCTCTAAACTTTCTGTTGAAGCACTATCGCTGGCGATACAGGTCATCGACTGGGCGATGGCAATCGCCGTGTTCGGCATAGCACGTATGACAGTCGCGTCCTCCCCCAATTCAGCCTTCAGGTCAGCACAGGACACACCAGAGGCAATAGATACGAAAATCTGTCTTCCCTTGTCGACGACAGGAGATACCTCCATCAACACCTTTTTGAGTTGCTGTGGTAGAATAGCGAATACAACAATATCAGCACTTTTTACAGCAGCTTTATTGTCATTGCTTACGATAAATCCTTGACTCGCCTCCTCAGCTAAAGCGTTTAAATTTCTTCGCGTCAGTGTAATATCAGAAGCTTGTGCAAATTGACTCTTTACAAGCCCCTTGGCCAGTGAAAGACCAATATTTCCGCTGCCAATGATGGTGACCTTTTTCATAGTATTCGGTTTAGGTTAGATTACATATTATTTTAATGTCAAACAGGTACCAAACTGCCCTTGTTGAAACAAGTGTAGGTTGTTGGCGTTGCCAATATACACTTCCTGTACGCCTTTGTTTATAGCGTTAAATGCATTTTGTAATTTTGGGATCATGCCTTCGTTTACCACGCCTGATTCCTTTAAATATTCAAACTCCTCGGATTTGATTGCCGGTATTACGGAGTTTTCGTCCGTAATGTCCCGGAGCACGCCATTTTTCTCAAAGCAGTAGACTAGCGATGTTTCATAAAGTGAAGCCAATGAAACTGCCAGCGAAGACGCGATCGTGTCTGCATTTGTATTCAGCAATTGACCCAGACCATTATGTGTTATCGCCGAGAATACAGGAACAAATCCGGCTTCCAAAAATTTCTTGATCGCCAGTGTATTGACAGAATCATGCAATAAATCTCCGACAAAGCCGTAGTCAATATCTTTAACTGGTCGCTTTATCGCCTTGATAACGTCGCCATCGGCGCCAGAAAGGCCCACTGCGTCGCATTTTAATTTTTGCAGTTTAGCTACAATCGTCTTATTTGTCAAGCCTGCATACACCATAGTTACCACGCGTAACATATCCTCGTCGGTCACTCTTCGCCCCTCGACCATTTGCGCTTGTATACCCAATTCGTTCGCTAAGCGGGTAGCGATCTTACCGCCACCATGCACCAAAATTTTTTTCCCTGATAATGCGGAGAATTTTTCCAGGAAGGAATCCAGCTGACTTTCATCATCTATAACATTTCCGCCGATTTTTATAATATTTAATACACTATTTGCCATTACGCAACTTTTCCCTATAAAATAGTTTTTCCAATAATCAAAAGGTTAGGATTTATCCTAGCTCTTCCAGCATACGTTTTAAGACAACCTGAGCCGCCCAGACACGATTGCTCGCTTCTTTAATAACCAGTGAATTTGGCCCATCCAAAATCTCCGATGACAGCTCAAGATCCCGTCGTACAGGCAGACAATGCATGACTTTAGCACTGTTTGTCACGGCTAACTTTTCATTGTCCATCATCCAGTCTTCATCCACCGTATACACTTCGCCATACTCCTCATAAGACGACCAATTTTTCACATAGACAAAATCGGCCCCCTTTAGACTTTCATTCAGATTAGTTGATATGGTCGCTCCTTTAGTAAAGTCGTCGCTCAGTTCGTAGCCCATGGGCTGTGCGATTGTAAAGTCCACCAATCCTTCTTCCTGAGCTTTGCACATCCATTCAGCAAATGAGTTTGGCACAGCTTGAGGTAAGGCTTTCACATGCGGTGCCCACGCCAATACGACCTTTGGTCTGGCCACATTCTTATGCTCAGTAATCGTGATCATATCCGTCAGACTCTGCAGTGGGTGGCGCGTGGCGCTCTCAAGGGAAACGACAGGCACGCCGCAATACTTAATGAATTTATTAAACAGATCTTCACTATAGTCTTCTTCGCGATCTTTTAGCTTTGGAAAGGAACGCAATCCAAGAATATCACAGTACTCTCCCATTACTGCTGCTGCTTCACGAATATGCTCCACTGTACTGCCATTCATAACAATACCGTCCTGAGTCTCCAAAGCCCAACCGTCTTTGTCCATATTCATCACCATCACATTCATACCCAGATTCATCGCCGCTTTTTGCGTACTCAAACGCGTACGCAAACTAGGATTTAAAAACACCAGCCCCAGAGTCTTGTGCTTACCAAGCTCCTGAAAATCAAAAGGTGATGACTTTAACGCCAAGGCTTCTTGCACAACATCCGCTACGCTGTCAACGTCCTTAACAGAGAAAAACTTTTTCATCAATGTAATTATCTATATGAGTGTCTTCTAAACAGCTAAGCTAGTTTCACTCCATTTATATTAATGTTAACCCATACCATTCGCCGCCCCATCTTAAATAACGGATACAGCAACATCATAGTATATTACAGTACTGTAACAGCCTTTAATTGCTGTTGTAGAGCCGACAGAAACTGATCGGCATGCTGTTTGGTGATATTCAATGCCGGTAGTAAGCGTATAACGTTCGGCTTGGCTTCACCAGTGAAAATGCGATCCTTTAATAGCAGGTCTTTTTTAACATGCGCCAAAGAAGCGGGCAATTCAATCCCAATCATCAGCCCTCGGCCACGGACCTCAACGATATCGTCAATTTTCTTCAGTTCATCGATAAGATATTGTCCAACCTGCAGTGCGTTCTCCATCAGGTTATCCTGCCTAATCACTTCCAGTACGGCCAATGCCGCAGCGCAGGCTAGGTGGTTACCGCCGAAAGTCGTACCCAGGCTACCATGAACAGCTTTAAATTTCGGAGATATACTTATTGCTCCGATGGGGAATCCATTGCCCATACCCTTCGCCATCGTATAAATATCGGCCTCCACCCCTGAATAGTCCTGTGCATAGAAAAGACCCGTCCGGCCATAACCACATTGTACCTCATCCGCTATAAATACCGCATTATACTGATTACATAGCGAGCGGATCAATTGGAGAAATGGAATAGAAGCTTCCCTTATCCCGCCAACACCCTGAATACTCTCAATAATCACAGCCGAGATCTCGTCGCCATAGGTGCCGAAAGCGTCCTGAAGAGCTTTTTCATCATTAAATGGCAGAAATATCACATTTTCAGTTTCATTAACAGGCGCCACTATATTCGGATTATCTGTAGCAGCTACGGCCAATGAGGTCCTTCCATGAAAGGATTTCGAAAAAGCGATCACCTTTCGTCTCTTATTATAGAAAGAAGCAAGTTTCAACGCATTTTCATTCGCTTCGGCTCCGGAGTTACAAAGAAATAAATCATAATCCATCTTGCCAGAAACCTCTCCAAGTAATCGAGCCAGTTCACGCTGAATTGGAATCTCCACAGAGTTCGAGTAAAAGCCAATACGGTTCAACTGATCCGTGATACGCTTTACATAATGTGGGTGGGTATGGCCGATTGAAATCACGGCATGCCCTCCATACAAGTCCAAATAAGCATTTCCTTCGGCATCCCACACCGTAGACCCACTAGCCTTAACTATGTTAATGGGATTAATGGGATAAACATCAAATGGTTTCATCTTAATGAATTATAGATTGATAAACGAAATAGCTAGCATCAGAAAAGCGATCAGATTTTAGCATTACAAATATATCAGTTATAACGGTAGGATTGGCTATAAAATAAAAAAAGTCCCCTTAAAAAGGAGACTTTTTTTATTTTATAGAACAGAGCAACTATTATTCTCCGTCAACTTTTTCTTCACCTTCAACCTCAGCTTTCACTTCAGCAGGAGCTTCCGTTTCAGCAGGCGCAGGAGCAGCAGCTTTTTTACCACCACGGCGGCGAGTAGCTTTTTTCTCAGCAGCAGCAGCTTTTTTACCGTAGATTTCGTTGTAATCAACCAGCTCGATGAAAGCCATTTCCGCATTATCACCTAAACGGTTTTCCATTTTGATGATACGCGTATAACCACCTGGACGGTTAGCTACTTTTTCAGATATTTCGCGGAATAAGATAGAAACTGCATCTTTATCTTTCAAGTAAGCGAATACTGTACGACGAGAGTGAGTCGTATCGTTTTTAGATTTAGTAATCAAAGGCTCAACATAGGTACGTAACGCTTTAGCTTTAGCCAAAGTAGTAGTAATACGTTTGTGTTTGATCAATGACGTTGCCATGTTAGCCAACATTGCTTTTCTATGGCTATCCGTGCGGCCTAAGTGATTTACTTTTTTTCCGTGTCTCATTTTGGATTTTATTATACTAATCGTACCGTTTTTGTATGTAAACTATGGAAATACTCCCATAGGATTGGCCAAAAGGAATTACGACTAGTGGTCGCTTAATAATTTATTATTCTTCGTCTAATTTATATTTGGCTAAGTTCATTCCGAATGACAAACCTTTCGATTTTACCAATTCCTGAATTTCACTTAACGATTTTTTACCGAAGTTTCTGAATTTCAGCATATCAGCTACGTCGTATGTTACCAACTCAGCCAATGTACGGATATCAGCAGCTTTCAAGCAGTTCAATGCACGAACTGAAAGATCAAGATCTACTAATTCTGTTTTCAAGATCTTACGCATATGTAAGATTTCCTCATCAACAACCTTAGTTTCCTCTTTCGTTTGAGACTCAAGAAGCATATTCTCGTCGGAGAATAAAATAAAGTGTTGAATCAAAATCTTAGCAGCCTCTTTCAAAGCCTCTTCGGGGTGAATTGAGCCATCTGTAGAGATATCCAACAACAATTTCTCATAGTCGGTTTTTTGCTCTACACGGTAATTCTCAATGGTATATTTAACATTCTTAATCGGAGTAAAGATCGAATCGATTGCGATAACACCAACTGGAGCATCGGCAACCTTGTTCTCATCTGCATTTACGTATCCACGACCTTTAGCAATACTCAATTCCAATTCAATTGTCACTGAGTTATCCATATTACAGATTACTAAGTCTGGGTTTAAGACAGTAAAGTTATTAGAGAATTTTGTGATATCACCAGCTAAGAATTGTTCTTGACCATTGATTACTACAAATACCTTTTCGCTGTCGCCAATCTCACCTGTTTTTTTGAAACGGATCTGTTTCAAGTTCAAGATAATTTCAGTTACGTCTTCAACAACACCTTTGATCGTTGAAAATTCGTGCGAAACGCCAGAAAACCTTATCGACGTAATTGCATATCCTTCTAACGAGGACAATAGAATACGGCGCAAAGCATTACCAATGGTTACACCAAAACCAGGCTCCAATGGACGAAATTCAAACGTACCATCAAAATCCGTAGATTTTTGCATGATAACTTTATCCGGTCTTTGAAATGCTAAAATTGCCATTTATTTTCTTTTAATGTTTATTTGTAATAATAATTGTAATACAATAGAAGATGCATACCCCAAAAATTGGACTATGCATGCTTCTATTTTATTTATTATTTAGAGTATAACTCAACGATTAAGTTCTCTTTAATGTTTTCAGGAATATCAGCTCTTTCTGGATAGCTTAAGAAAGTACCTTTCAATTCTTTCGCATTCCACTCTAACCAAGAAAATTTATTTACAGTACGACCTGCAACTGAATTTGTGATGGCTTCAAGTGTTTGAGAACGTTCACGAACGGCTACAACGTCACCTGGACGCAAGCTATATGATGGAATGTTAACAACTTCTCCGTTAACAGTAATGTGTTTATGAGATACTAACTGACGCGCAGCAGCACGAGTAGTAGCAATACCTAAGCGGTAAACTACGTTATCTAAGCGAGCTTCCAATAATTTTAGGAAGTTTTCACCTGTAATACCTTGTTTAGAGGCAGCTTTAACAAATAAGTTAGAGAATTGACGCTCTAACACACCGTAAGTGTATTTTGCTTTTTGTTTTTCCAACAACTGAATAGCGTATTCAGATTGTTTACCTCTGCGTTTAGAAGCTCCGTGTTGTCCAGGAGGATAATTTTTCTTTTCTAACGCTTTATCTGGGCCGAAGATCGGCTCTCTAAATTTACGGGCAATTTTGGACTTAGGTCCTGTATATCTAGCCATTTTCTTTTACAATTAAAGTATCTATCAGCCTGTAGCCGACGAATCTTATCTTTAAAATTAATTAAACTCTTCTGCGTTTTGGAGGACGACAACCGTTGTGAGGAAGTGGAGTGATGTCTTTAATAGTTGTCACATCAATTCCTACAGTCTGTAATGTTCTGATTGCAGATTCACGACCAGCACCAGGTCCTTTAACAAACACTTCTACTTTGCGCAAACCCAAGTCATAAGCAACTTTTCCACAGTCTTGAGCAGCTTGACCAGCTGCGTACGGCGTGTTCTTTTTAGAACCACGGAAACCCATTTTACCAGCACTAGACCAAGAAATAGTTTGTCCTTGATTGTTAGTCAAAGTTACAATGATATTATTAAACGTTGCGTTAATGTGAGCCTGACCTACAGGTTCAATAACAACGATACGCTTTTTTGCAGCTTTTTTAGTTTTAGCCATTTCTTATTTATTATTTAGTAGCTTTTTTCTTGTTTGCAACTGTCTTACGTTTACCTTTACGAGTACGTGAGTTGTTTTTAGTACGCTGACCACGAACTGGTAAGTGTTTACGGTGACGTAGTCCACGGTAACAGCCGATATCCATTAAACGTTTGATGTTTAATTGAATCTCCGAACGCAACGCACCTTCAACTTTCAATTCGTCATTAATGATGTTACGAATTGCTGACAATTGTTCATCATTCCAATCTTGCACCTTCACATCTTCGCTGATACCAGCTTTTTCCAAGATATATTGAGCACTTGCACGACCGATACCAAAAATATAGGTAAGGCCGATCACACCTCTTTTGTTTTTAGGTAAATCAATACCTGCTATCCTTGCCATATAATATTAAGCTATTATTTTTAATGATTAACCCTGACGTTGTTTAAACTTAGGGTTCTTTTTGTTAATTACAAAAACTTTACCTTTACGACGGATGATCTTACAGTCCGCGCTACGTTTTTTAATTGATGCTCTTACTTTCATGATATTTATTTTTTCAAAAGCTTGCGCTAATTAAAGGCTTACCTACTACTTATAGCGATAAGTGATCCTTCCTTTAGTCAAATCATAAGGAGACATTTCCAACTTAACTTTATCCCCGGGCAAAATCTTGATATAGTGCATACGCATTTTGCCTGAAATATGGGCAATGATTTCATGTCCATTTTCCAATTCTACCCTAAACATAGCATTAGAAAGTGCCTCTCTAATTATACCGTCTTGTTCTATTGAGGCTTGTTTAGCCATATATTCTCGATTAAATTTAATTTAAAAGCCTGCGAACAGGAGTGCAAAGATAAATAAAAATAATTGAAAACCAACTACTTTTTATTCAAAACTTTCTCTACATGTTCAAATGTCAGCAACACATCTGGCTGCCCCTTACGGATCGCCACCATTTGCTCGAAGTGCGCCGATAATTTTCCATCAACTGTACTTACCGTCCAGCCATCGTCCCAAAAACGGACACCAGCTCGTCCCGCATTGATCATCGGTTCGATACAAATGACCAAACCTTCCTCCAACTTGGGGCCAGATCCGCGTTTTCCATAATTCGGAACTTCAGGCTTTTCATGTAAGTGATATCCAACGCCATGCCCCACCAGCTCGCGCACAATGCCAAACCCAAATTTATTGACATACTCCTGGACAGCAGAAGAGATATCCCCGACGCGTTTACCGGCCACAGCCTGCTCAACACCCTTATACAATGATTCCTTTGTGACATCCAGTAACAACTGCGCCTCTTCAGAAATTTCGCCTACACCAAAGGTATAAGCTGAATCACTGATAAAACCGTTTAGATTGACACCACCATCGACCGAAACAAGATCACCATCTTTAATTTCATAATCACCCGGAAAACCATGAACAATCTGATCATTGACTGAAATACACAAAGAATATGGAAATCCCTGATAATTTAAGAACGCTGGCGTTCCACCATTATCATGAATATACTCATAAGCTAATTTATCAAGAGATATAGTTTTTATTCCAGGTTTAATCACTTTTGCGATTTCACCAAGCAATTGCGAAAGCACATCTGCTGACCTTCGCAATTGCTCTATATCGTCTGCTGACTTATAAAATACTTTAGACATCTAAAGAAATTAAATTGCCGAATGATCCATTCCCTCTACAGAAGCGGCCGAACGGCCTTTAATACGTCCTGTTTTCATCAATCCGTCATAATGACGCATCAATAAATGGGATTCGATCTGTTGCAAAGTATCCAACACCACACCTACTAAAATCAATAAGGACGTACCTCCGTAGAAGTGCGCAAATTGATTATTAATACCAAACAAACTTGCAATAGCAGGTAAAATAGCAATGATCGCTAAGAAAATTGCCCCCGGAAATGTAATATTTGATATTACGCGGTCTATAAAATTACTAGTTTCCAATCCTGGTTTAATACCCGGAACAAATCCTCCGTTCTTCTTCATGTCGTCCGACATTTGCTGTGGATTAACCATAATTGCTGTGTAGAAAAACGTGAATGCGATAATCAAAAACGCAAATGTCACGTTATACGCAACAGAAGTATAGTTACTCAGCGAGGTCAAAAATTCAGACTGAAGATTCGGGAAAAACTGTCCCAAACTCATTGGCACAAACATAATTGCCTGTGCGAAAATGATCGGCATTACCCCCGCTGCATTTACCTTTAAAGGTATATACTGGCGAACGCCACCGACTTGTTTATTGCCTACAATTTTCTTCGCATATTGTACAGGAATCTTGCGAACCCCTTGTACAATCAGAATCGTAAAGATCACAACGAAGAACAAAGCTACAAATTCAAGCAACAATGGAATTGGACCACCACCACCTTTCGCCATTCTAGAAACCCATTCCGCAGTGATACCACTTGGCAATTGTGCGATAATACCAGTCATGATGATCAAGGAAATACCATTACCGATACCTTTATCCGTAATTTTCTCTCCTAACCACATCACAAATAATGTACCGCCTGTCAAAACTATGGCAGTCAGAATGGTGAACAATGGGTCTGCAATTGTCTTAGCACTTGGCTCAATCTGAGTACGTACATAAGCAAAAGCCTGAAGCAAAGTAATCCCTAATGTTAGATAACGGGTAATTTGATTCATTTTTTGACGACCACTTTCCCCTTCTTTCTGCATCTTTTGGAAGTAAGGAACCGCGATGCCCAGCAATTGAACAACAATGGATGCCGAGATATATGGCATTACCCCTAAAGCAAAGATTGCCGACCGAGAGAAAGATCCTCCCGCAAACATATCCAATAGGCCCAATAAACCCTCTTTCTGGCCAGAAGCCAAAGCGTGAGGATTTACACCTGGTAATACCACGTGACATCCAATACGGTAAATCAACAGAAAAAGTAACGTATTTAGAATACGCGTACGTAAATCGTCGATTTTCCAAATATTGGTTAAGGTTGTGATTAGTTTCTTCATTTATTAAATTTTAACGATAGAACCGCCTGCAGCTTCAATAGCTTTTTGAGCAGAAGCAGTAAACGCGTGCGCTGTTACTTCAACTTTAGCTTTCAATTCACCCCGGCCCAAGATTTTAACTTTGTCATTTTTAGACACCAATCCATGAGCTTTCAATGCATCGAAATCTACAGCTGTCAAATTGTGCTTCTCGATCAACGTTTGCAAAGTATCCAAGTTGATACCATTGTACTCCACGCGGTTAATGCTTTTGAAACCAAATTTAGGCACACGACGTTGTAAAGGCATTTGACCACCTTCAAAACCGATTTTCGTTGAGTGACCTGAACGAGAACCAGCACCTTTGTGGCCACGTGTAGAAGTACCACCACGACCTGAACCAGTACCACGGCCAATACGTTTTCTACTCTTTACAGAACCTTTTGCAGGTTTTAAATTACTTAAGTTCATCTTAAACTAAATTGTGCTAGCCCTTCGCTCTCACTAAACAGGTACTAGCGATTAAAAAATATTGATTATTAATAACAAGTAATGGAAAGAGCTCAAAGAGCCTTTCCATATGCTAATATTAAATAGTTTCGATAGCTACTAAATGGTTTACTTTACGTACCATTCCAATAATTGCTGGAGTAGCTTCAACTTCTACTGAGTGGTTGATTCTTTTTAAACCTAAAGCCTCAATAGTTCTCTTTTGGCGCTCGCTTCTGTCGATAACGCTCTTTATCTGGGTGATTTTGATTTTTGCCATGATAATTAACCGTTAAATACTTTATTTAAATCGACACCGCGGTGTTGTGCCACTGTATATGCATCGCGCATGTTTGCTAAAGCAGTAACAGTTGCTTTTACCACGTTGTGTGGGTTAGAAGAACCTAATGATTTAGCCAATACGTCTTTGATACCAGCAGATTCCAATACTGCACGCATCGCACCACCTGCTAAAACTCCTGTACCGGCAATAGCTGGTTTGATCAAAACAGAACCACCAGAATATTTGCCATATTGTTCATGAGGAACAGTACCTTTGATTACAGGAACTTTCACCAAATTTTTCTTTGCATCGTCGATACCTTTAGTAATTGCTTCAGTTACCTCTTTAGCTTTACCTAAGCCATAACCAACAATACCATTTTCATCACCTACTACAACAATTGCAGAGAAGCTGAAAGTACGACCACCTTTAGTAACTTTTGCTACACGTTGGATACTTACTAAGCGATCTTTTAATTCAATTTCGCTCGATTTTACTCTTTTTATATTGCTTAATGCCATTTCTTTTCTATGATTAAAAGTCTAAACCGCCTTCGCGAGCACCTTCAGCCAAAGATTTGATACGGCCATGGTATAAGTACCCATTACGGTCAAAAACTACTTTATTAATTCCTGCTGCTAACGCTTTTTCAGCAACCAATTTACCTACAGCTTTAGACTGTTCAACTTTGTTACCAGATGCAACTAATTCTTTAGACAAGCTAGATGCAGCAACTAGTGTTTTACCTGCGTTGTCATCAATAATTTGTGCATAGATACCTTTGTTACTTCTAAAAACCGATAAACGTGGACGTTCAGACGTTCCAGCAAGGTTTTTTCTGATTCCTTTTTTGATTCTCTCTCTACGAGATGCTTTTTGTCCTGCCATGATTATTATTTTTTAGCTGATTTACCTGCTTTTCTTCTCAACACTTCCCCTTCAAACTTGACACCTTTTCCTTTGTAAGGCTCTGGTTTACGGAAGCCACGGATTTTAGCCGCTACCTGACCGATCAATTGTTTGTCAGCACATTCTAAAGTGATCGTAGGGTTTTTACCCTTTTCAGCAGTAGTTGATACCTTAACTTCTTTTGGCAATACAAAAACAATCTGGTGAGAGAAACCTAAAGTTAACTCTAATACACTACCAGTGCTTGAAGCACGGTAACCTACACCGACTAACTCTTGAGTAGTTTTGTAACCTTCAGTCACACCATAAACCATGTTGTTCAACAGGGAGCGGTATAGACCGTGTAATGCTTTGTGTTTCTTTTGATCAGTTGGACGTGTCACCACGATGTTACCATCTTCTTGAGCGACTTTGATGTCACGGTCAACCTGTTGTGTTAATTCGCCTTTAGGACCTTTTACTGAAACTAAATTTTTGTCCGAAATAGTTACAGTTACCCCAGCAGGGATAGCGATAGGCGCTTTTCCAATTCTTGACATTTCTTTGTGTTTTTACCTAGATTAATAAACGTAACATAAAACTTCACCACCAACATTTTGAAGTCTAGCTTCTTTGTCTGTCATCACACCTTTCGATGTAGACAAAATAGCGATACCTAAACCATTCAAAACACGAGGCATAGTCTCAACACTTGCATACTTTCTTAAACCAGGTTTACTCACACGTGTCAACGTACGAATAGCCGGAATTTTGCTAATTGGGTTATATTTCAATGCAATTTTGATCGTACCTTGTACGCTACTGTCATCGAATTTGTAATTAGCAATGTAACCTTTGTCAAAAAGAACTTTAGTGATCTCTTTTTTAAGGTTCGATGCAGGAATTTCAACAACCCTGTGGTTGGCCTTGATGGCATTCCTTACTCGTGTAAGGTAATCCGCAATTGGATCTGTAGTCATTATATATGAAAATTATGACAGCGGTTTCCCTCCCAACCGTTGGTATGGGACCTACTATCTGTTAAACAATTTTAAAATGCAAAAAACCCGGCAATCCTTCACTGAATTGCCCGGGCAAAATTAAGTATTTTTTTTTAATTACCAAGAAGCTTTTTTCACCCCTGGGATCTTGCCATCTAAAGCCATCTCACGGAAAGTTACACGAGAGATACCGAATTGACGCATATATCCTTTAGGACGACCAGTCAATTTACAACGATTGTGCAAACGTACCGGAGAAGCATTTTTAGGTAATTTATCTAATGCAACGTAATCGCCAGCAGCCTTTAATTCTGCACGTTTTGCCGCATATTTAGCTACCAATTTAGCGCGTTTTACTTCGCGTGCTTTTAATCCTTCTTTAGCCATTGTTATTAGTATTTTGATTTTTAAATGGTAAACCGAATTGTTTCAACAATTCTAAAGCTTCAACATCATTTTTTGCAGAAGTCACGAAAGTGATATCCATACCTTGGATCTTGTTGATCTTGTCAATGTTGATCTCAGGGAAAATGATTTGTTCAGTGATACCTAAGTTGTAGTTACCATGACCATCGAAACCTTTATCGTTGATGCCGCGGAAGTCACGGATACGTGGAAGCGATACTGCTACCAAACGATCCAAGAACTCGTACATGTTATTATCACGCAAAGTAACACGTGCGCCTACCGGCATACCTTTACGCAATTTAAAGTTTGAGATATCTTTTTTCGATTTTGTAGCAACAGCCTGTTGACCAGTAATCAAAGTCAACTCAGCCACAGCGTTATCGATTAATTTTTTGTCAGCTGTAGCAGCTCCTACGCCTTGTGAAACAACAATTTTCTCAAGTTTAGGAACTTGCATAACACTTTTATACTGAAATTTTTCTTGAAGTGCTTTACGGATTTCCTCCGCATATTTCACTTTTAATCTTGGTACGTAAGTCATTATTTAATTTCCTCCCCTGATTTTTTAGCGTAACGAACTAATTTGCCATCTGCATTTAACTTACGACCTACACGTGTAGTTTCACCTGTCTTAGGATCGATCAACGCTAAATTAGAGATGTGAATACCAGCTTCCTTCTCAATGATACCACCATTAGGATTAGCTGCGCTTGGTTTAGTGTGTTTTTTTACGATGTTAGCGCCTTCAACGATAGCTCTATTTTTATCCACTAAAACAGTCAATACTTTTCCTTGAACACCTTTAGAGTTACCAGCGATAACTTTCACCAAATCACCTTTTTTAATTTTGATTTTGTGCTTAGTTGTTTTTGTTTTCTGTGCCATAATTATAAAACCTCCGGTGCTAATGATACAATTTTCATGAACTGTTTCTCACGCAATTCTCTGGCAACTGGGCCGAAGATACGTGAACCACGTGGCTCATCATTATTATTTAACAATACAGCAGCATTGTCATCAAAACGGATGTAAGAACCATCTTTACGACGGATTTCCTTTTTAGTTCTAACTACTACTGCTTTGGAAACCGAACCTTTTTTCACGTTTCCAGAAGGCAAAGCGCTTTTCACCGATACAACAATCTTATCTCCGATTGATGCATAACGCTTGCGCGTACCGCCCAATACACGGATTACTAAAACTTCTTTAGCACCGCTATTGTCAGCTACATTAAGTCTTGATTCTTGTTGTACCATGTTATTTAGCTCTTTCTATAATTTCAACTAATCTCCAGTTTTTTGTCTTACTCAGCGGACGAGTTTCCATGATTAATACCGTATCGCCGATACCGCAGGTATTTGTTTCGTCATGAGCTTTGAATTTAGTAGTTTTTTTAACGAATTTACCGTAGATAGGGTGTTTTACTTTACGTTCAACAGCTACAACGATAGATTTGTCCATCTTGTTGCTAACTACTAAGCCGATTCTTGTTTTTCTTAAATTTCTTTCCATTTCGACTTTACATTTTACGCCTCAGAGGCTGTTTCATTTTTAGCTGCAGCTTTGCGTGCACTGATCTCTGTACTGATACGAGCGATAGTCTTGCGTGCTGCTTTGATCACGTTAGGGTTCTCAATAGCTGAAACAGCATGTGCAAATTTCAATTTCGTAAGGGCTGCTTTCTCCTCTGCAAGACGAGCTGCTAAGTCCTCATTAGATAATTCTAAAATTTCTGAATTTTTCATGTTTTTTCAGTTGTTATTTGGGTTATCATCAGTTTAATATAGCGTTAGGGGTAACGGCCCTAACGCTTAAATGATGACATTACCAAGATTTTATGCTTCAACGTAGTCTCTACGAATCACAAACTTAGTTTGAACCGGAAGTTTTTGAGCAGCAAGGCGTAAAGCTTCTTTGGCAACTTCCAAAGGCACACCTTCTGCTTCAAATAACATACGGCCTGGGCGTACTACTGCTACCCAGTATTCTGGAGCACCCTTACCTTTACCCATACGTACCTCTGCAGGTTTTTTCGTAACAGGCTTGTCAGGGAAAATACGAATCCAAACTTGACCTTCACGTTTCATATAACGTGTAACCGCAATACGAGCTGCCTCGATCTGACGGCTAGTGATCCATGCTTGCTCCATTGTTTTGATACCGAAAGAACCGAAAGCTAACTCCGCTCCACGAGAAGCGTTACCTTTCATGCGGCCTTTCTGCATCTTTCTGAACTTCGTTCTTTTTGGCTGTAACATGTTCGTATACTTTTTAAATCTGCTTCTTCAGCAGGTTTTTGTTGTAATCTAAATAAACTCTATTAATCTTTTTTCGGAGCACGGTTGCCGCCACGGTTGTTGCCACCACGGTTGTTTCCTCCGCGGCCACCTTTACGGTTGTCACGGCGTTCGCCACCACCTTCGTGGTTGCCACGTGATTTCACACCTGATGCTTGGCCAATGTTTGGAGATAAGTCACGTTTACCGTAAACCTCACCTTTACAGATCCAAACTTTGATACCAATTTTACCGTAAGTAGTCAATGCCTCAGCTAAAGCGTAGTCGATATCGGCACGCAATGTGTGCAAAGGAGTTCTTCCTTCTTTATATTGTTCGGTACGTGCCATCTCAGCACCGCCCAAACGACCAGAACACATGATTTTGATACCTTCAGCGCCCATACGCATGGTCGAAGCGATTGAAGTTTTCATTGCGCGACGGAATGAAATACGTGCCTCTAACTGTTTTGCAACACCTTCAGCGACTAACTTCGCATCTAATTCAGGGCGTTTGATCTCGAAAATGTTGATTTGGACATCTTTCTTTGTCAATTTTTTCAACTCTTCCTTGATCTTGTCCACTTCCTGACCACCTTTTCCGATAACGATACCTGGACGAGCTGTGTGAATCGTAACAGTGATACGTTTTAAAGTTCTTTCGATTACAACTTTAGCTACACCACCTTTTGCAATACGAACAGAAAGATATTTTCTGATTTTTTCGTCTTCAACTAATTTATCGGAATAGTTCTTACCTCCGAACCAGTTAGAATCCCAACCTTTGATGATTCCTAATCTGCTACCTATTGGATTTGCTTTTTGTCCCATTTCTCAATAAATTAGTTTTGTTCAACGTTTAATTTGCTATCAACTACCAATGTAACGTGATTTGAACGTTTACGAACTCTGTATCCGCGACCTTGAGGTGCTGGGCGTAATCTTTTCAATTGACGGCCGCCACCTACAGATACTTCTTTTACATATAGTTCGCTATCCTCCACTGATTTACCTTCGTTTTTGGCTTCCCAGTTTTTGATTGCAGATAATAATAATTTTTCTACACGAGCAGCAGCTTCTTTGCTTGAGTGTTTTAAAATGTATAATGCATTTTCAACACGCTCACCACGAATTAAGTCTACCACCAAACGCATCTTACGAGGCGAAGTAGGGCAGTTCAATAATTTGGCATCCGAAGCTCCACCTTGTTGAGCTTTCTCTTGCTCTTTGCGTTGTCTAATTAAGACAGACTTTTTAAGTTTTTTTGTTGCTTCCATTACCTATTATTTTTTCTTTTCTGCGTGGCCTCTGAATGTACGCGTAGGCGCGAATTCACCAAGCTTGTGACCTACCATATTTTCCGTTACATAAACAGGGATAAATTTATTCCCGTTGTGCACTGCGAAGGTATGGCCAACAAAATCAGGTGAAATCATTGATCTACGAGACCATGTTTTGATAACTGACTTTTTGTTAGTTTCATTCATAGAAAGAACTTTTCTTTCTAAGTTGTGATCGATATAAGGACCTTTTTTAATTGAACGAGCCATTATTTTTTCCTTCTCTCAATGATGTAACGATTCGATGTTTTCTTTTTGTAACGTGTTTTGAAGCCTTTAGCCAATACACCTGTACGTGAGCGTGGGTGACCTCCTGAAGCACGGCCTTCACCACCACCCATTGGGTGATCAACTGGGTTCATCGCAACACCGCGAACTCTTGGACGACGACCTAACCAACGTTTGCGACCAGCTTTACCTAACACTTGGTTAGATCTTTCATGATTCGATACCGAACCAATTGTAGCCACACAAGTCAATAAGATCATACGTGTTTCGCCTGAAGGTAATTTGATGATGGCATATTTTCCATCACGAGCAGACAATTGAGCATAAGTACCAGCCGAACGAGCGATTGAACCACCTTGACCAGGATTTAATTCAATGTTGTGGATAATAGAACCCAATGGAATGTTTGCTAATGGCAATGTATTACCAACTTCTGGGGCAACATGATCGCCTGCAATTACAGTTTGACCAACTTGTAAACCAGCTGGAGCAATGATGTAACGTTTTTCACCATCAACGTAGTGCAACAAGGCAATACGAGCAGTACGGTTTGGATCGTACTCGATAGTAGCTACTTTTGCAGGGATATCTTTTTTATCGCGTTTGAAATCTATTAATCGGTATACTTTTTTGTGTCCCCCACCGATATAACGCATAGTCATTTTACCGGAGTTATTACGACCACCTGATTTCTTGTTGATTTTTACTACCAACGATTTTTCAGGAACGTTTGTAGTAACATCAGAATAATCTGCGCCTATTCTGAAACGAGTACCAGGGGTTACCGGTTTGAATCTTTTAACTGCCATTTTTTATTATATAGTACTGTAAAAGTCAATAGTTTCGCCATCTTTAATTGTAATGATAGCTTTTTTATACTTAGGAGCTCTACCAGATACAAAACCTGCTTTCGTGTAACGGCTTTTCGCTTTACCGGCTACTACCGCAGTGTTTACAGCAACAACTGTAACACCGAACATAGCTTCAACAGCTGATTTAATCTGGATTTTGTTTGCTCTGTGATCTACTTTGAAAGCGTAACGGTTCAATTTTTCCGTTAAGATAGAAGCTTTCTCAGTCAAGATAGGTTTTTTGATAATTTCCATATTACTTAGCTAGTGCTTCCTCCAAAGTTTTAACAGAATCTGTAGTTAACAACAATTTTGTCGCGTTCAATACATCATATGTATTCAAATCTGAAGCAACAACAACTTTTGCTTTTTTCAAGTTTCTGCTTGATAAATAAACATTTTTATCGTATGCTGGTAAAACCAATAAGGTTTTTTCATCAGCAATATTCAACGCGTTTACTAAAGCAACATAGTTTTTTGTTTTGCAAGAATCGAATTGAACTGCATCCAAAACAACTACATTGTTATCTTTCGCTTTGTAAGACAGCGCTGATTTACGTGCTACTTGTTTCAATTTTTTGTTCAATTTGAACGAGTAGTCACGAGGTTGAGGACCGAATACACGACCACCACCATTAAACAATGGAGATTTGATAGAACCCGCACGAGCACCACCAGTACCTTTTTGTTTGTGTAATTTACGAGTAGAACCCGCGATTTCGTTACGTTGTTTAGATTTGTGAGTTCCTTGGCGTTGGTTCGCTAAGTATTGTTTCACATCCAAATAGATCGCATGATCGTTAGGCTCTAACCCAAATACCGACTCAGGAAGTTGCACCTTGGCACCTGTTTCTTTACCTGATAAATTTAAAACTTTAACTTCCATCTCTACTATTTGTCTACGATTACATAAGAACCTTTAGCTCCTGGAATGGAACCACTAACAACGATAAGGTTTTGCTCAGCGTAAACTTTCAACACCTGTAAGTTTTGAATTTTAACCCTGTCACCACCTGTACGACCAGCCATGCGCATACCTTTGAATACGCGTGAAGGCCATGATGAAGCACCTAATGAACCTGGAGCACGTAGTCTATTGTGCTGACCGTGAGTCGCACCACCTACACCACCAAATCCATGACGTTTCATTACCCCTTGGAAACCTTTACCTTTTGAAGTACCGACTACATCTACGTACTCACCTTCTTCAAAAATTGTAACGTCAACTACGTCACCAAGTTGTTTTGCATCTGGGAAAGTTTTAAACTCTACCAACTTACGCTTAGGCGTTGTATTTGCTTTCGCAAAATGCCCTTTCAAAGGAGCTGTCGTGTTTTTCTCCTTAGCTTCGTCGAAACCAAGTTGAATTGCCGAGTAGCCGTCCTTTTCTTCCGTACGTATCTGCGTAACCACGCACGGCCCAGCCTGAATCACTGTACAAGGAATATTTTTCCCTTCAGCATTAAACAGGCTTGTCATTCCTACTTTTTTTCCAATAATACCTGACATGTTGTAAATTAATTAATTAAAAGTCCTTCGAAGCAGTAGGGCTTCGCTCAAGACATACTATTCCCATTAAGGGACTGCAAAGTTACAAACATTTTTATAACTGTCAAATAATTAATGAATTATTTTTCTTATATTTCTTAGCTCCATTTCATGGAGTCTACTCTCCGTACCCCATTCCCCGCTGTCACCGACAATCGAAAATAATCTGAAAACAATCTTTTTATTTTTTCTGCTGCCATACAGCTGTCGTAGCCTGTGGTAATTTTGACTTGTCTTACAACATTAGGGACAAACGAACCGAGCGGCGTGCGCTCATGAAATAATTAAATAGATATGAAAACAGAAATCATTTCCAAAAACACTTTGCTCGAGCATTGGCTGGGCCACAGAAATCTAACAAGACAGACAATTGATAGATTTCCAGAAGAGGAATTATTCAATTTTAAGGTGGAAGGTATGCGTCCTTTTGCTGCCATGGTCAAAGAATTGCTGGGGATCGCCGTACCCGGACTTCAGGAAATTGTCGATAACAAAAGTGGTGAGCTTGATGAGAACCTGAATTATTCAACGAAAGCGCAATTGTTGCAGGCATGGGACGAAGCCACCCCACAAATCATCGAATTGTTCGGAAAAATTCCAGAAGACCGTTTTACGGAAGAGTTCAACTTATTTGGACAATACAAGTCACCGATCATCCACAGCATACTTTATTTTATCGACAATGAAATTCATCACCGTGGCCAGGGATACGTTTACCTGCGCTTACTTGGTATTGAACCTCCATTTTTCTGGGAGCGGGAATAATCAGCAAGTCTGATATTTTAGGATGAGAACAAGAGACATACGTGTTCGGGTTGAAATCCGGGCACGTATTCATTCCATTTTTTTGCAAACTCACTTACTGAAATATAATTCATAGCTTTTGATTATATCTGCCGTTACCGGCAAATATACGACAAATTACAACTACATATTGCTTAATTATTGCCGATAACGGCATGATTAAGGATTTTATCATAAAGATCGAATCATCTTGGACTTGGCAAATACTCGAAATATGTTCCAAGGGATAAAGCCCTGACTCAATGGCTTCAGACTTGGGTGAGTGCGGCAGTCAGCAGTTCTCTCACGATTTCTTTCAGTGACTGTGGTTCGATAATCTTCCCCCGATCTGCAAACATCAGATACCAGCGCGCAAAGCCATTCTCCATATTGATACAGTCAAAATGCATTTCGACATGATTGTCTGTCACCACCTCTTTCTGAAAACCAAAATAGTCGCGGTCCCATTCCATATATCTCGCTATTTCTTTATCCACCTGCACCACCACTTTTGTCGTCGGCAGTTCGTGTCTTTTATTCAGGAAAAAGGAAAGTTCGGGGTGCTCCTTACTGAAATCGTCAGGCAGCATACGTATATTGCTGATCCGGTCGAGGCGAAACTGCCGATAGTCATTCCGCAGTCTGCAAAAAGCGAGGATATACCAGAATTTGCTTTCCACAAAAATACCGACCGCTTCAATTTCCCGTTTTTCTGGAGATCTGTCTGTCGGTTTCGCGTAATAGATTTCGACGCATTTTCTGGCAGCCATACTTTCGATCAAGGTATTGGTTCCATAAGTCAGCTTTTCGTTAAACTGATGACGTCCTCCCCGCACAAGGAACTTATCCCCCACCATGGCGACCTGTTCCTTTTCGTTGCCTCTCAGTATCGCCTTCATCTTCAGGAGAGCGGTCGCAAAGTGATGCGCCAGATTCCTGTCGGTATATTTTTCGACCAATTTTTCAGCCGCAACAAAACTCAGTGCTTCCTCCCGCGTGAACTGCAAGGGTGGCATTTTATAGCCTTCTACTAATGAGTAGCCACTTCCTGCCTCACCATAGATGGGCACACCAGCCTGCATTAGAGAACGGATATCACGATATATCGTGCGCAGACTCACTTCAAATTTTTCTGCCAGCGAAGCTGCAGTTACCACAGGCTTGGCCTGCAGATGCATATAAATAGCAAGTATACGGTCAAATCTTTTCTGAATGTCGGTCATAGGGATAAAGGTACGACAAAAAACATTTCGCATGCTATCCCCAAAAGGGTGCGGCAACATCTAAAGTACCTCCAACGGAGGACAAAATATCTTTTCTCGCAGTATTTGGACTTATAGGAGCTACTCACGAATCGAAAGGACGTGAACAAACGTCTTAACAGCTATTTATCACACTTTTGTGTAGTAAACCATTATTTTCTTTGAAAAGGGAATTTTTATATATAAATTGGATAGAGCTTAAAGAAACAAAGATCGTTGACAAAAAACAACACCATTACATCTTTATACATTAAGACATTTTAACCAATTATAAACTAATTTTTTAATACGGTATCAATATGGCGCTATTAAAAAAGCTCACCCTCAACCTATATCGAACTCTCAGTGCTGAATATATCTAATAACAGAAACTACCTACAGCAATATATGACAGACTATCAACTGATACAGACTTATTTCGAAATACGACCTAGGCAGTTTTTAGCAAGCATGAAATTTAAACTTTAAAAACATGGATAATAACGAAATGAAAAAACCGTCTTATTATATTTTTAATCTTCTATTTCTCATATTTTTTTTCATGCCATTCCTTTGTATCGGTCAGAAATCTGACGAAGCCGTCGTCATGGGGACTATTTATTTTAGCAAGGATCTGGAAAAGAAGAGCCACAAATATTTTACCGATGAACTATTTGTTTTTCCCCCTCATAATGGGTATGAATTTAATAAGTATATAAAAAAGAGAATTAAAGTGGATTCAAAAGGGCGTTTTAAAGCGGCGGTTAATCTGGAAATGCCGACTATGCTCCAATTGAAGATTAGCTCCAAGAAAATCTATATTTTCGTAAAGCCTATGTCTATTTTGGAGTTGAATATCAATGTAGGACGTCTTGGTGAAATAGATGTTAGTTTCCATGGCGATCTTTCCACCGAAAACAAAAACTTTCAGCAGTTATATTGGAAAAGAGAGCCTTTGAAAGAGATTACTGATTTTTTGATTATGAACAAAGATACAATGGATACCAGACGTTGTTTGGATAGCACGTTTCATTTGTATCGACGTTTTATTAAACCATTGGATGAGCTTTTAGTTCAAAAAAAAATTGATAGTACCTTTTATAAAATAGCCGAGCGCAATTTAGCCGACCGTGCTCTTTCCGTAGGATTAATTTATAATTACAATAGACATAATCCCGAAGAAAAGGATTCGGTTTTTATGCGACGGAGGTCGTTAACAGATAGCATCACTGCCCGAAAAACAAAATTGGACTCCATACAATTAACTGTAATTCATAATTTTCTGTTGAGTGACTATCAATCTAAAATAGCAAGAGAACAATCTGTCACAAATTTCGGGGTATACAACCTCTTTGGACCATATGCGGATTCAAGCATACTCCCAAGTAATTTCTTTGAGCACATCGCATTCAATGCTATAATGTGGCAATATGAACACAGTTCTTCGGAATTTAACTTTATTAAAGGTGCTAAATTATTTATGGAGACCTTTCCTAAAGGTTCCCGAACCGCATTCTTAAAACCTCTTCTCAAACATTATGAAGAAAATCCCGTCGTCTATCAAACTGGAAATGATCTTACAGACACCTCACGTACATTGTGTTTCTTCAATATGCCTAACCATAAAAGCTTAGGCTTGAGTAAAGTAAAAGAGCAGATCAAACCTTTTTTTCAGGAAATCGCAAATGGCAGGTTTTTATTGGTCGATTTTTGGGCCACATGGTGCCACCCTTGCATTGAAGAATTCAAGTATAGTCCAATTTTGTATGAAGAACTCCGGAGTCGAAATATGCAATATGTTTATGCTTCAATTGACGATCGTGAAAATCGTATTAAATGGGAAAAATACATTATCAATAATGATCTTAAGGGCTGCCATTTAATGCTTTCTCAATCTTTGTATAATGAATTTAAAGAAAACATTCAATTAAAATCGATTCCACGTTATATACTGATCGATCCCAAAGGAAATATTATAAAAAAAGATCTCGCCCGCCCTTCTTCGATGAAGAAACTATTAGCCGAAATTGATGAATTTCATAAATCAGATACATCGCAAACTTTCAATCACTCTGATCCGGATACAATAGCTGAGAATTACCATTCCGAACGGTAAAAACCTTTTTATAAAAAAAACGAGAATCATGATGGGACTACGATACATAATATCTCTTTCTATTCTTTTAATACTTACCTCTGTCACAGGCAACTGCCAGACTAGAAAGCATCAAACTTCAACCCTTATCATTGAATATGATAAAGATATTCATACACATTACTTGACTGAAGTAAAATTTTATCCACCCATAGGTGGGAAGTTTTATAATAGTAGCATCCCATTTGAAGGAGCAATTGACAGTATAAAGCATGAGGAGTAAAGGGCGTGGTTACATGCGAGGATGCACTTATTTTGAAGAAATCCTTTAAAGGGGCATTTATTGTTAATTATGACTATGTTTTACAGATTGAATATATTGATGATGTCAATCTTGCGTATAGCGTCTTAAATGCAATCTTTCCAAGTTCGAGGGTGTAAATTGAACTGTGTCACATAAAAAAATTATATATTTAGACACAGACAATGAACAAGGAGAAATTTGATTTTGATCGCTTCAAAGAGGAAGCGATGAAAGGCCTTTATGAAGGTAAGAAAATGGGGGGTACCGATGGTGTATAGTACTCCCCAAAAACTGGACAACTGCGTAAATGTTTAAATTAGCAGTTGAAAATGAAAAAGGAACGTAGAAAATTCAGTTCAGGCTTTAAGACGAAGGTAGCCATAGAAGCCATTAAAGAGCAACAGAGCATCCAGGAACTGGCGGCGAAATATGAGTTACATCCCACGCAGATCAACAGCTGGAAACGTGAATTTCTGGCCAATGCCGAACAGGTGTTCGCCAGTGAAAAGAGAGAAGAGAAAGATGATTCGAAAGAGAAAGAACTCTATTCCAAGATCGGTGAGTTACAGATCCAGGTGGATTTCTTAAAAAAAGTATTGGGGAAATGAGCATGGAAGCGAAACGCAAACTGGTTTCCCCGTCCGAAAAAAAGATCAGCGTTTCGGAGCAGTGCAAACTTATCGGCCTTCCGCGCAGTAATTATTACTACAGACCCAAAGGGGAATCGCTGTTCAACCAGAGAATAATGAGGCTGATAGATCGGAAATTCCTTGACTGTCCCTTCTATGGAGTGGAACGGATGACATCCTACCTGAAATATGACTTGGGTCATCCAGTGGGGGAAAAGCGGGTAAGACGTCTTTACCACATGATGAACCTGAGAGCTATCTGTCCGAAAAAGAACCTGAGCAAGGCAAATAAAGCGGATTACAAATATCCCTATCTGCTCAGGGGACTGAAAATCGAACGTGCAAATCAGGTATGGCAGGCCGATATCACCTATATCCCCATGTTCCGTGGCTTTATGTACCTGTTTGCCATTATTGATGTGTACAGCAGGAAGATTGTTGGCTGGTCTGTGGGCAATACCATGAACGTGGAATGGTGCAGGGATGTGTTATTGGAAGCCATAGGGACTTATGGTGTGCCTGAAATATTCAATACCGATCAGGGCTCTCAATTCACTTCTCCCGTATTCACCAAAGCGCTAAAGGATCATCATATCGAGATCTCAATGGATGGTAAGGGCCGTGCACTGGATAACATATTTATTGAAAGGTTCTGGGGATCAATCAAAAGGGAGAAAATCTATATCAATCCCCCTAATGGAGGGGTTGATCTCTACCGACAGGTCAGAGATTATATCGCCTTTTATAATTCTGAGCGACGGCACAAATCTATCGGTAGGGTTACACCTGATGAAAAATATGCAGATAAAGTGAAAAATGTATCTTAATTTAGTGAAATAGTTGTCCAACCAATGGGGAGTATCATACAATTTCAGCAGGAAAGACGATTGATAATAAAGGTGCAATATGATTTACTAGATATTTAAGTTAGGGTAGAAAGACTCAAAACTGTTAAATGAAAAACTATTTCAACTGGCTAATTATAACATTAATATTTTCCTTGAATTATTCCTATGCTCAGGATAAGGATTTTCAAATATCTGTTGGCTCCCAATTATATATTTCCAAGTTAGACTGGTCAATTGCTGGGACTATTGATGGAACAGACCCTAATGTACTTTCCGAATTAAAATACAGCAACGTTCTTACACTTGGCCCTGAATTAGAATTTGTATATCGGGTTCACAAAAAAATTAGTGTTTTTCTTGATTATCAAAGAGGATTGACTATTTCTGGAAAGGCTAATGATCGTGATTTTTCGGGGGATAACCGGACAAATATGACATATGATGAAACTTTCTTAAGCAATAAAGGGTATCAAAGTTCCATAAAACTAGGAGGACGTTATACTTTTTTAAATTTCAATAGAATATCATTTAACACCGGTGCCCATATTAATCAAAATAAACATAGATTTTATCTACTTAAAGATGAGATTCCAGACCTTAATACGACTTACGATACTAGATGGAAAGTTTTATCGCTAAATATTGGTGCTGACTATATTATGAATAAGGAAACTTCTATCAGTTCAGAAGTGGCCTACTCATTTATAAAATACGGTTCTAAAGCGAACTGGAATCTTATCAAAGATTTTCAGCATCCATTGAGTTTTGAGCAATGGGCGAATGGGAATGGATGGTCTATAAAAATACAGGTTGAAAGAAAAATTGCTGACCGATTTAATTTATATATAGGTATGCTATCGGGTAAACAATCGTCATCTGATGGGGTTGATATCGCTTATTATAAATATGGTAATAGTAAGACGACCCGATTTAACGGGTCGTCTTACTATACAACAGGAGTATCCTTCGGTTTAATATACGGTATCTAAATATACTTTTTATAAAGGGGGGTGAGTATCACTCCCTTTTTGTATTGTAATTAATTTTTCTTTACCTTTTCCATCCCACACTAATTTACCATTCAGGTACAGCTTTTCATAGACAACTGTTCCGCTTTTGTTAGTTAGTTCCGCTTTTAATTCGTCTGGTGGAAAACCTTCGTTATCATAAACTAATTTTAAAACCGAAGTCGAATAAGTTGGATAGAAGTTTAAGATGAGACGGTTTTTGCCGTCAACTTCTCTTATTGTGAAATATTCCGGCGAGAGCATGTCTGGAACAAGCTTTCCCCCAGTTGGCGATGGATTAGCATCGTTATTACCAGAAGCTTCAATCTTTAGTTTATCTGTATGTATTTTACTAGGTATATCTAATTTCTGATTGAGTAGATCCTCATTCTTATCATTGACGATAACGACTTCAACCATAGTATCTGCTTTAAAATAAAGGTTATCGTTTTTAGTGCACCCTACATTAATCAGTAATGCCCCGAAAATTAAAATTAGATTTCTCATAACTTTATAATATAGTTTTATTGAATGTTCATATAAAATATAACGTATAATTTTTAAAATTGCTACATGATTTAAGTATTTTGTTTTTTACACAATAGTGTAGTTTTTAAAGGAGTTTTATTGTTTCTCAATTTGTCATTAAAACAATATTATTAATGATATGTTATCCCATGTATATAACCAATATTTTATCACACATGAGAAAATTTATTATTATACCCTTATTTGCGTCAGTCCTCTTGTTCTCAAATTGTAGTAAGGATGACCAATCAAAAAATGCAGTAGAAGAGTCTGCACAAGACCCAGATCAGTTAATTAAAGATGGATTAAAGGCACTTGGATTCAATTATGACGATGTAGAAATCAATGGTGACACCATTATTGTTGAGGGGGATATTATTCTCTACAAGTCTAAATTATTGGATAAAACTAAACCCCGTCAGGCAACTACACACGCTTTTCCTTTTATAAAATATGACGATCTTTTTTTAAAGGTTTATATTCAGCCCCAGTCTGGGAGTACTGGTTTTACTAGCTCAGAAATCGCTGTCATCAAGTCGGGAATTAATGAGTTTTTAAGCTCGAATTTCCCTCCAACTATGGGATTTTTTTCGATAACCTATACAACAAACAGCGCTGATCCGCACAGTGTGAGTGTTGTACAGGCAAACTTACCTTCGAATGTATGCGGACAGGCAGACTTTCCATCGGCCGTAATAGATAATGGTTTTAATGCTGTGCAGATTGGCGGAAATTTAAGGATTAACATTGGCCAATTTAGGAATAACCTTAATGATTCGCAAAGGAAGTTTTTAATTGTTCATGAATTTGGACACATGCTCGGTTTTAGACATACGAATTGGAGAACCGATGAGCCTCAATATTCAGGCGGTTATGGAGCATATGGGATTCCTTTCACTGGAAACAGCTCTGCTAACCCTGATCCTAACTCTGTATTTAACTCGTATACTTGTGGGTATTCTTGGAACGGGTTTTCTGATGCGGATATACATTCTATCAAATTTATTACTAGGGGTCAGACTTCTAGTAGATAATAGCTTTCATGAATCCCAAAGCTTTATTGAGAAAAAGCCAGTAGAATTAAATGTTTTGCTGGCTTTTCTATTTCGTATTAATTATCGCCAAATTTGCCTTAGAAGGCAAACCTTGTATTCCAATCAACATAGAAGATATCCGCCCTACCAAGTACATATTTTATAAAGGAAGCCTAGTTTCGATCTTTGTTGCATGAGCATACAGGAAAAAAGAGAATATATGCTGTCGCTGATAGCAGACTGGCGGCAGAGCGGAAAAAGTAAGAAGTCATATTGTGCTGAAAAAGGGATCAATGAGACCAAGTTTTATTATTGGATTTCCCGAATCAAGGAAATTGATAATTCTGCTGTTGGCTTTTTAACAATCGATAAAGCCGGTAAACATAGTGATATTGAAATTATCTATCCCAATGGTGTACGTATTAAGGTAGAAAACGACCTTGGGCTTCTTTCTCAATTGATACGTTTATACTGATGTTTGTGCTGGGCTCATCGCATAGGTTTTATCTTTATAATGGTTTTTGCGATATGAGGAAGTCTTTTGATGGCCTCTGTGGACTAGTCAGTTCAGGGATGCAGCGACAGGCTACCAGTGGAGAGGTGTTCGTATTCCTAAACCGTAGCCGTACGCACGTGAAGCTGTTGCATTGGGAGCAGGATGGCTTTGTGTTGTATTACAAACGTTTGGAAAGGGGAACTTTTCTGGCGCCAGACACAAAAAACAGCGAGTTGTCTTGGAGTGACCTGGTCCTGATGGTTGAAGGCATACAGGTTGTAAAAAGCATTCAAAAAAGACGTTTTTATTTGACTTAAAAGCCGCTTTTGCCGTATATTTACCGTATGGAAACAGCACTGGAAAACCTATCAAAAGAAGACCTTCTCAAGGTCATTTCCAGTCGCGACCAAAAGATAGAATATCTCACACAGGAGCGCGATCACTTAAAATCTCAGGTTGAAATGCTTCGCCGTATATGCAATTCGGTCAGAAGCGTGAACGCTTCGAAGGCGATCCCAATCACACCATGCTTCCCTTTGAAGCAGAGCCTGCTGAAGTAGAGCAGCAACAGGAAGAAATCAAAGAAAAGATCGAGTATGTGCGTAAACGAACTAATCATAAAGGACGTGCTAAATTACCGGCACACCTTCCTGTAGAAGAGATTGAAATCCACCCCGAGGGAGATCTATCCCAAATGGTCTGTATCGGCAAAGAAATTACCGAAGAACTGGAGTGGGATCCTGCTAAGTTCTACATCAAACGTTACATCCGTTATAAATATGCGGCTAAAGATAAATCTGCCGTAGCCATCGCCGAACTTCCTGAACGGGTCATCGATAAAGGAATTGCAGGGCCGAGCTTACCGGCGATGATACTTACCGCTAAATATATGGATCACCTTCCGCTATACCGACAGAAACAGATCTTCGCCAGAGAAAATATACAGATACCATCCTCAACGATCGAAGGATGGACCAGACAGGCACTGGAAAAACTCGAGCCATTGTATGAACAACTGGTCTTCGATACCAAGGCACAGGGATATTTACAGGTAGACGAAACGGTAATAAAAGTATTGGACAGCGATAAAAAAGGAGCTGCCCATCAGGGTTATTATTGGGTATACCACGCTCCATTGGAAGGAACCGTTTTATTTGATTATAGTCTTACCCGTGGTGGTATCGCCGCTGCCCCCATGTTAGGGAACTTTAAAGGTTATCTCCAGACAGACGGCTATGCCGTGTATGAAAAGTATGGCAAAAAGAAAGAGGTGAGGCACCTGGCCTGTTGGGCGCATGCCGGTCGTGAGTTTGAAAAAGCATTAGATAATGATAAAGCAAGAGCTGAAAAGGCTTTGCTAACTCTATTACAGCTACATCGTCAAAAAAGTGAATTAATATTGACAGTAAGATAAAAACAATTTCCTTGGTCACAGAATGAACGTACATTTATCTATTCAACTTGCTCCTACCGAAACATTTTTGTATCTTAACGACACTAACCAATTTTTTGATAAAGTATGCTGGTCAATGAGAGTATAGACCTTAAATATCCCTACCATTTAGCACCGCGACATACGGCACCCAAAGGACTATATTTTAATTTTATAGCTTCCGAAGATGCCATCCTATGCACCAAAAACCAATACATTGCCAATAAAAAGATAGGTACGCACACTTTTTTGGAAGTAGCCGGAACTTTTGACGAAGACTGGAGTTTTAATATCCATAATAGCCAGACGACGCTGTGGCTTGCGTTTCAGTTTCACGGATCTTCCCGCTTAGCAGCTATTGACCAGTCCGTTCTGGCCCACCAGCAGTACCTGGCTTACGTTAATACCGACAAAGAAGTCACCTATCACATAAAAGCAGGTAAAGTGGCCATGATCCTGATCGGACAGCACATACAAGATTCGGCCCGGTTCACACAGGAATGGGACACGCTACAGATCGACAGATTACAGGCAACCCAGGTATTTGATTTGGAAAAGATCGGCTACCGCATCAGAAAGGCCTTAGAGCTTATTCAACAGACCCGCCCCGCCCCTTATTCACTAATGACTAAATTACAGTTCTACACCAGCAATTTAATCGAGCTGTACCACCGGGACCTAGTCGAACAACGCAAATCTACAAAACAGGAAGACATCTCACTTCTGCATCGTGCAAAGGCATATATCTATGAACATTATATGGATGAAGGCCTCCGGGTGGACACAATAGTGAAAGCTCTTCGAACGAGCAAAACTACACTTTGTCGTGTCTTCCAAGAAAATAATCTCACCATAAATAGAGCAATTCAAACCATACGGATCCATAAAGGTCGCGAAATGCTCCGCACATCCAACGAATCTGTCGACATGATCGCCTTTACATTACAGTTTTCAACCGCCAAGTATTTTATTAAAACCTATGTCCGCTATTTCGGGCATACGCCGGCAATGGAACGAAAACTACATCCGCCGCCGCCCGGACCAAACTACAACTTTAACAAGGGCAACAAGAACCGGCAATGATCCTGATGACCGGAATCATCAACGAAAGTGTACAAGCATACAGTTTCGCCCTCCTGGCTACGGATGTCTCTGGAGCGTACTGCAGGACATCCCTTATGCGGCCTACTGATACACCGATGCCATGATCTTTTTATTTCATGTATCAGCAAACTTCCTCCATGTCATCTACTGCCGCACCACCGCACCGGTCATTTACAGCAGTGTACCGCAAAATTTCATTAACACAGTTTACCCCCGCACGCAGGTTGTGCCCTTCGGCACCGACACATAACAAAATCTCGTGAAGTAAATTTACCATGACAGCAGTGTCCCAAACTTTTGCATCTGTGTACGGCCAAATAACATCCTTGTAAATGAGTATCGCAACGATAGCAGAGATCTTTACGCTGATGCATAACAACGCCTCCGGCATGTGATCTGCTTTTACCCCGGTGCTCCCGGCTTCTACTTCGGTGCGCTGTTAAAATCCTTTGATGCAATTTACTTTTACCTGAAGATCAGCTTCACAGAATCAACTGCGCAGAATCTGCTTCTATTATCTCCAAGACGAGTTTTTGAGAAAAATTTCACCCTAATTCTATAAACAAAAGAGGTAAAATTGTCCCAAAAAGAATTTTCAGTTTTATGCATTTTGGGACAATTTTACCCCCTTCGCGTCCTTACCTCTTCCGTATGTTTGTATCGTTGCTAGCACAATACTATTTTTTAAACTTTTAACATTTCAAATTATGAGTCAGTTAACAATTAATGAAAGAGGGCAGACAGATGTACAGTTAATGCAGACTGCCGAACAGATTGCAACCAAAATGGCCAATGAGACCACACTGTTTCCGGATCCGGTACCGGCGCTGTCGGTGCTCAATGCGGCTCTCACCGCCTTCCGCAATTCGGCCACCGAAGCGGCCTACAGGGATACAAGGGCCATTATGATCCGTAAGCAGAAAAGGCAGGAACTTGTGTATATCCTCAAAGAGCTCGGTAAATACGTGGACACCATTGCCAACAATGATGACACTATCGTACTGGCTGCGGGATTCAATATCCGGAAAACAAATACTTCCTATGACGGCTTTGTCCCCAGGGCACAGCGCCCGATTGCCGAACCTGGTCAGATAGGCAGCGGACGTATTGTCCTGAAGACCGTCGCATGGACCGGAGCACGAATGTATGAATACCAGTTCAGGCTCAAAGGGAGCAATGCGGAATGGTCGTCGCAGCTCTGTTCAAAGAGCTCCTGTATTATTGAAGGGCTGGAAACCTTTAAGGAGTACGAGTTCAGGGTGACCTATATCGGGATCAATCCAACCCCAAATTATAGTGATCTAACAAGCAGCTACGTGCTATAGCCTGTACAGTTGCACAGCGACATGCTTTTCCATGGACTATAAAATACAAATAGCCTTGGAAACATGAAATTTTCTGGAACAACCTCAACTCCTGGATCAGGGGTATAAAATGAATAACGACAGCGTGTATGTATTGCACGGAAAGAATGAACAGATTTGGAAAAAATACCGTCATTTTCTATCTTGATACCGGAAAGCTTAAAATTAGACCGGTCAGGAAGCTGAAAATGACGGTAATTCCAGATGTAACACCACAATTATGAAAGAAATCGTCAGAAAACATCCATTGAGACCGATTATCCTTCGCTTTGACCTCGCGAAGCCGCAACCGGATTTTGAGAAGAAAGGCCTCGATGCCCACTATCACATGCACGACCTTACCTGGGACATGCTACAGGCACTGCAGGAGCAATATCGCATTTTGGAGGAGATTGATTATGAAATAGCAGAACTTGAATACCTCCTATTACCCATTGAGCAGGATCTGGATATTCTCGAAGTATTTCTGAAAATCAAAGACCCTTCTGTTCTGCCTTTTGACAGACACGATGACGGTATTGAAGTCAGCATTGATATCGCAGACTTCTATCAGGGAGTCATTTACCACAACCAGCGGATGCAGGATCTTTATAATGATGTATCAGCAGCATACCAGTGGTTCAATACCCATTTTGAGATGATCTATGAAAAAGAAAGCTGGATTGACGAACAGCTCTGGAACGATATCCATCAGATCTATAGCAATTATCTGGAAGCTCAGGTCGATATTGTATCTTTAGATCGTGATCAGGAGGAATTTAAAGAGGCATTGTCCGAAGTTTTCAAGCTGCAGGATAGATATAACGAATATGGCCAGGTCCTGTTCGAATCCTTCAATACACTGCAGGCACGATCGAAAGAATGCTACCAACGAGCCGAAATCGTCAACAAGCGGCTGGACGACCTTACTGACCAGGATAAACTGTCGTGACCTGATGCCAACTGCTTAAGCCACAACAAAAATCACGACTCAAAATAGCTGGATCGTGATTTTTTTGACATCTGATGCACAGGTATTAAAATTGCTTCATACCTACCTTCTGTACCAACGTTATTGTTTAATTACCTTTTCGTCATTAAGTAACCGGCTATACCGGACCAGTGCTTCAACGTAATAGTAATCAGCATAGGTCAGCGGCACATCTACCTCAGTCTTATGCGGAATAGAACCTACACTATGTTTTAATATGTAACCACCGGCTTCTTTGTAATCTGCTTTGTAAGGTTTCGAAGAAAGTGACTTTAACATCTGCTCAGCTTTGGAAATGTACAACTGACTTTCATTGTCCTTTGTATATTGAGCCAATTCCAACAGTGCAGAAGCCGTAACGGCAGCGGAAGACACATCGCGTAGATCCTTTTGGCTATAGTACTTACTTTCCTTGGTCAGCTTATTTTGATCCATATCCCAATAAGGAATCAGATCTTTGGGCAGATTGGGGTGATTCAAGTAGAATTTAGCAATCTTGCGCGCATGTTCCAGATACTTCTTGTCACCTGTTTCACGGTACATCATCGTATAACCATATAAACCCCAGGCCTGGCCTCTCGACCATGCAGACTCATCATATGCACCTTGCGCAGTCTTTCTGGAAATAATGCTACCATCCTCTGGATTATAATCCACGACGTGGTAAGAACTGTAGTCCTTTCTGTAGTGGTTCACCATGGTTGTATTAGCGTGTATTATAGCAATATCCTTATATCTTTTATCGCCGGTGATTTTCGAAACTTCGGTCAGAAACTCCAAGTTCATCATTTTGTCGATAATAACCGGATATGTCCAGGGCTGCCCATCCCAGTTTTTACCACCGTCCCACGAACGGATTGTTTTAGGGGCTTCGTGGAAACGCGTTGCCAGCGAAGCCGCACCCGTGCTCAGCACTTCCTTATAGGCAGCCGAATCACCTGTCAAACGCAGGGCGTTTCCGAAACTGCAGTAGAGCATAAAACCGAGATCATGGAGTTCCCTTATTATACCTCTCCTTTTCCAGGTACTTTAATTTTCGCCTGGCCTCATCCAGCAGCTTTTCGTCTTTAGTATATTCATACAGATAGAGTACCGTCCCCGGATAGAAGCCTGAGCACCACCAGTCGGTCCCCCAGTTTATGTATTTTCCATCTTTATAAGTTGTTGGCATATCCGATTCATTGATCGATCTAGCCAAGTAAGCGATCTGTTTTCGGGCGTCTTCTAAATTGGAATGCACAAATTCTTTGTCAAGCCCCAGCTTGGCCCTAAATTCTGCTGGCTGGAGCAGGACACCCCCTGCAATGCAAATCCAGCTAGCAAAGCTCCTGTAATATAGTTTCGTATCTTCATCATGAATATTGATTAATGAGTATTGAGGAGTGAGACATTTTATTTTGACCTAGTAATTGACGTAATAATCCTTTGGAAACGGTTCTGCATCCCAGCATTTCTGCGAGGTCCACTTTTCGGGAGCACAAGTCTAGAATTCGTCGTCCGCCGGTAAACCCAGCGGCAGAAAAGACAACGATGCAACATACATCGAACCCGCATTGGTATAATAATCAGCAAGGTTTGATTGCTTATCGCCGACTACTCCCATGCGAAGCCATCCGGACGGCGCAAACGTCTTATCGGTATAAATATGTCTGAGCACCGACGTCAATGCTGCTCGGACCAACAAAAAAAGCCACGAATTCCAGCTTCAAGAAGTGGAGTTCGACAATGATCTTGACCAACAGTTCATCGCATCATTAGATCAGCTGATCGAAGAAAACATGCAGTCGGATAATTTCGATGTCAGCTTTATCTCACGACAGATGGGAATGAGCGCACCGGTACTTTACCGAAAACTGAGAGCCATAACCAATCTTTCGATCAATAATTACGTCAAAATCTATCGACTAAAGAAGGCGAAAGAACTTTTAAAAACCTCCATGAATATTAGTGAAGTGGCCTACGCGGTGGGATTCTCTGAGCGAAAGTATTTCAGTAGGGAGTTTAAAAAACAGTTTGGATACAATCCATCGGAGAGACGCTACGCCGGGATTAATCGAGTAAAAAAGCCGGAGCCGCAAGTTACTCAAAAGCAAGCAGCTCCGGCTCTCATTTATTTTGCTAGTTCCTTAACCATGGGTTCGCCGGCCAGTAGACGCTGATAGCGTACCAGAGCCTCCACATAATAATAATCAGCATAAGTAAGCGGCACATCCACTTCGGAGTTCAACGGTAGTGCGCCGACACTGTGCTGGAGAATGTATCCGCCATTTTGGCCATACGCTGCCAGATAAGGCGCCTTAGCTAAGTTTTTAATGATGGTTTCGGCCTTTGCAAAGTAATTTCCAGATTCGCTTCCTTGGCTATATTGAGAAAGTTCAAGGAAAGCCGAAGCGTACAAAGCCGCTGCGGATACATCCCGTAGATCTTTATTGGGATACATCTTATCCGACGCTGCGATCTTATCCTTATCAAAGTCCCAGTAAGGAATGAGATCGGAAGGTAGATTGGGGTTGTTTAAAATATATTGCGCTATATGCTGAGCCTGTTCCAAAAACTCCTTTTTCCCCGTCTCACGGTACATCATGGTATAGCCGTACAAGGCCCAGCCCTGTCCCCTTGCCCAGGCAGACTCATCAAATGCACCCTGATGTGTTTTTTTGCCGATGACCTTACCGGTATTTTTGTCATAGTCAATGACATGATACGAACTATAATCTTTGCGGAAATGATTTTTTAATGTCGTTTCAGCATGGGCGACAGCAATATCGTAATACTTTTTATCACCGGTCAATTTAGATACCTGTGTCAGGAACTCCAAGTTCATCATATTATCTATAATCACGGGATATTGCCACGCCCCATGATCCCAGGAACGGATGGTTTTCGTCTGCGGATTATAACGGGATGCCAATGAACCTGCTCCCGTGGTTAGTACGGGTTCGTATTTCGCCGTGTTACCGGTTATCCTGAGGGCATTGCCAAAACTGCAGAACAGCATAAAACCCAAATCGTGTGTTCCTTTATTATTCTTTTCTTTTTCAAGATAGGTCAGTTTCTCCTCCGCCTTTTTCAAAAGATCCTGATCTTTGGTCCCCTCGTACAGGTAGAGCAATGTTCCCGGATAGAAACCCGAACACCACCAGCTCGATGAGGAGAAAACTTCCTTGTTATGCTCAAAAGTCTTTGGAAATTTGTCCGCTGGTGTCTGCTCCGCCAGTACCTTGATCTGTTTGGCAGCTCCATCAAGCTGCTGCTGAATAAATTCTTTGGATAGCTTCGGTTTTACTACCTGACCATGGACCATTGTGCTTGTTCCCAAAGCCGTCCACAGCATCATCAAAAATTGCGTTCTTAATTTCATTATATATTCCTTTTAATCAATGATTACGTTTGGTCGGTTATTTCCGTTCGTAAATAAGCGCGGTAGTGCCCTTGCTCAGATTCAATCGAATGAAGCCATTTTCCTGTATCGTGTACTGACCTTTACGATCCAGTTTTACAATAGGATCCTGTAAGTCTACTTTCAAAACGACAGTGCCTCCATACTGACTTTTTATCTGAACACGTTCAGTCTTTCCGTTCCGTCGATTTGCGGATACTAAATTCCCGCCATCAGCCAAAAAATTGATAAACGACAGTTCCCGCCATGTTGTAGGTACAGCAGGAAATATACGTAACACGCCGTTCCAGTGCTGCATGCACAATTCCTGAATACTCGCCATCGCCGCCAGAGGAGTTTCGATCACAGGTCCTGATTCTGCATATAAGGTATTTGGCTTGACATACCGGTTTAATAGTGTATCGAGCGATGCGAGTGCAGCATCTCCTTTTCCCATCATGGCATACATCGATGCCGCACCCGAAAATGAATATCCCTGAAGCCATTGCTTTTTGCTCTGCCAATGAGCAACAGACCGTTCAATAAGCGACCTGTTTTCATGCTGATCCCAATTCACATCATAAAAGGGATAGATCATCATTAGATGCGAATAATGGCGGTGTGACTCTGCGTAGGGAACATTGGTAGCGATCATAAAGCCATTTTCATCCTGTGGATATGCTATTAAATGGGTGAGCACATCCTTCCACATGCCATGTAGACTGTCTCTGCCCCCCCGTTCGTTATCTAAATCCAAAAGAGCTTTCAATCCCCATCGAAGAATAGAAAGGTCATAATTTGTATTGTAAGCAAATCCTTTCGAGTATTCCGGCGAATACGTTTTGACACTGATATAGTATTTACCGGCATGATCTTTTTCCAATAAATGCAGATGATAGCTGACCGCCGATTTTAACAGGGGAAACAGACGGTCATAGACCTCCGAAGACATCGTCGCTCTGTAATAGAGATAGTAGCTATGCAAAAGCCATAGTAGATTGCCTAATTCTTTTTTCTCGTCGGGCACTCCGTCCAGGGAAACATTCTTCTGCAACGCGACCGGACTCCAGAGATCCGGAGCAGAAGACCGGCCTAGTGCAATACTGTTATGACGATACGGTTCGGGGACGTTGAGACGGAGATTTTCTCGATTGCGGTCGACCATCTGGATCAAGGACTCGGCAATACCGAGCTGATTCGCTTTAAAGACCGGCGAATAGGTAAGCTGAATATTTAGATTATGCCAATAAGCAGGCCATGGTGTAGGACTGGTCCATGGACCCTGTAGATCTATCGCGGGTTTGTCGGCACGGGTTGCACTGGCCAACTTATATAATTGCATATCATAGAATCGCTGATAGTTGGCATCCGGCAATCGCAACGTAGAGGCCTTATAGTAGTCGGCCCACCATTGCCGATGTACTTTAAGCGCTGATGCAATCTTCCGGCGGTCAAAGTTTCCAAGATAATCAATTGCTTTTGCTGTATAATCTTGTCCCTTTTGACTATAGCCTATTGTGATCACATAGGTATCCATATCTCCGGATGTCCATCGCCGATAGGCCGTTGTATATCCTCCACCTGCAGTCAACGGCTGGTCAAAGTACTTTACATCGCCCCGTTGGCCCTGGGATCCCCTTGGATTGGGAACATAATGCTTCGGCTTTTGTGTATAGGAAAATTTCATGCGCGGACTGATGGCCGAATCCGGCACCCACAGTAGTGTATGCTGACCTTTAAAATTCTTTCCGAATACCTCCACGACGATAATATTATCTTCGGAAAGCGTGGTCGTCCTCACGCTGACACTTCCCCTATCCGTCTCAACTTTCGCATCGGCAAACGCCTCTTGCAGATAAATATCGCCCTCAGCTCCGAGGATCGCAGTTCCGAAATCCAGTTTAAAATGTCCCAATGACATACGGGCCTTGTCAAACAACTTATCGGCAGAATGAGGACGATGATCGTAAACATCTGTTCGGCCAATATCAATTCGCAATGAATTCTGGTCCGATACATAGGTCATGGTTCCCAGCAGGCCATTGCCTGTAAAGATTCCCTCATAAATCGTCCTGCCAAGCGGTGCCACCTTGACTTGGCTTAAAGCCGCACTGAGATACAGAACTAAAGTATAAATAATGGAAAGCAGAACTCTTCGCTTCATTTTAATGGTTATTTATCTTTTAAAGACAGCCATAAAGATGCTGGATTATTCGGCCATTACCAAGCTCGTTTTACGAAAACGATTGAGTGGAAATACAGCGGATCATTCAGAGAACCTTATACAAAAGCATATCAGCAAAACAGCTCGTCCTGTAACAAATCTGTATCAAAATATTGCCTTATATCAGAAAATGCAAAGTCAACACAGGAAATAAATAGGTTTAGCATCATTCTTTTGTTATTTTTTAACAAAAGAAACAGATACAATGAGTAAAATTTTAGTTATCAATTTACTTTTATCAGTTTTTTACTTATTTTTAGAATCAATATCCAATGCAGTTATTTGTGATAGCCTATAATGCTATGATGGATCAATTATAAAACAACTAATCCAACCAACATGAAAGAAAAGAATTCGTCGAGGCGTGATTTCATTAAAAAATCAGCAATAGGTGCTGCAGCATTTTCTATTGTACCACGCTTTGTACTTGGGGGCCAAGGATATCTTGCTCCAAGCGATCATCTAACCAAAGGCGTAATTGGCGTCGGTAATATGGGACGTGGACACTTCGGTTACGCAGGTACGAAAACAGTAGCCATCTGTGACGTAGACAAAACTCATCTTGCAGCAGCTCAAAGAGACCTCGGGGGTGGCGTAACAGAATATCATGATTTTCGGGAGCTCATTAAATCACCAGAAGTGGATATTGTCCACATTGCAACTCCACCGCATTGGCACGGCCTGATGTCCATTGAAGCAGCAAAAGCGGGTAAAGACATTTGGTGTGAAAAGCCGATGACACGGACTATCGGCGAAGGAAAAAAGGTGAAAGAAGCAATCGCACAACATGGCAACATGTTTCGCCTCAACACTTGGTTTCGCTTCAAAGATGATTTTTATGGAATGAATGTACCGGTCAGCAAAATCAAAAAACTTGTTGACACCGGCATGTTGGGCTGGCCACTGAAGGTGACCATCAGTAAGCATACGGGTTTCGACTGGAAGTTCTACTGGGTAGGCAAAGAAAATCTTCCGGAGGAGCAGGTTCCTGCTGAACTGGATTATGATTTCTGGTTAGGTCCGGCCCCGTATAAACCATACAACAAGCACCGTGTACATACTACCTTTAGAGGCTATTGGGATTATGATGGCGGTGGTTTGGGAGATATGGGCCAGCACTATATGGACCCCGTTCAATATTTTCTTGGAAAAGATAACGAGAGCCCTGTCAGCGTAGACGTGGACGCACCCCAGCAGCACCCTGACGCCGTCGGAACCTGGAGGCGCATTACATTTACGTACGCCGACGGATGCCAGATCATTCTGGATGGAGAGGCTAAAGATGAAAAAGCAGCTTATATCGAGGGGCCGAACGGGAAATTATATCGAGGATTTAAATCGGATATCCCTGATCTCGAACGAAAGCTTGCACAATATCCCGAACCAGCTCCGCAAATTACCGACTTTCTGGAATCCGTACGAACACGGGAAAAATTTGCACTGAATGAAATAAATGGACACCGTTCCTGTACACTTGTCAATATGGGATTAGCTGCACTACGGTTGAATAGATCATTAAAATACGACTCCCAAAAAGAGCAGTTTATCGATGATGATGCAGCAAACCGGTTAATCGATCAACCAATGCGAGGTCCTTGGTCCATCTAACCATTATAATTCAGGTAAAAAGACAAACAATATCTATATCGCGCTCCCGTGAGCCGACAAATGAAAAAATAACCAAATGAAAAAGATATTTAACTCGCTGGCCGTTTTGCTCCTCATCTCAGGAGCTTCCTACGCCCAGCAGCCACAAAATAGAACCACAGCCACAAAAATAGCTGATGTTTTAGCCCAGCAACCCGCTGAAGAAAAAGAAAAATTTCTGCTGGCCATGCATGAGCTAGAAGGATTTACATCCGACGATATTGTCGCTTTCTTAAAAGGACTAAAAGCCCCCGGCAGCAACAACGCGCCAATTGAATTTGCTGCCAACAGCTATTCCTTCTATGTGAACCAACCTGGGAAGGAACAGCAAAAAAGAGTATTTGTCGAAGGGCTTGCTAAAGCACTGTCGCAGCTCAGCGAACCCACAAACCAGGTGTTTGCATTACGTCTATTACGTCAATGTGCTGACAATTCAGCTATCCCCGCTGTCGCAAATTGCCTTACCAACGATTATCTGGCGGATGCCGCCGCAAGAACGCTCGTTTCCATAGGCAGCAATGAATCTGCTGCTGCCTTAGAAAAAGCACTGTCCACTTCCGCTACAGAAAAGACCGCTATCGCTATTGTCACTGCTCTTGGCGACTTAAAAGTTAAAAGCACCGAAAACACTATTTTGGAGCTCACCCAGAAATATAATTCAGATAGCTTCCAGCGTACTGCCCTGATCGCCCTAAGTAAGATCGGCGGAACAGCTTCTGCGTCTCTATTTGAACATAAATTAGACGACGCAGCCTATGGCTACGACAAATTCGATGCGGTAGGACTGGGTATTGATTATGCACAGTCATTGATCGATAATCAGCACGAAAAGGAAGCGGTTAAATTCCTGAATAAATTTTTCCAGGAATCACAAAAAGCAAAATCCGTCAACGGGCAGTTTGCGTCTCTAAAACTGTTAGCCGCTATTGATTCTAAAAAGCAGAAAAAAAATTTATTGACTGCTGTAAAAAGTGACAACGGCGCCTACCGTAATCTTGCACTACAATTGCTCGGAAAATACGGCAATGGCGGAGATGCAAAAAGCCTGCTGTCACTCGCTAGTAAGGCTAGCCCGGACGTACAGGAAAGTGTATTGAACTACTTGGCGCACAATGGTTCGGCGGCCAGCCTAAACCAGATACAGGCGTTGGTCGCTAAGACAACATCCCCCGCCACGAAGCTCGCCGGCTTAAATGCGATACACACGCTCTCACAGGGTAAGGAAACCAACACCTTGATACAGGCGCTTGATACAGACCAGGAATTCAACAGTTCAGTCAAGGCGCTTATCCTTTCTTCAAAGGACGCGAATGCCATCAATGAGGTCAACAATGCACTTGCGACTGTTGATGACAATAAAAAAATTCAATTGCTCGATATTCTGAGCAAACGATCCAACAATGCGTCGTCTAAGGCAGTATTAGCCATAAAAACAACAAATCCAGCTGTAGAAGAAGCTATTTATAAAGCCGTGCCAAACGTGGCACAAGAATCGGATTTGGAAGAGGTCTTCAATAGACTGAATAGCACCAACGATGCAAAAGCCGCAGGATTATTACAGAAAGCAATTGTCAATGTCATCCAGTCAAGTAACAATGCGAAATCTCTGACCGGAAAACTTGCTGCAAATATCTCCAAATCGGCGGCTCCGGGCGCAGGTAAATATTTCCCTATTTTTGCCGGTCTGGGAGACGATCAGTCGCTACAGGCTGTCAAGAACTATGTCAGCAGCAGCAATCCAGACTTAAGGTCCGCAGCTATTGTCTCTTTGGCAAACTGGTCAACGGCCAACGCATTAGCGGAACTTGTATCATTGTCCAGAACAGAAACAGACGCCAATTTATTCAACACCGTCTATAGGGGACTGATCAAATCTATTTCCTCTTCAGCAAATACGCCCGACCAGAAAACACTTTTACTCCGGGACGCATTTAGTGTCGCCAAGACGACAGAACAAAAGAAAGCTGCGCTCACAGCGCTGCAGCCGACAGGTACTTATCAGGCGTTCATTTTTGCTGCCAACAACATGAATGATCTGCAGCTTGGCGAAGCCGCAGCTAATACGGCCATGAACATTGCTATGGACAATAAGCATTACGGAAGCAAAGTCAGAGAAGTACTGGAACAGGTGATCGGCAAATTGTCTGGCAGTGAAAGCGGTTATCTCAAAGAAGCAGTGGTTCGCTATCTATCCGAAATGCCAGCCAAAGAAGGTTATGTGCCGCTTTTCAATGGCAAAGATCTTACCGGTTGGAAGGGACTGGTCGCAGATCCGATAAAAAGAAGTAAAATGAATGCGAAGACACTGGCCGCCGAACAGGCCAAAGCAGATGAAATCATGCGAAAGGGCTGGTCAGTCTCCAATGGTGAGATCGTTTTCAACGGCAAAGGAGATAATCTCGCCACCGTCAAACAGTATGGAGACTTTGAAATGCTTGTCGACTGGAAATTGGAAAACTATGGTGGTGTAGAGGGTGATGCCGGAATCTATCTGAGAGGTACTCCACAAGTACAAATCTGGGATATTGCCAATACAAGAGTAGGTGCCCAAGTTGGCTCTGGCGGGTTATATAACAATCAAAAAAATGAAAGCAAACCCCTCAAGGTTGCGGATAATGCCACTGGCGAATGGAACACTTTCAAAATAAAAATGCTGGGTGATAAAGTCAGCGTCTGGCTAAACGGTCAGCTCGTCACGGACAACGTTCCCCTCGAAAATTACTGGGACCGGAATCAATCCATTTTCCCAACGGAACAGATTGAGCTGCAAGCCCACGGATCAGTCGTTTACTATCGAGATCTTTACATCAAGGAATTTCCGAGAAAACAGATTTTTAAATTAAGCGAGCAAGAAAGAAAGGACGGGTTTGAGGTTCTGTTTGATGGCACCAATCTGGATAAATGGACAGAAAATAAAGCATATGTAGTCAATGACGAAGGCTATATATGGGTCTATCCAAATGCTAAATTTGGTGGCAACCTCTACACAAAAGAAGAATATGCAGACTTTATCTACCGCTTTGACTTCAAATTGACACCGGGTGCCAATAATGGTGTAGGTATCCGTGCACCTCTGGAAGGAGATGCCGCGTACGAAGCCATGGAGATACAGGTACTTGACGATGGAGCTGACGTATATAAGGATCTAAAACCCTATCAGTACCACGGTTCAATTTACGGTGTGGTGACCGCCAAAAAAGGTCACTTAAAACCACTTGGCGAATGGAATTCCGAGGAAATCTATGTGAAAGGCAACCGCGTGAAAGTGACGTTGAACGGCACCGTTATCGTTGATGCTGATATCGCTGAAGCAAGCAAAAACGGAACCTTGGATGGGAAAAAACACCCCGGCCTAAAACGCACAAGCGGTCATATCGGCTTCTTGGGGCATGGAACAGAAGTATTCTTCAAAGATATACGGGTTAAAAGACTCAAATAATCTCCATGGCTGCAACAAAACGGGGATAAGGCATCTTATCCCCGTTTTGTTAAAAAGCAGCTTGTTAGCCGGCGAAATCCAAAACTTTTATTAAATTAACGACCTGGGATTCTAATTCAAAATATATGTTTTATGACAAAAGCCGTAAACCTACTGATTAACAAGAAATTGGAAAGCAAACCCGAGAAGAAGAATTTGCTCAATAAAATTTCTATTATAAAATTAATAGCCGAATTAGGATCTGTATCAGTAAACGACATTGTAAAAAATCTTTTTTTAAGCCTTCCGACAGTCAATAGCCTCATTGCTGAACTATTGGATGATAACATTATCCGCCAATTCGATAAAGGGGAATCCATTGGCGGCCGCAAGCCCAATCTCTACCGCTTGTGCGACGGACTGTTTCAGGTGTTGTGCATTGAGCTACAGCGCTTTTCTATTACCCTGAGTGTCATGGACAACAATCAAAATAGCATTGCCGAAACGGTTGAACTGGACAACGAACTTTCCCGTAATGCCGACAACCTTAATGACATCAGGCAGATTATTGACCAATATATTGTGGAGAGATCGATAGATATGGACAACCTGACGGGCATTATTATTAGTATGCCCGGCTTGATCAATGCGGAATTGGGCACCAATGAGACATTTTTACATGACGATAATCAATCCATTACGGCCTATTTTGAAGAAAAGTATAAAAAACCAGTATATATACTAAACGACGTGAAAGGGGCAGCCTATGCTGAACTAAAATTTGGATTAGCGAAGAACACCCGAAATAGCCTGATCATACTGATGGACTGGGGTATTGGTCTGGGGATAGTCTCTAATGGAGAGGTGTACCTGGGCAGAGACGGTTACTCCGGCGAAGTAGGCCACATGCCTTTTATCGATAATGGCGAACTCTGCTATTGTGGAAAAAGAGGGTGTCTTGAAACTGTAGCTTCAGGGATAGCACTGGTCAATAATGCCAAACAGGAAATTCAGCATGGTGAACTCACCAAGTTAAATGAACTTAAAAAAGAAGAGCTGGATCATTTAACACCCTCGCATATCATTGAGGCCGCTCACAAAGGAGATCAATTTGCCATTAACCAAATTTCAAAGTTAGGCACAAATCTGGGAAAAGCATTTGCTTCACTCATTCAGCTACTCAATCCTGAATTGATCGTTCTGGGCGGCAAGATAGCCAAAGCAAATGAATTGATTACCATACCTATACAACAAGCCATCAATTCCTACACCATGGCGATACTAAAAGAGCATTGTGAGATCAAGGTCTCCAGCTTGAATCTAGACAGCAACACCGTCGGATTGACGAACTATTTTATCACAAAATACCTGTCTGACGAACTGCTGCAGAAATCGAAAAATTAAAATTGCCCTGTACTCAATAAAACCAGAGTACAGGCTCTTTCCGTTTTAATACCATTCTCCATTGCCAATTGCTCCAGCTCCGGGTTTTCAGCTCCGGGATTAAAGATAATACGCCTCGGCTTGGTCGCCAAAATATAGTCGTAGTACTCTTCCTGATTCCGCTCACTTAGATACATGGTCACCGTATCAATGTCCGTATACACTCTATTTTTCTTCTCAATGGGGACACCTGCTGCCTCCCCGCCGCTCAGGCCGATGTTAACGATATCATGTCCATGTCTGCGCAGCATATTCGCAGCTTTATAGGAATACCTAGAAGGGTTTGTACTTGCACCTAAAATCAATGTCTTTTTCATCCGCCTAACTATATGTTTAATTTATTCGTCTATTATGAAATCACCATGGGAGCTATATGCATTCTTCCGTAAAACGGGCATGCCCAATATTTTGTATAGCTCGTCCAATTTCACCAAACTGCCGTTTGTCATATTCGAAAGCAGGACTATAACAATATTTCGTTTCAGATCCCGTACATAAATATGGCGAAAACCGTGCCACCATCCCGTATGATAGACGATATGATCGCTTCCATGTTCAAAAGTACGCCATCCGTATCCGTAGCTAAAAATACCTTTTTTTGCATCTGGGTATCCTCTATATGCCGAGTCCAAAGTCGACTGTTTCAACAAGCGTCCATCCCGGAGCGCCAGGTCAAAACGATAAAGATCACGTACTGAACTATATATCCCCTTATCGCCTAGTGGCCCATCCTGAAAATTCTGTACTACCGACCTTCTCCAGACCTTGTCGTGCCCAATCACATTGGTAGGGATCTTGTCATAAACAGCTTTAGATAATGCAGCGGTGTTTGTCATTCCCGCAACATTGAAGACACTATCCTTCATATAGGTGGCATAATCCTGCTTCATCACTTTTTCAATAATCGCTCCCAACACCATAAAATTGGAATTATTATAGAAAAAACGGCCGCCTGGAGCACCATACCTATTGGGTTTAAATTCGGTGAGCATCTTCATCACATCTTGATTAGTCATGCCCTTCTTTCTATCGGGCCAATGTTTCTCCGAAAAGTATACATAGTTAGGCAGCCCCGAACGATGTGTCAACAACATTTTAACGGTAATGCCCGGATAGGGAAAGTCGGGATAAAAATCATTGATCGTCTGATCGAGACGCAGCTTTCCTGCCTCTACCAATTTCAGAACACCGACGGCGGTAAGCGGTTTGGAGACAGAAGCCAGTTCAAACTTGTCATCGATTTTTAAACTATCTCTCTTTAAATAGTTGGCCCAGCCGAAAGTATTCTGATAGAGAATTTTGCCATCTTTGGCAATAAGCACGTTTCCATTAAATGCAGATCGTGTATGCAGGTTTTTCATGAAAGCGTCGATCCTCTGATCCGCTTCCTGTGGATTATAAACAAGTCTTGTACTGTCTATCTTTGCTTGCGCTATTGCGGCTTCTTTTTGCTTTTTCTCTTTTGAACTACAGGCGATTGTAGACGCCAACAAAAGAGCTACCATTCCCTTTAAAAAAAATAATTTCACGTAAGTATCTCCCGGATTTTCTATTTTCTGTTATATCTGCGCTCCCTCACTACTGCAGGAATGCTGTGTTTTATATCGACATTTAGTCGACCGCTACTGTCTTTGCTGATCAGAACGATCAGTTTTTTATCCCGATTCTCAATAAAGAATCCAGTTTCAGGATAATAATGCTAAAATGAAGAATTTAGTATAAAAAAACGAATTTTAGGGCAAAAAAAAGCCACTTTATTGCTAAAGTGGCCAATATTTGCTTGCCTGAGGAATTACGCCAATAATCTCACTGGATTTTCCACTAAAGCTTTTAAAGTCTGTAAAAACGCAGCACCTGTTGCACCATCCACTACACGGTGGTCACAACCTAGTGTTACTTTCATCACATTACCAGGTACCACAGCACCATTTTTTACAACAGGAACAGCTTGAATAGCTCCTACTGATAAGATGGCTCCATCCGGAGAGTTGATAATCGACGTAAATTCGTCAATACCAAACATACCTAAATTGGAAACAGTGAATGTAGATCCTTCCCAATCCGAAGGTTGCAATTTCTTCGCTTTCGCTTTCTGCGCAAAATCTTTCACTTCAGCAGAGATGTGGGATAAAGATTTGCCATCAGCAAAACGAACGACAGGCACCAACAAACCATCTTCGACAGCCATTGCTACACCGATGTTAGTATGTTCGTTAAAGCGGATTTTATCTCCCTGCCAAGATGAGTTAACGGCAGGATGCTTTTTCAGGGCCACCGCCACTGCTTTCACAACGATATCATTAAATGAAACTTTTACCGGCGCTACCTCATTGATCTGAGCACGTGCTGCCATGGCATTGTCCATATCGATGGATACGGTCAGATAGAAATGTGGTGCTGTAAACAATGATTCAGACAAACGGCGTGCGATTGTTTTACGCATTTGGTTTACAGGTTTCTCCGTGTAACGTTCTTCGCCAACATAAGTAGGCAATGTGATCGCTTTTGTCTCACTAGCCGGAGCCTCAGCCGCTTTCGTTTCCGCCGGTTTAGCTGCAGCCGGAACGAATGATTCGACATCTTTCTTAACGATGCGGCCACCATCTGCTGAGCCTTTGATATCACTCAAGTTGATACCTTTTTCTTTTGCTATTTTACGGGCCAAAGGTGATGCTTTAACACGGGCGTCGTCATTTTGATCCGAAGAGGTAGATGCCGAAACAGAAGATTCAGCCACTGCTGCCTCTGCCTTCGGAGCTGCTGCTGTTTCTGCTTTTGTAGGAGCAGACTTTTGATTTAACAATGGAGTAACGTCAGTTCCAGCAGGGCCAACAATGGCGATAATGTCATTTACCTTCGCCGCCTGACCCGCTTCAACCCCAATATACAACAAGGTACCGTCTGCATAAGCAGTCACTTCCATTGTCGCTTTATCCGTTTCTACATCAGCAATAGCATCATCCGATTTGATGGTATCGCCAACTTTAAAATTCCATTGTGCGATCACACCTTCTTTCATGGTATCACTCAACAACGGCATTGTAATGACTGTACAGCCCAAGTCTTCCGGACTAACATTACTTGCTGACGCAGCATCTGCCCCCGAGACTTCCGCTGTTTTCTCTTCTGCAGCACTTTCCGGAGCCTTTTCAGCAGCTGCAGGAGCGCTATCATTCAGTAACGACTGAAAATCCTCACCTGGTTCTCCCAAAACAGCGATAACAGCATCAATTGCGACCGCCTCGCCTTCTTTAGGACCTATATATAAAAGAGTACCTTCTTGGTAAGACTCAAAGTCCATGGTGGCTTTATCTGTTTCGATTTCAGCTACCAAGTCACCAGAATTTACTTTATCACCGACTTTTTTGTGCCATTTAGCGATGACCCCTTCGGTCATTGTGTCGCTCATTTTCGGCATTCTTACTACTTCAGCCATTCTTTGTTATATTATCAAGTTAAAGAGTATTAATCTAAAATAAATGGATAGTCTTGTTGCACATATACATCTTTGTACAATTCGTCTGCTTCCGGATAAGGAGATTCTTCTGCAAATTTAACCGACTCCTCAACAACCTTTTTCACACCAGCTTCCACCTCAGCAAACCAAGCTTCATCCGCATAGTTGTTTTCCAAAATAGCATGTTTTGTCGACAATAAAGGATCGCGGTCTTTGTAGGCTTCCAGTTCTTCTTTGGTACGATACTTTGCAGGATCTGACATCGAGTGACCTTTATAACGATAAGTACGGATCTCAAGGAACGTCGGACCTTCTCCCGCGCGTGCACGCTGTACGGCCTCATCCATCGCGTTGTGTACAGCAACCACATCCATACCGTCTACCGGAGCAGAAGGCATGTCAAAACCTAATCCCATTTTGTAGATGTCCTGCATGTTGGTCGTACGTTGTACAGAAGTACCCATAGCATAGCCGTTATTTTCACATACAAAAATTACCGGCAGCTTCCACAACATCGCCATATTAAGCGTCTCATTGAAGGCACCCTGACGTACAGCTCCATCTCCCATATAACAGATATTTACGTTATCTGTGCCCAAATATTTTTCGGCAAATGCAATCCCTGCACCCAATGGAATCTGACCACCAACAATACCGTGTCCACCCATGAATTTATGCTCTTTGGAAAAGAAGTGCATAGAACCTCCTTTGCCTTTTGAACAGCCTGTAATCTTTCCGAATAGCTCGGCCATACATGCATTTGCAGAAACGCCTTTTGCCAAAGCATGAGCGTGATCACGATAAGCAGTGATTAAAGAATCTTCAGGCCTGATCACAGACATCGTACCAGCGACCACAGCCTCCTGTCCTATGTACAAGTGGCAGAAACCACGAATCTTTTGCTGTCCATAAAGTTGACCTGCTTTTTCTTCAAACTTACGCATAAGTAACATAGACTTATACCACTCCAAATATGTCTCTTTTGTTATAGGTGTTGAACTCATTTCAAAGTTTTGATTTTCTTACTATTCTAGACCACAAATCTAATAATTTTGGACGAATTTCCTTTGCCAAAAATCAATTTTATTTATACTTTAAGACACTTCTAAGACATTTGATTTAAAGTATATAGCAATTTGTAGCAAATAAATGAACGGCACAATCAAACAAATCAAAAACTTATGAAAATAAAAAAGCCAAAGGACATCATAATCATTTGGCTTAAACATTTTTATACAAACACTTTGCTATTGCAATTTTTGAATCAGCTCGCTTTCGGTCACTTGGATCTGCTCCCCACTTTCCATGTCTTTGAGCGACAGTTGCCCTGACTTGACTTCTTCATCTCCCACCAGTAGTACATAGGGGATTCCCTTGGCATCCGCATAACCCATCTGCTTTTTCAGTTTTACCGGCGCAGCATAGAGCTCCGCAGCAATACCTTCTTGACGGAGCTTGTTCAGTAACGGCAATGTATGTACTTCCAGCCCTTTATCAAAATTGATAATCAATAGCTTGGTCGAGTCTGCCCGATTTTCTGGAAACAACTGCAGCTCTTCCAGCACATCATAAATACGATCGGCACCGAATGAAATCCCAGCTCCCGTGAGACCTTTCAAACCGAACATCCCCGTGAGATCATCATACCTTCCACCTCCGCCGATACTGCCCATGGCAACCTCGTTGGTCTTGACCTCAAAAATACAGCCGGTATAGTAGTTAAGCCCTCTGGCTAAGGTAATATCCAAATCAATGATACGGCTCAACAGTTCGGCATCTCCGCCCAATTTGGCAACATAGTCAAAGACCTCCTCAATTTCAGCCACCCCTTTTAATCCCGTAGCAGAATCTGCCAGTATTGATCTTAGTGCATCCAGCTTTTCTGTATTTGAACCTTCCAATAAAATGATCGGCTTTAGCACTTCCAGATCAGCTGCTGTAAATCCTCTTTCCAGCAATTCCTTATTCACGCCGTCCAATCCGATCTTATCCAGCTTATCAATCGCAACGGTCATATCTACGATAAGCTCAGGCCTCCCTATAATCTCTGCTATTCCCGACAGGATTTTCCGGTTATTGATTTTGATATTGAAATCTTTTAATCCAAAGCGTTCGAATGCTTCCTTATAGATTAGGATAAACTCGGCTTCGTTCAATAAGCTTTCCGATCCTACCACATCGACATCACATTGATAAAATTCACGGTACCTTCCACGTTGTGGGCGGTCCGCACGCCATACCGGCTGTACCTGAAAACGCTTAAAGGGTAATGCGATATCATTTTGATGCATCACGACAAAACGCGCGAAGGGCACCGTAAGATCGTACCGCAATGCTTTTTCCGACAGGTGTGAAATGAGTTTATTGGAGTTTTTCTCCTGAAGCAGAGCGTCCGGAGCCTTTGCCAGATAATCCCCCGAATTCAGAATTTTAAAGATTAGCTTATCCCCCTCATCGCCATATTTACCGGTTAGCGTGGTTAAGTTTTCAAATGAAGGAGTTTGTATTTCGTTGTAGCCATATTTTTTAAACACACGTTTCAGGGTGTCGAAAATATAGTTACGCCTGATCATTTCGGAAGGCGAAAAATCACGGGTTCCTTTCGCCAAAGAAGGTTTTACTGTTGCCATATCCGGCAAAGTTAATAAAAACCTTTATTCCACTTCCAGTATTTTTAGAAATTCGCAAGCTTTTTCAGCCGCGAGTTTTTCCGCAGACTTTTTATTGAAATCACGTCCCAGACCACATACCACACCATCCACCACAGCTTCGACGCTGAACATCTTGGATGATTCTCCCTCCGGATTATCCGTCTGCTGGAATACGATTTCCTTGCCGGTGTGCTGGCACCATTCAATTAAACGGCTTTTGAAATTTGTCTCTGTCTGTTCCAGAAGCTGGATATCAACATGGGGTTTGATAATGCGGTTCAGCAAAAAGTTCTTGGTAAACGTATAGCCTTTATCCAGATATACTGCACCGATAAGGGCTTCGAATGCATCCCCGAGTAACGACCCCTGTTTATTTGGGAAACTGATCATTCGCGCATCGAACTGGATCAGCTCGTTAAATCCCAATTTTCTCGAGAGCTGATTCAGATTGGCCCGGCTGACAATTTTGGAACGCATCTCAGTCAGAAAGCCTTCATCCTTATATGGATATTTTTTAAACAGCAATTCCGCGACAACAGATCCCAGAACGGCGTCACCCAGAAATTCCAGGCGCTCGTTGCTATTCTTGGCCCCCTCCTTGATTGTCACAGCGACAGACTTGTGCCTGAACGCCATCTTATACAGATGTACATTCCCGGGAACAAATCCAAGCAGGTTTTTCAGTTTTCTAACGTATTCCCGGTCGGTTGAAATATATAACTTATATATCCTTGAAAAAGGCATCTTATCTAAAAATAAGGCGACAAGTCCTACTCAAAGAACCTGTCGCTAACTCATATGATCAAACCATGTTTGAAGGATCAAACATTAAGCTTTATATTTTTTTACAATGACGGTAGCATTGTGACCACCAAACCCAAATGTGTTGCTCAACGCCGCATTTACGGTACGTTTTTGCGCTTGGTTGAATGTAAAGTTCAATTTATTATCTATTTCCGGATCGTCCGTAAAATGGTTTATTGTCGGTGGCACAATATCATTCTGTACCGCCAAAATAGACGCGATTGCTTCAATAGCACCCGCAGCTCCCAAAAGGTGTCCGGTCATTGATTTCGTCGAACTGATATTCAATTTGTAAGCATGCTCACCAAACAGATCGACAATAGCTTTAGTTTCGCTAATATCGCCTACTGGTGTAGAAGTGCCATGCACATTGATATAGTCAATATCTGAGAAATTCAGACCTGCATCATTGACAGCCATTGTCATGGCCAGTTTGGCACCCAAACCTTCCGGATGCGAAGCTGTAATATGATGTGCATCAGCACTCATGCCGCCCCCGGCGATTTCAGCATAGATCTTCGCTCCTCTGGCCAAGGCATGTTCTAAACTTTCTAGAATCAAAGCGCCAGAACCTTCTCCCGAAACGAAGCCATCTCTGTCCTTATCAAAAGGGCGAGACGCTGTTTTAGGATCATCATTTCTTGTTGACAAGGCATGCATGGCATTGAAGCCACCAATCCCCGCCTCATTTACTGTTGCTTCCGAACCGCCTGTAACAATTACGTCAGCTTTTCCCAATCGGATATAGTTAAAAGCATCAATCATGGCGTTGGTTGCAGATGCGCAGGCAGACACTGCCGAAAAGTTGGGGCCACGAAGGCCATGGCGCATAGAAATATGTCCAGGAGCAATATCAACAAGCATCTTGGGAATAAAAAAAGGATTGAAACGTGGTGTCCCATCCCCTTTGGCAAAGTTGGCAACCTCTTCCGTAAAAGTGGTCAGCCCCCCAATTCCCGAGCCCCAGATTACTCCAATACGATTGGTATCTAATTTTTCAAAATCTAAGCCAGCATCTTTGATTGCCTCATCAGTAGAAGCAATCGCATACTGTACAAAAGGATCGACTTTACGAGCTTCCTTACGATCCATAAAATCATGTGGATCAAACCCCTTTACCTCACACGCAAACTGAGTTTTAAATTTTGACGCATCAAAATGCGTAATAGGAGCAGCTCCGCTTACACCATTTATTAATGCCTCCCAGTAAGCCGGGACAGTATTACCAATTGGTGTAAGGGCGCCTAATCCTGTTACTACTACTCTTTTAAGCTCCATTTATTACGATTAGCCTAATTAAATTAGTTAGTTAACGTTTTTTTCTAAATAAGCGATTGCTTGACCAACAGTACCAATAGTCTCTGCTTGATCATCAGGAATAGCAACGTTGAATTCTTTTTCAAACTCCATGATCAACTCAACAGTGTCAAGTGAATCAGCACCTAAATCATTAGTGAATGAAGCTTCTGGTGTTACTTCGTTTTCGTCAACACCTAATTTTTCAACGATAATTGCTTTTACTCTTGAAGCGATATCTGACATGATTTTATAGTTTAATTGTTTAATAAATCTGTGCAAAGAAAAATAAATTTCATCAAAATTCAAACCTAAATTGATATTTAGATGAAAGTCACCATGTTAGGCAACGGAACTTATTCGCGTCTTATACTAGCTAACCCACTCTATATTAACTTAGTTCAAGTATAACAAAAATTATTTTGTATTCCAAACGCTCAGCTAATTAACTCAATTTTTACACAAAAAGTATATTCCGGCCTTAAAATAATTAGTACCTTCGTTAGCACAGGAACGAATAAAATTAACAATAAAGTGGTCAATAAGTTAGTAGCACGGTTAGATATGGATATGGACGAAGAACTGGATTTTATCCTGCTTGCCATCACTTGCCCGCTTAAAGATTACCGCCTCTGCCACTTCATCAATAAAGAGACGACACTCAACTTTTCAAGAGGAAAAGAAAGCAAGTACGATCACGATGGCCGTCCTAAAAATAAATCCGAAGAGGAGCTGGAATACCATATCATCTTTGATGCCAAGAAAAAAATAAGCTACCATTTTACAGCCTTTCATTATCTTAGCCCCGACTCGGATACAGAATATTTTCTGATCAACAACAAAAGCATCGAGGGGACCTTTTTAATTCCTGAAAATCCCAATTTTGATTTCTTCATCATCATCAAGAATTATATCTGCGAAGAGGACGTAGAACATATAATCAAAAGGATCAGCAAATTACCGGAAGTCGTCATTGCAAAAGAAATATCGCCAAAAATATTGAAATCTAAAGAAAATCTCATATTTTAGCCGACCGTAGGTTAGTGTAGCAAATACACCCACCTTAAATCTAAATGAATTCGATTTAGTTTATGACAAGACACAACAATACAGCCTGCTGTTTGTTGTGATAAATGAAGAACATTAAAAAATACAAGATAACAGATGGAAAAAGTTCAAAAAAGGACTAAAATTGTCGCAACATTAGGCCCTGCTTCGGCAGACAAACAAGTTTTGACCAACATGATTGCTAAAGGGGTTGATGTGTGCCGGTTGAATTTCTCTCATGGCAGCCAGGAAGATCACCTTAAGGTAATCGAAACTATAAATGCAATTAACAGCGAAACCGGATTCAATGTGGCCATCTTAGCCGATTTACAAGGTCCCAAGATCAGAATCGGAAAAATGAAAGAAGGAGGCGCAATCCTCGTTAACGGTGCAAAAGTTGAAATTACGACCCATGAACTCATCGGAGACGAAAATAGGATCTACATTACATATGAGAACTTTCCAAACGATGTTGAAGCCAACGAAATCATATTACTTGATGACGGAAAACTTCAACTTCGTGTTTTAGAGACCAACCATAAAGATGCTGTGACCTGCGAAGTTGTGCACGGCGGCGTGTTAACATCCCGTAAAGGCGTAAATCTACCAAACACCAAAGTATCTATCCCCTCATTGACAGAAGAAGATCTAGACAATTTAAATTTTGCTCTGGACCATGGTGCTGACTGGATCGCAATGTCGTTTGTACGTTCGGCCGATGATATCGCCCAATGTAAAAAAATCATCGAAGCGAAAGGAAGCCATGCCCGCGTAATCGCCAAAATCGAAAAACCTGAAGCCATCGAAAATATTGATGCTATTATTGAAGCTACCGACGCGGTGATGGTGGCACGTGGAGATTTAGGGGTTGAACTTCCAATGGAAGAAGTGCCGGGACTGCAAAAAATCATCGTTCAAAAATGTAGAGATCTGTCTAAACCTGTTATCATCGCAACCCAGATGCTTGAAAGCATGATCACAACGCCACGTCCTACACGTGCCGAAGTGAATGATGTGGCCAATTCTGTATTGGACGGAGCAGATGCTGTCATGTTGAGTGGTGAGACTTCCGTTGGCGAATTCCCTGAAATTGTCATCGAAACCATGAGCAAAATCATTATTCACGTGGAACAAACATCTTATCCATATTATAATGAGAAAGTTAGTGAGATCCACGACGGTACTCTGATTCCTGATGCAATTTGCGCTTCATCGGTATACCTGGCACAGAAAACTGACGCTTCTGCAATCGCGGTACTGACTTCTTCTGGCGCGACGGCATTCGAGATCGCCAGCTACAGACCCAATGTGGATATCCTGGTATTCACAGGCACACAGAAATTACTGAAACAACTCAGCTTATTATGGGGTGTCAAGACATTTATCTACGACAAATTCGAAAGCACTGACGGTTCCATCCATGACGTGAATAAGTTTATCGTAAAAAACAACTATGTCAAACCGGGCTCTATTATTATCAATACAGCCTCTACACCACTGATCGAAAAAGGCAAAACAAACACCATCCGTGTTTCCCAGCTGTAATGAAACAGCAATAGAAATAAAAAACGGGGTTCTTGAATTCAAGAACCCCGTTTTTTATTTCTTCGGATACAGGGAATCTATCCGTAATTTAAAATCCTTGACTTTTACAGAATCTCCCAGCATCCTGTTCCGCAGGGTATCTACCCTATTCTTCCTTCTGGGTATCCTGCCCGTTCCCGGCATCGGAGCGAGACTATCCACATTTTTGAACTTTTTTACCGGCATCTTATATTTTGCCGAACTGGTATCCAGGCCGAGAACCGGCATTTTGGACGGTCTATCCTGCAGCAAGGGGCGCTGCTCTTTCAATTTCACCTGACCGAAGGCTATTCCGGCTATAAAAGATAATGCCAATGACAATACATAACTTTTCATAACACAACCTATTTTTAATCACTAATTTACAACAATCAGAACCCAAAAATAAAGTTATTGCTGTTAAACATTGTTAAAACCGCATTAAAACAAGTTAGCATCTTTATATTTGTAACAAAGCTCTCATCAGCCGGAAAAAGAAAAATTTAAATGAAAAAAAATAGTATTGTATTGATCATTGGACTGATGTCGCTAGCCCTCGTCGGAGTGCTGGCTATGCAATTCTATTTTCTGCGGGACTCCTACCGCCAAAAGTCCCAGCTTTTTGACGAATCCGTCAATGCGGCCTTAACCGCTGTTGCCGGCAAACTCGAAAGACGGGAAGTCGTGGACTTTGCAAAAGTGCAGCAAGAGCGTAATATCGAAAAATCCAAACGGGAACAGGCGAAACAGCAACTTTTGGCCGAACAGGTAGAAATACAATATAAGATTGAACGTCTGAAAAGCAAGCAACATGCGATATATGCCAAGTATAAAGAACAGGAGGATCAACTACGTGCCTTATATCCCAATGTGATCGAAATCAAAAATTCGTTTTACGAAACCTATATCAAAAGACCCGAATATCAGAAATATATCAAATTCTCGGTCTCAAATGAGCTGACCGATGATAATCTTGTACAAGCTTTTATCGTACTGAATGCTTCAAAGGTAGACAACCCGGTCGACGGCAAAGATGACAGCACCCGTTTTGTGATTCCATTGATTGATCCAATGGCTAATCTACAGACAAAATTCAGGGTGGCCACACTGCCCCCCAAAGAAGATTCGAAACTTTCAAAAACCATCTCTGACCTGGAGAAAAGACTGGATTTTCTGAACAGGCAAAACTCTTGGCAGGTTTTCAATGTCTATGACTCCGTGGCCATGCTGGGAGGCAAAAAGGCAGACTATATCGAGGACGTCGCCATCGGTATGGAGCTGGCAAACAGACCACTGAAAGACAGGATCAACATCATTACTGTCCAGGACCTTTTGAAGGATGAATTGGCTCAGCGCGACATCAAAGTCCCCTTTAATATTGAGATTTGGAGCACAACCAATATTTTACTGACCAACATTCTGAACGAAGCTACGTTAAACAACTCGAAGAATACCACGAAATACTCGACCCCTTTATTTAAAGGGGATATCGGTGCAGCACCGGGCAAACTTACAATCTATTTTCCCAACAAAAAGGCCATTATTGCAGACAACATGGGCTATCTGTTGCTGCCAATGCTTGCATTATTGTTCTTGTTGGTCGGCTGTTTTGCCTATACGCTCATTATCATTTTTAGGCAGAAGAAAGTATCCGAAATGAAAACGGACTTCATCAACAACATGACTCACGAGTTTAAAACACCTGTAGCTACGATCATGATTGCAAGTGAATCGCTCAAAGATCCGGATATTAATGCGGATCACAACCGCGTGCAAAAACTGGCCAATATCATTTACGACGAAAACGTACGTCTGGGCAACCATATCGAGCGGGTACTTGATCTGGCGAGGCTGGAAAAGGAGACCCTGAAACTTAACCGCGAAGATGTACATATCAATGATCTTGTCTCAGCGGTCACAGATAGCATGCAATTGCGGATGCAGAATATCGGCGGAAAATTCAGCATCGACCTGGCCGCCACAAAAGATCTCGTCGTAGGGGACGAGCTGCATTTTTCGAATGTATTCTACAACCTTTTGGACAATGCGATTAAATACAGCAAAGGCAACCTGCACGTCCAGATTAATTCCAAAAATACAGGGGACAGCATTGTTGTCACGATCACGGATAACGGGATCGGCATGAGCCGCGACCATCTGCAAAAGATTTTTGACCAGTTTTACCGCATCCCCACAGGGAATGTTCATAACGTTAAAGGTTTTGGTCTGGGACTGAGCTATGTTCAGGATATTTTAAGAAGACTCAACGGCAGGATTACCGTAAAAAGTGAGAAAGACAAAGGCACAACCTTTGAAGTAATTTTGCCCTTAAAAAAATAACACGTTCCTTTTTTGTATATTCAAGGAACATTAGTGAAAATTAATAGATTCATTATGCAAAAGATATTATTAGCAGAAGATGATCCCAATTTGGGGGATCTTTTAAAGGATTATCTCGAATTAAAGGGAAAGTTTGATGTTACGCTCTGCACTGATGGAGATGAAGCTGTTTCCCAGTTCAAAAAGAACGATTATGACTTATGCATTTTTGATGTCATGATGCCCAAAAAGGATGGCTTTACCGTCGGGCGTGAAATCCGTAAAATAAACAGTACCGTACCGATCATCTTCGCCACTGCCAAAGGCATGATGGAAGATAAGACCGAAGCCTTTGAACTGGGCGGCGATGACTATATTACCAAACCATTCCGTGTGGAGGAACTTCTGCTGCGTATTAATGCCCTGCTGAAACGTAGCGTAAGAGACAAAGAAGAAGAAGTCGTCGCTGACAAATTTGAAATAGGAGACTACTACTTTGATTATACCAGCCAGCAGATTTCTTACAAAGGTCAGACACAGAAGCTATCTACAAAAGAGGCCGAATTGCTACGCTTGCTTTGCCTGAAGAAGAATGATGTATTGACCCGTGAAGAGGCGCTGTTAAAAATATGGCACGACGACAACTATTTTACCGGAAGAAGTATGGATGTATTTCTCAGCAAATTGCGCAAATATCTGAGGGAAGATAGTAAAGTAGAAATTGTCAATGTGCACGGAAAGGGCTATAAGCTGCTGGTCAGCTAAAACAAGGGCAGATGGAGACAGTAATAGGTCTCCATCCGCCGTTTTAATGAAAAGAAGAAAATAAAACATTTTTATCTTTAGCAGATTATAAAAAATAAATGCGCTTTTATAAAAAATTTGCATATCAGAAATAAATGTTCTAACTTAGCCTCGCTTATAGAGAAAGGCAGAGGGAATAGACCCGATGAAGCCTTAGCAACCTGTCTCTTGACAAGGTGCTAAATTCTACCCTACTTAATATGGGAATGATAAGCCGAAGTCACCGAATTCTAGTGTGTCCTTCTCTCTAGCAAGAAATATAGTTGAAAAGAAACATTAAAAACATCATTATGTTATTGACTAACAATTTAGGTTACCCGCGTGTGGGCGCATTCCGCGAATTGAAAAAAGCCAATGAGGCCTATTGGGCTAAAAAATCTTCTGTTGAGGAATTATTGGAGGCAGCAAAAAAAATTCGTGAGGGCAATTGGAAAACGCAAAAAGATGCTGGAATAGATTTAATTCCTTCTAACGACTTTTCTTTTTATGATCAGGTACTGGACTTAAGCCTTACGGTAGGTGCAATTCCAGCCCGATACCACTCACTATTGAGCAAGGTAGATAATAATTACAGCTTAGATTTATATTTTGCTATGGCTCGTGGTTTCCAGCAAGATGGAATCGACGTGACTGCCATGGAAATGACCAAGTGGTTGGATACCAACTACCATTACATGGTGCCTGAATTCACCAAGGACCAACAATTCAAGTTGACTTCTGAAAAATTTCTGAATGAATATAACGAAGCGAGATCGTTGGGCATCGAAACGAAACCAGTTTTATTGGGCCCGATCACTTACCTATTGATCGGTAAAGAGAAAGAAGCTGGATTCAACCGCATCGACCTATTGGACAGATTAATTCCTGTATACGAACAGATCTTAGCTAAATTGGCTGAGGCCGGTGCGCAATACGTTCAGATTGATGAGCCATTCCTTGCATTGGATCTGGATGAAAAAGTAAAAGCGCTGTATCAGCCTACTTTTGAGAAGCTGGCAGCTGCAGCCAAAAACATTAAATTGATCGCGACAACTTATTTCGAAGCTTTAAAAGACAATGAGGATATCGCTGTCAATTTGCCGGTTCATGCCTTGCATTTGGATCTGGTACGCGGCGAAAATCAACTGGATACCGTATTACCAAAAGTACCTGCCTCTCTAACCCTATCTTTGGGTATTGTGGAAGGGCGTAACATCTGGAAAAACGACTATGAAAAATCGTTGGTTAAAATCAAACAGGCCGTAGATGCTCTGGGCAAAGACCGCGTCTGGATCGCGCCATCATCATCACTACTGCATGTTCCGTTCGACCTGGACAACGAACACAACGAGCAGTCATTACCGGCTGAGGTGAAAAATTGGCTGGCTTTCGCAAAACAAAAATTAGCCGAAGTAAAAGACCTTGCTGTATTGGCAGATGGTGAAGTAGACGCTGCGACCGCAGAACGCTTTGAAGCAAACAAAGCTGCTGCAGAAAGCCGCCGTACTTCCCCATTGATCCATAGACCCGAAGTAAAAGAACGCACCAACAATATCACCGATGACGATGCAAAACGTACATCACCATTCGCTGTACGTAAAGCTGCACAACAGGCTAAATTTAACTTGCCTGCATTTCCAACGACGACAATCGGTTCTTTCCCACAGACAAAAGATGTGCGCAAATGGAGAGCAGACTTGAAAAAAGGCGCTATAACGCAAGAAGAATACGATAAAGCAATCGCAGAGGAAACAGAAAATACAATCCGTCTGCAGGAGCAATTGGACATCGATGTATTGGTGCACGGCGAATTCGAACGTAATGACATGGTCGAGTACTTCGGCGAACAGCTGGCTGGATATGCGTTCACGCAAAATGGCTGGGTGCAGTCATACGGCTCGCGTTGTGTAAAACCACCGATTATCTACGGAGATGTGTACCGTCCAAAAGATATGACCGTACGTTGGTCATCCTATGCACAGTCCTTGACAAACCGCCCTGTAAAGGGAATGTTGACCGGTCCTGTAACGATTCTACAATGGTCTTTTGTACGTAACGATCAACCTCGTTCAACGACGACTTACCAAATCGCGCTGGCCATTCTGGACGAAGTACAAGCATTGGAAAAAGCAGGGATCAAGATTATTCAGATTGACGAGCCTGCAATCCGTGAAGGGTTGCCATTGCGCAAAGCTGACCAAAAAGACTACCTCAACTGGGCAGTACGTGCGTTCCGTGTATCTTCATCCAACGTTGCCGATGATACACAGATCCATACACACATGTGCTATTCAGAGTTCAATAATGTGATTGAAGACATCGCTGCTATGGATGCCGACGTCATCACAATTGAAACTTCACGTTCACAGATGAAACTATTGAATGCTTTCGCCGGAGATTTCAAATATCCAAATGATATTGGCCCGGGCGTTTACGACATCCACTCTCCACGTGTACCGAGCAAAGACGAGATGGTAGACCTATTGCGTAAAGCAAAAGCGGTCGTTCCAGCTGAACAACTTTGGGTCAATCCTGACTGTGGACTGAAAACTCGCGCATGGCCAGAAACCAAAGCAGCTTTAGAGTCTATGGTTGAAGCAGCAAAAACTTTAAGAGCCGAATAATTCTTAAACTATATCGTAAGAGCCCAAGGTGAGATCCATCTTGGGCTTTTTTGTCACTCGTGATAACCGTCGGTAGTAACAGAGGCAGCACTATATTTAGTCAGCTTACATCGGCTTTTTCCGGACGAGCAGAATCCAGTTGTTTTCCAATATCAGATAGCCCATTTCATATATAAAATTGTATACCTGTCCTTTGGAATTGACATAGGTATGGGTATGAAACTTAAAATCAAACCCCTTGCGTTTTAACTTTTCCTGCTGAACCTTTACCATCCCCTCCCCGTTCAGCGTCTCCAAAAGAATTCGGCGGTTTTTACGCAGTATATTATTGACATTACGGACTAGGTTAGTCTGGTCACTATTCAGCTTATTGTTATACGCGTTGCGGCAGGAATCATCGCAAAAGCGTTTATCGGATCTCCCTCGTACAGTTTGCCCGCATTCCAAACAAGTTCTTTCCATCGGATTCATTATAAAAATAAACGACAACAAACGGTTACAATCGACTACAGTCGAATACAAATGGTAAATAGACGGCTATTGTTTCATTCGCTTTTCATCTTTGTTCAGGGTCTTTTCACATGTAGAGAAGACAATGACTTATAACTAAAATTAAGAATTATCGCAAACATTTAAAAATCAAAGCTATGAGTACATTAAGAAACAAAGTACAGTTAATTGGTCATTTAGGAAATGATCCTGTCATCAAAACCACGACTACGGGGACAAGTTATTCGATTCTGCGCCTTGCCACCAACGACCTTTTCAAGAACAAAGCCGGTGAGTGGGTGGAAGAAGTACAGTGGCACACACTCGTCGTCTGGGGCAACCAGAATAATACCATCGAAAAAAAATGTAGCCGTGGGACTAAATTAATGGTCGAAGGCAAACTTACCTATCGGCAATATGAGAACGCAGACGGCCTTAAACAATATGTAACAGAAATAAAGGTAGACAGTTTCCTGATCTTGTCCGAGCGAAATTCTCCAAAAGACGATCTGCCTGCGCCAGAGGAACAAGAAGAGGATCCATTACCCTTCTAGCTTACGTGTTCAAACAAGAAGCAGGAATGTATGTTATTCCTGCTTCTTCGTCATCGCAGTGATTTTAGTCCAATTGGCCACCATCCGGTTTCTCTTGCCAGTATGTCGCCACCAGATTTAAGCGGACCTGCATCACCAATGAATACGGCACAAGAAGGACGCTCCCGTATAGCGCGCTGATTAGACGCGTTCAAATTTTCCGTATAGCTTCCAGAAGTAAGCCTTCTCTGCCAACACAAAGTCCACTTTTTTCCAGGCATTCAATACCAAACTGATCTCCTTCTCTTCAAGAAGGTACTTGCCTATAAAAAATTCACCGGACGAAAAATAAAGACCGAAACTGTCAGGAAGCGTATGCAGAAGTTCTATATCAACTTCCTCAAAAAACAAAACAGATTGTGCATTCACTTTAAAATCACCGGGAGCAGGAATGGTATCGACAAACTCCACAGCCATGAAGCGACTTCTGCTTTGTAATGGAAATTCAATGACCGGCAGTTCACTCAACCTGGTCAGGTAACTGAATACATCCAGTAGATTTTCCCGCTGCAACAACGGAACCTGCACCAGCCGCTTTGTACTTGCCATAGAAATTTCCGGCTGAAAATAATCGTTAAAATTCAGAATCTCGTTGACCGATAAATTCTTCTCAATAAGATGTTGCACAGGAATGCCAAAATAATTTGCAATCTTCAAAACAATTTCAATCTTCGGTTCGGCACGCATCTCTTCGTAAGATGAAATATTCCCCCTAGTAAGGTTAAAAATATCCCCAAAGGCCTGCTGACTCAATCCCTTCACTTTTCTCAGCTTCTTAATATTGTTTCCGACGTTACTCATTTAAAAAAAAATTAATTTTTTCTTGCAAAATATTTTTGCAATTCGCTATCTTTATGCAAAGAATATGTGCAATATATAAAAAACTTGATTATGTACTTCTCAAAAATTGAAAATTATATCGCCAATATAGGTTATCACATTACCCATAAGGACGAAAAAGAAGGTGTATTTGTTATCGAAAATGAAGATGACGGCATCCGCAATCTTATTGTCGGGATTGCACAACCCATCATCATATTTGAGCAGTATCTTTTTACCATAACCAACGAAAATATTGACATGTTCAAATCCCTGCTGATCAAGAATAGAGATATTATCCACGGCGGATTTGCGTTAACAGAGGATGGCCGGAAAGTGATCTTCCGGTACACTTTACAAATACACAATCTAGATCAGAATGAATTCGATGCGGCCATTAATTCGCTAAGTCTTTTGATCAGCGAATATTACAATCAATTAATAAGTTTTTCAAAATTATAGAATAATGAATATTTTTAAGAGAATTTTCAGAATCGGTCAGGCCGAAATCCACGCTGTAGTGGACAAAATGGAAGACCCCATCAAGATGACGGAACAGGGTATCCGTGAAATGAAAGAAGACCTGGAACAATCACTGGAGGCTTATGCAAAAGTAAAAGCCTTGGCGATACGTACCCAGAACAATGGTGAAAAGAAAAAAGAAGAAGCGAATGCGTTCGAAGATAAAGCCATATTGTTGTTGAAGAAAGCCCAGAATGCAGAGCTTACAGCCGATAAAGCAGAAGGCTTAGCAAAGGAGGCTCTATTACTGAAAAAACAATTATTGATCGAAGCAGCTGAATTGGAAAAACAGGCAGCCATACACCAGAGGTCTGCAGAAGAACTGCACAAAAATGTAGATATCCTCAAATTCAACATCACCAAGTGGGAAAATGAGTTATCGACGTTAAAGGCTAGAGTGAAAGTTTCCAACGCGGCCAAAATGGTCAATCGTCAACTGGCCAATATCGATTCTAATAGCACCATCTCTATGCTCGAACGCATGAAAGAGAAGGTGGAAGAAGACGAAGCACTGGCCAAAGCCTACGGAGAGATCGCGGCAGGCAACAAAAGCAAAATCGATGAAATTAATGAGACTATCGGCGGCTCGGATACCGTCAATAATGAGCTTGAAGAGTTAAAGAAAAAATTAGATAACGATGAAAAAATTTGAATATAAAACTGTCAAGATAGAGCCAACAGGTTTTTGGGGAACCAAGCTGGAGCCAGAAATGATAGATAAGATCTTGAATGACCTGGGCAACCAAGGCTGGGAATTAATTGCCATGCAAGACCTCGAGGTCAATGGCAACTCATGGTCCTTCCACTACACATTCAAAAGAGAGAAAATCTAATAAAATAATACTATGGCAGAACTAATCAATATCTTATTCAACCCATTGTCAAATGGAATTATGACTGTCCTTACCGGGCTGTCCGTAGTGTATTGGTTATTTATGTTCTTAATGGGCGATGGTGTGCATCTATTTGACGCGGATGCGGATATAGATGTACACCCTACTCCGGATGTTGCGGAAGTTGACGGTTCCCATGAGGCGGACGGACCGGATCAGGCTCATCAGCAGCACGGTCATGCTGACAGCCACAGCGAGCTCGGCTTTTTCGCCAAAGCAATGGATTACATCAATGTAGGAAAAGTACCCATCATGCTGATCGTCACCCTCTTTAAGTTTGTAGGATGGGTGATCACAATCTTGTCATCATTATTTATCGATGTCGCCTCCTGGGGCATAAAGTCCGTTCTGATCCTGATACCTGTATTTATCATCACTTTTATCCTGATGCATTTTCTTACCAAACCGCTAGCAAGAATGTTTAAAAATATCGGGTACAATGGCGAAGAAAGCCATGACTTTCTCGGCCGCATGGGTAAAATGCGTGCCAGTATTGAAGGTAAAAAAATTGGCTCAGCCGAATTTATTATCCAGCAAGATCCGATCCGCCTGAATGTCGTCAGTCACAATGGAGATAAAATCAGCTATGGAGACGATGTCATCATCGTTGATGAATCCAAAGACAAGAAGTATTATTATGTTACCAAAGAAATCACTATAGAAAATATTTGATGCTTGTGCATTTGTTCCTTCTCAATAATCTTAAATCTAAATAAATACTAATCATATGCTATATCAACCTCTTTTATTTTTGAGCGGCCTGAACGGAATAATCCTTCTGATCGTCGGGCTTGCTGTCTTTTTGATTTTTGCATTCTTCGTCGTACTGAGTGCATTTTATAAAAAAATACCGCAGGGCAAGGCAATCGTACGGACCGGGGTCGGCGGCACTAAAGTCGCCTTCAACAAAGGAATGTATGTGGTGCCTGTCTTCCATAAGATGGAAATCATGGATATCTCGATCAAAAAAATTGAGATCGCCCGTATGCAGGGTGAAGGCTTGATCTGCAAAGACAATATCCGTGCGGATATTAAGGTAGCTTTCTTTGTCCGAGTCAATAAGAACGTGGATGATGTGGTCAATGTCGCGCAAAATCTCGGATGTGACCGCGCCAGCGAGCCCGAAACCCTAAAGAATATTTTTGAATCCAAATTTTCTGAAGCACTGAAAACCGTCGGTAAAAAGTTTGATTTTATCGAACTATATGAAGCCCGTCGAGAGTTCCGAGACGAAATCCTGGACATCATCGGCACTGACCTCAATGGTTATATATTGGACGACTGTGCCATTGATTACCTCGAACAGACAGATATTGAACACCTCAACCCAAACAATATTTTGGATAGTGAAGGTATCAAAAAAATCACCGAACTGACCGCAAAGCAAAATATCAATGCCAATTTTATCCGCCGTGATGAGGAAAAACTGATCAAGAAACAGAATGTTGAAGCCCGCGAAGCTATTTTGGAACTGGACCGCCAGCTTGCTGAGAAAGAAGAAAAGCAAAAGCGTGAAATTGACAACATTCGAGCACGCGAAGAAGCGGAAATCGCCAAGGTCCGCGAAGAAGAACGCTTAAAATATGAAAGTGTGCGTATTGCGACAGAAGAACAGCTCGCCGTGCAGGAAGAAAACAAATTGCGACAGATCATTATTGCTGAGAAAAATAAACAGCGAACCGCCGCTGTCGAAACAGAACGCGTGGAAAAAGACCGTGCTTTGGAACAGACAGAACGGGAACGGATTGTTACCTTGGCACAGATCGACAAAGAGCGTTCGATTGAAACGGAGAAAAAAAGTATCCAGAACGTGATCAAAGAACGTGTGCAACTGGAGAAAGGTGTTATCGAAGAACAACAAGGTGTCAGAGATATTGAGGTGTTCCGCGAGGTAGAGCGTAAGAAACAGGCCGGCGTGATTGCAGCATCGCAAGAAGCCGAAGAAAAATTAATCTCTACTGTAAAAGCAGCCGAAGCCGCGAAGATTGCTGCTGAACAAGAAGCTGAGAAAAAAGTAATTGACGCTGAAGCTGCGCGTAAAATTGCCGAAAAGCGGGCTCAGGAACTATTGATTGATGCCGAGGCGAAAAAAGAAGCTTCACTCAAAGAAGCCGAAAGCCGAAAAATTATAGCCGAAGCTCAAGCGAAAGAAGAAGCAGCCTTAGGTCTATCAGAAGCCGAAGTAATGGTTGCAAAAGCGGAAGCCGAAGAGAAACAAGGCACCGTCGAAGCGGCTATCATCGAGAAAAAAGCGGAAGCTATGCGCAAAGAAGGCTTAGCTCAGGCAGAAGTTGTCCGCGAAAAGGCACTAGCAGAAGCAAAAGGAATAGAAGAAAAAGCCGAAGCCATGAAAAAACTCGATGGTGTGGGTAAAGATCACGAAGAGTTCAAACTGCAATTACAGAAAGAACGCGATATCGATCTTGCACAGATCAATATCCAGAAAGATATTGCCGCCGCACAGGCTGGCGTGCTGTCGGAAGCGCTCAAATCCGCCAAAATCGACATCGTCGGTGGCGAAACCCTGTTCTTCGAGAATATCGTCCGTCAAGTGTCCAACGCTAAGGGCTTCGATCAGCTGATCGATAACTCCAGACATGCGAGCGATATCAAGGCCGCACTGCTGGGGCCGGATGGAAAGGGCGACCTTGCCGACAAAGTCCGGGGGCTCGCTGATAAATATGGTATCTCTTCCAATGATATCAAAAACCTGACCGTCTCTGCTGCGCTGATTAAACTACAGCAGGCAGCTTCTGCTGCTGACAACAGCGAAGACACTGGATTTATCAATTCGCTATTCGGACTAGCGAAAAATCTGGGAATATCGAACAAAAAAATAGGTTCATAACCACCATGCATCAGTCATCCTGAGCCGGCGTATTCTTCAGAGCTCAGGATGACTTACAAAAATTCAGTTCCACCATGATTCGAATTTCGATTCTTTATGCCCTGCTAGTTATGCAGGTTTGCGTTACTCACGCACAGACTGTGCAGCAGCGGTTAGATTCATTGTTTCAGTCGCTCGACAAGGATGGCGAATTAAGCGGCGCATTTCTCGTAGTAGACAGCGGTAAAATTGTGTACGAACATTATACAGGCTTCGAAAACCCAGCAAAAACGGAAAAGATAACTAGCCATAGCCGCTTTGAACTGGCTTCGGTAAGCAAACAGTTTACAGCCATGGCCATTATGCAGCTGGAAGAGCTGGGCAAACTTTCGTATGAAGATGATATCACCCGGTACTTCCCGCAATTGAAATTTAAAGATGTACGGATTAAAAACCTATTGCGCCATACTGCTGGAATACCCGAGTTTTTGGGCTGGGATCCAAAGTGGATCGATACAAAGAAGATAAATACAAACCAGGATATTCTTAAGGTCATTGAGGCCAAAATTGACAGCACCGCGTTTAAACCGGGCGATCAATATGCTTATTCAAACACAAATTATGTCCTCCTGTCTCTGATCGTCGAAAAAGTCTCGGGACAGCCCTTTGCAGACTATATGCACCAGCATATATTTAAACCGGCAGGAATGAAAAGCACGTCCGTATTCTCTGCACGTTCGCACAAAGCAGACCTGAAAAACTATGCAAAAGGAATGGCCTACGACGCTAAAACTAAAAGTTTTAAATTGGTTGACAACATGGCCGGCTTCGGATATGTCAGCTATTTTGACAGTATCACTGGACCGTATGGTATTAGCAGTACCGCACAGGACCTGTTTAAATGGAATCAGGCCATTCAAAACAATGTGCTTTTAAAGCGCGATAACTTTCTGAAAGCCATTTCTATCGATACGCTCAACAGCGGAAAGCCGATTAAAATGGGAGGTTTATACTACGGGTTTGGCTGGCTATTTACCGACAGTACCGACAATGCAAATAAGATGCACTTCCACACCGGCGGATATCCTGGCTACAAAAGCATTCTCGTTCGGGATTTTAAAAACCAACGTTATTTTATCGCGCTGCTGAATAAATGGAACACCATTGATGTTTATCCGCTCACGACAGGGGTCAATGCCTGCTTCCAGCACAAAAACGTGCCAAAAATAGAACGCGAACCGCTTAATGGGGCAACCACCCTGATGGACTTTCAAATAAAGCAGCTCCTGGGGACTTACGAATTTGCGCAGCAGCCCCAACTGAAATTTAAAATCACAGCCGATGAGCAAGGTAATCTATTTGCGCAGTTATCTGGCCAATCTACCGTTCAGGTGTATCCTAAAAATGACCTGGAACTATTTTATACCGTCGTGCAGGCCGAACTTAAATTCAGCAAGGACAATGACCAAGTTACAGCTCTGACGCTGTACCAAAATGGACAGGAGCTAAAATTCAACAAAGTTAAATAAGTCAGAACCACCTTATGCCAGAAGAAAACGTAATACAGCAGGCCGATTCCCTTGATCAGGGAGCATATGAGATTATCCGAAAGCGCCTACTTACACAGAAAGAGGAGCTATCGGCGCGGCTCCTGCAACTGAATGAGGCCCGTAAAGAAGTCTTTAATTCCACAAGCTTTATCCTCAAAGCCAACCAGCGCATCAGCACGGAAAACAACTGTGTCGCACGCGGTATTTTAGCACTGGACAAACTATGCATATTTGGTTATAACGTTCACTTCGGTTTACGCACCGAAATTAAGCTAGAAGACGTCTTCAGCATTTATAGCTTTGAGAATAATCAGTTTGTGCCGCAACCGCTTGATCTCATCAACGACGCAAGTTTCATCGCAGACTATCAAAATCTTTATAAATATTACCGGGACTCTATTTTTTCCAGGTTTCGCCGAACGGAAAACTATTTGTACATGATCTTCCAGACCAGCAAAAATGCGGCTGATCTCAAGGCATTCAAATGGCTGATCAAGGATGGGAAACTACAATATCAGGACGATCGCAGCATACACGAGGTCAAGTTGCCCAATCAGTTTGAGTTTGACTGGACAAAAACGACACTCGAAGATCGCCGGCTTGGCAAATATCCCCATATCTCGATCATGGACAAAATCTTTATCGAAGCCATCAACGGGGATATCACTTTTAAGATCGAAAACAATACCGATACCGGCAAGGGGATCTATTCAGAGAAAGTTGTCAACGCCGATCAACAATTGGACGATGCCGATTATTATTACGCCGATCTTGGCAATCTCATCGGAGTGCGTATCAAACCTTATCAGGAAGATTTCAGAGCATTTGTTTATAACCAGCGGACCAAGGAGGTCGTTAACCTTAAGTCACTGAATGAGTCAGCGATATTGCTGCCCGATAATCAGGGAATTATTTTTTCCAATGGCTATTATCTGCAAAACGGCACGCACAAAGTATTTGATGCCCAGTTTGAGCACGTCACATTCCTCAGACGGATCGCCTCGCCCAACGGTGAAGACTTTCTTTACATCTTTTGCCAGGAGGATACCAACACGTATATTCTGTTATCTTACAACATCATCCAGCAGGCGGTGGAAACGCCTATTATCTGTAATGGCTTTACCTTATTCAAAAATGGAAGTCTGATCTACTTCCGTACCGAAGCTGAAGCAACAAGGCATCATCAAGTTCAGATCTGGGAAACGCCATACATGGCCATGCTGAAAGAAAATGAACAAAAGAAAGACGATCCTGTCTACAGGGTAGGCAACAAACAGATCGTGCAAGCCATGGCCGAAGCCCAGGAAGTTATCCAGCTCATCAACAAGGAGGATAGCTACGAAGGGCTCTATGAAGATATTCTCAAGAAATCCACTGTTCTCCTTGATTCCTACTTCTGGATCAAAGAGGATGCTCTTTCAAACCTTGGGCAGCCACTGGAACAAATCAAAGAAGTCGCCAATACAGCCATTGATGAGTTTGTCAAAGTGCAGGCACAGCGCAAACATGCAGAGGAGTTGAACTCAAGTGCCGAGAAGAAAATGGAAGAGCTGACTTTTTCAATCAACAGTACTGTTGTGGAAAAACTTGATCAGCTGGTGCATCAGCTGGCAGACTCCCGCCGCCTTCAGGGCGAAATCATAGACCTCAAGAATGTTAAGTACATCAATGTCGAACGCATAGATAATTTATTGGACAAGTTGCACGGCATTACCTCTGCACTGGCCGACAAAACGATTGCCTTTCTCCTCCGCGATGAGGCCCTGCGTCCTTATGAACAGAAGGTGAAAGAGCAAAAAGAGCATGTGGAAGCGATCACAAAAGTGTTTGATGCCAAAACCATTGAGGAAGCCAATGCAACGATATCCAGTGAACTTGAGCTACTAATCGATATCCTCAACAGTCTGAAAATCGATGATTCTACACAGACCACCAAAATCATCGAAAAAATATCCATGATTTTCTCGTCGTTGAATGAAGTACGTGCGCAGCTAACACGTAAACTTAATTCCTTAAGAAGTACAGAGGCCATAGCTGAGTTTTCTGCACAGCTGACTTTATTGGAACAGTCTGTCGCCAATTTTCTTGAGCTGTCGACCAGTACCGAAAAAGTGGACGAATACTATACCAAAGTAATTGTGCAGCTCGAAGAACTTGAAAGTAGGTTTTCAGAATTTGATGATTTCGCACTAAAAATTGCCGACAAGCGTGATGAAGTCATCAAAGCATTCAATTCACGCAGGGAACAGATTGTAGAACAGATCAACAAACGGACTTCAGCTCTTGAACAAATCGGGCTCCGTGTACTGAAAAACATTGAAAATAAATCCAGAACTTTCGCTACCCGGGAGGAGATCCTCAGCTTTTATGCTTCAGATCTGATGATAGACAAAGTCCGGCAGCTCGTACAGGAACTCAAAGACTTACAAGATGTGTCGAAAGCCGAAAATCTGGAAAATCAGCTTAAAAAATCTCAGGAGGATGCCCTGCGCATACTACGCGACAAGAACGATTTGTTTGTTGACGGCAAAAATATCATTGCCTTGGGCAAGCATAAATTTTCGGTCAATAACCAGTCACTCAGCTTAACCCTGCTCCGCAAAAACGATGAGTTATACTTTCATCTGACCGGAACTAGTTTCTATCAAAAAGTCAACAATTCAGAGATCAACAATTTCAAAGATATCTGGGACCAGGAATTGCTGTCTGAAAGCAAAGGGGTCTATCGGGCAGAATATCTCGCTTATAAAACATTCTTGGCGTCAAAGGGAAAGCTGGACTTTGATGCGGCGCTATTCATCAATCAAACGGTCGAACAGCATTATTCAGAAGGTTATGTAAAAGGAGTGCATAATGCAGATGCTCTCTTAATTTATGACACCATCAAACAGCTGGATATTAAACTTGACCAGCTGCGGTACGATCCGCATCTCCGCAGTATGGCCCAGCTTTTTTGGCATACTTTACCGGAAGAACAGCGCTTAAAACAAAAGGCACTGATCCATTCAACATATACCATCCTAAAAACGTTTCCGAATTCAAACAGGTATGAATCTGTCATTGAGGGGCTCGTCAAACTGATCAACGACTGGGACACACATTTAGATCTGTCGGACATCAACATACAGGACTTGGCCACCTATATCTTCCAGACGTTGACGAACTACAATAAGTTTGTCATCAGTGAACAGTCCGATGAGCTGACAAAAGCATTTATCCGCCTGCTTGAGAGCAGAAAAAGCTATAAACTGTTCGAGGCCGACATTCAAAATGAGCAGTTCAGTCTTACAGACCGTTTTTATCTCGCCTTAAATTGGTTGAATTCGTTCATTGATGAGCATGAAGAATACATGTCTTCGCGCAGGTACATTGAAGAAGCAGCAATAACTTTACTCTATCCTAAGGAAGATACGCAGCTCATTATTGCCAAAGACTACGCGCACATCACGGGATTAAAGGGCAATCACCCAGTCTTGCACAATGGCGAGCAGGCGATTCAATATCATGAGTTTCTTAACCGGCTTACTCACTTTGCCAATTTTAATGTATCCCGATTTATGGCTTTTGCCGCGCTGAAGGAACAGCTTGTACGGACTTATACAAAGGAACTGAAAATCGGAGAATTTGAGCCTAAGGTGCTCACATCTTTTGTTCGCAACAAACTTATCAACGAAGTTTACTTTCCACTGATCGGAAACAACCTTGCCAAACAACTAGGCGCTGCCGGTGACAACAAACGTACCGCCCGCATGGGCATGCTGTTGCTGATTTCCCCTCCCGGCTATGGGAAGACGACTTTGATGGAATATCTTGCTAAAACCATGGGCCTACATTTTGTCAAGATCAATGGTCCGACCATCGGCCATTCCATCACCTCAATAGATCCCGTTGAAGCGAAAACCTCGGGAGAGCGCGAAGAACTGAAGAAGATCAACCTCGCTTTTGAAATGGCAGACAACGTCATGCTTTATCTCGACGATATACAGCACTTAAATCCAGAGTTTCTGCAAAAATTTATATCACTTGCTGATGGACAGCGTAAAATTGATGGTATTTTCGAAGGTGAAAGCAAAACGTATGACCTCCGCGGCAAGCGTTTTTGCATTGTGATGGCCGGAAACCCTTACACCGAGAGCGGCTCCAAATTTCAGATACCAGACATGCTAGCCAACCGTGCCGATGTCTATAATTTGGGCGACGTTATCGGAGACACCGAAGCACTTTTCAACCTCAGCCTAATTGAAAATGCCGCCATTGAAAACAGCTATCTGGAGAAGATCGCTAGTAAATCGTTCAATGATTTCTATGCTTTAATTAACTATGCTCAATCGGTCATGGAGCAGTTACCCGATTTAGAAGGCAATTACCTGAAGCAGGATATAGATGATTTTGTGGCCGTAGTCAAACATGTCTTGAAAATAAGAAATGTTGTCATCAAGGTCAATCAAAATTATATCCAGAGCGCGGCTATGCAGGACAATTACCGTACCGAACCGCCGTTCAAACTGCAGGGTTCGTACCGCAATATGAGTAAGCTGGTGGCACAGGTAGTACCGATGATGAATGACCGGGAAATAGATCAGCTCCTGCTCGCCCACTATGAAAGCGAGTCGCAGACACTGACAGCGGATACTGAAAGTAATCTCCTAAAGTTAAAGGAATTGGCTGGGCTGCTAAACCCTATTGAACTGGAACGTTGGGAAATCATCAAAGAAATCTTCCGCAAGAACAATAAACACGGTGGACTGGCCAAAGACGATAAAGTATTCGGTCAGCTACTGGACTTCAATGAAAATCTGGAAGGTATTATTCAGGCAATTCGGGAGTATAAGAATTAAGATTTTCTACTGCTATCCCAGCTGACTTTTTCAGGTCTGTTCAGCTGGCATAGCAGTGTGATTGATACGATTACTATCAAAATTTTTTAACATCATTGAATTCATACATCCGTTTATCGACGGAAATTGCGGAATAGGAAGGTTATCGCAAACTCTGATTCCAACGCAGCAATATCCTGTTTTTGAGTTTTTACCCATTGAGAGCATAATCAAACAAAAACAAGATGAGTATGGGCTGTTGAATAAAATATTTTAAGGAAGTCTAGGGAACAACGATTAACAGCATATCAATTCAAGCAATTCCTTACGTAATGAACAGCAAATCTATATTCGACATTCGGCCATACAATTATCTATATTGGAATGATTCATAAATTTATTAAGCAAAAAACACTTATAATTGCGACCAGCGTAATTTTCCTTCGATTTTCTGCTTTCTAATTTCAAGAAGCATCAAATAGCAAATTTGAACCAATAGTTCCATCTCCTCTATTTTGCAATGGATGTAATACCAACCAGCTAGTCTATTGCATATTCTATGTTCCACCAGATCATCGATTATTTGTCTATAGGACCGAACCTTCCACTCGCGCTCAAATATCGAACCGATCAGATCCTGCAATTCAACTGGGCGATCAGGAGATATTGCCTTAAGAAGCTCGGTAATTCTTCGATTGATTTCGTCTTTTTCCATTACTTCTCCGTCAATTGCCCTCGTAAAATCATAAGGCAAAATATTACATTGAATATTTATCCATACAGTCTCAATAAGTATTCTAATCTCACGCCCCATTTGGAATATATCTCGGTTCGAACGCGAATCATTGCTATCTTCTTCTCTAGATTTATATAAATAATTTAAGTCCGCGATATAATCGTCCAAGCTTTTACTGCTGAAAACATGTTCCAACCAGAAATACGGATTATATTGATCCACAGCGTCAATATCCAAGTCCATATCTTTATAAGAAGTACGACTATTAAACAGATATATTGTCGGATATTCTACAACACTCGATAAAAAATCAGGCCTACTAAACAGATACAATGACTCCAGGAGATTTAACAAAAACCGTTGCGTCTTAATTGGATTTTCATCGCTTTGAACGAATTCCCATAAACCGCCTTCTTGTTCAGAGGCATATAACCAATCATCCAATAATTTTAGCCAGCTGACGACGGATATTTCGTTATAAAATTTGTTCAGCACGGCATAAATATCGCTGGCTTCCTTTAAGGTCAAACTGGTAATATCTCCATAAAACCCACTCAATCCAGAATTACGTTGCCTAAACTCAGCCGATTGTGCTGACTTCTTCAAATAAAAGGGGTTTTTGGCATAAGTAACTGATTCCTGTTCAAACCGGATCTGATATTTATGGTCTTGAAAAACCAAGTCCCATCCGTAATTCACTAAGAATTTGAGTCGCTTGATGAGTTTAGAATAATCTTTCTCCGTTTGTTCATAACTCAGTATATCCCTTGTCATTTCATTCAGATCTTGTTTCAGTTCCCACAGCTTATTTTTTTCAAAAAATCTTTTTAATTCTTCTTGCTGGCATTCAATGATATGATCCCCTTCTTCAGGATATTTAATATGATATTTTGTCTCCATAATTATTTTAACCTCTATTATACTACTTCATTAGAATTAAATAATACGACCATCTTCTGCTCAAAGGCTATCTTAGCAATTTCAAATAAACGTTCAAGCTCAACCATATCGGGAATGTAACGTTTCATACGCAAAGTATCTTCATCCAAATCTTCAAAGTCAGCTGCACTCCAATTTATATAAGCATCAATATCTTTTTTGATCTGCCCCCTTAATTGTGGAAGCACCCTCGTTGCCATTTCTTCAAGTTCCCTGCACGATTTGCTTAAAGCCGGAACATCCAACAAAAATGTGCCTATCACCAAGTGGTATATCTGTTTTAAACATGATGATATTAGGGCATAAGCTAGATCGGGAATAACTCCTTCCTCACATAATAGTGTTTTACATATTCTCAGCATCTGTTCCGTATCTTTAATCCGGTTATCGAATTTCCATGAAAAACTTTTTTGGGAATTCTTCACCGACAGGTCGTCTGCTCCTACCAAACGATACGGACTGCCAGAAAACACTAAAAATTCAGGTCGACAATGAGCCATATAATAAAAATGCTCATCTTCAAATCCTTCTTCCCACTCCTCTGAAAACATATTAAATACAACGGTACGCTGTTTCAAACATGCAAGTTCAAGAACACTCCTTACCATCGGCTCTTTCCTATGTAAATCATGTTTCCAGCCTTCGAGTACCAAAATAATTTCCACACAGGCTTTGACATCATACTTTTCAATGGCAGGATGCGGTATTAGAAACATTCGTCTGGGTTCCAATACGGCAACGATTAAATCCAACAGTGGTTTCAGCGAAGAGTACTCCCGATCGATCTGGAGCAAACCGCCGATCTCACGCATCCAGCGTTCAAATTCACCACTCCGCTCTCCAGGATGGAGATAAATATGGTTTGTGGTGGTAGCTTGGTTAGTTTCGGATTTGCTACCGTAGATTATTTGATTACCATGTATGTTATTCATAATCTTAAAAATTTATATTGGTTTATAATTTTATCACTTGTTTGAAACATTACTAAACTGGTTTGCGCCATGAAGCCCGACGTCTGCAGAAATCGATATTTCAAAACAAAAGTAAAGATAATCTATACAATTATAAAATTTTTAGATAAATTATTTTATAATTGTATGATAAACAGAAAAGAAGGGACCAATAATTTTGGCAGCTTTGTTAAAGTCAATATCATCATTATGGGAGCTTCTACCACATATACCGAATCTCAGGTACAACCCGAAACGGTCAAAGCAATTTTTAAAGCTTTAAAGGAGCCTTTCGAATCTAAGGAAATTCGTATTCCAAAGCATATTGAAAAAAGTGTAGAAGAAAGTATGGGGCAATTCAATGTAGGAAAATTAAATTTCAGAATAATTGCTTTATAGATATTTTGCCTCTCAGACTTCGGGAAAATATAAGGATTTTGAGAAATCAATATTGTGATGTCCGGAAATACGATTATCCGGTCTTCACAGCTCCCGAAGAAACGGTAAATATTCCATAATCGTCAATAAGCATCCGCTCCTTGATCACTCCATTGTAAGCCATAATCCGATCCAGTTCTTTCTGCGAACGTCGACGCATGACCCAGTCCTTTTTCTGATGACTGTTCAACACATAGGCGATCATTTTCAATTGTGGATGCCATGGCTGTCCGGTATAGACCAGATGGCTATTTTCCTCACAAATGGAAGTCGCGCCATGTACCGCCCTACTCGCCATTTCATTGTTGCCAAATAATTCGAAAATACCCGAGATCACCACAATATTAGGTTCAAATTCCAGTTTGCTGTAAGTCTCCGGATCAAAACAGTCGTAATTAGTGAAACGTATTCCCTGAAGACCTTTCTTCTTGATGATTTTCTCACCCACTGCAATATTGGGCAACATAAACTCGTTGATCACGATCTCCACTTCCGGATATTTTTCCTTGATGTCAAATAAATAATTTCCAGTGCCGCCAGCGATATCCAAGATTTTCACAGGCCGGCCTGTTGACTTGACCTGCGCAATATTCTCCTCCAATAGACGTAACAGATGCTGTTTACGTATACGGATTCCTTTCCAGCCGATCGCTTCCAAGTACCCCTTGTCGATGATTTTGCCTAACCCCAATCTGCCCTTCGGCTCATTGCGATAAACGTAATCCAATGAAATTCCTGAATCAAAACCAAACTGAAGCCCCAGGTTCATACCATGACTCAATGATCCGATCTTGCCTAAAGTCCATTTCTGTAAAGCATAGTTTAGTTTTTCAGCCGTAGGCATCACCTTATGGTACAATTTTTCATATTCTTTTACGGAAAATTCGTCGGGCTCCAGTCCCTTTTCGGGCCTTTGTCTAGCATAGGCTTTCGTCATAAAATCTTTTAAATAGGTATAGACTTTCTGTCTGTTGGATTCAAACAGGATACCATGATAAAAATTGCGCAGGGTAATAAATGTCTTTAGCTTGGAAGCGATGGATACGAAGAATTGCTTTTGCACCGAGTTTTTAACCACATAGTCCTTTTCGGCGGATAGCACAATCACGGGGATATCGATTGCGGCCGCATCATCGACAATACGCTCTCCGGCTTTCAATAGGTCGACCAATAAAGCGCCATTAATGGATTTTGAGATTAGGGGATCAGCATCATAAGCCTGTTGTTGCTCTACATCATGGGTCAGGACCTTCGCCTTGACATAGCTTTGGATAACAAGATCCTTTTTCAGCTTAGTTCCAAGCGCAATCATCTGGTTGGCCAGTGGTACATACAGTTTAATCTCAAAGGCAGGGGCCAATAAGGCCATACCTGCGATAGGAGGTGCAAAATCATGCACCCAAGCACTCACAATGACCCCAGCAATACTATTGGCGATGACAAAAACATCCTTTGTCTCAACTGCATATTCGGTGCGGATATAGGACACAAAACAGTCCAGATCGCGCACATTATCCATGAATTTCGGTGATACGGGCACCTTGGTATGACCATGTCCTCGCAGATCAAATGCAAAGATGGAATAATCGGCAAACTGTGGATCGGTAGCCATCTCCTGCAGCCGTTCTGAATGTTCATGCCCACGGTGCAATACAACTAAAGCCTTTTGTCCCTTTTGATAATTCCAAACACGATATAGCAGTTCCGCTTGATCGAAACTCTTAAAATAACTTGATTTCATCTTTTTATAATTTATTCCATCTATACAATGGCGTATGTAATTTCCGTATCTATTGAGCTGTGGCTCTTAAAAACAAAGACCAAGCCACTCTTTTTTGATCAGGATCGGCCAGCGACTATAACTTTCATCAACTGGATCGCATACCCCCGCAATACCACATACCTATTGATCGACTTCACCTGATCAATAGCTTTATTTAAATCTAAAGATAATAATTCCCGCGTCATCAGAATAGCAAATAGCATACTTCTACTATAGCCCATTGTACAATGAATGACCATATTTTCATGCTCATCCAAGTTCCGGTAAGCAGATAGCATGGCGCCTAAGATCACGTGGGCATCATGCACATTGATCTCCGCAATATCCAGCAAAGGAAAAGAATAATACTTTTCCATGGCCCCTAAGAGTTTTATGTCCTCCAGCTCAGCTGCGAGGTCAAAAACAACCAGATTGCGTTCCAGTCCCAAGGCTACGAGTTCCGAAGCGTTCAACCTTGGCCCCACGTAACAGCGGGGCAGTAACTCCATTAGCGGCGGATTATTTTTCTTTCTAAAAAAACGCCAAATCAGCCAGTACGCTAATTGATAAGGAGCGTAAAATACTTTCTTTACCATTGGTATTCGGCCCCGATGATCCTTCAAAAATCCTGTATTACCGCGCAAGTAATTGTAACCAACGGCGAAGCAGAGTAAGGCTATCCAGACAAACAGAATCAATAACAATAAACGTCCTTCACATAGTAGGACAAGCAACATGAATATCCACCCTGCGAGGTAATAGCTATTTGCTAGCTGTTGATTTCTCGTCAGCGAAATACGTCTTTCAAACCGCTCGCCGTCACTATTTAAGTTCACACCTTCACTATTACCTTCACCACATGTCCTCTCATAACCTGAACGCCCTCCTTGTCCGGATTCCTGCCGTAGATTATGTTCCTGTTCAATGGCATTCGGAAAGAGGATAAAACTGAACTGAACCAGTATACAAGCTGTCAATAGGTCGATTACTTGGTGCTGATATACGGTCAATGTTCCTAATCCCATCATCAGGAGCCAGGTGCCCAAAATTATTTTCTTCCATCCGTTGAACTTCCAGCGCAGTACAGACCAAAAAAGACAGGCATAAGCGACATGCAGGGAGGGTGCCTGATTAAAAGGCGAATCATATTTCTCTAGGAAGAAAAAGAACATGGTAAATAAAGGATTTTCGACCTGTGGTCGGTCAAAAGAAAACCGCAGCGGAAAAAGGAGAAAACATATTGCAGCAATCAGGGTGACAAATGTAAATCGCCTTGCATAGCACAGAAGTTCCTTCTTCTGCCCACAGTAAAAAGGCACAAGGAAAAAAAACAGTCCACTGCTCATATAGGGCAGGATCATCCATGGAATGAACGGAATATGCTGCTCAAAATCGAATACAAAGGAGGGTACCGCAGCTAAGCTGCCGGCATAGACTGCTGTCAAGGGATAGGTAAGCTGAAAAAGTAACAGGCAATAGATGGCAACAAAAAGCTGGCTATTTACCTTTTTTAATCGTTTTTCATCCATTTGGCTTTCCTAAACATGATTTTACTTAATAATACATGCGGGAGCAAACCCAAAAATCCCATCAGCCATTTCATACGCTTCGGAAAAATCACGATTTCTTCCTTTCGCTGTATGGCTTTTAAGATGCGTTGCGCAGCATCTTCCACACTGATCAGAAAGGGCTTTTTGGAGAGATCCTGCTGATTAAGTTCACGGAGCTTGGTTGTATCCACATACCCGGGTGCGATGACTGTCACGGCAATTCCATACGGAAGCAATGCCCGCCGATAAGCATCAGCCACTTGGATTGCTGCCCGCTTTGTTTTGCTGTACAAACTTGAATTGGGAAAGTCTAAAGTTCCCGAGACGGATGCTATGGTTACTATCTGCCCCTTTGATTGTCCAAGCATGACTTCGCTGGCAACTTCAAAACAATTGATAGTTCCCTGTATATTGACGCAGAGCATTGTACCTGCCTCCTCATAACTGATGCGTTGTGCTACATCATCGGCGTAGCTTCCTGTACAATTGATAAAAAGATCCAATGTCCAATGATGACAGAAGGAATGAACGGCAGCAGCCAAAGCATCCCGATCACATACATCCACTTCAAACTTGACGAGCGCATTCCATGCTAGCTGATCAGATAGCTTTGACAGGTCCCGACCACATACCGCAACTTCAGCTCCCTGTTGCAGGTAGCTTTGTGCTAGTGCCAAACCTATTCCACTTGTTCCGCCTGCGATAAATACCTTCATGTTTAAAAAATAGTGCTAATATCACCCACTGTTCGGGCTATTTTGTCAAATAAATAAGCCTTCGATTTCTTTCAATTAAATTCTCCAACAGTCCCGTATTGAACAATAAACATTTCCAAAGTTTCCTGAACTTTATAATTTATGTACATCTCGTATGATCTTTATTTGGACAGTGTCTTCTTCATTCCACTTATTCCAATCCCTCATGTTTTAGCCCATACGCAGCTCGATCGTCTTGCTATATCCATAATTCCACTGTGCTTCCATAGCAGCCGCAAATTCATCCAGACTGGTCGGAAGGGACAATCTTATTTCAAATCTACGCCAATCGATGCCTTTTTTGCAATAGTTTCCTACAAGCTGCTCCGCTGCATCTCTTGTATCTATCCATCGAATCCCCTGATATTGCTGATCAATATCCCGCAGGCGTTGATTCCCGCTAAAACCCAATACAGCCCTGACCAATCCTTCTTCCTGCAATTTATATGGCTGCTTCCGCTCACAGATCACTTCCGCCGCCAAAGACTGTGCTAGCTCCACAGGAACCAGATCAATGGCTCCGCCGGCATAATATTCCCCATTCCGCTGTATCGGCTCTATATAAAACATATCGGACATGGAAATACGAACAGCCTCCAACAAGGTTACCGCTGAATTTATTGCTATCGTTGGGGCAACAGCACTTCTATCATAATTTTCACCTTGAATTTGAATGCTATCCAGATTTACGTTCGATAGGACAGTTGTATTACCCATCAGGATTTTCTGATAAAGCTTACGTTCGCCGCGTCTCTCCTCAACTTCCGAACGGTCGAAAAGCATTCTCGAACCAATAATAACCGAAGGAATCTCCTCCGAAAATGGGCGGTTCAAAGTCGGTAATAAGGGGGACAGATCATGTTCCATCTTGACCAGATAACGATCAAAGACATCTTCCAGATAAGGAGCACACCGTTTATCCCACTGCTTTTTTAGCGCATACCAACCCAGTTCGCCCAGATGACGCTGCTCCGTAAGCTGATGTCCGCAGAAAAAGCGATAAAACTCTTCGGACTGGAGATAAGATTTCCGCTCTGCATCCCTTGCAAAAGCCTGGATAATCGCAGCAGCCAATGATCCGCCGCAGGTAGCAATCAGTAAATCCGGTTTTAATCCCAGTTCGTCCAATGCCGCATACATTCCCAGGTACAAGCCAAAACGAGTACCACCACCTGAAAATAAAACTGCCCGTTGATAATTCATTTACGATATATTAGATGCGCATTTATGCTTTTACAAAGTCAAGACCTAATTCAAATTTTTAATGTTTGATAAGTTGATCTCATTTTTATCTATGCGTAAACAAGCTATAGGATTACTGATTGCGGAATACATAATTCTAAATTTCACGATTTCGATGATCATCACCCACTTTATAAAACCATTACAAATTCGTCATTTCTATCAAACAAATCAAACCATAGAAAACAGGCGCATTAAAAAGCAGGCTATCTATCCGATCCAATAAGCCACCATGCCCAGGGATTAACGTCCCCGTATCCTTGACTCCTGTCCTGCGTTTCAAAAAGGAGAAAAGCACATCACCGCAAAATCCTAAACCACCGAAGAGCAGACCTAGCAACGAAAAGCAGATAAAATCTCCAAATGGTAATAACAGATAGCCCAAGATATTACTTAAAATTATTGTGAGTCCGATACCGCCGATACATCCGGCAACAGTTTTATTTGGGCTGATGCGCGGAACGATCTTTCGTTTACCAAAAAATTTACCCATGAGGTATTGGAATACATCGTTCAGTTCCGTTAAAACGATGATATAGGCCACAAGCCGCAACCCCATCCACTCATTCTGATGAATTTCTACTGCCCGGATAAAAACCAGCTGGCTGAATGCAAGTAGGCAGGCAGCCGCTCCAAAGGTCATTGCAATAGTAGCTCCCATCGCTGTTTTCTGTGCCAAACGGAAAAACAGACCGATGCCTAGGCACAATAGTGTCGCCCAGAATACGTAGCCGGTGTATGAACAGTAGTTTAAAAGGATCAGCTGCAATAGGCCTGTTACAATAGCAGAGACCAACGCAAAACTAAAATTGGGCACAAACATCTTCATAAATTCACGCATGCCCTGAAACGTCAGCCAGGAAACAAACAGCAAAGATGTCGTTTGTGGAACGAAAGCAATCGCCAATACAAACACAATATAGCCCCAGCTCCTGACTCGGACAGGTACGTCAGCAAACTTGTCCTTCGGATTGGATACCTCACTCATGTACCACCAATGCCTTTCTCAATCGCGTTATCGAACTTAAGACCAATAACAAACATAGCACAGCGAAAATATAGACCGAAATAGTCGTTATCGAAATATGCAACAAACTTAAAATTCCATAGACCCCCAGCAGCAGCGCACGGTCGCTTTTACCCAGAGGCCCATCATAACGACGATCATTGGCAACAACCTTTCCGACCAGTCCGCAGAATTCGTTGATGACACTCAAAACAATAAAACCTACCACCAGATATAAACTTTCGGGGTGAAATTTCAGCAAGGGAAAGAAGATGACGACATCAGAAACAACATCACCCACTTCATTCAGCACTTCCCCCATCTTGCTCGTCTGCTGGAAAAGACGCGCCATCATACCGTCCAATGCATTTAAGGCCATACGCAGCAAAAGACCTAGTGGCAAAGACAGATAGAAAACCGGAAACCGATCAGCGTTACAGAACAACAGTGCAATGATCAGAGACAAAAGCACCGAAGTAATCGTAATTTGATTGGCCGTCACCTTCTTTCGATGTAAGAAGGTCAAAATAGGCATCAGCAGCTGCTGAAACTTCGGTTTTAATTTATACACAGAAATCATACAGACCTTATATAGCTTATTTTTTTATTTTTTTTTTTAAATATTTTGGATAGTGTATAAAATACACTATATTTGTGTCATCATAATTTAGGTTTATAATTGGTTATTTAAGGTTTTCATTCTCCCCGTTTGAAAACCTTTTTTTATATCTATTAATTACCACCGTCCGCCAGCGCCGCCGCCACCGGATGAGCCGCCACCGAAACTTCCGCCTCCGCCACCAGAACTTCTGCTACTAGACCCGCTTCCGCCGCCACTGCTGGATGAAGACCGTGCCTTGACCGGTATCGTATACTCTCCATGAGAGACCCGATGGCCGCAATGTTTACATTTATCAAAACGTTCGGCCAACCCTTGCGAACTGTATGTTGCCGCCCGGATGGTTCGCGACAGCCCTGTTTCCAAGGTGCGATAATGGCACTCGGGACAATCCACATATCCTGCCTTTCCATCCCAAGGGATCAATTTGGTTTCCTTTGTGGTCTTATCCACCCAGATTTCATACGCCCGGCTGCCAAGTTTTTCCTCCAGAAGCTGCCCCTTATCAAGATAGGCGCTTTGCCGGAACGCCGCATCATCTCGATTCATACGCAGCCAGCTGCCTGAATGATCCGGGGGCGCCAGACGAAGCGTATTTCGTCGGATGCGCTTATTGATCCCGAAAAAATCAAAAAGGGCCAGTGGGCTCAGCAACAGAGGCAGCAAGCCCCATGCGCGGAACTTACGCAGCGCATGCTGGATATTCTCCTCATCCCGATACGAGTTCACAATCTGGGCTTGGCTGGCATTATACTTCATAGCTAGCGTGACACTGCCAAAAACAAACATAAAATACGGCAGATTCTTCCATTGGTAGACTTCCTCAAGGTTATTCAAGGCAAAAGCACAGACAAATACACTGACAAACATCAGCATACCCATGCAGCCACAGCCACTCACCAAGGGTGGAAAATAGTTGCTTTTCCTGCTGAGTTTTCCTTTTACGGCCTTGGTCAGCCTATCCAGCCAGATATAGCAGAGAGCAAATAGGGCCAGAACCAGCAGCGTGTTACGCAAAATCGGATTTCTTAAGCTCCAGATCGGTATTGCTTCCGGCATCAAACGCTCCAGTTCGGCTCTGCTGTCAGGGGACAGCAAAATAGTTTTAATAAATTGGGAAGCCTCCAGAACCCCCTGATCGTAATCTCCGTTCCGGAAATGAGGAACCAGATATTTCTCACCGATCCTCTTCAGATAAACATCGGGCAACGTACTCTCCATGCCATATCCCGTTATAAAGCGGTATTCCCTCCGATCTTTGGCAATAAACAACAATAAACCATTATTGCTTTCCTTCTTACCTATGCCCCAGGTATTAAATAGCTTCAACGCAAAATCAAAATCGCTGTCACCCACATAGTCATTGACCAATACGATGGCATATTCACTTTTTGTAGCGGCCTCAATCTGTGTGGATAAACCATCCAGTTCAGCTACTGTTCCCGATGACAGAATCCCATCAGGGTTAGAGACAAAATAGTCTTGTCCTTTCTGCTTTGGACTAGGTATATTATCAACTGTATATTGGCCAAAAACAGCCTCCCCGCCCAGGCAGCAACTCAGGCAAAATAAGATATATAGATAAAGCTGTTGTGATCTATGCATATTTGTCAGAATAACCAAACAACAAAAATTTGGTTCATTGTCACGATATTAAGAAAAAAAAATCAAACAACGGTTTTCAACAAAAAAAAGCCCATAATCAACCGATTATGGATCTGTACAATTCAATATTCGTTTGATGAAAAACGTGGAAACTTTCTCATTCGCTGTTAATGACCAAGCCAGTGTAAAGTCAAGACACCGATCAATCCAATAACAGAAACGAGCGTTTCCATCACCGTCCATGAGCGAAATGTATCCTTCACGCTCACTCCAAAGTAAGATTTAAACATCCAAAACCCCGGATCGTTGACGTGTGAAAACATGAGACTGCCCGCTCCGGTCGCTAGTACCATTAATTCAGGAGTAACATTTCCTGCTTGCACAATGGGAAGCATAATGCCCGCTGCCGTGAGTCCGGCAACACTTGCCGAACCGATAACTAGGCGAATGATACCGGCTATTAACCATGCGAGCACAAGAGGCGACAAGCTCAAGTCTGCGGTTAGGTCAGCGATGTAGTTCGCAACACCACTATCTACCAAAATTTGCTTGAAGGCGCCTGATGCTGCAATGATAAAAAGGATCATCATGATCCCACGGATTGCTTCTTCCACACTTTCTGACTGCTCCCGCAAACTTTTACCTTGGCGGATACCCATCGTGTACATCGCCACTAGCGATGCAATCATTAAAGCCACCACCGGGTCACCCAAGAAACGTAGTGCCGCCAGCCAAGGGGAATCTTTTGGGAATATTAGATGTGCAAATGAACCAACAGCAATTAAAATTATTGGAAACAGCCCTGTAAATATGCTAATTGCAAATCCAGGAAGCTCTTTCTTATCTGCCTGATTGGGTTCAGGAAAAAACTCGGCAGGTGGGTTGGTCGGAATATGCTTAAGCATCCTACCAAAGAGTGGTCCACCGATAATTATGGCAGGAATTGCCACTACAATGCCATAAGCCATCGTCAAGCCTATATCCGCATTGTAAGTAACCGCTATAGCCGTAGCTCCCGGATGTGGTGGCAAATAACCGTGCGTTACGGACAGCGCTGCCAGCAGTGGAATAGCTACATAAAGCAAGGGCATTTTATTGGAAACACATACCATGAAAACAAATGGTACCAAGACGATGAAACCGACATTGTAAAATAAAGGAATTCCTACTAAAAAGCCCGTAAGAACCATTGCCCAAGGTAAGTTCTTTCTGCCAAATACAGCCGTTAGTTTCGTTGTAATCTTTTCTGCAGCACCACCCTCCGCCATCAATTTACCCAGTAAAGACCCGAAAGCCAACAAAAGTGCCAGCTGGCCCATGGTACTACTCACTCCGGTTTCAATAGATTTAAGGATATCGACGGCATTCATATTCATAGCAAAACCGACCGCAACAGAGGTTATCAGTAATGAAAAGATCGTGTTTAACCTGACGACAGTGACTAAAAGAAGTAGTAAAGCTACTCCCAAAACAACAATGATTAGAGGCATAATAATTACATCTAGTTAAAACTCACCTTCCAATAGATAGTACAGGTGTTCAAATTTCTGAAAGTTCTTCATATATACGGCGTGATTCTCCACACTTGGTTTGAAATAGTGCTCAGTATCGTGTGTTCCCGCCGCTTGCTTGTTTTTTACGGTAGGCTCACCCGCCTGGATACCCAATGCTTCCAAGCCTATCAATGCTGCTCCCCATGCAGAGCTTTCTACCGTATTTTTGATGAATACAGGTTTATTGAAAATATCTGCAAGCATTTGCACCATCAACGATGAACGTGCTAAGCCGCCGCTTGCATAGATCGTATGAATGGGGCCGGTGTTCTCCTCCAATGCGATTCCTACACTGTAAATCGCAAACAACATCCCTTCCATCATAGCCCGTGCAAAGTGCGCCCTGCCATGGTGCAGCTGTATTCCAAAATAAACGCCTTTTGCATTGGAATTCCAATGTGGTGCCCGTTCACCGGTTAAATAGGGCAAGAATATCAAGCCCTCTGCTCCGGGAACGACGGAGTCGACCAAAGCATCTAACGCCGCGGAAGGATTTCCATCCGCTTCCATTTGGATAAATTCATGCAAAAAGTTATCTCGAAACCAGTTGCGTAATACACCGCCATTGTTAACCGCGCCACCAATTATATATTCATCCGGTCTCAGTAGGTAGGTAAATAGTCTTTGTTTTTTTTCTTGATTTGCCTGCGGACTCGCTACGCGAATAGCTCCACTGGTGCCGACAGTTACCGAAGCCACCCCGGGACGTATAGCCCCTACCCCGAGATTGGCCAAACAACCATCGCTACCACCTATAACGAAAGGGGTATCTTGAGGGATGTGCATCAAGTCCGCAATTTCTCGGTTAGGCATGTTTAGAGTATAATTGACCGGAACTGGCGATGCTAGTTTCTCTTCCGATATGCCCGTCAATCTTAACGCCAGATCAGACCATGTTAGTTGATGTATGTCGAAAAGCCCTGTTGCAGATGCAATGGAATGATCGACCACATAAACGCCGAAGAGCCTGTAAAAAAGAAACTCTTTAATACCGATAAACTTGTGCGACTGCGCAAATAATTTTTGATCGTTAGACTTTATCCACATTAATTTGCAGAGCAAGGACATGGGATGTATTGGTGTCCCCGTCTGCTGATAAAGCAGCCTGCCCACCTCACTTGCCTCCAAGGCAACTGCAATATCCTCGCTTCTGCGATCTGCCCAAATCATGCAATTGCTAAGTGGCTTGCCCGCCGAGTCAACAGCGATCAGTCCGTGCATAGCACTACTTACCGAAATGCATACGGGTTTTGGTATCTCGGCACTCGATTGCTTTAAGCTAATCATGACATACCTAATAGACTCAATACATGCAGCATAAACAATCTCCGGATCTTGCTCGTACCAGCCTTCCGACGGGTTTAATATGGGATAAGTTATACTATGCAGCGACAAGATGTTACCTTCGTAGTCAAATGCAACAGCTTTCGCGGATGATGTCCCAATGTCTAATCCAATGATCATAAATAAAATTGATGTTTAGGAGAGTTCAATATACGGATTATCTGTTGTTTTACCACAAAATTCTCAATACCAGCGAAGTAATTAGAACAAAAAAAAAGCGCCTCATACCGATCTGCTGACAAATGTCTTTCATAGTATCAACAAAAATGGTAAATTTCAACTTTAAAGAACGGTATCAAACGATGAGTATAGATAAAATGAATAATTACGATTTTGGAATTGTTGGACTCGGCGTAATGGGACGTAATTTATTGCTGAACATTGCCGACAAGGGTTTCGCGATAGCTGGATTAGACCTTGATCCACAGAAAGCTGAGTCATTGGAAGCTGAAGCAAGTGAAGGACATCGCATCAAAGTGACGACCCAAGTAAAAGAGTTTATAGGGGCTTTGCAACAACCCAGAGCAATTATGCTGTTGGTGCCGGCCGGAAAGCCGGTTGATATGGCGATTGCCAGCCTTGTTCCGCTTTTGGACAAAGGAGATATAATCATCGACGGCGGAAACAGCTACTTCGCGGATACGGACAGAAGATTTAATGAGCTTTCCGGGATGGGTATACATTTCTTCGGAATGGGTATATCTGGAGGAGAGAGTGGCGCTCGTCGCGGGCCGAGTTTGATGCCCGGTGGCGACAAAAAGGCATACGAAAGACTAAGGCCAATATTTGAGGCGGTTTCGGCCAAGGTAAACGGCGAGCCCTGTGTGGAATTTCTAGGCAACGGGTCGGCCGGAAATTATGTAAAGATGGTGCATAACGGTATCGAATATGGGATCATGCAGTTGATTGCAGAGACCTATGACCTGATGAAAAGATTATATGGTTTTGACACACAAACCGTACAGCAGACCTTCGAAAAATGGAACGAGGGCGAACTAAACTCGTTCTTGCTTGAGATTACCGCCCAGATTCTGAAGAAAAAAGAAGGTGACCAATATTTGGTGGACCTGATTTCAGATTGGGCAAGATCAAAAGGAACGGGTAAATGGACTTCGCAAAATGCGATGGACCTACAGGTGCCAGTGCCCGTGATTGATGCAGCGGTCAATATGCGCGATATGTCCAAATATAAACCCGAGCGTTTGGAGGCAGCAAAATTACTTCATTGGGATGGACACGCTGTTGACCTTCCCGCAACAACGCTCATCGATCGCTTAAAACAGGCATTGTACTTTGTGATCATCACGACCTATGCGCAAGGTTTGGCACAGCTTACTGTTGCATCGGAAAGCTACAGCTATGAGCTAGATTTACGGGTGGTAACCAAAGTTTGGCGCGGCGGCTGTATTATTCGCGCGGCTTTGCTCGAGGATTTTAGAAAAGCCTATGCGGCTAATCCGGACTTGCGCAATATCCTACTCGATAACACCATTGCACAAAAGTTGCTGAGTACGCAGGCCAGCCTTCGCGAGGTATTGAAAGATGCTATCGCAAACGGCATACCCGTATCTGGATACGTAAACGCACTTTCTTATTTTGATGCCTACCGATCCGAAAAATTACCTACAAATATTATACAAGCACAACGTGACTATTTTGGTGCACATACCTATGAGCGTATTGATCAGGAAGGTATCTTTCACACCCTTTGGGATTAAGGAAAAAAAGCTTGAATATTCGGTTTAATTTTGGTTTAAACGCAAAAAAGCGGCTTTTTTATAGTAAGCCGCTTTTTATAACTGAGCCTCTCATCGAGATGAGCCAATGACCTATTTGTTACAAGTCCGTTGCTCTACCAGATGAGCCCAGGAAGCTTCGTTTACAGATAAGGTTTCTGATTTCCATACTGCAAATAGCGGGATTAGAACAAAAACTTGTAGCGTATGATTATAGGAGATAGACTAACAGCATACGTTTACACTCCGTTGATTTAGATGCTATCGCTCAATATCCTTCAAACTGCTCATCTTCTTATACTCAAGAAACCCTTTGATGTCCTCAAAGTGTTCACGCACACGTTTATTTCCAAATTCAAATACCTTTTGTGCCAGACCATCCAAGAAGTCACGGTCGTGCGAAACAAGAATCAAGGTGCCATCAAAATCTTTCAATGCATCCTTGATAATATCTTTGGTCCGCATATCCAGATGGTTGGTAGGCTCATCCAGAATCAGTACATTCACAGGCTCCAACAGCAGTTTGATCATCGCCAGGCGCGTCCGTTCACCACCCGACAGTACCTTCACCTTTTTGGTGGTGTCATCACCGCTAAACATAAAGGCCCCTAAGAGATCTTTCATTTTGACACGCACATCGCCGACAGCAATCTGATCAATCGTATCAAAAACCGTCAGCTCGCCATCCAGCAATGCCGCCTGATTTTGGGCAAAGTAACCGATCTTCGCATTGTGGCCGATCTTCAATGTACCTTCAAAGTCAATTTCACCCATTATTGCTTTGATCATCGTTGATTTACCTTCACCATTCTTTCCGACAAACGCCACCTTTTCACCACGTTCAATAACCATATTGGCCTTTTCGAACACCACATGGTCGCCATAGGATTTGGTCAGGTCCTCCACAATGACCGGATATTGGCCAGACCGCGGAGATGGAGGAAATTTCAGACGCAAGGCCGAAGTATCCACTTCATCCACCTCAATGATCTCCAGTTTCTCCAGCATTTTGACCCGAGACTGTACCTGCAAAGTTTTGGAGTATGTCCCCCTAAAACGGTCGATAAACTCCTGATTATCCGCAATAAAGCGCTGCTGCTCCTCATATGCTTTCAACTGGTGCTGACGACGTTCCTGACGCAATTCCAGATAATGGCTATACTTGGCTCGATAATCGTAGATACGGCCCATCGTCACCTCAATCGTACGGTTTGTAATATTGTCCACAAAAGCCCTGTCGTGTGAAATGACAATCACCGCTTTCGCAGAATTTAGCAAAAAGTCCTCCAGCCATTGAATACTTTCAATATCCATGTGGTTAGTCGGCTCATCCAGCAAAATCAGATCAGGTTTTTTTAACAAAATTTTAGCCAGTTCGATACGCATACGCCAGCCACCAGAAAACTCCGAGGTCTGCCGGGTAAAATCCGAGCGCTCAAAACCAAGCCCCTTCAACACCTTTTCCACCTCCGCATCGTAATTCACCTCCTCGATCGAATAAAACTTCTCACTCAGCTCCGACACACGTTCGATCAACAACATATAATCATCCGATTCATAGTCTGTACGGATAGTCAGCTGCTCATTCAGACGCTCCAGCTCATCACGCATACGATACACCTGCTCAAAAGCCTTAGAAGCCTCCTCAAAGACCGTTACATGATCCTCAGTCAGCAGGTGCTGCGGCAGGTATGCGATGACCGCATCCTTCGGGCCCGCGACATGCCCTGTAGAAGCCTTACCCACGCCCGCGATAATTTTCAACAGGGTAGATTTACCAGCACCGTTCTTACCCATCAAAGCGATCTTATCATTCTCATTGATGGAAAACGATACATCCGAAAAAAGAGTCGTTCCCCCGAACGAAACAGAAATATTATTTACGTCAATCACTATATATTCACTTAATTTGGCACAAAGATAAGCGAATCAATCTTATAAATAGACAATGGAGCATTTTTGTGTATCTTTGCCCCATGCGATTTGATATCATTACAGTCTTACCAGACCTTTTAGAAAGCCCATTTGCACACTCCATATTGCAGCGGGCAAAAAACAAAGGCCTCGCCGAAATACACGTACACAATTTAAGAGATTACTCCACCAATAAACACAAGAGTGTGGACGACTATCCCTATGGCGGCGGTTCAGGTATGGTGCTCCAGATCGAACCATTCGCCCGATGCATAGAACAGCTTCAGGCCGAACGGGCATACGACGAAATTATCTATATGACACCCGATGGCGAAACATTTAATCAAGATATCGCCAACGGATTGTCGACCAAAGGAAATATCATGATCCTCTGCGGACATTATAAAGGAATAGACCAGCGCATTCGGGATATCTACGTGACAAAAGAAATTTCCATAGGCGACTATGTGCTCTCAGGAGGAGAGCTTCCGGCAGCCATTGTTACAGACGCCATTATCCGCCTGATTCCCGGTGTGCTGTCCGACGAAACCTCCGCGCTTTCCGACTCCTTTCAGGATGGTCTGCTCGACGCACCGATCTATACCCGCCCTGCAGACTGGAAAGGGCACAAAGTACCAGACATTTTGCTCAGCGGACATGAAGCGAAAATCGCTACGTGGAAACACGAGCAGCAGCTGAAAAGAACCCAGGAAAGACGCCCCGATTTATTAAATGATTAAAAAACAAACGGAATTTTTGATTTTTTATCAGAAAAAGTTTGCTTATTTATTTTTTTTTATAAATTTGTGTAATAATGACACGAAGATATACAAATACAAATTGGTGGTGGCCTGAAGCAATAAGCATCGGGAACTAATTGGTATTGTCATAATATTTCATAATCAACCAAAACCATTTATGGAAATTCCAAACCCGATGCTAAAAAGTATCGGGTTTTTTTATGTACAAAATTGTAAAAAAGAAGAAATTATAAAATGAAGTTCAGATTCAAAACAGAAAGCAGGAAACTGCTGGCCGACACGACCACACCGGTGAGTATTTATCTCCGGCTACGGGATATCTTTCCCAACTCACTACTATTGGAAAGTTCCGACTACCACAGTCGTGACAACAACATCAGTTACATCTGCTGCCAGCCCATTGCCGGCATACAGCTGGACGAAAGAGAACTAACCTTGACTTTCCCCGGAAAAGAAAGAATTGTCAAGGATGCACAGCACATCGATCTACGTCAGGAAGTTTCGGACTTCAGAAATTCGTTTGAAGATGCTACCATTGCCGAGCTCAACCTGATCTCCAATGGTCTATTCGGTTACTTTACTTTCGATTGCATCGAACATTTCGAAGATATCAAGCTGACCACAGAGCCCGATCCTGCACGCAAAATACCATTTATGCAATACCATGTCTACAAGTATGTTATTGCGATAGACCACTTCCGAAATCAGCTCTATATCTTCGAACATCTACTGGAAGATGAGGCATCGGAACTGGAAAGAATGCAATTCCTTATTCAGAACAAAAACTTCCCCGAATATTCGTTCAAGCTGGCAGGAGAGGAAAGTTCCAACCGTAGTGACGAAGAGCACCGCCAGCTTGTCAAAAAGATGAAAGAACATATCCAGCGTGGCGATGTTTTTCAGATCGTTCCTTCGCGCGGTTTCCGGACTCCTTTCTCAGGCGATGAATTTAACGTCTACCGGGCACTACGTTCCATTAACCCCTCTCCTTATTTATTCTACTTTGATTACGGTGATTTTAAATTATTCGGTTCGTCTCCAGAAGCACAATTGCGTATCCATGGCAGTCAGGCGACTATTTTTCCGATCGCGGGAACGTTTAAGAGGACAGGCAATATGGATGAAGATCAAAAAATCGCTTCTAGGCTTAAGCAAGACCCAAAAGAAACCTCAGAACACGTGATGCTGGTCGACCTGGCACGCAATGACCTGAGCAGACATTGTACACAGGTTAAAGTAGAATCCTATATGGAACCCCAATATTATTCGCATATTATCCACTTGGTGTCTAAAGTGACCGGAACCTTAAAGGATAATGTCAATCCTTTTGACATCGTTGGCGACACCTATCCCGCCGGTACGCTGTCAGGTGCTCCAAAGCATATGGCATTGACACTGATAGACCGTTACGAAGGCCTACAGCGCTCCTTTTATTCCGGCGCTATCGGTTTTATGGGATTTAATGGGGATTTCAACCATGCGATCATGATCCGTTCCTTCTTAAGCAAACAGAATACGCTTCACTATCAGGCCGGCGGCGGAATCGTACTGGATTCAGACCCCGAAATGGAACTTCAGGAAGTCAATAATAAAATCGCCGCATTGCGGAAAGCCCTACAATTAGCAGAAACATTATGATCAGACCATTAGAATACTGTGTCAACAGCCAGCACATCAAAAGCTCTATTGACACCATCGACAGTCGCATCGTCGAGTTGCTCGCCCTACGCCAGGCATACTTAAATAAGGAGCGTGCCTTCACTGGCAAAGAATGTATAGAAGCGGACAGCGTTCGGAATATAAGCAATAATTATGCGGTTATGGCCAGAAAGTTTGACCTGCCAACTGAATTTATTCAAGCTATATTTGATCAAATAAACAATTATTTTAATCAGGATTATACAACAAAAGGCTATGAGCAACAATAAGATCGTCGTCATCGATAATTACGATTCCTTCACCTACAATCTGGTTCATCTGCTTCAGGAACTTGGCCAGGATTATGTGGTGCTACGCAATGACAAATTTAAGCTGGAGGACCTGGAGCCGTTCGACAAGATCCTCCTCTCCCCCGGTCCGGGTATACCGGAAGAAGCCGGCTTGCTGCTGGATGTAATCCGTACTTACGCCCCACATAAAAGTATATTGGGGATTTGCTTAGGTCAACAGGCCATCGCTGAAGTATTTGGAGGTACGCTGTTCAATATGGAAAAACCACTGCACGGCGTAGCCACAAACATTCACGTTACCGACGAATCCGAGAAACTGTTTCGAGACTTCCCAAAGGATTCTAAAATAGGTCGCTACCACTCCTGGGCGGTGAGCAAAGACACCCTGCCGCCCACCCTCAAAGTGACGGCAATAGACGAAAATGGTATCATCATGGCCTTGACCCATACGGAATACGATGTCAGAGGCATGCAGTTCCATCCGGAATCAGTATTAACAACAAATGGGAAAAAATTAATTGAAAACTGGTTATCTTAGCTTATCCAGCAATGAATATCCATACTCAATATTCAACACTAAAAATGACTATACTCGATAAAATCATAGAACGGAAAAAAATAGAGGTCGAAAAAGCGAAAGCTTCGGTACCCTTGGAGGAATTAGTAAACTATCCCTACTTCAATGTGGCCTGTCTGTCGCTGCGGGAATCCATCTTGGATCCTGATAAAACAGGGATCATCGCCGAATACAAAAGAGCCTCACCATCAAAAGGTGATATCAACAGCAGTGCAAGGGTAGAAGATGTTGTAAAGGCGTACGAAGAAGCGGGAGCTTCAGCAGTTTCTGTCCTGACCGATAGTGAGTTTTTTAAAGGTACTTTAGAGGATCTATCCAATGCACGTCAAGCGATCAGTATTCCTATCCTTCGTAAAGAATTTATTGTGGATAAATATCAGATTGCAGAAGCCAAAGCTTACGGGGCTGATGTTATTCTTCTTATAGCGGCATGCCTCAAAAAAGAGGAGGTTCGGGAGTTCGCGGCCTACGCCCATCAGATCGGACTGAATGTTCTGCTCGAAGTACATAATGAGCAGGAATTGCTCGACAACCTTTTCGATGATATCGATGCCATCGGTGTAAATAACCGAAACCTGAAAGACTTCTCGGTTGACATTCAGCATTCTTATGACCTGTTGGACAAAATACCTTCAGAATATATCAAGGTATCGGAAAGTGGCATATCCAACCCCCAAACCATCCGGGAGTTAAAAAAAGCAGGATTCCAAGCCTTTCTGATCGGCGAAAACTTTATGAAAACAGACGATCCCGGGCAGGCAATCAGGGATTTTGTGAGAGAAATATAGAGAGAGACAGGCAGACTGCCGATGTACGGCTTGATCCGGAGGGATCAGGAATGGGCTGTGACCCATGACCGTTAGCTAACTTTATACTAATGCCAAATTTTGTACCTTTGTAAAAAAAAATTGAAGATGTCGGTCAAGATTGGTGAAAATATTGATTTGGGAGAATTTCCTTTGTTACTCGCGCCGATGGAAGATGTTAGCGATCCTCCATTTCGGTATGTTTGTAAACAGAACGGTGTTGATTTAATGTATACTGAATTTATCTCCTCCGAGGGGTTAATTCGTGATGCAGCCAAATCAATCCAAAAACTCGATATTTTTGAGTATGAAAGGCCTATCGGCATTCAGATATTCGGTGGCGATATTGAGCATATGCGGCAATCTGCGGAGATCTGTACCAAAGCAAATCCCGACCTGATCGATATCAATTACGGCTGTCCTGTCAAAAAGGTGGTCTGTAAAGGAGCTGGATCCTCGCTATTGCAGGATATAGATAAAATGGTGGCAATGACCAAGGCAGTGGTAGAAGCAACACATTTACCGGTCACCGTTAAGACACGCCTGGGCTGGGACGATAACACCAAGAACGTGTATGAGGTCGCAGAGCGGTTACAAGATGTGGGTATCAAAGCACTGGCAATACATGGACGTACACGCGCCCAGTTATATAAAGGACAGGCAGACTGGTCCATGATCCGGGATGTAAAACGCAACCCGCGCATCAAGATCCCGATATTCGGCAACGGAGACGTCGATTCAGTAGAAAAAGCTGCCGCATGGAGACAAGAATATGAAGTCGATGGAATCATGATCGGGCGTGCAGCCATAGGGTATCCCTGGATTTTCCGTGAAATCAAGCATTTCTTCAACACCGGTGAGCGCCTCGAAGGCCCGACCATTGCCGAGCGTGTGGACGTATGCAAAACCCACCTCATCAAATCGATCGAATGGAAAGGCGATAAACTCGGGATTTTCGAGATGCGCAGACACTACGCAAATTATTTCAAAGGCATTCCAAACTTTAAAGAATCTCGCATGAAACTTGTGAGCTTACAGACAAAAGAAGAAATTCTGGAAGTGCTCGAGGAGATTGAACACACATTCCACACAGAATTAATATAATGTTTTTATTGAATACAAAGGCGATAATACTGCTTATCGCCTTTGTTATTTTAGCATGTTACTTCCGCCGGATCAGGCGCACCAGTCCATCCTTTTCAAGCATATAGACCGCAAATAACAGGAGAAGGAGCATAAAGTTCCCGATCCAGATATTACTTTCAAAAATTTGGAAGCTAAGCCAGGAGATCAAAAGTCCCATCGCCAAATAGAGAACAATCTTCAACAATTTATAAGGGATAGGATAATATTTTTGACCCCAGTAAAGTGAAAACCCTATCATAACTAGATACACCATCGTGGTAGACAGCACTGCCCCGACATAAGAATAAATGGGAATAAGCCAGATATTAAGAAGGATAGTAATGACAGCACCTATCCCTGAGATATAAATCGCATAACGTGTGTGGTCAGTCAGCTTATACCAAATGGAAAGATTCATATATATACCCAACAAGACATAGTTAAACAAAAGAATAGGGACTATTTTTAGTCCCGTCCAATAAGCAGCGATCTCCTTTTCATTGCCTCGGATAAAATATTTCAACCAGTCCAGATTGACTGTCAGGCCCACCATTGCGACAACCATCAGGATAACGAAGTACTCCATGATCACTGCATAAGTTTTGGAAGCGTTCTGATTTTTAGAATAGGAAAAGAAGAATGGTTCTGCCCCCAATCTAAAGGCTGTAACAAACAAACTGAGAAATACCGCCAGCTTCGCAACAGCTCCATATATACCCAAATCTTCTTTCCCCGCTTCGCCTGGCATTAGTTTGGGAAAGAACATTTTATCCAGATTCTCATTTATAATAAATGAAATGTTAGCGACCAATATAGGAAGGCTATATCTCAGCATTTCATGCATTAATTTTCGATCAAATCTAAACCGAAAAGCTAATAATTCAGGCAATAACAAAAGTAAAGTGACCAAACTCGCCAGTAAATTAGAAATAAAAACATAACCGATCCAGCCTTCTTTAAACCATGCGCCTGCAAAATTTTCCCAAAAACTGTAAGTATGCACCCAGCTGGGAAGAAAAACGATAAAAAACAGATTTGAAACTACCGTAATACCGATATTGATGAATTTAAGAGCGCTGTACTTATAAGGCCTGCCCTCAGCACGCAATTTGGTAAACGGCACAACTGCAAGCGCATCTGCTACAAGGATAAATGCAAAGTATTTAATATATTGCTCGTATACGGAGACATCTCCCCCGTCAGCAAACCATGCCGCGATGGGGCTTGTGAAAACAAACACGGATAGTAGCAATAGCCCTGAGGTGATCAAGGTAACAAACAAACTGTTATTGTAAACCTTATCCCTATCTTCTGATTCAACTTTCTGGAGGTACCTGAAATAGGTTGTCTCCATACCAAATGCCAGAACAGCATTTAACATCGACATCCAGGCATAGAAATTCGAATAAATCCCATAGACTGCTGCATCCTTAAATTTACGAAGGTAGAGCGGAGTCATTAGGAATCCGATCATCCTCGAAACAATAGTAGTCACACCATAGATGACCGTATCACTAAGAAATTTTTTGACTGTAGACACTGGCTTAGGATTGCGCTTTTTTAACCACTTCAAAATTCGAAAAACCCTTCAGTTCGCCCTCCTGTACCTCTACAGCTTCGACCACTGATTTTTCTGGACCTTCCTGGCAGAAATCCAACAATGCATCAAGAGCGAAATCGTCACCTTCCGCCTCGATATAAACAGAACCGTCCTGCTGGTTCATAACAAACCCCTTGACACCAACCTGGTCTGCAACGGCTTTGGTGGTCAATCGGAAAAAGACTCCTTGTACTTTGCCTCTTACTGAAATGTTCAAATGTTTCATCTGTCATATTTTTTCCCATCAATCAGATGGATATTTCCAGGACCAGGTACTTCATGAGAAGATTTTAATGAGGTACCTGGTCCCAGACTGTTCATAACAGCAAAAGTACAGAAGTTTTTGTGGAATCAAATACTAGGCTAAGCGTTTGACTTTAACTTTATCTGTCAAGCGCATCTGCTCCATCCCCTCAAGTAAAACAATCCCCGGCTTCTTGCCAATTTCCAGTGATCCGTACTGATCCTGGATATTTAATGCGATGGCCCCATTGATCGTTGCCCATTGAATGGTTTGCAAAAAATCGAGCTCTTCGAAATGTTCATGCAATACCTTTAATTCGTCGAGTATCGATAGCTTATCGTTTGAAGCCAAGCTATCTGTTCCGATAGCCAGCAGTTGCCCTGCGTTCACAAAATTGGGGACTTTGGGTAAGGTTCCCTCAATATACAGGTTCGCTTTTGGGCACAGACACCAGACGATATCCCTATCCATACGTTCCACGAAATCCAGATCCTTCAAAGATGTATACGTATTGTGAACCAATATGATCTTATTCGGATAAGGCAGATACGGTAGATACGACTGAATGGAGTTTCTTGCCTGCGCTTTCATCGAATCGGGATCCTTCCCTATACTTTCATAGAATTTTAAAAATTCACCGATTTTGTAACGAAAAAGCTTATTCTCCTCGTCACTTTCCTGGTTGTGTATGCTGAGGATAGTTGTTTCCGTAACGGCTTTCTTAAATTTCTTGAACAACACTTTAGAGCAGGAATAAGGAGCATGCGGTGTAATCGACACATGATTACCTGTAAATTCATGTATCAAGGATTTTGCTTCTTTGATCTTAAAATCTGCTTCAGCAGGCTCAATTCCGATCACCTCTATAAATGTATGGTACAATATCTCCGACTCCTGCTTGACCCTCGAAGAATTGTCTGTATTGGCGTGATCACCTACAGCCACAATACCGTTCTGATACATTTCTTTATCAGCCTTGGCCATTGCATCATCTATTTTTTTCATTGATGCACCACGTGCCGTCATTACCTGACTCAAAAAATTCGGTAGTCCAGTACCTCTCGGTATTACACCCTTCATATGGGACAGTTCGATATGACAATGAGCATTGATAAATCCAGGGATAATCACCCCGTTATATCTCTCGACCTTAGCTTTATCGATCGGCGCAAATGAAGTGGAGTCATAAATACCTTGAATTACTCCTTCCTCATCTACCGCAATGATACCGTCCTTTATGGGCATCGATGTGATCGGCAGAATATAATTAGCACTTAAATATTTTAACATATTACTTCCTCGCTCTCATTTAAATTGGTAACCTAATTATTCAAAAAATTTTTGATTCATTGAATACACTAACAGTAGAAAAATCTATGCCAAGGTACCTAAAAAGAATTATAAATACCAAAAACCAACATATACGTAAAATTTTAAACAACAAGGAAAATACAAGGAAAATTCACTTTGCCGCATTCTTGTCATAAATCACATCTTTATAGGTCATTCCAATTTTAATTTATATATTCGCAGCGTCGAATAGGGGTGCCTTGTTTTGTCAAGAACACAAATACAGGCTGAGATTATACCCGACAGATTAAGTTCTGTGCACCTGATCCAGGTAATGCTGGCGGAGGGAGAGGTTAGTTAAATGATGCGATCGTAGTAACCCCTTGCTACGATTTGTTTAACTTAAAGAAAATACATCAACATGATCAAAATTTTGATTTGTAGCGCTTTAGCTACTGTTTTTGGCCAATATGCTGTTGCTCAGCATAATCTGACTATTAAAGTTGTGGACAAAAACAACCAAAAACCGTTACACAACGCGTCTATAGTTATAGATGGACAGACAGCTTTGACTGGCAATTCGGATCAGCAGGGCCTTGTCAAATGGTACAATATCAAGAATGGCGAGTATGCGGTCCGCGTGTCTTTTGTTGGATACGAAACCTTACAGAAGAGACTAACAATTGACCGTGACCTGGAAATGACCATTCAGCTCGATCCAAGAACAATCCGTACCGAAGAAGTGCTTGTGGTTTCTACCCGTGCCAGAAAAAATGCCCCCACAACCTTCAAAAACATCTCAAAAGAAGACATCTCCCGCAACAATTTTGGGCAGGATATTCCATATCTACTAAATCAGACTCCCTCGGTTCAGGTCAACTCTGATGCTGGCGCGGGGATAGGTTATACGAGCATGACCATCCGCGGGTCGGACAACCAACGGATCAACGTCACCTTAAATGGCATCCCTCTCAACGATGCCGAAAGTATGGGTTCCTTCTTTGTCAATCTTCCTGATTTCGCTTCTTCAACAGAGAGCATTCAAGTGCAGCGGGGCATCGGAACCTCGACAAACGGTGCAGGCTCCTTTGGAGCATCTTTAAATATTCAGTCGAATACGCTGGTCGAGCAACCTTACGCTGAATTGAACAACTCGTTTGGATCCTATAACAGCTGGAAGAACACGGTCAGGCTGGGAACAGGACTGATCAACGACAAATTTGCCTTCAACACCAGGCTTTCCAGAATTAGCAGTGACGGATATATCGAGCGGGGCGCTTCTGATCTACAATCCTTTTATCTCGACGGCGGTTATTATGGTAAAAAGCATACTTTAAAAGGCATTGTATTCTGGGGAAAAGAAAAAACCTACCAGGCCTGGAACGGCGTACCCGAACCTTTAATCACTGGAGACAGATCCCGGATGGACGATTATGCGGCGAATGGACTGGGGGTATCCGGAGCTGAAAAAGACCGGTTTATGAATGCCGGGAGGAACTATAACGTCTACACCTATAAAAACCAGACGGACAATTATACTCAAAAGCATCACCAGCTCCATTACAGCAATATACTGAATGATAAGCTCACATTGAATACAGCGCTCCATTACACAAGGGGGTATGGTTATTATGAAGAATTTAGACAATCGGATTCATTAAACCACTATGGATTAACAGATGTAAACATAGGGAACGAAAAAATAGAAACGACAGACCTCGTCAGAAGAAGATGGCTCGACAACTACTTTTACGGTGCTACCTACGCATTGAATTACAAACCCAATGATCACCTGGAAATTATCTGGGGTGGTGCCTACAATCAATATAAAGGCAAGCATTATGGCGAAGTGATATGGGCGCAATACGCGTCGACAGGTTTTCTGGACGATAAATATTATTTCGGAAAATCGCAGAAAAATGACTTTAGCAACTTCCTGAAGCTGGATTATAAATCGGATAAATGGATTTTGATGGCCGACGTCCAATACCGCAATGTCAATTACAAGATGTATGGAGATGATGACAAAGTGAAAAACTATGATTACCATCCAAAATTTAATTTTCTGAATCCGAAAGCTGGTGCAACATTTCTTTTAAATGAGTATTCCAATGTATATGCTTCTTATGCTTTTGCGCAGAAGGAGCCGGTACGGAAGGACTTTATAGAGAAAAACAGTAAGCTGGCCGATCCAACACCCGAAAAAATGCAGGATATCGAACTGGGCTACCGGTTTAACAATACGGTATTCAATATCGGGCTCAACGGATATGGCATGTTCTATAAAGATCAGCTGATACCCACTGGAGAAATCAGTGACACCGGCGCACCGATCCGCCAGAATGTTAAGGATAGCTATAGAATAGGCCTCGAATTCGACGGAGCCTGGAACATCAGTCAACAGCTAAACTGGAAAGCTACCGCCTCCATCAGCCAAAACAAGATAAACGATTTTGAAGAAGTCATTGGTGATGTTAAGATCTTTTATCCGAAAACGAATATTGCTTTATCTCCAAATACCATACTGTCGAGCAATTTTTCCTACAGCCCGATTGAACGGCTGAGCTTTTCCTTGTTATCCAAATATGTGAGCCGCCAATACCTTGATAATTCATCGGCAAAAGAAAGAAGCATCTCCCCCTACTTTGTGAACAACCTGTTGACAAGTTACAGCCTGACTGCCTTTGGCATCCGGGATATCAGCCTCAGTCTCCAGGTCAACAACATATTCAACGAGAAATACGAGACCAGCGGATATACCTTTGGCGGCATGGAAGGCGATACCAGAATATACTATAATTTCTATTTTCCTCAGGCGCCCACCAATTTTATGCTTGGTTTAAATATTAAGTTTTAAAAGATCCTGTCCGTCAAACAGAGCCTCCTTTTACTGCACAGAAAAGGAGGCTCTTCCGTTGGGGGCTACATAAATTTAAGATGCTATGGCTTTGATCATTTGATTTTTTAACTTTGGCCCTATACTTTTTATTATGCGCGCAGTCATACAACGAGTAAAACATGCTTCCTGCACTGTCGATAGCCAAATGACGGGACAGATCCAGCAGGGCTTGCTGATTTTATTGGGAATAGAAGAAGCCGACACGATGGAAGACCTAAAATGGTTAGGACAAAAATTTGTTAACCTACGTATCTTTGAAGACGAACATGGACTGATGAACAAATCCATTCAGGATATCGGTGGGAATATTTTGCTGATATCCCAGTTCACCTTGTTTGCCCAGACAAAAAAAGGCAATAGACCTTCTTTTATACGGGCGGCTAAACCGAATACGGCCAAACCGCTTTACGAAGAAATGGCTAAACTGCTATCGCAGTTGATTAATCAACAAGTACAGCTGGGAGTTTTCGGTGCTGACATGAAAATCAATTTACTCAACGATGGCCCAGTCACCATAATTATGGATACAAAGGATAAAGACAATTTTTAAACCGCTTAAATACACAACATGACAATCAAAGAAGCTCAGGATCTAATCGATAAATGGATCAATAGCACCGGTGTTCGGTATTTCAACGAATTAACCAATACCGCCATACTCATGGAGGAGGTCGGCGAGGTCGCAAGGATCATGGCACGGCAATATGGCGAGCAGTCATTCAAAAAATCCGACAAAGATATTGACCTGGCCGATGAGATGGCCGATGTACTCTTTGTCCTCATGTGTCTGGCCAACCAAACTGGTATTGACCTCACCGAGGCACTGGAGAACAACCTGCAAAAGAAATCTATCCGGGATGCCGACCGTCACCGGAACAATGAGAAATTAAAATGAAAAGACTATTTATTTTTTCGATGATAACAGCCTTGCTGTTTACCTCCTGTTCCAGCACTCGTCTACAGTCTGACATACGTAAAGATAAAGTGTTCACTTTCAGCAGGGCTGCCGTAGTCACGGCCCATCCCTTAGCTTCCGAAGTAGGTGTTATGGTTCTGAAAAAAGGAGGAAATGCCGTAGACGCCGCTGTTGCCGTCCAGTTTGCCCTTGCAGTAGTTTATCCAAACGCTGGAAATATCGGCGGCGGTGGATTCATGCTTTACCGCGATCACCAAGGCAGATTTGATGCGCTGGACTTTCGTGAAACCGCGCCCAGCCGAGCTCATAGGGATATGTACCTGGATGCACAGGGCGCTGTCATTCCGGAACTTAGCCTGTATAGCAGATTGGCATCGGGCGTACCGGGATCAGTTGCCGGAATGTGGGAGGCACACCAAAAATATGGCAAGCTTGCGTGGAAAGACCTTATTCTACCTGCTGTGACGCTTGCAAAGAAAGGCTTTAAGATCAGCAAAAGACAAGCTGACGAATTTGAAGCTCATAAAGATCGCTTTGTCAAGCTCAATCCCACAGGTCCTGCAATAATTAAAAATGGGGTCTGGAAAGCGGGTGATCTATTTGTTCAGGAGCAACTGGCCAGTACATTGGAAAGAATCGCCAATCAGGGTCGGGATGGCTTCTATAAGGGCAAAACCGCAGACCTGCTGGTAGCTGAAATGAAAAAAGGGAATGGCTTGATTAACCATCAGGATCTAGCGGAGTATAAAGCCATCTGGCGTGATCCGATTGCATCGACTTACCGTGGCCATAAAGTGGTTTCAATGCCACCACCATCCAGCGGCGGAACTTCTCTATTGGCCTTATTAAAGTCAGTTGAACAATTTCCATTGCGTAGCTGGGGCTTTCAGACCGATTCCACGGTACGGGTGATGGTAGAAGCCGAACGACGGGTCTATGCCAATCGGGCAAAATATCTAGGGGATCCCGATTTTATCAATGTCCCCATACAGCAACTAATAGATTCCGCTGCAAATGCTGCCAAACTTTCTCCGTTTAACTTTCACAAGGCGACACCTAGCAAAGATGTCAGCGCCGATGCCATCCCAGGCTATGAAAGCGAACAGACCACGCATTTCAATATCGTGGATCAAGAAGGAAATGCAGTCTCCATAACGACGACACTCAACGATTCCTATGGATCCGGAGTCATCGTTGACGGAGCTGGATTCTTGCTGAATAATGAAATGGACGATTTTTCCATTAAAACCGGCGTACCCAACATGTATGGGTTAACGGGAGAAAAGGCGAATGAAATACAGCCGGGAAAAAGGATGCTGAGCTCCATGACGCCAACTATTCTCGAAAAGGATGGCAAACTATTTATGGTCGTCGGCACCCCCGGAGGTTCCACAATTATTACATCTGTTTTCCAGACCATTTTAAATGTCATAGATTTTGGCCAAAATGCACAATCAGCTGTAAGTGCACCGCGATTTCATCATCAATGGCTGCCAGACCGTATCGATGTAGAAAACGATGCCATCCATTCAGCAGTCCGTGAAAAGTTGACAGAAGATGGTTATGCCATCCATCCCAGAGGCGCAATAGGCCGCGTTGAAAACATCCTTATTCTCCCGAATGGCAAACTGCAAACGGGCGCAGATCCGAGGGGTGATGACACGGCAAAGGGATACTGACAATTTGCCAAAAGTCAATTTTTTAAATAAAAAACTAAAACAGATGAGCGTTATACATTAAAAAAGTCAATATCTCCAGGAATATAACACAAAACGCAATCCTCCGATAAAAACACTCAATAATAGTTGATATTACATCCAATTAATATCAACTATTTAAGATATATTCGCCAAAGAAATAAGCCAAAACTTTATGTTAAAAAACAACTACTCCATTACATTTATCGTATTTGCCTTTATTGCGCTACTCGGAAGCTGCGGGTTAATGAGGCCAATGGATTTCACCAACATCAAGGTAGGTATGAACCAACAGCAAGTTATCCAAAAAATAGGAAAGCCAAACCTCGTCGTAGCCTCAAAAAAATATGACGATGGAGTTTTGGAAATTTATGAATACATCATCGGAGGAGACTCCACACATGTGAGAAGAAATTGGTTGCATTTTTTTAATAATGAATTGCAAGAATGGGGACCTAAAGAAAACTACTCTCCGAATGATTACGATGAATATCATAGACGCTACCGGCGTAACCGGTAAAAAAAGAAGGCCCATCTGGTATTCAGATGGGCCTCTTTTATCATATAGCAGGATGATCTTACATCATACCACCCATACCGCCACCCATTGGAGGAGCACCAGCACCTACAGGGTTTTCTTCTGCTTCGTCAGCAAGGACACACTCTGTTGTCAACAACATGGAAGCAACAGAAGCAGCGTTTTCCAACGCTACACGAGACACCTTAGTTGGATCGATGACACCGGCAGAAATTAAGTTTTCATAACGGTCAGCACGCGCGTTGTAACCAAAGTCAGCAGTTCCTTCTTTTACTTTCTGAACAATAACGGCACCTTCGATACCTGCGTTGTTGCAGATCTGACGCAATGGCTCTTCAATAGCACGTTTGATGATATCGATACCGATTTGCTCATCTTCATTTTCACCTTTAAGATCAGCTAAAGCATCGGTAGCACGGATGAAAGCAACACCACCACCAGCAACGATACCTTCTTCCACAGCTGCGCGAGTAGCATGCAAAGCATCATCTACGCGGTCTTTTTTCTCTTTCATCTCAACTTCAGTAGTTGCACCTACATATAATACGGCTACACCACCTGACAATTTTGCCAAACGCTCCTGTAATTTCTCGCGATCGTAATCAGATGTAGTCGTTTCGATTTGAGAACGGATCTGAGCAACACGTGCTTTGATGTCTTCTACATTACCAGAACCGTTGATAATTGTAGTATTGTCTTTGTCCACTTGCACTTTTTCTGCTTGACCCAAGTAAGACAATTCTGCATTTTCTAGTTTGAAACCTCTTTCTTCCGAGATTACTGTACCACCGGTTAAGATAGCGATATCTTCCAACATGGCTTTACGACGGTCACCGAAACCTGGCGCTTTTACAGCAGCAACTTTCAATGATCCACGGATTTTGTTCACAACCAATGTAGCAAGAGCTTCACCGTCTAAATCTTCAGCGATGATCAACAATGGCTTACCAGTTTGAACTTGTTTTTCCAAAATTGGCAACAACTCTTTCATGTTGCTGATTTTCTTGTCGTAGATCAAAATGTAAGGGTTATCCAATTCCGCTTCCATTTTGTCTGAATTTGTAACGAAATATGGCGACAAATATCCGCGGTCAAACTGCATACCTTCCACAGTTTTCACTTCTGTCTCAGTACCTTTTGCTTCCTCAACCGTGATAACTCCGTCATTACCCACTTTTTGCATAGCTTCTGCAATTAACGAACCGATTACTTCGTCGTTGTTTGCGGAGATGGTAGCCACTTGTTTGATCTTGTTGTTATCCTGACCAACTTCTTGTGACTGTGATTTAAGGTTAGCCACCACAGTAGCCACAGCTTTGTCGATACCACGTTTTAGATCCATTGGATTTGCTCCTGCAGCCACAGATTTGATACCTGGTGCAACAATAGCTTGTGCCAATACAGTAGCGGTTGTTGTACCATCACCAGCCTGATCTGCTGTTTTGGAAGCTACTTCTTTGACCATTTGAGCACCCATATTCTCCAAAGCGTCTTTTAATTCGATTTCTTTCGCAACCGAAACACCATCTTTAGTAATCACTGGAGCACCAAATTTTTTCTCGATGATTACGTTACGTCCTTTAGGACCCAATGTTACTTTAACCGCATTTGCTAAAGTGTCTACACCTTTCTTTAGGGCCTCACGAGCCTCAACATTATATTTTACTTGTTTTGCCATTTTTATTTGATGTTTAGTATTATGAGTATTCACTACTCGATCATACAATAACCTTTTGATTGATTTGAACTACAACGAGTTCATGATTTTTAAAGTTTAATTAGATAACTGCGTAAATATCGGACTCACGCATAATTAAGTACTCTTTTCCTTCGTAAGTGATTTCAGTACCGGCATATTTACCATACAATACTTTGTCACCAACTTTTACAGTTAACGGCTCGTCAACTTTACCTGTACCTACAGCAACAACTGTACCTTGAGATGGTTTTTCTTTTGCTGTATCGGGGATATACAACCCTGAAGCTGTTTTTTCTTCTGCTGGAGCAGCCTCTACTACTACTCTGTCTCCGATAGGTTTGATACTTAATGCCATAATTAATTTACTTTTTATCTGTTATTGAATTTATTTTTATGTTATAATCGTTATAGACACATCATCTTCTATGCCAATTGTCAATAAGACCTGGCATAAGACATTTTTTCATCGAAAACTGGGTACTATCAGCCGCAAATAGTCATTGGGCTGTCAGCCTGTCACTGTCTGCTGACAGTCTTTCAAATCAACATCCAGGACATCAATACAAAAAAAAGCCCTGTCTTATGGACAGGGCTCGTAATCTTTGTGTCATTAACTATTTCTTAGCCTCTGCTGGCTTCGTCTCTGAAGTAGAAGCCGGCGCCTTTTCTGTTGGCGCTGGAGTAGCTTTGTCTTGCCCGGCTGGCGCACCTGCAGGTTTCTGTGCCGGAGTTCCAAGATTCAATGGACCTTGCTGCACAGGCGCCTCGATCTGACCACCTAATCCTCCTTTCGACGTGCTCGGGGATGTACCAAGGATATTTACACCTAGGCTGAATACCATAATGGCAATGACCATGATCCATGTACCTTTCTCCAAAAAGTCACCTGTACGTTTTACCCCCATCAGGTTAGTACCTCCGGCAAAGCCTGACGATAACCCCCCTCCTTTTGGATTTTGGATTAAAACTAAAAACGCTAAAATAATACTAGCTAATATGATAAGACCGATTAATAATCCTTGCATCTCTTTATGTAATTAATTTAATTTCTTTTCTAATTCTGTTATGCGTGCCGCAAAATAAGCATTTTTTTCTGGATATTTCAAAACTAATTTTTTGTAAACCTCTATCGCTTTAGGATATAAACCTTGTTCAGTATAGATTTTGGCCAGAGTCTCCGTCACCAGAGAATATTGATCTTCCGAACTTTTCCGCGCCTTGTTTTCCAAATCCAGCTTTTCAGCCTGCAACGGCTGGATCATTGGCTCCTCACGAATAAATTTTTCAATCACTTCATCCGTTTTGCGCGGTATCTGAAAGGCGATCGTTGTTTTCACGGCATCACTCAGTTTGGCTTCTGGTGACTGCAGATGGAAAATATTTTCCCGGATCTGCTGATCGAGGAGTTGGCTGTCTAATTTCTCATGAATCTTTGCAATATCATCATGGGAAGGCGTCATTCGTCTTAGAGGTGATTTGACATAGGGCTGGTAAGTCTCTGCGTATTCCAGTCTCGTCTTATGTAACCACCACAGAAAGCTATACGGCATTGTATCATCATCGTATACAGATACGCGTTCTTGGCCCGTGGCTGTTACAGAAGGGATTACAGCTGCATCCCCAGATTCCACAGTGGAAACTTCGGATTGGTTTTCTGCTTCTTTATGCGGCTCTTCTGCCTCGCTATGCTGTTGCTCCGTATTTCTGTACTGTTCTTCCGAACGGAAATAATCTTGGGCCACGCCCGCCTGGATCAGACGATCCAATTCATCAATATCCCCTTTTGCCGGAATTGTCTCAGCCTCTGTAGCAGCCTCAACGGCAGACACGGCATCGAGTATCTCCACCACCTCAACCTCGGCCTCTTCACCTAGGATCTGCATCCGCTCTTCAGCAATACGATCCTCATCTTCCAACACATTATCCATAGGCGCCGATGCAGTCTGCGTACCCGGCTTTCTATGCATAAATTCATACAGCCAATTGGGTGAAGAAGCATATAGTAGGGTAGATGACAGATTTTGAACAGCTTTGTGCTCTTCAAAAATTTTACGCTCGTAGACAAACCGTAAGCCTTGGACATAAGGATATTTCTCGATCAAAGCCAATATCACATCTTCTTCAACCGCCCCAGGCTGATTGATCACCTGAGAAAAAAGCTCATGATTGGATAATGCCATATACATTCAGTTTAGAACAGGATTACCAATTGGCAAATGCCTTGTTATAAATATCCTCAGTCAACATCTGGATTACTTCTTTACCCAAAGTCTCTTCCTGTGCACTCTGTAAGTTACCGGCAAACTCTTTAAACCGCGTAAAAGGCTGCTCGAAATCATCTTTAGGATTGATCTTATTGTGATAAGAAACTTTTACGGTAATGGTCAATCTATTCATGGCTGCACGGTCGGTACCGGCCTCCACAGCAGCAGGACTGATCGTATAATCAGTAATAAAACCTTCAAAGGTAGCGTCGCCATCCTGATTCACCTGGCTCAACCGGGACTGGTTCCGGATACGTTCTTTTAAAGCTTCTGTAAAATTCTGACTTAAGGTCGGATACACCAGCGGAGCGATATTCTCAAAATATTGGATGTTCACCGTCTTCATTCCTTCCGGAATAGAGCCTCCGGTAAAGCTGTACTTCACACCGCAGCTGTTGATGACGAATAGGAAGACCACCGTCAATAGGGTATATAATATTCTTTTTGACACCATGTGTAAAACCTTAGTCTAAATTTAAGTCTTTAATTTTTCTATATAAAGTACGTTCAGAAATACCCAATTCCTGAGCTGCCGCCTTACGTTTGCCCCGATGCTTTTTCAAGGCCTTCTTAATAAGGTCCGACTCCTTGTCGATCAATGACAAAGATTCTTCTACCTCTTGAGCATCCTGGAGATAATCGTCCTGTGCCACAGATCCCTTGATCACATTCGCAGGGTTGTTATTGGGTGAATGTATGGTCAATGTAGGTGCAAGTCCGTAATTCTCGGGATCGGATTTCAATTGCGGTTCGATCTCTTGGTACAACTGATTGATATAAGGAGAATTTTGGTCGAAAGTCGTGGCGTCCACTCCTTTTTGGATAAGCTCCACAACAAGCTTCTTCAGATCCACCATGTCCTTCTTCATATCAAATAAGACCTTATAGAGCAAATCTCTTTCTGAGAAGTCCTCTTTCGCGCCTTTATTCGAAGGCACCAAAGTCGGCAGGCTAGTACGCGATTCGTTGGGAAGGTAATTCTGCAAGGTATGCGCGTCGATTACACGCTCCTTTTCCAAAACAGCGATCTGCTCGGCAACATTTTTTAACTGACGCACATTCCCCGGCCAGCTGTAGTTACGTAACATATTTTGGGCATCTTCCGTTAGCTGCACTCCCGGAGACCGATACTTTTCCGAAAAGTCCACGATAAATTTTCGGAAAAGTAGATTGATATCTTCCGGACGTTCTCTCAACGACGGGACACGCAAAGGCACAGTATTCAAACGATAATACAGATCTTCCCGAAATTTGCCTTTCTGTACTGCCTCAAACATATTGACATTGGTCGCTGCCACAACCCGCACATTGGTCTTCTGTACCTTGGATGAGCCCACACGGATATATTCACCGGATTCCAAGACTCGCAACAAACGCGCCTGAGTACCCAAAGGCAATTCACCTACCTCATCCAGAAAGATTGTACCCCCGTCGACAACTTCAAAATATCCTTTACGGGCTTCGTGGGCTCCAGTAAAGGAACCTTTCTCATGACCAAACAATTCAGAATCTATTGTCCCCTCTGGTATGGCCCCACAGTTTACCGCAATAAACGGACCGTGCTTACGGGAACTCAATTGATGGATAATATGTGAAAAAACTTCCTTACCACTACCGCTTTCACCTTGTATTAATACAGAAATATCAGTTGGAGCCACCTGACGGGCAATGTCTATCGCACGATTTAATAACGGTGAGTTACCGATGATTCCAAACCTATTTTTTATATCTTGATTATCCATAAATTTCCAGCTGGAAATAAATTTATATTAGTTTATTAATCGACAATTTTACCCAATAACGTCGCCGAAGTACAAGACTCGATCAAAACATTGACATAGTCTCCTTGTTTGTAACGTGGATCGATTGGGAACACAACAAGCGCATTTTGATCATTACGTCCGCAGAAATCAAATTCCGACCTTTTCGAGAACCCTTCTATCAACACTTTACACACTTTCCCGACGAACTGCTGATAGCGGTACAGGCTATGGTCGCGTTGCTTGTTGATCACCTCGGTAAGGCGACGTTTTTTTACATCTTCCGGAATATCATCCTCATAACGCTTTGCCGCCAACGTACCCGGACGTTCCGAGTAAGCAAACATATAGGCAAAATCATATTTTACATAATCCATCATGGACAATGTCTCCTGATGCTCGGCTTCTGTTTCAGTACAGAAACCTGTAATCACATCGGTGGAGATTGCACAATCCGGGATAATACGACGAATGGCATCAACACGTTCCATATACCATTCGCGATCATAGGTACGGTTCATCAACTCCAATATTCTGGAGTTTCCGGACTGTACGGGCAAGTGGATGTAATTACATATATTTTCGTGTGCAGCAATCGCACGCAACACTTCGTCGGTAATATCTTTGGGATGCGAAGTGGAGAAACGTACCCTTAAAAGTGGACTTACAGCGGCAACCATAGTTAACAGCTTCGCAAAATTCACGGTCTCCCCCACAGCTTCGCCCTCTGCAACCGGGGCTGTATATTTGTAGGAATCCACATTTTGCCCCAACAAAGTCACTTCTTTATATCCGGCCTTGAATAAATCCTGCGCTTCCTTCACAATAGAATGTGGATCACGGCTCCGCTCACGCCCTCTGGTAAATGGAACTACACAGAACGAACACATGTTGTCACAACCGCGCATAATCGAAATAAATGCCGTGACGCCATTCGAATTTAAGCGCACCGGATTGATATCGGCATATGTCTCCTCTCTTGACAAGAGCACATTCACAGCCTTGGTACCGTCATCAACCTTGTCAATTAAGTTTGGCAGATCCCTGTAGGCATCCGGGCCAACGACCACATCAACGAGCTTTTCTTCTTCAAGAAACTTGGATTTTAAACGCTCAGCCATACAGCCCAATACCCCCACGATCATTCCTGGGTTTTTGGTCTTCGCCGCTTCAAATTCCTTTAGCCGGTTACGGACACGCTGTTCTGCGTTTTCACGGATTGAACAAGTATTGATAAAAACAACGTCAGCTTCCTGATAGTTTTTGGTCGTCTCAAACCCTTTGTCCAACAAAATAGAAGCAACAATCTCACTATCCGAAAAGTTCATCTGGCAGCCGTAACTTTCAATATACAGCTTCCGTCCGTTACTGATCTTCGGATCCTGCTCCAGCAACAATGCCTCTCCTTGACGCGACTCGTCGTGTTCCTTAGTTGTATGTGTTAAATCTAACATAGCTCAATTTTCAAAGACTACAAAGTTAGAAATTAATATTCATAAAATGACAGTTTGTCAGCCATAATATGGTTTATACTTTGTCAAATTTCACAAAAAAGGCGCTGAACTTTTTCAACGCCTTCTATGTTTTAGTCACCAACTTCGCCAGGATTAGCCTAACAGAGCCTCGCTAATTGATTATCTATTGACCAGCCTGTTGTTTGGCTTCTTGTTTCATTTGATCACCTGCTACGATCACGATCTCCACACGACGGTTTTGTGCGCGTCCTGCTTCGGTATCATTGCTCGCGATGGGCTCAGCAAAGTTTCTTCCTTCGGTACGGATTCTGGAAGAGGCCAATCCTTTGGATACTGCAAAAGCACGCACAGAATTGGCACGATCCAACGATACCTTTTCATTTGCGGCCAAAGTACCTACATTGTCTGTATGACCAATGACAAGAATTTCTGTACCTGGCTCTTTGTTTAAAGTAGTCACCAGCTTCGCAATGTTATCCTTCGCAGAAGGTTTTAGGTCAGATTTATTGAAATCGAACAGAATACCAGAGTCAAATTTAACCACGATACCTTCAGCAGATTGAGTAACTTCAGCTCCCTCTACGGTTTTGGTAATTTCAGCGGCCTGCTTATCCATCTTCTTACCGATCAGCACCCCGGCAGCACCACCGATTGCAGCTCCCGCCAAAGTTCCGATGGCTGTATTACCAGCTTTACCGCCAATTAAAGCGCCCAAGGCACCGCCGGCAACACCACCGATTACGCCACCTTTGGTTGCATTATTCGTATTTTGGATCGTCGAACAACTTCCAAATAACATAGCTGAGGTCGCAACAGTCAAACCAAATACAGCCAATTTTCTATTCATTTTCATATCTATCTAAGACTTTTAATATTCAAACTAAATTCTGTTAATGACAAAATCAAACAAAGTGCCAAAAGCATCCTTTTTCAACTTTTTTGTGACGACATACCGAAAATCATGCCTCCAATTCGATAAATGACGACAACAAGCTACAAATAGGCCGCCCCGTTTATAGGTATAGAGACTAACAGCAGCAAACGAAAAATGTTTTATTTCTCCTGTGTCTTTACTTCAATATCGGGCAACAAAGAGCCCTTTGGACGTCCTTTGGCATTAAAATCCTCCAGGGACTGTTTTACATAATGCATCAGGTCATATTGTCCCCAGTGTTCCGCAAGGTCAAATGATGGACGGTACCGTACCATAAAAGCGTCCAGATCGGCACTATCTAACTTGGTTAAATTACGGACAGCCTCCCGCGAAAATATACGGTCCACCTGTAGTTCCTCCTTTTCCCTGTCCATGAAACGCCCAAAACGTTTGGCATTTTTTGCCTCCCTGCCGAAAAGATTATAAAGGGCAGTCGCCGGACTTCCGAGATAAGTACCGAATTTATTTTTCCCGCCGTTGTAAACACCTTTTTTCGAGTAGTTGCTCATTGCCTCGTTCAACTCCGCTTCCTTAGACTTGCGCTCCACGATCACCGTCTCCAGTTTTATCCCTTCTTGCATTTCAATATAAAATTCCTTTAAGTCCGTCAGAACGGTCTTCACTGGCGAAAATCCGACTTTAGTAAAAGAAAGAGAATCCCCTACCGATGCATCAATCGTAAAAACACCAAAGGAATTGGTCAACGCTGACCGGTGGGTACGTAAATTGAGCACCACAACATCACCGATCCGGTTTGCTGTACCTTTCTGCATGACCATACCCGAAACCTTTTGTATATGCTGCGCCGTGACAGCCCCAGCCGTCAACAAAAGCAACAAGAAGATGCTCAGAACCCCTATATGTATGTGTATTCTTTTCATTGGATATCGTTATCAGTCTACGCCTTTATCAGCATTTCAAATTGTAGCGGGTGCGCATTTCCACGATCCCCCGGATATCTGCTTTAGACACAATACATCCAGCCTACTTTTTAAAAGTAATAATAGTTTGACAATTGTACTGTTAAAAAAGTTTAAATATTACGTCCCTATTTATAAGGATAGAAGACGAAATTAGCCCCCTCAGCAACAACCACAAACAAGCACATATATTCTTTAGCCGGTTTATAATTCTGCATAAAGGCAGCTTTGCGATCCTCCTGAATAATCCCGATCTCAACAAATTCCTCCAAGGTAGATGCATTGATGGTCCAGTTGGTTTCCAGCTCTGTCCGGTCCAAGATCACCTCTCCCACAGAAACCTCATGTTGATGGGCCACGAAAATTGGATACGCAGAATACTCACCTTCTATAATTTCTAAGGCTACCTCGCGCAGGGACTCGCTATAAAAATCGAGGTCTGCCTGTAAACTTTTTAGCGGACTCTGACCGGCGGACGCCGCTGTGTCGTCTTTCGATGCTCCTGAAAAAAAATCCTCTACTTCCATGACATTATTTCTTTAATTCCAATAGAACGACATTTTCCACATGCTGCGTATGAGGGAACATGTCAACAGGCTTAATCCGCTTCACCGTATACTTTTCCGCCAACAAAGTCAGATCCCTGGCCTGGGTTGCAGCGTTGCAACTGACGTAAACAATACGTGGAGATTCCATCTCCAGCAGACGCTCCACAACATCGGCATGCATCCCCGCTCTCGGCGGGTCAGTGATCACGACATCAGGTTTGCCATGTTCTGCAATAAAAGCAGGCGTCAGCACCTCCTTCATATCCCCTGCATAGAATTTCGTATTGTGAATATTGTTGATGGAAGAATTTACTTTTGCATCTTCAATTGCACTCGGTACATATTCAACCCCGATGACTTCCTTAGCATTCTTTGCCACGAAATTGGCAATAGTACCTGCTCCGGTATATAGGTCATACACCCGTTCATCGCCCTTTAGATCAGCAAACTCGCGTGTGATCTTGTAGAGTTCATACGCTTGTGCCGAATTGGTCTGATAAAATGATTTGGGACCCACCTTGTACTTGAGGCCTTCCATCTCCTCATAAATAAAATCGCGGCCCGCATAAACATGGATGTCCTGATCAAAAATGGTATCGTTTCGCTTCTGATTAATAATGTAGAGAAGCGAGGCCAGTTGCGGAAACTGCTGGTTGATAAATTCCATAAGCATTTCCACCTGTCCCGGTTCGGGGTAGGCAAAGACAACGATAACCATCATTTCGCCTGTGGACGAAATGCGGATGATCAGATTACGCAGCACACCCGTATGCTCGCGCAGATCATAGAACGTGATGCCGCGACTGATCGCAAAATCGCGAATGGCGTTGCGCACCTTATTGGAAGGATCTTCCTGAAGAAAACAATGGTCAATGTCCAGAATTTTGTCAAACCGTCCCGGTACGTGGAAGCCTAGGGCGTTCATCTGCAGCTGGGTAGCATCCTCATCAACAGAGGTCAGCCATTTCTTATTGGAAAATGTATATTCTAATTTATTGCGATAGTATTCGGTCTGCGCAGAACCTAGGATAGGCTCCATGGAAGAGGTATCCACCTTCCCAATACGTGATAGTGCATTGTCGACAGACTGCTGTTTAAATTTCAGCTGGGAATCATAGCTCATATGCTGCCACTTGCAGCCGCCACAAACACCAAAATGTTCACAAAATGGCGCAACCCGATAAGAAGAAGCTTCTTTCAGGTGGGTTACCCTGGCCTCCGCAAAGTTTTTCTTCTTGCGCATCAGCTCCACATCAACCACATCACCTGGAACAGCCTTTTCAACAAACAACACCAAATCATCTGTTTTCCCAACACCTCTGCCCTCCTCGGCAATATCAATGATGGCGATATCTTTTAAAAACTTTTTTTCTTGCGGAATTCTTCTACTCATAGTTCGCAAAAATACAATTTTTATCAGGATTTTTCAGTGGAATAAATTGCGCCTTAGGGGCAATGGTGCAACTCTTTACAACAATGAGGCGCAAGTGAACGGAAACCTTACAACACCGTTGCCTGAACCAGATAAGGCAAGATTTCTTTTTGGAAGGAAATAAAGTTTTTACGAACGTCGGCATCCGACACCGCAGTAAAAGCAAATGAGAACACAATACTTTTGCTCGATTTAATTAGAAAAGTCAGCTTGTCCTCACTGATTGCTTCACTAATTTTCTCGTTTTGAATAAAGGTACTGAGCAGCAGAAACTCCAGATCCTCAGAAAGCATTTTCAGGTATTCCTGCGCATTCGCGGATTCGCGGATAAATTCCCAGCCGATCAGCTCGTTACATGCTGTGTAGGTCAGTCGGCTCACACGAAGTATCGTATAAGCCAAAAAAGACGCCATATCGTCATCGTATTTTGTCGTCCTTAAGATATCTTGCAGGCTAGCCCGAAGATAATCCATCAGTATGGCATGTAAAATCATTTCCTTACTATCAAAATACTTGTAAACCGTTGCCTTGGCAATCTTAGCCTTTTTTGCAAGTGCATTGACGCTGGTCTTATGATAACCATTCTGACGAAAAAGTTCCCGTGCTGTTCTTTTTATGGATTCAATAATATAATCTGGTTCCATACTCTTCAGATAATACAAGGACGCATGACGCTTACTTGTCCGGGACTACAGCACATCACATTATTCTGGTTTTCCACGCAGGCCAGCGTTAGCGTGGAGACAGGCAACAATGTGATGGCTTCTACAGTTCCCATTTTTATTTTATATTAATTCCGTTTCAAACTGAGACAGGAAACGGACATCATTTTCAGAAAAAAGGCGTAAATCTTTAATGACATACTTGAGGTTGGTGATACGCTCGATACCCATACCAAATGCAAAGCCCGAATATTTCTTGCTGTCTATTCCGCAATTCTCCAATACATTCGGATCCACCATACCACAACCCAGGATTTCTACCCAGCCAGAATATTTACAAAGATTACATCCTGCACCTTTACAGATGGTACAAGAAATATCCATTTCAGCAGAGGGCTCTGTAAACGGAAAGTACGATGGGCGAAAACGGACCTTAGTTCCCTCACCATACATTTCCTGAACAAAATGATACAAGGTTTGTTTCAGGTCGGCAAATGATACATTCTCGTCCACATATAAGCCCTCTACCTGATGAAAGAAACAATGCGCCCGTGCTGAAATCGCTTCATTCCTATAGACACGTCCCGGCATAATGGCACGAAAAGGTGGCTTACCTGCTTCCATTAAACGTACCTGAACCGATGACGTATGCGTCCTTAAAGTGATATCGTTACCCTCCTGCTTTTTGATAAAAAACGTGTCTTGCATGTCACGCGCCGGATGTTCCGGCGGGAAATTCAACGCTGAAAAATTATGCCAGTCGTCTTCAATTTCCGGACCTTCGGAAACGACGAAACCTAATTTTTTAAAGATCTCAACAATTTCCTTGCGCACCAGCGAGATAGGATGTCTTGACCCCAGCTGGAACCCATTACCCGGCAAAGTCAAATCACCCTCCTTTTGCTGCGCCTGTTGCTTTTCGGAAGAGCCGAATTTTTCCTGTGCCTCTTTAAAGGTAGCTTCTGCCAGCTGCTTAAATTCATTAAGCACTTTTCCCAAAGTACGTTTCTCTTCAGGCGTAACTGTTTTGAATTCATCAAAAAGATTTTTCACTATCCCTTTGGAAACCAAAAATTTCAATCTGAAATTTTCTACATCGGCTGAAGATGATGGGGCAAATGCCCTAATTTCTTCAGTATACTGCGTAATTTTATCTTGCAACATAATTAGCGCAAACATAGCCAAAATTTCGGCTAAAAAGAAATTTTGACATTCGCTGTCCGCACGTGGAAAACAGGTAAACAATTAAACTAAAGCTGTTTTCGGACCCGATTAAGCCCGATGTTTACGAATGGTAGAAAAATGACATATAACCGATGAATAGCAGCAATAGCGACAAAGACCTGCCGAATGCACTTTGATCAATACGCTGGATGAAGCGCTCTCGAGCACTGGATAAGTCGAAGCCCTGCGTTTTCAAAAAAAAGAGCCAATTCGCTCGGCTCTTTTTCTTCGTATGGTAGAAAACATTTCGGTGTATAACCCGGACCGCAATTAAAATGGAAGCGGGTTATCCTCCTCGTCGTTTTCAGTAAAATCAACTTCAATTTCCTTATCTTCAACCTTCTGAGCTTGGGTATTTCCTGCATTAGCTGCGCCCGCCCCACTCGCTGGCTCAAAATCTGATTTACGGCCCAAAAGTGTGAACGTTTCGGCAACCACTTCAGTAGCATAGCGTCTGATACCTTCCTTATCTTCATAGGTACGTGTGCGTAAACGGCCTTCGATATAGACCAGCTTACCCTTCATTAAATATTTTACAGCCACATCCGCCAGGCCCCGCCACATCACAATATTGTGCCATTCGGTCTGTTCGACTCGCTTACCGTCTTTATTATACGTTTCTGAAGTTGCCAATGGAAAACTGGCAACCGAGACATTGCCTTCTAAATAACGAATTTCCGGATCTTTTCCGAGATGCCCGACTAAAATAACTTTGTTAACTCCTGACATAATTTAAAAGCATAAATGGTTAAAAATTGGATCTCTCCAAAAAAGTAAAGATCAACTTGTGTTTAGCTAATTTATCTAAATCTTTTAAAAATACATAATCCCAGCTGGATTTTTTTTGCTTGAGATCACCATCTAAGCGCACCTGAAAGAAGGTGGCGTATATATTCTGATGACTCAGCACATGTCTGGTCTGCTTTTGTAAGACCTTAAGAGTAACCTCCTGACCGAAATACTGAACAAATTCTGTATTTTCAAGAACGTCCGGAATATCAAGCGTACGTTCAGACTCTATCAACGGAAATTCGTAAAGATGTTGCCACACATCGCCTGCTCCGCGCCTGGACATCAATATACGTTCCCCATCGCTAACAATAAAATAATTGAAATACCTGTCTTTACTTGCTTTAGATTTCAACTTAACAGGCAGTCGGGCCACATCTCCTTGATGCAGGGCATGACAAGATGTGCTCAGCGAGCATTCACTGCAGAGCGGTTGCTTCGGCTTGCAATGGATTGCGCCGAAGTCCATAATTGCCTGATTATACTCTGCTGGGTGCTCACGGTCCAGATTCTCCCGGGCAATGGCGGTAAAAATCTTTTTTCCCTCAGTCGAATTAATGGGAGTATCAATTCCATAATATCGGGCAAGAACACGAAACACATTGCCGTCCAGTACGGCCTGTGCTTCATTGCTGGAAAACGACGAAATAGCAGCAGCTGTATATTCGCCAATTCCTGGCAGCTTCAGTAGAGTACTGTATTCCACAGGAAAAACACCTCCATATTCGTCGCGGACAATCCGCGCAGCTTTATGCATATTTCTACCTCTCGAGTAATAACCCAGTCCTTGCCAAAGCTGCAAAATCTCATCTTCTTCAGCATTAGCAAAGTCCACGACAGTGCTAAACCGCTCCACAAACCGTAGATAATAAGGCATCCCTTGTTCAACACGGGTCTGTTGCAGGATAATCTCCGAAAGCCAGATTTTATATGGGTCTGTTGTCTCGCGCCACGGCAGATCGCGCTTATGCTGCCGATACCAGTCTTGCAATGCTGCACTAAATATCATAAGTGCAAAAATGCACAATTTTTCTGATTTTCAAGGTTGGCCCAGGCAAAGGAGAGCAGCTGGATAACAACAACGGCAATAGCACGAGATGGCGGAGTAATAGACTTATTTGCGTAGGCAAGTAATATAGGTAATCTGCTCATCAGGTTCCAGAACAGCATTCTCCAGCGCGATACAGCCGTTATATTTTTCTTTCAGCGCCTGATATAGCCGGCCATCATAGGAAACGGCAAATCTGCCGTCTGCTTTGAGATAAACCGGCAAATGCCGGTTTCCCACATCAAAACAAAACTCACCCACCACAGAAAGGTTGTCACTGTCAAGCAAGACGCACAGGCAAGGCAGAATATTGACCTGAATGAATACGTCGTCTCTATAGTAGATACACTGCCCAGAGCGTAGGGCTGTACTATCATCCCGCTGTATTTTGACAAGATTGCCTTTTCTGGTTTTACGCTGGATAACACGTTTATTTACTTCGAAATAAGACAAGTCCAGAATATCCGACTCGCGGCTGAATTTGACATGTTCCAAATCAGGAATGTAATCAATAAGGATTTCTTCCGGTATTTGAGATTTATGCATACTTCAATTTTTCTTCTTTTATTTTGCCAGCCCCCGGCCGCGGTGGTGTTTTTTTTCTTTTCTCTTTCACCGCATCCGCTTCGGCTACAATGGGCAAAGGCGCCGGATTCCCTTCTTCAGCCACAGCGTCCTTTGGCTCTGACCGCTTGTGCATCGTAAAATCCCAGCAGAGCTGCCCCAGCATATGTAGAAAATCGTATAGCAGTTCGCCGTCTGAGCCCAACGCCCGCAGAATGATCACCTCCGGTGAAGCCAGTGTAAATCCATATGAGATATCATTGTACTCTACCGTTAAGATTTCGTCAAGCTCAGCTTTAAGCTCCTGAGCGAAGACAGCAGAAAACAAAAATGTTGCCTGATGGGTATAACCCTCAAAAAACAGCATTTTTTGGATCGGCTGTTCCTTTGGGATCAGCAGCTGATTATCGATAAAAGCCAGCTTACCTGCGCGGAAGATCTTCGTCTGCGTATGTAGCCTTTCAAATTCAAAAGCTTCTTTCATATGGATACGTCCCACACTGATAATATCTCCCCACATCAGTACCGCATCTCCGGCCAGGTGAATATGGTTGGTAGCCTTGAAAATAGAATCCTTAAACGGTGTCACCGGATGGGGGATATAGTGAAAAATGCCGCCCTCGGCAACATGAACATCGGTATGTTGACTGGCTCCCGTTTTCATGGGATGCAACTTATTGAAAGACTGTGTAAATAGCTTTAAATGGGCTTCGCTCCTGACATGGACATCAATATGCAGATGGTCGGTATCCATGATGCCCGGTGAGGCACTCATAATGATCATTTCCAGATGATCCGTCAGATTCGGCGCGCCATAATGTGTCAATTTGTAAGGAGCATTATGGTAGCTCTCTTTCAATCTGCTTCTGCCTTCTTCCTTGGCTACATGTAATGTAATCTTGCTATCCATGTGTTTTTCCTTTTAACCGACTTGTTCTAATAAGGCATATTTTCTGATCCATTTCTTCACGTCTTCCAGGCCTTCCAACGTCATCAGGTTTGTAAAAATGAAGGGACGGTCGCCACGCATTTTTAAAGTGTCCTGGCGCATGACTTCCAGATCGGCATGTACATACGGTGCCAGGTCAATTTTGTTGATCAGCAGCAGGTCCGAACGTGTGATGCCGGGCCCGCCCTTACGGGGCATCTTTTCTCCCTCGGCCACATCGAGTACGAAAATGGTCAGGTCAGCGAGATCAGGACTGAATGTCGCAGTCAGATTGTCGCCACCACTTTCCACGAAGATAAGCTCAACATCCTCAAAACGGCTCGCCAGCTCCTCCACGGCCTCAATATTCATGGAAGCATCTTCACGGATCGCCGTATGTGGGCATCCACCCGTCTCCACACCGATAATACGTTCCGCTGGCAAGGCTGAATTTTTCTGCAGATACATGGCATCTTCACGGGTATAAATATCATTTGTAACAACACAAATACTATAGTTTGCCGACATCGAACGTGTCAGCCTTTCGATTAAAGCCGTCTTACCAGAGCCCACCGGTCCGGCAACACCAATTTTTACATATTTTCTTTTCGACATCTTATCTTTTACTTGTTTATGAAATATAAATTCGTGTATATAACTTCTCGTGCTGCATACATCGGATATCTTGTGCGATACAACAATTTCCGATCAGATCGTCAGCCAATGCAGGTTGAGCGGCAACCAGTCTGCTAATCAGCGGCTGGAGCTTAAATAGGATCTGTTGCGCATCCATCTGGCTGATGGGAACTAATTTTGCACAATTGGTCATGATACCGTTGAGTGAATTGTAATAAAAAGCGCTCAGTGCATCGGCATAATGAATCCCCTGTGCCTGAGCAAACATTGCAAACGCAATAGCATAATGCCCATGCACTTCCTGAGCATTGATGGCTTTCAGGTAGGCCGAACAACGTTTGACGGGCTGCAGTTTTTCAGTGAGTTTCAGAAACCGTATGCCCAGTTTTTTGCTGGCGTCCCGGATCTCGTAGGCGGCTTTAAAAGCGGTAACCAGCGCATCCAGTTCCGCGACTTTCTTTTTGGTCGCCTTTGTTTCGCACAGTTGCCAGGCTTTATGAAAGAAAGCCGCATCGTTGTAGAAAAAGCTGTGCTCCAGCAAAGTTTGGGCATACACTTTCGCAGACTTCGAATCATGCACGATCCCTTTGGTAATGTAAGTTTCCAACCCATATGAATGGGTAAACCCTCCGATCGGAAAAACAGAATCATTGATCTGCATCAATGTCAACAATGGATTCATACGTAAATTATTTTTCATCTATGGGCATATAGAATGCCCGGGTTGTTTCATCAGCACCAGAATACCCAGCATCAACATTTCTACGGATTTCCTTCGCTAACGTGATTTTATTTTGCACCACGGCATATTGATGTATCCGCAGGGTATGTGTCCGTTCGATTACCCGTAATTCGCGGACGGGAATAAAACCGGCTCTATGCAGCTGCTCCCACAATGGATTTTCATATGCAGCGATGATCTCGTGTGCTGCGTTAATGAAAATAGGGATATGCTTATTCCCTATTTCCAGACATATTCGTGCCATGTCCAATCTATTTTTTGGCCGCACGACCAGACAAGGACAGGGCAATATTCGGACAACGATACGGAACTGCTCCGTTTCAAACAGAATGTCGCCATCAAATAAGGGCTGCTCACCCAAATTTCTGAATCCGATCTCGCGGCCCTGGACCGTAAATCCCCGGATGACACGCTTCTCTGTATCAAACCATTCGAGCTCCAAAAAGTCCAGCTCAAGGCTGTCATTTTTTTGCTTTTCGTTCCGAATATTGCCTTTAATGTCGCTTGCTAAAATCATAGGATATCAATTAGAACAGGAAATAGCGTTGTGCCATCGGAAGCTCCTTTAAAGGCTCACAGGTAGCCAAAACACCATCTACCGTTACTTCATACGTTTCTGGATTCACCACGATGTCCGGTGTGGCGTGATTATGCACCATATCCTTTTTCATCACCGTACGGCATCCTTCGACGGGAAGACACTTGCGGGATAAATTCAATTTTTCGATATTGCCATTTTCGAGCGATACTTTTGAAACGAAGTTGAAACACAGTTTCGATACGGCCTTACCATAATTTCCAAACATTGGCCGATAGATAATTGGCTGCGGTGTAGGAATAGACGCATTGGCATCGCCCATCTTCGCACCCAAAATCATTCCCGCCTTGATCACCAATTCGGGCTTCACACCAAACAGTTCGGGTTTCCATAAGATCAGATCCGCATATTTACCTTTTTCTATGGATCCGATATACTTATCGATACCATGTGCTTTCGCTGGATTGATCGTAAATTTGGACACATAGCGTTTGACACGGAAGTTGTCATTATCTTTCCCTTTATCCTCAGCCAATGGTCCGCGCTGTACTTTCATCTTATGCGCTGTCTGGAAAGTCCGTGAAATCACTTCTCCGACACGGCCCATTGCCTGGCTATCCGAGCTCATGATGGAGAATACCCCCATATCCTGAAGAATATCCTCAGCAGCGATGGTCTGCGGGCGAATCCGAGAATCCGCAAATGCCACGTCTTCCTTCACATTCTTATCCAGGTGATGACACACCATCAACATATCCAGATGTTCTTCTGCTGTATTCACCGTAAATGGTTTTGTCGGGTTGGTAGACGCCGGCAGGATATTCGGGTACATTGCAATTTTGATGATATCAGGCGCGTGACCTCCCCCAGCTCCTTCAGTATGGAAGGTATGAATAACACGTCCGTCAATTGCTGCAACAGTATCTTCCAGGAAACCCGCTTCGTTGAGCGTATCGGTGTGTATAGCCACCTGTACATCGTATTTATCAGCAACCTTCAATGCGGCATCAATAGTCGCGGGTGTTGCGCCCCAGTCCTCGTGGATTTTGACACCCAGTGCACCGGCTTCAATTTGTTCTTCGATCGGTTTGGTTGTTGAAACATTCCCTTTTCCGAAGAATCCCACGTTGATCGGCAAGTTCTCAAAGGCTTCAAACATGCGTTCGATATACCATTTTCCCGAGGTGACCGTGGTGGCAAGCGTGCCGTCTGCCGGGCCTGCTCCGCCACCGATGAATGTTGTTACCCCCGAATAAAGTGCGGTTTCAATCTGTTGTGGCGATATAAAATGGATGTGGGTATCAATACCTCCGGCCGTAAGGATATAGCCGGCCCCGCCATGCACTTCGGTCGAAGCGCCGATGACCATGCCTTTGGTAACCCCATCCTGTACATCGGGATTACCTGCTTTGCCGATACCGACAATTTTACCGTCTTTGATCCCGATATCACCTTTTACAATCCCCCAGTGATCAATGATAATCACATTGGTGATACAAAAGTCCAATACGTCCTCGTCCCGCAATGCACGTGCCGACTGCCCCATACCGTCGCGGATCGTTTTTCCACCACCGAATTTATTCTCTTCACCGTAAACGTTGAAATCTTTTTCAATTTCAATAAAGAGCTCCGTATCCGCCAGACGCACTTTATCGCCCGTAGTCGGACCAAAAAGTGCAGCATATTTGTCTCTGGGGATATAAAGTTCCCCATCAATATATTTTACAGATGATTTGTCTAAACCTAGTTTATCTAAACCAAGTGCATGTAGACCAACCGTAGAACCCAATGTCGTGAGTCCCACCACCTTGATCCATTCGCGTCTATTCCATCCTCCCATTCTATTTTATTTAGATTGTCTGAATTTTAATTTTTTCATTTTCTCCACCGCCTTGGATTTGACGTTCTGGTCGGTGTATTTACCGTTTGTCAGTCCGTTAAAGCCGTGAATTTCTTTATTTCCTCCAAACTCGACCAGCACAACAGATTTCTGCTCTCCGGGTTCGAAACGTACCGCTGTACTGGCGGGTATATTCAAGCGCATGCCAAACGCTTTTTCCCGGTCAAAAGAAAGCAGTTTGTTCGCTTCAAAAAAATGATAATGCGAGCCGACCTGAATGGGTCTGTCGCCCTCATTTTTGACAACAAGGCTTGTGGTCCTATGACCCACATTAGCTTTGATCTCTTCTTTTTTTAAAATGTATTCTCCTGGAATCATATCAATTGGATTTTATTAACGAATTGGATCATGGACAGTCACCAGCTTGGTACCGTCGGGAAAGGTAACCTCAATCTGTACATCATGGATCATCTCAGGCACCCCCTCCATGACCTGGCTTCTCTTCAGCAAAGTGGTACCATAAGCCATCAGGTCGGCAACAGACCTACCGTCTCTCGCTTCCTCCATAATCTGTGCACTGATATATGCAATGCATTCGGGGTAGTTCAATTTCACCCCACGCTTGAGCCGCTTTGCCGCCAATTCACCTGCTAGATGCAGTAGCAGCTTTTCTGTTTCTCTTGGTGTTAAACGCATAAAAAATAAATTTTTGTTATTTTGTTAAAGGAATCATTACAACACTGGTATGGTAAAGTATGCGCCAAAGGCAATACGGTTGTACTGGCTCTTGTCCATATTCATATATCCCTTGTAATTTACCGTGTTACCTACGTAACCAAGGTAAAATCGTAAATCCTGATTGTGAAAAGGCTTGTGCTGCAGCGCGGCAAAATAGGTCCAGTTCTGACGGAAGTTTTTACCGAGCTGATCGTCATCCCTGGCGCCAGCGGTTTCGTAACCGGCCTTGAGCGCCAGTTCCCATTTTTTGCTTAAAAACTGATCATACCGCAGAATGGCTGAAGCATAGTTGACATCTTTTGCCAGTACACGGGCCGTACCGGTGCGTCCGTAAAAGTCGTTGATTGCCGATGACGCGATCAACGCATGGTCAACCCCTAAATATGAATACTGTAAGTCCAGATATAGCATCTGCTTGGCGGTCTTCAACTTATTCGCCAGGGAAACGGAATGATTGGTATGTCCTTTAGCAAACTGAGATATATTATAAGACCACTTTGTATGGATCTTTTTGTCCATAAAAGCGCCTACCCAGGTCAAATATGCGCCCATCGGCACATCAGAGCGCTCCAGCTCACCCACCCCGAAACCATTTTTGGTATGCACATCCATGAAACTGTCATTGGTGGTATTATAGACTTGGGCATGCACGGAATGGTTAGCATCAATCTCATAGGATAAGGTTCCTCCAACGACAAACAGATTCAAGATCCGGTCCACATAATCGGTAAATTTATACTCATAGATCGGATTATTTTCAAATTCGTAACTACCGACAATCGCGCTTTGCTTACCTGCTGTAACAGACCATTTACGATCCTTACCAAATTTGTACTTGATGTACGCCATATCCAATGCACGGGATGCATTATCCTGACTTGTGGGACCAAATGACCTATTCAGCCGAAAACGAACTTTATAGGAAAGCTGCTCGTTATAGTCACCACTCATCAAAATACGCGCATCGTCCAGATTCGCTTTTGCTTGAGAAGAACCGTCGGCATTCTCGACCTGCAATCCGGCACGAAGCAAAACATCCAATTGGAAGAGCTTCGCCCTTGCAGGTTCTTTTAACAGCAAGCTGGACCGTCCTGCCGTAAGAGAGTCTGCTGCCGTCTGCTCCTGTCCATGCAAGCTGGCCACGCTCAAGCCCGATATTGCAATAAGTGTAAGTGTTTTTTTCATCCGTATAACTTGCTTTTTATTGGTAATGAAACTATCAGATTTATTTATTCTCGATGGATTGAATAAATTTTGATGGTTTCATATGATATACCTTGTCTCTGGCACAAGTATATCCCAGCAATTTAAAAATGAAATAAGGATGAGATTAAAATGAAATTAGAACGCTGCTTTCGGAAGGGTGACCAGCACCTGAGTACCCTGTCCTTCAGCGGAATAAAGCATTAGTTCCGCACCATGCAGATCAAAAATATTCTTCGCGAGCACGAGCCCCAGCCCATTTCCATAGATATCTCCGACATTGGAAGCACGGTAGAAAGAAGTGAAAATATGGGGCTGGTCTTTTTGGGGAATACCGATTCCTTTGTCAAACACCTTGACAGTGATATTGTGATCATCGCAGCTGATCGACACTTGAACCTGCTTATTGTTACCATATTTATAGGCATTGGAAATAATATTGCTGAAAGCGATGTAAAGCAGATCAGGATTCGCATAGACCGTGAGTTCATCGCTGTCTTCGGGGATTTCGGTAAAATCAAAAGAGAGGCGGAAATCCTTGTTTATGCTTCGTTCTGCCTTGTATATTTCGTACAACAGTTCATCAATCCGGATAATGACCTTGTTATCCACTTCTCCTTTAAAACCCATACGTGAAAGCTGCAGGAGATTATTGATGATAAGCTCCATTTTATCGGCGTATCTGGCAATGGTTTCCAGCGAAAAACGGGCTTCATGCTCTTTCGGAATCAGATGCAGTGCCAGCTCAGCCTCACCGCCAATAATCGTCAAGGGCGTTTTAAGCGAATGCGAGGCATTACCGATAAAGCTCTGCTGCGATTGCACAGAAATATCCAGACGGTTGAGCATCGAATTTAAGTTGGCAATCAGGACCCCTAGTTCATCCCTGTCGTTGCTGAACTTACTGAACAGTCGATAATCGAGATTGGCAATATCCACTTTCCCGAGATCCCGGTTGATATCCTTAATCGGTTTCAATAGGCGGTCGGCAAAATAGAAAGACATAATGATAATCAATACGATCGCCAAAAAACCGCCTGTGATGAGTGTGCGGTCCAGCTGCCCCTGTTCCTCGTGGCCGTATTCGTCTACACCTTCAGATACCACGATCAGGTTATCGTGATGCAGACTATCTTTAAAAAACACCGCGACAAATGCAGTTTTGTCATCCATATATCGCCCTTTACCGGTGCGGATGACATCCCTGTAAAAATCCATGGGCATGGGCAGATTAGGCTTAAACCGAATACTATCACTGCCCTTTACCACCCGTATCAGATGATCAGTGCCTTCCGAAAGCTGTTTAAGGTATTTACGCTTGACCTGAATGTAGAGCTCTTTGTTCTCCTCCTTCTGATGGACAATATGATCCCCAACGATGACCGCATTCTCCTCCAGACGGTGAAAGAACTTCGTCTGCAGACTATCGTAGGTAAAGTAAGAAACATACAGCGCAAAGACAACAAGCAAAAGCGTGCTGATAATAGAAAATAACAGTACGATCTTGGTCCTAATTTTCATGACGGATCACATAGCCCATACCAATAACCGTATGGATCAGTTTACGTGCAAATTGTTTATCGATTTTTTTGCGGAGATAATTCACATAGACATCAACCACATTCGTACTGAGATCTACATCCATCCCCCATACTTCTTCTAAAATATCGATCCTTGTCAGCACCTTATTGCGGTTGAGCATCAAAAACTCCAGTAAGCGGAACTCGGTCGCGGTAAGTATTATGGGTACACCCGCCCGTTGCACCGACTTACTGTCCCGGTCAAGCTGTAGGTCATCGAAGGTCAGGATATTCTTCTGTTCAACGATGACTTTGGACTTTCTATTGTAACGGTTGATCCGTGCTTTCAGCTCCTCCAGACGAAAGGGCTTGGTCAGATAATCATCCGCATCCCGGTCAAACGCTTCAACAATATCTTCAGTCTGATTTAGCGCGGTAAGAATGATTATGGGAACCTCATTATTGGACATCCGGATGTTTCTGCAGACATCCATACCATTCATACCCGGCAACATGACATCCAGCAATATCAGATCATAGTGATTTAAACCAGCCATTTTAAGACCAGTATAACCATCCATTGCAATGCTGATGTGATGGCCCTCCTCTTTTAGCCCTCTCTCGATCAAGGAAATGACCGATGGTTCGTCCTCTATAAGCAATAGTTCCACAGATATTGTTTTAAAAAGTAAATGTAAAGGGATGTAAAATACAAAAATAGCATTATACGGCGTACCTAAGACGCTGTATGTCACGAAATTTGTAACTTTCTTGACGTTTTTATGATACTTTTCCACTATTGACGCGAAGATTACATAGTGTCGTCGCCAAATAATCGATTATTCCACAAATGCGATTTATCTACAATAGTATCAAAATTTTCGCATGATTTTTAACCAAATACAAAAGATTATTTCTCAAAGCTACCGATTTTCGATATTTTCGCTGTTTAATTAATTAGACATGAAACATCTTTTTCTTTGCATAAGCATTTTCACCCTCATTTGTGTCTCTAAGGGGACTGCACAACAGAAGGTTTTTAAAATAGCATATCAGTTTGCCGATCCCGAAACGGGGACCGACACTTCTGCGTCGGAGTTTATCAAAGTTCTGGCGGACCAAGGGGAAAGCTTGATGCGTGCGTATATTTCCAAAGATCAAATACGTGTCGAGACCTTGCTGTTCGGAAAATCCGTGCAGATAAGCGACCTTACCCAGCAGACCTCCTATCAGCTGGATGAAATCAGCAAAACATACACGACAACGGAAATTGCTTCGGGCAAACTTATCGAAACTTCGGCGGAGGGCGACTATGCATACTCCAGCGACCTGCAGATCAGGCTTATCCCCAATGAGAAAAAGATAATTGCCGGCATAGCCTGTAAAAAAGCAATATTCAATCTGGAAGGCACCAACGATCCGCAAACAGAGATCACCGTTTGGTACGCTGAAAATTTGCCAAAATTATATTGGGGCACCTATGATTACCTCGAAAAGGTGCCGGGTGCAGCTCTATATGTCGGAGCAGCAGGACTGGGCATTCAGGCCACCAAAGTGGAGGAAATTCCTTTTGACAAAACTTTATTTGAAATACCAGAGGGTTACGAAGAAGGTGAACGTGACGATGCCACCGCGGATTCTGCATTAAACGACAATTTATCCTGGTACCAGGACCCCGCTACTGAATATTTTGGTGTACAGGACAGTTTAGGGAATAAACTGACCCCAGCTAAATATTCGTCCATCTACGCTTATGTAGGCAAGTTCGCCATCGTATCTGATGCGGCACAAATGTTTGGCTTGATCGACCTCCAGGGTAAAGAGGTTATTCCTTGTCAGTATGAATCATTGAGCCTCGATATCGAAGGAGCTCCTCTCGTATTTATGAAGGACCAAAAATATGGCCTGCTGGATAGCACCGGGAAACAGTTGCTGGCGGCAAAATATGATTTTATCAGCATTCCGAACTTAAACTATGCGCTCTATAATGAAGGCGAACAGACAGGTGTACTCGACTTTAAGGGCAATGTACTGATCCCTGCCAAGTACGAGATCGTTGCCGAATACCATGACAATCTGGCCCTGATTCTTGAAAATCAAACCTATCAGCTGGTGGACAAATCTGGCCAGGCGCTGCTTCCCTCCAGTCAGGAGTTTCTGTCTTTTGCTGGCGAAAGATTACTGCTTGCCTTTAAAGGTGATAAATACGGTTACATAGACTACAGTGGAAAAGTCATTATTCCTTTCCAATTTCAGAATGCCCAAGCTTTCGAAAACGGATTGGCCCTGGTGAGTGAAGACCTCGAAAATTTTTACTATATTGATGCTAGAGGTAAGTTTATCAAGAAGTATGAAGAGTAATTCTCCAGCATTCCATCTTTCCACATTGCATCGTGGCAAATACATGTTTATCCTGTTAACCTCGATTGTAATTATTGGAATAGGTATGTCAAAAGTTCCAATACAGGAAATATATAAGATTATCATTACACTTCTTCTGGTTCCTCTAGCTATGTTCCTTGCCGTAAAATCGGCTGCTCTTCCGTCGACATGGCAACTGGAGGCAGATAGATTGACCGTCAGCAACAGTAAGAAAACGCTGGTGATCCCGCTCAGTGACATCTCACATATCCGGAACCTCAAACGTTCGGGCGGAAATCTCATCATCATCAGCAAAAACAAAGGTGCTGCTTTCCGTACATGGCGCAACAAACTCTTTCAAAAAGAAGATGATCTCCCGCTGCTGGTCGAAGCTTTCAGGGAGGCAAACATCGAATATTATGCGATGTAACGACAGACATTTCATACCACGGTAACATTTGTTACAGGCTTTTGACTGAGCAGTGCTTACCTTTGTAAGGTAACTCAAAACGACGTGTCATGTTATTAGAATACATCAGACAGCCCTGGCCCTGGTACATCTCAGGCCCTCTAATTGCAGTAGTTATGTACCTGCTGTTAAAACAAGGAAAAGATTTTGGCATGTCCAGCAATCTGCGGACCATGTGTACAATATTCGGAGCTGGTAAGACCACCTCCTTTTTCCGGTTTGACTGGAAAACACAGGCTTGGAATCTTCTGGTAGCCTGCGGCACGGTCATGGGTGGTTTCCTTGCCCACTACTTTCTCAGTGATGGCAGAGCCGCACAGATCAATCCCCAGAGTATTGCCGACCTCAGGCAGCTGGGCATCATTGATCAGCTGCAGGGTTATCTGCCCGAATCGCTTTTCATTTTCGATGGCTCCCTGTTTCAGCTGCTGATCTTAAGTATCGGCGGGCTTTTGATTGGCTTCGGAACAAGATATGCAGGTGGCTGTTCGTCCGGTCATGCTATTTCAGGCTTAAGCAATTTTCAGATCCCTTCCCTCATTGCTGTGATCGGTTTTTTCATCGGTGGTATCGTAATGGTACATTTTTTATTTCCCTTAATCTTTACATAAAATGAAAGCAATCAAGTTTATATCTATCGGCATATTGCTCGGAATCGTCCTCTACAAATCGGAGGCTGCTTCTTGGTACAGGATCTACGAAATGTTCCAGTTTCGCTCCTTCCATATGTATGGAATGATCGGATCAGCGCTAGGTACCGCCATCATCCTCGTACAGATCATCAAACGCAAACAGCTTAAAGACAGCAACGGCATGCCAATTCAGTTTCACGACAAAGACAAGAGCATCACACGCTATTTAGTAGGCGGCACCATCTTTGGACTCGGCTGGGCCTTGACTGGAGCCTGCCCCGGCCCGCTATTTACACTGATGGGCGCTGGCTATTGGACAATGGGCATCACACTGCTGTTTGCTGTTCTCGGGACATGGCTTTACGGACTGCTCCGTCATAAGCTACCGCATTAAATTAAACCCAGACAAAGATTTATACCTCGGCTTTATATAACGGAAAAATGGAATTAATCCTTGTAATCGGATTTCTATTGGCGATTTTGGTAGGCTTATCGATGGGCATGATGGGCAGCGGTGGCAGTATTCTGACTCTTCCTATCTTTGTGTATCTATTTCGCATCGAGCCACAATATGCACTGGATTATTCCCTATTCTCCATAGGCGCGCTTGCCATAATAGGCTCAATAACTCCCTTGATAAAAAAGGAGATAGATCTGCACATCACCACTGTTTTTCTTGTCCCCTCGATCCTGTCCGTCTATCTGACAAAGCGATACCTTTTACCAGCCATTCCCCAACAGGTCGATTTTGACAATACCTTCATTTCCCGAAACCATATTATTATGCTGTTATTTGCGTTTGTGATTCTGTTATCTGCGGTAGCAATGATCAGCAGAAAAAGACAGACTGCAGCCAGCACAGCCCACATGAATATCGTTCAGGTCTCCAAAGCCATCGCATCAGGACTGCTCGTTGGCCTGATCACGGGTTTGGTAGGCGCAGGTGGTGGTTTTATCATCGTACCATCTTTGGTATTGCTGTTAGGAATCCCGCTCAAGCAGGCTATTTCCACATCCTTATTGATCATCGGGCTCAATGCTTCTTTCGGACTAATGGCAAATTATCACTTCTGGGCCCATATGAACTGGCCAATATTGGTTATCTTTACCCTAATCACGTTAATAGGACTGCAGCTCGGCAACAAGTGGAAAGGCAGGCTGGACACCATACGGTTACAGGGCATGTTTGCGTATTTCCTGATCAGTATCGCCGTACTGATTCTTGTTTTTGAAAGCATCCAATTCGTCAATCAATAAAACACATATTATGTATTTTCAACACATTTTTGAATCATCCTTAGCCCATTCGAGTTATTTAATCGGCTGTCAGGCCCTCGGTGTGGCCATGGTCATTGATCCCAAAAGAGATGTGGATACCTATCTCGATATTGCTGAGAAAAATAACCTAAAGATCACGCATATTGCCGAAACTCATATTCATGCCGATTATCTTTCAGGAACGTTGGAACTGGCAGCGCTGACCGGTGCACAGTGCTATCTTTCCGACGAAGGCGGTGAAGACTGGCAGTACGAATTTCCGCATATAGGATTAAAAGATGGAGACCAGATACCCCTCGGAAACCTTGTCTTTCATGTCATCCATACCCCCGGACATACCCCTGAGAGCATTAGCTTGCTGCTGGTCGACGCACCTGCCACAAAAGAACCTGTCATGCTATTTACCGGGGATTTTGTTTTTGTTGGGGACATCGGCAGGCCAGACCTGCTGGAGAATGCTGCTGGACTGATCGGAACCAAAGAAGCTGGTGCCCGGCAGATGTTCAGGTCCTTACAGCATTTCTTGACCTTACCGGACTATATCCAGGTCTGGCCCGCACATGGCGCTGGCTCCGCTTGCGGTAAAGCGCTGGGCGCAGTACCCAGTTCTACAGTCGGCTATGAACGTATACGAAACTGGGCGCTTCAATATGGTGCAAATGAAACAGAATTTATCGCAGAACTTTTGGACGGGCAGCCCGAACCTCCCCGCTATTTTGCCATGATGAAAAAACTCAACAAGATACCACGCCAGCTGCAAATGGCTGTACCTCATTATACAAAACTCTCGGTGGAAGAGTTTAGCCAGCTTTATCAGGCAGGGACGGCGGTCATCGATACCAGACCTAAATCTGAATTCGCCAAAGGGTATCTCAGCAACAGCATCAATATCCAGAACAATAAATCCTTCACGACCTGGGCCGGTTGGGTCATCGAATATAATGAACCTTTTGCCCTTATTCTCGAACAGGATCAGCTGGATGATATAGCACGCAAGCTCATGCGCATCGGGCTCGACAATGTAGCGGGATACATCACACCCGATATGTTGGCCGGATCGAAGCTGCCGCTCGAACAACAACAGATCATCGGATTTGAACAGATGGCAGAAGCGCTTGAAAAACCTAACACCCAGATTTTGGATGTCAGAAATGCAGCCGAATTTGCAGAGGGTCATTTACCCCATGCCACCCATGTATTTGTCGGAACGATTAGCAGCCAGCTCGACAAAATCGATCAGCGTAAAGAGCTCTATCTGCACTGCCAGTCTGGTGACCGCGCCACGATCGCGGCTTCCATCCTGGCTAAACACGGCATAAAAAACATTAAAATATATAGCCCTTCAATCAATGACTGGAAGGCAAAGGGTGGTCAACTGGTCACATAGTCAGAGACAAAGTGCTTCAGCGCTTGTTCGCCGAAGCACTTTACAGGATAAGGTTTTACAACGCCAGCCGTATTACAGGCTATTTCTACGAATACGCAAAAATTCGATTACCTCATCTTTCTTTTCCTCCAGTTTCCCCTTCTTGTCAACCAATTGATGGTTGTAAACGGTCAGATACTGATAGTCATCCGTATCCGATTCATAAACTTCGGCCGTAGCATAGGAATAATGTTCCTCTTCCTCCGATAGATGATCATAAACATAGGCAAAATCATGATTGGCCAATGTATTCACAACAGCGTCTTTATCTTCAACATACTTTAATCTACCGGGCAGCACGCGCTTGTTCATCCAGACCTCATCTTTTTCCGAGAAAGGATAGATCGTAATGCCACGAAAAGTCAGGATAATAGGTGTCAGGATAATGATCGCCATTTCGATAGCCCACACTGCCCATAGCGCTGCCCCCGAAACCGTACTTTTTTTCAGCGTGAAAGTTCCCACTTCATTAAGCCCCTGCATGGCTTCCCAAATAAACGACGGATGCATAAAAAATGCTTTAAAACCTTCCAGACTAAAAGAAGACTTCACCCATGTATCCCCACCCATGGTACCCTCGGCATTGTACATCAGTGAAATGAACAATGCCCACTGCGCATAGAGTCCGATTAGCGCGACAAGTAGTGTAATGACCATAGCAACACCCTTATTCCTTAACTTCCATTGTTTGAAACAGAAATTAAGAACAAAAAATAGGCCTGCTCCAAAACCAATGGTGATGAATACATTGAAGTAAACAATCGGGATAAACCATTGCAGCGCAATGTAGATAACCGCCAGCACGATGGCGCCTGCAATACCGACAAGCAGTGAGCCAATAAGTGCACCTACAGGCACTTTGCCGGAAGGTTTATAATACAGATTTTCCATAAATTTAGTATAGATATTTTTAACTTATCAGATAAATTCCCTAACTAAAATCAAGCCAATCTACTGAATTTTCTCTCCTTTCGTCAAGATTTAATGACAATGAAGTAGGATCAAAGCGATTAATGAGCATTTCTTAAGACTATTTTGTAAGTTTGAAACATGAAAATCAAAATAATATCCTTTCTTGCAGTGCTATGTGCAATACATATGTTGGGTCAGGAAGCGAAAGCCCAAAGAAAAGGATTCTGGCAGCAGAAAGTTGACTATACCATGGATGTCAACGTGGATGAGAAGGCTTATCAGTATGAGGGAAAAATGACACTGAAATACAGCAACAACGCGGGTCAATCCCTCTCCAAGGTCTATTTCCATTTGTACTTCAATGCCTTTCAGCCAGGATCGATGATGGATTATCGTCTAAAAAATATCAGTGATCCGGACAAGCGGATGGTATCCAATATGGGGACAAAGGAAAAACCCCTCTACCAAAGCCGCATAGAAAAATTACAACCCAATCAGATCGGCTATCAAAAAGTCAAAAGCCTGACCATGAATGGCGCCCCTACCCAGTTTAAGACTGATGGCACCATTTTAGAAGTAATCCTTCCAAGGGCAATCAAAGATGGAGAAACCGTAAGCTTTGCGATGGAGTGGACGGCACAGGTTCCCGAACAGATCCGAAGATCGGGCCGCAATTCAGCAGAAGGCGTAGCTCTTTCAATGGCACAATGGTACCCCAAAATGGCTCAATTCGATGAATTCGGCTGGCATCTCGACGAGTACGTAGGCCGCGAATTTATTGCACCTTTCGGCAATTTTGATGTTACTATTCACCTTAACCAAAACTATGTTGTCGGCGCATCGGGCGTTCTTCAGAATCCCAATGAAGTAAAGGGCTACCAGCCAAAAGCCAAAATAAAAACAAGTGATGGCAAAGCCACATGGCGCTATAAAGCACAAAATATACACGATTTTGTCTGGGCTGCCGACCCCAAATTTGTCGTCGACTCAGCAGCAAGCAAAAATGGAATAAAGGTTTATACCGTTTATCTGCCTACGGACAAACAAGTCGTATCAAACTGGAAAACAGCATTGGGTCTCTCGACGGAATTTTTTGATTTTTGCAGTGCGAAATTTGGAACTTATCCTTGGCCAACCTACACGATCATTCAGGGAGGTGACGGGGGCATGGAATATGGCACTGCGACATTAATTACCGGCGGACGCAACCTCAAAAGCCTCGTGGGCGTCATATTCCATGAGTCGGCCCATTCCTGGTATCAGCAGTTGTTCGGCATCAACGAAACCGTCGACGAATGGTTTGATGAAGGATTTACCTCATACGTGGAAGAATTAGCCATGCAACACTTATTTGATAAAAGGGGAGCCATCGCGTCGAACCCCATGATCAATGCGTACCGTGCATACTATAAGCTGGCCCTTTCAGGCAAGGAAGAACCGATGAGCCTTCTGGCTGATTACTACAACACAAACTATGCATATAGCAATGAAGCGTACAACAAAGGTGCTGTGCTCGCGGAACAGCTAGGATATATTATCGGTCAGGAAAATCTGGAGAAGACCTTCCTCAGATTCTATGACATCTGGAAATTTAAACATCCTACGCCCAACGATTTTAAACGCGTTGCTGAAGAAGTTTCGGGCATAAATCTGAAATGGTATTTCAACCTCTTTATCAATACCACCCGCCAAATCGACTACGCTGTGGGCAACGTAAGCGATACTGAAATCCAATTGGTCAATAAATCCAATTTTGCGATGCCACTCGATGTGTTGGTTGAGTACCGGGACGGCAGCAAAGAATTGTTCTATATCCCCTTGCGTGAAATGCGTGGCGAGAAACCGGCTGAACAATCTGGAATCTATAAAGGCGTCAAACGGACGGTTCTCGAAGATTGGTTCTGGACAAAACCTGATTATAAATTTTCGGTCGCCAAAGCACCTGAAAACGTAACCATAGATCCTTCACTCCGGCTTGCAGATGTTGAATCGTCAGACAACAGCCTGACACGCTAGAGTATACTTCATACGGACAAACAAGACAGGGATGCCCCAACAATGGGCATCCCTGTTTTGTTCATTCCGGCAGCAGGTACTGTTAACACTAGAATGCTTTAGCTGGTTTTCAGCGGAATAACCATATTCCATGTCCGCTCAAATTGATAGGGAGCAGTGCCGTCTCCTGTTGCTGCAAATAAATGAGTCGGCTTTCCCCCATCAAACAACAGGAATGGACGCTCAAAATTCGCCTGATGTGTAACGCTGCCGTCATTCCACCGGATCACCTTGGAGTAGGCCTTGACAGCAGCTGACAGTTGCCAATCTATCCCATCTTTGGAATAGGCGTGAATACCTCCGCCTTCTTCGCCACATATTTTTCCATAACGGTCTTTCATAATCAATTCAAAGTGCCGCCCATTGTGCCATACAAAAGGATCTTCCACATCATTTTCATGGTTTTGATCTGTATGAAAAGAAAAAATGGGCTTGTCTGCCAAACGGATATAGGGACCTTGAAACGAATCGGCCTGTGCTGCGCCCAACAATAGCGGGGGATTATAATTTACAGGTGAAGATTTATACACTAAATATACTTTACCATCGGGCAACACGACGGGAGAAGGATTGGAAGTAATGGAAGCGTCCCACTCGCCCTGCCGGGGGTTCAAAATTGGTTGATCCACGCGTTTCCAAGGGCCTGAGATGGACTTCGCGTAGGCCATTCCGATCCGTTTATGCATCCAGGCTTTTTGCGCCAGCCCCGATTCCCACACGTTTTCAGAATACGCCGGATCTGGATCTTCATAGGTGTTGCCAAAATAATACAGAACATAATAATCACCGATTTTGACAATCCGCGGATTATGCGTCGTACAGCCATCGAAATACTGTTTACCGCGGGCGGGCAGTACCACCTCGACAAATTCATAAGGACCCTCGGGCCGGTCAGCTATTGCACGCACCACTTCCGAATTGGTCACCCAATTGCCAAATCCGTATTTCTTGCTCCAGCGGGAGGCAAACATATGGTACTTCCCATCTTCGCCCTTAATCACCGAAGGGTCCCAGATCCAATAGTTTTCCATCGCAAACCCGCCGCCCTTGGGGGCAGGAAGCAGTTTATCAATAAATGCTTCTTCAGCATGATCCGTTAAGGCAAAGCTGTATTTTGATAGCGCCAGCATCGTTCCAGCACCGACCATATTCTTGAGGAAGACACGTCTCGAACTCCGGTTCATTTTTTTGATCTTTGGTTTACACGAGGTTATTTTATATACAAAGATATCATAAGCGTTGGTACGCTCAAATAAACATTTGTGAAAAAAAGGCAATTTATCTAAGTTTGTCTTCATGATCTACATCCATATTCCGTTCTGTAAACAGGCATGTCATTATTGTGATTTTCATTTTAGCACTTCGTTACAGTATAAATCCGAAATGATCGATGCCTTCATTCGGGAGATTGAACTCCGGTATTCTTATCTGGAAGACCGGAAATTGGAATCGATCTATTTTGGTGGTGGTACGCCTTCTTTATTAGAAGCTGATGAAATATCACGGATAATTGACACCATAGCGCGACATTTCGAAATCAGTACGGACGCCGAGATCACCCTAGAGACCAATCCAGATGATCTGAGTGCCGCAAAGGTCAAGGCATTCAAGTCCACCCCGATCAATAGATTCAGTATTGGAATACAGTCTTTTTTCGAAGAAGACCTGCGATGGATGAACCGCGCGCACAACAGTCAGGAGGCCTCCGCTGCGGTCATGCGTGTGCAGGATGCTGGTTTTGAAAATATCACCTGCGACCTGATCTATGGTTATCCACTGCTGACAGATGAAAAATGGCGGTACAACATGCAGCAGCTGATAGACTTGGCCGTGCCCCACATTTCTTCCTATTCCATGACCGTAGAAGCTAAAACAGCGCTCGACCATTTTATCAAAAAAGGACTAAGCCCTGCTATTGATGCAGATCAGGCCGCAGATCAAATGAACCTGCTGATCGCAACCCTACAGCGTGCGGGTTACGAACAATACGAAATTTCGAATTTTGCAAAAGATGGCTGTTATGCACGCCACAATACAAATTATTGGAAGGGAAAGCACTACCTGGGAATTGGCCCCTCTGCCCATTCTTTTAATGGCAGTTCCAGAGCTTGGAATATAGCCAACAATGCTCAATACATCTCCTCCATTCAGGCTAAGCAACTTCCGCTCGAAGTAGAGCATCTTTCCACTACAGATCAGATCAATGAATGTATCATGACATCACTCAGAACTATGTGGGGACTCGACTTAGCGCAGTTGGAGCAGAATTTTGATTCCTCCATAAAGGCGAAAATCTTGGACGAAGCGGCACCTTTTTTGGAAGAGCAACAATTGGTTATCGAGGACAATAGCTTACGGCTCTCCGATTCGGGCAAGCTGATCGCAGACCGTATCATGTCCGAGCTCTTTATAATTAATGATTAATAAAAAAAGAACGCTAAATTTATAAAAATATCAATATAAAACGTTTTAACATTCAAAAAATTACGAAAATAAAAATAAAATCCTTTTTTAAATCCGTTTACCCTATGTTTGTGACATAATCTATTATAAATATTATGTTACATCGTACATCTTTTGATTTAGAGATCAAAAGTTATAAGGAACAGCAAAATGCCGCTGTAAACCTAATTCAGATCATTAGCCATCTTTGGTACAACCGTTCCATCGAACTCGTTCTTTTCCGCGAACAGCTTATCGATGAAACAGTCGATTCAATTATTAGTCTGTTGCGCAAAAACACGACGCTGACCAATAGCGGGCCGACGATATTTGATCTACTGAGGGTCGCAAACATCCTTGAAAAGGCCGACCTTCCTCCCGCCAGGATTGATATAGGCAAGCTAGCCGCAAAAGCCCAAGCCTATATGAACAGTAATGATGGATTATCTGCGTTTATACACAACGAGTTGGAAGGGATTGAGGCTTATCAGGAACTAAAACCGCGCGATGTTGTCCTGTACGGATTCGGACGTATAGGACGTCTCCTGGCACGTGAACTTATCAATAAATCGGGTGCGGGACAACAGCTTCGTTTGCGGGCGATCGTTACCCGCGATGCTAACGATCCAAAATCGCTTCAAAAAAGGGCCGCCCTATTGAAAAGTGATTCGATCCACGGAGAATTTAAAGCCGACATCTATCCGGATCCTGAAAAAAACGCATTGATTATTAACGGCACCACAGTACGGTTTATTTCTGCCAGACAACCAGAAGATATTGACTATACCCTCTATGATATACATAATGCCCTGATAATTGACAACACCGGAGTTTTTCGAGACGAAGAAGCGCTTGCACGCCATTTAAAATCCAAAGGGGCTGCAGAAGTATTACTGACCGCTCCGGGTAAGGGAGTGCCCAATATTGTCTATGGCGTCAACGAAACCTCCGTCAACCTTTCACTTTACGACTTGTATTCAGCAGCATCCTGTACAACCAATGCCATTGCTCCTGTTCTATCGGTACTGGTACAGGCAATAGGTATAGAAAAAGGACATATAGAAACGATCCATTCCTATACCAATGATCAGAATCTGGTCGATAATATGCATAAGAAATCCAGAAGAGGCCGCGCGGCAGCATTGAATATGGTCATTACGGAAACGGGCGCTGGCAATGCTGTTGCCAAGGTACTACCAGTATTAAATGGTCGCTTAACCTCTAACGCCATCCGGGTACCGGTACCCAATGGTTCTCTGGCGATATTAAATTTGGAGCTTTCTGTCCCAACATCCCTTGAGGAGATAACCAGGCTTCTACGGAACAGTTCTTTGAGCTATCGGCTTGCCGAGCAGATCAAGTTTTCGGACAACGATGAGCTCGTCTCCTCGGATATTATAGGAACCACAGCAGCAGCAATCGTCGACGGGCCTTCGACCATCGTTTCCGCAGACGGCAAAAACGTCATACTGTACGTTTGGTACGATAATGAGTACGGCTATTCACATCAGGTCATGCGTCTGGCCCGTCATATTGCCGGAGTAAGACGTTACACGTACTACTAAAATCCAATTTTCAATAGATAGAAGGCCGGCCGGAGCGGTACTGTATGGGCAGGTAGTTTTCTGAGCCGCAGTATGGGCAATGGCCGCCTTTACCTCTGACCAATGGCGTTCTTTAGATATTTCATAATAATAGGTGTCGCGCCAGCTTTTTGTTGCACATACTGCCGTGCAGATGCTGCGGCATCGTTCAGCCTGGAAGGATCTTGCAACGAAGTAAACGCTTTCTTCAACCCCTCAGCTCCCGTAAACGAAAACCCACCGCCAAGCTCGATCAGATCTTTTGCCTCCTGAAACTTTTTATAGTTGGGACCAAATAGTACCGGTATTCCGTACGTCGCAGCTTCCAATGTGTTGTGTATACCTGCTCCGAATCCCCCACCTATATAGGCAATCTGCCCATAACCATACAGGGAAGACAGCAGCCCGATATTATCGATGACCAAAACCTTCGCCCCCCGCAATGTATCTTTACTATATGTATGTATTTTTGAAAACCGCAACGCTTCCGGCCATAGTGTCATGACGCTCGAGACATGTGCTTCGTCGACCTCATGGGGTGCTAAAATCAGCTTATATCCAGTAAACTGTCCCAACAGCTCCTTCAACAGTTTTTCGTCCTCCGGCCAGGTACTTCCGGCTACCAGTGTAGGTGATGTCTCCACAAAATCGCTGATCAAAGGAACTGCTTTCCGGTGCTTTGGAAGATCAATGACACGGTCAAAACGAGTATCTCCGGCCAGCCCGGCATTACGGATACCATACTCTTTCAGCAACCGGACACTCTCTTCATTCTGTACAAAAAAATACGTCACATAACTTAAAATCTTCCTGAAAAACGCGCCATAATCCTGAAAAAATATTTGCTCCGGTCTAAAAATAGCCGCAATCAGGAATAGAGGTATCCCGCGTCGGTGCAATCCTTCAAAATAATAATACCAATATTCGTATTTCGTAAAAACGGCAAAAGTGGGATTGACAAGCTCCAAAAATAGCGTGGCATTGTCAGCGTTATCATAAGGCAGATAGAAAACATAATCCGCCAGATTGGTATTTTTCCGGATTTCGTAGCCCGAAGGAGAGTAAAATGTTACAATGATTTTATGGTCACCATAATTATTTTTTACACACTCCAGCACGGGTCTTCCCTGTTCAAATTCTCCCAGGGAAGCAAAGTGAAACCAGATATGTTTTTGCGTTGGGTCAACCGTTTGTTTCATCCGAAAATACCATTCTCTGCGACCCTCGACCATGAGGCGGGCTTTGGCATGAAAAGGAGCCAACATACGCAATAAGAGTCCATATAGAGAGATTCCAATCGAATAAAGCAAACGCATGTTTTTAAAATAATGTTTATCTTAGTCAAAGATATTAAACCCATTTCATTAAAAGGAAGCATTGAGTGGAAAATAAACATCGTAAACGGATTTTGATCACGGGAGCAGCCGGCTTCCTCGGCTCCCACCTCTGCGACCGTTTTATTGCTGAAGACTATGAGGTGATTGGCATGGATAACCTGATCACAGGTGATCTTCAGAATATCGCACATTTATTCAAACTCGAAAATTTTGACTTTTATCATCACGATGTGTCCAAATTTGTGCACATCCCGGGGCCGCTGGATTATATCCTGCATTTCGCATCCCCCGCAAGTCCGGTAGACTACCTCAAGATCCCGATTCAAACCCTCAAAGTAGGTTCGTTAGGTACTCACAACCTCCTTGGCCTGGCCAGAGCAAAGCAAGCCCGCATATTGGTGGCCTCTACCTCGGAAGTCTATGGGGATCCCTTGATTTCTCCACAATCGGAAGACTATTGGGGAAATGTAAATCCCGTGGGCCCCAGAGGGGTATATGATGAGGCAAAACGATTTCAGGAAGCTATTACCATGGCTTATCACAATGCACATGGGCTTGACACGCGGATTGTAAGAATATTCAATACTTTTGGCCCGAGAATGCGCCTCAACGATGGCCGTGCTGTCCCGACTTTCATTGCGCAGGCCATCCGCGGTCAAGACATTAGCATATTTGGCGATGGGCTTCAGACGCGCTCATTCTGTTATATCGACGATCAGGTGGAAGGGATTTACCGTGTACTGCATTCCGACTGCGTAAACCCCATCAATATTGGCAATCCGGACGAAATATCACTCGTGCAACTTGCAAAGGAAATTTTGGAATTGACAGGCAGTCCAAGTAAAATCAGCTACCAGCCATTGCCCGTGGATGATCCAAAACAACGAAAGCCGGACATCAGCCTGGCGAAGGCTAAATTGAACTGGCAGCCGCAGGTAGGTCGAAAATCAGGCCTGCAAAAAACTATTGATTTTTACCGAAAATTGCCTTTGGATATCTTATCAGATAAAGACTTTACTTACTATAATCAACAATAATGAACAAAAAAATATTAGTCACAGGAGGAACAGGCTATATTGGTTCGCACACCGTTGTCGAACTTCACCAGGCGGGATATATTCCCGTAATCATCGATGATCTTTCGAATTCAAACATTAAAATCTTGGATCAGATCGAAAAGATCATCGGGATAAAACCCGAATTTCACCAGTTCGATCTTTGTGATACCGCCAAGGTCAATGAATTTGTCAAAAATAATAGCGACATCTCGGGAATTATCCACTTTGCCGCTTCTAAGGCAGTTGGAGAATCTGTACAGAACCCCTTAAAGTACTATCACAACAACTTCTTCTCCTTAATCAATCTTTTGGAAGCATACCGCAGCAGACCGATCAACTTTGTATTCTCTTCAAGCTGCACGGTATATGGAGAACCGGACCGTCTTCCGGTAGACGAAACTGCTCCAGTCAAAAAGGCAGCATCTCCTTATGGTAATACAAAGCAAATTGCAGAAGAGATCCTGGAAGAAACAGCGGCAGCATACGACAACTATAATATTATCGCATTGCGCTATTTTAATCCTGTAGGTGCTCACGAGTCCGCACTGATCGGTGAACTGCCAAACGGCGTGCCGCAGAATTTACTGCCGTTTATCACGCAGACGGCCATCGGAAAAAGAGAAAAATTGACGGTATTCGGAGCCGATTACGACACGCCGGATGGCTCATGCGTCCGCGACTATATCCACGTCGTCGATCTGGCAAAAGCTCATGTCGCCGCTATCAGATTATTGGAACAAGGCAATCCAAACGGCAAATACGACGTGTTCAACGTGGGTACAGGCAATGGATACTCTGTACTGGAAGCGATCAAAGCCTTCGAAAAGGCATCAGGCCAGAAGCTGAATTATGAAATCGGCCCGCGACGTGATGGTGACATCATCAAAGTGTATGGCGATGTAACGAAGTCAGCTCAGCAGCTGCACTGGAAGGCTGCACTAGGCATTGATGAAATGATGGCCTCAGCCTGGGCCTGGGAAAAGTACCTAAAGGAAAATCCGCTGGATTAATCGATCCGACCGACATTTTTGAAGCGGATAGAAAAGCGTATATTATCTACTCACGATAATATACGCTCCTTTAAACTGCTATCAGTCCAATATAAACTCCTATCAGTCTATCATAGACTCCTGACAGTTTATCACAAACACAGAGCAGTCTACTTTCAGCTGCAACAAATTTACAGCATACTGCTATAGGGCTACACCAAACTCCCAGCAGTATACTGTCAACTTATTACACTTTACCTTAAACGAACGACAGCTTGATATAAACTCAGTGCATAAGCACATAAACAGCTGGCAGTTTAACCTAGTATACGTAAACTTTACCCTAGACTGAGGATATTTCGATATAAACTCCTCCTTGGTTATCGTAAACCATAGGGAGTTCTGAACAAACTGCTATCTGTTCATAACAGACTGATCACAGTTTAAGGTCCGATCTAACAGCATCGTCCTATCGTCTGCTTGGTCAACTGCTCCGCTTCCGCATGTTTATGGAATAACATCCCCAGCGGGCAAAAGAGAACAAGAAGTTCATTTACGGGATCATACGACAAGGCCCTCGGGCAAAAGATTATGAATTGGCAATGGCTTGAGTGAAAGATTGCGGTGTGGCATCCAAGTGACCAAGAGATAAAATGGCCTAAACAAGCTCTTTATCCGAAATGTACTCCATTAATAATCCTGCCTGCTCTCCGAGTTTCTTTTTTAAGCGTTGCATCGATTTCTTAATCGCATCTGGGGTGACGCCAAGGACATTGGCCACCTCTCTGTTATTTAGCCCCAATTTCATTAGCACAATCACCCGAAGATTGGATTCGGTAATATCAGGAAACTTACCCTGAATATCCTGTAGCAAATGCGGGAACTCTCTTGCCAGCAATAGCTTAAATTGTTGCCACTTCTCTTCTGTGATGAGATGGGAGTGCAACAGTGATTTCAGCTCATCCCGATCTTTGGCACTGCTCTCCCCGATTTCCTCCAGCATGGAGGACAACAGATTGATCTGTTCGTTGTTCCGCTTCAGATAAACCATATATTCCTCCACCTGACTTTTAGAACTGACCAGTTCTTTATCCAGCTTGGCTTTCGTATACTTTAAATGAAGCAGCTGATATTCATACTCACGCAAGCGCTTTTTGGAGCGGTAACGGAAAGCTTGATAAATAAAAAAGAACAGGGCTAATACAAAAAGACTTAACATAACCCACACTCTTTTCTCCGCTTGTTTTTTCTTGACCAGAGCCTGAGCCAATGAAAGCTTATAGGCGTATTTCTGTTTATCAGCCATGAATTTCAACTGGGACAATACCGGGTCTCCATCCAAAAATCGCAGGGAATCCTGAAGGCGATCGATCCTGCGCCGCGCTTGGAGCTCCTTTCGTGCATCGCCGTCCTGTAACGCCAGACGTAGTTTATACCCCTCCAGCTCGAGGATCGTCTTTTTATCATCCGATCCCGTCAAGAGGTCTTCCGCTTCATCAAGCATATGAGGTATTCCCTTATTATCCCCCATCGAAATGTATAGACGGATACGGGCCATCAGAGCGTAAACGCTGTTCTTATTGTTGCCCAAAGCCCTGGAGATCGCCAGATCCTGCTCTAACAACGCCAACGCCCTCCGGTAATCTTTTCTACCTTCAAAGACCTTGGCCTGATTGCCCAAAATCTTGGCATATCGGAGAGAATCTCTCACGGAAAGCGCCAAATCCCGGGCAAACACAAAATGCTTCATTGCCTGTGCGGTATCTCCCCCGCTTTTTAGCGTCAAAAGACCTAAATTGTCCAAAATGGCAGCCTTCAGCCGCGACGGTACTCCTGCTTGCTGTGCCCCAAGCTTCAAGTATTTGATTCCGGTTGCATAATCTCCCAAGGTCCCAAAGAAATATCCTAACTTCTTATACGTTTGTGTCAGATCCAGCACCAGATCTTTGGGTATATCCTCTAATGCCTTTTCACTTTCCAACATAAAAGGAAGGGCTTCAGAAGCTTTTAAGCATCTGTACAGATAAAAACCATACATCACTTTTACCCAAGCTTTCACATTTTGATAGCTGTAATCCTTCTCGAGATCAAGTGCTTTTAGATAATATTTATCACTGAAATTATTCCTGGTATCTTCTACTTCAAACGACTGGTCAGCCAACAGGCAGTAATAAATGGCCAGCAAGGCCTTGTCATTTTTCCGTATGGCCTGATCAAAATAGGGCGTAAGGTACCGCGTCAAAGCCGAACTGGAAACTTGATGCTGCTGCGCCTCCTGAATAATGCGTTCATAAAAATTGCGTTCTTCTACCGAGCTATTGGTACCTATTAGATCCATTCCAGAGACAGTAATCCCAGAATTTAGAACGATAAAAAATAGAATAAACAAAAATCTCGGCATACCGATACAGCAATTGAATTTACGCTAAAAATAGAAAATAAATTTTATTCTACCATGTGCCTCGCGCGGCTCAGCATCAGGGAGAAGCCTGCAAGCGGGAAAGATAGCAAATACGGTGCAAAAGTTCGGACTAATCAAAGTGATAAATGCGCTCCGGTGTAATGGCTTTTGTCAGCCTTACATCGTGTTCGTTTTCATCAGCAATGTTTTCAACCGGATCAAAAAAAGATAGTCCAACGCGTTGAACATCTGGTCTGCACAATGCGAAAAAACGGTCGTAAAATCCTTTCCCATATCCTACTCGATGTCCGTTTGAATCAAAAGCGAGCAGAGGAACCAAAATAAAATCAATCTCCGAAGGGGCCACCTCAAGGCCCGCCACGGGCTCGGGAATCCCCCACCTATTGATTTCAAAAACGGTGTGCTGATCAAGGATATAATGCTGCATCGAACAATCCTCAAAATTGGACCGTGACACCACCAGCATCATCTGGGGAAAAGCCTCTTTCAGGTACTCGATCATCGGATAGGTATTGGGTTCATGATATTTTGTGATCGGCAAAAACACGTGCAAGTATCGGATCAACGATAGATCTATTCCACGAAACTGCATCTGTAATTTTTGGTTCAGCATGTGTTCCTCTTCCTCCGAAAGCTGACACCGTTTTGTTTTAAACTCCTGTCTAAGGTCTTTTTTTGATTTCATAATTGGTATTATCTGTTCTGCATCAGATCGATACTGCTACAAAGAAATTTTTAAGCCTGCCATGTTAAAAAAAACGGCCTTGTAGCGAGCGCTATCAAGACCGAATAATCAACCTAAACCTAAAATCTTTATATTATTTTACGCGCTCGATATAATTACCGGTTTGCGTATCTACTCTTACTTTTTCTCCTTGATTGATAAATAAAGGCACCATAATCTCTACCCCAGTTTCTACTGTAGCTTTTTTTAACGCATTTGTTGAGGTATCGCCCTTGACCGCTGGTTCAGTGTAGGTAATCTCCAGCTCAACACTTTTGGGAGCCTCTGCCATAATAGGCTCGTCACTTTCAAAGGCAACGATCACATTCATGCCTTCTTTTAAAAAGCGCGCTGAATCACCGAACAAAAATTTAGGAATGTTAAATTGCTCATAGCTATCGTTATCCATGACAACAAAAAACTCTCCATCTTCGTACAAATACTGATAATCATTGGTTTCGACCCGTGCAATCTCTACACTCTCATCCACACGAAAACGATATTCAACTAATTTTCCAGTCTTCACATTACGCATTCTCGCCTGATAAAATGCACGTAGATTTCCAGGTGTACGATGTATATATTCCTCTACGGAGACTAGTTCCCCATTAAATCTTAAAATATTTCCTGCTTTTACCTCTGATGCCTTGGCCATTTTTCTGATTTGAACTTTAAACGGTTATCTCATTATTGAGTCGTCAAAAATACAAAAACTAATTGTGTTATTAAAATTTCATTCGTTACTTTTTGAACTCCGTAATTGAAATAGTTTCGTCACAAAATCTGTATTCTTTCTCTTGGTTTGAACAAATAATAAATAATCTGGATTGGCGCCTTGTCAAATCAATTAGGCTGAGATACCATTCTTCTCCTGCACGGTCCAAATTGCTCGTTGGCTCATCCAGCAATACCAGATCCGAAGCCGAACAACAGGCTAAAACCAACTTTACCCGCTGACGCATGCCCGATGAAAAAAATTTGATCTCTTTATCCAAAGCATTTTCCAGCCCCAGCAGCTCCACCACACGGTTCTTGTCAAAGCCTGTCAGATAGCCCTTAAATTTAAAATGAAAGTCAAGTAATTCATGCAAACTAAACTCCTCTATCAGATCCATGTAAGGTGCTGCGATAGCGAGCCACTGATACACCTGATCAGCACCAACTACTCGATCTCCCTGCGTATAAACCAGTTCGCCCGCCGACGGCGTTAAACTTCCCGATAGCACTTTTAGTAGCGTTGATTTACCCGAACCGTTGTGTCCAAGGATAGCATAACTTTTACCAGACTCAAAACGATAATTGATATGCCGGAAAATCCATTCATTATTATACCTTCGGCCGATATCTTTCAGTGTTATTTCCAAAGTGAATGAATCAGTAGTGCAATTACATTGCCCGGTTGTTGAATCCTTTCATGATACCGCGTCCCGAATTCCGGATGAAATCCAGAATCTCGTCACGAATTTCTGTAGCCTGATACTCCGCTTCAATGATTTCCATGGCCTTTGCCAGGTTGCGGTTCTGAACAAATAGGATACGATAAATATTTTGGATTTCGGCAATCTGCTCCTCCGAAAAACCTCTCCGTCTAAGTCCTACAGAATTAATCCCCGCATAAGAAATAGGTTCACGGGCTGCCTTCACAAAGGGTGGGATATCTTTACGTACCAATGATCCACCAGTGACAAAAGCATGCGAACCAATTTTCACAAATTGGTGTACCGCTACCATCCCTGCCAAAACTACATAATCACCGACAGTGATATGTCCTGCTAGGGTGCTATTGTTGGAAAAAACACAGTTATCGCCCACTTCACAATCGTGTGCAACATGGCTATATGCCTGAATCAGACAGTTTTTGCCGATGACCGTCCTATATTTATCTTTTGTACCACGATTAATGGTTACACATTCACGAATGGTTGTATTATCACCAATTTCCGCTGTCGTGACTTCCCCGTCAAATTTTAAATCTTGAGGTTCTCCCGAAATTACAGCACCTGGATATATTTTACAGTTTTTTCCAATTCGAGCTCCATCCATAATGGTCACGTTGGAGCCGATCCACGTACCTTCGCCAATGACAACGTCCTTGTATATGGTAACAAAGGGCTCTATGACCACATTTTTAGCAATTTTTGCTTCAGGATGAATATAAGCTAATGGCTGTATCATCTATACTTATTTAGTTGTTATTTACTCTTACGATTTGAGCCATAAGTTCGGCCTCGCAGACGATCTTCTCTCCCACCATGGCAACCCCCTTCATTTTCGCTATCCCTCGACGAATAGGCTCCATCAGGTCACACCTAAAGATCACGGAATCTCCCGGAGTCACCTGCGCCTTAAAACGTGCATTCTCAATTTTAAGAAATAGCGTCAGCCAGTTCTCAGGATCCGGAACAGTCTTTAGTACCAGAATACCGCCTGTCTGTGCCATGGCTTCCACCTGCAATACGCCGGGGAATAACGGGGCGCCGGGAAAATGTCCCATAAACAGATCCTCGTTCATCGTGACATTCTTTAAACCGACAACATGGGTCTCGGTTAATTCCAAAATCTTATCGACCATCAGCATCGGTTGACGATGCGGGAGGATTTTCATAATTTCCACGGTATCGTACAATGCCGGCATATTCGGGTCATAAACCTTGACTCTTTTACGCGTTTTGTCTTTCTTAATCTGCTCCTTGATTTTCTTGGCAAAAGCTACATTCGCCGCATGCCCGGGGCGGGCAGCCATGATGTGCCCTTTCAGCGGCCTTCCAACCAATGCTAAGTCCCCGACCATATCCAACAGTTTGTGTCGGGCCGGTTCATTCTGGTGACGTAGTTGATTATTGTTTAATATTCCCTCTTTTGCGACAGCAACAGTCTCTTTATGGAAAAGATGAGCAAGTTTCTGAAGCTCTTCGGGTGAGGTTTCTTTATCGACAATCACAATGGCATTGCTTAGGTCGCCACCCTTAATCAGCCCGTGGTCGACCAACATTTCCAACTCGTGCAGAAAACAGAACGTGCGTGAAGAAGCAATCTCTGACTTGAAATCTTCAATAGAAGTAATGGCTGCATGCTGGCTGCCCAGCACAGGTGAATTAAAGTCGATCATACAGGTCAGACGGTAACCGTCCATAGGCATACCCAGAATCTCTACTTTACGATCTGGCTCGGCATAATGGATATTATTCGAAATTTCATAATAATCTCTATCGGCCTCCTGTTCTTCAAATCCAGCCTCCTCCAGCAATTTAACAAAAATTGCCGCACTGCCATCTAATATAGGAATTTCAGGACCATCAATATCGATCAGTACATTGTCGATCTGCAGACCGATCAAGGAAGCCATTAAATGCTCTATTGTACTGACACTCGCGCCGTTTTGAGAAATAGTGGTTCCTCTGGAAGTATCGGTGACATTATCCGCATCAACCAATATTTCAGGCTGTCCTTCTAAATCCACACGCCGGAACTTAAACCAGTGATTTTCCGGAGCTGGTTTGATGGTCATCGATACTATTTTCCCTGTATGAAGACCTACCCCCGAAATTTCGACCTCGTTTTTGATGGTTCTCTGTTTTACATTCATTTCTATTAACATATTTTTAAATCAAAACTTCTTTTGACAACCCATCATGAGACAATAATACATATCGATAGCAGCAAGTAGGCCTGCCCATGATAGCTTAACAATTAAAGAACAGTTTATTTCAATGAAAAAAGATTATTTTACTTTTGTTTCTAACAGCTTCTCCAACTCCTGGATCCGCTTTTCCAACTCCGGTAGGCGTGCAAATATGACGTTTGAGCGCAATTGAGGTTGATATGGCATGACCGGTGTTCCGCCCCATTTTTTACCCTCTTCTTTAATCGACCTGTTCACACCTGATTGTGCCTGTATTTGGGAACCCTTAGCAACGGTAATATGCCCAACAACCCCCACCTGTCCACCCAAGACGACATGTTCTCCAATTTTCGAACTGCCCGAAATCCCGGTCTGTGCAGCAATAACCGTGTTTTTTCCAATATCCACATTATGGGCTATCTGGATGAGATTATCCAATTTAACGCCCTCGCGCACAATCGTCGCACCCATGGTTGCCCGGTCAATGACCGTATTCGCTCCAATCTCCACATTATCCTCCACCTGAACATAACCGATCTGTGGTACCTTTTTATAGGTGCCATCTTCCTGGGGAGCAAATCCAAAACCATCCGACCCAATAACAACGCCGGAATGAATGACGACGTTCTTACCGACCTTGCAATCGTGATAGATCTTTACTCCGGGATAAAGCGTGGTATTGTCGCCAATCGTGACTTTATCCCCGATAAAAACCTGAGGGTAAATCTTGACATTATCGCCGATTTGGGCACCTTTTCCAATATAGGCAAATGCACCGATATAGCCGCCGCTGCCAATCTTGGCTTCCGCATGAATGTAACACGGTTCCTCACGCCCGCTCTTATCCAGACGAAATTCGTTATACATATTCAATATCGTGGAGAAGGCTGCGTAGGCGTTCTTCACCCGAATGATCGTCAATGTAGGTTTGGTCTGCTGAGCCAATTGCAAATCTTCATTCACAATGACGATAGAAGCATCCGTAGTATATATAAAATGCTCATATTTCGGATTTGACAAAAAGGAAAGATCACCTTTTTTACCTTCCTCAATTTTGGCAAGGTTACCCACTGTAACTTCTGGATTCCCCTCAATCCTTCCTTCTAATAATGTTCCTATTTGTTGAGCAGTAAATTGCATGGTACAAATCTATGTTTTTTTATTAAAAAATAACTACCCAACCGAAGGAATTGCTATATATCCTACCTCTTTTGGATAACATAACGCGTATTTAGACACGTTTTTTGACAATGCTTCTAAATTCCCGAGATCCGATGCCTCCGTAATGTCAACAAGTGCACCCGACTTCAACAGGATCCTGATCGGATCCTTTGATGGATTATACGCCCGATTCTGAATTTCCTGTGTGAACACATAATAATGAATATCCGCGTCATTCACATCCAGCGCCTGGCCAACTCGCCTTTCCACAAGCTCCATATCCGCTGCTGAAAAAGGTTTATTGCTCATTATTGACCGATACAAATCCCGCTTCATAATCCGCTGGCACATACGACTTAAAATTTTATCATCATGTTTTTCCCAGGTTTTTATCGCCGACATAATGTCTGTATCATCCAAACGAGTAAACCAGTCCAAATGCAACGGGTCATCCAAAAAATTTGTTCGGTCAATCTGCTGGCTCAGAAACCAGTGAAATGCTGGCGTCGAGTATAGCGCCGCCCCCGCAGCGGTCAGGTCCTTCGCCCGCTGCAATATTTTTATCAGCAATTGCTCTGCACCGATAACGGTCTTATGCAAATAGACCTGCCAATACATCAGCCGCCGCGCGATAAGAAACTTCTCCACGGAATAGAGACCTTTATATTCAACAACGATTTCATCGTTGACCACGTGCAGCATCTTGATAATACGGTCAAAGGAAATGACCCCTTCGGAAACACCGGTAAAAAAGCTGTCCCGGTTTAAATAATCCATACGGTCGACATCCAGCTGACTGGACACCAGCTGATGCAGAAATTTTCTCGGGTAGTGATTATTAAAAATATTGATTGCTAAACTCAATCTACCGCCCAGATCCTGATTGATACGATCCATCAGCAGGGAGGATAGCAATTCATGGGAAACGCCTGTAATCAAGCTATGCTCAAGTGAATGCGAAAAAGGGCCATGGCCAATATCATGCAGCAAAATAGCAGCCAGTACCGCTTCGCCCTCCTCTTCCGAAATCATGATCCCCTTGCTCCGTAAGGTTTCTATGGCCATGGACATCAGATGCATGGCCCCTATCGCATGCTGAAATCGCGTATGCAAAGCACCCGGGTAGACAAGATGGGTCATGCTCACCTGTTTGATATAGCGCAACCGCTGAAAATAGGGGTGCTGTATCAGATCAAAGACCAGACCCGCAGGGATTGAGACAAACCCATATACAGGATCATTGATGATTTTGTTCTTATTCAATGTGGCAATAAATTAAGGTATTCTTAACATATCAGCAGACAACCAGACTTTGGCACAAAATCATGGTTATCACTACTATAAACTTAAAACAAAGATAATTAGTTCATCGTTAAGAAATGTTAAAAATAAATCTAAAGCACGATATTTGCTTATGTTAGTATCATATTGAAATCCATTCATCAAAGAGGCCATACACATTTGTTACATCTGAATGTGGTCACACGACCGGCCTCTGATATATATAGACATATAATAACAAGATGCAAAAAACACATATTCTCTGGGCCGATGATGAAATTGATTTTCTAAAACCACATATATTGTTTTTAGAAAGTAAGGGGTATAAAGTTGACACGGTCAACAATGGAAATGATGCTGTTGAAGCCTTTAAAAATGGTTTTTTTCACTTAGTATTTCTGGACGAAAACATGCCCGGGCTGACAGGGCTCGAAACGCTCGCAATTCTCAAATCCGTCAATCCAACTGTTCCTATCGTGCTCGTGACAAAGAATGAAGAAGAACACGTCATGGAAGACGCCATCGGTTCCAAAATAGACGATTATCTCATAAAACCTGTAAATCCCAAACAGATTTTGATGACGATAAAAAAACTTACTGAAAACAAACGTATTGTCAACGAGAAGACATCCATGGCCTATCAGCAGGATTTTCGTAATCTCGGCATGATCCTAAATGACAATCTGGACTTTAAACAGTGGTCAGAAGTGTATAAAAAGTTAGTATATTGGGAACTATCGCTCGAGAAACTCGAAGATAGCAATATGCACGAAATATTGACCATGCAAAAGTCGGAAGCCAATATGCAGTTTTCCAAATTTATCGAAAACAATTATATCAATTGGATCAACCGTCCTGAAATTGCCCCGATATTATCCCACCAGCTATTTAAAAAAAAGGTATTTCCAGCACTTGATGAGGAAAAGTCCACATTTTTCATCTTGATTGACAACTTACGGTACGATCAATGGAAAATCATCAATGAAGTCATCACCGATTATTTTAGACTGGAAGAAGAAACCAACTATTTCAGTATCCTTCCCACAGCGACGCAGTACGCCAGAAACGCTATTTTCAGCGGATTGACACCACTCGAAATGGAAAAACGCTTCCCAAAAATGTGGCAGAACGATGAAGACGAAGGCGGCAAAAATCTATACGAAGATAAATTTTTGGAGGATCAGATAAAAAGACTTTACCGTAAGCCTATCAAACACTCTTATACAAAAGTCCTGACGCTGGAACAAGGCAAGGACGTCTTAGACAACTTAGGCAACCTGCTGCACAATCAGCTCAATGTACTGGTTTACAACTTTGTCGACATGCTGTCCCATGCGCGGACGGATAGTTCAATGATCCGCGAGCTGGCAAATGACGAAGGCGCTTACCGATCTCTTACCCTATCCTGGTTTGAACATTCCCCGTTGCTCGAAGTCCTAAAATGGTTGTCACAAAAAAAAGTTCGTGTTATTGTGACTACCGACCACGGTACAATACGAGTAAAAAAACCGAGTAAAATAGTTGGTGACCGAAATACCAATACAAATCTGAGGTATAAGCAAGGAAAAAACCTGAATTATATCGAAAAGGATGTCTTTGCCATCAAGAACCCACATGAGGCACAGCTGCCCAAGCTGCATGTCAGTTCTACGTATGCCTTCGCTAAAGAGGATTTCTATTTCGTCTATCCGAATAATTACAATCAATTTGTCAATTATTTCAATGGAACATTTCAGCACGGTGGCATATCTTTGGAAGAAATGATCATCCCCTTTGCGACATACTTACCGAAATAGTAATTTTGCAGTATGGAAATTATCGTAAACTCGACAGCAGATCTTGCTGTTGCAGCACAATCGCTTTTAAATAGTTTCCCTACGACTCGTATATTTCTATTATATGGGCCAATGGGAGCAGGGAAAACAACCTTTGTTAAGTCCTTGTGCGAACAGCTTGGTGTAAAAGATAGCACCTCAAGTCCGACATTTTCCATCGTGAATGAGTATGCGTCCGACGCTGGGCCGATCTATCATTTTGATTTTTACAGAATCAAGGACGAGCAGGAAGCGTTTGATTTCGGCTACGAGGAATATTTTTATTCAGGTGCTTATTGTTTTGTCGAATGGCCTGAGAAAATTCCGAATCTCCTTCCGGAAGAAGCGAAAGAAATACATATCAGCATTCTCGACACCAACACACGTAACATATCCATTTCTTAATCCCATCTCCCCCATTATGGCTCATTCATCCTCCTGTCAGTATATTCCTTCAGACACCCATGTACCGGGACTGGCTGCAATCCACGCGCAGCAGTTAAGCTTTTCGTTCCACGAAAATAACGAACAGCTGGCCGTGGAAGACGCTTCCTTTGCGATTGAAGAAGGAAAGATAACAGCTATAATTGGGGAATCGGGCAGTGGAAAAAGCACATTGCTCCGATTGATATATGGCCTATTGGAGCCCTCAAACGGAACTGTCCGCTATAAAGGCTGGCAGGTCCCGACCCGCAAAGACAAATTAATCCCTGGACACGATGCCATGAAGCTCGTCTCACAGGGCTTTGACGACCTTAATACCTATGCGAACGTATGGGACAATGTGGCTTCACAGTTACCAAACACCGACATTAAGCGTAAAGAGGATAAGACCGCCGAAATATTGAGCAGGCTGCGGATAGCCCACTTGGCGAAAAAAAGGGTAGCTGATATCAGCGGTGGTGAAAAACAGCGCGTCGCCATCTGCCGAGCTCTCATCAATGAACCGGAGGTGCTGCTAATGGACGAGCCTTTCAATCAGGTCGACGCCTCATTCCGCGACACCCTGCAGCAGGACATCAAATCTATTGTCAGAGAGACAGGCCTTACCATCATCTTAGTATCACATGACCCTACCGAAGTACTTGCATTGGCAGACGATCTTATTGTCATGAAGTCGGGAAAGATCCTGGATCAGAATGACCCCCACCGCCTGTATACCAGACCCTCCCACCCTTACACGGCTCAGCTATTAGCAAAAAGCAACATCTTATCCGCCGAAAAAGCTGTACATTTGGGCATAGCAGGAGATAAAACCATCGCTATACATCAGGAATGGATCTCCATCAGCCCTGCAGAACACTCACCCTTCTTTGTCAAAGAGGTTAAATTCCGGGGCTTCTATTACGAGATCGTTGTCACTAACAACCTGCTTGACCTGCATTGCATCAGCACCTCACAGCTTGTTCCTGAGAAAAAACAAGCTGTAGATCTGACAATTTCAGACTGGATTGCTTTCTAACCTCTACAGAGCCATTACCCAACCGTTTTATTTACAATTGGGAAAGCCAGGATAAAAAGGCATCAAACCACATTTTATCCGAAGTCTTGTTGATCAGGCCGAATCCATGCCCGCCCTGTTTAAACGTATAGAGTTTGTTGGCCACATGCGCCTTGTCAAGTGCCGCCATCATCCGGTAACTATTCTCAATCGGAACGGCAGTATCATCTTTAGCGTGCACAAAGAAGACCGGGCATACATCGGAGGATACCTGCAGGTCGGAGGAAAAAAGCTTGATCATATCCTCCGACGGATTTTCGCCAATCAGATTGATGCGTGATCCCTTGTGCGTAACATCATTCTCCATGGAGATCACAGGATAAATCAGTCCCGCGAAATCGGGTCTGAGGGAAATGTGACCAGGGTTAGAAATATAATCTTTTTTAAACTTGGTAATCAAAGTAGAAGCCAGATGCCCACCTGCAGAAAATCCGATCACACCCACTTTTTTGAACTCGGGATGCGTGGTTCTGATCAACTGCATCGCACGCTGTGCGTCCTGAAGTGGCCCTATACTCTTATCCCGCATAATATTCGGCGATGGCAGTCTATACTGTAACACATATGCAGCATACCCATTTTTCACGAGTTCTTTGGCCACAGCATGTCCTTCATGATCCATGGCGATATGCGAATAGCCACCTCCAGGGATAACGAGAACAGCAATATTCTTTATTGCAGGGCCCTCCGGTATATAGGCAAATATTTTGGGAACATTTTTTTCGGTAAGAGCCTGCGGATTATCCGTTGTGTTAGGAATACTATCTGCATATAGGTTTGTTGCATCCTGAGCCTTTGTCAATGAGATCAAAGAAAATAAGATCATAATAATTCTTTTCATCGGTTTAAGTTTGTTCATGTATATTTTATAGTGAAGACACGACCAATAGATCCAGATCTTTGGCAGTCATATTAAAGCGGTCGGCCATATCAGCATTCGTCAGGTTGCCCTGATAAAGGTAAATGGAACTCCTGATCCCCGGATTCTTCCAGATGGCATTTCTCAGGCCTCCGAGCTCCGCAAAATCCAACAATATAGAGGTGAAAATATTGCTCATGGCATAGGTGGCTGTCCGCGCCACACGCGAAGCAATATTGGGGACACAATAATGAATCACATCAAATTTGCGAAAGACAGGCTTATCGTGTGAAGTTACCTCTGAGGTCTCAAAATTTCCGCCTTGATCAATACTCACATCGATAATCACCGAATTAGGCTTCATTTTGGACACCGTTTCTTCGGAAATTACGCAGGCCGAACGCCCATTGCGGGCACGCAATGCACCAATGACGACGTCTGAACTAATAACAGCTTTATTTAAAATAATCGGTTGTATCACAGATGTAAAAACCCTGCTGCCCAGATTATTTTGCAGCCGTCTCAGTTTATAGATGGAATTGTCAAATACCTTCACCTCCGCTCCGAGCGCCAGCGCCGTTCGTGCAGCCTGCTCGCCTACGGTCCCAGCACCTATAATCACGACCTCCGTCGAAGCTACTCCTGTAACTCCTCCGAGCATCAGGCCCTTCCCCCCAAATGCATTGCTCAAATATTCACCGGCAATCAAAGTCGCTGTCGCCCCCACAATTTCGCTCATAGCGCGAACCACCGCCAAACAACCGCCCTCATCTCTTAAATACTCATAGGAAATCGCAGTAATCTTTTTATGCATCAATGCTTTCAGTACCTCCACATTCATCAGCGAGGGCTGCTGCGACGACAATAGCAGTTGTCTCTCCTTCATCAACTTAACTTCTGCCACAGTCGGGCTGCCTACTTTAATGATCAGATCGGCCTGATACACCTCCTCCCTGGAAGAAACAATCCGCGCGCCCTGCTCGCTGTAGTGATGGTCCAAAAAGTTCGCCCCGGCACCCGCACCAGTTTCAATCACGACCTCATGCCCATTCTCGACCAACAAGGCAACCGCCAATGGAGTCAAGCATATACGCTTTTCCTGGAAGGAGATTTCTTTTGGAATACCGATAAAAAGACTTTTTGCATTCTTTTTCTTCTCAAACAACATCTCTTTTGGAGAAATCATGGCCTGATTCGCAAGCTTCCCTAACTCATTCATCTTATTAAATTGACTTTAGCTAAAATTACGATAAATAATCAATCTAATCAAAACGAAGATGAATATGCTTGCTTCTACAGGAATATTATACCACAAAGCCCATTGGAATGACGCAAAATTCTCTACATTTGTCTTAGTAAAACAGATATAATAACATGCTTAGTAAAGTCAGTATCGTACCCAGATGGATCATCTTTTTGTTGGATATTTTCAGCGTCTCCATGGCTTATCTCCTCGCAAACGTCATTTATTACGACTTTAACTTTGACTTTCTAACTGACATAGACTTCAGTATCCGATTCATCCTTTTTATCAGCGTCTGCTCTTTGTCTTTTTACCTGTTCAAGATGTATACAGGGATAATTCGTTACACAAGCGCGATAGATTCCATACGCATATTATCGACGATCATATTCAGTGTCTTCGTTCTTTTGGTGATCAAATTAATCATTCAGGCCAACGAAATTGAACGCAACATTCCTACCGCATTGATTATATTCTTTGCCCTGTTTTCCTTTCTAATTCTGACCGTTTACCGGACTATCATAAAGATTTTCTTTCTCTATACCAAGAAAGTGAATGGCACCAGAAAGAAAACGCTGATCTATGGTGCAGGAGATTTGGGCATTGCAGTCAAAAGAACCTTAGATCACGATATTCGCTCCAAAAATGCCATCATCGGATTTTTGGATGACAACGACCAGAAAATCAACAAAGTCATCGACGGAACCAAAATCTATTCCTCGAAAAAGTTCAGCCATCTGATCGGCACCCTCAACGTTGAGGAAGTCATCATTGCCTCGCACAACATTCCGTCGGAACGCAAAAACGAAATTACAGACATAGCATTAGAACGCAATGTCAGTATCCTGACGCTTCCACCAGTGAAAAAGATAATGAATGGGGACCTCAATCCCAATCAGATACAGAAAATAAAAATCGAGGATCTGCTCGAACGCGATCCGATTAAAATCAATGACGACCATATCCTGAACCAGACAAAGGGCAAAAGGATATTGGTCACCGGTGCGGCAGGTTCCATTGGAAGCGAAATTGCCTCCCAGTTGGGAAAATATGAACCGCAGATGATTATTCTTTGCGACCAGGCTGAATCACCGTTACACAATTTGCAATTGGACCTGCAGGATGAATTTCCCAATCAGGTGTACCACACATATATTGCAGATATCCGGAGCACGAAAAGAATGCGCCTGCTCTTTGAAACCTTCAAGCCCCATTATGTGTATCACGCAGCGGCCTATAAGCATGTGCCTATGATGGAAAACCACCCTCTGGAAGCTGTGCAGACCAATGTCATGGGGACAAAAAACCTTGCTGATCTGGCCGTGGAATTTCAGGTCGAAAAATTTGTGTTTGTGTCCACAGATAAAGCAGTCAACCCCACCAATATTATGGGTGCAACAAAACGCATAGCCGAAATATATGTGCAGTCCCTAAACAACCATCTGGAGAGCCAGACTCACGGCACCGCGAATACGAAATTCATTACCACCCGCTTTGGCAATGTACTCGGCTCAAACGGATCGGTAATACCCAGGTTCAGAGACCAAATTCAAAAAGGAGGGCCTGTTACGGTAACCCACCCCGAAATCACGCGCTATTTTATGACGATTCCTGAGGCCTGCCGCTTAGTACTGGAAGCTGGGGCTATGGGACAGGGAGGAGAGATATTCGTCTTTGACATGGGCAAATCGGTCAAGATTGTTGAACTTGCGAAGAAAATGATCCGGCTTTCGGGTTTCAAACCTAACGAAGATATCGAAATAAAATTCACAGGATTAAGACCCGGGGAAAAACTGTACGAAGAGCTATTAAACGACTTGGAAAACACCCTCCCCACACATCACGAGAAAATTATGATTGCCAAAGTACGGGAAAATGATTACAGCATCGTGAGCCTCAAACTCGATGAACTAAACCGCCGTTTAGCGACACAAAACAAAAACGAGGTTGTCTATCAAATGAAAATCATTGTACCGGAGTTTAAAAGTAAAAATTCCATCTATGAACAGCTGGACAAGGAAATTGAGCTGTCAAATGAGTCAGAACGCAAAAGTTAATTCATTTTAAAATTGTAAAACGCTTGCAAATTTGCCCGAAAAGTGTATTTTTGCAATCCATATTTTACTGATTAGTAATGTCTAAAAATACAAATAATACAAATCAAGGTTTCAAACCTTCAAAAGGATCTTTTTTTCAAGATAATCAGAAGAGCGTAGTCTTTATCTTAGGCGGTGTCGTTGTTTTGATTCTTCTTTATTTCGGGTATCAGAAGCTTTATTTACAGCCTAGAGCCGAAGAGGCTTCCAACCGGATGTATAAAGCAGAGCAGCTTGCCCCCATCGATTCATTACAAAACAAAGCTATCTCTGGTGACGGATCCTTCCTTGGATTTAAACAAATTGCTGAAGAATATTCAAATACAAAATCGGCTAATATTGCTAACGCTTATTTAGGTGGCCTTTACTTACGTCAGGGAAAATTTGATGAAGCAGTAAAGGCACTCGAAAAATATTCGCCAACCGGCAGTCAGATTTTAGACCCACTGGTCATCGGTCTTACCGGTGATGCTTATTCTGAACTAAAGGATTACAAAAAAGCAGCAGACTACTACAAACAAGCTTCGGAGAAATCGAGCAATTCGTACACCACCCCGTTATTTTTGAAAAAATTGGGTCTTGTATATGAAGCGCAAAACGATTATAAAAGTGCAGAAACTGCGTATAAAAAAATCAAAACAGACTTCCCCGAAAGTCAGGAGGCCTCGACAATCGACGGTCTGTTAGGCAGAGTACAAGCGCATCTATAAAGATCTTAAATCACGAGAAAAGGGACTATTTGATAGCCCCTTTTTTTGTGACCGTCTAATTCATTATCTTTGCTCCTATTATGGCAAGTAGCATTAAAAATTTATCCGACTTTTCGCATATTCAAGTTGCGGATGCAAGCCCGTTCAGATTTGCAATAGTAGTGGCACAATGGAACGCAGAGATTACCGGCGCGTTATTGAATGGTGCAATCTCCGGCTTAGAGAAGCACGGTGCAAAAGAAAGCAATATCGAAATCATTGAGGTCCCCGGAAGCTTCGAACTAACCTCCGGAGCAGATATCGCATTGAGAAACCAAAGTTTTGATGCAGTCATTTGTTTAGGCTGTGTGATCCAGGGCGAAACCAGACATTTCGACTTTATCTGCAATGCCGTGGCTAACGGGATTTCTAATGTTGGACTGAAATATAACAAACCTGTTATCTTCGGCGTGCTGACAACGGACAATCTTCAGCAGGCCTTGGACCGCGCAGGTGGCAAACACGGCAATAAAGGCGAAGAGGCTGCGATCACCGCAATTCAGATGGCTACCATAGCGCAGAAATTCTAGTTTGGTATCAATTTTGTCTAGTATTTTAATCATGAAAAAGTATTTTGGGCCAACTTATTACACGCACAAATACTTTTAGTTTAAATAGATCGGTTAATAAAATATAGAATATCTTATTAATCGATTTTTATTTTTTTATATGATTATGAGAACATTATCGAATATACTTTTAGTATTCCTGTTGACGATATTCTGCCCAAAACTCATCTTTGCGCAAAATGACAGCCTCAGCAAGCAGGTCTGGAGCAGTATAGGAGGAAAACAGAAATGGGACTCTCTGCAATATCTGGCTTTTTCAGCCAAAGGCAATGTGGTATCAGAACAACTTTCCAACGAGGAACGTAAGTTTCTCTTCAACCGCTCCACCGGCGAATGCCGCTTTGATGGCTATAGCGGAGCAGATCAGGTCACGTACCTATTTAATTATAAGGGTGCTGGCGGCGAGAAACTATTTGTTGCTGGAAATAGCGTCAGCGATGGTCAGGAAATAAAACGGTCTATCAAAAGTCAGTTATTTGCCGACTTAAGCCTTTTATTGCTACCAACCCTGATCGAACAAAAGAATGTACAGCTTAAAAATCAGGATGAACGGTTTATTGGCGGGCAGAAACTAGCCGTCGTTAACATCAGCTCATCAGGTCCGGTCTTTGGCGAAAAACTGGATGGACTCCTTTATATCGACCAAAACACTGGCGAAATCACCCGCTACGAATACACAGATAGCAACGGGAAAGTCACGTATGAAGTGAGCAAGTATAAAGAGATCGGGGACGGCATCCGGTTGCCCAGTGTCTTTAATGCAGCTGGCAACGACAAAAAAACCTGTATATTTCCCGCTATTTCTTCATTCGTGCAAGTAGAACAAAAAAAATTTAAAGAATTGTAATATGATCAATTGGATAGAACTGAATACTGAAGAACAGCTGGAAGACCTTTATCAATCGGATACGAGATCAGCTATTTTCAAGCACAGCACCACCTGCGGGATTAGCAATATGGCCAAGCGAAGTCTTGAGCGCATGGCCAATACGGCCGACCGTGATTATACAATCTATCTCTTGGACCTGTTGCGTTATAGAGCACTATCCAACGAAATCGCGCAACGCTGGCAGGTTGAACACCAGTCCCCCCAGATTATTATTATTGAAGGCAAAAAGAGCCTGTATGATGCCTCCCATGGCGATATACAGTTTGATGAGCTCGAAAAATATCTCTAACCTATCTGGTCGATGACCCTTTGGCTTGCTTTAAGACCTCATTGCCCTTAAATTCCATTAAGGCAGAAACAGTACACCCCAAGCCTTACTCATCCTCCTTGTCCCACCAGTCTGATGCCTGAAGGTCATCAATTTCACGTCTGTCTTTTTTGGTGGGACGCCCTGTGCCACGGTCACGTTTGAGCACTGGTGCATGAAACATTGATTTATAGCCTACCGTCTCTTCGACAGGTGTCTGGTCCTCATAAAATTGGACCGCCGTCTTCGCATCTACCCGGCGCTCCAGCAGGCCAATAACCTTAACGACTTTTTTCTCTATACCTTTCTGAATATGATAAACATCCCCAATTTTAACCTCATAAGAAGGCTTAATATTCTGACCATTCAGCTTCACTCGCCCAGCCTTACAGGCTTCAGTAGCTAAAGTACGCGTTTTAAATACTCTGATTGACCATAAATATTTGTCAATTCTTAATTTTTCTGATGTAGCAGCCATAGTACAAAAATAGTTATATTAGCAGATTATCGTAGCGCCCCTGCTTAATTATTAACAGATCTCCGAATTAAGCGGCATTTTGACACCAGCGGAGCGACTGATAAAGTTGCTTTTATATACAACTTTATCTAAGTTTGTACATCAAAATAAACAAATTCATATAAGCAAACAAATAATATGGTAGAGCCACTAAAAAAACTGATTGAGGAAGCGTGGGAAGATAGACAATTATTAGAGTATAAGGAATATTCGGAAGCTATTCGTACTGTCATCATGAAGTTGGACAGCGGTGAGATCCGCGTAGCGGAATTGATTGGTACCAGATGGCATGTAAACGACTGGATCAAAAAAGCTGTTATCTTGTATTTCCCGATCAATGATATGCGTGAAATGACTGCAGGCCCTTTCGTATTTCACGATAAAATGAAGTTAAAAACGGACTACAAACACACGGGTGTACGCGTTGTTCCGGGTGCTTCTGCGCGCTTAGGCGCATATCTGGCCAAAGGGGTTATTATGATGCCTTCGTATGTTAACATCGGTGCTTATGTTGACGAAGGCACAATGGTCGACACGTGGGCAACAGTAGGTTCTTGTGCACAGATCGGCAAACATGTACATTTAAGTGGCGGAGTTGGTATCGGTGGTGTATTGGAGCCGGTTCAGGCTGCTCCGGTGATCATCGAAGATAACGTATTTGTAGGTTCCAGAGCCATTGTTGTCGAAGGTGTTCGCGTTGAGAAGGAGGCGGTATTGGGCGCGAATGTCGTATTGACAGCTTCCACAAAAATTATTGACGTCACCGGCCCCGAACCTGTTGAATATAAAGGTTATGTTCCAGCACGGTCAGTCGTAATCCCGGGTTCATACACCAAAAAATTTGCCGCAGGGGAATACCAGGTACCTTGTGCACTGATCATTGGTCAACGTAAAGAATCTACCGATAAGAAAACCTCTTTGAACGACGCCCTACGCGACCACAACGTAGCAGTTTAAACTTAAGGGCAGGAATAAATACAGATAAAAAATGAGCACATTTGTCGAACGTGAGGATTTGAATAAAGCACTGGAAACGCTAAAAAATGGTGGCCTGATCTTATACCCAACTGATACAATCTGGGGAATAGGCTGTGACGCCACCAATCCGGAGGCTGTAGAAAAAATCTATCAGCTGAAAGGACGCGATAAAACCAAGAGCCTAATCATCCTGCTGCATAACGAAAACCAATTGGCCAGTTATGTTAACGATATCCCAGATGTTGCTTATCAACTTATTGAATATACAGACAAACCCTTGACAATCGTCTACTCGAATGCCAAAAACCTGGCGCCCAATGCAATTGCGGCGGACGGATCCATTGGCATTCGAGTTGTCAAACATGCTTTTTGCGAACAACTTTTGCAGCGTTTTCGCAAACCCATTATCTCCACCTCAGCCAACATCAGCGGCGAACCTTCGGCAAAAGACTTTGATGAAATTTCACCTGAGATCAAAAACGGGGTTGATTATATTGTAGCATACGACAGGGATGTTAAGACCGATGGTAGATCGTCCACCATCATGAAACTCGATTCAAGTGGCAAATTTGAATTTATACGGAAATAACATGAAAAAAATCGTTTTATTGTTTTCGTTGGTCCTTGCTGTTAGCAGTCAGTCACACGCGCAAAAGAAAGTAATACCACCGGCAAGACCCGGCGTAAAATATGGGAAAGAAATTGTCGCAGACCATGCAATTACCGTAAATAAGCTAGATAAAGTGCTCAGCAATAAGAGTACTTTCCAGGGCAAAATCGAAGGGAAAGTGGTGGAAGTCTGTAAAAAGAAAGGCTGCTTCATGACCTTACAGCGCGATTCAGGAGAGCCGGTAATGGTGCGCTTCAAAGATTACGGCTTCTTTATGCCTGCAGATATCATCGGCAGAACAGTAGTCGTGGAAGGCGTAGCCAGGAAAAAAGAAACATCTGTCGCAGACTTACAGCATGTCGCAAAAGACCTTGGTAAATCGCAAGCCGAAATTAGCCTGATTACACAACCTAAAAAAGATATCAGCATCATCGCAGATGCTGTGCTTGTGGTAAAATGAAAAAATTCCATACAGCGAGATCTCAGTCTATCAATGTCGGCGGTACCTTGCTGACCTTTGAAAAACCGGTCATTATGGGAATTCTCAATGTGACTCCTGACTCCTTTTACGATGGCGGCGAACATACGACTGTTGATGAGGCATTAAAAAAAGCGACAGCACTATTGCAGTCGGGCGCCCATATTCTTGATATCGGCGCGTATTCTTCCCGTCCGGGTGCTCCCCTGATATCCTCGCAGGAAGAGATGGACCGCGCACTTCCACCAATCCATGCTATCAAGAAAGCCTTTCCAGAAGCCATCCTATCCATCGACACATTTCGTGCAGACGTTGCTGCAGCTGCTATCGATGCCGGTGTGCATATTGTCAACGACGTATCCGGCGGTACACTTGACGAGGAGATGTTTGCAACTGTAGCTAAATACCAAGTGCCCTATATCCTGATGCATATGCGGGGCACCCCCGAGAATATGCAAGAGCAGACAACATACAGCGATATTGTAACGGATGTCGCCATTTTTCTGGGCGAACGGATAGCACAATTACGAGACCTTGGTGTGAAAGATATTATTATAGACCCCGGCTTTGGCTTCGCCAAAACAGTGGAACAAAACTATGAATTATTGTACCGCATCGAAGAGCTGCATTATTTTGGTCTCCCTATTTTAGGTGGCATATCCCGTAAATCGATGATCTACAAAAAATTAGGAATTACGGCGCAAGAAGCACTGAACGGCACCACAGCACTCAACACCTTATTGCTCGAGAGAGGTGTACAGCTGCTGCGTGTCCATGATGTCAAAGAAGCCAGACAGCTGGTTGATCTATTTTTCTAAGTCCTCGAATGTACCCGATCCAGTACCCGGAGTGAAACGGCACTATTCCAGCTACCGGACCAGGTCAATTGCTATCCGAATTCTTCTACATACGCGGACAGTGAAACACAGATTTATTTATCCCCGCTATTACGTTCGCGCAAGTATTCCAAAATCGCCCTTGCCTCCTCCCGCTGTAGTCCAAGGCTAACCATCGGCGACGAAAAGTCTTTACTTAATGCTTTTGCATCTGGATCTTTTTCTAGCATTGTGGCTGGGTCAAGCATCATGTTCATAATCCATTCTGGAGTACGACGCTTGATAACACCATCTAACGATGGGCCTACTACAGTTCTATCAAAGCTATGACACATGGCACATTTGGCAACAAATAATTCGACGCCTTTGCTCGCCAGCTGTGCATCAAAGGCTTTGTGCTCGAAGGATGTGACCGAGCCCACACCTTTTGACCCGTCCATTTTGTAATCCAGCATACGTGTGCTCTCTGACGAAGCCATCTCAGCTGCCGTAGTAGTCGTCTTTTCTGTTTTTTGCCGTTCGCTTCCGCCACAAGCCACAAAAGCTGCAAGGCCAAGACAGGAAAGGATGACATTGATTCTTTTTTTCATATTTTCCTTTGTTATGTTTAAAAACTATATGATATATGCGTCAGCCATCGGCCTCCTGCCTTGGCCCTTCCATCTGCCAGCTTCTGTGACAGCAAAGTTTGGTAATTTGCCCCAAGGTTAACCTTGCCTATATTGACTTCAATGCCCGCAATCCCGGCCAGGCTATAACCTCCTGACTGCGCTACATCATAGCGCTGCATACTGACGTCCTTGGGTTGCGTTTCATAGCCAACTCCGGCATTGGGAGAAAGCCGTACCCTATCTTTTATATTAACCTTATAATACAGGAGTGAATTCACGGACAACTTGTTTCCATAACGGTAGTCATATTTATTTTCAGTATTCATTTTATAGCTGACATTGGTGTTGAGCCCCAGATCCATCACCCTGATATCATAAGCCAGATTGATCATGAAATCTGTGCTCGCCGTACCCAGCTGAAAATTATTTGGTGCATCCTGGCTAGTAGCTGAACGTTGCGCAGGATCATATTTGCCCGAAGGAGCTTTCACTCCCGCACCTACCCAGAGCGAATGATTAAACATCTGATTCGATTTGGTACTGCCCATTTGTTCAAAAATTTTATAATAACCATAGACCACAATATCGCCGAGGCCATTCATTCGCCCAACTTCGCCACTGCCCGGAATATTTCTCGCATTGAAATTATAGGGAACTATTGCCATGATACGCCAGCGGCTTCCCAAATTCCAAGCGCCCCAGAGTTCCAGACTTTGATACGTTTCTTCTGCACTGATCGGAATACGGTTGCCTGTAGGACCAAGATGCGTCTGCAAACTTTTGTATTGGTAGCGTACCCCGACAAAACGTTTATTGAACTGCGGAAGAATACCAATATAATAGCTTCCAACACCACAACCGCAGATGTCACAGGCCCTAGAGGATAAGGGCAGCCCAATAAATAGCAATAGAAGTAATTTTATCGTTATCGACTTCATCTAATTTGTTTTTTTTCGCCTTCAGAAGCGAGTTTTTTCATTCACAATTAATTTATTAGTTGACCACAAACCCAGTATTTCCAGGCTCGCCCAGCTTTTTGTTGCTGACAAAAGAATCATCATTCAGCGTCCTGAGGAAAGCGAGCAGATTAGCTTTTTCTTCCTCGGTCATCGCAATGCCCAAAGTACCGTCAGCTTTACGGAAACCACTATCCACAGTTTTTGAATCGACCATTCCTGTGCGATAATGTTCCAGTACGCGATCCAATGTCAGGAACCTGCCGTCGTGCATATAAGGTCCTGTATAGGAAAGATTTCGCAGGCTTGGAGTTTTGAACTTATACCTGTCGTTATGATTTAAAGTCACCGTATCCCTGCCAATATCATTTGCATGATTGGGCGATAGGCCGTTGTTGTGGTAATCGCGGTCCGTAAAAAGCGGTTCGGCATGGCATCGTGCGCAATTGGCCTGAAAAAACACGTACCCTTTCTTTTCAGGCTCGGTAAACCTGGCACCATTCTCTTTCCGCATGACCTGATCATACTTAGCATTGGCACTGATCGCCATGAGCATAAACTGTGAAAGCGCTTTGAAGAAACGTTCGTCCGTAATACCTGCGCTGCCAAAGGCTTTTTTAAAACGCTGCTGATAATCCGAGTCCTTCCGCAGTTTGCTCAGCACATTGCTCACGGATTCGTCCATTTCTACCGGATTTGTAATGGCGTTGACCGGCGACATATCCAGGTCAAAGACACCACCATCCCAGAAAAATTCTCGCTGCCAGGCCATATTGAAAATAGGCATGGGATTACGTATACCCAGACGATCGTCGATACCATGGCTCACATCATGGCCATGATGGGTGAAGGCAGCGGAAAGAATATGACAACTTCCACAGGCGATGGTATTGTTGCGTGAGAGACGAGGTTCGTAAAACAACTGTCGCCCCAGTTCAAAAACATCTTCTGTAATCGGGTTTCGCTCAAATTTATAGACAGGCTCAGGGAAATTACCCGGACGAACAAATCCCACAAAGATGTCTCCGGCAATATCATCTGCTTTTTTACAGGCCCACACGAGCCCTAACAGCAGCCCAATGACAAGGAACTTTTTCATGGCTACAGTTCTGATTCACTTTTGACAAAATTCTCAGTATGGTCGTGTGTAAACATCGACAAAAAATTATTTGCAATATTCTGGCTAAAATCACTGAACATCACAGTCGGATGTTGCACGATCGAGAAAGTATAAGGTCCATTGAAAATCTTTAACACATCAACAAAAAGGTGTACATTGCTGCGTAGCCCCTCCCGTACCTGGGCGATTCCTGCTGGATTCAGGTCTATAGTGACTTCCTTGATGTTGTTGAGCGTAGGCGCTTTGGGATTGTATCCTCCATAGCCCCCGATATGATATCTAAACTGTTTATTGCCCGTAGGATCTCCCTGTTGGTCATCAGAGATCCCATCGCAATACCCCTCCAGCTTGAAGAAAATATACCCCTGGTTCCAGCCCCAGTACATGCCGTCGTGTCCTGCTTCGGGATTAAACGAAAGCACTCCCTGACGATCTTCGGTGGGCATCGTACTTCTTGCGCTATCAACGCCTACGATGAACTTTACTTTATTATAATCTCCTTCAGGTACTTCTACCTTTGCAAATCTGCTTCTCCTATCAGACCCCTCCATAAAAAAGTAGCTTTTTTCTTGGGGAACGATATATTCAGTACCATCCGCCTTGTAAAGTTTAATATTGCTGATAAAATAACGTAAGGTCTTGATGCGAAAGGCTTCACCTTTCGCATTCTTATACACACGTGGATCAAATCCCAGGGTCTCATCGCCGACAATATTGTCAAATTCGATGGAGAATAGCCCTTTCTTCGTATTATCCGGCATAGGTGCCTCTTTCTTGCTGCAGCTTACTCCAAACAGGAGCGAAATACTCAAAATGAATGTTCTGATGGTAAAATATACTGTTTTCATGTTTTTTACTTTAAATCTTGTTATATGCTTAATTTCTGTTTGGATGACTTCCTCTATTATGGAGTGACGTGTACGTGGTATTTGATTTCATCCTGATTGGCTTTTTTACCGTCTTTCCACAGTTCCACATTGATCTCCCAGTCCCCGGCCATGCTAAAGTTTATCAGCCCTTCGTAATAACCATTACCGGCACTGACAGCACCTTTATTATCCGGGGAGTCATGCCTCATCCCAGGCATATCAGTCTTAAATCTGACCTCATAACCGTCTAATGCCGGGAAGTGATGATGGTCCATTTTATTCATCAAGAACTGGATCGGCATCTTGCCCTGTTTCACTGTATCAGGCAAGAGGCAAGACAGAAATACCCGGCTGTCGTCCCGGGTGCCCGAGCTCGTCGTGCGCATAAGTGAGGCTGGCGAAACCGGAATCTTGATCGCCACGGTATCTCTTGCTGTTTCCTCCCCACGAATAATGTGCAAATGCCAGCCTGTCCCCATGTCCGGAATGTCAGCCATGATAAAAACCACGTTGCTTTTATACCAGCCTTCGCCCAATGGTATGGGATGCTCGTAAGGTCCGCCATGTTTCATCTGCCCCATATTCATTTCGGGATAGAGATCCAGGGCTTTATCGTCGACAGGTCTGCCATTCTTGTCTTTCACCTTTAAATAAATCGTATGATATTTATTACTGAGTTTTGTGCCGCCATATACAGTGTATGCATGGCCCTTGATTGATGTATCTGCCAAAAGATACAGTCCAGACTCTTCAGGTATACCGAATACGGTTGAATCCGTTGCACTTACACTGTTTTTGCTTACGCTTTTGTCTGCGCATGAAACTGCGGTAAGCGCGGCCGTTAATACAACAGTATATAATAAAGCTATTTTTATAAAGTCCATTTTTTTATGTGGTTTGTATTAGCCTTTATCTAACAGGAGCTGGATATCGGCAATAATTTTAGGGATAGAATCCATTTGAGTGCCATCGTATACAGCACGTACATGAAATCTGGTATCTACAAGACTGAAAGCACCACTGTGATCAAAACCGCCGGGTGCATCCTTATTCTCCTGTGCAAAAGAAAAATAGCCTTCAGCGCCTGCAAGTGGATATACCTCATTTTTCGGACCGTTCAGGAAAAACCAGTTTTTCGGAGCTCCCAGTTCAGTAGCATAACGTTTCAGTACATAAGGACGATCGTACATAGGATCTACCGTATGCGACAGAAATACCACCCTTGGATCATGCTCAAAATGTCGGGCGATCTGCAATAGGTTCCGGGCAGTAATAGGACAGATTGTCGGACATCGCGTAAAGAAAAAGTCTGCCAGATAAATCTTCCCTTGAAGACTCTTTTTTGAAACGACCGTGCTATCCTGATCCAGCAGTTCGAAGTCTGGAATAATGTGATATAGGGTATCCGTGACCTTATTTCCATCAATAATCTTATGTACTACCTCCCTTTCACCCAAGATGGGTAATCGCTCTCCCGTATTGGAAGAGGAACAGGCTGATGCTAGCCATAAGCCGCATGAAAATACAGTCACAGTAATTCCCTTCGGAAAAATTGTGTACATGTAATTTGATTTAAATTTTCTAAGACAAAAGAATTGGCACAGTAGTCTAAACACTAGCGTGTCAATACGTAACTCCTATAACGTTTAAACCAATGGAGGGTGGAAAATGGAGAAGATAGGGCGGTAAGCGTAATTCTCTTTCATTTCTGGAAAAGAAAAGCTTAAAGCAACTTCGTCGAAGACAGAAGTTTCGAAAGTGAAATTTAACTGGTTGTTGATAAAGACAACATCAATAATGCGCGTTTCAAGGTTTTTCTGTTCTTTTTCCTCATGCTCACGCATTTTTTTCATCAGGATACATTGTCCCCTACAGGAAAGGGCTTTTTCATTGAAACGATTAATACATTCATTGCGCGCTATATAATCCCTGTTGAGTTCAAAAATAGTCCATAACCATACTGTCGAGAAGCTCTGGAGGAGCATCAAAGGCAATATGATCCATATGAACTGTTTCGCTTTCATGAAATGACAATACCGCAAATATAAAGATTACAACGGTAACACGTACAACCAAACGCTAATAATTTTTTCTATCACCGGAGCATAGTTTAAAAACAATGGGACGGGTTGGTCTATTCGTATACAAAACATCAGTCCCCGGCGCAAGCGCTGCCCGGGGACTGAAAAGAAAAGAAAGCTTATTTTTCATTGACCGTCAACACAGCCTTCTTATTTCCTGCCGAAAGATCCATAGTAAAGATATAAGTCTTACCCACTTCTAGTACTTTGCCGGTTTTTATACCTAGATTTCCGGAATCACGCCCGTTCGTGCCATTTCCAATAAAAATGAGATCACTGGTCGTTGTCACATCCGCTCCGCCAAATTCTCCACCCCAGCCCTTCTGATGGAAAAATTTGAAATTGATGTTATCCGAATTCATGGAGGTACCGGCTGTCACCGTGGCCTGATATTTTTTATTCCCGACAGGCACCATGCAAAGTGCTTTATCCGTATTCCAGCCAACCTGATTTGTGGATACTTTTGGTTTTCCGATGCCTTCTCCGATAATCCATATCGCTCCTGAACCATCGGCCTGCAGCGTGGCAAGCTCATTGCCATTCATGGCTTCCACATTAAAATACTTCAGGGTAAAATCTGCAGTGATACGATACTTTCCGTTCATCCCGTTAAACGAAAGCCCTCCCTGTCCAGATGTCGTAAAGAAGTCGGGATCTATCCACCAGTCTTTCAGATCTTCGATCCCGTCAATTGTGACCGCTTCTCCTTTGACCATGTTCAATTCAGCTTTAAAATGCGTATCATCGATCCGATTAAACACCGTTCCATTAACCGCATAAGCAATAATAAAAGGTGATGCCTGGTAGGTCAACGTATTAAAGGCAATGCTATATACGCCGGAAGTTGAATTTGAAAAAGGGATGTCCGCAGTGGCACCTAAGTCTATCGCGTTATTGACCCATCCAAAATTCATGACCTGGCCATTTGTACCTACTTTTGGGGTCTGAATATAGCCTTTTACAGAAAACGGAAAATTCTCCGTTGCCGCGTATTGGTGTTGGCTTATCTTCTCCATCTTATAGGACCTAGCTGCTGTTACCAACGTCAAATAGAGGAAATCCGGACGGCTTAAATCAATATCAAAAGACTTTTCGGTGCTCTTCTGGCTAATATTTTGCAGGACAAATTTGAGTGTCGCTTTTCCATCCGGAATATTCTTTAAGAATGGAATGTAAATTTTCCCCTTGTAATCTCCGTTTTCCTTTGTTCGTATCACCGTTTCAGCGACTTTATCGTCCGTAAAAAATAACTGTGCTTTGACCGTCGATAATGCGACTTCGTTATCAGATACGTGCACCTCAAACTCCAGACTATCTCCAAAATGTGCTTCGGAAACAGCGGCTTTCCATTCAATCTTTGGGTCTCCGATTTGATAGACGTATTTTTCATCCTTTTTACAGGAACTGACGGTGAGTATGGCAGCGACTCCAATCAGTATATTCATGTGCTGTCTTTTCATCATCTCAAGCTTTAATTTGACCAACGATAAGAAACTACCGATTTAGCCGGCACATCATAGCTAAAATGGTGCTTTCCATCAGCTATTGTAATCTTACGGCTATCTCCGGCATCATTCAATAAAACAAGGGCGTAGGTTCCGTCTGTGTTCTGAAACGCAGTATAAACCAATCCATCTGCGGTATAACCCGACGCGCCAATACGTGTGGCCCCGGGTTTTACGACCGCCGCTAAATGCCCAACGATGTAATAGTGGGAGTTGCGCGTTATCGTTTTGTAATTCGCTTTATTGATATCCACGGCGCCATAGCAAGTCTGGCATCCGCCTTCGCGATTTGGGCCTTTGTCCGTATCCAGCATCAGGTTCCATACGATTACTGCCCTACACCAGTTATTAACTGTACCTAAAGCAACTTCCCTCATGTCTTCCATAAGGCGTTTTTCCAAATTACGCCCGTCGTTCCATTCCCCGATCGAGGTTTCGGTAAAGACCAGTTCTTTATCTGGACGTTGACGCTGAATATCAAGCAATTCGGCTTTATCACCACCGTAGTTGTGATAAGCCGCGCCAGCGATAAAGGACGCTGCTCCGGCATCGTTATAAATTTTGACCGGATAGTCTTCCTGGTCAGCCATATTGTCGTAATTGTAATTGTGGTCGAAGGCATAGATCTTTGTTGCCAGACCAGCCGATTTCAACTGGGGGCCCAGAGACTGTTTGATAAATGCTTGTTGCTCCTGCCAGGACATGTACATTGAAGCCGAGTTCTTCCTATTTAAAGGTTCATTTTGTACAGTGATTGCATGCACAGGGATGCCTTCTTTTTTCATGGCCTGTAGCCATTGAACAAAATACCAGCCATAGTCCTGATAATATTTTGGATTTAGCTGCCCGCTCGTCCATGAATCAAAAGGCTTTAAATCCACGAGATTGTTTACCTTCATCCATTTTGGGGGTGTCCATGGCGAACCCATGATTTTAACCTGGGGATTGATGGCCAATATTTCTTTGAGCACAGGAATAATATAGTGAAGTTCTTCTGATTGCAGGCCGAAATTTTCTTTTCCTTCTTTATCCCAGCAGGTGTATTCGCTCAGCGAGAAGTCGGAGCATCCGATAGCAATACGGATATAGCTCATTCCCATTCCCTCTTTGTCCGAAAATGTCTCCGTGAGGAATTTGCGGCGGTCCTCCTTATTCATTTTCATTAGGTTGTAACAGGTTGAACCGGTCACTGCTGCCCCAAACCCGTCCATCGTCTGGAATTTTTGCGCGGGATTCACTGTGATTGTGTTGGGCGACATATTGAACTTAGAGCTGAAATCTACAAATCGTTTTCCGAAATCTGAAGACCGGCTTCCTGTAGTCGTGTAAATAGTGACGTCACCGTTATTTTTAATATCGTCCATCTGTGAAGGCGTATAGCTATCACGATTACAAGATGTTGCTGCAACCAGACAGGACAACAAGAAAGTGTATATCATAGTTTTATTATTACGTTTCATAAAAGTCATGAATTAATACCCTGGATTTTGCACCAGGTTGGGATTGTCATCAATAGCAGACTGCGGAACCGCAAGTCTATAAGATTTTTCATCGAAAGGATACAACTGTGCTTTTCGCCCCGGGTCTTTTGCGTACACAGCATTCATGACCTGCTCCACCTTATTCAGACGCACCAGATCAAACCACCGCTGTCCTTCGAAAGCCAATTCCAGACGACGTTCCTTCAAATAAGCTTCCAATAGAGCTTCTTTATCGGAACGCAGACCGGCCGGTAGCTTCGGCAGCTTCACCCGTTGCCGAATTTGGTCAATAATGTCGGCCGCAGCTGCAAGGTTAGGACTGCTTTGCATCAGTAATGCTTCCGCTTTGAGTAATAGAATATCTGCGTAACGAAGCTTGATAATACTGTTCAGTCCCGAACGCAGCTTAAACATAAATGGATAATGGTTCGCGGGATAATAGTTACTCCATTTCGCAGCATAATACACGATTGCTTGCTCCATTCGGACCTGATCCCCTTCATTGGTATAGGTCTGGATCAGATCACGTGAAGGAGTCACCCATTTGGCCCAGGAAAAATTGACGTCATAGTTGGATAGATCTCGTCCAAACATCCATGACGCCCAATTTCCTCCCCCTGGGAAAAACTGCGCTTCCAAGATTGACTCTCTGGTGTTGCGTTGTGCTAAATCTGTATTGCTGGCATTCAGCGCATACAGGTCAGCATAATTTGCATTTAAAGAAAAACCGTCCGCGGCCAGTTCGTCTGCGTACTGAATGACTTTTGCGTAATCACGAATTGGTTTTTCAGCGTATACTTTGGCAAGCATGGCTCTGGCAACAGACTTTGTAAAAAGGGTTTTGTTAGCAGCATTGTTAGTCGGAGCATCTGCCAAGGCATCGAGACAGTCTTTTGCAATCTGTTGATAGACCTCCTCTTCCCTTAACTGCTTAGGAAAGTAATCTTTATAAACCTCTCCAATGTTTTCTGCGGTAATGTCCGGCGCTTCAGTAGTTGACAAAGGAATGGAACCGAAGATGCGCACCATATCGAATGTAACCAGCGCGCGGAATAATTTCCCCTGTGCTTTGATCGTTTTTATTTCAGTAGCACTCAACGATTTGTCTGCAACACTGTCTACATGGATGATTAACCGGTTTGCTCTGGCGATATCCTCCAGATAACGGTTCCAGTCCCGTAATAAAACCGAGTTGGACCCTTCGATTGAATTATTCTCGAAAGGCACTACCTCAGCCCCCGTAGTTCCCGCATATGCATTGTCAGAATGTGCGTCACCAATCAACAATAAGTCCACATACCAATGTTCCTGGCGATCTTTCATTTGTTGATAGAGCGTGGCCAAATAAGATTCGACGGCAGCCCTGTCCTTAAAAACAATATTTTTGCCACCCTCCGTCACCCCTTCGGTAACATCCGAATAGCTATCCAGAGGATCCCGTACCAATGAACAGGAATATAACAACACCATTGGCAACGTTATCAAAAAACTATATTTTATGATCAATTTCATGATATATGCAATTAAAATTCAATATTTATTCCCAACACAAATGAGCGGCTATGTGGGTAGGTCCCCCAGTCAATGCCCTGTACAGCCCCACTGTCTCCATATTGGTTTACTTCAGGATCCATTCCCGAATACTTTGTCCAGGTCAATAGATTGCTAGCCGAAAAATAGGGCTGTAACTTTTGTATGCCGATACGTTTCAGCCGTTCGGGCGCTATCGTATAACCAAGTGAAATATTCTTTACACGCAGGTAGCTACCGTCTTCCACAAAATAGGTGGAGTTTTTTATATTAAAGCCAGCTTTGGGAACATCGGTCATCTGCCCTGGTACCCGCCAGCGGTCAAGCACTCTTGTCGTCTGGTTTTTTCCATCATACATTCCTTCCGTCTCCATCCGGCTTGCATTATAAATATCATTGCCATAAGTACCCTGGATAAAAATACTGAGATCAATATTTTTCCATGAAAAACTGTTGGTCATCCCATAGGTAAATTTGGGGTTTGGATTACCGATAAAAGTTTGGTCAGTAACCGTCACTTTCCCATCTCCGTTGACATCAAGGTACCGTAGGTTGCCCGTTTCAGGATCCACCCCCTCGCTGATATAACCAAAGAAGTTGCCCAAAGGACGGCCCGGTGTATTTCTGACCACTTTTTCATTCACATTTTCACTTGTCACCGCATCATCGTAGATCTGTTTCGTCTCCAGTTTGTCCAACCTATTTTTATTAAAAGAAATATTAAAATTGGTGTTCCAGACAAATCCTTGGGTCAAATTCTTTGAGTCGACTGCAAATTCAAACCCTTTATTCGTCATCTCCCCTTCATTGCGCTGTATGGAAGTCGAAATCGTTGATGCGGATGCCGGCAAAGTAACCCACATCAGCATATCTGTTGTCTTCTTATGATAGTAATCAGCCGCGAGCGTGAGCCTATTGTTCAGCACAGAAAAGTCAATCCCGATATTGGCCTGTGAAGTGGTTTCCCAAGTCAGATCTTTTGTCCGAAGGTTGGCCGGAACGATGGCCGGCACCGCTTCTTTATACAGATCATTATACCATTCAAAACGCTTAAAGTTATAGCGCTGTAGATAGGCATAATCGCCCACTCCTGACTGATTGCCGGTCTCTCCCCACCCTCCACGTAGCTTTAGATCGTTAATCCAGGTAATATTTTCCATAAAACCTTCAGAAGACAACCGCCAAGCTGCAGAAACAGAAGGAAAATATCCCCAACGGTGATCGGGATGCAGCTTGGACGAACCATCCGCACGCATATTCGCTGTCAGCAGATATTTTCCATCATAGTTGTACATTGCGCGCGCAAAGTACGACATGATTCCCCAGGCCGAGCCGCCAGATCCTGTATTATCCCAGGCAATTTTATTCGCTGCATTCAAGGTCTGAATGACTTCATCCCGGAAGTGGGATCCGTTGATATAGCTGTTGGTATATTTTGAGTCTGTCCAGGAACTTCCCCCCATGGCCTCTAGGTGATGGCTGCCAAAAGCTTTGGTGTAGGTCAGCACATTATCCCAGGTCAAAACTGTATTCATATTTCTCAGATCAGACCCAGTTCCGTGCTGGCTGCGGCCGTAGGTTGTGGAGATCGGATCCAAAAATACCGTCTTTATGGCATTTCTGCGATCCATCGTAAATGCACTTTTTAAGGTAAGCTCTGGCCAAAAACTGATCAATGCACTGCCAGTCGCAAGCAGGCGGTTTTCACGGTTGTTGTTGTATTTACTCCTTGCCAGATTTTCAGCAGGACTGGTTATGCCACTGACACCATAAAAATTATTATAATACTGCTCGGGATTCAGGGGATCCCAAACAGGAGCATAGGTCGGCGTATTGATCACCGATAAAACTACTCCGCCACGATTAGCTCCCGTACCGGAAATAATTCCATTATCGTTATAGTCGGCATAGTTGATGTTGGCAGACACTTTTAACCATTTGCGCACCTGATTGTCAACATTTGCTCTGAAATTATAGCGCTTAAAAAATGAACCTTCCAATGTGCCTTTCTCATTTAGATATCCACCGGACAGAAAGTAGCGCAGTTTTTCTGTTCCATCGGTGACAGAGAATTGATAATTTTGCTGGATACCGGTCTGGTATGCCTCCTTAAACCAGTCGGTCTGATCGGTTAATCCTTCTGGTAAAGACACTAGTCCGATTTCATTCTGCAGTTCCCGGTACTGCTGTACATTCAGTACTTGAAATGTATTGTCGACAACATTGGCGGTATACTGTGCATTCACACTAATTTTAGCCTGTCCGCTTCTGCCGGTTTTGGTTGTGATCAATACGACACCATTTGCAGCTCTTGAACCATAGATGGCCGCAGACGATGCATCTTTTAAAATTTGAATGTCAGCAACGTCGGCAGGTGTTAAAAATTTAATATTGTCCACAGGGACACCATCGACCACATATAAGGGCGCATTGCTTGCATTAAATGATGTTGTTCCACGCACACGGATAGACATTTCCGCTCCTGGAGTTCCATTGGGCTGCATCACGGCTACCCCCGCCGCCTTGCCCTGAATTGCCTGCCCCACATTCACGATAGGACGCTTCTCCAAATCCTGAGTGGAGACAGAAGCGATCGCGGTCGTGACATCTTTACGCCTGACGGACCCGTACCCAATGACAACAACATCTTCCAATACGTTGGTAGACGGGCTCAATAGCACTGTCACAGTCTCGTTTTCCGCAACAAGCTCTTTGCTATCAAAACCGACAAACGAAAACAGCAGACGTGACCCCGGAGGCACCGAGATCTGAAACCGGCCTTCGGCATTGGTAGATACCGCGTTGTTTGCTTCTTGATCCGAAATGGTAACACCACCCAAAGGCTTTCGGTCCACCGCATTCAGCACCTGCCCGCGCACCTGTAGCTTGTTTTGCGCAAAGGCCACATTCAAGGTAAACAGGAAAGCTAGCCCAATTAAAAAGCCTACTTTTCGAGTAAAGTAAATCATATGAAAAAAAATTGGTTATTGTTTAATGATTTGGTTATTCCAAATAGCGATGAGTTTCCCCTGCTCTATCGCCCAAAACAAAACTAAAGGGACATCAACAGGAAAAAAAGGCTTAGTCGTTAAAAAGTACTGAGAATAAAACACAACAAACTAAAAACAAGCAGCTTACCAACAAAGACACAGGATAAAAAGTACCTACTTTACACACTGGGAGCACGTGTAGCAGGGGCCTTCTGCGGTTTCTGGCAGATCAACGCCTGTCAATGACGGCGATCTGGCACACGGCAGCTTCAAAGGCATCCCTGTCGCCTGCGGCTTTGTTGCGCACCTTCGTCCGGTAGTTGTAGACTGTACGAAGGGAATACCGAAGGAAGCTTGCGATCCTGACGGAATCATGAATGCCCAGGCGGATCAATGCAAAGATCCGCAGCTCAGTATTCAGCAGCTCTGATTTTTTGGGATAGATCTTCTCATCCTCCTGCAGCAATGCATTGAATTCTTCAATAAAAGTAGGATATAAATTCAAAAAAATACGGTCAAAATTGACATAGAGCTGTTGGACTTCCCGCTCTTCCATTTGTGTCGATTTCAATTGTTCCCGCAGTGCTTCCCATTGCTGATTGGTAGCCCGCTTTAACAAAGCTTTTCGGATGTCTTCCATCTTGTCAATGTAGCTCGAACACATATCAAAGAACTGGGCGATATATTCCTCTTTGATATGATTGGACTCCGCTAGCTTCAGGTTTGTCTGATTGATCTCCTGATTTAGTGCAAGCAGCTGCTGGTTTGTAGCTGACAATGCTGAGCGAATTCTGCGTAAATGTTTAACCTGCCGGTAGATAACGACCAAACCGATAATGACACCGATCAATAAAATGCTGACTACGGTCACCAAAGCAACCAGCTGCTTATTCTGTTTGCTTATTTTTTGCTGGTAGGCAGCATTGATAATCGGATAAGAAGATGTACCCTCGATAATCCGATAGCGCACTTTACACAGCATCGCATCATCAATAGCTTTTTCAATAAACTGAAAAGCGCGGTCGAAATCCTGCTGGTCGTAGTAAGTAAGCGCGAGATCGTGAAAAGATGCATTATCGCGATTGGCCATTTCGATATCTGCACTTGCTGATATCGAAAGATAATAGATCTGACTTCTTTTATCCTTTTCGTATTTATAGATCAGGCCCATAAAATACGCTATCATTGCCCGTTGCTCAATACGGTCCTTCCCTTCCTTCCAAAGTGCCAAAAATTGTCTTTTGGCGTCATCCCGGTTCCCGTTGAACAAGGTTTTAATAGCAGTCGTAGTGCGGTATTCAACAGAAGATCTTGGTAAGACCGACAACAAGGAATCCCGGTAACGTTCACTGGCCTGGTAATATTCGGATCGGTTGTTACTCTGTCCGTAATGGCTATAAAAAGCACTGTAGGTATCATAATATTTCGCCAACAGTCCATTATCCAGTCTCGAAGGTTGAATTGTATTCAATAACCGGGATGCTTCGATATAACGGCCGATCGTCGAATAAACCCAAGCTAGATCGAGATTGATCAAAGTCCGGAGCGAATCACTTCCGGTAGACGCCAGTTTTTGACATAGCATAATATAAGTCAATGCAGCATCTGAATCAAACTTTTTATAATTTTCAAAGATTTCATAATTTTTTCGGAAAAACTTCTCCGGATTACCTTCAAGTGCCTTGGCTTCCTGTTTTAATTTTTCCAGCCTATCTTCCCGATTTTTAACATAAACCTTCTGATTTTCCATCAGATAAGCCAGTCGCTGCAGCACCTTGGTGCTATCCGAAAGCTCCTGAGCAGTTAAGTGAAAAAACAACTGGGTGAAAACAAGAGAAAGAAAAATACGCTTCAACATAAGTTCGGTTCGACTTCGTTCAGGCTAAACTACATAAAAATAACAACAAAAAAGAGGACATCTCCCGACGGCCTCTTTTCCTGACCCAAGATCGGGTCCAAGAATTAACAATTTAATTCTTTATCGCATGAAAAATAGTTTTTGTATCAAGGAGGCGAATTTATTTCCAGCCTCCGCCCAGGGCTTTATACAACAAAATCTGGTTCAGGGTATTCTCCTTCTCGAGCTCGACCTTCCCAATCTGTGCCTCCAGCGATTCGCGTTGTGCAGTAACCACATCCAATGAAGTGACCCGGCCTGCAATAAACAATTCCTGAGCCGCTTCGATGGAGCGCTCCAACGCCGTTACCCGCTCGTCTACATACGTACGGCGCCTGGCAATTGCTTCCTGCGTCATGATTACATTGGAAACTTCGTTATACGCGTTAATGACCGATTTTTCGTAGTCAATAAATGCAATACCATAATCTGCCTTTGCTACCTCGTATTGGGTCTTCAGTTGGCGTTGATTAAATATTGGCAGCGTAATACCGCCAAATAGATTATACGCTATCGATTTATCCAGATTGAATAATTTGTTAAAATGGAAACTTTGTAACCCGATAAAAGGGCTGATGGCAACAGAAGGTAAAAACGCTAAACGCGAAGCCTCCTGCTGATTTGACGAAGCGAGCATTTTCAGATAGGCTGCTTTGATATCCGGTCGCTGGTTGACCAGATCATCCGGTGTACCAAAACTCATGGCGTGATACAAGTTGGTATTCTCCGCATAAGTACTTCTGTTTATTGGCTGATAATAGCGCCCCAGCAAGCCGTTGATATGGTGCTCCCAAAGCGCAATCTCTTGGAGCAGCTGTTCCTTAGCCGATTTAGAAGTCGCCAACAGGGCCTTAAATTGTTGTACCGAGAGTTCGGTTGCATAACCTGCGTCTTTTTTGAGTTCGACCACTTCCAGCGCATTCTTATGTAGCTCAATATTACGGTTATAGACCTTAATTTTTTGATCCAGGGCCATCAGCTCGTAATACGCCGTGGCAATATTCGAGACCAGTTCGGTTTCAAGTAGACGTTTTCCTTCCTGTTCGGCCAAAAAACCAAAATATGCGGCCCGCTTCTGATTTTTTAGTTTTCCCCAGAGATCGATTTCCCAAGAAGAACGCAGCCCGATAAAATAATCAGGAATAAAGGGCTCAGGAAGTTTTTCATCACTTTTCAGGTTATCCGAAAAGTTGGAATCATAATTTCCAATTCCCGATTCGGTATAATGCCCATATTTTCGAATTCCACCTTCCACAGCTGCCTCTACAGTGGGCCCCAGCGCTGCTTTCCGTTGTTTAAAGTAAGCCTGCGCAGATTCAAGGCGTAGGATCGACTGCCGGATATCCATATTATTCCGCAGCGCTGAGTCGATCAGCGCAACTAAAAGAGGGTCCTTGAAAATCTCGCGCCAGGAGCGGCCACCGATATGGACACTGTCCGATATAGCCTTTTCTGAAAAAGCTGCAGGAGTAACAACTTTCTCCGGCGGAGCAGACTTTTTGGGGACCGCACAGCTGCCAAACATCATCAAGGCAGCAATCACAAGGGAAACCTGTTTGACTACCTGTTTTTTATTTTCTCTTTTTGAAAATAAAATCACGAGCCCCGGAATGACAATCACACCCAGAATTGTTCCGATAAGCATACCACCAACGGCAGCTGTACCAATGCTGCGATTTCCCAGAGCTCCCGCACCACTGGCCATCATAAGTGGGATCAACCCCGCGACAAAGGCAAAAGAAGTCATCAGAATAGGACGCAAACGGGCGACAGCACCTTCGATCGAGGCAGTGACAATATCCATACCCTGCTTGTATTTCAGATTGGCATACTCTACGATCAGAATGGCGTTTTTACCGAGCAAACCGATCAGCATGACCAACGCAACCTGTGCGTAGATATTGTTTTCCAGGCCAAATACTTTCAGGAAGATAAACGCACCAAATATACCTGCCGGAAGACAAAGGAGCACCGGCAAAGGCAATAAAAAGCTTTCGTACTGTGCGCATAACAACAGATACACAAACAATAGACATAAAGCGAAGATGTATAGCGCCTGATTGCCAGAAATTACCTGCTCCCGCGTCATTCCGGACCATTCAATACTATAGCCCTGCGGCAGCTCGGAAGCAATCCTCTCCACCTCTTCAATCGCTTGGCCCGAACTGAATCCCGGTGAAGACTGGCCTGTGATCATCGCCGAACTGAACATATTGTAACGCGTGATCTGCTCAGGTCCATAGATGCGCTCCATAGAAATAAACGCATTGTAGGGCACCATTTCTCCGGTTTCGTTTTTCACATATAGGCGGAGTACATCTTCGGGCCGTCTACGATATTCAGGCCCCGCCTGTACCATGACCTTATACATCTGCCCATACCGGATAAAGTTCGTTGCGTAAAGACTTCCCATGAGTGTTTGTAAGGTGTTCATGGCGTTTTCGACGGATATCCCTTTCTTGGCAGCCATGTCGTAATCTACTTTCAACATATACTGTGGAAAGTTAACGTCGAAGCTGGAACTGATATCCTGCAGAACTTCACTTCCCTCCATTTTGTCCATAAATTGCTGCAGCACTTCCGCCGTCTTGGTGAGGTCCTCATTGCCGCTACGGTCCAGTAAACGGAGCTCAAATCCAGAAGAGTTTCCAAATCCCGGAACTGTTGGCGGCGGGAAAAAGTCGATCTGGGCATCCGCAAAATCTTTGGTCTTCTCCCGTAATTCCCTGATGACATCGTCCACTGTCTGGCTGCGCTCCTTCCATGGTTTAAGGTTAATCATCCCCATACCGTAGGATGCACCGGACACCTCGGTAACAATGCTGTAACCTGAAAGCGTGGAGACTGTCTCAACCACATCCAGCTTCCGGGACACCGAATCGATCTTATCCAAAATACGTTCGGTTCGGTCTACTGTAGCTCCCGGTGGTGTCGTTACGGACACATAAATCATTCCCTGATCCTCAGTTGGAATAAAGCCCGACGGTAATATGGCACTACTGCCCCAGGTCGCCACAAAGAAACCTGCCAATAAAAGGAGCGTTAGCCCTCTCCGCGCACTTGTTTTTACTAAGAGGCCCTTATAGCCCGCCGCAGTTTTATCGTAGAGCAGGTTGAATTTTTTAAAGAATCGATCCAGCCAGTTGTTAGAAGGTTTACGGTCATGCGGTGACCTCAAAAACAGTGCACATAAAGCTGGTGTCAAGGTCAGTGCATTGATACCGGAGATGACAATGGCAGCAGCCAATGTCAATGAAAATTGCCTATAAAATATCCCCACAGGTCCTGAAAGAAAAGCCACAGGCACAAACACTGCCGACATGACGAGTGTGATAGCCACAACGGCTCCGCCGACCTCCTTCATCGCTTCTAAAGTGGCTTCCATCGGCTGTAAATGTTCCTCTTCCATCTTTGCATACACAGCCTCCACGACCACGATCCCATTATCCACCACAATACCGATGGCAAGTACCAGAGCGAAGAGCGTCAGCAAGTTGATAGAGAAACCCAACATCTGCATGAAAAATAAGGCGCCGATCAGACAGACCGGAACAGCCAAAATCGGAATTACCGTCGCCCTGAAATCCTGTAAAAAGATAAACACGACAATGAACACCAATAGGAATGCCTCCAACAAGGTCTTGATCACCGATGAAATAGACGCATCCAAAAACCGCGAGACATCATATCCCATGGTATAGGTCATCCCTGCCGGGAAAGTTGTTTCCTTCAGTTCGGCCATACGGTCTTTGACCCGTTGAATAACCTCCTGCGCATTGGAGCCAGGCAACTGCTTCAGCATGATTGATGCCGAAGGCCGTCCGTCCGTCTTGGACACCATTTCATAATCCAGCGAACCGAATTCTACATCTGCAATATCCTTGATACGGATAATGGAGCCGTTTGAATTAGCTCTTATCGGGATATTCGCGTATTCATCTATTTCTGTAAACTTACCGGGATAGCGCAATACATATTGCTGCATATTCCGCATTTTATCCGAGCTGATCCCTGTTTGTCCGGGCGCGGCCTCAATATTCTGCTTGCGCAACGAAGCAACAACGTCTTCCGTAGAGATATTATATGCGGCCATCCGGTCTGGTTTTACCCATATGCGCATCGCATAGTCTCGCATGCCCATGATCTGCGCACGGCCCACTCCTTCAATACGTTTCAGCTCTTTCAGGATATTGATATCCGTGAAATTATATATAAAGCGTTCGTCTGCCGTTTCATCATCGGTATACACATTGAGATACATCAGCATGGAATTCACTTCCTTCTCGGTGGTGACACCAGCTTTGATAACCTCCTCGGGCAGCTCATCCAGAACGGTCGTTACCCTGTTCTGTACGTTCACGGCCGCAATATCCGGGTCTGTTCCAACTTCAAAAAAGATCTGGATAACAGTACTACCATTATTGGTCGACACCGAAGTCATATAGGTCATCCCCGCAACACCGTTGATGGCCTTCTCCAGAGGAATGGCAACGGCATTGGTACTTACCTCGGCGTTCGCACCGGTATAATTGGCATTTACAACCACTGATGGAGGTACAATATCCGGAAACTGCGTAATGGGCAGGGTGAATAATGCTAGTAATCCAAGTAGTGTGATAAACACCGAAATGACCAACGATAATATCGGTCTCCTTATAAATGTTTCAAACATAATTTATCCTCCGCTACAGCTTCCTCAATTTTGGGTTAATCTTCATGCCATTACGCAAATTCTGCACGCCCTCGTAGACCACCTTGACATTGGGATCCAGGCCACCTTCGACAATATAGTAATGTCCAACCCGCGATCCGGCTACAAAAGGTGTCATTTTAACCGTGCTATCGGACTGCATGGTATAGACGTAGGTCTTGTCCTGAATTTCAAATACGGATTTTTGGTGTACAAAGGTATGCTGTCCGGTTTCCATAGGGACCGCAATTTTTCCTGTTGCCCCATGCTTTAAGATATGTTCAGCATTGGGGAACTGTACCCGTAATGAAATCGATCCGGTATTTGCTTCAAATTCACTTTCGACAATGTGAGCGACCCCTTCATGTGGATATAAAGCACCGTTCGCCAGAATTAATTTCACGGTCTTCTTGGTGTCCTTACCGTTCAGTTTGTCCTGCATCATGGTCAGGTATTCGCGTTCGGAGATATCAAAATACACATTGACCTGACTGAGGTCCGAAATGGTGGTAATAAGACTTCCTTCCGTTAGCAAAGAGCCTTCCTTCAATAATATACGGTCAATGCGGCCATCAAATGGAGCATGGATCACGGTATAGTCCAATTTGGTCTGGGCTTGATTGACGAGCGCCCGTGCCTCTTCAATTTTCGAATTCGCAGCCTTTAACTGTATCTTCAGCAGATTATACTCTGAAGGGCTCACAATATTTTTATCCACCAACTTCTGGGTCCGTTCCATCTCCAGCTTTATTTTCTGAGCCTCAGCAATGGAATTATCATACTGCGCCTTGGCCTTTGCCAGCTCAGCACGGTACTCTTCGTTGTTGTATTTGAACAGCACCTGGCCTTTTTTCACCCAGGCTCCCTCATCCACATAGATTTTGTCAAGGAATCCGTTCAGTTTGGAGCGCACCTCCACATTTTTAAACGCCTGTATATCCGCAATGTATTCTTGATACACAGTTGTATCCATAACAATCAGCGGCGTAACCGGTATGTTTTTAATTTCTTCTTTTTGATCAGCATTAGCGTTGGAGGAGCGGCATGAAGCCAGCGAACCTACCGTACCCAACAAAAGGCACAATGCAAGTAATTTCTTCATAAAACGATAAAAAATGTAAATGTTAAATGGAATGAGATCTAAAAGCGCCCCATAACCATAGGGCCCAAAGCCAATTGTGCTGTAAACCATCCGGAAAAAGCACAGCGGATTTTAGACGTCAGCAGGAAGATAAGAGACTGTAGCTAGAATGGCCTGAACCGATAGAGAAAACGGTAATAGCCGGGTAGACAAAGCGTCTTGGAGCGGTAAAATGGGTGAACTTTATCCTTCGAAAAACAGAAGGCTGTGAATAAAATCCCAAAGATAAAGATGAAGACCGACAGCACCTGATTGTTAAGCGAAAAGATACGGTAGTCGTCCTGCAGCAGTACTTTCTCCTCCGGAGAAGAGTGAATAGGTTCTAAATCCAGTATATCATCAAGAAAATATTCTACGATCGTCTCACCCGCATGCAATACCTGACCCGTCGCGGATGAAAAAGATTCATACGTCAGCAGGTTGAGGTAAGCAAAGAGTGTAAAATAATAGAATAATTTACCTAGCATATCGAATTTTTGCACCACAAAGATAGGATTTTAGAACACCAACAGTGTGGTATTCATGTAAAAAAACCATGACAGCCACAAAATTGCTGTCATGGTTTGTCGTGGATTTAGCCGATGTACCGCTTCTTTTCACATGTCTATTTTTACCACAACCGGAAAATGGTCCGAGGGAAGTCTGGTTTCATACTGCTTAAAAGAAAGCTCTTTGGGGAAGTCTCCCTTCTTCACCTCTTGCTGATCCTCTTTCGGGCTCCGGTAAGACTCAGTTAATACAGCATAATGTCTCACCTTGATGCTTGGGGTGACAAACACATGGTCTATCCGGCTGTCCGTCCAAAGGTTATTATCAAAAGCATTAAATGTACCGTTCCAAGCCAACTTGCTTGGGGCAAGTGCGTAGCTATCACGGATAAAACCCGATTGCTGCAAGGTGGAATAGATTGTATTATGCTGATCTACGTTAAAATCTCCGGTCAAGATCGCACGGTCATTTTTGGCCAGTTCCCGCATTTTGTTCACGACCAATTTACTGCTTTCCTCTCTCGCCTGAATCCCCACGTGATCCATATGCAGATTAAAGTACCATAACTTCTGTCCTGACCGGATGTGCTCCAGCTGCACCCAGGTACAGATCCGCGGCAGAGCAGCATCCCAGCCTTTTGACGGTTGCCCGGGGGATTGTGAAAGCCAGAAGACCCCAGTTTTCAATTTTCGGAACTTGTCTTTCTTAAAAAAGATCGGAGCAAACTCACCGGCTACTTTGCCGTCATCCCGGCCTACTCCCACATAGTCATACGCAGGGAGCGATTTTTTGAGATCCTCAAGCTGCGACGCCAACACCTCCTGCGCGCCAAAGACGTCATAATCCACAAAATCAATTAATGAGGCTATGACAGGAAGACGTTGCTCCCAGCCGTTTCCAGCCTGCCGGTCGCCTGCATTATCGTAGCGGATGTTATAGCTGCCAATCGTAAGATGCAATCTGTCCTGAGCAAATCCCGCTGCCTGCCATAAGGAAATCAAACAGCAGCACAAAAAAGTAAGTACATTTTGTCGTCTCATTGTTCAGCTTACTTTATTTTATCATTACTAAAGGAATAGGGTGCGTCTTCCTTCCGGATACCACGTTTTGTATTGGGCTCATCGCTCATCGTGAAATCTAGATCTGCGCCTTTCAGTAAATCCGCATAGCGGATATAGTTTTTCTCATACAGCTTACCGTCCCAACGGAGCTGATCCACATATACACGATCGGTGCCTTGACCATTCGCGCGAATATGGACCTGTTTGCCGTTTTCTAGTTTCAATGTCACTTTGTCAAACTGGGGGGAACCAATTACGTATTCGCCAGATCCGGGCGCAACGGGGTAGAATCCCAACGAAGAGAACACATACCAAGCTGATGTCTGCCCATTGTCCTCATCACCACAGTAACCATCAGGCGTCGGAAGGTATAACTTATCCATAATCTTCCGTACCCAATATTGCGCTTTCCAAGGCTGGCCCGCGTAGTTATAAAGGTAGGGCATATGCTGAATCGGCTGATTACCATGCGCGTATTGTCCCATGTTCATCACCTGCATTTCCCGCATTTCGTGAATCATGCTCCGGCTTTTCATGCCCTCATAACTTGGAATAACAAACACGGTATCCAGCATGGCAACGAAAGATTTGTTTCCGCCCATCAGGTCAATGAGCCCCTGTGGATCATGAAATACACAAAAGCTCCAATGCCAGGCATTTCCTTCTGTATATTCCCGGGACCATGCGCTGGGATCAAAGTTAGCCACCAATGAGCCGTCGGAATTTTTACCACGCATCAGCTTTGTGGTAGGATCAAAAAGATTTCGGTAATTCAACGCTCGCTGAGCGTAGATCGCTGTCTCCGATTTGGGTTTGCCCAGGGCTTTTCCATAGGTGTATATACACCAGTCATTGTAAGCATATTCCAGTGAGCGGGCCACATTCTGATCCACTTTTACATCGGCAGGGATATACCCCAGTTTGTTATAATATTCATAACCAAAACGGCCGGTAGAAGAATGTTCCGGATAAGCATGGTGGGCTCCGTGTTTCAACGCTTCCCATAGCAGCTCCTTGTCATATCCCTTGCGGCTGGTGATCAGCGCATCGGCGACAACCGAGGCCGAGTTATTGCCAATCATAGAAGCGCGATGTCCGGGTGACGCCCATTCAGGAAGGAATCCGCTTTCTTTGTACGCATTGACTAAGCCCTCCTGCATACGGTCATTCATGGACGGATATAATAAATTGAGCAGAGGAAACAAGCTTCGGAACGTATCCCAGAAACCGGTATCCGTAAACATCTCGCCCGGCAGTACCTGTCCGTTATAGGGGCTGTAGTGCATACGGTTTCCGGAAGCGTCGATCTCAGAAAAATCCCGTGGAAACAAGGTCGAACGGTATAGACAGGAATAGAAAGTACGCAGCCGGTCTATGTTGTGATCTTCAATCTGAATACGTCCCAGGACCTCATTCCACTGCGCTCTCCCTTCACGGACGACCTCCTCAAACGTTTTGTTTTCTACTTCGTTCAAATTACGTTCCGCCTGCTCAAAACTGATAAATGAGGATGCAACCCTAGCCATGACCTTGTCTCCTCTTTTTAATGCCCGAAACCCAACTATTGCACCGGCGTGATTATCTTGGATTTCAAGTTCATTACCTTTGATTTGCCCGCTTTTTACACCCGTAGAGTACGAAAAAGGCTGGTCAAAGGTGATCACAAAATAATTTTTGAAATTGTCGGGAACACCACCGCTATTTTTTGTCGAATAACCGATGATCTTATTTTCCTGTGGAATCACCTTGATATAGGAACCTTTATCAAAGGCATCGATAATGACATAGGCACTGTCGGTTTTAGGAAAAGTGAACTGGAAGATAGCGGCCCGCTGTGTAGGACTAAGTTCGGTGGTCACATCATGATCGGCCAGATAAACGCTGTAATAGTAAGGCTTGGCCACCTCTGCCTTATGTGAAAACCAGCTAGCGCGCTTCTCCTGGTCAAATTCGGGTCTACCTGTTACTGGCATTAATGAAAACTGGCCATAATCATTATTCCAGGGACTGGGCTGATGGGTCTGTTTAAATCCTTTGATTTTATCGGCGGTATAGGTATATACCCAGCCGTCCCCCATGTTACCGGTCTGTGGTGTCCAAAAGTTCATTCCCCAGGGGCGTGCAATCGCAGGATAGGTATTCCCGTTGGACAATTCATATTTGGACTCGGTTCCGATCAGTGGGTTCACATAATCTACAGGAGATACTTGCTGTGCCTTCCCGGCGCAGGCGAGCAGCAACAAAAGGACTCCTCCACTTAATTTTTTAATATTGAACATATCTGTTTATTTGGTTGACACAATTCCTTCGGAGCTAAAAAGCTAAAACGAATTAGTAAATATAGACAAGAATTTTAAAAGGTGGGCAAAATTCAGGATATCTTCACAAGATGGTTACAAAAAAATCCCACAGCCAAACATAAGATTGATTGTGGGACTTTCTGTTATCAGGAAAATTACCAGCCGGGATTTTGTCCCAACGAAGGAGATTTCTGAAGTTCTGAATTCAAAATAGGAAATAAATAATGTTTAGGGGCTTCAAATACCCGACTTTCGACAAAGAAACGCTCCATCCGATACCTTTTGTCACCTATCTGTATCTTACCGTTTGCATCCTCAACAGGTCGCATTCCATTGATCATATTCTGCAGTTTAGGATAAGAACTATTGTATGTTTTCCAATAATTTATACTCCTTTCGCTGTTTGAACTACCAGAAGCGGTGAAACGCTCATACTTCGCTTTTTCCGTCGAACTGCTGGGTTCAAGGTACAGTCTACTATCAAAAGCTCGCTTATTTTCGTAGAAAAATTCCACTCTTCTTTCCCTGTAGATATACTCCCGCATTAAATTTTTGTCACCAAGCGTACTCTTTGGCATCGGGACCATGAAGGATCTTGATCTCACCTGATTGATTAGATCATAAATCTCTTGGGTCGGTCCATCGAGCTCATTTACCGCTTCGGCATAGATGTAAATAAAGTCAGGCAAACGCCAAACGGGTGGAGCACTAATAATAACGCTACCATTCTTATTCCAAGCCTCCTGTAGAAACTTTCTTAAGTAATAACCGGTACGGGTTGCATTATTTGCGCCGATTTGGTCAGCTCCACTGGCCACATTCGTTTGCGAAGGATTATTATTTCCACCCCGGAATGCCGCCCCATGAAATATAATATCACGATAAAATCGCGGATCTCTTTTTACAGAAACGTATGGATTTGCATCGTCATAACCATCTTGTTTAGCTTTGACACTATAGATTGGATAGCCATAACCATCAGGAGATATATATTCATATTCATCCACTTGCTCTTGGACTGGCATTTGGCGTGCTCCGCCTCCTCGGCTAGGAGGATAGACATCGCCAAACCAACCTTCACCTTTATAACGCGTAAAAAAGAGTACATACTCGCTTTTAAAGGCTTCCATATCGTAAAACATTTGCCAAAGCCGAGTATATACCGTAGAGTTACTTGTATTCTGACCGCCGCTGTCTCCAAAATCTGAAGCTGAATATTTCTGATAAAGACTATAACGCTTTCCGCCGGAAACAGTAAAATCTAAAACCGCTTTCGCAGCTTCCTTAGCTTTGACCCAACGCTGAGGATCGGCAGTTGCATATTCGGCTTCGAACTTGCGGCTCCCGTTATAACCCTTAGCAGCGGCACCATTCCAAAGAGGAGTTGCTCCGATCCAACGTGCTTCAGCTATCAATCCAAGACAGGCACCTTTATCAATACGTCCAAAATTCTGTCCCTCCCATTTTTCTGGTACAGCGTTGTAGGCTAAAGTCGCATCAGCCACAATTTTTTCTATAACCCTATGTACAGATTCCCGTTCAAAATTCATGTTCTCAGTTGCTGTTATGACATGATCGATATAGGGTACCTCACCATAAATTCGTACAGCCATTAGATGGAAATAAGCCCTTAAGAAATACACTTCCCCTATGCGCATAGGTAGCGACCCTGGCTCCAAAATATCGTCGGGTGTATTATATTTTTTTATTCCTTCCAGGATAACATTTGTTCGACGGATTCCATCATACATACTGTTCCAGAACTGGCCATTATCACCAGGTAATTCATTGATATTCCAATCACCGGTATTATAACGGTTAGTAATGTTGCCTTCAACGGTTGATCCTTCCGCTTCATCTGTTATAGCTGCACTTGAAAAATGATAAAACCAAGAAATCGGCTGATTGACTCCCTTCGCTTTCGCATATACATCCGTTACAAGCTGATTGACTTTCTCATACCGCGTAAAAACCTCATCTTCACGAATCTGATCATCCGGTAGCTTGTCTAAATACTTGTTACAACTAGTGATTGCCAATGCAAGACAAGTGGCTATAAATAAAACATATTTTTTCATTTTTAAAAGATTCATAAAGGTTAAAAATTAAGGTTTATCCCAAAATTATACACTTTTAAGATCGGATACCAGTACCCACTGGTATTTCCCATTTCGGGATCAATGCTCAAATCTTTAAGCCCAGACCATGTAAATAGATTCATTCCTTGCGCATAAACACGCAATTGATTCAGACCTATTTTCTTAATCAAGTCTTTTGGAAGATTATAACCAATTTCAATATTTTTAAGCCGCAAATATTTTGCGTCGTATAAGAATAAGCTACTATTACTGTTTTTGTTATTCTCCGAATTACCGATATGCAAAGCTGGATAGGTCGCTGTCGTCGCAGTTTCCGGAGTCCATCGTCCCATGTGCAGTGGTCTCACTGAACCCAGCTTATCTTGATCAAAAGTCGGGAAATCCCATACAGCCGCATCTTTCAATAAAATGGATGAGTTTAACGCTCCTTGAAATAAAAGACTAAAATCGAATCCCTTATATTGTAAAGACATAGGTAGTCCAAACTGAATTTCCGGGCTCCTTGGGTTTCCCATGACAGTCCGATCACCCAGGTCAGTGATCTTGCCATCTCCATTTAAATCTTTATAAACCACGTCCCCGGGGCCTACAATTCCCCAAGGCTGAAAATTACTTTGATTTAACTGGTCTGCCTCGGCTTGATCCTTCACAAAATGATCAAAGACGTACACAAAGTTCTCATATAATCGCTTGCCAGTAGCTTGTCGATATTCGTATTGACGTGGCACCTCTTGCCTATAGACCAGTTTGTTTCGCGAAAAGGTAAAATTAGGCTTTAAAAAAAATCTCAAATGGTCTCCTATCATGTCGGAATAAGTCATTTCAATGTCGATACCACGATTACGTACCTTCCCGATGTTGATGAGTGGTGATCCTTTGCCAACCACCCCCGGGAATCCAATATCGTCGCTACCAAGCTCGGTAATGATATCATAACGATAGTCTTCAAACACATCAACACTGAAATTCATCTTGTTATTTATTAATCCCATATCGAGACCAATGTTAGTTTTCCTAGACTTCTCCCAAGTGATGTTCTCATTCGCTAAACGCCCTTCCCGGAGTCCACTTTGCCCATTGTTAAAGTTCTGTTCTCCAAAGCTGTAGCCATCTCCTCCCTGAAAAAAAGCGAGGTATCCGAACCGCGCATCACCGGGCATTTTGTCATTTCCAACAAGTCCCATGGATGCTCTCAGTTTCAGAAAGCTGAGCCAATCTTTGGTGCCGTCCATGAATTTTTCTTTACTTATCACCCATCCCAATGCTCCTGCAGGAAAAAAGCCATACCGCTTACCTTCAATAAAATTTTCAGATCCATTGTATCCGAAATTGAACTCAGCCAAATATTTCTCCAGATAATTGTAAGTGAATTGCCCCGTCATGCCTTGATACCGGATATCTACACTGGCTCTCGAATTTCCAGCATCATACACAGATTGGCTCGATCGATTGAATAATAACATTCCAGTGACTTGGTGCTTCTCATTGAATAGACGATTATAGTTTATTTTTGCTTGCAAAAAAGTTCTATTAAAAGGACTACTCTGCGTAAAATTGTTGCCTACGGTTTGGTCAACGGTGTATTTATTCCCATTGGTATATGTACCCTCATAATGTCCCGGATTCATAAAAATATCTATACCATTGGTAGGTTGGAAAGTCGCATAATTGGGGTACACCCTGTAACCTTCACTATATGTTCCCAATTCACGTCTCACCCACTGCTGTTCCTTCGCATCATAGGAAAACACTCCGTCAACAGAAAGGCCTTTTGTGATAAAATCCATATTCCAACCAACAGCAAAACTGCCCTCTAAATAGGTATTTTTCTCTGTATGATAACCAGATCTGGTCAATTCGCCCAGAACGTTGAAACGATAGATTTGGTTACCAAACAATAAACCTGAAGGATTGTTTAGCAAATATTGCTGTGTGGATGGTTGGTTGTTGGGATCCAACACGATGGGTAAATATGGAGGCTGAGTCATGGCTAAGGTCATTAATCTACCCGCCGAAGTGCCCGGGGAGGTACGGTTCGTGATCCGTGCCCCGAGATTTAATTTTACCCATAGGTTTTTTGTAATATTAACATCAATATTTGATCTAAAATTATAGCGTTGAAATTTAGGCGCTACACTATATTTCGATAAATCGACATGATCATAATTATTATCTTGCCCCATATAACCGCCCATAACGAAATACTTAGCAATTTCGTTACCTCCACGTATAGATAGGTTATATTCATGCTGAGGTGCAGTTCTAAAAATGTAATCGAAATAATCCCAGTTATACCCGAGACCATCTGAGTTATCTCCCTTGGCCTTTCTGAAACTATCAATAGCCTCAGGACTAAATAACTTCAGGTTATCAACATTCCCACCAGATAGCTTTGCATCATTAATTAACGCTTCATTATAAAGTGTAGCATAATCAGCAGATCCAAGCAGCTCTGGTAATTGGGCTGGAGTATTCAATCCGTATGACGCCTTAAAATCGACTGTAGCCTTATCCGCTGATTGCCCGCGTTTTGTCGTTACAACAATTACACCATTTGCACCACGAATACCATAGGGAGCTGTCGCCGCCGCATCCTTCAGTATAGAAACGGTCTCTATTTCATCTGGAGCCAGATAGCTCATATCCCGCTCGATCCCATCAACAATAATAATTGGAGATTGATTGCCGTAAGTAGATTTACCTCGAATAAAAAGCTCAGAGCGGTCCACTCCCGGCTCCCCACCTGCATATTGGTTGACAACCAACCCCGGCAATCGCCCGGCCAACATATTATTAATGTTAGCAGCAGGACTTTGCACTAGATCTTTTGTTGTAATCGTGGCAACTGCACCGACAACATTTTTCTTTTTTTGCGTTGTATACCCCACCACGACAACATCCTCCAACGCTCTTACATCTTCAACAAGGCTTACTGTTATTGTTGTTCGGCCCGCTAATTCAATTTGCTGTGGCTGAAATCCGATATAGGAAAACGTTAGAACCGCATCCTTATAAGGTACTTCAATGCGATACTTGCCGGCCGCGTCCGTCTTGGTGGATTTGCCAAGACCTTTTACAACCACGCTGACACCCTGCAATACCTTTCCTGTTGAATTATTGGTGACGGTTCCCTCAATGACGATTTTCTCCTGTTTCGCGTAAATGGGATCCGAAGGGCTCCTCAGTTCGGCTTGCAAATAAGGACTACAAACCGAAAGAGTAAGAAATAATGGAATTACCTTTCTTTTCATAAATAAAAAAATTTATTCTTGGTTTTACTAATACAACAATTGGTCAGCGGGCCCATTTCAAAACATAGGAATATGTTCTGAAAAAGAATTTCCACTTAAAAAACTAATTCGTTTTAGTAAAAGTAAAAAGAAAGAAGCGAGAAACTTGTTAATCGATCGTTAATGACAATTATCCGAATTGACTTCTAAGATAAACCCTACTTTGTAAACTGTCTTGATGGCGACGTACCGCGATCTTTTCAGCATCTTCCTGATCTTACAGATAAAGACATCGAGACTACGCCCAAGAAAATAATCATTTTCGCCCCAAAGCGCCATGAGAATCTCTTCTCTCTTAAGAAGTATATTGGGTTTGTTCAAAAGAAAACTCCACAGTTCAAATTCCCGAGGCGAGACTAGCTGCCGAGATTTGTCTTGAAACTCGATAGCCAATAAATTATAATCTAGTTTTATATCACCCACATTTAAAGATTTATGCGAGTAAACATCATGCTTGACGACGTAATTACGCAATTTAAGAACGAGTTCCTCTACATCAAAAGGTTTTGTAATATAATCGTTTCCACCTAAACGTAGCCCCCTCAAACGGTCAATCTTTGACAAACGTGCCGTCAGGAACAGGAAATATTGGTTTCTATTTATCTGAGAAATGTATTCTACAAATTGGAATCCGTCCCAATTGGGCAATTGTATATCGACTATTAAAATGCCAAACTTATTTACCTCATATTGACTCATACCATCTTCGGCTGATATAACATGAGTAACTTCAAATCCACTATTTGACAGATAATCCCCTAGCATGGTTGCCAAATCAATATCGTCCTCAATCAATAATATATGGTCATACATTGACATGTTAATTGATTATTGGCATAAATATAAAAAAGGTGGTTCCACGTTGTTCATCTGATTTAACTTCAATATGCCATCGGTGGATTCGGACGACTTCCATAACGAAAAACAGGCCCAATCCTAAGCCGGTCGAGCGCGCATACCGTTTGCCCCGGTACCCTTTAGTAAAAATATGTGGCAATTGGCTATCGGATATTCCTATTCCATTGTCCTGGACTGCAAGGACTAATCCATTGTTCGCAGCATATCCAAGATGAATGTCAATTTCCTTATACCTCGCGTTATTATATTTGAGCCCATTATCAACCAAATTATTGATCATGGTTACAAACAGAAATGGGTTTACGAGAACCTTAACATCTTGGCCTACCGTCGCTGTTGTTATGTGAATATTGGTGTTTTCATGAATTAGGACGGCGAGATCCTGCTTGAGTTGACCCAAAAGTTCCACAAGAGAGCATTCCTCAAAAATGATTTGTTCCTGATTAAAAATACTCAAATCTATGGCCTTGTTAACCAATCTATCCAGGCGCTTTATTTGGCGCCCCATAGTGTCGAGTGTTGCCGAAATTTTTAATTTCTCTTCCTTGGATACCTTTGCCGCTATATTTGATAATGCAATACGTATCGTAGTTAAAGGGGTATTAAATTCATGGGTAACATTATTAATAAAATCAGAAGCCATTTCCGCCATCCGTTTCTGTTTCATCCAATTACGATAAGTGCCCCAGTAAAGCCCAATAATTCCAGTAATGCAACATCCGGAGAGGAGTAGCAATGGAAAAATAGCCTTGAGAACCGACAGGACGGTGTGGGTATTTCCCACGTATAAAGCGAAGGCCACACGATTGGACATTTTACTATTCGCCGCTACAGCGATAGATGAGACCAAATTCTCTGCTTCTATAAACTGAGGATCACCTCCAATAAGAAGAAATTGATCTTCTGCAAAATCAATAATTGGAATGAATGTTCTCGCATCGAAGGTTATTGAAACCTCTTTTAACACTAATGAATAACCAAAACCTTCGCCTAGGCCAACCTCTGATTGAATCACCTGAAAAAGGCTATCCATGGTTGATTCACTCCGGAGCTTAGCACACAACTGTTCCGAAAGACTATCTCTTAAAGCATAAAAAGCAATCGTATTTTCCTCATACCTATATTTAAGACGATTCATGTGCGGGATCAAGGCCGTATCAATAAGCTTTTGCCCTCCAGGATATATTTTATCATTCAAGATGTGTCTGTTATAGACGGCCCTGATTTCCCGTTTTTCTTTTTGGAATAGCTGACTCCTTTTAATGTCATAGGATCGTGCAATCATAAGATATTGCAACACTAAAAATAATAAAAAGCAACAGACAGCTATCCACTTGTATACATGCGATCGTCTCATTACGCTGCAGACTTCTTACGTATTCGGTTTCGGCCCCATTTCAAAGAGCAGCGTGCCACCATTAATGATCTCCTGGAAGGAAAGCTTCCAGTCAGTCAGTCGCCGGCCGTTCAAGGAAACTGATTTCACATACACATTCTTTTCAGACTGGTTATGCGCGGTCACCACGAGGCTCTTACCGCTTTCAAAGTTAATTTTTGCCGATTTGACCAATGGGCTGCCAATCCAGTAGCTGTCTTCTCCGGGCGCAACAGGATAAAATCCAAGTGCTGTGAAAAGATACCAGGCCGACATCTGCCCGCAGTCATCATTACCTCCCAGACCAGCATGCCCATTGTGGTATTGATTACGGATGATCTGACGTAAACGGGCCTGCGCTTTCCAGGGGCTGCCCGTGATATTGTATAGATAAGCGACATGATGCGATGGCTCATTTCCGTGCACATAGTTTCCAATAATTCCGTCCCTGGTAATGTCTTCGGTATGCTCAAAATATTTATCCGGCAGCTCCATCGTAAATAAAGAGTCCAGATAAATCTCCAGTTTCTTCTTTCCGCCCATCAGCTCCATCAGCTCAACCGGCTGATGAGGTACATATAGGCTGTAATTCCAGGAGTTGCCTTCAATAAATCCTTGTCCGTGCGTATCCAGGACATCGAAGGCAGGCCTAAATTTACCTGTAGAATCTTTTGGACGCATAAAACCGATCGATTTATCGTAAAGCGACTTCCAGCTTGCGGCCCGTTTCGAAAACGTTTGGTAAATATTATCCTTGCCCAGTTTTTTAGCCAGCTGTGCAATACACCAATCATCATAGGCATACTCCAAGGTATTGGACACCGAGGTGCCAGAGACGTCATCAGGTACATATCCCTTATCCATATAAGGTCCGATGCCTTCATACCTTCTCGCATTCGCTGTCTGCACGCAGGCCTGTAAAGCTGCTTCTGGATCTCCTTTATAAACGCCTTTTAGAATAGCGTCCGCAATGACCGAAACCGAATGATAACCACTCATACACCAGTTGTCATTGGCATAATGTGACCAGATTGGCAACATCTTTAACACACTCTGCTCATAATGTGCCATCATGGAGGCCACCATGTCTGCATTGCGTGACGGATTGATCAGATTCAAGAGCGGATGGAAAGCCCTGAACGTATCCCACAGTGAAAAGGAAGTATAGTTTGTAAAACCGTCTGCACGGTGTACTTCCTGATCCAAACCTTTATACTCTCCATTTTGGTCCATATATATGGTTGGCATTAAACTGGCATGATACATGGCCGTATAAAAATTGACCAGATCTTCCTTGTTCAGCATATCCGCCTCAATCTTTCGCAGTTCCTTTTCCCAGGCAAGCTGTCCTTGCCTGACATATGCTTCGAAATTCCAATCCGGAACTTCTATCTGCATATTGCTCAGTGCATTTTTCATACTTACCGGGCTGAGTGCGACCTTCATCAGGACCGCCTCCTGCTCCTTCGTATCGAAGTCCAGATGCAGTTTGATGTTATGCGCAGCCAAATCAGGGAAGTTGTTTTGCTGATCAAACTTACGCCAGAAACCATTATACACTGTTTTCCCATCTTCGTATTTCGCTCCGTAATTCTTGAAAGGCTTTGACGTCTTTATAGCAAAATATACTGTGCGGGTCCTTGACCAGCCATTTGTCTGCCGGTATCCCACAAGTGTCGAATCATTCAATACCTTCACTACTGTCCACACATTTTTTCCTTCATAATTATAGATTCCCGCTGTCAAGTCGAGAATAAGATGAGAAGCATCAGACTGTGAGAAGGTATAACGATGTATACCTACTCGGGTAGTGGTGGTCATTTCCGCTTTAATCCGGTGCTTGTCGAGCAGCACACTGTAGTAGTTGGGTTCGGCACGTTCATTGGCATGGGAATAAGGCGACCGATAGCCCTCCTCCGGACGGCTGGCGGTGCCGGGGTTAAGCTGCACTTTGCCCTGAGTAGGCATAACCAATATATCCCCCAGATCCGAATGCCCTGTACCACTGAAATGGGTATGACTAAATCCTACGATCGTCGGGTCATCATACTGATAGCCGGCACAGTATTTATAGACATCGCCATTATACCGTCCGTTCACGGCATAAGATAGGGTATCTGTATCTGGGCTTAATTGCACCGCGCCAAAGGGAACCGTGGCCCCCGGAAAGGTGTGGCCCATACGGGCAGTTCCGATCAGGGGCTTCACATATTGAATAAGTTTGGTCTCCTGTGCTCTCAATAAACAGGGGAAAGACAGTAGCCCCAAACAGACTAAACTTTTTATATTCATCTCTTCAGAATTAGATCGTCGGATTTTGGCTATAAGCTGCCCACAACTCATCAATAGTCTTTCCCGTCTGCATTTTCCAAAAATCCTCGTTATAGGTTTTATTGCGCATGGCCGCGTCCAATTTTTTAACAAAATCCTTCTTTATATGCTTGTTGATCCAATAAAAAAATCGTGCTGTAGTACGGTACGAATCGGTGTACTTCTGTTTTTCCGTAAATTCGGGCAGTTTCCAGTTTGCTCCGGCATTATCCAGACCATCCTCAAAACGCACAAAATCGGCAATTCCCTCAGTTATCCACCAAGGGCCGGCACCTTCCGGATAAGCTTGCACAATATGCATGACTTCATGCGTCACCACATCGATATCGCCCGGATTTTTGGCAAACCAGGCAGGGCTATACCTAACGATTCCACCCGCTGTTGCCGCTACACCTTTGTAATCAGGATCAATGACAAATGACACTTTTTTTATCGTCTTCGGGTTATACTTTTTGGCCAGCTTAGGGTAATTCGTGAAATACGCATCCTGCAATCTCACCTTCAGCGCCGGATTAAAATCCTTGTCTTTATTTATCCAGATCAAGGTATAACCGCCTTTGGTGATACTGTCAACTTCGACCGCAACCTTCCGGTCGTTTTCGGTATGCTGCCAGTTATCCTGCGCAGAAAGCGAAAAGGAAAACAGAAGACCCAGGGCAGCAAAAGCCGTGTTCAAAAATTTAACGTTCATCATGGCTTATTATTTTTTCTTTTTTGACTTAGTCGCCTTAGGTGCACCCATCTTCAGCTCGTTGGACATCGAATAAGGAGCAGCATCTGCCGTGTTGCCTCTATTGTAATTAGGTGCCGATGCCATGTCAAAGTGCAGGTCTCCCCCCTCGTGCAGAGCCTTGTGACTCAACCAGTTTTTACCATAACTTTGGCCATTCATCTGCAGGGCATTGACATATATATTTTCACTTGAGTTCTTTGGAGCATCTATAGTCAGGGTTTTGCCATTATCAAAAGTTAACGTGGCCTTTTTAAACAAAGGAGCTCCTAGTACATATTCATCCGTCGCTGGACAGACAGGGTAGAATCCCAGAGCCGAAAACACGTACCAGGCTGAAGTCTGTCCATTGTCTTCATCACCACAGTAACCGTCAGGAGTGGGTTTGTACATCCTGTCCATGACCTGACGTACCCAATATTGTGTTTTCCATGGCTGACCAGCATAATTATACAAATAAGGCATATGTTGAATGGGTTGATTGCCATGCGCATACTGTCCCATGTTGGCCACCTGCATTTCACGGATTTCATGGATCACACCACCATAATAACTATCATCGAAATCAGGAGCCTGAACAAATACCGAATCCAGCATATTGACAAAGGTTTTCTCGCCCCCCATCAAATCAATCAATCCCTTCACATCGTGGAAGACACTCCAGGAATAATGCCAGCTATTTCCTTCCGTAAATGCGTCTCCCCATTTGAGTGGATTGAAAGGTGTCTGGAATTTTCCGTCCTTATTTTTGCCACGCATCAGGTTTGTGGAAGGATCAAAAAGATTTTTATAGTTCTGTGCACGTTTTGCATACAGATCAATTTCTGCTTTTGGACGGCTGAGCGCTTTGGCCAGCTGATAGATCGTAAAGTCATCATAGGCATATTCCAATGTACGGGCGGCATTTTCATTGATTTTAACATCATATGGCACATACCCCAGGCTATTGTAATAGTCCACTCCTTTACGTCCGACAGCAGTCATTGGCCCTTCATGATTTGCTCCATGTAGCAGTGCCTCGTACAGCTTATCGATATCATAGCCCCGAAGACCTTTCATATAAGCATCCGAAACGACCGAAGCAGAGTTGTTACCGACCATAATATCAGCATATCCGGGGCTGCTCCATTCAGGCAGAAAACCGCCCTCCAGATACGCATTGAGTAACCCTTCCTGCATCTCCTTATTAATGGAAGGATACATAAAATTTAAGAAAGGATACAAGGCTCTAAAGGTATCCCAAAAACCTGTTCCGCCAAACAGGTAACCCGGTAGCGTCTTGCCATTATAGGGGCTGTAATGGACAATCTTGCCCTGGGCGTCGATCTCATATAGTTTATTCGGAAAAAACAAGGTGCGGTACATTGTCGAATAAAATGTACGCAGCTGATCAATATCATCTCCCTCGACTTTAATCTTACCCAGCGTCGCATTCCAGATCTGACGGCCATCCTCCTTAATCTGATCGAACGATTTATTGCCGAGTTCATTCAAATTCAACATCGCCTGCTCAGCACTGATAAAAGAAGAAGCTACTTTGACCTGAACAGGTTTAGACTTATCTGTGATCTTAAAACCGACGATTGCTCCGGTGTGGTTTCCTTTAATCTGCAATTGCCCATTTTTCTTCTCCTTTCCTTCCCATGTCGCTACGCTAGCAAAGGGCTGATCGAAGACAAGAACAAAATAATTCCGAAAATTCTCCGGCAACGGACCACGGGCATATTTCGACGAATAACCGATAATCATATTTTTTTCAGGGATAATCTGCACTTCAGATCCTTTATCGTAGGCATCCAAAACAATATAGGCATCATCAGTCTTGTTGAAGGAGATCCGGAACATGGCTGCACGTTCGGTCGGTGTCATCTCCGCAGTGACATCATGATCAGCCAGGTAAACCGAGTAGTAATAAGGTTTTACAATTTCCGCTTTATGAGAAAACCAGCTCGCCCGCTCATCTTGATCAAAAACAGGTTTACCGGTAACGGGCATAATCGAGAAAACACCATAATCGTTCATCCAGGGTGAAGGCTGATGCGTTTGTTTAAGACCGCGGATCTTATCGGCAGTATACTGATACTGCCAGCCATCCCCATTTTTGCCGGTTTGCGGTGTCCACATATTCATCCCCCACGGTCTCGCAATAGCGGGATAAGTATTACCGTTGGAGAGCTCAAATTTGGACTCCGTACCCATCAACGGATTTACCAGATCGACAGCCTCGATTTGCTGTCCTCGAAATTTCTGAGCCAAAACCGGTTTTGCGCAAAACAAACCCAAAGACAACAATGAGCCCAGAAAAACACTAAATGATTTCTTCATTATTTAGGAGTATATAAAAATTTTTGTACTAAAACGTATTAGTAAAGATATAAAAAAGAATATGAATTCAAAAAAACGGAAGTTTTTCCCAGCCTTCCGTCTTATGATTTTTACAAAAACTGAATACCATACTCGTCCTTATAAAGTAAATGGTATCCCACGCTACCTATTGATAGACAAAGCCGGCAACCTGATTTCAGCGGATAGCCCACGCCCGAGCGATCCCAAGCTAAAAGTGCTGCTCGAAGAATGGCTAAAAAAATAACTGTCTGCCAATCATACCAAAATCCCCCAGCATTCAACAACTGGGGGATTTCTAACAAACATAGATCTGTATTCTGCTTGCATTCTATGGCCTTGGTTAACCCAACTGCGGATCAGTTTTGGAATGTTTGCCTGTCTCTACACGCCCGGCAAATTGACGCACATATTGGCTTCCCGAGATCTGTACCGAAACGTCATACCATCCCTCAACCTGATGGGACTCCACAATCCATCTTACCGATCGGCCGGCGCCGACTACGGCATTCTTTTTCCAGCTGCTGTATGCATTATCTTTGATTTGCACAGGCAGGGGTTTTTCGCCTTGATTGCTCACCTCGACAATGACATTTCCTGTCGGGACGCCTTTCTTCCCGATCTCATAGGTAGCCACAACCGAAAGGGGCTCATTCTTACCTTTAAATCCACGCATAAAGCCATTCGGACCATAGACCGTTAGATCATAATAGCCCTCTTTAAAGTCAGCTAGATCCCATTCAAAGTTTAATGATTCTCCCGCAACCACAGCAAAAGGCCAAAAACTCACGCCATCTTTATAACCTGAACCGCTATAAACGTTAAAAGGGCTGTTTAGTGATTGACTTCCGAACACCTTGTTTCCCGCCCTCATCGTAATCGCTATCTTGCCGCCAGTGGCATCGACAGTGGCATCGCTATAAAGCTCGTAAGCTAGAGCGCTGGAATTTTTCTGTCCTTTCTCCTGCCTTGCCAATAGATCAGAGTGTCCCAGAGACCGCAACTTTTCCATATCCTCGGCGGTCCACACATGAAAGTTATTCGGCAGCGGTTTGGCCTTCGCACGGTCAATATCATAAATTTGCTGATTACGGTCCAAAAATGGCAAATCCACAGGATCTACAGCATCCGCCTTCCGGAATACCGAAGTCAGATTACCCGTAATAGCACGGCGCCATGAGCTGATATTGCTTTCCTCCACCTGCTTACCCAGTTTATGCGCAAAAAAATACTCCATAAATTGGATAGTAGAGGTGATATCACACACTTCGGAATTTACCCAGCCGCCCCGGGACCAAGGTGATGCAACAATCAACGGAACCCGATACCCCAGTCCGACAGGCCCTTCGGTAGCATTCTCCTTTTTCTCGCCATCCGCCAGTTCCTGTTCCAAACTCACATATTCACCGCTATAATCCAATCCGGCCGAGGTTTTACCTGATCGAGGATCGGCTGGATCAGGAGCAACGAACGGTGGCACATGGTCAAAATAACCGTCATTCTCATCATAGTTGAGGATAAAAATTGTTTTCTTCCAGACTTCCGGATTTTCAGTCAGAATATTCAAAATCTCCGATACGTACCAAGCGCCATACATCGGTGCACTGGGGTGATCCGAGAAACATTGCGGAGCCACGAGCCACGATACGGTTGGCAAGTGACCTGACGCTACATCTTTTCTAAACTGATACAATACATCTCCCTTCGGCACCTTGATCTGCTCTCCTTCGTGAGTCACTGTAGTGGTTTCGCGGTAATAAGGATCCGCCTCATTGGTCTGAAAGGCTTTCTCATGTAGTGCTCTTTGTGACCTGGGCAGCTGCTGGTACGCGTCCTCCGCGAATCTATTTAGCTTCGCGCTGTAACTCTTCAGCTGCTCCTGCTTTTGTTTAAGCTTATTCTTACTTTTCTGAACGCTCTCGGCCGTACCGGCAGATAGAGACCGCTCGATCTCCTGAATCTCAGCGGGCAATTCGGCCACCCGTTTACGCATAAATTCCAGATGACTCTTTTTGAATCCGATATGATATTGGGCAAACCATTCAAGATTATTGTCGGTAAAGTTACCGAGCAATTCCTCGCCATCGAGACCACTTTCCATACTGACTTCATTCTGATATACCTTCCAGGTGATTCCCGCTTCCTCCAACCGTTCAGGATATGTTTTCCAATGCGCCCACCGGTTGAAATAGATATCGGAGTTGCGAACCAAAGGCTTGGCACCCGGCTCTGGCACGCAGGTGCCGGTCCAAAAAAAGTGACGGTTTGTCGTTGTCCCCGTGATAGAGGAACAAAAATGTTGGTCGCATATAGTGAAGGCGTCCGCCAACGCATAGTAAAAGGGAATGTCTTCGCGGGTATAATAGCCCATGGTCAGCGGTATTTCACTTAAGACTTTCCCTCCCGGACGTTTTGCCTCGATCCAGTTATCATGTTTACCTTTATTTCTGGCCGCCATCTGATTTTCCCAGGAGTGAGGCAGATTGCCTGTCCAGGCGGCATTCGAATTCTTGATATCTAAGCGAAAGGGAGAGTAGGTGGTGCCAGAATCGCTGGATTGCAACCATACGGGGTTGCCGGAAGGCAGTCTGATCGCCCTGGGATCATTAAATCCGCGGACTCCCCGCAAGGTTCCGAAGCTGTGATCAAAGGAACGGTTTTCCTGCATCAAAAGAACGATATGTTCGGCATCTAAAAAGCTGCTTCCAGCAACAGGTTCAATAGCTAATGCACGCTGTATCGCCTCTGGGACTGCGTTCTGAAAACCAAAAACGCCGGCCAATAAAGATGCCTTCTTGATAAAATCTCTTCTACTATCCATAACTGCAAATTATTGTTTTCTCCTATAAATACATTGGTTTCATAGCGAATATATCTATTAACAGTCGCTTTTTTGTGTAACGATTTTAACAAACAGCAACGCAATCGATTGAGGCAGATCCCCTATGCATAAAAAAGGACCAGTACCTCATGGATCTGGTCCTTTTCTTTGATCATCTCCCACCGCAATGTAGCGCTCATTAAGCGCTGGATGCTGACTAAAAGATTGTCTATTTCAGCAGTGGAAACGGCCCAAGGAAATAGCTGCCGCGTTTATAAAACCGTAGGAAGAAATCCAGTACATTTTCTTCTAGCGGAAAGAAAAATTGCTTGTCAACTTCCGCTTTAAATAGAGCCGCATAATACTTAGGTAGCTCACTCGGGAAAAAGTCCTCAACCAAAAGATTCAGAAAATAACGAGCGAAAGGCAAGGTAGTTTCCTTATCATCACCTTCTTTATCAATAAAGGGGTTATGCGGCAGCGGGAAAAACTCCTCTATTCCCCCGAATACTTCAAGCCCTGTTTTGGGATTAAAGAAAAGCGTAACTTTTGCCTCATCCGCGATATCTAAATTAGATTCCGGTAAAGGAGAATCTTCTTTATCCGGGTATTTTTGCTGATAGGTTTTAAAGAATTCTTCTGCAAACGCTTTTACGTCCTTACCCTCCATAAAAGCTACTGCTGCCCCCTGTTTGGACTGGAACAGCTTGCCCATATCCCGAAGTTGTTTCTCGTTTTTCTTCAGGCTCTTGTCCTTGCCTTGCATGGCTTCAATCCGATACGTCATCTCATATTGCTCCGGCAGATCAAAATTGATTTCCTCAGGCCCGACAACCGTCATAATTCCAGAAAGGTTCCAGGCATCTTTCCAGGGTACAATTTCCATATAAAAAGATATAGGCTCTGTGGGCTCCACAAATTTCTGGATAGAATCCCGATAAATCTTGAAAGGCACTTTCGTCCCGATATGCTTGACATGCACAAACTGCTCGTCTGCTTTGATATACGAGAAAAAACTATGGATACGGTCGCCTAATGTTTTGACAGTCTGATAGAGTCCGTGCTGCGGTCCGACTACCGCCGCCGCAAACTCTGACGACTTCAGCGCAAACAGATGAAGCCTGTAATTATTGAAATGATTGTCCCGCACGCGGTAGACCATCTGCTGCAGTTGCGCTTGATCATGCTGGTAACGGCCTAACTCAGCAACATGCATGAGCTGGTTCAGGTTAGTATTATATTCACCCGCAGTCAGGTAATTGGTCGCAACAAGCTTCTCTATAAAGTTGCGAACCTCAAAATAGCTGGCTTCTTCACCTAGTGTATATTCCAATCTTAACTTTGCATTTTCCGGAGCGACTTCGTAATGGGTCTCCAAAACCGCATAGGCCAGATCTGTTACCAATTGTATCAAACGGCCATGGGGGTCGATAAAAAGATGCGGATTACGTTCACTAAAAAATAGCCAGGTCAGCACCGCCACATCTTCACTATTGATATCTTCCGGATAGTAGTCAGCAAGGTTATCATCCTGATAGAAAGGTAAAAATTGATTGTACAATTCTTTATGGATGCTTCTGAAGGCTGCAAATATTCCCGCGCTCGCAATGACATCTTCTAAATAGCAGGTAAGGTAAATACTCAATGTTCTTAACGCGTCTGTGTGGATCAAATCATTGGTTTCCGAATCTTCAAACCACAAAGTGGACAGATTATCATTGATCTCATTTGCAACTTTCAAATAATAACTATCTATTTCATTTGTCTTCTGGTAAGTATGGTGTGCAATCCAATCCTGAATAAAAATTCTGTTTCCTCTCATATGAAAAATGCTAAATCCAAAAGTAGCCAAATTTTCGAAATATCCATGATGACGGGGCACAAACAGCTGCGAAAAATAATGCAATTTTATGCAATCAGAGAGATCCGCATACTACTTCATAGCGAAATCACCATCAACAAAAAAAAGATGCCCATTCAGGCATCTTTTTTTGTTGATTCCATATTTATGATCTTTAACCCGCCGCTATTACGTTGTTGGTATTACCTAGATGATCCTGGAGCGTAGGGTTGAGAATCGTACAGGTCTTGAGCAGATCTCGCACGGGATATTTAGCCACCACATCTTCCAGTGCGGCCAAGTGCCGGCTGTGATGAGCATCTGTACCGACAAAATCATACATACCCGACTTGATCATCGTCAGCGCAGCAGATTTCACTTCAACACCATAATACCTACTGATAGAAAGCAGATTCAGCTGCAGCATACAGCCAGCATCTTTTATCTGCTTATACATGTTAAAATTATAATGGTAATAATTGTAGCGTTCGGGATGGGCCAATATGGGCTGATAGCCCAAGTTCTGAATGTCCAGAATAGTCTTGAACAAGGCCTTTGACTCCTGTAGGTAAGACATCTCGATCAGCACGTAGCCACCCGGCATAACACAAAGTTCGTTCGAATCAATCAACCTCGCAATCCCATCATCGATCATGTGCTCAGCAGCATGAAATATTTCAGGCGAATTGGGCAGATCTTTCGTGCCTTTCACCAATTGATCTTTTGCAGCTTCAATGGTACGAATTGAATTGGGGTGAACACCCTCCATAATATGTGGTGTACAAATAAATTTTTCAAAGCCCATCCTTCCCAAGCCTTTCAGCAGGTCAATGGACTGCTCGACAGATTGACATCCATCATCTATGCCCGGAAGAATATGGTTATGCATATCAACTTCCAGGAAAGCTAGCTTACCCACAACCTTTATTTTCGAGTCTTGAGTTTTGTTTCCAAACAGTTTTGAAAATATCCCCATATCATAAATCGTTATTTACTATATTATTTTAACCTATTAAACTCCAAAAATAACATAAATGCTACACACAAACTTAATATTGCATTAACATAACAAAAATATAACCATAATATTACAAACATTGCATCAAACAAAATCAATCTTTAATCTGTTTGATGCAGCATGTTATTTTAATTTCTACCGATTTCCAGCAGGATCTGGTCAATCAGATAACTTATGGCTCCATCCTTCGTCTGTGGCAATTTCGTTGACATTTCTGCCTCCATTCGATTGGCCACAATACCTTTTGACGTTATTGCCGTGCTGCCATACTGATTTAGTTGCTCCATGGTCTGTTGCAGCTGTCGTCCCGGGTTCACGCCCATTTCCTTCAACATCGCCGGCAGCTTCTGCAGATCGAACGCTGCTGCCATCTTATTTTGTTTCATCAGTTTGATAAACTCTTTATTCGGGACCGCAGCCATCTTGTTGTGATGGATATCATGTAGGGATAACGAGTCATTACTCACCATCACCAAATCATCTTTTAAAAGCACATACATCGGAAAATCTACGGCTTTTTTGGCTGCAAAAGCATAGATGCCATCCTCTATCCGGCCAATGGATTTGGTAACGGCCATATCCAGCCCTCTTTTAAACAACCGTTGATCTTTGGAGGTAAACATCCAGATAAAGACCGGAAGCGTTTCCTCTTTTGTCTTTTTTACTTCCGTTGCATTGTAATCCTCATCGTAGCTATAGTCGATATATTCTCTTCTAAATTTGCGCAGCCCGTTGACCACAACAAGATGATCGCCGGGCATCACCTGTGCAATTGCTTTTTCGTCCAGTGCAATCTGCAGCGCCAGCATTCCCCACTCCACGATGTCTTTTTTCGCACCGAGCAGTCCGCCATAATATTTGGCCGCATAGGTCGGCATTTCACGCAGATAGGCTTCTGAATTCATATTGAAATTGAAGAAGCCAAGGGTTTTGTCGGTCAGATACTTGCTGAACCTGCGATTCGGCTTCTGAGCATATAGACGTTTGCACATTTCCGCGAGTTCACGGTCCAAACCAATGGAGCCCCGTAATTTCAGGACATTTCCGTCCTGTAGCAAATCCAGTACCCCATCCTGATATCCAGTCCTGAATTTTTCCATATCAACACCCATATATAGATAAGGAATAGTTTTATACGACAGAAGCCCGCGATAAAGCTCTTCCACACGCGGCACATATAAGCGGATCAAGCCCAGATCTTTTACCACCTTGTGCTGATCAGCCATGGACAATGGTGTGAAAGTCCCAGACAACAGACGCGTTGCCTCGGCCTCCAGCCATTCATCACGCAACGCATTCCGGATGGAGTCATTTCTTCGGTTTTGATCTTCGTAATCGGTGTAAAGCGAGTCATAATAAGCCGGATCATGCATTTCCACCGCTTCAGCAGCAGCATCAGCTGCCATCTCTTCAATATCGGTCACGATCGTATCAGGCTCCGCGCTTTCCAGTACTGGCGGCGTAGGCACCTCCAGCATCTTTTCACCTTCTTCTATAATCACCGCCGTAGAATCTACCAGGACCGCCGCTGAGTCTACTTCACCATAATCCGCAGCCGGAGGCATATAAGTAACTTTCTTTATGCCATAACGGCTTGCAACAGAATCATTCTCAAAAAATGTGCTTTCTACGGAAGCCGAAATAAAACGGGCGATCCGGTCATTATAGATCAGCATACTGCCCGGCTTCATGCCTACGCGGGTGTATCCGTTGGCAAACGGACGAGGTTCCCCGGCATCAAGCAGCAACTTTTCGAACTGTGTTTTATCAGCCAGAGGGAATATGAATTCGTAAAAATCCACACTGTCTGTGTTTCGCGTATAGAAATACGCATTTTGCGATAAGTCGATGCCTAAATTCTTGATATCCTGCCCTACTGTCGCACCGGATTTTTCAATTTGTTTGAAAAGACCCGCTTTCTGAAGCAGCTGATTCAACTTATCCGCGTTGGCCTTCTGGACAATCTCCTTTATATTGAATGCAGCCATAAGGCCAGCATCTGCGGGTATCTGCTTGATCAAATCCTGCGATTTCACCCCGCCCATGAACGATAAGCACGCCAATCCCGTTAATAAAAATTTCAATTTCATCTGTTTGTTGTTTTTTATCACTAATGAATCCATGTAAATCAAGACCGTCGAGGTCGCTATGACTTACCTATAGGTTTCACATCCGCTATTTTGTTAAGGTAATTTTATTTGCTAAAGTAGATTTGCCATATACCAGGTCCGTGAACGGCAATTTCACAAGCACGCCCTTCTTGTTGCCCGCAACTTTTGCTTTGGCATTGGCCTGTGTCATGATCCCCCTGTCGAAACGGACAATCTGTGTGTAAAATGCGTCGGCAAACTGTGCGGTATTATCGCTACCCAACTGGCTGAATTTTGTTTTCCATTGCCCAGATGTCACAAACTTGCGTTCAAAAACACGGTTCTGCGCATCATAATAATATCTGTTGACGTTTGAGATCTTCGTCTTAAACCGGTTGGCCAAAATATCCGAAAAGGCGTTGAGTGATTCTATCTGACTAAAATCGCAGGAGATATTAACGATGTAGTTGGAAAAATCAGTCTGATATTTCACATTGGTAATTCCTTTGGTCTGTTTCAGAAGATCGACGGCTGCTTTGATCTCCTTTTCTATTTCAGTCTGTGAAGGTATCCTTATCCCCTTTATACTCTTCATCTTCATCAGGGAGGCTACTTTCGTTTTGCTTTTACTTAAATTCAATGTAGCTGCAATATGTCCTGAGCCATTGGATTTTAAATCGATCTGTTCGACAAAGTCAAAACAGCTGGATAAAGACACCGTCAGAAGCAGCGCGCAGATAATCACATAACATCTGCCCCATATACTTTTCGCTTTAAATATTTTTGCCATTATAATGTGGTAACGATCAATAATCTGTCAAATCAATATATGTCCCGCAAGACAAGCAAAGATTGTGCTATTTTTTATTCAACAAATTTATTAAAAGCGAAAATGTATTTTTCTAGCTGATTTCAGGGAAAATTCTGAAGCCCGCAGGCCACCGTGGTCATTCCTTTACAAACGAACTAAACCCGCTATCTTTGGCCCACTGGAGGGAATTGTAGTAAGGATGTACCCATTTATTCATTTCACTGGGTACATAACAGGATAAACCCGAAAATTTCAAAATAGGTTTACCCAGGAAAGCCGGAGTATGTGCTTTATAGACAAGCAGTCTGGACACAGCATTTTTAATCCCCATGCTCTCGGACGGCGACATATGCTGATCTACAAAATCAAGAAAATCAAAGCCCGCTGACAGCGACTTCTCATCAAAATCCAGCCGTTGCAAATTGTCCCTATAGAGGGTAGAAACCGGTGATATCGTCAATGCAGTATGCACCTCATCCGCTAGCGCTGCCCAATGTTGATTATTGACAACCGAAATCGTTGCCGAGCGATATAATCCATTAAGCTGGTTATAAAAATTAAAATAGGCTTCAGCCGTGGATTTCATGCCCCGTTCCAGATCGGTATCGAGCAGATGTCGCAGGACCAGATGGTAGGGCATACTGGTCGACAAAACTTCCGCGGGTGAAGCGATCGTATATTTCGCTTTGTCCCGAAGCTGATACAGCACCTCCACACTCGCCATCGAGCAAGCGTCGAACATTAGAAAGTCAAGTCCGGCAGGGATAATCGCCTCCAGGTCTTTCAGTTCGGTTTTATTCCCCCTATCATCGTTAAACGACATCAATTTTATATTGGTGTTCGGCAGCCAATTTGTTGCATGGGACCACAGGACAAGGCCCAAAGGACGCTTACCTGCGTACCGCTGCATATCCTGGAGAATCTGTTTCATCACAGCCGGGTCTGCGGAGTCCTGATCCCCATAGGATTTAATAACGGTACTTTTTATCTCAGGGCTACCATCGCCCACTATCTTATAAATCTTGGGAGATACGCCAGCCAGCTGGGCGTAGACGTACACGTCCGAACGGAGCCCGAGCATACCTTCCTCCATCGCGTTGATACTACGATAAGCATCCGCAACGAGATTATTATTCGCACCAATATAAACCAAAACAGCACGGTTCCCCCCTTCGCTTACAACGTCTTCCTTGTCGCCGCAACTATTAAAGAGAAAAATAAGCGGAAACAACAGAACTAAAAAAAATCGAAAATATCGGGCATTCATAAAAGTTAATTTGCTAACAAACCTAAATAAATTCACTTTTATATGCAATATAATCTGTAACTGCCTATAAATTGGGGTTAATTTTCACCGTTTTCGAAAAATTAGAAATATTTTACCGAGAAAACACCCCTTAAAATCAAACACATACGTTATTTAGTGCGGTATTCGTGTAAAAGAACACAGAATCTTCACATTTATTTAACCCAACTTAAGTATTTTTGCCTTTACATTATTAACAAACACTAACTGTCAACATGATTTATAAGATCATAACTATTCCACAACATCATGTGTGTCGAATAGCTTTTTTTATGATTGCTTTGCTTACATTCAATTCGTGCCAAAAAAAAGAAGTCGGCGTCGGGCAATCCGCAATACAATTCACACCTACGATTGTCGGCCAGATCAATACCAAAGCCACAGGAACAACATGGGATAAAAACGATCAGATCGCTGTGTATATGTTCAGGTCCGGCCAGCCCCTGAGCTCCTCATCCATCGTTGATCAGACCAACAACCGTTTATTCTCCTTCAATGGCAGCACATTCACCAGTGCAACTCCAGTTTTTATGCCTGATATTTCCGTGGATTTCATCGCATACTATCCGTATAAGCCGTTAACGGATTTTTTATATCCAATCGATTTAAGTGATCAGTCCAAACCAGAAACATTGGACTTTATGTATGCTGCCAATGCAAAGAACATCGGTAAAAACAACACGACCATACCCTTGACCTTCGTACGGCAACTCAGCAAGATCAGCATCAGCCTTTCGGTCACCAATACATCGGCTTTAGAAGCGAATCAGATTACTGTGAAAATGCCGGCAGTAAACACTTCAGCCGGATTTGACCTAACCACAGGAAAGCTGTCAGTCAACCAGGAATCAAAAAAGGAGGTCACCGCAAAGGTAACCGCTGGGACCAACAATACCGCTAAAGTAGAATTTATCCTTCTTCCCGGAGAAGACATCTCGGGTAAAGCAATTAAGTTTGTCGCCCCAAATGGCGATAGCTACACTTGGACGGTGCCTCAAAACCAAGCTTTAAAAGACTTGGCCGCCGGAAACCGGTATAGCTTTGCGATTACAATTGACAATGGAAAGCCGAGTGGGGGAATAGGTAATTCTCAGGCCTACTTGGAAATTCCAAAAATGAACAGTTTGACGAACGACGAAGTTTTTATACAGCATTTTATGCCTGAAGCAAATACGACACGCAATTATGCCATGCTATATGACAAAAAATTAAAGATGGCGTATTGGGTCGCCTATCCGCTGTATAGCAGCATCCTGGGTTCGGGCAACCGTACAGACGACTGGCAGTACGACCCGAGTATATCAACGGCTTTTCAACCGACTTTGTTTAAAGGTTTCCAGCCCTCAGGGTATGACCGCGGGCATCAGATCCCAAGTGCGGACCGTAATCTCACTATTTCGCAAAATAGAACGACTTTCTATTTCACGAACATGACGGCGCAAGCCTCACGCCTCAACCAGGGAATTTGGGCAAACCTGGAAACGAAGATCAGGACCTGGACAGCGCAATGTGATACCATGTATGTTGTAACAGGGGCCATGCCTACCACAGCGACCAGCAGCGCGCTTGACTATGCCCGGGACAATGATGGAAAAGACATTGCCATACCGAAGTATTACTTCAAAGCCCTGGCCATGAAAAAAGGGACGGAATATTACACCATCGCTTACAAAATAGATAACGTAACACCGCCATCCGGAGTTACATTCGATGCTTACAGACTATCTGTAAGTGATCTTGAAAAAGCAACCGGATTTACGTTCTTCCCCGATCTCGACAGCATGCAAAAAGGAAATATCAATACCTCCATCTGGAAATAATTAATAAACGATTTAGTCATATCAATTCATTTTAATTATGAAAGTAAACCAACTTTTATTCCTGGCTACGGCCGCAGCCGTTACAAGCGCCTGCCAGAAGGCACCTCTTCCGGAACAGGACATCACCAAAGCAGTAACTTTTTCTTCCACAATTTCCAATCAGGTGAGCACAAAGGCAGCCGGAGACAAATGGGAAGCCAATGACGCGATCGGTGTCTTCATGAAAGCCGGCAGCGGGCTGAGCAATGTACTGGCCGGCAACAAACAATATGTCACCACCAATGGTGATGGCAACTTCAGCGCAGGCAGCGCAACTGAGGAAATTCTCTACCCCTCAGATGGGTCCAGTGTAGACTTTATTGCTTACTATCCATATCAATCAACAATCAGCAACGGCATCTACCCTGTCGATATAAGCGACCAGACACAACAGAATAAGATTGACCTGTTGTATGCAAACAATGTGGCCGGTGTCAATAAAAACAATCCTGATGCTCAACTACAATTTAGCCATAAGCTCAGTAAGGTTAACTTAACCGTTACCGCCGGAAAAGGCGTAAGCACATTAACTGGTTTAACCGTAACCTACAACGGTTTTAATACCACAGCCAGCTTCGACCTGGCTACAGGCACCTTGACTGCTGCCGGCAACCCTGCCGCGATCAGTGCAAAAACGGTTGCTGCGGCCTCGAGCACTATGGCAGAAGCCATTTTACTCCCAGTGGCAAATGTGACGAATGCAAAAGTTGAATTTAAGATCGGTAGTGAGACCTACACCTGGACTTTACCATCGACAACTAGCTATGAGGCTGGTAAAAAATACACGTACAATATCACGTTACAGGAAGAAGCAGGCAACAATACAGCGGTAGTTGCCTCAGGAAATATCACCGACTGGACCGACATACCGTCCGGATCTTATACGATCGGCAAAGATGAGGACAATGGTGGTGGTACTGACCCAGTCGAACAGACGTTGTATGAAGAAGGATTCGGGACGGAAAAAGTCGCCTCCAATACCGATTTCGACAAATTTACCGGCTGGTCCAACACCGCTGTTAAATACACATTGGATGCCGGAAAATTATCTATTCGCTACACAGGCTTTAATGATAACAATGTTTGGGTACCTGCTAATGCGGATGCGAAATTCACCGTATCTGACATCAATACAACAGGAGCAACCAAGTTGAAATTTAAATTCGTCCTGGGCGTAAACAGCAATAGCGCGGCTTCGGCATTTGATGCCAAAAATATTGTCGTCACCTTTAATGGTAAAAGCTATTCTCCAGCTGCTACGGTCTTCTCTGACGAAAACGGTTATAAAACAAATACCAAATATCCATTGGAAATCGATTTATCATCGGAAACAAGCATTCCCGCAAACTCCACAATTTCAATAGCGGTGGCTGGAACAGCAAATACCGTTGGTATACGACTGGATGACCTGGCTTTGACCGGTCAAAAATAAACATACAACAACACAAGCATATTCAATGCAACACACTGACCGTGTGTTGCATTTGCTATCTTAACACAACTCACTATTTAACCCCAGGATATGTATAAAAAATACATACTATTTGCACTCTTATCTGCTGCCAGTACACCTATCTTCGCCCAGCAGGCCAATGTACAGGGTATTGTCCGCAATCAGGTGAGCAAAGAACCGTTTTCTAACGTAAGACTGGTTTTCGAAAAAAATCAGAAATCAGTCGTCACCAATTCGAAAGGTAATTTTAATCTGCCCAAATTAAAACCCGGAGCAGAAACTATTCTCATCACCGGCGGTAATATTCAGGAGACCAAAATCACCATTCAGATTCCTGCATCAGGACTGCTCGATATGGAAGATATCTTTGTGCTTCCGAGCAATGACAATGATAATACGGTCCTGCTGGGCATGGCGGCAGATGACCTGCTGGACGATGACAATGAGTCTTTCGATCAAAATATAGCGGCCAAGATCATCCTGTCCAATGACGTATATATTAACAAAATCGGCTATCAGCTATCTCCATTCCGATTTCGGGTGCGGGGATATAATAATAGGTACGAGCAGAAATATATCAATGGCGTACATTTTAATGATCAGCTCCGGGGCGTGTTCAATTATGCATCCATTGGAGCCATCAACGATCTGACCAGGAATGGGGATGAGAACAATGCTATGGATGCATCCACCTTCACGTTCGGTTCCATCGGCGGCTCTGAAAATATCAACATGCGGGCCAGTACATTTGCCAAGGGCACAAAAGCGACAGCAACTTATACCAACCGCAACTACTACAGCCGCGGGATGTTCAGCTATTCAACAGGACTACTGGACAATGGCTGGGCCTTTACAGGTCTTATCGGTGGCCGCTACGCTGACAAAGGCAATATCCAGGGAACGTTTTACAACAACTTTTCCTATGCGCTATCGATTGAGAAACAGTTCAGGCAAGGCCAGCATAGTTTGTCTCTGGTCACTTTTGGCTCGCCGGTGAAACGGGGTCAACAATCTGGATCATTCCAGGAAGCCTACGACCTGCTTGACAACAACCTATACAATCCCAACTGGGGATATCAAGACGGAAAAATCCGGAATTCACGCGTTGTGACAGCCTATGACCCCACTGCAGTCCTCTCCCATATCTGGAAAATAGATCCTAATACCAAGCTGACAACGGGAATATCACTGCACTATGGAAAGTATGCCAGTACGGCCCTAAACTGGTACAACGGACCTGACCCCAGACCAGATTATTACCGCAACCTGCCCAGCTATTTTACGGATTCCATCACCAAACAGCAGTATACAGCACTCTGGCAGTCTGCCAGAATATCCCAGGTGGATTGGGACAACTTGTATCTGGTTAATAAACTCGAGAACAAGCTCAACGACGGTGCAGCCATCTACATGCTTGAAAAACGTCACAGTGATCTTCTGGAAAGCAGTTTCAACTCCACGCTCAACAAGACCATCAATGAACATTCCAAACTGACTTTGGGTATCGGTGCCAAAGGATCTCAATCTCAACAATATAAAACTGTGGATGATTTATTAGGTGCCGAATATGTGCTTGATATTGACAAATTTTCAGAACGCGATTTTGGACAGAATACTGTTCAAAGCCAAAATGACCTACTGAACCCCAACTTTAAAGCACATAACGGCGACACCTTTGGATACCGCTACAATATCAATATCAAGTCTGCGAACGCCTGGCTACAAAATGAGTACAGTTATTCCAACATTGATTTTTTCTACGCCACACAGCTTTCGTACAGTAGTTTCCAACGGATTGGGTATATGAAGAACGGACGCTTTCCCACCAACTCTTACGGAAAAGGTCAGGAGCATCATTTTGTTGATTATGCCTTCAAAGGTGGCTTAACCTACAAATTCAACGGCCGCCACCTGGTGAACGCCAAAATCAGCTATCAGACCAAAGCGCCTTTGGCAAATGATGCATACATCTCTCCCAGGGTAAGCGATTTTACCTTTGAAGATCTCAAAAGTGCGAAAATATTCTCGACAGATATCAGTTACATCTTCTCACTACCGAAAATAAACGGGAGGATATCCGCTTTTCAGACCAACTTTACCGACCTGATCAGCCGACAAAGCTATTACAACGATGCTGCCCGTACCTTTATCAATCACGGTCTAAAAGACATGAATCAGATAAACCGGGGCGTGGAACTGGGAATGACGTATAAAGTGGACAACAACTGGAGTATTGATCTTGCAGCTACGAAGGCAGAATATTATTACAGCAATAATCCAATGGGCGCACAGAACTCAGAGAATGGGCTGATCAACAATGAACGCGAAATGGTATACCTCAACAATTATTATGTGGGTGGAATGCCGCAGACGGCCGGAACATTGGGTCTTCGTTATTTTGTCGATTACTGGTTCTTCGGCGCCAATGTAAATTATGCCGGAGATATGTATCTGGCAAAAGCACCACTTCGCCAACTGGCATCTAACTATACATCCATCAATCCGTATGATCCTGAACAAAACGATGCGTATCATAGCTTAACACAACAGGAGAAATTAAAAAACAGTACCACTGTCGATGTGTCTATCGGTAAAATACTCTACCTGAAAAACCGGAAATCAATGAATTTCAATCTGGCAGTTAACAACTTATTAAACAACAAAAATATCCGGACAGGCGGTTTCGAAAATGCGCGTCTGGATATTACGGCACCGAATAAGTTTGCATCCAAATATTACTACATGCAGGGAATCAACTGTTTTTTCAATGTATCTTATAGATTTTAATCTCAATAACGATGAACAAAAAAAATATACAAATTGTCTATACGTCCATGCTATCACTCCTCTGCATCGGACTTATCTTACTTGCAGGCGCCTGTAAGCGTGAACATGAAGCGCCCCTGCTCACCGAGCCTGCCTATAATGGCCCCGGCGCCAACACAACCATCGCCGCTTTAAAAGAGAAATATGCCAACATCTCCGAACCGAAGGTCATTGATGAGGACCTGGTTATCAAAGCGATGGTGACCGGTAATGACATCTCCGGTAATATCTATAAACAGTTATATATTCAGGATCAGACCGCTGCCATCAACATGGGGATTGACCAAAACAGTATTTATACGACATTTCGTGCAGGTCAGGAGGTCTACGTCAGCCTAAAAGGTCTTTCTATGGTAAAATATGGGGGCGAACTGCAGATCGGCTTCAGTGGCACCAACGCCAACCGCATTGCATGGGAGATCTTCAAAGAGCACTGCAAAGTAAGCGGATGGCCCAACACCGCCAACCTCATGCCCCTGGAAATTGACCTTTCCAAATTGGATGCTTCTATGGTCAATAAATTGGTTGTTATCAAAAATGTGCGTTTTACAAACGGCGGGGTCAACGCTTTTGCAGGTGGCGATGCGACTGTCACCGAAGTCGTGAAAGACCCCAATGGTAAAACATTAGACGTCCGTAACAGCAACTATTCAAGCTTTGCCAAAGAGATCCTGCCCAAAGGCAAAGGAACATTGATCGGCATATTAGGCCGTTTCAATGGCGGCTGGCAGCTGTTTTTAAGGGACAAAACCGACGTTATCGACTTTGATGGCACCGACGCCGGAACCTCACCAACCGATCCCGGAGCGGATGATGTGCTCTTTAGTGAAACTTTTGGCGACGGGACTTACCCAAGTGGCAACCGGCCAAAAATTGCAGATTTTACCGATTTCGATATGAAGTCGCCTGTACTCTACACAGAAGAAAGTGGTGTAGCCGACATCCGTACCGCAAGTGGCATCAGCGCTTCCGTATGGTTTCCAGCCAACAAAGATGTTACCTTAAAGATCTCTGGAATACAGACTGACAACAAAACTGGCCTTACATTGAGTTACCAGCTAGTCCCCAATATCTATAATGTTGGAGAAACAACGAATCTAAATGCCATGAAAGTAAAAATAAATGGAACAAGCTACACAGTCCCGAGTACGCCTGTCACCATCAGCTCAACAGATGAACGAAATAAATACTATACCATCAGCATTCCGAATATTGCTGCGGCTGCGACAAGTACCGTGGAGTTCACGATGACCGGATCCGAAAATGCTTACGGCTTCAGACTCGACAATATTAAGATCCAGGGCGCAAAGGCCGGAAACGGGTCAGACAACACCATTATTGTTACTAAATAAACTATACATGAACTACAGACAGATCGGCTATATTTTGTGTCTTGTTTTATCTGGGATGCAGCTGTGTACTGCACAGAGCAACCGCAGGGTATACCCCATCGCATTTTATAATCTGGAGAACTTATATGATCCCATAAAGGACTCCACCATCAATGACGATGAGTTTACTCCAACGGGAGCCAACACATGGACAGAAACAAAATATCGGCAGAAAATAAAAAATATGGCACGGGCAATCCGTGCAATTGGCTCACCTGTTTCGAGTCTGGGACCTATCGCTCTTGGAGTAGCGGAGATCGAAAACCGCAGGGTCCTTGAAGATCTGGCCCGAGATCCACAGCTCGGCGGTTTAGACCTACAGATTATACATCACGATTCTCCGGACCGCCGCGGTGTGGATGTGGGATTTCTGTACAATCCAGCCTTCTTCACCCCTTTCCACGATCGGGTATATCCATTTGTACTGCCCGACAACCCCAATTTCAAAACAAGGGACCAGTTGCTGGTGTCGGGGACTGTCGCCGGCGACACCCTACACATCATCGTCAACCACTGGCCCTCACGTTATGGCAACAAATCCTCAGAACTACGGGAATTTGCAGCCACAATTACCAAGGGCATCTGCGACTCGCTATACCGCGAAAATCCTGAAGCCAAGATTATCATCATGGGTGATTTAAACGATGATCCCAACAACAAAAGTGTAAAGGAAGTTTTGGAGGCAAAGAAAAATCCACAAGATGTCCCTACTCAGGGATTATTCAATACAATGTGGAAATTCTACGACCGAGGTATTGGCTCACTGGGTTATCAGGGACAATGGAATCTTTTTGATCAGATTATTATCTCAAAGCCGCTTTTAGAAAATAAAAACAAAGGCCTCCGATTTGCCAAAGCCGAAATTTTCAATAGAGATTTCCTCGTGCAGCAGGAGGGCCGGAACAAAGGTTATCCACACCGAACCTTCTCGGGAGGCGTTTTTATCAACGGATTCTCGGACCACTTTCCGACATTAATCTATCTGGTAAAATAATATACAATCAACCAGGTTGTGCAACATTAAAGATGGCCGGAACTCAATCTCGAAGAGTTCCGGCTTTAGTTTACCCCACGTCATGCAAAAAGCGCAGGGCCATTGCAAAAAACACCGGACAATCCGCATATAATGCCATAAATCAATCAACGTTTTTCACTAGATTAGCTTCATGAAGTTAATCATATTTGATCTGGACGGGACATTGCTCGACACCCTCCGGGACCTTGGCGACAGCTGCAATGCAGTCCTGCAAGAGTACGGCTACCCAATCCATGAGCTTGCTGCCTATAAAAAATTTGTAGGCAATGGTGTACAGAAACTTATCGAACGCGCACTACCCGAAGAGGCCCGCTCAGAAAGTACAATATCAGTCCTATTAAGCGCCTTTAAACGTCAGTATGAACAAAAAGCCGTAACGCATACACAGCCTTACCCCGGTATTGTTTCTTTACTCGAACAGCTAAAATCACTGGGCTATCTGATCTCTGTAGCATCCAACAAGTATCATGAGGCTGTCATTCCTTTGATGACACAATACTTTCCGGACATCCCTTTTGACCTGATCTTGGGGCATCGAACAGGCCGGCCGGCCAAGCCTGATCCGGACATTGTGCTTGATACCTTAGATGCATTGCAAGTAGCTAAAAAAGACTGTTATTATGTAGGGGATTCTTCTGTGGACATGGACACCGCGAAAAACGCTGGGGTAACTGCGATTGGTGTGACCTGGGGTTTCCGGGACGAAGACGAACTGAGAACACACGGTGCAGACCATATTATCCACCAACCTGAACAATTGCTTGGCATCCTATAAAGAAAGTGGGACTCAAACCAGCTTTGTTTGAGTTCCACTTTCACAGTTTAGATGCACTACATTTTCGCATCCATTAACTTTTCACTTTGTGTTTTTGGGCTACCCAATTGCATTTTCAGGACAAAGGGCTTACTTGAAACATACACTTCCGGTAGGACAATATCATAATACGTATTTTTGTCAAGATCCAATCCCATGTCCACATGTTTCAACTCCAGAGATTGGCCATTTTGCAGCAACTTTGCCGCGACGGGTACCTCTGCGGCAGTCTTAGGCACAGCAATACGCACAATATTATTGACAGGCCGGTTAAACACCGTCAGATATAAGTTATCCTCTTTTCGTGTAAAGTATCCCAGCCTTGATGGAGCAAGACCAGCATGTCGAACACCGTATACAGCCTCCCCATTGACCTTTATCCAGTCGCCAATTTCTTTTGCCAGTCTGTCTTCTCCGGGATGCATCCGGCCATTTCCGTCTGGCCCAAAGTTCAGAACAAAATTCCCGTTCATCGAAACACAGTTCATCAACATATCGATCAGATCATCCGAAGTTTTGGTATAAAGACCGGACCAATCTTTCATGAACCCCCAGCCATTGGGTGGTATAGTCATCACGCAGTCCCAGTCACGCCCTTCGAGCCATTCAAACTCCTTAGGCATTTTCCGTTCCCAGCCCTGCTCATAATCGCCCAACATATCACCGTTGGAGTCAAAATGGCGTTTGCCATATTCGTCATTCCTGAAACGGCTGCCGATAATTAATCCGGGATGTTTATCGCGGAGCTCCTTTTCCAGTTTATAGGTAAAATCATAGGCCTGAATCCATGACTGGTCCCAGGTACCATCGAACCAGAAGCCTTTTATTTGCGGATAGTTTTCAAGAAGCTCCAGTAATTGATTGCGCGTATAGGCCAAAAACTTAGCAAACTTCGCTTTTTCTCCGGCCGTGGACGGTGCCTTGGCCATATAGTTGGAATTATTCCATTCCATAATCGAAAAATACAAAAACACATCAATTCCTTCTGCGGTATAGGCATCTACAACCTGCTTCACGATATCCTGTTTATAAGGACTTTTTTGAACGGTATAATCCGTATATTTTGAAGGCCAAAGCGCAAACCCGTCATGATGCTTCGTGGTGAAAATAAGATATTTGGCCCCCATTTCTTTCGCCTGCCTCGCCCACACTCCGGCGTCGAATCCCTTGGGATTAAATTGCTTGTACAATTGATCATAGATATTTTTCCAATTTTTTGGAGCCGTTGGCCCGCTCCAGGTACGTATCCACTCCGAAGCTGCGGCTCCTTTCCGTGCACTTACCCCATTCCATTCATTCCCCGGTATAGCATATAGCCCCCAATGGATAAATTGTCCGAAGCCATAATTGCGGAACCGCTCCATCGCCTCGTCTTTACGATGTGCCGGTGTCAATGGTCCGTATTTTAGGTCAATTCTTTTTTCGACTTTTTTACGGGGCCCCGTCCATTGAGAATAAGCTGCAGGTATATGGGTAAATACAGCCCCTAAAAGTAAAGCGGTGATCAATTTGTTGTATCTCATTTATCTATTTTAATAACTGAAAGCACATCTATGTGTAAATCAGACATTCCTGAAAAATCGTTTAATTTGGATGATCTATATACTGTTTTTGCGATTTTCTAATTACCGCTGGCTCCGGATTACCGTCTTTAAACGGATCAAAGTAATATAGGCCCTGGTCGCGGTACAGCAGCAGGTGCTTTTTCAACGTCGTTGAAAATTGTTCAAAATTACGCTTCCCGCCCGGCGTCCAGGCCGCTTCAGCCAGTGCAGCGATTCTTGGAAATACCAGATAGTCCAGCCGGTTGGTATTCGTTACAGTCTCCGTCCAAAGATTGGCCTGAATACCCAGAATCTGTCCTTTCTTTGCTCCGAGACTATCCAGTTCGTCACCCGCAAAATTGTAGACATCCAATAAAGGGTTAAAAGCTTTTCCCCACTTCCGGCCATACCTGTGATTTTCCTGCTGCACAAAATCAAAATACATCGGAAGTCTGGGAGTCAACAGGGTCTGATATCCCTTACTCAATACTTTGTTCAGCTGTTCGGGTTTATCATGACGCCACCACATCATGATCGTGCGATCTGCCGAAAGACCGGCATCGGCCATCTCATCCCAAACAATGATTTTTCCGTTCATCTCAGCTACCGAATCGGCCATACGACGTATAAAATATTCTTCTACCGCCTTATTGGTTTTTAGTCCAGCACTTCTTTTAAGTTCCTGAACCTTACTATCGCTGTTCCAGGCATCACTGCCAAAGGCCACCTCATCGCCACCTAAATGAACATAATCGGAAGGAAATAGCGATTTTACCTCCCTTAAAACATTTGTCAAAAAGGAATAGGTTGAATTCTTGGCCGGATGAAAAGTAAAGTCCGGATGTTTATCATTGCCGCCGCCTGACAAGAAGGGATAAGCCCGATTAGCGGCTGTCGCATGACCGGGCATATCTATTTCTGGAACAACTTCGATATTGCGCTCAGCTGCATAACTGATAATTTCGCTGATATCTGCCTGACTATAATACTGTGGTGCGGCATACGGATCAAGATAATTGCCAATCCCGCCTATTTGTGTTAGCCAAGGGTATCGCTGTATAGTCAGCCGCCATGCAGGTTCATCGGTCAGATGCCAATGAAATTTGTTCAGCTTATAAAAAGCCATCCAGTCCAACAGCGACTTTACTTTCTCCTTACCAAAAAAATGTCTGGATTCGTCAAGCATAAACCCACGCCAAGAAAACCGTGGTTTATCTTCAATTTCCAAAGCTGGTAATACGAACCCCGCGTCCATACTTTCGGCTCCCGCTAGTAATTGATCCACACTCGACAAGGCATTGATGACACCTGAACTCTCAGAAGCATATATTTTTATTGCAGCTTCGGTCATCGAGATTCTATACCCCTCTTTACCGATATTTCCGTCTTTCGCCAGATAGAGCTCTGCCGCTTTCGCATCAGCGCTGCCATAACTCGTCACACCATATTTACTTAATATAAGCCGGCGGAAATACTGCAGTGATGAAGCAAATTGAGGATCTGTCCAAACGGCGATGGATTTCTTTACAACAAACGATTTCCCCGTAGCCTTTATGTGAAGCGGCTGCGGAATAATGTGTATCTGTGCCCGGGCAGATTGCAGCACCAAAAATGCAATGCACAGCAGGTAGACTCTCCTATTCCCAACCTGGGTTTTGCGTAATTTTATCATTTTTAGTGATCTCTGAAGAGGGTATTGGCCATAAATAATCTTTTTTGGGATCAAACGTTCTCAAAGAAGCGTCTTGTAAAATAATATAGTTCCTGGCATTTACAGGAGTTTTGGCATCCCATTTCTCGTTTTTGTCCGTTAAATATTCCGAAAATAAGTAGCTTCCATACAAGGTTTTGGGCATCTCCACTTCTGCCGTTTTCCAACGCAATAAGTCCCAGTAGGCAAATCCTTCGAACGCGAGTTCGACATGTCTCTCCCGGCGTATTTCCTGCCGCATATCCAGACCATTGCTGGCTACAAAAGCATTGCTCAATTTGGCCATGGGGACAAAATTCGGCACAACATCTGTGCCGATATTTACCTCAGGCAAGCGCGCACGCAATAGATTAACTGTTTTATCCAAATCAGCATCAGAAATAGCCCCCCGCAGTTCATACACCGCCTCAGCATAATTCAGGAGCACTTCTGCGTAACGTAAAACCGGCCTATCGATATAAGAGGCCTGTCTTGCCCAGAACGGCTCATTTGCATATTTACGGATACCAAAGCCGCTGCGTTGCCTGCTGGGATTAGGAATGGTGTACTTTCCGCCAGAGATGTATTCATCTCCCCGTTTAAACAAGGTAAAAGACATTCTTGGGTCCCGTTTCCTGAAATATTCCGCATGTGTTGTCGTACTGTTGGGCTCCTGATACAGAGGTGACTTGTCTGTAGGAAGCCCATCTACCATCAGATAGTTGTCGACAAAATTTTGTGTCGGAACGACAGAATTTCCCTCATAATAACGCTGTACCGCGGTAGATACCACACTGTTTTCCTGATTTACACCGTACGCTCTGACAATGATATTCTCTTTGTTCGCCCGCCCCTCTCCAGCGAGCTGGAACAGATTAAAGTAAGCGTCGTTTCCTGTTTCTCCTGTCCCTGCAGGCTGTGAAAATAAGGCGTGCATATGGGAATTCATGACAGCCTCTGCCGCTTCTTTGGCCATCGTTAAGTGCTTATTGGCATCCCCATAGTGATGAAACTTCTCCCGGGTGCCTTCAAATAGTGCAACCCGGGACTTAAACGCCAGTGCCGCAGTTTTTGTAATCCGTCCATATTCTTTTGCCGCATTCACTTCATCTGCATTTCGCAAGCTGCTTGCTGCAAAGTCCAGGTCACTAAAGATCAGCTCCAGGACTTGTTCTCTCGAAGCACGTGGCAGAAAGACATCTGGGTCATCGACACCCATTGTTTTCGTTATGAGCGGTACGCCACCAAACCGTTTTAACATCTCAAAATAATACCATGCCCTAAAAAAACGGGCTTCACCCACGTACCAATTCACCTGAGTCGGATCGCCTCCTTTTGCCAGTACTTCTGCTGATTTTTCGATCAGTTTATTGGCCTGGAATATATGATAATAATTATAATCGTCGCTCTCAGCCGGCCTTACGCGTGAGCCGTCCGAAATAGGATCACCTTTATCGTTCGGATAGGCGTCGGTTGACCAATTGTCCATGTTGACCTCCTTTTGTGTCAACCCTGGCAAGGTGGTATAAAAATAGTTGGCAGCAAGGCGCAGATCCGCTACTGTGTTCCAAAAATTTACATCGTTGACCGTTGTTTCAGGAATTTCATCTATCTTACATGAGGATACCGACGCAAAGGCAATCGAGGATAAAAGTATATATATAAATCTCTTTTTCATGTTAATCATTATTAAAAGTCAAGGTTTATTCCGAAAGATACTGTTCTGGCGAATGGATATGGAGAAGCAATCTCCTTGGTCGTTCCTTCTCGCGTAGGTTTCATTTCAGGATCAACTACGCCTTTAAACACGCCCATTTTTGACAACGTGAACAGGTCTTCGCCCGAAGCATAGAATCTCACACGTGCAAACGGCAGTCTTTTGATCTGCTCTTTTGTCAAAGTATACCCAACTTGTATGTTCTTCAGGCGCGCATAAGCACCATTTAAAAACCATTTGCTGGAGGGCTGGAAATTATGTGTTCCCTCGAGATATGGTCTCGGAAAGGCTGCATCGCGATTGTCTGGTGTCCAGTAATCTGTCTGGAAAGACATCGGCATATACCAAGAGAACAGCAAAGGCTGGATCAGCTCGTTACTCGGCTTAAATTTCCGTTTCGCAATGCCCTGAATAAACATGCCGAAATCAAAATTCTTATAGCTCAAGTTGATATTAATTCCATACTGATACCTGGGATTGGTGTCACCCAGATAAACTAAATCACCCAGATCATCTAACCGCTCACCGCCGGGACTGATTTTCCCATCGCCATCCATATCAACATATCTTATATCTCCCAGTCCGGGCACCCCGGCCTTATTCAGGAGCTTCTCATAGCTAGGGGCCTTGGCAAGATCCGCCTCGGTCTGAAAATAGCCATCTGCAAGATAACCCCAGATCGAATTCAGCGCATATCCCTCCACTAAAATAATTTTGCCTTTATCGTCTTTACCGCCGTTTACACCGGGCTTGACGATGTCATCGGCGCCACCATAGCGCAATACTTTATTCTGATTGTCCGCGAGGTTAAAGTTGACATTATAGGTAAAATCCTCTCCCACTTTGTTACCATAACCTATGTTAAACTCCCAACCCCAGGTTTTTAGTCTGCCGTCATTGGACATGGGCACATTGATTCCCACTGTGGCCGGCAGTCGGACGGACACCAACATATTGTTGTTGTATTTGTTATAATAATCAAATGATCCTTTCAGCTTATGATTTAAAAAGCTAAAATCCAGACCTATGTTCTGCGTTTCTACGGTTTCCCAGCTGACACCTATTGCTGGAATTAAATCCTGATACGTATAGGTTTGTTTGGTATCCCCCAATACAACACCTGTCTTCCCCGGCTCTGAATTCGGTCCGGTGTTTAGCTGCGCCAGAAAATCATAGTACCCGACACCGATCTGTGAACCCACTTTTCCCCAGGAAATACGGGGTTTTAGGTCACTGACGATATGGGAGATGTTTTCAAACCACTGTTCTCTGCCCATGTTCCAGCCCGCCGAAAACGATGGAAACACTTTCCTACGGCTACCGGGATACAATCTGGAGCTTTCGTCACTTCTCACGGTTGCTTCAAAAAGGTATCTTTCGTCATAATTGTAGTTAAAGCGTCCAAAAAACGACTGGGACTCTGAACGTTGCGCAAACTGATTATGTGACTTATTAATCGGATCCGAAGTAAAATTTAAGCTTGGATTATCGTTAACAAATAGATTTTTTGTGCTTGCGGTGATATACTGATAGTCGTATGACTGGTACTGATAGCCCCCCATTACATGGAAATTATGTAATGTACCAAGCTTGAAATTATAATCCACAAGTGCCTGATAGTTTTCGGACAAGGTTTTGTAATTCGTGACTGAATAATTATTCGGATTGTTCAGCTGGCTGGCTGTTGACTTGGACGGTCCCGAATAATAGGTGACAGTACGCTTGAAATTCCTGTTTTCCCGCGCTGTATTTTCGCGGCTATACATCAACTTGATATCCAACCCTTTGATAAAGTTATTAAAGGTTGCAGTGACATTGTTGAAATAGATATCCTTGCGGTCACGGTTAAAACCTCCGTCTTTCATGAGCGCATAGCCTATCGCGGAAGAGCTGCCGCTTCGATAGTACGTACCGTCCTCATTATAAAGCGGGAAACGCATGCGCGAAGAATAAAATTGCCTCAAGATGCCATTTCCCCCACCGTCAATACCATAGCCGCCATCTTGTGGGTTATCTGTGGCTTGGTTAATGTAGGCAGATCCAACATCCAGCTTAACATATTTGTTGACCTGTGCAGAAATATTGGCACGGGCATTCCAGCGTTCAAAGTGATCCTCTCCGACTTTGAACATTCCGGCCTGGCTCATATTTCCCAACGAAGCCATATAGGTTACCTTTTCATTGCCCCCCGTAATCTGTAGGTTATGATTGTAAAGGTTATAAGACTTCTTCGCCACCTGATCAATCAAATTTTGCTGGTTATAGGTACGCCACTGCCCATTCGCGCCTTCGACAAACACGGGACCATTGACCGCATAATTGAGGTCTTCCTCATTATATTCGGGTGCCAGGCCGGCATTTGCGCGGCCAAGATTCATATACTTCATTTCCTCAACAAGGGTAAGACGATCCGGCATATTTGACGGCATCTGCCAGGCCATATTGCTCATTAAAGAAATCCGCGAAGGACCCTTTTGCCCCTTTTTTGTTGTAATCAGAATTACCCCTCCGGCGGACTGTGCTCCATAAATTGCGGTTGCGCCACCATCTTTCAGGACACTGATGTTTTCGATGTCATTTGGATTAAGTGCGATGAAAGTTTCTTCTGAGCTGATGACACCATCAATCACATAAAGCGGGGTGACACTTCCGTTTGCCGATGAAGCACCGCGGATCTGTATGTTCAGTCCCTGATCTCCCGGCCTTCCGGACTGTCTGGTCACCACCAATCCGGGTGCAGCTCCCTGCAATAGGTTCGCCACCGTCGGCGCAGGCCTATTTTGCAAAACTTTCATATCCACTTGGGAGACCGCACTTGTCAAGTTGGTCTTTTTTTGTGATCCATATCCTACCACAACCACTTCTTCCAATAAATCTTCAGACTTCATCAAGGTGACCTGAGACGCCTGATTCGCCGTCACTTCCCGAGAAGCATAGCCAATGTAATTAATGACCAGAATGGCAGAGGGCGAAGATACAGACAAAGAAAACCGCCCCTGACTGTCGGTTGAAGTCGAATGCGCAGTACCCTTCTCAGATATGGTCGCCCCGACAACCGGCTTACCGTGCTCGTCCAGCACCTGCCCATTGATCTTCTGCTGAAGGCCAGCAGAAACTGCTGCCGAAGATATACTTTTCACCGCCTTTGGCCGCAGATATGCTGCTTGCGCAGTATCTAACAGCGAAAACGCAACGACTGGAGTTAAGAAAGCGAGATGGCAGTATAATTTCGTCTTTCTAAGTTGATGTAAGTAATCGGGTCTATTCATATCATGTTTTCTAAGGTTTGTCAGTGTTGGTACTTGGTTCTTATCCGATGCAATTGTAAAGAAATTATTAAGTTATTACCCTGGGTCCAAAGCACTCAATCGTTTGCGCAACTCTCGAAAACGTTGTAGTGTATTTTATACAAACAGATTAATTAAGAAATAAATACAAACTTATACTACAAATATATAACACAATATAAATATATTTTCATAAATAAAACCACTGAAAAATGGACGCATTAGCGATTGTATTTTTGTTGGCTATATTTGGAAACGAAACAATTACCCTAATTTAAAAACCCTATGATCAAAAGGATTTTTTACATGCTGTTCTTTATTGGAATGACCTGGACAAACTCGCAGGCCCGAACTGTTATTCCGTTCAATTCAAACTGGTCTTTCAAAAAAGGCCCTTTCTCCGTTTCTCCTCTGGACTATCATCTCACATTTGAGGGAAGGTGGCAGCTGGTTAACTTGCCACATACTTGGAACGCAATAGATATGCAGCAACAGGATATCCGGCCCGGAAGCCTCGGAAAAAATGAACGTTTCTATACCGGTGATGCCTTCTATCGCAAGACTTTCGTACCACAGATAAGCTGGAAGGGGAAACGTATCTTTATCCGGTTTGAGGGCGTCAATACCCAAACGGAGCTGTACTTGAATAATAATCCTCTTCCAGCCAAAGAAGTAAAAAACGATATCACCTATGATAACAGCCAACGCAATGGCAATTACAGCTTTGTGGGAAGGCACCAGGGAGGCTACTCCGCATTCGTGTTCGAATTGACGGGCATGCTCCAACTGGGCAAAGAAAACGAGCTATTGGTCAAAGTAAACAATGAGGCCAGCCCACAGGTTATTCCGGTCAATCATACCTTATTCCCCATGTATGGTGGCATTTACCGGCCCGTTGAACTTATCGTGACGGATGATATCCATATTGCTGTCAACGATTTCGCTTCAGAAGGCGTCTATATCACGCAAAAAAATGTATCAAAAAAAGCTGCAGATATCGCTGTTAAGGTAAAGATTGACAACAAATCTGGCCATACCCAGCCAATTGAGCTGCTCACCACGATAGTTGAAAAAGATGGATCTGTGAAAGCAAAACAGACAACTGCTTACACGGTGCCACCACAAGGCCGGCAGATCATCACGCAGCAGCTATCCATCAAAGCCCCACACCTATGGCAGGGTCTGGATGATCCATATCTTTACCGTGTGGTCACCCAGATAAAGAAGGGTGAGCAGGTCATCGATGAAGTGGTCAGCCCGCTGGGCATTCGCAAATTTGAATTGCGCACTGGACAGGGCTTCTTTTTAAATGATATAAAATACCCCTTATATGGGGTCTGCCGCCACCAAGACCGCTGGGGCAAGGGCTCTGCATTAAGCAACGCCGATCACGACGAAGATCTGGCTATCATCAAGGAAATGGGAGCAACTTCTATCCGTTTGGCCCATTATCAGCAGTCGGCATATTTCTATTCAAAATGTGATAGCATAGGCTTAGTCGTCTGGGCTGAGATTCCTTTTGTCAACCGCGTGACAACCCTGGAAGATAACAATGCCCAACAACAGCTAAAAGAACTGATCAGGCAGAATTTCAATCATCCGTCGATTTATATCTGGGGGATGCATAATGAAGTCTATAGTCCGACAGCTTACACAGTCGAGCTGACCAGCAAATTGAATGACCTGGCCAAATCCGAAGATCCTGACCGTTATACTGTGTCTGTCAGTGGATACAACATCATCGACCATCCTGTCAACAACAATGCAGATGTACAGGGAATCAATCATTATTTTGGCTGGTACAATGGCGAACTTGAAGACAAATCCGAAAAGGATGATGATGTGGCTTCCTGGGCCAAGCGCATCAGCCGTGAGTTTAAAGACTACAAAATCATCTTTTCTGAATACGGTGCCGAGGCAATTCCCGAAGATCAGGCTGAGACCGTCGGCAATTTTGGCAATCAATGGAGCAATCCATACTTTTTTCCAGAAGAATATGCGACCAAATTTCATGAAGTTCACTGGGGCGTCATCACCAAAAATCCAATCTTCCTTGGCTCTTATGTCTGGAATACCTTCGATTTTGCCACGCCGATCACGGCCCTGAATGTTAATCCACGGAATTATAAGGGATTGGTTTCTTTTGACAGAAAATTAAAGAAAGACGGATTCTATTGGTACAAGGCCAACTGGAGCAAGGAGCCTGTCCTCTATATTACGCAACGCCGTATGATCAACCGCGGCAATGAAATGACTCCTGTCACCGTTTATTCCAACAGAGGCAAACCGACCTTGATCGTTAATGGTAGGACTATTACAGGCAGCAAAAAAGGACAGACAGACGTACACTACATCTTTGAAAATGTCAGACTCAAACAAGGAGCCAATATCCTCGAAGCAAAAGTAACTCAAAAGGATGGTGAAGTATTGACAGATCGTATCAACTGGAACTACGACCCTGCTTATAAGCAAGAGATTGCTGGACCAACCCAGTCGAAAACAGAACATGTAGGTCTTTAAATAGATGATTCCCCAACCATTGACCGATGAATGTAAGCTATTTACCGAGATTCCCTGCCGATTGACCTAATGCGGCTACTCCATCCGGCAAATCCGCCTTACCTTTGAGATATCAAATAAGGAAATAAAACATAAAGACAATAAACATCATGACAACTAAAACGACATTCAGTATTAACGGTAAAACAATCACAAAGGCATTTCAGGATCTTTTTGAATCATTTAGACATGCGCGTCTAAAAGTTTCGTCCAAAGCGGATCAGGAGTATATAAACATTTCTTTGCTTTTGGCCGTGATCATCGGCCTGATCTTTCCTGTAGCTTTCGTTGTGCTTATTATTCTAACATTGGTATGCAATCTTCAGGTAGCTATCCTGCAGGAAGAAAAACAGAACGCTGCAAAACAAAAATTAATCGAGCTGGAATAACTATACAAGAACATCCTTCCCTTAATACAAGCGGGGAGCTCCAAAAGGAGCTCCCCGTATTTTTTTCCTGCAATTTAAATCAACTTATTCTAATGTCGGATTAAACTCGCCACCCCAATCTTTATTCTGTTTGATGCTTGGATTCTTATCGATCACTGATTGTGCAATCGGGAAAAAATAATAGGTGTCGGGAACTAGATTAACCTTATTGCCCGTGCTGGGTACCTGTAGCACATTATATTTAAATTGATTTTCCTTCAGCTGATAACTCTTCGCCAGATTAGCTGCAGCTTTCAGATCCATTTCGGAGCCATCCGGATTGATGGCAATAGCCTCCACCCCGTGCTTCGTTGTATTGTTCAGTACAGATAGTCTGCGCAGCCTCCGGAGGTCCCAAAAGCGATGCCCCTCAAAACAGAATTCGATATTCCGCTCGGCCAATAAGGCCTCACGCATTTCTGTTTTGTTGCCGGCAACAATGCCGTAGTTATTGTCCGCGCCCGGTTCGATACCTGCCCGCATGCGTATCTGTTTCAAGATCGACATGGCTGTGGCCAGATCACCGGTTTCATTCGCCGTTTCAGCATAATTCAACATCACTTCAGCATAGCGCATCAGTACAAAATCAACGTCATACTGCGTCTCCACCTGGGTTTGCCGCAATGAGAGCTTGGAGTTCTTCAGGATAAAAAATCCCGTATAACGGTCTCTGTTGGAAGAGGTAGTCCCAGCGTTGGGATTCACTCCAAAGTTGTCCAATGCATCTGCTATCCCCAGGGAAGTGTACTGCCGCTTGCCGGTTTTGCCAGAAACCTCATAGATCTTCCCGTTCCAGACGATTGACTTATCGAAGCGGGGGTCACGGTTTTCCCAATAGGACTGGACAAACTGGACATCAGTTTTATGGTATTTGCTGCTCGGATCAGAATAAAGTTTTCCGTCCTTCATTGGAAACTCTTTGACAAAGTCCCAGGTAGGTACAGCGCTGGCTGTTCCCCGGCTCTCCGACCCCGGGCGTACTCCGTTATCCCAGTTGGCCACTTTATTGGGATAGGAATTGATCACAGCAAAGACCACTTCAGGCCCCTTTTCAACAAGGGCAATATTTGCGTAATCTGCGGTCAGACTATAACCTTGGGCCTTGAGCTGCTCGTAAGCCAGCTTGTTGACCGCATGTGCTTCAGCCCAGTAGGCGTTTCCGTATGGATTGGAAGGATTGAACTGTGGCGATGCCTTATACAATAATACTTTCGCCTTAAAAGCGAGAGCAAAGTTGCCATCAATGCGTCCATAATCCGCAGCACCCTTACCGATCGTCATCGGCAAATACCCCATGGCTTCATCCAGATCTTTGACGATCAGATCAAAGCACTCTTTGGTTGAGTTGCGGGGAACTTTCAGGTCGTCCTCTTCCAGATCCTGTGGTTTGGTAATATAGGGCACACCACCATGATATTTAACCATGTTAAAGTACATATAAGCCCGCATGAACAGCGCCTGTCCCAGTATCGATTTTTTGGTCGCGTCATTTAGTCCTGTGCTTCCGCTGACCTTTTGGATAGCGGTATTTATCTTCCGGATTGTCGTATAATCCCATGCTTTATAAGCCGAATTGTTAACGGTAACAGCATTCAGCGAAAAGTTGATTCCAGCAAGTTGCTGCGAATTGTTATCTGCCCCACTGTTCCAGTTTCCAAACAACGTGTATAGATTGGCCAGATAAGCATTGACCAGATTTGGATCATTCCACACTCTATCTTCATTGACCGAGTTCAGATCTTCAATATCCAGAACATTTTTACAAGATGCCGTTGCCAATGCTAAGGCAATCAAAGGATAAAATATTTTTTTCATCTTTAAAAGCAATTAAAATTTAACATCAAGCCCTAGCGTAAATGTCTTCATCACAGGATAGGAATCATACATTTTTTGTTCGGGATCGTGAAACTCCTTCATCGGCGAAAAAACGAACAAATTAGTTCCATTTAAGAACACATTGACACTTTTCATTTTGATTTTCTCCGTGATGGACTGGGGTAATGTATATGACACATTTAGATCTCTTAACCGCATATACGCACCGTTTCGGATCCAGAACGTGGAAGATGCAGCACCAGATTCCTGCCAGTTGTATCCTACGGGACGCGGATATTTTGCATCGGGGTTCTCCGGTGTCCAGACATCTGAAGTCCAGATCGGATAGTAAGGCCTAAAGGTGTCCCCATGCTGACGCATCCCCGCGCCTTCCTGATTGCTGATGACACGGTCATAGGCTAATACACCTTGGAACAGCGCTGATAGATAGATTCCTTTCCAGCTTGCATTAAACCCAAATCCATAGTTGATGCGAGGTGTATTATTTTCCGACAGCAGCTGCATATCATTGTCATCAATAATACCGTCGGGCTGATCGGAATAATTCTGTCCACGGATATCCCTATAAAGGATCATTCCCGGATAAGGATCACGCCCGTAGGTCTTAAAGCCTTTTTCTTTTAGTGCATCTGCTTCTGCCTGTGAGCGCACTAGCCCCGAAGCTTCCAGGCCGATAATCCTGTTTTCGGGGCGTCCCACTTTAGAACGGAAATGTTCTCTGCCTCCGGGACCATAAGATGGCTCTTCATCAAAAATATCCCAACGATCTTTGGCATAGCCCATATTGGCGTTCAGCCCATAAGACACCTCTCCCACTTTATCATTCCAGTTGAGTGAGAGCTCCCCTCCTCTAAAACTTCGGGCGGCGTAGTTTTCGGGGGCAAGTGCCCGGCCATAGTTGTCCGGCACCTTGATTCCTCTAGTACCCAGGATATCTGTTTCCTTACGGATAAATCCATCCAGGCTTCCGGTCAGTTTATTGTTTGCAAAACCAAAATCGATACCGACATTATAACTCTTCGACTTCGTCCAGGTTAGGTTCATCGTGGGGTTATCCAGGTAGGTCAATCCGGTGTAATAGCTATCTCCGAAAATATATCCGGGCACCGGAGTTCTACTGCCCGACCGGGAAGTGATGATCGAACTATATTTCTCCATATAGGAATAGGGAAGTATCGAATAGCCTTCCACATCAACAAAGTTACCCGAACTTCCGTATGAGGCTCTTAATTTTAGGTCACTAACGGTATTCTTGAGGGATGAGAAGAAATTTTCATCCGACACACGCCAGCCCAGGGACATCGAGGGGAAGAAACCCCAGCGTTTATCATTGGGAAACAGCGGCGAACCGTCGTAGCGGAACGAGAATTCGGCGATATATTTATCGGCATAGTTATAGTTGGCCCGCCCGATGACGCCCCGCCTTGAATCCATCAACTCGAAAGCGTCCGTGGACCGCATGCTCCTGTCCGTTGGATAAATATACATCTGATCCAATGGGATGACCGGATTCTCAGCCCTGGAGGTAATATTGGTTGTCCCTGACTTGAATTGCTCATAAACAACCAGCGCGTCCAGTCCATGCTGGCCAAACTTGCGGTTATAATTCAGGAACCAGTTGAGCTGATACTGCCACTTCCGCTGTGGGTTATAATCCATAAAGGGTTGCGCTTGGCTAAAGGTGAAAATATTTATCCGATCTTCCGAAGGCGGGGCAGGTATAAAACGGTTGTTGTCAGGATCGAGGGATGTAAAGGTATAGTTTTTCTGAAAGCTCATGTAACGTTTGCGCATGTAATCTTCTGCAACATAACTTCCCATTAACTTTGTAGACAAACCTTCCACCCATTTGTCCAGTTTGAGATTGAGCGTCATGATCGGGTTTACCTGACGGACTTTACGGTCGATATAACGGTCTCCGATAACCTGGTCGATGACATTCCAGGCCTGCCAGCTTCCCATCGGTGTCTGTACCGGATAAGCTGTAGGTGTATTACTCGGTGTACCGTCTGCTTTCAGATAAAAGGGATACATCTTTGGCCAGTTGAACGTCACACGATAAAAATCCGACACATCAAAATCATCATCATTTGCCGAAGTACTGAACGGCCAAAAGAAACGGTTGGAGTTGGTCTGGTTAGCTGAAATATTAAAATCCATGCTGAAGGCGTCGCTGATCTTCGCAGAGATATTACTCCGTAGATTGAACTTTTCGTGCTCCAGTGATTTGTAAGAACCATCTTCTTTCCGATAACTCAGCAAGGCATAGTAAGTAATCTTATCGCCCCCACCATTGACGGCAATAGACTGGCGATGGCTAAAGGGATTACGCCAGATGACATCATTGGCATTGTAATTTTTATCTTTAAAATAATCAAACTCACGCTGTCCGTTCGGTGCTGTCCAGGGATCAATTTTATCCCCCTGTTCCCAGCGAAATTGTGAGACCCTATTTTGGTAGATCAGTTCATCTGTTGCCGTGGTTAAATTGGCTAGCAGTGTCTGCGTGGGCGAACTAAACGAATAGTTGCTCTGCACGTTGAATACCGGAGCCTGCGACGTTCCTTTTTTTGTGGTTACCAGTACCACTCCATTCCCTGCACGGGTGCCATATACTGCGGCAGTACCGGCATCTTTCAGAAAACTCATCTGATCGACCTCATTGGCCTCCAGGGCATCAAAGGCTGCCTTGTCACGGACAACACCATCAATGACATAAAGTGGTTCGACGGATGCGCCCCGAATACGTAGCGATGAAGAAGCCCCCGCCATGCCGGAGGTATTCGTGACGTTGACGCCAGCGGCCCGTCCAGCCAAGGTATTCGACAGGTTGGAGGGAGAGATGTTTTTGAGCTGCTCCGAGTTGACGGCTGCCACTGCTCCGGTCAGGTTTCCTTTCTTCTGCTTCCCGTAGCCCACGATGACTACTTCCTCCAGTGACTCCGCATTCGATATCATGGTGACGGAAACAGTTCCGGCTGCAGCAGTTACTTCCTGCCGTGCATAGCCCTGGTAATTGACGATCAGGATATCGCCCTGTTTGGCCCTTATAGAAAAGATGCCGTTTACATTGGTGGAGGCCTGCACTGTAGTGCCTTTGACGGTAATCGTGGCCCCAGCAAGCGGTTCACCCTTTTCGTTTTTGACCTGACCCGAAATCTGTTGCTGTTCGGCTACAGCATGCAAGATTGCCGACTCAGAATAGCTCGCGAACACATTAGGAGACGAGCACAAAAGACCAAGGCCCAATAAGCTTAATGGCCTTGCTTTCCTGTAAAAAAGATAGTTCTTTTTCATAATTAAGATGGTGGTTTAGATAAGAGTTACATAACAGTTTACCACAGGTTTTAGTTTATATGTCTTTTATAAAAAAATAACAAAAGACAGTTAGTAATACAGGAAATTAAATAAAAGATCGTAAAATTCAAACGATTTTATATATTTTTTTCTAAATACCATCTTAAATTATTCGATCAATTCAGGTTAATTATTAAAATTTTATAATACTCGGAACAAAGTCGGTACATCCGAACCAGCTGTTTACAGCTCGACAGGATCAACACGCTTATGCTATTTTGCTATAATGTAGCTATATCTTGACAATCCGGTCATCTATTCTCACATATTAGTCTTAAATTTGATTTCCAAACAGATAAAATAGGCTATAGTTAATTTATTGGATGAAAGAATACTACCGTGAAAAACAATAAAAAAATATTTATTTTCAGGACAATTTTGATTGCTTTCCTCATTGTTTCTTTAGTGTATATCGGATCGATATTCACCTACCAATATATAGAATACCAAAAAACCGAAGCCCGGTTGAACAAAGCCTACGGTTCAAAGAACCAGCTAACGAGCTTATTTTTTAGGCTTTTCGCTTCTTATAATGTGGCAGGAAGCGCTTTCCGCACCTATACGGTAGATTTTAGTGCTGAAAACCTGGCGAATTATACAAAGAGTCTGGACAGCCTTCGTTTTTACATCGATTCCCTATCTATTCTATCATCACAAAAAGGGATTTCTTTCTCGAACGCAGCACCTTTGGAACATAATATCCACCTTTCCGATGAATTTGCGCGGATTAAACAATCGGTCGACAATATGATCTTTTTGGCGAAAGACTCCTTGTCCCTCCTCACAAAAACGAACCGTTCCGTTCTTCCGGGAAAGAACAGGATCGATGCAGATTCTGTGATCAACCGTATATTGCGGGATACTGCGTTGAATGTAACCAAAAAAGACACCATCGTCCGAAAAAAAGTAAGTCTCTTCAACCGGATTTTCAAAGCTAAAAATGACACCTTAGTTGCCGATAAATTAGAGCAGCAGTTTAATGTAAATCAGATCAAAGCGATACACAGCCAGATTCAGACTTTAATCGAGCAGAATGAATCGTTCTACAAACAGGATTTCAGCAAAATACGCCATTCCTTTGCGCAGCTACAGCAAAAAGAACGGCAGTTATTGCAATCTAATTACGCTTTATTCAGCACGATCAGTACAGCTTTGCTGAAGATCAAGAGCCATGAAGACGAAACACTGAGAGCTGCCGAAATAAAAGACTTTAGTTTATATAAGGAGAATTCGGCTATTTTCGGCAATCAGGTGATTGCATCTATTGTGCTAATGATTGTCATGGTCACTTTACTTTTGTATTACCATTACAATACGATAATCTATGAGCGGAAGCTCACGGCAGCGAGGGACTACGCACTGCGTACAGCGAAGGAAAAGGCGAGCATACTGGCTAATGTCAGCCACGATGTCCGTACCCCGTTAAATTCACTGGTGAGTATCATTGACCTCATAAAGGACAATACCACTAACAATCGGGTCAGTCCTGCACTGCTCGACACCATTACGGAAGATATCCACGACATTAACGTCACCGTTGAGGACATCCTCAATCTTGGCAAGCTGGAATCAGGCATGCTGGAAATCAAAGAGGAGTATTTTTCTCCTGCCCAGCTATTGACCAATCTGATAAAAATGCATCGAAGCCAGGCAGACAAAAAAGGATTAAAGCTAATTAGCCAAATCAACATAGATCAGGACATCCTGATCAAAAGTGGCGCTTATCGCGTACGGCAGATTGTGTCAAATCTACTCAGCAATGCAATTAAATATACCGATAAAGGGCAGGTTGAAGTACGGGCTTCTATGACATCTGAAGGTGCTAAAGCCTTGCATGTACAGGTCATCGATACAGGAAAAGGGATCGCCGCCAAAGATCAGGAGCATATTTTTGAACAATATTATATGACTGATATTAAGTCCAAGAATAGCTTCGGTCTCGGTTTGCATATCTCCAAGCTCATGGCTGAACAGCTGAACGGCACCTTGTCCGTCAGGAGTGAGCAGGGAAGAGGCTCAACCTTCACGCTGACTGTGCCCGTCATCGATGAGCAGAGAGTTGCTAAGCAAATAGTCAAATCGTACAAGCTACCTGCAGACTTACGCTTTGTTGTGATCGATGACAACCCGATCAACAATATGTTTGTCAAGCAGAGTTTACAGCAGTTTAAAAATGTGCAGATCTTCCAAGACTCAGATGTAGCCAAAGCTTACCTTCAATCCAATGCTGCCGATGTTGTCATCACAGATCTCAATATGAAAGAACTGAATGGCTGGGACATTTTGAACTTTGTGAAAGATCAAAATGCGGCACAGGGTTCAAAAAGTATTGTTATCGCATTGACATCGGACGAGTCCCAGGTAAGCGTGCGGGTACCGGAAGGACAAGTGTATCAATTTGATGGTGTCATGGTCAAACCCTTTCAGATGGCAACATTGAAACAGATCCTAACCTCGGCAGACCGCTAATATCTTGTTTAAAAACAAGTTTCATTCATGAGAAAACGGTCTTAATCACAAGAAAACCTTCGACACTGCCCTACAGCCGAAGCGCGAGGGTTGGTATATAGTCTACAAATACCATGTATAGCTGTACGATGACAAGCCTATCGACAAGCAATAGATCAAAAAAGAATGCCGACAACATAATATTGCTGTCGGCATTCCATTACCCATCTATAGCTTCAAGGTAGATATAGAGTGCTTATTTGTCCTGAATACAACGTACTGGGTAACCAGCTCTTTTAAAGTAGTTGGATGTATCCCAAGAGGTCTGGAAACCACGTCCCTGTCTTGCTCGATCATTTCCGCCCACTTCTGTATTTAACCAATAAATTGCAGAACTTTGTCTAACGCGTTGTGATCCATCAACGGTTTCTCTATGGCCAGCAGCCGGAAAACTCAATTTGATATCGCTACTTTTTCGGCTCGTCATAACATGCGCTGCAGTGAAGTCTCCTAATCCAACTGAAGTACCCGAAAATGGAATCCAATTTCCGATGGACGTGTGTCGCGTACTATTTCCTAAGCGGGTATATTCTGCCGGCGTAGGTACTCGATCTCCCGTACCACAAGGATCCAATGGCGCCTTGACAGGAGCAGCTTCTGTGCCGCTGTTCCAGGAACCATCAGGTGCGGGCGTCGTGTTCCATCCCGCAATTGCGCCATCGCCGCTGTACGCATTCGCTACAGCAGCCTGACGCCCCCATTGATAATAATTTCCATATAAGCCCTGGTTTGATGGCACAGCATCTGGATCATTAACTGCTGGATTCAGATTGGCCACTCCAAGATTATAGCGATCCCAGCGATGCCCAGCTATGACGGCATAGCGCGCATCAGCATCTGTAGCACTTCTCGTCTGATTGGATGCATTCACATAGCGGTCGCTGTTAAAACGTAGTTTCAGGGTATATGAATAGCCTGGTTTAAGGCCCTGGCCATCATTCGAAAAGCTGAAATAAACATCATTAGGATTAACATCATGTCCTACTTTGATACTTCCCGCATTGATCTTAATAGCAAATTGAAAATCCGGTAGCCCTTGCTGATTTACAATGACTGTCTGCGCGGTTGTACTGAGGTTCTGCATCTGATAATAATCAGGAGCTTGATTGACCCCAGTGCCGGCAATAACCTTTCCCGTACTCATATCAACAATTGGCGCAGTAACTGAGCCCGGAGTATAATCGATAAAACCATTCACAGCAGCTTCTGACATGTATCCTCCCTTCTGATAATTAGCCTGTCCAAAAGTGCCGGTAGCATCGCTGTTATCAACCAGAATGTTGACACGCGTAAACATGTGTTGCAGTGGCGTTGTCAACGGTGTTGCCGTATTATTGCCGAGGATTGTCACATCCTTCTCAACAGCACACATATAGTCTCCATTACTTTCCGTAACGCCCGGATAATTTAATGTGAATCCGCTATTCGGATCACTCGTGGGAAACATATTCTTGGAGGGATCCACAGCAGGCGGATCATCTGTCGTCGAACCGAAAGAATAGATAAAAAAGTTATACTTTTGTCCCGCTACAAGCTTATCTCCAAAAAAGACCTGATTCGGATCAGAAGCGTCGCCTACTGCCTGATCGACATAGGTACCATCCGTTTCAAACGCCACAATGCGATATTTCACGGCCCCTCTTAACGAAAGAGGTTTGGCTGCCGCTTTTTTACCAGCAGATGCCTTTAGTCCCGACGCAGTAGTGTTTTCTGAAAGTTCTGCAGTCACCGTAAAAGGACCAGACTGCACCTCCTTATACAGCACAGCAGGCTCTACTACTGTGCGATTTGATGAGGCCTTCGTATTGATCGATTCATTGTCAGTAAACTCTCCTTCCATTAGTGTAAGCCGCACACCGCCCTGATTTACTTCAAGGTTGTTGTTTGCTTTATCTTTACTACAGGAAGCAGCTATAATTAAAAGTGCCGCAACAGATAATTTAATCTTTGCGATTGAATACGTTATTTTCATATTTTGGTATTAGAGTTTAGACTGTTAGTTTATTGCCACCATTCACCGCTATTTGGATCTTTAGTTTCTGATCCACCGTTGGTCCAATCATTCTCCTGAACACCGGATCCGCCACCGGGCTGGCCCGAACCATTGGATCCGGCAGCGATGCCTTCTTCCATCTGTACCTGCACAATGTCTATCGCAGGTTTCATGTAGATTTTCTTTTCCATAATTTTAATTCTTCTCATGTTTTTGTATAGTTAGTTAACGAAATCAATATCTGGCTTTTTTAACCCTACAAAGATTAATATTGTATTCGATTAACAGGTAAAACTGCCCTATCACATAGCTATCACACTTATACCACTTACCTAACACACTATAGCAAAATCCGACAAAATCTAGTATTAAAAGGATTATATCAGACAAACATGAGGCATTCGTTACTTCAACTCATCCCGTTAACAATTAATTAGGCTAAGGATATTTATTTGTTTATTCAGCAGTCGAATTAAGCGCACTTTAAAGTAAATTTTCAACATTCAATAACCTTTTGCATCATACAAACCATAATTCAATTGACTTCAGGTTATCGCCGATAATATACTATGTCAATGAGAAAAGAAAACAACTAAAGATTTCAAATCGCAGCGCCGGACTTTCTAAATACTATAGTGAAATCACTGAAAATAGATCACCGACTACATGTTCATAACGATTTCTTTAATTAAGTTGCCAGACAATGGAAACAAAGAGAAATTTCACGGATACTTTCAAATACGTGCGAAGGTGTATAAGTAACCCCAAAAGGTAAATAAGGTCGTAGTAAAAGCTGGAAGCGTGACTCTAACTAGATGTCGACTGACTATGGGCGAAAAGAATAAAGGAATATACCATAAGGCCGGGATGATGCTGGACTTTTATGACCGTACGGCAGTATAACAGGACCGTAGACGCCCATAAACCGTTTCCGGTATCGCAGAGAGAGCGGTTCCCTCCGGGTCATCCAGCTGCGCGCAGCAAGTACCGCTGTAAACGGAAGAAGCCCTTGACTGTTTCCAGCAAGGGCTTCCGTGTAAAAAAAGGCACCGACCTACTCTCCCACCTGTTACGGCAATACCATCGGCTCTGGCGGGCTTGACTGCTCTGTTCGGAATGGGAAGAGGTAGACACCGCCGATATAGGCACCTAAAGATCATTTATGGTATCAAGCAGCTGGATGATGGTATTCAGGTTCCCCCTGCAGGGAAAATACCGGTCCGGCAGCACGCACCATACTGACATATATACCGAAAGAGTGTTCAAAAATTAAAGAGGAAGACAACAGTGTCTGTCTGCTTGAGAAAGCTTCGGGCTATTAGTACCACTCGGCTATGGTCTCTCAACCTTTACACCTGTGGCCTATCAACGTAGTCATCTTCTACGGCCCTGTCAGGAAGTCTCATCTCGTGGCCAGTTTCGCACTTAGATGCTTTCAGCGCTTATCTGCTCCAGACGTAGCTACCCTGCCGTACACCTGGCGGCATAACAGGTTCACCAGAGGTCTGTCCAACCCGGTCCTCTCGTACTAAGGTCAGATCCACCCAAACTTCCAACGCCCACAACAGATAGGGACCGAACTGTCTCGCGACGTTCTGAACCCAGCTCGCGTGCCACTTTAATGGGCGAACAGCCCAACCCTTGGGACCTTCTCCAGCCCCAGGATGTGACGAGCCGACATCGAGGTGCCAAACCTCCCCGTCGATATGAGCTCTTGGGGGAGATCAGCCTGTTATCCCCAGCGTACCTTTTATCCTTTGAGCGATGGCCCTTCCATACAGAACCACCGGATCACTATGTCCGTCTTTCGACCCTGTTCGACTTGTAGGTCTCACAGTCAAGCAAGCTTATGCCATTGCACTCCCCGTACGGTTACCAAGCGTACTGAGCTTACCTTTGAAAGCCTCCGTTACCTTTTTGGAGGCGACCACCCCAGTCAAACTACCCACCAAACAATGTCCTCCGCACTGCGGAGTTAGAAACCGGATACAGAAAGGGCGGTATTTCAAGGGCGATTCCACGGATCCTGGCGAACCCGCTTCAATATCTCCCGCCTATCCTACACATCCTGTACCCAGTCCCAATGTTAAGCTATAGTGAAGGTGCATGGGGTCTTTCCGTCCCGTTGCGGGTAACCGGCGTCTTCACCGATACCACAATTTCACCGAGCTCATGGCTGAGACAGCGCCCAGATCGTTACACCATTCGTGCAGGTCGGAACTTACCCGACAAGGAATTTCGCTACCTTAGGACCGTTATAGTTACGGCCGCCGTTTACTGGGGCTTCGATTCAATGCTTCTCTTGCGATGACATCCCCTCTTAACCTTCCAGCACCGGGCAGGTGTCAGGCCTTATACTTCATCTTCCGATTTTGCAAAGCCATATGTTTTTGTTAAACAGTCGCCTGGGCCTTTTCACTGCGGCTGCTCATCGCTGAGACAGCGCCCCTTCTCCCGAAGTTACAGGGCCATTTTGCCGAGTTCCTTAGCCATGATTCACTCGAGCACCTTAGGATTCTCTCCTCGACCACCTGTGTCGGTTTGCGGTACGGGTCTTCTTAACCTGGAGCTTAGCGGGTTTTCTTGGAAGTCTGATTACCTGCTCTATCAGCGCCGCCGGAGCTTTGCTGTACTATTGGGGTTCAGCTGGAGCTGCGGATTTGCCTACAGCTCCAATACCTACGCCTTTCAACGAACTATTCCGTCAGTTCGCGGCAGTGTCACTACTCCGTCACCACATCGCAGTTAAAAAGAGTACTGGAATATTAACCAGTTGTCCATCGGCCTGCCCCCTTCGGGTGCGCCTTAGGTCCCGACTGACCCTGATCCGATTAACGTTGATCAGGAAACCTTGGTCTTTCGGTGGGCGGGTTTCCCACCCGCCTTATCGTTACTTATGCCTACATTTGCTTTTCCATAACCTCCACACAGCATTACCACTGTGCTTCCCCGGCGATGGAATGCTCCCCTACCAGTTGTACATCTTTCAGTACAAATCCATAGCTTCGGTACCGTTCTTGATGCCCGTTTATTATCCACGCCCGGCCGCTCGACTAGTGAGCTGTTACGCACTCTTTAAATGAATGGCTGCTTCCAAGCCAACATCCTAGCTGTCTGGGCAGCCGGACCTCGTTAGTTCAACTTAGAACGGATTTGGGGACCTTAGCTGATGGTCTGGGTTCTTTCCCTCTCGGCCTTGGACCTTAGCACCCAAAGCCTCACTGCAAGACATATCTACCAGCATTCGGAGTTCGTCTGGATTTGGTAGGATTTGACTCCCCCGCACCCAATCGGTAGCTCTACCTCTGATAGACTCTATTCTCACGCTGTTCCTAAAAACATTTCGGGGAGTACGAGCTATTTCCCAGTTTGATTGGCCTTTCACCCCTACCCTCAGGTCATCCGGAAACTTTTCAACGTTTATCGGTTCGGTCCTCCATTACATGTTACTGCAACTTCAACCTGCCCAAGGGTAGATCACAGGGTTTCGCGTCTACCTCATCTGACTATGCGCCCTGTTAAGACTCGCTTTCGCTTCGGCTGCGCCCCTGAAGGACTTAACCTTGCCAGACAAGAGTAACTCGTAGGCTCATTATGCAAAAGGCACGCTGTCACGGAACTACTCCGCTCCAACCGCTTGTAAGCACACGGTTTCAGGTTCTTTTCACTCCCCTGTTCGGGGTTCTTTTCACCTTTCCCTCACGGTACTGGTCCACTATCGGTCTCTCAGGAGTATTTAGCCTTGCCAGATGGTGCTGGCCGATTCCCACAGGATTTCTCCGGTCCCGCGGTACTCAGGATACCACTATGCCTGTATTCTTTACCTGTACGGGGCTCTCACCCTTGTCGCGCAGTTTCCCACCTGCTTCCAGTTCATAGCACAGTACAATATCGTGGTCCTACAACCCCGTCCATGCCGTAACATGAACGGTTTGGGCTCTTTCCCGTTCGCTCGCCACTACTTGGGAAATCATTGTTATTTTCTTCTCCTACGCCTACTTAGATGTTTCAGTTCAGCGCGTTCGCGTATCATACGGCTATTCTTCAAATAGCCGGGTTACCCCATTCGGAAATCTTTGGATCATTTCGCATTTGCCGATCCCCAAAGCTTATCGCAGCTTATCACGTCCTTCATCGCCTCTGAGAGCCTAGGCATCCCCCGTGTGCCCTTATTTACTTTCTTCACCCCCCGGCCCTTTTGCCCGCCGGGAAGCTGCATGGATATGCCATCACTGACATTATCCCTACTGTTGTCTTCTCTTGTAATTTTTTTTCTCTTTCAGTATGTCAAAGAACTCTTTGGTAGATATAAGTAGTTAGATGTTAGTATTAAGATCATTATATGTCGCCATATCATCTCTAAATACTATATACTAAATACTATATACTATCTCGTGGAGAATAACGGATTCGAACCGTTGACCCCCTGCGTGCAAGGCAGGTGCTCTAGCCAGCTGAGCTAATTCCCCTTTTCTATCCGTAGTCCCGAGCAGATTTGAACTGCTGACCCCTACATTATCAGTGTAGTGCTCTGACCAACTGAGCTACGGGACTAGCTGTATTATTCCATCTCTCCTTCCGGGACCGCTCCTTTAAGGGGAGGGCACTTTCTTCTGATGTTTTCTTCTTTTCAATCATGTGGTACGTGACGGGCAACGGTCCGCGATGCTCTAGAAAGGAGGTATTCCAGCCGCACCTTCCGGTACGGCTACCTTGTTACGACTTAGCCCCAATTATCGGTTTTACCCTGACACGCTCCTCGCGGTAACATGCTTTAGGTACCCCCAACTTTCATGGCTTGACGGGCGGTGTGTACAAGGCCCGGGAACGTATTCACCGCGTCATTGCTGATACGCGATTACTAGCGAATCCAACTTCACGGGGTCGAGTTGCAGACCCCGATCCGAACTGTGAACGGCTTTTAGAGATTAGCATGCTGTTGCCAGCTAGCTGCCCGCTGTACCGTCCATTGTAGCACGTGTGTAGCCCCGGACGTAAGGGCCATGATGACTTGACGTCGTCCCCACCTTCCTCACTGTTTGCACAGGCAGTCTGTTTAGAGTCCCCACCATAACATGCTGGCAACTAAACATAGGGGTTGCGCTCGTTGCGGGACTTAACCCAACACCTCACGGCACGAGCTGACGACAGCCATGCAGCACCTAGTTTCGTGTCCCGAAGGACGGATGCGTCTCTGCATCCTCCACTAACTTTCAAGCCCGGGTAAGGTTCCTCGCGTATCATCGAATTAAACCACATGCTCCTCCGCTTGTGCGGGCCCCCGTCAATTCCTTTGAGTTTCACCCTTGCGGGCGTACTCCCCAGGTGGATAACTTAACGCTTTCGCTGGGACGCTGGCTGTCTATCGCCAACATCGAGTTATCATCGTTTAGGGCGTGGACTACCAGGGTATCTAATCCTGTTCGATCCCCACGCTTTCGTGCATCAGCGTCAATACCAGCTTAGTGAGCTGCCTTCGCAATCGGAGTTCTAAGACATATCTATGCATTTCACCGCTACTTGTCTTATTCCGCCCACTTCATATGGATTCAAGCCCGTCAGTATCAAAGGCACTGCGATGGTTGAGCCACCGTATTTCACCCCTGACTTAACGGGCCGCCTACGCACCCTTTAAACCCAATAAATCCGGATAACGCTCGGATCCTCCGTATTACCGCGGCTGCTGGCACGGAGTTAGCCGATCCTTATTCTTCCGGTACATTCAGCTCCCTACTCGTAAGGAGGTTTATTCCCGGACAAAAGCAGTTTACAACCCATAGGGCAGTCATCCTGCACGCGGCATGGCTGGTTCAGGCTTCCGCCCATTGACCAATATTCCTTACTGCTGCCTCCCGTAGGAGTCTGGTCCGTGTCTCAGTACCAGTGTGGGGGATTCTCCTCTCAGAGCCCCTAGACATCGTCGCCTTGGTGGGCCGTTACCCCACCAACTAGCTAATGTCACGCGAGCCCATCTCCATCCTATAAATATTTAATAATCCTCCGATGCCGGAAAATTATGTTATGCGGTGTTAATCTCTCTTTCGAGAGGCTATCCCCCTGATGGAGGCAGGTTGCTCACGCGTTACGCACCCGTGCGCCACTCTCACCATTGATAGCAAGCTACCGATGGATCCCGTCCGACTTGCATGTATTAGGCCTGCCGCTAGCGTTCATCCTGAGCCAGGATCAAACTCTCCATTGTAAAATGAAGTTTCTGATTCCGACTATTTATAATAATCAGAATTCTTTTTTAATATCTCTGATCTCGGACCGAATTGAACGGATTGATTGAATCTGTTCCATGACTTCCGACTTTCGTCTGTCTGCCCGTCACGCTACATGATTGTGTATTATTAAAGAACTTTATGCGCTTCAACTTCCGTATCCGCTATATTCAGACGGGCATTGCGCCCTCTTTATCTTTTTTTGTTTTTTCCGCCGTTTCCTGCGGGACTGCAAAGGTAGGAATCTTTTCCGGACTTCCAAAAACTTTCTGAAGTTTTTTTTTGGCTTTCTTTTTCCGGTTTCCGCGTTCAGCTACCGTTGAACCCTTCTTTTTTCATGGCTGCTTCTTCCGGAGCAGCCCGCCCTCCCTTGCGGAGTGGTGCAAAGATAGAAACTTTTGGAACAAACTTCCAAGACTTCTGTCCTTATTTTTTCCGTTTTTGCCCTAACCCGCTGGACAGGTGGACGATTGTTTTTGAAACCGGCGGCTCCGGGACCGCAGAACAGGGGCCGCAAGGACGGGCAGAAGCAAAAATCTCCGCGGAAAGCATCCGGTTAAGCAGAATGCTATCCGGATGCAGGGCAGAGCAGAAGCCGCCCGGAGCCGGGCGCAGTTCTGCCGGACCGCAGAGGGCAGAGCAGCCAGCTCCCCCGAAAGATGGACGGGCGTTTGAGCCGGGGCCGGAAAATCCGGCCCGGGGCAAACCATCTGAACGGAAAGACTCCGGCCGACCGGCAGGCGGACGGGAATCCCGGCACCATGGCCAACAGCGACGCCTCCCCCCGGAGCCCGGGGAACAGATCCTGAAGACGGGTTACCAGAGCCCGCAATACTCCGATAATCCTTGGCTCTCACTGCAGGACAGCAGCATGCCATCAGCACGGTGGCTCCGCCCTGTTTCCGTGCTGAGTCCGTGTTGAGTCCGTGTCCTGCACGCTCTCAGCGCCCCAGAGCCCTGTTCTCACTCCACGGTCATCCTGCCCCAGATGCGGATAAGGCACGGAGCAGCAGTGGATCCCCGGTGCACCACAGCCGGAGAAAACATGGGGCAGTACGGACACACGCACTCCGGACACACGATCTGCTGACTGCCGGGCCGATACAGGCCGGAAGCGCACGACCAGCTACGGATATCCGGTCCAACGGCCAAAGGGCAATCTGGCAGAACACAACATATATATTTAGATAGGCTTTACTTAGGGTTTGTTTAGGTTTAGTTTAGGTTTTCATTAGGTACTAGCTAAACTAAACCTAACAGAAATCTAACTAAGAAATATGTAATATCTAGGTAAATATGGAACTTGATTAATATATAACCTTTCCTTATACAGTCGTCCAGGATGCTAGGATAATTCAGGTAAACCGACTAAAATAGGCATTTCATTAAATGCCCCCAGAAATGCAGAACTTTCCGAGGGCAATATAGTAATGAGCGCCCTCCTACCTATTTAGTCAGACTGATAATCAGCGTTAATAAGCATGTGTCCTGAATTCGGCCAGGTGGGTGGAAGTCGCGCTGTTCATCGGAGCCGTCATCGTAATCCGAATATATCTCGCTTTGACGGGCGTCAGGCTATAGTCCTGCCATGCCGCTGGGCTATCAGCTGAATTAAACGTCAAGCCTTCAGCAATCATAGACCAGTTAACCTTATCTAAAGAAATTTCTACATTGAACGTCTTAAAGCCGCCAGTTGTATTATTATGACGTCTTATCATCCCAATGCTTCCTAAAATCTCTGTTTTACTCAAATCAATAATAAACCAGTGTGGATAGACCGGATTATTAGTAGAAGACCATGTAGAATGCCAATAGGTATTGATATCGCCGTCTATCAGACTCTGCGCTTTCCCGTTCGCTGCTCCTTCATTGGTCTCTGTTGAAGATGCTTCTGCCGTCCATGACAATTTATTTAAGGGTGCTAATGGATTCACTTGGAGCTTGTGTTCTGGGGACGTGAGGCCTTCAGTTTCGAATGTGTACGTGAACGTTGTCGCCTTTCCCTGCACGTCGAACGTCAATTTTCCTTTAACATCCGTATTTCCCTCTACTTTAGCTGTTTTTTTTACACCATTCAATTCATATTGCACCCGCACTGTAACCGGATCTTTAGTCGTATTATCCCAGACCAAAACCGCATCGCTTCCGCTCATGTATGAAAAAACTGTCGGCAACATTAATTTATATGTAATTAAACCAGGTGCCATTTCTACTTGTGTTGCTGGAGCTCGGTTCCATTCATCGTCCTGAAGTCTTAAACTAAAATTTATCTTTTTAGTTTCGTCTGTTAAATTCGAGATCGTTACCGTATCTTTAATATTGCCTTTTAGGCTAACCTCAAAAGATTTTCCGCCCACCGTATAAGACAATGTCCCGGGCAATTCACGTGTGGAAGTATTGGGAAAGATAAATGTCACACCACCAGGGACCGGATGCACAGAAACATTCTCTATTTTATAGTCAGCCTCATATGCTCTCGGCGTCAACGCGGTCCTCGTAACTTTGGAACCCGTACCGTCGGCAGTAAAATATTGCAACGAAAAATCATAATTTTTTAGTTCGCTTAAATGTATGACCAACGGGACATCGAACTTGGAGACATCAACTGTTCTGTCTTGCCCGCCATCTGTATATCTAACCTTAGCTTTTACAACACGGTCTGACAAAGCCGGCCAATGTATTTCCACATTCTGATTATAGGCTGACACATACGTCAAGTTTGTAGGTCTGGCTGTTGGTCTTGTTTCAGTTACGATAGGCTCCTGCTCTGTTTGTCGAGGAAATACAAGCTCTTCCTCTTTGCAACCCACCATAAATAACACCAGTATTCCCAAAATGACATTGAATGCCCAGCTCTTTTTCATTTTCCTTTTCATCACTAATAATTAAGTTTATCCCATCAACCAGGATGGGTTGAGGATTTACCATCTAATTCTTATTGTTTAGGCATTAAAAATTCTACTTCATATCTATTCAAAAACACCTGCCCTTCAAGTTTCCAGTCCTTTAATGTCCGTACTTCCAACCAATAAAATATCTGAGGAAAAAAATCAGCTGCCTGAACAAATACAGCATTGTCGCCCAACTCACAAGGAATAACTTCAGACGTCATCCTAGCATAAAAATCTCCTGTAAGCCCCATAGCACTCTTCCCAGAAATCTCATTTTTGATTACCCCGATCTGATCGGGCGACATTTTCCAGTACCCCTTCAGGCTATTTGCGACCGAAGACTGCGTTAGTTCACCTTCAAAGCATAAAGAATTACGTATTTCTTCCTGTGTAAAAGCCTTATTAAAAATAGATACATTGGACACATCGAAATCCACCAAATCGTAAGAAATATTGGGCCTATAGCCAAAAATCAACGGATCGTTCGTCTTGATATTCGCCACATTCATACCAGAAGTTGTCGTCTCCTGTGCCAATGTACCATTGTTATAAATCTTGATATTAATCTGGTCATTCCCTATAGCCTTGATGACCGTTGTCATGGTATACCATTCGCCATTTATTTTCGCGGTCTGACAAGTAGCTTCCTTAACACCATCGCTTATTTTCACCTGCAAATCATTTCCCCAGGTATAGTACATCCACCCGGGAGTAGCTAAAGAAGTATTAGAATCCTTACCGAATATCCCGGAGTACCAATAGTTGTAGGTATTCGGTTGATAAGTCGAAGAAATAATGGTGTTATTTAAATTAAATCTCAATCGGGCCGAAATCGTCAATTCTTTCGTGGTCGCCACATCATAGTCGCTGGCATTGCCGATATTGTCACTAACAGCTCTCACCCCCAAGGGTTTATTCCCGGTACCGTCGTATCCCCACATGCGGACATAACTCATTGGTCTGCCAGTAAGTTCAGCCCCTTTAAAATTTTTATTCTGGAATATAGCAAAAGTATTTCGTTCCTGCGAAGATCCTCCTCCATAAGAATTACCGATACCGCCGTGATTAGATGTGAGTATCACGAGCCAATCTTCATTTTGATAATTCCTGCGCCCCGTCAGGCCTTTATGAATCTCTCCGATATAACCATCCACCTTTTTTATAGCGTTTATATAATCGCTATTATCTGCTGTAAATCCGCCTTTTTCCCCCGCTTCTAATACAGAAGTAAATTGGACAATCATAAAGTCGGTATTTTTGGTATCGAATAAATTCAATACTTTGGACTTTACTTCTTCGTCGGAAGATCCAGTATAAGTCTCGTTTGCGCTGACAAGCAACTTGTCATTCAAAGTAGCAGACCTCGAGACCACGGTGGTTTTAAGGGAAGGTGCCACGGTGGCAATACGATATAACATTGAAGGGTAACCGGCTACATTCCCATGTGGGTCATCTTCATTTGGTCTCGGAATGTAGGACTCGTCGATAATATGATGATTGGAGTAAGTCACACCACTCATCATGGTCATCCAGGAGGATGGGTTGCTTGTATTCTCATCAGCCAAAGCATTGAAGGTATATTTACTTGTCTTCAGCAATTCGCCAATATTGACTGGCACATTCTTTTTTAATTCCTGCCCTACCAACCCATCGATGGAAATAAATAGTATTTTCCTTTTAACGGGTTGCTGCAGGTTTTGCTCATAATCCTCATAAATAGCAGGCGGATTAGCATATTTTGTGCAGCTTACCAGACATACTGCCCACATGACAAAGAGTAAGATCTTCTTTATATTAATAAATATTATTTTCATAACTTCAGTTTATATATCGTAAAACACCCCTATTTCAGCAATAGCCACGTGATTTGCGCCCCCTGTATTTGGATCTGGGAACACAAACTTCACATATTGTGCCTCCACTAAGTTGGGAAAAGCAAATTCCTTCAACGCGGCATTCTGTGCAGTTGTCTGAGAAGCACTACCCAGAGCAAACTGGCCCATATCCGTCCAATTTTTGTTATCGCGGCTGATATAGACGTTGACCTTAGTTGCAAATGTGGCATTTGCGCGATTTTTATAATAAAAGCCTTTAAATACATTGACCTCTTTCATATTCATGGTGAGCTCTACAGGAAGTGTCGTTGGGATCGAGCAGCCGGACCAACAAGTGTGCCAGTAGGTATTCGGATCCCCATCGGTCATGGCACTGAACTTACCTGTACTCTCATTAGTAGCCGTGGCCACATTGGCGGTGAACTCAAACAAACCACTAGGCAGGAAATAACGCGGTTGTAACACCCCGTCTCCGCCAGAAAATGTCAAAGGATTGTACTCCCAGATAGCCCGGTCCATTGGCGGATACTTTTCACGCATTTCGCGCTTCGCCGAACTACTTACAGGGATTCCCCAAGCGATAAAAAATCTATTAAAATCCTTTCCGGCAAAATTACATAGCTGACGATAAAAGTAATCCCGTTTTCCCTGGTCTAAAGATGTCGCAAAATTCTCATTCCTAGCCTTACTATAGATGTATGGAAAAAAATCCCAGCCTGGCTCGCCATTTTTTCCTGTTACCTTATCAAAAATCTGCAGAAAAGGCGTCAATCGTGCAAATGGATCATCTGCATCAATCCCCAGTTCGGCCGGAAAATTGGAGAAACTTTTAGCAGATGTTAAGGCAGCAAACTTTAATGCGGCAGGGATGGAAGTCTTAAGCGCCGGATGGAAGTCAATTCGGGAAGTAACACCACGATTACGCGCCGCATTGAAAATAAACAGGTTATTCGTAGTCTCCGTCAAATCTGACCAGCTCCATGCCCATGTCGCCTGATAATTGTGTCCTACCTCATGATAAGAGCCCCAGGACATCCCCTTTCTGATCGTATTTGGATTTGTTAGTTCGTCTAACCAATATTCATCTTCCTGCATTACCCAAGGACTGCCACTATGCGCATATCCGAGTGATGGATGGATGTCCATGACACCTCTTTCCCAAAAGTCCGGATACCGGTTTACTTGCTCCGCAGCATTTGCCGAAAGTCCCATCCAATTATAGTAATCTTTAACATAGGTTTCATCCCACAGACGCAATGCTTCATCGACCTGATCCATTTTTCCCGTCTGAATAAATTTGACAACAAGCGACCGCGGCACGGAAAAAGCAACCCGTTGCCCAATCAGATCCATCCAAGGAACATCTTGTGTCAGGACCTGTTTTTTCCAATCGGCAACTGCTGTCTTTCCCAGAATAAAATCGGTGGATTTGACAGCACCGGTCACATGTATATTAACGGGAGCAGTACTTGCTTTCTGGTTGATAATCCAAATCGTTCCACCGTATAAGTTCTTAATGTAGTTTGTACCGGGAAATAACTCCTTTCTTGTAAACAACATAGGATCTCTACGAGGAGCATCCTTTCCGGTAATATTGTCTGTGTGCACACCAATCTGTACCGTCAATCCGCTGATGCCTTGTGGCACCGTGATTCTAATAACTTCGCCGGCAGGAGCATATAGTCCGGTTGTATAAATTGGCGCCGGCGTTACACTGACTTTATATTGGTATGAGCTCACGTATTTCCTATCCATTAACATCGAAATAGTTGTATCTTTTATGCGAGCAACATTTTCTCCGACCAATCCTGGGTATATACGAGCTTTGTGGTACAAGCTTTTATCTGCTTTTCCCATCGTTGTATCTGTCAATAACGGCGTTTCCGTAGAGTCTCCCGATTGGTAACCGTCCGGAAATTCAGCCCCATATTTACTGCAGGACGATGCAAAAGTGATCAGTCCTACAAATAATCCAAAAACTAAATATCTCTTTCTCATTAGGTCAAAATTTGGTTATTTTCTAATTTGCGTATAGTTAGGTGTCCAGCTTTTCCCATCTAAATTCCAAGCCGATTCGACCGAAACCCCCAGCCATTGATAGATCATAAATGGTATATCTACCGCATTAGGCACTAAGCGATAGAAGGACTCCGCAATAGGTGGCCGAAAAAACGGCACCAGCTCATTAAAGCTCGTCCAGGCTACGGGACCTGTCAATTTGAAATTGCCTGCCCCTTTACCCGTTTTTTCTGTAAGTATAGTTGTGTTGACATCATCATAACCCGGCCAATATCCCTGGAGGTCATTCCAGAAAGGGTAAGTTTCATCGATATGTGTTACTCCCCCATATCGTTTCACTTCCTCAGCTGAAAACGCGCGGTTATAGATCTGAACATTACAGATGGAAATATTGCAATCTGTGTTTCCGTTTCCGGGATTGTAACCCAATGTCAAAGGGCTTGAATTGTCCAAATTGTTTCCATTGGCTCCTACCTGAGAAGACTTACCCGAAACAGTAGCATTGGTTCCATCAGTATACACATATACAGAATCCTGACTGCCACTTCTCTTAATCACTACGGTCAATGCATGCCATTCTCCGTCGTTTATAGGAGGTCCAAACGCCTGTCCAGCTATTGAACTATTAAAGCCCCAGTAATTGCCTTCCAAAAAAAAGTTCCAACCGGCTCCCGTAAAGCCTTCCACGCGTTTCGCAAAAAATATAGGATAATTATATGCTGAATTCGGGATATTGTGTTTTAAAAATAACGTCATAGTCCAGTCGCTGCCTGTTCCCATATTGAACGTACTGGGGTCCGCCAGTTTACCAATGACCTGATTGTTGCTGGCATACGTATAACGGGTAGCATTTGCAACAAATGGGATCTCGGTTGAATTGGGCCTTGGCACAATCTTCTTAGAGAATTTTGGCGAGTAAAACAGCGTATACGTTTCTCTCTTACGATCACCGTATGGTGTAAAATCAGTGACTGGGCCCGTTGAGACACCGCCCCGCGCAGAAGTAACGATCACGATCCAATTTTCAGTGCCAAAAGTAGATCTCTTCTTAATGGATTCCCATAACAATAACACCTGTTTGTCCATTACGCTGATTGCAGCGGCATATTTTGAGTCATCGGGTGTATAAGTTGAAGATTTTCCCGCCTTATCAACCTCCGTTAGATGAATAACATTCAAATCTGATTCGGTATTGGACAACGCTTGTGTTGCCGCATCCACAACCGCCTGATCATTTTCCGCTACCTTTACATCGGCATCCTTGCCGAATACAGTACCATATTTGGCGTCTGATGTAAAAAGGCTAGAGTTCAGACTGGTGGCGTTATTCTTTAGCTTCGTGAAAATAGTTGGATAGTTATTCAGATCAATTTCGTCTAGGTCGGTACCAACGGCCTTGTTTTTCGCGCTGTTCACCCCTGTCAATAACGCTGCTGCAACTGATTGATTAGTGACTTCGAAATCCGTCGTCGGATCAGCCAGGCTTCCGTAAGTAACCAGTCCATTACGTGTCATCTGTTCAATATTCGGGGGCGCAATTTCCAGCATCGCCGGCCCCGAAAGACCATCTACTACGACCAGCAGCACCTTATCCCTGCTCTCAGGATTTTCCTTTGCCTCATTAAAGTTCTGAAGCAGATTAGGAAAGTCTTTGTTGCACGCCACTAATATCACTAAGACACTAAGTGTAAAAGATATATGTTTGAAAATTTTTAAATACTTAATCATAGCCTGTTTTATTTATTGGATTAATTCCTTACCTCCAGACGCAAGAAGTTGCCTACAGTTTTTTGTCCTAACTTAAAAATCGTACCACCCAGTAACAACGCTGGCTCACCGAGCGAAGATTTCGTTTCTATAATCTTGGAAACTGAGCCTGTAAATGGTCCTAATGAATTGTATTTTTGCAACAATTCGCCATTTTTTTCCAAAATCAGGAGGTTTGCTCTCGGTGTTCCAGCATAGCTATTCTGGGTCCCCTCGACAACAACCTGACCGTTATCAAGCACCTGTGCATAATTGAGGATTCCTGTCCCTATATCACGGATAATGAAAGTCTCATCAATAGTACCGTCCATATTTATCAGCGCAACATTATTTATCTTTCCATAAGCACCGGCACCATTGAATAAGCCTACGACAGCCAGTTTTTTTAATGAACTGTTATAGTTCAGGCTATATAATCGGTTAATATTACCCTTTAAAGTAATAGTTTCATCCAGTGAACCGTCGGCTTTGATACACGCAATACCGTTGGCCGCTTTGCCATTATAAGTTGTAAATGCTCCTACGATGACGATACGATCATTATCAATCATTGCCGCATCCATAATCTGACCGTTCGCACCAGGGTTATTCAGCGCAAATGCCGAATCCAATGAACCATCTTCCTTCATGCGGATAACTCCTTTGGCATTCGATATAACATATTTCCGGGTTTCACGTGAAGAATAGTTATAGTCAATCTTAAAATGATTGGTAAAGTTGCCAACAGCAATGACTTTATTGTCGGACGTCGTAAAAGTCCGAAGAATGGTATTATTTACGCCGCCGTTAAAAGCTGATACGGTATCCAATGAGTTTTTGGGATCATTGCTGGGATTGATAACTTCAACAATCATTGAGTCGATAGCACCATTATTATTAACACGGACTATATTATTGACCGCTCGTTTGGCAAAAGTGGATAAAGCACCGGCAAAAATAAACTTACCGTCATTTGTTTTTGCAATAGATCTAATGAACCCCCCACCATAGGTCCCGGATCCGAACTTCATATTTGCATTCGACTTGCCGTTAGCATCAATAAAATGTACACCATTTCGATAAACCTTGTTATTTTCGGAGACGTTTTCTGTAATTGCCTCTTTTTCAAAATTCGAGAAAGAGCCCGCAACAATGAATCCCCCTGCATTTGGCAAAATATCATAGACACTACCATTAAACCCATTCACCATTCCATAGTTCTCATCAACGGAAGTATTCCCTTCAATTTCCAGTCGGGGGCCATAAAATACCTCATCGTCTACAACAATTTTCGCGTCCCCTGAGGTAACCAGCGCTGGCACCTTGATCGTTACCAAGGAATCTCTAGCTGCGACAATCTCTACGGGTGTGTTGTTGACGAAAAAATTGATTTTATCCACCTTACCTTTTAACCCTTTTACATAAAAATCCACCAATTCGCCGGGTTTTGCAGTGCCAGGTTCCGGATAATTAATATAAAATCCAACACCTGCCGACTGTCTTCCTCCAGCATAAGGATCTGTACCGGTTATTATGTCCTTATTACAAGCAGCAAATACAAAAATTGCAGCCATCAAGGCACCTATTTTGGTTATTAAATTTCTTCTCATATATTAATAAGTCTTATTTTGGGAGCACTCCTAACAAATAGGCCTCATCTGCAAATTCACTGTTCTGAAAACCAAAGGAATGTTTTGAAAATTGCAGTACATGTAAAACACCATTGGTCGGCTGGATATCAGAAGTTGCGACCGGAGCAGTGATAAAAGGAACAAAATAATCCTTAATTTCCTCCGGCACACTGATGGAATATGGATAATTTAAATAAAGCTGACGATATCCGGCGTATTTAATGACCTGTGTACCACCCGAACTTTCATTTTTGCTGATAACATCGTTATAGAGTACCCCGATATTCATATCTTCCCCAAAAATATTTTTATACACACCACCTGGAAAGGCTGCTAAATTCAGTGTATCAAGCTGGCGATAATCTTTGGCTACATTTTTTCCTTTAAAAATATATCTTGACAGATATTTTTTCCACACTTCAGGTCTGATCTGCTCAAGCTTGGTGATCGAATCCTGACCGGAGCGAAACAACATTTGGTTCAGCACCCAGACAGATTTCAAAATACAAGGGTCCGGAGGAGCAAAGAAAGTGACTTCATCATTTTTTAGCACATCATCCAGCTTGGCCGCCTTCAGCGCTACCATCAACGTATCGAACATATCAGGTCTTGATTCCAAGTAGTTCCAAATTGTACCTTTAAACTTTGGGTCATTGACACCAGTATCGATATAATCTTCTTTTTTGCACGCTGAAAATAAACAGGCTAGCATCAATGACAAAAGAGTATATTTCCAAATTTTTTCCATAATCTATTCCTTTAGTTCCAATAATTATTTAATTGCATATATGGATTGTTTGTTAATGCCGACTTATCAATTGGCCAAGTCCAACCTCCCGCGTTGAATGCAGCAACAGACATAGGGGCATAGGTATATTCAGAATTAATGACCTTTTTGGTGCGCACCAGATCATAAAAGAAATTTGCCTCTCCCAATAATTCTCTTACACGTTCCCACCAAATTGCGTCCTTCAGTTCTTCGCCGCTATGCCGTATAGGAGCCGCTTTGGCGCGGTTGCGAATTACATTGACCACAGTCCGAGCCTCTTCATCTTTTCCCAGTTCGGCCAAGGCTTCCGCCCTCAATAAGATCGGGTCAGCATAACGGAAAACCATCTGATTATCGTCGGGGTTGTTGTCTTCACCCTCTTCCATAAATACATTCGAAAATTTAAGACACTGAAAATCACCGTTCGTTGCGTAAATATCTTTGTCAAACCAGTACACTTTCCGCTGATCATCTTCGGCCGGCGGATACATTTTTTCCATAAACTTAGGATCGTAATAGATGTATGATTTTGTCGTCACTTTGTTAGGAGCATGTAGCACATAATCCGAATAAGAGGCCGATAAATGAAAGCTCTCTCCATAATTGAAATTTTGAACAATTTCAAACAGCCCTTCTTTTGTGCGACCTTTAAAAATTTCTTTGGTCCTGCTCAGATCCAATAAGGCGTAGGCCCCGCCGTTTTCTTCCATCAGTTCTCTTCCCATATCCGCAACTTTCTGATATAGCACAGTTTTATCATCGGTACCTAACCCCGCTATCCACATGTTAATATGCATATTCAGTGCTAATGCTGCACCACGCATCGCTTTCACAGCTACGATAGATGGATCATCATAAGTCCAGGGCAGATCCTTATACGTCGCATCTAGGTCCGCCGACAGGTTTTTTAATACTGTAAACATATTGGTCCGTGGTAATGGACTCGTATTTATATCTGTATAATAAGGCACGTCGCCATATAAACGTACCATAAAAAAGTAAGCCAGCGAACGTAGAAAAACTGCTTCGGCTTTGTACGCTTTTTTCATGTTTTCACTAAGGAAGGGCATCTCCCGAGTTTCCAGCTGGTAAATTACAATATTGGCGTTTTGAACCATCTTATAAAAGTTGTTCCACTGTGTTATTTTGGGGAAGCCGAAATATGAAAAATCGGGCTCCCTTGCCATTAGTGTATTGAGGTCATTATTTTTAAGGTAAGTGATATAATCTCTTCCAGATCCGCCCGTTGCACTTGTCCTATTCGTTGGAGCGCAACGCAAGTCCCCAGAAGCAGGGAAAAAGATATTAGTCATTGTCGCTTCCCTGAAAGTTGAATATATTCCACCCATATACTGTTCCACATCCGCCTGCCGGGTCCAATAATTATTCCCGGTCAACTTATCGATCTGCGTGATATCTAGAAAACCCTTTCCGCATGAGCTCAAACCTAAAGAAGCTCCTAAAATAATTAGATATAAAAATGTCTTTTTCATAATAATTAGAACTTAGAATTGTACACTTACCCCCAAAGAATAGGTTCTTCTACTTGGATATCCATTGGAACCGTCGCGTCCTACGCCGGTAACCAGCTCTGGATCAGGTCCAGAGTATTTGCTAAACGTATACACGTTATTTGCAGTCAGATTGATCCGTGCCGATGATATGCCAAAGCGGCGGGCCCAGTCTCTGTCAAAATTATACCCCACTGTGATCGAGTTAATCTTTACATAAGATCCATCTTCCATAAACATTGTCGAATTATACCGATAGGGATTATATAGTGTCAGACGCGTAAAATCTGATACATTCGGATAATCCGCATTATCGCCAAGCTGCCGCCACACATTATAAGCGTCCAGAGGGACATATGCTCCCGGAGCTCCATTTCCGTAATTTTGCCCACTTGGGTCCGAGTAGTTACGGAATCGATCAGTCAAAGCGGTATTTAGAATATCGCGGTCCAGCGTATAGGATAGTTGTGTACGCAAAGACCAATTTTTAAACCGGCTATATAGGTACAATCCACCAGTAATCCCCGGCTGCGAATTTCCGACATATACCAAATCATTTTCATCGAGAATATAATCTCCATTTAGATCCGTAAAAATAGGGTCTCCGGCGCGGAAGAATTTACCTTCGTTCATTTGTCCTCCCGCTCGATAACGAAGGCCTGTCAAGGGATTTACCGGTACCTGATCATCCGATGTATACACCCCTTTATAATCATACAATACAAAAGTGAATGCATTGCGACCCAAGCGGTAAAATTGTGGCAGGTTATAACCTGAGTTGTCAGCTTGCAACAACTGACGTGCGCCATCGGGTAAAGAGGTTACATAATCTCGGTTTATAGCAAATGTCGCTGTCGTATTGAGCTCCCAGTCCGAACTTGCCAGTTTTGGCCTATATTGTATACTTAACTCATGCCCTCTATTGACCATGGCCGATTCATTTGTTAACACGTTTGCAAAAGCATTGTGGTTCGCAATCGGTTTTTTACGCAAAATCTTATCGGACTGCTTGTAGTATGTTTCATATGTAACGTATAAAGAGCTATTGAAAAACCCTAATTCTGCAGCCAGCGACCACTGCGTGGTCGATTGGGGAACCAAACCTGTATTTGGCGCAATCTGTAGATCCAGTGATGTGGTGGGCCTATTATTATAACGTTCATCATCCACCTTATACCATCCATAAATATCTGACAGTGATCCTGACGGGGAAATAGTCCGCCCGACCGACCCTCTTAAGAAGCCTGTGTCCCACCATTCCACATCTTCCATAAATTTCTCTTTCTTAAAATTCCAACGTAGGCCCGCCGAAGGATTTTTGGTCCAAGGCGTTGCGCCCCCTGTCAACGAGCTACCATCAATTCGATAGGTCAGATCAAGAATATACTTAGCATCATAGTTGTAAGAAAAACTTCCGGCATAGGCGACCGATCTGAAATTATTCAATGAGTTTAATAAACCGCCCAACGTGTTCCGTGTATTATAACTGATACCCGTCTGAAACTGATCATTTGCTGTTCCCCGAACCTTGGAAAGGTCTTCCGACGAAGCCGATATTTCCATTTCCGTAAATCCGTACACATTAAAAAGGTGCTTCTCTTTTATTGCTTTTACGTAGGATAGTTGATTGCGGTTATACACTTTACTCTTGTTGCTGTAATAACTGTAAACTTCAGAAGAATTGCCCAGAAGCACCTCTGGTGTATAACGATCCTTAGTTGCTGTTGTATAGTTATAATTTAATGTCACCGACGCCCTCACATCCTTGATGGGCACATACTGCAATTCCAATTGGCCGACATAGTTACCAGTCTTGTTTTGATCATCGACACCAAGTGCCGATAGAGCTCCCATACTACCTGAGAATAACGAGGGAGAAGGATAAAGTGACGTCGTGTTAACAGACTTTCCCACCCCCGTTTGCATTAGGGCGTTACCTGAGCCCATCTTGTTTTGCGCCAAGTTCACATTGATATTCGTCATCATTCTAAAGCGGTCACTAGGCTCATATTGCATATTGGATTGCAGCGTGTATCTTTTAAAGCCTGTATTGGCAATGATACCGTTCTCGTCGTAGTAATTCATATTCGCTTTGTAATTGAATACACGTTGGCCCCCAGATATATTCACATTGTGTGTCTGGTTATAGGTATTGCGATAGAAAAAAGATTGCCAGTCGGTTGAGTTGTTATAATACGGGTTAAGAGAATCTGCCAATATAGGTGAATCATTGATACGACGCAATGCAGCAGCCAGGGTGGTGTCGTTCATCAAGATTTGCTCTATACGAACCATCCGCTCACCTTTACCGCCGATCACCTTGCGTAGCTGAGGTACCGCAGATAAGAAAAACTGTCCTTGGTATTGTACAATCGGTACTTTTGAATTGCCTCGTTTAGTACGTACTTGGATAACACCATAAGCCCCACGTGAGCCATATAAAGCTGTTGCTTGTGCATCCTTCATAACAGTGATATCTTCGATATCTTCAGGTGGGATCATGGAAATTGGCGATACCCCTGGCCCCGCAGTCTCAAAACCGTACTGGTACCCCGAGTTGTCATCAATAGGAACGCCGTCTATAACGAACAGTGGGGACGTGGGCGTCACAAAGGTATTGTCGCCACTGCCTGAAACATTGAAATTGGACATACCGCGGATGGCCATGGTTCCGCGCATACCTGGGCTCCCGGTATTGTTCTGAATATTCAGACCCGCAACTTTACCTTGTAACAGGTCAACAAAGTTTCCAGAAGGGATATCCTGTATTTCTTTACCAGAAATTGTGACAACCGAGCCGGTCAATGTTTCTCTTTTGCGCTGTTGATATCCTACGACAACTGTCTCTTCAAGCTCTTGCGCTGTGCTCTCCAAGGTTATATTATATTCTTTTTTCCCTGCGACAATGGTATATTTTTCTGTACGATACCCCTGATAAGAAAACACCATCACGCCGCTGTTAGGTACAGAAATTACAAATCGCCCATCGTCGCCTGTTTTTCCTAGATCTCTCCTGGGGTTTTCCAATCGTATAGATACGCCACTGAGCGCCCTATTGTCATTCCCTTTCACTATCCCCTTGATCATGGTCTGTGCCCAAGCCTCCTCCATAAACAAAGTGCAAATGAAAGTAAATAGTATACAAATTTTTTTCATAATCTTCAAGCTAATTAGTTGGTCGGTCATCATTCAAACTTTGGTGTTTCATACATGAAACGGAACTGTATTTCCCAGTCTCCTTCCTCATAGATTTCAAATTGCATCCGTAGGCCACAGTCCTGTAAGAAACCAAACTGATTGCGCCGGCGGAATTTAAAATCCATCACAGCCGCTCCGCCATCAGCAGTTGTATAATCGGTTTTAATGGGCGCCAATGGTATGGGATAAGCAACATCGTAGATGACTTTCCCATTTTCAAACCTGTGGTTAAATCCATGAACCAGTTTACCCCATTCTGTAGCTGCAAATTTCCTGACGTCGATTGGCCGACCTAAAGAATCCAAAAAGCTTATTGTTAATGTCTTGTTCCCTTTATCTTTGCTTTCCAGTTTATTAAAATAGACATTGATCTCATTGGGAAAAATAAGTAGATCCGTTCGTTCACCTAATAAATTAGTGGTGGTTATAGGATGGGTATAAGGCAATGGTGACAATCCCGTCACAGGATCCATAATACTGGGTTCGAAAGGACGTTCACGATACGGTTTCAATTTGAAGTTTCTCAGATACCTACGCCCTCCTGTATTGCTCACCTCGATATCGAATACATATCCAGAGTCGGGCTGGGTCTTGACAAAGTTTGAATTCACAGACTGCCCCCAGAAATTGATATTTCCTGATTTCTGAAGTATCTCGAGAATTGGTCGATATTCGGTCTTACGTTTATTTTCGATCTCTTCAAGCGATTTCTCCTCACCGCTATATGATTTTGTCCAGACTTTTACTGGAAATTTATCTTCAAAAAGTACGGATGGCTGACCATCAATATCCCGTACATTCACAATTTTAAAGGTCAATGGCTGTGAAGTGTTCTGCCCGATGTTGACAATATTGTTGTAAAACGTGTTTCTTCCCAATAAGGGCATGAATTCATTGGTATTATAGACCACATCAGTTCCTAGGGAGTCCTGGTCATCAGGAATAAATTTTTTGCATGACATGAGCATGAAAAGTCCTACCCCGATCATTAGTAGCTGTTTTACTGATTTTAATATTTTCATTTTCATGCTATTTATTTAATAACTTAGCCAGTTTACTAAATCCGAAATTATGACTAGGAGCCAGCACGTGTAGCATACCGTTGCGTGTGCGAATATTCACAACTGAGGTTGCACTCTCCTGCCAGTAACGCTGAAAAATAGACCTATTCATATCGCTCAATATAATCTGCTGTTGCCCCCCACCTATTATTCCAGATGCAGAGGTCACTTTATATTTTAAGCTCATATCATAGTCATCTACTGATTTGATCACCTTACCTTCAACGAAATTCCGCAGATAAGGGGTATCGTATATACCTTCAAAGGCATAATGGTAGGTTAGGCTATCAAGAATTAACTGGGGAATGTCCTCAAGATATAGAGGGAGTCTGTTTCCTGCTTTTCGAACGCCATTCATTGCGTCGAGTGCATTGGTGAAACTACTGTTTGTCATGGCGAAAAATGTAAGCTTTGCATCGGTATCTTTCAGTTTGGCCCGTATAGCTGGGACACGCTCCAGTACCAGCAATAAAGAGTCATAGGTAGTCCCCTGAGACTCCAGAAATTCGAGCGAAGTGCCGTCATATTCAGTATATCTCAGTTCAAAGTTTTCATAATAATTATTGCCTTTTTTACAACCCACTATCCCCGCCAGCAATACAATTAGAAAAAAGCCTAAAAAAATATTTTTGTTTTTCATGATCATCTGTTCTGTTATTTCCAATATGCGTTTTGCTCCAGTTTGGAATTTCGTTCAAGCACATCTGTAGAGATCGGCCAATAGATTCCACCTTTTTGAATCAAATCGTTCATGACCGGATTATTTTTCTTAATCTTTGCCAAACGGACCTGGTCGTACCAGCGCCAGCCTTCTCCCATCAGTTCGCGTCTTCTCTCCAAGAAGATCTCTTCCAGAAGATCCTTCGGTGAGTTACTTATATATGGTTTGAGACCACGACGTTCTTTAATAATATTGAGGTATTTGATGGCGTCATCGCGTTGGTTGAGTACAGCTTTAGCTTCAGCTTGCAACAAATATATTTCTTCCAGCCTTGTAAAAACTAGATTGGATCCAAAAATGGAGAAATCAGAATCTCCTCCACCATTACGAATCACCTTGATTTTACTAAAGATTGGGATATCGCCATTATAATTGGTGAAGTAATTGGTCCGGACCAACCCCGATATGGAATCAATACCAAAGCGCGTATCGTTAACATCATCGAACAATTTATTAATGGTATCTCTACCGACATAGATATCGGGTTTGGCTTTTGTGACAATTGGGTAACCCAAGGTCAGCGATTCGATATGCCCAGTATTTGCTGCCTCCCCCAATTCATAGGAAGAGCGGATGGCCAATATTTGGGCGCGTGTACTTGGGCCAAAAAGCCCTTCGGTCGGATTCACTAATGCAGGTGTTGACAATAACTCCAGCGAAGCTTGTCCAAAGTTGTCAATCACAAATTTTGAGTATACCTCCGCATTAATATACTTGCCCTGCCATGCTGCCACATGCGCTAAAAGCGAATAGGCGGTAATTTTATTAACTAATACACCAACCCAAATAGCGTATTGTTCACCATAATAAGTCTGCGTGCCTACAGCATATCGATAGGGCAGATCTTGTGCTGCGGCCAATAGTTCCGACTCAGCAAAAGCCAAAACCGTAGCTTCGGTAGACCTTCCCACCTCCACAAATGAGCCATTGTCATAAGAGTCTTTCAGCAGAGGTACGTCCCCCCATATACGGACCATATAGAAGTACATTAAAGCGCGAATCGTACGAGCTTGGGCGACATCATATTTCATATCCCGCTCGGTATAGCGTTTATCTTTCTCCATAACTTCTGGAGCGCGTTCAATAAAAAGCGATGCCGCATTGATGACCGCATAGAATCTGCGCCAATCGGTCAGATCCTTGATTAATGGATACGCAGCTTTTAGTTTATTTTCTTGCACTACCCGAAGATCAGCACGAGAATATGGCGTGAAATCACCATAACGCATCTCTCCGTATACCCAATGTCCGTAATTATCAACCAGTGCGGCCCGCATTAAACCGTAGATACCCATCAAATGCGCCCGGGTATCAGATATGGATTGCCATTCCAATTTCTCAGAGCCGAGATTGGATGCTACTATATCCAATTTTTTGTTACACGAACTCGTAATCACATTGACGCTCAATACTATCAATAAAATTACGGCCCATCGATTATATCTTTTCATAGTCTTTTCTATATTAAATAATTACAGATCTAGCTTAACGCCTAAGGAAACTATTGGAGATAATGGCAAGCCGTACCCACTATAGTATCCATTAAAATCTATCAATTCGGGATCAGCTCCTGAAAACTTGGAAATCGTCAATAAGTTGGTACCAGATACATACACATACGCTCTCTGAATTGTCTTTATCTTCTCCTTCACACCACTCAATTGAGACAGGTCATAGCCCACCGTTAACGCTCTCAATTTTAAAAATGAAGCATTTTCCAAAAACAGATCCTGATCTATACGGTAAGCAACAATGGGGCTCCAAGGATTGTAAATCGGATATTTGTTCATATCAACATCCTGTTGCCAGTGGAACACTTCCCGGATACCGTCCAAAGAATTGGTATTTTCCGTATTGATGAAATTATACTTATTTGAAGCCCGCTGGTTCAATGCTTTATGTCCGAGAGCGAAATACCATTGCATATTCAGATCGAAACCTTTATACTGAAAATAATTTTGAAATGAACCTGTTACCTTTGGCATAGCATGTCCTTTCAGTATGCGGTCGTCGTCATTAATTTTGAAATCACCATTTTGGTCTTTCCAAACAGGATCGCCAGCAGCAAAATCAACTCCGTCAAACTGCAGTTTTTGTCCATTTTGCACCGGAATGCTCGCTTCATTATCATATGCCCCTTGATTCTCGTACAACCAAAACTGGTCAATAGCTTCTCCTACCTCAAGCAATCGACCATTCACTTTCAACCGTTTACGTCCATCAGGAAGTGATGTCAACTTGTTTTGGTTATAGTTTAGATTTAACGATGTATTCCATTGCAGAGACTCGGGATTGGCCAGTAGCTTGGCTGCCAAGCTAAGGTCTACGCCAGTATTTTTTACACTGAGACCGTTAATAATTTGGCCTGAATAACCGTATTCAGCAGGAATAGGTGAATTAATCAGCTGATTTGCATCTTTCTTTTGGTATAAGGATACTTCAAAATCAATCTTCCGTTCCAATAGTGTTCCGTCAAGAGTCAATTCTGCATGATCCGTATATGGCCATTTAATCCCATAGCCTACCCAGCCTTCCGAATAAGGTCTAGATGCGACTGCAAAACCATTATACGACACCAAGGACTTTTCGGACCCCCAATTTAAATCAGCCGTATAGTTCGGGCCAATGGCATATTTACTCGTAAACACCGGTTTTCCAATCCTCGCCCAAGCAGCCTTTATCCCCAGATGGTTAAACAGTCCCGAGTCATCCTCGGAGATCAAATGGTACTTTGCAGCAAATGATGGAGTCATTAACCAACGCGAATCGGGCTGCATGGTTGAGGAGCCGTCGTAACGTAAAACAGCATTCAAATCAAGGAGATTTTTGTATCTGTAATCGGCGGCCAAATACATTGAATGCAACCGAAAATCTTCTCGATTGTTGTATCGATTGACATATAACCCTCCGATTGGAAGCAGATAGTTGCTTTCATTGGGATCGCCTTCGACAACATTAACTTTGATAAAATCATTTGGCCCGTCATACGCACGAGCATAATTGTAACGATAAAGATCCTGAGTATAAGATGATCCAAATGCGAGGTTCAACTTATGCTGATCCTGAAATTCCAACTTATAGTCGAGGCGATTGTTGTACACCAAACGTTGGTTGAAACCGAAATAACCCGACATATAGTTGTTAGTTTCCATCAATGACCCTGGAAAGAATGCCTGTCTTGCACCCTCAGAATAATCAATTCCCAAAGAAGTATTAAACTTCAGATTTTTCAGAAAATAAAGATCCAGTGTTACTAAAGAGTTCAAAAAATTAACAGTATTCTTATCCAATGCGGATCTATAGATGTCCAGATATTGCGCGTACATTTCCTTATTTGGCGAAATTGGGACGGATAGATCGGGGACATAAGAGGCTTCGCCAAATCGATCGCGTAGACTGCGGTTACGATCTCGCAAACTCCGGCTCGCATTGACTGTTGCGCCGAAATTGAGCCATTTAAACGGAGCCATGTTGACATTGAATAGCGCATTATACCTTTCAATATTCGTTTTGTCTGCCGAACTTGCATTTTTTGTATAGGCCCCTACAAAGGAGAAGTTCGCGCGATCGCTGCCCCCACGAATACCAATACTCCCACCATAAACAGGAGTAGTTTTATAATATTCCTTATCCCAGTTTGCTGGTCCATAATAATTCACATTAGTCGAATCGCTCAGATAGCCCGGATAGTTCAAGCGATCGGTAGCAGATCCATATTTACTATAAAATATAGATCTGAACATATTCTCATACTGAGCATTTACGGGAGTTACTATAGGTTTTGTTGCAAGACCAACATAGGTATTGATGGAAATTTGGCGTGCGCCATCCTTACCTGGCTTAGTTAATATCCAGATGGCTCCATTAGCAGCTAATGGCCCCAGCTTGGCTAATTTAACCGGATCTTTTATCACCTCGACCGATTCGACAGTTGACAAGTCAATACCTGCAAAATTGTCTGTTCCGGGACCAATTCGGTTAAATTGATACTGCTGGATCGAATAAGCAAAGTTGTTATCCCGTGCGATTGGTATTCCGTTGACAAATACTGCGGGCTGGACATGAACAGCATCTTTGGTTTCAAACAATGGGGCCCCTAACCCACGAAGCACCATGTTCTTCGGCGTTCCGGGCTCACCTGTCGCTTCTTGCACGTAGAGACCAGCTACCTGCCCTTTTAACAGTTCCGGAATACTGATAAGAGGTAGTGTTTCAACGTTTCTTAAACTTACACTGTCTTCGACGTGTTGTTTTTGCAGCAATGATGCTAACCGGCCTTTGAGCAGGCGCTTGTCAACCTCGTTAAGTTCTGAAGTATCTTGTCTTGAAGTCCAAATATTAAGGTAATTAGCCTTTACATTGGGAATCATTGGGACAAGAAATAAAAAACAAAATAGTCTTTTCATTCGATTTATGTCTTAGGCATTAAAAAATTGGTACTATTCGGCTAGTAAATACTTGTCGTCTCGGCTTCAATAAAAGTTGGACCCAAAGTCCTTGTAATAATTGATTGTATGTAGCAATGATAGAATAATATTCCTAAAGTCATACATAATGAAAACCACGAAATCGATTGCGCAATCGAAGCAAACGTTTGCATAATCTGGCGACATTTGCAATCTCGGCGGATCGTTTTATAATATTCTTAAAGAAGTTTAACACATCTGAATATTTAATTAAAAATGTGCGAACATTTAAATAATTATTTTGGAAGCTTATTTGCGTGAAACCGCAGATGGGAAAGCAGGCTTTTGAAATAAGAGAACACTTTTAAGAAGGTCCTTGTAGGTCTAACAATCGGCGTAAAACACAAAGCTCCGAGTGGACTATTCCCCTCAGAGCTTTTCAACAAAGTGATTTTTGATCAGCAGTCAGCCGGATATTTTCAAGTGAAAATGGTTACTCACCGAAACTCAAAAACAAATTTCTAATTGATCCCTTTAAAAATCCGGTTCCAGCGTATTTTAGAAAGTCCTCTTCCATCCGCATTCCAGCTCATCCAGGTAAACAGGGCCTTGCCGACGATATGGTCTTCAGGTACAAATCCCCAGTCTCTTGCATCCAGCGAATTGTGTCTATTATCCCCCATCATCCAATAATAGTCCATCTTAAACGTATAGGAGTCTGCTTTTTTTCCGTTGAGGTATAGGCCATCCGTTCGGTTTTCCAAAACGTTGTGTTCGTACACACGTATAGCGCGTTCATAAAGAGGCAATGTCTGGGCATTAAGCGGTACTTTCATACCTTTACGCGGAATGACAAAGGGGCCAAAGTTATCGTAGTTCCATTTATATTGTGGATCGTTGGGGAAGGTATTGATTTCAGTCTCTCCCGGTGCACGCAGGTTCACCTGCATCGATTTGACATTAGACCAGGATTTAACCATCTGCGCCTGTTCAGCTGTCAGAAAAATAATATATACACCGGGCTGGATCTGATGAGTCTCTATTCCCATATCTCTGAGACGCTGTTCGTCCAGACCTGTACCGTCCGTTACAACAGTATAATCCATCTGGCTTTCGGGAGCAACAAAACCGGGCTGGTCGTTGACATAGAGAACAGCATTTTTCATGCTTATTTTGTCACCAGGCATTCCCACGCAGCGCTTGATCAAATGTTCGCGTTTATCCACAGGCCGTGTCTGGATCGTATATTGCCGATGCACGGCATCGACGCCCATCCGACGGACCAGATCGTAGTAGGTCTCATCTGGATTTTCCACCGCCACGGTGTCTCCTGCCGGCGCATTAAATACAATCACATCATTGCGTTTGATCTGCTGAAAGCCCGGAAGACGTTTATAGGGAATTTTGATGAGTTCCGAAAAAGCTTTCCCCCCTATGAGCGGCATGGTGTGGTGTGCAAAAGGGAAAGCAATGGGTGTATTGGGGATGCGGGGCCCATAATTCAGCTTGCTGACAAACAGATAATCTCCGATCAGCAGGGTCTGCTGCATGGAGCCCGAAGGGATCATAAATGCTTCCAGCAAAAATCCACGAATCAGGGTTGCTGCCACCGTCGCAAACACAATGGCGTCCGCCCACTCACGTACCATGGATTTCTTATAAGGATACTTCATCTTAAACTCCTGATACGATTGCTGGAGTAGGACGAGCTGCTCTTTTTGTGACAACACTTTTCCTTCCGAACGTGCCGTTTCGAGATTTTTAGCATATAATCCGTTCAGAAAACGGACATTTTTGTCCCTTCCCCATAGCGGCAATACAACAAAGGGCAGCAACACCGCAGCACAGTTTTCCCAAAATCTTCGCTTGCCGAAGCAATGGATAAAATCCAGGTAAAGGTTGTAGAAGACAAACACATTTACTATAGGAATTAACAGCAGGGCGACATACCAAACCGGCCGGCCCGTGATCTGCGCCTGAACCCATTGGCTATAGACCGGCACAATAGCCTCCCAGCCGCGACGGCCAGCTTTTTCAAACAGAAGCCAAAGCCCATAGGCCGATAGCATGATTAGAACAGTAGAAACAATAAGCATGTGATGTTGATTTAATTGCAAAGCCCACGGGCCTGTTAGTAGATAAAGCGTTTGTCGGCTTCTTGCGCCGATTGCTTGGCGCGTTGCAGCTCATTGTACCGCATGATATATTTTATAAACAGGTCATAATTGTATTTTTTCTCTTTTTCGAACTCAGCAAACAATTCCGGTTCGTCATTGATCAACCGTCCCAATGTGACGGTACGTTTCTTTTTACTATTGCTAAACAGACCGTTGGTATTACTGTTAATTTCAATGACCTCTCCGGTTGCTTTTTTTAAGGCATAGGCATACTTGGTTTTACTGAACCCTACGCCCATCACGGTACCTGAACCCCCGCTTCCAAACATGATGCCCCCGCCCCCGCCGAAATGAAGTTCTGAGACATAATAAGCCATAATTTCGCCATCGACCAATACCTCAGCGAAAGTAGGTTCGAGGTCAGCAGCACGGCTCAGCTGGTACATCTGTGGTGAGGTGCCCGGCACGGGTTCCAGCCCATTTTCCACGTACGATGGCGCATATACTTTCTGTTTCGCTTCCCAATATGCACGAAAGACCTGGTCGGGAGCAAAGGTCACCTTCTCCTTTTGCTCACTTTCAAATTTGAGTTTACGATCTTTTACGGAGGAAATCTTCCCATAAAGAGTATCCCCACTCATCAGTACCAAATAGTCTAATTTCTTTTGATCTTTCTGAGCGTAAAGCGTCATCGCGGACAAGAGGAAAAACAGGATGACAATTGTAGATAAAACGGATAAAACTTTCATTCGGATAACTATATTAAACAACGATAAACCCATATCACTAAGCTATTTAGTCCTTCGATTACAGGTTCTTGCTGGCTTTATGCATATAAAGCTACATAAAAATATAAGAATGCAGGACAAGAAGCGCCGCTTTAACATTTCGTTTACATCTCTATCATCATCCAGTAAAATTTCATTCGGTCAATAAACACAAAAAAAGAAGCCGTATCTGCTGACACGGCTTCTTTACAACGGATGAAAGGGTCATCTATCCTTTATATTTACTTTCAAATTCAGTTGACGCTTTATTTACCCCATTACTCATGTTTTCAAACGCTTTGTTGATATTGTCGAGCAATGCCGATTCCGCTGCCGGATCTGCTGTATTTTTCTTGCGCAATTCGATCAGTTTCGGATAGTCTTCCGTGACGATTTTTTTATAACCATTCAACCCATCAAGCACCGCTTTCTGGAAAGTTGCATCCCCTTTAAAATCGCCCAGGTCTTCTACTTTCCTGATATCCTCGTTCAGCGCTTTTTCCCATGTTGTACGTACCTCTTCTGCTTTTGCATAATCCGAAGCATTCATGGCTGCGTTCATATCCGTAATATGTTTTTCACTTCCATTAATGACGGTAATAATTGAATTGTTGTACGCCGCCGGGTCCTTTGTTCCGCCACAACTTGACATCGACAGCACCGCTGCGGTCATGATGCCTGTAATAACTTTTTTGATCATCGTTGATATTGTTTAATTTAATAAGTATTATTCTTCGCAAGTTCAATTCACCACTTTTCCCCAGCTCCCTATGCAAAGATACTCCCCTAATAATCACCTCCCTATCGCTGAAATCAGGGATTTAATTACAGGTCGGTCAGGCCATGTTCAACTGTTTCCGGAAGTTATTATTTCCATTTCGCTGATCGAAACGCTGGGCCAGCTCTTCGGCCAGCCTGCGGTAATGTGCAGCGATTTCCTTTGCTTGGTACTGCTGTCTTCCCTGAAAAAGATTGTGCGATTCTTTTAGCTCGAGATCAAACAGCTCTTCTGGATCAAATTGACGCATTGCTTCCTCCATATGGCAGGCTAGCTGGAACATCCGTCTGTTATCGGGGCCATCGGCCCAAGGCAGATACCTTTCGATCCATTCTTTGGCCTTCGGCAGATCAGTATAGGAAAAATAAGTCGCCAGTTTAATAGCTGATAGCAATATCGAAGAATCTCTTTCCTTCTTATAGATTTCTTGTTCGGCTTGCTGGGCCATTTGCAGAGCTTTTTCCATGTCGCCGTTCCTATATCCCTCATAAGCTAGGTTTACAGTTGTACGCAAAGGCACATGTGCACAGGTAAATTGCTTTTCCACTAAAGGCAGTGCCTTTTCGGTTGCCGCCGCATAGCCGCTTTTTAATAAGGCTGCAGAGACTTCAGCATCCATCTCGCAGGCTTCACAGTCGCTCATATCGTCACGCTGCGACGCTTTTACTTTTTGCAGGGCCAGCTCCACAGCATCAAGATCACGCTGTGCCAGCGCATCGCTCAGTTCCTCATTGTGTATAGCCCGTCTGCCATAACCATTGCGGAGCAGCCGCATCTCAAAATCCGATAATGCAGCATCAATCTGCTCACGGCTGACTTCGGGATTATCGTATAACTCAGACATCATCCACTTATACTGCCATAAAAAATCTTCCTCACTAAAAAGATCCGGATTTTCATCGTAGGCCTGCAGTACCCAGGCGAAAGCAGGCAGCGACTCGGTCGAATATGCCAGGTCAATCTCCTCATTGATCAGTTCGAGCCGTAGTTCATAGCCCCATTCGATATCCTCGTTTTCATCAGCAATACGGATTGCCTGGGTCAATAAATTAACTTTTTCCAGTGTATTGTCAATACGGTCTATTTGATTCCGTAATTTCTGTATTTTAAGTGTATACATATGGTTTCGTTACTTCTTAAAGATTCACAAAATTATCCAATCCCATGACGATCAAATTTTTCAGCGCATCGTTCATGACTTTCATTTCCCGGTCCTGCACTGGGTATTTCCCCAAGATCAATGCCTGTACATAGAGGACTTCTATTACCGAGCGCAACAGATAAGGATCTTTAATTTCCAGAATACTGTTGACCAGTCCATTATCCACATTGAGACATAGTGTGTTCTTGACTTTGTGTTTTGGGGCCGACTGCAGCACACGTGCGAAGGGATTGGCATTATCTTTCAACTGGCTGATCGTCTGCTGTACATTGTTCTGATCCATCTTGGTGAATATTGCCGGTGTATCCACCGGCTTAAATCTTCGGATTTCCAAGGTACAGGTATAATCGTCGAGGATTTTCTGGACGCGGGTGGCGAAAGCTTCGTACTGACCCGCTTCCTCTTCCTCGAGAGCTTGAAAAGTCCCCAACAACTGTCCCGGCGACATCTCCGTGATCCTGTACTGGGGATAACGCTGCTTTATTTTGCGCAACAACTCTGTATCAAACGTATAGGAAGCATTGACAAGTAGCATGCCCTGGGTATCCGCCATACGGTCAATTTGCTTAAAGTCTTCAAAGTCGGCGCAATAATGTACCTGTTGCTGCTGATCGATGATATTCTGAAAGCTTCGTTGTCCACGATTGGTCTCAAACGGGATATCTGCCAGAAAGATGTCCAGAAAATCAGCATCCTCCAGTGCAAAAGCTTTCAGATGCAGGTAATGTGTCTGGATAATGCGTTGATATACCTCAAAATCGATCTTCTTTACCTGCTGCAAATAAGTCTTCAACAGTACGGCAATCTCTTTGCGGGCTTGGCGCAGGAGATCATTCTTCATCAGCGACTCCCGGGAAGCCGTCGCACTGAGCTCCTCCGTGTTGACCAGCATCCGCACAAAAAAGGCCCAATTGGGTAGCAGGGACTGATCTTCCTCCGACAGAAACATACGTCTCAGATAGATTCGGTGACGCTGCTTGCTGCTAAACTGCGTGCGGAAGGGCAGAATATACAGCACACCCTTTGCCTTTCCTGCCGTCGTTTCGAAAGGAATGGCGTCCAGAAAGTTCACATGAAAAATATCTTTGCCTATTGCCAGCAGCTCCTCTTTGTCTACGGAAGATGATAGCCATCTGGGCTGGTCCTCGTGGATAATTTTTTCAGTCTTCCCGACCTGCAGCGCGATGCGCTCACGTAAGGCGTCGCCATAATACCGGATCTTCTTTTCAAAATAATCGGGATCGAAGATGTATTTATATTGCTTTTTGGGTGTCAAAATAACACGGGTACCGATCGGCATATCCTCTTGCATCCGTTCGATTTTATAATCACCTGCGGCATGGGCTGTCCATCGCAGCGGGATCTGCTCACGGGCTGACTTGGTTTCCACAACAATTTCGTCGCTCACGACAAAGCAGGACAGCAACCCGATACCAAACTTGCCTATAAAATCTTTGGCATCCTGGATATCCTTGCTTTTGGAGCTCTCGCCAATCACCGATAAAAATTGGTGGATATCTGCCTCTTTAAGACCTATACCATTATCCTCAAAGATGAATTTCGGCCGGTCCCGGTCCGGTAAGGCAATCGTGACTTTTCCTTGATGATCCTGATCCAGGTGTTTGAGTGCCGTGATGGCATCCACTGCATTTTGCAGTAGCTCACGGACGAACGTATTGGGATCGCTATAGAGATGCTCGGAGAGCAATGCGATCATACCTTTTAAATTTACTTGAAACTGATATGATTTTTTTGCTGTCATAGTGAGTTACCTTCTCGTTTTTTTTGTCAGGCGGATAGCTTCTTCGTGTCCGTTTGCGGCAGCCCTTTCGAACCATTCCAGCGCTATATCTTCATCTTCCTCCACGCCGTCTCCCATCAGATAACAATTGGCAAGTTTAAATTGCGCTTCCGCATTCTCTGCCTCGGCCGCTTTCCTGATCCATTCCACCCCTTCGTTGAGATCGGCTTCGACCCCTTCGCCTCCAAGCAGCTGCACACCGGCGAAATAGCTGGCGTAAGTATTCCCCTGATGGGCAACTTCCAAAAAGTTCCGGAAAGCTGCTTTTTTGTCCTCGTCGGTGCCGATCCCAAAATAATAACATCTCGCCAGGCGATATATAGCCTCCTGGTTGCCGCGCTCGGCGGCCTGCTTATAGTAAGAAAAAGCTGTCGGCGGATGCGCTTCCACGCCGACTCCAAACTCATAGCACATGCCCAGCCCATCACTCAGGTAGCCAAGCTGCTGCGCACGCTGGTAATAGGCAAAACCTTTATCATACTCTTCCAGCTGCTCATAGTCAAAGAAGTAATAGTCACCAAGCAGCAGCAGCGCTTCTCCGACCTGCTGGTTTGCAGCCTGCTCCAGCAACTGCAGGCCCCTGGCCGTATCCTGCTGCACCAGGCCATTCAGGTAGTACCGGCCAAGCACGTATTGTGCATAAGGGAAACCCAGATCAGCTGCCTTCGTGATGTATTCAGAGGCTTTATAAGGGTCTTGCGCAACAGCAAACCCATACTCATAACACAGCGCTAGGTCGGTCATTGCCCGGACGTGATTACGCTCGGCCGCCTGCTGGTAGAGGTCGATCATTTTGTCCAGATTGACCTCAGTGCCGATTCCCCCGCGGTAACAACGTCCTAGCTCATACAGGCAATTGAGGTCGTGCATGCTTGCCCCAGCCTCAAAAGCAGCAAACGCTTCAGCCGGCTGCGGCGCACCGGCACCGTGGTAATCCTGTTCCAGATAAAGTCCTTTGAGATAATAGGCATAAGGATAACCCAGTTCCGCTGCACGGGCAAAATAGTCAAAAGCCTGCTTATAGTCCGGTTCGCTCTGTAGCTCACTCGCTAACCCGAGTTCGACGACTGCGGCGGCATTATTATAGCCAGCAGCCTCTTCAAAATAAGGTAGTGCAGCTATAGCGTCGGGCGCCGTCCCATGGATACCGTATTTGATATATCGGCCCACCTGGTACAAAGCCTGTGGCAGCTTCGCCTGTGCCGCATCCCTATAATATGCAAAAGCGGCCTGATAGTCCGGTTCCGTTCCATTGTAGCCATATTCCAGCATATTTCCCAGCCTCAGCTTGGCATAAGGGATGTCCTTAGCCGCCAATTTCTCATAACGCTCCCAAGCCTGCTGTTCATCGGCCGGCAGCAAGCGGCCTTCCAGATAAATCTCAGCAAGCTCTATTTGTGCTTCGGCATAATCAGACTCTTCATCAAGCTGAGTAAGTAAGGCTAAGCCCTTTTCCTGATCCAGCATGCTGTCATTATAAAGGTACAGACAGGCAAGTCTGTAATCCGCATAATTGTTGTTGTAGTCGTAAGCCTTTTGCAGATAGAAAACGATATCTTGTTCATCCTGCTGCTTATTGTTTGCTTCAGCACCCAGCATCTGCAATTTGATCAATGCGATCTGTACTGCGGCATCCGTTATCCCATATTCGAACACTTCCTGATAGTCTGGAATCAGTGATTGCAGTTCGTTTGTTGTAGTGGCCGCTGCACGTTTGAGCTCGGTAGCCACAAATCGGCAGTAGCGCGAATCCGCTTTGGCAATGCCTTCTTCGAGTACTTCCAGCTGTCTGCCCCGGTCTGCCTTACGCGAGAAGTAGAACTGCAATGCTTCGTAATAATGGCGCAACAGTTTTTCGTCATCTGAGTCACGCAGTACGGCAATCTGTTCAGGCACTTCTTCAAATCGGTCAGTCCAGACATTTAGATGCGCGGCATAGGCAATCCCCCACACGTTGCCTGATGTGGCGAGAGCATTCAGCTGTATCTTGGCCTCATCACGTTCCAGATCGGAGAGTACGCCCAGTTGATTATAATACAAATATAAGGCCTGCGCCACGGGCACCTGTGCCTCGATAGCCTTCCTTAAGTACAATGAAGCCTTCTGTTTATCGACCACATGCCGCCGGCATAAAACATACTGCATGCCCAACTCGACCCAAGCCTGCGGATGCTGCTGCGCATAGCGCTCAAGCAGGTACCGCACCCGCTCGCTGAAGAACAGGTAATCTTCATTATCCAAATATAAGTTTGCCGGGAAATCGGCTCCTTTTTCAAATAAGGCATCATACAGCCGATTAGATTCAGGCTCATCCATATGGACTTCAAAATAAGCCAGGCCATCAAACCATAATACCGGAGGTATCGTTTTGGGCAAATCAGCAGCAAAAGATAGTTCCCCTGATTGCACCTGAGCGATTTTTCGCTGATATTCTTGTCTTAATTGCATATAAAAGCATTGTTACCTATAAAATATACTTCTTTCACTGAAGAAGCCAAAATATACAAAAACTTTGCCATTACTGACCATATTCCAGCAAGTATTCTTATTTAAAAACACGCAACATAGTTGCTTTTAAATTCTTTTTATCTATCTTTGTTGCAACTTAATTGCAAATATAATTTTACAAGCATATAGAACTTGATGAACAGGCGTAGCATTCTTATTCTCCTCATGGCAACTTTTATCCTGCGGCAGGCAACCGCGCAGGAACAACCAACTAAGGATATCGGATTGCAGGAAGTACGCGTAGATGGAAGTTTGTATAAGCAGACAGAAGTTGGAGCGATGACTGTTGACAAACTCACAGCGGATTCTATACAAAAATATCAGGCTGGCAGTCTGATGCAAACCTTGAGCCGCCTTCCGGGTGTGCATGCAATCGGCATCGGAGCCAACCAGTCCAAACCCCAGGTGCGCGGTCTCGGTTTCAACCGTGTTGCCACCGTAGAAAACGGTATTAAACACGAAGGACAGCAATGGGGTCTAGACCATGGTCTCGAAATTGATCAGTTCAGCGTCGGAACAGCCGAAATCATCAAGGGCGCAGCCTCATTTATGTATGGATCTGATGCGATTGGCGGTGTTATCCGCTTATCACCGCCAGCCGAATTGCCGCACGACGGCTTCAAGGGCACGCTGAATTTACTGGCAAAATCGAATAATGCGACACTCGGCGGTTCGCTGCAGCTGCAAGGACGCCGCAAAAACTGGGTGTTTGGAGGCGGCTTCACTTACCTGGATTATGGTGATTACCGTGTTCCCACCGATACGGTGCATGTATACAACTACCCCGTGAGGCTTAAGAATGGATATGTACGCAATACCGCAGGGCGGGAACGACATTTCCAGCTGCGTGGCGGATATCTGGGAGATCGATTTTCCTCCATGCTCTACCTGAGCAACTACCATACCCATGCCGGCTTTTTTGCCAATGCACACGGACTGGAACCCCGGGGAGTAGATACAGCATTGTACGACAGATCGCACCGGGATATTCTTTTTCCCAGCCAACGGATTGACCATTTTAAGCTGCTAAACCGCAATACGTTTACCTTGGGTTCACATCAGGTAGATATAGATCTAGGCTATCAGCGCAATTATCGACGGGAGTACAACCATTATACTGCGCATGGATATATGCCGCCCGTGTACCCCGACACGATGCGCATTCCCATCCAGCTCGAGCGGCTGTATGATAAGCATATCTATACCCTTGCCGCCAGAGACCAGTTTGGTCTGGGCTCTCACCGTCTTACCATCGGAATCAACAGTGAATATCAGCACAATACGATCAACGGCTGGAGCTTTCTCATTCCTGCTTTTCGCCAAAAGGCGCTGGGCCTGTTTATTTACGATCGTTATCCCATAAACGCACATACGACATTGTATGGCGCATTGCGCTATGATTACAGCCAGATCAACAGTGACTTGTACAGAGACTGGTTTGCATCCCAGCTGGAAAACCAGCCCGACCAATATTTGGTTCGCGCACAACAGCTCAAACGCAACTTTAATAGCCTCGTATGGTCACTGGGTATGGCGACACAAGCCGGATCCTGGGAGACGAAGTTAACGGTGGGCAAAAGCTTCCGCTTGCCTTCCGCACAGGAGCTCGCTGCCAACGGTGTCAATTATCATTATTTCAGCTATGAGAAAGGTAATGCATCCCTATCACCCGAACAGTCTTACCAAGTGGACTTCTCCCTTGCCTGGCGACCTGAGCGGCTGTCGATTGCGTTCACGCCATTTTTCAATTACTTCTCCAACTATATCTATCTCAATCCGACTGCGGGTTACGACCAGTACTACGGAGCCGGCAACCAAATATTCGAATACGCCGAGAGTAAAGTACGCCGATATGGGGCCGAGCTCAGGCTGGAGTACCGGCCACTTGCCCGCTGGAAGATCGAACTTCTGGCCGATTATATCCGTTCTGAGCAGCTATCAGGAGCGAAAAAAGGGTATACCTTACCCTTTTCGCCGGCGCCTTCGGCTCTTCTAGACCTAAGCTGGATGCCCAAAAATAGTCTTTATTTTAAAGAGTCCTACTTTTCACTGGACTGCAAATGGACCGCCCGCCAATCCAGCGTTGTACCTCCGGAAGATCAGACCCATGGTTATCAGTTAGTTAACTTTCGGGCTGGCACACAGCTTCAGATCTGCCGCTCCAACATTCAGCTGCGGCTGCAGGTACTGAATATTTTCGACCGTAAATATATGGAACATACGAACTTTTATCGGCTTATCGCATTACCCGAACAAGGACGCAATGTGGTCCTTTCGATGGGCATTCCCTTAGGCAGGATGTGAGATACAGAAAAATACATACCCACTCATGAGAACATTAACAAAATATGCAATCGCAGCCCTGATGTTAAGCACAGTCACAGGCTGTAAGAAAGACAAGGAAAACATTGACACGGAAAAGCCCCAGATCGATATCAGTTGGGGCAGCGCTTTTCCAAAACAATGCAGTGAGGTAAAGCGTGGTACTTCGTTTACCTTTCGCGCCCGATTGTCCGACAATGTAGCGCTGGGCAGCTATAGTCTGAATGTGCATCACAATTTTGACCATCATTCACATAGCACGGAGGTGGAAGAGTGCCCCTTAGATCCTGTCAAAACACCGGTAGCTCCTTTTGTCTATGTCAAGACCGTCAATATCTCCGGCCAGCCCCGGCAGTATGATGCGCAGCTTGACATTGAAGTTCCGGCAACAGTAGATCCGGGCAATTATCATTTTATGATCCAGGTAACCGATCAGTCCGGCTGGAGTCTCCAAAAGGGAATCAGCATACGCATCGTAGAATAAGCGAACAGTTCAGATGAAATAACAAAACGAATGACTAAACTTTTAAATCCAATGCACATGAAAACCAGAAACATTAATTTACTGATGCTATTTACTGCACTACTAATTGGCTTTTTATCTTCCTGTAAAAAAGATGACGTCGATATTCCGGCAGGGGTAAAACCACAGATCAGTGCACTTGAAATCGGTTCGGGCAACAACAAGACGGCCAAGGCGGGGGCAGATCTGCATCTCGAGGCAGAAATTGTAGCCGAAGCGCTGATCGATAAGATTGACATTGAGATCCACCAGGAAGGTGGCGCCAATTTCAAATTCAGCAAAACGTATACCGAAGGAAAGTATATAGGTGTGAAAAATGCGAACTTCCACGAGCATGTCGATATTCCATCTGAAGCTCCGGCAGGCACCTATCACTTTCACCTGACAGTAACTGATAAAGCTGGAGCGTCGACAACGGTAGAGTCACCACTGACCATTGAGGCAGCTGAGGCGAAGGTAGCATTTAAGCTGATCTTTACCGAAGTAGATGCGCATGCCCACGGAGACCATTTCCATGATATCGCTGAAAAAACAGGTGTAGAGCCACTTACCGTCAGCTTTGGCAACGACGGCAAAGCACTATCGGGTGCACACGCTGATATCAGCCCTGAAGCTGTTTATAAGATCGAGTTCAAGCAGTTTGATGCATCAGGCAAGGAAATCCAAGGCCAGTACATCAAGGACAAAGCAACGGCATCATTCTATAAGGCCTTCCTGACAGGCGGTGGTTTTGTTCTGAACCCCAATAGCAGCACGTCTACCGGAGCTGTATTCCAGCCCAAGGAAGCCACCTACGGCGATGGCACTGCTGTCAGCGGAGCCGTTGAAACAACAGGCATCATCAGCTATTTTACAGCCGGAAAGGACAATGCCGGTGAAAAAGAGGTAACGTATGTCCTTAGAAAGTTTGACGATGCGACAACCAAAGCAAGTGTGACCCGTGTTGACTGGAACCTAAGCGACTATGCAAGCAAATTCGCCGGGCAGGATATCGTCCGCCTGACTTTTGAACTGCATGCCGAAGAAGGGGGACATTAAACTTCATAAAAAACACCTTGCCAGCAGTTAAGAATGCTGGCAAGGTGTTTTTAATCCGGCAGCTGCAGGGCTTAGTCCCTCCGCTTTTCCAGAACATTGCCATTAGGGTCCATCATCAGTTTCCATTCATCACGGCTGCTTTTTACCTCAAAAGCATAGCACACTTTCCGCCCTTCTGTAATCCTTTTGACATCTTCCAGACGATAGCCCCTGAAGTCTTTTCTGACTTTTGCCAAAACTGCTTTTGGCAGGTCATTTTTAGACAGATCTTCCTTGTGACGGACAATTTTTCCATTATGCTGGATCCACAGCTCGTGATCGCTGCCAAACAATCCCGTTTCAAATTCCGCTTCATACAAACCGTTCTTTAGCTCCCAGTCTATATTTTTAGCTTTTGGGAATTGCTGCTGCAGACTGTTGACCACAAGTGCAGGCACCTGACTCTGGGGAATATCCTGTGCTACAGCTCCCATCGCTGATAATGTCAGCAGCATTGCACCCCATATCGTTCTATGTTTCATGACTTAATTATTTTAATGTACAACCTTCAATGTACAACAAAGGAAAGCCCTGATTCTGTAAACATTTGGGAATATACCTTAAGCCGGATAAAAAACTACTGTAAAGATATGTTGCTGCTGTTCATGTCGATATGAAAGTCCAAAACCATACAGGTTGCATATCGCCTGTACGATCGCCAGACCTAGCCCAGTACCGCGGGCTGCGGCATCAGATTTGTAAAACCGGGAGAACACCTTGTCTGCATCCAAGGGAGGCTGACCGCCCGTGTTGGCTACCTGCAGCAGTTTATCCGTCAAGGTCATATGCACATACCCCCCCTCGATATTATGAAATAGCGCGTTTCGCAGTAAATTGGCCACAATGATATTGGCCAGAGCGGCATCAAGCCGTGCGCTTAGCTGGCTTTGCTGCTCCACCCGGATCTCTACACGTTTAAATGCAGCCATATCCTCCAGCTCTTCCACCAAATGCCCGACCAGCCCGTTGATGGAAATCTCCTCATTATCGAAGAACTGCTTATTTTCAATTTTGGTGAGCAGTAGCAATGATTTGTTTAAGCGCACCAGGCGCTCAGCCGTATGCAGCAGATCCGCAAGGATTTCCGACTGCTCGGGTTGCAGACCCTGCGTCTCCGCCAGCATTTCCAGTTTGTTGATCATGATCGCCAGTGGGGTCTGCAGCTCATGTGAAGCATTGCCAATAAACTGCTTCTGCTGTTCATAGATCTCTTCATTATGGTGAATCAATGTGGCCACAGCCAGCTGCAGATCCTTAAACTCCTGTATCTTGGTATCCATCGCAGGCTTATCTGCAGTTTTACCCAGCCTAAACCTGGCCAACTGTTCCAGAAAGCGATATAATGGGCTCCATAGCCGCTGAATGACCACCCTATTGATCGAGACGATGCTGATCACCAGCAACACAAACAGGATCAGGACAGAATAAAACAGATTTTTGATCAAGTCACTCTCTTCAATCATCGAGTTGATAATGGATAGCTCATAATAGTGTCCTTTATGCACAAAGGCGGTAGTTAGCATACGCACAGGCTCTAGTTCCGGTTCGGGATCATCGTCATCCTGCATATACAGCATGGTGTCCTTATAGACATTTTTCATGTTGAGCGCTTGTTGCTCGGTAATTTCACGTACCTTATAGTTGTTTATCCCGAATTCCAGATCCGGAGATACCGTTTCATCTTCCGTCAGCTCCTGAATAATCAGGCGCTTCTGGTTTTCCAGTTCTTCATCAATATTGTCATGGATGGCTTCCAGCATAAATAAGTAAAACACTGTTGACCACAGTGCGATGACGACAAGCACCGAAACGGAGAAATATTTAAGGGTCTGATTCGCTAACTTCATTTTTTCACCAGTTTATAACCTACCCCGTAGACTGCCTCAAAGTCCACATCTGCCTGCTTCGCCAAAAATTTTTTACGCAGATTTTTTATCTGCGAATAGATAAAATCTAGATTATCGGCCTGGTCCGTATTGTCGCCCCATACATGCTCTGCCAGGGCACTTTTGCTCACGAGACGATTTTTGTTCAACAAGAAATAATGAAGGATATCAAACTCCTTCCTGTTGAGTGCGACGGCCTCACCTGCAATCAACAGGTTGCGCTCATGCAGATCCAACACGATGTTGCCCATTTCAAGCGTGTCTTTGCCGTCCCGCTGCTTGCGGCGCAGGACAGCTTTAATACGTGCATTTAGCTCAGCAATATGAAAAGGTTTGGTCAGATAATCATCTGCCCCAAGCTCCAGTCCGTTCAATTTATCGTCCAAGGAGTCCTTCGCAGATATAATGATCACATTGTCCGACTTGCCCTCTTTTTTTAGCTGCTCCAGCACCTGAAGGCCACTGCCGCCCGGAAGCATGACATCCAGCAGAATACAATCGTAATCATAGACCAGCACCTTATCAAGCGCGGTATAGAAATCACTTGCAGTCTCCACCACATAATCTTCTTTGGTCAGGGAAGCTTTCAGCGTTTCCCTCAATTCCACTTCGTCTTCAATTACAAGTATTTTCATTGAGTCAACCTTTATTATACTGTATGACAGCGAAACTCCAAGCCGGCACGATTCAGGACTGCGCATTGCACTGCTGTCAGATGCAAATGTATACTGAATTTAGGAAACAATTGGGAAAAGGACCAGGGTTAATTTTTGACGCCAGGGCCTCAAAAGCTCGGACCAGTTTTGTATTTTAGGTCAGAGATCATGATCATGGATAAACGCAATACTAACATCTGGGCGCCAGTCATTGGGCTGGACGGTTTCCGTAAAGGACAAACGGCTGGCCGCGAGGAACTTCTTTTCAATGAGCTGCATGGGGAAAGGGTGATCGATAAGCCACATAAACATGATTTTTTTATCCTCAATTTATTCGACAGAGCCTCTGGCACACATACGATTGACTCCATAGACTACCCGATCAAAAACCATCAGGTGCATGTGCTGTTCCCCGGTCAGATGCACAAATGGCATATTTACGATGGCACCATTGGCTATCAGCTGATGATTGACCGGGCATTCTTCGAGCACTTTGCGCCCTTTTTCCGTTTTTCCTTTACCAACTACCAAAATCATCCGGTAATTGACTTGACGACCGAAGCTTTCGAACAGCTGCATTACGAATTTGAGTCCGTAAAAAAAGAGCTGGAACGCGAACATTCACTTATTCCGCTAATCACGGCGCGCGCCGGAGTGATCGCCGCCATCGTCAGCCGGGAGGCCGAACATGTTTTTACCGAATTCAAAGTGTATCAGAACGTGCCACGGCTGGCCCGGTTTAATATGCTGATTGATGAATTCTTTAGGGAACAGAAGATGGTCGCCTTTTATGCCGAAAAACTGCATATCTCGCCCAACTACCTGAATATCCTCTGCAAAAGACACCTCAGGATATCAGCCACACAGCTGATTCACCAGCGTATCTGTGTGGAAGCCAAACGCCTTCTGCAAAGCACAGAGTCCTCCATCAAGGAAATTACCTATTCGCTGGGTTTTGCAGATCAGGCCTACTTCTCCAATTTTTTTAAGCAGCAGACAGGTATGAGTCCCAGCGATTTTAGAGAGAAGAGATAAATCACACAAGAAATGGCAGAAATTGCCCAGCAAATAGCGGCATTCGGTTATCTATCTTTGTATTGAGCTGGCACACATGATGAATCAGCTGCAGCAGGTGATGACACAAACAGAAATCAGATGAAACCAATAGCCTTGACACGCAAAGAATTTATACGCAATACCGCCTTGACATTGGCGGGCAGCACGTTTATATCAAGTACGTTATTCGCAGATGAACAGCAAGAATCTTCCCTTTCATCGAATCAGACCGGACAATTAAGCACGACCGCTTACACCCTTAAAAACGTACTGCTGGAAACGGGCTTCGATTATGATGCAGGAGGCCATGTCCTTGCTACCAAGACCGCACTCTTCTCCGTACGCATCGAATCCGGTAAGATCAAAAGCATCGGTCCCAACAGCAACGATCCGAATGCCGTTGACGCCAGGGGCATGCTGATGCTGCCCTCGTTTAGGGATATGCACATCCATTTGGATAAAACATTTTATGGTGACAAGTGGCAGGCGGTACGGCGCGGGGCCGGCGGTGTCAAGGGCATGATTGCTCTCGAACAGCAGTTGCTGCCCGAACTCTTGAAAAACTCAACCTTTAAAGCCGAAAAACTCATTGAGCTGCTGCAGTCCAATGGCACCGGCTTTGCGCGCAGCCATGTCAATATTGAGCCGACCTCCAAACTGGACTCCCTGCATCACCTGCAGCTTGCACTGGACCACAAGAAAGATAGTTTCGGAGCCGAACTTGTCGCCTTTCCGCAGCATGGTGTTTATTATACCGATACGGTGCCCTATCTTAAAGAAGCCGCAAAGACCAATATCGATTATATCGGCGGTGTAGATCCCTTCACCATTGACGGCGCTATCGAGAAGACCATGGATTTCACGGTGCAGCTGGCGCTTGATCACGATAAAGGGATTGATATTCATCTGCACGAATCGGGCGAGTCTGGATTAAAGACCGTGGAATATCTGATCCAGAAAGTGGATGAAAATCCAGCACTCAAGGGCAAGACCTTTTTGAGCCATTGTTTTGTCCTCGCTAAGCTCGACAAAGCCAGGCAGCAGGAAATCGCCGAAAAGCTGGGTGCGGCACAGATCGGCATTGTTTCCACCATTCCATTTGCCGGCCTGATCATGCCTATTCCGACCTTGCTGGAAAACAAAGTTACCGTGATGACCGGCAACGACAGCATTGTCGACCATTGGAACACCTTCGGTACCGGCAGCGTGCTGCAAAAAGCTAATTTGGCGGCCCAGGTATATGGACAGGTCACTGAGTATGGCCTTTCGCGCATGCTCAAACTAGCTACCGCCGGCCCCATCCCACTGGATGATAAAGGCAGACAACAATGGCCAAAGGCCGGTGACGAGGCCAACGTGGTGCTGATCGACGCGAGCTGTTCAGCCGAGGCGGTCTCCCGCATTTCACCCGTCAAATCGCTTATCCATCAAGGCAATATAGTCTTTTAAGTGCTGCCAGCACAAACCGCAGCACGTCATTTGGAGATCACAGCGTCGTTGCAACGTGTACATCAGGATCGGCGGGAGCTGCGCTGTGAATACGGCTGTTGCAGTGGCAAATTCTGGCGTAGAGCTACAAAAAGTTAGCTAGGCCCCGCGACTAGGGAGCTTAAAAAGTTTCAGCAATCGAGGTTCAATGCATTCGGACAGTAGATATGCCACAGCCAGCATCAGCAAGGTCACCGATGTAACAAGCATATATTTATTCAGGTATGGATGTAGGTGATTAAACAGAATAAAGCCGATATGCTGGTGAATCAAATATAAAGGATAGGTCAGCATACCAACTTTGACCCATTTGGCTGAATTGAGTCCCTCTAGCCGATTACAGGAAACGAGCAGCATCAACGCATAAAAGAGCACCAGGGTACTGCCAATGATATAGGGCGAAAAGTCGCTGTGGAAGGTTCGTTCCAGCCAGTGGATCCGGCCTACCGCACCGTCAATGGAAAGGTAAAGGCAATAGAGCAGCAGGAATACATGTTTCAGCTTCAGACCCTGCAATCGGATCTGGCAAAAGATGATCCCTGCTATAAAATACGCGCTCCAGTCTAGGATAAAAAATTCATGTAGCGCATCATAAACTAGCGAAGGACCGACAAACAGATGCAGGCTTGACAGCAGCAGCCATCCGTAGACCAGATAATCCAGGCTGATTTTCCTGAACCGGTTAATAATCAATAATATGGCAATAATCAGGTAAAATTTCAGCTCAACATAGAGTGACCAATAGGCACCATCAATATCCCCTACGCCAAATAACTTCTGTGCCATTGTCAAATTGGCCAGCAATTGCGAGAAGGTAACCTGATATCGCGGAGCTCCCCAAAAGTAAGTCACCCCACATGTCAGCAACAGGCAGAGCCAATACATGGGGTAAAGGCGCCTGAAGCGTGAATAGCAAAATTTGGATAGGGAAAGATGTTTGATCGAAAAAGCGATCACAAAACCGCTGATCATAAAAAACAGATCCACCCCCAGGTAATTATACTTAAAATACTCGCCGACCCCATCAAAGCGCAGTAAAGACATGTTGCCGGCTTTATAGCCCCGATAAAGATAATGATAGAGCAGCACAGCGGATGCCGCTATAAAGCGAAACAGGTCAATTTGATAGATTCTTTTCGATGCTGTCATATAGAGTATTGAGCGCAAAGATAGCGGATTGGGACTGTCTTGCAGCAATTGTACATAGAAGGCTTACAATGGTATTTTTATACGATAAAACAAAATTCTACTTGTAAGATGATACTGGCTGAAACGATTATAAAGTAATCCGTTTTAAGTATTCGCCATAGCCTGATTTGCACAAAGGCTCAGCGATTTTCAATAATTGGGGCCGGTCAATATATCCCATGCGGTACGCTACTTCTTCGATAGCACCGATCTTCATCCCCTGCCGTTCTTCAATGACCTGCACAAACTGGCCGGCCTGCATCAACGACTGTATTGTTCCGGTATCCAGCCAGGCTGTACCCCGATCGAATATACCTACTTGTAGTTTTCCCCGACGCAAATACTCGCTATTGACGTCAGTGATCTCCAGCTCCCCGCGCGCCGACGGTCGGATGTTTCTAGCAATGGATACCACTTCATTATCATAAAAATAGATTCCCGGAACGGCATAGTTTGATTTAGGCTGGGCCGGCTTTTCTTCGATGGAAATCACTTTTTTGCTGGAATCAAATTCGACCACCCCATAGCGTTCGGGATCATGTACTGGATACGCAAACACAATACCACCATCCGGATCTGCGCTCGACTGCAGGAGCTTTGACAGCCCTGATCCGTAAAAGATATTGTCCCCAAGGATCAGCGCCACCTTATCGTTGCCGATGAAGTCTGCTCCCAAAATAAAGGCCTGTGCCAGTCCATCTGGACTAGGCTGTTCTTTATATTCAAAACGGCAACCCAGCTGAGACCCGTCCCCGAGCAGTTTTTGAAAATTGGGCAAATCCTGCGGTGTGGAGATGATCAAAATCTCACGGATACCCGCAAGCATCAAGGTAGATAATGGATAATAGATCATCGGTTTATCATAGACCGGCATCAGCTGCTTGCTCACAGCCAATGTTAAGGGATGTAAGCGGGTTCCTGACCCGCCCGCTAATATAATTCCTTTCATTTTTATGATGGGATTTAGAGAGTTCCTAACACTTCTTGATATAGCTTCATTCGTCCAGCATACGCATCAAGCTCGACTTCCAATCCGGCACCTCCACAGCATAGGCTGCCTTTATCTTGGCTTTGTCCAAAAGAGAATACTGTGGACGTTTTGCCGGAGTCGGATAAGCGGTGGTCGGAATGGGTGTGACCTTACAGTCAAACGAACGGATATCCCTTATAGCTACAGCGAAGTCATACCAGGAAATTTCACCTTCGTTGCTGTAATGGTATATCCCAGCCTGCCAGTTTGGCGAATCCGCAATTTTCAAAATTGCCTTTGCCAGATCAGCAGCATACGTAGGGCTTCCGATCTGGTCATTGATCACCCGCACCTCATCCCGTTCTGCCATCAGCCGGCACATAGTCTTGACGAAGTTTTTACCAAAGGATGAATAGACCCATGAAGTGCGGATAATAATTGCCTCTGCACACCACTTTTGGATGGCCTTTTCGCCCGCCAGCTTAGTCTGCCCATAGACATTTACAGGACCAGTCGGCGCATCCTCCTTCAAAGGCACCGCTGAGTTGCCATCAAAAACATAATCTGTAGAGACCGCGATCAGTTTAGCCCCATGGAGCCGGCAATACTGGGCAATTTCTTCACAGGCGAGATGATTGACCAGATTGGCCAGACCGGGCTCGTCCTCAGCCTGATCGACCGCTGTGTAAGCGCCGGCATGAATAATGAGATCTGGCTGATACATGCCTAAAATATCCTGAATCAATTCGGTCTGATCCAGCGGCAACTGTTTACGGTCCAAAAAATAGCACTCTTTTTCGCTGCCTGGCAACAGCTCCCGCAATTCAGACCCCAACTGTCCGGAGGCCCCTGTAATGACGATCTTCATCTATCTATATTTTTTTGTTCTCTCAGTATACAAAGCTGTTTTTGCACAAACGACATGCCGCAAATGATATAAGTTATACCCGTCATATAGCATGGCACGAAGGTGACAAAAGCGTTAAAGACATTAAGCCTGCAATTTATCACATAGTTCAGCAAAGCGCTGTGCTTCTCTGTCCTTTTGCGAAAGGATCATCTCTTCGGGCATCAGCTGCCAGTCAATGGCCAATTGCGGGTCCAAGGGATCTATACCGTCTTCCGACTCCCTATTGTAAGCGTTGTCACATTTATAGAAAAATACAGCTTGCTCGGAGAGGACCGAAAAACCATGTAAGAATCCACGTGGAACGAAAAGCTGTTTTCTATTTTCGGCAGAGAGCTCTACTGCGACATGCGCTCCGAAAGTTGCTGACCCCGAGCGGACGTCTACCACCACATCCAGCACTCGCCCTTCTAATACGCGCACCAGTTTAGCCTGTGCATGCTCACCGGTCTGCATATGTAATCCGCGAACGACACCATATTGCGATTTAGACTGATTATCCTGCACAAATCGCGGTGTATATCCCAAAATGGGTGTCAGTTTATTTTCATTGTAGGATTCAAAAAAATAGCCTCTCTCATCCTCAAATACCGTCGGCTCCAGGATAAAGCAGCCCATGAGTTTAGTTTCTGTATACTTCATAGCTATGCGCCGTTGTACTGCCTGTTATAATAGTTCTCATAATCTCCCGACGTCACATGGTCCAACCATTCCTGATTGGATAAAAACCAGTCGATGGTCAGAGACAGTCCTTCTTCAAATGTCACCGAGGGTTTCCAGCCCAATTCCTGATTAATTTTGGTGGCGTCTATCGCATAACGCAGATCATGTCCGGGACGATCTTTCACAAAGGTAATCAGTGCGGCCGAGGTACCTTCCGCATGACCAAGTTTGATGTCCATCTGTCGGCACAACTCCTTGATCAGATCAATATTTTGCCATTCGTTAAACCCGCCGATATTGTACGAATCTCCATTTTTGCCGTCATGAAACACCAGATCTATTGCTTTGGCATGGTCAATCACAAAAAGCCAGTCGCGCGTATATTTACCATCACCGTAGACGGGTAGAGGTTTATTATTTAATATATTATGGATACAGAGTGGGATTAGCTTTTCCGGAAAATGATTCGGCCCGTAATTGTTTGAGCAATTGGTCAGGACAATTGGTAATCCATACGTGTCGTGGTATGCGCGCACAAAATGGTCCGAACTTGCTTTGGAAGCAGAATAAGGTGAATGCGGATCATATTTGGTATCCTCTGTAAAAAAGCCTGTGTCGCCCAGCGCTCCGAAAACCTCATCCGTGGAGACATGGTGAAAACGCTTCCCTTCAAAATTATCTTTCCACAGCTCCCGTGCGGCGTTCAACAAATTTACAGTACCGATAACATTGGTCATCACAAAAGCATTCGGGTCAGTTATTGAGCGGTCTACGTGCGACTCAGCAGCCAGGTGGATTACGCCATCCGGCTTATATTGATCAAAAACAGCTCGAACAGCCGGCTGATCGGTAATATCAGCTTTCACAAAAATATAGTTAGCATAGCCTTCGATGTCTTTCAGATTTTCCAGATTGCCCGCATAAGTCAGGGCGTCCAGGTTGATAATCTGATAATGGGGGTATTTAAGGACAAATTCGCGCACGACGTGCGAACCAATAAATCCTGCTCCACCTGTAATTAATATTTTTTTACTCATATGATTCGGTTATCGGCCAGTTCTATCCTGAACTGGTCTCCGGAAGTTACTGTAAAATTAAATTCCACGTTAAAATTAGCTTGATTTTTATTAATTGACAAGTTTTATCCGCCACAGTCACCCTACAAACGCAAAAAGTCCTAGGATTAGGACTTTGTTATTTATACAGGAATCTATTTTCTGCCCTGTCTCCTTGTCATGGATGCTTTTATGCTTTTTTGGACAACGTATAGACAGGCACCTCTTCGACCAGCTCCTGCTCAGCTAAACCATCCAGCACCTCGTATTCAGAGTTCTGGGATTTAAATTCTGGGACAATCTGCTTCATGCCGGCCACTAGCTTCATAAAATCCGGCAACTGCTGATCAGCGTCAACAATCTGCTGGCAGAGTGCGTTGATGCGTTCGGCTTTCAACGGCAATTCATCATGATTTACCTTGGCAATCATAATTTTAGGGTGATGCGTTTTGACCGTGTTCTCATTGTTGGCCAATAGCTCCTCATATATTTTCTCTCCGGGCCGCAGACCAACGATCTTAATATCGATATCTTCGGGATAACGGTAGCCTTTGAGCTTGATCATTCGCTTGGCCAAATCCATGATTTTGACAGACTTGCCCATATCAAAGACAAAAATTTCTCCACCTTTGCCCATGACACCCGCTTCCTGTACCAGCTGGCAGGCTTCGGGTATCGTCATGAAGAAACGCGTGATCTCCGGATGCGTCAAAGTTAGCGGGCCGCCGTTTTCCATTTGTTTTTCAAAGAGCGGGATGACCGAACCATTTGAACCCAATACGTTTCCAAAACGGGTAATGATAAAGCTGGTGCTGGACTTGCCAGTGCAGCTGCTGACATAGATTTCGGCCATACGTTTAGTGGCCCCCATAACATTGGTCGGATTGACAGCCTTATCTGTAGAGACCATCACCATCTTCTTGGCACCGTATTTCATACAGAGATCGGCGACAATCTTGCTACCCAGCACATTGGTCTGAATAGATTCATACGGATTTGCCTCCATCAGCGGCACGTGTTTGTACGCCGCCGCATGAAACACCAGATCCGGTTTATATTGTGCAAAGATATTCTGCATAAACGCATAATTACGCACATCCGCGACGATGCAATGCAGATGCTCTGGCTGTGTCGCCTTGATGGATTGCTGTATATCATATAAGGCGGATTCAGCCTGATCCAGGAGGATCAGTTTTTTATAGTGCCGCCTTGCAATCTGCCGGGCCAGTTCCGAACCGATAGAACCTGCTGCTCCAGTCACTAAGATTACCTTGCCTTGCATTTCTTGCTCAATCTCAGGATGGTCCAGTTTAATAGGTTTGCGGCCAAGTAAGTCTTCAATTTTCAGTGGCCGGATTTCGCGCTTGGCGCCTGAGTTGAGCAATATACGTGCCGGCGGCATAATCTTGAGTTCGAGCCCAAGGTTCTGAAACCAGTCCGATACATATTCTAAACGCTCAGGATCATTATTCTCAACGGCAATAATCACCTGCGTGATATGATGTTTGTCAGTATATTCTTTGGTGATTTCAGTAATATCTTTGATTTTGAGGCCAGCCAGCCTTTTGCCAATGCGCGAAATTTTGTCCTCGACAAAGGCTACGACCTGATATTTTATCCGAGGGTCCTCTTTTAATAAAGAGAAAGAGACCAGTCCCGGCCGCGAGGCCCCAAAGATGAGGACATTCTCCACTTTTCTGGCAGGTAGGAATAAATATTCATAAATCGTTCGGTATACTACACGCGCTCCCACCATCATGACGAGTAGAATACAGGCCTGCATTGTCAAAACACCGTAAGAAAGACGTAAATAGTCTCCAGCCAGCGTCCCTTTATGAAATACGGCTTTAATGCCAAAAGTAAGCAACATCAAAACCAGATAAGCAGCTGCTATTGTCTTGAATATCTTGATCGTGTCCCGAATGCCCGTTTGGCGTACAATCCCTCTGAAGGTATTATAGCACAAAAATAGCACAAAATATACCGGTAATACGAGCACCAGCTTTTTAAGCATAAGCTCAGCGTCAAATACACCCTTGAAATTATTAACAACGTAATTTGAAAACACATAACTGGCAAAGACGAACCACATATCGATCAACAAAATGACCCACCGCGGATTATCCTTGCGCAAACGTTTTCTCAAATCCCATAGAGATCCCATCATAGCTTTTTCTTCCTTTTAGTTTATGTTCTTATCAACAGTAGATACTGCAACGAATTAAATATTCCGCACAGCGCATATGGCTCTTTCCAATTTCAGAATAAGAACGCCAAGATAATCAAATTTTAATAATCAATCTACAAAATCATTAAAAAAATAACACCCTACTGTCCATATACAGCATCCACCTATTTCCAGGAGGAACAAGCAAGTATTATACCGAAACTGTTACAAACGGAAGCAAAATAAAAAAACTAAGCTAAACATGTTTCCAAATTTATTCCGATTCGACAAAAATATCGCTTATTCTAAACTGCCCTTCTTAAAAACACTACATTTGGCATATTGTTTGCAAACATATTGAAAGACAAGGAATACCATAAACTTGAATTATATATTATGAGTTTCTTCAGCAAACTGTTCAAAACTACAAGGTCATCGTCTGTGAGGCCCTTAGCCCAGCTGGAATTTCTAGGTGTTGATATGCACAACCATCTGCTGCCGGGGATAGATGATGGAAGCCAGTCTGTAAAAGACTCGATTGTATACATTCAGGAACTTCAGCGCTTGGGATTAAAAAAGTTTATCTGTACGCCACACATTATGGCTGGAGTACATCCCAATGATAAAATGAGTATTGATGCGGCCCAGGCAAATCTGACGAACGGCCTGAGGGATAAAGGACGTGACGCGGACATTTTCGCTGCAGCCGAGCATATGATTGATGATGGATTGCCTACGTTATTGCAACAAGATGAACTATGTGTCATGCCGGGAGGATATGTGCTGATTGAGATGTCTTATCTATCGGAATCAAAAGCGCTTTTTCACACCATTTTGGCCATTCAGAAACTCGGTTACAAACCCGTTCTCGCACACCCCGAACGCTATAATTATTATCATAGCAATTTTAATATCTATAAGCAGATTAAAGATGCAGGATGTCTGTTGCAGTTGAACCTCTTATCGCTTAGCCGATACTACGGGGTTGACTGTAAGGCCATTGCAATGACCTTACTCAAATCAGGAATGTATGATTTTGCGGGCACCGATCTTCATCATGAGCGACACTTAGAAGCTTTAAAAAATATTGCAGAAAAATACCCTGTCCGCGATATGTTAAGAACATCACCTATTCTGAATGAGAGTCTACTTGACTATTTCGACACAGGCAAATCGCAAAACGTCGCAGGATAGGTTTTGAAATGGAAGAGCTTACTGCCCAAACCGTTTGACATTGACCTTTTTTGACTTCACTTTTAACACAAAAGGTTCAAGCACCAATTCGTCACCTATTTCGATTGTGGCTGTCTGTGCTTCAGCATCTGAAAAAACATGCTCTGGAAATTTGGTCGCATCCAAATAGAAACTATAGCGTCCAAGTGGTAGTCCTGCCTCAAATCGTCCATCTTTGTCTACTCGTATCGAAACTGTTGTTCCATTCGCATCTTTCGCAACTATACTGTGTATATCCAGATTAAGGTCTGTTTCAAGACTGAGCCCGGGGGTGTATTCAATATTAATTTTTCCTTTCACAGTGCCGCCACGCTGCAAAGGGACCTGAATCTGCATATTTCCTTGCTGGACAATCAGCTCTTTTGACAATGCCATATATTGTCCCTGCTTGGGAGAAAATAACAGATAAGATCCATAAGGTAGTTTTTTAAATGAAGCATGGCCAGATTGATCAGACACAAACAAAATTCCTTTTATGGTAAAACTATGCGCTGATGCCGGCTGGTCATCTCCATCAAACACGCCATTAAAATTGTGGTCGTAAAAGCAAAAAATCCGTAAATCACCAGTTTTCACTGCTGGACGATTAATGTTTGATCCGTTCAAGTTTTGTCTGATCCCGATCCGGAGATTATTAAAATCATAATTGTATCCAGCTTTTACTGCGCTATAGTTATACTGAAAAAGCCCCGTCACCATTGTATTTTTGAGTACACGATAATTAAAGCTCGCATTGCCTCCGTAACTGTCTCCATAACTATGGCTCTTATTTACACGTGCATTGGCAGACCACTGCAATCTATTTTGTAGAAATTGCCCACCCACACGTGCACCTAGGGAAAATCGGCTACCTAAAGGCCGGCCTAGGACCATGGCACTTACCAGATCAGCAAGCTGAAAGACACCCTCCTGATAAGAAGCAGAGAGGTTCAGGCTTCTGTAATTGTAATTGAGATCCGACCTCAGAATCAAATTACCATTGCCCTGCAATAGTCCTGACACCAATCCCGTCTCTGTTATCAAATTAACACTGTGCTGCATATCCCTGGAGCGAATAGTTAAGTTTGACAATATCCGCCAGGATTCAAATGCAAGATCACGTATGCCATCCGTCAAAGCATACGTACCTTTTTCTTTGTTGTAATTGGGCACCACAGACAAAGTCAGGAACGGAGTTAGCGGTCTGTACATACTCAAATCCCAGCGCGATGACTGACTGGCATAATTCAGGAACCGCTCATTTAGATAACTTGGATTATAACGGTAAAAAGTGTAGCTCAGATTCGTGGAGAGCTTTCCCCACTGACGACTAACCCGCTCTGCCAACTGAAGGGCGCCGCGGCGGTTGCCAGTATAATATGGTGAACTATAAAAATTATCCGCACTAAAATTCCATTTTGCAAGCCTTCGGTCCACGCGCAGCCCCAAGGCCAGGGATGGCATGGACGAATCTCCCGAAGCGACCATCATATTCCGGGACTCTAGACCAGCACCTACAAACATACGCATAACCATTTTTCCCGCATCTTTTTGCTTGAGCAGATCAAAGCTGTTACTCCAAAGTAAACCCGTGGTGCTGTCTGCGGTATTTCGACTGTAAAAAAGCTGCCCTTCATAGCGATAGCGCTCAGGCTTATTCTCCCCGAGTACCAGCTTTCCGAAGACCGTGACTCCTGCTTCGTTTAAATCGCTATAATCAAGGAGATCCACACGATGCTGCAAAATACCAACAGCAAAATTCGCAGCCCTCGAGGTATCCAGATGATCGAATTTTAGTCCCCTTCCGTAAACTGGCGCCTCCATACTTTCCTGAATATGCCCGAGGGTATAGATATTCCTTCCTTTTTGAAAAGAGGCAAAAGTATTGCTCAAGGTTGGCTGTTCCACACCACCGGTCTTGGTCAGATAAGCGCTGTAACGCAGCTGACCACCGATCAGCCGATACTCGCCTTCAGACTGAAGATAGTACGACTGCTGCTCACCAAGCAGATTGTCCATCTGGATATCGATAAAATTACGGGAATAAGCTGCCAGATTGCCTCTATTATCAAACAACTGCTGATAATTTCTGTCCGCAGCCATATTGGACAGCAAGATGGACAGATTTCCGAACACATCTCCGTTTTCATAAAGCCCAGTTATGGCAACGGTATATTGAGCACGCTTTAACATATATTTTTCAACGACAAAACGTAGCATCAATACGGTGTCTTTACCCGCTGAAAGATTAAGGCTCTGCTCCTGAAATTTGGTATTTCCAATACGATCGGGAGATGAGTATAAGAGTTTTAGCTGTTCATCCGTCGTACCGATGTTGATCGCACGAGCTTTTATAAAGATCGAATCACCGACCTGTCTGAGGTACTGTTGTGCAGTAAGATCCTGCAGGATCACTCCTCGTTTTAAGGGGACATCAATGGTCACCAATTTGGTTTGGAGCAAGGTACCCGTAGCACTGCGCAGTTCAATCTTCAGCTGCTGTCCTTTCAATCGAGAAAGCGCCTTACCCTGCAAGCGCTGGCTAAAAAAACGCTTTTTCCCAGCGGGTATATTTACGGGTATCTGCGTTGCCCCCAATGTCCCGAGTCCCTGCGGCAGCACAAAATCGATCCTACCGATAAAAGTTTCCATAGAGGAATTATACAGCTGCAGATCGATGCTATTTAAACCGGCCTCTAACTGGACATGGTCTGCAACGCCTAACTCAACGGACACCGCAGACTGCCCGTATATAAACTGCCCCGCCAACAGAAGCCACCCCAAAAGAAAGCTTTTAACGATATGGTAATATTTGCTGGACACGTTTACATCCGGTTACTGAGGGATCAACAGGTATAACAGCGACACACTATAGGCTCCCGATTTGGATTCGCTCACCTGTCCGGGTGTCAGGTTGGCCCAGTAGCCAACGTTAAATGATTGCACCTGCTTTTTATCAGCCGAAGCAGCAGACAACAACATTTGCTCCTGTGCGCTTAACGAGATCTTAGGATTGGTTTTTATTTTATTCAGACCACCTCCAGGAGTCAGCTGAAGCGATAATATGGACAAAGGAAGAGTACCGCCTCCGTTTCTTACTATTTCCGGTTCCAGTGCTTTTACCCTTAGCTCAAAGTCGGTCACCGAATGTACACGTATTGCATCTGGCATCTGTAGGGCTACCCCTTGCAAATAGTCCTTTTGCGTCGAAAACTGCAAAGTAGCATTTGCCGCTTCAGCAGCAATCTCCAAGCTATAATCAGGCTCCATATCGACCATGGCCCCATCTGTCAGACGCGGAGGCAACTGCATCTCATAATTAATCTCCTGCGTTCCAATTATTTTCCCCTGTCCATTATATAACGTAAACAATAGTGGAATACGATATTTTAAGTAGGTGTACTGGTCAGGGCTAAGGTAGTCATCCAAATACTTTCCTTGCGCTATCGTCAATGCACTATACAATTGATATTGCACATAGTATCTCCCATTGCTACTGATTGGCTGTTTTGCCCGGTCAATTAACAGAACTTCGTTACTATTCTGAAGAACAATTGGGTTGCGGCTAGCGCCAATGCCATCCAGGCGGAAAGCGGGATCATTATTGTCCGCAGTCCAGCGGAGACTGATCTTATCTGGAGGAAAAGTATTGCCACTTCGATTTTTCCCGCCTGCAATAGTACGTATCGGCCCTAGTAACCGTACTCCCAAACTCCAGTCACGTTCGTTAACAGCTGTTCCATTGAGATCAAACTGGAAAACATTAAAACGGTCGCCTGTTGTTTTTCCCAGATAGGAAGTGACTTCGAAATAGTTGTCTGACCAAACCGAAAATCTCAATTGTGCATGGACAGCCGCAGTGAGGAAAATAATTCCGCTCAGCAGACTAAAGGATCTAATTTTTTGCCACATGTTTAAACTCCAGTTCCGCGATCTTTACTACGTCCTGATCGCCATAAAATGCCAATATAGAAGCTAGATAGCTGCCCGATTTCAATGTCTTTGGAATCCCTATATACTGCATGCGCTTATCTCCGGGCAGGCAATAAAAATTAAGATTATCCACGACCGTTTTTTCTCCGGTATCCTGATTTAGGAATTCAGCCCTCATGCGTCCTTCCAGCCATATATTTCCGGTGACTTCGTAACTTATTTCTAAGAACTGGCCCAATGTATCCAGATCCTTGTGTAGCAAATTTGTGATTTCCAGGTCAGGTGCTTCCCTGCCGTTAAATCGGTGATAAACTTTCACCCCTGAACGCACAGCGAGACGGATATTTGCCCCCTCCTGTTTTTCGCGGGCTCTTGGATTCAACTGTGTCACGAAAAGCATGGTTGTATGCACCGGTACATCCGCGCTGAACTTCGCATTCTGCGGTACCTGCATATGCAGCTGCAGACGTTTGGATTCTCCGGGCTTCAAAGAAAAATAAGATTCCGATACCGATAGCCAGTCCGCGCAGCTAGTAGCCAGCGTTCCCTTCGGACTCAAAACGTTATCACCATAGACAGAGTATGCCCAATCCTCGAAGGATACACCAAGTTCAAGTGTATAATCCTTACTTGGATTAGTGACATCCAGAAATTGCGTCTGCGCCTGTCCGGCATCACCTACAAAATAAAGCCTTGGTGGTCCCACAGTTAACCCAGTCTGCGAAAATCCGGCCAACACAGTACATAAAAATAAAATTGAAAAGGTGATCTGTTTCATAAGCTTAAATTCATTGGCCTAAAATATACAAAATACAGGTATCCGGAGATACCTGTATGCGCATGTTTTTCGTAGGGTTTAGGGTCTTTGTTTAATTTGCCGCGATTGTGTATACCACATCAATGGTGTATTTTGCTTTGGTATCTTTGCCGCCATTGCCCAATAGATCTTTTACAGTAGTCTCACTAAGAGGCTTACCGATGTATTTCACATCCAGCTCTTTTCCTAATACAGAAGATTCAGCAGTACTTGTATTTCCAAACGGTCCAAACTCCATGTTCACATCAGTACTTGCGGACTGGCCTCCAACCTGAATTTCCACCAGTTTTTTTGCATCATACGATCCGGCACCATTCCCTGCAACCTTGGTAAAGTTGCCATTTGCAGATAGGGAAGCTTTAATCTTGTACCCTGAACCGACTGAAGACACTTTCAGTTGTTTGGCTACCAATTTTTGCACCCCGTTGGTGTAGTCAGCAGCTTTTTCGTACTTTAAAGTAACCTCATCATCGTAACCCGAAGTGACGCCATTTCCATCATTGCTCTGGCCTGCTCCACTTCCAATTTCAATAGACTGGAAGGGATTCAGTTCGACGTTCAATTTTACCTTTGCAGATGATTGTGCGTTAGCGAAAGACAATGAACCCATAACAGCGATTGCGGCGAAAATAATTTTTTTCATTTTATTTTTTTTATTTTTAAGGTATTAATTCTTTTCATTTATCCTCTTGGGACAATACAAAGGTACATCGCCACTCTCGGCAAAAAGTATGAATTTCGTCCTAAAAAGTATGAAAAGGAGACCTTGTAGTTTCTTGTAGCTGTTCAGCTACAAGGCAATACCTACAGCCATAAAGCTTGATGCAGGAAAGTTAGCAGAAAATAAAAATGGCTGATTTTACTTGGTTTCAATACTATAAAGCACATCATTGGTAAAAGTCACGGCTTTATTCTTTTCCACGTAATTGATCAATTCATTGGCACCGGGGCCGTGATATGATACATCGAAAAGCGCATCAAAAGTAGGTGAATCCGAAGCAATGAGCACTTCCTCCCGTGTTGAAAGTGGATTGGCTTCCATTTTTTTTGATACATGAGCGTTCACCGCCCTTGCTTTCACACGTATGGGCGGAACAGGAAACGCATTCATCTGCTCACCATCAAGTCTGACGAAAGCCTGATTTGCCAATTTAACTTTTACCTCGTAGCTCGACGTACTAAAAATAGAAAGGTGCCTCTTTTGGACAGACTCGACACCGTTTTGATAATCGTCAAGTGTATGATAAGCTAACGTAACAGTCGACTGGTCAGGATTGATCGCCAGGTGTTGCACATCGTGCAATACCACATTCAGCTTGACCGTTGTCTGTGCCGAGGCAGCAGTCGCTATACCCCCCAATGCCAAAAACAATGCAACCTCTTTCATACGCTTTCGTTGTTTTACTATAAATATAACTGTTATTGTAAAAACGAAAGAATAAAGACCAGCGTTTTTCCTTTTTTAGACTGTATTTTTTTTAATACAATACGCTACTTATAATTGCCAGCGCTTACGGTATTCACTGGGAGTCATTCCGATTTCTTTTAAAAAAAAGGTACTAAAATTATTGACATCGGTATAACCAAGTTCCCAGGCTATTTGCTTAATGCTATAGGAAGCCTCTGTAAGCAGCTTTTTCGCCTCGCGCAAAAGTTCCCCAACAATCACCTCTTTAGGGGTCACGCCGAGCGCAGATTTGGTCAGATTGGTTAACTTTTTGCTTCCGATATTGAGCTGTGCAGCGTAAAAGGCCACCTGCTTTTCTTTTTTGACCTGCTGCCGTACCAATTCTTGAAAATGCCTGACCAGGGCAATATCAGAGCCATGCCCCAGCATTTCACCGGACTGCCTCTCCTCCATGTGAATGGCAGCCAGCAGCACAATCTGTTTGACTATATTATAAGCCAGATCTCTATAGATAGCCTGATTATAATTGAGTTTGGAAAGCTTCAGCTGCGTACCTACAAAGTCATAATAAGTAGCGTATTCCTTGGGCACGCTCAGCAATCTATATGTATACTCCTGTTTATTAAATGATTTAAAATTGCGCAGAAAGGCAGCATCAACATCTGTACGGGCAAAAAAACTCTCAGAGAAATAGATAATCAAAAAACCCCGTGTCTCGCTTGGATCGGCATCGATATGTACTCCCCGCGGCACCAATACGAGGCTGTATTCGCCAATTTCAACAATGTCCTGATTAATTTTTACCCTACAGCCGCCAGCAGAGACAAAAAGTACAATATAATTATCTGCTGCCACTGCATCACCCATACCCGAAGACCCCCGCTCTACCCCAATCACACGATGAACTCCAAATTCCATAGATTCTAATTATCGAAAAAACCGCCTGAACACGCTCAATAACAATAGGCCGCACGAATTTAGCAATAATTTACACACAAAAAAAGCGCATCCTTGAAATAAGGATGTGCTTCAATTGAACGCATTAGTCAATTGTGGTATACTGTCAATGTCCTAGTTTCTCACACAGCGGATCTGGAATCCTTTCTCTTTACTATCGCTACCAAAATTGCTCGGTTTATTATAGCCACCGAACTTTACACTTGACGCTGTCGATTCGTCCGCACCGGCAATATCATTAGAGCTCCAATAGAAGGAAGTTCCGCTGTTTAAACCTGGAAAAAAGAGGTATGGCTCCGGATTTGAAGACATGACTGATAAATCAGTACCGCCATAGAACACGCCTTCAGCACCATAATATTTATATTGCCAGTCCGTTGCGGCACCAGCCTCGGCAAACAACGACTCAAAGTCAGCTTTAGAAGGAGTACGCCAAGCCTTATCCACCATTTTACATGGATCCCTGTCGACGTTATATGTCAGCATTTCCTTATAGGTTGGAGCGGTACCCACGCCCACAGGTGTTAACCAATTATAATACCACTCGCTGGCTAGCTGATTTGGTGCAGCAAAGCTATATTTCCCATTGTCCTACACCAAGTTCCCGGGCGCCCAAATATGGCCTCCTGAATTTATTCCTCCAAGAGGAGCTTTCAATGTAAATTCCAAGATGTATTTTACGCCTGGCTTCAGATCCCAGCCGCCCTTGTCCACATCTTTCGCCGCACTCCCACCGATAGATACCCCCTTCAATCGGACGATTCCATTACTCGTTGCCGACGTCGTAATAAAAGTCGAATCCGAATTAATGACCGAACCTGATGTATTTTTCAAATGAAACGTAACTGGATTTACATCCCCTTTAAACGAAAGGGCACCATCGGATAGAGCCACGTCGACAGCAGCATTGGAAGGCTCGATGCTCGCGCCGGCAATACTACCAACTTCGCCTATAGCGGATGCATCAAATTTCAATGACACTTGTGTAAACAAATGTGCTAAATCGGCATTCAGAACGTTTTGACCTTCTTTCACTTCATATTCCACCTGATCCAGCATAAAGTCCTGGTCAGCTGTCAAACCTGTAAAATTCACAGCACTTAAAGTTGCTCCAGCTTCAATCCTTGGCAATGCCTTATTGGTACCCGAAGCATAAATAATAAATGTATATTTACCCGCTTCAATCGCAAAGTCCTGTGCATCGCGTCTTGCGTAAAGGTCTTCGTCTCCTTGTAGACGCCAGCCATATCAAATATCGCGACATAATAAGTTGTCCCCTCTTTTAACGCATGCTGCTCAGCATTTGTGGAAGCAGCTGTTGCTCGATTAGCGGCTCTGATTCCCGAGTAAGACGGCGCGACCTCCTCCTTTAACGTAGCTATCAGGATATATTGATTGTCAAAAGGAATTTCAACAGTTTGCGTCGCTGCTGCATAACTACGACCTACCGAAGCAGTTTTAATAGGGTCAGTTTTAATAGGGTCAGCCTTAATGTAACTCTGTCCTATATTCAAACGCACAGTCGTCCCGGTTTCGATCATAGCCTGACCACTATCCTTGCTACAAGACGAAAGCCACACTGTTAGTAACACGAAAGATGCTAATCTAAGATTTATTGTAAGTTTTTTCATAAAAAGATTGTTTACACCACCAATTATTACACCCCGATTTAATTCCATTCTACATCTTGACTTTGGGTTTCCGTCTGCCATCATTGTACCTTGTACTGACCCCGCCGCAACACTGTATTCAAGCTCCACGTTTTGGGTATTGACACAAGGTGTCTCATAAGGCAAGCGGACATCCGCATTCAGTAAAATTTCTTTTTTTGTTTTCATATTTTATATTTTAAAAATGTATAAAAAGCACCCGCATAGTGTAACAAAAACACTATTAAAAATAAATCCTAAATAACTAACAAAAAGGAAATTACAATAAAAGCCAATACAACTTTTGTCCCTTAAAAGTTGCACGAAGGTATAGGCGATACACCAAATAAATATACTGCCTTCTGGACCAACGACCGTCTATTAGGAACACCGTTGATCGGACTTGGTGTAAATCACTTCCTAGGGCATACAGCTACTGGACTTCTCTCAGTTTTACCGCCTGCCACCGACACAGGCTTTAGATCTTACCGATCAACAAATGCGTTGGCAATAGATTTGTTAGGCAGCATCAATGTCGTTAAATCGTCCCTGATGAACGTGCGTTGCGTGCGCAATACTGCATGGAATGGAAATGCACCAGGCTACAACCCAAATCCAGTTCTTCCGGACTAAAATGCAAATTCCGCTCACTTAAGTGAGCGTGTAAACTAACAATAGGAGCTCATTTTAGAGCTCCTATTGTATCCCATAATCGCCATTTATTAATTCCCATTTTGTAGTTATTTTACTACACCATCCCATTTTTACACGATTTTAGTAAATTTTTACACGGTCATTTCCATTTAGATTTTTTACTTTTGGGCCATCGAGTCATTTTTTTTGCGTTTGGCTTGATAATATTAATGGATAGAATGGGACGAAGGCGTTTGTCCCATTCCTTTTTGTCACGATCAGCAAATACACTCCACTTAGCTGACAGACAACATATTATAACAAAAAAAATGGGAAAAGTTACAAACAATGAATTAGCAACACTGATATCATCAAGGCTGACCACCCTCATGAACCTGACTGGGCTCTCTCTTGACGGCCTCGCGCAATTTACGGGGCTCAATCCCGGACCACTGCGCAGTCATTATAACAAAACGCTTACTATTTCTGTCGAACATGTAGCTAAAATATGCCAGCCATTCTCCATTTCATTGTCTGATTTTTTTAATCCGGAATATACACTAAGTAACAATATTGCCAAAGCGCCCAACCTGTCTCGGTTCAAAAACGAGGTGATGCTGGTGCGGCAAAATTTATTACTGAAAAACACCATCGAGCCCATCGACAAATCCGGTCTTAGCGACCTAAAACAACAACGGGAATTTGTCCGCTATATGGTTATTGCGTCAGACTATTTCTTCGAACCGAAAACGCTGGAACAGATGACTGTAGATTTCCGTAAGGATCACAACATGAATTTTAGCAGCGAAAGGCTATACAGTTTACTCCGAAAATACGTGGGCAACGAAACTCTTCACCGTAAGGCCTTACCCCGCGCTGAATGTGATCGCCCTATTAGCCGTAGACCTTTTTTATATTTTCGGACAAATAAAAATAAGTAATCATTACCGACCAGTTTCGGATAGAAAGAAAATTCTCTTTCTAAACCCTTCAACACACCCTCCAGATAACCAGTTCCAATAACAGTGAACATTCAAAAACATCGCAATGTATGACTTGCTAATCCGAAAGAAAAGCATTAACTTACTATGTATTTATTTTCATTATGGCTCAAGTCGAAAAGATGAATTCAGTCAATTATTTGCCCATACAAACCAGCGGAAGGTTCCTCATCATGGCACCTGATAAAACGATCGTTGGCCTAAGTGAAAACATGCTGACTTCAGGCTCAGATATCCAGAGCTTGCTGGGGATTCACTTACCTACTTTTTTAGAAAGTCTCTTCGATTTACCATCGGAGCTATCGACCATTCTGAATGATATCTCCCAAATACCAACCACTGGAACAACATTTGTTGTTAAAGACAATGACTCTGCTTACTACTTGCACCTCTGTGCACACAAAGGGCATTTTTTTATCCGTATAGAAGAAAAAATAGAAGAAGTCATATTCTCCAAACAAATAAATGCGTTCCATTTTTCTGCCTATGATAATGCGGGAGCTATGTGGCACACATTAATAAATGCGGTACAGCATATATCAGCATTTGATGTGATTACGGTCGCTCAGATTTTTGAAGATCGTACCAGCAAAATATTATATTCGACCTGTACTGAATCATCTTTTGCCGGAAAACTTTTCTCGAAAACCTTTATATCCGACGCCCTTTATACTTTCTTTTCTGGAAATGAATCCGTATATATTCCCGACATGGAAGATCGTGAGCAAAAATTGTGCACACGGCTGTCGCTATCACATATTCCCATAGAATATTCTCCCTTACCACAAAAACCCAAGTTTAGCAAACTGATTGGCGCCAGTTCGACACTAGCAATACCCATTGTCATCAACAATATCTTATGGGGAATCGTGATCGGCATAAACCGACAACCCAAAAAAATTGACTATCAGAAACGTGTACTATGCCAACTGCTGGTCCAAAATGCCGCCATACGTCAAAAACAACTGCTAAACCAAAAAGGAGAAAGCTTTTATGCAATTATAAAAGAGACAAAAAATCAGCTGGATGAACAGCTTACCTCTGGCCGTTCACTAAATTATTGTTTATTACAACATCTAGACAGTATTGCAAGCTTAGCACACGCCGACGGAGTAGCCATTTATCATCATGGCGTGATTACCAAACAGGGTAGTGTACCTTCCAATAAACAAATCAGCAAAATGGTCGATATCATCAGACAGACCGGTAAAAATCTGTTCAAAGACAATAACTTCAGGCTTAAACGCAAACAGTTATTTGACGAACCGCTACGTATTGCGGGAGTAGCCGCATTGCGTGTAGCAGATGAAAGAGACCACTGGATTATATGGTTTAGAAACGAAAGTAAATTTACGATTTTGGAACTCGAAGAATCCAAAGCGATAAAAGATGATGAGAGTAAACAGGAATTTATTCTCACCGAAACCGAAATACTGGACACCGCGATCTTTTGGAACGATGAGGACATCTCATTCATGAAAAGTTTAGATAGAATGATCGGTAAAGCAGTATTTTTAAGAACAAAAGAAGAAGCTAAGACCCGTGAAATCCTTATCAGTACCAATAATGAGCTTCAGATGATTACACATACATTATCCCATGATTTAAAAAATCCGCTTTCTTCAGCGAAATTGAGCGTTGCTTTTTTCCAGCGCCAAGCCGAATTATCCCAGATGCATCAACGATGGTTATCAAATCTAGAGGAGAGTGTAAATAATATGGAGGAAATCATCAACAAAACGGTGGAATTTATGCGCTCCAAAAGTTTTTCCTTTGTTAAAGAGCAAATTGCTATACACCTTCTTATCCAGCCGATTTTTGAAGAGTGCAAAATAAAATACGACAATCCTACATGTCTACTTTCAACCGCGGATTTGCGTCCTGTCTACGGAGAGAAGGGCACGTTAACCCAGATTTTTTCCGCCATTATCGGGAATGCCGTACAATACTCAGCTCATTCTCAGGATCCTGAAGTAGAAATTAACAGCATAGTAAATGCACAGGGAATTGTCTATACCATTAGTGATAATGGTATTGGTATCCCTGAAGAGGAACTATTCAAAGTTAAATCAGCTTTCTACAGAGCACAAAATACGCCGCCTACCACTAGCGGATCTGGCATCGGTCTGACGTTGGCCAGCCGGCTAATGCAGATGCTCGGCGGAGATCTGCGCCTCGAAAGCAAACTTGGAAAAGGTACTACGGTCAGACTGCGTTTTCCAAATGAATAATACCGGTAACGTCTTGGCGCAAACCCGGGTATTAACAAAACGCAGCCGTATTAATGCGGAGATGGCCGCGTTTTTTATTTGATTAAATATTAACTTTTATCTTTTCACGCATCCAGCTGTTAAAATCTTCGTCCGAAGGGATGTTAAACTTCTTACGCAATCTGTTTTTCCGTACCTGCACTGCACGTATGGTCACAAAAGTATATTCGGCAATGTTTTTGGTCGAGAAATTGAGGTAGGCCATGGCGCAGAACTCCAGTTCTGTACTTCTGATCTTTGGATCCATATCCTTCAGGGCCTCTATAAACTCAGGATATAACTCACTGAACAAGATCAAGAACTCAGGGTTATTACTCTTAGCGAGCGCCAGCAAATTATTGAACTTATTTTCTTCTACTTGTTCAGAAAGTTCCTTATTGTTTATCGATAGCATCTTATTCACATTCTCCCGTTCAGATAATGCATCTTCATGTTTTCCCTGGAGCCGACGTTTGCGATTCGCATTCCAGATAAAATAAATGCCCGTCAACAGTAGTCCGCCACCAACAAAACTCAGTATCAAAGTATATCGTCCTGCGTTACTTTCATCTTCTCTCTCCCTGGATTTAAGAATGTGACTAAGTACCAGATTTGTAATCTGCTGTTTTTTATGTCGAGTGAATCAGACAGGTGGTTGTACTTGCAATACAATACACACCTACATTCATACCCATCGAATCCTGAGGGCAACTAGCAAAATATTGTTTCAATTATCACGATACTCTTCCCGAAACGGTTCCATAATTTGACTATCCGCGGGGAGGATCATATGTCCCTTATTGTGTAATTTTCTTCTTATGTTTCACCATTCACGCTGACAAAGGAGTTGTCCGTCATGATTTATTATCTCCGATACAAAGATTGTCAATCGCTTCAAAAACCAAAAAAAAATGGCTTTCACATCCGTATCACACTTTTTGGCATCCTATCCCTTTCCCCTTTACGCAATTGTTAAGGTCATCATCGGAGAGCATAGCCTATTTTTTGCATAGCCTATTTTTCGTTTTTCTACGCCCAGACAGTTATACTAGAGCATCTGGCCACACTTTGTCAACCCCTGAACACTGATATCACGTATTGGGATAACCTCAGAAAATGTGCGACATTGTTAATTGCATCTCGCTGGAAAGCTGTCCAAGAGATACTCCATTATATACTCTTGAGAGTCAATTTAATGCTCCTCAGATTGCCGATGCATACGGGGAATATGCCCGGTTTTCTTTTTGACAAAGTTTCTGAAATTCGACTCGTCCTTAAACCCCATTTCATAAGCAATCTGTGCAATGGACAGATTACTATGTCGGATCAGACGTACAGCCTCTTTACCCACAATGTCCGATATGATGGTTTTTGCAGATTTTCCTGTATACGCCGTACACAAATCACTCAGTCTGCGCGGTGTAACATGCAATTTATCCGCATAAAACTGTACGTTAGTGTGTTTCCGATAGTATTTATGGACCAGTACGCTGAAGGTATTGACAAGTGATTGGTTGGCAGACTTGCTGAGCTTTTCAGTGATACCATTAAGCGAAAGCTTATAATAGCCTTCCAATAAGAGGGACTCAATACAGTGATGTACCACTAGGTCCAATATCTCGGTACCCTGTTCCATGGCAGCATATATACGATCCACAATATGCACATTAAATAGCTCCTCGTTGCGAAGTTCATCATTGACCTTAACCGCCGGTTCGTCTGCAAAGAATAAAGCCGAGTTGAGCATTCTCGTATCCGAGCTAGAGCGCTCATAAAATTTCTGAGTAAACGAGATGAGGTAACCTCGGGTCTGGGTATCCTTGGGTAGATGTATTGTTTTTCCGGGCGAAATGAAGAGCAGCTGTCCAGTCTGGAGATCCATATATTCGGCTCCCACCTGAATGACAGTTGGACCGAATGTTTTGATAATATAAAAACGGTCCGAACCGCCGTCACCGTCTATTACCTGAACGTACTTTGCCAACTTGTATAATCCGAAGCCGCTAAGCCTCTTACTTAAATCTGCAGGAATGACCATCTTCAGCTCTGATTTATTCTTTGCCATTTTTGATTTTGCTCCATGACAAAGATTAGCATTTCGATAAACAATATCATAAAAATAACCTTTCACATCCATATCACATCAACAAAAAAAGCTGACAATCAACACACTATATTTCTTAACGACGGGGTGGTCAAAAAGGTATTGGACCAATCAAAAATTTTGATCTTCAGTATAGTCCATCCTATTCCTTACACTTGAAATACCTATACTCGGCAAGTCTTTGGGCTTTTGCCGAGTTCTTTTGGCCAGTATTCATCACAATTGGTAGATCAGCCGGAAAAAAGAACTGACACTATCCTCCCTGTCCCCAACCGGAAGACCTACCGCCATACCAATAGCCAGCTTATCATTCAGCCCCAGCTTAACCTGAGGATGCAGTGTGGTTTCCAACCTACCATTAGCAACCACCTGATTGATTTCCAAACCAATAAAGTGATCCGACTGAGGCAGTGTATAATGAAAAGAAGTATTGATCTGCCAGTTCAGTTCCGCCTTCCGCGTTTTATACCGGTATGCCAGCTCCGGCCCTGTATAAATCAAGGTATGCCAATTGCTATGCCAGCTTTTGGCTGCAATAAAAAAGGGATTAAAGGCTGTTCCGCCTTCCACGAAGTTAAAAATCTGCGTGTATCCAACCGCCAGAGTCGTGGCATGTGGCTTAGAAACATAAAAAGAGTATTGAGAAGATAAACGCAACCGTTCGAGTGCATTGCTCGAACCGGAACCTGCCACCTTACTTTTTGAATAGGCAAAATCCGTCTCTACTTCAAGGCCCAGACGGTTGACCGGCGCAAATTCATATTCCATCAAATAGCCATATTCATCGGCGTCTTTCATCTTTTTGATATCTGCCCCTACATTAATTTCCTTTTCTCCTTTTCGGGCGCCCAAATCGCGCACCAGATCATTGTATAACGGTTCGGCGTGATGTACCTTATCGGGTTTAGCAGGACTTTGCTGTGCATAGACAGGATCTGAAGCGCTCAGCAGGCCAATTGAAATCAGCGTCGCCACCAGCTTTGCTGTATGTTTGATGTCTTTCATACAGCAAAAATTCCATCAGATTATGGAAACATTTAGGAATTGGGCTTAATTTTAGTTTTGATCGCTGTCTCCAGCGCATCCCTATGCAACATCAGCGTAATGGTTTTGTACCTTACAAATTCCTTGGTCACATACATAAAGCCTTTGAAATTATTCGTTTTGCCCCATGAATTTTTGACCATATAATATTCTTTATCATATTGGTCTTTGGCAAGCCCCACAATATGCATCGCATGATCGTCAGTGGTACTCCAGTCATCAAAAGCCCTCTGGCGCTCCTCGGCAGTGACCTTCCGTTCGGGCTGTGGCTTTACAAACATGGCTTCCTTGTCCTCGTCCGGGAGATTTTCAAAGTCTTTTTCTGGGACATAAGCTATACCATACGGCCAGGAGAACCCTTTTTCTGATACATCAGTGGTCCAGGCCACCGTATAGCCCTTGCGCAGGGCGCCATCAATAATCTGGGTCAGGTCCTGCATGGGCACATTGTAAAAATTGTGAAAAGACCAGTTGTCCGGCACCAGGAGCACAAAAGGTTTAAAATAAGGCTGATCAGTCACCGAAGCCAGACCGATATAATCATCCGGATTGATCCCGATGACCTGGTCGGCAAAGCTGCGCGCAGTATAGGTCTTACCTTTGTACTCGAAGTTAGCCGGCACTTCCCCCAAATGCTTATCGAGCGCCGCCTGATACGCCTCTTCCCAATGGCGTGCCAACGGTTTGCTTTTGACCAGCACCTTGAGCATCGCACGTAGCATGGGTGTCATCTTCCTAAAGTCGTTGTACGTCTGGGCGCCGTACAAGCCGGAATAGGCTGATCTTGGCATTGCCCCATATTTGCGAAATACGTGCAATACGTCCAGTAGCTGCCCGCCTTCGCCCATATACATGCCACCATGAAGACGAACAAAATTACGGGCTTTATCCAGATAGGCCTGTCTCGCTGTATAAATCTGTGAAATTTCCACAGGATCCTTTCCCATCCGGATCATCTCCGACTCCAAAAATGAGTTACCTGTGTAGGACCAGCAAGTATTGGAAGCACCCTGATTTTTGGGCGACGTACAGCCAAGATTGATAATATCTGCAAATACAAACTCCGTCTTGAGCCGCTTGTACCTATTTCTATCGACGATCCCCGACACATATTTTATAAGCAGGATTCCGGCGATCAATGCGAACAAGCCTATACTAAACCATTTATATCTCTTCATAATTACATATACCACTAGCGGTCACCACCGACAGCAGCCATAAAGCGGGGCATCCATTGCTTTAAAAAGCTATAACCCACCAAGCCCAGAACAATAATCAGCCCGGGAGCGGCCAAGTATAAAACCAACAGTAAAATATCCGATTGAGGACGAACCAATTTAAACAAAAATTTAATCACAAATACCAGCGGTAAGCGGTGATAAGCAAAAATAAAAAAGGCCCCGCTGGTCAAGAAGTTATTGGGCTGCCACTTTCCTTTTTCAATCCCACCAGCGGTTAAAGCAACGGCGAGCACAAGACCGAGCAGCACTTCGGCGCAATACAGGTAGCTCCACCATATGCTGCCCAACAGGTAAAATGCCGCAACGGCCAATAGCAGATACACAGGTAACAACCTAAAAAACAAAGGCTTCATCATTTCGACAAAGTTTATCTTGTGTATACTAAAATAAGCTCCCGCAGTAAAGAAGAAGAACGAGGCGGTGCTCAGTCCGGGCCTGTAGAAATAAGGATACAAAACCCAAAGCAGCCCAAATGCCAAGACCACATACAGCCCCCATTTTTTGAGTAGCCAGTACAATAGTGGAGTACACAGCACAACCACAATCAGGTCCCGGATAAACCAGAATGGAGAATTGATCGGCAGGGTCTTCTCCAGATGCGGATTGATATGGGAAGTATCCCAAAATGACCACAGCCAATCGGAGAGGCTATAATCGATAATTAGCTTGTTCCTGCCCGACAGCATACCCTCCGGCAGAAAAGTCTGGGCGAGGAAAAAGAACAATATCACAACAAAATTCCAGAAAATATAGGGGACCAACAACGAACGTACGCGATTTTTCAATTTTTGCACATAGGTCTCCCTGGAAAATCCCTCCGTCTTATAAAAAAACAGAAAGCCAGAAATAAAAAAGAACAACGGCACACAGACCTCGAAAATTAGCTTGGAAAATAGGAAAAAAATGGAAGAAAAAACGGGAAAATTCCCAAAATCGATCTGCTTTTGTCCGTCTAAAATAATGTCGGAAAAGTCGGTATGAATAAACACCACCCCGACAATCAGCGGAAAGCGTAAGGCGTCAATTGTTTTCGATTGTAATTCTGCCATCAGGCTATCATAATAATCTTTACCCATTAGTTAGAATTTAGTCCACTGCTTAGTCATCGTTAAATTAGCAATTTTCAGTCAATTACTCTGCAAATTATGTCGTTTTGCCGGGGTCTTTTTGCTGCAGAAGAAGGTGTTTACCCCATATACGGCCATATAAGAACAATATTTATGTACCAAAAGCGTTACATAATAGCTAATCCGGATGAAAAAAATGAAACGATTGCAATCACACATGTGTTTAAACTATAGAAATAAATATTAATAAAAGATTAACAGCAAATTGGCTGTATGATTATCAATCTAGACCAAATTCTTAATGATTCCGTTCATTCAGTACATGATTCCGATCACCTGTGTGCTATTTCCTTGTGCCACTTTTGCGCAGCAGTTTACGATAAGTGGTACAGTTCACGATGCGGCCACAGGTAAGCCACTATCTGGGGCCACAATCCGTATGGAGCCCGATAGCACAGTTACATCTACCAATGCCCAAGGCTTTTACAAACTGATGCTCCCTGCCGGAACGTATCGACTATCGGTTAGCCATCCCCAGTATCAGCGGCAACAGCATAGCATCAGCGTAAATCAACCGCTTTTACGGGATTATGCGCTGCAACCGTTACCCCAGATCCTTGAGGAGGTCCTGGTGTCGCGTCCGCGGCAAGGCCAAGCGCTAGACGGTCCGCAGTCAGGCACAGTTCATCTTAGCATCAAAGAAATTAGGGATGTACCGGCCCTGCTTGGCGAACAAGACGTATTGAAGACTATACAGCTCTTGCCGGGGGTACAAAGCGGCGGTGAGGGATCAGCGCATTTTACCGTTCGTGGCGGTGACGTAGGTCAGAATTTGGTTCTCCTGGACCAAGCGACCATCTATAACCCGTCCCATCTGCTAGGTTTCTTCTCGTCGTTCAACGCAGACGCCATTCGGGACATACAGCTTTACAAAGGTGGTATTCCTGCCCAATTTGGCGGCCGTATTGCCTCGGTGCTGGATATTTCAATGCTGGAAGGTAATAAAAAGCATTTTACAGGAGAGGGCGGACTTGGTGTTATTGCCTCCAGACTGAAGGTCGAGGGCCCGATCGCGCAGGATAAGAGTTCATTCCTTTTCAGTGCCCGCCGCTCATATGCTGACTCCTTTCTAAAATTGGTAAAGGATAAAGCCATGGCAGACAACAAGCTCTATTTCTATGACCTGAATAGCAAGCTCAGCTTTCATTTAGGCAAGAAAACGTCGCTTTACCTATCGGGCTACCACGGAAGAGACGAGTTAAAATACAGTGACCTGTTTAGCCTTAGCTGGAGCAACAGCACGGCTACTGCACGTTTAAGTCACCGATTTACTGACAAGATAACCAGCAACAGTTCACTGATATACAGTCGATTCAACTACAATGCAGGTGTGTCGAGCGAACAGACAGACTTTCAGGTTGCTTCCACCATCGAGAATGTAGAGGCCAAGCAGGATATCTCCTATTATGTAAATGAACAGCACATCGTCCGTGCAGGGGCTAGCCTATTATTACAACGGATCCGGCCGGCCAACTTATCCTCCGACATCAATCAGTCGGTCAATCCCACTGCCATGGAGAATCAGCGCGGGCTTGATCTGGGAGGCTATCTGCTGCATGAATGGAAGCCGACAGACAGAATCTCTCTCAATTATGGCATCCATATGCATGACTTTATGGTACTGGGGCCCCGCACCTTTTATCAATTTGACCAAGCAGGCAAACCTATTGCTGAAAAGCGTGACGAAAGCCGTATTGCCAAACATTATATCAATCTAGAGCCCCGATTGGCCGCCAGCTTATTGCTTGATGAGCGGCGTAGTCTCAAATTATCTTACAACCGTCTGGTGCAGAACTTACATCAGCTGTCCAACACAAGCTCGAGCCTGCCCACGGACCAGTATGTGCTAAGTAGCCTAAGGATCAAGCCTCAGATGGTCGATCAGGCCAGCTTTGGCTATTTTCAAAAATTTTTGAATAGCCAATATGATCTGTCTATCGAGACCTACTATAAACGCCTGCGTAACCAGATCGATGTGCGCAATGGTGCCACCCTACAGGCCAACAGCCATTTCGAAGGCGAATTGCTTTTTGGAATTGGCCGCGCGTATGGCCTGGAAGGCTATTTCCGTAAACATAGCGGCCGGCTCACCGGCTGGCTCAGCTATACCTTGTCTAAAAGCCAGCGGAAGTTTGCTTCTATCAATCAGGGCAGATGGTTTAATGCACGGCAGGACCGCAGCCATGATCTCGCCGTCGTCGCCAACTATGCTCTCACACCAAGCTGGACCATCGGCGCCACCTTCGTGTTTAATACGGGGAATGCAGTAACCTTTCCAAGCGGCAAATACCTGGTCAATGGACGTTCCATGTTCTATTATACCGAACGAAATGGCTATCGTATGCCAGACTACCACCGTCTGGACTTAGGAGCAACATATAGCCCCGGGAAAACAAACAAGGGATTCCGCTCCAGCTGGACGCTCGGCATATATAATCTCTACAACCGCAAGAACGCCTATACGATCGACTTCCGGGAAAATAAGGCCAATCCAAACCTGACAGAAGCTTACAAAATTGTGCTTTTCGGCATCGTCCCTTCTTTGACCTGGAACTTTAAATTTTAGACCGCATGACCATGAAAAAACACTTAATTTTCCCCTGTCTTCTGCTGTTGTTTACTGCATGTGAAGAGAAAATAGACATCGACCTGAATACAGCAAGCGCACGCTTGGTGATAGACGCCCAAATTACCGATGCGAGTGCTATACAGCGCATCCGCATATCACGCTCAGTCGGATTTGATCAGCCAGTCAACAGTTCAGGAATAAAAGGTGCCACCGTGGTTGTCACCGACGATCAGAACCACAGCTATACATTCCAATACGAAAAAGACGGCAACTACGTTCATCGCAACTTTATGCCTGTCAATGGGCGCCAATATAGGCTAAAAGTCTCTCTGCAGCAACAGATCTATATGTCAAACAGCAAAATGTCCAGCTATGTTAACGTGGATTCCACCGGAACCTTTGAGAGAAAACTCGCCGGCGAGAGTTACTTCTTTGTCACCATGACATTCAAGGACCCTGGCAAAGTCCCGAACTATTATATGTATACCCTCTCCATCAACGGGAAGCCGTTCCGTTTTGCCAGTGTACAAGATGATCAGTTTAACGATGGGCTGAAAGTCACACATTACATCTCGGATCTAGAAACCGACCTCTCCCCCGGTGATGATATCGTTGTACGCCGCTATTGTGTAGATGAAAATACCTACCGGTACTGGAATGAATACCAGCGGAACAACCTGAGCAACGCTGCCCCCGGAAATCCGCAGTCCAATATCAGCAATAATGCTTTGGGTTATTTCTCAGTTGCTCCTATGCGGGAATATACACTGAAAATCAGATAAAAGAATGCTAATCACGGTTATCGCTTTCTTCTTCACGGCCCTCCGCGATCATTTCATTGACTTCGGCCATGTCTCCGGGCTCCAGATGTTCTATATCTTCTGCCTGCTCGTCCGAATAGCGATCAATAAAAAAGGTACACCCCATCGGAAAATGATCGGACCCCACAGAAGGGTAGATAAATAGCTTATCAATAAACACATTAGGGCTATGAAACAGCAGATCGAGCGGCACCCGGAAAAACCAATAATTGGCATGGAATGTGGATAGGATCCCCCTTCCAATGCGTGCATCGATCAGCTTACTTGTTTTTTTGAACAATACAGAGGATTTTGCCCAGGCCACATTATTAAAGTCCCCGGTGACTACCACAGGCATTTTATAGTCCCGTACCCGTTTGGCCACACTGAGCAGGTCGCCATCCCGCTCTTTGGAATTTTCCTCCTCCGTCGGACTAGGTGGTGGCGGATGTACCGCAAAAAAGATAAAGCGGTGACCATCGGCTGTTTCGAGTTCGGCTTCAATACTGGGAATATCGTCGGCGACAAAGTAATGCACCTGACTTTTATTAATTTTCAGGTTTGTGTAAAAGTGCATACCGTAGGTATTGTCGAGAGTCACCTTCACAGTATTTGGATAATCTACTTCGAGTACACGGAGCGCCTTTTCCCACACCGCATCGCTTTCCATCGTCAGAAAGATCTGCGGTTGCTCTTTTTTGACCAGCGCAACAAACCGTTCGTGTTCTTTATTAAATTGCAGTACATTACAGGAAATAATCTTAATGCTATCCGATGCATCCTTACCTTTTTCATATTTCTCGCGGCGCCAAAACTTCGTATAACGCACCAAGATGTAAACATGATAGAGTATCAATGCTGCCTGCATGACCTCTAATCCCCAGACCCAGGGCGCTTCGTCAAGCAGATAAAGCCCCCAGGCTAGAGCGGGCACCTGGAAGACCAAGAGCTGCAGTTTGATAAATTCGGCCACCCGAAAGACCCAGTGCTGGCTCTGAATGAAAGGCATCAAGCTCAGCACAATCAGGAGCCCCGAGATAATGGCAAAGAGTATAAGCATAGCAATCTCATAAAATCATTACAAATATATAATTTGACGCGTATATGCCTTCTGAAAAAATCCGGTTATGAATAAACCATTAAAGCTATCACGTTTTTTCAGCCGCGGGAAGGTATTCAATCCGTGTCTTGGACAGTGCGTCGGGAAAGTTGGTCCGGATATATTCGATCATCTTTTCCCGTATGTAACAGCGGAGATCAAAAGCCTGCCCCGAATTGCGGCAGCTCATCAGACAACGGATCTCCATAGTTTGCTCCTTGAAATCAGTGACCTGGAGCACATTGACCTGGCCATCCCAGAGAGGATGGCCAGTCAGCAGGGCCGTCAGCTTCTCGCGCAGCTGCTGTACAGGTATTGTAAAGTCAGTATAGATAAATACCGTCCCCAGGATTTCAGCAGTTGTACGGGTCCAGTTCTGGAAGGGTTTCTCAATAAAATAAGTAATCGGCAATACCAGCCGCCGTTTGTCCCAGATATTCACCACCACATAGGTGAGGTTGATCTCTTCAACACGTCCCCATTCGCCCTCTACTACCAGTACGTCATCCATACGTATCGGCTGCGTAAAAGCAATCTGAAAACCCGCCAGCAAGTTGCCAAGTGACTTTTGGGCGGCAAAACCGATGATAATTCCACCTACCCCCACCCCCGTGAGCAACCCTGCTCCTATTTTCTGCATACTTTCAAAACTCAGTAAGATGATCGCCAGAGATACCAGGATGATAATGGTGACCACTACCTTGCGGATAAAGACGATCTGGGTTCTGACTTTACGTTCACGCAGATTATTCTCCTTGTTGACATCGAAACGATGGTAGAGATAGTCTTCAAAAACTTTAATGGCCTGGATCAAGGCGACAGCAAAAAATGCGACCAGCAGAATCTCATTCAGTCTGGAAACCACACGTAGGGTCGTTGTATTGAAATGGGAAAAAGGAAGCAGGCTATTGAAAATAACCAGTGGAATAAAAATGCTTAGCACACGGTTGAAGCGCCTGATAAAGGAGCGGAACAGCGAATAGGAAGACTGCTCGATGGCCTGCCGGCGCAGCAGGGGAATAAAAATCATTTTAATCAAGATGCCGACCAGAAATGAAAATAAGATTAACGCAATATTCCAGAGCCATGCCGGCCAGGTCTCTGAAAGTCGAATGAATATATCAGCCATAAGAGTATGTTTTCTGTTATTTATACATCTTAGTTCTTATAAAATAACTGCTCAACCGCGGGAACGTTTGTTTTATTTTGAGAAAATGGATGGATCAAGGCTCTCTAAAACAACATCCGCAGATCAAAAAGCCTGCGTAAAGGATTGTTTTTGGTATGTTTTTTGTTTAATTAGTGCCGATTAGAATCAGCACTAAATAATCATGCTTTTCAATACGTTTGATATAATAGAAAATATACAACTGGCGTTATACAGGGGTAAAAGGCGTTAAACATAATCAGAGCTTTCCAAGAAAATTAAACCAACACACACATACAAAACTATGAGCAAGAAAAAAGACAATTCAAGATGGCTGAACGTGGCCATATCCTGGGGTGCGAGTATCGTCATTATCGGCGTACTCTTCAAGATCCTGCATATCGGCGGCAGTACAGCCAACTATATGATTGGAATCGGACTTGGCGTAGAGGCTTTTCTATTCTTTCTGATGGGATTCAATCCCCCGCCGCCTGAGCCTGACTGGTCACGCGTCTATCCTGAACTGGACGATAACTTTAACGGCGAACTCCCTGCCCGGGGCAAAGCTGTCGTTGCACAGCCTGCAGGTCCCTCCGCTACTGCTGCTTTGGACAAAATGTTTGCCGATGCTAACATCGAGCCTGCCAGTATCGAAAATCTGGGCCGCGGATTACGTGATTTTAGCGAAAAAGTATCTGCCATCAACAGGCTCTCCGATGTCTCCTTAGCCACGGAAGAGTTTACCCAGAAATTGCGGACAGCAACCTCTAAGTTTGACCACCTGAGCACGGCCTTTGAAAAAGCTTCTGAAAACCTGGTGGCGATGTCCAACACTTCGGGGGATACCGCTAGCTACCATGATCAGGTCAGGAGCCTCACGACCAACCTGAGTCAGCTCAATGCCATGTACGAGCGCGAGCTGCGCGACTCGGCATCTCACCTACAGTCCATGAACAAGTTTTACGAGAACCTCAGTTATACCATGCAGAACTTCAACGAATCGCTGGACGACTCCAAAGCATTCAAAGAAGAAGTTGGCAAGCTGGCCAAAAATCTCAACGCACTCAACGCCATCTATGGCAATATGCTCAGTGCCATGAACCAGCCACGCATCTAATTTATTCTTGTATAACTTAATTCAACAACAATGGCATTAGGAAGAGAAACGCCAAGGCAGCGGATGATCGGCATCCTCTATCTGGTCTTGCTTGCCTTACTGGCACTCAATGTACCGGATTCGATCTTGGACGCATTCAAAAATATCAACAACAGTCTGGAGACATCCAAATCAAATGTCAACACGGCGGTACAGCAGCTGTTTACCGCATTTGAAAATAGCAAATTAAAGGAGGAACCAGCCCGGGCAAAGCCCATCTATGAAAAAGCCAAAAAGGCACAGGCCATCATCGGCGAGCTCAATCAATACATCGCCTCCCTCAAGGAGGAGTTTGTGAAGCAGGGCGGCGGCTATGATGAAGAGCGAGGCGACCTGGTCAAACGTGAAAACGAAGACATCGCCCCCAATCTGATGATCAATGAAAAGAAGGCAACTGTACTGAAAGACAAGATCAATCAGACCCGAGCCAAACTATTGGCCCTACTGACACCTGAAGAACAAAAAACGGTATCCTTCTCATTGGAAGCCAAAGATCCCGAGAAATCCGTCAATGGTAAAAAATCTTGGGAGGAGATCAATTTTGGCAGCGGTACACCATTGACGGCCGCCATGACCATTCTGACCAAAATTCAGACCGATGCACAAAATGCAGAGTCTGATATTGTCAAAATCATTCTCGGTAAGATGGATCAGGCCGTGGTGAATCTGGACAAGTTTGCGGCGGTAGCGGTAGCACCCAGCTCTTACCTGATCCAGGGACAACCCTATAAAGCGGAAGTATTCCTGACAGCGTCCGATTCAAAATCTGAACCTGCGATCTCGGTAAACGGTTCGGCCCTACAGGTTGTCGATGGAAAAGGTGTATACAGTGTTGCGACCAACAGGGAAGGGATCTTCACCTGGACCGGCGTGATCCGCGTAAAGCAGACAGATGGCACGTTTAAGGAATACCGCACACCGCAGCAGACCTATCAGGTGGCCCGTCCTTCAGCTGTGGTCTCTCCAGACAAGATGAACGTCCTGTATATCGGTGTGAATAATCCCATTTCGGTATCTGCACCGGGTACACCGACGGACAAAATCCGCGTCAGCATGAGCGGTGGCAGCATTTCCAGTGCCGGTGGTGGTAAATACAATGTTAGGGTAAGTTCTCCGGGCACAGCCCGCATCACGGTATCTGCCGAAGTCGCTCCGGGCAAAACACAGACGCTGAGCTCGACGGAGTTCCGTGTCAAACGGATCCCTGATCCAATAGCTAAGTTTGCCGGTAAAACGGGTGGATCAATGGCTACTGTAGCCCTCAAAGCACAAAATGCCCTTTTTGCCAAACTCGACAACTTCGACTTTGACGCGTCATTTAAAGTGACCAAATTTACGATGATCATCGCCAAGCCACGTGCCGACGCCATCGTCCTCTCCACCTCGGGCGGACAGCTCAGCTCAAGCATGTCTTCGGCACTGAACAACATCGTACCGGGTACCCGTGTCATTTTTGACAACATCGTGGCTGTAGGGCCCGATGGAAGCCCCAGACAGCTCAATGCAGTTGCGCTGACGGCCAACTAGATAATATCACCAGTATATACCGCAAAAGCCTGCCCTTTCTAAAGGAGCAGGCTTTTTTTGTCCTGCCGCCTTCCTTGACGCCAAGACTACACATTTCTGTAGCAAACATGTACACAATACAAGTACATGCAGACATATTGGACAAAGAGACCAACAGTTCAGGACAGTTGAACAAAAATTAATTTTCATTATTGCAGCACATATTTCTCTGTAAACGTATCCTCAACACAGTACAATTCCATTATTGGATGTTTCACTGTACATACGTACCGGAGAGCATGAAAAGGGAAAACCAATTATTATCATTAGCCGTAACACCAATTTTTTTCTTTGTACCTATTATAAACATAACCATACAGCATGAATAATCGATTATTAACAAGATCACTTCTGAAAAGCAGCATTCAGTTCCTCTGCCCGTTGATGGTACTGTCTTCATCCCTGGGCTATGCCGGCAGTCTACCGGAAAGGCCCCTGTTGCTGAACACCAGGTTTGCCGGTATCACGGGCCGTGTGCTTGATCCGGAAGGAAAGCCTGTCCACGGCGCCACTATCTTGGTCAAAGGCAGTAAAGCGGGCGTCAAAACTGATGAAGACGGGGTATTTCATATCAACCTGCCATCTGACAACCAGGTCATCATTGTCAGTTATATTGGCTATAAAGTCCAGGAAATCGATATGAAAGGAAAGACAAGTATTACGATCCGGCTGGAACCCAATGCCAGTATCGATGAGGTAGTTGTTGTGGGCTACGGCAGCAAAAAGAGAGGAGAAGTACTAGGCGCGGTAGCGTCAGTCGATCCCAAGGAAATCCAGGATATCCCTGCGGCCAATATTGCAGCCGCCTTACGCGACCGCGTGGCCGGCCTGGGGGTGAGCGAATCGTCTGGCCGCCCCGGGGCAGCTGTCACCCTCAACGTCAGAAATGCGTTCGCTTCAGATCAAGCCAAGTTACAAGGAGTGACCAACGAACCGCTATACGTTATTGATGGCATCATCTCCACTTCGGATGTTTTTGAAAACCTGGACGCTTCGATGGTCGAGAGTATATCCATTCTAAAAGATGCCTCGGCGGCAATCTATGGGGCTTCGGGAGCCAAAGGAGTTATCCTTGTCACCACTAAAAGAGGGCAGGCTGGCAAGACACAGCTGAGTTACAACGGCTATATCGGCATTTCAGATGCCACGGTCAAGCCCAAAATGTTGTCTGCTTATCAGCATGCCAAATTATTGAATGAGACCTTTGCGTTGAACAATGCACAGCCCACATCCTTCTTTTCTGACGAAGACCTCGCCTATCTGCAGACCAACCCTTACAAAAGCTGGTATGATGAGCTATGGAAGCCCTCAAAAATGGAGCGGCACAACTTGTCTATCTCCGGGGGCAGCGAAAAAGTTACCTTTTTTGCAGGGGGTAGTTATCAGAAAGAAGATGGTAACTATGCCGGCATGAGCCAGCAGAAATATTCCTTCCGGTCAGGCTTCAATGCCGAAATCATTGATGGTCTAAAAGCAGATATCGCTTTTAACGTTAACAATACCAAGACCAACAGCCAAAACAGCCTGTCGGACGACCGGGATCAGAATTTTTATCAGACCTTGATCACCACCCCGCAATGGGTTCCGATTCAGATCGATGGCCTTCCCGTCAACTTCTCGAATATCAACGCCAACAGCAATACTAACCCGCTGGCTATCATCAATTCCGGCTATTACCAAAAACGCAATAATTCCAACTATAGCATCAATGCTTCGCTGAATTATGCTCCAAAAGCTTTAAAAGGTTTTAATGCGCGCATACAGGTGTCACATTCCGGCACTTCATCTAGCGGCCAGGAATACCTTCCAGCGTATGATCTTTATGAATTTGTTCGCAGAGGTAACAACAATCAGCTCTATACCAATACGGTGGATAAAGTATTCCGGATGGAGGGCAACAAGACAAGGATCGCACCCTCTTTGGGCAAGGGGAATAGTTATCAGGGCAATGTCGTTGTCCAATACGCCAATAGCTTTGGTCAGCACAACATGAATCTGATGATCGGTGCAGAGCAGTCTGCATCCAACTCCGAAGGCCTCTCCGCCTTTTGGACCAACCAGCAGCTCCTGAATCTGGATGAGTACTGGGCATTCGACCCGTCTACGTTCACGAACAATCTCCGTTCGATCGAAGAGGCAGTAAAACGTTCGTTCTTTGGCCGCTTCAATTACGACTACAAGAAAAGATATCTCCTTGAAGTCATCACGCGGCTGGATGCTTCATCCCGCTTTGCTAAAGGCAATATCTGGGGATTGTTCCCTACAGTTGCCACAGGATGGGTCGTCAGCGATGAGAATTTTTTTAAGGATCTGAAGTATATCAGCTACCTGAAACTACGGGCCAACTACGGCCTTGTGGGCGAAGATCGTGTCAACGCCCGCCTATGGCAGGACCGTTTTAGTGTAGATTTGGTCAATACAGGCTACCTCTATGGCGAAACGCCGGTCGCATCGCTCAACCCTACCATCATTGCTAATCCCGATATCTCCTGGGAAAAACACCGCACCTTTAACTTTGGTATCGAATCGCGCTGGTTTGACAATAAATTGAGTTTCGGTTTTGAGTACTACTTCCGCCGTTCTTACGACGTATTCGACAAAGGAAATGATGAAAACTTTCCGATGTATGCCGGATTCAGAGCACCGGTGGTCAATTACCAAAAGCGCAATGGCTGGGGCACCGAGTTTTCGCTGGGCTACCAGAACACGTTTTCCAATGGACTTAGACTTTCCACCAATATGAACTTTGGCTACTCGGGCAGCTATACCACGCAAATGTTCTTCAATAAATTCCAGCTCTGGGATTTCTCCTACCCAGACTGGAAGGTCGAGATGGGTACAGACTCCCGTAAATATAATACCGGCAACTACGGGCTGATCTATGTCGATATGCTGCGCACGCAGCAGGATGTGGATAATTTTCTGGCCCAGAACCCCAATTACACCATTGATGGTAAAGTACCCCAGGTCGGCTGGACAGTGTATGAAGACACCAATGGTGATGGCAAGATAACCGAAAAAGATCTGACCACCATGTTTGACAATACGGACCCAATTTTTTCTACGGGTATCACTATCGGCCTAGCTTACAAATCGTTTTCACTGAACACCAACTTCCGTGCAGTCTTCGGTGGCAAAGCTTTCTATGAGTCACAGGCCATGACCGCCCCTACTGAGAAGGTCAATGTACCCAGTTTCTGGGAAGATCACTGGTCACTGGACAATCCCAATGGCCGTTTTCCCCGGTATGATGATGCTGCCATGATGAAAAAGTGGAACTCGACATTCTGGGCAGAAGACGGCACAACCATCCGTATCAATAATATGGTATTTAACTGGACTGTTCCAAAAAGTTTTACCGACAAGATCAATGTGCGCTCACTCAAACTCATGCTTTCGGGCAACAACTTATGGACAATCGTCGCACCGTTTAAACATCGTGACCCTTATTCTTCGTCCATCTATAACTACCCGACGATCCGGACACTTTCCTTTGGTTTGAACTTTGGCATTTAACACGTAGACACATGAAAAGACATTTTAACTATATCATAGCCATACTATTGGCCTCCAGTACAGCCCTCCTGACACAGAGTTGTAAAGATGATTTTTTTGAGCTGGTCGATCACGGGGGCCTCGACGCACGTATCTGGGATAATGAAGGTGCAATAGAATACTATCTGGCCGGTACCTATTCGATGATCATGCCTACTCATCCCCATGAGATCACGACCAATGACATGCAGATGCATTACGCCAGTGATGAAAATTATTTCTCGGGCACGAATGGTCCCAGCAAAAAAGTACTGGGACTGAGCGGTGAAATCACGCTCAATGATGTCAAATACATCGCGACCAAATACCAGGGCACCAATATTGGCGATAACCGTTATTTTGATATCGCGCGCTGCAACAACGCCATTGCCTATATTCCGGACGGCAATCTGCCCTACGACGTGAAGAAGAAGTTTCTGGGCCAGTTTTACACACTACGGGCATTGGTTTATTTTGAGCTTACACGGCTCTATGGAGGCGTCCCACTTGTAATTGAGCCCCAAAATCCGGACGATCTGAAACTCGAGGGCCGGGCCTCCGCCAGAGCCTGTTTTGGACAGATTGTGAAAGATCTCGATTCGGCTATGGTCAACCTTGATGGCGTTACCTGGGACGATGCCACCGGCCGTGGCAAAATCACTAAAGCTGCTGCGGCCGCTCTCAAAGCCAAAGCACTGCTCTATTGGGCAAGTCCGCAGTTTAATCCAACGGATAATCCCACACATCCCTTTGAAGCCAAACGCTGGGAGACGGCATTGCAGGCCAGCAAAGAAGCGTATGACCTATGTATCGCCGCAGGTCGAGCCCTTATGCCCAATTACGCTGAAATTTTCTTAAAAGAAGGCAGTGCCAATACCGAAGCGGTCGTAGTCCGCTCCTATTCGGCTACCTCACCCAAACGGTATACGATTGTTGAGCGGGCTTCGCGTCCGGCATCGGAGGGCGGCTCTCCGGCGGACTATTATGTCCCCAGCACTCTTCTGCTCCATGCATACCGCATGAAAGACGGCACTCCGGCCAACAGCAGCAATTCCCTTTACGACGATGCCCTGTTCTGGAAAAACAGGGACCCAAGATTCAAAAACACCATTGTATACAACGGTGCCGAATGGCCATTAAGCGGTAAAAACAATCGTCGCCAGTGGAATTACAGCAATGCCGCGGGCGAACCATCGATCAAGTCGTTTTACTGCAAAAAATTTGTCAATCCGGCGCTTTCATCTGCAGCTGTGGGAATCGCCAATGATATGGGCGGAAATGGCATGGACTGGATCGAAATCCGTTTTGCCGAAGTCATGATGAACTATGCTGAAGCAGCCAACGAAACAGGCAATCTAACATTGGCTAAAGAGCTTGTGCGCAGCATCCGCCAGCGCGCCGGCATCGAACAGGGCAGCTTTGATTACGGACTGGCGCTTGCGACCAACAAAGAGCAGATGCGTGACCTGCTGATGAACGAGCGGCAGATCGAATTTGCTTTTGAAGGTAAGCGCTATCATGATCTGCGCCGCACACGCCGCATGCATACGCTGGAGGGGACCATACAAACCTATCTATTCGAGGCCAAGTCAGAAGCTGCGAAGAAAATCCTGGAAGCTCAAAATCAAACCGGTATCCTGCATAGGGAAACCCTGGACATGGACAACCGGGATACGGTGCTGACCTACTTTAAGTACCCTTACAACCTACGTTCAGAAAGCTCCAATGGTGCTTTTGCCTTCCGTGAATATTATTATTTCTATCCGCTTCCCAACACCTTTATGAATTCGTCGCCATTGCTCGAGCAGACCATCGGTTATGAAGGCGGAACATTTGACCCATTAAACGATTAAATCATGAAGCGCACTAATTTAAAACATATCGTATCAGGCTGTTTACAGCAGAGGGCTAATTTGCTATTACTCTTGCTATTGGTCATGCTATTTTCCTGTAAACGCGAGGGTGACAATATTTTCAATTTATTTGAGGATGTGTCGGTCACCCTCCATCAGGAGAACGAATTAAATATCGGCACCTATAAGGAGGTGGCTGTGGGAGATTCCATCCATGTTGACTTTACGATCAGCTCCAAATCCAAAGACATGCATCAAGTCTGGATTTTTTATAATGGTGCCGGAGCAGCTGCCCTGAAGATACCATTAGGAGAAACAGAAAAAAGAAACTTTCGCTACGTTTATAAAATCCGGGCAGATAAGGTCGGCAAGACGACCTTCCGGATTATGGCCGTCGATCGTGAGGGCGTCTTTATGGGCGACGGTTATACCGCTGTTACCTTCAATGTGCTGTCCGATTATGTTCACCTGAACAGTCGCAATCTGTATATGCCGGACAGTGTAGATCGAAGCAGCGCCTGTTTTATGGACTTGGTAGAAGGCAAAACGTACACTTACGCCGAAGCTCTTCTCCATCCCGAAAAAATAGATCTGGGCATGTATAGAACGTATACAATAGAGCCTAATGGAAATATTACTTATAAATATAGCATCTATTCACTGCAGGCTGATCCCATTCCGTTTGGCGCATTTGACTTCACGGGCTTGGCAGGCAAGGGTCGTGTGACCTATTTTTCGGGTATTCAAAACAATCAGGCTAGTGCATTTTTAAATACATTGACTTCCGGAGCGGCTATTCAGAGCAACGCAATATCGCGTAAGACGAGCAATCTGAAACTCGAGGATCTCAAGGTGGGCAGCCTATTTTATTTCAAAACACCGGACGAAAAATATGGTGCCGTGATGGTCAACGCCTTGAGCGGTTTTGACAACAGCCGCTATCTCAGTCTCAGTATTAAACGGCAAAATTAAGTCTGATTCCTTTTTTCCCTTAATAATCAGGGGTACCGCAGCGCTGTCGGTACCCCTTTCATTTTTTTTATCACTCCTGGTATGGCAGTCTATGGCCATGTCGTTTACTCTTGACTAGCCTGATCCAGCAGCCCAATATCTTCCTGATCCAATTGGAGATCCGGTGCTGCTATTAAGGTCTGTAGCTGGCTTTCACTGGTTGCACTGACAATTGGAGCTGTGACCAAGGGGTTGGCCAATAGCCAGGCCAATGCCACGGTTGCCTGTTTAGCGTCGTATTTTTCGGCCACAGTATCCAGAGCCTTTAGTACGGCTTTTCCTTTTTCGTCAAAGTATTTTTTAATGCCGGCTCCTCTAGTGGTTTTCTCGAAATCATCTACTGACCGGTATTTACCGGTCAGAAAACCTGCCGCCAGCGACCAGTAGGGGAAGACACTCAGGTCATATTTTTCAACCAGCGGGGCGTAGTCATTTTCAAAGCCTGAGCGTTCGACCAGGTTATAATGTGGCTGCAGGGCCACATATCTCGGCAGCCCATGTTCCTCCGCGAGCGAGAAGCTTTCGATAAGGCGCTGAGGAGAGACGTTTGAGGCTGCGATATAGCGCACCTTACCCGCCCTGATCAGCTCGTCATAAGCAGACAGCGTTTCCTCAACAGGGGTAACTTTATCATCAAAATGCGTATAATACAAATCGATATGGTCTACCCCCAGCCGGTGCAGAGACTCGTCGGCGGACTGGAGGATATGCTTCCTGGAAATATCAAAACCATGTTCCTTGGTTTCTGAGCCAACCTTGGTGGCAATCACCAGGTCCTGTCGGCGTCCACGACTTTTGAGCCATTTTCCGATAATCTCTTCAGACTGCCCTCCACGTCCGTTCACCCACCACGAATACGTATCTGCTGTATCGATAAAATTAAATCCGGCTCCGACAAACTTATCCAGAATATCGAAAGATTGTTTTTCATCCAATGTCCATCCAAAAACATTGCCGCCGAAATTGATCGGCGCAACCTGCAGGTCTGTGTGTTTTATCTGTTGCTTTTTCATTTAAATAAACTTGTTTTTAAATACTCCCCCTCTCCATATATCATAAGTTATTTAAAGTTACGGTATTCAAGCTGGCGGGCAGGAAATTTCTATCACATAAAATTGTCAAATAACAAGGCCGCATTTTTTTGACGCTATAAAGAAAATTATTATCTTTAATAAGTGTCTATCATAACCTAGATAAACCATTAATTTATACAATTTAAGAAATGCAGGAAGAGATCATTAAGCATGCTTTTTCCAAAGTCAACGAATTTTATAAAAAACATAATCGGACGCCTGTGCGCCGGGAGATGGAAGATGTCAATACGATTGCCCGCCGTTATTTTGGCACATGGAACCAGTTTATCACGGCGGCTGGATTAACACCCAACAGCAGAACCAAAGCGGAAATTTCGGCAGAGTTAATTGGCATGGTAAAAGATTTTTATGACGCCAATGGACGCATCCCCATGCGCCGTGAGTTTACCCCTCGCATAGGGACTATTGTAAGCTATTTTGGTACTTGGAACAAGTTTATTGCTGCCGCTGGATTTGATCCCAATGACCGGAGAATCCCTTCCAAAGGGAGGCTGAAAAATTCGCTGGTCAAGTTTTACCTCAAGCACCGGCGTTCTCCTAGTATCGCCGATTGCGTTAAAAGTAATGGGCTCTATAATTTTCGGTCTTACTTTGCCCATTTTGAGGTCAACACCTGGGCCGATGTGCTGGAATATGCCGGTCTGTCCTCGTACTTTCGGATAACGACGATGACAGAATCCGAAGCCAGGGAGAAGGTAGTCAAACTGATCAAAAAACATCGCATCAAACATTACAAAGATTACGCGCGCCTCAAACCCGATAACTATCCCTCAGTCTGGTATCTCAAAAAAAAATTTGGCTGGAATAATCTGTGTTATCTGGCAGGGACCAAAATCCCTGTGACCAAATTTAGCATTCAAGACCATTATCTCAGTCTGGCTAAGTCGCTTGGCAGGGCGCCGACCACCAAGGAGCTGGAGGCTAAGATGAAGATCAGCAGCGGCGGCATGAAGTGGAAAACAGGACTGCCCCTGAACAAATTCCTGCAATCGATCGGACAACAACCTATCCATAAAACGCCAGAGCGCTGCAAACTCAGCAAAAAACAACTGGCCGAGCTGTATAGGACACAGAGTATAGCACATGGATATGAAAATGGTATGCCCCGCAGCAGACTGCTCGAACTGACGGGATACAGCAGAGAGATCTATGAGAAACGTTTTTTCTCCATGAATGGCCTTCGCTTGGTATGTGGATTTAAATTAAACAGGCTCGGCAGCAAACAATATACGGAAGAACAACTTCGCGAAATACTGAAAAAACCTAAATATATCCGGCAGCGTTAACAGCGCCTCAACGGTAAGCATGGCCAAAAGAGCAGAAATAGGTAAATTGGAGAAAAAATATTATCTTTACTTAGCAGCCACCTATTTCGCTTTATTATAAACCAAATCATGAATAATGACATTGATGGTAAAGGATTACATTAAGAGATTTACAAAAAAAAACGAGCTTTCTAAAGCGGTGTCCCGCCGTATCCACGAGATTTTACGCCTGACAAAACTTTCTGTTCAGGAGCTTGGTCCGATAGCGGGCATCAACACCCGGTCCCTTGAGGGCTACGCCAAAGGAACCACTCCGATTACCCTAGAGGCGATCATAAGAATCTGTGCATTCCTGGCAATCGATCTGACCACATTCTGTGACTTTAACAGGAAGTTAAGCGGACAAGTAGAACTTTCTGCCATAGGTCAGGCTGCAGAGCAAGAAAAGCGCAAACAGGCAGCAACCATCGCGAAGAAAGAAAGTAGTCTGGCATCTCAGGAGAAATTCGAAAAAGCAAAAAAACACCGCGACCAGATCAGTCTCATTGTAAGCAGCACGGATTACTTTCAACGTCCGCGCACCTTATTTCAGATGGCCGTGGATTTTGCCCGCGACTATGGTATTGATGTTACACCGGAGCGAATCCAGATGGTGCTGCAACGCTATGTAGGAGATGGAATCATCAAGAAACATCAGGCGCCTTGGGACTACGGTGTCGGTTTGGGTAAACCGAAACGAACGTGGGTCTATTTTCAGGACGAAACCGCTCTTTTAGCTGATCCGGAGCGATTGCAAGGCTACAACTGGTTTCGTAATAGCATTATAGCCTAAAGAAAGCGGCTGCCAACGCACTCGACAGCGCTCAATTGCATTCAGCATCTCCGTTTCTCCTGAACTATAGACTTCACCGTGGTAAATATGCAACTCAGATTTTTTAACCTGATGAGATTACCCATAAGCAATGTATACACTACCCCAGCTTATTCATGGTGTGGATAACAGTCATACGGTGGAGACCGGTCGGCAGTGCATCAAGCATCCGTTTATTTTGTTAGTACCGGCCATCCTGCCTTATCCCAGGTCATTTTCTCGATGCGTAACTTCGGCTTGCCCTGATCATGTGCATCATAGCCGTGAAACGCCAGATATTCTTCCTTTCCGTCCCTGAAAACCGCATTGTGTCCTACGCCGTGCCAATCTGTGTTGCCCTCGAGCACAAGCTTGCCCCCACCGCGAGCCATGTCCCTGCCCTCGTCGTCCAGGTAGGGGCCCTGTACGTCTTTGGCTCGGCCCACGATCATCTTATAGGTGCTTCTAGGGCCCTTGCAGCAATAATCAATGGACGCAAAAAGGTAATAGTACCCTCCGTGGCGGTAGATAAAAGGGGCTTCGATAGCATTCCCGCCTGCATCTTTGGGATTATCGTCTACTGCTGGCGGATTCGGTGCTGTAGGATCCGGTTTGCGGCTCGCTATCGTCGGAATCGCAGTCAGATCATCGTCCACAGCGGTTCCGTCCGCTTTGAGCTTGATCAATTTAAGACCATCCCAAAATGAACCGAAACTCAGATAGCTGTCACCATTAACATTCTTGATAAAATTGGGGTCTATCGCATTCCAGTTCGTCTTTCCGGGAAACGACTGGATGATCAGACCATGATCGGTCCACTTGAAATCCGCAGCATTCGGGTCGAGCGTCGGTGTTGTTGCCAGACCGATACAAGAGGTATTTTTACCGAAAGCCGAAATACTGTAATAAAGCATAAATTTTCCATTGTGATAGCTGATATCTGGAGCCCATATATGGCCTGTGAACGTGGGAACTGCTTTCACTGCCCATTGTGGAGGCTGATTGAAGACAGGAGCTTCAGGCTTCCACGTTTTTAGATCTTTCGATGACATGACCGTTATACCCTGCCCAGTGGCAAAAAGATAATAAGTTCCGTTCTCTTTGATCAGGACAGGGTCATGGATGATGGGCGCAGCCTGCTGCGCCCATCCATTGCCAAGCAGCAACGAGCATATAATGCCCAATATAAACTTCTTCATTTGCATTTTATTTAACTTTTTTCAACCATATTCCCAAGCCACTACCATTGTAGCCTGTCATGACGAGCGTAGACTTCACGCCCCGCTCCCAGTCGCGCTCACGCGATACCTTGTATTTGTCTATGAATGCACCCCCGGCCCAACGCAATTCAAGGCTGTTTGTCTGGGGATCAAAGGCCCAGGTATTGGCCACATCACCGAATATTGTACCATCGGCCTGCAATATCGGATTCACTTCGACGGCGTGGTTGATATTGGGATCGGTCTGTGTTTCAGCATAACCCGGTACTCGGACATAGCCATGGATAATCTGCTCATATTCGCCCACAATTTCCGCCTTCGTAATCGGGGTCTGAGCAACAGCAGCATAACGTTCAGGACTGACCATCGGCCAACCATTGTCTGACCAGAACATTCGGCGCACATGCATGACCATGAAAAGGGGGTCGACAGCGGGCCTTCCCTGCGTGGCCATAAAATAACTGCCCTTCTCGTCTTTAAAGACGGAGCAATGGGCAGTGCCCTGCCACCCCGCATGGTCTTTAAAAGCATAAGGTCCCAATACAATCTGATCCACATGGTCTGCAGCTACATCGGCACGCTCACCATTCCAGTCTACAAAAGGGCCAGTAGGTGCGTCCGAACGAAACACCCGTACATTGTATTTGGTGTTGATCCAGTCGTAGGACACAAATAGAAAGTATTTCTTTTGATCAGCATTGTAGATGATTTCCGGGGCTTCAAGGTTTCCGTTATAGACACCATTTGTCTTTCCACGGCGTACGATCAACGTACCCAAGTCTCCCTTTTGCAGCGGTAGCCCAGTTGCGGGGTCCAGCTTCACAACAAATAGACCGTCCCATGCCGATCCGTAATACAGATAATGTTGACCTTCTGGGGTAATCACAACGGAGGGATCGATCGCATTGGTACCAGGGCCCTCAGTCTTTGACTGGACGGCAAGCCCCTTCTCCAGCCAGGGACCATCGAGCGATGTCGAGGTCAGCAGGCCAATGGCACTCACCCGAAAACCGTTGGACGCCACAGCGTAATATAAGCGAAATTCGTTGCCTACTTTCAGGATATAGGGAGCCCAGACACCTTCGTTAGGCTTATAATCACTTTTGACACCCGTAATGTAGTTGACCGCTTGTTTTGGCAGGCCATCGTAGGCCCAACCACGAAACTCCCACTCGACCAAGTTTCTGGAACGGCGCACCATAATACCCGGCTTAATGCTTTGCCCATAGGCAACATCGGTACTAAAACAATAATACCAGTCGCCGTCTTTAATAATTGAAGGATCATGCAGATTATACGGCCCCCACTGCCCCGTGAAAGCGTAACTCTGAATATTTCCGTAAGTATCCTTGATATCGGCAATATCAAATGGCTTCGGTGCGAATATGCCCGGATCTGTTTCAGTGAGCGGCTGGTTATTAAACTTATCCTTCTGACAAGAGGCACTGAAGCCTGCCAGCAACATAAGGACCAGACAACGTACGCTATTTTTGTTCATATTCGTTCAAGTTTGTTCCCATCAGTTAGCGCTGTTGGGTGATAAATTTTTGTTATAATTCAGCTCATTAAACGGTATTGGAAGATATTCACGGCCGGCTCTCCAGCTGTTAAAATCAGAATCTCTGGTTCTAAGTTCCGCTAGCTTCGTTTGGTCATACAGCCAGCCCCAGCGAATGATATCCTGTATCCGCTGCCCTTCGACAGCAAATTCCAGCAATCGCTCGTGTGCGATCTGCTCACGCATCTGTACCTGGTTCATATTCGGTTTGCTGGAGGCAAGCGCCGGCAATTTCGCCCTGTCTCTGACCTGTTGTATATACGTATACGCTTCGGCTGTCCGGTTCACTTCGTTGAGCGCCTCAGCATACAGCAGCAGGATATCCGCATAGCGCAATACACGGTAATTGATGCCGCCTGATTCAAAGGACTCCTTTTCCAGTATATCTAGACCATCATGCGTCCATTTACGTAAGTACTTAACGTCTCTGGAGGCATATGGCCAGTCACGGCCGTAGATTTTGGTGGAATTGTCCGCCGCTTCGTACGATGCGATCGTAGCCAGAAGCCTTGGATCGCTTTTACCATCCACTGTTTTTTCCTTCTTAAATGCAGTATAGAGGCCCGGACTGGGTTCATAATCCTTATAGCCGCCCCAAGATTCACCCGGAGGCGCATAGGTCACGGCTAATGCGCAAAACTGCCGCCAGTTGGCGTTTGGTTCGCCCGCCCAGTTACCATCGGTTCCCCCTTCGGCAGTGAATTGGATTTCAAACAGTGATTCTGCATTGTTTTCATGCTGCGTATCGAAGTTGTGGCGGTAGTCGGCCATCAGCTGATAAACATTGTGCAGCTCCCCGCCGGCCTTGGTAAATTTTTCGAATTGTTCGACAGCGGCAGCAAATTGTTTCGTATACATATACACTTTCCCCAGCAATCCGGCGGCGGCGCCTTTGGTGGCCCGCCCTGTTTGCCCTGCATCCGGTCCTGTCACATCTTTATAGCTCAAAGGCAACAGCACCTCCGCCTGTTTCAGGTCTTCAACAATTTGCTTCCACACCTCTTCCGGGCTTGCCGTAGCAGGATAATATTGCTCTTTTCCTTCGGGCGGCTGCGTCACGAGCGGAACTTTCTGAAAGGTATTGATCAGGTTGAAATATGCAAAGGCACGCAGAAAATAAGCCTGTCCAAGGATCCTGTTTTTATGTCCATCCGTAAATTCTGCATCAGCGATATCCGGTACGTTTTTTAATACTTGATTGGCCCTGTTGATGATAATATAATGATCCCGCCATATCCATTCCACTGGAGCAGAGTTGCTCGGTATGGTAAAGCGGCCTACCTGAACCAGGTCGGTCCAGGGGCTACTGCCCTGCACGTCATCACCACGGCTATCGGAAAGGCCCGGAAAAGAGCGCGTATAAGTTCCCTCGAGTGCCAGCGCATTGTATATGGCTACAGTGCCTGCATCTGCCTGCGCGGCATTTTTCCAATATGTTGCTGTCGTCGGAAAATTGGGGTTAGTCAGTTCCAGTTTACTATCGCAAGCAGTCAGTGCTACCGTCACTGCTGCGATCAACCATGTTCTATTCATCGTCTTCGTTTCTAAAGGTTAAAATCCAAGCTGTACACCAAATAAGATCGTCCGGGGCTTGGGATACGATCCATTGTCAAGTCCCGGGGTAAACACGCCATAGGTGTAATCGGGATTATACGATTTATATTTCTGAAAAGTATACAGGTTCTGCGCGGTCACGTATACTCTTGCTTTTGCGACATACGGAATCATTGACTTCGGAAAGTTATAGCCCAGTGATAAGGTATTGATGCGCAGATATGTTCCATCTTGCAGCCAGCTCTTTCTATTGGAGTTCTCCCAGTTGCGGTTTGGGTCTTCCCAGTTCAGCCTCGGGATATCGGTGTCGGTATTCGTAGAAGTAAACCGATCGAGCATATCCTGGTGGTAATTAGCGTCACCTCCGGTATGCATCAGGTCTCGGTACAACCGGCTATTGATTAGATATTTTCCCATTCCGGAGGCAAAAAGAGCAAAGTCGAAATTCTTGAAAGCCGCATTGAAGTTAAAGCCATATTGATATTTTGGCAAACCACTGCCGAGGTCCGTACGGTCATTGTCATTGATCAGCCCATCGCCATTGATATCCTTATAAATGACATCCCCTACAGCAGCACCATCAAACTGTTTGGGATGGTTGTCCACCTGCTCCTGCGTTTTGAAAATTCCTTCGCTGATAAAGCCATAGTGCCGGCCGACTTCCTGCCCTACTTCGGTACGGAAATGCCCATCGACTCTCGCCTTAATATCGTTTCCCAAGCTGAGCACTTTGTTTTTTATTGTCGTAAAGTTAGCCCCGATATCGTAGGTGAATTCACCACTGCTTTTATGATAGGTAAAAGAAACTTCAATACCGCTATTGCGCAAAGTACCAGCATTGACGATAGGCGCCTGATTGATAGAACCTACGGAAAAAGGAATAGGGATAGGTACAAGGATATCCTGGCTTTTGCTCGAGTAATACTCTGCAGAAAGATCGAGCTTATTCCTTAGTAGTCGCGCATCAAAGCCGATGTTGCTGGTGATACGGTCTTCCCATTTTAAGTCTTCGGAGACCACACTGGTCTGTGTCCCGCCCAAGATGCGCTGTCCCGCAAAAGTATATACCACTGAAGGATTAATTACTGCCTGATACAGATAATTGCCGATATTTTCGTTCCCCAGTTTACCCCAGCTGCCGCGTATTTTGAGATCGTTGATCCAATCATTGGTCTGGGGAAAGAACTTTTCATTGCTGATACGCCAGCCCCCCGCGAAGGATGGAAAGTAGCCGACACGATTACTTTTTCTGAAGCGTGAAGAAGCATCGCGCCGCACAGTGGCCGTCAGCAGATAGCGGTCGTCATAATTATAGTTGGCGCGACCGAGATACGAAGCAAGTGCATTAAAATCGCTCAGATCGCGGGCACTGGTCTCGGCAGCGTTCTGAAGATTGTCAAACTCTTCATTGCTGAACCCAGTTCCGGTAATATAGCGGTTCCAGACAGAATATTTTTGATACATCTGTCCCACAAGAACACTCAGCTGATGGCTATTTTGTTTAAACTCGTAATTCAGCGTATTCTCGAGCAGCACATTTTCATAACGCCGGCTGTTGTCGTTGAGACGGTTGATATTGTTGATGAAGAAGTATCCGAGATTGAATTTGGGTGTAAAGGTTTTGTCCCGTACTTCATTGATATCGTAGCCAAAGTTGATCTTATATTTGAGTTTATGTTTATCACTCCGCACGATATCCAGTTCGCCCCATAAGGTAGAGGTAAAACGTCCAACGGTCGTGTTGTTCTTGATCAAACTATTGAAGCCGATGCCATTGAGCGAAATCGCATCGTGTAGATCGCTTGATGTGCCACCAAATCCGCCCAATCTATTGGGATCATACACGGGCATGGTTGGGATAGCAAAGACGAGATCATTGATCAAGGGAGGTCTTCCTCCCGCCAATATGCCGTCGCCTGTCACCAAGGCATTTTCGCGCGAATAGGCATAAGCTACGGTTTGCCCCAGCCGCACCCGCCCCAGCTCCTGCGTCAAATTAGCCCTGCCCGTATAACGTTTATAATCCGGTCCGTTGCCCACAAAAGTACCTGTATTGTCAAACAGATCCAGGGAAACCATATACGTATTGTGTGCACCACCACCACTCAGTGAAATATTTTGATTGTGCCGGCGCCCCGATTTAAGCCCTTCTTTCTGCCAGTCCGTATTCACATCTTTGATAAAACGCGGTGAACTGGGATCATTTCCTGGTGCCAGAGGTTTATTGTTGGCGTTGTACCGCGCTTCGTTGTTCAGCATCTGATAGTTATAGGCATTGGTCACCGGCATGGTCTGCCAGACCTTGTCGATACCATAGTAAGCGCTGTAGTCCACCCGCGGAGGAGCATCCTGACGACCCTTTTTTGTTGTGACGATGATGACACCATTTGCGGCTCGCGAACCGTATATAGCACCTGCTGATGCATCTTTAAGCACCTGCATCGACTCAATGTCATTTGGATTGAGCTCCCTGGGCACACCACTCAGCGGCACTCCGTCAACAACATATAGCGGATCAGCATTGTTGAAGGTAGAAATACCCCGTAACCGCACCTGAGGCATTGCTCCGGGCTGGCCGTCGCTGCTCACCGATACCCCCGCAACACGTCCCTGCAGCATGCTGCCAACATCATTGGTTGAAAACTTCTTCGCATCATCCATATCCACAATCGCCACAGCTCCGGTAATATCCTTCTTGCGCTGTGTCCCATAGCCCACCACCACCACTTCGTCCATCTGGCGAAGCTCCTGCTGCAGGACAGCATTATAGGTGGTCTTGCCCACTGTTAATAGCAGCGTCTGAGGCACATAACCTAGATATGAGATCGATAATTTACCCTGCAAGGCGGGTACCAGCAGCTCATACTGTCCTTGGGCATCCGTCTGAGTGACCACATTGGTTCCAATCAGTCTCACACTAATACCCGCAAGTGCTTTATTTTGCGTGTCGGTAATCGTACCCTTTAGGGTATAGCCCTCTTGGCCATAAGCCGAGCATAAGGAAAAAAACAGGGATAATAGCACTAAAAACCCCCATATTCCGAATTTGGATTTGTGAATTAGCAGCATTGTTTAAAATTGGTTATTGTATTATTTCTGTTGCAATATAAGAATAATTATTAAATGTACAAATAACATTTAATAATTATTTCACCGAATTTTTAGCCCTGATACTTTATACACCGGTTAAAACGTTGTAGCAATGTTTACCTTATTTTTCTTGGGCGCGCTTATGGATTCTATTCTCAAAATTCAATAGTGTAAGATTTCGTATTTTGACCCCGGCGATAGATGAAGAGAACCTAAAAATGGGCTACGCAGTTTACTTCGCAGAAAAGCCTGGTGCTGCTTCATGTGCATTTTTCTGATACTCGCTCGGCGTCAGTCCAAAAGCAGTCTTAAAGCAGGTGGCGAAGTAACGGGGGTCAGTAAACCCTGTTTCATAAGCCACTTCACTTACGGTGATTGAGCGGTCTCTTTCCATCAGCTGACAGGCATGTTTTAAGCGTATATTTTTAATAAATTCACTGGGTGAGATATTCAGCAGCACCTTTGTTTTGCGGTACAATGTAGACTTTGATAGCCCCAGGAGGTCGCCCAGCCGAAGCACATCAAATTGGTCATCCCCCAGATGCTCTTCAATGGCTGCGATCATCTTCTGTAGAAATCGTTCGTCTGTGGGAGTGTAATCCAGGGCTGCAATATTGATCTCTGTATTACTGTGGAAATGCTGCTGTTTACACCGTTTATTAATAATAAAACTCTGCATCTTCGCTTCCAGTACCTTGACATCAAACGGCTTGCTGATGTAGCCATCTGCTCCTGCCTGATAGCACTCAATCCGGTCCTCCGGACTGCTTTTGGCCGTAAGCAGCAATACCGGAATATGATTATATTCGGTATTCGATTTAATCGCCCTGCAAAAACTCAGTCCATCCATTTCGGGCATCATAATATCGCTTACCACAATGTCTATCTCGTGCTGCTCAATTTTTTCAAGCCCCTCCCTGCCATGCGCGGCAAGGTGTACCTGATAGGTTCTCGAAAGGATATTGCACATCGTATTTCTCAGTTCTTCATTATCTTCTACCAAAAGCAGCTGTAGCCGGTTTTCGCTGGTATATGCTGGAATCGATGGAGCTGTCATCGCTGTCGCCACAGGATGATCCGCTAAAGTTGTGGAAAACAATCCATCAATGATTGGGATATTCCGCTCCACATAATAGCTCCTGTTTATTGGAATAATAACCTGGAAAATACTGCCCTGCTGTGGTACACTCTCCACTTCGATACGGCCGCCATGCATCTCAATGAGCTGTTTGCTGACAGACAATCCAATACCGTTGCTTTCGGGATGTACCGATGATCCGTTGGCATAAAAAGGGGTAAATATCTTCTCCAGTTCGGCAGGATCTATTCCTTCCCCATTATCACGGACATAGATGTGGAGAAATTCGTTGTCTGCCAGTGCCCCAACATAATAGGACAGCGAGACATGACCACCGGGCGTCGTATACTTAAAGGCATTGGAAAGCAGATTGAACAACACCTTGTCAATTTTATCCTCATCATAGAAGACCGTCTCTGGACACTCACCATGCAGTATTTCAAACTGAATATTCTTTTTTTTGGCAATAGGTCCAAAATGAGACTTTGCCAGGCGGTCAACAAAGGATGGGAAATGCGCATGACTGACCTGGAGCTTGATCGTATTGTGCTCCATTTTCCGGAAGTCGAGAATCTGCTGGAGCAGTCGTTTCAGGCGGCTTAAATTGAGGCGCATATTGTCAAACTGCTCAAGGTTATTTTTGGTCGTCATCTGCACATCATCGACCAGGCAGGAGATGATGGTCAGCGGGGTCAGCAGATCATGGGACACGCTGGTGAAGTAGCTGAGCTTGGACTGCGCCAGTTCATTCGCTTTTTCCTTCTCGATCTGGGCTACCTTAAGATCGCTGCGCAACTTGATCCGGTTGAAAGAATAACTGATAAATACAAATAACAGCCCCCCTAGCAGCAGGACATAGCAGGCATAAGCCAGGTTGCTTTCATAAAATGCAGGGCTTTTGTTGATGTCGATCTCAGTAATAGCCTCGTTCCACTGATTATTCAGATCCGTAGCTTTGACCAGAAAGCGATAATTGCCTTTGCTTAGATTATTGTAGGTAGCAAACAGACGGTCTCTGGGGGCCAGGATCCAGTCATCATCAACCCCCTCTAGCTTGTAGGCGTAACGGATCTTATCATGCTGAGTGAAGGGCAATGTGGAAAATGCGATTTCAATGTTCTGGTCATCAGGACTTAGGGTCAGCTGCTCCAAACCGGCGCTGAATTTTCCAGTTTTGCCTGCCAGAATGATAGATTTATTGTTGACCTTGACGTCGGTAATGCGTACTTTTTCCTTAAAATTGCTGATTACGCTATTATCATCGAGCCGCACCACACCATTGTATCCTCCAAAGAAGACAGCATGCTGCTGCTTGTCCACGGCAAATGCGCGTTTTGAAAACATGCTGACCTGCAGGCTATCCGAAGCAGTAAATTCGTTGATACGTTTGCTCAGCGGATCGATCTTATACAGATTACGCGTCGTGGACAGCCAAATATGATGTGGCAGGCAGACAATATCAAGCAACTGATTTTTTGCAAACAGAGCCGTATTGGCCACCTCTTCCGCTTTGTTGGCCACGGTCTGATACCATAGCAGCCGATTACTTTTGGTGCCAATCCAGAGATTTCCATACCGGTCTATATCCATTGTTTCGATCTGGTCAGTATTCAGTACCGGAGTTTCCTTTCCGATATGCAGGATGACAGACTGTGGTCGATCCCGGCGCAGGTAATATAGGCCACTACTTTTGGTGGCGACCCATAGGCCATTTTTATTGTCTTCTGCAATACTGACAGGCTGATCCCGGATACTGGTTATCAGCTCCGGGGCTGCAGATTGCGGTCTGCTGAGCAGCAGCCCCCGGCTGGTCGCAATCCAGACCTGCTGTGCGCTGTCCTTATAGAAAAAAGACGGGATTCCTCCGCGGGAAAGCTGTTGCAGGTCGATCTTATGTGACAATCCGATACCGGTGCGTGTGCGTTTAAAGACGTTGATCGATGCTTCATAAGCCGAACCTACCCACAGCTGGTCTTCGACATCAATAGCCGAGGTCACGGCCCGTATCGAGATCAGATCCCTGAAGTCTGAGTTGCTATAGGTACTGAGTTTCCCATTTTTGGGTTGAAAACTGCCGAATCCCAATCGCTCCAGATTGAACCACAACATCCCTTTGGCATCGCGGTAGAGCATATTGATATTGGGCGCAATACTATATTGCTCTTTGATCTGGCTGAAGGCATAATTACGGACAACCGGCTTATTAAAACTCAACATGGACACGCCCTTGCCGCCTACCGCAAGCCAAAGCGTACCATATCGATCTGCATAAATATCGTTAAAGATATTGGTTGTCTGATCAAAATAGGCAGATAGATCGATCTCCTGCAATTGATCCCCCTTATAGTGTATTGTAGTGATGCCCGAAAACGATAATACCCATATGTAGTGCCGATGTGGGTCCTGGACAATATTATAGAATAAGTCTTCTTTATCGACATGCCGTCGTTTGTTTTTTATCACGATTTCCCGGTAAGGGTTGTCAGTCTTGTCCGGATCAAACAGGTAGAGCCCATCTCCCCAGGTACAGATCCACAGCTGCCCCCTGTGGTCCTGCATAAGCTTATATGGCGCATTACGATCACCCAGCTTCGGATAGGACTTTAGCTGCCTACTGCCCGGTGCCAGCCGGAAAAGCCCCAGATTCCAGACACCGATCCAGATATTGCCCTGCTTATCCTCAAAGATCGCATTGACCGTATGCGCCCGCATATTCCGGTCCAGGATACCGGACAACTGTCGCTCTGTCAATGGATTCAAATGTTTATCGTAAATGAATAGCCCGTCGTCCGTCCCGATCCATAATCGCTGAAGATGGTCGACCAATAAAGTATTTATCCGTATGTTTTTCAGTCTTTTATCCTGAAGAGGAGCCAAGTTATAATTTCGCTTGTCAAGCAGATAAACACCCTTCTCACTACCCAAAACCAGGTAATGCCCATAAGCTGCCAGTGTACGGATACTCTGGTCGGGAGCAACCTTCCCATCGGTATCCCGCAGTTTAAAATTAAGAATGTTGTAAGCGTCAAAACGGCTAAGCCCCTGCGTGGAAGCAAACCAGATATACCCCTCATCATCTTGTATGGTCTGATTGATTGTCAATGAAGGCAACTCGTAATTTTTGGCCATCGGATCCAGTGCCATATGCTGTCCGTAAAGCGGTCCCGCTACCAGAGTAGACAGGAAGAACAAAATGATCATTTGGATAATACGTACCATAATCCCGTGGTTTAACGTGCTGGCTGAATCAATTGGTTATTGTTCCTGCTAAAGATAGAGAATGTTTTGAAAAGTATAAATGTTTATTTTACATTTATGTTTCTCAAAGAACATAAACCGGTTTTTAACTCATTGCGTGGGGAAATGATCTTATTTTAGGTGATGATTAACCCCATTTTAAACATCGGTTGCACCTGTTTAAAGTAGCTTTGTCCTACTCAAAAGAGATGACAAACAATTTAAATCTGAGATTATGCGTAGCTATTTTACTCTATGTTTATTACTTTTCACACAGCTGTCTTTCGGACAAAAATCCCAGAAGCAGGCTGTTCTCGAGCAGCTCAATCAGGTCAACAAGTACTGGCAGTCACATCACAAACCCCAGGTATGGGCATTTTGGGACCAGGCAGCGTATCATACCGGCAACATGGAACTGTACAAAATCCAGCCTCTAAAAAGCTATTTACGGTATTCCGAAGACTGGGCCGAACACAATGGCTGGAAGGGAGCAAAATCTGACAATAAGTCAAACTGGAAGTATAGCTATGGCGAGACAGACGACCATGTCCTTTTCGGGGACTGGCAGATCTGTTTCCAGGTCTATATCGACCTTTACCAGCTTGCACCCCAGCCACATAAAATTGCCCGCGCAAAGGAGGTTATGAATTATCAGATTCACACGGCCAACAACGATTACTGGTGGTGGGCAGACGGCCTGTATATGGTGATGCCCGTGATGACCAAGATGTATAAACTGACACATGACCCGCAGTATCTGGACAAACTGTTTACCTATATGCAGTATGCTGACAGCATCATGTATGACGAGCAGGAGAAACTCTATTATCGCGATGCTAAATATGTATATCCCAAACACAAAACCACGCAAGGAAAAAAAGATTTCTGGGCACGTGGCGACGGCTGGGTATTTGCTGCGCTAGCCAAGGTCATGGAGGACCTTACTCCAAACTCACCCCATTACAGCCACTATAAAACCCGGTTCGAGGCCATGGCTGCCGCTATTGTTGCCTGTCAGCAGCCCGAGGGCTTTTGGACACGCAGCATGCTGGATCCGCAGCATGCGCCCGGCAGAGAAACCAGCGGGACCGCATTTTTTACCTATGGACTGCTGTGGGGAATCAACCATGGGTTGCTGACCGCACAGAAATATCAGGATGCGGCATTGTTGGGCTGGCGCTACCTCAGTGAAACCGCGGTGCAGCCCGATGGGCGGGTTGGCTACATTCAGCCCATTGGCGAGAAGGCTATACCCGGACAGGTCGTTGACGCCCACTCCACAGCCCCCTTTGGCGTAGGCGCTTTTCTGTTGGCGGGCACACAAATGTACCGTTATCTTGACCGACAATAAACTGATACATGATGATCAAGCAGTTGCTATATATCGCATCTATCCTGTTGCTGAGCAGCACAGGTTATGCACAGGGAAAGAAAAAACAAACAGCCGTGCCTGTGGAAACAGGGCGGGAGTTTTGGCTACAGCAAATGGACCGTATGGTGCGGCCTGTGCTCCGTAGCCTGGCGCAAGATAGCCTGCGCATCCAGATGCCGCAGATCACGGCAGCACAGGTCGACAACAAGGAGCACCGCATCAAGGTACAATATGTAGAAGTACTGGGTCGTGTACTGGCTGGCATCAGTCCCTGGCTGGGACTGGAAGACGGATCTCCAGCAGAGATCGCCCTGCGCAGGCAATACCGGGCCTGGACATTGGCCGGCCTGAAAAACGCGCTGGACAGCAATGCCCATGATTTTATGCGCTTTGACATCGGCGGCCAGCAGCTGGTCGATGCCGCTTTTATATCACTGGCCTTTGTGCGTAGCCCCTGGCTCTGGCAGCAGCTCGATGAGGTTTCAAGACAGCGCTTGGTCGCTTCCATACGCTCTACCCGACAATTCCGCCCCGTCTACTCCAACTGGTTGCTCTTTTCTGCCATGAATGAAGCTTTTCTGGCTCGATACAGTACAGAATGGGATGTGATGCGCGTCGACTATGCCCTGCAGCAGCTCGAACTCTGGTATGTAGGGGATGGTATGTATAAAGACGGTCCACATTATGCCTTTGACTATTATAACAGTTATGTTATTCATCCCTTCCTTGGCGGCATCATGGATGTCATCCAGGAGAAGACGAAGAACTATGACCCTATGTTTGGTAAGATCAGGCAGCGTAATAAGCGCTATGCGGTTATTCAGGAGCGACTGATCAATGCGGATGGCAGTTTTCCGCCTTCTGGCCGCTCGCTGATCTATCGCGCCGGCGCCTTCCATCACCTGGCCGATATGGCCCTCAAGCAGCGCCTTCCCCAGGAACTGGCTCCGGGACAGGTACGCGCCGCCTTATCAGCAGTACTAAAAAAAACAACAGAAAGCCCCGACACTTACCGTCAGGGTTGGCTGACACTCGGCTTATATGGTGATCAGCCCGGACTGACCGATTTCTACAACAACCAAGGCAGCCCTTATTTATGTACTATGATCTTTTTGCCGCTGGGGCTTCCTTCCGATGCCCCCTTTTGGACAGCCGAAGCACAGGACTGGAGCGCCAAACGTATCTGGTCAGGCCAGAACTGGACGAAAGACCATAGCCAGGCAATTCCATAAAAAGAAAAAACCAGCTCCATGCATCAGGCATGGAGCGAAAAAAAGAGTGACAGATGAACATAAAAGAGATTTTCAACATCGCATTGTGCTGGACAGTTCTCCTGCTCAGTGGACAGCACATCATGGCCCAGCATCCCTCCATCAATACCATACCCGTGGGAAAAGGCTGGGCAAAAAATACCGTGAATACCGCAGTATTCCGCAAAAATTCCCTGGTCAGCAATGATAAGTACCAGTACATCGCCTATTATGACGATGATAGCTATGTCGTTCTCGGCAGACGCCTGTTGTCCGCGGCGGACTGGGAACTCAGTCGCACGGCCTACAAGGGCCATGCACAAGACGCCCACAATATCATCAGCATCATAGTTGACGGTGCTGGATACCTGCATGTCTGCTGGGACCAGCACAACAGCAAGTTACGTTATGCACGCACGGTGAAACCCAACAGCTTGCTTCTCGGCCCCGAACGCGCAATGACCGGTGACAAAGAGACATCGGTGACTTATCCCGAATTCTTAAAGCTTCCCAATGGGCAGTTGCTCTTCTTATACCGTGATGGTGGATCTGGCAACGGCAACCTTGTCATCAATAGGTATGATGACAAGCAAGACAGGTGGACACGCGTGCATAGCAACCTGATCGACGGTGAGGGGAAGCGCAATGCCTACTGGCAAAGCTGTGTGGACGACAACGGCACCATACACCTCTCCTGGGTCTGGCGGGAGAGTCCCGATGTCGCCAGCAATCACGACATGGCCTATGCCTGCTCCAGAGATGGAGGTCTGACCTGGCAGAACAGCAGGGGAACAGTCTACAGCCTCCCGATAAATGCTGCCACCGCTGAGTATGCTGCCCACATTCCACAGGGACATGAACTCATCAACCAGACCTCCATGGCTGCGGACGAAGCAGGTAACCCCTATATTGCGACCTACTGGCGCGACCAACACAGCCATATTCCACAGTATAGAATTATCTATCTACAACAGGGGCAATGGCATATCCGTTCGTTCGACTACAGGAAAACGTCTTTTAGCCTGAGCGGCCAGGGAACAAAAGAAATTCCCATAGCGCGGCCACAACTGCTGGTTAGCGGAAAAAATGAAGAGGCCGCCGTGACGATGGTTATACGGGATGCCGAACGTGGTTCACGCCCCAGTGTACTGCATGTCAAAGGCCTGAAAGACGGGGTGCCACAGCTTTATGATTTGAGTGAAGAGTCCGTGGGGGCCTGGGAGCCCAGTCTGGACACAGAGTTATGGAAAAAGAGTCGCAAAATCGGGCTATTTGTGCAATCAACGGTACAAAAAGATGCTGAAGGTTTATCCAGCGCTGACCCTACAACCATCAAAGTGATCGAATGGAGTCCTGATAGCCGTTTTGAACTAGTTCGCCCGGATTTTGAGCAAAGTCCTTACACGGGAATGACGCGGCAGCACTGGCTGGATGCAGCTTCCTATTTATTGGAAGGAGCATTTTCGGTGATCCATAACCTCGACAGTCCCATGCAATTTGCCAAACAGCCCGGACGGAGTTACCCGAGAGATGGTGTCCACACAGAAACCGAGAAACTCGAAGGATTGTGCCGGACACTGTTTGTCGCACTGCCGCTGCTGAAGGAAGATCCGAATTATACGATCCGGGGAATACGGGTAGCTGATTACTACCGGCATCAGCTGCAGCGGCTTATTGATCCCAGTTCCGGCACTTATATCGCTCCGCTTCCAGAAAAGGGCGGACCGAGCCAAAAACTGGTTGAATTTGGCGGCCTGGCGGTATCCCTTATGGCTGCACCCGAAGTGCTATGGGACCCACTCCCCCAGGCAGCAAAAGACAGTCTGGCCCATACCATGCTGAGTTACGGCAAAGGCCCCACCATTGAGATGAACTGGCGTTTTTTCAATATCATGATCCTGAGCTTTTTCAAAAGCCGTGGCTATACGGTACCTGAAACGTACCTGAAAAACCTACTGGAAAAATGCCTCGCCGACTACAAAGGCGATGGATGGTACAACGACAGTCCCTATTACGATTACTACAGCATGTGGGCCTTTCAGCTCTACGGGTCGCTGTGGGCCAAGTATTACGGACCCCGCATGTATCCTGAACTAGCTGACCGATTTCGATCCAATTTGCGTGATGTGGCCAACAGCTATCCTTATCTGTTCAGCAGAAACGGTGAAATGATCATGTGGGGGCGCAGCATATCCTACCGTATGGGCGCCGCTGTGCCCTTTGCTTTGCTGGGCGAGCTGGAAGACCCAGCCATCAATTACGGCTGGATGCGCAGGATTGCCTCGGGCAGCCTGCTCCAATTTTTGCAGCATCCCGATTTCCTGAAGGACGGCGTACCCACATTAGGTTTTTACGGTGCCTTTGAGCCGGCGGTACAGGAATACAGCTGTAGAGGAAGCGCCTATTGGCTGGGTAAGTTTTTTCTGGGCTTACTTATCCCAGACGACAGCAGCTTCTGGACTGCCCGGGAAAACCTGGGTCCCTGGGATCGTGAAATCGCCAGCAACAAGGTATGGAATAGCTATGTCAAAGACGCCGGGCTGCTGATCACCGACTATGCTGCTATTGGCGCATCGGAGATCCGTTCCTGCAACTCGAGCCGGACGGTAGGGTACTACCAAGGCACGGAAAATTACAATAAGCTGGCCTATAACAGCGCCTTCCCCTGGCAAGCAGATGGAAGAGATGGTTTGGTATCGATGAACTATGCCTTTTCCGTTGCAGGCGATGCATGGGAATCGCTGCGTCTATACCAGTTTAGCGGATATGATGGACAGATCTACAGCCGTGTGGGATCGCTGGCCGGGGACTCTACAGTACGGATAGAACTCCATGAAAAGCCGTTGCCGAATGGCATTCTACGCTGTGACCGGATCTCCTCCAAGCCTGCTCTCTCGCTTCGGCTGGGGCATTATGCCCTCCCTCAGCGGCACAATCAGCCGGTCCAGATCTCCGAACGGAAGCGTAAGAACCTGACTGCCGTAATCATAGATAATGGCGAATACCAGCTGGCCATGGTACCCCTTCTGGGCTGGCAGGGAGTGCAGGCGGTCGCCTGTGAAGGACTTCATCCTGTTGCAGACAAAAGTAAGGTGCTCAGCAGTCATCTGTCACTGGGTCCATCGGCCGATCAACGGCTTATCACCCTGCAGTTGTGGAAAAAATCCGGCGCAACCTGGAGCGACGATGAACTGTTCCCAACAGTCAGACAGCATCGCGATCGTGTCGAAGTACGCTGGAAAGGCAAGGATAAAACCTTATTTGACACCAATTTCAACTGAATTGAACCCTAATTAAACACTTCATTCCTCCTTCCCGACGACCTTTGTAACAGGCTATACAACACCGTATAGCCTGTAGAGTAAATTTTTCCAATCAATTATAAAAATCTATTATGCTACATCATTACTATAGCAAGTACGCCAAAAAAGGCCTTCTGTTGAACAGCCTTTTTTTGATTGCCCTGTCCAGCTACGGGCAGGAATCCAGCTTGAAAGGTACGATCCGCGATAGCGCCGGCAAGGGTATTGCCGGTGTCACGATCCGGGTAAAGGGCAGTTCCGAATCCGTACAGTCCACTGCGCAGGGAAACTTTTCAATCCAGGCTCCCTCGGGAAGCACGCTGATCATCACCTCTGTGGGCTATCAGGAAAAACAGGTGCCCGTCGGACAGCAAAAGACAGTTGACATCACCCTCCTGCCGGCAGAGAATGTCCTCGAAGAACTGGTGGTAGTGGGCTACGGCAGTCAAAAACGGTCTGACATCACTGGGTCGGTAGCCTCAGTCCCCAAAGACCGGCTTTCCAAGATCCCGGTAAACAATGTCATGCAGGCCATTCAGGGAGCGGTGTCCAATGTGACCGTAACGCAGTCGTCGTCTATCCCCGGCGATAGCCCGTCAGCACAGGTGCGAGGAAGAAACTCGATCAATGCCAACTCCGAACCTTACATCGTGGTCGACGGTATTCCACTGACCCGCACCGACGGGTCCATTAACGATATCAACCCGAATGATATTGAGTCCGTGGAGGTACTTAAAGACCCTTCTGCTGTGGCCATCTATGGTGTCAACGGTTCCAATGGCGTCATCCTGATTACGACCAAGCGCGGCACCACCGGTAAGCCCTCCATCCGCTATAGCGGTTATGGTGGCATAGAACAAGCGGCGCACGTACCCGAACCCGTATCCGGCGAAGAACTGCTCAAGCGTTATGCGGAGTATGCCCGTATCACCAACACCAGCCTGTTCAATGGCGGTCCTGTACGCAATGAATACGAATACGACAACTATAAAAATGGAATTACCACAGACTGGCTGGATGCCGTAATGCAGACCGGAGTTGTGCAAAATCACAATGTTAGCCTATCTGGAGGTAGTGAAAACGCTAAATATTTCGTGTCGGGAGACTACCTCAATCAGAAAGGTGTGGTGCTGGGCTATAATTACAAAAGATATTCTTTCCGGACGAATACTGATTTTAAAGCCACGAAGTATTTATCGGTAGGGACCTCCTCCTTTATCGTGGCGCACAATAGAGACGGTGGCCGCGCAAATCTACTCCAGGCCGCGGCGATGAGTCCCTATGCGCGGATGTACAACGCGGACGGCACATTGACGCAGTATCCTATGTATTCCGAGCAGCTCTGGGCCAACCCCCTCTTGCCCACCACACTGGATCCGCAACGCCGACAGTTCAATATTTCATTGAACGGTTACGCAGAAGTCAATTTTGGAGAGCTCTTCAAGCCGTTGGCCGGATTAAAATATAAGCTGAATGCCGGTTACTCCTATGTCCCCGTGCGTGAAAACTACTACGAGGGCGAATCCGTGTACAACTTTTCGGGAATGGGCAGCATCACGAATAGCGAAACCCAGTCCTATACCGTGGAGAATATCCTGACCTATAGCAAAGACATCGACAAACACCACTTTGATTTTACGGGGCTGTATGCTGCAAAAAGCAAGTACTGGCAGCGAGCCATTGCCACTGGAGAGATCTTTCCAAATGATGCGCTTGAATGGGGCAATTTGGGCACAGCCAACACACAGAAGGTGGGCTCCCAAGCCGACCTCTATCGCACCATCTCCCAGATGGGACGCTTAAATTATAGTTATGACAGCCGTTATATGCTGACCCTCACGGTAAGGAGAGATGGCTCGTCGGTGTTTGGCAGCAACAACAAGTATGGGGCGTTCCCTTCAGCAGCCGCAGCCTGGAATATTCATAATGAATCGTTTATGCAGAACAGCAAGGACGTGATCAGCAATCTGAAATGGCGTATATCCTATGGTCTTTCGGGCAATGAAGCCATCAGCATCTATCAGACCCAATTTCTGATGAACGCCTACCCCATGGCCATGAATGGACTGTCCAACACCGCACTCACGATCCGCACGCAGATGGGGAATGACAACCTGCAATGGGAAAAAACAAAAGGACTGAATACAGGGATAGACTTTGGACTGTTTAACAACCGAATTTCGGGTAGCGTTGATGTCTATAAATCGAGTACATACGATATGCTGCTGCGGCAGTTCCTTCCTAAGCTCACCGGATTCACGGAAGTGTTTGCCAATATGGGCAAACTCGAAAACACCGGTATCGACCTGACACTCAACACAAAGAACATTGTGAAGGATCATTTTAACTGGTCATCTACCTTAGTCTTCTCCCGGAATAAAAATAAGATCAAGGAGGTTTATGGGAATGGGCAGGAAGATCTGGGCAACCGCTGGTTTATTGGCCAGCCTGTAGGAGTCATTTATGACTTCACTAAAGTCGGCATCTGGCAGGAAGACGAGATTGCATCAGGTGCCAATAAGGGCTGGGACGATGCCGCCCAGGCCGGAGACCTCAAGCTTGCCGATCTGGACGGCGATGGAAAGATCGGCGAAGGCGACCGTTCCGTGCTCGGCCAGACCGCGCCCAAATGGACTGCAGGTCTGACCAATACCTTCACGTACAAAGATTTTACGCTCAACATTTTCATCAATACCGTACAGGGTGCACTGCGCAACAATCCACAGATCGGTGCGGCATCAGACGAAATGGGCCGACGGAGTACGCCGGCAGCACTGGGCTACTGGACCCCCGAGAATAAAAGCAACGAATGGCGCTCATTGGGCAACCACTCCAATGTCCATGGCTATGGTTTCCCTTCCAACGCGAGCTTTACCCGTCTGAAAGATGTGACGCTGAGCTATACCCTGCCGCAGCAGGTGGCCAGTAGGCTGGGCGTGGGTGGACTGACCGTATACGCTAGCGGCCGCAACCTCTACACCTGGACCAACTGGCTGGGCTGGGATCCTGAGGCACGGGATATCACGCGTGGCTCTGCCAATGACAACCTCAACTACCCTATGGTGCGGACATATGTCCTGGGTGTTAACCTAAATTTTTAACGATTAAAGAAAAAGACGATGAAAAAATATACCGTAATCTATTCGCTGTTGGCGATGGCTATGCTGGGCGCCAGCTCCTGTGGCAAGGACTACCTGACCGAAAAGCCCTATTCCAACTATGACGCCAACGTGGTGGATCCAACCACTGTCGAAAACAGGCTGCTGGGTTTACATTATAACTTTGGACAGCTGTGGGGTATGAGCAGCCGGCAAGGATTTCTTTCCTGCTGGCAGATCGGCACGGACATCGCCAGCGCCGGCGCTACCGAAGGCGTGGAAAACGCCTTTTACCAATATGCCGATCTCAATTCAGAAAACGGTGGCGTCAATTATCTATGGGAGCGCTGCTATGTCTTTATTAACAACGCCAACCTGCTCATTGATGGGGTAGGTGACAGCAACCCACAGGCCAGTGCCGAAGCACGATTTTTCCGTGCCTACGCTTACAACATGCTGGTGACGCTCTGGGGAGATGTACCACTGTTGACCAGTTCGATAAAAGTACCGACCTTTAACTATACCCGAACCGCTGCGACGGAGGTTGATAAATTGATTGAAACGGACCTTAGTTACGCGATCAAGGAACTTCCCGACCTGGGTAAGGCTGCGGCTCCAAGCCGCATCAATAAAGATATGGCCCGACAGCTGGCGGCAGAAGTTTATTTACGCATGGGCATGCGGGATGCGGCTTACTTTGCTCAGGCAGAGGCCATGACGACAGCTATCATTGACGGTGGCAATTATAAGCTGGTGGATGCCCGCTACGGCAAGTACCTAACCGAAGGCGGCGATTTTTACCGCGATATGTTCCGTCAGGGCAATATGCGGCGTAGCCAGGGTAATACCGAAGCCATTTGGACATTTGAAGTCGAATACAACCGGTCGATCAATGGCGGTACGATAGACAACCCGCAGCACCGCCGCGTGTGGCAGCCGGCCTATCACAAATGGGATGGCATGGTGAACGCCGATTCGCTTGGCGGACGGGGCAACGGCCGGCTTCGACTGAGCAATTTCATGAAGTACACCGTATGGAAAGGCCTCGGCGGCGACATCCGAAACAGCAACTACAATATAAGGCGCACCACAAATTACAACAGACCGGGCTTTAGCAGGATAATTGGTATTGATGCCGATGGCTACCGCGTGAATGAAGGGGCTGGTGTCAAAAACATCACGATCAAGACAGGCGACAAAGTGATACCGTTCCGCACCGACAGCCTCGAAGTCTGGTATCCATTTCCAACGAAATGGGGCGGATACGATCCCATAGATGACTTTGGTTATGCACTTGTCAAAGACTGGCCTGTGATGCGCTTTGCTGAAACTTATCTTTTACGCGCTGAAGCGAGATTACGCAGAGGGAACATCGCCGGAGCTGCCGAAGATATCAACAAACTGCGCGACCGCTCCTTCAAATCCGCACGGGCCGAATCCGGAAATGCCAGTCTGGGCCGTGTTGCGGCAGGAGACCTCTCCATCGACTTCATTCTGGATGAACGCGCCCGTGAACTCATTGCCGAAGAAAACCGTCGCATGACGCTGGTGCGCATGAATAAACTGAAAGAACGTATCGCACGCAACGGTGATCAGGCTCCGGCCAATAAGATTATTACAGGCTTTCAGGATCACAATGTCCTGCTTCCTATTCCATTAAATGAAATACTGCTAAACAATAAAGATGGTGATCCTCTGAAACAGAATCCCGGTTACAAATAAAATAGCATAGTACCGAAACAGACGGGCCATGCCCAAAAGAAAGAGCCATCCGTTGTCGGATGGCTCTAAAATAAAGAGATATAATCCCGTTAACGTTCACAGTCTGCAGTCCATGCTTTGCCATCCTTTGTATAGGCGATGGTCAATTTTCCCGCATCGATACGGATCACTCCAGTACCCGCAGTACCAATATTGACCAGGACATTACCTTTCTGTTCAAAATCAACCCCATTTAAATTGGGAATTCCATTTCCGAACGCAAAATTATACGTATCCCCCAGCTTTGTGACGGTAACCGTCCCGCGAGCTGAGGCCACGTCATTGTCATTGTTATCCAGGTCATCAAATCCGATCGTACCTTCATATTTTCCAATAAAGAGATCATTGTCCGAAGGGTCGTCATCTTTGCTACAAGAGGCAAATCCGATCACTACGGTTAAGATTAGGGTACTTAAGCCCAAAAACTGAATCCATTTTCTCATAAGTTGATGTGTTAATGTGAATACTATTGTTTATGAGTAGAATTCAAAGTCTGTGCCATCCCTACGCCCTTTATCAGATGACCCGTATCAAACTTGCGCGAACGGGTATAAATACGATCCGTTACCGTTTTATTGCTGACTTGCAGCTCTTATCTTTTCCTCAACGGACCTCCAATCGTAAACGTGGAATGTACGGTCTGTGCTCATCGCCACAAAGATACCTTTTGGGAACTGCGGTCCCAAACTGACTTGGGTAGCATCTGCCCCGTCTGTTTCCATCGCGCTCACCGGAATCTCCGCAAGCAGCTCGTAACGGTGCGGATTACCTGCGCTTCCTTCACGTGGGTATACCATAAAACGCTGCGAGCCTTGATTGGAAACCAGTATGTAGCCAGTTTTGTCGCCGGTTTTATAGATGGCAATCCCTTCGTGATCCACCGAGAAGCCCGTCTGGGCAAATAAAGCCAGTTCACTGTTATCTTTCGCATCCGGATCTGCCAGGTATTTGCGCACACCAGTCTGCTCATCCGAGTAGTATACATATCCCAGCTCATTGTCCACTGCAATAGCTTCAATTTCTTTTTTGCCGCTATACCGGCCAAATTTGCGTACCACTGTTCCTGTGACCGCTCCATTGCTGGGTTTCAGCTCGTATTGCCATAAATAATTATCCTGTGGTCCCGTTTTACGTCCTACAATTGCAAAAATACGCTGATCTGAAGGGCGCGTATACAATGCGATACCCATGGGGTCTCTGTCCTGTTCACCCACAAACACCTCTATTCCGCCATTATCAATCGGCTGCAGGTCGGGCAGCGAGAAAACACGGATCTTATTCGCATTTCGCTCTGTCGTGACGGCGATATCAACCTTTTTGCCGTTCAGCTCAAAGCCGTAGGCAATGTCCACATTGTTGGGGCGCTGGATGCCACCAACACGCTTCACGATCTTGCCGGTTAAGTCAAAGGCATACAAGGCGCCATCCTTATCTTTATCGGTACCGATAATCAGGCTCTTGCCCGCATCAGCTGGATTGATCCATATCGCCGGATCATCAGAATCGTGCCTGACGTGCTCTGTAATTACTGTAGCCTGTAAAGTGTCTGTGCGGGCTACGTTCTGATCCGCATATACATCTAGGCTAGTCGCACAAAGGCCTGTCGCACACGATGCGAAAAATAATGTTTTTAGCTTATTCATATCATTTGCTTTAGTAAGGGCCAAATTGTGATTTTCTGTCGGATTACACCCCAAATCTAGCGTTACAAATAGTGTACAGCGCCTTATTTGAGCGCAACAAAAAAGCAACATGCACCCTTAAATGGATTGTATAAAGGCAGTTAGACTACTCCCTTGTTCTAATTTCAATTTTTTTCGGAGGCGGTATCGTGCTACACGGAGGCTATCGCTCGATACGCCCAGCAGCGCAGCGATGTCTTTGCTGTTCATATTGAGTTTGATCAGTGAGATGAATTTGATCTCCGTAGCCGATAGCCCCGGATTGATCTCCTGCAGTTTGTCAAAAAACTCCTGGTTGATTTCTTCGAAAATCCGTCTGAAGTCTTCCCAGTAGTTATCCTGATGAAAGTTCAGATTGATTTTATTTAGCAGGGCACGCAGCTCCTTCTTGTAGCTGCGGCCATCGCTTTTGATCATCTCTTTCAATGTTGCACTGATGTCTTCCAGTAATTGATTTTTTTGAATGGACTGCAGGGTATGTACTGTGATTTCACGCGCTTTATTGTGCAGACTTTCCTTCAGCTGCTCTTCCTGCATCTTCTTATTGTTCAGGTCAATTTCAAGCAGCTCCTGCTGTGTCTTCAGCAGCGCCTCCTCCCGACGGCTGATCTCAATTTCGCGCCGCATCCGGTACCGTTGGTTACGGATGACAATAGCAGCCACCAGGATAAAAAACACGACCACAATACCCGAGACAATATAGATCGCCCTGGAGATCTTTTTCTGTTGCTCCATTTCGGCAAGCTGCATTTCTTTTCGGTCGAGGCCATAGATCACTTTCAATAAGGCTTCCTGTTTTTTGCTTTCCTCGGAATAAGACTTTAAGAAATATTCCCGGCTTAGTTCGAGGTAATAGAAGGTACTGTCGCTTTTTTTTAGAAAGTAATACGTCTTACCCAGGTCTCTATATGCGCTGCTCAGCCTGCTGTACGCATTGGTGCTTCTGGCCAGTGCCTCGGCTTTTCGCGTGTAATGCAGCGCCTGTGTATAATCGCCTTTTTTGCGGTATACATCCCCCATGTTGTTATAGACATCAATACGTATTTCGGTATTGCTACCCTGTTCAAACCAGTCCAGCGCCCTCGAAAAATGGAAATGAGCCTGGTCAAACTGCAGCTTATCTTCATAGATGCTGCCCAGGTTGTCGTGGACCAGCGCTATCCCTTCGCTATCGCCGATGCGTTCAAAGAGGGACATGGCTTTTTCCTGATAAAAAAAAGCGCTGTCATAGTTTGCAATTTTCTCGTAAAGATGGCCGATGCTGGCATAGGTACGCGCTATAGCCTTTTGATCGCCGAGCCGCTGAAAAGTGTGCAGCGCTTTAAAATAAGCTGTGCGGGCGTCATTTTGCTGTTTGGTAATCAGAAAAAGTAGAGCCAGATCATTGAGGTTGTCTGCCATCTGCTGTTCATTTCTGTCGGAACGGAAGATCTCATCCGCTTTCATATGATAATCGAGGGACTGCGTGAACAGCCCCATCTGATAACAGATCTGGCCCATACGCTGTAGCGCTCGTGCCTCCTTGAGCAAGTCACCATCGGTCCGGGCCTGCTGTAAAATTTCATTCTGTGCAACAAAAGCCGCATCGGAAGGATGCGTTTGCGATGCAGTAGCAGCGGTATTTTGTGGCCGGACGAGGCCCAGCACACAAAATATAATAATCAAGGTTCCTATACACTTTTTTATCATGCTGCTAGTATACGAATTTTAAAAGTCAAACTTCACCCCGAAGTTGTACCGTGGACGGTAATACTCCATCTGTCTGCTCTGGGCCGCCACTCCCTGATAGTACCGCAGCGGCTGGTTCGTCAGATTGGTTGCTTCGGCAAAGAAACGGGCGACTTTAGAAACTTTATAAGAAGCATTGGCGTCCAAGAAGAACTGCTTGTCATAGAAGACGTCCCCAAAAGCATCACCACCCAGTTCGTCGATGTAAGCGGCCGTATAATTCGCCGACAGACGTGCTGCAAAGCGTTTATTTTCCCAAGAGAGTGAGGCATTCAGCATATGCGGAGCTGTCCCCGGCAAGCTAACATGCTGCCTTGGCTCACCGTCACTGTTGGTAATGCCTCTGGCTCTGGACTTCGTGAAGGTATAGTTGGCATAGATACCAAAACCGCGCAGGAATTTGCCTGGCAAGAAGTCCAGCTGTCGTTGTACCGCCACCTCAAAACCATATACATTGACACTTTCGCCATTGCGGTTTTGCGTGAATGCCCACTGCTCCCCATCCGGAATCGGATTGGTCAGATCAGGAAAATCACTGGCAAACTTGGACTGTGTATACGCGCGGTCAGCATAGGTATAAATAAAGTTTTTCAGATGTTTATAGAACAGTCCGCCTGAAAGAATACCCACCGATTTGAAGTACTGCTCGGCCATCAGGTCAAGGTTATAGGCATTGGTGGCGTCCAGGTCCGGATTGCCCGCTGCAATGGCCTCATCACCGGCTACAATGCCCACAAAAGGCGTCAGTGCATAATAGTTTGGTCTCGCCAGCGCTGTTGTGAAAGCACCCCGGAGTACCAGATCATCATTCGCCTGATATTTTACGGCCAGGCTTGGCAACAGGTCAGTGTAGCTATTCTCTGAACTACGCGTACCGGCCAGATCTTCTTCGTTTTCGATGATATTACCCGTGTAGTCAATTTTGGTATGTTCAAGACGTAAGCCCGCAATCAACGATAATTTGTCTGTAATATCCTGATCCCAGCGCAGATACCCCGCATAGATCTTTTCCTTGGCAGTGTAATTGAGAGCCAAAAACTCGGACGGATTCTCTTCCCCTGTAAAGACATTCTGGTCAGTCAGATTCAGGCTCGCCAGATAAGCTCTGCTCGCAAACAGTCCCGGTACATATTGCTCACCCGGCTGGAAATTCTTACCATCAAAAAAAACATGCGGGATAGATCCTAAGTTCGGAATCAAATCCTCATTGACTGGGCTATACTCGATGAAATTATTGTTTCTATCCTTATTTTTGAGTCTCAGGCGCCCACCAAAGCGTAAGCGGCCTTTCTGCCCCTTCACTAATGAAAGAGGCAGTCTAAAATTTATTTTTGCGCCCAGTTCATCCTCTTCAGTGAGGTCGGTATTTTCCGATATCGTGTTCAGGCCAACGCCGTTGGCATCAAAATTTACGGGGTTAAACAGCGGAAATTCATCTGTCCCTGTAAAGTTAAGGGTATTATTCTTCTGGCGGAACAAGATGTAACGTTCGTTGGGGCGGTATTCTCTTGCTTTGGAATAGCTCAGCGTCCAGTCCATATCCAGGTCTGCCGAAAGCAAGTGCTCACCGCGCAACGAGTAGTTCTGTACCCGCTGATCCTCGAGGCGTGCCATTTTATTACGATCGTTGTCTATTCCCCCTTTGGTCTGGATACCGATGCGGCCCTTATATCCTGTGATCCCATTGTCACCATTATATTGTGGCTCGATATCATCGATACGCATGCGGTACCTGTTCTCGCGGTCGTCCCGCCAGTTGTACATGGCATTGGCATAGAGGCTGTGGTTTGGGCTCAATTTAAAATCAAAGGCAGCTGCCACACTGCGGCGGATACGCTGTACATCGTATTTCCGGATGTCCATCTCCTCGACGAATGTATTGCCGAAATCATCCTTCGCCCATACCGCTTCGACATTGTCCGATCCGTACACGTTATTATTGTAGGAGCCGCTCAGCACCATACCAATGGCCTTTTTGGCAAAGCGGTTGCCATACACAAATGCGCCGGTGTACAGCGCTTTGTCGCGGATCGGATTATAACCAGAAGACAAGGTAGCCGAGATGCGCTCCCCATTGGGTGAGGCACGGGTGATCAGGTTGACCGAGCCGCCTATGGCATCGGCATCCATATCTGAGGTCAGCGTTTTATTGACTTCGATACTCGAGATCATGTCCGACGGAATCAGGTCCATCTGTACCCGCCTGTTGTCCCCTTCGGCAGAAGGTATGCGGTCACCATTTAATGTCACTGAATTCAGTTCGGGAGCCAGTCCCCTGATGATGATGTTGCGCGCTTCACCCTGATCATTCTGCATCGTGATGCCGGGGACACGTCGCAGTGCCTCACCAATATTGGCATCGGGAAAACGGCCTACCTGATCGGACGAGATGATATTGGTGATATTGGATTTATTTTTCTGCTGATTGAGTGCCCGCGCCTGCCCCCGTGCGCGGTCACTGAGCACCTCCACCTGGTCCATCTGTATAGCGGCATCTTCCAGGATCAAGTTGACGGTTGAATTGCCCCCCTTGGTCACGGTGACTTCCTTACGCTGCGGCTTATAGCCCATATATACGACTTCAACGATATAGGTCCCTTCAGGCACTTTCAGAAACTCAAAATCCCCTGTCTGGTCGGAGACCGTATAGCGGTTGCCCACATTGAGCCGCACTGAAGCTCCCGGAAGAGAAGCCTTTGTCATGTTCTCAATCACTTTACCGGAAATAACGCCCGTACCCTGCTGCGCATGGCACCATATGACCGTTAAAAAGATCAGTAATGAGGTAAAAAGTGTTTTCATCTTTGCTTAATTATTTGATTTTGGTTTTCATTGTCGACTGCTGCGAAGTTGAAAATTATTCGGGTCAGCAAGATCCAGCGGAGCGTTACAAAAAGGAACCATGCATAAACAATCCGTTATCAAAACATAAACAGCGGACTGAAACGCTATCACAAACACCTAAAAATCAAAACTTTCCAAAGATTGAAAATATCCATTAAGAAATTGTTTCGTTAACAATAACAAAAGATTAGGGATGCCTTGGCAGGCACTAATGCTTCAGGTCGTGGGTCCCGAGCCAGTTTCAACCAAGCGCAGTAAGGAAGAGGGCAATAAAGCAGCCTTCGGGAGTTAAATCCCCTGCATCATCTGGTGGGTAAATAACTTCGGATAATTTCTCGGCAGCTCATAGCGCCAGTTGTGGAGCGAGAAATGATCATTTCTGATTCTACCATCCGGGTCCATCAGAATGTACCGCGGTATCCCATTAAATTTAAACAGCTCACGGAGGCCCAAATATTCATCTGCCGAGACAATATAACTTTCGTGCATCAGATTTTTGACCACATAGTCGTTGTAGAAGTTCATATCCGGCGTGCCGCTGCTGTCGGTTACAAACACAAATACAAGATTGGGATTGTCCTTGAGTTTTATCCGCTTTTCGCGCATGGATTCAATTCCTGCACGGCAGGGGCCGCACCACTGCGCCCAAAAGTCCACGATGACCACTTTGCCGCGATATTTGTCCGTCAGCTTTTTGAATACGGCAGCGGCAGCCGTCTGAGGCAGGACATATCCATCCGCCGATCTCTTTATCCGTGCCGTCAATGCCAGAGCCTCATCCTTCAGGTCCTTATTCGTCAATCGCTTCAACAGCCTCGCTGAAATGACATTGATCCGGGCCGTGTCCTTAGCAGCGGAGATATTAGCCTTCAATGTTCTGAGCTTGGCCACCTCGGTCAGCAGAGTACCCGCCAAGGCCGGATTGGCCACTTGATTAAGTGAATCCAGGATCGCATACTGATCAGCACCTCGCCCTGCATTCAGTAGTTGATAATATCCTTCAGGCTGAAATAAAGGAGAATACTCAAACCGGTTGATAAAAGAAGAAAATTGAGGTGTGACCAACAGTGTGCGGTCATTAAGATCTAGCCGCTTGATAAAATCAAAATAATCGGCCGGAGCTTGCCTAAGGTAAGGATTTAACGTATCCTGTCTTGAAAAATTGGCACGGTACATTTCGGCGTCCATGAGCTGCGCCGCATAATTTATGGCCACGTCCGCGCGAATCAGCTGCTTTACTTTGGCCGTGTAGCTGGACTGTGCCAGACGATCACTTACCTCCCCCTGCACGCTATCCCATTTGGCGAGCAGCAGCTCCTTGGTCTGCTGCAGCGGTCTTTCCTTCAACATTTTTTCGATGTTGTCATAAAATGCCCTCCGATTGTCTTGCCATTTAAAATCAAGCAGCTGCTGGTTTTCCGCAGCCAGGGGGCCCTTATACTGCAACAGTTGAAGTTTATTGTCCGGAGCCACCCTGAACAGCATGACCAGCGTATGGCCAGGTTCGATGTAATAGTTATATACATTATCGTTGAGCATCAGATAAGACATCTGGGGAAACACGGCCGGATAGCTGACTTCAAAACGACCGTCGGGATAGATCTGGATCGTGGATGGATATTCCTCCCTGGTCAGTAAATTGTCGCTGTAAATGATGCCACTACTAAACCCCATCGTCGTTTTATAGCCGTCTATATAGCCAACAATACGGACAGAATCCCTTCTGAAAAAACTTCCTTCGTAATTCTTTAGCACGGTCCCTGTTTTCGCTTTTTGGAGCTGCTGCTGTATCCAGAGGTTGGGATCGGATGTAGATGTCTGCTGAGAAGCGGTCTGTGCCGAAGCAAAAGAAAAACCCAGGAAAATAAAAAAGATAATGATCTGGCCCTTCATCATTTATGGTTTTGATCCTTTAAGTTAAGGATTTATTTTTTAATGCTGGTAAAATAAATGCCTGAAAGACTTTGAGCAGACAAACATTATCCCTATATTCAGGTATTCCAAGCCTATACTATGGAAACTGACCTTTCGCTCAATGCCCGAAAATTCGAGGAATACTTCGACCGATGGAGCCCCAAAGTATACCAGTATGCGCTCCATAAAACCAGATCGTCCTACCTGGCCGAAGAAACGGTGCAGCGCGTTTTCATCAAGCTCTGGCACAACATGTGCCACAAAAATGTTGAGGCCAGCATAGAATCCCAGCTTTTCTGTATCACGCGGACCACCGTCATCGACTTGGTCAAAGCCGAATACCATAGAAACAAACTCCTGCAGTGCCAGCCCGCTCCGATCCTACAGTATAGTCCCCAGGAGGACTATCAGGCCAAACAGCTTGCCAGTGGGCTGCAGCAGATTGTCGAGACATTGCCCTACAGGCGCCGGCAGATCTTTATGCTGAGCCGATTTTCCCAGCTATCGCACAAAGAGATTGCACAAAAATTGTCCATTTCCACCAAAACAGTAGAAAACCAACTGGCGCTCGCTTTAAAAACCATCCGAAAGGCGCTGTTTATCGGCATCTTGATGCTGACAAATTTGTAATTTTTTTTTGGGGGATACGCGTTTTTCAATCGTAATCTTTCTATATGAAGATTACAAAAACACTGATTGACAAGTATCTGAGCGGCGGAGCAAGCGCAGAAGAAGTCACTGCTATAGAAAATGCACTGGCTAATCAGGAACTTGACCTGGCCGACTACATGCCGGAGTCAGAGTGGCAACAGCAGGACAGGCCGCCGGACTTTGACAACAAGTCCACTCTAAAAGTCAGTCTGTTTAAACAATTGGGCCTCGGTGGCGGCAGTCACCATACCGCTAAATGGTTGCGCTATGCAGCGGCTATATTGACGGCTGGCATTGGCCTGTGGCTGGTGTATACCCAGCTTCCGTCACCAGAGCCCATCACTGCCCAGCGGGCTGCCTCACCACCGAGTGTTCCGTCTCCTGTACAGCCGGGCAACCTGTATTACATCAATTCGGGCAACACGGTGCTTTCGTTGACGGCGCCCGACGGCTCCGGAATTGAGCTCTATCCCAATTCCGAAGTCAAATTCAGCGCTGATTTCAGTACCACGCAATCCCGTGACATCCAGTTAAAAGGGAAAGCCAGATTTATTGTAGCCAAAGATAAGAGTAAGCCCTTCCGGGTGCATACGACTGGACTAACCACGACTGCACTAGGCACTATTTTTACTGTAGATGCGCTCGGTACGTCCATCACGAAAATAAAGTTGCACGAAGGGCGCATTGAAGTGCAGGGCACCCGTCAACATCCGGACGGCAATGCGCTGAAGCTACAGTTTATGCCCGAGGAGGAGATCAGCATCAGCCGCGACCAGCAGATTGTTGCCGAGACACGCATCACTGCCACACGGAGCAGCCAAAGAGGGTCGTACCGCAACACCGCCGGACAGCTATTTTTCAAGAACCTGCCGCTGGAGGATGTGCTCCGTATCATCAGTCACAACTGCCCCGTCAAGCTAAATTACGATGCACAAGATATTCAGGACAAATACTACAGCGGCACCTACACCGACACGGCAGAGGTTTACCGGCGTATACTCGCGGATATCCAGCAGCTTCACCGGATCAGCATAACGATACAGAACGAATAAATTCACTATTTAACCCATAAATTATGCACAATTATTTACCTTCCAGGCATCGTGTTCTCACTATGCTGCTGTTAAGATCCAGCATTCGTGCCGATGTCAACTGGGCACTCCGTCTTGGTCTCATGGGCCTGCTATCGTCGAGCTGTCTCGTCGCTCAAGCACAAGAGCAAGCATCAATTACCGGAATCATCAAAGATGAGGCCGGCAGGCCGATACCCTCGGCCACCGTCACGGTCCACAATGCGGCAAGCGGGCTGAAAAAAAGCACCACCAGCAGACCCGATGGAACCTTTGCACTGGATCAGATCCCTCCCGGTCAGGGTTACAAAATCAGTGTATCGTCGATCGGGTATCAGAGCAAGGAACTTACGGATTATACCATTACCGAAAGGGATAAACTTGCGATCACGATCAGCCTGGAGTCTGTAGCCGAAAATCTGCAGGAAGTCGTAGTCACGGCACTTGGGATCAAACGGGAGAAAAAAGCTCTCGGTTATACCGTCGCCGAACTCAAAGGCGATGAACTGACACAGGGCAAGGAGACCAATGTGGCCAATGCGCTATCGGGCAAGGTGGCCGGCGTGCAAGTGAGCCGTGCGGCCTCGGGCGCCGGAGGATCCTCGAAGGTCGTCATCCGCGGCAACAATTCCCTGATCGGCAACAGTCAGCCTCTGTATGTTGTTGACGGCGTGCCTATAGACAATCAGAACATCTCCTCCCCCAACCAGTCGGGCGGCACAGATTATGGTGACGGCATCGGCAACATCAATCCCGAAGATATTGAAACCATGTCGGTGCTGAAGGGCCCCAATGCCGCGGCATTGTATGGGCAGAGAGGCAGCAATGGGGTTATCCTGATTACGACAAAATCAGGGAAAGCCGGAAAAACGCGGTTTAACTATGGGACAGACTTCTCTTTGGGCAATGCCCTCGTGCTGCCCGATTTTCAGAATGTCTATGGCCAGGGGCTGAACGGTACCTTTACCCACTTCCGAAAAGACGATGGCACGATTGTTTCGATGAGTGATGCCCTCAAGTTTGGTTACAGCGGCCTACCCAAAATGAGCGCTGGGCGCGACCGTACCACCCGGGGTAGCTGGGGTGCCAAAATGGAAGGACAAACCTACGAAGATGCCTATGGTCATGTTCTGCAGCTGACTCCCCAGGCCGATACCTACGGGTCATTCTTTCAGACGGAAAAACAATTTGTCAACAACCTAAGTATTGACGGGGGAACCGACAAAGTTAACTATCGCTTTTCTTTTGCCAATACCGATGTGAAGGGCTATATCCCGACCAATACACTCAAAAGAAACAACTTCGGGCTGCGAACGCAGGCCAAGATAACCGACCGTTTTCATATCGACATTAAGGCCAACTATATCGCTCAGAAGGGACAAAACCGGCCGACCATGGCCGATGCGGCGGACAATCCCGCCTACCTGTTTATCAGTCAGCCGCGCAGCCTGGGCAACGATATCCTCGCCCAGTACAAATGGACTGCGGAGGAGATAAGCCGGCAGCTTGGCTTTTCAGGGCTGACAGAAGGGCTGGAAAAGACCTATGCGACCAACAGTTCCACGGCCAACCCCTTCTGGACGATCCACGAAAACCACAACGAAGACCGACGCGACCGCCTCATCGGTTTGCTTCGGCTCAGCTATGATGTTGCGCCATGGCTCAAAGTGACAGCCACCGGGGGAACAGACTACTACACGGACCAGCGTTTCCGCTATCGTCCGATCAACACCTACCAGAGCTTAAACCGAAAAGGAGATATCCGCGAAGAAGTGATCCGCGCCCGTGAGGACAACTACGATATTCTCGCCAGCTCCAACTTTAAGCTCGCGGAAGATCTAAAGTTAAGTGTCAATCTCGGTGCCAGCCATCAAAACAGATATCTGCGTATGACTGGCAATTCGGGCAACCAGTTTATAGTACCCGATCTCTTTGTGATCAACAATACAACTACCAATACCTATATTTTCGACCTGATTGAGTCCAAGATCAATTCAGCCTATCTTTCCGGACAGTTCAGTTACAAGGACTACTGGTTTGTCGATTTCTCTGCCCGCAACGACTGGTCTTCCACATTGTCCAAAGAAAACAGCTCCTTCTTTTATCCTTCCATCAGTTCGAGTCTCGTCCTGTCAGATGCCTTCAAATGGCAGTCCGAGGCGCTATCCTTTGCAAAGATCCGGGCTTCCTGGGCTCAGGCCGGCAGTTCGGGCAATCCTTACCAGCTGACGGGCACCTATAGTCTCAACCAGTATACCCATGGTGGAGTGCCCATGGCGTCCTATACCGAAATCATTCCCGACCCCAACCTAAAAAACGAGCTGACCACCTCCGTTGAAGCCGGGGCCGACCTGAGATTCCTGAAGAGCAGGTTATCCTTCTCTTTCACCTACTATCAGGCAAAGACCAAAAATCAGATTCTTGATGTGCCCATTGCCCCTTCGAGCCTGTATGTGAAAAATAGAATCAACGCCGGCGAGATCAGCAACAGAGGTATTGAGTTTGTGCTGGGGGCGACGCCCCTGCGGACCGAATCGGGCTTCGAATGGAATACCACCTTCAACTACAACCGCAACCGCAATAAAGTCGAGTCGCTCTACCCCGGCGTAGAAAGCTTCCTGTTGGCCACGGATCGCGGGATCAATGTTGTAGCCGAAGTTGGCAAACCATTTGGCCAGCTGATCGGCACGCAATTCGCCTGGATCAAAGATGCACAGGGAAATAGGCTGATCGATCCGGCCACAGGGCTGCCCCTGCGTACTGCGGGTCGCGTGCAGACCGACCTTGGAAACGCGCAGCCCGACTGGCTGGGAGGATTTGCCAACACCCTTAAATACAAAGGCTTCAACCTGTATGCTTTGGTCGATATCCGGCAGGGCGGAGTCGTGTTTTCGCAGTCCAATCGCGAACAGATCATTTATGGAACCACGCAGAAAACAGTAGCAGGACGTGACGGCACCTACGTTGCCGAAGGCATGGTGGCGCAGCAGGACGGTTCCGGAAACTGGACAAGTACCGGTACCAAAAACACGAAGCAGGTCAACGCACAAGATTACTGGAACATGGTTGCCAGCGACAAGGAAGTCATGGTCTCTGAGGAGATGGTCAATGATATGAGTTACATTGCCATGCGCGAAATCAGCTTATCCTACACTTTTCCCAAAAAGCTAATACCCCACCGAGTGATCAACTCGCTCAAACTGGGCGTTTATGGCCGCAACCTCTTTTACTTCCAGCGAAAGACGGACGGGTTTTCCCCTGAAGCTTCCGCCTTCAACGTGAACAACAGTTCCATAGGTATTGAGTCTACGTCGTTGCCGATGATGCGCACATTTGGTATTAACCTTACCGTCGGCTTGTAAATCGTTCATTGCGCAACCGGACAGTGCGCTCATCAAGCCGCACCGGTCGGCAGTCGTAAAGCGAGCCCCTGAAACAATTATTGTATAATTTAAAGAAGACAAACGGATGAAAACGATATTATTGAAAAATACATTTGCGGCCGTGTTGATGCTGTTGACAGGACTGAGCTCCTGCACCAAAGATTTCGAGCGGATCAACACGCCACCCACCTCGGTCACGGCCGTAGACCCTGCGTTATTGCTTGCCCGCATCCTGCGGGATGGTACTTTCCAGGAATCGGGCGAACTCCCGAACAATAAATTTGGATCCTGGATACAACATTGGGCAGGAGGCCCTGTTGTACCGGTATCCCGATATTTCGAGGGTCCTGAAAACCTGATCTGGTCGCAGCACTATACCTTGCTCCGCAATATTGTACAGATCAAGCAAGAGCTGGGCGGCAAAGAAAATAGTCCCGAAGGACGTAGCAAGCTGGCTATTGCCGAGCTCTACGAAGCCTACCTCTACCAGCGGCTGACCGATCTCTTCGGCGACATTCCCTACACTGAGGTGACCACAAGTAATAAAGAGATCAATCGCACTCCGAAATTCGATAAACAGGAGGCGATTTACCCTGCATTGATCCAGCGGGTAGATGCAGCGCTGGCGAAGCTCAACGATGGCGATCAGACCTACGGGTCTTCTGATTTTTTCTACAAAGGCAATATTGCAAAATGGAAAAAATTCGGCAATTCGCTCAAGCTGAGGCTGGGCATGCGCATGCGGTATGCAAACTCCAGTCTGGCGCAAAAGACGGTCACTGAGGCCATGACCTCGCCCATGGGGCTACTTTCGAGCAACAGCGACAACGCAGCGGTTGCCACATTCAACGATGCTCAGGCCGAGAATCAAAACCCAATTCTACGACAGATGACGACCGGCAGTGCCGACCTGCGGTATCTGGCCAATACGCTGGTGGACAAACTAAAAGAATACAATGATCCGAGGCTGAGCCTGCTCGCCGAGCCGGTCAATATCGGTGGAACCATAACCTATCAAGGTATTGGAGTCGCCCTTACTGACGACCAGCTATCCCAATTGATCCGTGCCAACTATTCCACAGCCAACAAATCGACATGGTTTAGTCTGACCTTCAGTCCCATTCCGAGCTATTCGTTTACCTATTCGGACGTTTGCTTTTACAAAGCTGAAGCTGCACTGCTTGGATGGGGGGCGACGAGCGCTGACGCGCAGACCTACTTTACCGAAGGTGTAAAGGCTGCTTTGGCTCTGCCCCCATATAACCTGGCGTCAGTACCAACAGCCTATGCGCAGACTGTGCTTAATCTGAATGGGCTGACCGATGATCAGAAAATGGAGCGTATAGCGACCCAGAAATGGATCCATCTTTTTGGCAGGGATATGGAGGCCTTCGCCGAGTGGCGGCGCACAGGCTACCCGAGGCTGACCCCCGGACCTAATGCCGGTTCGACCAATGGCCAGATTCCCAGACGCGCGATCTATTCCAGCGAAGAAGCGCAACTAAACGAGGCCAACCTAAAAGAAGCCGTGTCCAGGATGAGCAATGGTGACTCATTCCTGTCGAAAGTGTGGTGGGACAAAAAATGAGAGGACAACCGGCAGGTAAACACGAATAAAATAGGGCTTTCCAAAACGACGGAAAGCCCTATTTATTCGATTCTCAAGCAGGACGTTCATCCCTGCCCGTCCCAAAGGAAATTGCTGCTGCGTCGCAGGAAGAAAAAAAGATCTCTTCCACGGATAGCCCTCATCTGATTCACTCATATCCTTTTAATACATCATCCAACATCCGGTTCAGGGAGTATGTTCCCCCACCTGACAGGTACCAGACGTTCGGGTCCACATGAATAATACGGTTGTTCTTGAATGCATTGGTTTTCTGAATCAATGCATTTTCTATTTCGTCTTTATCGGTCTTCTCTCCCAGCATGATCTCATTCCTGTCGATGATATACAGTATATCAGGATTGACACGGCTGATATACTCACTCGATACCACCGTTCCGTGTACCCCTGCCTGCTTATTTTCATCCGCCGGTACAGCTTTCAGGTCGGTATACAGAAACCCATACCTGGAGTTGTTGCCAAATGTACTGAAAGCGCCCGCATTGTACATCAATACCATGCTTTTCTTCGGGCTGGCGCTTATGGTTTTTACTGCTGTTTCGATTTTACGTTTTATTTCAGCTACTTTCTGGTCTGTCTTATCCCGAACGCCGAAGATGTCACCGATGGTATTCAGATTGTCGATAACAGATTGCATATAATTTTCGTTTTTGACGCCAAGATAAATGGTGGGAGCAATTTTTGACAGTTGTTCATATTCTCTGGACGTTACTGCCGAAATAACCACCAAATCGGGCTTTATCTGATTCACCCGCTCCAGATTAGGCTGGATGATCGAGCCGGCATCCTGTACATTCGGATCTTTTCTATATTTTTCAAGATGCTTTGCCATGTAATCTTTGGGAATACCCGCCACCGGGATGTGTAGTTCATCCAGCGTTTCCAATGTGCCCACATCAAAGACCACGACTCTCCGGGGCTGTACAGGCACTTGGGCCGTACCCAATTCGTGCTGCACGGAGACAGTCTCGCCCGCGGCTGTCCGGCTTGGATTGTCACAGGCCGTGAAAGTCAATATACTGGCCGCAAATAGTATGTTAAAAAGGTTTTTATTCATATGTGATGATTTAGAGAATTATACATGTTATATCTTATAATAATTACATAGTACTGTCGTGTCATCCCGCATAATGCGGAAGTCAATACCATATAGCTTCCGGAGCATTTCTTCGTTTACCATATGCGCTGTCTCACCGCAGAAGACGACCTCTCCCCCTTTGAGACCGACGATATAGTCCGAATAGTTCGCCGCGAAATTAATATCGTGGATCACCGCGATGACCGTCCTGCCAAAATCCCTGACCAGTCGGCGGACCGTCTGCATGATATCAACAGCATGTTTCATATCGAGATTATTGAGTGGTTCATCCAGCAAAATATATTCGGTATCCTGCGCGATGATCATTGCCAAAAATGCGAGCTGTCGCTGTCCGCCGCTTATTTCATCTATGTAGGCATCCCGGATCGCCGAAAGATCCATCATGGCGATGGCATCCTCTATTTTTTGATGATCTTCCTGATTCAATCGCCCCCGGCTATGCGGAAAGCGACCGAAACCGATGATTTCGGACACTTTTAGCTTGAGGTCAAATACATGATGCTGCTTGAGAAAGGACAGCTTTTTGGACAGCGTGCTCAAAGGATAACTGTTGAGCCCTATTCCGTCCAGGGTTATTGTTCCTTGTCCAGGTTTTTCCAGACGGGCGACGAGCGACAACAGCGTGCTTTTCCCAGCACCGTTGGGGCCAATCAGCGACACCACTTTTCCTTTCGGGATGGACAGGCTGATATTTTTCAGGACGGGATGCTGTCCATATTTTTTGCAAATTGATTGAATTTCTATCATATTATTTCCGAAGCTGTTTGATCATAAGGACAAAAAAGTAACTCCCCCCAAGCAGATTGATAAGTACACTGAGGCTGTGTCTATAATTAAGGATATGTTCGATGGCAAACTGGGCTCCGGTCATCAGTATCAATGCAATTCCGGCAGCCAATCCAATGGTCCGCGCATGAGAGGCTGTGGCGGACAGCCTGTAGGTAATACCGGAGACAAATATGCCAACGAAGGTAATCGGCCCGACAAGAGCCGTGGACACGGATACCAGCACTGAAATAGCCAGAAGCTGTTTTCTAACAAGGTCATCATAGTCCACCCCGAGGCCGAGAGCGTACTCCCTGCCGAGGCTGAGCACGTCCAAATACCGGAAATAACGCTTGACATACAGGAGCAGGGCAGCCACAACCAGCAAAGCGATAGCCAGTGTATCTATCGACGTCCGTCCTAACGAGGAGAACATGGCGCTCTGCACATATCCATACTCGTTTGGGTCGATGGCCATCTGTAGGAATTGCGTCGTTGCACTAAAAAACATGCCCAGCACCAGACCGATCAGAAGAATATAGTACACGTTTTTCTTATGGTTGCGAAACAGCAATACATATAGAGCGAACGAATACGCTGTCATGATCGCCGTCGAAAAAACAAAACTCCACAGTTTTGAGCGCACGAGTTCACTACCGGAGCCTAAAGCCATCAACATCAGGACCTGTGAGAGCACAAAAAGATGTTCATAGCCCATCAATGACGGCGTCAGGATCCTGTTTGCCGAGATCGTCTGGAACACGATGGTGGAATAGGCCAGGGTCAGACTGACCAGTACCAACGTAAATAGTCGCTCCAGCCTACCTGTCATGATGAAAACGTCGCTTATATCGGCGCGAAAAAACACAAATAGCACCATCATGAGCAGGGCTGCCAGATTTATGATCACTGCCTGTCTGCTCATCTTCCTTTTCTGATTAAGATGAACAAAAACAGCAGCGCGCCCAGCGAACCGACGATCATACTGCAGGGTATCTCGTAAGGATAAATTACAACCCTGCCCATGATATCACAGACAACCAGCGTTATCGCACCGTAACAGGCCATGTAAGGCAGGTTCTTCCTTAAATTGTCGCCGTGTATGAGCGATACCAGATTGGGGATCACCAGATCGATGAACGGAATAGAACCTACGGTTAGCAGGGTTATGCTGACCATGATGGATGTGAGCATCAGTCCTACGCAGGTTACAGCCATGTAATTAACCCCTATGCTGGAAGTAAAATCCCTGCCCAGCCCCACGATCGTAAAACGGTTGGCATAGCAATAACAGACAGCAAACAGCGGTAGCAGGATATAGATCACCTCGTATTGCCCCTTCAATGTTTTGGCAAAATTGCCCACCATCCAGCTTTCCATATTCTGAACAATGTTGAACTGCACGCCAATGACATTAGCGACGGCATTCAGGATGTAACCGTACATCACGCCAAAAACCGGTATAAGCACAGTGCTCCGTTTGACAACCGGGATCATGGAAAAGGTAAAGAGTGCAGTCAGCGAAAAACAGAAGAACATACCAAAAATAAGTTTTGTCAATAATCCCGACTGCGGAAAAAACAGCAGGCCGAACAAAACACCCAGTTTGGCAGCATCCAAGGTCCCCGCCGTTGTAGGGGATATAAACTTGTTCTGCGTAAGCTGCTGCAGGATGACACCGCAGATGGAGAGCCCTGCCCCTGTCAGGATCAGCGTTACAGTACGCGGGATACGGCTGATCCATAGCACGTCGCGATTACCTGCCCCCGGGTGGAACAAACTGGCCAGATCCAGCCGTTCCACACCCAACAAAACGGAGACAGCAGCAAAAAGTATTAAACAGCACAGCAGCAAAGACCAACGCACTTTATATAAACCTATCTGGATTCGAAAAATAAAATAGTTGTCTCCTCATGTGCATAAGGTTTATGCCAGGAGCCTTTAGGGATGACCACAAATTCACCCGTTCCGACCTCGATGCTATCCCCATCGGCAAATTCGATGAACAGCACACCCTCGACCACATAAAATAGCTTTTCACCATTTTCATGTGTATGCATTTCAAATTCGCCTTTGATCTTCGCCATATTGACCACATGATCATTAACTCGGGCGACCTGCTTGAGCGACCAGAGTTCCTTCAATGCCGCCGATTCATCTTTTAAATTTACTTTCAAGATTTCCATATATGATTATTTATTTTCCAAACGGACAAAGCCACTTACTTCCCCTCCTCTGATGACATTAAAAGCCGGTGAGGCAGTGTGATCTGACAAATTCACACGATAATATCCATTGAGTCTCTGTGTCCGGTTTACCACCCGTAAAAAGACCTGATTATCAACAACCTCCACATTACCGGTAGAAAGCCCAAAGACCGTCAGCGGTGCACCGGTGATCTCCGTAGCTTTTTTAGTGGCGATATCCACTTCAAAAAATTTATATATATTGGTATTCAGGTTGGTCAGTCCCGGAACAATAATTTTATCCTTCGAACAGTCCACATATAACTTGCCGTTCAGCTCCCGGAAACTCCACAAAAGTGCCCCTTCCGGCATCCCTAGATCTGTCGCGCTCAGCTCCCAGTTTTTGTCAAAATCAGTTTCACCGGCCTTGATCCTGAAAATAAAGGATTTTTCAGCCTGGAGAATTTTGTCCTCATTGGTATTCCAGCCCGTTGTCAATACATATAATGCGCCATCGCTTCCCTTGATCCAGGCAGGGAACTCGGAGGTAGAATAACCGTGATTTTTGGCTACGGGATGAATGATGACCTTTTCCACCCTTTCCGTAGCAATGTCCACGACAGCCAGGCGGTAATTGCGGGTATTATCATTATGTCCATTACCATCTTTGCGGGAATAAGTTACATTGACAAATAACTTGCCCTCCTTGGCAATCAATGTCTGGTTACCGATGTATACATTGGTACTGATGTCCGTTCCTTTTTCAACGACTGATGACAAGTCAATTTCTCCTGTCCGTTGCATCGTCGTCGGATTGAACTTTTGAATCTTGGTTTTGCCGCGGTCTGCATCGAAATAAAAGCCGGTGGTTTCATCTACCTCAAGATGCTGGGCGGAGGTGCCGCACTTGATAAAGCCCGTTTCCTCGAATTTTCCGTTTGCACCGATTCCATAACGGACAATGCCCGTTTCACCTGACAGTCTCTGCCGGTTGAATATCCAGTTTTTGAATGTACGGAAGCCGCCATAATTTCGGGACTGCAAGGAATAGCCGCCGATGTTGTCTACCTCACCTGCCGGGACCTCATTATAGGCCGCATAATAGCCCGAACCATCACTCACTGCCCACTCGGCGGTTAGCAGGACATATTTTGCGTTCGTCGCAGGATTATTGCCATTTCCCTCACCGGAGGTTTCGTCTTTCTTACAGGAGATGAGTGCCGTGCCAGCCAGCAGAACCAGCGCAAATGCACTTAACAGATGTTTTCTCATGATTGTATTGGTTTCAGTTATTAATATTTCAGGATATAGTTTAATTTCAGGTGGAAGCTACGGCCAGCGTTCTGAACTTTAAAGTTGTCAAACACAGCTGCATCGAATAGGTTCTTGCATTCCACATTGACGGTCAAGGGCAATGCGGACTCTGGCTGCCATAGCAGTCCCACAGCATGTACCGTCTGTGAAGGAATAATATTGGGAGCATCGACCTTGGCTTTGCCCCAAAGCCCCAAAAATCCATCAGGTTCTGTATTTCTGGGAATGTAATTCAGATAGTATTGGTGCACATAGGCCATGTTATAGTAGGCCTGTAGCTTGTCCCTTTTCCTGAACACATTGGAAAAAGCCGATGATGCGCCGACATTCGCAAAAAAATAAGGCGTATTCCGCAGGCGAGCTCCCTCCAGATAATCCATCAGGGGATTGTCGATATGGTATAAGCGGAAGTCCTGATAGGTACCATTGGCGTATAAGGAAAGCCAGGATCCGGGAGTGTATCGGATATCCGCCTCAAAGCCTATTCCCCGCACAGATTCGACATTGACACTTTGCGAATACAGCAAATTGACAGGCACTGTGATGATCATATCTTTGGTGATCCGGTAGAAACTGTTCAGTTCGATATCAACCTTATCGTTTGGTCTCGTTCGGATACCTATGTTTCCGTTGGTACTTTTCTCGGGCCTAATGGCAAAATTAGACAATACATATGCACCATTGCCGAGGATCTCGGTCTGCTCAGGCAGCCGCGTCGCCAATTCGCCTGAAAGCCTCAGATAAGTGCGTTTGGATAAATTGTATTTAATGGACTCCGCGACACCAAGTTTCGATACATCCGCCCTGGACGTATTTTCGTTGAGGTATCCGGTATTGATATTGACTTCCTGCCCCGCAGTTTTTGCATAATAGTATTTTACCTGGAACAGATTTTCCAGCTTATTTTCCAATAATTCGGTTTTCCAGCCCAGACCGGCAACCACTTTCTGATAGCTTGCCGGCAAGGACTGCAGGTCCACAGGGTTGCTTCCCGCGGTCGTGGGACCGTAAGGATCCTTTCCCGTACGGCCGTAATCGTTATATACTACATTGAATGATAAGCTACTATTAGCGGCAGTTCGATAGACCAATCCTGTCCGTGATGTAAAGTTCGAGTACGTATACGATGCTAAGGTCGGATTGCCGGATTCACCGCGCCTGTTGGCATCCACTGGTGGATGATAGGTCCCATACCAATCGTACGAGCCGCTTAACGTATCGATCTGACGGCCGCGGATCCTGCTGTATACCAAAAACTGGTCTATCGTTAATTTATGATCCCAAAAATCTTTCTTATAACGTACTGTCGGAATGATGGCTGCATGTTCACTTGCTTTGGCTGCTCCGAAAGGCTTTTCCATCAAGGCCGCGAACTGGTTATCGCGATCAATTCGAAAAGCTGTCCACCCCACACGGAGCTCATCTGCCCAGCTCAGATTGGACCAGCCCCCATAGAGCTCAGCATACGCCTGTTTAAACTGATTGTGAAATAATCTGACAGTCTCCGCAGACACCGTCGATTTGTCCGGATCGGGGATATTCGCGGTCACTTTATAATCATTATCCGAATAATTATAGAACCCATCCAGGCCCCAGTAAAAATGACTTTTTCCGGCACTGCTTTTCAAGTTGACGGAGGCACGATGTGTGTTAAAGGATCCTATTTCATAGGATAAGGCCGCATATCGTGAACTTTCCGTTCTCGAGACCATATTGACGGCACCGCCGAGCGCGTCAGCACCGATTTCAGTCGGCAGCACACCTTTGTATACCTCCACCCTTTCCAGCATATTGACCGGTATAGACGAAATGTTATACGAAGCACCGAGGTAATCCGTGGGAATACCATCTTTAAATAGCTTGATGGACTTACCCTGAAACCCGTTGAGCATGACGTTCGTATTGCTGCCCAGTCCTCCCGATTGCCGGACGCGTACACCCGCTGCACGATTCATCAGTTCCACCAAGGTTACAGCCTTTGCCTGTGCAGCCTTCGTATCTATAATCTCAGCCTTGACAAGCGCATTCCGCGCTTTTTGATTCCGGTTTTCCCCGCTTACATGAACTTCCGCAAGGCTGGTGATCTCGTCGACGAGAATAAACGATAGCCGGCTGTCGCGGTTCTTATGCAAATAAACATTTTTGACCTGGATCCCCTTACCCAAAAAGCCGGCCTGAATGCTGTATTCTTTGTCAGGCGGCAGGTCAAACGAAAAGCGCCCACTGCCATCCGTCGTGATCTGCATGCTATTGTTGCGCACGATGACTGTCGCTCCAGAGACAGGATGCCCTTTTTCGTCGTACACATAGCCCTTGATGAGGCCGCCTTTTGTCTGTCCTTCGACAGGACGTACCCCTATAAAAAGCAGCAGAAAAATATAACATAGACACTTGTGAATCGGCTTCATCAACAAACACTATTTAGAATTAGTTTAAATTAAAGCCAAAATTATCTATCTTTGCCTACGAAATCTGCAGCAATATGTACAAATTCTGCAATCGCGGAACCTAAGTTGGGGATGGGATCTCTTACTTGTTATTTACGAGGAAACAAGCTACCATGAATATAGAACTGTTGAATACGCATCGAAATGAACTGCTCTCGCTCCTGGAGGAGCCCGAAGGCTACGTTATTCCCAAGGAATATGACCTTATCGAGACGGTAGATATCAAGCAAGACAAGGACATGTACCTGGAACGCAGGCGTATTCATCTGGATGGTGTGTACATCAATGTGTATAAGCGATCGCAGGCGCATGAGCGTGAAATATGGGTACGCTCTGACGCCCCCTATCTACAGATGCATTTTGAGATATCAGGAGGATCAGCTTATTATTTTCATCAAAACAAAACATTTGCAGTGCCGATTTCCGAAGGCGAGTTCAGCTTCTTTTATGTTCCGGAATTAAACGGCAGGTTGGTGGATCCACCATGTAAGGATGCCGTTACCGTCGAGATAGAAATTTCAGAAAAATGGATCCGGCAGCATATCGGGACATCCCCCTCCCCCGCGATGGATTTTGTCGATGACATTGCATCGGGCAGGCCCGCATTGTTAGGAGGCAGATCGCATCTGATTTCGCCCCAGATTTTTCGTGCCGTACAGGATCTTTTGGAATGTCCCTATGCAGGAAACATCAAACGCCTGTATCTCGAGGCCAAACTCATGGAGTTATTGGCTCATCAACTTTTTCAGGTTCAGGGCACAGGAAAGGGCAGACAGCAGCAGCGCTACTCCAAAGCAGATATCGAACAATTGCATTTTGTCAGAGAAAAGATCATCTCCGACCTCACAAAACATCATAGTATTGATGAATTATCCTATTTGTCCCATATGAACCGAACGAAATTACAGGCGGGATTTAAAGAACTCTTTGGTGTCACGATACATGATTTTATTGTTGAGCAGCGGATGAATCTAGCGTACAAATTGCTGACCGAATCTTACGCTCATTATTGGAACATTTCAGAAATTGCAGGCAAAGTAGGCTACCAACGGAGCAATCATTTTTCTGCAGCCTTTAAAAAAAGATTTGGACTCTCGCCCAGTTCATTCTTAAAAAAGTAAAAGTCAGCTTGAACGTCTATGCCATCCCTTGCAGTATTCACAAGGCCTTTTTGCATTTCGCTCATCGAACAGGTCGTTCACTGGGCGTTTTTTGCAGTTCACCCCTCAAATAGGTCGTTCGCCCCTGAAAATATATTCACCCCTGAAAGTATAAAAGCCACATCTCACGATGTGGCTCCAATAAACACCTACAATTATTTGCCTGCTGTTTCCAGAAAATCTGCTGTTCTGGAGGGGCTCAGCAACTCCCAAAGGGAAGCAACCGTCCATCCCGGGGCGAAGATATCGTTGTAAAACCCTTTTCCATTTTTTCCATAATCCCAATTGGTATGCTGGACAACCTCCGGATAATAGCCCACTTTGGCTATATCGAAAAGACGGCCTTTCACCGGCATCAACTGTAACATCGAACTCTTGATGACATTTGAAAAAGCCGCCAGCCGCTGTTCTTTGGTTTCACCGGCGAGCCAGTCCAGCACAGCCGCAAATTCAAAAATAAACACATCGACGTGGTTGTTTTCCACAGATACATTTCCCCAGCCGCGGGATTTAAAGCCCACATCGCCCAACATCTGTCCGGTGGCAAAGGGCACATCCCAGGTATAATACCAGGTCAGACAAAAATAGGCCGCTTTCTTACACTGCTCTACATAGTGCTGCCGCTCCTTTCCCTTACTGACCTGGGCCAGGTAATAAATCGCCGTGGAGGCATACAAGGAAGCCTCTTTATCTTCGCAATTGGCATCCAGGGTCGACGAGAAGTAATCCGACCTGGAGATAATCTCCCGCTCGAGATAGGCCGCAGATAGCTGGGCCTGCCGCAGATATTCTTTTTGTTTGAAATACACAGAAGCCATGACCAGAGGCACGGTTGCCGACGGTGTACTGCCGCCACTGCCGTCTTTTACCTGAAGCTGATCATCAAATTTGCGCGGGAAGCTGCCGTCCGCCTGCTGCAGGGCAGCAAAGTTGGTCAACAGCCGTTTAATACGCTGCTCCCATTCAGGATGCTTCCGGCCCTTTTTCTTTTCGTAACAGAGATAATTCAGCACCGCAAAGATGCCTTCCGACTGTCTGCGGATACTGTATTCCTGGGTCTCGTTGCCGTGGGTAAAGTCCACAAACTCACGAAAAAATCCATTTTTGGTAAATCCATGCTGGAGATAGCTGTCAAAGATTGCCTTCGCATGGGCAACCAGCTCCGCTTGCTCCTGCGCTTCGCCATACTCCAGTGCGTTGTAGGCGTTGAGCAATACCCGTCCTACAAAGCCGACTTCTGCAGAGCCCGTGCTCTTGCAGTCGGCCGTGCGCATGTGTACACCTGAATAGTATTTTAATGGCTGGTTATCTACATAACTTTCCTTAAAGAAGTTTGCCAGAATGTCCTTCGCCTGTGCCGGTGTATAATCCGGTGTAAGTGCCGCCGGTTTTTGCCTGTCGAAGGAATAGGTCCATACTTTGGATACAAAATCACCGTAACTGGAGGCCTGTCCTTCGCTGATCTCCCAGGACAGCTGGCGTGTCTCCCCCTTTTCCAGTTTTTCAAAGGTGACAACCTCCGGAGCCAGCGTCAATTTTCGGAGATACGTCTTAGGAGCTTCATGATAAGGGAAGCCAAAGACCAGCGCCGGAGCGCCGCCTTCGTTTTTAAAGCCCGTAAATCCGAGATCCGTCTTCCCACTTAGGATAACTTCACCGCTCTGGTGTGTGGTCAGCGCATCCCGGTTGATTTTGTCCAGCCGGATAACCGTATAGTATGTATTGGACGGTGCATTGAATATACCGGTCAATGGTGTACTCAGGCGGTCCTCCCGTACCTGCCAGCTGTCACTGGTCTTAAATGAAGGCGCCTCCTGCGGCGAACGCATATTTTTATGATACCAGAAGCCGGGCATCAGAAATTCGCTTTCGGCATCCACAGGGCAACCTCTGGCTGAGCAGCAACAAAGGCATTATCTGTTTTCACCCCGACGACCCTAAAAATTACAGGCTCTATACCACCGAAAACGGGTTTTCGACCAACCAGTTTAACTTCAAGGCCTCCTTCAAAGGCCGAGACGGGCGATTTTACTTTGGTGGGATCAATGGATTTACCAGCTTCTATCCCGATGAAATCAGCACGGTAAAAAATCAGGTCCGCCCCTCGGTGTTCATCACCCAGATCCAGCTATTGAACAATCGCGATCCGCAGGTAGAGCAGGACATCCAGGTACAGTTGCACCGCAGCGAAAAGATCGTCCTGACCCACCGGTTTTCGTCCTTCACGATCTCCTTTGTGAGTCTGAGCTTTGCCTCGCCCAGCAAAAATCAGTATGCCTATAAACTCGAGGGAGCCGACGAAGAATGGACCATGGCCGGCAATACAAAAAGTGTCAGCTATGTCAATCTATCGCCCGGCACCTATGTCTTCCATGTAAAAGCGTCCAATAATGATGGCCTGTGGAACGAGACGGGTGCAGCCGTGCAGATCGAAATATTGCCGCCGCTGTGGCTTTCCCTTCCGGCCAAGGTCGCCTATGTGCTGTTGATGCTGGCCTTATGCTATGTGTGCCTGCGCTATTACATCCGGGCCAACAAGCGCAAGCAGGCTCGCCATCTGCTGGCCTTCCAGTCGGAGCAGGAACAAAAATCCTTCCGGTCCAAAATAGATTTTTTCACCAATATCGCCCATGAGATCCGGACGCCCCTGAGCCTGATCACCGCCCCTTTAGAAGAGATCATCCAGCAGGAAAATAGCGATCAGGAAACCATGCACAACCTCCGAATCATAGAAAAAAACTGTGAGCGGCTGACCGTGCTGATCAATCAGCTGCTGGACTTCCGTAAAATGGATGAAAACGAACAGTCGCTGCATCCCGAGCCCGTCGATCTGGGGAACTTACTGGAAGATCTCTACGACAGGTTCAGAAAATCAGTCCACCGCAACAAAGTCCGGTTTGACCTGTCTATCCCCCGGGATCAGGCACTGGTTGTCGAGACCGATCTGGACGCCCTGATCAAGATCCTGAGCAATCTGCTCACCAATGCCAGCAAGTTTGCCCGGTCCTACATCCGGGTACGTCTGGACAGACAGCCGGACGGTACCTTTACCATTAGCGTTTCAGACGATGGGCCGGGAATACCCGACGAATTTAAAAAGCTGGTATTCGATCCCTTCTATCAGCTCAGTTCCAATCAGGACCGCGGCGGCACGGGCATCGGGTTGTCGCTGGTCAAGCACCTGACCAACCGGCTGGGCGCCGAGATAAAAATCGAAGACGAGCAGCCCAGGGGTAGCAGGTTTATTTTCAGTCTCCGGGACATGCCGGCTCCCGCATCGGAAACAGTACCACAAAAGGCGGAGCAGCTTTCCTTGGACAGCAATGAGCCCCACCAGACGCAGATTCTCATCGTCGACGACAATCCCGACATCACGGCCTTTATCAGCCATGCACTGGCTCCCGCCTATCATATCGATATTGCCGACAGCGCCGGCCAGGCCTTGCAGATGCTGGACAGCTGTGTTTACAGCTTGGTGATCTCCGACATCATGATGCCGGAGATGGACGGGATCACCTTTGCCAAGCGTCTGAAAAATGACATCAACTATTCCCATATCCCCGTCATTCTGCTTTCCGCCAAAATACAGAATGCGACCAAAGTAGAGGGGCTGCTGTCGGGGGCAGACGTATTTATGGAAAAACCTTTTTCGGTGGCTTTTTTAAAGGCCCAGATCAGCAGCCTGCTGCAAAACCGGAAGCATCTGCTGGAGAATTTCCATGCTTCGCCCTTGTCACCCTATTCGTCTCTGGCAACAAATGCCCGTGATGAAGCCTTCCTCACGCAGCTCAATGCCGAAATCGAGAAACACCTTTCGGACGAGCAGTTCAATGTCGAATCGCTGGTCGATATATTTAAGATCAGCCGTTCCAACTTCCAGCGAAAATTAAAGGCGATCGCCGGTACATCTCCGGGTGACTATGTGCGGAATTACCGGCTAAAACGTGCCTGCACCCTATTGCTGGAATCCGATTATCGCATCAACGAAGTCGCCTTTCTGGTCGGCTTTACCTCAGCCTCCTATTTCACCAAGGCGTTTATCAAAGCCTTTAACCAGACGCCAAAAGAGTTTATTCAGCGATCACGCGCACCTGCAAAGTAAAGTCCAAAGTGCTGACATCCCTTTGCGACGAAGGGGCTTGTGCGATAAGGCGGGGCCGTCCTATGAAGTTTAGTCCGCCGCGGCGTATCCGGCAAATTCGTCGATATCGTGATAGCCGAAAACACTGATCTGTGGCTGCGAAGCGATCAGCTCACGGATCCGCTCCACGGTAGCGATCCGCATCATATTGTCGTCGGCTCTGGCTTCGGCCAGCTGATGGACAGGATGTCCGGGATCGTATAGTTCATCACGCAGATAGTAGGCGTCGGCCACATACAACATCCAGCGGTCGTCGAGCTTTACAGCCACACCACAGTGGCCGTGGGTATGTCCAAACAACGGGATCAACAAGATTTCCGTATCCAGCGCAGTATGCACCTTGCGTGCTTCCAGGCCAAACCAGCGATCAGCTGAGCTGGCATATGTCCTGACCGGCGGATTGTGCTGCAATGGGGTTGTCAAATATCTGGGGTTGCCCGACCGGAAATTGGCGTACTCTTCCGTTCCGACATGCACGGTAGCCTGGGGGAAATCCGCCAGCCCCCCGATATGGTCATTATCCAGATGCGAGATGACGCAGTCGCGGACATCTTCCGGATCCAGGCCCAGGGCTTTGATCTGCTCAATGGCCGTGGTCTTTTCATCAAAGCGGTAACCGACCATGTTCACCAGTTCGCGCCCTATCCTTTCCTCCGGATAACGCGTATCCAACAATCCGATGCCTGTATCGATCAGCGCCATCTGCTTATCCTCTCTGATCAGCAGGCAGTGTCCGCTCACATTCTCACGAAAAGGAGTGACGATCCTGACACAATTTAAGTGATATACTTCTGCCATAGTAAAAGATTTTAAATGTCCGTTCAGCCTTGGTGCAGGCGGCAGACTTCAGAAGTAAATGTACACTTTCTTTATTAAAATTAGAACTATTGTTCTAATTATGACAATCCGATAGTAAAACCAGCTCCAAAGGCCAATTTTCCGGACCAATAATACAAATTGCCATTTTGATTCGACAAAATATATCAGAAATTGCAGTTTTGAAACAACAAAATAAACTACTTATTGTAGTTTAAAAACTGTAATTTGTAGTATATTTGTAATCTAGCAAAGCGATATGGAAACTTTAATTCATTTTCAGGACATTCTTTTACAAAGTGTCAACAATGATTTCCGGCGATATCTTCACGAACAGATAAACTGGAACCAGCGTATGATAGGCATCAAAGGTCCACGTGGAGCGGGAAAGACAACCCTCTTATTGCAACATATAAAATATGACATCGGGACTTTAAAGGAGAAAAGTCTGTATGTGACTGCAGACCATACCTGGTTCTATAACCACAGTTTGCTAGACACGGCGATGGAATGGTTTAAGCAAGGTGGAGAGCTGCTCGTCATTGATGAAGTGCACAAATACCCAAACTGGTCCAGGGAGCTCAAAAACATCTATGATGGCATCCCCCAGCTCCGTGTTATATTTTCTGCCTCCTCGGCACTCGACATCTACCGTGGCCAGGCAGATCTCAGCAGAAGAGTGGTCAGTTATGCATTGGCAGGGCTGTCTCTGCGTGAATATCTCCTGTTTTCCGGTACAGCCTCGTTTCCGGCCCTATCATTTGAGGATATACAGGCAAGCCACCGTGAGATTGCTCTGGACATCACGTCAAAGATGCGTCCCTTACCTGCATTCGCAAAATATCTACAGCTGGGCTATCTTCCGATATTTACCGAAGGAGAACAGGAGTATCTTCCTAAACTCGAACAGGTGATCGACGCCGTAGTAGACACTGATCTGGCCTATACGGCCTCATACAATGCGGGGACAGCGGTAAAAGTAAAAAAATTATTAGCTGTCATTGCAGAATCCGCTCCGTTCAAACCCAATATTTCTGCTCTGGCAGCAAAAATGGACATTTCCCGGGACCGCATTCTGGAATTTATATACCAACTTAGCGACGCAAGACTTCTGAACGTCCTGTCTGTTTCGGGCAAAGGTGTATCCCGGTTACAAAAACCAGACAAAATATTCTTAGAAAACACAAACCTTTCGTACGCCCTGCATCCGGAGCCCAATCAGGGAAATCTAAGGGAGACCTTTTTGCTGAATCAATTCATCAATGCGGGACTGGACGTATCCGAGCCACAGACCGGCGATTTTTTAGTCAACAATATCCATATTGAAGTCGGAGGCAAAAACAAAGGCACCAAACAGGTCCGCGACACCGGCAACTACCTCATTGCGGCAGATGGTATAGAGACGGGCTTCGGCAATAAAATCCCGTTGTGGCTATTCGGATTTTTGTATTAGTGCCAGTTAACCAACCTGTTAAGCACTTGAGCATCCACTAGTATCGCAACATACCACCTTGATTAGCAGAAGTCGCTTCAAAGGGCCACTATTGATCGACTATAGGAACAAAAGTATTCCACAGACCATTTAACTTTCCCCAGACAGGAGCCGTTCTCTTCTGCGGAGAAAACTGATGGAAGATAATCGTATGATCCGTACCGGGCTTTCTTAGGTGTAAAGTAGCCTGAAGCGTCATCGGCTTTTTACCCATATAATCCACCATTTCCACTGTACCCGTATAGGTCGCCTCATCGCTGCCCTCAGGTTTGGGCTGTTTTCTGAGTTCGGTCCTGGTCTTTTTGATCAGTTCTTTAGGAAGCGCGCGCTTTTCGATATTGCGATTTAAGAGTCCATCAAAATACATGGACAGATGCTTTTCGATTGTCTTGGCATCGGGCTTCTGAACGCCCTCCACGTACCAAAGAAACGCATAGGACCAATACTCATCGCTTTGCGGATTGCTCCATCCGGTAGTAAAGCGCACGTCCTCCACACCTTTATAGGAGATTTCCGGTGCAAAATCTATGGGTATTGGGAAACGCTCTATTCCCCAGCCGTCCAGGCTAAGGCTGTAGGGCGCTTTCCAGCTCACCGGATCAAATTTGTCCTGTGCCGACGAATGACTTCCCAAAGCAAGAACAAGTACTATAAAAAAGCATAACTCCTTCATAACCAATTCATTTTTTTATTAGTTACTTAAAGATAGCTATTTGTTTCGAAAGTATTCCGCCCCTTTCCCGGTCTACACCATACAAAGGCTAAAAATTCTTTGATTTCAGCCGCCACTCCAAAGGAAAGTACTCGACCCGGTCGCCCTCATCGTCTTCAATCCGCACGTAGCCCATCCCCTCCAGCTTGATCATTCCAGAAGACAGGCTAATATAATAGTCCGCAAAATACTGGGGGTACGAAGATGCTGTATGTCTTATCTTGTACACATCGTTAAATACCTGCCCCATCGCCGACACTTTACTATTAGCCTCCAGCACCTTGTACGTTATTTCGCCCCAGAGGTCATCACTTTTGGGATCCAGAGGCGCAGGAATAAAATACTGCCAGTGATCTCCCACTTTACAGTCACGCTTCAACAACGTAAATTTCTCAGTGCTTTCCGGCCAGTCTGTTGACATAGCAAAGTGCTTTTGGTCAGCATGCCAATAGTGCTCCACCGGCGGAAACTCCGACCCGACAAAACCAAGCAGTACCTTAAAGTACCCCTCCTTGGATTTATCGACGATCTTATAGCTAACCTCGGTATTTCCCTCCGCTGTCAACATTGTATAATTCCACTGGTTTCCCACGTTCATAAAAGGAAATGCCAGCTTTTCCTTATCGGGTTCTTCTCCTGCGCTATCATCACGTTTGCAGGACAGAACAAATATGCCAGCGATCAGAATCAACAAAATTTTTCTCATGCTTCTATTCTATTTTTGGTTTACAACTTGCCTAGGTGTGCGGTCCAATCAGCAGCTTCCCGGGACATATGACACAAAATTACACGGCAAGCCAATTGCATAACAGCGTAATGATCGGGATAAGGAGATTTCAGGGTTAGTACGCAACCGCAAGATCCGGCACACCTTTATCGTCTATATATGCATTTCATCGGCTGATAGAGCCGTTTGGCGAAACTGAAGGTAAAAAGTGTGATGTAAACTTATTTTTAATCGCATAAGGTTTGATTTTTTAATATCCGTATGGAATGTCCAGAATATTTTATTTGTTTATTGTTTGTCTTTTGACCGCAGGCATGCTACTCTGCAGTCCATCCTGTCTGTGTCTTACCATCCCGGACAAGTTAACAATAAGCTGCGCTGAACCGCCTCTTCCGCAAGATCAGGACAGCACGCAGATTGCGGCGTTGATCAACAGGGCTAAGGAGCACGACAGCAAAGGGTCTCCTGACTCTGCAGAATACTATTTCAAACATGCTGGGAAGCTTGCCGAGAAACTGGCCAACAGCCATGGGCGCCTACTTTACGCAGGGAACTATGGAGTGTTTCTCTATAACCAGACGCGCTTCAGTGAGGCCATGATCTTTGCGCGAATGGCTCTGGAAATCAGCCAGCAGCTGCAGGATCTGCCTAGAATGGCAGCGGCCTACAATTTAATCGCGTTACAGCACCAAGCCTTAGGACGACTGAAAGATGCTTCCGAACAGCTTATTAAGGCGTTGGACATTGCCGCTACACTCCCCCGACCAACAGCCAAAGATTCGTCGGATAGAAGAAAATATCTTAATAATCTGAGCTCACTCTCCATGGATCTGAACGACCCGGAAAAAGGTCTGCGTTATGCCCGGCAGTCCTTCGAAATTGCCAGACTGCAGCGCGATACTGTCGCCATAGGAAATAGCCTGGTCAACATCATGGTCGCCGAAGCCATTATGGGCAGATTCTCCGAAGCCATCCGTCATGGCCACCAATACCTTGCCATAGGCCGATCGAACAATGACGCACAGATGCAGATCAAGGCGCTCAATAATCTTGGTGATGTCTATCGGATGCAAAAACGCTATACGCTATCATTGCAGACCTTTCAGCGTGCATTGGCCCTACGGCCAAAATCCCTGCTTGGCCACGAAGTATATACCCTTTGGGGTATCTCAAAAGTATTCAGCGAAAAAGGTGATCTGAACCAAGCGGGACAATATTTCAAAAAAGCACTCAAACTGTCGAAGACGCAGCTCGCGGCACCGCAGCTGATCGAGCTGCTTCAGGCCGGTGCAGCTATCAATGAAGGCCTCGGAAACTATAAGCATGCGCTTGAACTTTACCGAATGCAGACACAGCTTAAAGATTCCCTAAGTATCCAGGAAGCAAAGAGAAATATAGAGGAACTGGAAATCCGGTATCAAACAGCAGAAGCGAGAAACAATATTACAAAGCGCGACCTCAAAATACTGGAACAATCCATGCTCCTGGACAAGAAGAACAAGTGGCATATCATCTTTATCCTCTGCATCACTATTCTTATCATCACACTCGTGACGCTCTGGCTGCTCCATATACAAAAACAAAAAATACAGCGGTCGAGGATACGGATAAAACTTATTGAAGCACAACTGGCAGGAGAAGAAAAAGAAAAAGCACGCACAGCCAAGGAACTGCATGATGGCGTAGCCAGCATCCTATCTGCCGCAAAACTCCATATCAATGCACTGGAGAACATCCCGTATTCAGGAATGCTGCGAGACGTCAGCAGTCTGATTGATATCGCCATAGGCGAAATCCGTAGTATTTCCCACAACCTTGCACCGGAAATCATTCTTAAAGAGGGTTTTAGTCAGGCCATACAGTCCTTTTGCCAGCGAATAAACGCTTCCGGATTCCCACTGCACTGCTATATGAGCGGTGAGCTTCCAACATTAGACAAAAGTGCACAGCTGTCCATATACCGGATTATCCAGGAATGCGTGACTAATATGCTCAAACATGCGGATGCCACAGCGGGCATCATCCAGGTGATGGCCTGCCATGAACAATTACTGATTACCATTGAGGATGATGGCAGAGGATTTGACACCGCACATGTATCGTCCGGGGGTATAGGGTTAGATAGCTTAAAAGCCCGTGTCGAAAAGCTCCAGGGAAACATGGATATCCGGTCCTCAGCGAAAGGGACCTCTATTTTTATTGAAATCAATAGCGGTAGATCTGCTGACAGCGTCGTTGGCCGCCTCAATTAATGACGACGCTATCGCCTACCCGCGGCCATACCGGGCTTTTGACTGATATTTTTCCGGATCCTGCTGAGGCTATCCTGATGGATACCAAGCAGTGATGCGATGTATTTAAGCGCTACCTGCTGAATAACCAAGGGCTGGGTGTCCATCAGATGAATATAGCGCTCCTCAGCAGTCATGCAGATCGCATTGATCTGATTTTCCTGCAGCCAATTCAACAATTTGACCATGATCGCCAATTCCATTTCCTGCATTTTGGGGATCGTGTTTTTAAGGAACAGGACGCTCGCTTTATCCCATATCAGCACGTCGATTTCGCTTAGCGACTCCAAAGAGCAGGTCGACGGATCTTCACTCTGTATAAAGAGCGGAGTCGACAGAAAGTAATTGGTCGATACGATACCTAAGGTATGATCAACTTCATTATGCACACGGTACAATCTGGCTATTCCCCGGTTTAAAAAGTACAAGGTATCCACTCTTTTCCCCTGTTCCATCAAAACCGTATGGGCGGGCAGAACAGCATGTACCGTGTGTTCGCGGATGATAAGGAATTCTTCCGGCGTAAAAAAGATACCCTGTTCACCTGCAAACGTACAGACCTGTTTAAAAAGAGCCTCGGGGACCATATAGATAGCTATTTAGGGATAAATTGTTCCAGCTCTAAAATAACAAAAAAAACAATAGGTGCCTATCGCAATAAGGCATCTTCCCATGCGCACCCGTCGTTATAGCTTCGCAAGCTCCTTTTTTAAGGTGTCGATCTCCGCTTTGCTGATCCCATGCCCATCCGTAATCTGCCAGATCAGCCCCTGGATTTTATCGTGAATTTTCATCCAGTCCGGCGTTACATAATCAGGCTCGTGCGCTTCTACCGGATCCCAATGCTTTGTTACCTTCAGCTTGGGATAGTCCTTTAGGATATCGATAAACTGCAATAGATTCCTGTCTGTGGTGACTAAAAAGTCTTCAAAATTATTGCGGGAGATGGGATACCTCATTTCGTCCCCCTGATTATCATACCAGGGCATGGAGCGAGATTCATTGACACAGGCCATGCCGATGTAAATCGTTGTCGTATCCCTGCCGCCGCCCACTCTCTGGGTGGGCGGAACAGGCACCAGGTACCGACCGATACTCAGCCCGTTCTGTTTATCATGGTCCATGCTCACGACCAAAAGGCCCGGAGGAAATTCCACCGTCACGGGCGGCGTACCCGGCATGCGGTCATTCACGAGATTAACATCAACATAGAAAAAATTGGCATGCGCGTACAGCTTATCTATACTCGGATCAAACTTGTGGTGCTCTCTTTTCACAATGCGGATTCCTTCGGGCAGCTGCAGAACACGCCCATTGGGATACGCTGTACTTTTTCCCAGCCCCGGCTGCTCGCGTGAACTTCCAATGATTATTTTACTATCGTCGTCATCGCCCGGGTCAATGACCTGTAGATCCTTATCGGGCGAACAGGAAACAACGATGAATAAACACAAAAAAATTAGATTTAATAATTTCATCATTCCATTATTTAGTATACTCCAACATAAAACAGTTATCAAATTGATGTCCATCCGCAGCCTTACGCGTGATCGACTCTCCCACAGCGCCATCGATCAGCGGACCTTGCGGCACAACGCGATATACGACTTCTTTTGTTTCGAGGTCTACCCCCGGAAACCGGTCAGCTGTCACCATTCCGCCATAGTGCCCCGATAGTGGTAGCGGGCGCTGTCCCTTCAGTCTCCAGACCAAGTTGCGTGCCGCTCCTTCTCCGCCAAATTCATTCGGATTGTCCGGATGGAGGTAAAAGACCACACCTTTGTCATTGGGTCCCGTTATCCTTCGCCCAGGCGATATGTGATGAACAGAGGCCTGCTAATACGTACATTTTCATTAGAATAATATCTCTTCGAGTTTAAATCAAAGCAAAATTACGACCGTCCGCTTTACGGCACCAGCGTAGTAGTTCCGGAAAAAAAATATAAGTAATCATACGGAATCAACTGCGCATGCAGGCGTTCGGCCGTCATCAGGCCGCTGGTACCTAATTAAGCGATTCCGTACTAGCACGGATAATTAGCTCCCGGGTCTTGTCTACTTTTGTTTGCATAAATACTGAAGACCACATGATTAAATTTAAAAACATCCTATTTATGGCAAGTCTATGCTATGCAGCAGACTCTTCTGCCCAATCCTTCCAACAAGGGGACAATACCATTAATCTCAGTGTCGGCATCGGCGGCAGCCTAGGCATCCCCATTGGCGTAAGCTATGAGCACGCTGTCCATGAGCAGATCAGTGTGGGCGTCTATGGCGGGTATTCAGCCAAAAAAGAATCCCTTGGCGATTATGGGAACTGGAAATACAGTCATATCCTGCTGGCCGGCAGAAGTTCGTACCATCTCAAAGTACATTCGAAGTTTGATCCCTATGCCGGATTGATGTTAGGATACAACATTGCTTCCGTTAAATGGGATGGTGCCGATGAGGTCCCCGTTTCAGCTTCATCAGGTGGATTTTTCTGGGCATTGCATATCGGTTCAAAATACTGGTTCAACACCAAGGTAGGCGCATTTGCTGAAGTCGGATATGGACTGGGCGTACTGAATGTAGGCATGGCTTTCAAATTAAAATAACAAAATGCGCCAGTCGGTCCCGATCGCTGTCGATACCTGTAGCAAGCAGACGTTTTTTCTGACATATGTCAGTTCGGATCGCTGCCCTATATCGTTAATTTTGAAGAACCATGAAGCCTGGAAAACAATCAAATTTAGTGCACGAATAAACAGCGGGAACACATAGGAACGAATACTATTTATCATGAAAAAACAGACTTTGATTATCGTAGATTCAGACAGCTCTTTGCGCCAGCAGCTTATCGACTATATTAAGCGAAGTGATTACCCTGCTGGCTTCCTCGAGTGCTGTAATGGTGTAGAAGCGCTCCGGTATATCAACTCACTCCAGCCGGATGCTGTGTTTCTGGACGTGCAGCTTCCGGGACTCAATGGTTTTGAGATCCTTGACCGCCTGGAATGCAGCCCTTCGATTATATTGACCTCTTGCTGCACGTCCCATGCAGCAAGAGCTTTTGAATATGATGTCGTGGATTATCTTCCCAAGCCTTTCACTTTGCAGCGGTTACAGATCACCCTTCAGAAGCTGGCAGGACAGCGGGAAATAAGCAGCGAAGTCCATTGCAAAGCCCATTCCTATCCCCGCCATATTTTACTGGAAAAGGGAAACCGACTGACAAAGATTCCCATTGCGGAAATTGCCTATCTAAAAGCGGACAAAGATTACTGCTGGGTGCATACGGTGTCTGGCGAAACATTTCTCAGCAATTACGGTATAGGGAAACTTATCAGCCGTCTGGACCCCCATCAGTTTATCCGCATACACCGGTCGTATGTCATCAATCTTGACTATATCGATGGCTGTTACAAGGATATCAGCAAGCTCTTTATCACGTTGCCCAATAATGTCGAGCTAAATGTCGGCCGCAGCTATCTCCCGACGATAAAGGAACTGATATTTTAAGCGCTGCCCGGCACTTTGCCTCCGGACGTGCTGGATATGCAGCTGCAGGGGCAGCTTGAACCAAGCTTTCTTTGCTATACCGCAAGCACTAAAAGATACTTAAATACGAGAACAACGATGACGACAATTGCAATAACCGACGATCACCCATTGATCATCAATGGCCTGACAACACTCCTTCAACAGGAAAGGGACATTAACATTCTGTTTACTGCCCAGCGTGGCGACGAGCTCCTGCAATATCTGGTGACTTCAGTTCCCGAAGTACTTTTACTGGACATTGAATTGCCAGATTCCAACGGTATAGACCTATGCGGTGATATTTTGACGCGCTGTCCGAATATGGCCATTATAGCACTCACCAATCATGATGATATTTCCTATATCAGAAAGATGATAAAAAAGGGGGCGCGGGGATATCTACTCAAAAGTACGGATAAGCAAAGTCTGCTTGAAGCTATCCATACTGTCAAGTCAGGGAAACAGTATATAGACAAGAAGATTCAGCAAAGCATTCTTGAGCAAACCATTCAAGGCAAAAAAACACCAGCTCCTGTCAAACTCACCAATCGGGAATTAGAGATCCTGGAACTCATTGCCAACGAGTATTCCAACCAGGAAATCGCCGAGCGCCTCTTTCTGAGCGTACGCACGGTCGAGTCCCACCGTCATAGTTTAAATCAGAAATTGAATATAAAAACCACCGCAGGACTGGTGAAAGAAGCATTTTTCAGAGGGCTGATCTAAATAGGGTAATCACAGAGACACCCCTAACTTCCCGAGGAATAGACCGATAAAGTTACGGTTCGAGAATTGCGCTATCCGGAACACTATTTGTCCAAAGCCGAAAAGACCGAATTCTGCGAGCGGTATTCAGGCACGATTTCCTTGATCATGCGCACAAGTTCCATTTTCCCCTCATTCGGGTCTGCCGTGCGCGCAAAGCTGCATAAACGCTGTACCCTGTCTTTTTGCAGGTGGATATCCGCCGTATTGACCTTGGCGATCATGATCTTCTCGTGATACGTCTTTTCTGTATTCTCATCATTGGCCAGCAGTTCCTCATAGATCTTTTCGCCCGGGCGCAGACCGACGATTTTGATATCAATATCTTCCGGATAGTGATAGCCTTTGAGGCGGATCATCTGTTTGGCCAGATCCATGATCTTGACCGGCTGTCCCATATCGAAGACGAATATCTCGCCGCCCTTGCCCATCACCGCAGCCTCCTGCACGAGCTGGCAGGCCTCAGGAATAGTCATAAAATAGCGGGTGATCTCCGGATCCGTGATCGTCAGCGGTCCGCCCTTCTGCATCTGCTTTTCAAAAAGGGGAATGACCGAGCCGTTGGACCCTAATACGTTTCCAAAGCGCGTCACGATAAAATTGGTCTTTGACTGCAGGTTTACCGCTGTCACGGCGATCTCCGCCACCCGTTTTGTTGCCCCCATGACGTTGGTCGGGTTGACCGCTTTGTCGGTAGAAACCATCACAAATTTGGACACCCCGTATTTATCCGCTAGCGAAGCCACATTATACGATCCCCAGACATTGGTCAGGATAGATTCATACGGATTGGCCTCCATCAGCGGCACATGTTTATAGGCAGCGGCATGAAAGACGTATGTCGGTCTATACGCCGCAAACAACTTGTCCATAAATATTTCGTCGCGGACATTGCCGACAATAAAGACACATCGGTCAAAGTTGGCGTATGCACTCAGTTCCTGCTGAATATCATACAAGGCCGACTCCGCCTGATCCATCACAATCAACTGTTTGATGTCCACCAGCGCCAGCTGCCGCACCAGTTCGCCGCCTATGGAGCCGGCACCGCCGGTCACCAGCACCGTCTGATCCTGCATTTCCGCCGCAATAGCCGGGTTATCCAGATCAATCGGCTTGCGCCCCAGCAGATCCTCGATACGCAGACTGCGGATCTGCCGCGTTGCCACTTCGCCGGCAAGCAGACGCGCCGTATCCGGAATGATCTTGACGACCAAAGGGATAGGCTCGGCCAGTGTAAACACCTTGTTTAAACGCTCAGGAGTACGGTTATCTATCGCCACAATGAGTTCGGCGGCATTACCATGCCGCTGCACAAACTGCTTATTGAGATTATTGATATCGTGGATTTTAAAGCCCTGGATACGGTTGCCTATGCGGTGCGGGTTGTCGTCCATGATGGCGACAATGCGGTATTTATTGCGCGAAGTGGTATGGATAAAGTGGAAGGTTGTATTCCCCATATTGCCTGCGCCGAAGAGGATGACCGGAATACGGTTGTCCTTGTTGCCCCAGACCAGCTCGTGGTACAGCGCCCGATAAAGCACCCGGCTGAATGTCATCCCAAATCCCGCTATCAGCGCATGGAACAGCAGCTGCGTATCCGAAAACGGAAGAATAAATGTTAAGAAGTCAAACGAAGGATGGGCAAATTCGATCAACTTGGCGATCAGTTCGGCCGACAAGTAGGCCAGCACAACAGCGAGTACAATACGCTGCAGCTCGCGGATACCAACTTTATGCACCACTCCCTTATAGGTGCCGAAAATACAGAACCAGATGAGGTACACTGCTGCTACGGCCAGGGACTGAGCGATCATCTTATCGATCACGACACCTCCGCGATGTTTAAAAATTAGTACATAACTGACAAAAAAAGCGACAGCTACCAAGATCATATCCAACAGCAGTATGATCCACCGCGGCTTGTTGACGGACAAGCCTCCTCTCCACAAGTTACTCATCTAAGTATAATAAGCAATAATTCAGTAAAATGACAAAACGCTCCATTCAACGTTTTAGTATAACGTAACCGGTCGCACTAGATACAATAATCAGGCCACTTAGGAACCCGCAAAGATAATAATTTGTGGTGAAGATAGGTTTCCCGGCAATTTTATCGGCGCCGCCAATACCAGCGCCAGCGCTTTTCCTATTTTATTGATGGCCTTTTCATGTTAATTTATATTGAGCACATTTGAGCCAATCTGACCGACAACTCGCCCAGAAGGGGAGATTTTTCCGTCCGACTGCTGCATTTTGCACAGTAAAATAGCGATTCCGTCGCCTGAAATATTCGCTCCACCCAAGGACTGATTCGAGCAGACCAGTAAAAAGTTCATTTCCCCGCTTGTGGAAATGAAACCGGCATCGACTCTTTATTAAGTCTATCAACTTCTTCTGGTGAAAGCTTCTCCTTTGGAGGATCTTCCTGATCTCCACCTTACTGATGATAAGCCATTGCTTGATAAAGGCTTACATCATTCCCTTGCTCATCACGGTATCGTTGTTCATCATAGTCATAGTACATACCATGTTGACCAGCTCTGGGTGCCATCCCGTCAGGATCAATAAACCTGATCGGATTATTAAAAGCATAATTATATGGGCTGTGCCTCCTCATCATATCTGCCGCTGGATCCACCACGTTCCACCGTCCAATTTCTGCGTCATAGAATCTCGCCCCGTAATCGTACTGGTTACCACGACTTTTCGTAGTCCGCCCGATTCTGTGGCAGCTGCAAACCGCCTTTCTCAAAGAACTTTACCTACCCAAAGATAGCAGTTTATTGGTTTCTGCAAGCGGTATTCTACGGTTGGTCTGTTCATCGGTTTCGGTGGAACCGGACTTTAGGACAGCCCTTTAGTGCCGTGAAAGTGGTTTAGCAGGATAAAGGCAACAATGTGCTGGCTGGTTGGACGGTGAAGGGTTTCCGGCTCTCCAAGCGTTGAGCCCAGATATAACAATAGTGTTTTATTACGGTAGGCACGATCGTCTTTTATGACATAACTTTCATAAAGATTATCCGGCTCCTTTCGTTTCAGTAACCCTGTAGGTATATTTCTTACCGCTCCCTTGACCGTAAACCCGATGCAGGATTGCCCTGTGCAGAGCCCGTTTTATTCTGAAGGTAAACCAGTAGCGGAGCGACAGCAGCGCACGGTTGATCTGGGCTGCCTTTGGTGTCTCGCTGGTGATACAAGCGAAATGGCCTTTGACCATAGGACAGTGGAAAGGTTTCAGGATATTGAAAAAGCCCATTGAAAGTGAAAAGGAACATGTACTTGCCTTGCTAGATGCATTCCTTGCTAAAAGCAAGATGCAGGCGATACTCGAATAATACAACAACGCCCAATCCTTATCGGATAGGGCGTTGTCGACATCTAGCCGTCTATTCGATAAACAACTGGGTCTTTATCAAACCCATTATAAAAAACGTGTAATCTACCGCAATTCGGACAGTGCGCAACTATTTTCATTTCGCTATACAATTCCTCGGCTTTTATTTCTATATTAAAATATTTCTCAAAAGAAACATCCGATATCATCAGATATTGATTGGAACTCGGTATTTCACTCAAGCTAATCACATAATCACAAATACATCTTACTTTTGGCATAACAATAATTATTTTGGCATTATAATAATATTTTTAATATTAATAGCTCCTGCGCCTTGGACTCTTTGTAAAATATTATTCAACTGATTACCCACAACGTTTGTTTTCGAAAGATCTATGACGATTCCTACCGCTTGAGAGTTTTTTCGAGCAACTGCGGAAACAATCGCATTAACACTATTTGTTACTGGGGTATAAACATCATAATTCACCCCATTTACAACTAAATCAGATGTTTGCCCCCCAGCTCTAGTACCAACTGGACTTCTTAGAATGACTTTATACCCTTGATCTTTAAGATAGTTTGCAGCAGCAACCTCATTTGCAGAGAATTTTCCACCAGCTTGAATAACCAAGCTACCTGTGCTGGAACCAAAATTAATCCACCCTCCTCTCAATCCTTTTGTCATGGTCAGTGATTTTTCCCCACCAAAACCAGAAAAAAGCATTCGGGTCCATAACAACCCCTTATTGAATTTTCTTAAAACACCATTCTGCCATTGGAGCGACTCTTTATTAAGTCTATCCACCTCTTCTGGTGAAAGCTTCTTTTTCTTAGGATCTTCCTGATCTCCTCCTTGTTGGTGGTAGGCCATTGCTTGATCAAGACTCACATCATTACCGTCTTCATCACGATAGCGTTGTTCATCATAGTCGTAATACATACCATGTTGACCAGTTCTAGGTGCCATCCCCTCAGGATCAATAAACCTGATCGGATTATTATAAGCATAATTATATGGGCTGTGCCTCCTCATCATATCTGCCGCTGGATCCACCACGTTCCACCTGCCGATCTCAGCATCATATAATCTGGCCCCGTAATCATACTGGTTACCACGACTTTTTTGTAGTCCGCCCGATTCTGTGGCAGCTTCAAACCGCCTTTTTAACTTACCACCATAGGTGTTCTAAAGTTCAACTATCAACTCTATTGCAAATACATTTAACTGTATTCCACTATAAAAATTTATATAGTAAAACGATCGCCCAAAGCTATCAAACTCAGTTAGACCATTACTATTTTCAAACCGACCTCGATATAACAGGTCAATTGTCTTAAAATCATCAAGCACACCTTCATCAAAAACAAATGAACAAGTCTGCATTACAGAATCAATAAACACTAAGTCAACTAGCTCATAACTGGACTCAGTTTTCATATTGACACGCTTAAAAGTAAGACGACATTCTTTATCTTCTACTTTGTACTCTAATCTAACGCATTCATAGTCATTGTGCAGATCCAAATAAGTATCACCCAAGTCCACCTCTGCAATGTTTCTAAATAATTCAGATTGAGGCAAACTGATCTTTCTCTTTACTGTTTCTCTAGCCATTTTCTTACCGCTCTAATTTCTTGTTGGGTCATTGAAACGGCTTCCTTACTCGCTCTAGTTATACTCTTCACCTCTCCATTGACCATATTCTTATTATAAACTTGTTTATGTGGTGTCTCCACTCCTGCGTGCGCTCTGCCCTTTAGATCAAATCTTATTTGCTGTTTTGGTGTTGACAACGTAACAGAATTACGCCCGCCCATTAATGTTCCTGAGATTTTTTCTGCTTGCGCAACCAAAGATGGCTTAGCAGCAACTTTAGCCACATCTTGAACAACATCAGCAACATTGGAACTCTTTGACAAACTTTTAACAATATCTGCCGCAGATGATGTCACTCCTGGCGTCTTAGTTAAAAGCGCACCATTCCCTCCTCCAACAGGCAAAGAAGCCGCTGCATTTACTAATGATAACGCTGTTGCAACATGCTTATTCCCAGAAACATTGGCAAGAGAACCACTCCTCCCATTCTCAGAATAAGTATATTGGATTTCTTGAACTGGCTGATCCGTAACCAAAGATTGTACGTAAGTAGTTGCAGTTACAGCGGCCGAGGTAATTGCGTCCCGAGCACCCCAATAAAGATTTTCGACAAATGACATTCCATTGCCAAAAGGATCACTTATGTCAAATGGTGGTGGATCATCCGGCCACATTCCATCGGGATCAATAAATCGTATCGGATTATTGAACGCATAATTATATGGAGATAACCTTCTTCCTTGTTCTGCTTTCGGATCCACCACATTCCATCGCCCAATTTCAGCATCATAAAATCTAGCCCCGTAATCATACTGGTTACCAATTTCTTCCAGTGCTTCTTTTCCGTTATAAAGATAGCGATTAATACTTCCAGACAAAACAGATTTTGTTTTTCCAAAGGGATAATAATCCTGCCTCTGAATCACCTCTACACTGGTTCCAGTTGCACCACGCTTTATCACGGCTCTGGTATTCCCAAGGTGATCAGCAAGATAATATTGATAACTATAATTCCCGCCGTTATTCTGCAGATAACCATCTTCTGTCGCAATTCTTTCAATGACAGCCTGTCCTGTGCTCACTTTATTATACTCGATACCGTCAACATAATCGCGTTGGGTGGTTATACTTCCCAGTGTGACCGTCTTTCTTAATTTTGTTCCGTTAGCATCATAAAGATTTGTCTGCACTAGAGCTGGCAAGGTTCCGGTCTGTGGCCTGTTAATATTTCCCGGCAAATTTAGATGGTTATACGTAACGTTCAGACCGAGACGGTCCTTTATGGCATTCCCATTCAAATCATAAGCATAATTTCCTGATATGTTGCCAGAAAGCACCGTAAGTCTATTTCCCTGATAACTATAATTGGTCAGCTGCCCGTCCCTCGACAGTGTTCTGACGTTTCCTCGTGGGTCATACGACATCACTTCGCTCATCCCCGCCCCTGTACTGATCCCACTGATCAGGCGATCAAGACTGTCATATTTATATATAAAACGTTGCTGTTGAGAATTGCTCCCATTTTTCCAGTCCTGCACCGAAATATTACCGTTAAATTGTCGCTCGGCACCCGATATCGCCGATTCATAATAGAGATTTTCAGAAAATATCAGAGATGAAATACTGTTTAACCATCCTCTCACATTATGCACGTAACTGAGTTCGGTAAGAAAGCCTGTTCCACTATTCTCACTGTGCAACTTTACTTTTGCCAGCCTACCCACAGCATCATAGCTGCGGCGGCTCTGGATAATTTCTGCCTGTGAGCCGATCTTTTTTCGTATATCAAGCAGTCTTCCGGCATGATCATAACTATTCGTTGTTGAGATAACAGTCTGCTGCCCTGCGGGAGCGGAGGTGTGCAATCGTGTACTCTGGAGCAATTCACCTGTAAAACTATAACTGTTCGTCTGATAGTCTGTTCCTCCAAGGTGATTCTGGCCGGCCTGCTGAATAATATGTCCTTTTTTGTTATAATAAAACACGCGCATCAGCGGTGACGTACCATCAATATTCCTCGTCAGGCTGCCTGTTCGGAGCATTTTTACGGCTGATGTAGAATCTGCCGATGTAAAGGGCAGGACAGTGGCTGCCTTAAAGGTATAATCATCGAAGAAAAATGTCTGAAGAGGAGTGATCTGAGTACGAGGATAGCTTTTATTGTCATAAACAGCAGTTCCAGAAGACCTGGTTTCGAAAAGGGAAGTCGTAGCTGTTATCTTTTCAGCGTCCAGAATTTTCTGCAGGGAATCCCGCAGGAGGTTACTTTTAAATATACCCTGTTCGACTGTACGGCCATGTACGTCATATTTTGTGTAGAGCCATTCCTTTGTCGCCTTCTGGCGTTGGAGTCCATGCTGGATGAGGACAACACGATCGTAAATATTGTAAACAATGTGTTCCCAGTCTTTACCGGGAAGCTTTTTCTCAACTACTCTATCCTTTTCGTCATATTTGTACTGAAAGCAGATATTATCAATATCAGCTGTGGGGATTAGTCCCGTGGACGCTTCAGCCTGTACTCCAGGAGGAAGAACAAAGGCAATGTTGCCATAAAAATCGAGAACATAATAAGTGTCAAAATATTCTGTACCTTTAATCCTTCTGGACAACAGAAGCTGATCGGATTTATCCCTGAATTCGAGGACCAAGTTATTATTTTCATCCTTTCGCTCAGTTACACTTAAGTCTCCTGATAGCCAGAATCCATTTTTTTTGACACGTCCAGCTTCGATCATATACTTAATACAGGTAAATCTATCCTGCACAGAGACTCCGGTATTAGTGTAGGAATCCAATGAATTAGAGCGTCCATTGACTTTCCATTCCCTGCCCGGACCGAAATTCTGTATATTTTTCTGGCGCGGATCTTTTTCATATACAGGCCGGCTGTAGGGAACACTGTCTGCATAGAATGAAATAGCCGCAGTCCTTACAGCAGAGGGAAGGTTATATGTACCCGTTGCCGAGGAGCTTTCAACAGGCAGCCAATTTTCACTCTTCCGTCCATAAGTATCATACCCCACAAGACGGATAATATCTTTCTTGGAAGGTGAAGCCCCCTTCTCCAAAATCTGGATTAATCTTCCCTGACCATCAAAAAAATTCACGGAAACTTGTTCGGTCAGCGGATTAAAAGTCGCAGTTTTAACAGCTGTCCGGGGCCGGGAGGTAATTATATAATTACCGGCGCTTGTCGGGAAAATATTGGGTAACTGTGAAAGGTCGGGCTCCACAGGTTCTGGAGTGACCGGAGGAACATACCTGTAGGAAGTAAACGTAAGTTGGGAATAAAAGTCATATGTGGTATTGGGAGGTGTTGCATAGGTCGAGGTGAGCACCATATAATAAGAGCCAGCCTCCAGAGAGGGAACTTTATATGTACCATTGAACCTATTGAAGCTGGTAAGATTCTGCTGCGGCTGTGAATACCTAAAAATGCTGTTCAGTGTACCGGTGACAAGAACTTCAAGATCTGTCTTTTCCAACAGTGTGAAATACACAAGAACTGTCGGGTTTTCACCGGTTTTTACCTGATGGCCATCAAGTTCAAACTGCTGACGTAAAGATGTGAGTGCGGGCAGATTATAGGTTTTCTGTCCCAGTAATGGAAATGCAAAGAAAATCAGATGCACGAGCAGAAGAAGGTAATTTTTCATATTAATCGACCTGATACTTGTAAATATATTGTTCAATTATATCGTCGTTGAAATCCTTTTGAGATCTCAGTCTGCCGAGTTCATCATACTCATATTTTGTTTCGACACCGTTAAAGTCTGTGACCCGTGAAATAGTCCCAAATTTCGAATACCGGAAGGTAGTTATCATAGCTGTAGGCAAAAGGCTTCTTAACCTGTCCACGTCAAGGACTGTAAATGAATCCGTTTCTATTGCCGGGAAAACAGTTTTTACCGTTGTATAATCAATATTTCGGCACTCTGCCAATAATCTCTTGTCTTTGTCCCAAAGATATACTGACCTCACACCCGATGCATCGGTACGTTCTTGGAGATTATTATTGGCGTCATAGCGCGATATCAAATTTTCCGGTTTGTTCATCCTTGAATCCCTGGCTATTCCGTTAAAGAACTGATAAGTAGCACTACCTCTGGCTCCCAGCGAATAGGTATCCTTGGGCAGAAATGCCGTGCCGTTCATGGTATAGGTCTGAATCTGCGCTTTTATTAATTTACCATTTCTCAATAGGACGGATTCTACGGGAAAATTAATCATTCTTTTCTGTACCATCTGGGGATAAACTGATGTCGTTATATCCGTCGGATAGCGCAGTTTTGTAACCAATGAATCCCCGCCCGAAAGAAATGATACCTTCTCATTTAGGAGTCCATAGCTGTTATAAGCATATTTTTCTTTCTTTTCAAAACTTCCATTTTCAAAAGTTTCAGTGACCGTGCTGGAGCGCAGTTCTGCTTTTCCCAGCTGATGCCAATAAATTCCGAGATCTGTCTCCTGTTCCACAGAGACACCTCCACCATAGGACTGATCAAAACGGAAAGGCATCATTCCATAAATTTTTCTTGTCGGAACAAAATTGTACTGCAGATCTTCTTTCTGAACCATTTTATTAGCCGAGTTATAGATCTTGCGAGCCTTTAGGTGTCCTCTAACATATATATGCCCATTATATCCGCTCGAGGATGGCTGAAATAAAAACGGTGAGAAATAGGAGCCACTGTTATTAAACAGCGATGGATAGGGAGCATACGCATATTGCAAATTATAGGGTGATGTTCTTGATCCCACATGACTATATAGCAGCATAAAGTAACTGTTGGGTGCATCTTTTATGGAGTAATACTCGTAGAACGTCTTTCCGGGGCCGGATTCTTCGATAACTTCCGCGTAGCCGATATAATCACCGCCGGCAGAATATCTGGGCGTAAACGAGCCGGAATTCATCCGTAGGAAAACATCCAGCGAACGTTGGCCGGTTCCGCTCCCGTTATTGGGATTAACAGCCATCACGGTCTGTGTAATATGGTTTGGCACATTGATAATGCTCCCCGAACTATAACTGGAGGGCTTGCCATAATCATGGAGATAACTGTAACGCTGATAGGTATAGACACTGTCAGAAGAATAGTTGCGGATTTCTCTAATTCGTAGACCTCCGGATCTGGTGACAGCCTGCCGTTGGCTGCCCGCATAAGAATAATCATGAGGCTCATAAAGGAAAATGGATCTTCCCCCGGTCGGGTAAGTGATGGATTTAAGTGAATACGTTACTGCATACTCTGCATTCACCTCTTTGTTACTTCCCTGAGGAAACCTCATTTTGCCCGGCAGCTCATCATAAGTAACTGCAGACCCCAAGTTTCCGTATCTGTCAATTGTTTCCCTGTCCAGTGAGGAGAGGTCACTTAGATTGGGAAAAATATTGTTAATCTTTCTAGATTCATCAAATGTAGTTTCCGAATTCAGATAACCCCAATGGTCTGCTCCATGCATGGAAGTGCGATAAGGCATCTGATGCTCACTGGGATCATCACCATAATAGCTAAATCTGTGAACTTTTTTCACCGTTCCGCCGCCCGTAATGCCAGCTATTTCCGTTACTGCCAATAGCTTCAGCCGAAAATTTTGGCTTTCATCGTTCGCAGTGCCTGCGCCAAATTTTACAGTAGACTCAAAGTACCCTTGTTCAAACTGCCAGTCCTTCAACAGTTCATTCCCTGCACTGTAATGCGAGATCCCTCTAAGGGCGTAGGAACCTAATAGATCCTTGCGCGGCTGTGCAGCATATTGAAATAAAAAATATTCACCGTTACTGCTTCTGATCTTACTGATACGTTTTGAGAAGTGCGTAGTCTGTGTTTTACCAAAAGTGCCTCCCGGAATGGTCATGCTGTAGACTGTTCCCCCATTGACATGCCTGACGGTGCTTCCTGCTGATTCTTTCCATTTGATGTCTATAGGGTCGAAGTATATACTTCCATAGACTCTGGAATCGATTGTATACTGTTCGTCAGAATAGCTGAATTCGATCCATTGTTTTTTATCAGCTGAAGTTATTTTGGTGAGGTACAAAGCGGTAGTTGCGGTGCTTACATTTTCCGGTCCAGACTGGGAGAGCACTGTTGGGTTGCTAAAAGATCCAGACAATGGTTTATTTTTTACCTGGGCGCGCTCTTCATCCATGAAACTGTATTCATTTCCAAATAGGTCAATTGCTTTGAGCCCATATCCGTCACGTGTAAAGGCCAGGTCTTCCTTTCCGCGTATATCATAAAATTTACCGTCTCGGTCCATAAGGATCTGACCTGAAAAACCAAGAAAATTATAGGAGAAAATATCCGGTTCGGTATCTACGGATGGGCTTATGGCATCGTGAAGATTCGGAAGATAAATTCCGGCATCAATTTCCTCTTTTGTCATCACTTTTCTGTTTAAAACACTGAGGTCGTGCTCCTTTCTGACGTTCCAGCTGACTGCTCCACCTGCATTCAATGACCATCCAATTCCCAAACTTGTAGAAACCTGTTCAACAAGTATGCCCCCGCCATGATAATTGATTGAAATGGGCACTTTGAGATCGCCAAATTGTAGGACATCCAGAGGAACTGAAATTTCAGGCGTTCCCGTATATCTTCCGACTGGAACGTTGGTAAATCTTCCAAACTCTGTTACCGCCGGTGAATTGGGAACAATATTATGATTTAGTGGCAATTGTTGACCCCGGCAGACTTGAACAGCGAAAAACATTGCTACCCAACCCAGCACATGAATTTTCCTTAGAAACATGACACAATAGGTTAAAATTTGCTAATAGATTGCTTAAAAAATGACTATAATTCCTGTCTTATAAAGATAAGAAACCTGCCTGAAAATAAAACAATGATATGTAAATTAATTTTCACCACTAAAATATGTCTATAATTGGCATCGACGGCTGATTCTATGAAAGGAAGGACCAAAAAAAAATCCCCCCTTAAACATCGAGATGAAATATAGCAGTTTGTCATATTTAACAGCAAGATCGGGATCGACAGGAAAGGAATGTGGAAAGATTGAATGGAACCCACCGTGAAAATGTGCTGGACTGTTACCTGTTTGACACCCTGGGATGAAGTGAGGGAAGTGAGAAATTTGTAAAATTATGCAGTCTTAATTTGGGGAAGCTTACCTGTCTTTTGAATCAATATAGGTTTCATAATAATCGGGGTCTATGGCTATGAATTTTTCTGCACCGATCGCTTCTATCCATCCTTGCGTAATCTTTGAAAAAACCAGTGGATACTCTATATGGAGCGAGGTCAATAGCTGTTTCAGCTTTTGTTGGAAATCTTTATCAAGAGATCCATTGAACAGTACAGGTCCAAGTGGGATCGGGTCTGACAACTGTACAAGTCTTATTTTACTGTTATTTCCATTTTTTTTCACGTATTCCGTATACTCCGAACTCCCGAAAGCAGCCATATCAGCGTGCCCATCAAGGACATGTTCGAGTGCCGACCTGTGTGACCCCGCATAACTGATATTCCCGAAAAAAGATCCAACAGAACTAATTCCCATCTTTTCTAGTACAAACCTTGGAATAAGGTTGCCCGAGGTAGATTCGGGGCTTACCAATGCAAGTCGAATGCCCTTGAGGTGACTGATATCCTTCAGGGAAACAATATCCGATTCCCGCGGTACAACGAATGCCGTTCTATATTTTACGGATGCATTTTGAGGAACCTCCATGGTCAGAACCGCTTCCATAGCATGTTTGTGCTTTCCGTTATTGAGTACCAGATTTCCCATTGTGCTGATAAATGAGATGTCCACTTTCCCTTGAGTGATAGCTGTTACCAGATCGTTGATGTCATTGTAGCTTGTTAACTCTACTTTGGTCCCAAATCTTTTTTCAATAAGATCGGCCAAAGGGCGCAGGTTTTCCATTCTAGTGTTATTCCCATAGGTATAGGTTGCTATTCTGAGCGGTTCGGATATTCTGTTACCAGCCCAAACTTTTATGCTCATGAATGAGATCAGAAGATACAGAAAAAGCATTCTGTATTTAGCCCCGATCCGATTTGAAAAAAATTCCATATTTCTATTTTTTTGATCTAAAGATCGTCTTTTTTTTGAGAGCTAATTCATTGAATCGACGAACGGTCCGATTTGACAGATTAACGAATCGTCAGTACCAACGGAGAGACCATAGCAGGGGTTTCCCTTTTAGAAAATCAGCATCCCGTCCTTAATATATGTCTTTGGACGATATTCTTTTTGTCAGGCCCATGTAGCCTTTGTCCCCCTAATTAGTCGCTTGGTCGAAAGTGGGTTTCAGCAATGAACATTGGATGTTATAATTGCATAAAACCCGTTAAGCAATGAAGTATATACCTTTCCTACTTATTTTTCTTTTTCTTTCGTGCAAAAAGGACAGGGATCCTTCAAGAGAGGAGCCTTTACCTGCTGTTTCAGATCCCATACAGCGGGAAAAGGGAACCGCATCAGGTGAGGGGATCACAAAGACCATCAGTTCATCAGGAGGATCTCTGGAGCTGGAAGGACAGGTACGGCTTGACGTGCCGCCCGGAGCTGTAGGGGAACCAACACTATTTGGTATACAACCCATCAGCAACACCCATGACGGACTGTCTGAAAGGCCTGCCTATAGACTCATACCAGAAGGTCGGATTTTTAAGAAGCCTGTCAAGATAACCTTTAACCACGAGCCCTTTGGCCCCGGTAATCCAATTTCCAGAATGATCGCCTTCCAACGTAATGACGGTGTCTGGTGCGGGGTTTCAACGGCCCTCGACAGTGGGACGAAACACGTCAGTACGACTACCTCCCATTTCAGTGACTGGGTATGGTTGGATCAGGTGACACTTCGAAAGGACAAAAAATCTGTGGGAAGTGGCGGCGAGGTTAAACTGAAGCTGATGGAGCAGATACTCGGGGCATTGAACGCAAACAACCACATCGACAGTGTTCCGCTCGCTGCATTGGAGGACATCGGAAGATCAAATGATATTCTGGTAAAGAACTGGAAAATAATTTCAGGTGCCGGAATGCTCTCGCCCAGGATCAATTCCAGTATGGTCCTGGGGGATGCGATATATTATGCGCCCCATAATATAACCAAAACGGAAGATGTCGAAATCCAGGTGGAAGTAGAAAGTAAAAATGGATATGTCAGTGATCCAAAAGCACCTAATGGCAGGCGGAAATTCGGAAAATTAATCTTATTGACCAAGATCCGTCTGGAGAAGGAAACCTATTTCTATCTAAATATTGGAGGTAAACTTCTGGATCTTTCCGGAGGATTGAGCGGCGCGGTCATGGGCGGACAGATAACGGTGGGTTCCCAGGACGAAAAAGGAAATCATCAGGTGACCTTGTTCTGCTTTGGTACAGAGGCAGGAAGTTATCCTGGTGGAAACGCGGCTGGTCAATCATTTCTTGGAGTTTCTATTTTAGAAGGCGGAACCCCAAAGATGTTTGCCAACATGTACTTGGAATGTGGCACGGGGGAACATAAATACGGTGGGAACACGCGGATAACCAGGGCGAGAGGGTTTATCACGGGCACCTATGATGGACCTGTGTTTTATAGCAACAAAGGGTGTGGGATCACCGAAAGAAGGGATGTAAAGATCGATTTCAAAATAAAATCCCTATGATAGTGAGGAAAACGTAGGATTCTTCCGGATGTTGCGGATCAATCCGCACTGGCTAGAGAAGAAAAGGTTTGATTTTCGCAAGGTAAGACTTACCCACGATAATCTCATGTCCATCGTCCATAAAGAGAGAGGTACAGGATCCTGTCCTCACTATGCGTTCGATCTTCGACAGGTTGACAATAAAGGACCTGTGTACCCGTATGAAGAGGGAAGGATCGAGTTTCTGAACGATCTTTCCGATACCTAACGGACTTTCCATTGATTTTTATCCCATTGGCGATATTCCCCGATTTGAAAGAACCGTAGAATTGACGCTCTATAGAACGGTTCAGGAGGCCGTTACCAATATGGTGAAGCATTCAGGAGCAACCGAAGGGATCGTGCAGCTTGAGGGCAATGGGAGGATCTTACGGATAACCGTTGAGGACAATGGCATAGGCTTCGACAAAAATAATGCCCCTAGGAAAGGGTTGGGACTGAGCGGACTTGTCTCCAGGGTCACAAAACTGGGCGGAGCTATTGAAATCCGCACTTCTCTTGGCAACGGTACTACAATCTATTTCGAGATCGGTTCAGTTCCTATAAAATAGATGGTGAAGTGGACATACCTTAATTTCTCCTATGGGTAGAAGTACGGTAGAAAGAGATAATGACGATCAGTTACTTTGTAGAAAAATTATAGATATGACAACGATAGGAATAGTGGATGACCATCCCCTGATCATAGAGGGGCTTGTCCAGATGCTGGATACCTTCCAGCAGTTTGAAGTGGTGCTAAAGGCCCAAAGCGGAGAGGATCTTCTCTCTGCACTGCAGAGAACGGTTCCAGATGTTCTGCTGCTCGATATCGAGCTTCCCGACACCGATGGAACGGCACTCTGTCTGAAGATTCTTGAGAAATGTCCTGAGCTGCCCATTATCGCTCTTACCAACCATGACGAGGTCCTTTACGTGAGGAAGATGATGAGAAACGGAGCGATGGGCTATCTTTTGAAGGGAACTGATCGGGAAGGACTTGTTGAAGCCATCATGAGTGTAATGTCCGGAAAACAGTTCATCGATAGGGAGATCGAACGTTCCATAATAGATCAGGCCATTACAGGTAGGAATGCTGCAGTGAACGTAAAGCTGACGAGCCGGGAATGTGAAGTACTGGCATTGATCGCGCATGAACATTCCAATCAGGAAATCGCCGATAGGCTCTTTCTCAGCATTCGGACCGTGGAGTCGCACCGGCATAGCCTGAACCAAAAGCTCAATATCAGGACTGCGGCCGGATTGGTCAGGGAGGCCTACCTGAGGGGGCTTATCTGATCTGTCCCCTCTGTGCCAGCCCTTTCCTGATACGGCTCAGACTGTCCTGGTGGATACCCAGAAGGGAAGCTATGTATTTCTGTGGGACGGTCTGGATCACTTTTGGCTGGGCCTCCATCAATTTGTAGTAGCGCTCTTCGGCGGTCATGCACCTTGATTCTACCTGATTGTCCTGAAGCCAGCCCAGGATAATGCGGAAGATGCGGTCAGGGCAATCGACCATGGTGCCACGGGCTACCTTCGCCGACCTATCTGTACAGAAAATCTCAAACGAACCTTGATCCGTATCGGTACCCCTGAAGCGGCCAGACCATTTTCCTCAGCCCGGCAGGCCGGATACCCCGGTCGTATATTTTTGGAAAAAGGCGGCAGGCTAATAAAGGTGAATGTACCTGAGATCACCTATTTGCGGGCAGACCGGGACTATACCTGGATCTATACCACCGACAGTAGCGCCTATCTCAGCAACCATGGTATAGGGGTACTCAGTCAGAGGCTTGATCCCGATAAGTTTATGCGGGTCCACCGGTCCTACATGGTCAATCTGGAACATGTGCAGGAACTCTATAGGGATGTCAGGAGATTTTATCTCCTTGTGAGCGGAGAGATCGAGATCGGGGTAGGCAAGCAGTACGTTCCGATGGTCAGGGAACTCATCTTCTGAACAAGACAACTCTATTCCAGCGTCGATGATGGCCGTAGTTTTACGCATTTGCGGATTGCGGTAGATGAACGGTTAATCGTTCCATCCAATTGAGTGAAATTCGCGTAAAATTTTTTCACCTAAACATGACTAGACTAAAATTGCTCGTTATCCTGGGTGGTCTGGGGCTGATGTCGGTATCTTGCCGCACGGATGCCACTACCCCTATTTTCTATTCGCTACCAGATAGTTATACCGTTTACGAAAACGGAGATACTTCCACTTTTCGGATGCAATACGATAATTTGCAGAGGATCGTTTCTTATAACTGCCCGGAGGAGGATGAGTTTATGAATTTTGGCTACAACCTTTCCGGAAGGCTCAACCGGATCGTTATGACCGGTGCAGGCCAAACCCAGAAGATGGAAATCAGCTACTCCAAAAATGGTGACCCGGTCAGTGCGGTTGTTTCTATCATAAAAGAAGGAACAAACCGTATTTGTGGCAGAAGGTTCATCGACTATGAAATGTTGGAGGGGAAGGTTACGGGGATGAAAGTAGTGTCCCATGAATTTGAACTCGGAAGGAAAAGGTCTCCCTTTGCATCGGCCAGGTTCAGGCATGTCCTCAGTGCTGACCTGCCTCCCATTCTCTGTTCCACTAAAGAATATACGGGCCATACGATAGTACTCTCCGAAGAATGACCATATCTAAAAAGATCGAAAACCATGCAGATCCAAATGGGGCCTTCATCTGCATAAAGAAACCTATCGAAATACATGGAAGAAACGCCTTCACCCTTCCGGGCTCGTATCAAACGTTAGTGTCTGTCCGCCGTCTGAATAGTTTGACAGGACAGTCAAAACTGTCCTGGTCTGAACCTTTCATCTATGTTCGCTGCTGCTCGCTCTGCGCCCCGCCTCCCTGATATTGCCGATCGTTCTTGGCACCTTTGGTAAACCGGTATCTAAAGGACAGGTTGACGGTCCTTGAATCGCGCAAAGTAGAGAAGGTCGCATAGGTTCCGGACAGATAGCCTATTTCGCCCGCATTGATATCGCTGTGGAAAATATCATTTATAGCGAGATTAAAGGAACATCCGGCATTCATCTTGAAATTGATGGCAGAATTTACCCTTGTGCGTTCCTTCATGTTAAACTGTGCGAATTTCTGACCTCCCTGATATTCACCGTCCACCTGAAAGGACCATTTTTCGGAAGGCTTATAGGTGAGTGTTGGCCTGATCAGCATAAATGTTCCCTTGGTATCGAGCTGCTGTCCATAGATTGCACTTTTGGTATGGAGGTGATGTATTGCCGTATGGCCGGTAAGAGTGAACTTCTCTATCGGGCTATAGGTAACATTGAGCGTGGCGCTCAAAGTCTTCAAGGACCCCAGATTGCCCTGCTGACTGTAGTAGACCCCATCCTCGATCCGGATGGTTTCGCTCATGAGGTCCTTAACCTTTGCGTAGGCAAGCGTGAAATCGACAAGTGGCTGGAAAGTGTATAAAAGCTCTGTTTGATTTATGAAGGAAGGCCTCAGATACGGCGTACCGACGTAATAGGTATATTTGTCAAATGGGGTCACGAATGGATTCAACCAGGCATAATGTGGGCGATCGATCCGTCTTCCGTAATTCAGGCTTATGGTATGTTTGCTTTCAGCTGAGGGCCTGTACTGCAGATAGACGGTTGGGAAAAAGTCAAAGTGCCTTCTGTTGAACGAAGAATCCGGCTGCATTCCGTTGCCCAGTTGGTGTCCACTGGAGATGGTTCCTTCAAAGCGCAAACCGGCCTGATAACTCCACTTCCCATATTTCCCGTCAATACTGGTGAAGGCGGAATGGATAGATTCCCTGAACCGGAAATGGTTCGTCTTTTCGAGGTCGACTACCATGTCGTCTTCGAATATCCTGTAAAAGTCCGCATCGTTGTCGGTGAAGGTACTGCTGGTCTTGAGCCCCGATGATATACGTATGGTCTCTTTAAAGGGATGGACAAAATCTGCCTTTGCGGAATAGATCTTGATATCGTTAGGTACCCTTCCGAGCTGTGATTCGAAAGCGGTTGCTTCACCTCCCGGGAGATAGGTGGAATTATCAAAAAGCTGTTCGTTGTTTCCCCTATAGTTAAGGAAATCAAGGTCAATGGTAAGCTTCTGCCCAGATTCCGGTTTTTTATAGCGGTAATTGAGATTTGCTCCCAAGTTGGAAAATGTACGCTCTTCGATGTTGTTTGCGATCAGGATAGAGTCAGGGTTTTCGGGAGATGAAATAAATCGGCTTTCCCCTAAGGATTTCAGTTCAAGTGGAGAGGACCTAAGGTTCAGGTTGACACCGATCGTGCTCTTTTCATCCATAAAATAATCCGCTCCGATCCGGCCTGATAGGGAAGTACCCTTTCTCCTGATCCAGGTATCCTGCGAAAATATCGGAGACATGAGGGATTGTCCGCCCTCGAATTTACGGAGAATATCCAGATCGGTATAGGTGTCCGTTGTCGAAAATGAGGTAGTGGCCGACAGTGCCCATTTGAAGTTGTTGAATGCAATATCGGCGCTATTGTTTGTCTGTCCATATTTTCCCTGCTGATAGGCAAGGCTCACACCTCCATGTATACCCTTAGATCGATATCGTTTGGTATGGATTGCGATGATTCCCCCGCTTCCCGCAGCGTCGTAGTTTGCCGGTGGATTTGTCATCAGTTCTATCCGGTCGATCTGGGCTACCGGAACAGTACGTAGAAATTCCCGTAGCTGCTCACCGACAAGGTTGGTCGGTCGGTCGTCAATATACACGGAAACACCTGATTTTCCCGAGAGACGGATGTTTCCGCTCTGATCAAGCAGAACACCGGGTGATTTTTCAAGGGCCTCCAGCGCCGTTCCTCCGGTACTGGACAACATGATATCTGGATTTACTACCGTTCTGTCGTGACGTTTTTCGATATAAGCCCTTTCTGCGGTTACGGTCACCTCAGCTAAATTGCTGGAGCTGGGCTCCATCGCGATATGCAGTTCTAAAGATGTAGGCTGTTTTATCAGGATAGAATCTTTTGCCCAGGCTTCAAAACCGACCATTGTACTTTTGACCTGATAGTATATCCCAACGGTCAGCTTTTCGAATATATACCGGCCGGTGGAATCCGAACTGACCGATTCGATAGGAGTTCCGCTGTCCTGTCGGTAGATGTTGATCGTAGCCCCCTGTAGGGGTACGTTATGGATATCGGTAACCCGGCCCTGGATCTGCTGTCCAAGAGCCAAAGTCCAACACAAAGTGAATATGGTTAGTAATGGATATGCTTTTTTCATGAATATTTATGGTATATCTGTACTATCGATACTGTTTTAATTTTTCCCTGAACTCGGCCATCTTAGCGTGCGTCAGCCCAAAACCGTCGGTGACATCCCAGATAATGTCCTGGATCTCTTGTGTATCTTCATCCATTCGGGAACCACGTAATCTTCCTCATGCGCAGCTACCGGATCCCAGTGCGCATTGACCTTAAGTCCGGGATGTCCTTGGAGCAGCTCAAGCAGTTTGCGTAAGTTCGGGTCTGTGGAAACTATAAATTTGGGGTAATTGTTCCTGGATATGGGGAATACCTGTTCGGGTCCGATGTTATCGTACCAGGGCATGGACCTGTTTTTGTTCAGACATGCCATTCCTATATAGACCGTGGTCGTATCCCGGCCACCACCGTACCGCTCGGTCGGCGGGACGGTGATCAGGTATTTTTCTATGCTGAGCCCGTTCTGCTTGTCGTGGATCCTGCTTACCCCGATCAGCCCCGCAGGAAGTTCCACGGTGACGGGAAGAGTGCCCGGGTTTCCATTGGATGGCGGAATAACGATTTTTTGGCCGTGCTGTTCCGGCAGAACGGCGTCGTCCTTGGCGCAAGATGTCAACAGCAAAATCAATGCAGCGGTTCCTAACAAATATTTTATCATGGTTATCTATTATATTCCAGCTTAAGACAATTGTCGCACTGAGCGGCGATCTGCGGCTCAAAGTCAAGGATCAGTTCAGTTGCAAAGCTATCTTCGGTGTTCCATCTGCGGAGTTTTAGGGCTTCGCCATTATAGCGGGCGGTGATCTTATATCGGCCGATCGGAACATCCAGGATCTGCTGTCCGTCCGTAGCGTACCTTTCCAAGATCTGTCCCTGGGAACCATCGATTAGATTGCCCTGTGGGATAAGGGTAAACCTTATCTTGTCTGTTTCCAGATAGAGGCCGGGAAAGTTATCGACGGTTACTGTCCCTCCATAATGGCCGGTTAAAGGAGCTGCTTTCTGACCGGAGAGCTTCCAGGAGAAATGACGCACAGCACCCTCGGGTCCAAACCCCGTTGGATCCTCGGGATGTAGATAGCACTCATAGGTCTTTCCGTTGAACGGTACCCTGTGGACTGCAAATGCGTACCAGCTTCCGGTTTTTGGGAGCGCCAGAGTGTAATTCCCTTCAGATGTTGTTTTTGTGGAGAGGTTGCTGTTGAAGAATATACTGTTGTCCACGATGATCTGGACCCCCGGTATCGGTGAGCCCGCACCGTCCCTTACCGTTCCGCTGACTTTTCCGGAATTTTCGGGAGCTGTGTCCTTTTTGCCGCACCCCAGTGCGGAGGCCAAAAATAAAAGATAGAAGATTCTCATGGTAACAAAAATAGCCTTACCAACAGTCGATTCTTAGGGTAGTATTTCTCAAAAAAGAACCTCAGTAGTATTACTTAATGAAAGGGCAACGGTGAGTTCACACAGAGCCTACGTAAATCTCATGTTGGGTAGTACTTAATTAAAACCTTATGAATCACGATAGCTTTGCCGAGTCAGCTTCGGTATTCCGTCTGCTGACGAGTGAAAAAATTGAATCTTAAATAATTATATATGAATCCAATAAAAACAATCGGAGCGGCAGCCATGGTCCTGCTGCTGGGCAGCAACAATTCTTTTGCACAGTCTTTTAAGCAAGGCGACAAACTTTTAAATGGCGGTGTGGGCATTGGCGGGGGCTTGGGCATCCCTGTGGGAGTCAGTTATGAGCAAGCTGTCTCTGACCGCATCAGTGTTGGCGGCTACCTTGCCTATGCCAGAAAGAAGGAAAGCTATAATGAGTACGGAGAATGGAAATATAGCTATGTCCTGGCTGCAGCAAGGGGATCCTACCACCTGAAGGTAAATTCGGAAAGGTTCGATCCTTATGGTGGTGCGATGCTCGGTTATAACGTAGCATCTGTTAAGTGGTCGGGAGATGGCTCCGAACCTGTTTCTGCATCAGCCGGAGGATTTATGTGGGGCGTTCATATCGGAACCAGATACTGGGCTTCGCAAAAGGTAGGTGCATTGGCAGAGCTTGGTTACGGCGCTACGGTACTGAACGTGGGGGTTGCATTTAAACTGTAATCATTTTCGTCTAGCCTCCAGCACCTCTATCGGAAAATTAGGGCCGTTGGTCGAAAAGATCGTTTGTCCATCCAGGTCCATTATATTTTTGTCCTTACGGACTATCAATATCAAACCCATATGAAAAATACAATATCAAATGCATTCATAGCATCAATTGCATGGATCAGTATACTCACCAGCATATCCATGGATGCCAGTGCCCAGTCCATATTAAAAAAGATAAAGGGCAAGGTAGAGAACACGGCAACCCGAAAAATACTTGAGCAGACCGATAAGGCATTAAACAAAGGTATGGACAAGGTGATCGAATCTGCAGGAGAAGACAATTCCAAAAATGGAGAAGAGGATTCGGGTGAATCTGTTCCTAGGACCCAAAAAGGGAGGAAACCCATAGGGTCGTTCAGTAGGTACGATTTCGAACCGGGAGATACGCTCCTATATGCGAATGATTTCTCCACAGAAGCTCTGGGCGAACTTCCAGCTGGATGGAACAGCAACAGGAGCTCGGTAATCGTATCCCTGGACGGTATCGGCGGAAAATGGCTTCGACTTGTCCAGAACAGTGTCTCCCTAACGGATAATGAAAAATCATTTGGTAGCGATTTTACCGTTGAATTCGATCTTGTGATGGATATCGATTTCAAGGGTTGGCTCCCCCCTTCGTTCCAGTTCGGACTTCTGGCATCCGGAAAAGAATCGCCAAGTTCCAATAAGCTACTGGTCGATCCCAAGGGGACCAAGTCATTCTATATGGAAATCTCGCCGCTCGCGGATGCGGGGAATATCAATCTGGAGAGCCATGTTGGATATGTCCGTCATTTCCACAGCGCTCCCGAGAGGAATCCGGCTGTAAAGAACTGGTATGGTCGGCCTGTCCATGTAGCGGTCCAAGGCCAAAAAGAGCGTTTGCGCATCTGGATAGACGGCCAGAAGCTATATGATGTACCCAAAGGGATCGCTAAAGAAGGAGTTATGAACCAGCTGTTCCTGCGCTTGGGCAGCAGTCCCTATAAAGATGAACAGATCGGTGTTTTCATAGGTAATATCAAAATTGCAAAAGGGATCCCGGATACCAGACGTAAGCTCCTTGAGGAAGGCCGATTTGCTACCACGGGCATCCTGTTCGAAACCGCTTCGGCTTCCATAAAACCGGAATCCGCTGGGGTATTGCGAACGATCGCTGCTATCCTGGAGCAAGAGCCAGCAATCCGTCTCAACATAGTGGGCCACACTGATGGGGTGGGCGATGATTCGGGCAACCTTGCCCTCAGTGGCAAGCGTGCCGAAGCGGTAAAAGATTGGCTGGTGAGAACCTCAGGAATTGATGGTGAAAGGCTGATGACCTCGGGCAAGGGAGAAACGGAGCCGGTATCCGAAAATGCGACGGCATCAGGCCGGGCCAAGAACCGAAGGGTGGAATTTATCAAGATATGACATGTTCAGCAAAGCAATAGTGATCCTTTCAGCGATCATCTTGATCGGATGTAACAGGAAGGAACCCGAGCCCCAACAGGGTGAGGGCCTAAAGATCGATGTACTCGGGGTCGAAAGTACCAAAACAACTTCCAACGGTATTCCCTCCATCTGGAAAGCTGAAGGCGGAAGCAGTACGACGTTCATTCCACTGAACCACGATAAGATCTGGCTCAGCGGTGCGCATGAATTACAGATTGGCGGTGGCCGTAATCTCGTCTATTTCGGCACGGAGCTCATTGCGGGAAGGGCACGGGTAGTTCTATTTACCTATGAGGGGAAAAAAGTGCTCTCTGATGAAGTGCACCTTACGCTGATGACGGATCGGCAGGAAAACCTCTATGCCCATCACACCGATGCCCAAGGAAACCTGTACCTTCACGCCTCCTGTCAGACCACGGGATATCGAACCATCAGTTACGTATATAAGATCGATAATCTGTTGGGAATTGAGAAACTGGACATGCCAGCGGATATATCATTTGCACTTTTCAAGATCCCTACTGGTCTGATCTCGCTCAAGGCAACGTATCTGCAAGGAGCTATAGAGATCAGTTTAGCCCACCAGATCCGGGGAATCGAGAAGGTAAGGGCCGATCTGGAAGGATATGGCGAGCAGCACGTCCATTCAGCATATTATAACCAGATGGGCAGATTGGTGCTGTTGGTCAGCGCTATTCGGAATGATGATAAAAATCCTGCGTACCTATTGTTAAGCATAGATCCTGAGACGGGAAAAGTGGTGCGCTATGTGCTCAAGTTGCCTACAGAAAGATATAATTTTGGAAAGGGTATGATGGAAGGCAATATACTCTCTGTACCCGGCTGGGAAAAAAATAATAACCGAGCGTTTTTTCTCCGGGTAGATACGCAGACCGACCTGAGTGAGCTATCCGTGACCAGGACCGAGCTGGAGACCGATCCACTGCTGCCGCTTACCAAGGCTTCTTTTCTACAGCGGATAAATGGGGAGATATACGTTGGCGGGGAACAGTTCGGAAAAGCCTGCTATTGGAAAGAAGGTAAGATTGTCAAGCTCGAAAGCGGCCCGAGTATCGTCCGTTCCTATCCGATACAGTTCTTGGCCTATCGAAATTGAACAAGCCTGTATGGAAGAAAAGAATATCGCAATTGTCAGGGAGCTGTACAGTTCCTTCAGGGAACGATTATCGCATTGCTCAATTGTTATCCCAGGATATGCGTTGGAACCAGATGGACGGATTACCCGGGAGAGGGATATGCGTCGGAATCAGCGAAGTGCTCGGGCATGTTTTTGCAGGGCTGCGATGTGAGTGGACGGACTGGCAATCTGTTGCCAACGATTTTTTCGCCTTTGGGGAAACGGTTTTTGTAAAGGGATACTATTCCGGGACGATAGGGCCAGCAGGAATGCTTTTAAAGTACCGTTCTTTGCCGAATACAGAATAGAAGAAGGAAGAATTTCCGAATTCAATCAATTTAAGGACACTTTCCGGATTGTGCAGGCCATGGTTGCAGGCTGATCTTGGTATAAATAATCGATAAACCTACTGAAATGGTAAATTTAAGGGTCATTTTACGCGCAATGCTAAAACGCGGAACGGTAAGCATCGTACACGTTGTTGGGATGTCAGTGTCTTTGGCGACGGCGATATTGCTGTTCCTTACGGCCAGGTTTGAACTGTCCTACGATAGCTTTCATGAAGATGCGGAGCGTATCGGTTGGCTATATAGCAAGAGCTACGATGAAAACGGGGCGAGGTACAATTCCTCAATGGCAGCTCCCTTGGCTCCTGCCCTTAAGGAAGAGATCGCCGGAATTGAATACATCAGCAGGATGGCCAGCGGGAGTATTCTACTGAAGAACGGCGATAGGGAGTTGGTATCCACTAGCAGGTATGTGGACGATGACTTCCTGTCGATATTTTCCTTTCCTCTTATTTCAGGTGATAAAAATGCATTAAATGACATCGGAAATATAGCAATAGAGGAAAACATGGCCCGTAACCTGTTCGGATCTGTCGACGTCATTGGAAGGATGGTTAGCGTCAACATTGACGGAACTTGGGAGCAGAAGGTCATTTCAGCCGTCCTTGGCGAGACTCCTCAAAATTCCAGCATCCGCTTCAGTTCACTCTTAAGGTTCGAACTTCAACCAAACTATAGGACGGACAGGGATAACTGGACTTCCCAGAACCATGATGTTATATTAAAGCTCCGGGATAGAACCGTAGAGAACATCGATTTTGCGCGAGAAACCAGGGCATTCACCGAACTCCATTACAGAGATGAGATCGTTGGACGGAAAAACTCAGGCGGAAGTTCGGAGGAACTGGGGGATCTGTTTTCCCTCAACCTCATTTCCATCAAGGACTATCATCTCAACAGTTTCGGTATTTCGGGCGGCCCACCGTCTTTCTATCCATGGATATTGCTGGCAGTGGCGGGACTCATCCTGATAACGGCATGTACGAATTTTGTCAGTCTTACGCTCGCGGGTTCTTTGCAGCGCAGCAGGGAGATCGGCACAAGGAAGATACTTGGAGCAACGCGCAAAGATCTAGCGGTCCATTTATGGTTGGAAACGTTCTTTGTATGCTTCCTGTCTTTGATCATTGGTCTGTTCTTTGCTTGGCTGGCCCTTTCCGAATACAATTCAATGTTAAACTACAGGCTTGAACTATCTTCATTGTTCTCCCCCGAAACCCTAATCTTTTTTATCGGTGCTTTTTTATCGGTTACCCTGCTGGCCGGTGGATATCCTGCCTTCAAAATTGCCCGTATGAGCTCGAATGAATCTTTAAGGGGAGACGTTACCATCAAATCGTCCAGGCTAAGGAGCGGACTGACAGTGCTCCAGTTTTCCATAACGATTCTTTTTATCATTTCGTCAATTGTCGTCAGTTCACAGATTGAATACCTGGCAACCCGTTCCCTCGGATATAATGCAACTGAGGTCATCAGTATTCCGATAGGTAAGGGGATCGACAAAGGACAGGCATTGGAAAGGATGCGGGCAGAGCTCTCGAAGGAGACATGGATAAAATCCTTGAGCGCATCTGACGCAAACCTGGGGCTGGGCAGCGATGGTACCTTGCGAAGTAGCATTTTGAAGTTTTCACAGGAAGACAGGGATTACAGTACCAATTATATGCGCGTGGATTATGATTTTTTCAAGACTCTGGAAATCAGGTTACTTGCGGGGCGTGATTTCGACCGTACTATGCATACAGATACCGCTGCCGTGATCGTTAATCGCAAGATGGCAGAGCAGATGGGCGGCATTGAACGGATTTTAGGGAAAAAGATTGCGCTCAACGGTGGGAGTACGGTTATTGGAGTAGTCGATGACTTTCACTTTCAGCATCTGCGGAAGAAAGTGGAACCATTGAGTCTTTCCATTAATGGAAATGCATCAGATATTGAATATATCTTTATCAAGGTAGAGACGGATTTTCTTCCTAAAACAATGGAAAATATTTGGGCGGTATGGAAAAAGGTTAATCCGAATGCCACCAATCCGGCATCCTATCTGGATGAGAATGCAAATAACCTATATAGAAAGGACCGGACATTTTCAAAGATCGTAATGATAGGCTCCGGTATCGCCATCGTCATTTCCTGTATGGGGCTTTTCGCGCTGGCACTGTCTGCCACTGCAAGGAGGGTTAAGGAGATCGGAATCCGTAAGGTCTTAGGGGCATCGGTATGGAGCGTCATAATGCTCATTTCGTCGGATTTCATTAAGCTGGTCGCCCTGGCATTTGCGATGTCCGCCCCCATGGCCTGGATACTCCTGAACTCTTGGTTGCAGACTTATGCATATAGGGTACAAATGGAATGGTGGATGATGGGAATTGCCGCAGTGATCGTTTTTCTGACAACATTCTTCACCATTTTTTGGCAAACGTATCGTGCAGCTACAACAAATCCTGTTGAAAGTTTGAGAATCTGATAATACAATTATTATTTGCTTTTGGCCCCAGAACAATAAACCAAGAATGAGATCCCTTCATCGAGAATTAATAAGCTGTCAGGCTCTCAGCTAATGGTGTTTTAGGCTTTCGCCTTTTATATCATTTGCATAGTTCTGACAAAATAATCCACCTTTTTACAGCAGCTTTTATCAACGTTTAACAGCAATACATTCAATTTCGATACTCGCATTCTTAGCTAAGGAAGAAACTTCGACCGTACTTCTTGCCGGCAAATTATTCGTAAAATAACGCTCATAAATTTTATTAATGGTTTCAAACTGTTTTATATCTGTTAAAAAGATCGTGGTCTTGGTAATGTGTTGGAAGTCGGATTGGTTATTTTCTAAGATAATCTTTACATTTTCCATAATCTGAACCGTTTGTTCTTCTATATCGTTTTTTATCGTATTGGTTTTTGGGTCTAAGCCAATTTGACCCGATACAAAAATGAGATCACCGTAATTGGTCGAATGGCTGTAAGGTCCCACTTCTTTTGGCAAACCCTTATGTTTTAATGCTATGATTTGCCTTTTGGTACTGCAGGATAATAATGTCAGCGCGAGGAAAAGTATGATAAGTCTGTGCATTTCAGGTAATTTTAATAGTAAAAAAATGAGGTTAGCTGTAGACTAACCTCATCCTGTAATTCCCTTATTTTTTGATGAAGTTTAATAATTCGCCGTTAAATTTATCCAATTCTTCGATGAAGAGTGCATGACCACTTTTTTCGAAAGGAACTAAAGTTGAATTCTTTAGTAAGATATTCATTTGTTCTGCCAGGTCAAAAGAACAGATTTTATCTAATTTACCGTGTAGGATCAAAGTAGGAATTGTTATTTTTTTCAAATCATTACGCAGATCAGTATCTCTCAAAGTTTTCAATCCTTCAGCCATTGCATAAGGTGATGCCTGAGCCTGGATGCCGCCTAACCAAGCGCCGTGACCTTGAGAAACGCTGGTCTCATTGGCAGGAAATATCTTACCAAATGTGGCGAATAATTCCGGACGGTTGGTATTGTTCAGATTGATCAATCCGTTAACGTCTTCCTTGGTCCATAGCCCATAATTAAAGTCTGCACGCTTTGTCCAAATTGGTGCTGCCGCTCCAAATAATGCCATTTTTGAAACGTGAGCAGCGTTGTATTTGGCTACATAGTGGATCACTGTGGCGCCCCCCATCGAAAATCCGCCCATTGTAGCATTTTTAATATCCAATTTGTCCAAAACAACTTTGATATCATCGGCAAACACATCGTAATTATATTTGCCTCCGGGTTTATCAGACAATCCGAAACCTCTTAACGTAATACCGATTACACGATAGCCTTTTTGGATAAAATCAGCAGATTGATATTCATACATCGCATCGCTCAGGGGCCATCCGTGAATCAAAACAATGGGCTCTCCCTCACCAAGGTCGGTTACATGGAGTTTTACATTTTTCTCCACTTCAATATATTCTTCTCTTCCAAAGGATGCAGGAGTTCTTTTAGTTTGTGATAATACAATATTTGAAATGAAGGTTGTCAATAATACGACTGCTAAAACTAATTTTTTCATGATCTTTAACTATTTATTGTTGTTGTTATTTTTGATAATACAAAGTTGCTCTTATTCTTCAGGCCTTACAATGGACAGCTTTCGCTTTGAATTGCACTTTTTGCCCAAAAAGAGTGCATTCATTTACGGAACTGTATATTTTTAGGTGGCAGAAAGAGATAAACATAAAAAAAGCACAACCGAATGGCTGTGCTTTTCATGAAAATATATCGGAGAATATACTTTTAAAATTGCTTTCTGAAACTGGTGGGTGATATTCCTTTATGTTTCGTAAAAAAGCGGACAAAATAGCCGTGGTTCTCGTAATTGAATGTGTATGCAATTTCTTTAACATTCATCTCCAATTATTGGCCCATCTTCTTCACGGTTATTAAGTTCTTTATGAATCACTGTTTACGGATTACGTCAAAGTGAACCATAGACAACAGAAAATCCAATCTCCGCTATTTTGGCATTCTTGGATGATACATGTTCCAGCAAAGAATGATTGAAATAAATTTGTCAGCGAACAGAAGCGCAGAATTTTGTATCTTAACATTCAATTAATTTTTAAATAACCATGGTAGCAAAAGCAATTCGATTACTTAGGCAGCAAAGGGGCTGGACCCAACATGATGTTGCACAGAGATTACAAATATCAATTCCCTCATTATCAAAAATAGAAGCAGGAATTACAGACCTTAATCTCTCACGGTTAAACCAAATCGCAGAGTTATTTAATTTGACAACCGTACAGCTATTATCTTATTCTGGATCAGAAGAGGTTGAAGAGGAGGCTGATAAGGTAAAAGTACTTTCGGAAAAGATACAACAGCGCGACGACGAAATTATCCATCTTCAGAAAAAGATCATACTATTATATGAGCACCTGTACAGTCTCCACAGCAGCTTAATATAAAAAAAGCCACTCCCCTCCGGAAATGGCTTCAGCAATATTTATGTAATAGCCAAGCTATTTGAGCTTTCGATTTTTCTCAACGAAAGGCCGATACCTTCAGCGATATCGGCTACAATCATACCCGTTTCTTGAGCTTCTGCGCGATTGAAATCCCCTCTTCAACGCTTGCCTTTATTCGCTATCTTCCTCTAAAGACTTTTAACAGGCCATAACAATAATAACCTCTATATTGGTTTGTGTACCCTCGATTTTGCTACTTTGTGTAGCTTCCTTGGCCACATGCATGCTGATGAACAAATCTATATTAGGAATGTATTCAGAATACATATCTAATCTTCCCATCTGTCGATCGGCATTTGATAGCAATTGTTGTATCTCCATATCATCCAATAGCCATTGTTTGTTAAGTTCAGTGGGCTGAAAGCTTTTATAATAACCTTGATTGATATATTTCCTGGTTTGAAATCTTTCATTGAAATAAAATTACGATGAAATTTTAAATAGAATAAGCACTTATTTAAAATTGGCCTCACAAAATTAAATAAAGAAATCCTTATTTAAAAATAGCCAAATTATTTTAAATACCCTACTGCCACAGAAACTATGACAGCAATTATATAATTGAATTTCTAGACATTACCAACCATAGTTTTGAATCAGCACTCCAGGAGCTTTCATGACCTCTGCCGTAGGCAAAGGCATCAAATAGTGGTTAATTGTAAACACACGTTTTCCGTTTTTAAATGCGGTAGGCTTGTAGAAACTCTCTCCCGAAGCATTGATATTTAATCCTATCAACTCCGTGCATTCATCCGTATGTGCGATAAGCCAACGCCGGATATCAAAAAATCGATGTCCTTCCGTAAACAATTCGATCTTACGTTCATTTCTGATCCTCGTTCGCATCCCTGCTTTGGTAAGATCTTCTGCGCGTGAGGAAATAGGAAGTTCAGGCATACCAACACGCTTCCTGACCTGATTGATTGCTACGTATACATCTTGACTGGGAGCATCCAGATATTCGTTCATTGCTTCGGCATACCAAAGGTAGACCTCAGCCAACCGGATATAAATTCCGTTACGCATATTGCTTATAGCTTTATTTTTAGGGTCTTGCGTAGGCGCTACAGTTTTCTGTACATAATATCCAGTGCGCGTGTTCTGTCCTGTTTTACCTCCCCAACCATCATTATTATTTCCAAGATTGGTCACGTATTCCGTGATCACATTACGGTGTAAAAGCGGTTGTCCGTTAAAGTAGATATCCGTATACATACGCGGATCACGATTATGGTAAAGACTCCTGATCCGAACATCGACTTTTTGCCACTTTTGGTTTCTAAACACATTCATGGTTGTATCCGTCCAGGCGTCGCGCACATATCCAGAGCGGGGATCATCTATTGGTAAACCATTTTTCATTTCGTACGAATCTACGAAAGCATTGGTAACGCTGAGAGATCCCTGACTGCCGTAGTCCGTACCATTGGGCATCAACTTCGCATCCCAACTACCCGCAGTACGCGAGCCGATCTGTTTGTGCCAGATCACCTCCGTACGGTTACGTATGTAAAACAATTCCTGCTGAATACTATGGAGGCTATACATACCGAGATCAATCACTTCCTTCGCTGCATCCGCTGCTTTTTTCCATTTTTCTTTATCATATTGCTGTGGAAATAACGCCGTCCCATCACTGTTTTTTACCGCGAGTAAAGTTGTCTTCACATCCTGCCCATTGACTGTAATCCCCTTACCATCAAGCTCCCCTCCATTAAAAAGCGGGCTCGCCGCATACAAAAGTGTCTTTGCTTTTAATGCCAATGCCGCTCCTTTAGTTGCCCTGCCATATTCACTTAAGTCATCCTCATAAGATAAAGGCAATCCCGATGCAGCCTCATCACAGAGCTTTACGATAAAGTTAACTACTTCGTCGACAGGTCTACGGTCTTTTCTCAATACCTCATCCATATCCAAAACACTATAATGACGGTCAATTAGCGGTACGGCCCCATATCGTTTAAAGAGTTCAAAATAATAGAATGCCAAAAGGAACTTAACCTCACATTTATAGCGTGGTATGACCACTGTCAGATAACGTTCACGTTGTGCATCGTTCAATACAGGTACCTGATCAATATTTTCTAGAAAGTGGTAGGCAATGCGTACGTTTTGATAAGTTTCCTCCCAATTGCCTAATGGGTTTGTCACAGGGTTCCAAGCGCCTTGCTCATAAAGACGGGCATTACTCTGATCCCAATTATGGTAGGTTTCATCCGAGGATGGCGACAGGATATTATTACTCCCCCCATTTGCATCAAAATAGATCGGCAGGTTATCATAGAGTCTGGTAACTTCTTTTTCGGCTTGTTTGATATCTTCAAATACATTTTCCTCTTTATGGAATTCAGAGGGCACAACATCCAAAAATTTGCTGCACCCGACGATTGTCAGCACGGCCGAAACAGCCATCCCGATTGTAAGAATATTAATTTTTATTTTCATTTTTTCAAGTTAAAAACCAACGTTTACACCAAAATTATAAGTGGCCATCAATGGATAACCAGGCGATCCGTAATTTTCCTCAGGATCGAACAACTTTACTTTATCCCATGTAAATAGATTATTTCCGTTAACATAGAGGCGGACCTTAGAAGCCGCAATTTTCCGGGACCAATGTTGCGGAAGCGTAAATCCGATTTCCATATTTTTCAGGCGAACATAATTTCCGTTTCTTAAATAATGAGTGCTACGCTGCGTATTATTGGGTGTCTTTTGGCTCATCGGCCGTGGAAATGTTGCCTGTTGGTTTTCCGGTGTCCAATAGTCCGTAGCGACGACCTTCATTACCTGTCTAAATTCCAGATTAGCACCAAACATGGTCCAACCATCGATAAATACACTACGTCCAAAACCACCTTGGAATAGTGCTGAGATATCCAACCCTTTATAGGAAAATCCCATTGCTGCACCCAAAATTGAGGTCGGTTCGGATGATTTACCTAAATATGTAAGGTCATAAGAATCAATCTTCTCATCGCCGTTGATATCACGATACTTAATATCTCCCGGTTGGGCCACACCAAAAAACGACTGTGAGGGCGAGTTGGCAATATCATCCCGGTCTTTGAAGTATCCTTCTGAAATATAAGTCTGTATGTCGGTCAGCTGACGCCCCTTGCGTGTCTGCCAGGGACGGTCTGAAGATGGTTCTTCGAGATAATCCAGAATTTTGTTTTTTGCATAGGTATAGTTCGCCCTTAGAAAATAGCTAAAGTCTTTGCTGATACGTAGGCTATGCCTTAGGTCCAGCTCAAAACCTCTGTTTTCAACTACGCCCGCATTTACTGTCGGCAATAGCCCTGCCGGAATACCCAATAGGGCTGAACTGATCCTCGAAGAAGTTGTAAAGATATCTTTTCTACGTTCTTTGAAGATGTCTCCTGTAAATTCGAATAGCCCATTTTTGATATTGATATCTAAACCAATGTTAGTCATCCGTGCAGTTTCCCAGGTAACGAGTTCGTTGCCAATTTTTTCTTCAATAGCGCCACTCATTCCCGTCTGGTAATCATAGCCGAAGGTATAGCCGCCACTTGCAAGGTTCCATTTACTCTGGTAAGCAAAGCGTGTCTGTGGATCCTGGTTTCCAACCTTACCATGTGAAGCCCTGATCTTTAGTAGATCGAGCCATGCAGCATCTTTTAGGAAGTTTTCTCGGTTGATTGCCCATCCGATGGAAAAAGATGGAAAGAAACCAAAACGGCGCCCTTTAATAAAGTTTTCAGAGCCATTGTACCCAAAATTGGCTTCTGCAAAATACCGGTCCTGATAACTGTAGGCCAAACGCGATACCAATCCCTGTTCACGATACGGCAAAGCATCAATATAATTGTCGGCACGTTTTGATTTGCTAGTCAGTCGATATAAGATCATACCTGTTAGGTCATGTGCACCAAATTTCCGGTTGTAGTTGATATAAAACTCAGGATTGATATTCAATTCATAGTTATCATATGCAGGCTCGTAATTCAAAAAATCTTGGCCCTGTTTTACTTGACTGTATTTATCATCCCCCTCATATTGATAAGACCAATAATTTTTGGTTCTTCTAAATCCGCCTTCATTTTTTGCATCATAAGAAAATCGAGTCCGTGCCGACAAACCTTTCGTCAGAAAATCAAGCTTGGCAGTCACCCCCACTGTTCCCTGTAGGTAGGGTGTCAACATACGTTTGTACCCGCGTTGTGTTAATTGGGCATAGGGATTACTGCTTCCCCGAGCCGGTTCAGCGATCGATCCATCGGGATTGAACACAGGCATTTCATAAGGAGCAGTATATTTTAAAGAAGTAAAAAAATCAGTTGATGTCGGTGTTGGATAATTCCGGTTACGCACAATGGTAGCTAATCCTAGCTCCGCATTAAAGATATCGCTGATTTTCAAATCAATATTAGACCTAAAATTAAAACGCTGTTCATTTGCCTGAATATTATACTCTTTTATTGCATCATCATGGGCATAAATACCATTCTCATTCATATAAGATCCCGATACAAAATATTTGAAACGGTCTCCCCCACCAGTTACATTTACATTCGCTGTCCGACGCCAAGAATAGTCCTTCAACATATAGTCGAGCCAGCTGACACTCGGATACAAATATTCATACTGTAGAGATGGATCCCAGTGAATGGAGCGGTCGAATCGGGAAATGTACTCGTCTGTATAGATTTCAGCCTCTGAATAACGGCCATCATTGATCAATCCTCTTCGGTAGTAGCGGAAATAGTCGACTGAATTCGGGTATTCTGGGAGTCTTGTCGGTTCATTAATCGCATTTTCATAACTGAATTGCACATTTGGTTTTCCCTCATTTCCCCTTTTTGTTGTCACCAAGACGACACCATTGGCGCCCCGCACCCCATAAACCGCTGTAGAAGATGCATCCTTTAAAATCGTGATGGACTCTACTTCATTGGGATCTATGAATTCAAAGCCATCGCGGGGCACCCCATCAATCATGATCAAGGGTCCATTGCCGCCCGAATAAGTTGATTGGCCACGTAGCCAAATCGAAGAGCCATTTGCACCAGCCTCACCGGAAGATTGTCTCGCGATCAGCCCCGGCAGCCTTCCCACCAACGCGCTTGAAAGATTAGATACCGCAGACTGCTTTAGTTCTTTCGTTTCTACTGAAGCAACAGCTCCCGTCAGGGTAATCTTACGCTGTTTTCCAAATCCAACCACTACCACTTCATCCAGATTGGTATTGTCTTTGGCCAGCGTTATCAACAAAGAATTGTTGTCATTTCCCTTTACGATGAAATTTTTTAGCTGCTGTGTTTTGAAACCGACAGAATTAAAGTTTACAAAAACCGTATCTCCAACAAGCAATTGCTTTATCTCGAACATTCCATTTGCGGTAGTCGACTGGTTGGATATAACTCCCCCCAGGCTATCTAAAATAGATACGGTAACCGATGAAAGCGGATTCCCTTGCTCATCGATCACAACACCTTTGATGAGTCCAGCTGCTTTGTTTTGAGCATAGCTCCCCAGCGATAACATGCACATCAACAATAAGCTTCCATAAGCGACTACCGCGCCTTCTAAATTAACAAGCGTCCTGCAACGTTGCTTTATTTTGGACAATAGAAGACCCTTTCGACTCAGAAAGCCGTTTTTTTGTGTTTCCATAAAATTTTACTTGATTACTTTTTAGTCAGTTTTTACAATAGTATACTTATTATTTTCATACTTAAATGTTAATTGATTGGTTGCGCAAATTCCATTCAGTAAAACATGTATATTTGTTATGTTATTTAGATTTCCGGTGAATGTCAGGCCTGCGATATCTTCTTCAGAAAATACGATCAAAATATTTCGGGCTTGTCCAACACGTTCAAATACTTCAGCTAACGATGTTTGTATAAAGTTTAAATCATCAGTTTTCCCATTATCCTTTAACCGGGAAGTAATTACCCGTAAAGATTGAGGCTTTGACCGCTCCCTTTTTTCTCTGGCTTGATACCGCTCTAAAGTAGCCGACCGGACCTGCAAGTCGAGCTTTAGCCTGTCACCAGGATTTAAATAAGTATCCTTGATATTAAAGGAGCCTTTTGTTGTATTCTTGACAACTACTTTGCCTTCCAAAAGATGTATTTCAACAAAATTCTTCCTCTTTTTATCGTCAACTGAAAATGCTGTGCCCAATGCGGTTGTCTCAAAACCATTATTGAAGACAGTGAAAGGAGCGTTAGGGTCTTTATGGACGACGAAGACAGCCCCTCCGACCAACGCTACCATCCTACGGTGTGTTTTCTCTTCAAATCGATATCTTATACTACTATTTGGGGAGAGTGACACAGAAGACCCATCAGGTAAGTTTAACTGGATATTCTGGACCGAATTGTTCGACTGCTCATACGTCCATTTTTTATCTGCCACTTCCTTACCACCACTGTTTCCCGATCCAATGTAGTAGTGGAATAGAAATCCCAGAACAAATAGCGCACAAGCCGCTGCAAACCATCGGTACAACTGGCTTATTCTTCTGGCTGGCTTTAGCGTTATTTTATTTGTTCTCAGATGGATGCTTGCTAACATAAGTTCGGTATCGTATGGCAAAGGTTCTGCTATTTCTTCCTCTGTCAAATCAAACAAGGGACTATTAAGAGCGGAGATCTCTATCTCCTTCTCATCAAGTTCCTTCAGGAGTGCTCTCATCTCCTGGTGATCAAGCTGTCCTTGCCAATATTTTGATATACGTTTGCTCATACTAATATTCTAAATACACAGGTATGGATAAAAAGGGGGGTCGAATAGAGGTTAATTTTATATCAAGAAAATGTTAACACAAAAAAACATAATAACCATTAAAACGAACAACCCATCAAGAGAATTAGCAAAAGTCCCTGAATCAAAGTTTCGTCCCTGTTATAGTGTTCTTCAATATATCTGATAATGCTTTTATTCGATTTCTTAATATAATCCTTTACGGATTCTATAGATATACCTAACTGGCTGGCCACATCTGTATAAGAATAGCCTTGCAACTTGCACAGGCAAAACACTTCCCTTCTTTTTTGGGGTAAATCATCGATAGCTTTTTCCAAAATTGACCACTGAATGTCGTATATCTGCGATGCCAGTTCTTCGGATTCGTCCAAAGAAAAATCTGCTATTTCGGATGCATCAATAGATAAAAAGAGATTTTTGTTAATGTGTTTTTTAAAGTAGGATATCGCTTTGTTTGAACTTACGACAAAAAGCCAGCCTGCAATATTCCTTTCATAGGAGAGGTTGTCTTTATTCTCCCACAAGGAGACAAATACTTCCTGTAAAACATCCTGAGCGATATCATTATCTTTGATGTATTTTCTTATGTTAAGAAATACAGATTGATGATATTGATAATATAGCTGATCAAATTTCTCCTTATTTAAGGACATGTCTATTTAATTGTGCCGGATGAATTGGCCAAAATTAAAAATTCAGGCCAGTTCTAGCAATGAATCCGTGTTATTAAATTATTAAATTAAATAACACTAAGTCCGCCCTGTCCTTGACTGTCCCTTTTCTTTTCAGCCCATTCCATATAGTTGTTATAAAAACTAAAAAACTGGGTTCAGTATCATCGTCCGCAGGAAGTAATTGATCTTGATTTTAACCACAAAATGGAAAATAAAATATCAATAATTCAAGATCGTATTCATTTTGTAAACTCTCTACTGGCAGTAAGCAGCTTTCTCAGCAAAGAATGACTGAAAGAGTTTTGTCGACACATGGAAACGCAGCTATTTTTGTATCTTAACAATCAAGTAATTTTTAAATACCCTATTATCTTATTCCGGATCAGAAGAAAAAAGCCACTCCCCTTCGGAAATGGCTTCAGCAATATTTATGTAATAGCCAGGCTATTTGAGCTTTTCGATTTCATCAACGGAAAGACCGGTAACCTCACTAATGTCCTTCTCGTTATAACCCTTGCTCAACATCTTCCGAGCAGATTCAATAGCCTGTTTGTGTTCTCCCTCTGCAAGGCCTTCTGCACGACCTTTCTCAAGACCTTCTGCTAGACCTTTAGCGAGACCTTTCTCAAGACCTTTCTCAAGACCTTTCGCGAGACCTTTCGCGAGACCTTTAGCATGCCCCATTGCTTCTCCCGACCGTAGAGCCGAATTAAACACGCTCTCGGCATCTCGTTTATGTTTTAGGCTTGATTCATATGACATGCGATCCTCCTCCGTTAATTTTCCTATTTCTCCTACCTCAAAGATAAGACCAAATATCCTTTTATCCAAAAATGAGGGCAACTTATCCATGGTGCTCAAGTGTTTAAGTACATACAGCCATTGATCCATTACTGTTTCCAGCTCTGCCGGTTTTTTAGTAAACATCGGTAATGAAACCAATTTGTACCCTAACTTGTCATAAAAAATTTCATGCGTATTCTTGTCACACAAAGCAACATCATAAAAATACGGGCGGGCGGTATTGCCCCTGGAAAAGACCTTATCCGCTCCATGCAGGTTAAATTCTAAAACACCAATAAAATACACCTCAGGCAGACAGTAATCATTTCCTTTCTTTCCCCTTGACAATTGTTTATTAATCAGACGCGAAGTATAATAAACAGCGCGATCCCTAAAAAATTCTTGGAATAATTGCTGCATTTCAATGATAAATAACTCACCATCATTTCCGATACAATGTAAATCCAAGACGACCCGTCTCATATCTTCCTGATCACCATCATATTCTACGGATTTGTAGAATAAATCAGAAATTATTTTCTCTCCTTCAAATAAGCTATTGAGGAATTCGATCAAGAGGATTTTATTTTCCTCACGCCCGAAATAAAGCTTCCAACCAAAGTCGGTACTGGGATCAACGTATTTACCAATATATTTCAATTTGGCCATCATTATTAAGTTTTTGGTTATCCATACAAATATAGAAAAAAACTAAAATATTTAGCAAATAAAATCTGTAAAATCATCTCAGCCCCGCTGCCACCTTCATAGGGATAGGCATTCTTAGGCTTAGTTCCCCTAATTGTTATTATCCGAACGAGGCTGTCGCTATTGACAAACATGCCAAAGGTTTTATCCGGATATCCGTGTCGGCTCATTTCATCCTTATAAAATCGCTATGTTTATTTAGGTCTATTTCGAATTGATCGACAACAACTGTATACTTTACATCAGTATAGTTTTGATAACGTAAGTTCTATTCATTTGACTAAATGCAACTTGATCTATGGAAAAGCCATATTCCTACATTCTTACCAAACTTCTCCACATCAGGCTTGCTCATGCCGAGCTTTTGGCAGATTTCAACAATTGTGAAACCTAGCTCCCTCAGCATTTCAATCTTGCCTTCGATCTTGCCCTCAATCTTGCCTTTTTCTATACCGTTCTTAAGACCTTTTTCAAGACCTTTCTCTCGCTCCTGCCTTTTTATTGCTCACTGTGATCGAATATCTGATAACTTAGATAACGGAATTCCAGCGAAGTACGGAATACAGAATAACTGTATGTAACGGGACGGCACTGGCCACGGTCACCTTTAAAAACCGCTATGGTCTCCACCAGAACGCGGTAACGGTACACTAGCGTCCAGACCTTAGCTAAGTATGGGATAGACCAATAAGACCGTTGTCTATCTGCGCTATCGACAAAGCAATAAGGCCGCGAAAATCTGAAATTTTCACGGCCATGGCTATCATTAATTAAAACTTAAACCGCAGCACAGCTTTCCGGTGCTGTGATACTGTTTATGTCACTTTTTACGCTTGGTCCATCTGCCAAGTAACTGGCTAGTCGCGAAGCTGACCAGTGTCCCCAGTGCAGCTGTCAAAAGCGTCTGCAGCATGTCGCCCAAAGAGACACTCGCCCATAAGGAACACATTGTCCCTCCCAGGACGCCCATGCGTATATCATTGAGTTTCATGTTCCATTCCTTTCTCCGCCAGGCTTGTCCTGTTCACATCCTGCTCGGGTTCTTTTTGCAGATTCTCCTGATCTTCGGGACGTTGGTCAGCCTTCTCGCTTCCGCTTATCGGCGGGTCCTCATCAATGACAGTCTCCATGATGCCCAGGCCGATAGCCAAGTATTTTAGAAACGCCGGCACCTTTCCCGGTAATTTTACCGGAGCCGATAAGACTACCTGAAGCGCCCGGCCGATTTTATGGATTACTTTTTTCATTGCATTAAGTTTTAAGTGATCTGATACTTAACATTGAAATCCAGCTGGCTAGGATATATGGAGAAACACCTCTTCGTTCATATCCCAGAGGCTATATACAAGCGCTTTGAGTTTAATGAGTGCCTTCTGGCTTTCCTCACCTCTCCCCTCGCCTTTGAGCGTGGTTACCGGTGCGATACAGCCCTGCAGATCCCGTTGGGCATCGTTTGCCGCATGAAACATGATGGCCTCGCGGCCCAGGACATTGGTAATGGCGATCTGCTCGCCATTTTTCCTGAACTGCTGTTTCTTAAGTCTGTAGGTACCTGCCGGAATACAGCTCAGGCGCCGCTGATTGTTGCGGTCGGGCAGTTCTATCGTATGACAGATCTTTTGGTTATTGTAATATAGGGTTCCGTTGGTGCCCTGGGTTCCATAAGTCCGGTGGAGCCTCAAGGTGTGTTTGATTGGCATTTCTTTAGTTTTAACTCATCATTGTCTGAATAATAATTTTTAAAAGATTACAGCGATCAAGGGCAGCCAAAGCACCGTAGACTTTGGGCAGTGCCGCCCGCCATCTACGGTCTTCACCTACAGGCTGCTTACCCTTCCCTAAGGCACATACACCTGTTTAATGGTAAGCGCATTGTACCTCCCATTGGACAGCGGATAATATGCGCCGTTGACCAGCTGGAAGTATTCCATGCCCGCCAGCAGCAGGACAGACTTGGCTGCATCGGCCTGGAGCGTGGCCGTCAGCTGCAGATTCATCGGAGCAGTATCGCGCAGCGCGATATACGTGGACCTGTTGATGACCGGCCGCTGATCACTGTCCTCGCCACTAAATTCCTGCAGCACGAGCGTATGGCGCACATGCGTGGCCCCCTGCAGTTTGGCGATGTTGAGGTGCGGGATGAGCCCCATGCACTCCAGCGTGCCGTCCCCGCTCAGGCGGTCGTAATCGAGCGTGATGGGCACCAGGGATATATCCCCCAGCTTGGCCCGGTCATTGCATTCGAGATCCTGCAGCATGACCAGATTTTGAGCCTTCAGGATCCGCTCGCCACGGGCGCTTTCCATATCACTTTGGATCACTTTCAAAAACCTATTTGCCAGACGGTTGCTAAACTTACTGTCCGAATTTTGGAACAGTGCATCACGCAGCAGATCCCGTAGCTTCTTGCCATACTGATGTGCGCGGCCAAATTCGCTGCCATTTTCCCGGGTGCGGGCAAAGGCAGGATCTGTTGCGATGCGCTCGGCCGAAACCCCGGTCTTCATACGCGCCTGATAACCGATTGTTTTTGATTTAAAAAAGGAAAGGTCCCCGACGTTCCCTTTTAATTTGATTAAACTGACTTGTTTTGCCATGACATTATCTGATGTTGACAGGACGAAGATGCTGAAAGGGCCGAAAAGGGTTGGAAGAAATGTCAACGGGCGGAAAAAATGGCCAAAAAAGACCGCTAACTACAAAAAAAACGAGTACCTTCAAGTTATTAACATGGCCTCTTGAAGCCATGGAGAGGAATCAGACCAATAGCTGCAGCCCCGATGACCAAGTAGCCGTAAAGCACAGACCAAGCATCGATAAGCCAGTACAACAGTTGCGGTGAGCCTCGTTGCACCATGTACCGTTTCAACATGGGCCAAGTGTATGCTAAGTGCACTGTAAGTGCATTGAAAGTGCAGTTTTAGTACACTATAAGTACTGTATTTATGCTTAGGTACTGCTTTACCGCTGCTCTATCTATGCCTGATCCACCTTCCTATCCCGGCCTGATATGACTTTTGGAGCCTCCAAAAATCAAAACAATGAAAAAGAACAATCGAATGCTGATCTACCCACGGGAGGCGGCGCCCCTGCTGGGCAAAACCGAGCGGCAGTGTTACCGCGTATTTGAAGATATCAGAGCGGCATATGCCCTGCCGCCAAGGACGGCCATCCCCATCAAACTATTTGCAAACTATTTTTATCTGGATGAGCAGCAGGTACGGGACAGCCTGATGTAACCCCAGGCCGAATCAGCAGGAGAGGGCTGATTCACCCGTCGGACAATCCGTCTCAGTCCGTCCGCTACGGAGCTTTTTCCAGCGGTAGCGGTTCCGGAGACATCGCAGCAGCTTTCTTCTGGTTCATGGCGAGCTGTGCCGCCAGCCAATTTTTCCAGCCCGCCTGTTTCCTGCGATACGATTCGCCATATTCAATCCGTTCCTTAAGGTGCAAAATTGTTAGTACAGGTGTGTTTCCCCGGAGCATCTCGTAGTTTACTATGGCCTGTCCCGAGATCAGGTGATTGCGCGAGATATGTTTGAGCGAGGGGAATATCTTGAGCAGATCGCTCAGTGATTTCAAGCCCGGATGATATTTGGTTCCATCCATCAGCACAATTTCCTGAAAAGAATCCTCTCCTTTGCGATGATGGCCATAGCAATACGCTATATCCTGTTCGAAAATAGCAATTTCAGCACCATTTACCTTAAAGTGAAATACGGTCTCCGACCGATCCGTTTGATGGGCAGCAGCCTCGCTACTCTGCTGGGCCAATGCCCTGAGTTCGGCGATCTCCAGCAGGAGTTCCTGATTACGCGCCTCGGCCCGGGCACGCCCCCGGACCTCAAGGCTTCTTTCGTCCTCCAACTGTTGAACCCGCTGCAGCTGGCGGCTGTTTTCCATCCGTAGTTCATCCAGCTGCATAGCGAGTATATTCTTACCTTCGATGAGGCCATTGACTGTCTTATCGGTCGTAACGGTTAGTAGTTTATACTGCTGGACATCGTTTTTATAATGGCCTATTTCCGATTTCAAAAATTCGATCTGCTGTGCTAGACGATCTCTATCATTGATCAGCTTCTGTGTGCCATCTGCCCCGATTTTGAGTTCATACTGGAGTATTCGGTTGGCCAGCCAGTAGTTCAGTATGATCAAGAGCAGCAGCATAAATAAAATATCCCATTGGAAGCGCGGATCATCGACAATAGAAGCCGGATAAACGAGCAAAATCAATCCAAAGGCGATGATGGCAGGCAATGCCACCCCGCCCAGGGCATGCATCAGTACCGCTCTACCGGCCGCCCGCCGCCAAAAACCCGAAATAAAAACCTGATAACCCACCCAAAACTCGATACTGAGGATAGCAACACCGATACAGAAGGTATTGACGAGCACAACCAGCACATTCGGTTTAATCAGATAACCGAAGGACATGTTGTCAAAAGGAAAGAGCGCCACGGCCCCAGAAGCGATCAGCAATAAACCACACCACCACAAAATCGGAAAAACTTGTAAATAGGACTTAATAGAAGGCATCATGAAAAATATAAACGATTTCGTTATACAGCGCACATGTTAATCAACCAACACTTTTAGGAACACAATATAACTATAAATAGCAATTTATCCAAACCCGATTGGATGGATCATCGAGTGGGTTAGATGATAAAAAATCGGGATTGGATTTTTTAATGATCAAAAACAGGCATTCAAGAGCGCTTTCGGCTGTATATTGGCTGTTTTAATTTGATATACATATGGAAAATCAACAATTCAGTTTCGATGGACCGGGCGTCCGGAACTGGCAAAATTATCTTTATGCGCAACATCCTATCGTGATCGAAGAGGAAAGAATTTATATTGAGACCGACCTTCTGGGCTGGCTGCCCGAGCGCTTTCAGCTGACTGCAGCACAGCTACAGTATGCAGCCGATCTGGGCAGTGCTGCACAGGACTATTTTGCATCGCAGGTCGCCGGGGCCATTGCCTTGCGCATTCCTATTCTACTGGAACGTGAGCCCCCCGAAGAAGGCGGCGGCAATAGCAAGACCGGCAGCGTCACACAGCGTTTTACTCCCATGAGCAGTGATACCGCCAGCTACAGCAGATTATTAATCATACAATTCAATTACAGTTAGTACCATGACCAACCTAACTTATGAAAATCAATTTTATGCCATCTTAGAACAGTCCGGCCCTGTGGGGCCGGCTCTTCGTCAGGAGCTCAAAAGCATGATACAGCCCCAGTCCATCAAGAAAGGAAAAATTCTGCTGGCACAGCCTTATGATCTGCATATTCTGCTCGAGGGGATGGTGATCAAACGCCGCGATTACACTGCCGGAAGTACTATCTGCTCGGAAGTGCTGGATTTTATCGGCGCGAATGAGGCCATCTATCATACCCCCATCGAAGAAGACATTTATTTTCAGGCCGAACAGGACAGCATGGCCATTCTGATCCGTCAGCCCGATATTGTCGGCATTATCCAGCGTCACCCGCGGTTTTCCGAACAGCTCAACGCTATTCTCGCCCATCTGTTGTCAGAGCGCACCTTTCGGGGAAGGCTGATCAACATGAGTTCCAAAGAAAAAAAAGAAGCATTCAGGAGGCATTATCCCCTTGCCGCACGTTATTGCCGCATCAAAGATATCTGCTCTTTTTTGGGGATCAACCCCAATACCTATTCGGCTTTGTAGATAGCAAAGGAGCAAGAGGAGTGCGCAGACGGCGTATAAGACCAACACCCTAATTACATGAAAATCACAGAAATATGAGGTTATTTTCTCATAAATATGAAATTTAAACAGCTGTTTTGCCGACTAACTTTACTGTAGTTGATCGGACGGACGATTACGGATGTCTCCTCTCCCATCCATGACCGGATGACCGATCGGCCTAAAGGCTTATAAGATCAGGCCATCGCAAGGGACCGGACGGATAAAAAGAGCGCCCTACAGCTACCTGATACAAGCCAGAGGAACGAAACAAAAATGACAAGCATGAAGCAGACACAGACCAACGGCAAAGGACAAGGAGACGGGCATTGCCCGGCGGAATGCTCCAGTTGCTCAATTGTGGGCAAACAGCGATGGAGCCATGCAGCTATGCTGCGGGAGGCTGCGCGTTACCTTGCGGAGGCTCGGATGAGCCTGTCGGCAGGTTGTTGCTGCACCGGTCTTACCGTCAGATGGTACAGACGTAAGTTTGCCGTATTCCCGCGCCGGCGGTGAGGAATAAAATGGTCTGGCAGAATAAGGAGTCCCACCGCCAAACCAAAGCGCCCGCTATGTGCGGACGCGGGGCCAGTGTACTGTCCAGCTTTTGACCGATATGGACAGCAGCACTGTGATCAATTCATAAATCTAAGTTAGACAATTTAAATCATACGATTATGGCATGGTTTCAATTAAAAGCGAACGGAACCGCGACAGATCCCAATGATTATACCTCCACAGGCACACCTACCTGTAGCGGCGACAATCATATCTGTGCGGTGCAAGCTTCACCAGATGCAAACAATAAACCGATCCTGACTCCTGCTTTAAAGGACGAAATGATCAATGCACTGAATAATACAGCTAGCAGCTCCAACGTTCAGCTAAGAAATACACGATAGTACCTGAAATTATTTCAATTGAAAGGGGCCCCAAAAGGGCCCCTAATTTAGGTCTATCTTCTTTCCTCAAAGACCATAACCTCGATTTCCCTTCTATCCATCACAGCCTGCAGTCCGTAGTAAGCCAATTGTTCATTCAGGGCCTCAAGACTATCATAAGCTCCAAGCTCTAGCACACCCTTATATCCCGATTCATCTATCGTCGGTGGATACAAACCGGATAGATCCAGTAGAAAAGCTACACTCTCGGCGCCTTCTACAGTTTGCCCCCCAGCTTTTGCAGCTACCTTTTGTTGTTTCCCTTCCACTTTTTTTATGACAATCACATCTTGTACAGCCCGAGATTTATAAACGTTCAGACCAAGAAAAAAATTGAGATCCTGTATTGCCATTTCCGCCATCGCTGCTTTTGGCAGGGTATCCCTGCTGATCCGCTGGTAGCAGATGGCATGTTTAGACTTCCACAGATTGCGTCCCCCGCTGCCTTCCTGATACCTATATTTATTTTTATCCTTTACCTTCCAGATAATACGACCGGGGATCCAGAGAAACTTCGGTTTTTCGAGCTGAGCAAAGAGACGCTGGTAAGCGCCAAGTGTTTCGGCATTGTTTATCCGGCAGATAAAATTTCCAGTATTCGGATCCTGCGTTATCGGCAGACCACCGTCTGCAGCGAGTTCAGGCTGAAAGCCAGTGACCAGAACCCTGCCAATGACATTTTCTCCAGTAGGTTCTTGTCCCACCACGCGGTCATTGAAATCATTTTTTACCTGCACATCCAGTTTACCGGTAGCGATAAGCTGGTTTATAAATTCAGGTTTAATATAATCGGCATAGGTGACAGCTTTTACCGTTCCTTTGTAAATAAAAACTGTATGAGGCACACCACGGTGTGGGAAATAACGATGGAGCAAGCTATCACCCACGATACTGGGCAAAAAGGCATTTCTCTCTTTAAGATATCCATTATTTCTGAAAAACTTTTGAATCGCCTGCTTTGACTGCGCTGTGACCATCAATATCTTCACTTTATCCCCCATCTGCTCCTGCACCTTTTTGACATCGGGCATCAGTTCGATACAGGTGACACAGCTGGTATCCCAAAAATCCAGGATAACCAGTCTATCCTTAAATTTGTTCAGATCAACTTTGTCGGTCTTGTCATTGAGCACATCCATAATTGGCAATCTGGGCAGTTCACTCCCAACAGCAAGCTCCCAGCTCCGGTCAATATTCTTTTTATGTTGTGCTTGGGCAGTATATATAGAGACAAATACTGCTATGATTAACTGTACTATTTTCATCGTGCTTTATCTTTTGTTCTGTTGTATAGTTGGATTTAATTCGATCACGGCCTGTGGTATTAAAAACGCATAGCCCAGGCTCCCCGCGGGGAGCGTATAGACCTTTCCGTCCAGCGTCCGCTGCAGCTCTGTCTGATGGGCTGGTTCCTTGTTCAGTCTTTTGAGATCAGCCCATCTGCGTCCCCGAAAGACCAGTTCACGTCTCCTTTCGGCCAATATCATAGACAGGATCTTTTGCGGATCGTCTTCGATATATTTGATATTCTCATCGTTTTTAAACCTGCTGGCAAACAGCATGTTTAGATCTTTCAGGGCAATATCTTGCCGGTTCAGACGGCTTGCACTTTCAGCCCGGATCAAGATCACCTCGCCTGTCGTCAGCCCCACAAATGACCCAGATTCAGTCTGCTCATAGTTGGCCTTATAGCCAAAAGTGCCGGGTTCATCCTGGTTTTCTCGGTAAAAAACCTTCTTGCGAAGATCTCCTTGCATATACAGGTTCATCAGGGAGGGATTGATCCGAGAGTAATAACTGCCGAGCGCTTCGGAATACGGGGTCAATGCTGAGAATATGACTTCTTCATTGTTTTTGGGTATCGGTGATTCGCTATTGCTATCAAGCACATTAAAATCCATCAACCGAGGCTGGAGGCGCCAGGCCGAATCCGCATATTGAAACGAGCGGTCATACAGTTGCATATCGAGGTACACTCTGGCAAGCCCTGCAAAGGCTGCTGTCCTATTGGGAAGGCTTTTAGCCTGCGCGGTTATTGACAGCAGATGTGATGCTTTTGTATAGTCCTGCAGAATAAATTGATAGGTATCCTCCAGTGAGGACCTGCCATTTACCATGACTAGGTCAGGTGTTTGTTTCAGTGGCAATCCCAGCTCATTTTTAGCGGTATTTTTATCGTAAGTTAGGCAGTACAGCTGTGCAAGCTGATGGTAAGCGAATGCTCGAAAGAACAGTGCCTTACCTAGTATGTCGTTATATTTTGACAAGTTCTGCTCATCCCTTGGAAGCTTCTCGAGAACTTGGAGCACCTGGTTGGCAAGAAATATAGTACGGTAGGGTCCCTGCCATCCCATACCCCTTACCCCCTGTTCATCCGACCAGGTATAGGCATTCCTGTCATCCAGATTCGTGACACTATACCAGTTTTCGGCATTCAGGTAAAACTCTTCTCCCGCAATCAGCGTAGCAGCTGGCGAAGTCATGTTCAGGTTGCCATAATCATTGAGCAGCAGTTCGCAGTCTTCCAATGTATTAGGCACATCCATACGTATATCGGGTTTGACATCCAGATAACCGCTGCAGGACATCAGTCCAAGCGTAATCAGTATAAGAAGTGATTGTTTCATTATCATCATTTTAAAATTTAAAACTCAGTCCAAGGGAACATGCGAAGGGGTCGGGCGGATTATTCCCAAATTCAGGGTCTATGCCATATTTATTGGCCCGCCATATTTTCATGATATTATTGCAGTACAGGTAGATCCGGCAATCCTGCAGTCCTTTTACTATGGGATTAAAGCCTAGCTGTAGATCCCGCCATTTGATCTGATCTGCCGAGGCCACTAGCGCGCTTGAATAGTTATAGAAATAATCGGCATTGTAGTTTGCCGGATAATTGAAAGCCGGCACATTTGTACGAAGTTCATCACCCGGATTTTGCCACCGTAGGGCATAGTCCGAATGCCCGACAAAGCCAGTAATGAGAGCGCTGTAATCAATAGATTTACGCATAAACTTATGCCCCAGCTGCAGAGAGATATTAAAGGAAAGATCAAATTTCTTGTACCTGAACGAATTGCGTATCGATCCAAAATATAGAGGCAGGACGGATCCCAGGTTATCCATCTGATCTAGCCGGGTATCATTGACGATCGCGAAATAATCTTTTGAAATTTCCCCATTTACATACCCTTGGGGACTTCCGTCAACCGGGTCCAGTCCCGCCCATTTGTAGGAGATCAGGCCATAGAGGTCTCCACCTTCGACTGGGGTAACGATATTTCCGAAGGCACCCGACAAGTAATATTTACCCAGAGGTTCGGCAATAAAAGATTTTGTTACTTTTGTACGACTATAGGCCAGATTCGCGTCAGTACGCCATTCAAAATTCTTCGTCTTCATATTGATAGCATACAGGGTCAGATCTATCCCTTTTCCTTTCAGGTTGGCACTGTTGACGTTACTGGTTGAGAAACCTGTTGTAAGATCGATTCGCGTTTCGGCGATAAGGTCCTTTGGTGATTTGATATAGTACTCCAGTGAACCACCCAGCCGATCATTCAGTGCCCTGAAGTCCAGTCCCCAGTTCCACATACCCACCGTTTCCCACCGCAACATCGGGTTTGGCGGATTGAGCATATAAGCATAGGGAAGACCTGTCAGGTAATGAGTTTGCATGGATTTATAGATAACTGGCAGGGCCGAAGTACTATTGTTCACATTCCCGTTGTAGCCATGTGTCATCCTAAATTTTAGAAAATCCAGTACTTCCTTAGGGAAAAAAGGCTCTCCCGAAACTGTCCAAGCGGCGCCGACAGACCAGAAGGGCTGACCTTTATCATTGGTCCTGACGCCAAACAGGTTGGACGCATCTTTCCGTGCACTTGCACTCAGGACGTACCGGCCCAGAATAGTATAGGATCCATTCACAAAAAAGGAAGTATACCGATTGGTCAGTCTGCCTTTTTGGTTATAGTCCGGGATACGTTTCGTGCCCGACATTCCATTAAGATAAGGATGGTAAGTCACCAAGTCTACCGGCTGATAACTCATTGTCTCGGGATCATATCCATAAAACGTGGATGTGTTTACCTCGTCAACCTGCTGCCTGACCTCTGCACCAGCAAGTAGACTCAGCTCGTGCTGTGAATTGAACGCTTTATGGTACATCGCCTGCACGCGGCCCTGATGTGATGCACTGCGCTGAATAAAGGTCTGCAGAAAATCACCCACAGGCATATTCCATCGTATTCCTTCTTTGTCCCAGCTGGTGAAATAGTTGATTTCGGTACGCTGCTGTACCGTACCTATGCCGCGCCAGTATTCATCCTGTTTAGCCGAGGTGCGATAATTATAGAGAACAGAAAATTTCAGCTGGGGCGATAACGCGTAGCTGGATGAGAACGATAACATTGTTTCCTTGGTTGACCCCTTCATTGTACTCTGATGCAGTTCATCCAGTGGCCGGTAATTCCAGTCCAACAGGCGCCCTCCACCGATGGTATCACGAAAGTCAGCATTCAGTCCTATAGCGTCCACGATCAGTGCCGTACCGTTATAATCAGCCAGCCGCATATAAGGATAATTGCCGTAGCCCAGTCCCATCTCATTATAGGCAACGGGCATATAGGAGTCTTTGGTCCCATATTCAGTGTACTGTGTTCCAAGTGTAAACTCCAGCTTGCTGGTGGGCCTGAACACTGTATTGTTCTTTATAGAGACGCGGTCAGCGGATGATGTCACCAGCCGATTAAGCTGCCTGTCATATCCGAACGAGAAGATCGTGCTGAGGAGGTTCCCTCCACCCGAAAGCTGCACATTATACTGCTGCCTGATGGGATTACGGTAGACATATTTCAAGAAGTCATCACGCATATCAACGTTACGGAGCTGGTCTATCGAAGCTTCCAGTTGGTCTCCAGTAATTTTTCCATCCCTAAAACGCTTCAGTAATTTAACTACCGGGCTCATGATAAAACTCCGGTTATCCATTCTGTTCTTATAATAGCCTTTCTCATTCAGCATGAGTTCGACATCTATAAAGTCCGAAGAATTCATCTGCGGAAGATAATAGAGATCCGGTTTATTCTCTACTGTGAGGTTACTGTTTACAGCTACTGAAAATCTGCTGTTGAACTTTCCTTTTTTGGTGGTTACAACTATAATCCCGTTTCCCGACTGCGCTCCCCAGATGGAGGAAGCGGCAGCGTCTTTGAGAATAGTGACATTTTCGATGTCATTGGGGTTGATGTTGTTAAAATCGCCGTTATAGGGAAACCCGTCCACTACGATCAGTGGCCAGATATTGGAGCGGATGGAGCTTCGGCCTCTGATATTGATATTGGGCAGTACCCCTCTATTTTCGCCATATACTTTAGTCGCCGATATGCTGGTGACTACATCCTCCAGACGACTCAGGAAGTCCATTGAAACCTTTCTATTCAGCAACTTGCTATCCACAAACTCAAAGCTCCCTGTGGCCCTTTCTTTTGGAATCTTTTGATAGCCTGTGGATACCACCTCTACTTCCTCCAGCTGGTTCTCCAGCGGAAGCAATTTAATGGTGAGCGGCACTCCGGTTACATATCCGGTATCCAGTGGTTTAAACCCCAGGCAGGTAAATCGGACCTTCCCCTTTCGGTGCTGAACGGACAGGTTAAATGTACCATCCTTCTTGCACGAGGTACGGAGGTTTTCGGCGTCTACACGCACTGATACCCCCTGTAATGGCTTACCGTCGCTGGCCGATACGACGATCCCCTGTAGAATAAAATCCATAGGCCCGCCGGCCCCACTGTCCTTGCGGGGCGTCTGAGCCGATAAACTAAACATAGAAAACCATAGGATAGATAGCAGGGTACTATACAGTTTCATTGTCTTTCGACTGGGCAAGACCTCTCCTGCCCCAAAAAATTGTCTCATTTTTAGGTTTTTAATGGAGTGGTCTAAGGCAGAGACATCCTGTCCGATCGGGATCAGCAATTTCCTTTCAGGGCGTCGAGCCTAGACCTCTCCGGTAAATAATAGAACTATTATAGGTTCTCAGATGCGGTTTTAGACAATTACAGGTAAATTCATATGGACGATACCGCATCCGCAGGAAAAATTAAAAACCGACCTTTTTTATAGAATCTCTATATCGTTTTGTTTTCAGTTTTTGTTCCTCAACAATAAATTCCTTACTTTTAAGCTGCTAAACGAAAAAAGAGTAGAAATTATATTTGTCGGCATGGACTGCAAACAAATCAGGTCGGCTAAATCAACAACATGGAGCTAAGTAGGCCTTTTTGGCGCTTACTATGCCCATTTTTAATACCGCTGGTATTAAGTGCTGTTGATTTTAATATTGTTTGATACTACTCCGGTGGGCAGTATTTGTTCTTGATGAGCAGCGATAGTGCAAGCCGATGACACTGATCCTTGATCTGGTGTACTGCTGTGATTGTGAGTGACTCATTTAGCTTCATAATCTAACGATTTGGTTAATTAAAGAGTCTCGAGAAGGAAGTAAGAATTAACAAAAGGAAAAGCTCCTACCTTCCACCGCCAACATGGTACCAGCAAGGACCTGACACGGTTTCCAGTAGGAGCTTCTCCCAAAAATTGTACAAATATACAAAATTGGGACAATATGCTCCTAAAGGTCTCGCGTCGATAAAATTGCTGGTTTTAGTTGACGAGACTCAATCAGCGAACTGATTATGACACAAATATAAGTAAATACAATTTAACAACCAAAAATATATTGGTTAAATCCAAAATATTTTTGGTAATCTCAAAGCAATGTTATGAAAATTCATATCGGTGATATAATAAAAAGAGAGGCAAAGAATCAAGGTATTAGCAATGCTCGTTTGATGGAAGAAATAAAAGTAAAAAATTCCCAAAACATTGAATATGATTTAAAGCAAGAAACACTATCAATACAAAAGTTAGCACTCTATACCGCAGCATTAAACCACAATTTTCTTAAATATTATACCGATCTTGAACCTTTCAGATCGTTCTACGAAAATGAAAATAATACTTCTTTGGAAAAAATCAATTTTCTGAAGGAACAATTGGATCAAGCCAACCGAACGATCTCTATGCAAGAAGAAACTATACAGACTCAAAAAGATCTTATAGATACGCAAAAGGCGCTAATTGAATCGTTATCGACAAAAAAATAACAATATTTTTAATAAAAACAGCTTATCATCACTTTAAAGATGAAGTTTCACAAAATTTTAAATTGTTATTCCGTTTAAAGGAAAACCAACGTGTAGCTAGCGTCCTGATCTACATTTGGGGGCTTTATTACAAAAAAAAATTTGATAATAATACTAATATTATTATTTTTGTACCAACGGTACTCGTACTGCTTCCCATCAGAACAGCATGCGGGTCTTTTTTATTTTATAGCCAATTATTTTTTTAATGCCTGGAAAAATTCCCTTAACAATACAAGATCAGTTAAACCTGCTCCAACAACGTAACATGACGTTTCGAGATATCACCGCAGCGCCACATTTTCTAGCAAATATTAGTTATTATAGATTGAAGGGGTATTGGTGGGAAATGCAAATTGATTTTGTGAACCATAATTTCAAGCAGGGTTCGGTATTCGAAGATGTTATAGACTTATACAATTTTGATCGCCATTTTCGATTGATTGTTTTCAACGCCATCGAAAGGATTGAAATTGCACTAAGAACTAAATTGATATACCATCTTTCCTTGTCATATGGAGGAGAATGGTATCTAAACCAATCTATCTTTAAAGATAAAAAAGAACATATAAAATTCTTGTCTAAACTTCTAAATGATATGTGTCAGAGTAGTGAAGAATTTATGGTCAAACATTACCAAAACCATCCTGATGACTATCCCGAGGCTTGGAAAGGATTAGAAGTAGTCACATTAGGTACACTTTCTAAGATTTTCGACAACTTAAATCCCCAACTCCCTGAAAAATCTAAAATCGCCAACGAGTTTGGATTAAGTAGTGCAAAAGATTTTTCTAGTTGGCTCAGGACAATCACGCTAATAAGGAATATCATAGCACATCATAGTCGATTATGGAATAGAGTTTTGATAACCAAGTACTCTTGGCCATCAAATTTGACAAATAGAGTTTTGAACTATGTACCTGATGAGCAAAAAAAGAAAAAGGTTTTTCCGATTTTATGTGCTATGATTTATATGAACGACAAAATTTCCTCCGGCCACTCCTTAAGAAATGAGCTTCATGAGTTAATACAGTCGTTTCCAAATACGGCAATTTACAAAATGGGATTTCCTCCATATTGGTTTAATGAGCCTATTTTCTTATGAAAAAAATTATACTGATCTGGAACCTTTGAAATCGTTCTACGAAAAAGAAATAACACTTAAACCTAGCCAACTCTTCGAATACTTCTATGGCGATGGCGCACCTCCGATGATTGGAATGATAGACGAACTGCACTCAGCAAAAGACCTATATGCAATTACAAGATGATTGAACGTTTCCTTGCACTATTACAAAAATACCAACTGGATGGGGCGAAATACTAAACGATAAAGCTGGCGCCAACGTTAAGCTTCTTTATGAAGCACTGTTTACGGATTAAGTCAAAGTGAACCATAGACAACAGAAAATCCAATCTCCGCTATTTTGGCATTCTTGGATGATACATGTTCCAGCAAAGAATGACTGAAATAAATTTGTCAGCGAACAGAAGCGCAGATTTTTGTATCTTAACATTCAATTCATTTTTAAATAACCATGGTAGCAAAAGCAATTCGATTACTTAGGCAGCAAAGGGGCTGGACCCAACATGATGTTGCACAGAGATTAGAGATATCAATTCCCTCGTTATCAAAAATAGAAGCAGGAATTACAGACCTTAATCTCTCACGGTTAAACCAAATCGCGAAGTTATTTAATTTGACAACCGTAGAGCTATTATCTTATTCCGGATCAGAAGAAAAAAGCCACTCCCCTTCGGAAATGGCTTCAGCAATATTTATGTACTAACTAGGCTATTTGAGCTTTTCGATTTCATCAACGGAAAGACCGGTAACGTCACTAATGTCCTTCTCGTTATAACCCTTGCTCAACATCTTCCGAGCAGATTCAATAGCCCGTTTGTGTTCTCCCTCTGCAAGGCCTTCTGCACGACCTTTCTCAAGACCTTTCTCAAGACCTTCTGCTAGACCTTTCTCAAGACCTTTAGCATGCCCCATTGCTTCTCCCGACCGTAGAGCCGAATTAAACACACTCTCGGCATCTCGTTTATGTTTTAGGCTTGATTCATATGACATGCGATCCTCCTCCGTTAATTTTCCTATTTCTCCTACTTCAAAGATAAGACCAAATATCCTTTTATCCAAAAATGAGGGCAACTTATCCATGGTGCTCAAGTGTTTAAGTACATACAGCCATTGATCCATTACTGTTTCCAGCTCTGCCGGTTTTTTAGTAAACATCGGTAATGAAACCAATTTGTACCCTAACTTGTCATAAAAAATTTCATGCGTATTCTTGTCACACAAAGCAACATCATAAAAATACGGGCGGGCGGTATTGCCCCTGGAAAAGACCTTATCCGCTCCATGCAGGTTAAATTCTTGGCCATCATTATTAAGTTTTTGGTTATCCATACAAAGATAGTAAAAAACTAAAATATTTAGCAAATAAAATCTGTAAAATCACCTATTCCTTCTCGACATGTAAAGTGTTGCCTCTTTCCCTAAGGTAAAGTTACCATATCTGTTTTGTCCCTAGATAGGTCATGATAAGGGACGTTGCTTCCCTAAAATGGCACTCCGTAAGCGACAGCTAGGTAAACCTTGTCCCTAGATAGATGAGATTACCGTACTGCATGGTAAGATTTGTGCCACAGGGAATTAAACAAAAGAATCAAACATTAGGGTAGTTCTTGGGGGGTACTATTTTTTTGCACTTTACAAAAAAACATCAAGTTTGTAGTGGCTGGAAAAGGAACCGGATAGGAAGATTCACTCTGACCAGTAGAAACCCACAACATTCCTATTAATTATGAAAAAAAGCTACACAAGACGTTTCTCTAAAGAGCGTAAAGAATTCATTGTCCATGAACTTTTCAAAGATCTTTACTATTCTGTTTTGGATAGGCTTTGGCAAAAGGACACCCATTTTCGCAAAGATCTTGGTCAGCTAAAGCGTAAAGTATATCTGATGGATGCAAGCATCATCCCCTTATGTCTATCTGTATTTGACTGGGCAAAGTTTCGCAGCACCAAAGGTGCCGTAAAGCTGCACACTGTCTTGGATTATGATGGCTGCCTACCTGTTTTTATGCAGATTACCGATGGAAAAGTACATGAGAGCCAGCGAGCCGGTAGTTACAGTTTTTCCAAGGGAAGCGTGGTGGTAGTGGACCGTGGCTACGTGGATTACAGCTGGCTTGGGGATTTCCTAGTCCACTTTTGGGACAGCACCACTGGCAATGAGTACCACTTTTTGACCAATAATACGAAGTGGAAGGCTTCTTTGGTGGCAAACATCTATAAAGAACGCTGGCATATCGAAGTCTTCTTCAAGCATCTAAAGCAGCGCTTAAAAGTATCAACATTCATAGGGACTTCTGAAAATGCAGTGATGATCCAGATCTGGACTTCACTCATTGGCATATTACTGTTAAAATACTTACAAAAAAAGGCCAAATATGACTGGAACCTGTCCAATCTGGTCGCATTCATCAGAATGAATATCTTCGTGAAAATAAACATCTGGCAAGGGGTCAATATCGAAATGATGAAAAAAGCGATGCTTGTACCACAGAAATCCAATCCTAAAATTTATTTAGGACACATATGACTTTCAGTTATTATAACGATCTTTAAAATTATACAAAGCTTAAAAATCACACAGCTTGTTTACTCAAATCGCAAAAAACATGCAATTTAAAACGACTCTCCGCCCTCTTCTTTTTCTCTGCGCCCTAGGCTTATGTTTTAGCTCTTGCCAAAAGGATGCCTCTTCTGAGTCGGAGGCTCTAATTGATATTGAAACCAGAGATGCTACCTGGACGAAATTGAGTATCCCGGGACAGCTCAGAGGTACATCGGCTATTTACGGTAATATTGACGATACTTTGGTCGTGGCCACCATGTACAAGATTTATATGACTACGGATAAAGGAGCTTCTTGGCAAATGGTCAACGATGCTGGACTTGGCATACCAAGCTTCAGTATGTATAAGGGAGAATTGATGGCTTTAAGCAACTTCCAGGACCACTCGACAAGTCCATTTTTATTCTCGTGGGATCATGGCAAAAGTTGGAGCACAAAGGGCAAATATGGCTATGAAGTCAATGATAAAGTACGGGTCAATCGAAAAGAAACAAAGATCAGTGAAACTGAATCCTACAAAATCAGCCCACAGCCCAATGAAATCATCGACAAAGAATACGGCCGCCCGTTAATGCAGCCAGATAAACTAGTAAGAGTCACTGATAAAGGCGAACAGAAGCTCGATTTTCCTTTCCGTCGACAACTGAATTATATTTACCACGACAAGAAAAACCGACTTTACATTGGTGCTGAAGGTACACGTTTTGAGTGGGCTGTTAAAGGCAATGAACGTACTTATCCAACTTCTACCGATACAGCGATCATTTACATCAGCAAACTCCCTATAAGCGCAAAATAACGAAACAGCTCCTAATTATTCGAAAAAACGAGTTAATGATCATTCCCTTACCCAGCTTACTGGAGAGATTAACATTACCGTCCGAACGTTCCATCAACTCTTTGACTAAGGACAAACCTATTTCCGGCCCCTGTGCTTCAAGCGCTTTGCCTGCGCGCTCATGGACTTTAAATATGACATCCAGATCTTTATGTGGAATGCCGATCCCACGATCTTCCAAATAGTGTACAATTTCTTTGCTTGTCTTTTCCTCCTACATTGCAAGATAAACCTGCTCGGTAGCTTTGGCATATTTCACAGCGTTAAAAACCATATTAACAGAAGCATATTTATGCGTCTTTATTCAATAGATTACACATTTCAGCCTAAAAAAATCGAAAAATATTTTAAACACTGCATTTTTATGCTATATTTGATATAAAACATATACAAACCGATCTCTAACCGCTATAATTTTTTATGAAATAGCACAATTTCTATGTTGCCCAAGCACCAGGTGTATTGGCAAAACCTAAGTTAAACGAAACTAATCAAACACAATTTTATTATGAAAAGAAGTATGCTAATACTAGTGAGTTTACTGAGTACGTATGGTGTCGCCCTGGCCCAAAAAATCGTTACCGGTAAAGTCACTACGACAGATGGGTCGGCATTAGGCGGTGTAACAGTTCTCGAAAAAGGCAAAAACACGCAGTCCATCACCAACAACAGTGGAACGTACAAAATCACCGTACAAGAAGATGCCACATTAATCTTTAGACATGTTGGTTATAACCAAATCGAAAAAGCGCTCATGGGGCAGTCGGTAATCAACATCAGCCTATCCGAAAACAGTTCGTCCCTCGACGAAGTGGTAGTCACCGCTTTCGGAGTCAAACGTGATCGAAAAACCCTCGGATACTCCACTCCTATCGTTGCCGGATCAGATGTATCCGAAACCCAACGCGAATCGTTTTTCCAAGGTCTCCAAGGCCGTGTGCCGGGCCTTTCAATCAATAGTACAAGCGGTATGCCAGGTGCATCGGCACAGATTGTACTGCGCGGCTTTGCCTCCATCTCTGGCGACAACAATGCCCTTATCGTTGTCGATGGCGTACCCATCAACAACTCCACACTGAATGAAAATGACCTGGCTAGCAATGGAGCAAATCGAGATCTCGATTACTCCAATCGGGCAATGGATATCAATCCAGACGATATCGAAACCTATACCATCCTGAAAGGCCCCGAGGCGACAGCCCAATTCGGCAGCCAAGGTGCAGGCGGAGCCATTCTCATAACAACCAAGAAAGGAAAAGCCGGTAAATTTACCGTCAACTATTCGCTTTCAGGACGCGTTGAAACGGTCAATAAATACCCCGAGCGGCAATATGTTTATGCACAGGGAACCAATGGTGTATACGCCGCTAATTCGGTCTATTCAATGGGACCAAAATATGCAGAAGGAGTCACGCTCTACAAAGACAATGTCAACAACTTCTTCCGCACCGGATATAATCAAAAGCATAATCTTTCTTTCGAAGGCGGATCAGAAAAAGTGACTTACCGCTGGTCCAATGAATACAGCAACAATACTGGTATCGTCCCCAATACCAGCTATAAGCGCTTTTCGACCCGCCTCAATGGAACAGCCAAATTTAACGACAAACTCGAATTTAACACCTCTTTCAACTATATCAATTCACAAAACGATAAAGTCCGTAAAGGCAATACAGGCTACCTGATTACCCTGATGCGCTTCAACCCGCTGTTTGATGTGAGGGACTGGATCGATGAAAAAGGGAATCGTGTACTCCACAGCACCGATATTTACAATGAGCTGGATAATCCCTTTTGGGATGTATACCGCAACACCGCCAATGATGATGTAAACCGCCTCCTTGCCACTTCCAACATTACCTATCGTGCTACGAACTGGCTAAGCCTCAACGGGATCATCGGCATCGACTTTGCCAACACACAGGGGCAAAGCGTTTACCATCCTCAATCCTACTCCGGATCAGGGTCTTCGACCAATGTACGCAATGGCTCCATGAATGAGTATCAAGTCAATGCACGCGTGCTCTCGGGATCATTTATGGCGACGGCCAATACAAAAATCGGGCGCGACATTAGTTTTAGAGCAAACTTGGGAACAGAATTTAAAGACTACAATACCCTTACTAACTCCCAATATGGCGAGGACTTTTACGATCCCAACTTTTACAGCATCAACAATACCTTTCCGAGCACGCGCCTGGCGCGATCTGTTGCCAATAACTTTCGTACAGTCGGATTTTTGGCACAGGCCGGATTTGGATATCTTGACAACCTCCTGTACCTCAATTTAACAGGTCGATTGGATGCAGCCTCCCGCATGATGCCCAACAATCCCTATTTTGGCTACCCATCGGCATCCTTGGCCTTTAATTTTTCAGACCTGTCTTTCTTCAAAAATAAAGTACAATGGCTCAGCGACGGAAAATACCGCATCTCTGTAGGAACGACCGGAAAAGCACCCTTCAAAAGCTACTATACCCTATCCAATCTGGAGCCCAAGCTCTCAACAGGAGGCGGATTTGCTTACGGAGTGAACGGCGGTAACCCCGACCTGAAAGCCGAAAAAACCCGCGATTTTGAAACAGGACTCGAATTTGGCTTTTTTAAACGCCGCCTCACATTTGATTTCAGCTATTTTAATCGATTAAGCACAGGACAGATCATTCTGCCAAGATTGAGCTATGGCTCAGGCTTTGTACTACGGATGATGAACGGCGGCGAAGTCAAAACCTATGGTACCGAATTGCAAGTCAACGTCAACCCGATCAAAAAAAACGATTTCAGCTGGGATATGACCTTCAATTTTACCCAATACAAAGGAAAAGTACTATCGCTTGCTGAAGAATTGCCCGAACTCTATGATTCAGACACCTGGGTACTTAGTGGCGTACGGTCTTCCGTGATGCCAGGCTATAGTATGGGTACCCTAACAGGTACGCAGTTTAAAAGAAACGAGCGTGGAGACATTTTGATCAATCCACAAACAGGCTTACCCATTGCGGGCACCGATAAGTATTATCCGATAGGCGACCGCATTCCCGACTATACACTTGGAATTGTCAACAAGTTCAATTACAAAAACTTTTACCTAACGTTTTTATGGGATCTCCGCAAAGGTGGCGATGTGCTCAACGGGCTAGATTATAGACTCTATACCTATGGGCAGTCTGTGAAAACATTAAATCGGGAAGACCCGCGGGTAATTCAGGGCGTATTGGAAGACGGGCTTGAAAACACGGCCAATCCAACAGTAAACCACATTGCAGTAACACCATATTCCGCATCCGCCTACTATATGACCAATATCGAACCGCAGATGTTTATCGAGAAAAACATTTATGCATTTAGGCTTCGGGATGTAACTCTTCGCTATGCCCTACCCAAACATCTGACACAGCGCATCTCGTCACAAGCCGCACTCAGCGTATTTTTTACAGCCACCGATCTCTTCCTGTTCACCAATTACACAGGGCTGGATCCCGAAAGTAATAGCAATACAGCAGGACTAGGCGGTATCGGCGGATACGGAATCGATTACGGGAATATGGCTAAACCCAGAGGTTTCAATTTTGGTTTAAACATGAGATTTTAGGAGGAATACACCATGAGAACAACGCTTTATATACTTATTTTCTTAGTCCTCACCGGATTAAGCAGTTGTAAAAAATACCTGGACATCAATGAAAACCCGTCCAACCCACAGCTTGTAAAAGCCGAATTGCTTTTAGCACCCATTATCTATCAAATGGCCAATGGTTATGCCAATGACCAACGTCAGATGAACAAGTTCAATCAGACCATCCTTGGCGCCAGCACCGATGAGTCCTCCCGAATCTGGGAGCGGCATGGATTTCCACAGCAAAGTGATGTTGGCGGTGTGATGTGGCGTATGGTCTATTTTGATCACGGACTAAACCTGCAGTTGATGATCAATGACGCCATAGCCAATCAGAAATATGAATATGCCGCAATCGGCTATGCCGTAAAAGCCTGGGGCTATCAGATGCTGACCGACTATCACGGCCCCATTATTCTCGATGAGGCCTTGCGTACGCAACAGTTATCTTTCAGATACAATGACCAACCAGAAGTGTATGCTAAAGTACGCGTATGGTGTGATTCTGCATTATATTATCTAGATCAAAAAAGCCCCGTCGATTACAGCGCCAACCTCAATTCAAAAAAGGGCGATAATCTCTTTCGGGGCAATATGGACCGCTGGCGCAAATTTGTCTACGGCCTAAAAGCACTTCAGTACATTCACTTGGTTAATAAACCCGATTTTAAGGAAAAGTATGCCGACTCGATTGCCTATTTTGTGGACCGCTCCTTTGATTCACCATCCGATGATGCAGGCGTTAAATTTGACGGCGACAAATCCGAAACAGCAAATGTGGTAAGCTCAAAATTCGGCCTTTATACCACATCCTATTACAACAGAGCCGGTAAGCCTATTGTGCGCTACCTAACCGGGGGATTGCGGGGCGAACCTATTGAAAATCCAAAAATATCGACAGACCCTCGTCTATCGCGTATGTTGATGATCAATAATCCTGTTGACAGTATTTACGTCGGTGGTGAGCCCAATGTATCCAATACCACCGTTCCAAATATCCTAGGCGACGTCAGTAGCGGTGTAGGCAAATTCATCTTTAGAGACGCCGCAGATTTTCCATTGATGACCTATGCGCAGCTGCAACTGGTCAAGGCCGAGGCCCTCTTTATCAAAGGCGACGCAGCAAAGGCCTATGAGGCCTATATCAAAGGTATCTATGCCCACATGAACTTCGTCAATAAGTACATCAATACAACCAATGAAAAATCCATTACTGCTGTTGAAATAGATAATTACATCAAGGGAGGAGAAATACCGCTATCAGCTGCTGATCTAACCCTAGCCGACATTATGGGACAAAAGTATATTGTGCAATGGGGCTGGGGAGGTCTCGAACAATGGTGTGATTTAAGAAAATATCATTATAACACGGAAATATTCAAGCAGTTTATTCCATTGGCCGGCAGCCAGCTGACTTACAATGATTATTGCTATCGCGTTAGACCACGCTACAATTCGGAGTACGTATGGAATGCTTCAGAGCTAGAACGATGGGGCGGATTAGAGCCGGAGTACGTGATTAAGCCAACCTGGTTTGTTACAACAACTTATTAACGTATTAAAGGAAACATTATGAAGATATTCAAAAACTTAGCATTTCTAGCTTTAGGTGTCTTTGGCCTATATTCATGCGAGAAATCCATTCAGGACTTTGGAAAAGTAGATTTCCTTGGCGCCGATGATGTCATCGTGAAAATCAATATGGCATCGATATATCCCGATGACCGCTATATGTATGTCAAATTTGACGATCAGCGCGTTACTTCACTCATTCGGGGACGCGAGCCCTTTCCCGGCGGCGGGTATAATACCCGCGGAGATTCACGGCCTGATTTTTTAAAATGGAAAGCCGGCAACGTAAAGGTACAAGTTGCCCTTCCACATAAAACCGACGATGGACGCGACTCCATTATCTTGGCCGAATCATCCGTTAACCTGAGCGCAGGCAAGCGCTATACCATTCATATTACCGATACGGCGCAGAACACAAAAATGATCCTCAATGAAGAAGACCTCACACGGCCCGACAGTACACAAGCAAGGTATCACTTTACCAATCTGATGCCCAATGTACCATCAATAGACCTGTACTATGGTGCTGCGGCCACTGGGAGCGCAGATGCCATCGCCGTACAAGACTCACTTGTCGCCAAGGACATTAAATACCTGGAAACAAGTCCATATTTCCAGCTCAACCGCATTGCCACCCGTACCTGGAAGATCCGCAAGGCGGGCTCTCCGGTAACAAATGGCACTGTAATCGCCTCCTACAGCAATGCCGGAGCCATCCTGGACCGCAGGTCATATGTCATTTATGCTTTGGGCTATGATGGATTTACCAGCACCATCATGAAGCCTTATGTTTCATTTTTCTTAGTTCGATAGATATGAAAAGAAAAACAATATTAAGAAATGTCCTTTTGTACATCACGTGCATCAGCATGCTATATTCCTGCAAGCAAAGGGATGATTATCCCAGCTTTGACGATAAAGAGATAGTAACTCCGCCCACCGATATTATTCCAGAAGACAAGGAAATAGAGCCCATCACCAAGCAGCTCATGGCGCAGACCGACCTCATCAAAACATTTCTAGTCGATTCATCCGTTACCCTAACCAATGGACTTGTACGAACCCATATTCGCTACCAGAACAAGCTCGATCAACGCGTGAGCCTTCAACTGCTCACTGTAGATCTTTCATCAAAAGCGGTTTTTCCTTCAATCATGAGTGCATTTGATGATTACCTATATGTGAGCCAGCCGATAGGTGATATGGCCAAGTACTGCGAACCACGCGCAGGCGGCGAGATCCTCGCAGCAACAAATGCGGCGTTATCGTCCACTTATTCCTACATTAAAAACGGGCGGCAGATCAATGTATCCACGAGCAATATAAAGACCAAAGAGAAGACCAGACCTTTCTTTGCGATATACAAGGATGGCACGCCTTACATAGGCAATTGTGCCGATACCACCAAGTTTACCTTTGAGCCTTATGATCTGAATCAATTTAGCGGGCTGGTATCCGGCACCAATTGGGTCCGATATCGAGGATATAGCGTTTTAACAACCTCCGAGGTTGTTCAAGCAGTTACAGCCATCGGCCTATCGACAGATAAAAAAACGATGTATGCCTTAGTTGTCGACGGAGGCGACACCAATTTTTCAGTAGGCATCAGTTTAAATGATGTTGCCGTCTTGATGGGAGCCTTAGGCAGTTACGATGCATTTGTATTGAACGGCGGTTCCACCAGCGTGATGGTCCAAAAGACCAATACAGGAAACCAATTTAATCCCGTGGTCTGGAACACCGTATCCAAGCCATTAACGGCAGGCGGATCTGCAAGCATCAGCGGTATCGCATTTGTGAAGCGATAAATTAGAAAATCAGCTACTCAACAACGGATTTTGAGTAGCTGATTTTTTAAATTTAAATTTGTTTACGCTGTTATTTCATCTTGCTTGCAGCTAAGCAAAACACGATTATTTCGCCCAAGAAACAACACAACCACAAAGGTAAAAAAGCCAAATACCAGTAACATTTTCTTTTCCCCGAGCCATGTGCATCAGACCAGAGTAAAACACTTCTTACAGCTACAAAAATCGTTGTAAATAGATACCCTAAAATTGCCATCCCCATACCAAGCAAAAACATATCATTGGAAATGTATTGTTGAAAATCGCCATTCCATGCATAACTGGTGATGGCAAATGCTGCGATAGAAGTGGAAATCATCACATAACAAATCAATAGTCTATCCATCATCAACCATGGTCTAAAGGAATACCCGCTAGTAAACATTCGACCAAACCAATAAAAACTTACACTCAAGCTTAGCAATATATTGACCAAACTAGGCATAAACACTAAAAACAAAGTTAAACTTGTTGCGAAGACCATCATTTCCTCCTTTTCATAGGTTAATCTGAAAAGCTCCAAAAGCTATCAAGTTGGAGTTTAAATTATTTAGGATAAAATTATTCAAAATCAAAATTTCACAAAATACCCCAAACGCGGTATTTTACCACGGAGTCTATCCCACTAATTTTGAAACAATATCTTAACGCAACATAATTATCTTAAAACTATGAAAAAAGTAATTTTACTGGCAACCTGTTTCATCCTCACGTATTGTACTGTCCATGCGCAATCTAAGCCTGGCAAAATTGAAACGCGCTGGGGTTCTTCTAAACACAGTTTTAATGTCGACATCGAGGAGTTTGAAGAACAGGAGGTACAGGTTAAAGAGAAAATAAAACTTAGTGGAAGCCGGGTGTTTTTAGCATTTCGATTTTAATCCTTCGACAGACAATCAAAATAGATTGGCATCTACTCCCGCAAAAAGCAATATTGACGCAGCGCATTTATCAAGGCAGCCTCCAGTTGAGGCTGCCTTGATTTTTTACACTAATTTACTTATTTTTAAGTCATCTTAGCCGTACCAAAAATCAGGGATACCCAGCCAGTATCCAAAAAATGTATTTCCCATATAGAAAATAAAATACATAACCAAATGAAAAGATGAAAAAACAGCAACATCTCCTTGCCGAGCTCTGGGAAAGCTATCCCAATGCTATTGCCAGTCAGCAATTGGTTTCTAAAAACGTACCCTTTGGCAAATACCTAGCTGAGACGCTGGCGATAGGCCCGTTTTATTACTATGTCATCAATATTTCCGATTATACTATTCATGATATCCACGACAATCTACTTAAGTTACATGGAAGCCAATGCTACCCAACCACTGTAAAGGAGATTATCGATTATATTCATCCCGATGATAAGGATTTTGTTTATGAAGCAGAAAAAGCCACCTTATCAAAAATGGAAGAGATGGGCTTGGGAATCATCGGCAAATTGTACCGTACATCATACTGCTTCCGCATGAAAATTGCATCTGGCCACTACCACCTTTTCCATCATCAAGGTATTCATCTGAGTCAAGATCAAGAAGGCCGCATTACCACGGCCCTTAATATTCATACAGATATAAACCACATAACAGCCGTTAACAATAAAATTGTTCTTGTAAAAGCATTAGGCGAGAGGAATTACCATCAGTTGGCGCTCTCAACAGCGCATAACGAAGCTAAGCTCCCAAAATTTTCAAAACGTGAAATGGAAGTCCTCAATTTACTCGCTCAGGGACTTACAAGTATACAAATAGCCGAGAAATTATTTATTTCCCCTTTCACCGTACAAGTGCATCGAAAAAATCTACTCAAGAAAACGAAAACCTCCAGCAGTGGATGCCTGATCAAAAAAAGTATTGAGTTTGGCCTATTATAAAATACCCTAAATGGGGTATTTTATCCACAATCTTGCTTTGTTATTATTGTACTGATGAGCAACCAAGAACATAAACTGACACCCATTTGGGGAAAATATCCCGATATTTTCTCCTCCGATGATTCTGATATGGACGCAGCGGCAATACTCGATCTCATTTCAGAAATATTCCTTACGGGCGATTACTATTACTATCTTATCAATATCTGCACACAGAGCCTAAGTCACCAACATCCCAATATAATCCATATACACGGCCTCGAAATCGTACCTACAGGGCTTCAGGAAATTATCGATCTGATCCATCCCGATGATATTCCTTTTGTCCTCAGTGCCGAAGAAATCTGTTATGCTAAAATCAAAGAAATCGGAGTAGAGCATCTTAAATCCTTAAAATCATGTTATTGTTTCCGCATGCTTGTTTCCGATGGATCTTACAGACTATTTCATCATCAGCGCATTACCCTTATTTCGGATAGCGAGAACAAAATGGTGAGCAGTCTCAATATTCATACAGATATCTCCCATTTGTCAGTGAAGAATAACTATATCGCCACGGTTATGGGCATCAATGGACGTCATGATTTCTATCAAGTTGATCTAGCAGAGAAACTTGGAAAGAGTGACAGCAAATGCATCTTGACCAAACGAGAAATCGAACTTCTTCCCTATATTGCTCAGGGAAAATCCAGTATCGAGATTGCCAAAGCGCTTAAGCTATCCCAATTAACTGTTCGGGTGCATCGAAAAAATATACTACGCAAAACCAATACATGCAACAGCAGCTCATTAATCAAACGATGTATAGAGCTTGGACTACTTTTCTATACCCAAATTATCGATATCGGACTGATTACCGTTCTTTAGGCTACGCCTAATCGAAGCGAAATGCTGACAGCTATCATCCCATTACTGCAATTTTACGCTGCTCCAAAACCGATTGAATGTACAGGCATCAAAACCCGTACCCATTGTATTCGGTCTAATCGTTCCATCTTCAAACAATATAAAGGATGAACTCATCCCATAGACCATAGGCGGCTGCGCAGGTGAAGTTTTTCTTTACGCTAGTGCACACCTACTCGCGATTTATCGGTAAAGATAAGGATTGAAAAAAAACAGGCTTTAGCGGTCGTGCTAAAGCCTGTTTATAATTTATAGTTTTTCTTCTTCTGCCGTCTCTTCCTTGGTTTGAACCTCCTGTTTCTCTTTTATCGATTGATTGTTTTCAAGTTCTTCAGCTTTTACACCTTTTGGATTGCTCCACAATTTCTTTTTGTAGGCTTCCAACTTCTCTTCCACTTTTCGGCCGTCCAATAGCTGCCCGCCATTCTCTGTCTCCTTCACATTCTGCAACATTCCTGGGGACGATTCACGGACAATGGTACTGGCAAACTTATTTTGCACAAAGAAATCGTCCATGGTCATATCGTAAAGACCTTTGTCCGGATCAGAGATATCCACCTGTACCAAACTATAGCGCAATTGCGGGAAATAAAGCCAGAAGGCAGGTGTCGAGCCGACAGATTCCGCCAGCTCCGCAGATGTCGTAATGTTCATCAAAGGAGCCACACCAATGATACGTGTTTCCAAGCGGCTACGCTGCTTGTCAAAGAAAATATCTTCTTTAACACGGAACTTCGTTACCCGGCTCGGGTCAAACTCGTTCAATGTCATTTTGGAATCAATCTGATTACCCTCACCGTCGAAGATCGGCACCAGTACACTATCCGCAAAACGGGCCATACCCTCCTGTGCATTCAATCTTGCCTTAAAGGAATCGTCATCAGGGCTATAGAGGGAAAGTTTTCCCTTTTCAATCGCTTTCATGATCACTTCCATCAATGAGTTACCGGGGATGCCCAAGATATTATTCTTTTCATCTTTCAGATCGATATCCCGCCATACCCGCTTATAAAAACGGATATTCTTTTTATTCACCTCTGGGTACGCAAAAGGTACCGCATCCTCCATGCTATTGGCCTGATAAAAGCCATCTGAGGTCGGTATCGTATCCTGAATTATTTCACCACTAGCGACCGGCGCTGCTGAGATAACCTTATTCAATGTATCCTGTTGAGGAGGAACGGTGTCAATGGTTGTTTCCTGCTGAGCGAACAACGATCCAGCTACAAACGCTAAAGCCACTGTTGTCAATATTTTCCTATTCATCGTTATCAAGTTTTCTGTTTACAGCCTAGATTAATATTTACGAGTTTTACTTTGCACCGTTGGCATTTCAAAGGCCGACATCACGCAGCGAAAACCGATATACGAATGCGGTTCGTAATCCACCGAATAATTACGGGTCTCACTGTTGAGCTGCTCACCATTATCTTTCCAAGAACCACCGCGCACCACTTTACGTTTCAATGCATCCCCATCCTTGGGATCAGCGTCGTATAACAGCGCTGGGTTCAAGTCATTCACAAATACCACAGCCGAAGGGCTATAGGCATCCAGGGTCCATTCGGACACATTACCCGCCATGTTATACACCCCAAACGCATTCGGCATATAGGACTTGACCGGAAGGGTAAATGTAGCTCCATCACGCGAGTAGGTACCTTCGCCTTGTTTAAAATTCACCGCCAGTTTCTTTTTGCCCTCTGCGCCATCAATTGTCATCCGTGAACCGGCAATCGTATCCTGCGGATCCAGTTTGCCGGAAGCCGCATATTGCCATTGTGCTTCTGTAGGCAAACTTAAGCTGAGCTGATAACCGTTCAGATAGGAGTTTTTCAATACCGTCGCTGCCATTTGGCCAGCACGCCAATCAGTAAAAGCACGTGCCTGTCTCCAGGTCACTCCCACTACAGGATAGTAATCAAAAGAAGGGTGTGTAAAATAATTGGCATCCAAAGAAGCCATCTGAGCATTTGGAAAGTCTTTACTCCAGATATCCTCTACAGGCATTACCGCTACCGTATCCGTTACATATGACTTTTTTAGATTCCCTTTTGATTGCAAATAGGAGAAACGATATTTGATGACCTCCGGATTCAATGCCCGTCTATTTCCACGCATTTCGAGCATCGGCGCGATGCGCTCTTGGATGCTAGGATCATTGCTTTTCCATATTGGCGATATCTTTTTCACTTTCGCCCAGTTGATGCGTTTCTGTCCAACCTCTTCGCCTGCAATATCCAGAAAATACTGGTCATCCTGCAGGTAATCCGTTACGGCGACAGAGTCGGCCACCCAATTCACAAATTCACGGTACTGCTTGTTGGTCACTTCCGCTTCATCAATAAAGAAAGCACTCAAACTCACATTCTTGCCCACATTACCGCTATCCAAAGATCCCTTAAAGAGTATTGTACCCGAAGGAATATAAACCATGCCCGGAGGCGCAGGCAACTTACCCCCGCGAAACGCATTTACTTTCGGCGCCTGGTATAATGCCGAATTCGACTTACAGGCCGAAAAACCAATCAAAACTGCCAAGGCTATAGCTCCCAGCGCGCGATTGGTAAAGGCTTTTTTATATATATTCATCTTCTTGTTTATTTAAATTAGTTCAGTTTTTTCTATTTTCGGTTGAATAATGCATATTTCACGCCTAGTGACACAAAGCCGTATTGATCCTTGCCCTTATTCTTGATGCCGTCCAGATTATCGTTAAAGGTCAGTGTATGTTGGTAGTTGACATTGATTGCCCATTGCGGTCCATACAAGGTACGGCCAAACGGAATATCTACCCCCGCATTTAACGGTAAAACGAAATGGATTTCACCCAAATCTTCAGCAAGTTCACCGCCCTGATTGGCTACGGCCTCTGCATACATGGGATCTATCTGACGCTTTATTCTATTTTTAACCAACCCGGCACCCGCACCGACATAAACATTCGAAAGAATACGCGAGAAGGTATTCGCTCCCAAGGTATAATAACTATAATTGCTAGCATCGGTCAGGAATTGTCCTACACGTAGTTTTCCATTTAAGTTACCGGCGAAGTAACGGTTTTCAAATTCGCTGTTATATCCATGGCCAGCCAACGTTCCCTTTTCACCACGTAAACCCACAGATATAAAAGGACTGATCAGATAATCTGCTTCACCATAAAAGGCAAATTTAGCCTTCACATTCGCTAGGTCGGTAAGATTGTACGCTACACCAGCACCTGCACCTATACTAACCGGGCGCGAAAACTGCGCCGATGCTGTTCCTATCATGAGACCTAGAGCTCCTAAAGAGGTAAATAGTATTTTTTTATTCATGTCTATATGTTTTTCTTATACCTGTTTTTGTTCAGTCATAGATGAGAAGTTTACATTCTCTATCTATTGATCAGAGGATCACCTGATTGATTAGTGTTTAGTGATGTTACAATTCAGAAACGATAATCTTCCTCTATTTATTATAATAAAACCCCAAACCGACGTATCGTTTTGGGGTTAAACAACAATAAGGCCAAAACCTATATTCGTATCGAATTATTTTATATTTAATCGGTCTTTTAGGTCCTGCCACACTTTGGCAATTCCCATTTTTTTCTTCTTGCCTTTGTCTCCATAACCGTAGCCATAACCGTAGCCATAACCGTAACCTCTAGCAAAATCGACGTCGTTGACAACAGCTGCAAGGTTTTTCAACTTGCCATCTACATATAACTCCCTAGGCACCTGAAGCAAGCGTTTGTCCAGATAATTGACCCGCGATACATATAAGGTTAAGTCAGCATTATGTGCGATCAATAACGTATCTGTTACCAGACTCACCGGCGCCGTATCTACTAGGATATAGTCATAATGTTCACGCGTATATTTGATTACATCATCGAAGTGACCATTCATGAGCAACTCCGCTGGATTTGGCGCTATATATCCAGAATAGATGACATCAAAATCATAGTTACCAGGCTTCTTAATGATGATATTATCAATATCCATATCCGGGTTGATTAGGAATTGCGTAATACCAACATTGGTGTGTTGTAAGTGCGATAAGCCTAAATAATCCAATACTTTTGGACTCCGGATATCCGCACCAATTAATACCACTTTTTTACCTGACATGGATAAAATTTGCGCCAAATTGGTTGTTACGAATGATTTACCCTCGCCCGAGATTGTTGATGTGACAAATACAACCTTAGATGCATCTTTTTGATCCCCGCCAAACATAAAGTTCATATTTGTACGTAAAATCCGGAATGCCTCGGCTAGCGAAGAACGGTCATTGAGATGGACAATGGTATCTTCTGCAGTAGGAATTTCTCCCAATACCGGTATTTTAACCAAGTCTTCAATATCCTTGCGCGAATGGATTTTATTATCCAATAAGAATTTAAGGTAAAGAAGGCCAAATGGGATTAAAAAACCTATTATTAGTGCACCCAACATGACAATCATTTTCCGCGGCGCAACTGGTATACTATTAGTGTAAGCAGCGTCAATAATCTTCAAATTATCAGGTGTCGCTGCTGCTTTTACTTCACTCTCTTCTCTTTTTTGCAGCAACAACAAGTAAAGCGATTCAACAATTTGCTGTTGTCTTGAAATTTTCTTAAATCCTTGCTCTTGATTAGGAATAGAATTTATTCTACCCAAAATTTCTTTTGATTTAGCCTCAATACTATTTAAAGCCAATTGAGTGACTCTTTGATAATTTTGAAGCGCTTTTCGAATATTTTTGTTACTTTCTGATATATTTTCATTTAGCGCAATAACTGTAGGATTTTTATCAGAAGCGGATTTTAATAAGTCATCGCGCTCAAGTATTAGTTGATTATAGGCTGTTATAGACGCAACAATAGAAGCATCTTGTAAACCTATATTTGAAGGCAATAGCTTACCATCTTCCTGATCCTTAAGATATGCATTCATATGATCAACTAACTTTAACTGAGTCCTATACTCTAAAGATTTTTTATCATTATCTGAAGCAGTATTCAAAAAAACATTTGCCTCCGTAGACATATCTACCATAGAATTCGACATCTTAAATTCAGCAACTTTCTCATCAGCACCAGACAAATCTTTTGAAATCAACATCAAGCGTTTATTAATAAAATCAGATGTGGCACGAGTAGTCCTCATTTTATCATAAGTCAAATCCGCATTATAAACATCAATCAATGAATTTAAAATCAACTCAGCTTTCTTACCTAAACTTGATATCATTGAAAAATTTACAATATAAGATTGCATTTCTTTGCTTGGTGCAATATTAATAGAAGCGATATAATCATCTACTGCCCAATTTTTAGGGACAACACTAATTTCATATGAGTCATCTACAATATTGCGGAATTCGTTATTTGCATTAAACGCTATAAGATTTTCCCCAATTTTCCCCTCTTTCCCATATTCAAAATTTTTATTCTCTCCCGATAATACATCGGTAACTTTTAAACGGTTTTTTCCAGATATTTTAACGAGCAATTTAAAATTAGTAGTATCCTGATCACCAAACACTTGCAATTTAAAGGGAACATCCTTTTCTAGAAGTTCATTTGATCTAATTTTACCTTTTGAAGCGTATATGATATTTAAATGATGCTGGTCAACTACTTTACGCATCAACCTCCTGGACGCTAGTACCTCTATTTGATCAGTAACGAATGCTGCCCGTGTCCCTCCAAAACCCAAAGAACTTGACAATTCCGCAATACCCGCCAACTCACCAGCAGATGCACTCTTTTCGTCTTTTAATAAAATTTTAGCAGTGGTATTATAAGATCTCTGTGCATAACGCAGGTAAAACAACGCTAAAACTAATGTGGCAAATAACGTTAGGACAAACCACTTCCAATAATAAGCATATTGTTCGAATAGTTGTCTTAAGTTTATTACCTCTTGATCTTCCTTATTATTTATAGGTTTTACTTCCATGGATTATATTAACGAGTTAATACTGAAATAACAGTAATTAATAAACTAGCGACGGAGATAATTACATTGGTATTAGCTCCCAATTTAGAATTGTTAATTTGAGATTTATTAGGCTCTACGTATATTACATCATTTTGAGCTAAATAATAGTAGGGAGAATTTAAGGTACTTTGTTTTGTTAAATCTAATCTATGCACGTTTTTTTGCCCCCCTTCCTCACGAATGATAAGCACATTTTCCCTAATACCCCTAATTGTCATATCTCCTGCCATACCTAATGCTTCTAATACTGTAATTCTTTCTGATGGTACAATGAAAGATCCAGGCCTAGCAACCTCTCCCAAAACAGAAACTCTAAAGTTATTAAAATTAATGTTAACACCAGGATCTTTTATATATTGATCTAATTCAAGACGAATTTTTTCAATTGCCTCTAGACGCGTTAAACCAGCAATTCTTATCTTACCAAGCAAAGGCAAAGTAATATCACCGTTATTATCAACTGTATATGTTGGTCTTAAAGCTAGATCAACCTGTTGAGACATTGTTGTGGCCATCATCGTACTAAGAGGATTAAACGGTGCGGTAACTTTAGGGTCTGCAGCAGTCACGACAACTGTCAAGATATCATTTGTTTGTATCTTAGGAATATATTGTTCATATATAGTGTTAATTTGTGTAGAATCATTCTGTAGGTAGACCATATTTCTACGTGAACCGCAAGAACAGAATAATATTAGCACTAATATATAAAATACTCCGAGTGCTACACTATGTTTTGAAATTAATCGCATGTTTTATTTAAATTATAAAATTGATTTCTTCTACTCCGATGACAAAAATATACTTTTTTATTCACAAAAAACTAAATTTAACAAGATACTAGCAATTTTATGAAGCTTACCCTCATCAGCAACTTCTGTGCCTAATTTATATTTAGAGAATATTAACTTTTCATTTGACATTATTAAAATAATCAGATTTCCATGTATAATTATCCAATGGAGCATGCTCTACAGGATGGTCTGCATAAACCAATAGTTCACTATCAGTAGTTAATGCACGAAAGGCTGTTCCATAACCAGCAGGCACATGTAAGACCTTCATGTCATTAGCATCCAGGACAATACTTTTAATTGGAATGAATGGATTAGGATCTTCCCAATCATCTATCTGTACTAAACTCACCTTAAAAGCTCCTGATAATACATAAAACCAGCGTTGCTCAATACGATGCGCTCGCCATCCTCTGATTAATTCAGTATCTACGTTCCTAATAAGATAAAACCGCTTGACTAAGCTCATATCGAATTCATTGACAAATCGGATTTGTCCACGCATATCCTTGGCAACGCCCCCTTGAATATATCTTAATTCTTCCATTACAATTATTGTTTAACGTATCTTTTTATAATATAGGTTTTAAATAGCAAATAAATAACACTAAGCCCTCCAACCGTACCTGCTGAAAAAATTAGTTGAGATCGTAGAGACTCAGATGAAAACTGAATCACAATCCAACCTATTCCAACCTGAATAGCTCCGTAGAGAAAAGAAATCAATAATTTGTTTACACCCGCCTCATTTCCTAAAAATTGATATAAATGCGATCTATGGGCTTCAAAAATATTTTCTTTTCGCAATAAGCGTCTAATGATAGTCCAGACAGCATCCACTCCATAAACAGACAAAAATAAAATATAAATCAGATTACCTGTTGTTAGAATAAGTAATCCTAAAGCAAAAAGTAGAATGTATGCTATAGCTACGGATCCCACATCGCCTGCAAAGCATTTTGCTTTCGTCCGAAAATTGAAAAAGGTAAATACCAAAACACCTGAAAGCGAAAAAATCAAAAGATCTTGGGCAATAAAATTTATTTCTTGATTGACGATCATCAATAGTCCTCCAACAGCAAGGCTATAACAAGCCGTAATCCCATTGATACCATCCATAAAGTTATAGGCATTAATTACACCGACAACCACAATAAAACCAATCAATAAATAATACCAAGGCATATCAAACAGATCGAGCTGATAAGCCATCAATAGTACAGAAGAGAAATGTATTAATAGTCTTATCTTATTGGATAGTGTAAATACATCATCCAAAAACGATACTAATGTCATTAAGGTCAATCCTAGAAAAAACCAAGGGTATTGAAAACCCGAGACGATAAAATAAATAAGTGCTCCGAAGTAAAAAACAACGCCACCGCCCCGCAATGTGATGGATGAATGCGAAGAACGTTCATTCGGTTTATCAATAATATTAAAACGATCAGCGACTTTAAAATACACCAATTCCAAAATAAATAAAGCGATCAGTATGAGTAGGTAAATCATTCCTAAGTAATGTATAGTAATTTATTGACTGTTTAATTTAATGGCTCCTTCAATGGATCTAGTGATTCAAAAATAGAATTCTGCGACCTAAATTCCGGCACAATAGCCTTCATCAAAGCAACAATCTCCATTTTATTTTTTTCAGGATTTGCTCTTTGCACCAATTGACAAAGTTCATCAATTTTCAACCGTTTTTGTTCGACATCTTTTGTATTTACTTTGGCAATCATTATTTTTTCATGATGCGTTTTTTCCGTATTTTCATCGCTCGCCAATAGCTCTTCATATATTTTCTCACCAGGCCTTAAACCAACAATTTTGATATCAATATCTTCCGGATAGCTCAGCCCTTTGAGACGGATCATCTGTTTGGCCAAATCCATAATTTTGACAGACTCCCCCATATCAAATACATATATCTCACCGCCATTCCCCATTATTCCTGCTTCCTGCACTAACTGGCAGGCTTCAGGAATAGTCATAAAAAAACGGGTAATATCCGGATGGGTAATCGTAATAGGCCCGCCTTTATCAATCTGTTTCTCAAATAAAGGGATGACAGATCCATTTGAGCCCAATACATTGCCAAAACGAGTCACAATAAAAGACGTATTAGAAGTTTGATTGACAGCACAAACTGCAATCTCGGCAACCCGTTTTGTAGCACCCATGACGTTCGTCGGATTGACAGCCTTATCTGTTGAGACCATCACAAACTTTTCTACCTGATATTTATCTGCTAATAAAGCCAAATTATAAGATCCACATACATTTGTCCATACGGCTTCGTAAGGATTGGCCTCCATCAATGGAACATGCTTATAGGCTGCCGCATGAAAAATAAGCTGTGGACGATACTGCTGAAAAATAACCTCCATAAAATCGCGGTCTCGAATATCTCCTACAATAAATGTAAAATCATTAAAATAAGGTGAATCCCTCAACTCTTGCTGTATATCGTATAGTGCTGATTCTGCCTGGTCCAAGACCACCAGCTTACAGGACATCGAACCAATTTGGCGAACCAATTCAGAGCCAATGGAGCCAGCTCCCCCCGTTACCAATACGACCTTGTCTGATAAGGCTTGTTTAATAACGGGATTATTCAATTCTATCGCTTTTCGACCTAATAGATCCGAAACTTTGAGTGAGCGTATTTGTTGCGTCGCCACACGTCCTTCCAAGAGTGCGGCAGAATTAGGTATAATCTTGATCTTGATCGGTAAAAGCTCGGCTTTGGCCGAAATATTCTTGAGTCTTTCTGGAGTAGTGGTATCGATTGCAATAACCAATTCTTGGGCTCCTCCAACACGCTCCAACAACTTCATATTCAGTTCATTTAAAGAACGAATACGAACCCCCTGTATATACCGACCAATTCGCTTTGGATTATCATCCAATATAGCAACCACCTTATACCGATTGCGGGAACCCAATTGCAACAGATTGTAAGTATTGTGTCCCATATTACCGGCTCCAAATAAAATCACTGGGATTGCATTTTGTCGATTATTCCAAAAAAATGAGTGATATACGGTTTTATAAAATAAACGTACAGAAGCCATTGCGATTCCCGTCATTAATGCATGGAATAGCAATTGCGTTTGTGAAAAATAATATTTTTCCTCTAAATCTTGAGAAGCAATAAATTCCCAAAGATAAGAAAGTAAAATTGTGAAAATAAATGATATTGCCACACAATTTCCAATCAATTTTAAATCACGTAAACCAGTACGCCTCACAATACTCTGATAAGGTTTAAATCCTAAAAAAACGCTAAAATAAATACATGACACTATCAAAGATTCAAGTAGCATTAACCGAATTGAGATCACTCCTCTATGCTTCAATACAAAAAAATAGCTAAAAACAAAGGAAATCCAACACAATAAGAGGTCGATTGATAACACGACCCAACGGGGACCGTCTTTTAGCAAAAAGCCAAACATAGTCGTATTCTCGAATCTTTTCATAAAAATTAATATTTGGTTATCATGTAGAAGATCAAATAATTAAACCACAAATTTAACTTTTTGAAAATGTACTTATTGTATCTTTAATACCATCCCTAGCCGTTAAAGGCAATTTATCTATCTGTAACAATGTCTTTATTTTAGCATTAGACACAAGTAAATTACTAGTCATTTTTTTTAATCTTTTAGTGTTCAATGGTATAGGGACCGTATCTCCAATTTTTGCTATAATTCTAATTAAAAATTTTGGTATAGGTAAGTTCAATACATTTTTACCTGTAGACTCTTTTATAATCTCTACAATTTCGGATGTAGAAATAGACTCATCGTCGGCTATATGATAAATATCTGTTTTCAATTTATCACTATTTCCTATAATTTTTTTTATAAAAAAAGAAAAATTTGTAATCGATATAAATGACCTACTATTATCAAAAGAAGATAACGGATATGGTATACCTTTAGAAATCAATTTATAAAGCAAACCTAAATTTCCTTTATCTCCTGGACCATGAACCATAGGAGGACGGAGAATTATTAATTTCTTATCGGAAGGAATTTTTTGTTTTAACAACCACTTTTCTGCCTCTAATTTAGATTTCCCATACCAAGAAACAGGATTACATTTGTCTTTTTCTGTCAGTGGAATATTGGCTTCAAATTCTTCCAAAGCAGCAAGTGAACTAATATGAATCATAAGCGATGCATTAGAACTTAAGAAAGCCGTAAATACTTCTTTTATAAGCTCAACATTAACTTGATAATAATCCTTCTGGTCCGATAATCCATCATGATCATGTGCCTTACCAATCAAATTAATTACTATATCACAATCTTTATCAAAATTTGATTTCCATTTCTCATCTCTAAGCGAAAGTACACTTAGATTCAAATTGTCTTCTGAATTTAAGGACTCAATTAGATTGCGGCCTATCATGCCGGTTCCGCCCAAGACTTTAATGTTCATTTTCATATCCATTATTTCGTCAAAGATTTGATCGTTTGATAATACTTCATAAAAAGACTTTTTAGGTATTCTTCACGGTTAGTGATACTTTTGAACTCCCCAGTTGTAGCTCTTTTTGAAAAAATATTATTTTCCGAATGCCACCAAAAAATACCATCAACTTTTTTATTGCCGTAGTTTGCATTCAAAACTTCTTTTATAGTCTCTCTAAAAATATTGAGGGGGACTAGTTGCCAGGCATTATTCTTATCGATTGGATTGACTCTATGCCATACAAATGGGTATATAGGTTTATTATATTGTATCGCCGCTATTAATGCAAATTCCATATTTGCCCGAATATATTCTCTATTCTTAGTAATTGATTTAGGATATCTTATATACATAGATGGGGCAAGAAAATCCTGTTCTCTAATAATTTTATTTAATTTATCTATTCTCTGGGCATGATTTCTATCAGTAAATTCATACCTTGGAAAAGGAATATTATAATAAGCACATTTAATCTGAGGGCGAAGTTTTTTAACAAATCTCAAGGCTTCAATATATTGTTGAATATAATTAGTAAATTTCACATTATTCTTTTGACTAAATAATTCTTTTAAACCATCCCCCTCCCAATTTAAAACCAAAAAACCACTGTCTTTAGGATTGGGGATTTCATCCACAATACTTTTCTCTAACTTTTTTAAATCTAGGTTATCATTAGTAAGGAATTTAGATTCAGTAAAAATTCTAAATTCAGAAATACCATTATCTTTGATCAATGACTCGATAGTTTGATTGCTTAAATCTTGTCGCATATATAAATGCTGAGATCTTACACTTAAACAAAAAACTAGTAGTGCTAAAATTAAGGTTAATTTTTTCATATCCCTATTTTGTTATTTTATATTCTTACGTGGATCATACCTATTCATTAATTTATGAACTCTTCCCACGAATTTCTTAGGTAATAAAGTGCGAATAACGGGTGCAAATACAGCAAGGCGTGTGTAGAAAGGAAGTTTAAGCAGTTTAGCCCCCCTATATCCCATCATCGCCTGATTAAATGCCACTTTAAAACCATTTTTATTATAATAATTATCGGTAAATCTATATTTTATTAAAAACTCAGGCAAATTCTCTATTTTAAAACCAGCATATGCCGCACGAATCCATAAATCATAATCCTGCCGCCTAACGATTTTCGGGTTGTATGATCCAATATCAATTATTCGTGATCTTCTGAAAGAAATTGTAGGGTGTATAAGTGGGTTCGTCCACATTAATTTGTATATGTCTTCGTATAATGACGGATACTTTCTTTCGGCAATTATATTGTCCTTTTGATCTATGTCGTAAGCCCATCCTCCCAATATGTCAACATCGGTATGTTCGCACATGTATTGATATTGCTGTTTGAATCTATCTTTCAAGCAAATATCGTCGGTATCCATTCTCATAACTATATCAAATGAACATTTTAATAAACCTTGATTTAATGAATAACCTAAACCGTGATTTACATCGAAAGAGATAAATTTAAAAGGTAGGTCTTTTTTATATGAATTCAAAACATTTTCTAACGAATCGGTTAGTGGACCATCTTTTACGAAAACGATTTCATCTGCTTTTAAACTTTGATCAGAAATACTCTTTAAACATTTATCTAGTTGACTAGGATTATCTTTAACAAAACACGAAATTAACACGGAAAAACTCATACTATTTTAATTTAATATAATATTGATTACGCGATCCATTAAACACAGAGTCAAAAAAAATGATTTTATCCTCGATATTGAAACGGGGATGCAGATCGCAGCGAGAAGGACCTTTAAATGTTGTACTTTGGTACACACTAGCTAATTTATCGCAAGTCATTTTTGATCTATCAAATAAAAAAAGAGATTGAAGCCGAGATTTATCAGGATAGGAGTCAAAAACTATAAAATCTTTATCAGGTGCTGGATGGCCATCGCCAACTTTATTATCGTTCATTCCACTAACAGCTTCAATTTTGAGGGAATTAATATTTATTTGATAATACGCATCAATATTATTATACCTTAAATACCCCACAATATTGCTATCATCTAACCATGCACAATGACTCACCATATTCTCGTCAGCTAATACGCTTATTTTATCAAAATTAGAATAAATTAATCGATCATGTCTAATACCTTTATCAAAGTATCGATGAATAAAAATAAAACCTGTTCCAGAATCATTGAGCATAATATGATTTACTGTATGTATAGTTCCATATGAATATTTTGGATTTCCCAAAGATGCGATATCTTTTAGAGAATGTAAGATCTTTTGTTCTTCATCGTCAAAATTGATTAAAATAATGCCGTCATTTTCAATATTTAATAATTCTTCTTTACTAAGATCTTTACCAACTTTATAGCCATAATCTTTTGTTGTAGCCATCAATCTCTTATAATTGAGAGAGAGATAAAAACCTTTGCTCGAAGAATCCTGAACAGGATAGAGCATAGTTTTAATAATACTTCTTTTAGACAAAGAATATATATTAGCTATGAAACAATTATTTTCAAGTTGATAATCATTATATATTAGTCTGTCGTCATCTATCCATTGAGCTCTTGTCCCCTGCTGCCAAGTGTATGCTAAAGAGCTACCGATACTAATAACCTCTTTAGTAAATATATTAACCAAAATAATTTCTACTCTCACACCTTTTACCGTATCGTACTTTGTATCACCTCTACTAAGGTGATTTATTACCCAGCCTGAATTATTCATTGGATATTTGTCATAATATCCGAAAAATGCCTCTTGACCTTTCTCAAGTTCAACTACGGAAGAAATTTCATTTACAAGCTCATGATTAATCCACGATTTATATGGAGCCTTATATATTATAGAATTTACTCTAACATAAATATCTTTTAATATTGCTTTAATTCCAGGCAATTTAGATAACGACTTAGCTATTAGACGCTCTTTTAAACTATAATTACTCATATATTAGAATTTATCATTATAAACTGCAAAATAAAGCCTCTGATACCTCTTCGACATAATTTCAGATGAAAAGTTTGATTTAAATAAAAGATAAGATGCATCCGACATATCATTATAGCTTAGATCTTTAAACGTTTCAATTTTCTTTTTAAAATCGTCAGAATTATTTAATGAATATGATAATCCAGCTCCATCTTCTATTAAAATTTCTTTATGAGGAGCAATATCGGATAGCAGCACTGGTTTTTTCATGGACATCGCTTCTAAAACTGACATGGGAAGTCCCTCCGTTATAGACGAAGAAGTGTAATAGTCTGAAATAAACAGATAATCATAAATATTTTCCTTAAATCCAGGAATAATTATGGACTCTGTTTCCTCCAATTTTAATGTAGGATATAATGGTCCATCACCAAGTATTATCAATCTGAACTTTTTATCGGAAATATTTTTAAATGCTTCAATCAAAAATTGGAAATTCTTTTCCTTTGAAAAACGTCCAAAGGAAATGAAATACCTGTACGAAGGATCTAATCCGAGCTGTTGACAAATCACATTTCTATCTGTATATGGATAATTAATCTTACTAACACCGTTCTGGATATAGGGGAAATCTAGATTATCATTGTTTTTAAACTCTTCACTTATACTTCGTGAACAACAAATTGGATATTCAATCTTACGTAATGCCATTTTATTAAGAGTATTTACAACTCCACCAATCAAACCGCCTTTTTTCTTTTTTAGTTGAATTCCTGGGTAAATATGAACTGTGTTAAACCTAACCTTTCTCTTTAATAAAACACTAATAAACAGCGTTGGCAAACAATGTGAATGAACTATTTCAATTCCTTTTTCATCTAATTCCTTTTGAAGCACCTTCGCTTTTTTTAAGATATTAAATTTTCCTCCTTGCTTGATTTGAGTTATATTGACCGGAAATTTTATAAATTCGTCTAAATACGAGTGGTCAATCTCATTCTTAAAAGTATAAATATAAACCTCGAACTTACTATAATCTATGTGTTTGATCTTCTCTAACAATACCTTAACTGGGCCCTTTTTAGGTAAATAAGAAGACAAAAAAGCAATTTTTATTTTCATCACTTAAAAATATTTCTTTTTATAACATCGAGATATCCTGTACCGTATCTCAAATCCGGTTCAACGTAATTCCCTTCAGCCCATTCATTCCAGGACATAAGAAATAACAACTTTTTATCTTCATCTTTATTTTTCACCAACTCTAATGCTTTTTTTAAATGTTGCTCGAATAAATCAGGAGTGCTATCATGATAAATAATAGCTGCTTTTCCACTCCGGGGAGTTCTATCCCAATTTGGCAATAAAGTCGGATAGACATTATTCCACTTATCCTCTTCAACATATAAATGTTTTATAATATCCTTGTATTTGTAAACATCAATGTAATTGAGATTCAATTTTCTAGAACAATATTTTAAAATCTTTGCTTTTATACCTTTGACGTTCAATTCGGCTCTGAAAAGCCCCCTAGAGTTAACAGCATCGAAACCGAGTTCTAAGACACCTTTATAGCGAGATGTTGCTGGTTCGTTCTTTTTCGGAATATAATTTACTCTCTTATGCTGACTATCATAATAGAAGCCAGATAAGCTACTCTGTATACCTACAAAATGTATACCTGGTAAACCATTCTCTAAGGCAAGTTCATTCCAGGTGGCAATAAATACTTTAGGGTCAGGAATTGCATGTGGATCAAAAACGAGAAACACTGGCTTTCCATCAACTGTAATATACCTTTTGTCTTTAAACGCTTTTAAATTATAATAAAAATGTTCTTCATACTGCTTTTTACCAGCATATAGTTGCTCCATCAGTAAACCATCTGATTGAAGCACCGATCGACTTTTCTGCCAAGTTTTATTTGACCAAGAGTGGTTAGCCCAAGCTAAGCAAAATGGGAAATCAGGTTTTCCCAAATTTAATACATCTTCAAAAGGTTTCTCTAGGAGCATCTTGCCGTCGCCAAAATAATACTGCCAGTAACAAAAGCCCTCTATACCGGCATCCTTTGCTAAGTCCGCTTGCTGTTGTCTTATTTCCGGGTATCTAAGATCATAATAACCTAAATCTGAAGGAACTTTTGGCTGATAATGGCCTTTAAATAAAGGCCTTGCCTTTCCAACATTCGTCCATTCTGTAAATCCTTTACCCCACCATCTATTATTTTCTTCTATTGGATGAAATTGTGGTAGATAGAGGGCGATAATTCTAGCTTTTTTATTATTCATACTTACAAGGTTTTTGCATTATTATATTTATATAAGTATTTTGTATTTTCTCTATGTATTGCTCATTCGAATATTGAATTACATCTTGATGAGCTTCATTAATCAATTTTACGTAATCGACTTCATCATTATCAAACCTTCTCAAATATTGAATTAATTCTAATTGACTTTTATAGAGGAAGCCATAATTCTTACCTCTTAAAATCTCCGATGTCCCAGCATTATCATATCCAATTACTAGACAGCCATTAAATAATGCTTCTACAGTGATCCTTCCAAACCCTTCACTACGTGATGGGACAATAAGTGCTTTAGCATTCTGCATAAGCTTATCAATATCATCTCTCATGCCTAAAAAACAAACACTACTCGACAAATTGTTTTTATTTAAAAAATCTTCCAGCTTTCTTTTAAAAGAAGTGTTTTTTGTATCACCTGCGATAAATAACTTAATACTACTATTACTTTCGTCTTTAAAATTTTTAAAAACCTCCAATAGATCAAGAATTCCCTTGTTAATTTCTAGTCGTCCAGCGTATAAAAAATAATTGTCTTTATAATGGTTAAATATTCTTTCCTTAATGTTCTTTATACCGTTATAAATTACGATACTATTCAAACTACTCAATTCGAAATAGTTATAAATATCTTTCGAAATTGCTATATTATAACTGTTAACCTTAAGAAGGTTCTTAAAAACCGACATGGATGGAAATGGTTTAAAATTAAAATCCAAATCTTGATATTCTCTAAGGTGCCATATATGCGGAATAGCACATTTTAAACTTGCACGATAGCCAAAATGTATAGTTCCTACATTTGTATGTATTATATCAATCTTGAACTTATAAGATATACTTTCAATTTCCCTTTGTGCCTTGTAATTAGTAAATCTAAATCGTAGAATATTCAAAGGGAATAAGAGAGTCCTAATTAGGCCTTCTCTATAAGGATAAATATCTTGAAAATAACTAATAATATGATATTTGATTCCATATTCATCGAATATATTACAAATTTCACCATTATTAGGAATAACGACAATAGGAGTAAATTTAGACTTATCTAAATTTAAAATTATATTTAAAAAAGATTTATTTGATCCCGCATGTTTTGAAGAAGAGTTCAAAATAAATAGGATATTAATTATGCTTACCATGTTCAACATAAATTTTAAAATTAGAAATAGCAGATATAAAAATCAAAATAGATATTAACCAATATGCATACTCACGTTGGTAAAAATTTAATACAAATAATAAAAAAAGAACTGTCGAATAGTAATTTAAACGGTTTTTTCGCCAGACAGAAATATAAAAACTTGCTAGTAATACTAGACCAATCAATCCATATTTAAATATAAAAACTTTGTATCCAGCAGCTCCCTTTTTCCATTCATATGAAGTATACTCCACACTTCCCACACCTGCAAACAGTTTTGATGATTTTGAAAATTCATCAAAATTCCGATCAAATATTTGGTTTGTTCTATTATCTCCTGCCACCGTACCATCCTCGACCTCTAATCGAGATAAGATTAACCTATTAAATACATTATCATCCCCTGATCCAACCGATAAAATAACTACTAGACCTATAGAACCTAACAATAACAAATTGACAAAACTTTTAATGTTTGATATTTTTATAAAAAAGAAAGCTAAAAAAACCAAAACATATGCTGCTAAAGAAAAAGATAATATAATAGAGATTAGAAAAATATATAAAAATTTGTTATTCTTGAAGTCAAACTTATATATATAGAGGAAGAAAGGTAAACACAATCCTAAATGACCAGGTTCTAAAAAAAGTCCCTGAAAGCGAGGGAAAACTTCCAAAGAATATTGATTGAATATTTTCAAGAATACATAATAGTTTTCATATTGATAAGCCCCCTTGTCACCATAAATAAGTATATCATGAGGAAGACTTACACGTAATAAAAACAAAAACCAACCAAAAAGAGATATACCAAGTATAATGGCAAATTTTTTCGCGAAATAATCTAAAAACTGTGACTTAAGGTCATCTTTTAATAAAATAAAAAAAGTAACGATAATAATTTCGGAAAAACAGAATATTATGCCATTGACATTTTCATCGATAGACAAATAACATCTTAAAACAAGAAAAAGCAGTACAGGTAAAACATTACAATTTTTTATTCGATTAAAACTATTTGGTAGAATGTTACAATATATAACAGAAACTAGCGCTGCTAAAATACTCAGATAGGGTCTTATATCCCAAAAGTATCTAAAATACATAGAACCTAATGCTGCCACCAATAGCACAAAAAAATAAATCGAAGTTAGTTTACTGATCTTCATCTTAATTTATTCCTAAAAAATCGTACTATATTTCCCCTTTCATATGCACTCAATCCAACTAAAAAGACCAAAATAATAAATAAAATATTAAAAGCTACCACTTCAACTAATCTAAATATCCAAGATATAATTAAATCCCTTTGGCTAATAAATAAATGATGAATAATTATTGGAACGGATGAGATAATAATAGTCTTGATTATTATTTCCCAAATATAGGAGCGTACATTTATCTTAAGATATAGATTAACTATGTAAATACGAATGAAAAGTGCTATAAAATAAATTATATTCATAATCCAAACTATCACAATTGGTTTAGCTCCGTAATAAAAAAATAAATAAGCTATTGGAATAATCAATAAGGTAATCATACCTACTGCTATTTGATATGTTTTTATTTCGCCATATGCTCTTACTAGCTGCGTGAGGGGGTTTTCTAAACATGACAAAAGCACAAAAAACATCGACGCTTGAGTAAATATTATAATATCTGGCGATATTGTTTTGAGCCATAACTTCAGGATAAACTCCATATTAATGTAAAGCGGAATTACGACTAAAAGAATAAGGTATAAAGTAAGCTTTGAGCTTCCTAGAATTAACTTACGTGTATAATCAAAGTCTTTCGCTGCAAAAGATTTAACAATTTGCGGAGATACCGCAATAAAAACGGTATTACTCAGCTGACTTAAGACATTCACGACTCGATTCGCTATAGCTCTACTTCCAGTAATAGCTGGGCCAAAGAATAAATTTAACACGATATTTACACCTTGATCATTAGCTACAGTCGTTAAAGATCCAAATAAACTCCATTTAAAGAAATTAAATATTTCCGTGAACCTAGATCTAACTATCGTCCTAAAATATTTTATATCTTTTAGAGAATATTTAACAAATAGAGCATAAATTAAAAAATTTAGACATGATATTAGAAGCAGAAATAGCCCATAGAGTACTAATGGGTCATAAGATATTACTTGTAACAAGTAGATAACGAGTAGTTTAGCCGTCACATCAAATATTGTCAAGTATGAAAAAAATTTCATTTTCTCATATGAAATTATCAAAGCATTTAATGGAATAACGATAAGAGTAAAAAAGAAAGTGACAGAAGTTATCTGCAACAAACGCAACGCTGCATCTATTCGATTTATTGGGATGTTTATTTGATGCACAATTTGAGAACCAAACGAAAACATCACAAAGCCAACAACTAAACCAAAAATAAAAAAGAGATTGAATATAGTGGAAAAAGTAAAACTGAGTCTCCTAAATTTTTTCAAGCCCATATCGTGCGACATAAATCTTTGTGCCGCCGTAGCTAAAGATATACTCACGAAACTAATTCCTGTAATAACTCCATAAACTAGATTATATATACCATAATCTACTATACCTAAAACCTCTAATAATACTCTGACGGTATACAAAGAAACCAGCAGAGTGACTATCATCCTGATAAATAGAAATATTGAATTTTTTAAAATGGAAGGTCGTTTATCCATTCCAAACAACTTTTAATAAATAATCACCATATCCACTTTTTCTTAAAGGCTCTGCAATTTTGATAAGCTGATCCTTGTCAATGTAGCCCATTCTATAAGCGACCTCTTCAATGGCTCCAATTTTCATTCCTTGACGTTCCTCAATAACCTGCACAAATTGGCTAGCCTGCATTAAAGACTGAATAGTCCCCGTATCCAACCAGGCTGTACCACGATCAAATATCCCCACTTTCAACCTACCTTGTTCTAAATATTCCCTATTCACATCTGTAATTTCCAACTCACCACGTCCAGAAGGCTTGATATTCTTTGCAATTCTTACAACGTCATTGTCATAAAAATAAAGTCCTGGGACAGCATAATTTGACTTTGGCTCTTTGGGTTTTTCCTCAATAGAAACGACATTATTTTCGTCATCAAACTCTACCACACCATAGCGCTCTGGATCATGAACTTGATATGCAAATACACATCCTCCATCGGGATCTGCACATGACTGCAATAGCTTCGACATACCTGACCCATAAAAAATATTATCGCCTAAGATCAAAGCTACTTTATCATCACCTATAAATTCTTCCCCCAAAATGAAAGCTTGTGCCAATCCATCTGGAGCAGGCTGTTCCTTATAATAGAATTTACATCCGATCTGGGATCCATCTCCCAAGAGTTTATGAAAGTTGGGTAAATCTTGAGGTGTCGAAATAATTAATATTTCACTAATACCGGCAAGCATCAATGTTGATAATGGGTAATAAATCATCGGCTTATCATACACTGGCATCAATTGCTTAGAAACAGCCAAAGTCAAGGGATGTAAACGTGTACCGGATCCCCCCGCTAAAATTATTCCTTTCATGTTTTTTCGTTCTTGATTTATTTTCGTTTATTTCTCTTCAAGTTTTACTAACATCTCAGATAAGCTTTGCTTCCATGCCGGCACATTCACATCAAATGTAGTCTTGATCTTTGTTTTATCTAATAGAGAATATTTCGGTCGCCTGGCCGGTGTTGGATACTGTTCGGTCGCAATTGGATGAATTTTACAATCTAAGTGCTTAATATCACGGATCGCAACAGCAAAGTCAAACCAAGATATTTCGCCTTCATTTGAAAAGTGAAAAATACCTTTCGCCCATTTGTCACTATGAGCTATTACCATGATTGCCCTTGCTAAATCTCTAGCGTAAGTAGGTGAACCTATTTGATCTGCAATAACGGAAATCTCATCACGCTCCGTCATTAAGCGAATCATGGTCTTCACAAAATTGGCTCCGTAGCTTGAATACACCCAAGCTGTACGAATAATAATGGCATCCGCCTCAGATTCTGCTATCGCTTGTTCTCCCTTTTGTTTGGTCAGACCATAGATATTGATCGGATCAGTAGGTTCATCTTCCTTTAGAGGGGTGCTACTGTTTCCCTGAAACACATAATCGGTAGAAATATGAATAAGCTTTTTGTTATTAACCTTTGTCCATTTGGCCATTGCCGCAACAGCTTGATGATTGATAACATCCACCAATTCAGCTTCGGATTCGGCTTTATCAACAGCGGTATAAGCCCCACCGCTTACAATAAGATCTGGATTGACTGATTCTACAACCGCTAGAACTTTCGTTAAATCATCCAATGGCATTTCTTCCCGATCAACGAAAACAAATACCTCATCAGCATATTGTACACTAAGGTCCTTGATTTCTGACCCCAATTGCCCGTAGGCTCCTGTAACTAGTATCTTCATCTTTTTTAGCCTTTTGCTCCAAAAACTTCTTTAAAACTTAATGCCTCCTTATCTTTATCTGAAAGCAACAATTCCGCTACAGGAAGCTGCCAATCAACAGCAAGATCTTGGTCAAGTGGATGTACACCACATTCAGACTCTTTATTATAAAAATTGTCACATTTATAGAAAAACGTCGCTGTTTCACTTAACACAACAAAACCATGTAGAAAACCTCTTGGCACAAAAAGTTGTAGATTGTTTTCCTTAGATAAAACAACCCCAACATGTTGACCGAAAGTTGCTGACCCTTCCCGGACATCTACCGCAACATCCAATACTTCTCCTTCGAGCACGCGAACCAACTTAGCCTGTGCATGTTCACCTGCCTGTGCATGTAAACCTCTTAATACTCCTCTAGTGGAAAAAGATTGGTTGTCCTGCACGAAATGCGTGTCGGTTCCTGTCAATAAATTAAAGGTGCGCTCGTTAAAGCTTTCAAAAAAGTACCCTCTACTATCACCGTATTTCGTAGGCTCTAAAATAAAACAGCCTTTTAACTTTGTTTCTGTCGCTTTCATGCTGTACTATTTACTATATTGTTTATTATAATAATTCTGGTAATCTCCCGAAGTAACATTCTCCAACCAAGACTGGTTATTTAAAAACCAATCGATCGTTAAAGACAAGCCTTCTTCAAAAGTTACTGACGGCCTATATCCCAATTCTTGGTTTATTTTAGTTGCATCAATAGCATAGCGTAGGTCGTGGCCAGGACGATCTTTAACATAAGTAATCAACTGTTCCGAGGTACCTTGTTCACGATCTAATTTTTGATCCATTTGCTTGCAAAGTTCTTTTACCAAATCAATATTTTGCCACTCATTAAATCCTCCTACGTTATAAGATGCACCCTCTTTCCCATTATGAAAAACTAAATCAATTGCTTTTGCGTGATCTATTACGAACAACCAATCTCTGGTATACTTGCCATCCCCATAGATCGGAAGCGGTTTACCATTTAAAATATTGTGGATACAAAGCGGGATCAATTTTTCAGGAAAGTGGTTTGGTCCGTAATTATTAGAACAATTGGTCAAAACTACAGGCAATTCATAGGTATCATGATAAGCACGAACAAAATGATCTGATGAAGCCTTCGAAGCCGAATACGGTGAATGCGGATCATACGAAGTTGACTCAGTAAATAGTCCTGACTCACCTAATGTGCCATAAACTTCATCAGTAGATACATGATGAAAACGCTTTCCTTCAAAATTATCTTTCCAAATATGACGGGCAGCATTTAATAAATTTACCGTTCCAATGACATTGGTCATTACAAAAGCAGTGGGATCTGTAATCGACCTGTCAACATGTGACTCGGCAGCCAAATGAATAACGCCATCAGGTTGATATTGCTCAAAAATCTTTATCATTTCAGCTGCATTTGTAATATCAGCTTTAACGAAAGTATAGTTAGATTTACTTTCAATATCTTTCAGATTTTCCAAATTACCAGCATAAGTCAATGCATCGAGATTGATAATTTGATAATCTGAATATTTATTAACAAATTCACGTACTACATGAGAACCAATAAATCCAGCTCCCCCAGTGATTAAAACCGTTTTGAACATATATCTATTTCACGTAATTATTATACCATTTTACAAATTCAGCTACTCCGGATTTTATCGGTGTAGTACTGTGATACCCTAGTGCATTCAAGTGTTCAGTGTCAGCCCAAGTTCTTGGCACATCACCGGGCTGCATTGGTAGCATATTTTTATCTGCAACTTTACCTAAATTGATCTCCAACGTTTCTATAAATTCCATTAAAGATACGGGCGAGCCATTTCCGATATTAAAAACTTGATAATATGCTTGTCCATGATCCATTGTTGGCGGGTTATTTAGGGTAATAATGATTCCTTGGACAATGTCATCAATATAAGTAAAATCACGGCTCATTTGACCGTTATTAAACACTTTGATTGGACGATCTTCAGTAATGGCTGAAGCAAATAATATTGGAGCCATATCTGGTCTACCCCATGGTCCATATACTGTAAAAAAACGCAGTCCTGATGTCGGGATTTGATAAAGATGGCTATATGTGTGCGCCATCAACTCATTGGCTTTTTTTGTAGCAGCATATAGACTTACTGGATAATCAACACGGTCATCCTCAGAAAAAGGTACCTTGCCATTTTCTCCGTATACGGATGAACTCGATGCATAAACTAAATGTCCGATCTTGTGATGTCGGCAGCATTCTAAAATATTGACAAATCCAACAATATTGCTGTCAACATAAGCCATTGGATTTTCCAAACTATAGCGGACGCCAGCTTGTGCGGCCAGATTGACAACAGCATCAAAAGATTCTTCTTGAAAAAGTGTTGGTAATTGCTCTCTGTCCTCTAAATTCATCCGCAAAAACGTCAAGTTACTATGAATACTCGAAGTCACTTTATGGTTAAATTGTTCAGCTTCCGAACGATCTATCCCCAATTCATGCAGTCGTGCATACTTTAAATTAACATCATAATAATCATTGATATTATCTAAACCTACGACAACATTTCCTTGGTCCGCTAAACGTTTACACAGATGAAAGCCGATAAATCCCGCGGCTCCGGTTACCAATATTTTCTTATAGTTCATGAGTTGTTTTTACTAATTCTCCAAATTCTTTTTGCGCAAATTCATAAGCTGCTAAATCGCCGATATCATACCTCTTTCCGTTAATAGGCCCAACGTACACCGTACTGCGCTGACAAAGCCACGCTGCCAAATTACCGGGCGCATCATAATGACAACGTTGGTCAATAGCAGTTTGAATTAAAGGTAAGTCTGATGCTGTACATAGGCGTGTGGCATAACATGCCGCCAAGATCAAGGTCTTCATATTACATTTTATTGGATTAATCTAATCATCATTAACAACCCCTTTTTACACCATCGACTTTAGCCGCCTGAATACAACGCCGACAATGTGCATACTAGCCAGCCGGCATGGCTTCTATCGGAAAGATGACCTGGACTTCAATTAAACCTTTATAACTATTCACCAATAGCATAATAGTCGAACCCAAGTGTCGTCAATTGAGAACGATCCAATATTTTGCGCCCGTCAAAAACAAAAGCTGGTTTTTTCATATCCTCTTTGATCTTGGCCCAGTCGTATCCTTTAAACTCATCCCATTCTGTCAATACTGCAACAGCATGTGCACCTTGAAGTGCTTCATAAGGATCATTGATCACTGTGACCAAACGACGGTTTTCTTCTGGCGAACGTGTGCCCAAATAATCCAAATCTTTGTACACTTGCTCGGCAGGTACTTTTGGATCATAAACCACCACATGGGCCTCCTCTTCCAACAAATGATCCGCTACATAGATAGCCGCAGACTCCCGGGTATCATTGGTGTCTTTCTTAAATGCCCAACCCAAAAACGCGATCTTCTTACCATTGACTGTGTTATACATCGTCTGGATAATATTCTCCGCAAAACGTGCTTTCTGATGATCGTTCAATATAATCACCTGCTCCCAGTAATCGGCTACAGCGGTGAGGTTGTATGATCGCGCAATATAAACTAAATTTAAAATATCTTTTTGAAAACAAGACCCACCAAAACCGACAGATGCTTTTAAAAATTTCGGACCAATACGGCTATCCTGACCAATGGCACGAGCCACCTCATCCACATTGGCACCTGTGACTTCACATAATTCCGAAATGGCGTTAATAGAGGATACGCGTTGAGCCAAAAAGGCATTTGCCACAAGCTTAGACAATTCTGAAGACCACAGGTTGGTGGTCAGGATACGCTCACGCGGTACCCAGGCCTCATATACTTTGACCAAAGATTCGATCGCTTCGGCATCTTCACCACCGATCAATACACGGTCTGGATGGTGTAAATCGGTAATGGCAGTACCTTCGGCCAAAAACTCCGGATTCGACAGAATATGAAAATTGACCCCATTACCTGTATTATCCAAAATACTCTTTAATGCCGCCGCAGTACGTACGGGTAAAGTGGATTTTTCAACAACAATCTTGTCATTCTTAGCCACCGCGGCAATCTGACGGGCACATAGCTCAATATATTTAAGGTCTGCGGCCTGCCCTTTTCCCTTACCATAGGTCTTAGTCGGCGTATTAACTGAAATAAAAATCATGTCGGCCTCATCAATGGCTTTCTCGACATCCGTAGAAAAGAAAAGATTGCGTCCACGTGCCTCCGCAACTACAGCATCGAGTCCCGGCTCGTAAACGGGCAGTTTATCAAGATCTGTATCATTCCAGGCATCGATACGTGCCTGATTGAGATCGACGACTGTAACAACCACATTTGGATTTTTCTGTGCAATGACCGACATGGTAGGACCACCTACATAACCTGCACCGATACAAGTTATTTTTTTGATTTCTTTCATTTGATAGTATTCCAGTTAGATTTTATTATATTTTTCTATTCACTCTTTTCCATCGGGACACTGTCCTCTTTTTGATAGAGTACAATCACGCCCTGCGGCTTTTCAGGCAATTCTGTGTATACGGACACCTTCTTACCAAGTATTGTGCCAGCTTTGGCTGCCGCTTGGCTTAAATAATCTTTATTTAGCGATTCACCACGCACCAAGACCTCAATATGCCCTGAATCGATCCCTTGCGCATAATCGCCCAGCAAGGCTACCTCCCGTACATCCCCGGCACGCTCCAGCACTTTATCCACAAACGTTTCTATACCCAAAAAATTATGAATCAGCCCCTGTAAGGATGCATAAAGCGAGTGCCTCGTATTGGCGCGGTAAAAAATCTTATGTTCATTGTCTTCGCGGATCAGGTAACCGGCATCCGTCAATTGATTCAGCTCCTTACGGATGGCATTGGTGGATTCCTTGAATTCATCTGCCAGACCGCGCAGATAACCACGGTTGCTTGCCGATATAAAAAACTTGATCAGCAGTTTTAGTCTGGTTTTGGAGGTAATCAGTGAGTCCAGCATGGTTTAGCAACAAAATGAGTAACAAAAGTACTCAATATCGGACAGAGTTGCAAATTAATAAATTGTTAGCGAAATACTAACATAACCTCTTATCGCTAAATCCACGTGAAACATAATCATTAACACACTAAAATACAGCTCATTTACATAGGAAGCAAAAATTTCACGCCCACGCTTCCTATGTAACAATCAAACCGTTGTACGCTGATACACATCCGTGATGGGTAACGAGGCTACAAAGGGTTCGGGCCGTCCCTGTTCAAAATTCAGCACACCCGAAATGTTTACACGCTTTCCCCGCAAGTCTTCAATATTCGCCCCCCGTTTGATGACTTTAAAACGTACCGAAACATCGGCATGTCTAGTGTCCGCATGGGCAAAAGGGATCACCAAAATCTGTTCAAGATTAACATCCAGTGCAGTATGCAGCGGTTTTACGCGACGGATCACAATATTCTTGAGCTGTTCATCAATGCGCTCGGCCTTGAATACAAAGACACCGCTCCGTGCACGCCGGTCACCACTATACTGGCCGGGGCGTTCCTGAAACATATAATGTACGGTGATGCCAACCCGACGGCTGAACCGCCGCTGCTGCTGTTTTCGGCGAACAATAAGATAGGTTACTGCAAATAATAAAATAGATAGAAGAATGGCAGATGTCATATGTGTAAGTTGATTAAAAATTGACTTACTCAAAGATAAGCAACCAATTTATGATCAACTACGTTTGTTCAGGGGACATTATAGGGACATTTTACAAACACCTGAATATCAGAAAGATAATAGATATTATTTTATTGTTAAATTATGTAGCACGACAAAAATATTTGAACAGGGTTAGGAAATAGTGGAAAGGAAGGGCCCTCCGCCAGACACTCCCTTCCTCTTAAAAAATCAATCGATCAGCTTGGACTGATGGCGTTCGAGTGTATTGTAGATTTTTTTGACATCCTGGGATTTTTCTTTCTGCAGCACCAGAATGGCATCTTTGGTATGCACCAGAATACTATCACGCATACCCACAAAAGCGGTGTATATGTCGGTCCCAATGACCATATTGCCATTTTCATCGACCGGATGCCCCGTCTGCTTCAGATAGTCGTACATCGACTCAAAGGAACCAAGGTCAGACCACTGAAAACTCGTGGCCACGACGCGGATCTTTTTGGAACGCTCCATTACGGCATAGTCGATGGAAATGGATGGGATCTCCTTGGACAGGGCCAAGTCAAGCTCACCATCCTGACGGTGCTGCCAGGCATTGAATGCGGTCGCGTATACTTTGGGCTCGAAGGTCTGCAATTCAGCCAGAAAGGTGTCTGCCCGGAAACAGAACATACCCGAGTTCCAGAGAAAGTTGCCCCGCTCAATAAAATCCTCCGCTGTATCCTGATTGGGCTTCTCGCGAAAGGAAAGGACCTTGTCGTCTTTGTATTCGATATAGCCATAGCCGGTCTCCGGCCGTGTGGGCTGTATGCCGAAAGTCACAATATACCCTTTATTCGCCTTTTCAATCCCAGCCTTGATCGCCTCGGCATAAGCCTGCTCACCCACGATCACATGGTCTGAGGGCGTCACAATCAGAATATCGTCGGGCTGGGCAGCAAAGGCTGCAAAAGCAATGGCCGCAGCGGTATTACGGGGCGTAGCCTCGACGATATCGATATAATCGATCTTGTTGTCTTCCATGACCTCACGGCTGAGACTATGGTTATCCCGGTTGCCCACCACGATAACCTGCCCGCAGAGCGGCTGGTTGCGCTTGATGGTCATTTCAAACAATGAGCCTTCCTTAAACAAGGATAGATACTGTTTGGGATAGCTTTTGCGCGACAGCGGCCAAAGGCGGCTGCCAACCCCACCTGTCAATACAACATGGATAATATTGCTCATCTGCTGATTATTTTTTTTCCGCTTCTTTGTCAGCCACGACCTTCCGTAGGCCGGCGCTGGAGAAACGGTGCGTACGCTTATTATAATAGATCTCGATATTTTCTTCCACACAATACTGACGACCGGAAAAATCCTTATCCCGGTACTCTTCACCGATAATCCGCATATGGATCGGCAGCGCCTTGATCATATCGATCAGGTCCTGCTCGGTCTCATAGGGGATGATCTCATCCACATACCGGCAGCCTTCCAATTGTATGTAGCGCTCGACAATGGTCTGGGTGGGCTTGGCCTTCTCGGGGAACACTTCCGAAGGGTCGGTATTCAGCCCCACGATCAGGTAATCACAGTGCCGCTTGGCTTCTTCCAGCATCATAATATGTCCGGCGTGCAGTAAGTCGAACACACCGAATGTAATTCCAATTTTCATAGGGATCTTCAAATTAAATAGATTTTATGACTGTTTGTTCTTCTGAATTGGCTTTGGCCACAATTTTTCGCAGGCCTGAACTCGAGAATCGGTGGTCGCGGCTGTTAAAATACAGCTCGATGCCCTTCTCTTCACAATACGCGCGGCCCGTAAAGTTTTTCTCCCGGTATTCGTCTCCCACGATGCGGACATCTATTTTAAAAGAACGTAATATATCTTCCAGATCCTGCTCGGTGGCATAAGGGACAATCTGGTCCACGTATTTACAGCCTTTTAGCTGGATATACCGCTCCACTACAGTCTGGGCGGGCTTATTCTTTTCAGGACGGTCCAAGGTGGGATCGGTCTGTAGACCGCAGATCAAATAATCACACTGTCTTTTGGCGTCCTCGAGCATTTTGATATGCCCCGCGTGCAACAAGTCAAAGGCACTGAAGGTAATGCCTACGCGCATACCTTTGGCTGGAATATTAACCATAATCAAATTGAATATATAATTTATAATAAACGGCAGCTATACTTTATCTCAAAGATAGGAATTATAAGATCAGGCTGCCAGCTTTACACGAAAATTTAACGTAAAAATCATGCCAAAGAAGGCACATCGGCATGCCGGAGGTATAAATTGGCACAGGCGCGGGCATCGGACAGGGCTTCGTGGTGATTGAGCTCGATGCCCAATACCTCACAGCAGGCATTTAAGCGCGCCGGCTTAAATCCTTTGCCCTGATAGATTCGAAAGGTGCATTCCCACTTTTCGTTGAGCCCCAGGCTCTCGTAAGGAAGATTGTAATAGTGCATCGTTTTGCGGAGTACGCCCCGGTCAAAAAGCTCGTTGTGGGCGACCATCAGACGGTTGCTGATCAGTGGGTAAATCTGTGGAAATAGCTGCTTAAAGGTCGGAGCGCTGGCGGTATCCCGTGGTCTGATGCCATGCACCCTGGTCGTCTGCCACATATATTGATTGTGCGGCGGCTGGATCAGGGAATAAAACTCATCCACAATAATGCCCTGCTCCACCACCACAAGGCCAATGGCACAGGCTGAATTCTGATTAGCTGTGGCTGTTTCAAAATCTATCGCGGTAAAACTTAATCCTGAAGGCATCGATATTCTCCTAAAAATTGCGGTAAAGTTAAGAAATACTATTGAATATTTGGGTAACCATCGGCAAAGGCCTTGAAAATAAAGCAGGATTTAACTAAGTTTGGATCGCATTATAGTTAAACATATCGCATGAAAAGTTCAACCCTCAGTTACTTTCTTTCCATGGGCCTTCTGGCTACCCTGCTCTGGGCCTGCAAGGGCAAGAATACCGCCAAACCGGACAATAACAAGTCCGCCTCCGGGCAAATGTTGAGCACCGCAGACAGCACGCTGCTGCGGACATTGTGATCGACATCTCGCTGGAGAGCGCACCGGTAAGTGATGACATGGGTATACTGCGCACGGATGAGTCCATCGCCTGGGGCGACCGCTTCCGCTTTTACGAAAAGGGAGATACCTTTATCACGAGCATCGTCAACGACAAGGGCAACGACAGCTGGTATCAGTTCAGCAGCCGCAATTTTGAACGGTCAACGATATATGTTCCGGAGAGCACGGCGGAGGAGCAGCATGGGGTTATCACCTGGATGGCCATGATGATCTTCGGTCAGGCCAGCCTGCTGCATGATACGATCATGATCCACGCCTCGGTGGTCAACCACCGCGGGATGGGTGTTGCCTTCCTCGGCAAGAGCGGCACCGGCAAGAGTACACACAGCCGGCTCTGGCTGAAGCATATTCCCGACACGGTATTGCTCAATGACGATAATCCGGCCATCCGCATTACGGAATCGGGTGTCTTTATCTACGGAACGCCCTGGAGCGGCAAGACGCCCTGCTATAAAAATGAGCGGCTGCACTTGAAAGGTTTTGTGCGCCTGCAACAGGGCCCCAGCAATGTATTTGAATGGCAGCCCGGTCTCAAAGGTTTTATCGCCGTACTGCCGAGCTGTACCTCTATACGCTGGAACAAGGAGCTCTTTGGCCGCATGAACACGCTGCTGGAAAAGGTGATCGCCGAAGTGCCGGTAGGTCATCTCAAATGCCTGCCCGACGCCGAAGCGGCCACCTTGTGCGCTGAGCGGATCTTGGGTTCTACCGTTATTTCATCCGTTTAAACATTCCGCGTTCGGGAAGTGTACTGATCTTGCCCTGTTCCAGCATGTGGATACTGCGGCTGGATGCTTGCCGTAGCGCCGCCCTGGTACCGGCAGTAGGTGCCGCATCTGCCAGAGCAGCCGCCAGCATGGGATCACCGGGATCGCCCACAGCCACGGACACATCATCCCCGAGGTCACCTATATCCGGTACCAAGCCATCCCAATAATCACGTAAATTACGCTCAGTACCCTTGTTATATTTTTCACCCAGATTGCCGCGCGAATTTTTCAGCAGGAAAGAAGCTGGCCAATAAGAGACCTTTGTTTTGCCGTTATATTTAATCTCGTGCTCAAAAAATCCGACAGGCTTTCCAAAAGTACGGTTTCCCGAAGCAATGATCTTGACATCCATATGAGGCACAAGGACGTTGATCAGCATCTCTGCCGCTGAAGCAGTCTCCTCACTGACCAGAAAATAGACTTTGTCAAGCCTCAATCCACTTGTAGCCGTAAAATATGTATCGTAAATACGCAGTGCCTTACGAAGGGAAGAAGCTGCATCGGAGGACATGTATTTATTCATCTCATAGGTCAGCATGAGTTTACCGGCAGTCTTCGTTCCTCCGATCTTATTCGCCAGATAAATGCCCGATTCTACGTCCCCTCCACCGTTGTAACGCAGGTCCACAATCAGACTACTGATCTGCTTGCTCTCAAACTTGGCAAACAATGCATCGGTTTTGTCTTTATTATCATCTTCTCCATTATCTTCGATCTCTTCAAAAGAGGAATAGGCAAAATATCCGATATGCTTACCGCTGCGGGTAAACACGGTGTCTTTGTAGATAGGATTGATGACGTATGAATCATCGTAACTCATAGATGCTTTGAACAGCTTATTTTCAGGACGCTTCACCTCAAGGGTAAGACTTAAGCCGGTAAGTGCAAATCGGATTGAGCTCTGAAGACGGCTGAACTTTGCCTCGTCCGCTGGTATGACGTCACATAGATGACCTTCACAGGTCACGCCTACAGAGTAATCCTCCTTGTCGTCATTAACTGAAGTAATGATATCAGACCGCATGAATCCCGCAACCGCTCCGGGGGATCCGCCCTCGACAAATGAAATATAGGGCTGTGCCGTCGCACCATCATCGACGGAAAACCATTGAACAGAGATGCCGTACCCTTCCGCATTATACATTTTCAGGCCAGCCCGGCTGTTTATGTCGTAGTCATTCTCGCCCGTCATCGTGGAGAAACGATCAAAAACGCCGTCATTGTATCCTTCGGCATTATGCCTTGGCGTCAATTTTCTGAGCTGAGTGAGAACGGCATTGGCTGAATTCCATTGATCCGTAAACTGCGCCGGGTTTTTTAGGTAATCCGGAATAGACTCATCCGCCCACAGGGAATATAACTTATAATACTTGTAAATCTCGTCCTTAATATATTGACCTTCGGTACGGTCTGTCGGCTCCGGCTCGGGGTCTGGCTTGGGCTCGTCCTTTTTACAGGAAAGTACGGAAAGCCCGATCAGCGCAATTGCTGCCCAGCGTCCCAGCTGCTGTAGAGGCATTTTGTTCATATGGAAACATTTAGTAAAACAAACATAGAGAAATTGCGCTTTTTTCACAACTATTTATTTTCTCTTAAAGTGTCCGTTTTCAATTGATCAGAAAAAACCTTTCCCTTGATTGCCCGCTCTTAATTTGGCAAAATTTCACGTAGCTTTTCGGGTTGTTAATCCTGTATAGTGCAGAGGATGATGGGGCTGAATACCCACTTTTGATGAACGACTCGAAAGACAGCTTAATATCTGGCAAACAAAACGTCATGATCCCGAAACGTACAAAGGAAGTCACCTATGAAGTGTTTACTCCATACTAATACCTATACTTCTCTTTCCACTTGTCCCGCAGGCTCTGCCGCGCCTTCTCCTCCTGTGGATTCTGTCCGGGCTCATACAGCTTGGTACCGCTGATTTCCTTGGGCATAAACTCCTGCACGACAAAGTTGCCGGGGTAGGCGTGTGCATATTTATACTCGGCACCGTAGTTGAGGTTTTTCATCAGCTTGGTCGGCGCATTGCGGAGATGCAGCGGCACCGAAAGATCGCCGGTCTGCTTGACCAGAGCCTGTGCCTTGTTGATCGCCTCATAGGTGGCATTGCTCTTGGCGGAGCTGGCCAGATACACCACCGTCTGCGACAGAATAATACGTGACTCGGGCCAGCCGATGACATTGACGGCCTGAAAGCAGCTATTGGCCAGCAACAACGCATTGGGATTGGCGTTGCCGATATCTTCCGAAGCCAGAATCAGCAAACGGCGGGCGATAAAGGAAGGATCTTCGCCCCCTTCGATCATGCGTGCCAGCCAATAGACCGCGGCGTTGGGATCCGACCCGCGGATGGACTTAATAAAAGCCGAGATAATATCGTAATGCTGCTCGCCGGCCTTGTCATAGATCGCCATATTCTGCTGCACCTGCTTCAGTACAAAGGCATTGGTGATCGGCTCCCTGTGCAGGATGGCGGCATTCACGACAAGTTCAAGCACATTCAATAGCTTGCGGGCGTCGCCACCCGAGAGCCGCAGCAGAGCTTCATACTCTTCGATGGTTATATCCTGCTTTTTGAGATACTCATCCTCATGCAGCGCCTTCTGCACCAGACCAATCAGATCCTGCTCCGACAAATGTTCCAGCACATACACCTGACAGCGTGAAAGGAGCGCCGAGATCACCTCAAAGGAGGGATTTTCGGTGGTGGCACCGATCAGCGTGACCAGCCCCCGCTCCACAGCGCCAAGCAGCGAATCCTGCTGGGACTTGGAAAACCGGTGGATCTCATCGATAAACAGGATCGGCTGATCCTGATTGAAATTCATCAGCCGCTCGGCCTTGTCGATGACCTCGCGGATATCTTTTACGCCAGCCTGTATGGCACTCAGCGAGAAAAAAGGCCGGTCCAGCTCCTTGGCAATCAGCAGCGCCAGACTGGTCTTACCGACGCCCGGAGGGCCCCAAAGGATCATGGATGGAATATTTTTTTGCTGAATTGCATGATAAAGCACCGCATCGGGCCCGACAATATGCTGCTGCCCAACATAGTCGCTCAGCTGATGGGGACGAAGTCGTTCTGCGAGTGGAATGCGTGTTGCCATAACACAAATTTAAGAATTAAACGGCACAACAACTAAATATTTTAGTTTTACTTGATCATGTATCCCAAGACTTCTCAAGCCGCCATATTCCCCCTTTCTATACTTGATACAGCCTACTCCACACCACTTTAACATTTTTTCACATTCTTTTTTTTCATATTTGTAAAAGACGTTAATGATAGCGTAAATGCATGGGGATGATGATGAACTATTGGACTTTAATAATAACGGTCTTGTGCCTGACCGCCGGAATGGGCGGCACGGCCAGGGCTCAGGATGCTCCGCAGGACTATACGGGAGCGATAAAAAAATACGATGCTTCCTTTCGGGGCATCGGCCCGGAGGTATATTTCCTGCCGCCGCCCAAAACCGAAGAGGAGATCATCGAAGATAACTACTCAGGCAAAAAAGGATTCAGCAAAGAGATCGCCCGGCAGCTGCTGTTCCAGCGGCTATTGCTGCAGCTCCGGAGCACCAACAATGTGGGCCATTTCCGGTATCTGATGAGCCCGGCTCCGGCAGATGCCGCAGCATGGAACAACGTTATCGAAATGCAGAAAAAATCGGAAAACTGGATCGCCGGCTATGCCCTGGCCAATGAGGCGGCTTTAGCTGCGATCAAAAATAACGACAGCAGCAATGCCTCGCGGTTTCTGTATGAAGCGCTGTCGCTGGCCAACCGCACGGACAACAGGGATGATATTGCGACGATCAACCTCAATGTCAGCAACTTTCAGCTGTTCAGCGGCAACTTTGCCCAGGCCGAGGAAAGCGCACAGAATTACCACAGCTATGCCACGGTCAGCAAAAGCTACCTCGAACAGGCAAATGCATGGCTCCTGATCGCCCTGGCGCGTGCCGGACAGGGCAACTATAAGGCCGCCGAAAATAATATCATCCGCAGCGCCATCCCTTTGTTCAACAAGGCGAAAGCCTACGAAGGGAAGATCTTTGCCTGGGAAATGCTGGCTGAGGTCTATTTCAAACAGAACAAGTTCACCCAGGCACAGTGGTTTTTGCTGCAGGCCCGCGACCTCGCCAATGCCAAAAAGCTGCGCAGCGAGCTGGCGGAAATCGAGTACCTGCTGGCGGCCTCCAAGCAGCAGGACGGCAACTACAAGGTGGCCGTCAAAGAGTTTATACAGGCGGCTGAACTGGCCTCTAACGAAAACAACAAACAGCTGTCACTGGCGATACTGGACAAACTGGGCGAAGTGTATCTGGAGCTCAAGGACTATCCCTCGGCCGACCAGACCTTTAAAGCGTATACGCAGCTCAAAAACGAATTGTACAATTGATGTGTTCTCTACGCATAGAATGTATCAACCAAAGACCCGGGAGTAGAAATGGAGGACAATTTTAAGCTTTTTGTAATTATTGGAGGATAAATCAAATATTTTTTTAGAATCTGTGTTAATGTGCTATGAATTTCACTAAATTTAGCACGCTTATCAATTGAGCACCGGATATATTTGATTCCTTACTAAAACTGGCAATAGGCAAAACCCAGGACGATAGCAGTAAGGGCGCCGGTAATAGTTAGATTGCATATAACAGCAAATTTGTCTTAGTTTAAAAATGATTATTAAAACCGTCGAACATATGTTTAGAAAACTCATATTTGCACTTTTTGTGGTATCCATTGTCTCCTGTGGCTCTAAGCCCCGGGTAGCGCTTCCGGATGATGGAGGGCTCAAACCGAGCACACAACACCAGATCATCGCCAAAGAAGTGACCGGATTACTGGAAAATGCCAGCTACAAAAAGGTCAAAATGAACGATTCGATATCTGGAATTATCTTCGATAATCTGATCAAGAGCCTAGATCAGGGTAAAAATTATCTGCTCCAATCCGATATCGATGACTTTCAGGCTTATAAACACAACCTTGCCCAGGACATGAGAGATGGCGACCTCTCGTCGGCATTTTATATTTTTAATACCTATTCGAAACGCTACCTGGACCGGATGCAATATGCGCTTTCGGAAATCGACAAGAAACACGATTTCACCAAAGACGAATATTATCAGCCCAACCGTGAAAAATTAGCCTGGTTCAAAACGGCGGACGAGGCCAACGATCAATGGCGCAAACGCGTAAAATATGATCTGCTCAATCTCGAAACGGCCAGTGGCAAGTCGACCGACAGCGCAAAAACCAAACAGGTGGAAACGCTCAGGAAACGCTATGTCAACCTGATCTCCCAGGCCAAGAAAACGAATGCAAATGATGCTTTTCAGGTGGTGATGCAGGCACTGACGGATGCTGTCGACCCGCATACTTCTTACTTCAACCCTTCATTTGCGCAGGCATTCAACGAAGGCATGGCCAATACCTTTGAAGGGATCGGTGCCCGACTGATGATCGACAACGAAGCGGTGACCATCAATGAAATTATTCCCGGCGGGCCGATCTTTAAAGACAAGACCATCCAGGTCAACGATAAAATTATCGGCGTAGCACAGGGCAAGGACGGTGAATTTGAAGACATCATCGGCTGGAGACTGGATGCCGCCGTAGCGAAAATAAAAGGCCCTAAGGGTACTGTGGTACGCCTCAAAATCATTCCGGCAGGCCAGCCGATGAATGCACATCCGCGCATCGTATCGCTGGTACGGGAAAAGATCGTCGTGGAGGAAGAGTCGGCGAAAAAGGAAATCATGAACGTCAAAGGTGCCGACGGCAAAATGTACAAGGTCGGGGTCATTAATATCCCGAAATTTTACATGGACTTTGATGCCTATAGAAGACGTGATCCCAACTATAAAAGCACCACCAGAGATGTGCGCATGATCCTTGATACGCTCAAACAGGCGAAAGTGGATGCCGTAATCATCGACCTGCGCTTCAATGGCGGAGGCTCGCTTCCGGAAGCCATCGACCTCACCGGTCTCTTTATCGACAAAGGTCCTGTGGTACAGGTACGGGATACCAAAAATAATATCGATGTGGAAGAGGATAAGAATCCGGGGGTATCCTGGGATGGCCCGCTGGGCGTGATCATCAACCGCTTCTCAGCTTCGGCTTCAGAGATCTTTGCCGGCGCCATTCAGGACTATGGCCGTGGTGTGATCCTGGGTTCACAAAGTTATGGCAAGGGTACCGTGCAGTCGGCAATAGACATGTCGCGCATCATCAGCCCCACAAGCCGCTTATTGCTGAAAGCATCGGGTGAGAAAGATCCGGATACTCCCGAAGGGGCTCCGCAATATGGACAGATCAACATCACCCTGGGCAAATTCTACCGGGTCAACGGAAGCAGCACCCAGCATAAGGGTGTGACTCCGGACATCAGCTTCCCTTCGCAGTTCTCCGCAGAGAAATTCGGGGAAAGCTCCGAAAAATCAGCCCTGCCATGGGATCAGATCCAGTCGAGCAACTTCAAGAAAGTGGCCGACATGACCGGTGTGGACAAAAAGCTCGAAGCACTGCATGAAGCCCGCATCAAAAACTCACTCGAATACAAATACCTGAAAGAGGATATCGAAGAGGCTCAGAAGGATGAAGACACCAAATTCCCGCTGGAATTTAACAAATTCAAAAAAGAGAAAGACGATAACCTGCGGAAAAACCGCGAGCGCATCAATGCGCTGCTGAAACTCCAGGGCAAACCAGCCTGGGAGGAAGGCAAACCGCAGCCGAAAATGGATCTTGACTTTGTAAAAGACGAAAGTGCCAAAGTGATGACCGATTACATCATCAACTTTGCGGGTAAAAAATAAGGATGTCCAGCATCCTGCGGAAAGGCAATCGTAACAACGGTTGCCTTTCTTTTTTTGCCGCCCCCCTACCTCGTGCGCCGTTGCCTGATCAAGGTTTTTGGTGATCTTCATCACTATGCGCTACATTTCACATTAAATTCATCTTTTGTTCGTAACTTATCGTAAGATTAATTGTTTTACTAAAAAACGATACGATTATGAAACGCATTCTCCTTTTAACTGACTTTTCTGAAAATGCCCTGCTGGCGGCAAAGCAAGTGGCTCTATGCACGGAGGCATGGCACACCGAAGCTGTGCTCGTATACCACACTTACAACAGCGTAACCATCGTGAACAACGAACCGATCGTCGTGGTCAATGACGAAGTAAAAGCGGCTAAAGAAAAGGAACTGCAGGAATGGATGGAGCAGATAAAGCCGCTCTTTCCTGCGCAGGTGGATTTATCCCACCGGCTGGAAGATGTCGATCTTCCTATCGGTGTGAATGAGCTCTGTAATGCCGAGAATATCGACCTTGTCGCGCTGGGAATCACCGGCCAGACAGGTTTTGCCAAAATACTGGTGGGCAGCAACGCGATCACCCTGATGGATATCTGCAACAGGCCGATGCTGATCGTCTCCCACAAAGTCGTCCCCGCCATCCCGAAACATGTGCTGGCCACCACAGACCTCAAGGAGGTGGACCGGAAGCTCAGCCTGTTTGACCTGGACCAGGTCCTTGGCAGCTTCTCCGCCCAGCTTTATGTACTGAATGTAGCCAAACGGGAAAGTGCTGCGGCAGAACTGGCACAGGAACTCAACTATCTGCATGAGCGACTGGACAAGTACAAACCGGTCTACGATTATATCAGCCACGACGATATTGTCACCAGCATCACCGAGTACGCCAGGGAAAAGCATATCGACCTGATCCTGTCCTTCCATAAGAAACAGGGACTACTGGCCAGCTTATTTAAAACGAGCATATCCAAAAAGATCGCCTGGAACGGCGCTGCCAACCTGCTGGTGATACCCATGGACAGCATGTAAAAAATAAGGCCCCTGTTGATAAAGGGGCTATTTTTTGTCTACGGAATGCCTGCCGGGCCCAACAAAAACCAGCCCGAAGAACACGAAAAATAATTCGATCGCATGGGATGCGCCTGAGATACCGTCTCCTTTGGACAGGTGCATCAGTCCGGCGACAATCATCGTAAAGGCGAGCAGCAAGGCCGAAGGCCTAAAGAATAATCCCAGCAGCAGAAATAGACCGCCCACGGTTTCGGTAGCAGCGGCCATGAAGCCCCAGAAAGCAGGGATAAAATGGATACCCATATTTCCCATGGCCTTGCCGACGCCAGCCCAGAGCTCGGGCCCACCCTGCAGCTTGGGCAGTCCATGCATAATCATCATCACGCCCAACCCGATACGCAGGATCAACAAGCCTGTGTCTCTATATTTACCCAAAGAATTCCAAATTGCCATATTTGAAGAATTATGATTTGTGAAAACTGTTCATTATTGATTTCTGTTTCTAAAATAACCAATTTATCGAAATTAGCAAGGGCCCTGCGCCATAACTCTACCGCAAACGCCTGATAGCGCACGATCAGACCACCGATCAGCTCAGGCAAACCTGCAACCAGACCACCGCGAGACCGCCAGTCAGGTCGTCATCGCACTCTCCACCTCCCCGCCTGCCTCAAAGTTAGGACAAAAAAAAAGCCGTTTATTTGATATAGATTAAAAAACAACGGCCCATAAGCATATTTGATCAGGGGAAAGATAGACGTACAGGAATACCGGCAACAGAAAATGTACTGCTCTGCAGAAAAATATTGCATTTATAATCCTAAATACGTAATTTAAGGGCAAAAGACCGTTTATAAACGCTATGAAGAATCTACTGCTACTAACGGATTTCTCAGACAATGCTTATGCTGCTGCTCAATATGCGGCCAAATTGGCTCCGCTCTGGGGTATAGAAAAAGTGGTGCTTTACCACACCTATGAGGTGGTCCCCACTGTCGGGACAGAGCCTGTCGTGATCAGCAATGCCGAGATACTGGAAGAAAAGCAGAAAGATCTCAATAGCTGGGAGGAAGATCTGATCCAGCTGTTTCCGCAGGGAATCGCCTGGAAGGTGGTACTAGAAGAATATGAACTGAGCTACGGCGTCAACCGCACCTGTGCCGAAGAGGATATCGATCTGGTTGTCGTCGGTACTGCGGGTAAGAGCGGCTTCAAAAAACTGCTGCTGGGCAGCAATACACTGAAGCTGATCGAAAACTGTCATACCCCCTTACTGGTGGTACCAGCTAAGGCTGAATTCCGGATCCCCAAAAAGATGCTGATTGCCACCAACCTCAAGGAGGTGAAACTCAAGCTGGACCGGCTGCTGGTCAACGCCGCAGAAGTACTGCGCAAGAGCGAAGTCTATGTGGTGCATGTGACCAAAGAAGATCCCGCCAACAAAGCCGTCAGTGCCGAGATTGAGACCATGAAAGCGATGCTGGCCAGCTACCAGCCCATGTACAGCTACATCCTCACCTCGGACATCGCTACCGGCATCAACCAGTACATCAACGAAAACCATATCGATATGATGGTCTGCTTTCACCGGGACAAAGGCATGCTCAGCCGCATTTTTAACACCAGTATCGCCCAAAAGATGGCCTGGAAAAGCCAGGCCGCCATGCTCGTTATTTCAGTTTGACCGGGTTATATTGGGTATGGAATGCTGAATACTACATATATTGTAAACTAACTGACTCCGTCGTCGTCGTCAGGGTCACTTTACGGCCCAGTATCAGCGCATGGTTGTCATCAATATGCCCCGCGGGGTACCCAAAAGCGACCGGAAAATCATATTCTTTTACTTTGTCCCACACAATTTCCTCCACAGACTGCCCAAAAGCGGGATCATTATCTTTCATGGAGGAGAAGCCGCCCACAATCAGTCCTTTCAGTTTCCTGAGCTTGCCCGCCCGTTTCAGGGCCCACAGCATCCTGTCGACAGCATAGTAAGCCTCACCGACATCCTCGATAAACAGAATCTTGTTGCTGTATTTGGGGTCCGAATCTGATCCCAGGACGGACAGCAGAATGGCCAGATTGCCACCGATCAGTTTGCCTGTCGCCTCACCGGGACGGTTGGGGAAAGCCGACTGTGTATAGGTAAAATCCATGTTGTCGCCAAAAAGGGCCTTCCGGAGGGTATCAAGCGAAGCCTCGGTACCGGATTCGAAGGATTTGGGCATCTGTCCGTGAATAGTTGCAATTTTGTAGTTGCGCTGAATATGGCTATGCAGTACGGTGATATCGCTAAAGCCGACCAGCCATTTGGGCTGTTTTTCAAATGCCGAAAAATCAATCTGATCGATGATGCGCACACTGCCGTAACCTCCGCGTGCAGCAAAGACAGCTTTAATGGAAGGATCGTCCAGCGCCCACTGCAGGTCGGCAGCACGCAGACTGTCATCGCCCGCAAACTGATGGTACGCAGTGCTCACGGTCTGGCCGACGACCACCTCCAGCCCCCAGCCCTCCAGGGTACGGATCCCCACATCGATATTTCCACGGATAAAACTGGCCGGACAGACGATGGCAACCTTGTCGCCCGGCTGAAGATAAGCAGGTACTCTGGACATATTCTTTTATTGCTTCTGTTAAAAATTGCGCATACGGCTGAAGCGCGGCCGCGCACCAGCTGTAAAGCGCTCTTGCTTACAAATAAACGTAAATTTATCTTAGTTATATACCGCAAATTGAATTATCTTTGTGAAGGAAACAAGTGACAAGCGCTTGTTTTTTTATTCACTTAACTTTAACTGACTTTAAAGCATTGAGTATTCTAGATAAAAAACGTTATACGATTACATCGGCATTACCATATGCCAATGGTCCGCTGCACATCGGACACCTCGCGGGCGCTTACATCCCCGGAGATATTTTTGTACGTTATCTGCGTCTGAATGGAAAGGATGTGGTCTATGTCTGTGGTTCGGATGAACATGGGGCAGCCATTACCATCCGTGCGAAAAAAGAAGGGATCACTCCCCAGCAGATTATTGATAAATATAACAAACAGATCAAAGAGAGCTTTGAGGAGTTTGGTATCTCATTTGACATTTACCACCGTACTTCCGAACCGATACATCACCAGCTGTCGCAGGATTTTTTCCTCAACTTATACAATAAAGGGGAGTTTGTCGAGAAATTTTCTGAACAATATTACGACGAAGAATTTCACCAGTTTTTGGCAGACCGTTATATCACCGGTACCTGTCCGAACTGTAAGTCCGAAGGTGCCTATGGGGATCAGTGCGAAAAATGCGGTACTTCCCTCAGCCCAACGGACCTGATCAACCCCATCTCTACCTTAAGTGGCAAGACACCGGTACTGAAAGAAACGAAGCACTGGTACCTTCCACTGGACAAATACCAGCCCTGGCTGGAAAAATGGCTTATCGAGGGCAAGAAAAATAGCCTGAAGTCCAACGTATTCGGCCAATGCCAGTCCTGGCTCAAATCTGGACTGCAGCCACGCTCCATGACCCGGGATCTCGACTGGGGGGTAGATGTGCCGCTCGAAGAAGCACAGGGCAAGAAACTGTATGTCTGGCTGGATGCCCCCATAGGCTACATCTCAGCGACCAAACAGTGGGCACTCGACCATGGCAAAAACTGGGAAGATTACTGGAAGGCGCAGGAAAACCCCGCCGATGATTCGACGCTGATCCACTTTATCGGAAAAGACAACATCGTATTCCACTGTATCATATTTCCGGCGATATTGCATGCGCATGGCGGTTATATCCTGCCTGAAAATATTCCGGCCAATGAGTTCCTCAACCTGGAGGGCGACAAGCTTTCCACGTCACGCAACCATGCGGTATGGCTGCATGAGTACCTGCAGGAATTTCCGGGCAAACAGGATGAGCTCCGGTATGTGCTCACCTCCATACTTCCCGAAACATCAGATGCTGAATTTACCTGGAAGGACTTTCAGGCGCGCGTCAACAATGAACTGGTGGCCATCTTTGGCAACTTCGTCAACCGCGTCATGGTGCTTTCACACAAATATTTTAACGGCAAGGTGTTGAGCGGATCGGCGAAGACCGCCGTAGACCAGTCGGTGCTGGACGAACTGAAGTCTTACCCCGCCACAATCAAATCCTCGCTGGAGCAGTTCCGCTTCCGCGAAGCACTGGCCGAGTTTATGAATGTAGCGCGCCTAGGCAACAAATACCTCGCGGATGAAGAACCCTGGAAAATCATCAAGACGGATGAAGAACGGGTCAAAACCATTTTAGGAGTAGCTGCCCAGATCGTTGCGAACCTCGCTGTGCTGGCACAGCCATTCCTGCCCAAGACAGCGACAAAGCTGTTTGAAATGCTCAACTTCCCACAGGGCAGCTGGACGGATGCTGGTAGCGACAACCTGATCGAGGACGGCCATCAGCTGGGTGAAGTACAGCTGCTGTTTGATAAAATAACAGACGAACAGGTGGAATTCCAGCTCAACAAACTGGCGGAGGCGAAGGTCAAAAATCTGGCAGACAACGCCAAGGTGGCCCCAGTAAAGGATAACATCAGCTTTGACGACTTTGTCAAAATGGATATCCGCGTAGGTACCATTCTGGAAGCAGAGAAAGTAGCCAAAACAAAGAAGCTGCTCAAGCTGACCATCGACACGGGCATCGACAAGCGCACCGTCGTATCGGGAATCGCCGAATATTTTAGCCCCGAAGAAATCGTCGGCCGCCAGGTGTCTATCCTGGTCAATCTAGAACCACGCGAAATCAAGGGCATCACTTCCCAGGGGATGATCCTGATGGCCGAGGACGCTGATGGACGTCTGGATTTTGTCCGACCAGATACCAGCATAAAAGTTGGTAGCACTGTACGCTAACATCCGCAACAGGAGTTTCAAAAGATAACAAAATAAGAGGTCGTATCAAAAGATAAAAGTTAGATATGGCTTCTTTTTTCTTTTAATATCAGTTACAATATTGCTTCACAATAGCGCTGAATGTGTTTTGTTTTCGCTTATACAAGGGTCTTCTTTTTGATAAAAATAATATTTGTCATTTATATGAGCGGTTGTTTGTGTATATTTGGCAAAAAAAGGAAACAAACCACTTTTGAGAAGTCTTTGCACATATATGCTATTGGTCGCCTTGACACTGCAATCATTCTATCGCAGTATCATGACCATGGAGTATCAGATACATTTGACCGATTACCTCGCAAAATGTATAAACAAAGATAAGCCCCAGCTCCATTGCAATGGCCAATGTGTGCTGATGAAGAAAATAAAGGAAAAAGAAAAAGAGGAAACAAAAAAGGATCTGTTGGTATATGAATACAATTCTCTTTATGTGCATAAAGAGAACACTGTTTTTAAAATGTACCAACCTAAGGAAGAAACCGACCAAAGCCTTTTTTCGACTTATCCGATTGATTACAGGTTCAGTTACCATACATCCGTTTTCCGCCCGCCGATTAGCTAATCGCAGCATCAGAACGTAGCTCCGCGTCAACCTGACAGATTATCAATGGATTTCCGTCCATCGTCTTAACGGCGGTGCAAGACCGAAATTGATAATGCCCGTTACGTTCACCCCATTTCAATAAATTTTCACGAAACATTGGATTTACAATTCATCTAAATGAAGAAGTCACTCCTTTTTCTCACCGCATTATGCCTTGCGGTGCTGTCCTGTACAAAGGAAAAAACGGATTACGAAGCGGAAATTGATACCGTCGTCCCCGAATACCACGAATTTGAAGAAGCTGTTGCCATCAAAAGCGGAGGTTACAGCATCAGTATCGAAGCATTGAACGGAACGTTCTATAAAGGCTACAACGAAATCCGTTTGAAGATTACGGATATGCAGACCAAAGAAAAGGCAAATGCGTCCGCTGTAACATTCCTCCCTATCATGACCAATGCGGAAGGGGATCAGATTTCCTGTCCGCACCGATACGATTTGGACTATAGTCCAGACGGTGACTATTTTTCGGGATATTCGGTGTTTACGGATGAAAGCGGTACGGATGGCAGCTGGGAGCTTTATATCAGCTTCACGATTGCAGGCCAGTCCCATACGGTCAGCCAGAATATCGATGTCCATGAACAAGCCAACAAAAACCTGAACATGATCACGTTCACGGGAAAGGATAATGAACAATACATCATTGCCTTGTTGGCGCCACAAAAGCCAAAGGTTGGCGAAAACGGACTGGTTGCAGGCATCTATAAATACAATAGGCCGACCAATCCTCCATCCGGCAATTTCCCGGATGCCTCGCAGTTTTCATACACGGAGGTAAGCGGTTACACCTTGCAGTTAGACCCCCGGATGCCGGAGCCGTCTATGGGAAACCATTCCTCGCCCAACAATAGGGATTTAACACAGCAGGACGATGGCCTGTACCATGGCGTGGTCAACTACACCATGACGGGTAACTGGACGCTGAATTTCATCCTATTGAACCAGCAGGGGCAAATTTTGAAAGGCACAGTCGTACCAACGGATTTCACGCCGGGCGTGGAAGGCGTGAAAAGCGAATTATACATTGACATTTTATTCTAAGGTATGAAGAAGTTACCTATTATATTTTTGTCTCTTTCTCTTGGACTAAATACAAACGCTCAGCACACACACGTGCAAAAAGACACGGCTAAAACCCTTGACGAGGTAACAGTAACAGCGACTGCCAAGCGAAAAATCGAGACCAAAATGAAAATGGCGGTTTCGGTGGATGAGTTTCTAGCCTCGTCCGACAATATCAGCTTCATCAAACGGGGAGCCTACGCATGGGAACCCCTGCTCAACAACATGAGTACTGAACGCACCTCCGTGACCATTGACGGTATGCACGTATTCGGTGCGTGTACGGATAAAATGGATCCGGTCACTTCTTATGTGGAAAGCAATAATCTTTCTACCATTGATATCACCTCCGGCCAAGAGGGCAATATGCACGGGGCAACTGTCGGAGGGAGCATTGACATGAAAAGGAAAAGCACCCCGTTCGGTCTTGAAAAGACGTGGAACGGTGCGTACCAAACAGGATTTGAGTTCAACAACAGGCAGTTTTTCAATCTCGGAAACCTGTCCTATTCCAGCGACAGGTTTGTGGCAGACGGTAGTGTTTCCTTTCGGAAAGCAGGTAATTATGACGACGGCAACAATAAGGAGGTAAACCATTCGCAGTTCAAAAAATTCAATACCTCTTTGGGGCTGGCGTACAAAACAAGTCCGCTTTCCTCAGTACGGGTGGATGCTATCTACGACAGGGCAGATAATGTGGGGTTCCCGGCACTTCCGATGGATTTATGGCTTTCCCGTGCGATTATCACATCGGCATCCTACAAGCAGCTGTTTGAAAACGGATTATTTAATGTTTGGGACACCAAGCTTTATTTCAATGCGGTAGAACACTATATGGATGATACCAAGCGACCCGAAAACCTCGTCCACATGGATATGCCGGGCTGGAGTACCACCTACGGATTGGTTTCCCGAGCCAGCTTGAACCGTGGCAATTACAGTTCCGAAATCCAGTTGAACGTGTACGATAACCTGTCCATCGCGGAAATGACAATGTATCCGCAAGACCGGAGCAAGAAAACCATGTTTGCATATAGCTGGCCGTGGGTAACCACCCGTTTTGCAGGGCTTTCGATGAACAATTCATGGGACATTTCGGAAATCAGCCAGCTGAATTTCGGAGGATCTCTCGGCTGGAATTACAACCGTTCCAAATATGTGGAGTTCAACTGGATTTTCCATCCCGGCACACCTCAGAAAAAAAATAGGGTATTGCCGAGCCTGCACACCAGTTACCAACTACATATCAATCAGTTTGATTTCTCCTTTGGAACAGGGTACGGGCATCGGGCGCCATCCGTTTCGGAGGGGTACGGCTATTATATATATAATAGCTTTGACCGTTATGATTACGTCGGAAACCCCGATTTGAAAAACGAGATTTCCTATGAGGCCAATGCAAGCGCAGGGTTCAAAAACGAAAAGATGGGCATAGAAGCCAAAGTAAACTATTTCCATATCCAGAATTATATCGTCGGCCGGATCTTGAGCTTGGGAAGCCCAATGAACTATCAATCGGTCGGCGTAAAAGGTTATACATCATTGAGCCACGCCAAACTTTTCAATATAGCACTGAATGCCCACTACGACATCCTGCAACGCCTGCATTGGAAAGGTACGCTTACCTACGCACGGGCAAGGGACTACAAAGGTGGAAATCTACCGTTCATCCGCCCGTTGAGCTATCAGACATCCCTAGATTTTATGCACGGGAAATTTGGTATCCGGACTTCGCTTAACGGTGATTTTGAGCAGAAGAATTACAGCCCCGAATACGGGGAAGACCTTACTCCGGCTTATAGGATCTGGAATATATCCACAGACTATACCTTCAGTTTCAAAAATTTTAGCACCGTCCTGCAGGTCGGTGCGGAGAACCTGCTCAACGAATATTACAGTACCTATGCGGATTGGGGCAATATCCCAAGAATGGGGCGCAATATATTCACTTCGTTGAAATTCAATTTTTAAAGGGATGAAACAGGTTTTTAGTGTTTTGATGATGCTTTTATCGCTGCTGATTGGGTTTCAGCAGGCAATACTCGTCATGCACTTTAAACTGAACCAAGTAGCGATAGAAAAGGCGTTTTGTGTCAACAAAAATAAGCCTGAAATGCAATGCCACGGAATTTGCCATCTGAAAAAGCAATTGCAGAAAATGGAAAATTCCGACTCTGATTCCATAGGTGTTTACCAACGGGTTGATATGCTTCCTATTTCATCTACGGAATTTGAAACACGGCGTTTGACCGTTGAGATCTGGAACGGCATCCCCATGTATAAGGAAGTCCACTATACTGAACCTTACAGGGAAATCTTTGTGCCGCCGCCCATTGCCTGATTTATTATCACAGACGTATCAAAAGCATGACTAAATAAAAAATAAAATTTCAATTTTTTAAAAATATTACATAATGAAATCATTAACTAAATATTTCTTACTATTCGTTACGATATCAGTATTGGTGTCCTGTAGCAAGGACGATGGCAATCCTGTAGCCAATAATATCACTTTACATTTCAACAACACATTCAAAAATACGACTATCGTACTTGGGGATGCGACATCTTCCACGGCCACGGCAAACACTTCTGCAGAGGGCCAAGTGCACCACTTTTCAGAATTGAAATACGTTATCAGCAACATCCGTCTGATAAAGGCGGACGGCGGTGAAATCCCCTACAATATCAACGATCTGGACAAAGGGGCGACCGTGGTCAACCATTCCAAACCGCAGACGTTGGATTATGTGTTAAGCAATATTCCGGTAGGTGAATACAGGCAGATAAAATTCGGCTTGGGGGTGAAACCGGAACTGAACACATTGGACGAGGCAAGATTTCCCAATTTCTATGCGGAAGCAGGTGCTAACGATACCGAAATGATGTGGGAATGGGGTGCAGGGTACCGTTTTACGAAGATTGAGGGTTTCTACGATACAGATAACAAACCACTGTCTATCCATACCGGAAGTACTGTTGAGGGAACAGCGGGAGCTTATACGCAAGGGGTAGATGCTTACAGGGATATTAACCTTACACTTCCAACCAATGCAGTGGTCGGCAGGAATGCGCCACGGATTACCATCAATGCGGATTTTGATAAGCTCCTTAGTGGCAAGACGAATACGATTAAGTTGACATCCGGAACAGGTATGAACGACAACGCCACCCCTAATATCCATACTGCTGTCCAAATGGTAAAATTTGTAGATAACGTGGGCGGAAATGGTTCAAGTGACATGACGGGAATGTTTTCTATTGGAAGTGTAAATAACTAACAGTTGAGAAAGAGCCACCTAATCCCTTGGACAATGGTGGTTCTTTCTCCAATTTTATACCATTCGGATACATGAAACCTGCATAAATGGTGTCTGGCAATTTATACAAGCTTCATTACCGATAAAAAACAAAGTATTTCAATGAAAAAAGTACTCCTAATATTATCCATCTTATGGCTGTTGTTGTCGTGCAACAAGGAGGATGATATTGAGCCAATGCCTTACGACAACCCCGAAATCCCATTAGAAATGCCACAAGGGTTCCCGGCAGTCAACAGTTCGTTAAGCAAAAATAAGCCCACAGAATATGGTGTGCAATTAGGTGAAAAGCTATTCCACGAGAAAAAATTTAGTGGCAACAACACGATTTCATGTGCCAGTTGCCACAGGCAATCCAATGCTTTTGCCGATAATAATGCACAAGCTATAGGGATTTATGGTCGCATTGGGCTTCGGAATACCCCACCCATCCAAAATTTGGTGTTTATGAAGTCTTATAATTGGGACGGAAGCAAACTTACATTAGAAAGCCAGCCTTTGGTTCCTATCATCACGCATGAGGAAATGAACTCTTCTATTTTGGAAGTCATTGGAAAGCTAAAGGTTGAGCATGATTACAAAGAGTTGTTCAGAAAGACATTTGGCGATGAAGATATTACTCCCGACAGAATTTACCGCAGTCTTTCACAATATCAATATACACTCATCTCCGCCAACAGTAAGTACGATAAGGTAATACGAAATGAGGGCGAGATATTCACAGAAAGTGAAGCACGGGGCTATCACACGTTTAAAATGAAGTGTGCAAGTTGCCACAGCACAGAGTTGTTTACAGACCAGAGTTTCCGGAATGTCGGTTTCCCATTGAACCCGAGCACCGAAGAAGCGGGACGGGCAAGGGTGACAGGAATACCTGCTGATTTTATGAATTTTCGGGTTCCCTCTTTACGGAATGCCGAATATACCGCTCCCTACGGAAGTTTCGGCCAGTTTCCGACTTTGAGGGCTGTTTTGGATTATTTCGACAATGGCGTTTTAGATGCCGATAACCTTGATCCTATTTTAAAAGAGAACGGCAATAGAATACCGCTAAGCGAACAGGAAAAACAGGATATTATCAACTTTATAAAAACGTTAAGTGACAGCAAGTTTGTCGGGAAATAAATTATGATAACTCCCCCCCAGCCGCTCCCGTCCTCGGCTGCTGACGGAGAAAAGCTTCCGTCATATTGGGCTTTTTTCTTTCTTTCGTCAGCCAATAGCGAAAAATTTTATTTTTTCGTACTTCGGGGTAGTATCATGAATAATATGCGGATATGGAAATCAAGCTAAAACACTACCTTTTGTAGAGCTTGAGGAACCTCGCTAAAAAAATACACTCTGGAGCCGCTTTCTGAACTCGCTTTCGTCCAGCCAATCGTACACTGTTTCTTTCAACTTTTTCGTGATTTCGGCCTTGGATTCGGGCACGACCTTCTTTTTCTTGGTCAGCACATTGGAGACCGGAGCATTGCTGATTTCCACCTTGGTCGCAAACATATTGACATTCATACTGGGAATCGAGATACCCAGTATCAGTCCGGGAAGACCGTGCACGAGTTCGGGACCGCCCGGAATCGGAATCTGCCCCGCAAAGAAGGCGACGGCATAGATCGAATCCTGAATAATGCCATTGACCCTGCGACAATCGTATCCGGCAATATGACGGTATTCGTCGGTGTACTTCCATTTCACTGCCGGCAGTGAGTCTTTTAGCAAGAGCTGCTCGTCCCCAAAAGGCAGCAGTTTCAGATATTCCTGATTTTTGAAGTTAATATAGGTTTTCGCATCCGGAAGAATGGCGTTATAGCGTGTGACATTCCGGTAACTCGCAGGGTAGTCTTCCTGCACCGTTTCAAATAAGGTCTCGCTATCGTAAAATTTGAGCGTATGATGAGTGACCACTTCCACAGGACCATTTTTTACGGCATTGTCTACCGTTAACTTATCCCAGGTGTCCAGATCCGGTTTGTTCAGGTAATTGCGTTTCAGGAAATTCTGCACGTGAAATTTCCGCTCATAGGTCACCGTACCACTGCTGGGGAAATAGGCATGCTGGGCATGCGCTACGCCGGTACACAGACCTATTATCCAAAAGATGAGTTTTATATGCTTAGTCATTGAGGTCTCCTTTCATGTTTTAAATATTCATTTATGTCTTTGGATCATGGACGGTTCATCGTGGTAAAATTGTAGATCACCTTCAGCATGCCATAACGCCGCAAGACCTCATTACTGGTCTGGATAAATGATGTACCGCTCTGATAACGTGATACCCCATTGTTTTTGTTAAAGATGTCGTTGACAAACAACTGCGCTTCCAATGACTTGTCTTTGAGGAATTTTTTAGAGATATAGCCATTCATATTGATCAGGTTGATGGACTGCAGGGTCTTGGTTGCTGCCTGATAATTCTGGTTGGCAGAAATGGAAATCTTAAAATCTTTTGGCAGATAGTAGGTAAACTGTGCATACGAGCGCAGCATAAATGTAGTACGATTGAGGTCTGGCTGCAAATAAGAACTCATCTGTTCAACGCCGGGCATGAAATTGACATAAAAGTCCATTTTATTGGCTTTGTTTCTGTTGAATCCGATATCTGCAGTAATGCTCTTCGTCTGGTTCCTGTTCAGCTGGGCATCCTCGTTCAGCAAAGACAAATAACTGAATTGGCTATTGTACTGTGCACGCATCCCTAAATCGGCTTTAAGGCCCCATTTCTTATGGAGCACAAAGTAATAAGATCCACCACCATACATCCGCCAGTTGTCTTTATCGATATTGACATAGGAGATCTGCTGCGTGCCTTCCTCCAGGTTGTAACGAACAAAATTGTTGATGCTCTTCCTGCCCTGGTCAGCACTGACATAGAAGTAGACACCACGGTCTTTGAGTTGTTTATAACTGTTATAGTTGATAAAATACGAATTATTGAAGCCCGCTTTCAAGTCCGGATTATCGAGATACTCGATCAGTGGCTGGGCATTCTGGCGCAACGGCTCAATCTGTGTCAGCGAGGGCTGTGCAGTACGTCCTGTATAGCGAAAATTCAGATTCTTGCTTTTCGAAATCTTGTAGCTTATTGAAAAATTAGGATTGACCGAAGTCTGGTCGCGTTGGAGAACCTTATTCAGGTTATTATATGTCCGCTTGACATCCTCAAAATCGACCCTATTGCTGAGGTTGACCGTCAAGGAACTGGACTTATAAGTCAATGACGCATTCACGCCATTTTTGAGACTGGAAAAGTCAAAATCGTTCAGGATATCCTGATCCAGAACAGTATATTGTCCTGTTTGAACATCCTTATCGAAGGACTGGTTGAGCGTACGGGACTGATTGTTGGTAAAGGAATAACCAATTGCTGCCGTGAGCCGTTTAGATAAGGGTTCGGTATAAGTGACCGACGCTCCATAGGTATTGTTGCTGAGCTTATCATATTTAAATTGATCAATCGTATCCCTACGTCCGCTATTAAACGCGTTGTCCGAGAAGTATTTAGTGCTGGAGCGGTTCTGGTCCGTATTAGCATTGACATCAAAAGTAATGGAGCGCCGTTCTTTTTTGAAACGCCGTGTCAGCATAGCGTTGACATTGAACTTGTCGAGATCACTGTCCATATCCGTACGGGATGAAGTCTTGGTGATCATGGTACCATCCAGTGTGCGCTGGTCTGCTTCGGAAAAGGATGAATTGTCACGGCTGGATTTGGTGAGCCCCATATTCAGGGTCAAATCCGAAAAGGAATCGAGCTTTACATCATACCGCAGGTTTGCGATATTTGACTTGGTTTCGTTTTCGGACTGGGTCACAGTATTGTCGATCTGAGCACGTTCGGGAAGGTTGTTCTGCGCGTTATACGTACTGGTATTGGCGACATCAATCTGACTGCGTTTATAGTTGACATTGATCTTGTGCTTATCATCCTTCGACTTGTCGGAATAGCTTGCCCCCATATTGACAGCTTTTGGCACTCCGCCACCATAATATTTACCATCCCATCCACCATCGGAGCCGTCGCCACTGGAGGATATCATAATGCCACCCCCGTCCATCATCTGCACGTTGCTGCTACCGCCCACTCCGTATTTCTGACTGTCTTCAAAGCCCAGTCCGACCATGCCATCATTGGCCAGGATGCCGTAGGCTGCTATCTTCTGCGAACCTTTGAATTTGTTGAGCATGGCTTTTGCTCCATAATAACGGTCTGTTCCTGCTCCGGCAACCGCCTGGCCGAACATGCCTTTCTTTTTATCTTCTTTGAGCCGGATATCGATCGTCTGCGTCCGCTCCCCGTCATCAACGCCAGTGCGTACCGCCAGATCAGATTTCTTCTCATATACCTGCACCTTGCTGACCATATCGGACCGGATATTTTTGGTGATCAGCGTCGGATCGTCGCCAAAAAATTCCTCGCCGTCGAGCAATACTTTTTTGACCTCCTTGCCCTGGGCGGTGATCTTGCCGGTTCCGTCGATGGTGATCCCCGGCAGAACTTTTAGCAGATCCTCGACTTTGGCGTCCTTCTCGACCTTAAAGCTGCCCGCATCGTATTCGATGGTATCGCCCTTGATAACGACCGGAATCTTGCCCGTCACCTGTACCTCCTCCAGAAGCAGGGCTGCCTTGGAAAGGGATACCGTACCGAGATCAAGTCCCTGAACGCCCACCTGTATGTCTTTGACCAAGTCCGCATACTGCGGATAGGAGACGACCATTTTATAGGTCCCGGTATCCAGATTGCTGATCTGAAACTTTCCGTCCTCTTTGGTACGGTCAAATTTGATCAAAATAGAGTCTTTGGGATTGAGCAGTGCGATGGACGCCTGATACAGCTTGGCCCGGTCTTTACCGTCCACCACAGTACCTGACAGCTTCTGCTGCGCAAAGGCTGCTGTACTGCAGACCATAAGCACCAGAATCAACAGGAAGAGATAGGCTAATTTCATAATTTCCGTTTATATGTTGTCGCAATAAAGATACCTATGTTGCTACGGAAAATTCGTAAAATAATGTTAAATAATCATCAAATGAATAAATCAAGAAATAAAAGGGATTAAAAAAGCTAAAAAAGACAACAATAAATAACTAGATAACAGAATATTATAAATAAAAAAAAGGAGATGTAACAGTTATATTACACCTCCTTCCTTAACGATATAAGACGAATTTAGTTCGCTTCGTCCACGTTAAGATTCAATTCTTTTTCTTTATTGATTAAATGGGCAATACTGGTATCATTCAGAATCTGCAGCATGGCATTGCGCACCTCGACGAAGGTATCGCGGATACCGCAGGCATGTTCCTGGATACACTCGTCGCAGGAACGGTAGAAGTTGAGGCTCACGCAGGGTAGCAGCGCAATTGGCCCATCGATCAGCCGCATGACCTGGGATAAGAAAATATCCTCGGGAGCTTTATTGAGGCTGTAGCCACCACCTGCACCTTTCTTACTGTAGAGAATTCCCGCGTTGCGCATCTCGAGAAGAATCTGTTCCAGAAATTTTTTTGGAATATTTTCTTCCTGCGCAATCTTCACGATCTGCATCGGTTCATTCCCATAATTACGGCCGAGCACCATCAGTGCCTTTATTGCATACTTTGTCTTTTTGGAAAGCATAATCTGTTAACCCCCTGTTGAATTGCAAATTTACGTTTTTTATTCTATAGTATAAAACCACACTGGGCTTTACGCAATGAAGAGCCCTTAGCAGCTGCTATCGTAGTGGATGGCAATGCTAAGGGCTCCCCTGGATATATAAAGATGTCTTTTATTGTCCCAATACGGCTGTGATCGGCTTACCAATACTTCCGTTGGGCTCGGTGATGTGCAATAGGGCAGCAATGGTCGGAGCAATATCAACGATATGCACTTCGGTGTTGGACACTCCCGGTTTAATGCCCCAGCCCATGAATACCAACGGGATATGTGAATCGTAGCCCGACCATGTCCCGTGTGTCGTACCTGTGGAGCGGGGTGTACCGTCATACCACTGTGGCTCGCAAACGATCTGGATCACGCCGCTGCGTTTGAAATTGTAACCATTGATCATCTTCTCGCGGATCGGCTGCGGAATCATCAGGCTCTCGCCTTTTTCCATGTCAGCCACATAGGCCACCCCGTCGGTGTGGCGCAGCTGACGGATAATGGTTTCCTTGATCTTGTCGCGATCCAGCTGCAGCGAGTCGATCAGCTGATTGTTGAGATGCACCTGGTAGTTCATCATGCTCTTTACAATCTTTTCTTGTCCGAATTTTTCTTTCAGCGTTTTGTTGAGTCCCGAAATGATCTGACGAGAGTAGAAGTAACCGCCATTGCCTCTCATATCCATAAAGAAACGGGAGTTGTACGAGGCGCCATGATCTGCGGTCAGGAAGAAGGTATAATTGCCCTTGCCCACTGTATTGTCCAGATAGGCGAAGAAATCAGCCAGCTGCCTATCCAGCTGCAGGTAGATATCTTCGATCTCCACAGCGGTCAGGGAATAACGGTGACCGACATAATCGGTGGCCGAGAGGCTGACGCAGAGAAAATCTGTATTTTTTGTTGGATTGTTGCCCATCTGCTCCTGTTTGATCGCTTCTTTGGCCAGATCCAGGGTCAGCTGATTGCCCATCGGAGTCGTCTTGATCAGCTCAAGACCTTCGTCTTTCATTAATTTGGATGTGGCGCGCGGTAGGGTGGGCTTGTCCTCACCGGGATATTTGCCCTCGTATATATTATCGTCTGCAATACTGTTGGCAGCATAGGTACTGATGTCGTACATAGGTTTCCAGTCTGCTTTCAGGTATTTTTCAGCTAATTTTTTCTTATTGAAGTCCTCCACCCATTTCGGCAATTTGTCCATATAGAAATTGGACGTGATCCAGTTGCCCGATTTCGCTTCAAACCAGTAGGCGGCATCCGCAAAATGGCCGGCAGGCAGTATACCGCCGCGGTCCTTGATGGCAATACCGATCACTTTGGATTTAAAGTTGGAGGCCAGCTTGAGCTGATCGGTCACCGTGGAGGCCAGCAGGTTGCGGGGTGACTGTTTTCCTTCCTTTTCGACGGTGCCCACGCCAACGACATTGTCATCCTGGGTGCAGTACATATTTTTGCCGGTCTGCTCTTCAATCCAGTCATTGCCAGCGATCCCGTGAATGGAGGGAACCGATCCAGTGTAGACGGAACTGTGCCCGATCGCGGTATACGTCGGAATATAGTTGATCAGTGTATTCTCACAGGAGAAGCCTTCTTTTAATAGCCGTCTGAAGCCATCATTGCCATACCGGTCTGCAAAACGGTATAAATAATCCCAGCGCATCTGGTCGACCATCAGACCGACGACCAGCTTCGGTCTTTCCGGTTGCTGTGCCATGGTGGAGAGTGCTGCTATTCCAAGTACGACACTTAAAAAAAATTTTTTTATCATTTTAGTATGGTATAGTGAGTGTGAGTATAGGATTCCTCATCAGTCCCGGTATCCCTACTCCGTAACATATTCGTTGGTTTTTACATCTATTTTTATCCCGTTTCGGTCGCCTTCACAAGGCTGTTGGCATTGTGAACAGACAACACAATGCTAATGTAAGATTTAATCTTTTAAATGTGCCCTCAAAAACTGCCCTGTATAAGAATCTTTACAATGGATAAGATCTTCCGGAAGGCCCGCGAACACGAGCTGCCCACCCTTATTGCCTCCTTCGGGACCGATATCGATGACCCAGTCCGCCGATTTGATCATATCCATATTATGTTCGATGACCAAAATGCTATTGCCCTGATCGATCAATGCATCAAAGGACTTCAGCAACTTCTGGATATCCTGAAAGTGCAGCCCTGTAGTCGGTTCATCGAAGATAAAGAGTGTCTTTTTGCTGTTGTTGCCTTTGATCAGGAAGGAAGCCAGCTTGATCCGCTGGGCCTCACCGCCTGACAGTGTGCTGGAGGACTGTCCGAGTTTGACGTAGCCCAGACCGACATCCTGCAGGGGCTGCAGCTTGGCCAGTATCTTGGGCTGGTCGCCGAAAAATTCGATGGCCTCATCTACACTCAGTTCGAGCACATCCGCCACAGACTTATTTTTGTAATGCACATCCAGCACAAACTGTTTGAAGCGTTTGCCGCCACAGGCTTCACAAGGCAGCACAATATCTGCCATAAACTGCATTTCGATCTTGACTTCGCCCTCTCCCTGGCAGACATCGCAGCGCCCGCCTTCCACGTTGAACGAAAATGCTGCCGGCTTGAGTCCTGCTGCTTTTGCCGCTGCCTGACTGGCGTATAAGGCCCGGATTTCGTCCCAGGCTTTGACATAGGTGACCGGATTGGAGCGGGACGAGCGCCCGATGGGATTCTGGTCGACCATCTCGATCTGTTCTACCTTGGCAATATCACCTTCGATCGCATCGTAAACACCGGTCTGTTCGCCCGAATAATTGCCAATGGCTTTCTGCAATGCGGGGTAAAGGATCCGCTTGACCAGGGAAGTCTTGCCTGAGCCGGATACGCCCGATACCACTGTAAAAGTATTTAGGGGAAACTGCACATCGATCCCCTTGAGGTTGTTTTCATGCGCTCCCCTGACGGTAATGCTATCCGACCATGGGCGGCGTTTTTTCGGTATTTCGATGCGGCTTTTTCCACTGAGGTATCGCCCCGTCAGGCTTTTGCTATCGTTCAGGATTTCGGCGTAGGTACCCGCAAACACCATCTCCCCGCCGTGGATGCCAGCCTCGGGACCAATATCGATCAGGTAATCGGCAGCCTCCATCATCTCCTGCTCATGCTCGACCACGACGACGGTATTGCCGACATCACGCAGGGATTTGAGCACCGAAATGAGCCGCTGTGTATCCCGCGGGTGCAGTCCGATGCTGGGCTCATCGAGCACATAGATCGATCCGACAAGTGAACTTCCCAGGGAAGTGGCCAGGTTGATCCGCTGCGATTCGCCGCCCGAAAGGGTATTGGACAGCCGGTTGAGCGTGAGGTAGCTGAGCCCCACATCACAGAGAAACTGCAGCCGGTTGATGATTTCGGCCAGCAGGCGCTTGGCAATGACCTGCTCATTTCCTTCCAGCGGCAGGTGCCTGAAAAACGCCAAAGCTTCCTCGAGGGGCATGAGTACGATATCCGTGATGGACCTGCCCCCCACTTTGACATAGGTGGCATCTTTGCGCAGCCTCGTCCCACGGCAGTCGGGACAGTCCGTCTTGCCGCGGTAGCGCGAAAGCATCACGCGGTACTGAATTTTGTAGGTCTGCTGTTCCAGATCTTCGAAAAATGCGTTGAGACCAGCGAAATAGCTATTTCCGGTCCAGAGCAATTCTTTTTGTTCGGCCGTCAGATCGGAGTAGGCCCGATGGATCGGAAAATCAAACTTCAGCGAATTCTTGATCAGAACCTGCAGCCACTCGCCCATTTTCTCACCCCGCCATGGTGCGATGGCACCATCGTACACCGAACGGCTCTTGTCGGGGATGACAAGGTCGGGATCTATACCGATGATCTTGCCATAGCCTTCACAGCGGCGGCAGGCCCCGTAGGGATTGTTAAAACTAAAAAAATTGGGGGAAGGCTCCTCGAAAGTCATCCCGTCGAGCTCAAACTTGTGCGAGAAATGCTGTCTGTTGCCATGGACTTCGAGATACAGCTCGCCCTTACCTTCAAAAAATCCAGTCTGAACGGAGTCCGATAAGCGGTTGATCGTATCGTCATCCTGCTCGATGCGTACACGGTCCACGACGATCAGCACCTCACCGTTCCGGATATCCTGATTGGCAATGGTCTTATCGTCGATCACACTTTCAATCTTTTGCATCTTGTCCTGATACACGACACGCACAAAACCTTTCTGCAGCAAAAGGGACAGTTCCTCTTTGAGTTTGCGGCCATGCGTGGGCACTAGTGGCGCAAGGATCGTGACGGATTCTCCGGGGCCAAGCTGCAGCGCATGATCGACGACGGAGCTCACGCTGTCTTTGGTCACTTCCCGTCCGGATATGGGGGATATGGTCTTGCCGATACGTGCATAGAGCAGCTTGAGGTAGTCATATATTTCGGTGGATGTACCGACGGTAGAACGTGGATTGCTGGTGATCACCCGCTGCTCGATGGCAATGGCCGGCGCAATGCCTTTGATATAATCCACCTCCGGCTTATTCATGCGTCCCATAAACTGCCGGGCATAGGAAGACAGGCTCTCCACATAACGCCGCTGTCCCTCTGCATAGAGCGTATCGAAAGCCAGCGATGATTTCCCTGAACCCGACATTCCGGTAATGACGACCAATTTGTTTTTGGGGATATCAACATCGATATTTTTTAAATTATTGACCCGCGCCCCTTTAATCTGAATATATTCTTTTGGAGTATGCTCCACCTGTTTACTCATAATAATCCTTATCTCACACAAAGTTACGCAATCTGTCTGACTATAAGTTGCCCTTTTTCATCTCGCTGACCGCGTAATCCACTGCCCGCGCCGTGAGCGCCATATAGGTCAGCGAGGGATTTTGTGTCCCTGTGGAAGTCATGCAGGCGCCGTCGGTAACAAATACGTTGCTGACCAGATGCATCTGGTTCCATCTGTTGAGCAGGGAGGTTCGGGGATCGTGTCCCATGCGTACTCCGCCCATCTCATGGATATCCAGTCCGGGATTTTGTCCGCTGTCGCTGGTCATGAGATTGCGAACTCCGGCCGCCTCCAGCATCTCCTGCCCCTGCACAAAAAAGTCGTCCCTGGATTTATAGTCATTCGGGTCATAGCCGACGGCTGTGATCAGCTGGGGCATGCCATAAGGATCTTTCTGATCTGGGCTCAGCCGTACATGATTGCTTTCCTTAGGGATGGTCTCGCCCTGCATCATCATGGATACAGTCCAGCCGCCGGGCTCACAGAGGCCATCCTTGTAGGCCTCTCCCACGCTGTCGCCCTGATAGGCTGTCCCGCGTGGGCGGCCGGCACTGAAAAACGAAGCATAGCCCCGCAGAAAATCTGTTTCCTGCCGCTGGACATTTCTAAAATTGGGTATGATCGGCTGTGTAGGCCGCCGTCCGTAGTAATAGCTGTCCGCATAGCCTTCGACCGTACCAGAAATCGCGCCCAGGTAATTGTGGAAAGCAACATATTTTCCCAACAGGCCGCTATCGTTGCCCAGGCCGTTGGGAAAACGGGCGGATGTGGAATTGAGCAGGATCAGGTTGGTGGCCAGCGCGGAGGCATTGACGAAAATGATTCGCGCAAAGTACGCTTTAGTCTCCTTGGTTTCTGTATCGATGATGCGCACACCCACGGCTTTTTGCCGTTTGTCGTCGTAAATGATGGACTCGACCAGTGACTGGGGCCGCAGGGTCAGCCTGCCGGTCTTTGCTGCCCATGGGAGCGTCGAAGCATTGGAGCTAAAATAGCCACCGAAGGGACAGCCGCGCTGGCAAAGGCTACGTGCCTGACACTGGCTGCGTCCCTGGTCGACATGAATCTGCCGCGGCGCCGTCAAATGGGCACATCGGCCCTGGATCACAGAACGGTCTTTGTAACGCGCCATGATGCGCTGCTGTATGACTTTCTCCACCACATTCATTTCCCAGGCTGGCAGAAAATCGCCGTCGGGCATAGCGTCTATGCCGTCTTTATTGCCGGATATGCCTGCGAAGTGCTCCACATAGCTGTACCACGGTGCAATATCCTCATAGCGGATCGGCCAGTCCACGGCAAATCCGTCCCGGGCGGGCCCTTCAAAATCATACTTCGACCAGCGCTGGGTCTGCCGGGCCCAGAGCAGCGACTTGCCGCCCACCTGATTGGCACGGATCCAGTCAAAAGGTTTTTCCTGAATATAAGGCTGCTCAGCGTCCGGCAGAAAGAAATGCCGGGCATCCTCGCGGAAGGCATAGCAGCGGGAAGCTACGGGATTCTGCTCCCGGATCTCACGGCTCAACTGTCCACCATGCTGAAATTCCCAGGGATCGTAATAAGCGGTCGGATAATCCTGAATATGCCGGACATCCCGACCCCGGTCCAATACCAGTGTCTTCAGACCTTTCTCACAGCATTCTTTGGCAGCCCAACCGCCGGATATACCGGAGCCGATCACGATGGCATCAAAATGATTTTCTGTTTTTATCATACTATTTAGGTTCCGTTTGGACATGTAATATACTGCTAATTATACGATTGCGAAAAGCAGGGGTTCTAATTTTTATGATTTTGTTACAAACCATCGCAGGCCGCTGCCTTGCCGGGTCGCGTGCGTTAGCCAAATCTAAGACCAATCCATTTTAATTGCACAAGCAATTATTTTAAAATTTAATAGATTTTCGATTAATCCTTTTGCCTTTAGCCAAGTCTTAAAAATATAATTTCACGGAGTGTGTAGCAGCATAAACAAATCGTGCGTTTATATAAATAAAAATTGGTTATGAGAAAACATGTATTCAAAATGATGTTCATGATGTTAATCGCATTGATTGCATCGACAACGGTAAGCAAGGCACAAATGGTAATCGACAAAATAGATCTGAGCATTTTCCCAGCTCCCGAAAAGGGCTATAAGAAAATGGTGATCGAGGTCCCCTATTCCGAAAACGACAAAAACAAAAAAATTGAATTCGCTGTCGGCAAATGGATGGAAGTCGATGGTTGCAACGCCTTTCATCTGTCTGGATCGCTCGAAAAGAAAGATCTGCAGGGATGGGGCTACGACTACTACGTTTTTAAGACAGATGGTCAAGTCGCCGGCACCATGATGGCCTGCCCTGACAAGGCAAAGCGTAACCTCTTTGTCAGTGCACAGCCCGAAACCGTGCGTTACAATGGCCGCATGCCGATCGTGATTTACGTACCGGAGGGTTACGAAGCACAGTTTAAGATCTACAGCACCGACGGAGACACTTATCGTGCTGCCGAAGTACGTTCAAAGAAATAAAGGACAGATATCTGAAGCCCGACGTTCCCTGCGATCGAATTACGACAGAAATACGAAACAGCAAACGATCGTCATGGCATCAGGGCCCACAAGGGTCAGGCTGTCCCCCGGAAGGGCAAATAAAAAAGCCATCGAACGCAAGTCCGATGGCTTTTTTATGATCGTATAAGCTATCTTACTGGAATTTTTTAGCGTTTTGTTTACGCTCGTTTTCTGTCAGATAGATTTTGCGCAGACGGATAGATTGTGGTGTTACCTCAATGTATTCATCCGCCTGGATATATTCCATACATTCTTCCAAAGAGAATTTAATTGCCGGTGCAATACGTACGTTGTCATCCGAACCGGAAGCACGCATGTTGGTCAGCTGTTTACCTTTGGTCACATTGATTGTCAAATCGTTGTCACGGATATGCTCGCCCAGGATCTGTCCTTCGTATACTTCCACGCCCGGATCAACGAAGAAACGGCCACGATCCTGCAATTTATCGATCGAATATGCTGTGGTCGAACCTGTGTCCAGGGAGATGAGTACACCTGCCAGACGGCCGGGAATCGTTCCTTTCCAAGGCTCATAGCCTTTTAGACGGTGTGCCATCACGGCTTCACCGGCAGTCGCTGTCAATACGTTGTTACGCAATCCGATGATACCGCGTGAAGGAATGGAGAATTCCAGATGCTGCATATCACCTCTTGCTTCCATGATCAATAATTCCCCTTTACGTTGAGTAACCAGCTCAATTACTTTACCGGATACGTCTGAAGGAACGTCAACGACCAGTTCTTCGATTGGCTCACATTTCTGACCATCGATCTCTTTGATGATCACCTGTGGCTGGCCGACCTGCAACTCATACCCTTCACGGCGCATGGTCTCGATCAACACGGACAAATGGAGGATACCACGGCCATAGACCAACCAAGCATCCGGAGATTCTGTTGGGACCACACGTAGCGCCAAGTTTTTCTCCAATTCCTTTTGCAAACGGTCGTAAATATTACGTGAAGTCACCAATTTACCTTCCTTACCAAAGAATGGCGAGTTGTTGATGGTAAATAGCATGTTCATCGTAGGCTCATCGATAGCGATAACCTCCAGCTGCTCTGGATTTTCAAAATCTGCAATCGTATCACCGATATCAAAACCTTCGATACCCACGACGGCGCAGATATCGCCGGCATGTACTTCCGGTACTTTGATGCGGCCCAGGCCTTCGAATACCTGAAGTTCTTTGACACGGGATTTTACAACTTTTCCGTCCCGTTTTACCAGGGATACGGGCTGGTTTTCTTTGATGGTACCCCGGGCAACACGGCCGATCGCGATACGGCCCACGAAAGTTGAATAATCCAGCGAGGTGACCTGCATCTGCAATGTACCTTCTGATACCTTAGGCGCAGGGATGTATTTGATGATCGCTTCCAATAGGTCTGTAAAGTCCTCGGTGCGGTTTTTCCAGTCTGTGGACATCCAGCCCTGTTTTGACGATCCGTATAACACGGGAAAGTCCAGCTGCTCTTCGGTCGCGCCCAGGTTGAAGAAGAGGTCAAATACGTTTTCGTAAACCTCATCCGGACGACAGTTTTCCTTATCGACTTTATTGACAACAACGATAGGCTTGATACCCAGTCCCAGTGCTTTACCGGTAACGAAACGTGTCTGCGGCATAGGGCCTTCAAATGCATCCACCAATAGGACAACCCCATCGGCCATCTTCAATACCCGCTCTACCTCACCACCGAAATCGGCGTGACCAGGGGTATCAATGATATTGATTTTAACACCTTTATATGTTACTGATACGTTCTTAGATACAATAGTGATCCCGCGCTCACGCTCTAAATCATTATTGTCTAGGATTAATTCACCAGCATTTTCATTTTCTCTGAATTGATTGGTAAAGTATAAAATTTTGTCTACAAGCGTAGTTTTACCGTGGTCGACGTGAGCGATGATCGCAATGTTTCTAATGTTTTGCATTGAGCAAGAATATTTTTATAAAATTTTAGGGTGCAAAGATAAACATTTTGCACCATAAAATTTATAACTATGTGTATTTTATTTGATTACACCCAATTCTTTACCGACTTTGGTAAAGGCAGCAATGGCCTTATCCAGGTGCTCCAGCTCATGTCCAGCTGAGATCTGCACACGGATGCGGGCTTTGCCCTGAGGGACAACAGGATAGTAGAAACCAATGACATAGATGCCTTCGTCGAGCATTTTAGCGGCAAATTCCTGCGCCAGCTTGGCATCGTAAAGCATAACGGGTACGATCGGATGGAAGCCGGGCTTGATGTCAAATCCTGCAGCAGTCATTTTCTCCCGGAAGTACTTGGTATTGGATTCCAGCTTATCGCGCAAGGCAGTGGTTTCGCTCAGCATATCCAGGACGGCCACAGAAGCGCCCGCAATCGCCGGAGCCAGGGTGTTGGAAAACAGATAAGGGCGTGAGCGCTGACGCAAAAGGTCAATAATTTCTTTTTTGCCGGAAGTAAAACCGCCCGAAGCACCGCCCAAAGCTTTGCCCAGGGTACCCGTGATGATATCTACGCGGTCCATGACCCCGAAGAGTTCGTGCGTCCCACAGCCTGTCGGCCCGATGAAACCTGTACAGTGTGATTCGTCGATCATGACCAGGGCCTGATATTTATCGGCCAGGTCACAGATCTGATCCAGCGGTGCCACCGATCCGTCCATGGAGAAAGCGCCGTCGGTGACGATAATCTTGTGCCGTGCGCCAGAAGCGGCCTGCAGCTGTGCTTCGAGATCCGCCATATCCGCATTTTTGTACCGGAAACGCTGTGCTTTACAAAGACGTACCCCGTCAATAATCGAGGCGTGGTTCAGTTCGTCCGAAATAATGGCATCTTCTGCACCAAACAGGGGCTCGAACACACCACCATTGGCATCAAATGCCGCTGCGTACAAAATCGTATCTTCTGTTCCTAAAAACTGCGAAATTTTTGATTCCAATTCCTTATGTACATCCTGCGTACCACAGATAAAGCGTACCGAAGACATGCCGTAACCATGGGTATCGATCGCCTTTTTGGCGGCCTCAATCACTTTGGGATGTGAGGACAATCCCAGATAATTGTTTGCACAAAAATTGACGACCTCCTGGCCTGTGCTCACTTTGATATCGGCCCCCTGCGGAGTGACAATGATCCGCTCCTGTTTATACAATCCCGCTTCTTTGATTGCTTCCAATTCTTTCTGTAAAACTGGTTGTAATGTAGTGTACATAATTTGAATTTATTTTTTATACAATATTACAGTTTTTCATCGGAATAAATTCCTACGGTCCTCCGCCGGAGCAGACTATTTACCGAGATTTCATCAGAAATCAACGTTTGGGTAACATGAAAACGTTTGCACAAGTTTTGCTTTGGTGGCCACATGCAGTGCCTGCGGTGCGCTTATGCCGCCTCTGGCCGGGTCTGCCGGGATGCTGCCGGCGCGCTATTCGTAGCGAAGAGCATCCACGGGATCCAATTTGGATGCTTTGGAGGCAGGGTAGTAGCCGGACAGCATGCCCACAAGTCCACAGACGGCGAAGCCCAGGATAATCGCAGTCCAGGGAATGATAAAGGATGTGCCCAGCTGCAGAGCCAGGATGTTGCCGATCAAGATACCGATGAAGATACCCGCAAATCCGCCGATCATGCAGATGACGATGGCTTCCATCAGGAATTGCTTGCGTATGACGCTGGGGGTGGCCCCGATAGCTTTACGGATACCGATCTCCCGGGTACGCTCGGTGACGGATACGAGCATGATGTTCATCAGTCCAATGGATGCGCCGACCAGCGTGATGAAGGCAATCACGACGGCGCCCAGCGTCACCATGGCCATGTTCTGCATCAGCATCTGTGCCACGGCATCTGATTTGGTGATCTCAAAATCGTTGGTCTGCCGCGAAGAGAGCCCACGGATATTGCGGAATACAATCGTCGCCTCGCCTATGGCGGCTTCCAGCCGCATCGGGTCATTGGATGACACGGTAATCACGTAAGAGGGTTCTGCCCCCTGCATCACGGCCCGAGCCTTGACCAAGGGTATAAAACAGGCTCTATCGCCACCCATACCGGCAGAGGAGCCCTTGCTTTTGAGTACACCGATGACCTGGTAACGGATGTTGTTGACGGTGATAAACTGGCCTTCAGGATTGATGATCTCGCCGAAAAGCATTTTGCTGACTTCGCTGCCGATGATGATTACGGAACTACCGGTCTCGACCTCGCGGGCCGAAAAATTGCGGCCTTGACTGATGAGGTAGCCAGACGTCTGAAGATAATTATCATCAGTGCCGATCAACCCGATATTGGGATTGGTCTTCTGGGACTGAAATTTTGCAGTGGAGTTCCAGCTGACATTGGCGCTGATGGAGGTCGTCGCGTTGAAGTGAAAGTTCTGTTTGAACCGGGCGGCCTGCGCATAGGTGATATTGGCAAACACCTTTGAACGGGTACCGCCTGTGCCGATCTGCACGTTGAGTCCCCGGTTGCGGATATTGAAGGAGTTGGAACCCATCGACGAAAAGGAGTCGGTCAGGGAGTTTTTCATGGCGTCAATGGATGTCAGTACGCCGATCAGGGCCATCATGCCTATGGCAATAATCAATGCTGTCAGGAATGTCCGCAACTTGTTGCCCACAATAGACTGCAGCGCAAGCTTGACGTTTTCGACATAAGACATTTTTACGGCCATAAGGAGATTGTTATAATTTGCAGATGAAAATACTGTTATTCCGGCACAAAAACAAAAGGCAATTCATTTCGATGAAACAAATTGCCTTTTTGGACTTTTCGGGCGGACCGCTACTGTTCCAGCACGCCAACCTCAGGCCGTCCCGAGTGGCGCCTGCTGCGGCTGGGATCAGGACAGACCGGTCCTGTCTCTTCTCGCCCCCAGATTTCTGTCCTTTCCTTGTGGTCAGCTGTCCGAATAGGCAGACCGGCTGCCGGTATGAATTACATGCTCTCCTGCTTGCCGGCAGTCCGCTAATGAATACGTTTCCAGGTTTCGGTACGGCCCAGCAGACTGACACCAACGTAGCCCCGGATATCGAGCTTGTCTCCTTTTAAGGTCATCTTACAGCTATAGGTCTTGCCGGTCTTGGGATCATAGATCTTGCCGTCCACATAGCTGTTGCCTTCTTTTTTAAAGCCGGTCAGTATCTCCAGCCCCTGAATATGGCGGTCCTGAAGGGCTTTGTCGGGATTTTTGATATCTTTTTTGGGCTGGCCGGATTCGTTATTGGGAAACTTGAGCCAGTAAAGTTTTCCAAAGAACTTATCTCCTTTTTTATAAATCTCCACACGACCCTCTCCGCTGGGGTTTTCCCATTTGCCGACCACCGGATCGGTCTGGGCGAATAAGGCTACTGCCGTCAGTAGCATGATCAACGATGCGATAATTTTCTTCATTGGACTATATTGTTAAGTTTATATTCTAAATTAAATATACGAAATATTTACTATGCTTGCATACTTTTAGTTCTGTTGTGCATTTTTTCCTCCCCGAACCGGCGATGTTGATGGGCGGGTGGGGGCAGCTAAGTTTGGCATCGCGTTTGTATGGCATTTATCATATTACTTACTTTATTCACTGTTTATTAATTAGCGCATATTATGAAATTTATTATTAGTCTTTTACTCACAGGAGTGGTTGTGGCGGTCGCCTGCTGGATCATTCCGGGAGCCCATGTCGCGGGCTTTGGCTGGGCCATTGTAACCGGACTGGTCATCGGATTTGTCAATGCCACTGTAGGCTCTATTCTGCGGCTGTTTACCTTCCCCTTAAACTGGCTGACGCTGGGTCTGGTATCTTTTATTATCACGGTTCTGATGGTTCTGCTCTCGGACTCGCTGCTGGGAAATAAGTTTGACGTCAGCGGCTTCTGGACCGCAGCCTTATTTGCAATTGTGGTGGCAATACTGGAAATGATCGTAGGGAGCGTCACACGAGACAAAGACTAACGATATCTTACTGCACAAGAATAAAAAGCTGTATTCCTGACCGGAAAACAGCTTTTTTTTTGCCGCGGCACCGTGCCTGCTCTACCACCGCCGTAACCCGCAACTATGCCGGCAAGCCGAATAACTTGCATTCGCCGGTCTGTTGCGCCGGACAATCCTCTGCTCATGTATCGCCAGCCGCAGGCAACATTTAATCGTCCCGTCGCTCGCTATTCTGGCTAAAAATGGCTAAATTTAAATTATTTTACCAGACTCCCTTACAGATATGTGTGAACACCAACACGAACATGGCCATACCGAAAAAGAGATCCCCTGGTGGATCGCCCAGCGTAACCTGCTGACTGCCCTCTTGATCCTGCTTATCCTGCTGCTGCTTAAATATGCGTTTAAACTAACGCTTCCGCTGGGTGCCAGCTTGCTGCTGAACGGTGCAGCTTACCTGCTTGCAGGTTTTCCGGTTCTCCGGATGGCTTACCGCAAAGCCCGGCGCGGTGATTTCTTCAACGAATTCTTCCTGATGAGCACGGCCACCTTAGGGGCCTTCGCCATCCGCGAATTTGAGGAGGGCGTGGCGGTGATGGTGTTCTATCAGATCGGTGAATGGTTTCAGGATACAGCTGTGGACAACGCAAAGAAATCCATTAAGTCCCTGCTCGACATCCGCCCCGACCGGGTAACGGTACTGCGCGAGGGACAGCAGCAGGAAGTGGATCCAAGGACAGTTGCTATCGGGGAGACCATCCTGGTCAAGGCCGGTGAAAAGGTGGCGCTGGATGGGCACCTGCTCAATGAACGGGCGGCATTTAACACGGCCGCACTGACCGGTGAAAGCAAGCCCGACACCAAATATATGGATGAAGCGGTACTGGCAGGCATGATAAACCTCGAGACCGTGGCTGAAATAAAGGTCAGTAGCTCATTTCAGGACAGCAAACTGAGTAAAATACTGGAAATGGTGCAGGACGCCACAGCGCGTAAATCCAGGACACAATTGTTTATTTCCCGATTTGCCAAAGTGTATGTACCGGTGATTTTTGCGCTGGCTCTGCTGGTGCTCATCATTCCCTTTTTTGTCGTCAGCGACTACAGCTTCCGGGACTGGTTTTACCGCAGCTTGGTCTTTCTGGTGATCAGCTGCCCCTGTGCGCTGGTGGTTTCCATTCCCCTGGGCTATTTTGGAGGCATCGGCCTGGCCTCAAGAAACGGTATCTTGTTTAAAGGCGGCAACTTCCTCGATGCGATCACCGCTGTCGACACGGTGGTGATGGACAAGACAGGAACGCTGACGGAGGGAGTATTTGAGGTACGTGAGGTCCATGCCGCCGACGGACAGCAGCAGCGGCTATTGGATTATGCCAAAGCCATCGAAGCCAATTCCACCCACCCCATCGCGAAGGCCATCGTACGCTATTCCGACGACAGCAGCGATCTGATTGCTTCGGAAGTGGAGGAGATTGCGGGCCATGGCCTTAAAGCAAAGATAAACGGCCAGACAGTGCTTGCCGGCAACAGTAAGCTACTGGACAGATATCAGATCGCGTACCCGCAGGAGATCAGCCGGATGGTATACTCCATCGTGCTGGTCGCCATAGATCAGCAATATGCAGGGTATATCACGGTGGCGGACCGGAACAAACCGGAGGCGAAGGAGGTCATCAGCGCCATGCGTGCCCAGGGACTATATACTGTGATGCTTTCCGGTGACAAGGCAGCGGTGGTAGCAGAAACAGCAGGCGAACTGGGCGTCGATAAAGCCTATGGTGATCTGCTGCCCGAGGATAAGGTGTGGCATGTACAACAGCTGATCGACCAAGGAAAAAATGTAGCATTTGCCGGCGACGGTGTCAATGACGCCCCGGTAGTCGCCCTGGCCCAGGTGGGTATCGCCATGGGCGGACTTGGTGCCGATGCTACCATAGAAACGGCAGATGTGGTCATCCAGAATGATGAACCGCACAAGATTCTGGCGGCAATCAAAATTGGTAAAATAACCCGCAGCATCGTCTGGCAAAACGTCATCTTGGCCATGGGCGTCAAGATCATTGTCCTGCTGTTGGGCGCAGGTGGGGTCGCTACCCTTTGGGAAGCTGTCATCGCGGACGTTGGGGTCGCCCTACTGGCCATTTTGAATGCAATCCGCATCCAGCATAAGCATGTCTAAAAGAAGCTGCTGCCACACAGCGCGGAGCTAAGGCAATAAGCCAGCTGCCTCAACTAAATTGTTCGATATTTCAATCAAAATAATTAAATTTGTTTGTAATATCAGTTTATTGATAAAATGAGCAGATAAAAACAAATCGTTTTCCCTAAGTATAACAAGCTTATGGAGCAGGTAGGTGAAAACATAAAACTGGCCAGGAAACGTCGTAAATTAACAACTATTCAGGTTGCGGAGCGGGCCGGCATTGCACGCTCGACATTATACCTTATAGAAAAAGGCGATACAAGTGTAACCTTCGGTGCTTATCTGAATGTACTTCGGGTCCTGGGTTTACAGCATGATGTATTGAAATTAGCCGCGGATGACGAATTGGGCAGAAAATTACAGGATCTGGAACTCTTGAAGTAAACGATGGCAAAAAGCAAGTTTGATATATTTGTATACGCCCACTGGAAGGGGATGCCTGACCCGAAATTTATGGGAATCCTTTGTGCTCACTATGGCAAGGGTAAAAAATCATTCAGTTTTGAGTATGATAAAATGTGGCTGAAATCAGAGCATCTGCAGTTATTAGACCCCGACATCCATTTTTTTGCTGGCACACAATACGCTAACGATAGAGAAAACTTTGGGATTTTTTTAGATAGTATGCCAGATACCTGGGGACGGACATTAATGAAAAGACGTGCCGCTCAGATTGCGAAAGAACGAAAAGAAAGTGTCCCAATATTGTACGATATTGACTATCTACTAGGCGTATATGACGAATGCCGTATGGGAGCACTACGTTTTAAAACTAGTCCTGATGGCCCTTTTTTAGATGACAACACAGATAGACCTACTCCCCCTTGGTCCTCAATCCGTGAGTTGCAATACGCAGCAGATCGATTAGAAACGACGACCAAAATGCAGATCTAAAAGAATGGCTAGCTGTTTTAATGGCTCCGGGTTCTTCATTAGGCGGAGCAAGGCCCAAAGCCAATATTCTAGATGAAAATGGTGAACTGTGGATTGCCAAATTTCCTTCTAAAAACGATACTTATAACAAAGGGGCCTGGGAATTCTTAGCTTATCAACTAGCAGTTCAAGCGGGGATTCATATGTCGTCAAGTAAAATAGAAAAGATAGCGGGCAACCACCACACGTTTCTCACCAAACGTTTCGATAGAGAAAAGAAAGATCGTATCCATTTCGCATCAGCAATGACAATGACAGGTAATAACGAAAGTACTTTACGCGACAGCCCTGCAAGTTACTTAGATATCGCCGAATTTATCCAGAGCTATGGCGCCAATGTAGATGATAATCTCCAGCAGCTTTGGAGACGGATGGTCTTTAATATCGCTATATCCAATACAGATGATCATCTTCGAAATCACGGTTTTATCCTGACCGATGAAGGATGGGTACTATCTCCGGCTTATGACCTAAACCCCTCAGTTGAAAAGGATGGGTTATCATTAAACATCGATATGGACAATAACTCTTTAGATTTTGATCTGGCATACAATGTGGGCAAGTTTTTTAGACTCAATCAGAATCAAATGCACCGCATTCTCTCAGAAGTTTTGGAAAGCGTGCAGCAATGGGGAAGTCTTGCCGAAAAAATTGGAATTTCGAGAGCAGAAAGAGAACTTATGAGCGCAGCATTTAGGATATCGCATTAAACGATATCAGATAACATCCAAAATATGGGGTAGGCAACTCAGGCCCCCACAGACCCAACAAAGCAAATGGGAGCGGATCTCAAAGATGCCGCTCCCATCAGCGCCAAAGCGATGATGCAAGGCTCAATCCATTATCGATCTGATCGCGGGATTAATCACGCCATGCTTTGTAGGTGTTGATCAGGCCATTTGTGGATGAATCGTGGCTGCTGACAGGCTGGCCATCTTCCAGTTCGGGAAGAATGTTGTTGGCGAGCTGCTTGCCAAGCTCGACACCCCACTGGTCAAAGCTATAGATATTCCAGATCACCCCCTGCACAAATATCTTGTGCTCATAGCAGGCGATCAGCCGTCCCAATGTGCGCGGCGTCATTTTCTTCAATAAAAAGGAGTTGGTCGGGCGGTTGCCTTCAAATACTTTATAAGCTTTCAGTTCTTCGATTTCAGCAGCCGATTTTCCCGCTTTCTGCAGTTCGGCAACGACTTCCGCTTCGGTTTTGCCGTTCATCAGGGCTTCGGTCTGCGCAAAGAAGTTGGACAGCAAAAGCTGATGATGGTTGCCGATCGGGTTGAGGCTATTGGCGGGCGCGATAAAATCACAAGGGATCAGTTTGGTACCCTGATGGATCAGCTGGTAAAAAGCATGCTGTCCGTTGGTTCCGGGCTCACCCCAGATGATCGGACCCGTCTGATAGTCGACCTGCTCGCCATTGCGGTCAATATATTTGCCGTTGCTCTCCATATCCCCCTGCTGGAAGTAGGCGGCAAATCGGTGCATATACTGGTCGTAAGGCAGGATCGCGTGGCTCTCGGCACCAAAGAAGTTATTGTACCATATGCCCAATAGCGCCAGAATGACGGGAATATTGGACTCGAATGCTGCTGTTTTAAAATGCTCGTCGGCATCATATGCACCAGCAAGGAGCTGCTCAAAATTATCGAAACCGATCGCCAGGCTTATGGAAAGGCCGATTGCAGACCACAGCGAATAACGTCCCCCTACCCAGTCCCAGAACGCAAACATATTCTGCGGATCTATGCCAAAGGCCTGTACCGCCTGGGTGTTGGTACTCAATGCGGCGAAATGCCTGGCCACATCTTGCTGGCTGCCACCGCTCCGCAAAAACCAGTCTTTGGCGCTTTGTGCATTGGCCATGGTCTCCTGTGTGGTGAAGGTCTTGGAAGCAATCAGGAACAAAGTGCTTTCCGGATCCACTTTTTTAAGTGTTTCGGCGATATGCGTTCCGTCGACATTCGAAACAAAATGCACATTCAAGCGGGTTTTGTAAGCTTTCAATGCTTCTGTCACCATCACGGGGCCCAGGTCAGAGCCACCGATACCAATGTTAACGACATCGGTAATCTGCTTGCCAGTATAACCTTTCCACTGGCCAGAAAGAATATTTTCGGTAAATGCTTTCATCTGCGCCAGCACCTTTCTAACCTCTGGCATAACGTCTTTTCCGTCTACCAGCACCGGCTGATCGGACTGGTTTCTCAAAGCCGTGTGTAATACTGGTCTATTTTCGGTCACATTGATTCGTTCGCCGGCAAACATGGCCGCAATGGCTTCGGACAACTGACATTCTTTAGCCAAATTGATCAATAGGGATAATGTCTCCGCATCGATGCGGTTTTTGGAATAATCCAGCAAAATATCGTCAAAACCTATGGAAAATTTGTCAAACCGTGCCGGATCCGCTGCAAAAAGCTCCCGCAGGCTTTTTGAGCTGATCGTCTTATAATGGTCTGCCAGCTGATGATAGGCTTGTGTTTTTGTAAAATTAATTTTTGGGAACATACTGTTTTTGTTATTATTTGTTTTAAATCGTCAATAAGAACCTTGGGCATCGCCTCCCTACACAGGCAACAGCGGCACAGCAAGGTTTGTTCAGTTGATGCTACCAAAACTAACAAAAAAACGTCAAAAGTTTGTATCTGGTACAAAGCTGATCCTGCCAGCCCCGTCGTAGCCAACACAACAGGATAATAAAGTACCTTATCGGTAAGCTACAGCATCAGGCCGCATCTCCGCTCCTGATTTTTTAAATTAAATTTTATACATTCGCTGTATGACAAAAGAACAAATTCAAGACTTGAGGGATCGTGTTACTTCCCTGAGGAGGCATCTTTGACATTGATGTCCGCAAAGCAGAAATAGAAAGAGACCAGGCCATTACACTGGAGCCTAATTTTTGGGATGACTCCAAGGCTGCGGAAAAAATCCTTCTGGCCATCAAAAACCAGAAAATATGGACCGACCATTTTGATGAAGTCGCCGCTGCTGTGGAGGACACATCGGTGATGTATGAGTTTTTTCAGTCGGGCGACGCTACCGAAAAGGAACTCGATGAGCAGTATCAGCTCGCACTGGAAAAGGTGGAGGAACTGGAGTTCAAAAATATGCTCAGTGCTGAGGAGGATCAGCTGGATGCCATCCTGCAGATCACGGCCGGTGCCGGCGGCACCGAGAGCTGTGACTGGGCAGCCATGCTCATGCGCATGTACATCATGTGGGGCGAGAAAAATGGCTACAAAGTCACCGAACAAGATTCGCAGGAAGGTGATGTGGCAGGTATCAAAAGCGTGACCTTACAGATATCCGGCGACTTTGCCTATGGCTACCTCAAGGGTGAAAATGGCGTACACCGCCTGGTGCGTATTTCGCCATTTGATTCCAACGCCAAAAGGCATACTTCATTTGCCTCTGTCTATGTGTACCCGCTGATCGATGACAATATTGAAATCGACGTCAAAGACTCGGAAATCGAATGGGACACGTTCCGTTCGGGCGGCGCCGGTGGGCAGAACGTCAACAAAGTCGAAACCGCGGTACGCCTGCATCACAAACCTACAGGCATCATCATCAAGAACCAGGAGTCCAGATCACAGCTGCAAAACAAGGAAAATGCCATGCGCCTGTTGAAATCGCAGCTCTACGAGATCGAAATGCGGAAACGTCAGGAAGCCACTGCAGCAATTGAGGGTAGCAAAAAGAAAATTGAATGGGGATCCCAGATCCGCAACTATGTGCTGCACCCGTACAAACTGATCAAAGACCTGCGTACCAATTACGAAACATCGAATACACAGGCCGTGCTCGACGGCGATCTGAACGATTTCCTCAAAAATTACCTGATGGAATTCGGCAGCTGAACGAGCTTCGATGAAAGATAAACATATCCCAGTACAGAGGCGCTCCAGACAAGGGGCGCCTTTTTTTATAGTCCCCCCGCCCTGCCCCTTTTCGTACACAGTCTGCTGTCAGCATCAGGCTTTTTTGTGTCACGAAAAAGTTTGAAACGTTAAAAAATCTTAAAAGTCGAGTCTGCCGCTAGTCTGTCGTTTTTAGTTAAAAATCGGTGTAATTACCAGTAAATACTATTGATTATCAAACATTTACAAACAATTATATTGTATCAAGAACGTTACAATTAGCATGCTTCATCATTTTTTGGCACAAAATAAAGGCATGTGTTTTGCGTTTATGGAAATCGTAATATTTTCATTACAAAAGCGGCATATCCCCTGGCGGGATGAATTAAAAAGCCAGGGACTGTGCACAGCAACAAAAAGAGAATGTGTATCAAAAAATAGAACGGTTATGAATTACATGAAAGAAAACTCCATCGTATCGAAGCAGCTGACCACTCCTTGGCAGCCTGCTGTATACGACGTAAATGAAGAGCAGCAGCGATCTCAGGCAACAGCAAAGAAAGCCGAAGACAGCAATTTTGGATTAAAAGAATACGGAATTTTTGGCGCTACCTTTATCGTACTATTTGCATCCGTGTTTGGCGTATACATGTTGCAGCCTGATTTTGATGCTTTGCGTTTCCAGCGTCTGGACAGTCTAGGTGGTACGCTCTTAATCGGGTTTGGTATATTCCTGGCAGTGGTGGCCATCAGCTTCCTGATATTTTTGGTTGTCCTGCACCGCAGGTACAAACCGATTGCTTCGGTTTCGGACGAGGAACTTCCGACCTGTACCATTATTGTGCCCGCTTATAATGAAGGACAGCTTGTTTATGATACGCTACACAGTCTTGCAGGCAGCGACTATCCTGAGGAAAAACTTCAGATCATCGCTATTGATGACGGTAGTAAGGACAATACTTTTGCCTGGATACAGCGTGCCAAAATGGAGTTGGGTGACCGGGTGGAAATATATCAGCAGCCCAAGAATATGGGCAAGCGCCATGCGTTATACCGTGGTTTCCACTTAGGTACTGGCGAGGTGTTCATCACCGTTGACAGTGACTCTGTGGTCAAGAAAGACACGATCCGTAATATGGCCAGTCCCTTTGTGACCAATAAAGAATGCGGTGCCGTGGCCGGTAATGTGCGCGTGCTAAACACGAAGAAAGCGATCATACCGCGCATGCTGAATGTTAGTTTCGTATTCAGTTTTGAATTTGTACGGTCGGCGCAGAGCATGCTCGGCACCGTAATGTGTACTCCCGGAGCGCTATCCGGTTACCGCAGGGAGGCGGTGATGAACTGTCTGGAAGACTGGATCAACCAAACCTTCATGGGTCAGCCCTCTGACATCGGTGAAGACCGCGCCATGACCAACATGATCTTGAAACAAGGTTACCATGTGCTGTTTCAGTCGAATGCTTATGTCTACACCGATACCCCGGTACGTTACCGCAATTTATATAAAATGTTTATCCGCTGGGAACGAAGCAACGTGCGTGAAAATATCATGATGAGCCAGTTTGCATTCAAAAACTTCCGGAAAGGACCTAAATGGGGTGCTCGCATCCTACTGATCATGCAATGGAAAAAGGTATTGCTTTCTTACCCTTTGATGCTACTGATGCTCTGGACAGTATTTCACTATCCGCTGATGTTCTTGAGCTCCACGCTCGTGGGGATCTTAATCTTCTCGAGTATACAGGCATATTTCTTCGCATCCAAAAACTCAGACGCCAAAGAGGCTTTCTGGGCGTACAGCTACAGCATTTTCTACGCTTTTAGCTTATTTTGGATTACACCTTATGCAATTGCAACAGCAGGACGACGGGGCTGGTTGACAAGAGGCTAATTTCAACGTAAAGAATGTATCTTTACCTTAAATAAATGTATGAAAGATTTTCAGATTAAAAAAATTGCCATCATTGGACAAGGATATGTGGGACTGCCGCTGGCCCTGGCGTTCGCTGATTTCTTTCCGGTGATTGGCTTCGATATCAACGAAACACGTATTCATGAACTTAAATCCGGTATTGACCGGACATTGGAGACCGATGCCGACGAACTCATGCGGGCGCGGAATCTGTATACGGCATCCGGCAGTAGCAAAGGTTATGATGCAACTTCAACGATTGAAGACATCGCCGACGCCAACGTCTATATCGTAACCGTGCCGACGCCTATTGACCGGTATAATTCACCGGATCTATCGCCGCTGCTATCGGCATCGAAGATGATTGGCGGACTGCTCAAGGCCGGCGATTTGGTGATCTATGAGTCTACCGTGTATCCGGGATGTACCGAGGAGGAATGTGTGCCTGTCCTGGAAAAATGCTCGGGATTAACGTTTAATCATGATTTTTTTGTCGGTTATTCTCCGGAGCGTATTAATCCCGGCGACAAGGTCAATTCACTTCAGAAGGTCATGAAAGTGACTTCGGGCAGCACGCCTGAAGCAGGAATTGCGGTGGATGCGTTATACAGGACTATCATTGAAGCAGGCACCCACCTGGCTCCTTCCATAAAAGTTGCCGAGGCCGCGAAGGTCATTGAAAATGCACAGCGCGATGTCAATATTTCTTTCATGAATGAACTGGCGCTGATCTTTGACCGCATTGGCATAGATACCCAGGACGTCCTTGACGCTGCCGGCACAAAATATAATTTTCTGCGTTTCAAGCCGGGATTAGTGGGCGGCCACTGTATTTCGGTAGACCCATATTATCTCGCGCAAAAGGCAACACAGCTGGGATACCACCCGCATGTGATTCTATCCGGCAGGGAGGTGAACGACCATATTGCTTCATTCATCGCCTCCAAAGTGGTCAAACTTATGATCCAGAAAAATATAAAATTTGAAGGCGCCAGAGCGCTTGTGCTGGGCATCACGTTCAAAGAAAACTGTCCTGACATCCGCAATAGTAAAGTGATCGACATGATTCAGGACCTCAAAGAATTTGGCCTCCATGTAGATGTCTATGATCCTTGGGTAAATCCGGAAGAACTGAAGAAACATGCCGGCATCAGCCTGCTGGAGGCACTGCCGGAATCGGATTGCTATGACAGCATTATCCTGGCAGTGGGACACCGCGAGTTCGTACAGCTCGACCTCAAAAACCTGAAAAACGACCCTGCCGTCGTCTTTGATATCAAAGGCATCCTGGACCGAAACCTGGTCGATGCCCGGCTATAACATAGACAGCCGAATTTTTAAACCGTGACAGACACATTCGGAATCGTAAGCTTTTCTCCAGGGAATAGCTTACGATTTTTTTTATCATTAAACAGAGGTTTCAAACGGACATTCGCAAATAATAAAAACAGGCGATCGAATTGTAAATCGCCGAATCAATTACCGTTCTGAGAGCTATATTTGAGAGAAAATACATGCTATGTTTAAAAAATATAAGTTTAGTAAAAACCCTTTACACTACATCTATGCCCTTATATGGCTGGGCCTTTTTGTTTATTTCGCTATATACATGCTTTCTGGTAAAATGTTTCAGCCTGAAAATGGAAAAATTCACATCGTAGCCATACTCATTGGCTGGGTAGTGGAGTACCTGGGACTTGTGCTGACCGGTATTCTTATCGTACTCATTGGTGTATACGTATCGTTGCGCACGATGCTGGTAAAAAAAGAAGCTGAAGGCCATTAAATTCTCAGTTATGAAATATTATCTCATCATTTTGCTCAATATCGTGTTATATGCTACCACATCGGCCCAACTCAAGGTTTATAACCCGGGCGCTGAGCAAGGCCCAAAGCAGTTCACTGGACAGTTTGGAGACACATTGAAAGTAGATCTTAAAACGATACATTTGGATCCGGAGAGTATTTTCAACATGCCGTCTGATAGCGGGGAATCATCTCCACCGTACTAATGCAGATCCTTGGAGGATATCAGCCCGCGGATAAGAGCGCTCGAGTAAACGATAACGAGCGGGGACCGAGAGTGTAAAATGAACGTGTCAAGATTAAGAAATAAGTATTAATTTAGACATAGTATTATGGACATCAGAGAAACAGAGTTAGACTTTGAATCAATGAAAGAGAAAGCGCTGCGCCAGCTGCGCAGCGGAGAATCACTCTACGGGAAAGACGGGGCATTCGCTCCGCTATTAAAGAAGTTTTTGGAAGCTGCACTCGAGGCCGAGATGGATGCCCATCTAGATGAGCCTGAGCGCATGCGAGGCAACCGCCGCAACGGCAAACAGCACAAGCGCCTTCGTACCTCGGACGGTACGATCGAGCTGAGCACACCGAGAGACCGGCATTCAAGCTACGATCCGCAGCTTGTCAAGAAGCGGGAGACGATCCTAGCGGACAGCCTGGAGAAGAAGATACTGGGGATGTACGGCCTTGGGATGAGCTTCCGTGACATCAGCGAGCATATCAAGGTGATGTACGACACGGAGATCAGCCACAGTACATTGTCGGCCATTACGGACCGTATCATACCGGAGGTCAAAGAATGGCAGTCGCGGAGCCTGGACCGTCTTTACACGATCGTGTGGATGGATGCGATGCACTATAAGGTGAAGCAGGACCACCGGGTTGTTTCCCGTGCGGTATACAATGTACTGGGCATCGACCGCCACGGCCACAAGGAGCTTCTGGGGATGTATGTGTCAGAGAGCGAGGGGGCCAACTTTTGGATGGGCGTACTGACCGACCTTCAGAACCGCGGCGTTGAGGATATCCTGATCGCCTGTATCGATAACCTCAACGGGTTCGCCGAGGCCATTCAGGCGATGTTCCCCAAGACGGAGGTTCAGACCTGTGTGGTGCACCAGATCCGCAACAGTCTGAAATACGTCGCCAGCAAAGATCAGAAAGAATTCATGAAAGATCTTAAACCGGTCTATCAAGCAGATACCTTGGAACAGGCCGAACTGCGCATGGATGAACTGGAGGCCAAGTGGGGCAAAAAATATACCGTGGTCATCGATTCCTGGCGGCGTAACTGGGAAAAACTGACGGCGTATTTCCGGTATGACAAGGCCATCCGAAGACTGATCTATACCACCAATACGATCGAGGGCTTCCACCGTCAGGTCCGCAAGGTGACCAAGACAAAAGGGGCTTTTACTTCGGATATGGCGCTGCTGAAACTGATCTATCTGGCGCACCAGAACATCAAAAAGAAATGGACGATGCCTTTGGCGAACTGGGCGGTAACGGCACAAAAACTGGCGATTTGGTTTCCCGGGAGAATGGTGCTAGATTTGCGGTAAGCGCAAGGGGTGATTTCCAGCCCCGCAGGGCTGGAAATCACCCCTTGACACAGTTCATTTTACAGACCCATTTATTTTGAAATATTCTAAATTACAGCGTCTTATAAAAGAGAGCAGACTTTTTTATTAACTTTGTTAAGTGAAAAAAATGTTTTCAATATTATTATTGTCTGTGTATTTAATTTCGACAACTGAATTAGGTCAGTTATTGAAGTTTCCTATACTTATAGAGCATTATTTCGATCACAAAGAAAAAAATCCGGAGGTTACTGTTTTGCAATTTTTGGAAGTTCATTACGCCGGGAACCATCTAGAAAACCATCCACACGATGACGATTATGAACAAGACAAACAATTACCGTTTATCGTACATATCGATGTTTTGAATATCAGTTTTGTACTTGCCTCCCCTTTTAGTATTGATATAGAAACCAAAAAACTTGTAGGCAAAGAACCCAAAACCTTGCCTTTGGACGATACATTTTCTGATAACAATTACCTTTCTGCCATCTGGCAACCTCCGAAATTCTGTTAATCTTTTTTGATGTCCACGATGAATCCTTTCATCGTGCATTTGCTGTTTGATAATACTTTCATTCGGGCAGTCGGTGTATTTTGTGTCCGCCTGTAGGATTGATCATGTATTGGAAACGTCAAATCTCTTTATTTATCATTTACGATTAACAGAATAAATTATGCTTACAAAAATCATTGAGTTTTCTGTAAAGAACAAACTCATTATAGCATTATTGGTTCTTGGTTTAATCGGCATTGGCTCTTATCAGGTAAGCAAATTACCGATTGATGCTGTGCCGGACATTACCAATAATCAGGTGCAGGTTATTACAATCGCTCCGTCTTTTGGGGCAACCGATATCGAACGTCTGGTTACTTTCCCAATTGAACAGGCGAACTCCAATATTTCCGGACTCAAAGAAATCCGCAGTTTCTCCCGTTTCGGATTGTCCTTGGTTACCATTGTTTTTGATGATGGTATTGATGTGTATTGGGCAAGACAACAAGTGGCAGAGCGGCTGCAACAGGTTCAGCATGAAATTCCGCAAGGTATCGGAACACCGCAATTAGGGCCGATTTCTACCGGTTTGGGCGAAATCTATCAATATGTCGTTCGTCCTAAAGAAGGTTTTGAACAAAAATACGACGTTACGGAACTCCGTACCATTCAGGATTGGATTGTGCGTCGACAGCTACTTCAGGTCAAAGGCGTAGCGGAAGTCAGCAGTTTTGGCGGTAAATTGAAGCAATACGAGATTGCCGTGAATCCCGACCGACTTAATGCTTACGGCATTACCATCAATGATGTTTTTGATGCACTGAATGCCAATAACCAGAACACCGGCGGTGCTTATATCGAAAAAGGGCCAACCGTTCTCTACATTCGGAGCGAAGGTTTGGTGGGCAATATTGAGGATATTCAAAACATTTCCATTACCAATAAAAACAACGATGTACCGCTGTTTATCCGAGATGTAGCTGATGTCAAAATTGGTTTTGCCACCCGTTACGGAGCGATGACTTACAACGATCAGGGCGAAGTTTCCGGTGCGGTGGTGATGATGCTGAAAGGTGCCAACAGTAGTCAGGTCATCAAAGATGTAAAAGCCAAAGTGGCTCAAATCCAGAAAACCCTGCCCGAAGGCGTGGTGATAGAACCCTTTCTTGACCGTACCAAAATGGTGAATAATGCCATCAGCACGGTAGAGAGAAACCTTCTGGAAGGTGCTTTAATCGTGGTATTTGTCCTCGTTTTATTTCTCGGAAATTTCAGAGCCGGCTTGCTCGTGGCTTCGGTGATTCCACTAGCAATGCTTTTTGCCATTTGTATGATGAACCTTTTCGGGGTGAGCGGCAATCTGATGAGTTTGGGTGCACTGGATTTTGGATTAATCATCGACGGAGCAGTCATTATTGTAGAAGCCGTCCTGCATCAGTTATCCCTCAATCCTAAGTTCAAGAGCCTGCTGAAAATTCCGTCCAATGATATGGATAGTGTAGTTACAGAATCTGCCGGAAGAATGATGAACAGTGCAGTTTTCGGACAAATTATCATCTTCATTGTGTACATTCCGATCCTAACATTGCAAGGGATTGAAGGGAAAATGTTCCGCCCGATGGCAGAAACGGTGGCGTTTGCATTATTAGGTGCATTTCTGCTTTCCCTAACCTACATTCCGATGATGAGTTCGGTTTTGTTGAAGAAAAGAAGTTTAAAACCTTCGTGGTCGGACAGGGTAATGAAGAAAGTAGAAGCGCTTTATTTGAAAACCTTGCTGAAAGTTTTACGCATTCCGAAAACCATTTTTACCATAATCGGGATATTGTTCATCACGGCAATAATTCTGCTAAGCAGAATGGGCGGCGAATTTATTCCGTCTTTGGAAGAAGGTGATTTTGCGGTGGATACCCGCGTTTTACCGGGCAGCAACCTTACCACCACGATTGAAAGTACGCAAAAAGCAGCCCATATCTTAAAAACCCGTTTCCCCGAAGTGGAAAAAGTGGTCACCAAGATAGGAAGTGGAGAAGTGCCTACCGATCCGATGCCAATGGATGCTTCGGATATGATGGTCATTCTGAAAGACAAAAAAGAATGGACTTCCGCCAAAACGTTTCCCGAATTATCAGAAAAAATGAGCAAAGCACTGGAAGATGTGCCCGGTATTACAGTTGGTTTTCAGTATCCGGTAGCGATGCGTTTTAATGAACTGATGACTGGTGCAAGACAGGATGTGGTCATCAAAATCTTTGGCGATAATCTGGATTCTTTGGTGCAAAATGCCAACCAACTCGGTAAAATCATTGAAACGGTAAAAGGTACACAAAACCTTTATATAGAACCGGTTTCCGGGCTTCCGCAGGTGGTGGTAAAATACAATCGTCACGTGATTGCTCAGTATCATCTTTCTGTTGCAGGTGTCAATCGGGTGATTAATACCGCTTTTGCCGGACAGAGTACAGGTTTGGTTTTTGAAGGCGAAAAACGCTTTGATATGGTAGTACGCCTGAATGCCAGTGACCGAAAAAACATCAATGATATTCAAAATCTATTGGTTCCAACACCTGCAGGCAATCAGATCCCGCTCAATCAGCTGGCAACCGTAGATGTGGTGGAAGGTCCCAATCAAATTCAACGTGAAAATGCACAACGCCGTATTGTCGTCGGCTTCAACATCAAAGACCGTGATGTGCAAAGCATTGTGGAAGAATTGCAGGGTAAAGTGGACAAACAGATTAAACTTCCGGCCGGCTATTCTATTACGTATGGCGGTTCTTTTGAAAATCTGAACAACGCCAAACAACGGTTGATGATTGCCGTTCCGCTGGCATTGGCATTGATATTTGTCCTGTTGTTTATGGCGTTCAGGTCGATTAAAGAAAGTCTTCTGATTTACACCGCCATTCCGTTGTCGGTCATCGGAGGTGTATTTATGTTGAATTTACGCGGAATGCCTTTCAGCATCAGTGCTGCCGTTGGTTTTATCGCTCTTTTTGGCGTAGCGGTTTTGAACGGTATTGTATTGATTTCAGAATTTAACCGACTGCATAAAAACGGCATTAGAAATATCGTCAGAATTGTGATTGATGGCGGCGAAAGCCGATTGCGTCCGGTGTTGATGACCGCAGCCGTTGCCTCCCTCGGCTTTATCCCGATGGCAATAAGCACAGGTGCTGGAGCAGAAGTGCAGCGACCTTTGGCGACCGTGGTAATTGGCGGACTGATATTGGCCACTTTGCTCACCCTTTTTGTCCTACCGCTTTTATATGTCAATATCGAAAATGGATTTAAAATGAAAAAACCAAAATCTAAACATGTCGCCTCTGTTCTGTTGATTTTTATGCTGTTTTCAGGAATAAAAATGAAGGCACAAACCATAATTTCTTTAGATGAAGCCGTGCAAACAGCGTTACAAAACAATCGCAACCTGAAAAATGAAAAACTGCGTTCGGATTATGCCAAAGCATTGATTAAAACTTCTAATGCCGATATTCCGCAAACCGCAGTTACAGCAGATTACGGACAAATAAATAGTGCATACAACGATATGAAATTCGGGATTTCACAGAGCATCGCTTTTCCGACTGTGTATCAGAAACAGAAAAATTTGCATTCCGAAGAATGGAAAAAAAGCCAGTTGAATGTTTCGCTTAAAGAATTTGAACTGAAAAAAGCCGTCAGCCAAAGTTATTTCCAGATGGTGTATTGGAAAGATAAGGAAAAATTGCTGAATGAAACGTTGCAACTGTACACCCAATTTTTAGACAAAGCCAGTTTGCGTTTAAAAGCAGGAGAAAGCAATATTCTGGAAAAAACAACGGCTTCCAACCAAAAATCGTCGATTGAGATTCAGTTGAAACAAGTGCAGCAGGAAATAAAAACCTTGCAGTTGCAGTTCAGTTGGTTGCTCAATTCCGAAACGGAATATCTTCCTTTGGAAAATTCTAGACCGGTTCTTTTGCTTCAGGAAAATGCTTCGCATCCCTTGTTACATGTATTGGAACAGCAAAAAACGGTTGCCGGCAAACAAACCGAAGTGGAAAAATCCAGACTTCTTCCGGGTTTGCAAATCGGTTATAATCTCAATTCGTTGAAAGGTATGGGACCTGATGATAAACTGTATTCTGCTACACCACAGTTTCATTCGGTGATGGTAGGTGTTGGCATTCCAATATTTTCAGGCGGACAAAAGGCAAGAATTCACGCTTCTAAAGTGGCGGAAAGCATTGCGGAAAACGATTGGCATAATACGGAATTTGCATTAGAGAAAAAACAGCAACAGCTCAAGCAAATGTATCAAACGAATCTCGAAATCATCAACCGTTACGAAACTGATGAACTGAAAAATGCAGACATCATTACCAAAACAGCACAGCAACAATTCATTAACGGAGAAATCAATTATCTGGAATTTGTAATGCTCGTCAATCAGGCAGTTTTGCTCAAAAGCAATTATGCAGATGCCCTATTGAAACTAAACGAAAGCGTGGTTGAACTGAATTATATCACGCTTCAGTAGTTGATGAACAGGATATTTTAAACAGTAAACAGAATTTTTCAAATCAATATATAATTAGACAAGAAAATGAAAATATTAAAATTATACGGTTCTTATTTTTTGGTCTTGATAGTACTGCTTTCCGCAGTTCAATGTCAACAAAAACAAGAAACCACCGCCACCAAAACTGCAAATCCGAAAGACGAAAACACGGTTATTTTCACCGATGCACAGTTACACAATACCCCCATTGAAACCGCGGAACTGTCGATGCAGCATATTTCCACCGTATTGAAACTCAACGGTAAAATTGATGTACCACCGCAAAATCTGGTTTCCGTAAGTACACCGCTGGGCGGCTATCTGAAAAGCACCCGCCTTTTGCCAGGGATGAAAGTAGTTAAAGGTCAGTTAATTGCCGTTATTGAAAATCCGCAGTTTGTACAGTTGCAGCAGGATTATCTGATGGCAAAATCCAAATACCACTTTGCCCAACTGGATTATAACCGACAAACTAAGCTCAACCAAAGCCAGGCAAGTAGTGATAAAGTGATGCAGCAGGCACAATCCATTATGAGCGATCAGCAAATTCTGATGAATTCCATTGCCCAGCAACTGAAGTTGGTCAACATAAATCCGGCTAAGATATCTGCCGGAAATATTCAGCAGAGCGTACCTGTCTATAGTACCATCAACGGTTTTGTGAGCAAGGTGAATGTGAATGTAGGCAAATATGTAACGTCTTCGGATGTGCTGTTTGAACTCATCAATCCTTCTGATATTCACCTCAATTTAAAAGTGTATGAAAAGGATTTGGAAATGCTGAAAACCGGGCAACAGATTGTGGCTTATACCAATGTAGATCCTTCAAAAAAATATGCCGGTGAAATTTTGCTGACGAGTAAAGACGTGGACGGAAGCGGCATGGCTGAGGTTCATTGTCATTTTGAAAAATACGATCCTGCACTCATTCCCGGAATGTATATGAATGCAGAAGTGAAAACAGAAAATTCTTTTGCCAATGCTATTCCGGAAGAAAGCGTGGTGGATTTTGAAGGGAAAAGTTATGTCTTTACAGAAACCGGGAAACAGACCTGGAAGATGGTCCCGGTCACATTGGGAATTTCCGAAAATGGCTTTGTTGAAATCCTCAACTTTGCTGATTTTCAAGGTAAGAAAATCGTGGTCAAAAACGCCTATACCTTATTGATGAAGTTGAAAAATACCAGTGAAGATGAAGAATAACAGTCAGATAAAATCTGATATAAAAATTTAAAATAATGAGAAATTCAACAAAAATATTTACCCCGCTTCATCGTGGTTTACACTGGGGCACAGCTCTACTAATGACGGTTTTGTTTATCACCGGATTTCTTCGGATCAACTGGATGGGTAAAAAAGCCATTCTGGGAGCTATTGAAAAAAATATGCAAGGCATTGATTTAACCAATGAACAAACCATCGGAACAGTAAAAAGCATTCTGGCCCCTATGTGGCAATGGCACGAATATGCAGCGTATGTTTTCTTTGTAATCATTGCGGTTCGCATCATTTATATGTTGGTAAAGGGCATTCGTTTTCCAAATCCTTTTTCGGCAAATACATCAGCAAAAGAAAAATTTCAGGGATTTATTTATCTGCTATTTTACTTGTTTGTGATTGTTTCATCCATCACCGGAGCCTACCTGAAATGGTGGAATGGAGACCTGAAAGATACAATGGAAACCATTCATAAATGGGCAATTTACTGGTTTTCGATTTTTATTATTTTGCATTTTGGCGGGATTTGGCTGGCAGAAAAAACAGCTCAAAAGGGAATTGCTTCCAAAATGATTGGCGGAGATGATTAATAAATTTAAGAATGAGACATTTATTATTGATACTCATATTGTGCGTTTATCAATTGGGAATAGCACAAACGGATAGTTTGGTAACAGGTCAAAAGATGGATCAATCATTTGACCACGCCTATCAATTTAAATATAAAAAGCTGATTGTACCTTCTGTTTTTATCGGATACGGAATACTGAGCCTGACGTCTGATGATCTGAAACAGCTGAACCGTTCCACCCAATATGAAATTGGGGAGCATCAGCCGGATAAAATAAAACTGGATAATTATACCCAATACGTACCTGCAATATTGGTTTATGGATTAAATGCTATTGGACTTAAAGGAAAACATAATTTAAAAGACCGAAGTATTATTTTAGGCACATCACTGTTGATTTCAAGTGCTGTTGTATTACCTACCAAGCATTTGGTAAAAGAAGAACGACCGGATGGTTCTAATAATTTGTCGTTTCCTTCGGGACATACTACAACTGCTTTTACAACAGCACATTTTATGTTTCGGGAATATCAGGATGAAAATATTTGGTTAAGTTTGACTGGTTATCCGATTGCTGTTTTTACGGGAGTTTATCGGATTTTTAATGACAAACATTGGGTAGGTGATGTGGTTGCCGGTGCAGGAATTGGTATTCTCTCTGCAGAAGTTGCTTACTGGTTGTTCCCGAAAGTCAGTCAATTATTTTCAAAAGATCATAGCAAAAATAGTGCTCTTGTATATCCCTTTTATCAAAATAAAACAATGGGATTAGGTTTTTCTTTAAACTTTTAACTTTATAAAAATGAAAAATATATTTAAATTCATTCTCGTTCTCAGCATTGCCTTAGTGGCACTTGTTCTGGAATTTATTCTGAAAGAACCCTATTATGCTAAAATCTTAATTTCGGCAATCGGCATTTTGATGTCCATTGTTCTTCTTAAAGGAATGATCGATGTGATTCGTTCCGGGAATTTTGGAGTGGATATTTTGGCGATTTCTGCCATTGCAGCAACCTTAGCCGTTGGTAATTACTGGGCGGCACTCATTATCCTTATTATGATTACCGGAGGTGATTCGTTGGAAGATTACGCTCAGAAGAAAGCCCGAAAAGATTTAAAATCACTGCTCGATAACACCCCCCGAATTGCCCATAAAAAAACAGGTGACGATTTAGAAGATGTTCCGGTGGATGATATTAAAATCGGCGACCTTATCATCGTAAAACCCAAGGAAATTATTCCCGTGGACGGAATTTTACTGAGTGAAGATGTGCTGCTGGATGAATCTTCGCTCACAGGCGAATCCAAACCGGTCAACAAAACAAAAGGAAACAGCCTATGGTCGGGTTCCGTGAATGGCTCGGGAGCCATTACCATTCAGGTTTCCAAACTCGCCAAAGACAGCCAGTACCAGCAGCTCGTGCAGTTGGTTCATCATTCCGAAAAAGAGCCTGCTCATTTTGTACGAATGGCGGATCGGTATGCTTTGCCTTTTACCATCGTTGCCTTTTTGATTGCTGGAATTGCTTATTTGATTACCAAAGATCCTAATCGCATTGCTGAAGTTTTGGTGGTGGCTTCACCCTGCCCATTAATTCTTGCAGCTCCCATTGCCTTGATCGCAGGGATGAGCCGTTCCAGCAGAAATGGCGTGGTGATAAAATCCGGAACCGTCATCGAAAAGCTGGACAGAATGAAAGCCATTGCCTTCGATAAAACCGGAACCTTAACCAAAGGCGATCTTATCGTGGACAACATCAACCCGGAAAATCCTTATTCGAAAGACGAACTGATTGATTTTGTAGCCAGCGTGGAACAGCAATCTTCCCACGTTTTGGCGGTTTCGGTGATGAAATATATCGGCGATAAAACGATTCTTCTGGCAACAGATTTAAAGGAAATAGAAGGAAATGGTATTGAAGGAAAAGTTGATGGCAAACTGGTGAAAGTAGGTAAACTGAGTTTTGTAACGGCTGAACCCATTCAAATTAAAACGGAAAAAACCTCGTTGTTTGTTTCGGTGAATGACAAATATGTTGGGGAAATCACCTTTATCGATGAGGTGCGTCCCGAAGCCCGGCAAACCATTGCCCAATTACTAAAAATGGGTGTCCAAAAAATTATGATGATTTCCGGCGATAAACAAAGTATTTCTGAAAACATTGCCAAAGAAATTGGCATTACGGAAGTGCACGGTGGCTGTTTGCCTCAAGACAAACTGAAAATCCTGAAAAGTATGCCCGACGAATTTCGCCCGGTTGTAATGGTGGGTGATGGCGTGAACGATGCACCGTCGTTAACCGTTGCCGATGTAGGCATTGCGATGGGTGCTAAAGGATCGAGTGCCGCCAGCGATTCGGCTGATGTGGTGATTTTAAGAGACAATCTGCAAAAAGTGAGTGATACTATTCTCATTTCCAAAGAAACGATGAAGATTGCCCGTCAATCCGTTTTCATTGGCATTGCCGTTTGTACCGTGCTGATGCTGATTGCAGCCTTCGGTGTTTTACCGGCATTGATTGGTGCAGGATTGCAGGAAGTGGTGGATGTGATTTCCATTACCTCGGCATTAAGGGCTTTGAAGGACAGAACGTAACCACAACATTTGTTAATTGTCAGGAAAACCTTCAAAGGTGAGACTGTAATTTGAACTGTGTCAACGGAATAATTCGATAAGATTATTTATATTCAATTATTCAAACGACACGGTCATGAAAGAAAAAGACCCATTTGATTTTTCGTTAGTGTTTGTTTTAAAAAGAACTCAAGAGGGCTTTGCCGTTTTGAACGCTTCAAGGCAGAAGCCATGCAAGGTCTTTACGAAGGTAAAAGTTTGTCTCCCAATGATGGCGTTCTAGCGCCGTTGATGAAGCATCTATTGGAATCGATGCTGGATGGCGAACTGGAGAACCACCTGAACGAAGAAAAAGCTTCGGGCAATAGCAACCGGCGCAACGGCAAAACAAAAAAGACAGTCCGGGGTCTCAATACCGGAACTTTTGAGCTTGAAACAGGACGGGATAGGTCAGGAACGTTCGAACCGAAAGTGGTACCAAAAAGACAGTTAATCATTACCGAACAGCTTGAAGGCCATGTACTGAGCATGTATGCTAAAGGAATGAGCACACGGGCAATAAGTGAGTTTATCCGTGAAATGTACGCCATGGAGATCTCTGCCACGGAGATATCCCGGATTACCGAAAGTGTGTTTCCTGCTGTGAATGAATGGCGGAGCAGGCCATTGGAAGCGGTGTATCCTTTTGTCTTCCTGGACTGTATGCATTATAAAGTCCGTCAAAACGGTACCGTAGAATCAAGAGCTATTTATAACATACTGGGAGTGGGTATGGATGGTAAAAAAGAGCTGATCGGACTTTATAGTTCAGAAAATGAAGGGGCGAAGTTCTGGCTTTCGGTTCTTACTGACCTTAAGCAGCGTGGCGTGGAAGACATCCTTATTGCCTGTATTGATGGTCTAAAAGGATTCCCAGAAGCCATAGAAGCTATTTTTCCGAAAACAAAGATCCAACTGTGCATTGTCCACCAGATCAGAACAAGCATGCGGTACGTAACCGAGAAAGATAAAAAGCTTGTAATGGATGATCTAAAGCCGGTCTATAAAGCCGTAAACGAAGAAATGGGGTATGAAAACCTCCTATCTTTCGAAGAAAAATGGGGCAGGAAATACCCTCTCGCTGCCAAATCCTGGATAGATAACTGGACCAACCTTTCCACTTTCTTTGAATACGAGGATCAGATTCGCAAGATCATATACACAACAAATCCGATTGAGGGTATGCACCGCCAGATACGGAAGATCACCAAGTCTAAAGGAGCTTTCAGCTCTGAACAGGCTCTAATGAAGTTAATGTATCTGATTATAAAGGATATTTCTAAAAAATGGACGATGCCAATGCACAATTGGGGGTTGACCATATCCCAACTTTATATTAGATTTGGGGATAGGCTCAAACTGGAAAGAGGTATTTAAGTTTTAAATCCAATGACACAGTTGGCGTTACACTCCCGGCTTTTCTGTTGTTACGATTATTTAGGACTTTACATCTAAACGTAAAGCCTTCTTATAAGTTACTAACCAGCCACGTCCCCTCATCCCCAAACCGAGGACAGTATAAGTTCTCCGTATTTGGCAACCAATCACCCCCATACGACAGCGGGTCTTCCATGACCATCCAATTCCCTGCCGTCGCATCCCATCCATAATGCTCACCTTTCACCAATCCCCTTTCCAAATCACCAAGATGTCCATCAGTACGTGCAAGGCAAAAAGTACGCAACTCTACCGCTGGATAACGTTTTAATAATGCCGCAGCGATTGCACGAACCGTTGATCCGGTTGTCACTACATCGTCCATGATCCAAACCCGTTGCTGTCCCCATCCAAATACAGGCGCCAATTCATACGCACCGTCCATGGCCCGTTCCCTTTGTGCGCGGTTCATACCCCTTAGTTTTTCCGTCTTCCACTTTTTACGAATAATGTCCGGCGAATAGGCACATCCTGACTTCTCAGCAATAAACCTGCAAAGCGCATCCATCGGTTTAGGGTCGGAACGCCACAGTACCGCCGTTTCCTGATGTCCGAGTGCCCGTACCAGTATGTCGCCTTTACCCAGACCAGCCTGTTGCAAGGCCAGCAGCGCAACCTCAGCCCAAGCTGCGATATGCAACGTATCGCCCTCTTTGAATTTCAGGATGCTCTTTGATATCCCATCATGACCGGATGAGGCAGCACGGTATCCACACAGGTAATGCAGTGGAATCAACCGATCCGCCATGGCAATGTGTTGTTTGGGAAAATCCATGATTTACTTCAGCACCTGCTGAACAAGTTTGATCATCAGCCTGAACGAAGTGTCCGGATAGGCTACCTGATTGACGGTTCCCGTGACAAACAGGTCTTTCGACGGGCTGTAATAAGCCAAGGCACCCGAAAGCCCCGAATGTCCGATGAGTTCTGGAATCGCACCTGTAGGATCGAAAAACCAAGGCAATTTAAAGCGATGTATGCCTATCCCCGATTGCATCGGAAAGAATATCTTATTCCAAATACGCATCTCGTCAATGTATGTTGTCGGAAAAAACACACCGCCAAAGAAGGCTTCCAGAAAAACCATCATTTCCTTGGAAGTAGAAACAATGCCACCGTCAGGCCCGAACGAAGCCATGGCCTTGGGGATATGCAAGGTATTCGATTTGTAATATAGTGTCTTCGGGCGTTCGTCGTTCTCGTCCCGATACAGGTAGGTTTTCTTTAGACCCAAAGGTTCAATAATCAATTCTTCAAACACGCGATCGATTTCCTTACCCGAGAGAATCTCAAGGATCCGTCCCAACAACTGGTAATTGGTATCCGCATAATGTGCTTTGCCTTTTGTCCCTGGTGCGAACGGAGCCTTCAACTCCTTGCTCCGCGAAATGGCCTGCTCGAAACTCCACTTGCGGTCAACCCCTCGCAAGAGCATCTTTTCAAGGCTGTCACCCTTATCGTCTTTCTTTTGAAAATAATCCGGTATGCCCGATGTATGGGCCAACAGGTGGGCAATGGTAATATTGTTCGAATAATCCTTTCCTTTATATACACACAACCCACTGACGATATCAGCATCAAGGAATTTAGTCAGTTTATCATCCAATGATAGCAAACCCTTAGTGCGGTACTGCATGATGACCGCCGTAACAAACAACTTCGTCGTGCTGGCAATAAAATAGGGCTGCTCGGTCTGTAGATTACCAGAAGCACCGCACCACATTTGTCCTTGGTATGTGATACAAAACGAAGTCCCGAACACTTTTTTGTGGTCAGTGGCTGTATCCAATATCGCCTGTAGTCTTTGCTGCTTTGATTTCATGTCACAAATCAATTAATCTATCGTGATAATAACATTTCCGTCTTCTGCCCGGTTTCGACATAGCGGTATGCTTCCACAATATCGTCAAGAGCGTACTTCCGGTCGATCACCGGCCGGAAACTTCCCTGTTGTGCCAGATCCCGCAGGTAAAGCATATTATCCCTGCGCATCACCGGCAACGGGAACAAGACCCGCCTACCACCAAAGAGCGGTGTGGTCAACGCCAGTCCGATATTCTCCGAACGCTTTCCCAATTCCGTGGATATATAAATCCCCTTGGGTTTCAGCAATGGTTTACATTGGCCGAAGGAACTTTTGCCTACCGCATGGAATATGAAATCAAACCGACGATCGGTCTGGGTGAAATCCTGCGTCTGATAATCGATTACCTCATCTGCGCCCAATTTGCTCCACTACCTCGCCCGCAAACTCACAACCGAGCACAGGGTTCTTAGGACGGAGAAGTCCGCTGAACAACCGCGAGATGAAGTATTACGCACTACGGAAGCCACAATCCGTACGGTTGACTGTACCGGCACGAACACGAATCAGAACATCGTGTTCACCAAGCTCAGGCTTGGGAATATCTCCGATGCTGACCACTTCCGGACCGCCGTAGCGCGTATGTAGGGCAACTTTCATATCAGCCTACCTTGATCGCTATTCGTTTTCCTCGTCATCGCCGTCATCCCCTTCGTCATCCCCCATATCCATGGCCGCCATGCCGCCCATCATGATACCCAACAATTTCATTCCGTAATTCATGTCGGTCAGGGCATACAAAGGCTCCGTTTTCTTAGGTACAAGCATGGTATCGCTAATCGGTGCCTTTTTCACCTCTACCATTTCATAAACCATCGTGGGTTCCGCTCCGTTAGTAAGGTAGATATCGATGCGCATGATACCGTTGTCCTCCGGCAGGTAATAAGGATGCGAGAAATTGATTCCCTTGGGGAGATCCTTACTGGTATACACCACAAGCTTATGTACCTGCACACTTGGGATTCCCATGGGCGAATCTGTCCCAGACTGCAGCGACTTTGGCGTGTAAGTGGACATTGCGCAGGTATACCCAGCTACGTCTGCTGTCTTTGGCGAACGCTCTACGTTGAAATTATCGGCCGTGATACGTTTGTCATCCGTGAACAGCGCATCATATCCCTGCGACGGCTTGTATGCCGCCGTAACTGCTTCCCCGGGTTGGATCAATGAAACGGTATAGAGGAATGCTTCATCCGATTGCTCGTTATGGTAATGCTGGATTTCGTAACCCAGTCCCCGGGTTTTTACAAAAGCAACCTTACCCTTGACATGAATGGTCGCTTTCGGCGGTGTCATGACCATGGCCAATCCCATCATCGGGTTCTGTTCCATCAGGATTTGCATCCGGGCGAGGTCCTGTGCCGGAATGGTCTTGTATAGCGTTGCTAGCTGCTCCTGAATATCTCCCTTTTCGTAATCGATTTTTTCTGTGACCCGGCTCAGATCCACCCCGGCCATGGTAACCCGCGTGGTCAGGGTTCCCTCGAAGTCCGATTGGGCAAACAGTGAACCGTTGCAGCATAACGTAAGGAGGACTAAAATTGTGCTAAGTAATTTCATGTGTTATCTGTTAACCTATACAAACCTATTGTTTTTCTTTCAGTAGTAGCAAAGGGACTTCCGATTTATCCAGCAGCTTCCGGCTTACGCTCCGATGGAACAACCCTTCAAAAAATCCGTAGGATTTAGGAACCGTTATTACTAGCCCCGCTTCCTCGTCTTCCGCAAAATCGGCAATCTCCTCCGCAATATCTTCCCCCTCCTCATAATGGTACGAAGGGTTAAAGCCATCTAGCAATTCGTGCATCTTATACTGCTCCGGTATCATATCCGGATCAAACCGCTTACCCTCCAAGGCCACATTCAGCACCAACAGCTTCGCCTGAAACCTGTCCAGCCACCAGCCGATTTCCGATACCGGCTTACTTCGGGTTACCTTTTTGAGGTCACAAGCAAACACGATCTTTTCGATAGCTTCAAATTTAGCCTCTTTCGGTACGATCAATAGCGGTACCGGGCAGGAGGTTGCTAAACTTACCGTATTGCTCCCTACAAAGAATTTTTCCAATCCGCTTTTGCCTGTGGTGCCTACCACCACAAGCCCCGTACGCCATTGTTCGGCAAGCTGCTCTACCCCGAGCTCCAATGGCATCCCATTCGCCACCAGATCGATGGCGATACCGCTGTCACTTCCAATCACCAAGCCGATTTCCCGCTCCACGATTTCCAGAGCCAACAGACTTCCCTCATGCGCCAGGGGCGTGTCCGTTTCGGCAACCGGAACATCCGTAGCCGCAGGAGCATTGTCGTACGAATGATAAAGGACGATACGCTTAATCCCGATGGATTTCGATAATCCTGCAGCATACCGGGCTGCGTTCATCGCAGCCTCTGAAAAGTCGGTGGTAATAATTATAGCTTCCATCCCTTTCAATGTTTTTAATTTCCTTTTGTGTTTGTAACTTCTTCTTTCACCACCGTCAGGTCGACCTGATTAGCGTTGAGGCCATGACACAGCTCAATCCATATATTCGATTCCGGGGTACGGATCAGGAATTGTTTGTACTTATAAGGACGAGGGTCGTACATATCCGATACGTATGCAGGCTGCTCCTTGTCAAGGAGTTCGGATGCCGAAGCTGGTAGCCCACCTGAGTAGAACTCCACTCCACCAAGATTTTCGATAACCTTTTTGTACTCACTGACCAAATAAGTGTCTTCAAACACGTCTCCCTCTTTAAATACCGAGGTGTAATAATATTGGCCACTTACTTTCCTGATTAGGCTGTCGTTGTAAAAGAAGTATTTTTCTTCCAAAAATTTGGTCTTCTCACCTGCATGGCGGTATCCCAAGGGAGCCGACAAATATGGAAATTCGCCAACTTCAGATGTCGAGACAGGTATCTGATCGAGGTTGAACCCAAAGGCTGTCTTTAACTTTGCATCCGATTTCAATTGTAGCGTATCGACATCTCCGGTTTTATGCGCTTGACGATCAGTGGTTTGATTACAAGAACTTGCACTGACAAGTAGCGCAACAAATGGAATAAAGTATGTTTTCATTTATTGGATTTTAACTGGATAAACATAATCACCTTATGTTAGTATAGTTTTTTTAAATCGTTAAATTAAAGTAAAAAGAATTACATCTTTTATTTCTAAGCCATAGTTCGATTATTAGAATTCTTAAGGTTAGGGGCATTATGCGCGCACCTAACAGTAATACGCTGTCTTTATGCAAAATTAATATTTAAGTAATATTAAAACAGCAATTTGTGTGGATTAGCGATATCTAAATGGACTATAAACAGGTATCTGATATAGAATTATGGCAAGGCTGTCGGCAGGATGACCTGCAGGCGTATAATGAACTATTTTCCAGATTCTATTCGAGGATGCTCCATCTTGTTTCCCGCTACGTGAGCGATACTATGAAAGCGGAAGAACTGTGCATGGATCAGTTGTTCCACATGTGGGTCAAACGGCAACATTACCGAAATAGACAGTTTATTTACAAGCTGAACAGAAAATATTTTGGTGATATACTTTTTGATAGACTCATTGTGGCAAATATTAATGCTGCTAAACGAAGAATCAGTTAGGAATATTATAAAAATCGTTAAAAAAAATAAAAAATATTTGGTTTTAAAATTTATATACTATATTCGCAATATATAGCAAAACCGGTTTTGCTAGAGTTATTTACTAATAACCAATTTTAAAAACAAAATGCCTCATACTGACAATTTATTTTTATGTGCTGATTTAGGCGGTACACATTGTTCATCGGGTCTTGTGCAGGTGTCATCTGGGTATGTCCTAGAAGGATCCTATTTCCGGGGGAATGTAAATAGCCTTGCGGAAAGAGGGCAGATCTTGTCTGAGATAAAAGAAACGATTGATAAGACGCTGAGCGCAGCCACGGTTCGTCCATCCAAAATTTTTATATCCTGTCCCGGTCCTTTCGATTATGAAAATGGCATATCTTTAATGGACGGCATGAATAAATATCAAGCCCTGCTACATGTTAATCTAAAAAAATTTTTTTCGGCTATCACTGGTGTTGATGTAGCGTCAATCTACTTTTATAATGACGCTTCGGCTTTTTTATTGGGGGAGGTTGTCAATAAAAAGATGGAAACTAGGCGCGTTGTAGGGCTGACCTTAGGAACAGGACTGGGCTCTTCGCTTTATGAAAATGGGACAATCGTAGATCTCAATTTAGGATCAGCAAGATTTCATACGGGCATCGTTGAAGATGTGATCTCGACCCGCGGGATGCTGTCGCATTTAAAAGAAGTATTTGGATCCGCGCCGGTAAGCAATATAAAAGACTTGGTACACCTGGATGGTCTGGATGAGTACAGAAAGGAAGCTTTTGGTTTCTTAAGCGAGCAGCTGGTTGCTTTCATTAAGGAATATATCTGTCCATTAAACCCTGATTCAATAATCATTGGAGGCAGTATTGCCAAAGCACACATCTATTTTTTTGATAAGCTCCGGTCTGCCCTTGATGTGGATCTGTCCCTTGCATCATTTGATGAACGCAACTTATTTCTTGGATTAACCCTTAAGACATTTAGTATATGAAACCCGTCTGGAAATTTACATTAATCGCTTCTTTGGGCGGCTTTTTGTTCGGTTTTGAAACAGCCGTAATCTCGGGTGCAGAACAGATTATACAGAAACTCTGGCATCTGGATGCTGTCCGTCACGGACTTACCGTATCGATCTCCCTGATCGGGACCATTATAGGAGCCATAGTCGCCGGACGTATGGCCGACCGTTATGGGCGCAAACCCGTGCTTTATTTTGTTGCCTCTTTATACCTGCTCTCGGCGTTGGGCTGTGCATTAGCTTCCATATGGGAACTTTTCCTGCTCTTCCGTTTGCTGGGCGGACTTGCTGTCGGCATCAGCTCTGTGGTCGGACCGGTATATACGTCTGAAATAGCGCCAGCAAAAGACCGGGGCAAACTTACAGGAACCTTTCAGATTATGATCGTACTTGGCATTTTTACTGCCTACCTGACCAATTTTCTCTTTATGAGCGTTGAATCTGCCGGCTGGCGATACATGCTCGGTATCATGGCGGTTCCTGCCCTATTATTTGTGCTGTTATTGAATCTCATTCCCGAAAGTCCCAGATGGCTGCTGCAGCGCGGACAGGCCGATAAAGCGCGTGCAAGTTATCTGCGGCTAGAAACAGCGGCTGAGATGTTGGGCAACCAGCCCCAAATACCAGCTAAAAATGTCAGCCTATTTCAAAAAAGATATGCCAGGCCGATACTTTTTGCGGTTCTGCTGGCATTCTTCAATCAAATGACAGGGATCAATGCGATCTTATATTATGCCCCGCGGATCTTTGAAATGGCTGGTTTTAATGCAGAGCTGGCCTACCTTCAGCCTATTTTTATCGGCGGTACCAATTTGCTCTTCACCTTGGCCGGCATGAGCATTATCGATCGTTTTGGCCGGAAGAAATTGCTGCTGACGGGTGCAATCGGCATGTTCTTATTCCTGCTATTGGCTGCATTTGGCCTAAAAGGAGTAAATCCGCAGTTTTTACTTTTTTATATCATGGGATTTATAGCATCTTTTGCCTTATCACAGGGGGCTGTTATCTGGGTGTTTCTGGCCGAAATTTTCCCCAATGAGGTCCGCGCACAAGGCTCTTCACTGGGAAGTACGACGCATTGGCTGTTCGCGGCCATTATATCCTGGGTGTTTCCCATTATCGTAGAAGGGAGCGTGCTCGGCGGTTATTATGTTTTTCTTTTTTATGCACTGATGGTCGTTGCTTCGTTCGTTTTTATCCTATTTATGCCTGAAACGAAAGGTAAAGCACTTGAGGAAATAAATTGAGCCCTAATCATATTAAATAATTATTAATTCTCCATCATGATGCGATAGTGTAGTATAAACTTCTTAGTTTCGCTTTGCAAAACCGGTTTTCTATAGTCGTTTACTTGTTTTGACGACGATAAATATATTTTCAATAACACCCTATATTAAATTAGCTGAAATATGATAAAACAAATTAAAAATCTGTACAAGCCCCTATCCATAATGACGATTATGTTCACTTTTTGGGGCTGTAGCACGCAAAAACAACAAACCCATACTGCCCAAGACTGGGTGATGGGCGGTTTTGTTCGTCCAGCAGGGGTAAACCCAGTCATTGAGCCGGATAGTACGACAACTTTTATGGATCCCATGTATGGAAAAGCAGTGCATTGGGAGAATAATGACACTTTCAACCCCGCGGCCGTTGTAAAAGGCGATAGTATTTATGTGCTTTATCGGGCCGAAGATAAAACTGGTATAAAAATCGGACATCGGACTTCCCGGCTTGGACTTGCCTCGAGTGCGGATGGGACACATTTTAATCGCCGGCATACGCCTGTTTTTTATCCCGCAGATGATAGTCAGCGTGAATTTGAGTGGCCAGGCGGAACTGAGGATCCTCGGATAGCAGAAGCTGCGGATGGCACCTATGTGATGTTCTATACGCAGTGGAACCGAAAAGTACCCCGCTTGGGTGTGGCCACCTCAAGGGATCTTAAAAACTGGACGAAATATGGCCCTATTTTTAAAAAATCGAAAGTACTGCCTGACCTGGTCAACAGATCGCATAAATCCGCGTCGATCGTCACCAAACTGGAGCACGGCAAGCAGCTGATTGCTAAAGTAAACGGGAAGTACTGGATGTATTGGGGCGAGCATGGGGTATATGGCGCCACCTCAGACAATCTGGTAGATTGGGAACCGATTGTCGATGAAAGGGGTGAACTGAAAGCATTCATCTCTCCCAGGGAGGGGTATTTTGATAGTTCTTTAACAGAATGCGGCCCGCCAGCCATCCTGACAGATAAAGGAATCCTGCTATTGTACAACGGTAAAAACCATCCTGAAAAAGGAGATAAGCGGTTTAACAGAGGCACTTATTCGGCGGGGCAGGTTCTTTTCGACAGCAAAGATCCGGGTAAAGTATTGGCAAGGATGGACGTGCCTTTTTTAAGGCCCATGGAAGCGTTTGAAAAAAGCGGACAGTATGTAGACGGTACAGTGTTTATTGAAGGTCTTGTATATTTTCAGCAGAAATGGTTTCTCTACTATGGCTGCGCTGACTCAAAAGTAGGAGTGGCCATTTTTGATCCTGAGAAGCCAGCTGCTCTGGATCCGCTGCCTAAAGTGAAATAAGTTTAGATGTATATCGCCAAATTGAAGAACATCTACGTTTACAACATAATAACCATATAGAAATCTTATAGTATGATACAGCGTGATTTGAATGTACCCTACAAAAAAGCTTTAAAAGCGAGCTTGTTAGGGATTGCACTAATGACATCCGCGGCTTACGGACATGAGCGTTGGGACAATAGTCCCATACACGTGTCCATTGCCAAAGCTCCCGTCCAGATAAACGGACAAGTTGTGGATGCCGCCAATAATCCGATTGCAGGAGCTACTGTACAAATAAAGCGTACTCCATCCATCGGAACCAGTACGGACGGTACTGGAAAATTTTCCATTGCAGCAGAACCCGATGAAACGCTGCTGATATCTGCCACTGGCTATAAAAGTCAGGAAATCATGCTGGGGGGAAGAACAAACTTATCCATTATATTACAGGATAGTGTAGCGATGATGGATGAGGTGGTCGTGGTGGGATATGGTGTGCAGAAACGTGCTTCCGTAACAGGCGCTGTTGCTTCGATACAGGCCGATGAACTGATCAAGGTGAAAACACCGAATGTAACAAATATGCTGGCAGGCAGACTGCCGGGGATCCGCGCTGTACAGCGCAGCGGTGCTCCGGGCGATGATGGTGCCTCGGTGGATATCCGTGGATACGGCAGCATGCTTGTTATCGTCGACGGTGTACAACGGGATTTCGCGCAGGTCGATCCAAATGATATTGAATCTATATCGATATTAAAGGACGCTGCTGCTGCGGTGTACGGGTTTAAAGGCTCAAACGGAGTATTACTGGTCACTACCAAAAAAGGGACTAACGCGAAAACCAAAGTGGAATACAATGGGTATTACGGCATCCAGCAGGTAACCCGCTATCCACGCATGATGAACGCTTACGAATATGCATCACTGTATAATGAAGCGATCTATAACACCAATCCGTATACAGGGGTGCCTGCCTATAGCCAAGAACAGCTCGATAGTTATAAAAGCGGATCGCAAGGTACCGACTGGTGGGATGCCATGGTACGGAACAATGCTCCACAGAGTTCGCACAATGTCAGCATCTATGGCGGGAATGATAAGGTCAAATATTATAATTCCGTCGGATATGTAGATCAGGGGGGGATTTTGAAATCAGATGACTGGAACTTCAAAAGGTATAATTTACGTTCCAATATAGACCTGAATGTCGCGCCAAATTTTACGGTCGGATTTAAATTGACAGGGCGTCTTCAAGACCGTGAGAAACCATATGGCGCTGATGATCTGTTTACCCAGGCTCAGATGGCTATTCCGATTTATAATATTTATGCCAACAATAATCCGGATTACTGGCAGGCAATCGGAAATATGGCCAATCCTATCCATAGTTCCTACATTGATAATAGTGGCTATGAGTCACGCCTGAGAAGAGAGTTCAATGGCTCGCTGGACCTCAATTGGAAGCTGCCTTGGGTATCCGGTCTTTCATTGCGCGCCATGGTGGCTTATGACTACAAAAATAGCGAATGGAAAACCTGGCAAAAAGCTCTGAGCGATTACCAGTATAATCAGACGAATGAACAGTATACGGAGGTCGCTTTGCGAAAAAAGGCCAGTCTAGAGTCCAAGATGGAAAATCTGTATATGCCCACACAGCAGTATTCTATCAATTACAACCGTGTATTTGGACAAAAACATGATGTAAGCGGTTTACTGTTATGGGAGGCTTATCATGACCGCTTGACCGATATTCTAGGATTTAGGGAATCTTCCATCGGTATCATTGACGATATCAGTAAGGGGGACACCGAGAACCAGCATACAAGCGGCAAAAGTGTGGAAACGGCTCACGCTGGTCTTGTGGGACGGTTTAATTATGCCTATGATCGAAAATATCTGCTTGAACTGAATTTTCGCTATGATGGGTCTTATAAATTTCGACGCGACCGGAGATGGGGTTTTTTCCCGGGGGTGTCGGCCGGCTGGCGGATTTCGGAAGAGAAATTCTTCAAGGAAAACCTCTCCCACTTTGACAATGTAAAAATCCGGGGTTCATACGCCAAAGTCGGCGATGAGGGAGATTTTTCTGCATTCCAATATCTGGATGGATATGTTTATGGCGGAAGTTATGTACTGGGGACTGGTGGCTTATCTTCGGGGCTGAGAAGCAGTGGGATGGCTAATCCTTGGTTGACATGGTATGAATCTAATATCATGAATTTAGGGTTTGAAGCTTCTTTTAAAAATGGATTGATCAATACTGAGTTCGACTGGTTTAGAAGGGAACGTTCTGGATTACCGGCGACAAGACAAGGTACTTTTCCGACAACATTTGGCGAGTCTATGCCACAGGAAAATCTAAATTCTGATATCAATACTGGATTTGAATGGACTGTCGGCCATAAAAACAAGATCGCTGATTTTGCCTATAATGTTTCGGCTAATTTTTCCGTTACACGGATTCGATATGGCTATGTTGAACGTGCCGCGTCAACCAATCTTTACGATAACTGGCAGAACAATAATAACGATAGAAATAAAGATATCCGATGGGGAAAGACGGTCTTAGGCCAATTCTCATCTTATGAGGATATCTTAAACTCTCCCGTTCAGGATAATAATGGCAACCGTTCTCTGCTTCCGGGTGATTTAAAGTTCAAAGATGTAAATGGCGATGGGATCATAGACGGCAACGATGTGGAACCAATTGGGCACGGTGCAACGCCAAGAATGTATTATGGTCTTAATCTAGGAGCTAATTATAAGGGCTTTGACATGACGTTATTCTTTCAGGGGGCCGCAGGTCATGACATCTACATCAGCGGTGATATCCTCGATCCATTTATACAGCAGGGACTCGGCAATGGCTTTGCTTTTATGACCGACCGATGGCATCGCGCAGATCCTTCGGATCCCAATAGTGAGTGGATCCCCGGAACTATGCCGGCTGCTCGTGTAACAGGGCAGGTAGACAACAGATCCGATAACTCATGGTCCTTACATAAAGCGGATTATCTGCGCTTAAAAACTTTGGAAGTTGGATACTCGCTCCCAAAAAGCTGGATACAGTCTTTAAAAATTGACCGGTGCAGAATTTATTTCAATGCCAATAACTTGCTGACTTTTACGGGAAGCGATGAATTATTAAAAAATATAGACCCTGAAAGCAATCAAAGCCGATTACGTTATTATCCGCAATTGAGAACATTCAACTTGGGTGTTAATTTAGTTTTATAAAAACCGTTATACTATGAAAATGAAATATTTCAGTCCTCTCTTTGTGAGTTGTGCACTTACACTGAGTTTATATAGCTGTAATGATTATCTGGATCGGGAACTCACTAGCGGTGTCATAACTTCTGATTTGATCTGGGAAAGCCCGCAGGCGATACAGTCCGTGCTGGTCACCATGTACGATGAAGGATTAAGATTAGATGAATTTGACGACTGGTTTACAGGGAAATCTAATCTGCTCAACTTGACTTCCTTGTCGGACGAAGCCACAGGGGCGTACCAGAAGGATTATGCGTTCAGTAATGCCAATTCGATATATACCTATAGTGATTATGTATTTGAAGATCCGTTTGCGACCAGATACGTACAGATACGCCGCACCAACGACTTCCTCAAGAAGCTGAACGAGACTGCTGTCCTGAGTACGGAAGAAAAACGTGTGATCGACGCTGAAGCACGCTGGATAAGGGCAATGCAATATTTCGGACTGGTTAAACGCTATGGAGGAGTTCCTCTGCTGACAGTGCCGCAAGAATATGTGCCCGGTGATTTTGAAGGATTGCAGGTGCCAAGAAATAAGGAGTCAGAAGTGTATGATTTTATTATCGCTGAGTGTAAGGCAATCAGTGATATCCTTCCCGTATCGAGAACTGCTGAAAGTAAATATAGGGCATCTAAAGGTGCCGCGCTTGCTCTATGTTCGCGAGCTGCGCTTTATGCTGGTTCAATTGCAAAATATGGTTCGAACGCCAATTTAAGCGGTGAGGCGGTCACACGTGGATACGTGGGAATAGCATCCAGTGAGGCAACGCGGTATTTTACGGAATCATACAATGCTTCAAAAGCATTGCTGGACGCAGGTACCTATAGCCTTTACAATAAAAATGCCGACAAAGCGGAGAATTTCTATGAACTGTTTTCCAAAAGTGTAAATGGTGACAATGGGGAATATATCTTTCAGAAAACATTCAATGTTTCAGCGGGAAAAGGTCACATGTGGGATAAGATGAATGCTCCTTTTTCCTATCGCGGTGACGGATGGGGATGCGGTGTAACTCCTACGCTTGAAATGGTCGAAGCATTTGAATACAGCGATGGAAGCCCCGGTAAATTGGCCTTAAAAAATACGGATGGGACACCACGTAGTTTTGATAGTCCCTACGATCTTTTCGCTGGCAAGGATCCGCGTCTATTTGCTTCCATTTATGTACCCGGAGCTCCTTTAAAGGGCAGCAAGGTCGAATGGATACGGGGGGTGATCAACGGACAGAATGGCTCGGGACAAAAATATCAGGCACAGAATCAGCCGGACAAAGATAATACGGCTACAATCGATGGTGTAAGATACAATACTTCCGGCAAAGATGGCGGTGCGGACGTGGGGGATGCTTCAAAAACGGGGTTTTATATGCGGAAGTTTTTTGATGAAACGCTTACGGATATGACTAATATTGATGCCAAACGCTCGGAAACACCTTGGGTAGTATTTCGCCTTGGTGAGATATATCTCAATCTTGCCGAGGCCTGTGTAGAGCTCGGCGGAAGAGACGCAGAGGCTCTCCAGGCGGTTAATGCCATTCGTTCGCGGGCCGGGATCCAGCCTCTTGAAGCGATATCCGTCGCTAAAGTAAGACAGGAGCGAAAGGTAGAACTCGCTTTTGAAAAGCTGCGTTTTTGGGACCTCAAACGATGGCGGGTCGCCCATCTGGACGAATCGCAAGGGGGGCTTACCAATTATAGGGGTACAGCACTATATCCTTGGTTCAATGTCAAAAGCAAGAAGTTTACTTTCGAAACCGGTGTTCCGCCCAAACAAAAAAGATTGTTTCTGGAAAGAAACTATTATATCCGCATCAGCCCAACGGACCTGAGCACAAACCCGCAGCTGGTTCAGAACCCGGGCTACGGTAACTAATTGAAACGTATAAAATTATGATAAGTATGAAGAATATTTTTTTTATGCTCGGTGTTATGCTGATGGCTGTCATGAACAGTTGTGAAAATGAGATCGATAATCTGGAGGCTCCTAATGGTGGACTGCACGGTACCGTATATGATATGGAAACAAACACGCCTATTCCGCTGCCCGTGGAGGGATCGGGTGGCGTACTGGTTTCTTTATTTGAAATAGGGACAAATGCGACTGCTTCTGTCGATTTCAGAGCGAACGCAGACGGATCTTATACCAATAATAGAGTGTTTAACGGGAAGTATAGGGTGGTCGTAAATGGTCCTTTTATAGGGGTTTGTGAAGGCTATACCACGGTTAATGGGCAGACGCAGTACGATTTGAAAGCTACCCCTTTTTCCCGTATTGCAGCGTCGGCGACCATTTCCGCAAGAAACCAGGTCGAAATAGCATTTAAGGTTGATAAGGCGGATGAATCCTTTACGTTGACCAATGTATCTGTCATGTGGAACTATACACCGCGAGTAGATGAAAATAATGCTAATTATGTCACAAAGACCGCTAAAGGCAAGATAGAAGAAGGTACACATGTCTTTGAACTGGCCAATGACAAACAATTTGTCGAGAACTTCTACAAAATCAAGGCAAATGGCAACAAAATCTACGTCAGGGTAAGTGCGACGGTAAACGGTGTCGTGAATTATAGTGATACCATAGAATTGATAGCAAATGACTGATCAAATAACACGCAAAGTGAAACCTACAAAAAATTCTCAGATGAAAAAAATGGTAATATTAGGTATAATAGGCTTGTCATTGGTCTCATGTAGTAAAAATGATACCAAGGTGGAAGAGCCGCCTGTAACTGGCATATCTGTCAAAACAATGACATATAACATCTATTCGGCGCAAAAAAAGGGTATAGAGGCTATCGCCGAAGTAATTAAGAAAAATGACCCCGAACTGGTGGGGCTGCAGGAGGTGGAGGTAAACTCCGCCAATCTGAATTTTGATACTGGGAAGCGCCTTTCGGAACTCACTGGAATGCCATATTATTATTTTGTTAAGGCACGTAACTTGGCACAAGGTGAGTATGGAAATTTAATCCTGTCTAAATTTCCCCTCAAAGAGACGAAAACATATTTGCTGGATGTACTTACATCGGAAGCCAATGCATACATTAGGGCGCTCGGAACTGTCAAGGTAAGCAAAGAAAATAAGGACTTTTATTTCGCCGTAACCCATCTGGATCATTTGTCCGATAATGCAAATAGGCTCCATCAAATTGATCTGATCCGCCAATATACCAAAGATCTTGCATTGCCGGTCATTCTGTCCGCAGATTTAAATGCCAAACCTACGGAAGAAGCCTATAAAGTGCTGACCAAATGGTTTACATCTGGATGCCTCAATGGATATTGCGGTTTTACGGCTGGGACGCCTAAGCCTGATGGAACCATAGATTATCTGATGTATGCGCCAGCAGATGCAGCAGTGACAGAGACATATGATGTTGATTATAGTTCTTATTCGCAATCTGATCATTTTCCGGTCGTTGCAAACTTTTTGATCAAAAATCCATAAAATTTTTACCTAACAAACCATGACAATAATTAGTTTTTTTAAACGGTCAGGTGCCAGAAACCTCTGCTTTGCGGCATTGATGGCATTCAGCGTGGGCGTTGTGAGCTGTAATAAAGATCAAGGCAGTGACATGTCTTACCCTGATAAAACTGATGGGGCTCAAATTACACAGTATACGCCGATCTCCGGAGGGTCCGCAACTGAGATATCGCTGTACGGAAGCAACTTTGAAACAGATCTGACAAAAATTAAGGTGACCATAAATGATAAGGACGCGGCGGTATTGAGTTCAAATGGACGTATCATTACGGCCCGCATTCCACAGAATGCCGGTTCTGGAAAAGTCAAATTGACCATTGGCGGGAAAGAATATATTTACAAACAGGCTTTTGAATATGGCTACCAGACTGTAGTCTATACGTACTTGGGAAGTACCAAGGACGATATGGATGGGGACTATGCCCAAGCCAAATTGTCGGGGCCACGATATTTGAAATGGAGCAAGGATAATGCGCTTTATTTTGTCGAAGAGGGGGCGAGCAGCCGAGATAACTTCGCAGCACTCCGTGTAGCATCAAATAACAATGTGACGACCTTACTCAAGGCTTCTGAAAGTACGCTGTTTGAACGCCTCCGGTCTTTTGACTTTTCAATGGATCAGAGTACATTGTTTCTTACTAATGACAATAACGCAAATGGCTCCATGGGCCTTGGCAAAATGACGAGATCTTCAGGTAAGTACAACAATTTGACAGCTTTGTCAGCTCAAGGGGGATTAACCGCTGTCGCAACTAACCCAGTGACAGATGAGGTATTCGTGGGAGTATATTCCGGGGGAAAGATATGTCGATTAAAACCCGACGGTAGTCTGGAGGGACTGTTTGGTGTCAATTCAAAAAATGTGAATATCATGGACATCATTTTCTCTAAGGATGGTCAAACCATGTATATTTCTGGCGCTTACAATGCACACAGTGTTTATCGTGTGCCTTATGACATAAGCACCAAGAGTTTTGGAACAGTACAGGTACTTGCTGGACCAAATGCCAATACAACGGGGAATGCGGAGGGAAATGGAGAATCTGCCCGATTTAATACACCTGCACAAATGGATCTGGATAACGATGGAAACTTATATGTTGCCGATCGTAAAAACCATTGTATTCGAAAAATTACGACCAACGGTACGGTAACTACTTATGCGGGTATTGCAGGTACAAATGGCCTGCAGAATGGAAATGCTTCATCAGCAAAATTTTATGAGCCCGAAGGCCTGCAATTTGGTCCTGACGGAGCATTATACGTCGCTGATACCTGGAATCACGTTATTCGAAAAATAGTTATAGAATAACTACAATATGTTTTACCAAATTCTTACTTAAATTAAAGAATAGGATCATGATGATAGCTTTATCTACAGCAAGAAATTTAAACTTGCGTCTCTTGCTGTTTGTTTTAATAGCCGCTCTTCTGGTGGCAGTTAGTGCTAACGAAACTTCTGCTCAAAAATTGAGCGGTGAAGTTGAGATCAAAACGATGACCTACAACATCTATAGTGCTCGAAAAATGGGTATTGAAGCTATTGCAGCGGTAATCAGAAAGGTCAACCCCGATGTGGTCTCTCTACAAGAAGTAGAACGCAATACCGATGTGAATCCGATGGATTTTCCAAAGGAAATAGCGGCGTTGACGGGAATGAAATATTATTTTTTTGCACATGCGCTTACCCTGAAGAAAGGGGACTATGGCAATGTTATCCTTTCAAAATATCCGCTTTTGCAAACAAAGTCCATTCATCTGGGGGTTGCTAATGATGGGGATGATACGCGATCTTTTGGATATGCGCTCTTGGAAAAGGATGGTAAACAGTTTTATTTCGCCACAACTCACCTGGGCTATAAAAAGGACGATGCCACCCGTTTAAAACAGATCGCTGAAATTTTGAAGGAAATTAAAAACTTAAAGCAGCCGATCATTTTAGGCGCTGACCTGAATTCACGGCCTAATTCGCAGACGATGCCAGCTTTGCAGAAATGGTTTACTTTACCTTGTCAAATCTCAAATTGTGAATGGACCGTACCGACTCCAAAACCGACATATACCTGTGACTGGTTAATATATGCACCTCACCAGGCTTTTAAAGTTAAGGACTACGCAGTTCAATTTTGGGCGGACAAAGAGTCAGACCACTATCCAGTTGTGGGAACATTTAATCTGAAATAGTCTTAGTGAACGATATAGTCGTAATTGTTTCATGTTAACCAAAAGATATAAATTGTGAGAAAATTAATTTATGGACTGCAGCTGGCACTTCTGTCCACCTGCATCTTTGCAGCTTGTGCGAAAGATTTAGCAAAGTCATCACCGGCTGACGAAACGCTGTCCTTACCAACCGAAGTACAAAGTTCAGCAACAATAGCCGGAAGCGGGGGGTACGTCATGATGACTTTTAATATCCGGCAGGATGCGCCCGATGTGGGAAACCGTGCATGGACGGTCAGGCGATCTTTGGTCAAAGAAAGAATCTTGGAACATGACTGTGATGTAGTCGGGGTTCAGGAAGCTTTAGGAAATCAGATGGACAACATGGCCTCAGATCTACAAGGCTACAGCAAAGTGGGCACAGGACGAGAAGGAAATAGTTCTTCTGAGCACTCTGCCATATTTTATAAAAACACAAAATTTAATGCCTTGGAAAGCGGTACATTTTGGCTGGCGCCCGGAGCTCCCACAACCCCTACAGGGCCTGCCTGGGATGCTGCATACAAGCGCATTTGTACCTGGATAAAACTACAGGACAAACAGACGGCAATGACCTTTTATGTATTTAATACGCATTTTGATCATAAAGGTGCTGATGCTAAGGTTAATAGTGCGAATCTTTTGTTGACCTATATGCAAAACAAAATCGGCGATCTTCCGGCGGTACTGATGGGCGACCTAAATGCAAATCAAAATTCTGCCGCATATAGTGTGCTTAATAGTCCGTCATGGTTAGAAGAAAGCTGGAATATCGCTGGTTCTAAGTCGCCTGCATTACGTGTTACCGGTAATGGATGGAACATTAGCCCAAGCGGGGATAGTCAGATCGACCATATCTTTGTTACCGGTCAATGGTCAGTTTCCTCCAGGTTAGTCGATTGGTACCATAAAGATCCGGGAGAAATATTGCCATCTGATCATTTTCCTGTTATTGCCCGTTTAAAAATCGATGGAGTAAGTATTTTCAAAGATGCACACTATGGTGGTAAGGGAGTTTTCTTGCCGAGAGGGACTTATAACTTAGCTGATCTCAATGCCCGAGGCATTGAAAATGACTGGGCATCTTCGGCTAGAGTACCAAATGGGCTTACTTTGACGATCTATGAACACCAGAATTTCTTAGGGATCAACTGGGTGTTGACGACGGATACACCACTGTTTTCTCAATTAACACCATCGGGCAATGATAAGGCCTCTTCAATGAAAGTGCAATAATAACTGATTACACTCTTTTTTTTAATAATCTTCTTTCGATTAGTTATTGCTACCTATCGGAAGAAGATTATTTTAGTACTCATGATATCTTAAATTTGAGGAGTCTTTTTTCCCTTTAATACTATTCTATGTAAAACTTTTTCTTTCAGATGATTTTCTTGTTTTTATCACTGAGGGCAATACCACATGACTAGCATTATCCCTTGTTGGCTTTTCTATTTGCTTTAGCAATAATTTTATGATGTTATTACTTAGTTCTTCCAACGGCTGGCGTACGGCGGTGATCGTTGGAGAGATCAGGTTAAACGCCTCATGATCGTCAAAGGCCACAATTCCGAAATCCGTTTTCGTGTTAGTCGTTAGGTTATTTATTGCAGCCAATCCTGCTAGACAAAGATAATTGGTTGCAAAGATGATAGCATCCAGTTCCGGATTGTTCTCAAGAAAATCTTTAATAAGCTGCTGTTTGATTGCTTTTTTTGATTCAAACGGTATAAAGGCCACTTTAGGATCAATAGCTAATTTCACCATAACCTGTTCATAACCTGATAATCGCTCATGCATTTGGCTTTGTGTAGATTCGAGTGTAACGAATCCAATCTGACGAAAACCCCTATCATAAAGATGCATACAAGCTTCTATCGTTGCTTCCTTGTTGTTCGTTCCGACGAAATCTACCCCTTCGACCGGATCCCGATCAAATAGAACAATTGGGATATGTTCATCGACCATTTCTTTCACTATATTTTCTATTCCTTTGGTTGGCGCAATAATATAACCATCTAATTGGCTCCGTCTGAAAAAATTGATAATCTCAATGGCTGTATTGGTGTCACCGAGCGTACTACTATACATTATTCTATAACCTTTCGTTTTGGCTAGATTTTCGATCATAAGTGCTATTGGTCCAAAGAATGAGTCAGAAATATCTTCAACAATAAGTCCGATACTGTTGCTCCGTCCTGTTGCAAGGCTTTGCGCTAAGTGATGGGGATAAAAACGAACCTCTCTGACATAATCTAATACCTTAGTCTGTAATTCTTTACTGATGCGTCTCTCATCAGCTTTTCCGTTAATGATCAATGACACGGTTGACTTTGCAATATTTAAGTGTTTCGCAATGTCATTTATTGAGATCTTTTTATTTTCCATAAGTTCTGAAGCTTAAAAATATACATTTTTATTTCAAAAATGGAAGTTGAGTTGCATTTACACCCATTAATTTTGCAGAAACATTTCAATAGATAAATATACATAATTTGAATGCAAATCAAATTGTAAAGGAATTCAATTATCTTATTAAACAATTGTAAACCCCATAGTAGGACGAGACAAACAAAGCCTGTCCCGACTTTCGGGACAAGCTCTGCATCGCCATTGAAAAAACAATGAAACTCGATGCAAAATTAGCCTTGCAACTAAAATGGATCAAGATGTTTTATTTTTAAACATCTTGATTATTAGAATATTACCACCATTTCAGTGAGTAAGCAAATGAGCGAAAATGACTCACTGAATGACTCACTTTTTTATTGGGAATTCGTGTAAGTTTTGTAGATACTGAAAAACAAAAAATCCCGCAAACGTTTAATTTGCAGGCTTTTGTATGTTTTGACTTTTAGATGTGTAGCCCGTAGGGGAATCGAACCCCTGTTTCAAGAATGAAAATCTTGCGTCCTAACCCCTAGACGAACGGGCCGTTTTGTGTTTCGGTGTGCAAATATAGAAAGCTTTCTAAATATCACCAAATTTTTATAAAATTTTTATTCATTTTTTTCGGGGTGTATCCTAAGAACTTGTAAAATAGCTATATTTAAGGTTCATTGAAAAAAGTAACCAACATGACTAATTTAAAAAAAATCAAAAGACCATTACTCTATGCTGGCCTTAGCATGACGCTTTTGGGTCAAGGTGCCTTTGCACAGGATCGAGGCAGCAGCGCCGATCAGTTACAGGTCAGCTGGCAGGTAAAAGAAGGACAGAACATTCGAAAAAATCCGGTTTCGACGCTTATCCTCAAAAATAAAGGAAAAAGCAATCTGCAGCTCAACGACTGGAGTCTCTGGTTTAACTTTATCCGGTCCATCGACCCAAATGCCATTGATAAGCGCTTTGCCATTGCACACAGAAATGGAGATCTTTTCGAACTGAGCTTTCACAGATCTAATTTCATCCTGAAACCGCAGGACACCGTTCATATCGATTTTGTAACCACCGGACTGGTCAACTATACCGATGGCCCGATAGGCTTATACCTCAAAAATAACAGAAGTGGCAAAGCAACAGATGTTGTGGATTACGTAGCCAGCAAAACGGCTCCTCAATCAGAAACTGAAAAAGTCAACTACTTTGCTTATAAGTACGATCAGAATAAACTCGTAGACGGAGTTGCAGCACAGCCTATCATTCCGATGCCGGCCAGCATACAGACCGACAATACTAAAAAATTCACGCTTAAAGCAGGTACCAAATATTTCGTCGATAGCGGTTTTGCAAAAGAAGGTGCTTTCCTAACCGATTTCCTGAGCAGATATACGGGGATCCACCTTTCGAATAGTCGGGAACAAGAAAGCAGTATCCGTATAATCAAGACCAAAGGCTTAAAACCAGAATCTTACCGCCTTACAATCGACGCTGCCGGTGTCCGCATAGAAGCCACGGACAACGCTGGCGCTTTCTATGCTATCCAGTCCTTAAAGTCACTACTCAACCATCAGCAATGGCACAAAACAGCAAAGTCAATTGCTTTACCACACAGCCGGATCGAAGACAGTCCCCGTTATGGCTACCGCGGTTTTATGCTGGACGCAGCGCGCAACTTTCACAGCAAGGACGAAGTGTTGCGCATCCTTGACCTGATGGCTACATATAAACTGAACAAGTTTCACTTCCATTTTATTGACGACGAAGGCTGGCGCCTGGAAATCCCTTCGCTGCCCGAGCTCACAGCTGTCGGAGCCAATCGTTCAACGGATTTTGAAAGTGGAAAGGCCATCCAGCCGGCATACGGATCTGGAGCTGGAACCCGCTCAAAACAGTATTATACCGTGGCTGATTACATGGAGATCTTACGATATGCACAGGCAAGGCATATAGAGGTCATCCCCGAGGTAGAGACACCGGGACATGCCAGAGCAGCCATCAAAGCGATGCGTGCACGCTATGAACACTTTATGAAGAATGGTAATAAGCAGAAAGCGGAGGAGTTTTTGCTTGACGACGCAGCGGACAAGTCCGTCTATAACTCGGCGCAAAACTGGAACGACAACGTCATGAACCCAGCCTTGCCCTCTACCTATCATTTTTTGAGCACTGTCGTCGACGAAATCAAGGCCATACACGATAAAGCCGGCGTGCCACTGAAAATCATCGATCTCGGCGGAGATGAAACTCCCAGTGGCGTCTGGGAAAAATCACCTAAAGTGGCCGCCTTCATGCAACAGAACAACATCAGCAACGTACTGGATGTATGGCCACTATACATTGCCAAAATCAACAAATTGGTGCAGGAAAAAGGGCTAACAATGTCTGGCTGGGAAGAAATGGGTATGCGCAACAAAGGGAAAGGCATGGAAGTCAATGCCGACTTGGGCACATCGGGTATACAGCTCAATGTCTGGAACAACCTGCCCGGGCAAGGACAGGAAGATCTGGCTTACCGTCTGGCCAACGCCGGCTACAAGGTGGTTTACACCAGCGCCGCCAACAACTATCTCGATATGTCGTGGGACCGCGACTTTGCAGATCCCGGACACAGCTGGGTAGGCACCGTCAATCTGAATAAAACGTACTCATTTGCACCGGAAAACTTCTTCATCAACCTGCGTAAGGACGATACGGGAAAAGATCTGGTAAAAGAAGCTTATACCAACAAAGAAACGCTTACAGCCAGGGGCAGGCAAAATCTGCTGGGCATCAAGGGGGCGCTGTGGTCTGAAAAAGTCGCAACGGATCAACGCCTGGAAGAAATGATATTCCCACGGCTGATCGCCATTGCCGACCGCGCCTGGGGACCAGAACAGGCCTGGGAAAAAGGGGATTCGTTTGACGAAGCCGCTTACCGGAAAGCATATACGGCTTTTGCGAGAAAATTAGGAGAAGATGAACTGCGAAAGCTTGGACTCATAAATGGGGGCTACAGGTACCGCATGCCAAAAATTGGTGTCAAACAGGAAAATAATCAACTCTTGATCAATACCGATTATCCTGAATTTAAGGTTTACTATACGGATAATGGCAGCGTCCCGACAGCACAGTCAAAACAGGTGGATGGTAGTATTCCCTATCAGCAAGGCAAAAAATATCAGTTTAAAGTATTTGATACCGCAGGCCGGTCTAGCGATGTGATCATTTACTAGCACATAGCTTCGCGGGGCGGTTGGCGATACGGCAGCTCGACGCGAAATGAATATACCAGGGCCGGTTTAGAAAACCGGCCCTGGTATATTGAATAAGAAACTAATACTGTGCATTAAAATTTGTAGCTCAATGCAGCTGCCACATTCCGCGGATCGATCTGATTGATAAATCCGCCACGGAAGTATGAATTTAAACCGATCTCGTTGGTGATATTGTTGACAAACACTTTGGCATCAAACCGCCGCCATTTGTACCCGACCTGTGCATTTAAAGTGGTATAAGCCGGCATATTGAATGGCTCAGTTCCATAATACTCGCCATGCCCATTCGGTGTCAAGCTGTACTCATTGACCGGACGATCTCCAACATAATAAACCCCGGCACTCAAACTCAGATTTTTTAAGGCGCCCTGATTAAAGACATACTGCACCCAGGCGTTTGCGGTGTGTTCTGGAGCATTCATCGGAGCAGAGCCATTTACGTAAGAAGGAGAATCTTCATATCTCGCATTGAGGTATGCATAGCCCAACATCACCGTCAGATTTTCCAATATACGACCATTTAATTCCGCTTCGATACCATCTCTTAAGAGCGAGCCCGCCTTGAAATAAAACGTTTCTTCAATAGAGCTTCCTGGTTTGTAGGCTTGATTAGTTAAATTAGAGGTATAAATATGGAAGTAAGTCAAATTAAACCGTAAGCGATTTTCCAACCAATCGGACTTGATTCCACCTTCAAATTGCTCTGTTCGGGATGGGCCAGCAGTCGTGCCATCTTCTAAACGATTTGCAGCACTTCGGAGATTGGTCGAATTCGTATAGGATCCGAATATGTTAAAGTTTTCAAACGGTGTAACAATAAATCCAGCCATTGGATTCCATGCGGATTCTTTTTTATTTCCGGTGGAAACAAAATCTTTCGTAATAATCTCGGAATATCTCAGACCTAAAACAGCTTTAATATATTTATTGAATTCGATCACATCCTGTGCCATAAAGCCTATACTCGAATAATATGACCGCACTCCCTCACCAGCGGTAAATTTTACCGTTTTTCCTTTTTGCTTAACCCCGTTCTTGTCAATGTACTCAACCGCCGACAAATCATTGGTCCAATCTCCCAATACATCTATCTGATCAATACCGACACCTTTTCTCTCGTTGATATCATATGGAGCGATATCCGTTCCTGAAACTGTTGCTGTATAGTTAGTACTGGTAGCATCAGCAATTCTATAGTCTACACCCGCTTGGACCAAATGTTTCACTCCTCCTGTATAGAGATCCTTTCCGATTAAATCAAATTGAAAAGTTTTATTTTTATCGTCTCGGGTGTTTCTGCCAACAAATCTGTTAAACATGTTAAACTTGGACTCTTTATCCTTAATTAATTTAACAGATGAAGATTGATTATCTACCTGATAAGATGAGGTAGCAAATGATGCCCGTACACTCCAACGATCCGTCAATTCATGATTGATCTGTCCCATAAAGCTCTTCATTTCCGTGTTATTATTATCCGAATTAAATCCAAGAAAACGATTATTGGGAATGACATAAAGTGCATTAACCGACTGTGAAGTATCCCTATTTACAGCCGAATTGACCGGTGTACGATTATCATTAAAGTAGTCCCCTTCGATCGTTATGGTGGTTCGGTCGGTCGGTTTCCAGGCCAGCGAAGGGTTTAGGTATACGCGGTTGGCCGATACGCCTTTACGGAAACTGTCGCCCCGTTCGTAGGCTCCATCCATGCGGATTGCCACGGTCTGTTTTTTATCCAGTACGGTCTGAAAGTCAAAAGTAGGCCGGAATTGTCCCCAGCTACCCACGCGTACCCCGACTTCGCCCGAATTTGTGAAGTTTGGTGTTTTCGTTACCACATTGATCACCCCCCCTGCGTTACCGAGATCGGTAATAACGCCCTGAGTCACGGCTGCAGATCCCTTGATCATCTGAATGGATTCCACTCCCTGCATATCCACAACGCCGGAAGCCGTCTGAAACTGTGAGTCCATCCGCACCCCATTTTTTAACACGGGGACTCCGCGGAAACCCCGGGTGGACAGCGATTCTTTGACACCACCGTAGGAGCCGAATAGGGTGACCCCCGGAATATTGCGCACCGCGTCTGTCAACGTCAGAATACCCTGATCCTGGATAACTTTGCTGGAAATAACAGAGATACTCTGAATCTGATCCGATGGCTTCAACGGCATGCGCGTGATCATTTCCAGACCTTTCGGCTTCTTATTACGCTCACCGAACACCTCAACCTCATCAATAGCCTGCTCATTGCTCACCAAAACCACCGGCTTGATGACCACTTCACGGCTCGCAGCACTAAATACATAATCGATGGATGTCGATTGATAGCCTAAATAGGAAAATCGGATCACCGCATCTTTATCCACGCCGTGCAGTCTAAAATGACCCTTATGATCGGTACGCACGGTTTGATCACCGACTGAAACGGTTACTGAACTAAGTGGATTGTCGTTGGCATCAATGACTTTTCCTTTGACTATTCCGGAAGTTTGACCATATAAAGCGCTCGCAAATAAGCAAGTGGAGGCAAGTGCAAATAAGTGTTTGTCCATGTTAATATACTGGTAATTATTTTTAATTAATCTAAATAGATGCCTCAAAGGTATAAAATTTATTTTATTTAGAACAATTAAAGACAGAAAAGCCCTGAATCTTCTCAGATTCAGGGCTTTTCTGTTTAAACACGAAGGGTATTAATCAAACTTCCATCGCACAAACGCTTCGATAGCTTCATAGTTAGCCAAACCTAAGCGGTCGTACAGGGCTGCAGTCTCACTCGTACGATCTTCTGCACGGACCCAGAACTCGCGCGGATCATCTCCCGGAAATACAGGTAAATCTTTTTGCGACTGGTGTTTGAAGATCGCAAGACGTTTGCGATAGACCTCCTGGGGAGAGAGCGGAACTGCCATTTCGATTTCATGAATCGGATATTCGTGCCATGCCCCCCGGTACAGCCACAACCAGCAGTCTTTAGTCCATTCATCTGTTTTGCTTAATCTTTTCAGGGCTTCAAACAAAATATCGAAACATACTTTGTGTGTTCCGTGCGGATCAGCAAAATCGCCTGCAGCGAATACCTGATGCGGTTTGACCTGACGCAATAATTCCATGGTCTGCTGGATATCATCTTCGAAAGACACCTCTTTGGCAAATTTCTGTCTGTCGTAGAACGGCAAATCCTGGAAATGAATATTCTCGTCTGGTAGTCCGACTAACCGGGCACCTGCAATGGCTTCACCCTTACGGATCAATGCTTTGATTTTGCGGACGAGCTCCGTATCAATCTGATTGGGCTTTTTCGTTGCAAAGATTGCTCTTTCCTCGTCATAGATCCTATTGATCTGTGCTGCTTCTGCTTCTGCTCCGATCTGCTTGGCTAAGTCTTCGGCAAATTCCAGGTAGCGCACCACATCATCATCCCATACTGCCGTGTTCCCACAGGTCTGATAGGCCACGTGTACGTTGTGTCCCTGATCCGCCAGACGGATAAAGGTACCTCCCATCGAGATCACATCATCGTCAGGGTGCGGAGAAAACACGATAACATTCTTCTTGGCCGGATTAGCACGCTCCGGACGCTGTGAATCATCCACATTGGGCTTCCCTCCGGGCCATCCGGTAATGGTATGCTGCAGTTCATTAAAAATACGGATGTTGATGTTATAAGCGGGACCGTTCTCCGTCACCAACTTCGCCATACCGTGGTTGTTATAGTCTTCGTCTGTCAGCTTTAAGATCGGTTTGTTGATTTCCAAGGACAACCATACAACGGCCTTTTTAATCAATGAAGGCGTCCAGGTTACATCTTCGGCGAGCCAGGGAAGATCGAAGCGGGTCAACAGGGACGCTGCAGCTTCATCCAGAATAAACTCCACATTATCGGATAACTGTAGATAGGTTGCCGGAATCTCCGATGAGATCTCGCCTTCTACAGCTTTTTTGATAATCTCGGCTTTCGTTTCGGTCCAGGCCATCAAGATGATCTCCCTGGCCTTAAAGATCGTACCTACGCCCATGGTAATGGCTTTTCGAGGTACATTTTCTTTACCACCGAAAGCACGGGAGGCATCGCGGCGTGTCAGGTCATCCAAAGTAACGATACGCGTACCGGAGTTGGGCGCGGAACCGGGTTCGTTAAAACCAATATGGCCGGTACGTCCGATGCCTAATAATTGAATATCTAAACCTCCGGCTGCCGTAATCTTCTGCTCATATGCTTCACAGAAAGCATTCACTTGTTCAGGCGCCAGGGTACCATCTGGAATATTTACATTAGCCCGATCAATGTCCACGTGATCAAACAGGTTTTTGTTCATGAATGTCACATAGCTCTGATCGGCATCAGGTTGCATGGGGTAGTATTCGTCAAGATTGAAGGTAATCACGTTCTTAAAGCTTAAACCTTCCTCTTTATGCAAGCGGATCAGTTCTTGATAAACCTTCACCGGCGTAGCTCCAGTTGCGAGACCTAGAACTGCTTTTTCACCTTTCTCCTGCTTTGCACGAATAATTTCAGCGATACGATTTGCAACGTTTTTCGAAGCTGAATTTTGATCTGGATAGACGCTTACGGGGACTCTTTCGAAGCGCGTTTCTTCCAATAAATTTAATCTAGCCATTTTATGGATATATTGATAAACGTGAATTACAAATTTATGAAATTAGTGAGTTAAGTTGAAGCAAAATTTTAATAAAGTCCCTAGTTTTTAATCATATTTTAAATAAAACCTTTTAGCAGAAGATCACAGCATGAAAAGGGCCTAAATATGGGCCAAAATACTGATCGCTTTCTGTAAGGTATCATCCTGCTTCGCAAAGCAGACACGCAAAACCTGCTGATCTGTAGGCTCTTTATAAAACGCGGACAGGGGTATGGTCGCTACTTTGTGCTGCCGGGTCAGCATGCAGGCAAAGTCAACCTCTTTTTCGCTGCTGATGGCGCTGTAATCCAAATTCAGGAAATAGGTCCCTTCGCAGGGCAGAACATGGAAACGGGACTGCTGGAGTCCTGCTTTAAGTAAATCACGCTTTTTTTCAAAAAAATCCGCCAGCCCACGCACGTATGCGATGTCATGCAGATATTCGGCAATCGCATATTGCATGGGTGTATTGACACTGAACACGTTAAATTGGTGCACTTTCCGAAACTCGTGTGTAAAGGCCGCAGGGGCTATACAATAGCCGACCTTCCAACCGGTTGTATGTAATAGCTTGCCAAATGATGCTGCCACAAAACTCCGCTCCCGCAATCTCGGAATGTTCAGAACAGACTGGGGCTGCGCGCCATCGAACACGAGATGTTCGTAAACCTCATCGCTCAACAGCAGGGCATTCGTTCCGTCGAGCAGTACAGCAAGTGTCTCCAGATCTTCTCGTCCAAGCACTTTGCCCGTAGGATTGCTCGGGTTATTGATGATGACCAATCTCGTTCTGTCATTGATCAGCCCCTTTACATATGTCCAGTCAATACGGAAATCCGGTGCCAGCAAACGCACCGGAACGACCTTTCCACCAAACAGTTCGACTGTAGGGGCATAACAGTCGTAAGCGGGTTCGAATATAATCACTTCATCCTCCGGCCTGACGATAGTCGCTATGGCTGTGAATATGGCCTGGGTCCCGCCGGCAGTTACGGTAATCTCATCCTGAGCGTCAACCAAAATATTATATATAGACTCGTATTTTTTTGCGATGGTGTCACGCAGTGCCTGCACACCAATCATGGGAGCGTATTGATTGTGCCCTTCTTTCATGGCGTCGGCCACCAAGCCTGTGAGCCTTGGATCGGTATCAAAATCAGGGAATCCCTGTGAGAGATTGAGGGCTCCATATTCGTTGGCAAGCATTGTCATTTTGGTAAAGATCGTCGTACCGACATGTGGGAGTTTAGTGATTAGGCTGAAGTTCATTTTTTGACATTTAATTAATCTACCTGATTAGTGGATTTTATTATATTTGTAAATATATACAAGATAGCAATATGATAAAATACATCACACTACTTTTTTTGATCCTACCTTTTGTGGGATCTGCCCAGAAAAAAGAACGAACAAAAGAGGAGTATATCGCAAGGGTCAAAGCTGCTCCCGATTCGATCTCTACTTTGGTGGATCTACGGCGTGTAGGAGGTTATGATCCTGTATATACCGAATTACAGGCGCTTTATAATACGTTAAGTGATGCCGTCAAGAGTTCTGAGGAAGGTAAAGAGTTTCAAGAATATCTAAATACGCTTGAGACCGTTCAGATCGGAAAGATGGCGCCTGCATTTACACAGAATGATACCTCGGGTAATCCTGTGCAGCTGTCAGACTTTAAGGGCAGATATGTTTTGCTCGATTTTTGGGCTTCCTGGTGCCCCGACTGCCGCGTGGAAAGTCCAGACCTGGTGAAAACCTATCAACAGTTTAAGGGCGACAACTTTGAAATTCTCGGCATTTCCTTTGACAAAGACCGCAACTCATGGATCAAAGCCATCCACGCCGACAAATTGCATTGGCGCCATGTGTCGGACCTAAAGCGCTGGCAAAACGATGTAGGTACACTGTATGGTGTGAAATCCATTCCGCAGAATGTACTGATCGACCCCAATGGAAAAATCATTGCAAAAAACCTGCACGGCGATGCTTTGCGGGCCAAGCTCAAAGAAGTATTAGCCAAATAAAGCGCTAAAGACATCTTCGAGCTTGGCCACCGGCCGAATAGCGATATTGTATTTTTTGGCGTCCAGCCCCTTGGTATTGAATTTGGAAATGAAAATACCGTCAAAGCCGAGCTTCTCTGCTTCCTGAATGCGCTGTTCGATACGGTTTACGGCGCGGATCTCCCCTGAAAGTCCCACTTCGCCGGCGAAGGTCAGATTGGTACGGACTGGCATATCCTGCTGTGAGGATATAATGGCCACGATGACAGCCAGATCGATCGCGGGATCTTCCACACGGAGGCCGCCGGCTATATTCAAAAAAACATCCTGTGCACTCAGCCGGAAACCAAATCGCTTTTCCAAAACAGCTAATAGCATATTTAGCCGCTTGGTATCATAACCTGTGGAGGAACGTTGTGCTGTACCAAAAGCAGAATTGCTGACCAGCGCCTGCACTTCGATCATCATCGGCCGCATCCCTTCCAGCATGGCGGCGATAGAAACGCCGCTCACCGGTTCGTCGCGTTGCGAGATCATAATCTCTGAAGGATTGGATACCTCGCGCAGGCCAGATCCCTGCATTTCATAAATACCGAGCTCGGAAGCCGAACCGAATCGATTTTTAACTGCGCGCAATATACGATAGACATGGTGGCGGTCTCCTTCAAACTGCAGCACCGTATCCACCATATGCTCGAGGACTTTCGGCCCAGCGATGGATCCATCTTTGGTAATATGTCCCACGATAAATACGGGTGTACTGGTTTCTTTGGCAAAGCGTAATAATTCGGCAGTACACTCACGTACCTGGGACACCGAACCGGGCGCGGATTCGATCTGTGCAGAATGCAAAGTCTGGATCGAATCGATCACAATCACATTGGGCTGCACGGTCTCGATCTGCTTAAATATATTCTGTGTAGACGTTTCGGTCAGGATATAACAATTGGCTCTGGACGACTGCGACAATCGTTCGGCACGCATCTTGATTTGCTGCTCGCTTTCTTCGCCCGAGATATAAAGCGTCTTAACCTGCGGGATGGACAGCGCCAACTGCAACATCAACGTGGATTTGCCTATTCCGGGCTCACCGCCTATCAAAACCAGTGACCCGGGCACGATGCCTCCGCCGAGCACGCGATTGAACTCCTGATCAGGCGTCAAAATGCGCGACTCGTCCTGGTAGACAATCTCATGGATGATCGCGGCTTTGTTGGCCCGTTTGGTGTTTCCTACGGTTGTCGTACTACGCCATTCCGGAACTTTCGAGCCCGCCTTTTCGACTACTTCTTCCACAAAACTGTTCCACTGCTTACAGGAAGGACATTGCCCCATCCATTTAGGAGACTCGTAACCGCAGTTTTGACAGAAGTATGCTGATTTTGATTTTGCCATTCTACGAAATTACAAATTATACTGTTAAATGAGCAATCACATTACAGCTGTCCCCGCATTGGCGAAGTATGGGCTAAATCCGCGGTACGTGCGTTTATCGTACGCCTTCATTCTCTTTTAAGATCCTCAGGAAATTTTGTCCCATGATTTTGGCAATATCTTCCTTTTTATATCCTCTTTCCAGAAGCGCTTTTGTCAGCACAGGAAATTTAGAGACATCTTCCAGGCCTTGTGGGGCAGATTCTATGCCATCGAAATCAGATCCGACAGCCACATGCTCAATGCCCACTTTGCGGACCAAATAGTCTATATGGTCCAACAACTTGGACAAGGGCGCATCGGCCTGACGCTGCAGCTCCTTAGGCAACTGTTCGTACATGGCCCAGGTACTCATGCTCACATCTGGCCGCCCAAAGTGTCTGCTATAGATCGCCTTTAGTCTTGTTTCGTAATCTGGGTCCAGAAAACCGGAATAAAAATTCACACCAACGACCCCACCGTTTTTTTTCAGGGCTTCCAGCTGCGCATCTTTCAGGTTGCGGGGATGCGGACAAAGGCTGTAGGCATTGCTATGCGATACCAATATGGGTTTGTCAGTAACAGCGATAACGTCATAGAAGGTCTGTTCGCCGGCATGTGATAAATCGACCATCATGCCGATCTTATTCATTTTCTTTATGATTTCCTTTCCAAGGGCTGTCAGTCCTTTTCCTTCCGCCGCCATCGTCTTATCAGACTCCATGGCGGCACAGCTTGCCCAGGCCAAATTATAGTTCCAGGTCAAGGTCAGGTATCTGGCGCCTCGTTCATGTAGCCTGACGAGGTTCTCGATACTGTTTTCAATCATGTTTCCACCTTCTATACCTATCAGCGCCGCTATCTTTCCTGCCTGCAGGATGGGACCAATATCGGCTGACGATTTGGCCAGCGCAATTTTATCTGTATTGGCAGCAATCATTTTTTCCAGTGCGTCTAGCTGCTCGTTGGCATGCCGGAAGGCCCCTGACCGCCATTTTGCATCGTCCGACCAGACGGCAAATACCTGCACATCTACACCTCCTTCTTTTAGCCGTGGCAGATCCGTGGATCCCGAGGACAGACGCTGACCGATATCTTTTCCGGGCAAAATCGATTCATAGATCACGTCATTGTGTCCATCGACCACGACAAGATCATCGTGAAACAGTCGGTCATCCTGCCCACTGACCAGCTTAAAAGCTATCATACCTACGATCAACAACAGGTTACGTATCATCTCTTAGCTTCATTGATTGTTTCGTAAATAGCATCCTGAATACGGCTGCGGATATTGAGGTCGAGTAATTTTGTGCTGACCTGCGGGTGTACACGATTGGACAGAAAAATATAGATCAGCTGGTTTTGCGGATCGATCCAGATGCATGTACCTGTGTAGCCGGTATGGCCAAATACACTGCTATTGGCCAGCTTGGAGGGATATTCGTTTTTTGGATTCGGATCCCAACGGTCAAAGCCCAACCCTCTGCGACTTGTCGCAGATTGTCTGGAGGTAAAGAGATCGACGGTTTCGGATTTGAAGTACCGCTCGCCACCATATTCGCCTCTGTTGAGCAGGAGTTGTCCATAGATCGCCAAGTCATTGGCAGTAGCGAATAAACCGGCATGACCTGCAACGCCCCCGGCCATGGCTGCTCCCTGATCGTGTACGTAACCCTCCAGCAGCGTTCGGCGGAAAGAAGTATCCTGTTCGGTCGGAACAATCTCGTATGGCGAGAACCGCTCTCTTGGCAGATATCCCGCACGGATCATACCGAGAGGCCTGTAAAACTGTTCCTGCACATACTCCTGTAACGGTGTCGCCGTCTGGTGTTCGGCAACTTCTTTCATGACATACATGCTGATATCACTATAGACATAGCTTCCCGTAGGTTTTACAGCTGAGCGCAACATTTCGGGCCACATTACATCGCGATAATAATGGTTTAGGATATAACTGTTGTCAGCCATCTTGACCTGATGCTGCGGATCCGGCGAAGCTACTACATCGCCGGGCTTCAGATGTCTGTAGAAAGGAATAAATGGTGTAAAGCCCGCTTCATGGAGCATGACAGAACGTAGTTTGATATCCCTTTTATTGGTCATCCGTGCCTGCCAGAGGTAATACCCCATTGTGCTGTCCAGATTGATCACATTCTGTTCAGTCAGCCGCATGATAGCAGGTGTCGTGCCTGCTATCTTACTGACCGACGCGAGATCAAAAATATCGTTTATCCGTGTCGGCACAGCTCTGGAATAGGTATGATATCCGTAAGATTTTTCGAGCAGCACTTGCCCGTCTTTGATCACCATAACGACAGCTCCCGGCGTCGCCTGTTTATCGATGGCCTCCTGGGCTATGGCATCGATCTTCTTGGTCAGCTTCTTTAGGTCCAGTCCGGAACTGGTGCCATAACTGTACTGCAATCTGGTTTGGGCAGTCTTCACGTCGCCGGCCGTAATCGGGACACCACCGAAAATAGACATCGCCGCATTACGCTGGCCAAGTTCGGTAAATGGAGCCTGTAGTTCAATCAGGTCCGATTGCAGATGCCCGGACAAGGCCTCTTTCTGAACCTCATTCTCGACAAAATGACAAAGTATAACTTTCTTATTGTTGCGTACAGCCTGATTGAGCTGGGTCAGACAATCTGCATCCAGGTCATCTTCCTTTCCCCCAACAATGATGGTATTATAATATTTAATATTCTCATCAAACTTGCTGAAATCAAATAGGTCGACTTGTGCATACCGCGACAACTGCGCTGTAAAAGCTGCGTACTTATCTGCATGGGGTACCACAACCGCTATACGCAGTTGGTCCAGATGCGTTAAAGGCAATAGCTGATCGATATTGTTATAAAGGACGGTTTCGTTTTTTAAGCTGGACTTATATTGGGCGAACAAGGGGGAAATACAGAACAAACCTGCAAATAACGCCCCAAAAAATCGTTTTTTCATTCTGTTTTTATCGTTTTTTAGGTTCTATCAAATAAAAATACGAATAAATTGTACACGGGTCGACCTTTCCGCCAAAAAAATCATTTTTGTTACGTATAATCTTCAAGCGGCTTATTCCCGCATCTTTGGGCATAGGTAAAAATCTTTTTTTTCTGTAAGTTTGATCAATGCCAGAACTGATTCACGATAGAACGATTTTTTCCCTGCTGGAGGTAAGCCGCAGTATCCAGAAGACATTGGCCGAACGGTACAAGAGTTTATATTGGATCAAGGCAGAAATGAACAAACTCAACCACTACACCCATTCGGGGCATTGTTACCCCGAACTGGTTGAAAAGCAGGACGGCAAAATAGTCGCTGAGATCAGATCGACCCTGTGGAAGGCCGATTTTAACCGCATCAATTCCAATTTTCTGAAAGTTGCACAGGAACCGCTCAGGGAAGGCATAACGATGCTGTTTCAGGCGGCCATTTCCTACGATCCTATGTATGGTTTGAGTTTAAGAATAGTGGATATCGATCCGACCTTTACTTTGGGGGAGCTCGAAAAAGAAAAACTGGAAAGTATCCGTAAACTTAAGGAAGAGGGAATCTATGGTGCCAACAAAATGCTACCATTTCCGCTAGTTCCGAAAAGGATAGCAATTATTTCGGTAGAAACCAGCAAAGGCCTTTCCGACTTTTACAAGATCATTCATCAGAACCCCTGGGGCTATAGGCTAGAGTGCACGCTGTTTCCTGCGCTGCTACAAGGCGATAAGTCCATTCCTTCCATCATCAGGCAGTTAGCGGTTGTCGCGGAACGCATCTCTGAATTTGACGTTGTTGCCATTATTCGCGGCGGCGGTGGCGAGGTGGGCCTATCGAGCTATAACAATTATCTGCTGGCACGGGCTATAGCGATCTTTCCAATCCCGGTATTAACTGGAATTGGCCATTCTACCAACTATACAGTAAGTGAGATGGTCGCCTACAAGAATGCTATAACGCCCAGTGAGCTTGCCGACTTTCTGATTCAGAAGTTCCATAATTTTGCGATCCCCATAGACAGATCTGCAGAAGGAATACAGCAACTTGTCCGCTCCCGTTTTAAGGAAGAGCGCAACATGCTCTCCCAACTGACGACTCAGATCCAGTGGGCTGGCAAAAGAGAGCTCCAAGGGGCTCGTACCCGCGTGCAGGATCTCCAGAATGAACTCCGTGCACTTATCCGCCTACGTTTCTATGAACACCGTACCGCATTGGATCATACCGAACGCATCGTGCAGCTGTCGGACCCGATGCGTCTGCTAAAACAGGGTTTTTCGATCACAAAAGTCAATGGCAGATTACTTCAGTCCATTGAGCAGCTCTCGCCAGGGGATGTCATCCACACGCTATTGGAAAATGGCACTGTTGTCAGCACCGTTCTGGACATGCAGCCTGCCGATACGACAAAAGAAAATCACAAACCGGACGATAATTAAAGAAAAATCGTAATTTGTACCTTATGGATCCAACAAACTACACCTATACCGATGCCTACAATGAGCTGCAATCCATTGTAAGAGACATTGAAAACGGCACAACGAATATCGATGAGCTGGCCGAAAAAATCAGTCGGGCCTCTCTGCTCATCGAGGTATGCAGAGCCAAGTTAACGGCCACCGAAGACGAAGTCAGCAGCTTACTGCAGAAGATATCTCCTGCGCAGGAGCCCGACCAAGAGGAATAATACAATCAGAGTGCCCTGAGCTTAGCAGGATATACTGCATGGACAAGTGCACGAGCAAGGACACGGTTTGGGTCGACCACGGCCATGCCGTTATGATCTCGTTCTGGAATGGCCAATGGCAACTCTGCGCACCCCAGCACAATAACCTGTGCCCCTTGTTTCTTCAGTTCATCCATCACCATCAGCAGGTCTTCTCTCGCTTTGTTGGCAACAGGCTCCGGCTGGGCCTTGATCCCGTAATCCTTATCGTAGATCGCACTGTTTACTTTGTCCTGCTGCGCACTTTCGGGCTCGACCACAGAGAATCCTTTTTTCATGAAGAGTTCCCGGTACAAACCGTACGATTCGGGACTTGCCGTCGACAGCACGCCAACTGTACTTTGCGGATAATTCTGCTCGACAAAGCGCACCGTCTCATGGACGATATGCAGCAATTTCAGCTGACTGCCGAACTGGGCCATCTCATCCTGAATGACCGAAAAGATGGGTGCTGCATGGGCCGTATTGGATGGTATGGCTGCAACAGTCGCACCAGCCTGCTCCAGCTGCTTTAATACCGCCGCAATGGCTCTAGCCGGATTTTCATTTGTACGATCCAATAAATAAGCTGTACGGTCCGGAATCAGACCGGGACAAGAAAACAACAACAGTGGCAAATGTTCCTGATCGGACTTTGCCACTGTCTCATCAATGATTTTACGGGCTATGTCTAAGCCCGCATAAGGGCCAAGCCCTCCTACTATACCAATCATAATTACTATTACTAGACCTTAGGTATAACCAATAGCATGCCGAATGGTTTGTAGAAAATTACCATTCAATCGCTTGATCCTCGTCGGGGATCTGCGTATTGAGCTGACGTTCCAATATTAATGAACCGGATACCTTGAACTTAATAGCCGTAGTCGAAACCAAGGTGTAATCGGTGAATTCATAATCAATATTGTTAAGGGTAATGTACCGGTGCAATAGATAAGGACGAACAGCGTCCATCTGCTCGGATACCGTATAGCTTGCATCTTTATTGACTTTAAATTTCATATTAGGGTTTTCGGCATGAAAACTTACCCCTCCTTTATCGTTAAACGTAGCAAAAACCTTATAATTTTTCCTATCCTTACGCTCCTCATCAATATTTCCGGCATAAAAGAAAATCGTATGTTCATCGACGACATAACTCTTGATCTCGCTTTTTACGATCGGCGTTTCGTTTTCATGCCCTTCCATAACGACTTTCAGGGCGGTCCCGCTATAGGTCCCCGAATAATTGTTGAAAGGATTGATGCGCAACAACGCTTTTCTATAATGTTTGCGGGGATTGGCTTTGTAGGTGTTGGACGGGTCATCCAATATGGTCAAGGGAAGCACCCATTTTTCCACCATATCGATGCCCTTTAAGGAAAAGTCTATCGGCAATAGTCCGGTGTTATCTCCAGATTTAAGATTGACGATTGGAGGAATGGTATAGTAATTTTCAGGCAATTGTTTATAATAAAAGTCCTCTCTGTTCTGGAAGCGCGCATAGTTGATCACGCCGAGCGTATCAGCATCGACACCTATGTTAACCCGCAGATCTGTATCATTTGTAGTCGACCCACTAACTTCCAAGGGTTGATAAAAAGTTGTCTTAACACTTTCTCGATACCGGACGTAGATGTTAGTGACCCCCTCGTTTTCTAAAGGGGCCTTAAAAGAAACATAATGTTGAAATTGCTCGTCCTTCCATTCGTCGTTACATGAGCCACAGATAAAAAGTGAAATGGCCAACAGCAACAGTTTATATAACTTATTCATAAGCTTCGGATTTAATTAATCGTTATAGGTCCATCCTGGGTTCTGTGTCAGGTTTTTATTGCGTTTAAGTTCGGTATGACTGATCGGCCAGAACCACATTTTGTCTGCAAAAGTTGTTTTTAATGTCCAGACGGCGACGGGCTGATGAAAAAGATCCCGTTCCTGCTCATTCATCAAGACATTGCATCCGTACACAGGCAAGGATTCTTCAACCGGCGCATCCATCCAGCGTCGTAAATCGTAATAACGTTGCCCTTCGCCCATAAGTTCGATAAAACGCTCTCGCTTTATCGTTTTGCGCAGTTCGTCTTTACTACTATAGGTACTGGCAGCATAATCAGGTACGCCGCCACGGATGCGCACAGGCTGAATACCTTTCTTAATTTCGGCGATGTCACGGCTTATCGTATAACTTCCGCCTCGCCAAGACGGCACGGTATATGAACCGCTTAACTCATTTAATGCTTCTGCATACATAAGCAGAATATCTGCGTAACGGATAGCAGGTTCGGCCTTAGCGACAATACGTGAGCCAAGGCCGCCTTCGTACGTATCACTTGGGTGAACAAACTTTTTCACCCCAAAGCCTGTGCGCAACCAATATCCATTAGCAGAGTTAAAGCCATTTCCTTTGGGGTCCGCGCTATAATAAAAGATTTGTTTGTTGCGATTTTCCTCTTTCGTCTCGTTAAGCAAAGTCCAAAAGCTGCCATTAAAAGCCACCGAGGCATAAAACCGAGGCTCACGGTTAGCATATTGCAGCGAAACTCCCGGACGTAATGGCCTGTATTTTTTTGCGTTATAATCTTCCTGGCTAACGTAACCCGCAACTCTGTGTGAACCATTTCCACGCCCGATTTCATTATCTTTACCAGGCACATCTGTACCATCATTCATGTAGTAGGCGTCCACCAGCTTCTGCGTGAGCCCATGTGTATTCCATCCTGTTGCAGAACGCGGTAATTGATGGATTACCATTTGGTCAACCCCCTCATTCTGCTGATTTTTCCCGCGTGTAAAGATTAATTCGGGGTTACCCGAAGCGGAAAGTGTGCCATCGAAAACTTGAGCGTAAGATTTTTCAGGATCTATATTGGCCCAGCCTGCAGGCCAATTTTTATCGGAAAAATTATGATCCTGAGGAGGTGTGATAGTCGCGTCATCACCGGTCTCCTGAAAAGGAGCTGTATACAGCTGATATATGCCCAGTTCCATCACATCCCGCGCCGCCGCCGCTGCTTTGGCCCATTTTTCCTCCTTATAATCTGCAGAGAGCAGACGTTTCCCTTGTTTATCCACCAGCAATGCCGCATAGCTTGAGTTATTGCCATTGGCCAATGGGCTCGCGGCATAGAGTAGTACCTTGGCCCGCGCAGCTAATGCAGCTCCAACAGTCGGACGTGCTGAACCATCTTGTCCACGCTTCATACCGAGAGCTTCCATCTCCTTAGCGGCCTGCAACAATTCATTACTGATATATTCAGCACATTCTTCATAGGTATTTCTCGAAATAGCCAAATCGTCGTAACTGTCGGTATAATCTAGCCCCTCGTCGGGCAATAACGGAATCGGGCCGTATTTACGAAGCAGTAACCAATAGAGATAGGCCCGGGCAAAACGTGCCTGACCGCGATAATCCGATATTTCAACAGCCGACATTTCCGTATTCATATAAATATACTGAATGAAGGTTGACGCATTACGAATACCGCGATAGGACTGTACCCATGTACCCTGCTTATCACTTTCGGTATATTGCCCCATTTTGAACATATTATACGACAATTCATTCTTCGACGGGTCATAATCTTTGTCACGATCACCATAATACATGTCATCTGCAAAACAATGTGGTGTCAATCCCTTGCTGGCGACATCGGCATTCTCACCTTTAAATTCCTCAAATATATGGGCTAACCATTCTTCCGAATAGCGCTTACTTTTAAAGGTTTTCTCTATATTGAGCCGATCCTTAAAATACTGATCCGACTTGAGATAATCTTTTTTGCAAGATGAGACAAGACTTGCTCCCAGGACAAGCGTTATCACAATATATAATTTGTTTCGTTGCATCTTTATAAATTTTATAGGTTAACATTGATGCCAAAGGTAAATGACTTAGGCAATGGGTAATCTTCTCCCCGTGGCGTCGCCAGCTCCGGGTCCCAAAGCTTGAATTTTGACCAGGTGAATAGATTCGATCCCACGACAAAAATCCGAATGCTATTGGTTTTGATACGATTCGTTAGCTCTTTCGGCAATGTATACCCAATATCGATGGTTTTCAACCGCACATATTGGCCGTTTTTCAACCAAAAGGTCGATTCCCTAAAGTTGTTCGGATTGGGCCCATAGCTTAATCGTGGATATGATGCATTCGGGTTTTCGGTGGATGGATCGCCCGATATATCGGCAGAAATCCAGCGGTTATCGCCCATTACTCCTTTTAACACCTGTCCCCACTCTCCCTCGCTAAAAGCATATACTGTTTTTCCATAGGTAAAGAAGGTCGATTTTCCCGCTCCCTGAAAGTGGACACTGACGTCGAGACTTTTCCAGCTTGCTGATACACCCACCCCATAAACCAGGTTGGGGCGTCTCGTAGCGCCAATAGCAACACGGTCACCATCGTCTATGATACCATCGCCGTTAACATCCTTATATTTGATATCTCCGGGCTGGTATGTACCGAATGTTTGTTTCGGGCTATTACGTATATCATCATAATCTTTAAACAAGCCTAAAGCGATAAGCCCTTTCGCCTGGTCAACACGATATCCTTTTTGATTTTGATAACCATAGACATTGTTTTCTTCGTCAATTTCCGTAATCTCATTCTTACTATAGGTTATATTACTTCTGGCAGTTAAATTTACTTCCCCTACTTTCTGGTTATATAATAGACGACCATCAAAACCGCTGGATTTTACCGCACCCACATTGGCACTAGGAACGGATTCCAATCCCACGAGAGCAGGCAAATAATTCCGAGCCATATAAATGCCCGTACGTTTTTCATTAAAGAAATCCAGGTTGGCAATAATTTTATCCTTAAAGAGTGCCAAATCAAATCCTAAGTTCCTTTTCGTCGCTATTTCCCACGTCACATTTGGGGAGGCCACCTGGCTATATTTAATTGCCTGATACGATCGAATAAACCCATAATCGGCCCAGTCATATCCACCATCAACTTCCGAGATCGTCGATAAATAAGGGAACCGTGCTCCTCCGGCCAATTGGTCGTTACCCACTCTTCCCCAAGAATAGCGGACCTTAAACATATTCATCCAAGAGATATTATCCTTCACAAAAGGTTCCTCCCCAATATTCCATGCCCCTGAAACAGCCGGGAAAAAACCATATTGCCTCCCCGGAGCAAAGTTTTCCGAGCCATTATAACCAAAATTAAAATCGGCGATATAACGCGATTTCCAATTGTAGGTAACACGTCCCGCTAAGGCCTGATTCCTTCTTGCGATTCCATTTTTAATATCATCGCCAAGATTGACGGTTCGAACGAGTGCATCGCGCGTAAAACGGGCAACAGCACCAATATTATGGTTCCCTATACTTCGGTCATAGTTGAACATCATATCGTAAAATTCGCGACGGTCACCACTAGCGCTACTTTCCTGAAATAACTCACGCGGATCGGAAATATGAGTAAATATTAAATTTCCATTTTCATCCCGGGCGCGCTCTGCCCGCCATTGCTCCGGCCATTTTCGGCGGTAAATATTATTATCATTATTTGTGTCGTAACCAATAATACCTCTAAAACGTAGCCCTTTGGTTATAAAATCAAAATTTTGTTCGATGGAAATATTCGTCTGTATCTTATTTTGCCAATTTTCATTGTACCCTGTCTGTGTGGCCACGACCCAGGGATTGGTCTGATTGCCGGTGCCAATGGCAGGAACATATCCATTTGAGTATAGTACTGGTGTCCGAATTGGTGAGTAACCAAATAACACTCCCCAAAAATCATTATCTCCCAAGCCGGGGCTATTTCTTTTATTGAGCGAACCAGCAACACCGATTTTTAACACCGTGCTTTTGGTCACATTAATATCTGTATTCAACCGATAATTATATCTTTTGTAGTTCGCATTTGTATTGTAGTCATTCCGCAATGTTTCGTCGGTTTTATACATACCACCTTCATCGATATAACTTCCGGACAAAAAATAACGCGCAGTAGCTCCACCGCCGGTCATATTGAGATTAGCACGGTAAGTCATTGCGCCATCTTTTAGTAAGAGGTCTTTCCAGTTGACATTCGGATAAAGGTCTGGATCCAATCCCAAACGTAAGATTTCCAGTTCCTCGGGTTGATAAATGGGTTCAAAATTCCGTGTAATACGTGCCTCGTTCAATAAATTGGCATAGCTAACACCATCTTCAAATTCAGGGGTAATCGTGCGGGTATTGTAAATATTCTCATCTTTGAAGTTGATACTAATTTTACCGTCTTTACCACGCTTGGTTGTGATTAAGATAACGCCATTTGCTCCTTTGGAACCATAAATCGCGGTCACGGCTGCATCCTTAAGGATATTAATGGTTTCGATATCTTCAATATTGATATCATTAATATCCCGTTCAATATTATCGACCAAAATAAGCGCTGAGGCTCCTCCACCAAAGGTAGAAATACCGCGGATCCAGAACTCAGTAATATTCTTTCCGGGCTGGCCCGACTGCATCATCCCCAAGACCCCGGGCGCATTTCCGATCAGCGCGTTGCTTATGCTCGATGTCGGATTCCCTTTCATCGTACTCAGATCCACACTACTGGTTGCAGCAGTCGATGTGAGCGTCCGTTGCGTACCGGTACCCGTTACGACGACTTCATCTAACACGCTGGTTTCCGACTCTTTCAATGTCACATTAATAGAATGGACATCTTTAACAAGAATCTCTTGTTTTTGATATCCGACAGAGGAGAAGACTAGCGTTTTGTAGCGTTCGACCTTTATCTTATAATGCCCCTTATTGTCCGTCGTTGTGCCTAGACCGGGTGCGTCTTTCACAGAAATACTGACCCCTATCAATGGAATTTTTTGAGGATCAACAACAACTCCGGTTACTTCCACAATATCCTGTGCCAACGCACTGAAGGTGATACCGAGAAGCAACATACAGGTTAATACTATTTTATTCATCATTTTATGCTAGGTTAATCTTGGTCATTTTCATCCATTTCTTCCAATGCTATTTTGCGGATTCGTCTATTCTCGCGATCCCCGATATAAAAAGCACCTTCTTTTTCATTATAGGCGATGCCCGATGGGCGGTCAAAACGGGCTTCTTCGCGCAGGTCTCCATTGACATAACCATAGGGATTGCTATTGAGACTTGAACTTCCCCTGCCGGCAAAAGTTGTCACAGCACCTTCCGGTGTAAGTACACGGATCGCATGATTCATCATGTCTGTAAAATAAAAATCATATACGTCTGGCTTACCGGCATCCACATATGCCTGATTTTTGACGAATACCCCTTGATAAGGCTGATTGACCCGTGCCGAAGACCCGACTCCATCTTTATAACCAGATTCCCGGACTTTGCCACAGATAAGATAGGGTTGGTTGAATCGCTTTTTTTCCCAATTGTAATCGGCCCGCATAATATATCCTTGATTGATGACCAAGATATAGGCATAATTTCCACTTGGATGGATCAGCGCCCGATATTCCCACTGCGGATCCTGGATTACATATAAGAACTCTGATTTAGTCGTTTTATCTATAAAATATTGATTCAGGTCGAAACGGTAAAATTCGCCTTTTGCATAGCTATTGAAGTACATTTCACCATTGACCGGGTGGATAGATGCCCCATTGCATTGCTTGCTTTTTGTCAGTACTTCTTTATCCAAAAAATTCCTTGCTCGGGAAAATAATAAGGTAGACTCATCATTTTCACCTCCCCTGTCTTGCGCTACAATCATATATTTCCCATCCAGTGAAAAGTCAACGCTTCGCGGTCGACTGAAATCTGAGCGTTTTTTGGTGATTGTACTGTCCTCGAAATTAATCAGGTAAAGACCGTTATTTTCATCGAATGTAACCCACAAGTGTTTTGGGTTAAGCGGATCAAACTTCATGAACGACGACAGCCAAAAACCGCTGGCCATCTTGTTTTCATCCGCATCTTTAAACTTACCGTCTTTCCAGGGCTCATCACCACGTGCATTTCTATAACCAGCCAAGGTTGACACAACCAGTTTGCGTTGATAGTCAAAAAGCGCTTCTGCTTTGCCGACAACAGGTTTTTCGTCTCCGCCCACACGCACCTCAATATCTCCTTTAAAAGCCTGCTTGGGCACCAGACAATAAAGTGACTCACCCAAAACATTGATTACTATAGCTTTTTTCCCGCCGATAAAGACTTCTACATTTTTTGGATCATTGCCAAAATTCTTTCCATAGATTACTAGCCGTTGCCCCATTCCGCCTGATTTGGGTGCAAAGTCGGAGACCACAACAGGTTTAGATGGATCGAAAGGTGCTGCCTCACCGCCAATCTCAGGTGTATCATTTTTGCATGCCCAGAGTCCAAGCATGAGTAGCATAAAAACCCAAAGTCTGCTACGGAGGCGCTGCCTTCCGTGGGCTACTTGTTTTGTTCTCATAAGGTATTATTCGGTTATAATTTGTTCTTAATACTGCCTTCTACATATGCCTAAACGAACAGGTCCTTGACCTGATTCCTTCAGCATTCTTTATTTAAAAGCATGCTGGTTTAACTACTTTCTAAAGGTCAATTTCAGGACGAACGGATCGACACCCGCCCTACGCTCTTGTAAGTTGTTTGAATTGATTTCCACATAATTGATTATTTTATAAAAGCTAAATGGTATTAGCTTATTTTTACTAAAAAAAAGACATGACGTCCTGTTAAAATCATTTTTACTAATTCTGTTTCGTTTATTGGGCTGCTAGGCCAGAAGATAAATGTTGATTATTATAATTTACGTTTTCAAATACTTCTCTTAGGAACTGCGTTCTATAATTGATTATCCAAAATTAGAGAACGTAAAATTTTTGAGACTAACGATTTTTCTCAATAGTCTGCTATTTTGTATCAAAGGAGGAAAAATAAAACTACTGTGGATGAATTGATTATGAATGGGGCTTTCTAACGGCAAACACCATAAGGCAAAAAAGCCTGCAAATTGAATATTTGCAGGCTTTTGTATGTTTTGACTTTTAGATGTGTAGCCCGTAGGGGAATCGAACCCCTGTTTCAAGAATGAAAATCTTGCGTCCTAACCCCTAGACGAACGGGCCTTTTATGAGCTCCAGAAGCTTTTATTGCTTTTGGAGCTGCAAATATAGATTTTAAAATCAGAATTGCAAAAAATAATTTCGAATATTTTTTAGATCAGATCGAAGCCGATGTCCCGTCTGAAATATTTGCCTTCAAAATAGATCCTTCCGGCATCTGCTGTAGCTTGCTGTAACGCCTCGAAAAGCGTGTTCTGCAAGGTTGTTACTGCGATGACCCTTCCTCCGGCTGTGACGACTTTTCCGTCCTGCTCTTTCGTACCGGCATGAAATACGAGAGACTCTTTTACATTTTCTATATTGGTGATTTCCTTGCTGGACTCATACGCTCCCGGATAGCCGCCTGCGACCAGCATGACTGTCACGGCTGTCTTCGGTGAAACAGTAAACGAACGTTGCTCAAGGTTGCCCTGTGCTACGCCCTCCAGAAGATCCAAGAGGTCAGACTCGATGCGTGGCAACACAGATTCGGTCTCAGGATCTCCCATACGAACATTGTACTCAATAACATATGGATCCCCACCCACATTCATTAAACCGATGAAAATAAAACCTTTGTAAGGAATGCCGTCTTTTTTCAGCCCTTCGACTGTAGGTTTGATAATACGTTCTTCGACCTTGTTCAAAAAAATATCATCTGCAAAAGGAACTGGAGAGATGGAACCCATTCCACCTGTATTCAAACCGGTATCACCCTCACCAATGCGCTTGTAATCTTTAGCTGATGGTAACACTTTATATGAATTTCCATCCGTAAGCACAAATACGGAAAGTTCAATCCCTTTTAGAAACTCTTCCACTACAACGACACGGCTCGCATCGCCAAATTTGGCCTCTGCGATCATCGCTTTCAGTTCTGCCTTGGCATCCTCAAGTGTTTCACAGATCAATACGCCCTTACCAGCTGCCAGACCATCTGCTTTTAATACGATGGGCAGCTTCTGACCTTCGAGGTACAACAATCCCTCATCCAACGACGCCGCATCAAACGACCGTGACGCTGCTGTAGGGATTCCATGGCGATCCATGAACTGTTTTGAAAAATCTTTTGACCCTTCTAGTTGCGCTCCCTCCTGCTGCGGGCCGATCACCGGAATATGTTTTATATCGTCCCGGTTTAAAAAATAGTCATGAATACCTTTAACCAGAGGCTCTTCGGGGCCCACAACAACCATCGTGATGTCTTTTTCGAGCACAAAGGAAGCGATAGCTTCAAAATCTGTAACCTTTATATTTACGTTTTCCCCATAGGCGCCAGTACCCGCGTTACCGGGCGCAATAAACAGCTGATCTAAACGTGGACTTTTCGACAATGTATAGGCGAAGGCGGACTCACGGCCTCCCGAACCGATGATAAGGATTTTCATAGCACAAATATATTTTTTTTATATTAATTTTCAGCCATCAGCGGACCTTAAAAACACATTTTAAATTTGTATCCGTGAGCAAACCGGCTTCCGGTGCTGCTAATACTCTGCCACGATATAATATTTTGATTTATAAGTTGATTAAAGAAAAAATATTTTCTAATTTACCAGAAACATTTAGTCATATGTATGCCAAAATACTGTTATTAATCAATTGCCTGGTATTCCCCTTACTGACTTTCGCTCAGATTGATCAGACGCTGCAGAAACTGGATTCTTACCGTGCACATCATCCCGTCGAAAAAATCTACCTGCATCTGGATAAGAATGATTACACGGCAGGTGAAAATATCTGGTTTAAACTGTATTGTACGATCGCCCCGTTCAATTACCTCAGCAACAACAGCAAGATCGCTAACATCGAATTGATCTCACCGTCAAATACCATCGTCAAAAGCATTAAAATACCCGTCACGCTAGGACTTGGGATCGGCGACTTCAATCTACCGGATACACTCATTGAAGGAGCCTACCGAATCAGAGCATACACACAGTGGATGCAAAATGACTCCACTTCCAATTTTTACGAACGTGTTGTCCCGATTACCAATGGAAGGTCGGACAACATCGTTACGCAGAGTACACTTGTCAACGATGGTCCGGAGAGATTCTTTCAGATCAGGATGAAGACTTTCCAAGGGGCGCCCCTTTTAAACAACAATGTGCAGTACACATTAAAGCAGGAAGGTAAAAAAGAGCGAACCGGAAGGCTAAAATCCGACGAAAACGGAACCATATCGCTTGAATTAAAAGATGACTTTAAAGGTGGCCTACTGTCTTTGCACTTTCTCTCCTCAGACAAACGACGGATATTAAAGAGCTTTAGAATCCCCGATCCCACTCGGCAGAACAGTATCCAGATATTTCCGGAAAGTGGTGAACTGGTCAACAATATATTATGTAAAACTGGCTTCAAAGTGCTTTCCCCGACAGGCCTTGGACTTAAAGCTAAAATAAAAATATTGGAAGACAATCTGACTCCACTGATGGAATTTGAAACAAATCCGCTCGGTATGGGCAGTATACCGCTGATCCTGAATGCGGAAAAAAAATACATCGCGACTGCAACCTTTGAAGACGGCAGCTCGGTAAGTGCCTCCATACCGCCCATAGCAGCTTCGGGTTATGCGCTTACAGTTAACTCAGGCCTCAAAGACAAAATCGTAACGCAGCTGTCGGCGACTGCGGACCTCGTCAATGGCCAGGAGATGTATCTGATTGCACAGTACAATGGTCTGGTACTCCATGCTGCTAAACAAAAGTTAAATCACGGTGAGATCTTGTTCAATATTCCAAAGAAAGAACTTCCTTCAGGAGTACTCCAGCTATCCATTCTCAATGCACAACTGGTTCCTGTTATCGAAAGGCTTGTATTTAACTACAACGCCGCAAAAACAATGCTGCCGATTGCTGTACAGTTAAACAAACCGGCATTCGGCACACGTGACCATGTCCTTGCCAGTCTCACCGTTCATGAAGGCAGCAGTGATACCTCAAAAATAGCCGCGCTTTCGGCATCTGTTGTTAACCTGACAAAAATCGATACCCTTACAGGTCTTCATTACTCCTCCATCGTTTCGGAACTTTTGTTAAAATCGGATCTTCGGGGCTTCATTGAACGCCCCAACTACTACTTTGCGGATTTAAATAACGTCAAGCTGGATGAGCTCGACAACCTCATGTTCATTCAGGGGTGGCGAAAACTTGACTGGAAACACTATCTTGACAGCACCCAAAAGCAGTATCCTCCCGAAAAGGGACTTACCGTTTCAGGCACCGTGAAGAAAACGGGTAGGAAAGCCGTTGTACCGGGTGCCACGGTTACCTTGATACCTACCAGCAATATGATGCTGAGCATCGATACCCTAACCAACGAAGAAGGCAAATTTGCCTTTGACGAGCTGCTATTCGCAGACAGCGTCAAATTTATTGTGACAGGCAAGGGTAAAAAGGAAAAAAATAGAGTGGATATCGTTGTCGATGAACCGGTGATCCCACGAATTGAAGAGAGCAAAGACGACCCCTTGATGACCAATGATATCAATACTGAATTGATCAGCCAGCTTAAAAACAACCAGCAGTTTTTAGCAGAACTGGAGGCCGCGGGCATTATCCAGAAAAGCATTGTACTCGAAGAGGTCCAGATCAGCCGAACGAGAGTTAACAAGGCTGACAAGAACTCTAGAAATTTAAATGGCCCCGGCAATGCGGATCAGGTCATCACGGCAGAGGAATTGTCGACTTGTACGACCTTGGAACAATGTCTTGCCGGTAGGCTTGTAGGTGTGATGTTTCGAAATGGAGTCCCCTATAGCACGCGATCGATGGGACTAAACGGTGGAAGCCCCATGCAGGTCGTTTTGGATGGCATGTACATTGAGGCGGAGCAGATCAGCATGATCAATGTCCAGGATGTCGCCAGCATTGAAGTACTACGTACTGCCAGCACCACGGCAATTTATGGGTCCTATGGTGGCAATGGTGTCCTGGTCATCACGACCAAATCGGGCGACGCCGTATTATCATCCTATACGCCGACAGGGATTGTTACAATTGTACCCAAAGGGCTACATGTAAACCGCAACTTTTTCAAACCACAGTATGATGCCACGCAAAAACAAGCACTTAAACGCGATCTGAGAACTACTATTGCCTGGGAGCCCAATCTCATCACCGATAAAAATGGAAAAACACAATTCGATTTTTTCACCGCCGACGAACCCGGAACATACAAGATCACTATCGAAGGAGTAGATATGGAGGGAAAAATTGGCCATCAGGAACACTTATTAGAAGTAAAACCACAATAGTGCAACAAACAAACCGTTATAATTATATACTGCTGCGTATGGAACATATAAAAACCAAAATAGAAGACCGCATCTTAAGTATTTTCCTGGACCGTGGAAAGTCCAATGCAATCGACACCTTGTTGCTGAAAGAACTTATTGTCACACTGGAAACCGCCCAGGACAACGACAGCGTGCAAGGGATCATCCTGATCGGAAAAGAGAACTTTTTTAGTGCCGGGCTTGACCTGATCACCCTATACAACTATAATGAAGAGCAGATCAGCGAATTCTGGATACTTTTTATGGAGACCACCACACTTCTAGCTGCTTTTCCGAAGCCAATTGTGGCCGCTATATCTGGCCATAGTCCCGCAGGGGGCTGCGTATTGGCGCTATGCTGCGACTATCGGATTATGGCCGAAGGCAACTTTGTCATTGGCCTCAACGAAATACCTGTCGGCCTGATTGTCCCCGAAAGCATCTTTCTGCTCTATGCATTCTGGATCGGAAAACGCCATGCTTACCAAAACTTACTTGAAGGAAAACTGTTATCTCCTGTGGAAGCAAAAGCACAGGGTTTGGTAGACGAGGTTGTTCCTGCGAATGTCCTCTTTAATACGGCGACAAAGAAAATAAAGCAGATCACGCAATTAAATCAGTCCACCTGGCAAACCTCAAAACTAAACTTCAGAAAGGAAATAATTCTTAAATTGCGCGAAAATAGAGACGAAACCATACAGCGGATTCTGGAGCAATGGTGGTTGCCCGCTACACGCGCGATTTTAAAATCCATTATCGAGAATCTGGCGTCAAAAAATACGATCAAATAAATAAACACAACATGAGAAAACTCCTTTTCTTTGTTCTTATCGCCCTTTCGGCCGGAATAACGTCCTGCAGAAATAATAAAAAAGAAGACAAAGCGATACGCATTGCCCAGGATTCCATCCCCTTGGATACGGTGAGCAAGCCCGATACCCTACAAAAGGAGCCTAAGAAAGAGGACATAGAGACAGTAGAAGAGGTACTCGAAAACATAGCGAAGGCCTACACCGAACAAGATGGTAAAACCATCAACAACTACATTCATCCCAAGTTGGGTATATATATCATTTATCGTCCGGGCGCTCTGGATTCGTATGTGCATCAAAACAGCTTTAGCTTTTCCAAGCCGGTACCTGAGTACCATTCTTACGAAAAATTAAGCTATAAAGGGCCATTAAAATCGGGAAAACTCCCTGCGTTTGATTGCGGAACAATGAAATGGGACAAATCAGGCTTCTATTATGACAAGAAAAGCCGGCCGAACGAACTTTCACAGACGGCGAGATTTATGAACGAAATTTTGGATGCAAAAATTAGCAGCAGCGAATTGCAGCGCCTAAAAAATATGGAAGCCCGAAGCTACCGCGCCATCATGACCTCTAGCGACACGGAAGAGCCCTTGGTATTTCACGTCACGAAAGAGGGAGGAAAGTGGTATATCACGGTCATTGACCGTGCATATGCCGGTTGTGACGCTTAAAAGATTTTTTTACATTTAGCCTTATTTTAACACGTAATGGGAAATTTAGATAAAGAGATACAACAGAAGGTCGACAGTTGGTTAACCTCAAGCTACGATGAAGAAACACGCGCTGCTGTTCAAAAGCTGATCGATGAAGAGGCTGAGACAGAACTTATTGATTCATTTTACAAAGATCTTGAATTTGGAACGGGCGGCCTACGGGGCATTATGGGGGTAGGATCCAACCGCATGAACAAATACACGATCGGCAAAGCGACACAGGGGCTTGCCAATTACCTGAGGAAGCAATTTCCGGGTCAGGATATCAAGGTCGCCGTATCGTATGACAGCCGCAACAATTCACAGGCTTTTGGCCAGCTCGTGGCTCAGGTATTTGCCGCCAACGGCATCAGGGTCTATCTCTTCAATGAGCTTCGCCCCACGCCGATGCTGTCCTTTGCTATCCGTCATTTCGGATGCCAGAGCGGAGTCATGCTGACGGCTTCCCATAATCCGAAGGAATACAATGGATATAAAGCTTACTGGAGCGACGGCTGTCAGCTCACTGCACCTCATGACAAAAATGTAATCGACGAAGTGAATGCGATTGCTTCGGTTAAGGATATTAAATTCGAGGGCAGCACGCAGAATATTGTGCCAGTTGGCGAAGAGATCGATCAGATCTACATCGACGCCAATAAAGCGCTGAGCATCCATCCGGAGGCTGTGGCTGAGCAGAAAGACCTAAAAATCGTCTATTCGTCGATCCATGGTACAGGGATCACGATTGTACCCAAAATGCTTGCTTCCTGGGGTTTTGAAAACGTTACGGTCGTCAGCGAGCAGGCTACACCGGACGGCAATTTTCCGACCGTGATCTATCCCAATCCGGAAGAAGAGGATGCCATGGCGATGGCGACAAAGAAAGGGGAAGAAATCGATGCCGACCTTGTGCTGGCCACCGACCCGGATGCAGACCGGGTGGGCATTGCTGTCAAAAACAGCGCGGGACAATTCCAGCTGCTCAACGGCAATCAGATCGGCAGCCTGCTGATCTACTATGTACTGAGTACAAAAAGTGAGTTAAAACAGCTGGCCCAAAATCCGTATATCGTCAAAACTATCGTAACGAGCAACCTGCAGGCCGACATCGCTGACCATTATGGTGTGACACATTACGAAACCCTCACAGGCTTTAAATACATAGGCGAACTGATCACCGAGCTGGGGGATTCGGCCCAGTATCTGGCCGGCGGCGAAGAAAGCTACGGTTACCTCGTGGGCGACCTTGTCCGTGACAAAGACGCACCGAATTCATGTGCTTTTCTGGCTGAAATGACCGCTTATTTCAAATCTCAGGGCAAAACAGTTTATCAAGTGCTCCTGGATATCTACAAACAGTTTGGCTGCTACCAGGAGAAACTGATTTCCCTGACCAAAAAGGGTAAAGCGGGTGCGGAGGAAATTCAGGCCATGATGGCGGGTCTACGCCGCAATCTGCCGACCGCACTGGGCGGAGTTGAGGTAAAGGAAATCCGCGATTATCAGCTTTCGCAGACCACCGACATGAAAACAGGCAAAAAAACTGGGATCACACTGCCCAAGTCCGATGTGCTGCAGTTCATCACCGTCGATGGCGACGTAATATCGGCCCGGCCGTCGGGTACAGAGCCCAAAATCAAATTTTACTGTTCTGTCAAAGAGCAGCTGAACGACACAGCGGAGTATCCTGAGCTGCAGCAGGTGCTGGAAGAAAAAGTAGACCGTATGATGAAAGATATTATTGGCTGATGGAAAAGTGGAAATTACTTTCTTCGGAGTACATCTGCAAGGAACCTTGGGCCACCTTACGGAAGGATACCTGTGAACTGCCCGATGGTAGGATCAATGATCATTATTATGTCCTTGAATATCCGGACTGGGTGAATATGGTCGGCATCACGGAGCAGAATGAACTACTGGTGATCAAGCAGTACCGTCATGGTGCTGGTATGCTATCACTGGAAATCCCCGCAGGTACGATGGAACCCGGCGAAAATCCTGTGGATGCCGCAATCCGTGAAATGCTGGAAGAGACTGGTTATGCATTTGATCATATAGAGGAGATCGCAACGCTCTATGCCAATCCGGCGACGAGCGGAAATGTGACGTACACTTACCTGATGACCGGTGGACGAAAAGTGCAGGAACAGGCATTGGATGATCATGAGGAGATCGACGTCTATCTTGTCCCCCTTCCAGAAGCAAAAAAAATGCTTCTGGACAACAGATTCAGTCAGGCTCTACATAGTAGCGCTTTATTCTACGCTTTTAATAAATTAGGCTTGTTTTAGAACAAGCCTAATTTTATTCTGTTTTTAGCTTTCATACTTTTAATTTTCACTAGCCTGCTGATTTTTGTACCTTTGTAACATGGCAAGAGAAATTTTTGAAACCAAGCGAAAGGCCCTAAAAATAAATCTAAACCCAGAGATTTATGGGACGTTTGCAGAGATCGGTGCGGGACAGGAAGTCGCACGTAACTTTTTCAACGCAGGGGCTGCTTCAGGCACAATCGCTAAAACCATGTCTGCCTACGACATGGCATTCAGTGATGCAATATATGGTGAAGAAGAAGATGGAAGGTACGTGAGCAGAACGCGGCTGACAAAGATGCTTTCGCACGAATTCAATCTCCTCACCGAACGGTTACATGGTGACAAATACTGCAATAAAAAATTCTTTGCCTTTGCGGATACAGTGACCACGCTCAATTTTACCAAGACCAATGAGCCGCACGGCTGGATCGGCCTTCGTTTTCAGCATGAAGTCGGCGGTCCTACTAACGATATCATCGTCCATGTAAGGCTGCTGGACAGTGATAATCAGTTACAGCAAAAAGTACTGGGAATTATTGGTGTTAACTTACTGTTTGCCGCATACTATTATGCTGACAATGTACAGACCATGATTGAATCGTTGGTCGACAATCTATCCATAGGATCTGTCGAAATCGATTTGGTCAAGTTGAGCGGACCTCTTTTTGAAAATGTCAATCAGCGGCTTATCAATCTTTATCTCATTGCCAAGGGATTTGCGAAAGCTGCGATCTTTCAGCCCGATGGAAAAGCCGTGCAGATCAAAGATTTTCTGTACAAAAAGAACATCATCCTACTACGGACAAAATATCGCCAAAAATCGCTGCCCAACTTTGATCTCTTCAACCTTGCTGTCGAACAGTTTAAAAAAAATACGGGGGCCACAGATGCCGACACGATTGTACTGATCGAGGTACTGATGGGAAACCTACTGGAAGATACGCATGAGATTACCGATGCGGACCTGCAGGAATTTGCTTCCCGGGCAGATGAATTATGCGCAACAGGAAACAATATTATTGTCAGCAACTTTCGCAGGAACAATCACCTTGCTGAATTCATCAGCAACTTTAAACCAAAAAATATCGGCATCGCAACCAACGTTTACAACTTAAAAAATATTTTTAATTCCGATAACTATAACAAGGAACTGTATACCAATGAACTCCTGTCTTATATTTCGGGTATGTTCAATAAAAATGTGAAGCTTTACGCTTATCCTTATTTATTGAAAAAAGAAAACAAAATTATCACGACGCAAAATATGCCGGTTTCGGAAGAGGCAAAGCCGTTGTTTGAGTTCTTAATCAAAAACGGTTATATTATCGATATTGAAAATTACGATGAGAAATTTGTAAAAACCGTTTAAGACGTCTATCGCAAATATTAGGAATGATAGCCCAATTTTTCGAAAATTGGGCTTTTTTTGTTATTTTGAGCCTATGAAGCAGGACAATGTCATATTGGTCGACCACGAGGATACGATGATCGGAAGCATGGAAAAGTACGAGGCGCACGAAAAAGGTCTGTTACATCGTGCGTTCAGTGTTTTCTTATTTAACGACCATGATGAGCTTCTTCTACAGCAACGCGCACTCGACAAATACCATTGCGGCGGCTTGTGGACCAATAGCTGCTGTTCGCATCAGCGCCTAGGAGAAACAAATCTGGAGGCAGCCAAAAGGCGCCTGCAGGAAGAACTTCGGATAGAAGCATCTGACTTACGCGATGTCTTTTCCTTTGTCTATCGAGCGGAATTTGAAAACGGCCTCACCGAACACGAATTTGATCATGTGCTTTTGGGTAAATTCACTGGCACACCAAGCTTTAACCCTGCCGAAGTTGCTGCCGTCCGCTATCTGGACCAAAAAAGCATTGATCGTGAAATCAGCCTCCAGCCCAGCCACTTTACGCCTTGGTTCAAATTGATCTACAAGCGCGCGTTTGACCAGTATATTACGCGATATAAATAATTAATTATCTGCAAACTGCCTTGTAAAACCGCTTGGGCCTGCTCCTATAAAAAATTCAAAACTATTTATTATAAAAACTTTTTATAGATCGAATACAAAATCTTAAGATCATTTTCGTTCAAAAAAGCGGTATTTACATCCGTTTGGATATAGTGTATTTTAAATGCTTTGATGGCTGCATCCAGATTGCTGACGTCGTAACCAATTATGCGTAACGCCATCTTGGGGTTAAAATCCACCGGCGGTGTTTCCAAAAACTCCTCGTACCAGTAACCGAACCCTTGATCTGCAAGCTTTTTCCATGGGAATCGCGATGGATCATTTTTACGGGTCGGAGCCAAATCCATATGGCCGATAAAGTTGGCCTGCGGAATCCTATATGTATTTTTTAAGTAGGTCAGCAATTGGATCAACGCATTGATTTGCACGTCTGTCCAAGGATCCGTAGTACCATTATTATCCAGTTCGATACCAATTGAGGAGGAATTTAAATCGGTATCATTTCCCCATTTGCCGAGACCGGCATGATGTGCCCGGTAAAGATCATTGACCATCTGCACGACCTTTCCATCTCGTCCCACGACATAATGGGAGCTCACACCTGCTTTTGCCGAATGGAACGTACGAATAGTCTGACCCATGGAGTCCTGGGCAGTATGATGGATCACGACAAAATTAGGCTTCCGGATGCCGAAGTTAATCGAAGCGATCCACTGCTGATCGTTTACATTTACTTTTTCTAACTGCCCCGTTACGGGAGACTGGCGATACAACTTAGAAAAAGTCTTTGCCTGCTGCTTGTATATCTTTTCGGTCTTGGCATACTTGCCGCCTGCGCAGGAGGTCATCAATGCTACTGCGGCTATAAGGCTGAATCTTGCTGTTATATTCATTTATTTAAATTTGCTTTCCAAGCGTATTGGAATGATCGTTTCATTTTCACGGACATCACTGTGCGAATAAATCCGACAGCATCAACTTTAACCTGTCCACGACGGTTCACATACACCCAAACTAGCCTCTATAGTGTTATCGATACTGTGAATAGAGCGGTGATGTCATCTTCTACTGAACAAATGTAAATACATCATTCTGATGGCTCCGGCGTGTTTCCGAACAAATATACTCCCAAAATCCCATATACCCCATAATGTAGCTTAAATTGATACAATCGCCCTATCAGACCGGTATTGATGTATTGGGTGTACGCAGAAACGAACGTGAATAAAAGGATGCGCCTAAGTGTATGGTATCAGGAGTCAGAGCGACCAATAACAGAAGAGTTACGAAACAAAAAGGGCTGCCAAAAAAATTGGCAGCCCGCAGTTTCTATTTATGAAGGACCTTATGCCTCAGCATATTCTTCAATAGAGGGACAGGAACAAATTAATGTGCGGTCTCCCTGTGAATCATTGACACGGCCAACAGAAGGCCAGAATTTACGCTCTTTGACATACTCCAGTGGATACGCAGCTGTCTGACGGCTGTAGGGTCTATCCCACTCATCGGCAGTCACCACCGCAGCGGTATGAGGCGCATGCTTCAGCACGTTATTTGCTTTATCAGCTTCTCCGGCTTCCACCGCAGCAATTTCCTGACGAATGGCAATCAGCGCATCACAGAAACGGTCCAGTTCGGCCTTCGATTCAGATTCTGTCGGTTCTACCATCAGAGTTCCAGCAACAGGGAAAGATACCGTCGGTGCATGGAATCCGTAATCCATCAAACGTTTAGCAATATCCGCCACTTCGATACCTGCATTTTTAAAGCCCCTGCAATCCAAGATCATTTCGTGTGCGCAACGGCCATTGCTGCCCGAATAAAGTACAGGATAAGCATTTTCAAGACGTGCCTTTATGTAGTTAGCGTTCATGATCGCTGTCTTGGTCGCATTGGTCAGCCCTTCACCGCCCATCATGGAAATATAAGCGTGTGAAATAACCAAGATCGATGCCGAGCCAAATGGTGCGGCTGATACGGCTGTGATACCTTCCTCTCCAGAAGTAGAGACAACTTCATGGTTGGGTAGGAAAGGTACAAGATGTTTAGCTACACCGATAGGTCCCATGCCCGGACCTCCACCACCATGCGGAATACAGAATGTTTTATGGAGGTTGAGGTGACAAACATCGGCTCCGATATGACCCGGACTGGTCAATCCAACCTGTGCATTCATATTCGCACCGTCCATATATACCTGACCACCATTTGCATGGATAATTTCACAGACCTCAATGATAGACTCTTCAAATACCCCGTGCGTAGATGGGTAAGTTACCATCAATGAATTCAAGTGAGCAGCATGTTCTTCTGCCTTCGCTTTTAAATCCGGAATATCAATATTCCCAAGTTCATCACATTTCACGACGACGACTTTAAGACCAGCCATTGATGCCGAAGCAGGATTGGTACCATGAGCCGAAGCAGGGATCAGACAGATATTACGATCGTGGTCCCCACGGCTTTCGTGATACGCGCGTATCACCATCAACCCCGTATACTCACCCTGTGCACCCGAATTTGGCTGAAAACTCATCTTCGCAAATCCAGTGATTTCGGACAACCAGTCGTTCAGTTCACCGATCATCTGCATATAACCTGAGGTCTGATCCGCTGGTGCAAATGGATGCAACCCGCCAAATCTTGCCCAGGTCACGGGGATCATTTCAGCGGTCGCATTCAACTTCATCGTACAGGACCCCAACGGAATCATGGAGTGGCAAAGAGACAGATCTTTGGCCTCCAATGACTTGATATAACGCAACATTTCGTGCTCTGAATGGTAGCTATTAAAGTTTGGATGCGTTAAGTAGGCAGACGTACGAACTAGCTCGGTTGGGATCGCTGAAGTTACCTGTTGTTCTAAAGTGTCAAAATCTACATCGTTCAAGGTCTTACCCTGAATTTTTGCAAATACTTTGACAATTGTTTTAATATCCTCATAAGTGGTTTTTTCGTCAATTGAAACAGAAACCTGTGACCCCTTATAATAGAAATTCAGTTCATTGTTTAACGCTTCTGACTTCAATGCGCCGGCATGTGCGCCTAAGTCTACACGCAGTGTATCGAAATAAGCGTTATTCAACTGTGTATATCCAAGCGCTTGTAGGGCTTGATCCAGCAGGTTGGCCAATGCATGGATGCGGGATGCAATATTCTTGATTCCTTCAGGCCCATGATAGACTGCATAGAACGAAGCCATAATAGCCAATAGCGCCTGCGCCGTACAAATATTGGACGAAGCTTTATCGCGACGGATGTGCTGTTCGCGCGTTTGAAGTGCCATACGCAATGCATATTTACCATTCGAATCGGACGTTACTCCAATGATACGGCCAGGGATATTACGTTTAAAACTATCCCGAGTCGCAAAAAATGCTGCATGAGGACCACCAAAGCCCATCGGTACACCAAAGCGTTGCGAGTTACCTACAACCACATCGGCACCCCATTCTCCCGGAGGAGTCAACAAAGCTAAACTCATGAGGTCAGCAGCTGCACAGACCGTTATATTTTTAGCGTGAGCGGCTTCAGTAAATGATTTATAATCGAAAATCGTACCGTCTGCGGCCGGATATTGAACAAATGCGGCAAAGACATCATCGGTCAATGCTTCCTCGGAAATCGCAGTAATGTTTAGTTCTATACCAAAAGACAATGCCCGTGTTTTGAGCACATCAATCGTCTGGGTAAATGTATTCTCAGAAACCAGGAAGACATTGGCGTCTTTATTTTTTCTAGCCGAGTATAACATAAACATGGCTTCTGCCGCTGCTGTAGCTTCGTCCAAAAGGGATGCATTTGCGATCTCCAGTCCTGTAAAATCAGAAATAACGGTCTGAAAATTTAACAATGCCTGCAGACGACCTTGTGCAATCTCCGCCTGATAAGGTGTATACTGCGTGTACCATCCGGGGTTTTCAAATACGTTGCGCTGAATAACACCGGGAAGGATAACGTCGTAATAACCTTGGCCGATAAAAGATTTGAAAACTTTATTTTTCTCCGCGATCTCTGCAATGCGCTTTAAATAAGCGACCTCAGATAACGCTTTTGGAAGATTTAAAGGTTTTGGAGCGCGGATTTGTGAAGGGACCGTTTGGTCAATTAGCTGGTCAATTGACGTTACGCCCAATTTGGCCAACATTTCATTCGCTTCAACTGGACTTGGGCCATTGTGGCGACTTTCGAATTTTTCTTGGAAGTGTATATTGCTCATGTGTGCAAAAAGTTAACGCTTATAGATAGTTAGCGACATAATAATTAGGTAATTAACTCTCTTATAAACAGTCGTTTTTTGGATGAGCAAAGATAGCAAAATAAATGGCTGAAAACGAAGCAAAAAAGTGGATAAAAAGTCAGTTTTATCGAAGGTTTAATATGCAATCGATTGTCCTTGGCGGATTAAAATTTCAATAAAAACAACCAACAACTAGTGTCATTAAGAATATATCAACTAGCAGCTTCTTCATTTGATATATTGGCAAAAAACAACCCGATATACCCCTAATTTCCTAAGACCAAAATCTGTTCTAAATGATATTCTTTTTGCAAAGCGTCTGATTTTTCGATACATTAGTATAAGGACCAGCTGAAAGGGTGTCCCCGCTGCAATGCACTGCATCCCGAACTGAATACACAATATCGGTATAAAGCGCATAATTGCGAAATTACAGATCAGCAGCCCATGATACGGCAATAGGCGAATGAGATCATTTCTTTTATCAAATATAAACCAGCGAAGTAACGATTATAAATCATGAGAAAACAGGTAACAGACAGTGTGCTTTTAGTAAGACCCTCTGTCTTCCGTAAAAATGAGCAGACCGCAGTCAACAATTACTTTCAGAAAGACATCGAAAATTTAAGCGGTGAAGAATTAAACAAAGAGGCCCAGGACGAGTTTGACAATTTGGTCAATGAGCTAAAATCACATGGAATTTTGGTCACTGTCATTCAGGACGATGAAAAATCAGAAAGTCCAGACAGTATATTTCCCAACAACATTGTATCCTTCCACCAGGACGGTAAGATTATTTTTTATCCGATGTTCGCTCCCAACCGCCGCAAAGAACATTTATTGGATTTCGAAGGTCCCTTAAAGCAGAATGGCTACTACGTCAAACTGATTAAAGACCTGAGTAGCGCTGAGAATAACAAACAATATCTGGAGGGAACGGGCGCTCTTGTATTGGATCGTGCACATCGCGTCGCCTACTGTGCCCTTTCCGAACGGGCAGACCGCGAAATGCTGGAGGAATACTGCCGGACGGAAAACTATAGTCCTGTCGTCTTCCATGCCTACCAGACTGTCAACGGTCAGCGGCGTCCTATCTACCATACCAATGTAGTATTGGCTGTAGGAGAAGACTTTGCCATTTTGTGCCCTTCGGCCATCGACGATCCGGTAGAACGCGAAACATTGCTGAAAAAACTGAGGGAAACTGGAAAGGAAATCATCGAAATCAACGAGAATCAATTGGAGCACTTTGCAGCAAATTGCCTGCAGGTTAGAAATAAATACGGAAACCGCTTTATTGTGTTATCGGATAAGGCCCTGTCATCACTCACACTGTATCAAACGGCCCAATTGGAGAAACATGGTAAAATCATCCACCAAGATTTACATGTCATCGAAACCTGCGGTGGCGGTAGTGTACGCCACATGATGGCAGAAGTATTTCTACCCAAGGAGAAAAAGTGATGAAATACAGAGATTGCAGTTCCCGCCTACCTTCTTGCCAATAAGACCGTAACAAGTTAAGGATAAGTTCGGCCTGATCGCGGTTTGAAAAAAACATGTAGCCACAGTGAAAAACACTAAAAAAGATGGACTCATTGTAGACTCACTGTGTACTCACTGTACCTGGAGGGCGAACTTGGTAATAACATGGTCTTAACTTGATACCCTATAAACTCGAAGCAGCAGGGAAGGGCGCCATGTAAAAAGCCACAGCTTTTTTCAATATCTTAAAGAAGAGAGAGACTCCCAAATCTTAAAATAAGGACCAAATGTGATTTTGGTCCTTATTTTAGTATACTTACTGAGCCAAACAGTATTGTTGGACTCAAATGCTAAATCCGTATGCAGCTCGTATGTTTTGCTAAAAAGAATAACGCAAACCCAGCTGGAACTGATAAGGATTGCCCGACCGCGAGATCACCCCTGTATTGGCAACACTATAGTTGAATTGCTGTAATGCTGTGTCAAATTGAGGAAGGGCATTGCCATCCGCATCTTTTCCACCTAAAGCATAAAGACGCTGGTTGCCAAGCGACTCATTGACTCCCCATGTTTTCTTAAACAAATTGGCCACATTGAACAGGTCTCCGGATATTTCAAGGGCATGATTTTTATACAAGTTAAACTTCTTGGCTATACGTAGATCGATTAATCCATAGAAACCGTTAACGCCTCCATTTCGCTCGGCCATTTTGCCTTCATATTTTTTGAGATAATCTTTCAGGCTCTGGCTTGCTGCATTATCCAACAAATTGTTCAGACCTTCCACGATGCGTTTAGGTGTATTTGAATTATTTCGGTCAAAAATAAAAGCCAAATCATTATCGCCCGCAACGAAGTCTCCGTTGATGTTTCCTCCAGCCAATAAGCTATAGCGTGTACCGCCAATTCCCGAGTACCGTATACCCACACTGACACCATAAAATGTTGGTAGAGTACCATAGATAACAATTTTATTGCGAAACTGTGTATTGGAATAGCTCATCACACTCAAATCTCTCGGGTCATCTTTCACAGCCAATGACAATGTTGCAGTATTCGCCACATTCCCATTGAATGAAGTGTTGTCTTTGGCATCATTCCAGGTATAACTTACGGAAATAGCCCCATCTTTATAATATTGGTAACTGGCATCAAAGACGACGGCAAATTGATTGACTTTTCCTTCTGAATTCAGTTCCAGTACACGGCCATATTTATTGGATATGCGTCCTTGCTTCCAGTCGGGAGCTCCTCCCTGTATGGAGGCGGCTGGAACAAACACGCCTCTGCTGTCCTCATTAGCCAATCTGAAGAAAGGATCTTTCACCATATTACGATCTACATACATATAGTTATTACGCCCCAGGTTCATGTAGCCTGAAAGACTGGCTTTCAATTTTTCTGTAAAGAAGTGGGTGTAAGATATATTTGCTTTGTACACCACGGGAATCTTGGCATCTGGTCCATAGGTATTGATCGTCGGTGTCTGAAATTGTGCCAGGGTAGGCGTCGTTGAAGGATCTTTTCTGTAGGCAATAAAATCTGGTGCCGGCACATCCTTGCCCCGTACGTCGACAGTTGCAAAATGCTTTCCATCAAAAGTCAGATTATTAATTGTCATGTAATTGTTGATATCTGACGCAAAGATCCCGCCACCTATACGGAAGAAGTCTTTTCGCTCCTCATTGACATCCCAGGTCATCTGAAATCGAGGCTGTACGACAAAAGATTTCAGCTTGTGATCAGTACGTACCCCAACTTCCTTTAGTAGATCCTCATTCAATGGCGAAGTCGGGTAATGACCATAATCCAAACGTAGTCCGGCAACAAGATCCAGACCTTTGGCCAATTTGGTCTGCAGCTGTCCGTAAATACCTGCATTGAATATGTTACCGATGACGGTTGGATCGTCCACCAATGGGACTTCACGGTAATAGTTATACGGCGTCATTGTTTCAAAGTTCTGCAAAGCAGTCTTTCCGTCATCACTTGGCCTAAAATGAAAACGCCCGTTAACCTCACTGCCATAGATGGAGCTGGCATGGGTATACATTAGATCAACACCAAATGTATAGTTGATATAATCCGTACTGTAATACATGTTATCTACAAGTTGGAAGACGTTGTTCTTGAACGATTCCTGTGCAAAACGATGTCCCCCAAGCTGGAGAGTCTTGGTTCCGGTAGAGGATTTGATATCTTCCACAATCGCGCGGGGAATATTCTTGCTGGGCAACAAGTCCCCGGGACTACTTTTCTGATAGGTATACAGGTGCTGCACTTTTAACTCGTTTGTGATCCGTGGTGAGACGGTCGTCCGCAAGGTCGCCAAGAGGCTGTTGTCAATGTTCTTATCATTGCCATAAGACTCATACATCACGATATCTTTATTATCCTGCAGTCCCAGTCTGTTCATGTCACTGGTAAAGTTATTTCGGACAGTCAATAAATTGTTATCATTCAGCTGCCAGTCAACACGGCCGAATATTGCGTTGGACGGACGTATTTTATCAAATGAGCCTGTCTGTGCTTCCTGCCCCAGTCCATATTTTCGGCGTCCGATATCAACAAACTGATCGAGGTTATCTCGTGTGATACCAAAGCGCTCCTCGTCGGCAGTGGAACTGATATCGGCAATAATCAGTGGACGTGCATCCCGTTGATGATCCCAGGCTACAAAATAATGGAGTTTGTCTTTAATGATGGGACCGCCCAAAGTAAATCCGTATTGATACGTGGAGAAATCATTCATACGCTTCTTGCCATTGATATCATAAGGGCTGGACAACCAGTCTGCCCGCGAATATACCCAAGCACTTCCCTGTGTCTTATTAGTTCCCTGCTTTGTCACAGCGCTGACGGTACCGCCTCCGGCTCTGCCATAGGTCACATCATACTGATTGGTAACCACTTTAAATTCACGTACTGCTTCAATGGAAATCGAAAAGGGGGCACCACTACGGCTTGTTGTCGAACCCGCCGAAGTAGGATTTTTCGCATTCATTCCGTCAATCGTAAAATTGGTCGAAGAGCCCAACTGACCACTGATATTGTCTTTGTTACTCAACGGCGATAAATCCATTAAAGATGTAAAATTGCGGCCATTGACAGGCAGCTTTGCGATGTCACGTGCTGTCACTGCCGTCGCGGCACCCAAATTTTCAATCTTGTTCTTCAATGTACTTACTCCGGTCAATTCTACCGTCTCCAATACATTAGCGGCATTTTGAATCGGGATATTCAACCGAATGACATCCCCTTGATTGAGGTTAAATCCCGAACGTACCTGTTCGCCATAACCAATATAAGTAACCTTAACGGTATAGGGACCGCCGAGAGGTAATTCCTTAAAATTGTAATCCCCATTGGCATTGGTTGAGGTTTTGGTCGTAAAACCGGTAGATTCATTACGAACTTCAATGGAAGCCCCCTGTATTCCCTTGTTGTTCTCATCGGTAATTTTCCCTGAGAAGCCAGCTTGGGTGGTTTGGGCATACAGACCAGTTCCGATCGCTATCGCACAGGTCGTCAGTAGAATTTCTTTCATTTAGCTGTTGGTTGTAATACGGCACAAAACTAATTCGAAACTATTAAGACAAACTAAATGAAATATTATGAAATCATAAACAAAGTATTCTAAAAACTCATGACGCCTTAAATTACAAACCAAACTTTTACATGAAGCCGCTCTAAGATAGGACGGGATCAATAAAACAATCGGTCAGGGCATGATAATAAAATAGATGGAATCAAAAAAATCAGCAATATTGCTGACTTAATATAAAATGGTAAATTTAAAATCAAGAGGATTGAAGTATTTATACAGGTCTCTAAACAAATTATGTCCATACTTAACGTAAAGCAGCGCAAAATTTTCGGACCGCTCTTGCAGGCCTCCACCCGGGAATAATTTCTCCTTTACATTATCAATATCCGTGAGGGCATGCTGATGGTTTCTTTTCTCTGCTTTCATCAATTTTTTTTCCAGATTGTTGATGGCTTTTTTTAATCGGGCTTTTACAGCTTCTGTACTTGGCCCTAGACTTGGATCTATCTTATGTGTACGTAGCTTTATTTTCCCGAATATGGCATTGAGTTCCATCCATTCATCATTGAGGTTCAGCCTTTCTTTTGTGTGCCGGCGTACATATTCTTTTTTCAGAACCTCCGTCGGACGGAAAATGCTCTTGAACGTCAGGTCGACACGGAACAATTTTGCAGCAACATTATCGTCCGTAATCATGGCCGAGTTCCGTGGTATTAAAATCGGAAAATCGATCTGATAATGATCAAAATTAGATTTCAGCTGCATCCAGTACACCATTTCTGCTCCGCCACCGATATAGGCCAGGTTGGGGAGGATAACCTCCTGATACATGGGACGCATGACAACATTGGGGCTAAAACGCTCCGGGTGATTTTCGATCTCTGCGATCAGTTGTTCCCGGCTAAAATAGATGTTCTGGTGCAGAACCTCATATCGCCCGTCAGAATTAAGCACCAAACGCTCCCTAAATTCGTCCGTGAGGTAAAAGAAATTGATTTCCCGGGCGTGGACCTGGGTGGAAAACCCCTTCGCTTCCAGTTCGGCGGACCTTGCAGTAATTGCTTTAAAGCTATTTTCCGACAGAATATCTTCTTTAATAACCGGTTTGAAAAGCTCCTTCAGGTGCCGGTCATCCGCATCGATGATTAAAAGACCGTAAGACTTAAAAAGCTCGTTGACCATATACCTCGTAGCATCGGCCAGTCGTGCATGTTTGAGGTAAGCCTCTTCGACAATATGGGTTAGCTTCGCAGAATTATCCGAAAGTCCCAGAATATTAGTATACTGCTTTACCGCAGCCGCGATAGAAGCAGTATCCATCCGGCCGGTAGCAGATACGCCGGGTGTATCCCAGCTAATCTTCTTACCATAAACTTTGGTATGATTGATTTCCTCAAAATCATGATCCTCTGTCGCCATCCAGTATACGGGGATAAAGTTTTTATCGGAATGTCTCGCACGGAGGTCGTCGGCAAGACGTATGGCCGTCATAATTTTAAATATAAAATATAGCGGACCGGTAAAGATGTTCAATTGATGACCGGTGGTAATGGTATATGTATTTTCCTGTAACAATAGCGCTATGTTATCGGCAACTGTAGGCGCGTCTTTCAGCAGCTCACCGTATTGCGCGCGGAGCCGATCGACCAAAATCGCACGGTGACTAAAAGGTTTCTTCTCTGCCAGCTGCCTATCGAATCCCTCCAATGTAGGCCAGTTACCTACAAAGGGTTTCAGTTCCTCATCATGCGCTAGATAAGCCAACAAGGTCTTAGAAAAACTATTTGTCTCACTATATTCAATATAAGTTGCTTTCATATATGCTACTGTACTGGATACAAATGTATTTAGTTTGGGCTGACAAAATACTGAATTTTAATAAAAAGCTTGTTTCACTTTGAAATTATATCATTCTACTGACAATTCTATATAGCAACAGAGCCTCCCTGAATTGGGAAGCTCTGCTCTATATTATTCTGCCAACCGGTTGGTCGGCAAACGGCCGTTGTTATTTTTTGATAATTTCACCATATAGATCGAAATCCTCGGCGCGGTCAATTTTTACCTGAACAAAATCCCCTATCCGGGCGTAGGACGCTGCTGCTGCGATCAATACCTCATTATCAACTTCCGGAGAATCGTATTCCGTACGGCCAATGAAGTAGTCACCATCTATACGGTCTACCAGTACTTTATAGCTGTTGCCTACCTTGGTCTGATTAATATCGTATGAAATACCCTGCTGTACCTCCATGATGGCTTCTACACGTTCTTCCTTAACTTCTTGCGGTACATCATCTTCGAGGGTATAAGCATGCGTTTTTTCTTCATGCGAATAGGTAAAACAGCCGAGGCGGTCAAAACGTGTTTCCTCGACCCATTCCAGCATCTCCTGAAAGTCCTGTTCGGTCTCACCGGGATACCCGCAGATTAGGGTGGTGCGCAAAGCTATATCCGGCACTTTATCCCGAATTGCATGGACAAGATCGATCTGCTTCTGCTTGGTTGTTCCTCTGCGCATCGATTTCAGCATAGGATCGGAAATATGTTGCAATGGCATATCCAAATAGTTACAGATATTGGAACGTTCATTCATGGCGTCCAGTATGTCCATAGGAAAACCGGAGGGATAAGCGTACTGGAGCCGGATCCATTCGATGCCATCCACATCGGACAAATGACGCATCAGGTCTGATAGGTTACGTTTACCATAGATATCCAAACCATAATAAGTCAGATCCTGAGCAATCAGAATGAGTTCTTTCGTTCCATTCGATGCCAGAAATTTAGCCTCTTTAACCAGATCTTCAATAGATTTTGATACGTGTTTGCCACGCATCAACGGTATGGCACAGAATGAGCAGGGACGGTTACAGCCTTCTGCTATTTTAAAATACGAAAAATGGGAAGGCGTGGTCAGCAAGCGTTCGCCCAGCAGTTCATGTCTATAGTCTGCGCCGATGGTGGAAAGCAGATCCGGTAGGTCATTTGTCCCAAAATAGGCATCAACACTCGGTATTTCAGCCTCTAATTCGGGTTTATAACGTTCGGAAAGACAACCGGTCACGATGACTTTATTGATCTTTCCTTGATCTTTTAATTCTGAATATTGTAAAATAGCGTCGATCGACTCTTGTTTAGCATTATCAATGAAGCCGCAGGTGTTGATGACTACGATATCATTCTCCTGAATATTAGATGCTTCATGCACGACTTCCATCTGGTTGCCTTTCAGCTGGCCCATCAGTACTTCACTGTCGTGAATATTTTTCGAACAGCCCAAAGTAACCACATTCACGCGGGGTTTATTGGTTAATGGTGCTGGCTTCGCGTATTTTGTCTTCATATTATGAGAAGGGTTTGTCAAGAAATAAGAACGCAGGCCAAAGAGATGATGGCTGTCGTATTCTGACAATGATTTAATTTTTTATTTGAAAAGGGAATCTACAAATTCCTTTTTATTGAATAACTGGAGATCGCCTATTTTCTCACCGACACCAATATATTTGACAGGGATTTTAAACTGGTCGGAGATACCGATGACCACACCACCTTTGGCTGTACCATCCAGTTTGGTCAGGGCCAAGGCGTTAACATCCGTCGCCTGCGTAAACTGTGTGCACTGTTCTATGGCATTCTGACCTGTAGAAGCGTCCAATACTAACAATATTTCATGAGGCGCTCCCGGAACGACCTTTTGCATCACATTTTTGATTTTGGTCAATTCGTTCATCAAGCCCACTTTGTTATGTAAGCGCCCTGCTGTATCGATAATACACACATCTTCGCCGTTGGCTACAGCTGACTTTACGGTATCGTAGGCTACTGACGCGGGATCAGATCCCATAGCTTGCGCAACCACGCGTACACCGACCCGCTCTCCCCACAACTTAAGCTGATCCACAGCTGCAGCACGGAACGTATCCGCCGCTCCCAAAACAACTTTGCTTCCGGCTTGTTTGAGCTGATGAGCAAGCTTACCTATTGTTGTGGTTTTCCCTACACCATTCACGCCAACAACCATAATCACATAGGGTTTATGTTCGCCGTAATTAAAGTTTTCAAAATCGGAACTGTTATTTTCGGCCAGAAGCGCTTGAATCTCTTCCTTCAAAAGACTATTTAGTTCGCCTGTTGAGACATATTTGTCCCGGGCAACTCGCGCCTGTATACGATCGATGATTTTTAAAGTCGTGGTAACACCCACATCAGAAGTAACCAATACTTCTTCGAGATTATCCAATACATCATCATCTATAGTAGATTTACCAACTACAGCTTTTGTAATCTTCGAGAGAAATCCTTCTTTAGTTTTTTCCAAGCTCTTGTCAAGAGCCTGTTCTTCTTCCTGTGTTTGCGGCTTTTTCTTAAAAAAATCAAATAATCCCATGGGGTGTAGTCGTGAAAATTGATGTCCAAATATAAACAAATGTCCTCAACAAAAAAAGCCCTTTCGGTAGGATACCAAAACGGCTATTTTTATCGAATTCTTTTTAAAGAAAAACTTTAAAAAAGGAAAATGCTACTAGTTATTTTTTTGAGCTTCTGCAACTACTTCTTTCACTTTATCGTTGTGAACCATACCTTCTTTGAAAGTATAAGCGCCAGTTTTTGCAGATTTAGTAGTAACAATAACCTTTGTAAATTCTTTACCGCCACCTTTTTGTAACGATGCAACTGCTTTCTTTGCCATGGTATATAAATATTTTACTCAGCCCTCATTGCAAGTGCTAAGATGGGTGAATTACTTAATTTCTTTGTGAACAGTAACTTTTCTCAACACAGGATTGAATTTTTTCAACTCTAAACGTTCAGTTGTGTTCTTTTTGTTTTTAGTTGTGATGTAACGAGACATTCCCGGAAGACCACTTTCTTTGTGTTCAGTACATTCTAAGATAACTTGTACTCTATTTCCTTTTTTAGCCATTGTTTTACTTTATTTTGAATCCTATTCATAGGATTGAAATTCATGAATAATCTTAATGTAACAGGCGAGATATCAATTAGATTGATCCTTTAGCGATAAATTTATTGATTGCCGCTGTAATGCCGTTTTTGTTGATAGTCTTGATAGCAGAAGTAGATACTTTCAACGTAATCCAACGATCTTCTTCTGGAATGTAAAAACGTTTAGTTTGTAAATTTGGATAGAATTTACGCTTAGTTTTAACGTTTGAGTGAGAAACGTTATTTCCTGTTAACGCCGCTTTGCCTGTTAAATCACAAATTCTTGACATGATATTATCTTTTTTGTTGTCTTTATTACAATATATTAATCCTTTGCACTCTCTGCAAAGAGTTTGCAAATATCTATATTTTTTTTTAGATAAGCAACAACATTGTGGGAATTATTTTTAAAAATAGTTGTTCACAGGAACGGTAAGGGCAAAAATAAAGCATTTTATTGTATTATATTTGCTGTATAATCAAAATAGTTTTCAACAATTCACATTTATGAACAAATATCTTCGCAAGGGCTTACGGGAAATAATCATCGGCGTGCTGTTGGTTGGGCTGGGTTATTACCTAATGGAAAGGCGATCGGACTGGTATAAGATCGCGATGCTTGTCGGGGTTATCGCGTTCAGTGCTGGCTTTTTGACCTTGATCTATCGCATGATCCGCAAAGTGGACCGGAATGCTATCATCGAAATGCGCGAAGAAGCTCACAAAAAACACAAAGAGGGAGATGCTGAGTAAAACGCGGGGGATTGTTTTAAAGACAACCAACTATTCGGAAAGTAGTCTGGTTGCACAAATCTACACTGAAGCTTTCGGTACGCAATCTTATCTCATCACCGGGGCGCGTAAACCGAAGGCGAAAATCAAAGCCAATATTCTACAACCCTTGCATCTGCTGGAAATAGTTGCAACGCACAAAGATAATGGCTCGCTGCAGCGAATTGCTGAAGCGCAACAGACGCCCTCACTACGAGAAATTCCTTATGATATCATAAAAAGTTCGCTAGCGCTATTCCTCAATGAAATTCTTTATAAGATTCTGAAGGAGCAGGAAAGTGATCCGTATTTATTTGAGTTTATCCACCAATCCATTCGCTGGCTGGATGAAACTCATTTAAATCTAGCCAATTTTCACTTGGTATTTCTGATCAAGTTAACCCGTTTCCTTGGTTTCTACCCGATCACTTCTAAGCAGGCTCTTCCCTACTTCAATCTTCACGAAGCGACGTTTTCAAATAATCTTCCTGAACATCCGCAGGTCTTACAGGAACCGCATACCTCTATTTTCCGCAAACTTATCGAAAGTGAATATTCCAATTGTGACCGCATTAAAATGTCAGCTGCGGACCGTCAATTTCTGCTGGAAAAGTTATTGGACTTTTACAGACTTCATCGTACCGACTTTAGGGAAGTGAAATCACTCTATATCCTAGAGGAGATTTTTCGTTAAAACACGTAATTGGTACATTTATTGTAACAAAAACACTGTTGAATAAAAAATTAACTAACACAAGTTTTCACCTAAAATCATATTCATATGGAACTAAAAGAAGCTTTTTTAAAAGTTGTACGCGACAACTACGCAAATTTTGAAGGCCGCGCGCGTCGTAAAGAATACTGGATGTATGTATTATCTGTATTTGTTTTGTATATAGGCTTAGGTATTGTGGGCGGAATTCTTTCGATTATAAGTGATACATTGGCCATGCTTGTATACGGCGTCATAAGCCTTCTCGGACTGGCACTATTTATCCCTAGCTTGGCAGTCACAGTTAGAAGGTTGCATGACACCAATAAGTCAGGTTGGTTTATACTCGTTTCTTTGATCCCTTTTGTGGGTGGGCTCTATCTTCTTTACCTCGAAATCTTGGAAGGAGACAAAGGGCCTAATCAATATGGCCCTGACCCAAAAGCACTGGAAAATGGCGCGAATCACCCATTCAATCAAAGCCAGGATCCCTTTGGCTCTTCACCAAGGCAAGACCCATTCGGAAGTTCGCAGTCCACCAATCCTCCAGCTACAGATAAGGATCCATTTGCATAATTCCATTAATTAAAAAGAGCTTTTACCTGCGTAAAAGCTCTTTTTATTCAAGCTGAGACATCTTCCCTGAGCTGTAACAGGTACCGAGATGTCCCGGCCGTTATTAATGTCTATGCTTTCTCTTTTTTTGCTGTCCCGGAGCAAACTCTTTTGCCGATTTTTCTCCATAATATTTTTTTGCGTGTCCGGGAGGCATACCTTTCGGCCCATGCCGATGCCCATGTCTGTGGTGGGTCGAATAACATGCGGTCATAGAGATCGCAACCATCGCCGAAAAAATCAATAATAATGCACGTTTCATCTTCACTTGAGTATTTTTTAGTTCAGTCATACAATTATCAGTCCAAAGTTAAATAAAAAAAGCCCATGCGCTGAACATGGGCTTTTCCACAATAAATATATTTTCAATCTAATTAGATAACTCTTACATTTACCGCATTAAGACCTTTACGGCCTTGTTCAATTTCGTAAGATACATTGTCATTCTCACGAACTTTGTCTACTAATCCCGAAACGTGAACAAAAATTTCGCTCTCGCCTGAATTAGGGATGATGAAACCGAAACCTTTGGTCTCATTAAAGAATTTTACTTTACCTTCTTGCATGGCACTATATTATTAATTTCCCTAAAGGTATAGAAATAAAATCAAAAATCTTCACCTTTTTATTTTTTTATGCTTTAAACTTTTTTGAAAACTTTGGCTCCAATCTTGTAGCAATGCGATAATAGCAATCGTATTATTACAAAACTTTAAAAAATATTCCGCCGGCGGGATATGCACAAAAGATATATCCACGGCAACCACAACGGCGACAGTTGCGCCATCAAAAAATAAGAAAACGATCAACAAATTTAGAACGATGAAAAAATTATTATTAGGACTAGCTTTTTTAGGTTTGATTTCACAAACAAATGCTCAACAAATGGTAAATAAAGAGTTTGTATCGACTGTGGGCCGCGCAGAAGAAGAAGTAACACCGGATATCATCTATATTGATGTCACGCTAAAGGAATTCTATGAAAATGGAAATACGAAGAAAAAAGTCGCGATAGATAAGCTGGAAAAAGATCTATTTGATTCAGCAACAAAAGCCGGTGTTAAAAAAGAAGATTTCACCATCCAAAATATCTGGAGCTACAATACGCCAGACAAAAAGAAAAAGGATACCGATATATTACTGTCAAGACAATACCGCATCAAAGTAACAAATCTAAACAACTTGAGTCAACTACTAGATGGTGTCGATAAAGCGGGTATCCAAAGTACGTATATCAGTGAATATGACTATTCAAAGAAAAAAGAACTTGAAAAAACATTGAAAACAAAAGCTGTATTAGATGCTAAAGCCAATGCGCAGATACTGGCCGAAGCCGCCGGCCAAAAAATCGGTAAAGCTATCGTACTGTCTGAGACACCGCAGCAAATTATCTTTGGTGTTCAGCCTACTATGCGTAATGCTATGTACAAAAGTGCTATGGCGGAATCTGCTGACCAGGCAGCGGGCAACGGACTTGACCTGGATATCCGGCCAATGAAAGTGACAAGCGAAATCAGCGCTTCTTTCGAATTGTTGTAATGATGCGTAGAGTACTATCTCCCGAAGATAAAAAAAAACAAATTGACCAAGATTTCGGTTGGATCAACCGAATATCTTGGTTAATGGATAATCAGTTCAACATCGGTGGTTTTCGATTTGGGCTGGATCCTATCTTGAACTTTATTCCGCTGGGCGGCGCTATTGCCGGATTCGGCACATCGCTAGTACTAGTCATTGCAATGTGGAGAAACGGCGCTAGCCCTAGGTTAGTCATTCGTATGCTGCTTAATATCTGCTTGGACGCTCTCCTGGGCAGTATTCCTTTTTTCGGCAATATTTTCGATTTTTTCAGCAAAGCCAATGAAAGAAATATCAAACTGCTCCACGAACATTATTACGAAGGTCGACACAGCGGATCGGGTGTGGGTATTATTCTGAGTATACTACTTGTTTTATTGATTTTTACAGGCCTCACCTTTTACCTGATCTGGCTTTTCTTCTCCTGGGCATTTTCGCTCCTCAATGGCATTTCCATTTAAGATCTCAGCCTTTGCCGCAAACTGCCGCCTCACTCCCCTTTTGGTACAACATAAAACAATTCTCAATTTTCTAATTTCAATTTGATAATTTTGACAACATCTTAGACGGACGCTGATAGCGTTCCATCTACATTAATACAACACTAAATGAGCAAAAAAAGAATATTTGCACTGCTGTTGATCGTCATTATGCTTGCAGCCATACTGACCAATCCAAGCAAAGAGGAACATGAAAAGGTGGTGCGTGCTAAAGCAGAGCAGCTGCTAAAAAATCAGATACATGCCAAGGATCAGGATTTTTTTGGGCTGGGTATGCAACTTTTTGGAAACAAATTGGTGGATAATTTTATCCAGAGTTCGGTCATTGTTGATAATTATTATCTTTTCTCTCTGACGAAAATTAAATGGCAGGGTACCGAGCAGGTGATCGGCGGGGGTGCATTTAGGTATATCTGGCTAAGTCCCAAGATTGACGAAAAAGCAGATGAGATTATTGCTGCACTGAAAAAAATCTAATATGCCCTTAGAAATTCTTTACCAGGATGACGTCATTGTAGCGATCAATAAACCACATGGTTTATTAGTACACCGTTCCTCCATTGCTCGGGACACTTCGGAGTTTGCACTCCAGTTACTGCGAGATCAATTAGGTCAAACCGTATACCCTGCCCACCGCCTGGACCGGAAAACAGGTGGAGTGCTCTTATTCTCTCTCAATAAAGAAACAGATCAATACCTGCAAAAAAGCTTTCAGGAGCATCAGATCGACAAAAAATATCTGGCTATCCTACGTGGCTTTGCACCGACCGATGGTGTGATTGATTATCCGTTAAAAAAAGAAAATGGTACATTGCAGGATGCAAAGACAACATTCAGGCTACTCGCCAACAGTGAACTTCCCGTCCCATTCGGCAAGTTCCCGACATCGCGCTACAGTCTTGTTGAAGCAAACCCGCTTACGGGCCGCATGCATCAGTTGCGGAGGCACTTTGCGCATATTTTTTATCCTATTATCGGTGACCGGCCGCATGGATGCAATAAGCAAAATAAGTTCTGGAAGGAAACGTACCAGATGGATACCATGCTATTGCATGCTTCCCAACTGACGTTCAAACATCCATTGTCCAACCATATGATTCATATAAAGGCTCCTTTACAAGCCGATTTCCAAAGAGTCATTGACATACTAGATATAAAGGCATGATGTTAAAACTAATTCTCGAAACCTTTATCAGAATATCGGGCATCGCCGCAGCGTCGGGTCTCGTTTACCATGGAGAGGAATTGCATATCGTATCTGACAACAGCAATTATCTCTACCACTATCACTTGGGTGAGCAACGATTATATAAAACCGTTCTTCTGGAAGCAAGCCCCATGGAAAATGTACCCAAAGCTTCTAAAATGGATCTTGAGTCCATCGCTTTTGACGGAAAAAGCTATTACCTTTACGGGTCGGGATCCACAGGAAGAAGGAACGACCGCTTTATCTGGGACGGAAAGCAACTTGTCCACGAAGATTATAGCAGGGTATATACCCTTCTGATGAAGAAATTTAGGATAAGTGAAGAAGATTTCAATATTGAAGGTGTCCTGCACATCGATGACCGAATCCTTTTTTTCAACAGGGGAAATGGGCCCAATGGGATAAACGGGATTTTGGAGTATTATCCAGCATCTGAAAATAGATCTCGTTATATCCCTATGGCCTTACCTACCCTGAATGGTGTTGCCACAGGCTTCTCTGACGCGACGCTCGTGGGCAACGACATCTATTTTATCGCCACAGCCGAAGATGCGAAATCGACTTACGATGACGGTGAAATTGCAGGATCAATGCTCGGTAAGCTTTCCGCTGACCTCCGTTCTGCCCCAGAAGTCTGGCCCATTCCAGAGAACCATAAATTTGAGGGGATAACGCTCAAGGAAGCGCACGAAGATGGCTTAGTCTTTCTGCTTTGCGCGGACAGTGACAGTGAGGACGAGCAACTTATCGTTTATTCCCTGAAAGTAACGAATTAAATCGTTTGTTCTAAAATGGATTCGCCAATAGGAATCACGTATATTTTGTTAAATTTGTAACTGATTAAAACTTAATTTTTATGTTAAAAAATACCGCCCTTTCGGAGACGCACATTGCTTTAGGAGCAAAGATGGTACCCTTCGCAGGCTTCAACATGCCGGTACAATATACTGGTATCAACGATGAGCACGAAACAGTTCGTACAGGTGTAGGAGTTTTTGATGTAAGCCACATGGGCGAGTTCATTCTAAAAGGTGAAAAAGCTTTGAATCTGCTTCAAAAAATCTCTTCAAACGATGTATCCAAATTATATGATGGTAAAGTCCAGTATGCTTATATCCCCAATGAAACGGGCGGTGTGGTGGACGATTTCTTAACCTACCGTATTGATGAGCAAACCTATTTTTTGGTTGTCAACGCGTCGAATATTGAAAAAGACTGGAACTGGATTTCAAAGTACAACTCGGAAGGCGTGGAAATGAAAAACATTTCTGACCAAACCTCTCTTTTTGCCGTTCAAGGTCCTAAAGCTGCCGATGCACTACAATCCTTAACGGATATTGAACTCGCTCCAATGGAGTATTATACCTTTGCGAAAGGCACTTTTGCAGGAGTAGAGAATGTTTTGATATCTGCAACGGGATATACCGGTGCTGGTGGTTTTGAAATCTACGTTGCCAACGAACATGCGCAAAAAGTCTGGGACGCCATTTTTGAAGCAGGAAAGCCCTATGGCATCAAACCTATTGGTCTGGGCGCCCGGGACACATTGCGTCTGGAAATGGGTTTCTGCTTATATGGAAATGACATCGACGATAACACTTCCCCTTTAGAAGCGGGATTAGGCTGGGTCACCAAGTTTACTAAAGACTTTGTTAATGCCGCTGCACTGAAAGCCGAAAAAGAAGCCGGACTGAAGAAAAAGCTGGTTGGGTTCGAAATGATAGACCGGGGAATCCCACGTCATGACTACGAAATCGTGGACGCTGAAGGCAACAACATCGGTCGGGTGACTTCAGGTACACAGTCGCCTACATTGAAAAAGTCGATTGGCTTAGGTTATGTTGATACAGCTTTTGCCAAAGACGGCACCGATATCTTTATCCTTATCCGAAATCAAAAAGTTAAAGCTAAGGTAACTAAACCTCCTTTTGTGAAATAAGAGCTTTTCATATGCAAACAGAAAGAGCAGGGAACTCCGGTTTCCTGCTCTTTCTGTTTGAAGCTCTACTATTTAGTTTTTTGCTTCTGCTGCTTTGCTGCGTACTGTTGTTTTTTTTCAACATCTTTCTGCTGGATCACGGCTCTTATACGCTTGCTAAGTACAACTTTTAGATAGATCAAAACTACCAAAAATGCAATAGACAATCCCGTCACCAGCATATTTCCAGCTTTATACCCCTCGAAGGCACAGTAGGCCAAAAATACAATGGCCAGATTCAGTACTACATTTAGTATAAAATATTTTGTCATATTATTTTTTTGTTAGTCCCAACACACGCGGTCTCCAGACAAAGAAATAGAGAATACCGCCGACAACATTAAACAAGACAATGCTTAGGGCCATTCCCAACCGTTCGATATTGGAAATAGCTTGTGAACGCATGATCTCCAGCAAGACCAATACGACCCATAGAAGAGAAAGCAAAATGGAGAGGCTACCTAATATGGGGAAGATACCAAGGTTAAATAATCGGGCCAATAAGGCCACGATATAAAAAGCAAGACTAAACAAGAAGGCTTGTTTAGTCTGATGCTCCAAGTTCTTCATATTAATACACGTCTAACTCCGGATCGATTTCCTCTTTCCAGGCCAAAATGCCGCCCTTTAAATTTGCCAGGTTATCAAACCCCTGCTGTTCCAACAATAAAATAGCCTGAGCTGAGCGCTTACCCGAACGGCATTGCACAATCACAGGTTTATCTTTGGCGATTTTATCGGCTTCAATCAAGATTCCCGAAAGCGGAATATTGAGGCCATTCAAATTCGAAACTTCGTATTCAAACGGTTCACGCACATCAATCAGCTGAAAATCCTCGTTGTTATCGATCTTATTTTTTAACTCCTGTACAGATACTTCTTTCATTGTCAAATAATTTATATTCAAACTTAGATAAATTTGCATTTATATCCAATTATAATTGCATTAGCAATATACGTGCTAACTTTTGTGGATGGTGGTTGAGGGTGCAGAGTGCTTACTATTGCTGCATCCCGCCACCGACATGCTTAATAAAGCTGTGTTAAATAGTCTGACAATCCATGATTCTGTCCATAAAATCACTATATTCAACCCGTAATATTAACTAACTACACATGCATATACTTTCTAAAATATCATTTTTTATAGTATTCCTGACTACCACTTTACCCCTGTTGGGGCAGCAGGTCATCTCTGGTCAGCAACGGCAGCAAGTAAGCCGTATATTGAATACATTGGCTTCCGATAGCATGGGTGGGCGATCAGCGCTGACAAAAGATATTGAACACGCCGCAGATTTTATCGCGGGAGAAATGAAAAGGATCGGCCTTGTTCCTTATGCAGAGCCGAATTTCAGACAGACCTTCTATCTGGACAAAATCACACCTAAAACACAATCCGCAGTTATCAACGGACAAACAATTGCACCCGAACATATCTTGGCATTAGGCGATCACACGCCCTTGCACTGGACGGATAAAGAGCGCATAAAAATAGCAAAAATTGGTTCAGGCGAGGATTTTTCTCTCGCTTTTAGAGCGTATTCCCAATCCAAGGAAAACGTACTCGTATGTGTTGATCCTTCTTTTGAAACTTATTTTACCCGGTTTAAGCAAATGCTCGGTGGAGCAAAATTTGTTGACGAACAGCATGCTGAAAAACGCTCGATAGTGTATATATTGACGGCTCAAACACCTCAGACTTTTACCGTGGACAGCGAATGGAATATGCAGAAGAACGAGCTTTTCAATGTAGCAGGGATCATTCCGGGAAAAACTAAACCAAACGAATTTGTAATTTTTTCAGGCCACTATGATCATATTGGTATATTACCAGCAGTTGGACAAGACTCCATTGCAAACGGCGCGGATGATGATGCTTCAGGAGTAACAGCCATGCTGGCCCTTGCCGAATATTATAAAAAGAAAAATAACAACGAAAGGACACTGATTTTCATTGCCTTCACAGCTGAGGAACTGGGCATGTATGGTTCTAAATATTTTTCTAATCATATCGACGCTGAACAAGTCGTGGCCATGATCAATATGGAGATGATCGGAAAAGATTCAAAATTCGGTCCGAATACCGTTTATATCACGGGATATCATCATTCTGACCTCGGACGTCTGATGCAGGAAAACCTGAAAAATACCAGTTTTAAATTCTATCCCGACCCTTACAAGAAGCAGAACTTATTTTATCGGAGTGACAATGCAGTATTAGCAGCAAACGGTGTACCGGCACACTCATTTTCGACCTCCCAAATGGATAAAGACCCGTATTATCATACTGTGAAAGATGAAGTGTCCACGTTGAATATTCAAAATATTATATCCAGCATCGAAGCTATTGCCATCGGAGCTTCTGGCATAGTCGAGGGTAGACAAACACCGTCCCGTGTCGAGAAATTAAAAGATTAAGCAATTGGTAGCGGCATGACAACGCGTTGCATGACATAATCATCAAGGATATAGTCATAATACGGAATATCGACGCGCTCCGTCACATGAAAGCCCTGTTTAAGATAAAAATGATAAGCAGGGTTACTTCGGTTGACATTCAGTTCGACGATGCTCCTGCCTTTGCTTCGTGCCTTTTCGACCGCAAAATCAATCAAAGTTTTGCCAAAGCCCTTACCTTGTACCCCCGGCATGATATAAAGCTTTTCGATCCGAAGTTTGTCCTCAAGAGTTTTGAGCGCAATAAAGCCTTGGCCTATACCTCCCTCTTTCAGAATATAGAAGAATTGGCCATTGACCATACTCTCGGCCAGTGCTTCCGCTGTATAGCCTTTATCAAGCATAAAATCGATCTGATCCTTTGACAGTATATCACCATAGGTGTCTGGCCAGATAACATGTGCCATATTGGAAATACTGCGGATATCAGTTTGTTCAGCTAATTCGATCGTTATCATAAAATTGTCTCTCCTATCAAAATATAGTTGGATTTTGAAAATTCCAGCTTAAATAAGCCATCCTTGGTCGTCTCATATATCCCTGATCTGATCTTTTTGAGACCTTCAGCGCTTATGTCCGCATCCACCGCATCGATGTAAATACGTTCACCTCCAGGTTTCCATTTGGTGAAGCCGTTTGAGACAAAAGAATAGCGCATGTCGTGCATAAATAATACCACATTGATGTGATCCAAATAGGGTTCATAACGCCGCAGTTCGATCTGATCTGTAACAATATTCACTGCTTGATAATGCTGCTCAATCAAATAGCTAAGTGAAGCCTCCAGGAAATTTGTAGCGCTATAAGGTACTATTTTTACATTTTCCTGTAGCCGGTCGGAGTTCGTCTGCGCAAATACAATGTCAAATTTATATCCACGGGCGTCCAGTGCATCCACTGTATTATTTTCTATAATAACAGTAGGGCTCCACTCGAGCAACTGCCCAAGATTCTCCTCGTTAATTAAGAACAGATCATCAATAAGCAGAGCCGGTTCTTGATTCTCCCGAACAATATGATGCGACGACATACCGGTATGAATTAATAACCTAGCCTACGTAAGGTAATGTAAGCCATAAGTCCCGTGCTGATTTCCAAGGAAGCTTCGTCTACGTCGAAGGTGGGTGTATGGACTGCTGAAGCGATCCCTTTAGCCTTATTGCCCGTACCCAACCGATAGAAGCATGCGTTAATTTCCTGCGAATAATAGGAAAAATCTTCTGCAGCGGGCCAAAGGTCCAAATCCACTACATTTTCCTTGCCTAGGTATTCTTCAGCGAAAGTACGTGCACTTTTTGTCAGTTCGGGTTCGTTAATCAAAAATGGATATCCTTTGCGCACCTCAAATTCACAGATTGCGCCCATACTTTCGGCGATGCCTGTCGCCATTTTGACCATTTTTTCGTGTGCCTCGGCACGCCATTTCTCATCGAATGTGCGGAATGTCCCCTCCAGGTAAACCTGGTCCGGAACTATATTCGTGGCACCATTAGCGATGATTTTACCAAATGACAGCACAGTCGGCGTGCGCGGATCCGCAAATCGGCTTGCAATCTGCTGCAAAGCTGTGATAATATGCGCGGTGATCACTATGGGATCGATATTCTGATGTGGATGTGCTCCATGTCCACCTCTTCCTTTTACCGTCATAAACAATTCATCACAGGAGGCCATATATTTCCCTTCCCGGAATCCTACCTTGCCTACTTCAATGAAAGGCATGACATGTTGGCCAATGATGGCAGAGGGGGCAGGGTCCTGCAAAGCTCCTTCCCGGATCATAATGGATGCACCGCCGGGCAGCCGCTCTTCGCCAGGTTGAAAGATTAATTTCACTACTCCACCAAATTCGGCTTTTAAGCTGTGCAGAATCTTGGCTGTCCCCAATAGAGACGAAGTATGTACATCGTGACCACAAGCATGCATCACACCGGGATTTTTGGAACCATAAGAACGTCCCTCGACTTCCTGAATGGGCAAAGCGTCCATGTCTGCACGCAAAGCGATGACGTGATCAGACGGCAATTCGCCCTTAATCAAGGCGACGATCCCTGTATCAGCTTTAGACTCATAGGGAATACCTAATAGATCCAGCTGTCTTTTTACGAAAGCAGATGTATGATATTCTTCGAAAGAAAGCTCGGGATTTTGATGAAGATGTCTACGATTGGAAACGGTATCTTCAAAATATTGATGGGCTAAGGCCAGGACTTTTTCTTTCGTACTTGCCATAAGGTTGATTGATTTATTGATAGACAAAAACGTTTTCCGAAAAAACGAAAACGTTACTAAAATATTGACGGAGCTCCCGCATAAATGCATTCGCTTCCGAGCGGCTTCTGAAGTCGCCCACTTTTACCCGATAATTAGGTTCATCATAGGTAATATAGGTATCAATATCCTTATACATATTGCGAAAACGTGTCTGCTCTGAAAATGCCTGATTGCGACTAGCACCAGCAAATATCTGAACCCGAAAACCTCTAACCTTAATGCGGGTTGCCGCAGAGCGGACTACAGGTTTGGACGGCACCGATGTAGTTTTGCTTTCGACAGGATTGATTCCCATTGCTGCCCTAAAATTCTGAAGCTGTGTAATCAAGGAATCTTTGGTTACTGTAACTCCACCCTTTTCCTGTGCTTTTACCTGAACAAACGTTAACAACACAAGTGCATGTATGAAAATCAATCCTCTCTTCAGCATAGTTTAACCTTTCTTATCGATTAGTTATTTGCGCCGTGGCAATTTTTATATTTTTTACCAGAACCACAAGGACATTCGTCATTGCGCCCGATAGTGTTTTCGTTACGAATCGGCTCCTTTGGGCCTTCATTTATGTCCTCGTCACTCACTCCAGTTGGCGAGCCTAACTCGGCTTTCGTTTCTACAGTCTTTACAGGTGCCTGTGCAACTTGTCTAGGCTGCATTGACGTAGTTTCCTGACCAGGGATCTCGCCTTTGAAAATAAAGCTCACAACGTCTTTATTCATGGATGCGAGCATAGATTTGAACAGGTTAAAGGCTTCCATTTTATAAATGATGATCGGATCCTTCTGTTCATAAACAGCATTTTGAACAGATTGTTTTAAATCATCCATTTCGCGTAGGTGCTCTTTCCATGCCTCATCAATCAATGCGAGTACAATGCCTTTTTCAAATGCTTTGAACACTTCCTTGCCATTGCTGTCGATCGCTTTTTTCAGATTTGCCGAAACCTGAATACCTCGAATACCGTCGGTAAACGGGATAACGACATTTTCAACGATTTGGCCACGCTCTGCATAAACATTATTTAACACAGGGACAGTCAATGCACCGATAGCATCAATTTTATGGTGATACGCGCGGATTGCCTGATCAAAAAGACGGTCGGTGAGCCCTTCAATCTTACCCTGCGCAAACTCTTCAGCAGTAATTTCTGGTGTAATAGCGAAAATACGGATGACTTCAATTTGAAAATCGTCATAATTACCTTGCTCTTTCGCTTCCGCGACGATCTCTTCGGCAACGTCAAAGATCATATTGTTCAGATCGACGTCTAAACGCTCGCCAAACAGTGCATTTTTACGTTTTGCATAAATTACAGTACGCTGTGAATTCATCACATCATCATATTCCAATAGGCGCTTACGGATACCGAAGTTGTTTTCTTCGACTTTACGCTGAGCACGTTCGATGGATTTGGTCAACATACTATGCTGCATGACTTCTCCTTCTTCCACACCCATTTTTACCATAATGTTTGAAATCCTTTCGGATGCAAACAGACGCATCAAATTGTCTTCCAGAGAAACAAAAAACTGTGAAGACCCCGGGTCTCCCTGACGTCCGGCCCGACCACGTAACTGACGGTCAACGCGGCGGGATTCGTGCCTTTCTGTACCGATGATCGCCAGACCACCCGCCTTTTTCACTTCTTCTGTCAACTTAATATCCGTACCACGGCCGGCCATATTTGTCGCAATGGTCACCTGTCCCGGGCGGCCCGCCTCTGCGACGATATCAGCCTCCTTTTGGTGTAATTTCGCGTTCAGCACATTATGTTTGATCTTCCGCAATTGAAGCATACGGCTTAATAACTCCGAAATTTCCACAGATGTAGTACCCACCAATACAGGACGGCCCTGTTCTGTCAATCGCTGGATCTCCTCAGCGACAGCATTATATTTTTCACGCGCTGTACGGTAAATCAAATCTTGGCGGTCCTCCCGTTGAATACCACGGTTGGTAGGGATTTCAACAACATCCAATTTATAGATTTCCCAAAGTTCACCAGCCTCGGTTGAAGCTGTACCCGTCATACCTGATAGCTTGTGATACATGCGGAAGTAGTTCTGTAATGTAATCGTCGCATAGGTTTGTGTCGCATCTTCCACCTTCACATTCTCTTTTGCTTCGATCGCCTGGTGCAAACCATCAGAGTAACGACGGCCATCCATGATACGTCCCGTTTGCTCATCGACGATTTTTACTTTTCCTTCGTCAACGATATATTCGACATCCTTTTCAAACAATGTATATGCTTTCAACAACTGATTGATGGAATGTATACGTTCAGCCTTGATGGAGTAATCACGTAACAAATCTTCTTTTTGAGCTGCTTTTTCTTCTAAACTCATAGCCGATTTTTCAATTTCGGCGATTGCTGTACCCACATCAGGCAAAATAAAGAAAGAAGGATCTTCGCCGGTTGCGGTAATCAATTCGATACCTTTTTCAGTAAGTTCTACTTGATTATTTTTTTCATCGATTACAAAATAAAGTTCTGCGTCTACTTTCGGCATATTTTTATTTTGCTCCTGCATGTAGTAATTTTCCACTTTCTGCAAGATGGAACGATTGGCACCTTCACTCAGAAACTTGATAAGGGCTTTATTTTTAGGAAGTCCCCTGTAAGCTCTCAATAAAGCCAAACCACCTCCCTCTACATCGGAATCTCCTGCTGCCAGCGCTTTCTTAGCGTCGTTCAGTACCGTGTTGATATAAGCCTTTTGTACATGTACCAACCGCTCAATACGTGGTTTTAGTTGATAGAATTCATGTTGATCACCACGAGGTATAGGACCTGAGATAATCAATGGTGTACGTGCGTCATCGATCAAAACGGAGTCTACCTCATCGACCATAGCAAAATGCAATTTTCCCTGCACCAATGCATCCGGAGTCTGCACCATGTTATCCCGTAAATAGTCGAAGCCAAATTCGTTATTCGTACCATATACGATATCTGCCTGATAGGCCTTGCGGCGCTGTGGCGAATTCGGCTGATGTTTATCAATACAGTCTACGGATAAACCATGGAATTCAAATAATGGTGCATTCCATTCGGAGTCACGTCGGGCCAGATAATCATTGACCGTTACGATATGTACCCCCTGTCCGGAAAGAGCATTGAGATAAGTAGGTAGCGTTCCTACTAAAGTTTTACCTTCACCGGTGGCCATTTCAGCAATCTTACCACTGTGTAATACGATACCACCAATCAGCTGTACATCATAATGTACCATATTCCAGGTAACCTCAGTACCAGCCGCCATCCATTTGTTTTTCCAGATGGCTTTATCGCCATTGATAATTACATTTGGCTTATAAACGGCCAATTCTCTATCAAAGTCATTGGCAGTAACCTCTAGTTCTTCATTTTCGGTCAAACGTCTTGCTGTCTCTTTCACCACTGCAAACGCTTCAGGTAGAATTTCCTTCAGTACCTCCTCTAACTTCTTATCACGATCTTTAGACAGTTTGTCCACCTGCTCGTAAATAGAAGTTTTCTTTGCCATATCATCCTCATCCTGATCCGCTTCGGTTTTCAGCGTCGCAATTTCTTGGTCAATATCTGCTAGGTAATTTTTAATTCTTTCTTTGAAATCAACGGTTTTGGCACGTAACTCGTCATTGGTTAGATTTGAAAGCTTATCGTATTCAGCCTTGATCTGTTCTACCACCGGCTGAATTCCCTTGATATCTCTCTCGGATTTACTTCCAAATAATTTACTTAAAAACTTTAACATAATTTTTTTTCTATCTCAACTAAAGATTTTGTGCAATAATGACTCCAAAATAAAATTGCAGACAATTTGACACTAATCGGGCAAATTTAGTTATTAGATATGATATCTAACAGCTTACACCTATTTTTTTTGCTTTATTTTTTTGTTATCCGTTATGTGCTTGGCAAAGTGATGACATTCTCTCGCGAACTGGTTATCAAGTTATCATAATTATACGGATTGTGCAGTAGATAACTATAGTCAATCAACTCCGTGCAATACACTTCCTACGACAAAAATAGCTTCCGGTCAGAACGGGGTATAAAACCAAGATCCTGAGCCTTTTCAAACATTTTTGTAATAGCGTTACGGCCTTCAGCACCCAGTTCGACCGAGTATTTGTTGACATAAAGATCAATATGTTTGTACATCACCTCTTCACTCATTTCCTGGGCATGGCTGCGGATAAAATCGAGTCCGGATTTTGGATTGGCGAAAGCGAACTCAACACTTTCTTTCAACACTTTATTCAAGGTGTCCTTAACCTCTTTCGACAGTGATCTTTTTACCACAATGCCGCCGAGAGGAATCGGAAATTTTGTCGTTGTTTCCCAGTACTCCCCCAAGTCAACCACTTTGAATAGTCCTCTCTGCGCATAAGTAAAGCGGTTTTCATGGATGATAAGCCCAAGATCAATTGAGCCATCCAAAAGAGCACTCTCGATTTCTGAGAAGACCAGTTCGATCTTATTGGTTAATTCAGGAAACGCAAGCCCTAATAGAAAATTTGCCGTGGTATACTTGCCGGGATAACCGACCCTTAATTTGTTGTGTTCGCCCAGCCCTTCTCCCTTATTGAGTTTCTCCTGAAGGGCAAGAGCCAAAGAAGGGTCTTTCGTGATCAGCATTGGCCCCACACCAAAGCCTAAAGCGCTGCCAGCATCCAGCAGCTCATAGTCTTCAACGGCATAGGCAAAGGCATGATAGCTCAGTTTGGTAACATCCAGATCACCTTGAAAAGCTTTCAGATTTAAGGTCTCCACATCCTGATATTCTACTTCAAAATCAAGACCTTTGGTATCGATTTTATGGTGAATAAGCGCATCAAAGATAAACGTATCGTTTGGACAGGGAGAGAATCCCAATGTTAATTTCATATGCTTGTATTTAATAGTATTAATCTAATAGTGTTCAGCTATAGCTGTCCCCCCGTTAATAGCCTTGATCCAGCCAATATAGCGATGTTGAACATCAGTGTTACTTTATACGGTCACTTTATGAGTGACTAAATAGAGTATCATAGCAAAAAAAGTCATCATGACGATCCCTTTTCCGATCTGGTCTTTTCCGCCGCGATAGGCAAAACGCAACAATACCAGGTTGACCAGCACAGCAATAGTGTATATAGCCATGGGTTTTTCGGGTAGAAAATAAAGTCCAATTGCTGTAAACCGCACCAGCAAATAAGCTAATGCAGGAAAAACAACGCCGGCTGCAAAGCCTATCCAAAGATTATTTTTCAATTTTTCCACGCCTGCTATTTTCGTCCAAATGATCAAAGCTCCAGGAATTCAGTTCGGGAATTGCATGGTGCGCAGTCATATCAAACTGTGTTGGGACAACGGAAACATAACCATTGGCCAGTGCATAACAATCGGTATCCTCACCACGGTCCTGTAAAACAAATTTTCCTGTAGTCCAATAGTAATCACGGTTATGTGGGTCTATACGTTCGTCAAACTCCTCTACCCAATGTCCACCTGCTTGCCGACAGATCTTAATGCCTTTAAAACCGTTTGTTTGCGGAAAATTAACGTTCAGCAAGGTGTTTTTTGGCAAGCCATTGGCAAGAACTTGTTCGGTTATAGAAATAACATAAGGTCTACAGTAACTGAAATCCGCATCATGCGAAAAATTATCCAGCGAAAACCCAACGGAAGGGATCCCCTCTATTGCCCCTTCTACCGCAGCAGACATGGTACCTGAATATAGCACGTTGATCGAATTGTTGAGTCCATGATTGATACCCGAAACACAGATATCCGGCCTCTGTCCCTTAAACACTTTGTTTACAGCAAGCTTAACACAGTCTACCGGTGTTCCGGAACATTGATACATCTCTACGCCTTCATATAAATTGATCTTATCCAGACGCAACGGCCGTCCAAGTGTAATCGCGTGCCCCATGCCCGATTGCGCAGAGTCAGGGGCGACAACCACAACATTGCCAATCTTTTGCATTTCTTCCATCAGCACCTTAATACCCGGTGCAGTAATTCCATCGTCGTTGACCACTAAAATATTGGGTTTCTTTTTTACCATACACGAAGTTAGTAAATCTGAAAAATAAAACTGTAGGAAATCCTTGTGCCGATAAATCATTTACATAGCTACGACATCGTTTGCGTAACATTGTATGGCTTTTAATAAATATTAGTCCTAAATTTAGCATTTAAACAAAGCAAATTATTCTGTTATGAGCATTAATTTTGAATCCCGCTATGCTATCGGGCCAAGGGAATACAAGACGTTAGATACGCATGGATTACGAGAGAATTTCCTCATTGAAAAAGTTTTCGAAACCGATAAAATTAACTTAGTTTATACACACTACGACCGCTATATGGCCGGCGGCGCAATGCCCGTAAATGCTAAGCTCAAATTGGAAACTGTCCCTGAGCTGTTGAAAGAACCTTATTTTCTGTCCAGAAGAGAACTGGGAATCATTAATGTCGGCGGCAACGGCCAAGTTGAAGTGGATGGTACTCGATACGATTTAAACACGAAAGAGGCACTTTATGTGGGCCAAGGCGCTAAAGAGGTTTATTTTTCAAGTCAGGACGGTGCAAACCCAGCTAAATTTTACTTAAATTCTACTCCAGCACACTGCAGTTACCCAACTAAAAAGGTAACAAAGGAGGATGCCAATAAAATCGAGCTCGGTTCACTTGAAACATCCAATCATCGGGTGATCAACCAAATGTTATTGAATAAAGTTGTGCAGACCTGCCAGTTGCAGATGGGGATGACTGAGCTCAAACCCGGATCTGTATGGAATACCATGCCTGCTCATACACATGACCGACGTATGGAAGTATACTTTTACTTTGAATTACCAGAAGGACAGGCGGTATCGCATTTTATGGGGCCAATCGATGAGACACGTCATATCTGGATACAGAACGATCAGGCAGTAATTTCACCTCCCTGGTCAATTCATTCGGGTGCTGGCACCTCCAACTACACATTCATTTGGGGAATGGCCGGTGAAAACTTAGACTATGATGATATGGATAAATGTGCCATTACAGCGTTGAAGTAGCCGACAAAATAGTCTGCTACCCTCCGCCTTATCAAAATCATCCGATAACATAACTAGATAATAGCGTCACTATATCATATGATCAACATGAAAAAAACATTCGTATTGAGTTTAGCGCTTGGTCTTTGGGGTATTGCCTCAGCACAGAACAACAAGACCATCACTGTAAGCAATCCTTCTTCCTTCACGCGGACTGAACTGATCAGTATTCCTTATGCCACATTTGAGATGCACTTCGCCCTGAAAGAAAATAGCTTTAGCATTGTCGACAGCGAAAATAAAAAGGAGCTGGCGTACCAGCTCGAGAAATTAGGAAAGCAGACAGCGCAAAATGTACTGGTGCAAGTCAGCCTCGCTCCTAAAAGTTCTCTGACCTTTGCTGTGACCGGCAATGCCCCAACAGCAGTTTCTTCTAAAACCTATGCACGGTATGTACCCGAACGTAAAGATGACTTTGCCTGGGAAAATGATATTGCTGCGTTTAGAGCCTACGGAAAAGCCTTGGAAGGCAGCTCAGAAGATGCCCAAGGATTTGATTTCTGGGCCAAGCGTACTAATGATCTGATTATTGACGAATGGTATAAAACAGGTGATTACCATGCCGATCATGGTAAAGGCTTGGACTACTACTCTGTAGGTCAAACGCTGGGTGTAGGTGATGCTACCCCTTTTATAGATGGGCAGGTAGTCTACCACAAACACTATCGTCAGTATAAGGTACTGGATAACGGACCGTTGCGTTCTACTTTCAAGCTTATCTATGAGCCTGAGAACGTAAAAGACCAAAATCTTCAGGTAGAAAAAACGGTTTCTTTAGATGCTGGAAGCCAGCTGAACAGAATCAGCTATGCAATTAAAAATAGTACTGCTAGTAGTACTTCCGTTGCTATTGGCCTTGCGAAAAGAAAAGAGGAAAAACCTCAATTTCTGAACGATGCCAAAAGTGGTACCCTTGCGTATTGGGAACCAGCAGAGGGCGACAAGATTACCGGAACCGCCGTTATTGTTCCGAAGGCATCTTATGTTTTCAAAGACAGTCCTACACAATTTTTATTGACAACGACCGTAGAAAACAACAACCCATTGGTCTATTTTGCTGGTGCGGCATTTAATAAGGCGGGAAAGATAAATAACTTTGAACAATGGCAATCGTACCTCAGACAATTCAGGGATCATTTAAATCAACCACTAATCATAAAATATTCGAAATAATGTCAATACTGCAATCTTTTGATTTATCAGGAAAGGTAGCTTTAGTAACCGGCTGCAAAAGAGGAATAGGAAAAGCGATTGCTGAAGCATTGGCGGAAGCAGGAGCAGATATCATCGGCGTTTCGGCCTCGCTGGAAATCGCGGGCTCCACAGTAGAGCAATCAATCAAGGCACTTGGCAGAAACTTTTACGCCTATCAATGTGACTTTTCAAAAAGGAATGAACTTTATAAGTTCATTGACCAAGTAAAATCAGATCACCCAACCATCGATATTCTGTTTAACAATGCCGGAAATATACTGCGTAAACCAGCTGCAGAACATCCAGATGAATACTGGGATCAAATTATCGAAATCAATCAAAATGCCCAATTTATCCTGACTAGAGAAATAGGCAAAGATATGATTTCACGTGGAACTGGAAAGATCGTGTTTACAGCATCTTTGCTGACTTTTCAAGGCGGCATCAATGTTCCGGGATACGCAGCATCCAAAGGAGCAATAGGCTCATTAGTCAAAGCCTTTGCCAATGAATGGGCCTCCAAGGGTATAAATGTGAACGGCTTTGCTCCAGGGTACATTGCCACAGACAATACCGAAGCTTTAAGAGACGATCCTGAGCGGTCGAAATCGATATTGGACCGCATCCCTGCTGGCCGCTGGGGGACACCCGAAGATTTTAAAGGCCCCGCAGTATTCTTGGCATCAAAAGCGTCAGATTACGTGCATGGCACTATTCTCACTGTCGACGGTGGCTGGATGGGAAGATAAGAGATCAACAATAAAGATTAGTTTGTTTTTAAAAGTCTTTATCCTTCGGGATAAAGGCTTTTTTTTGAGATGTGAGTCTCTACTACTATCAAAGAGTCTAGGAATAGAGTCCTTTTTTGTCAATAAAGTCGATCACTTTTTGTGGTGTAAAAAACTGAATATTCTTCTTTTCTTTAATTGCCTTCCGAAGGAAGGTGGATGATAATTCCATTAAGGGCGTATCTGTCATCGTGACAGAAGGATGTTCCTTCAGCTTTCCACCATTGTATCCCGGACGTGGATAAACATAAATATGATAATCTCGCAAAATCACTTCAGCGTTCTTCCATTTTTCCAAAGATTCAAGAATATCTTCTCCCATCAGCAACACAAACTCGCGATTCGGATACTTTTCGCTGAGATGGGTTAGGGTATCTATTGTGTAAGAGGGCAGTGGCAAATGAAATTCGATATCGCTGACACGCAAATGATCACACCCCTCAAGTGCTAAATTAAGCATTTCCAGCCGGTCGTAGGGATCCGCTAACGTAGACTTCTTTTTGAACGGATTCTGTGGTGAAACGACAAACCAGACTTGATCGAGCCCTGTAAAACTGGCCATGTAATTGGCTATTATCAAATGTCCCACATGTACGGGATTAAAAGAACCAAAAAACAAACCGATTTTTTTCATGATTATGTACTGATGAAATCCATCACAATTTCTTCGGCTTCTGCACAAGCAGTTTCCAAATCAAAATTTTTCAGTATCACGTCAAATTTATTGGCATAAGTAAGTTCTAGTTCTGCTTTTGCAAAGCGCTCCTGCAACTTCTCCTCTGAATCTGTACCACGGCCCGTCAATCGCTCTTTCAGTACTTCCAGCGATGGAGGTTGTACAAAAATAGATAGCGCTCGGTCAGGAAATTTTGATTTTAGCCGCAAGCCGCCGACAACATCTATATCAAAGATCACATGTTTACCTTCTTTCCAGATACGTTCGATCTCCGACCGCAGTGTTCCATAGAAGGTACCTGAGTACACCTCTTCAAATTCAATAAACTCCTGCTTTGCAACACGATGTAAAAACTCTTCCTTGGACATAAAATAATAGTCTTTTCCATTGACCTCCTGCCCCCTCGGATCCCGGGTACTCGCCGAAATTGAAAATTCTATCTTATCGCCATGTTTACTTAATAGATCTCTGACTATAGTTGTCTTTCCAGCACCAGATGGTGCTGAGAAAATAATTAATTTACCGCTCATCCTTATAGTACGTTGAGCAACTGCTCCTTTATTTTTTCCAATTCTTCTTTCATTCTGACTACGATCTGCTGTATACCGGCATGATTCGCTTTAGATCCAAGGGTATTGATTTCCCGCCCCATTTCCTGTGAAATAAACCCTAACTTCTTGCCATTGGAGTCTGCAGAATCAAAAGCTTGCATAAAATAGTTGCAGTGAGAACGCAACCTTACTTTCTCCTCAGTCACATCCAGTTTATCAATATAATAAACGAGTTCCTGTTCGAAACGATTCTGATCCACATTATCTTTTCCTACCGTATCATTTAAAAACTGTTCTATACGTTGTCTGATCAAAGGAATGCGTTCAACTTCTAAACTCTCCACCTCGCCCAAATAAGATAAAATAAGCTCCGCACGTTTTTTTAGATCCTCCGCCAAAACATTTCCTTCATCTTCACGAAAGGTGTTAAACTGCTTTACAGCTTCATAGAAAGCATCCATCAGTACCTTCGCTTCTTCTTCATCTACGGTATCTTCATTGTTGCTAATAACTTCCGGCATACTTAGCGCCAGTTCAAATAAATTAGCTTTGTTGTCCTGCAGCTCGTTAGCGACAGCCAGCAATTGACTATAATATTGCTTTAGTAAATCGGTGTTGATGGACGATGCCTTGGCTGTTTGGTCCGTATATTCTACGGATACATTTAGATTAACCTTTCCGCGCTCAATTAGTTTACTGCATTCTGTCCGCAAGGCTAATTCCTTGTCCGAAACTACTTTGGGCAAACGGAGATTTAATTCAAGGAATTTTGAATTTAAGGACTTTATTTCGACACTATATTTAACTTTACCATTCTCTTTGGAAGCTGTGCCATATCCTGTCATGGATTTTATCATATGCAAAGGTATAACTTTTCAAATAAAAGTTGAAGCAGGCTTGAGCATTAATTGTTAAAGTCCTTTCAATCAGCTGTTGTGCTGCCCCTTCATCCGCCATGTTTTGCAATGATCACCACGAGATAACTTTCATAAGGTCTGGCACCTTTACAGGTAACATAACCAATACCAACATCATACAGTGAACCATTCCATTGATCCATACCCAATAAATGTGTTCTATGGTGGTAACCCGGTGCCTCCCGTCCAATAATAAGCGCTTTTATAGCATCTGTAGCACTAGCACGATTGGCCGCAATAGACTCAAAATTATTAGCACTTCGTTTTTTTAGCCAATCTGGATTTAAATCATATCCAGCTTGGGCTATAAAATAATTGGGGCCATAGCCTTCTGGTGAAACATGATCAAAATACGCACGTTTAGCCATATCTTTGGCACGATATACAGCTACTTCAGCCAATTGTTTATTCCAACGAAGTTCAGTACGTTTGATTTTATGAAGATTAAATAACTTAAGTTCCCTTTTGTATTTTTCAGGATTTAAACGGATACGATTCAATAATTCATAAGCTTCCTTTGCTTGCCTTTGATCTACCCGGATCCGCTGTGCAGTTGCGGCTTGCACGATAAATAGGGTAAATGCGAAAATAAAATATTTCATATGTAATCAAACTGTCTTTCAATAGTAGTTGAGGATATCCATATTATCGCTACGTAGCGACCAAAAATGGATTAATGTCAATCCTTTAACATAAAAAAGACTGTTTTTAGTATCTGTAGTTTAATGCTATTTTGCAGTTTTCAAGAGCAAAAACTGTATCATCATGGAAATTAGGCTGATAAATATGATGGCTTTACCTATGCCACTCCGCATGGTGTAAAAGGTATGGTCTATCGCATGAAGCATGCATGAAGGATGCTTCTGTTACCCTGTGAGGCTTTTGCAGGTAACCTGGTTTAAACTGGAGAAAAACAGCTGTATATTATTCAAGTAAAAAGGGAACCTTATGAAGTTCCCTTTTGTGCTTTTATTTTTTCCCTCACTAATTCAAATACAATAGGTAGTACGGACACAACTATAATAAGCAATACCACTTTAGAGAAATTCTCCCTAACTATTGGAATATTACCGAGAAAGTAACCGGCCAACGTAATGCCACCCACCCATAATACCGCGCCGATTACGTTATAGGTAATGAAAGTCCCATATCTCATTTTCCCTATGCCACCCACAAATGGTGCTAACGTACGTACGATTGGTACAAAACGTGCTATGACGATGGTTTTACTTCCATATTTTTCGTAAAATGCATGTGTCTTGGCGATCTGTTCATCCTTGACAACCCGTTTACCAAACAACTTAAACTGAGTTAACCGCATGCCAAAGTGCTTACCAATGGAATAATTAAGTGAATCACCTGTAATTGCAGCGATCAATAAGACAAAAATCATAAGCCAGACGTTCAGATCATTGGGTTGTGCAGCTAGCATCCCTGCGGCGAATAACAGTGAATCGCCCGGTAAAAAAGGCATTACAACTACCCCTGTTTCTACAAAAATAATCAGAAACAAAATGAGATATGTCCAAAGCTGATAGTCATTGACTATTTCAACCAGATGCTTATCGATGTGGAGGATAAAGTCAATAAGGTGTGTGATTATTTCCAAAACCGATATGAAAATTAAGCGTTATTCAACATTACTGGCATCACCAACATCAAAATATCGGCATGGTCCTCAGAAGTTGCAGGGACCAATAGACCAGCACGATTTGGTGTGCTCATTTCGATCACAACCTCTTCACTTTCCAGATTGTTTAACATTTCAACTAAAAACTTCGCATTAAAGCCGATCTCCATATCATCGCCTTCAAACTGACAGGATAAGCGCTCGTGTGCCTCATTAGAGAAATCCAGATCCTCTGCAGAAATATGAAGTTCGCTACCTGATATTTTTAAACGTACCTGATGTGTAGTTTTATTAGCAAAAATAACAACCCTTCTCAACGTGTTTAAGAAAAGTAATCTGTCAACAGTCAGTTTATTTGGATTAACTTGAGGAATTACTGCAGCATAATCTGGATAGCGCTCATCTATCAAACGACAGATCAGATTGATGTTACCAAAACTAAAAAATGCATTTGTCTGATTGTACTCAATGGAAACTGTAGTATCATCAGATGGCAGTGAAGATTTTAATAGGGAAAGTGCTTTTTTGGGTAAGATAAGCGATGCTGGTTTTTCAGCACCGATATCTGTCCGGGTATAGCGTACCAATTTATGTGCATCTGTCGAAACAAAAGTCACATTTTTTTCTTCCAATTGGACCAGAACGCCTGACATTGCTGGTCTCAGCTCGTCATTGCTAACAGCAAAGATGGTTTTGCTAATAGCCTCTGAGAGAATCGGGGCTGGCATCTGGATAATCGATCCGCTGTCAATAGAAGGAATTTTAGGAAAGTCATCTGCGTTTTCGCCACTCAATTTATATTTACCGTCACCTGCGCTGATTTCAATAGCTAAGGTATTCATATCTACTGAAAATGCTACCGGCTGATCCGGAAGAGTCTTTAGTGTCTCTATCAAAATCTTTGAAGGCATCGCTACCCTTCCCTCTTCTTTTGCCTCGATCGGTAAGGAAGTAACCATACTTGTCTGTAGATCCGTAGCAGAAATAGTCAAGTTATTATCTTTTATTTCAAAAAGAAAGTTTTCCAAGATTGGCAAAACAGTACTTGTACTAGATGCTCCATTGATAGCTTGTAACTGCTTTAATAAAATTGATGTTGATACAATGAATCTCATTTCCTAAATACTAATTATTATGTGCAATAATACACAAATTAATCAATATTTTTCAGTTTTGTAAGCGCCTTTCTTTCCACACTCAGACATTTAATGTACTTAAATAAGCGATTGTATTTCAACTAATAAGCACGCTTTCAAAAGTATAGAAATCAAATTCACCCAGATAAATCACAATATTTAGTACATTTGTATAATAGCGAAAGTGTATGCAGTTTAAGGATATCATTGGGCATAAAGACATCAAGGAACATCTCGTTCGTACGGTTCTGGAAAACCGTGTGAGTCATGCGCAGTTATTTCTGGGGCCCGAAGGCTCTGGGAGCCTTGCTTTGGCTTATGCATATGCCCAATTTCTGAATTGCGAAAACAAGCAACCCACAGACAGCTGTGGTACCTGTCCAGCCTGTCGCAAGTATAGTAAACTGATCCATCCAGACTTGCACATGTCATACCCTTTTATCGCGAAACACAAAGAAGATACCGCGACAGATTATGCAGAGAACTGGCGGAAAGCTTTTATGAACAATCCCTATATGGGACTTGAATATTGGCGGAACCAGCTGGATGCAGACAACAAGCAGGTGAATATCAATATTGCAGAAGCACATGGTATCATCAAAAAATTAAGTCTTAAAGCGTTCGAAGCCGAGTATAAAGTTTTGATCATGTGGTTGCCTGAATATCTAGATACACAAGGCAATGCGCTATTAAAATTGATTGAAGAACCTCCTGAAAAGACCTTGTTTATTTTGGTCGCGGAGAATCCGGATAAAATACTAAATACGATCATTTCGCGGACCCAGTTGGTCAAAATAAAGAAACTGGAACATATGGAAGTTGTTCAGCATTTGAAAGCTACACAGCAGCTTACCGAACAAGAAGCTTCTGAGATTGCTTTTATCGCTGACGGAAATATGCAGGTGGCCCTTAATCAGTTACAAACCCAAGGCAATAACCATTTTGGGACTTTAGTAAACTGGCTACGTTTTATCGTATCGGATGCCGGCACAAATATGATTTCATTAGTGGAGGATGATCTGTCTAAAATGGGGCGGGAAAATCAAAAAAGCTTCCTTTTTTATGCTATCAACATGATGCGTCAGATCATCTTGATCAAAGGAGGGCTTTCCAGTCTAGTATTCCTATCCACTAAAGAATTGGACTTTGTGCAAAAATTTTCAGCACATTATAATATTGAACAAATTGAAGCAACCATAAATCTATTGGAGGAAACGCATTATTTTGTGGAAAGAAATGCAAATCCCAAAATATTATTTTTAGATTTATCTTTGCAGTTAACATTAATATACAAATACAAAACGATTCCGAAAGGAACTCAATATATATAAATATAAAACTATGGGATGTGGCAGTTGCTCATCCGGCGGAGGTTGCGGTAGTACCACAGCAAATGGTGTACCAGCAGGATGCCAAAATAACGGTTCCTGCATGACCAGCGGATGTAATAAATTAGATGTATATGACTGGCTTTCCGATATGGATATGCCATCAAACTATAAACCATTTAATATCGTCGAAGTACGATTTAAAGGATCTCGGAAAGATTTCTTTATCAATACAGACAACCTATACCTGGAAATGGGAGAAATGGTCGTCGTCGAACCATCAACTGGTGGTTATGATGTGGGGCATGTGTCGTTGACAGGTGAACTAGTACGTCTACAATTGAAAAAGAATAATGTGACGCCGGAATCGGTGACAAAAAAGATCTATCGAAAACCGAACGAAGTGGACGTTGAGAAATACAATGCTGCGAAGGATCTAGAATGGGAAACCATGCATAGAGCCCGTAAGCTCGCTTTAGACCTCGGCTTATCCATGAAAATTTCGGACGTAGACTATCAGGGTGATAAAACGAAAGCGACGTTTTATTACACAGCCGAAGGCCGTGTGGATTTTCGGGAGCTGATCAAGAAAATGGCAGAAGCTTTCCGCATTCGGATTGAAATGCGTCAAATTGGTATGCGTCAGGAAGCCAGCCGGCTTGGCGGAATTGGATCCTGTGGCCGCGAGCTCTGCTGTTCGACTTGGCTGACAGACTTCAAAACGGTATCTACATCTGCTGCTCGATATCAAAACTTATCGCTGAATACGCTAAAGCTTGCAGGACAATGCGGGAAATTGAAATGTTGTCTTAATTATGAATTGGATAGCTACATGGATGCACTTAAAGATATTCCAAATAATATTGACCGGATTGAAACCCAGAAGGGCGTTGCTTACCTACAGAAAACCGATATCTTTAAAAAGATGATGTGGTTTTCTTTCCCCGGTGCCGAAAACTGGATCGCAATGACAGTGCAGCAGGTGAAAGAGCTTGTAGAAATGAACAAACAGGGCATTAAGCCCGAAGCTATATCCAGTGCTTTGGCAACCGAGGATGTAAGGGAGGAAAAGATTGCCAATTTTGATTATGAGAACGTAGTCGGCCAAGATAGTTTGACACGACTGGATGATCGTAATAAAAAGAAGAAAAAGCGTAAATCAAAAAACACTAACGCAAAGTCGGAAGGTAAAAACAATCAGAAAAACGACAGAACGGAACAAACTTCTCCAAAACAGGCTTCGGGCAGACAGCAAGGCACAGGAGATGGCGTAAATACATCTGCAACTACGGTTAAAGAGTCTAAAGAAGGACAAACAAATAAGCCAAAAAAACGCTTCAACCGTCACAGAAACAAAAATAGAGGCAATAACAACAGTGCTGCTCCAAAAGCAGAATAAAAAACGGATATGCCTAATTTAAAATCTTAGGCATATTCTATTTTATAGATATCATCATGAGACAAAAGGCTTTTCTCGTTGGAATTTTATGTATGGGTCTTTTCACATCTTGTGAGCAGACGGCAATCTTAAATGAAGATAAACCTATTGACAATAAAACTTGGCTGAATACATCACATCCCAATTTTCAGTTCCATATTACTGATAAGACAAAGAAATATGATGTATTCATACATGTACGCCATACTCCAGAGTACGCTTTTTCGAATCTTTTTGTCCTCATTCACCAACAAGGTCCGGATAAAAAACAGCTTACTTTTCGCAAAGAAATAAAATTGGCACAATCCGATGGAAAATGGATAGGTACATCGTCTGGCAGCCTCTATAGCCAGCAATCACTGATTCACCAAAATTACCTTTTCCCGGATACTGGACGCTATAATATCTCCGTCGAACAAAACATGCGTGAAAATCCTTTAAAAGAAATTACTGATATCGGTTTAACTATAATACCAAAATAATGCGGAATTCATTGCGATACCTTCTTTTGCCTTTTTCCGTTTTATATGGCCTGATCGTGTGGGTCAGAAACCGTCTCTATGACGCTGGGATCCTGAGCTCTCAATCCTTTTCTACACCTACCATCGTGATCGGTAACTTAGCTGTCGGGGGAACAGGGAAAAGCCCCATGACCGAATTCGTTGCCTCTCTCCTAAGAAAGCAATATAAAATTGCGATACTTAGCCGCGGATATGGACGTTCGACCCGCGGATTTTTCGAAGTGACGGTAAGCTCTTCTGCGCGCGAAGTGGGCGACGAACCGCTACAATTCAAAAACAAGTTTCCAGATATAACTGTGGCTGTTTGCGAGGACCGCTGCAAGGGCATTAAAAAGCTAGAGAAAGATCATGAGGTAATTATATTAGATGATGCCTACCAACACCGAAGATTATCGGCCTTGTTCCATATCCTCCTCTTTGATTTCCAGTCGTTCGAACAGCCCATGTTCGTATTCCCAGCTGGCAATTTTAGAGATTTATTGCTCGAAGCCAAGCGTGCCCAGATCATCGCTATTACCAAATGTCCTCTCTTTCTTCCTATTGAGGCTAAAATGCGCATCGAAAGAAAGATCCGTCAATATAATAAAAAAGCGTTGCTAGTGTTCACCCATATAAATTACTTTGATCCTATAGATCGAAAAGGAAGACATGTAAGCTTGCAGGATAAGCATATCGTTTTGGTCACTGGAATAGCCAAACCACAGCCATTGATAGATTATGTCAGCAGAAGAGCAAATATCGTTACACATGTTTCCTTTACTGATCACCACCAATTCAATATGTCCGATATTGATCATATTCTAACAAGCTACCAGTCGATCTCCTATCCTCAAAAATTAATATTAACTACCGAAAAAGATTATCAGCGTCTGAAGCCATTTATACAACATTTTACCGGAGTGGAACTGGCATACTTACCAATCGGCCTACAGTTTAATGATGCCGTACAGAGACAACTGTTTAGCAGTGCATTGAACCAAATTCTCACTTCCAGTGTTAATCAACATTAAATACTGTTAATCAACCTTAAATTTTGTTAAGCCTTACCGTTCCATTAAACTTTTTCGGGAAATTTATATTCAGTATAAAATAGAATATTAAAATATAACGTGATGAAAAAGACAATTTTGACGGTATTGGGTTCATTACTCTTAATGACTACAGCCACTTATGCCCAGCAGCGCGAACAGCGGAGTCCTGAAGAACAAGCTAAACATCGTGTGGAACGTTTGGATAAACTATTAACACTCAATCAGACACAAAAGGACTCCATCTATAACCTGACACTAGAACAAGCTAAACAGCGCGCTTCCTCGAAAAAAGATGGTGGAGACCGTAAAGCCAACATGGAAAGGTTTAGGCAGATGCAAGAAGCACAGGCTATTAAGATAAAGTCATGGCTGACTCCGGAACAGATCAAATTATTTGATGAACAGCAGGAAAAAATGAGAGATAGAATGTCAAAACATTCAGGAAACCAAAATTAAGTACAAGAACGGAAATGATTGATCTCCCGTCGTATCAAGTATATAACGCTCGATAACCGCAATATCATTCACTTATTTAACAACTGCTCTGGTATCGAAAGCTACTGGAGCAGTCTGCTTTTAAAGTTCGCCCAAATCAAAACCCCTTTCAGCTTTTTCGACAGCAATAGGTCAGCGAACCACTTAATTCTGTCCCCCCCCCCTCATTCCTAGCCATGACCGTGCACATAAAAACCTCATTTTTAGCGCAGTAAACAGCCATGATATGTTAAAATAACGTTAAAGTAACATATTTGATACAACAAAATAGATAGTGCTATAGTTTTTATAGAAAAGAGTGTGACAATAATTTTTAAATATAAAAGCTATGAAAAAGATTATTTTAACAGGTATAGGGCTTTGCCTGACATTGGCCCTAACATTCGCACAACAGCGTACCCCTGAGGAAACAGCTGCGAAAGCGACGACTGAACTGGTGCAAAAATTGAATCTAAATGACGAACAAAAAACAGCGGTATCAACCATTCTATTGGATCAGGCCAAAGCAGAAGACACTATTTTAAAAGATAAAAGTGCAACTTCAGAGGCGAAAAGTGAAGCTCTGAGCAAACTGCAGACAGAAGTAGATACGAAAGTAAATCAACTACTGACCGAAGATCAAAAGAATATCTACCAAAAAGTCATTTCCGAACGTCCTGCAAAAGTTGTCCCAAACACGCCTGAGCCTTCTAAACCCGACACAGTTGCCCACAAATAGGTAAGACATCCATAAATTCATTGAATAATTCACATAAAATTAGACAGTATGAAAAAATTATTTTTGACAGGTATTGGCTTCTTTTTAGCCATCACCCTAACATTCGCACAGCAAACTACACCAGAAGAAAATGCGACTAAAGTGGTAACCGAGCTGGTAACGAAACTTTCGTTAAATGATGAACAAAAGACGGCAATATCAACAATCGTTTTAGATCAAGAAAAAGCTGTTGCTACGGTTCTCCAAGACAGCAGTACGACAGCGGATGCTAAAAAAGAGAATATAGCAAAACTTCAAAGTGAATCGGATAGTAAAATTTCGCAGTTACTAACAGACGATCAGAAAGCAACTTATCAAAAATATGTCGAAGAAAGACCTCCAGTGAGTATTCCAGATCCACAAAAAAATACCGAACAGGAGGAATCTAACAATGAACAAAATAATCAGCAATAATAACCCTCTATTTTTAGCACTTACCACTGGATAGAGCAATAACCTATTCAGTGGTTTTTTGCTTTGTTACTTAACAGCAAGTTCGATACTAAATAGAAAGGCTGTTCATTTTCATGAACAGCCTTTCTATTTAGCCCGACACAGCGAAAACTATGATTTCAATTTTTTCATAATATCGCTAACATAAGTCTTAAATTTCTTGTCCGTTTCAATGAGATCCTCAACGGTTTGACATGCGTAAATGACCGTTGAATGGTCTCTTCCTCCAAAGAACGCGCCGATTGATTTGAGCGAAGATTTGGTATGAGCTTTTGCTAAATACATCGAAATTTGCCTGGCTTGCACGATTTCACGCTTCCTGACTTTCGATTTTACCATGTCCACAGGAACTTCAAAATATTCACAAACCAGTTTCTGGATGAAATCCATCGAAATTTCCTTGTGCGTATTTTTCACAAAATTCTTCAGCATTGACTTTGCTAAGCCTAGATCAATTTCTTTTTTGTTTAGTGTAGATTGAGCCAATAAAGAAACCATAGCTCCCTCCAGCTCACGAACGCTATTATCAATTTGCGTCGCTACATACTCGACCACATTTTCAGGTAATTCGATGCCGTCAGAATACATTTTCTTCTTCAAAATCGCCATTCTCGTTTCAAGGTCCGGAATTTGAATATCTGCAGACAGTCCCCATTTAAAACGACTAAGCAAACGTTCCTCCAAACCAGCCAAATCTTTTGGGGCCTTGTCCGAAGTTAAAATAATTTGCTTACCAGATTGATGCAAATGATTGAATATATGGAAGAAAATATCCTGTGTTTTTTCCTTTCCAGCAAAGTTATGCACATCATCCATAATGATGACATCCATTGCCTGATAGAAATTCACGAAATCATTGATCGTATTGTTTTTCAATGAATCCACAAACTGCTGACAGAACTTTTCACAGGACACATAAATGACCAACTTATCGGAAAGATTTCTTTTAATTTCATTCCCGATAGCTTGAGCAAGATGAGTCTTTCCTAAACCTACATCACCATAGATCATCAAAGGATTGAATGATGTACCGCCGGGCTTATTGGCTACGGCATACCCCGCGGAGCGAGCAAGCCGGTTACATTCTCCCTCAATAAAATTCTCAAATGTGTAGTTTTGATTCAACTGCGGATCAACCTGCAATTTCTTTAATCCCGGAATGACAAATGGGTTTTTAATGTCTCTATTTAATGAGACTGGCACTGGGATCGATTGCCTCTTCCCCTCCGCTCCATTGCCATTCGAAGGAAGATTAGTCGTGTAGGGATGCGAAGCCGATGACTTCTCCACTACGATATTGTATTCCAATCTACCTTGTTCTCCCAGAAACTTTTTTACTGTCTTACGAAGAATACCTACATAGTGCTCCTCAAGCCACTCGTAAAAAAATAAACTAGGCACTTGAATAGTCAAAACGTCACCCTCCAAACGGACTGCTTTCACAGGTTCAAACCAGGTCTTAAAACTTTGCGCCGGTATATTGTCTTTGATAATCGAAAGACAGTTATTCCAAACACTTGAATACGTTTTTTCCATTCTAAAATTGTTAATAAGTTGATTTACAATATGCGACAAAAAATATGTTGATAACTTTCTCTGAGAACGAAGATGACAAAAAAAAATCAGCTAAAAAACTAAAATATAAAATAATTACTAAAAACCTGACAATAAGCAACTTATAGTGTAAAAATGTGGAAAACTCAAGCTAAAATTGATCTCTAAAAATAATTATTAACATTCCAAATTTATTTCAAAAAAAAGAACAAAAATAGTAGCAAATAGGCTACATCTCTGCCTTAAAGGTCTACAACTAAATTAACCAAAATAAAAGCGAAATACAACCTTTGCTTCATATATTTTTAATATTAATTTTATATGAATTTAAAGCCTTATTAACATTAAGTATCACGGCTGTTGCCAATTAATTTTGATAATATAGCCAAGAACAAAAAAACTATTGTGTAACAGCTTAGTGTTAGCTGGCCGATATATCGTTTACGAAAAAAGGAAATCCCTAAACGTGATTTCCTTTTAAAATACAATGCTAATTTTATTATACGGTGTAGAGCTATCCAACCATGGTATTGGTGAGCTTACTGTCACAAAGTTTCTTACCTTCCTCCACGATAGCCGACGCATCATAATGGCAGTTTTTCCATTGGGCATTTTGCTCCGCGTGTTCAACAATTCGATCCGGGATCCCCAACCGCACAACATGGCTGTTATACCCATGATCAGCCATAAATTCCAATACAGCTGAACCTATACCACCTTGGAGGCAACCATCTTCAACGGTAATAATCTTCTTGAATTTTCTAAACACCTGATGCAGTAGCTCTTCGTCCAGAGGTTTGGCAAAGCGCAGATCATAATGCGCAGGATGTATACCATGTTCATTGAGCTGCTGTACCGCTTTGACAGCTTCGTTACCGATGGCTCCAAAACTTAGAATAGCGAGCTCTTCCCCTTCCGTAATCACCCTACCTTTTCCAATCTCAATTTCCGTAAATGGACGGCGCCAGTCCGGCATTACGCCATTTCCTCTTGGATACCGGATAACAAACGGTCCCTTATCAGTTAACTGTGCGGTATACATTAAGTTCCGGAGTTCTTCCTCATTCATCGGCGCTGTTACCGTCAAGTTTGGTATACAGCGCATAAAAGCAATATCATAGGCTCCATGGTGCGTAGCACCATCTGCTCCGACCACCCCTGCGCGGTCCAGACAAAACACCACATTTAAGTTTTGCAGTGCTACATCATGGATAACCTGATCGTACCCACGTTGCATAAACGATGAATATATATTGCAGAACGGTAATAACCCCTGCGTAGCCAGCCCAGCGCTGAAGGTAACCGCATGCTGCTCGGCAATACCAACATCAAATGCCCGATCAGGCATTGCTTTCATCATAATATTCATCGAAGACCCCGAAGGCATTGCCGGTGTGATTCCAACGATCTTGGAATTTTCTTCAGCAAGTTCAACCAAGGTGTGACCAAAAACATCCTGATATTTAGGAGCCACCGGTCTATCGCTGGAAGACTTCTTAATCTCACCTGTAATCTTATCAAATAAGCCGGGTGCATGCCATTTGGTCTGATCTTTTTCAGCCAGAGCAAACCCCTTTCCCTTGATGGTAACAACATGCAATAATTTCGGCCCGGGAATATGTTTGAGGTCTTCGAGCGTCTTTGCAAGCTTTTTTACATCATGCCCATCAACTGGTCCAAAATATCTAAAATTCAAGGACTCAAAGAGATTGGCATTCTTTAACAAGGTTCCCTTGATGCTTTTCTCCAATTTTTTAACAATACCGAGCGCATTAGGTCCCACTTCCGAAATTTTGGTCAGCACAGCTGCGATATCATCCCGAAATCTATTATAGCGTTTTGACGTGGTAATACTAGTCAAATACTCTTTAAGTGCTCCCACATTGGGATCTATAGACATGCAATTGTCATTCAAAATCACCAATAGGTTAGATTTGGAAATACCGGCATGGTTCAGTGCTTCGAAGGACATTCCACCTGTCAATGCTCCGTCACCGATGACCGCTATATGCTGACGGTCTTTCTCACCTTTTATCTGCGAAGCTACAGCCATACCTAGAGCCGCAGAAACTGATGTGGAAGAGTGACCAACACCAAATGCATCATATTCGGATTCAGAACGGTTAGGAAAACCGGAAATTCCATTTTCTATGCGATTTGTATGGAATACTTCCCGACGTCCGGTCAGTATTTTATGACCATACGCCTGGTGACCAACATCCCAAATCAACTGATCATAAGGCGTATTCATCACATAGTGTAATGCCACTGTTAACTCTACGACTCCCAAACTTGCTGCAAAGTGACCTCCATTTACCGAAACCTGATCAATGATAAATTGACGTAATTCCTGGCTGAGTTGTTCCAATTGGTCTTCCTTTAGCGTTTTAAGATCAGAGGGATCGTTTATTTTACTTAATAATTCTCCAGCCTCAAATTGCATAGTCCTGCTAATTACATTAAATGTTCACACAAAGTAACGACAATTTTATTTAATCTTTAAAACAAATCGCAATCACATATTGAACTACAACAAATAAATACAGGAATAGTTTGGCTATGCCCAATTGCGAACCATTTTATTATGTAAATTTGTATAAGATATGCAAGTAGAAGAAGGTTACGAAATCAGGCTTCCTCAATTCGAGGGACCTTTTGATTTATTACTATTTTTTATCGAGCGGGATGAATTGAATATTCATGATATCCCTATTTCGAGAATAACCGACGATTTTTTGTCTTACCTAAGTCAGATGCACGCGTTGAATATGGAGATGGCCAGCGAATTTATTTTTGTAGCCTCTACGTTGATGCGCATTAAAGCTAAAATGCTTCTGCCCCGCCCCGAAATGGACGAAAATGAAAACGAAGTCGACTTGCGCGAGGACCTTGTTCAGAAGCTTATTCTCTACAAACAGTTTAAAGAAGCCTGTGAGGATCTAAGGTCAATGGAAGAAAGCCGTCTGAAGTGCTATAGACGCGGCAATATACACTATGATATACGACAAATGCTTCAACTGGATGCTACAGGCGAAAACTTAGACAGCTTTGATCTTTACGGGCTGATGATGATCTACGAGCAAATGATGTATCAGTACCGGAATAGGCCACCAGAAGTGACGCATACCGTCATCAAGTATCCCTATACCATTGAGCAGCAGAAAAAAGCGATCGCTGAACTCATCGAAATAAACAAGAAGCTGGACTTTCAGCAGATACTTAAAAACTCTGAAAACAAGATTCAGTTTGTATACAATTTTCTGGCCATTCTTGAAATGCTCCAGCAACGTCTGCTGCAGATTGAAGTGGGATTGGGATATAACAATTTCAACGTACAGGAAAGGGCTCCTCATCAAGAAGAGCTGCTTGTTGAAGAAGAGCTTGACCAGTAGAAAATATAAAAAGGGTAAAATCTATCGCAATTTTACCCTTAGTACTGCTAATTATTCAGTTAGCCATAACATTAATTTTTTTTCTTAAAAGCATTCCAGCCCTGCGCGGTAATCGGGTACACATTGCCAGATTTTGATATCATTTCGCAGCCTTCAGATGCGGGCGTTATATAACCGATAATACTGATATCAGGCTGATTCTTAATTTTATCGTGGTCAGACTGAGCAACGGTAAATAACAATTCGTAATCTTCACCACCATTGAGCGCTGCTACTGTAGGATCTATACCAAACTCGCGGCCAGTATCGTAAGTCATTTGGTCTAAAGGTATCTTCTCCTCATATAGCCGACAACCTTTATCAGACTGTTTACAAATATGCAGGATCTCGGAGGCTAATCCGTCGGAAACATCCATCATGGCGGTCGGCTTAACTGCCAATTTCGCAAATAATTCAATAATATCCTTCCGTGCTTCTGGTTTCAACTGGCGCTCCACAATATAATCTTTCCCTTCCAGGTCTGGCTGCACACTCGGATTTTCCAGATAGATCTTCTTTTCGCGTTCCAGAAGCTGCAATCCCATGTAAGCAGCGCCCAGATCTCCGGAAACACATAACAAATCCCCCTCTTGTGCTCCGTTCCGGTAAACAATAGTATCGGCATCTGCATAACCTATGCTTGTCACCGAGATAACCAGCCCCTGTGCTGATGCCGAGGTATCTCCACCAACCAAATCAACATGGTATTTTTTACAAGCGATAAGCGCTCCCTGGTAGATTTCCTCAACAGCCTCCAAAGGAAACCTGGAAGATAGACCAATCGAAAATGTGATTTGAGAAGCGATCCCATTCATTGCATAAATATCACTCAAATTGACTTGTACAGCCTTATATCCCAGATGCTTCAATGGAACGTATCTCAAGTCAAAATGAATTCCCTCCAGAAGCAGGTCGGTAGAAACTAAAGTTCTTTTTCCTTCAAAATCCAATACCGCTGCGTCATCACCGATACCCTTTATCGTCGACTTTTCATTAAGCTCTACAGCTTTACTTATATAATCTATCAAGCCAAATTCACCGATCTCTTCAAGATTGGTCCGCTCTGTATTGTCAAAATCAAACATGCTAATTATTTTAATACTTTATCCTAATATTTGTCCAAGAGCCTATAGCACGTTGGCAATGCGTTGTCAGTGCTGTCAGGCTTGGTGAAGATCCAGTTGACACGCCAGTTCTCAATGGAAACTAGTGCGATGGAAAGTCAGCAGATCGGTCCCCAGATCCCCAAATTACAATCCCAACCGGGCAGATATCTCCAACATCCGTTCGATCGGACGTTGCGCTCGTAGAATGACATCTTCCGGTAAGAGAATTTCCGGAGACTCATACTTCAGACAATTGTATAATTTCTCCAGTGTGTTCAACTTCATATGTGGGCAGTCATTACATGCGCAAGCATTGTTAGGAGGTGCAGGAATAAATGTTTTATCCGGGCTCGCCTTTTGCATCTGATAAAGTATGCCAGATTCGGTAGCAACAATATAGGATTTTGCACTATCTGTCTGGGTAAACTTAAGCATACCTGCCGTAGAACCAATATAATCTGCCTTGGCCAGAATGTGGTCTTCACACTCCGGATGTGCGATGAATTTTGCGTCAGGATGTTCACGCTTCAGGCGATCGATTTTATCTTGGGAAAATATCTCGTGTACCATACAGGCCCCATTCCACAAAACCAGATCACGCCCAGTTTTCTTCTTAACATAGGCACCGAGATTACGGTCGGGACCAAAAATAATTTTCTGTTCAGGAGGTAGGCTTTCTACAATCTGCACCGCATTGCTTGATGTGCATACGATGTCAGAAAGCGCCTTTAACTCGGCAGTACAATTGACGTATGTGATGACCAAATGATCGGGGTATTGCTCCTTAAACTTCGCAAAAAGATGTGGTGGGCAGGAATCCGACAACGAACAGCCCGCTTTAGCGTCGGGTAGGATAACCTTTTTTTCCGGGGATAAAATTTTAGCCGTTTCAGCCATAAAATGTACTCCGGCAAATACAATTAAATCTGCATCCGTTTTGGCAGCCTCTTGCGACAAGCCGAGGCTGTCACCTATATAATCTGCAATATCCTGAATTTCAGACTCCTGATAATAATGAGCCAGAATTACAGCATTTTTCTCCTTCTTCAGTCGCTGAATCTCAACAACTAAGTCCAACGAAGGGTCAATGGGAGCATCAATATAACCTTTTGCTTGAAGCTCATAATTTACAATTTCCATGTGAATACATTCAACAGTTATGAACAACAAAAATAAGCATTGTTATATATATAAAAGTCAATAAAAAAACAAATTAACAGATTACAGTTTGGAACTAATATAATACAATAATAGTAAATATAAATAAATTAATTAATTTAAAATAAATACACATACTTTTACACCGCTGCAAAGGCTCCTAGAATGTAATATTCGGCAGCATATCCATTATCAATGGTTCTATAGCATCCTGAACGGGTTTGTTTTGATATCTTTCGCCCACTGAAAATCACTTTCTTCAATTCTTACCTAGCACATTTCTCCGCACATTCTTAGGGATAATACAAAACAAGGAAAAATAATGGACAAACCGAAGTTTAATTACCAACACCAATAAGAAGTCACAACTCGAAGCCGACAGATTTGGAAAATAACAATCCTGCTCGACATATGCATAGATCAGGAAACTGTGGTCTTAGATAATTAAGTAAAGGCTTTAGGAGTGATTTATTTGTACTCTCGGAAAAATAATATATATATATGCGAATGTAAAAGGGTTTGTGGCGCTTAGCGGCTCATCCTAAGCGCGCCCAGATTCAGTTATTTGCGTACATGTTTGGCCAATCTATTTTTTGTTTAATTCTGAATGGCCTTCAGCATAGTATATGTGGAAAGTTAAGTATGTAGTTAGATGTGATCAGTTGAACAGCAAAGCTCCCAACAATCGAATAAACCTATCTAACTACTTTTAAATCGGAATTATTAAAATCTCAGCGCATTTGATTGCTACCGCCGTTGTTGTTCTGTCCAAAACGCGTTCTGTGAAGTTGAGTCTACTATAGAAAACCTATTAGGATCGAATGTTTGAAGTTTCTAAAAACACACTTACAATTATAGCATTCTAAATTGATAGCACCAATCATATGCGTTTGCAATATTTGTAGCAACACGATCATAATATACTTAAAATAAATATATTACAAGATCAAAATAGGTATATTAAACTTCTACACTATAAAGGGAAGAAAAATTTAAATTAAAATAAAAAAACTAATAATATAAGAAATTTATTATATATATAAATCATTTAATGTCGCAGACTGATGGATTCAGAATAAGCTATTTCCGATAAATTTCCGTTATCAAAAATCTACGGCGCGCAAAAGCGATTCATTTTGTAAGACAAAGCCTCTGAGCTTTCCATATAAAAATAGAAATCGTATTCAATATTGTATAGCACAATCTGAGAGGCTTTATTTCGTTTTCCCAGTATACGTAAAGTGACCGAGCAAATATAGTAAATTGATTCATTTTAACTAACATCCCCTAAATACAATTCCGTCCACAGACATTTTCAATAGGTAACTGTTTCTCGCTATAGTAAGTTGAGGCACTCTGAATCGCTTAAAAATTTCCGAAGCCAAACATTTCAAAACCATCGAAATGTGATCGCGTTTATTATTCTAAGGCGATTAGTGGCGCATATAAGCTTCTAAAAAGAAGTATCACCAAAATATTGCAAGCATATTCGCTTTATTTTATAAGAAATATCCCTTTAATTTTGGTCAATTGTTCTAAAAAGTCTACTCAAATAGCCTAAGAAGTGCAAGAAATTGACTGAAGTTTTTAAATAATTAAATATCCGGCTCTAAAGTGCTTTGAAAGAAAAAATTCCAAACAAATTTTTCGTTTCTATCGATTGATAACAATACAAGCCTTAAAATACTTCAAGATCTACAAAAAGGAAACTAAACCCGTCTAAAATGTCATAAAAATCTATTTAAAAAATTATGTAATAAATATCCACTTCTAAAAGGCTTTATATGCCGGCTAGAATTTTACATTTCGAAAATAAACCCAATGACAATTCGCTATTTGAATAGGGGAGCCAATAGATTCTCAGATATCCAAATCTCAGAGGGTTTATTCGATGTTGACAAAACTAAACAAAGATTTTTGAATGTAATCCACAATCTTCTTTTTCAATAAATACTAATTTTTTTAAATAGAGGATCTCTTATTGTTTATTAGGCTGTGGAAAACTGGGATAATTTGCTGTCTCATGATTTTGAATTTTGTTTTTCATAGAGTTTTCAACAATTTTTCAACAGACTATACCGATTAATAGGCTGATTTTTAAAAGTATAAAATTTCACATTTTTTATTTTCCATAATTTTTTGTTGAATAGTTTGTGTTCACAGAATGTGGAAATCTAGGAATATTTTTGCGGATAAAATTCAAAAATTAAGGTAGGAAATAGGGGATTTGTGGAATGTCAAATACTTTTCATTTTTATTTAACCTTTTATTTACACGTTTTCCACATTTTTCGTTAATTTGATCCAGCGCTTTTGGGCAAAGTTTGTGAATTTTAAAGTTTATGGCAGATAGAAAAGTAGATTTTTTGGTCATTGGATCGGGCATAGCGGGTTTAAGCTTTGCGTTAAAGGTGTCCAAATTCGGTAAAGTGTTGATAGTCACCAAGTCAAACGAAGATGAATCCAATACGAAATATGCGCAAGGTGGAGTGGCTGCTGTTGTGGATAAATCGGATAGCTTCGAACAGCATATTATTGATACACAGATAGCTGGGGATGGATTGTGTGATGTTGAAATTGTGGAAAACGTAGTTAGAGAGGCGCCGGATCGGATTGCTGAACTTATTTCCTATGGGACGTCTTTTGATAAGGAAGAATCGGGCGTATATGATTTGGCAAAGGAGGGAGGTCATTCGGCACATCGCATCTTACATTATAAAGATATTACCGGTTATGAGATCGAGCGGGCCTTGTTGGTACAGGCGCATAGTGATCCAAATATTGAGATCGTAACACACTACTTTGCCATTGACTTGATTACACAGCACCATCTCGGCGAGTACGTTGACAAGAATCGCGAAGACATTACATGCTATGGTATTTATGCTTTTAATACGTCATCCCATCTAGTGGATAAGATTTTGAGCAAAATAACTGTTATGGCTTCCGGGGGTGCTGGGCATGTTTACTCGAGTACAACTAACCCGACGATCGCTACGGGTGATGGTATTGCGATGGTATATCGCGCTAAAGGCAGAGTTCGGAATATGGAATTTATGCAGTTTCATCCGACATCTCTCTATAATCCAAAGGAGTCGCCAGCATTTTTAGTATCTGAGGCTGTTCGCGGATTTGGTGGAATTCTAAGGCGTGTGAACGGGGAGTCTTTTATGGAGGAATATGATGAAAGGGCATCATTGGCACCTCGCGATATTGTTGCCAGGGCGATAGATGCTGAAATGAAGAAATCAGGGATTGATTATGTCTACCTAGATATTACGCATCGGGACAAAAACGATATCATTAAACACTTTCCAAATATTTATGAGAAATGTCTATCTATAGGACTCGATATGGCAAAAGATTATGTACCGGTCACCCCAGCCGCACATTATCTTTGTGGCGGTATATATGTGGACGACTTTGGAAGGAGTAGTATCAGTAATCTTTATGCTTGTGGCGAGTGTTCTTCCACGGGACTACACGGGGCAAACCGCTTGGCTTCAAATTCCTTGTTGGAGGCGCTCGTATATGCGCATCGTATATTTTTAGATGCTAGTCAATCTATCGCTTCGATATCGCATGTAGATAATGTGCCGGATTGGGACGACTCCAAAACCTCACTTTCCAACGAAGATATTCTTGTAAGCCACAACTTGCGCGAATGTCAGAAAATAATGAGCGATTATGTAGGGATTGTCCGCTCTGATTTTAGGTTGCAGAGAGCGCTTAAACGCTTACACCTATTGTATGAGGAAACAGAAGACTTTTATCGCAACACGCGCCTTTCCGTGAAGTTATGTGAGTTACGGAATGTTATTCAGGTCGCCTACATTGTCACTAAATCCGCTATGTTGAGAAAGGAAAGCAGGGGCTTGCATTATACAACAGATTATCCGAAGCATGCGGAAGTGCTGCAGGATACGATATTCTAATCTTATGGCACTTATTTTATCTGTTCTGGACAAGACTCCACTGATTGCTGAAGAATGCTTCCTGGCGCCGAACGCGACGATTGTCGGCGATGTGGCGCTTGGACATCATTGTTCCGTCTGGTTTAACGCTGTAATACGTGGAGATGTAAACTATATTCGCATTGGTAATTATACGAATATTCAAGATGCTGCAGTCATACACTGTACCTATAAAAAATGCGGTACCACTATAGGAAATTATGTTAATATTGGCCACCAGGCGATGATACATGGTTGTATTATTAACGACCATGTTCTGATCGGCATGGGGGCTATAGTAATGGATAATGCAATAGTTGAGTCCAATGTGATCGTGGCGGCCGGAGCTGTGGTTTTGGAAAACACCCGTTGTGAATCCGGCTTCCTTTACGCTGGTGTACCAGCTAAAAAAATAAAACCGTTAACGGAAGACCAGAGAGCATTGCTTCAGCAATTACCGAATAATTACGTTTTATATAGTTCTTGGTTTTAGCTTAAACGAATTAGCATAGATTAATTGTAAATGGCCTCAATTACTCTTTTTTGAGGCCATTTAGTGAAAAGCTATCTTTTTGCTCCCAGTTTGCGCGTATGGTAAATACTTTGTTTAGGTAGACCACAGGCTCTGGGAAGGTGCGTTGTTCAACGTCTCCTGTGTCCCAAATGCCATTGTTGTTATCATCTCGAATGACCCGAATCGTGTATTTACCACCCGGATACTGTTTATACAATACCTTCGGAGTATCGGCATCGATTCTATCTACACGGTATACCCTGTCTTTCTTTTCGTTGATTAGTTCAACCAAGTAAGTGGTATTGCTGTCCAGATCTGTAAAATCAAAGGTAAGATCGCCGTAGTTTTCACTGTCATCGTAGACTAATTCAATTTTCTTATCTTTATTTGTCTCTCCAAAGTATCCGTTAATTGCACCTTCGGTAAACTCAATCTGGTACTTTTTTTCTTTCCGCCAATTATAACGAATATGGTATATATTGCTGTTTGCACTATCCACTGCTAGCTGGTAGTTTGTACGTAAAAGAGAGTCTTCCTTAAATTTTACCTTCGTTTTATCGATGCTTTTTATAGGCGTAATTGCTGATACCTGTAAGTGTGTTATTCGGTCTACTTTGCCATTATTTGGGGAAAAGATAGGTTCAATTGTTTGATCTATTTTTACATTTCCTTTGCGCACCAGTATGGTATCCAGGGGAGCATCGTTTTCACTGAGAATAAGCTTTAGCGAGTCTATTTTCAAATTGGGAAGAAAGATACTGGCAGAGTCTGAGGTTTTTGAGAATCGGACAATTTTATCTTTGTTGTTGACTTCATCGTTGAGAATTTCCAGTTTTGGTTGGTCAACCCTTCTGTTGAATACCAGCAAAACACTACCATTTTTTTCAAATTTCTTCTCTTGGGTTCTGAATTTTTTTGGAATTCCCTTGAATATTTCAAGATTTATATTGCTTAAATCGCGATCGAGCACGATAGAGTCCTTTAAAAAGCCGATTTCCTCATCGGCAGCATTATATATACGGTCGTTATTTTTTTCCTGTAGCGCATATATCCTGTATGTTCCCTCGCGTAGATTGTTGAGTTTATAATTGCCTGCTGTGTCAGTCGTGGTGAAGATGTTGGCTTTCTTTTTTCCAAAGATTGAATCCTGGCTTGTTGGGATGAGAAGTACTTTTACCTCCTTGACAACTTCCTTTGTGGTGGCGCTTTTCACATTGCCCGATATGCTTAGCGAATCGATTTTATCTCCTGTAGCGAACACATAGGCATAGTTTACCAATGCATTCCCCGCGTTATAGTCGACGAGACCTTTTCCAAAGTATATACTGTAAGTTGTATTCTTCTCAAGGGAATCAGGTAAAGTAATTTCCAGATTCTTTTTTCTGACCTTGAACTGAGGAGCGCTTTCCATCTCTGGGGTGACGCTGAATTCTTTCTGCTGATTGGCAAGTTTGATATATTCATCGAACGTTATGATAATTTTTTTTGCGTGGAAGTTCTTCGAAAAGTTCGTAGGATTTTCCTGGAGAATTTTGGGCGGAATGGAATCCTTGGGGCCTCCTGTAGGCTGTTGTATGCTGGCACACTGTATGGATAGGCCAATTAGCATTAGAAACAGGCTTAAAATAAGCATTCTTGCTTTTAAGCTGCTTTTAAGCCTTTCTGAGCTACTTTTATTATTTTTTGAATAAGTTGTCATGAAAAATAAAATATCGTCTTAAATAGCTTATTTTAAGCTTGTATGTTTATTATTTTAAGTTGTTGATTTTCAGTATATTAACTCATGTGTACCATTAGTACGCTAATGTCCGATGGTGAGACCCCCGATATTCTTGAGGCTTGGCCTAGTGTTCGGGGTTTAACTTTTGCCAATTTCTGTCTTGCTTCTATTGAAAGAGAAGTTAGCTGCGTATAATCAAAATTCGGATTTATCTCCCTATCCTCCATTTTTTTCATTCGATTGACAATTTCAACTTCTTTCTCAAAGTAGCTTTCATATTTCAGATTGATCTCCGCTTGCTCTATTGTTTCTTCATCAAAGCTTGCGACGAATTGTGCAAACTCATTATCGCCTTTTATGATATCCTGTATATTGACTTGAGGCCTAGCCAGTACATTACTTAATTTTGTTTTCTGAACGAGCGCAGATGATCCTACTTCCGCAAGTACCGCATTCATCTTATCTAAATTTGTTGAATGCTGTTTGAGGTAATTGATGATAGCATTTGAGTTGTTTATTTTTTCTTGGACTTTTTTAAGTCTTTGCTCAGATACCAAGCCAAGGCTATGGGCTAGCGGTGTTAGCCGAATGTCTGCGTTGTCTTGACGTAGTAACAAACGGTGCTCGGCTCTCGATGTAAACATACGGTATGGCTCTTCCGTTCCTTTGGTGACCAAGTCGTCAACAAGTACTCCGATATACGATTCGGATCTTTTCAGGATAACTTCCTTGTCGTCGTTGATGCGCTGATGAGCATTAATTCCTGCTAGGAAACCTTGTGCAGCAGCCTCTTCATATCCTGTCGTTCCATTAATCTGCCCAGCAAAAAATAAGTGTTTTACCAGTTGAGTCTCTAAAGTCAGATCGAGTTGCATGGGTGGAAAATAATCATATTCGATTGCATATCCTGGGCGGTACATTTTGGCATTTTCAAATCCTGGAATAAGTTGAAGTGCTTTTAACTGGACGTCTTCGGGTAAAGAAGTGGAAAAACCATTTACATAGATTTCTACTGTTTTAAAGCCTTCGGGCTCGACAAAAATTTGATGTCTATCACGCTCGGCGAAGCGATTTATCTTATCCTCTATGGATGGACAGTAACGCGGACCGAGACCCTTGATACGGCCTGTAAACATAGGTGATTTTTCAAATCCTGTTCTGAGCATTTCATGGACTTTCTCATTTGTATAAGTGATCCAACAGCAACGTTGTTCTTTCGGTACTTCCACGTTGCTGTATGAAAACCTTCCTCTTTTTTCATCGCCCCATTGCTCTTCCATCAGCTTATAGTTAAGGCTGCGACCGTCTATTCTTGGAGGTGTTCCGGTCTTCATACGACCAGATTCGAAACCCAAAGATACCAGTTGCTCAGTAAGTCCTGTCGCTGCTTTTTCGCCGGTTCGGCCTCCTCCAAATTTTTTATCTCCGATATGGATAACGCCGTTCAGAAATGTTCCATTTGTGAGTACGACTGCATCCGATTCTATTTCTATTCCCATCGAGGTAATGACGCCACATGCTTTACCGTTTTTGACGATCACTTCCTTAACAGTGTCTTGCCACATGTCTAAGTTCGGAAGAGATTCCAGTTGTAAGCGCCACTCTTCTGCGAAACGCATACGGTCATTCTGAGTTCTTGGACTCCACATGGCTGGACCTTTTGACAGGTTAAGCATCCTGAATTGAATTGTTGACTTATCTGCTATAATTCCTGTATACCCTCCCATGGCATCAATTTCTCTGACAATTTGCCCTTTCGCTACGCCACCTATAGCAGGATTACAGCTCATTTGTGCGATCACTCCCATATTCATCGTGATGAGCAATGTTGATGAACCAAGGTTTGCGGCAGCCGCGGCTGCTTCACAGCCTGCATGACCTGCACCGACAACTATTACATTATATTTTTTAAACATCTTCTTATTCTGGTTCCACGTGAAACGTGGCGTTTTTATTTATTTTACAAATTTAGTCTTTCCCGGTGTTCCACGTGAAACGCAGGAAAAATTTTACATAAATTCAGCAAGAGTCATCCATCTCTCCGATTTACTGTCAATCAAATTTTGTAGGTTTTGAATTTCTTCCGCTACTGTCGCTAACTCGGTGTGGTTAGTCAATGTGTTTAATTGAATGACTTTAGCTTTTAATACCTGTTCGAGTTCGTCGATCTCACTTGCAAGTTTGTTATATTCCAGCTGCTCTTTATATGATAATTTTTTCTTTTCCTCCTTTATCTTAGGTAGGTCCGTTTGTTGTATACTCTTTTTTTGTTTTTCCTTTTCAGATTTCTGATGTGCTTCCTGCTCCAGCTTAAAGTCAGCGTAGTTACCATTGTAAATACGGATGATTCCATCTCCCTCGAAGATGAATAATTGATCTGTTAATTTGTCCAGTAAATAGCGGTCGTGTGAAACTAAAATTAATACACCTTTATAATTATGTAGAAAATCCTCGAGTACATTTAAGGTATCAATATCAAGATCATTTGAGGGCTCATCCAATATGAGAAAGTTTGGATTTTTCATCAAGACGCGCATGAGCTGAAGCCGTTTCCGCTCACCACCACTGAGTTTGTTCACTAAACCAAATTGTTTCTCGGGTGGAAATAAAAAATGCGTTAATAGCTGTGAAGCCGTAATTACTTCGCCGTTTGCCATCTCAATATAATCGGCAATATTTTTTACCACGTCGAGCACCCTGTCATTTTCATTTACTGCTAGACCACCTTGCTTATAATATCCGTATACGGTGGTTTCACCGACGCTAATGTTGCCAGCATCCGCTAATTCCTCCTGCGTAATCAGATTTAAAAATGTCGATTTACCTGTTCCGTTCTTTCCTGCTAAACCTATTCGGTCTCCTCTTTTGAATGTATAGGAAAAGTTCTTTATAATGATCTTTTTTCCGTAGTGTTTGGTGATGTGATCGAGTTCTAGGATTTTAGACCCTTGCCTACTTACTTTGACACTCAATTGTACTGTATCATTTCCTTTTATGGCCTTGGACTTTTCCTCTAGTTCATAATACGCATCAATTCGTGATTTAGACTTAGTCCCTCGTGCTTGCGGCTGGCGCCGCATCCATTCCAATTCACGACGTAACAAGTTTCTGCTTTTTTCGACCATGACCGCATCGATGGACTCTCGCTCCGATTTCTTCTCTAAAAAATACGCGTAGTTTCCCTTATATGTATATAAATTTCCACGGTCAAGTTCACGAATTTCTGTACAGATATTATCTAAAAAATAACGATCATGTGTGACCAGTAGGACTGTTTTATTTCCTGTGGTAAGTAACTTTTCCAACCATTCAATTGTTTCGATGTCAAGATGGTTGGTAGGCTCATCCAGAATATATACATCTGGTTCATCAATCAAGAGTTTTGCCAGCGCCAGCCGCTTTCGCTGCCCACCCGAGAGACTATGAATATTTTGCTGAAAATCCATAATGTTCAGACGATTCAAAATCGTTTTAATATTATGTTCATATTCCCATGCATTCAAAGAACTTATCTTTTCAGTGAGATCTTCCAGTTTAGACTGATCGATGTGCTCGAAAGCTAACAGTTCTTCATAATCTCTAATGAGCCGCTGCTGATCATTATCTGCACTATAAATAAAATCATTGATTGATTGAAGGCCCGTGAAATCGGGATCCTGTTCTAGATAGCCTATTTTTATACCTTTCTCTTTGACAACTTTTCCCGACGTTGGAATTGTCTGACCTGCCAGAATAGATAATAATGTCGACTTACCTGTTCCATTTATTCCGACTAAGGCGACCCGTTCCCCTTTTTGCAATCCGAAATGTAGATCCTTAAAAAGCCATCTGTCATGAAAGGAATGGCTTACTTGTTCTGTAGCTAAAATACTCACGTTATATCACCCTAATTAAATTTAATCAAAATGTAATACAAAACCTGAGATATAATTATATCTTTATGAATTCTGTATTTTATTGAAAATCAGAATGTTAAGTATTTTTTTCTGATTTTCAATTATGTATATATTAATCAATAATCTTGCTGATTGTTGATTGTGTAAATCTACTGGGTGTCTTCCGATACGACCTCGGATGCAGCTAACGTCATTCAATACTTAGCATTCGTATATGTGTTCACTAAGAACGTTCGCAAAAATAAAGAAATACTTTCTTATTCGCTGCGAAAAAAACTTCGTAGTGTGCTAATTTGGTAATAATGATATTAACTTGATAAATTTAATTCAATGCGTAATCAGCAATGAGATTGAAACGAGGTATTTCAACCTGAAAGTTACTATTATCCAACGCACGAACCATGTTATAATGACCTTCCATAAATCCAAACTCACTATTCAGGTTGCAACCTGATGTGTATTGATGTATTTGGCCCGGCGCTATTACAGGCTGCTCGCCTACGACCCCCTCTCCGGATACTTCTCTATAATCTCCCTTGGCATCGAATATTTTCCAATATCTGCTGATGAGCTGTACCGTGTAATCACTCAGATTTTCAATGCTGATATGATAAGCAAACATAAAATGTTCACGGTCAGGATTAGAGTACTCCGACTGATAGCTGGTTTCAACCGAGATTTTTACGCCTTCTGTAATTTGTGTGATCATTGGATGATGTTTATTGTTGCAACAAATACTTACGCTAAATTACTAATAATGAGTTTAAAATTCGAAATTTTAACGATTTTTAAAGGTAAGCAGGACTCAAGTTGAAAAATACTATTTCTAAATGGACGTTAATTAGTAGGTTTGTATATGGCAAATGGAGTATTATATTTGATCCCAGTCCCCTTGAGCGAAGATGCTGCGCCCAAGTCATTCACCCCTTTTTTGATTGATACCATCAATTCACTTGATGAATATATTGTAGAGAATGAAAAGACAGCGCGGAAGTTCTTGAAACAAGCTGGGTTGAAGATTCCGCAAAGTGCATTGATAATCCATGATTATGGAAAGCATGCCCGTGAAAAAAGTGATTCTAGCAAGTTTTTTTCGGGTTTGAAACGAGGAAAGGACGTTGGGTTAATGTCGGAGGCCGGTTGTCCCGGAGTGGCCGACCCCGGAGCGGATATTGTTGCGGAAGCTCATAAGCTTGGAATTAAAGTGGTCCCACTGGTTGGACCCAGTTCGATATTATTAGCTTTAATGGCTTCTGGATTTAGCGGACAGAAATTTGCATTTCATGGCTACTTACCTATTGATAAAAACGAACGTTCAAAAAAGATCAAAGAACTCGAAAATCAGTCTATGCGTGAGAAGCAAACACAGATATTTATCGAAACTCCCTTTAGAAATAATCAGCTTCTGGAAGATATTATCAAGACATGTAAACCAGCAACGGGCCTCTGTATAGCGTGCAATGTAACCTCAGGCGAGGAATATATCCGTACTCGCACTGTGGCGGAATGGAAAAAACATAAAGAGGACTACCATAAGAAGCCGGCAATATTTTTGCTCTATGTATAGGGACCAATGTTTGGTGCCTCCCCTCCCCCATCTCGCTTTAATAGGCAGGATTTTTTGAAAATGGTCCGATAACGCTGTTAAATAGTTATATTGAGGGTGAGTGAGTGGTTACAGTTTCTGTCTTGTGGACCATCCAAGCCGGATTACATTTGATGTATAGGATCGTTCTAAGCAGTATAATAAATAAATGTCGGAATCAACAAAATATATAATATGTTGAATAATAAAAAAATAGCGGTTGCTATATCATTTTTTATGATAATTGCATGGGGCAAAATTGCTTATGCACAGCCTGCTGTTTATGTCATTGTGCATGGTGCTTGGGGAGGTGCTTGGCAATTTAAAAGTACAGCCAACGAGCTGGAGAAAGATGGTGGTAAAGTATATCGTCCTACACTGACCGGATTGGGTGAGCGTTACCATCTGGCCGATACTTCAGTTGGACTACAGACTCATATCAACGACGTAGTGAATACAATTCTTTTTGAGGATCTTAAAAACGTTGTATTAGTAGGACATAGCTATGGCGGCATGGTCATCACAGCGGTTGCCGATAGTCTACCTGGTAGGATTAAAAAGTTGGTTTACGTAGATGCTATCCTCCCCGATAACCAAGAATCTGTTATGATGCTGATGAGCAAATCCGACGGTTCCAACGGCCTGTTGGCATCCGAAAGCAATGGCTATGTAATGCCGTTCTGGGTAAAGGATGGTGGGAAATTTCCGCGAGATGTCCCCCACCCTCTGAAGACAATGACTGACAGGATCAATCTAAGTAATCCAGCACGGGAACGTATTCCATCGACCTATATTTTGACTTATGAACAAGGGAAACCTATGGAGCGTGATGACTTTTATCCCTTCTATGAAAGGGCAAAACAGCGACATTTTAAAACACGTGAACTGATCTCGGATCACAATCCGCAGATAAAAAAATTGCAGGAATTAGTAGATTTGTTAGAGCAGGAGAAATAGATATACATTAGCATAGTTGAATGACAAAAGAAGAATTAATCAATGAATTGAGTAAACCGGAAGTGCAAGTTATTGTTTTCGGTATTTTGGCCATACGGATTATCGTTTGGCTCTTGTTTGCGAATACTATCCGCAAGACGTTAAATTTGGTGGCCGTTGAAAATAGACTAATGACACCTGGGCAATCCTGGTTGGTAGCAGTTCCCTTAGTTAATATTTACTGGAATTTTCAGGTTGCTTCCCGTTTAAGGGACTCGCTTATTAATGAGTTTTATGACCGTAAGATAGCTGTGGAAGAAAATCCAACGTTTAAGAAAGGCTCTTTGTATGCGTGGGTTTATCTGGTGACAAATATCCCGATGCCGTTTTCAATTTCTGGGCTGCTTGCAGTTATGCACTTTGTCACATTAGCCAATTATTGGTTTAACATTAATGCAAATCGTAGGATTTTAGAGGAGCACAACAAGTTTAGAGAAAAGGAGGTAGTAATAGATCATGAAAATTAAAGAAGTCATTCAGTATTTGGAACAATTGGCGCCATTGGATTTGCAGGAGTCGTATGATAACTCCGGACTTATCGTAGGTGATGCAAACCGGGAAATCAGCAGCATTCTGATTTCACTGGATTGTACAGAGGCTGTTGTTCAGGAAGCCATAAATAAGGGATGTAATTTGATTATCTCCCACCATCCTATTGTCTTTAAAGGATTAAAGAAAATTAATGGAAAAAATTACGTGGAACGTACTGTAATCAAAGCTATAGAAAACAAAATCGCGTTGTATGCGATCCACACCAACTTGGATAATATCGTCGGGGGAGTAAACTCAAAGATCGCCGACCGACTGGGTTTAGTTAACCAGGCTATTTTGGCATCCAAGAGTAATGTATTGCGAAAAATGGTTGTGTTTGTGCCGCGAAGTCATGTGGAAGAAGTAAGACAAGCGCTATTTGATGCCGGCGCAGGGCAGATTGGAAAGCATTATGATCAGTGTAGCTTTAATACAGCAGGCTATGGTAGTTTTAGACCTTTGGAGGGCGCGCAGCCCACTATTGGTGAAACAGGTATCCAAGAGCGCGTTGAGGAAACACGTATTGAGGTGATCTATAGACGTTCTATTGAGCGAAAGCTGCTTTTAGCGCTTTACGAAGTACATCCTTACGAGGAAGTGGCTTATGATCTATTTGATTTACAGAATACGGCCACGGAAATCGGCGCTGGTATGATTGGCAACCTGGTGGAGCCGATGGACGAAAAAGAATTTTTGGCATATTTAAAAGAAAAGCTTAACTTAAATGTCATTCGGCATACCGCCTTATTAGATAAAAAAGTCAGCCGCATAGCTGTCTGTGGGGGAGCAGGTGGATTCCTACTGGATGCAGCCAAGCGCTCGGGGGCAGATTTTTTTGTTACCGCTGATTACAAATACCATGAATTTTTTGATGCGGAACGCGAGATTGTCATCGCCGATACAGGACATTTTGAGAGCGAACAATTTACGCAAGAATTATTGTACGACATTATTACGAAAAAATTTCCTAACTTTGCAACCTTAACAACAGAAATAGATACAAATCCTATAAAATACTACAGTTGATGGAACAAACCGTAGAACAAAAATTGAAAGCATTATGGCTTTTGCAAGCCATACATACTAAAATAGACAAGATTCGCCAGGTTCGTGGCGAGTTGCCTATGGAAGTTGCAGATCTTGAAGATGAGATTGCGGGTTTAGAAACTCGTATCGAGAAGATCAGAACGGACTTAGACGATTTAGAAGATTCGATCGTTAAGCGCAAAAACATGATTAAAGATGCTCAGGCTGCTATCAAAAAATATGAGTCGCAGCTCAATGAGGTTAAAAACAATCGTGAATACGACGCTATTTCAAAAGAAATTGAAATCCAAGGACTTGAAATTCAAGTCTGTGAAAAGAGAATCAAAGAAGCTGAGTTTGAGATTCGTAACAAAACAGAAAACTATGATGCTACGGTAAGTAATCTTGAATATAGCAAAAACGAACTTGAGGGTAAAAAGAAGGAATTGGAGACAATTACTGCTGAGACTCAAAAGGAAGAGGATGCCTTATTGGCTAAGGCATCTGAAGCTGAAGCGAATATTGAAGAACGTCTGGTTAAAGTGTATTATCGTCTGCGTAATTCTTTCAAAAATGGCCTGGCTGTTGTTTCCATTGACCGTGACAGCTGTTCAGGATGTCACAATAAAATCCCAGCTCAGATGCAATCTGAGATTCGTCAGCGCAAAAAAATCATAATCTGCGAACACTGCGGTCGCGTATTGGTTGATGAAGGTATCGTATTGGAAATTGAACAAGAATACGGTTTTTAATCTGACTCACAGTATATAGGCCCTGCTCAGCGAGCAGGGCTTTTTTTGTTCTTTTTTATGCAACTTTGTTGATATAAGTAACTAATCAATCGGCAAAATCGTAGCTTTGCATATAAATTTTAACCACTAAATATTTATGAAGAAAACTCATTTCAAGTTTATCGCAGCGTTTTTGGTAGGAACAGCCATTCCAAATGCTAAAGCGCAAGAGACTTTATTACTTCGAAACCCGAGCATCAGTGTCAACAATATTGCTTTCGTATATGGTGGAGACATCTGGATAGCAGACAAAAATGGAACCAATCCCCGCCGTCTGACAACTAATCCCGGAGTCGAACAAAATCCGATATTTTCGCCCGATGGCAAGAAAATCGCATTTACGGGTAATTATGATGGTAATACGGATGTATACGTCATGCCCATTGAGGGCGGAGAACCGAAGCGGATTACCTATCATCCAGCCTCAGATGTACTACGTGGCTGGCTAAATAACGATGAAGTGTATTACACGACATCGCGCGATTTTACTTATGCTTTGAGTCCCCGGTTGTACAGTTCTCATATTCAGCGGCTGGGTATGGATAAGGCACTGATGATGCCAGAAGCTACGCAGGGCAGCCCCTCTCCGGACGGACGCTATTGGGCATATATTAAAAATACTGATCCTACCGAACGTGATCGCGTAGCATTTAAACGGTATAGGGGTGGTGGTATGCCAACGATCTGGATTTTTGATACAAAGACTAAGGAAATCGAAGCAATTCCACATGTTAAAAGCAACGATGTTAAGCCGTTATGGTTGGGCAATAAAGTATATTTTCTCTCAGATCGTGATAAAATAGTAAATATCTTCAGCTATGATACCAAATCCAAGAAAGTTGAAAAATTAACTGATTTTAGAGATTACGACATTCGTTCCTTGAATGGAAATGGAAATGATCTGATTTTTGAGTACGCGGGAAGACTGAATACATTGAGTCTGGAGACAAATAAAGTCAGTACTTTGCATGTCTCTGTCAATACAGATGCGATGTTTAAGCGTCCTTTTTATAAAAATATGAAAGACGATATTCGCTATGCAACGTTATCTCCTACTGGGCAGCGGGCGCTATTTGAAGCTCGGGGCGAGATTTTCACTGTCCCCAAAGAAAAAGGGGAAGCCCGTAATCTCTCCAATTCCCCCGGATCCCATGAGCGGTTTCCAGACTGGTCACCTAATAGTAAATGGGTTTCATATATATCCGATAAGAATGGATCTTATCAGTTGGTATTGGTGGATCAATTTGGTAAAGATCAACCTCTGTACTTTAATCTGGGGCAAAGTAATTTTTATTTCGAACCTACTTGGTCTCCGGATTCGAAGAAGTTGTTTTATAATGACGCACATCTTAATCTCTATTACATAGACATTGCTTCTAAAGCCATTGTAAAGGTAGCGGATGATAAACTAAGCGGGCAGACGGGTAGAGTATCCAACCATTTTCAGCCCAGCTGGTCTCCGGATTCTAAATGGATTTCCTATATCCGTACCCTGGAAAACGGTGTGCCCGCTGTGTTTATGTACCATTTAGATACGAAGAAAACACAACAGATTACAGACGGAATGAGTTCTGTTCGTAGTACTGCTTTCTCCCAAGATGGTAAATATCTCTTTTTTACAGCGAGTACCAATACCGGTTTAACCAATTCTGGTCTGCATATGTCAGCAACACAGCGTAACGTTGATTATACTGTTTATGCCTTTATCCTTTCGAGCAAAACGCCTTCTTTCTTTAAAAACGAAAGCGATGAAGAACAGATACGTGATGATAGAGCTGAAAAATCAGAGGTACCAGAGGACAAGAAGACCGCAAGAGTGAAGGAGAACGATAAAAAGGCACCTAAGAAAGATAAGAAGGAAGAAGCTCCCACAACTAGGCCCGTAGATAAATCCATTGAGGTCGATTTTGATCGCATTGAAAACCGAATCGTAGCACTGCCTTTACCTGTGGGCTCTTATTGGAGCTTAAATGGGCAGGTTCCTAATCAGCTAACTTACCAGCGCGGAGGCACTATAGGTGCCTACGATTTTAAAGACCTGGAAAATAAAACCTTAGTCGAGAATGCTCGTAGTTTTGCAATCAGTGCAGACGGCAAAAGAATGTTGTATCAGACGAGCAACGGCTATAATATTGTTCCTGCGGGTCAGAAAGTAGCATCTCCGACAACAGGTGCAGTCAAATTGGATGGTATCCAGCAACTAGTAGATCCTGTAGCTGAATGGAAACAAGTTTTTCATGAGGTATGGGCTATGCAAAAAGAATATTTCTATGTAGAAAACATGCATGGTGCTGACTGGAACGCTATGAAAACGAAATATGAAAAATTTCTTCCATTTGTTAGTCATCGCTCGGATTTGGGCTATCTATTAAACGAAATGATGGGGGAAATGGTTGTCGGACACAATTATATTTATCCGGGCGATCAACCTTCTACCCCTTCGGTATCTGTGGGGGTGCTGGGCGCCGATTATGCAGTCAAAAACGGGTATTATCAAATAGCCAAAATATTTACACGGCTGGAATGGAATCCTTCATTTAAAGCGCCTTTAGCCGAGCCGGGATTGAATATTAAAGAAGGAGACTATATCGTTGCAGTAAATGGTATTGAATTAACAGAAGATAGGGATATCTATAGCCTTTTTGACAATACAGTCGGCAAACAGGTTTCATTAAAGGTCAACTCCAAGCCTTCTCTTGTGGGCGCTCGGGAAGTGGTGGTGAAACCTATTTCGTTCAGTGATGAGATGAGCCTGCGGAGTATGGAATGGGTAGAACGCAACCGTAAGAGAGTAAATGACCTGAGTAATGGTCAGATCGCTTATGTTTACATGCCTAATACGGGTCCTGAGGGATATACCTACTTCAACCGTTACTACTTCTCCCAAATGGATAAAAAAGCTTTATTGATGGACGAAAGAAACAATGGCGGTGGCTGGGTAGCAGATTATGTCATCGATCTGTTGTCGCGGGAATTAATTTCTGGCTGGGGTATCCGCGATGGAAGAGGATTTACGACTCCGGGCAATGGAATTTATGGGCCGAAAGCCATGATTATCAATGAAAATGCTGGTTCTGGTGGTGATATGATGCCATATATGTTCCGTTTCAAGGGACTTGGTAAGCTGGTTGGACGTACGACAATGGGCATTTTGGTTGGAATTAGTGGTTATCCGCCGCTTTTGGATGGTGGCCGTATCACTTCTCCAAATTTCGGTGTATATGATCTTAATGGGAATTGGATTATCGAAAACGAAGGTGTGGCACCGGACGTGTTCGTAGAACAGCTGCCAAAAGACCTCTTGGAGGGCCGTGATCCACAATTGGAAACGACAGTCAAGATTTTGCTGGAAGAGATGAAGACTTATCCATACAAAAATCTACAAAAACCTGTAGATCCAATCCGTGTTAATTAGTCCATAGAAGCATTGGAAATACCTTTAATAAATAAACTGATCCGGTGAAAAGCCGGCCTAACATTTTCATCAAAAGGGGCACATTCTGCTGAATGTGCCCTTTTTAATCTATTATCTACTGATCGACCAGCCTGTTCATCCCCAGAATTAATGCTGATTTTAAGTAAATAAAAGACAGAATTGCTTGGATATATGCCCTGAACAGCCTTTTATTCTTATCTTTAAAGCATATTTAATAAAAATGCATCCCGAACGAACAACACATCCTCTTCAGTCTTTATTACGTTTGATTCTGATGATTATCGGATTTACCTTTCTATCCCAGGTAATCTATATCCTATTGCTTTTCTTTTATTATAAATTTACAGGGCAAGACTTTTCGTTGAGTATCGTGATGCAAGGTTCCGCCAACGAAATGCGATTTCTGTTATTAATGAGCAGCTTAGGTTCTTTTGTCGTGCCTGCATACCTGATGAACACGCGTGAGGGGTACGGTATCTCGTATTTCAGACGGGAAACTAAGGGTAGGCCAGAGCAGTTTGCTTATATATTTCTTGCCATGTTGGCATTTATGCCGCTCATGAATGCTATTGGGCACTGGAACGAATCGATGCAACTGCCGGATGCTATGGAGTCAGTACAGCGTTGGATGGAGCAGAGTGAGAGAGAATCGGGAGAGCTTATCAAAAGCATCATTATGGAATCAGCTATCGCTGGCTTCCTGTTCAACATTCTGGTATTGGCGTTAGTCCCTGCCATAGGTGAAGAACTTTTGTTTCGGGGTGTATTGCAACATATCGTCGCACGATGGATTGCCAATCCGCATATGGTGATCTGGATAGTGGCTATTGTTTTCAGTGCGATACATTTGCAATTTTTTGGCTTTATACCGCGGATGCTGTTAGGCGCATTTTTCGGTTATCTGTATCTGTGGAGCAAGAATATCATACTTCCTATATTTGGGCATTTTGTCAATAATGCAAGTGCTACCGTCATGGCTTTTTATTATGCGCGAAATGGGAAGAGCTATGACGAACTCAATGCCTTTGAGCCTCAATCTTGGTGGATATATGTTGTAGCCTTCGTTTTTACTGTTATTTTTGTATTCTTATTTTATATGTCAACCCAAAAAGAAAATCATGGAGAACGATTGGAAGAGAATTAAAATATTTACGAACGCCATTGAAGCTGAGATTGTCAAACAAATGCTTGAGGAAAACGGTATCCCTGCAGTGGTGTTGAACAAGCAGGATTCTTCCTATCTGTTCGGGAAAATCGAACTCTATGTCAATGAAAACGCTATAGAGATCGCCGAAAGATTGATTGAGGAAGCGGAAGGAGATCGTTAATATGAAAACAAGAGCAATAACGGGAATCTTTTTTGTTGTTATAATGGTGGTGTCCACGTTGTTGGGGCCCTTTGTATTCAACGCATTTTATACATTACTCAGCGCTTGGTGTCTTTATGAGTTTTATGGCATTGTGACATCAGACGAGCGGTCGCCAAATAAAATGCTTGGTATCGTCATTAACCTGACTTTGTTCGTGCTGGGATCACTAGTCGCAATGAATCTGTTACAGGCCAGATTCCTATGGCTGATTGTTCCGTTGATTAGTCTGACCTACTTGGTTTCCCTTTTTCAGAAGCGGGTTTTTCCATTTAATGACATTGCCTATACCTTTTTGGGAATCGGTTACGTTAGCCTACCCTTTTTCCTGTTTGCCAAGCTCGGATTCATCCAAGGAGATTTTAACCATTACATCCCCTTGGGATTTTTGATTTTGCTCTGGACCAATGATACAGGAGCCTATCTTGCAGGAAGAAGTTTTGGTAAGCATAAATTATTTGAACGAATCTCTCCCAAAAAGACCTGGGAAGGTTTTTTCGGTGGATTTATTTTGGCGATTGTTGTGGCTATAAACCTGCATAAATACTTTGCAACCTTACCACTCTGGCAATGGATTACCGTAGCTGCAGTCATTAGTATCATCGGTACATTGGGGGATCTGGTGGAATCGATGTTAAAGCGGAGTCTGCACGTCAAGGATTCGGGCAATATTCTTCCGGGGCATGGCGGTTTTTTGGATCGTTTTGATGGTCTTTTACTGGCAGCGCCTATCGTGTATATATTCTTAATCTTAATTGCTTAAATTCGTTATGGCCTACATTCAAAAATCGACCTTTGATTTTCTCAGCGAACTGAAGGAAAATAATTCGCGTGAATGGTTTACTGAAAACCGCAATCAATATGAAGCTGCCTTGGCAGATGTCCGTGTTTTTTTGACAGAGTTAATCGCTGCACTGAGCGAAATCGATCCGAAAATCAACACGTCCATACAAGCCAATAAATGTTTATTCCGCATTTACAGAGATACGCGTTTTTCAAATGATAAAACACCTTATAAAACTTGGTTTGGAGCTGGCATATCTGTCGATGGACGTAAATTACAGGGACCTGAATACTACATTCATATTGGTGCTGAAAACTCATTTATAGCTTGTGGATATTGGCGGCCTGAAAAACAACACCTTGATGCCATTAGACAGGAAATTGACTATAATGGGGAGCAGCTGACAAAAATTATAAATCAAGTTTTAGAAGACGGAAAGATTACACTTTACAAGGAAGATCTGCTAAAACGTGCTCCTGCCGGTTATGGAGAAGATAATCCCTATATTGATCTGATCAAGTTAAAGAGCTTTGTTTTGGATCAGCCTTTAACAGTTAATGCGCTTTCAGGCAAAAACGCTCTGCAAGATATTGTTACTTCTTACAAAAGAATGCTTCCGTTTAAAGAGTTTTTACACGAAGCGATAGCGGGTGATTAGCTATTGTGGTAAACTTATTTTGCCCATACATATTGCAGGAGAATCTTTGATGTTGGCGACATGGGATCTGTTGCCAGCGAGTGTTTCGTTAGCCAATAGAGCAAAGAGCAGGGCTTCTTTCGCATCAGGATCAATGCCTAAAGCATCAAAGCTCAATACTGCTATTTTACCCAGTTTCCCCTTGATATGGTCTACAAGCAAGGGGTTATGTAGCCCGCCCCCACTGATATATACGGCAACATTATCTAATCCGGCGGACTGCTTTTGGATGGCATTGACTATGGCCTGTGCCGAAAAGCGGTTAAGCGTAGCCATTACATTTTGTGCCGATAGCTCAAGTGTACCCGACTTTTGCTGCGCTTTTCTAAGATAGGATAAGTTAAAGAGTTCAGGTCCTGTCGTTTTTGGGAAATCCAATGAAAGGAATTCCTCGGATAATAGCTGTTCTAATAGGCCATTATGAACACTGCCTTTTTTAGCGGTTGTGGCATCTTTATCCATCTCTACGCCGAAATGAGCTTTCATGAATTGGTTCATCAAGGTATTGCCTGGCCCCAGATCCGTAGCATACGCTTTTAACTCGCTGTACTGGTTTGGGATGAATGTAAAATTGGAAATACCGCCAATATTGAGCAAAAATCGATTTTCTGTCGGATGAGAAAACAGTAAGTAATCTCCATAGGCCGCTAATGGAGCGCCTTCTCCCCCAGCGGCAATGTGCTTTTGCCTAAAGTCGGAAAGGGTGATTATCCCTGTATCTACCGCAATATGATCCCCATCCCCTATCTGTAGTGTACTATTGGGCCAGCCGAGGTCTTTTGTCAGTGACTGTGGGGCGTGATAGACCGTTTGTCCATGGCTTGCGATGCAGTCGATTTCAGCTGCGGAGATACCCCAAGCTTGGAGAGCTTGGTTGATCAGCCTGGCATGCACAATACCTACATAAGCGTTTAGCCCTGAGAATACTTGCTGGTCGATTATTCGCTTTGCAAAAATTTCGCGTACTTTCGAACGGAAATCCTCCTCATAATCCATGGTGATGAACTTTTCTAAGCTTATTTTGCTTTTTTTTCCAGCATTTTCTATTCTGCACAAGGCAATATCAAGTCCATCAAGGGACGTACCAGACATCAAGCCAATTATCCGGCGTTCTTTTTTTTTCGCGATCTCGTAAAGCTTAGTAATTTGAGGATTCATGACCTAAAAATAAACACAAAAATCTTATGATGAATATCATTTTTGACAATTGAAGATATTTTGTAACTTCACGGCATTAAAAATCAAAAAATTAGATACAATGAATTTTCCAGCAGAATTGAAATACACCAAAGATCACGAATGGATTCGTGTTGAAGGTGATGAAGCAGTTGTAGGGATTACCGATTTCGCTCAACGTGAATTGGGGGACATCGTTTTTGTTGATATTAACACTGTGGGTGAGGAAATTGCCGCAAACGAAGTCTTTGGTACAATCGAAGCCGTAAAAACAGTTTCTGATTTGTTTTTACCGGTTACAGCAACAATTTTAGCTGTTAATGAGGCAATTGATGCGTCTCCTGAATTGGTTAATTCTGATCCATATGGCGAGGGCTGGATTGTACGAATTAAATTAAACAATGCAGCCGATGTCGATGCATTGCTATCCGCAGAACAATATAAAGAAGAAATAAACGCCTAATGAGCGTATAATATAAAAAAAGGGCTATAAGCCCTTTTTTTATACCTATTGGCATTTCAGCACAGTTTTGATTTTTACTTCAGTCATATCGATATCACTCGTCAATTCTGTTATTTTCGTCAGGCAGGTTTGCTTGTCCAAAATATAGAAGCCTTGGATACTGCCAGCTTGCTTTGCGTCCGGACCAAACATTTTACCTTCTACATTCACCTTATAGCCTTGATCATTCACTTCAACAAGGGTAAGTTTACTTTCGGCCAGCATTCCTGATTCATCTGATTCTGTTTTCGAAGTCCATGACTCTCCAATACCCACTGGCTGTTCGGGAAGTACAGTACTGATATTCTCAAACATACTTTTGTCAAATGGAAGGTTCACCCCCTCCGGCAACGTGATATCCGTCGATTTACCGTACTGATCGATAGAAAGCCTGACGTTGTTCTCCAATAGCTTGCCAACTGTGGCATGCATTTGTTTAGCAAATTCATTAGCTTCTGGATTTTTTGAATCGTAGGCCATCTCCAGTCCTGCACTGTTCATTTTCATGTTAATACCGGTGTACTTGATCTCAAATAAGTAGGTGTCCTCTTTTTTTGCAGTATTAATCATATCGTATCCCATCGTCAAGTCGGTGGCAATCTGTTGTCCTTGGGTTTCGATATCCATTGTCATGGCTACCTGTTGTGCGATTTTCTTTCCCTCTTCCGGTTTTACCTTGAGCGTATATTTCTGCTGCGCTGATACAGAAGTTGCAATAAATGCAAATACAGCGATAAGACTTGTCATTGTGCGTTTTTTCATTTTGCTTTCGTTTGTTAATAATTGGACATGTACTATACGTGAAAAACTAAATTATATAAAAAATCCCTTTTATCATCGATAAAAGGGATTTTTTATATAATTAACTGTAAAATGTCTATGTTATTTTTTGATGTAAGAAACTTCTTTTACAGCCTTAACTACCTTGGCAACATTTGGTAAAGCTGCTTCAATCAATGTCGGAGCATATGGAAGCGGCACATCTGCACAGTTAACACGGATTACCGGCGCATCCAGATAATCAAATGCATTGCGCTGTACATGGAAACCTAAGTCAGTCGAGATAGATGCTAGCGGCCAGGCTTCTTCGACGATAACCAAGCGGTTTGTTTTCTTAACAGATTCGATAATCGTTGGATAATCAATAGGACGTACCGAACGTAAATCGATCAGTTCTACACTGATACCTTCTTTTGTCAATTCTTCAACTGCTGGGATAACAACTCGAGGAAGCATTTTGCCAAAAGATACAACGGTAACGTCAGTACCTTGTTGGATAATATTTGCCTTTCCAATTTCTAGGTAATATTCTTCTTCCGGGACTTGACCTTTATCACCGTACATCACCTCGGACTCCATAAAAATCACCGGATCTGGGTCAATGATAGCCGATTTTAACAAACCTTTCGCGTCATAAGGATTTGAAGGAACAACAACTTTTAAACCTGGCGTGTTAGCGTACCAGTTTTCGAAGTTCTGAGAGTGTTGTGCCGCAAGCTGTCCTGCATTACCTGTCGGACCGCGAAACACCATTGGGATAGAGAACTGTCCACCGCTCATGGAGTAAATTTTGGCAGCGGCGTTGATCACCTGATCTATCGCCACAAGTGAAAAGTTGAAAGTCATGAATTCAACAATTGGTCTAAGACCATTCATTGCGGCGCCCACAGCGATCCCTGCAAAACCAAGTTCGGCAATAGGTGTATCGATAATCCGTTTGGCACCGAACTCATCCAGCATACCTTGACTTACTTTGTAAGCTCCATTATACTCTGCAACTTCTTCACCCAATAAAAATATTTTGTCGTCTTTACGCATTTCTTCGCTCATTGCTTCGCGAAGTGCTTCTCTGAATTGTATTTCTCTCATCAGTTGTAAAATAGTGTCAATTTTTAGATTACAAATCTACTATTTAAAATTGATATTTTGAAGATTCAACCAACGTATTTCTATAGTTTTATGTCATTTTTTAATAAGTAAATGACTTTTGTATCAAATTTTATCAAATTGGTTCAGCAAGTAATCCAAGGTTTGTATAAGTGCCTTATTACTATGCATTATCGCCTGGGGAATGTTCCACGTGGCACGGTTCCTCTTCTCTACATAATTGGAGATACCACGAAGCTCGATAACAGGGAGGTCCATTTTTTCACCTGCAAAGAAGACTGCAGCGCCTTCCATACTCTCGACGCAACTCTCCGGATACAATGTAGCGATCCTGCGTATCGTTTCTTCATTACCATGCACCTTATTCACCGTGATGCCATGCCTTTGCGGTAAAAAAGGTAGGGCTATTTCTTTTCCTAAATATAACGGAGACCGAAATGTGGACTTGCCATATCCCAACTGCTCGATTGATAAAAAGGCCTCATCGTCTTCGGCCCCCAATTCAATAAACCTGTCTGACACAACCTGGACGACCTGGCCGATGGGTAAGCTGCGATCAAAGCAGCCACCGATGCCGACGTTGATCAGTATGTCATATGCGTTGTTTTGATGCAATACTCTACCTAATTCATATGCGGTGGCCACCATTCCAACACCTGTAATGAGGGTGTCACACTCTGGGTAATTAATTGCAACTTCAAGAAAAGGCTGTAGTTCAAATTGTGTTGCAGCTACGATTAGTACTTTCATGATAATCTCATTATAAAAACGAAATTTACGAATAATCTTCATGAATCTGTTTCTGTTCCCAAAAACATAAACTACATCCTATTATATTACGGTATTCTGACGGCATTGCGAAAATAGAAATGTTAAAATTGAGCGTAAACCCGTATCTTTGTACTATTATGGTATTTATAACTCGTCGAGAACGTTTTTGTGCTGCTCACAAGCTGTATCGTGAAGATTGGAGCGATGAACAAAATGAGCAGGTATTTGGCCTGTGTTCCAACCCAAATTGGCATGGGCATAACTATGACCTTTTTGTCACGGTCAAGGGCAACGTAAATCCGGAAACCGGCTTTTTGATTGATTTAAAGGTCATGAAAGAGATCATCAACCGCAGTATCATCGATAAAGTAGATCACCGTAATTTCAATTTGGATGTTGATTTTATGCAGGGGGTCATGGCTTCTACCGAGAACATCGCCATAGAGATATTCAATATCCTCAAACCGCTGTTTGAACAACAGTGCGTATCATTGCATTGTGTCCGTTTACATGAAACCGAAAATAACTACGTCGAATATTTTGGCGACTAATCTTTAATACATTAAATAGTACAAACTATGAGTCAACACTCATTTGAAAGCGAAGAGCTGGATGGATACATCAAGATCGACAAATACAATACGGAGAAGGTAGATCGCATCGCTTCGCATTATACCGATATATTAGAAAGCCTGGGCGAAGATCCAAAACGCGAAGGTCTGCTCAAAACTCCGGAACGAGTCGCCAAAGCATTGCAGTTTTTGACCCACGGATACGATATTGATGCCGCTGAAGTACTGCGGGGTGCGATGTTTGAAGAAGACTACAGCCAAATGGTTGTGGTAAAGGATATCGAAGTTTATTCCCTATGTGAACACCATATGTTACCTTTCTTCGGTAAAGCTCATATTGCTTATATCCCCAATGGTCACATCGTGGGGCTGAGCAAGATTCCACGTGTCGTCGATATTTTTGCACGTCGCCTTCAAGTTCAGGAGCGTCTAACCAACGAGATCAGGGATTGCATTCAGGAAACTTTGGGAGCTCGTGGTGTCGCTGTGGTAATGGAGTGTAAACATATGTGTATGGCAATGCGCGGGGTCCAAAAGCAAAATTCTGTAACGACAACCTCAGCATTTACAGGAGCCTTCCAGAACGATGTAACCCGCTCTGAATTTTTGAGGCTGATTACTGCTGATCTTGCCTAATTTTTATTGTTTAATAATAAATATATGCCCTCGGTAACTCAGCGTTCCGAGGGCATATTTTTTATGAATCAACATCCGGAAAGAGGCAAATTAAAAAAAATCGTTTTCTGCGTTTCTGCGCATTTGAGGCATTTATAACAGAAAGTTCTTTACAAAGAGGTAATTATATGCTGTTGATTATTAGGTATTTATAAAAAAATATTTTTTTCATAAAGATGTTTTTTGATACCTTTGTGGTTATGGAAATTGTTGCCGACGATTTAGAGTCCTATTTGGAACATACTACAGACGAAGAAAATTCGTTACTGAAAAGGGTAAATCGGGAGACTTATTTGAAGGAAACAATGCCCCATATGTTATCTGGACATTATCAAGGAAGGGTTCTTTCTTTATTGAGTAAATTGGTTGCTCCAAAACGTATTCTGGAGATTGGGACATTTACTGGCTATGCCACATTATGTCTCGCTGAGGGGCTCAGACATGACGGGATCATCCACAGCATAGACATCAACGAGGAGCTGCAGGAACGTGTTCAAGCTTATTTTGATGCATCTGAATTTGCGGATAAAATTCGATATCATATTGGTGATGCTGCAACGATAATACCCACATTGAATGAAACATTTGATCTGGTGTTTATCGACGCTGATAAAAAGAGAAATTTATATTATTTCGAAACGATAATAAATCAAGTTCCGTCTGGGGGACTTATTTTGATTGACAATGTCTTATGGAAAGGTAAGGTATTGGAAGCAAAACCAGACAATCAAACAAAGCAGATCATTGATTTGAATGCACGTTTAGCTCAGGACAAGCGAGTAGAAAAGGTAATATTGCCAATTCGAGACGGACTTTTTGCGTTGCGCAAGAAGTAATTTGTGAACTAAAACATTCTTCATGAATTTAAAACAATTAAAAAGCTTTGTACTGATACTGGCTTTGGCGATTTTTGGAACAGCAAAAGTTTCAGCTCAAAGTCCGGCATATGTCGAAAAGTACAGTCCAATAGCAAAAGAAATGATGGAGGAACATGGTGTTCCAGCATCGGTTATCTTGGCCATTGCCATGCATGAAAGCGGAAATGGACGCAGCAGGATAGCAAAAAATTTGAACAACCATTTTGGGGTCAAAGGTAGGAATAACAGTACGGTTATTCGATCAGCCTACAAGGGTTATCGTTCAGTATTAGATTCCTATAATGATTTTGTAGGAATAGTAAAAAGAAAGAAGACTACCCAAAGCCTTTTTGAAAAACATCCGGGAGAGAAATATGAAGCTTGGGTCAAGGCAATTGCCCGTTCGGGATACTCTACAAGTAAGGACTGGACAGCCAAAGTACTCAAAACGATCAGATTATATCATCTTGATATGTTTGATAACGATTCCAGGCAAAATAGATTCTCGTCAACAAAAAAATAAGTACGAAGTTATTGCATGAAGAAGTTTTTTTATGGCATGTGTGTATTCATGGTGTTGATTACATCATGTTCAAGCCGGAGAGGCACGTTATCCTCCACTAAATCCGGTTCAAATTCAAAAACTTCTTCATCTTCTGCAATCGGCCGGCCAAGTATGGCTGGCAATGACTATATTGCCCAATATAAGGATATAGCAATTGCCGAAATGAATAAATATGGAATTCCGGCCAGCATTAAACTTGCCCAGGCTCTACTGGAATCCGGTAACGGCAATAGTTATCTGGCGCGCGAAGCAAATAATCATTTTGGTATAAAATGTGGTGGTGTATGGAAAGGTAAATCGGTAACAAGACCAGATGACCGAATCAATGATTGTTTCCGTGTATACGATAGTCCCCAACAGTCTTTCCGTGACCATTCTGAGTTTCTTCTCCGGCCTCGTTACGCAGCGCTTTTTAAGCTGGACAAAAATGATTATAAAGGTTGGGCCAGAGGCCTTAAAGCTGCCGGATATGCCACCAATCCACGTTATCCGGATCTGTTGATTGAGATGATTGAACGCTATCATCTTGACCAATACGACCGTGGTGAGACCTCGCGTGAAAAGGTAATCCGGGAAGAAGTTGTAAAAGAGGAAATTGTACAACATGTTCAGGAAACACCGCCTGCCCTTGCCACAACGGACTCGATCAAGAGCCCTGTAGCGATGCGTATCCATGAAGTCAAAGCTCAGGAAACGCTCTATTCGCTGAGCAAACTGTACAATGTGTCCGTTGAGCAGATCAAATCCCTCAATGGTCTTACAGAGGATACACTTTCCCTTGGACAGCTATTAGTTATATCTAAATAGTTACGCTTTAAAAGATGTTAAATATTTCAGTTTTGTATAGCTATATAGTAGTTTTACGAAAGTGAAGTTTATACAATATATCTTGCTATCCGCGCTGGTTCTTGGCAGCTATACGCTACTTTTCTGTCAGACGAAAAGAGTGGAAGGTATTGTTTTTGATAAAAATACCAAACAGCGTTTAGGCAATGTGAAGCTCGCTAACCTGCGGACGGGCAATGTCATCTATAATAATATCAAGGGCGAATTCGATCTTCAGGCACGTATTGGGGACCGGATTGTCGCCATGAGCAAAGGCTATTTTCCGGACACATTGGCTGTTGATGACAAAGGTCTCCTTCTGTTTCATTTATTACGGGAGTCTATTTACATTGATGAGGTGCAGGTATTAGCACGTAAGAGTCCAGAGGAGATACTAAAAAAAGCGCGAGAAGATTATAATAAAGCATATCGTCTAGCTGGATATGGAGATGTCTTCTCCGTAGGTCCTAATGGTGCGGGACTAAGTATAAATTCTATTTATAGTTTATTCAGTAAAGAAGCCAAAAGAGCGCGAAGGCTGACCAAGACTATTGAAAATGATTATAAAGAAAATGTTATCGATTATAAATTTACGAAGGAGCTGATCAGTAAAGTGACCGGCCTCAGTTTTGACGAATCCGAAAAGTTCAGAAGGATTTTTAGACCGTCGTACTTTTTTATTCTTGCTGCGAGCGACTATGAACTGACAAACTATATTAAAGATTGCTATTCGCGTTATCGATTGAACCCTTCTCAATATTTTATTGAGCCTTTTCCAACAATTAATTATAAATTAGTACCGTAAACAAAAATATAGACATTTTCAGAATGAAGTTATTCAATTTTGTCGGCATCGCTGTGCTTTGCCTTTCTTTTACGAGCATACAGGCACAGGATCTAAAAGATCTTAGAGCAAAACCAGATACCGTAATTTCTGTACAAAAAGAGCAACCCTTAAATATCAAAACGATCCGCCCGGTTATTCCTAAACTGGATCTTGAGGTGGATTACTGGAAACATTGGACCAAATTTGGGATCAATTTGAACCAAGCTTCTTTCAACGACAACTGGAAAGGTGGTGGTGTAGGTTCTATCGCTGTAGGCCTCAATGCTAATCACAAATCTGACTATACCCGCGACAATTTTAACTTTGTGACGGAGGTAGATTTGCGTTATGGTAAGATCAAGAACAACAATAACATTGCAAAAAAGAATAACGACCGTATATTTTGGGATAACAAGTTATCCTATAAGCTTTCCACAAATTGGGCGCTGTTTACATCCGTTACCTTCGAATCACAATTTGATGCTGGTTATAAATACAAGACCGTAAACGGAAAAGATACTATTGATTATATTGAAAATGCATTTATGGCTCCCGCCTATCTGACTGAATCTTTCGGTCTTGAATATAAGCCGAGCAATGAATTTTCATTGCGTTTTGGTACAGGTACCGCGCGGCAGACGTTTATTTTGGATGAACGGGTAAAACCACGTTCTGGAGAGGGATTTTTTCAAAAATATGGTTACTATAGGGATCCGAACAATCCCGCAGCCGGTACCGGCGAAAGATTTGGCGTGAAAGAAGACCGCACATTTGCCAACGCGCTGGCTTTTCAGCTAACCGCCAACTTGGATAAAAACTTTACCGACAAGCTGAATGTCAAGGCTCGTTACAATTTATTTGCCGACTACGAAAAGATTTCGGATCCCACGCATCGTATGGATGTTACCGTCACGGCAAAAGTCAGTCGGGTGATCAATGTTAACCTAAATGGTATCATGATCTATGATCCGGATGTGATTTCAAGGGTACAGTTGAGCCAATCATTGGCTATGGGTATTGTATATAGTTTACCGAAATAATGGTCAGATCGGTGTCAGTTGGAATTTTACTTTCTGTATTGTTGTCTTTGGCGAGCTGTAGGTCCAAGGTGCAGGCTACCGTATCGAAGCCATTGATCACGGCATTTGCTGCCGGTGCTGTACTGGAAGAAAAGGTGCTGTCGAAGCCGGACACGAATCAGCTGACTCCGGACGAGCGAAAGGTTATCATGCTCCAAATGACAGGTTCCCACCCCTATTGGCGACAGGAGAAAGCAATTCATTATGATGTCCGGAAGCCCAACTTTGTGATTATACACCATACTGCGCAGGACAGCGTTGCGCAGACTATCAAAACATTTCAGATCCCGCGGACAAAGGTCAGTTCACATTATGTGATCGGACGAAACGGTGAAATTATCCAGATGCTTAACGACTACATACGCTCATGGCATGCGGGAGTTGCTAAATGGGGAACTATTACAGATATGAATTCCTGCTCCATTGGCATTGAACTGGACAATAATGGCAGGGAACCTTTTCCCGATGCACAGATCAATTCCTTGATCACGGTTTTGGATACCCTAAAAGCCCGTTATTTGATTCCCAATAGCAACTTTATTGGCCATGCTGATATCGCTCCGGCACGTAAAAATGACCCTAGTGTGTTTTTTCCATGGAAAAAGCTTGCTTCCAAAGGGTTTGGTATCTGGTATGATGAGGGCCAGCTCGTTGCACCCCCTGAGAATTTTAACCCTATTGATGCTCTTAAAGTCATCGGTTACGATACTTCCAATCTCAAAGCCGCCATTGTGGCATTTAAGCGAAAGTTTATTATACGGGATACCACACCCGAACTGACCGTTTACGACAAAAGTGTCTTATACAATATTTACCAGAAGTATTAACTGTAAAGTAGCTCTTTGGGCCCTGTGCCGATCAGTGTATGTCAGTTCGGATAACGTATGGATGGAAGACCGGGAATATAGCTCAGGATGTAGCGCGCTAAGGCTTCGAAAGGCGCTGAACACAGTGGGCGATGATCATTACAGCCAGGCAGCCGACCAGATTGAGCCAAAGGAATGGTATTTTGTCCAATAGCCAGATTCCAATGACTATAAGCTCTGACAATATAGCCGCAATGAAAACCGCTTTACCTCTAACTTTTTTCTGATAGAAGGCGACGATAAAGATTCCCAGAATAGTGCCATAAAACAGTGAACCTAATATATTGACAGCTTCCAATAGATTGCCCAATTTGTTGGCGTATAGAGCGATGATAACGGTAAAGATTCCCCACACCATGGTAAAAATACGTGACCATAAAAGATCTTGTTTTTCGCTTGCGTTGGGATTGACAAAGCGTTTGTATATATCGATTGTCGTTGTAGAAGCCAGCGAGTTGATGGCACTTGCTGTTGATCCCATTGAGGCAAGGAAGATAACCGCAATGAGTAATCCGATCAAACCCTTTGGAAAGGTTCTGGTGACGAACGATAGAAACACGTAATTATTGTCATTGGTTTCTGCGGCTGGATTGACCCTCTTAATCAAAGTAAGTGTACTGTCTTTTACCAGCTGTAATGCTGTATTTACCTGTTGTAATGCGTCTCGGGATAAGGAAACTCGATCTTGATCATCCTGATTCATAGCATCATTTACACTATTCACGATGGAAAGCCGCTCTTTAAACAACTCCGCATGTTTGTGTTCCAGATCTTGGTAAGCTTGGGCATAGGGGCTTTCTTTTAATTTCTGTATTTCCACCTGATTGAAAAAGATAGGCGGTTGGTGATACTGGTAGTAAACAAAAACGAGGATGCCGATCAGCAAGATGGCAAATTGCATCGGGACCTTTAGGAGACCATTCATGATGAGTCCCATACGGCTTTCTTTAACGGAAGACCCCGTCAGATATCGCCCCACCTGGCTTTGATCAGTACCAAAATACGATAACTGCAGAAAAAAGCCTCCAATTAATCCCGTCCAGAGTGTATAATTATTGTTCAGGTCAAATGTAAAATCCAACGCGTTGGTCTTTCCGGATTTTCCAGCAATATGGAGTGCTTTAGAGAGCCCAATATCTGCAGGGAGGAGGTGGATGACGAGCAGACCTGCAATAAGCAACGAACCAAATATAATGCTCATCTGAAGTAATTGCGTATGCGAAACTGCCTTAGTGCCACCGTACGTGGTATAGATGACTACAAAGCTTCCAATCGCCAAGGTAGTCAGCGTAAGGTCAATATGCAGGATGGTGGAAATAATCAGTGCAGGTGCGAAAATTGTTATGCCTGTAGATATGCCGCGCTGAATCAGAAATAACAGCGCTGTAAGTCCACGTGTGCGGACATCAAAGCGTTTTTCCAGAAACTCGTAGGCAGTAAACACCTTCAATCGGTGAAATATCGGAATAAATGTAATGCAGAGTACAATCATCGCCAGTGGGAGACCAAAGTAGAACTGCACAAAACTCATTCCTGAGGAGTATGCCAGACCGGGAGCCGATAAAAAGGTAATGGCACTCGCCTGAGTCGCCATTACCGAGAGCCCTACATGGTACCAGGGCAAAGAGCGATTGCCCAAAAGGTAGCCATCAATATTTTTTATACCCCTACTTTTGTAGATACCGTAGGTAACAATTAGCAAAAGCGTCAGCAATAAAACGATCCAATCTGCTGTACTCATGTATAGTAAAGGGTAAAAAAGTACAGAAAAAGAATGCATATAAATAGCCAGATAACGACCATCCAATAGAAGCGTTTCCAGCTATTCATCATATAGTTTATCTATCTGAGGGTTTTTGCGGATAGATAACACTGTTAAAAAACGCAGCGATGATCAATCCAATAACAGCACCGCCAATGATGCTTAGAAATGTCTCATTTGCAGTGAAGCCAATTAATGCACCGAATATTACAGCAACCAAAAGAATAATTCCTTTTGCTTTACCAGCATCTATTATTGTGCAGTTGTTGTCAATCTGATTTTCCATTATGATATTTATTTTGATTTTGATAACAAATTTACAAATAATCTATAAGCTCCGGGAACTCCAGCCGGTAATTGTCTAAAAAAAGATAAGGAAGTATAAACAAACTTGCCTTTACCATAAGAAGTGACCAATAAAGAGCCTTTATGTAAACCTTCGCCCGGATCATGCATGGCGATAGGCGTTCTATACCGCTTGTCAATGTTTTCCGCAAAATATAGACCTCTCTCCTGTACCCAGTTTTCAAAATCTGCCGTTGTGATTTTATTCGGATAGTTAAAAACAGGATCTTTTTCGTCATAATGGACAGGAGCAAGTTCATCTGTGACACGGTTTCTTCCAAGGGAAAAAGCATAAGGACCAAAATTCTTCGAAACAAGGCCATTGCTAACATTATATTGTGTCAGTACTGTACCTCCTCCTTGGACGTAGTCCAAAAGCTTGGTCTGGACCTGTGCGATATTTTTATTGACATTGAAGCTTCGTACGCCTAGAATCACCGCATCATAAGCAGCAAGATCGGTTTTTAATAGCTGTTCGCTGCTTAGCACATCCACGTGAATTCCGATGGCATTTAGGGATTCAGGGATAAGGTCTCCAGCACCATGAACATAAGCCACGTGTTTGACCTCGTTAAGCAGCTGGATATTGCTGATTTTAATCGCGGTCTCAGGAAAGTAGACAATTTCCGGAATATGTGAGTAATCTATCGCTTTCACCTCTCTCAAGGGTTCCTTCTGTTCCTGCTGAAAGCGGAGGGTGTCAATAGAAGAAATGTCGGCGTCTAGTGGTCTGATATGAATTTCTTTCGAGAGCACTGTTGTATGGGCATCAAATTGGAGATCTAGTTCCGTAGGAACGATTTCCCATCCTTTAGGGGCAAGCACTCTGAGCTTGGCCGCTTGATTCGGTATTTGCCCATGCTTCTGAAAGCTGACACGAATGTTTATCGCTTCGCCATTTCGGATCAGGGCCAATGGGCTTTCGCTTTTAGCCGTGATCTGCGGCATGATCGCTATCGGATGATAAAGCTCACCACGCACCGGATCCGTATACTTATATTCAATATCCTGGTCAAATGCGATTGGCATGCCGTTGACTGCCAGTTCGAAGTGTACCTTAGGCTTGTTGGGGTTGTCAGGATAGCCTGTAAGGCTAAAATCATTAACATTAAACTTGCCTTTGGCATGAGCCTCTATCAGCCAATAGGGCTGTGTCAGATTATCTGCGTTTACAAAGATCGAATCTTTAAAAAGAAGGTTGCCAGCGAGCTTCTTGTTGATCGCTTTTCCATTTAATTTTAGCAGCTCAACATCCACTCCTGTTGCTCTGGTGATAATCGCATTGTCTATGTGGATTCGATCTCCTACGGCGTAATCAGTATTTCTTGCAATGCTCTCAAACCAGATTCCGCTGCAGGCAAGGATGAGCTTTTCTACCTCTTTTTTCTTTTCGCCGCGCCAATAGACGTCATCGATCTGGTCCAGTTCCTGATGAAGTTGGATCAGATCCGATACGGATGCTTCGGGCCTGTCGACTTGGTAATTTTGGATGATTTTCAAAATCCTGGACTGAACTTTAGCACTGTTTTTTACTCTTTTCCAGGAGGTGTCAACACCTTCTAGCAGAGAGGTCGATGCCGGCACACCGTCTACATATTCAAAATATTCCGTGGATGAACCGCGTTGTGCTGCAGATCCGAAACCCTGGCTTTTATGAGATGAACGGCTATGTGCGGCAATTTCGCCGTAGGAAGCTCCGAGAAGTGCGTTATATGCACCTATATCGACTTTCAGCTGGTCCTCGGCCGTATTGTCCTGGCCCCCAAAATTGAAGGTATTCCATAGCAGGCGTTTGGCTTGCCATGGCTGCACATGCTCCAGCTGCTCTGGGAACTGTTGGGGATCTGCCGCTGCTTTAAAGGCTTCATGAGCGAGTATGGCCGAAGCCTGATGATGTCCATGCCCTCCTCTGGCGTCGGGTGGAAACCTTGTGATAATGACATCTGGTCTAAATTTCCGGATCAGCCATACGGCTTCACGCAATACACGTTGCTTGTCCCAGAAGGCAAACGTTTCTTCCGGCGTTTTGGAAAATCCAAAATCATAAGCTGAAGAGAAAAACTGTTCACCCTTGTCTATCCGGCGTGCAGCCAGCAGTTCCTGTGTCCTGATGAGCCCCAATTCGATACCTTGCTCAGTACCGATCAGGTTCTGTCCCCCGTCACCACGTGTCAACGACAGGTAGCCGGTTTTATATTTTTTCTCCTGGGCGAGCCAGGCAATCAGACGTGTGTTTTCATCGTCTGGGTGTGCTGCAAAATATAAAACGGAACCCAGGACATTCAGCTTTTCGAGGTTTAGCTTGATTTCTGCAGCGTTCCATTGCGGATTTTGTGCCTGTACAGTTGACTTTGAGAAGAGACTGGACAAAATGATGATGACAGAAAGAAACGGTTTTCGCATGTTTAAAGATAAAGATTTCATTGAAAATCGTACATCCACACATTGTAATTTTAATGTATATATTCTGCTAAACAGCTTGGATCAGAATGATGAAGCAGGAAAGCTTCCAGTCCATAAAAAAACGGAAATCCCAACCACGCTGGAATTTCCGTTTAACAATTAAAATATTTTTTCTTGAAACGAATAGTTTTAGAGAATAGTTATTTTGTCGCTTCGCTCCAAGTGGCAACCTTTAACATAGTAAATATATGTAGAAAATATTTAGTTCTGTCAGATTCCTTCAATTAGTTTTCCACATTGCTAAATTTTGTCAACAATTTAGCGCGGTGTTGCTAATGGTATGAAAAGAAAGCTTCACTTCAATGCACTTAAAATCAGACGGTAGATTATTTATCAATTGCACCTAAAACACGTTTCATGAACATATTTAAGGCATCTTTTTTGGAATGACCTTCTTTGATTAATTTGTCAACCTCTACAGCTCCGTATAGGTTTGAAATCAATTCACCGATTACGTCGAGTTCCTCATCTTTCAGTGGAGCTTCGGTAAGCGCTTCCAACGTCTCAATGGTCTCCAATACATAGTCGACATCATTTTGCTCGATGAATTCTGTCAGATGTTTAATTACTGGTAGCTTCATTGAATAATTCTACTAATGCGTCCAACTTATTTGTTTGTACCTGATTCACCAATTTGCCGTTTTTGAATGCTGCGAATGTCGGCAGGTTGTTGACATTGGCTAATTTGCGGGATTCAGGAAATTTTTCGGCATCCGCAATGATAAACGGTACCGAATCGTTTTCGCCGGCCAATTTTTTGAATTTCGGTTTCATGATTTTGCAATTGCCACACCAAGTTGCGGCATATTGTACCATGACAATATCGTTGTTGTTTACAATTTCTTGTAAATTATCGTTTTCTAATTCCTGTAACATGATTTTATTATTAAGTTGATAGAGAAAAGAACAGGAGCCGGGTACAGGCCCCTGTTGATTAAGACCAAAGGCCTTTTATAGTTAGTGTTTTGCTAAATATTCAGCAACACCTTTTCTGTCTGCATTCATGGCATCCTTACCTTCTTCCCAGTTTGCTGGACATACCTCGCCAAACTTTTGTACGTGAGCATAAGCATCGATCAAACGCAAATACTCTTTTACATTACGGCCAAGAGGCATATCGTTTACAGACTCGTGGAATACACGGCCAGTCTCGTCGATCAAATAAGTCGCTCTGTAAGTAACAGCAGAACCTTGAGCTAAAGTGCCATACTCAGGATGCTCGACTTCTTGAACGTCCAAGATACCCAATACGCTCGATAAGTTACGGTTGGTATCCGCTAAGATAGGGTATTCAACACCTTCAATACCACCGTTATCTTTTGCTGTATTTAACCAAGCAAAGTGAACTTCGTTTGTATCGCAAGAAGCACCGATTAAGATCGTGTTGCGTTTTTCAAATTCAGCGGCTGCCTCTTGGAAAGCATGTAGTTCAGTAGGACACACAAAAGTGAAATCTTTTGGATACCAGAACAAAAGTACTTTTTTACCTTCTTTAACTGCCTTTTCAAAAACGTTGATCTGCAAATTGTCACCTAAATAATCGATTGCATCTACTGTAATGCTTGGAAAACTTTTACCTGTGAAACTCATAATATATCTTTCTTTTTTTGTTGATACAAAGATAAGGCAAAGCCGGCCAAAAAGCGAATTGATTTTACCAATGTACTATTGTCAAAATCTATTATGACCAGAATATAACAATAAGTTTTTTTTATATTAACACAATCCTATCCTCGCTATTTGCTGGACTGCAGGCCACGTCAAAAAAATAAAGCAATTCATATAGCGGGAGTTACGAATTTATAGCGCGAAATAATTGCACAAACGCTATGCAAAACCTACTTTTGCGACGTTCTGTTCCACACAGAACAATGCTGGAGGGGTTCCAGAGCGGTCAAATGGGACGGACTGTAAATCCGTTGCTTCGGCTTCGAAGGTTCGAATCCTTCTCCCTCCACATTTTTTCTTTTCCTGTCACCTTATTTTTTCGGTTTTAATACCCATAGCACCTCAGAAATGACAAAGTGAAGCATAGGTCCTATTTAGCATATATGCTGGACAGTTAGTTTGACTCCTTTTCATAGACGCTGGCACAGCAGCCTCTGAACCAAAAACAGGCGTTATACAGCCGATCGATTCAGTTATGTGCTGAGCTGTATAAGTCCTGCCGGAGCGGCCATGAACGACGCTGCCCTATGGGGCAATTCAATGACGAATTCGTGCTTTTTTAGAAAAAGATCAGATGGAATTTCATCTTACTATTGACTTATTTGTAAAATAAACCTAAGTTTGGCTTTTGAAAAGGCCCCGTAGTTCAACGGATAGAATAGATGTTTCCTAAACATTTGATAGCAGTTCGATTCTGCTCGGGGCTACAAGAAGGAAGCATGCCGTCATGTTTTCCTTTTCCAGGAGAAATAGCAGGAAGTTATTTCTCCTGTTTTGTTTACTGTAAGCAGGATCTGCTGCGGAAAGCCTTCTTTGTACGGTTAAGCCTCTTGATTTTCTTTGAATAACGATAATCGCCCAACCATAAAAAACATCAGCAGACCGAAACAGGCGAAGATACCGTAAGAGTAACGGAGGCTAAAGACTTCCGCAATATAGCCGATTAAGGGCGGTCCCATCAGAAAGCCGAGGTAACTGATGCTAGAGACCATGGCCAGTGCCACCCCCGACGGGACATTTTTATTCTGCCCAGCAAGGCTGTACACAGATGGTACATTGCAGGCAACGCCTATGCCCACTAGCATAAAAGCAAGTGTGCATACAAAAAACTGTGGAAATACAACCGAGGTCATCATCCCCGCAAACATCAGGAGACCGCTATATTGTAACGTCCTCTTACGTCCAAGCCTGCGGATGGCACCGTCACCAACAAAACGGCCTATGGCCATCATCACCATAAACGAAGCATAGCCAACGACCACGAATTTTTCGGGAGCATGCACAATCTCTTTAAAGTAGACTCCGCTCCAGTCAAACATGGCGCCTTCTGTTGCCATACTGAAAAAGCCAATGATGCCAAGCTGCAATAAGCTTCCTTCCGGTTTAGCGAAAAAACTCCGTTTTTCCTTTTGTGGAGACTTTCCCGGGACGAGGTACTTTTGATTGATTAAGGTGTTACCAACCACGAAAAGTAATATAATCAAAAAATGGGTGAATGTGTCCAGCCCGAGATTCATGGTCAGCAGTCCCACCAGTGCACCTGTAAAACCAGCGATACTCCAGGCACCATGGAAGGAAGTCATGATAGATTTTTTGAAAATCTGTTCAGTGGCTACGCCTTGCGTGTTGACCGAAATATTGCACATATTTCCCGTCACCCCAAACAAGAATAAAATGGCACCCAGTTGCCAGGCGTTTTGTGCAAAAGCGATCGCACACAAAACCAATACATACGCTATCGGCACAATGCGAAGTACTTTGGCGCTGCCATATTTGGTAACCAGCTTGCCCGAAAGAGCCATAGTAGCCAGTTGCCCCACAGGCAGCATCAGTAAAATAGTTCCCAGCTGAGCCTCGCTCAAATGGAGTCGCTCTTTAATAACAGGGATGCGGCTTGCCCACGAAGCAAAGGCAATCCCCTGACAAAAAAAGAATAAAGATACCGCGATACGAATACGGTGACGTCTGTTATAAAGATCTTCTTCTGAGACAGTTAAGGTTGCATTCATTGTTTTTAATTTGAGGCCGCAAAGTTACGGATAAGTATTTCATTTTTATAACCCAATAGACAAAGAAACTGTAATCCAGATCTTATGATACAGAATAACCGGTTTTATCACACCTTTGCCAGAGCGATTTGTACTTGCCGCAAACTTCCCTACTAAGATAATAATAATACGAATCCAACCGATTACCTAAAGATCCGATTTGTCGCTCTGACCAATACAATTCGAATGTAAAATTCCCGATATTTCAGCTATTTATAAGACATTTTTCAGATCCAATTCTACCTTTGTATAAGGCAAACAATTATTAGCCTCCTGGATATATGATTAAAAGATTGTTTTTAAGTACAGTTCTGGCCTATGGCGGAGCTGCCTATGTTGTTGCCCAGCAACCAACATTTTTGTCCCACCCTACATTGACACCAGATGGTAAAGAAATGGTCTTCAGTTATGAAGGAGATCTGTGGAAAGTAGATAGTCAGGGTGGTATTGCCGTGCGTTTAACTGGAATGGAAGGAAATGAGATTAACCCGCGGATTTCGCCCGATGGCAAGTGGTTAGCATTTTCAGGAAATCAGAACGGCAATATGGATGTTTATGTCATGCCATTGGCCGGTGGAGATATACGACAGTTGACCGCACACGATGCTTCAGACGAAGTCGACAGCTGGAGCTGGGACAGTCAGACACTGTTTTTCACGTCTACGCGATACAATCGTATGGGAGCCTACCAGCTGCCTTTGACGGGAGGCACAGCTACCCGATTATTTCCGCATTTTTTTAACTATATCAGCGGTGTCGTGCCTACGCCTGGTGGAGAGCTGTTGTTCAATGATAGCTGGGAAGGTTACAGTTCGGCCAATCGCAAGCGCTATAAAGGTGCATTCAATCCCGATATACATGCCTACAACCCCAAGACCAAAGCATTTCAGCAGTATACAGATTACATTGGCAAAGACCTATGGCCTACCGTTGATCAAAAAGGTAATGTATATTACGTTTCGGATGAGAACAACGGGGAATACAACCTATACCAGCTGAATGGCACAACAAGCACAGCGCTCACAAGTTTTTCCGAAGCCATAAAACGCCCATTTGTGGCAGCAAACGGCGAAAAGATCGCCTTTGAAAAAGGATATCAGCTTTACTTGTATGACGTCCGCACTAAGAAAACGGTACAGCCCAATATTTCATTAAATCGTAATCAGGTGCTGGGTAAGCTGAAAGAGTTTAATATTTCTGGTAATATCAGCGACTTTGATGTATCGCCGGACGGCAAGAAAATCGCATTTGTGTCGCGCGGAGAGCTGTTTGTTGCAGACAGTGAAGGTAAATTTGTTCGGCAGATGCCAGGGCAGGGAGAGCGTGTGATGGAGGTGAGATGGCTTAAAGACAGCAGAACCTTGTTGTACAGCCAAACCTTCCAGGGTTATCAGAACTGGTTCTCACGAACAGCAGACGGTCAAGGCGACGTCAAACAGCTGACTCACGATCAACGCAACAATCGCGACATTAGCTTTAATGCAGACCGGACAAAGGCAGTGTACCTCAGCGGCCGCGACGAAGTCCGTACCATGGATCTGAGCAGTTTAAAGAGCCAGACTATTGTTAAAGATGAAATTTGGGCATTCCAAAACTCTAAGCCAACTTTTTCACCAGACGGTAATTATCTGTTATTTACAGCTATCCGTAATTTCGAACAGGATATCTTCGTTCATAATCTAAAAAACGGGCAGACATCCAATCTGACCAACACCGGGGTTTCGGAGACTAGTCCCTACTGGTCTCCCGACGGCAAGTATATTTATTTTGCCAGTAATCGCACAAAGCCTTCTTATCCTACAGGCATGCAAAACTCCAGTATTTTCCGTATGGCGCTGAGCAATTTTGATCAGCCCTATCGCAGTACGAAATTCGATGAGCTATTTAGTCAGCCGGCAGTGAAAAAAGACACCTCTACGAAGAAGGAAAATCCTCGAAAAAGAGAAAACACTAGTAAGGATAAAAATAAGACAATTTCCGATAAGGAAAAACAGAGTTCTCCCATCGCCGAAGCGAAGAAAGCAGTCGTTGTACAGCTTGATCTAGAAGGATTGCGCGACCGTATCGAACAAGTGAGTCCAACATCTGGAACACAATACAGCCCCATGGTTATTCAAAAAGGTGATAAATCCTATGTGTTCTATTCTTCAGACCACGAGGGTAAATTCAGCACATACCGTACAGTTTATGAACCTTTTGCGACCTCAAAAACAGAAAAGGTGAACGAAGGAGGCATGGGGCAGGTACTGGAGGCTGCGGGCAAATACTTTGTTTTGAACCGTGGCGTTATCCAGAAGTATAATCTGGAGATGAACAAGCTGGACGCGATCAACATGAGTTACAAGTTCAATAAAGATCTGGAGAAAGAATTTAACCAGATGTTTTATGAAACTTGGGCTAATTTGGAGGAGAATTACTATGATAGTACTTTCCACGGTGTAGATTGGACTGCTATTAAAAAGAAATATGAGAAATATCTGCCTGGCATCAACGACCGGAATGATCTTCGCATTCTCTTAAACGATATGCTTGGCGAGCTAAACTCATCTCATTTGGGGTTCAGTTCAGCAGGAGCGGAAGAGCGGAAAGCATTTGGCTTTGTCACCAATGAAATTGGTGTGGAATACGATAGTCAGAACCCGCTTAAAATTAGCCATATTCTACCCAACGGGCCTGCCGCCAAGACAGGAGTAGATATTAAGGAAGGCGATATCCTGTTGGCAGTGAATGGTGTTAAGTTGGATGCCGCATTGGACAGGGATAGCTATTTTACATGGCCTTCGTTAGAAGAGGAGGTTCAGCTTACCTTAAGCCGCAATGGCAAACATATTCAGACACATGTACGCCCGATATCGAGCACCGCGTTCAGGGAGCTGATTTATGATCAGTGGATAAAGGATAATCGAAGCCGTGTCGATCAGCTCAGCAACAACAAAATAGCCTATTCGCACATGAAAAATATGTCGGGTGGCGAATTACAGCGTTTCCTCATCGATATGGCTGAACAGGAAAATAATAAACAGGGCATTATTTTGGACCTGCGTTATAATACCGGCGGCAACGTTCATGATGAAGTTTTACGCTTTTTGTCACAGCGTCCATATCTACAGTGGCAATACCGTGGCGGTAAGCGGGCACCGCAAAGCAACTTTGCTCCCGCAGCTAAGCCTATTGTGTTATTGATCAACGAGCAGTCGCTAAGCGATGCGGAGATGACCGCAGCAGGATTCAAAGCGCTCAAGTTGGGTAAAATTATTGGTAATGAAACCTATCGCTGGATTATTTTCACTTCGGGCAAAGGACTGGTCGATGGCTCTTTCTATCGCCTCCCTGCTTGGGGATGCTATACATTGGACGGACAGGATCTGGAACAAACCGGTGTAGCACCTGATATTTTCGTCAAAAACACGGTTCAGGATAGGATGGAGAATAAAGATCCGCAACTAGAAAGAGCAGTTAAAGAAATTTTAAACGATCTGAAATAATATCAAGTCACAGGATAGAGCGACAATATTGTCGCTCTATCTTCCCTTTCTTCGATTCTGACGAAGGTATGTCGGCGAGAACCATTACGATGTCATAAAAGTGAAAAAAATACATTCTTATACTTGACATTTTCTCCGGTGAGCCTTACATTTGATCTATCGAATGACTTCGTAGCTCAGTTGGTAGAGCAACAGACTCTTAATCTGTGGGTCCTGAGTTCGAGCCTCAGCGGGGTCACTTGTTAAAAAGCCGTTTTACAGGAGTAGGACGGTTTTTTTATTAGAACAGCTCCTGCAGTTCATGATCATGAAAAACTCGAATTGAATAGTGAATGCAGCTATTTTATTCCGTAAATTTGTATATCAAACACGAAAACTTATGGAAGACAGGAAGATTTCGGTATTGTATGTTGATGACGAAGAAAACAATTTGTTTTCCTTTAAAGCGACATTCCGATTAAAATACAAAGTGTTTACAGCGATTAGCGGAGCGGAAGCAATTGCTATCGTAAAAAGTAACCCGATACATGTTATCATTACAGATCAACGTATGCCGGAGATGACAGGGGTGCAATTCTTGGAAGAGATCATTAAAATGGACGCGGCACCAATGCGGATTCTATTGACGGGATATACAGATATGGCCGCGGTAGTGGATGCTGTCAATAAGGGAAAGATATTTCATTACCTCAATAAGCCCTGGAACGAAGCGGAGCTCGATCAAACCATTCAGCGGGCTTATGAAGTCTATGCCGAACGGCAGAAAATCGTGGAGACAAACGCAAAGCTCGAGTCTTCCAATGACCAATTGGAGTTTATGCTGCGTCAAAAGTTGCTTTCTTAACGCCTATATTTGGACAGCAGAGATTATTTTCCTGGTATGGTGACTGTAAACGTGGTGCCCGCATTGGGGTGCGATTGTACATCAATAGTCCCTTGAAGCTTGAGCAAAGCATTTTGTACGTTGTATAAACCGAATCCCATTCCCTTGGCTTGGTCGCTTGCCCTAAAAAATAGCTTAAAGATATCATCGATATGTTCTGGCGAAATGCCAATGCCATTGTCACGGACAACGATCCTCGCCAGGCGGTTGGATACTTCGACTGAAAGGCTGACGAATTGGTCCGCGCGGCCCTTATGTTGATACTTAAAGGCGTTGGATAATAGATTATGGAGAATAAGTTCCAGAACAGCTTTGTCGCATCGGAAGTTTTCCGTTTGTTCGACACAGATATTAAATGCGACCTCTTTATTTTGCGTATACATCTTATAAAACTCCTTCACACTGTCAAAAAGCTCTTCAAAATTGATGTCAGACAACAGCAGTTCACCTCTGCGCAGCAAATAGTAATCGCGCAGGCTGTCTATATACGCATCTAGGCTGACCAGCGAGCTGTCCATCAAATTCAGCAACTCGTGGATCTGATTGATATCATCAAACTCCAGCCCTAGTTTGACTGCCGACAGTACGCCCGTTAACGGATCGCGCAGGTCATGACTTACACTGTACGCAAATTTATCAAGCTCGTCGTAAGCCCGTTGGAGCTCTTGGTTTTTAGTTTCCAATAAGGAGCTGGCTACATAGAATTTATTGGCTTCCTCGATGGCTGAAATAATTTCTTCGGTCTCCCAGGGTTTGCGAACAAATCGAAAGATGTGCCCCTTATTGATCGCGTCTATCACGGTATTCATATCGGCATATGCTGTCAGTAAGATCCGGATCGGCTTTGGAAAAACACCCTTAATACGATGGAGAAACTCGATACCCTGTTCTTCAGGCATACGTTGGTCGCAAAAGATAATACGTATATGCGGATTGGAACGAAGTATAGCTTCCGCTTCGGCAGTATTCGATGCGGTGTGGATGATGTAATTGTACCTAAAGTTTGCTTTGAAACCCACAAGGTTGTTCAACTCATCATCAATATAAAGTATTTCAAGTTCCTTCTGCATAATTCTATAGTCTGGTTCCCTCTCCAAAATGACTGAATTTAGTGATATTTTTTTGCACTACACAAATTTCATTCGAATCAGTTCTTTTGCTCCACTGGAATGTTTAAAATGAAGGTCGAACCCTGCCCTAATTCTGATTCAACTATTATTTTACCATGGTGCTTGGCGATCGTATTATAGGCTATTGACATACCCAGCCCCGTTCCTTCACCGACATCCTTGGTTGTAAAAAAAGGTTCAAAAATCCTGTCGTGTATTTCCGGCGGGATACCAATCCCGTTATCGCCGATTTTCACAAAAATAGAAAAACGGTCTTCAGCGATCCCTGTTTCCACCCATAATTTACCTCCATCGCGGCCATTAAATTTTTTGTTGATCGCGTAAATGGCATTGGTGATTATATTTAAAAACACCTGATTAAGCTTACCTGCATGGCACTCGACCTTGGGCAGCTCTCCATAGCGCTTTTCTACAGCAATTGAGTTATCGATCAGACTGTTCAATATGATCATGGTAGATTCAATGCCTTCATTGATATCGGCAAATTGTAACGTATCTTCATCCACACGCGAAAAGATGCGTAAACTTTTGACAATTTCTGCAGTACGATGCGCCCCGTCATGCATTCCCTTTAGCAGAAAATCTACTTCAGTCTTCAAATAATCAATGTCCAGATCCTCTTTAAACTTCTTGATCTGCACCTGCTTCTCATTATCCGTAAGGTCTGTATTAAAAGCGATTCGCTCAACTTCGGCAAGGGTTTCCCATATCATCTTGATATCTCTTTTCAATGGGGCTACGTTAGAAGAAACAAAGTTTATAGGGTTATTGATCTCATGGGCAACGCCGGCGGTAAGCTGGCCTAAAGATGCCATTTTTTCGGCGGCTACGAGTTGGGACTGTGCTTCTTTCAGTTGTGTCAATGTCGTCTGCAATGATGTGTTGGACTCTTTCAGCTCACGGGTACGCTCGCTGACTTTTTGTTCAAGGACAAGATTCTGTTGCCGGATGAGCTGCTCATTTTCCAGTGAAATAGCCAAGGCTTGAGCCTGCGATGTTTCCTTCTCCTGTTTCAGGATGTTAATCCGGTAAGCAAGGCCGAAAGAGAGCAGTGCCATTTCAATAACTGATGCAATCTGTACTGCATTACCCGTAAAATTATTGTACTCCAGCAGACTATAGTCCTTAAGTAAAAATATGATCGAACCCAGCAGCAGTACTGTCCATCCGTAGACAAAGAATTTTGCGGGTTTAAAGCCATTTATCATAATCCGGTAGGATATATAAAGAACAAATAGCGAACCGACCCCCGTCGTCGCTTGCATGACAAAGAAAGCGAACTGAGTGAGATGGCTTAAGGCCAGGATACCCCCGCAAGAAAACAGACCGATAAAGATCAAGATGATGCGCCGGGACCGCAACGCGTTGCTCGAGAACTGAAGAAATGCGTCGGCAAAAAGCAATGCACTGAGGCCCGAGAGGCACCCGAAAATAATAGGTCCTCTTGTGGCCAGATAAGGCCAGCTGGGCCATAGATACTGAAAACTGTAGCCTTCGATACCCATCTGGGTAACCCCTGCACAAACTATATAAAGCACGTAATAGAGATAGGCTTTGTCACGCACAGAGAAAAACAGAAAAAGATTATATATCGCCATAATAAAGACGATCCCCATATAGATTCCACTGATAAGGCTTTCACTATTCATTTGAGACATGAATCTATGCTCATCGGTGAGGTAAATCGGAAGGATAATCTGTTCTGTGCTTTTGATGCGAAGGAAGAGAACAGTTTCAGACTGTTTTGGCAGATGTATATCAAAGACATATTGGGGCACCTTATATTTTCGGGCAGAAAAAGGGCGATGCTCACCCAGTGCTGAAGACTGATAGGTCCCATCAGCACTGGGACTGTATAGTTCCACCTCATCCAATAAAGGATAGGCGATTTCCAGTAAAAGGTCAAGGTCTCGCTCCGAACTGTTTTTAATCGGAAAACGTAGCCATACAGCGGATGTCGACGTCCCTAGATTAGGCACATCCGCGTCGAGCGGAACGAAAGCTGAGGAAGCCAAAATCGCCGAAAATGACGAATTTTCCACACCAATGTAGCGTTCTAAATGGCGCCCGGCCAGCAGACGCTTTCCCTGCTGATCAATGGTAAGCTGCGCAAGCACCGGCCTCCAGCAGGTGACAACAATAAGACATAGAAAGACCAACCACCGCTTCATCGTTATCGCTATTTCTTTGCCTCCGCAATGACTAAATTCATCGAAACTAAAAAGCAGCCGCACTCATCGGCCCTGTCAAGAGCCCGTTGAAAATCGTCGAGTTCGGATTGACTTAATTTTCCTTTATCAAACATCTCCAGGAGGATTTTATCTAAATACAGATAGCGGTTCGCCTCTTCTCTCGATCGGGAGACCATACAGGACGTCTGCAATCGCACCTCTTGAAATCCATGCGCTAGAAGATCTGCCGTAAGCTTGTTGCCTGCCCAGCCATTATTGACCTTTTCTTCTGTTAGATAATGACCTATTTTAGCCTCGATACCGACCTGATTGGTATATAGCGTCAGGCTATTCCAAATGGTCTCTACGATCACAATAGGTTGTCCGGGACGCAGTATGCGGTATACCTCCTGAAACATTTTGTCAGGAGCAGTGAGGTGTTGCACCACACGTTCCATCCGCACACCGTCGATGCTTTCATTTTCAAAATCGAGCTGGTACACTTCCCCTTGCACGAAACTGACATTACCGATATCCTTACTGCTAGATTTTGCATGCTCAATTAGCGCCTCGTCGTGATCCACTCCAACGACACGCACTTCACTGCCCAGCATCTGAGCAAGGTTGATGGCATCCATTCCCGTTCCGCAGCCCAAATCGGCGATTACACCTGTTTTGATGTTGTTAAAAGGGGAATAGGACTGTATTTTTAATTGTTTTAGAAAATCTGCGGTATCTTGTAAATAACCGGCACCATAATGTTTCTTATCCATCACAAAATATTTAAATGACGATGATCTATTGTGAGATCTGTCGACGTATGTTTCAGATTTTTGATCACTTCTGCCAGATTCCAGCGTTCAAGATTAGGAATATCGATCTGATAATGGATTTCAATTTCTTTCTTCCGCAGGGTCTCGATACGGACGATATCAGAATTTTGGCGCAGCGATAGAATGGCTTCTTTATTTTCCTGATCCGCCTCTGTTAAGGTATCCAGGTTGTTCATGATCATGACCGTTGCCAACAAATCCAGTTTGGGGTAATAGAAGGTCCCATTGTTGCCAACGCTGGTATCTATTCGATAACCCACACTTTCGGCGAGTTTTACCGTGTAGGGAGCACATAAGGCAAACAAAGACTTGATGCCAAGCTGAGTGCTTATGGCTGCCCCCGCCCGCGTCAAGAAGATACTGCCAATACCATAGCCTGCAATCTCACGGGAGTTCCAGAGGCCGCAACCTTCGCCGGTACCTTGTTGTGCATAGTCGTATACGAGGTCATAAATACGGGCGTCCATAGCACCTGTAGCCTGCTCTATTGGCAAAGCTTCGCTACCGCCAGCCACATGGATGCGGACGCCACCATATACTTTTTCTCCGTCCAGGGATTCGACGATAAGGACGAATGATGCTGGATTGTACATCCATTCATTTTTGGATGAAGTAACCTTCTTGACTCCTATGGCCGTCAGTACATGAGCATGCCCCTCTATAAAACGTTCACAGGTTTGAGGATCATCAATTGCACGAAATGCTCTCAGCCGGACAACTGGACGGCCGTCGTTGAATAATAATGCCACCGAAATGATTTATTTGTCGTTCAAACACAAAACTAATCAATAAAACCCAAAGCTGTTTACGGCCTAAGTAAATAAAAAGCCATTAAACGGTTGCCGCCTTATTCGTATATGGCCCTAAAGATAGCACATCACATATTCGTGCGAAGGTCACTTATTGTCGAGTCTGCAAAATGTTTTTAAAAATCTGGCCATCTTTGACAATAAGCAGGAAGTTTTTGTTGGGGTCTGCCAAAAGCTTTAGATCTTTGAGCGGATCTCCATCAACCAGAAGCATGTCCGCCATAGCTCCTTCTTCAATCACACCGAGCTTACCGGGATACGGGCTGCGGAGTCCCGCCAGCTGTAACAAGGCTGCATTGTCCTGTGTGACCATTTTAATAATTTCGGCGTTGGTAAACCATTTTTGAAGCCGGAGCAAAAATGAGTTTTGCTGTTCATTTAAGTCGGGTTCAAAAAGGAAATCCGTTCCCCAAGCCAGCTTAACACCATATTTTTTTGCCATCGGCCATACTTTTGTCTGGCCCTCAATCACTGGCCTACGTTTGATGCGGCGTTGTGGATCCATATCAGGGGTATCTTCTACCAGGTTTTGCAGGCTGAGCCAGACGCCTTTTTCGGCCAGCAGCCGTATGGTTTCTTCGTCCAGCAATTGGCCATGTTCTACACATCTGACACCTGCTTCGACAGCTCGTCGCACGGCTCTTGCCGTATAGGCGTGCACAGTGACATAGGTGCCCCAGTCCTCCGCCGCTTCTACCGCGGCCTTCATTTCATCAAGGGTATATTGGGTCACATCTACTGGATCATAGGCAGAAGAAGTGCCGCCCCCGGCCATTAGTTTAATTTGGCTCGCGCCAAAGCGGAGATTTTCACGGACGGCCGTCAATACTTCATCGCGGCCATCGGCAATAAAAGTGGCCCCATATCTTTCCGCTCTTGACACGATGCCGAAAAATCGACGCGATTTCTCTTCCGGCGTCCTAAAATCACCATGGCCAGCGGTTTGGCTTATCGTCGCGCCCGATGGCCAGATCCGTGGTCCAGCGAGTTTGCCCTTGTCGATCGCAGATTTTAGCGGAAATATAGGTCCACCGACGTCACGGACACTGGTAAATCCCCGCAGCAACATTTTCTGTGCCGATTGTCCCACTCTCTCGAGCAGAAACTCTTCGGAGAGATCGCTTGTCATCATCTGGGGCATCGTCAATGCCCCAAAAACCAAATGCACATGCGCGTCGATTAAGCCCGGAATCAAAGTTTTTCCTCTGGCGTCAATCTTAAACAGATTCTCGTCTGGAAGGCTAATAGGAGAATCGCTGATCTTTTCGATCAGATTGCCCCGAATGAGTACATGCCGTGGCCCAGTAAGTGACTGTGAAGAGTGATCGATGAGTTTGACATCTTGCAGCAGCAGAAGCTTTTGTTGTGCTTCTACAGCATGAAGGCTGAGCGCAACGTAAATGATGGTAAATATATGGCGTAAATACATAAGCGAAGCGATAATTCATTTCGTAAACAATGGGTGATAAAGATTAAGCTAATAATGAATTATTTGCCTCGCTTCATCTAATTAAGGTTAACTAATAAATTGACGTTTTGTTTTTCAGCGGATAGATTAAAAAACAAAACAATTTTATAAAATAGGCAATAACCCCTGAATACCAGTATTTTTTTTGGCATGGGAATCGCTATTTTCACAATGATGAAAAAACTGCCTTTTTTACCGATTCGGATGATCCTGAGCGTAGCTGTTTTGGCTGGGCTATCCTGCTCCTGTGGCAATCCGGCAAAAAATACGCAAGTTCGCCAAAGAGATTCGGCGCAGTCTGCTATTCTTTCTGCCAGAGATACTGTGGCAGCACCGGAATTTCCGGCATTACCGATCAATTATGACCAGACCACGGTGCTTAAAAACGTGTATGTCATAGACCGCGAAGGAGCCGTGCTGCGTCAGGGAGCAGATCAGAAGGCTCCCGCGCTCGGAAGATACCCTTATGGTACAAAGCTGGACGTTATTGGCGAAGAGGGTGATTGGATAGCGGTGATGGATCGCATCCAGCGTAGTCAGAAAGAAGCCGACGGACAGACCATTGAGGTTACGAGATGGGAAAAGGTCTATGTGGCAAAGGCGAAGCTTGGCACGCAGGATAAGATCAAACTTTCGCCCAAAGATCTGAATCTTATTCTACTACAGAAGGTCGGTGATAAGGAAAATTATTATGAAAAGGGACAGCCCTTGGACAAGTATCTGCACTTGGAGCTGATAGACGAACAAACCTTCCAGGCTGCTAAACGTACCGCGCAGGATGAAATGCTGAAGGATACGCTTTCCTATAAAAAGACGGGAATGACCTTGGATTTACCCTTAAAAAACGGTAGACGGTTGACCTTTACTGATCATGACATAGACAACGAGCTTCACGCCAGATACGATTATATGGGACATTACGATTTTCTGAATGCCTATGCGGTAAGCGGCAGTTATTGGGAGAGTGGAGATGTGCGGCTCTTTGATCGAAACGATGGCCATCTGATCGTAGAATGTGGCGATTATCCGCATTTCTCGACAGACAAAAAATACTTGATGACCCTGCATGCCGATCCGTACGAAACGACAGGAGACCTGCAGCTCTTCCACGTGAAACAAGGTAAGATTGCACCCATGCTTTTTTTTAGCTTTAAGTGCTGGATGCCGGCGGGAGAGGAAGATCTCACTTTTTGGGGCAGGGATGGACATATTTACGCAGCAGTCAATCATATCGATGCCTACTGGACCGAGAAGGGATTCTTGAGTGATAGATACCAGTTTCTTCGGATCAAGGTACTCGAACCTTAAAAGATAGGGCCTTTGGTGCAGTCCAGAAAGACTATGATTGCTTAATAAAACGAGGAGGTTTTTCTGTTTTGGGTAAAACTATTCTGTGGGCTGCCTGTTGTATTCCGTAAAATAGATTATAAGTTTGTAATTTAGTCAGATGAAACTAAAAACACGATTAATGTTTGTCCTTTTATGCTGTGCAGTCACACTGGCGAACGCGCAGGATCAGTCGTGGAAGGAACATAATAAATGGATCTGGGGTCCTTCAGTCGGGTACCAGTACCAAAGTGGAAATTTTCTGAAAGTTTCAGGCTGGGGTTTGTTCGCGCCCAATGATTTCCAATACATGAAAATTGATGCCGGAGCCAATTTCAGCTGGATGGAGAATCAAACGACCGTAATACCCGAGGTCAGCTTTACCTATTACCTCAACGACTTTGTATTGTTTCCCTTTGTAAAGGCCGAATTGACTCCCTATACCATCACGCCTAAGGTCGGTGCCAGCTTATTTTCAATTCTGGATCTGGGGATAGGTTATGGATTTGACTATAACACCAAGAAGGATTTCAAGCCGCTCGATGGAATTACGGTATCCGTGGGGGTCAACATCCCTCTGAATTTTCATATTTATTAAACCTTGAGTGATGCGAAACAAGAGTGTTTATTGGCTGTGTTGTATCGTGATATATTTTGCTTTTGGCGGCAAAGCGAAAGCGCAGGATTATCTGGTCGGTCCGACGCTGAGCTACCAGTTTCAAAAAGGAAGTATCGTTAAAACGGGCGCCTACTTCGCATTTCCTTTTTCGGGGGATCATATTATTCGGGCAGATGCTACAGCCAATTTCACCTGGACACAAAGTAAATTTGCCGTAATTCCCGAAGGAGCATTGTCATACTATCCCCAAACGTACGTGTTGACACCTTTTGTCCGTGCCGAGCTGACTCCCTATACGCTGACACCGAAAGTTGGTGTGAGCCTGGCCACTTTGCTGGATCTGGATTTCGGCTATGGTTTTTCCATCAAAAAGAAAACGGATTATCAGCCGATAAAAGGCTTTGCAGTGTCGCTGCGGTTTAGCATCCCATTAAACTATCGGCTCAATCTATAATAGCATGGGGTAGGGCGTGTGTTTTTCCCTTATTTATCTAACCATTTTTTGAAGGCGGCGACCTTTTCCCGTGATACAATAAGGTCCTCGGACCCATAATGGTGAAGGAAAACTTTTAATCTAGCGTTGGAATGGACGGCTATCTTTTTGATGGCATCAAAATGAATAATAGCGCTACGGTTGATCCTGAAAAAGTCAGTGGGCGACAGTTGCATCTCCAGCGCGTCAAGACTTTGGTCCAAAAGATAATTTCCGTTTTCCGACGTATAGACATATGTTCCCTTGTTCTCGCTATAGATACATTCGACTTGTTTCGTTGTGACAACTTTTAGAAACTGGCCTATCCGGATGGTAAACCGTTCTTTATACATCGCCCCACCTCTGCTAAAGAAGGATTCGAGCGCTCTTAAGTCCATTTGCTGAACAGGTTTTCGAAATTGAATAAATTTCTCGATAGCATTTTTGAGTTCGGTATCATCAATTGGCTTTAGAAGATAATCAATGCTGTTCTGTTTAAAGGCACGCAACATATAATCATCATAAGATGTTGTGAAAATAATTGCCGCGGCAGGTTTTACCTGCTCAAGAATATCGAATGAAATTCCGTCGGCAAGCTGAATGTCCATCAGGATCAGGTCAGGATCTGCATTTTTGGCAAACCACTTAACGGACTCTTCCACCGTCTGCAATGTAGCGAGGACAGTATAGCCCAAATGTTCCAGTTTGCGCCGCAGTAATCTTGCCGAAGGCAATTCATCCTCAATAATTAATATTCTCATAAAAAGCGGTATTTCAAATAAAAAATGAATCCTCAATTTCGGATAAATAAATGGAAACAGGTTCGGTAATCTGTTTAGCGATGAAGATTCTGCCAGTCCGGTTGTTACAAAGTTTTGTCATACGTTGACTTATATAGCTAGATCGGTTTTTATGATCGGAAGTTCAACACAAAAAGTTTTGTCATTTTGCCAGATATTGACCGGTCGGTCGGAAAGCAACGCATAACGCTCCGCAATATTTTTCAGTCCTATGCCGGACTGTTGATGCAGCACTTTCTTTTTTTGTACCTTATTTTCCACAATCAGATAGTCTTCTTTTCGATAGATCCGCAACAGTAAGGGATTTTTAAAGGATATTACATTATGTTTAACTACATTTTCTATAAGTAATTGAAGGGAAAGCGGTAATAGCTGCTCTTGCGGAGCAACTTCATCAAGTTCCATGTGGATATCTATGCCATCTTCAAACCGGAGGCTAAGTAACGAGAGGTACGCTTTTGAGAAAGTCAGTTCTTCCTGCAAGGGAACAAGACTCTTATCTTTATGCTCCAGAACATAGCGGTATATTCTGGAAAGATTTGTGGTAAAGATGCTCGCTTTTTTGGGATCTTCCTCAATAAGGCTATTCAGTACATTTAAGCTGTTGAATAAAAAATGGGGATCGAGTTGGTTCTTTAATGAGGCAAATTGGGCTGAGATCTGCTGCTTTTCCTGCTGACTTTCTTTGATCTGGTAGTCTTTAAATCGTTTATAAAAATAAAAGCCAAAGAAAACCATGGAAATAAACAAAGAGGTGACCGTTATTTGGAAGTAATAGATAACATGCTGTTGATAGATAAAATCAACAAAACGCTGTGAAAAACTTTTGGGACCATCGGCAACAAATAAACCAGAGAAAAAAGCATTGACAACAAAAACCACAAGTATGGTTAAAATGATGCTTCCAGTATAAAAAACGATCATCCTCTTTCCAAAATCTCTGCCCGACGGATATCTGTCGGATACCCATTTTGAAAGGTATACATTCCCAAGGAAAAGCAAGAAGCCATATAGCAAACCTCTGGCCATATGGGGATGGAGAAAAAAAGATAACCAAGGGATATCCCTGCGGTCAAGCTTAGCTACGACCACAAAATACATGCAGACAACGAAGCTTGCCAGTAAAGCCTGTACAATGGTTTTATAAGGTAGTCTTTTCACCGCAATGTCATTTACATTCTTTTAATATCTGCACCGCCCGGTCCCGCCCCCAGGAAGGAGCAAACGGAATCGTTACTTTCTCTTCATCGAATAAAGATAGTGCTTTTCGCACATCCTCACATTCCTGACTTATATCTTGATTGAAATATTTCTTTGAATTTAATTGGAACTCAGCGATTCCTAATCTTGCACGGGGATTGTTTGGCTCGATGGCCAATGCTTTTTGATAGTACCCAATGATGATGGGGGCAAGTTCTTTGCCTTTGGTCATTGGATCGGTTAGCATAAATGCCGTTTTGTTCATAGCCCTCAACACAAGCCACTCTGCATTATTGTCCTGTTTGCTATCGTCGAGGATGGCTTCCGAAGCTTCGACATATTTGACCCGGAGCTCCTGGTCTTGCTCCGAAAAGGCGGCTGTGGTCAGTACCATAGCTTGATAATAGGCAGGAATCCAATTGTCTTTAGCGGCCTGGGCGATACTCTCCAGTTTAGCTGCGGCCTGCTGAGCCTGTCCAGATCGCCATAAAGTCATTGCTTCCGTCATGTTTTTTTCGTAGTTGCGCTGTGCAGAAGCCTTTGTGGCCAACAGGCACATCAAAATTAAAATTGCTGTTTTCATAATTTATATCAATTGCGTTTGTCTGTATATTGCTGTTTATAATAAGATGTTCTAATCATTGGCCAAGTTCTATAGAATCGGCAATCTCAGCAATTAATTGGGGATGAACCATCAGATTGTCTAGATGAATTGTAATTGCATATAGGTTTTCCACTTGATTATCCTTCTTCCGGGTAAAAGTGTCCAAAAGACGAGCCGCTTTGCTGTAGGTACGATAGGACGACGTTCACATATTCCTTTTCCTGGCCAATATGGGCAGCAATACTCCTCGTTCATAAGAGTGGATGGAATGTCAAAAAACAACGACGAACTGCCCTTTTTCGATTTTATGCCGTAAATTAAAGGGTGAAAAGAAAGTCTGTCGCCAGACACAGGTCTAAATAACTTCAAGAAGATGCAAATAACCGTTTTAGATGACTATCAGGATGCTGTCAGGCATCTGAATTGTTTCAAGTTGCTTGATGGTCATGATGTTCAGATATTGCAACAATCCTATACGGATATCAGTGAATTAGCTTCTATACTTCAGGATACGGAGGTGCTGCTCCTGATCCGTGAACGTACCAAAATCACTGCAGAATTGCTTCAGTTGCTTCCAAAGCTCCGGCTTATAAGTCAGACGGGTAAAATTTCCAACCATTTGGATCTGGACGCCTGTAACGCATACCGTGTGGCGGTGGCCGAAAGCTCCGGTTCGCCAGTCGCCCCCGCGGAATTGACCTGGCTTTTAATCATGGCCGGTCTGCGGAGATTGCCAGAAGCTGTTGCGGCCATGAAAGCCGGAAAATGGCAGATAAATATCGGTCAGTCGGTCGCAGGAAAAACCATCGGAATATGGGGCTACGGAAAAATTGGCCGGCTGGTAGCCAGATACGCAAAAGCTTTTGGTGCAGAAGCAATTGTTTGGGGAAGCGAAGGCTCCCGTGAAGAAGCGGTAAAAGATGGATGCCTGGCAGCATCAAGCAAGTCTGACTTTTTCCACTTTGCCGATGTGATTACCTTGCACCTACGTTTGCTCCCTGCAACCCGCGGAATCGTAAAACTTGAAGATCTGCGCTCCATGAAACCCTCTGCTTTGCTAGTGAATACTGCCCGGGCAGAACTGATTGAGCCAGGGGCTTTACTTCAGGCACTGAGAAACGGTACCCCGGGCGCTGCAGCAGTCGATGTCTATGAATCCGAGCCTGTGCTGGATCCCCAGCACCCCCTATTCCTTCTGCCCAATGTGATCTGCACACCGCATCTGGGATACGTGGAAGAAAATGCCTACGAGCAACTGTTTAAATTGGCTTTCGAAAATATCGTGGCTTTCGCACAGGGGCGTCCTCAGCATATTGTGAACCCTCAAGTACTCATAGCACCGGCGCATGGATAGCCGGTGAATTTGTCCGGCGCGCTTTGTTATCGTAGGTGATCTGCAGCAGACATGATCGAGATCCTATCTTATTTATTGGGTTAAAATGCGTAATATTGAGTGCAATAACTGGTCTCTGCCCTGCAGGCAGAAAGTATTGCTCATGAGAATTTTGCAGATGACGGATTTTACGAAGCTTAATCAGCCTACCGGGCGAACCATATATCTAGACGGAAGAGAATACCTTTTTTTCGGAGGAACTTCTTATTTGGGTTTGGCAACCAATCCCGAATATACCGAACTTTTTATTGAAGGACTAAAGCGGTACGGTATTAACAATGGAACCTCGCGCAGTAATAATGTTCAGCAGGCGATATTTGACGAGGCCGAACAATATGCCGCACAGCGCTTTGGTTTTGAATACAGCTTGCTGCTGTCAAGTGGTTATCTGGCGGCACAATTTGTCGTAAAAGCATTATCAGCAGAGGGCGAACTGCTGTATGCCCCCTCCTGTCACCCTTCCCTGTGGAAAAATCAAAACCCTGATGTCAGCGGCAATTTTGAGAATTGGGGTAAGCAAACCGTCGACTATATTAACCAGGCATCGGAAACATCATTTGTTATCATCAGCAATAGCTTGGATAACATGACACCGATGCGGTATGACTTTAGCATTTTTAGCCGGATTTCAAAGGAAAAAAAAGTTGTGCTATTGCTGGACGATTCTCACGGTATCGGTGTATTATATAAAGATGGACTTTCTTTGCTCCCTCAAGATCTGCCGGAAGGAAATATCGAGCTGATTGTTGTGGCTTCATTGGCAAAGGGCCTAGCTACCGACGCAGGCTTGATTTTGGCGAATAAGAAGCGTATAGAGGCATTCAGGAGATCCAACTTCTATACCGGCGCATCGCCAAGTTCTCCCGCCGCGCTCCACGCCTTTGTATATGGTGAACACATTTATAGGCAACAATTTGATAGATTACAGGCGAATATTCTTCACTTTGCGAATGTTAGCGCTGGAAAGTGTAACTTAAAGTCAATACCTCACTTCCCAGTTTTTTCATCGCAAGATACCGGGCTCTATACAAGGCTAGTGGAGGCCGGAATACTGGTGTCGAGTTTTCCGTATCCCTTGCCCACAGATCCTCTATTGAATCGGATTGTCATCAATGCACACCATAAACCGGAAGATTTGGAACTCCTGGGCAAGGCGATGAGCATATCTTGATTTTTCTGTGACAAGCATTGGATCAACTTGTTGTAAATTAGAGAATTGTTCTTATTTTTGGATTCTATTTAGCAGACCGTTTGTGGTAAAATAAGGTTAATTGATTGTAAATGTTTGGTTTTTGGAAGCGTATTTATCAAAAAAGTATTTAAATAATTTCCATTCCTCATTTTAAAACAATACTTTTGCATCCCCAAACATTAGTTGGCTTAAGGGTTGAAAAATAAATAATTACAGTAAAATAGATATGACTAAAGCAGAAATTATTGCAGAAATCTCTAACAAAACTGGCTTAGAGAAGGTAGATGTTCAAGAGACCGTAGAGGCGTTCTTTAAAGTGGTCAAAAACGCAATGATCGGTGGAGAAAATGTATATGTAAGAGGTTTTGGTAGCTTCGTAGTCAAAAAAAGAGCTGAGAAGACTGCAAGAAACATTTCAAAAAATACAGCAATCATTATTCCAGAACACTTTGTTCCTAGCTTCAAGCCAGCTAAAATTTTCGTTGAGAAAGTAAAAAATGGCAATAAATAATCTTTTAAAATAGATTAAAATGGCGAAAACCAAACAGATAATAGTAGTCGGAGCAGTCGTAGCGTTGGTTGCAGTGCTTTTTGCGCAACCTATTAAAGGTTTGGTGGACAAAGAAAAACACACTGCTGCAGCATCTGAATCCGAACCTTCCAACGAAGTGAACCTGGAAAATATCTCTTCGATGACAAAACAGGGGTTAGATGCTAGTTTAGTCAAAGAAATTTCCGATATTGAGGCCCAGGTTGCAAAGGCTTCTGGCGAAGAGAAGATAAAGCTGTTGCAACAGTTGGCAAATAAGTGGGACGATGTTGCAAAGCCTGCCCCTCAGGCATTTGTCTATGAGGAGATGGCCAAGCTTTCACCCAAATTTGATTATTGGCTGAAAGCGGGTAATGCTTATCGTGCTGCTTATACAAATTTGCAGGATTCTACTTTAGCTCAGGCGTTGAACCAAAATGCCATCCGTGCATATGAGGCTGCGTTAAAAGCCAATTCAAGTAGTCTGGATGCAAAAACAGGATTAGGTGCCGCAATGGTATCAGGTACAAACAATCCAATGGCAGGTATTGCCTTATTGCGGGAGGTTGTAGCCGCTGATCCTAAAAATTTAGAAGCAAACAAAACTTTGGGATTGTTTTCTCTACAGTCCCGTCAGTTTGACAAAGCCATCGAGCGTTTTAAGACCGTCATCGATCAGAAACCCGATGCAGAGTCATACTTTTACTTAGCCACAGGCTATGAAAATATTGGGATGAAAAATGATGCCATAACTGCTTTTCAAAAAAGTAAGGAACTGGCAGCTGATCCGTCCCTATCACAATTCATCGATCGAAAGATCGCGGAATTGAGCAAGTAATTAATTTATTATTTATAATCATTAAAAAATTTAGCTATGCCAAGCGGAAAAAAAAGAAAAAGACACAAGATGGCTACTCACAAGCGTAAAAAACGTTTAAGAAAAAATAGACACAAGAAAAAATAGTCTTGTGATAAGCTTTTAAACATCTTGGCCCATTTTGCTGAGATAGCTTTTACGAAACGATCTACATGTCTTTCAGGGTATGTAGATTGTTTTTTTCGTAACAACGTTCTTTAAAATGTTTAATCGGATGCCTAAAATTGCGGTAGGATATCGCATAGGCGTCAAAAATGAGTAGCTTTTGGTAAAGGAATTAATTATCGATTCAACTCCTGATAAAGGGGTAACTATTGCTTTACTACAAGACAAGCAGCTGGTTGAGCTTAACCGCGAACCCGCCAATAATAATTTTGCTGTCGGAGATATCTATCTCGGACGTATCAAGCGGATTATGCCGGGATTAAACGCGGCGTTCGTAGATGTAGGCTACGAAAAGGACGCTTTCCTACATTATCTGGATCTGGGTCCTCAAGTGCAGTCGTTGCTCAAACTTACGCGTATAGTGAAGAATGGCAGTTATCAAGAGAAACTGCTCAATAGTTTAAAACTTGAAAAGGATATCGATAAAGCTGGCAAGATCTCTGATGTCTTGAGCAAGAACATGCTTGTGCCAGTACAAATCGCCAAAGAACCCATCTCAACAAAAGGACCTCGTCTGAGTTCAGACCTTTCAATAGCCGGTCGTTTTGTCGTTTTGGTGCCTTTCTCAAGTACTGTTTCCATTTCCAAACGTATCAAAGGCAGCAATGAACGCAACCGCCTTAAGAAGATTGTGGAAGGAATAAAACCACCAAACTTTGGTGTAATTATCCGTACCGTCTCTGAAGGTAAAGGCGTCGAAGAGCTGCAACGTGATCTATTGGACCTGATCTCAAAATGGGAGCTATTTACCAAACGTCTTCGGAATGCTGAACCGCCTCAAAAGGTTCTCGGTGAAATGGATCGTGCATCCACTATTCTCCGCGATATCTTGACAGACGAGTTTTCGCATATTTATGTTAATGATCCTTCGATCTTCGAAGAAACAAAATCATATATACACGATATATCTCCGGATCTGGAAAAAATTGTGAAGCTTTACAAACATAAAGAACCGATTTTTGACCATTTTGGAGTTGAGAAGCAAATCAAGGCAGCTTTTGGCAAAACGGTAACATTACCGGGTGGTGCGTATCTTGTCATCGAGCATACGGAAGCCCTTCATGTCATCGATGTCAATAGTGGTAACCGCTCTGCCAATAAGGAGAATCAGGAAGACAACGCATTGCTGGTCAATATGGAAGCAGCAAAGGAAATTGCGCGACAACTGCGCTTGCGTGATATGGGTGGAATTGTAGTCATCGATTTTATCGATATGCATAAACCCAATCATCGAAAAGAGTTGTATACGTTCTTAAAAGAGTGTATGGCTTCGGATAGAGCGCGACATACGATTTTACCACCCAGCAAATTTGGCTTGGTGCAGATCACCCGTCAGCGCGTAAGGCCTGAAATGAATATCGTCACAAATGAGAAATGTCCCGCTTGTGATGGTACAGGTGAAATCCGCTCAAGTATTGTCCTGATGGATGATATAGAAAATAATTTGAGTTTTATTCTTCAGGAACAGAACGAAAAAAAGGTGACCTTATGTGTTCACCCTTATATAGACGCCTACATTAAGTCTGGTCTGATCTCAAAAAGAATGAAATGGTTTATGAAGTACGGTAAATGGATCAAAGTAAATCCAATGACGTCATATTATCTAACTGAATTCCACTTCTTCAACGCAAAAGATGAGGAAATCAAGTTATAATAGAAAGAGATTAACGAAAAGGGTTAGCAGTGATGCTAGCCCTTTTTTGTTATATCCAATGGATCCGGATGCCATCTTTCTCCATTTTCCGGAAATAGGTCATCTGCCGTTTGGCGTAACGGTGGATTTCGGTCTCCAGTTTTGTAACAAAGCTTTCATGATCCATCTGCCCCAATAAATACAAGGAGGCGTATTTATATTCAAGGCCATAGTATTGCAATTGCTCGTGAGAGATCCCGGCGGTTAGCAGCTGTTGCACCTCCTCTAGAAATCCCGTGTGTAGTCTTTGCCGAAGTCTTCCGCTAATACTCGCCCGTCGTTGTTCAAGGGAAGGGTTGAGCCCGAAGACTATCGTATCCAGGCTCTTTTGTTGGATGGCAAAGCCCGGATGTTGTTGAAAGAACTCCATGATTTCAATAGCTCGGATAATCCGCTTTTTGGTTGAACGGTCTATGCGAAAGTCGGCCGGTACATCATAATCATCCAGGCGCTCCTGCAAAACTGACGTTGGCTGGTCAGCCAGAGCCTCTTTGAAACCTGCTATGCTAGGGATCTGTGCATACGGATTCCGCTGGATGACACTCTGTAGGTATAAACCAGTACCACCACATAAAATCGCCTGTTTGCCTCTCTTTAAAATGGATTGGTAAGCGTGATGAAAATCGCTAATGAAATGGCCGAGATTATAGTGTTCTCCGGGTTCGCGAATATTGATGAGATGATAAGGAATATCCTGGTATTCTGCCAGATCTTTCCCCGTGCCAATATCCATATGGCGGTAGATCTGTCTCGAATCAGCGCTGATAACTTCACCGTTTATCTGCTGGGCAAGCTGTACGGCCAATTTTGTTTTTCCGGATGCCGTGGGGCCAAGGATAACAATAACTTTCTCTCTTGAGGTCACGCTGTGCCCCAAAAGAGAAAGTATATGGTCTAATCTGTCTATCACACGACAAATTTAGTCCATTTTTCTGTTCCCTCGTTATTTTTAACTACGGTATCGATAAAGGCCATACCTCTTACGCCGTCGTATACTGTCGGGAAATCCTGCTCTTCGGGGGTAGGTGTCCTGCCCTCACGTTTGGCTGTCACAGTCGAAGCAAAGTTACGGTAGATATTGGCAAAGGATTCCAGTAAGCCCTCTGGGTGACCTGCCGGCACACGGGTATTGTGTGTCGCAAAGGAACTCAATGTATAGGGAGCTGCATAGGCATTTCCGGTACGGTACAGCTGGCGCGGCTGATCCAGCATCTTGATGATCAGATTATTTGGATCCTCATTGGCCCACTCCAATCCGCCTTTTTCGCCGTAAATGCGGATACGGACAGCGTTTTCTTCTCCCGCAGAAATCTGTGAAGCCATCAATACGCCTTTTGCGCCATTCTCGAAGCGTAGCAATACCGAACCGTCGTCGTCGAGTAAGCGCCCTTCAACAAAAGTAGTGAGGTCAGCGCATAGCTCCTGAATCTTTAACCCCGAAACGTATTCCGCAAGGTGCGCTGCATGCGTACCGATATCACCCATAACCAGCGATTTTCCCGAACGTTTTGGGTCTGCACGCCAGGCCGCACCGGCATTGCCTTCACGCTCCGTCAAACGGCTTAACCAGCCCTGCGGGTATTCAACAACGATTTTTCTTATTTTTCCAAAATGTCCTTCTTTGATCATGGCTTTCGCTTGCTTGACCATGGGGTAGCCCGAATACGTATGTGTAAGGCATAGTGTACGGCCCGTACGCTCAACCGTCGCTTGCAGTTCTTTGGCTTCCTCAACAGATACGGTCATTGGTTTTTCGACAACAACGTCAAATCCCTTTTCCATTGCCAGTTTGGCTGGGGCAAAGTGTAAAAAGTTAGGAGTAACAATCGTTACAAAATCCATACGCTCGCCTTCTGGAAGCAAAGATTCCTTTTCGATCATCTCTTCATAATTCAGATATACACGTTCGGGAGCTACAAATAAGTCTTCTCCAGATTGTTTTGAAATTTGTGGATCTATACTGAAAGCACCACAGACCAATTCAATCTTACCATCCATAAAAGCGGCGATACGGTGTACGGCCCCAATAAAGGCGTCATTTCCACCTCCGACCATACCCATGCGAAGTTTTCTCTTCATAACATTATTATTTTGATTATTTATTTTTCAATTTAACAGTGTACAATATACACAATTTAGCTTATTTAATATATAAAATCATCTTGATGCTTCCCAAATTTTCCTTGAGGAAGCCTTTTGGGTGTTGGGCTACCAACGTCCTGAGCTCCTCCTGACTGCGATAAGGGTAACGACCTGTCGCGTCTACCCAAAAATGAATGGGCCCAGATATTTCTTTTTTTACGAAACCAATTTTTTCCAGCGAGGAGTCCTGGCTCCAGTCGCGGTCGGTAAATGTCATGATATCACCGGGCGAGAAATCCGCGCAAAAGGCTTTGATCAATTTGCTCAGCCCGCCAATGACGTTGTAACCCGATTTGTTGCAAAAGCGCAATAGTTCAAAGGAACGATAAGATTCGGGACTGTCGTTCATGCGGCGGCCCCCGGAGAATACGGCAATAGATACCAGCTCCCCCTGCTCATATAGACCATAACGGTACTTGCCCGGGATGGCAACCTGTAAATGATGTTCCACGAGAAACTGCATACTCACTTTTTTATCAATACGTGCAACGACCGTGTGCCGGGCGAAAATACGCCGGTTATTCTTTATCTTCGCTACAATGCGCTGAATAACAAGGCTGAATTTTTGTTCCAGCTGATCTTGATCGATATGAATGCTCGGGTCGGAGGTCTGATGGCGCGTCGGTTGCTCTTCGGGATAAAGAAAGATCTTCGTCGTCTCAGGAGCGGTAAGCTGTATAAAAGTATCGCATTCGGTCCGGCTCAGCTTTGCTCCAAGAGACTGCTCGAGTTCGGCTGCAAACCGATTAACCAGATCTTTAAACGATGGATTCATATAGCAAAAGTAACTTTTATAGAAGTTGTGACGAAATATTAGCTTTTAATTATTATCCGTACCTTTGTGCAAAATATAATTACTGTGGGAGTGCCCTTAATGAATGCCCATGAATACAAATGAGATTAAGGGAGAGACCGGGCGTTTGGACAGCCGGAGGCAGTGCGATCCCTTGATCACAGATAATAAATGCTGAACAATATTTATTTACATAGGAAATATGCCGGTAGTCAGGACTGCACACAGCCTGGAAACATATTGCGTGGAATATTCCTATGGCAACGAAAACAAATAATACACATATGAAACTTCCGATAGTAGCTTACGGCGACCCGGTATTGCGCAAGGTCGCTGATGAGATAGATGAAGATTATCCAGATTTGAAGAAATTAATCGATGACATGTTTGACACCATGTATGCCGCACATGGTGTGGGGCTGGCTGCACCGCAGGTTGGCTTACCCATACGTCTGTTTGTCATCGATGCCACGCCTTTTGCAGAGGATGACGTGGAGAATCAAGAATTGCTTAAATCCTTTAAGAAGGTTTTTATCAATCCCATTATGGTTGAAGAATCCGGTGAAAAATGGGCTTTTGGTGAGGGCTGTTTAAGTATACCTGATATCAACGAAGATGTGTTGCGCCACAAAAATATTCGGATCAATTATTTGGATGAGAATTTTGAAGAGCACGAAGTCGAGCTTACTGGACTGGCGGCCCGCGTCGTACAGCATGAATATGACCACATCGAAGGTAAGCTTTTTACCGATAAATTGAGCACGCTGAAGAAGACCATGCTGAAAAGCAAACTGGATGCTATTTCTAAAGGTAATATTCGGGTAGGCTACAAAATGCGGTTCCCACAGCAAAAGAAAAAGCGTTAGTCTCCTCTAACGCTTTTTCTTTTGCCACCGCCTCAGTCCAGCCGGGGTAAATACAACTTATATTTGACAGCGGTCATGCGGATCATAAACACAACGGCGGCGCCTATAAATGCTGCCCAGGATACATCCAAGTGGAGGTGCACTAGCAAGATATACATCAGTCCACCTGCCAGACAGGCGGTCGCATAGACCTCCTTCTTAAAAATCAGAGGCGTTTCATTCAGCAAAATGTCGCGTATCATGCCACCACATACCGAAGTAAACATACCGAAGATGATCGCCGCATATACACTGCTTTCGTAATTCAATGATTTTTGTACCCCCAAAATGGTAAAAAAGCTGATTCCAATTGCATCAAAAAGTGTAAGGGTTCGGTAATAACTGTATAATTGCCTGTTGAAAATAATCGCAATCAGAATTCCCAAGAAGATAGCAATTAAATAATTACTGTCGTTTACCCAGACCGGCCGTAAATTCAAAAAGACATCGCGCATAGATCCTCCGCCAATGGCTGTCACAAAGCCCAGAAAAGCCGCGCCGAAGATATCTATGTCTTTTCGTTTGGCAGACAAAGTCCCCGATATTGCAAAAAATAAAGTACCAAGCAAATCGCTCAGATAAAAGTAGTTGGCATCCGTTATCATCGTCCTCCTGTCTTTAAAATTATTGCCATAACATTTCCCTGAAAAGAGACCCTCCCACAAATTTAGGAGAAATCTTTGTAGTTTAGATTCACTGTGAGACGAATGGCTTTTAAACCTGCAATACCCTGCACCTCTTCAAGCTTCAGATGCTCAATTGTATTTTCGATGATGCCCATATCGTATATGGCCTGAATACTCAGATTGAGATCCTCCAAAATTTCGTCCGAGAGATAAACGATTGCAATTTTATTGACCTGAGTCAGGCGCTCCTTGCTCCGCTTTATCCGGATTTTGTCTATTCTTTTCTTGATAATCTCATAACGGATATTTAATGAGCCTTCCACGTCAAACCGACGTTCATCTTCCCGGAAGCTGATATCAATGCTATGCGGGTTGATAAAGATCAGTTGGGTAGTTTCCAGCGCGATCGGTAAACTCTGTTTTGCCTGATGGGCTTTTAAAGCGATCCTCGCCATCGATATGATTTGCTGGCGTCGAAAGATGTTGATAAACTCCTTGCTAAACGGTTGTTGGGGCGTGATGGACTTGCCGATATAAATATCGTATTCGATGCCGTCGGTCCGGAACTTTTGGAAATAAGATGGATAGTTGCCTTGAATAAAATGGTTGAACTGGTTGAGCTCCTTGCTGATCAGCTGGTTGATCCTGCGCAAGGAAGTTTCAAATTCATTCCGATAAAACTCGCCAGTCTCCCTATTGGTAAAGAAGTGTTGTGCATAGTGTGATATGATCGCGTGTTTTGCCGGAAACTGTCTGTAGGCTTCATCCAGAAAGGGCTGCACGTCCTTTCGGAAAAACTCGATGATCTTAACCATGGATTCGTCAAAGGAGATACGGTCCAGCGAATCGGTAATCTGATCTACCCGTTTGGAAAAGTCCAGAATTAATTGATGTCGGCCATCCCGGGACAATTCGTCAATCAGCAGCGCGAGCTGCTTTACCTTAAAGCTAAAATCCCGCAGGATTGAGGCATTGCGGATGATCGTCGAGTCCTTGACATCTATGGCGCCGTAAAGAGGATAGACATCTTCGAAGATGACAGGTTTGATATGCGCATTCTGTTCGTCATTTTCCAGTCCCTGTATGTACTGTGCAGCCACATAGTTAAATTTCCACTGTACAGCAGGCTGAATGGTGGTAAAACGGTTGATAATTATTTCGTCGATCCGTTTTTTAAATTGCATCGTAATGTCATGAGATAGCTGGGATAGTAAAGGGACCAGTGCACGCAGGGAATGTATGGTCTCGGTATCCAGCTGATCTAACTGACGGCTGTAGATTTCCATAATACCGGATAGGGCATGATTGTGAGTCAGCGGAATACAAAGGTATGTTTTGACCCCAGAGTCGTGTATCTGTTCATCAAAAATAGACTTTGTATTTTTGACCCCGTCCATGGCGTTGTAAAAGATCAAATACGGATGTTTGAGATAGTTTGCAACTTGGGGATGGATATTTGTGTCACCATCCTTTCCATAAGTCTCCGAAATCAGCACGCTTTTATTCGTAATGGAATAATCAAAAAATGGAAGGCCATTGAGCTGAAATAAAGGAAATAGGCTAAAAATAGTATCCGATCCTTTTAATATGGGTTTAAGGATGTTCTCCAGCTCTGTTAGAAAAATATGGTAATTATACGTTTCCAGGTCCGATAGCATCGACTGAATACGTTTTTGCGTATGTGCTAAACTACTTTTTCTAAAAGTCACCATGGAAAATCCCGACAGCTCAAAGTCTTCTATTTTGATCTGGCTGGTCACATTATTCCAGTCGAATAAAGATGTGTCGTCTGCGTTTTGGCTGAGGTGGCTTACATCAAAATGCGGAAGTTCCTTCCGGGGCTTTATATCGACAAATTTGAAGTCAATATGAAGGTCATAATAATCGATAATTTCGCCCCGTGTATTGAGGTGATGAAAGACGATACTACTGTTCTCTTGCGTAGGAAGGCCATATAGACGCTGGAAAATTAAAGAATAGATCATTTTTTCCTGATTGCTCAATGTGTCCCCACCTTGTATCTGGTCGTCGATATCCTGCTCTGCCAAGCGCTGACTGCAAAGCTCAAAAAAGGCTTCGGTGCCATAAAAAGTTTCTTCAGCAAGCGGAGTGGCCAAAGCCCAGTATTTTTTTGGATCGGTGTCAATAAGCGATACCGATAAACTATAGATCAATTGCAGTATATCTTTATAAGCATTTAGGTTCTGTTTACAGAGCCGGCCGCTGACAAGCTCAATTTCCTTGATCCGTTCGAGGGCGAGCACTGGGATCATATCATCCGAAGCAGCACTATTTTGAGTAAAGGATTCGAGGTATCGGAAAAAAGGCTCGAAGTTGAGCCTTCTTTCGTTGTTATGGACAACACCTTTGCTTTTGGTGAGTTGTACGTTCTTAATTTCCATGCGTTAAACGGTTAAAATCGGAACCCAGTACTAAAGTAAGGATACCAGCCTTCGTTGGATTTGGCCATGACAACATGTAACGGTAATGCATTCGCTACAATGTAATATAAGCCGGCCCCTATGCCTTGATGGATCCTATTGCTGTTGTACCCATGTGCCCATACTTTGCCGATATCATACATTCCCATGACTCCCAGTTCGCCCGGCAGAACATAACTCTTCACATCATGTATTTTCACCCGTGCTTCCAGATTATTATAAACCATCTGCTCCCCGGCAAATCTATACTGACGGAAACCCCGCAAATTTTCGTGGCCTCCAAGAAATAAATACTGGTAAAATGCGGGGTTTCCGATGACGGTACCACCTCCTACCCGATTGGCGAGAATAAGGCCTTCGTCGAACGCGCTAAAATAGCCTGCGAATTCGCCACTTATCTGAGCCGAGTTGCGGGAGTATTTATTCAGGCCCAGATAGGAATTCAATATTGCGTTGATATATAGCCCCTTGCTGGGGTTGACCTTGCGGTTGCGGCTGTCATGGGTCAGGAAAGCGTTCAGTCCCGTGAAAAACTTGTCATTGGTGATAGACAGGCTGTCATAAGAGTGTAGGGCCTGTGGATTTAAGATAAAGCGGTCCTGGTTTTCTGCTGGGTCCAGATGATAAAATTGGATGTGTGGGCCTACTGCATACTGCAATGAAGATCCAGAATGCCATCTCAACTGAGGATTAACGTTAAAAATATTGAAACGGCTGCGGTAATATTTTGCCCCATGTTGCTCCTTTAGAAATAAGGAATTGTTACCGACACCGAAGAAGTTTTGCGTGTTGTCCGGTGCTTTTGCCAAGGCATCGAGCACCAAGTCAGCGTTGCCCACAACGTCCTGCCATTCGCCACGATAATGGATTTTATAGGCTCCTGTTCTAAATGCCGCGGCAACCGTAATCTGTTGTTTGTAGGTGAAAGGTGTTTTCCGAAATCCCCGCTGATGGGTGTACGCCGCACCTAAGCCCAAGGAGAAACCGTCGTCAGCATTGTATCCTGCGGTAAGCAAAGGTAACCAGGAATTGTACAGGTTAACCGGTACAAACTGGATATTTGAACTGTCCTTGCTGCGATGCAGCTTGATTCGCTCTTTTTTACCTAAAAAGAGCGAATTTTTGGAGTTTTCATAAAGTTTTATGCTGGACCTGCTGTTTGTGACAACATAGGTTTTGGGTAAGCTGTCGCCAATGATACGAAGTTTTATGGGCGAATTACGGTTGTTGACGAAAACGGTGTCACTTCCTGCGCCTAAATATAAGCGTATTTCTTTGGTCAAACCTTTATCGTAGGTTTTGTCCATTAGTGTTTTGGTAACTTTTCCCTCCTTGTTTATCTTCGAGACGTTCACTTTGAGGCCTTTTTTGCCCGTGCTTTTAACTTCTACCCTTTCGTTTTTATCACTAAGATGGATATCCACGATAGTATTGATAAAACGGTAATAGGTTTCCATCGCCGCCGGTAGCGCATCCCGCCTACTCTGAAGTGTTTGGTAAATCTGCTCGCCACGAATCGCTATGGATGATTGGGGGAGACTGTTGACCGATTGCCGGAGTACCGAGTCCGTCAGACGGGAAACAAATTGATTGACTTCTTTCGACCATTCTTTATGCGGAAGCTGGTTGCTGGGATGGGCATTCAAAAATTTGGACTTAAATAATGAATATTTGATGTTGGGGATTCCCATGGTGAATCCTTGCATGACCGGGTTTACAAAACGCTGGTAAATGTCTTTCATCAACAATCCTTGCGTAACCCGTAATGCCTGGTCGCGGTCCCTTGGAATGGGAATATAATCTTTGTCCTTATCATCGGTATCCTGATTCTCGTTGTACCATCGCCATTGGTCTTCGTGTCGGTCCCAGTCGCTAACGATGACATCCAACATACGCGCACGTAGATAAGCCTTGGCTTTAAAGTCATCATCATTATCTTCCTGCATCTTACGGACCGCCTTTGGACTGTTGTCCGAATCGCCTAACGGCTCTCTTTCTTCCAATAGGGCTACAGTATTTTCAAAAAGCGGAGCATATTCACCTAAAATCGTGTCCGGAGCGACTACGCCAATCACTGGATGCGCATATGGTACATGGACTGCATGGGCCAGAGGTGGAATCATCAAGGCCGAATACGGGTGCTGAGCGCTTGTTGCATCATCCAGAACATCCTGCACAAAGGTACCATGCAACTCTTCCGGGATCAGCGATTCCGTACGTTTGTTGACTGAACGAAGCGCCCATTGACGACCGCTGGAATCTTGCAGCCGCAGCGAGACGGATTGCATGCCCCCACCCTGTTTCACGGGGGTCAGTCCACCATACAGCCTCGAAAGCTGTAATCGTGGCAGGGTGGTTGGAGCTGCCCATTCTTTTCGGTAATTCTCTCCAAGAAAGAATCTTTTGAACCCTCCCGCTGTTCCGTACTTAGCATTGGCAACTACGGTTATACTATCTTTGATCACTGCGGGGCTAAGCGGAAGGCCGTTATGTCCTGCCGACATGTCTTGCTGCTGAGCAAAGGAATGCAAGGATAGGAAAAGTAAAAAGAAAGGTAAGGCCGATTTCATGCTTATATTTTTTCGAACTTATAGATGATTCCTTTATCTTGACTACCCGCCTCGCTGCTGATATAGAGATTGAATTTTGAATCAAAGGTGATCCCCTCAGGTTGCGGAAAAAGTTTTGGATCAAGAGTTGTCACAGATTTAACGTGAAAATGATCATCTGTTACCACCAGCGCCTTATCAACAGAAGAAAGAATATACCATTCATTGCTGTCCAGCTTTTTAGCTAAGGCTGACGGCCTAAATGTTTTTTTAATCTTAGGATTGAATTTTTTCAGTTCGTCAATCTGAACAGCAAATTCCCCTCGTGGGCTTAGTCCTCCGCCCGGGCCTATGGTGAACATATAGCCGGAGGTCTGTGGTTGTTTTTTATCCGCCTTACACTCTTTACACAATACATAAGCCTGATTGGTACTTTTGTCAACGAAAAGACCTTCGTATTCTCCTTTCGGCACAAGATCTTTCTGCTCTGTGACCGCTTTGATATTATCCTTTTCGCTGATGGGAAAAGAATAAATAGTCCCATTGCTTTTTAGGATGAAGAGATGTGTTTTGCTGCTGGCGATATCTTCGTAATCGCCATCTTTACCGAAAGGGGTATAGGTTGCTTTTTGTGTCGTTAGATTATAGGTAAATAGCAATCCCTGCTCATCTTGAATAGCATAAATATGGTCATCCTCCCCTTCAATAAATGTGATGCCCGATATTTCAAGCAGTTCATCCGGAAGGTTTATCTTCTGGCCCGAAGATAGCTTGTAGGGAATGCCCTGCTGTTGCCCACGATCCACTGTTACGGTGGAGGGCTCACCTGAATTCCCATTTTTCCCCCTATTGGGGTTGCAGGCTAGTAAAATTGCTGCAGTCAATCCAAAGGCCAATGTTGTCATCAATGTTGCTGGTTTCATTAATTAGTTGTTTAAGTAATCAACAATTCTTTGTTGTGATATTATGCCACTTTGCTTGTCTACTGGAACATTTTGTCCAAGATCATCTAGAAAAGTTGCTTCAACATCATCTGCAAACTGTATGTCAAAAAGTTGCTGTATCCTTCTGGACAAGTCGGGGTCGACAATCGGAAAGCAGGTCTCTATGCGCCGATAAATATTACGATTCATCCAATCGGATGACCCCAGATAGACTGTTGTGTCGTCACCGTAGCTGAATATGAAAATCCGTCCATGCTCAAGGTAGCGGCCCACGATGCGTTTTACTTTAATATTTTCGCTCAATCCAGTGACCTGCGGTTTCAATCGGCAAATTCCCCTAATCAATAATTGTAATTGTACCCCTGCCCGACTCGCCTCGTACAGTTTATTGATTAACGATTCTTCCTCTAAATTGTTTAGCTTAATTTTTATGGAAGCCCTTGTACCAGCCCTAGCTTGGCGGATAGCCTCGTCGAGCAGCAACAGGAATGCTGTCCTAAGATTGAACTGGGCGACCAGCAACTGCTGGAAAGGGATCTCCGTTGGCTTCTCAGGCTTTCTTCTGCTGGGCAAAAAATCAAATAAAAGCCTTAGTTCGCTGGTCAGCTGACGGTTGGACGTCATCAGGAAATAATCGGTATATACCTTTGCTGTTTTTTCATTTAGATTGCCGGTTCCGAACAATGCCGTCTCCTGTCCATTTTTTCGTTTGACAAGTGCAATTTTGGCATGTACTTTCAGGTTGGGAATGCTGTAGCTGATCCTTACCCCCTGCTCCTTCATGAGTCTTGACCAATGTATGTTGTTTGCCTCATCGAAACGTGCCTTTAACTCAACGAACACGTGTACTTTCTTGCCATTTTTTGCAGCACTAGCCAATGCTTGTGCAATGCGCGAATCGCTGGCGATGCGGTACAGGGTGGTGTGAATTTCCTCTACATCCGGACTTATGGCTGCTTCATTAAAGAAACGAAGAACAGGGGCAAATGATTCATAAGGCGTGCAGATTAAAATATCACGTTGATCAATCTGTTCGAAAAGAGAATGGCCAAAGTCCTGATGGACTTCGATCTGTCGTTGTTTGGGATAGCATAGCTTTTCCCGTTTAATTGGGAAGGCAAAGAAGTCTTTCAGATTATGGTAAAAACCGCCTTCTACAATGCTGCTTTTCCGTAGATCGAAAAGCGAGGCCAGCCTTTCCACCAGATGATCCGGAAAATTGGGCTGGTGCAAAAACCGTGTCGCGTAGCCGAGGTCCCGCTTGTAAACCTCAGCCTCGATTTTTAATGCGATGTCACCGTCAAACTCATCCTGTAAATTGAGTTCAGCATCGCGTGTGATTTTGAAGGAGTAGAATTTTAAGTTGTTATTATTGAGCGCTTTGGGGAGGAAGAGTCTAATAATATCATCAACGAATACAACATAGGTCTTGGCATCGACCTCACAGGTGAAAAACCGGCCCGTTCGGTCAGCAGGGATATTTACAATGAACAGATTGGACGAACTGCTATCTGAAAGCGCGAAATAAAGCTGGTTGTTGACAGGAAAAAAAGAAAGCTCTTCGTCAAGCTTGACGATCTGTAGATAGGAAGCAATGGTATTGAAAAAATATTTGGCAACTTCGGCTTCAATCTCGGGCGGAATTTGTTGATTATAAATGAGCAGAATGCGCTCATCGGCCAGCTGACGGATAATATCGGACAGGAACGTTCCAAATTTTTCCTGTTGCTTATCTATGATTTTGGCCGCCTTTTTATAGGTTCCAATATCAAGGTTTGGAACACCAGTCTCGGCGCTCCTCTTTTTTATTTTTTTCCAAGCCATTAATACGGGCATCCGGACGCGATAGAATTCGTCCAGATTAGATGAAAAAATGGCGAGAAACTGTAGCTTTTCTAAAAGAGGAACCTCCCGGCGGCCCGCTTCACCGAGGACACGCTCGTTAAAGGAAAGCCAGCTGATATCTCTGTTGATGTATAGGTCTTTTTTTTTCATCGATAAAACGATTGAAGAAATGACAATAATAGGCCAACTGTGAGTTTACAATAGTGTCGCGAATACAAACGCGATGACTGCAATCACTAGACCAAACATAAAAATACCGTAGGCATAACGTAACAGCTTATATTTCCTACCCAAAACGACACCCTGGGAATATACGTCCTTGGTGAGCATGCCATAAAGGAACTCTGAGTCGGCCATTACTTTTTGCATGCCTTCGTTGTAATCTTCAAGCTTCATTTTGTAAAAATTTCCAAAAAAAAGCAGATTAACCGTTTTCTGTTCAATTTCATGTTTTGAAAATTTTCCAGAAGGAATTTTTGGAATGGTGGATAGTATGGCCATAACCATCGTGGCGACGACTGCAGTCGTCAAAATAATCGTAGGTAGAATGAGATGTTCGTTGCTGTCTAATTTCCTAAACAACACAGCAATGACAACCGACAGGATAATCGAGTTGACTGTCAACAATATATTGGCTTTGTTGTCGGCCATATCGCTCAGCCGTTGGTTGTTGGCGGATGTAATTCGGAACATCGTTTCTATACCCCGTTCGGGCTTCCCATTCCTGTCTTTCTCTTTCGGTTTTTTGTCGTCTTTTTTGCTTTCTTTATTTTTAGAAATAGACTTTTCCTGTTTTCGTTCTAACTCCTTTAAGTTCTCTTCTTTCTTCGCATTAAGTTTTTGCCGGGCATAGTCCGTGTGGTAATGGTGACTCAATAATAGCTTTATGGTTCCTGCGCGCCAAATATCTTTATCGATTTCTTTACCTAGGACAGCTTCAGCTTCTGCCTTCATAAGTTTGTTTCTGTTTTCAAAGTCATCGCTTCCAAGGTGAAATAGATCGGCATCGCAAAGTATTTTTTCCAATAGGGTATTGGGCTCTTGCGGCATTCTTGTCGCGAGGATACAGCCCTTAATCTTCTCCTTTACCTCTTCGGGGACACCTTTATCTTTTAAGAAGTCCAGTGCGATCTCCACACTCCTTTTTTCGTGACCAATTGCGTTGTCAGATTGTACATAACCCAAATCGTGAAAATAAGCAGCGCTGATCACAATAAAATGATCCACCTCATCCAACTGATAAAATGAAGAAATCTCTTCAGCTGCCTGAACCACCGAATGGGTGTGCAAGCTATTGTGAAAACAGTGACATGTCGATATGTTTTCTGCGATATATGTTCCAGAATATTCCTCTATCTGTTTTAAAAGTTGGTTATAATCTATCATGGATCAATATATTAATCGGAATAAAAGTATCTAATATCTTTAACATCTTAAATAAATATTATCTCTTTTTGTAATTTCTTAACCTAGATCAAATTTAATGAAAATTAGCTCATTCCTTCCTGTCTGCTCTGCTTTAATGTCTGCCTCGTAGCTAAAAGTCTGTTCGCGATGTTTTGATGAACAACTACCTGACGGTATCTTACAATTTCATCCGTATTGTTGCCGTGTCATTGTCGGTATGTTGTATGCGCTGGTTTTCTATTGACGGTGACCAAGTTCCATATTTACCTAGGTATTAGATATTGCTTAGTTAGGTTTCCCTTAGGTTTAATTTAGTCTGAACCTAATGAAAACCTAAACTAAACCTAAACAAACCCTAAGTAAAACCTATATAAGAGTATGTATTGGCCTCTGCCGAATTGCCCTTTGGACGTTGGACCGGATATCCGTAGCTGGTCGTGCGCTTCCGGCCTGTTCAGTCCAGGCAGTCAGCACACCGTGCTGATGGCATGCTGCTGTCCTGCAGTGAGAGTCAAGGATTATCGGAGTATTGCGGGCTCTGGTAACCCGTCTTCAGGATCTGCTCTGCCCTCTGCGGTCCGGCAGAACTGCGCCCGGCTCCGGGCGGCTTCTGCTCTGCCCTGCATCCGGATAGCATTCTGCTTAACCGGATGCTTTCCGCGGAGATTTTTGCTTCCGCCCGTCCTTGCGGCCCCTGTTTGCGGTCCCGGAGCAGGCGGTTTCAAAAACAATCGTCCACCTGTCCAGCGGGTTAGGGCAAAAACGGAAAAAATAAGGACAGAAGTCTTGGAAGTTTGTTCCAAAAGTTTCTATCTTTGCACCACTCCGCAAGGGAGGGCGGGCTGCTCCGGAAGAAGCAGCCATGAAAAAAGAAGGGTTCAGCGGTAGCTGAACGTGGAAACCGGAAAAAGAAAGCCAAAAAAACTTCAGAAATTTTTTGGAAGTCCGGAAAAGATTCCTACCTTTGCAGTCCCGCCGGAAACGGCGGAAAAAACAAAAAAGATAAAAGCGGGCGCAATGCCCGTCTGAATACAGCGGATACGGAAGTTGAAGCGCATAAAGTTCTTTAATAACACACAATCATGTAGCGTGACGGGCAGACAGACGAAAGTCGGAAGTCATGGAACAGATTCAATCAATCCGTTCAATTCGGTCCGAGATCAGAGATATTAAAAAAAGAATTCTGATTATTATAAATAGTCGGAGTCAGAAACTTCATTTTACAATGGAGAGTTTGATCCTGGCTCAGGATGAACGCTAGCGGCAGGCCTAATACATGCAAGTCGGACGGGATCCATCGGTAGCTTGCTATCAATGGTGAGAGTGGCGCACGGGTGCGTAACGCGTGAGCAACCTGCCTCCATCAGGGGGATAGCCTCTCGAAAGAGAGATTAACACCGCATAACATAATTTTCCGGCATCGGGATATTATTAAATATTTATAGGATGGAGATGGGCTCGCGTGACATTAGCTAGTTGGTGGGGTAACGGCCCACCAAGGCGACGATGTCTAGGGGCTCTGAGAGGAGAATCCCCCACACTGGTACTGAGACACGGACCAGACTCCTACGGGAGGCAGCAGTAAGGAATATTGGTCAATGGGCGGAAGCCTGAACCAGCCATGCCGCGTGCAGGATGACTGCCCTATGGGTTGTAAACTGCTTTTGTCCGGGAATAAACCTCCTTACGAGTAGGGAGCTGAATGTACCGGAAGAATAAGGATCGGCTAACTCCGTGCCAGCAGCCGCGGTAATACGGAGGATCCGAGCGTTATCCGGATTTATTGGGTTTAAAGGGTGCGTAGGCGGCCCGTTAAGTCAGGGGTGAAATACGGTGGCTCAACCATCGCAGTGCCTTTGATACTGACGGGCTTGAATCCATATGAAGTGGGCGGAATAAGACAAGTAGCGGTGAAATGCATAGATATGTCTTAGAACTCCGATTGCGAAGGCAGCTCACTAAGCTGGTATTGACGCTGATGCACGAAAGCGTGGGGATCGAACAGGATTAGATACCCTGGTAGTCCACGCCCTAAACGATGATAACTCGATGTTGGCGATAGACAGCCAGCGTCCCAGCGAAAGCGTTAAGTTATCCACCTGGGGAGTACGCCCGCAAGGGTGAAACTCAAAGGAATTGACGGGGGCCCGCACAAGCGGAGGAGCATGTGGTTTAATTCGATGATACGCGAGGAACCTTACCCGGGCTTGAAAGTTAGTGGAGGATGCAGAGACGCATCCGTCCTTCGGGACACGAAACTAGGTGCTGCATGGCTGTCGTCAGCTCGTGCCGTGAGGTGTTGGGTTAAGTCCCGCAACGAGCGCAACCCCTATGTTTAGTTGCCAGCATGTTATGGTGGGGACTCTAAACAGACTGCCTGTGCAAACAGTGAGGAAGGTGGGGACGACGTCAAGTCATCATGGCCCTTACGTCCGGGGCTACACACGTGCTACAATGGACGGTACAGCGGGCAGCTAGCTGGCAACAGCATGCTAATCTCTAAAAGCCGTTCACAGTTCGGATCGGGGTCTGCAACTCGACCCCGTGAAGTTGGATTCGCTAGTAATCGCGTATCAGCAATGACGCGGTGAATACGTTCCCGGGCCTTGTACACACCGCCCGTCAAGCCATGAAAGTTGGGGGTACCTAAAGCATGTTACCGCAAGGAGCGTGTCAGGGTAAAACCGATAATTGGGGCTAAGTCGTAACAAGGTAGCCGTACCGGAAGGTGCGGCTGGAATACCTCCTTTCTAGAGCATCGCGGACCGTTGCTCGTCACGTACCACATGATTGAAAAGAAGAAAACATCAGAAGAAAGTGCCCTCCCCTTAAAGGAGCGGTCCCGGAAGGAGAGATGGAATAATACAGCTAGTCCCGTAGCTCAGTTGGTCAGAGCACTACACTGATAATGTAGGGGTCAGCAGTTCAAATCTGCTCGGGACTACGGACAGAAAGGGGAATTAGCTCAGCTGGCTAGAGCACCTGCCTTGCACGCAGGGGGTCAACGGTTCGAATCCGTTATTCTCCACGTTTCCGGGAGGAACATCGAGAGATGTTCTAGAAAAAGCAACCGGAAAAAGAGTTCTTTGACATACTGAAAGAGAAAAAAAATTACAAGAGAAGACAACAGTAGAGACAATGCTGGTATGTGTCTGATGTGATGAGGAGATATCCGGTGAATACCGGAGGAATCATTGCGTAGCATATCGGTATATATATCAAAAGCAGCCGCATAGTGGCAAAAGGCTATGCCGGTGAAGAAAGTAAATAAGGGCACACGGGGGATGCCTAGGCTCTCAGAGGCGATGAAGGACGTGATAAGCTGCGATAAGCCACGGGGATCGGCAAATGCGAACTGATCCGTGGATTTCCGAATGGGGCAACCCGGCATGTTGAAGACATGCCGTATGATACGCGAACGCGCTGAACTGAAACATCTAAGTAGGCGTAGGAGAAGAAAATAACAATGATTTCCCAAGTAGTGGCGAGCGAACGGGAAAGAGCCCAAACCGTGCATGTTACGGCATGTGCGGGGTTGTAGGACCACGATATTGTACTGTGCTATGAACTGGAAGCAGGTGGGAAACTGCGCGACAAGGGTGAGAGCCCCGTACAGGTAAAGAATACAGACATAGTGGTATCCTGAGTACCGCGGGACCGGAGAAATCCTGTGGGAATCTGCCAGCACCATCTGGCAAGGCTAAATACTCCTGAGAGACCGATAGTGGACCAGTACCGTGAGGGAAAGGTGAAAAGAACCCCGAACAGGGGAGTGAAAAGAACCTGAAACCGTGTGCTTACAAGCGGTTGGAGCGGAGTAGTTCCGTGACAGCGTGCCTTTTGCATAATGAGCCTACGAGTTACTCTTGTCTGGCAAGGTTAAGTCCTTCAGGGACGCAGCCGAAGCGAAAGCGAGTCTTAATAGGGCGCATAGTCAGATGAGGTAGACGCGAAACCCTGTGATCTACCCTTGGGCAGGTTGAAGTTGCAGTAACATGTAATGGAGGACCGAACCGATAAACGTTGAAAAGTTTCCGGATGACCTGAGGGTAGGGGTGAAAGGCCAATCAAACTGGGAAATAGCTCGTACTCCCCGAAATGTTTTTAGGAACAGCGTGAGAACTGAGTCTGTCAGAGGTAGAGCTACCGATTGGGTGCGGGGGAGTCAAATCCTACCAAATCCAGACGAACTCCGAATGCTGACAGATATGTCTTGCAGTGAGGCTTTGGGTGCTAAGGTCCAAGGCCGAGAGGGAAAGAACCCAGACCATCAGCTAAGGTCCCCAAATCCGTTCTAAGTTGAACTAACGAGGTCCGGCTGCCCAGACAGCTAGGATGTTGGCTTGGAAGCAGCCATTCATTTAAAGAGTGCGTAACAGCTCACTAGTCGAGCGGCCGGGCGTGGATAATAAACGGGCATCAAGAACGGTACCGAAGCTATGGATTTGTACTGAAAGATGTACATCTGGTAGGGGAGCATTCCATCGCCGGGGAAGCAGTCCGGTAATGAACTGTGGAGGTTATGGAAAAGCAAATGTAGGCATAAGTAACGATAAGGCGGGTGGGAAACCCGCCCACCGAAAGACCAAGGTTTCCTGATCAACGTTAATCGGATCAGGGTCAGTCGGGACCTAAGGCGCACCCGAAGGGGGCAAGCCGATGGACAACTGGTTAATATTCCAGTACTCTTTTTAACTGCGATGTGGTGACGGAGTAGTGACACTGCCGCGAACTGACGGAATAGTTCGTTGAAAGGCGTAGGTATTGGGGCTGTAGGCAAATCCGCAGCTCCAGCTGAAACCCGATAGTACAGCAAAGCTCCGGCGGCGCTGATAGAGCAGGTAATCAGACTTCCAAGAAAACCCGCTAAGCTTCAGGTTAAGAAGACCCGTACCGCAAACCGACACAGGTGGTCGAGGAGAGAATCCTAAGGTGCTCGAGTGAATCATGGCTAAGGAACTCGGCAAAATGGCCCTGTAACTTCGGGAGAAGGGGCGCTGTCTCAGCGATGAGCAGCCGCAGTGAAAAGGCCCAGGCGACTGTTTAACAAAAACATATGGCTTTGCAAAATCGGAAGATGAAGTATAAGGCCTGACACCTGCCCGGTGCTGGAAGGTTAAGAGGGGATGTCATCGCAAGAGAAGCATTGAATCGAAGCCCCAGTAAACGGCGGCCGTAACTATAACGGTCCTAAGGTAGCGAAATTCCTTGTCGGGTAAGTTCCGACCTGCACGAATGGTGTAACGATCTGGGCGCTGTCTCAGCCATGAGCTCGGTGAAATTGTGGTATCGGTGAAGACGCCGGTTACCCGCAACGGGACGGAAAGACCCCATGCACCTTCACTATAGCTTAACATTGGGACTGGGTACAGGATGTGTAGGATAGGCGGGAGATATTGAAGCGGGTTCGCCAGGATCCGTGGAATCGCCCTTGAAATACCGCCCTTTCTGTATCCGGTTTCTAACTCCGCAAAGCGGAGGACATTGTTTGGTGGGTAGTTTGACTGGGGTGGTCGCCTCCAAAAAGGTAACGGAGGCTTTCAAAGGTAAGCTCAGTACGCTTGGTAACCGTACGAGGAGTGCAATGGCATAAGCTTGCTTGACTGTGAGACCCACAAGTCGAACAGGGTCGAAAGACGGACATAGTGATCCGGTGGTTCTGTATGGAAGGGCCATCGCTCAAAGGATAAAAGGTACGCTGGGGATAACAGGCTGATCTCCCCCAAGAGCTCATATCGACGGGGAGGTTTGGCACCTCGATGTCGGCTCGTCACATCCTGGGGCTGGAGAAGGTCCCAAGGGTTGGGCTGTTCGCCCATTAAAGTGGCACGCGAGCTGGGTTCAGAACGTCGCGAGACAGTTCGGTCCCTATCTGTTGTGGGCGTTGGAAGTTTGAGTGGATCTGACCTTAGTACGAGAGGACCGGGTTGGACAGACCTCTGGTGAACCTGTTATGCCGCCAGGTGTACGGCAGGGTAGCTACGTCTGGAGCAGATAAGCGCTGAAAGCATCTAAGTGCGAAACTGGCCACGAGATGAGACTTCCTGACAGGGCCGTAGGAGATGACTACGTTGATAGGCCACAGGTGTAAAGGTTGAGAGACCATAGCCGAGTGGTACTAATAGCCCGAAGCTTTCTCATGCAGACAGACACTGTTGTCTTCCTCTTTAATTTTTGAAAACCTCTTTTGGTATATATGTCAGTATGGTGCGTGCTGCCGGACCGGTATTTTCCCTGCGGAGGGAAGCTGAATACCATCATCCAGCTGCTTGATACCATAAATGATCTTTAGGTGCCTATATCGGCGGTGTCTACCTCTTCCCATTCCGAACAGAGCAGTCAAGCCCGCCAGAGCCGATGGTATTGCCGTAACAGGTGGGAGAGTAGGTCGGTGCCTTTTTTTACACGGAAGCCCTTGCTGGAAACAGTCAAGGGCTTCTTCCGTTTTCGGCGGACCTGCTGCGCGCAGCGGGATGACCGGAGGGAACCGCTCTCTCTGCGCGGGTACCGGAAACGGTTTATGGGCGTCTACGGTCCTGATATACTGCCGTGCGGTCATAAAAAGCCAGCATCCAGCAGCGGTATGTCTGTTATCCGTTTCATCTCTTATAGCTGCTAGATAGATTAACAATAATAAGTGACGGCGCTTAACTCCGTTTATATGCTTCCGAAATGACAATTTTCATTAACCATGTATAGGAAAGAGCGTTTGATTGTTTCCTGTAAAGAGACCAATCACGGTCGCCGGATGATATGCACGACAAAAAGAGAGAAATTCATTATTTGAGTGCTGAGAAACAGCCGGTACCGTTGTGATACAATAGGTCCGCCGGATTAAAATATCTGAGTAGCACAGGCGCAAGAGATTAGATGCGCCTATAGAAGTATACTAATCTTCTTCTGTATAAAAATCAATTAAGGAAGAAAGGTAGGGATCATCCCAGCCTTCAGATATATTTTCGAAATCCTCATCTGGGATATTAGTCTGTCTGATTTCAAGAGATGTTCCTTTTTTATGTTCATGCAGCTTTAGTGTTACGATAGAAGGTGTATCAGTTTCGCCAAAATACCACTCCTGAACGATTTTTGAAGGGGGGACCAGTTCAAGGAACCTGCCTGTGATTGCGCCATCCCAGAGCGAGAATTCGCCATTAACGGTTGGATCTATGGAAACGAGGTCTCCTGTCCACAGACGGGCCGTAATCTCGGTTGTCAATGCAAGATACAATTCTTCTGGCGTTGCTGGGATAATGGCGTACTTCTTGAAATCTTTCATAGTGCAAATTTACTCTTTATTGTAATTGTCTGCTTATTTTGACTTCATTTTTATTTATGTTAATTTTAGCACAAACTATTAGGACATCATGAGTAATTTTCTGCCAAATTCCTTAGTGAGGAAACTGGGCGCGAATCCCGGATTTGACACAGCAGCATTTATTAAAGTACATGAAGAGGCAATTCGGGCAACAGCAGTTCGCTTAAATCCGGATAAACTGGATGAATGTCCGTTCCCATATACGGGTAAGGTCCCTTGGTGCGATACCGCCTTTTATCTTAAAGATCGTCCTATATTTACTCTCGACCCCCAGTTTCATGCGGGGGCATATTATCCCCAGGATGCCTCTTCCATGTTCGTCGATCATATTATTCGTACGCTGGGGTTAGAGGCCATACCAATCATGGCATTGGACCTCTGTGCAGCTCCCGGAGGCAAATCGACCTTATTGAACAGTAGCCTGCATCCAGATAGCTTATTGGTTGCCAATGAAATCATCAAAACACGGGTAAACATCTTGCAGGATAACCTGACGAAATGGGGCAATGCGAACACCGTTGTTACCAATAATGATCCTTCTGCTTTTGACCGCTTACCCGGATACTTTGACTTAATGCTTGTCGATGCTCCTTGTTCGGGTTCAGGTATGTTCCGGAAGGATGCCGATACGATAGATGAATGGTCCGAAGCGAATGTGAAGCTCTGCAGTGAAAGGCAACAGCGTATTTTGGCAGAAAGTATGGCAGCTCTTAAATCAGGAGGGTATCTATTTTACTCCACATGCTCATATTCGGAGGAGGAGAATGAGGATATTGCGGATTGGCTGATAAGCTCGGGAGGCTTTGAGACCGTGGAGATAGGCATCGATGCCGCATGGGGAATTGAGCATACGCGATCGGCGAAGAATGCCGCTCATGGCTATCGTTTTTATCCACATAAGTTGAGCGGTGAGGGATTTTTTATCACTGTCCTAAGGAAAGTTGATGAACAGCCTACATTTAATAGAAGAAAGATAAAAGCAGAGAAATCGGACATTCCCAAGGGTATTTTGAGCAATTGGGTGGCTAAGCTGGATGAGTTTCACTGTTTTGGCCATCATGACGATATGTATATATTTCCTAAACGTTATGAGCATGATCTCAAATACCTTCAAAATGTGCTATATCTGAAGAATGCAGGAACTAATATCGGAAAACTCAATCGAAAAGAGCTAATTCCCGGACATGCACTGGCCTTGAGTAATTCTTTGATACCCGACTTTCAGTGTGTGGAACTTTCTCTCCAAGATGCGCAAAACTACCTTCGAAAAGAAAATATTACCATAGATCTGATTCCGGAAGGGATCAATGGATGGACCTTGGCAAAATTTAAGGGGAAGGCTCTCGGCTGGATGAAAGTACTGCCCAACAGGGTGAACAATTATTATCCGAAGGAGCTGAGGATAGCATATTTATAGACAGCAAGAAGGTGTACTGGATACTTGCCCGTTGCTAGAACGGGGTTACCCATTGATCAGAGGATGTGTAAGGATGAGCTGACAGATGTCTTTTGCGACTTCTTCTTTTGATTTGAGAGAAAATTCCTTGATTTCACCATTCCGGCTAATAACAGTTACCTTATTGGTATCTGTCGCAAAACCAGCACCTTTATCCCGCATGGAATTAAGTACGATTAAATCAAGGTTCTTTCGTGCCAGCTTATCTTTCGCATGGTCCAATTCGTCGTTTGTTTCAAGAGCAAATCCTACAATAATCTGACCGTCTTTTTTTCTTGCGCCCAAGGTCGCTAAAATATCCGTTGTTTTCTTTAGGGGAATAGAAAACTGATCTTCTTTTTTCTTGATTTTTTGGGTGGCTACTTCGATAGGCGTATAATCTGCTACAGCGGCACTCATGACGACAATGGAGGCTGCAGCGAAATGATCTTCGCAAGCCTGAAGCATTTGTGCTGCCGAGGTAACGGAGATCAGATGAATGCCTTCTGGTATACTGAGGCTGCTTGGCCCCGATATTAAGGTAACATCTGCACCCAGCTGTTTCAATTGCCGGGCAATAGCATAACCCATCTTCCCGCTCGAGTGGTTCCCAATAAAGCGAACAGGATCTATTGCCTCATAAGTAGGTCCGGCAGTGACAAGTGCCTTTTTACCCAACAAAGGAAGACTATCTTCACTGTAATTTTCTAAAAATGCAACGATTTCCTCGGGCTCGGCAAGACGTCCCTCACCTATTAAACCGCTGGCCAGTGGTCCGTTGCCAGGTGGAATAATAATATTTCCATACGAACGGAGCCGCTCTATATTGTGCTGTGTTGCGGGATGTTTCCACATATCCAAGTCCATTGCCGGAGCAAAAAAGACCGGGCACTTCGCTGATAGATATACAGCCATCAATAGGTTGTCACACAAGCCGTTTGCCATTTTTGCTAGCGTATTGGCTGTTGCTGGTGCAATAACAATATAGTCAGCCTGCAGGGCAATTTCAACATGATTGTTCCATTCACCCGTGTCCGGCTGGTAATAATTTACTAAAACGGGATTCTTGGAAAGTGTTGAAAGCGTAAGTGGAGTAATAAAAGCGGTGGCTTCCTCAGACATGATGACTCGAACCTGGGCGTCCGCTTTAACTAACAGTCGAATGAGGGTTGCAATTTTGTATGCGGCAATACTGCCGCATACAGCAATTACAATATTTTTCCCAGCTAAAGCCATCTTTTGAATTAGTCTTGCTCCTTCGAAGGATTTCTGTAATACACTTTGTCGTGCAAGAATTCGTCAATTGCAACCAAGGTTGGTTTTGGCATGCGTTCGTAATGTTTAGAGATCTCAATCTGCTCGCGGTTTTCGAATACCTCTTCCAAGTTATCGTTGTTGCTTGCAAATTCTGCAAGCTTTCCATTTAATTCCTCCTTAATATCTACCGCAATTTGATTTGCACGTTTAGAAATCACTACAATAGACTCATAGATATTGTCAGTTCCTTTGTCCAATTGTCTTAAATCACGGGTGACTGTAGAATTTGGAATTGAATTGTTATTTTTTTGACTCATCTTTTTGGGTATTTTCTTTTTCTTTTTTCGCCTTTTGTTCTTTTATATATGCTTCTTGCTCGGCAAGTGCTTTATTATATTCTTTCATTTGGGAAGCTGCATGTTTGATGCCTTTTTCGGAATTTTCACGGATAGCCTCAGCTTCTTTTATATGTTTGCTGTCCGGATAGTTACTCGCGAAACTGCGGTAATAGTCTAAAGCTTCATCATATCTGCTTTCCTGTTTTGACACAATACTCTTAGAAGCAAAGATATACTGCGCCTTTAAGGTTAGGAATTCAATCTCCTCTGCGTATTTGGTGTCAGGGTACTCCTTTAACACGTTTTGCAGTGCGATCACAGCAGCTCTGTAGTCATCATTTAAGCCCATGTCATAATACAGCCTTGCATTCGCAAAAGCTTTGAGCTCAAGTTTATCCCGCAGTTTCTGTATCAGGTCCGCCGCTTCCTTGGACCGTTCTGATTCGGGATAGAGGTTAACGAAGAGCTGTAGCGCATCTATGGCTTTCTTTGTATTTGCCTGATCGAGCGTGGACCGCGGAGAATCGAGATAATAACAATAAGCATTCATGAAACGGCACTCCTCCGCCCGGGGGCTATTGGGATAGACGTCGGCAAAGTCCTTAAAGTGATAGGCTGCCGAGGTATAATCTTTTAAGCGGTAATTGGCAAATGCCAAATAGTAGTAAATATTTTCTGCTTCAGCCTGTCCTCGGAACTTGGCGCGCAGGTCATCAAACAAGACTAATGCCTTGGTATATTTCTTTTTTTCATAAAGTTTTACGGCTTCTTCATATTTTTGAGCGATATTGTTGCTTGCGCGCAATTTCTCAAATTTACTTTTGCAGCCCGTAAATACCAATAGAAACATCATGCCGGCACAGATAGCCGCTATACGCCTATTTAAAAACATTTTACAAAGATAAGTGAATTTGTTATACTAATCAATTAAATTTTACTGTGCAATATAGTTTAATAATTTTTTGATCCCAAAGGTCGCTTTTCATATTAACATTCTTTAACTCGGCAAGTAGAGGGGTTTGCACAATTTGTCATGGGCTTGTTGTTTTTATCGGCGGTATGGATTGTAAAAATAGACATTTTCAAATATTTGATTATCTTTACATGTAGAATTATTGAATTTAATAAAGAGTATGACCTTAAAAGAAAAAGTGGAGCAGGCGTTGGACACCTTGAGGCCTTATTTGGAAACTGATGGTGGCAACGTTAGTGTTGAAGAGATCACGGCAGATAATGTCGTGCGGTTGAAGCTGTTGGGGGCCTGTGCTTCGTGTTCAATGAGCATTATGACTTTTAAAGCCGGATTGGAACAAGCGATAAAAAAGGCTGTTCCTGAAGTGACTGCCGTTGAAGCAATCAATCTGACAGATCCGGATTCGCCGGATGCGACATTGCCTTCTGCCAATTAGTGTGTCTATTAACACAATTTAACGGCTAACTCGACCGTTTTTTGTGTAAATTTGTTCTATGAAGTTGCTGATCCCTATATTATTACTTTTGTCGATAGTCTTTACTTCTTCTGTTTCAAAGGCGCAGGAGAGAAAGATTATTCAATATTCCGGTATTGTGACTACAGTGGGGTCGGGGCTTCCTGTTGGCTATGCAACAGTTACCAACGTTTCTTTCCGAAATGAAGCAATAGCGGCCAACAATGAAGGGTATTTTTCCTTTGTTGCTCATGTTGGCGATACGATACGATTTACGTCTGTTGGCTTTGAGCCACTCACGGTAGTGGTCCCAGAGGTTACCGGAGACAAATATACCGCCAATATCATTATGAAAAACCTGGTCACCGAATTACCTATGGTGACTCCTTATCCCTGGGCGAGTATTGAGGAATTTAACATTGCATTCATGAATCTGGATGTGTCGGAAGACAATATCGTTCGCGCAAGAAGATCGCTTTCGTATGAGTCTTTGGCGGCGATGGCCGCTGTCGTCCCTCGGGACGGGAACGAAATGCGTTCTATTAATAATGCGCAAAGTTTCAACTCGATGAACAATAAAGTCATTAACCAACGGTATGCTAATCCCTTATTGAATCCTTTTGCCTGGGGAAGCTTGATCCAGCAGATCACCAAGGGAAGCCAGAGCCGCTCCAAAAGTTCAAGATTTTAGTCTACGGTTTTGAGTTTATCCAGTTCTCTGACGCTGAGTTTGGCAGAGAAATAAGATACCAGCCCCGAAATACTGCTCACTGTTAGAAAGACTAAAATGTAATCTGTCCAGCGACTGACCATAGGATAGCTATCCAATATGGCATTTGCACCGTCTTCGACGCGGATGATGCCGTATGCCGATTGAATGTAATTGAACAATGCACCTATAATCAGACCTAAAACACATCCGATAACAGCAATCATCAGTCCTTCATAAAAGAAAATGCGCTGGATGAGCTGATTATCTCCGCCCAAGCTTTTCAAAATCGTCATATCCTTCTGTTTATCGAGTACGAGCATGGTTAATGAGCCGACGATATTGAAGATGGCAATTACACTTATCAATGTCAGGATGAAGAAGACGACCCACCTTTCGACACGCACATTTTTGTAAAGCGTTGGATTTTGCTCCTCCCGGTTTTTCACGAGGTAGTCCGCACCTAGCTTTTCCTGTAACTGTTTTTCGAATTTGTCGATATCGGTTCCTTGTTTGAGATAAAATTCAATGGCGGACACTCTATCATATTCGCCAAGTACTTCTTTTGCAAAATCGATAGGGGTGATGATTAGGTTGTCGAAGTCCTGCTGATATCTCAGGACTCCCGCCGGAGCGATTGATCGGATATTAAATTCTTCTGCGGGATTTGACGAGTTTTTTACGCCTTTCCGGGGAGAATATACCTGAATAAGGTCCGGTGTATTTTGCATGGAGATGCCAAGATTGGCCTGAACACTCGCGCCAAGAATCGCTGTAGCTGTTGAGTCATGCGTGAGGGCATAGGACCCGTCGACAATAATACTGTCTCCAGTAGTCTTGTCCAGGGATGAGGGCTCAATCCCTTTTATCGTCGAGATATATTGCCGGTTAGCATATTGGAGCAGCACCTTTTCCTGTAAGACTTCGGTATAATGAATAACATTGGAATCCTTTCTTAGCGTCTGGAAAACAGCATTTTTTGTTGAAAATAGCTTGCCTTTTTTGGGCTCTATTTTCAGTTCCGGCGCAAACTTACTGTACATCGATAAAATGAGGTCTTCCATCCCGTTAAATGATGACAGCAATATAATTAAAGCTGCACTACTTACCATGACACCGATAACGCTGATAGAGGATATAATGTTAATCGCGTTGACCGACTTTTTGGATAAAAGGTACCGTTTGGCAAATAGAAAGGGCAGGTTCATAGTACTATCCTCGGATAAATGGATTGGAGTTTTTCTCGAAACCGATCGTTGTTGAGGGGCCATGGCCCGGATAAACTATCGTATCGTCGGGCAGCGCGTAAATCCGTTGTTTGATACTCTCCAGCAGTTGCTGATGGTTGCCTCCCGGTAAATCCGTACGTCCGATGCTGTTGCGGAAGAGAACATCTCCTCCGATCAAAAATTTCTGGGCGTGGGAGTAGAAACATAGATGTGCAGGAGAATGGCCGGGGGCGAGAATAACCTCTAGTTCATCATTATCCAGCAGAATATGATCTCCATCGTTCAAAAATTGTTCGCCGATGGGAGAAACGTCGTAGTGAAAACCCATTTGGGGAGCATAATTTTGAACAGCAACCAAGATCGGGATCTCTCCCTCATGGAATTGTGGAAGGAGACCGTACTTCTCATGAATGTAGTGATTGCCCAGTACGTGGTCGATGTGGCAATGCGTGTTTAGTAGCAATTTAGGACTAAGGTCCTGATGTTCGATAAACTCCACAAGATCACGTTGCTCTTTTTCGCCATACATGCCCGGATCGATAATGACAGCGTTCCCGAATTCATTATATACTAGATAGGTATTTTCTTGATAAGGATTGAATGTGAATGTTCTGATCGTTAGCATAGGACAAAATTACTGTTTTTATTTTTTATTGGTAAGCGAAACTAACTATTCCAGATTTCCCAATTTTTCTCTGCCTGAAGCAGCAACATTTCGTACCCGTTTTTGGTGCGGGCACCCTGCTCTCTTCCTTTCCTTAAAAAAGCCGTTTCTTCGGGATTATAAATCAGGTCGTAACACAAATGGTTCTCATTGATATATTCATAGGGCAATTTGGGACATGCTGTGATATTGGGGTATGTGCCTACGGGCGAGCAATTTATAATCACTGTATACTCAGACAAAATGGAAGCATCCAGTTCTTCATACGTATAATGATCCGCCTGTTTTGTCCGGCTGACCAGTTTGTATGCAATGTTCAATTGATTGAGCGCATATATGACTGCTTTTGCAGCACCACCATTGCCTAATACAAGTGCTTTCTGATCTTTTGGCGTAAGCAAGGGTTTGAGAGAGGTTTCGAAACCATAGGCATCTGTATTGTAACCTTTCAGATAAACCGAGCCATCATCGGAGTGCAGGATGCGGACACAGTTTACAGCTTGTATGGATTTGGCTTCTTCGGATAATTCATCCAGGTAACGCATTACCTCGATTTTATAAGGAATTGTAACGTTTACACCGTAAAAGTCTTTATCAGAATAAATGGGCACAAAATCCGAAATATGTTCAATCGGATAGAGGTCATAATCGACATCGTTGATGTCTTCTTGCTGAAACTTTTCTAAATAATATTTCTTGGAAAAGGAATGTCCTAAAGGAAATCCAATTAGACCTAGTTTTTTCATGGAATGACGTCGTACTTCTCGTAGATAATAGCTTCTTATGGTATGATGTACATCTTCAGACCGTTGAAAAATGGTCTGAAGATGTTATTCTATCTTTTTTTAATTGTTCGGTTTAGTATATTTTTTTACAATCTCTGTGATGATCTGGTTGCCTTGTAATTGTGGCAGGTAGTCAAAGAGAATATAATGTTTGTCAGGATTTGTTGCCAGCCCGAGTTCCAGAAAATTTAGAGCTTCGTTATACTGTCCGTTGGCAAACAGGTAAGCGACTATTCGATAATACAGTTCGGCCGCTTGTGGATTCTGCGTGATCGCTTCCGACATTACATCGATAGACTCATCGATTTTATTTTGTTCAAACAAAATTGACGAATAGTCCAGCCAGGCGTCGATATCGGATGGATTTAAGGTCACAACTTTCTTGTAGGCTTCTTCCGCCTGATCGATTTGCTGCAGTTTATACCGTGCATCCGCTATGGCAAACCAATAATCGGGGTTGGTATCCTCCAATTCCAGGGCCTTTTTGTAAAAATGGAGCGATTCAAAATAACGTTCTTCGAAATCGAGTGTCACACCGATGCCAAACCATGCGTCTGCAAGTTCAGCATCAAGTTTGACAGCCTTTTTATAATAATTGCGGGCCTCTTCCATTTGCTCCAGTTTCTCGTAACATTCACCTATGGCGCAATAGGTGTCGGCACTTGGCTGCTCATACTCGAAAGTCTGTTTGTAGACTTCCAGAGCTTCCTGGTAGCGGTCTAGATTAACTAAAGCATTTCCTTTGTTAAAGTAGGCTGAAGAAAAGTCTTCTTTGATCAGAATGGCATAATCATAGGCATCCAGTGCCTCTGCAAATTTACCGATCTTATGATAGGAGTTCCCCAAATTGTACCAGGCATAGTAGGAATAGGGATCCGAATCAATATATTTTTTATAAAAGGAAATGCTCTCTTCCTGTCTATCAAGTACGTCATAGCAATATGCGAGTTCGTAAAGTGCTTCCTGATAGTCCATGTTGAGTTCAAGTGCTTTTTTCAGATAGACTATGGCCTTGTCATAATTCATCTGAGCCTGATAGATCATGGCAATATGAAAGTAGACCTCATCTTTATTGTCGAGCAACGGCAATGCTTTAAACAAATGTTCCAAAGCTGTATCAAATTGTCCGATGCCACCGAGTATCCCACCTCTGATGAGAAAGATATCGCCTTCTGAGGGCTCCAGTAACTCGGCTTTATCCAATGCCGCCAGTGCATTCTGATACTGCTGGATCGTGGAAAACAGCTGTGCCTGTTTTAATAAAAACGTGATATCAAACGGGTGCTGGCTAATGGCAAATTCTGCTACTTGCAGTGCTTTTACGGGGTCATTCTTTTCAGCGTAATAGTCAATTATGCCTTCAAAAGCTTTGGAATCAAAAAAATACTGATCCTCGTTTCGAAGCATTTCCTCATATCGGTCCACCGAGATTTTTCTTTCCTCGGGGTTTTCAAATTCAAAATCCTCTTCCATTCTCAAAAGTTTAAATCAGTATTCTGTTCTTTAAATCAAAATACTAATTTCTTACTGAATTCGTTTGAATAACTTTTCCACAAATTCAATGTCATCCACAAAGTTACGCATAAATCTGCGCAAATAAAAAAGCCGGCTCTAGAGCCGGCTTTTCCTATAATGGTATATGTTATATACAATTATTTTTTGATCTCAACACGACGGTTTTGGATACGACCTTCTTCAGTAGCGTTAGAAGCAACTGGGTTTTTCTCACCGTAACCGTTAGCAGTGATGCTTGATGAAGGAACACCAGCATTTACTAAGTATTGTTTTACAGAGTTTGCACGGTCTTTAGACAATGTCAAGTTGTACGCTTCAGTACCTTCTGCAGATGCATAACCATCTAAAGTTACAGAAGAGTTGTTGTCACGTAGTTCTTTAGCTAATTTATCTAAAGTAGAGTAAGAAGACGTTTTCAACACTGAGCTATCGAATTCGAACTGAATTGGCGCATAGTAGCCGTTAGCAGTTCCAGTTTCAACTACGGGCTCTGGGAATTTGATTGGACAACCTGAACCGTCTACTGGAGTACCAGCTGGAGTACCAGGGCATTTATCAAATTTGTCAGATACACCGTCACCATCAGCGTCTGCGCTCAATGTGTTAACAGTACCTTCCAAAGTGCTTACGCGTTGTTTCAATGCTTCAACTTCGTTTCTCAATGAAGGATCTTTCAACTCATCGTAAAGTGTCGCAACTGGGTTAGCAAAAGTCAAGTTTTGTTTGTCTCTTGAACCTAAAGTGAACTCTAAACCACCGTATACATTAGAGAAACGTTGTTTAGCAGCTCCGTGTCTGTTTGGTCCGTACAATAAAGCTTCGTCAGTGAAGTTCATGGTGTAACCTAGGTTTAAGGCAACAACTTCAGATAATTTGAATTTTGCACCAACACCTACAGGAACGATCATACCTAAACGGTATTCTTTGTCTTTGTCTGTTGGTGTACGATCACCTCCGAAATTACCATCTTCACCCCATTTGTTTTCATAAACAACAGTACCGCTGAAGTCATTGTTCGCATACTGAATAGGGTTATAAGCGAAAGCACCTAAACCTACTTTAGCATAGAAGTTAACGGCATTTTCTCTCCTTAGGAAGTCGATTGTTCCCAATTGGAATACACCATTTAAGCTCGCTGCCCAGTTTACTTTAGTTTCAGCAGACTGCGCACGGCCTAAACCTACAGTTCCAGATCCAGCTTCGAATGCAGGACCGGAAGCGTCAGCATTATACGTCTTGATTTTACCACGGTTAGCTTCCAATTCTAAACCGAAAAGGTGAGAGAATTGTTTACGTACGGTTAAACCATAGTATTCACCCACTTTATTTTGGAAGTAACCTACTTTTTGACCAAAAGCGTTGTTACCACCAATTACAGTATTAGGTGTAGTGATACCACCTTGAACTCCGATAGACCAAGTTCTGTATTGTGATCTACCACCGAATACTTGCTGAGCTTGTGCTGTACCAGCGAAACCTAAAGCGGCAACTAATGTAGCAGCAACAGCTGTTTTTTTAATTGTAGAATAGTTCATACTCTTGTTTTTAAGGTTATTATTAATTTTAATTGTTTTCAAATTTAATTTTCGTGTTTAACAATTGGAACAGTACAATTGCCGTGCCAAAGTCTTAAAATTATGTTAAATTTTTAATTTCGCTATATTTCGTACTAAATTAAGGATTTAATGTGAAACAACAAAACAAAAATTCGGTACGAAAGTACCAAATTTTTGTTTTGTTACAATAGCTTTAAGAAAAAAATTAAGAAATTCTTGCTAGAGTAAATAATGAACCACAACTAGAGACAATGCTCCGAGTAATGCAGACACGGGGATTGTTAATACCCAGGCCCACAATAAACTGATGGTTACCCCCCAGCGGACGGCCGATACGCGTTTGACTACGCCCACCCCGATAATCGATCCGGTAATGGTATGTGTAGTCGAGGCGGGGATCCCGAAATGTTCAGTGATACCCAATGTGACCGCTCCTGCAGACTCGGCACAGACACCTTCCAGCGGTGTTACCTTCGTGATTTTGGTTCCCATTGTTTTGACGATTTTCCATCCTCCACTCATGGTACCTGCAGCGATCGCCGCATAACAGGTCAATGGTATCCATTCAGGCATATGTTCGGTATTGGAGACATATCCGCCCGCCACCATGGCAACAAGAATGATACCCATGACCTTCTGTGCATCGTTTCCGCCGTGGGCGAAGCTTAATCCAGCGGAAGAAATCAGCTGTAAGACTTTAAACCACCGCTCCGCGACACTGGGTTTGGAATTTTTTGCCAGGTTGATGACAATAAGGGTGATAATAATCGAAATGGTCATACCAATGATTGGCGCCAAAACAATAAATGCAATGATTTTCAATGTCGCATCGATATTGATGGCGTGTATAGGATCTGCCCCAAGGATAAAGGCATAAGCCATTCCCGATCCTGCAAATCCTCCGATTAATGTATGTGAAGAACTGGAGGGAACACCGTAGTACCAGGTAAATAGGTTCCAGCCAATGGCAGCAAGAAGTCCTGCGAAAATAACCTCCAGGGTAATATATTCTTCTATAACCGTTTTGGCGATGGTGTTGGCGACCTTGTGGTCGGTGAAGTAAAAGTAAGCTGCAAAGTTGAATATGGCAGCCCATAATACCGCCATTGCTGGCGTTAAGACTTTTGTTGATACAATTGTCGCAATTGAATTGGCTGCATCGTGGAATCCATTGATGTAGTCAAATGCAATGGCAAGGACAATCACAACAACGAGTAATGTTGACATCATAATCTCGTAGAATTTTTATGCACTTAAATCGAATGATTATGCGTTTTTAACTAGGATGCTTTCCAAAACGTTAGCAACATCCTCACATTTATCTGTTGCATCTTCCATGGCCGACAGCACTTCTTTGTGCTTGATCAATGAGATGGCATCCTTTTCAAATTCAAAAAGGTCAGCTACGGCTTTATCAAAAATATAGTCTGCTTTGTTTTCTACACTGTTGATGCGCACACAGGAATCCGTGATATTACGGATGTTCTTTAAGTCTCTAAGTTCGTGGATTGCCTTTGATACATGTTCGGTAGCCTCTACAAGCAGAGTGGCTATTTCAATCATGGGCTCGGTTGCTTTTTCCACTTTGTATAGATCCATCCGGTTGGCTGCTCCATGGATAAAATCGGCAACATCGTCCAACGAGCTCGCCAGTGAGTGTATGTCCTCACGATCGAAAGGTGTAATAAAATTTTTCCCGAGCTCCAGGTGAATCTGGTGAGTGATGTTGTCACCGCGATGCTCCAGATCCTCCATTTTGCGGGTCAATTCTTTTTTCTTCTCCGGATTGCTTGAGTTTACAATATCTATTAACAACTGGGACATTTCGATCAGGTTGTTACCGGCTTGTTCAAACAAAGGGAAGAATTTTTTGTCCTTTGGAACGAAGTATTGAAAAATGCTATTTAAAGACATATCTTAAATTTATTTTTGCAAAAATACTACCTTAATGTTAAGTTAATGTTAACATTGATTTTGTTTAAACACATGAGTGTCATCAATTGTTTAGTCGCCGGCCTGAACTTTTTGCAAAGTGAATCCAAACGTTGTGCCGATACCTTCTGTGCTGCGCACGTTGACATTCTGCTGATGTGCCTCGACGATATGTTTTACAATGGCCAATCCGAGTCCTGAGCCGCCGATATCCCTGGATCGGCTTTTGTCTGTCCGGAAGAAACGCTCAAACACACGGCTGAGATTCTTTTCTTCGATGCCATAACCGTCATCGGTGATTTCGATCAACACCTGTTCAAACAGCGGAAAGATCTTGATCTTTGTGGTCCCCCCTTCTTTCCCATATTTAATGGAATTATCAATTAGGTTATAGAGGACCTGATGGATCTTATTCCGGTCTGCCTTCACCCAATGTGGGGTGCCCGATTTGGGCTTAAACTCGATTTTGATCTGATGTTGTTTGGCCTTATCTTCTAACGAGTAGGACGTGTCTTTGATGAGCTCCACAATGTCGAATTTCTCAATGTTCAGTACCATTTTGCCGGATTCCAGTTTGGAAATTTCATCGAGATCCTGGATCAGGTAATTTAATCTATCGAGGTTTCGTGCGGCTTTATCCAAAAAATTTTTTGCCATTTCCAGGTCCTCTTCCATCAGTCCATCCTGCAAGGTCTCTATATAACCTTGTGTGGCAAAAAGCGGTGTTTTAAATTCATGAGATATATTGGAGAGAAATTCCCGGCGGAATTTTTCCTGGGACTTCAATTGCTCAATTTCATTTTTTTTATCTTTTGCCCATGCTTTTACTTCATTTTCTGCATCCGTAATCGGATCTTCACTGACGTGTTCGCCAATCGCGTCTTTCAGGTCTTTGCCCAGTTTAAGATTATGGATCAGCTTATACATGGTATTGAGCCTGCGATAGATATATTTCTCAAAAAGGTAATTGAATAAGAGAAAGGAGATGACCAGCGCCACAAAGAAAATAATCAATGCCGTTTGTAGATCATGCTTGTAGTAAAAGCTGATGGTCGATATTGCAATGCCCACTCCTGCGGAATTGGCCAATAATAATTGTCTAAAATTCATTTGTTGAATAAAAAAGGCCCCTAATTGGAGCCTAAGTTACTTATAATGATATTAATAAATTGTTAAAATTTTCCGATAATAGTTTTACCTCCGACCACTTTATCGCCGATATTGACATCGATTTTGGTTCCCAATGGCAAGAACAGGTCTACGCGCGAGCCGAATTTAATGAAACCGAACTCACTGCCCTGAATCACTTCATCTTTTTCTTTTACGTACCACACAATCCGGCGGGCCAAGGCTCCTGCGATCTGGCGAAAAAGTACTTCTCTGCCCGCTTTGTCTTTGACAACAACAGTTGTTCGCTCATTGTCTGTCGAAGACTTGGGATGCCAGGCAACCAAGAATTTACCCGGATGGTACTTGAAAAAGGTAACCAGTCCACTAATTGGATTTCTGTTGACATGAACATTCACGGGGGACATAAAAATGGATACCTGAATCCGTTTATCGTGAAAATACTCGGTCTCCTCGGTTTCTTCTATGACGACCACCTTCCCATCTGCGGGGCACAAGATGATGTCATCCTGTGGAACCACGACTTTTTTGGGACTTCTGAAAAATTGGACCACAGTAATGAATAGAAATGCGGACAGCGCATAAATAAACCATTTTACATAGTCCGAGGCGTCGTAATAATCTGCAACAGCATTGATAATGAAAATAAAAAGTACAGCTATTGCTAATGTGGTATATCCTTCTTTATGGAATTTCATATCTATTTATTTCTGCAAAGATAATTATTTACTCGAATTGTCTATTTGTCTTTCCATTTTAATTGAGTGGGCATAGACCTTTCCGTCGTTACCTACACTCAGGCTCCCTGTTACTCTAATGGTATCTTCCTGGGGCTGATCTTGTTGGTACGTCGGGAAATAAAAGTCAATACTTTTAGCAATGCGGTTTAGTATATTGAGATAATCTTCATTACTCGAATCTGTGGTTAGCTTTAGGCTTCTGATGTTTGCCAGACCTGTTTTTTTGACTTCCACTTCATAGGAGAAATTTAACTGCCGTGTGAGTTCCATGCCGCTCTTGTTGAACCCATCCGTGAAACGTTTGGCAACAAAAGCATAGAAGTTGGAATAATCATCAAAACTGCAGGACTTGCTCTGCAGCAGTTCGGCACGGATAAAATAATCATAAGGTAGTAGGCTCAATGACTGAAAGTCCTCCGTGCGAAGCTCATCATTGTCGTCATAGGTGGTCACAATCTCGCCATTGACAAAACGTTGTGTCATCGCGTAGACCGGCTGCTGTCCAACATTGTAAAAATACGTATTCCAGTTGCCTTGTGGCTTGCCGTTTTTTACTTTGCCCTTGCGCAGATAAAAATCAAACCCGAATTCGGTGAAGCCTTCAAAAGGTATGGCAAATTCGTAGTTGCCTTCACCGTTGATGACCTCCTGTTTTCCACGGTTGTCCCAATAGTCTTTGATGAAATAACCGTAGTCGCCATAGCTAATGGTCAGCAGCGGTTTGCCATCCGGATAGTAATATTTCCAGTCTCCTGTGGGGAAGTTGGCTTTAAAATTGACCTCCCATTTTAAGACGCCATTGGGGTGAAAAGCCTGAAAAAGGCCTTCCTTTTTGCCGTCTGTATAATTTCCCACCAGCATCCGGCTGCCATCCGGCGCAAAATCCCGGAATTCGCCTTCGAAAACCTGTTTGGTAAAATCAAATTTGCTGACGCGTTCAATCGTTTTAAATTCACAATCTTTGGCCGCAAGATAATAGTATTTATCAAAATAAAAACGGATTAAGCCCTGATCTAGCTTTTCGTAAAAGACAGGTTTGTCCTGCTGGGCCTGCACTTCCGTCAGGCAAAAAGGACACATCACGAGTAATATAAAGATGATTTTCTTGATCATAGTTAAAATTCTAATGGGCTTCAAGCCAGTTTTTCCCTTCTCCGATTTCCACAACTAATGGCACTTGCGTCTGGATGGCATTCGCCATTTTGTCGAGGATAATCGCCTTAAACGCGTCCACTTCCTGTTTAGGAACGTCAAATACAAGCTCATCATGTACCTGCATGATCATTTTGCCTGCCAATCCCTGTTGTTCAATTTCTTTCTGAATGGCAATCATGGCGATTTTAATTAAATCTGCAGCGGAGCCCTGAATCGGTGCGTTGATGGCATTTCGCTCCGCGAACCCCCGGACAGTCATATTAGCCGAGTTGATGTCTCTCAAATAACGCCTGCGCTTTAAAATAGTTTCCACATAACCATTCTCCTTCGCGAATTCGACTGCATCGCTCATGTATTTCTTTATGCCAGTATACTGATTGAAATATTCGTTGATGATGTCGGAGGCTTCTTTGCGTGAAATGCCGAGATTTTGGGAGAGCCCAAAAGCGGACTGGCCGTAGATGATCCCAAAGTTGACTGCTTTGGCATTGCGCCGCTGTTCGGAGGTCACCTCATCGAAAGGCGTATTATAGACTTTGGCGGCTGTGGCGCGGTGGATATCGTGCCCCTGGCTAAACGCCTCCATCATATTCTGGTCTTGACTCAGCTCGGCAATCAGGCGGAGTTCAATCTGTGAATAATCGGCCGATAGGATAACATTATTCTCCGAACGTGGAATAAAAGCTTTTCTCACTTCTCGTCCTCTCTCGGTACGGATCGGAATGTTCTGTAGGTTTGGATTTGTGGAGCTTAACCGTCCTGTCGCTGCCACAGCCTGATTGTACGATGTATGAATAAGGCCTGTTTCGGCATTGATCAATTCAGGCAGTGCATCAACATAAGTGGATTTCAATTTTTGTAGTTGTCTAAAGTTCAGAATATCTTGAACGATATCCGACTTGTGGGCTAAGGCCAGCAGCACATCTTCGCCAGTTTTGTACTGCCCTGTTTTTGTTTTCTTGGCCTTAGGGTCCAGCTGGAGCTTGTCAAATAATACTTCGCCCAATTGCTTTGGCGACGCAATGTTGAAGTTGGTCCCTGCTTTTTCGAAGATAGACGCTTCGAGGCTTTTGATATCCTGGTCCAGCGTCCTGGAGAATTCTCCGAGCGCAGGAACATCGATTTTCACGCCATTGCGTTCTATTTCAGCCAGTACATACACCAAGGGGAATTCAACCTCCTGTGCGAGCTTCAATGTATTGGTTTCTATCAGAAGCGGCTCAAATACATTCTTGAGCTGCAGCGTGATATCAGCATCTTCTGCTGCATATTCCTTGATCTTCTCTATATCGACGTCACGCATATTACCTTGTTTTTTCCCTTTTTCACCAATGAGTTCAGTAATGGAAACGGGACTATAATTCAGGTAATTTTCTGCCAGTACATCCATACCGTGCCTTGTATCTGGATCGATGAGGTAATGCGCCAGCATGGTGTCGAAAAGTGCACCCTGGACTTTTACGCCATATCGGGCCAATAGCAGGATATCGTATTTGATATTCTGTCCCACCTTTGCGATGGCAGGATTTTCAAGTACGGGCCTGAATAGGTCAACGACAGTCTGGGCCTGTGAACGGTCGTTGGGGGTGGGGACATAATATGCTTTGCCCGGTGCAAAAGAAAAGGATAGGCCCACAACATCAGCGACATTGGCATCGAGTCCGGTAGTTTCGGTGTCGAAGCAAAAACTGTCCAGTGCAGCCAGTTCACGTGCAAGCTCTTCCTGTCTCTCCCGACTATCGGCCAAGATGTAGTCATGCGCCGTATTATGGATATTATTTACCGCGGTATGTTCAATGGCAACCTCGGCAACTACCTCAGTTGTGACTGTAACCGTTGTGGTCTGCGTCGCGAAGAGATCCATCTGTCCGCTTGTGGGTATATTTCGTTCGAGGATGGAAAAGTCTTCACCGAAGACTCTTCTTCCGAGGGTTCTGAACTCGAGTTCTGCAAAAAGAGGCTCGAGCAATTCTCTGTTGGGTTCCTCCAGTTCGAGTGCTTTTTCATCCAGTTCAATAGGAACATCCAATAAGATGGTTGCTAATTTTTTTGAGATTAGCCCCTGTTCGGCAAAGTTTTCGACATTCTCGCGCAGTTTGCCTTTTAGCTTGTCTGCATTGGCTATGATTCCTTCTACTGACCCAAATTCCTGTACGAGTTTTTTTGCGGTCTTCTCTCCGATGCCGGGTATTCCGGGGATGTTGTCGACGGCATCACCCCAGAGACCTAAAATGTCGATCACCTGACAGACATCCGATACTTCCCATTTTTCCAGGATTTCTTTGACACCCTGAACTTCGGCACCATTGCCCATGCGTGCGGGTTTGTAGATGAAAATATGATCCGAAACGAGCTGTCCGAAGTCTTTGTCCGGCGTCATGCAATAGACCTGAAAATCTTTTTGTTCAGCTTTCTTAGCCAATGTACCGATGATGTCATCCGCTTCGTAACCATCCATGGTAATGATGGGAATATTAAATCCTTCAATCAGGCGATGGATATAGGGGATGGAAGCCGAAAGGTCTTCGGGCATTTTCTCGCGATGTGCTTTGTAGGCATCAAATTCAATGTGTCGGGCGGTGGGGGCATCGGTATCAAACACGACGGCTATATGCGATGGTTGCTGATTTTTCAATACCTCCAATAGGGTATTGGTAAATCCCATAATTGCCCCTGTGTTCAAACCTGTTGAAGTGATACGAGGAGTTTTGCTCAGTGCAAAATATGCTCTATATATAAGAGCCATGCCGTCTAGAAGGAATAATTTTTTCACGCAGTCGAATTTTAGTCTCCTTACAAAGGTAAGAAATTCATCAAACCGTAAGTTTAATAAATTTTTCCGATTTTTGTGGAATGACACATGTAATGCAACAGGATCTATGAGAGGATTGGTAACGAAATCCACAGGCAGCTGGTATCAAGTTTTGGGGGAGGACGGCAGGAAATACGATTGCCGTATCAAAGGTAAATTCCGGACCAAAGGAATTAAAACAACAAACCCTGTTGCAGTAGGTGATTGGGTTCATTTTGATGTGGAGCCTGATCAGGAAAGTGCCGTCATCCGGGAGCTGGAGGCTCGTCGGAATTATATTATCCGCAAATCCGTCAATCTCTCCAAGCAGACCCAGATCATCGGGGCCAACCTGGATCAGGCCTTTTTGGTCGTCACTCTGGCCTCTCCACCAACATCGCTGGGCTTTATTGACCGGTTTTTGGTGACGACAGAAGCCTATGGCATACCCGCGGTGCTTATTTTTAATAAGCTTGATCTTTTTAGCGAAGAAGGCCTGGAAATACTGGCGGAATATAAGTCGATTTACGAACGCATAGGTTACCCCTGTTACGAAGTGTCTGCATTGACAGGAAAGAATATCGACTTGGTGAAGGAACTGCTCCGGGATAAGATCACTTTGGTGTCTGGGCATTCCGGAGTTGGCAAATCGACCCTGATTAATGCCATCGTGCCGGAGTATGAATTGAAAACAGGTGAAATATCGGACTGGTCGGACAAAGGCAAACACACCACAACATTTGCCGAGATGTTTGACCTGCCCTTTGCTGGCAAGCTAATTGACACACCCGGTATTCGTGAGCTAGGGATTGTGGATATAGAGAAACAGGAACTTTCGCATTTTTTTCCCGAGATGCGGGCATTGATGAATCAATGCCGTTTTAACGACTGCAGGCACATCAATGAGCCCGGTTGTGTTATCATGGAAGCGGTGGAATCCGGCGAGATCGAAGCTTCCCGCTATGAGAGTTACCTCAGCATGTATCACAATGAAGACAACCGGTCATAGTAGCCCAGACCAACGGCTTCTACATTTGGATGCCGCCAGCCTGGACAAGATAGTTCGGTGACTTATTATTTCAATCCTGCTGTCAGGTTCAAATAATCCTGTAGATACGTACATTCTCTGGAAGCGATCCCAAAAAACGGTGTATCTCTATACTGCATAGTCAGTTCCTTAAAGTACTTATTTTGCATTGAAAATCGATAGAAAGGGTTTTTTAGCGGCGAATCATAATATTGCCAGCGTGTGTCGTCGGTATATACGAAGTCCTTCTGTTCGCATTTTGCCAGCATAAAGGTGCATTTGGCCCTGAAATCCTTGTCGCTACTGAGCGAGCGCGCTTTTTCATACCATTGTTTGGCTGATCTGGTCTGTACATAATTCCGTTTCCAGTAGACTGTCGGTGCGGCGTGGTTGTCGGTCGATGACCAGTCGTAAGAAACCATTGACCATGCATTGCCATAGGTACTCGTCTGATAGATGGCGGTGGCCATCTGAAAGTAGTAGTCCGCTTTCTTCTGATTGTTTTTCTCCGTTTTTATCGCATTTTCCAGCCGCGCCATGCGTTCGGCATATTTCAGTTTGGTCGTAAATTCTTTTCCGTATTTTTTTGGATAATCATTGATGGTTACAATAAATGGATTGGGTTTGATGTCGTCCTCCTCCGCATACCAATTCTTTATTTCTTTTATTTTATGATCCTTGGGCAATGTCTGCAGTGTTTTCGCGGCCTTTTGGAAATCCAGCTCGCGCAAATAGGCTGTGCCCAGCAATTCGGTCAGGTAGTCCCTGTTGAAGTGCTTAATATCTTCCAGCAAGAATCTGGACAATGGTTGCTGCTGTGCGTTGTCCGACAACAGAGACCTGATTTTTAAGAGCGTTTTTGGAGTAAGGCTATTTTCCCAAAAATGCATCGTCGACCATTGCATGTTGTCTTCAAGTGTATCTTTTACCAGTCCGTAGTTGTAAAAAACATCGGCTTTGACTGCCGCCAGGCTTGCCATTGCCGTGTCCTGTGCATGGAGGTAATGTTTGACAACCAGGTTTTGCAGGATATTTCTGCAGATCAGGCTATAGTTGCTGTATGCAAATGCGTTATAGCTCCAATCGTTGTTCTTCGCGCTGTTATTGCCGTCTGATTGTGCTTTTTTCTCCAGCCAGGACAGTGTCTTGACGAGCTTTGCCTGATCGATCTGTTTGTTAATCTGCCAGTCGGTTAGCTGGGTAAGCAATACGGTGATCTGATACTGATCGTTTAGTTTGCCATTGAGCTCGTTTTCTTTGACCTGACCGAGATATTTCTTAGCGAGATCATTTTCTTTGTTTATCCAGCTCAGGTATGCTGCTGTGATCAGCCCCAGTTGTGGCTGTACATATTTTTTGTCCTGATAGAGGGTCAGCGCGAAGTTGCGTACAGCTTCCAGGTGTTGCTTCACCTTGCTTTTCGCATCGTTTTTGCTGTAGTAATGATAGCTGTCTCCGTCACCGATATAAAAAGCCTCATTCAGATCGCCCTCAATTTTATTGACTTCTCTGGCCAGGAGTACCGCATTGACGGTATTGGCCGGGTCAAGAGCATAACAGGAGCTTAGATAGTTTATGTTATGCTCGCCACTGCCAAATCCGAGAATAGCATTGATGTTAAACCGGTCGGCATCGTTTGTCGCATATTGAAAAATCTCGGCATCGGAGGCCGTGATATAATGGAAGTTGCTATAAGCGAGTACGCGGCGTTCAGGGCTTTGGGTAAATAGCTTTGAAAACAGATAGGCGGCTTTTGCACCGTCACCATTTTTGCGTACAGCGCCGGCATAGTTCGAAAGTGCCCAGTTTAAAATCGCGTCCTCACGCTTGATCGGCTGTAAATATTTTTCGTAAACTGCGATGCTTTTGCCGTACTCCCGGCCAAATAGGTAAAGGCGGGCCGCCTGGTAAGCATAACGCACAAAGAGGAAGCTGTTTTTTTTATACTTGTTAATCTGCTCCTCGGCAAGCGAGGCGTATTGGACGATCGCGTTGAAATTCCTCGGATCAGGGTCCCAATAGTCGTGCTGAATATTTGTGATGGGTTCCTGCAATTTGGTAAAGACAAAGTAAGCTCTTTCGGGTTCATGTTTGCCGTCGATCAGGGTTTGAAGGAAGCTGTTTCCCCTGACCGAATCTGGAAGACTGTTCCACAACGATTTGCCCCGGTTGCTCACCAGGTCGGCTGTCTCGGCGTCAGTATGGTACATAAACTGTTCGACATCGCTGGCTTTTACGCCTACCCCAAGATGCTTTGCCCAGGCTTCGCTATTCACGAGGCTCTCCTGAACAGGTTCGTCTTCCGTGTATAGAAATTTATAGGGAATATACTGAAAGGCTGAAAATCCGTTCTCCTCAAGATTGGGGAGATAATACGTCGTTTGATTGTCATAGGGATCTATTTCAGGTCCACAGGCAATATTTGTTGCCATCTCTCCGAAAAAGAAGGCAAAGGTCGTGCTAGAAAGCACGAGTAATTTCTTGTAATTCGGCATTGCCATGATTTGCTAATGTAGCTTGATCTAAATGATAGTAAATAATCTGATGTTTTTTTCCTTTGAGTTGTCCCTTCAAAAATTTTGCCGTTTGTAAAAGGTCTTCTTTACTTACCTTTTCAAACCGGATAACATCGCCTTTTCTTAAGTTCGCTTTTGGAAGGTCTACGTTTAAAATGTACAGATTGGTATTTGGGTTGCGCGTAAATAACGTAGTATCCTGAATATCCTGCTCGCTGATATATTTAGAAATACCGATGTAATTGTTGTTTCTGAACGCGACAAACCATTGGAACAGGGGTAGAGCAATATCGATGTCCATTGGATACTGCGCCAAGCTGCCGCTCAAATACCGCTGCAGATCCTGTAGGTTAAGTATCGAGTTCTGGCTCCCAAATTGCCGTAGGTTGCCCATGTTGTAACACATCAGCGTAACTTTTTTTACCGGAGGTATGCCACTTGTCGCCGTATTTTTTACTTGATGCAGACGTAGCGTTGAGCTCAGTGATACACCATCTAGCTCGGGCAATGCCTGTAGGTATTTCAGCAGATAGAAGAATTTGTCCCGCGAGGTCCTGGTCCAGTCACAGTCCAGCTGTAGCTCCCTAAATTCCGTCTTGCCTGCCTGCTTGACCTTGGCTTCGACAAAAGGTACAATTTTATTTGCCAATGCCCGGATTTGCAGGCTATCCATTTCGGCAAAGATGCGCTGGTTGATAAATACAACAGGAATCAACGTCTGCTCTTTGGGCACTGGCTGGGTAAAGGTCACGGGGCTTATCGGCACAGCTTGTATACCTGTGGGATCAAAATCGATATCCATGATCCGAACATACATGGATTTGGCCTCAATTTCCTGCAGTGCGCGTTGTTCAATCGTGTCAAGCTGAAATACGGTTTTCCAGAAATAAAAAGCAGTTTCTGGCTTGGAGTTCGAACAAGAATGGAATAAAAGTAGCCATAAGGTTACAAAAAGTAAAAATAGTTGTGTTTTGCGCAGCATACTTGCCTTATTTAACCGTATCTGAAACAAAATAGGCGTTAATTTTGTTTGTCTTTCAATAAAATAAAGACTAAATTACAAAGAGATTGTGACTTTATGAAGCCTATTTTCAAGTGGATCATTGGTATTGTTGTGTTTATACTCGTTTCGTTGACGGGTGCCATATGGTATTTTAGCAATAAGTGGAAGCCTCTTTTGGATACCAAAATAAGGCAGCTGGTGGTGCAGGCCACGGATAGTCTATACACCATCCACTATGATGATATTCACGTTAATCTGGCTCTCGGCAATCTCACCATTGAGAATTTTCGTCTGATTCCCGATACCGGCGTGTACCGAAAGTTGGAGGGGCTGAAAAAGGCTCCGGACAACCGGTTTGAAATAGCGATAAACAAATTGAAGATCAAGAGTTTCGGTATCCGAAAAGTATTGATGGATAAGGAGCTTTTTTTGCATGATATTACTGTTGACACCCCTACGGTACATGTCATTAACGAATTCCACAGCTACAACGATACGATAAGCCGCGGTCCCGAGAAGCCTCTTTATGAAAAAATAAAGGAAAATTTAAAGAAGATTCAGGTCGAGGCCATCCAGCTAAATGATGTTGATTTTAAGTATACGCAGGTTCAGAAAGGTGTACATCAGGACTTTGAAATTAAGAAAGTGAAGGTGAGGATTGACGATGTGCTGATTGACTCTACCTCTGCACAGGACAAGCAGCGTTTTTACCATACAAAGATGGTTGATATTGAGGTGCCGGGATTCACCTATAAGACCCCGGACGGCTTCTATAAGATAGATTTTGACCAACTGAAGATCAACAGCAAGGAACGCAATGTCCTCTTGACCAAAGTTGCTTACCAGCCCACGCTGAACAAAGCTGCTTACTATAAGAAGAAAGGCAAGGGCGGCAGCTATATCGTGTTCAAAATGGATACTTTGCAGCTGATGGATTTTAATTTCGGTCAGTTGTCGAGGGATAAGAAAGTATATGCGCAAAAAGCAGTCTTAAAAAACGGTCAGCTGTCTGTTTACAGTGACAAGCATTATAAAAGTCCGGCAACACGGCAGATTGGAAATGCACCCCATATGAAGTTGATGAAGATGTCGACAAGGCTCGGGATTGACACCTTGGTCCTGGATAATATCGGCATCAGTTATTCGGAAATGAGTGATCAATACAGTCAGATTGGAACGATTACCTTCGATCATACTTACGGCACGATACTCAATGTCACCAACGACTCGACGAAGTTGCAGAAACAGAAACTGATGCGGGCCAATCTAAGTACCAACTTTATGAATTCGGGCAAGCTGCTGACTAATTTTGTTTTTGATATGACCTCCAAGGTGGGCGCATATACCTACAAGGGGAGCCTGGGACAGATGGACCTGAGGCTGGTGAACAAAATGATCCGGCCGCTGTTGAATGTTGAGGTCAAGTCAGGAAACCTAAGACAGATTGTATTCGATATATGGGCGAATGACTATCGGAGTAAAGGGACGTTCAAAATGGATTATAATGATCTCAAAGTCAATATTCTGTCAGAAACCGGAGATGATGGTCGGCGGGAGAAGAAAGGTTTCCTTTCTTTTATGGTGAATCAGGTACTGTTTAATCCCGGTAATCCGGATCTATATGGTAAATATACAGTCGGCCATATTAATAAACATCGCGATCCTACGCATCCTTTTTTTAAGGCGATGTGGCAGAGTCTGCTCATGGGAATCAAGCAGTGTGTCGGTCTTGGCCCTGAGCGGGAAGCAAAATTAATGAATACGGCAGACCGGGTGGAGAAGGTGGTCAATGGCGTCGAGAAGGCGAAAAAGCTCATATCAGGAATTTTTAAGAAACATAAAACGGCCGAAGAGCTGTTGAAAGAAGAGAAAGAAGAAGAGGCCAAAGAGGCCGCGAAAATGGAGGAAAAAAGAAAGCGGGACCGCGAAAAAGCAGAAAAGGAACTGGAAAAAGAGTCTCCCGGCAATTAAGGTGCTGTCGCCAACAGGGGCGATTAAGGCTTCAGAATTCGTTTCACGTGAAATTAGCCGTTGTACAGTTCTGGAAGAGGAATTGCGCACCGAAGCTGCAGATAGATTTGTATATCAAAGCAAATTTATCTTAGTTTGACTTATCATGATAGATGCGATATTAAGTTTTATCCGATTCGTTTTCAAATATAAGAACGGACTTGTAGACAAAATTATGTTTTATGTAAGCATGATGTGTGCTGCAATCGTTATTTTCAATGTAGGCTATGTAACCGATCCGGTTTTGGGCGAACTGTTGAGGAAGACGATCCATTATCTGTTCTATGTGCTTTTTTTGATGATCGCCTTACGGGAATCCTCTTCGATCTATGCGCTGAAAAAGATTGCGGTCGAACATTATTCGGGGTTGCTGATTCTTAGCTATTTTATTTTTATCTTAATTGCGCGTTTCGCCGGGCTGGAGTCTTTATCTGTTTTTTCCAGAGAACAGTGGATTTATTTGGGGATCTATATTATTTTTATTGCTGAACTCTCCAAAAGCACGCTTTTCTTTGATAATTTCTACTTTAATCCGACGATATTATTTGTTATCAGTTTTCTTGTACTTATCCTGATCGGTACGGTATTACTCATGTTGCCCCGTACGACGCTGGAGGCACCCTTAAGTTTTGTCGATGCCCTGTTTATGGCCACGAGTGCGGTCTGTATTACCGGTCTTTCGGTAGCGGATATCTCCACCAACTTCAGCATGTTCGGGCAGACAGTCATCATTGTCCTGATACAGGTTGGGGGACTGGGAATCATGACATTCACGGGCTTTTTTGGTTATTTCTTTTCGGGCGGGTTTTCGTTTAAAAACCAGTTGATGTTTGGCGAGATATTGGGGGAGAATAAGGTGGCTTCGGTTATCAAGACCTTATTGACCATGATCTTCATTACTCTATTATTTGAATTTCTGGGTGCAATACTGATCTTTAGCACATTGGATAGCGCCAATTTTCCGAACGTGGGCAGCATGGTTTTCTTTTCTATCTTCCACTCCATTTCTTCTTTCTGTAACGCCGGTTTCTCGATTTTGTCCGGGGGAATTACAAATGAGGCCTATAAATTCAATTATCCCTTTCAGCTGGCACTCTCCGCTCTGTTTATTTTAGGGGGGCTGGGATTTGGAATCGTTCTGAATTTCTATACCTATATAAAAGAGTCTATCTTACTTTGGTATCACCGCCTGATCACCAAGCGAAATTATAAGCATAAAGCATGGAATTTCAGTTTTAATTCAAAACTGGTGTTGCTGTGCAATGCGATTATTATCGTGGCGGCAACGCTGTTTTTCTATTTTTTGGAAAGGCAAAATACACTTTCGCTTGAAAAAGGTGCTGGTGGAGAATGGGCGACTTCTTTCTTTATGGCTAATGCTGCCCGTTCTGCCGGCTATAATAGTATTGACCTGAGTTTTGTGGGCGCCCCGACCATATTTCTGATTATGGTGCTCATGTGGGTCGGTGCTTCGCCCGGTTCCACAGGTGGCGGAGTGAAGGTGACCACGGTGGCGCTCACGTTTATGAATATTATTTCTCTGGCAAAGGGGAAGGAGTATATTGAGATTTTCAAACGCCGAATCGCCGGTGAGTCTGTCAACAAAGCCTTTGCTATTATTTTATTGTCGCTATTTGTCGTAGGCATCAGCTTCTTTCTTCTTATATTTACGGATCCGGACAAAAGCATGAAAGACTTACTGTTCGAATCGCTATCGGCATATACGACCTGCGGATTGAGTCTCGGTGTCACGCCCTCTTTAAGTATGGGCGGAAAACTGATTATTGTGGTGACGATGCTGGTGGGCCGTGTAGGTATGTTGACGTTATTGGTTGCTTTTATCAAAAACACAACGAGAAGAAATATCATATTTCCGGAGGAAAAAATACTGTTTTGATCCGGGCATGACCAGGTTCTTGCTACGGAAGCAGTCCATTGGCGCATCAGGCTTTAGAAACAGGCTGTAGGAACTTGTAAATACAGGAAATTTATCTTAGTTTGGGGTATGAAGTATATTGTTTTAGGGTTGGGGCATTTCGGACGTTCATTGGGCGTTCATCTTACTGAGCTTGGTCATGAGGTGATTGGTGCAGACCGGAATTTAACCATCGTCGAGCAACTGAAGGACAGGATCACGCACACGGTATGCCTGGATACGACAGACCGGGAGGCGGTGTCTTCCTTGCCGCTGAAAGATGCCCATGCCGTCATCGTGGCGATCGGAGAAGATGAGGGTGCGTCGCTGATGACCGTAGCGCTCTTAAAGCAATTGAAAGTAAAGCGGATCATCGGCCGTATTGTATCTGATCTGCAGAAAACGGTCCTGGAAGCTATGGAGATCAACGAATATATCATGCCGGAAGAAGAGGCTGCCGAGCGACTGGCCATGCGGCTTGACAATATCGATATTGTGGATTCTTTCAAGGTGTCGGACCGCTATTCTATTGTGGAGACAAAAGTGCCAGCCCGATATGTGGGCATGACGTTACGAGAGGCAAACCTGACCAACTTGTATAAAATCATCGTATTGACGACCGTCAAAATTACGGAAACAAGAAAAGATGGTGTGACCAGAGAACAGAAAGAGGCTTCCGGTATTGCCACTTCCGAGACGGTGATGGAAGAGGGCGATATTTTGGTTGTGTTTGGAGAATTATCCAATATAAATAAACTAATTCAAAAAGGAGAGTAACTATGTTATTGACTACAACAAGCAATATTGAAGGACATCAGATTGACCGTTATTTGGGCATTGTTTCTTCGGAGGTTGTATTGGGCGCAAATGCCATCAAAGATATGATGGCTGGTTTCCGTGATTTTTTTGGTGGCAGGTCTAATTCTTACGAGCGGGCATTTCAGGATACGCGCGAAGCGGCCTTACGCGAGCTGGAAGATCGGGCCAGGGCATTGGGTGCCGATGCGGTCGTGGGCGTACGGCTGGACTTTCAAACTGTAGGCACCGGAGGCATGATGATGGTGGGGGCAACCGGAACTGCTGTCAAAATGAAATAGACTACCCATGCATGCTGATTTTATCGGACACTAAAAGCTGAACAGGGCTTTTAGTGCCTGTGTATTGCCCTTGTATTTGGTCGCAATAATAATTGTATATAAAAACAAATTTATCTAAGTTTGGCTTTTAAGACTTTTAAACAACCTAAGAGGATAAATGAAAAATTGGTTTAAAGCAAATTCGGCGCATTTAATCGTTATTGCGATATTCATTGCGCTTGTATTTTTTTATTTCACGCCCGTTTGGCAAGGAAAGACATTGGCCCAATCGGATGTGGTACAGGCGCAGGCAGCACAGAAAGAGTTATTTGATTACAGGGCCAAGGATGGAACCGCACCTTTGTGGACAAACTCCATGTTTGGCGGTATGCCTACGTACCAGATCTGGCAGGCGAATGAAAATAACATTGGTACCTATGTGCTGAATGCGGTTAAATTTGTTTTCCCAAGTCCCATGGATACGGTATTGTTTTATTTATTGGGCGCTTATTTTCTGTTTAGTGTACTGCGTATTAAACCCTGGCTTGCCGCTGTGGGCGCCGTCGCCATAGCCTTTACTTCTTACAATTTTATTTATATTGAAGCAGGACATATTACCCGGGCAAACGCCATTGCGTTTATTCCGCCGGTGATTGCATCCGTGATCATGTGTTATCGGGGCAGCAAGCTGTGGGGGCCCGTACTCCTGGCCCTGCTTCTTTCGCTGGAGATTCGTGTGAATCACTTGCAGACAACTTACTATCTGTTGATGGCCTTGATGTTATATGTCATATTCATCTTGGTTGATGCCATCAAACAAAAACAATTAAAGGCCTTTTTTATCAATTCCGGCAGGCAGGTTGTTGCGGTGGTTATCGCAGTGATGGTCAATGCTTCCATTTTGCTGCCAACTTGGGAGTATAGTAAATTGAGCACGCGCGGTCATGCAAACATCACAAAAGTGGATGATAAAAGTTCGGCAAAAAAAGGGTTGGACAAAGAATACGCCTATGATTGGAGCCAGGGGATCGGAGAGTCTGTAACTTTTTTGATTCCCAATGCCTACGGTGGATCTACCGGCGGGCAGCTGGATGAAAAATCGCATGTTGCCAAGTTTTTCATGGACAAAGGCGCATCTGCTGTACAAGCAGGACAAATTGCCGAAGGGATGCCGACGTACTGGGGAGATAAGCGTTTTACCTCAGGGCCCTGGTATTTCGGTGCCGGTGTTTTCTTTCTTTTTGTACTGGGGCTGGTGATCGTCAAAAACCGTTTGAAATGGTGGATATTGACGACAACCATACTGGCCTTGCTTTTATCGTTCGGTAAGAATTTTACGCTGGTTTCAGACCTGTTTTTCGACTACTTTCCCATGTATAATAAGTTTAGGGCTGTCGAATCGATTTTGGTGCTTGTGTCCATCACCGTCCCGCTTATGGCGATATTGACGGTAAATGAACTGCTGACGCGCGCAAAGGAAATTCCTAACCTGGACAAGAAAGTGCTGTATACTTTTGTTGGTGTCGGTGGATTTTGTCTTTTGGTGGGGCTGATGCCGGATCTTTTCTTGAATTTTAGAAATGCCGAACATAATAGTTTAATTGAGACGTTTTCCCAGCAGATCGGCGACAAAGCAACGGCGAGCGAACTGGCTAACCAGCTGGTTCTGGACCGAAAGGATATTGCCAGTAAAGATGCTTACCGTTCGTTTGTCCTCATTTTGCTAACCTTTGGATTGATCTGGTTTTATCTGAAGAAAAAGCTGAGTGAAGGCGTGTTGTTTGGAAGCTTGCTCGTCTTGTTCTTATTTGATCTCTGGGGTGTTGATAAGCGCTTTTTAAATGATCGTTCGTTTAGCGAAAAGGGAGCGGTAGCACAGCAGGCCTTTCAGCAGCGCGAGGTAGATCAGCTGATCTTAATGGATAAAGACCTGAGCTACCGGGTACTGGATCTCACAACAGATCCCTTTTCGGATGCGCGTCCTTCGTACTTCCATAAATCATTGGGCGGCTATCATGCAGCAAAATTGATGCGTTTTCAGGAAGTTCTCGAGAATCAGTTTAATGGTGCGCTTAACGAGGATGTGCTGGATATGTTCAATGTCCGCTATTTGATCACGACGGATCCGCAGAGTCAATCACAGCGTATTATCAGAAGAAGCACGGCAGCGGGTAACGCCTGGTTTGTCGATAAGATAACCTTTGTGAAGGGCAATGCGGAGGAGATGCAGGCAATCAGTTCCTTTGATCCGCATAAAGAGGCTTTCGTAAATCAGCAGTATCAAAATGAAATCAAAGCAAAAACATCCAGCGCATCTACGACAGGAGAGATTAAGCTGACCTCTTATCATCCGGACAAAATGCAGTATGAATACACGGCATCCAATGATGTCTTTGCGGTGTTCTCGGAGATCTTCTATGACAAAGGCTGGAAAGCATATGTTGATGGAAAGGAGACACCAATAATCCGTGCTGATTATCTATTAAGAGCGCTGCAATTGCCAGCGGGATCCCATAAGATTGAATTTATATTTGATCCTCAATCGCATAAAGTAGGAAATTTACTGACGTTGATTTCTTCGATCATACTTGGTCTGGGGATGGCTGCTGCCATATATTTCTCGTTAAAAGGGTATAAAAACGAAACAGCCGCATAGGCAGCTGTTTCGTTTCAAAAATACATCAAGCTTTAGAATAATTTGAGCTGTGGATCAGTTATTCTAAAGCTTTTTCTATGGTGGGGTGTCGTTCCATAGGCCAGCACAGCAGACCGATGTTTCACCGTAGGATAGCCCTTGTTGTTCATCCAGTCGTAGTCCGGAAAATCAGCCGCTATGGTATCCATATATTCGTCGCGGTAGGTTTTGGCCAAAATAGAGGCTGCTGCGATTGAAAGATATTTTCCATCTCCCTTTACTACACAGGTATAAGGCACTTTCTGGTATGGAATGAACCTATTGCCATCTACAATGATATATTCGGCTTTGATGTGCAGCATATCCAGGGCCTTATGCATGGCGAGATAACTTGCATTGTGAATATTGATCCGGTCAATCTCTTCGGCAGACACGCTGGCAACGGCATAAGCAAGAGCTTCCTGCTCAATAATGGGACGCAATTCCATCCGTTGTTTTTCGCTTAATTTTTTGGAATCGTTTAAGCGTTTGTGATGATAACCGGGTGGAAAAATTACCGCCGCGGCAAACACCGGACCAGCGAGACAACCTCTACCAGCCTCATCACATCCAGCTTCAATCCATTGTTCCTGATAGTATGATAGTAGCATCTTATTCTTCGGTAACCGAACGAAAGTACGAATAATTTTAGAGTTATCCATTGTAACTTCTGTGTGAATAATGGCCTTTTACATTAATTAACACTAATAATATCTTCTTTTGTAAAGATTTTGAGTAGCCTATGGGCCGCTTTAGATCAAGGATTGGTCAATTATAGAGATATAAAATAGATGTTATGAGAGGCTATGTGCTTTTTTTATTGAGTATGCTAACGGCATGGACAGTTTACGGCCAGACCAGAAGCGTACAGGGAATGCTAAAAGATGACAAAAACAGGATGGTGGCGGGAGCGACCGTCACGTTAACTTCGCGGTTGGATTCGATGTCTACTGGATCGAGTATGGCCGGGATTTTTACATTTGACAAAATTAAAGCGGATACATTTAAAATTACAGTTTCCAACTTAGGTTTTGAGCGCTTTGAACAAGAGTTTCACTTCCCGCAAGGGCAGCAGAAATACGTTATTCCGAGTTTGACCCTGCAGCAGAATTCACAGATGCTCGAAGAAGTCGTTGTGGACGGTGTTCCGACGGTGGTCGTTAAGAGTGATACGCTGGAGTATACGATGAAAGACCTGAAATTGCGGGAAGGATCGGTCGCTGAGGATGCACTTAAAAAGCTGCAGGGTGTAGAGGTAGACAAAGATGGAAACGTCACGGCTCAAGGTGAATCTGTCAAACGGGTGCGTATCAATGGGAAGGACTTTTTCCTAGGTGATCTAAAAACGGCGACACAGAATCTGCCGGCCAACATCATCCAAAAAATGCAGATTATCGACGATTATGGTGAGATGGCCAATATTACGGGTAATAAAAATGGCGAGTCTGAAAAGGTGTTGAATATTCAAATTGATCCTAAATATAATCAGGGACATATGACCACACTCCGGGCAGGTTATGGTACGGAAGACCGTTATCAGGCTACAGGTATGTGGATGGGTATGCGTGAGGGCGAGCAGCTTTCCGTGCTCGGGAATCTAAACAACACCAACGCGCCCCTGTTTGATTTCAATACAACAGGTGGTGGTGCCCGGAGAGGGCAGGGCGGCGGCGGCCGTCGTGGTGGCGGTATGTTTGGTGGTTCGGACGGCCTTACAAAAATTGGCTCGATAGGCCTTAATTTCCGAAAGGATTTTAACGATAAATTGACGGCTTATGGTAGTTATAGTTATAGTCATACGGATAATACGACATTGTCGGAAAGGATCCAGGAGAACACATTGCCTAGTATCATGCAGACCGACAGTATTTCTAACAGGAACAATACTGTCGGTGGGAGCCATCGTTTTGAGGCTAATGTGGAATGGAAACCGTCAGATAAAGACTATATTAAGATCTCTCCCCAGTTTGGGTTTGATAAAAGCGACGCAACAACATTTTCCGAATCAACCACCTACCGTAGTGGAGCTTTAAATAACACGCAGACACAGGACATATTGGCCAATTCGACGGCACCCCGCTTTGGCATCAGTGGTCTGTACAACCGTAAGCTCAATGACAAAGGTCGAAATGTATTTGTCAACATGAATTACAATAATGCGGAGACAAAGAAAGACCAAGACGCCATATTGGACCGTTTGTTGGCTGATCCAAATAACGCAGGTGTGTCTCTAACTAAGATTTATGAAAAGACGATCTTAGAAGCAAAGAATAAAAGCTGGAATGCTGGCGCTTCGCTGAACTATACGGAGCCGCTCTCTGAGAAGGGGCGACTGGAGTTTACTTATGACTTTAATAAGAATAAGTATGATAACTCGAATAAGCAGACGGGGTATGACGCAAACGGGAATTTGATCGCTGAGGACCCTAAATTGAATTTTGACTATAATTATGATTATTCTTTTGCTACCCATAAAGTAGGCGCTAATTACCTGTATAATGGGGATAAAATTACTTATTCTATCGGAGCGGCGGCACAGCCTTCGCAATTGCGGGGGGATGCGATCAGTTCGGGATTGGTGGTGCCGATACACCGGAACAACATGAACTGGATGCCGATTGCGCGATTTGAGTACAAATTTTCGCGCCAATCGAATTTATCGGTCAATTATTCCGGTACACCCAACGAGCCTTCAGTGACCCAGATTTTGCCGTTTGACATGAGTACAAACCGTACAAGCATAGTGATCGGTAATGCCAATCTAAACCCCGAATTTAGTCATCAGCTGAATGTTCGGTTCCGTAAAAACGATTTTCAGAAGGGGAACAACTTTTTTGCTTTTGTCAATGCAGGTCTGACCAATAACAAGATTGTGAGCCTGAGTAAAAGTTATTTGGATGATTTGATGGATTATCAGACTGGAAAAACGAATAGAACGTTGGTTTCCGAAACACGGTATCTCAATGAAACCGGCGATAAACCTTTTAATGTCAGCTCCTTTTACCATTACGGCAAATCACTAAAAGAAAAAACCTATAACATTATGCTAATGGGCGGAATCTCCTACAATAAAAATATTGGTTACGTTTCAACAGAGAAGGATGACAATATGGGACAAAAGAACGTCGCCCGAAACATTGTGTTTAATCAGGGTTTGATGTTTAGATATAATCCTTCGGAAAATCTGGAGATAAATCCCGGTGTACGTTATCAGTATAATCACACGGAAAACTCCCTGACAAATCGTACCACCAATGTTTCTTCCTGGACACCGACCTTGATCGGTTCAGTAAATATCACCCCAACAACAATTTTTGGAGCAGATCTTTCGAAGCAATTCAATAATGGATATGGTGCAGGGATCAATGCCAACCCATTTGTTATCAACTCTTACATTGAGCAGAAGTTCTTAAAAGAACGTCGTGGTACGATACGTCTCCAGGCATTTGACCTGCTGAATCAGCAAACCAACGTTTCGCGGACAGTCAGTGAGTCTATGATCACAGATAGCCGCACCAACCGTCTTGGGCGCTACTTTATGTTGTTGTTCACCTATAAATTCCAAAAATTTGCCATGGGCAATCCTCAGGGTGAAGATCGGTTCCCCGGTGGTATGAGGCGGCCACGGATGTAAAGAGGCTAAATAATCATTAAAAAACGGTCATAGTGATTTCGCTATGACCGTTTTGCATTTTAAAAACCTTAGTTTTGCATGATATGTGCTCAGGGGGGTAGGATTGGGAGACCCGGGACAGACGATCCTGGCTGCGATGTGGGGTACCGCTCAACACAATATATTATCTTTAGACAATTTACAGATTGCATGGAATACGAGATTATCAGACTTTCAAATGGAATGCGCGCGGTATTCCAATATCAGAACTTACCCATAACACACGTATGTATGGTCATCAATGCGGGCTCCCGGGATGAGCTGGCCGGAAAGTTTGGTGTCGCGCATTTCATTGAACACCTGTTATTTAAAAGGACGGAGAAACGCTCGACACAACAAATTATTAATCGTCTGGAATCTGTGGGGGGTGACCTGAACGCGTATACGACCAAAGAGTATACCTGTGTCCATGCCTCCATTCTGAAACCCTATCTGGATCGGGTGCTGGATCTTTTTGAAGATATCTTTTTCCATTCCACGTTTCCGGAAGTAGAAATGGATAAGGAAAAATCGGTGATTGTCGATGAAATGGCGTCTTATCTGGATAGTCCCGAAGAATCTATCGTGGATGATTTTGAAGACCTTATTTTTCAGGGATCGGGGCTGGGGCATAATATATTGGGGCTGGAAGATCAGTTGCTGTCTCTTCAGAAGGACGATATTCTGACCTTCATGCAATCAAATTACGATACCCATGAAATGGTGATCGGTATTACAGGCAACTACAGTGTGAAAGAAGTGGAGCGCTTGCTGCTCAGAACTTTTGGCAATATATCCGAAAATAAAACCTTACGGACGAGAGATGATGTGAAGCCGGTTGGCGAACAGCATCTGACAGTGCCAAAACCCATTAATCAAGTCCACTATATGCTCGGTTCGTTGGCTTACGGTTATCGCGACGACCGTAAGACCGGCTTGCTGCTGCTGAACAATATGCTCGGTGGTATGGGTATGGGATCGATCCTCAATCTTTCCATCCGTGAGAAATATGGCATCGCTTATACGATAGAATCCAATTACACGATCTTTTCGGACACCGGATTGTTTAGCATCTATCTGGGTACAGATGAGGAAAAAGTGGAAAAAGCTAAAAAGCTGGTATTTAAGGAACTCCGCCATATGTGCGAACACCCGCTATCTGAGGTCAAACTTGCCAAGGCCAAACGGAAGTTTATCGGACAGATCGCTTTAACAGAGGAGAACCGCATGAGTACCATTATCTCGGCGGCCAAGAATGTAATGGATTACGACCGTGTGATCCTACTGGATGAAGTGATTGAAAAAATAGAGATGCTCGGCAGTGCTCAGCTCCTTGAGATTGCCCAAGATGTATTTGACCCACGGAAGCTACTCTCGCTGAGTTTTGTCCCAGAAAATTGAATGCCCTGGATAGACGCACGATACGCGAAGGTATGTTTTGGGTGGGTGAGCCCGTGCGACCGGTAGAGGCTACCGGGATTGCCGGAGGCGAAATCACGATGTTCAGAAGATTGTTTTTATATATGACGAGCAATTATATTGCATATCAGCAGCAATTTATCTAAGTTTGCGGTTACTGTAATGCTTAAATATGAATCGGGCTTACGGGCTCATCAGCCATTAAAGAAAAAAATAGATAGATGAAAACTGCATATGTATTTCCCGGTCAGGGCGCCCAGTTTGTTGGAATGGGCCAAGACCTGTATAATTTAAACGAAGAGACAAAAGCTTTGTTCGAAAAAGCGAATGATATTTTAGGTTTCCGTATTACCGATATTATGTTTTCGGGTACTGACGAGGAGTTGAAACAGACCAAAGTAACACAACCGGCAATTTTCTTGCATTCGGTGATTTTGGCAAAAGCATTGGGTGATTCTTTTCAGCCGGATATGGTAGCGGGACACTCTTTGGGTGAGTTTTCTGCTTTGGTGGCAGCTGGTGCTTTAAGTTTTGAAGATGGTTTAAAGCTGGTCGCTCAACGTGCCAACGCGATGCAGAAGGCCTGTGAGCTGCAGCCTTCGACTATGGCTGCGATTTTGGGCCTCGAGGATGCTATTGTGGAGGATATCTGTGCGCAAGTGGAGGAAGTGGTTGTCGCGGCAAATTACAATTGTCCGGGGCAGCTGGTTATCTCGGGATCCATTGAAGGTGTTGATCAGGCCTGTGCACTGCTGACCGAAGCGGGAGCAAAACGTGCGTTGAAATTAAATGTTGGCGGTGCTTTCCACTCGCCATTGATGGAGTCGGCGAAAGTTGAACTACAGGCTGCAATCGAAGCTGTGGATATTCTCTCCCCCAGATGCCCTATTTATCAAAATATAGACGCAAAGCCGCAGACCGATCCGGCAACGATCAAGCAGAACCTGATCGCACAGCTGACAGGCGCAGTCCGCTGGACACAAACTGTGCAGCATATGCTGGCCGACGGGGCTACTGCATTTGTGGAAGTTGGACCGGGAAATGTCTTACAGGGTTTAGTTAAGAAAGTGGACCGTCAGGTGCAAACCTCCGCGGCAACTGTGCTGGCATAAGCTTGCTTCTGATCGAAACTAAAAAAAAGGAACACTATGGTTCCTTTTTTTAGTTTTTGGAGTGTATCCCCTTGCTGAATACGGATTGACAAGGCAGAGTCCAAGTTACAGGAATAATCTATCTCGGCTTTAACACGCAACAAGCGTCCTGCGCAGCGTGGGCGGCGGATTATTTGTCCTTAAACATACGGTAATGGTCCTTCATGACCTGCAACACAAAATCGTTGGGAGTCATCTTCTCGGGGTGCTTCATATCCATGACCTTTTCCAGGCGCTGTACCAATGCTGTGAGTATGCCGACATCCCTTCTGTCGAATGCCGTCTGGTAAACATCTTTGATCAAATTGGCATCTTTATCGCTTAATTTAATGACCTGAGGGAATAGAATAGGATGATTGTCGGTGGTTTCTTCATAGATTGTATCACTGAGCTTAAGACTTGGCTTGAGGCTGATCACAGCGGTCTCGCCTGCAATATCGCCAATGCGCTGTCCATTTTTAGATAGGACAATGGAGGTGATGGCAATGCCGCCCATGGTCATCCATATATCAACAATCGATAATGCCCACCGCGATAGGTACTGATAAAAATTTGCGCGGGATCCATCGAGTTTAACCACCTTTATCTTCATGATTTTTTTACCGATGGTCTGTCCTCCAAATGCAGTCTCTGTGATCAAGGTATAGAAAAATGCAGGTAGCGTCATGCCCATGATAACGCCGTAGCGTAGATAAGGGTCGCTTTTGGAGATATGTATGCTGTCCAGAAGGAATATACAAAAGAAAATGTAACAGACAATGACAAAATAATCGATGGCAAATGCGATCATTCTTGAACCTAAGCTGGCAAGGTTGTATTCGATTTTTACATTTTGTGCTGTGTTTATCTCAAGCTTATTCATATCTAAATGCGTATCTGTATATCGGTTGTTACCATTCGCATATAAGGCCCTATCCGCCGGCAAGAGGCCTTATGCTCATGAAAAAGACTGAAATTTCCGGTGTATTTTCATGCCGGTTTGTGCTTTTCAATCACTGATATTTCCTATATTTGATTTGGCCAGTTAAAAAAAATTAATGAGAGAAGCATCGTTTGTAGAACGAAATAAAGAAAAATGGACGTTAATTGAAAATAATTTGTCAATTAGCAAGGACGTTGATCCGGATGTACTGGCTTCAAATTATATTGAGCTAACAAATGATCTGGCCTATGCGCAGACATTTTACCCCGAGAGTAAGGTTCGGAAGTACCTGAACGAGCTTGCTGTTACTGCGCATCAAAAAATCTACAAAGACCAGAAAGCTTCCAACAATAAGTTTAGATCTTTTGTTATGGAGGAGATTCCGCAGGCGATATGGTCTATCCGCAGGCCTTTGATGTATTCATTGTTGATCTTTATACTCGCGTCGGTCATCGGTTTTCTGTCGGCTATGTATGATGTCGATTTTGTCCGGTTAATTTTGGGCGATCAGTATGTAGATTCAACGATTGAGAGCATCAGAGCCGGAGACCCCGCAGCGGTGTACGGAAAGGGCAGCAATTTTGGTTCAGCGATCTGGATCACCATCAATAATGTACGTGTGGCTTTTATGGCTTTTGCCTTCGGCTTATTTTTGAGTGTCGGAACAGGCTATATTCTTTTCAGTAATGGCATTATGCTGGGGGCTTTCCATCAGTTATTCTTTCAGTATGGCGTCATGGGCAAAGCGATGTCAGCAATCTGGATTCACGGAACTATCGAAATATCGGTCATTGTCGTGGCGGGCGGATGTGGCTTTGCTATCGGGAATAGCTTATTGTTTCCGGGATCCTATACGCGGTTGGCCTCTTTTGTCCGGACGGCGAAGACGGCAATGAAGGTTTTGCTCAGTACCGTTCCGTTTTTCGTTGTGGCAGGCACATTAGAAGGTTTTGTAACACGTTATTATGAAGTGTCCGTTTGGCTATGCGTAATCATAATTGTATTATCCTTGCTGGGCATCGTGTATTTTTATATAATTAATCCGTATCGGTTAGCCAGGCGATTGCAATGGAAGTAGATTTTGAATTTCAGAAAGAACGTAAAATAGGAGATTTTGTCCAGAGCTTTATCGACCTTTTTAAATCGATCTATAAGCACTTTGTGACCACCATTTTTGGTTTATCTGCACTGCCGCTCGGGGGGATTGCCCTCGTGTATTATTTCTTATCTACCAAAATCACTTTTTCTGCAAATAGCAACTCATTTGAGGATATCGATGGCCTTACCTGGGCGGGAGTGCTCATCCTGGCTTTGCTAGCGCTGGGGCTGTATGTTTACGGCATTTCGATAGAGTACTTCATTCTCCTGAAAGAGCGCAAGGACACCCAATTTTCGGGGCAGGAGGTGCTGCGCAATTTCAGATTAAACATCGGCCGGTATTTTAGGTTTCTGTTTGCAATGATCCTCGCGCTGGTCGTTATCTTCATACCGGTTGTCTTTGTCGCTGCAATCGCTATATTTATCCCATTTATCGGGAGTTTTGCGATAGGCATTCTGATGTCCATGGTTGGCATTTGGCTATTCTGCTCTTTCCTATTTTATCGGGAAGGATACTCCGACCTGGGAAGCTGCTTTACGGATGCGTATGTGATGCTCAGCAAAAAACTCGTTCAATATGGTGTTGCCACCTATATTGTCAATTTTATTTTCCAGATGGCCGTTATGATGATTTCTATTGTTCCAATGATCATCATTTCGCTGTTGTCCTATAATTTCCTGGGTGTGGAGGCTGCTTTCTTTGACTCGTCCTGGGGAAAGTTGCTGATGACGCTGGGTGGTCTCTTCGTCACCTTATTCACTCTTTTTCTATATATGGCCGGAGTGCTGGCCAATGGGATCATCTATGAAACAGCCAAAGATCTCAAATTTGGCGAACGCATTTATGCGATGATTGATCAGATCGGAGGGCGTGATGAGTAGAGTACTCGTGATTTTTTTGTTTGGATTTGTATATGCACTAACAGCCTGTCATCCCAAGCAGCGTGATGTGGGGAGCGATGGTGAAGCAGTGGATTCCTCTGCCATTGTTACCGATACGTTGGTGGCTGTTCCAGACAGTATTGCGGTGGATACCGTCGGGACAACGAAAATCCCGGCGGTTGGCAGCCAACCGAATAAAATAGATATCTGGGAGCCCGGTCTCTTCGATTCTATCCCTAGATACTCCCAGAGGCGCGCCTTTAAGATGGACCCGTATCCGGATATTATCAAGCGTTATGAAGATGATGCTTTTGTGTATTCGGAAAATATCAAATCCCGGGTGGGAGTACTTCAACGTGTTGTGAGTAGGATTTCGAAGTGGCTGAGCGATTTAATGCCCGACAACCCCCTGAGATTCGAAAAAGAGTTTGGCTACCTCTTTGCCTTTCTGGCGCTGATCGTTCTCGCCTACATCTTATACAAGGTATTATATAATAAGAACTCGTATTTTATCACACATAAACCGGAAGATGAAGAATTGGATACAGTAAGCTATGTGGAGCGCAATCTGATGAACAGCAATCTGGACCATTATATCAAGGAGAGTATTGAGCAGAAGAATTATGCGCTTGGAGTCCGGTATCTCCAGCTGCAGAATATCCAGAAGCTGGCACAGACAGGACATATTATATGGAAGCATAGCAAAACGAATGCAGAATTTGCCAATGAGATCACCAATGACGGGCTGCGAACGGGATTCTTGGATTGCACGCAGGTGTTTGACCGGGTGTGGTTCGGGCAGTTCGGATTAAGTGAGACCGAGTTTAACCAATATAGGGAGCTGTTTTATCAATATCAAAATCAAATTAAATGAAGGGATCTGTAAAGTTCGGCTTGATATTGTTAGGTGTTGTCCTACTGTTGATCGGTATCATCGATATGACGAGCAAGAAACCTATTATCTGGGAGCGTACCTTTGATATGAAGGATAAAAACCCCTTTGGCGCTTTTGTCCTTAGACAGGAATTGAAACATATTATCGATCAGAATAATATGAATATTGAACGTCCCTTATACGAGTATCTGGACAGTGTCAAGAGGCCGGACAAAAATCTGCTGTTTTATACCTCTTATTTTTCCCCCGGCGAAGCTGCTCACCATAAGCTACTGGACTATGTATCTAAAGGAGGTAAAGCCATGATCATAGCAAATGATATTGATTTCTACCTATTGGATTCTTTGCAGATAGAAACGTACAATTTCTACGGATTCAAAAAAGGACTGGATATAAAAGACCAATTAAGGGTAACATTAACCAACGATACGAGTAAGATAAGCTATGATAAGTCCGAGCTGAGCGTGGTGTTCAGTAAACTTCCTAAGCAGGCCACTATTCTTGGCGGTATTACTTATCGGGATTTTCTTTTGCCGAATTTTGTCGAGGTGCCTTTTGGCCGGGGGCTGCTTTATTTGCATCTGACGCCCGATCTATTTGGCAACTATTACCTGTTAAATTCGGCTTCGCAGTACGTGTATGTCGCGAAGTGTTTGTCTTATTTGAACGATAAACCAGTTGCCTGGTACAATTTCAGAGCCAACATCCGTCAATATCGGACGCCGATGCGCGTTATCCTGACGAGTGACGGTCTTCGGCAGGCATGGTATGTTTTGTTGGGCGGGCTGCTGCTGTTGCTCGTGTTCAGGAGCAAGCGTGAGCAGCGTGCAGTTGAGATTGTGAATCCGGAGCCCAATCTCTCCAAGGAGTTCTGTGAGACCATTGCTACGCTCTACTACGAAAATGGAACTCCGGGCAACATGGTGGCCAAGAAGATAGATTATTTCCTGCATGATCTTCGAAACCGCTTTCATGTCGATACACTCCAGCTTCAGGAAGAGGGCTTTGTTGAGGAGTTAGCCGAACGATCAGGTGTATCGCAGGCGGAGACCGGTTTTCTCATTAAGCTGATTATACAGCTACGGCAGTGGCCACAACATGAAGTTGCCGACCTCAAGCAACTGAATGATACGATAGAAGAATTCAAACTTAAAGCAAAAATGATATGAGTGACTTCGATAAATATAAATCTTTTGAAAACCGGACAGATGTATCGGTTTTGTACGATAAGATGGCACAGGTAAAAGCGGAGGTAAAAAAGGTGATTGTGGGACAGGACGAACTGCTCGATATGTTGCTGATTTCGATCCTGGCTTCGGGGCATGCCCTGATCGAAGGATTGCCGGGTGTGGCAAAGACTTTGTCTGCAAAATTAATTGCCAGAACGATCAGCAGTGATTTCAAACGGATCCAGTTCACTCCCGACCTGATGCCTTCCGATGTGACAGGCTCGTCCATACTCGATCTCAAAACGAATGAGTTCGAATTTCGTAAAGGACCTATTTTTGCAAATATTGTTTTAATTGACGAGATCAACCGAGCTCCGGCCAAAACGCAGGCGGCACTCTTTGAGAGTATGGCCGAGCGGCAAGTTTCTGTCGATGGTAATACGTATGGTCTACCGGTGCCATTTGTCGTGTTCGCCACACAGAATCCCATTGAGCATGAAGGCACCTACCGGCTCCCGGAAGCACAGCTGGATAGGTTTCTGTTTAAGATCAATGTCAATTACCCCGAGCTGGAGCAAGAGCTGCAGATATTGCGCGAACATCATGCGCAACAGGCGGTGAATAAAGAAGATCAGGTTGGTACGGTGATCTCGGCAGCAGAAATAGCCAGCTTTCAACGACTGATCAAATCTATTTTTGTGCACGAGGAGTTGCTTACGTATATTGCGCAGGTCATTATCAAAACGCGTACAAATCCTAGCTTAACATTGGGGGCATCCCCACGGGCGTCCATTGCATTGCTGGAATCTGCCAAGGCCTCTGCCGCGTTAAACGGTCGGGATTTTGTAACCCCCGAGGATATCAGACGGGTGGCTCCCGCAGTACTGGGGCATCGGGTTATGTTGACCCCAGAACGCGAAATGGAGGGATTCACCACCGCATATGTCATTGATCAGATCCTAAATACCGTTGACATACCAAGATAATGAGAAAATTACAGCAGCTTTTTCTGACCAGTCAGTTTTTCTATTCTTTGATAGGAGTTGCAGCGCTTTTCACCATCTCCTTTTTTATTAAAGGTCTATTCTTAGCTGCCTGGGGGGTGTTTTGGCTGTGGATGGCAGTGCTGATCTTTGATTTTATTTTGCTCTTTTCAGGTCGGAGGCGAATTGAAGTAACAAGGGTATATCCGGAAAAATTATCCAATGGGGATGAAAATTCCATGAAATTAATCGTTCAATCTTTGTATCCCTTTGGCACAGCGATCGAGATTCTGGAGGAATTTCCTGTACAGCTGCAAATACGGGATAAGGAGTTTTTTGTTCGGTTAGCGAGCAATCAAAGCGAGGAAATTACCTACTTGCTGCGTCCCACGCAGCGCGGTGTATACCGCTTTGGACGCTGCCTGGCTTTGGTTAGACGATTGGGCTTTATCAAACGCAGATTTGTTGTCTGTCAGCCGCAGGAAACTCCCTGTTATCCCTCCTATATTCAACTGCGGAAATACCAGCTTCTGGCGACAAGCAATAGGCTGAATGAGTTGGGAATCAAACGGATCCGTCGCATCGGTTCAGCGATGGAGTTTGATCATGTGAGGGAATATGTTCGGGGCGATGATTACCGGCATATGAACTGGAAGGCTTCGGCAAAGGTTACGAAACTGATGGTAAATCAGTATGAGGAAGAAAAATCCCAGCCCATCTATTCCTTTATCGATCTGGGACGGGCAATGCGTATGCCCTTTGAGGGACTTTCACTATTGGACTATGCGATCAACGCCGCGTTGGTGCTTTCCAACGCTACGATTCTCAAACAGGACAGAGCGGGATTATTGACGTTTGCAAAAGATATCCATGCATTTATTCCGGCCGAAAAGCGGAATAATCAGATGCTCAAGATTTCGGAGGCTTTGTATCAGGTGGAGACCAGGTTCAATGAACCGGAGTTTGGTAAGCTATATAGCTACGCTAACGCACATATCAACAAGCGTTCGCTTATTTTTCTATATACAAACTTTGAAACTCTCGATTCGTTAAATCGGCAGATGAGCTACCTGAATATGTTGAACCGTAGTCACCTCATTGTCGTCGTTGTATTTAAAAATGTGGAAGTGGAAGATTTGGCTAAGAGCTCGCCCAAAAAGACCATCGAGATCTATAACCAAATCATCGCGGAAAAATTTATTTACGAAAAGCAGCTGATCGTACAAGAATTGATTCGTAATGGCTTCCAGATCATTTATACTACGCCTGAAAACCTAACGATCAATTCAATCAACAAGTATCTGGAGATCAAGGCCCGGGGGCTTATTTGATCAGTGCTGTATCCTTGACCATGACCTTTGTCCAGAGATGCTGATATTTTTCGATTGCCTTTAAGTGTATGGGATGCGTTTCGTAGACGCCGATGTCTTTGAGGTCTTTGAAAGTTACAATCAGGGTATAGTCAAAGCTGTTGTCGACTACGGGTCTAGGATTGGTTGCTGCTGGCGTTCCGTAATTGAGCGTTTTGACCGTTTCGATCTTGCGGAGTTCTTCAAAAAAGCCAACAAAACTTTTCTTTTCCTTTTCGGTAAGGTCTTTTTTTAGCCAGAAGTTAACAACATGGATGATCGTGCCAGAAGACAGCTCTGTTGCTGGTGAAGTGGAGTGCGCTAGTGCAGGTACCGTTACCAGGCCCATAGGTGCAAGTAAAAAATGACGTCTTTTCATGATTGAAATGGTTTAGAAGGAACAATATACAAAAAAAGGGAGACATTGCCGTCTCCCTAACTTATTTTATCCGATTGATTTTATAAACCAAAGGCCTCTTTTACTTTATCGATATAGTCCAGCTTTTCCCAGGTGAATAACTCGACTTCAACAAATTTCTTTTCGCCCGTGGAGCTTTCAAATTCTTTGGTCACCTTTCTTGGAGTTCTACCCATATGGCCATATGCCGCAGTTTCAGAATAAATTGGGTTTCTGAGACCAAGACGGGTTTCGATACCGTACGGAGTCATATCAAATAAGCCGGCGATTTTATCAGCAATCTGACCGTCCGTTAGATTGACTTTACTCGTACCATAGGTGTTGACGTAGATTCCCATGGGATCTTTTACACCGATGGCATAAGATATCTGGACAAGGATTTCATCTGCTACGCCTGCGGCGACCAGATTTTTGGCAATATGCCGGGTTGCATAAGCAGCCGAACGGTCCACTTTAGAGGGGTCTTTGCCTGAGAAGGCACCACCACCATGAGCACCTTTACCACCGTATGTATCTACAATGATCTTACGTCCGGTCAGTCCCGTATCGCCATGAGGTCCGCCAATGACGAATTTTCCGGTAGGATTGATATGAAATTTGATGTCGTCATTAAACAGCAGCTGTAGTTCTGGTTTCAGCTGTGCCTTCACACGCGGAATCAGAATAGTCTTGATATCATGGGTAATCTTTTCGAGCATGGCAGCCTCACTGTCAAACTCATCGTGTTGCGTAGAGATGACAATGGTATCGATTCTTTTGGGTCTGTGATCGTCACCGTATTCCAATGTCACCTGCGATTTGGCATCGGGACGCAAGTATTTTATTTCCTTGTTTTCCCGGCGCAGCTCTGCCAGTTCATAGAGCAGACGATGCGAAAGGTCCAGCGCCAAAGGCATAAAGTTGTCTGTTTCATTGTTGGCGTAACCAAACATGATACCTTGGTCACCAGCGCCCTGTTCTTGCTTTGTTTTTCTGTCAACACCTTGGTTGATATCTGCAGATTGCTCATGAATTGCCGATAATACGCCGCAAGAATTTGCTTCAAACATGTATTCGGACTTCGTATAACCGATCTTCTCGATCACCGAACGTGCTATTTTCTGGACATCCAAATATATATTTGATTTCACTTCTCCTGCAAGAACAACCTGTCCGGTAGTGACCAGCGTTTCAATAGCGACGCGCGAATCCTCGTCCCATGCTAAAAAGTTGTCTATTAATGCATCTGAAATTTGATCCGCTACTTTGTCCGGATGCCCCTCAGAAACAGATTCTGACGTAAATAAATAAGCCATGCTTTACGTAATTTTAATATTGGATTTGCGCTTGGATGAATTTACAGCAAAGTGATAAGAGCCGTGATAGCGAAGGGTTTTTAGCACTTTTTTACTGTGGTTGCAATCTCCTTGTCGTTGCCATAATATATGCAACAGCACGCAAATCAGTCCACATTCTATTTTTTGTCGCGACAAAGCTACGATACTTTGAGGGATATTTAAAATCAAATTTGCCTTTCGTGCCGAAAACATTCGAAACTAAGACTAAAGGGGTGCAAAGATTACATAATTTTAAGAAATTGCTAAATTGCGTTATCTTTGGATATGTCAGAACGTAAACAAATATTGTTTGTTATTAATCCTATTTCTGGTGGAAAGCGGAAAACATCCTTTAAAAAACAAGTATTGGATGTGCTTGATTTGCAGAAATTCGATCCTACATTTCAGCAGACAGCGCGACCCAACCACGCTTATGAAATTGGTCTCCAGGCCGTTCGGGAAGGCTATGATGCGGTCATAGCTGTCGGCGGTGATGGAACGATCAACGAGCTGGGCTCTGCTTTGGTCGGTTCGGGAATACCATTGGGGATTATTCCAGAAGGATCGGGCAATGGTCTGGCCTTGTATCTGGGGGTGCCTATGAACGAAGCTGCGGCTATCCGCAGGATCAACCGTTTTGAGTCTATTGAGGTTGACTGTGGGGTGGTCAACGATAGACGTTTCTTTAATATCGCCGGCATGGGATTCGATGCCTCAGTCAGCGAGAATTTTGCGAATGAAAATATCCGTGGGCCACTGGGTTATATGAAATCCGTATTTAACGTGCTAAGTAAGTATCAGCCTGCACATTATAAATTGACTATAGACGGAGAGGTCTATGAGCGGCAGGCCTTTATGATCAGCGTGGCAAATTCGCCGCAATACGGAAATAACGCTTATATAGCGCCACAAGCTTCTGTCAATGATGGTGTGTTGGACGTCTGCATCGTGCATAAATTTCCGCTTTATATTCTTCCGAAGATGATATTCCACCTTTTTAATAAATCAGCGGATCAGTCCAGTTATGTGGAGATCATACCCGGCAAAAATATCAAGATTGAAGTGGATGCTGTTTCGCCTGTGCATGTCGATGGTGAACCGATCGAGCTTGGTGATACATTAAATATTTCCATTATACCAAAGGCGTTGAAAATAATTTGTTAAAATCATGAGTAAAAATAAGAAACAGCCTTACGAAGGCGTTGTATATTCTACAGACGATAATTATACTTATCAGCTCGCTGATTTTTTTCAGGAGACCGAAACGTTGCCTGTGCAGCAGCAGAACTTAAAAGTGCAGCTGGATCGGAAGATGCGTAAAGGGAAAGTCGTCACCTTGGTGACAGGATTCGTTGGTAAAACAGAAGACCTTGAGCGTCTTGGTAAGTTGCTGAAGCAAAAATGCGGAGTAGGCGGGACTGTGAAAGACGGGGAGATCGTCATTCAAGGCGAGTTTAAGCAAAAGCTGTATGAATTGTTACTTAAAGAAGGGTATAAGGTAAAATTGGTCGGTGGTTAAACAACTATATAGAAGAGCATGGTAATAAATCTAATAGATTGTTTATGAACCAAATATGGTTGGAGTTGGCAATAAGACATTGTTGGGAACCATGAGTAACCACTTACTTTTTGTCGCTTAAATTCGGTGTTTTTCTTGCATATCAAAAAAAAAATGGTTTTCATTGTAAAATAATTATTGCTAATAAGCGATTTAGCAGTAGCAATAAGGATTATATAACGGGAACTGCTGAGAAAAATAACACGCGATCGTCGTGTATTCAGTTTGAAAAAACAAATTTGATTTTTTTTAGGTATTTAAGATGAATATTTTAAATTTGACATTAAATATTAAATTTGCTTTGCAAAATTGATTTCAAAAGCGGCTAACACTGCATATAATTTAAACAACATTATATATTTAAACAACAGTAAAAAACTAAAAATTAGAAAAATGGCAAACGCACCTAAAACTGCTGCAAAACAAGAGAGCAACAACGGAGGATCTTTCTTTGCTCAAGCTGCAATTATCATCTGTTTCATTGTGGGTTTCTGTGTATGGAAATTTGTGATGGGTAATCCAACTAACTTCGTTGACAACAATCCTGAAAATCAACCTAACCCAGGTAACTATTTAGGAATGGTTTACCATGCTGGAGCGATCGTACCTGTTTTGATCGGTTTATTCTTAATGGTATGGGTTTTCTCGGTAGAACGTTTAATCGTTATCAACAAAGCTTCTGGTACTGGAAATGTAGGAAACTTTGTTAGAAAAATCCAATCTTTGATTAATGGTGGAAACATCGATTCAGCTATCGCTGAGTGTGACAAACAAAAAGGTTCAGTTGCAAACGTAGTAAAAGCTGGTTTATTAAAATACAAAGCTGTATCAGCTGACGCTAACGTAGACACTGAAAAAGCAACAATTGCTATTCAAAAAGAAATCGAAGAGACTACAGCATTAGAGATGCCAATGTTAGAGAAAAACTTGAACGTCATCGCTACATTAGTTTCTATCGGTACATTATGTGGTCTATTAGGTACAGTAACAGGTATGATCAAAGCCTTCTCGGCATTGGCAACCGGTGGCGCTCCAGATTCAGCTAAATTGGCGAACGGTATCTCTGAGGCCTTGATTAACACTGCAACAGGTATCGCAACTTCAACATTTGCAATCGTGTTGTATAACATCTTTACTGCAAAAATCGATAAATTAACTTACTCTATCGACGAAGCTGGTTTCTCCATCGTACAAACATACGCTGCAAACCACAAATAAGACTATGATCAATATTTTTGATTTTATTTTATGGAAATCAAAAATAAAAAGCATCATAGATATGAAGATTGAGTTTTTAATTTAAAAAGAAGAATTTAAAATGGGTAAAGCAAAAGTAAAAAGAGCCAGTACGTCAATCGACATGACAGCGATGTGTGACGTATCGTTCTTGCTGCTTACGTTCTTCGTATTAACGGCGACAGCGCGCCAACCGGAGGCTTTGCAAGTAGATACCCCAGCGTCAACAACGAAAGATAAGCTGCCTGACTCAAATGTTGGTATGATTACGATCGGTGACGGTGGAAAAGTTTTCTTCGGAACGACAGATCAGCAAGTCCGTGTAAAAGCTTTGGAAAGAATGTCTGCAAAATATGGCATCGGCTTTTCGCAAGAGGACTATGATCATTTCAGACTGATGGAAAATTTCGGTGTCCCAATGTCGAAGTTAAAAGCATTGTTGGCGATGGATTCTGGTAAGCGTACAGAAAAAGGGGTTCAAACTGGTATCCCGATTGACAGTACGGAAAATACTTCCAACGAGTTGTATTACTGGGTTCAGAACACACGCTTAGCTGCTGAAGAGGTAAATAAAGAAAAGGAGTCTGCGGATAAGAATTTTGTTCACCCAGGACCTTTAAAAATTGCGATCAAAGCGGATGCTAACGAGAAGTATCCTTCTGTAAATCAGGTGATCGAAACCTTGCGTAATCAGAAGCAGAACAAGTTCAGTTTCATCACGGGCATGCGTGCTGAGGAAAAATAATTGACGATTTAATAAGAACAAAGAAATGGCAGAATTAAATCAGGATAGTGGTAAACAGGGCAAAGGCGGGAAAGTCCGGTCCAAGAAGAATGGTGGTAAGGTTGACCTTACAGCCATGGTGGATTTGGCCTTCTTGTTGATTACCTTTTTCATGTTGACCACGTCTTTAAATAAACCACAAGCGATGGACGTGGCGATGCCGGATAAAAATAAAGTTAAGGATGAGCCTCAGCCGGATTTACTGACTGCTGATAACCGTTCATTGACAGTTTTATTGGGATCTGATAACAAAGTCTCTGTGATTTACGGACAAGTAAAAAATCCGATTGAAGGACCGACTACGGTTGGCTATGGAGCTGATGGCATCCGTAAGGTATTAATGGAGAAAAAAGCCTATGTACCACGTGTTGCTGGCGGTAAAGACTTGATCGTTATCATTAGACCGAGTGATAAAAGTACACAGCGTAACCTTGTAGATATTCTTGATGAAATGAAAATTGTGGATATCAAGCGTTACATGATTGCTAAAATCAGTCCAGAAGAAGTGGAGATTTTAAAACGTGACAATATCTATAATGATTAATCATTAAGCAGTCACGATAAAGTATAAAACTATGATAGGGTCAAAATTAGATATTTTTAAGAGAGAATGGCTTGAAGTCGTCTTTCAGGGGCGTAACAAAGAATACGGCGCTTATGAGCTCCGTAAACTTGCACCTAAAGCGACGAATAGAGGATTACTTGTCGTTATCGGCGTGGTTGTTCTTGCGAGCCTTCTTCGTCTTTTCGGAGATAAAATTTTTCCGAAAAAGCCTGTTGAAGCACCTCCAGTGGTGACAGAAGTTACTCTGGAAGACCTTGAAGAAATTAAACCGCCGGAACCACCTGAAGAGGAGCCTCTGCCACAAGAGCCAGAGGAGAAGCCTCAGCAAGTGGCGATGGACGTGCCTAAAGAGGATTTGATCCGTTTCCCTGAGCCGAAAGTAGCTCCTGCAAACAAAGTTGTGGAAGAGGTTGCTTCTCAGGAGGAACTTAAGGATCCCAACAAGACTCCAGCACGTATCACGTTGAAAGGTAGCCCGACGGGTACTTCGGTAGCGCGCGGTGAGTTTGGTTCGAAGAAACAGGATGGTGGTATCACAGGTGTGAAAAAAGGTGATCCAAACGGTGATCCAAATGGAAACGAAATCTTTACGGCAGTAGAGGTCAATCCAGAGCCAATTGGTGGTATGAAAGCTTTTATGTCTTGGATTTCTTCAAACTACGACTATCCACAGGCAGCATTGGAAAATGGAATCAACGGTGTTGTTGAAGTATCCTTTGTTGTGGAGAAAGACGGTAGCTTGACAGACATCAATGTGAAGCGCGATTTGAAATATGGTACAGGTGATGCAGCGGTTAAGTTGCTTAAAAAAGCTAAAAAATGGAAGCCAGGTATTCAGAATGGCCGTCCGGTACGTGTAGCTTATACCTTACCAATTCGTTTGAACACTATTCAAAATTAAAATGACAGATTTTAATTCGAATACGAATTCTAATTATAGACAGAAATCGCCTTTAAAGCGATTTCTGTCTATTTTAGGACTATTTATGTTTGGCGTTTATTTCGTGTTGGGCTTGTTGATTATTTTTTGGGATAATTTCCCCATTGAGATCAATCCAACCTATAAAACGATTTTCGGCGTCGTACTGATACTCTACTCGTTCATGCGTTTTGTACGCCTCTGGCAAAATAATTTTTAATTAGCTGCGGTGGACAGTCTTTTTAAATTTCAATCAACTCTCTTCATAAATTAAACTATTCTTTTATTTTAATTGTCTTACAGTATGATGTATCGTATGAGAAAATATAGTGTAATTCTTGTGATGCTAAGCGTTGGTTTGGGGGGCATGGTCTCCTGCAAAAACCGAACAAAAAGCGGCAAAGAGAGTGAGGATATTTTGACTGGCAAGCTGCCTGTCCTCGTGGATCAGACACTCCTGCCAATTATCCAGGAATCTGCGGATGTGTTCGAGAGCTCGTATCCGAACTCCAGTCTGGAGATTATGCCGAGGCCAGAAATCAAGGCCGTCAATGCCTTATTATCGGATTCGGCTTACGTTGTGGTATTGACGAGAAAGCTGAATAATCAGGAAGAGGCTTATTTTAATAAACGGGGTATTCAGCCGAAGATATTTCAAGTGGCTTCGGATGCCGTGGTTTTAATTAATAATCGGAGTACTGCGGATACTATAGTGTCCCAAAAGGACGTTAAGTCTTTGTTAGAAGGCCGGTTGGCCGGGAAGCGCATGATTTTTGACAATGCAAATTCGAGCACATTGCGTTACCTGAAGGATCATTTCAACATGGAGAAGATCGATCCCAAAGCGATTGCAGCGATGAAGGATAGTGAGGAAGTGATGAAATATGTGAGTGAAAATGCTAATGCTGTGGGTGTTATTGGTTATAACTGGTACCTGAAGGCAGTTGAAAAAAATTCGCAATTATTGGATAAAATTCGTACATTGAGCATCGAAAGTGTAAGTGCGGGGGCGGATAAAGCAGGTTTTTACAAGCCTTCACAGTCAACCATAGCCGACGGGGTATATCCATTTATCCGGCCGGTTTATATTATGAACTATCAGCCTAACATGGGCTTAGGCTTGGGATTTAGTGCTTTTCTGACAGGAGACCGCGGACAGCGTATCGTGCTAAAAGCGGGACTGGTGCCTGCTACGATGCCGGGACGGGAGATCATTATTAGAGATGAAAGTTATATTAATTAGAAATAAATAGTACAAAAATAGATTATGACAAACAGTAAATTATTATTTAGTCTTTTATTGGCTGGGTCTGTGGGCACAGTAAGTGCGCAAAGTCTGAAAGATGCTAGAGCGGCCATTGAGGCTGAAAACTATGGTAAAGCGAAAACTATTCTTCAACAATTAGTGACTAAGCAACCTAAGAATGGAGATAATTATTTCTATTTGGGTCAGATTTATTTGGTAAATGACAGGGCGGATTCGGCTGCAACGATTTTCAGTCAGGGTTTGGCTGCTGATCCAAAAGCTACAATTAATAATGTGGGCCTGGGTTATGTTGATTTATTGAAGAAGGATAAGGCAAGTGCGGAATCTAAATTTGCTTTAGCAACTGCCAAGTTGGGTAAGAAGGATTACGAGGAATTGTTGGAAATCGGCCGTGCTTACATCAACGCACCTGAACCGGATTATGCAAAAGCATTGGAATATCTGACACAGGCGAAAGAGAAAAACAAAAAAGATATTGCCATTCCTTTGGCGTTGGGTGATGCTTATCGTGGGCTGAAAGAGGGATCATTGGCTTATACAAGTTATGGTGATGCCATGGATATTGATCCAAATTCGGTACAGGCAAAAGTTGGTCAGGCGGTGATCGTTCGTGGAGCACAAGCTTATGACGAAGCTGTTACCCAATTGGAAGCTATTGTTGCTGAAGCGCCAACCTATGCGCCAACTTACCGTGAATTGGCCGAAACATATTATCAATGGTCAAAAATGCCCGGAACTTCAGATGAGAAATATGTGGAGTTAAACAAAAAAGGGGTTGAACAATACAAGAAATATTTGGAGGTCGCTGGTGATAACTCATTGGAAGCGAAAATCCGTTACGCAGACTTTTTGGTTTATGCACGTCAGTACGACGAGTTGAAAACGGTGTCCGAAGAGCTGGCTAAAAACCCAGATGTAGATCCAAAGATCTACCGTTATTTGGGGTATATTGCTTTTCAAACGTCCAAAGACTATCCTAAGGCATTGGAATATCTAAACCAGATGTTCAGCAAGATGGAGAAAGATCGTGTCATTCCTTTGGATTATATGTACTTGGGTATGGCCGAAATTGCGACCAACAGCCCTAAACCTGCTGCTGCAGGGGCAGATAGTACGGCTACCGCGGCTCCTGCCTTGACACCTGAGAATACAGCGAATATCCAAAAAGGAATTGCAAATATCAAGAAAGCAATCGAAGGCGATAAAGAGTTGTTGGCTGAGGTCGCTGAATTGGCATTCGCTAAATATCAAGAACAAGAAGTACAGACAGCGGTTTCATTATTTGAACTGGTAGGTGAGTACAAAGATTCTCCTTATTATTTTGACTCACATTACTATGCTGGAGAAGGTAATTATCAGCTCGGCTTTAAAAAAGATACTCAAGCGAAAGATGCTGAAGGAAACTATACGAATCAGGAGCTGAGAAATGAGGCTATTGCCAACTTTGAAAAAGCACAAAAAGAACTGGCGATTATCGAAGCAACAGACAATAAAGAAGCGCAGGATAAATATTTAATCAACGCTTTATATTATAAAGCTTTCTCAGCTTTGGGTGCAGATAACTTAGAGCAGCCGACAGGTGGCTTCGTAGCTCCGTTCCAAAAATTGATAGAAACAATCAATCAAAGAGGAACTCAGGAGAAAAACAAGGCTTATTTAATAGACGCATATACCTATATCGGTCTATACCACCTTATCAAAGCGGAAAATCCGCAAGCTAAAACTAACTTCCAGAAAGTATTGGAGTTAGATCCGGCAAATGAGGCGGTACAAGGTTATATGGAGAGCCTAAAATAAGCTTAACTAAAATGATTCTAAATTAGGCGCAGATCGTATGATCTGCGCCTTTTTTGTTTTGAATTTACTCTTGGAATCTCTATATTTAGAGACAGTTACCAATATAAATTTTAATTGAGATGGAGCAAGCCAATAGTATGCCGATAGATTACTTACCTATATTGATACAGCTGATTGTTGCCGTAGGATTTGGGGTAGGTACCATAATTATTACACACCTGATCGGTCCGAAAGTAAGGACGGAGAATAAACTTGGAGCTTTTGAGTCTGGCGTTGAAGTTGTCGGAAATGCGAGGCAGCCTTTTTCAATAAAATACTTCTTGGTTGCCATCCTGTTTGTCATATTTGATGTGGAGGTTATTTTTATGTATCCTTGGGCGGTCAACTTTAGGGAAATGGGTTTGCAGGGCTTAATTGAGATGTTTATTTTCATGGGCTTGCTGCTGTTGGGCTTTATCTATGTGATTAAGAAAAAAGCATTGAACTGGGACTAAGCGTAGTCCGATGACTGTTGGCTTCAAGCCAATCGTACTTAAACCTTTATAAATCGTCTTTTCATGAGTGATATAAAATTGGCAGAAGCTCCTCCGGGAGTTGAAGGTGCGGGATTTTTCGCAACGAGCTTGGATAAAGCCATTGGATTGGCGCGCGCGAATTCATTGTGGCCCTTACCCTTTGCGACTTCCTGCTGTGGAATTGAGTTTATGGCCACTATGGGATCAACTTATGATCTGGCCAGATTTGGAGCTGAGCGACCAAGCTTTTCACCACGACAGGCCGATATGTTGCTGGTGATGGGTACTATCGCGAAAAAGATGGCTCCTGTATTGCGCCAGGTATACATACAGATGGCTGAGCCGCGCTGGGTGATCGCCGTTGGTGCCTGTGCGTCAAGTGGTGGTATCTTTGATACTTATTCGGTGTTGCAAGGGATTGATGAGGTGATCCCGGTAGATGTTTATGTGCCGGGGTGCCCGCCGCGTCCAGAAGCGATCTTGGATGGGGTGCTGCGTTTGCAGGAGATTGTCAAGAATGAGTCCTTAAACCGACGGAATACGCCAGAATATAAGGCTTTGTTGGAGAAATACGGTATACACACTAATAAATAGAGGATGGAGAACAGTTTTTTATTGGAGAAGCTCCAAAGGAATTTTCCTGCAAAAATTGTAGAAATCGAGGATGCGCATAATCTATTGACCGTCGTTGTCGATGTGGAAGATATTGTTGATGTGCTTCGGTTTCTGAAATCGGATGCCGAACTGCAATTTATTCACTTGACGGATATTACGGCTGTGCATTATCCGCATTTAGAAAAGGAGTTTGCTGTTGTCTATCATGTACATAGTCTTATACAGCATATTCGCATACGGATTAAGGTGTTTCTGTATGGTCCGAATCCGGAAATTCCAACAGCTACTACCGTATGGAAAGGTGCGAACTGGATGGAACGCGAGACCTTCGACTTTTTTGGGATAAACTTTGTCGGGCATCCCGATCTGCGGCGCATCCTAAATGTCGATGAGATGGAGGTGTTTCCCATGCGCAAGGAATATCCGTTGGAAGACCCGAACCGGGTGGATAAAAAAGATTTGTATTTCGGTCGCTAATTTATAAGATATGAGCGAGTTTATAAGCAAAATAACATCGAATCAGCCCGTTTTTGACGACAACGATCCACAAGACGAGCTAATTACCCTGAACATTGGCCCTACACACCCTGCTACGCATGGAGTGTTTCAGAATGTTGTGCAAATTGATGGTGAACGCATTGTCAGTGGGGTATCCACCATTGGCTATATTCACCGGGCTTTTGAAAAAATTGCTGAGCATAGACCGTTCTACCAGATTACACCATTGACGGACCGTTTAAACTATTGTTCGGCTCCGATTAACAACATGGGCTGGCATATGACGGTTGAGAAACTGTTAAAGATAGAAATTCCCAAACGGGTGCAGTATATGCGGGTCATTGTGATGGAGCTTGCGCGTATCGCCGACCATATTATCTGTAATGGAATTTTGGGAGTAGATACTGGGGCTTTTTCAGGCTTTCTGTACGTTATGCAGGAACGGGAATTTATCTATGAGATCTTTGAGGAGATCTGTGGTGCCCGTCTGACCACTAACATTGGACGTATTGGTGGTTTTGAACGCGACTTTAATGCAACGGCATTTGCGAAGATTCGTGAGTTTCTGCGGCGTTATCCCCCGGTATTGAAAGAGTTTGAGGATATGTTTGTCCGCAACCGGATCTTTATCGAGCGTACTTCGGGCGTGGCGGCGGTGACCCCTGAAGAGGCCTTGGATTACAGCTGGTCGGGTCCGATCCTGCGTGCTACTGGAGTCGATTACGATGTGCGTGTGCAAAACCCCTATTGTTCATACGAAGAATTTGATTTTGAAGTTCCCGTGGGTACCAAGGGTGATGTCTACGACCGCTTTATGGTGCGTAACGCGGAAATGTGGCAGTCGCTACGAATTATCGAACAGGCATTGGAGAAAATAGAGAAAGAGCCGAACGGAGTGTTCCATGCGGATGTCCCGGACTTCTACTTACCGCCCAAAGAGCAAGTATATACCAATATGGAAGCCCTGATCTACCATTTTAAAATTGTCATGGGTGAAGTCGATACGCCGAAAGCCGAGGTTTATCATGCTGTAGAAGGGGCAAATGGCGAACTTGGTTTTTATCTGATTCATGACGGAGGGCGCTCGCCTTATCGTCTGCATTTTAGAAGGCCTTCATTTGTCAACTATCAGATGTTTGCACCGATGAGTGCAGGAATGCTGATTTCAGATGCGATTATCAATATGAGTAGTCTTAACGTTATAGCAGGAGAATTAGATGCTTAGTGTAAAACAACATAATGAGAATGTAACGTTTTCTCCGGAGCTGCTGGCTAAGTTTGGAGAAGTGGTCAGCCGTTATCCCGAAGGGAAGCAAAAATCGGGTCTCTTACCTATATTGCATCTTGTGCAGGCTGAATTTGGCTGGGTTAGTACCAGTGCCATGGACCAGGTTGCCATATACCTCAATATCTTGCCGATCGAAGTGTATGAGGTTGCGACATTTTATACCATGTTTTTGCTGGAGCCAAAAGGTAAATATGTGCTGGAGATCTGTCGTACAGGCCCCTGCTGCTTGGTCGGTGCAGAGCGTATCATGCAGCACCTGGAGCAGAAGCTCGGTGTGAAAGAAGGACAGGTCACGGCAGATGGGCTTTTCTCCTGGCGTGGTGTTGAATGTCTTGCCGCCTGTGGTTTTGGACCCGTTTTACAAATTGGCCCAGAATATACGTTCTACGAGAATCTGAACGAAGAGAAGGTGGATGAACTGATTGATCAATTAAAAGCTAAAATAAATTAATATGGCACGTAAACTTTTGTTGACACATATCGATGTTCCGGGCATCAATACCTTTGAGGTCTATCGTCAAAAAGGAGGTTATGTTGCCGTTGAAAAAGTAATTAAGTCCATGTCTCCTGAGGATGTGGTCGAAGAAGTAAAAAAATCGGGTTTGCGTGGCCGTGGCGGAGCTGGGTTTCCGACCGGTATGAAATGGTCCTTTTTGGCTAAGCCTGAGGGAGTGCCCCGCTATTTGGTCTGTAACGCAGACGAGTCGGAGCCGGGGACTTTCAAAGACCGCTACCTGATGACGCATATCCCGCATGCCTTGATAGAAGGTATGATTGTTTCGAGTTTTGCTTTGGGGGCGAATACGTCTTATATCTATGTACGGGGAGAAATGATGCCCCAGATTCGGATTTTGGAGCGTGCCATTGCCGAAGCAAAAGAGAAAGGTTACCTGGGTAAAAACATTCTGGGGTCTGGCTACGATCTGGAAATATATGTGCAGCCCGGTGGTGGCGCTTATATCTGTGGCGAGGAGACTGCGCTCTTGGAGTCGTTGGAAGGAAAACGTGGCAATCCGCGTATCAAGCCGCCATTCCCGGCGATTGCAGGTCTGTACAACTGCCCAACAGTGGTAAATAACGTAGAATCTATTGCAGCCACCGTACCGATTATCAACCTGGGGGGAGAGGAATATGCAAAAATTGGGATAGAACGCAGTACCGGAACCAAGTTGATTTCAGCGAGCGGCAATATCGTGAACCCCGGGGTCTATGAGATCGAATTGGGCTTACCGGTGGAAGAATTCATCTATTCTGATGAATATTGTGGTGGAATAGCTAACGGTAAACGGCTGAAAGCTGTCGTTGCCGGAGGCTCGTCTGTACCTATCTTGCCGGCCAATCTGATGTTAAAGACCGCCGCCGGCAATAGTCGGCTGATGACATACGAATCGTTGTCTGACGGTGGATTCCAAACGGGGACTATGCTTGGTTCGGGAGGTTTTATTGTCTTTGATGAAGACCAATGCATTGTTCGTAACACCTGGAACTTTGCCCGTTTTTACCACCATGAAAGCTGTGGGCAGTGCTCCCCATGTCGTGAAGGAACCGGCTGGATGGAAAAAGTACTCCATAAAATCGAAAGTGGACATGGATCAATGGCAGATATTGACCTGCTCTGGGACGTGCAACGGAAGATTGAAGGAAATACAATCTGCCCATTGGGGGATGCGGCCGCATGGCCGGTCGCTGCAGCGATCAGACATTTTAGGGACGAATTTGAATGGCACATTCTTCACCCGGAAGAGTCCCAAAAACGCAATTACGGATTGGCACATTATGCTGATCCATTACAACCAGTTGAATCATAATAAAAGCTGTAACGCTAAAATATAAGTATCATGGCAGAAGCGGAAGATGTAAAGTTTAAGGTCACTATCGATGGGATACCCGTGGAGGTTGCACCCGGAACAACCATATTGAATGCAGCAAGACAAATCGGTGGCGATATCGTCCCCCCGGCAATGTGTTACTACTCCAAACTGGAGGGAAGTGGAGGGAAGTGCCGTACCTGTCTGGTTAAAGTATCCAAAGGCTCGGAAAAGGATCCCCGGCCCATGCCTAAATTGGTGGCTTCATGCCGTACGACCGTAATGGATGGCATGGAGGTGCAGAATATTACTTCTCCTGAAGTTATCGAAGCCCGAAAAGGAGTGGTAGAGATCCTTTTGATCAATCACCCGCTCGACTGTCCGATCTGTGACCAGGCTGGCGAGTGCAAATTGCAGGATCTGGGTTATGAGCACGGCAGTGCAGAAACGCGCTACGAGTTTGACCGGCGTACCTTCGAACGGATCGATTTGGGTGATAAAATCCAGTTGCACATGAACCGCTGTATCTTATGTTACCGTTGTGTGTATGTGGCCAATCAGCTGACAGACCAGCGCGTACACGGTATTTTGGGCCGTGGGGATCATGCGGAGATATCTACTTATATCGAAAAGGCAATTGACAACGACTTCTCCGGAAATGTCATTGACGTCTGCCCGGTCGGTGCATTGACCGATAAAACTTTCCGTTTTAAAAATCGGGTATGGTTTACCAAACCGGTAGACGCCCATCGCGACTGTCCTACCTGTTCAGGAAAGGTGACACTCTGGTATAAAGGGGAGGAAGTGATACGTGTAACCGCACGTAAGGATGAATTTGGTGAAGTGGAGGATTTTATCTGCAATACCTGCCGCTTTGAACAGAAGAAAACCAGCGACTGGGTGTTGGAAGAGCCGACGGAAATAGATCCGCATTCGGTGATTTCGGCTAACCATTACGAATTGTTTAACCCGCCGTCGGTAGTTAAAACAAATCCACTGTTACAGGAAAAAAATCGCGAACAGTTGGCTAGAACAGAAAAATTGAAATAAGCACAAATCATGGAGTGGTCTTTTGTTATAGAAAAATTGATATTGGTGTCCATTATTTTCGTGATTACATTGGTCATTGCGATGTATTCGACACTTGCTGAACGAAAAATAGCCGGTTTTATGCAGGATCGGTATGGGCCCGATCGCGCTGGGATATTTGGAATTTTACAGCCGCTGTGTGATGGCGGAAAGTTCTTCTTTAAGGAAGAGATTATACCCGCAGGAGCACATAAAGTCTTATTTATCGTCGGGCCTACCATCGCTATTATAACGGCCTGTATCAGTTCGGCGGTCATCCCTTGGGGGCAGGAACTGCAATTGGGCGATCGGGTCGTTTCCTTGCAGGTGGCTGATGTCAATGTGGGTATCTTATATATGTTTGGTGTGATTGCATTGGGCGTGTATGGCATCATGTTGGGAGGCTGGGCGTCCAATAATAAGTTTTCACTAATGGGGGCTATCCGTGCGGCTTCGCAGAGTATCAGCTATGAGATCGCCATGGGACTTTCTATCATTGCATTGTTGATGGTAACGCAGAGCCTGTCACTGAAAGAAATTGTTGCTGCGCAATCGGGGTTTGTCCACTGGAATATCTGGGCGCAACCCTTAGGTTTCATCATTTTTATGGTCTGTGCATTTGCGGAATGTAATCGTGTCCCCTTTGATCTGCCGGAATGTGAGACCGAGCTGGTCGGTGGATACCATACCGAATATTCTTCCATGAAATTGGGATTATATATGTTTTCCGAATACATCAATATGTTTGTCTCTTCGGCGTTGATGGCATCGTTGTATTTTGGCGGCTATAATTTTCCTTTTATGCATGATCTGGGGTTGTCGGCCAATTGGATCACCATCATCGGGGTGCTGGTATTCTTCTTAAAGATATTTGGATTCATCTTTTTCTTTATGTGGGTACGCTGGACCTTGCCGCGGTTCCGCTATGACCAGCTGATGAATCTGGGCTGGAAGATGTTAATACCATTAGCAATAGCGAATATTGTACTTACTGGTGTATTTACATTGATTAAAGATACTTATTTCTCATAAGAAAGGACTTTTATGCAACTGAGCAATCGTAAAAAAGTAATTGAGCAAAAACCGATGACATTTTCCGAACGGATTTACTTCCCGGCAATTATTAGAGGTTTGCGGATTACGCTGAGACATTTTTTTAAGAAAATTCCCACTGTCAAATATCCTGAGGAAATAAGGCCTTATTCGAAGAATTTTAGAGGGCAACACTCGCTCAAGCGCGATGAGGAAGGCCGCGAACGCTGCACCGCCTGTGGCCTATGTGCACTTTCCTGCCCTGCGGAAGCGATTACGATGACTGCAGCCGAGCGCAAGAAGGGTGAGGAACATCTTTATCGGGAGGAAAAATATGCTTCTGTCTATGAAATTAATATGTTGCGCTGTATTTTTTGCGGCTTATGTGAGGAGGCCTGTCCGAAAGAAGCGATCTATCTGGACGGCCCGCATGTGACGGCTGATTACCTGCGCAAGGATTTTATTTATGGCAAGGATAAGCTGGTCGAACCGAAGTTTGATATAACCAAATTAAAGAGCTAATTCAGGAGTTATGACAGTATTTTATTTTGTAGCCTTCTTGTCTATTTTCTTTGCCCTGATGACCATTTTTACCAAGAATCCGGTACACAGTGTATTGTATCTGGTCATTACTTTTTTCACATTTACGGTACATTACATCCTGTTGAATGCGCAGTTTTTGGCCGTAGTTAACTTTATTGTCTACATGGGAGCCATCATGGTGCTCTTTTTGTTTGTACTGATGCTGCTCAATCTGAATAAGGATACCGAACCGATGAAATCCAATCTGGTTAAGTTTATGGGGGTGATTGCGGGTTGCTGCTTGTTGGTCACGTTTTTTGGGGTCTACCGCGTATTTGAAATCTCCAGTCCGCTGGCTGTGGTAAATCCCGAAATTGGGCTGGTGAAAAATTTGGGCAAGGTGTTGTTTGATGAATTTTTGCTTCCTTTCGAGTTGTCTTCTTTATTGTTATTGACAGCGATGATCGGAGCGATATTATTAGCTAAGAAAGAACCTAAACAAATCTAATGGAAACAGTTGTTCAACAGTTGCAGGGGGTGCCAATTAATCATTATCTGATTTTTTGTGCGATTATTTTCGCTATTGGTGTTATGGGCGTTCTTATCCGCCGCAATGTCATCATTATCATGATGTCCATCGAATTGATGCTCAATGCTGTCAATCTACTCTTGGCGGCATTCTCTGTACAGCACGGCGATTCATCAGGGCAGGTGTTCGTTTTCTTTATCATGGCACTTGCTGCTGCAGAAGTCGCTGTGGGGCTTGCTATTATCATTATGGTATATCGGAATACGAAGTCTGTTGATATCGATTCTTTAAATAAACTTCGTTGGTAGAACTTAAGCAATAAATACGATGAGTGAATTAGTTTGGTTGATTCCCCTTTTACCTTTAATTGGGTTTATAGTAAATGGATTGGGCAGAAATGTTCTCTCCAAAGGTATAATCGGTGCTTTAGGCAGTGCTGTTGTTCTTATTTCTTTTGTTTGTAGCTGCGTTCTTTTCCTCGAAGTGTATCAGTCAAGACAGAGCGGGCAAGACGGTATTATCCAGCAGCATCTATTTGACTGGATTTCGGTCGGACATTTAAACATTGGACTTTCCTTTCTGGTGGATCCGCTCAGTGCGATCATGCTGTTGATTGTGACCGGAATCGGTTTTTTGATCCACATCTATTCCATCGGCTATATGCAGCAGGATAGTGGATTTGGGAAGTTTTTTGCTTATCTGAATCTATTTATCTTCTTCATGCTTCTGCTGGTATTAGGATCCAATTATCTGGTGATGTTTATTGGCTGGGAAGGTGTCGGACTTTGTTCCTATCTACTGATCGGCTTTTGGTATAAAAACAAGTCCTATGCCAGCGCTGCCAAGAAGGCCTTCGTCATGAACCGGATCGGAGATCTGGGTTTTTTGCTGGCTGTGTTTCTCATCTTGGGGACGTTCGGCTCGCTTGAATTTTCCACGGTATTCCCTGCGGCAAAAAACTTTGCTGCCGGCGACATGACGGTAGTCAGTATCACTATTCTGTTGTTTATCGCTGCTACGGGTAAATCCGCGCAGATACCCTTGTTTACCTGGCTGCCAGATGCCATGGCAGGGCCTACGCCGGTATCAGCCTTAATACACGCTGCAACCATGGTGACCGCGGGGATCTATATGATTGCCCGCTCAAATGTACTGTTTGTGCTTTCACCCTTTACGTTGCAGCTGATCACGGTCATCGCGATAGGTACGGCACTGCTTGCAGCGGCTATAGCGCTGACACAGAATGATATCAAAAAGGTATTGGCTTATTCAACAGTTTCGCAATTGGGCTACATGTTTCTCGGCCTCGGGGTAGGCGCTTTTACAGGTGCATTCTTTCATGTGCTGACCCATGCATTCTTTAAAGCACTCCTGTTTCTCGGCGCTGGCTCTGTCATCCATGGGATGAGTGATGAGCAGGACATGCGCAAGATGGGCGGGTTGAAAAAAGCAATGCCAGTTACGTTTATTACGATGCTGATCGGTACGATCGCAATTTCCGGTATTCCTCCGTTCTCAGGTTTCTTTTCGAAAGATGAAATCCTGGCGAATGCATTTGCCGCGAATCCCGTTTTATGGATTTTAGGATTTATCGGTGCATTGATGACTACTTTTTATATGTTTAGGATGCTGTTCATGACCTTCTATGGTCCGTTTAGAGGTAACGATGAACAGAAGCATCATTTACACGAATCGCCTAAGAGCATGACATTGCCTTTGATTGTGTTAGCCATACTTTCGATTGTCGGCGGAGCCATCAATTTTCCTGCTGTTTTAGGTGGTAACCATTGGCTTGAAGACTTTCTCCAGCCAGTGTTTGCTGAAAGCAAAGCCTTGGTCCCGATGGTTCAGCACTTGGAACACAGCACGGAATATATGTTGATGGCGATTTCCGTGGTGGGCGTACTGATCATGGTTGCATGGGCCTATGCCCGATACGTCAAGGGTCAGCAAATACCTTCGCAGGATGGCCAACCTCGTGGGTTTCTGGCCAATCTGTCTTACCGGAAGTTTTATGTGGATGAACTTTATGATGCAGTGGTCGTGCGCCCAATCCATTGGTTATCGTCGTTTTTGGGCACTATCGTGGATCGGAATGGCATTGATGGGATGGTGAATGGAGCGGGTAAAGCTGCATTTGATACGGGTAAGGTGCTACGACTGCTTCAAAATGGAAATGTTGGTTTTTATTTATTGATGATGGTTATTGGGGTAATTGCCATTTTCGTCTATGGGTTTTTGAGTCTTTAATATTTAGTATAATCGATGGATAACTTATTTTTACTTATTTTATTGCCGTTAATAAGCGCATTGATTCTCACTTTTTTAAAGACCAATGCCGCAAAGACAACCGCCTTGATCCTGTCACTGGCATCACTGGCACAGACCATTCCGTTTTTAGCCAGCTTTGATCCGGATGGCGGCATGCAGTTTGAACAGAACTGGACCTGGATTGCTGCTTTGCATATCCATTTTCATATAGGGCTGGATGGAATCAGTCTGCCCTTGGTGCTGCTGACTAATGGACTGATGCCTCTCATCATTGCGACAACCTTTGCTAAGGACTACAAGGGCAATTTTTATGCTTTGATGGCTTTTATGCAAGCGGGGCTGTTGCTGGTGTTTACGGCGTTAGATGCTTTTGCATTTTATGTCGGTTGGGAGATCGCGTTGATACCGATCTATTTTATCTGCGCATTGTGGGGAGAAGGGGATCGTATACGTGTAAACCTTAAATTTTTCATATATACATTTTTGGGCAGTCTATTGATGCTGATCGGCATTCTATACCTTTATCAGCAGGTCCCGAATCACGATTTCGAGTGGACTTCATTTATTGCTTTGGAGCTCGAGGATAACACGCAGCGTTGGCTGTTCTGGGCTTTTTTCGTCGCCTTTGCCATTAAGATCCCGGTCTTTCCTTTTCATACCTGGCAACCCAGCACCTATACTCATGCTCCAGCTGCCGGCACCATGTTGCTGGCGGGTATCATGCTCAAGATGGGGGTATATGGTCTGATGCGGTGGCTTTTGCCGGTAATTCCAACTGGGGTAGCATTATATGGGCACTTTGCCCTGATTTTGTGTGTGATTGGCATCGTTTACGCATCTATTATCGCCATTAAGCAGGAGGATGTCAAACGTCTGGTTGCCTATTCCTCTATTGCTCACGTCGGGTTGATTAGCGCGGGTGTATTTTCGTGGAATACGAATGGTCTGAGTGGAGCAACGATACAGATGATAAACCATGGTATTTCTGTCGTAGGCCTGTTCTACGTTCTGGATATTATACAACAGCGCACACAGACGCGTAGCCTTTCGCAGCTTGGTGGCATCGCGGCCAAGGCGCCAAAACTGGCCTTGTTTTTTATGATCATCAGCATGGGAGCTGTAGGCTTGCCGTTAACAAATGGATTTATCGGGGAGTTTTTATTGCTGAAAGGTGTATTCCAGTACGGGTTCTGGTTTGCCGTCTTTGCAGGCCTGACTTTGATATTAGGAGCTGTCTATACCCTGCGCCTTTACCAGCAAACGATGTTGGGCGAGGCCACAGACCGGACAATACAGTTTCAAGATGTAAAAGGCGGAGAAGCCGTCATATTAGCCTTGATCTCTTTCCTGATTATTTATATCGGTATATTCCCCAATTTCCTATTGAATCTTTCTGCAGGTTCGGTGGAAGTCTTAAGCACGTTTTTAGGCAGATAAATAGATATAACAATTTGTATGGGAGCTATAATTACACTTTCAATACTGGCTTTAGTCGTTCTTTATCTTGGCTTGTTTAAAGCGAAAGCAATGCTATTGCCGGTTTCTATTCTTGGTTTTCTGGTTGCTATCGGTTTTTTATTTAATGACTGGTCGTCAGACAAGGGGCCCCTTTATAGTGGAATGGTTCATTTTGATCATTACGCTATTGCTTTTTCGGTTTTGTGCATCGCCGTTACTCTTGGTGTATTCGTCATCTCAAAGGGGTATTTCGATGAAAGCGGCCAGGTTGCCGAATATTATTCACTATTGATTTTTTCATTGACAGGGGCCGTATTGGTCAGTAGTTACCACAATTTTTCAATGCTCTTTTTAGGTGTTGAGATCATGTCGGTAGCCCTATATATCCTGGTCGGAATCCGTAAGAAGGACCCTGCGTCCAACGAAGCTGCGCTCAAATACTTTCTGATGGGCGCCTTCTCCACGGGGTTTTTATTGTTTGGTATCGCTTTATTATATGGCGCAACGGGTTCGTTTGACCTGAGCGAGATTAAGGCCTACGTGGTTAATAACCCGCAGGCGGTCTCCCCATTATTCTATGGCGGGATCTTGTTGCTGATTATAGGGCTGACCTTTAAGGTGGGGGCTGCACCTTTTCATTTTTGGACACCGGATGTCTATGATGGTGCGCCTATTCTGATCACCAGCTACATGAGTACTGTTGTTAAGGTAGCGTCTTTTGCGGGCTTGTTGCGCTTATTCAGTTACAGCCTATTGCCCCTGCAGGACTTTTGGACGCCTATCTTTTTAATTATTGCCATTATTACCCTGTTTGTCGGTAATATTTCGGCCTTAATGCAATCGTCTTTTAAGCGTATGCTAGCTTACTCAAGTATATCCCATGCAGGCTACATGCTGTTTGCTATTATCGCTATTGGTGCTACATCAGCTAGCAGTGTTTTTGCTTATGGACTAGCTTATTCGCTTGCCACCATTGTCGCATTTACGGGGCTTATCCTAGTTAAGAAAACGACAGGATCGGAACATTTCGAAGCTTTCAACGGTTTAGGTAAACGGAACCCCATGCTGGCATTGGCCATAACGGTCGCTATGCTTTCGCTTGCGGGCATACCATTGACTGCAGGCTTTATTGGGAAGTTCATGATGTTTTCGGGAGTAATGGAAGACTATCATATCGTATTGCTGGTGCTGGCGGTGATCAATGCTGCCATTGCGGTTTATTATTATCTGAAGGTCGTTGTGGCGATGTATTTTCGGGATAGCGATGAGTCTTGTGTCAACGTGCAATGGAATTACTCTGTTGTCCTGCTGCTCGCAGTGGGCTTAACCATTCTAATTGGCGTGTATCCGGACTGCCTTTTAACGCTAATATGAAGTTTTTGTTAAAATACGGGTTGTTTAATAAAGCATAGCAATTTCGCTGTGCTTTTTTTATATTTATTGATATAACTCTTAAATACAAATTGTATATTGTAAAAAAGAAAATCCTATCAGGTTTCAGATGGTGTTTAAAGTGTGTGTTAAATCTTTTTCAATTTGCTTTTTGAGTGCACTGTTGGCCTTTCTCTATGATGGAAAGGTGACAGCACAAGAATTTATCCGCGGGAAGGTTGTGGACGCACAGACCGGTAAAGGTATTTCCAGAGTATCCATCAACTGGCTGGGAGAGGACGATGGGGGGATTAGCGATACGCTCGGCTATTTTAAAATAACGGACAAGAAACAGTATCGCCAGCTCGTCTTTAGTGCGGTCGCTTACGAACGTAGGACAGTCGATGTACGTCGTCTACGGGATTCATTGGTGGTTATTCAGCTAACGGCGAAGGACAATACGCTGGAGGAAGTGGTGATCAACAGAAAAAACAGTAAGCCAAAGGATCCCGCCATTGCATTGATTGAAAAAGTGATTGCCCACCGGCCACAAAATCACTACAGCCGTATCCCCGAAGTGCGTTTTGATGAATATGAAAAGACACAGTTTGGCTTTGTAGATCCTGAAGATAAAGCGAAGAAGTTTCCGAAAAAATTTAGATTTCTGTTTGAGAATGTCGATTCTACAGCTTTCAGAGGAGTGACAATTTCTCCTTTCTACCTGGAAGAGAATTATGCAAATGTATACTCCTCACATGATCCAAACCGGAGAAAAAAAATTGTGACCAGTCATAGTCAGACGGAATTGAATCCGAGATTTTTCAATAACGATAACTGGCAGACCCGTTTTCAGGCCATACTTCGGGATGTTGACCTCTACGAGAACACGATACAGGTGACCAACAAGGGCATATTGAGTCCGATTGCTACAGGTGCTACTGCATTTTATAAATATCGGATTCTGGATACCGTCCAGATTGGGGAAAAAGACTATATTGAGCTGCATTTTGAAGGCAAGTCAACTATCGACCTGTTGTTTTATGGCAAGCTGCTGATATCGGACGATACCCGCTACGCGGTACATGAGGCAACATTGAATATCGGGCGCTCGGCAAATATCAACTGGATCAATGATGTGCAGATCGATCTGGGCTATGAAGAGTTCAGAAACGGTAGCATGATCCCTATACGTTCTGATTTGAGGATGTTATTTGGTGGCAATAAGACCGATGTGTTATATGGCCGAAGAGAGACGCAATATTTAAGATACCGCACGGATTCAATTAATGATGAAAACTTTGCAGGGGTTCCCGTGGAGAAACGGTATTTATTGCAATCTGCGACCAATATTCCGATAGGGCAGGTACGGCCGGGGCCGTTGAGTGAAGCTGAGCTGGGGGCGTATAAAAAAGTTGATTCAATTCAACAAATGCGCACGTTCAATCAGCTGGTCGCTTTGGGCTATCTCCTCGGCAAGGGCTATTTTAATCTTGGAAAGTTTGAATTGGGGCCGCTGGAGTATCTGTATAGCCGGAATAACTACGAAGGTAACCGTTTCCGTTTAAGTGGACGTACCACACGCTTATTTTCCGAAAAAGCCTATATAGAAGCCTATACTGCCTACGGCGATAAAGATAAGGAGCTAAAGTATTATTTAAGCAGTGCGTTTACGTTAAATGGTGAACGTATCGTACAATTTCCCGCAAACTATTTACGTTTTTCCATCCAGCATGACGTCATGGAACCGGGGCGAAACCTGGGGTTCTTGAAAGGAGATGGATTTTTTCGGTCTTTTGGCCGGAACAGACCCAATAAATGGCAATTTAATGATATCTACCGAGTTGACCATCTGATTGAATTTGGTAATCATGTCAGCATAGGAACAGCATTTACCCATACGCGAAGACAACCTAAAGGTGATCTGGTCTATGCGAACAGCCTACCTAATCCAGATACCATCCGCAGGGTCATCACCAATGATCTGCAGTTTATACTGCGCTGGGCACCAAATGAGGAATTTACGTACCACAATCTGGACCGGGGCCGCGTGGATAACACATATCCCGTTTTTACATTGCAATATAACCGAGGCCTGAAAGGTTTTTTGGGAGCGGATTATAATTACGATGCATTGCGGTTCAGCGTGTATAAAAGACTGTTTTTATCACCGGCAGGACAGGCTGATTTTGAATTTTCAGGGGGTAGAATCTGGGGGAAACACCTCCCATACACCTTGCTGGAGCTCCCGGAGGTGACAAAAGATAAATCGGGGCCACTGGTCAACTTCGACCTGATGGCAACGTCTGAATTTGTATCGGATCAATTTCTGAAGCTTACCTATTACCACAACTGGAATGGCTTTTTCTTCAACCGAATCCCACTGTTAAAACGCTTGAAATGGCGTGAAGTTACCGGTTTTAAGGCTTTTTATGGCAAGTTGAGCGATGTCAACAATCCCTTTGTGACGCCTGAAAATGTGCAGTTCGAACCAGATAAAAATGGAATTGTCCAAACGAAGCTGGATCGTAAAAATCCATATATCGAAGGCCTGATCGGCGTTGATAATATCCTAAAATTGCTTAGATTAGAGTATAAAAAAAGACTAAGCTATAAAGGGGGAGAAGGAGTTCCTTCAGATACTTTCACAGCGTCTTTACATTTTAACTTTTAGCAGCTATGATGCAATATTCGAATATAAAGTATGAGGTCAAAGATAGTATCGGTTATATCATCATTGACCGTGAACCGCAAATGAATGCACTTAATCAGCATACTCTGGATGAATTGCAGGATATCTTTAATCATTTCAATGCCGACAGTCAAGTGCGGGGTATTATCTTAACGGGCGCTGGTCATAAGGCATTTGTCGCGGGTGCAGATATTAAAGAATTTACGGATTTGTCGGTGTTACAGGCACGTTCACTGAGTGAGCGGGGACATATTTTATTTTCGGACCACATCGAAGGCGCGCCAAAGCCAGTGATTGCTGCGATCAATGGTTATGCGTTGGGAGGCGGACTTGAACTGGCGCTAGCCTGCCATATGCGTATTGCTGTAGAACATGCCCGGATGGGGCTGCCGGAGGTTTCCTTGGGGCTGATTCCGGGGTATGGCGGCACACAGCGCCTTCCTCGGCTTATTGGAAAGGGAGCTGCCATGCAAATGATTTTAACTGGCGATATGATTGATGCCCAGAAAGCCTATGAACTTGGGATGATCAATGAAGTGGTACCTCAGGAGAGGCTGATCCGCCGGGCAGAGGAAATCCTGCAGAAGATATTTACACGGTCACGTGTTGCTGTAGCACATGCCATCGACGCCATTAATGCTGCAACGGATAAAAAACGGGACGGCAATAAGATTGAAATGGATGCGTTCGGTCACCTTTTTGGAACAGCAGATTTCAAAGAGGGGGTAGCAGCTTTTCTTGAAAAAAGAGCACCGAAATTTCCGCTATAGCAGCAAAGCTGAGCTCAACATGATATTTTTTTAGGACAAGTTTTTCGCGCACTACTTCCGTCGTCGGGAAAAGATACCGCAGGGATGATCCTGCAGATTTTAGCACAGTGCTGCTCAAGTTCACCGGATGTACGGTGGTGTCCAGAACAGCAATGGGTTCAATGGGGAATATGATAGCAAAATGGTCTTCCATAAGTACAAAGAATAATTTGTCTCTGGTAAATTTGGTCTGCTCCGGACGCAAGACTTGGAATAAATGTAAGGTGTTGCACCTGGAATTTGCAAATTTTTTCGATAAACAGACGTCCGTTCACTATAAACTCCACGATCTACCCGATATGTATGTTGTCTGAAAGATATTTGTTTGACCTTACTATGATATGCTATTCTTGCGCCCCGGGGCAACATCTGGAGCTGTTAGAACCCATGGATAAAAGTGGAAAATTCATTTTTCAACTCATTTTGGCACAGATTTATCTCGGTTAGTCTTCCTTTAAAGTTTGGAAAAGATCGACAGTCATAATTTTTTCCTCAAGTATATTTTGATTCCATTCTGCATCTGATAGTTTATTCAAAGGTTTTTGTTGCTTGATCAGTTCATAACCGTTTCCAACATAATCTCTGAAATAAAAATCATAAGAACCTCCGATAATACCTTTTGTAGGATGGTAAAGAAAACGGTTGATCCCTTTTGTCCAGTCGTAATAATCTGCTCCATTAGATGATCCGATAGTCCAGAATTGATAAGCTGTACCTGCTGACGTTTTAACTTCCTTTGAAAGATATTCCTTCCAGAGTCTAGATCCAAATCTGTAACTCGGAGCTACGACTCTTTTATCAAATGCAAAGGGTGAAAGTTCGTTTGGAAGAGACTTTTTAAATAACTCAAAGTATTCTTTAAGGCCGACTTTTGGTTGTTTCAGATTTAAATACCCATAGACTGATGGAAAGATGTTTTCATAAGAGACAATAGTGAATTTCTCCAATAAGGTATTAGGTGCATAAAAATATTTTTCGCCGCTCTTTTTTACTGCGAGGTATTCACTAAAATATTTTTGAGGATTCCCATATTCCGAACCGCTTGAACCGAAGCTTGGAAGAAAAAGTTCTTGTTTCAATGTTTCTATATCCAGAAGGTTTTTTATTATATCCCGATCTTTGATTTCTTCCCATCCCCGGCCGGTTATCAGATCTGGCAGTATCGAAAACAGAATCAGATTTTTGTTCCGGTCCTCATTTTCAGGAAACAGAAAGTTGTAGATCTCAATATTATAATCTACCTTATATAATTTCTTTGTATTGAGTAGGAAGTATGATTTGTTATCTTCTCTAATATCATTCTTTCCATTTAGCAGCACATATTTTTTATCTGCAGCCTCGGCGCAGATAGAATGAATGATTAGCAATAGGAAAAGTATACAGAACTTATTTAGTAAAGTTTTCATTTTTAGCATTAGTAAATTATGGACACCTTTGACCTTTGTTTTTATTTTTTGTCACATCACGCTCGTTTTGATTTAGAATAATATCGTTCGGCAACCTGTTTTCAATGATTCCTGTAGTAACAAGGACATGGATTACATTGTCGCTTAGATTGGGATTAAATGCTTTTAATTCGGCTTTCATTAATTCCATAAATGTATCAAACCTGGAATGCATCCCATCATTTCTATAAAGATACTTACTTCCATCCGGTGATTGGTAGTATTGAATTTCAGGATATCTTATATTAAATTGGCTGGCTCCAAGTCGATATTTCTCAGCTCCCAAATAGGCATGCCACACCTCATGGTACATAGTGGTTAACAGATATTCTTGAGTAGAGTTTTGTAGAATAAACTTTGAGAGATCTACATGCGCATTATTCGGATGGATTCCTTGTCCACCCCTTAAACCTCCGTCCTGCAATGGATTGGTATAGTCTTTGGCATGAAACGTTAAATTTATTCTGGTTTGGTTACCACCAAATAAACCGTTTAAAAGTTGCGAAAGCTTACTTTCTGACTGTGTAAAATAATCTATTAAGCTTACTGCACATGGATAGTCATCAAGTTGATGTTTTACGATACTGTCTCCATCGTCACCACCACCGACACCAGTAGATCCTCCGTCGCCAGTTGGACAGCCCCCACCAACATTTAGCTCAATGATATTAAAAGAATTTACACATTGTACAGTTCCCTGAACTCTTGAAGCTGCTGCCCTAACGCGATTTGCAACATCTATATGTGACATGCTGCCTTGTGGAACATTAATACTTTGCCCCCAATTGATATTTGCATGACCTCCTACGTCAGCTAGTTCTAAATTGAGCTGCGCAACTATACTTTCAGGAATATACTGTAAACCCAATTTTTTACAATACTTCCGTAAGAGTGGGGCAGACAGCGCTTTATAAACTTCTCCAATTCCCGTTGATCAAAGTTAAATCGTGGAGTCTTCTGAACCAGAGGAATCTTAGCATACATAGATCCACTATCTTAGCCTCTATCTCTCCAAAGCGCCAAGCCTGCCTTGCTGCGGCATCGATGAGGTTGACAGAATTGAGAACGATAATGGTGTCGGTTGCATCCGGCTTGTCGGTGAGCCAGCTGAGGTAGTCCATGTACCCTTCAAAAATGGAAAGGGAATCGGTTGCCGGGGATGATTTTCTTGTTTATATTCTGTTGTTCTTTAAACTCTTGCTTTTGACCTCTCATTCAATTAGTCTTAAATGGGTTCGAGTTTAGTGTAAATTCGAAAATTTCATTATTTTTGACGAAAATATATCAGTAATTTGGAGGGTAAAAATAGTGATAATAGTATGAAGTTAAAGGTTGTTGTTTTTTTACTATCGTTATATGTGATATTTTTATTTTCTTGTCGATCTAAGAGCCATCCAATGAATTTACTTTTGGAGGCTAGAAATCTTGCTGAAAGTTCTCCCCAAGAGGCTATGAGACTAATAGATTCAATATCAGATCCTGCAAGTAATTTGGATAAGGAAGAATATATGTCTTATCTAGTGACTCGTGTCCAAGTTTATTATAAAAATTTTCGTGATATTTCCGATGATACGCTTATTTTCAAAGCGCGAGACTATTATGATTGTAAAAAAACAGATGTTGGAAATTTACGCTTTCTAGCTCACTTCTACAGTGGTAGCGTGTTCCGTGATCAAAAAAATTACTTTAAAACTGTCGAAGAATATAAGCGAGCTCTTTCCATTGCTAAAAGTCAAGATAATCAAATTCACCAAGCGTTTGTGTTATATAATTTAGGTGATCTTTACTTCGAAAAACGAACCTATGATATTTCTTTAGCATATTATAAGGACGCATCTATAAAATATAAAAATGACAAACCAAAGCAAGCACTTTCTTTGCAGGCAGCTGGGCAATCATTTCTGTTGAAAGGGGAAATAGATTCCGCTTTACTGTATTTTGATAAAGCACTAATGCTAATTAGACAAGCCCAGAATAAACTGGAAGAGGCAAAATGCTTACAGAATATTTCAGTGGCTCTATTTGAAAAGGGAGACTTCTTAAGATCCATTAGTTTTCTATATACCGCTAGACAGATTGATCCGGATTCCACTGCCGAAGGACGTTATCAGCTTAATTTAGCACGAACCTATAAAGCTGCGAAAATTTTAGATTCCGCAGAATTTTATAGTGGGAAGCTGAAAAATTCAATCAAAGGAGATTCAGACACAAATTTTAAAGCTGCTGCAAGTAAATTCCTTGCAGAGAACTATATTGATAAAAAAAATTATCGATTAGCTATACACTATATGCAACTAAAGGATAGTTTAATGTTGCAAATAATAAGGAATACAAATGTTCAAGAACTAGCCAATGCCGAACGTAGGTTTGATCTAGAGACAAAAAAATCACAATTAGCAAATGAAAAAACTAGAAACTACAGACTTGGACTGATCCTGACATTGAGTTTTCTAATTATTTTGATCATTGGTTTAATTGTTCTGTATTTGTCCCTCAAACAGAGACGACAGAAAGAAGAAAATATACGCCAAAAGGAAGAGAATGTCAAATTGCAACAGCAATCTGAAAGGAATGAATGCCTAATTCAAGTTTACAGAAATCATATTGGGAACACAGCGACATTTAAATCTCAGATTAATAATCTTATAGTGAAATACTCACGTAAAGATATTAAGGATCCTAGAATTGGCTTTGAAAAAATAAGAGAAACTGTCGAAGATATGGAGGTAAATATTCATTCAGGTTATACCTCATTTATCACCAATTATCTCAAATCGTTAGACTTATTACAAGGATTCGAAGTTGCCCAATTAAAACTAGAAGAGCAATTATTGATTACCCTATTACATGCTAATTTTGAGCACGCAGAAATAGCTGGATTGCTCCAGATTAAAAGTCACGCGCTTACAACCCGAAAATCACGTTTGAAATCAAAGCTACAACTTATTGGACTTTTAGACTCACAAATATCCGAGATATTTGAGCCGAACAAGTAACTCGATATATAGATTCATACTTTCTTAAATTCAAGCAATACCTGATTCTATTTCGTTTAATCCGTCATTTATGAAATCGTCCTTTTGTTGCATACCGTCTCTTCGGGCTGAGTATTTACCTGGTCACATCGCATTGTTTAATAAACTGAAATACAGTTATTTAATTACTAACATTCCCTCACATTTACCTCACGCTATCATTCCGTATATTTTTAGGTTATTTACCTCTTTATATTTGCCGGAGTATTAACTTATAATAACTAGATATGAAAGTAGTATTTGCTTTATTATTAAGCACCATTGCATTTTTTCCTTGCAAGGCGCTTAATAATACTCAAGATGATCACATTGGCATACAAGCTGAAAAAAAGAAGCAGGAGATTGATTGCACGGGGCACCTTCCTCCAAGCAGCCCAAATAGAAAAGGAGGAGAGGCTCTTAAAGCATTTTTAATTGATAACGGCGTATTGATTGAGTATTATTCTAATGTTGGAATAGTAGATATCGTAATCGAAGCAGAGGACGGCACAATAGTTCGCAGTTATTCTTCGTGTAGCATGGGCGGTGATACCACTATCTCAACTATTGGACTAACCACAGGTAGTTATATCCTAAAAATGAGTAATACAAATGGTTTCCTTACAGGAAAGTTCTATTTATAAAAAATAAATAGAAAATATCAAATTCTAATCATGAACAGAACAAAATTTATAATAGCCCTATCTACTATGTTTTTAGTTTTCTCCTGTAAACAAAATGACGTTTTACAAGAAAATATAGTAGAAAAAGAAACAATAAAGAGCTTTGCAAAGACAATGTCTGATTCTTTGGCTACGAAAGGCCCCATCGTGCCCATTAAGGTAAATCCTGACTCAATTAAATCAAAATTATTTGGTAAAAATCAGAATAAGACGTTCAGTTTAATGGATGGTTTATCTTATGACCCTTATTTGTCCTCAAATATGTATGCCCTTAGGGATATGCCGTTAACTTTTCAAGCCAGAGGAGGAGGCGCAAACTCTGCAAATAGATATTTACAAACCAATGGACGTGGTAAAGAGCTGGTTTTAACCTCTTCAGATAACCCCTCGACCACAAACTTTAAAGTACGGGTCTTACCTGCGAGCTCAGGGATACCATACCTTATCTACTCCTTCCAGGAAAATACGCCAATAAGTGTTGGACAATATTCTAATGCTCCAAATAATAAGGTCTTATTTCTTTTAAATGATGAAAGTGGATCATTATACAATGCATCTTGGGATTTGATCGCATCGTCAAGTAATCCTGGATATTTTGCCATAGAAAGCCAATCTTACCTTGAACAAGGCCCAGGTGGAATGTGGGACATATTTTATAATGTAATAGAACTAAAAGACGCGACCAAAATAGGATATGGTAAGTATTCAAATAAACCTCAGCAAGATTTTTTAATAACCCCCAGAAGCAAGTTTACGCTAAGTTCAATGGAATATGTTAATGATTATAATGCCACTGTAACAAAAGGGCCTGATGTCATTTTAAAAGGAAGCTATACGAACACTGGTTATTCCAATCTTTCCTATGATATTGAATGTTTGAAATCTGAATTTTTGTCTTCTAATTTTTCCGTTAACAAGTCTATTAATTTCCAATTTGAAAATATAGCACAAAAATTTAAACGACCTTCGGTATTACAAGGGGTAATTAACTTAAATCCAGGGTCAAATATTGAAGCTGATGTTTCTTTAAACTCAACTGGTTATACAAAAAACATGCTCACCAAAGTACCTTTTCTCATATCTCCCCGTACAAAAGTTGCGATAGACTATAAAGTTGCATCTTATACGGTATCTGTTGATTTCGTTGCAATCGCCACATATCAAGATCGTGAAGTAAAGATAAGTGGACGTTGGACTGGAAGGGTGATAAGTGATGAATATCCTCTAAGTGACCATAGTTATATAATAACTGATATAGACACAGGAGCGCCAAAAATGGTCAAACTTCCAAATCCAAACTTGCATCTTAATTCGGTAAATAAACCTTTGGCTGTTCAATAACAAATTGAGGAATAATTTAGCACAGAAAAACATAAAAATGAAAAAATACTTCATCTATATTGCTTTGCTTTCGCTTATCGTTTCCTGTAAGCAAAATGATCTTTTCAACGATACTATCAGACAGGAACACACTGAGGATATCATACTTCAGGCGAGGAGCTCCAAACTCCCGGGAGTGTTGTCTAGGTCAACTAAAAAGAAGAGCACAAATCAGTTCAATACGCAAAATTCTACCACATTACCAATAGATGAATATTCGGGACGTGGTTACACAGTAGGGAATGGTATTCTAGGAAGCGTTGATAATGTCAGAAGACAAATTCTTGATTTTAATAAACTTCAGACAAACGGATTAATAGTAAAAGACCCCATTAAGAAAACCAATATTGAATCTTTTGCATTCTCTGATTTTCAGCGATATGCTAGTTGGACTAACATTACAAAAAAAGTATCTGCTGGATTTAGCCTCAATTTGGGGTTATTCAGCTTAGGCGCCAAGAGAACCACAACAGAGAAATTCTCGAATAATACGATGGAAACGTCACGCAGTGTAAGTGGGCAATTAAACATCGAAGTCCGAGATGCGATGTATCGAATGGATTTATCCCCGAGTAGCATGAGGAGAATCGCGTCAGGATATATGGACAGTTGGTTTTTGGATGATCTTTACAATTCTACGATTGTTGATGTTTTAAATACTTATGGTCCATTTGTAATTACAGGATATTACTCTGGAGGGAGAGCGAGTGCTACATACTATGGGACTCATAAATTTAGCGTCGACTCTACAAATAAGGAAAAAGATATGCAAACTGATATTACCGCATCTTACAAATGGGGAGGAAAGGGCGATACCACCAACTCTGTAAGTGCCAATTTCGGTTTTGGAAGAAATACAGGCAACGGTAGTTCATTTCAGTCGAACATTGAGTCGGCATCTTATATTATTGAGACAACTGGTGGAGCTTATGACTTTCAGGTTCGGACACCGCCAACGGAAATAAAAAACTCTAATATTGATCTTTCTCAATGGCTTTCTTCTCTGAACAATGTAAGTAATCATGCGTTCTCTGGACTAGCGGATCAGGGACTTAATCCTATTTCTGATTTTATGTTAGAAGCCAATTTTAAAAGAAGGCTGCAGGATACCCATTTAGGATATTTTAACACTAATACATTTGTTGAGCCGTTCATAGAAATTGTAAAAGTTTTGGTGAGAACAACAGGATCGGGGGAACGCCTCTATGATATTGCCGCTGTTTTAAATACAAGGCAAGGAGATAAGATTATTTTAGGAAAAGGAGCTTCAGCCACTGCTACGGACGCTGATTTAAGGGCCAATAATACCTCCTCCATTTTTGCGGCCAAAAGTCAAGCAATCGCAAATGAAAAAATGAATTTCTATCAATGTTTGATTAAGTCGAACGAAAACACAATAATCCTACCTTTTTTACGGATTCCACTTAGTATCAATATTGCTAATATTAGCGAAAGTCGAATGCTTAAATTTTATAACACAGAATCGGATATGTGGTATATTTATGATCCAGTGGGTTTAACTGCATATTCTTTCTATTTGGACGACTATATACTGGAAGTCTATGGAATGAAGGATTGGTTCGATACCTTACAGGAAAAGGCTATTTCCATGACGAATCTCTATCAACGATACACAATAATTGGTTTGTAATTCAATGTTCTGCCAACTTCGTTGGTAGAACAATTTTTTATTATATTACATTTAATTTATTAATACAATATGAAAAAAGCAGTATATATTATGATTATTTTCGTCGGCTTTATATTATCTGGCTGTAATAAAGATGAAGCGTCTAAACCTATATTTGAATTCAGTAAGGATAATATTAAACAGACTGGATGGAAGGGAACACTTCGAGTCAACTTCAAGGATGAAACGAACGAAAAAGAAATCAGCTTACTATTTCTGGATGATAAAGTGGGAAGATATGAATATGAGAAAACACAAACTGGCGGCTTTGACTATGATGTAGAAGGTAAACTATTAAGAATTTGGGGATTACAAAGTAACAAGCTAGAAGGCGACTGGATGGTGGTTGAATTTGCTGAAAATAAATTAATACTAAAGGATGAACTATACTCAGAACAATATAACAAAACTCTGGAACTTACACGAGATTATTAGCATAATGCAATGCCACGTAATTCATAAATACTGTGCCTCCAAATAATACCATTGAAATGGCCTCTACTTATTGAGGTCTCTTTCAAATTTAGTATCTCAAATATCTAATAGTTGTATTAATATAGACACTAAATTGAACTATTATGTGAGTTATTGGAAAATATCACCTCAGATAGCTCACAATAATTACACATAAATATTTTTGGTAAAATTAGATCCATGCTACAACATTATTTTAAAGTAAGGAAATACGTGTAAATTTTGTAGATACAGAAAAACAAAAAAGCCTGCAAACGTTTAATTTGCAGGCTTTACACTCCCTTGAAAAGAGCCGAAAAATTTTGCTGTTGCCCGTACCCACAATAATTGCTTACTTCTTGACCGAATGTCCCGCCAGCAGCAACTCTTTTGCTTTTTGAATCAGATGCTTATTCCAGGTTTGCTTTAGACTTTCACCATAGATTGCTTTATAACATTTATTCAGTTTGCTCATGTCTACCTGCCATTTACGCCAGAATCATAAATAGCAGAAGACCATTTATTTTTCTTATTTCCAAATACTCGTAAGGCCATTTCAGAAAATGAAGATTTTTTACCTACAATCAATTTTAAGTCACTAAGTGACTGCGGGGATGTTCCTTTTTCTGAGATTCCTTGTAATACGATTTCTGAATCAGACGCAGCCGCATTCTTTAAGTTTTGTAATCCATCCGCAATTTGTTTTTCAATATCCGCATAATTCCCATTATACCGCGCAGCCCACCCTGTGAATATTAATGATTTCTTCCCAGAATTAAAGCGGTAAGATTGCACTACACTATTTGGAAATATCTTTGAAGTAAATACCCAATGTGTTGGAAAACTTAGGTTTTCCATTCCATATAGCTTAGTTACTGATAATCTGGGGAATGTGAACTTCAGTACCCCATATTTATTTTGAAGATCTAAAACATCACCTTTGAACGCCATATCATAAAAAGTTCCCTTAACTAGTTTGTCATTAATTCGGATGACTGAAGGTTTACCTTCTTCAAACCAGACAATAACAGATTCTATTTCCGGATGTTTTTCAAATAATTTTTTATAGGTATGATCAAGATAGGTAGTACTAAAGGAAACAATAGAAGAGGTCACTCCTTCTTTATATGTAAATGCTTGAGAACGAACTTTCAAAGTAATGCCAAAACATACTATGATTAGTAATACAAATTTTTTCATAACTAAACAACATTTAATATTTTCATAATCAATATTTGATTTGGAAGATACGCATCTTTCGACTAAATCGGCGTTGACAGGATGATTATCTGAATATCTTCTTTAAAAGAAACAAATTCCCTTGTCATTCGAGCACCTTCACGCACTAGGCTCCAATCCCTTGTGATAATCTCTCCGGTGTCTGGAACGGTCCAACGACGACGGATATGTAGCGTAACCCGATGTCCCCAGATCGGGAAATCTGGGCGGAAGGTATAAAGCCCTTGGACTCCAACTTGATGTTCTCATAGCCCGCTGTAGCAATATTAAGCTCATCCAGATAAATGTGGAGATGATGGTCTACCTGATCGACTTCCAAAATCTGGAAATATTCTAAAAGTCCTTCGGGCATTAATAGGGATAGTAATTTACGTCCGGCCTCTTGCAAAGGATATCTGTATTAAAAATGCTAAACTAAGAAATTTTTATTATTCCCCCCAAGAGTTCGGATTGATCCCATATTTTGGCGTTTTGATTGCATTAAAAAAACCTGCAAATCTACATTTGCAGGGTTTTAGCATCTTTTGATATCTTTATCCGTAGCCCGTAGGGGAATCGAACCCTACTTGCATCTATCTATTTTTCAGGAATTTACAAACCTCCCATTTCCCTACTCATCGAATAACTCACTAGTTTGACATACATTTTAGCTGCAAGATCTTCGAATAAAATTAGTAAAAAATAACGACATCTTTTATATTTATCTTGTTTATATAATACTTCTGTTTGCTGCGCTGTATCGTCCTGTTATTATAAAAATTACGCTAATAATCGGAGCTAATTTCAGAGGGCATTACATTATGAATTTACATTATGTCCAAGTCTGATGAAATTGATATTTTAAATATTCCAAAACTAAGTATTAAACTGTAGATTTTTTGTTAAATTATCCCATATTCTTTTAAAAATTGATTTGTCCTCAGTAATAATTTCTGCATCACCATATATTCCAGGCTTTAAAATAATCAATGAATCCTTCAATGAGCGAATTAGTGACACTTTCGCAAAGAAAACACTGTCCTGCATTGGTATATCCGAAATATAATCTATTTTTCCATTTAAATAGCCGTAATCCTGATAGGGGTAACTACGAACTTTGATCAATACTTTTTGTCCATTTTTAACTTTTGCAGATACCACTTGAGGAAGCAGAAGTTCTCCATAATACTGGTCATTATTTGGATTGACATAAAAAAGTGGCTGATCCACCTTGACCGGCTGGTTCTCTTGTATAAAGGATCCATATATGAGCTTCCCATTGACGGGACTCGTTAATATATACTGCCGTTTCCAAGTTTCAGCTTCGCTTAAAAAGCTATTTAGTGCTTGTACAAATTTTTTGCGCTCCTCATTGATTTGATTGCTAAGATCTGATAGCTCTCTTTTTTTAGAAAGTATATTACCTTCATAAGCAATCAAATTATTTTCCATCTGTGGAATAGTTTGTCTTTTTGCTAGTAGTAGAGACTCTTTTTGACTGAGTTCAGAAGGGCTAATAATTTTCTTTTGAGCGAGCAGCTGATATTTTTCGAATTCTTCTTCAGCAAGTTTTAGTTGTTGATGCTGCAGCTTAAAAGATTGCGATACTTTTTCATATTGTCTCGCTAAATTAATTCTTTCCTGCTCTAAAACTCCTTTTCGTTTTTGATAGATTCCGTCATCGCTTGCAGCTCTATAATTCAAATAAGCAAGATAGAAATTCTGGTACCCTCCTTGTAATTCTCCCAGGCTTAATTTATTTGGAGCAACTAGAGTTTCTAAGTTATAATTATCGGTTTCTTTTCTCTTCAAATTTTGTAGTCGTTCGATTAGCATTGTCACTTGACTATGATCTGCAGTACTTTCTAGATAGGCTAGTTCGGTACCTGGTTTTACCCAATCCCCATCCTTGACCAGTATTTTGACAAGGGTGCCGTTATTTCGACTCATTACAACTTTCGGGGCATTTATACTATTAAATTTCAAAGAACTCGTCACCATTTCTGGAAATCTTATAAACATGGATAGTCCCAAGATCAATATCACCGTTCCTAATATTAAAGAAATCCCCCATTTCAATAACCAAGATGGTGGTTTAGCAATAATTTCCTGTAAATCTTCCGAATGAAGATCTTCCTGCATCAAATTAGATTTTTTCATTTTTTAATTTCCTAACTCCAACTGATTTTTTACCAATTCAAAATATCTTCCTTTTATTTGAGTTAGCTCTATATGTGTCCCTTGTTCGACAACTACTCCTTTCTCAATCACTACAATATTGTCGGCATTTTTGACTGTACTTAAACGATGGGCAACAACAACGACCGTTCTATTTTTAAAAAAACGATCCAAATTTTCAATTATTACTTTTTCATTGTTGGCATCGAGAGAATTGGTAGCCTCGTCTAAAAAAATAAATTCCGGCTCCTTATATACAGCCCGGGCAATCATAAGTCTCTGCCGTTGCCCTTGACTAACTCCCTTACCAGCAGTTCCGATCTTTGTTGCTATTCCAAAAGGCTGCTCTGCAATAAATTCATCTAAATTTGCTATTGTGATTGCATTTTGTAAACGTTGTTCGTTTGGAAACTCATCATTTATTGTGATATTTCGTTCAATAGTATCAGCATAAATATAATTGTCCTGTAATACAGCCCCGCAACTGTCTCGCCACAAAGAAAAATCTAAATGTTCCAACCTTTTTCCACCAACAAGGATCTCGCCCTCCTCATAGTTGTAAAATCGCAATAACAACTTCAAGATAGTTGTTTTACCACTCCCACTCGTCCCGACTATTGCTGTTGTTTTTCCGGAAGGAAAGGTAAGATTAAGCTTATTAAATATTGGTTCATTACCTGCACCGTAATAACGGAAGGTTAGGTTGCGAATTTCAATATCTCTTTTCGTTGGTAATTTTGAAAGATAATCTTTTCGAACATCTTCTTCTTCTTCTGTCTCGTAGATTTCATTTAACCTTTCCATGCTGATTTTGGCATCTTGGTATGATTGCATAAAGCTTAACAACGACTCTACGGGACCGTTTACCATTCCAATAATGTATTGTATTGCCATCATCCCGCCAAGGGTAATTTCACCATCTATAACTGCTTTGGCACTTATATAAGTAATTAAAATTGCTTTGGTCTGATTGATTGCCATTGATCCAAAAGTCTGATATTGTGAAAGGGCTAAGCTTTTTACCTTAAATTGAAATAATTTGGCTTGCAATGCCTCCCATCCCCAACGTTTCTGCTTTTGTGCATTATTAAGTTTGATATCTTTAATGCTCTGTATCATTTCAACCATATAAGTTTGATTTTCAGAGCCTATCTTAAATCGTTTATGATCTAATTCTCTTCTATATTTCATAAAAAACAAAATCCATAAAGTATATAGAATAGTTGCCACAAAAAACACTATAAAGATTGTTTTATTATATATCACTAACAAAGTCCCAAAGATTAACATATTGATTAAGGAAAACAGGGTGTTTAAGGTATCTCCTGTAAGAAACGTTTCAATACGCTGTTGATCTGACATCCGTTGCATTAAATCGCCATGAGTTTTTAAATCAAAGAATGACATTGGAAGTTTCATGATTTTGATTAGTAAATCTGTCAAAATTGAAATATTAACTCGAGTACTGATATGTAGCATGATCCATGACCGAATAAAAGAAACAGAGCTGGATCCAATAAAGAGCATAAGCTGAGCAATTAGAATTAAGTTTATAAAACTGATGTTTTTAGTATTAATCCCAATATCGACGACGGATTGAGTTAGAAAAGGTGTGATTAATTGCAGGACAGTTCCAAGAATCATTCCTAGAAACAATTGTATGAAAAGCCTTTTATATCTAAAGAAATACGTGAACATTTTGCCCCATTCCAGCGTAAGTTCAGCCTCGTCATCATCTAATTGATAAAAATTTGGACTAGGGCTCAACAGTAGAGATAATCCTGAATGTAGCTCCTTAGTAGAATACCAGTTTTTGGCAAACTCTTTTTCCCCATAGGAGACTAGCCCAGTTGCGGGATCGGAAATATAGTATCGTCCTTTTCTTATTTTATAAAGTACTACAAAATGATTTTGGTTCCAATGCAGGATACAGGGCAATTCAACTTCACCAAGTTGTTCTAAGTTCAATTGCACTCCATAAGTTCGAAATCCCAGCTTTTCGGCTGCTTCGGAAATACCAAACATATTGACCCCGTATTTAGTAGTTTGGCAGAGTTTTCGAATCTTATGAATAGAAACCGACTGCCCATAGTATTTAAAAACCATACGGAGACAGGTTGCACCGCAATCCATCATATCCATTTGTTTGTAATGAGGAAACTTCTTTAGCACTTTCTATTTAATATTATTGTTTATTATACTCTGTTTATACTTAAAAAATGTAAGAGTTATCATTCCGGCCAGCTCTTTGCGTTCACAAAGCTTTAGAGTTTTTTTAATTATATCTTTTAAATTCGTGATCCAAACTTAGATCTGAAACATCCGTTTTAGACGAGCATTTTGTTCTTGAAGTGCTTTTAGCTTTTTAAGGTGCTGTGCGTCCATACCGTCGTACTTCTATTTCCATTGGTAGAAGGTGGGAGCTGAAATAGGATGTTCATTACAAATATCCTTTGTAGACTTAACTGATTCATATTCCTTGAGAATGTTAACGATTAATGTGCTGAAAACTTGCTATTTTCCATATTATAACAACTAATTTAACATTTTTAATTTGGTCTTAAAACAAGTATGTCTAACAAAACAGGTAAGTTATTTTGGGAAATTGCTTTAAAGAGATATTACAAAAACGTATTTGATAGCATGTTGCAGTGAAAATTCAAACAAGTACATACTAAAAGAAATAATATAATTCCTTAGGTGAATAATATTAAAAATTAATAATCTTATCTTTAACGTTAGACAACGTCAATGCACTGGAGCATTGACTGGTAGCAACTATAAACTAATGAAAGAGAAAAAACAAACACTCGAATCTATCAAAAACAATCCTGATTTCTTTGAAATCAAAAAGGATAACTTGAAGAAAATTCATGGTGGATTAGCTTATGGAACGGGAACAGAGGCTTACACATCAGGAGATGGCATAACCGATTATGGTGACGGTGATGCCTAGTTAAATAAAAACGGTAAAATCAATTCTTGATTTTACCGTTCTTATTTTGGGAGCTAAATATTTTTTAGCTCAAATGAGCTGGATCTAAAACGTTCCGTTTCCAACTCATATGCCCCCTTAATAAGACCTCGGATAGGATTTTATCTTGCTATTTTAAATCTTGGTATCTCATTATTCTTTTTTCGCTACCCTGTTTTTTATGTTGAGCAAAGCGTCTTCAATAATTTTTACACTTGATATAATATCCACGGAGGACTTTGTTGGATTCGGATTGCTGTCAAATGTGATCCCTGAAATTTTTAAGGCTCTACAAATTTTAATTAAATATCCAAGTTTAACACTTACAATACCGCTCTCCATTTTATTATACTGTGATTGAGAGATCCCAAGCAACATGGCGATGTATTCTTGTGTAAAGCCATTTCTCACTCTCTGTTTCCTTATTTCATCCAATATTTTTAATTCTTTTTCTCTAATATCTTGTAATGAATCATTCATAGCTTAACAGTTTTGAGATCAAACTTTCTTTTATACGATAATAATTTAAATAGATTTTGTGGTATTGGGATTGAATAAAACGAATCTGACTATCTAAATTTCCTTTTTCAAAATGGTAATTATCATAGACTTGTTTTGATAGATTAATCTGAAGTTTGCTGCCTTCATATAAAATCTTTAAATCTTCATTCTCAAAGAGTTCAGAATAATTCTTAATAAAACCTATAGAACCTAAATTACTTGATGTTAATAATTTGTGTTTTAAAGTTTCAGACAACTGAATATCAAACTTAAGATTGGTTGGCACATCTTGATTTAATATCGCTGTAAATGATTGATTAAATATCAGTGCTCCTTGAATTCCAATCACATAGTCTGTCCAAAACAAGTCCGTACTTATCTGGATTACGTCATTAGAGAACAAGTAAGCGAAAAAAATACCTTCTAAAACCCTACGATTTCTGTTTAATGAGGCGATTTTGTCTATCAGGCTTAAATTGTCACTTATAGAGTGAAATATTTGTTCGTCACAAATTACTAAATAATCCAAATTTCGCTCTATGGATGTTCTTACACAATAAAGTAATTTTTCCCATTTATTATCTATAAAAGCCTCCAATAACTTTTCGCGGGTTATACTTCCGTCAGCATGTCTCAAGACTATATGTAACCCACAGTTGCTGGAAACGAAAATAGCACCGTTTAAAAGAGAATTGTATTTTTCCATACATTGATTCAATTTAGTACTTACCAAACATGTGCGAAGGAACTTTATAAAGCCAAGGTTTTTTGACTCCGGATCTTAGATTTATAGAATCCCTTAGAGCAAAATGTGATTCTGTTGTGGTATTCAAATAAACTTCGAGAGCTTCTAAACCCACAGCTTTTCTTCGTTTATTAACTCTTTTGATATCTACAACCGGATAGGGAAATGTCCTGTGGTACCTGATGTCATACCAAATCTGTGTACCATATATTTGCAATTCCCCACTATTGAGATTTATCCGGTCCAATAAATATGCATACTTATCAGCAGAAGCATTTTTTCTTTTTACTTCCGCTGCCATCTTTTTTAGTACCAATGTTTGAAAATCCGGCCATTTATTTAAGTGTTGAACGACCAGCCAAAACTTATCTGAACCGTCTTTTCCAACCTTGTTATATCCAGGAAAACCGAACTTAGAGAAAATGACTTTTGCATCCTCGTAGTTTTCACGATATATTTCTTCCATTCTTTTAAAAAAATAGTCATTACCATTAGCATTTTTAGGAGGGTTCATCATCCAATCTTGATCTTTCTTCGCCATTTGATTGATTTTATCTCTTAAAATGGTATCTATTTGACCGTAAACATTTATATATGCAAATATTGATGCAACAAACAAAACAATTGGTTTAATTAAATTTTTCATAATAATCTTTGATATACATAAACTTATCCAACTTTTGCTCTGTGTTTAAAAATAGTTCTTTCACATCTATATTTCCCTGCATTATTTCAGGAGTAGCGTCGGAATAGCCAAAAAAACTCTGCATAGAAATGAATGGATAAATTGTGAAAATTTTACTACTTAATCGACTAATAAACAAATCAAGCCTATCTGAGGTATTAAAGCTTTCTAGGAAAAATGTTTCAATAAACTTTCTATTTATTATTAAAAACTGTGCTCCTGTAAATTTATTCAGCCAAAACAAATTATCTGATATACATACTCCCGTTTCAAAAGAGCTAATTCCCCCAGACACAATATCAGCATTTACACCTTTAGCTTGTTTTATAATACTGTAGATGTAATTTTTTTTATAATTTTTCGTAAAACAATGATCATCTTCTGCAATAATAAAGTAATCATGGTTTTCTACTTTTGCAATTAATAAAATTTTTTCAAATGTTCTCAAAAGGCCAAACGATCCAATAGTATGATTTTCAGCAGTAAATATCTGTGGAGAAAACTCGGGATATTCTTTAAATTGCCCCAAAATATGTTCTCGTCTTTCCTTTCTTTCAACTAAATTTATAATGTAGACAGGAATACTGTTTTTTGTCAAAATATCACTCATAAGGATTGTATTTACATTTTTCCGGTTTACCATAAATATTTGATCCATGGGTGAATGCTCTACAGTCTAAACATATATAGCGAAACTCACAATCCCTACAGACTGAAATAATATCTTTATTAACTTCCCACATTTTTCTAAAATCATCGTTAAAAACTACTTCCTCTAATCTTACATTTTTTAAATTTCCATATGAAGAATTCAAAGAAGGGCAATTTTTAATTTCACCACTTTCATCGATGCTGATTTTTCGGTTTAGACACGTATTGTATTTTAAGGCCTCGGTATACATAGGGATATTTACCGCGAAGTTTGATGGTGAAATATCTCCACAACATAAGTTATCTACGTTACTACCTATGGTATATTTAATTGTTGTATGCGTATTATCAATATAATCATTTGATGTAAATGGGGAATTGTAAATATTTATCGAAGTAATAAATTTGTATCTATCCACTAGATCCCGAATTCCCTCAATCAAAAGATAGGATGCAAATTTTAGGAATAGATTTACAGATTGAACACGAGTTTGTCTCAAAAGATCTAATATCTCCTCTAACCCAGATCTTAACACTATGTCAGAAAATCTAAACTCAATGGCTTTGCAACCAAGATCAGACAGTTGTGAGAACAAATATCCAAAATTATGTGAAGATGTCTTTGCGACCTTTATAATTGCATTAGTTACAATTGACGGTGTGAAAAATTCTTCGTTGATAACGCTAAAGTTATTAGGATTAGAAGTAAAAAAAGCAAATTGATGTTCTATTAGATACTCTCTATATTCTTCAAGTATCTCCTGATCACTTTCACTCAAAGAATTTTTGTATTTGTCATACGGCGTAAAAAGAAGGTTTTCTATCAAATTATATAAGGAATGTGGCACGGTAGCGTAAACACCAGACTTTAGATCACAGATTATACTTCTTTTTGCACCTTTAACCAGTTTACAGGATGGAAACAAAACCAAATACATATTATTGTTCATCTCTCAATTGACTAATTTTTTTTTGAAAAATATGATATAAATATGCTTTATCATCATAAAATGCTGAATAACCAGACCTATTTTTATAAGATGGAGCGGTAGATTCGGCAATCGGCTGTGCAAAGAACCATACAGCGGGAATTATAAAAATATCATCCGGGTCCTTTAATTCATTTGATATAATTAAACTCCTATTTTTCATCATTGACTTTATCTAATTCAATTAATTTTTCAGCTATTATTTTTTCTAATCCATAATTACATGGCAATGAAACCATGCCAAATTGACCTATTGGATTAACTTCTAAAAAAACATACTCTCCCGAAGGAGTATATATTAAATCCAGTGAACCAGTGTTTAAGCCTAAATTATCCATTAATCTATTGATTGCCTTTTCGATTTCCAGAGGTAATTTGTAAGGAGCTTCTTTAAAATTATCCTCTTTATAGTCAGCTCTAAAGTCAATGCTAGAAGCTTCGTGCATTTGAGAAAATAATGCCATAGAATAACATTTACCGAAAAAATAAAATGTCCGTATTTCATATTCTTTGTTAACGCATGTTTGAAAGCAGGAAGGAAAAAAGAACTCTGGAAGCTCCATAAAATTATTATCAACAATACTTGTGAACATATTATATCCTTTGCCATTTATAGTAAATGCTGACATTTCTGATATACTCTTTACAATAATGGGCCCGAATTTTCTCATAAAATGACCTAACTCATTTTTTGTCCCGGTTACCAGTGTTAAGGGAACCGCAAGACCGTATTCTTTAGCTTTTTCTAGTACCATTAATTTATTGACCTGTATTGCCGACTCTGGGTCTATCCAAAAACTCTTGCGATAATAATAGCTGAAAAATTTCCTTAGAGACCGATATTCTGAAGTGACAAATTGATTATATTGATTAGCCAGGCGCGAATCTTTGAATTTGGAACTTTGAAGTCGTAGGTATGATTGATCAAGCCATCTTCTATTCCATACAACTTTTACTAAGTCAGGTTCTGGAATAACTTTTATTGATGTAGAATCAATGACTTTCCAGGTATCTTCTAATTGATATGTATACCGTTCAAATATTTCATTGCCATTGATACGTAAATAATCCGCTTTATAGTACTCTAGCCAGTCGATTACCATATTCGTAGATGGCTCAAGTTCAGATTTGCTAAAAATCAAAATCATTTTTAAAAATTTACCAAACAACAAATAAGAACGTTTAATTTAGTAAATATTTTTAAAGTAACAAAATAACGCATAAACATCTTATTTATATTGTAAGGGTTTATTCTGATAAATTAATAAAGAAATATATCTTTGCATGTTCGCTATTTTAACTTATAATGAGGTATAAATTTATTATAACACTGTTCAATTATTTATTTTTTTGCCTGTTGAACGCTAAAAAAAGCAAGCATAAGGCGAAGCAGGAATTTCTTTTGCTTATTAAATCCCACTTTAATATCTCAGCTGTGTTTAATAATGATAATTTTAATCTTCTCAGATTTCAAAGCGACAATATATTAATCCGACACCGCAGATTCTCTATTGCAATTGAATATATTAACATTCGATTTATTAATAATTGGAGATTTCGTCCAAACATTCAGGTTAAAGTTTTAAGTTTTATAAAGCAAACTTCCAATTCCAAAAAATATCCTAGCTCCACAGCCATAAAAGAAGAACAATTTCTGGAAAAAATATTTGATTTTATACCTCGAATTTACAAAATAATCCGCTTCGTTGATGTTAAGATTGAAGAACTGCATTTCGGTGATAAAGGCTGCAGCCCTATTTATATAAAAGACATAATTTCGATCCAAAATAGACTAAAGGCTAAGATAAGTGACCCTCAATATGCAGATCTATCAATAAATTTCCTCCCCAAAAAGATAATATTCAAAATCGTACCCACGTATAGTTCCAATAATCGGATAAATATTAAATCAGTATTTTGTTTAATTCAATTGGATATAATTACGAAAAGCCTAAAAATAGGAATTAAATCTAGAGGTCTTATAGCAAACGAAAGAAAGGAAAGTTTAAAATACATCAAGGTGAACAAAATTAAAATTCTTTTCAACATTGTTTTCAGTCAAAACATCATTTATCTTGATAAATTGTCAAGAATCGAATTGGATGAGATTATCTGTTATTTTATATCCAATTTGGATATAAATGATAAAGACTTTTTTAACATCAGTTTCTTTTGTGAATTTTACCCCCAAGATATAATTAAACTAATCCCAGATTTATATGTTCAAGACCTTAAAGAGTTACAATCAGACCGAAAATTAACTCTTAAGGTCGGACTAGGCTTTTTGATCTCTAATCCTTTATATTACGATTTTCATTTGTCTCTAGATGTCGATGAAAGGGCAACTATTCTACCAGGAATTTCATTAAGTTACCTAAATTACCCGTTTGATTTTCGATTTCAAGGCGGGACGAAAACTATTCCAATTGCTGAAGTAAATAAATCCCTTTCCGAAAGTCTTTTAGGCAAGGTTTTAGTTCATTCAGAAGATCCTAATTTCTATCATCACAGAGGTGTTGATGAATTTGGCTTAGGGTATGCAATTGCACGTAACTTTCACGAAAAAAGAGTCGTTCGTGGAGGAAGCACTATTACAATGCAGGTTGTCAAAAACTTGTTTTTAACCAATGAAAGAATGATATTTCGAAAAATTGAAGAGGTAATAATCGCACTTCTTATAGAGAATCATTTTAAAATTCCCAAAAGAAGAATATTAGATATATATTTTGAGATTATTGAAATGGGACCAAATATTTATGGGTTAAACAATGGATGTATGTTCTATTTCGGTAAACAGGCTACAGAGGTAAATCTTATTGAATCAATAGTTATTTCGTATATTATCCCTCGGCCCATTTTCTTTTTTGAAGCTTTAGTTGAAAAGAGCGAAAAACTTAGGAAAAATTTAGATGAATACTCTAATAAATTATTGATCAATCTTCTTAATGATGGGATCATAGACAAAGAAGATCTAGAAAATATTGAACCAATAGTATTTTTTACTCGTGACTTAGGAAGCTTAAAAATAAACTTTAAATTTTAATCAACAAAATGCATAAAAATCCATCTTGTCTTAAACCTATAATCGGACGATACAAGTGAGCAAGTGAGCAAGTTGTAAACCCATAATAGGACGATACAAGTGAGCAAGCAGAAGTTGGGCAGAGCCCTACTCTTCTTGCCCCATTTGCATAAAATGGGGTTTAGAGTATCCTCCGGGGATACTCTTTTCGCTTAATGATAGCATAAAGCCACTTTTTAGTATACCGGACAGTATACTTAGATTGATTGTATAAATTAGGCAAACAAATCCTGTGGGATTCATATAGATCCTTTCAATAACTTTATATTAAAATGATGGCCCTTTGCCCGATTGGCTTTGGAATTCCATTTGGAGGGATCACACTCCCGCCCTGTAGACACTTCTTTTGGGATACCATCGAGGGTAATCCGCATGTAGATAGCTTTGGGACCGCTAACATAATTTTTTGGTTTCTTCAAGTAGAAGAGCAAGGAATAATTTGTACTCATGACAATATCATTTAAGTGAAACAAAACCCTTTCCCGAAAGTCGGGAAAGGCTCTGCATCGCCATTGAAAAAAGACAATGAAACTCGATGCAAATGTAGCCTTGCAACTAAAACGGATCAAGATGTCTTATTTTTAAACATGTTGATTTTTAATCAGTTAAGGTATTATCAGTGAGTAAGTATACTAGAGGAAATGACTCACTGAATGACTCACTTTTTTCTTGGGAATTCTTAGAAGTTTTGTAGGTACTGAAAAACAAAAAGCCCGCAAACGTTTAATTTGCAGGCTTTTGTATGTTTTGACTTCAAGATGTGTAGCCCGTAGGGGAATCGAACCCCTGTTTCAAGAATGAAAATCTTGCGTCCTAACCCCTAGACGAACGGGCCTTTTTGTTTTGATGTTGCAAATATAGAGGCTTTTTCAAAAAGCGCAAAAAAAAAGTATTGCTCTGATGCTAATTCGTTGAATTTGAGAAAAATTATTTTTTTAAAGTATCTCGCCAACGGCATAGGCCAGCATATATTCATTGAATTTTTCGTAATGCACATCGAAAATACACTGCCTTTGATTGTGATTGAGCACCAATTGTAGAAGACCTTGTGACTGGTATTCAAAGGGCAGAATGGTCATGTTGTTTAGGAAGGAAACTCCAGAGTTCCCCTGTAATTTATAGATCGCCTCTTTGGCGCACCAGCAGGCGTACAACTGCTCATATTGGTTTACTCCCCGGCTGATGAAATCAAGCTCAGCAGGTTTGAGAAATTTGTGCTGAATCCGCTCTACCTTCGTTTTGATAATCTCCATATCGATCCCCACTTCACCTCTTGTACTGATCATGGCGGCGGCATAATCGAAAGAATGGGAAAGCGAGATTTTTTGTGGAAAATTGACGAGATAGGGTTTTCCATTGGCATCGGATGGGCAGTCAATGTACTTTGATGTGTTGAGAAGTGTACGCAATAACACACGGGTTGCGAGCCAGTGCAGCCGCCGTTTTCCTTTATTAAAAGAGGCTAGCTTGGCTTTTTCACGTTCATCTAGCTGAAGTTTGGACAAGAGGTCCTCATCCGACTCTTCGATGCGCCAGATAGCAAACTTGGTTTGTTCATCGATTTCACGTAAATACACTAGACTCATATCCAAATGTAGTAAACAAATTGCAGATTACAGCATTGAGGGAAGGGGATTCTGGCTGTAGAAGTGAACCTACCTGTCAGTGGAGACGGTTCATTTAAATAAAAAAATAACGTAAAAATTTGTGGGATAACTGTATTTTTGAATTTACATAGCGTTGCCTGATGCTCTCGCTATAAGAATACACATGATTTTATCGGACAAAAGAATTCTTGAAGAGATCGAAAATGGGAGTATTGTTATTCAGCCATTTGATCGTAAGTGCTTAGGGACCAATTCCTACGATGTACACTTGGGTAAATATTTAGCAACGTATGCGGATCGTGTACTTGATGCAAAGAAGCATAATGAAATCCGCCATTTCGAAATTCCGGAAGAGGGCTTTGTGTTGGAACCCAATACGCTATATTTAGGGGTAACGCTCGAATATACAGAGACACATAAGCATGTACCCTTTTTGGAGGGCAAGTCCAGTACCGGCCGCCTTGGGATTGATATTCATGCGACGGCAGGCAAAGGAGATGTTGGTTTCTGTAATACTTGGACGCTGGAGATCTCGGTGGCACAGCCGGTCAGGGTTTATGCCGGTATGCCAATTGGTCAGCTGATTTATTTTGCTGTAGAAGGCGAAATAGAGACTTTTTACAATACAAAAGGAAACGCCAAATATACCGGCAAGACCGTTCGCCCTGTGGAGTCCATGATGTGGAAGAATAATTTTTGATGAGAACTGTTGGATGGCTGATTTTAGGAATGCTACTGATCGTTCTGGTCAGTGGGCTCCTTTATTATTTTGTTCATCCGATGTTTGGCGGAAGTCCTACAGGTGCCCGGCTCGAACGGATGCGACGCTCACCACACTTTAAAAATGGGATCTTCCATAATCTGGAAATCACTCCAGCATTGAAGGAGGATGTGAATATGGCTTCTCTACTGTGGCATTTTCTATTTAATAAGAAACCCGGACTGAAGCCACAGGGGATAGTGCCAGCCGTAAAATGTGACCTTAAGAATCTGCCGTCTCGGGATCTTGTCGTGTGGTTTGGGCACTCATCTTATTTAATGAAGATTGACGGAAAACTTTTGTTGATCGATCCCGTATTCAGCGACAATGCGTCTCCTGTTCCCGGAAGTAACCGGGCCTTTAAATTGGCTGTGGATTATACCGCAGCTGATTTTCCGAAGATAGATTATCTATTGATATCTCATGACCATTACGACCATCTTGACTATGAAACAGTAATCAAACTGCGTGACAAGGTGGAACGGGTGATCTGCGGATTGGGTGTAGGAGCACATTTCGAAGCGTGGGGCTACAGTCCTGAACAGATTATTGAAGGGGACTGGTATGATCAGGTGGATCTTGACGCTGATGTTCGGCTGACCTTTACACCTGCGAGACATTTTTCGGGACGTAGATTTACTCGCAACAGTACATTGTGGACATCTTTTGTGCTACGTACTCCGCGATACAACCTGTTCCTTGGTGGAGATAGTGGCTATGGCAAGCATTTTAAGACGATCGGAGATAAGTTTGGACCTTTTGACCTGGCCATTCTGGAGAACGGTCAATATAACGATGCTTGGCATTATATTCATTCGTTGCCTGAGGAATGGGCCTTGGAAACAAAAGACCTGCAGGCAAAAGCCACAATGCCCGTGCACTCCTCGAAATTTGCGTTGGCCTTGCATGGATGGAAAGAACCCATGGAGAAGTTCTATGAAGTGGCAGAAAAGGAGCATAGCAGACTAATCACGCCCAAAATTGGGGAGCTTGTGGATTTAAGCCGATTAGATACCCTCTATGCCCCATGGTGGCGGGATGTCGACTAATTGTCCTGTTTATTTTTCTCCTGAATCCATAAGGACATATACTTGGTACTCTGCAAGGTATGGTGCAACAGTATCTGGCTAATGAAATTTTGCTGTCTATGTTTTTCTAATTGAACTTTCAATAGAGATAAGTTGGTCATGAAATCAGCTTGATATTTTTTCTTTTCATATCGCTCATTGATGATTTGTATCCCGTTGTTTTGCGCCTTTTCCCAAATAAGTGGATCAGTATATAGTTCTACTGTCTTTTGACAGAAGGCCTCGGGATCGTCTTCGATAAAGCCGTTCCAGGGAAGTGATCCGCTCATGGCTTCGGCGCCAACAGAGGTGGTCACAGAGGGTGTTCCGGTCTGCATTGCATCAATGAATTTACCTTTTACGCCTGCCCCAAACTGGATTGGCGCAATCAACACCCTGTAGTTGGCCATTGTGAGCTGTGCACATTCTGTCCGGCCTTTGACGTGAAAATTTTCCTTTGGATTGTCTAGTTGCAGGACTTTTTGTGTTGCGTAAGCACCGTAAATGTGGAGCTCAGCCTGTGGCAGCATGTTGCGTAGGCGTGGCCAAATCTGCGTTTTTAGATACTGGACGGTATGCCAGTTGGGCTCATGTATAAAATTGCCTATAAACAGCAGGTGTTTCCGAGCGGCAAAAGGCCGCCAGGAATGTACCTTAGTGCTTGTAATTTCTTCTTCGAGAAAGGGGAGATAATAGAGAATATTCGGCGATATATGAAATACTTCCGTGAGTATCTTCATCTCCGATTCAGAGATAATCAACGATAAGTCGGACCGCAGGATAGCAGCAATTTCCCGTTTTGCCGTATCCGTAAATAACTCATCGAATGAAAAATCACCTTTCTTTTTGACACAGCTATGCCGGGCCTGGCGTAGAAAATGCAGATCCTCGGTATCAAGGACACGGAGTGCCCCGGGACATTGCTGGGCCACGCGCCAGCCGTATTGTTCTTCAACCATAAAGCGGTCGAACACCACGATATCGGGCTGCAGGGTTGCAATAAAGCGGTCGAAGCTGTCGCTGTTCAATACAATAGGCTGCTCGCTAACGCCCAAGTCTGTTAAGATGGCACTATAGGGAGATTTCGCTGCGGCCGAAGCGAAGGTAATCTGGTAGGATTGTGCCCTGAATGTATCAATCATCTGCATCATGCGGAAACCTGCTGCAGATGATGCAGGCTCTGGCCATACCAACCCGATGAACAAGACCTTTTTCTCTTTCATGATGGAAAATTAGTGATAAATGTCAGAAGAATTGACGAAAACTTAACAATTTGTCATTTTCAAACGATTAGCTTTATCGGGTGTTTATACTAGATACGATGATTAGTCAATAAACAATGATATGGGTAGGAACTTCGTTCAACGCATTCGGCATTTTTCTCCAAAGACCTATTGGAAAGAGCTCATCGCTGTATTGGTCATTTTGTTGGCCATTGTCTTTCTTCGCAATGAACGGAAAGAACTGTCCGCGATCGTTCCGCAGCTGCGATCGGCAGATTTAACCTGGGTTCTGGTCGGCATGGGCATAACCATTTTATATGTTTTGTTGCAGGGGGTTATGTATGTGCAAAGCTTTAAAGCGATAGGCCTGCCCATTAATCTCCGTATTGCTATTGATCTGTTCTTAAAAAGGAATTTGCTCAGTGTATTTCTTCCGGCTGGAGGTATCAGTGCACTGGCTTATACCACGACACAACTAAGAAAGCAGAGCCTAAATACGACGCAGATCCACCAGGCGGGGGCATTATACGGCTACATCGGTCTGCTGACTGTTTTTATCATTGGGGTGCCGGTCATTCTATACACTGTCTGGAACAATAAGAATTTTGGGGATGCATGGATATCATTGCTGATTTTGGGACTGTTATTGGGCTTCGTCTTTTGGCTGGTATGGTCTTTTCGGACACATAAGGGCATTTATCAATGGATGGAATCTAAATTTCCGGCGGTGGCCTCCAACATCGACGAGATCTTTTCTGGTGAAATCAAATTGAAATACTTATTGACAACGATGGTCGCTTCGATGGTTGTCGAGTGCTGCGGCATAGCACATGCATTCGTCAGTATGTATGCCCTGGGACTGGATCATTCTTTTGAGGCTGCTGCGATTGCTTACACCGTTTCGGTCATATTGATGATCGTATCACCATTTTTGCGGGGGCTCGGAGCGGTAGAACTTACAATGCTGTATATTTTTAAGGCGTATGGTTATCCACAGACCGCGGCTTTAGGGATTACTGTGCTGTATCGGGTATTCGAATTCTGGCTACCTTTATTGCTAGGAATCATTGCGTTTTCCTGGAGAAGTAAAGAACTGCTGGCGCGTATTGGACCTGCATTGCTGATATTCTTCTTGGGAATGGTCAATGTGATATCGGTGCTCACACCGCCATTGGCTGACCGCATGAAACTGGACCGGTTTTATCTGCCCCTGGAGGCTATACACGCATCCAAATTTATGGTGCTCGTATTGGGCGTGGGCCTGCTGCTTACCGCCGCCTACCTCATTAAAGGTTTTCGCATTGCTTTCTGGGTAGCTTTAATCTTTAGTGCCCTTTCGTTTTTCGGGCATGTGCTTAAAGCATTGGATTATGAAGAGGCCTCAATAGCTCTACTAACGATGGTCTTGCTGGGGATCAATTATAAGCAATATCGCATCAAGAGTAATATCAGTTGGGTACGCATAGGATTTGTAACGTTTGCTGTCGCGCTGGCCGGTGTGTGCTTATTCGACGTACTCAGTTTTTATTTTATCGATAAACAACACTTCGGAGTGGATTTTACCTGGCGTCAGTCGATCTACCATACCGCGAGAAGCTTTCTATTATTTGCGGATGATGATTTAATGCCGCAGACTAGCTTCGGCCAGGAATTCTTGCGTATCACCAAAATATTAGGGATTTTTTGTTGGTTCATCCTGATTTACGCCTTGGCTCGTCCGCGGCTATTGCGCAACCAAGTGTCGGGTACCACGGAGCAGGAGCGTGCACAGGCGCTGCTGCAGGAGTTCGGCCGGTCGCCAATGGATTTTTTTAAGCTGTCGAAAGATAAAAGTCTTTTTTTCTCCGAGGTCTCTGAGGGTTTTACAGCGTACAGATTGGCCAATGAGTTCGCGATCGTACTGGACGAACCGGTGTGTGAGGAAGGGGATAAAGAGGAGCTCGTGCAGGAGTTTGATCGTTATTGCTATGCGAATGGGCTAAAGGCTGTCTATTATCGGGTCGATGAAAATAGTCTTGTGCATTTTTCGTCCCTGCGAAAAAAGAAAATTACGATTGGGCAGGAGGCGATTCTGGAGCTGGGTGCCTTTTCGCTGGAGGGCAAAGATCGTAAGTCGCTGCGTAATGGCCTCAATGCCATACAGAAAAAAGGTTATACAGCGAGCTTACTTCAGGCACCGCATACCTCATCGCTTTTGGAGCAGCTAAGGAAGGTTTCCGACGAATGGCTAAAGGAATTCAATAAAAAAGAGATGGTATTTTCTCAGGGTATGTTTAACACCGAGGAGCTCGCTTCGCAGGATATCCTCGTCCTGCGTGACGAACAAGGACAAATCGTAGCCTTTCTGAATATTATTCCAGATTATGTTAAAAATGAATGTACCTACGATATGATTCGCAAATCGTGTAAAGCTCCGGGCGGTAGTATGGATGCCCTGATCGTTGAGCTCATACGACACGCCAAGGCCGCGGGTTATCGTTACCTAAATCTGGGGATGGTGCCGATGGCCGGTTTGAACACAACGGATAGTCCTGCGGAAAAAATCATGAAATTTGCTTCTGACCGATTGGGAAATTTCAGACATTTCCACAGCTTACGCGACTTTAAGGAGAAATATGCGACGTACTGGGAGAATAAATATCTTATTTTTGATAACGACTTCGACTTGATACAGCTTCCCGCGGCTTTGACCAAAGTCATGAAACCCATTGATTAGTGCGAGCGTGTTAGGAGCAGCAGACCGTATTTCTTATCCTAGATCAATTTATTTGCTGAACGGAGGTACTATTTTTGAATGAGTTTTAAAATAAAAGACATATGGAATTAGGAATAGGTATGTTCGGAGATTCGCGGATCGATCCTGTGACAGGTCAGATACAGGCGGCGCAAGACCGGATGAGAGAAATAATTGAGGAAATCAAGCTGATGGATCAGGTTGGGCTGGATTTCTTTGGCATTGGCGAACACCACCGGCAGGATTATGCCGTTGCATCGCCCGAAATTGTTTTGGCAGCAGCATCGACCGTAACAAAACATATTAAGCTCGGCAGTGCCGTGTCGGTACTGAGTTCGGCTGATCCGGTCAAGTTATTTCAGGATTTTGCGACGGTTGATCTCCTTTCAGATGGCAGGGCGGAAATCATGGCTGGCCGCGGATCCTTTATTGAATCATTTCCTTTATTTGGTTACGATTTGAAAGACTATGCGGAGCTGTTCGAAGAAAAACTTGAACTTTTGCTGCGGTTGAATAAACAGCATCCGATTACATGGCGCGGCAACTTTAGGGCCCCTTTGATCAATCAGGAAATATATCCGAGACCGAAGAAGGGAGCGCTGCCTATTTGGGTTGCTGTAGGTGGGACGACTTCGTCGGTGATCCGTGCCGGAAAGCTGGGCTTGCCGGTCATGTTCGCGATCATCGGCGGTATGTATGAAAGCTTTGACCATTTATTTGAGATGTACCGCCAAGCATATGAAGACAATGGCCATGATATGGCTAAGTTTCAGGTCGGCGTCCATATGCATGCATTTTTTGGTGATGACAGTGCGAAGATTGCTGATTACTATTATCCGGTATACTCGGCACAGATGGACCGTATTGGAGCTAGCCGCGGCTGGCCTCCTTATCAGCGTACGCAATATGATTTTGGCAGATCGTCAAGAGGACACCTGATCGTCGGTGATGCAGCATATGCTATTGACAAAATCTTGCAAATACAGGAGAAATTTGGATTGACGCGGTTTTCTGCACATATGGATGTGGGGGCACCTTCCCACAAGGAAATGCTGCGGTCGATTGAAATTTATGGAGATAAAATAGCTCCAGCGGTTCGGAAAGCTCTCCAAAAGGATAACTAAAAGGTGGTAGCATTTTTTTTACGGACAGATATTGTCTACCTTTGCGAATAAAAACAGTTAAAAACTAAAATGCTTGGACTTAAGTTGTTGACAGATCCGCGATGGGCAAATATCGCAGAAGGGAATTTGGAAGAAATTTTGACCGATCATGCATGGTGTGAACAAAAGGCTGCTTCAAATGCAATATCTTTGATTACAAACAATTCAGAGCATGAAGATTTGGTTCATGAACTGACTGCCATAGCCATTGAAGAGATGGAGCATTTCAGGATGGTCATTGAGATCATCAAAGAACGTGGCTATACGCTGGGGCGCGAACGAAAGGATGACTATGTGGGGCAGTTGCTGAAATTTTCCAAAAAGGATGGTAGCCGGAATACCGCTTTTATTGACCGGTTGCTGTTCGCGGCGATGATCGAAGCGCGAAGCTGTGAACGGTTTAGGGTGCTGTCACAGAATATAAAAGATCAGGAACTGGCCAAGTTCTATTATGATCTCATGGTATCGGAGGCCAATCACTATACTACTTTCCTGAATTTTGCACGCAAATATACTGTGGATGTTGACGTGGAAAAACGCTGGAAGGAATGGTTGGATTTTGAAGGGCGGCTGATCCAGTCTTATGGAAATAAGGAGGCCATACATGGCTAACGAGTAGCTAATCTACCTATTTTAAAACATATACATAACAGTTGTCCCGTTCTATTTTCTTTAGAACGGGATTTTTTGTCGCTTAATTATTCGTATCTTTGTACCGTGATTGAAAAAAGTAAAATAATAGATATCAGGAGTTTGTCTTTGAGTCAGCTCAAAGATCAACTAACGGCGTTGGGTGAACAGGGCTTTCGTGCGAAGCAGATTTACGAGTGGATATGGGAGAAGTCTTGCATAGATTTTGATCAAATGAGCAATTTGAGCAAAGGCCTACGTGAAAAACTGAAAGCAAATTTTACGATTAACGCTGTAAAAGTCAAGGAATCACAGATCAGCTCGGACAAAACCATCAAAAGTAGCTTTAGGCTATATGACGGCAATATCATTGAGGGTGTGCTCATTCCGGCGCCTGAGCGCATGACGGCTTGTGTAAGTTCTCAGGTAGGCTGCAGTCTGACGTGTAAATTCTGTGCCACAGGATATATGGACCGCAAACGTAATCTGAATGCAGATGAAATCTACGATCAGGTAGTGCTGATCAGTAAGCAGGCTGAGGAGCATTACGGACAGCCGCTAACCAATATTGTGTATATGGGAATGGGTGAGCCGCTGCTTAACTATGCCAACATGATGAAGTCTGTAGAGCGTATCACTGCACCCGATGGACTCAATATGGCTGCCAAGCGGATTACGGTATCCACAGCCGGTATTGCCAAGATGATCAAAAAATTGGGGGATGATCAGGTCCGTTTTAATCTTGCCCTGTCTCTGCACGCCGCAAATGATAAGAAGCGTAATGAAATCATGCCTATCAATGAGCAGAATTCGCTCAAGTCACTGGCCGAAGCATTAAAATACTTTTATGCCAAGACAAAGAACCCGATCACCTTTGAGTATATTGTTTTCAACAATTTCAATGATGAACTCGAAGATGCACGGGAACTCGCCAAATTCTGTAAACATGTCCCCTGTAAAGTCAACCTGATTGAATATAATCCGATTGCATTGGCGGATTTTCTGAATGCAGAGGCAGACAAAATAGATATATTTGCCAACTATCTTAAAAGCCAGGGGATCGTTACGAATATCAGACGCAGCCGTGGTAAAGATATCGATGCTGCATGTGGACAGCTCGCTATAAAAGACAAGCAAAAGGAAAGCTCAAACGTCTAATTTACGATATTGTTTTATTATCTTTAGTTCAGGAGGTCACTAGTATGCCGTTTGATCTGAAGAGAATCTTAGGAGATTTTGTTGCTATCTTCTTTCCGAGGGAGTGTGCCTGTTGCGGATGTGTACTCAGGTATCAGGAAAAATTTATTTGCATCGCCTGTGATTTCCATCTTCCGTATACCAATTTTCACGAATATTCAGATAATGACACCGCCAGACAACTATGGGGAAAAGTACCGGTAGAAGAAGCCTGTTCATTTCTGATTTTACAGAAAGAAAGTCGTGTCGAACGGTTGATCTATCAGATAAAATACAACAATCAGCCTTTGTTAGCAGAGTATTTCGGATTTCAATATGGATTAAAATTGCTGGACTCGGCAAGCTATCAACATTTGGACGCTATTATCCCCATCCCTTTGCATCCGGGCAAACTCCGCAAAAGAGGATATAATCAGTCCAGTTATTTTGGCAGGGGCCTGTCCAGGGCTATGGGCATACCTTTGCAGGAGGACGCGCTCATCCGTAAAAAAGCAACCATCACGCAGACAGGGCAGGACCGCTTATCCCGGTACAAAAATGTGGAAGATGTTTTTGCTTGTGAGCATATGCCTGCCTTATATGGAAAACACATTTTACTTGTCGATGACGTATTGACGACGGGAGCCACGATCGTGTCTGCTGCACTTGCCATCCAACAAGCCTGGGCCTGTAAAGTCTCCGTAGCGACCTTGGCCCGTGCTTAACAATAGAATGATTATATTCTCCTATTGACGTAGTTCAGAAGGTAAGCGAAACCGGCCATCCCAATTCCCACGGAGTCAGCAAATAAATCCCACCAATCACCACTTCGATAGGTAAAAATGTATAGTTGCAGCAGCTCGGTTAATCCTGCAAATAGAAAACCCACAAAAGATACGATAAAAATGGGAGCCCAGCGGGTAGGTTTTCCACTAAATTGCCGAATAACGCCGTTGTACATCAGTGTACAGAATACGAAAAACATGCCGCAGTGGACCAGTTTATCCATCCCGGGATAGGAGGGGACTGACTCAAAGTCGTTGCCGGGAAGGGTACACAGAATGATAACAATAATGGCCCATATAAAACACCATTTATAGTCCAGTAGGATTTTAATCATAGGGGTAAATATCCTAAAAATTCTCGATAGAAAAGAAATTATTCTTTTTTATAAAAAATATATAGTTGAAAATCAATTGATTATGTCTTTGTGTTTGTTTTGTATGGTACTATGTATTGCATGGTACCATAAAATACATATATCTTTGTATTGTTATGATAGCTGAAAATACACAAATTCAGATGAGGAAGGGGATACTGGAGTATTGTATCCTTTCAATAATTTCTCGAGGAGAAATTTATGCCTCCGATATTATCAGCGAACTGAAGAAAGCCCAATTGTTGGTTGTAGAAGGAACACTATATCCGCTTTTGACCCGTCTCAAGAATAATGGCTTATTGAGCTATATATGGAAAGAGTCAACTTCAGGTCCGCCTAGAAAATATTATGAAATCACGCGGGAAGGATTAGAGGTCCTTGCGAAGTTAGATGTCACCTGGAATGAGCTCGTGTTTGCAGTAAACACGTCGCTGGCAGGTAGAAGTATGGATTCAACTAAACCAGTTAAAGATAATAACGATGAATAAGACAATAATTATCAATATAAACAGCATCGTCTTCCATATCGAGGAAGATGCTTATGAGGTCCTCCGGTCATACATGATTGATATCAAAAAGCACTTTGGACATTCAGAGGACAGCCGCGAGATTCTGGAAGATATTGAAAACCGCATATCTGAAATGTTTACGGAAAAAATTCAGGCCGGAAGTAAAGAAGTGCTGAATATGGATGATGTGAACGCTGTCATTGAGCAAATGGGTAGGGTGAGTGATTTTGAATCAGAGCAGCAAGATGATTATACCACCTATCAGGGGGAAGCAAATGCAGGAACCTATAAAGTGGGGAAAAAGCTGATGCGGGATCCTGACGATAAGGTATTCAGTGGGGTCTGTAGTGGATTAGGTCATTTCTTCGGTATTGAAGCCAAATGGGTGAGATTACTTTTTGTGTTGTTTGTATTGGTGGGTGGATCTGGCGTGCTGGTATACGTGATTCTCTGGATAGTAATGCCATTGGCCGTGACCAGGGCTGACAAAATGGAAATGCGGGGCGAAGCACCTAATATCCATAATTTCAAGCGTTCTTTTGATGAAGAGATGAGCGGTATGCGGGAAACATTTTCGCGGGGAGTAGACCGTACAGGAGATGGGGTCGCCAAGCTGCTGCAAATCATTGTTAAAGTAATTGGTGTATTTTTTGTCATTGTCGTCGGGCTGACGCTGATTGGGCTGATCATCGGACTCATTTTCTTTGCGCTGGCCATCGTGAATGTTATTCCAGATGTAATGGATGATTCGGGACCATTTTATTTGATGAATCCTAACGATGTGCCTTTTGCACTGATCGCGGGTTTCTTATCCGTTTTTATTCCTTTTGCAGGATTGTTTTATCTGCTTCTGCGTGTGCTTTTTGAGAAGAAGCCAATGAGCAATTATTTAACCACGGCACTATTTATTGTGTGGTTGGCGTCAACGGGGGCGCTCATTTATTATTCGACTTCTGTCGCGAAGGAATTCAGGGAATCAAGTACGATTGTGGAGGAAAAGCCTTTACAAAAGCGGGCGGTCTACTATCTGAATGAAAATGATGTGCGTGTAATCCGTTTAAAAAATGGCGTCAAAAGTAATATCGGATTAAAAAGCGAGAATCTATCTTCACATCTGAAACGCAATATCCGTATCCGCATAGAACGTATTGACTCGTTGCAGGAGCCCTATGTAAGATATGAATACTCGGCCAAAGGCAGTACATATAAAGCGGCTACAGATCGGGCTGCAAAAATAAACTATGCATTGAAACAGGACTCAAGTTCATTGGTTTTTGATAATGCATTTCAGTTGACCGAAGGTGAACGTTACCGCGATCAGGAAGTCAATGTTACCTTGTTTTTGCCAGTAGGCACAAGACTGGTGATCAATGATAGATTGGAGGACAAACTACGTGATATTTCCTTTTATGAGTGTCGTGACCGTTATAACCAGGACGTAAAAGAAGTTGAATTTGTGGTCACGTCTTTAGGATTAAAATGCGCTCTGCCACCTAAGGAGTCAACAGAAGAAGAGCATGATAATACCGATAGTAACGAAATCGTACTCAATGACACATCGATCGTCATTCGCAGGGACACGATTATCAATGTAAAGAAAAACGATGGCTCCCTTCAGATTAAAAAGAACTGATCCTAGCATTGTCTTCCGCTATAAAAACGCGGAAGACAACTAGAGGGTATAACAATAAACGATATTGGAATCAAGTCAGGTCGATCCAACGAACATCCTGATACTGGCTTCATAGCACTAACCTACTTATCTTAATGAAAAAATATTTTTATCTTTTACTACTAAATTTTTTGCTCGTTTCTTTCGTCCATGCGCAGGTAAAGATAACGGGAAAGGTGCAGTCAGAAGACAATGTGCCACTTCCGTTGGCCACGGCTTACCTGATGAAAGCCAATTCCACCGTTGTACTGAAAGCTGCTGTAACAAACGAAGCCGGCGAGTACCAATTTTCGGATGTAGCTGCCGGCAGTTATGTCGTTGATGCCAAGATGGTCGGGTATATAGCTGGTCGCAGCAATATTTTTGAGGTCGGCAAGTCTGATTATGCTGTAGCAACGATCAGTTTGCGCAGCGATAACCGTAAACTGGAGGAGGTGACGGTGGAAGGCAAGCGGCCTTTGGTTGAAAGCAAACCGGGGAAACTGATTTTAAATGTGGAGAATTCGCCCATTGCAGCTGGGAATAATGCTCTTGATATCGTCCAAAGGGCACCGGGTGTAAGCTTGGACAACAATAATAACCTGCAACTGATGGGGCAGTCTGGTGTCGCGGTGACGATAGATGGACGGCAAACGTACATGACCGGCGAGCAGTTGCTCAATTTTTTGAAAAGCACCGATGGTAACCAGATCAAATCAGTGGAAGTAATTACTAGCCGCTCAGCGAAGGACGATGCTGAGGGCGCAGTAGGCACCATCAATATCGTCCTTAAGAAGAATCGGATGGAGGGGTTTAATGGTACCTTCAATCTTACGGCGGGGCACGGCGAGAAGTTCAGAGGAAACAGCTCGCTGTCGTTAAATTATAAGAAGAACAATACGACATTATTTGGTTCCTACGCTTATTCAGATGAAAAAGCTTATCGCAAACTTGAAATCGACCGCGTCATACAGAACAGTGGTGAACAGAAGTATTTTGCGCAGAAGTCGGCGTTGGGTGAGGAAGAACGTAATCATTCGTATCGTTTTGGTATTGAGCAGAAAACATCCAGCCGAAATACATTGACGGTACAGTTTAACGGTGCGAACAACACGGAGTATAATGACAATAACAGCAGAACAAATATCGGCAGATCCTTCGTGGACTATGACACAGTGTTAGTCTCGGAATCTGATTTCAAAGAATTATTTGACCGTTATTCAGCCAATCTAAATAATGAATTCCGGATAGATTCCAACGGGCGAAAGCTGACCGTCGACCTGGACTGGAGTAAATTCAAGAGCAGCAAACGTGTAAACTATCTTAATCAATACGCTGATGTGGGGGGCAAGAAAGCTCCGGCAGAAGCTGAACGTAGTGGAATGCCAATCGGGATTGATATATATGTAGCAAAGTTGGACTATGAGCATCCTTTGTCGAAGAGCTCCAAGCTTGAAATGGGAACAAAATACTCTAATGTTAAATCTGATAATGACCTGCTGTTTGAGAAATTGGTGGACCAGGGCTGGGTAAATGATGTATCTCGTACCAATCATTTTGTGTATAAGGAGCAGATCGCGGCAGCGTATCTAGATTATAACAATAGCATTGGTAAGTGGTCTTTAAAAGCAGGGCTAAGGGGTGAGTATACGTTTTCGGATGGAAACTCCATCACGATGAGCAAACGTGTAAAACGAAACTATTTTGAACTTTTTCCCAATGCTAACCTCAGCTATTCGTTCAATGAGAAACACATCCTGTCGCTTGGTTATACCCGGAAGGTGACAAGACCTAATTATCGGCAATTGAACCCCTTTGACTATTATATAGACAAACTTACTTTTGAACGCGGAAATCCGTATTTAAATCCGCAGTTCTCCAATGAATTTTCATTGAGTTATACCTTATTACAACGTTATAACCTAACCTTGGGAATTAATGACGTAAAAGACGCCATTGTTGAGAGTATGGGGCAAGATTCAGTGGCTGGTACTACATGGGTCATCCGTGAGAACTTAGGCCGGAATCTGACCTCCTACCTAAATCTCAATATTCCGGTCACTGTCTCAAAACTGTGGAGCATGAACAACAATATAACTGGTATTTATTTTGACTTTGATGGTATGATAGCAGGGCTTCCGGTAAATCGGAAATCCTTTCTGGTCCAGGCCATGTCCATGCATAATCTTAAAATGAGCAAGAGCCTCTCCGCCAATGTCAATCTGCGCTATTTCTCACCATTCAAATATAATGTCTATGATCTGAAGAGCAGGTGGGATATGGAGGTTGGTATGACCAAAACGTTTAAGGAACGCAGTTCGCTCAAGTTGGCCGTTACCGATGTATTCAATACTGGAAATCAAAATCTAAGCACCAATTTTGGTCCTTTTGATTCCAGGATCAGACAACATCAAGACCGTCGGGTTGTGCGCCTGACTTACACCTATAAATTTGGTAATCTAAAGAATAATTATCGGAAGAAAGATACCAGCAACGAAGAAAAGGAACGGGCACAGTAACTGCTGTCATGGGTATAAAGACCGTAGGAAGATATCTTCTTACGGTCTTTCTTTTTAGTCGTTTTTGATTATTTCGGTCGGTAAAACCCGTGTTTCAAATTGCTCGTTCGGCGTTCGTTTTTCGATCAGCTGGATGAGGAGCTCGGTCGCTATTTTACCCATTTCAAAGGCGGGCTGCCGTATTGAGGTGACCTTAGCGGAGAACAGATCCACGACATTCGAGTTTGTGAATCCCGCAATAGCAATGTGTTGAAGATTGAGCTTGTCTTTCTTCTTTGCTACGTGCAAATAACCCGTTGTCAGCTTGTCGCCTGAAATAAATATCGCGTCAAAGCCTGTATGCATAAGTTCTTCTATGGCTGTCTCAATCTCATCCTGATGTAGCCCGCCGTACTGACAATATTTGACCAATGCCGGATCGAAATCGATATGGTTGGCCATTAAAGCCTTTTGGTACCCGTAAAGACGGTCCTTGGTAATCGACAAAGACTTTGAGCTCGTCAGGTGGGCTATCCGTTGTTTACCCTGTTTAATTAGGTGCTGGGTTGCATCGTATGCCCCTTGCTGATTATTCACAATAACCTTATAGGTGTCAAATTGTTGTGGTACCCGATCAAAAAACACGATCGGGAAACCGCGTTCCTGTAGTTTGTGCAGGTAGGAAATATCTTCGGTCTCTGAGGATAAAGCGATCAATAATCCGTCAATAGATCGAGATGTCAAATATTCCACGTTGAGACGCTCCCGTTCGGAAGACTCGTGTGTCTGGGAAATAATGATCTGAAAGTTTTTGTTATATGCAATGGATTCCGCTCCATCGATGACCTGGGAGAAGAAGTTATTGGCGATTTCGCTGACGATAATCCCGATTGAATGGCTGCGTCGTTCTTTTAAGCTTCTGGCAATCGGATTGGCGCGGTAATTTATTTTTTCGGCGTATTCCAATACAATCTTCTTCGTTTCAGGGCTTATTTCATAGCTGTCTCTTAGCGCTCTGGAAATCGTTGAAGTAGATAAATTAAGTGCTTTAGCAATATCTTTGATTGTATAGTTTTCAAATTTCATAACCGGCAAAATAGACTATAATATTAGCCAAAAAAAATCACAAAACCTAATTTTAACGACTGCTGCAATCGTTGCCGGCAACGATTGCATAAATTTTAACGGCTGTGTCATATGGACAAATCAGATATACTTTGTAAACTTGGCTGGAAACATAACCGATTAAACTATCCTTGTGATTTATCCCTAGGAGGCGTGATTACGAATGGATTATAGAAAACCTGAGCGTGTGCTCTAAAAGAATGTATTATGATGAAAAAAGAAATTCGTGTCTTTATTGTTGGCCTTTGCATAGCAATTCTCCTTTTCGCTTTCCGGCAAGATCGCCCACTGACTATCTATATTATTGGCGACTCGACGGCAGCTATTAAACAGGAGCGGGCTTTCCCCGAAACCGGATGGGGAATGGCTTTTGCGAAATTGGCTGACCAACACGTCAAGGTTGATAACCGGGCCCTGAACGGACGCAGCAGTAAATCCTTCAAACACGATGTCGGCAAGGACGGAAGTATCATGGATCATTGGACTCCAATTGTTGAGCATTTGCAGCATGGTGATTATGTATTCATCCAGTTTGGCCACAACGATGAGAAAATCAATAAGCCCAATGTGGGAACCTCTCTAGAGGAATTTGAACAGAACCTGACTTTCTACATCCAACAGACACGGGAAAAAGGCGCGATTCCTGTTCTTTTAACATCGATCGCCAGACGTAAATTTGAAGGTGGTAGCTTGGTCCCTACACATGGGGATTATCCCTCGATTATGAAAAAACTGGCTGAAAACTTGCATGTACATTGTATCGATATGGAAGAAAAAACATCCCGATTATTGTCATCTTACGGTGATGAAAAAAGTAAACCATTGTTTCTTCATGTGGAAAAGGGAAACCCAAACTATCCGGAAGGTAAACAGGATGACACCCATTTAAGCCCGATCGGTGCTTCGGCTGTTGCCAACTTGGTCGTAGAGGGGATAAAGGAACTGAAATTGCCAATTAGCAAGCATTTTGAGGCGCATTAATATTGCGGAATTAACGATCTTATACTCATCCATCGCAATTGCCAGCGTGCCGTTTAAAAACGAAACACCAGTTAATTGCAGACGCTGCAATTAACTGGTGTTTTTATAGGATATCGATCTTTTCTAGAAGATATATTTGGTGCTTAAGAAATTCGATTCATTTTCACTAACGATCTCGTTCAGCAGTTTTTTGTTTTCTTCTGTGAATTTTGTCGCAACTAACGAACGGATAGAGAATGAACGTAGCGCATCAACGACAGATAATGTACCTTCGGCACTGTCCTTCCTTCCTGTGAAAGGGAAAGTATCAGGGCCACGTTGGCATTGGCAATTGATGTTGACACGGCTCACCTGATTAACCAACGGATCGATCAAAGAAGATACCACCGCTGCGTTATTGCTGAAAATACTTACCTGCTGTCCGTGAGATGAACCGATTAGGTACTCGATAGGCTCTTCGAGATCATCAAAAGGGACTACCGGGATCACCGGACCAAACTGTTCTTCTCTGTAGAGCTTCATCTGGGAGTTGACCGGATAAACAATCGCCGGATAGAAGAAAGATTCGGCTACCTCGCCGCCATTTTCATTGATTACTTTGGCCCCATACGCTTTCGCATCTTCGATGCACTCCGTTAAGTATGCCGGCTTGTTAACTTCTGGGAGAGGAGTCAAGGATACCCCTTTTTCCCAAGGCATTCCATACTTAAGCTTTCCAACTTCGGCAGAAAGACGTTTTAAAAACTCTTGTGCCAAGCTGCGGTGTACATAGATAATTTTCAATGCCGTACAACGCTGGCCATTGAATGAAAGCGAACCCAATACTGTTTCGGAGACCGCTAAGTTCAGATCAGCATCTTTGGTGATAATAGCCGCATTTTTAGCATCCAGTCCAAGGATCGCACGTAGACGGTTTACCTTTGGATGCAATTTTTTGAGTTCGTCAGCTACACGGCTTGATCCAATCAGGGTAAGGACATTGATTTTTCCGGATTGCATCAAACTTGGAACAATCTTGTTTCCACGTCCATAGATCGTATTGACCACTCCTTTTGGAAAACTTGTTCTAAATGCTTCCAATAAAGGGTAGTGCAATAAGGTGCCATGTTTAGGCGGTTTAAATAGCATGGTATTACCCATGATCAATGCAGGGATGAGCGTCGTGAAAGTCTCATTTAGCGGATAATTGAACGGTCCCATACAAAGGACAACTCCCAGTGGTGACCTTCTGATCTGGGCAACGATGCCCTGTTCGATCTGAAAACGTGAAGAGTCACGGTCTATATCTTTCAATGCATCGATCGTCGCGTAGATATACTCAACAGTACGGTCAAACTCTTTTACCGAGTCTGCATACGACTTGCCAATTTCCCACATAATAAGCTTGACAACAATGTCTTTCTTGGCAATCATTTTTTGTGTAAAATTCTCCACACAAGCAATACGATCGGCAACGCTCATTGTTGGCCATTCTCCACGTCCATTGTCGTATGCTTTTACAGCAGCGTCTAAGGCTTCCATGGACTCTTTTTCAGTACAAACAGGGAAACTACCGATGCGCTTACGCTTCAGGCCGTCCTTCGTCTTCACACAAATCGGTGAAAAAACTTCGTTTACCTGACCCGCCCAAGAAATCATTTCTCCATTGGAAAGGAACTCTCTTTGATCGACCTGTTCGTCTAGTGTAAATTCTGCGGGAATGTCTTTCTCCTCGTAGAAGATACCTTCTAAGTTTAAGCTCATTGTTTTAAAAATGGTTTAGATTGATATTCATAAAGATATTGCTAATATAATACAATTTTTGCAATATTTGTTAATTTTTTATTAAAATTAGTTTAGGAACAAGGGCTTTCATTACCACCCATGCAATCAAGTATGCTAAAGCACAGAAAGAAAAGATAATAAAATACCCGGCTTCTTCGCCTTTAAAGCCCATAAATGTCATTTGTGTCTCTTTTGCATAATCAAACAGCCAGCCGGAGGTTTTGTTGATAATAAAAGCGCCTACACCGCCCGCGAGTCCGCCTATGCCTGTAACTGTTGCAATAGCCCGCTTCGGAAAAGAGTCTCCGATGGTGGAGAAAATGTTTGCCGACCAGGACTGATGTGCTGCACCCGCAAAGCCGATTAAAATCACCGGTATCCAGTATGAAATATGTCCGAGAGGCTGCGCAAATAGAACAACTAACGGCACAAATGCAAACAAAAGCATAGCTTTCATCCGCCCTTCATAAGCGTTCATCCCTTTTTTATCAACAAAATAGGTAGGGAGCCAGCCGCCGTAGATCGATAACATCGTGATGGCATAAAGGACAAAGATTGCGAGCTGCCCCTCGGTATCGGATGATTTAATGTCATAAACAGCGGAAAGGTAGGCGGGCATCCAAAATAGGAAGAACCACCAAACACCATCGGTCATGAATTTTCCGAATACAAAAGCCCAGGTCTGTTTGTATTTGAGGCACTCTGATATTGTGGTCCTTGGTTGTTTTGTTGCACCGGGGTGAGCAGCTTGCTCTTCGTGGTCATCTTGGTGGATATAAGCTAGCTCAGCAGCATTGACTTTGGGGTTGTCATGTGGTTTTTTGTACAGGAAAATCCAAAAACCCATCCAGACGAACCCCAGTGCACCGATAATAATGAATGACATTTCCCATCCCCAATGTGCAGCGATGACAGGTATTGTCAGTGGCGCTGCTAGTGCACCTATAGTCGCCCCGGAGTTGAAAATGCTAGTGGCCAGCGCGCGGTCTTTTTTCGGAAAATACTCGGCAGTCGCTTTGATGGCTGCCGGAAAGTTTCCAGCTTCCCCAACAGCAAGCACAAACCGTGCAAAGATAAACAGGTTGACGCTGACACTGATGACTAAGCCTGCATTGTTCACGTGAGAAATAGCCTCTTTTGCTCCTTCAAAACCAACAAACCATTCACCGGCGACAATTCCAGATGTTGCAATCCCACAAAAAGCGTGGATAATGGCGCCAACGGACCAAATTCCTATAGCCCATAAAAATCCTTTTTTGGTGTCCATCCAGTCCACAAAACGGCCTGCGAAAAGCATACTGATCGCATAGAAGATAGAAAATAAAGCCGTAATATTTCCATAATCGGTATTGGTCCAATGGAATTCCGGACTGATAAAATCCTTCCAGGTCAATGAAAGTACCTGGCGGTCCAGGTAATTGATCGTCGTAGCAAAAAATAGTAGCGAACATATTACCCAGCGGTAATTGCCCTTTTTCTCCGTGTTCATCATAATGGGTTTAATAGTTTATTTTTATTGTTGTCGTGCTTTTGAAACGAAGTCAAGTGCTTTCTTCGTGTTTTCGAATAATTGGGCTGTATCTTTAGGATCTATAAGCTTGCTACCCATGCCTACTGCACATACTCCGGATCTGAACCAAGCTTTCAGATTCTCCATCTCAATTTCCACGCCGCCAGTGGGCATAAACTTTTGGTCTTTAAAAAGCTCGCGGATGGAGCTCATAAATGCAGGGCCCAGGATATTGGCCGGGAACAATTTAATCAGGGCAGCGCCTTGTTGCTGCGCTGTATAGATTTCAGTCGGTGTCATACAGCCCGGAATCCATAATTTATGCTGCTCATGAACAAGAGAGCCAACCAGTGGATTTACAAGGGGTGCAACAATGAAATCTGCACCTACTTGAAGGAACTGCTGTGCGTCTTCCACAGATTTGATTGTCCCGATACCCAAGTAAAGGTCTTGCATTTCAGCATCTCTTACGGCGATTAGGTGCTCGAATACCTCAAGAGCTTCTGCGCCTCTATTGGTAAATTCAAATACACGTACGCCTGCTTGATACAGCGTGCGTAGAATAGCGGCACTTCTCTCTCTATCGTGATCGAAGAATAGCGGAAGTGTTCCCTGTTCAATGATTTTTTGTAGTACAATGTCTTTCAAACTCATGCTCTCATTCTTTTTTTTATATCTTCTACTGTGCTTGTGGTTGCATCGCTGGCAATAAATAGTTTATCGAATGCAGCAAGCGTTGCAAACTCCAGTGTTTCTTTTGGTGGCAGGTTGGAATATAAACCGTAAATTAATCCTGCCATAAAGCAGTCGCCACTTCCGACTTTGTCTAAAATATCCTCTGAGATATACTCTTTCGACCTGATCAGATTGTCCTTGTCAAACAATGTGGTATAATATCTGATGCCTTTGAGCTGATAGTCAAAGCGGAAGGTATTGGCTACATACTGGCAACGTGGATAGGTGGCAATGATTTCCTGGCTCGTTTCCAGGGCCTGTGTGAGCAAATTCTCATCCTTATAACCTGAGTCCTGTGTCAGGAACTGTCCGTCTAGCTTTGTGTCGAGCATCTGATGGGCAGCCCAGATATTGCCCATGATAAGGTTACAGTGTTTTGCTATCTCCGGCATCACTTCTTTTGGAGCTTTTCCATATTTCCACAGCTTGGACCGATAATTCAGATCCAGGGACACAAATATGCCCTTCTCTTGGGCGACCTGTACCGCCTCCAGGCAAAGGTCGGCGACCTCCTGGCTGATAGCTGGACAAATCGCAGAGAAATGGAACCATTTGACATCTGCAAACACCTGATGCCAATCGATACTGCCTACCTTCAGACTGGCAAAAGAAGAATGTGCCCGATCGTAAATCACGGCTGCGTTTTTGAGGTCCTTCCCCTTGGGCAGATAATATATTCCCAGTCGGTCTCCCGTCCATTGCATGGATGTTGTATCGATATTCTTCCGTTGCAGATACTGGTCGATGCTTTCACAAATGGCATTTTGAGGCACTGCTGATAAATAAGAGGATGGCACATTCCAAAGGGCGAGAGCAGTCGCCACATTCAGTTCTGCTCCCCCTACATAGAAAGGTAGTTGATGCTGTTCAATCCAGTTCTGTTCGATGTCGGGACAGATGCGCAACAGCAATTCGCCAAAGCTTAGTACTTTACCCTGCATTTTGTTAAAATTCAAAATATTCTCGTGCGTTATTATAACTGATGTCCTGTACGATTTTGCCTACCCATTCGATATCGTTCGGTATCTCGCCTCTTTCGATGTCCTGCCCGAAGATGTCACACAGCAATCTCCGGAAGTATTCATGTCTCGGGAACGAAAGGAAGCTTCGGGAATCAGTCAACATGCCGACAAGACGACTTAATAGCCCCATATTTGAAAGCGCGTTAATCTGCTTTGTCATACCATCTTTCTGATCCAAAAACCACCAAGCTGAGCCAAATTGAATTTTTCCTTTGATAGATCCATCGTTAAAGTTCCCAATCATGGTTGCAATGAGCTCATTGTCTGCCGGATTGAGGTTATACAAGATGGTCTTGGTTAGCTTATCCTGATTGTCTAATTTATTCAAAAATTTTGACAATGCGCGGGCCTGGCTAAAATCGCCGATCGAATCCCACCCTGTATCTGGCCCGATTAAGCGGTGCATACGCGCATTATTATTGCGCAATGCGCCCAGGTGATATTGTTGAACCCATCCTTTTTCGTGATCCCACTCTGCAAAATAGATCAGCATGGCGGATTTGAATTTCAGGTTTTCATCGAAGGAAATTTCTTTTTTTGACCGTATTTTGTCGAAAATCGAGGCAATTTCCTGTTCGGTATAATCTTCGGCGTAAATCTGCTCAAGGCCATGATCAGAAACACTACATCCATTGGCAGCGAAAAAGTCATGTCTGGCTTTCAATGCGCGCAGATAATCTCCTAAGCTGTGGATGGTCACGTTACAGACTTCTTCCAGTTTGTCGATATATTGGTTCAGCGCGACCAGGTCATCGGCGTTCATGGCTTTGTCGGGACGAAACGCCGGAAGCATTTTGAAGGACTCGTTTTCTCCGGCGAATTGTTGATGGAATTCCAAACTATCAATAGGATCGTCCGTAGTACAGACTACTTCAACATTCATCATTTTCAATAATCCGCGTACAGAATGGCTGTCTTGCTGTAGGAGCTGACCGGTATCCGCATATATTTTAGCGGCTGTTTTCGGAGAAAGTAAGTCCGTTATGCCAAAATAGCGTTGGAGCTCAAGGTGCGTCCAGTGATGTAGCGGGTTGCGTAATGTATAAGGCACTGTTTCTGCCCATTTCATGAATTTTTCTTCGTCTGAGGCATCGCCCGTAATATACCGTTCATTCACACCATTGGCGCGCATCGCCCGCCATTTATAATGATCACCATGGAGCCAGACCTGACTGATATTTTCAAATTTAATATCATTGGCGATCTGCTCCGGAATCAGATGATTATGATAGTCGATAATGGGTAGCTGTTTTGAATAATTGTGGTACAGCACTTCTGCTGTTTTTGAGTTTAATAAAAAGTTTTCGTCTAAGAATGCTTTCATACTATATAAATTTATAAGCTCACACCTCTTTTCCAAGGGATGAAGTCGTCCTGATTTAATTGAACAGCCTTGGGAATTACCTCACCGCTGGCTGCTTTGATGCAATACTCGAGTATATCTTCGCCCATTTCCTGGATTGTTTTGTCACCATCGATAATAGGGCCGGTATTAATGTCAATGATGTCGGCCATTTTCTTTGCCAATGTATTATTGGTGGCGACTTTGATTACCGGGCATATTGGATTACCGGTAGGGGTGCCCAGTCCCGTAGTAAATAAAATTAAGGTGGCGCCTGCGGCTGCTTTACCGGTTGTGGCTTCGACATCGTTGCCTGGTGTGCAGACCAGATTAAGTCCGGCTTTTGTGGCTGTCTCCGTATAATCGAGGACATCGACTACAGGGGAGGTGCCGCCTTTTTTGGCAGCGCCATTACTTTTGATGGCATCCGTAATGAGTCCGTCACGTATATTGCCCGGTGAAGGATTCATATAAAACCCCGAGCCTACAGCCTCCGCGGCATTGCTATAGGCGGTCATCAAGTCGATAAATTTATTGGCTGCGGCAGGATCCAACGTCCGGTCTATAAGATTCTGTTCGGCACCGCATAATTCCGGAAATTCCGCTAGAAGCACCTTCCCCCCCAAAGCGACCAGGAGATCAGCCGTATAACCGACAGCTGGATTCGCCGAAATACCGCTGAAACCATCACTGCCACCACACTTGACACCGAGTGTCAATTTGCTTAAAGGCACCGGTTGTCTGGTAATTTTGTTGATTTCTGTAAGGCCGATGAAGGTCTGCAGTATGGCTTCCTTAATCAGCTGTTCCTCGCTCTTCGATTGTTGCTGTTCAAATACATATAGCGGTTTATCAAAATTGGGATTGCGAAGCTTGATGTCGTTCACCAAGTCGTTTAGTTGTAGATTCTGACAGCCTAGGCTTAATACTGTCACACCGGCTACGTTGGGATGGTCAGCATAAGCCGCAAGCAGTTTACTTAAGACCGCCGCATCCTGTCGTATTCCGCCACAGCCGCCCTGATGGTTGAGAAATTTGATCCCATCGACATTTTTGAATACCCGGCTGGATTGCGCTGTACTGGTATTGAGTTTTTCCAATGAAGACAGATCCAAGGTTTCCCCTTTTTCATAGGCTTGCAGCAGCTGGTGTGTGAAATTTTTATATTTCCCGGTAACGGAGTACCCAAGCTCATTGTAGAGAGCCTCTTTGATGACATCCAAGTTCCTGTTTTCACAAAATACTGTCGGGATGAAGAGCCAATAATTGGCTGTTCCGGCCCGTCCGTCTCTGCGTAGGTATCCGTTGAAGGTCCTTGTCTCGAATTTAGAGACATCGGGTTTGTCCCAATGGTACTGGGAAGGTCTGAAATGATAAGGCTCCGCAGCATGTTTGGTGTTTTCGGTATTCATTATACTCCCTTGCGGAATGTCAAATTGCGCTTTTCCGACAAGCACACCATACATTCGGATCTCATCGCCGAAACGCATATCATGCATAAAAAATTTGTGTTTGGCGGGAATATCTTCCTGCAGGATATAATGTGCTCCTTCAAACGAGATAGCATCACCCTTTTTTAGATCCTGTAAAGCGACCAGAACGTTGTCTTTCGGATGTATTTTAAGTACTTTATTTTTCATGTTCCAAAATAGTTAGCGCTTGCAACGCACCATTGTGAATAATCTGTTTTAGCTGTCGGTCTACACTTTCTTCCAGTCCGGGAAACTTGGTCAGATCCCTATTCCATAAGCCTACGTTCGAAAGAACGGTATGAACAACCGTCTCCGGCTGCTGCCAGGCCTCATAAAAGACTGCTGCAGATTCATCCTGAATTTCGATGGTGCGTCCATTGATGGTCCGTATGTAATGGCTATCTTTCCGTTCTGACTTTAAAAAGTAAAGGTAAGCTGCAAATCCCAGAGCGAATAGCTGCGGTGCCTCGCTGTGGCTGCCATACCATTTATCCAATAAAGGGATATTACGCATGGCCATTTTCGAACTGTAGTTGAGGGCTATTGATTCCCATTTATGTTCGAGATAAGGATTGGCGAAGCGATCCATAACTTTTGATGAAAAATCCTTCACGTCGTTTTGAGAAATCGCTGTGTTTAAGATGGATGGTCCAATTTCATCTTGCATCAGCAAGCGGATAAATTGGCTGAACGCAGCGTTCTGCATGGCTTCTTTGACGGTAGTGAAGCCCGATAGAAGTGCCATTGCGCAGCTCAGTGTATGCGTTCCATTGAGGAGCCTGAGCTTAATTTCTTTGTACTTTTCTATGGAGGGGACCAGCAGCACGCTGGAATCCGCTACGGCGAAGGATAAGCGCTGTTTTACACGGTCGGATGTTGCTTCGATGGCCCACAAACGGAAGGGTTCGGCCATGATCATCAACTGATCCTCATATCCTAACATCGCTGTTGTCTTTACATAGTCTGCCGGCGATAGCGCACCGGGGACAATACGGTCCACCAAAGTATTGCAAAAGTCGTTGGCTCCCGTCAGCCATTCTATAAAATCTGCTGACAGACTGTTCTGTTGAGCAAGGTCAAAAATAATCTTTTTTAATTTGCTGCCATTATCCGTTATCAGTTCGGTCGGCACGATCGTTAGCCCTTTCGTAATGTCGCCGGCAAAATGTTTAAACCGGTGGTATAAAATAGCCAAAAGCTTGCCGGGGAAAGACTTTGGAGGATTGTCGTCAACAAGGTCTTCACTCATCACGATACCGACTTCAGTGGTATTGGAGAAAACGATCTCAAGAGCGGGGTTTTCTGCGTTTTTCAGTATTTCTTGCCAGGATTCGCTTGCTGAGAGCACGCGAGAAATACTATTATTTATCTCGTAGCTTGATATTTCTTTGCCTTCGTCCAACCCCTTTATGCACAAAGTATATAAGTTGTTTTGCTGTTCAAACGAATCTGCAGTACCGGCGCTTGTTGATTTGATGACTACAATTCTTCCCCGGAATAGCCCCTGCTGGTTTGCTTTGTTCACAAAGTAGTCCGGTAGGCCCCGAAGTAAAACACCCGTCCCAAACTGAAGTATTTTTTCAGGATATAAAAATGAGGCTTCTGTTGGTGTATCGACCAAATCGGAAGCAATGGATTGTAATGTATCTTGTGTAAGTAGCATTGCTCTTTTCTATTATTGAATTTGATGTTGTTGTTTCCATTTTAAATAGTCCACACGGATTAATTTTTCAGGCCAGTCTCCAAACCATGCATAACCATTCTTCCGTTCTTCTGACAATTCTTCGAACTTGTACTTAATGGAATTATCCCTGTCTCCAAAAAGTGGCCTATTGTCCTGAAGGTCATAAAAACGTGCCCAGACCACGGATGCGCTGTCTGGGATAAGCTTACGCTCCGTTTGCCCAGTTGATTGATTTTTTTCAGTAGCGAAGCGGTAGCCTTTAATTTTATTATTTTGAAACCAGCTGATTGCACGAGTTATAGCCAATTGAATCTGCGCAGTGGCGGGTTGTTGCATAAGGAAGCGTACGATAGCGACCGATTCACTTGTGCTCAAGGCTGCGGGCTCAAATTTCCGTGCCTGTGCTGCTGTCAGGTTTTTCTCATCATATTGTGCTGCCCAGATCGTGAGTGTTGTGTTTTGGATAATCTGCGTTTTAAGGATGCAAGCTATCCCTCTCTCGACAGCCGACTGAGCTCTTTTTCGATAGTCTGTATGAATTGCCTCAAAGCCATGTTGCGCTTTAGCAACGTTATCCAGCACACGAAGAGCATTGATCATGGCATTGTCGTTATAAGTGATTTCGGCACGATAAAGCGATTTGTTGGGATAATATTGCGGAAATCCGCCATTTTCATACTGTGCAGAAAGGAGATAGGCTATCCCTTTTTCGGCACCCTTTAAATAAGCTTCCTGTTTTGTTGTACCATAAGCTTTGATGAGGCTATTTATTTCTCTCGTCGTTGCGTTGTTGTCTATGGTTGCATGATCAATTCCAGTGTCTTTTATTTTTTTTCTAAGGCGGCCGTCGATAGGCAGTCTATAGTCTACTACACTTTTATCGATCAGCTGTTTGGGCCATGCACCATTTGGAAGTTGATACAACAAGATCTTATCAGCAAGGGAGTCCTTCTGAATTTGAGCGCGCAAAGGGTAAAGACTCAGTGTGAGCGCAGCTAAACAGATGATTTTGCAATAAGACACTTCCATATTTGTATTATTTTTTAGCTTGTTTCACCAACCACTCGGTAAGGTCATTTGCTGCGGTAAAATTTTGGTATTCTTTAGGAAGCTTTCGTCCGTCAGTGTACTCGTTGTACAGCCAAGGGTCGCCGATAGCGAATACCGTTCCTTTTCCATAGGTTGCTATCGCGATGATATTGTCACCATTATCCTTTATCAAGGCCTGCGCAGGTGACGTCACCCGCAAAGTCGAAATCTCTTTGATATATATTTTTGACGTGTTTGGAAACACTTTATTGCCTTGTGGAATGGCGATTGCTCCGGTCTCGAATTCCCTTCCTTTGACGCGGTTACGGCTATCTTCATTGAACGTGATGCCGAACTGCTTGCACAAAGTATTAAATTTGCTGATTTCACAATTTCCTTTGTCATTCAGCATAAGGACAAGGACCCCACCCTTCTTTACCCAGTCGGTGATTTGCTTTGCATCTGCCTCATTCATGAAATTCGGCTTTTCGGTTTCTTTTTCCGTATCAGGATCCACGATAATATAAATGCTTGATCGTGCCAGATGACGTTTTGTAGGCGCTTCTTTGAGCGTTTGGAGCTGACCACCATTTTTTTCAAAGATTCGGCCCCACAACGAAAAGCCATTATTATCATCACCATCCCATAGATAATGGTAGGGTTTGAGCTGTCCTGAGGCGGTACGTTTAAATTCGTTGTTGTAATAGTTATCCAAGGTGATATTCAGGCTCTTTTTCCCTTTTCTTGCGCGTAAGAATTCAACTTCGGAGGCAGCCAGAATAAAGGCCCCCACACCTTTTGGATCATTGGTGATGACAGGCTCACTCATATAGTATTCAAAACTACCATCGCGATAGTTTTTGCTGCCGCCCAATCCGGATACTTCAACAACCTTGTTGAGATTTATCTGATCTTTACCCGCAGGAGAGGTAAATTCGCTAACAAGGCCTTGGAAAGCGAAATCCAGATTCTTTTCAAATGAGTTTGGTATGTATCCTTTACGCAACGATTTTGCTAAAGCGAATACAAACATACTGGATGCCGAAGCTTCTAGATAATTGCCTTCTCGGGTACCCAAATCGACGATATCATACCATACTCCAGTTTTGCTGTCCTGATATTTGGTCACTGCCGATAAGGTTCTGTTCAATATCGCTATCAATTCAGGCCTGCGGGAATGGTTTTCCGGGAAATAATCCAATACATCGACAAGAGCCATGACGTACCAGCCCATGCCACGGCCCCAAAAATGTCGAGATAAGCCTGTTTTGGGGTCTGACCAGCGTTCCTTTCTAGATTCGTCCCAACCGTGATATAGTAGGCCTGTTTTGGGGTCCCGTGCGTTTTTCTCCATGTATACGAATTGATTTGCGATGTCATCAAAAGCACTTGGGATATTCATCAAACTAGCGTATTCCGCATAAAAGGGCTGCCCCATATAGAGACCATCGAGCCACATCTGATAAGGATATATCTTCTTATGCCAAAACCCGCCTTCATTGGTACGCGGATGTTTTTTGAGCTGGGCATATAGCTGATGGCACGCTTTCAGGTATTTTTCCTGTCCCGTTACCTTGTACAGCATCAACAAGGTCGTGCCATTTTTAATATTGTCGATATTGAAATCCGTAGCTCTATAATTTTTTATCGAGTCTGGAATACTTAAATAGGGGTCCATGCGGGATTGTATATAGTTGAAATACTCCCCATTTCCTGTGTTGCGCCATACTTCTGTCAGCCCCTCAAAAATAACCCCCATATCGTATGACCACTTAGGAAATTTGCCTGGGTTAGTGAAGAGCGTGTCTGGGTAAATTTTGTTCAATACCGTCGTGGCCATTTGTTCTGATAGGGCTTTCTGCTGTGCAAATCCATTAAAAGAACCCAGAACGACAACATTGAAAAGAAGGATAAGTAACTTTTTCATGGTATTCTAATTTGTGATGGTTAGGGATTTGTGCGTACTTCCGTCGATAAACTGTTTGTCTTTCTTCGCTGATTTTATATTGGATTTGGACAGATTGATCTTGCTGCTGTTTTCGCCTGCGACCTGGATAAATAGCTCAGGTGAATTTAAAGCCTGAATATTTTCCAGGTTAATGGAACTGCTGTTGTTGACAGCAATCAACGGAGCACTATCCTTTGTTTTTAGAATGATATCCTTCAATTGGATCGTTGATGCTTCAATAATTTCAATACCCTTAGTCGCTTCTAACGTTGCATTTTCTATATGGATATTTTGGATATGCATTTCGGGGAGGCCACGGAAGAAAATACCTTTCGAAGCACCTTTAGCGACGATGTTCTTGATATAGAAATTTCTAAACTGCGGAGTCTCCTCCGTAACAGCAAGTTTTACCGTCTTTACTGCAGCTCTCTTTTCTCCGGCCAATGGCACTGGGTCTACCGCGGCATAGTACATATCAAATAAGATAGCTTCGCCAGGAATGTCGATCATATTGATATTATTGATAAAGATATTCTCTACGACGCCACCGCGGCCTCTTGTTGTCTTAAAGCGTAGGCCGATATCCGTGCCAATAAAGGAGCAGTCTTCTACCCAAATATTGCGTGCGCCACCGCTCATCTCACTACCGATAACAAAGCCACCATGTGCGTGGTACACCACATTGTTTCGAACGATAACATTTTCTGTGGGCATACCGCGGTCACGTCCTGCTTGATCGCGTCCTGACTTGATGCATATGCCATCGTCACCCACATCAAAGGAGCAGTCCTCAATAAGTACATTTTTACAAGACTCTACATCCACTCCGTCTCCGTTCTGTCCGTACCAGGGATTGCGAACGGTAAGTCCGCGTAAGGTTAAGTCCTGACACATGAGCGGATGTATATTCCATGCGGGAGAGTTCTGTATCGTGACCCCTTCAAGCAGGATTTTTTTACAGTTTGTAAAGACCAATAAATTAGGCCTCAGAAAGTCTTTTACATTCTTAAAATCGTTTACCGTTGTTCCCGGACGGATAGTTCCAGCTTTTTTCTCTTTTGCACCCCTGAGCGAGCTCTCAGAAGGATACCAAATTTCTGTTTCAGGATCCACAATGCCTCCGGAGGCAACAAGGTTTTTCCATTGTGAAGCTGTCAATTTACTTTTTTTGATCATTCTCCAGGCGTCGCCATTGCCATCGATAATACCGTTGCCGGTGATAGCGATATTGGTGAGCTCCTTTCCAGATATCGGATTTTGGTTTCTCCAGGCTGGTTCACCCTCCCAATTCGATTCAACTAATTTATATTCATCAAAATCTCTTGTGAATAACAGAACAGCATCTTTTTTGAGGTGTAGATTGACGTTGCTTTGCATTTCGATCGGGCCGGAGAGCCAGAGTCCGGAGGGGATCAGGACGACGCCGCCACCTTGGTCGCTACACGCTTTGATCGCCCGGTTTATCGTGGAAGTGTTCAGGAACTGGCCATCGCCTTTGGCACCATAGTCCACAATATTCAGCGTGTCTCTTTTGAAACTGACCTGCTGTATGACCGGTCGGACCGGTTCCTGGGCCATACCGACGAAAGGCAGCATGAGGAGCGCCGTAAGGGCAGATTTCAATGTATAGGAAGATTGCTTTCTAAACGGATTCATTTTTTTAAATTTTTGGTTTAAAAACGGTTATTTGTAAAAGCAATTGTACATTGTTTGCACTTAACTTCGATGGAAAACTTATGCAATCGTTACCGGTCATAACTTATTGTTCGATAGTAATATTGGGTTGCCAATCGTTGAATACCTGTTTAAAATCAATCATATCCGCTTCATTCGTCGGTAATTGCTGAGCCCATTTGACACGGCTTTGTGACAAAGCACCCGGACCGTGGTTTCTGTATTCGGCGAAGTAGGCCGTCCTTTCATTTGACTCATTGTTCCAGTTATGCCAGCCTTCTGGCCTGATAAATGGTGGAAGATAACAACGCATAAAAATAACTTTCGCATGGGGGCGCCAAGGCCGTCCCAGATAGAAGCTGTTGCTGTCCTGAGTTCCGGTTATTTTGCAGTTGTTGAAGATATAGCCATATGCTATATTTTCAGGCGTCGAGGCTGCTGTGATATAACCGCTATCTTTACAGTGTAGCTCACATTGCTCAAACCATGCTGTGGACGAACCAAATATATAGTCCACAGTACCCTCTATATAACATTGATAATAAAATTGTCTGGCGCCTTTGCCATACGTATATAGAGTGTCCTGAAATCCCAGAAATCTACAATGAATAAACCGGCTACAGTCTCCGGCAATCCACGCTGCCACCGCCTGGCCTATGCGCCCTGAACTGTTTTCAAAAGTCAGGTTGATCGCTGTTAAACCGTTTCCATAGCTGTAAAAACTTGCCGAACCTGAAGTGCCGATCTCCTCTCCAAAACGATTTTTCTTTTGCGCGTAATCATTGTAACTAATAATCGTTTCGAATCTGTCCTCACCAATTAAAGTGAGCTGCTGTTTGTTTCCAGCAATGGTGATTTTCTCTTGATAAAGCCCCTTCTTGATATAGATCACGGTTTCCTTCTTTCGGAAATCAGGTACTGCATTAATCGCTTCCTGAATCGTCCGAAAATCTCCTGAACCATCTTTTGCTACTATAAAGTCATAACTTTTCGCCGTGAAAGCAAAGAGGAAGACCGGAAATAGAAAAACTGAAAGTATGATAGCCCGCATTTCAACACTGTAATTGGTCATTGAAATTACCAATATTAAAACCGCCATTAAAGAAAATTGCTTAAAATAAATGCGCAAACGTTATCGGTGACGTTTGCGTAACAAAAATTATAGGCATTGCAGGGTGTTGTTAGCAAGGGTATGCGGCCCATGGGGAGATTTGAGCCTCTATTTGTAAGTGTTGCATATAAAAAGCAATTTATCTAAGTTTGTTCATCAAATTTCTAAACATGGACATCCAATCTTTATATCAGATTTATAAACAGTATCCAAATATTACGACAGATACACGTAAGATCGAAAAGGATAGTATATTTTTTGCGCTCAAAGGAGCCAATTTCAATGGAAATACCTTTGCAGCACAAGCGTTAGAAATCGGAGCGAAGTATGTTGTCATTGATGAAGAAATTTATAAGGCTGGGGAAGAATATATTTTGGTGAATGATGTGCTGCAAGCCTTACAGGAACTGGCGAAGCACCATCGTCGGCAGTTAGATATTCCGGTCATCGGCGTTACGGGAACAAACGGAAAGACAACAACCAAGGAGTTATTGTATTCCGTTGTTTCTCAAAAATATAAGACGTACGCGACAAAAGGCAATCTCAATAATCATATCGGTGTACCCTTAACGGTATTGGCTATCGATGAGTCGGTTGAAATTGCCATTATAGAAATGGGGGCCAACCATCTGAAAGAGATTGCTTTTTTATGTGATATTGCACAGCCGACACATGGGCTGATCTCCAATGTGGGCAAAGCACATTTAGAAGGCTTTGGATCGTTTGAAGGAGTAAAAAAAACAAAGGGTGAATTGTACGATTGGCTGCAGGATCATGAAGGTATATTGTTCCTACAGGCAGACAATCCTCATCTTAAGGAAATGGCGGCCGCACGCAAAATAAGCAAGACTATCACTTATGGATTCTCTGAAGACAACGATGTGATCGGCAAGCTTCTGAAAGCGACGCCACTGTTACAGATTGCATGGAAGCGAAAAGGCGAGGAGCGAGTTTACGAAGTCGATACACAGTTGACCGGTTCTTATAATACTGAAAACTTTTTGGCAGCGATAGCCGTAGGCCTGCATTTTGCGATTTCTGCCGAAGCGATCAATAAGGGTATTGAAGGCTATGCGCCCACCAACAATCGTTCACAAATCATGAACACGGCTTATAATACAGTCATTTGTGATTATTATAATGCCAATGCGACCAGCATGGCTGCTGCTTTAGATAATATCCGGGTGATAGAAGCACAGAAAAAGGCTATTATCTTAGGTGACATGTTTGAATTGGGGGCTGAGTCTTTTGCGGAACACCGCAAACTTGTCGAGCAAGTAAAAACGGTAGATGCTGATCGCAAAATCTTTGTTGGGAAAGCATTTTTCGAGCACTGTCACGAAGGAGCTGAGTTCTATGAAACGACGGATCAGGCAAGGGCAGCATTGGAGACGAACCCCGTCAAAGGAGCTACCGTATTATTGAAAGCCTCCCGTGGTATGGCATTCGAAAATTTGATTGGTGTCTTATAGCTTATCCAGGCATCATGTGTAACCCTGTTTTGTCTCATTGCGCCTAGCCTAGCAGATGCATTAGTTTTGTCATATAAGCATTAAATGTTGACAAAAAAGAGCGAAATATTGGAATGAGGAAATGTGGCTCATTCGGAAAAATGTACCTTTGTGTTGTATAATGGAAAAAAGACGTTTTTTTTTGGAGATAGCCTACTTTGGACAAGCTTATCATGGGTGGCAGATTCAGAACAATGCTATTTCTGTACAGGAGGTTTTAAATAAAGCTTTGGAAATCCTGTTGCGCGAGCCTGTTGAGACGACGGGGGCAGGCCGAACAGATACAGGCGTACATGCGAAGCAGTTATATGCTCATTTTGACGCTGCTCCTATAGGTATATTAGCCGACCAAGATCGTTTTATCCATTCACTCAATGCTTTATTACCATTTGATGTCGCCGTAAAGCGACTGATCGAAGTTGCAGCCGATGCGCATGCGCGTTTTGACGCCACCCATAGATCATATGAATATCATTTGCATTTTCAAAAGGATCCTTTTCTGTACCCTTACTCATGCTTTATGCGGGATCGGCCAGATGTAGTCAAGATGAATGAGGCGGCTCAATTTTTGTTGGGTAAACAGGATTTTGAGTGTTTCAGTAAGTCGCATACGCAGGTGTTTACAAATATATGTGACATCCGTCGGGCTGAATGGGTGTGGCAGCAGGACGGGCGCCTACTTTTTTACATCACAGCTGACCGTTTCTTACGCAATATGGTAAGGGCCATTGTTGGGACATCACTGGAGATCGGGCTGAAAGGCCGGCCTGCTTCATTTATGCAGGAGGTGATTAAAAGCAAGGATCGGAAAAAGGCGGGGGTGTCTGTGCCCGCGCATGGATTATATTTAACAGAGGTTGCATATCCTTATATATAAAAATAACGTGAGTCAAGATAAAATAACTGGTAAAACCTACGATATAAATTTGTTGCGCCGTATGGGACGTTATATGCGCCCTTATCAAACGGCTTTTTGGGTTTCGGTCATCTTAACGATATTATTGGCTGCGGTGGCCCCGGCCCTGCCCATGCTAATCCAGCATACGTTGGACAACTATATCTTAAATTTTGATACCGAAGGGTTATCTTATATGTTGATTGCTATGTTGGCGCTCGTGATTATACAGACCTTGATCCGTTATTACCATACCTTAATGACCAATACCCTGGGACAATCCGTGATCCGTGATATCCGGATTCAGGTGTTTAATCATATTGTTCAACTGCGCTTGAAATATTTTGACCGTACTGCCTTGGGCAAGCTGATCACGCGGACCATCTCTGATCTGGAGACACTGTCCAATATCTTTTCGGAAGGATTGATCCAGATCATCGGCGATCTGTTGCAACTTGCAGTCATTCTGGGAGTCATGTTTTATTCTGACTGGAAGCTGACACTTATCGTGCTCATTCCGATGCCTTTGATGATCGCGGCAACCTATGTTTTTAAAGAAGCGATGAAGGCCGCATTTATCGATGTCCGGAAATGGGTGTCTAACTTGAATACCTTCTTGCAGGAGCATATTACGGGCATAGGCATTATCCAATATTTTGCTCGTGAGCGACAGGAAATGGACAAATTTAAGGAGATCAATGCACAGCACCGGAATGCACATATTCGTACCAACTGGTATTTTTCGATCTTCTTTCCCGTGCTGGAAATCATCATGGCGATTTCGCTGGGACTGCTGGTGTGGTTTGGCGCCAAACAGATCATGGGAGATGTGATTTCGCCGGGGGTTGTCGTCGCTTTTATTATGTATATCAATATGATCTTTAGGCCGATCCGTGAGCTTATTGATAAATTTAATACGCTTCAGATGGGGATGGTCAGTGCTGAGCGCATTTTCGAAGTATTGGATACAGACGAAATGACGCCGAATTTAGGGACATTGAAACCCGCGCATATCGAGGGTGAAATAGCATTTAAGCATGTGTGGTTTGCTTACAATGATGAGAACTGGGTGTTAAGAGATGTAAATTTTATCGTCAAGCCCGGTGAAACATTGGCTTTGGTAGGTGCCACAGGAGCGGGTAAATCCTCTACGATCAATATTTTAAGCCGGTTTTATGAAATCAATAAAGGTGAGATCCTGCTAGATGGCGTCAATATCCGTGACTACGATCTGGAGTACCTGCGGAATACGATTGCTACAGTACTGCAGGACGTATTCCTTTTCTCGGACAGCGTGGTCAACAACATCACTTTAGGCGATCCTTCCATCACACGCGAGCAAGTGATTGAGGCGGCGAAGGAGGTTGGCGCACATGACTTTATTATGCGGCTTCCGGGGGGATATGACTATGATGTCAAAGAAAGGGGCGCTACACTATCTGCCGGTCAGGCACAGTTGATATCCTTTATCCGCGCTTTGGTACACGACCCAAGAATTCTGATCCTCGACGAGGCGACTTCTTCCGTGGATACTGAAACTGAGGAGATGATACAGCGCGCAATAGACAACCTGATGCGCGGCAGAACTTCGATTGTTATCGCCCACCGCTTGTCCACGATTCAAAAAGCAGATAAGATTATTGTATTGGACAAAGGTGAGATCAAAGAAATCGGAACGCATCAGGAACTTTTGTCTTTTGACGGTTATTATAAAAAGCTGTACGATCTACAGTTCCATTCTGCCGGAATTTAAACGACGCTTTCCTTCGCAATTGTTTCCTCATCCTCAATCCGGGTATTGGCCTTGATTTCTGAACCGCGGCCGATAAGTACGTTTGCGCCGATGGAAACATTTGCGCCGATATTGACATAGTCCTCGATGATGGTATTGCTCTCGATGACGGCCGACCCCGCAATAATGCAGTGATCTCCGATCTGTACATCCGCAGCGATCGTTGCTCCGGGGAGAATGATACAACCTTCGCCAATTTCAGCCCTTTTGGATACATTGGCCCGAGGGTGGACCAGCGATTGAAATTTCCAGCTCGGGTTTTCTGATACGATTCTCTTCCGTAGCCCCGGATTTTTCACAGCGACAAAAAACACTTCATCAGCATATTTCGATTCGTGATGCAGCTGTACTGCGTAATCAAATACATCTTCAATCAACAGGGATTTATCAATGAGACCGCCAATTTGTATGTTGAGATCCTCGGCGACATCCACTGCCGTCTTGGCGTGGGCCGTAGCTCCGTATATGTATAGCATGATATCAAATTTTTGCAAAGATAGTGCATCGAAAAATAATTGCCTAGGGTTGTTAGCCAGTAAAAGCACAAAAAAAGAACTGTTTTCGATTACAACAAAATGGGGCTTTCAATTGTTGTATACGAGACGGTAGCCTCTGGTGTTATTTGTGGTTATGCGACTTCCTGATGTTTCGGCTATCTGCAATAGCTATAGTCTGGATTTCAGACGGAATGGATCCAATGTGCTGAAGTGCGGGATTTTGGGATTGGAATAAATTGTTTTAAATGGCAAGTATTTATATTGCATATAAAAAGCAATTTATCTATGTTTGTCGATATACAAAAATTTAAAATATGATTCAACGTATCCAAACTGTTTATTTGTTAGTGGCAGGATTAGTTATATTTGGCCTGTTTTTGTTCCCGTATGTAAACTATAGCGATCTTGTTGGACTGGGGAAGAACGTCAAAGTAACCGGTATTTACGGTGTTAGCGCTGGTCAGCCTGTGCATGAGGGCGGCTTTGGTTATATTTTACAGACCATTGTAACCGTTGTGCTCGGATTGTTGCCGCTATTTACAATATTTAAGTTTAGACAACGAAAAGTACAGATATTGCTGATCTGGATAGAGATGGTCGCGATCATCTTTTTTGGGATATGGTTGTATTCATCGGCTAGCACGCATCTTGCTACAGTAAGTCAATTTCTAGGTGCAGGGAATATTGGTGTAGGTTTTTTCTTGTTGCCTATTGCAATTATATTTTGTGCACTTGCGCTTGGGGGCGTTCGTAGAGATGAGAAACTGATCCGCTCTGCTGACCGCCTGCGTGCATAACAATATCCATTAACTTTTTAAGATACTGAAGCCACCATGGGGTGGCTTTTTAAATAGCAAATCTATGAGCAGTCTGTTGCGCCTGATGGCCGTCCTATTTTTTCTTTGTTTTATCGGTGAGGCAACGCGAGCCCAGTCGGCGGACTCGGTGTTGCTGGTGGATGATATCCAATTTGATTTAAAAGAGTATCATATAGATGAAAACAACAAAGAACTGGTGATTAATTTGTTTGCCATATCCTACAACCGGGATCCGAGGGAATTTAAGATGAATACTTTTTCGACACAGGTTATCGATCAAAAAAAGCAGGCTCATTTTTTCTCATCCATACAAATGGGCAATGTGCTGATAAAATTTGACGATCGGCAGAACTATTTACATTATCTGTTGGAAGAAGATAGGCCTGTTGATATACAAGTTGTGGTGAAAAACTGGAGGAAGACAGACAGGCCTGCCCATTTGAAGCTCGTTTTTGAGAGTAGTGAAGAAGAAGGAAAATTTTTGGAGGTGCCGATCTTGTTGGCGAAGTGAGCTGTTGTTGATGTCAAAAAAAAGCGCTGTTATTTTATATACAGCGCTTTTTTTTGATAAAGTCTTTGTGTTAGCGGTTGTACCTGATCTGCTGCTTGTCAAGCATACCCATCTGATCTTTCATCATTTTTATCTGATCAGCAAGCAGTTTATTTTTGTCAGCTTTTTTGGCTTCCTGAAGTAACTTTTCAGCTTCCCTTTTATTGCGTTTTGCCATGGCAACACCAGCCAGACTTAATTTCGCTAAAGCAATATTATGATCCATATGTAGCCCGAGTGCCAAAGCCTTCTTAAAATATTTTTCCGATTGCATCGGGGCGCGCTGCGACTCGATCAGTCCGATCAACATATTGTAATAGCCGTGCTGTTGCGGGATCAGCTGTTTTTCATAATTGGTGATTTTTCGTAACCATTTTTCGGCACTTGCCATATCTTGTTTGCGCATATACCATTGCGCAATAAGCATGTATTCGTGAAAAAATACAGTGACAAAACCAAGAATGGTGATCAGGATGCCCAATATTCCCCAGCCCCAGTTTCCCGTCCAAAAAAGAGCGATTGTGCCGATCAGCAATGCACTGCAAATGATAATTCTAACGAGATTTGACATAAATCGTTGTTTAAAAAATATTTGTGTTCAATTTAATTCTGCAAATATCCGTTAATTTCACCGTTTAAGCAACTTGTTGAAGTGGTTATTTTGTAAAATTATATTTTTCCCGGCGAGGGTCGGGGCTTTTAAATTTGCCATTATATGCAACTTTCTCTAAGTTTGGTTTATGGAAAAGCTATATGATGATTCGTGGGCGCCGGTATTGAAACCGTTATTCAGCCAGCCTTATATGAAACAATTGTCTGCCTTTGTACAGGAGGAGCGCAGGCGTACAAAAGTCTTCCCACCTGCGGGGTTAGTCATGAATGCTTTCAAATTGACTCCGTTGCCAGATGTCAAAGTTGTCATTCTGGGACAAGATCCTTACCATAATGATGGGCAGGCACATGGGCTGTCTTTTTCTGTGCCTGGAGGCATAGCTTTGCCGCCTTCCTTAAAAAATATTTTTAAAGAGCTGCAGGATGATATTGCCGGATTTACAGTGCCGCGCTCCGGGGATTTGAGTAGCTGGGCGAAGCAAGGGGTGCTGCTGCTGAACGCTACATTGACCGTGCAGGCGCATCTGGCTGGCTCACATCAAAAGAAAGGCTGGGAAATGTTTACGGATAGTATTATACATGCTATTTCTGAACGGTGTGAACACGTTGTTTTCTTGCTATGGGGCAGCTATGCACAGCAGAAAAGTGCACTTATTGACACGCGTAAGCACCTTGTTCTGAAATCGGTGCATCCGTCACCTCTTTCTGCTCATCGAGGTTTTTTTGGTAGCAAACACTTTTCGAAGGCCAATCAATATCTGAAGGAACATGGTAAAACGCCAATTGACTGGCGTTTGTCTTAAGCGTATTTGTCCATTGACGTGCTGCTGATTTCGCCTAGAGATAGCACGCGTACATGTTCCAGCCGGATGGTGATGCTGTTCTGCTCGAGGTGAGTAAATAAAAAATGGCTATCGTAACAGACGTGATAAGGGCTGTTAAAATCCATGGGCTGCGTGGGCCTTGCCAGTACAGTATATTCCAGATCTCCATGTATGGTATAACGTTGGACGATCGCTTGATTAGTGTCTACTGGCTCGATATAAAACCAGGCGCCCTCACCTACGCCGCCCAAGTACTGTGATCTGCAGGGAATAGCGGCGGGTCGGTCTTTTTGTACCATCCCGCCTATGGTAATGTCTTCGGGAAGCGTACTTGCGAGGCTTCGGCAGATATTGGTCTTTAGTTTTCTGAGCAGAAATGCGAGCGAAGAGAAGCGGTTCATTCGTAGACAGCATAGTCCTGCTGAATCCGAATAGCGGTAAATCGTTCTGTCCGGAGCGGCGTTGACCAAGTTGCTCATCGGACTTGCTTTGATCGTCTCGGGAAAGTTGATGCTGTGCCAGAAATGGAACTTTTTGGATGCATGCATCAGAAGCCGGGTGATAAACCTGGAGCAGTTATTGTTGTTTCTGGCCACTGCACCATAAGGGTAGGACCCCCGGCGCACCCAGCTATCCGCAAATGCTTTTGCCATACAAAAGTCTATTTCAGCAACTATGGCCAAATAGAGTTCTCCAGACCCTTGCATGGCATCCTTCATCGTCTCAAAATATTGAACAATTTCCAGTAGGTTTAGAATGCAGTCGCCGTTGATTTGAGCCCTGATACCAATAGCTAGTTTGGGGTCGGAGTCTTTCGAACGCGCTCTTCCCTGTCCTCTGGGAGAGATGTACCGCCCGAAGTCGTAGAATCTAAGTTTTCCAGAAGCCCGTTCGATCAATACAATGCCTGTATGGCCGACTTTGAAATTGAGATTTTTGACTAGTCCCAATTTTTTTAAAAACATCATCCACACTTCGTCACCGCGGATAGTAGCATCAGGCCAAGCAAGAATTAGGGCAAAATCCTGGTATTGGGATGATGTTTTCATCGTTATTTTTTAATATTCCAACGGAATGATGGGTTCTTTCTTGCTGGTAGACATAATCATCATTGTTTGGAAGGTTTTCACGAAGGGGATCTTTGCGATTTTTTCCATAATAACGCCTTCATACGCTTTTATATCTTTTACGTACACTTTGAGGATGAAGTCGCAGTTGCCGGTGACATGGTGGCATTCTGTGACCTCGGGAATCATTTTCACAGCAGCTACAAATTCTGGAATTGCATTATGAGTGTGGAAGTCCAATGATATTTGTATAAAGGATTTGATGCCTAGCCCTAATTTTTCTTCGTCCACAAAAGCATGATAGCTCTTGATGAAACCGGAGTTTTCAAGTTTTCTTACACGCTCTAAAGTTGGAGCGGGAGAAAGCCCTATGCTCGATGCTAACTGTAAGTTAGTAATACGGCCATTCTCTTGTAATAATTTGAGAATTTTTAAATCAGTTTTGTCTGGTGCAAACGGCATATCTTAAGTCTTAATAATCAATAGTATTTGTAAATATACAAAATTATATTTGGAAATTTAAAAATATACAAAATTATTGATGATTAATTATTTTTAATTATAGTGTTTAGGTAAAGGTATAGATATAATTTATCTAAAATCATTTATCTGTCATAATTGTTCGAAATGTGCGCATTTTGATTAAATAGAGTGATAAATGTCATTTTTTTATTAAAAATCATGTTGTAGAGCGCTTTAAAATACTGTTTATTGGCTTTGAAATTGTAACTTTGCAGTTCGATAGTTGCGGAGGTCAAACCTCCCAAATTAGTTAAACCGTGAGAGCGCAATATGAGTACTAAAGACGACGATTTATTAAAAGAGCTGGAGCTCGAAGAATATAAATACGGGTTCACGACGGATATCGAAATGGAAATTGCAGCCAAAGGCCTTACAGAGGATACGGTTCGTTTTATTTCGGCAAAAAAGAATGAGCCTGAGTGGTTATTGGAGTGGAGGCTGAAAGCTTTTCGCCATTTTCTGACGTTGAAAATGCCTACATGGCAGAATTTTGAGGCGCCCGAAATTGATTTTCAGGATATATCTTACTATGCGGCGCCTAAAGCCAAGCCACAGCTCAATTCGATGGAGGAAGTCGATCCCGAACTGGTTGCCACTTTTGAAAAATTAGGCATCCCATTGGATGAGCAAAAAATACTGGCTGGCGTAGTTGCTGTCGATGCCGTTTTTGATTCCGTATCGGTCAAGACAACTTTTCGTGAAAAGCTAAAAGAGCAGGGCGTTATTTTCTGTTCATTTGGAGAAGCTGTGCAGGAGTATCCTGACCTCGTGAAGAAGTATTTGGGGACGGTAGTCCCGCAAACGGACAATATTTATGCAGCCCTAAACTCAGCGGTGTTTTCGGACGGTTCGTTCGTGTATGTGCCAAAAGGCGTTAAGTGTCCAATGGAATTGTCTACTTATTTCCGTATTAATGCGCAGAATACAGGACAGTTTGAGCGCACACTGATCGTCGCGGACGAAGGGGCTTACGTCTCTTATTTGGAGGGTTGTACGGCGCCTATGCGTGATGAAAACCAATTGCATGCGGCAGTGGTAGAGCTAATTGCGGAAAGAGATGCTGAAATTAAATATTCGACCGTTCAAAACTGGTATCCCGGTGACAAGGACGGTAAAGGTGGTATCTATAACTTTGTGACAAAACGTGGTATCTGTAAAGGGGACAATAGTAAGATTTCATGGACCCAGGTAGAGACAGGGTCAGCCATCACATGGAAATATCCCGGCGTAATCTTAAAAGGTGATCATTCTATCGGTGAGTTTTACTCGGTGGCCATGACTCGCAACTACCAGGTTGCGGATACGGGAACTAAAATGGTTCATCTCGGTAAGAACACAAAATCCAAAATTGTTTCTAAAGGAATTTCTGCTGGAAAGAGTCATAATAGCTACAGAGGACTGGTCAAAATTGGTCCGAATGCGGATAACTCCAGGAACTTTACGCAATGTGATTCTTTGTTGATCGGCGATAAATGTGGTGCACATACTTTTCCATATATTGAAAACCGAAATAAGACAGCTAAATTGGAACATGAGGCAACCACATCAAAAATCGGAGAAGATCAGGTGTTCTATTTAAATCAGCGTGGCATTGATTCTGAAAAAGCTGTCGGGCTGATTGTCAATGGATATGCCAAGGAGGTGTTAAATCAATTGCCAATGGAATTTGCCGTAGAAGCACAGAAATTGTTGGCTATTTCTTTAGAAGGTTCAGTAGGATAGAAAAAATAATTGAGCAAGCTGCCATAGTATCGGTCTGTCGCTCAATACTCAATACGAATAAAATGTTAAGCATTAAAAATTTACATGCGTCTGTAGAAGACAAACAAATATTAAAAGGGTTAAACTTAGAAGTTAAAGCTGGAGAAGTTCACGCAATTATGGGCCCTAACGGTGCAGGAAAAAGTACTTTAGGTAATGTGTTGGCGGGACGTGAATCGTATGAGGTCAGTGCGGGGTCAGCGCTATTGGATGGCGTAGACTTGCTAGAGCTTTCTCCGGAAGATCGTGCGCGGGAAGGCTTATTTCTGGCTTTCCAGTATCCTGTCGAAATTCCGGGGGTATCGAACATCAATTTCTTGAAAACGGCAGTCAATGATATTCGTGAGTACAAAGGCCTGCCGCCGATGGAAGCGAAAGAATTTTTGCAGTTGGTGAAAGAGAAGCAAAAGCTGGTCGAATTTTCGGCTAACCTGGCCAATCGTTCTTTGAATGAAGGATTTTCAGGAGGTGAGAAAAAACGTAACGAAATTTTTCAGCTGGCTATGCTGAATCCGAAGCTATCTATTTTGGATGAAACGGATTCCGGTTTGGATATTGATGCTCTTCGTATTGTAGCCAACGGTGTGAATCAATTGCGTTCTAAAGATAATGCCTTTATCGTTATCACACACTATCAGCGCCTATTGGATTATATTGTGCCCGATTTTGTACACGTCCTATATAACGGCCGCATCGTGAAATCAGGCCCTAAAGAACTGGCCTTGGAACTCGAAGAAAAGGGATACGATTGGTTAAAAGAATATGATACACAAAACGCCTAACCTTTTAATTGATAAAGGATTGAAAGAAAGTTTGGCGATTTGATTAAATAATAACATGAGTACATTAGTTTCAGAATCATTACTTCAACAAGTGTTGGGAGCGTTCAGAGATCAGGAGCTGGCGACGGAGCCTGCTTTTTTCGTGGAGACGCGCCAGCGGGCTTTCGAACGCTTCGAAGCAGCAGGTTTTCCCACCGTTAAGAATGAAGAATGGAAATATACAAATATCCACAGTATCATTAATAAGCCCTATGCGCTTGACGTCGATGTGGATATCGAGGGCTTGGATTTTAGTGCAGGAGAGATTCCGGGTTTGGATGCCTATCGCATCATTCTTGTAAATGGTCAATATGTATTGGCGGTAAGTGAGTTGGAAAAAGTAAAAGGGCTCACTGTTATTCCGATGGATGCTGCTGTTGACGAACCAGCTTTCCGAACACATTTTGCACAATATGCTGATAAATCTGACAACATCATGGTGGCGCTTAATACAGCGGCATTTACCAATGGTGTATTTATTCACTTGAAGAAGGGCGTTGTATTGGATAAGCCAATCCAGATTATCCATGTGGCGATGGGACAGGAAGATTTCTTTGCGCAGACACGTAATCTGGTGGTTGTAGAACCGAATGCCGAATTTGAGTTGATTGAAAGCTTTATTACCGCAGACGGTGCAGCCAATAATGTACACAATAAGGTATCGGAAATTGTTGTACAGGAAAATGCGAAAGTACAGCATTACTATTTACAGGTAGCTGATTCCGTGAGCCGTTATTTTAACCATACAGAGGTCTATCAAGAGAAATATAGTTTATACAACAATTATAACTGTAACTTCCCCGGAGCAGCATTTATCCGCAATAATATCAATGTGCGGCTGGATGCGGAAAATGTAGAAAGTCACTTGTATGGAATCAATTTGACTGCTGGAGATCAACTGGTTGACAATCATACCATTGTAGATCACCTGAAGCCTCATTGTGAATCTTATGAGTGGTATAAGAATATCACACAGGACAACTCCACGGCCGTGTTCAACGGGAAAATTTTTGTCCGCGAAGATGCACAGAAAACAAATGCGTTCCAACAGAACAATAACATGTTGCTGTCGGATCATTCCGCTGTATACACCAAGCCGCAGCTCGAAATTTTTGCAGATGATGTAAAATGCTCGCACGGCTGTACTATCGGGCAATTTGACAATGAAGCATTATTTTATCTGCGTGCAAGAGGCATCGGCGAGGAGTCGGCGCGCGTTCTTTTGGTACATGCGTTTGCTTTTGACGTGACTACGCGTTTCTCAAACGATGTTGTCCGGAAATATGTGGAAGAACTGGTAGAAGAGAGCTTAAAAACGAATTAATCGATACAGTTTCACAGTATTCATATAGGCGTTTATCCATCGGGTAAACGCTTTTTTTTTTGCTTGCCTTCATGACCAAACCAATAGGAGCGCCGGTGTATTAGGTGCTACTCTTGCGTTTTTAGTCTTTTTGGCGTATTTTTGTAATGCTATGTACACATCTTTATATACAACTTACGCTTATAAACCTTGGGTTTTATAGCCTAACAATATTCAGAGATCCTGAATTTATCCACGGATCTATCCGCGTTTTATGTCAAATGTATAGGCCGTTCCCGGTCCTATGCTTGTTGTATTTTTGATTTATGTTTTATGGAAAAGAATAATTGGTTTCGAACCTACAGTTATATTTGGGTTGGACAATTCATTTCGCTACTGTCTAGCTCAGCGGTCAATTTTTCGATCATGATATGGCTCAGCCTGACCCACAAGTCGGCGGAGGTACTCGCTTTCGCGGCGATAGCCGGATTATTGCCTCAAGCAGTTATAGGTCCCTTTGCGGGTGTTTTTATCGATCGTTGGGATAGGAAGAAAGTCATGATCTTTGCGGATGGTTTTATAGCGCTGTGTACATTGGCGATGACATTTGTGCTGAAAGATACGCATACAGATATGTTTTTAATTTACCTTCTGATGGCCTGTCGTTCAATTGGTTCAGCATTTCACTCTCCGGCGATGCAGGCGATTGCACCGCTGTTGGTGCCGGAGGACAAACTGCTACGTGTATCGGGTATTAATCAGATGCTTCAGTCGGTGAGTAACATTGCCGGACCCGCATTGGGCACATTGGCGATTACTTATTTTCCGGTAGCGCAAGTGCTCTATCTGGATGTTATAGGCGCCGTATTTGCGATCACATCGTTGCTTTTTGTCTTTATCCCGCATTTACCGCAGTCGGAGTACAAATCCACTGTCAGAGCGGTATTAAAAGATCTTCAGCAGGGTTTGTTGGCTATTTATGGCAATAAAGGCTTAAAAATGCTTTTTTTATACGCAATGGTTGCCACATTTTGCATTATGCCAGTAGCGATCATGTTTCCATTGTTGACTATCGGGCATTATGGTGGTGGTAAATGGGAGATGAGCGCCATTGAAATTGTCTGGGGGGTAGGCATGCTGGTTGGCGGAAGTGCTCTAGGACTTGCCAAGATATCTTTCTCAAAGGTGGTACTTGTCAATAGTATGCATATATTGTTGGGACTGACTTTTGCGTTGTCAGGATGGTTCCCATCAGGCTGGTTTATTCCATTTGTCATCATGACAGCTCTGGGCGGTGTTTCTATGTCCGTATTTTCAGCGTCTTTTATGACGATCATCCAGGAACAGGTCGTTCCGGAAATGTTGGGACGTGTTTTTTCCCTTTATTTTAGTATTGCGATTTTGCCAAGTATGATCGGACTCCTTTTTACAGGATATATCGCTGACGCCATTGGAGTAGCTACCGCATTTGTTATTGCCGGTCTGACAGTGGTGCTTGTGGGATTACTGTCTTTTTTCAATCGTCCGATTATGGATTTGGGAGCAGAAAGGGAGCGTCGCTAAACGTGAATATAAAAAAAGCTTCCAGATGATGGAAGCTTTTTTTATTGGAGCGAAAGACGAGATTCGAACTCGCGACCCCAACCTTGGCAAGGTTGTGCTCTACCAACTGAGCTACTTTCGCGTTGATGCTACAAAAGTAAAGCATTTGATCTTATTCTGCAAGAGAAAAATCAAAAAAATATCAATTTAAATCAATTGCATCGACACAGTTAATTCCATCAATAGCGGCTGAAATAATACCGCCAGCATAGCCTGCTCCCTCTCCACAGGGGTAAAGTCCTTTTACCTGAGGATGTTGCAGATTTTCCTTATTTCTCGGAATCCTTATTGGCGAGGAAGTTCGCGATTCTACACCCACCAAAATGGCTTCGTTGGTATAATAACCTTTCATTTTTTTTCCGAAAATCGGCAAGGCACCACGGAGTGCTTGATGAACAAAGTCGGGTAGTATATCGCTGAGATCCGTAGACAAGGTTCCTGGCTTATATGAGTTTGCGGGTAGGTCCATTGATATACGCCCTTCCACAAAGTCAACCATACGCTGCGCTGGGGCTACAAGCTTGCCCCCGCCCGCCGTATAGGCTTTGTGTTCGATTTGTCTCTGAAAATCAAGCAGTGCAAAAGGGTCTTTCGCTGCGTTTGGCACGTCTTCGAGATTGATCTGGATGACTGTGCCCGAATTGGCGTGTGGATTATTCCGTTTCGAAGGCGACCATCCATTCACGACGATCTCATTCTGGTCGGTCGCACAGGGAGCGATAACTCCACCGGGACACATACAGAATGAAAATACGCCGCGATCATTCACCTGTTCGACCAGGCTGTAATAAGCTGGGGGCAAATGTTCACTTCTCACCTGACAATGGTACTGCGCTTGATCGATAATTGACTGCGGATGTTCGATGCGTACGCCCAACGCAAATGGTTTTGCTTCGATCAGCCAATTATTCCTTCGGAATAACTCAAAAATATCCCTGGCAGAGTGGCCTGTAGCCACGATGACATGATCTGCTTTGATTTGTTCTCCGCTGGCGAGTTTTACACCGCGCACCTGGCCAAAGGACTCCAGAATATCGTCGACACGCTGGTCAAAATAAAATTCACCTCCAAACTCTAGAACACTTTCGCGCATGGCTTCGATAATATGCGGCAATTTGTTGGTGCCAATATGCGGGCGGGCGTTTACCAGAATATCGGTTGCAGCACCGTGGGAAACAAATAGTTTAAGTACCTTGTCGACGTCTCCCCGTTTATTCGAGCGCGTATACAGTTTACCGTCTGAATACGTGCCGGCTCCCCCCTCACCAAAGCAATAGTTGGATTCGGGATTGACAATTCCCTCCCGGTTCAGTTTTGCCAGATCACGTCTTCGCTCCTGCACCTTTTTGCCTCTTTCGATAACGATCGGTTTAAGCCCGCGCTCGATGCAGCGTAAAGCAGCGAATAAGCCGGCCGGCCCTGCACCGACAATGATTACAGGTTTGCCCGTGCGGACGGATTTAAAGTGATTTTCGTAGACTTCAGGTAGCGGAAATTCGTCGATATAATAAATAACGCGTGCTCGGTATACCACCTGTCTGCTGCGTGCGTCAATAGAACGTTTACGGATCTTATAGGCTTTTATTTGCTGAGGTTTTAGCCGCAGAGCTTTTATGCCCAGTTGAAGGATATATTGCTCGTCTTCGATTCTTTCGGGGGGTATTGCGATCTCAATTTCTTTTTGCATATCATAGGGGCTGGGTTTTTATCCCAAAACCGGGACAAAGTTAAGGAATATTGCGTATTTGCAGATTTGAAATAAAAATATTCTTATCTTAGTAAGAGCTTGGTATATGCTTTGATAGTGTAACCGTATAATTTGAATAGTATTTAATTCTTTAAACAATGAAAATGAATAGATTTTTGGTAGCCTTATTTGGTTTTTTTGCGTTAGTATCATTAAACTCCTGCGGCTACAATACAATGGTGTCCCAGGACGAAAATGTCAAAGCCAAATGGGCGCAGGTTGAGAATGCTTATCAACGTCGTGCTGATTTGGTCCCGAACTTGGTTAACACTGTAAAAGGTGCCGCCAAACATGAAGAAAGCACACTGACAGCTGTTGTTGAAGCAAGAGCTAAAGCCACTTCGGTGACAATTAATGCAGATGACCTGTCGGAGGAGAATATCGCTAAATTTCAGAAAGTGCAGGACGAGTTCAGCGGATCCCTGAGCCGTCTTTTAGCTTCAGTGGAAGCCTACCCCGATTTAAAAGCGAATCAAAATTTTCTGGAACTACAAGCTCAGTTAGAGGGTACGGAAAACCGTATTTCTACAGAACGTAGAGCATATAACGAAGCTGTACAACAATATAATACCACTGTACGTAGTTTTCCAAATAATCTAATGGCCGGTATGTTCGGGTTTAAGGCCAAAGGAACATTTACTGCAGCACCGGGTTCAGACAAAGCACCGACTGTATCATTCTAGAATAGCATTTTGTTGGTAATGGATGGATTGTGGATGATGCGGCTTGCGTGGGAGCCCATCATCCATTTTTTATATTAACAGTTTTAGCTGTGCTGTTTTCCTCTGACTATCTGAGCTAGGAAAACAGATAATAATCAGGAAATATTATGGCTTTACATACGGAAGAACAAGAAAGAGTGGTTCATGCTATCAACGTGGCGGAAAATGAGACTTCAGGTGAGATTCGAGTCGTTATTGAAAATCATTGCCCTGACGAAGTACAGGATAGAGCGACTTATTATTTTTCAAAATTGGGGATGCACAAAACTGTTTTGAAAAACGGGGTGCTCATTTATATTGCATTGGAAGATCACAAGTTTGCTATCATTGGAGATAAAGGCATCAATGAGCGGGTTGAAGATGATTTTTGGAACTGTACGAAAGATATTATGGTGGAAGAGTTCAGACAGGGCAGGATCGTTGAAGGTTTGGTCGCGGGGATTGGACATGCTGGACGGCAATTGGCCAATTTTTTTCCACGCGAGCATGATGATGTCAATGAGCTTCCGAACGATATCGTATTTGGTGACCGTTAGGTCGTTGCCAGAGCATATCGTGAAAAAGTACGTTTGGTGCGGAGTGCTAGGTCGGATGTGCCTAAAGGGCTGTTAGCCATAATTAATAGAAGATAGAAAGCAATAAATAAGAATAGTTGATGAAATTAACATCGAAAATACGTTCTCAGGTCCGGATTTCACTTTTGGTGGTGCTGGCGTACTGTGCGTCCTTAGTTGTGGCAATGGCACAGGACTTTCCTGAGACACCACATAGACTTGTCAATGACTATACAAACACATTAACTGCCGACCAGAAGCAGATGCTGGAACAAAAACTTCTTGCTTTTGAAGACTCAACATCAACGCAGATTGCTGTTGTTTTGATGAACTCCACGGGTGGCTATGATATCTCGGATTATGCGGTACGTCTCGCAAAAAAATGGGGGGTGGGCAACAAAAAGTACAATAACGGCATCTTGTTATTGGCGGCACTAGGTGATCGTGCGGTCACCATTCAGACCGGATACGGGATTGAAGGAGCTGTTCCAGATGCCATTGCTTACCGTATCATAGAGAATGATATTAAGCCTGCCTTTCGTCAAAGGGACTATTACGGTGGCGTCGACAAAGCGACGAATTCGCTGATATCCTATGCGAAAGGAGAATATCAGGCAGATCCGAAACAACCAAGTGGTGGTGGTTCTGGCTCGATTATATTTGTGATTATTGTTGTCATCTTCCTTGTTGTCATGTTTTCAAATCGAGGTGGGGGTGGAAAAGGAGGCGGACGCGTGATGAACGGTCGCGGTTCGTCCGACATTTTCTGGTGGACCCTGCTCAACGGTCTAGGTGGCGGTGGTCGTGGCGGCAGCGGCGGATTTGGCGGCGGCGGCGGTGGTGGATTTGGCGGATTTGGTGGCGGTGATTTCGGTGGTGGCGGTGCGTCGGGCCGTTGGTAACAACTTTGCTAAATAATGTTAAATAGGACAGCAGTGCAGGGGAAATGTTTTACATTTACGATAAGTATATAATTATGAAAAAGGGAATATTAATGGGTTTAAGCTTTTTACCAGCCTTGTTAATGGCGCAAGAAAGCTATACAGTGACAGGAAAGGTCAATGCACCTTCTGACAAAGCAAAAGTATTTCTACAATATGCTTCCAATGGAACGCGTCAGCTTGATTCCGCAGCTGTTGTAAAAGGCGAATTTAAATTCAATGGTGAAGTAGCTTCGCCTACAAAAGGTATTATGATTTACTCAGCCGATGGATTGTCCTTTGCCGAGCTGAGAGGGGCACAGAAGCAACCGGAGACGGCGCAGCTGTATTTGTCCAAAGGTGTTATCAAAGTAGATGCTACAAAGGGATTTAAGGACGCAATCATTAGCGGAACAGCAATTAATGACGATTTTACCCAGTACAAGGCGTTTATCAAACCTTACGCTGACGGATTTGAAGCATTAAATCAACAATACTATGCAGCGAGCGACGAGCAGAAAAACGACCCCAAATTCATAGAGGGCTTGCAGAAGCAAGCTGGGGAGATTTCCGAAAAAATGGAGAAGGCTGATGCGGAGTTTATCGGCAAAAATCCCAAAAGCTGGTATACTTTAGACCTATTGGCTGATAACCTCAGCGGTGAAAACGTGAACGAATATGTCGCATCTTTTGAAAAGCTGTCTCCTGAGCTGAAAAACTCCGAAAAAGGGAAAGAGCTGGCAGAACGTATTCAAAAATTGAAAGCTGTTGCCATTGGCTCAGTCGCTCCTGATTTCACGCTTCCGGACACAACAGGAAAAAATATCTCCCTATCGTCATTGCGAGGAAAGTATGTATTGTTGGATTTCTGGGCGAGCTGGTGTCGACCTTGCCGTCATGAGAACCCAAATGTGGTTGCTGCTTTCAATAAGTTTAAAGATAAAGGATTTACAGTTTTCGGAGTTTCTCTGGACAATCCGGGTAAAAAAGATGCTTGGTTGAAAGCTATTCATGATGATAATCTACAGCAATGGCCACATGTATCTGACCTGCAGGGATGGAAATCAGCTCCGGTTAAACTATATGAAGTGCGTGGAATTCCTCAAAACTTCCTGATCGATCCTTCTGGCAAGATTGTGGCTTCTAACCTTCGGGGCGAAGCTTTGGAAGCTAAGTTAGCTGAACTTTTGAAGTAGTCTGCAGGATACTGGAAGCAGATCCCATAAAAAAAGCGGTAAAACTTAGTTATTTTACCGCTTTTTTTATAGATAATAAAGAGCTATAAGGAAAGAATCTCAATAATCCGAACGAGATCTTCATTCATTTTCACATTGTGCTTTATTGCATTTTTAAATGGAGTAAACCTAACTTCACCACAGATCAGCCCCGCCATTTCGCCCCTACGGCCGGCGAGTAAGGCCTCCACAGCAGCGACCCCTAGTCTACTGGCGAGAACGCGGTCCATACATGTCGGGCTGCCGCCACGTTGTATATGGCCGAGGATGGAGAGTCTGACATCATAATGTGGAAAGTTTTCCTTGATTTTTTCAGAAACGACCATTCCCCCCTCTTTGTCGCCTTCGGCAACAATAATAATGCGTGAAGATTTATTTTTACGACTTTTATCCAGCCGTTTCATGATGGCATCATAATCAACCTCAAATTCAGGAACCAACACAGCTTCAGCGCCAGTACTGATACCCGAACGGATGGCGATTAATCCAGAGTCACGCCCCATCACTTCGATGACGAAAAGGCGATCATGGGATTCGGCAGTATCGCGAATTTTATCCACTGCCTGAATAACTGTGTTAATTGCTGTATCGTAACCAATGGTAAAGTCAGTTCCGGCCAAATCATTGTCAATTGTTCCCGGAAGACCAATAATAGGAATGTCGAATTCTTCGATAAATTTGGAGGCACCTGTGAATGTCCCATCGCCACCGATGACGACCATCGCATCAATTCCGTGGCTACGCAAATTTTCGTACGCTTGCTGACGTCCTTCAACAGTTTTGAAAGCTTCACTTCGAGCTGTTTTGAGTATGGTGCCACCACGCTGTATGATGTTGGCTACGGATTTAGCGTCCATCGGAATGATTTCGCCATTCACTAGACCATCGTATCCCCTCCGTATCCCAAATACTTCAAGATTATTATAGATACCCGCTCTCACAACGGCGCGGATACCAGCATTCATTCCTGGAGCATCCCCTCCAGATGTCAAAACGGCAATTTTTTTAATGTTACTCATACGTAATCAAACTTAGCTAAATTTGTGCGTATATACAATTATATTTATGTTATAAAATCTACTTCCAAAGATGAAAGAAGCTAAACAAACGCTTTTTATAATGCAATTCATCAAAGCGGTAACCAGATTAAGTACAAACTTTGCAATGAGCCGGACGTTTGAAATAGCGGTATTTTCTATTTGCCCCCGTTATCTTTGTGCTTTAAAGGCATCGATGCCGCTCTGCAAAAAAGCTTTATATTCTGCGATGTTGTAATTTGCACCTGTCTGCGGCACCAGCACTTTTCCTGAAGCGTCCACGATCACGTACAGAGGTTGCGAATTACTATTAAATGCCGACGCCTGAAAGTCGCTGTTCTTCTTTCCTATGGTTGTGATCTTTTTGCCGCTATATTTTGAAATAAACTGTTCATTTGCCGGTAACTCTGTTTTGTCATCAACAAACAGTTCGGCCATTATGAATTCTTCTTTCAGTAATTTTGCTACTCCCGGATCAGTCCAGACATTTGCTTCCATCTTCCGGCAGTTAACGCAGTTCCAGCCTGTGAAGTCAATCAGCACAGGCTTATTCTGTTCTTTAGCTGTTTCTAAAGCTTGATCGTAATCGTAGTACGGATCAAATCCTTTTGGTGTGCCACGATCATGGAAGATTTCAGCGTACTTTTTCACTTTGCCATCGCTGTGGGCGGGAGAGGCTGCTACTCCGGCTGAAAGGTCAAAATCCTGTGTTGCCGCCGGCGGAAGAAATGCGGAGATGGACTTAAGGGGTGCTCCCCAAAGGCCCGGAACCATATAGATAACAAAAGAAAAGACAACAATCGCCAATAGAGTTCGTGGAACGGATAAAAATTTAAGCTCGCTATCATGCGAAAATTTGATCTTTCCGATCAGATATAGCCCCATCAGCCCAAATATGGCAATCCACAAGGATAAAAATACTTCACGGTCGAGCCAGTTCCAATGATAAGCTAAGTCCACATTGGACAGAAATTTTAATGCCAGGGCTAGTTCCAAAAATCCCAGTACAACTTTTACGGAGTTGAGCCATCCGCCGGACTTCGGCAAGGACTTTAACATCGAAGGGAACATGGCAAACAGACCAAAAGGGATCGCCAGTGCGATGGAGAAGCCCAGCATACCGATGGCAGGACCTAGGCGTTCTCCTTTCGAAGCAGCTTCCACCAGTAGGGTGCCAATAATTGGGCCTGTACAAGAAAAGGAGACCAGCGAAAGGCTGAAAGCCATAAAGAAAAGTCCCACGAGTCCGCCTTTATCCGACTTTGCATCCATTTTATTGACAAAGGAGCTTGGGAGCGTAATTTCAAAAGCACCAAAGAAGGATGCTGCAAAGACAACCAGTAACAAAAAGAATAAAAAATTAAATATGCCGTTGGTAGATAGCGCATTCAGGGCATCCGATCCAAAAGCAATAGTAATAATCATACCGAGTGCCACATAGATAACGATGATGAAGAGGCCATACAGTAGGGCTTTGCTGATACCGCTCGCCCGGCTGCCTGATTGTTTGGTGAAGTAGCTGACAGTCAAAGGCAACATAGGAAATATACAAGGCATCAGTAGTGCCGCAAAGCCACCGAGCAGTCCTGCAATGAAGATACCCCAGAGCGACTTTTTCCCCGCATCCTGATCAATAGAAGTGGAAATAGGCGCTTTGGTTGTCTGGCTGCTGTCTTGGCTTACTGTGTCCGGTGCTTCGGAGAATGCCAGATCTTCAGGAACGGGCTGCGTGGCCGTCGATGTGTCAGGTGATGATTCAAATTGAAGCCCTTCGGTGCTTGTCAGGCTGTCCTGCTGAAACGCGAAACTGGCTGCGCTGAACGAAAGGCTGAAAAAAGCAATGAGTAGTAGAATAAATGTGTTTTTTAACATGCGGATCTAATTGTGATGTTATTTTCAAAAATAAAAAAAGGCGATGAGAATCGCCTTATTAATTTATCCGTATAAGATCATTTTTACTATTTGATTGTCACAGCAAAAGCATAATCGTCAGGAGGTAGACATTGCGAAGCATCACATGCCTGCCATTCCACTGTTCCTCTCACTGTGGCTGTTCCTTTGTTTAGTTTTACCTTTTGCTGAAAGATAACCTCGTTGGTGAAATAGCCGACATCCATCTTGAACACCTCTTCGTGTTTTACTTTAGGTTTTGGCTCAGCAGTTTTTCCGATGATGCCATAATCCCCCGATTTGGCAAATGTGAAAGAGGTTGGAATAGGACCGCCATCTTTTATGTTTTGAGAATAGATATGCCATCCATTTTGGATCGTTGCTTTTACATATACCATAGCCTCGTTATTGTTCAGCTTTTTGCTGGCTACTGTCCATTTTACCGGCTTGTGAATTTGAGCGAAAGCTCCAGTAACTGCAAAAAGTACTGCAGTCATCAATAAAATTAGTTTTTTCATTCGACTTTAATTTTTCAATTCCTAGACACGTATAGCGTGTGTTATGTTCTTTTGATGGTTAAATACCCCGAAGGTTTAATTTGCTATAGGACAAATTTAAGGTAAAGCATTCCTATTCTCAAGAAGTATGTATCTGATTTGTGTAAAGTTTAGGATATAAGGTGTTTAATTTCCTTGATGTCAAACTTCTGAAGCTTTCCCTCGGTCAGCACCTGTAGTTTGCCATCTATGGATACTCCTTGGATAATACCGTTTTTTTGTATGCCATCGATTAAGAAAGGTTTTTCTTCGCCTTTCCATAATAGTAGCTGGTTGTAACGCTCGAGCTGGCGCTGAAGGCCTTGTTTCAGCGTCTGATACTCTTGTTGTATACTCAAAAAGAGCTCATTTGCGAGTTCTTTGACGTTATAATCCTCCCTATTTGTAAGTGTGGCGAGCGAGGTAATTGTTTCCGCAGTGTCAAAATTGATCTGGTTGATATTTACGCCAATGCCGACAATAGACGCATCAATTTGGACGCCCTTTACTTTATTTTCAATCAATATGCCTGCAATCTTTTTGTTGGCGATATAGATATCATTAGGCCATTTAACGAAAACAGGTTGTTCTGTTTTGTCTTTCAGCCACTTAGCGGCAGCGATAGCCACTGTTGCCGATAAGGCAAATTGCTGTGCTATGGATAGGAAATGTGGCTTAAGGAGAATGGAAGCCGTTAGATTTTTGCCCGGTTCGCTAAACCATGTGCCGCCTCGTTGCCCTTTTCCCTGAAACTGATCTTCTGCTAAAATGGCAGTGCCCTCAGCTAGTGGCTTGAAATTTGACAATAATTCTCTTAAATAATCGTTTGTAGAGGCAACTTTGTCAAGATATATTGTATTTTGACCGATGATAAGTCCCGAAATATTGTTATTTTGCAAACTGAAAGTATTAAATAAATATTAAGTCAAAACTATCATATTTTTTAATGAGTAAAAATAAAAGTTCAGAATTGTCCCAACGTCTATCAGAAATTATCGTCCACGGCATGCAGGAAAAGAAAGCAAACGAGATTGTTCGTTTGGACTTACGGGAACTGCACAGTTCTGTATCTGACTATTTTGTAATTTGTCACGCCGATTCTAACATTCAGGTTAATGCTATTGCCAAGAGTGTGGAAGAAGAGGTCTATAAAGCTTTTGGACAGGAACCCCAATACAAAGAAGGTCAAGCAAATGGAGAATGGTTGATTTTGGATTTTGTGGATGTGGTTGTGCATATTTTTAAGACTGAAAAAAGAGCCCATTATGGAATAGAAGAGCTTTGGGGAGATGCAGAGATTCAGCATTTTCAGAGTGCTTAATTGCGGCTCTGATTGAATAATTTATAAGAAGAAAATATAATTACGATATAATGAAAAAAATCCCAAGTAGTAAGGTAAGCCCAAAACCGCCAAAATTTAACTTTGTGTGGCTCATGATTGCCATGTTTTTAGGTTTTTTTGCCTTGCAATATGTTTTTGGAGAAAGCCCGGCTAAGGAAATTAGCTACAGTGATTTTGAGACACGCATGTTAAAAACAGGTGCTGTTGAGCGCTTGGAAGCTTATAAGAAAAATGATCTTGTCGAGGTTGAAGTTTACCTAAAAAAAGGCTGGAAGGATAATCCCAGCTTTAAAGATGTTTCTAGAGGAAATGATGCTATTCCAAGCCTTTCTGGCCAGGAGAATGCAGGTCCGCAATATATTTTTAAAGACGCTTCGGCTGAGGTGCTGGAAAAGAAACTGGCCGAATCACAGGCCGAGCTGGCTCCGGGAACCCCGAAAGTACAGCTTACCTATGCAGACCGCTCCAATCCTTGGGCGAGCTGGTTTGTAACGTTTATGCTGCCGTTGCTTGTGCTGGCGGCGATATGGATTTTCTTGATGCGCCGTATGGGCGGCGGTGCTGCTGGCGGCGGCGGTGCTATTTTTAATATTGGCAAGTCCAAAGCGCAGCTGTTTGACAAAGAATCGCAGATCAATATTACGTTTAATGACGTTGCGGGGCTTGAAGAAGCTAAGCAGGAAGTGATGGAGATCGTAGACTTTCTGAAAAACCCGCGTAAATACACGAATTTAGGAGGTAAGATCCCAAAAGGAGCACTGCTTGTTGGCCCTCCGGGGACAGGTAAAACCTTGCTGGCGAAGGCCGTTGCGGGTGAAGCGCAGGTACCGTTTTTCTCTTTGTCCGGCTCTGACTTCGTCGAGATGTTTGTCGGTGTGGGCGCGTCCCGCGTGCGCGACCTGTTTAAACAGGCAAAGGAAAAGGCACCATGTATTATCTTTATCGATGAAATTGATGCTATAGGACGTGCACGTGGTAAGAACTCGATGATGGGCGGTAATGACGAACGCGAAAATACCCTCAATCAGCTGCTGGTCGAAATGGATGGTTTCGGTACTGATTCGGGAGTGATTATTCTGGCCGCGACCAACCGTATTGATGTGCTGGATAGCGCGTTATTGCGTCCGGGACGTTTTGACCGCCAGATTTCTATCGATAAGCCAGATTTAATTGGCCGGGAGCAGATCTTTAAGGTGCATTTGAAGCCATTGAAGCTTTCAGCGGAAGTTGATGCTAAAAAATTATCCGCACAGACGCCTGGTTTTGCAGGTGCAGAGATTGCGAATGTCTGTAATGAGGCGGCACTGATTGCTGCGCGTAAAAACAAGCCCGAAATTGATATGCAGGATTTTCAGGACGCTGTGGACCGTGTGATCGGAGGTCTTGAGAAGAAGAATAAAATTATCTCACCTGAGGAGAAACGCATTGTGGCTTATCACGAAGCAGGGCATGCTATTGCAGGCTGGTTTTTGGAGCATGCCGATCCTTTGGTGAAGGTCTCTATCGTGCCCCGTGGTGTTGCAGCCTTAGGATATGCACAGTATCTTCCGAGAGAACAGTTTCTATATACAACTGAACAGCTGATCGATAGTCTCTGTATGACTATGGGTGGGCGTGTCGCTGAAGATATAACTTTTGGAAGAATTTCGACGGGTGCCCAAAACGACCTTGAGCGTATCACTCAGCTTTCTTATGCGATGATTGCGATCTATGGTATGAACGACAAAGTTGGAAATGTATCGTTCCGCGACAGTTCGGAAGCATCCTTCCAAAAGCCTTACTCTGACAAAACGGCAGAGCTTATCGATGCTGAAGTGCGCAATCTGATCAATGATGTATATGCTCGGACCAAGCAGTTGCTTTTGGAAAAGCGAGAAGGTCTGATCAAGATCGCAGAAAAGCTGTTGGAAAAAGAGATACTCTTCCAGTCGGATCTTGAAGAAATCCTAGGCAAACGTCCTTTTGAAACCAAAACAACCTACGATGAATTTGTTAACGGTGCGGACGGCGGCGGTGTGCCGCAAACAGATCTTCCTTTAGACGTTCATCCGGATGAGACAAGCTCGAGGGATGAAAGCCGGTTGGATAATAATCCGTCGCCAAATAATATCAACTAATTGAAAATTGTGCAGCGCTGGAGTCTCTGGCGCTGCATTTATATACTACTAGGAAGCCATGAACGTGAAGAATGCGACAGCGAAGGAGGTAATGTTAAAGCGTATACGTCAGGCATTGCTTCAGAAAAACGATAATCCCCATCCGAATTTTAAAGATACTGCGTTATACAAAGCTGAAGATGAACTGGTGGATATTGTTTTTGTTCGTGAGTTCACGGCGGCTGGCGGTAAGTTTTTGTATTGTGATGGTGAAATTGGACTGATTGAGAATCTGATCACATTGACCGAGGTCAACAACATCAAAAATATATATGCCTGGGAGCAGGGGATCCAAAATTTATTGACTCCGTATGGTTTTCCATTTATCAAGACCGAAAAGGATTTTGAATCTGCGCATGCGGGCATTACATCCTGTGAGGCATTGATTGCCCGCAATGGAAGTATTATGGTGAGCAACGCAAATGCTTCGGGACGACGTTTGAGTATTTACCCTCCTATACACATTGTCGTCGCCAAAGCCTCGCAATTGGTCTGGGATTTAAAGGATGCCCTGGGTTATATGCAAAGAAGGTACGGTCAGGAGGTGCCGACGATGATTTCAACGATTACAGGCCCTTCGCGGACTGCTGATATCGAAAAACGTTTGGTACTAGGAGCACATGGCCCCAAAGAGCTGTACGTTTTACTTTTGGAAGACCGATTCTAACGATTATTATGCTAACTTTTTATTTACAACAAACACCCGTAGCGAGTGTTATCTTCTTTTTTACACTTGTCACAAGCATTTATACCTTATCCAACGAACAACTTTTTGGCAAACTCATGCTTCATCCATATAGCATTGCACGTAAGGAACGTTGGTATACGCTATTGACCAGCGGTTTTGTGCACCGTGACTGGGGACATCTGCTGTTCAATATGATCACGTTCTATTACTTTGCATTTGGGTTAGAGCAGATGTTGGCACAAGCCAGCGTTTATGGTCATGTGCTCTTTGCCGTTATCTACTTGGGAAGCTTGATTCTCAGCGATATTCCTACGGTTATCCAGCAGCGGAACAATCCCGGATATTATAGTTTAGGAGCTTCCGGCGCTATCTGTGCGGTTCTTTTTAGTTATATTCTATTCAATCCAAAGATGACTATAGGGGTAATGATGATTATCCCTATGCCGGCTTACCTTTTTGCCTTTCTGTTTTTGGGTTATTGCATCTGGGCCTCCAAAAATGGACGGGATGGCATCAATCACGATGCCCATTTTTTCGGTGCACTTTCGGGGCTGATTTTGACCATTCTGTGTTTTCCCTGGGTGATAAAACATTGCTTAGCACAGTTCTAAAATCTTCCGCCCCAGGTCTCCCGGTCTAAACTTCTATATTGGATGGCTTCGGCCAGATGGTGATTTTTAATCTGTGGACTACCTTCCATATCAGCGATTGTCCGGGCCACCTTCAGAATCCGGTCATAGGCTCTGGCAGAAAGGTTGAGGCGGGATATGGCTGTTTTGAGCAATTTCTTTCCCGGCTCATCAACCTTGCAGATCTCTCTTGTAAGTTTCGTGCTCATCTGCGCATTGCAGTGGATATCTTGTAACGACTCAAAACGTTGCCCTGTTTGCGTTTTGAACAAAAAATCAGTAAACCTCTACCGATAAAAGTACCTTTAAATCCACAGACTTTGGGTGAATATATAGGAATTGAGCTAAGGCTGTTTCAAAGGGATATAACAGCCAAATTGTATAACACATTGAGAAAGTAATCGGAATAGCCCCCAGATTTGATATTTTCCTTCGAATAATTAAATTTTTGGGAGATTGAGTTCAGTCACATAGCTAATATCTAAAAGGTTATTAAATAGTTGTTTATGTAAAAAATAGAAATTAAATATTAAGTTCTGTTTTTTTATCGAGGAAATCACATTGTTTGTATGGGTCGGAATCGAGTTGGTCGAAATAACTTTTTAGAGTGAAAATATTTTAATAATATGGGTTCGAAAAAGTACTGAAGGCCAATAGTATTTTAGATTTTAATGTAAATCCATGAAAAATAGCATTTTCCTTTTATTAATTTTCCTGTTTTCGTGCAGCAAAGAAAATTCTGACCAAACCTATATTGCACAGTTGGAGATCCAACCGACTATTGAGTATGTTGCACCTAATCCGCCGGCGAAACCAGACCAACCTAAGAATATACCGGCGCTTAAGGTTAGAGAAAGTAATAAAGAAGAGTATCATTTAGGTTTAGACGAGATTAGTGGTTTTGTTTTCGAGGAAGGCAACCGTTATAAATTAAAAGTTCAGATAACTATTTTGGCATCTCCGCCGTTAGATGGGAACAACAAAACTTATAAACTTCTTGAAGTTATTTCTAAACAACAGGCAGCTATAAATAACATTATGAAAAGAACAAGTATTTTGTGTGAAGAAGATTCTAAAGAAAACTACTGAATCATATACCCAAGAAGAAGCGAATCTTTTTGCCAGTTGTCACAATCTCTCTCTTGGGAAGTAACATCGGAAATAATGTGATACAACTATTGATCAATCCAAGTCCTGATGGAGTTTTCGATCTTATTGCACAAAACGTTGGGACATTTACAGCGAGTGATCCAGTGGTACCGATTTACTATACGGCAAATATCTAAAAGATAATTCGCGATTTAAAATGACTTTTAAAATTGACCATTAATATATTTATGATGATTACAGCATATAGACAAAAGAATTTAGGGATTTTAAGTGCATGTTTGCTAATGGCATGCTTCTTATTTTCATGTAAAAAAGATGGCCCAGATGGTTCTGAGGTGAAAAACGAAAAATGGAGAACCGAAGCTAAAACCGATAGTATGGGGAACCAATACTATGTGGTAAATACCTTGGAGAATACTTTAGAGATCAGGGTAGATAATAAAGATGGAAAGAACATTTTTTCAGAAGTTTGCCCGACAATAGACGCAAGTGAGATTCCTGAAAGTTCAAAAAAGCTTTTTACTTATTTAGTTTCTCCAAGTAAATATATTAATTCTAACCATGCCACCCTTTCATTGCGCCTCATTCTTGATGATTTGGAAATTCCGAATAAGTACGTTCAACTTCTTGCCAATATAGATCTTGACAGCAAGAAATTTTATACCAAAAAGTATAAGGTTGAAGAGCCTTTAGATTGGTCTTATGTTGATTACAATATTTCCTTAGTACAATGGTATCAAAATTCGTTATTAGTCAGAGAGGGAACTGACAAAGACCTTAATAGAGGAGGAGGAAATATGGGGCTCGGACAACGGGGAACTCAATTGGTTTGTTATGAGCGGGACTTTTCAGTTCGCTATACCAAAGATATAGATGCTACCGATGCCTATTATCCTTCTGGGGGTTCAGGTAATATTCCAATTAATAATGATGAATATATGACCTTTATACCTGAAGGCGTTGTGGCTAGGTTGCAGATAGTTACTAGTGTTGAAGATAAATGGGCGGGAAAACAGCCCTTAATTTGGAAGGACAATCTAAAAGAGACAAATAATATTCCGGCAGACTATTCCATAAAAATTACAGATTATAATATTCAGAATAATGTGGTAAGTGCTAGTTATAATATCTATGATGAAAAAGGTCAATTAAAAGAAAAGAGAACCCGAAAATGGGCTATAGGTAATGGAATGCCGCTAGGTAGTTAATTTAAATAAATAGGTATTACTGTTTGAAGTAAAGTTCTAAATTAAGCACGGGTCATAAAAAGAACCCTTATCAGAAAAATAGGAGATATCGCCGCATAGGTGGAAAAATACTTTCATATTGAATTGCTCCATGTGAGCGTTATAGCTATTTATTACAGTCTGAAAAATAATCAGTTGACTAATTATTTTAATTTTTTCGTAATTTAGGATGTTGGATAAAAGTGTCTTGCTAATAATAGAGGTTGAGATATTCATCAAAATACTCAACTTTTTTTGATAGACAGATTGTTTGATTTATAGCCTTATTGAATGAGAAGTGAAAATGTTTGGGGACGATGGTATAAACCACAAGTTCGTATTTTTATTCATATAGTCTTTTGGTTGCTTGTTACAGCTCTTTATTATTTGTCATTAAAAAGGATCGGAGGCGATTATGTGCTTTATATTGTACTGAAAGATCTCCTTGTTACCGGAAGTTTATTTTATTCAATAAACTGGATCATATCAAAGTGGGTATCGAAAGGGAAACTCGCGCCCCTCATCTTGTTCATTTTATTTGCTTATATCTGGTGGATTTCCTGGACATATTGCGTATGGGTTTTAATAGAAGATTTTGTTCCTCCCTCTGATGAAAGGGTTAGTAAATATATGCACTTTTGGATAGATGGTGGGTATTTTGGACTTTTCGCTCTCCAAAAGCATCCGATTTTTATTTTAGACTTTTTGTTATTGGTATCAGTTCCATTAGCTCCAAAGATGGTTAAGGTTATTGTTGAGGATAAGAATAAAATGGCAGTACTCGAAAGAGACAAACTAGAGCTTGAGCGGGACAATTTAGCCATGGAAGTGGCTTTTCTGAAATCGCAGATATCGCCACATTTTTTGTTTAATACCTTGAACACCATTTATCAGATGTCAGAGACAAATAACCCCAAAACATCTGAATCGATTGTAAGGCTGTCTCATATGATTCGCTATTTATTATATCAAACTAATGATGACAAGGTTTTGATTTCCAGAGAAGTAAAATTCCTTCAAGATTACCTGACTCTGGCAAAATTAAGATTTGGACCGGGCACAAAAGTCTACCTAAATTTTGAAAACACTGATGAACCTTATAAAATAGTTCCACTTATCTTAATACCGTTTGTAGAGAACGCAATAAAACATGGGCCGGAAAGAAGCCGTCATGATTCGTGGATCAAGATGTCATTAAAGTTGGATGAGAATATCCTCAGATTTAATATCTCGAATGGTGTAAATCGAATTAGCAAAAGGCCAGGATTTGGCGGCATAGGAATTCAAAATGTAAAAAGAAGATTAGATCTGCGCTATGGTGTAGATTATTCTTTGCAGGTCAAGGAAGAAGAAGATAGTTATTCAGTTTGTTTAGAAATTAAGCTTTAGTATATTAAATTGATTACATGTATTGTAATTGGTGATAAGGTGTTGGCCCTAGAACCACTAGTGTCTAAATTGGAAAAAGAACCTATTGTTTGAGATAGTAGGGACATTTGATGCTATGGAATTAATAAATAATAAGGTAGCGGATCTGTATAGATTTTTCTAGACGAATGAAATTCAGGATTGTCCAATAGCACATACTAATGCATCTTTTGCTATTTTCCGTAATTACTATTCAGTCATACCAAACTTTTTCGTAATGACAGCATCAATTTTTGTAAAGTTTCTTATTACAAGATTTAAGTTTTAGAAGTTTTCCCGACAAACTCATGTTTGATCTATACAAATCCCTAGATTTGCTCGACGTAGTATTAAATATAATGGTAACGTTATAATATTATATTATTCATTAAAAATACTTGTTTCAATTTTTTTAGCTTACTTTGGCTAAAGTATTACTATATTAAATTAATCTTAGCTGATAAGTTGTAGTTTTTGATTATGGGAAGTGATAATTTATGGGGAAAATGGTATACGCCTAAGACTCGTATTCTCTTTCATATCCTATTTTGGGTAGGAGTATTACTTCTTTACTCCTTCACTTATGAAAGGCTTGTGGGGCAATATTATTGGATTTTTACAATGAGCGATTTTGTGATTACAAGTAGCCTTTTTTATCTTGCATCCTACATTATGCCGGATTTCGTTACTAGAGGTAAAGTATTCCCCGCTTTTCTTTTTTTTCTATTTGCATATATTTATTGGCTAAACTTTAATTATTTTGTTTGTCGATTCGCCTTAAATCATATTCCTCTATCTGAGGAAAGCTTACATAGGTACTTTAAAATCTTTCTTAAAGACGGCTATTGGGGAGTTTATAAGTTGGAGAAAATGCCAGATTTTTTACTTGACTTCTTATATCTGGTATCACTTCCATTATCTCTTAAGTTAACCAAAGTAATATTTGATGATGCTTATAAGCTTACGATTTCTGAACGGGATAAATTGAGCTTAGAGCGCGATAATCTCCAAATGGAACTTAATATACTCAAATCGCAGATATCGCCTCATTTTGTTTTCAATACGCTGAATAGCATTTATCGCATGGCGGAGAAACTGGATGTGAAGACACCGGATGCGATATTAAACCTTTCCAATTTATTGAGACATCTTTTATATCAAACCAAAGATGATTTAATCTATATCTCTCTTGAAATACAGTTTCTGAATGACTTCCTCGATTTAATGAAATTAAGATACCAAGATAGTATACAAATTGAATTTAATGTTGAAAGGACAAAAGAACCATACCAGATTGTACCCTTAATTTTGATTCCCTTTCTTGAAAATGCAATTAAACACGGACCTGATAGAAGCCGAAAGAATGCTTGGGTTAAGGTTGAACTAAGAATTCAAGATGGAGAATTGATGTACAATGTTTCGAATAGTGTCAATCATTTGGCTGTAGAACATCAATTTGGTGGGTTAGGTCTACAGAATGTAAAACGAAGGCTGGATATTTATTATAAAGACCGTTATTCGCTAGATATTAGAGAGGATCGAGAAAGCTATACCATATTTTTAAAAATCAAATTAGAATGTTAGAATAATGAAGTGTATTATTATTGACGATGAAGAGCTGGCGAGAGAGATTTTGGTGTCACATTTAAGCAAAATTCAAAAAATTCAGATACTTGGCATATATGAAAACGCGATCGACGCAATGAGCATTCTTGAGTCCAAAGATGTAGATCTGGTATTTTGTGATATACAAATGCCGGATATGGATGGTGTAGCATTTTTGAAAACGTTAAAAAATCCACCACTATTTGTGTTTGTCACGGGTGATCCGAGCTATGCTTTGGAAGGGTACGAATTGGATGTTTTAGATTATATTCTCAAGCCCTTTGGTCTCGACAGGTTGATTAAAACAATAGATAAAGCACAGGCTGTTTTAAATCATGATAATGGGAACAATTCAGATAGGGATTTTTTGGTAATAAAAGATAGGTCAACTATCATTATTTCCCCTTATGACGAAGTGTTTTATATTGAAGGGGCTAAAGACTATGTCTGGATAGAAACATTAGAAAAAAGATACAATGTCTGGAAAAAGCTTTTGGAAATGGAGGAAAAATTGGCGTCGGCAAAACAGTTTATTCGTGTCCATAAATCTTATATTGTGAATCTGGATTTTGCAAAAAGAGTGGAGGGTAATATTATGAAAATGAGAGGAAGTATTAAGGATATTCCAATAGGAGGGCAATATAAAGCGGAATTATATAGGAGATTAGGTTTGAATGCGTGAAATAGATGCTACCGCATCCGATTAAAAGATATTTGGCAGCATAGAGGAACTGCCACCCTTGATATCTGGTTGGAATAATTCGACAACCAAAAGCCACATTCAGGGAAGCATTGTTACCGAAAGACGAGCATACAGACTTGGAAAGACAGTATCCATCTTGTAAAAGAAAGATGGTTACGCTTGCATTACCGCTTTTTCCAATTTGTACATAGTCAAAATTATAAATAAGGATTCTTAGGAATTTCTATTAACCTATACCCGTTGGTTGTTAATGATTCTTGTATTTCGCGCTCTGGTAGACTCTTAAATATGATTATACTCATAGATTGACTTGGGACAATTCCTAATTTTGATAGAAAATCTCTAATGGCTTTTTGAAAGAGAATTTTTCGAAATCTCTTTTCAGATTTTACAGCTGGAATTTTTTCGCTTCCGGGAAACCAAAAATTTGGATTGAAGTTTTTGATTGCTACCATTGGAAGATTCAGCCCGGCAGCAAATTTCTCCATTTCCCTTTCGGAAACTTTATATACAAAGTTTCCGACCTGTTCATAAGAAAAGCGGTTCTTCCAGATTTTATTAATTAGGCCAAGTTTTATTTTTTCTAGAACATTGTTCATAAACATCAAAAGTGGCATTTTTAAAATTGGATCTTGCGGTTCAATGATAATAATTGCTTTTTTTGCGACACGGATCATTTCATACAATGCCGCATAAGGTCTTGGAAAATGATGGTAGGTCTCTTTACATAGGATGTAGTCAACACTATTATCATCGAATGAAAGATTTTCGGCATTTTCAGCAGAAAATTTATCGACGATTCCAACTTCTTTTGATACCGCTAAAAACTCATCATTAATGTCGGAAGCAATGACATTCTGAACGCCTTTTTCTATCAAATAATTAGCATCATGTCCATATGCATCTCCTACAGTAAGCCAAGATGCATTTTTATATTGTGTAATAGGTTTGACACAATCAAAAAACTGATTCTGTAACCAATGGTTAATAGTGCCTTTATATGACTTTATTCCATTTAACAATTTAATTTTTTGTTCTTTTTCTGGGAATTGGTTTATATACCAAGTTGAATGTCTATTATAGCTATCTTCTTGAAAAGGTTCTGTCTTCTTGTTCATGAGCTCCAATTGATGTGGAGAATATACTATCTGAATTTTTATGAAAGAAATAATCTCGACCAACTCCGTTTTGACCTATATGAATACTGTAAAATGCTCGATGACAATTTTTAGCAATCTGTACCTTGTGTATTGCGACTCAAAATGTTCTTAAATAAATATTTACCGGTATGTTTTTTTATTCATTTAGGCAGAGGGTATTGCAGTGTTTTTAGGTAATATGACGTAGCATAAAGTATTGCTTGAACGTTTTTATTGCCAGAAAGTTTGTAATAATTTTTCTAACTTAACTGTAATTTTGTTGCTAATTGTTGAAAAGCATACACCTATTATAAATGAGGAGTGAGAATATATGGGAGAAATGGTACACACCTCTAATAAGGGTCATTTGCCATGTCGTGTTCTGGGTATCAGTATCCTATCTTTATTACTATACTTTTCGGAGATATGGTGGAAACTATATTTGGGCGTTTGTAATTAAAGAACTGATTGTTACTACCAGCCTTTTTTATTCGGCAACTTGGTTAATTTCCAAATGGGTGGCAAAGGGACGAGCAATTCCAATTTTACTTTTTTTTATTTTCTCATATTTTTGGTGGTTGACATTCACATATATTACATGTGAGTTATTGGAGGGTATTGTCCCAATTGAAGATAAACGAATTTATAAGTATGTTCATTACTTCCTTGAAGATGGATTTTTAGGAATATACAGCATAAAAAAAGTTCCAACGTTAATTCTTGACTTTCTATTTTTAATCTCCTTGCCTTTGGCTCCAAAGCTAGCTAAATTACTTATCGAAGATGCCAACATCATGCTGGTGATGGAAAGGAATAAGGCCGAATTAGAGCTTGCTAAAGCAAATTTGGAACGAGATAACTTAAAAATGGAAGTGGAAATATTAAAATCACAAATTTCACCCCATTTCCTCTTTAATACATTGAATAGTATTTATAGGCTGGCTAAAAAGGGTGATCCGAACACTGCTGAAACTATAGAACAGCTTTCAAGTATGCTCCGATATATGCTTTATCAAACTGGTGATGATAAGATAATTTTAAAAAAGGAGATACATTTCCTCCGAGATTACCTTAATCTCATTCATATTAGATTCGGACAGGGTGTAAGACTTGGAGTTTTTATTGATGAAATTAATGAACCGTATCGAATAGCACCACTAATGCTTTTACCTTTTATTGAAAATGCTATTAAACATGGTCCTGAAAGAAGCCGGAAAGATGCTTGGATTCATGTATCGTTAACTCTAAATGAAGGTATATTAAAATTTGTTGTGGCCAATGGAGTCAATAGGGGCAGTAAAGAGCCAATAAAGGGAGGAATAGGTTTACAGAACGTGAAGAGAAGATTAGAATTGAAATATAGCGAGAGATATGTCTTAGATATAAAGGATAAACCTGATAGTTACTCTATCATTTTAGAAATTGATTTGAATAATTTTGAGAGATGATTAAATGTATTGTAATTGATGATGAAACATTGTCTCAAGAGATTCTTGATTGGGCTTGTGGCTAGGAATGGTAAATTATCATTTCCTGTTCTCATTGTCCGACTGCTTCCTAATCCTCTGGTTGGAAGGTTTTGCGTCTACAGAAATCAGGATGAGTGATAGCGAAGTCATCTGAATATCCATGCTTTTTCACTTGGGCTTGACAATTCTTATCAGGATTGAATATTACCCCAACGAATACGCTGGCTATCCATAATGCCTAGGGAGCCATCAGCATTGACTCTATTTTCGCTTTCTATCGTCAAGTTGTGGGCGATTTTTTATATAGGGTTTTGAAGGCGGTCTTCCGCAGGAAACCTCTAGCAACTGATCCATAAGCTGGAGTTTTCGAATGAAACCGCTGTGGAAATCCAGAGGGCACTGTACTTTCTCGGGGTGAGAAAAGGCAGCATTTTTCCGGATATTGACGGCTTTGCCAGTGATACGAAGATACGATTCGCATTGGGCGACTGTCACCAAGCCGTGTTTCCTCTAATAAAAAGTGTATGAACATCGAATTATATCACGAGCGCATTCATTCAAAGTTTTAATAAAATCTGGATGCGTGAATTTGTAAGTGTCCCAAAAACTCAAACAGCTTAAAACTGGACATAAATGTTTAGATTTAAGTAATAAAATGAAAAAAACACGTTTTACAGAAAGCCAGATTGTTCGAGCACTCAAAGAGGGCGAAGAAGGCAGAAAGACCGAAGACATCTGCCGAGATCTTGAGATTAGCAAGGCCGCATTTTATAATTGGAAGAGCCGTTACGGTGGGATGGAAGCATCGGATGTCAAGCGCCTGAAGGAACTTGAAGAAGAAAATGCCCGCTTAAAAAAGATGTTTGCCGAACTGAGTATGAACCATGATATCCTAAAAGAAGTCATCACAAAAAAAGGTTGGGGCTCCGGCAGCAAAAACAGTTAACCCAGGAGATTGTCCTGGATCACGGTTTGAGTGTCACCGGAGCCTGCAAATTGACAGGCATGTGCGGTTCACAATATTACTATGTTAGTAAGAAAGATGACAGTGCAGTCATATCTGCATTAGAAGATCTGTCCGCCAAACATCCTGTCTATGGATTCCGAAAACTTTACGCTTATCTGCGCAGAGCGGGGAAGCCCTGGAATCACAAAAAAGTTTACCGGGTGTATAAGCTGTTAAATATGAACAAGAAGAGGGTGGCAAACGTCGTTTACCTGCTCGGGAGAAACAGCCTCTGGAACAACAGGTCAGCATTAATCAAAAATGGAGCATGGACTTTATGAGCGATAGCTTGGCAAGCGGAAATAGGTTTAGAACTTTTAATGTGATGGACGACTGTTCCCGTGAGATATTGTGTATCGAAATAGGTATTTCTATTTCTTCTTTGAGGGTAACACGGACACTTGAACAAATCATAGACTGGCGGGGCAAACCGCTCTGTCTACGCGTAGATAATGGCCCCGAATTCACCAGTCATCATTTTGAGCTCTGGTGTAAAGACCAAGGCATCGCTATTCAATTTATCCAGCCCGGTAAGCCTATGCAGAACGGCTACATCGAACGGTTCAACCGAAGTTATCGCAAAGAAATTTTGGATGCTTATTTATTTTTCAACTTATCAGAAGTAAGAGAACATACCCAGGCATGGATGGATGAATATAATAACAACAGACCACATGAAGGTCTTGGGAATCTCACACCAACGGAATTATCAAAAAATATTAGACACCAACAACAAATAAATCAATCAGTAACGTAAATTAGAAAAGTCCAATCTCAGCTGTCGGAAAAATGGGGTACTTACACATGTTGAATAAAATGATATTCTAAGCAAACCAATATTACATGAGAAGTGAAATTATTTGGGGAAAATGGTATACACCTTTTGTTAGGGTGATCGTGCATATAATTTTTTGGATATTGGTCTTCTGCACGTATTCTTTTACCTATAAAAGGCTAGGTGGTAGCTATATCTGGATTTTAGTGGCAAAAGAACTTTTTGTTACTACTTCCTTGTTCTATTCAGTCATATGGCTTATTTCTAAATGGATAGAAAAAAGAAAAGTACTGCCCATCGTAATATTTATTGTTTTTTCATATATCTGGTGGTTAAATATCACGTATTTGACGTGTGATATTCTTAACGATTTTGAATTAAAGGAAGGTAGAGCATTTATTAAGTATGTAAGATTTTTTACCGATGATGGCTATTTTGGTATTTATCAACTTAAAAAATTTCCTAGTGTATTTCCTGATTTTTTGACCCTTGTATCCCTACCGTTAACACCAAAATTGGTTAAGCATCTTATTGCTCAAGGCAACAAGATGCTCTTATTAGAAAAGACTCAGGCAGAACTCGAACTTGAAAAGGCAAATTTAGAACTAAAGACTACTAATCTTGAATTAGATAAAGCAAATCTGGAACGAGATAATCTGAAAATGGAACTGAAAATTCTTAAATCCCAGATTTCTCCCCATTTTTTATTTAATACATTAAATAGCATATATAGGCTAGCGGAAAAAGGAGAAGCCAGTACCCCTAATACTATAATGAAACTGTCGAATATGCTTCGGTATATGCTTTACCAAGCTAATGATGATAAAATATCCATTGCCAAAGAAATCCAGTTTTTAAATGATTATCTAGATCTTATCCGGATAAGATTTGGTGATAGCGTTAATCTGAATTTTAATATAAAGAAAATAAAAGAACCTTATCGAGTTGTACCATTAATGTTATTACCTTTTATTGAAAACGCCATCAAACATGGACCAGATAGAAGCAGGGCTGATGCTTGGATTACTGTTTCATTAACTATAGAAGATGGTATTTTAAGGTTCGTGGTCGCAAATGGTTTAAATAAAAACAGTCCTGCATCTCCCAGAGGCGGCATTGGATTGCAAAATGTTAAAAGAACACTTGAACTTCGATATAAGGACAGATACACGTTAAACATGTCAGATAATATGAATAGTTACTCCGTGATACTTGAAATTGAATTGTAATAAAGGATTATATTCGGAGTAGATCTTGTTCTGCAGACCGGAGAAAAGGCTCAGGCATATTTAAATGTGGAAAAGGGCTCGACGATGTTGGCGTTCAGTAAGATCTGAAGGAGCTCCTGGCTTGGATGATCAGCTGTTTATGACAGCTGGTCCGGACATCACCCAGCATAAACAGGTAGCAGTTTGTCTCAGACTCTAAGCAGGCCAACACAGACTCCTTATATTTTATCACAAGCTCCAGACAGAATATGCTAAACTGCATGAAATCTGCAAGCTTTTACCATGCATCTGCAACAGACTGCACGCTGTTTAATATAAACTTCCTGTACTTTGTCCTTAGTTCATCCTCATACCCTCCAACTGTCCAATAGTTGAGCTGTAACAGACAGCAGTCTATCCCATTCTACTCGCACTTTGCCGCAAACTGTTATCAATTGAATCTGAACTTATCGTCGTTTATCAAAAACAACATGGTGTTCGGGGCAAAATGACAACAGTCCATGACAGACTTATAGCAGTCTATGCAAGGAAAAAGTGCCTGTATTTCTTCGGCCTGCAAGTACAGGTCTCCACACGTTCTAAAATCTTCCGCCCCAGGTCTCCCGGTCTAAACTTCTATATTGGATGGCTTCGGCCAGATGGTGATTTTTAATCTGTGGACTACCTTCCATATCAGCGATTGTCCGGGCCACCTTCAGAATCCGGTCATAGGCTCTGGCAGAAAGGTTGAGGCGGGATATGGCTGTTTTGAGCAATTTCTTTCCCGGCTCATCAACCTTGCAGATCTCTCTTGTAAGTTTCGTGCTCATCTGCGCATTGCAGTGGATATCTTGTAACGACTCAAAACGTTGTTTTTGAAGTGCTCTTGTTTGCATCACCCGTCCGCGGATCACGCTGCTGCTTTCTGCAGTCTGTCGGGCGCTGAGTTCTTCAAATTGTACTGGAGTGACTTCGATGTGCAGGTCAATACGGTCAAGGAGCGGCCCGGATATTCTGCTTAAGTAGCGTTGAACCGTATTATTACCACAGATGCACTCCTTGTCAGGATGGTTGAAGTAACCGCAGGGACAGGGATTCATAGCCGCGATCAGCATAAAACTTGCCGGATAGTCGATCGAGAGTTTCGCTCTTGAGATCGTGATGCTGCGGGATTCCAGAGGCTGTCGCATGACTTCTAAAACACCGCGCTTAAATTCAGGCAATTCATCCAAGAACAGTACGCCATGATGGGCGAGCGAAATTTCACCCGGCAATGGATTGGAGCCTCCACCGACCATCGCGACATCAGAAATAGTATGATGCGGCGCCCGAAACGGCCGTGTAGTGAGCAGGGTACCTCTAGCTTTAAGGTTGCCAGAAACAGAGTGAATTTTTGTTGTTTCCAGCGATTCTGCCATACTTAATGGCGGTAGAATGGTTGGCAGTCTCTTCGCTAGCATGGTCTTGCCCGCTCCCGGTGGCCCTATCAGAATAACATTATGCCCGCCGGCGGCTGCTATTTCCAATGCTCTTTTGATATTATCCTGTCCATGAACGTCAGAAAAATCCACATCATAGTTGTCGATGCCGGTTTGAAAAACAGACTGAATGTCAATTTGTGTAGGCTGTATCTGTTTTGCACTGCTGAGGAATTGGACCACTTCTGTCAGGTTTTCGGCGGGGATCACGTCGATTCCGGTCACAGTTGCTGCTTCGTAAGCATTTTCCTGAGGAAGTATGATGCCCTTAAAGCCATCTTTGGAAGCTTGTAGTGCAATGGGCAGGATTCCACGTATAGGCTTGACGCTTCCATCCAACGAGAGCTCTCCTAGGATCAGGTATTGCGCTAATAGTTCGTTTGAAAGCTGCCCCGAAGACGCGAGTATGCCGATAGCGATGGCCAGGTCATAGCTGGATCCTTCTTTCCTGACATCCGCAGGTGCCAAGTTGACCACAATTTTTTGCCTTGGCATGTGAAACTGGCAGGAAGTAATAGCACTTTCGACGCGTCTTAAGCTTTCTTTGACGGCATTGTCAGGTAAACCGACGATGTAATAATGTAAACCGGTGGAAACAACTACTTCAACAGTAATCGTGCGTGCTTCAATACCATAGACAGCACTACAATAGATTTTATTCAACATAAGATTTTATAATCGGCTGATTTAAAGATAGTAAATATTAATTTATAAATAAGGATCCTTTTCTGAATTATTGAAAAGCAATAGAAAATTGGCTGGAAATTACTATCTTGTCCTAGAACGGTTCTAGTAAATAATGGATAAAATATGGTGTTTGGCAAACGATTTGCTTTGTCAATTGTATTATTATCGAAGACTAGATTCATCGAGTAATAGAATTAGAACTTTAAAACGAAAAAGAAATGAATGACACAAGTAAAGTAGCTTTGGCGTTGTTGGCAGGTCTCGCTGCGGGTGCAGCTTTAGGAGTTTTATTTGCTCCGGATAAGGGATCGGATACGAGAGATAAGATCAATGATTCATTAAGCGATTTGAGTGATGCTATTCGTGAGAGAGCTGAAGAGCAATTCGATCAACTGAATGAATTTAAAGAAAAAATTGTCTCCACGCTAAGAGGTAAAATAAACCAGGCAGAAGAAATTGTTGATGATGATATCATCGAGCATGCATAGCATACAGATTGTTCACATGGACAGTTTGTGGAGATATATGAAATATTAGGCTATTTCAAAAAGCCGGATAGTTGAATATAATAATCTGAACGATTAGAGAATCATAGCTGACTTTTGAGATAGCCTGAATAAATTAGAGATGCATGGAAGAAGAAAAATTTTCACTTAGCGGTACTTTTCAGAAAACGAAGGAATACATAGATTCCCAGTTTACGCTCGTTAAATTAAAGACTATCGAACGGTCTTCGCGCCTGATCGCTAGTTTGGTTGTAGATACAACGAAGTTAATATTCACCTTGTTTGTTGTCTTTTTCTTATGCTTAGCATTGGGATTTTGGCTAGGAGAATTATTAGGAAGCTATTCGCTTGGTTTTTTGGCGACCGCAGGAATCTTTCTCATCATTATAATAGTGATACGGATCTTTGAACCTGCGCTGGAGTCAAAGTTTATGGATCTTTCCATTCGACGTTTTTTGGCGAAGTGGAACGATGAAATCGAAGAAGAGGAAGAAGAGCTGAAACAAAAGGAAAAATTTGATAGGGAAGGGACTGCAAATGAATAAACAAACTAAAATACGTAATCTACAAGAACTTAAGGCTGAAATCTTCCGTCTAAAGGAACTTAAGAATGAGCAGGAAGCCTATCTCAAGACCCAATTTACGTTGCTCAATAATAAAATCGAAGCACCTGTCAGATTTTTCAACTCGCTAAAAAACAATATTCCCGGTGTAAATATCATTCAACAATTATTTGCCAAGAGCAGTAATCCTGACTCGGACTGGCTGACCAAAACACTCCGTATTGGTGTACCTTTTGTGATGAACAGACTGTTTCTGAAAAAAGCGGGAATGTTTAAAAAGGCACTTATGCTATTGCTGTCAGAACGTGCTGTAGGCCAGATTAATCAAGATAAAATCAGTGGACTGCTGAGCAAACTCACCGATTTTATACGTCCCAAGAAGAAGAAGAAAAAAGCTTCTCAGATTGAAGAAAGTACCATTGTTAAAGATGAAGTCAATGAATATGGTATTCCTTCCTATAGTGAGACCTATTAATGCCCTTGTTCTTTTTTCAGAAAATCTTCATAAGCCAGCTTGATTCCCTCGGGGAGATTGATCTTGTGCTTCCAGCCCAAGGCATGTAGTTTGGAGACGTCCATAAGTTTTCTCGGCGTGCCATCCGGCTTGCTGCTATCAAAGGATATGGCGCCGGTGTATCCCACGACTTGCTTAATCAGTTCCGCAAGTTCCTTTATGCTTAAATCTTCACCAATCCCAATGTTGACAAATTCTCTTTCATCATAGTTATTCATCAGAAATACACAGGCATCAGCCAGGTCATCCGAAAAAAGAAACTCCCGCAGGGGTGTGCCTGTTCCCCAGATAACGACTTCCTTTGAATTGTTGACTTTAGCCTCGTGAAATCTCCGAATGAGGGCGGGTAATACATGTGAGTTTTGTGGATGGTAATTGTCGTTGATGCCATAGAGATTGGTCGGCATAACCGAGATAAAGTTGCAGCCATACTGGTCACGAAAGGCTTCCGCCATCTTGATACCTGCTATTTTGGCGATAGCGTATGGTTCATTGGTCTGTTCCAGTGTTCCTGTCAACAGCATATTTTCCTTGAGCGGCTGTGGAGCTAACTTGGGATAAATACAGCTTGACCCTAGGAACATCATCTTTTTAACATCGTTATCGTAAGATGATTTTATAACATTATTCTGTATGGCTATATTGTCATAGATGAAATCAGCCCGGTAGGTATTATTGGCCATGATTCCACCCACCTTAGCCGCTGCCAAAAAAACATATTCTGGATTTTCCGCAACAAAAAACTCCGCAACCGCCTGTTGGTTGCGCAGATCTAGCTCCTGCGATGTACGCGTGATGATATTCTTATAACCGAGTTCCGTTAGTTTACGGTATATTGCTGATCCGACCATTCCACGATGGCCGGCAACGTAAATTTTAGCGTCTTTTTCCACGATATGTTATTGACTGCCGAAGCTATTGACTTCTGCAAACTTAGATAAATTGGTTTTGATATACAATTTAATTGCGCATAGAAAAGCAATTTATTCCTTCAAGCGGCCTTCTGATACGCTTAATACGGCATGATAAAGGTCTTGTGCGTGACTAAAAAGATTTAATTTTTTTTAGCGGGAAGATAAGATTATTTTTGTGGGATATTTTAGTAAAAATGGGAAAGGATAAACTACGTAAATTTGCCGAAGTAGCGACGTTTGAAAACGTTATTCAGCTCGATGCAGGCAAGGAATATAAAGGAAAATGGGCTGAGAAACAGTTTGGCAATACAAATCCAGTTGTTCTGGAGCTCGCTTGTGGAAAAGGAGAATATACGGTTAATTTAGCGAAATTATTTCCTGAAAAAAACTTCATCGGTATTGATTTTAAAGGAAATCGTATCTGGCGCGGAGCCAAAACAGCATTAGAAGAGGGGATTAAAAATGTCGCTTTCCTGCGTATTCAGATCGAAACGATCCTTGAGCATTTCGCTGAAAATGAAATCGATGAAATCTGGATTACATTCCCTGATCCGCAGCCGCAGGATAGCCGTGAAAAGAAACGGCTGACCGGACCTAAATTTCTCGAAAGTTACCGGATCATCATGAAACCTGAAAGCAAAATGAACCTGAAGACAGACAATGATGGTTTTTATGCCTATACACTGGACCAGATTGAGGCTTTGAACCTGAAAAAATATAAAGAGACTACAGATCTTTACCATTCGGATCTGGTAGACGAGGTCCTGTCGATCAAGACATATTATGAGAAGAAGTATCTGGCAGACGATAAGAATATAAACTATGTGCAGTGGAGTTTTGAGAAACTTTAGTCTTTCAAACATAGTAGACATTGTTCCGGCATCTTAATGGTTCTTGTTGGTGGTAACTTTCAAGCTCCAAAAAATAATCTTTAAGGAGTTTCAGATCACTAATTATACTGGACTCCTCAAAAAAAATCGTTATATTCATTCAAATTTAAATTCTAAATATGGAGGCTTAGAAGCGTCTTTGTTTGTATGCAAAGGTAAGAAACAAAAAGAAACTCCATATGTCGGCAACAAGACAAATGATAAACTTATGAATCTAACAGATTTAGTGACAGGAGGAGTCGGCTCTAAAGCGATAGAAGCCATCTCAAAAATGACAGGCGTCAGCGAATCCAAGGCTAAATGGATCGTGGCCGCAGCAGTACCGTTAATGATAGCTGCCTTGAATTATAATGCGAAAAACAAAGGACAATCCGAAAATATCGATAAAGCTATTGATCAGCATAGCGGCGGCGGAATCTTGGATAAAATAGGAGACTTATTCGGCGCGGGAGCTAATGACGATGGTAATAAGATTGTCAATCATATGTTTGGACAGAATACTGACTTGGTGACGCAAAATATCGCTGATAAGGCGGGTATTAGTTCAGCACAGGTAGGTAGCGTTCTGGCAACTTTGGCTCCTATCGTTATGGGTTATCTAGGGCAGCAGAAGCAAACCTCTAGTGGTGGCGGCGGTATCGGCGATCTGCTTGGTTCCGTCTTAGGCGGCTCTCAGCAAAGTACAGGCGGCGGTGTACTTGGCGGTATACTCGGCTCATTTTTGGGTGGCGGCCAGGAAGAGTCTGGACAAGCAGAAGGCCAAGCGCCGTCTGCGAACAATATGACGGACCTACTGGGCGGATTGGCAGGCAGTTTCTTTGATAAAAACAGTGATGGGCAGGACAAGGGAAATATTCTTGACTCTATCGCCGGAATGTTTGGAAAATAAAGGACACTAAACAAAAGAGGTCGGTAGCGTAATACTACCGACCTCTTTAATTATTTAATTTTCGACCCTTACTTTTGGTGGAAAATTTTTATGTTTTCTCTTGCTGATCTTGTCCGCATTGACGGGCTGTGGGACTTTTACATAATATCCAGTGCCATCGTACTTACGTTTATTGGGACTTTCTTTACATGCTTCCGAACAGCAGCCATCCATTTTCCAGCCACATTCATCACATTGAGTAAAATGCTCATTACAGGTCGGATTAGCACAGTTGATCATCTTAGTGGTCTGCTTGCCGCAGTTTAGACAGGTGGATACAACAGACGGATTGACAGAGTTTACTTCAACCGTAACGCGGTTGTCAAAGACATAGCATTGGCCTTCAAAATCTTTACCGCCTGCTTCTTTACCGTATTTAATGATACCTCCATGTAATTGGTAAACATCCTCAAATCCCTCTTTGAGTAATAATGCCGACGCTTTCTCGCATTTGATTCCGCCAGTACAATAGGTTAGTATTTTCTTGCCTTTATACTTTTCCAGCTCTTTGATTTTTTCCGGGAATTCACGGAAATTTTCAATATCAAGTGTCACGGCATTTTTGAAACGTCCGACATTGTGCTCGTAGTTTGACCGTACATCCAGTACAACAACGTCTTCCTGATCTTTCATGGCGAGGAATTCCTGTGGCTCAAGATGTATGCCTGTTTGGCGGTTGGGATCGATCACTTTTGGATCTCGCAAACCAGAATGTACGATTTCTGGTTTGTAACGACAGTGCATCTTAATGAAAGAGGGTTCCTCTACTTCATCAATCTTGAACTCGGTTTTGTTGAAGCGGCCGTCTGCGTAAACAGCGTCCATATATTGCTTACAAGCCTCAACAGTACCGGATACGGTGCCATTTAAGCCCTCGTCAGCAACAATAATGCGGCCGACTAAACCAAGGGATTTACAAAATTCAAGATGCTCTGCAGCAAACTGTTCTGCATTTTCGATAGGGCTGTAACAATAGTACAGCAAAGTTTGATATTTTGTCATGATATTCATTGATACCGCTGCAAACGGCGTTTAATGCTAAAAATAAATTTACTGCAAAGGTACAAAAAATATTGAGGTCATGGAAATGACCTTGGTTACCTTTTCTTCAATGGCTCCAACAGATATTCGAGGCCATTGAGTTTTATTTCGTATAGCGTTGCCAATTGCTGGCCAAGTTTTCCTTTTGGGAAACCCTTTTGCTGATACCAGACCAGGTATGGTTCGGGTAGATTGCAGAGTGTATAGCCCTGATATTTGCCAAAAGGCATTTTAACTGTGACAAGGTCGGTTAAGATTTCGGGATTTAGCATCAGTCTTGGGGTTTTCCATAGTTAATCCGGTACCAGATTGCTTTTAGGGCAATGATTCCATGATTGAATAAATTCGGGATGGTACCATAATAATGTTTGAATATGGCGAAGCGTTCTTTTAGCGATTCCTTATGTTTTTGTTTGGACATGCCTCCAACAAGATAGCGTGCCACATATTGATGCGAATTGACTGATTTTTTCGCTTTTTTGGCGCAGCGTATCACCCAGTCGATATCAGCGCACAGTTTGTATTTTAAATCGTAAGGTTCCGCGATATCCCGCTTGATATAAATGGCCTGATGGCAGATATTCATTCCGTATCGGAAGCTCCGCCAGTCAAAATGAGCAGGAGCTTTGTGCCGACGCTCCCCAACAATATTTCTTTCGTCATCAACGAGAATAGTCTCTCCATAAAGAATGTCGGCATCTGCACTGAGTTTCGCCAGGTTCTCAATGCTATTGACGTCATAGAGCTCATCGCCAGAATTCAAAAAGAGGACATAATTCCCTGTTGCTAAGGCCAGCCCTTTATTCATAGCATCATAAATACCGCTGTCCTTTTCCGAAACCAGGACTGCAATTTGATCCTTGTAACCGTGAATCTTCTCGAGCGTTCCGTCTGTGGACTGACCGTCTATGACAATATATTCAATATGGTCATAGGTTTGATTCACAACGGACTTGATCGTATACTCAATATCCCGGACATTATTGTAAACGACGGTAATAATCGAAAATTTGGGGTGAGCAGACATAATTATTTCTTGAATTCATTAATTTTCTTCCTGAGGAACCGAAGACTGCGCTTGAATAGAGATCCCTTACGATGCGCATAGAAATATTTTATCGCCCTATATCCTTCCTCGTCTTCCACGATGTTTGTCGGAAAATAGTGGATAGGATGATCCGCCAGCTTAACTTGGTACGTTGTTTCTGACGCTGTATGCGTGCCCGTGCCATCGTTACCAATATTTTGAGTCATCGAATTCCTTGGATACAAAACTAGTCCATTTTTTTTGAATACCGAAGCGTACCAGCGGATTGCCCAGGAGTTGATCTTTCCAGTCTGAAGCTCTTGCACTTGCCGCCAAAAATTCTCTTTCCCTTCGATACTGAACTGATGGATCTGTTCTTGAGAGAAATCCCCAACGAGTTTATTTATATCTGGATTGAAATGTTGCCATGCACGCTCCCATGTCGCCCAGCCCCAGCTGTTGGCCACGCGGAACAAAAAGCTCTCGGAAAGCTGTTCCGGATTTTTTACAGGATACATGTAACCCGAAATCTGCATAACGCGGTCTTCAGCCTGATAGAAATGCAAGGCATCATTAAAATATTGTAAAGCATAAGGGGAAACCACAATATCGTCTTCCAGAACGATGATTTTCCCACATCGTCGTATAATATCCGAGACTCCCTGTATGATATTCGCTGCCAGACCCATATTGGTTGCACGCTCAATAAGGTATACCTTTTTAAATCCCCAGGGCTTACGGATCAGTGAACGTACTCGTTTTACAGCATCGGCATGCTGCGGTATTTTTGCGCCATCGGAAATGATGAACAGTTCCGTTAGCGAAGCCAGATGAGCCTCTTCCAGTGCTTTTAGTGTGCGTTCGGTGTGATCGGCTCTATTATAGACAAACAGTACAACCGGTGCTAATAAATTTTCCATAGCTAAGCCATATTTTGATCATCAACAATTAACCGGTCCATCATATAATCATACACACTTTCATTAAAATACTTCTTGTATTGCGCATTGTTATGTGACATCTGCGCTACAGTCAATGGTCGCAGATTTTCAAGGTCCTCACGATCTTCTTCTAGACAAAAGACTATAAAATTTCGCTTCCGCAACCAGCTGAGCAATGTGTTATCCTTCCTGAGAAATACCTTTGCACCAAGATTGAGCAACTGAAAAATATTGCCTGCTGCTTCCTGACGACGCATACCAAATATCGCTATTTTGACGTCAGCAAGTATCGCTTGGTATTCCTCCAGTGGGAGAAAGTTTGTCAAGGGCTTAATATCCATGTTGAGGACGCGTTCTGCTGCCGCTATTACCTGATTTGCATAGGGTTTATTGCCATAGCTCAGCGGTAATAACAGTTGATGATCCCGTAATGGAATAGCGGATTTCGCTAACTTGTCAATGATATATAAGTGGTTGCCCGTGAACGATGCCGCATGGTTAACCATGATGATGTCTTTCTTGTTTTGCTGAATATGATCGGGGTTTCCTAAAGCGTTATAATAGATAAAATCTTTATAATGGGCAGAGGTTTCAATTTTTGACTTAAAAAGGTCGTAGTCATATTCATTCCAGAAGCAAAAGTAGTCAAGTCGTCGAAATATCTTGTCTTTTGCTGACTTTTGACTCATCCTAAAGAGTATCAGGTATTTGGCTAGCTTTGACCAGCGCTCTACCCAAGACTGTTTGGGAACTAGCTCGGGATTATCGAGAATGTGGTAGCCCTTATAGCGACTTAAATAATCATATAGATCGCCGCCATAGAAAATCCAGTAGAGTTTTATATCCCTAAACCGCTCCAATAGTCTATTGCTTAATGCCGCTTTAAAATCATCCATAAAATGGATAAATAAACGGCTGATATTGAAGGTAGCAATTATGGCTCTAAGATTCTTTACAAGGTCTAAATCACGAATATGAAATACAGCGGTATGGCTGCTGAGAGTCGTATATTTTAATTCTTTTTGATCGTAAAGTAATATAATATAACGGTTTTGTTCTGGGTAGGCACGCTCGAACTGTTCTATTGCTCCATTCGTAAACTTATCGTCATGAAAGATATGTAAATTCATCAATTAAATTGTATCAGGATTTATACCGAATGATTTTACCGGGAACACCAGCAACAATCGAGTTGTCAGGAATGTCTTTAGTGACCACCGCTCCAGCACCTATGAGGCAGTTGCAACCGATCTTAATATGACTTAAGACGGTCGCGTTAGCGCCGACCTGACTTAGTTCGCCAATCTGAACATGGCCAAGCAGAGTAGCACCGGGAGAAATTTCTACAAAATCACCTAAGACGCAGTCATGTGTAATCTTGCTGTGGTAATAAATTAAAGCAGCGTTTCCGATTTGTGCGCTGTTGCTGATGCATGCCTGACTAAGAATAGTGCTACCCCGTCCAATGTGGCTGAAGGTCCCGATCGTGGCCCGGGTATCGATAGCGGAAACAAGGTTTCCGCCCCACTGGCTAATTTTGTCGAATAGTTTTTTCCGATTTTGCCCACCTCCTAAGCCTAAGACAAAATTATTGCCATGCTGTGCAAAATAGGCAAGGAGTTCGTGCTGAGTTTTCAGGATGGGAAATTGGTCAAAGACCAATTTTGGGCCAGCTGCGGTAACGTCGTCGTAAAAGGCGATCTCTCTTGTTGGGTTAGTCTGGAGGACGACCTCCAGTAACTCTTTTGCAAATCCTCCCGCTCCAACGATTACCATTTGCTATTGTTTTGAACCCGTAAAATGATGCGCGTAATGAGGTTGACCTCTTCCATGCTCAGGTCATAGTAGAGCGGCAAGCACAGTACACGTTTTGAAATGTCATCCGCAAAAGGCAGATGTTTGTCTTCCAAATAAGGCAAAGCATTGGCGAGCGAAGGATAAAAATAACGTCGTGTGAAGACCTGATTCTTTTCCAGTTCGGCCATGATAAGGAGCAGTAGTTCCTCACTGTCCAGGATAATAGGAAAGTAAGCGTAATTCGGAGAAGAGTGTGTATGCCAAAGCGGAAAATAACCTTTTAAATTCTTTAGATTGGCCATATACTTTTCGCTTAGTGCTTTTCGTTTCGCAATGATCGTCGGGACGTACTTCAAATTAGCGAGGCCCATCGCCGCATGAAACTCCGAATTCTTCCCATTGATACCCAGCTCACCAAATTGGTTAAATCCCGATATTCCGAAGTTTCGCATCAAGGATGCTTTTTTCAAAAGTACTGGATCTTTCGTGATGATCAATCCGCCTTCTGTGGAGTGATACAGCTTGGTTGCATGGAGAGAGCAAATGCTGATATCTCCATAAGTTAGGACTGATTTACCCTTATATTCTACCGAAAATGCGTGGGCAGCGTCGTAGATTACTTTTAAGTTGTGTTTTTTTGCAATTTTATCAATCTTATCGATTTCACAGGGATTGCCGTAGACATGGGTAGCGAGTATCGCTGATGTTCTCGGCGTAATTGCCGCTTCTATTTTATCTGCGTCGATATTTAAGCTGTCCTTGTCAATGTCTACAAACACCGGTGTACATCCCTCCCAGACTATACTGCTTGTTGTCGCAACAAATGAAAAAGGCGTTGTAATGATCTCGCCCTTTAGCTCCAGACATTTGATCGCTATTTGTAAAGCAACCGTTCCATTCGTAACAAAAAGAAGATGATCGAGTCTTAGAAAGTCTTTGAGTTGCATTTCCAGTTCACTCGAAAGCGGTCCCATGTTGGTGAGCCACTGTCTCTTCCAGATTTCGTCGATATAGCTTTTATATTCATCTGCAGGAGGTAGAAAGGGACGAGTCACTTGAATCATGATCTATAGCTTTTGATAATTTTAATCAGAAATTGAAATGGAGCCAATTTAAAAAGGTAACTAATGCCGAAATAAAAGACAACTCCGATGGTAAAGTTAACTAAAATCTGTAATATCAAAGGGAGCCCAGTCATAAATTGAGCGGTCAGGTACATGAAAAATGCCATAGAGGTCGCGGTAAGCAATGTGGGAATCATATCGACCAATTGCTGTTTTGTAGAATAGCCGATAAGCTCCTTGCTGAAATATGTATTGACGAGCAATGACAGGATCGAAGCTGCCACGACACTCCACATCAAACCTAAGATGCCAAAAGGCCAGGAAACTCCAATGCAGATTGTAGTCAATATTTTTTTAATGATTTCTAAGCGAAGAAACAGATCAGTTTTGCCATAGACCTTCAGTACATTTAAATTAATGGAATGAATCGGATAAAGCATGCTTGCTAGGCAGAGAATCTGAAAATAGGGGACGACTTCGGTCCAATTGTCGCCCAATAACAAAGAAATCAGGGGATGGGCTAGAGCGGAAAGCCCCAGCATTATCGGAGCCGATATGTACAAAGACATCCGTAGTATCTGTTTGTAGGCATTGGAGATTTCTTCCCGATTGTCTTGTATGTTAGCCAATAAAGGGTAAGTAACTTTACTGACGATGGTGGTTAGGACAGAGGTTGGAAGCTCATTGATTTTTTGCGCCCTGTCATAGACCCCGAGTTCTGATAATAAGTATTTCTTTCCAATGATTACATTATAGATGTTTTTGAACACCGTGTCTAGCAAGGAAGAAAGAAGCAGTTTGTAGCCAAAATGAAAGTGTTTCTTTGTTTTTTCCCAGTCTAATATCATTAAAGGTCTCCAGGACGACACCAGCCAAAGGGATACCGTTTGCATAAAGGGAGTAATCAAAGTCATCGCCACCAAAGACAGGACTCCATAACCATAATAGGCCATCAAAATACCTACTATTGGGCTAAGAACAGCGCCTGGCATGTTGGTGAACATGATCTTTTTAAACTCCATTCTTGTGGTAAGGATGGCCAGCTGTACAGTTGAAAAACTCGAGATAATTATCCCAAGACTTGATAGTCGAAGTACACTTACTGGAATCGGTTGGTCAAAAAAACGGACAATATACGGGAAAGCGAAAAATAGCAGAAAGTAAAAACCAAATCCCAGTATAATATTGGCCCAGAAAACCGAGGAGAAGTCACGGTCATCCGCATCTTTGGCTCTTATCAAGGAATTACCAAGCCCGCTATCGACAATGGTGATCCCGAGGTTGATAAAGACCACCATAATACCGTTGATACCGAAATCTTCTTTGCTGAGTAAGCGTCCTAAGATAAAGACAGCAACAATGGATAGACCTTTTAACAATAGGCTGTCCGCGAAAGTCCAGATTATTCCCGAAATGGCTTTTGACCGTGTAGACATGTACCTTTAGTCCTTAAAGTACCTGAACAGCATTTTTAAATTCTTTTAAAGACTGGTCATTGGGGTCTAGGTCAGTAATCAGGTAGGTGACGTCCTTTAAAGGAGCGACGCGCATCTTCTGGTTTGAATTTAGTTTCTCTGCTATACTTAATATAGCCAGATTCTTCGAACATTTGATCATCGCCCGTTTGATCTGTACAACCTCCCAGTCCGAATCTGTCACGCCGTCTTCCACGGAAAGTGAGTTTGTTCCCAACAAACAAAGATCCACCTTGAGATCAGCTAACTCATTGGCAACTTGTGCACCTGAAACGATATTGGTATTACGGGATAATTTGCCTCCTACTAATATCACTTCGAGATTCGGCTTTTCTGCCAATTCAAGCGCAACTAATGGGCTAATGGTGAAAAAGGTACATTGAAGATGATCTGGGATTGTCCGTGCTAGTTCGATTAAAGTCGTCCCTCCGCCGACCAGTACATTCATGCCATTTGACAATAGGGAGCTTGCTTTTTTTGCAATTTCTTTCTTTGCTTCTTTTGCATAAACATTGCCATCCTGAAACGGAAATTGGAAAGATTTGGAAAGGGCTCCGCCATACACTTTTAGCACTTTTCCGTTTTCAGCGAGCTCATTCAGATCCCGTCTTATTGTGTCCTCGGAAACATTCAGCTGTACACTTAGATCCGATGATAAAACTTTGTTGTGTAGATTAATCTGATGTATAATAAATGCTTGTCTTTCTTCCTTTAACATTGGTATAGGGTTTTAATCGAGATTAGAAATAAATTGAAAAAATCCGCCTAAATGTAATGAAAATTATTCTTCCTTTTTATCAATTTTTGTTAAACCGGGTTTAAAACGAGGTTTGAAACCGGAAGGCCTGTTCGGAGTGGCGGTTTCAGATCCATCGAAGAGCGTCTGTCTTTCACTGTCTGAGGCAACATCTTGATTTTGTTTGTCAGTTGTTCCGTTTTCTTCAACCGAGGTGGGGGCAATGATATTGCTGTCGGGAGCCGGAGCATCCGGTGGTGGGACTGTATTTTCGGTCTTCGTGACACCGGCCTTGAAGCGAGGTTTAAATCCCGTAGGCTTGGAAGTTTCTGCTGTGTTATCGTCAGCTGGCGAGACCGGTTCGCTGGGAACTGATTCGCTTTTGGTTACTCCGGCTTTAAATCGCGGCTTGAAACCAGCGGGTTTACTTGTCGCTTCGGAAGGTGTTTCAGAAGTCTCCTGTGTTGTCGAAGTATTACCTAGCACCGTGTCTGCATTTTCGGTCTTCGTGACACCGGCCTTGAAGCGAGGTTTAAATCCCGTAGGCTTGGAAGTTTCTGCTGTAGTATCGTCAGTAGCTGGCGAGACCGGTTCGCTGGGAACTGATTCGCTTTTGGTTACTCCGGCTTTAAATCGCGGCTTGAAACCAGCGGGTTTACTTGTCGCTTTGGAAGGTGTTTCAGAAGTCTCCTGTGTTGTCGAAGTATTACCTAGCACCGTGTCTGTATTTTCGGTCTTCGTGACACCGGCCTTGAAGCGAGGTTTAAACCCCGTAGGCTTGGAAGTTTCTGCTGTGTTATCGTCAGCTGGCGAGACCGGTTCGCCGGGAACTGATTCGCTTTTGGTTACTCCGGCTTTAAATCGCGGCTTGAAACCAGCGGGTTTACTTGTCGCTTCGGAAGGTGTTTCAGAAGTCTCCTGTGTTGTCGAAGTATTACCTAGCACCGTGTCTGTATTTTCGGTCTTCGTGACACCTGCCTTGAAGCGAGGTTTAAACCCCGTAGGCTTGGAAGTTTCTGCTGTAGTATCGTCAGCTGGCGAGACCGGTTCGCTGGGAACTGATTCGCTTTTGGTTACTCCGGCTTTAAATCGCGGCTTGAAACCAGCGGGTTTACTTGTCGCTTCGGAAGGTGTTTCAGAAGTCTCCTGTGTTGTCGAAGTATTACCTAGCACCGTGTCTGTATTTTCGGTCTTCGTGACACCTGCCTTGAAGCGAGGTTTAAACCCCGTAGGCTTGGAAGTTTCTGCTGTAGTATGGTCAGCTGGCGAGACCGGTTCGCTGGAAACGGATTCGCTTTTGGTTACTCCGGCTTTAAATCGCGGCTTGAAACCAGCGGGCTTGGAAGTTTCTGCTGTGTTATCGTCAGTAGCTGGCGAGACCGGTTCGCTGGGAACGGATTCGCTTTTGGTTGCTCCAGCCTTAAATCGCGGTTTAAATCCTGTGGGCTTCGAGTTCTCCGTAGTAGTCGTTTCATCGGATTGCACAGCTGCTGTTGTTGCCACTTCCGACGATGGCTTGTCAGCTGGGACAATTGCCTTAAACCTGGGTTTAAACCCACTGGGCTTAGCTGTGAGGGCTTCCGTCTGCGGAGCAGGAACGGCTTTGTCCGTTTTGTTCGCGATAGGGCCGACTGGAGCCGCTTCTTCTTCTAAACGGAAGCGCAGGCGCAGCTTGTTGAACCAAAACTTTTTGCTATGATCAAAACTCTTTTCTCCCATAACGGCATAATGCATTCTGAACTCTTCATATAAAGGTTCATCTGCCGCTTGTAAGGCTTTTAAATCAATTTTCTTTTTTACGAAAAATTCTTCAAAAGTCATTTCGTCATGAGTTTGTTATAGTCTATTACAAATGTAGTAATTTTTCTGACGGGCATGGGATATAGGCATAAAAAAAGAGCGGCCAGCGCTCTTTTAATCTATTCCTGAAAAAGTTGGCTTATGCCATATTGTGATATACAGCTTGTACATCATCGTCCTCTTCAATTTTATCAATCAGTTTTAATACATCAGCCGCCTGTTCCTCTGTGATTTCGGAATGGGATAATGCAATACGTTCCAGTTTAGCAGATTTGATCTCTATTCCCTTTTCTTCGAGTAGTTTCTGCATATTGCCGAAATCTTCGAAAGAGGTCTGCACAACAACAACATCATTGCCTTCTTCATCAGCTTCCACGTACAGTTCTTCTAAACCACCATCGATCAACTCCAGTTCCAGTTCTTCAATATCCAGCTCATCTGTAGCGGCAAACCGAAAAATAGATTTGCGTTGGAAGATAAAGTCTAACGAACCTGTTTTTCCCAATGATCCGCCAGCTTTTGTAAAATAGCTACGGATATTGCCCACCGTACGGTTGGTATTGTCTGTAGCAGTTTCGATCAAAACAGGGACACCATGTGGGCCATAGCCCTCATATACATATTCTTCATAGCCTTTTGAATCCTTTTCAGAAGCACGTTTTATGGCGGCTTCGATGCGATCTTTAGGCATGTTTACAGCTTTGGCGTTATGTATTGCCGTACGAAGTCTCGAGTTTGTTTCAGGGTGAGGGCCGCTTTCTTTAACCGCCATAGCGATTTCTTTACCTAAACGTGTAAATTGTACGGCCATCTTAGCCCAGCGTTTGAATTTCCGCTCTTTTCTGAATTCGAAAGCTCTTCCCATTGTTATATTTTGTTTTTAAGATTTTCAATCATATCGACTGTCATCTTCTGGATGTCAAATTCTGGCTTCCAGTTCCAGTCTTTCCTTGCGTAGGAGTCGTCCAGACTTGCGGGCCATGAATCCGCAATCTGCTGTCTTGGGTCGTTCTCTACGTAAGAGATTGCAAAATTAGGAAGAATTTTTTTAATTTCCTGTGCGAGTTCTTTCGGAGTAAAGGTAATGCCGCCAAGGTTATAGCTGTGGCGAATGCTCAGGTCTGCTTTTGGTGCGTCCATCAGTTCCAGCGTGCCCCGAATGGCGTCGTCCATATACAGCATCGGTAAAGCAGTATCTTCGGATAGAAAGCATGTATAGGTACCTGTTCTCAACGCTTCATAGAAAATATCAACAGCATAGTCTGTGGTGCCACCTCCGGGTTCGGTTTTCCAGGAGATAATCCCGGGATATCGTACGCTTCGTATATCGAGGCCGCGATGTTCCTGATACCATTCGATTAAACGCTCGCCGGCAAGTTTGCTGATGCCATAAATCGTGTTGGGATCCATCACGCAATATTGCTCGGTATTCACTTTTGGAGAATGCGGACCGAACACAGCGATCGAGCTTGGCCAAAATATCTTTGAAACGTTGTACGTGACAGCGAGATCAAGTACATTGAGCAATCCATTCATGTTAAGCTCCCAAGCCTTTTCAGGATATTTCTCTCCTGTAGCCGAAAGCATAGCTGCCAATAGGTAGACCTGAGTGGGTTTATATTTTTGAAATAAGAGGTCCAGACCGCTTTTGTCGAGTACATTCGCAATTTCAAAATTTTCGTCGGGGCTTTTTGTCTGAGGTTCTCTGATGTCTGTGGTGACAACGTGGTCTGCACCAAATTTTTTACGCAGAGCGATGGCCAATTCTGTACCGATTTGGCCGTTTGCACCAATGATAATAATGCTTTCTTTCATGATGCAAATATAAAGGCTTTTCGGTATCAAACAACCTGAGGAGCCCCATGGCAGCAGAGTAAAAATCTTAATTTATAGCATCTTGAGGTCGTTTTTATGAGATTTTAAACCGATTCAATCGTTTGTTCTTTTTTTTTGAACGAGGGCCAATTATTTTTATTTTTTTTGAATTGGATCCGTTACCATTTTTAGGAAAATGCTGGGTTACGCGTATCATACCATTGTGACAAATCGATTGAAATTGGCCGCAAATTGTGACTTTGCTAGTCTAACAAACGATATTTTATTATTTTAATAGTGTAATTGCTGAATATTTTATAAATTTGAAGAATCAAATCTTCAAGAATCAACTAAAAACAAATCAAATAACAAATTTTAATATACACAATTTAAACACAAACAAAAAATGAAAGTGGCAGTAGTCGGCGCAACAGGCCTTGTAGGCACTGAAATGCTAACCGTGTTGGCGGCGCGAAATTTCCCAGTAACAGAATTGATTCCGGTAGCTTCAGAGCGCAGTAAGGGTAAGGAAATTGAATTCAAGGGAAAGAAGTACAAGGTGGTTACACCATCTGAGGCTATTGCTTTGAAACCTGATGTGGCCTTATTTTCTGCTGGAGGCGATACTTCTAAAGAGTTTGCACCAAAATTTGCTGAAGCTGGAATTACGGTAATCGATAATTCTTCAGCCTGGCGTATGGATCCAAGTAAAAAGCTGGTTGTCCCTGAGGTTAATGGCGATGTATTGGCTGCTGAAGATAAAATCATTGCAAATCCAAATTGTTCAACCATTCAGATGGTCGTGGCTTTAAAGCCATTGCATGATAAATATAAAATCAAACGAGTGGTCGTTTCGACCTATCAATCCGTTACAGGTACTGGCGTAAAGGCCGTTAATCAGCTGATGGATGAGCGTGCCGGCAAAGATGGTGAAAAAGCTTATCCTTATCAGATTGATCTGAATGTTATCCCACATATTGATGTATTTCAGGAAAACGGTTATACCAAAGAGGAAATGAAAATGATTTTGGAAACAAACAAAATCATGCGGGATGATTCAATCAAGGTTACTGCAACGACTGTGCGTATTCCAGTAATGGGGGGACACTCGGAATCATTAAATATTGAATTTGAAAATGATTTCGACTTAAATGAGGTTCGTGCAGCCTTAGCAGCCCAGAGCGGCTGTATCGTTGTTGACGATCCTGCTTCCCTTCAATATCCTATGCCAAAAGATGCGCATGGAAGAGATGAGGTTTTCGTTGGACGTATTCGCCGTGACGAGTCTCAGCCTAATACGCTAAACATGTGGGTAGTAGCGGACAACTTACGCAAAGGTGCTGCAACAAATGCAGTTCAGATTGCGGAGCTATTGGCAGAAAAAGCATTGATCTAATCTTAGATATCATTCTAACAGAGAGCGCCCAGGGTTCAATTTCCCTGGGCGCTCTCTGTTTTGTCACGCTTGTGATCAAAATTCGACTTCGCAACATTCAGCATGCTCCACCAATCAGGGCATCAATGTCTTTGGCTGAATCGAAAACTCGAGCTTATCATTTAGTGAAGCAGATTCAGCTTTCGCCTGTTCCTCAAGACGGTCGGGAAATAAAATACCATAAAGATGATCCGTTTCATGTTGGAAAATGACTGCCGTAAAACCTTCGATATTTTCTTCGATTACTTTTCCTTCAGTATTGACATATTGTAGCCGAATAGCATAACTCCGTAAGACATCTTCCTTACGATCCGGAATGGAGAGGCAGCCTTCGGCACCTTTGCGTTGTAACTTTGACCGCCATAAGATCTTGGGATTGATGTAAAATTCAAAAGGCTGGCCGGCCTTATCAAAGCGCTGTACCCAGATCAGGTTCTTGTTGATGCCTACCTGTGGGGCCGCTATGCCTACACCAGGATGATTGGGGTCACGGACCGTCGCAAACATCCTTTTTGAAAGAGTTTCCAGTAAAGGGTCGTTGTATTTGGCATCGCTGCTTGTCGCTTTTAGGACTTTCAGATCATTCTCGTCGGTAGTCTGAAGTACGCGGAGGAGTGTGTTATCGTCGCCAGACAAAATAATTTTTTTGTCAGCATCGCTAAAGCCCTGTGCAGCATCTACATTGACCGGTCGCTCGTTCTTTGGTTTGTGAAAAGCTTTTTCTCCTGCCATAATTTTTGTGTCTAAGGTGTTTTCAACTGGAGGCACCGGACAACGGTACCCATTGCTATACGCACAATACGGATTGTAGGCTTTATTGAAATCAATCTCGATCAGATCGCCCTTGATGTCGTCCATCGATAAGTCTATATACCGTCCACCGCTATAGCTCTCCTGTCCGTTTGTGCCATCTAAAAACGGTAAAAATAAATGTTTCTTATAAGCTGGATTTTGAAACAGGGCAACACTTTGATAAATGTTCAGCTTCCGTTCTTTCCCATTCAATGGAAACGTTATGATTGCATACCGTTTATACTCATTGCTTGTGCCGTCGTAGGTGGGCATGCGAAATACAGGTTCATCATACAGGACTTCGACCTTAGCGTTGACTTTATATGCTCGATTTACCGGAAAGTAATCCAGAAACGCTACCTGCTCTGCTTTAAGTGGTCCATATTTTTCTCGGGCGAGCTCAGACGCTTTTTCTTTCCGCTGTGCCAAAATCTGCTGCTCATAGCCGCTCTGAGCGTGGCCATACAGAGACAATGCCACGAAAAGACCTGCAATTATTATTCTTCTCATCTGTGTAAGTTGTTTTCGAACTTGCTATAAGCTTCCGTTCCAGTAATCAATGACTCTTCTTCCTGTATATGCGCTCCTCTGTCTATCCGTGTAGGATAATGCAGCCTTACGCATGTCAAAAGCGTGTAACTTTGTAAAAGTCTACCAAAGTTATCGATTTATGAGTGAATTGATGTTTCACTCGATAAAAAAAATAAAAAATGTTGACATATTTCGCGCTTGTATACGGTGTAAAGGTAGAATCCGAACACTCATGTCTCAATACTCATATCTAAATTGTACTTTTGTAAAAAAGATATCCATGAGATTGATGGCTTTTGATTACGGGACAAAAAGGATCGGGATCGCGGTGACAGATCCCATGCAGATCATTGCTACAGCACTGACCACCATTCATCCGCAGGATATTTGGACGTTTTTGGCTGATTATCTTCAGACAGAACAGGTTGAGACTTTTATCATTGGTAAACCGAAGCAGCTGGATGGGTCGGATTCTGAATCTGCGTCCCACGTTGTGGGCTTTATGCGGAAATTAAAAAAAACATATCCAGAGATTCCTGTAGTAGAGATCGACGAACGATTTACTTCTAAAATAGCCGCAGCAGCTATTGCTCAAAGCGGTAAGAAGAAAAAGGACCGACAGCAAAAAGGATTGATCGATACAGTTTCGGCAACGATTATCTTACAGAGCTACATGGATGGCCGTAGCTATTGAGTAGGTAGCGACATATTTCTCATTACAAAGTGAAAGGCTGCCGGTACTCTTAACGCCGTCAAATGGACGTAAAAACCGATTGCTGAAGACAGCGTCAATGCCTTAAAAAATAAATGAGGTGCTACTCAAGATCAGCGGATATAGGAAGAGAGGCTCGGGGACATATCGAGCGATAAATAAATTAATAGATGAAGAGTATACAATTTTTTACTGAAGATATCGATTTCAAAATAAAAGAAAAAGGAAAGATTCGTCAATGGATCCTTGAATCCGTTAAGAATGAAGGGTTTAAGCGCGTGGGAGAGCTTAGTTTTATCCTTTGTTCGGACGATTATCTGTTGGAGATCAACAAACAGTATTTGAACCACGATACCTATACCGATATTGTTACCTTTGACTCGTCCGAGGATGAGGATACGATTGCAGGTGATATTTTCATCAGTGTGGAACGGATCCGTGAAAATGCGCAAAAGTTTAGAGTCGCCGAACGGGATGAGCTACATCGGGTTATTATCCACGGGGTCATGCATCTATGTGGATATCCGGATAAGAAGCCTGCGGAGAAAGCTAAGATGACAGCCAAAGAAGATGAATATTTGAGCAAGAGAACATTTTAAGGCGTATATAAGCAGATAAACTGCACATCTAGGCGAATACAAAATGCAAGAAGCGTTGCACGATCGTGCAACGCTTCTTGTATAAAATCATTTATCGACTAAAATCTTTCGAACTGAGAGAAGAAGAAATTGCCTTCAATAGCTGCATTTTCATCTGAGTCAGACCCGTGAATGGCATTTGCATCAATAGATTTAGCGTACTTGTTGCGGATAGTGCCTTCGGCTGCGTCAGCAGGGTTCGTTGCACCGATCAGCGTGCGGAAGTCTTCAACAGCGTTGTCTTTTTCTAAGATCGCAGCAACGATAGGGCCAGAAGTCATAAAGTCTACTAGCTCGCCATAAAAAGGGCGCTCTTTGTGTACTGCATAAAATGCACCAGCGGTTTCTTTGGATAATTGAATGTATTTCATTGCAATGATTTTGAAACCGCCAGCAATGATATCGTTAAGGATTGCACCGATGTGACCATTCGCTACTGCGTCAGGTTTGATCATCGTAAATGTTCTGTTAGTTGCCATTATTTAATTTTTTTGCAAAATTAGATAAATTGCCCTTTTTTCACAAGTGTTTATTTCGGCGCTCAGCTTTCACTTTTACAGCGGTGGCAGGCTATATACCATCGAATGACAAAATAGGTGTGCTAATATCAAAAAAGCGTCTCCAATCAGATTTATTGCATTAATATATTCAATATGAATATGTAACTTTGTAATGTTATGGCATTAAATCTAACAGTAGACATCGATAAGGACTCCGGCTTTTGCTTTGGGGTTGTATACGCCATTGATATGGCGGAAGAGATTTTGGAAGAAGACGGATATCTCTATTGTTTAGGCGATATTGTGCATAACGACGAGGAAGTAGCACGCCTGAAAGCCAAAGGCTTACGGATTATCGATCATGCTGCTCTGCCCGATTTGAAAAATGAAAAAGTGCTGATCCGCGCTCACGGCGAAGCTCCGGAAACGTACCGTATTGCGTTAGAAAACAATATTACCTTAATCGACGCTTCCTGCCCCGTCGTACTGAAACTGCAAAACCGCATTAAAACTTCATATGATCAGGATGAAAAGATTTTGATTTTCGGGAAGCATGGGCATGCGGAAGTGATCGGCCTACAGGGGCAGACCAACAATGAAGCATTAGTTTTTCAGGATATTGCCGAACTGGATCAGGTTGAACTGCCGGCTTCTTTTACGCTGTATAGTCAAACTACGAAGAGCGTGGACAAATTCTACGCGATCAAAGACGAACTTATAAAACGTGGATACGAGGTGAAGGCTAATGATACCATATGTAGGCAAGTGTCCAACAGGTACGAAGATCTGGGTGCCTTTGCGAAGCAATATGACAAAGTTGTATTTGTCTCCGGCAAGAAATCGTCCAATGGAAAAGTTTTATTCGAAGTATGCCAGAAAGCCAATGCACAGAGCTACTTTATATCGGATCCCGCCGAAATAGACCCCACTGTTTTTACTACCAATGACCGTATTGGCATCTGCGGTGCTACCTCGACTCCCATGTGGCTGATGAAAGAAGTCAAAGCTGCGCTGGAAGCTCTCTAGCGTCCTTGCCCGTCACAGATATTTCATATTATTCGCGTAGAATCCACAATACACGCTTTTTTGTTAATTTTGTAGTTATGAGCAATAAAGCCAAAAAAGGTATTCTTTTAGTACAGTTAGGTACACCCGATAGTCCAACTACACCCGATGTGAAAAAATATTTGACCGAATTTTTAATGGATCCTCGTGTCATTGATATCCCATATTTCCAGCGGACGCTATTGGTGAAAGGAATTATTGCCCGTACACGTGCCCCCAAATCAGCTAAGATTTATGAGACCATCTGGGATAAAGAAACTGGTTCTCCACTGATGCATTATAGTCTGCTGCAACGCGACTTGCTGCAGGAGGCACTAGGTGAAGAATACCATGTGGAGCTAGCCATGCGGTATCAAAATCCCTCCATTGAATTTGCATTACGTAATCTGGAAGGAATGCTATTGGAATCCATCCGGGTGATCCCCTTGTTTCCGCAATACGCTTCCGCCACTTCCGGTTCGGTGATTGACCGTGTGATGGAGCTTATCCGCAAATGGAACTATCTTCCCGAGATCAGCTTTGTCAGTAACTTCTGTACAGATGAGCTCATGACGGAAACCTTCGCTGACCATGCCAGAAAGCATGATCTCGCACGCTTCGACCACTTTGTATTTAGTTACCACGGGCTGCCGGTCAGACAGCTAGGAAAAGTCGATCCTACAGGAAGGCTAAAATGTCCTGAGACTGGATGTGATTCCTGTAAAAGTACTGTTAACACATATTGTTATCTGTCCCAATGCTATGCCACGACAAGAGCAATTGCTTCCAAGTTGGGACTAAAAGAGGAACAGTATTCGCTTTGTTTTCAGTCCCGATTGGGTAAGGAGCCATGGATCCAGCCATACACCTCCGATCTCCTGCATGATCTGGCACACAAAGGATATAAGAAACTGTTGGTATTCAGTCCCGCATTTGTCGCTGATTGTATAGAGACTATTGATGAAATTGGCGTAGAATATGCTAAGGAATTTAAGGACTTGGGTGGAGAGGAAGTCTGTCTGGTCGAAAGTCTTAATGATGACCCGAAATGGATAGCGTCTCTTAAGCAGTTGGCACTTAATGCCAAAAATTAATAAAATATTTGCCGATGTTGTTAGTTAATGCATGTGTATTGCTTGTTTTGGATTTTTATATCTTCTTTGCCCTACGTGCGACAAAGATTAAATTTCCCAAAACAAGGCTATTTTCCATACTCTGGTGGTCGTACTCCTTTTTATTGCTTCTGGGTGTCTTTATTTCGGCCAAATTTAGTATTCCGTTGATTATTCGATCGGTGATTTTGGTTGCATTTTTTCTGACAGCCACCTCCAAGATCTTTTTCTTTTTAGTGTTATTGATCGATGATCTCCGCCGTGGTGGGGTATGGATCAAACGCCTATTCAGCCGGAAGAATTCGGTAGAAGATATTGTTGAGGATGCTGAGGAACCGCTCCCTGAAAACCCCGTAAAAGGGATCAGTCGTTCAGAATTCCTCACCAAAGCAGGTATTCTGATCGGGGCTTCGCCTCTCATTCCATTGAGCTGGGGGATTATCTCTGGCGCATACGATTACCGCGTCAGAAGGGTGCCGCTATATCTTCCCAACCTGCCAAAAGCATTCCATGGGATGACCATTGCACAGATTTCGGATGTACATTCAGGCTCTTTCTATAACAATACCGCTGTAAGCGGGGGAATTGATATGCTGTTGAGAGAGAAAGCCGACGTGACATTCTTTACCGGCGATATCGTCAATGCCCAAGCTTCTGAAATGCGCGATTATCAGGATATCTTTGCGCGGGTAAAATCCGATCTGGGCGTTTTTTCAACTCTGGGTAATCATGATTACGGCGACTACTATTATGGGAAGGAGGATTCCCCGGCCAAGCGCAAGAATCTAAAAGATGTGATCGACGTGCATAAAACCATGGGCTGGGACCTGCTGATGGATGAAAACCGTAAAATCAAAGTGGACGGTGAAGAGCTATGTGTCGTAGGGGTGCAAAACTGGGGGACGGGACGCTTTCCAAAGTATGGCGACCTACAGAAAGCTTTGACGGGAACGGAAGATCAACCCGTAAAGTTGTTGTTGTCGCATGATCCATCTCACTGGCGGGCCCAGGTGCTCGATACCGATGTCGATGTCATGTTTGCAGGTCATACACATGGTATGCAGTTTGGTGTACGTTCAGAAATACTGCAGTGGAGTCCTGTCCAGTACATCTATAAAGAATGGGCCGGTTTATATCGCGAGCAGGGAAATAAGCGCCTATATGTGAATGTAGGCTATGGCTTTTTGGGCTATCCCGGCCGCGTTGGCATCCTGCCTGAAATTACCATCTTCGAGCTGTTGAGCGCTCAGGACCCCAAATTTAAAGCCTAGTGTTGCCCTGCCTGTGCCGGTAATTCCGCTACTGAAGTAAGCACGGTAACAAGATCACAAAATCGCTTTGACTTTTGCGGTAATATCATTATAATTGTGTATTCTGTACACCAGTTATACATGACATGCAATCAACTTTAAACTTTGGGGATTCGCCCCACACACGCGTTAATATTCTTACAGGGGAAAAGGTTCTGGTGTCCCCGCACCGCAGCAAACGACCGTGGCAGGGACAAGTGGAAGATCTGCCCGGCGACAACAGGCCTGCCTATGATCCAAAATGTTATCTGTGCCCAGGTAACAAACGAGCCGATGGTGATATCAATCCGGACTATAAAGAGAGCTTTGTTTTTGTTAATGATTTTTCCGCGCTGCTCAAAGATACCAGCCAGCAGGAGTTTAATGAACAGGACCTGTTTGTCGCAGAGACAGAAAAAGGAATCTGTAAAGTCATTGCGTTTACGCCACGACATGACCTGACCTTGCCGGAAATGGACCTTGCAGCTATCAAAGCTGTGGTTGACCTTTGGCAAAAAGAATTTGCAGATCTATCCCAGATCGACTGGATCCGCTATATTCAGATTTTTGAAAATAAGGGCGCAATTATGGGATGCAGCAATCCACACCCGCATGGACAGATCTGGTCACAAAATCATCTGCCGGTAGAAATCCAGAAAGAAAGCATACAGCAAAAGAAGTACTTCGATAAAAATGGACGAACTATCCTTTCCGATTATGTCAGCGCCGAGCTAAGAAAAGAGGAACGTATTATCGATACGAATGATTCTTTTGTGTCACTGGTTCCTTTTTGGGCGGCCTGGCCTTATGAAGCAATGATCGTAAGCAAGCGTGCTGTGCAGGATATCGGTGAATTCAATGAAAAAGAGAAGGAAGACCTTGCGGCGATTCTCAAATTGTTGACGACCCGCTACGACAATCTTTTTAATACGTCCTTTCCTTATTCTGCCGGTATGCACCAAGCTCCGGTGAACGACGGTGATCATCCCGAATGGCATTGGCACATGCATTTCTACCCTCCATTATTGCGATCTGCGACCGTTAAAAAGTTTATGGTGGGTTATGAGATGCTGGCCAACCCACAACGCGATATTACGCCCGAGATTGCTGCCGAGCAGCTGAGAAATTGCTCTACCATACATTATAAATCAAAATAAGATGATAGCAAAGGAAACTATTATAAATAAATTTAAAAGCTTATATCAGGACGAACCTATAGTGGTTACCTCCCCGGGGCGTATTAATATCATCGGTGAGCATACCGACTACAATGATGGGTTCGTGCTGCCGGCCGCCATCGATAAGGCTATCTACGTCGCTGTAAGCAAGCGTGGCGACGACCTGATTTCATTATATGCTGAAGACTATAGGGAAAGCCATGAAGTTAGACTGAGCGACATTGCCATTTCTGAGAAGCACTGGCCCAATTATATCCTTGGTGTTGTGGATCAGTACCAAAAGCGAGGCGCGACGCTAGGTGGATTTAACCTCTATATCGATGGAGATGTGCCTTTGGGTGCAGGATTGTCCTCTTCAGCAGCCGTTGAGTGTGCCGTTACTTTGGCGCTCAGCGAACTCTTTGATCTGAATGTAGAACGGCTTGACATTCCCCAAATTGCGCAAAAAGCCGAACATACGTATGCCGGTGTGATGTGCGGAATTATGGACCAGTTTGCGTCCGCTTTTGGTAAAGAGAAGAATGTCATCAAGCTGGATTGCCGTACATTGGGATTTGAATATGTTCCGCTCGACCTGAAGGGATATGAAGTCGTCTTGTTGAATACCAATGTAAAACATTCATTGGCCTCTACCGCATACAATAAGCGCCGTGAGCAGTGCGAACAGGCTTCGGCATGGGTACGTGAGGAGTATCCAGAAGTTAAAAATTTACGGGATGTGACGATTGATATGCTTGATCGCCTGGTCAAGGAGAAAGATAAAGATATCTATGCCAAAGCGAGTTTTGTCGTTCTTGAGAATGAGCGGGTAGAGAAATCCTGTGAAGCTTTACGTGCGGGCGATATCAAACAGCTTGGCCAGTATATTTTTCAGAGTCACGAAGGTTTAAGCAAGGTCTATGAAGTCAGCTGCCCCGAGCTGGATTATCTGGTTGATTACGTTAGGCAGTTCCCTGAAGTGATCGGCGCCCGGATGATGGGGGGTGGCTTCGGTGGATGTACCATCAATATTGTGAAAGAAGGTGCTTTAGCTTCAATTTTGCCCGCTTTGGAACAGGAATATAGACAAAAGTTTGATAAAGAACTCGCGGTCATTCAGGTGAACATAGCTGATGGTACCCGATTGATTTAGGCTAAAAGGTCTTTCTTAAACGTAATAATTTATCGTGCCCTCAAAGCCGGGACTATTGAGGGCATGATCATACTTGTGCTGTTAATGGAGTTTCTCCAGCCCCTGTTTCAGGTCGTCGATGAGATCTTCAATATTTTCTATACCAACCGAGATACGCAGCATGCCGAGCGAAATGCCCGAAGCTTCTTTCTGTTCCTTGGTATGATGTCCACCCCACATGCTTGCGGGATGTACAATAAGCGATTCAACACCCCCTAGACTAGCGGCATTGATAAATATCTGCAGGTTGTTGATGAGGGTCTGGGCATTCTTGAACGCTTTGTCTTCGTCGGTGCCTGCAACCTCGAGGCAAATCATCCCTGAGAAGCCGCTCATCTGGCTTTTCGCCAGGTTATGCTGTGGATGGTTAGGCAAACCCGGGTAGCTGACCGTTCTGATTTTAGGATGCTGATCCAAAAACTGGGCCAGCTGTAGCGCATTGGCGTTGATCTGCTTCACCCGAAGGCTTAATGTTTTTAGCCCCCGAAGCAGCAGCCAGGAATCCAGCGGAGCCAGCGATGCTCCCAAGGCTACCGAACGTTTCCACACCCTGGCAATGTATTCTTGATTTCCGCAGACAATGCCCGCTGTTAAATCGCTATGCCCACCAAGATATTTCGTAGCACTATGAATGATGATATCAATTCCAAAATCTGTTGGCGTTTGATTGATCGGCGACGCAAAAGTATTATCAACCATGCTCAGAATACCCCGCTGTTTGGCCAGCTGTCCGATAGCTTTCAGGTCGGTGATGTTCAGGTTGGGATTGGACGGGGTCTCCACATAGATCAGTTTTGTGTTGGCTTGAATGGCCTGTTCAAAGGCCTTATTGTCTGTCTGATCCACGGCTGTGACCGTAATACCGTAATCCGCCAAAAATTCTTTAAAGAAAATAGCTGTGCCTGAATAATGTGCATGTTGAGCAACAATATGGTCACCTGACTTTACGATCGCCAATATGGCTGTGCTGATTGCAGCCATTCCTGTGGCAAAGACCAGTGCATCTTCTGTTTTCTCCAACTTGGCTATAATAGCGGCTACCTGGCTATTCGTGGGATTACCATGACGGTGATAAAAATAGGGATGCTTCGGTTCAGTCGCAGCTCTGGTATATTCCGTTGGGTCAGGATCCGCAATGTACGTCGACGTTTGGTAGATCGGGCTGGTCACTGCCGGAGTGGTATTGAACTGTTGTCCCTCGTGAATGAGTATCGTTTCGGTATTGCTTGCCATGCTTGTTGTGATTGTAAAGCCAAATATAAATAAAATCTACTTATTGTGTAGATTTTATTAGTTCAAAACATTGGACGTATCCTGTTATAGCATTTCTTTTAGGAGGTGTAAGGCGTAGCTGATGGTATTGACGTTGCTCAAAGCAAGCCGGAGCTGCCCTTTTACTTCTTTTAGATTGCTGATTTCGGGATGATGCTGTACAAAAGACAATACACGGCCAAACTGGTCAGATTCGAAATAGCTGGATTTCGGATTGTTGACAAAATATCCTTTGAGCGTATGTTTTTTATAAGATATTTTTTCGAAACCGATTGTTTTTCCGAACCATTGTAAGCGCAGTGTATTGAACAGCTCAAACACTTCGTGTGGAATCGGGCCAAAACGGTCTTCGAGTTCTTTTTCGAATGCGGCCAGCTGCTGTTCGTTTTCCAGTTTGGACAGTTCGGTATAGAGATTGTAACGTTCTGTAATATTGGTGACATACTCGTCCGGGATCAGCACTTCCAGATCAGTGTCAATCTGGGTGAATGATACATATTTACGTTCTTTTTCGTCCGCGAATACCTCCGAAAATTCATCTTCCTTTAGTTCCTGGATCGCTTCATCCAGAATCTTGTGGTACATTTCAAAACCAATTTCAGCAATAAATCCCGATTGTTCACCGCCTAATAGATTGCCTGAACCTCGGATATCCAGATCACGCATGGCAACATTAAAGCCCGACCCTAGTTCGGAGAATTCCTCTATGGCCGACAGACGTTTATAAGCCTCTGGCGTTAATGTGGACAGTGGTGGACTCAATAGGTAACAGAATGCCTTCTTATTGGACCTGCCTACACGTCCCCGCATCTGGTGCAGATCACTCAAACCAAACATGTGGGCATGGTTGATGATAATCGTATTGGCATTGGGAATGTCGAGCCCGGCTTCGATAATCGTGGTAGCAATCAGTACATCAAACTCATGATTAATGAATTTGAGCATGACATCTTCTAGCTCATCCCCCTCGAGTTGTCCATGGGCGACGCCTACACGTGCGCCGGGTACCAGCTTGCGGATCAGGTTGCCCAGCTGTGGGAGATCGGCTACACGGTTGTGAATGAAAAAGACCTGGCCACCGCGGTCCAGCTCAAAGCTTACGGCCTCGCCGATGAGGGTTTCGTTAAACACATGGAGTTCCGTCTGTACCGGTTGCCGGTTGGGTGGCGGCGTGGATATAATACTGAGGTCGCGGGCGCCCATCAGGGAAAAATGCAGTGTACGTGGAATAGGAGTCGCCGTTAACGTGAGAGAGTCCACATTGGCCCGCATCACCTTCAGCTTTTCTTTGACGGCAACACCGAATTTTTGCTCTTCGTCTATGATCATGAGGCCAAGGTCCTTAAACTTGACGTCCTTACTGACCAGACGATGGGTTCCGATGATGATATCAATTTTTCCTTCCGCAAGACGCGCGAGGGTCTCCTTGATCTGCTTCGAAGTTTTAAAGCGATTGATGTAATCAATATTACATGGCAGACCTTTTAAGCGCTCGGTAAATGTGCGATAATGCTGCAGCGCCAAAATCGTTGTAGGAACCAGTACAGCCACCTGCTTGCTATCTGCTACAGCTTTAAATGCTGCACGGATGGCCACTTCGGTCTTTCCAAAGCCCACGTCTCCGCAGATCAGGCGATCCATGGGGTGGGGCGACTCCATGTCCTTTTTAACATCGGCAGTAGCCTTTTCCTGATCGGGCGTATCCTCGTAGATGAACGATGCTTCCAGCTCATTCTGTAGGTAGCTGTCGGGCGAAAAAGCATTGCCATGCTGTGCCTTTCGTTTGGCATACAGCATGATAAGGTCGCGTGCAATATCTTTGACCTTTTTCTTGGTTGTTTTCTTGAGTTTGTCCCAGGCGTCAGTTCCCAGTTTGTTCATCTTAGGCACTGTGCCCTCTTTCCCAGAATATTTGGAAATGCGGTTCAGTGAGTTGATATTAACGTAAAGTAGGTCATTGTCTGCGTAGATGAGGCGGATCATTTCTTGGGACTTTCCATTGACATCGACCTTTTCCAGACCGCCATAACGGCCTACACCATGATCAATGTGCGTAATAAAGTCGCCCGGCTTTAAATCCCGCAGATCTTTGAGTGTAATGGCCTGCGAACGCTCGTACGCCTTTTTTCGCTTGTATTTATAATAACGGTCAAAGATCTGATGATCCGTGTAGCAGGCTAACTTTAGACTGTCATCCCTAAATCCTTCCCGCAAAGCTTTGTGTACAGCAACAAACGTTGCCGTTTTGTCCAGGTCTTCCAGAATAGTATAAATGCGCTCAATCTGCTTTGTGGAATCCGAAAATATCAGATTCTGCATGTGTTGCTTCTCATTTTCCTTAAAGTTGTGGATCAGCAGATTGAAGTCTTTGTTAAACGAAGGTTGTGGGTGGATATCAAAACGCAGGCTGTCCGAAGCTTTATAGAAAAACTGCTTTCCGAACTCGACGATGGGAAAACCAAAAAGCAGGGCGTTCAGGTTTTTCTCGTCAGTAAATTCGTAGTCAGGATTGTGCCACTCGGGATTTTCCTTTTTCTGTTTATCCGTTAGGCCCTGCCATAGCTGCTTAGCTTTCTTTAATCCGTCCTTGACAACATCTAGTGTAAACTGTGCGTCTTTGATCCAGATCGAAGCATCTTGATCGATATATTCCAATAGCGAAATATGTTGTGATGTAAGGAATTTAGCCTGTACATTTGGTACGATAGTGACTTTATGGATTTTACTGACCGAAAGCTGGGATTCGATATTAAAAGTACGTATGCTTTCAATATCATCTCCAAAAAATTCAATACGGTAGGGGAGATCATTCGAAAAGGAGAAGATATCCACGATACCGCCCCGTATCGCAAATTGGCCGGGCTCGTAAACAAAATCCACACGGTCAAAATCATACTCGATTAAAAACTCATTGATAAAATCGATGCTTAAGGCTGTATTTTCTGTGATTTCGAGCGTGTTTTTTTCGAGGTCGGTCCGGTTGATCACTTTCTCGGCGATCGCTTCGGGATAGGTTACTACCATCTTTGGAAGTTCAGAGGTATGGTTGAGTGAACTCAACGTCTCGGCACGCTGAAGCACATTGGCCGCATCCGTTTGCGTGAAATCAAAAGCCTTCCGATAGGATGACGGAAAAAACAGTACCTGCTTGTCCAGCAGACTTTCCAGGTCGCTCAGAAAGTAAGAAGCATCTTCATGTGTTGGTAAGATAAAGACCATTGGGCGTTCCTGAAGTTTATAAGAGGAAACAGCGACAAATGCATCCGAAGAGCCGATCAGGCCTTTCAGCTGGATCTTTGCGTTTTTGGAGTGCATGGCTTTGGTAAGCGATTGGACAGATTCGCTTTGTATATATTTTTCTAGTATTTCTTGAATTCCCACGGGCAAAAATTTCGAATAATTGCGAATTTAATTAAATACTCTTAAGTATGAGGTATGAAGTGCTAAGTTTTTTGGTAAAAATTGGGGTCAGTAGCATCCGGTGAGATTGAACAGCTAAAAACCTATCGCAGCGCAGGAATATTTTCCCGAAGGAGTACATGGAGATCAAATGGGATCCTACGCGATTCGCAATATGGGATCCTGTTAAGTTACTTTGTCAGGTAAAAAGTATAGGTAAAGACTAATAAGGCAACTAAAGTGATGATATACATTAATTTATATTGCTCGTAGGCAGTGACGCGGAAAGATCCAATTTTAACACGGTGTCTGCTATTTCTCATGATTAGTTCAGGTCGAGGTCAATTTTCTGTTCACTAATATAGCTTTTTAATGTCGTATTACCAAAAGCATGTAGTGTGTTCTGAAAATCTTCCCGGTAGTCGAACTGAAAATCCTCATGTAGCTTGTTGTATTTGCCAATGGCATGCTTGATCCGCCCCGTGATATATTTATGGAGTTTGTGTGCGGCGGACTGATAGGAGGAGCCAAAAAGGCGCTCATAGTCACTTATGACGCGGCTAAGAATGTAAAACCGGAATTCGGCCTCGCTAGTCTTATCTTTGGTGACTTTTTCATGTTCATTGACCAGCCCGCTGGCCTGCTTGACCAGTTTGCTGAGCGCCACAAAATGGCTATGCTGTGGTGTATTGCCGATCTGTCTAGCGCCGAGATCAAACAACTGTTGCAACTGTTCCCGCAGCTTGACGATGCGTTCTTCCAGGTCGTATTCGTCTTCCAGCAACTGAAAATGTAGCTGTTTGATTAGCATTTTATCTTTGCTGATCAGGCGCACGAGCAATTTGTCCTTCTCTTTTTGCGGAAGTGCCAGTACCGCTTTCTTTAACTCCGGATCTTGATGTAGGGACATGTGATAAAAAATGTGAAATTAACCATTGAGGGCATAAAGATATGCAAGTTAGGGAGGTTAAACCTCCCATTGATAATTAATATAATATTCTAAACTTGATGGTATTTTCAATCTGTTTCAGCTGTTTCAGCAAATCCTTGTCATACTCACCCTGTATATCAGTAACGGCATAACCGATATCTCCTTTTGTCATGAGGAACTGTGCGACAATATTGATATTATTTTGTGCGTACACTTTGTTGATCTGTGCCATTATCCCCGGTACGTTTTTATGAATATGCAGCAGCCGCGTCACCTGTTTTACTTTGGGGAGGATTAAGTTCGGAAAGTTGCGGCTCAGATAAGTATCGCCATTATTGATAAATTCGGCCATCCGACGTGGAATAAATTCCGAATTTTTCTTTTTCCCCTTTTTGTCGTCAAATACAACAATGCCCTTTGCATTACAGATATCTTTATTGATATGACCTTTAATATCGCCCAGATAGCCAATAGTCTTCAGCTTATCTGCTTGCTGTAGCTGTTCATCCGTAATATCAATATGATCACCCAGCAACAGCATGCCGACATCCTTCACATATTTTTCTTCAAAGGTATCTTTGGTACGGATGGAAAAGCCATCTCTTTTTAATATATGGGCAGCGATCTCGGGTACATTACCAACAATTAGACAAAGAATCCGGTTCTTTGGATACGAAATAGCACGGGGAAGGTCATTTACATATAAAAACTCGTCGAAACTGGGGGTGATAAAATCGGCTTTCTCCGTTACACTCTTTCGTTGGATATTTTCAGTAAATGCAAAGAATTTTTCAATCAGTCCCGATTCCTTCAGCTGAAAATCAGAATAGCCATCACCGATACCAAAAAGGCGCCCCTGGATATTGAGCTGTTTCAGAAGCTGCACTTTACCCCCCTCATTGGATAGTGGGTTTTCTTCGTCAAATCCGATGATATTGCCTTCCTCATCAAACTTAAATGTGTTGGCATAGATATTCTCCTTCTTGATATGATAGGGCGTCACCACAGGTGTGATAAACTCCTTAAAGCCTCCCGAAACGATCCAGGCAGTATCCGAATGTTTTTTGAAGAATTCGCGATTGCGCGAAAAAGAAGTCGAAACCTTTTTCTTGAGGTGAGAGACGAGCTTATCCAGATGAGTTCTGTTGGCATTCAGAAGTTTCACACGACCGGCCAGTGCTTCCCGGAAAGAAAGTTTCCCTTCCATAGCCAGATTGGTGTATCTTTCAATCTCGCTATAGATGGATTCACGGTCCGGATGGTTTTCAAGTGAAATTCTAGCGAGTTCATCAAGCGCTTCCACTTGTGTAAACGTACTATCAAAATCAATGATGTAATAGTTTTTCATCAGAATAATTTGTTTTGGTGATGACGCTATCAGGAGCTTGGATCCATCGTTGCGGATGGACAGCTGCTCATGATCGGTCCAGGGTTTGGTTGTTACTCTATTATCGTTTTACTGTTTGTTATACAAATTTGCAATTTCTTTTAATGTCTGTTCCAGAGGCCGATACCGATGGTTCAACAACGATTGGATTTTCGCATTGGAATACTGCAGCTGAGCACTTGACGCCGCAGCAGTTTCTTTGGTTAGCGAAGAATCCGATTTCCTGAAGATGGACAGCACAGATGACAAAGCCGAAGCAATCTGAAGCATCGTCTCCGAAACTTCTATCCGCGGTTGAGGCTTGTTCATAAGCACACTGGCGACGCTAAGTAAGTCCTTATTGGCAATATTGACATGGTTGATAATATACCGCTCGGCCGTGATTTCCTCTTTTTCCATTAACTGGATCATGATGGCCGCCACATCTTCGACATCGACTATACCCACGCTTCCTTTCGGATAAAATTTCAGTCCTTTGTTGATCATGGAAAATATGGCCCCCGATCCTTTGTCTTTGGCTGCAGCTCCAAGAATGACGGAGGGATTCACGATAACGCCATCCAGGCCCTCCGTAATGCCCCGCCAGACTTCCATTTCTGCCTGATACTTAGAAAGCGAATAATTTGATGTTGTCGGACTATGTTCCCAATGGTCGTTTTCAGAAATGGGGCGATTATACTTGCTGCTGCCAAGAGCTGCAATAGAACTGACATGAAGCAACCGGATGCCTTTTTGCAGACAGAGATTCACCAGATTGGCGGTTCCCTCTACATTGACCTTAAAAAGAGCTTTAGCGTCTTTTTTCTGATAGGAGACCAACGCAGCGCAATGGTATACTTTGGTTACACCTTCCAGAGCATCTTCCAGCTCAAAGTAATTGTTGATATCTGCATCCACCCATTGGATCAAGGAAGACGATAGCAGCGCCTCCGGAATAGTCGATTGAGCTCTTTTGATGGCAATGACGTCGATTCCGCGGTCTATCAGTTGTTTAATTAAGGTAGACCCTAAAAAACCAGTTCCTCCAGTTATTAATATCACCTGATAAAGATACTGTTAAAAATAATGTTTTCAAAAGTTAGTTAATAAATGGATATTTGTGTCAGGTGTTCCTGAAAAAATAAGAAGTTAACAAACCAGTGCTTATGTCATCATTGTCCGTATTCTTTAGTCCGATTTCGATAGCCCATATTTCTCCCGAACATGGTTTTTTGAATTCCCAGCTTGGAAATGTCATTCAGGCTTATGAGGAGACTTTTCCTGTATGGGAGGAAAATGAACCGCCTCACCTGGCTATCGTTGGTGTCGAGGAAGACCGGGCATCTGTGAATAACAATGGGGCGCACAGGGCTCCGGATGCGGTAAGAAAGCACCTTTACAACCTCTATCAGGGGGATTACAAGTTGAATATTGTCGATCTGGGCAATATCAAAGCAGGCAATACCATTCAGGATACTTATGTCGCGCTGAAATCCGTGGTCGAGGAATTGGTGAAGGCCAATATTCTGCCCATTATCATCGGCGGAGGTCAGGATCTGACCTATGCACAGTATCTCGGTTATCAAAATCTCGAGCGTAAGATCGAGTTGGCTATTATAGATGCCCGTTTTGATCTCAATCAGGAACAAGTCGAAAATGTAGCACTGAATTCACGGTCCTATGTGAACCACATTATCCTGCATCAGCCGGATTATTTATTCAACCTCAATGCGATTGCTTATCAGACCTATCTGGTCAGTAAGGAATCGATCAGTATGTATGATAAGCTGTTTTTTAATGCGACCAGGGTTGGCCTTATTGCGGGCAAAATGGATCAGTCGGAACCGTTGATCCGTGCCGCAGATATGATCAGCTTTGACATTGGCGCTATCCGTGCTTCTGAAGCTCCCGGAAATGCCAATGCGATTCCCAATGGCCTGTATGGCGATGAGGCCTGCCAGCTTGCTCGTTATGCAGGGATGTCGGATAAGTGTACTTCGATCGGTTTTTATGAACTGAATCCCACATTTGATCCGATGGAACAGACGGCCATGCTGGTGTCACAAATGATCTGGTGTTTCATTGATGGTTATTACAACCGCAAACACGACACACCACTATATCCCAAGTCCTCGTATATTATCTACCGCACGACGCTCGAAAACGAGGAGCACGAGCTGGTGTTTGTGAAAAGCAAAAAATCTGACCGCTGGTGGATGCAGGTGCCATATTTTGGTTCTAAGTCGGTGAACGAACGTTACTATCTCGTGCCGTGCCGCTACGAAGACTACCAGTTGGCAGTCTCGGGAGAGATGCCTGATCTGTGGTGGAAGACCCATCAGAAGTTGCAATAAGCAACGGCTTACTTGTTCATTTTAAATTCAAATCAATGGAAATATTTTTCTTCGCCGGAATAGTACTCTTACTGGTCATTTTAATCATATTGGTACTGAGAAGAAATAATGCCATCCCCATGGATGGCGGGCAACAGAAAGAGCTGGAGACACTCCGAATCGAATTGGCGCGTTCACAGCAACGTGAACAAAGTCTCCTGGAGGAACGTGTGCTGCTGAGAAATGAGCTCGACAAAGAACGTGAAAGTCTCCTGGTGGCGGAGCGCTCCTTGGAGAGTACGCGTTCTTTCTATGAGGCACAGCTGAACAAGTTTCAGGAACAGAAGGCTGAAATCGCAGAGATTAAAAGACAATTTAACACCGAGTTTCAGGTGATTGCCAATAAAATACTGGAAGAGAAAACCCAAAAGTTTACAGAGACCAACCACCGTTCACTTGGACTTATCCTCGATCCTTTAAAGGAGAAGATTAAGTTATTTGAAGAGAAGGTTGAAAAAAATTATAATCAGGAAGCGGCCGAACGAAATTCATTGAAAGGTGTTGTGCTGCAACTCGTGGAGCAGAGTCTCAAGATCAAAGACGAAGCCAATAGCCTGACGAAAGCGTTAAAGGGAGACAGCAAAAAGCAGGGCAACTGGGGCGAAGTGATCCTGGAACGGGTGTTGGAGCGTTCGGGGCTCGTTAAGGACCGCGAATTCCGCCTACAAGTTTCTTTGATGGATGCTGAAGGCCGGAGGATGCAGCCTGACGCGATTATCGATCTCCCGGAAAATAAACATCTGATTGTGGACTCTAAAGTGTCTTTGATCGCTTACGAGCGCTGGGTAAACGCCGACACGGACGAAGACCGTGCCATATTTGCCAAACAGCATGTGCAGTCTGTCGAAAATCATGTTAAAGAACTTTCTGCCAAAAATTACCATGAGCTATATGGCATCGAATCACCGGAATTCGTGTTGTTGTTCATGCCCATCGAATCGGCTTTGAGTATGTCGGTCGCCGAAAAACCGGATCTGTTTAGCGATGCATGGGACCGGAAGGTCGTGATTGTGAGTCCCTCTACCTTGCTGGCCACATTACGTACCATTGCGAGTATCTGGAAACAAGAACGTCAAACACGCAATGTGATCGAAATCGCGAAAGAAGCAGGAAGTCTATATGACAAGTTTGTCAGTTTTCTGGCCGATATGGAACAGGTACAAAACCAGCTGGAACGTGCCCTGAAAAGCCATGAGGACGCCACCAAAAAACTGTCCACCGGCGCGGGAAATGTCATTGGCAAAGTGGAAAAACTCAAGCGATTGGGCGCCAAGGCCAGTAAACAGATAGATGCCAAATTTTTAGAGGAGGAGTGAAAGATCACAGCTCTTTCATCCGCCGGTTGATCGATACATCCACATAGGTATCTTTCAGTCGGTCCACAGCGTCTTTCTCCACGCTGAGTTTGGTATCCGACTCGTAATCATGTAGCTGTCTGAGGTTTTGGATCTCGTTGTCATAAGGGTCCCGTCCAGCCAGCAGTTTTACGATGACCGGCAGGCATTCCAAAAAGACAAACAGTAAGGCGATAAAAAAGACAGCATTTGCATTGGACTCGTTCACTTTTCCGTTAGCGTCATATTTTAGATTGCCCAGGGCAGCATTGCGGTCGGCAAAGCCGGCAACATTGACTGCGCTGTCAAGTGATGTATTGGACAGCACTTTTTGGTCAAGGATACCCTCGAATTGCTGCTTCTGCCGAATGGTACTCTGCTGAGCCATTATTTTATTCCGCAAGGTATCCAGGTAGGCCTCTTTTTTCTTCAGTTCGTCGGCCTTCATTTTGGCGTAAGGTCCATATCCCATTACGCCGGATGTTTCTGTGGTTTTATTTCCAAATATCTCGTAGTTCAGCTTGGTACGGTCAGTTTTGATACTGGATTCCAGAGAATCCCGTTCAACCATCGTCGCTTTTAGCTGGCTGACCTCGTTAGCGTATTTTTTATTGAATGTGCTGTTCAGCGTATCTATTTTGGCCCGTTGATCCGCGAGGTAACGTACCCGGAGGTTTTCACGGATTTCTTTGTCGAAAATCTTGAGCTCCAGCGGCCGGGAGATCACCAGACCGATCAAGATCGCCAATAGGATACGCGGCAGTGCCTGTAAAAGCTGCATCCAGCCACTTTTGGATTTATTGATGCTTAAGACAATGTAGCGGTCCATATTGAATATCGCCAAACCCCAGATCACGCCAAATACAATAGCCAGTAGCCAGTCCAATGTCCCTCCGCTGAATACAAAATACATAGCGTATCCGCCTGAAAGGCTGGCAAATAAGCCGGTAAAAAAGATCGTTGCACCGATGGCTGTGTATTTGCTATGCTCTTCAGGATACTTTTCAAGTGTTTCTTGATGCACCCCCGCACATCGCCAAAAGAAACGGTTAATAGCGCTCATTAAAATATTTTTACTCAAATTGACAGATATTTTTTACAAGATTTATGAATAAGTTTTTGTTTTACAATAGGATGACGATTGTACGCATACCATCAACTGTCCTTCCTCTGCTAGTGTATTTGCCTAATTTTATTATCTTTGGAAAAAAATCAGGAATAATCAGACAATATGAAGAAAAGACAACTTTTGCCATTTTTAATGATAGTGGCAACTGCAATTGTTGGTTGTGAGGAGAAAAAGATAATGACAGATAATCCTCTTTTATTAGCCTATGACACGCCGTTTAATGTTCCACCATTTGACAAGATCAAAAACGAGCATTTTAGGCCCGCCTTTGAAGAGGCTATAAAAGTACATAATTTGGAGATAGACTCGATCGTCAATAATTCGGAAAAACCGAATTTTCAAAATACCATTGTGGCATTGGAAAATGCAGGAAGCCTATTGAACAATGTATCTACTGTATTTTACAATTTGAACAGTGCTAACACAAACGATAGTATTCAGGCTATAGCAAAAGATCTGGCTCCGATACTTTCGAGCCATTCCGACGAAATCTCGATGAATGCGAAGTTGTTCGATAAGATCAAAGAAATTTGGAATAACCGCAATAGCCTCGGTCTGGATGCCGAAGATACTAAGCTTCTGGAAGAGACTTACAAGAGTTTTGTGCGTTCCGGTGCCAATCTAAAAGAAGCGGATAAAGAAAAAATGAAAAAGATCAATGCCGAACTTTCGACATTGACAACGCAATTTGGTCAGAATTTATTGGCCGAAACCAATGCCTATGAGCTTGTAGTCGACTCTGCAAGCCAGTTGGAGGGCCTGCCAGAATCGTTAAAAACAGCAGCAGCTGAGGAAGCGACCGCAAAAGGCAAAAAAGACAAATGGGTCTTTACATTGCAGAATCCGTCGATCATGCCGTTCTTGCAGTATGCTAAAAACCGCGAATTAAGAAAACAGATCTGGGATGCTTACCAGATGCGCGGCAATCACGACAATACCAGTGATAACAAGGAAATCATCCAGAAGATTGTGAACCTGCGTCTTCAGAAAGCCAAGTTGCTTGGCTATGCATCACATGCCAACTATGTTCTGGAAGAATCAATGGCCAAGACACCGGAAAATGTGTATGCGCTTCTAAATAAGCTCTGGGCGCCAGCATTGGCAAAAGCAAAAGGTGAGGAAGCAGATATTGCCAAGGAGATCAAGGCCGAAGGCGGAGACTTTGCTGTAGCACCTTACGACTGGAGATACTACACGGAGATTATTCGTAAAAAACGTTTTGCACTTGATGAAGATGAGATCAAACCTTACCTGAGCCTGCCGGCGGTCCGTGAAGGCGCCTTTGCTGTAGCGAACAAACTGTATGGATTGACGTTTGTCGCACTCAACAATGTGCCTACTTATCACGAAGAAGTGGAAGTGTATGAGGTTAAGGACAAGGATGGTTCACATCTAGGACTGCTGTATGCAGATTTTTTCCCACGTGAGTCTAAGCGTGGTGGTGCATGGATGACATCATACCGTGATCAGTCTACTAAAGACGGCAAACGGGTAGCTCCGGTTATTTCCATCGTGTGTAACTTTACGAAACCTGTAGGAAAAAATCCGGCTTTATTGACCTTTGATGAGGCAACGACCTTATTCCATGAATTTGGACATGCCTTGCATGGCCTGCTCTCCAATGTCAGATACCGCTCTATGGCGGGAACGTCGGTTCCACGTGACTTTGTGGAACTGCCTTCTCAGATCATGGAAAACTGGGCAGCGGATCCGGAAGTGTTAAAGACTTATGCCAAACATTACAAAACCAAAGAGGCAATGCCGGACTCGTTGATCCAAAAAATGGAAAAAGCCGGAACTTTTGATCAGGGATTTGCAACCGTGGAATATCTCGCAGCTTCGTTGTTGGATATGAACTACCATGCCACTACCAAGGAAATCTCTAAAGATATCAACAGTTTTGAAAAAGGAGCAATGAAAAAGATAGGACTGATAGAAGCGATTATTCCCCGCTATAGAAGTACCTATTTCCAACACATTTTTAACAGTGGATATTCAGCTGGCTATTATGCATATATCTGGTCCGAAGTACTCGACTCGGATGCTTTCGCAGCTTTCAAAGAAAAATCCTTATACGACCAGCCGACCGCCGATTCCTTCAGAAAGAATATTCTTCAAAAAGGGGGCACAGACGATCCGGCTAAAATGTATCGAACATTTAGAGGTGCCGATCCGGATCCAAAATATTTATTGAAAAAGCGCGGGCTCAATTAATCGGATACCGCGTAAAAAGGGAGATATGAAAATATCTCCCTTTTTTTTATATAAATACTTGCAATTCTAAAAACAATGCTTACATTTGAATATTATTTATAATGAGTCTAAATAAATACTGGTAAAGCATGTGTGATACAAAAGTTCTGAGCCAACGCGGCGATACCCATATCAGTGTCTGCCATAAGTGCAAGACATATTATATCTGGCAGCAAAGTTTTGTGCTGACATTTACACCGGGTAAGTTTGCCGACTTTCTGAGCATCATAAAAAGTAATGGCGATGAACTTTTTTTTAGTTCGTTTCCAGACGGCGAATTTCGGTTGATCATGAAAACACCTTATCCGGATATTGTATTTTCGTTTAACGAAGAGCAATGGCAGAATTTTAGGGATGCCTTGCAGGAGTCTTATTACATGAACGAATTTTATAGTATGCTGAATAATTAAGATAAAAAGTCCTGTTGCTTCGCTTGTGTTTCATCTCTCTTTCCTTATGCGTTGCCAACAGGCACAAACAAAACCCTCAGCCAAAAGCGTAGCATTGCTTATGGGCTGAGGGTTCTTCCTTTATCCTGTTGATGTATTATTCGCCTATCGCATAGTATTTAAAACCGAGTGCTTCAAGCTGACTGCGGTCCAGAAGTTTACGGCCATCAAACACAAAAGCAGGTTTCTTCATTTGTTCTTTTATAGCTTGCCAGTCATAAACTTTAAATTCGTCCCATTCGGTTAACACGGCGATGGCATGGGCATCGTCACAAGCCTCATAAGGGCTACTAACGACCTTTACCAAGGCTTTGTTTTCTTCGGATGAGCGGGTATTCAGATAATCCAGGTCCGCATAGATTCGTTCGGCTGATACTTTGGGGTCATATACCGTTATCTCCGCCTGTTCGTTGAGTAGGTAGTCGGCCACATAGATCGCCGCTGATTCACGCGTATCGTTGGTGTCTTTTTTAAATGCCCAGCCTAAGAAAGCGATTTTCTTTCCGGATACTGTATTGTACAGCGTTTGTATGATGTTGTCGGCAAAGCGGCGTTTCTGATAATCATTCATGATGATCACCTGGTCCCAGTACTCCGCGACTTCCGTGAGACCGTAGCTACGGGCAATATAAACGAGATTGAGAATATCTTTCTGGAAGCAGGAGCCGCCGAAGCCGACCGAGGCTTTGAGAAATTTGGGGCCGATGCGGGTGTCCATGCCGATGGCTCTGGCCACTTCATCCACATTCGCACCTGTCTTTTCACAGAGAGCGGAGATCGAATTGATCGACGAAACACGTTGGGCCAAAAATGCATTGGCTGTTAATTTGGAAAGCTCAGAGGACCATAGGTTGGTGGTTAGGATTTTGCTCCGGTCTACCCATTGTGCATAGATATCCACCAGTGCGGCAATAGCATCTTTGTTTTCGCCGCCGATAAGTACGCGGTCCGGCTTGATCAGATCCTGTATCGCTGTTCCCTCAGCCAGGAACTCCGGATTAGAAAGAATATGAAAGTTGACACCATTGCCTGTGTTGTCCAGAATACTCTTTAAAGCAGCTGCGGTGCGTACGGGCAATGTGGACTTTTCAACAACGATCTTATCATTTTTGGCGACTGCGGCAATCTGCCGCGCGCACAGCTCAATATATTTTAAATCTGCTGCCATGCCTTTGCCCTTACCGTAATTTTTGGTTGGTGTATTGACAGAAATGAAGATCATGTCAGCTTCATCAATAGCTTTGTTGATATCGGTGGAAAAAAACAGATTTCGATCGCGGGCTTCAGCAACGATTTCCTTCAATCCAGGCTCATAAACAGGTAGGTTGTCCAGATCTTTATCGTTCCAGGCCTCGATGCGGGCTGCATTCATATCAACAATGGTAATCTCAATATGAGGACACTGACTGGCTACAACAGACATGGTGGGGCCTCCTACATAACCAGCACCGATGCAGCATATTTTCTTGATCGTTTTGCTCATTTTGACTAACTTAATCAGCTATAAATTGAACAGCAAATGTAAATATTTCGCGTGATAGTTTTTTGCCGGTCACACTTATTATTTACGCTCTCCTTTTAGAAAATACACGCAATACCTGCGATCTGCTAAAAAATGTATCATATTTATGCTAATTTTACATTAAAAAAGGAACGGTTTGATTAAGCAAGAAGTTATTGACAAGGTACTGGAAACAGTACGGATAGAAGAAGTGGTGGGTGACTTCGTTGATTTAAAGAAACGTGGCACTTCCCTGATCGGAAATTGTCCTTTTCATAATGAGAAAACACCTTCATTTCATGTCTCTGTTTCCAAAGGTATCTATAAGTGCTTTGGTTGCGGCGCAGGTGGAGATTCGCTCAAGTTTGTTATGGAACTGGAGAAGTTCTCCTATCCTGAAGCTATTCGCTATTTAGCGGATAAATATGCGATCCAGATTGAAGAAGTGGAGCGCTCTCCGGCACAACTTGCCGCACAGGATAAAAGGGAAAGCCTTTACGTGCTCAGCGCCTGGGCCGGTAAGTTTTTTGTGGAGCGCCTGTGGAAGACTGAGATGGGACAGGTCATTGGACTCAACTACTTCAAAGAGCGCGGATACCGTGAGGATATCATCAAAAAATTCGAACTCGGTTACTCGCCAGAAGAATGGACTGCCCTGGTGGACAGTGCGCAGGCAGCCGGATTTCATCCGGACTATCTGGTAGCAAGTGGTCTGGCGATCGAACGGGATGATAAGTCGCTCTACGATCGTTTCAGGGGACGCGTCATGTTCCCGATTCATAATCTGACGGGGCGTATTATCGGCTTTGGCGGCCGTACGTTAAAAACCGATAAAAAGGTCGCCAAATATGTCAACTCGCCCGAGAGCGACATCTACCATAAGTCGGATGTGCTCTATGGTCTCAACTTCGCCAAAAAGGCCATCATGGACGAAGACAATTGCTATCTTGTCGAAGGGTACGCCGACGTCCTGTCGGTGCATCAGGCAGGAGTCGAAAATGTGGTGTCTTCGTCGGGTACCTCTCTTACAACAGGCCAGATTAAACTGATCTCCCGCTTCACAAAAAATGTCACCATCCTTTACGATGGAGACGAAGCCGGCATTAAAGCGTCTTTGCGGGGTACAGACATGCTCCTGGAAGAAGGGTTAAATGTGAAAGTCCTGCTCTTCCCTGATGGAAACGACCCCGATTCTTACATTCAGAAATTTGGTGCTGCAGCTTTTAAGGATTATGTCAAATCCCGGCAGCAGGACTTTATCTTTTATAAAACCAGCATCTTGTTGCGCGATGCGAGCAACGATCCCATAAAAAGAGCAGAGGTGATACGTGATGTTGTCGAAAGTATTGCTCTGATACCCGATGAAATCAAGGTTTCGGTCTTTATTCGGGAATGCAGCAGCCTGCTGGACATCGAGGAGCGTATTTTGCTTGCCGAACTCAACAAGATAAGGCTCAATAGAGCAAAGAAAGCGGATAAAGAAGCATCCCGGAAAACGCAGGGGCCACCTGCAGGTGCCGGAATGCCTCCACCTGGTATGGATGGCCCACCACCGGATTTCTTCATGACCGATGAGGAACGAGCAGGAATACCTGCCATGGAATCTGAGAATCAACCCACCCAGCTGACCTCCGAAGTTTTGCAGGAACGTGAGATCGTCCGCATTCTGATCAATTACGGGGATTATCTGGCAACTTGGGAGGGGGACGGTGATATCCCTGTCGCTGGTGTGCTATTGGGCAACATCAATGATATTGAATTTAAAGACAAGGCGGCTGCATATATCTTAAAGGCTTATCGTGATGCCGCCGAAAATTATGAAATTCCGGACCCCAAGCAGTTTTATTCCAATGCTGACGCTGCGGTATCTGAACTCGCGATCAACTGTGTTGCCAGCAAATATTCACTAAGTGAAAACTGGAACGACGACAAACGCAAGATTTACGTCAGCCAGGAGTATGAGCATCTGAAGCAGCTTGTCGTTACCGCGATCTATCGCATCAAAAAGCGGAAGATAGAAGCAGAGATGCACAATATCCGTGAAGAGATGAAACATGAAAAGGATATTGGCAATCTCGAAGTGTTGCTCTTTAAATATCAAAAACTCAAAGAAGCGGAGAAGCTTCTGGGTGGCTTTCTTGGAAATACCATTGTGAAATAAGGGTATGTATGGCAAGGCATCTTGAAATAGGGTCATTGGGCGAACAGCTTGCTACAGACTATCTGGTCGGGATAGGCTGTAAAATAGTGTTAAGAAATTGGCGCTTTAAGAATTTAGAGGTAGATTTGATTGTCATGGATGGGGATACCCTGGTGTTTGTGGAAGTGAAGACAAGATCCGGAACAGACTTTGGGCAGCCATATGAATTTGTGGACCTGCGCAAGCAGCGGCGGCTGGTTCGCGCAGCACAGGCGTACATACTGAAACACGCCTATGTAGGAGAGCTCAGGTTTGATGTTGTTGCAATAACAAATAGTGAAAATCCGGACATTACCTATATAAAAGATGCATTTTGGGACAGCTGAAGGAGGCTGTGGAGTGAATAAATAAAAAGAAAAATAATAATTAGATGAAAAAAATCACCTATTTCATTGCGATTACAGCACTTGCTTTTACTTCTTGTAAGTCCAAAAAAACAGCTTTGGAGTTTGCGGCTCCGGGGCCGAATCAGGCAGTGCTAAAAGGAAGTCCTGTGCAACTGAAATTGAAATTCGAATCGGTAACAATGGATTCTGTTGCCTATTTCGTGGACGACAGGCATGTAGGATCTTCTACCGATACGGCAGCAATAACTGTCGACACGAAAGATATGGCCTATGGTCCGCGTAATATTTCTGCCCTGGTCTACAGCGGTGGTCAGTCTGATTCGGTGTCGAGTACATTTTTTATTGTTCCTGCTGCGGCCAAAAATTATGGATTTGAGGTTGTTAATAAATACCCGCATGACACAACTGCTTTCACCCAGGGGCTGCAGTTTGCAGATGGGGTGCTGTATGAATCCAATGGACGCTATGGCGAATCCAACCTCCGCAAAGTGGACCTGAAAACAGGAAAGGTACTGAAGGAGATCAAATTCGATGAGAAGACCTTTGCCGAGGGCATGACGTTGGTAGGCAATAAACTTTTTATGCTGACCTGGCAGCAGGGGGAAGGATACGTGTTTGATAAAAATACATTTGCAAAAGAAAGTTCTTTTAAATACGAAAATAGTAAAGAGGGCTGGGGAATTACCTACGATGGAAAGCGCCTGATTAAATCCGACGGATCCAACAAATTGTATTTCCTTGATGCTACCACCGGTAAGGAACTCCATGCCATTGCTGTCTATGATGAAAACGGGCCGGTGGACGAACTGAACGAATTAGAATATATTGATGGAAAAGTATATGCCAATGTGTATCAGAAGGATATTATCGTCATTATTGACCCTGAGACCGGAGCCGTAGAAGGACGGATAAACTTAGTAGGTATTTACGAACATACTTCCGCTTATGATAACGAGCTCAATGGTATTGCTTATGATCAGGCCAACAAACGTCTTTTTGTAACGGGTAAACTGTGGAATACTTTATTTGAGATTAAGGCCATCGAACAGTAGCTGATCTTAGTATTGCTTTAATAAGCTAAAGGGAATGTCAGGAGAGGGACATTCCCTTTTTTGCGTGTTTTATCGATTCATTGTTGCATTAAAGGTGTTATCAATTTGATACGCCGGTTATTGGCTACCGCTGGGCAATAAATCCTGTTCACACCTTGGTTGCAAGTGCTAGAAGATGGAGCTTTTTTGCTAGGTCTTCCCAGCAGGGAATGATTGTCCCCCATGGAGAGGTGGTGATTTTGCACTTAGGGGCTGGCTGAGATATCCTTTGCCCAGTTTATATATCGCGATAAAAAGAAGAGTCCCAATCATAACAAAAAAGGGATGAGCGTACGCTCATCCCTTTTTTGTTATGATTGGGTCCGATTAATAAATCGGAGTAAAGCTCCAGTTGTCATCAAAACGGGTAGAACCATTTAGACCGGTGGTCACATAACCTGTTCCTCCAATGGCATAACCCACTGCATCGTATCTGGCAGTCCCGCCGAAATTGGTATTGTCTGTAGTCCAATAGTCACCACTAACGTTATATTTCGCAACGCTGTTGATCGCTATACTGCCTTTCAGGCCGCCGACAAGGAAACCGTTGCCATTGATGGTGAAAGCTGTTGCATTTGAGCGTGTTAAGTCGTAATTATATGTTCCGTCGTTTCTAGATATATCTGCCAATTGCGTCCATTTGCTTCCGTCAAATTTGTAGAAGTCTTTTGGATTACTGCTATTGGAAACGCCACCACCAATATAAGCAATATTGTTGATCATAAACACAAACGCTCCTTTGCGTTTCGCTGTGAATGGTGCGTCGTTGATGGCTTCCCATTTATTTGCAGTCGGGTCGTATTTGAAAAATTGGTTGGTAAACGTAACAGCATTATTAATGGCTGTTTCGCCTGTTCCTACATACGCTTTACCGTCAATACTGAAAGCAACTGCACTTGCCAACGGAATTGGCAAATCGGCAATTCTGGTCCATTGTTTACCTCTTTCTGCTGCAGGATCGAATTTATAGAAGTCTTGAAGGTAATTTGAACCATCGTTACCGCCGCCTACATAGCCAAAGTCGCCGATAGTAAATGCAATAGCATTACGACGGCCACTGCGTTCAGCATCATCCGCCAGTGGATCTTTTTCGCTCCAGCTGTTGGAAGCAGGGTCATACGCATAAGTGGTCTTTAAATGGATAGGTCTGCTACCTGCATTATTGGATTGACCGGTGGTTACGTAAGCTATGTTTTTGATCACAAAACTTGCTGCCGCAGAAGTTTGTGGACCTTTATAAGCTGCTTTTTGAAACCACTCTGTCGATTTCTCATCTTCAGTATCATCACTTTTCTTACAAGAAGAGAATGTTGTAACTGTAACTACAAAAGCAGACAATACGAGTAGCCAATTTTTCTTGTTCATAAATTATTGAAATTTAGTATATAGGATGTTTAATTTAATTCTTGGATCATTGCCATCTTTTGCCAATATCAACCTATTTCCTGTATTAAACAACGCCGCAGGTATGATGCTATTAGCCGAAGTCTGCGAGGCTGTAGGCGGTAAAGATAGATATAATGAAGTATTTTTATATGCTGTTGTCTTAATTTTATTTAAATAATCAATCAGATTGAATGTATATTTTCCATTATCTGATCCGCCTGTCGATGATAGCCTAGCCACTTGAAGTACGCTAGGATAGTCCAGAGATAATAGTCCACTGACCGGAGTGCCCTCGCTGTTCGCAATCAGCAGCGTCAGGAATTCTGGTTGTTCAAATGTTGTCTCATTGCTGTTTTCTGCTTCGATCGACAGCTCAACCTTATTAATTGCAATGGAAGGATCATTCACCAATTGTAATAACGTCGGGAATTCTATTTTCGCTACAACTCCCGTGGAGCCTTCCAAAAAGGTATATCCTGCTGTCTGTTCTACCGAAATCTCCGGATTAGATACATTCATCGACGCAAATTTCGTATTAGAACGATCTGCTTCTATACTATTGTACTGGTAAGCTTTGTTGTCAATCGTAAACTGCTGTTTGCCGGCAGCTTTGACTCCTTCATTGTTTTCAAAGGAGTAATGGACCTGCAGGTATACAGTGTCTTTGAAACCGATCAACGTTGTATTGTTTTTATCCGGTACAAGCGCCAACCCTTTGAAGTATTCCTGAAAATCTGTATTATTCTGGATTCGGTTATCGCCGTTTTTGATCAAGCGAAAGAGTTCGGTGCTGATGGTATTGTTAAATCTAAAAAACAAGGAGTCTATTGACTTCACTCTTGGATTGAAGGAGAGTGCTGCCAATGGAGTAGTTTCATATGCAAATTTCTTCTGTGAGAAGATACTGGCCGTGCTGACATAAAATGGGCGTTCACTTGCGGGCTGTGTGGAATTGATCGGGGTCAATGTGATGTCTTCCGTAACACGGTGGACCGCTATCTTTTGCATTTTTGTGGTATCTCCATAATAATATTTATTGGGAGCAAGTACCAATGTAATCGAATCCAATATGGCATCATCGGGAATGCTTTCTCCGTTGACTGTGCCTATACCTAGTCGAAAATAAGACGTTGAACTTACACTTCCGGTAACGGGATTACGATTTTTACCTACCAATATTGTCCCCGTTGCTGAAGTTGGAATATCGTCAAGCTGAAAAGTAGAAACTTTGACGGAAACCGTATCAATGGGAACCACCCCAATTGATTCGCCCCGTGAATTATCTAAAGAGAGTGAAATATCCTTATTACAACCAACAAATGCTGCTAGCGTAAGAAGTGGGAGTAAAAATTGTATACTACGTCTCTTAAAGTGTTTGATCATATTAATTTTTGAATAGTGCAAAAGTAATCAATGCTTACTGTTAATCAGTGTTATATTTTGTTAAATATGGTTAATTACCACAGCGATTGCAAATCTAGTAATTTAAATTTGTTTTCGTTATGGGTAGAAGATTTAAATTGCTGATCACTTTGATCGTTCTGATAGGTGCGGGAATCAGTGTTGTGCTGGGAATCTGGCTATATGGGAGCTATACCAACCGCCGTGATCTCTTCTTATCGACTGCCGAACGCTCGCTCTTTAATGTGGTACAGGAAGTGTATCAGGCCGAAAACGGCGATCAGCAATTGGACGGCCCCGTTGCGGACCGTGACCGGCTGCTGGACGACATCAGACGAGAACTGGCGCCGCTGCTTGCAGAGCAGGAGCTGGATCAAGCGCTGCAGCGGGTGCGTGAGCAGCAGCCATGGGGTCATATCCATACGCAGCGGGGCGCGGACAGAAAAGTAAAGATCTATTCTAAGGATCGTGATAATCCGACGATCATACCCCCTTTTTTGTTTCGCGACTTTGACATGAATAAGACCATTTTGAACCTGATCGACAAAAAGTTCCGCGAATCGTTAGGCAATAAAGGCATCGACGTGCCATACCAACTGGATGTGGTGAGTATCCCGCGTGACCAGGTCAAGGATGTGCGACGGAAATACCGCGAGCAAAATCTTGCATGGACAAGGCCCATGATGGTCAATCCGGCGAAGGGTGAATTTCTAGTGGTCAAGTTTCAGGAAGACTGGAAATATCTCCTGTATAGCCTCAGCTGGCAGCTGTTGATTTCACTGCTTCTGATCGGTCTGTTGCTGGGTACTTTTTTCTATCTGATGAAGACTATCTTTCAGCAAAATAAAATGGCGGAACTGCGTAAAAACTTTGTCGATAACATGACGCATGAGCTCAAAACCCCAGTATCTACCGTGATGGCTGCTGTTGAGGCGATTCAGCTTTATGGGGTGCAAGATGATAAAGAGAAGATGAAGCGCTATCTGGATATTTCGAAAAAAGAACTAGAACATCTTTCGACCATGATCGAAAAAGTGCTACAGATGGATATTGACGCTTCCAGGGGAATTGTATTACAGCGCGTGGATTTTAACCTCGTGGCGACGGTCCAAAGCGCCATAGAAGTTGCACAGCTCAACAAAACGAAGGTTGTCACTATAGAGCTTATTGCAGAGAGTATGGAGATCATCGTCAATGGCGATGAATCGCACCTCCGAAATGTGATCAATAATTTACTGGAAAACGCCATAAAATACGCAGGTCAGCAAGTGACGATAAAAGTTGAACTAAAAACTCTGAAAGAAAATGTGCAAATTCGTATTACAGATAACGGTAAAGGGATTGCTCCCGAATACCAGCAGCAGATTTTTGACATGTTCTTCAGGGTACCCTCCGGCAACCTGCACGATGTCAAAGGTTTTGGGCTCGGGCTAGCCTATGTCAAACAGGTGGTCAAGCGACATGATGGCAAAATCACTGTGGAAAGCGAACTGGGCAGAGGCAGTACGTTTGCTGTACGCTTGCCTTATTAGCGCCTCGGAGAATACATTGAAATAATTTGAATTGACTCAAGGTAGTATGATTGATATTTTATACGTTGAAGACGAGCCCAGTCTGGCCATGATTGTTGCCGACAGTCTGGAAGCGAATGGTTTCAGGGTCGAGCACTGCAATAACGGGTATGAGGCTTTAGCTGCCTTTAGCCGAGCCAAACCGGATATTATGGTGGTAGATGTCATGATGCCGCTGATGGACGGGTTTACCTTGGCGTCAAAAATACGGGAGATGGATACCTTGATTCCCATTATTTTTCTGACAGCCAAGGTACAGACAGAAGATGTGGTGAGGGGCTTTCGTCTCGGTGGTGACGACTATGTCAAAAAACCTTTTAAGATAGAAGAACTAGTGGTGCGGATCGAGTCCCTGCTCAAAAATAGTCCCAAGATGTTGTTTGGACAGAAACTGATGATAGGCGATTATACGTTGGATAGTCTGAAACATCAGTTGATTTACCGGGGTGAGGTGCTAAAACTGTCTTTCCGCGAAAGCGAACTTTTGCGGAAACTCTATGAGCAGAAAGACAAGGTGATCCCCAGAGAGGATATCATGCGGGCCTATTGGAGTCACGATAAGTACTTTACCGGGCGCAGTTTGGATGTATTCATTAGCCGTATCCGAAAGTACCTAAGCCAGGACAGCCGCATCAAAATTACAAACGTCAGGGGAGTAGGATATATGCTTACCGTGGACTGAGACGTCTCCCGCTTTTTCCACCGCTTTTTGCACCACCCATACCGCGGATATGGTAGGTGAAACTCAGTATTGCATAACGGGTAATTGCATTGGATTGTGATGCGCGTACCCATAGATCGTTGACCTGCTGATTGATATTTTTGTTGTCGTTAAAAATATCGAACACCGTGAGATTCACCTCCGCATTCCGTCGTCTGAACAACTTTTTACCCAAAGAAACGTTCCACAGTAAGCTGGTCGTGCTCGGCGAATTCAGCATACTGCCATTGTAGAGATAGTTGAATGTCGAATTTAATGTCCAGGTTTCAAGCAGAGTCAGCGCAACAGAATTACTAATGGTGTGCTTGTAGACCGCATAATTCGACTGTGCCGTGGCAGAATTTTTCGAAAAAGATAAGTTGCCATTGTAATCCAGACCAATAATGACATCCTTGCTGAATGCGCTGTTGATACCTATACGCTGATTGATACCATAGGTCTTTGCATCGACCTCTGCAAAATTTAGCAAGGTGTAGTTCTGGTTGAAATACATGTTGTTGTTGAGGTTCAGGTTGAGTTTGAGCGGTTCAATCCGGTAGCCGAGACTATTGTGCCATCTGAGGTTGTACACGCCGTCAACGTTTTCGGGCCTCGTATATTGGCCTCCCGGACCCAGTACAACATCATCCGTAATGGTATAGGCCGTATCTGTGGTAAAAATAGTATTGGCAATCTTATTCTGGATAAAATCTGCTGTAAAATCCGAGGTGAAACTTCTCCCTGAAGCCTTGTTGACGGATCTGAACTGCAGGACTAGGTTATGGTCATACTCCTGCTTTAAATCTGGATTTCCCGAACTGATCCGCAAAGGGTTCTGATTGTCGATAAAGTCCTGAAGCTGCTCAATCCCCGGTGTATTCGTTTTGGTATGGTACCGGAATTCGATACGCGTTTCTTTGTTGAAATTATACTGAAAATTTAAATTCGGAAGCAGACTGTTAAAATGGCTTTTCGTTTTCAGTGCATTGGGAAACAGCTTGTCGTTAACCCGTGCCGCAGTCTGATAGTCCAGCCCGACCTGGAAACGTATGCTGTCTTTTTTATTAAAAAGATAAGATGTACCTGCGCTGTGATAGATGAAATCATTGCGGAACTCATTGGATAGTCTGTTTTTCAGTTCGCCCAATTGCCCGGTCTCGGCCAGAAATTCATAAGTTTTGCGGTCCGAATAACGGCTGGTATTCCTAAACGTATAATTCACCTGGAGGCGGGAATATTTATCCAGCATTTCGGTATACGCGACTTTCGAACGGAAACCGTTGTTGTCAGCGTGGCTGTAACTCCGGTTGTCCACAGTATCAATCCGGCTGGAGTCCCCGTTTCGGTAATACGTGTTTAAGGCATAATTTGCCGCCTCGGCCTTGTTCGTGCTGAGCGAGCCATTGATGTTAAAGCTGACCGTGCGGCCCGGCTTATTCAATCGGCGCATATACGTGAGGTCACCGCCCCAGCTGAAGTTTTCGCCAAAGCTTGCGCTATTTCTGTCGGAGCGATTGAGCATTTCGGTTAAGTTCAATAAGGTGCTGCTGTGAGAACTACCATTTCTATTGTTGCTCTGATAGGAAAAGCTGGGCTGTATATCCAATTTTTGAATAGAGTCTATTTTCCAGTTGGCGCGTATAGAGAGTGCGTGATTATTGCTATATGTGTTTCCGGCCTGCTGCTGATTGCTGATCTGGTTTGCCCTATTGCCGGCAGTATATTCTGTTTTATTCTCGCTGACCGTATTATTGTCTGAATAATTGTAGGTATAATTGGCGTTGAAATCCATGCGATCCCGTAAAAATCGGTCAAGATAATTGAACCCAGCATTGAAGCGCGTGGTGATGCCCTGCCCCGTACGGCCCCGTGTATTGCCCCGCGGCGCAAAACCGTTGGGCTGATTGACATTGTTGCTGTTGATGTCGATTGAATACTGGCGCTTCGGATTCATTTTTGTCACCTGGGTATTTACTGCGTATTTATGATCGGGGCCGGCACCACCGGAGATTTTCCCAAAATATGATTTCCGTTTTTCGGGCTTGGTGACAATATTGATGACCTTCATCCTTTTGCCGTCATCAAAGCCGCTGAATTTGGCCTGTTCTGTCTTATCGTCAATCAGCTGTACTTTAGCGATGACGTCTGCGGGCAAATTTTTAAGGGCAACTTTTGGGTCTGTGCTGAAGAATTCACGTCCATCAATGATGATCTTGTTTACCGCCTCGCCCTGTGCCTTCACATTTCCATCTTCGTCGATTTCTACGCCCGGAATCTGCTTAATCAGTTCGTCGGCATCCGCAAAATCCTGTGTTACATATTTTTTGGCATCAAATTCAAGTGTGTCACCACGTACCTGAACACTACTGGGCGAAATGCTGATTTCGTCCAATATGATTTCCGAGTTATTGAGCTTGAACGTTAGGTCAACAGTCTTGTCCAGTAACCGGACTTTCCGGATATCGGCCGCATAGCCCATCGGCTGCACCGAAACCAGATACTCACCGCTGGGAAGCGGCCGGCTGACAAATTTGCCCAATATATCCGTTGGTATCTGAGTCCGGCTTGAATCTTTTAGTGCGATAATCGTCACGCTGGCGCCAGATATCGGTTTCGAATTGCTGTTGTCCACAAGCTTTCCGGAAATATATTGCTGGCCAAAGGCTTGCGCCCCCCACAGCACAAAACTGAATGATAGTACAAGAAAGGCCCAGGGATTGATTTTCATTGGTTAGGAATCGCTGCTTAGTTTAATGACCTGATGACAGTTATAATTTTATATTTTTCAAATTTAGGCGACTATGGAATACAAATTACTATCATTTTAGTTACAATAGCATTTGCCGAACCGGATAGAGACGTCTATGCGCTGAAAACACGTATAGCGATAGATCAGAACATAATAATTGAGAAACAATAGCCATCGCTAAGAGCAGATAAGCTCTTGTCATATGCCGCGCGCATTGTATTGCATTTGAAAGGCAATTTATCTAAGTTTGCAGTAGAATTAAAAATCAACTGAACAGTAGCGTATGAAAGATAGTGTTTTGAGTAGAAAAGAGCGGATCATGAAGGAAGCTTTGCTGCTTTTTTCAGAACAGGGTTATACCAATACGTCTACCAAAACGATTGCACAGAATGCCGGTGTTTCGGAGGCTTTGATTTTCAAACATTTTGGTAATAAGGATGCGCTTCTGGTCTATCTGATCAAGTCCGGGTATCGCAAAGTGCTGACGCATCACCGTGGGATGATGACTTACCGTGAGCCGAAAGACTTTTTGCGGACCATGATCAACCTGCCGAACAAGCTGGTGACGGCCGAACCAATATTCTGGAAACTGCAGGAACGTCTGTCGCACCATCCTTTTTCTAAACAGCAGCACGAACAGTTTATGAAGCCCGTGCAGCCCATTATTCATCGTGCGTTTAAGGAACTGGGATATGAAAATCCCGAACTTGAAACACAGTTCCTGCTGTTGATCATAGATACGCTATGGAAGAAAGAAGCAATCGGTGAATTGGAGCATGTGATGGAACTGACGCTGTTTCTGGAAAAAAAGTATAATCTGATTTAGCTTATTTCATTACATTCTGACTTTTTATAAGCTGCGCCAGCAGAGTACTGGATCACTCTACAGCCCCCCCGTTCATTACCTCGATGATCCATGCCTCTGAACTAAACCTTGCTGCATAACTATCCTGTTTTTACAATCCGTAGCACATGGCCCCAGTCATCCCATACGATGCACTTTCAGCTGTTAATCCCTCGATAACGTTTGGCGCCAGATTGCCCTTTTGTCGTGTCGCTTCGTCAAGAGATCAGTTCATGATTGAGCATCTCATAGGTTTGTCGTGCGTCTTTTTGCGTGTTTATATTAAATTGTTGCAAAATCAATTTCATTTTCTCCAAAATTATGACGTTATTAGTACTCAATTTAATTCATTATACAAACTAATTTATGTTCAAAAAACTTGGTCTCGGACTATTGGCTTTGGCCGGCACGATTTCATTCCTGCGAGCACAAGACAAGAAAGATTTTGTGAAATATATCAATTCCCAGCACGATTGGGTAGATGCGGTATTCAATACATTGACACCAAAGGAAAAAGTTGCTCAATTGTTTTTGGTGCGGGCGCATACGAATCTGGGCCAGAAGTATATCGATTCTGTTGCACAGGTTGTGAAAGACGAACAGCTTGGTGGCCTTGTTGTATTTCAGGGTGGACCCGTGCGGCATGTGGACATGTTCAACCGTTATCAGTCCCTGGCAAAGGTACCGTTGATGATAACTTTTGATGGTGAATGGGGGCTTGGTATGCGGATGCCGGATTCTACGTTATCTTTTCCTTATCAGATGACCCTCGGAGCTGTGCAGGACAATCAGCTGATCTACCGGATGGGCCGCGAAGTTGCACAGGATTTTCACCGGATTGGTATGCACTTCAATTTTGCGCCGGATGTGGATATCAACAATAATCCTAAAAACCCGGTAATCGGTATCCGTTCATTCGGCGATAATAAATATAATGTTACCCAAAAGGCAAAGGCCTATATGGACGGCATGGTTGATGGTGGTATATTGGCATCCATCAAACATTTCCCGGGACATGGAGATACTGATGTCGACTCACATTATGATCTGCCACAGTTACCTTTTGATAAAAAGAGGCTCGATACGCTGGAAATGTATCCATTCAAAGAGCTTATCAATGCTGGAGCTCCCGCGGTGATGGTGGCACATATGAATATTCCGAGCCTTGATGCTACTCCCAACATGCCTTCGTCAATTTCAAAAAAGGTTGTTACGGACCTTCTCCGGAATGAGCTCGGTTTTAAGGGGCTGACCGTCACCGATGCGATGGACATGAAAGGGGTGAAAAAATTTTTTCCGAACGGAGAGGCGGATGTACAGGCGATCATTGCGGGACATGATCTGCTGGAAGTGTCGGAGAACAGTAAACGGGCGATTGACCTTATCCTGAAAGCCATCGACGAAGGGCGTATTGCACAGTCCGATATCGATGCCCGCGTAAAGCGTGTACTTGCGGCCAAGCTGTGGTTGGGGCTGGATAAATATCAGACGACATCGCAGCAAAATTTATACGCGGACCTTCATCGGGCATCTGCCATACAGCTGATCGATGAACTGTCCAATGCGGCAATCACTGCGCTTAGATCAACGGACAAGTTGAAATCTTTCAAAAAGGAGCTGCCGACAGCAATTATTAATATTGGCATCCCGGCCAATCAGACCTTCCAGGATGATCTCATTAAAGGTCTGAGTAATGCAACAGCGTATTTTGTCCCCGACAGCATCAGCAAAGACGAAATGAAGCGCCTTGTCAAAGAGATCAAGAAAAACAAGCAATATATCATTGCCGTACATGATACCAGACTTCGTCCGCGGCCTTCCCTCGTGCTGAATGAAAATGTACAAGGTCTAATGAACAAGTTTGCCAAAAAGTCCATTCTGACTTTATTCACCAACGCCTATGCCCTGGATGGCATTGAAGCTTCGAAAAAAGCCAAGACGATTTTACTAGCCTATCAGAACGATGCATTTATGCAACATGCTGCTGCGAAGACCGTCCTTGGCCAAAATATCCCAAAGGGGAAATTGCCGGTAACCATCAACAAGAAATTTAAAACGGGACACGGAAAATAGACTCTTTTAAAATCACACTAAAACAACAACCCTCCTCGGATGCCGCTGAAGAAGCAATCACTCCTGGAGGGTTATTTTATTTAAATTCTTTTCTTAAAGGTCTTCGTCAACTTCCCGGCTATCGGAAGGCCGGCTTTCGTTTTTCATCCTGTCAATGGCCGTGACGACGTATTTATAGCGGTGGCGCGGCTTGATGTCGTCATCGGTGTACTGGAGTTTATCCGCGTCATAGCTGATAGAAATGATTTTGCTGGGATCTTTGATGTTGACCCGTTCGCCTTCAGCAAAACGATAGACAACATACCCGTAGGCGGATTCGCCATCACTTGCCGCATCGGGTTTTTGCCAGAAGAGCGTATTCATTTTACCGTTGGCCAAAGATTTTACGAGTAATCCAAAGGGTGCGTTGGGCGCGATGCTGTCCAGCCATGGCATTGTAGGTGGCAATGCAGGTGCACGGTAGAGGTCATTTCGCATGGAGTCCTGTAGCCCCGCGAGATTATCAGTAAGCGACCGCGAGCTAAAATAAATACTTCCACCTACAAGATGCTCTTCCCGTAAGTGCCGCACCTGTCGTGGAATCTGGCTTTTGTCGGTCCACCCAACTTTGTTTTCTGTGACGCGGTATGCACCGTGTCCGACATAAAAATGCCGCCCGTAGGTATGTCGTTGCCACCAGGATACCAGTATTTCATAAGCTGCCGCCCGGTTTTTAAAAGGAAAGTAGATCTGCGGATTGATATAGTCTATCCAGCCTTCCTGCATCCATTTGACCCCATCGGCATAGAGCTCCCGGTAGGCGCTCAGGCCCCGTGTTTCGGATCCCGCACTATTATTCTCCTTATTATCCCATACACCGCAGGGACTGATTCCGTATTTGACATAAGGCTTGACTCGTTTGATGGCAGTCCCCAGATCTCGTACGAGCATGTTGACGTTATTGCGGCGCCAGTCTTCGATATGCTCAAAGCCGTTATTATATTGTGCAAACGTCATCTGGTCAGGTACTGGAGTGCTCCGGCTGTCCGGATAAGGGTAAAAATAGTCGTCAAAATGGATGCCATCCACGTCATAATTCTTGACCACGTCCATAATGACGTCGATGATATATTTGCGTACTTCGGGGAGTCCGGGATTAAAAAGTTTTTTCCCCGCATAGGTAAAGAACCATTCAGGGTGCCTTTTTGTGATATGGTCGTCCGAGAAATGTGCTGGGTTTAAGGTCGTCGACGCCCGATAGGGATTAAACCATGCGTGCAGCTCCATTCCCCTTTTATGCGCTTCTTCGATCGCGAATTGCAGTGGGTCGTAAAAGGGGGACGGAGGTTGTCCCTGTTTGCCCGTAAGATATCGGCTCCAGGGTTCCCTGCTCTTTGCATAAAAGGCATCAGCAGCAGGGCGAACCTGTAAAATAATGGCGTTTAGGCCCGCGCTTCGATGCTGGTCCAAAAGGTCGATAAATTCCTGTTTTTGTTGTGCTACATTACTGCCCGCCTTGACAGAAGGCCAGTCTATATTACCTATAGTCGCTACCCATACACCGCGAAACTCTCGCTTAGGTAGCTGCTGCGGGTATGTTTTAATTGATAATAAACAAATAACAAAGGCAAAAAAAGAATATAAATATGTTTTCCCGGTCATTCTATAAATTATAGCCAACAAAGATAGGGAAGCATTTCTTACTTTTTCCCTAAAAAATGTAAGATGTTTGTTGGATTCTTGTTAAAAGAACGACAGCTTGATTTTCAAATTGATAATAATGCAAATGCAGGTAACATGCTATGCTTATTTGTGCTAATTTAGATGCGGTTTTGACAACAGCCTTGAAGGCAGGCTAACCGCAACAATAAAGATGATGAGCAAAGAACAAATATCCGTTTTTGATATGTTTAAAATAGGTATCGGACCGTCGAGTTCGCATACCTTGGGCCCTTGGCGTGCCGCGCAGCAATTTACCCATGTCCTCCACATACAAGGTGTATTGGCAGAGGTAGAGCAGGTCAAAATTTTGCTTTACGGATCTTTAGCCAAGACTGGTGCCGGGCACGGAACCGATATCGCTGTGCTGCTGGGGCTAAGTGGTGACGATCCCGTTACTTTTGATGTGGACCGTGTGACACCAAAAGTTGAGCATATCAAAGCAGTAGGCGAACTAGAGGTCGGTGGTGAACGTAAAATTCCCTTTTCGTATACCGAAGACCTTCTTTTCCTGTACACAGAGAGCCTGCCCTTTCACCCGAATGCCGTTACTTTTCAGGCATTCCTGGCCAGTGGAAAAGCGATTACGGAAACCTACTATTCCATTGGTGGCGGATTTGTCGTGCAGGAAAATGATAACGAAAGTGTACTTTCGGAGGTGGATCTGCCATTTCCGGTGGATACAGCCCAGGAGCTGCTGCACTGGACGATGAAAACGGGATTGAAAATCTCTGAGCTTGTTCTTGAAAATGAGTGCGCGTGGCGGGAGGAGAGTGAGACTGTTGCTGGTGTGCTCAATATCTACAAAACAATATATGAGTGTATTTACCGCGGATGCCATACAGGAGGTACACTGCCGGGCGGCCTGAATGTAGAGCGGCGTGCGGCTAAATTAAATAAGAAACTGATGCAGGGGCGCAGCTATCAGGATTATGCGTCCTGGGTGATGGCGATCCGCGAAGGGGGACAGAATTTTCAATATATCCTGGATTGGGTGAGCTGTTTTGCTCTTGCTGTGAATGAAGAAAATGCTTCCTTTGGCCGCGTTGTTACCGCACCGACCAATGGTGCTTCGGGCGTGATTCCCGCGGTGTTGCAGTATTTTATAACCTTCCACGACGGAATGCGCGAAAATAAAATCATCCAGTTTATTCTGACCGCCTCCGAAATCGGCTCGATCTTTAAGAAAAATGCAACCATATCCGCTGCCATGGGCGGCTGTCAGGCCGAAATTGGCGTTTCCTCAGCCATGGCCGCGGGTGCACTGACAGAAGTACTGGGCGGCTCGCAGCGACAGGTGTTGATGGCTGCCGAAATCGCCATGGAGCATCATCTCGGGCTGACCTGTGACCCTATTGGCGGACTTGTGCAGATCCCGTGTATTGAGCGCAATACAATGGGCGCAATAAAAGCGATTACGGCTGCTCAGCTGGCCCTGCAATCGAATCCCGATAAAGCAAAAGTCAGCCTGGATACCGTGGTCAAAACCATGTGGGAGACGGCTTTGGATATGAATGCCAAGTACAAAGAAACAGCAGATGGTGGCCTGGCAGTCCATATTCCCCTGAGTCTGCCAGAATGTTAATGGTTTTCTGCCTGTTGTGATTTTTGTATCTTTGTTGCCGTGCCGTCACAGGGCCACTCGCAACGGCTGGAGGATGTAAACACAGCTGGGATACAGGGGACAAAGGAGATAGGCTGGGCTTTCAGCAGCAAAGAAAAAAAAGTAATAAAATGAAATATTGTGCAATAGCTTCGGGAAGTAATGGGAACTGCTATTATATAGCCAAAGATGATTCGGCAATATTGATTGATGCCGGCATCAACAGCAAGCATATTCATCTGCGGATGTATAATCTGGGAATACTGCCTACCCAAGTTAAGGCCATATTCATTACACACGAACATTCAGACCATATAAAAGGCCTTTCTGTCTTCGCAAAAAAATACGATCTGCCCGTATATATTACCAGAGGCAGTTATGATGGTTCCCGGTTACACTTACCGTCGCATCTGGTCAATATCATCGCGCCCAACGATGTCGTTGATGTCGGAGGGCTTAGGGTATATGGTATCCCTAAATTTCATGATGCCAAAGAACCCTGCAGTTTTTTGGTGTCCGATGGCACATATAATATCGGCGTGCTGACCGACATTGGCCGCCCCTGTGAAAACGTGCAGCATGTAATCCAGCATTCCGATGTACTCCTGCTGGAATCTAACTACGATGAAGATATGCTACGTACAGGACGATACTCTTATTTTCTGAAAAATAGAATCAGTAGTGGATGGGGGCACCTTTCCAATCGTGCTGCAGCCGAACTGTTCAATCAATACAGGACCGAGCGCCTCAAGCACTTGATTTTAACCCACCTCTCCGGAGAGAATAATACGGTCGAACTCGTCCACCAGACGTTTGAACCACATTGCGACCGTATCCAGCTTCATGTGGCTACACGCTACCGCGAAACCGAGTTATTTGATCTGGCGCAGCTGCTCATATCGCCATCCCTATTGTCCGGTAACGTCTGCGCTGGATGACACAGCTGGCGAATGGCCTTGTCCTGATTCGCCGGCATGATACCTGTTTTCACGCCCTCAGTATACCGTTACGCGCCCTCTCCAACCGAAAAAAATAAAATATAGTTGATATCCAAATAAATCCTTTTATATTTGCCTTTGTTTTTAATCAGTCTAAATTACTGGGTGGTGATTTGGCGATATGAATATAAACAAAAGCACCATGCATAGACGGCAATCTATCACATGGTGCAGTTCTAGAGACAGCGGCAACTGTCTATAGATAGACTGCGGCAGCAGATGCTGGCAGTCGCTTCCGGTACAACATGGAAGGATCTGCAAGATAACGAAAATAATATTCATTTCGTTGTCTGCCCGTTTGCGACGTGCAAGATCCTCCATAGTAAGTTGAAAACTATACGTATCAATCAACATATTATGAAAGTTCTTATTTCGCTTTTTACATTTCTAACAGCACTGTTGTACAGTTTCAGCAGCAATGCACACGCCCTTTGGATTGAATCATCTCCTTCCGGCACCGTTAATCAGCCACATGAGGTCAGGGTATATTACGGAGAATATGCGACCAATGAAAGAGACAATATCGAAAAATGGTATTCTGACGTGAAGGATTTTACATTGCTCCTGTATGTTCCGGGAAAAGAGCCTGTTCAGGTCGAATTGACCAACAAAGGCGACCATTTCGGTGGTTCGTTTCAGCCTACCGTGGAGGGAACCTATTTTTTATCTATTGTTAAAGCGCCTAAAGATTTAGGTGGCGATACCAAGTATGAGTTTTCATCCCTGGTGCCCGTCCAGGTGGGCAAATCGACAAAGTTGGATTATAGCTCCTTGAAAAATCCACTGCAGGTGGAACTGCTTAATGCGACTGTTGTGAAAAAAGGGGCTAGTCTGCAGGCAAAAGTTACAAGTGCAGGTCAGGCCGTTCCAAACGCAAAAGTATCTGTTTTTTCGTCTACCGGCTGGGGCAAGGAATTTGTTGCCGATGCTGCTGGCATCGTTACCTTTGATGCGCTTTGGTCCGGAGCTTACGTGCTTGAGGCCAGTATCTTCGAACAGAAATCCGGTGAACATGAAGGTAAACCGTATACCTCATCATGGCAAGGAAGCACAACCTTTTTACAAGTAAAATAAATTTTTGACACCTATAAAAAGAACATGGATACATGGCGAATTCCCGTTCCTAATGCATCCATGTTCATCATACATCTACTATTGACATTCTGATGAATAAGACGTTATCCTTTTTAGCTATTCCGGTGATCAGCTCAATTTTTACCGTGGCGCAGGCGCAAACCAAGCTGAAAATTGATGGAATCCTGATCAATGAACATTCCGAGCCTATCGTTGGCGCTACCGTTAAACTGACGAATACGGGCGTGACAACAAGCACAGACAGCGAAGGGCGTTTTGTGTTTTACAAGCTTTCGCCAGACACCTATAAAATCGAAATTAAAGCCTTTGGCTATACGAAACAGCATTTTGAGACCGTGCTTACCGATCAGGATAACCATTTGGGCGAGATCAGCCTAAGCAGACACACGGAATCTATTGATGAAGTCACTGTTTATGGAAAATATTATCAGAATTATAAATTTGACAGCATATCCGGCTCCTTGCGTCTCCAGACGCCCATTTTGGAACTGCCACAGAACATTCAGGTCGTTTCTTCCGATCTGATGGCCGACCAGCAGGTTTTCGATCTTGTAGATGGCATTACTCGTAATGTCAGCGGAGCTACCCGTCAGGGACACTGGGACAACCAGTATGCCAATATCCGGATGCGGGGATCCAAACTTCCGGCCTTCCGCAATGGAATGAATATCGAAGCATCCTGGGGACCTACAGCTGAAGATGTATCGATGATTGAGCGCATCGAATTTGTCAAGGGCCCGGCGGGCTTTATGCTAGCCAGTGGCGAACCCGCTGGATTCTACAATGTGGTCACCAAGAAGCCGACAGGACATACAAAAGGTTCTGCAACATTCAATACGGGTAGTTTCGATCTTTACCGTGGCGCCGTAGACCTTGATGGCCGTATAACAAAGAGCAACAAATTACTTTATCGCCTGAACGTCGCTGCCCAGAAAAAAAAGTTTTTTACCAAATTTAATAACAGCAAAAGGCTTGTCGTTGCTCCGGTACTGACTTATAATATCGATTCGCTTACAGCGATTACAGCCGAGTATACGTTCCAGGGGTCTTCTTATCTAAGCAATGGAAACTATACATTTTCTCCAAAAGGCTTCGCTGATCCAGATATTGCCAACGACTTTTTCTACGGTGATCCCGGGATGAAACCCGGCAAACTGAGAGATCACAGTGCATACCTATATGTCGACCGGAAGCTGAGCCAGAAATGGAAAGCCCATGCTCAGGCAGCATATTTTAATTTTGACATGAAAGCGACTAGTACATGGTTAGCTTATATGACTGCAGAAGGAAATATGCCTCGTACCTATAGTATCGCAGACGAGCATGGCGAAAATAAATTTGCTCAGTTCTCCCTCAATGGGGAAGAGAGAACGGGAAATATTAGACATCGGATTTTAGTGGGTGTGGATTATGGTAACAAAAAGTTCTGGGGAGACTTTAGAAGTTTGATGCCATTGGATCCCACAACAAATCTAAATTTGATTCCAGCAGATCCTTTGAATGTATATAATCCGGCTTATGGTATTCCGGAGTCTGTATTTCCGGAAGTGGATCGAAGTCAAAGTATCAAGGAACGGGCGAAAGGTCAGAACTATATTACTCGTTCCTCCTATATTTCGTTTTATGGTCACGATGAAATGGCCTTCTTCAATGAACGTGTGAAATTATCTGTCGGCCTTCGTTTTACCTCCTCCAATATGGTTTCAAAAACAGATGCCGAACCCACGAAGGATAAAGTGTGGAGTCCGCGGGTGGGGCTAAATTATCTGGTTACTCCTTCGGCTACCGTTTATGCCCTGTTTGACCAGTCCTTTGTGCCTGTGGCAGGGACGGACTGGCAGGGAAATGCGTTCAAGCCCATACGAGGCAATAGTATGGAGGCCGGTTTGAAGAAAGAATGGGGTAGTGGCAAATGGATTTCCACATTGAGCGCTTATGAAATTAAGCGAAAAAATGCCACGGTGCCCGATCCGGATCCTTCTCATGTTGTTGGCAATACAACATTTCAGATACAATTGGGCGAGACAACAACAAGAGGTGTAGAATTCGACATTACGGGCGAAGTGATCAAAGGATTAAATGTCAATGCCAATTATGCCTTGACCGATTCCAAAATATCAAAAGATACTAAAGAAGAAAATATCGGAAATATTACACCTAATACGGCCAAACACACCGCGAATGCCTGGGTAACCTACCGCTTGCAGCGGGGATCGTTAAAGGGCTTAGGCTTTATGGGCAGTGTTCAGGGGATGTTTGATCGTACCATTGGTACGACCAAAGAGGCTAACTTTAAGAATTATCTACGTAACGATGCCGGCATCAGTTATCAATACAAGAAATATAATATTTCATTGATGGTCAACAACGTTTTTGACAACCGCAAATTGATGACATCAGGTTCAATAGGCGCGAAAAATGCAAAAATTTCGGAAAGTGTTGGCTATTACACTTATATCGTGGAGGAACGCCGCAATTTCCGTCTGGGTATCACCTATAAATTTTAATCGAGCAGTTCTCTATAATCGCTAATGTTATGTATAGTACATTTCTATTGATCATACTGTTTGGAGCTTATCTTTGGTACAACAGCAGCCATAAGGTCAAGTTTCATCATCGGCCGGAATGGCTGAAAAAACTGAGTGCACAGAGGTCTTCTGTGCGCTTGCTGAGTATACTTTTGCTCTTGCTGCCCTTTGGTGTGGTGCTTTATCTACAGGGGTTTGGCGCTGGATTTTTTGCCTTCTTCGCTTATCTCATGTGTATGTTGAGTTTGGTGGTCCTGCTGAATCCGTATCGTTTTTTTAAAATAAACCATGTCCTTGGGCTGTACCTGTTCAGCCTTTGTGTTGAATTCTTTGTCGCTTAACAATACGAGTAGTCTATGCCAGCAAATAAAAAATACCTCAGCACGCCCTTTCAGCGTTTTTTGAAAATTACAGCTGGATTTATCGGCGGATACATCGTTATGCTCTCTTTCCATGTGCTTTTAACGACCTTTTTTGAGAAGAAGGACGTCGTCATCACCGCGGGATTTACGGGATATCTGCTCTGGGCGATACTCCTGTTGTTCGCTTTCCTCTCCAAAAATGGATGGAAGATATGGGGGATCTATCTGCTTCTGGCAGCTGTTTTTTCCTTGCCTTATTTCCTAAAAAACTAATTGCTCATGAACAACCGGAATTATAACATCTACTTTAATACACATACGATCAGCGGCATCATTATCTGTGCGCTGCTGTATGTGATATTCTTTGCGGGGTCATTTGCCTTTTTTAGAGATGAGATCGCTGCCTGGCAGAACAATACATCATACAAAACATATGAAACAGATCATCGGCATTTTGATAAACTGCTGGATTCATTGCAGGAGGGGACAAACCTCCATGGCCGTGATATCACCTTCTATCTGTACCGGGAAGAAACCTTTGCTTATGTTGGCTATACCCCCTCGAATGACAGTATTTTAAACAAGGAAAACCTCGCAAAGATAACGCCTGAACAGCAGGCTGCAAACCAGAAGGGCCGCCGCCGGGGCGGTAATGGGGATGCAAAGAATTTTACTTACAATTTCGCCAGCCACAGGCCCGGAGATTATGCGCAGAATTATGACATGGGTGAATTTTTGTTCCGTTTACACTTTTTGGCCCAGCTCAATCAGGTGCCTATTCGGCTCGGCATAGCTCCCTTTGGCTACTTGCTTGCCGGTCTCACCGCCTTTATATTCTTATTTGCACTTATTACTGGTCTACTGTTGCATTGGGATAAACTTGTTTCTAATTTTTTTGTTTTTAGACCATTCAATAAGTGGAAGACTGTTTGGACGGATATGCATACCGCTTTGGGTGTCATCGGCTTTCCCTTCCAGTTTATTTTTGCCGTTACGGGGACATTTCTGATCATCAATTCTGTCCTTGCGCTCCCTTTTAGCAAGTTGCTTTACCATGGCGATCAGCAAAAAATGTATCAGGAAATCGGCGTGACTGCCAACGATAATTATCCCTACAGCTATAAGCCTCTACACGCTAAAGCGAAGATTGCGCCTTTTCTTGACTTGGCGAAGAGCAAGTGGCCAGATAGCGAGTTTAAACGCATCACAGTGAAAAACTATGGGGATTCCAATATGCATGTAATCATGGAACTGGAGCCGCAGTACAATACGCGTTTTGCCGGATCCGGCCTGTTGACGGTGAAAGTCGCCGACAATAAAATTATAGAGGAAAAGTCGCCTGTAGCAGATGCCACTTATGCGGATTACGTCAAAAGCCTGCTGTATAGATTGCATTACGGTGATTACGGCGGTTATCCGCTAAAAGGTGTATATTTTATCTTGGGAGTCATGGGGTGCCTGGTGATTATCTCAGGTATTCTGATCTGGCTGGTGGCACGCGATAAAAATAGTGTGCCTCCGCGGAAACGGAAATTTAATTTCTGGGCGGCCAATATTTTTACTGCAATCTGCCTAACCATGCTGCCTGTCACCGCGATTACGTTTATCGCGATCAAACTGAGCCCGCAGGTGGATCAGGACTTTATTTATCGGGTATATTTCTACTGCTGGCTGCTGTTTTCCGTTTACTATATCATACGTAAAAGTATTCGCAGAACCAACCGCGAGACCTTGTTGATGGGCAGTATTTTGGCATTCCTTATTCCTATAGTCAATGGTTTTATGACCGGCAGCTGGATCTGGGATACTTTTAGGAATGGACAGCGCGATATCTTTGTCGTAGACTTCTTATGGCTGATGATCGGAATTATCGGTGTCCTTGCGTATAGTAAAAGCAGGAAGTTTTTTGAAAAAATCCATTAGCGAATATTCTTTTCTCTTTACGAAGTAATTCACTTCGGCTTTCCTTCAGGGGCGCTCATCGAGCGCCCCTGAAGCATATATAACCCACAGATAAAGTACCCATAAAGCACAAATCGTCTCGTACATTATTCTGGCCGGTCCCGGACTAAGTTGGTCAGAGGATGTTAAAGCTCAGACAGAGTTTCTTCGGTATCGCTTTGAGGATCCTTCGAGGGGCCTTCGACAATCTTTCGGGACTGATTCGGGACAGCTTTGACATTTGTCCGCTTGCTGTTCGCCTGTTGTTTGGCTTATGGGTGAACATGAACCAAAGCACAATCCTCGTGTTGCCGAACCAGGACCGCCGCTACCTCAGAGCAGGGGCGAAGCAATCCCGAAGCGTTCTCGGATCGTTCTCGGAGGTTGTTGGGACTTGAACGGACTTGAAGGCACTTTAGGAGACTTGAACGGACTCATGTGTCTAAAAATCGGATTATTATTGTTATTTTTAGAATAAACAATAGTGAATCATCATGTCCAGTTTTTTTCAAGGTTCTAAGGATCCCAACAGAAAAAAAGGGGAAGATTATCCCGTAAGTGAGCAGAGTCAGTTAGCCGGCAGCGACTTTGCCTATAACAGTACTTTATCCAGCCGTTTGTACCGAGAACTCAAATCTTTGCAGCGGACAGCTTGTAATCGTTCCACTTACCGTCGGTTGCAAAATGCGTTGTATGAAGCTGTACGCAACGATCAGATCCACGATCTCGGGAGCCTCCGATTGGGATATGGTGACGTATCTCCGCTGAAAGGGTTTCGTTTTTCTCTAAAAACCAGCCTGAGCAGGTTTTTTATGAACAATCCTGCGGCGTCTTTCAATGAGGAAAAAAAGAGTGTGGAAATGCGGATTGCCTTAAAAGACCTACATAGTTTTGAAGCCATACATGCCCGACTCGCCAGACTTGTGATAAAAATGTATTGTATTGTAATTCAGGTTGACAATAGCAATGAGATAACAATACAGGCCAGTAGAGATCTGGAATTGCAGAGGGATCATGTCCGGACGGAACGTACGGCTCTTTTCTCCTTAAAAAATATTGAGGATGCGGTGATTCTGTGCTTGTGCACAGTCAGGTCCTGGCTGAAATCACCGGATGGCAAAGATGAGTTTTTATCCAACGATTCGACGTTGATGACAGCTGAAGTCATCGATGCCATCTTAGTGCGCGATGGTCATCGGGTTGTTTTCTCCGGCAAAAGAGACGGTGACATACATCCGGACATTCAGGCCAATAATGATGACGAGGTGGAGTGGAGCTGACGCCATTACATGACTGCTTTGAAAAACCTTCCCAGCCGCATCAGATCTTGTGCAGTTTTTTCATTCCAGTCCACGGCGTAGTTGAGACGGATACAATTATTGAACTGATCGTGCTGTGTGAACATTCTGCCCGGAGCAAAGCTTAGTTTTTGTCTGAGGGCATAATCGTAAAGCGTGGCAGAATCGATTTTGGGATCGAGCTCGAGCCAAAGCACGAAGCCACCCTCAGGCTGGGACATTTTGGTGTTTTCGGGAAAATGTGTTTCGATACTATTCCTAAAATTGACGTAGTTGCTGTACAATTTTTTTCTGAAGGTATGGAGGTGGTGGTCATAACGTCCGATCTGCAGGAATTTGGCAACAGCTTCCTGGTAGATCGCTGGCTGCGATATGGTTTGAATCAGCCTTTGTTTCAGGATCTTTTCTTTATATATGCCGGGTTCTACCCATCCGATCCGGAAACCCGGTGCCAGCACTTTGGTGATCGAACCGCACCACATTACCAGTCCCTCTTCATCATAATATTTACAAGGTTTGGGCCTGGACGTGCCGAAATAGATATTGCCATAGAGGTCATCCTCGATCAATGGAATATGGTGCAGGGCCAGAAGTTTGACAAGCTCGCGTTTGTGTTCGTCCGGCATGAGTGCTCCCAGCGGATTACTGAAATTGGAAACAAAACAGCAGACATCGATTTTGTGGATCACTTTCTTCAGGGCCTCCAGTTCAATGCCTGTTATCGGATGGGTTGGGATTTCGATGGTTTTCAGTCCTAGCACCTGAAATGCCTGTATAAAACCAAAGTAGAGCGGACTTTCCACTGCGATGGTATCGCCGGGCTTGGTTACCGCGCGTAAGCAGCTGTAGATGGCGTTCATGGCGCCCGAGGTGATGATTAGATCCTCATCGCTTATTTTTCCATCCAGTACCAATGACCATTTGGCAATTTCCTTGCGTAGGCTGGGGCTACCCTGCACCTGACCGTATTGATCTCCGTAGTCGTGCAGTTCATGAACCGATTCGAGGATGCATTTATTGAGTTTCTGAATGGGAAGCAGGGAGGGGCTAGGGAGTCCAAGGGAAAAGCGGGTGATCTCTTTGTCTTCAAGCGAATGAAATACCTTATCGATCAATGCCGCCGGATCCTGCTTTTTTTCGTGCGTTTTAAAGGTCGATGTCGAAGGGATGGACATGCGTCGTTGTCCCGCCAGGCTCACAAAAAAACCGGATTTGGGACGAGATTCGATCAACGACCTGCTTTCTAGCTCCATATAGGCACTTTTCGCGGTATTTAAGCTCACGTTGTAAAGCTTTTGGGCACTGCGGACAGAAGGCAGACGGTCACCATAAGCCAAAGAACCGTTTTTGATTTGGTTCTCGACAATGTTTGCAATTTTCTTATATAACAGCTGCGCCATACTTATACTAATTTACTGTTTCTGTTTTGATTTATCCAGGTATTGAACCTACGAATTCCTGTTTTTAATGATTCCTCGGTACCGAACATATGCAGAAGCTGCTGCTCAAAGTAAGCGGTTGTTTTTTCCGCAAAAGCTGTTGATACCTTTTCTGGAATATCCATACTGCAGGAAATGGCGACTTCAAGAATATCTCCGGCAGCAATGACAACTGCAGCATATGCTGCTACACTATGATCTTGTGTTAGTAGGAGAAAAGGCATGCTTACTTCTTTGCGGACCAGTCTGTGAAAGGTCTCTTGCAGTGAAGGCAGGTCGGAAAGGTCGACCTGTCTAATTGAATACATTGGTTTATTCGTTGACATGGCATAAATCTTTCTGCTAAGTTAAGAAGGGTACAGCTGGGAGTTTAGGTACAGAGTTAGGTTAGTGTATGGGTACAGATAAAAAACAGTAGGAGTTTTTAATTCCGTCCGGTTCGTAATTAATTAAGTATAGTAACGGGCTTTTGTGAGTATTATATAGTAATCGGAATAGCTCCGATTACCATCACATGTTATTTGACGCAAAATGAACTGGAGAAGTGGTCATCATTCAAAATTGTGCTGAAAGTTTGGTGCATAACCGCCCTTGTAATACCGAACTCAAGCGTTCCAATTTTTTTGCTTTTGTCAGTAATCTTCTAACGGATTTTTTATCAATGTGATATTCCAGTTTATACCGCGCCTGAATATAACTTTCTTGCAGGAGGTTGAAATCTATGTTGTCTACCAAAGGATCATTCCATTTCGGGAAGAATATCCTGTTTATTTGAGGAGCGACATGGTTACAATAGGTGATTAACCTTCTTAAATTATGGATTTTTGGATCGTAATCCGTATGTGTGATCAATATATTCCGCATCAATAATTCTGTAGACTGATGGAGTAGGAATACACTGATATGAATATTAAATTTTGAGTAGGCGATGTAGGCCAGCTTCAGAAATTCAGCACCTTTTAAGTGGAAGTTGTTATACGTCTTTTTGATATGTCCCAATTTTAATCTGGGATGTATTCTAAAATAAGTGGTTAATAGAAATGCATCAGACTTATAGATTGCAATTCCTTTCTCAATAATGTCGATAAAAAAGTCCTGTCCCCGAGACAACCCTTCGTTAACGAAATCAAGACTGTGAATCAAAACTGTTGATTTTGTGATACGAAGTAACTTGTTTTCCATTGCACTGATTAAATTTGCTTCATTTCCTTTGCTATGTGAACCGTTGAGTACAACTAGAAGATGTACAGGAAGGTAGCTTCCTTCCGAAGAAGCTACCCGTTCTGCTTTCCTATTTGAAAATGTTCCATGTGCATAACGGATAATGGCTATCGTCGGCACAAATTCGTTTATTATTTTACTGATAACATGATCATCAATATCGTCCTTCGACAAGTGGAGGGCCATAATTTATACAATTAATATAATTTGGTTATGCTTTATGTGCAAATATATAGCTATTATTTTGTTTATAAAAATGCATAAAAGTGTTATTCAGTTTTCTCTGCCAGTTGACTTGCAAATTTTTCAAAATAACTTTCTATTGTGTCGTTACAGCGATCGATAAACAACTTTGTAAGTTCCTGTAACCTGATAATGGAGGATAGATCGCCTTTGTAGTTGGCGTTATATCTAAATTGCTGCTGAGCTTTGATTATTTCTTTAAACAGTTTAACATGATCGGTGTTGTTCAGACAAAAGCTCGCGTGTGCTTCAGGAACAATTAATCGGCAGAGGTTCATTAGAAATGGAAGGCCTACGGATCGCGGTTTGTATTGGAGAACAGCATTGATAACACCCAGACAGGTCTGTTCCAGTGCTTGTGACAATGCATGATATGCGCCTTCGACGCCAAAGGACCAACCCTCTTCAAAAGCATGGTATAGACAGCGGGCGTTATTGTAACGATTGTGCCATTGTTGTCGTACATAATCTAAGTCGAGTTCAGGGCTAGCGATGCGGTCAGGCTTAATATTTTCAATGACTGAATTTTGAAACCAGAGGTCGCCGGCTTTCATCAGTGATAAAAAGAAAGGATGGCCTTCGGAAAGTTTTTTGGTAAAGTAAGCAGTTTCTTCAGCAATCAAGGTCAGGGACACGTTGTGCGGGAGTAAATCCATTGTCTGTTGTTGTAGGTTGGAGAGATCCGTATTTAAGCCATCATACGCGATAAAGAGGTAGTAAGCGTGGGTAATCTGATCCTCTTGACGCTTTTGGAGCGGGCTATTGGACTTTTGACGATCCGAATGATAACCGAAACAGGCGACTAAGGAAGGGGTACTGTATAATTCCAGAATATTTAAGATCAGGTCTCTATAATTACCATTACAATGAAATTTTTTGTAAATAACATTGTTATCTTTGAAATTTTCGATCATTGTATTCGATGCTTCTTTTTCACAAGACTGCTGCCGAATTTCTTCGAATAAAATATGGGAATAATCGTAAATCCAGTTTAATGCGTTTATAGCAATCTGATAAGCTGTTTCCAATAGGTTTTCGTCTATAGTGTAATCTTGATCATAACGATAGCCAACATATGCCTCATCAATCTTGTTCAGTGCTTGTTTCTCCTCTTCGGATGCAGTTAATTTGGCCCATCTGGAATCAAATGTTTTGATATAGCCTAGATAGCCTTTTAGCGAATGTGATTTGCGTTCATCATTTAAGAGAAGATTTTCTGCAGTCTTTAACGATAGCTCGATTGCCTGATGGAGCATAAATGCCGCATGAGCATGACTTTTGTGCTGTTGATAGAAATTATAGCCATCAATAAACGATCTGATTTTACTTTTTTCTTTATCGATATACGAGCTGGTTTTTTCGATAATCTCAGCTGCGGTGTATTCGGGAAATACAAGCGGAATCTCTTGGGCGGGATTTCGGTAAACGCGATTTTGTGATTGATAGATTAGGTAGGTGCGCCCCAACCCTTGGTTGAGTTTTTTTTGTACTTCTTGGGTGAAATTTACTTTGGCGTATACGTTGGGATAATTCTTGATGATTTTGTTGACCAAACCAAGTGGATCGCCACCTCGAATTCCCGCACTTGACAGGATATTAATCTGTAGTATTTGATATTTCCTGCCATCGTGGGCATAAGTCCATTGGTAAATTTCATCCACGGCGAGGGTCCGAAGTATAGTATCGATGATTGGAGTAAGTTCGGTGTTCATAATTGATTTGTTTGATTGTGGTTATTTATCTTTTTCCTTCATGGAGATGCATGGCTTAAAGCAATTGGGAGATTAGAGGATATTTGTTTATTAAAATATTCACATATCGTTTATTCTCGGCCATATTCATGAATTCATTGTATGTGGATTTAAGCTTTCTAAATCGCTGGCTTCGCTTTCAGGCACTTCCGATGTCTCCAAGCTTTGGTTTTCATCGGTCTCATTGTTGTCTTTTTGCGCTTCTTTTGTGGCGTACTCTTTATCAATACTGTCCTCCATGAATTGCTGTAGTTTGTTTTTCTTTTCGGTGGACTGATGCGGTTCATCATTTATAGCCTTTACATAAGGAGGAACATGCAAGAAGATTCCCTCATCTTCATTTATATAGTGCAGGGCAAATGCGAGCCGTATCAGCAATTCGCGTATGGCAATTATTTGATCGCCAAAGTATTCGTAGTTACCGGAATCGGGTACCGTTAAATAGTGCATGATATCATCCATGGTGTCGTACCATTTTTGGAGAGATTGGTAGGAAAAAAACTTACTGATGGTATCTGCAGGGGCTGGCTGTCCATGGATAGTATATTCCATTCTAAATAGGTAGTTGTGATAATCTTCTTTTGTGGCAAAAAAATTCAATGGCGTATCCTGTAATGGAAGTTGGCATTGGTGAAAAATGACATAGGCAACTTCAATTTGTTTGATCATCTGTTTACAGTGATATCCGTTTTCAGCAAAGTTGCGGTCAGCCATTTCGGGGACAGCTGCCGCATTTACGAAAAGCTGGATATTGTTCATCCAATAGAAGATATTGGTTTCATGGCGATAGAAGTCCTCGATGTAGAGCATCGGATTTTTGACTATATCCTTGGTTAAATAGCGAAAAGATTTCGCTTTTAGTTTCTTTTGTGTATTTTTCATTCTGGGAAATGTTTTGGGTTAAAATACTGTGTTTATAATTATCAATTGGCAACGCTAATTTAAACACTAATTTTCGATTAAACAAATTTTATAATGATAATTATTGATTATGAGTTCTTTTTTAACGAGAATTAAAGTTATTGCGGACCGAGAGGGCTTAAGTGTAACAGCGTTTGAAACGGCTATTGGGGCCAGCAGAGGTGTATTCACGCGTGCGATGAATAACAACACCGATGTTCAGGCGAAGTGGTTAATTAGTATAGTTGAAAAGTTTCCTGAATATTCTTCGGACTGGTTGTTAAAGGGGGAAGGCGATATGTTAAAGCCTCCTCTAGCACAGGACGAGGGTGAACCGTATGTGGCGGCCGGAGCCGAAGGAGCCGTAATCAACAGTCTAAAAAAGGTTATTTCCTCACAGGATGTTACCATCAAATCGCAGGAAAAGACAATTATATCTTTGGAGCGATTATTGTCTTCGCTGGAACGCGAGATTGAAGCGTTGAGGAACAAGTGATTATCTAAATGGAGTAACTGTGAATGTTAAGCAACGTGTACTGCGGATTGCCGAAGCCAAAGGAATCAGTAAAACAGAGTTCTTTAGGGAGGTAGGCCTCTCTTACGCCAATTTTAAGGGCGGACAGAAGAATACTGCCCTTAGTTCAGACGCTATGATTGCCATATTGACTCAACACCCGGATGTTAGTCCCGCGTGGCTGCTGCTGGGGGAAGGTAGCATGTGGCGGGGCAGTAGGGGAAATGACCTTGAAGTTGGGGCCGAACCTGCTGTTGAACCTGCGGCGGCGGCTGGTGCCGGAAGTCTACTCGTCTATAAACAGCTGGTATCTGCACTCGAACAGACGGTTAGGGCGCAGGAAAAAACGATTGACGCGCTCGAAGCACAGATAGGTCTATTAAATAAAAGGTAGTGAGGGCGTTATTGATGCCGCCCCCTACATTTTTGGAGCTTGCCGTTTTTGGTTTTTTATTCTTTTAAGTCTTCTTCGCCCTTTGATCAGTAAAGTGACTATGGATAATTCTTTGCCAAAGAAGTTACTTATGATGCCATCAAAAATACCTGATTCCTGTGATGTCATTGGCTTTTTTTTGTGTTAATTTCGATAATTATAAACACGTGTTGCCATGTCCCTGGATTAGTCCGGCTGTCAGCTATTTATACAAAAAGAAATAAATTTATGTGGAGAAAAGTATTATCTGTAATCGCTGTCATCTTCATTTGTTCTATACAGGCCAGCGTAGCGCAGCCTGCTGGAGAGCGGCCTATGTATGTGTCCCGCTGGGGATACCTTTATGCTGAGGCTGGAAACAAGAATGAACCTTTGGGTGTATTTGCCACGGAAGCACCCGTGTACCCGCTTGACTCCACCCAAACGCAGTATAAGGTGCAGGTCAGCAACGGCGACGTCGGTTTTATCGACTGTCAGCCCCTGAAAAACTTCATGGACGGGAAGAAATCAATGGGCGAACCGTCACAATATTTCTATCGCGGGGCGGAGGGTTACCAATGTCCGCATTTCTATGTACAGGTCTCCGAATTGCGTGTACGGAAGGCGCCGAATACAGGTAGTATAGCTGTTCGCCGGGCAAGGTTGAACGAGATGGTCTGTATCGATTATATGCCTTTGTATAAAGACGGATGGGTGTATGTCGGCGATCATTTTCACGAACAGCCGGAATATGTTCAGGCGAAATATTTAGGTCCGCATTTGACGTATGAGGAAGTACTGAAGGATTATCTGGCAGTAAAAGGCAAGGATGAGGAAAAGGAACTGATTCAGGTAGGGCGACTACGCGAAATCGCATGGGGCGATGGGGACGGCCCGTTAAAGCAGGCGCTTTTCTATTGGAAAGAGTCCTATGCCAATGCGGGAGTGGATAATCCCAAGGTGGATATTGACTTCGAATTATTGCTGGCAGATAAAATCGCGCAAAGGCCGGAGTACGAGGCCTATGGAAAACGAATCCAGCAACTGCAGATGCATTTTATCTGGCAAGGTACGGCATTGTTTGACGGTAAAATAACAGATAAACAGATGAAAGCCATGGATCTGCAACGTGTTGAGGATATTCCAGGTACACCGGAATGTGGCTGGGAACCGAAATATTTTTATAAGACGCCAAATATGATTGTCGCATTTGAGGAAAACTATCAGGGAAAGATCGTGGGATCTGTATACAAAACATATTTTCGGGATGGGGAAATGCTCGTATTGGCTGGCGAGCGGCTCGACGCCAACTCCAACGAGCGAGATTTTGTACAACGCTTTGGCGATCTGCTATATTACGGGGACTGGACGGCGGATCCGCATATTTACCGCATTCAGAACGGCGATGCTGGGCAGTTTATCCTTACATTCAAGGATGGTAGGTTATTCAGCTATGAATGCATGTATTATTGCTAAAGCCGGGGCTTTTTCCGGAAGCACTACATATCAAACAGCAACACTAAGCTTCTGGAGTTTGTGTTTAGCGCCCAGTGGAAAAAAGAAGAAGGGATCAATGATCTCGCTGTGCTCGGTTATTGATCCCTGAATTGCTATGGTCGGCATCGGTTGGGAAGTACCCCCAATCGGTTTTGCCAGCTATTGACGCTTGTGGCAAGCGGAATGGTTTTAGATGACTTCCATTTCAAAAAGACGGGCAATATGTCCTTTGAGTTTTTGTTTGACGTCTTCCATATCCACTTCGGTACCGAGTTCGCGTTTGAGTGATGTGACGTCCTTGTCGTCGATGCCACAAGGGATAATATTGCCAAAGTATTCCAGGTCGGTATTGACGTTGAATGCAAAGCCATGCATGGTCACCCAACGCGACGCACGTACCCCCATTGCGCAGATCTTGCGCGCCGTTGCTTTGTCCGGTTCTATCCAAACACCGGTATATCCGGGGTAACGTCCTGCTTCAATACCATAATCAGCGCAAGTTAAGATAATGGCTTCCTCCAATGTCCGCAGATAGAGGTGAATATCCGTGAAAAAGTTGTCCAGATCCAATATCGGATAGCCCACGATCTGGCCCGGTCCATGGTAAGTGATATCGCCGCCGCGATTGATCTTATAGAACTTAGCGTGTTTCTCCTCCAATCCCTTTTCATCCAGCAGCAGATATTCCTCATGTCCGCTTTTTCCGAGCGTGTAAACATGGGGATGCGCGGTGAAAATCAGGTAATTGGGAGTTGGATTTTTTGTTTCGTTGACCCTGTTGTCATGCTTGATATCCAAAACGCTTTTAAAAATGGATTCCTGTCTGTCCCAGGCTTCCTGATAGTCTACCAGGCCCCAGTCCTGAAACTGCACCGATTTATTCATTGTTTATTCTTTTTAAAGCGGGAGCAGCTATCAAATCCGCTCCCTTGTGTGTTGTCTGATTAGTATAACAAATTATTATACGGGTATCGTGCATTGTGCATTTTGACAACGATATCGTACAATGTTTTCCTGAATTCCTCGATGTTGGTTTTGTTCGTTGCGGAGAGGAAGACGGCCGGATCGGCGTTTTTCGCCATCCAGGAATTGCGGAAATCGTCCAATGTCACCTCAATTTCTTCGCCATCCTGTCCTTCCTCGATCGCCGGTTTGTACAAGTCGATCTTGTTGAACACCGTAATCACCGGTTTGTCCAGTGCTTTGAGGTCTTTCAAGGTCTCATTCACCGCTTGGATATGATCTTCGAAGTTGGGGTGTGAGATGTCCACGACATGGATCAGTACATCCGCCTCGCGTACTTCATCCAATGTGGATTTGAAGCATTCCACGAGGTGGTGCGGCAATTTACGGATAAAACCAACGGTATCTGACAGCAGAAACGGAAGATTGTCTATGACAACCTTGCGGACGGTGGTATCCAATGTGGCAAAGAGCTTGTTCTCGATCAGCACATCAGATTTGGAAATCATGTTCATGATCGTTGACTTACCGACGTTGGTGTATCCTACCAATGCTACGCGGATCATCTCGCCGCGGTTTTTGCGTTGAGTCTCGTTCTGTTTATCGATGGCTTTGAGTCTCTCCTTGAAGAGGGAGATCTTGTCCAGGATAATCCGTCTGTCCGTTTCGATCTGGGATTCACCCGGACCGCGCATACCAATACCCCCGCGCTGACGCTCCAAGTGAGTCCACATACGGGTCAGACGTGGTAATAAGTATTGCAGCTGTGCCAGCTCGACCTGGGTCTTGGCTTGGGCCGTTTTTGCGTGCCGCGCAAAGATATCGAGGATCAGATTGGACCGGTCGAGGATTTTACGCTTGAGTTCTTTCTCAATGTTGCGGAGCTGGGATGGTGATAACTCATCGTCAAAGACCACGATGTCGATTTCTTCGGCTTCGACAAAGGCTTTGATCTCCTCCAGTTTGCCACTTCCGACGAAGGTCGCGCGATCGGGGAAACCCAGTTTTTGCATAAACGTGCCTCTGGTCTCACCGCCGGCAGTCTTCACAAGAAACTCAAGTTCCTCGAGGTATTCTTTTGCTTTCGTTTCCGTCACATTTGGAGTGATCACACTCACCAAGACGGCTGTTTCGGGTTTTATTGCTGTATCGTGTATTTTAAATCTGGCCATTTTGTTATATTAAAATAGTTAACGGTACGCCGACAGACAGCAAGGCCATCTATTTATAGCACAGGGTCTGTTACTAGGGTACGTCCACTTTTTACGTTTTGTTTTGAAAAGGTGAATTTAAGAAAAAACCAATAAATCATCTGTGATTTGCTTACAGGGCAACTCGATATAAGTAAGCGGTCTGTCGCCATCTTTTGCCTAGTAAAAGAAGGGGAGATTTTCTATATCATGTTCATAATGATGCAAAAATAAATAAATTTCATTTTATATGCAAGTGTATAGCCAAGGTCAGCCGATGCCTATTCAAGTCTACTTTCCTGAAAAACTACAGACGTCATGCAGACTTTTTGTCTATTGGGAGCCTGTCCCTGTGTTGGGGGTGGTTGTTCTGCCACAGGTTTGTGTGAAGAAGCATCTGAAGCGTGCGCTATGCCCCCCCGTTGCGTTTCGGCCGTGGCTGCTTTGGCTTTGAGCGGCGAGGTGCGGTATCCGATCAGGAGATCTTATCCCAGGCTATGCCATCCGATTTGCGGGCCAGGAAGCTGCGGAGGAGCTGGTTTTTTGGGCTTTGCAGCATAGGATCTTCCTTAAAGATCGCAATGACCGTATTCCTGCACGCGGTCAGCAAGGCCTGGTCGGTGGCCAGGTTTGCCATTTTAAGGTCGAGTACACCCGACTGCTGCGTACCTGAAATATCGCCGGGGCCGCGTAGCTGTAGATCTACTTCGGCGATTTCAAAGCCATCGTTGGTGCGCACCATGGTGTCGAGCCGCAGACGTCCCTCTTTGCTGAGCTTGTTGCCGGACATAAGAATACAGAAAGACTGCTCGGCTCCCCGGCCTACACGGCCCCTCAGCTGATGCAGCTGGGACAGACCAAATCGCTCGGAATTTTCGATCACCATGACGGAGGCATTGGGTACGTTGACACCGACCTCAATAACGGTTGTGGCAACCATGATCTGCGTTTCGTGCCGGACAAAACGCTGCATCTCAAACTCTTTGTCCTTCACCGGCATTTTGCCGTGAACGATGCTGATCTTATACTGTGGCAGCGGAAATTCGCGCTGCAGGTTCTCCAGGCCAGCCTCCAGATAAATGAGATCCAGTTTTTCGCTTTCTTTGATCAGGGGATATACTACATATACCTGGCGGCCTTTGGCAATTTCCTCACGCATAAATCCAAACATCCTCAGGCGTGAGCTTTCAAAAAAATGAACTGTTTTGATGGGCTTACGTCCTGCCGGCAGCTCATCAATCACCGAGATATCCAGGTCGCCGTACATGGTCATGGCCAGTGTACGAGGAATGGGGGTTGCAGTCATCACCAGCATATGGGGTGGGATGACGTTTTTGCGCCACAGCTTGGCCCGTTGTTCCACGCCGAATCGATGCTGCTCGTCGATGACGACGAAGCCCAGATTTTTGAATTTCACCTTGTCTTCAATCAGGGCATGTGTGCCGATCAATATATCCAAAGTTCCATCTTCCAGTGCCTGGTGGATCAGCCGGCGTTCCTTGGTGCTTGTGGAGCCGGTGAGCAGCTTGATGTTGACGAGATCATCTCCGGCAAGCTCTTTGAGTCCATGATAATGCTGGGTGGCCAAAATTTCTGTGGGAGCCATCATGCAGGCCTGAAAGCCATTGTCGACGGCTAGCAGCATACTCATGAGCGCCACAACTGTTTTTCCGGAGCCTACGTCCCCCTGTACGAGCCGGTTCATCTGGGTACCGGTGTTGGTGTCGATCCGGATTTCCTTGATGACACGTTTTTGGGCACCTGTCAGCGGAAATGGAAGCCGCTCATTGAAAAAGGTATTGAATTTCTCTCCAACCTGACTGAAGCGCTGGCCTCGGAATTTTTGAGTGTTCAGCTGCTTGTTGTTGAGCAGTTTGAGCTGTATGAAAAACAGTTCCTCAAATTTTATCCTCTTAATTGCCTGGTTAAGTTCTTTTTGGGATTTAGGAAAATGGATGGAAGCCAAGGCCTGCTGTCTGGAAACCAGCTGATGTTCCTTCAGCACCTCTTCGGGCAATGTCTCTGTAATACTTCGATAGACGGTTTCGAGGGCGGTTTGCTGGAGGCGCTGAATCCCCTTGGTGTCCAGGTTGAACTTTTTAAGTTTCTCTGTAGACGAATAGACCGGCTGCAGGCTCATATTGCCCACTTGTTTGGCCTGCGGATTGTACAGGTCCATTTCGGGATGGGTAATGGAAATCTGGCCATTGAATTCACTGGGCTTACCATAGATGACGTACGCTGAACCTACCTTGAGCGATTTCTGGAGCCAGGGGATTGACTGAAACCAGACCAGTTCCATGGAACCTGTTTCGTCCCTGAAGGAGCCGACGAGCCGTTTCGTTCTTTTTTCACCGACCAATTGTAAGGATACCAGGCGGCCCAGTACCTGCGCAGCCATCATATCGGGATGCAGTTTCCGGATCTTATGGAATTCGGTGCGGTCGATATAACGAAAGGGATACTGTGTCAGCAAGTCACCAATGGTAAATACCTGCAACTCTTTTTTGAGCACATCCGCCTTTTGGGGACCTACACCTTTGAGGTATTCTATCGGGGTAATTAAACTTAATTCAGCCATTCTTCTCAAATGGCTAAAATACGAAAAAATAATTTTTAGGGGTTAGATAGTTCTACAATGGGTTTTCCATTCTTGCATTGGACTGGCTTGGCCTTATTGATCCGATTCTTTCTACACTTTAGTTTTAGTAAGCCTGTGAGTTATTAATATCCAGGGGATGTTTGTTCATATCCTACGATACCCTTTCCATTGTTGCATCGTACACCCAGAGGCTTCTGATATGCCGCGCAGTTAATTCTAGGTGCGATCAATGGCCGATATACTTCCATCAGTCTGTTGTAGTCGTTGATCTTATTACGCAAAGTGGTTTTGTCTACGGAGCGATGATAGGCAAGGTGACTGGCTCCGCACACTGATTGAATCTCCATCAACTTCCAATCGTCTGCATTTGTACAGGTGACGGGGCTTGCGAACGATACGATCTGGTGATATTTTTCATCAGAAAGGATTTCGAGCTCCTTTTCTGTTTTTCCTTGGTAAGGATTATCGAGATGAGATTCAGATTTACAGACCACAAATAACATGGAGCATGCGAGTAATGTCGTCAGCGCTAATAGGGATAAACTTTTCATCTTCTGTACATTCTATTCGGTCAATGGTTCGATTCAAAGCAGGACAAGCCACTTTGAAGGCAATTCGGTTTATAAACTCAACTGTTCTTTAAACGGACTCCATGATGGATGTGCTACAGTCATCTGTTGGAAAATTCTCGCCTATAGGAATAGGAGCTGGATAGGAGCCCAATTGGTCATTGGCCTTCCGGAAAGCCTGCTGTTGCAATAAAAAACTGTGCTGTGCACAATAAGAATAGGTGCGTTCCCATCGGCATTGAGCGCAGAAAAATTTAGATAGGGCCCTTTGTTTATGTTAGCTCTTGCTGCACGGCTACCGATATATTTTCCTTTGGGCTTAAGGAATAAGGTATCAGTTGATGCTGGGCTAACGGGGGACATGTATCTGGAGGTTCTTAGATCATTTAATCCAACCATAAAGGATGTAAATGTTGCATTAATGCGCGTGTTGGGTCAATTGTTAGAATTTATAGTTTCCTAAAGACCTATATTGCTTTTTTAGAGCTAACTATTTCTTTCTTATTTTTAAATCCCTAACTGTTTTCAAGTTGCCCTGTAAACGATCGTTATTTAAATAATAAGATGTATGTGTTTTATTTAAACTATTTTTTTGCACTAGAGATCTGTGGCTTTTCTTTGAAATTCCGTTATTGATAATTGCCATAATGGCAGGGTCTTCTTTCGAACCGAAATCAGTTTCAATTTCGTCAATAACAGTTTGATCGGCGGGTATACCTTTAAAATAATGACCTTCATTTTTCGAATTTAAGAGTTGATACATACTCAGATAAAGGTCATATTGTTTTATTTTTATTGGGAAAAAACCGACGGGTTTACCAAAAGTTTTTACTCTTTGCTTTCCCGTTCTAGATACACCGATAATTTGTACATCAAGATATGGTCTGAAAATATTAATTAATAACTCGCTTGCTGACGCAGTCATATCACTAATGATAAAGTATATTTTTTTTAGATTGTGCAAACCTGATTCTTTATTGAAGTAAATAGTATTTGTACTTCTTGTATAATCCAAATCATAGAGGGTGATTGGTGTTCCGTTTTCATCATATGTAGGTTTCCCATTTTGATCTAATAAGTATCGGGACTTTAAGATGTCGGCTTTCCCCATTTGCATGAGCGTGTTATAGTGTTCCGAATACATAATTTTCTTGTTCACTGAAGATGGTACTATCATGTTTGCAAGAAAATTGACACTGGCTTGAAATCCACCTTGGTTATATCTCAGATCGACAATCAATTCTGAGACATTGGATTGTTCGAATGTCAAAAATGCGGGTTCTAGATATTTTCTCGTATTTTCCTCGGAAGTAAAACTGTTGTAGGCTAAATAGCCGATTTTAATGTTACTTTTGTCTAATACCAACTTTTTGACTACCGGATTTTGTTCGTATACAGATGCATTTAATCGGACTTCTCTTCTTCTTAAATTTAGATCAAGTATCTCAAATTTAATAAAAGATAGGTTAAGTGCAATTTGCCATTGTTTGATAAAAGAGTTTTCTGAAATAACCTTCTCTCCGTTAATAGAAACAATTTGCATCCCTCTCGTTAAGCCGGCTTTTCCCGCAGGTGAATTGGGGTCTACATAGAGAAGTCGAATATTGTTATTCTCCATCGCGACAGAAATGCCAAAAGGATTCGATAAAGCATAATCCATTATCGGTTTTCTATCGATAGAAGGAAGAGTTTGTACAATAGTCGAGTATTTGGGTAATTCTGGATTTAACAAATTGTACTCATAAATTTCATTTGTTGCTGTATTTTTTGGATAACGTGTTAACTGGAAAATTTCATTTTCATAAAGCTTGATTTCGTTTGTTTGTTCTTGAAAAAACAACTTAGGATTAAAACGATCAATTGCAGGCAATTGATCGTTCCATAAATATACTTGTTGCGCAATACGATAAATGGAGTCTAAACACTCTGTTATTTTACGCTTATTTGATGAAATATCATAAACAGAAATGTCCTTTTTATTGCAAGAATAGAATAAAAAAAACATTACACTAGCTAGGAAAGTATTAATCGATCTAACTTCCATTGTTTCTTGAGTTTTCCTTGTCTAATTTAATGTTCTATTCATCATTAAACTCTAGTCTTTCAAATTGTTCATAATCATTAAATGATTCCGGTAGAACATAATAATAATCGGCATTCGGCTTTAGTTTAAATACTCTGTTTTGAAGCAGTACCTCAAATGAGGTAGGGTAGGATGAGGCAACTTCTTGGTAATAATGTTTTTCAGATAGTATGTCATCGATTGGGGCCTCGAAACCATAATTTTTTAAAAAAAAGCTCTTCGACTGACTATATTCCCCATTTCCATACAATCTTGTAAAGAAATTTCCTTTAGACTTAGTAGAGATAACGAAATCATATTTAAATTCTAAAAAATTTGGTACTTCTAGTCTGAGTGTTGCCGCAGGATCCCTATAGCAGGCAAGGTATGCAGTCGCTCTCCGTGCGATATAACGGCTCAGATTTACACTAGAAGGGGAATTTCCCTGATATGTTCCAGGTTTTTTATCTTCTTGTTTGAAGTTTCGGTACTCAATCCTTACATAGGGCTTGTCAAATGGTCCGTAATTAATTTGAAATGGTGCTGCGAAAAGTTCATTGCCTTCTTTTAACAAAGCTAATTGAAATGCAATTGGCACTCCTGGATTCTCCTTTGAATAGGTGCTATTTGCTGTTAAAGTCTGAATAAATCCTGCCAGCCCTTGGATTTTTTCCGCTGGAGATGAGTCCGTTCCAATGCCTGTATATTTGACTCTGATGGAAGCTTCATTGATTATTTGCTTTTCTTCATCGGTCATATCTTTGCCTAGTCCGACGAGCCCTTTCAAGATGTCGATCTGTTTATAGACGGCCTTGTATAGTTTTTCGCTGCTGTAACTAGACTCTATAACCATGATCCCCATCCTGCCATACGTTACGCTCTTGACAAATAGGGGTGTTACACCTCCTGTAATTTTCGGTATGTCTAGCCCTCTTGGATCGAATAGTTTATCATAACCATTGTAATCCTCGACATCTATAGTAAAATTCTCCTGGGCAAACCGGATCTTCATAGCCGATTTTGAGGCTATCATATGATTCTCCCCTTGTTTGATCGTCTTTGTGTCAACTAGAAATGCATCTATTTTTTTATTGAAACCGTATAATGTCTTTAATTCTTCATAGACGCGAAAAGTGTCCCTATCCACGTCCAATTTAGCGGCTCCGATATCATCAGGGTACAACTTTTCTAAATCACTCAACGCAGCGTTAAATAGCGCTCTTTCTGCAGTTGGCCTTGGTAAATTTGTATAGGCAACTTTTCCTGGAGAGACAGGCATTGATGTAGATATTGTGACAGGGCGAATATGATCAGAAATTCCAAGTAATATTTTGGGTTCGAAAATGGGACCATCTACACTTCTACCGTCTATAATAGAGCCCGGATAGATAATTTTACTCATCTCCGGTTCCACAATGGTAAACATCTGAGCCTTGTACTTTTGGTACAGAAAAATTTGTGCACCTTTAGTATCAACTTCATTGCCCGCGGACTCTACCCATGCCCGTTTTCCTCCAAGCCTCAATGTTGTATCAGTACTGCTTTTTTTCGCGAACCCTTGATTGCTAAATTGTCTAGGGAAGGAATTCGTGTTTACAGTGAATAGGTCTAATTTGGGATCTTTGAGCGATTTCAAGCTGTCGTCAAATGCCTTTTTATCAACATCGAAATGACCTTTTGAACATCCCCAAACGACTAAAAGCAGGCAGAAGTAATATAATCTGGCTTTTGGGACGTAACTTGTTCTATATCCTTTTAATTGTGGGTTCATATCAATTTCATATTTTTAAGTCGCTAGCTAAACTATCTGGGACGCTATCAATTTTAGATGGCTAATAACGCTGAATGTTGAAAATAGTTTTGAACTTAGAATTATCTTTTAGATACTTGGCAGTATAGGAGATCGGCACGCCGGGATCGCTGGCGGTAAAGGTTCCTACATTCTCCGAGATAAAATCTGAGAGGTTCTCCGGATCAGGATCGAGCAACAACTGGACTGTATTGCTTCCTATTTTACTCCCTAATAAATAAATGGTTATTCTGCTACCTGCAAATAGTGATTTTTCTTCTTCAGTGTATGATTCGGTGGTTTTTTTTAAAATCTTTTTAACAACTTTTTCGAAAACAGTTTGCATATCGCTACTTGCCTTATTGGATTCTAGCACTAGTATACCAAAGCGTCCATAAGTGACTGAATTGATATAGACTGGTGAAAAGCCACTAAATACATCAGGCGGAATGGATTTAATGTCGATAAGTTCTCCTTCTACTGGATCAGACATGTCAAAGGTGAAATTTTTGACAGTATAGCTGGCAACATATTTAGAATAGTATCGGGTGGAATTGGAGCTTTCGTTAAATGAAGTGTTTGTCGAGGAAAATAATTTTTTCTCATTTACATTATAACCAAAGGCAAGTTTTACTTCTTCATATCTATTAAATCCCGCAAAGTATTGTGTAAAATCAACAATGGTCTTTCCCGAAAAGTCAGGAGCCATCAAAGCGTCTCTTAAAAACATCCTGCTGTCTGCCAAACTAGCAGTTGGTATTGTTCCAAACGATTTGCTTGATGGGAATGAAAGCTGCACACTGATTGGCGCTCTATCATAGCCAAAAAGAGTTTCAAATTTATCAGTTGCTATCGAGGATGCTTTTAAAATGGCCCCCGGATAGATGTAACTCGCATTTGATGGGGTTATTATCATTTCGTCAGACTCATAATATGAAACGGTTCCAACTCCCGATGGAGTTGTAGTATCCCGCAGATGTGTCAAAACAGCTTTTTTGCTAGGGCCAAATGAAGATTCTGCCCCAAACTTTTTGCTTTCAATAATAACGGGTGTAACAGGTTGGATTTTTAAATCTTTAAAATAACTTGATAGTAATTTTTTTTCACTCTTTTGAAGATCGGTTTTCTCTTGATAAGGCTTGTCCTTTTTACACCCGCTTAATACCAAAAGGAATAAGACTGATAAAATGTACAGTTTTCTTCTCATGACCATTGTTGATTATTATAAGCAATAATTAGTTCGTAATATTCAGTTGAAACTTGTTTCTGAAAGTTCCAAAATCACGTAAATAGTTCAATGAATAATATAAGATAACTCCTGGATTGTCTGGTGTGAAGTCTCCATTTTGGGCAATCACCTTTGCAAATCCAGCTAAGCCTCCCGTTACTGCCTCAACAGTGCTCTTTCCATCAACCCCGATAATATAAACTTTTATTCTTGCATTTTGGATGGTTGCTTTTTGTTCCTTGGTAAGTCGTAGATTGAGTTCTGCATAAAATTTATCCCCCAATTTTCCAGTAGCGGATACACCCAACATTTCGGCAGAAAGATTGAATGCTACGTTCAACGTTTGTTTTACCATTGAATAAGATGAATCAGATTCCATAATAAAGATCCCCTTACGCCCGTAAGTCACTGAACTCACAATTAATGGTTCATATGGTCCAATTGTTTTAATATCAAAGCTTTCCTTTAAAAAAGGTTCATATATAGGCGGTTCTATATTAACCGAAAAATTTTCTTGAGTAAATTCTGCGCGCACTTTTGTCTTGAACTTCGACTTGCTGAGTGTATCCAAATAGTCAATTTTCAATATTTTTCCTAGATCCAGATTTGCGCCAAATGATTTTTTTAGCTCTTCTGTCTTCTGAAATTGGCTCTGCTCATAGGTAAACGACTGGATTTGGGTGCCAGATCCTGCTTTTAATGCGTTTCTCAAATATTCCCTCTCTACTCTTATTGACGGTAAAGATGTTCTTGCGATGCTGTCAGTTGGGAAGTTGACATACATCGTAATAGGATTCCGGTGTTGAGGTGCGATGAAGACCGTATTTACATTGTCAACATTGATAGCATCTTCCCCCTTAATAATGGCTCCAAGGTATAATTTTTTTCTGGTGTCGTCTAAAACCGCTGGTATTTCGGTGGATTCATAAAAAGCAGTTTTCCCTGTTCCATCGGCCCAAATACTGTCTTTTAGGAATGTCAAGGAGTTTTGCTTTGTTTTGTTTAATAGCCCTTTCACTCCATCTTTATCAAAATTGGATAAGTTAAATACTGTAGGTCCAAAGACATATTTTTTGAGGCTTTTGGCTTGTGTGTCGGCTTCTTGACCTTGACTGGGTACCAGATCCTTTACTTTGGAACATGATGCGGCTAACAAGCCAAGTAGAGTTACCGGCAGAATAATACTTTTAATTGTTTTCATGTGCAAAATTTATTGATGTTGTGTTTGAATTTTGTGTGATTAATGAATATGTTTTTAAAAGTATTGAAATTAATTTTTTTTAATTTATTTTATTTTTTTTCTACACATTTGTGTAGTGATAGGCCAGTATGTTTCTTTCTTTAAGTCTGTGTTTATGTATCTTTTGCTGAAAGATATTTGTGGTTCTTTTTTTTAATGTATTATTTTCAGAAGAACATTTTTTTGAAAATATTGATTTTTAATATAAAATATATTCAAGATAGCTCTGTGTTGATTGGTTGTCGTAAGGGTTAAAGAAAAAGATCTTGATATATTACCGTCCTAAAAGTGCAAATGGGTGTTTTTTTTGCCGCAGCTTGTCCAATAACAAAAATAAAGATCTTAAAGAGCTTATGGCTACGATGTTTGGTTGATATAGGAAAGGGGACTGATCTTGATGTTTCAAATTTTCTAAGTAGTTGGTGTTTTGGACCGTGAGACGCTTTATTTTAGCCTTGGAATTCAAAAACATTCATTACAGAGATCATAAATAATGCCCTGATATGGTGCTGAATTATTTTTATTTGGCATATTTCATTGATTAGCTATCTATGCCTTGGATACAAATGTAGCGCTAACTACCTTGCTATGCTGACTGTTTGTTTTTCGAAGTTCGTAAATTACGACTATTGAATAGGATGATCGCGATCAATATAATGCTGTAAGCAAGATATTTAATGGGGGATACCGGCTCCTGGAAGTAGGTGGCTGCCAGGGTGAACGCGATCAACGGGTTGATGTAAAGCAGTACACCGGTGGTCGTCGATGAAATGCCGATCAAAGCGTACATGCTTAGAAACAGGGGGATAATAGTAAACAAAACGGCAATAAGTAGTATAGTGCCCCAAAATAACGGTTCTCTTGGGAGATCATGGTGATTATAGAGTAACTTGGGGACAACAAATAGCGCACATATACTGAGCTGGACAGCCAGCTGAGTGAGTTTGTCAAAACCAGTGGATACTCGTTGCACGATGAGGTAAAAAGCGTAACAGGTGGCGATGGTGACAGCCCAGAGGACATCATTTAAGGAGCCATTCGCCAGCAGACATACACTGCCCAGAGCGATCAGCAATGCCACTTTCTGTAAGATACCCAGTTTTTCTTTCAGTATAAAATAGGCGGCTGCAGCAGTTATCAAAGGACAGGTCAGGTAGGCTAGTGCTGCAGACTGAATACTGACATGGTTGACGGCATAGATATAGGTAAACCAGTTGCCGAAGATCAGCACAGAAGCCAGAATGGTAAGCCCGGCCTGCCGCCGTTTAGCTGGACCCGGAAGATTCCTGAATTTCTTCAAGTCTGACTGGACTAATTTTCTTCGGAACAGGAGCAGATAAAGCCAGAGCACAGCCAGGGCCGTGACTATTCGGAAGTAAAGAATGTCTTCTGCCGGGTAGTCCCTGATCCAGCGTACTGATATGGACATGAATCCCCAGATGAAGGGAGCCAAAAAAGCCGCGAGAAGATATTTTCCGCGGCCTACAGTTTCATTATTGTTGCTCACGGATCAATCTTTCCAGGCGATGACCGAAATTTCGACGTTGACATTTTTCGGAAGTGTCTTGACGGCAACACATTCACGTGCGGGTTGTGCTTCCTTAAAATACTCTGCATACACTTCATTCACAAGGGCAAAATTATCCATGTCGCTTAAAAAAATAGAAGCTTTGACAACATCCTGAAAGCTATATCCCGCGTTACTCAAAATAGCTTCCACATTTTTGAGTACCTGGTGGGCTTCATCTTTTACGCCGGTGGAAATCAGTTCCATGGTTTCCGGAACCAACGGAATCTGCCCCGAAACATAAAGTGTATTGCCCGCTTTGATAGCCTGGTTATATGGGCCTATCGCTGCAGGTGCCTTATCTGTATTTAAGATCTCTTTTTTTGACATGAGCTGTTTGTTTAGGATGAAAAAAATAGTTTATAGATCAGTCCCAATAAAAAGATAATAATTGCCGTTGCATTAATAATGTGCATGGCTTTTATACTGCTATTCATGGGACGATCGGCGTTGTGCTTTCTAAAAAAGTACATGGAACTAAGTTACGACAGTAATTTAAGATGTGAAAATTAAAAATTAAAAACTTTGGGATCGCTGCGCTACAAGTCCTAACTTTAGTTAACTAACGTGTGGCTGCCGATGTCAGTCCGTATAGGCTGCCGAACAGTAGATGGTCCGGCTGAAGACACAGCCCGGCGTGCATAAATAATATGACGATGAATAAAATAGCACTTACTGGCGGTAAGATTTATACCGCTGACGAAGTTTTGGAAAAGAGAGCGTTACTCCTGCAGCAGGGTAGAGTTGTCGGTATCGTTGCGGATAATGATCTTCCGGCTGACTATCAGGCTTTTGCCGTTGACGGTTGCAACTTATGTGCCGGGCTGGTCGACCTGCAATTGTACGGCGACGGTATGGATTTGTATTCTGCAGAGCTGAGCCTCGACTCATTGCAGCGTATTTCGGAGGGGTTGATTGACAAAGGAACTACTTCTTACATGATGACGCTGGCGACAAATACCATGGAGGTGTTTCGGGAGGCCATCCAGGTCGCTGAAGGATTCCACCATGATGCGTTCCTTGGGCTACATCTGGAAGGCCCTTTTTTAAACCCAAAGAAAAGAGGCGCACATCCAGCGGAATTGATTCTGAGCCCATCGAAGCAACGTATTGACGCTCTATTGGCGGATAATAAGGTTGTTAAAATGATGACCATTGCACCCGAATGCATGGATGAGGACGTGCTGCAGCACCTGCAAAAATACCAGGTGTTGCTCAGTGCCGGACATAGCAACGCGACTTTTGAGGAAGGAACACGAGGCTTTGATCTGGGGATACCGACAAGCACACATCTGTTTAACGCCATGTCACCGCTACATCAACGTGAAGTAGGTATGGTAGGGGCTATTTTTAACCACCGGACTGCTCGGGCGAGTATTATTGTGGATGGGCATCACGTGAGTTTTGAAGCCGTAAGAATTGCTAAAAAGCAGATGGGGGACCGCCTGTTTATGATCACGGATGCTGTAGCGGCCTGCAACAAGGGGATTTATCAGCACGTGCTGCAGGATGGTTACTACTCCCTGCCTGATGGCACAATTTCGGGAGCAGCAATTTCACTTTTCGAGGGGATCAAAAATTGTGTGCAGCAAGTCGGTATTTCTTTACAGGAGGCTATCCGTATGGCCACACAGTATCCAGCAGCCCTTCTGGGCAGAGAAGATATCGGTACTCTCAATCCGGACAGTATGGGCAACGTTATTGTCTTTACCGATGATTTTCAGTTAAAGCATGTTTTTTTTAAAGGGCAATTGCGTGGTCATGCCGTTTTAAACCAAGGACGATAATCATAGTCATTAGATAACAGGTGTTCTCCGTGTTATATTATCTATTCAGGAGGATGAGAACCAGCTAAATTTCTTTTCTATTGAAATTTAGCTTAGTTTTGGTGGTTATTCGATAAAAAATACTATTTCTAATAAATTGATGAAACGTTCCCTATTATTTTTAGCTACAGCAGTCTTTCTTATATCTTCTTGTTCGTCCAAGAAAAATAAAAAGCAAGAGCCTGTCAATACCAGTACCAATGTTGAGATTGTGAAAAAAGATCCACCTTCAGTTCCGAAAAGAGAGCGGGTTAAAAATACTATAGGGACAAAAGAACAGGCGCCTGTACAAAAGAAGAAGGATGTCGTGGTGGAGCTTCCTCCCGTAGCACGGGAATTTCGTGCCGCTTGGGTTGCCTCTGTTGCCAATATCAACTGGCCAAGTAAAAACAACCTGAGCACAGCGGAGCAAAAGCAGGAGGCGATCGGTATTCTGGACTTTTTGAAGGACAATAATTTTAATGCGGTGATCTTTCAGGTGCGTCCGTCGGCAGATGCCTTCTATAAGAGCGATCTTGAGCCCTGGTCTTATTTTTTAACCGGAACAGAAGGACAGGCACCGTTACCATACTACGACCCGCTGGAGTTTTGGGTGGAAGAGGCACATAAAAGAGGTATCGAACTCCATGTGTGGTTAAATCCATACCGCGCACACCACACGGCCGGCGGGCCTGTGACGTCGGCTTCTATGGCACGTAAGATGCCAGAATCTGTCGTTAAATTAAGACAAGGATATTATTGGTTTGATCCCTCCAGGCAATCCACGCAAGATCATGCGGCCCGTGTGGTCATGGATATTGTCAAACGTTATGATATCGACGGTGTGCATTTTGATGACTACTTTTACCCCTATGCGGAGTACAACGGCGGACAGGATTTTCCAGACGCGGACAGCTATAGCGAATACAAACGCAACGGTGGTACATTGTCCCGTGGCGATTTTCGGAGAAATAGTGTCAACACCTTTATCGAACGTATTTACAAGGAAATTAAAACAGAAAAAAACTTCGTGAAATTTGGTATCAGCCCTTTCGGTATCTGGAAACCGGGCTATCCTGCCGGTATACAGGGGTCAAGTCAGTATGACATGCTGTATGCCGATGCCAAGCTATGGTTGAATAAGGGCTGGATTGACTATTTTGCACCGCAGCTTTATTGGCCTATTCAACCGGCCAAGCAAAGTTATACCGCTTTATTGAAGTGGTGGGAGAGTGAAAATACGATGGGACGGCATTTGTGGCCCGGTATCAATACTGTAGGCAGGCGCGGACCGGAATATGTGCAGGAGATCGTTAACCAAGTGACGGCGGCACGTAATATTTTGCCGGACAGCAGGGAAGGAGTGATCCACTGGAGCCTCGCAGGATTAACGAAAAACCCGGCGATGACCCGTGCCCTCGTGGATGGTCCGTATCAGTTTAAGGCGCTGGTTCCTGCCACACCCTGGTTAAGTGCGAACCCCATGTTGAAACCTAACTTGCTGCTGACACCGCAGGGCAATAATATCTTCCTGAAATGGCAGCATCAGCAGGTTGATCAGGTAGCAAAATGGGTGTTGTACCTGAACTATGGCGGTGAATGGCAATACGAAATTCTGGAGCCGGGCATAACCTCGAAGGATGTGCCGACATCTTTAAATAATAAAAAACTGGAATATGTTGCGGTCAAAGCGGTCGATCGGCTGAGTAATGAAAGCCCTTACGCCGCTGAGAAGATCAAATAGATTTTTTTTGTACTATCAAAAGGGGTATCTGCTCTAGTGGATATCCCTTTTTTATTTTCCTTTGAAATCCCAGCTGTCCAAAGTAAATTTAGGGATATGGAAGAGATCTATAAAACCGTTAGCGAATCAGTAATTCGCATATCCCAGCTGATGCTGCCATCCAATGCCAACTTTGGCGGAAAGATCCATGGAGGATACATCTTATCATTGATGGATCAGATTGCTTTTGCGGTAGCATCCAAATTTTCAGCTCATTATTGCGTGACAGCTTCTGTTGGAAAAGTCGATTTTTTGAAACCTATCGAAGTGGGTGAACTGGTGACGTTGATCGCTTCGGTGAATTACGTCGGAAACTCCTCGATGGAGGTCGGTATCCGTGTGGAGGCTATGAATATTCAGACTGGGGAGACCAAACATTGCAATTCGTCTTATTTTACAATGGTGGCCAAAGACGGATCCGGTAAGCCGGTGCGCGTGCCGCGGCTGATTTTGGAGACGGAAAAAGATGTGTTCCGATTTTATCGCTGCGTCGTCAAAATGGAAGTAGATAAAGAAAGGGATCGTGCTATTCATGATCTGGAGACGGACTCTGCCGAGCAGCAGGCGTATCTCAGGAAGAATTATGATGTGAAAATTAATCTTACTTCGTAGTCGTCGTATTTATTTTGCTGTGTTGTGCGTATTTTATATCTTTTGGTTTGTGTTTTTGGTATTATATGTGGTTATTTAGGCTTTTTTTTGCTTTTTTATCATTTATTTTTTTAAATAATTCGCATAAACTTGCATAAATTCCCAGCTTTTTATATTATTGTTATGTAATTGGTGTAAACCTCGGGCTGGAACCTCCCGTTATAATCAATTATTAACAACTAACTAAATACCATGAATAAAAAATTACTCTTATTCTGCTCAGGAGTGATGCTATCTACCAGTTTATGGGCACAAACCAAGACCGTCACAGGTAAAGTTACTAACGCTTCGGATGGCGGATCTATGGCAAATGTAACGGTGAGCATCAAAGGTAAACCTATCAGTACACAGACAAATCCAGATGGCAGTTTTACAATTAAAGCGGACCCCGGAGATATTTTGATCTTCAGGGCTGTTGGTTCGAAAGAGCGTCAACAACTCGTCGGTTCGGATGCGACTATCAATATCGTGCTTTCGGGTAGCGAAGAAGCGCTGGAAGAAGTTGTTGTAACAGCGATGGGTATCAAGAAAGAAAAGAAAGCTTTAGGTTATGCTGTCCAGGATATCAAGGCGGATGAACTGATGAAAAATAAGACTGCCAATGTTGTAAATTCTTTGGCGGGCAAGATTGCCGGTGTGAACGTCACTCAGGCTTCGGGAGCGGCTGGAGCGGGAGCTCAGATTATTTTACGGGGGGGACCTCGTTGGAACGGGATAATCAGCCTCTATTTGTAGTCGATGGGATCATTTATGACAATTCTACTGTAATTGGGGGGAACAGTGCATTTGATGGCGCGCAAGCAACAGCGACTTCCAACAGTAACAGGGTGATGGATATTAATCCAGAAGATATCGATAACGTCTCCGTATTGAAAGGCCCAGCGGCGGCGGCGTTATATGGTTCAAGAGCTGCTGCAGGTGCTATTATCATTACAACTAAGAAGGGAAAGGAGGGGCATACAGAAATTGGATTTTCAAGTAGAATTTCCAACAATTGGGTTAATCGTTTGCCTGAACAACAGGGTAAATATAAGCGAGGGTACTATAATAGCGCAGGGCTGTTAGATGATTACACCACCCAATCATGGGGAGAAAGATTTGGTAGTAATGAGGTCGTTTATGATAATATAAAAGACTTTTTTCAACATTCGACCGTTGTAGATAATACAGTCAATCTGTCAGGAGGTAATAAGAACGGGTCATTTTATTTGTCTGGATCGCGTTTCGATCAAAAAGGCATTGTGCCAAACACTAGTTTCGATAAGACAACTTTCCGTTTTAATGGAGATCAAAAGTTTGGAAAACTTGCCGTAGGAGCTAATGTAGGATATTCATTGGCAAATACCGACAAAACTTTGACGTCTGCAGGCTTATGGGGGTCGGGAGGATCTGGAGCGATGGAATCCCTGTATAGTTGGTCACGAAGTGACAATATGAAGAAATACCTCAATGATGATGGTACAAAATACAGGATGTTTGAAGGCCGACAGCCTTTAGAGTCGGATGTAGAAAATCCCTATTGGACGATCAATCGGAATATGCTTGGCGATAATACGGAACGTATTACTGGTAGTATCAATGCGACGATGCCCATTTTCGATTGGTGGAATGTTTCTTACCGCGTAGGTATGGATAGCTATCTGACGAAAAATTCGACGATTATAGGCGAAGGAGGGGCTATCAAAAAGCCGTGGCAAAAGGGGATGATGTCGGAGAGTGACCTTAAGTATAACTATTGGTCATCGAATCTGATGTCCAATTTCAATAAGCAAGTTGGTGATTTTGATTTGGGGGCTTTAGTCGGATTCTTTTCAGAACAAACGAAGACCACGACAAATCGGCGTATGGGCTATCATTTTGAGGTAGATAATTTTTATAGTTTCGAAAATATAGAAGCTGCTAATAAGCAATTTTCCGTTAATCATACTAAAAAGCGTTTGTTTGGCCTGTATGGTGAGTTACGGGCTTCTTATAAAAATATGCTGTTTTTGAATGTTACGGGACGGAATGACTGGACTTCAACACTGCCTGTAGATAATAGATCATATTTTTATCCTTCTGTTGGTGGTAGTTTTGTATTTACGGAATTGTTGAAAGATAATCGTCCAGATTGGATGGATTTTGGAAAAATCAGAGCGTCTTGGGCTCGTGTAGGTAAAGATGCGGATCCGTATGTTACCAATACCTATCTTTGGAAACCAGTGAGTTATCTTGGCGGTATTGTTGGAGCAGGTAACAGCTGGCAAAAAGGTAATCCAATTTTAAAACCGGAGACCACGGGATCATTCGAGATCGGCGCTGAGGTACGTTTCTTTAAAGGAAGGTTAGGAATTGACTATGCGTATTATACGAATAACTCCTATAACCAGATATTATCCCCTCGATTGGCGCAATCCATAGGTTATATTTTCGCTTATGTTAATGCCGGAGATATTTACAATAAGGGGATGGAATTGTCAATCACCGGAAAGCCAATTGTGACAAAAGACTTTGTGTGGGAGTCGACTTTGAATATGTCTGGAAATAGAGGGACAGTGGGAAATCTGTTGACAGGTGTAGATATTTTATACGTTACGGATGTTCAGGTTGGGAATGCGAAAGCCGCTTCCTTTAACGGGGGTAACTTTATGGGGATATCTGGGTCGAAGTGGACGCGAACACCAGATGGAAAAGTTGTGTTAGATGCAAATACAGGTATGCCTGTTAGTGATAATCTTGCAACCTATGATATTGGTAATCGTGAACCTAGATTGACAGGAGGATTTAATAATAGCTTAACATACAAGAACTTTAATCTATCTTTTTTATTTGATTTTCGTATAGGTGGCGATATTTATAACGGAACCGACTATGCTATGACAGTTAGCGGATTAAGCAAGCGTACTGAGAATCGCGATCAGCTGGTATTAACGGGCGCTGTGCGAAACGGAGGAACAAGTGATGCTCCAGTGTATGAAGACAAAACATTTACGTTTTTAGCGGATCAAATGTATGATGTCCAAGGGACAACAACGAGTGGAAGAAAGATAATCCAAGATTACTGGAGTGATTTTTATGCTCGGGAAAGTGCAAACTTTATGGTTAAAACAAATTGGTTAAGGTTACGGAATATTTCCATGTCTTATAATTTTTCTGATGGTATCTTGAAAGATGCGGGCATTTCAAAGGTAGTTAAAGGTTTGACTGCAACATTGACTGGAACGAATCTCTGGTTGTTGACTAACTATAAGGGGCTTGATCCAGAGGCGTCGGCGGCTGGATCTGGTGTGAAAGGCTCTAGTTCTGTTGGCATTGATTACAATGGCGTGCCAAGTACCGCAGGCGTCATGTTTGGATTAAATTTTAGATTTTAGATAGAAGAACCATGAATAAATATAAAAAAGTAGTCGCATTTTTGTTGATGTTGACTTTATTGTCCTCATGTGGCAAAAGTTGGTTGGATATCAATGTGGATCCAAATACACCTTCTAACACAGTTGCTTCGGTGCAAAGTAGACTGGCTTGGATTCAGCATTATTATTTATACGCTCAGGGTACAGCAGGTACACGTGCTGGATTTGTGACGCAACAGTTGACATTTGTCAATAGTACGGCATCCAATAGTATGATTGCAGGATGGAATCCTATTGCGGGGATGTCTACAACGCCTTATCAGTTTTTCTTTGTGGGCGCAGGAGCAAATTTTAAAGATATGGAAGATAAGGCTAATGAGGAGCAAGCTTATCATTATTTAGGGGCATTGTACGCTATTCGTGCGATGGGATTCATGTTAATGACAGACTGGTATGGGGAAATGCCCTATACAGAGGCATTAAGTACCATAAATACGCCCAAGTTCGATAATGGCAAGGTTATCTTTGAAGGTTGTTTAGCTGATATTGACAAAGCGATTGAGTATTTCAGTATGACCCAACCTGTGGCTGCTCCACCCTTATCCGCAGGAGATAGTTGGAACGGAGGAGATGTTAATAAATGGTTGAAACTGTGTTATGGGTTGAAAGCTAGGTGGTTAAATAATCTGTCAAAAAAGAGTGCTCTATACAAGCCTGACGAGATATTAGCTCTATTAAATAAAGCGGCGACATCCATCGGAGAGAGTACGGTGATTTCTCATGTAGATGATAAAGCGGACAATATTGGTGATATTCTCTTTGCCGACCCTGTAAAAACATCGATTGTATTTGATAATGCAGGTATGAACAAGAATACCTTGTTAACAAAATGGTATGTTGATTTGCTGACCAATTTTGATAATAAAGGCGTTGAAGATCCCCGGGCGGATAAGTTGATTCCCTGGGCGGAGTTTGGTTTCCCTAAGAAATTTGTGCGTTCCAAAGGAGTGGATATGCAGTCTAAAATTCGGATGGAATCTGGTCCAATCGCGTCTTCTTATAATGATAAGGATGTTGCCATTGAAAGTAATGGACGGACTATCGCTCCGCACTCTTGGTATATTAATCATGCGCAAACTGCGCGTTGGGGAGACACGGCGTACGTTTCGATAAAAAGTAGTTCAATAGGATATGACGGTGATGTCTCTGATATTGCAAGATGGAATGATGGTACGGTGGCAGCTTCAGGAACCTTTTATACGAGACCCGATGCACCTACACATCTGGTAGCTTATCCTGAAATGTGTTTCATTAAAGCTGAAGTCTTATTCAATAAGGGCGATAAAGCGGGGGCTTTCAACGCTTATAAGGAAGGTATTAAGGCGCATATCGACTTAATGAATGTTAAATTAAATGCCTATGGAAATATTAATGTGAGCAAGTCGCCGATGAGTCAAGCAAAAATTGATAAGTTCATGAGTGAAGGAATAGGTACTCCCGCTGATATAACCTTAGCTAAAATAATGACTCAAAAATTTATTGCTTTATCGTTTTCACAACAAAATTGGAATGATATGCGACGCTATGATTTCAATCGGTCTGTGTACCCTGGTTGGGAAGTGCCGTATGAGTATACAGTAACTGCGGCGGCTAAAATTAAAATACCAGCAGGAAAGCAGTTTAGAAGAGTGCGGCAAGTATCCCATGAGATCAATTACAATGCTGAAAATTTGGCTAAATCTCATCCAAATGCCCTTAATGATGATATATGGTCATTTCCGGTTTGGTGGGATATCAAAGAGTAGTTTATATATTTTAGAAAGCCGCAATAGCGGCTTTCTTTTATCAAATAGTTTTGTTATGAGATTGATTATGAAATTTCTGATTGTGTTAATGCCCTATGTATTGGCAGCACAATCACCCAAAATAATCCAAAAACCAATCTCTTGGAATCAGGAGCGCGTGCAGCTTTCCTTGGATTATCTGAAAAATAGACACGGACTAAACCAGTCTGCACCAACAATACAGCCTAGAATGGTAGTGGTGCACTGGACCGCGAACAATAGCGTGAAAGCAACGTTTAACACGTTTAATCCCGTAAGGCTACCGGGAAGGCCGGAGCTTACAAAAGCAAGTGCGCTGAATGTCTCTTCTCAGTTTGTCATTGATCGTGATGGAACGATCTACCAGTTTTTGCCGGATACAATTTTTGCCCGGCATACGATCGGATTAAATTACTGTGCGATTGGTATTGAAAATATCGGCAGCCGCCAACACCCTTTGACGGCAGCGCAGCTAAAAGCAAATGAAGAATTGATCCGTCATTTAAGTAAGAAATATGCCATCGAATATGTGATAGGTCATCACGAATATCAGCGATTCAAAAAGACCGCATGGTGGAAAGAAACAGATCCAAATTATATAACCGGAAAAGATGATCCGGGAGATCAGTTTATGATCGATTTGCGTGGTAGATTAGATGATTTAAAACTAAAGAGGTTGCCGTAGTGCTTCCTCTTCGGTTTTATTTATTGCTTACCTAGCTTCATTACTCCCTTCCGCACAGCGAGATAAACAAACGCCGAGTGTCAACGAAATAGGATTCCTCGTAAAATAATCTATAATTACTGATTAGCAAAGGCTGCCGGTTTTTTTGGCAGCCTTTGCTATTTCATTACCTAATTTTTTGGGATCTTTCTTCTTGATATTGAATTGATAAACAAATTGCTATGGTGATATATTTCTGATTTGTGCGTTATTATGAGGGCTTTGTGTTATGCATTGATTTTGTAATAAATATGTTACATACTAGTGTGCATATAACACTATCTATGCTGTGTATATTATTTTTATATTTCTGTAACTTGCTGTGTGTGTTTGTTATATGGTTGTAAACGTTATTTTTCATGCCGAATTAAGATGTGGGATCTCTCTTGTTTGTGTTATGATAAATAAGTGAACACTTACTTTCTTTTGCGTTTTTATGAGTATTTGAGTTTTAAAAACGAAAAGATCTATCTACTTTTATTCGGAATTTCAATTATTCATGCATAAAGCTGCATTTATGCATGGCAAATAGTCTATTTATGATGAAACATACCTTACTAAAATTAACCTTTGCGGTCGCCTTTTTAGCTTCTGTCTCTTGCGGTACATCCCTGCGTTCGGGGCAGTTGCACAAACATGAGTTAGCGTCAGATGATCAGACAGATGGGCGTATCGTTACGGGGGCCGATCAGTTAGCTTTATACCTTCCGCAATTAAAAGGAAAGAAGGTGGGGATCATGGGAAATCAGACTTCTGTTGTAGGACCTGATAAGGGGCATCTGGTGGATGTGCTTTTGGAAAACCAGATTGATCTAAAGTTTGCTTTTGCTCCTGAGCATGGCTTTCGTGGAAATGTAGAGCGGGGTGAAAAGTTTGGCAACGATGTGGATCACAAAACCGGTTTGCCTTTATTTACTTTATATGGCGGCAATAAGAAGCAGGATTCTATTGTCAATTCCATTGATGTGATGATATTTGATCTTCAAGATGTAGGGGCTCGTTTCTACACGTATATCACCTCATTGCATCGTGTGATGGAGTTATGTGCCAAGCATAATAAAAAGCTCATTGTTCTGGATCGTCCTAATCCAAACGGTGACCAAGTGGATGGTCCGGTACGACATGATGATAAATTCAAATCGGATGTGTCCTGGCATAAGATTGCGATGATCCACGGGTTGACCATCGGCGAACTTGCGCAGATGATCAACGGCGAGAAATGGCTGGAAAATGGACGCCAGGCTGATCTTCAGGTCGTAAAGGTGCAGAATTGGGATCACACTAAAATGTATACACTGCCGGTGATACCATCGCCGAGTCTGCCTAATCAGCTTTCTGTGCGCCTGTATCTTTCGCTCTGCCTCTTTGAGGGAACCGATATTTCAGTAGGCCGGGGAACCGACTGGCCGTTTCAGGTATTAGGGTATACCAATCCTGTTTACGGCTCTTTTACATTTACACCCGGTGAACGCCATGGTATGTCGAAACATGTGGAAGGTAAAGGCGCTGTAAATTATGGTGTTGATCTGCGGCATCTAGTTCCGGAACAACAGAAGTTCACCTTGAAATATTTGCTGGATTTCTATCAGAAGACGCCTGATAAAAGTACTTTTTTTGCGCGGCCAGAATTTTTTGATAAGCTGGCAGGGACTGACCAGCTGAGAAAGCAGATGATTGAAGGTAAATCCGAAACAGAGATCCGGGCATCTTGGGCAGCTGATTTGAAAGCATATAAGCAGATGCGTAAACAGTATCTATTATATCCTGATTTTGAATAAGAATTACAACTAACAATATTAACGAGATCATTTATTTTAAAACTCTATAATCAATGAGAAAATTTGTATTATTTTCTGTTGCTCTTGGATTGAGTTTTCCTTCTGAATCCTATTCTTTCGTCAAGAAGGAGGGAACACTGAGCGGCGCCAAGCTTGCGAGCTCTTTGTCGCGCTCTACGTCGAAAGCTACGGTTCAAAATACGGTGCAAGGTACTGTAACGGATGGAAAAGGCCCAGTCTCAGAAGTGAGCGTTTCTGTAATCGGCGGCACGGCATCTACCAAAACGGATGCACAGGGGCGTTTCAAGATTACAGCTGCTGCGGGAAGCAAACTGCGTTTTTCGTCCATAGGATATATTTCGCAGGACGTTACGGTAACCTCAAATTCTATGAACGTGACCTTAGTCGAGGACAATAAGTCGTTGGATGAGGTTGTAGTGGTAGGTTATGGAACACAAAAGAAAGGGAATCTGACGGGGGCTGTCGCTTCAATCAATATTAAAGAAACAATGCAGGGGCGGCCTATCGCTGATGCGGGTAGGGCGATGCAGGGTACAACACCTGGATTAAGTATTACTATCCCTAATGGGGAGGTGGGTTCCGATCCAACAATTAAAATTCGTGGTCAGATAGGTTCCATCAATGGCTTAAGTAATCCCCTGATTTTGTTGGATAATGTCGAAATTCCGAGTATCAATGTGGTCAATCCTGATGATATCGAATCTATAACCGTTTTAAAGGATGCGGCCGCTTCTTCTATTTATGGTGCTAAGGCTGCTTTTGGGGTTATTTTGATAACGACAAAGCAGGGGGCTAAAACAGAAAGTAATACCATAAGCTATTCGAATAACTTCTCGTTTCAGAATCCATTTAAGAAATATGAAATGGGTACTTTGGATGCGTTGCGTTATTCTTTGGATGCAGCAAAGCGAGAAGGAAATAATTTCGTGGGCGCATTCTATAAAATTAATGAAGAAAGTTATCAAAAAGCCGTCGAATGGCAGGATAAGTATGGTAGCTCTATTGGAAAGAACGATCCGACTTTGTATGGACGAGACTGGTATTATGATCCAGCGACTGGGTATAAATATGGTGTGAGAACGTATGATCCATTTGATTATATGATCCGTGAATGGGCTCCAACGCAACAACATAACCTGTCATTATCTGGAAAATCTGGCAAAACATCCTATAACGTGGGGTTGGGACTGCTTGATCAATCAGGGATGCTGAAAACAAACACAGACCAGTTCTCGCGCTATAACGCATCTGTTCGGGTTACTAGTGAGTTAAATAAGTATATTACGGCTCGGGCTGGAGCTATTTATTCACGTACGAATAAACAGTATCCGTATGCGACGAATTCCACAACGGCGGATCCATGGTTGTATATGTATAGATGGAGTTCCTTGTATCCATATGGAAACGATGGTGATGGAGATCCAATCCGTAGCCCTGCTTACGAAACAGGGGCAGCAAACGTAGCTAGTCAGGTCAAGAATTACCTAAATTTTAATGCAGGGGCCACAGTAAATTTCATGAAGAACTGGAAGCTTGATTTTGATTATACCCTGTCGAACCAAGAAATGCTGTGGAACCAACCGGGTACACGTTTTACGGCTGGAAATTCTTGGGGAGCACCGGTAAAGAAGTTGGATAAAGCGGGAAACCAGCTTTATGTGGATGAATCCGGTAACTATGTAGATGCATCAGCTACAGGTGCTATGCCGGCCTATGATTTGGATTATTTTACTTATACAGCTTCCGGGGCCAATCCGGATCATTACAGAAGAGACAATTCTAATATACTTCGGCACACAATAAATGCTTTTACAACATATAACTTAAACTTAGACGGTGGCCATGATTTTAAATTTATGTTAGGGCTCAACCGAATAGCTGAAAGAACTGAAAACTCGTGGACCCAAGTTACTAAATTGCTTGACATAAAGAATCCTCAGTTGACTTTTGGGTCAGGTACAGTTACGGGTTCGGGAGCAAAATTCTGGGAATCCCAGATTGGTTTCTTTGGTCGTGTTAATTATGCTTACAAAGATAAATATCTTTTCGAGGCTAATTTACGCAGGGATGGGTCTTCTAAATTTCCGACCGACTTGAGGTGGAAATGGTATCCTTCAGTATCTGCAGGTTGGGTAGTGTCGCAAGAGCCGTTTATGGACTGGTCCAGCGAGTTTATGAATCAGCTGAAAATCCGTGGATCATGGGGTAGTATTGGTGACCAATCGGTATCTAATGCTTTATACACTAGTTTTATGGAGAATGCTCAATCTACATGGATCGGTAATGCGGGTGATAGAACTTGGTATGTTGGTTCGCCAGCAGCGGTGTTGTCTGCTATTGGCTGGCAGGACATCGCTACATTAGATTTAGGTTTTGATGCGCGTTTCCTTAAAAATCAGTTAGGCTTTGTGTTCGACTGGTATCAAAGGGATACTAAGAACATGATTGTGCCTATGGAGGGAGTGGCTGCTACATTCGGTTCCAAGGCACCGATGGGAAACTTTGGTGCTTTAAGGACGCGCGGATGGGAGTTTGCTGTGGACTACAATCACCGTTTTGAAAATGGATTGGGTATCAACTTACGGGCAAATATCTCAGACGCGAAATCTGTCATAACTAAATATGGTACGACAACAATAGTTACCGAAAACTATAGCGGTAAAACCTACGGAGAGATTTGGGGCTATGAAACCGATCGCCTATATCAAAGTAGTGATTTTGTGTACAAAAACGGAGAACTGGTTACTGTTGAAGTAGATAAAAAGATTATGAATCAGCTTGCAGACCCGAATGGAGCTTATCAAAGCTGGGTGCAGAATTCTGCTAATTTCACTTTTGGTCCCGGAGATGTTAAGTTTAAGGACTTAAATGGCGATGGTAGGATAGATAATGGTAAGAAGACGCTCGCTGATCATGGTGATTTAAAAGTGATCGGTAATTCAACGCCGCGGTATGAATATGGTTTTAGGCTCGGCGCTGATTTCAAAGGGTTCGATATTTCAGCTTTCTTTCAGGGTGTGGGTAGCAGACAGGTTTGGGGGACAGGATTTTTAGCTCAGCCCGGTTTCAATGCTTCCGATGGTGCTATGCCGGCAGCGATGGCTTCAAATTATTGGACTAAAGACCGGACCGATGCGTTTTATCCAGCGCCTTTTAATAATGCTGGTACAAATGATATCAACAATATGCAAGTACAGAGCCGTTATTTGCTTGATATGTCTTACTTGCGTGTGAAGAATCTAACGCTGGGTTATACTATTCCGGCGGGTACATTAAAGCGGATTGGAATTAGTAATTTGCGAGTTTATACGGCATTGGAAAACTTCTTTACATGGGATAAACTTAACGGTTTGCCAATCGATCCAGAGGCTGTAGATGGGGTGAATATGTTTGTCGATGCAGCAAAAAATAATTACAATAGTGGCCGTACAGGAGTGGGGACGCCAACTTTCAAATCTGCCTCCGTAGGTGTTCAATTGACATTCTAACTAATTTTATCATGAAATTAAAAGTTTTATATATACTACTAGCGGGTTCTATGGGGTTGACAGGCTGTAATAGTCTATTGGACCGGCCGGCGCTAGATAAAATTACTGATGGGCAAGGGCTTTATTGGAGAGATGAAAATGACCTCCGGTTGTTTGCCAACGGTTTTTATACACAATATTTTAATGGTTATAACAGTTCGTATACAACAGACTATACGCCTGTGAGGGGGTATAACTTTTCGGATGACCTGACTTTCAGTGGTCAGCAGACTAGTTTTGAAAACTCCATTCCGGATTCTAGATATTCCGTTGCCGAAGCCGGTGACTGGCTGAGCTTGTATGCCGGACCTACCTGGAATTTTTCTTGGGTGCGAAAGTCAAATATTTTCTTGGACCGTTTGGAAAACATGGCCAAACCAAATCTGACTCCGGAGCAATATAATCACTGGACAGCTGTAGCACGTTTTTTTAAAGGGTTTGAGTATTCCCGCCTTGTTTCCGTATTTGGCGATGTGCCTTATTTTGAAAAAGAAGTCGCGGCTGCCGATTTTGCTACTCAGTATAAAGACCGCGATAACCGTGGTGTGGTAATGGACCGCGTGTACGATGATTTTGTGTTTGTGTTGCAAAACATGCGCAATGATGATGGTGCCAATGTGTTGAATAAATATGTGGCTGCCTCTTTTATTTCTCGATTGATGCTGTTTGAGGGGTCTTGGCAGAAATATCACGGCCTTGATCAAGCAAGAGCAAAAAAATACTTGGAGCTAGCCCAAAACGCCGCTGAGATTGTTATGGCATCGGGAAAATTCTCGTTTTCTTCAGATTTCAAAAGCCTGTTTTCTTCGCAGGATTTGAATAGCAATAGGGAGGTTATTATGTATCGTAAGTATGATGCGTCTGTAAATGTTCTTCACGCAATAGGTTCCTACCAAAATGGTATTGAAGCGCAGGCATCGGCGCCGAACTTAAAATTGGTGAAAGAGTTTCTGTGTGTTGATGGTAAGCCATTTATGGCATCATCCATAGAGAATGCTGCAGATTTCTCGCTTGCAAGTTTAGCAAAAACCCGTGATCCTCGTTTTGAAGCATCATTTGATACCGATTTAAATACTAAAGCGTCAACATTTGTTTATGGTACAAAGTATGTTGCGCGCAATGGTTATAAAATTACAAGTGCAAATCCTGACTATTCAAAATGGAATTCTAATACAAATACTTCGGATGCACCCGTTATTCGATATGCGGAGGTGGTATTGAACTGGTTGGAGGCAAAGGAAATCCTCGCAGAATTTTTTGGTGGTGCGCCTGTAAGTCAAACAGACATAGATAAATCTATTAATGCGATCCGTAACAGGCCTTTGGATGAGACGGCTATTGCGAAAGGAGTGAAGAAAACGGCTCCACTTCAGTTGGGTGCCATTGCAAATGATCCATTGCGTGATGCAGATGTTTCATCTCTGATGTGGGAAATTCGCCGTGAACGACGAATGGAATTTGTTTTTGAATATTCACGGCTAATGGATCTAAGACGATGGAAAAAACTTAATTATATGGATTTTTCCAAAAATACCGATTATTTCACCGGTATTTGGGTTGATATTGCAAAACAAGCTCCTGATTTTTTAAAAGCTAGTTATATCGGTGTAACAAAAGTCAGAAAAACAGACGGTACTGTTGTTACATATAATGGGACTAATGCAACGGATATGGTAGGCTTCATTGTTGTGCAAAGTGCCTCAAACCGAAATGCAATTACTGATAAAAATTATCTGGCTCCTGTTGGTCAGGCTCAGATGGTGGAGTATGAACAACGAGGATATAAATTGACACAGACAAAAGGGTGGTAATTAAATAGTGCCTTTAGTCCAGGGCCCCCGCTAATACATATTAGCGGGGGCTTTTTTTTGCGTGTTTGCGGTTTGTTGCGTAAAATTTTTGTTCATTTCCGGAACTTATTACAAAAATACGCAGTTAATATTGCGTGTTTGCAACTTTTTAAGTATCTTTAAGTGATTTGTTTGCTGTATTTTGCAGTTGTTTTTGTAAAGTTATTAACCATTTAGCCGTAATAATATTAACATTCCAAGCGAAGAAATCAATACCAATTTATTTAATAACCATAAGTCATAATTTTTATTGAAATGAGAAAAGCTATTTTGTTTTCCCTGGCTGTTGGTTTATATATGCCTCATTCATTGTACGCATTCGGCCCGAATGGAAAAACGGGTGATCTAAAGGTTTCAGCCGATAGAGCAGCAGTGTCAAAAAAGAGAGCTATATATCAACAGTCTGTACATGGTACAGTAAAAGGACCAAATGGACCTTTATCTGGTGTCAGCGTGACCGTTGTAGGAACAACTCTGTCTACGAGTACGGATGCCAACGGCCATTTTAGATTATCTGTTCCTAAAGGTAGTAAGTTGCGGTTTTCAAGCGTAGGCTATCAATCACGTGAGATCGTTGTGGATGACACCGGATCGGTTGAGGTTACTCTTCTGGGTCTTAACGAATCGTTGGAAGAAGTGGTTGTGATCGGTTATGGGCAGCAAAAGAAAGCACACTTAACGGGCGCTGTTTCTTCTGTTGATGTCGAAAAAGCCATGGGGGGACGTCCAATTTCCGATGCAGGCAGGGGTTTGCAGGGGGTTGTTCCCGGTTTATCGGTCGTGGTTCCCAGCGGTGAGGTTGGTTCGGATGCTAGATTGCGCATCCGCGGTCAGGTGGGGTCTGTCAATGGTGGAAGTGATCCTTTAATTTTAGTGGATAATGTCGAGGTTCCAAGTCTAATGGTGGTCAATCCCAATGACATTGAAACGATTTCTGTGTTGAAGGATGCTGCTTCGGCGTCGATATATGGGGCGAAGGCTGCGTTTGGCGTTGTATTGATTACCACAAAAAAAGGAGCCAAAACCGATATGAACCGTGTCACCTACTCCAATAACCTTTCTTGGCAGTCTCCATTTAAAAAAATAGAACTGGCGGGAATTGAGGGGCTTGAATATACTGTTGATGCCCATGAGAATATGAAGGCGGCGGGGCCTGCCGGGGGCTTCTGGCGTGTGGATCGAAATAGCCTTGAAAAGATACGTGAGTGGCAACAGAAATATGGGGGCGTTGTTGGAAATGATGATCCTGTTGTGTACGGGCGCGATTGGATCTGGGATGGTACACAAAAGTTTGGTTATCGCATTTATGACCCTGTTGCCGCAATGGTAAAGGACAAACCCTTTTCGCATTTGCATAATCTTGGTGTTAATGGAAAATCTGGCAAAACCTCTTACAATATGAGTGTCGGGTATTTTGGTCAGCAAGGAATGATGAAACCGGCAAAACATGATGATTATAGGCGGTTAAATGCCACCTTAAATGTCTCTACAGAAATTAGCAAAGTAATCACGATGCGAGGCGGGATGATGTATTCGGATGGGACCAAGCGGTATCCTAATTCGAATAACTCTGCTGGGTTTGGAGCAGATCCCTGGCTGTACTTGTTTCGCTGGAGTAGGTTATTCCCTGTAGGAGTTCAGGAAAATGGTGAAAACTTTATAGATCCAGCTTATACGGCAGCAACTTCGACGGATGCAATTGACAATAAGAAATATTTAAATCTGAATTTGGGGACAACGCTTAATCTGACAAAAAATTGGGATATCCAAGCTGATTATTCGTACAGTACACGCAATAATGGTCTGACAACTTCGGTAGTACCTATGCGTGCAAAAACTTCCTGGTATGGCGTTGATCTATGGAAAGATGCAGACGGTAATCAGATCTTTGTTGATGAAAATGGAAATATTGTGCATGAAGGTGGTACGCCTGCTTATGAGTTCCCAATGACAGATTATGTGTTGCCAAATGCGAGCTATTATGCTCAAAGTGCCAGCAATTTCAAAAAGCATACTTTTAACGGGTTCTCGACTTATAGGTTGAATCTGACTGATGACCATCAGTTTAAATTTATGGTCGGGATGAATTTGGTTGCGAATGATTGGAATACCTTCCGTGCTCAGCGCAATGGCGTTTTTAATTATGAGAACCCGCAATTTGAGTTTGCGAACGGTGAACAATTTGCATCGGGCAGCCGAGACTGGGACTCTACCGTGGGTTTTTTTGGACGGGTAAACTATACGTTTAAAGATAAATATCTATTTGAAGCTAATTTAAGAAGAGATGCGACATCTTTGGCGTCAAAGGATATGCGATGGACCTGGTACCCTTCATTTTCTGGAGGATGGGTTTTATCGAAAGAGAAATTCATGGAGGCAGTTAATCCAGTGTTGAGCTTTGCAAAATTGCGTGCTTCTTGGGGAAGTATTGGAGACCAGAGTATCAGCAATGGTCTGTATGCGCCATTGATGCAAACTTCCCAATCTTATTGGATTGGTGGTAACGGCATGCAGGTAACTGGTATTGGGGTGCCGAGATTAGTGAAAGATGGATTGAGCTGGCAAGATATAGAGCATCTCAACGTTGGTATGGATCTGAGATTTTTTAACAATAAGTTGGGCGTGACAGCGGAGTGGTTTCAGCGAAACACCAACAGCATGATCATCAATGGAGAAGCATTGCCAGCAACATTAGGTACATCAGCTCCTTTGGGTAATTACGGCAACCTAAGAACCCGTGGGTGGGAACTAGAGTTCGATTTTAATCATCGTTTTGAAAACGGTTTAGGGATAAACATCAATGCAAATATTTCTGATGCCACGACATTTGTGACGAAAAGCGCTGACTGGAATACACCCTGGGCTGACCGTTTATTAGGTACGACTTTTTCCACCGGCCGTCGTTACGGGGACGTTTATGGATTTGTCACGGATCGCCTGTTCCAAAAAGACGACTTTGTGTATGACGAGAACGGAAAATTTGTACAAACAAATATTGTGTATAATGGGACTAGCAAACGGACTAATATGTTAGCCGGAGATAATCCTGTGTATCAGACCTATTTTGAGGATGGTAATCAGACACTTCTGGTGAGCCCCGGAGACGTCAAGTTTGTCGATGTTAATGGCGATGGTTATATCGATGCGGGCAAGAATACGAATGGAGATCCGGGAGACCGTGTTGTTGTAGGTAATATAACTCCCCGTTATCAATTTGGTTTCCGTGTAGGGGCTGATTGGAAGGGTTTCGATCTGGCGGTTTTCTTACAGGGCGTGGGGAGCCGCAAGATTTGGGGGTCGGGACAGCTGGCGATTCCAGGTTATTACGCAAAAGAAGGGGCCATGCCAAAGGCTATTGCTGAAAATTATTGGAGAGAAGACCGTACAGATGCATTTTATCCAAGGGCGTGGAACTTAAACGGTGCGGATGAAGGCTTTGTTATGCGTACACAGTCTCGTTATATGTTAAATATGGCATATCTGCGGATAAAAAATATCACATTCGGCTATACGGTCCCTAAGTCGGTTCTGGATCGGGTCAAGTTAGCAAACGCACGTATATTTATTTCTCTTGAAAACATGTTTACGTTCGATAAATTGAGAGGTTTGCCGATTGATCCGGAGGCAATTTCGGGTTACTCGATGTTAAAAGAGTCCAACTATAATTTAGGGCGTACGGGAACTTCCAATCCCACATTTAAGTCGGCTTCAATCGGTGTTCAAATAGGTTTATAATTAAGGAGGATTAAAAATGAAAATAAAAAATATAACGGCATTTGTGGTGACAGCTTTATTCCTGACAGGCTGCAATAAATTTTTGGATAGACCTCCACAAAACGCCTTGGATGATAATCAAAATGCTTGGGTAAGTGAGGAAAAAGTACGGATGTATGCCAATAAATATTATGCCGATTACTTTTATGGATTCGGTATAAAAGATAATAACGGAAGTGCACCCATTGTCGGCTTTACCAACAGCGATGATATTGTCGCTTTAGGTAATCAGCCTAACTTTACGAGAGCCGTTCCGAATTCTGGAATCTGGGATTACTCGGATATCCGGTCCCTGAATGTGATGCTCGATAGAATCGAGGATAAAATGGGCGGTATCCTTACCGCTGAAGCAAAAAATCACTGGATTGCAGTAGGTAAGTTTTTCCGTGCATTCCGTTATGCACAGCTTGTGCAGAGCTATGGCGATATTCCATATTACGAACATGAAGTAAAGGACTCGCAGGTTGATGAACTGTATAAGCCACGTACTCCCCGGAATGAGGTTATGGATCATCTGTATGAAGACTGGAAATTTATTCTGCAAAATATGCGGACCAACGACGGAGAGCAGTACTTAAATCTGTATGTAGCTGCAGGTTTTATCTCTCGTTTAGCGTTAAACGAAGCTTCCTGGCAAAAATATTATTATAAAAATCAGGAAAGGGCAAAGAAGTTTTACGAATTGGCAATCGATGCAGCTCAAGTGGATATCAACAGCGGGAAGTATGCAATTGTGACAGATTATAAGAGTCAATTTACCTCCAAAGACCTGAAGGGCAATAAAGATATGGTTATGTACCGAATTTACGATGGTGGGCTAGGAGTGACACATGCAATTGCGTCGTACTGCAATTTGCAAGAGTCTACGAACAATGGGCCGACGACGGATTTCCTGAAAGCGATGTTGTGTACCGATGGCAAGACCTGGGAAAATTCTTCCGTTGACGGAGCTAAAAAATTTGATTTAGCCAGTTTGATCAAATCCCGCGATCCAAGGTTTGAGGCAATGATTTACAGTAAGCCTAATGCCTTAAATAAGAGTTCGTTTTATTATGTAACTAAATATCTGCCTAGGGAGGTGGAAAAAGCTGTTAAGGTGAACGGTCAAGCTATGCCTGCAGAATTCACGAGTAATAAAAATGAAACAGATGCCCCTGTTTTGAGATACGCCGAAGTGTTGTTGAACTGGATCGAAGCCAAAGCAGAACTGGCCAGCTTGGGCGGAGCAGCAGTCACTCAGGACGATATCAATAAGTCTATTAACCAAATTCGGCAGCGTCCGCTGGCGCAGGAGGCGAAAGATCGTGGGGTCAAGAATTTGCCTGATCTGGAGCTCGATGCTATTCCGGCAGATCCTGCCAGGGATGCTACTGTCTCACCTTTATTGTGGGAGATCCGTCGTGAGCGACGTCTGGAATTTGCCTTTGAAACTAGCCGTTTGGCGGATTTAAGAAGATGGTCGAAATTGGAGTACATGGACAACACGCTTAATACGGATCTCATTTCCGGCGGCTGGGTCAATTTCAGTGCAGAAATGCCTGCCGAACTAGTTGCCAAGAATGTTAATATTCTTTCTGTAGTCGATGTAGCAGGAAAAGAAACCATATATAACGGTTCAAATGGCGCGCTGATGAATGGATTTTATAAGAATCAAACCAATAAGCCGCGTTTACCATTTTTGAACCAGCCTAATATCAATCCATATCTGACTCCAGTGGGACTGGTGCAGATAGATCAGTATGCGATAAAAGGATATGTGTTGGAACAAACTGAAGGATGGCCCCAGAATTAATTACTTATCAAGAATGAATAAATGAAAAGATCATATAATATTTTGGTACTAGGGCTAATTTGTGCCTTTTTACTGACATCCTTTTTTTCTTGTAAGGATGAGCTGCCTGAAGCGGCAGATTCAAGCTCGAAGTTTGTTGTGTTGAAATCTATAAAGATTGTTAACGCAGGCGAAAGCGGTTCGGATGTTGTACAAGGAACAGTAAATGAAGATACAAAAGAGGTGAATTTCCCCAGGCTATCTGTTCAGACTGATTTTCAGAATTTAAGATTTGAGGCTGAAATGTCTGATGGAGCAAAACTTGATAAAGATGCCTACTCTGTTGTGTTCGGAGAAGGGGATACGGAAAAGACAATTATTATCAAAGTCCAAAATCCACCTCGCTATAGGGAGTACATGGTTAGACTGAGATTGAATGTTCCGGTATTTGGAGCTGACTTTTCAAAAGCAAAAAAATACGACAATACGACAAATGATCTCGGGAATCCGTTATACCCTGTTTTTAAGAGTGGGGTAACGCGTGGTACGGGATTCGACGGAAAGCATGTGTTGATTGTTACGCGTGATGCTATGGGGTCGCATTTGCTAAAAGTATCTGATATTGAAAAAGGGGATGTAACTAAGCCCATCATCCTTAATATGGCTGGTGTCACAGGCGGCACATTTACCGTTAATATGGGCGGGCTCGCACACGGCCATGTATATATTGCCAATCTTTCGGGCGGGCAGACATCGCCGTTGAAAATTTATCACTGGTCGGATCCGGCGGGTACACCACAGGTGTTTGAATTCAATATCGCTGCTATTCCTGGTGCGGGAGTGCGTCATGGGGATAATTTCTCCCTAAATCTGGATGAAAAAGGAGATGGCTATATGTTCTTCGCAGATAACGCCGCTACCAAGGTGCTAAGATTAAAGGTGGCAAACTTTAATACAGTTACTGATCCCCATGTCTTTAATATCCCCATTACTGGAGCCGGTTCCTGGACCTCTTATAATCGTATCCAAAACAGTAACGAGTATATATTTACAGGGCACGATGCTCCAGTGGCCTTGGTAAGTGATGGAGGTGCGCTAACTTATGCAATGGGCAGGCTTGCTATTCCGGTTCGTAGCTCTGATGCAAGAGTGATCTACTTCAATGGTGAACGTTACCTTATTGTCACCACCGCTGCGCGTTCGGGTTCTGAGCCGACAAATTTTGCAGTTTACAATATTTCAAAAGGTACATCGGTGGCTGACGCTTTAAGAAACTTAAATGACCTGGCTCCAGCTCCGATATTCGAATATTCGTTAATGGGACCGGTGAATACCTCTCCAGCATCACAGACAGGATACTTCGTCAAAAAGGATGCTGATGGTAAAGATGAATCTCTGTTGCTGTTTTCAGCGGCAAGTGATGCCGGATTTGTAGTCTTTGAGGTGCCAAAGAAACAGCTGGATTAATTTCTTCAGGGCGGTCCTCACGGGCTGCCCTATTAAAAAACTGACCAACTATGAATAATTTTAAATCTTTTGTCCTTATGGCCATATGTGCTGTAATGGTACTGAATGCTTGTAAAAAAGGGAGCAATGATCCGATAGTGCCTGGGCCCGAGCCTAATCCTCCAGGGTCGGGGACTGCATTAAGTCTGCCAAAAAAGGAAATGCGCGCGGTATGGATTTCTACTGCATGGGGGTTGGACTGGCCGGCAGGTATATATGGAGAGATGCAGCAAAAACAGGCATATATGTCTATGCTGGACAAGTTTAAAGAATTGCGCATAAACGCTATATTTTTCCAGGTCAAGGCTATGGGAGATGCATTTTACAATTCGGCATATGAGCCATGGGCGTCCTCCATTACTGGGGTGAGGGGGAAGGATCCAGGATATGATATCCTTGCTTTTTTAATCGAGGAAGCACACAAAAGGGGAGTCGAATTTCATGCATGGATGAACCCATATCGTATTGCGACGAGAGCTGGAGTTTCATCCACTTATCCGCCGCTGCACGCCTCAGTGCCTTCGGACTGGGTGGTCAGCCATGAAAAAATACAGATTTATAATCCGGCTTTACCGGAAGTAAGGAGCCGGCTGGTGAATATTGTCAAGGATCTGATCAGTAAATATGATGTAGACGGCGTCCATTTTGATGACTATTTTTATCCGGATCCTGCTAGTGCAGGTCAGATGACTTCTGATCAACCTGATTACCTAAAGTATGGACAGGGCTATACAAGTATTGAAGCGTTTAGGCGTGCCAATGTGGATAAGGCAATACAGGATGTGCATGACGCTATTGTATCAACCAGACCGTCCGTTGTGTTTTCTGTGTCTCCCGCTGCCAACAAAGATTACAACTATAACACGCTGTATGCCGATGTCGCTAAATGGTGTCAAGAAGGCTGGCTGGATCTCCTGATTCCGCAACTTTATCAGGAAATCGGAAATAAATCGAACGATTTTCAGACGAATCTTTCGATATGGTCACAATATAACTTTTCGGCGGCGCTCGTGATCGGACATGCAATTTACAAGTTTGGTGACGCTACTCAGGCTCCAGCGTTTCAGTCCGCTGCTGAGCTGGAAAAGCAGTTTGATTTAACGAAAAAGAACAAGAAGGCTGTTGGTAGCGCTTTGTATAGTGCCAAATATATCATGGGAAACAAAGTCGGTATCACAGATAAATTGGCCGGTCTTTATAAGGCTCCGGCCGTAATGCCTTTTATGGGAAGGTCGACATTGCCGGCGCCGCCCTCTGTGACCAATTTAAAAGTTGCTGGAGGTAAGTTGTCATGGGGGAAATCGGAAGGAACAAGAGCCGTCGTCTATTATTTCACGGATTTAAAAGTGGAAGGCAGTGTGCTCGCTGTAACGGATGCTAGCGAGTTTCCAATATCACAAAAAGGATATTACTGTGTGTCGTTAATCAATGAAGATAATAAAGAGGGTGAGGTTTCAAAGCCAGTCAAGTTTTGATCTTTGGAAGGTGCCTGACGCTCTATGTTATTATTGTATTATTTAGGTTACGAAAATGCGTATTTATGCGTGTTTAGTTTGGTTTAGCGGATAATATCTCTATCTTTAAGCATGAAATCTAAATTATTGCCTCTGTTTATTGCATTATTATGCATTTTCAATATTGCTGTTGCGCAGACTTTTAAATTTGCTCATGTCACCGATACTCATGTTGGCGGAGCAACAGGTGAGGAAGATTTGCGACGTACTGTAAAAGACCTGAATACGTTGAAAGATGTCGATTTCGTTATACTTTCCGGAGATATTACAGAGTTTGGCGCTGATCATGAGCTTAAACTGGCCAAACGTATTTTGGACAGCCTGCAGCTGCCCTGGTATGTGATCCCCGGTAACCACGATGGTAATTGGTCGGAAAACGGCGCGAATACGTTCCGCACGGTGTTTGGTGGCGAAACATTCTTTTTCAAACATAAAGGATACGAGTTTATCGGCACCAATTCAGGGCCGAATATGCGGATGAGCCCGGGGCAGATTCCACGTGAAAATCTGGTGTGGATGGATTCCATCTTTGCGGCAAACCCTGACAGGCAGATACCACTGATTTACATCAATCACTACCCACAGGACTCTTCGCTGAATAACTGGTTTGACGCATTAAAACGTGTGAAGACGCGCAACGTGCAACTGGCACTCTGCGGTCATGGGCATATAAACAAAGCCTATGATTGGGAGGGGATACCGGGTGTGATGGGGCGCTCCAATCTGCGCGCCAATAAAGAAATAGGCGGTTATAATATTGTGACGATCGGTGACGGTCAGGCGGTGTACCGGGAGCGGACACCCGGGGTGGGAACTCAGCAAACACCCTGGTTGACAGTGCCACTCGTTGATCATCGTTTTGCGAATGAAACCAAGCTTTACCCAAGGCCGAGTTATGCCGTAAACGCTAAATATGCGGATAGGGTTCGGGTCAACTGGACATTTGAGGATGCGAGCGATATCGGTGCAGGGTTGACGGTCTATCAGAACAAGGTGCTTAGCTCCAACACGGCAGGTGATATTTTTGCGCTAGACCTCAAAACAGGGAAGAAGTTATGGTCATTTCGCACGGGTGGAAAGGTCTATTCTACACCGGCTGTCTGGAAGGATGTAGTCGTCGCGGGATCATCTGATCACAACATCTACGCCATAAACGCACAGAACGGCAGTCTCCTTTGGAAGGTAGCCACGGATAAAGCGGTATTAGGCTCGCCGTTGATCCATGACGGTACTGCTTTCATCGGCGGTTCGGACGGTAAATTCAGAGCGCTCGATGTGAAAACTGGAGCAATCAAGTGGACTTTTGATCAGGTGAAGGGGTTTGTCTCCACATTGCCGACCTATTACTTGGGGAATATCATCTTCGGCTCGTGGGGAAATGGCTTTTATGCCCTGGATGCAGAAACAGGGGCGCTGTCCTGGGAGTGGAACAATGGGCATGCCAACCGCATGTTCTCCGCTGCTGCCTGTAATCCTGTCGGCGTAAACAACCGTATTTTTGTTGTGGCACCTGACCGTTTTATGACGGCACTGGATGCAAAAAACGGCACCGTAATATGGCGGGAAAAGAAAGATACGATCCGTGTGCGTGAGTCTATGGGCCTCGCCGCCAATGGTAAATATATCTATGTAAAAACGATGGATGGCGACTTGCTGGGCATTTCTTCTTCTGGGGAGAAAATGAATGTGGCCTGGGCCTCGAAACTGAAGCTGCCTTATGAATTGACGCCTTCAGCAATAAAAACAAATCGCAAGCTGGTATTCGTGCCGAGTCATTCGGGTTTGCTGTCTGCAGTAGACGCAAAAACAGGCGATGTTGCCTGGCAATATAAAATTTCAAACGGCATGGTTAACCCTGTGGCAACAAAAGGCAATAATCAGGTCATAGCAAGCACGATGGATGGAAAAATAGTGTCTTTAAGCTTTTAAATGATTGTTAGAATCGATTTTGTTAAAAATAAATGCCTTGTTATGATAAAAAGATGTCTAAACTTCTTAAATTTACGTCAAGCTTTTTTGCTTGTTTTTGCGTGTTTTGTTTGTAAATTTGCGCAAGCACAGCAAAACGCTTGGATTCGAATAAACCAATTAGGCTATACCCCCGCCGGTAAAAAGGTGGCGGTATGGGGCGGGAAATCAATCAGGCAGCTTCGTTCTTTTGAAGTTAAGGCGGCAAATACAGGTAAAACAGTGTATGTCCATTCCGTTGGGAAAGATTATGGTGCGTACGGACCGTTTGTCCAAAGTTTTCGTTTTGATTTTTCTGTCGTACGGGATACGGGAAGCTTTTATATTGAGGCAGATGGCGTGAGGTCACCTGCTTTCCGGATTGCAAAGGACGTTTATAAGGGCGCTGCCGATTTTGTGCTGCGTTATATGCGGCAACAGCGAACCTTATTCAATCCCTTTTTAAAGGACAGTTGCCATACGCATGATGGATTTACCTTATATGCTGGCAAGGCGGGTATCGTGGATAGCACGCGTATCGATGCCGGCGGTGGCTGGCATGATGCTTCTGACTATCTGCAGTATGCGACAACCTCGGCGAATGCGACGTTTCATCTTCTGGCAGCTTATCGCGATTTCCCACAGGTATTTGGGGATCATAAACAGGCAAATGGGCTCGAGGGCAGCAATGGCCGGGCTGATGTGCTGGATGAAGCGAAATGGGGGTTGGACTGGTTGCTGAAAATGCATCCTAAAGCAGATCAGATGTATAATCAGATAGCTGATGACCGCGATCATGCGAGTATGCGTATGCCTAAGGAGGATCCGTATTACGGTCGCGGCTTTGAACGGCCAGTCTATTTTATTGATGGCGAGCCGCAACAGCGTGGTAAGTTTATGAACAATACGACCGGGACGAGTTCGACGGCAGGTAAATTTAGCAGTGCTTTCCGGCTGGGCTCGGTTCTATTTAGAAAAGATGACAGGACATATGCAAAGCTGCTGTCCGAGAAAGCCGAAACCGCTTATGCTTATGCAAACATCAAGCCCGGCGTGACACAGACAGTTTCTGTTAAATCTCCTTATATCTATGCGGAGGATAACTGGGTAGATGATATGCAGCTTGCTGCAGCAATGGGCTTTGCTGTGACGGGAAAAGGAAAATTTGCCCAGGAAGCCATGCAGTATGCAAGGCAGGAAAAAATTACGCCATGGATGATATCGGATACTGCGGCACATTATCAATGGTATCCCTTTATCAACTTGGGGCATTATGAATTAGCTAAACGTTTAAAAGGGCAAAATCGCGAGGAGATTGTCTCTTACTATAAGCAGGGCATTGAAGAGGTCAATAAACGGGCAGAGCAGAATGCATTTTTGAGGGGAGTTCCTTTTATCTGGTGCAGCAATAATCTGACAGTTTCCTTTGCGATGCAATGTCTCTGGTATAAGGAATTGACAGGTGATGGTCGCTTTGATGAACTGGAGCAGGCCAACTTTGACTGGATCTTCGGTACTAACCCCTGGGGCACGAGCATGGTGTATGGCCTGCCATCCTGGGGAGATACGCCTGTCGATCCACATTCGGCCTTTACGTATCTGGGTAAGCATCCTATCGATGGCGGATTGGTGGACGGCCCGATTATGGCTTCCACCTACCGGAATCTGATCGGGATCAAGCTCAATAATCCGGATAGTTATGCCGATTTTCAGAGCGATCTGGCGGTGTACCACGATGATTATGGAGACTATAGTACCAACGAGCCGACGATGGACGGAACGGCGTCATTGATCTATCTGCTTGCTGCAAAGGAAGGACGGGCTTTGGAGGAGCCTGCTGGAAAAAAGTAGTTCACGATGTATTCGGTGCCATCGTCCGTGGTGACTCCACACAGAAAAAAGTGGCGTTGTTTTTTACGGGCCATGACCTGTCCGAAGGAGCACCGGCTGTGCTGAATAGCTTGAAGAAGCATCGCGTCAATGGCAATTTTTTCCTGACCGGTGACTATCTGCGTAATCCGGGCTTTCGTCCCTATGTCCGCGAAATGCTGAAGGCAGGCCATTTTCTGTCAGGGCATTCGGACCGGCACCTTTTGGTGAGCGACTGGCTAACCCGGGGTGAGCTGCTGGTCACGCGTGATTCTTTTGTCAGGGATCTAAAAGCGAATCTGGAGGCATTGACCCCTTTTGGGATCGACACAAGTAAGTTAGCTTACTATGTCCCTAGCTATGAATGGTACACTAGCGAAACTGTCGAATGGGCCAAACAGCTGGGCCTAAATTCCGTCAATTACACGCCGGGCGTACGGACAGCAGCTGATTATACGTATCCGGAGATGGGAAAGCGGTATCTGTCGTCCCAGGCTATTTTGCAGAGCCTCTGGGCATATGAAAGAAAATTTGGACTGAATGGTTTCCTATTATTGATCCATATGGGTACAGACAGCCAAAGAAAAGATAAGTTATATCATCATCTGGATGATATTATTGTGGAGTTGAAACAGCGGGGATATCAGATAGTGGATATACCTCAATTATTGAAATAGAGAATTACAATATATATTAAGAATGGTTAATACAACGGAGAAAGATTCGAATTATCAGGATTTGGACAAGATGTCTGTACATGAATTATTGACTAATATCAATAATGAGGATAAATCTGTGCCTCTGGCGGTTGAGCAGGCAATCCCTCAAATCGAAGCCTTGGTCAAAGTGACTGTGGAGCGAATGAAGGCTGGTGGTCGAACTTTCTATATCGGTGCCGGTACGAGCGGTCGGCTCGGGGTGTTGGATGCGTCTGAATTGCCTCCGACTTATGGCGTGCCATTTGAATGGATTATCGGGCTGATTGCCGGTGGCGATACTGCAATTCGCAAAGCTGTGGAATTTGCGGAAGACGATCTGGAGCAGGCCTGGAAAGATATGGAAGCGTACGATATTGACGAGAACGATGTGGTGATCGGCATCGCTGCTTCCGGAACAACGCCTTATGTGATCGGCGGGCTGAAGATGGCGAATGAAAAAGGTCTCGTAACAGGCTGTATCGTGTGCAACAGCGGTTCACCGATTGCTGAAATTGCACAGTATCCTATCGAAGTCATTGTAGGACCTGAGTTTGTGACCGGATCGACACGTATGAAGTCCGGTACGGCACAAAAGCTCGTATTAAATATGTTCAGTACTGCTGTGATGATTCAGCTTGGCCGTGTAAAAGGCAATAAGATGGTGGATATGCAGTTGTCAAATCACAAACTGGTGGGACGTGGCGTACGTATCATCATGGATCAGACCGGGGCTACGGAAGAGGATGCAGCAGCACTGCTGGAACAATTTGGTAACGTTAGACAGGCCATCGAAGCGTATCAGGCCACACATTAATGTATGACCCATAAAAGATAATCACCTATTAAAAACAAACTATGTCACCAGTCATATTATTGTCCTTTATTATCATCTATTTTGCGGTCCTGCTTGCGGTAGCGCATTTTACATCTAAGGGGTCTGCGGACAACTCCACCTTCTTTGTCGCCAATCGAAATTCGAAATGGTATATGGTCGCCTTCGGGATGATCGGTACTGCATTGTCTGGCGTGACCTTTATTTCTGTGCCCGGAGCCGTCGGTGCATCAGAATTTAGCTATTTTCAGTTTGTCCTGGGCAACGCTGTGGGCTTTGTGATTATTGCCTACGTGCTGCTGCCTCTTTATTACCGGATGAACCTGACATCGATTTATACTTATCTGGAGGAACGCTTCGGACATACCACTTATAAAACCGGCGCAGCCATTTTTCTGGTGTCCCGGACCATTGGCTCCGCTTTCCGCTTGTATTTGGTGGCTATCGTTCTCCAGCATTTTATCTTCGACGCCTGGAATGTGCCTTTCGCCATCACGGTAGTAATCTGCCTTGTGCTGATCTGGATGTATACCAATAAGGGGGGGCTGAAGACGATTATCGTAACGGACACCTTACAGACAACTTTTTTGGTTACCGCTGTCATACTTTCGATTTATTTTATGGCCAAAGGGCTGGATTTCGGAATCGTAGATACTTTTGAAGCTGTAAAAGAGAGCAGTTATTCCAAAATCTTTTTCTGGGACGATTTTGTAGGGAGTAAAGCGAACTTTTGGAAACAGTTTTTGGGCGGTATTTTTGTCACGATAGCGATGACAGGCCTGGATCAGGACCTGATGCAAAAGAATCTATCCATGGGTACTATCAAAGAGGCGCAAAAAAACATGATCACTTTCACCAGCGTGTTTGTGGTGATCAATATTTTCTTTTTGGCTGTAGGTGCCCTGCTCTACATTTACGCTGCAAAAAACGGCATAGACGTGTCCAAATTGGCCACCCGTGACTATTTATATCCCGAAATAGCGCTGAATCATCTGGCCATTGTGCCAGCAATCATTTTTATGATGGGTTTGACAGCGGCTACTTTTGCGACAACAGACAGTGCGCTGACCGCGCTGACAACATCTTTCTGTGTCGATTTTTTGAACTTCAATAAGAAGGAAAATCCGAATGATCCCGCGCTGGTAAAAAGACGGAATTATGTGCATTTCGGATTCTCTATCGTTATGCTGCTGGTGATTCTTGTATTTAAGCTGATCAATGATGATTCGGTCGTTAACGCGATATTTACAGCTGCCAGCTATACCTATGGCCCGCTGCTAGGCCTGTTTGTTTTTGGTATCTTCACCAGATATGCCGTGCGCGACAAGGCTGTGCCCTATATCTGTGTGCTGTCACCGACAGTGCTATATCTGTTAAAGACTTACGTGATAGAAGTTTATACGCCTTATGTGATCGGTTTGGATCTGATCATCATCAATGGTTTGATCACCTTCCTGATGCTTTTGCTCAGTTCTCCCGGAAAGGCGTCTGAAAAAGCGCTTTCCCATAACTAAGGCTTATTTTTGATTTGTACGTACAGAAAAATTAAGTTAAGTTTGATAGACTTAGTTTTTTTGTACGTATGTATCATAGCATAAATGAGACTACGGAGTTTATCCGTAGAAGAATTGGAGACTTCACTCCAGAATTCGGTATCATCCTCGGTACCGGTTTAGGTAAGTTGGTTGATGAGATTGAAGTCGAATACCAGCTCATGTATTCCAATATTCCCAATTTTCCAATTTCCACTGTAGAATTCCATTCGGGCAAGTTGATTTTTGGTAAGCTAAGCGGGCGGAATGTTGTCGCCATGCAGGGGCGTCTGCATTTCTATGAGGGCTATGATATGCAGCAGATCACTTTTCCGATCCGTATCATGAAGGTTTTGGGGGTGCAGAAACTATTTGTATCCAATGCTGCCGGCTCATTGAATCCAGAGGTAAAAAAGGGGGATCTTGGGATTATTGAAGATCATATTAATCTGCTGCCGGATAATCCGCTGCGTGGGCAGAATCTCGCAGAGTTTGGCCCCCGTTTTCCGGATATGAGCGAACCCTATAACCGCCTTATGATCCAGCAGGCTCTCGAAATTGCGTCGGCGCATGATATTTCAGCACACCGTGTGGTCTATGTATCCTCTCCGGGACCAAATCTGGAAACTCGGGCTGAGTACCGTTACATGCGGCTCATCGGCGGTGATGTGGTCGGTATGAGCACCGTGCCGGAGGTCATCGTCGCCAATCATATGTCCATTCCGGTGTTCGCGATTTCTGTTGTTACCGATGAAGGTTTTCACGATGAACTGAAACCGGTCTCCCTGCAGGAAATTGTGCAGGTGGCGGAGAAAGCGGAACCAAAGATGACATTAATTTTGAAAGAATTGATAGCTTTGCAGTAATTTAGACTATAGATAATTTTAGATGAAGTTGATCGTACGCGTATTAGCCGCACTGTGTGTCTTCCTTGTTTGTTCTATGGATGCTGTTGCCCAGAGCAACGATGAATGGAGCAGCGCACTGGACTCTGCCCGGGCCAGGGAGGACGGGAAAAAAGATTCGGTGATCCTGTCCGCAAAATATATCCGGTATGCGACATTGGATATGCTGAAGAAGGGTACCTATACGCGGCAGATCGATACTTCGCATCGCAATTATCAATACTATAATCCACAGAATTTGCCCTGGAATCCCAGTGTCAATCTTGGGGCGTACGGGCTGGCCACGCGGGACCTATTATTCCAGCCCAAAAAAACGATCGGGTTCCAGTCTGGGTTTACCGCTTTGGAACGGTACCTGTTAAATCCGGATTCGGTGCAGTACTTCCGCGCCCGGGCGCGGTATTCCGAGCTTTCTGCTGTGGGTTTCTTTTTTGATGATCAAGTGTTCCGGGCGCGGGTGGCGCAAAATATAAATCCACAGTGGAATATGAACGTTGACTTCCATTCCACCAAAACGGATGGCTTCTATCTGATGCAGAATTACTCGGATATGAAGGCTTCTGTGGCTTCCTGGTACGAGTCGAAAAATAACCGATATAACCTGTTGATCAATGCTGTATTCAACCGGCTGGATGCTATGGAAAATGGATCCATTACCGAAGATAAGCCCTTTGCGCCGGAAAACCGGCAGACTCCGGACCGCTTTATTCCTAAATTTAATGATCCCGGTAAAATAAACATTCCGCGATCCAAATGGTGGGACAATTCGCTATTCCTAAGACAGTCGCTGTATGTCGGGCGTATGGATACCGTCGATAAAGGCAAACCGACCATGCAGCTCTATCCGACCAACAGTATGGCGCATAATACCCGTATCCGAAAACAGACCTACAACTTTTTTAAAAATATGGACGATGGAAATGCAGCCTTGCCATATAATAATAAAGCATTGACCCTCAATAACGATAAGACAACGATTACCAATATATCCAACGAATTTGAATATAACTTTTTCCTGCGGGGCAAATCCATCTTTAAAAATGAGGCGAAGCTGAATCTGGCCTTCCAGCATGATATGAATTGGGTAGAGCAGAGCCAGATAGACTCACTGCGCTATTACACTAACCGTGCTGCATACCCAGAACCGCATAAAAAGCTGCCGGATAGCACAGTATTTGACAAATTCTACCAGAATGGTATGGTAAAAGGTGAGCTGGGCTATAAATTTTCGGACCGGCTCGATTTCAGTCTGAGAGCCAATCAGATCGTCTTTGGGCATAATATCGGCGATTTTCTCTATGAGGCGAAAGCCGATGTCTCGATGGGCGATAAAATCGGTAAGGTGACATTGGGCGCTTACTCGCAGAACAAATCACCTGAAATGGTGTATAATAATCTGAATTATACCTACGGACAATGGAACGATCTGGATCTGAAGAAAATCAAAATTCAGAATTTATCCTTCCAGTACAGCAACCCCATGCTCGGCTTCAGAGGAAAAGTGGAGTACTTTCTGATGAATAATTATACGTACTTTGAAGAACTTCCGAATGCGCAGAACGATCCAAAAAAAGATAAATGGATCATTCCGGCACAATTGGATAACGCCAATCTGCTCAAAGTGACCGTGGGGCAAAAGTTTAAGTTCAGGCATTTTACTTTCGATAACTTAGTCGTATACCAAAAGACCGACCAGCAAAAAATCCTCGCTATCCCCGAACTCTATACCTGGCATAGCCTCTATTATAGTAACCTATTTTTCAAGGTGATTGACTATAGTATCGGGGTTGACGCGAAATTTAATACACCTTACGCCAATCCCAATTACTCCATGGGGACAGGACAGTTTTATAATGCCTATCAGCAGATCGAGTTTTCGACTTACCCCATTATGGATTTGTGGGTAACGGCCAACATACAACGTGTTAATATGTTTTTGAGTTATAACTTCCTGAATCAGAATTTTTATCCGCGTGGATATTATACGGTCAGACGCTATCCCATGAATCCGGCCAACTTCAGATTTGGTGTTTCGTGGAAGTTCTATGACTAATTTCCATTAAAATTATATGCGTGTTTTTTAGCTTGTTGTGCTCTTTGGCGTGGAAAATCTTCTAAAATAATTTTGAGAATAGAATTTTTAAGCTATATTTGCACACGCAATTAGGGAACGGCGTTCTTTAAAAAAGTATGGAGGCTTAGCTCAGCTGGTTCAGAGCATCTGCCTTACAAGCAGAGGGTCACTGGTTCGAATCCAGTAGCCTCCACCATACAAAGTCGGAGAATTAGCTCAGCTGGTTCAGAGCATCTGCCTTACAAGCAGAGGGTCACTGGTTCGAATCCAGTATTCTCCACCATTCCAAAACGGAGGCTTAGCTCAGCTGGTTCAGAGCATCTGCCTTACAAGCAGAGGGTCACTGGTTCGAATCCAGTAGCCTCCACATAAAGCACACAACGGGTGCTTTTTTTTTCGTTAGGGGATTTAGCTCAGCTGGTTTAGAGCACTACCTCGACAAGGTAGGGGTCACTGGTTCGAACCCAGTAATCCCCACAAGACAAAAAGCGTTCCTAAGAACGCTTTTTTTGTTTTCAGGTGCCTTATTTTTATTCGTGTTTACCGGACAGCTCTTCCGGGATCAAGCTGAATTCTTGGGGGAATGTTAAAAATTTGTTAGTTTAGCATCTTTAATACAGATATCCCTTGCAAGAAGCCGAACGTAAATTACTATCCCTATTGATGCCCGAAGGGCTTTTGGAATACTTCCAGATTTTAGAAGTCGATCAGGTCGACAATCAACTCCATATTTATTTAGATGAACTTAATATTGCTCCGAGAGGCTATGAGAACAGCAAGTTGGAGTCAAAGGGTTTTATGGGATCAAGCTGAATTCTTGGGGGAATGTTAAAAATTTGTTAGTTTAGCATCTTTAATACAGATATCCCTTGCAAGAAGCCGAACGTAAATTACTATCCCTATTGATGCCCGAAGGGCTTTTGGAATACTTCCAGATTTTAGAAGTCGATCAGGTCGACAATCAACTCCATATTTATTTAGATGAACTTAATATTGCTCCGAGAGGCTATGAGAACAGCAAGTTGGAGTCAAAGGGTTTTATGCCTTCTACTGAAATTTCAGACTTTCCCATTCGAGGCCAGAAAGTTACGCTACATATCCGCCGTCGTCGATGGACGGTACTGGATACCGGAGATATCATCACAAGAGATTGGAACCTGGTGCGTGATGGCGCTCGAATGACGACTGAATTCGGGCTTTTTTTAAAGAAGATATTTGGATAACCATCCTGTAAGCGCCCAATTGGTAGGTCTGTTCTTCCAAATGGACGGCAAGCAACTACAGGATCAATACAAGAACCACCTCAGTGATTTCCATGATTGGGACCAAAAGCCGCATGCAGAGAGCTGGACATTGTTCCCTGAAAACATCTCGGAACACCTGAGCATCGATGAGACCAGCTTTAGCAACGGTGAATTATATACCATTGTTAGCAGTAAATCGGCAAAAGGCCGTAAAGGGACGATCCTAGCAACTATTAAAGGCACAAAGGCTGAGGATATCATAGCTGTTCTTGAGCGAATACCCTTGCGATCCAGGAATAAGGTAAAGGAGGTGACCATGGATATGGCTCCCAACATGGCCAAGGCTATCCGTAGATGTTTCAGGAATGCCAGGCGTGTGGTCGATCGGTTCCATGTCCAAAAGTTAGCTTACGATGCCGTTCAGGAACTCCGTATCAAATACCGCTGGGAAGTCTTGGATGCAGAAAGCAAGAAGATAATGGAATCGCGGAAGCGGGGGATCCCATATGAACCCGAGTTGTTGCCCAATGGAGATACGCTCAAACAGCTATTGGCCAGATCGAGACACCTCCTGTTCAAGCATCCCAGCCGATGGTCAGAAAGCCAGAAAAACCGGGCTGAATTGCTGTTCATGCGGTTTCCCAAAATAAAGCTGGCTTATGATCTCGGAATTGCCTTGGGAGACATCTTCAACAAATGCCGGGACAAAAAGGTAGCATTTACCAAGCTTGGCCTGTGGCACAATCAGATCGAGAATGCGGGCATTGCTTCATTTGAGAGCGTAGCAAGATCCATTGCAGCTCATCATCAATACATTCTCCATTACTTCGACAACAGAAGTACTAATGCATCGGCAGAATCATTCAATGCAAAACTCAAAGCTTTCAGGAGCGTCTTCCGTGGCGTTAGGGACACAACATTCTTCCTGTACAGAGTGATGAAATTGTATGCTTAAAAATCTTTACCCCCCAAACTTTCGGTATGATCCCTCTTCCGTCCGAAATCAGATAGGGGTATAGCTGTTGTTATTTAGTTGCCTCTGGGAGCACCCCGTTTTTTACCTAACTTAAATCCATAACCGGTCGTCCATTCGATAAAGTCTGCTTTGCCGCCATGGGCTTTGATAGATACTCCGGCGAAAAAATCTTTGTATACTTTGTAACGGACGCCGGCTCTCAGGTACACCGGTGTGCTCTCGCCGTTGAACTTGTTTCTGTGGAGATATACGCCGACATTTCCGTTAAGGTATAGTCTGGAGTTTAGCACATGGTCAATATAAAAGGCTGGTCCATAGGAAAAGAGTGAAGAGAACTTGCCCGCCTTATCGCCCGCGATTTTCTCATCATTGCCGCTGGCAGAATAGAAAGCATCGAGACCTGCACCCAAACGCCATTTATAGCCTAAATGCTTACTGTAATAGGCGCCCAAAGTTGATTTGAAATATTGCCCGTCATGCTCCCGGTCGATCTGTTTGAAACCAAAAGCATAATTGAAATGCAATTCCTCAGTTTCTTCCATTTTTGGAACGTTACTTTTTCTAAAGTCAAAGGGTTTGTTTGTGGGAATGTAGGAGACGGAGAGGCTTAAAGGCAGCAAGTTGATTCCTGTGTTTGGTAGCGCTAATGCGCCGTTGCTAAAGTGATGGAACGCTACGCCCGCACCTACCTGAAACTTGCGGCTTAATCGATAGTTGGCCTGTAGCCCAAGGTCGATAAACACGTTGTTCTTACTTCCGATGATGAGATTAAAAGGATTTTCTTCTTCATTATATGGGTTAAACCGACCGGAAAGGCCCAGTGCGATGCGATAATTGAAGTTCCACCTGCTGTTTACTTTCGGTTTAATGGGGATGGCCACGAAGCCGTAAAACGCAAACGGACGGCCCAGATGCTCTTGACCGAAGGTGCTGCTGTATAGCCCCACTCCGTAGATCGGATAGTTATATATCTCATTGTAGATGCTTTTGATGGAGTCCTGAAACTGAGACTGGAAACCGACGCGGAAGTTGAGCCCACTGTAGTAAGAATCTGCCAGGGTCTGTTTGGTGCGCTCATTGAATTTGAGCTCACCACCACTCTCATGTTCCACTTGAAAAATCAACCTTGTTTTTGCGGGAGTACGGCTGCTGAGCGAATCCTTGGGGTTTTCTATTCTGGGAGTGACCTGCGCAGACGTACGATAGGAAAGAAGCGCGAAGACCACAAAAACAAGTATGCTTGATCTCATGAAATAAACGTTAGCGTTTTTTAAAAAAATTGTTGCAAAAATAAGAATGATTGACCATTGTAACAATATCGATTGACCACTTGCCGCCCTTGTTTGACAAATTGTCGCATTTCAGCTATCAAAAGTATTTCCTTAACACGGATCTTGGGCAATTGTTTTTTATAGGTTGTTAAGTATCTTGCATATGAAGAGCAATTTATCTAAGTTTGAGTTGAAAAGAAAAAGGAAATATGATTAAAAGCCTATTTAGAATGACTGCTGTTACATTCGCTTTAACAACAGCAGGGGTTACCTTGTTTGCCCAAACAGCCAAATTCGAATGGAAAGAAGCCTCGGAGGGTGGATACAGCTACAGGTATGTTACCAACGATCCGACCCATTCCAGATTTTACAAGCTGAAAAATGGTCTAACCGTCATCTTGAGTCCGACCAAGAAAGAACCTCGCATCCAAACTTACATTGCGACAAAAGCAGGCAGCAAGACCGATCCGAAAGATCACACTGGTCTGGCACACTATCTCGAGCATATGCTGTTTAAGGGGACTGATAAATTCGGCTCTAAAGATTGGGCAAAGGAAAAACCTTTGTTGGATCAGATCGATGCACTTTACGAAAAGTACAATAGTACGACAGACGAGACTCAGCGAAAAGCCATATATAAGGAGATTGATAGGGTGTCGGGCGAGGCGGCAAAATATGCGATCGCCAATGAGTATGACAAGCTGATGGCCTCTATGGGGGCTGAAGGAACCAATGCCTTTACCTCCTTTGAGCAGACTGTCTATCAGGAGCAGATTCCCAGCAATGTGATGGACAAATATCTTGCTGTGCAGGCTGAGCGGTTCAGAAATCCTGTGCTGCGCCTGTTCCACACCGAACTGGAAGCTGTTTATGAGGAAAAAAATATTAGTTTGGACAAAGATGGCCGTAAAGCAGTGGAAGCGATGTTTGAGGCGGCGTTTCCCAATAATAATTACGGTAAGCAGACGACCATCGGTACGGTGGAACATCTGAAAAATCCTTCGCTAAAAGCGATCCGTGAGTATTTCAACACGTATTACGTGCCGAATAATATGGGCGTCATCATGTCAGGTGATTTTGATCCGACGGAGGTGGTGCGCAAGGTGGATCAAAGTTTCGCTTTCATGAAGCCGAAGGAGATTCCCCCCTATACCTTTGAGCCTGAAGAGCCAATCTTGAAGCCCGTCGTTAGGGAAGTCAAAGGACCCGATGCCGAATTCATGTTTATGGGATTCCGTTTTCCTGGTGCTGCGACGAAAGATGCGCGGATGCTGAACTTGATGAGCCAGATACTGACCAACGGGTCCGCTGGTCTGATCGATCTGGATCTGGTAAAGAACCAAAAATTGCTGGGGGCAGGTGCTTTCCCGTATGTGCTTAAGGACTATTCTTTGCTCATCTTACAAGGGAATCCCGGACAGGGACAGCGTTTGGAAGAGGTGCAGCAGCTGCTGTTAGGGGAACTGGCAAAGTTGCGCAAAGGTGAGTTCTCAGATGATTTGATTGCCGCGATTGTCAACAATGCAAAAAAAGACGAAATTAAGCAAAATGAAAATTACGGTGACCGGGCGGAAGCATTGATGGATGCGTTCACCTCTGGTCAGGACTGGGCATCGGTAGTTGGCTACTCGGACGAACTGAATAAAATCACCAAACAGGATGTGGTAGACTTTGCCAACAAGTACCTGAACGATAATAATTACGTGGTGGTCTATAAGCGTAAGGGTGTAGATACCAATGTCGTCAAAGTCGTTAAGCCGGAGATTACGCCTGTGACGGTCAACCGTGACGATCAGTCCGATTTCTTAAAACAGGTAGAAGCCATGCCGGAGGATAAAATTCAGCCCGTATGGGTCGATTACCAAAAGGATGTGCAAAAAGCCACCGCACATGGTTTGCCTGTACTGGCAGTGAAGAATGCGGACAACGAACTGTTCTCCTTGTCTTACCGTTTTGACGTGGGCAAATGGAACAATAAATTGCTTTCACTGGCTGCAGGATATCTGGAATTTCTGGGAACTAAAGACAAGTCCAGTGAACAGTTTAGCAAAGATTTCTACCAATTGGCATCGGACTTCTCCGTATCAGCAGGAAATGAAGAAACGGTGGTTTCGATCTCAGGGCTGAATACAAACTTTGGGGCGACACAGGACCTGATACAGGATCTGTTGCGCAATTGTGTGGCGGATCAACAGGCCTTCAAAATGTATATCGCTCGCCTTAAGAAAGCAAGAGCAAATGCCAAAGAAAATAAGGGTGCCATCATGGAAGGGCTTAAATCGTATGCCAAATATGGACCTAAAAATCCATTTAACAATGTGTTTACGGATGCAGAACTGGATGCACTGAAAGCTGAGGACCTTGTTGCTACCCTCCATGATCTGGCCAACATGAAACACAGCTTGCTTTACTTTGGACCTTTGTCTGCCAGCGAATTTGTGGCCAAGGCCAAGCCTTTAAAACAGGGGGGTGGAAATTACGTCGAACCGGCAAAGGGGCTTGTGTTTAAGGAACTGCCTACAGCTAAAAATCAGGTGCTCTTTGCGGACTTTGATATGAAGCAGGCTGAGGTATTTTGGTATAGGACATCTGCTGCTTACGATAACGCCTTGACACCTACGGTTGCCCTATTCAATAATTACTTTGGAGGCGGTATGGGAAGTATCGTATTCCAGACAATCCGCGAATCGAAAGCCTTGGCATACTCGACGTACGCGTTTTATGGACAGCCGTACAAAAAACAAAACCACTATACCGTGGGAGCGTACGTGGGTACGCAGGCGGACAAATTTAACGAAGCAATCAAAGGCATGAACGAGCTGTTGAACGTGCTTCCCGAAAGTGCAAAAGGGCTGGATATTGCCAAAGTCAGTTTGCAGAAATCCATTGCCAGCGAACGGGTGCTGAATGCCGCTATTCTTCACAGTTATCTGGCAGCCCAAAGATTGGGAAATACGACGGACATTCGTAAAGTAGTCTATGAGCAGGCTCCTAAACTGTCTTATGCAGATCTGAATGCCTTCCATAAGAACGAGATGAGCAACAAACCCTACGTGTATTGTATCGTGGCGAAGGAAGAGAACCTCAAGCAGGAAGATCTTGCCAAGTTGGGTGAGGTCAAAAAAGTGGATTTAAAGGAGTTGTTCGGTTATTAATCTTCTTTTTGTCCCTTATCCGGCTCCTGTTCGTAAGCCATTCGTATCTCGTTCGGCTTTTGTTCACTGATTGTCCACATTCCGCCCACTCTTTCTCTACATTAACAGTAGGGAAGGAGTGGGCAAAGAGTAGGGCAATAGTATAAGGTTTGCGAACAAGGTACGAACATGGGGCGAAGCACGTCCAAAGGTGCAACGAAAAGAAATACGTGCTTTTGTCAAAATCTTGCGATTTCTTCAATCTGTTCGTTGATGAACTGCAAGGTGTCTTCTTTGAATAGTTCCCCCTTGTCATCCAGTTCGTTCTGAACATGTGGGAGAAATATTTTAAGCGGGAGGACATGCATTCTGAGGTAATGGCATATGCCTGTCAGATGATCTATTCCCCTGATGTTGCCATATCGCCCTGAAGATAATCCGACCAATGCAACTTTTTTGTGATAAAAGCTGATGGGGAAAGTACAGCAGTCGATAAAGAGCTTGAGTGCGCCGGGGATGCTCCCATTGTATTCGGGCGCAATAAAAATAAACATTTCAGCATCGCTGACCTTCTGCTGTATAGGTTCAAATGCAGTACTTCGCCTCCCGTATAGATCTGTTTCCAATATATTGGGCGGAAGATCCGATAAAGAGAGAATTTCGTTCTCAATGGACTTACGATTAAGCAGTTGCTGGTAGCATTTTGCTATTTTAAACGTTTTACTATTTGGACGGTTTGTTCCGGATATTATTAAAATCATTGTGCTGTTGATACTTATAAAAAGCACTATTTCGAAGTGGATACATATCTTGATTTTTTGTATCTTAGCATCCTGAGGATATGTGCTTTTGATCCTTCAAAAGTACGAAATATGCTGCATTTGTTCTGCTCTTTCGTCATGAGCGTGAATATTTTGGCAGATTAATCTTCGCAAAAGTGAAATGTAGTGCACAGAGACATTTTAATTAAGAAAGGTTTTCATTCAAGATGGGAAAAATAATCGCAATCGCAAACCAAAAAGGAGGAGTCGGAAAGACCACAACGTCAATCAATCTGGCGGCAAGTTTAGCGGTTTTAGAATATAAAACACTGCTGGTGGATGCGGATCCGCAGGCCAACTCGACTTCTGGGATCGGTTTTGACCCTCGTACAATTACAGCAAGTGTATACGAGTGTCTGGTAAACGACCTGGACCCGAGGGAAGCTATCCAGCAGACCGAAACCCCGAATTTGGACCTTTTGCCTGCCCACATTGATCTGGTAGGTGCTGAGATTGAAATGATCAATATGCACGAGAGGGAGTATAAAATGAAAAAGATTCTGGATCAGGTCAAACAAGATTATGATTTTATTATCATCGACTGTTCTCCCTCCTTGGGCTTAATTACAATCAACGCTTTGTCGGCTTCGGATTCTGTCATCATCCCGGTGCAATGTGAATATTTTGCATTGGAGGGCTTGGGTAAGTTATTGAACACCATAAAAATTGTCCAGAACCGTTTGAATACCAGTTTGGAAATCGAAGGAATATTGTTAACCATGTATGATGTTCGTTTAAGACTTTCCAACCAGGTGGTCGAAGAAGTGAAAACGCATTTTACTGATTTAGTTTTTGATACCATCATTCAACGTAATACCCGTTTAAGTGAAGCGCCAAGCTTCGGTATTTCCGTCATTATGCATGACGCATCCTGTAAAGGAGCGATCAATTATTTGAATCTGGCACGTGAGATATTGCAGAAGAACGGACATCTTAATGAAATGAATACAACAGTAACCGCATAATATGGCAGCACATCAGCGTAAAACAGGTCTGGGAAAAGGTTTAGGTGCTCTATTAAATGATAGCGTAGATATTCCGGCTAAAAGTAATCAACAGGTTGAGGAAGCGCCGCTTGTGACCTCTTCTCCCATAAACAAAACGAAAGAAACGGGCAGTATTAGTCATGTCCGTGTGGAAGAAATATCGGTGAATCCCTTTCAGCCCCGTACAGAATTTGATCCAGTAGCGCTGCAGGAGCTATCGGAATCCATTCAGCTGCAGGGCTTGATCCAGCCGATCACCGTCCGGAAAATTTCAGATGGAAACTACCAGTTGATTTCGGGTGAGCGACGTCTACGTGCGTCGAGACTGGCTGGTCTTACGGAAATTCCAGCTTATATCCGTACCGCCAATGATCAGCAGATGCTGGAGATGGCGTTGATTGAAAATATCCAGCGTGAAAACCTGAATGCGATAGAGGTCGCTTTGAGTTTTCAGCGTATGATCGAGGAATGTAATCTGAAGCAGGAGGAGCTCGGAGAGCGTGTCAGCAAAAATCGCTCGACAGTAACAAACTATCTGCGTCTGCTCAAGCTACCACCGGTGATTCAGGCTGCAATACGCGACGGGGCCCTAACCATGGGACATGCCCGTGCGCTGATCAATATACCAGAGGTTGATAAACAGCTTTATATATTCAAACTGATCATCGATCAGGGATTGTCGGTTAGGAAAGCAGAAGAGCTTGTCCGTGAACTCCAGAAAGGTGGAAAGAAAAAGACAGGGAAAGAGAAGCCGGCAATGTCTTTTCAACTCCAAAAGATTGAAGATGACCTGGCCTCTAAATTTTCTTCACGTGTCAAGCTCAATCTGAAAAGCGCGAAAGGTAAAGGTGCCATCGAGATTCCTTTTGAGTCCGAAGATGATTTAAGCCGTATCCTTGAACTGTTAGATTGGTAGTATGGCCAAGTTAGTAAGTTTGTTCCTGGCCTTATTTGCCGTTTTGCTTGTCAACGGCCAGACTGTGGATTCAATCTCCAAGAAGCAGGTGACAACCGTTAAATCAGACAGTTTAAAGGCGAAATCCCTACAGGACACGGTGAAAAAGGAATCCCGAAAGGAGCGAAAGCGAAGAGAAAAAGAAGAGGCAAAAGCAAAGGAAAAGACGGTCTTCAAAGATTCTACACGTTTGGCAATCGAAGCTAAAAACCGGCAGGCATGGAAGCGCTCGCTCATCCTACCGGGATGGGGGCAATATACCAACGGCGGAGTCTGGTGGATCAAAGTACCGGCGATTTACGGCGGGCTATTGTCTACCGTGCTTGTTTTTGACTTCAATAACCGCTATTACAAGGAACTGCTGGGGGTACTGCAGGCCAGGGCGGATGGCCGGGCAGTGGAAGACCCGTATTATAACGGTGTTCCGGACCAGTCCATCATTCGGGCCAAAGATAATGCACGGCGCAACCGGGACCTGATGGTGCTACTGACGCTGGGGGTATATGGCCTGAATGTCGCCGAAGCATATATTGACTCCATGTTAAAATACCGTTGGAATATCGGCGAAGATAAACCCAAAAAAACAGCCCTTTCGATCGGTCCTACCTTGATGGATGCTGGGCTTGCGTCCGGCACGTATAGCTTTAAACCCACAGTAGGATTGAAATTATCCATGAAATTCAATTAAAAGTCTTCGTTATCACTACTTTTGTAGCTGTTTTTCGTGGGAATTTTTTAATTTTAAAATTATACTATACTTTATTTTCTAAATATATGAACATCGTTCTCTTGGGATATGGCAAAATGGGGCAGATTATCGAAAGATATGCACTTAAAAGAGGCCACCAGATTTTTTTAATTGTGGATGAAAATAATCGTCCCGGTCTGACAATTGATGATATCAAAGGAGCCGATGTCGCGATAGACTTTAGCATTCCGGCAGCTGCTCTGGATAATATGGATCTTTGTCTGGAAGCCGGCGTGCCTATTGTTGTGGGGACGACAGGCTGGTACGATCAGCTGGAACAGGTCAAGAACAAATGCGCAGAAAAAAATGGAACAATATTATATGGTTCGAATTTCTCGATCGGCGTGAATGTGTTTTTCCATGTCAATAGGATATTAGCCAAAGCTTTGCAACCTTACAAGCAATACGATGTTCAGGTAGAAGAAATTCATCATATCCATAAGCTGGACGCTCCGAGTGGGACGGCCATCACAATTGCTGAGGGAATCCTTGACAACAGTGACGTGAAAAGCAAATGGGTAAATACTGTTGTCGGTGAACAGGACGAAATTATTCCAAAACCGGACGAGCTGCTCATCGAAAGCCACCGTATCGAAGAGGTGCCGGGGACGCATACTGTACTCTACAGTTCTGAGGTGGATCAGATCGAATTCAAACATACCGCACATAGCCGTGACGGCTTTGCGCTGGGAGCTGTGGTGGCTGCCGAATGGCTAAATGGCAAGAAGGGTTTCTATCAAGTAACGGAAATTTTTGATTTTAATAAATAGTACTAATTAGTAGAATATGTGGTTAATTATCTTTGCGGTTTTAACGGCAATATCAGGTTATGGACTCTGGCAATTGTTTGTTAAGGCTGGCAGAAAAGGCTGGGAAGCAATCGTACCTTTTTATAGTCAATATATACAGGCCAAATTGACAAATAGACCGACATGGTGGGTGATCTTATTGCTGGTTCCCATTGTGAATGTGTTTATTTTCTATAATCTTTACCTAGACTTCATCCACTGTTTCGGCAAACGCCGGTTTTGGGAAAACGCGGCAGCGGTCCTTGTTCCGTTTATCGTGCTGCCAATGTGGGCAAAGGATAATAATGTGCGTTTTTTGAATGGCTTATATGCTAAAAACTTAAAAGCTGCTGCCCAGGAGGGCGTGGAACTGACGGAAGAGAAACGGGATGAAATTGAACAGGAATCCTATAAGGAATACAAAATTAAATATCCATATAAGAAATCGATGGTGCGGGAATGGGCGGATGCAATCGTATTTGCCACAGTTGCTGCCTCACTGATCCGGGGGTTTTTGATCGAAGCTTATATGATCCCGACGGGATCTATGGAACGCACTTTATTAATCGGTGATTTCCTGTTCGTTAGTAAGTTAAATTATGGCCCTCGCGTACCCAATACGCCCATAGCCTTTCCGTTTGCACACCACACCATGCCGGTGACAGGGGGGAAAGCTTATTCTGAGCTGATTGAATTGCCTTACAAGCGTTTACCCGGGTTTCAGAAAATTAAACGCAATGATGTTGTCGTTTTTAACTTTCCAGCAGGCGACACTGTCGCTCTGGAAAACCAGAATGCCAGCTATTATGATCTGGTAAGAGCTTACGGATGGCAAACGGTCAATGCACAGTTTACTATCCAAGCTAGACCCATCGATAAGCGGGAGAATTATATTAAGCGTTGTGTAGGCTTGCCGGGAGATAAGATCTTTATGAAGGATGCCAAACTGTTTGTGAATGACCAGCCCGGCTTCGATCCACCTGAAAGTCAGCTGGACTACATTGTGCTGACAGATGGCAGTCCATTGAATATGGACCGTCTGCGCGAGCTGCGTATTGAAGGTGGAGCCTCCGATCAGCAGCCCGGCGTCTACCAGCTGTTTATGACCAAAGACGAACTGGAGCTGGTAAAGTCCTGGTCGAATGTAAAAGAAATCAGAAGGAATACTGCTGGAGAAGGGGCTTATCCATATGATCCTCAATATAAATGGGATTTTGACAATTTTGGTCCGATTCTAATTCCGAAAAAGGGATGGACAGTGGCCCTCAATGCGCAGACGCTGCCAATTTACGAGCGCGCAATCCGTGTTTACGAAAACAATAAGCTGGAAAAGCGCGCGGATGGTATCTACGTCAATGATGTCAAAGCCGATCACTATACCTTCAAAATGGACTACTTCTGGATGATGGGGGACAACCGTCACAACTCGCTGGATTCCAGAGGCTGGGGTTTTGTTCCTGAAGACCATATTGTCGGTAAGGCACTTTTCACCTGGATGAGCTGGGATGATATCGGTACAGGATTATCCAAAATCCGCTGGAACCGTATTTTTAAAGGAATTCATTAAAGCACACCTTATTTCGCATAGGTATTAACGGCAAAGGGCTTTCATTCAGAAAGCCCTTTGCCGTTATAATGATTGTTATGCCACCAGGTTTACTTCAAACAGGCCAGATAGCGCTTGATGGTTTCTTCCAATCCCAAATACAGGGCATCTGAAATCAGTGCATGCCCGATGCTCACTTCCAGTAGCTCGGGGATATGCTGATTAAAATACTGTAGATTATTGAGGTCAAGGTCATGCCCCGCATTGAGGCCCAGGCCAACTTCGCGGGCCTTTAATGCTGCTTTAAAATAAGGTTTGATTGCCGCTTCCTTGTCAAAACCATATTCACTGGCGTAACCCTCTGTATATAGTTCGACCCGGTCGGTACCTGTTGCGGCTGCAGCCTCCACCATTTCTTCCACAGGATCAACAAAGATGGACACCCGTATACCTGCGTCCTTAAACAATTTGCACATATCGCTTAGATAGTCTTTGTGCTTAATCGTATCCCAGCCATGATTGGAGGTCAGCTGTCCCAGAGTATCGGGAACGAGTGTCACCTGAGCGGGCTTGTTGGCCAGTACAAGATCAACAAACTTCTGTTCCTGGCAGTTCCCTTCGATATTCAGCTCGGTCTGGATCTCGGCCTTTAGGTCAAATACATCCTGATAGCGAATATGTCTCTCGTCAGGTCTGGGGTGTACGGTGATACCCTGGGCACCAAAACGTTCGCAGGCCAGAGCTGCAGCAAGCAGATTCGGGTTGTTGCCCCCCCTTGAATTTCTGAGCGTTGCGATTTTATTGATATTTACGGAAAGTCTGGTCATTTTTCTTTATGTTATGATGTAAAAATACAAATAATATCTATTTTTTTTTAACTTGCATATATGGATGGAATCGATTACAGCTTGTTTAGTGGCTTTCGCTTATTGGACGTTATTGATATCATATTAGTAGCGATCATTATCTACTATATCTATAGTTTGATCCGGGGCACGATTGCTGTGAATATCCTGATTGGGGTCGCCCTGTTTTACGGCGTCTATATTGTCGTGAAACAAATGCATATGCGTTTGCTGACCGAGATATTCGGCGGATTTATTTCTGTCGGATCTATTGCACTAATTGTTGTCTTCCAGCAGGAAATCAGACGGTTTTTACTCCATGTCGGCAAAAATATTTCCATGAAACGAAAGAAGGTTTTTTGGTCTTTTTTGGGCAATAAGAAAGCCATTCAAAAAGATTTAACGGAAGATCTTCGGCCTGTCATCGAGGCTTGCAGAAGCATGTCACGAACCCGGACCGGAGCACTGCTGGTTTTCTCCAAATACTTTGATGAGGAATATTACCAGAGTAGTGGTGAATATATCGATGCACAGATCTCAAAGCGCCTGATTGAGAGTATTTTTCATAAAAATAGTCCACTGCATGATGGGGCGGTGGTCATCGTGGATTTTAAGATCATGACAGCTTCCTGCGTGTTGCCGTTGTCGGATAGCGAAGACCTGCCCTTGCAGTTTGGATTGCGGCACCGTGCGGCAATAGGTGTTACGGAAATCTCGGATGCTGTTGCGGTGATTGTCTCTGAAGAAACCGGGGAGATCTCATTTGCAAAGGATGGCAACGTGAATATGAACGTGTCGCCCGAAGAATTGGAACAATTGCTAAAAGACGAATTATAAAAAATGGGCACCTATAAAGTACCCATTTCTTTCTATTATTGTCGGTTAGAACACGCTTTTACTAGCATTTTCCACCTGTTTTTTGTTTTGTCCTATTTTTTTGCTGCATTAAGGACTTGAGTATTTAGCTTGATGTATTCGCTATTTTTACCCTCGGTCGCTACTTCTACCCCTTTGGTGGCGGTTTCGATTGCGCCTTTTTTATCGCCTGCTTTCAATTGCGCTTTTGCTTTCCAGTACAGCACGTGAGCAGCTTTCGGCTGTGCTTTAGCAGCTTCGTCAAACCAAACTAGTGCTTTATTCAGATCGAGGTTGTTATTGAAATAGTATTGAGCGGCGGCAAAATACGGTTTTTTCTCGCCCTTCATGGCCTCGTCGATGGACGCCAGAATCTTCGCCTGCTGCTCCACTTTCAGATCGACTTTTATGGCTGTTTTTTCCCAGGCAAGGCTGAGTACGGCACTGGTGGGTGTTACATTGTCAAAGGAGATCGTGAATGTCTCCACAGCTGTATTCAGCGTTTGTGGTTTAACGTTAAAACGAAGGGCATCTTCAGCCTGATTATAGGTATAAGCTCCCCATTGTTTGGTGTTTTTGCTGATGATCACTGTCCATTCTGATTTATTGGGAATGGTAAACAAGGCGTAGGTACCTGCTGCGAGTTTATGGCCGTTTAAGCTGACATCCCCTTCAAATGTCAGTGTAGTATTGGTATTAGCACCCGTGCGCCATACCTCGTTATATGGGACAAGCTCGCCAAAAATTTTACGGCCATTCATGCTCGGCCTGCTATAGCTGAGGGTCACATTTTCGATTCCCAGTCCCTGTGTGACTGTCTGGGCGCTGCTAGCAGCAGGTAGCTTCAGCTGCGCAGAGGCTGCGTTTGCGGTGAGCAGCAGAACGGCAGCTGTAGCAATGGTAAAAAAACTTTTTTTCATCTGTTTACATGTTTGTTTGTCAATATTTGTGATCTTTTATCCGTTTTTTCCGACTTGATGACCTTTAACAGCAAAGAATAAAATATATAAATAAGCTGGCACCATAGCAAAGAGGAAGGCATGCTGAAAATCTACATGTAGGGTATCTTTAAGGTATCCATAGATCAAGGGCCAGATCGCTCCACCGGCGATACCCATAATCATGACACCCGAACCCACTTTCGTAAAACGGCCCAGTCCCTTGATACCGAGCGGGAAGATCGCAGGCCACATCAGGGCGTTTGCCACACCCAGAAGCGCGACAAAAATGTAGGAAGTCAAGCCTGTGGAGAAAGCTGAAATTGCTGTGAATGCAATTCCGACCAATGTACAGATGCGCAGCGCCGTCTGCTGGGAGACAAAGCGTGGGATCGTAATAATCCCGATAAAATAACCGACGAGCATGCAGACAAGGGTAAATGTTGTTCCGTATTTCACAAAAAACGGCGGTAAGGAAAGCAACCGGCCGTAGGTGCCGATAATATCGCCTGCCATGACCTCCACGGCCACGCAAAAGAAAATAGCAAGAAATCCGAGAAAGAGGTGTGGAAATTGGAAGATGCTTGTCTTCCTGGTGCCTGCAACAGCTGCTTCATCAGACTCTTCTTCTTCCTTGTTGACATCCACATCAGGCATTTTGACAGCAAATACGATGATGGCCAGAATCGCTACACCTACTGCAACGCCGATATATGGACCGTGTAGCCGTTCGGATAGTTCTGCTAATAACGCATCGTGTTCGGCACCAACCTTAAGTTCTTTGATTTTGCTGGATATCGTGTCGTAATCCTTTAACAAGATACTGCCCAGGACCACGGGAACGATCATGCCCGCCGTTTTGTTAAAGATGCCCACAATGGAAATCCGCTGGGCAGCACTTTCTATCGGGCCAATGATACTTAAATAGGGATTAATAGCTGTCTGTAATAAAGCCATACCTGAGGCTTGGACGAATATAGCAATCAGGAAAAGCTGGTAGCTTAAGTTTGACGCTGCCGGAAGGATGATAAGGGCACCGATGATAATTAGGACCAAACTGGCGACAAGCCCGTTTTTAAATCCAATTTTGCTCAAAATCCATGAACTGGGTAAGGCTAGAAAAAAATAGGCAATATAAGAAGCAAAAAGAATCAGAAAGGCCTGGGTATCTGTTTCCAGATTAAATGCCAGCCGTACGAAAGGAATCAACGCTCCGTTGGCCCATGTAATGTAGCCCAAAATAAAAAATAGTGCACAGCAAATGAGCATAGGGACTATTGCTGTTCTACCCGAATTAGGATTAGTGGTCATTTTTTTAATTATATTTAGTTAAGTTATCGTTCTCGGACCAGAATCAGTACAAAGAGTCGTTAAGCAAACGATTGCACGCTATTTTTACTGAATTTTTAGTTATCCATCCTACAAGACTACTTAATTTTCTTGAATATCGGAAATAAAAAAAGGGGTATTTTGCTAATTATTTGGCAAAAAAAAGAAGAATAAATTATAAAAAATATTCTTCTTTGGGTAGCAATCTTGTCGATTTTCGAATATTTATCCGGAAGTAAATCGAGTTAGCGTACAGCACCTTATTTTGGTACAATGGCCACTGTAAGTCGTGAGATACAATTCAGCTTATTGAAGCGGTCGTACATTTTGATTTCCCAGACATGCGTTGAGCGGCCGATATGGATCGGGCTGCATATGGCGGTGATTACGCCGCTACTGACCGGCCTCAGATGGTTGGCATTCACTTCCAGGCCCACGCCTCGATATTTTTCGGGGTCTACCACCAAGTTGGAGGCAATACTGCCCAAAGACTCGGCGAGGACAACGGAGGCACCGCCATGCAGTATTCCATGGGGCTGTTTCACCTTGTCGGTCACTGGCATGGTGGCGGTAATGCTGTTGTCGTCAATCTGGGTCGCCTGAATTTCCAGCAAGCCTGACAGGTACTTGTTAAAAAAAACGTTTATTTCGTCAATGTTGTAGTGCTGAAACCAGATTTTTGACATCGTCAGAGTTTAAGTAGCGTTCCTGAATGATAATACGATGGTGGTTGAGGTGACCTGCAATCACATACAATAGTGCTTTGACGCTGACCAGACGTTCGGAGGCCATGCCTTTGCGCTCCAGTTCCGCCTCATTAAAGCTGTTGAATAGCATCATATTGGCTTTACGTAGATAGGTGAATTCTTTGCTCAGGCTTTCTAACGTCCGCTCGTTGTAGCGGGAATACTGTATTAGATAATCCTGGTCATAGCCTGTCAGCTCTTTCAGGTCGTTGCGTGAAAAACGTAAGGCACGGTAGGCCATGATGCGTTCGTTGTCGATCACATGGCCGACGACTTCTTTGATAGTCCATTTGTCTTCCGCGTATTTGAAGTTACCTCTTTCCTCTGGAATGGAGTCTAAAAATGCAGGAAAGGAAAGTATCTGTTCTTCCAATGCATCCAATACGTTGTCATCGACTACAGTCTCTATGTACGGCGCGTAGACTGCTGGATATTCGTCAGATTTGAGTGGCTTCATATTTTAAGTTACTTTTTAAGATTATTCGAAATGTTGTTCCTTTACCTATTTCAGATTCTTTCACAAAGATTTGACCCTGATGATACCGGACCATCCGTTTGGTCAAGCTAAGGCCCAGTCCCCAGCCTCTCTTTCGCGTTGTAAATCCGGGCTGGAATATCGAGTCAAAATCTGAGCGCGGAATTCCTTTACCCGTATCACTAATGTCTATAAAAATTTCTTCTTTCGCAATATTTTCTGAAATATTAACAGTTATCTTTCCTTCTGTGCCAATGGCATTTACTCCGTTTTTCAATAAATTTTCGATGATCCAGTCGAACAATGGGACATTGAGTTTTGCCTCGACATGTTTATCTCCGGTTAACTCAAACGTGATTTTATTGCTTGTGCGTACCCTGAAATAATCCACATAATTTTCGATGACCTCATACAGATTGTGGTTGGTCAATACGGGTGTCGATCCGATCTTGGAGAAGCGGTCGGCCACGATTTCGAGCCTCTTGATATCGTTTTCCATCTCATTAAGGGTATCGTCTTCCTCCGCGTCAAATTTGATACGAATGAGCTCTAACCATCCCATAAGCGACGATATAGGAGTGCCCAGCTGGTGCGCGGCTTCTTTTGTCAAACCCACCCAGACCAGGTTCTGCTCAGATTTACGGATCGAGTTGAACACGGTATAAGCAATAATTAAGAACAGTGCGATAAGCGATAATTGGACATAAGGGAATACGCGCAGCTGCTGCAAAAACCAGGAATCTTTATAATATACATGCCACTTTTGTCCATTCTCCAACTCCAGTGTGATGGGCGCATGGCTTTTCTTCATGAAGGCAAGCTGCTTCTGAAAATATTCGGGGTCGTAGTCCAGGTGTTTTGTAACAGAATCATTGTGCATCGGCTTGATATTCGTCTTTGTGGAGTCCAGGTTTCTCCAAAAAATAATTTCTTCCTTGTCATCAGTGATAATTGCAGGTAAGTTCAGACTGTCGCGAACTGCATAGATAAACGTGATAAACTCATCATCGACATCGGGCATGGTCATGATGTTTTTCGTACTCATGGCCCAGACCTGTGCTTTGGAACGTTCGGCATGGGCGAGATTGCGAACGAGATAATTGGTATAGACCAATGAAGCAACGGCGATAACTGCTGCAAATATCAGCAGGATAAACTTCCAGCGTTGTTGGCTTATCTGATAAGGTTTCATGATGTGCTATTCGTCTCTTTACCGCAAATTACTGAATAAATGTCTGTTTTCTGCACTTTTATTTCAGCTTGGGAGGGGTGCTGATGTCCAAATCAAAATTTTTGTGGTAATTTTGCGGCATGAGTTCAGAAAGAAAAGTAAGAGTGCGTTTTGCACCTAGTCCCACGGGTGGTCTGCACCTTGGAGGCGTACGTACAGCGTTATTTAATTTTCTCTATGCGCGTCAGCATCAGGGAGATTTTATTTTACGTGTCGAGGATACGGATCAGACTCGTTTTGTGCCCGGAGCGGAAGAGTATATCAACGAATGTCTGGCTTGGTGTGGCCTGACACCGGATGAAAGCCCTTCAAAGGGCGGGAAATATGGTCCTTATCGGCAGAGCGAAAGGAAACCAGCTTATCGTCAATATGCCGAACAACTCGTTGCTGGGGGCTATGCTTACTACGCCTTTGATACAGCTGCGGAACTGGAGGAGCAGCGGAAGCTGCAGCCTAACTTCCGCTACAGCCACGAAAACAGGCTGCAACTGCGCAATTCTTTGAGCCTTAGTGAAACTGAAACTCAACAATTATTGGAGTCCGGTGCGCCGTATACAATTCGGATAAAGGTTCCTACAGATGAGACGGTCACGTTTACCGATATGATCCGTGGGAAAGTGGCTTTTGATACCAATCTGGTTGACGATAAGGTACTGCTCAAAGCAGACGGCATGCCCACCTACCATCTGGCGGTCGTGGTGGATGACAAGGCTATGGAGATATCTCATGTCTTCCGTGGTGAAGAATGGTTGCCCTCGGCTCCGATCCATATATTATTATGGGAGTACCTGGGCTGGGGAGACAGCATGCCTGCATGGGCTCATTTGCCATTGATCCTCAAACCGGATGGAAATGGGAAATTGAGTAAGCGTGACGGCGACCGTCTGGGATTCCCGGTCTATGCCATGAACTGGACGGATCCTAAATCTGGGGACACCACCAAAGGATTTCGTGAAATGGGGTTCATGGCCGCGGCATTTGTCAATATGTTGGGGGTGCTGGGCTGGAACGATGGTACAGAACAGGAGCTGTTCTCGCTCGACGAGCTGATACAGAAATTCAGTGTAGACCGTATCAGCAAGGCTGGGGCGAAGTTTGATTTTGAAAAGGCAAAATGGTTTAATCACGAATGGATCAAGCGTTCTTCAGGCGAAAGCCTGCTGCCGCAGGTCAAAGAGGTGTTGGCCCATCATCAGGTTGACGCCGAAGAAGGCTATATTGGACGTGTGCTGGATGCCATTAAGGAGCGTCTGACCTTTGTGGAAGATTTTTGGGCACAGGCTTCTTTCTTTTTCGTGCAGCCAGCTGAATATGATCTGAATGCCGTGAAGCCAAAATGGTCTGCGGAGAAAACAGCATTTTTTGAAAATATCATTCCGTCATTTGAAAATTTTGGCAATTGGGAAGCACCTGCTCTGGAAGCTTTCTTCAAAGATGCCATTCAGGCTTCGGGTATGAAAATTGGCGAATTAATGATGCCGTTCCGGATTATGCTGGTGGGCGGTAAATTTGGTCCTGATGTATTCCAGATCGTCGAGTTATTGGGGCAGCAGGAAGTGGTGGCCCGCATCCGAAAAGCACTTGTTGAATTTGGAGCTTAAGCTACCTCATCATATATCTTATCGGAAGGCTGTTGCAAACTGAAATGCAACAGCCTTCTTTTATAAATAGGGCAGCCGCAGCCGCATGAAAAGTGTTTTAACAGGGCCAAGCAGAAAAATCGTACAGGTAACCGCTGCCCCTAATATGCCCAGATAAGTAAATATCTCCATATTGCTGAGCAAAGAAGCTTGCTGGCTTACGGTAGCGCCCAGTTTTTTCGTGGCCAGAAGCCTGGCAAGGTTGTCACCATAAGTACCGCTATAGTTGAGCACCAGCGTTTCCCAATAGGATCCGATGATCGGGTTGCTGCTGTTCAGCGTCTGTTCGAGCTGCACGAAATGTTTTTGATTGAAGGTATAACTGAGGTTTTGAATCAGTGCGAAACCCATATTTGTGCTCCAAAACCGCACAGTTGTGCCCATCAGTCCTGCATTGCCGACGTGATGTGAAGCGACACCTGTCAAAATATAGATGACAAGGGGCGTAAAAAGCCAACCTTGTCCTACCCCTTGGATGAATAGGGGAAGGCCTACGGTCGTCATTGTGGTGTCGGGATAGCATGCGGGAACAAACAGAAAACAGGAAGCTGTCAGCAGCAGGAAACCCGGTCCAAAAATATATTTTGGGCTAACGTCTTTTAGCAACAGCAGGCCCGAACTGCCGACCCCTATGATCGTGCCGGCGACATTGATATATTGAATATCAACGACGTAATGCCACGGCCATTTCCAGACGGAGGCCATCACCGTATACACATTATTGAGGCCGCTACGAATGATATAAAAAAGGGCGAAGAGCAGGGTACCATACAAGATATTTCTGTACCGTAACACATCAAAGTGGAACAGCGGGCGTTTAACCAGAGATTGTTTGAGAACAAATAGGGCACCAAAAATAAGGAACAGGGACGAGTTGACGATAATACTACCATGCGCAAACCAATAATATTTGCGCCCATAAATCAGCACATATGCACCACAGCTGAGCGATAGTAAGAGGAAAAGACAGCTTGCGAGATCGATCTGATAAAGGGGGAATTTTCTGCTTAATCGATTGTTGTTCAGGAAAACAACTGCAATGGCGATGACAATCAGATGCCAGTAAAAAACTACCCGGATCATATCCTCCCAACCATAGTCCATAATGCTCTCTTTAAGCAGGGAGGTTGTTATGGTCCCGCCTGTCAGCATGAAGGTATATAAGAAAAAGTAGGCGATAGTCCGGCTTTTAGGATGTTTGATCTGCATCATTGCCAGGGGTAGGAAGCAAGCTCCCTCGAGCACGCAGAAAATACCTTCGGCAACACGGAGCACACCAATGACGAAAGGATCTCTCGTTAATGAAATACCCAATAAGATAAGGATAGAGATCGAACAGCTCAACAGAATATATGTCCGCACTCTGAAATAAGAAAATAACCGCTGGAAAGTCAACAGCGCTACCACCACAGCGCCATACATCAACGAAAGAAAGTATTGGATGTCTTCCAGCTCAATGCCTAAGGCCGAAGCTGTAAAAGCAGTATTGGAGTGGAATAACGTCAGTAGCATAAGATGTGGAAACATCGCCAGGATCATCAGCGGCAATTTTATCCACTCAGGTACCCAGCCATAATATAATGATTTGTCTGCGCTCATGATTCATTAGGATTGATGAACGGCGTGCACAACCACGTTCATGCCTGCACGCAGTTTTGATATATTCTGCTGTGGTAAGAAGACGATTTTGATCGGGATACGCTGTTCGATCTTGACGAAATTACCCGTTGCGTTGTCCTGTGGAATGACTGAAAATCTGGAACCCGAGGCAGGGGAAAACGAGTGGATCTTTCCCTTAAAATGCATTTTTGGAAATGCGTCCACCTGGATGATCACTTCAGTCCCTTCCATCAGATCTTCGATCTGTGTCTCCCTGAAGTTGGCGTTGATCCATTTCTCTTCACTGACGACATTGACCAAGGTCTGCCCTTCTTTCACAAACTGTCCCGGCTGGATAGATCTTTTGCCGACAAATCCATCATAAGGTGCGGTGACTACGGTATAGGAGAGGAATAGGGCCGCATTGTCTCGGGCAGCCTTTTTCAGATCGATATTGGCCTTGGCAGGCAGCTGACTAGCCTTGTCCTTACTGGTACTTAATAAAGCAGCGTTGTATTCCTCCTGACTGGTGTGGAGCTGGGCCAACGCCATATCGTATGCAGCTTTCGCATGATCATATTGCTGCCTGGTGGCAGCATCCGCTTCAAGTAGGCTTTTATAGCGGTTATAATCTTGTTCGGTCTGCCACACGCTGACCTTTGCAGCTTCTAGCTTCGCCTTTTGCACTGAAATGTTATTGGCGGTAACATGTACATTTTTGGCGATGACTTCGGCGTTCTGCTGGCTATTGCGCAATTCGGCGCTGGCCATGGCTACCTTGGTCTGGTACTCGCCTGCATCGAGGATGACCAGCGTGTCCCCACGATGGACATATTGGTTTTCCTCGAACCGTACCTCTTTCACAAATCCGGGGATTCTGCTGGCGACCGGCGTTACATATTGATCGACCTGCGCGTCATTGGTCGTTACGTGCCGGCTGGTAAACATCAGATGGTTAATGAGTATGCCTATACCAACCAAAAGCAGGGCAATGGCAAATACAACGAGAAGTTTATTGAACCCAGCTGCCTTTTCTATTTTTTCCTTTTTACTCATGATATCAATCTATTTTAGACCTCTCTGTATTCTGACGCTCCAAGTATTACACCGAAATCCCCTGTTGACCATTGTCGGTATGAATCTGCACTGGTCCGCTACGACGAAGAAACTGGGGGATATAACGGTGTGAAGCGTATAAGATGCATGGAGAAGGCCGCGTACAAAGATACAGTAAGGTGCATCCATATCATTTTGTATAGTCGGACCAAAATTTGTTCATTTGCGCCATTTTTGAAAAAAATGTATCTTAGATTAATGAATCGGGAACAACTTGCGGCTATTGATGCTGACGAATATGACTTTTATGTGGACCATAACTATGTGGATCGCATAGATTCGCGGGAATTCAGGCATCGGAAAGCGAGATTATTATATGCTGAAGGCGGGATCATCCATATTTTTACCGCGGAAAAGCATTGGTATCTTCCGGGAAGGTTTTATATGTGGATTCCTTCGGATACGATGTACCATCTTGAAAGCTCCAGCTCGCATATCCATTTGTACAGTTTCTACTTCAAAACGGATGCGCATGAAGCCAGTGTTTTAGCAAAGCCCGGTATATTTCTGAGTAACGATCTGATGCACGAGATGTTTTTGTTTGCCCGGGACTGGACAGGCGGCATTCATGCGCAGAACGATTATGCGAAATACTGTTTGCTGCGTGCGATGAAAGCCATTATTCCGGAAATGAGCAGTCCGATAGATGCTTTTCCCATGCAGCATCCCTATCCTAAAAGTGAAAAGCTCCGGAGTATCGCCCGGTACCTGACTGCGAACATCGACAAGTCGTTTACAATAGAACAGGTAGCGGCGCGGTTTGGTATGAGCAGCCGTTCGTTATCACGGCTTTTTAAAGAGGACATGGGCATCAGTTATATCCGTTTTCTAAGAGCTATACGTATTTCGAAAGCGCTAGAACTGATGTCGGAGAATAGTTATTCTATCTTTGAGATTGCTTTTCGGGTAGGCTATAATGAACTTTCGTCTTTCAGCAATATCTTTACACGGGTGACTGGAATCCGACCTTCGGTCTATATGTCAAAAATTAATGCTTACAAATAACCCTGGAGGGTTACGTTGACATCGCTTTCCTTAAATGGGCATTTCAGTCATCTTATGACGGTGGGAATTTTTTAGCTCATGTATTCTGTCAGAAGGTCTGGGCCTTTTTGTTAGCATAAACAGCAAACAGTTTGTCATGGACTGTTACCATTTTGATCTGAACACCTTGTTGTTGGTAGACGGTTATAAGTTCAGATTCAAGTGATGGTAGTTTATGGCTAAGTACCTGTAGAGAGGGGCAAACTGCTGTATGTTACCACTCAACTACCAGACGTTTGCAGGATATGAGGGGGAGTTGGTGACAAACTGCAGGAAGTCTATGTGAAACAGCATGCAGTCTGTTATCGATGCATAGCACAAGATTGCAGATGTCATACACTTTGCCATAAACTGCTCTGTGTTCGCGATACAATATAGGGAGTCTATGTTGGCTTGTAAAGCGTCTGAGACAAACTGCTATCTGTTTATGACCGATGATTTTCGGATCAGCTGTCATAAACAGCTGATCACCTAGGCCAAAAGCTCCTGCAGATCTTCCTGAGAAAGCGATTTAATGAAACTTTCTTCAGTGGTGATCAGGCTCTGTGCGATGGACTTCTTTTTGTTTTGCAGTGCAAGTATTTTCTCTTCCACAGTATCTTTGCTGATAAACTTATAAATAAATACATTGCGGGTCTGACCGATCCGATGGGAGCGGTCTACGGCTTGCTGCTCCACTGCGGGGTTCCACCAAGGGTCCAGGATAAACACATAGTCGGCCTCGATCAGGTTGAGGCCAACACCGCCTGCTTTGATCGATATCAAAAATAACTTGGTGTCGTTATTTTTTCGGAACTGGGACACGGCTTCATCCCGGTTTTTGGTTCCCCCGTCGAGATAAGCGTAATTGGTGCCCTTCTTATCGAAATATTGCCTAAAGATATTGAGCTGTTTGACAAACTGCGAAAAGATGAGGACTTTGTTTCCCCTGCGCATCACCATTTCAAGGGTGTCGATAACGGCTTCGAATTTTCCGGAATCGCCGATAAAGTTTTCATCCACCATCTTCGGGTGATTGGCCAGCTGTCTCAGTTTGGTGAGTCCCTGCAGCAGCGCAATTTGTGAGGACTTCGGCTTGTTGTCCATCTGCCCATCCAGAATGGCATTTCGATATTCTGATTTGACAGTTTCATACAGTTCGGCTTGTTTGTCTGTCATTTCACAATACAACACTTGCTCTGTCTTGGGAGGCAGCTCCGTGGCAACCTGGTCTTTTGTACGTCTAAGGATAAAGGGTTTGACAATGGCTTGCAGCCGCTGTGCCTTTTCCTCATCTTTTTTCTTTTCGATCGGATGTACAAACTCCTTCTGAAAGTAGGTGTAGCTGCCCAGCAATCCGGGATTGGTAAAATGCATCTGCGCCCATAGGTCGGAAACAGAGTTTTCGACAGGTGTACCGCTCAGAGCCAGTTTGTTTTTGCTTTTAAGACTTTTTATGGCCTTAAACGATTTTGATGTTGGGTTTTTGATATTTTGACTTTCATCTAAAATGATGTAGTTAAAATAAAAGCTGCTGAGGATGTCCTCATCGATGCGCACGATGCCGTAGGTCGTGATCACTAGATCATAGTTGGCAAAGAATGAAGTGTCTTTGATGCGGTTATTGCCGGTATGCAGGTGTATTTTAAGCTGTGGCGCAAATTGCTGAGCTTCTTTCTGCCAGTTGTATACCAAGGAGGTCGGCAGTACCAGCAACGAGGTGTTAACTTGCTCATCCTTGTGCCGTTCTTCTTTTTGTTGTTGTAGCAGGGCGAGTGTTTGGACGGTCTTGCCAAGCCCCATATCGTCGGCAAGACAGCCGCCAAATTTATATTGTTTTAGGAAGTTAAACCAGTTGTAACCCGCCTTCTGATAGGGGCGAAGATGGCCTTTGAAATGTTTTGGTTCGGGAATGTCCACAATCTCTTCAAAATTGGCCAGATTCTGCAACTTTCGGTTAAACACCAACTGTGTATGCTCGCTGATTTCGAAAAGCAGGCCGATGTGCACCTTATTCAGCTTCAGCTCGTGCTTGTCTGTCGAAAACTGAAAAAGATGGTTGTACTGCGCAAACCATTCTTCGGGAATCATGGCAATCTCGCCATTTGGCAGCGTAAATTCCTTGATATTATTTAAGATATGGTTTCGGAGCTGGATAAATGGTATTTCATACGGGCCAAACTTGGCAATAGCACGGATATCAAACCAGTCATTTTCTTCATCGATAGAAATATCCAATGAAGTGTGCCCGATGAAAAAGCGTTTTTCCTCATGCCCCTGTACGATCTGGAAGCCTAAAGCTTGTAGCTCTTGCTGATGGGCGTTCATCCAGTCAAATACATTGACCGGTTTTCCGGATGTGGCGGCAGGAGTTAGTAATCCCAGCTGTCGGTCGGCCGTTTCGAGTCCCAGTGCGTTTAGATGGGCCTGCTGCTGCGTTTCCCATTGAAGGGAACGTTTGACACGGTGAAATACGTAGTGGTCTTTTGCCTCATCGTATTCCATCCGTACGGTTACTTTATTCTCTGCCCCTGCAGTAAAGATATGGGGACCATATTGAAATTGCAGCTGCAGTTGCGAGGCGCCATGTTCGATATAGATCAGCCGCAGCAGTGGTACGGCCTCATGTTGGTGCGTCCGGATATCAAAACCTTCGGCATAGACATGATAGCGTTCAATCAATCCACAGACAAACGTTTCAAAGTACTTCTTCTCGGTGCTTCGGCCAACCGAAATATATCTCTTGTTGAGAAAAGGGCTTAATTTTTTGCCCTCCAAAGGCTGATCAAAGTAATACAGCGTATTGTTTAACAGTAGCCAAGCCTGAATGTTAGTGAGCACGATGGCATTTTTAAACATGAACTCCAATCGCTGGTCTTCGTATTTGATCGTCGGAAAGTAGCGGGTTTCCTCTTCATTCCGGCGGAAATGGAAGAGTATGGATGCTGCGGATGTCGCCAGTTTGATTTCCTGATCTGCCGGGTAGCCATCCTTGCTCATCATAAAGAGAGGCTTGTGCCCGATGGCTTCAAAAACCTGAATCATCTTCTCATCGATCTTTGGGCGCAGGACATCGTACAATTTTTTATCAAAAACCTTGGAGAAGAAATCCACGGGCCGGATTGCTTTCTTATAATATTTTTTTATGAGATTGGTCTGTTCGATCTGGTCCAGCAGCCGGATAAGTTTGTAGTCGGTTTCGTCCAGTTCAGCCGCATAAGCATCCACGGTATTGCTGAATATCCGTTGATATCGCAAAGAGTATGTCCCATTGGGATTGAGTTGAACCATGTGAGGTTCAATAAGATACCCTAAATAAGGATGCTCACAGATAGAATAAACAATTTTATATACTGGAAATGACTTTGACTGTTGCATTAAATATAGCGGACCTTGTAAATAAAGGTTTCTAATATACAATAAAATATAGCATTAACCGCAATTTTTCCGATGAAATTTTAAAAAATAGGGATTAAAAAGTACCCTCAAAGACAAATTCTGCCGGTCCTTTGAGAAAGACGTTGGTAAACTGTGTTCCTTTTTTGTGAAATGATATATAGAGCTGTCCTCCCAGAACACGGATAGGTATATGAATATTTCCTTCGAGATTTTGCTGCAGGGCTACGGCCATTGCCGCTGCTGTGGCTCCAGTGCCGCAGGCATAGGTTTCGTCTTCCACTCCACGCTCAAAGGTACGGAGAAAATAGCCTTCGCCTTCTTTTTCGATGAAGTTGACGTTGATCCCTTCTTTTTTGTAGGTATCGTTATTGCGGATGGCCGAACCCTCCTGAAAGACATTTTTTTTCTGTAAGTCAGTGACGAAGTCTACATAATGTGGTGATCCTGTCTGTAAAATGTAAGCTTCACCATCACGCTGGAAGCTGTCGACGTCGATCATCTGTAAATCGACCAAGTCGGGAGATAAGGTAGCATGATGTATGCCGTCGACTGCCAAAAAGACAGTTTTGTCAGTAATGATTCCCAAATCGCGCGCGAAGGCGACTATACAACGGCCACCATTGCCGCACATACTGCCTTCACGGCCGTCTGCATTGTAGTATACCATCTCAAAATCATAATTTTCCTTCTCCTGAAGCAGCATCAGACCATCTGCGCCTATGCCAAAACGGCGGTCGCACAGCTTCGCTACCAGCGCCTCGTCGGCGCGGTCAAACGATTGGTTGCGATTATCTATCAAAATGAAATCGTTTCCTGCTCCCTGATATTTTGAAAATCTTATTTTCGATGCCATTGCCTTGATTTATAGTAACAAAAATACGTTTTTTTGTTACAAAAAAACGATATAAAGTTAAGAATTGTTAAAATGATTGTATTTGTCTACCAATTAACATTTTTTAACGTGCCGTATTTTCCGAAGGTTTTGAAATGGTATTACATTTGAACATATCCGAATAAAATCGGTAATTTTAAGAGCAAAAATTATCAGCTTTATATTAAGACATTTTAAAAATAGATATAAGTTTATGAATAAGGTCGGTTTAACGCTATTAACAGCTGTTTTCGGTGGAGCAGTAGCATTAGGTGGTTACAAGCTTATTGAAAATAAAAAAATTGATGTGAGGTCTTTTGAAGACAGACAGAAAGTTTATTTTGCCAATAATCCAACAGGAGTGATGTCGTCGACAGGCAATCCTGATTTCACACAGGCCGCCGCGGCGGTATCACCGGGTGTAGTACATATCAAAACGACATATACCAGAAAAGGATCACAGCAACAGCAGGGATCTCCGTTTGACTTTTTCGAGGATTTCTTCGGTATGCCACAAGGTGGTGGACGCCGCCAGATGCAGGCGCAGCCTGTACAGGCTTCCGGTTCGGGTGTCATCATTTCGGATGATGGCTACATCGTTACAAACAATCACGTGGTCGAAGATGCAGACAAAATCGAAGTGGTTCTGACAGATAAACGTAGTTTTGAAGCAAAGTTAATCGGTCGTGACCCCAATACCGATATTGCCCTATTGAAAGTGGCCGGCAAAGGTCTTCCTGTGGTGAAGCTGGGTAACTCAGACAATGTCAATGTCGGTGAATGGGTGCTGGCATTTGGTTATCCGCTTGGGCTTCAGTCCACCGTGACGGCCGGTATCGTCAGTGCTACAGGCCGTGATATCGGTATCCTTAGAGAAGGACAGCAACGCGGTAACCCCTTCGGTGGCGGGCAGGATCAGATTCCGGTAAGTTCGGCCATTGAATCCTTTATCCAGACCGATGCGGTAATCAACAAAGGTAATAGTGGCGGAGCGTTGACCAATGCTTCCGGCGAGCTGATCGGTATTAACTCAGCCATCGCTTCTCCAACGGGTGTATATGCCGGTTATGGTTTTGCCATCCCGGTCAATCTGGTGAAGAAGATCGTAGATGACTTTGTCGAGTTCGGCAATGTTAAACGCGGCTATATTGGTGTCAGCTATAGACCGATCACGCCTGAATTGTCTGAAGAGAAAGGTATTACGGATATCAACGGGCTGTATGTGGAGGATGTGGTTAGTGGAGGAGCGGCAGCAGCTGCAGGTATCAAGAAAGGTGATATCTTAACTAAAATCAATGGCAAAGTGATTACCGGTTCGCCAGTATTGAGTGAAACGATCGGCCGTCTACGTCCGGGAGATAAAGTCAATATCACCTACAAACGCGATGGTAAGGAAAAACAGGTTGCTTTAACCTTGAAAGGTGAGGAATCTGTGAAGTCTGCAGGCCCAAGTGGTAAAGCTTCGAAGAGCGCAACTGAAATTTATAATAAACTGGGGGCTAGTTTCATTCCTGCGTCAGCAGCTAAGAAAAAGGAACTGGGCATAAATTCTGGTGTAGTCGTTACGCAAGTGAACCGTGGTGGTATCTTTGACTATTTCGGTGTGGAACGCGGTCTTGTCATCACAGAAATCAATGGCAAACCCGTGAATAGTGTGGACGATGTTGAAATGGCTTTAGGTGCAACTCAACGTAATATTGTACGTCTGAAAGGTGTTTCTCCTCAAGGCGGTACAGTTCAATTGAGCTTCCCTGTAGAGTACTAAAACTGAATTAAGAATTGGTTGATTAATATAGTTTAGGTGGTACTAACCGTCCGGTTAGGCCACCTTTTTTTCTTTTAATGGTTTTAAGTTTAGTTAATTTGCGTAATTAAAACAGGTCACAGCCGGATGATCCGGTATCAGGAAGTCGGGGGGTGCTGTTGTGTTGGCTACAACAATTAAAAAAATATAGGAATGAAAATTTTAATGGTTTGTTTGGGAAATATCTGCCGTTCGCCGCTGGCTCACGGAATATTGAGACAAAAAGTAAAAGATAAACAGCTGAATTGGGTGATTGAGTCCGCCGGTACCGGTGATTGGCATATCGGCGAAGCGCCAGACCGTAGGGCCATTGCCGTCGCCAAAAAATATGGCGTAGATATATCCGCGCAGCGGGCGAGGCATTTTAACCCGGCTTTTTTTCAGGAGTATGATTATATTTTTGTGATGGACCGGCAAAATTTTGCGGACGTATGCGCGCAAGCGGAGAATCAGGAAGACCTCAACAAGGTCAGGCTGTTCTTAAACGATGATATCGTGCCGGATCCCTATTTTGACGACCAGCTATTTGATCCGGTTTTTCAGATGATCAATCAGCGTTGTGAGGAAGTAATTGCGGAACTATCTTTGGCCTAAATGACATTCATATTACCTCGACATCGACAAATTAATATTATTTTGTTCGATAATTGCCGAACGGGGCTATACCGGGATGACAGGTGGTTATATCCACTGCATGCTGCACTGAACGGCGGTTGTGCGTATGTTGTATGTTCGGATCAACACATCCTGACTGATTAAAAAAATAAAATGAAAGCAGCAGAAGTAAACAAGAAGTGGGCTATTCTACAGGCGGAAATAGCTTCTTTATTTGATATGGAAAAACCTGACATCAAGGTCTGTCTATTCCTTATTGGTGTACAGGAATTGGGGAAGGGGCCCCAAAACTTCTCGAAGAGGGAGAAGGAAGAGCTGATGCATATTGCGACTTGTCGGCTTTTTAGTGCTATGGGATTCTATAGCCTAAAAGGTCTGGATGAACAGGGCTGGCCACATTGGGAACTGGTAAAACCTATCCCCAATTATACCCTGTTGGAACAGGAGCTTATCATCAAATCCCTGATTATTGATTATTTTGAAGAATTAAACGTCATTTAAAACATGAGATTTTTAAAAGTTTCTCTGATAGCCGTTTGTTGCTTACTGCATACACTCACTTTTGCGGCCACACCTGTTTATAAATATGTGCAGATCGTCACCGACAAGGGGACCTGTGTACTGCGCCTCTACAATGAGACGCCCAAACACCGGGACAACTTTGTAAAGCTTGCGAAAAGCAAATATTACGATGGTATGCTTTTCCATCGGGTTATCCAGAACTTTATGATTCAGGGCGGCGATCCGGACTCAAAAAATGCTGTGGGTGGAGCGCAGCTGGGTAATGGTGGTCCGGGCTATACCATTCCGGCGGAAATTCAGGATGGGCTGTTTCACAAGAAAGGTACGATAGGTGCCGCCCGTGACAATAATCCGGCAAAGGCATCTTCGGGTTCTCAGTTTTACCTGGTTCAAGGCAAAGTATTCACCGCAGAGGACCTGGACCGTCTGGAGAAAACGCGGATGAACGGGAAGAAATTCTCGGACCTGCAACGGCAGGCTTATACCACCATCGGCGGAACACCTCATCTGGACTGGAACTATACCGTCTTTGGAGAGCTTGTGAAAGGCGTGGATATCATCGACCAAATAGCGGCTGTGAAGACTGATAAACATGACCGGCCAGAAGTGGATCAAAAGATGAGCATGCACGTACTGACAAGGCGTGAAGCCTTGAATCTGGAACGTGAGTTACAGGGACTCAAACCGAAGACGGGGTTCTTTACCAAAATCGGTGATCTTTTCTCCTCAAAGGACTATTAATTTGTTAAATCCAATACCCCTATCTAAACAATGAAAATAGTAACGTATAATGTGAACGGGTTGCGTGCAGCGCTAAAGAAGGACTGGCTGGGATGGCTCAAGGGCGTGGATGCGGATGTTGTGTGTCTTCAGGAGATCAAGGCCTCTCCAGATCAGATACCGGAAGTGGTACTGCTGGAAGAGATGGGCTATGAACATTACTGGTATCCAGCACAGAAAAAAGGGTATAGTGGTGTCGCTCTCTTCACCAAGATATCTCCCGCACATGTCGAATATGGTTGCGGTCATGAAGACTATGACTTTGAAGGTCGTATCATCCGTGCTGATTTCGGTCAGGTTTCGGTGATGAGCACCTATTTCCCGTCCGGTACAACCGGCGATGTGCGGCAGGAATTTAAATACCGCTTTCTGGACGATTTTCAACAATATAGTGATAAGCTTCTGGTCGAGAAGCCAAATCTGGTTGTCTGTGGGGATTATAATATCTGCCATCGTGCTATTGATATCCATAATCCAAAGTCCAATGCAAATTCTTCGGGATTCCTGCCTGAAGAGCGCGAATGGATGGAAAATTTCATCAACTCGGGTTATATTGACTCTTTTCGCCACCTGAATCCAGATCCTCATCACTATACCTGGTGGAGCTACCGCGCCGGAGCGCGGGCACGCAACTTAGGCTGGCGCATCGATTATAATATGGTGTCAAAGCCTTTGGAGACACGGATCCGTACGTCAAAAATTTTGGCGGACGCCGTGCATTCGGACCATTGTCCTGTGCTATTGGAACTTGATGTATAGGTCAAGGTATTACTCGAATAAAAAAAGCTTTCGCGATCACGAAAGCTTTTTTTATTTGAACTGTTGTTCTAATTGGCCTGACAGAACACAGGGTGCTGCGAACACCGTTGCACGCTCGCGTGAGCATGACCGATTTATGTCTACAGATTGCAGAGCTTCTGTACTGTCCGATAGCTAGCCACGGCTGTGGATAATGGACAGCTGCTGTGCAACTTTCTCCGCAATGGACAGGAAGGACTTTGTAACAGGGTCTTCGGCATCTATCGCGACCGGAAAGCCGTTGTCTCCGGCGTCAGATATCCCTTTCAGCAAGGGGATCTCACCCAAAAACGGCACTTTATATTCTTCGGCCAAACGCTTTCCGCCGTCTTTCCCGAAAATATAGTATTTGTTGTCTGGCAGTTCTGCTGGTGTAAAATAGGCCATATTTTCCACTACCCCCAATAAGGGGATATTGATGCTGTCCATCAGAAACATGCCGATACCCTTCACAGCGTCGGCCAGGGCCACATGTTGTGGTGTCGTGACAATAACGGCTCCGGCAATCGGGAAGGTCTGAGATACGGTAATGTGGATATCTCCGGTCCCCGGCGGCATGTCTACGATCAGATAGTCCAGTTCGCCCCAGTTGGCATCATTGAAAAGTTGCTTGATGGCCGATGTTGTCATTGGGCCACGCCACGGAATCGGTTGATTGGGATCAGTGAAAAAGCCTATGGATAATAGTTTTAGGCCGAATTTTTCCAAAGGCTCTATTTTTACCTGTCCATTCGGCATTTCAACAGATCCCGGCTTGGCGCCTTCCAGACCAAACATAATTGGTAGGGAGGGGCCATAGATATCCGCATCCAGCAAGCCTGTTTTAGCTCCCTTCGCCTGTAAAGCCAGTGCTAAATTGGCCGCAACGGTAGATTTGCCGACGCCGCCTTTGCCGGATGCCACCAAAATAATGTTTTTGATGCCAGCGACTTGCGCTCCCTGCCTTGCAATGACATTTGAAGTCATATTGATCGATACCTCAAGATTTTTGTCAACGAAATGTGTAATGGCATTTCGGCAGGCGTGTTCGATATGATCTTTTAATGGACAGGCAGGCGTGGTTAATATGACGTCGAAGCTCACTTTATTCTCTTCAATCTGAATATTCTGAATCATATTCAATGTTACAAGATCCTTCTTTAAATCAGGCTCTTCAACATAGGATAATGCGTTTAATATTTGTTCTTTGGTAACCATCTAGTATTCATTTGAAATCATGGAATACAAAGCTACTCAATGCGGCGCAATTTCCTGTCATCTGTTTGTTTTTAATGGCCGAAGACCAGTGGTGCCAGTTGGTCGGTCGTTTGCGCGCAATTATAATTGTATATAAAAGCAAATTTATCTAAGTTTGACTGTTGATATGCATGGATTTGCATTAAATTGTATTTATGTCCAATCGGTTTATAACATCTCTGAAGTCCCGCAAGTGGCGGTGGCTTTATATAACTTTTGCTGTTTTCTTGATTTTGGTTGTCGTGGTTGGGACCTATGCCTATCAAAAGAGGGATAGCATGCTCATGGGCGCAATCAATAAAGCGAAGGCCAAGTTGCTGGAAAAGTATGATATGGACCTGAAAATCCAATATTACGCTTTTCAGGGTATGAACGCTGTACAGTTTAAAAATATACAGCTACTACCCAGAAATCGCGCACCTTTGGCGCAAATTGATGACCTGACGGTGTCGGTTAAGCTATGGCCTCTTCTTTTTGGGGATGTTAAGCTGGGGCAGGTGATCTTGGACAATGGTATGGTGTCATTGGTCAAGAAAGACTCGATAAGCAATTATGACTTTCTGTTCAAGAAGCAGAAAAAAGATACCGTGGAAAATGACAATCCAAAGCAGAATCTGGCGGCGCTGGCGGACCGGTTGCTCAAGAATGTGTTTTTTAAGGTGCCCAACGATTTAGATCTTAAAAATTTTGAGCTTTCTTACCGGGACGATAGCACCTCGCAGCGTATTGTCGTTCCATCGGCTGTGATCGATGGTGGCGATCTGGAATCGAAATTTCTCTTAAATGACCATGAGGCCGCATGGAATCTTACCGGAACAATAGATTCGGATAATCAAGAATGTGATTTACGCTTATTTTCGGACAAAAAAGAAGTAAATCTTCCCCTTTTGCAGCGGAAGTTTGGTCTTGCCGTGAGTTTTGATGAAATCTCCTTTCGCCTGGACAAGGCGCACCGGCGGAATAAAGAATTGCTGGAGCTGCATGGTCAATGGGGATTTAAGAACCTCAAGCTTAATCACTGGCGCATATCCAGTAACGATGTGATCTTTCCCGAAGCGACCATGCAGGGAAGCCTCAATATCGGTGCGTCCTCTATGGAAATCAGTAAGGAAAGCACTGTTCAGGTCAAAGACTTCGTGTTTTCGCCCTATGTCAAGTATATGCATAAGCCGGAGAAGGAGATTTTCCTGGCTATCCATACCGAAAGAATAAAAGCGCAGGATTTTTTCGACGCGATGCCAACGGGCTTATTTCCGGGCCTGAATGGTATTCAGGTTGAGGGACATATCCAATATGACCTGAATTTTGCCCTACAGCTGAAGCGGCCGGAGAACCTGCTTTTCTCTTCTAGGATGGACGATAAGGACCTCCGCGTGATCAAGTGGGGCGAGGCTAATATAGCAATGCTCAATACACCTTTTACGTATACCGCCTATGAAGACGGCAAACCTATGCGCGAAATCGTTGTAGGGCCTCAGAATCCCAACTTCACGCCGCTGGATCAGATATCCCGTTATATGCAGATCAGTTTGATCAACACCGAGGATCCGTTTTTCTTCCGTCATAAGGGGTTTGAGGAAAAAGCTTTCAAGCTATCGATAGTGACAAACATCAAAGAAAAAGGTTTTAAACGTGGAGCCAGTACAATCTCTATGCAATTGGTTAAGAACGTGTTTTTAAACCGCAATAAGACGGTGGTCCGGAAGCTGGAAGAGATCTTGTTGGTCTGGCTGATGGAACGCTCTCAGCAGGTCAGCAAAAAACGGATGTACGAAGTCTACTTGAATGTCATTGAATGGGGCAATAATGTATACGGTATTACCGAGGCAGCCCGTTATTATTTTGGAAAGACGCCAGCACAATTGGGGCTAGGGGAGAGCATCTTTTTATCTAGTATTGTTCCGCGCCCGAAAAAAGGGCTGAACTTTTTCGACTGGACAGGCCACCTGAAAGGAAATATGCTGCGCTATTTCAATACCTACGGTCATATTATGACCAAAACGGGGCAGATCGGTGTGGATTCAACTACGTCCAATTATGGCTTTTATGAGGTGCTGCTGCAGCCGCACTTGCGCCCGCCGAGACCTGCGGTCGCAGACTCCGTAGAAACGATCGACATGGGAGAGGATCCGCTGTTGTTTGACGATCTTGGCGGCGGTACGCCGGCGAGCAGCCTGGAAAGTGTATCCGTCCCTCAAAATCTGAAAAAGATGCCCCTGACAAAAAAGGGACAGGAGGCGTCAGCTGAAGAAGAAAAACCCAAACGGTCGTTGTTTGACCGCTTACTGGGGCGCAACAAAGAGGAGAAAGAGGGGAAGGACAACAGTGAAGATAACAAGGACTCCAAACGCGAGCAAAAACGGGAAGAGTAAATAGAGAACCTGGGTTCTCATCGACGATGAAAATCAGAATAGAATGAAAAAAATTGAAATTGACGGATTGGTTTTTGAACCACTATTTGAAGAAGAGCAGATTCAGAAACGGGTTCGTCTGATGGGGATAGATATTAGTTTGCGGTATGAGCATAAGCAGCCTGTTTTTATCGGCGTATTAAATGGATGCTTTATGTTTATGGCCGACCTGTTGAAACAGATCGAAGTGCCCTGTGAGATGTCTTTCATTAAACTGGCTTCTTATATAGGTACCGGCCAATCGGAGCTGAATGAACTTTTGGGTCTCGGTATCGATCTGGAAGGACGCGATGTCATTATCGTGGAGGATATTGTCGATTCTGGTCATTCACTGAAACATACGCTGGATGCTGTAAAACGTTTAAATCCGGCGAGTGTCATTGCCTGTGCCCTGCTAGTGAAACCCGAAGCACTGCAATATCATTTCGAAGAGCTGACCTATGTCGGATTTGAAATTAGCAAGGAGTTTGTCGTCGGGTACGGTATGGACTATAATGGCCTTTGTCGTAATCTTCCCGACATCTATAAAAATGTGCCCGCCTAAGATTTCTTCCACATCCAGGGATGCGGAAGAAATCTTAGGCGGATCAATTAAAATTTAAATGAACAGCTTTCAATATGGTCATTGACCATGCCTACGGCTTGCATATAGGCATAACAGATCGTGGAACCGAAAAACCGGAATCCCCTTTTTTTCATATCCTTTGCGATCTTATCGGATATCGCTGTCGTCGCAGGAACCTGTGATAAACTTTCCCAATGGTTGATTAGCGGCTGTCCCTCCGGCAGAAAGGTATACAGATAGTCGTAAAAACTGCCGAATTCGGCCTGCACTTTTTTGAACAACTGCGCGTTTGTGATGGTGGATTCAATTTTATTCCGATGTTTGATGATACCCGAGTCTTGCAGGAGTGCATCTACATCCTGAGCGGTATAGGCCGCCACTTTATCGACATCGAAGTCCGAAAAAGCCTCTTTGTAGGCTGACCGCCGACGTAAAATTGTAATCCAGCTTAATCCGGCCTGAGCCGATTCCAATATCAAAAACTCAAATAACGTTTTATCGTCTTTAACCTGTCGCCCCCATTCGTTGTCATGATAATCCATATACTGCTTATCCGATCCTGACCACTGGCAGCGTATTAGCTCTTTGTGCATGTTCCTTGAATATTTTTGGATGCAATATAACTTTTTATCCTAACTTTACGACCATAAAAGAGTTTCGCGTTTAAATGGCCTGTGATTTTCTACATCGCCGAAAAGAAACAGTGTATTCAATGGAAGTTAACGTCTTTAAATATCATATTCTATTTATCTTTTTACTAGTATTCTCTGTCTCGGGTCTCCACGCACAGCGAGGGGCACAGCGTAAGGCTGCCCCAGACAGCTTGGTCTTACCGGATAGTACAACACTGCGGGCCGATTCCGTTCCCTCCGCAAATCAGCAAGTGTTGGCTTCCCTGAATCCCGCGTTTCAAAAGCAATATCAGATCACTACAATAAAAGGGGGCAATCTGCTTGTCCATAATATATATCGTACCGACGTCTTGCAATATTTTCACGGGAGGCCCGAGAAAAATCTTTTTGAAAGACAGTATGGTACGCCTAAGCCGCATCGGGAAAATTGGATTTTATTTACCAGTCTTTTCTTAATCTTTGGGGTAGGCCTGATCCGCATCTTCTTCCCTTCGGATATTAAGCTGGTTTTTCAAGGGTATTTTGATGATCGGGTGTTGCTTTCGGTGAGCAAAGAGGACACCATTCTGACCTCCTGGCCGTTTATATTTTTGTTTATCCTGTTTTCTGGGGCTATAGGGTTGTTTGTGAGTCTGTTTTATGCTTATGAATTAAACCGCTTTGATCTCATTACATTCCCCAACTATATCAAGACCGTCGGTATGGTCGGCGGGCTGTTTGCATTGAAAATCGGCTTTATCCGATTTTTATCTTTTGTTTTTGAAATCGGGAAGCTAGTGAAGGAGTATGTCACGGTGTTGTATCTGATTTACTTTAACACCCTTTTTTTAATGTTGCCGGTGTTGCTGATCCTGAGCCTCGTATCTTTACCGACGGTAGGCGTGGTACTCCATATCGCTATTGGTGGAGCAATATTGCTGTTTATGTACCGGTTTCTCAAAACGGCGGCTCATATTATGTCAATGTATAAATTTTCAATTTCCTATTTAATTTTGTACCTTTGTTGCCTAGAAATAGCACCAATATTAATACTGTTAAGATTATTGAGCTAAAACTGGTTAATATGCAAACTTCAGACGTAGAAAGAGCAAAGAAGGTAAAAAGTGTACTGGTTACTTTACCAAAACCTGAAAACGATAAGTCCCCTTATTATGATTTAGCAAAGAAATACGGGTTAAAATTAGACTTTCGAGGTTTTATACACGTAGAAGGAGTTCCTGCCAAAGATGTGCGTAGGGATAAAATTAATTTAGCGGATTATACTGCGGTTATATTTACGAGCAGAAATGCGGTAGATCATTTTTTTAGGATATGCGAGGAGATGCGGTTTGAGGTATCGGCAGACATGAAGTATTTCTGTATTTCGGAGACAATCGCGCTCTATCTACAAAAGTATATTCAATATAGAAAACGAAAAATATTCTTTGGAAAGCAGACCGCCAAAGATTTGGAAGAGGTGCTAAAAAAACACAAAACTGAAAACTTCCTGTTCCCATGTTCGGACGTTGCGAATGAAGAGACAAGCAACTGGTTACAGCAAAATGGCTATAAATTTACACCAGCAGTTCTATTCAGAACAGTAGTCAGCGACCTTAGCGATCTAAAAGACGTATTTTACGATATTATCGTGTTTTTTAGCCCTTCCAGCGTTCAGTCATTGTATGAGAATTTTCCAGATTTTAAGCAGAATAATACACGTATTGCCGCTTTTGGTGCTTCGACGCAACAGGCTCTTTTGGATCATGGGTTGATTTTGGATATTCCAGCGCCCACGCCGAAAGCGCCAAGCATGACTATGGCCGTGGAAGACTATATCAAAAAAGTAAACAAATAATTGCCTTTAATGAAGGCCAGAAATAGAAGAGGGTTTTTTAAAACCCTTTTTTTCTGCCTGAGCATGTTCATTGATCCATGTTTTGCATTTAAAGTATCAGCACGGCCCGGGTCTTATTATTGATCCGGTTTTCGTTAAGGCATCTATCAGCGGACGGTCAATTATTAGCTGGAAATTGCCTTTAGCGGGTTATTATTGCTGTTGATATCTGCACGGGAATAGCCGCTTTATTGGACTATTTATTTTGCTGACGAAGGGAACTGCTTGGGTCAAAATGTAAGAAAAGTGACGGATGTCATTGAGATTTTAATTATATTTCTATTAAATTGTGGCGGAACTATTTGTTCCAATTAAAGATAAGCTATATGCGTTATTTTTAAAATTTGGCAGAAATATTTTTTATGTTTGTAAGTAAGCAAAATTAGTCAGTCGTGAAGTTAAAGCAAGTTGATAAAATTTCGGGCATTCAACCAGAAGACTTTTTAAAGAACTATCTGAAACCAGGAGTTCCGGTGGTGATAACAGATTTCATCAGTGCTGATAGTCCTGCATGGAAGAAATGGAATTATGACTATTTTAAGGAGATTGCCGGGGATATTAAGATCGATGTCTACGGCAAAGAAGAAGAGTCGATGGACCGCGCTGCCAGCGCACCAGTTGGACAAATGACATTTGCAGAATACTTGGATCTGATCAGTAAAGAGCCAACCGAATTGCGATTGTTTCTGTTCAATCTGCTCAAAATAAGGCCCGAACTTAAACAGGACGTGATTTACAATGACGTCACTGGTGGTAAAGTCTTGCAATGGTTGCCATTCATGTTTTTTGGCGGAGAAGGTTCAAGCACCAGAAATCACTTTGATATCGACATGTCGCACGTGTTTATATCGCAGTTTCAGGGGCTCAAACGGATTTGGCTTTTCCCCAACGATCAGTCGGATCTGATGTACAAACTGCCGTACAACTTTCATAGCATTGCCAATCCGAAATACAGCAACGAAGAGGAGTTTCCGGGCATTAAGTATCTGGAGGGCTATGAAGCCGTGATCCACCCCGGAGAAACCTTATATATGCCGGCCGGTTGGTGGCACTATATTCAGTATGAAACCGAAGGGTACTCCATTTCGGTAAGGGCCCTTGCCAATTCCATCAGTGAAAAGCTCAAGGGTGCCCGTAATCTCTTTATCACAAGGCATTTTGATAATACGATGCGGAAGATCTTCAAGGAACATTGGTTCAAGTATAAAATCAATACCGCCAAACGCCGCGCAAATAATGCGATCAAAAGAAATAAACGTTAACAAAAAGAGGTATCCAGAAAGTTCGGATGCCTCTTTTTGTTTCTCGATAACCTAAAATTCTTCGGATACGTCGTTTTGCTTTTCAGCCCTTTATTTGGTGGCCGAGCCTCCTAACGTGATGCGCCCATTCTATTCTTCGGCTTCGGGGCTTTTGCTCGCGTCCCTATAGAAGAGCGTATAGGGATCACTTGGATAGATGACCGCATCCGGATGATGTTTAAAGGGTATTGCCGGATCAAAAATTTCGTTGAGTATATTTCGCAGAAATTGGACAAAATTATCCTTCTGGAATGCCAAAAACTCAGCGGTTAGAACACCTTCCTTTCCATGGAATAAGGTACCTTCTTCCCTCATCTTCCTTGCGACATACAAGTGTGGCTCAAGTGCCTTCCGACCTGTTTTTTGTTCAAAAACATAGGCATAAAACAAGGTCTGTACCATCGCTTTATTTTCCGTATTAGGCCCAAATACCTGTTGTATGTCTTTGAACGTGACGGAGTCGCCACCGGTCTTATAGTCGACAATCCGGCTAATGATACGCTCGTCATGCGTGACGACTTCATCCACACGGTCGATGATACCGTATAGTGTCACCTGTGCTTCCTTTCCGTCGACTGTAATGGGAAAGGGCAGTACATAGTCTGTATCATTCTCCAGTTCGATGATGCGGAACGCTTTGTAATTACTGATGTCGTGCTCAAGATACATTTTCACATACTCACTGGCGATCTTGAGCATAATCCGTTGTAGGCTATTCAAATCTTCGATCCCTTCGACAGTTGTCTGGTATTGGAGGCCAATCTCGCGGAGGACAAAAGGTTCTATCTGGTCGAAGTGCCGGCGAAGAACTGCTGTGGATGTGAAATTTTCCTGCCCTTTGAAGGGTAGGAATATCTTTTCCATGACATTGTGGATGACCGTTCCAAGCTTGTTCATTTCAAACTCCTGTGAGATGGAAGGTGGCTCTTTTATATTGGCGATATGTTTTAGGAAAAATTGTAGCGGAGACTGTAGATAGGTCGTCAAGGCTGTTGCTGATATTCTTTTTTGATGCACAATAAAGTCCTCGTACATCTTTTCCCATACTGGTCCGTTTTTCTCGACAATGATCTCTGCTGCTTTGTCTGCAAATTGAATTGGCTGCTGTTGCACCTTCCGTTCGAAACGAAACTTGCTTTCAAACTCGAGCTGTTTGATAAATCGGCTTTCTTCTCCTGTTGAGCTCTCATCCACAAGACCGTTATAAAAAATATGTATCCCTTCACTGTACTGGAAATGCCGGTAAAACAGGTAGGCCGACAAAGCGTCCTGATTTTCTAGTACCGGCAGGCCGTAGGCGCTCCTTAAGCTATTGGGGATAAAGGTTGGTGAATTGGATGTCTTGGGTAAAACGCCTTCGTTGGCTCCCAGTATAAAGACGTTGTCAAAGTTTAAACAGCGGCTTTCGAGCAGCCCCATAATCTGTATTCCTTTGAGCGGGTCACCCTCGATGGCTGAATTTATCGGCGAAATGGCTTTTTTGATTAGGCCGATCTGAAAACTGATGCTTAAAGGAGCAAGTGTCTCGAATCCCAGCAGCAGCTGGTTCAGTGTTTTCTTGGTCTCCATCAGGAGGTTGTTGTCAATCTGGCGGATGCGTTCCCGGGAGGAAATGCTGTGCAGCAGATCCTCGATTATTTGGACAAGCGAGGGGATCAGCTGAGCGGCATCGGCAATAGGGACAAAAAATCGGGGCAGACAGCTTTTGAATGTCAATTCCTCCAGCGGGATTTCAAATAGCTGTTTGTCCGCAATTTCCTTTTGTATCTTTAGTTTATCCTGTAGCGGAACCAATGTCAGGGGATGATTGATAAAGGTCTCGACAATTTGATAAGAGATCTTACGCCTTTTGAATTGGGAGATCTCAAGGTGTACCTCCATCCACAGGTCCAGTATACCGTATATGGGGGACTGTGTCAGCGGGTATCCGGTCGTAATATTGGGATTGACATCCGGTAAGCTCTGCAGCAATGGGACCAGCAGATTTTCGTCTGCAAGTAAGATGGCTGCTGTTTTATCTTCCGAATGCTGGCTTTGTAGAATATCATACAGCAACTTTGTCTGGCTTATTTTGCCGGTGCTTGCATACAGATTTACCGTGGAAGTTCTATTGCCAATGATATTCGGGCTGTCACCCAGCGCATTGACCAATCCGGTCTGGAAGATATTTCGGCGGATAAACAAGCCGGCTTCCTGCATGTTGTCTTCCAGATAGTAAGCATCCGCATCAAAGTAAAATAGTGCACGTCCTTCCTCCTGCCATTGCTTGAAGAGTTTGGCCTCCGCTTTATTCAGGGCGTTAAAGCCGACGAATAGAACCTGCTGAAAAGAGGCAATAAAGTCCTGCGCTGCGGCTCTGCCTTCGGCCAGCTCCCGGTATATGGTGGGGTAATTGGTCTGATTTAGTGATTTTAGTCTTTCCTTGAAACGGTCGTATAATACAGGAAGCCGTTTCCAGAGCTGTAGGAAACGCTCTTGCACACCGCTATGCCCTGCAATCGAGAAGGCCTGCCAGAACTGCCGTATAAAGCCCTGTTGTTCGGGCGTCAAGTGTTGAAATGCAATATCAATTTTCGTATTGTCGTAGAGCTCCATATAGATCTGCTGGATCGGAACCAGGTCATAATCCAGCTGCCCAAAATCGCTTAATATAATTTCTGCAATAGGGTAAAATTCTTCCAGGGTCTCTGCTTCTTTGCCTTCTGCCGCCAGGAGCTCATTGTGGATGTTGAAGAGCAGGAAAAATTGACCCAATGGACTGGCCTCGGTTGCCTCTGTCGACCGTTTGAAAAATTCCTGGATAGTAAAAAACTGTGGGGACCAGATCGCCTGCCCATATACATCGGCTAGGTGTTTTTTGAGGTAGGTGATGGGCCGCTTGTTATTAAACACGATGGCAATCTCGCTCAGATCGTTGCCGAAACGTCTTTTGATATCTTCTGCTACTAATTTTAAAAAGGCTGTCTGCATCGTGAATTTATTTTACTTCAATTAACTGATTCGATTTCGCATAGTACAGGTAGGCCTTAACATTGCGATAGCCCAGATTCTCCAGATTCTTTTTGTAGTTGTCTACTTGATATTTGTGGCCGACGTAGTCCGTCTGCGTGAACTTAAAATCGAGCACGATGGTCTCTTCCTTGGAAGTAAAGACTTTGTCCGGCCGGATGGTCTCACCTTCGGAGGTAATAATGCTGGCTTCATTCCAGATTTTATACTTTCCGGTGAGCCAACCGTTGATGATCGGGTGATGCCAGATCTGGTTGATCTCCTGCATCAGGAAAGGTTCGTCCTCTTTCGAGAGGACACCCGCCTGAATGAATTGATGCACGAGTTTGGGGATGTCCTTCTCTTTGGAGATCTGAGACATAATCTCATGTGCCAATATACCATACTGAGCTGCTTTTTCAAGCATCATAATGTCATTGACACTGCGGGTACTGGATTTTTCCAGTGCCATTTCCAGTGCTCTGGAAATCGGATAGGATTCCAACGACACAATCTGCTCGTCGGCGCTGTCTTTTTTTTCGCGCCTGATGACCTGATCGATATGAAGCGCCGCGTCGGTCAGGGGAAAGGGAGATTCAGGAGAGTCGAGTACCTGGTACAATATATCGCTGATATACTCATTTTTGAGGTCGTAACCTGTGATTTCTCCCGTTTTTTTGTCCACCGATTCTTTAAACGCCGGGGCAGTAATATAGAGGTGCTCAACCGCGCGCGTGGTGGCCACATAAAATGTATTGAGTGCATCCATATAGTTGAATAACATCTCCTCAAAATACTGTTTGAAAAACAGGGATTTGCCGACTGTGGATGTATACTTTATCGGGATTTTGCCCAACTGCGCAAAAGGTGTATCCCATGTGTCGATCCAGAAGTCCCCATTAATCATTCCGTCCAGATCCCAGGAGCAAAAGGGCAGCATGACGACATCATAAGCAAGTCCCTTGGATTTGTGTATGGTACTTACCTCGATGGCGTTGATGTCACCATTAGAGGGTAGAACAGCACGGTTTCCATCTTCTTCCCAGAATTCCAGGAACTGGACAATTCCGCGCTCGCCGTTGGCTGAAAATGCTGAAATCATATCCTTGAATGCCAGAAGGTAGGGGAGGTGTATGTTGTGGGCTGAGGTGAGTCCATAGATTTCAATGAGCTTTTCGATCAAGTGCACCAGCGGTTGTTTTTGCCAACTTTCCCAGGAATCAATCAGAGGCTGAGGCAGAAAACCGTCCAGCGCCCGGATGTCGTTGGCGGCAAATCTCAGCCAGGCCTCCTGTGGCAGTACCTTTTGCTGAATGGCCTGGTACAGGTAGACCATTTTTGCTTTATGGATGCTATGCTTGTCTGAGTTATATACCAGCGCCTTCAGCGTTTCGACCAGCAGGAGCACCGCATCGTTGCTGGCCAGCGACAGGGCATCACCAGATATCACTTCCAGCGATAGCTGATGCTCTTTTTTGAAATCCATCAGCTTTTGGATCACCAGTCTGGCCTGGGCGTTGCTACGCACGAGGATACCGATCTGCCCAGCCTCGTATCGTTGCGTCAGAAGCCATTCCCTTATTTTTTCGCAGAGCATCTGCAGGGATTGCTCCACGACCTGGTTTCTGCGGTAGCGGCCATCGGCCACCGGAAGGTATGCGATTTCGATGGAGCCCAGTTTATCGGTCTGGTTTTTCTTGTGTTCCGGTATTTCCTGCTGACTGTTTTGATAAGCCTGTACGAGCATGCTGTCATTGCCTGAGCTGTTCCACCAGTCCTTGCCAGCCTGGTCTAGGCTCTCATATACTTTTTCGTTGAGCAACCGCTGCAGCTGTCCGGGAATCGTGCTGAACAGGTAATTGTTGAGCGTAATGATGTTCGGCAGGCTTCTGAAATTTGTATCGAGGCTGCCATTTTCAACAATGGCAGATTTGGTCTGCTCGGCGAGGTGAAAAGCCGCGCCGATTTGCTGTTCGACCTGCTGCAGCAAAATCCGCCAGTCCCCATTGCGCCAGCGGTAGATACTCTGTTTGACATCGCCGACGATCAGGTGCTCACTTAGGCTGCCTGTGGCATCAGCAAGAGCGTTGATCAATAGAGGACTGTAGTTTTTCCACTGGATACGGGAGGTATCCTGAAACTCATCAAACAGAAAGTAATTAAAGCGGTTTCCAATTTTCTCCCAGATAAAGGTGGGGTCGCTGTTTTCGTCAAGGCCGAGTTTGTTCAATAATAGCTGAGAGTCTGAAATAAGCTGGGCACCGTTGTCCTTGCGCCATTGGGTCAGTAGATCGCTCATCTCTTTAAGCAGACGTAAGTAATAGAGGTTGTTCTGTACAGCTTGGTAGGCGATAAATGCAGGCAGGCTTTCCTGTAAAGTCTGAAAAGACTGCAGAATCGGAGTGAAGGCTGCCATCAGGTCATAACGGACATTTTTGTCGCTGTCGGTAAACTCATTTTCGTTGTCGATTAACTGTACATATTTATCTAAGAGCTTGGCGATTTCCGAAGCACTGAGTTTATCCACATTCTTGTTGACCTTACTGGCTGAGAAGAGCTTATTGCGCGATTTTCCTTTAAGTTCACTTTCTGTTAGGTTAAACTTTTTGCAGGTTTCCCCAAACGTTTCGATACTCAAGGATAGAGCTTCAGTGTATGCACGTATCTTCTGGTCGATCTCCTGATTCAGCAGATTGAAAACTTCCCTGGGATTGGCGGAGTTGATATATCCATCAAATTCCTGAAAGTTTTCGGAGAAGATCAGACTGGCCAGTCCCATTAACTGTTGGCGATAGTTCCAGTTTTCGTTTTTCGCTATCTTTTTCTCCGCGTAGGCGATGATCCAATCCAGAAGATCGGGGCGTTCGTCCAGGAGCTGGTTGAGCATGATGGTCAGATCCTTTTTCACTTTGTTGACATTCATCTCAATTTTATATGCGGCGTCCAGATTGAGCTCATAGGTAAACGCGCGGATCACTTTTTGGGAGAATCCGTCAATCGTGCTGATCGTAAAATGGCTATAATCATGTAATATCCGACGGTATACACGAAATGATTTTTCCTGGATCAAGTATGAGTTCCAGTCTGGGTACTGCTGCAAGAGAAGCTTTCTGAAATCTTCGATTTTAGCCGATGTGTCTCCCGTCGCCAGACCGTGGAGAACCGAGAGGATGCGTTCTTTCATTTCGGCGGTAGCCTTATTGGTAAAGGTGACGGCGAGAATCTCCCTGTAGCTATTTTCATTGGATAGCAATAAGCTCAGGTAATGCAAGGTTAAGCTAAAAGTTTTTCCCGAACCAGCCGAAGCTTTTAGTATTTTTAATGGCGCGACAGATTTCATGGAATGAAGGTAGAAAGTAAAAAGTGAATTGGCAAAAATGGGCGCTATAATTTTATTTTGGAAAAATATATTTAAATTTGTTTCTGATTTGTTAACCGAAAATACCGTTTTATGAAATACTTTGTTTATATCCTCCTGTTCGGCAGTCTGTTTATTTATTCCTGTCAAAAAGATAAGAATGGAAAAGGAGATAGCAGACTCGTATTATTAAAAGTTGCGCAGCAATCTGGCCAGAGTTTTAAACAAACTACCTATGCATTTCAATATGACGACCAAGGACGTCTTATAAAATTAAATGATGAGCTCTTTCATTATGGAGCAAACGGACGAGTTGATTATTCACGTATCGCTTTCAAAGGCCAAATGAACGGAATGAACTCGGAAAGAATCGTCCGCTTAAGTTACCATTGGGATGAACAAAGGCGTCTTACGCGTGTTGTGCTCGACAGCCTGTACATTAAGCAGTCACCCATGAGCGGAGGGGTGAGCAGTACGGGAACTGAATCACTACTTAAAGGTATTGTATTGAGCACATATTCTTATGCTTCGGGTTTGTCTGTGCCAACAAAGATTATCTTCAGAAAGTGGAAGATCCCGTATCAGGAAATTGAACGTGAGGAGGAGGTGACGTATGTGTACCAAGGCGATAATATACAGCAATCTAAAGGCTTTTTATCCGTCACCTCATTTCCCGATATTCCGGCGAATTATACGCTCAATCTGACAGCTTTTCAATTTTATCAATATGCTACTACAGTAAATCCGCTTCATCCTATTTATAGACAAATGGGGTTTAATCCGGTCGATATCAATCAGGCGGTTTCTAAAAATCTTCCAAATGCTTTTTTTGGCAGTCTGGTTGAAGGCTGGTCGGAGAGCGAAGCCCAGCCGGACTGGACAAAGAAAACGGATGTCAACCTTACATTGGATGCCGGCGGAAAAGCTACTGCGATGGATTATGTGCTGAAAGGTGATTTTGAGGAGCTTAAGAATGTCACTTTTGGTGCACTTTCATTAAATTATGTTTACGAATAAAAAAAAATCACTATCTTTGCGTCCCCTCTAGCATGAAGCTCGGGGGATATGTTGAATACATAAAATAAAATTACAAAATGGCAACTAAAATCAGATTGCAAAGACACGGTAAAAAAGGACGTCCTTTTTACCATGTAGTCGTAGCGGATTCTCGCGCTCCTCGTGACGGTAAATTCATCGAACGTATTGGTTCTTACAACCCAAACACAAATCCTGCAACTATCGTTCTGGATTTTGAGAAAGCTTTGGATTGGATGAATAAAGGTGCACAACCTACTGATACTGCACGTGCTATCCTTTCTTACAAAGGTGTTCTTTACAAAAAACACTTGCAAGGTGGTGTAAAAAAAGGTGCTTTTGATGAAGCTGCTGCTGAAGCTAAATTCAATGCTTGGGTTGAAGCTCAGGAAGCTAGAATCTCTGGTAAAAAAGATGGTTTAGCTCAATCTAAAGCAGAAGTGAAGAAAGCTGCTTTGGCTGCTGAAGCAAAGAAAAAAGAAGAAATTGCTGCTGCTGTAGCTGCTAAAAATGCTCCTGTAGCAGAAGAGCCTGCGGCAGAGGAAGCTGAAGCTCCAGCATCAGAAGAAACTGAAGGTTAATTCTTTCATAAAGTATTCGAGAAAGCCGACTCAATCCTGAGCCGGCTTTTTTTACTCATATTAAATACGCTAATGACTGTAGATCAAAGTTTTTATATTGGCTATATCAGCAAGACGCGTGGTCTCAAAGGTGAGATGCAGCTGTTTTTCGAATTTGAAGACTACGAAATTCTGGATATGGATGTCCTTTTTTTGGAAGTGAACAAAAAGCTTGTTCCGTATTTTATCGACACGATAAAATTGCAGAAAAATAGTACAGCATATGTAACATTCGAAGATGTCGACCATATTGACAAAGCGCAGCCTCTCGTTCGTAAGAAGGTATATCTACCCAATGAAAAGATGCCAGAGCGTGATCCGGATGATTTTCGATATACGGACTTAATCGGCTTTTTGGTGATAGACGAAAATCATGGTGAACTGGGCGAAATTATTGACGTACAGGAATTTCCACAGCAGTTTGTCGCTACCGTAGATATGGACGGTAAGGAACTGATGTTTCCGTTGTCTGATGATCTCATTTTGGGGATAGATGGGGAGGAAGAAATTATAGAGGTCAACCTGCCGGAAGGGTTAATCGATCTGTACAACGAATAGAGCAGTAGCGGATTGCACTGTCGACTTTGTTGCTATTTTTTATGGATTTTCGAAAAATAGTTTTGTGTTTTGATTTTTTAAAACGATATTAGCATCGCTTATAGAGAAAGGCCGAGGGACTAGACCCAATGAAGCCTTAGCAACCTGTATTATTCAAGGTGCTAAATTCTACCCTACTCCATGTGGGAAAGATAAGTTACATGCCGATAAATACTCCCGGATCCGTGCGTTTCGATGTAAGCCAACCAAAACTAAAAACAGATTTTTAATGAAGATTATCGACCATATCCAGAACGCAAAAGGAAAGACACTGTTTTCTTTTGAGCTATTACCTCCGGCAAAAGGCCAAGGAATCCAGAGTATTTTTAAAACGATGGATGAGCTGATGGAATTCAAGCCACCTTTTATTGACGTCACTTATCATCGGGAGGATTATATCTACAAAGAACATGCTAGTGGCCTGCTGGAGAGAGTCTCTTATCGCAAACGTCCCGGCACAGTGGCCATATGTGCGGCCATTATGAACAAATATAAGGTGGACGCTGTTCCGCATCTGATCTGTGGTGGTTTCACAAAAGAAGAGACCGAAAATGCGCTGATCGACCTCAATTTTCTGGGTATAGATAATGTTTTGGTACTCCGGGGCGATGCGCGCAAAGGGGATGCAGACTTTATACCGACTGAAGGCGGACACGCTTTTGCCACCGATTTGTTGCAGCAGGTGGTGGATATGAATAAGGGCAAATATCTCCACGAGGATATCGTGACCTCCGAAAAGACCGATTTCTGTATCGGTGTGGCCGGATATCCCGAGAAACATTTTGAATCTCCCAACTTTAATACCGACTTTAAGTACCTGAAACAGAAAATTGATATGGGTGCCGAGTTTATCGTTACCCAGATGTTTTTTAACGTTGATAAGTATAAAGAATTTGTGATCAAATGCCGGGATAATGGCATTCATGTACCTATTATTCCGGGCCTCAAGCCGTTGACCACCAAAAAGCAGCTAGTTACCCTGCCCCGCATTTTCCATTTGGACATTCCCGAAGAACTGAGTGATGCGGTTGCGGCCTGTAAAACAAATGCTGATGTCAGACAGGTAGGCGAGGAATGGCTGGTGCAGCAGTGCCAGGAACTGATTAAATTTGGCGCCCCAGTGCTGCATTTCTACACCATGAGTAATCCCGGACCGACAAAGAAAATTGTAGAAAAGCTGGCTTAATTCTGGTAGCGACAGGTTGCTAAGCTATCTACCAGGTGCCTTCGCCGGTGGTCTATGCTGTTAAATTGTGTTAATTAACACTTTTAACTCGAGATTACTTGATAATTTACGTACCGAAAAAGGAGTATAAAATTTTGAACCAATTGACACCTTATGACGTACAATAGATTAAACTCGATCTTCGGCTGTGCCTGTGGCCTTGTTGCTACATTTGTCTATATCGCAACGGCCGAAAAAACGGTAAGCTGGTGGGACTGCGGTGAATTTATTGCCTGTGCTTACAAGCTTGAAATAGCCCATCAGCCCGGAGCACCGCTCTTCCTTCTCATCCAGAACATATTTTCAAACTTGGCACTAGGCAACGCTGGCAAAATCGCCTACTGGATGAACATCGGTTCGGCATGCTGTAGCGGCCTGACTGTGGCATTTTTGTTCTGGACAATAACTGCTTTGGTGAAGAAAGTGCTCAAGCGGGCAGAGCAGGCACCCTTGGCTTACTTTGCACAAGTTTTTGGAGCTGGGGCTATCGGAGCTATGGCTTTCAGTTTCAGTGATACGTTTTGGTACTCGGCTGTTGAATCTGAGGTATATGCCATGTCTTCATTATGTACGGCAGTGGTCTTCTGGGCGATACTCAAGTGGGAAGTGCGTGCCGATCAGGCCGGAAGTGACCGTTGGCTGATTTTTATCGCTTTTGTGATGGGGCTGTCGATCGGAGTCCACCTGTTAAATCTGCTGGCTATTCCAGCCATCGCCATGGTCATCTACTTTAGGAGGGCCAAAGAAATTAGCCCGAAAGGTATTTTTAAGGCCTTGGTGATAGGCATTCTGGCTTTGGGGATGATCCTTTGGGGTGTGATCCAATGGCTGGTGGGCATCGCTTCAAAGTTAGATCTCCTGTTTGTGAACTCACTGGGATTGGGCTTTGGCTCGGGCATTTCCTTTCTCTGTATTCTATTGATCACAGGTTTGGTATATGGTCTGTATTATTCACATAAGAGAAAAAAATATACCTTAAATACCACCATATTGGCCCTGTGCTTCGTGCTGTTTGGGTATAGTTCCTATACGATGGTCCTGATCCGGGGCAAAGCGAACCCATCGCTGAACAATAATGCACCAGACAATGTCTTTTCTTTTTTAGGTTATCTGGAACGGGAGCAGTATGTCAAGGAACCGCTGCTAAAAGGTCCATACTATGATTCCCAGGTAGTCGCTGTCAAAAACAGGACGGGCTATCGGAAAGATGAGTCCAACTATAGCCCGTTTACACGGATAGACAAATATGAATACGACCGGGAAACTTTCTTCCCCCGCATCTATAGCCAAGATGCCAGCCATAGGGCGTATTACCGCAGTTATCTTCAGCTGAAAGAGGGCGAAAAACCACAGTTTTCGGATAATTTTAAGTTTTTCTTCAACTTCCAGCTGGGAGAAATGTATGCCAGATACTTTTTATGGAATTTTGTGGGCAGACAAAACGATAAGCAGGGATATGGAACTTATACGGAGGGAAACTGGCTATCTGGCATCAAAGCTGTGGATCAGTGGCGTCTGGGAGGGCAGTACCATCTTCCAAAGTCACAGGAGCATGACCCCAGCCGAAATACCTATTTTTTCTTGCCTTTGCTGCTCGGAATAGCAGGAGCCGTCTGGCTATACCGAAATAATAAGGCGTATACGTTGGTGCTTACGTTGTTATTTATGTTTACAGGCCTTGCGATCGTCGTTTATCTCAACCAGACGCCGTTGCAGCCGCGGGAACGCGATTATGCGTATGCAGGGTCATTTTATGTATTTGCCATCTGGATCGGTCTGGGTTTAATTGCCATAGTACGTTTTCTGAAGCGTTTTGCGCAGATGCGTTTTGCGCTGATCACAGGTTTATCTTTTGCTTTATTGGCTGGCCCTGTGATCATGGCTTATCAAAACTGGGATGATCACAACCGCTCAGAAAAATCGCTGGCGCGGGACGTGGCACGCAACTATCTGGAGAGCTGCGAGCCTAACGCCATTTTGTTTACCTATGGCGATCACGATACTTTTCCGCTATGGTATCTGCAGGAAGTGGAAGGTGTACGCAGGGATGTACGCATCGTCGTGCTGAGCTACCTGAGCGGAGACTGGTATATGCAGCAGGCAAAAAAGTCCACCTATCAGGCTGCCGGTCTTCCGCTGACGATTCCTGCGGAGAAAACGAAGAAGGGCGTCCGCGACTACATTCCTTTTATCGACCGGCAACTGACGGAAGCTGTGGATGTCAGCCAGCTGCTGCAGTTTGTCACTTCAGACGATTCGGCTTACCAAGTGCAGCTGGCCTCCGGAGAGCTGGCTAACTATTTTCCTGCCAAAAAACTGCGGCTGACGGTTGATAAGCAGGCCGTACTTCAGAACAAAGCAGTTCCCACAGCGTTCGAACAGGCCATTTTACCAGCCATGGAGTGGGAAATTCCCACGGATTACTTGAGCAGATCAGAGCTCACCTTACTTTCCGTACTGGAAAATAACCATTGGGACAGACCGATTTATTTTTCTAATATGCTTCCCGGCGACAGCAAGTTGGGATTGGATAAGTATCTTGTGAATGAGGGGTTTGTGTCGAGATTGATGCCTGTCGCAGCGGCAGATAACGACCGGGAGAGCGGGACCACCAGTCAATTGGTGAATGTCGATGCGCTTTATCATAATATCATGAATACCTACCGCTGGGGGAATAGTAAAAATGCCAGCTATTTGGACACAGATTCTTTCCGTTTTGCCAGCATGTACGCCAGAGATATTTTTGGAAAAACGGCCCGCTTACTTTTAGCAAAAGGGCGGGTAAAGGCCGCCGGGGAGGTGGCTAAGAAAGCCTATGATCAGTTGCCAGACCGGGTGTATGCCATGTCTGACGCCATAAATTATGCCGATATTATTGATAGCTTGTACCGTTCGGGGCAGCATCAGCTAGCGGGAAAGATGCTTGACCGCAATCTGGACTATGTCGCCGACAATATGGAATATCTGCATCAGCTACAGATGGAGAAAAAGAACTTGAGCTTTGAATGGAACGACATCCAGACGGGAGTGGATTCTGTGGACCGCTACCGGGATATTTTGCTTGAAGCAAATGATGCGGACCGGCTGGCACGGGTTGAGGCACTCCGGCGCCAGTATGAACAATGGTATGGTTTAACAGAGTGAGGATAGCAAACGAGAGGCTCACATACTGAAAAAGAAAAGAGCAGTCCAGATGGTTGGACTGCTCTTGTTGTTTCTACTTCGGTAACGTTATGCGTTTTTTTTCACCTCTTTACCCCATGAATCTTTGAGTGTGACTGTCCGGTTGAAAACCAAATGGTCTGGAGTCGCATGGGTATCCAGCGTGAAGTAACCTAGTCGTATGAACTGGTATCCTTTTCCCGGTATGGCGTTCGCCAGATCGGGCTCTATGTAGGCGCGTTCGACGATTTGCAAGCTGCCGGGATTAATGGAATCTTTAAAATTCTCGGCGGCTGCTGGATTTTCGTCGTTGAACAGCCTGTCGTATAGCCGCACTTCTGCTTGTTTAGCGTGAGCTGCGGAAATCCAGTGGATCGTTCCTTTGACTTTCAGCCCAGATGTATCTTCGCCCGACTTGGAGTTGGGTACATAGGTACAGTGCACTTCGGTGATCTGACCGTTGTCATCTTTCACAAAATCGTGGCAGGTGACGATATAAGCATGTTTCAGGCGTACAGATAGGCCCGGACCCAAACGGAAGAATTTTTTCGGCGCATTTTCCATAAAATCTTCGCGCTCTATCCAGAGTTCTTTAGAGAAAGGAATCTCCCGGGATCCCTCACCACCTTCAACTTCTGGATTGTTCTCACCGATAAGCTGTTCGACCTGACCCTCGGGATAGTTTGTGATGATCAGCTTGATCGGGTCAAGTACAGCCATCCGGCGCCAGGCTGTCTTATTGAGGTCTTCGCGGATGCAAAACTCCAATAAACTGACGTCTATCATATTTTCGCGCTTTTGCACACCGATTTTCTCGCAAAAGTTGCGGATACTGGCCGGTGTATACCCCCTACGTCTCAATCCCGAAATCGTCGGCATACGCGGGTCGTCCCAGCTTTCAACGATCTTATCATTGACCAGCTGAAGCAGTTTGCGTTTGCTCATAACGGTATAGGTCATATTGAGTCTTGCAAATTCGTACTGTTTTGATGGGAAAATTTCTAATTTTTCGATGCACCAGTCGTACAAAGGGCGATGCGGAATGAACTCAAGCGTACAGATGGAATGCGTGATTTGCTCAATGGAATCTGACTGTCCATGCGCAAAATCATACATTGGATAAATACACCATTTATCGCCCGTGCGGTGATGATGAGCATGCTTAATGCGGTACAATAAAGGGTCACGCATATGCATATTTGGACTGGCCAGATCAATTTTTGCACGGAGTACTTTCTCCCCGTCCTTATATTTTCCGGCGCGCATATCTGCAAACAATGTCAGATTTTCTTCGATAGACCGGTCACGGTAGGGCGTCGGAACGCCGGCCTCGGTAGGAGTGCCCTTTGCTGCTGCAATTTCCTCGGCTGTGCTATCATCAACATAGGCCAGACCTTTTTTGATCAGCTCCACGGCGTAACCATATAAGGTCTCAAAGTAATCTGAAGTATAGAGTTCCTGTGCCCACTGGAAACCAAGCCATTGAATATCTTTTTTGATGCTTTCAACGTATTCGGTATCCTCAGTGACAGGGTTAGTGTCATCAAAACGTAGATTAGTCTTGCCATTATACTGCTGTGCTAATCCAAAATTCAGGCAGATGGATTTGGCGTGACCAATGTGGAGGTAACCATTTGGTTCAGGAGGAAAACGTGTCAAAACACGTCCGCCATGCTTTCCTGTACGAAGATCTTCTTCGACAATTTCCTCGATAAAATTTAATGATTTTTCTTCACTCATAATACAAAGTTAGTTATTAGAAGTGAGATATTAGCTAGATCGCCACAGATATTCGACGTCTATAGAAGGCTGTAAACAGCGAAAAGCGGAGGATGTGGACAGGAGGAGTTGGACTTGTCCCTACGGAAATAAAAAAGGGACGAAATTTTCGTCCCTGTGACCGATTTTACTATTTGTAAGCGAACACCTTTCCGAGGGATTCATTGCTTGTAAAAGTACAATTTTGATTGATCAGTTCACCGGTACCGATATTGATTACCATTCCGTGTACAGCAAGTGGCTGACCATTTTTCCACGCATTTTGGATAATCGATGTGGAGCAAAGATTAAAGACCTGTTCTTTAACGTTCAGTTCAACCAGGCGGTCTGCTTTTTTTTCAGGATCCGCAATATTGTCGATCTCTTCGCTATGCAGACGATATACATCTTTAATGTGGCAAAGCCAGTTGTCGATGATACCGAATTGGCTGCTGCTCAAAGATGCGGCAACACCGCCACAGCCGTAGTGCCCCGCAACGATAACCTGTTTTACCTTCAGCACATTGACCGCATAGTCGAGCACGCTGAGCAAGCTCATGTCCGAGTGGATAACCATGTTGGCAATATTGCGGTGAACAAAGACTTCTCCCGGTTTTTTGCCTGTCAACTCGTTTGCCGGCACGCGGCTATCAGCACAGCCAATCCACAGAACTTCGGGGCTCTGACCTTTTGCCAACTGCTGGAAGCGTCCTGTGGTATCATTTTTCACAAACTCCATCCAGTCTTGGTTTCCTTTAATAATGTTGTCGAATCCTGCTTTTAAATCTTTATTTTCCATATTTTTTTATATCCTTTTGCTGCTTTACAGCTTTTTCTCGTATTTATTACTAGTACAAATTTCTAAAATTATTGTTCATTTCGAACAGTTTATTTTTTATAAACGACCTGCAAAAGTTCGATTTCCTTACCTTTGCTTTTGGCGTTCTGTTCGAAGTCTTTGATGACTTCAATGACATCCTTGTCTATAAATTTACTGAATGTCCCATCAATACGGATCTTACTGACTGATTTGGGCAGGCTATACAGCTTTTGCTGAATTGGAACCTTATTCAGAAATGAGACTTCCTCTGCCAGTGTGATGACGGCCTTATCTTCCTCATTATCCTTTTCGAGGTTATACTTAAAAGCATTTTTCATATTTGCCTTTAAGATATAGAAGGTCGCTACGACAATACCGATACCCACACCCATCAGGAGGTCTGTCAGCACGACAGCCACAATCGTAACGAAGAATGGAATAAACTGATCCAGACCTTTTCTGTACATGGAGGTAAACAGGCTTGGTTTGGCCAGCTTATATCCTGTGTGCAATAGGATTGCTGCCAGGCAGGCCAGAGGGATCATGTTTAACAGGGTGGGGATCGCCAATATCGCAACGATGAGCCACATACCGTGCAACATAGCCGATTGTCTTGTTTTGGCGCCGGCATTGACATTTGCTGACGAGCGGACGATAACCGAAGTCAACGGCAAACCGCCCAGGAGCCCGCTGGTCATATTGCCCACACCCTGCGCAATGAGCTCACGGTTGGTCGGCGTGTTGCGCTTATAGGGGTCTATTTTGTCAACAGCTTCGATGCTAAGGAGGGTTTCGAGGCTGGCAATAATGGCAATCGTAAATGCCACGATCCACACATCTTTGTTGACAATCTGAGTGAAATCCGGCAAGGTGAATAGCCCCGTAAATTCAGCAAAAGAGCCAACGATGGGGACCACTACAAACTGTTTGTCATGCAGCTGAAAAGAAGAGCCCTGAAAGAAATAAGCTAGAATGACACCGACAATAACCACAACCAGTGGTGCCGGTACTTTGCTGAGTTTCGGAATGGCCGGCCAGAAAATCAAGATCGCCAGCGACAGAGCACATATAATGAATGCGCCAAAGTTGATAGCGGATACCAATGTATCGAAGTACGCGCCGATGCCGTGTCCATTGTCTAATTCAAAAGCATGGGTTTCCACCAATCCCAGTGCGAGAGGGATCTGCTTCATAATGATTGTGATACCGATTGCGGCCAGCATACCCACGATAACTGCTGAAGGGAAGTAGTTTCCGATCATGCCAGCCTTGAGTATACCCAAAATCACCTGTAGCACACCCGCAATGACGACCGCGAGCAAGAAAGTTTCATAGGCCCCCAGGCTCTGTATAGCTCCGAGTACGATAACCGTAAGCCCAGCGGCTGGTCCGCTCACACTTAATGGTGATTTACTGATTGAAGCGACGACGATTCCACCAATTACACCTGTCAATAATCCTGCAAACAATGGCGCACCTGAGGCCATTGCAATTCCCAAACATAATGGAAGTGCCACCAAAAACACCACAACACTAGCTGGGAAATCATATTTTAAGTCTCTTTTCGAAAGTTTCAGAAAAGCAGACGTACGAGTTCCAAACATAAAATTCGTGTTTATCTGTTAAACAAATCTTCATGAAGCATGCTGCGACAGTTAAGGATAGGTGCCAAAGCGTTCCCTTCCAACGTCGACTGTAGGCAGTATGTTCAATAAAAAAGTCAATAAAAAACCGCACAGGCTGGGATTCAGCTTGCGGATGAAGTCATACATCCCTAATGGGACGTATAGTTTTAACAGTTAGGAGGCGGAGTTGGAACCGTAGGATGGAAAGCTAAAATGCTTTTCTCGTTTTTTAGATAGTTTTTCTGTTTTCCTTGGTTCTCAACGAGGATACTTTCAAAAACAATAGGGTCGTCTGTTTTTGTATTGAAGAATTTTGAGGCCGTTTCAAGCGTGTCGCTGCTTGCGCCATTGTTGTTCTCGATTTCAAGCTGCAAAACAACCTGTAAGATGGTATTTTGATCTAAACTGTTCGAAAAAATAGGCGAAATAGATATGGCCATCTTTGTGAAAAAGATGATCGCACAAATGAATGCGGCCACAAATCTAAATCTCTTATTTAACATTTTTTATTACCTTTATCTTAATTGTTTTACATCGTAAAAATAGCAATTCTATGTTAATTTCAAATTAAAAGTGCGAAAAAAATGCATTTTGGCACGAAATTGTGACGAAAAGATTATTTTTTGGTAAGTTTTGAATCAAATTTATAATACATACATTTTAAGCCTTTTCTCATGGCAAATAAAGAACAATTTATTGAGAAGGTTCAAGCTTCTTATAACCCCAAAGGGGCGTTTATATACTTAGGTGCCGGAATTCTGAACGGCGAAATCCTGGCGGAGGCGAAAGTGAACCTAGCCTTGAAAATGATGAACCGTCACGGCTTGATCGCAGGAGCAACAGGAACTGGTAAAACGCGGACATTGCAGCTCATAGCCGAGCAGCTGTCGGACGCCGCGGTGCCCGTATTCATGCTCGATGTCAAGGGAGATCTCTCTGGTCTTGCGGTTCCAGGCGTAAGCAATCAGGCCCTCATTGACCGTGGGAATGCTGTAGGCGTGCCCTTTGTACCTTCGAGCTTTCCTGTTGAGCTCTATTCGCTGTCAGGCAATAAGGGCATTCCGATGCGGATTACTGTGGAGGATTTTGGCCCTGTTTTGCTGGGTAGAATTTTAGAGTTGAACGAAACGCAGACAGGGGTACTGGCAGCGATGTTTAAATACGCACAGGATCATCAGATGCCTTTGATCGACTTTGACGATACCAAGAAGCTGTTGACCTATCTTTCGGATGGTCCGGGAAGTGAGGAAATCAAAAACGATTACGGTAAGATCAGCTCGGCGAGCTCGGGAACTATTCTCCGTAAGATTGTTGCATTGGAACAGCAGGGATTGGCGCACATCTTTGGCGAAAAGGAATTTGATATTAACGATTTATTCCAGAAAGTGGATGGCAAAGGTGTGATCAGCTTATTGAATATTTCGGATGTGCAGGACCAGCCTGTGCTCTACTCAACGTTTTTGCTGAGTTTGTTGGCGCAGCTTTTCAAAAATATGCCGGAGGTAGGCGATCCTGATAAACCCAAATTGGTCTTTTTCTTTGACGAAGCCCATCTGCTCTTCAATGGAGCATCAAAAGCGTTCTTGACGCAGGTGGATCAGATTATCCGCTTGATCCGTTCTAAAGGAATCGGCGTATTTTTCTGCACCCAGTCTCCGACAGATGTTCCTGAATCGGTGTTGGCGCAATTAGGAAACCGTGTGCAACATGCTTTGCGGGCCTTTACTCCCAATGATGCCGAAAACCTAAAGAAAACCGTAAAGACCTATCCGAAATCAGATTTTTATGAGATCGACCAGATCCTGACTTCCTTAGGTACGGGCCAGGCGCTGATCACGGTACTGAACGATAAGGGAATTCCGACTGAAGTCGTAGCGACCCACCTTGTAGCCGCCCGTGCAGTGATGGGGCCCGCAGATGACGCGACGATCCAGCAGATCATCAATCAGTCTGACCTGCGTATGAAGTATCTGGAGAGGCTGGAAAATCGTTCTGCGGCAGAAATTATTGATGAGAAAATGCAAGTTGTAGCACAGGAGGAGCAGCGTGCGGCTGCCGAAAAAGAAGCCGCTAAGGCGAGCAGGTCCACTTCGAGAAGACAGACTCCGCTGGAGGCTGCACAGCGGACGGCGACGACGACGCTCGCAAGAGAAGGCGTAAAGCTGCTGGGTAAACTTGCCACAGGCTTACTAAATGCATTTTTAAAAAAGAAATAACAGAAAATTCATGTTTTACGTCTTCAGATAAACCCAGTTTGGCTGCGGCAAGGGAATGTGTCCATTTGCTTTTACAGGCAATTTTAGCTAAGTTTGCGGACGAAAAGAAAGTTCTATTAACGCAATTTAAATATGAGTAAACCAACCCTTTTGATTTTGGCAGCAGGAATGGCTAGCCGGTATGGTTCTTTAAAACAAGTAGATGGTTTTGGCCCACACGGTGAGACAATTATTGACTATTCCATCTATGATGCCATTCGTGCAGGATTTGGAAAAGTTGTTTTCATTATCCGCGAAGAATTTCTGGATAAAATGAAAGAAGTTTTTGATAAAAAATTGGAAGGTAAAATTGAGGTAGACTACGCTTTTCAAGATTTTGATTTAACGAAGTTCGGTGTCAGTCATGTCATCGAGAGAACCAAACCCTGGGGTACTGCACATGCTGTCATGAGCGCAAAAGATAAGGTGAAGGAGCCTTTCTGCGTCATCAATGCCGACGATTTCTACGGATCAGATTCTTTTGAAAAAATGGCCAGGTTTTTAACTACCGAAGTCTCTGACGAGCAGATGTCCTTGATGGGCTTTCAGGTAGGTAATACCATGTCCGACTACGGCTATGTCTCCCGCGGTGTCTGTGAAGTTAGCCCTACAGGGCATATGGAAAGTGTCACGGAGCGTACTAATATCTATTATAAAGGCGAAGGTGACAGCCGCAGGATTGTGTATGAAGAGAACGGCGTTGAATACGACCTCGATCCTCAGACGCGTGTTTCAATGAACTTCTGGGGTTTTACGCCCAAAATTTTCGAAGTGGCACAATCCATGTTTCCGGCATTTGTGGAAGAGAATAAAGAAAATCCAAAAGCCGAATTCTTTATTCCTTCTGTTCCGGATTATATGGTAAAACATAAAATGGCGGATTTCAAGGTAATCCCAACCTCATCCAAATGGTTTGGCGTTACATACAAAGAAGATAAACCCATCGTTCAGGAATCAATTTCCAAATTGGTTGCCGAAGGGGTGTATCCCGAAAAGTTATTTTAAGAGCTAAAAGAAATAGCTTATATTGAACCTGTATTGTGTAGGCAATGCAGGTTTTTTTTTGAAGACGAAGGAAACCCGGAGCTGCCTGTGGTAATTTCGCTAATAGCTGGTTTACATGAAAAGATTGCTTAAAGTGTTAGGGTATATTATTTTAGGAATTATTGGTTTTTGCGTTTTATATCTCGTAGCGGAATACAGCTTGTCGAGGCTTGCTGCCGCTCGTATCGATGCCGCTGCTGACCGCAGTGTTCAGGTATATGTGAAATCCAATGGCGTTCACACCGATGTGGTAGTGCCTGTGCTGTCCGCCGAGATGGACTGGTCTACCTTATTCCCTTATGCCAACACGCGGGGAAAAAAAACGGATTACCACTATGTGGGCATAGGCTGGGGCGACAAAGGCTTCTATCTGGAGACGCCGGAATGGAAGGATCTGAAAGCTTCGACAGCTTTTACTGCTGCTTTCGGTCTTGGCGAGTCTGCCATCCATGTGACATATTATCGGGCCATTCAGGAAAACGATCTATGTTTTGGCTATAAAATAAGTCCACAGCAGTATCGTGCATTGATACAATATATACACGAGTCGCTGGATCTGCACGAGGGGCATCCCATCTTGGTCGAAACGAATGCCCAATATGATGATGCGGATGCGTTTTATGAAGCTAAGGGCGCTTACAGTATGTTTTATTCCTGTAATACCTGGACCAATAACGCTTTGAAGAAAGCCGGTATGCCTGCCGGTATATGGGCGACATTGGACAAAGGCATATTGAGCCACTATAGAAAAAAATAAGGAAATAAAAAAAGCTCCGGGCCGAAGGCCGGAGCTTTTTCCTTTTCTGATCAGCGAAGTTATTTCACTTCTTCGTAATCCACGTCAGTGACATCATCACCGCCCTGGTTTCCGCCTTGCGCCTGGCCGGCATCTCCCTGTGGCTGTTGTGCGCCACCTTGTGAAGCAGCGTACATTTCTTCTGAAGCCGCATTCCATGCATTTTGCAATTCTGCAGAAGCGGCATCGATATCAGCGAAGTTTTTCGCTTCATATGCTGCTTTTAACTTAGTTAAGCCAGCTTCGATAGGCGCTTTTTTATCTGCTGAAATTTTATCGCCGTATTCTTTCAATTGTTTTTCAGTTGAGAAGATCAGCGCGTCAGCTGCATTAATTTTGTCAGCTTCCTCTTTCATTTTTTTATCTGCATCCGCATTTGCTTCAGCTTCCTCTTTCATACGTTTGATTTCTTCGTCAGAAAGACCTGAAGAAGCTTCAATACGGATGTTTTGCTCTTTACCAGTCGCTTTATCTTTTGCTGATACTTTGATGATACCATTGGCATCGATGTCAAAAGTAACTTCGATTTGCGGAACGCCACGTGGTGCTGGTGGAATATCGTTCAAGTGGAAGCGGCCGATGGTACGGTTTTGGTTTGCCATTGGACGTTCACCTTGTAAGATATGGATCTCCACAGAAGGCTGATTGTCTGATGCTGTAGAGAATGTTTCTGATTTTTTGGTCGGAATCGTTGTATTGGCCTCGATCAGTTTGGTCATTACGCCACCCATGGTCTCAATACCCAACGAAAGTGGGGTAACATCCAATAACAAGACATCTTTTACTTCACCAGTCAATACACCACCTTGGATAGCTGCCCCTAGAGCGACCACTTCGTCTGGGTTTACACCTTTAGAAGGCTCTTTTCCAAAGAAGTTTTTCACGGCATCAACGATAGCAGGGATACGTGTCGAACCACCCACAAGGATAATTTCGTCGATATCTGATTTGCTGAAACCGGCATTTTTCAATGCAGATTCACAAGGTGCAATCGTTCTTTGAATTAAATCTGCTGCCAAAGCTTCAAATTTAGCGCGTGACAATGTACGGACTAAGTGTTTTGGTCCAGTTGCGTCAGCAGTGATGTATGGTAAATTGATTTCTGTTGATGTTGCGCTTGACAATTCAATTTTCGCTTTTTCAGCAGCTTCTTTCAAACGTTGCAATGCCATAGGATCTTTTTTCAGATCAAAGCCATTGTTGTCGTTTTTAAACTCTTCATTTAACCAGTTAATGATCACGTTGTCAAAGTCGTCACCACCTAAGTGTGTATCACCGTCGGTTGATTTGACTTCAAATACACCATCACCTAATTCCAATACTGAAACGTCATGTGTACCACCACCACAGTCAAATACGACAATTTTCATGTCTTTGTGTGCCTTATCAAGGCCGTAAGCCAATGCTGCAGCAGTAGGTTCGTTGATGATACGTTTGACAGAGAGTCCGGCGATCTCACCAGCTTCTTTAGTGGCTTGACGTTGCGCGTCGTTGAAGTATGCAGGAACGGTAATTACTGCCTCAGTCACTTCCTGACCCAAGAAATCTTCAGCTGTTTTCTTCATTTTTTGAAGAATCATAGCAGAAATTTCTTGTGGAGTATATTTGCGGTCGTCAATTTCTACGCGTGGCGTATTGTTGTCGCCCTTAACGACTTTGTAAGGAACATGTTCAGCTTCTTTGACTGATTCGTCGTATGAAAGACCCATAAAACGTTTGATAGAATAAATCGTCTTATGTGGGTTGGTAATTGCCTGACGTTTGGCTGGGTCACCAACTTTACGCTCTCCACCTTCTACGAAAGCTACGATTGAAGGCGTGGTACGTTTACCTTCGTTATTCGTAATTACTACAGGCTCGTTACCTTCCATTACGGCAACACATGAGTTTGTAGTACCTAAGTCAATTCCTATAATTTTAGACATATCTTGTATTTTAATTTTTTTACTAAAACAAATTCTATCATCTATTATCAACCCTTATGCCAATCGAAATGTTTTGTAAAAAAATCACTATTTGTCATCAATTTGTCCTGATGTACTGCCAAACTGACATTTTCAGTAGACCAGTTGTTCCAATATCCGCTTTTTGGCGGATTCATTCTGTCGATTGCGTGGCATATATCTGCCAAAGAGATCGGTAAATTCGGTAAACTTCATCTTTTTGGATTTCTTGTCGCGCCAGTCTGATGGAACAGGGTTATTGGTATAAGCCACATTGGTGGCCCAGTATTGGATATGCATTTCGGGGATGACCAAACCTAGTATCATGCCCGGAAGGCCATGTGTCAGTGCCGGTCCGGCAGATACCGGGATCTCTTCGGTATAATAGGCAATAAGATAAAGGGAGTCTTTGGTCGCGCCGTTCACTCGGCGGCAGTTGATCCCTGCGATATTGCGGAATTCTTCGGTGAAACGCCATGTGATACTATCCAGCGTTTCTGAGAGGAGGTATTTTTCATCTACATCCAGTTGGATATCGGCCGTCCCCGCTTTTAGATCCTGATACAGCACTTTGGCATTGCGGCTGCTGCGTCCGCCATACATGCCCCAGGCACCACCGCCACGTACAGAACCACGGTTTCTGTTGCCGCGAGCAGAATTTGCTGCACCCGTCGTTGTCCGCATTTTGCCGCTCGTATTTTGCTTTTCTTCGCCGGTATTGTCATCCTGCAGCAGCACGGTCGAATTTTCGTCGAAATACAGGTTCAGCTTTTCCGTCTGGGATTCGGGAATATTATCCATATAATCCAGCATCATGCCGCCGCGCATTCCTGAATTCCTGTCGCTGGACAGCTCCCGTATGCGGGCCTTGGTGTACATCACCTTATCAAAACTTATCGTACCGCGACTGCCAAAATAGGCGTATTGTGCCTGTAGAGATCGTACAGACAGACAGCATAGTATCATGAATAAACAGATTCTAATCATTTCCTTTACCTAAATATTTGTTAAAATCCCACTTCACACCCAGGAGAAAATAGCGTGTCAATACTTGCTGAACCGATTCTGAATAGTTCGTGTCGCTATTGGTACGGCGGGTGTTGTTAAACGTGTTAAAGAGGTCAAAAGCTTTGACACTGAGTGTGAGGCTCTGGTCTTTTAGTACTTTTTTCTCCAGTTCGACATTGGTGAAAAACTGATTGATTGATTCTCTATAAAGTTTTGTCGGTCCTGTATAGCTGTAATATAGATTGGTGACAATATTGAATTTCTTCGGAAGGAAATATTTGATATATCCCGAAGCACTGCCTTCGAAGCTGGTGGCATCGTACTGTTTATTAATTGAGTTTTGTTGCAGATTGAGTCCGGTATTCAACGATAAATCAAAGTCGAAGCCCTTAGAATTTTGTTCATTCACACTTGCGCCTACGCCAAAAGAAGTATTTTTCGCATTGTTCAGAAGGAATTCGCCGGCGGACTGCTCGTTTCCGAACCTCGTATAGCTGTAGCTGTTGTTGTAGCGGAAATTTGCACTTTTATTGAAGTTGATGCGGCGGTTGGCCAAAGGTTGCATGTGGTTGATGTTGAGCCCCGCATTCCAGTTTGACTTACCGGACAGATTTTCATAGCTGCTGATCTGTGCCGAATTTTCGAGTACTGTTGTTTTGTTTACAATGGGGTTGCGGATAAAAGAAATATTCCCATTGACATTCATATTGGTTCCCTTCAATAAACTAAATGCGTTGTAGTTGGCGGAGATGTTGTTGTTGACCGCGCGTTTCAGGTCTGGGTTACCGACCTGTTGGAACAATGGATTGGTCTGCGGCTGCAGAGGCTGTAATTGCTCAAAAGAAGGGATGATGCTGGAACTCATATAGGACAGCCGGATATTTTTGCTCTTTGTGATCCTGTAATTCGCATCAAGATTCAAGTTGTTGTCCCAGAAATTTCTAGATAGGTCAATATGCCGGTAGCTATCTTGCAGTTTTTGATCTTTGTAGAAGGTTCGGTTGGATACATTAATGTCAAATTTTTCCTTTCTGTACGATAGGTGGACATTGATCCCTTGATTGGTATTGTCGTCGATCTGGTTTTTTGAATATAAGGAATCGAATTGGTGGGTTATATTATCAACCGAATTTTGTGTATTGGTGCGTTTGGAATAATTGAAACTATAGCCTAGCGCTATGTTCATAAAATCACTTATCCGTTTGTTGAAATTGAGCGAAGACGCAAAATCATTCCCCCTATTATTGCCTGTTCTGTCCTGGTTGATACGGGTGGTGTCATTACTTTTAAAAATGATGGTCTCAGAGTTTACCTTGCTGGTGGAAGTGGACTCATTCCTGTTGTTCGCGATCATCAGATTGAGTGAACTCCCCGCCTTCAGTCTCTTTCGGTAGTTTAAACGCAGGTTGTTGCTCCTGGTTGATGTGTTTGATGCGTTCTCCTCTCTGAATTTACTGATGTCGGTTCCTTGGCCATCCCTCGTAAAGCTTTCGGTATTGTTGCTATTGTCGTTATTTAGCCAGTTGGCATTTGCCTGGACGTCCATGTTTTGGGTAGAGTCCAGCCGGATGTTGAAATGCGACCTGACGCCATTGGTCCGCGAACCGCTTTTTGTGCGGTTTTTACTGTTTGTCTCCAGGATGGAATTATCTGGAAGGACGTTTTTATTATAATTTTCAGATTCGTTTTTGTTGCTATTGTTATTATAGTTATAATTGGCATTTACCTTTAAGGCTTTCTTGAAAAACTGGTTCTCGTAGTTTGCGCCGAGCGAGGTGCTTAATGGCTGGCCCGTAATCTGGTTGTTCATGCGCATAGAACCCTCAAATCCGTTGGCGCCGCCCATATTGTTGTGGTTGGCGGTAATGCCGATCCGCTCCGTTCTGTTAAATTTCGCTGCAAATAGATTGCCGGCGTAGAGCTCTTTTGTGCCGCCGAGGGCTTCCATATTCCCGAAAATACCCTTCCTTGCCTTCTCCTTCAACACCACGTTTACGGTCTGGATGCGGACACCATCATCTATACCGGACAGCTCCGCTTCTTCCGATTTTTTCTCATACAATTGCACTTTATCTACCGCATCAGCCCGAACATTGCGGATAGCAATTTTGGGATCGTAGCCAAAAAACTCTTCGCCATCGATAAACACCTTTTGAACAGCCTTTCCCTGAGCGGTAATGCTGCCATTGCCCGATACGGTAAAGCCGGGCAGGCGCCGTAGGAGATCCTCGAGTTTAGCATTTTTTTCGGTTGCAAAACTGGCGGCATCATACTCGATGGTATCGCCTTTCAGCGTAATGGGCAGCCTGCGGGTGACGATGACTTCCTCGAGCACATTTTTTTGTGAACTGATTTTGATCTCTTTCAGGTCGATGTCATTATCTGCTACTGCGATAGTATCGCTATACAGTTCGAACTTAGGGTAGGTGGCCAGCACGATGTAGCTTCCGGGAGTGACATTTTTCAGCATAAATTTCCCCTCTTCATTTGCTCTGTTGTAATAACGGAGCACCGAATCTCTGTTCAGTAAGATGATGGAGGCGTTAGTCAACGGTTTGTTGTCTGCTTTGTCTATGATTTTCCCCTTTATGCTTATTTGAGCGACAGCAACGCCGTGAACAAAAAGTAATAAGAGCAGTATGATGTGAATTAATCTTTTCATGTACTGGCTATATCTGTCAAAGATAATCTAGCAAAGTGTTAAGTAGTGTTAAATTGATAATATAAGGATTTTTTGAGAAAGTTGTATCTAAAAAATTACCTTTGCACAAAATAGATGTTATGACGTTTGAATTTTATTTACAGCAGTTTGAAGATATCTTGAATCATCCCGAAAATCACCCGACATATCAGGACGAAGAGTACTTTCAATATACAAAAATGAATTGGTCCAGAATGGGACGTTGGTTGAAGCGTTTCGAGCTGTCCGTGGATTTTCAACAGTTTATTGCAGGTGTATCACAAAAACAGCAATGGATAATTATTACAGAGCCATGGTGTGGTGACGCTGCACATTCGGTGCCCATGCTGGTGAAGATGGCTGCACAGAATCCAAATATTACAGTCGACATCCAGTTGCGTGACAGCGCGCCTTTTCTGATCGATTCGTATTTGACAAACGGGGGAAAATCTATTCCGATCCTTGTTGTGCGTGACGAAGAAGGCCGGGATATAGCGGTCTGGGGGCCTCGTCCCAAAGCGTGCCAACAGCTATTTTTAAGGTTAAAAGAAGCTGGCAAAGACTTTTCGGAGATCAAAGAAGAGATCCAGAAATGGTATAACGCAGATAAAGGCGGGGAAATCCAAAAGGAAATTCAATCCCTGCTGGGGAAATAAATCTTTTTGCTTTCACCAAAACTGCCGGTACAAAACGCGCTACTCCAATAAGGTTGCGATCGCAGTAAAACCACGTTGTCTGGCATGTTGTAAGGGCGTAATGCCTTCACTGTCTGGGATGGTTTTGTCGCATTTGGCGTCCAACAGGATTTTGACAATCTCCACATACTTTTGACTTCCGTCGCCGAGTATGATGGCTTCCAGCAACGCTGTCCAACCTAAGCGGTTGACGTGATCTATGGGGAATCCTTTCGTATTGGCCAGTAAGCGTACGGTCTCAATATGCCCGCGCTCACAGGCAGGGATCAGTGCCGTACCATGATAACGGTTGAAGATTTTGAAGTCTGCACCGTGCTTGAGATAAAGCCTGACCAGCTCCGTATAACCAGCTGCGCCGGCATATAAAAAGGGGCTGTCCGCGTTATCGCTCTGCAGGTTGACATCGGCACCATATCGCAGTAATAGCTGCGCCATATCCCTATTATTTTTTTCTGTGGCAATCAGGAGCAAGGATTTCGAATCGGCTGCTTTTCGGTTGGCATCACCGCCTGCTGCCAGATAGTTTTTTACCGCGCTGATCTGTCCACTGACGACAGCAGCGATGATGTTGTCTTGATTCATATTGTCCTGGTGGTTTGTGGTGTCCATACTTTTGCACTGAACAGATAGGCTTACTATTATCGTAAGCAATAATAGCCTGCAGTGTATTTGTCGGATGTATTTTTTCATGTATGTAAAGCCGATCCTTGATGAAAGACAAATCTAGCATTTAACTTAGCAGCAATTTTGTTAAATTTATACCATTGGTTGTCAAATTTATCTTTCAGAGACCTTACATGTGACGGGAGCTACAAAATTAAGTACAAGATATGAACATAGAAGAGTTAAGAGAATATTGTCTGTCCATTGGTCCGGTCATGGAAGAGACGCCTTTTGGTCCGGATACGCTGGTGTTTAAGATCGGGGGCAAAGTTTTTCTGCTCGTCGGACTCGACCAGATCGGGGAGCTTCGGTTTAATGTAAAATGTGACCCCGAGCGGGCCATTGCACTGCGGGAAACGTATAGTCAGACGGTATTGCCGGGATATCATATGAATAAAAAGCACTGGAATACCGTGTTTGCAAATCGCGAACTGGATGACAGTACGCTACAGCAGCTCATCCAGCATAGTTATGAACTTGTCGTCAACAGCTTGTCACGTAAAATCAGGGAAGAACTCCATATTTAAAAGGCCTTGCGAAATGTAAAGAATTAGTTGCGGGACGAGAAAAGCCGCCAGAAATAATTTGTTTGAGACGGGGAGTTCGTAGCTTTGCCCCATCCGTGTATCACTCAATACATGGCTGTCATTTTACACGAATATTATTTTTATGAAACGAAGAGGAATTGACCTGTTAGGGATTTGTTTTATGCTGCTTTTAGGTCTTGGAAGTTGCATAAAAGAAGAAGCGCTGAATATGGAAGCAGATATCGTCGGCGTTCGTAGCGCTGAGGATGTGTTTTTGCTGGATCCAGTCATTGCCAATAATCAGGTTACGCTTTATCTTAAACCGAATAGCCATGATCTGGCCAAGTTGAATATCAACTTTGATCTTACTCCGGGTGCGACGATCAAACTGTTGGCTGATTCTTTAAAAATGCCGGTTGGAGAACAGGATACGAGTAAGGTGCTCGTCGATCAGCTGTTAGCAAATGGTGTCTATTATCAAGTGACCTCAGAAGACCGCCGTTTTAACAAAAATTATCTCGTGAAAATTGTGAAAACCGATAATGGCTTTGTACCGACGGAGTACGGTTTTGAGGACGTTAAGATAGATGAAGATGATAAATTACGATTTTCTTCAACACAATAGATGGTCAGGATTTCTACAACTGGGGGTCGGGCAACGCGAGCTTCTCGCTGACATTAAGTATGGGAGGTGGAACAAAAGCGCCTGAATCTTACCCGACAAAAACAACGACAGATGCACATTCGGGTTCGAAAGCAGCGTTATTGGAAACCAAGCTGACGGGGTCTTTTGGTGCACTGTTTAAAAAACCGATAGCAGCGGGAAATCTTTTTATAGGGTCATTTGACACAGGGCCAGTATTAACTGACCCGCTTGCCGCAACCCACTTTGGCCTGCCATTTAATCAAATCCCAGTGGCCTTGGAAGGGTACTATAAATATACTCCGGGAGCAACTGTCACAGACAAAGATTTAAAGCCCGTCGACATAAAGGATTCATGTGACATCTATGCCGTATTCTACAACCGCAAGCAGCTGATGGACTCGGAGCCTGACCCGAAAAAGAAGAAATCTTTTCTCACTGGCCATAACATCTTGACGGATCGGAGTATTGTTGCTATCGCCCGTCTTGATGATGGTAGCGCAACGGCTGGAGATGGCTTTGTCAAATTTGTTCTGCCATTTAAATACACGGCCCCGGTCGACGCTGCTGCTGTGACTAATCTGGATTACAGCATTGCCATTGTGATGTCGTCAAGTAAGTATGGCGATAATTTTATCGGAGCTGTGGGAAGTAAATTGATTGTGGATGATCTGAAAATTGTAACGAAAAAATAATGAATAATAAACTTTATATCGTCATGCTGCTGATCATGACCTGTTTTCTCGGGGTCATCCATGCACAGGAAAGGGCTGATAAGGCTGACAAGCTGGGGCTGCAGTTTGTTTTAGGTGGGCAGGTAGGCGGTGCAACGCCATTATCTTTGCCGCGGGAAATCCGAAAGATTAAAAGCTACAGTCCAAATGTACCCTTTTTTGTCGGAGCAAAAGCGAACTATACCTTGGACTCCAGATGGGGCCTGTCGTTGGGTCTTCTTTTTGATGGAAAGGGCATGGACACAAAGGCCTCGGTAAAGAGTTATAAAACCACGTTTAATGCTGTGAATGACTCGAGGGAGGAATTAAGGGGGTATTATACTGGAGACATTACGACGAAAGTACATAATCTGTATGTTTCCTTGCCCTTACAGGCTGTTTACAGGCTCGCTGAGCGATGGGATCTGCTTGCTGGACCTTATGTCTCCTTTGCCGTCCGGAAAGAATTTTATGGCGAAGCGTATAATGGATATCTAAGGCATGAGCAGCCGACGGGCAACAAGATTGTCGTCGATCATGCTGATTATGACTTTAAAGAAAGCGTGCGGAACATAGATGTGGGGTTAAGTGCCGGAACGCAATATCATATCAATGGGAGGTTTCTAGCCTTGGCTCAGCTCAATTATGGGTTTAATAATATCATGAAAACCGGTTTTGAAAGTATCAGTTTCGGGTTGCACAATATCTTTTTAAATGTGGGCATCGGTTACAGGTTAAAATAAAGATCAGTTAATCTGTGCATAAAAAAGCCGATCATACGATCGGCTTTTTTATGCACAATGCAAAATGAATCCGGTATAATGTTGTCGCTGTGTGTATTCTTACATCTTCAGACCAATTTCCCGCAATCTTTCGTCTAAATACTGTCCGGCGGTATAGTCTTCATATACTTTGGGGTGAGTTGCATCGATACAGGAATCCAGAGAAGCCAGGCTCATCGATGATTTTGGGTGTAGAAAGAACGGAATTGAATATCTTGAGGTGCCCATTTTTTCACGAGGTGGATTAACAACACGGTGCGTGGTTGATTTCAGCTTATTGTTGGTCAGGCGCTGCAGCATGTCACCCACGTTGATGACGATATCTTCACCCTTCGCTTTTATGGGGAACCATTCACCCTCTTTGGTTAAGACCTCCAGGCCATCCGCACTGGCGCCGATGAGCAGCGTGATCAAATTAATGTCTTCATGTGCTCCTGCACGCACAGCATCCGGTGCCAATGCATCCGGGTCAGTGATCGGGAAGTAATGGATCGCACGTAAAATCGAATTGCCATTGATAACAAATTGCTCAAAATACGTCTCCTCAAGGCCTAAATAGACAGCGATGGCTTTCAGGAGCTCGCGACCGGTATCTTCTAACTTTTTATAGACTTCAGCAGTCACGCTGTTGAAGCGGGGAATTTCTTCGACTTCGGGATTGTCAGGGAAATCTGTTTTGGAATATTCTTCACCAACAATGGTCTGGCCGCGCTGCCAAAATTCCTTGAGGTCCGGCGTTTTGGCATCTTTTGCTTTTTCCCTCCCCTTAGCTGTGTATCCACGCTGACCGGCAAGCTCAGGAAATTCATATTTTTCTTTCGTCTCCGTAGGCAGATTAAAGAATGCAGGGACGACTTGGTAGAGTTCTTCGATCAGTTCTTTAGATAAGCCATGATTTGCGATAGTCACAAAGCCTGTTTCGTTGAATGCCTTGCCGATATCCTGAATAAATTGATTCCGTTGTTCCTGGGTACCTTGTGTATAATGCAACAAGTCCAAGCGAGGTATGTTTACTAAAGCCATACGATGTTGATGTTTGTTTGGACAAATTTAAAGCAATTAATTTTGAATGTCGTATATTGGCTGTGAATAAAAGTTGTTTAATTTCTATTATCTGGCTGTTTATCAGTTGTTAAAAGTTTTCCACATATTGACTTTTGGTCATTGAAACGTAAGAAAAACGCTGCCTGGCGCTTATCGTTGGCGATTTAACAAAAATTACATCTTCGTGCTTGTTATTCTAAATCTTTCCTGTTATATTTGTTATGCAAGCATAATAAATGACTTGTGGATACGCTATGAACCAAAATCAGACAATAGACTATTTTCTAAAAACAGGCTGGCAGACGATTGCCAATAAATATAACCAGATCGCTTCTCAGCACGGGTTTACGCAAGCAGCCGGTTATATTTTAATTAATATCCATAAAGAGGGGACACCTGTTTCCCAGATCGCCAATTTGACGGGAGTTAAAACAACAAGTTTGTCTCGTGTGTTGAATAATTTGGAGTCGTTGGGATTTATCTATCGCGAGACCAGTACGACGGACAAGCGGTCTGTAAAAGTGTACTTGACCGAACTGGGCCGTGAGAAGAGGAGGATCGCAAAAGACGTAGTGCGTAATTTCAATCAGTATCTGGCTGAAAATTTTTCTGAGGAAGAGCGTAATCAGCTGATTGCTTCATTGGCCAAGCTCAATGAGTTAGCGTCCAACTATAGAGAAGAAGTAGTCATTTAAGTGAAACCAAGTGCGCAGATGTGCATGATAAATATATTATGATGAACAGAAATATTAGAAAAGTGGCAGTTCTCGGTTCGGGTGTTATGGGCTCGCGAATTGCATGTCATTTTGCTAACATTGGTGTTGAGGTGCTGTTGCTGGATATTGTTCCCCGTGAACTTTTGCCTGCAGAGCAGGCGAAAGGGTTGACATTGGAGAGCAAGGTCGTCCGGGACCGGATTGTCAACAGTTCGCTGGAGACAGCCTTAAAAACAAATCCATCACCAATTTACAGCAAATCATTCGTAAAGCGTATCAAGACCGGTAATTTTGATGATAATTTGAAAGATATCGCACATGTGGACTGGATCATTGAGGTCGTGGTCGAGCGCCTGGATATCAAAAAATCTGTCTTTGAGCGCGTAGAGCAGTTCCGTAAGCCCGGTACGCTGATCACGTCCAATACTTCTGGGATTCCTATTCATCTGATGGCGGAGGACCGCAGCGAAGATTTCAAAGATCATTTTTGCGGTACGCACTTTTTTAATCCGCCGCGTTACCTTCCGTTATTAGAAGTGATTCCGACGCCACATACCAAACCCGAAGTAGTCGATTTTATCCTGCATTTTGGGGATAAGATGTTGGGCAAATCCGTGGTTTTATGTAAAGATACTCCAGCCTTTATCGGCAACCGTATCGGCGTGTATTCTATGCTTGCCGTAACGCATTTGGTCGAACCTCTGGGGCTGACGGTAGAAGAAGTGGATAAATACACTGGTCCAGCGATGGGGCATCCCAAATCGGCGACATTCCGTACGGCGGATGTTGTAGGACTCGACACCTTGGTCAATGTGGCTAATGGGCTGGCCCAAAATGCACCGGAGGATGAAGCCAAGGGGGTGTTTACGCTGCCTGAATTTGTCAGCAAGATGGTGGAAAATAAATGGCTTGGTGAAAAGACAAAAAAAGGCTTTTACGAGAAGGTCAAAGGTGCCGATGGTAATTCCGAAATTTTATCCTTAAATCTTCAGACACTGGAATATGGCACACAGCAGAAAGTTAAATCGTCCACACTGGAAGCGACCAAGCCCGTCGAGGATATCCGCCAGCGTATGAAAGTGTATGAACAGGGGACCGATAAAGCTGCTGCGCTCTTCCGGGCGATGCATTATCCCTTGTTTGAATATGTGTCACGCCGCGTGCCGGAGATTACAGATGACTTTTTCCGTATAGACGATGCCATGCGTGCTGGCTTTGGCTGGGAACTTGGACCTTTTGAAGTCTGGGATGCATTGGGTGTTCGGGAGACATTGGCGAAAATTAAAGCCGAAGAGAAGCGCCTGCCCGGTCAGGATGGCGAAGTGGCTTCTTGGGTACACGAAATGCTGGAGTCTGGGCATGAGTCGTTCTATACCATCAAAAATGGTGTTCGTCATTACTACGATATCGCTACAAAATCGTATAAACCGATTCCCGGTACTGAAGACCTGATTGTATTGGACCATATTCGTGAAAGCAAAACGATCTGGAAGAATACAGGTGTGTCGATCATTGACCTCGGAGATGGAATCATCAACTGTGAATTCTATACCAAGATGAATACCATTGGTGGCGACGTGATCCAGGGCTTAAACAAAGCGATTGATCTAGCCGAAAAAGAGTACCGTGGCCTGGTCATTTCCAACGATGGGAAAAACTTTTCTGCTGGGGCAAATATCGGAATGATTTTCATGATGGCGGTCGAACAGGATTTTGACGAGCTGAATATGGCTGTACGGGCGTTTCAGAATACGTCCATGCGCCTGCGCTATTCCTCCATACCGGTCGTCGTAGCACCGTTTCAGATGACTTTGGGTGGCGGGTGCGAGTTTGCGATGCATGCCGATTTTGTGCAGGCGCATGCCGAAACGTATATGGGACTCGTGGAACTCGGAGTAGGTGTCATCCCCGGCGGGGGCGGTACAAAAGAGTTTACCCTCCGCGCTTCCGACGAATTTAAAAGTGATCAGATCGTACAAAATACGTTGAAAGATAAATTTTTGACCATTGGTCAGGCAAAGGTTTCCACTTCGGCTGTCGAAGCGTACGAATTGGGCTATCTGCAGGAGGGCAAATTCGCGATCACCATGAATCGGGCGCGACTGCTGGCCGATGCAAAAGCCAAAGCATTGGAATTGGCTGATGCCGGCTATGTGCAGCCTACACCGCGTGATGATATCAAAGTTCTGGGCAATCAGGGGCTAGGTATTGTCTATGTCGGGGCATCTTCCATGCGGGAAGGAAACTATATATCGGACTATGACCGTAAGATTTCAGAAAAGTTGGGCTGGGTCATGTGTGGCGGCAACCTGTCGGCACCTACTGAAGTCTCTGAGCAATATCTATTGGATCTGGAACGTAAGACCTTTTTGGAACTTTGTGCGGAGCGCAAGACCCTTGAACGGATACAGCATATGCTCACCAAGGGGAAGCCTTTGCGGAATTAGGATTGGAGATTTGATCTGTTAAATAAGGAGAAAGTAGAAGAATGGTGTTCTCCACTAGATGAGATCCAAAAAATGATTTTCGGATTTCAAAAAAAAAATTAAAAACTACTATGTGACATGGGGATATCTCCAATCTCACATCTTAATATTCAAATAATGGAAGCATATATAGTAGCAGGATTTCGTACAGCAGTAGGTAAAGCGCCTCGAGGAGGATTTCGCTTTATGCGCGCCGATGATTTAGCGGCAGACGTGATTAAACATCTCGTGTCCACTGTACCGAATTTGAATAAAGAAGATATAGACGATGTTATCGTTGGAAATGCAATGCCCGAAGCCGAGCAGGGACTTAATATGGCCCGTTTTATTTCTTTGATGGGATTGGACACCGATAAAGTTCCGGGAGTTACTGTGAATCGTTATTGTGCATCTGGGCTCGAGACTATTGCGACCGCCGTTGCCAAGATCAAGGCCGGTATGGCCGATGTGATTGTCGCAGGCGGTGTGGAGGTGATGTCAGGTATGCCATTCGGAGGCTGGAAAATCGTTCCGAACCCTGCAGTGGCTAAGGAGCACCCAGACTGGTATTGGGGGATGGGGCTTACAGCGGAAGCAGTGGCAAAGGACTTTAATGTATCGCGTGAGGATCAGGATGCTTTTGCGTTAAAATCCAATCAGAAGGCCGTAGCTGCTATTCAGAACGGACACCTTAAAGATGGGATCGTGCCGATCACAGTCAAGGAAAATTACCTGAAAGATGGTAAGCTGAGCACGCGTGAGTACGTGGTGGATACCGACGAAGGTCCACGGGCAGATACGTCATTGGAGGCACTCGCCAAATTAAAACCGGTCTTTGCTGCCAACGGCTCTGTGACGGCAGGAAATTCATCGCAGACTTCAGATGGAGCGGCATTCGTGCTGGTCATGTCAGAAGCGAAAGTCAAAGAGCTGGGGATAAAACCAGTTGCCAAACTAATCAGCTTCGCTGTCGCTGGCGTGCCGCCCCGAATCATGGGCATCGGACCGATATATGCTATTCCAAAAGCGTTGAAACAGGCCGGACTAACAAAAGAGGATATCGATTTATTTGAATTAAATGAAGCCTTTGCGTCGCAGTCCTTAGCCGTTATCCGTGAACTGGGACTGGATGAAGATAAGGTGAATGTCAATGGCGGAGCCATTGCATTGGGGCATCCCCTAGGTTGCACAGGGGCCAAGCTTACGGTACAGATCCTTCATGAACTGAAACGTCGGGGCAAAAAATATGGTATGGTCACGATGTGCGTGGGCACGGGACAAGGAGCAGCCGGTATTTTTGAAATACTGTAGATAGTGAATAAAGATCAAGGAATCAGAATATGGGACTTGCATGAGGCTCAAGTTTTGAATTAGAAATACAATTATTGCTATCTGTTGAACTAGGTTTTTAGCGAAATCCCCTGTAGGGATGCTGTTGCCAGATTTGGTAATATTCAGAAAAGTATATCAAATTTTATTAAAACCTTGAATTAATTATAAATCAATGTAGGGAAAAGGTCTTTTATCCTTGTTCTTTACACATTTAATCCAATAAGCTATGAACGAAAATAAAGCAATAAAAGGCGGAGAATTCGTGATAAGAGAAACGCCATATACCGCTATTTTTATTCCAGAAGAGTTTGATGAAGAGGCGAAAATGATCCGCCAAACCTGTCTAGACTTTTTAGAGACGGAGGTATTAAATAAGCTTGACCGCATCGATGCGCAGGAGGAAGGCCTGATGCCAAGTTTGTTGGACAAAGCTGGTGAACTGGGTATGCTAGGAGTATCTATTCCCGAGCAGTATGGTGGATTTGGAAAGAATTTTAATACGTCTATGCTTGTCGCCGATGCTGTAGGGGGCGGATTTTCGTTTGCCGTAGCCTTGTCGGCACATACTGGTATTGGCACATTGCCGATTCTCTATTATGGCAACGCGGCACAAAAAGCTAAGTATGTTCCCAAACTAGCTACAGGTGAGTGGAAAGCGTCCTATTGTCTGACCGAACCGAACGCAGGATCGGATGCGAATTCAGGACGTACCTCAGCAAAATTAAATGCCGATGGAACACATTATCTCATCAATGGACAGAAGATGTGGATTACCAATGGTGGTTTTGCGGATATCTTCATTGTATTTGCCAAAATTGAAGATGATAAAAATCTTACGGCCTTTATTGTTGAAAAAGAATTTGGTGGCATCACCATGAATCCCGAAGAACATAAATTGGGAATCAAGGGGTCTTCTACGCGTCAGATTTTTTTCAACGATTGTCCGGTGCCTATTGAAAATATGCTTTCCGAGCGTGGAAACGGCTTTAAAATTGCAGTGAATATTCTGAATATTGGACGGATAAAACTGGGAGCTGCTACGAATGGGTCGGCACGGATGGTCATTAGTCACGCTGTCCAATATGCCAACGAACGTGTACAGTTTAATCTTCCCATTTCTAAGTTCGGCGCAATCCGCCACAAGCTTGCCGAAATGGCGACGCGGCTGTTCGCTGTAGAGTCGGCCTCCTATCGCGCTGGTCAGAATATTGATGATGCTTACGATGCTTTGATCGCTGAGGGCATGGATGAAGCCAAAGCAAAGCTTAAATCCGTTGAGCAGTTTGCTATAGAGTGTGCCATCATCAAAGTATGGTGCTCTGAGATGTTGGACTATGTGGTGGATGAGGGTGTACAAATTTATGGCGGAATGGGCTATTCAGCGGATGCCCCCATGGAGCGCGCCTACCGCGACTCGCGTATCAATCGAATTTTCGAAGGGACCAACGAGGTGAACAGGTTACTGATTGTGGATATGCTGTTAAAACGGGCGATGAAAGGCGAGCTGGATCTAATGGGACCAGCGCAGGCCGTTGCAGGTGAACTACTTGCTATTCCTGATTTCGCAGAAGAGGATGATGCACCATTTGCCGCTGAGAAGAAAGTTATTGCCAACCTGAAAAAAGCAGGACTGTTAATTGCTGGAGCAGCGGTGCAAAAACTGATGATGTCACTTTCAAAAGAAGAAGAGATCCTGATGAACATTGCTGACATTATAGGTTATGTCTACATTGCCGAATCCGTGCTGCTGCGTGCCGAGAAACTTGTTCATGCGGGTTCTGAAAAAGCCGTGTACGCAACCGATATGGCAAAAATCTATCTGTACGGTGCCATAGATAAGGTAAGTGTGGCGGGAAAAGAAGCGTTGTATTCATTTGCTGAAGGCGATGAACTCAACATGATGTTGGTCGGTCTGCGTAGGTTCACCAAAGCCCAGCCGTTCAATATCAAGGACGCGCGGCAGCGAATTGCCAAAAAATTGATAGAAGAAAATAGATATTGTTTTTGATTGATAATGATTATTGGTTTTGGTTATGTGGCCGGAGAGCGATCTTCGGCCATTTTTGTGTTACAATAGGTAAAATATCGGTAATTATGCTAAATTTAATTTTTTTAATACTAACCAGAACATATGGCATCATCAAGATCATTTGCATTTACAGAAGATTGGGTAGTAGTCATTTTAGGGCTAGCTACCATTTTTTTAGCGCTTTCGGGTGTCGTCGCGCCGGTGCCCAGTTTTTCTTGGGGCGACTCTGCGGAGTTGGTTTCCACGATCGCGGATTCGGCCAATATGGCCAAATTAGGACAACAATTTATTTTTGTCTTTGCCACAGCGGTTTTGGGAGCTTGGCTGCTCGGTAAGTCGGTCAGATCCCTCCTTGTCGTATTTCCAGTGGTCTTTGTTCTAACGGTATTGGCACTGATACTGGCAGGTAATGCGACGGTAAAAGAATACAATCTGGAGGCGGTTATTTTTAGTCTGGCCGTCGGGCTATTGATCAGCAATTGTTTCAAGTTACCCGACTGGTTTAAAGAAGCCCTGAGTACTGAATTGTATGTTAAAATCGGCCTCATCTTATTGGGTACAACCGTGATCTTCGGCGATATCCTCAAAGCAGGATCGCTCGGGCTTATTCAGGCACTTGCTGTAGTTCTTTCGGTATGGTATTTCGCTTTCTGGATATGTAAAAAACTAAAGATTGACAAAGAAATGTCGCTGATGCTGTCCAGTGCGGTTTCAATATGTGGAGTCTCGGCTGCTATTGCAACTTCCGGAGCGATAAAAGGAGATAGCAAGAAGCTGTCTTATGTGATTTCTTTAGTGCTTATTACGGCGATTCCAATGATGATATTCATGCCCTACATGGCCGAATGGATGGGGCTTTCCCAAGAAGTCACCGGTGCATGGCTCGGCGGAAGCATTGATACCACCGGAGCAGTCGTCGCATCTGGCTCACTCGTGGGTGAAGAGGCTTTGAAGATCAGTACGATAGTTAAATTCTCACAAAACGTATTGCTCGGCCTTGCCGCTTTTGCTATCAGTATTTATTGGACCTACGCCAAGTCGGTCGATGAGGAAACTAAGCGTGATAAGCCTACGCTGAAAATTATCTGGGAGCGTTTCCCTAAGTTTGTGCTTGGTTTCGTGTTTGCTTCCCTGCTTTTCTCTTTCGTCATTTCGCCTGAAAAGGTGGACGCCGTCAAAGGAAGCCTAAAGAATCTACAAGGACTCTGGTTTACCTTGGCTTTTACTTCGATTGGCTTGGAAACAAACTTCAAAGACCTATTTGTCCAAGATAATAAGAAACCTCTTTATGCTTTTCTGATCGCTCAGACGTTTAATGTAGCGATTACCCTGCTGATCGCCCTATTGCTATTCCGTTAATCTGGCAAGCCCGCGGAAAGCGCAATGAGAGCTACCCATCTTAAAAACTGTTTCCTCTCCTTGCTCCGAAAGGAGAGGCCTACCCATTATTGACGAAGGTCAAGCGTGGCTGTCACCGTAGCGACCTTAAGCATGTGATGAGTCCTATAATTGGTTAAGTGACTGATATTAAGCGTGTATAGTGTATTTTGAAAAAAAATATTATAAAATCTATCAAATTAGTAGTCTTTTAAAAATTATTTATATATTTGTGCTGTTATCCGGATGGCTTACGTCAAGAAGGTTAACGTGAAAACGAGGTGAATCCCGAGGTGCATGTCATTGAGCTACGGACGGTGGCATGTCGGTGTTCGCCAGCCAATAAATAATTAATTAGAAAAGAATGAAACAAGATTACTTCTCAAAAAAACGATCACGGTTAGTTTCCGAAAATCAGTTGAAGATCAGCTTTACAGTTGGGGCTGAGCGAATGTGTAGCTAGAATTTCTCTCTTATACTCTCTTATATTGGAAAAGGGAAGCCGAAGCTTCCCTTTTTAAAGTTTTAACAATGAAACAAGTATCGATTGGCGTTGGCACTTGTTTAAGTTCACTATTAAACTGTATAAATTTATGAAAAAAAATGCTATTTTTCGAATTAGCGTCATTTTAGGCCTCGTGCTGACGGGTATATCACAGAGTTATGGCCAAGTAGAAAATCCAAAACCTATTATAAATGCTTCATTGACAGGTACGGTAATCGATGCGGTCACGAAAGAACCCCTGCAGGGAGTCACTGTTCAGCTGGAAGCCGTGACACATCAGGTGAAAACCGATAGCAAAGGTGTTTTCCAGTTTGTCACAGGACAAAAATTGCCTTTTACCCTGATTGTTTCTATCGTTGGATACCAGACCCGTCGGATTGTGGTTGAACAGTCGCCTGCGGTGATTGAGCTTACTCCCCGGCTGGAGGCACTGGATCAGGTGGTGGTCACGGCGCGCAGAAGAAAAGAGCAATTACAGGATGTGCCAATTCCCGTGTCGATTATCCGCGGAACAGCATTGGAAGATGCGGGAGCATTTAACGTCAACAGATTAAAAGAGCTTGTTCCCACCGTACAGCTTTACTCCTCGAATGCACGTAATACGACACTCAATATTCGGGGGCTGGGCTCAACCTATGGCCTCACCAATGATGGTATCGACCCCGGTGTGGGATTTTATTTGGACGGCGTTTATATTGCACGCCCGGCAGCTACCTGGCTGGATTTTATTGATATCGACTAGATAGAAGTGCTGCGGGGCCCACAGGGAACCCTCTTTGGAAAGAACACCACAGCTGGAGCTTTTAACATTACCTCGCGTCTGCCGCAGTTCACGCCCGAAGCGAATGTTGAAGTGAGTTACGGGAATCAGGGATTTATTCAGGCGAAGACATCGATTTCAGGACCGCTGGCCAAAAATTTAGCTGCCCGGGCCTCTTTTTCAGGAACGCAGCGGGATGGTAACCTCTTCAATGTGCATACCAACCGCAAGATTAATGATATCAATAATTTGGGATTTAGGGGCCAGCTATTGTTTACGCCAACAGAAAATATCAAGTTGGTCCTCTCGGGGGATGTTTCTTCCCAGAGACCGGATGGGTATGGCTGGGCTGTTGCTGGCGTCGTGAAGACGCAGCGGGCCGATTATCGGCAGTTCGATGCCATCATCAAAGATTTGAATTACGAGCTACCCTACAAGAGTGCCTTTGAGCGCAAGATAGATCTGGACACGCAATCCAAGGCCGATAATAAGCTGGGAGGTGTGGCTTTAAACGCGGATATAAAAATAGGTGAGGGGACGTTGACGTCGACTTCCGCATGGCGAAAATGGACCTGGGTGCCGCTCAACGACCGCGATTATTTAGGTCTTCCGGTATATACCGTGTCGGCCGGCAATTCGGTGCACAATCAATGGTCCCAGGAATTCAGGTATTCCGGAAAAATCAGCGAAAAGGTCAGCGGTGTGGTTGGCTTGTTTGGTCTATGGCAGGATCTTGGCACCGATCCAGTACATACCGAGGAAACGGGGTCAGCATTCTGGCGCTTTCAGAAGAACTCGACAAGCCCGCTTTGGGAAACACCGGGCTTATTTGACAACTTTGGTATCCGGACGGTATATGGGATTAAAAGTACAAGTTTAGCCGCCTATACGCAGATAGACTGGGCGGTCACTTCCAAACTCCACATCCTCCCCGGCCTGCGCTACAACTATGATAAAAAGGTGGCCAATTATGACCGGCAGACTTATGGAGGTCTGCAGACCGAAGATCCTGCCTTGTTGGCGCTTAAAAATGGCGTGTATACCAACCAGACTTTTGATATTAATGCCGATGCCGATAACTTTTCCGGACAGCTTTCGGCGAGGTACCGTTTCAATCCAAAAGTTAATGCTTATGCAACTTATTCGATCAGCTATAAACCGATCGGAATCAATGTCGGCGGATTGCCCACTGCCAATGGCGCTGTATTAACGGATCTGGCAGAGGTAAAACCTGAGGCAGTGCGCCACAAAGAGTTCGGGGTGAAAACCAATCCGTCGCGGAATTCTATTCTTAACCTGTCTATTTATCAGACCGATATCAAGGACTATCAGACGCAGGTGCAAACGCCGGAACCCGGAGTAAATCGGGGATATCTGGCGAACGCAGAGAAAGTTAGGGTCAAAGGGGTGGAACTGGATGGTAATATCAACATTGGGCATTACCTGCGTCTCAATGCAGCATTGGCCTATACCGACGCCAAGTACGTGAAGTTTACCAATGCACCCGTGCCTCTCGAAGAGGTCGGCGGAGCGCAGGCTTTCAAGGATGTTTCGGGCGGTGTGCTTCCGGGAGTTTCCAAATGGTCCTGGTCACTGGGGGCTGAAGTAAATCAGAGCGGAAAGCTCATCGGCATCAATGGGTCCTATTTTTTAGGGGCTGACCTGTTTCACCGGTCCAAATTCTCCTCGAGCCCGTCCCCTTCACAGTATCTGAATATTGATGCTTATACGCTGCTGAATGCCCGTTTAGGGTTTAGAGGTTCCAATGGTGTTTCTGTTTTTGTCTGGAGCCGAAATCTGACCAACAAAGATTACTATGAACAATTGCTTGCCGCTCCCGGCAGCTATGGCCAGTATGCCGGCGTAGTGGCGGATCCGAGGACCTACGGCGTCACACTCCGGTACAATTGGAAGCAAGGAAATTAGATCCGTAATTCATAACATATTTTTATCTGAGGCTGTTCAATACGTTGGACAGCCTTTTTTTGTACCGGTCCTCCACTGCTCGCGGTAGCGCTACCGGCTGCTATATTGAATCATGTAAGCCGCTATCTGCTGTGTGGTAAAATATATGGCGCAGCGCGCCAGTCCTTTGGCTGTACAGCGGCTTAAATTTAATTTCTGCTTAATTTATGTATGGAAAACCGTATCTTAAATCATCATTAAGGTGTAAGAATTGCGCATGAACGAAAAAGAGCTATTGCAACATTATAAAATGACCGGAGATCTGGCTGCGCTGGGGAAACTGTATTCGCCTTATATGTCATTGCTCTATGGGGTATGCTTTAAGTATCTGCAGGACCCTGATCGTAGTCAGGATGCGGTGATGCAGATATTTGAGGAACTCATTGAGAAGCTGCGCCATTATCAGGTGGACAATTTTAAGAGCTGGCTGCATGTATACAGCAAAAATTACTGCCTGATGCAGCTACGCAAAGATAAGCGCACAACACATGTGGATATCGAAGATAATCTGTATGAAAGCGAGCAGAAACTCCATCATGCAGATGAACGTAAATGGGAAGAGAGAGACTTTGAGAAGTTAGAAGGTTGTATGCAGACATTGAATTATGAACAACAGGCATGCGTCCGTCTATTTTATTTAGAACAGAAGTGCTATAAAGATATTTCAGATTTGACGGGATACGAACTGAATAAAGTCAAAAGCGCTATCCAGAATGGGAAGCGAAACTTGAAAATCTGTATGGAAAGGAAAGAAAATGGAAAATAATTATCAATTATCACGGATTCATAATTACATCCACGGCCTGATGAGCAAGGAAGAAATGTTTCAGCTGGAAAAGGAAGCACTGGATGACCCCTTCCTTCAGGATGCCATTGATGGATATCGCCTGCAGAATGGTGTGGATGCCCGACAATTGAGTTTATTGCAGCAACGGCTTAATCGTAGGGTGGAGCAGACGATCGCCACGCGACATGCACAATACTATTCCTGGCAGCGCCTGGCGATAGGAGCAGCAGCAGGTGTTATCTTTGTGACCTTATTGGCGTTGTTGTATTTCCGGCATTTTAACGGTAAAGCCGAGCGGACGACCGATGTTGAGCTAAGTGAGCCTGAGAATACAGTGAGTATTGAACCGCTTCTGGATGGTGGAGATGCCTCCCCACGTGAAGGCTGGAAAACCTTGGAAAAGTACTTAAATAAGGAGTACAAAGCCGTCGGCGGCGGAGAGATTATCGTAACTTTTACGGTCAGTAACGACGGCTCGCTAGCCGATATTGAGGCCGAAGGAAAGCCTGAGCGCTCGCTTGCCGAAGAGGCCATCCGTCTTCTCCAATCCGGACCTAAGTGGCAGGGAAGTAAAGGCCGGCTGAAGATCATTTTTCCTAACAGAAACCATGTGGAACATGGAACTATTATAAAGCCGCCGCATTGTTTTGGAATAGAAAAAGGATAGGCCTCCATAGAGACTATCCTTTTTTAGTATACCATGGAAATCTACCAGATAGGTTTTTTATTAATCAGCTCGCAGCCCGACCTTTGATCAAGGAGATTTTATTCTTCCCAGCGAATCTTTTCTTCGATAGGCGTACGTATTGGTTCGCGGGATTCTGATTCATGATGACCAAGATAGAATAAACCGATACATTTTTGGTTTTCCTCCAAGTTTAGAAAACTGCCCAGATGGTTGATCAGACCGGGAGATGCCCAGTAACCACCGATATTTAGGGAATGTGCAGCCAGCCACATGTTTTCGACGGCAGCAGCTGTACAGGCCAGCTCCTCCCATTCCGGGACTTCGCCTGTATAGTTGACAACAATAGCGATCGCAACATTTGACTGCGTGGCTTTCTTGCCCATGTTAATTTCCGTGGCTTCCGTATATTTTTCAGCAGGTGTAATCGTTTTGTAGATGCGCGACAGCTCACTTCCCAAGCGTTGTAATCCCTCTCTGCGGAACACGACAAAACGCCATGGCTGTGTGCGTTTATGGGTTGGAGCTGCATTAGCTGCTTCCAGAATGCTCAGGATGTCTTCCTTACTTACTTCCTCGTCAGTGAAAGAAGCCTGAAATACCGATCGTCTGTAATGTATTGCTTTTAATACCTCGTTTTTCATTAAATTATAGTTGAATTTTAGAATCTGTTTATGCTCGTTCTTCCCATAAAGATACAACATGTAAAATTGTTTTGACGGCCTTTTCCATATCTTGTACGGATACCCATTCCTGTTTTCCATGAAAAGCATGCCCGCCGGCGAAGATATTTGGACAAGGAAGGCCCATAAAGGAAAGGCGTGATCCGTCCGTACCACCACGAATGCTTCTTCTTTCGGCAACCATGCCTGCTCTTGTGATGGCTTCCATGCCGATCTCCATGATTTCGGGATGCTGATCCAGCACTTCTTTCATGTTGCGGTACTGTTCTTTCACCGTAAACGTATAGCTGCAGTTGGGGTATTGTTCCACAACAGTCTTGGCAATGGACTCCAGTTCTGCTTCGTGTTTTCTTAGATTCGCTGTCAGGTGATCACGTACGATAAATTGAATTTCTGCTTTTTCCACAGTTCCGGAAATATGTACCGGGTGTACGAATCCATCTTTCTTATTGGTGCTTTCGGGTGATAATCTATCTTTCGGAAGCGCCTCAACAACAGCGCTGGCAATCTTGATCGCACTCTGCATTTTTCCCTTGGCAAAACCCGGGTGAACGGAGACCCCATAAATCGTTAAGGTGGCGCCGTCGGCAGAAAATGTTTCGTCTTCGATAGTTCCCGCTTTTTCACCGTCCATCGTGTACGCAAAGTCTGCTGCCAGGCGCTTTAAGTCTGCTTTGTCAACACCACGACCGATCTCTTCGTCCGGTGTAAATAAGATCTTGATATCGCCATGTTTGATTTCAGGGTGTTTCATCAACAACCGTGCAGCATCCATGATCTCGGCAATTCCGGCCTTATCGTCAGCCCCCAACAGTGTGGTCCCACTGGCGGTAATAATATCATTGCCGATCTGGTTGGCCAGGTCAGGATGTTCGGCATATCTAATGACAATACTATTGTCATCCGGCAGGACCAGATCCTGCCCCTGATAGTTGTGATGAACCAGCGGTTTTACATCTTTTCCGGAGGAATCCGGCGACGTATCCATATGAGAACAGAAACAAATGACAGGAACCTTTTTTGAGGTATTCGAGGGGATAGTGGCATAGATATAGCCGTTTTCATCCATCGCGGCATCCGTTATTCCCAATGCCAGCAATTCTTCTACCAATAAGCGGCCGAGATCTTTCTGTTTTTCAGTGGAAGGACATGTGGGTGAATTTGCATCAGACTGGGTGTCAATCTGTACGTAGCGCTGAAACCTTTCCGAAACCGAAAAGTCACTTATGTTATTAATCTCAAATATACTCATTTCGCATCGCCTTAATGTGATAAGGATGACCAAATTTACAAATTCTACCGCGCTTCGGGCAAAAACAAACAAGACTTGTCAATAAACTGACAAGTCTTGTTTACTCCGGATAACCTTTATGCAAGATCTCCCCGCTTCTTCGGGGCACTTTCAGCCGATGTTATTTCTTTTCATCGGCATAGCCAAATACCTTTTGCAGGATACTGGTATTTCTGCTGCCTCCAATATTGTTTCTGATCTTTAATTCCTGATCCGCAACTTTGATGAAAAGTCCGTCAATGGCCTTTTGGGTAACATAAGCTGTCAAGTTTGTTTCCACCTTATTGCTTAGCGGCAGATTATTATAAGCGGTCGTCAGCTGTGTCCAGTATTGATCGACATGATTCGCGCCCATGGCCGACTGGATGACCGGGCTGAATTTAGTGGTGAGTTCTGCAGATGTGTTTGTCTTAAAGAATGTCGTCGCCGCATCTTGCTTGCTGCCCAGAAGAATATTGGTCGCATCTGTAATGGTCATTTTCGATAAGGCATTGACGAACACCGGAGCAGCCTCTTTTACAGCGCCCTCCGCAGCTCTGTTCATGCTCTGAACAAACTGATCGCAGAGTTTTCCCATTCCTACAGCACGCAAGGCTTTCTCCACTTTTTGTGCTTCCGCCGGCATTAAAATTTTTACGGCTGCATCACCTAAAAAGCCATCTTTCTTGGCTAGAGATTCTATACTGGCATTGAGGCCATTGCTCAGGGCCTGCTTGATGCCCAGGCTGGCATCTTTATTGGATAAGGATGTTAACCCATTTGATGGAGCGGTGTTGTGGGAGGAGCTATTGGCTGCGTTAGCTGCCGCGCTGCTGCTATCGGTCTGATTGACCTTGTTGAGTGCCTCGCTGATTTTTTTGAAGATCTGGGCTTCGCTGGTATTGGTGCACAAAAGGCCCGCAACGAACAACGAATAATATAGGAATGGAAATTTCATCATGTTATGTTTTGTTGTCAAAATTACGGATATCGACTGTTAATTTTTATTAAAGTTTAAATCGCTTCCCGTATATCGCATAGATTGTGCTTAGTCGTAGCAGATGCGCTACAGGGTAGGGTTGCTGAGCCAGACGATGGTGTGGGGATTTACAAATAGAAGTGATGCTGTAGCAGTATTCAGGCAAGATTAAATAGGGCGTCCAAATATTTTGGATGCCCTATTTAATCTATGTATCGTTTTTCGCTACTTCCAGGACAGGGTGGTGGCGACAGGAAAGTGGTCAGATGGGAACTTGTTTATATAGGTGTCTGTCAGGATACCATATTTTTTTACCTGAAAAGGCTTGGTGATAAAGATATGGTCTATCCGACCAGTTGCCCGGATACTTTTTCCCCAGCCATTAAAAGACGAGTTGGGCTCGTATTTGAGCGGTGCAAGCTCGTGAACATCGGTAACCACCTGGCTGTTCGCCAATGTAAAGTAAGCCGCGTCTTTTTCATCAACATTAAAGTCACCGGTCAGGATTAGAGGAAGATCTTTAGCAAATTCTTTCGCCTTCGCCAAGATCAGCTTGGCGCTTTCAGTCCTTGCCGTACGACCGATATGGTCAAAATGGGTATTCATAAATATAAAACGCTTTTTATTGGTTTTATCTTCGAAAATGCCCCAGGTACAAATGCGAGGCAATGCTGCATCCCAGCCTTTGTTGGGATGTTCAGTATCTGTTGCGGAAAGCCAGAAAGTCCCGCTCTTGATCGCTTTGAACCGGTTGGTATTGTAATAGATCGCGGAGTGTTCACCCTCCTGCGCGCCATTGTCACGGCCTACACCAACGTAATCGAAGCCGGGAAGCAGTGATTTCAGGTCCTGAACCTGATCGTAGAAGCCTTCTTGTATACCGAAAATGTCGAAGCCATGGTATTTAATCAAATTGCTCAGCGGCACCTTGCGGTCATTCCACATATTGCCTGTATCTACTGTATTTTTTTGTCTGATATTGTATGTTGCCGCAATGAAATTCTGCGCATGTGCGATGTACGAAATACATAAGGCGGCGACGAGAATAAAGGTTCTTTTTAGCATTTTTATTGTATTATGTGAGCAGGAACATCGGGTTTCCAGATAATGGTAGCTCGGTCGTTCCTGCTTGTGATGTTATCGTTGCATTGTTACTTTTTTAACTCCTGAAGCAGCAATTCAGGTTCGTCTGTGGTAATGAAATCAATTTTTTGGCCGATCAGATTATGCATTTCTTCTGCGGTGTTGACCGTCCATGCATTTACTTTCATGCCTAATTTATGGGCATCCTGTAGCCAGCTCGCATTCTTTTTGAACACGGAATAATGGTAGTCCAGTCCATTGATCCCTGCGGCATGTACATCAGCAGGCGATTTGTCTCCATTCAGATATTGGATATTGGCTTTTGGAGCGAGTTCATGAATCTTCTGGCAGGCTTCAAAGCTGAATGCGATATAATCCGTTATTTTTTCTGCTTTCAATGCCTTCACCATCTCGACAGCTTTAGTTGCCGCTTCTAGGGTACGTTCTACACCCAGTTTGTTGGTTTTGAGCTCGAGGATGAGGCGTAATCCTTTGAGTTTTTTGCCTGCTGTGATATATTCTTCTAAAGTAGGGATAGACTCTCCATTGGGATGTTTCTTGGCCAAAAGTTCTTGGTAGGTTGCTGTCGCAATATCGATCCCGTAGAAGTCATTGTCATGGTTGACCACAAGGATGTTGTCTTTGGTCAGGTGCACATCAAATTCCGAACCGAACAGTTTCAGTTGGTGTGCCGCTTTTAGGGAAGCAATTGAATTTTGCGGAAGATGGCTATTTTTCCACACTCCGCGGTGAGCTATCGCCTTTGTCTGAGCGAAAAGTGCGGTAGAAGAAATGACCATAGCCAGCGTCAGGCAGGTAAAAATGTGTTTTTTCATATGTATTACTTTAAAAGCTGAACGTATGCAGATAAAAAAAGTGGTACTTTTCTCCTGCATCACAAGATCTAAAGTACCACTTTTATATGTAGGAATTGTTAAGTGTAATTTATTTTTTACCATTCCATTCTGCCATGAACTCATCCAGGAATCCGAGCATATACTGATGCCGGTGTTCTGCAATTTTTTTGGCAGCTTCGGTGTTCATCCTGTCTTTCAACAGGAGTAGTTTTTCGTAGAAGTGATTGATTGTGGGGGCTTCCGAATGTTTGTATGCCTCTTTATCTTTATACTCCTGCACCGGAATGTTGGGATTGTACATCTCTCGGCCTTTGTTGCCACCAAAACTAAATGCCCGGGCAATACCGATGGCGCCTATGGCGTCCAGACGATCTGCATCCTGCACAATTTCCATTTCTTTCGAATGAAAGGAGACCTCACCCAAGCTGGCTTTGAAAGACATGTTAAAGATAATCTTTTTAACATGGTCAACCACTTCGGGCGCAATTTCCAGACTGGTCAAAAATTCACCGGCAACGCGAGGGCCTATCGTTTCGTCGCCGTCATGGAATTTACTGTCCGCGATATCATGTAGGAGTGCTGCCAGCTCGCAGACCATGACATCTGCTTTTTCTACTTCTAAAATTAACTTCGTATTGTTCCATACGCGTTGAATATGCGACCAATCGTGGCCTGCTTCTGCAAATTTCAAACGATCTTGCACAAATGCTACTGTGCGTTCAATAATGTTATTCATACAATACTTTTGTTTTTTCGCGAGTACCCTCGTATAATTCGTATTCTAATAATCTACAATCTAATTTACCATTATAAAACTCTATACGTCTGGACGCACGGAGACCAATCTTTTTGGCCAGATCCGGATTTCCAGTAAATATATAGCCCCTGTAGCCCTTACATTCCTGTTTCATAAAATCACCCATCCGTTTATAGGTAATTTCTAGTTTGGTATGCGTTCCGAGCCGCTCGCCATATTCAGGGTTGAATAAGATGACGCCGTTTTCTTTAGGAACGTGTGTTTCGGCAAAATCGCATACCAGAAACGAAATTAATTGCTCTACGCCTGCTGTGCGGGCATTCATTTTAGAAACGTTGACCGCTTCTTCGGAAATATCGGTGGCGATAATCTGGGGGGCAGCTTTTTTATTGACCTGATCTTTTAATGCACGGCGTTCCTGGAAGAATACGGTTTCATCATAACCGATGAAATGCATAAAAGAATAATTCATGCGCAACAAGCCGGGCTTTCTATTGGTTGCAATCAATGCCGCTTCAATGGCGAGCGTGCCGGAGCCACACATCGGATTGATGAATGGTGAAACGCCATCCCATTTGGAAGCCATGATTGTTGAAGCAGCCAGAGCCTCCAGCATTGGTGCTTTGCCCGGAATCTTACGATAACCATGTTTTGCAAGCGTCTCGCCCGAAGTATCCAGGAAAATTTCGGCGCGATCGTCCTTCCAGTACAGATGCACCACCGCTTTATTGTTATCAGGACCTGAATTCGGTCGCATCCCTTTTTTTGCTTTAATCCGGTCTACGATTGCATCTTTAACCTTGACATTCGCAAACAGGGGAGTGCTAACCGTTTCATTGTCCACGTTTGAAGTGACTGAAAAATAACCGTCAAACTGTATGAGTTCTTCCCAGGCAATCTTGCTCAGTTCATCGTAGAGCTCAGTAGGGTTAGTGGCTGTAAACTCCTGCAAAGAATACAGGATCTGCGATGCCGTACGCAAGTTTAAGTTGAGCTTGACCGTGTCATTGACGCTTGCCTTTAGTTCGACTCCAGTCGAAAACGCCCTGACAATGTCAAAACCTAACTCTTTAACTTCCTGTTGCAAATAAGGCGATAAGCGTTTATTGCACGTTATAATAACTTTATTGGGGGTGTTGAAAACTTCCATCATATTTTGTACAAAGTTAATTAAACTCTTCCTCAAAAAATGCTTAATTTTACGCTTTAATATTTATTTTTTTGATTATGGAAATTAGAGGAAAAGTACACGAGATAGGAGCGACACAACAAGTGACAGAATCATTCAAAAAACGCGATATGATTGTTGCTTATGCCGAAAATCCACAGTTTGTTGAATATATCCGTTTTGAAGCCACACAGGATAGAACATCCATTTTTGATAACCTGGCTATTGGCGAGGAAGTAGAGGTATCTTTTAATCTTCGTGGTCGCCCTTGGACAAATAAAGATGGTGTAACAACCTATTTCAACTCCTTGGTGGCATGGCGGGTGACGAAACTCGGAAATGCAGCTCCGGCACCTTCTTCTCCCGGTTATGCAGATATGCCGGCTCCTGTAGATTTGTCCGGTTCATCAGATGATGATGATTTACCGTTCTAATATATGTAAAGACTGTTCAGCCAACGAATCCTCGGTATAACCTATCGGGGATTCGTTTTTTTGTCATTGGCTCTACCCAATAGACCATAAATTTTACCTCCTCTTTTCCACTAAAGTTTCTGCATGCTAATGCCGCTTCTTCACGAAGATATACAATATCATCTGAACGACTAGAACGTCACTGTTCGAATGGAAGGCCGATAACTCCATGGACCAACTGATTCGACGAGAGAAACTCCATAGCAATTGATCCTCACATTCAACTCTTTCCGTTAAAACAGCGTATAGTATGTCGCAGCAGTCGTCGGCAAGATTGTTCATAAAAAAAATAACCAATTATCATTTTATAAATAAAAAAATTAATAAATGAATTTTGAATTGTAAATTTTATTAGTAATTTAGCCTTAATTATAAATCTAAGACGGATCAATTATCACATGCGTTTCATAGTAGGCTTTTTATGTATAATCAACGTGATGTTTGTCGAAGGACAAGAGCTATTCACGTTGCACTCTTCCTACCTGTCGGCAGTGGATTCCGGTTATGTGTATGTACCAAAGGGAAGAAATACAGACAGGCAATTACCGGTTGTATACGTGCTGCATAGCCATGGTGCAAATTATAAAAGTTTATCCAATTTTGTTGATTTCCAAGAACTAAGCAATCGGTATGGCTTTGTCGTTGTCTGTCCGGATGGGCTTCGAAACAGTTGGTTTTTCGATAGTCCTCATGCGGGAGGGCCTCAATTTGGCAAATTCCTTACTGAGGAACTTATGCCTTTTATCCAGATGAAGTATCATACTAATGCCCATCAATCATTCATTACTGGCGTTAGCATGGGTGGGCATGGTGCGCTGTGGCTCTTTTTTAATTATGCAACTTTTTTTAGAAGTGCGGGAAGTAGTTCAGGTGTAGTGAACCTAAGGCATTCGGCCTTTAAGAAAACTACTTTGGCCGAACATTTAGGGGAATATAGTCCGGAGAATATATTGTTCGATTCGTTTAGCATAACCAATAACGTCCATAAAATTAGAGGCACTGGAAAGAGTTTTATTTTTGACTGTGGCACCGAAGATTATCTATATGGGGCTAATAAGTCGCTTCGAGATAGTTGTGATCATCTTAAGGTCCAGGCGACGTACATAGCACAACCTGGGGCTCATACTTCCGGTTACTGGGCACGGACAATTCCGGCACACTTTGCTTATTTCTATAATCTGATTCGATAAAATTTGACTATATGTTCCACTCTGATTTCTAACAGGATTTTAGGCTTCTGTTAAGTATGGTTACCTTGATTTTCTAAACTTTTTATTGCAATTATTTAATTATGAAATGGTTTAAAACTTTTTTTTCTCTTCTGTTGATTTCAATAACGGGTGCTGTCTGCGGACAAGGGATTGTTTCTTATGATGTGTTGATTATGGGCGGGGGGGCGAGCGGTGTATCGGCAGCATTACAGGCCGCGCGACTGGGCAGCAAGGTGCTCGTTGTGGAGGAGACAGATTGGCTGGGAGGGATGTTGACGTCCGCAGGCGTATCGGCTATTGATGGCAACCATAAACTCCCGTCCGGTATCTGGGGCGAATTTAGGCAAGAGCTTTACAACTATTATGGGGGCGCTAAGGCTGTCGAAACGGGCTGGGTAAGCAATACCCTATTCGAACCTTCTGTTGGAAATCGTCTTTTAAAGAAAATGGTAGCCTCCGAAAAAAATATTACAGTGTGGTATAAAAGTTCATTGATAGATCTAAAAAAGTTACCTAGAGGATGGACTGTGACCATCGGTCAAGCTGGTAAGAAGCGAACAGTTGGAGCGGACATGTTAATTGATGCAACCGAACTGGGGGACCTGTTACCCCTCGCGGGCGTTGCTTATCGTATCGGCATGGACAGCCGTTATGATACCAAAGAAGCATACGCTCCCGAAACAGCAAATTCGATCATCCAAGACTTGACTTATGTGGCGATTCTAAAGGACTACGGACCTCATGCGAACGTGATACTGAAGAAACCTAAAGGATACAATCCGAAGGAATTTGAACATGCTTGCGATGTAGCGGATCCCGCGTCACATAACAATACTCCAATAATCGATTGTGGACAGATGATCACTTATGGAAAATTGCCCAATCAAAAATACATGATTAACTGGCCGAAAGACGGGAATGATATTTATCTAAACATCATCGAAAAATCGTCCAAGGAGCGTGCTATAGAATTACAAAAAGCAAAAGATCATACCTTACGTTTCATTTATCATCTTCAGACCAAATTGGGCTTTTCCCATCTAGGCCTTGCTGACGATGAGTTTAACACAGCAGATAAACTGCCATATATCCCCTATCATCGTGAATCTAGGAGGGCAAAGGGATTAGTGCAGTTGACACTGCCTTATGTGCAGGCCCCTTATGAACAGGATTTACCCTTGTATCGAACTGGAGGTATTGTGGGGGATTATACCATTGACCATCATCATCTTAAAAATCCTGATGCACCAAAAATTGATTTCGTCAAAATTCGGGTACCGTCTTACAACGTGCCTCTAGGAAGTCTGATCCCCGATACAGTAGACGACTTTATTGTGGCCGAAAAGAGTATAAGCGTCAGCAATATTGTCGCGGGAGCGACGCGCCTCCAACCCGTTGTACTGGGAGTGGGACAGGCAGCGGGAGCATTAGCTGCACTGGCCGTCAAAGAAGGGTGTAGTCCAAGAAACTTATCTGTAAGGCAGATCCAGCAGGTATTGCTAGACAACGGCGCATACTTAATGCCCTTTATTGATGTGGAAGTAAGAGACAAACGATTTCAGGCTATCCAGCGAATAGGTGCAACCGGTATATTAAAGGGAAGGGGCGTGCCTTACAAATGGGCAAACCAAACTTGGTTCTACCCCGAACATCGAATCAGTGAGGTGGACCTGATAAACGGAATGAGCAGTTATTATCCAGTTGTCAGCAAAATAGCCGGTTCTGGTGCTGATGTGACAGCCCGTTTTTTTGCAGACCTGTTGCTGTCGGTTGATCCCACCCTCAACAAGGAAACCCTCTGGCAGACTATTACAAAGCAGGATAGCGAACTGCTGACCCGCGCTGAAATCGCGGTCCTTTTGGATCATATCCTGAAGCCTTTCAGTCGCGAAGTGGATTACTCAGGACGTTTGATCGATCAAAGAAATTAATGTACTACTCCAGTATAACCTAAACATGGATATCTTATCAAATAAAGGAGTTACAGTATTGCAAAGGAACAATAGCTTGGATGTATTGCGGGGTATTGCTATATTATTAATGGTACTCTCGTCCAGTATTTCCTTTGGCAATCTGCCCGCATGGATGTATCATGCGCAAGTGCCTCCGCCAAAGCATGTCTTCGATCCTACTTTAGCCGGGATTACCTGGGTGGATCTTGTTTTTCCGTTTTTTCTGTTTACAATGGGAGCGGCTATTCCGTTGGCGATGACGAAGAAGGTGGCTACTCTAAGACCATTGGGAGTCTTTGGGACAATCGCGAAGCGATTTGTTGCTCTATTTTTCTTTGCCCTATTTTCGTTTTACATGCGTGCTTGGGTCATGACCGATAGTCCAGGTGGGGGCGAGTACCTATTGTCCATTATTGGGTTTGCTGTGCTTTTCGCACTCTATACCGATTTCAAAACGTTTTTCTCTGCGCGCATAACAAAGATGATTCATGCTTCCGCATTGTTGTTTGCCTTGGGAATATTGTATTTTATCTATGCCGGAGACGCTAGGTTTACCTTCGAAAAGACGGATATCATCATTTTAGTATTGGCCAATATGGCTCTATTCGGAACACTATGGTGGTGGTTGACTGCACGATCATATTGGCTACGGATCGGGATATTACCCTTTATCATGGCTGTGTTTTTGGGAGCAAAGGAACTTGGCTCAATTAACGCATTTATCTTTAACCTTAGTCCGGCAACTTGGCTATATCAATTTTATTATTTGAAATACCTGTTTATCATTCTCCCAGCTACGGTCGTTGGAGAATGGATTTACATGGAAGCCAAAGTGCAAGATAAAGCCCTATTGGACAAGAAACAGCTTGTTTTCCAAATGATACTCTGCATGATACTCATTGGTACAAATGTATTTAACCTTTATATGCGTTATCTTGTGGTCAATCTGTTGATTACCTTGTTTTTATCGGTGGTTTTATATCGAGTAGTCAACGTCTCTGAACAAGGAAATGCTTCTAAATTGCATGGTAGGCTGGTGTCTTTGGGAGGCTACCTGCTTCTGCTGGGGCTAATCTTTGAAGCATATGAAGGTGGTATTAAAAAAGACTATTCAACCTATAGCTATTATTTTGTTTGCACGGGGTTGGCATGTTATGCTTTGAACTTTCTTTCCTGTATGGAGCAGTTGAACGTTGCTTCAGTACCCCTCCGTGCCATAGCCTTAGTCGGAAAGAACCCGATGATAGCCTACACGGCTGGAAACTTGGTTTTGATCCCCTCATTGGCGATAACGGGCCTGCAGGTTTATCTCGACCAGCTGGGCGCGCAAGGCGGTATAGGCGGCGTATTTCGTGGTATCCTATTTACAGGTACTGTGGCGGTACTCACGATGCTCTCGAGTCGGTTAAAACTTTATTGGAAGACATAAGATGAATAAGATAGTAAAACAAGAAACCGTATACCCAAGTGATCGGAAAGCTCTGCCTCCTATATTTTGGATCTCGACCACTTGGTTTGCCATGGGGCTACCTTTTGTAGCACTTTCGGGCGCCAGCTCCATCATGTACAAAAATCTAGGAATATCGGATGCGCAAATTGCCTTTTGGACTTCCTTGATCATGTTACCATGGACTTTGAAACCGTTATGGGGGCCTTTTTTGGAGCTCTATAAAACAAAAAAATTCTTTGTGTATACGACACAGTTGTTTACAGGGCTGCTTTTCGGATTGCTTGGATTGACATTGCAACTTGATCATTTTTTCAGCTTCTCCATTGCGCTGTTGACGTTAATTGCAGTAAGCGGTGCTACTCACGATACCGCAGCAGATGGCGTGTACCTCAATGAGCTGGATGCGAAACAACAAGCCAAATATGTCGGTTGGCAGGGAGCTTTCTATAATGTGGCGAAAGTCTTTTCTGGGGGCGTGCTCGTGTATCTTGCTGGTCAATTGGAGCAAAAAATTGGTGTCACAACAGCATGGATGGTCGTGATGTTTACTTATGGTCTGATTATGGCTGGAATCGGGATGTATAGTGTTCGAGTCCTCCCCTCGCATGAGTCTAAACAGAAGTCGGCTTCGTTAAAGGAGGGGATGGATACACTAAAAGATGTGATCATTACATTTTTTCAGAAACAGAATATCGTATATAGCCTACTATTTATTGTTTTTTATCGTTTTGCCGAAGGGCAGGCAATTAAAATTACACCGCTATTTTTTAAAGCTCAGCGCAGCGATGGCGGACTGGGGCTCAGTACATCGGAGATTGGACTCCTGTACGGGGTATTTGGAGCCATTGCTTTTGTACTGGGTTCTATTGTAGCTGGACATTTTGTGTCAAAAAAAGGGTTAGATCGCAAGACATTAATGATCCTTTGTGCTTTCTTTAATATCCCTTTTGTAGCCTATGCTTTCCTGGCGATCAGTTTACCGACAAACCTTTATCTTATTGCGGCAGCTGTTGCGATAGAATACTTTGGCTATGGTTTTGGCTTTATCGGAATTATCCTGTTTATCATGCAAAATATTGCACCAGGAAAGTATAAAATGGCTCATTATGCATTTGGAAGTGGTCTTGTCAACTTGGGGTTTATGATTCCTTCGATGATTAGCGGCTGGCTAAGCGATCGCCTTGGCTACAAGGAATTTTTTATATGGGTCTTGATTTCAACCATTCCAGCCTTTTTGGTGTCGTGGTGGGTACCATTACGAAAACCCGAACAAAATGATGTTGACCAAAGCAAATTATAGCTATGAATATTATTTTTAACCGATGGCTGAACGCCGCGTCGCTGCTTTTTCCAATAGTAGTACTAGGGCAATCGGCAACCAATGATTCAACCTTTGACAATCAGCATTACCGTGATAGGCTTGAGTTCTTTGAGGCAATGCCCAACCAAAAGGACGAAATCGTTTTTCTGGGGAATAGTATTACCGAAGCGGGCAAATGGCAGGAGATATCCCAATTGAAACAGGTGGTCAACAGGGGCATAAGTGGTGATGTCACTTACGGCATTTTGGCAAGGTTGGATGAAGTTTTGGATGGAGATCCGAACAAGCTATTCCTCCTATGCGGCGTGAATGATATGAAGCGGGGAATAGCCATTGAGGTGATTACTGCCAATATCGAAAGGATTCTATTACAAGTGAAAAAAAAATCTCCCCATACAAAACTGTACATACAAAGTATATTGCCGGTAAATGAAGCTTTGCTTCCGGCAAGCTATAGCCAAGTGCGTAACGCGAAGATCCATTTACTAAATAAAGCATTGAAGCGGCTCTGCATTAAATATCGAGTTCGATTTGTCGATTTACATCCTGTTCTAGCCGATAGTAAAGGCGAACTCAAGGCTCAGCTGACGATAGATGGTCTTCATTTAAGACAGGCGGCATATCTAATTTGGGTAGACTTTTTAAAACAGCAAAAGCTATTATGAAAACAACAAAAGTTTTCGGCGGCTATTACATGCCGCTACACGTTGTTACACGGAGGACCCTGCTCGTATTTTTGCTTCTCGGTGCGGGCAAATTAATCGTCACACAACCACTATACGCGCAAATTGTCAAGATAGACAGCAGCTATGCGAACTGGTATTATCAACAGCGTATGGAATATTTTCAACAAAGCCCGGTGATCAGCAATGCGATTGTTTTTTTGGGAAATAGCATCACAGAACGAGCCGAGTGGCAAGAGCTATTGGCCGACGCCAGGTATCCAGTGCTTAACCGAGGTATTGGCGGAGACAATTCATTTGGTATCCTAGCCCGTATTGATGAGGTTTTACGAGGCTATCCTAAAGCGATTTTTCTTATGGACGGCATCAACGACCAGTTTAGAAAACTGCCGCAGGAGGTTTCCATCAATAACTATAAGCGGATAATCCGACGCATAAAATTGAAGTCGCCTAACACAAAGATCTATCTTCAAAGTACGTTGCCAATAAACGAAAGGCTGACGCAAGAAGAGTATACAAAAGGTCGAAATGTGCTAGTGCCGTCATTGAACGACAAACTGGTTAAACTTGCAGCAGACGAAAATATCCCATTTATTGATCTTTGCCCTCTCTTTGAGGATAGTGATGGAAAGCTCGATGTAAAGTACACTAACGATGGGGTCCATCTTAAGCCAAGTGCATATATAAAGTGGGTACAACTATTGAAAGAAAAAAAATATTTATGAGAATTACAGGAACATTCATTGATGAAATATCGCATGATATTCCGCACCAGAACTGGGGGGCGGTGGAGTGGGATCGCGACTTTGCACACATGAAAGCAATAGGTATTGACACTGTGATCATGATCCGAAGCGGATACCGCAAATTTATTACCTATCCATCAGCTTATCTGATGAACAAATATGGTTGCTTTAGACCTTCTCTGGATTTAGTAGAGTTATTTCTGCAATTGGCAGATAAATATGACATGAAGTTTTATTTTGGGCTTTACGATAGCGGTATTTATTGGGATACGGGTGACCTCAGTCATGAAATCGATGCTAATCAGTTTGTGATCGAAGAGGTATGGACCAAATATGGCCATTATAGAAGCTTTGGTGGCTGGTATGTCAGCACAGAAATAAGTCGCAAAACTAAGGGGGCTGTAGAGGCTTTTCGAACCCTTGGTATGCAGTGTAAGTCTGTGAGCGGAGGATTGCCGACGTTTATATCACCGTGGATAGACGGCAAAAAAGCGGTGTTGGCAGCTTCTGCACAGCTGAATAAGACAGATGCGATTTCGGTATTGGAACATGAGCGGGAATGGGGGGAAATTTTTGAAGGGATACAGGGGGCCGTGGACGCTGTTGCTTTCCAGGATGGTCATATCGACTATGATGAGCTTCCCGATTTTTTTGAAGTAAACAAAAAACTAGCTGATAAATATGGGATGGCCTGCTGGACAAACGCGGAGACTTTCGACCGGGATATGCCGATCAAATTTCTCCCGATCAAGTTTGATAAATTGCGGTTGAAACTTGAGGCTGCGGAAAAAGCGGGCTATGACAAGGCGATTACTTTCGAATTCTCCCATTTTATGAGCCCCCAATCGGCATACTTGCAAGCTGCACATTTGTATAATCGTTACCGTGAATACATACAGGGTGAGTTTGGTAAATAAATATAGCAATAGTACGAAACGGAATACGAATTAAACACAATTTATTAGTTATCTGCTAGCTGATCTTGGTATACAGAATGCTGTTCGGCTAAAGAACGAAAAAGATTTATAGATGAACCAATATAGTAAAATTTACAAAGACGAATTATTGAATAATGTACTTCCATTTTGGACCGAGCGTTCGATAGATACAGAATATGGAGGATATTTTACCTGTTTAGACCGACAAGGAACGGTTTTTGATACCGACAAATTTATGTGGTTACAGGGTCGGCAGGTGTGGTTATTTTCAAGCTTTTATAATAAGATTGAAGGGCGCTCCTCTTGGCTGGATATTGCGATGCATGGTGCTGATTTCATGGAAAAACACGGAAGAGATGCACAAGGAAATTGGTATTTCTCCCTTGACCGATATGGAAAGCCACTTGTGCAGCCATACAACATTTTCTCGGATTGCTTTGCAGCGATGGGTTTTGGGGCATTGTATACTGCGACTAAAAACGAGCGATATGCTACAATAGCGAAAGATACTTTCGAAAATATCTTGAAGCGAAGGGAGCATACTAAGGGCATATATGATAAGTCGTTTCCTACAACCCGTCCCACAAAGAATTTTGCACTTCCGATGATCTTGAGTAATCTTTCCATAGAAATTGAACACCTGTTGGATCCAAATTTAGTGCAGGCATTAATCGAAGAGATTATCGCGGAGGTCATGGGTACCTTTTATAAGGAGGAACAAAATTTGGTATATGAGAATGTGGGGCCGGATGGTTCGTTTGTGGATAGTTTTGAAGGCAGACTGCTCAACCCTGGTCATGCGATAGAGGCAATGTGGTTTATGATGGATCTGGGCGAAAGACTCCAACGACCGGCGTTGATCGACCGTGCTGCGCGTATTGGACTACGCATGCTCGAATATGGCTGGGACGAAAAATACGGTGGTATATTTTATTTTATGGACGCGAAAGGGAAGCCGACTCAGCAGCTGGAATGGGATCAAAAATTGTGGTGGGTCCATTGTGAGACCTTGGTTTGTATGGCAAAGGCTTGGGTGCTGACCGGCAATGCCGAAGCAAAGGTATGGTTCGAGCGTGTTCATGATTATACCTGGAGCAAGTTCAGAGATCCTGTATATGGTGAATGGTTTGGTTATCTGAATCGCATGGGAGAAGTCCTTTTGGATCTCAAAGGTGGTAAATGGAAGGGGTGTTTTCATGTGCCGCGTGCGCTATGGAAAGTTCATGAAGTATTTGAAAAAACAAAAATAATTGTATAATTCAATCCTATGGACCTATTCAATGGAATAAATGCGCTGACCTTGGTATTTGTGGCCATCCTTGTTTTTGCCATTGCTTACCGTTTTTACGGCCTGTTTCTCGCCAATAAAATGCTCAGATTAAATGGAGGCCGGCAGACTCCTGCTATTGAGTTTGCTGATGGACATGATTATGTAAAAACGGATAAAAAAGTGCTTTTTGGCCACCATTTTGCAGCTATTGCGGCTGCGGGGCCATTGGTAGGGCCTGTTTTAGCCGCGCAGTTTGGCTATCTTCCCGGCGCTTTGTGGATATTGATTGGCTGTGTATTGGGAGGCGGTGTGCACGATATGGTTGTGCTTTTCGCCTCTGTGCGGCATAAAGGCCAGAGCCTGGCCAGCATTGCATCCAAAGAAGTAAGCAAGCCAATAGGGGCTATCGCGGGTATTGCGGTTCTATTTATCTTAATCCTTACCCTCGCAGGACTGTCACTTGCCTGTATCAGTGCAATGCACGAGGCTCCATGGTCCTTGTTTACAATCGTATTGACCATGCCCATTGCCATATTCATGGGCTTAATGATGCGATACCGTGAGGGATCCGTGACTGCTGCAAGTATCCTTGGCGGGATCTTGCTAGTCGCTGGAATTATTGCAGGCCACCATTTGATGCAACTACCTGCTTTCCATACTCTTTTTAACTGGGATGTGAAATCCATATCCATTGGTATTGCTATCTATGGGTTTTTTGCTTCGGTATTGCCAATTTGGCTATTACTTGTGCCAAGAGACTACTTATCGACCTATTTAAAAATAGGTACTATCGTCATGTTGACAGTCGGGATATGTTTTGTTGCCCCTACTATTCAGATGTCCGCGCTGACAACTTTTATCCATGGAGGAGGACCTGTGATCAACGGACCGGTACTGCCTTTTATTTTTATCGTGATTGCTTGTGGAGCGATTTCCGGATTTCATGCGATTATTGCCACTGGCACCACGCCGAAGATGATTGGCAATGAGCGGGAAATCCTCTTTGTAGGCTATGGGGCTATGCTTGTGGAAGGCTTCGTAGCCCTAATGGCTCTCATCGCAGCATGTACCTTGATGCCGGGAGACTATTTTGCAATTAACACGCCTGCTGCCGATTACGCAGATTTTCTTGCCGAATATCCGGCACTTGCGACGGTGGACTTGCCGCATTTCATAACGCGGATTGGTGTAGATCTGCATGGTCGTACCGGTGGAGCAGTATCTCTAGCTGTCGGCATGGCGCATATTTTTGATAAGGTTCCTTTTATGGAGGATATTATGGCGTACTGGTATAATTTTGCGATTATGTTTGAAGCTGTCTTTATCTTAACTGCAATTGATGCTGGCACACGCGTAGGACGTTTTTTTCTCCAAGAGATGCTCGGTAACATCTTTCCGAAGTTCGGCGATAAAAATTGGAAGCCCGGAGTATGGATCTGCAGTGCGATATTTACCTTATCCTGGGGATATTTGACCTATACAGGAAATGTGAGCAGCATCTGGCCACTATTTGGAATTAGTAATCAGCTCCTAGCTGCCTGCGGCCTAATTGTATGTACGACAATGCTGATACGGATGAATCGACACAAATATGCGCTGTATGCGGCTATACCCGGTATATTTATGGTAGGCATCACATTTTGGGCAGGTTATCTGCAGGTGGTGCAAGGTTACTTGCCCAAAGGACAATATTTGCTGGCTGTCTTGGCCGTTACTGCGATGTCGCTTATGCTGATCGTTTTTATTGGAGCGTTCAGGAGATGGCTATCTTTAATTCGCAAAAAAGAGCAGGTCGAGGATCAGTATGGCGAAGCAGTAAAAGAGGTTGTTGAGCGATGATAGTGTGAGGATTTTGTTTCGGAAATCCTCACAATCCTATTAATCGATTATTGATAATAGTCTGTCGCGAATGAGCAGGCAGGCCCCTAAAGCAGCCAGTCTCTCACCATTATTGGAGTATGCCAGTTTAGTATCTTTATTTACAATGGATAGGGAGAACTTGTTGACGGCATTTTTCAGGGGCAACATCAGATACTCTTCGCTTTTTGCTAAAATGCCACCTATAATGATAATTTCTGGATTAAAGATGTTGATCAATGTGGCTAACCCACGGCCCAGCTTTTCGCCTAATTCATTGATTAGCTCGATAGCGAGGTTGTCGTCCTTTTTTGCAGCCATGATGATATCGGTCAGGCGTATATCTTCCAGATTACTGAATTTTTTGGTTAATACACTCGTCGCTCCATTGCGCAGCGCTTCAATGACTCGATTGCGAAGGGCAAAGCCGGATGCTTCTGTTTCTAAACAGCCCTTTTTTCCACAGCGGCAGATAATGTCGTTGTCGAAAATAGGAATATGGCCGAATTCGCCAGAGAAGCCTGATTTCCCATAATAGATTTTTCCATTGATCAAAATTCCTAGACCGATGCCATTGTCAACGTTTACAAAAAGAGCATCTTTTTCGTCCTTTAGAATGCCGCTGGAAAACTCTCCGTACGCTAGTGCTTTACTGTCGTTTTCAAGATACGTACGTAACTGCAATTCTTGTTCAAAATACTTTGACAAAGGATCTTCATAAAAGTTAAAGAAGCTGTAAGAATAGCCTGTTCGGTAATTAATCCGTCCAGATAAGTTAATGCCTACACCAAGGATCTTGTCTTTTTGTATTTGATGAGTAGCGATAAACCGATTGATCTCACGGCAGATATGTTGGAGTGATTCCTGGTTGTTTTCCATACGGTAAGGAATTTCCTCCTGGGTAGCTATAATATCTTTTTTCATGTTCATGACCACAATACTAAGATGGTCATGGCTCACCTGTACACCAACAAAAAATGCTGCATTGGGAAGTAGGCCGTAAGAGTTTGGCTTTCTTCCTATCCCTGAAGTAGATTTTCCGTTATCCTGTACCAGCTTGTCTTCGATCAGCTCATTAATGGACTCATTGATTTTGGGAATGCTAATATTGAGTTCCTTACTCAGCTCGGGAATGGTAGAGGGCCCTTTCGTCGCAAAAAAAGTTAAAATTTCCTTTTTAAGCAAGATGTTTTTATAGGCTACACCGCTGTAGCTGGCATCATGTAGATCACTCAAAAATTTTATGCTCATAACTTTTCTTACGTTTTTCTTCCCAGTAAATATAGCAAATATCTCAGCACGGCTAAGTATGTTTGTGTTTTTTCTTCGTTAGTAGCTGTTAATTAATAAAAAAAATTAAAAATAATTTGGTTGTTTAGAATTTTATTTCTTATTTAGCACGGTAATAGATAATATATCCAATAATTGTAAACCACTATCGCTGCATCAGACTATGTTAGGTGCTTTGAGTGACGCCAGAAGATGAAGCTGAAAAGCATCTGAATATTGCCGCTAGCAGCGTGGATCATAAATTTTATTAACATATACTATTTCATTCCTAAATTATGAAACCAACACATGTAAAACGCAGGTATCTTTTCAGGGCTTTGGGATTCATCATTGTTTTCATGCAAACAGCGATCAGTTTTGCTCAATCTATTATTAATGGTACCATACGAAATCGCGATGATCAGCCTATCGCTGGGGCCACGGTTAAAATAATGGGAACAGCAGTCACTACACGAACAGATCAAAAGGGCAGCTTTAGTTTATCTGTTGAACGCTTCCCTACAGAACTCCAGGTAAGCTATGTAGGCTATATCCCACAGACTAGAAAGATCAGCTCAGGGGGAATACAGAACTTCGTCCTGCAGTCGGACGAGCGCCAGATCGATGAAGTAGTGGTCGTAGCATACGGATCCCAAAACAAATCGAAGGTCGTGGGATCTGTCGTCCAGATCAGTGCTGATGAACTTAAAAAGGCTCCTTCAATGAATTTGACAAATGCACTTGCAGGCCGTGTGCCCGGACTGACAGCCTTACAGCAATCGGGGCGACCAGGAGCTGATAACGCTACGCTCTATCTCCGCGGTATCGGCACGTATGGTGGAAATAGAAGCCCTTTGGTCATCATTGATGATATCGAAAGACCACTTTCTACCTTGGCATATCTGGATCCAAGTGAAATAGCAACTATTTCCTTTCTAAAAGATGCGGTCTCTACAGCAGCTTATGGGGTACAGGCTGCCAACGGCATTATTCTCGTCAAGACAAAAAACGGTAAAAAGGAACAGACCAAGGTGAGCTATGACTTTGGCTATAGTATTGGTCAAAATACACGATTCCCCAAATTTCTGAACGGTCCAGATTATATGAACTGGTATAATAAAGGGACGGAGCTCGACAACGACTTTCTAAGAAATACAAAGCAAAATGAAGTACCCTACATTTACACACAAGAGCTGATTGATGCTGTACAGCATGGAACCAATACCAATCCACTATTTGGGAATACGGATTGGATTGGTCTCTTGGCCGATAACAATAGTTATTCACAACATCATGCTGCGACAATTTCTGGCGGCGCCAGCAATACACAATATTTTGCTTCCGTCAGCCACATGAATCAGGATGGTGTGATCGATAATACCAATTTTAAACGTTATAATATTCGTACAAATCTAAAGAGCGAGCTAAATGAACATCTTACGGTCGGCTTAAATATTGGTTTGCGCAATCAAAATACCAATTTACCAGGAATTTCTCCGGATAACTCGGCCTATATGAATCCATTTTATCAGGCCGTGAGAATGTTGCCAAATTTACCAATGTATGCGCCCAATGGTCTTCCCGTAGCTTATCAGGCTGGGGCAGGTTGGGTGAATCCGATTGCTTCTGTAGAAAATTCGGGCTATCAAAAATTGAAAAGTAATATTTTTCAGGGGACAGCGAATATAGATCTAAAAGTACCAGGAGTAACCGGTTTGCTAGCTAAAGTGCAAGGAGCCTACGATTATAATTCGGATGAATCCAAGTCGTGGTTGACGCCTTACGCTACAATGGGGAGACAGCGGGACCAAGTCGCCGGAGATTTTGTAGCTATGACCACGTTGCCAGGGATTACAAAAACATCTTTGCGCCAGAGCTTCGCTGCAGCTTATAGATACACATGGCAGGCTAGCTTAAATTATAATCGAACTTTCGGTGAGCATAGTATTGGTGTTTTGGCCTTGTATGAATACGCAAAAACCCGTGGAAACCAGTTTGCTGCAGGCGCAAGCAACTTTCCGATCACTATTATTCAGGAAATAAACTACGGTTCTACCACACAGGAGGATATCATTAGGTCTACTGGTTCCAGTGACCCCGAGTCTGCACGAGCAGGTTTTGTTTCACGGCTGAATTATGCGTTCAGGGACCGCTATTTGGTGGAGCTGGTATCGCGATGGGATGCTTCGGCCAATTTTGCAAAAGAGAACCGATGGAAGTCTTTCCCTGCTATCGGACTGGGATGGGTGGTATCCAACGAAGCATTCTTTAAAGAAGCACTTCCTTTCGCTGACTTTTTCAAATTAAAAGGCTCAATCGGCCGAACGGGCAACGACCGAGCACAGGTCGGGACTTTCCCCTTCATCAATACGCTCTCACAAAATGTTGTCCCTGTGGTGGTCATCGACGGCAAACCTATAAAACCACTTTTTACGAATGCTCCCCAGAATCCACTGTTAAAATGGGAAGAATCCACCACATCTAACGTCGGCTTTGAGTCCCGGTTTTTAAATGGCAAATTTGGTTTTGATTTCGAATGGTTCTACCGCTATACAACCGGTATATTGGCGCCGGTAGGAAATCTGTACCCAGCTTCAATGGGAGGATATTTTCCAAGTTTAGCGAATATAGGCGAAGTTGACAACAGAGGATTTGATGCTCAGTTGCGTTATAATGATCGTTTTGGCGAATTTAAACTCGGTGTGGTCGGTAATATTAACTGGGCCAGAAACAGGTATCTAAAATTGGATGAGGCCAATGGGATTCCATCATGGCAGAGTCTGATCGGTAAGCCTATTGGGACCAAAATCGGATTTGTTAAGGAGGGTATGGTACAGACTTGGGAGGAAGCCCGCAATACACCTTCTCCAAGTTCAGGCTTTATGGCTCCCGGGTTTTTCAAGTTCAAAGATCTCAACGGCGATGGTCGGATTACCCGGGCAGATGATATGACCTACATTGGGCGCTCCAATATTCCTGAATTAACATTTGGTTTAAATATCGATATGGCCTATAAGGGGTTTGATTTCTCAGCGCTCCTGCAGGGAGCCGCTCGCGCAGATGTCGCGTTGGCGGGAACATATGAGGGATCTTCAGGTACTTCAGGTGTAGAAGACAACACACCATTTACACGTCCTTTTTATAATTATGGTAACTCGCCCTATTTCTTGGTCGAAAATTCATGGCGCGAAGACAATCCCAATGCCGAATTTCCTCGTTTGAGCGCCTACAAGGCAACAGGTATGTCTGCCAATAATGCAAATGCAAACTCAGGATGGATTAGGAAAGGGGATTATTTGCGGCTCAAGTCCGTCCAAATTGGTTATACTTTTCCAAAAAGTGTGTTAAATACAGCAAAAATTGAACATGTACGTGTATTTGCTTCAGGTTCGAATCTATTTACTTGGGATTACCTAAAATATCTTGATCCTGAAATGCCAAATGTCAATAATGGATTTTATCCGCAACAACGCATTTTTGAATTTGGGCTGAGCGTGACCTTCTAAATTCTACCATAGACATTTATGGACACCGTTTAAATTGTTTAACTCCATCAATGAGATGGATCAATAATAATCACAGATGAAAATAATTACATATATCAAATATCGGCAGCTTCCTTTTTTGAGCCTTCTATTGATCATGCTACAAGGTTGTTCTGTAGACCTGATCCCCCAAGATCGGATTGCAGAAGAAAAAGTATGGGAAGATCCCAACTCCGCCGAGCTTTATGTGTCGGGCATGTATAGCGAATTTAAAAAATTTCAGTTTGGCCTGTTCCCTAATTTGGGCTATGACAATGCCATGGATGCCCTCGCAGACGGCATGAAATTTACGTCAAATACTGCGGGTAACGGAACCGTCAATATCCTGGTATCTAATTCCAACCAGTTTTCATCCTCCAGCGTCGGGTTGAATTACTGGGCCAGTGGCTACGATCGGATCAGGCGGGTCAATGAAATGATCAATAGCATCAATACCAAAGCCAAACTGTCGGATGAACAAAAACGAATCTATGAGGCTGAGGGCAGGTTCGTTCGGGCATATGCCTATTTTTGGCTGGCTAAGATTCACGGTAGCGTGGTCCTCTTTAAAAGTATGGATCAGTATACGGAGAAAGATCATAGCCGGTCGAGCGAAGAAGCCGTATACGATTTCATTCTAGAAGATCTGCAGTTTGCCGCTGATCACTTACCGTTGAGCAACCTGGCTGGTCGCGCGACGCAAGGAGCAGCTTATACATTGATGGCTAGAGCAGCCCTGTATGCGGGGTCGATAGCAAAATATGATCTTAAGCAATTCAACCAAGATGCGTTGACAGGAATTCCACAAAACAGAAGCCAAGAGTATTTCAAAAAGGCCGCAGATGCAGCGCAGAAAGTGATAGACATGGCTAATGGTGGACAATATGCGTTGGATGACAATTTTGCTGGTATTTTTACCAATAAAAATACAAAAGAGGCAATTTTTCGGGTGGACTTTGTAGCCCCCGACGTGATACATCAATATGATCTCGGCTATGCCCCTCCCAAAGACGCCCCAGGCAATACATTAGTATATGGTGTGCCCACAGCCGAGCTCGTCGATGAGTTTGAAATGGCTGATGGATCAAAGTTTTCATGGCAAAATGCGGGTCATGCTGCTGCCCCCTATACGAATCGCGAACCTCGTTTTTATGCGACTATACTTTACAATGGCGCAAGCTGGAAGGGCAGGACGTTAAATACGTCTACATCAGATCCCATCGAAGGTTTTACAGCATTTGGTGTGACAGGAGACCCCAAACGTACCGTGACCGGCTATTATGCGAAAAAATTGCTTGATCCAACGAACACTACATTTGTTCAGAATAAAAGCACGCAAAGCTGGATCGAAATGCGGTATGCTGAAGTTTTATTGATTATGGCCGAAGCAAAAGCACAATTAGCCGATTACGCAGCGGCAGCAACTTATATCAATCAGCTGCGTCAAAAAAGGGGACTTAATAGTATCGCCGTGACGAATAACAATCAGGCCATGGCTTCAATCGAACATGAACGGAAGGTTGAGCTAGCTTTTGAAGGACATCGCTTTTGGGATTTGCGTCGTTGGCGAAAGGCACATATCATATTAGATAATGTCAAATTTACGGGACATAAGATCAGCCCTGAAGGAACAGGATTTACTTACGAGGTTGTATCGGCCGACGCTGTCAATAGAAGTTTTAGCTCAAAATTGTATTATCTGCCAATTCCTGAGAGGGAAGTGCAATTGAATGGGGCATTAACCCAAATTAAAGGATGGTAACAAATTATAAAGATTAACGATGAACAAAGTAAAATTTTATAGTGTTTGGGCTTGTACGATCCTTTTATTAGGATGTCAAAAGCCCAATTATATCGAGCGCAATATAAAAAATCAATTGATGGACTTTTACGCAACCATCGAAGGAAACGCGCAAGACCGTCTTTTTCTAAGCACAATCAGTAATGATACGATCTATTTGCACGTGGACTATTACTATCCGGTAGATTCCGACAACGAGGTGGATCTGTCGCGGTTGATGCTACGAGCTTCCATACCTGCAGATGCTCGTATCACGCCAGGTCTAAACGGGTTCACGGATTTGACCTCAGCGAAGAAAATTACCGTAACAGCCGGAAATGGAGATGCTAAGGACTACGTGGTCGTCGCTGAAAAGAAAGGCAATACCGATATTTCGAGCGTCAAAATAACCTTTAAAGACAATGAACAGAAGGTGAATGAAGTTGAAGGTATCCTTAACGGCAACACTATTACTTTTTATGTGGTACCCGGAATGGATCTCTCAAAAGCTACTCTTACCTATACCATCAACAAACATGCAAGCGGCTCAATAGCGAGTGGAACAACAGTCAATCTGGCCAACGGAGCGCAACTGCCGTTGACAATATCAGCGCCAGGAAATGTTCAAAGGCAGTTGAAATTAACCGTCAAGGAGCCTATTAAATTAGATAAAGGGGTTGGAATCAGCAGAAGGCTATTTGTAAAAAAGGCGGCGGATCTCGGTTTTTCAGCAAACAATGAAACTTCCTGTTTTGTCAGTGGCGACTATCTGGTGATTGTTACACGTACTTCGCCCTCGGTTTTTAAGGTTTATAATCGTTTTACAGGTGCGTATTCCCATAGCCTTGCTAATCCGTTCCCTGCTGGACGGATGATCTTTCAAGGAGTGGCCGATGAAAAAGGGCGATTTATATTAGCCACTTATACACCAAATGGGCAAAACTTTGTACTCTACAAATATAAAGACGTCTTTGATGCCAATCCAGTAAAGCTTGTGGATATCCCTTACGGCAAGCCAGCAGCAGTGGCAGCAGCCGACGGCAACATTGGGCGTCGGCTTAATTGGGTAGGTGACATAGATGGCAATGGTCAGCTGATGGTGTCGATAGCTGGTAGTCGGTATTGCCTTCGTTGGACAATTGAAAGTGGTCATATAAAATCGACGACTGCGGACCTTCTTGAGTATAAAGACGGTGCCACATCTCTTGGATTTTTGCCGGAATATCAGCCCTTGGGGGTATCACCTGCTGCTGAACTGATCGCAAGTACAAACACCGAACTCGCTTATGTCTCTGGGACAACTTGGGGACGCTTGGCTACATTTCCCGCTATCACAGGTATGGCGATGAACGGTGGTATAGCTTTCCAGCATTTTAACAATGCCGACATTTTAGCCCAGGTAAAATTATTCGGAAGTAACGAAACTGGCCAGATGTATGTCTACGATATTACTGACCGTGCTCGTATCGGAACGACATTGGCATCGCCCACCTATAATCAGCTGCGGGTCTATGAGTCCGAGACATTTGTTGGCGGCAGCAATGCCAATGCAACGAGTGACATCTGCATGGCGACCTCTGAAAATGGACAACGGCTTCAAGTCTATATGTTAACAACTTTTGGTTATTTGGTCGCTCATGAGTTTACAACCTATACTGAAACAAATTAAAGGCGATAGTTCCCCCATTCCAATTTGTTGCGGAGGGGAAGCTAATTATGAATTATATGAAAAAACAAATCTTATGAACAAGCGTATCCATAAAGCACTATGGTTGATGCTCGCTTTGCTATCTTGTAAAGTGGGATTGTGCCAGACCAGTAGTTTAGAAACGGCCTCAAAAAAAATTCTTGCGGCAAAAAGAGGCGATATTGTCAACCTTGATAATGTTTTGAAAGCCGATTTTCCTAAATTGTCCTATACGAAATCGGTGCTGCCCGGACCACAATATATTATATCTGACGATCCCGAATACATCCGTGTTCCTGAGGCGATTGCATTGCAGGAGACCGTTGATCCTGGAGCAGTACGGCTATATGTATATAACGTTAATGGCGTAAAGGATCCCCAGAAAATCGCCCGTAAAATTTCAGCAGTCATTAAGAATTTGGGAAAAGAGAATATGCATTTTCGTATGCTAAAATATTCTTCCCAGAAGCCTAGTTCAAATTATTTTGAAATCGGGAAAAAAGGCCTTGAAGATTATTTCTTGTCCGCTGTTTCAAATCAGGTAAGAGTACTTAAACCGGGAGAAGCCATGGCTATCGACGAGAAGCTCGAAAATCAAATTGTGCAATATGATGAACTGGTGCATGGGTTTTATGAGTTTGTGGTCGACCAGCCTGCTCAAATTTCGGTCATACAATTTGCGCCGGAGGAGTCTGGGCCAAAAGTGTTGTCCCAGATCAAAACTTTGATTCCGCATAGCCACGCAAATGCCGGCCGGGGTATTTTTCCGATTTCCAATTACCAGGTCAATACTGTAGATACATTGGATACCAAAAACGGGGTTGTACAGCTTATCGTTGCCGATGGACAGGATGATCCATGGATCACCGGCACCATTGGTGAAAAAAAAGAATTTGCAAAGAATGCGGGAAATTATGGAGTTATGTATAAAAATAAGATCAAGTGGAGAAGTAGCGATGGTAAAGGTCTCGCTTTGGTGACTTGGAATAGTCGTTCGGCGGATAATCAATGGTGTGGTGGAATGGGATTGACCATGGAACTTATCGGCCAGGATGGGAAAAAGACCGTGATGCAGTACCCGAACAAGGCTTTAATTACGAAGGGATATCCAGAAGCTATTTTAATTGAAACGTATTGGCCCGATCCAAAAAAGGAAATTCAGGATATCGAGTTCACTTACTCGCCACCTGGAGCTTCTTGCTTACCGACACCATTGATTTTTATCCCTATTGACCGTAAGAAATAATGAAGAATATCATGCTATTTTTTTTGCTGGGCTTAGGAGCCTGCAGTGCAAAAAATGATCTGGTTAAACCCGAGTTCCCCATTATTGGAATGGACGGTAATGGTTATCTAAAAAATGAGGTGCGACCGGCTGCGTCTAAACCCTGCTTCCAAGGCGCGTATTATCGGAAGATTGTATCCAGTACCGATGTATGGGCAGGTATAAAAGCGGAAGTCACCTTACCAAAAATAGAGTTTGATCCTGCTCGTATAAACCCAAATAAACCAAAACAGTCTCTCGATAACCCCTCTGTTTACCTAGGCGGGAATATGGGGGGACAAGAGACAGATATTGGCCTTACTTGGGAGGTGATTAGGGATGAGAAAGGAAACATCACCGAAGATAGAAGAGCTTTTAGACCATTTTTACGACGGTCAGCACATAGCTCCGGGCAGGTACCTTTATATCAAAATGCACCGGCGGAAGCAAATTATTATTGGTATCCAGGAGAGAAGATCACAATGACCTTGGAAATAGCCGGTCCAGGGAAGCTGAAGTTTTCGATACATGGAGCGGGAAAAAAGTATGAGTCTATCTTTGAAAGTGCTGGGTATACCCTTGGCGCACTGGGAGAATTTAAAAGGGTCAACGCCATTGATCAGGTGGCTAATGAAGGCAAGCCCGTACAGTTGACAAATACAAAGGTATTGGAATCGACTTGGTCCTATACATCCTTGTTTCGCTACGAGGCTGGTCAGCTGTCCGAAGTGCCGATGCATAGTGGGCGTATGACACAAATGGCGTGCCCCGAATCCAAATACTTTAAAATTCAACAAGACCCGACCACGCTAAAAAAAGGTGGAGAAACCGTATCGATCAGCGGTGGAGGATTTACGCAATGATGCAAATTATTTTCGCTCATCTGTTGGGCCATGCTTGCGGCGCTTGGACGTTTGTTCATGTCATGCAGGCAACATAACGACATATCAGAAGGCTTCAATTTGAAGCCTTCTTTATTTTCCAGGCTTTTTTGCTGACAGAAGATATGTTCTTGGCGCTGAAATTGCTTCATATAGGATATCTTTAATCAAAACATCATAAACATGAAATCATCTGTATTATTTTGTTGCTTAGCAGCACTTTCCTTAATGTCTTGTAATCAGGCTAAAAAAGAAAATCAGCACATCTTAACAACAGATTCGTCTGACCAGACCACCATGGCTGTAGATACTGTTCACACGGCTCAGAATTCCCTGGACTGGGCGGGCAAATATGAGGCGACTATCCCGTGTGCGGACTGCGAAGGCATCAAAACAAATATCACATTGAAAAACGACGACAGCTTTTCTGTCGTGAGCGAGTACATAAACAAGAATACCAAAATTGAGGATTCTGGTAAAATTATGTGGCACGACCACGGGTCAGTTGTGCACCTGATGGGAAAGGAAACCAACATGAAGTTGAAGGTGGCCGAAAACCGGCTGATTGGACTGGATCAGGAAGGGAAAGAAATTGATGGGCCCAATGCGCACCTGTATGTCTATAACAAGGTGGAAGGTGAAAAATAAAAAGCATGGCTAACCTAGCCGCTGACATATTTACCTAGTGGGATCTTGCGCAGGAAGTAGGTGAGCAAAGCACTGGCGACCAACGTAAAGACTGCTGCCAGCGGTATTTTCCATAAAGTCGAAAACGGCAGCAGTGGGTGGATGACTGTCAGCGGCAGGATATGGCATAAATAAATGCCGAAGCTATGGTTGTCAATAAACTTCCAGAATGGATGGAGCTGTTCGGGGAGCTTGATACATTGGACGAATATAAAAACAAAGCCTGTACTCAAGGCAATGCCCGGTGCCAGGTAATTATAAAGCGTCGGGTCAAACTCTCCCTTCGAGACACTTAAATAGTACGTCCCCATTCCAGTCATTGTGTTGAAGAGCATGAACAAGCCTAAACTGAGCCATTTTCGATGCATCGGATACTTTTGCAGATAATATCCCAATACCAGATAGCCCATATAACCCGAGAAAAATTTCAGATCAAAATTGGGCAGGTAGGCATTGTAGGGCCGGCTCGTGAAAAACAGGGAAACAAACCACAGGCATAGGAAGATCTGCAGCTCTTTTTTTGTGCAGTTTGCGACTATCTTACGGATATAGGGGACCGCTAGATAAAGACCGATGATCATATATAGGTACCATAAATGTGCGTTACTGCCTGATTTTAACTTAATTAACACAGTGTTGATAACTTGTGGAAAACTTAATGAGGACAGATCGGTGTAGCGCACGAAATAACCGGCAAGGTAAATAAGCGTCCAGAATAGAAAAGGTGGGATGATCTTGAACAGACGTTTTTTGTAAAAGGTTGTAGTAGGCTCCTCCTTTCGTAACAGCAGTGCACCGGAAATCGTCACAAAAAGAGGCACAGAAAACCGCGCAAAGCTATTCAGCCAATTGGCATAATTCCAGTCAAAGGAGTCAAACTGATTGCTATTCAGGTATCCTGAAGAAGAGTGGATCAGGATAACCAAAAAGATCGCAACAATGCGCAATACGCTGATATAACTAGTTCGAACCATGGCTTTTCCAGTCGGCGATGTTAACGTTGGCTGTCATAGACTTTAAGATACAATAAGGTCAAAAGGGCGCCGATGCTGGCCATGCCCACACCTACCAACGAAGGAGTGTTATAGGCAAGTCCCAAAGTAATTGGAATCCCGCCTAAGAATGCGCCAAGTGTATTCCCGAGATTGAATGCCGCCTGTCCACCGGCAGCGGCCAGTGTCGCAGCCTCTTTGGATGCGCGGATCAGCATAAGCTGGGTCGGGGAGCCGATCGTAAAAGACACCAGGCCCGTAATGAAAGCCAGTGGGTATGCGGTCCAGCCCAGTGGGGAGATAACATATACCATGACCAGGCACAATGCCATAGCGGTAAAGCTGGCAATCGCTGCCTTCGTTGGCGAAATGGTATCTGCTAGTTTGCCCCCGATTAGGTTTCCGAAAAACATACCGATACCGATCAGAATCATAATCAGCGGCACACGGTCAGCCGCGACTCCGGATACCTTGGTCACCAGCGGGGCAATATAACTGATCCATGCAAACAAGCCACCTGTACCGATGGCGATAATTGCCATCAATAGCCAGGCGATGCGTTTATTGAAAAAGCTGAGCTGGCTAAAGATATTGTTTTGCTTTGACGCTTCAATCTTCGGCATCCACGCATATATCGCCGCAAAGGTAAGCAAGCCGAGCATGCTGATGATTCCATAGGTCAGCCTCCAGGAATAATGGTGTCCCAGATAGGTGCCCAAAGGTACCCCCGCAAGGTTCGCGATGGTCATGCCGGTAAACATGATCGAGATCGCCTGTGCTTCCTTCCCCTTCGGCGCGAGTTTGGCGGCGACGACAGAGCCTACGCCAAAGAAAGCCCCATGCGGAAGCCCGGCCATAAAGCGTGAAAGGCTGATCAGAAATTGCCCGGGGGCGATGCTGAATAAACCATTGAAGATAAAAAATAAGAGCATCAAGAAAAGCAGGACCTTCTTGGGGGGGTATTTGCCTGTAAATAAGACGAGTGTAGGAGCACCTACAACAACGCCCAGCGCATATAGGGCGATTAAGTGGGCCGCAGTAGGTATTTCAATATGGAGATCTTTAGCAATATCCGGTAAAATGCCCATCATCGTAAATTCAGTCATCCCGATGGCAAGCCCTCCAAAAGCCAAAGCAATAATTCCTTTGTTCATATAAACGGTTAGAAGTTGATAGTCAAATGTAAGAATAAAATCTTAATACCTCTTCTTGGGTACACAGCTGATATCCTTAACTTTTCTTAGAATAATAGGCCGCTGGTCAAAGCGGCTTTCCAGCACCACCGAGTCGGGATCATGATAGACGACTTTGAACCGCGGGATGTATTGTCCTGAACGGTAGCAGCCAGAGATTTTTTGTTTGCCGTTTTCTTTAGTGAAAATACCGTCGACAATGACCGAATCACCCCGGAGGACATAGATACCTTTTGCACGTTCGGTCCATGAGCCATTTTTGTAACAACTATCCGGAATTGTTTGAACTTTGTTGTTCACATGTAAGACCGTGTAGATGGAGTCGCAGGTAAATTTAAATTCATGCAGCGTATACTGCAGCATCTGCTGCTGCCCCGCAATGCTGTCCTGCACCCATTCGCCCTGTAAAAATGAAGCACCCTCACTCTGCATATCTGAGTTGAATTTGCAGGAAGCAAAAAAGAAAAACATACCTACGGCAAGAGCCAGTAGGTATGTTTTTGACAGTTTAATTTTTATTGAAATTATAGTCACAACTTATTTTAGACTTCCAACCATATCTTCAGGTTTTACCCAAGCATCGAAATCTTCAGCTGTCACATAGCCCAGACGTACCGCTTCTTCTTTTAGCGTGGTACCGTTTTTATGTGCAGTTTGCGCGATTTCTGCAGCTTTGTAATAACCAATTTTTGTATTCAATGCTGTTACAAGCATTAAGGAGTTGTCTACCAGTTCTTTGATACGTTTGTAGTTTGGCTCAATACCTGCAGCACAGTGCTCTTCAAACGACACACAAGCGTCACCCAATAGACGGGCCGACTGTAGGAAATTCGCTGCCATTACTGGTTTAAACACGTTCAGTTCGTAATGTCCTTGTGTACCACCGATGGTGATCGCAACGTCATTACCCATGACCTGGGCGGCAACCATCGTCAAAGCCTCACATTGTGTAGGGTTCACCTTGCCCGGCATGATGGATGATCCCGGCTCATTTTCTGGAATCAGGATCTCGCCAATACCCGAACGTGGACCCGAGGCCAGCATACGGATATCATTCGCAATTTTGTTCAATGCAACAGCTAGCTGTTTTAGTGCGCCGTGTGTTTCGACGATCGCATCGTGAGCTGCCAGAGCCTCAAATTTATTTTCGGCAGTAACAAAAGGAAGTCCTGTAAATTCTGCAATGTATTTTGCCACAACGACATCATAGCCTTTCGGTGTATTTAAGCCGGTGCCCACTGCGGTACCGCCCAGAGCCAGCTCGGATAAATGGGAAAGAGTATTGCGCAAGGCTTTTAAACCATGGTTCAACTGTGCGACATAACCCGAAATCTCCTGACCCAAGGTCAATGGTGTAGCATCCATCAGGTGTGTGCGGCCGATCTTAACGACATTTTTAAACTCTTCTGCTTTTTTAGCTAGGGTATCACGGAGCTTTTCGACGCCGGGGATAGTGACTTCAGCAACGGCTTTGTATGCGGCGATATGCATACCGGTAGGGAACGTATCGTTTGATGATTGTGATTTGTTGACATCATCATTCGCCTTCAATACCGGTTCACCTTCACCAATTTTATGTCCAGCCAATACTTGGGCACGGTTAGCAATCACTTCGTTCACGTTCATGTTTGACTGTGTACCTGATCCCGTCTGCCAGATCACCAATGGAAACTGATCGTCCAGTTTACCTGCAAGGATTTCGTCACAGACTGCAGCAATAGCATCGCGCTTCTCAACGGGTAATACACCCAGTTCGTGATTTGCATAAGCAGCGGCTTTCTTCAGGTATGCAAAGCCCGCGATGATCTCCTGCGGCATGGATGCTGCGGGACCGATTTTGAAGTTGTTGCGCGAACGTTCTGTCTGTGCACCCCAGTATTTGTCTGCAGGTACCTGAACTTCACCCATTGTATCTTTTTCAATTCTGAATGACATATTGTTATGTATAAGTAAAACGTAAAAATTCAAAGTAGGTGCACAGCGCACACACTACATCAATGACAAAGTTAACGGATAATACGATAAAAAGTAAAAATTAAAATTAAAAACCCAGTCGTTTTGTCAGGGATTCGTTAACGTGATGAAATACCTGCTTGGGTTTAAGTGTGCGCCAGGGCAGCGTATTCATTTCACCGCCAAAATTAATGTAATAGTCAATATTTTGCTGTTGGAACTCCTCGATCACATGTTGCCTGAAGCCAATACCGGCGATCCACCCATCCTCGATGTCCTGAAACCACTCCTCGTAGTAGGAATCGTCTGAGGTGTGGAAATTTAATACGTTCTCTCCGATGAGGATAAAATATTTGATACCTTGGCTGACCATGACATCAATGATCTCCCTTTTCAGTAGCATGATATCATTGTAGATGGCATCGTTCCATTCGCCAATCAGCTCGATAATGCAGTATTGTTTTTCGTAATCGACAAACAAAATTTTGAGATAGAGTGTGAGCGAACCGAATTCATCCCATTGAGGGTGCAGCAGAAAATTGTATATCTGCTTGTCGAAATTGAATTCACTATATACTGTACCATAAAATGGCGATTGTTTATCTTCGGCGGCGATATAATAGTCCCGCCAATTGTAATAGGGCTCGATCTCATGCATATAATAAATTCCTTTTCAAGTCCAAACTAAGGTAAAGTTACGCTTATTTCCAAATACAGAAACCTACTTCACACGCTTTTCTGTATGGATGAGTAAGCTGTATGCAGAACAAGAGTCAGGCGGGCAAGTTTTTGTTTTTAATGTAAAATTGTGGGTGCAAATATCCATTAAACCGAATAAACTTGCTACTTTTGGGATGTAATTTTCAGCTGAAAAAAGTCCTGTGACGTTACATTCTGGGGTAGGTCCTGAGTTTGTCGGGTTGGTGGAGGTCAGCTGTACAATTTGTCTTTTATAAACGCGGGTTCGTTTCCTATGCAAAAGAGTATTAAGCGAAATATTTTTGTGGCTGCTACTTACGCTGCAGTATTGCTTCTCGGCTTGCTGTTGGGACAGAACTATGCCGAGGAACAGGGCAGTAACCAAAAAACGACCTTTTCTAGTTTGAGTTCCAAAAGTAATTCCGATAAATTGCAGTATCTGATCCAGCTGATTTCAGAAAATTATGTCGACAACGTCAGTATAGACACCATTCAGGATGAAGCGATCGAGCACGTGGTCTCTCGTCTGGATCCTTTTTCGACATTTTTGCGTCCCAACCAGGTGCTTGCCAAACAAGAGACTTTAGAGGGGTCTTTCGACGGAATCGGCGTGGAATATTTTCGTTTAAGAGATACGCTGCTGGTCGTTGGCATGGTGTCAGCCGGACCTGCTGAAAAAGGTGGAATGCGCATTGGAGACCGTATTGTGAAGATTGGTAATCGGGATCTCGCTGGCAAGAAGATTCCTGAAGCCGAAATTGAAAAACTGATCCGTGGGAAAAAGGGAACTGCTGTAATGGTCACAGTGCAGCGGAATGGTCAGCTGCTGAGCAACCCCTTGAGGATCATTCGCGACCAGGTGAATGTCTCAAGTCTGGATGCGTCTTATATGATCGCACCTAAGACGGCATATGTCAAAATTCGGCGATTTGGGCACAAAACTGCCGAAGAGTTTAAAAAATCGCTCCTCGACTTGCGCAAAAGTGGTGCGCAGGATCTGATCTTGGACCTGCGGAACAACGGCGGTGGATTTGTCCATACAGCCATAGATCTGGCAGGACAATTTTTCAAAGAAAAGAGACTGTTGATGTATACCGAGGGGGCGAATGAACCGCGCCAGGATTACTATTCGGAAAAGGCAGGTGAGTTTGGAGACGGCCGTGTGGTCGTACTGATCAATGAAAGTACTGCCTCCGCAAGCGAAATTCTGAGTGGTGCCCTTCAGGACCTGGACCGTGCCACGATCGTCGGACGTCGATCTTATGGAAAGGGTCTGGTACAGGAGCAATTTGATTTTTCGGACGGTTCGGCAGTCAACCTAACGGTGGCGCGCTATTACACGCCATTGGGCCGATGCATTCAGCGTAAATATACGCGCGCAAATTTTGATGCTGCCAAATACATGACCGGTTTTGACCTCTGGACACTGGATACCGAATTCCGGCAAAAGGAGATGTTTACAACAAGCAAAGGTAAACTGGTATTTGGTGGTGGTGGCATCCTTCCCGATGTGAATATTCCGATCGATACAAACGAGACAAGTGCTAAGTATCGTGAAATCTTCCATTCGAATGCCATTGAGGAATTTGTCTATGACCGTTTTACGAAACATCTGCCTGCCTACTCCATAGAAAATTTTATCAGCGGCTACCATTTACCTGCCGCAGAGTTTGATTTATTTATCGCGTTTTTAAAAACGCAGAAAGGTATTGCGGTCAGTGCTCATGAAGCAACGAATTTGCACGACCTGATTCAGTCCGATATTGAAGCATTGGTGGGCAGGTACTACTTTGGCCGTGAAGCCTATTACAAAATTAAAAACCGGCGGGACAAGTTTATCGAGATAGGTCTGCGGACATTGGGCTATCAGATGCCTAAGGTCTAAGGCGCAGATCAGACCAGACCGGATAGTGGTCGGACAGCTTTTGCCTGACCACCTGATAGTTCATTACCTGAAATTTGGGACTGGCAAAAATATAGTCGATCTGAAAAATCGGCAGCAGCGCATGATGGGTGACGCCCCATCCATTCCCCTTTTCTTTAAAAGCATTCAACATGTCGGCACCGATTAAATTGACGGAGTAGCTCATGGGCGTATCGTTGAAGTCACCGACAGCGATATAGGGGTATTGGCATTCATTCATATGCTTTTTGAGCGAGTGCGCCTGCTCGCTACGTAACTCAAACGCGTTCTTCAATTTCCGGCTCAAGCGCCGTGCCTTATTATCGGTCTCGTTCTTATTGGAAAAGTTCTGGATAAATTCCTTGTCTTCGTTCTGCAGCGCAAAAGAGCGTAAATGAATGTTATAGATCCGGATCAATGTATCCTGCTTCTTGATATCTACGTAGCTGATCCTATTGATGCCATAGTCATTGTCGCGGATATTGCCCGAATCGTAGATCGGGAAACGTGAGAGCACGGCCATGCCATAGGCTTCGTAATCGTTTTTGGAACTGGGCTCAAAGAAAAAATAGTCGTAACCCAGTTTATCCTTAAATTCTTCCGAAAAGACGTGCTTTCCTTTGATTTTGCTAATATATTCCTGAAAACAGATCACATCAGGTGAGATGCTGTCGATGATGCGGACGACATCAGCCTTGAAATTTTTCTTCTCATCGTCTACTCGTTTGAACAGGTGTGCATTGAATGTCATGATGCGTAGAGTACGCGTTTCGGGTGGCACGGGCGGATTTTCTTTTCGGATGTTCCAGTGCTTGGTCAGAAATGACCAGCCTATGAGAATGGCGATTAAGGAAAAGAGCGCAACTTTTCGTTTCCGCAGAAGCCAGTAAAAGATAAAGCCGATATTTACGAGAAGAATAGGCAGATAACCGAGGCCCAAAAAGGCGATGGGCCAAAAGGACTTGGGGTTGATGAAAGTGGCGGCATAACTGAGCAACAAGGCAATGATCGCAAGCATATTTGCCAGGAACATTGTTTTACTTATAAATCCCAGTTTTCTTCTCAAAAATGTCCTTCTATCCATCAACCTTATCGCCACTATTGCTTGCCCTAAAGAGCGTTTCTTTCTCATGGTGCGTTAGACTGTCGTAGCCCGAGACAGAAATTTTGTCCAGAATAGCGTCAATCTCATCCTGATTGGGCAAGTCATAACGATGCTTCCGATTTGCCGGAATATTATTGCCCACAACAACTTTCATTTTTGCAGGCTTTTTCTGTTTTTTCTGAAAAAGTGTCGACCAGTCCATGCCCGATCGCAGCGCATAGACAAAGACCATTCCGAAAAGAATCACGGCAAAGTACGAAATGGCAGCTGGTCTGTTGCCCAAGGTGAGGAACAAAAACTCGAGCGCAAAATAAACGATGGCCACCACCCGCAGCTTAACCGTGCCAAAGAGCAGCAGGCGTAGCTCATATTTGGGTACCAAAGTCGCGATAGCGGCAAGTACGGCCGCCAGCGGATGCGCGCCGCCCATCAGGTACAGATTGGTAGGAGGCGGAATAAGTGTGCCAAAACCTACATAAAGAACGCTGCTGAGCAACCATGAACCAATATAAATAAAGAGAAATTGTCTTTTGTTTAAGAACGTAAAGAAAATCTGGCCCACCCAGTAGAGCCAAAGGCTGTCAAAGAGAATGCTGAGAAGCTTGACATACACGAAATTAGAAGAAATTAAGGACCAGGGTTGCTCCAGAAAGGCTGAAAAGCTGCTTGGCAGGCTCAGGTGCTGCACAATAGGCTGCAGAAAGCTTTGAGGGACAATCTTTAACTCAAAAAGTAAGTCCAAAAAATAAATGAGGACAAATAGGCCAACCTGAATACTGATCACTATTGGGATCGGTGAACCTGTTTTATACGTCTGTCTCCAAAAATCTTTTAAACCAATGTTATTCATTTCGCACGCTATTAATAAATCCCCTTTCTAATCTTCCATAGCTTAAGTAAAAGGTAGCCAAATAAAGCACCGCCGACGTGGGCTAAGTGCGCCACCGAATCCCCCGGTCTGGACAAGCTCATATAAATCTCAATCAGAATAAATCCCCCGATCATATATTTGGCTTTGACTGGTACAGGAATAAACAAAAATTGAAGCGGTATGTTTGGAAAAAGGTAGGCGAAGGCCAGTAGGACACCATATACTGCCCCTGAAGCACCCAACATCGGAATCCTATAGGTCATTGCTTCATAATTACCTGTATTTGAAAGCGCTAAAATTTCACTCCCACTCACGCCATGAAGTGGGAAAAACGAGCCAGTGGCCTGGTATAGTTGAATGCCATTCACCGCTGTATATAGAAACCAGGCACCAATGCCCGAAATCAAATAAAAGTTCAGGAACCGCTTGGGCCCCAGGACATGTTCGATCATCGGGCCAAACATCACCAGGGAAAACATATTGAAGAATATATGGCCGAGGTCTGCGTGCATAAACATATGCGTGATCACCTGCCAGATTTTAAAAAATGGCGAATCCGGATAATAAACGGGAAGATAAGCATCCGCAATAGGCACAAATTGTGATCCTAAAAAGAATACAATATTTACAATCAGTAAATTCTTAATAACAGGTGTCAATTGTGGAAACATATAATTTATCTTCTCGTTTTGTTTAATCTCTAGTTTTTGCCAAATTTCTCGGCCAGTTCCTGCAACGTAAAGGTGACGATAACGGGATTGCCATAGATGGAGATATTGGGCGATTGGCAAGCAAAGAGCTTGTCGACCAATTCGGCCATAGCTGTATTATCAAGCTGTGTGCCGGGCTTGATTGCCGCATTGCGGGCAAGGCTTTTCGCGAGGTTCTCCCGCTTGGCCAGCTTATATTCGGACTGATTATTTTTGTAATCTTCCAATATTTTTTCAATCATTTTTATCTCATCAAAGCCAGTCCCCAGGTCTGCCGGAATTCCGTCAATAATATAAGAATTTTTTCCAAATTCCCGAATTTGAAATCCCAGTCCATTGATATCCTCCAGTAGATCCTTCATTAACTCATTGTCGGCAGGGTTGAGATCTATGGTCTGCGGAAACAGGCTTTGCTGGCTCAGTCCCTTATGTTGTTCCAGCTGCGTCAGAAACTGTTCGAAAAGAATACGTTCGTGGGCTGCCTGCTGGTCAATAAGGATAAAGCCCGAGTGAATCTGGGATACAATATACTTATTGTGCAGCTGAAAGAATAATTTGGATGAAGCTTTATCTTCTACCTGAATAGCTTGTGGCCGGTCTGTTTCCAGCTCGACTTCAGTATGCAGCGGCAGCTGTATGGACTCTTCCTTTTCGACGATCTGGTACAGTGAATCCCAGTTGCTTGGAATCCCGCCGGTTTTCTTTGCAAATCCCTCTGCATAGCTGTCCGATCTCGAGTAATCCGATTTGGATTTGTCTGTATCAAAAGGGTTGAAATCCGGATTAAAGGTAACCGTAGGTACAATGATTTCGTCTAGGGATTTCTTGGTGATCAGATTGGAAAAACTTGTTTCTTGTTCAAAATCCAGTGACGGCATGATATTGTAGCGGCCCAGCGATCTTTTCACTGCCGAACGGATGATCGCATAGATCGCCTTGTCATCCTCGTATTTAATTTCGGTCTTCGTCGGGTGGACGTTGATATCGATGCGGGCTGGATCTATGTCAATAAACAGCACATAAAAAGGATACGTTTCGGCCTGTAAAATTTCTTCGTAGGCATTCATCACCGCATGATGCAGATATGGATCCCGTACAAACCGTTTGTTGACAAAGAAAAACTGCTCGCCACGGGTTTTCTTGGCGAATTCAGGCTTCCCGACAAAACCTTCTACCTTGATAATTGATGTATCTTCCTCCACCGGGACCAGACGCTGATTGTAGTTGTTTCCAAAAATATGAACAATACGCTGTTTTAAAGTCTCGGTCGGCAAATGGTAAATCTCATTGCCATCACTGTGCAGGGTCAGAAAGATCTGTGGGTTTGACAGGGCAATCCGCTGAAACTCATCGATGATATGACGCATTTCCACCGAATTGCTTTTTAGAAAGTTCCTGCGTGCAGGGATATTATAGAAGAGGTTCTTAACACAAATATTTGTTCCCGCGGCCACGGCTTCGGGGTATTGGTTGATGACTTTGGAGCCTTCAATTTCCACGACTGTGCCGAGTTCGTCTTCCACGCGGCGCGTTCTTAGCTCGACTTGCGCAATGGCCGCAATGGAAGCCATCGCTTCGCCCCGGAATCCCATTGTGCGAATGGCAAATAAGTCTTCTGCTTTTCTGATCTTTGACGTTGCATGACGTTCAAAACAGAGCCGTGCATCCGTCACGCTCATACCACAGCCATTATCAATAACCTGGATAAGCGATTTGCCTGCATCTTTAACAATAAGTTTTATTTTGTCAGCCCCAGCATCAATGGCATTCTCAATCAATTCTTTAATGGCAGACGCTGGTCGCTGCACCACTTCTCCCGCCGCAATCTGATTGGCAACATTATCTGGAAGTAATTGAATAATATCCGACATATAATACAAAGTTACGAAATATCCATATTTAGAAAGCACAAACATGGATGAAAATAAGTGGGGGAAGGCTCCGCTGATCAACGACCGGGGAGCCTTGCTCAATATGATCGACTACATTTCCAGCTTAAGGAAACGTGCTGTTTCGCTCTTCTTATTTTTGATTAAATGCTCGGGTGTACCTTCGAACATCACCTGACCACCTTCTTTCCCTCCTTCAGGACCTATATCAATCACCCAGTCTGCTGATTTGACAACGTCGAGATTGTGTTCGATGATCAGGACCGTATTGCCCCGGTCGACCAGGCGGTTGATGACACCCATCAACACATTGACATCCTCAAAATGAAGGCCTGTAGTCGGTTCATCAAGAATATAGAACGTATTTCCAGTATCTTTTTTAGAAAGTTCCGTCGCAAGTTTGACCCGTTGGGCCTCCCCACCGGACAGGGTTGTCGAAGACTGTCCGAGCGTAATGTAGCCTAAGCCTACATCCTGCAAGGTCTTGATCTTTCTGTAGATCGCCGGTACATTTTCGAAAAAGCCGACCGCATCATTGATGCTCATGTCGAGTACGTCCGAAATGGATTTTCCTTTGTAGCGGACCTCCAAAGTTTCTCGGTTGTAGCGTTTTCCGTGGCATGTTTCACAGGGAACTTGCACGTCAGGAAGGAAGTTCATCTCAATGACTTTGAGCCCTGCTCCCTGGCAGGTTTCACAGCGGCCTCCTTTCACGTTGAAAGAGAAGCGCCCTGGTTTGTAACCTCTGATCTTGGCCTCCGGCAGCTGCACGAAAAGCGTCCGTATATCCGAAAACACACCTGTGTAGGTGGAAGGATTGGACCTCGGTGTCCGTCCTATCGGGCTCTGGTCAATTTCAATGACCTTATCGATATGCTCGAGGCCTTCGATTTTCTTGAAAGGCAGCGGTGTGGCCTTGGCGCGGAAAAAATGTTTATTCAAGATCGGATAGAGTGTCCCAGTTATCAAGCTGGACTTGCCGGAGCCCGAAACGCCCGATACGACGATAAGCTTCCCCAGCGGGAAAGTGACTGTCAGGTTTTTCAGGTTGTGGCCGGTAGCACCATATAAGGTAAGCGTCTTACCATTGCCTTCGCGGCGTTTTTCTGGGATTTTAACTGCTTTTTTGCCATTGAGGTAGGCCGCCGTCAATGAATCGGAATGCAGGATTTCCTTGGGGCTGCCTTCGGCCACAACTGTTCCGCCATGAACACCGGCAGCGGGCCCCATATCGATCACGTAATCGGCATGCAAAATCATGTCTTTGTCGTGCTCGACGACCAATACCGAGTTGCCAATATCACGGAGATTTTTGAGTGCATTGATCAGGCGTTCGTTGTCGCGCTGGTGAAGTCCAATGCTCGGTTCATCCAGAATATAAAGGACATTGACAAGCTGTGAGCCAATCTGCGTCGCCAGGCGTATACGCTGGGCTTCACCACCGGATAAGGTTTTGGCCGTGCGGTCCAATGTGAGGTAATTCAGTCCCACATCCAATAGAAAACCCAGACGTGCCCGAATCTCTTTGAGGATTTCTGCCGCAATCACCAGTTGTCGCTCGTCCAGCTTGCTTTCTACTTGATCGAACCATTCTTTTAGGCTGCTGATATCCAATGTTGAAAGTTCGTGAATATTTTTATCGGCGATCCTGAAATGTAAGGATTCTTTTTTTAACCGTGCGCCCTGACAGGTTGGACAGGTGACTTTGGTCCGGAAATCGTCCAGGGACGGTGCCTCGTCCGATGACTTCCCGGAAAATTCTTCCAGCATTTTGAAGATACCTTCAAACTCCACCCGGTATTCACGGGCACCATAGCTTCCATACGATACGGTCACCACAATAGGCTCTTCTTTATTTCCAAAAAGCAGCTGGTCGATCTGTTGGTCACTCAGTTTTTCAAGCGGTGTCGTCACTGTAAAGTCCAGCTTCTTGGCGACAGCCTTTAACACTTCAAATGTCCAGTTTTCACGTGTGGGGCCCAGAGGTGCTAATCCACCCTTTTGTATGCTGAGCTTCTTGTCCGGAATGACAGCATTTTTGTCGATTTCAAAAATATAGCCCAGACCGTCGCAGGTAGGACAGGCGCCGTAGGGCGAATTGAAAGAAAATGTATTAGGTTGTGGCTCGTCATAGGAGATGCCCGACTCTGCATCCATCAGGTAGCGGCTATAAAATTGCTCCTGATTATCTTTGGTCGATACTTTGATGATCCCTTTCGCCGTCTTCATGGCTTGCATTACCGAGGTCTGCAAGCGCTTTTTGTCTTCACGCTCTACCTTTAGACGGTCTACCACGATTTCTATATCGTGTATTTTGTAGCGGTCTACCTGCATCTTAGGGACCAGATCCAGAATCTCACCATCAACACGGACTTTGACATAGCCTTGTTTCCGGATTTGTTCGAAAAGTTCACGGTAGTGTCCTTTCCGGCCTTTGACGACAGGAGCGAGGATATTGAGTGCCTGGCCTTCAAATTCGTCAAGGATGCGTTCGATGACCTGATCGTCCGACATACGTTCCATTTTTTTTCCTGTCACGTACGAAAAGGCCTCGCCGGCACGGGCAAACAAAAGACGCATAAAATCGTATACTTCCGTAATGGTCCCTACCGTAGACCTAGGGTTCTTGCTCGTTGTCTTTTGCTCGATGGAGATCACAGGGCTCAGTCCTGATATCTTGTCGACGTCGGGACGTTCCATACCCCCTAGAAACTGTCGGCTATAGGCGCTGAAAGTCTCCATATACCGGCGCTGGCCCTCCGCGTAGATCGTGTCAAAAGCCAGCGACGATTTGCCGCTACCACTTAATCCAGTGATCACCACCAGTTCATTTCTAGGAAAAGAAACATCTATATTTTTTAGATTGTGTGCACGCGCACCAAATACTTGAACTTCACTTTGCTCGCCCAAATCTGGGCCTTTCTGTACTGCCATGAAAACTCCTTAAAACCCTTGTTAGGGGATAAATTGCAAAACATGCAAAATTACAGATTTTAAAGGAATTATGCCAGCCGATCTGTGTTTTGGAACAAAATGTGATATACAAGTGATCATGCAATCTGTAAGGCCGTTAGCAGGGACTGCTAAGCGGATATAGCGGCGCGCTGTCTTGTAAGCGGACGACGAGTTAAAAAGTTACAAAGGTTATTGTTATCTTGCGGTCGACTTGTGAATAGGGCGCCTTTATAAACCGTATAGTCTTGGAGCGAGGTCCCAGAAATAAAAATTAAACCGATGCGAAAATACGACGTCAGCAAACAAGAGAAACAGTCTATAGAAGACATTGTCCGATTCTGGAAAAAAGAAAATCTGCTGGATGAGCAGAAGGCTGCCGAACTGCTTGACAGTCTGGATGTGAAGAGCTTTGACTGGGGGCAGCTGGCGCGCTACGCCTTTTGGATTGCATTAGCCTCGCTGGTGTTTGCTGTTTTTTCGTTGTTTACCGACGCGTCTTTTCTTGCCTTTGTCGACACGCTCTACGAAGCACCTAATATCTTGTTCTGCTTCTTTTTTGCTGCAATAGCGGTCTTATTTTATACCTTAGGCTTTCGCTATAAAAAACGCTATCCCTATAAAAATCTATCTACGGAAACCATGATGCTGATCGGTGTATTTGGCACGGCGGCCTGCATCGGATTTTTGGGAAAAGTACTGGATAAAGAAACCATGCATTATTCCTTGCTGTTTTTGCTTTCGGTTGCCATTTACGGCGTGCTAGCCGTTAAGTTGGACAGTAAGCTGATCTGGACCTTTATGCTACTGGCATTGGGTGTATGGTTTGCCACCGAAACGGCTTATCACAGCAACTGGGGATTCAAGTTCTGGGGTATGAATTATCCCCTACGATTTACGATTTTTGGGGCGCTGATCACCGCGGCGGCGGTCTGGCTACAGCCCCGGTTTGATCGCTTGCAGCAATTTCAGCCGGTCAGTTATATCATTGGGCTGATCTACCTCATGGTGTCGCTATGGACCTTATCGATTTTCGGCAATTATTCGGATTTCTACGAATGGACCACCGTGCGCCAGTACCACATGCTTTACTGGGGCATTTTATCAACGGCGGTATCCACTTTTCTGGTGATCTATGGCCTCAAAGCAAAAGACAATGTGACCCGTGAGGTTGGGTTTGTATTTTTGGTACTCAACATTTACACACGGTATGTGGAGTACCTGTGGGACAATATTAACCGGGCCGTATTCTTCCTGATTCTTGCAGTATCCTTTTGGTTTGTGGGCCGGTGGGCCGAGAAATTATGGAACAGGCGAAAAGAAGAGATGGACCGATAGCAGGCACCGTTTAAGTAAGTGTCTATCCTTGTTGATGGCGGATTTTCCGGAACATGACCAAGGATAGACAGGAAGGGCAAAGGACTAATTTACTTTCAACGAGTAGGTGATATTGACACCCCCAGCTGCAAGCATATCATGTACCGAACAATATTTTTTAACGGCCAATTCTGCTGCTTTCGCCGCCTTGACCTCATCGATTTGACCTTTTAAAAAGAAATTGATGTGGATATCTGTAAATATCTGTGGAATTTCGTCGCGACGTTTTCCTTCCACTTCAACTTGAATATCGTCAATTTGCTGACGTTGTTTTACCAGTATACTGTGTAAGTCAAAAACACTACAGGAGCCTAATGCCATCAATACCAATTCCATTGGGCGCACACCCTTTCCTTCACCACCGATAGCCTCGGAGCCATCAATATTAACTTTAACGGTCGATAACTCACTGCTGGCTTCAAAATGTACAGCCTGATTGACGCGGTTTAATCTGATTTTCATCGTTGTAAATTTAATCGTTTCTTTGCTCGTCTTTAAGCACGCTTATTATACTACTTTTCAAAGGCAAACTTACCTCCACACTCCTAAGTAGAAACGTTGCGCCAGGGAAGAGACTTCATACAAATATACAAAAAAGGCAGACGTTTATTGGTCTGCCTTTTGTCAGTATCTTATCCTTCGATTAGTTTGCCACAGGTGCCGTGTCCGGCATTTTGACACCCCGGTACTGGGATACATCGACCAGCGGAATCTTCGAACCATATGTCGAATTGATCGCGTTGATAAAAATATTGGCCATCAGAGCATTCCCTATCGGAGTCAGGTGTATGCCGTCCAGTGAAAACGCATTTCCGGTAATAAACTTGGCGCTCACGGCCAGTCCGTTGATACGTACGCCATCTTTGACGTTATTTAAGAAGGCGTGTACATCCGCTACAGCGAGCCCTTTTGAGGCTGCTGCAGCTTTGATGGCTGCATTGAATTCTCCAATACGTTTTTGGACTTGTAGGACCTCAGACTCATCGAGTACCCACATGTCGTCAACAGGAATCGCTTGGAACAGGCCGTATCCATTTTTACCGAAGATTCCAGCGCTGGACAATGTCAGGATAAAATAATCTTTGTCATTAGCTTTTCGGACACCGTTTTTTGTCCTGATGTAGACATCCTGAAAACTTCCTCCGGCGGCATTTACGGCAGCTAGCAAGGCCGCTTTTGTGACCGTGGTGAAATAAGGTGTGGCCGTGACATCAGGTATGGTAGCCAGTACCCCTTTCTGGCCACCTTTGGTCAGTTCAGTGACATACTTATTCAGTGTTAACGTAAATCGTGCTGTCTCGGTTAATACCGTTGTCGGGTCGGGTTGGTTGGTGATTGGGTTGATCTTCACAACACCTCCATTGGTGGCCCAGCCCAGTGCGTCGTTGTTGCCCAGAGCAAAACTAAAAAAGGTATGATTTTGTGTCGTGGAATACGTAAAGTATGTTTTCAGATAATCCTGGTCAGGCAACAGACGTTCAAAATACATGTTTCCGTTAACCGAGCCCATACCGGGAATTTCAGCCATGTCCATACGCATACCCGGAACCCCCAAGTTATTGATTGGATCGGTGTACTTTGTCAATAACTTTGGCGAAGTAGAGCGGTAAGCCAATTTATCAGTCACCTGCGCTGTGACTGGTTGACCATTGACCAATCCGGTTAAGGTAATATAACCTGAACCGTTGGCCTGTGCTTCACTAAAGTACGGGACATGGAATTCTCCGCCGCCTACTTGTTTCATCTGCTCTGCGATCAAATTGGGATACGCGACTTTCTGTCCTTCTAAATATAACCCACCATCGGCGTAACCTGCCGTCAGTGAGTTTCCAATAGCAACATATTTGGAAAAGTCTAAGGATCCGGCGCTGGGGGTGTATTCGTCCAATGACGGTTTGCATGAGGCGATAGCTAAAAGTGCTAACGCCGCAGCTATATAGAGTTTATTTTTTTTCATTGTGATCAAATTTGGCTGTTATTAATTACCATTTATAGCTTACGCCAATACCGGGAGCATAGATATTTGTTTTGTAAGTTCCCGAAAGGTGGCTGTCGAGGTTTGTGGCCTGACGTGCGACAATCCGCTGGTAGGCAAACGACGCCGTAATATCGAATTTTGGCGAGGGTTTGACCGTGAAACCTCCTGAAAGCAGGTATCTATTGTTGTCCGGGGTTTCCGGATAAACGTAGTCTCTCGATACTGGGGTAGCGATATAACCGCCACCTACACGCAATTGCAATTTATCGGAAGCAATATATTCCAATCCTGCTTTGATCGAACCTGCTTTGGTATAGTTTTTTGGCGAACGTGTATCCTGTAATACAGGGGTGTTCTCTTTATAATCAAATTTTAGCTCTTTATAGATATCATAATCGATGACTGTGGCGTCAACAGCCATTTTTAGCTTTTCGGAGATCGGGAAGGCAATTCCGGCTGCGAATGTCGACGGTAGGGGGAGCTCGGCACTGAAGGTATTGCCGGCAGGAAAGTTGCCGGCGACGGCTGCAGGTACCTCGAAGATCGCATCTCCATCTTTGAGCTTCGTAACCACTTTCGAACGGTAGCTCAATGACAACGCAAAGTCATCGTCTAAGTTATAATGGATACCCACATTGTAACCCGTTCCGGTACCAGTGCCCTTCAAGGTAGCCAATCCGGCACGGCCATCGGGATAGAATACAGGAACCGAATTTTCCAGGTCAACAGTACCGATATTATAAACAAAGCCGCCTCCGATGCTAAAATTGTCGGTCAGTTTGATACTTAGAGTTGGCTGGATAAAAATGGCTCTCAGGGAAAGACTGACCAGACTGAACTTGCCTATCCATTCTCTTCCCCAGTCCACCGCACCACCGTAGGGCGTATACACGCCAATACCGGCCTTCCACCAGGAGTTCTTTGGGCCGACAGCGGCAAATACAGAGAATGGAGGTGTCACCTGGTTCTTAGTATGATAAACGACTGTACTGCCCACTTCCTGAAATGCTGACTTATACATAACGGCATTGCCTGCAACAGAAATGGCATTGTGATCCATTTTAGCTAAAGCACCCGGGCTATAGAAAATGGAGGCTTCATCTATAAAGTAAGCCGAACCGGCACCCCCCATCCCTACGGCTTTGGGACTTTGTAGATTTACCTGTGATCCTTGCGCAAACAGGAGCGATGGACTTGCACAAAGTATTGAGAATAATAGTTTCTTCATACTAGAGTTTATTTTGGTTAACATTCTCTTTAAAATACAATGCTAACATAATAAATGTTTGACTAAAATTAATAAATGTTGTGTAATATTTTTTTTGCTCGTACCTTTAAGTGCAAGGATACTAAAAATTAAATGATCAAATTATATGGCTACAATCACTTTTAAAGGCAATCCAGTGAATACCAAAGGCAGTCTGCCGCAGGTCGGCGAGCAAGCTCCTGATTTTAAATTAACTGCAGGTGATCTTTCGGATAAATCTCTTACAGATTTCAAAGGGAAAAAAGTTGTGTTAAATATTTTTCCTAGTATTGATACAGGAACGTGTGCGGCTTCTGTACGTGCTTTTAACAAAGAGGCATCTCAACTCGACAATACAGTGGTATTATGCATCTCGAAAGATCTTCCTTTTGCACAGGGACGTTTCTGTGCAGCCGAAGGTCTCAACAACGTGATCACTTTGTCGGAATACAAAGACTCCAACTTTTCGGATGCTTATCAATTAGCAATTGCGGATGGACCTCTTGCTGGGCTGTTGAGCCGGGTGGTGATCACCTTGGACGAAAACGGTAAAGTACTGTATGAGGAGCAAGTGGCGGAGATTGCGGATGAGCCTAACTACGCTGCGGCTATTGCTTCGTTGCGTTAAATAGGAGGCTTATAGCCCACAGGCATCCTGCAGAAATGGAAATTGGCCTAGGGCTCTACTAGCAAATAAAAAAATAACACTCTTGAAAAAAAGCGTGCTCCACAAATGGGATGGCACGCTTTTTTTATCTATTTTGTTTTTTCTAGCGCCTGTAGAATATCGTTGATGATATCTTCCTGGTCTTCCAGACCAACTGACAGGCGGATACTGCCCGGCTGTATACCTAAGTTCAAACGTTCGCTTTCGGATAATTTGGAATGCGTCGTCGAAGCTGGATGTGTAGCAATGGATCTGGAGTCTCCCAAATTGGATGTATATAGGATCATCTCAAGCTGATCCACAAAAGCTTTGGCGCGCTCAAAGCCTCCTTTGACAACAAAGGTGACGATACCTCCACCAGCTTTCATCTGCTTCTTGGCCAGTTCATACTGGGGATGGCTGGGTAAGAGCGGGTATTTGACATCCTCAATTTCGGGATGATGCTCCAGAGCTTGGGCCAGTGCCAGGGCATTGGAACAATGCCGGTCCATACGGATCCCTAGCGTATCCAGACTTTTGGAGATAATCCAAGCATTGAATGGCGACAAGGCAGGTCCGGTATGCCGGATAAAGAACATTAATTTGTCGATCAGCTCCTGCTTGCCGACAACAATGCCTCCTAAGACACGCCCCTGGCCGTCCATATATTTGGTTGCCGAATGGATAACAAGATCAAACCCGTATTGAATTGGCTTTTGAAGATAGGGCGTCGCAAAGCAGTTGTCAATGGAAAGAATAATATTTGGATATTTTTCCTTGAACTTGCCCAGCCATTCTAGATCTACCAGCTCCAGTCCCGGATTCGATGGCGACTCCAGGAAGATTATTTTTGTATTGGGCTGTATGGCTTTTTCCCATTCCTCAGGGTTGGCGGCATCAACATAGGTAGTCGTGACGCCCCAGCGCGGAAACAGCTGTGTAAACAATTGATGCGTAGATCCGAAGATAGCCCTTGAAGAAACGATATGGTCTCCGCTTTCGATAATGGCGGCAAAGGAAGCAAATACAGCCGCCATGCCGGACGCGAAGGAAAGTCCTGCTTCAGCTCCTTCCAGGATACAGACCTTGTTGATAAATTCGGTCGTATTGGGGTTGGCATAGCGGGAATAGACCATGCCCTGTTCTTCTTCAGCAAAGATGGCCCGACCCTGTTCTGCGCTGTCAAAGATAAAGCTCGAAGTGAGATATAAAGGAGTCGAATGCTCGCGAAGTGCTGAACGGTCGACTTGTTCGCGTATGATTTTAGATTGATCTTGTTTCATGATGTGTAAAGTTACGAGATGAAATTTTAAAATGGTATAGGTCGGCCTTAAATAACTTGATTTTATGAAAAAAGCAGGGCCTTTGCGGTTCCGAAGAAATGGTCAACTATACAACAAAAAAGAGGAGCCAACGGCTCCTCTTTTTTATCCAGCGTGAGGGATATTATTTCCTGGTAAATTGCATCACGACAATATCGCCGGACATGAAAGTCAGCTCATTGTCCCGAACATCAAAATTTGTCGTAGATTTCAGGCCATTCATAAATTCGTTGTAAGCCGCATTGTCGCAGTGCATCATGGTTGATACCAGTTTATCACCGATTTTGATGGAATTGCCTTTTTCACTTTCATATGTGCCGCCGATACCATTGCAGCCATTGTTGCCTTCCACCTTGTGGTCTTTGGCTGTGAATGTCAGTGTAGGAATTTTGTCTTTAAATAAGTCCTTGAATTCCTTGCCCGCCGTTTCGGGAGTCGTCAGGGATTTGAGCTCCCAGGTGCCGTCCAATGATGCATTATCGACGACGCTCGGTTTCTGAACCATGGTAGCCGTATCGCCAGTTCCTGTGGCTTCCGACTTTTTACCGGTTGTGTTGCAGGCAACTGTTGACCAGGCCAATGCAACTGCTAAAATCATTAAATTTCCTCTCATAATCATCTAGTCATATATGAACACTCTTTTTGTTGTGCATTATAACTTATAATTATCATGCCAATTTGCCTTGATTGCACTTCAAATTATTGCCGCATGCACATGAATTCTTTATCTCCTTAAAATAACAAATGGGTGTTTTTTGTTTGGTCAACTTGCCTATATTTCGTGTGAATGGAAATATTATTTAAAAAAATGGATCTTTTAGCCGTGCGGCAGAAGCAGCCTTTGGGATTTTCTTCACGTTTTAAGCAATCGATTGATTAAGACGACTACACGCTTTTGTCGGTCTGAGAGCTGTATTTGCGGCCATTTTGCAGCCTCCCGCCGCGCAAATGTTACATACATCCTTGGGTAAAACTTCTTATATTAGAGCTTTACAACCTAATTTTAAGTATATAAATATAGACTATGTTGACAATCTTGTTATCCTCTATCTTACTTTCAGGCAGCACAGCTGCCAAGGCCGATACGCTGGCGCCCTATGGGGCATTGCCAAGCGAGCGCCAGCTAAGATGGCAGGAAATGGAAACCTATTGTTTGATACATTATACTCCGACCACTTTTCAGAATAAAGAATGGGGCTATGGTGATGCCAAGCCTTCCCTGTTTGATCCTTCGGCATTTGATGCTGATCAAATTGCAAAAGCAGCAGCGGCCGGCGGCTTTAGGGGCCTGATCAGTGTTGCCAAACACCACGATGGATTTTGCTTATGGCCGACCAAAACCACCTCCTATAGCATCGCGTCGTCACCCTGGAAAAATGGGAAAGGTGATATGGTACGGGAATTTATGGAAGCTACGCATCGAAACGGAATGAAATTTGGCGTTTACCTGTCTGCCTGGGACCGACATGACGAGCGTTACGGTACTCCGGCATATGCAGATGCCTATCGGGAGCAACTGACCGAACTGATGAGCAGCTATGGCCCATTGTTCACCTCATGGCATGATGGTGCCAATGGGGGCGATGGTTACTATGGCGGTCAGGAGGGCAAACGGATTATTGATCGGACAACATATTATGAATGGCATGAGAAAACTTGGCCAATCGTCCGTAAACTACAGCCCAGCGCCGTGATTTTCTCTGATATTGGTCCCGACATGCGCTGGGTAGGCAATGAAAAGGGCTATGCGGCCGAGACCTCCTGGGCGACATTTACACCTATAGGTCTCAACGGTAAAGTCGCCGTGCCGGGAGCTACCGAATCGCATAATGCGGAGACAGGAGACCGTAACGGGAAGTACTGGATTCCGGCAGAATGTGATGTGCCACAGCGCCCGGGCTGGTTCTATCACCAAGAACAGGATAGCCGCGTAAAAACTCCCAGCCAACTGTTTGAAATCTATCTCAAATCAGTGGGCAGAGGTGCTTGTATGAACCTTGGTTTAGCACCAATGCCTTCAGGAACCCTGCATGAAAACGATGTCAAATCCTTGCATGCATTCGGAAAAAAAGTGAAAGAAACCTTTCGCAACAATCTGGCGAAAGGAGCTACAGTCACAGCCTCAAATACCCGAAATGGCGACGCTAAAATCTACGGGACGTCCTTTATCACGGATGAGGACCGCTATAGTTACTGGGCCACGGATGATACGAAGACGGATGCCACACTCGAAATCGCATTGAAGTCCGCCGCGACATTTGATCTTATCCAGCTGCGCGAAAATATTAAGTTGGGACAGCGTATCGACAGCGTCACCATTGAACAGTGGGAAAACAATGCCTGGAAGCCTCTGGCAAAGACGACAAGCATCGGCGCCAACCGGTTGATTAAGCTCGATCAGCCTATTACTACGGCGAGGTTAAAACTGCATGTATATGCACCGGTTGCGATCACGCTGAGCGATTTCGGCCTCTTCAAAGAATATGATGAACCGTTTGCCTTTGACAGTAAGGAAATAAAAAAACTGAAGGGGTTTAATGTGAGGACGGGAAAATCAGATAATAGAACTTTGATGTCCGATGGTAAGCCGGCAACTTTTGCGACTATCGGAGATGGCGGCATAATCACTATCGAATCTACTGCACCTGTGTCTGGCATTGGTTTTATGCCGAGGCAGGATGGTCAGACGGCAGGTATTCCGACACGATATACGATCTCGACAAGTACGGACGGTAAAAATTGGAAAACAGTTAAAGAGGGCGAATTCTCCAATATCAAGGCAAATCCGATTTTGCAGCAAGTGTTTTTTGAGACCGATGGCAAAGGCAAATTTATCCGATTTGAACCGAAACAATTTATCGAAGGCAATGCGCTGACCATTGCTGAACTTGAACTGTATGCTAAATAAACTTCTGACGTTTGTGCTGGTCTGCATTTGCCAGACCAGCCTGCTGATCGCTCAGCAAAAGCAGCTTAGACTTTGGTATGACCAGCCTGCCAAAATTTGGGAAGAAACGCTGCCATTGGGCAATGGACAGATCGGCATGATGCCGAATGGTGACCCCCGTTCGGAAAAAATCGTGCTGAATGAGATCAGCATGTGGTCGGGAAGCCCAGAGGATCCCAATAATTACGAGGCATATAAAAATGTGGGGGCCATTCAGGCGCTATTGAAAGCGGGCAAAAATGATGAAGCCGAAAAGCTTGTCAACGAAACTTTTGTGACCAAAGGGAAAGGGTCTGGATTTGGAAACGGAGCTACCGTTCCTTATGGCTGTTATCAGCTGTTTGCCGATCTGCTGTTAGATTACGACTTGCCTGCGCAAGCAGCCATTACAGATTACAGGCGTTCTTTGGATCTGACAACAGCTATTGCCCAGACGACATTCCGCGTAGGAAGACGTACCGTCCGGCGACAGTATTACACCGCTTTCAATAAAAATGTTGGGGTTATCCAGGTCAGTCAGGATACTCCCGCTCTACAGACCTTGAAGATTACCCTCGAACGCAAAGAGCATATAGATAGCTATACCGTATTGGATGATGGTATCTTGATCCAAGGTGCATTGCCCGATGGCAAGGGGGCAACAAACTTAAAGTTTGCCGGTCTCGTCAAAGTAAAAGGTGACCATTTGCAGATCGATAAAAAAGGTCATACGTTGCAGGTCTCCGCACGTGGTAAATTAACGATTTATTTCACAGCAAGTACTTCTTATTATGGCAGTGAACCGCTGTCGACCGTGCGTATGACGATGGCTGACGCAATGCGAGAAAATGAACCGCAGCTGTTGCAAAATCACCTGGCAGCCTATCAAAGAATCTTTAATCGGGTTTCGCTTAATTTATTTGGAAACAGGACGAATGCAGATAAGCCAACCAATGCTCGTATCGCCAATTTTTATAAAGATCCCGCACAGGATCCAGATCTTGCCGCACTTTATTACCAATATGGACGATATTTGAATATTTCAAGTACGGCACCCAAAATCGCGCAGGCCCTTCCTCCTAATCTTCAAGGTTTATGGGCCCATCAGATCAATACGCCCTGGAACGGCGATTACCATCTAAATATCAATGCGCAGATGAATCATTGGGGAGTAGAAGTCAACAATCTCAGCGAATACCACCGGCCCTTCATTGCCATGATCAAGCGCATTGCAAAAGAGGGGGAGAAAACCGCAAAAGCTTATTATAATGCTCCGGGCTGGGTTGTCTATATGATGACGAACATCTGGGGCTATTCAGCTCCCGGGGAACAGGCCTCCTGGGGGGCGAGTACAGCCTCGGGCTGGTTATGCAACCACCTGTGGGAACATTATCTTTTTACTGGTGATAAAGCGTACCTGAAAGAAATATATCCGATACTCCGTGGAGCTGCGCAATTTTATGATTACACGTTGGTTCAGGATCCGAAGACGGGGTGGTGGGTGACCTCGCCTTCGGTTTCGCCTGAAAATGCTTTCCTGATGTCCAACGGAAAGAGAGCATCGGTGGTGATGGGACCGACAATTGATAACCAGATCGTTCGTGAATTGTACGAGGCCGTAATCCAGGCAGACTCTGTTCTCGCTATAAAAGATGATTTTGCGGGTACGCTTAAGCGGAAATTAAAGGACATTCCTCCACCTGTGCAGATCAGCTCATCCGGACGGGTACAGGAGTGGCTGGAGGACTATAAAGAGGTCGAACCTACACATCGTCATGTTTCGCATCTCTATGGTCTTTATCCGGCAGCATTCATATCACCACAGACAACGCCCGACTGGGCTGAAGCAGCACGCAAGACGCTGGCTGTCCGTGGTGATGAAGGCACGGGCTGGTCAAGGGCCTGGAAGATTCTGTTCTGGGCAAGGCTGCAGGATGGTGATCATGCCTTGGAAATCCTTCGGCAACTGCTTAAGCCGGCATTCGCGAATGAGACAACATACCAGGGCGAGGGAGCCGGTACCTACCCCAACTTGTTCTGCGCGCATCCACCGTTCCAGATTGACGGAAACTTCGGTGGCTCTGCCGGCATCGCCGAAATGCTGATCCAAAGTCACAACGGCTATATCCATTTGCTGCCTGCATTGCCCAAAGCCTGGGCAAAAGGAGAGGTGAAAGGGCTTAAGGCACGCGGGAATTATACGGTTGACATGAGCTGGGAAAACGGGAAAATTACAAAGCTTAACATACAAGGAAAAAGAGGACATGTTCGCATCTTCGAAAACGGAGCCTACAGGAACTACCAAGTTCGTTAGGTATTTTTATCTTCTGTTTATTGTTTTGGGTACGATAGGCTGCACCCAGCAGACGGACAGTGACGGGGCAGAAGATCTGCTCAAAACCTTCTCCTATAAAATAATAGGACAAACAACTGCCGCCGACGGAAGCCCAGTAATGCTGCTGAACGCAGACAACTCCCAGCAGCAATTTACAAAAGCGGAGGTCGTCAATGGTCAATTTGTCCTGGAGGGGGAACTGAGCATGGCCGGTTTTTATGCCGTCCGTATCGATGACGAACGTCCTTATACCCTGTTTCTGGAGACCAACAAAACGTATAATCTAAAAGAAAATAACGGCCTGTTTACCTTAACAACCACCTCTGGTGATGCGATGGACTTTGTCCGCTTCACAGAAAAATATCAGCAGCGTGAGAAAGAGGAAAAATTGAACACGGACAAAAGAATCAGTAAGATCGGTGCATTAAAGGCTCAGCTCCCGGAGATGGCCGCGCGCAAAGACGGATCTTATGAGAAGACTGTTGATGAATTAGATCGTCTATCCGGCATCAAACCGTATAATTTGCGCAATTTATATGTGCATTTTATTCTCGACAGCGCACACCGGAGGTCACTGCTTCTACCTTACTTCTTTAAATACGTCACTGTCGACCAGGACAATTTTAAAAAATTAGACGCTGCATTGCAAGCGTTCGACGCGACGCTGCAGCAACACCCTTATTATAAATTTGCACGGGAGAAAGTCGACCGCGTAAAGAATTTTTATGAGAACATGCCAGTTTTTCCGTCCATTATGCCTATGAATGTGCAGCGGGATTCCCTGAGACTAATGGAATTTTCCAAGGCCAGCATGTTGATCGCTGCATTCTGGAAGGCATCCAACAAATACAGTGTGGCTGATATGACGCAGCTGCACAAAAAGGAAGCGCAGCTGCGCGCCTTGGGTGTAGAGGTGATTTATTTTTCTTTGGATAACGATATGGATACCTGGACCAAAGCCAGCGCTTCGCTAGGACTGGGGCCGCATAATTATTATTTAAATGCCAATGACCGGGCGGCAATGGAACAGGACTTCGGTGTGGACCGCACGCCAGGTTATCTGTGGATTGATCCGCAGACACGCCGCATCTTGTCACTTGCCGGTGAAGATCCTGCCTTACCGCAGTTCATAAATAAGGTAAGGGAGTTTCTGAATAAGCATTGACACTTTGAGCGACTTATCGTCTGATAGCATGGCTACACCAGTTATAAACCATGGAGATGGTCCAGCAAAGACTCGGTAGACTGCGACCGCGCCGACGCAAAAAATGAGGCTATCGTGTCCGGTAGGATAAATAGTGAAGTAATTAACCTTTATTGTCTTAAAAATCGTTATATTTGACATAAAAGTTTAATATTTGTTATTCTACAAGCGATGAAAGTTGTTCAGTTTACAGTTCCGGTAGTTTACCAAGGCTCAATTTGTGTACAAGAGGACATCTTGCCTTCCTTCTATAGCAATTATCACCGGCATAAAGAGATTCAATTGACTTATATCTTAAAAGGCAGGGGAACTTTTATGATCGGTAACTTCACCCACAGCTTTGAGGAGAATGAGATCTATATCGTGGATGCGGACGAACCACATATGTTCAAGACTGCCGAAGACATAAAAGATGGCATTCACGCCATTCACATCTTCTTCGATTATGCACATTTTAAATCTTTTCTGGATTTTCCCGAGTTTGACGATGTTAAATATTTTCTGGAACACATCAGTGTGAGTAAGAAATTGGACGCTGCACATGCTATTGCATTGAAAGAGCGGTTTATTCAGATCAATGACAGTGCCGGTATCGATAGATTATTATCTTTTGTGAAGCTGATCAACTTCCTGAGCAAAAAAGTGGATCAGTGGACATCTCTATATACAGGTATCCCGCAAAAGAAATTTTCGGATGCAGAAGGACTACGTATCAACGAAATCTTCCAGTATACTTTTCAACATTTTGGAGATAAAATATCCCTTGAAGATATTGCGGCTGTTGCCCATATGACACCACATGCGTTCTGTAAGTATTTTAAAAAGCATACACGTAAGACCTATGTGACTTTTCTGAATGAGATACGGATTGAGCGGGCCTGTAAGATGCTGATCGACGAATCCTCGGAAAGCGTTTCCAACATTGCCTTTAAGACTGGGTTCAATAATGTGGTCAACTTTAACCGGGTATTCAAGAAGATCACAAAACTCTCACCAAGTGAGTATGTCCATGAACACCGCATGCGCGACTAATGAACTGTCGGCTCTTCAGAAACTGGTAGCTTGAAGCAACCGTAGCCTTTCTAAAAATTTAGCAGTTCTGTGCTTTGATAATATCGGAGAAGCAGTCATCAATAAAGTTTTAATGTTTGCAGTGCTAAAATGCTATTTTTGAGGGCTAACGATTATTGCTGTCATGAATAAACATCTACTTGTGTTGCTTATTGCGCTGCTAGGCATTTTTGGACAGGCTAAGGCGCAGTCCGGTATTTTTAGAATCGACACCTTACAATTTCAGGGAACGGACAAGCATATGGTTAATCTTGTGATCGTAGGTGACGGTTACACAAAGGAGCAACTGGATGACTATGCCGCAGATGCCAGGCAATTTACGAACTACTTTTTCTCGATAGAACCCTTTAAGCAATACAGCAACTTCTTTAATGTTTTTGCCATCCGGACGATATCTGCGGAATCGGGGGCCACACACGACTGCAAAGCCAGTGACTGTGTGCACGGTGCGACAGATCTCAGCAAATATCCTAAACGCTATAATAAGTTCACAAGGGACCATGCTGTTCCGGTCAGTCATCCGAACACAATTTTTGGCAGCAGCTTTGACAACGGTGGGCTGCATCGCTTGGTCGTACCACAAAAGAATGATGCGATTGAAGCAGTGCTGAAGACCCATGTCCCGAACTACACGCAGGTCGTAGTCTTGGTCAATTCACCATTTTATGGTGGTTCAGGAGGGAAATGGGCCACATCGACTGTCAACTTCAAAAGCAATGATATTGCCGTGCATGAAATAGGCCATTCATTTGCACAACTGGCAGATGAATATTGGGCTGGAAATCAGTATGCGATAGAATCCGTCAACCGCTCGCAGTCGGCAGACCCTAACCGTGTGCCCTGGAAGTACTGGCTGGGCAAAGATGGGGTAGGAATCTATTCTTATGGCGGCAAAGGGTCGCCTTCCAATTGGTTCAGACCACATGAGTATTGTAAAATGCAGTATCTCATCGCTCCGTTCTGTCCGGTGTGTCAGGAGCAATTTGTGGCGGCCATCAAACGAAAATCCAGTCCTTTCATTGCTGTCCGGCCAGTATTGAATAACGTATTACAGTTGGACAGCGTCCAGAAATTTGCACTGCGTCTTGCTAAACCCTCGCCCAATACATTTAGAACGACCTGGTTATTAAACAATGAGGTCATAGCCCGTGATAGGGATTCCATCTATTTGGATCCGGGGATGATGACTGTGGGAGAGAATACATTGAAAGTACTTGTGCAAGATACCACGGATCTGCTCCGCAACCCTGAATATGTGAATCACAGGGACTCTATTGTGTGGAGATTGAATCAAAAAGTAGCTCTGGATCTTAAGCCACCCCTCACGGCTTGGGCAGATACGCTTGAAACCTGCTACGGTGGCGATCAAGTGCTCAGCATCAGAAAACCAGTCGCGGGAGTTGTATACCAGTGGTACGATGCGTTGAGCGAAAGTCCGGCCGGAATGGGTGAGAACATTTCTGTCCAGCATCTCAAAACAAGCAGACCCTACAGTGTGGTGGCGCTCTGGAAAGGTAAGAGGTCTGCATCATCACGCGTGGTACTCCAGACATTGCCGCCGCTGGATAAGCCAAAAGATATCAGGGTGAAAATCGACAAAAAGAAAGATGTTGTCCGACTGAGCGTCAACGAAAAGCCGGAAGACCGTTACAATTACATCTGGCTACAGGCAGACGGCAGTCCAATCTATGAATGGGATGAATTCAACGGTGAATACGTCCGTCCGACAGGAAGAAACGATAAACTTACTCTTCCTTGGTCAAAGGGAATCCGGAAAGTATATGTGCAGAAGGTAGACAAGATAAGCACCTGTAAAAGTGAACTTTTCGAGGTAACTTTTTAGTGACAGTTTAAGTTTAATGGATTGGCTTTGTTAATTTTATACTGCCGATTAATTAACTTATAAATCATTCATAGTTATGAAAAAAAGATCCAGGTTGACTTGGGGTGCTTTTTCATGCTTATGCATCTCGATTTTAGCCGTAGCTCCATCTTGTAAGAAAAACACAAAACTTCCGGATGAAAGCATTGAAAAAACGCATGCAGTAAAATTCAAGATCAAGGATTTTGAAACGGTTGTAACACCGTTAAAAACACAGTCCGGCCACTCTAAACTGGCCGCCAACTCCCAAAATGATAACAAAGAGCAGTTGTTGTATCATTGGGATTTTGACAATAGCAGTGCCGCACCTACCGCTGCACTAGACGATGCCGCTCTGATCGACTACAACAACGGTAAAACCGATTACGGTTTTGTGGCCGGGTGGCCCAATACAGGAAAAGCCATTAGTTTCAAAGGTGCGAAAGAGATTCTGATCAAGATCCCCGCATCGGGTATAAGGGCTTTGAGCCAGCTGTCATTTGATGCAAACAGCTCCGGAACCGGACCGCGGGCATTGGTGCTCAGCTATTCTACTGATAGGGGAAATACCTTTAGGCCCTTAACCGACACTTTACATTATCCCATAGATCTGACAACGACAGCAAAGTTTTCCATTACCCAGTCTCTCGCGGCGGTTGAACTTTCCGCCACGGCCTCCTACTGGTTAAAAATTGCGCTGTTTGAGGGCAATAGGCCGGTGGGAAATAGCTACAATGAAAATACTGGGACTTTCAAAATGGATAACCTGAAAATCATAGGCGCTACCGACGAGTCTATACTACCCAGCAAGCTTTACTATCATATTTTTGATGCTGGGACAAAAATGCTGGTCAAATCAGGTTCCCTCAGTGCCAAAGAGTCATTCGATGTCGCTCTGCCAACGGGGGCATACTACTTCAGTCTGATTGTCAAAAATTCGACAGATCCGTTGATCTTTCCGTCTACAATAAACGATATCAGAAGTCTGGCTGTGTCAAACCCCTTCCATGAACAGCTAGCCGAAATATTTGCTGCCCGGGATACGTTTGAAGTGAAAGAGTCGATCGACCGTGTACTGACAGTGGACCGGATTTACAGCGAAATTAAATTCGAGAGCCTAGATTCCGAAGATCTGAGCCGGATTGATAGCATCCATATCCGTCAACTCCATGCCGCATTTCAATATTATCCCTTCGCGTCTGCAGCAAATGATAAGCAGGATCAGACAGTCCTCCGTCTCGTTCCCGGCTTTAGTGTGACAAACAAGACCTTCCGTTTTCACCAATTCATGGGTGATATAGCACAAGATGTCCCCATCAAATACGAACTGACCCTATTCAAAGACGGAGCAGCCGTACGTGTTTTTGAACTCGGAAGCGCAATCCGCAACAATGTACAGATCCTGTTCAGAGGTAAGCTGCTGGAAGGTGTCGGTGCTTCGCAGGGGTTTCAGGTGGTCAAAAATGAAAAATGGCGGGATGCGGTGGTGGTCGACTACTGATGTTGGTGCCCCAACAAAACGTTCATGTCTTCACTTACAGCATCAATGAAAAGCCATTGAAGGTTATTTCTGATCGTTGTAAAAGAACACATACTTTCCATAAAAAACGGCGGTCCATACTTGCATGGACCGCCGTTTTTTATGGCTGACAAACGAGAGTTATACCAATTTTTTCAATAAGGTATTCCATCCCGCAAGATCATGTAAGATTCTCTCCAGGTCGGCAATTGCGACACGCTCCTGCTCCATACTGTCGCGGTGACGGATGGTCACGGTATTGTCCTGCAATGAATCGTAATCAACGGTGATGCAGATGGGTGTTCCGATCGCGTCCTGACGGCGGTAACGTTTACCAATGGCATCTTTTTCGTCATATTGGACATTGAAGTCCAGTTTTAACGTATTGAGGATTTCACGTGCTTTTTCAGGTAGGCCGTCTTTTTTCGTTAAAGGCAGGATCGCTGCTTTCACCGGCGCCAGTGCCGGCGGAAATTTCAATACCACGCGCGAATCCTGTTTGTCCGCTGTGGAAAGATCTTCCTGTACCAGTGAGTTGCATAGCACGGTCAAGAAAAGGCGGTCTAATCCGATGGATGTCTCAATGACATATGGAATGTAATTTTGATTGATCTCCGGATCGAAATATTGCATTTTCTTTTTCGAGTATTCCTGATGCTGCTTTAAGTCGAAGTCTGTACGTGAATGGATACCTTCCACTTCTTTAAATCCGAAAGGAAAGTTAAATTCGATATCCACTGCTGCATTGGCGTAATGCGCTAACTTGTCATGGTCATGATAGCGGTAGTTGGCCGGATCAAAACCTAGCGCCAGGTGCCATTTTAAACGGGTCTCTTTCCACTTGTTGTACCATTCCAGTTCTGTACCCGGGCGGCAAAAGAATTGCATCTCCATCTGTTCAAATTCGCGCATGCGCATAATGAATTGACGTGCAATGACCTCATTACGGAACGCCTTACCGATCTGGGCGATACCAAACGGAATTTTCATGCGGCCAGTTTTCTGAACATTCAGGAAGTTGACGAAGATACCCTGTGCGGTTTCCGGACGAAGGTACACTTGATCTGCGCCATCTGCCATGGCACCCATCTGTGTAGCAAACATCAGGTTGAATTGACGTACTTCAGTCCAATTTTTGGTGCCTGAAACCGGGCATACAATATTGTGTTCTTCTATGATTGACTTTAAGCCTGCAAGGTCATCAGCATTCAAAGCAGTGTTCAGTGCTTCCAGGAGCGCCGCTGCTTCCGCTGTCTTGCCATCGGCTTCATAACGGGCAATCTTATCTTCAATCAATTGATCGGCACGGTAACGTTTTTTCGAGTCTTTATTGTCGATCATGGGATCATTAAACCCGTCGACGTGTCCTGAAGCTTTCCAGGTTGTGGGATGCATGAAAATCGCGGCATCAATACCCACTATATTTTCGTGCAGCTGCACCATCGATTTCCACCAATAGGTCTTGAGGTTATTTTTAAGTTCTGAACCTAGCTGACCATAATCGTAAACGGCACTTAGTCCGTCATATATTTCGCTTGATTGGAATACAAAACCGTATTCCTTCGCGTGTGATACTACACTTTTGAAAAAATCGTCTGTCTGTTTGCTCATAAGTGGCAAATATAGATATTAGTATTTAGATTTTAGATATGTGATTTCGCTAAATCGCGGATCTGCTGTGAGGCATTCTTGTTGTCCACCTTGTTGATGATATGCTGGATGATGCCGTTTTCATCGATCACAAAGGTCGTCCGGGCAGTACCCATATATTTCTTGCCGTACATGTTTTTTTCTACCCACACCCCAAAAGCTTCAACAAGGCTCTTGTCCTCATCTACGAGGAGCTGGAAAGGCAGTTCGTGCTTGTCAATAAATTTGCGGTGTGAGGCTTCACTGTCCACACTGACACCGATGATCTCATATCCATCTTTTTTTAAAGATTGATAGTTATCCCTAAAGTTACAAGCTTCTGTCGTGCAGCCCGGAGTGTTGTCTTTTGGATAAAAGTATAGAATAACTTTTTTTCCTCTGAAATCAGCGAGATGGACGGTTTCGCCATTTTGATTTTTTGCACTGAAATCTGGTGCTTGCTGTCCTATTTCTAGTGTTGCCATAAGTATGATCTATTTAGCCTATTAAGATACGATATTATCTGATGAAACTACCAGCAACTGCTTAAACAAGTTTACCAAATGACAGTAGCCCAAAGTATATGCTGTCATTGGATTAACTTTTACGTTAGCGGATGAAAGAAGCTTCGTACACTTTTAAATTGTCTTTATTGTCTTTGACCTCCAATTTGAAGACATGGTTGCCGGCAGCCAGATTCGGTTCGAAATCGTGCCAGACATGTCTGGTTTTCGGATCATATTTCATCAGGACCCATTTACCGTCAATGTATGCATTGAAAGTATCGATGCCTGATAGGTTGTCACTGATCGTAAAGTCGATCGACCGCTGCCGGGATACATTCTTTCCATCTGTGAGATTACGTGCGGTGATGATCGGCGCAATGGTATCCACCGCGACATAGAAGCCTCCAAATTCACGTACATTGGCCACTACCCAGCCATCTTCGTATTTCCCGCCCTGTGCGCCGCCGCTAGCAGAGACGATCAATGCTTTATCGTATAATCGTGCTGGCAAACTAAAGTCGGGCTTGATCATCAGTTTATAATAACCGAATACAGGAATGTATGAATTATGGATATAGTGCATAGCGGAGTAGCCCTTCGCTGGCTTGGCGCCCTGAGCATAGTTGAAATAAAGATCGTTGTAGAGGATGTTTTTGCCCATATAGACCCTGGCGTTCTCCGCTTCATATTTATTTTCATCTCCGTAATGGAACATTTTGAGTCCTGCGGCCGGTTTGCGGCTTATGGATAATGTCGGACTGTTCTGCACTGTAAAGTTCAATTCGCTTCTATTTCCCTGGACATCCTTGACGACATATTTGACTTCATGTACATCGTTATCTTTTAATTCGATCGTGCCCAGCTTGTTCAGAGACTTGTAGATGCTGATCGGATTGTTGGGGTCTTTAAAACTTTTCTGTATCCGAACGCCGGATTTTTTAAAATATGGATAGTCAATGTAGGACTGTATAGCCCGCGTCTGGTCAAAAGGAATAGATTCGAATACGACGGTGCTGATGTTTTTGTTGTCCAAAAAGAGTTCTATGGAATACACACCATAAGTAAAAGATATACCGCCACGTCTGTCGACTGTATTTATGCCAATTCCGAATGTGCCGTTAACGGGAATCGGTGCATTCGATGCCAATGTGTACCTGCCATCACCTATAGCGCGTATCGTCTGATGCCTCCGGGGAGTATGCTCATCAAATAGTTCCCCACCCAGATCATAAATGGTGACCCCGCGGATGACCGGTTTGACACCATCCGGAAATAGCAACCCAAAAAGTTGTGGGTTGAGCGGTAGCTGCGCTTTGGTGTCCCGGATTTCAAAATGAAGGTGCGGCCCAGCCGAACCACCGGTATTGCCCGAATTGGCAATAAATTCGCCCTTTTTTACCGGCACCTGATTCGGTTGTAAGAAGACATCCACATCAAATCGTTTTTGTTTATACTGCTCGTCTTTTACAATTGCAGCCAGTGCATCATTAAAGCTCTCGAGGTGCATATAAACCGAAGTATAACCATTCGGATGGTCAATATAAACGTAGTTGCCCCCACCGCCGATCTGTACCCTGACACGGGATACGAAACCTTCAGCTGCCGCATGAACCGGGATGTTGATCCGTTGTTGTGTGCGGTAATCATCTCCACCGTGAAAATGTGTGGCCCGGAGTTCACCAAATGAACCAGAGGCCTGGGGTGCAATATGCATCGGCCGGCTAAAATAGTCCTGCGGATAGTTACGGCTTTTAATGATATCTTGTGCCTGGACCAGGCTACCTATAAACGGCAGCATACCGATCAGCATAGCTATTGTTTTGTTCATAGTTGTCATGTTTAAGGAATTCGCCCCGCGCGATTCAAGACCGGCACGTGGAACTATTTTGCAATGTGGCGTAGCCTTATTTGATTTTGCAGCTGAACATTTTCTGTGCCCCGATAAATCCCTCCAGCACATCGCCGATTGCAACTGACGCCACTCCAGCGGGGGTCCCCGTATAAATCAGATCCCCTTTACGCAGCGTGATGAACCGTGAAATATATACGATAAGGTCTTCAAAAGAAAAGATCATATCCTTGGTGTTCCCCTGTTGAACGGCCTGCCCATTCTGTTGCAAAGAGAAATCGATCGCGTAGATATCAGCAATTTCTTCCTTCGGAATCAAATTGCTGATGACTGCCGAATGATCAAAGGCCTTTGCCAATTCCCAGGGAAGACTTTTCGCTTTGAGTTCTTGTTGCACATCCCTCGCGGTAAAATCGATACCCAGACCGATTGCATCATAGTAGCTTGCCGCAAATTTTGGGGTCACATGTCGGCCCTCTTTACAGATCCGCAGCACAATTTCGGTCTCGAACTGGATATTTTTGGAAAATTCCGGATAATAGAAATCTTTGTTGTCTTTTAAAACAGCTGTATCAGGTTTTAAGAATATGATGGGATTTTCTGGAACAGGGTTATTGAGCTCTTTAGCGTGGTCTATGTAATTGCGACCGATTGCAATTATTTTCATTATAAAATTGTTTGATATGAGCGTTTCTAAATCTACTGCGCTTGAACAGACAAACTTAACAAATGTCCTATGCTTATCCAAAAAAGGAGCCCACCAAACTTTCTCTTGATGGAGAACAAATCCGTTGTTTAGATAGGCTTTAGTTAGGGTTTGTTTAGGTATTACTTAGGTATAGAATAGGTGATATCTAAATAATACCTAACTAAAATCTAAACAAAATCATACTAAAATCTAAGTAAATGCAAACTTTAGGGATAGTTAATTGTTATGGACGAGAGGATGAATATTATCAACAGTTTAAAAAGAGAGAAAATGGCAATATTACAAGATGGACCAAATGGAGGATTTCGAGGTAAGGTAGGATCGGTATACGGATATTATCTCAACGGAAAATGTATTATTCGCGGTGCACGCAGGAAAAGTACCAAGCCACCCACTGCAGCGCAACTGCTGCACCGGAGGAAAACAAAATTGAGCAGTGAATTTTGTGCTTTGATAAAGCCGGTTATTACTTTCGGTTATCAGTTTGAGGCGGCCAAGCACCCTAAATGCGGAGCATTTCAGCTGGCCCAAAAGACGGTTTTTAATGAAGTATTATCCGTGGATGTGGATAATAACCCCTTTATTAGGCTGGAGAACCTCCGGGTCTTTGTCGGAGATCTCATGCCTCCCGCTGACGCCCGGGCCTATCTTGAAGGCGATAGTGTAAAGCTTTCGTGGACGCCAAATCCTCAATATAAAGATAGCATTTATAAAGTGAATTTAGCTTGGGTCAGTTTGGATGACCATGGAGATCTTGAGATGGCTGTAGCGGATGCTGCTCAGGGAGAATGCACGGTCAAGATTCCGGCATTGACCAATTCTCATACGAACTATCACATTTATATCGGCTTTTGGGATACCTTTCATGGTGCTTTCTCAGATTCAGCATATTGCGGTCCTATTTTGTAGGAAATTCAAGTGATTTGTGTATCTTTAACACTATGAATAAACTACAGGCGGTATTGTTTGACTTGGACGGTACTCTTATTGATTCCGAATACTTTTATTTTAAAAACTGGGCTCCTATATTACAGCAAGAATTTGATCTTAAGATAACCTATGAAGATTGGATCCGCGATTTTGCCGGGCATACACTCGCACATAATGTGAAGCGCTTGGTGGAAGTCTGCGGTTATGATACCACAGAAGAATATATGTGGAAACGTACCCGTGCCGCCTATGCCGATTCGAATATGAGCGATATTGAGCTGATGCCTTTCGCTGAAGAAATTTTGGCTTATCTACAAGAACAGCAGATCCGTATCGGATTGGTGACATCAAGTTACCGCAGTACCGTGGATACAGTGCTCGGCAAACATGGGCTGCTACGTTATTTTGAGTTTTTTGTGACCCGCGAATGTGTGGAGTCTCCCAAGCCTGACCCCGAACCGTATCTTTTGGCATTGAAGAAGCTGGATTTGCCAGGTGAGGCCTGCGTAGCGATTGAAGACACAATCACTGGTAGTACTGCGGCTCTGGTAGCCGGACTGCAGCTGATCGCTGTAACGAAGCAGGCGGTAGAACGTGCTAGACTAACAACTGTGGAAAACATTGTGGAAAACTTGTCGGAAGCAAAAGAAATGCTAGCGAAGTGGATTTCGCAGTAATATCTGCTCGATTTAATCGTTTTAGCATTTGTATTTTTATTCGGATATACGTAATATTACCGAATTGTTAAGGGAATTCTGAATTATGAACCGAAGAACAGCAATCAAGCAACTTTTCATTGTAGCAGGAGGACTGACCATTTTGTCGTCCTGTCTGAATGATGGAGGAGCGTCAATTGTATTGAATAAGCTGAAAATTTCAGCTGCTGACGAGCAATTTTTGGGCGATTTGGCCGATATTCTTATTCCGAAGACAGATACGCCGGGAGGAAAAGACCTGAATTTACATCTTTTTGTGATGAAGATGGTCGACGATTGTGAGTCGCCCGAAAATCAGCAGAAATTTGTTGGTGGATTCAACAAACTGCGGAAGCAGCTAAATCTGACAGACAGCGAAGCTACAAAAACGGCGTTGTTAAATTTGAAAGATCAGACCGATGAGAAGGCCTTCTTTGATATTTTTAAATCGCGGGCAATCCAGGGATATATGAATTCGGAATATGTAATGAAGAATAAAGTCGTTTACAAACTTATTCCAGGACCGTACAATGGAGCGGTAAACATAAAGGGATAGATCCAGCATGGCAAATTTAAATATTGACAGTGAAAAAAATAGGACCTATGATGCAATCGTAATAGGTTCGGGTATCAGTGGTGGCTGGTCCGCAAAAGAATTGTGTGAGAAAGGGCTAAAAACCCTGGTGTTAGAACGTGGACGGGATGTACAGCATATCAAGGACTATCCGACGACCAATATGATGCCCTGGGAGTTTGAGCATCGGAATGAGATGCCTTACAAAATCAAGCAGGAAAATCCAATCGTTAGCAAATGCTATGCATTTCATGAGGATGCGGCGCATTTTTTTGTCAAGGATAATGAGCATCCATATATACAGGAAAAGCCTTTTGACTGGATCAGGGGGTATCAGGTAGGCGGGAAGTCGTTGTTGTGGGCTAGGCAGACTCAGCGTTGGTCAGACTTTGATTTTGAAGGTCCGGCGCGCGATGGTTTTGCTGTCGACTGGCCGATACGCTATGCGGACTTGGCTCCGTGGTATGCTTACGTCGAAAAGTTTGCTGGTATTGCTGGCGATCATGACGGGCTTCCAGAACTACCAGATGGTGAGTTTTTGCCCGGATATCCGCTGAATATTGTCGAAAAATATTTTAAAGAAAAAGTACAGCAGAGATATCCGGAACGAAAAGTGATTTCTGCACGTTGTGCTCACCTTTCCAAGCCAAATCCAATCCATATCGAACAGGGCCGTGTGCAGTGTCAGAATCGTGTGCTCTGTCAAAGAGGCTGTCCTTTCGGCGGTTATTTCAGTTCTAATGCTACGACACTACCCTGGGCGGCCAAGACGGGTAATATGACCCTACGTCCATTCTCAGTCGTGCATTCTATTTTATATGACGAACAAAAAGGTAGGGCAGTTGGTGTGCGGGTCATTGATACCAATACCAAAGAGGAAATTGACTTCTATGCAAAATTGATTTTTGTAAATGCTGCCGCAATCAACACAAATTTGATTCTGCTGAATTCCAAATCTAACCGTTTTCCAAATGGTTTAGGAAATGATAGTGGGGTATTAGGGAAATATGTAGCATTCCATAACTATAGTGCCCGCATCTATGCCGAATATGAAGGGCATTTAGATTATACGGTAGAAGGACGAAATCCTGCGGGGGGCGGTTATATCCCTCGTTTTAGAAACCTTCATAAGCAGGAGACAGATTTCTTACGGGGATATGCGGCTGGTTTTGGCGCATCGCGAGGCAAAGAATCGGATCGCTCCGGCTTAGGGCTGGACCTTAAAAATAATCTCCTGAATCCCAAATTGGGCATCTGGCAGGTCGGTTCACATATGATGGGCGAGACCATACCAAAAGAGTCGGGTATGGTAAAGCTCGATGGAAGCAAAACGGATGACTGGGGAATTCCCTTGTTAAAGATTGCGGTCGATTACGATGAAAACGATGAGAAAATGAAAAAAGATTACATCGAGGTCATGACCGAAATGTTTACAGATGCTGGTTTTACCAATATTCGGCCTGATACACATTGGCAGGCTCCAGGGCTTGATATCCACGAGATGGGCGGTGTCCGTATGGGACATGATCCGAAAACTTCGGTGCTCAACAAGTGGAATCAAATGCACGCGGTAAAAAATGTCTTTGTTACAGATGGCGCCTGCATGACATCGACATCGACTCAAAATCCTTCGTTGACCTATATGGCATTTTCTGCCCGATCTGTAGATTATGCGGTCAGTGAAATGAAAAAAGGAAATATTTAATCATTCTGACAGGGGAGAGATTTTTGAAATAAGTCTTTCCCTTTTCAGATTAAAGTGCTAATTTTAGTACCGTCATCACATGATGTGATGAAAGCAATAACCAAACATTAAAAAACAGAGATTAAACAGTTAAAAGACCAAATTAAGAAATCAATATTTTTTTTGCCAAAAATGAAAAACGATTTAGCATAACTAACTATAGGACCAAACTACGGCCTAACGGAGAACAACTTGTCTATCTGACCGGGACTGATTGTCTCACCGAATAGCCGATAGCTAGCTTTTTTGGGCAAATAACACTCCTTTTTGAAAGGAACTAACTAAAGGAAAACTACATTAAACTGGACGTTTCTAGTAATTTTTTGCTAAAACGTTTTTATAAACCAAATCACTATTAATATGAGCAAAGTTGACGTAAAATCATTTGCGCGGCTAGGGAAAAATTCGAAATTATTTTTCTCATTGGCTGTCATTGCTGGTACTTTCCAACAGGTCAATGCCGCTAGCGGAACTTCCTTTAAATACGAAGGGGCAGCCTTTGTAAAAGAGGCCAGTTTTCGCCAGCAACAGTTGAAAGGAAAGGTACTGGACGCTGCTGGAAAACCTATCGTCGGGGTCTCTATCGCAGTTAAGGGGACATCGAAGGGAACCCAATCGGATGCGCAGGGTAATTTCTCTATTGAGGCCGGCTCCGGAGATGTGCTGGTAGTCTCTTCTGTGGGTTATAAGTCAAAAGAAGTGACTGTAACCGGTGCGACTGTAACCGTCCAATTGGAAGACGATCAGGGGCAATTGGATGAAGTGGTTGTCGTGGGATATGGTACTATGCGTAAGTCGGATGTAACCGGTTCAATTGCGATGGTCAAGGGAGCGGATATGATCAAAGATCAGAGCTTTAGCCCTTTGGACGCCTTGAGAGGTAAAGCCTCGGGGGTAAACATTTTCTCCAACTCGAGCCAACCGGGTGCCTATGCCAATCGGGTGGTCATCCGCGGGGTAGCAACCATCAATTCATCTTCCAATCCCCTATATGTGGTGGATGGAGTCGTGATGGAGGATTTCCATTTGCTGAATCCCAATGATATCGAAAATATTGAAGTGTTAAAGGATGCCTCCTCCGCAGCAATTTATGGTGCCCGTGGTGCCAACGGGGTTATCTTGGTAACTACTAAAAGAGGCAACAAGGATGGAACCCGTACCATCAGCTATCAAGGTTCTGCCGGTGTAAGTTCGGTACAGCGTTATATGGATGTACTCAACGCGCAGGAGTGGGTGGATGCATTTATGATCGGATTGGAGAATGAAAATAAATACGCGGCTAAGTTTTTAAAGGACAGGGATAAAAACTGGGTACCTTGGTCATTAGATAAAAAGGACTGGTTCAATGATCCGAATTATTTTGATGCCAATGGTAATCCTTTATATGATACAGACTGGCAGAAAGAAGCCACCCGGACAGCTATTTCACATAATCATCAGTTAAATATTCAGCAAGGAGATGACAAGTCTTCGGTCGGAGCTTTTCTGAACTATACTGACCAGCAGGGTATCGTAAATAATACCTGGAATAAGCGGGTAAATGGAAAACTGGCTTATGATTCAAAGCCCACGTCATGGTTATCTACAGCAGTCAATTTGTCGGTCAACCACACCTGGGGACGCTACACACCGGAAGATGGAGGTGGCCAGGAAGCTCGTCGTACGATGATCGAAATGCTTCCATGGTATTCTGTCTATGATCAAAATGGCGAATATACCAATTCGGCTTCATCTACTGTTTCTGAAAAACTGGGCTTTGAAGGTATGGCCAATCCAGTGTCTATCTTGGATAAGCAAAAGCGTCTGCGTTACAATACCCAGATTTTTGGAAATGCTGCGCTGACATTTCATTTGGCGGATGGTTTGGATCTGAAAACGCAGCTCGGTATTGATAGCCACAGAAAAATTTATAAAGGTTATTCGTCTATATCGTTGAATAATATTTCTCAACCTAATGGCTGGGCTGAAATCAATAATACCAACACATTGTATTGGCAGGAAGAGACCTATTTGACTTACAATAAACAGTTCGACAAACATCGGATCAATGCGATGGCCGGATTGTCCTGGCAGGCCCGGACTTATGATAACGACCGTTCACGTACGACAGGATTCTTCGATGATTTTTACGAATATAATAATTTAGGTATTGGCATTACGCCTGATCCTCCTGCTTCAGGCTGGAACAGGTGGGCGATGAACTCCTACTTTTTACGCGCTGCTTACTCCTACGACGATCGTTATTCAGCTACCGTAACTGGGCGGTACGATGGCTCGTCCAAATTTGGTAAAAACAACAAATATGCGTTTTTTCCTTCGGTGGGTTTAGCTTGGAACGTTTCCAACGAGGATTTCCTGAAAAGCAGCGAGTCCATCAGCAATATGAAAATCCATACCAGTTTCGGTATGACCGGTAATTCTGAGATTGATCCGTACAAATCATTAGCTATTGTTGAGGCCGGAACGATCTTATTGAATAATAATCGGGCACCTTATTCGTTTGTCAATACCATTGCCAACCCAGACTTAAAATGGGAGAAAACAGCTCAATTTGATGTGGGCGTTGAATTAGGACTTTTGCAGAATAGGTTAAATTTTGATGTTTCTTACTATCGAAAGAAAACAACAGACCTATTGTTGGATGCACCCTTGCCGACAGCTTCTGGTTTTAGCACGGTGATGAAAAACATTGGCTCTGTTCAGAACCAAGGTTTGGATATCATGATTAACGGAACTATTGTGGATAATGAAAATTTCAATTGGCGAGCCTCCTTAAATGCCAACTACAATAAAAATAAGGTGCTGAAATTAGGCGAAAATAATGCGGATATTCAGATGAACAGTTGGGTCGGTGGTCCCAACAGCATTATTCGTGTCGGTGAAAATTTGAATAGCTTCTACGGTTACAGAAGACTAGGCGTATATACACAAGCCGATGTAGATGCAGGAAATGCGAATATGGAAGATATCGGTCGTGCCAAACGTAGCAAAGAAAAGGAAATCATAGGTAAAGGATTACCAGATTGGACAGGAAGTTTTGTTAACAATTTACGTTATAAAAATTTTGACTTCACACTTGACCTTCAATTTGTAAAAGGTGTAGAAATCATGCAACAATTTTTCCATTCGACCTACGATCGTTTCGGCATCACCAATGGTTTAAAGGAGATTTTGACCGATGCCTACAACGGTTCCAATCCAAATACGATGCAGCAAGCAATCTATCTGACCAATGGAGGGCACCGGGGACAGGAATCCAGTGTTGATGATTCTTGGATAGCTGATGGATCCTATCTTCGGGTCAATTTAATTCAGTTGGGGTATACCTTTACACCAGATGCACTGAAGCGTATTGGCTTGAAGAGATTGCGGCTTTATGCAAATGCAAATAATCCGTTCTTATTTACATCGAGTGATTTTAAAGGTTATGATCCAGAGAGTACCTCACAAGGAGAAGGCAAGTTTGGTCAAAACATGACTTTTTTCGCCTATCCGAGAGCGAAAACTTTCTCATTGGGGGTAAATGTTACATTTTAAATTAGAACTTATCAAAAATGAAAAATAAATTATTTCTGTTGTTGCTTGCCGGTATGGCACTGACAACATCCTGTAATAAATTTTTGGAGGAGGAGCCGAGGTCAAATCTGTCATTGGAACAATATTATGCAAATGATGGTCAGGCGATGGCAACCGTGAATTCATTGTACCGCCGTGGTGCACCGTCCCGCTATTCCATTGCTGCGAGTGCCTATATTGGACCTACAGCTTCAATTAATACAATGCTGACAGGGTATTTTATAAATTCTTATGAAGGTCAGGAACAAGTTTGTCTATTTGCCCGGCAGCTGACTCGGCAGCAAAACATCAGTGTGGTATCGAGTACGATGAATACGATTTGGGATGATAGCTATAAGGCCATCAATATTGCCAATGCAGGGGTCAAATACATTCCGGGCATCAACATGGACGAATCGCGTAAAAAAACTTTGTTGGCGGAAGCAAAGTTTTTTAGAGCGTATAATTACTTTTATCTAGTGAAAACATTTGGAGCAATACCGTTGTCTTTGAAACCAAATGAGACGCTTGCAGACGAGCTTTATCTAGAGAGAACAGAAGTCACAAAAGTCTATGAGCAGATTGAAGCCGATCTTAAAGATGCTGTAGCCGATTTGCCTGCTGTAACTTTTGCGTCAAACGGACATAGAATAGGGAAATATGTGGCCGCCATGACTTTGGCTAATGTATATTTACAGCAGGGTAAATACGCAGATGCTGCTACAACAGCAAAGATCGTTATCAATTCACCACATAAGATGACAGAGAATGCAGATCTAAAGCTAAATAGCGCTTACAACAAGCTGCGAACTACCGATGATTTGGAGGAGGTAATTTATGCTCAGGAATACGATGCCAATATCAACACTAGTGGCTCGTGGACAACCTACGCTTTTAGTTCATCCGCAACAGCTGTATTTGATAAGTACTCAATTTTTGAGCGGGTTTACGGACCTACAGATCAATTCCTGAATGTATATAATACAAAGGATCTACGTATTCAGCCCAATCAATTCTTTCATTGGTCGTATACTAACCCAGTAAATGGTAAAAAGTGGACGTCAGACGTGGCGGGTGTCTGGTATTATTTTGATGAGCAGGCGGCGACGGTAACAGGCCGTGGTACAAAGGACTGGAATTTTTACCGTTATCCTGAAGCACTCTTAATTGCGGCGGAGGGTATTGCCAAATCTTCAGGCGTGAGTGCTGAAGCCGCAGGCTATTTGGCTCAGGTGAGAGCACGGGCTAATACTGAGGGTAAAACCGTAGCGGACTTTACCTCCGAATTGCAGGCGCTATCTGCGGATGACTTTGTAAAAGAATGTTGGAAAGAGCGTCTACGTGAATTCCCACTCGAATTTAAGATGTGGGATGACATACTACGGACAAAGATGTTCCCTGTGATTTCGACTACAGAAGCTGGAAAAGTGGATTTCGTTCCTTTAATCGGAGCAAAAAATGCATCTGGAGCGACGTTTAAAGAGTCGGATTTGCTGTGGCCGATTTCACCGGATGAAATCCAGCGAAACAATAAATTAACACAGAATCCGGGATATCAATAGATATAAGCTTTTTCTTAATACGGCCATCGCTTTGATGGCCGTTTGGTTTAGGCTACTGTATTGGAGTTCAAAATATGTTGGATAGCCTGGCATATTTTGAACACCGTATACGCCCTAAATCTCTCCGCTAGCAAAATCGCTTGCTGACGCATTATGACGGGAGTGTGGATACCGAAAGGAGAGAGGATAGAAATGTTGTAATGATTTTATGGTGTAGCACCTATATTGAGTTGGCTGTTTGGAGCGTCGTCGGACGCCGCGTGGCGCGGGTTAGATATCAAAGCATTTCAGCAATAGCGACTGATTAAACAATAAATCCCCAGAAGCCAGCTTCTGGGGATTTATTGTTTAATGTCATATGAGATTATATATCGACGACAACCTCCATTTTGAAATCGTCATCTTTCAAGTGAACGATTTCTGTAGCCTTCTCGTAGTTTGTGGATTTCTTCGAGAAAAAGTCATGTTGCGTTGTCTCGGTATTTAAGCCGTTCAACACGATAGGATTCACTTGTTTGACTTCGAAGATCGGGTCAAAGCCTAAGTTCATCAAAGCTTTGTTGGCGTTGTAACGCACATACTCTTTTACTTCGGCTGTCAAACCTACTTCTGTATAGATCTCCTCTGTATACTTCAGCTCGTTTTCGTATAGATTATAAAGCAAGGCAAGAAAACGTGCTTTTACCTGATCTTGGTTTTTCAATGTTTTGAATTGATCCTGCGCCATCAAACCGACGAATACGCCGTGAATGGACTCATCCGCGATAATTTTCTTGATGATATCGGCAGATGCTACCATCTCGCCTTGGCCACATAACCATAACGGCAGAAAAAATCCTGAATAAAACAGGAACGACTCAAGCAATACCGAAGCAGCCATAGCCATATAGATCTCCTCATCCGAAGCGTCTTCTTTATCGATGGCACGGTAATAACCGTCGATCATCTGTGCTTTATATTGTAGGTATTTATTTTGCTGAACCCATTCGAAGATTTCGTTAATCTCAGCTGTTGTTGACACCGTTGTGAAAATAGTGGAATAGGATTTGGCGTGGATCGCTTCCATCATACACATGTAGGATAATACAGCCTTATTCTGCAAGGTGTCGATGTGATCGATGATCTTCGGCATACCTGTATGGCTCTGCAACGTATCCAATAGAGTCAGGCCGCCTAATGCTTTTTTATAGGCTTCTTTCATCTCTGGACTAATGCGCTTCCAGCTATCGATATCTTTTGAAGGGATGTATTCGGTGTCAATCCAGAACTGACGGATATTCTGTTCCCAGAACATCAGTACATAGTCGTTCTCGGGGGTATTCCAATTGACAGCTTTATATGTTTTACTCATTTTCTATTTTACCGTATTAAGCATTTATTATGATGTATCTGGCCTTTATGCTGTTCGATTAAGCCAAAAGTTGCCAATAACTTAGGCAACTTTTGACCTCTTCACATTATATATCCAAATACTAAAATCTCAGGATTAAGCCGAACAAGAGACACATTCATCGATGGTCGATTTTCTTGTGCGTGTATAATATAGGGATTTTAATCCCAGTTTATGTGCATAGATATAATATCTAGACAGATCTCTCGTCGAGTCTTTTGAATTGGTATGCAAGATGGTCGATACACCTTGGTCAATATGACGTTGGATGACCGAAATCAACTTTAATACCTTAAACTGATCCATATCATAGGCCGATTTGAAATAGAAGTAATTATCGTTGGTCAAATACGGCATTGGATAATAGGTGGTACTATCACCGTATTCGCGAACCTCGATAATATCTACAATAGGCATCACAGAAGCGGTCGCATTCATGATATAGGATGTCGATTGGTTTGGTGCAATAGCCAGACGGTAGGCGTGATAGATACCATGTTCTTTGACTTTAGCTTTTAGCTCCAGCCAATCTTCTACCGTTGGAATATGCACACCTTCAAATAACTCTTTTACTTTATCTGTTTTTGGAAGGTAGTCCCTGTTAACATAGTTATTGAAATAACTGCCATCGGCATAGGCTGATTTTTCAAATCCCACAAATGTCTTACCGCGCTCTTTGGCAATCTCCATCGAAGCTTCCAATGAATAGAAGTTCATCATCATAAAGAACGTATTGGCGAAATCCAGGGCTTCGTTAGACTCGTACATGATAAAGCTCTTGGCTAGATAGCCGTGTAGGTTCATGGCGCCTAAACCTACCGAATGCAGCTCACGGTTTGCTTTTGCTATAGACGGTACCATGTCGATGTTGGTGACGTCTGTAACAACTGTCAAGGCACGCATAGCTGTTTTCACTGCTTCTTTGATGCGCTTGTTGTCCATGACTGTCGCAATATTTAACGAGCCCAGATTACAGGAGATACCATACCGGATGGTGTCTTGTTTGCCATAGATTTCGATATCTGACACCTGCGACACCTGCATGATTTCTGTACACAAGTTAGAGAACTTCACTTGGCCGATTTCGTTCAACGCATGTACACGGTTGGTATTTTCTTTGAAGAAAATGTAAGGATAACCTGACTCTTTTTGTGTCTGTGCAATTTTCACCAATAAGTGACGAGCATTGATTTTCTTTTTCTTGACGTTTGGATTGGTGATCAATTCGTCATACATTTTGTCCATATCCATCTCATCCAGATACTGGCCATATTCCTGCATTACTGTGTGCGGGTAGATCAAATAACAGGGTTCATCCTTCTCTGCCAGTTCCATGAATTTATCTGGAACAATAATACCGATAGATAGGGACTTAATACGTACTTTCTCGTCGACGTTGATTTTCTTACAATCGAGAAACTCCTCAATGTCGGAGTGGAAAATATTTAAGTATACCGCGCCAGCACCGGGACGTTGCCCCAATTGATTGGCATAGGAGAAAGTATCTTCCATAATTTTCATAATGGGAAGTACACCTCCAGCGCGACCTTCAACTCCTTTGATAGCTTCACCGCGTGCGCGGATCTTGGAGATGTTAAAGGAAACCCCACCACCGATGGATGACAATTTCATCGCAGAGTCTACCGCATAACCTATACCATTGAGGTTGTCGCCAATCTCGTCCAAGAAACAGGATACCAGCTCTCCGGAGCGTTTTTTGCCTGCATTTAAAAATGTTGGCGTAGCGGGCTGGTACTCTTGGTTAATCATGATCTCAGCATATTGGATTGCTTTTTGAACACCTTCTTCTCTTGCAAGGAATAAGGATACTGCCACGACACGGTCTTCATAGCGCTCTAAGAATTTTTCGCCAGAGTCATCGCGTAGTGCGTAGCTCTGAAAAAACTTGAATGCCGCCATAAAGGACTGAAAACGGAATTTTTTAGCATATACATAATTATATACTTCTTCCATTTCCTCAAATGTAAACCACTGATAAAAATCAATGTAATAGTTGTTTTCGATCAAATAGTCTATTTTTTCTTTCAATGTATAGAAGAACACGGTGTTCTTGTTTACATATTCCAAGAAATAGGCGCGAACAGCCTCTTTGTCTTTATGCAAGCTGAATTCGTCATCATGCTTAATCATGATTTCATTATTAAGCAATATCCAGTTTTTTGCTACTTCGTTTGCTACCATCGCAAAAGTTCTTTAAGATGTCAATAAATTGATTTATATCTTCCATTGTTCCAGACAATTCAAACTTGAATGCCAATGGAATGTCGAAATCATGTGAAATACGGTCGGCTGCTAAACCGAAGTTGGGGCCCCAGTTGCGGTTGCCACTTGATGTAACGGAATAAATATTTTTCGCTTCCCGTTTCATGAATTCTTTTGTGTTTTCGGGTACCTGTCCAAAATTGGTGGTAAAGGTGACCAGATGTCCAGGATGTTCTACCTGCAGGTCGGCGCTAATTTTATGAATTTGCCAGCCAGTGATCTGAGCTACCTTATCGATAAACCGCTGTACGTTTCCGGTTCTGGAATCGTAATAGATGTGTATCTTATTACTGCCAATGTTGTCCATGATGCCTCCGGCTTTTTAAAGTGCAATAGCAGCCAATTCTTCTGGTTTAAAACCAATAATACGGTGTTGGATTTCTTCGTTTTCAACAACGATTACTGTAGGTACCGTCCGGATTTTGAATTTTGCAGCCAAGTCAGGTTCATCAAAAGGATTAACCGTTTCATATTGGATTCCTTTTTGATCCAAATAAGCCGATACTTGTGCGCAGGGGGCACAATCATTTTTCTCAAATTTGATAATTCTTGCCATGTCTAAATGTTTATTTTTAATCCAATCTTTATAGAAAAAAGACCGGTCGTTACTTCTTTGAATTACTAATTCTTTCATTAGCTTAACAAATATCCTATATTTTCTTTCGATGCGGTAGTTTGACTTTTCCACATTTTGGGCAAAAGTTTGTCATAGGACGCGTTTACTGCTAGTTAACACTGTTAAGTGTCTGATCGACTGTGATATATAAATGTGGATAACTTTAGATCCAGAATTTTTTAGCGTTTTTTCGCGACTAAATTAAGTCTAATTTTTGTGTCATAAAATAGCTACAGCACTTGACTTTTTTTTGTATTTTTATTACATTTTATAGCCTTAAAATTCAAAATAAATTTATGAAGAAGTTACTCTTTGGTCTTTTGTTTTTTCTATCCTTCCATTCTCGGGCTCAAGAACGTATCACGTTCCAAAAACCGTCTTCTGAAATTTTGGCTTTGGCCGATTTTGTTCGTCCACCTCAAATTAAAATCTCGAGCGACAAAAATTGGATGCTGTTTACTTATCGTCCCACCTACAAAAGCCTTGAAGAGCTGGGGCAGGAGGAGATGAAACTTGCTGGACTTCGCATAAATCCCAAAACCAATATGGAGAGCTCTACTATTTTCTATCATAAAATCGGATTAAAGAAGATCGGGCAGCAAGTTGAATATACAGAATTTGAAGGAATGCCCAAGGATGTAGCCTTGGCGAATTTTGTGTTCTCTCCGGATAGTAAACGACTGGCTTTTACAAATACAAATGATTCGGGGACAGCGTTGTTTGTGCTGGATCTAACAACCAGAAAAGTTAGCCAATTGACACCTTATCATTTGAATGCTGCTTTGGATGCTCCTTTTCAATGGCTCAACAACTCTGAGCGTCTGATCATTACTGTACTTCCAAAGGAGAAAGGGGCTTTGTTGGACCCATCGAAAGATTTGCCTACAGGGCCTGTCGTGTCGACCAGCGATGGAAAGGTATCGCAATTAAGAACGTATCAAGATCTATTGAAAAATCCTCAGGATGAGCATAATTTTGAAACACTGGTGCAGTCCGACCTCCAGTTTGTAGATTTGGACGGCACTATTCGCCCGTTTAAAGGCAAGGGGATTTATTCGGATATTTCTTTTTCGCCCAACGGGAAATATATAATGGTGACTAGTATCACCCGGCCATATTCCTATGTGGTGCCAGCCTCACGTTTTCCACAACAGACACACATCTATGATCTTTCCGGCAAAGAGATTGCAGTGGTTAACGAAGTGCCGTTGACAGAGGTAATGCCTAAAGGATTTTCTTCAACTCGCCCTGGCAGACGATCGCTGCACTGGCGTAGTGATCAACCGGCCACACTAGCCTATGTGGAGGCCTTGGATGGCGGGGACGCAAACCAGCCTGCAGCTTTTCGCGATGCCCTCTATACATTAGAATATCCTTTTACGGGCCAGGCAAAAATGATTTTTAAAACGCAGGACCGCTTTGCTGGAGTCGTATGGGGAAACGATCGTTATGCCCTGGTCTATTCGCATTGGTATGATACGCGTAATGTTAAGACTTTTGTGGTGAATCCGTCCAATGGGGAGTCCAAATTGCTGCACGACCGCAATAGCCAGGATATCTACAATGACCCTGGAAATGTATACCAAGAAAAAAATACTTTAGGTACATATACCATGTATCTGAATAAGGATAAAGTTTTGTTTGTGGGAAATGGATTTACCAAAGCAGGGGAATTTCCTTTTGTGGATGAGCTGGATCTGCGTACATTAAAGAAAAAGCGGATATATACCGCACCAGAGTCTGAATTACAGGAACGAATTGCGCAGATTGTGGATCCCGGGAAAGGGGACCTACTGATCTCCCTGCAGTCGGCGTCAATATATCCAAATTATTATCTGAAAAATATGAAATCAGGTAAGCAGACAGCTTTGACAGCACTTGAAAACCCTTTTAAATCCCTTGAAAAGGTACACAAAGAAATCTTGACGTATAAGCGCAATGATGGCGTGGAGCTGTCCGGGACCTTATACTTGCCGGCAGGATATGATTTCAATAAGAAAGAGAAATTGCCGTTGTTGATGTGGGCATATCCTAGAGAATACAAAGACGAGAATACCGCCGGCCAGAGCACGGCCAATCCAAAGGAGTTCACATTCCCCAGCTACGGCTCTTTTATATACTGGGTATCGAAAGGCTATGCTGTATTGGATAATGCAGCCTTTCCAATTGTAGGGGAGGGCAAAAAAGAACCCAATGATACGTTTATCGAACAACTGGTTGCCAATGCTGAAGCTGCGATCAATGCGGTAGATAAGCTGGGATATATCGACCGGAAAAAAGTAGCTGTGGGGGGCCATTCTTATGGGGCGTTCATGACGGCACACTTGCTGTCCAACTCAAAGTTATTTGCGGCAGGAATCGCACGGTCGGGCGCATATAATCGTACGTTGACACCTTTTGGTTTTCAGAGTGAACAGCGCAACTTTTGGGATGATCCCAAGCTTTATATGACGATGTCACCTTTTGTTAGTGCGGACCGCATGAAGACGCCGTTATTGCTCGTCCATGGCGGAGCAGATAATAACCCTGGAACATTTACACTACAGACAGAACGGTATTTTCAGGCATTAAAAAATCTAGGTGCGCCTGTACGTATGGTGATTTTGCCACGTGAGGCGCATGGCTACGCAGCCAAAGAAAATATCTTCCACCTCCTTTGGGAGCAGGACCAGTTTCTGGAAAAATACTTAAAGAATTAAATCGTGTTTTAAATTGACTGAAGCTTGGTTCTGGCAATAAAAAAACAGGTCCTTTAAAAAAAAGAGGTCACGCAGAAATATTCCTGCGTGACCTTTTTTTGTACATCGATAATCTTTAATTACCAGCTTTGACCTTAAATGGGACAACATATTGCCCCCATTCCAATGATACAGTACCGTCGGGCGCGGCATTGATCTTGAATTGTTCCTGACTGTCGTTGGAGGTTCCATTGACCGCCGTAACGCGCAGGGCATCATCTTTAGCGTCGTACTTTGTACCCCACTGGTCCCACACCTTACTGAAGATAATAGTGGTCTCATTTTCTCCAGGAATGCTGTAAAGGCCATACTTTCCGGCAGGCAATTTTTGTCCTTCGACCAGCACATCTTTGTCAAATTCGATGGAGGTAGCCTCGTTGGCACCGGTACGCCAGACTTGGCCAACAGGGGCAATATCAACACCTATCTGGCGACCCTTGAGTGAAGGGCGACTATAATTGATGTCTATTGTCACCCCATCAGTTGTGGTCACCTTTGTATTGGCTGGTGGACTTGGACGTTTGCTTTTGTCTGTCTGTGCAAAAGTAAGCTGACCAATTAAAGTCAGGATCGTTAAAATTAGTACTCTCATTTTCTTTGCTTATATTGATTAAACACTTAAAGATAAGAAATTTAAATAATGAAAGAACTAGTTTTTTGACAATTCGCTGCATGCTTCGGATCTTAATTTGGTCCTATATAAGCATTGGACTCGAAAACTCAGTTGGGCAGTTATGGAATGGGCAGGAGGCCCTATCATGTTCTGCCATCGAAGCAAACAGCCTGTAATAGGAGGGCAGGAATCGACAAAACAAGATTTTGAGAAAAAGAGCCAGAATCTGCTGCCCCAAAAAGTTTACGCGATTTGTTGGGGCAGTGTATTGCATTCTGGCTCTGTTGTTAAACAAGGTATTCAAATAAAGTCTGGTCTTTATTAATTTCGATGACATCAAATTTATACTCTTTCATACGGGCGATCAGTGTTGCGTAATCCTCCGGCTTATTGAGCTCGATACCGACTAAGGCTGGACCGCGTTCGCGCTCTGTTTTTTTTATAAATTCAAATCGTGTAATATCGTCTTTCGGGCCTAATACTTCTGATACGAAGAGCTTTAATGCTCCGGGACGTTGTGGGAAGCGTACAATAAAATAATGTTTATATCCTTCGTAAAGCAATGAAAGTTCCTTGATTTCGCTCATGCGGTCGATATCATTGTTACCGCCTGAGATAATGCAAACGACCTTTTTGCCTTTGATTTCCTCTTTATGGAATTCCAATGCTGCCACGGACAATGCTCCTGCCGGTTCGACGACGATGGCGTCTTTATTGTATAAATCCAGAATGCAGGTACAGATCTTACCCTCTGGGATGGAGCGGGTGTCATCCAGTAGCTGCCTGGCGATGGCGAATGTGGTGGCACCTATTTTCTTCACGGCTGCGCCATCCACAAATTTGTTGATATGTTCCAATTCGATGGGAGCACCATGTTGCAACGCTGCCTGCATGGAGGGCGCACCTTCGGGTTCTACACCATAGCATTTGATAGCCTTGTTCTTGCTTTTGAGGTAATAGCTTGTGCCAGCAGCTAATCCGCCGCCACCGATGGGAATAAATATGGCATCCATATCAGGTAGGTCCTGCAGTGCTTCTACCGCAACTGTTCCTTGGCCTTCCAGTACCTGAAGGTCATCAAATGGAGGAATGAAGGTCATGCCATATTGTTCGGTGTAAGCCAAGGCTGCTTTCTGACAGTCGTCAAAAGTATCACCGGTCAAAACAATTTCTACATTTCCGTTGCCCCACATTTCTGTCTGGGAAATTTTCTGACGCGGTGTCGGACCTGGCATGAATATGACGCCTTTGATATCCAGTTTATTGCAGGAGAACGCTACTCCCTGGGCGTGGTTGCCGGCGCTTGCACATACTACACCACGCTGCCGCTCTTCGGCCGAAAGCGAAATAATCTTGTTATACGCGCCACGCAATTTATAAGAGCGTACGACCTGTAGGTCTTCTCTTTTGAGATAAACTTCGGCCTCATACTTTTCCGACAGGTGTCGGTTATACTGCAGAGGAGTGCGGTTGACTACGGATTTGATACGTTCAAGTGTAGCCTCTGAGTTGATGTTTAGGGTTGATAAATCCATTGTTTTGATATACTTCATTCAGGTACTACGATACATCCTGATCGGATGCTTTTCCAAATAAGACCTGGAATCTGTGTGAATACTGTTGTAAATTTAGCTGATTTTGATGAAATCGCCTGCCAATATGCTTCTCACACAGCAGTCTGTGTTCTTTTAAAGCCAGCGATTTGATAAAAAAAGGCTGCATGAGCAGCCTTCCTTCTTTTACATCTTTTACTGGATGAGGCTTTTTAGGTCATCATCGCAAATATTTTTTTTCTCATCGGCCAAAACGAGGAAGCGTTGATAGCAGGCGGCAAGATCGTCTTTGTCAAGATGGAAACCCAGGCGTTCCAAGTGATGTTTGAGTGCATGTCGTCCCGAACGGGCCGTTAAGATAATATCCGCTTCATCAAGACCTACGTCTTCCGGACGGATAATCTCATAATTCTCGCGGTGTTTGAGGAAGCCGTCTTGATGGATACCTGAACTATGTGCAAAGGCGTTACGGCCTACAATCGCTTTATTAGGCTGCACTGGCATGTTCATCATCTCACTTACTTTTCGTGAGATGTAAGTAAACATACGGCTGTCGATATTGGAGCTTAAGCTTCCAAACGATTGATTATGAACCTTAAGGATCATCGCGACCTCTTCCAGGGAAGTGTTGCCCGCGCGTTCGCCGATACCATTGATTGTACATTCCACCTGGCGGGCTCCATTTTGTATGGCAGCAACAGAATTGGCAGTCGCCAATCCCAAGTCATTGTGGCAGTGTGCCGAGATGATGGCCTGATCGATATTGCGTACATTTTCTTTGAGATACTTGATCTTAGCCCCATATTGATCGGGTAAGCAGTAGCCGTTTGTATCCGGTATATTTACTACCGTAGCTCCAGCAGCAATGACTGATTCGATCATTTTCGCCAAAAACTCCAGGTCCGCACGGCCAGCATCCTCTGCGTAGAATTCAACATCTTCTACATAAGATTTTGCATGTTTCACAGCCGCCACAGCGCGCTCCAGAATTTCTTCCCTTGTGCTGTTGAATTTATATTTGATATGCATATCCGAAGAACCAATGCCTGTATGGATACGTGGGCGTTTGGCATATTTCAATGCTTCGGCGGCTACATCAATATCATTTTGGTTGGCCCGCGTCAGTGCGCATATGATGACATCGTTCACGGCCTTGGATAATTCAACGACAGATTGAAAGTCTCCGGGACTGGAAACAGGAAAGCCTGCCTCGATGATATCAACGCCGAGCTTTTCCAGGTCTTTAGCGATCTCAATTTTCTCTGGAGTAGTTAATTGACATCCGGGTACCTGTTCGCCATCACGTAGTGTGGTGTCGAAAATGTATAGATGATTAGGATCGTGTAACATAATTTACAATTTAAAAGTCAACATTAAGAAGTAAAGAGCGTTGGAAATTGAATCCCTAAGATGATTATATAAAATGCTTCACTTATTGTTCAAACACATTGCTCCGAACTCATATCTCATTACTATTTGATAAACTCCAATACTTTTGTGCCCATCTCTTCTGTACCGAGGATTTTGGCTGCATCTGTGCCCGCATTGGCGATATCTCCGGTTCTCCATCCCGCTTTTAATGTCGCAGCAACCGCATTGGTAACGGCTTTTGCTTCTTCCTGAAGGCCAAAGCTGATATCCAGCATCAACGCAGCGGATAGAATGGATGCAAGCGGGTTGGCCTTATTCTGACCCGCGATGTCATGTGCCGAGCCATGTATAGGTTCGAAGAAACCGGTGCCATCTCCCACAGATGCGGAAGCAAGCATCCCCATAGATCCGGCGATCTGAGAAGCCTCATCCGTTAGAATATCACCAAAAAGATTAGCGGTTAGAACTACATCGAATTTTTTCGGATTTTTAACCAGCTGCATGGCCGCATTATCGATAAACATATGCTCAGTTTCTACATCTGGATATTCTTTGGCTATCTCCTGTACAACCTCGCGCCATAGCCGGGAGGTCTCCAGAACGTTGGCCTTGTCCACCGAACACAATTTCTTGCTGCGCGTACGGGCAGCTTCAAAAGCTTTACGCGCAATACGTTCTACCTCATAACGATGATAATTCATTAGATCAGAAGCAAAGGTGTTGTCTGCATTGCGATTTTTTTCACCAAAATATACATCTCCGGTCAGCTCACGGAAAAAGAGAATATCAGTACCCTGAAGGATTTCCGGTTTTAAACTGGAGGCATCCAACAGCTCATCGAATAACAGGATCGGACGAAGGTTGGCATAGAGCCCCAGCTCTTTACGGATTTTTAACAAGCCCTGCTCTGGCCGCACTTTTGCCGAAGGATCGTTATCATACTTGATATGTCCAATGGCACCAAAAAGAATTGCGTCGGAAGCTTTTGCTTTTGCCAATGTATCGTCTGGAAGCGGATTGCCGGTCGCTTCGATCGCGGTATGTCCCATGATGGCTTCGTCAAAGCTGAATTCATGACCATAATTTGTGCCGATCTTCTCCAAAACTTTTTTACCCCATGTGGTTACTTCTTGGCCGATGCCATCTCCAGGTATGATTAAAATATCTTTCTTCATTGTATTTTTAGTATTGAGACATTAGATATGCGTATTGAGATTTTACTTGTACGACCTTATAGCTTTCCACATGTCGCCCCTTTCTTGGTCTTTAATTCTCTTATTTACCATCTAATATCGGTCGTCTATTATCTATTGTTAATTGTCGTTTTCCACATTTTTTATGTTGATAACATCTCTTTTTTGTGGATAACTGGTCCTACTGTTTTGATTTCTCCTTTTTCCAGCACTAGCCTATTGTCTATACAGGTTGGGAGCTGGCTTTCAAAATGGCCAACATAAATGAGTGTCTGTCCATTTTTGCTGAGATCATCGATCACATCGTTGAAATACTGGGTCTGTTCTTTGTCCAGGCCCTGACATGGTTCGTCCAGAATCAGCAATTCAGGATGCTTTACAATGGTGCGGGCGAGCAATGCCAGTCGTTGTTGACCTAAAGGCAGAGAGGCCAGTGTTTTATGTTTTACTTCTTTCAGGTCAAAAAAATGAAGTACCTGTTCAAGCTTTTGCTGTTGTTCATACCCCAGTTTTTGGTAAAGGCTCATCGAGTCGAAGAAGCCCGAAGCAATAGTCTGACCCACATTGGCATTCATGTCATAATACCAATGTAGCTCGGGAGATATGATCCCCAGATGTTCTTTGATTTCCCATATGCTTTCTCCTGATCCCCGCTTTTTGCCAAATAAGGTGATATCATTGGCGTAAGCCTGTGGATGATCCGCATTGATGAGGCTGAGTAAGGTGGATTTGCCGGATCCATTATGTCCTTGCAACAACCATTTTTCACCTGCTTTGACTTCCCAGTCTATATTTTTTAAGACCTGCTTTTCACCATAGGATACGTTGATCTTATTCATTTTCACCATTACCTGTGCGGATACCTTGGGTGGCTGTTGCAGAAAATAGGGCAATTGTTTGCGTTGGCGTGCTAGCCCTTTGGAAATTTCGCTGTTATGCTTCCGGATTACCAGTTTACCTTGTTGAATTTCTGCAAAACGGTTGATACAATCTGGTTGTTCGTCATCGTTGCTGATCAATAGTAGGGATACGCCTTTCTCAGCAAGCTGGTCGAAGACCTGGTTGAGATCTTTTCGTGACTGTACATCAAGACCCGTATAGGGTTGATCAATAATAAGTACCTGCGGCTGCAGCCATAAAGCTTTGACTAGCTGCAACCGTTTGTGTTCGCCGCTCGAAAGTTCGATCAGCTGCTGGTCTCTGAAATTTTCAAATCCAAAGATAGATAGATAGGGTTCGACGTCTTCAAAGGCAAGCTGTTCTTGCTGGGCAAAATGTTTTAATTCCGCAAAGACGGTTAACGTGTCATTTTTTGCAAATTTGTTGTAACGCTGCTGGTAATAGAAGTTGCGGTCGCCCTCCAGGTTGGTAAATTGAAACCAATTGGATACATAATGAACAGTGGCTGGAAGGGGGCTGGCCGGTTCCCAATGGAAGGTAATTGTTCCCTCATATTTTAACTGTCCGGAGATTGCTTTTGCAAGCGTAGTCTTTCCGGTGCCACTGGGGCCACCCAAAATCCATTGCTCACCAGGTGAAATTTGCCAATTTAAGTCTTGCAGTACGCAATCTTTACCGTACTGAATAGTTAAATTGGCAATATGGACGACAGGATCTACCATTGTCTTGCTGCTTCAAATGATTCAATTAAATCTTTTTGATTACGAATAAAATCGATGTCATCATACCCATTGATCAAACATGATTTTTTGTAAGGATTGATTTCGAATTCAAATTGATCGCCTGTTTCGGTTAGCATAACCGTTTGTTTTTCAAGGTCGACGATGACTTCAGTTTTGGGGTTTTGGTGGACAAGCTCAAAGATCTTGTCCAAAAATTCATCCGGTACCTGAATAGGTAGTACCCCGTTGTTGAGGGCATTGCCTTTAAAGATATCCGCAAAGAATGAGCTGATGACAACATCAAATCCGTAGTCCTGAATCGCCCATGCCGCATGCTCACGGCTGGAACCGCAGCCGAAATTTTTGCCGGCAACTAATATTTTACCTGAATAGGTGGGATTGTTAAGGACAAAATCAGGCTTGGGCTGATTATTGCTGTCAAAGCGCCAATCACGAAACAGGTTATCGCCAAAGCCTTCGCGGGTCGTGGCCTTTAAAAACCGCGCCGGTATGATCTGGTCAGTATCTATATTTTCAATCGGTAATGGTACTACCTGTGATGTTAAAGTTTCAAATTTTTTCATTTCTTAAAGTCAGAATAAAAATCGAAAGCTTGCCATATTAGCCTTCTGTTTTTTTGTCTATTTTGTTGTCCGAAGAGCTATAAGTGTTCAATACTTTTTCTCTCTGTTGTTCGTATTCCTCTTTGGTAATAAGGTTGTCGTCATACATCTTTTTTAGTTCCTGTAGTTTTGACGCAACAGACGTGTCCCCACTGACGTCTTTTTTTACCCCTGCCCCTAAGGGAATCAACTCATAATTATGCTGTTCTTTGTACTTCATCGTCCATAAGAACGGAACTAATACAAAACAGCCAGCGATAATCGCACCAACATCAGCCTTTTCATTCCTCGAGATATTTGTCATAAAGGGCTCATACCCTTCCTTCTCGATCTTTATATCAGTGGTACTACCAACCACCTTCGTGTCTTTATAAGAGTAGGGTGTTGTCCCCGCATATTCCCCCTGAATATAAACCTTCGCACCAACTGGATTGGATTGAATCAATGTTCTGCTTGCGCAGCTGGCAAAAAGAGTGGTCCCGGCTAAAAGGACGCAAATGATGTTACTGTTACTTTTCATTTATAGATTATTATATTACTGTTAAAATCAAATCAATTCCCTCACCTCAATACTATATTAACTCTCTAACATCAGTCACTCTGCCAGTCACGGCTGCGGCTGCAGCGGTCAACGGCGATACCAACATGGTGCGGGCATCCGGTCCCTGGCGTCCTTCGAAGTTTCTGTTTGAAGTGGAAACGCAATACTTACCGGCCGGAATTTTATCCTCGTTCATACCGAGGCATGCCGAACATCCCGGTTCACGGAGCTGGAATCCGGCTTCTTCGAATATTTTATCCAAGCCTTCTTCTTTTGCTTGTTTTTCGACCTGTTTGGATCCGGGAACAATCCAGACTTCAACGTCTTCAGCTTTTTGTTTGCCTTTTACAAATGAAGCGACTTCACGGAGGTCTTCAATACGCGAATTGGTACAGCTGCCGATAAATACATAATCGACGCGGTTGCCAATCACCGGGGTGTTATCTTTAAAGCCCATATAGTCCAGCGCCTTCTGATAAGAAGGTCTTTCGGACTCTGGCTGTGCGTTTGTCGCTGGGATAGTTTCGGTGATTCCCATTCCCATTCCCGGATTGGTGCCATATGTAATCATTGGAGCGATATCAGCGGCATCGAAAGTCAATACTTTATCAAAGATCGCATCTTCGTCTGAGTACAATGTTTTCCAGTACGCTAGGGCTTTGTCCCATTCGTCACCTTTAGGGGCAAATTCGCGTCCTTTCACATAATCAAAAGTGGTTTGGTCGGGGGCGATAAGTCCGCCACGCGCGCCCATTTCGATACTCATGTTGCAGATGGTCATACGCGCTTCCATACTTAGGGAACGTATTGCCGAACCCGCATATTCAATAAAATATCCTGTACCACCGGCTGCTGAGATTTTGGAGATGATATAAAGGATAATATCTTTTGCGCCTACGCATTTTTGTAGGGTGCCATTGACTTCGATTTTCATGGTTTTTGGCTTTGACTGCAACAAACATTGCGTCGCAAAGACCTGTTCGACCTGAGAGGTGCCGATACCAAAAGCAATAGCTCCAAAAGCACCGTGTGTGGAGGTATGGCTATCTCCGCATACCATCGTTTTGCCGGGCAGGGTAATACCAAGCTCGGGACCAATGACGTGTACAATTCCCTGGTAAGGGTGCCCCAGACCATACAGCTCAATACCAAATTCAGCGCAGTTTTTGGTCAGCATATCCACCTGATACCGAGAAAGCTCTTCTTTGATCGGTAAATGCTGGTTGAGTGTGGGTACGTTATGGTCGGCAGTAGCTACCGTTTGCTTTGGACGAAAGACTGGAATTCCTCTTTTGCGTAAGCCATCAAAAGCCTGAGGAGAAGTAACCTCATGAATTAAATGGGTATCGATATATAAAATATCCGGAAACCCTTCTTCACGTTTGACGACGTGAGCATCCCAAATCTTTTCTACTAATGTTTTTGACATTTTTTATTCTCTCTTATGTTATTTTCATATTGACCAAGGCGATATTGCAAATGTCTCAATATCACCTTGGTTTGGATCGTCTAATTTACGAAATTTTAAACAGTTTTGATAGCTTTCATCGCAGTCATTGCTTTACGCAATTTGCGTCCAACGATTTCCACAGGGTGTTCGCGGAGGATTTCGTTGATGGCGACCAATTGAGCATTGTCGACTGCAGCATCTTTACCTTCATTGAAGTTTTTGCCAACAAGATCGGTATCTACAGTCTTCATGAAATCTGCCAATAACGGTTTACATGCTTGATCAAACAAGTAACAGCCATATTCTGCCGTATCGGAGATAACGCGGTTCATTTCGAATAATTTTTTACGCGCGATCGTATTAGCGATCAATGGAGTCTCGTGTAAGGATTCGTAATAGGCTGATTCAGGCTTAATACCTGCTTCTACCATCGTCTCAAAAGCCAGTTCAACACCCGCACGGATAAAAGCAACCATCAATGTGTAGTTGTCAAAGTACTCTTGCTCGTTGATCTTAACATCTCCTGCAGGAGTCTTTTCAAACGCTGTCTCGCCTGTTTCGGCTCTCCATTTCAATAAGTTGGCGTCACCATTTGCCCAGTCTTCCATCATCGTTTTGCTAAATTCACCGGACATAATGTCATCTTGGTGTTTTCTGAACAAGGGACGCATGATATCTTTCAGTTCTTCAGAGATTTCAAAAGCTTTGATCTTTGCCGGATTGCTCAGGCGGTCCATCATTCCGCTTACCCCGCCGTGCTTTAAGGCCTCAGTGATGACCTCAACGCCGTATTGTACTAACTTGGACGCGTAGCCAGCATCGATCCCTTTCTCGATCATTTTATCGAAAGACAGGATTGATCCCGTTTGCAATAAACCACATAAAATGGTTTGCTCGCCCATTAGATCCGATTTTACCTCGGCTACGAATGACGATTTCAACACACCGGCTCTATGACCACCAGTGCCGACGCAATACGCTTTTGCTTCTGCCCAGCCTTTTCCTTGAGGGTCGTTTTCGGGGTGAACAGCGATCAAGGTCGGTACCCCAAAACCGCGAAGGTATTCGGCACGTACCTCCGATCCCGGACATTTTGGAGCAACCATGATAACGGTGATGTCTTTCCGGATCTGCATGCCTTCTTCTACGATGTTGAAACCGTGGGAATAGGATAATGTCGCACCTTCTTTCATCAAAGGCATAACGGCGTTGATCACGGAGGTATGTTGTTTATCTGGAGTCAAGTTGATGACCAAATCTGCTGTTGGGATCAGTTCCTCATAAGTGCCTACCTTGAAATTGTTTTCCGTAGCATTTTTCCAAGAATCTCTCTTTTGTTCAATAGCTTCTTTACGCAATGCGTAAGACACGTCCAATCCGCTGTCTCTAAGGTTTAAACCTTGGTTCAAGCCTTGGGCGCCACATCCTACGATCACGATTTTTTTACCTTTTAAAGCATTTACTCCATCACTGAATTCGGTATTGTCCATGAATTCGGCGTGGCTTAATTGTTCTAGCTGCTCTCTTAGCGGTAAGGTGTTGAAATAATTTGCCATTGTTTTACTTTCTTTCTGTTATTGGTTGTTGATTATTTATTTTAATGATTGTACTAGTCTGCGTTGGGCCAAAGCATAGCCATAATGAACATTGTCATGTCCTGATGTCAGGGCGATCACTTCCTCGATCGTATCCATTGGATAACCATAAGTTGCCGTGGAAAAAGAGGTAGTTTCCTTAAAAAGACCCTTGGCATAGTCGCTGGCAATCTGTTCGATACTTTGGATAGCGATTGCTTTTAGCTCGTCGATTTCAGCTTGTTCAACAAAACGTGCTGGCTTGGTATCTTTTTTATAATCTTCGTTGTATCTTACCCAAGCAGTATCTGCCTTGATTCCTGTGCGCACATATACCAAAGTCTGTGTGCTGACGACGATGTGTCCAAAGTTCCATATAATATTGTTATTAAAGCCTGCCGGAACTTGATTGAGCTGTTCTAAGGAAAGGCTGTCAACCAATTCAATGAATTTCTGACGTGCCTGCAATATAAATTTGAATGTCTCTTGCATATTCTAGGATTACTTACATGGTAAATACATCATCGCGTTTGTCCAGGTATTCATTTTCAACAATTTCCTGTGAAGGTTCCTGCGCTTCGAACTGAACAAGTTTGGAGTGAAAACCTGCGCTGTCTTTAATAATAGCAATGCGGGCACCACGCACAAATTCGATTAGTCCATATTTCGTCAGCTCTTCGGTTAATTTGTCGATTTCTTCACGGTGACCTGCTGTTTCGAAAACGATATAATCGTTACGGATGACCACGACATTGGCGCCATACTGGCGCAGTAAGCGTTCCACATATACCTTTTCGTTGACAACGTCGGCAGGAACTTTGTATAAAGCCTGCTCTTGCCAGATCACCTCGTCATTCGTATTGTAGTACGCTTTGAGGATATCAATCTGCTTTTCCAGCTGACGGCAAAGCTTCCGCAACACATCTTCGGTTTCGGTGATGACGATAGTAAAGCGATGTATGCCCTCCACTTCCGACGGAGAGGTATTTAAGCTCTCGATATTGATTTTTCTTCTTGAAAAAATTGTCGAGATCCTGCCGATCAGGCCGATAGAATTCTCTGTATATAGGGTGATGGTATATTCTTGTTTTTCCATTGCAATTAAAATTAACCTTATTTCAGACGGATTTCAGATACGGATGTGCCTTGTGCAACCATCGGAAATACATTGTTTTCCTTTCCTACCATTACCTCCAGCAGGTATGCGCCATCGTGATCAAGCATGGTCTGTAATGCGTTGCGCAGATCCTTCCGTTCAGCAATACGCTGGCCTTCGATATAATAGCCTTTTGCCACGGCAACGAAATCGGGACTGGTGATATTTACGAAAGAGTAACGTTTGTCATGGAACAATTGCTGCCATTGGCGTACCATGCCTAAAAACTCGTTGTTCAGGATCAGAATTTTGACCTTTGCGCCAAACTGCATGATCGTGCCGAGTTCCTGGATCGTCATCTGTATGCCACCATCGCCGATGATGGCAACTACTGTCTTGTCCGGAGCACCATACCAGGCGCCGATTGCCGCCGGAAGACCAAAGCCCATTGTGCCCAGACCGCCCGAAGTTACATTTGATTTGCTGTTGTTGAACTTGGCATAACGGCAGGATACCATCTGGTGCTGGCCGACATCTGTGGTAATGATTGCGTCGCCGCCTGTCAGTTCATTCAGCACATTGATGACTTCGCCCATGGTCATGATATCCGTTTGTGGATGAAGTTCATTTTGGATGACTTCTTTGATTTCTTCCTTTTCAAGTTCACGGAATTGTGCTAACCATTCCGAGTGGTCTGCAGCATTCACCAATTCGGTCAGCATCGGAAGAGACTCTTTACAGTCGCCCCATACTGGTACTGTCGTCTGCACATTTTTGTCGATCTCAGCAGGATCGATGTCCAGATGAATGACTTTAGCCTGCTTTGCATATTTGTCGAGCCGGCCTGTTACGCGGTCATCGAAGCGCATACCCACAGCAATCAGGACGTCGCACTCATTGGTCATGACATTGGGTGCGTAGTTGCCATGCATACCGAGCATGCCCACATGCAGCTTATGATCGGAAGGAAGTGCGCTCAGCCCCATCACTGTGGCTGCAGATGGAATTCCGGTTTTCTCAATAAAAGCTTTGAATTCTTCTTCGGCCTTCCCTAAGATCACTCCTTGTCCGAAAAGCACAAATGGTTTTTGAGCACTATTGATTAACGCAGCTGCCTGTTCGACGTATTCCTTGCGAACCTGCGGCGCGGGTCTGTAGCTACGTACATGGTTGCACTTTTCATAACCGAAATAATCAAATAACTGCAGTTGCGCATTCTTCGTAATGTCGATCAGTACCGGACCGGGACGGCCAGTGCTGGCAATATAGAATGCTTTGGCGAGTGCTGCTGGAATTTCAGTTGCATCCGTGACTTGATAGTTCCATTTGGTGACTGGTGCGGTGATATTGATTACATCAGTTTCCTGAAATGCATCAGTGCCTAATAGGGAAGCAAAGACCTGACCTGTAATACAGACGATAGGGTTACTGTCGATCATGGCATCCGCCAGACCAGTAACTAGGTTGGTTGCTCCTGGGCCACTCGTCGCAAAGACGACACCTGTACGACCAGAAGTTCTTGCATAACCTTGGGCCGCATGGATTCCTCCTTGCTCATGGCGCACCAAAATATGCTTCAAACGATCCGTATAATCATAGAGGGCATCATAGATAGGCATGATTGCACCACCAGGATAGCCAAATACGGTATCAACTCCTTCGCTCAATAAGGCTTCCAGTACAGCTTTCGATCCCGAAATTTGGGCGGGCGCTTTCTGCTTGGTTGCAGCCTTATTTTCTGTTATTTCCAGTGTACTCATATTGATTAGTATTGAGATATTAGATTTTAGATGAGAGACATTAGATTTGAGATTGAACTCTTCAGGCCTATGGCTCACTAAGTGTCTCCCACTTTTAACTTTTTAATTTTGACTTTTAACTTCTACAAATCCGTTACACAGCCTTCTGAGGCATCAGCCACGGTTTTGGCATATTTGTACAATACACCTTTGCTCACTTTCAGCGGCGGCTGTACCCAGGCTGCGCGGCGCTGTGCGATTTCCTCGTCGGAAAGTTGTACATTAATAGTATTGTTGACGGCGTCGATCTCGATGATATCGTCGTCTTTTACCATGCCGATTAACCCACCTTTATACGACTCAGGAGTGATATGACCGACAACAAAGCCGTGTGTTCCACCGGAGAAGCGGCCATCTGTAATCAAGGCAACAGATTTGCCTAGGCCGGCACCAATGATCAATGAGGTGGGTTTAAGCATTTCCGGCATGCCGGGGGCCCCCACTGGACCTTCATTTTTGATCACGACGACATCTCCAGGCTTGATCCGGCCAGATTCGATACCGGCAACCAGATCGTGCTCCCCGTCAAATACCCGGGCAGGTCCAGTGAACTTTTCACCTTCTTTGCCTGAGATCTTGGCTACTGAACCTTTTTCTGCTAGATTTCCATAAAGGATCTGCAAGTGGCCTGTGGCCTTAATTGGATTGCTCAACGGCTGGATAATCGGCTGGTCATACTCCATAATGGACTTCACGTCAGCTAAGTTCTCCGCGATGGTTTTACCGGTTACGGTGAGACAGTCTCCATGAAGCAGACCTTCGTCCAGAAGATATTTCATAACAGCCGGTGTGCCACCATACTGCTGTAAGTCCTGCATCAGATATTTGCCTGAAGGCTTAAAGTCTGCTAGAACCGGTGTCTCATCGCTCATCCGCTGAAAATCATCTTGTGTGATGTCAACGCCTACCGCTTTACCGATGGCAATGAAATGGAGAACAGCATTTGTACTGCCGCCTAAGATCACAATGGTGCGCAAGGCATTCTCAAATGCTTTGCGAGTCATGATATCAGATGGCTTAATATCTTTTTCCAACAGGATACGGATATATTTTCCTGCTTCCAGGCATTCCTTCTTCTTCGCTTCGGATATCGCAGGATTTGAGGAGGAGTATGGTAAGCTCATGCCTAGAGCTTCGATTGCAGAGGCCATTGTATTGGCGGTATACATCCCGCCACAGGCGCCTGCACCGGGGCAAGTGTGTTTGATGATCCCCTCATAATCTTCATCCGAGAGGTTACCACAAATGCGTTGACCCAAGGCTTCAAAAGCAGACACAATATTCAGTTCCTGGCCTTTATAATGACCGGGAGCGATAGTGCCACCGTATACCATCAGCGAGGGACGGTCCAAGCGAGCCATGGCCATAATCGCACCGGGCATATTTTTATCACAGCCGGGTATAGAGATCAGCCCGTCATAGTATTGACCACCACAGATCGTTTCGATACTGTCGGCAATCACGTCACGGCTAACCAATGAATAACGCATGCCATCCGTACCATTGCTCATGCCATCGCTGACACCGATCGTACCGAAGGTCAAGCCTACCAAGTCATTGTCCCAGACGCCTTTTTTGACGATTTGGGCCAAATCATTTAAGTGCATATTACACGTATTACCATCATATCCCATGCTGGCAATACCCACCTGCGCCTTGTTCATATCGGCATCTGTAAGACCGATTCCGTAAAGCATCGCTTTAGCAGCAGGTTGCGTTTCGTCTTGTGTAAATGTACGGCTGTATTTATTCATTGCATTTTCGCCGTTAGATGATGACTTCATAATTTTCGTTCTCTAATACTAAATTTTTATATCTTCTTTGGATGGATGCTCCTATGCTGTGTTCCCACGCTTCTGTATAGGTGACATCGTCCACTTGTTTGATCCCAATAATTTCGGCTGCAGTGCCACATAAGAAGGCGCTGTCGGCGCGGTATATATCCTCCACTGTGAGCTGTTTCTCAATGACTTCGAAGTTCAGCTTTTTGCAGATGTTTTTAACAGTCTGCCGGGTAATACCCGGAAAGATGTTTTTCACAGGGGGAGTGTAGATTTTGAAATCCTTTTCAATAAAAATGTTTTCGCTGGAAGCCTGGGCCACATATCCTTCGTGATCGAGCATCAGGGCTTCGTCATATCCCTTGTTGATCGCTTCCGTAGTTGCGAGGATGGAGTTCACGTAATGGCCTGAAATCTTGGAGTCTGTTCTAAAAGACTTCGGATTAGGTCTTTTGATGTCCGTGACACAAACGCGGAGGAGATTCTGACCAAGATAAGGTCCCCATTCCCAAGCGGCAATCATAATATCAGCTTCGGAGGAGGAGGTCAGATGCATATTAGACCCAGTCAGCACCAAGGGACGGATATAGGCCTCCCTTAGGTTGTTGACCGCCAACAGCTCATAGCACTTTTCTATGAGTTCGCGGTTGCTCCATGTGTAGGGGATGTTGACTGCTTCGCATGATTTTTTCAACCGGTCAAAATGCTGGTCGGCTTTAAAGATACGAGGACCATTATGGGTATTGTACGCACGTAGACCATCGAATACGGCATAGCCATAATGAAGCGATTGAGCGAAGGGATCCAATGCAGCTTCGGAAGCTTTCACGAAAGCTCCATTTAAATAAATCAATGTGTTCTTGTCGTAGTATTTCATAACCCTAAAATTTACCTTGTTAAATATTTCCCTTAGTTCCGGTTTTTGGCGGTAAATCATGCAGTCCCAAGCTTTCGCATAGAGTCCGGATTTTCATTTCCTCAAGGTAGCAGGATTTACAATAATTGGCAATAGGCAAAGTGCGAATTTTGTATTTAGAATAAAATTTTATGTTAATTAAATTTTATGTGTTTTAAAATTGATTTATTGTATAAATATAGATTTAAATTTTGTTAGTCGTATACCGTATTTAAAATTGGTCTACGCTGTCAAAAAATTATTTTTTGTTACAAACGCGAAAATTCTTCCTAAAATGAAGGAATTGTCAAAAAAACTTTAAAAAAAAAGCTTCCGATATTTCTACCGGAAGCTTTTCAATGTGTATAAAATCGATTGATTTAATCTCCGATAATTCCTTCAGCAAGCACGGTAATGACATTGTCTTTTGCTTCCACAACACCACCCTTAATGAACACTTCTTGTCCACCTTTACCTTGTTGAATAATTACCTTTCCATCTTCCAAAGTAGACACAATGGCAGCGTGGTCCTTCAGGATCTGAAAAGAGCCTGCAGAGCCAGGTACGGTAACGGATGTTACTTCGCCTTCGTATACTAATTTGTCTGGAGTGATAATTGTTAATTTCATTATGCTTAGATATAAGATTTGAGATATGAGATTTGAGAACTTTAGGTTTTCAAATAGATATGAGATAATCGAAAGTCTATTATCTCATATCTAATGTCTATATCTAAATTAAACCGCTTCCGCTAATAATTTTTTACCTTTTTCGATAGCATCCTCGATACTACCTACCAAGTTGAAGGCAGCTTCAGGATATTCATCAACTTCACCATCAATGATCATATTGAAGCCTTTGATGGTATCTTTGATGTCTACCAATACACCCTTTAAACCAGTGAATTGTTCAGCTACGTGGAAAGGTTGCGATAAGAAACGTTGCACACGACGAGCGCGGTGTACGGTTAATTTGTCTTCTTCTGATAACTCATCCATACCTAAGATGGCGATGATATCCTGCAATTCTTTGTAGCGTTGAAGAATTTCTTTAACGCGTTGTGCAGTATTGTAATGTTCTGCGCCTAAAACAGCAGGAGAAAGGATGCGGGATGTAGAATCCAAAGGATCCACTGCTGGATAGATACCTAACTCAGCAATTTTCCGGGACAATACTGTCGTTGCGTCCAAGTGAGCAAAAGTTGTTGCTGGAGCAGGGTCAGTTAAGTCATCGGCAGGTACATATACTGCTTGTACTGATGTGATAGATCCATTTTTAGTGGAGGTGATGCGCTCTTGCATTAAACCCATTTCTGTGGCCAAGGTTGGTTGGTAACCTACTGCCGAAGGCATACGGCCCAATAGCGCGGATACTTCAGAACCTGCTTGTGTAAAACGGAAAATGTTATCGATAAAGAAGAGCACGTCACGACCCTGGCCTTCGCCTTCGCCATCACGGAAGTACTCTGCCACTGTCAGACCTGATAATGCAACACGTGCACGTGCACCAGGAGGCTCATTCATCTGTCCAAAAACGAAAGTACATTTAGAGTCTTTCATCAATTCATGGTCAACAGTTTCCAAAGGCCATTCGCCTTTTTCCATGCCTTCCATAAAATGTTCACCATATTTGATGATGCCCGACTCCAACATCTCACGCAACAAATCATTACCCTCACGTGTACGCTCGCCCACACCGGCAAATACAGAAAGACCACCGTGACCTTTTGCAATATTGTTGATCAGCTCCTGGATTAATACCGTTTTACCTACACCGGCACCACCGAATAAACCAATTTTACCACCTTTAGCATATGGTTCTAAGAGGTCAATAACTTTGATCCCAGTAAAAAGTACTTCGGATTCAGTTGATAAGTCTTCGAATTTAGGAGGAACGTTGTGGATAGGACGACCATTCTCTTTATTCAAATTTTGGATCCCATCAATGGCATCACCAACTACGTTGAATACACGACCTTTGATTTCTTCACCAACAGGCATTTTGATAGGAGCACCCGTATCGACAACTTCCATTCCGCGAACCAAACCTTCAGTTGCGTCCATGGCAATTGTACGTACACGGTCCTGACCTAAGTGTTGTTGAACTTCCAATACGATACGTTGTCCATTTTCTTTTTGAATGTACAATGCATCGTAAATTTTAGGTAGATTTTCACTGTCGGCGAAGTTGACGTCAACAACTGGGCCGATAATCTGCGCTATTTTACCAATCTTGGGCATATTATAGGGACTAAATATTTATTAATCAATTTTATATAGGAGACGCAAACGGCCTCTTTTTTGGTCAGCAAAAATAAGGTTATTCGTTTTTAAAAACAAATACAATTTGCAATTAAATTACATTTTTATTAATGTAGGTCAAAATGTTATCTGTTGTATTTCTGCACGTTTTGTCTGTGCGACGTTTTGCGCCGGGTACCGGCTATATTTTTTTGAAGCCCCAGATGTATGCTGTCTGTTTGCAGATGTTGGAACCCTGGACAATCCCAAAAATGCAATCGACCTGAAGGCAGCCCATCTGGCCTCTGCTTCAGGTCGATTTATGTCTTTATATTCTATACTTAGTTTACTGCTATATTTTTTTATTTAATTCATCTTGCAACTGCCGTTTGAGTAACTGCTCTTTTTCCATGGCTTTTTTACGGAACGCTGCGAACTCCTCCTGAGACTGTTCGGCAGTTTTCTGAAATTCTACGGTATCCACCTTCGCTTTTCTATAGGAGAATAAAAAGATAAAGGTAGCAATAGCCAACACCGCTATTATGGTCCAGACCACAGTGCTATATAAACCTTTGGAAGTATTGATTCCCATGAAGGAGAAGCTGTCGGTTTTTTCTTTTTCCTGTGCCAGCTGGTCCTTTAATGTTTGGATAGAATCCTGAAGATTTTTTGTGTTTGCTGTATAATTACTCGATGTTGACTTTAAGCTGTTGATCTCTTTATGCAATTTACTTACCGTGTCAATAACATTCTTTCGGATAATATCGAGGTTGGTCTTACGGACCATTTTAAAGTCATAATTGTTTTTAGAGATATAGTTCAAGTGATCAAATTGGTTGGCCAAGCTTCCTTTTCTTAGTCCATCTGGGCTGTACTTATAGGCATTATTCGGCTGTGCGGCTCCTGTCACTGGCGTCGCAGCAGGTGTTTGGGCCTGTAATGACGAGTACGATGAAATAATTAAAGCCATTAAGAATATAAATGCGAATTTCAATTTGCTCATATTGTCTATTTTGTAAAAATAAGTTTAATCAGTTCAAACCAGCTACAAAGCTAGCATATGCTTGTGATAAATATAAGGAATTATTGAAAAAATGAAAATTCGAAGTGAAATATATTCTTTTCGGTTTTTATTTTTATTTAAAAATACGTTTATCGATCCATGGACCAGCTGGGAAGATAACGTAAAAAAGACATGATTTTTTCCTTATATACGGCTGTGTCCAATTTAAAATAATACGCCCCTTTCTTCGAGTTTTCCTTGTCCTTTTCTTTCAGTTTGATCAGTAGGCCAGATGAAAGTAATTTACGGCTAAAGTTGCGCTTGTCGAGCTCGATATTGTAAACCCCTTCGTATAGCGCGGCAATTTGCGGAATGGTAAACTTTTCAGGCAAAAGTTCAAATAAAATCGGGTATAGGGCAGCTTTCATGCGGAGCCGATGTTGTGCGGCGCTGATCATTTGATCATGGTCAAAAATAAGTGCTGGATATTTTTGCAAAGGAAACCATTTCGCTTCGTAATCGTCGCTCAAAATATGTTTGTACTGTTGGGTATCAATCAGAGCAAAATAGCATATGCTGACTACACGATGGTTTGGTTCTCTTTTTGGGTCACCAAAAACACTGCATTGCTCCATATATACATTTTCTAACCCGGTCAATTGTTTCAATATACGGCTGGCCGCCTCCTCGGGACTTTCGTTCGGCTGAACAAAGCCGCCCATTAAACTCCATTTATTCCTTTCGGGTTCGAAATCCCGCTTAATCAATAAAATTTCCAGCGACTCTCCATTAAAACCAAATATGATACAGTCAATCGCGAGTAGGATACCTGAATCTTTCTTGTAATATTCCATTGTTTATTGTTATTTATCTAATTTTTTTGATCTCAATCCATCCGTCGTTGTAAAACTCAAAAAGTAAGCCGCTTGAATAAATGTAATATTGGTCAGTATAAAGCAAAAAAACGTTTAGAACGATGTCTGGATACGACTTGAGCTCTCCATCATTTGACAGGATGAAGTTAGTTCAATTTTTTAAAAATGAAAATTTTCTTTCATATTTAAAAAAATAAATGTTTATTTGACACTAATTATTTATTAAGTCCTTATTTAATGTAGGGGATTCGTGAATAAGGTGCTATGCACCAGTTAGATTATTGTTATAAACCAAATTCAGCTAAAATGAATAAATCTTATGTCATCGGGGTGGATTACGGCAGCGATTCTGTCCGTTCTGTATTGGTCGATGCAGGTAATGGGGCGGAAATTTCGTCTTCCGTATTTTATTATCCACGTTGGAAAAAAGGCCTGTTCTGTGATGCGACCACTAGTCAGTTTAGACAGCATCCGCTTGATTACATCGAAGGCTTGGAAGCAACGATAAAGGATTGCCTGCAGAAATCCGGCGTGCCTGCTATTGGACAAGCCGTAAAAGCGATTTCTATTGACACGACCGGATCAACACCTGTCGCTGTGAATGAGCAAGGTGTTCCATTGGCTTTATTGGACGAGTTTAAGGACAATCCGAATGCGATGTTCGTCTTATGGAAAGACCATACTGCCGTTGAGGAAGCGCGTGAAATTAATCTATATAATGAAAATAGCGATGTGGATTACTTGAAGTATGTGGGGGGGATTTACTCCTCGGAATGGTTCTGGGCCAAATTGCTTCATATTTTTAGGGTGGATAAGCAGGTGCGTCAGGCGACCTTTAGCTGGGTTGAACACTGCGATTACATCCCCTTTCTACTGACTGGCGGTACCGATGCTGCAGCAATCAAAAGAGGAGTCTGTTCGGCAGGACACAAGTCTCTTTGGGCAGCTGAGTTTGGCGGTTTGCCTCCGAATGCATTCTTTTCAGGAATTGATCCCGTGCTGGACGGTCTTGTAGATCGCTTGTTTTCGGAAACTTACACGGCGGATCAGTCCGCCGGCAACCTTTGTTCAGAATGGGCCTTACGTTTGGGACTCTCTACTTCCGTGGTGGTAGGCATCGGTGCTTTCGACTGTCACATGGGTGCTGTAGGTGGACAGATTGAACCTTATTATCTCAGCAAGGTGATGGGTACTTCAACCTGCGATATGTTGGTGGCTCCAAAAGAAGATGTGCAGGACATTCTGGTGAAAGGCATATGTGGCCAGGTGGATGGTTCTATTATCCCCGGAATGATCGGGATGGAAGCGGGACAATCGGCTTTTGGTGACGCTTATGCTTGGTTTAAGCAGGTACTCTTGTGGCCAGCAAAAGAGCTGATCCCAGAAATGAATGGGATTCCTGAGGAGCAACGGGATCAGATGATTCAGGGGCTCGAGGAGCAGTTGCTGATCCGGCTGAGCGAAAAGGCGGCCGGGCTTTCGGTAAACCAATCTTCGGAGCTGGCGATGGACTGGTTTAATGGCCGGCGGACGCCCGATGCGGATCAGTCGTTGAAGGGGGCGATTACCGGATTGCATCTGGGCACTGACGCTCCCCGTATATTTAGGGCGATTGTCGAAGCCACCTGTTTTGGAGCAAAGGCCATTGTGGACCGTTTTGTGGACCAGGGAATCCCGGTCAGGGGACTGATCGGGCTGGGGGGAGTCGCTAAGAAATCACCTTTCATCATGCAGATGATGGCAAATGTGATGAATATGCCGATTAAGATTCATAAAAGCGAGCAGACATGTGCAATCGGTGCGGCTATGTTCGCAGCCACCGCTGCAGGATTGTACAATAGGGTGGAGGATGCCATGCAAGCCATGGGCCAGGGCTTCGAACGTACTTATGTTCCTGAAGCGCAATGGGTGCCTATCTATGCTGCACGTTATGAGCGTTATAAAGCATTAGGTGGTTTTGTGGAGAGTAAAACTGCCGTGGCCGATACTATTTAATCTAAGAAAAATTCTGACTATGTATAATTCGATCAAAGAAGAAGCTTACCACTGCAACATGGAGTTGCCCAAGCTTGGGTTGGTGCTTTTCACCTTCGGAAATGTGAGCGTCGCGGACCGTAGTAAACAGGTTTTTGCGATTAAACCAAGTGGTGTGCCCTATGAGAAGCTATCTCCCGAACAGATGGTCGTTGTTGACTTTGATGGCAATGTCATCGAAGGAGACCTCCGGCCCTCATCGGATACCAAGACCCATGCAGTCTTGTATAAACATTGGGAAGAAATTGGCGGTATTACCCATACGCATTCAACGTACGCCACGGCCTGGGCGCAAAGCCAGCGCGATATTCCCATTTTTGGTACAACACATGCGGATCATCTGACGGTGGATATTCCCTGTGCTGCTCCAATGAGCGATGACATGATCGCTGGCAATTACGAATACGAGACGGGTTTTCAGATTATTAATCACTTTGCTGAACAGCAATTGGACTATCGGGAAGTGGAAATGATTCTCGTGGGAAATCATGCTCCTTTTGCCTGGGGCAAAGACGGGATGAAGTCTGTCTACAATAGCGCCGTATTGGAGCAGGTTGCCAAAATGGCGTTGCTGACTGAGCAGATCAGCCCGAGTGCTCCGCGGCTTAAACCTGCACTGGTCAAAAAACATTATGAAAGAAAGCACGGTAAAAATGCTTATTATGGACAATAGTCAACTGTATTGAGAAATTTATAGCTAATCTAAAATTTAAAAATGTATATCAATTTAAAAGAACTAGAGGTCTGGTTTGTTGTTGGAAGCCAGGACTTATATGGTGAAGAAACCTTACGCCAGGTCGCTGTACACGCAGCGGAAATCGCCGAATATCTGCATAAGCATGCTGCCATTCCGGTGTCTGTCAAGTACAAACCCATTGTAAAGAATACGGACGAAATATATGCTACATTAACTGCTGCCAATGAAGAGAAAAACTGTATCGGAGTCATTACCTGGATGCATACCTTTTCGCCTGCAAAAATGTGGATCAGAGGCTTGAAAGCGTTACAGAAACCATTGTTGCACTTGCATACCCAATATAATCAGGACATCCCCTGGAGTAGCATTGATATGGACTTTATGAACCTTAATCAAAGTGCTCACGGTGATCGGGAGTTTGGACATATCGTCAGCAGACTCAAGATCGGGCGTAAGGTTGTCACCGGCCACTGGCGGGATGAAGAGGTGCTGCAACGGATTCAGGTCTGGGCGCGTGCGGCGGCAGGCTGGCACGACTGGCAAGGAGCTAAATTTGCGAGATTTGGGGATAATATGCGTTATGTAGCTGTTACGGATGGTGATAAAGTGGAGGCGGAATCACAGTTTGGATTTTCGGTAAATACCTATGCCATTGGCGACCTGGTACAGATTATCAATGCCAGTACGGATCAAGAAATTCAGACCCTGCTGGATGAATATGAAGCTAATTATGAGCTGGCGGATAATGTCAAAGCTGGCGGCGAGTTTCGCAGTAACCTCATTGAAGCTGCAAAGATAGAAATTGGTCTGCGTAAGTTTTTGCGTCAGGGAAATTTCAAAGGCTTCACCGACACATTCGAAGACCTCCATGGAATGGTGCAGCTGCCTGGATTGGCTGTACAGCGCCTGATGGCGGAAGGTTATGGTTTTGCAGGCGAGGGCGACTGGAAAACACCGGCCTTGGTGCGCGCTTGTAAGGTGATGGGCGCTGGTCTGCCGGGAACAACCGCATTTATGGAAGATTATACCTACCATTTTGATCCGCAGAATTCCATGGTGTTGGGATCCCATATGCTGGAAGTCGATCCGGCATTGGCCGCTGGAAGGCCACGTATAGAAGTGCACCCCTTGGGTATCGGAGGCAAAGCAGATCCTGCCCGTCTGGTTTTTAATGGACAGAGTGGTGATGCCCTGAATGCATCGTTGGTCGATATGGGCACTCGCTTCCGATTGATTGTTAATAAAGTGCAGGGTGTCGAGGTAAAAGAAGATTTGCCCAAACTTCCTGTTGCGCGTGTCCTGTGGAAGCCGTTGCCGGACATGAAGACCGGATGCAGTGCCTGGATTGTGGCTGGCGGGGCACACCATACAGCCTATAGCTTGAATTTAACGCCGGAATATCTGGAAGATTTTGCACGCATCGCAGGACTGGAATATGTGTTGATCGATGAGAACACGACCGTAGCCAAACTTGAGGATCAACTGAAATGGAACGAACTCTATTATTTATTGAATAAATAGTAGGCTAATCTATCTATGCGAGCAGCATTGTTCGCATAGATAGATTGTGATAAATAACCAATCTGGGAAAATTATGGAAAAATTTGCATCTGTGGATTACATTATCTTTGTGATCTACTTCTTTGTTGTGGCGGGCTACGGCTATTGGATCTATCGCAAAAAAACGAATAGCCTGAGCAGTAGCAAGGATTATTTTTTGGCGGAAGGATCTTTAACCTGGTGGGCTATCGGATCTTCGCTGATTGCATCCAATATATCGGCTGAACAGTTTATTGGCATGAGCGGTAATGGTTTTGAAGTCGGTATTGCGGTTGCTGCCTATGAGTTGATTGCTGCTGTCGCCTTGATCATTGTGGCCGTATGGTTTATTCCGGTTTATCTGAAAAATAAGATTTTCACGATGCCACAGTTTTTAAATAACCGGTACAACGAAACCACGAGCCTGATCATGGCTATATTCTGGCTGTTTTTATATGTTTTTGTCAACCTTACATCAATCCTGTATTTAGGTGCAATTGCCATCTCCAGCATGGCCGGTGGTGGTGATAGCTTTCACACTATTACAGTAGCCCTGGCCGTATTTGCCGTGATCATCACGTTAGGTGGAATGCGCGTGATCGGTTTTACGGATGTTATTCAGGTCATCGTGCTGATTGTCGGTGGTGTAGCGACCACATACGTTGCGCTAACGCTGGTCAGTGAGCATTTTGGACTAGGGAAGGACGTTCTGGCTGGATTCAATAAGCTCATGGAAGACTCGCCGAGCCACTTTAATCTTTTTGTTGAAAAGCCGGGACCGGGAGCGAGCCAGGAAGATATCAATAAATACCTGATGTTGCCCGGGATAGGGATGTACCTGGCAGGTATATGGATCGTGAACCTCAACTACTGGGGCTGTAATCAGTACATTACCCAGCGTGCCCTGGGCGCCGATTTAAAGACTGCTCGGATAGGTATCTTATTTGCCGGCTTTCTGAAGTTGTTTATGCCCATCATCGTGATGTTACCGGGCATCGCAGCATATGTCCTTTACAAAAATGGTGCACTACAGCAGGAAATGGCACCGGGGGGTGTTTTTCATGCCGATAACGCATACTCTGCGATATTAGGTTATTTGCCGAATGGAATGAAAGGCCTGGCATTGGCGGCGCTAACGGCAGCGATAGTGGCAGGTCTGGCTGGAAAGGCTAATAGTATTGCAACCATTTTTACATTGGATATTTTTAAAAAATACCTTAACAAAGAAGCCAGTGAAGCTAAAATGGTCTGGGTAGGGAAGATTACGATTGTGGTTTCGATCGTGCTTGCGGTATTGTTTACCTGGAATGACAGTTTAGGAATCGGTGGGGCTGGAGGCTTTACTTTTATACAGAAGTATACTGGATTTATTAGTCCGGGGGTGTTTGCAATGTTTCTATTGGGGATGTTCTGGAAACGAACTACGGGAGCCGCGGCGATTACCGGCTTAATTACCGGATTTGCATTATCCGTATTTTTTAATGAATTTGCAGTGAAGATTCTAGGCCCTGAAACTTGGTTATACACTGCTTTTCCCAATAAAGCCGGAGTTTATGAAATTCCTTTTCAGATCTGTATGGGATTAGCTTTTGTATTTACGATGGTTGCCATGGTCGGAGTCAGCTTGTTGGGACCGAAGGTGAATCCAAAAGCTTTTGTACTTGACAAGTCTATGTTTAAGGTAGAGCCGTCGGTATTGGCGCTGATCGTCGTTACCTTATTGTTGGTGACAGCGATATATGTGCGTTTCTGGTAGTCTTACAATACAATTGAAATAATAAATCAAACCATATGAATAAGAAAATTATTGCTGCTTTGTTTGTCTGCGCTGTGCTGGCTTACGGATGTCAGTCTCCATCATCGCAAAATAAACAATCTGAAACGACGGTAGACACAGCTTCTACTACAGCATTTGCTACGGAGATTGATGGCAAAGAGGTCAAATTGTTGCAGATCAAAAATGGGAAGCTGTCAGTGACATTGACAAACTATGGAGCCCGGCTGGTCAGCCTGAATGTTCCGGATAAAGAGGGAAACAGCAAGGATGTGATCCTGGGATATGATTCAGCTAAAGCGTATAAGGACAATTTCAACAATTTTTACGGCGCTATCGTAGGACGCTATGGTAATCGTATTGGAAATGCTTCCTTTAAATTGAACGGGGTCACCTATTCGCTTGAAAAAAACGATGGTGAACAATCGTTGCATGGGGGTACTAATGGGGTATATAACAAGGTGTGGGACGTGGTCGAAAGTACACCGACGTCAGTCACCTTAGCTTATACTTCTCCTGATCAGGAAGCGGGGTATCCGGGCACAGTGAAAATGCAAGTGACCTATAGCCTACAGGAAAATGGTGGCCTTACTATCGATTACAGTGCAACGACAGATAAAGAGACGGTGCTAAATCTCACCAACCATGCTTATTTTAATCTCAATGGGGCAGGAGACCCGTCTATTCTGGATCATGAGCTTCAGATTGATGCCAAAGCGATTACAGAAGTTGATGCGACGTTGATTCCAACGGGAAAAAGCCTGCCTGTGAAAGGTACAGCGTTTGATTTCACCAAAGCAACAACGATAGGAGCGCGAATCGAAGATGAAAATGCACAGTTAAAGATCGGCAAAGGTTATGACCATAATTTTGAGCTAGATAAAAAAGACGGTTTTCAGAAAGTAGCAGCGGTATATGCGCCAAAGACGGGAATTGAAATGCAGGTGTATACGACCGAACCGGGCCTACAGTTTTATAGTGGCAATTTCATGAAGGACTCGGATCCGAAAGGAAAGGATGGACAAGCATACCCTTTCCGCTCGGCATTTTGTCTGGAAACCCAACATTTCCCGGACGCGCCCAATCACCCCAACTTTGCCTCTACAGTGCTAAAACCCGGAGATACCTATCGTTCCAAAACAGAATATCGCTTTACAGTTAGATAAGAAAGGAAACAGATGAAAGCAATCCAAATTGTGGCGCCGGGACGTATCGAGCTTATCGATTTGCCCATGCCCCCGTTGGGGGCTGGGCAAATACGGCTACGTGTACAGTATGTCGGGTTTTGCGGCTCCGATCTGAATACGTTTAAAGGCCTTAATCCGCTGGCATTAATGCCTGTCATTCCTGGTCACGAAATCGGAGCCGTTATAGACGATGTAGGTCTGGGAGTGCCTTCAAATTTTACTGCAGGTATGCCTGCGACGGTAAATCCCTACACAAGCTGTGGACAGTGTGCTGCTTGTGAAAATGGCCGCGCATATGCCTGTGAGTTTAACCAGACTCTAGGGGTGCAGCGCCATGGAGCGATGGCGTCTTATATTGTAGTGCCCTGGGAAAAAGTAATTGTGGACGCGGCGATTTCAGTCCGTGATTTTGCGTTGGTAGAGCCGATGAGCGTGGGTTTCCATGCTGTGGATCGCGGGGCAGTGACGGATAGTGATTGTGTTCTGGTGTTTGGCTGCGGTATGATTGGTGTCGGAGCGATTATTCGGGCGGCGAGGAGGGGAGCCTCTGTCATCGCCGTTGATGTGGGAGACGAAAAGCTGGCATTGGCCCGGCAGCTAGGCGCGGCCTATACTATTAATTCGAGTAAGGAGGACCTGGAAGGACGCATCGCGGCCATTACAGGTGGCCGTGGCGCGGATGTGGTCATTGAAGCAGTAGGGCGCCCTGAAACTTATACAGCATCCATCGCGGCAGCGGCTTTTACCGGAAGAGTGGTTTATATCGGCTATGCCAAAGAAAAGATCCCTTTCGAAACGCAGTTTTTTGTAAAGAAAGAGTTGGATATCAGAGGTTCAAGGAATGCGACGGCATCCGACTTTAAGGCAGTCATGGCTTATTTAAAGACCGGTAACTGTCCGATAGATGAGCTGATCACTGCCGTGATTACGCCGGAGGAGGCCCAATCCGCCCTCGAGCGCTGGAGCAATAATCCCGGTGATGTATTCCGGATCCTGGTACAGTTCTGATCTTGTACATGCAATAGCAACAGTCTATAGGAGGCGGTTCCATTTTGGTAGCCGCCTTTTTACTTGCTATTGCGCTTGTAACCGTTAGCCAAAGATGTTATTCGTAAATTTGAGCCGGATACCGGTCTGAAAATTATTTATTGTTTTGAAGATCTCCTTTAATGTTGCTTTTTCAATCTTGGTAAGACTATCAATTGGGATGTAATTGTCGGGAGCCCGTTTGGAGATCCGGATCTGATTGGCTTGGTTTTTTAGCCGTAATGACATCATATAATAATATGATTGATGCAGCTCGTCGTATTGTTCCTGAGTAAATATCCCCATATCCAGCAAGGCCTTTAAACGTCCACCCGTATTCTCTTCGTAGATCCGGTATTTGAGGGCATAAACACGGACCAGGTCAACAATGGGCGTCATTGCCTTTTTAATATTGAACACCTCGGTGGTCCCTACAGTTTGCGTTTTGATGGTTTTAAAGAATGTCAGCGGCGGTTCGTATTGTAGCGCATTTTTGGCGATGAAAGCAAAAAAGCGATCGTTTGGTTTTTGCAGTTCAATAGTCAGAAAATCCTTGAGCTGATCAATAATATCCTGGTCGCCATACAGGCGCCTGCAGTCAAAAAAGGTCGAAAATTTAATTGCATTTTCAGGAATGCTTTCCTCAATCCATGTTTTGTAATTGTTTTTCCAGTGTGAAAGTGAATGCGTCCATTCGGGATTGCTGGCCATATACCCGCCAGTGCAATAACTAAACCCAATGGTATTTAAATGATCGGATACCAGACTGGCAAAACGCAGAAAATAGTCGCGTACACGTTCACGCTGTTCGTTAGCCTTGTCTTCGTAAATAATGGCGTTGTCCTGATCCGTCATTAACGTTTGTTCTTTACGGCCTTCGCTGCCTGTGACCATAAAGACAAATTTAGCTGGCGGTTCACCCATTTCTTTGATTACTTTTTCGATCACTTTTAAAGCAATGGTGTCGGCTACTGTCGTGATGACCTGATTGGCTATTTCAGCATGTACGCCTCTGCCCAGCAGCTGGTGAATAATTTCAGGTACGTTATTCCATTTGTCCTGCAGCTCGGCCAACGTTTCGGCTAATTTTACGGATTGAATAAATACCAACGGAGACTGCCCTTGTTCGCTCAACAGTCTGTTTCTGCTTAAAAAGCCTACATAGCTTCCCTCTTTCTCAACGAGTAAGTATTTGGATTTGGTCCGGAACATCTTTAACACAGCTTCATAAAGATAAGCCTGATTTGAAATGCTGACAATGGGGTTGTCCATCACTTCAATAATGGGCCGGGAAGTATCTACCTGCTCAGCAATAACGCGATCCCGTAATGTCATATCGGTGGCATAGCCAATGATCGAATGTTCGTCACGGATAAATATGCAGCTCACCTTTTCCACTGCCATTGATCGGGCTGCCAGGTAAATAGGTGTATCAGCACTACAAGACACAATATCTTTGTAAACAATATGTTCGATTTTACGTGAATAGAGCTGATCGGCTGCGAAATAACTTTCCTCAAAAGAAGCTGGAGATTTGACAAAGTGAGAAAATTCTTCATCTAGCATTCTTTTTCCAAAAGAATTGGTGAAAAACTGAAAGAATTCATCGTTAGCATTACACAATTCGATAAAATTTTGGCGTGGTAATCGATAGATGACGGTGCCTTTCTTGGCGATGACAGACTTGAGCGCTTTCGTGCGGTTCAACAACACGGATATTCCGCCAAAGCAATAGGGGCGGTGATGGATTTCGATCAACCTTTTGTTATCCGAGCTATCCAGAAAGAAGGTTTCATATTCCCCTTCTTCAATAAGGTCTACACCATCCATATCGGTAATATGTTGTCTGTATACGAGCGTGTCTTTGGAAAACCGATGTTCATGAAACATATCGACAAGGCTCTGTAAAACCGTCTCGGGCAGTACCTGAAAGGGCTGCGTAGCGCGTAGTAGGGATAAGATAACTTCTTTTTTCATCTCGTTCTTTTTTGTTTTATCGCTGAAGAGCGCGACGTGTTGTCATATTACATGATATCATTGAACGCTGGCTGCTGATTTACGATATCCTCATCGGACAGTTCGCCCCGACGTCTCATTTCAAAAAAACAGCTGGCTGTTATTTCGGCATCTTTTTCGGCGTTGTGTATATCCTGAGGTGTTTCAGAGAAAAGTGCTTCATACAAGTACGGAAGAGGCAGATGTACCATATGCGGGTTTCGAACGTATTTTTTGCTGTGTAGTAAGGTGCAAAAGAAATCATGTCCCTGAAAAGGGATTGGCAGCTGGCAACGGAAATACTCAGCACATAATACCTGCAGATCGAACGAAAGGAAATGGCCGATGATCTCCGGTTTGAATTTTTTGATATCGTGGCTCAGTTTGCGTAATACCTCTTTTTTCTTTTCGCCATGTCGCATGAGAAAGGCCGCGGTCAATCCATGAATTTGTTCAGCTGCCGGACTGACGGGGATGAACGGTTCATAGATATATTTGCTGCTGCGTTTGATTTCTTTCATTTCCTCATCAAAGACGATCCAGGCCACTTGTAGGACATGCGGCCAGTTGTCGCTATCTGTATATTTTCTGTTCCATTTCTTCGGTAGCCCCGAAGTCTCAGTATCTAAGAATAAGAGATATTTTTTCAAGGAATCGCGGATTGATCTACCCTAAAAGTAATAAAATAATCTAGCTAATGAGGGATCAAAATTGTTTTTTACAAGCATTTTCTTTGTAAAAAACGAGATACGTTTTTCGATGTGCGGAATATTATATGTAAAATTGACATTTAATAAGATTATAAACCGATCCATGATGTTCAAGAGATTATTGTATGTCTTGTTTGGCCTGTGTGCCATACTTTTCGAGCTGGCCGCGAAGCCCCGTACACCGCAGATTTTATATAGCACAGACGGACTTGCAAACCGGGAGCGGTTTGAATATGCAATAGGGCTGCTGCAAAGGAAATTACCGCGATCCGTCATTGATGTGGGCCTCCGGATTGAGGTCAGTACCGTTGGGCAGCAGCAGTCGCTACCAGACTCGATAAAGGATAAATTGAGGGCGAAAGAACATTTTGTCTTTTATCGAGAAGCTGGAAAAAAGGCTGTGAAACTCATAGGGGCAGACGAGTCGGGGGTATTATACGGCAGTATGGAGTTGCTTTCCAATACCTCATGGCATAAAAAATCCGCCTTTTTTATTGCAGAAGGACCCAAAATGGTGATGCGGGGCACAAGCATTGGCCTTCAGAAAACAACCTACCTGCCGGGGCATGACATTTATGAATATCCGTACACACCTGAATCTTTTCCGTGGTTTTACGATAAGCAGCTGTGGATAAATTATCTGGATATGATGGCAGAAAATAAGTACAATGCGTTATACCTATGGAATGGCCATCCTTTTTCATCTTTGGTAAAACTGAAGGATTACCCCTATGCGCTGGAAGTGGATGACGCAACATTTAAAAAAAATGAAGATATATACACGTTTCTGACCGAGGAAGCGAATAAAAGAGGCATTTGGATCATTCAGATGTTTTACAACATTATTCTGCCTAAGCCTTTCGCCGATCATCATGGCTTAAAAACGCAGGAGCGCAATCGGGTGATCACGCCATTGATTTCGGATTATACAAGAAAGAGTATTGCTGCTTTTGTGGCAAAATACCCAAATGTAGGTTTATTGATTACGCTAGGGGAGGCGATGGAGGGAGTTGGACAGGACGATATCAACTGGTTTACAAAGACTATTATCCCCGGTGTGAAAGAGGGTTTACAGATGGCCGGCACAGTTACTGAGCCGCCGATCATCTTACGCGCGCACGATACTGATGCTCCTGCCGTAATGAATGCCGCGTTACCGATTTATAAGAATCTGTATACCATGGCAAAATATAATGGAGAAGCTTTGACCACGTATACACCTAGGGGCAAATGGGCCGAATTGCACCGCTCGTTAAGTGCGATAGGGACGGTGCACATCCAAAACGTACATATATTGGCCAATCTGGAGCCTTTTCGTTATGGCTCGCCTGACTTCATTCAGAAATCAGTCGTTGCAATGCATGAAGCCCATCACTCCAATGGCATCCACATTTACCCGCAAGCCTCCTACTGGGATTGGCCTTATGCGGCGGATAAAGTTGACAAACGACTGCTGCAGCTGGAACGCGATTGGATGTGGTACCGTGCCTGGGCGCGATATGCCTGGAATGAGCAACGCGATCTGAAGAAAGAGAAATCCTATTGGACCGCTGAACTTGCTGAACATTATGGGATCAGCAAAGACGATGCCCATAAACTACTGCTGGCTATAGAAGAAATCGGTGAAATATCCCCTAAAATCCTACGACGGTTTGGCATTACAGACGGTAACCGCCAAACCTCTTCATTAGGGATGCTAATGACACAGTTGATCAATCCATATCGCTATGGGTTGTTTACTTTGCTTTATGAATCCGAGGCTCCGGCAGGGGAAATGATTATTGACTATGCGGAGAAACATCATAAAGGCCTCCCCCATAGTGGAGAGACGCCAATTCAGGTGGCGCAGGAAATTGTGCAGCACGGCGATAGAGCTGTGGCGCTTATCCATGCCTTAGGAAGGCCTACAAAGCATGCAGCTGAATTTGACCGTTGGCTCAACGACATCCGAATCCATCAATTGTTGGCTGCTCATTATAGCCATAAGGTAAAAGCCGCTGTGCAGCTTCTGCAATATAAATACACACCGGATGTCACTGTCCTTCGGAAGGCCCTGCCCGATCTGGAAGCTAGTGTAGTGGCCTATCGTCAACTAACGGAAATGACGAATACAGCCTACCTCTATGCTAACAGTATGCAGACAAAACAACGTAAAATCCCCATGCGGGGGGCAGATGCCACTTTCATTCATTGGAAGGAGATGCTTCCGGTGTTTGAAACTGAATTGAATAACTTTAAACATGCTATAGACTCCCTTGCGAGGGATAGGGGAAGCAAAAGGCCTGTCAAACTGGTACTAAAATCACAGAAAATTACACTGCTGGACGGACAGCAGCTTGTCCCCCTAAAAAAGGGAGCAAAGCTTTATGCTGACCAGGAACTGGTTGTAACCCATTTGGCCAATGAGCTTGAAGGCCTTCAGGCTATACAGGTCGATTCGGAAAAACAAAAGCTGAACGGTACACAGCTAAGGTTCAAGAATGAAAAACCAGTTAAAATATTGGTGGGCTATTTTAATAGTGCCGATAAAGTCTTTGCACCTAAACCCGTGCTTGAAATCGATGCGAGTGCCAATGATTTTGGACAGGCCGAAGCGAAGGTTCGCAATGCCGTCCGTATCCAATACATGCCCATTGTCGATATTCACAGCTATTCATTCCCGCCGGGGGATCACGAACTAAAAATTCCTAAAGGAGAAGCGCTGCTATTGGGGATTGTGGACGAGCGGGAGCTGCCGAACCCATATAATGCGGATGTTGATAATCAGGGCGATGATTTGGACGATCTGTTTGGCTATTTTAACGGCATAAAACTGTAAAGAAGTCTGTTCTCAGGATAGTGCAGGACAAGTAAGTGAAACAAAGTGGGTATTTTACCTGGATCGCAACAAACTTTACAGTCAATTTTGATGATAACGAAGAAAATGAAAATTAATACAGCACTGTTTGCCTTATTGCTGGGCTTGACCTCTCTTGCACACGCACAGGAAAGGCTACCGGAAAAACTTCATCGTTATGTTCGGCAATTTAATGCCGACGACAATGAAGCTGTGATTAACAAGATCGCTAATAAGGATGCTTATGACTGGATGCTGACCAATATCCCACTGTTGGATTGTCCGGATAAAGAAATAGAACAGACTTATTATTTCAGATGGTGGTCATATCGCAAACATATAAAAACCAGCCCGGAAGGGACTTTAGTAACCGAGTTTATAGAACCGGTAAAACATGCCGGAAAATACAATTCGATCAGTTGTGCACTCGGTCATCACCTTTACGAGGGGCGGTGGTTAAAGAACAATTCATTTTTAAAAGAATATATTGATTTTTGGCTTTATCATGCGGATAAGGGACAGTCGAAGCCCCGGTTCCATCAGTTCAGTTCCTGGCTGCCTGATGCTTTATTGGCTTACCATAAGGTCAGTCCAGATGATCAATATCTGAAAGATCGTCTATTGGATCTGGACAAGGATTTCGAGAAATGGGAAAAAGAAAGAAAAGGTAAAAATGGTCTTTTCTGGCAATATGATGTGCAGGACGGTATGGAGGAATCTGTTTCCGGCGGGCGTCGGGTGCATAATATGCGCCCATCCATTAATAGTTATATGTATGGAAATGCCGTGGCGATCGCAACAATTGCCAAGTTAGCCGCAAACAAGGACCTGGAAAAAAAATACACGGATTATGCACGATCGCTGCGCAAGCTGGTATTGGATTCGTTGTGGGATGAAGAGGATCAGTTTTTTAAAACTAGACTGGAAAAAGGATACTTGCATCCTACCCGTGAGGCAATTGGCTATATCCCTTGGTATTTCCATCTACCGCCTGACAAAGCAATATATGGACAGGCCTGGTTGCAGTTGCCTGATACAGCTGGTTTTAACGCTCCTTGGGGCACAACTACCGCGGAACGTCGTGAGCCCACGTTTAGAACCAGGGGGACAGGACACAGCTGCGAATGGGATGGTGCAATATGGCCCTTCACAAGTTCACAGACTATCCGCGGAATGGCCAACTATCTGAGTGATTACAAGCATAATAAAACCATAAATGTGGCGGATTTATATGAACAGATTTATAAGTATGCCAAATCTCATGTTATGAATGGAAAGCCCTATATCGGCGAGTATCAGGATGAAAAAACGGGTGAATGGCTGAAAGGCGATAATCCGAGGAGCAAATTTTACAATCACTCTACTTTTGCCGATATCATTATACAGGATTTGATCGGCGTAAAACCTCAACTTGCCAACAGGCTGGAGATAAGGCCGCTCATTCCCGAGAATCAATGGGATTATTTTGCGCTTACCGAATTAAGCTATCACGGCAAGAACATCGCGATTTATTGGGATACGACGGGTGAAATATACCAGAAAGGTAAAGGATTTACCATTTACGTGGATGGAAAGAGAACTTATCAGCAGAAAAATTTGAAGAATTGTACAGTCAACCTAAATTAATATGATCAGAAACATTTGCTATCGCGGTATTACAACAGTTTTGTTATGTATGTCCTTTTTAGGGATACAGGCACAGGCCTGGCTGAATGTGCTGGACTTTGGCGCTAAAAAAGACAGTACCGGCAATAATACGTTGGCCATAAAAAAAGCCATTGCCGCCGCTTCGAACAGAGGAGGCGGTACGGTTTATTTTCCAGCAGGAAAGTACATTACAGGACCAATCCATTTAAAAAGTAATATCACCGTTTTTATCGATGCAGGAGCGGAATTGCATTTTAGCGATAACTTTGACGATTATTTACCCATGGTGGAATCGCGTTGGGAGGGAACTGCGGTCACCAACTTCTCACCTTTGTTTTATGGCAATAACTTAGAGAATATCAGTATCCAGGGCCGAGGTCTTATTGATGGACACGGCAAAAAATGGTGGGGCTATTCCGAAGTGGAAGTTAAAAAGCAACAGGAAGACAGTAAATGGCAGAAAGAATTCAAGCGCCTAAATAAGGATGTATTAGCACCAGATCTGCCCGGATGGATAGAACGCGGATTTTTGCGGCCGCCGTTTATTCAGTTCTTGAACTGTAAAAATGTACAGATCAAGGATATTAAGATCCAAAGTTCACCCTTCTGGACAATTAATCCACAGTATTGTGATAATGTTACGGTAGATGGTGTGACAATTGACAATCCACCTTCCCCAAATACAGATGGGATCAATCCAGAATCTTGTTCAAACGTGCGGATTGCCAACTGCCACATCAGCGTTGGAGATGATTGCATCACAATTAAATCCGGCAAAGACCGTTCGGGCCGTAAAATTAATATTCCCGCTGAAAATTATACGATTACGAACTGTACCATGCTCAGGGGCCATGGTGGTGTTGTGATCGGGAGCGAGATGTCGGGGGGTGTTAAAAATATCGCTATTTCGAATTGTATTTTCGATGGCACCGACCGTGGTATTCGCCTGAAAACTGCCCGCGGCAGAGGTGGGGTGGTCGAGAACATCCAAGTGTCGAATATCGTGATGCGTAATATCAGAGATCAAGCTATTGTTATGGATATGCAGTATGCCAAGACGGAAGTTGAGCCTATCAGCGAGCGAACTCCTAAATTCAGGAATATCTTTATCAGTAATCTTTCCGGCACAACAAACCGGATCGGTTATATGCGAGGACTGGAAGAGATGCCCATCGAAAATGTCGTCTTTTCCGATATTAATATGCAGGGTAATACCGGTTTTTCTGCGCTCAACGTACACGGCTTGACTTTAAGCAATATAAACGTAACGATTAAACAAGGCCCATTATTGGTGGCCAGCCAAAGTAAAGACCTGAGCATACAAAATATCAGGAATACAACACCAGTGGCCGGGAAAGCACTGATCGAGCTGGACAGCTGTCACACAGCCAATGTGCAGCATTGTTTCCCATCTGCCGGAACGACGTTATTGCTGGACTTGCTTGGCCCGGCAAATCAGGAGATATATGTTCATGGCAATAATTTGGCGAGGGTGAAACAAATTGTTCGTGGAACCTATAAAACCGGTCAGGTAACCGGCAATATAAACCCTTCGGAGGAAAATTGATGCGTATATTACTATATGGCCTATTGTACGTCCTATGGAGCTTGCCAATCAGCTGTCCCCTAGCACAGGAGCGCGTTTGGTTTGATCATCCTGCTGAACGCTGGGAAGAGGCTTTGCCGATTGGAAATGGTCGTATGGGGGCGATGATTTACGGAGGAATCAAGCACGAGCAGGTGCAGTTCAACGAGGAAACGCTGTGGACAGATGGCCCGCGTAACTACAACAGGAAGGGCGCTTCGAAATACCTGCAAGCTATTCGTGATCTCCTTGACCAAGGACGCCAGCAAGAAGCCGAAGCCCTCGCGATGAAAGAATTTATGGGCGTCAAGAGCGAATCGGAGGACCCCTCTGCCTGGCTGGAAAAGGTGGGGCAGATACGGATGCAGCAGCATGGCCCATTCGCAGACTCTTTTGATGACAGCAACTGGCCATTGATACAGGTACCCTATTACGAAGGCTGGGAAAATCAAGGCCTCGAAGGACTGGACGGGGCTGTCTGGTTTCGCCATACGTTTACGCTGTCAAAAAGTGATTTAACAGAAAATTGGAGTCTGGATTTAAATAAAGTCAGAACTAATGATTATACCTATATCAATGGCCGGCTGGTGGGGGCTTCTGCTGGGGATGAAACTCGCCGATTATACCGAATACCTCAAAGTATATTGCGCGAAGGGAAAAATACCATTGCCATTCAAGTCATTAATCTGGCCGGCAAAGGTGGTATCGCCGGCTATAAAAACGCGAATCAACACATTGGTTTAAAGAGCGACAACGGAAAATTCGTCTCCTTGCATGGCAAATGGAAATACCATATTCAAGATCAGAATAGTCCAAAAATAGGCAGTTATCAAGCATCTTATCAACCCTTTGGCGTACTAAATCTTCAGTTCGATCATGAGCGCGCTACGGAATACAGTCGTACACTCGACCTGAATAAAGGTGAAGTACGTGTCAATTATGTGGTCGATGGCGTGCAGTATAAAAGGACTTATTTTGCCTCCTATCCTGATCGTTTTATCGGAATCCATCTGCAGGCAGATCAAAAAAGGAAAGTCGCTTTCCGTCTATCTCTGTCTACCAAACACCAGCGTTTTGCGCTTCGGCATATAGCTCCGAATACTCTTGCATTGGAAGTACAGGTAAAAGATGGCGCGATGCGGGGAACTGCCTTCGTACATCTGCTTTTAAAGGGCGGGAAGGTTGCTCAGGATAGGGATCAACTGCTTGTTGAAGAAGCAGATGAGGCGCAGATTTTTCTGATGGCAGCTACAAATTTCAAATCCTACCGGGAACTGGATAATAATTATGCGGCAGGAGCATTGCGGCGTTTCAATACTTTGATCCAGCACGATTTTAAGGCCTTATATCAGGCGCATATACAAGATTATCAGAAACTCTATAATCGGTTTGGAATACAATTTATCTCTACAGCGCAAGCCGATACACTTCCGACAGACAAGAGATTACAGCGGGCGGTAGAGCAGGATGACCCGGGACTCATCGCATTATATGTGCAGTTTGCACGATATTTACAGATCGCTGCTTCCCGGCCGGGCAGTCAGCCGATGAATCTCCAGGGGATCTGGAATCCATCCCTCGAACCCTCCTGGGGTAGCAAATATACCACAAACATCAATCTGCAGATGAATTATTGGCCTACCGAAACACTGCATCTTCCTGAGCTACAGCAGCCACTGTTTGGGATGATCCAAGAACTCAGCTTGGCCGGAAGGGAAACAGCCGCAGAATATTACGCTGCGCGGGGCTGGGTATTGCATCACAATACCGATATATGGCGGGGAACGGCTCCGATCAATAATTCCAATCACGGCATTTGGCCGACGGGAGGAGCCTGGCTGGTACGGCATCTATGGGAACATTATCAGTTTACCAGGGATACCACCTTCCTTCAGGAGTATTATCCGATCATCAGGGAGGCCACTTTATTTTTTAAAGATTTTTTAGTTAAAGATAAAAGCACGGGCTGGTGGGTCAGTACACCGTCCAATTCACCTGAAAATGGAGGCCTGGTCAAAGGTCCGACAATGGATCACCAGATTATCCGTTCTCTTTTCGACATATTTGATCAAAGTTCGCGTCTGCTCAACCGTGATATCAGCCTCCGTGATTCCATTCAGCAGATGCGGGCAGCGATAGCACCTAACCAGATTGGGCAATATGGCCAGTTGCAGGAATGGCTAACAGATCTGGATGACCCTGAGAATAAACATCGGCATGTGTCCCACTTGTGGGGATTATTCCCGGGCGATGAAATCAATATATCGCATACACCTCAGCTTGTCGAAGCGGCCAAGCAATCGTTGCTGCTGCGTGGTGATGAGGGGACGGGATGGAGCCTGGCTTGGAAAATAAACTTCTGGGCGAGATTACGAGATGCGCAGCACGCCTACCGCATGGTAAAAATGTTACTCCGGCCCGCAGGACATGGAGGTGGTTCCTATCCTAATTTATTTGATGCACATCCGCCCTTCCAGATCGACGGAAATTTTGGAGGAGCATCAGGCATTACAGAGATGCTGCTGCAAAGCCATGTTGATGGGATAGAAATACTGCCAGCACTACCCCAGGAGATTAGCACAGGAACGATACGGGGGCTTGTAGCGCGGGGAGCCTTCCAGATTGACATGGAATGGAAAGATAATAAGCTGTCCTGTGTAACCGTCATATCGCTAGCCGGACAAGATCTCCATTTGCGTTATGGCGAGCACGAAGTAAAAATGAAGACAAAAAAGGGCGGTTCCTATGCCTTTGATAAAGAATTGAAGTTAAAAAAATAATGATGATCCGGTTGATGCTATTCCGAAAGCTGTTAGGCAGCTTACTCTTGTTGCTGTGTACGCAATTTTCTTATGGACAGAAGGTTCGCAAAACCATCGCCTTGAATACCGGCTGGCAGACCATAATGGATCAGAACGACTCAGCCCGCTATGCGGGATTCCAGTCTAAGGCATTTAAGACAGATGGAGACTGGCAGAAAGTTAATGTGCCCCACAACTGGGACAGGTATGAAGGTTACCGCCGATTGCTCCATGGCAATCTGCATGGTTACTCTTGGTACAGGAAACAGTTCTCGCTCAAGCACCCCCAGGCTAAAAATAGATTTTTTTTGTTTTTTGAGGGGGTGGGATCTTATGCAACGGTTTGGCTGAATGGTAAACAGGTGGGATACCATGCCGGCGGAAGAACGACTTTCACGTTGGATGTAACAGATGCGATTAAATTGGACGGCAGTCCCAATCTTTTGGCTGTTCGGGCAGACCATCCGGCACATATTACAGACCTTCCATGGGTAGATGGCGGCTGTTCGACAGAACGTGGATTTTCGGAGGGATCACAGCCCATGGGCATCTTCCGGCCGGTAAGCCTAGTGATTAAGAATGAGGTTTCCATTGTGCCTTTTGGTGAACATTATTGGAACGACGAAACCGCCGATAGCAAAAAAGCGATTGTGCATCAGTCTGTCGAAGTTGCTAACCAGAGCAAGGGTAATAAGAAAATTGAGGTGATTAGCCGCGTGTTTGATCAGAATGGCAAAATGATCCTGCGATCCATACACCCTGATCAGATTGAAGCAAATACAATAAAGAAAATACGACTCAAGGACCTCATTTTGTCCAACCCGCATTTGTGGTCGATAGAATCACCTTATCTCTATCAGATCAAGATGCAGATCACAGTGGATGGACAAATCAAGGATGAAGTACAGACGGCTTATGGGATCCGCACAGTACGTTGGTCAAAGGGACTGAAGCCTTCAGGCGACACTCGCCTCCTGATCAATGGAAAGCCGACATTCATCAATGGTATTGCGGAGTATGAGCATAAATTGGGGCAATCCCATGCATTCCCCGAAGAGGAGATTGAAGCGCGAGTGAAGCAGATCAGACAATTGGGGTTTAATTCCTTCCGTGATGCACATCAACCACATAATCTGCGCTATCAGGCTGCATGGGATCGGTATGGAATTCTACTGTGGACGCAGCTTGCCGCCCATATCTGGTTTGACACGCCTGCTTTTCGGAATAATTTCAAGAGATTATTAACCGAGTGGGTGCGTGAACGAAGAAATAGTCCATCCGTAATCTTATGGGGACTAGAAAATGAAAGTACGCTTCCAGAAGATTTTGCGCAGGAATGCACGGCATTAATTCGAGAATTGGATCCAACAGCCTCCATCCAGCGCCTCGTGACAACTTGTAACGGAGGGAGCGGAACCGATTGGGATGTTCCGCAAAACTGGACAGGCACATATGGCGGAAATCAGAATACTTATGGAGAGGACCTGAAAAAACAGCTTCTTGTTGGCGAGTATGGCGCCTGGCGGAGCTTAGGATTACATGCAGAGCCACCCTATCTTCCTAATGAAAACAACTATAATGAGGAACGTTTTGCCGATATCCTGCAGACAAAGATCCGTCTGGCCGATTCTGTGAAAGACAGTGCTGTTGGCCATTACTTATGGCTTTGGAATTCTCATGATAATCCCGGACGGGTTCAGGGAGGGGAAGGCAACCGCGAGCTGGATCGTATTGGTCCGGTAAATTACAAAGGTATACTTACACCTTGGGGCGAACCGACAGATGCTTTTTATATGTATATGTCGCATTATAGCAGTAAGGTCAGGCCGATGGTTTATATCGCTATGCATTCTTGGCCAAACCGTTGGTTGAAACCGGGGATAAAAAACAATATCCGTATTTTTTCGAATTGTGAAGAAGTAGAATTATTTAACGACCTGGGTACCCTATCGCTTGGCAGGAAGCCACATCCCGGATTCGGCCGCCACATTGAATTTGACGCCGTCGATATACGGTACAATGTGTTATATGCCGAAGGACGAATCGCTGGAAAGATCGTTTCCCGCGATACCATTATCTTGGAGAATCTGCCTGCAAGTCCGCGTTTTGAAACCCTATACACGCCTGGAGACGAACTATTGAAAGCAGCGTCTGACTATCACTATGTATATCGTGTCAATTGCGGAGGAGATCATTACGTTGACAAATTCGGAGCGCACTGGAAGGCCGATCAACCGTATATACCTGCGATGGGCTGGGGAAGCCGCTCTTGGGGGGATCATTTTGAAGGAATGAATCCCAAATTTGCCAGTCAACGCATGATTTTTGATCCTATCAAGGGCACTAAGGATTGGCGTCTTTTTCAGACTTTTCGTTATGGGCTGGATCAATTAAATTATCAATTTGACTTGCCGAATGGCGATTATCTGGTCGAGCTGTTTTTTGCCGAACCTTGGTATGGGAAATTTTCATCCGGGCAAGGAGATCGTATCTTTGATATCGCCATCAATGGAGATATCGTAGAACATAAGCTCGATCTGTATAAAGCATCCGGCTACCAGCAGGCCTTCAAAAGAAGTTATTCCATAAAAGTAAGGGACAGAAAAATCCTGATCGATTTCCCTCATGTGTATGCCGGTCAGGCGTTGATTCAGGCTATCGCCATCGCATCCAAGCAGAAGGTAGAAAAGGAACCCATAGCCAGCGGCCATTACAATTTGTCTATACCGGATCAGCATATTCAGCTCCATAGCTGGCTGGATATTGGCAGTGTGCTGGATAGCGGAGCATCGGTGAAAACAGCATTCTTCACAGTGCCACCTTCTTTATACGGTTCAGATTATTTTTCATTGGACGGTGGTAGATCCTATTCCTTACGTTTTAATGAGCCAACATCTGTTTTCTGGCTTGCCAAAAGCAGGCCTGACGGTTTCGAGGTCACCAAAGACCGGGTACAAATGAGTACTGGAGACTATCTGGATGTATACCGCAAGGTGGTGGACAGAGGGGCGGAGATCAAAGTATCGGCTAAAAACAGGGGCGAAGTGCTCGCTTTCCAGCAGCAGAGTGGGTTGCTGCCTGTATATGACCTGAAAGAAGTAAAAAACTACAAAGCGTATTTAAGTGATTGGCGAGAAGGCGTCTCTGAAGTTGAATTTTCTGGTCAAAAGCGATTGGTATTTAGCACGGATGCGGAAGGCTATGTCGCCTGGCAATTTCAGGTTGGAGCAGCAGATATCTATTCACTCACCATCAAGTACCACAATCCTGCTCAGGAAAGCCATGTGGGCTATTATGAAATTCTGGATAAGAACAAGCAGGTATTGGTCCCCAAGACTCCCATACGTCTAGAGCCTACACGAGCTGGCAAATGGAACTACATCAGTACGGATACCAAGACGATGATCAATGCCGGAACTTATTTTATAAAATTTTATGCAGTACATGCGAAGGACCTCATGGTTGATAATTTGGAGGTAAAATAGGCCGACGTCAGGATAGAGCATGACGGTTTTCCACAAAATTTTCGGTTATATTTGAACACTCAAAAATTTTTATGTCGAATTGACATTTAATCGAGTTCATTGTACAGGAAAATAAAGAAAGGGACTTTATTTTTTTAAGTTTTTAATAAATAACCAAAAAAGGGATAAACCATTTCATGCCTATGAAACGTTTTGCATTACTCACGTTTTTATTTTTAAGTGTATCTATGACATTTGGTCAAACGGATGATACCTACTGGAAAACCATAACAGCCAGATCAGAAAAAATTGTATCCAAATTAGCACTAAAGGATCAGACCAAGCGCGAACAAGCTGTGCACATTGTTCGTGATCAATATTATCTTTTGAATGCCTGCTACACGCTGCGGGATCTCAAGATCAAGGAGAACAGCGAGTTGAAAGAACAAATTAATCAGGAGACCTTGCAGGAAACAGGTCGTCTTAACCAGTCTTTTGTCCAGCGCCTAAAGGCGGTTTTAACGGAACAAGAAGTTGAGGAAGTTAAAAATGGCATGACCTATCATGTGTATCCTAACACGGTGAAGGCCTATCAGGAGATGATCCCGAGACTCAAAAAAGAGGAAATTCATATGATCGACAGTCTGTTATTTGAAGCGCGCGATTACGCTATGCAGGCTGAATCTTCTGAGAAAAAACATGCTTGGTTCGGAAAATATAAAGGCAAGATCAATAATTATTTAGCTTCCCATGGCTATAACCTCAAAGAGGAAGGCGACAAATGGGCCGAACGACTAAAAAAACAACCCAAATAGTAAAAATATACCCGAATTATGAATCACTTTATATTCCCGAAGAAATCTTCAATCAAGTTGGCAAAACTGCTGGCTATTGGGATAATGACGGGTGGGATACTTCCGTCCCATTCCTATGCAGAGCGCCTAAGTGAACACAAGCTATTCTTTTTTAAAAATATAACCGGAAAGGTGGTTGACCAAAACGGAAAGCCTTTAGAAGGAGTAACAATAGCCATTAAAGGGTCGAAAACGGCCACTTCAACGGATAAGGATGGTACCTTTAGGTTGAACTTGCCTGTGGGTAATGAGATTTTAGTGCTCAATCATGTTGGCTATAAGCGGCTGGAGGTGCCTGTGGGTAACCAGAGCGTACTGACTATACAGATGGAAGCGGAAAGCCGTGAGCTGGAGGAGGTTGTGGCTGTAGGTTACACCACACAAAAAAAGGCTCATCTGACAGGATCTGTCGTATCCATTAAAGCGGAAGAAGTAGAAGATCTCCCCACGACCAATATCGGCTCGGCTCTAGCAGGACGAGTTGCTGGGCTTGCTGTTAGTGGGGGGAATACCCGGCCTGGGACGAAAGCTACATTAACGATCCGAAAGCCCATGGGACCAAGCAAGGATGGTGGTACAACAGACCCGCTATATGTTATCGATGGCATGGTCCAGGTGGACGGGCAAAACCAACCCGATGCCACCCTGTTTGGAAACCTGGATCCCTCCGAAATTGAGAGCATATCGTTTTTGAAAGATGGAGCTGCGGCCGTATATGGGGTGAGAGGAGCAAACGGCGTGGTGCTGGTGACAACGAAAAGAGGTAAGGTCGGCACGCCGAAGATTAGTTACAACGGCTCCTATGCCATTAATGATGAAGCTTATCGAACCAAGATGATGGATGCCTATCAGTATGGCATGTACTTCAATATCATGAACGGTCCAAACGGAAGTAATAAGCATCCATCGGATCAGGGATTTGAAAACTGGTTTTTTTCGCAGGATGAGCTGGATTATTTTAAGAACCATTCGTACAACTGGTTAGATGATGCCTGGAAGTCGAGTTATTTAACCCGTCATTCTCTGAATATCTCCGGAGGAGCCGACAAAGCAACTTATTTCGCGAATATTGCCTATAATAAGCAAGATGGTAATTTGGGTACCTTGGATTATGACCGCTGGAATTTTAGGGCCGGAAGTGATATTCAGGTCGCAAGTAATTTTAAAGTGGGTATGCAGGTGTCCGGAAATACTGGTAACCTACAGAAAACGTTTAATAAAATTGGTGGAGAGAACGATGATAACGATTATCGTAATCTATTACTTGCCTCGCCGTATGTCCCCGCTTACGTTAATGGACTTCCAGCTCGTCTACCGGGTACATCTGGAGACCTGTCAGCCTATCACTATTTTGAATTGCAAAAGCTAGGTAATCTGGCGACATCGGATACCAGACAGTTCAGCATTAATTTAAATGGAGAATATCGGGCACCCTGGCTTGAAGGACTTGTTATACGTGGATCCTATAACCGAAATTTAAAGAATGATAGGGGCACGCAGATTGGTACCAAATACCAGACCTATACCTTTAAAAGAGGAGGCGATAACGGCCATATCTACGATATGGGAACTGATCCAACTGCTGTGACTTTCAGTAACGGCAACCGTGTGTATTTTTCGAATGTGGCAGGAAATAGCTATCAGGCGAATTTTACGTTAAGCTATGACAAACAATGGAACAAACATAACTTTGCTGGGTTGTTCTCCGTTGAAAAGGCAGAGGCGAATAGTTCACAGGAAGATGTATGGAAGGACGACCCGCTGTCAACGACAAACGGACAGTTTAATACCGCGTTTGGTGCAGTAACTGGGCGCACATACGCTTATGAATCCGGAACACTGGGCTATGTGGGGCGGTTAAATTATAGGTATGGTAACAAATACCTTGCAGAGATCCTGTTCCGCTCGGATGCCTCGACCAAATTTGCTCCGGAAAACTACTGGGGTAATTTCTACAATATTTCTGCTGGCTGGGTAATTAGTGAGGAGCAATTTTTCCAGTCAAAAGCAGTGGATTACCTGAAGTTGCGTTTATCGCATGGCAAGCTCGGTAACGACCAGACAGCTGCCTGGGGCTGGCTCCAGCGCTATACATATCAGGAAGGCAAAGGAGGTGTATTTGGCGAGAATAACGGTTCGATCGGTGCCAGTACAGGTTTGAAGATGGAAAAATCTCCCAATCGGAACGCGGCCTGGGCTAATGAGTATAAAAATAATATAGGCGTTGATGCGCGCTTTCTAAATAACCGGTTATCAGCCACCATTGACGCTTATTACAATAAAGGCTATGATCTTTTGGTCATACGCACGGGAAATATTCCTGTTTCAGTAGGGGGATCGGTAGCGGCCGAGAACTATGGCCGCAAAAATACATTTGGATATGAACTTGAATTAGGTTGGCAGGACAAAGTCAACGACTTCAGTTATGGGGTCAGTACAAGGCTTTCCTGGTCCAACGATAAAGTTATACGTGGTGATTTTAATGATGTTGACGTATTATATCCTTGGAAAGCACATCCTAACGGGCCATCTGACAATGGCGTCTGGGGATACGATTATCTAGGTATGTTCAAAACGCAGCAAGATATCGATGATTACGTGAGCCAATATAACATTACCCAGGTGTTTGACGAGAGTGTGGATAAACTTAGGCCGGGAATGCTCTATTATCGTGATGTCCGTGGACCATTACAGGCAGATGGAACGTTTGCGGGACCAGACGGCGTCATCAACGAGTATGACCAGATCCAGCTCGCAAAAAATAGTACCAATCATTATGCTGTCGGTATGACCTTCAAAGCCGGATATAAAGGGTTTAGCGCCGAAGCTGTGCTGACAGGATCTTTTGGTGGATATGCAGAAATTACGGAACGCAACAAGTTGAACAACGATATTTCCCGTGTATACACCAATTTACCCGTGTTCTGGGGGAATATTTATGATCCCGTACTGAATCCGACAGGTACCATGCCGAACCCGCATTGGGCCGATATTTACAACCGGACCTCCAGCTTTTGGTCCGTTCCGGCTTTTCAGATGCGCATGAGCAGTTTCAATATCGGTTATAGATTACCGGAAAAATTGACGAGATATCTAAATGTATCCAATGCACGGGTATATTTGAGCGCAATGAATCCACTAACGATTTATAATCCATTTAAGTATAAAGACGGGAATGGTGCCGCCTGGGATACCTACCCAAATTTGAGAACATATTCCTTTGGTGTTAATGTAACCTTATAGGGTTCCATCGGTTCAATGAATTAAAATGACTGAAGATGAAAAAAATAACAATATTCAAGCTCGCTTTATTGAGCCTGCTTTTGACCAATCAAGCGTGTAAAGATAATTTTCTTGAAGAAAAGTCGGATTTAGCTGCTGTAAAAGAAGACGATGTCTTCAAAGATCCTATCTTGGCCCGTGCTTATGTAGACTTCGTATATGGGCTATTTCTACCTCCTAACAATGCACAGACATTTGTGGCCACACAGGATGCTACGGAAGACGGTAAGTATAGCAATACCTTTACGCAGACGACCGATGAATTGGCCGGTGAAACAGATTATAACAAAAAATGGAATATGATCTCCTATGTCAATAATCATGCGAACAAGTATTTCGGGCAGCGGATGAGCGCGAGCATAGGCAACAATGTCTGGACAAGGATGAAAGAAATCAATGTCTTTTTAGCCAAGATAGACCAATATGGCATCGATGAAGCTACGCGGAATTTGCTGAAAGGTCAGCTATATTTTTGGCGGGCTTACCAATATTTCCAGTTGGTCCGGTTATATGGTGGCGTTCCGTTGGTTCTTGAACCGCAGACACCGGTAGTTGGTGAGAATGAAGTCAACTCTATACCCAGAAGTAGTACCGCTGCTTGTATTGAGCAAATTTGTAAAGATCTGGACATGGCAAAAAGCCTCTTGCCGGGACGATGGGATGCTGCTAATTGGGGGCGGATTACCAGTGGTGCTGCAGCAGCGTTAAAGGGCCGTGTACTGTTGACATATGCGAGTCCACAATTTAATCCTACCGATTCACGTGACCGTTGGGAAGAAGCATACAAAGCAAATTTGGAGGCTAAAAATTTACTGGAGCAGCACGGTTTTGGATTGTTTCAGACTGGGGGCACAGCGAATGGTAAAGCTTGGGGAGACATGTTTATCGTAGAAGGTAGTGCCAATCCCGAAGCCGTAATTGTCTATGGATTTAATAACTTATCATCTTCCGTCAACACAGTTAAAAACAATGGCTGGGAGCAGGTCATTCGGCCACGCGCCCTCTCGGGATCGGGGTCAATTTCGCCGACCAAGCAGATGTTGGATGCCTTTCCCATGTTGGATGGTAAAGACATACATGATCCGACCTCTGCCTATACGTATGATGCGCAAAAGTTTTATAAAAATAGAGATCCCAGGTTTTCAAAGACCTTTGTTTATAACGGCGCTTTATTTCCTTATGGCAGTGGCAGTGAATACCGTCAATGGACATATTCTTGGAAAAATAAAAACGGATCTTATGTCTCCACGGAAACACAGGGAGCTAATGCCAGTGGAATTTATTTGAAAAAAGGTTCGGATCCCAATGCCTCAGGGTCTTCCAATGGCGGAGCGGGTTTCCAGCAGAGTGGTACAGATTTTATCGAACTGCGATTTGCCGAAGTCATATTAAATCTGGCGGAATCAGCGATTGGAACGAACAGGTTGGAGGAAGGAATGACCGAGATTAAAAAAATAAGGGCTAGAGCTGGTTTGGAAAACACGGATGGCGCGTATGGTCTGAGTGCCGCGGCCGGCAACAGGGATAAACTGTTCGGAGCGGTCATCAATGAACGAAAATTGGAGTTTGCCTATGAAGGAAAACGGTTCTACGATCTCAGACGCTGGAAACTCTTTGAGACGGATTCGCCAACGGCCCAACGTCTTGGCGTGAAACCCTTAAACGGAACACGACGTACAGGGTTGCTCATCACGGTCAAAAATAATGGCAAGGAATATATCGGGGATTTAGATCCATTATTGCGGGATGGTAAAAGTGGTAATGTGCCAGTTGTGGAGCGTCAGCCAGGTTCTTATCCACCGGGGATTGACAATCAGGAACAGTATCTTGACTACCTTTACGACAATTATTTTACGATCACCGAAAAGGACAATTTAGATCCAACCAATGGATCATGGAGTTTTACCTGGTATCCACAATACTATTTCTTTGGCCTGAATCAAACAATACTGAGTGCGTCTCCTTATTTACAACAGACCGCCGGCTGGGATAGTATGAATGGGGCAGGCACTTTTGATCCGTTGAAATAAGTATATTTATAGGGTATAATATATTCGTATATAAAAATTGTATTTGTATATGAATTGTGACAGACTTTATTTCTAATAAATGTGGGATTGACATATATTTGAAATAATAATTATAAACCAAACAAACAGAGGGAAACATGTTACATAAAATAACACTGACCGCATTATTGAGTATTTTCACCTCAGTAGCATTTTGTCAGTATCCAAAAATTCCGGAAGAAGTTAAAAAGTCCACCGACGAGTTGATGAAAAAGGCTCTTCGCCAATCAGATGAAGCCTGGCAAAAAGCACTGCCCGTGATAGAAGAATATGCTAAACAAGGCAAACCTTATATCCCTTGGGCTGGGCGACCCACAGATTTGCCACAGGCATCTATACCTGCTTTCCCGGAAGCGGAAGGCGGTGGTAAATTTACTTTTGGTGGCCGCGGTGGTAAAGTTTATGTGGTGACGAGCCTGGATGACAACGGTCCGGGGACGCTGCGTGAAGCTTGCGAAAAAGGCGGCCCCCGAATTATCGTTTTCAACGTCTCCGGTATTATCCGTTTAAAAACTCCATTGATCATTCGGGCACCTTATATTACCATTGCTGGCCAATCTGCTCCCGGTGATGGCGTATGTGTGGCTGGAGAATCTGTCTGGATCAATACACATGATGTGCTGATTCGCCATATGCGTTTTCGGCGTGGCGAAACTTATGTAGGCAGAAGGGATGACGCTATTGGCGGCAATCCAGTCGGAAATATTATGATTGACCATGTTTCGGCAAGCTGGGGACTGGATGAAAATATGTCGATGTACCGGCACATGTACAACGATAGTACAGGCAAAGCTGAGGAAAAACGGGGCACGGTGAATATCACGATACAGAATTCGATTTTCTCCGAGGCTCTGGATACCTGGAACCATGCATTTGGCAGTACACTGGGCGGCGAAAACTGTACTTTTATGCGAAATCTCTGGTCCAATAATGCAGCCAGAAATCCTTCCATCGGTTGGAATGGACTGTTCAATTTCTTCAACAATGTCGTGTATAACTGGGTACACCGCTCTATTGATGGGGGCGATTACCAAGCGACCTACAATATCGTAAATAATTACTTTAAGCCCGGACCAGCGACTCCTTTAAACGAACCCATAAGTTACCGTATACTCAAACCTGAATCTGGACGGAGCAAGTTGCCTTATGTTGTTTTTGGACGAGCACATGTGAATGGGAACATTGTTGAGGGCAATGCAAAGGTGACTGCAAACAATTGGGATGGTGGCGTACAGCTGGAAAATAAGGCCGGTAACCTGATGACCTTTGATGAAGCCAAACCTTATTTTGCTGCAATGAGCGTAAAGGAACCGTTTCCGCATGCGAATTTCCCTGTGATGAGCGCGCAGGAAAGTTACGCGTATGTGCTTGATCATGCTGGAGCAACATTACCAAAAAGGGATCCCGTTGATCAGCGGGTTGTCCGGGAAGTTAGAAATGGGAAGCCTACGCCTTTGAAGGATGTGAAACTTCCGGAAAAGGATTTTGAACATAGAAGACTGCCAAAGGACTCGTATAAGATCGGAATCATTACAGATATATCACAAGTAGGCGGGTATCCCGTATACAAAGGTAAGGCGTATAAAGACTCGGATAACGATGGTATTCCTGATGATGTTGAAAAACAAATGGGGCTTAACCCGAATGATCCGAGCGACTCTGCAAAGATCACCGCTTCGGGCTACGCGAATATTGAAATCTATCTCAACAAATTGGCTGCTAAATAATTGCTATGAAATTGCGATTTAATTCCAATATTATCCTGCTCGCCGGTTTAATTAGCCCTGTCGCTGTCTTGGCGCAATATCCAGTGATTCCAGATTCCTTGAAGAAGCTGGCTGCCGAACAGGAAAACACAGAGAACCTACGGGTGGAGGCGGCGTGGAAGACGGCGCAGCAAGTGATGAAAGCCGAAGGCAAACCCTATATTCCCTGGGCCGCCAAGCCGAGCGATCTGCCACAGGCGAAAATAAAGGCTTTCCCCGGTGCTGAGGGCGGCGGCGCCTATACTGCTGGCGGTAGAGGCGGGAAGGTCTTTGTCGTGACCAGTTTGGCGGATAGCGGACCCGGGACATTGAGAGAAGCTTGCGAAGCTGGAGGGGCCCGTATTGTTGTTTTTAATATCGCAGGTATTATTCGGCTTGAGAAACCGATCGTGGTGAAAGCGCCCTATATCACTATCGTCGGACAGACGGCGCCCGGTGATGGAGTATGTATTGCCGGAGAGTCTTTCCTGATCGATACACATGATGTGATTTTAAGATTTTTGCGTTTTCGTCGCGGCGCTACTGAGGTCACCCGTCGGGATGATGCTGTAGGCGGCAATGTGGTTGGGAATATTATCATCGACCACGTTTCGGCAAGTTGGGGACTGGATGAAAATATGTCAATCTATCGACATGTCTATGATCGTGAAGGCAAAAATCTAAAGTTACCAACGGTCAATGTGACCATCCAGAATTCGATCTTTTCGGAATGTCTGGATGCATACAACCACGCTTTTGGAAGTACAATTGGCGGGTTGAACAGTACCTTCATGCGAAATCTCTGGGCCTCAAATATCAGCCGCAATCCTTCCATAGGAATGTATGGAGACTTTGGATTTGTTAATAATGTCATCTGGAACTGGTGGAATAGAAGTGCCGACGGTGGCGACAATAGATCGTTGTTCAATTTTATCAACAACTATTATAAGCCGGGGCCTATAACACCCAAGGATAAACCCATTGCCTATCGCATTTTGAAACCCGAATCTGGCCGCGATAAGGCCTTTAAAGATCAATACGGAAAGGTATATGCTGAGGGCAACGTCGTAGAAGGATTCCCCGAAGTAACCAAAGACAACTGGGCCGGCGGAATACAGATTGAGGACCTTCCACATGTGGGAAGCCGTGAGAAGAATATTCGTGTAGATAAAGCGTTTCCAATGGCAGCAGTAACGACTTTGGCAGCACAAGAAGCCTATGACTATGTCCTTAAGAATGCAGGCGCATGCCTGCCTAAACAGGACGCTGTTGATCAGCGCATCATCAAACAGGTAGCAGAGAACAAAGTCTACTACAACCAAGATATCCCGTTGCACGGATTTGTGTCACCTTATGTAAAAAGACGCCTTCCGCAGGATTCTTACAAAAAGGGGATTATATCAGATATCGCCCAGGTAGGTGGTTATCCGACTTATCAGGGAGTTCCTTATACAGACTCGGACAACGATGGGATCTCCGATGATGCAGAAAAGAAAATGGGGCTAAATCCCAACGATCCAGCTGATTCGCAAAGGATTGCCAAAAATGGCTATGCCAATATCGAAAATTATCTCAATGGAGCGGTCGGTCTGGATATTGTTGTCCCGGGAAGTAAACGTTAGCTATGGCATCCTGATTTCATGGTAGGTAGAATGCACAGGGGAATCCTAGCTGAAAATATAAAATTGATCGCATCAACGCGTTGAAGTAAATTTATATACATGAAGATTAGCGGTATTTTCTTTTGGAGCTTCTGGCTGTGTAGCTTGGGTAGTTACGCACAAAAGCAAGCTGTATTGGCTCCGCTATCCTGGGATGGTACGCAGCTGCTGTATAAAAACGATTCATTGGGAAATCGGATTCCGGATTTTTCATACGCTGGTTATGAGGGAGGAGATCGTGCAATCCCAGATGGACGAGTTGAAGTGGTCGTTCCATTAACATCGGGAGATGCGACACAACGCATCCAGGCAGCTCTGGATTATGTGTCTAATCTACCTAAAGGAAAAGACGGTCTGCGGGGTGTGGTGCTACTGGAAAAGGGAGTGTACCAGGTATCGGGATCACTTTCCATTCATACTTCTGGTGTGATTTTGAGAGGCAGTGGATTTACAACTGGCGGTACAACAATTCTTGGTACTGGGACTTCTCGTGAGACACTTATCCGTATCGCAGGAAAAAACAATATTCAGCTGCAGGAGAAGCATACGATCAATACGTCTTATGTGCCCGTAAATTCCCGGAAATTTGAGGTCGAAACGGCATCAGCTTATCGCGCGGGGGATAAAGTCATGATTACTAGACCAGCAACCCAAAGCTGGATCGACGTCTTGGGTACCGGTCACTTTGGTGGCGGCATCACATCATTGGGCTGGAAACCCGGTCAGCGCGATATAACCTGGGATAGAACAGTCGTTGCGGTGCACGGAAATAGCATAGAAATTGACGCGCCAATAACGACCGCACTGGATCAGACATACGGTCAGTCAACGCTGGCGAAGTTCACTTGGACGGGACGTATTACGCATGCTGGCGTTGAAAACATGATGCTTGAATCGAGCTATAACCGAGACAATCCAAAAGATGAAGATCACCGTTGGATGGCTATTACAGTTGAAAACGCCGAAAACGTCTGGGTGCGCAGGATGCAATTTAGACACTTTGCGGGCTCGGCTGTATATGCGCTGGAAAGCGCCAAAAAATTGACAGTGGAAGATTGCATCTCCTTAGAACCCGTATCGGAGATTGGAGGACAAAGGCGGTATACCTTTTACACAAAAGGACAGCAGACGCTATTTCAGCGTCTTTATTCACGGCAGGGCTATCACGATTTTGCTGTTGGGTACCTTGCCGCTGGCCCTAATGCCTTTGTGCAGTGCCAAGCTGTGGAACCCTTTAGTTTTAGTGGGGCAATTGATAGCTGGGCGTCAGGAATTTTATTTGACATTATCGATATTGATGCGCAGGCCTTAAGCTATAAAAATCGCGGCCAGGATGGGCAAGGAGCAGGCTGGTCAGCCGCCAACAGTGTTTTCTGGCAATCCACTGCTGGTCTCGTGGAATGTTACCAGCCGCCTACCGCACAAAACTGGGCTTTTGGTATTTGGTCGCAATTTCAAGGTGATGGTTATTGGGAGCAGTCCAACGAGTACATCAAACCACGAAGCTTGTACTACGCACAATTGGAGGGGCGAATTGGCAAGGCCGCAAAAGACAGGTCGATCTTATTACCTGTCTTGACAGAAGCTTCCAGCAGTCCGCCGGTACATGTGGCGATGGAATTAACTCAACAGGCCGTGCAGCCAGCGTTACAGCTAGTCGATTTTATCCGTGAAGCGGACCATAGGTCGTCTCTCAATATCAGTGTTGGAAAGGCCAAAACGATTGATCAGATCGGTTACAACGCACAGGCCGTAAAGTCTCGATCGGCGGATATGCAGGTGCTGCATGGCTGGCTAGTGCGTGGAAACAGTATCTTGACAGGTAGTAAACTGGATGTACCTTGGTGGAGTGGCTCTGCAAGACCTTACGGAGCTATCAAAGCCAAACCCCATATCACGCGCTACGTGCCCGGAGAGGTCGGGATTGGTCTCACGGATGATCTCGAGGCGCTGACGGATACCATGCAACAAAATCATGTATTGGCCATAGACCATAATTATGGGCTTTGGTATGATAGGCGTCGCGACGATCATGAGCGAATCCGAAGGATGAACGGTGAGGTCTGGCCGCCATTTTATGAGCTGCCCTTCGCGAGAAGTGGTACCGGCCTCGCTTATGATGGCTTATCAAAATATGACCTGACTAAATACAACCAGTTTTACTGGAGCCGCTTAAAGCGCTTTGCGGATTTAGCAGACCAAAAAGGCTTGATACTGATCCACCAGAATTATTTTCAGCATAATATTATAGAAGCAGGGGCTCACTATGCTGATTTTCCTTGGCGTACAGCCAATAACATCAATAATGTTGGTTTTCCAGAACCTGTTCCCTATGCTGGAGACAAGCGTATTTTTATGGCTGAACAGTTTTACGATATCGGTAATCCCGTACGCAGAGCCTTACATCGCGCTTATATCCGCCAGTGTCTCGATAATTTTAAGGACAATTCGGGTGTTATTCAGATGATCAGCGCTGAATATACGGGGCCGCTGCATTTTGTGCAGTTCTGGATCGATGTAATTAAGGAGTGGAAAGCCGAGACGGGCGGGCACCCGATTATTGCATTGAGCGCCACGAAGGATGTTCAGGATGCCATACTGGCCGACCCAGAACGCGCTGCTGAAATTCAGATTATTGATATTCGGTATTGGCATTATCAGGCTGACGGGACACTTTACGCGCCCAAAGGGGGGCAGAACCTAGCTCCACGTCAACATGCACGTTTGTTAAAGCCAAAGAAAACCTCTATGGAAGCCGTCTATAAAGCGGTTTCGGAATATCGGATTAAATACCCAGAGAAAGCCGTGTTATATCATGGTGATAATTATCCCGAAATGGCCTGGGCGTCTTTCATGGCCGGCGGCTCCATGGCCAATGTGCCGAGAATCCAAATGCCCGAGTTCTATGCTGCTGCTGCTGGTATGCAACCCACAGTCATCGGTGGACATTGGGTTTTAAGGTCTGATCAGGGACTGATTATTTATAACCGCAGTTCTGAAGCGTTGAACCTGGATCTCAAGGACTATAAAGGACATTTTATCGTACGGCACATCCATCCCAAAAACGGTACAATCGTTAAAACGGAACGCGTGAATCTCGGAAAAGAACTTCACCTCAACAATTATATGAACAGTCCAGAAATCATCTGGATCGATAAACGTTAATATCATGTCAATACACAAGAAGTATCCATTTTTAAAAGCAGAACAACCGTGTCTGCTGTCTTGGATATTCCAACGTACTTTTAAAAAACAGGGCGTATTTCGCAAAGTTTTTTCGTTTGCAATGATGGGAGTCTTTGTTTCCTGTGCTACCGAAAAAGAGCACAGAGACCTGCCTTTATTGAAAATTTCTGAAAATAAGCGATACGTCGTCACCCAGGATGGAAAGCCTTTTTTCTGGCTGGGCGATACGGGCTGGCTTCTCTTCAATAAGATGAACCGCGATGAGGCAGAACAGTATCTGGAAGATAGAAGACAAAAAGGATTCAACGTCATTCAGGCTATGGTCCTACATACTGTGCCTTCGGTGAATGCTTACGGCGATTCTTCAGTGATCAACGCAGATATCTCCAGACCCTTGGTGACGACGGGCAATAATCCCAATCACGCGGACGAATATGATTATTGGGATCATATTGATTATATCATTGATAAGGCTGCCGAAAAGGGGATCTATATGGCTTTGGTACCTGTATGGGGGTCACCGGTTAAAGATGGGAAAGTATCTGTTGAGCAAGCCGAACAATATGCAAAATTTCTTGCCGAACGGTGGAAAGACCGTTCCAATATCATTTGGTTAAATGGCGGGGATATTAAGGGGTCTGATAAAATTGATGTGTGGAAGAAAATTGGGCAGACTATCAAGTCCATTGACCCTAAGCATTTAATGACTTTTCATCCCAGAGGTCGGACAGCATCATCGGACTGGTTCCACAACGAGTCCTGGCTGGACTTTAATATGGTCCAGTCTGGCCACAGAAGATACGATCAAGATACATCCAAAAATGAGCAGAAACACTATGGCGAGGACAACTGGAAGTTTATGGCAGCGGATTGGGATTTAAAACCTGTCAAGCCTACTATTGATGGAGAGCCTTCTTACGAGGGTATCCCCCAAGGATTGCATGATATCACCGAGCCCCGTTGGACAGACGCCGATGTCAGAAGATATGGTTATTGGTCCGTATTTGCGGGCGCATTTGGGTACACCTATGGCCAGAATTCGGTCATGCAGATGCATTCCAAAAAAGATACCACCTCGGCTTATGGCTCAGACGAAGTTTGGTCTTCGGCCATTCATGCGCCCGGTGCCAGCCAGATGAAATACTTGAAGGAACTAATGCTATCCCGGACCGATTACTTTGACCGGATACCTGACCAGACACTGATCGTCGATAATGGCGAAAAATATGATCGTTTACTGGCGACGAGAACAGATCATTATGCCTTTATCTACAATTATACCGGCAGACCCATGACGGTTAATATGGGTAAAATCAAAGGCAGTAAGGTAAAGGCCTCCTGGTTTAATCCGAGAAATGGAGAAACCAAGGTCATCGGTGAGATGGAGAATAAAGGAATACAACACTTTACACCCGAAGGTGGACAAAAAGAAGGCAACGACTGGGTGTTGATATTGGATTCGGTATCATGAGAACAATTAACATATGGTTTATCTTCATGATGACAACGATGTTTTTTTCTTCGTGTCAGCGGGATATTTATTTATTTACTTCTTTTCATGAACCCGCGAATGAGGGACTACGGTATTTGTATAGCGAAGATGCTTATCATTGGAAGCCAATTCGGGGAATATACTTAAAGCCTGAACTGGGAGCGCAGAAGATCATGCGTGACCCTTCCATGCTACAGGATAAACATGGTATTTACCACCTAGTATGGACTATTGGATGGAAAGGTAATGAAGGTATTGGTTATGCACGCTCGACAGACTTGATCCATTGGGACAACCAAAAAATTATTCCGGTAATGAAGCATGAGCCTACGACCGTTAATGTATGGGCGCCAGAATTATTTTATGACGATGTGAATAGTCGGTTTATCATCATTTGGGCTTCGACGATACCGCATCGATTTCCGAAAGGCAAGGAAGCTGAGGATAACAATCACCGTATGTACTATACGACCACAAAAGATTTTAATACGTTTACAGAAACACAGCTATTCAGTGATCCTGGGTTTAGCATGATTGACGCTGTGATTGTCAAGAAGGCTAAGCAGGATTATGTATTGGTTTTGAAAGATAACACCCGGCCCAATCGTGATCTTCGGGTAGCATTTGCGACAAATCCTTTGGGGCCCTTTCAAGAAGTATCCAAGCCCTTTTCGGCCCACCTAACTGAAGGCCCAACGGTAGTGAAAGTTAAAGATGAGTGGCTGATTTATTTTGACTCCTACGGGAGTAAACGCTATGAGGCTGTGGCTACCAAAGATTTTAAGACGTTCAAATCAATCAATGACCGCATATCGGTGCCCGAAGGACATAAGCATGGAACCATCTTCAGATCATCAAAAAAAGTTTTAAAGAATTTACGCCGACATGAAGCCGACACGAAATAGTAACATCGCCGTTCTGTACAGTATATTACTTGCGGGAGTTGCCGGAACCGCCTATGCGCAGGACACCGTCAAATACGTGGGTCAGACATTATCCAATGTGGATTATCATCATGGACAGCTAACTCCTGCCGTGGGTACACATAATATACAGGTATTTCGGGCGAATCGGGAGTTCCCGGAACAGGCTGGCGGGCATAATTTTACCTACAATCACCAACCTTTTTTGGCCTTTTGGAACAATACTTATTATCTACAATTTCTGAGCAATCCTGTGGGCGAGCATATTGCAGAAGGGAAGACCCTTTTACAGACGTCCAAAGACGGTTATGTCTGGTCGGGGCCTGTCGAACTGTTTCCGCCCTATCTTGTACCGGAGGGGTTCACAAAGCCAGGTAGGGCCGACCGCGCGGGCAAGGAGCTCTACGCAGTTATGCACCAACGCATGGGTTTCTATACGGCCCAGAATGGTAAGCTCCTGACAATTGGATACTATGGTGTGGCGTTGGATGCGAAAGATGATCCTAATGACGGCAATGGATTAGGACGTGTGGTCCGGGAAATAAATAAGGACGGTTCTTTTGGACCAATTTATTTTATCCGGTTCAATTCATCTTTCAACACAAAGATGGCCAAATACCCGTTTTTCACAAAAAGTAAGGATAAAGCTTTTGTGTCAGCCTGTGAAGAACTGCTAAATAGTCCGTTGATGATGCAGCAATGGGTGGAAGAGGCCGATCGCAATGATCCGCTAGTTCCTTTAAAGCGACCTGTTAAAGCGTTTGCTTATTACCATTTAAATGATGGCAGGGTAGTCGGGCTGTGGAAACATGCACTCACCTCGATCAGCAACGATAATGGCAGGACCTGGGCATATTCACCACGAAGAGCCCCCGGATTTGTCAACAGCAATGCGAAGATCTGGGGACAGCGGACCTCTGACGGTCGCTTTGCAACGGTTTACAATCCTTCCGAGTTCAGATGGCCACTGGCGGTTTCCACCAGTGACGACGGGCTACGTTATACCGATCTACTGTTGGTCAACGGTGAGATTTCCACGATGCGTTACGGCGGAAATTATAAATCCTATGGCCCCCAGTATGTACGTGGCATACAAGAAGGAAATGGCCAGACGCCGGATAAAAATATGTGGTTAACCTATAGCATGAACAAAGAGGATATATGGGTAGCCAAAGTGCCTGTTCCGATCAGTTCCACGGTGGCGGAAGCCGTTGATGACGATTTTTCGAAACAGCCAGAACAAGTTTATAATTCATGGAATATTTATAGCCCGCTTTGGGCAAGTGCCAAAGTTGAAGGTAATGCCTTGGTATTGCGGGACAAGGATCCCTACGACTATGCAAAAGCAGACCGGGTAATTGCACCGGCAAAGAAAGGCAAAATAACTTATACGGTGACGCCCCAACAGGATACGCATGGCACTTTAGAAATAGAACTCGTCAATGGCAACGGGCTCCCGGCTGCTCGGATTACCTTTGATAAGGATGGCCTGATTAAGAATAAGGCAGGGTATCGGAATGCAACTATACAAAAATATGAGGCCGGACAAACGTATCATATAACCTGCCTTGTAGATGTCACTACCCGCTCTTTTCAGCTATTTGTCAATGGCGTGGACAAAGGGACCAAATTGTTTTTTCAACCTGTAGATAGTATTTGTAAAGTATCGTTCAGAACAGGAGAAATCAGACGTTTCCCTGACGCGGATACACCAACAGACCAGGATTTTGACGTCGTCAATCCGGGACAGGCAGTAAAAGAGGCTGTTTATAGGATATCTTCGTTGACAGCGCAAACAATGTAATGGGATGAATAAGGTAATTCTATACATCGTGTTGTTTATACTCGCTTCCCGGCTTGAAGCCGCGGTTGTGCTACCCAATATTTTTGCTCATCATATGGTGTTGCAACGCGACCGTCACGTACCCATTTTCGGTACAGCATCAGGCGGGGAATCCATCGTGGTGAACTTTCAAAATCAACGTATACATACGCGAGCTGATAAAAACGGAAACTGGCAAGTGGTGTTAAAGCCGATGAAGGCCAATGCGGTAGGGCAGACACTAACTATCATCGGCAGCACCACTATTGAACTTAAAGATGTTGTGGTGGGAGAGGTATGGCTGTGTTCGGGTCAGTCCAATATGGAATATCAGATGCGTAAGATTGCAAAAGAAAAGCCGCCATTGAGGGGGAATTATTTTCCTCTGGAGGAGGTGAAAGAAGCCAAAAATGCCGACTTACGGATCTTTTTGGTCAGGAGAAAATTTCTGTTAAAGCCCAGTGGAAAATATGAAGGTTGGGCACTGGCACAGGATTCTGCATTAGCACAGTTTTCGGCGCCAGCCTATTTCTTTGGGAAAAAATTACAGGAGGAATTGAAAGTTCCTGTCGGCATTATTGCATCTGCCGTGAGCGGTAGCCGTATAGAACCTTGGTTTGCGGAAGCGTACTGGAACAGCTCCCCGTATCTAAAGGAGAAGCCTACGTCGGGCGATCCTGGAAAATTTTATCACCTGATGATTGAACCCTTAGCACCTTACGCATTAAGGGGCTTTATCTGGTATCAGGGAGAAAGCAACGTGTTTATGCAGGAAAATCTTTCCTACAGCTACAAGATGAAAGCGCTGATTGAAAACTGGCGTAACCTTTGGAAGGATCCCAAGATGCCATTTTATTTCACCCAGATTGCGCCATTCCGCTACTCACTGGACGAAAAGCGGCAACTCCGTATGCCGACAACGGTATTGCCGGAATTTCGCGAAGCGCAGGACCTCGTGTTACAGTTGCCTTTTACTGGCCGTATCATCACAACGGATCTGGTCGATGATATCGACAACCTTCATCCAAATTACAAATGGGAGATCGGCAGACGACACGCTCTTAAAGCTTTAAAAAACGTATACAAGAAAAAAATTATTGCCGATGGTCCGGAAATAAAATCTGTGAAGATAAAGGGGCAGAAAGCATATTTAACATTCAAACATGCAAAAGGGCTGAAAAGTCTGGACGGCAGGCCGTTGAATTCATTTGAAGTCGCGGGCGATGATGCGGTCTTCTTCCCGGCAATGGCGACGATCATTAACGATACGATTATACTCCAACATGCTGGGCTTCCACGGATTGTTCAAGTTAGGTTTGCTTGGGATGAAGCTGCCCAGCCTAATTTGGTTAATGCTGCAGGTTTGCCGGCGGCACCGTTCAGAACAGATGGCCCATTGAAATCAACAAAATTGTAATAGTAAGCTAATCATGAAATTAAACGTAAAAACTGTATTATCCTTCTTTTTTTTGACGCTTACAGCGTTACAGATTTCTGCTCAGCAGACAGAAATCCAATATCTTTCTGGAAGAGGCAAGGATGATGGTGTTTTATGGGATTTTAAGGTCAGTGAGGGTATGAAAGCCGGCGTCTGGGATAAGATACCTGTACCTTCCAACTGGGAACTACAGGGCTTCGGCAAATATAACTATGGTTTCAACAAAGAAATCAACAAAGGCAAGGAAGTTGGCGTTTATAAATACCGTTTTCGGGTACCTGACATGTGGAATACGAAACTTGTCAGACTTGTTTTCGAAGGCGTGATGACGGATGCAGAAGTAAAAATCAATGGTAAACTCGCAGGGGAAATCCATCAGGGATCATTCTATGTGTTCAAATATGACATCGGCAAACTGATCAGACCGGGAAAGGACAATCTGTTGGAGGTAAAGGTAGCGAAGCATTCGGCCAATAAGTCTGTTAACGCGGCAGAGCGGGAAGGCGACTTTTGGATCTTCGGAGGGATATTTCGTCCAGTGTATCTGGAGGCGTTACCCCAGAGCCATGTCGAACGTGTTTCTTTGGACGCTCGGGCAGACGGAACTTTTAAAGCTAAGGTTGTGACCGAAGGCACAGCCAATGAAGTTGCGGTGCAGCTTTTTGATGCAGCGGGTAATCGGTTTGGCAAGGAACTAAAAACAACTATAACAGGCCATGAAATCTGGCTAAATGGACGTTTTGAGAAACCGGAACTCTGGTCAGCTGAGTTCCCCAATTTATATCAGGCGCAAGTTACGTTATTAAAAAATGGGATGGTGCAGCATCAGCTCACACAGAAGTTTGGTTTCCGTACAGTCGAAGTGAAAGCGCGGGATGGTGTATATATTAATGGCGTCAAGATAAAATTCAAAGGTGTTAACCGACACTCGTTTCATCCCCAGTCGGGCAGGACGACAAGCAAAGAAATTAGTATTGCTGACGTCAAACTTATTAAAGAGATGAATATGAACGCAGTCCGGATGGCGCATTATCCACCAGACAATCATTTTCTTGCAGTTTGCGATTCATTAGGCTTATATGTAATGAACGAATTGGGGGGCTGGCATGGCCATTATGATACACCTACCGGTTCTAAATTGCTACGCGAGATGATGGTTGTTTCCGAAAACAATCCTTCGGTGATCTTTTGGGCAAATGGTAACGAAGGGGGGCACAATCCCGAGCTGGATCACATCTTTCAAGAACAAGATATTCAAAAAAGGCCACTGATCTATCCCTGGGCTGTATACGGTGGTTTTGAAACCACCCATTACCGCGAATACAATTACGGAATAGGAACCTATGATCATGGCCATAATATTGTCATGCCAACGGAATTCCTCCACGGCATGTATGATGGCGGACACGGTGCTGGAATCGAGGACTACTGGAAAGCGATGTTGGCCAATCCTTTATCTGCGGGAGGCTTTTTATGGGATTTTCAGGATCAAGGTATCGTACGCACGGATAAAAACAATCGTATCGATACAGATGGTAATCACGGTCCTGACGGAATCGTGGGGCCGTACTATGAGAAGGAGGGAAGCTTTTTTACGATAAAAGAAGTTTGGAGCCCGATTTTCTTTGAAAAAAGAGCGATTACTAAAGAGTTTGATGGAATATTTAATATAGAAAATCGATATTCATTTACCAACAGCAGCCAATGCACATTTAGTTATGAATTCAAGAAATTGGGTGCTTATCGGCAGGTCGGAGCGAGCACAAAAGGAAATATAGCTGCACCTCATATTGCTCCCGGAGCGAAGGGCATATTGAAGATGGATCTTCCGAAAGGATGGGAGCAATTTGACGTGCTATACATTACCGTCAAGGACCCTTGGGGGCAGGAGCTCTTCACCTGGAGTTTTCCTATCGCTATGCCGGCCGATATAGCAGCATCTCTGATCGTTCCCGGGAGCCCACAAAATATTTCGGTACAGGAAGAGCCCAGTTCATATCTGGTACAGGCCAATGGAATCAGCTATAAAATCAATAAGCTAACAGGGTTATTGGAACAGGTAAAGAATGCGAAAGGTATCATCCCCTTTCATAACGGACCAGTGCTACAGGAAGCGGTCAACAATTACAAAAACTTTACACTGAGTCACGAAGATGGAAAGGTGGTCATCCAGTCTACATTTGATAAAAAGGAAAGTTACAACACACTGCGATGGGAGATACTGCCTTCAGGACAGTTGAAGATGCATGTGCAATATTTCCCTGAAAGTTATTTCACGCGTTTTGTTGGAGTAAACTTTGACTTTCCAGAATCTGAAATTAAAGCGGTTGAGTATATGGGAATGGGACCTTATCGAGTCTGGAAAAATCGAATGAAGGGCAACCAATTTGGTGTATGGAGGAAAGACTATAACAATACAGCAACGGGCGAGCCGCCGTTTGAGTATCCAGAGTTCAAAGGGTATCATGCCAATATGTACTGGACGAAATTTATCGGGAAGGAGCAGAGCTTTATGGTTTTTACTGATCGTGAAGATGTGTTTTTAAGGTTGTATACACCAAAGGAGCAACAAGATACGGAGTGGAAGAATATGGACCCTATCTTTCCAAAAGGGGATATTTCGTTCATGAATGGTATCTCTGCTATTGGTACCAAAACTCAGAAGCCGGAAACCACTGGCCCAATGGGCATGAAGCACGTATATTATGATTTTGAAAAAGAACCTATAAGGGCGTTGCATCTGGTTCTGTATTTTGATTTTAAATAAGTATGTCACCATTAGTAGCGGTGGATATCAGAAGTAAAGAAATAAGATAAACATGAAACGGAAAGTACTACAGTATATTATTGTAATGCTATGTACGGTCATCAGCCAAATTACACAGGCTAAGGTCGTTGTGTACGATTTGCGTACAGAACAGCTGCGAAATCCACAGGGAATAGACGTGGCTATGCCTGCATTGAGCTGGAAGCTTCGTGCAGATGAACGTGCTGTGGTACAGGAGGCCTATCATATCCTAGTCGCTTCTTCTGAAGAGAAACTCCGCCAAAATATCGGTGATTTGTGGGATTCGGGGCGACAGATTTCCAGCAATTCCATCAATATCATGTATCGGGGGAAGATGTTGCAGAGTGTGGATAAGGTCTTTTGGAAGGTGCGGGTATATACCAATAAGGGGGAAACGGAGTGGTCTGAAGCCGTTTATTGGACGATGGGGTTATTGCATTACAAGGACTGGGTAGGACGTTGGATAGGTTTTGATCGTTATTTCCCTTCTGATAGCGAGCCCGAAGGGAAATTGGCTGCACGCTATTTTAGAAAAGAATTCAACACTAAGGGGAAAGTAAAAGCTGCGACTGCCTATATCATGGGCTTAGGTCTATACGAGCTATATATCAATGGTGAGAAGATCGGTAATCAAGTGTTGGCGCCGGTACCGACAGATTACAGTAAAAATATAAAATACAACGTTCTGGATGTGACCGAAGCCTTTTCACAGACCCGACAGCATACTGTCGGCGTTGTCTTGGGGAACGGGCGTTTTTACGCCATGCGCCAAGCTAAGCCTTATAAGATCAAAACCTTTGGTTTTCCTAAGCTGCTGATGCAGATTTTGATTACTTACGACGACGGAACTTCCGAAATTATCAAAACTGATAATTCCTGGAAGGGGACTACGGAAGGCCCTATTTTGTCAAATAATGAGTACGATGGAGAGAGCTATGATGCACGGAAAGAACTTGTTGGATGGTCAAACGTCGGATTCGATGACAGTAAATGGCTGCAAGCGGACTATGTCCAGGAACCGGGAGGTAATTATGAAGCGCAGATCGGCGGCTTGATGAAGGTGATGCGGGATATCCGCCCTGTTTCTATTGTCGAACGCCCCGGGGGAAGTTATATCATCGACTTTGGTCAGAACTTTTCGGGCTGGATGAAGCTCAAAGTCCATGGAAAACGAGGAACGGTAATCGGGCTTCGCTTTGCTGAATCATTGACAGCGACTGGCGAACTGTTTACCACAAACTTGCGCGACGCCAAAGCCGCAGATCAGTATGTATTGAAGGGGGGCACGATGGAAGAATGGGAGCCTAGGTTTACCTACCATGGGTTCCGCTTTGTGGAGGTGATCGGTTATCCCGGAAAGCCTAACCTGGAGAACTTCATTGGCCGGCTCGTTTACGATGACTTGACCGATGTGGGGACTTTTACCTCGTCCAGTACACTTTTAAACCAGATTTATCAAAACGCCTGGTGGGGTATCGCCTCTAATTATAAAGGAATACCCATTGACTGCCCGCAACGTAATGAGCGCCAGCCTTGGCTAGGTGACAGGCCCGTCAGCGCGTATGGCGAAAATTTTCTTTTTGATAATGCGAATTTTTACCGTAAATGGCTCGATGACATTCGGTTATCACAGAAAGAAGATGGTGCCATCCCAGATGTGGCGCCTGCTTTCTGGAAATATTATAGCGACAATATCAGTTGGCCGGGTACGTATATCCTAATCTCTGGCATGCTCTATCAGCAAACGGGCGACTTTAGGATACTTGAAAAACATTATCCGGCCATGAAAAAGTGGATGGACTACATGCAATCGCGCTATAGCAATGAAGCTGGGATCATCACAAAGGATAGTTATGGTGACTGGTGCTTTCCACCGGCCAGCATCGAAGCAGGACGGGGAAAAATAGCCGACAAGAAATATCCCAGTGCCTTGATCTCTACGGCTTACTATTATCATCTATTGCAGGTCATGGCAGGATTCAGTGATGTGCTGGGAAAAGAGGCTGATCAATCGGATTTTTTGAACCGGGCGGGCGCTTTACGCAAGAGTTTCAATAGCACTTTCTATCATGTCTCCGGCTTCTATGGTAACAATACGTTAACAGACAACATTTTAGCTATGCAATTCGGGTTAGTGGAGGATCAGCATAAAGAAACCTTAAAGCAGCGGATTCTGACTATCATAGAAACAGAAAATGCGGGTCATTTAAGTACGGGGGTTATTGGCACCCAATGGATCATGCGTACGCTGACGACGATGGGGCGGGCAGATCTGGCTTATCGAATCGCGACGAACAAGACATATCCTTCGTGGGGGTATATGGTCGAAAATGGTGCAACAACAATCTGGGAGCTGTGGAACGGGAATACTGCACATCCCAAAATGAATTCCCAGAACCACGTAATGATGCTGGGTGATTTATTGGTATGGCTATATGAGGACTTAGCAGGTATCAAATCTGAGGCAAATGCCTTTCAAAAAGTCCGTATGCAACCGCAGTTCCTGTCTGGCGCAACAGCGGTAAATGCGAGTTACATCGGTGCTTTCGGCCCGATAGAATCGAGCTGGACCAAACATGGGGATGTATTACAATGGAAGGTTTCGATTCCAGCCAACACGACAGCTGAATTATATCTCCCCGCCAAAGATCTATTGGATGTTTTTGAGAGCGGGACTCCCTTACAGGCAAGTAAAGATATACAGAAGTCGGAGACCCTGGCGGCGGGGAGCAAAGTAACAGTAGGATCAGGAATCTATTATTTTAAAATCAACTTATAGTACTATGAAAATCGCTGCAATTTACCTATTCTGCTGCATGTTTTCCGGCTACTTATTGCTATCAGAGCATGTGGCCGCACAGTCAAATACCAACGAACGAGATAAGGCCATGCAATGGGCTGCGGAGCTTAAACTTGGTAACAGCCAAAAACAACAACGTGTAGCTGACTATATTTTTTATCATCTTGTTGCGGTGAAAGATTGGCATAACAATCATCCGGCGAGTACGGTTCCGGCTGGTATTAACCCATATACCGGTAATAAACTCAGTGAACTGGATCGTTCGATTATTGCTGACTCGGCTCAGCCAGATTCGATCCATCAAAATCTGATGAACGGATTGCGAAAGGAACTGGATGATAAGCAGGTGGCCCAAATATTGGATCGATATACCATAGGTAAAGTGGATTTTACATTAAAAGGGTATCGGGCGATTGTGCCTGATCTGACTGTTGCGGAGGAGCAGACCATTCGTAAGCATTTGGAGGAAGCACGCGAAAAGGCGATTGATTACAAGAGCATGAAGCAGATTTCGGCAATATTCGAGATCTATAAAAACAAGTGCGAAGCTTATTTAAATGCAAACGGCAGAAACTGGCGGCAGCTGTTTAAAGATTATGTAACGAAAGTAAAAGCTGAAAAAGAAAATAAATCGAAATAAAAGACACCGGACACGGTCAGGGGAGCAAAGCTTGTCGCCATACAATTAATATAAAGGCAATGAAAACGACGATAAAACTATTGACATTAATACTGCTTTTGTGCTCGTGGAGGGCTTATGGGCAGAATCCGACCTTGAAGGTCTGGCAGAAGGGCATTAAAATAGATGAGTTTATTTATGAGAAGGCCCCTTTTCCGTCTTGCCATTCGGCAACCATGGCTGAGACGGACCGGGGCTTGGTATATGCATTCTTTGGCGGAACAAAAGAGCGGCATCCCGATGTGGAAATTTATGTCTGCCGCAACGAAGGGGGGCAATGGACGGCACCTGAATCGGTAGCCAATGGCATCCAACCGGACGGAAAACATTTGCCTACCTGGAACCCTGTGCTCTATCAGGTGCCCAATGGAGATCTGTTGTTGTTTTATAAGGTTGGGCCAAAGCCATCTGAATGGTGGGGTATGATCAAGCGCTCTGCAGATGGCGGGAAAAGCTGGTCTGCTGCCGAGCGTTTGCCCGAAGGATTTATTGGTCCGGTGAAGAACAAACCTATCCTGTTGCAAAATGGCAACCTGATCTCACCTTCCAGTACCGAAGGCAATGGCTGGAATATCCATTTTGAAGTCAGTACTGATTTTGGTAAAACCTGGCGAAAGATCGGTCCAGTGCCACGAGGTGTGGATAATTTAGATGCCATACAACCGAGTCTCTTAGATCATGGCAACGGCAAACTGCAGCTTTTGGCTCGTACACGTAACCGGGCCATAGCCACTGCATGGTCCTCCGATTGGGGTGAACATTGGACCCCCCTGGAAAAAACGGCCTTGCCCAATAATAATTCGGGTACCGATGCCCTTACATTAAAAGACGGTACGCATGTACTAGTATACAACCATGTTCTTCCGGAAGGCAATTTGGCAAAGGGTGCGCGTACGCCACTTCATGTCTCCTTTTCCAAAGATGGTAAAAATTGGTCAGCAGCGCTTATCTTGGAAGATTCGCCGATCAGCCAGTATTCTTACCCCGCTGTCATCCAAACCAAGGACGGCATGCTCCATTTTGGTTACACCTGGCGGCGGAAAAAGATGAAACATGTTGTCGTCGATCCGAAAAAAGTAAAAACAACAGCTATCCAGAACGGCCAATGGCCGCAACGAAAAGGGTATGAAAAACCAGATGCGACTAAATATGTTAAAGAAGAAGATTAGTATAATCTATGGGCTATTCCTCATGCTGGCCTGTTCCTTTAGTAAGGGACAGCAAGCACCTTTAGATTATGAAAATAATTTCAGACAACCTCTAGAAAGGGTACTTATTTCTCTGGAAGAACGCTTTCAAATCGATATTAAATATAGCTCAGATCTCGTGAAAGACCGTTGGGTGGATTTTGCCCCCTGGAAAATCAGAGCAGATCTGGCAGCAACCGAAGTCAACCTGCTTTATCCCCTGGGACTAAAACTCCAGCAGGACAAGCCGGGAATATTTAAGCTGAAAGTTTATGAATACCATCGCTGGAAACCACAAGAGGGGTGGGATTTTTTGGATATGCTTGCTAAAAAGTATAATGACCAAGCCAGCTGGGAAAGACGGAGGGCGGAGCTTAGAGAAGGCATCCGAAAAGCCATGTACTGGGATAGACTACAGCAGATTAAAGTGCCAGCAATCCAATTGCAGCCGGCTCGCCAGTATAAGGATTATCAAATTCAGAACTTTTCCCTGGAAATTATCCCCGGAGTCTATGTCAATGGTAGTATTTATGCGCCACGCAAGCAGAACGGAAAAATTCCCGTTGTTCTTTCACCAGATGGTCATTGGGCCGGGCATCGGTATCGCCCCGATGCGCAAAAGCGGTTTATTACTTTGGCACGGATGGGCTGTATGGCTGTAAGCTACGATCTGTTTGCCTGGGGAGAGTCTTTGTTGCAATTTTCTTCCCAGGATCATCGCAGCAGTATCGCCATGTTGATGCAGACCTGGGGTGCTGAACGGATCTTGGATTACGTAATGAGCTTGCCGCAGGTAGACCGGTCACGTATTGGTATAAGTGGGGGGTCCGGTGGTGGAAGTCACAGTATTCTGATGTCTGCATTGGATGACCGTATCACATTGGTTGCGCCAGTGGTGTCGATGTCTTCGTATTTTTTCGGAGGATGTCCCTGTGAGAGCGGACTGCCAATACACTTTGTCGGCGGCGGAACCAACAACGTTGAACTCGCAGCTATTGCAGCTCCCCAGCCTCTGCTAATTATCTCTGATGGTCAGGACTGGACACAGGAAACGAGCCGGCATGATTTTCCATACTTGCAAAAAATATACGCATACTATGGCAAACCCACAATGGTTAAGCATGTACATTTTCCACAGGAAGGTCACGATTTTGGAGTCAATAAAAGGCAGGCATTATATCAATTTATCATTGAACATTTTCAGCTCAACGCAGCCCAGTTAGCAGATGTGATCGCAGAGAAGGATATACAGATTGAGTCTGAACATCTGCTTTACAGCTTTGGTGCAAAAGGTGAAAAACTTCCAACAACTGCCGTTCGTGGTATTGATGAGCTTAGAAAGCTATTAAACACTTATCAAATTGAGCTATGATGGACCGCAAAAAATTTATCCTTGACTCCTTGGCTTTGAGTAGCTTGTTCCTATTGCCAAGTTTTGCATTAGACAGGAGCAATAATCCGCGATACCGAGTCGCTGTTATTGACTTGATGTTGCTGAAACGGCAGAAGCTGAGCGCAGTTGCTCTGGCTGGGGAAATAGGTGCGGATGGACTGGAAGTGGACATGGGCGGTTTGGGGAATAGGCCCACCTTTGACAATAAGTTTGTGGATGGCCAATTTCTTTCATCCTATCTCGCGGCTCTTTCTGAGGCAAAATTGTCGATTTGTAGTCTGGCGATGACAGGTTTTTATGCGCAGTCATTAGCCGGTCGGGACAATTACCTACTACCCGTTCAGGACTGTTTTGAAACAATGAAAAAATTAAAGGTAGGTATTGCTTTCCTTCCACTTGGTATACAATGTGACCTCGAGAAGTATCCAGCGTTGTGGCCGGCTCTTGTCGAACGTCTGAAGGTCATCGGACAGCTTGCCCAACAATATAAAGTAACGGTAGCGATAGAAACTGCTTTGTCAGCAAGCGAGGAAAAGAGATTTCTACAAGAAATCGGACTGCCCTCTATAAAAAGCAGTTTCAATTTTTCCAACGCCCTAAAGAATGGACGGAATCTGATTCAGGAGCTTGAAATATTAGGCAAAGATTATATTGCGCAAATCCATTGTACAGATGAGGATGGTCTCTGGTTACAGGAAAATAAACGTTTGGACTTATATGCCGTAAAACGCTGTCTGGATCAGATGGGCTGGAGGGGATGGCTAATCATAGAACGATCCCGCCGTCCGGAATATATTCGTGACGTTAAGATGAACTATAGGACGAATACCAAATTCGTGAAGGAGGTATTTCAATGACATTTTTCCGGACAATCATAGCGCTATTCATCGGAATGACCGGACTGCTCAGTTCCTGTAATATGCAACGTCAGACTGCGCTATCAGCGCTTCCAACGCTGGATATGGTGGGGGTGAAGTATATGCCTGAAACCATCGCACCGGTGTATTCCCCATATTTTAAGGCTGATTTTCAACGACCAGTTTTCCCTGCACGGACCATCACTGTTATCGACAACAAGACAGACCTGCAAAAAAGTCTGGATTCCCTCGGAAAAGCTGGGGGCGGCAGACTGGTGATTAGAAAAGGACATTATAAAACAGGACGACTTTCTTTGCAGTCCAACACCGAATTGCATTTGGAGGAAGGGGCGACTGTTGAATTTGAAAGTGATATTCGGGACTTTTTGCCTGTCGTATTCACAAGGAGTGAAGGCGTGGAACTTTATTCCCTCGGCGCCTGTATCTACGCTAACGGCGCTACCAATATTGCGATTACGGGAAAAGGAACACTTCTCGGCCCGGCCGAGGGAAGTATCCGCAAAAAAACGATGACACATGACGTGATTGAAAAGGTCGTTGCGGCGGATGTGCCGGTCGAAAAGCGTATTTATGACGGCAAAACGACAGATTTTATATTTCCTCCTGCCTTGATTGCACCTATTAATTGCAAAAACGTCTTTATTGAAGGCCTGAGCCTCAGGCGCTCAGCATTTTGGAATATCGTACCAACTTATTGTGAGAATGTAGTCATCCGAGGAGTACATGTCGAGTCTAAGGGAATCCTCCGTGGCGATGGGATAGACATCGAATCGTCACAACGGGTATTGGTTGAATACTGCACCCTGGAAACGGGAGATGACTGTATTGCCTTAAAGGCGGGTAGAGGCTATGATGGACTGCGGGTCAACCGGCCTACCAAACATGTTGTCGTCCGGCATTGCCTGACAAAAACGGGGCATGGTGGGCTGACCATAGGTAGCGAAACAGCGGGGCTGATACAGCAGATATATGTGCACGATTGCATCTTCGCGGGTACAGATGTCGGAATCCGTTTTAAAACACGGCGTCCACGAGGGGGCGGGGGGCATGATATGCTCTTTTCTAATATTCGGATGAATGTTAATTTTTCGGCCCTGCGCTGGGATATGCTGGGCCAAGCCCAACATGTGGGGAAAGAAGCTGACCGGACGTTTAAAGTAGCCGTGAATCCGTTGACGCCACGGTTCTCAAAAATCAAAATGGAACGGATTGCGATTGAGAGAGCTTCTGATTGCATCAATATTGAAGGTATACCCGAATCACCGTTGACCGGGGTTGAGCTGACGGGGATTGACGCTCGGGGAAGCCGCTTCCTGAGGGCAAAGGATGCAAAAGACATCCGCATTCAGGACAGCCGTTTTATTTGTGCGGATGTACGGGTAGATAGTACAGCTTTACAGGGATTTAAAATGAAGAAGGTCTATCTATCCACTAAAGGATTAAATTGATAGAACGATCGCAACGAAAAGGTAAAATAGAGTTACGGATATAAACAGAAGTAATCATTAATTAAGAAGATACAGGGCATAATGGGAGAAGTACAGACGAATGACGATAGATTGAAGTATTGGATAGGCATAGTCCATTTCTGGTCTATCTTGCTGCTAATTGTTTTTGCCAGCGGCCCCGCTCTGGCGCAGTTGTCATTTGACCGCGTTCTCGTCAATGGACGGGTGAATCCTTTAGGAATTCATACAAACAAACCGCAGTTTAGCTGGCGATTAAAGAGTAGCCAGAACAATGTGTTCCAAACGGCTTACCGGATTCGGGTAGAGGATATTATGCAGGACAAGCCACGGCTTGTCTGGGATTCAGGCTGGCAAAATACAGACCAGTCCTTATATATCGCCTATACTGGAAAAGCTTTGCACGCGGGTCATTATTATCGGTATTGGATAGAAGCCAAGGATAATTTGGGGAATCATGCCCAAAGTGAAAAAGGCTTGTTTTTAGTTGGACTGTTGCAGCCGGAAGATTGGGGAGTAGGCCAATGGATTGCCAAGGATACCCTGCCAAAAGCGATGGTAAATCCTTTGCCGCTCAGTTCCAGTAAATTTAGGGTGGATCAGGCGTTTGATCTTCCTGTCTTTCGTAAGACATTTAAGATAAAGAGAAAGCTGCTGCGATCGACCGCTTTTATTTCGGGTCTTGGGCATTATGAGTTATTGTTAAATGGGAAGAAGGCTGAAAATACCTTTTTGCAGCCCGGATGGAGCAAATACGATAAGGAGGCTTTATATGTTGCGCTGGATGTCACGAACCTCCTTCATCCAGGGGAAAACAGCATCGGGATTCTACTGGGAAATGGCTTTTATTATATTCCTCCGGTCAAGGGGCGATATCAGAAGCATAAGGTTGCTTTTGGACTTCCTAAGGTTAAAATGAAATTGGTCAATCATTATGCCGATGGTAGTGAGGAGGTCGTGGTAACAGACCGGAGCTGGAAAGTGCATCGTTCACCCATTACCTTTTCCGGCATGTATGGGGGCGAAGATTATGATGGACATGTGCTGGCTTCCAACTGGTCTGACGTAGAATTTGATGATCAACGCTGGTCATCAGCCCTGGAAGTGGACGGCCCGGCTCTGGTAGGACAAGAAGCCGAGCCGCTGCGTGTCATGCAGGAGTTTTCACCGATTCGGTCTTTTAAGAACCGAAAGAACGGGAATACCGTGTATGATTTTGGACAGAACGCCTCGGGGATTGTTTCCATAAAATTGGAAGGTAACCGCGGAGATACAGTACGCATTTATCCCGCAGAGCTGCTCACCGCAGATAGTGCGGCCAATCAGAAGGCAACAGGAAGCCCATACTACTATCAGTATGTTCTTGAAAAAGACGGTACTGCGGAATGGCAGCCCCGATTTACCTATTATGGATTCCGTTTCGCTGAAGTTGTTCTGCGGCCTCAACGGGGTGGATCTATCCGATTAAAAGAAATTAAAGCCTTACATATCCGGAATGGGGCCGAGACTGTGGGAAGTTTTCATTCCTCAGACAGCTTATTTAATCAGATCCATCAACTGATAAAGTGGGCGATCAATAGCAATATGGTCAGTGTATTTACCGATTGCCCACATCGTGAAAAACTGGGCTGGCTCGAACAGCTTCATTTAATGGGGCCTTCGGTACAGTATAATTATGATGTGGAACGTTTGTTTTCCAAGTCGTTACGCGATATGCGCCTGTCGCAGACGGCAACGGGGCTTGTGCCAGAAATAGCGCCTGAGTACGTTCAGTTTGATTGGGGAGGCGATATGTTCCGAGATTCTCCAGAATGGGGAAGCAGTTCCATTATCCTGGCTTGGTACGCCTACCGTTGGTACGGAAACAGCGCTTTTCTCCGCGATAATTACCATATGATGACCAGGTATATCGAGTATCTGGGAACAAAAGCAAAAGATTATATTTTAACGCAGGGTTTAGGTGACTGGTATGATCTAGGCCCCGAGCGGCCTGGAGTTTCGCAGTTGACCACACCCGGAATTACCGCAACAGCCATTTATTTTTACGATCTGAAACTGATGGTTGAGATCGCTACTTTACTGGGTAAGGAAGCAGATGCTGCGAAATTTGAGGCGCTACAGGCTGCGGTATATAAGGCGTTTAATCAGCGGTTTTATCGCCCACAGGAACATAGCTACGGTTCAGGAAGCCAGACGGCGTTGGCCATGCCGCTGTATGTAGGCCTTGTACCTAAAGCAGAAGAGCAGGCTGTCTTTGAGAGGTTGGTTGCAACAGTTTGCCAGAACGATACCGCATTGACAGCCGGAGATATTGGTCATCGTTACCTTCTGCAGGTGTTGCAGACAAAAAAACGCAATGATTTGATTTTTGCTATGCATCATCGCGATGACAGACCGGGATATGGATACCAGATCCGGAAAGGGGCAACAGCGCTGACAGAATCCTGGGCTGCTCTTCCCAATGTATCAAACAATCATTTCATGCTGGGGCACCTGATGGAATGGTTTCATACGGGGCTTGGTGGTATACGACAAGAATCAGGGTCTATAGCCTTTAAAAATTTTCGGATCGAGCCCCAAATGCTGGATGCCGTGAAGGACTGCGCGGTAAGTTTCAGAAGCCCATATGGTCAGATCTATTTTAAACGTATAGGAACCACGGATAACTATCAACTGGAGGTACCTGTCAACAGTAGTTGTACGCTGGTGCTACCTCAAGGAGCGTATTTGGTAAATGGAAAACCTGTGGATGGCCACGCTTCCGCCCAGAATGATCATCAGATTGAAATGAAATTTGGCTCTGGTAAATATACGGTCATTAAAATGATGGGGAGATAGATTTGACCGATAAAATCAACTGTATGTAATCAAAGACTATGTGCCAGCTCACAAAATTGAATAATAGAACGATAAGAATATACCGATGAAAAGAATGATGCTATTGCTATCCTTAACGTTGCTCTGCTGGATAGCAAGGGGACAGACATCGACTGTCTCTGACGAGGAAATGAAAAGAATTTATGAAGAAGTAAAGACTCCTTATAAGTATGGGTTGGTATTGGTTCCGCAAAACAGCGGTGAGTTGATGGACTGTCCAACCTTATACAAAGAAGGGAAGTATTGGTATATGACCTATATTGTTTTCGATGGAAACGGCTATGAGACCTGGTTGGCACAAAGTACAGATTTATTAAACTGGAAAATCCTAGGTAAGCAAATGGCGACAGGCAAGGATGGCAGCTGGGATGCGAGACAGCGGGCGGGCTATAATGCACTTGTTGATACAGAATGGGGTGGCAAATATAGGCTCAAAAAATATGCTGGAAAATACTGGATGTCTTATTTCGGTGGTTCGACAGCGGGCTATGAACCGGAACCTTTGGCCATCGGAATGGCCTATACCAGTGAAAAGCCGGTCCAGCCTGTCCTGTGGCGACGCCTACCGGCACCTGTTTTGAGTAGCAGGGATTCCGACGCCTCCTGGTGGGAAAACAGGAACAAGTTATTCAAAAGTTATGTCATTGAGGACAGCGATAAAAACACGGGACATCGTTTTGTAATGTATTACAATGCCGTGGGCGATTCTTTAGCGAACAATAAGCCTACACGGTGGTACGAGCGGATCGGTATGGCGGTATCAGATGATATGAAGAACTGGAAGCGATTCAAGGTGGATCCTGTTGTGCATCATCCGGTGGGCATCACTGGCGACCCGATGATTCAGCGTATCAACAATACATGGGTGATGTTCTATTTTGGTGCATTCTGGAAAGACCGTAAAGGCGCGTTCAACCGCTTCGCCGCGTCTAAAGATTTGATCCACTGGACCGACTGGGAAGGAGATAATCTGATTGAATCCAGTAAAGATTTTGATCAGCAATATGCGCATAAGTCGTTTGTGCTTAAAGCGCAGGGTGTTGTTTATCATTTTTATTGTGCAGTGGATAGCAAGGGCAATCGCGGTATCGCTTTAGCAACCTCCCGAGATCTGGGGCGGAGTGCTGTACATTTTTAAGCTATTAAAACATAAGTCATGAATTTACATTATTTTGTTTCCGTTCTTTTTTTGCTGCAGCTGCACCTTAGCTTTGGACAGGGACGTACCAAAGTCCGTTTTAACGAGAATTGGCATTTTACATTACACGACCAGTTGGAATATCGACTGGATGATAAAGATGCGCAGGACTGGGAGCTTGTCGAATTACCACACGACTGGAGTATTAAAGCTGATTTCGGTGCAGCATATCCTGCAGGAAACGCCGGTGGCGCATTACTCGGAGGGATCGGCTGGTATAGTAGGGAATTTCAATTGCCGACAAGCGATAAAGGAAAGTGCATTCAGCTACACTTCGGCGGAATCTATCGCTATGCTGAACTTTGGATCAACGGAGTTTATTTGGGGAAAATACCCAATGGCTATCTGTCATTTACAGTAGATCTGACCCCCCACCTGAAATATGGAAATCAAAACAATCGAATTGCTGTCCGTGTGGATAACAGTAAGCAGCCCAACTCCAGGTGGTATACGGGCTCGGGCATTTACCGTGATGTATATTTGATCAAAACAAGTCCGGTATACCTGAATGAGAGCGAAACATTTATCAGTACACCGGAAGTTCGCGGTACACTTGGGGCTTTAAAGGTGCAATCCAAATTGTCCAGCATAACGGCTGCCAAAGGAAGTTCGTATGGTAAAAAATATCAGCTAACCGTTTGGGATCCACACGGAAATCTCCTCCTAACAAAAACAGGAACAGCACAGAACGGAAACATCGATGAAACAGTGTCAGTGGACAAGCTGATGCACTGGAGTCCCGAGGCGCCTAATTTATATCGTGTTCAATTGGCTCTTTTGAACAGAAATAATAAGGTGGATGATCATATTGAAAGGAAAATCGGCTTTCGGACGTTCCGGTTTGATGCAAAAATGGGTTTTTATCTCAACGGAAAGCCCTTAAAAATCCTGGGCGTGTGTATGCACCATGATCTGGGGGCCCTAGGAGCCGCATTCAATAAGTCAGCAGCCAAACGACAACTTCTGATGATGAAGGAAATGGGCGCCAATGCCATTCGCACGGCACACAATCCTCCGGCGGAGGAACTACTTGATCTCTGTGACGAAATGGGGATACTGGTATATAATGAAGCTTTTGATATGTGGAAAAAACGTAAAAATAAGTTTGATTACCACATCGATTTTCCGACGGCACATCTGAGCGATTTAGAAGCTTTTGTACGCAGAGACCGCAATCATACTTCAGTAATTCTGTGGAGTATCGGAAATGAGATCAGAGAGCAATTTGATTCTACAGGCATAGCCCTTACGCAGGAGATGGCTAGATTGGTCAGGTTCCTGGATCCTACAAGACCCGTCACTGCGGCCCTGACAGAAAATAATTATGCGAAGAATTTTATTGCTCAGGCCCAGGCTTTGGATGTGTTGGGCTTCAATTATAAGCATGAAGATTACGACAAACTACCAGTAGAATTTAAAGATAAGCCTTTGTTAGCTTCGGAGACTGTATCGGCCTTGCAGACTCGAGCTGTCTATGACAAGTTGCAGGACACGATCCAGTTCTGGCCAGCCTCTTCCAAAGACAAATATGTTGTCCATGGCAATCCAGATTTTACGGTATCCGCATACGATAACGTGGCTGCCTATTGGGGTACCAGCCATGAAAAGGCCTGGCTTGCGGTCAAGAACCGTCCTTTCTTGGCCGGAACTTTTGTCTGGACCGGATTTGATTATCTGGGGGAACCGGTGCCCTATCCCTATCCTGCACGGAGTTCTTATTACGGCATTGTGGATCTCGCCGGTATTCCAAAAGATGTCTACTATATGTATCAGTCAGAATGGACCGACAAAGATGTGCTCCATCTTTTGCCGCACTGGAACTGGAAAGAAGGAGATACGGTGGATGTATGGGCCTACTATAATCGGGCAGACGATGTAGAGCTTTTTCTTAACGGAAAAAGCCTGGGGACTTCAATGAAAACAGCGGACCAGTTGCATGCTGCCTGGAAAGTGCCGTTTCAGAAAGGTGAGCTGAAAGCAATAAAAAGACGAAATGGCCATATTGTACAAGAAGCAACCGTCCGAACGGCAACTGATGCCCATCGGGTAGAGATTGTGTTGGAACATGAAAAATATGCTACTGGAGAATCCCGTGATCTTTACTTCGTGACAGCGACTCTGGTTGACAAGGTGGGACAGCACGTGTTGCACAATGACCAAGAAATTGAGTTTATTGTCAAGGGAAATGGGAAAGTGCTCGGAACGGACAATGGTTTTCAGGCAGATTTACGGGGCTTACATCATCCCAAAAGGAAAACATTCAAGGGAAAGGCTTTAGGCATTATTCAAAAAACAGACAGTGCACCATGCACGGTCATTATCCGTTCGGCTTTGGGGGAGCAAACGATAACCATCTAACCATTGGTCCTTCAAGTTCCGGAAGGACCATCTAATTCAAAAAACAACCACATTACTCAATAAATCTAATATTCAATATGAACATGAACCAGGTTAATATCGGAAAAATGACCTTAGGAGTCGCGACTCCCGTTGTAAAATATCCGATGTTAATACTCTTTTGCAGTAGCTTTGCACTCGGAAGCCCGTTGATTTCCAATGCTACAATAAATGCCGCCGCTCTTCAAGCTATTACGGTAGACCAGATAAAAGAACTAAAAGGTAAGATAACAGATGAACAGGGAAACCCTGTTGTTGGTGCCACAGTTTCGCTGGTTAATTCATCGTTGTCCACCTCCTCCAATGTGAAAGGAGAATTTACATTGCGTATGACGAGCGAGCTTGGTACTATCAAAGTCACTTCACTAGGTTTTTCAGAAACGGTCCTGGCAGTAAACGCTGGCGCCAACGTCAATATCGCCTTAAAAAAAGACGATCAGGCACTGGAGGAGGTTGTAGTGATCGGTTATGGTACCGCCAAGCGGCGGGATCTTACAGGAGCGGTAGCTTCGGTGAAATCAGACGAGATTATGATGACACCCACAGCCAATGTCATGGACGCCTTACAGGGAAAAGTTTCGGGTCTGGATATAACCAAATCATCTGGACGGGCAGGAGCTAACGTAAGTGCGAGTTTGCGCGGTAATCGGTCTATCTCTGGTGATAATAACCCCCTTTATATTATCGACGGTATTCCTGGAGATTTTACCAGCTTAAATCCCAGTGATATTGAATCCATAGATATTCTGAAAGATGCTTCATCCACAGCGATTTATGGGTCTGCTGGGTCCAACGGTGTAATCATCATTACGACCAAACAAGGAAAGTCGGGTAAAGCCATTGTGAATTTTGACGCCTACTTTGGCTACAATGGTTTTCCCAAATATCCGCATGGCTTGGTCGGTGAGGAGTACATGAAATTGAAAAGGGAGGCTTATCGCGGAGAACACGACAGCTATCCCGAATTCGCGAACAATATTTTTAAGAATCCCAAGCAACTAGCAGCGTTTGAAAGCGGTAAATGGGTAGACTGGGTGGACTTGATCCTGAAAGATGGAATACAACAGAATTATAGCTTCTCGGTCAATGGCGGTAATGAAAAAACGAGGGCTTTCCTGTCGGTCAACTATAATGATGAAGAAGGCCTGATCAAAAACGATAACAGCAAAAAGTATGCAGTGCGGGCGAATATAGACCACAAGCTTTCAGCGCTATTTAAAGTGGGAGCCAATCTGCAATATACGTATAAGGATAATAACCAGGCCGCTCAAAATATATTCGGTAATAGCCTGACCTTTTTGCCCCTAGGTGATGCCTTCGATGCGAATGGCAATATCAATCATATTCCGGTGGATGGTGTGACCAATCCATTGTCGGATCAGATCAAGGATCAATATAAAAATAATATTCTTAATAACTATTTTGCCGGTAACGCCTACATCGATTTTACCCCGGTTAAAGGGCTATCTTTTCGTTCCATCTTCGGGGCCACTATGATGTCACAACGTACTGGCCGCTATTTTGGTACACAATCCATCGCCAATCCAGAAGCGGGTTTTAAGCTGCCGGCCGCAGTGATTATCAATGACAGAAATTACAACTATCGTTGGGAAAATATTCTGAATTACGAATTCAGTTTGCAAGAAGATCACCATTTTGCGGTGACAGGTGTGACCTCCTGGTCGAAAAATCAGGCAGAGCAGGCCTATGCCGGTGGGTCTGGCTTTGATTTGGATTCATATTCTTTCCATAACCTGAGCGCTGCGACGACTTCAGTTATCCGTTCATCTTATATCGGGTCGCAGTCCATGTCTTATGTGGGACGTGTGAACTATAATTATCAAGGACGGTATTTGTTATCGCTATCGAGTCGCTGGGATGGCGTTTCCAGACTTTCGGCAGGGAATAAGTGGGATGTATTCCCTGCGGGCGCTTTTGCGTGGCGCCTAAGCGATGAACAGTTTTTCGCTTCTTTAAAAAATAAGGTATCGGAATTGAAACTACGGGCAGGTTATGGTATTACGGGCAATTCAGGGGGTGTTGGGGCCTACGGTACACAAGCTGGCGGATTTAATGCCCCTAAGCCTGTGGGCTTTGGTGAAAGTACGCCGGGGCCTGCTTTTATTTTAAATCAGCAATTGGCCAACAAAGATCTGGGCTGGGAAAAATCGTATAGTACCAATATTGGTCTGGATGCCGAGTTTTTAAACCGCAGGGCCAACCTGACCATAGACTGGTATCATACCGAAACCAAAGACCTGCTCTTTTTGCGGGATATGCCAGCATCGTTGGGTGGATCCTGGGGGGCACCATTTAAGATGTGGCAAAATATCGGTGCGACCACGAACAGAGGATTTGAATTGGCCTTAAATACCAAGAACATTCAAGGCGACAACTTTAACTGGCATTCAACATTGACTTTTTCGACCAATAAAGAACGAGTGACCTCATTACTCGACGGAAAGGATTTGATTTCCAGTGGTCTGTTTCTAAATCATCCAATCAGGACTTTCTATGACTACAAGTATTTAGGCATTTGGCAGGAAAGTGAAGCAGAACAAGCTGCGTTGTTTAATTCAGAGCCAGGCGACATCAAACTAGCGACCGATGGTACCGTAAACGAAGATGGTACGCACGCGTATGGAGCGAATGACAAAAGAATTCTTGGTTCGGCCGTTCCGAAATGGACGGGCGGATTCCAGAATAACTTTAAATACCAAAACTGGGATCTGTCGATATTTTTGACGGCCAGATGGGGACAGATGCTGCTCAACAATTTGATTACCCGGTACGATCCGACGACCGGAGTTGGAAATAGCCCGGACGACATCGATTACTGGACGCCCGAAAACCCCGGAGCATATCTTCCAAGGCCAGGGTTGCACTCATCGACAAGTGGCTATATTGGATTTGATGCATTGAAATATGTGGATGGTTCCTATTTTAAAATACGGAATATTACCTTGGGCTACAGCTTGCCAAAGAACTTCATCAAGCGTCTTTCCATGGAGCGTTTCCGTTTTTATGCCACGGCCAACAATCCATTCATTTTTACGAAAAGCAAGCTTTTAAAGTATCAAGATCCTGAATCCAACGGTTCGGATAACTTTCCGTTGACCAAGCAATTTGTAATAGGACTTAATGTGACCTTTTAATGAAGTTATTTATGAAGATAAACTATTTTAACATACTTTTCTGTGCTGGGCTGTTTTTGAGCTCCTGTTCTTTAGAAGAATACAATCCTTCGGGTGTCACCGTCGATAAAGTAGCGGAAAACAAGGCTGGTTTCGACAAGCTGGTCAATAGCTGTTATTTCGATTTGCCGCGTTATTTTTACGGTCGGAACTTCCTGCTCGTCACCGAAGGGGGCACAGATTTGTGGACTGCCGACCTCAATTCGAATAATAATCAAAACTATTTGAAATATGCTTCTGGTGGATCTATGTCCATTGATATGGCCAAGGATTACTGGAATGGAGCCTATGATGCCATCAACTACTGCAATATCGTCATCGGACGTGCTGATCAGGTAAAGGATTTTTCAAGCGAGGAGGAGAAACTTGCGAAAGTTTCAGAAGCCCATTTCTTGAGGGCCTTGTATTATTTCCATTTGGTTGAACAGTTTGGCCCCTGTCCGCTCAACCTCACAGAGACCTCCGCTGCGAATACTGCTGCCGTGCGCACCCCAGTGTTGGAAATATATGAGAAATGTATCCTGCCGGACCTCAGGTTTGCCGCCCAGCACCTGCCGCTAAGCTCTACGGAAGTGGGCAGACCAAGCCAGAAAGCGGCATTGGGGCTACTGGCTAAAGCCTGTCTGCAGACAAAAGAGTATAATACCAACCAATATATGGAGGAGGCCCTGCAGGCAGCACAACAAGTGATCGATAATCAGGCGCGTTATAATACGCGTCTTTACTCCGCCTTTATGGACAATTTCAATGCGGCTAACAACAAAAAGAATGCTGAGGCACTTTATCAAATCCCGTATTCTCAAGAATATGGGTCAACTAATGTATACGATCATAACAATGATTTTAAACGCTTTTACTGCACGCCAACAGCTTTCGGAGCAATACAGTTGGCCGGTTTTCAGACGGAAGTAGGACGTTGGTCGGGAGGAACATTCATGCCGACCAAATATCTGCTTGACGTCTTTAAAAACAAGGACAATACCCTCGATCCACGATATGCTATTTCATTTCAGACACAGTGGCTTTCGAATGTTGATTACAGCTGGAGTAGGGATGCTATTGTTCAGTTTGACCGCGAAGAGGGCGCCGTGACTACAGGTACGCATCTTCCTAAAGGTGCAGTCGCAATAAAAATCGCCCGGCAAGGTGAGGTTGGGTATGAAGAGGAGAAAAAGACACAATTCCAACAAAAATATCTTTGGCTTGATTTGGAAGATGTATATGGAGCTGATCAAAAAGTGAAGATGAAATACAACCGGACAAACCAGCTACCGGGGCAGGTGGACAATCCATTCATAAGCTTTTATCCGTCCTTGGTGAAATTTAATTCAGGCTCGTTGATCAGTCCCAAGGCCAACAATTTTACGAGTGATGCCTATGCAACGGTTATGCGCTTGGGAGAGCTTTACCTCATTGCCGCCGAAGCGTCGTTCCACTTGAACGGTGCGAATGCTATAGCAGCCAATTACATAAATGTCTTACGTGATCGGGTAGGTGCCCCGCGAGTTATTGCTTCGGACCTTTCCGCCCAATTTATACTCGATGAGCGAGCTCGTGAGCTATGCGGGGAATATACGCGTTGGTATGACCTGAAACGGATGGGTAAATTGAATAGATCTTATTTGATGAACACCAATCCGGATGTTGGACAATTTTTTAAAGATGGCGTACATGGCCTTAGACCTATCCCGCAAGGACAGATGGATGCAGTTAGTAACCCTAATGAATTTCTGCAGAACAATGGCTATTAAAAAGACGGTTTTTATATGGTTCTTTAGTTTTTTGTCGCTCTGCACATTCGCACAGACGGGTGAAATATACGTCGGTAAGCAGAGCAACAAGGCGCAACGGGATGGCAGTGCTGGAGCGCCATTTTTGACGCTGCAAGATGCATTGCGACAGGCACGGGAATGGCGGCGTATTCAGGATCCACGGATGCAGAGGGGGATTACGATTTGGGTCGGAGACGGTGTGTACGTCCCCCCACAGACGATTTTGATTCGTCCTGAAGACAGCGGGACTGCCGAAAGTCCAACATGGATCAAAGGTCTGGGTAAGGAAGCGATCTTTTCGGGCGGTGTTACCATTGCTGGCTGGCAACCGCTGAAGGGCGAAAAGAGATTGGACGCTGCTGTTGCCAAGCATGTTGTGGTGGCAGAGGCCCCCCGGGTCGGCGGGAAGTACTTTCCTTTTCGGCAATTATGGGTGGGTTCACGGAAAGCAATTCGTGCAGAGAGCCATGACGATGCCCATTTACCCCGTATCATCAATTGGAATTTTAGCAGGCAGGCCGCAATTGTCCCCAATGTATTTCCAAAATTTGCATTCAAAGCTGGTATGGAGTTTTTTATCCACCAGTGGTGGGCCATAGCCCAGCTACGGATCCGGGAAGCGGTCGTTACAAAAGATAGTATTACCCTTCTCTTCCATGAACCCGAAGGAAAAATACAGAACGAACACCCATGGCCTAAGCCCTGGCTATCCAAAGAGCACGGCAACTCGGCCTTTCGCCTTGTCAATGCCCTTGAATTTTTGGATCAGCCGGGGGAGTGGTTTCTGGATGAAGATCAGCATAAAGTCTATTATTATAAAAGGCCTGATGAACAGCTGAATCAGCTAAATGTCGTAGTGCCTTATCTTGAAACGATCCTGCGAATGCAAGGCACTTTGGAGTCGCCTGTACGACATGTATATATAGAGGGCCTACAATTTCAGCATAGCTCTTGGTTGAGACCACATGATTACGGTCATGTTGCGCTACAGGCAGGGATGTATTTTTTGGATGCATATAAACTGACGCCGCCCGGCACTGCAGATAAAACGGGGCTGGAAAATCAAGCTTGGCTAGGCCGACCGGAGGCAGCTGTCGTCCTGAGCCATACAGCCCATACTAAAATTTCGGCCTGCCGCTTTTCCCACTTGGCAGCCACAGGAATTGACTATAGAGAGGCTAATTTGCAAGATACCTTAATCGCCAACTTATTTCAGGATATCGGCGGTTCCGGTATATTGCTGGGGCAGTTTTCGGATGAACAGGTGGAAGCTCATTTACCTTTCCAGCCAAGCGATCAACGTATATTAACGGATGGTCTGGTAGTCCAAAATAATCTGGTACAGGATATCGGCAATGAGGACTGGGGCACCGTAGGTATTGGGGCTGGTTTTGTCCGTAATGTGTCCATCGAGCACAATGAACTGCTGGACCTGCCTTATACTGGCATCAGCTTGGGCTGGGGCTGGACACCGACGGTTAATAGTATGCGCAATAATCGGGTGCTTTACAACAGAATAACGCGTTATGGCAGATACATGTATGATGTGGCTGGGATTTATACGCTTTCGGCCCAACCCGGAACAAAAATTCAATATAATGTGATTGACAGTATTTATCGGTCACCCTATGCACATATTCCGGATCATTGGTTTTACCTGTATACCGATGAAGGATCTGCTTACATGAACGTGAGCAACAACTGGTTCCCTTCCAATAAGATTCTTAAGAACGCGAATGGGCCAAGCGTGGAATGGACCAATAACGGACCCGACGTAGATCCTAAAGTGGTTAAACAAGCGGGTATTCAGGAGACGTATGCTGACCTGTTGAGTGCAAAGAGGCCAATAGCAGCTGCCACGGAGATCAATACATACGTCCCTTTTACAAAACCGGTCTTTTTTCAGATCTACGACCCGCAGCAGCAATTATCCGCAGCAGCAATCAAAAACTTTTTTGTCAGACAGGGCGCGGATATCAGCCAGATTTTTCATTGGAAGCACTATACCGTATTGATGACGAGTGATGAGATGGGTAAGAAACTCGCGAGTGCGTGGGTCGCCAGCTATCCTGCAATAGCATATAAGCTGTTCAACGATCTGTTCTATACCTTCGATCGTACCGACTTTGGGGGAGAGAAGCCCAAGGAGACCGATTTTGTCCTACTAACGGCACAGCTACTGGATGATCGGAACAAACAGGAAGCTTACTATCGGGCGCATAAAGAACAATTTAAAAAATGGCCTGAAGTCGCTTCGGGATTTTGTCGCGCAGGCTTCGATGAAGTACTCGTCTATCGAAACGGCCGACAGCTGATGCTCTATATCTCATTTCCAAAAGGACAGGATTTTAAGAGGATTGATCAGCTGACGACCAAGGATAACCCGAAAGTGGTGGAATGGAATCGGCTCATGGGCAGTTATCAGGAAGGCATTCCAGGAACGGGCAAAGATGAAACGTGGATTTTTTATAAACAATAAAATGGAAAGTATTCAAAAGTTAAAATTAGGAATTTTAGGACTTGGGGAAGGGCGCAGCACCATGTCTGCAGCCCTGCAGAGCTCCTCTATCGAATTGGTGCAGATCTGCGACCTGAATGAAGAATTGGGACGTAAGCGGATGAAAGAGTTTGATTTTCATGCGTATACCAACAATTATCAGGACATGCTCCATGATAAAAATATTGAAGCCATCGCAATTTATACGCCTGATCATGTTCATGCGAAACATATTCAGCTGGCTTTAGAGCACGATAAACATGTGATCTGTACCAAACCGTTTATCGACAATCTCGCGGATGCCAATGATCTGCTCGAACTTGCGGCGAAGAAAAACCGGCGCGTATTTGTCGGGCAAAGCTCCCGTTTTTTTGAGCCAGTAAAAAAACAAAGGGAAGATTTTGAAGCTGGTCTTATTGGCGAGTTGATCACGATTGAGGGCTATTACCATGCCGATCACCGGTGGTTTTTGGAGAAGCCCTGGTCCTTGCAATCTACCTTCAAATGGCTGTATGGTGGGCTTAGCCATCCGGTTGACTTCATTCGCTGGTACCTGCCGAATATTGACGAGGTGATGGGCTATGGCATGCTGAGTGCCAATGGAAAGAAAGGCGGTCTTCAAAATGTGGATACCATGCACTTTATTTTTAAAGCCGAAGACGGCCGGGTAGCGCGCGTCAGTGGCGCATATACAGGTCCCGTTCAGCCAGTCACGCGGGATAGTAAGATGAGCTGTATTTTACGGGGTACTGAGGGAGCCAGCCAGGCGGATTATATGGATCTTCGTTATGCGATTACGGATAAAAATGGTGAAGAGCGTATGTTGACCTGGGAGCACAAGCTCAAGCACTATTTCCGCTTTGAAGGAAAAAGCCACCATGCCGGCGAATACCAAAATTATCTGGAATATTTTGCAAAGGCCATACGCACAGGTGAAGAGGCCTTCCCTGATATGAAAGAAGGCATTGGTACGATCGCCCTATTGCAAGCGATGGATGAGTCATTGACAACCGGCAAGCCCGTACGTCCAAAAGAACTGTTGGAAAGATATGCTGTTGATTTGAGCTTGGGAAGATGAATACGATTTTAGACAAATTAACCGTATATGATTATTGCATCGTTGTCACCTATCTGCTGGTGTTGCTGACAATCGGCTTTCTGTCATCCCGCAAAAAAGCTGAGGGCTCGGCGCATTTTTTGGCGGGGAAATCTTTAAGCTGGTACAGCATCGGATTCAACATGTGGGCAACCAACGTTGGCCCCTCGATGTTGCTTGCTTTCGCAACCGTCGGGTATACCACAGGCATTGTTGCTGTCAACTTTGACTGGTATGCATTCGTTTATTTGTTTTTATTGGCCATGGTGTTTGCACCACGCTATATTGCGACGGGTGTACGGACCTTGCCTGAATTTATGGGTAAACGGTTTGGAGCAAAGACGCAGACGATCTTAGCGTGGTATTCTTTGGTGAAAATGTTGATTTCCTGGCTTTCTCTCGGCTTGTTTGCCGGCGGATTTTTGGTTCGGCAGATCGTAGGTATCCCGATGTGGCAATCTGTCACCGTACTTGTTGCCCTGGCAGGCCTGTTTGCCTATACAGGCGGCTTGAAAACGGTAGCGAAGATCAATATCTTTCAAATGATTTTGCTGATTGCCGTGTCGGCTTTTTTGACTTTCTTGGGACTTGTTAAAATCGGTGGCATAAGTACACTCCTGCAACAGACTCCCGCGAATTATTGGTCGTTGATCAGGCCTGCCAGCGACCCTGATTATCCTTGGTATGCCATCGCTTTAGGATATCCTGTTGCGGCAATCGCGTTCTTCTGTACAGATCAGGCTATGGTACAGTCGGTTTTGGGAGCGAAAAACCTTGAACAAGGACAATTGGGTGTTAATTTTATCGCCTGGCTGAAGATTCTATCCCTACCATTGTTTATTCTAACTGGGATTATTTGTTCCGTTTTATATCCTGGACTCCGTGATCCCTCGTTAGCTTATATGACGATGGTGACGAACCTGTTCCCTACCGGACTGAATGGATTGGTCATTGTGGTCCTGATTGCTGTACTGGTCGGAACGATCGGTTCGTCGCTCAATTCGCTAAGCACAGTTTTTACGATGGACATCTACTTGAAGCAGATACGACCGGACGCAACGGATCAGCAGATTACGCGCATTGGCCGATATACGGTTATCGTAGGTTGTGTAATATCGGTGTTTATGGCTCTTGCCATTGACCAGATCAAAGGGCTCAATCTATTTGATATTTTTCAGTCTATACTGGGCTTTATAGCGCCCCCTCTTGCGGTAGCTTTTTTAATGGCTGTATTATGGAAACGGACTAACCGGGCCTGTATAAATACGCTGTTGACTTTGGGTGCGGCGCTAAGTCTGGGGACAGGTATATGTTATCTCTGGATTTTTCCCAAAGATACATATCCGTTTTGGCCACATTACCTAATGCTTTCATTTAGTTTATTCGCTCTCCTGCTCGTTATCGGTATTGGGATAGCATGGTGTATGCCGAAATCAGCTTACGAACTGGAGCATAGCGAAAGCTTAAAGATCAAAATGGAAAAGCCAAGCTCCTCGGTGAAGGCTGCGTGGATAGCATTGTTTCTGGTTATGTTCTTAATGTATCTCGTTTTTAAATAGCTGGTTAGCTCAGGCCAAGATTCGCTTCAATGCGCGATCGGCATTTTTCCAAACTGGCGACAATATCTTCCGTTGACATATTTTGTCCGATTTGACGGCGGATAAGCTTGGAAGCGGTGAGGCAGGCGATAATGCCTGTTTCACGGGTTCCGATAGGAACAGAAATATCAATGATGCCTTCGGCATAAGCACTGGGCATCTCGTAAAAGCCCTTACGTTTGATCTCGTCCAGGTCGGTGTCGAATTGTTGACGATCTGCTTTTTTCAGACTACGATAATACGAGTCAGCGTCTAGAATAGCTCTTTTTTTCTCTTCATCGGAAAAACTCAGGAGCAGCTTTCCAGATGCCGTTTGTGATGTATTGTATAGGTTGCCTTCTTCAATAACGATCCGGATAGGAGATGAGCCTCTGGCGTAGGCAATGACCATGACCTGATTGTCGTAGATCACACAGAGGTGGCAAGGATCTTTAATTTCGTTGGAAGCATCTTGCATCGGCAGCAAAGAGGTTGCCCGGAGCTTTTCCACGAAAGAATGCCGGTGCGAAAGATAATAGAGCTTCAGTGAAAGCGAGTACTTTGACGAAATTGGATCGCGGTGGATATAGCCTTTGGATTCTAAAGATGCAAGCATGCGATAGATCTCATTGGGACTTCGGTGAAGACCTATGGCGATCTCGGCCTGGGATTGAGCAGACGGCTGTAGGGCCAGAAATTCAATGATCTCTAATCCCTTTTCGAGCGCTGGTGCTTTATATTTATCGGAGCTATTTGATGGCATAATATGTTTTACTGTCAATGATTGAACTAAGATATAAAAACTATTTGATGTGCAATTTAGGAAGCTAAAAAAGCATCTTTAATTTTTATATTCAAATATTGTATTTATATTTGAATATAACAAATGGCTTTTTGTTCGGCAAAAAGCACGCGATGGGAAAAGATTATAAACAGATTTGATACCAACAACAAACCTATTCAACTCGGATTGAGAAATTGTGCGCGAATGGTATGTGTAACAGGGTAATATCCGAAACGAATCACCATGATAAATAATAACTGAAATATAGAATGACAGCGAAAATCCAATTGAGAGGGATTACTTGGGGGCACACCAGAGGCTTGGTGCCTATGGTTGCGACCGCACAACGTTATGAGGAATTACACCCCGAAGTCGAAATTGTCTGGAAGAAACGTACATTGCAGGAGTTCGCTGATAAGTCAGTGACGGACCTGGCAAAAGAATATGATTTATTGGTGATCGACCACCCTTGGACAGGACATGCTGCGGCAAAAGGTATGCTTGCGCCATTCGACGATTACTTGCCAGCAGAATTTCTAACTGACCAACGCGTGAATAGCGTAGGGAAATCATACGAAAGCTATAATTTTTTGGGTAAGCAGTGGGCATTGGCCACGGATGCAGCGACGCCAGTGGCGGCAAGTCGCATGGATCTTTTGCAGGCATTGGGGCTGGCAGTCCCCCGGACATTTGACGATGTGTTAGCCTTGGCTAAAAAAGGAAGAGTTGGCTTCTCCTTGTTGCCGATAGATGTTTTGATGAGCTTCTACATGTTCTGCTGTTCTTTGGGAGAAGAGCCTTGTCAGGATCAAAATAAGGTGATCAGTGATGACATCGGCGTACAGGTGTTGAAATTATTCAAGTCCCTTGCAGACGTACTTGATCCGGCGTTTTACGAAAAGAATCCCTTCAAGGTGTTTGAGGCAATGACACAGGGTGATGAGATTGCTTATTGTCCTTTTGCCTATGGTTATTCCAACTACGCCCGAGCAGGTTATGCCCGAAAGATATTGCATTTTCATGATCTGGTATCCCTGAATGGTGTACCAATGATCAGCACCCTAGGCGGCGCTGGTCTGGCGGTGTCATCACAAAGCCGACATATTGCTGTTGCCATGGACTATGCACGATTTGTAGCGTCACCTGAGATTCAGGAAACGCTGTATGCGGAAAATGGTGGTCAGCCGGGTCATCTGCGTGCCTGGAAAAGTGAACGGGTGAATGCTTGCACGGCAAATTATTTTGCCTGCACACTGCCTGCTTTGGAGCGTGCCTACCTACGTCCCCGTTATGACGGTCACTTGTATTTTCAGGATCATGCCGGAGATATGGTCGTGGAATACTTACGGCAGGGTGGAAATGAGATGACTGTATTGGAGAAGATGAATGCAATGTACCGGAGATCATTAGTAGTAGATAGTGAAGAGAATGGATAACAAACCTTTGGAAGGCCTATTGGTCCTTGAATTTTCTCAATTTATGGCAGGTCCAACCGCGGGCTTGCGGTTAGCTGATCTCGGTGCCCGGGTTATCAAAATTGAACGTCCAGGGACAGGTGAGGGCGGCCGGCAGATTGCGATAAAAAATATTTTTGTAGACGAGAGTAGCCTGGTGTTTCACACCATCAATCGAAATAAAGAGTCGTATGCAGCCAACTTGAAGGATGAGAACAATCTGGAAGATATTAAGAAATTGATTCGCCAGGCGGATGTACTGACGCATAACTTCCGGCCCGGTGTCATGGAAAAAGTCGGACTGGATTATGAAAATGTCCGGAAAATTAATCCGAAGATCATCTATGCGACAGTAACAGGTTATGGAAATGAAGGTCCATGGGCGACAAAGCCAGGACAGGATTTGCTTGTACAGTCCTTGTCGGGGCTTTCGTGGTTATCGGGTTGTGAGCAGGATGGGCCAGTTCCTTTTGGACTGGCCGTAGTCGACATGTATTGTGCCACGCATCTGACTCAGGGCATACTGGCGGCACTGTTGAAGCGGGCCCGTACCCAGAAGGGTGGACTTGTAGAAGTGAGCTTGCTCGAGTCGGCATTGGATATGCAGTTTGAAGTGCTGACAACACATGCCAATGATGGCCGGAAGTTGCCGCAGCGGTCTACTGCGCGGGGAGCCGGACATGCTTATCTAAGTGCGCCCTATGGATTGTATAAAACCCGCGATGGCTATATGGCTCTGGCCATGGGAAATGTGGCGGATATAGCAGAGACGATCGGTTTGTCGGGCCAGTCTTATCAGGACGCTTCAGCCTGGTTTTCGCGGCGAGACAAAATTCTGGAAGAATTTGCAAGTATGCTGTGTGAAAAGACAACCGCCGAATGGCTTGCCCTTCTGGAGCCTAAAGGTATCTGGTGCGGACCAGTTAATGATTATCATCGCTTCTTTCAGGAAGATGGATTCATTGGGACAGGTATGTTGCAGCAAGTTGTTCTGCAGGATGGTACTTCACTGACTACTACGCGGAGTGTATACCAAATTGACGGTGAACACCTCTATGCCGATAGACCTGCGCCTAAAGTAGGGCAACACAATACGTCAATTGTTCATGATTATTTAGAAAATTAATATGTTACCATTAGCAGGGTATACCGTCGTTGACTTTAGCCAATTTTTATCCGGCCCTTTGGCCAGCCTACGTTTGGCAGATTTAGGCGCGCGGGTGATTAAAATAGAAAAGCCGGGAACGGGTGATATTTGCAGGCAACTTTATACTTCCAACACGGTATTGAACGGTAGCTCGACGGTGTTTCACGCGATTAACCGTAACAAAGAAAGTATCGTATTGGATCTGAAAGATGAAGCCGATGCTCAAGTGGTCTGGGATTTACTGGCCGGGGCTGATGTGGTGCTACACAATTTTCGTCCCGGAGTTATGGAACGGTTGGGATTTGATTATGCAAGCGTGCGGGAGATCAATCCAACGGTAATCTACGGGGAAATTTCGGGCTATGGAAAGGAAGGACCTTGGGTAGAACGTCCTGGACAGGATTTATTATTGCAGTCGCTTACGGGGATGACCTGGTTGAGTGGTGACGCAGCGCAGGGTCCGGTAGCGATGGGGCTCTCCATCGTGGACATGTTTGCGGGATCAAATTTATGCAGCGCCATATTGGCCTGCCTATATCGTCGTGCATTACAGCAGGTGGGGGCACATGTACATGTGAGTATGCTGGATTCCGCTGTAGACATACAATTTGAAGCGGTGACGACCTATTTTCGGGACGGCCATTTGTTGCCACAGCGTAGTACAATAAGCAATGCACACGCTTATCTGGCAGCACCCTATGGGGTATACCGCACACAGGATGGTTTTCTTGCTTTGGCGATGGGCTCTATTCCCGTCCTGGGAAAATTGTTGGGTTGTGCAGCATTGGAAACCTTTGCAGATGGTGAACAGGCCTTTCGGGAACGAGATAGCATCAAAACCATTTTGGGCGCACATTTGTTAACCGAACCCACTGCGCATTGGTTGGAAATACTGGAAGCAGCAGATATCTGGTGCGCTGATGTGCTGGACTGGAGAAGCCTGACCGCGCACGATGCTTTTAAAGTCCTGGATATGTTGCAGGAGGTTTCGATGGGCGATGGATTTGGTTATGAAACAACCCGCTGTCCGATTCGTATCGATGGCGAGCGGTTGGTGTCAGCGAAAGGCTCACCTAAGTTAGGCGAGCATAACAAAAAGATAATGGAGGAATTGTATGGCTAAATTACGTTTTGCCGTCCGGAAGTTCGAACCTTTTGAACGTGCCATGGAGAAATGCTGGGCGGCTTATCAGGCTTTGTATCCGTCGGATCTGGAGATGGAGTTCGTTCCCCTTGATTTGGAGCAGCTGACGGAAGCATTCTTCGAAAAAAAAGGACTTTATAGCGGTGAGTGGGATATCATCCATATCAATACCGATTGGATTACACGTGCCTACGAAACTAGGGGGGTAGCTGCGATGGACAGTATGCTGCTGCAGAATCCTCCAGAAGATGAAGAGCATGTTTGGTGTGAAAGCTTGCGGGCTCTGCAACGTTTTGATGGGCGGGTATTCGGTTTACCCTTTCATGATGGTCCGGAATGTCTGGTGATTCGAAAAGACCTATTTGACGACCCAGAAGAGCAGAACCGTTTTAAGGAATGTTACGGGAGGCCTTTGTCCGTGCCAACAACATGGGACGATTTTTTGGATGTGGCGGCATTTTTTACAAGGCCGGCTGACAATTTATACGGGACAGTGTTCGCAGGTTATCCTGATGGGCATAATGCCGTGTTTGACTTCTGCATACAACTGTGGTCCCGTGGGGGCGACTTGCAACAGGGCGAGACTTCCGTTAGGCTAGATCAGCCATTGGCAGTGGAAGCCCTGGATTTTTATCGCCATTTATTTAAGGCGGATCTGGGTTTGCATCCACAATCGGCGAGCTATGACTCGGTGCAGGCGGGAGCGGCATTTGCCCGTGGGGAGGTGGCGATGATGGTCAATTGGTTTGGATTTGCCTCTTGGGCACAGATTGACCATACTTCGGCAGTCCAAGGTCAGGTAGATGTGGCGCCTATTCCTTCGGGTGAAGGTGGTGTGTCCTCATCTCTAAACGTATACTGGCTATACGCGATTCCCGAAGGAAGCCAACATAAACAATTGGCGTATGATTTTATTCGTTTTGCTGTAAGCCGCCAGCAGGATAAAACGCTCACCCTCGCAGGTGGGGTAGGTTGTCGTTATTCTACCTGGTGTGATGCCGAAATCAACCGCATGATCCCCTTTTATAATAAGCTCGCGGAGCTGCATGAGACGGCGCGGACCTTACCGCGCCTGGCCAACTGGCCACAGATTGCGCATATCATCGATGAGACTGTCACGGAGGCGATTAGAACCAATGAAAATAGCCTCTCGTTGCTAGAGAAGGCACAGAAAAAAATAAATGTATGGTTATGATAGACATTAAGTATAAAACGATTTTACCCCAAACTCCTCTTCCTATCATTATTATTGGCGCTGGAGGAATCGTAAAAGATGCACATTTACCTGCCTATCGTAAGGCTGGTTTTCAGGTACATGGTATTGTTAACCGGACGAAAGAAAAAGCTGTCGCATTAGCTGCAGAATTTGATATTCCAAATGTGTATGACACCTTGGAGGACGCTGTGGCGCAGGCACCCAGAGATGCGGTATATGACGTGACTATCATGCCCAATACATTTATCGAGACGTTGGAAGCACTGCCCAACGGTGCCGCCGTATTGATTCAGAAGCCTATGGGGGACTATTATGTGGACAGTCAGGCTATCCTGCAGGTCTGTCAGCGAAAAGGGCTGGTCGCAGCGATCAATTGCCAGCTCCGCCAGGCACCCTTTGTGAATGCAGCCCGCTGGCTCATTGAACAGGGCCATATCGGGGAGTTATATGATCTGGAAGTGCGGGTGTCGGTGCATACACCTTGGCAATTGTTTCCGCATGTGATGGTGCATCCTCGCCTGGAAATTCTGTATCATAGTGTGCATTATATTGATTTGATCCGTTCATTTCTGGGCAATCCACGATCGGTGTATGCGAAAACATTGAAGCATCCTGCCAAGGATTTATCATCGAGCCGGACAACCCTGCTGTTTGATTATGGAGATACCATGCATGCAGTGGTTAATACAAACCATGACCACGAATTTGGCCAACGGCATGAAGAGAGCTATATCAAGTGGGAAGGCACTAAAGGTGCTATCAAAGCAACAATGGGCCTGTTGATGGACTATCCATATGGCCTGCCGGACGTGTTTGAATATTGTATCAAGCCGCAAGATGGAAGCAAGCCAGAGTGGGTCACTTATCCGATTGAAGGTACATGGTTCCCCGATGCTTTTATCGGCAGTATGGGGAGTCTGATGCGCTTCAAATTAGGAGAGATAGATGTGTTACCGGCAGCTGTGGAGGATGTCATCCATACGATGGCGGTAGTAGAAGCAGCTTATCGCAGCAGCGAAAGAGGCGGAGAACCAATAGGGAAGGAATAAGAATATTAAAACTAACCAACGACTAAAATGCATTTTGAATCTATTTTTTTTGAAGACTATAAACTAAACGATAAACGGACGACATTAGGACGGACGATTACCGAAACCGACTTTGTTGTCCATGCCGGGCATACGGGTGACTTTTTCCCACATCATCTGGACGCGGAATGGTGCAAAACACAGCCTTTCGGCCAGCGAATTGCTCATGGTACCATGATATTTGCGATCGGTATTGGGCTGACCGCTTCGGTCATCAATCCTGAAGCGTTTTCGAAAGGATACGATCGCCTACGGTTTGTCAAACCCGTTTTTATTGGTGATACTATACATGCTGAAATAACTATTTCCGAGAAGTCGGCTGCTAAAAATCCGGAATTCGGAACAGTAGTGGAGCATGTGGAAATTATTAACCAGCGTGACGAGGTCGTGCTGGTCGCTGACCATATTTTGCTGGCGAAACGGAAGGAATCCTCCATTTAACCGATCTATCGTATGGAAATTGGCACAAATACAACAATTAAATTAAGCAATACGGAATCTTCGAAAGCATATCTGTTTCCGTTTATCCTGATTGTCAGCTTGTTTTTTTTATGGGGCATGGCACATAACTTAAACGGCATACTAATTCCTCACCTGAAAAAGGCCTGTCAATTGACGAATAGCCAGTCAGCGCTTGTGGACACCTCGGTGTTCTTTGCCTATTTCATTATGGCACTACCAGCAGGCTATGCGTTGCGTAGGTGGGGGTACAAGCGATCTATTATGCTGGGGTTGATTATTTTCTCTTTTGGAGCCTTTTTATTTATACCCGCAGCAGACCTTCGTATGTACGAGCTTTTTTTATCGGCCTTATTTATCATAGGCTGTGGGCTAGCGCTGTTGGAAACAGCCGCGAATCCTTACGCTGCAGTATTAGGCCGGCCTGAGGCCGCGACGCATCGGCTCAATTTGGCGGCCTCATTTAACGGCTTGGCGGCCATGGTCGCACCTGTTATCGGAACGGTATTCATTTTGTCGGGGACGAGTTATTCTGAAGCCGAACTTGCGGCGATGACAGATACCAGTCGCATGGAATACTTTTTACAGGAGGCTTCGTCCGTAAAAATGCCCTATCTAATCCTAGGTTTGGCTCTTTTGGCTGTAGCTGTGATTTTTGCTTTTGTAAAATTGCCGGAGCTACAAGGAGAAAAGAAATTTGAGAAAAACGGACAAAAGTCAGGATTGTTTGCCGTCCTTCGACACCGGCATTTAAGCTTTTCGGTGGTTGCACAGTTTTTCTATGTTGGCGCACAAGTTTGTGTAACCAGTTTTTTTATTCGGATGGCGCAGCAGGGCGCAGGTGTCGACGAAAAGACGGCTGGTTATTTTCTAGGGGTATATGGTCTGCTTTTTATGGGAGGACGCTTTGTGGGAACTTTTTTACTACGTTATACGACAGCCCAGCGCTTATTAGCGATATACGCCCTGTGCTGTGCTGTTTTGGCCGGGCTGGCCATTTCGGGTACGGGAATGGTGATATTATATGCACTTGGAGGCTTGGGGTTTTTTATGTCAATTATGTTCCCCACTATTTTTTCCTTGGGCATTGTTGGTCTCGGAGACGAAACCAAACAAGCTTCTTCCTGGTTGATCATGTCGATCGTTGGCGGAGCGGTTTTTCCTTTCCTGACCGGAAGTATAATTGACGCGGCACATGATAATACACAAATCGGCTACAGCATTCCTTTGCTGTGTTACCTGGTTATCCTGTGGTTTGCGTTAAAAGGGTATAAACCGGCGAGCACATAAAGTTGTCGAGGGAATGCGAAAAAACATAAATATTATAGCATACAGAAATATTCACTATGTCTGTTAAAAACACATTATTGCATATGAATAAAATTAGTTTGATAGTCGCGTTTTTCTTTGCGGTAACAACGTCGTTCGCACAGCATAAGAGTACGTGGATCTGGTATCCCGGCGATTATGAAGTCTGGCTAAGCAACGACATGCAAAATCGCCGTACAGAAAGAGGTACCTTTTTCCCACCATTCTGGAAAATGGACAGTCATTACGTACTTGTTGAGTTTAACAAAGAATTTGACTTACCTGCCGACGAAGAGATCAGTATTTATGCCGAAGGCAAATACAATGTGAAGATCAATGGCAAGATGCTGCCCGGAGCACCAGCGAAGGTACAGCTTCAGAAAGGAAAGCAAAAGATCAATATCAAGGTGTACAATCAGGCCAACGTTCCTGCCTTATATATTTCAGGGAAAAATGTGTATACTGACCATACCTGGAAAGCAACTTATGAGGATAAAGAGTGGATCGATGAAACAGGTAAAGCCTCCGATCAATCAGGAACGACTTATGTCAATGCCGGTTCCTGGAATTTTGATAGCGGCGCTGCCAAGCCTTCCACATTCAGGCTGCCTACCAGGCCACAGCAGGCGGTCGCTCAGGGCAGGCAGGGAAAAGGCTTTCTCGTAGATTTCGGAAAAAATACGTTCGGATATCTGACTTTTCAAAAGCTTGTCGGGCAAGGGAAATTAAAAATTTACTACGGGGAATCGAAGGAAGAGGCATTGGCGGCAGACCGATGTGAGACCCTGGATCTGCTGGATGTTAGTCTGAAGGCGCCGACAGACAGTACTCTTGAGCTTTCTAAAGCATTTCGTTTTGTTTATGTGGAGCCTGAGGGTACAGTACGCTTCGGTCAGGTAGGGATGTTATATGAGTACTTGCCGGTGGAAGACCGTGGTGCTTTCCGAAGTTCGGATCAGGAATTGAACCGCATATGGGAGGTGGCCAAATATACGATGGAGCTTACCTCCAGGGAATTCTATATTGACGGTATCAAACGTGACCGCTGGATATGGAGTGGTGACGCATATCAGTCATATGCCATGAACTATTACCTCGGATTTGATGCCGAGACAGTAAAGCGGACTATTTTGGCTTTACGCGGAAAAGAACCTACCGTGAGCCATATCAATACAATTATGGACTATACCTTTTACTGGTTTTTAAGTATCTACGATTACTATCGATATACTGGCGATAAAGAGTTCATTACGGCAATTTACCCGCGGATGAAAACGTTGATGCAGTTCTGTCTTGACAGACGCAATACGGAGGGATTGATGCAGGGGCTGGCTGGAGACTGGGTATTTATTGACTGGGCTGAGGGACTGAGTAAACAGGGAGAAGTCAGCTTTGAGCAGTTGCTGCTCTGCCGCAGCCTCGAAACAATGGCCCTATGCGCCCATCTGGTCGGTCAGCCGCAGGACAATCAAATGTACCAAAAGGAGGCCGCCATACTGAAAGATAAATTGTTTGCCTACTATTGGAATAAGCAGAAAAATGCTTTTGCACATAGCCGCATAGCAGGACAACAAACAGAAAATATTACCCGGTATACCAATATGTTTGCCATCTTCTTTGATTATCTCAATCAAGAGCAACGTGCCGGTATTAAATCCAACGTACTGCTCAATGATGAAGTACAGAAGATTACGACACCTTACATGCGGTATTATGAGCTCGAGGCACTCTGTGAACTGGGAGAAAAGGACTACGTAATGAAGGAGCTAAAAGACTATTGGGGCGGAATGTTGAAGCTGGGTGCGACCACCTTCTGGGAAGAATACAACCCGGCAAAAAAAGGAGCGGAGCACTATGCAATGTATGGACGGGATTTTGGCAAAAGCCTATGCCATTCCTGGGGAGCTAGTCCAATTTACTTGCTCGGTAAATATTATTTAGGAGTAAAACCTATTGAAGCCGGATATAGCCGCTACGAAATCTCCCCTTATCTGGCATCTCAGGAGTGGATGGAAGGTAAAGTACCAACACCGAAAGGAGAAATTGAGTTGTATGTCTCGAAAAGAAAAATCAAAGTGATTTCGCCGGTAGGCACTGGGGTATTGAAATTTTCCAGCAAAACCTTACCTCGGGTCAACCGTGGTCAGGTAAAACATGTTACTGATCATCACTATGAGCTCCTATTGGAGCCGGGCCTGCTATACGAAGTAGACTATACCGATGCAGGTAAATAAGCGTAAGACCATGAAAATAAACCGATATACTATATTTTGCGCGCTGAGCAGCTTGGTGTTGCTTCTGGCGGGTACAGTTAAAGGACAGACGGTCGACGGCAAGCCCGCTGTTATCCCTCCTGTACCTGATGGAAGAATTCCGGAAGCGTGGGAAAATCCGATGATTACCTCGATCAACCGAGATCCCTCACGAGCGACAGCTTATTCCTATGCGACGGTGGAAGAGGCATTAAAAAATGATCGGACGAACAATAAACGGATGCTGTTTTTAAATGGTGACTGGGACTTTAAATTCGTATATAAACCCGCTGATGCTCCTCAAAATTTTCATCTGGAAGAAGTAAAAGGCTGGGATAAGATCCATGTCCCTTCCAATTGGGAAATGCAAGGTTACGATATTCCGATTTACCGTTCGGCAGTCTACCCGTTTACACCTATTGATCCACCACGGATTCCGAAAGACTATAACGGCGTTGGTTCCTACCAAAAGACTTTCGAACTTCCGTCGTCCTGGGAAGGCATGAATATTACCTTGCATTTCGGCGGTGTCACTTCAGCTTATCAACTGTGGGTCAATGACAAATATGTTGGCTATGCCGAAGATTCGTGTTTACCCTCCGAATTCAATGTTACGCCTTACCTTAGAAAAGGTAAAAACCGTGTCTCGGTTCAAGTGCTGCGCTGGAGCGATGCGTCTTATCTTGAAGACCAGGATCATTGGCGTATGAGTGGCATCCATCGGGAAGTATTCCTAATGGCCGAACCGAAGGTGCGCATTGCGGATTTCCATTGGCAGGCAACGTTGGATGCGGCTTATCGGGACGCCAAATTCTCCCTTCGCCCAAAGATTGATAATTTCTCGGGCGACAGCATCAGTGGCTTCACGTTGAAAGCACAGCTTTATGATGCCAACAATCAAGCTGTCCTGTCCAAACCATTGGAAAAGGATGCTGCAGCAATCTTCGATGAAATCTATCCAAGGTTGGATAATGTCAAATTTGGCTTATTGGAGACGACTCTTCAAAACCCGAAGAAATGGTCGCCGGAGGAACCGAACCTCTACCGCTTGGTGTTGACCTTATATGATAAGGACAATCGTCTGCTGGAGGCCAAGACCTGTCAGGTCGGGTTTCGTACGATTGCTTTTTCGCCACAGGATGGTAAGCTATTGATTAACGGTCGGACAACTTATCTGTACGGTGTAAATCGCCATGATCATCACCCCGAACGGGGGAAAGCGCTGACGCGCGAAGATATGGAAGCAGATATTCGTCAGATCAAACAATTCAACTTTAACGCGATCAGAACTTCACATTATCCGAATGACCCCTACATCTATGAGCTGTGCGACCGTTACGGTATTATGGTGATGGACGAAGCCAACATGGAAACGCATGGCCTCGGGGGGAAATTGATGAACGATCCAGCTTGGCTCGCAGCCCTGAATGAACGCGTTGTACGTATGGTACAAAGAGATAAAAATCACCCCTCTATCATCATCTGGTCACTGGGGAATGAATCGGGTAGAGGGCCGAATACAGCCGCAATGGCCGCGTGGATACATGATTTTGATATTACGCGTCCAGTACACTACGAACCGGCAATGGGAAGTCATCAGCTACCCGGATACATTGACCCTTCGGATCCGCGCTATCCAAAGTCCAATGATCATTCGCATCGTCTTCAAAATAGCAAAGATCAATATTATGTTGATATCGTATCCCGTTTTTATCCGGGGATTTTCACGCCATCACTTTTATTAAATCAGGATAATGGTGATCATCGGCCCATTCTGTTTGTCGAATACACGCATTCTATGGGTAACTCAACGGGTAATATCTACGATTTTTGGGAGATCTTTCGTTCCAGGCCGCGTCTGATAGGAGGTTTTATATGGGACTATAAAGATCAAGCACTGGTTCGGAATGACTCCATTTATGGGAAGGTACTGGCCTATGGTGGTGACTTTGGTGAAAAAGTACATAATGGTGCATTTAGCCTTAATGGTATCGTAGATGCATGGAATAAACCCAAAGCGGCTATGTATGAAAATAAACGGATCTATCAGCCCGCAGAGGTTACCTTGGCGGACGCTGAAAAGATCAGCCTGAACATTAAAAACAGATCGGCTGTACTGAACCTAAATCATTACGATGCAGTCCTGTTGTTCCAGAGAAATGGTCAACTTCTGAAAGAAGTGCCCATACCCGCCATTGATCTGGCCGCAGGAGATTCTATGCAGCTCGCTTTTGCTCGCTATCTACCGTTTAAACGAACTGCAGATCACGAATATCAGCTTGATATCCAATTCCGTTTGCGCGAGGCGACCGCTTGGGCACCGAGAGGTTTTGTGGTTTCCTCTTCCCAGGTTAGATTGCAGGAGCGACCCAATATGTTGCGTAAGCTGCCAAATACCGGAAGTGCATTGAAGAAAACCGAAACCACAGAAGACATTCAGGTCGCCGGCAAAGAATTTCAGGTAATCTTTGACAAATCAACCGGAAGTCTGTCTTCCTTTATTTACGGGGGACAGGAGGTCATTAAGGAAGCTGTACGACCTAACTTCACAAGACCGGCTACCGACAACGACCGTCGCGGATGGAAGCCGGAGAAAAAGCTAAAATATTGGTATAGCGAACCCAAATTGGTATCGCTAACTGCGCAGCCAAAAGGTCCAGATTACGAATTCCGGGCCCAGTATGCATTACCGGGAGATTCGGCGAAGGTACAGGTCGTGTATATGGTCAAAAGTTCGGGAATTGTATCCGTTGATTATCAACTGCATGTAAAAGCTGGTCTGTCTAACCTGCCAAAAGTCGGTCTCCAAATGGGAATCAATCCCACATTTGAGGATATACAGTACTATGGCTTAGGACCAATGGAGAACTATCCCGACCGTGCCTATGGTTTTGACCTTGGGGTTTACCATATGAACATCGATCAATTGATGGAGCATTATCTTTATCCACAAGAAAACGGCAACCGCATGGATGTACGCTGGATGCATCTTAAGGGTAAAAATGCGGGTTTACTGGTGGTTGGCCAACAACCTTTATCTATGAGCGCATGGCCGTATTCACAGCAGGCTATTGTTGCTGCGAAACATTGGTTTAAATTGAAAAAGGAAGATAAGATCACTTTAAATGTGGATCTCAAGCAAATGGGCGTTGGTGGAAATGATACTTGGACAGATGTGTCGCAGCCGCTGGCAAAATATCAAATTCCAGCAAAAGACTACAGCTATTCATTTTATTTGATTCCAACGGATCAGAAGCGGTCTATACAACAATTTGTTGAAAATTAATCGGTAGGTATGATAAAGCGGGACCAGATAAAGCGTCTTAAACATGAAGGATAACAGTTCCAAAATAATTTTTACAGATCGTCGGACAAAAAAGATGGGTATGACGAGGATTAAACTGCTACTGGGGACAAGTCTTCTTTTGGGTTGTCTGAACAGTAATGCACAGATCAAAGGTATTCCGGCGGAATTAGTGCCGTTGGACCAGCGTTCGTTCGAACAGGCAAAACCATGGGTGTTTTGGTATTTTATGCACGCGAGCTATTCCAAAGAAGGCATTGCTGCGGATCTCAAAGCGATGGCCGAAAACAATATCGCGGGTGCCTACCTTGCCCCCATTAAAGGGAAGACCAATCCACCGCTTTTCGAGCCACCTACAGAATCGTTGACTCCCGAATGGTGGGACATGTTCAAATACATTGTGTCCGAGGCAAAAAAGTATGGTCTTAAAATCGCTCTATTGCCCAATGACGGTTTTGCAACAGCAGGTGGACCATGGGTCACCCCAGAAAAATCCATGCAAAAAGTTGTTCACGAGGATACATTGGTCAATAGCCATGGTGAAGAACTGCAGCACTTGAAGTTACCTCAGCCACCTACGGAGCAGGGGTATTATCAGGATATCGCTTTATTTGCCATGCCGCTGGAGAATTTTGCCAGAACGAGTTTTACGGAAAAAGTGGAGGTAACCAATAGCTATGGCGAAGATTTGCAACGCCTGGCCGACCGGGATAATAGCCGGCAGTTTGCCACGGCCGCTCCGGGCTGGATACAGTTTGCCTTTACAGAGCCATTCCCCTGCAATTCGTTAAAAATTGAATGGACGGCATCCAACTATCAGGCGAATAGATTGCAGGTCTGGGTCAGCGACGACGGCATCACTTTTCGAAAGGTTACACAACTGGAATCTCCAAGGATGGGATGGCTGGATTGGGATAATGGTGTAACGCATTTGATTCCCTATACCAAGGCCCGGTATTTCCGTTTCGTTTACGATCCTGCTGGCAGCGAGCCGGGAGGCGAGGACCTGGATTCGGGTAAATGGAAGCCCTCATTAAAGCTTACCGGCATTCGCCTATTTGAAGAAGCGCACGTGAATCAGATCGAAGGTAAGACCGGTGAAATATGGCGTGTAGGCAAGAGCTCTGATCCAGCATCTGTCGCTAAAGAGTCTATATGGAGAGCACAGAAGCTGATTCAGCTGCCCAAACCCGATGGCACTGGCCATGTTGATCTGTCGCTACCTCAAGGAAAATGGAAAATACTGCGGATCGGACATACATCTACAGGGCATAAAAACGAGACTGCGGGAGCTGGGAAAGGCTTGGAATGTGATAAGTTGGATGCGAGCACTGTGGCCTTTCAATTTGACCAATGGTTTGGCGCTGCCAAAAAAAAGGTAGACCCCGACCTTTCCAAGGAGGTGCTGACGGTATTCCATATTGATTCCTGGGAGTGTGGCAGCCAGAATTGGACTCATAATTTCCCAGCTGAATTTTTGAAACGACGGGGGTATGATTTAACGACCTATTTGCCTGTTTTGGCTGGGTATTTTGTCAATAGTGTCGCAGATTCGGAAGGCTTTTTGCAGGACTATAGACAGACCATTAGCGAGCTGCTGCAGGAGAATAGTTATGGAACACTGCGCAGAAAATCCGACGAATACGGCGTAGAGTTTACGGCGGAAGCCACAGCGCCAGTCATGACGGGTGACGGCCTGGCACATTTTGCAGCAACGGATCGTCCGATGGGTGAATTTTGGCTGCGAAGCCCATCACAAGACAAACCTACAGATATCCTGGATGCTGTTTCGGGAAGCCATATTTATGGCAAACAAGTAACCATGGCAGAGGCTTTTACGCAGATCAGGGCCCAATGGGATGAGCATCCCCGATTATTGAAAAGTTTACAAGACCGGAATTATGCCTTGGGCATCAATAATCTAGTCTACCACGTGTATGTGCATAACCCCTGGATGGACCGCAAGCCGGGGATGACCATGGATGGTATCGGAACCTATTTTCAGCGAGACCAAACCTGGTGGAAACCAGGAAAAGAATGGGTTAATTACGCCATCCGATCCCAGCAGCTTTTGCAATACGGTGTGCCAGTTCGGGATGTAGCAGTGTTTATCGGCGAAGAGATCCCAAGACGGTCCGTGCTGCCCAGTAACTTGGTTGACGTCCTTCCCGGCGTCATTGGTAAGGCCCGCGTACTACGGACAGATTCGCTGTTGACCAATACAGGTCTACCATTACAAAAAGTGGCAGGCGTGACTACGAGTGCCAATATGTATAGGCCTGAAGACTGGATCGACCCCTTGCGGGGATATGCTTACGACTCGTTTAATCCGGACGCTCTCTGGAATCAAACTAAGGTGCAGGATGGTCAGGTTATTTTTACAAATCATATCGCTTACTCTTTATTGGTAATGCCTGGCAAAACAGCCTTAAACCCCAACGGGAGCCAATATTCATGGCGAACGCTGGACCGGCTACGGACCTTGATCCGTCAGGGCGCTACGGTGCTATTTCAAGATATTCCCCATACATGGCGAGGTAAGCTCACAGATGTGAAAATACGGGAATATACAGACTTAGTGGAAGAGCTATTTGAGGGGCTGAAGCCCTTTCCGAATACGACCTTACAATTTAAGCAAATCGGAAAGGGACGTGTGCTCGTCGGTCGCTACCAAGCCAACGATTTTACTCCATTGGGTATAGACCCTGATGTCGTGATCAATCGGGGGGTAAATTCCCATATCTCGTGGAACCACCGCCGTTTTGAAGGAGGTCATTTGTTCTTCGTGGCCAATCAGGACAGTTTGATGCGAAAGGCCCCGCTATCGCTTCGGACAAAAAATACGCATGCATATCATTATGATCCGGTACTTGACCGGCTCAGCAACTTGCCTTTTAAGCTACAGAATGACAGAATGGTCATTGAATTAACCTTAGATGCCTACCAGTCCGGTTTTGTTTTGACAAGCGATAAGGCACTTAATCTCCCCAAGTATCAAATTTTAGACACCCTGCCCCTTAGCGGACCTTGGCTGTTTACGCCGGATGGTTTGCCTGATAAAAACTCCTTCAAACAACAGGAGCCTCAATTTTGGACAGAAAGTGCCGACAACGAGATTAAATACCTTGCTGGCTCGGGTAGCTATGAAACGCAGTTGAATGTAGTACATATTAGTAAAAAACAACGGGCATATTTGCAATTTTCGACGATTGAATCCCTCGCCGAAGTTTTTGTCAATGGTCAGTATGCGGGTGTCGTTTGGACTAAGCCTTATCAGATTGACGTGACCGATTTCATTCGAAAGGGCAACAATAAGGTCGTAGTCAAAGTGTATAATACTTGGGGCAATCGCTTCTTGTATGAAAAAGAAAATCCAACGGTAGAAAAGAGAATAAAATCCACAGCATCAGACAAGTTTCTCAAAGGTCTGCTACCTTCGGGCCTGCAGGGGAGAGTCGAGTTACTGTGGCTAGATGCAAAATGAAAAGAATTATGAATACGAAGTGTAAATTGCTGATGCTCACCTTTTCTGTCGCCATGTTTGCGCAAGCCGGAGCACAGGAAAAGTCGATTACCAATACCGGAGCAAGCCCATATGCCGTTCAGACGGCGGTTGATATGGGGGAGGTGAAATGGACCAAGGGATTTTGGGCCGATCGTACAAAATCCTGCTATGAACAAATGGTCCCTCAGCTGTGGAATGTATACACGGATGCTTCCTTTAGTCACGCTTATCGCAATTTTGAGATTGCGGCGGGGCTGAAAAAAGGGGAACATAAGGGGCCATCATTTCATGATGGCGATTTCTATAAAACATTGGAAGCCGTCTGCGCGATTTATGCGCAAACGAAGGATAAAAAATTACTTGGCATGCTGGACGAAGTAATCCCTGTGATCCGCAAAGCGCAACGTGCTGACGGATATATTTATACCAAGGCAACAATTGATCAGCAGCAATCGGGAAAAAATATTGAATTTCAGGACCGTCTAAGTTTTGAGTCTTACAATATTGGACACTTAATGACAGCAGGCTGCATACATTATCGGGTGACAGGGCAACGTCCACTGTTGGATATCGCGATAAAAGCCGCCGACTATCTATATGGCTTTTATAAAAAATCTAATCCTACGCTGGCTAGAAATGCAATTTGTCCGTCGCATTATATGGGTACTGTTGAGCTCTATCGGACAACCAAAGACCCCAAATATCTGGAACTGGCCAAGCACTTGATCGACATCAAAGGTGAGATCGAAGACGGTACGGATGATAACCAGGACCGTATTCCTTTTCGTAAGCAGCATAAGGCTACCGGACATGCCGTACGGGCCAGCTATCTCTACGCAGGCGTCGCCGATTTATGCGCTGAAATTGCAGATACCACGCTGAGCAATCGTCTTTTTGAGATCTGGGATGATGTCACGCAGCACAAGATGTACATCACTGGCGGTTTGGGTGCCTTGTATGATGGAACCTCACCAGATGGTACTTCATATGATCCCAAGGAAGTGCAAAAAATCCATCAGGCATTTGGCCGGGATTATCAGTTGCCAAACTTGACCGCGCATAATGAGAGCTGCGCGAATATTGGTAATTTGTTGTGGAATTGGCGCATGGCGAATTTTACAGGTGATGCGAAGTATATTGATATTCTGGAATTGGCACTGTACAACAGCGTGCTTTCTGGTATCAGCCTCGACGGCGACAAATTTCTATATACCAACCCGTTGAGTTACTCCTCTGATTTGCCTTTTCAGCAGCGCTGGTCCAAAAAACGCGTTCCTTACATTTCTTTGTCCAATTGTTGTCCACCCAATATCGTTCGTACCGTTGCTGAGGTAGCTAATTATGCTTATGGTCTATCTTCAGATGCCGTGCTGGTAAATCTATATGGAGGAAATGAATTGAACACAACTTATCGCGGAAAGCAGATCAACATTGTGCAGCAGTCCAACTATCCTTGGGAAGGCACTGCCTTGTTTACCCTACAGGAATTTCCCGCCGGTTATGCTTTGAAGCTACGTATCCCCGGCTGGGCTGGAAGAGCTGAAATATGGCGAAATGACGAGCGGATCGAAGCGCGCGTAGAAAAAGGGTATGCTGTTCTATCGGGCGCCCTAAAAAAAGGAGATCGCATTGCAATCAAATTGCCGATGGAGGTTTCTTTTATGGAATCAAATCCATTGGTTGAGGAGACACGCAATCAAATTGCCGTCATGCGGGGACCGATCGTCTACTGTCTGGAAAAGCAGGATGTAGCTACAGATGTGAACATCTTTGACTTGAAGATGAAGCAAGCCGAACATTTTACGCCCAGACATGAATATATATTGGGGCAGGATATCGTGCTACTGGAAGGAAACGCTTACCGCACCAGCAATGCGAAATGGGACTCGCTTTATCGCAGAGCGTCCAATAACAATCAAGAAGCCATCCCTGTACGTTTGGTGCCCTATTTTGCGTGGGGAAACCGTACATTTGGTGATATGGCCGTGTGGCTGCCCGTGTTTTGATGAGCTCTCAGTTACAGGATGTTTGTATGCTGATTAATTAGCTGGAACAGTGATAAATGCATAATTTATAAAAATGAAAACTTATTTACTTGCTATATTTCTAATTATCGGGCAGTTGGGGGCTCATGCGAAAGTCCGCTTGTCTGCCCTTTTTACGGACGGAATGGTCTTGCAGCAGCAGAGTAGGGTACCTCTCTGGGGCTGGGCAGATCCACAGGCAACGGTTACCGTGCAGACCTCCTGGAACGGGCGAAAGTACCAAGTGAAGGCTGACCAACTGGGACAATGGAAAATCGTTGTGCAAACACCTGTGGCGGGAGGACCTTATCGGATTACAATTGCCGAACAGCAGGCCATCGAGCTTCGTGATATTCTGATTGGCGAGGTGTGGCTATGCTCTGGGCAATCGAACATGGAAATGCCGCTGAAGGGGTACCCCGGACAGCCTATTCTAGGCAGCACGGAAGCGATTATGAATTCGAAAGATGACCTGCTGCGTATCTATACGGTACCTCGAAACCCATCTTTGCAGCCTGTGGCCGATAGTAAGCCCAGTGTTTGGAAGAAAGCTGAGCCAGCGTCAGTAGTTGGTTTTAGTGCAACGGCCTATTTCTTTGGCCGACAATTGCGTAAAACTTTGGGGGTACCCGTGGGGCTCATTCACAGTAGTTATGGTGGTTCGAACATCGAAGCGTGGATGGAAGCGTCCTGGCTGGCTGATCAAAAAGATATCGAGATCCCCAGACAGGAGTCGGGACTGAAAGACAAAAACCGCGTTCCAACCATGCTTTATAATGGTATGATCCATCCTATTGCCGGATATGGCATCCGTGGGTTTATTTGGTATCAGGGTGAGTCCAACTACGAACGCGCAGACCAATATGAGATACTCTTCCCGCGAATGGTTGAAAAATTCCGTGAATTATGGGGGAACTCAGCGCTTCCATTTTATTTCACACAGATTGCACCCTTTGATTATGCATCATTGCCACCTTATCATAAGGGAGGGAAATTCAATTCGGCCTACCTGCGGGATGCACAACGAAGATCTCTGGATAAAATCCCTTATTCGGGCATGGCAGTAACATTGGATCTGGGCGAGCAAAATTGTATACATCCATCCCATAAACGTGAAGGTGGTGAACGATTGGCTTATCTGGCTCTGCATGATGTCTACGGCTTTGAATCCATCCATCTAAAAAGTCCGGTTTATGATAAGCTTGAAATCAAGGGCAGTACCGCTATACTTTCATTCCGGGACGCTCCTTTGGGTTTGACATCATATGGTAAAGAAGTGACAACTTTTGAAATTGCGGGCAAAGATAAAGTGTTTTATCCGGCACAAGCCGCGCTGAGAGGGAAGACGATTGTCATTGCCTCACCCAAGGTAGATGAGCCGGTGGCTGTGCGCTACGCTTTTCAAGACTTTGTTATAGGAGACGTCTTCGGCGCCAACGGAATGCCGTTGAGCTCATTTCGAACAGACGATTGGTAGATAAACGTTATGACCAAAAAATTTATCTTTAGTATTATATTCTTTCTTGTTACTGTTTTGAGTCCCGTGGTGGCCCAGGATATCCGATGGAAAGATTATTACGTGTCCTGGACGACACAAAGTAAGAATTCATCCGAATCCATGCCGATGGGTGGGGGCGACATTGGTTTGAATGTGTGGGTTGAAGACGGTGAATTGTTGCTGTATTTAGGTAAAACAGGCGCATTTGACGAGAACAATACCTTGCTTAAGCTCGGCCGTATCCGTGTGCATCTTTATCCCAATCCGTTTGAAGGGGATAAATTTCTGCAAGAATTGCAGCTGGACAAAGGACATATCCTTGTAAAAGGTGAACATCAAGGTGTCAAAGCAGAAATTTTGGTTTGGGTAGATGTGTTCAGCCCAAACGTCCATCTCGAAATCAAAGCAAATCAGAACGTCAATGTGCAAGCTGCATATGAAAACTGGCGTTTTCAGGACCTTTTTCCGAAGAAGAAAGAAAATAATGCAAATTCGTGGAAATGGGCTCCTCCTGGACCTGTGGTCACATACAAAGATCAGGTTGAAGCCGCAGCAAATAAGATTTTCTTTTATCATCAAAATCAGGACAGCACAGCGTTTGATATCGTGGTGAATCAACAAGGCCTGTCGGCCATTAAGGATTCCTTGTACAACCCACTCAAGAAGCTAACCTCGGGCGGCCTTTTTCAAGGGCATGATTTTATATATGCCGGCCAGCTTAGCGGGCGCTACATGAATACTCCGTATCAGTCCTGGATACTCAAAAGCCAGCGCGCGAAGCGGAATCATGCGCTTCAGGTGACGTTGCATGTGGACCAGTCAATGCAACTTTCGCGCTGGAAAACAGATGTAAATACTTTGGCAAAGCCCAAAGTGTCTGTATTGGCGACCAAGCGCGCAACAGAATCTTGGTGGGAAGCGTTTTGGAATAGAAGTTATATTGTCATCCTACCCGAACAGAAAGATCCAGAAAATGAGGCTTGGCAAGTGGGCCGAAATTATCAGTTGTTTCGATTTATGCTGGCTTGTAATGCCTATGGGAACTACCCAACGAAATTTAACGGCGGTTTATTTACCTATGACCCTGTCGCCGTCGATAGCAGCTTCCATTTTACGCCAGATTTCCGGAATTGGGGCGGAGGCACACATACCGCACAGAATCAGCGATTGGTCTATTGGCCCATGCTGAAAAGCGGGGACTTTGACATGCTGCCTGCACAATTTAAATTTTACCAGCGTATATTAAAAAATGCGGAGTGGCGGTCACGTGTGTATTGGGGACACGGAGGAGCCAGTTTTACCGAGCAGATTGAAAATTTTGGTCTTCCCAACCCAGCGGAATATAATTGGAAACGGCCAAAAGATTTTGATAAAGGCCTTGAATACAATGCCTGGCTTGAGTACCAATGGGATACCGTCCTCGAGTTTTGTATGATGATGCTCGAAACGGACCGGTATCAGGGAGCTGATATTCGGAGTTATATCCCATTTATCGAGAGCTGCCTGCGTTTTTTTGACGAGCATTATCACTATCGGGCCCGACAATTGGGCAGTAAGCTGCTGGATGACAAGGGGCATCTGGTGTTGTATCCCGGATCCTCCGCAGAGACCTACAAAATGGCTTATAATGCCTCGACGACAATTGCAGCGTTGCAGCAGGTAACCCAACGGATGCTTACCCTGCCAGAAACTTTGGTCAGCCCGGGGCTGAGAAAGTATCTACAGGGCTTTTTATCCCGAATCCCACCATTGCCGCTAAGGGAGCTGAATGGAAAAACGTTATTGGCTCCAGCACAACAATGGGCCCGGATCAACAATACAGAGTCGCCACAGCTTTACGGCGTATATCCTTGGGGAATTTATGGTATTGGCCGGCCTGATATCGATATCGCAATCAATACGTACAGGTATGATCCCGATGTGCGTAAATTCAGAAGCCATGTCGGCTGGAAACAGCATAATATATTTGCTGCACGCCTGGGGTTGACGGATGAAGCGAAAGAATTGACGACGCTAAAACTCAAGAACGCAGATCGCCGGTTTCCGACATTCTGGGGACCCGGGTTTGATTGGGTACCGGACCACAATTGGGGGGGCTCAGGAATGATCGGCTTACAAGAGATGCTGCTGCAGGCCACTGATGACAAGATCTATCTTTTTCCGGCGTGGCCCAAGGATTGGGATGTGGATTTTAAATTACATGCCCCGGACCAGACCACCATCGAAGGGCGATTAAAAAGTGGAAAATTATCTGATCTTAAAGTTTCTCCCCAAGAAAGAGAAGCAGATATTGTGAATCTTTCGCAATAGTCGCAGGCAGGTTATACCTGCCCGATAAAAAAAAAAGGAATAAAAATGGCTGTACCGCTTTTTGTGGTCAGCCTTTTTTTTGCACATCATAACAGTGCATAACAGTTCACAAAAATCAAACAATTAACTTAGTTGCAAAGAACCTAAATAAAGTATATATGAATGCAGTCTTCGGAGTTATATTTCATTTCATTGGCGGATTCGCCTCGGGAAGTTTTTATGTGCCGTATAAGAAAGTGAAAAATTGGTCATGGGAATCCATGTGGATTCTAGGCGGACTTTTTTCATGGATTATCGTACCGCCAATAGCGGCGATGCTGACTATACCTAATTTTGTTGATATTATTAAAGAGACCGATAATTCTATTTTAGGATATACATTTCTATTTGGCTTGCTTTGGGGAGTCGGAGGCTTGACTTACGGCCTAGGTGTTCGATATCTCGGTGTATCCTTGGGAAGCAGTATCATTCTGGGCCTGAGTATGGTATTTGGCTCCCTGATGCCGAGTATTTACTATTTCTTTAATAAGGCCAGTGGTAAGCATGGGATAGATTATTTTTTCACCACAAATTCTGGGATCTGTATTCTGATCGGGCTCTTGGTCTGTATACTTGGTGTATACCTCTGCGGTAAGGCAGGTGTTTCTAAAGAGCGACATTTATCCACCTTAGCTGTTGAAAACAAGGCGGATTACAATTTTGGCTTGGGCATCGTTGTCGCTATCATTTCAGGAATACTGAGTGCCTGTTTCAATTTTGGAATAGAGGCGGGTAAGCCCATGGCGGACGTCGCAAATGCGCTGTGGAAAGCTGCTAACCCCGATCAAGGGGAATTTCTTTATCAAAATAATGTGACCTACATCGTGATTCTTTGGGGTGGCTTTGCAACGAATTTTCTCTGGTGCCTGTATTTGTTGATCAAGAACAAAACGTATGGGGATTATGTGAAGTCGGAAACACCTAAAGGTAAAAATCTGCTTTTGTGTGCGATGGCCGGAACGACCTGGTATCTGCAATTTTTCTTTTATGGTATGGGAGAAAGTCGTTTGGGGAATGGGGCTAGCTCGTGGATATTGCACATGGCATTTATCATCCTGATTTCAAACGCTTGGGGTGTCGTGCTTAAAGAATGGAAGGGGGTAGACCGATCGACCTATCGTTCCATCATTGGAGGAATCGTAACAATTATTATTTCCATTTGCATTGTGGGATTTGCAAAGACATTAGAAAATTAATATTTAAATAAATATAGAAGAAGTGAAAACGTACAAACATGTCAATTATTTATGGGACGACGAAAAAGCTCAGGCACTACAAGGTGATGAAGTGGCTTTACTCTTATATCGTTCGAATATTTTAGGTGCTGATTTAAGGATTACAAATTATGGTGGAGGCAATACGTCCTGCAAAGTTTGGGAAAAAGACCCCTTGACCGGTGAGCAAGTAGAGGTCATGTGGATTAAAGGGTCAGGAGGAGATATCGGAACACTGAAGAAATCAGGCTTGGCGGCATTATATCTCAAGCGCTTACGTAACCTGGAAAATGTGTACCGTGGTCTGGAACATGAAGATGAAATGGTGGAGCTGTTTAACCATTGTATTTATGACCTGGCGTCAAAAGCGCCATCAATTGATACACCATTGCATGGCTTCCTGCCTTTTAAACACATTGACCATTTGCACCCCGACGCAGCTATTGCGATCGCTGCGGCCAAGGATGGTAAAAAAATCACTCAGGAGTTGTTCAACGGTACCATTGGCTGGGTAGATTGGCAACGTCCGGGTTTTGATTTAGGCTTACAGCTCAGAGCTTGTCTAGAAGAAAATCCTGGCATCCGTGGTATTATGCTAGGATCGCATGGACTATTTACCTGGGGCGATACAGCCTATGAATGTTATATAAATTCATTGGATGTGATCGAAGCATGTGCCTCCTATCTCGAAGATAACTTTGGAAAAAAACGGCCTGTATTTGGTGGTCAAAAAGAAACGAGTCTACCTCAAGACGAACGGGCATCACAAGCCGCCAAATTAGCACCGATATTGAGAGGGTTCTGCTCCAGCGAACGTCATATGATCGGGCATTTTACCGATGATGAGCGGGTGTTAGAGTTTATCAACTCCAATGATCTGGAACGTTTGGCACCATTGGGGACGAGCTGTCCGGATCATTTTTTGAGAACTAAAATTCAGCCATTGGTATTGAATCTCGACAAGTCTGAGAATTTGGATGATGTCGAAGGGCTTAAAGCCAAATTGTCGCCTCTATTTGAAGAATATCGGGGAATGTATACGCAGTACTATGAAAGCTGCAAACACGACAATAGCCCTGCTATCCGTGATAAGAATCCGGTAATCGTCTTATATCCCGGAGTGGGCATGTTCTCTTTTGCAAAAGATAAACAGACAGCACGTGTGGCAGCCGAATTCTATATTAATGCCATCAATGTCATGAAAGGCGCTGAAGCCGTGAGCGAATATACCGCATTACCGCGTCAGGAAGCGTTCGATATCGAATACTGGTTGCTCGAGGAGGCGAAGTTACAGCGTATGCCAAAACCAAAAGCCTTGTCGGGTAAGATTGCTTTGGTCACTGGCAGCGGTGGCGGCATTGGTAAAGCAATAGCAAAGAAGATGGCGCAGGAAGGTGCTGTGGTAGTTCTTAATGACATTAACGCAGAGCGTTTGGCGGAATGCGAACAGGAGTTTGTTACGCACTTTGGTAAAGATGCCGTTATCTCCACTTTATTGGATGTAACCGACGAAGCTCAGATACGTGAAGCATTGAAGACTGCTTCGCTCGCATTTGGTGGAATCGATATCGTGGTTAACAACGCAGGGCTGTCAATTTCCAAATCCATCGAAGACCATACCCAAAAAGATTGGAATCTTCTATATGATGTTTTGGTAAAGGGACAGTTTTTGGTGACTCAGGCAGTAACGCCCATTTTAAAAGGACAACATATTGGCGGAGATATCCTGAATATTGTGAGTAAGAATGCATTGGTAAGCGGGCCTAACAATATAGGTTACGGAAGTGCAAAGGCTGCACAGCTGCATCTGAGTAGGTTGTGTGCTGCCGAACTTGGACCTTTTAAGGTGCGGGTCAATGTTGTTAACCCAGATGCGGTGATCTCTGATAGTAATATATGGGCTGGCGGATGGGCTGAAGGCCGCGCAAAGGCTTATGGCGTAACAGTGGAGGAACTGCCGGCTTACTATGCCAAGAGAACATTGCTGAATGAAATTATTCTTCCCGAAGATATCGCAAATGCCTGTTTTGCCTTTGTGGGAGGTCTTCTGCATAAGTCCACAGGAAACGTTCTGAACGTAGACGGAGGCGTAGCGATGGCGTTTGTACGTTAATTTTTATATCTTAGGTGTCGCGTTCGGAAAGGGAAAAAATGTACGCGACACCTAACATTTTCACACGATAACCATTACATTATGATTCTGGATAAACAAATTATAGATCAACACAATAACCAATTAAAGGATAAACACGAGCGAGCGTTTAACTATTTATCTTCGGATATTGTGAACGTAGAAGGCATTTTGGATAAACTTCAAAAATTTCAGATTGCCATTCCAAGCTGGGCATTGGGTACAGGCGGAACACGTTTTGGGCGCTTTTCCGGGGCAGGTGAGCCGGGCACGCTAGAGCAGAAGCTCGAGGATGTAGCTCTATTACATACGCTGAATAAATCAAGTGGCGCAATTTCTCTACATATCCCATGGGATATTCCGAAAGATGCGGAGAAAATCAAGGCATTGGCCGCTTCGCTAGGCATTGGTTTTGATGCCGTCAATTCAAATACTTTTCAGGATCAAGCAGGGCAGGAACACAGTTACAAGTTCGGATCCCTCCATCATGTAGACCCTAAGGTCCGTGAACAGGCAATTGCTCATAACATTGAGGTAATCAATTATGGAAAAGCCTTGGGGTCGAAGTCGTTAACGGTTTGGTTGGCAGACGGTTCGTCTTTCCCCGGGCAGCTGAATTTTAGGGAGGCCTTCCAAAATACATTATCCAGCCTAAGTGAGATTTACAAACATTTACCCGACGACTGGAAACTTTTTGTTGAATACAAAGCCTTTGAACCTTACTTCTATTCGACCACCATCGGCGATTGGGGACAGTCATTGCTATTGGCCAATAAACTGGGGCCCAAAGCCTATACATTGGTGGATCTGGGACACCATTTGCCAAATGCAAACATCGAGCAAATCGTTTCGTTGTTGCTGATGGAGGGTAAATTGGGTGGATTCCATTTTAACGATAGTAAGTATGCGGATGATGACCTCACAGCCGGAAGTATCAAGCCTTACCAGTTATTCTTGATCTTCAACGAACTGGTTGACGGTATGGACCTGAACGGAATTGATCATGCTACCGGGCTTGGCTGGATGATTGATGCGTCTCATAACTTGAAGGATCCGCTGGTCGACCTGCTGCAGTCGGTTGAAGCAATTAAAATCGCCTATGCGCAGGCCTTGTTGGTCGACCGCAAGGCACTGAAACAGGCCCAGCAAGGTAACGATATTGTGAGGGCACAGGAAATCCTGCAAGATGCATTCCGTACCGATGTCAGGCCGCTTGTCGCTGAGGCTAGGCTAAGAAGCGGGGCAGCCTTGCAGCCAGTACAATTATTCAACGAACAAAACTTACGGGCAAAACTCATTGAGGAACGCGGAATCAATTCTGTCGCTACAGGTTTGTAATAGGGAAGAAGAATGAAGGGGAAACCAATACCAGTAGTGGCCATCTTTGACGTTGGGAAGACCAATAAAAAATTATTTCTCTTTAATGAGCAGTATCAGATAGTTTTTGAACGATCTGCTCGTTTTTTGGAGACTACTGACGAGGATGGGGATAGCTGTGAAAACCTAGAGAGTCTGCGTTTGTCAGTTTTTGACTCATTGCATGAGGTGTTCCGGAATGGAGAGTTTGAAATCAAAGCGATTAACTTTACTTCTTATGGAGCGAGTTTCGTCTACATTGACAAAGATGGCCGGCCGTTAACACCATTATACAACTATTTGAAGGATTATCCTAAGAAATTACTGGAATCCTTTTACGCTCAGTATGGAGGAAAAGATAGGTTTTCTTTGGAGACATCGTCTCCGAGTTTAGGAAGTCTGAATTCAGGATTGCAGATTTACCGTCTTTTGAAGTTAAGGCCCGAGCTATTCAAGGAAGTGAAATGGGCCCTGCACCTTCCGCAATACTTGAGTTATCTGATCTCAGGGCAGCCTTATTCGGATATGACAAGTATTGGTTGTCATACAGCACTTTGGGATTTTAGCAAAAATAATTACCATCGGTGGGTGAATGATACAGGTATTATCCAGAAAATGGCGCCAATTGTCCAGGGGGATCAGCTGTTTCGGGCAACTTTTCCCGGCAGCGGCTATCTTGTGGGCAGCGGTTTGCACGACAGTTCCTCAGCTTTGATCCCGTATCTGTTGAATTTTCATGAACCCTTTGTTCTGATCTCAACAGGTACTTGGTGTATTTCTTTTAATCCTTTTAATACCGAATCATTGACAAAAGAAGAGCTGAACCAGGATTGCCTCATGTATATGACGTACACAGGTCGCCCTGTAAAGGCATCTCGGTTGTTTGCGGGATATACACATGAAGAGCAGATCAAACGCATTGCGCAGTTTTTTCAGGTGTCCACAGGCAAGTTTAAACAGATTAATCTCGATTGGGATATTATTGAAAAGTATCAGGTCATGGATATTTCCGATGAGCTGGACGCTTTCTCATCCATTGATTTGAATCATTTCAAAACCTATGTCGAGGCGTATCATGTGCTGATGATGTATCTGGTCAAAGCTCAGATTAAATCAACCTCGCTGATTCTTCAAAATAATGGTGTTCAGCGGATATTTGTGGATGGAGGATTTAGCCGTAATGTGATTTATATGACCTTACTGGCGCAGGCATTCCCACATAGCGAGGTGTTTGGGGCTTCAATGGCTCAGGCAACCGCGCTTGGTGCCGCGTTGGTCATCCATGACCATTGGAATAAACAGCCTATTCCCAACGATATTATTGAACTACGTTATTTTAGGGCGAAGCAGCGGTGGTATTAACGATGAGCGGAGTTAAGAATTTAGTTTTTTTATTAGTTATCAGTAAAGGTCAGCCAATTATCGGCTGGCCTTTTTAGTTTTTGATGACAAGCATGATCGCGCTTCTACAAGGTACCAAAATAAAAAGGTTTCCAAACGGGCGTAAGGAAACCTTTTATTAAAAAACCTAAAATTATGAATAATTATACCAATTATTATATGATGGTTAAAGATGCTCAAAATTCCCGGATTAGCTGTCCTGAACTGTTGGCAAAAGGGTAGCACAGGTAAGCACAGGTTGGCCTGATGAACATGAAAAATTATATTTGAGCTTCCTAAATTAAAGATACTTAGTGATGAAGAGATTACTCTTAACGATCGGATTATTTATGCTGTTCTGTGGTGTTTTGTCTGCTGAACAGATTGTCAGGGAATTTCGCTTTGGTGGTACCAAGAAAAACCAGACTGTAATTTCTTTAAGGGAAGCACAAGCCTATACGGATAAGCAAGGATATGGTTTTGAATTTTCAACAGAACAAGATGTCAGGATTGATCCAAAGAATAAAAGCCTTTTTAGCGAAAAGCCATTTTATTTTTCAGTAAAAGTTCCTGAGGGCAATTATAAAATTACGATTATCTATCATGGTTTGAGCGATAAGCCTTACCGCAGTACTGTGCGGTCTGAATCCCGGAGACTGCAGATTGAAAACCAAGAGGTGTTACCTAATAAATCTTTAGAGAGGACCTTTATTGTACATATCAAAGACCCAAAGATTGCTTCTGGCGAAACTGTAAGATTAAAGATGCCCAGGGAGCGGCACAAGCTGGACTGGGATGATAAGCTGACTTTTGAGTTTCAACAGACGAATTGTATTTTGGCTATTCGTATTGAAGCGATAAGTAATGTCCCGACTGTATTTTTAGCGGGTAACTCTACGGTAGTTAATCAAGAGGATGAGCCCTGGGCATCCTGGGGACAAATGATTCCTCGTTTTTTTGATGCTGGCGTTGCCATTGCTAACCATGCCGAATCCGGCTTGGCATTAAGTTCGTTCTTGTCCTCAAAAAGATTGGAAAAAATTCTCTCTGTCGCCAAATCGGGAGATTATTTATTGATCGAATTTGGGCACAATGATCAAAAAGAAAAAGGAGAAAATGCTGGTGCGTATAAGGGGTACAGTGAACGTTTGCGTTATTTTGTTCGTGAATTTCGGGCGAAAGGTGGTATTCCAGTTATACTCACTTCGACAGCGCGACGCTCATTTGACGAACAGGGGCATTTGGTTCATACTTTAGGTGATTTTCCAGATGCGGCTCGTAAAGTCGCAGCAGAACTTCAAGTCCCATTGATTGATCTGAATAAGAAAACCAGTATGTTTTATGAAGCCTTGGGCGTTGAGGGTTCCAAACGGGCATTTGTCCACTATCCTGCGCATACTTACCCAAATCAGGAAAATGCACTGGCTGATAATACCCATTTTAATCCTTACGGTGCCTATGAAATTGCAAAGATGGTACTCACTGGGATCAAAGAAAATCAGTTGGCGATAGCGGGGCATATCATCGATTTTCAGGGCTTTGATCCACAACATCCAGATGACTGTCAAACTTGGTATTGGCCTCCAAGTTTGGTCCATAGTATTCTAAAACCAGATGGCAATTAGTTTTGTATTGATATAACTTTAGGTCGGGCAGTAATGGTCCGGCCTTTTTTGTGTGCTCTGTGCTGATTTAGGCAGGATAGTGCAGGTTGGTACAAGTGTATTTTAGACATATATTTGTTACACCAATTATGAACCGCAAAAGACAATCTTTCGTTTCATAAAACGCATTATTTGAAGTATCTCACAGGGGATTTGCCGTAATTTATTGTTAATCAAATTTTTGACCTAATACATTTACTATGTTATCATCCAAATTTAACCTATTTTGGATTACACTATTGATGACGATAGTGTCGTGCAGGAAAGAAGCCTTTGACGCCTATTATGGAAGGCCGGATTGGCTCGCAAAACCAATTTACCAACAGCTTGATTCGATGGGTGATTTTAAGAAGTATCTGAGTTGTATTGAATTGTCAGGTTATAAAAATACACTCGGAACTGCGGGGTCTTGGACGGTTTTTGCACCTACCGATCAGGCCTTTGATCAATTTATGAAGGAAAATGGTTTTCCTGACGTATCGAAGATTGACGCAAAACTAGCCGAGAAAATTGTGCGTTCTTCAATGATATATGATGGTGAGCGACTTGAAAAGCTGAACGATTATTTTTCAGCAAAAGGCTGGCAGCAAGGGTTTGCTTTCCGGCGGCGGTCTGTGTATTATGATTTTGTTGAAAAAGAGGACTTAGGGAACGGCAAAATTAGACGGTTTATCTCAACAAATCGCGGTCCTAATACGGCTTATGCAGCTACCGATAACAATAACAAGCATATTAGTTATTTTTTTAAGGATTACATGAGCCAACGTGGTTTAGGGGCTATGGATTACCAATCATTTTATCCCAAAAGTACATACACTGGATTGAATGTCGGATCTGCTCAGATTGATCCTAAACGAAGCAATATCTCCGCCGAGAATGGTTATATACATGTCGTGGATAAAGTTTTGGTTGCGGACAAGAGTATCGATCAATACCTTCGGGAGAATTCAAATTACTCCGCCTTTAAATCAATTTTGGATTTTTTTAGTACGTATACCTACAATGCAGAGATCACGCGGAAGAATGAGGTCCTTACTGGAGAAAAGGATTCCGTATTTGTTAAGAGTTATACCGGAATTGGTTTGGCAGTCAACAACGAAAATTATTTGAAGGAAGATCCCAACGATGCACAAACCAATAATTTCTCCATCACGGTGCCTAACAATGAGGCAGTCAGTAATTATGCTAAACGCGTATTATTAAAATATTACCCCCAAGGTACCACGTTAAAAGATGTTTTTTATACCAATCCTACTGTCTTAACAGAATTTGTAAATTCTCATCTATACAATACACAGGTGTGGCCATCGCAGTTTGCTCAAACGCAAAACTTTGCGGGTGAATTGCCTAAAGTGACAAAGGCTAATATCAAGGAGGCAAAATTGTTGAGCAATGGCGCATTTTATGGTATAGACGCTTGTCAACAGGCCAATGTCTTTCATTCTGTCTATGGCAATGTTTTATTAGATCCCAAATATAGCTTCATGCGTCGCGCGTTAGAGCGGATCAGCATGAACCTGACACTGAAAATCCCAACAATTCGTTACATGCTGATTTTAGTATCGGATCAAAAGCTATATGAAATGGGCTTTGATTATGATGCCTATAATACTTCCGACCCGATCCGTTTTAATGGCGGAAACGGTACACCGGAAATGCGAGAGGTGCTGATGGCTCATATTATTCCATTAGGAAATGATCCCTTGCCTGATTTATCGGGAAAAGGAATATTGGAAAGCTATGCAGGTGAGTATGTAAAGTTTAACCAGATGAAAATGTCTTCTAGCGGAACTTTGGATGGCCCGACGGAAACACAGCAGATCCGCATTGATTCGATCAGCATTGGAAATAATCTGTCTGGCCCATTAAACGGGGTTGCCGTATATCTGAATGGCGGTTTGACCTCATCGAATACCAATATTGGCTTCTTTCTCAAAAAAATCGGAGCCGATCAAGCATCCTCACCATTCAATGCCTTTTATCAATATCTAATTGCAAGCACACTTTATTCTGCTACGGACGGCGTTATTAAAGGAGTGGAGCTCGGGTTAAACTATACCCTATTAATTCCGAATAATGCGGCAGTCGCCAGTGCTGTTGCAAATGGGGATTTGCCAATTTCGACAGCGCCTACAGTGCAGGCAGACATCGACAAAGTAACGCGATTTATCCAGTATCATATTACACGCAACTCATTCGCGATCGATGGGAAGAAAACAGGATATTTCCAGTCGCTGTGTAAAAATGTTGAAGGTGATGCACAGTCCGTGCAGGTTTCTGTCAATCAGACGAATAAATTGCAGTTGATCGATAACCTAAATCGTACCATCGATGCTGATGTCATCGAAAGCAATCAGCTGGGTCAACGTGTACTGATTCATTCGCTCAAAGGATATTTGAAGCATGGACTGTAATCTAACCGAATTTATGATGAAACAGATAAGGAATTTAATTTTAATTGGTATCGTGTTGCTGGTTTTCTGTGGCGGAAAAACATATGCGCAGACCAATGGTATTTTACTGACAGGTAAGGTGACGGAAAAAGGAACAAAACAGCCAGTCGCTGGGGCAACCGTTGTCTTAAAAGATAATGATAACCGCACAATTGTCGGAACGACCACAGATGTTGAGGGCAACTATAGCCTTAGAACTCAAATGAAAGGCTTGAAACTATCGGTCTCCTACACGGGGTATAAATCTTCGGCTGCGATCGTTGTAGGAGATAGGAAAACGATCAATGTGCAGATTGAATCGACAAATAATGTGATTGATGAGGTTGTTATCTCAAAGTCTAAACCCATCAATGACGGAACTGGCATGGGGATTTCGAAGGAACGCAATACAGCCGCTATTTCAACGATTAGCATGGATGAACTTTCCGAAATGCAATCTGTATCTGTCGATCAAGCGTTGCAGGGAAGGCTGCCGGGAGTTGATATCACGACAGTATCGGGCGATCCCGGAGCAGGCATGCAGATCCGGATTCGCGGTACTTCTTCTTTAAATGGGGCAACCGACCCATTAATTGTAGTTGATGGAATGCCTTATGATATTACCATTCCGGACGATTTCAACTTCGCGACTTCTGATGATAATGCCTATGGACAGCTTCTAAATATTGCTCCATCAGATATTCAGGACATCTCGGTATTGAAAGATGCAGCCGCAACCGCTGTTTGGGGATCTCGAGGAGCAAATGGGGTATTGGTTATTACAACGAAACGTGGAACCATAAGCGCTCCTACATTGGGATATACTTTCAAGGGATCTATATCCAAGCAACCTGAATCTATTCCACTATTGAATGGAGATCAGTACTCCACGCTGTTATCCGAAGAATTTTATAATGCAGGTAAGGTCTTTTCAACGACAGACAATGCCCAGCAATTCCAGTACGATCCGAACAATACCTATATTTATCACAATTATAGTAATAATTCCAACTGGGTAGATGCCATTACGCAATTGGGCTATTTTCATGATCATAACCTGCAGGTGCGTGGAGGCGGTGAAAAAGCACGTTATTTAGCTTCAATCGGTTACTTTAATCAAGAAGGAACAACTATTGGAACAGGTCTAAACCGTCTATCTGCCCGGATCAATCTGGATTATGTGGTTTCAGAGCGCATTGGTTTCCAATCTGACGTCTCTTATACCCACGTTGACAATGATAATCTTTATCATTCCAATGTACGGGATATTGCCTATCGCAAGATGCCAAATCAGGCCATTTGGGAATATGATGAATATGGCAACCTAACTGGAAATCTATTTAACCCTTCTTCTTCAGCACAAGGGTTTTATCCTACTACTTATAATCCGCTTTCTATGGTTCAAAATGCGGTCGGTAAACAATTAGGGGACATTCTACAGACACGGTTTAATATAGATTACAAGTTAATCCCGAATACATTGCGATTTGTGAGTACCATGGCATTAAATATTAGAAATAACAAGACCAAACTCTTTCTACCTCAGTTGGCCACAGGTCGGCCTTTTACGGAAAATACGGTGAATAGAGCATCGGATTCCGACTTGGATGAGTTTTCGCTGAGTACAAATACCAGGCTTTTATATACACCTGCATTGGGAGACAACCACCAGCTTACAGCCAATCTATCCTTTTTAACATCAGACTATCGCTATACGATCCAAGGACTGAGTTCGACAAATACGGCATCATCCTATCTGCAGGATCCAAGTGTACCGTCGCGGACCTTAACCGGCGACGCTAAATCTGTAACGACACAATCTCGCTCAATCGGAGCCTTAATCCAGGCGAATTATATGCTCAACAAGAAATATGTTTTTGCCGCAAGTCTGCGTGGTGATGGCAACTCAAAATTTGGTCCTGATAATCGATATGGACTATTTCCTGCTTTTTCTGCCGCTTGGCAGATCGGAAGGGAAAATTTCTTAAAAGATGTAAAAGCCATCAAAGATATCAAGTTAAGGGCGAGCTGGGGCCGTAGCGGTAATGCGCCTCGACGTGATTATACTTATATCAATGTATATAGCACCAATGATTATGCTTATTTGGATGAAAACGGCGTGTATTCAAAAAATATAGAGTTGTCCGACTTAAAATGGGAAACGGTGACACAGCAGAATTTAGGTATGGATGTCGAGATGCTTGACTACCGTTTGATGTTTGGAGGGGAAATCTATAAAAATAGAACAACGGATCTGATGATGGACAATATTCAGATTCCAACCTATACTGGATATAATGGACTGGCTATGAATGTTGGTACAATGGATAATGATGGCTGGGAAGCAAATTTTACCGTGGTGCCCATTCGTAATAAAAAATGGGATGTCAGTTTTACGTTCAATATTGCACACAATCAAAATGTGATCCGCGAGATATCACCACTTTATCCCCGCGAAAATGCCAGATCATCTTTAAAGAATAAAACATTCTTCACCTATTTCCAGGAGAATAATCCTTATGGATCTTTCTATGGGTTTCGCTACTTGGGCGTTTACAAAGATCAGGAAGCCACAATTGCAAAAGACGCACAGGGAAATGCTATTGTGAGTCCCGATGGTGAGACCATCTATATGCGTTTTAATTATCCTACAGTCGATTATGTTTTCCAAGCGGGCGATGCGATGTATGAAGATATCAACCACGATGGTGTAATTGATCAAAAGGATATTGTGTATTTAGGCAATAGCAATCCGAAGCTTACGGGAGGTTTTGGATTTAATGTGGGATATAATAAACGTTTGAAATTAAGTGCCTTCTTTAACTATAGACAAGGGTCTCAAATTATTAATGGAACCAAAATGAATACGACTGATATGCTTGGGTATAATAACCAAAGTACGGCCGTTTTGCGCAGATGGCGAAAGGATGGTGATGTGACGGATATTCCACGTGCCTTATTTGGAACCGGATATAATTCTTTGGGATCAAGCCGATATGTCGAGGATGCTTCATTCTTACGACTTCGTACAGTGACCTTAAAGTATGATTTTGCAAAAGAATTCTTACAGCGGTTTCATATCGAGGGGCTTGGAGCTTATCTGACCGTAGAAAACATATTTACGCTAACGAAGTATACGGGTCAAGATCCTGATGTGGCCGTAAAGTTAAAGGACGCATTTACTGTGTTAATGGATAATTCAATGACACCGCCACTAAAAACAGTTACACTAGGTATTACAGCACGTTTTTAAAAAAAGGTTATGAAAAGAACAATCTTATGGAGTTTAGTTGCTGCGGGAAGCATTTTACTCAATTCTTGTAATAAATGGCTGGATTTACAGCCGCAGGATGGAATAACCCGTGCAGAATTTTGGAAAACAAAGGAGGATGTCCATGCTGCCTTAATTGGCATCTATTCTTCCCTTAATTCGGGACCTGTTGAACAACAATTGTTCACTTGGGGTGAACTTAGAGCCGATTTAGTTGGGTTGACAAGTTATGCAAGTGACGACAACCGCTTGGTAAAGAATTATAATATTTTAAGCACAAATGTAATCGCGGATTGGAGTGCTGTCTATACCGCAATAAATAATTGTAACCTTTTGATTGATTACGCAGGTCAGGCAAAGCAGGCCGATCCCACTTTTACTGATGCCGAATACAATACCGACTTGGGAGAAGCATTGGCAGTCCGCAGCTTTTTGTATTTCTATTTAGTACGCACTTTTCGGGATATTCCCTTAAAATTAAAAGGCACGTCGAAAGATACAGACATTGTTTCCGTAGGACAATCCAACGCAGATGAGGTGCTCAAGCAAATTGAGAAGGATCTCTTGCAGGCACTGGACTGGGTGCCCGAATATCATGTAAGTAGTACGGTTTATAATGCAATAAATGCGGGCCGGGTAACACGCCCAGCAGTGCGCGCAATGCTGGCCGACGTATATCTATGGATGGAGCAATATGATAAAGTGGAAGAACAAACTGCAAAAATTTTAGAAACTGGTCGGTATCGTTTAATGGGTGTTGCACTGCCTGAAATTTTTGATGGAGGCACTATGGAAACTATTTGGGAGCTAAGCCATAAAAATTCGAGGGAGAATTTCATGTACAATCTGGCGGCGATTGCACGCAGGCCTTATACTGCCAATGTGGAAATCTTGAATAATGAGATCTTTCCCTCCAACGAAGGGACGGATATCGATTTATTCGATAGCCGCGGCGAAGGTATGCTGTATGGCGTGTCTGGAGATATACGAAAATATGGTACAGAATCACCAAGTTACTACAACTTTCAATTGTATCGGATCTCTGACGTCATGTTGATGCGGGCAGAAGCATTGGCGGAGCTAGGGCGAGGGACGGAAGCATTGGCACTTCTTGAGGATTTGCGAAGCAATCGTAAAGCCATAAAAGCTACGGATCCGAATATTGAAGCGACCGATTTGGAAGGAATCATCCTATTCGTCTTCGCCGAGCGTGCACGTGAACTGACTTTCGAAGGTAAACGTTGGTTTGACCTTTTGCGCTTGGCGAAGAAGGATAATTACGCTAACATCAATGTGCTAGTGGACCTTGTGACCAAAGTTGTGGATGCCAACGTACGCCAATCCGCCATGAACAAAGTGCGGGATGTAGACAGCCATTATCTTCCCATTTTGGAAACTGAACTCTTCAAAGACAAACAGTTGAAGCAAAACCCATTTTACCTAAAATAGATCGTTATGAAAAGAAATTTTAGAAAACAATATTGGCTGGTAGAGACATGGTTTGTCCTATTTGTTGCGCTTATATTTTCCTGTCAAAAGGAGAAATATCGAATTTCAACCACAGATGAAGTTAATATTACCGGCTATTTGGAAGCACATGAAACCGATTACTCCTTATTGACCGAAATCTTATACCGTTCGAAAACGGCAGGATATCTTGGTGCGTATGGTACTTACACACTTTTCGCACCTAATAATGAGAGTATTAACGCCTGGATCAAAGACAATGGAAGAACTGCATTGAGTGATTTTACAGATGCACAGCTATTGGATTTTGTCAAATACCATGTGGTTAGGGATACGGTAGGTAGCACGCGTTTTACCGATGGCAAAATCAAAACAGCGAGTTTACTGGGAGAATATTTATACACAGATGTGCAAAATGGGGTTTATCGAGTTAACAAATCTGCAAAAATTATTAGGTCCAATATTAGCTGTGGTAACGGTATTATCCACTCCATCGATAAAGTATTAGTCCCACCGGCACAGAGTCTTGCTGAATTAATTGAGAGCAACCCACGTTATTCCATATTTGCCCGGGCCTTGAAAGAAACCGGATTTTATGATACATTATCTTATCAACGTGGGCAAACTGTCGAAGAGGGTAAACGTTTTCAGACCGCTATTGTTGAGTCCGACTCCGTTCTGCAGCTGCAGGGGATCAAAAGTTATGCAGACATGAAAGCCGCTTATTCACAGACTGGTGATGTAAAAAACCATAAAGATAGTTTATGGTTATATGTAGCCTATCATTTAAGCAACGATATTAAGTTTTTGGAAGATATCGTTGCTGCAAATACGATCTATACGTTGGCACCGAAAGAGATTATTTCGACCAAATTATTAGGTGCACAGATCTTATTGAATGATGATGTGTTTAATGGGGTTCATGAAGCGGGAGCTGAAATCAATAGAGTACAGAGTGATGTGTTGGCATCCAATGGCGTGCTACATGAGGCAAAACAAACCTTTAAGATTAAGGTGCGCCAGCAGGTGCCTGTATATTTTGATATTGCCACTTCTCCGGAGTTGACAAATGCATTGGGAAGCACCTATTTGAACAGTAATAAGGCATTGGTGGCCAATGGTGCGACGATAGCCAATTCTTTTGCTTTCAATAGCTTAACGGTTTCGACCATTGGTACGAATGGATATTACTATTATAAAGCCTTAGAAACGAAGCGCCCTTATGCAAATGGCGACCTCCTGAGCCTTTCACTTTGTGCGAATAATAGTGCGCGGGCAAAATGGATCGAATTTAAGACACCTTATCTCGTAAAAGGCCGGTATAAAGTATGGGTTTGCTATGCCCAACATGGAGATGCGCCTGAGATCCAGGCGACGTTCAATCCCGGAAAAGGGGATGAACAAATCCTGCCCAATACGATCATATTGAATCAAAATCTGACCGCGTCCGGTGTCAGTGACCTCGCGAATCCAAATGCGGACAATCTGATGCTGGCGCAGGGGTACAAGCGTTATATGGCAACAGTAGGCGATTACAATGCGAATAACATTACGGGAGGGCTTAAACCCAAATCCGGTAGTGAAGCTTCATTGAACGTTGGCCGGTTGGCCGGGATTATCAATGTAGAGACGACTGATCGACATATCATCCGTTTTGAAGCGATCAAAGATAAGAAGTGTGGTAGCAATACGGTCTATCTGGATATGATTCAATTTATCCCCGCAGATGATCTCGAACAGAATTATCCTAGATTTCATCAAATTTCAGGTGAACTTTTTTATAGACCAAAATAACAGGATACACAACTATGAAAGCTATAATTTATAAAATTTACCTGGTCGTATTGGGCATGTGTTTACTGTCTGCTTGTTCCAAAAATTGGGAGAATCATTTTGGTGGAAACGATGCCGATGCCCAAAGAAACCTGTATGAGATTGTTGCAGAACATGCCGAGTTTTCAACTTTTATGGACCTGCTCAATAAATCGGGCTATGGTGAATCGTTGAAAGCGTCGAAAAACTATACCTTGATAGTACCAACCAATGAGGCAATTGCAGCAGTGCAGGATCAATATAATTTCTCCGACACAGCAGTGATCAAGAGTTTTGTGGGCTACCATATTATCAATTCGGTCTATAATGTGAATTCAGGAGCTGATACTGTAAAGGCATTAAACTTTCGTAATAAATATGTGGAGTTTACACAAGGCACATTTGATGGTGTCGAACCTATTCAGAGTAATCTGGTCGCGAGCAATGGACTGTACCATGTGGTAGGTCGCCCCTTAAAGCCTCTTCAGAATATATTTAATATTGTACAAACTCTTTTTGCGGATACTAAACAAGTTGAGGCTGTAAATTCCTTTGATACAGTCTCCATAGAGGGCGATATTATGCATTACAAGTTTAGCCCGGTCTGGTATACGGAGGTCCGTCGCAATATGACGACCGAAAATAAGAAACATACCTATTTCGTGGTGGACGATGAAAATTTTGAGACTGAGTATACAAAGTTAAGACCCTTTTACGCAACATCTTATGAAGAAGGCAACACCAATCGTCCTGACAGTACGACTACTTTTTTTGCTAAAAAGGCTTTATTGCGCGATTTTATTGTGGAGGGAGAATTGGGGACAGATCAACTTACAAATAATCTGATTTCAATAGCGGGAACCAAATTTAGTCTTGACCCAGCAAATATTATCTCGCGGACAAAGGCCAGTAATGGGGTTGTTTATCGTGTGAAGCGACTTGAGTTTGCACTAGCGGATCAGATTAAGGAAATCAAGGTATTGGGAATAAGCCCAGTGGGTTATAAGCAGACGGATAAGCGCTCAAATACCTTTTTCAGGGAAAAGCGCGATAATGAAGGAAACCCTTACAATGATATTGAAGTATATGATCATAAGGTGACTTCCTTTTATGTGAAGTACCGCGCCACAGGGATGAACGTTGTTAAATATAAAGTATACGGACGAGCAATTATGGGACTGGCAGGTGATCCACAGACGGCTGCGTTTATCCAATATGTTCACTTCTTTGATTCGAAACTCGTATCGCTTAATGAGGTTGATTTATACAAACGTTCAATCGTCAATAATCTGGGAGCAAACGATACCCGAATGACATTTGATGTACAGCCGCTCAATCATGGAGAGGTTTACTTAGGGGAGGTGACACAAGACCAATATGGGAATCTGCCTTTGCTTGTTATGAGCAATGGTACTGGCCCCATTATTTTAGAATACCTCCGATTCGTACCGATTATTCAATAACAAAGTATAAACGAAATGAGTTCGATCAACATAAATTATAAATTGGGTATTATCTTGTTTATTTCCACTTTTGGAGCGCACCGCAGTTGGGCGCAACAAGATACTGTCGCCCGCAATATACAACGACAGGCTACTTCTGCTTATTCCGTGAAAGGTACTGTGTATGACAGCCAAACCAATAAACCTATCGCCGGTGCTCGTATTACTTATGGCAGCAACGTAGCAAAATTGACCGATAGTAAAGGTAATTTCCTTTTAGAGCTACCGGTCTCCGATGCAATTGTTGAAGTTTCTTTGGATGGATATATAGCCAAGCAGGTTCCTGTGCTGTTAGATAAATCGATGAAGGTAGTCTTATACCCTGATGGGTATCGTTCTTTCTATAAAAAGACGGAAACAGTATTTGGCGATAATGGAGTTTTAAATAATACGGGCGCAGTCGATAAATTGGAACTGAATGCCTGGGAACAGAATTCTGAGACGGTCAATAGCTACCTGCAAGGAAAGCTGGCCGGTGTACGAGTAACCCGACATTCGGGAACACCTTCTATTGGCGGAAATCTCACTATTCGAGGCCTGCAGTCGTTGTATTCCAATAATCAGCCCTTATATATTGTAGACGGTATTGTGTATAATGCGGAGCATTTGAGTCCTTCTATAACCATAGGACATCTCAACAATGCTTTGCAGCACATTGATGTGCGCGACATTCAAGATATTACGGTATTGAAAGATGCTGTATCCGCAAATATTTATGGGGCCAAATCCTCCAATGGGGTCGTGGTCATTAATACCAACCATTCAAAAGAGCTGGCTACACAAATCGATTTGCAGGCAACAACGGGATATAATTTCCGTCCGAAACGTATTCCCGTCATGAAATCTTATGCCTACCGAAGTTATTTGAATGATTTGTTGGCAACGAGTACGTACAGTGGTGAGGAAATCGCGAATATGCCTTTCAATAATGATAATCCAAAATTCGATGAATATGCGAAGTATCATAATGAAACGGATTGGCAGAAAGACGTGCTTCATAATACGGTTGACCAAAATTATTTTCTTCGGGTTACAGGGGGGGATAATATTGCACGATATGCTTTATCAGTTGGCTATAATAATGAGCAAGGTGTTTTGGACAATACAAAGCAAAATCGCTATACGGCACGCTTTAATGGCGATATGAATTTGACCAAGAAATTTACTGCTCAGACCAATATCTCCATGGGTTATGGACAGCAAAGCCTGAAAGATCAGGGCTTATCACCAAAGACCAACCCTTTGTTTCTTTCGTTGATTAAGTCTCCATTTCTAAATACGCATGACATTGCTCCAGATGGCAGCATTTCACCGAATTATGCCGAAGCTGATTATTTCGGCTATTCCAATCCGATGCAAATCACACAAAATGGGATTAATAATAAAAAGGCCTATCGGTTTTTAGGTTCTTTGGTGTTCAACTATGCGTTCAATACAAATTTTAAATTAAGTAACCTGTCTACCGTGACCTATGATAAAGCGCAAGAGGATTTCTTTATTCCCAAAAAAGGAGTTGCAAAGGACACGGTAAATAATATGGAAGTTTATAGTCGTCTCGGTACTCAGGTGGCTCGTTATTATTCGATTTCAAATGATTTGCGTCTGCAATATAATCAGGATCTAGGAACTCAGGGCCGCTTGGAAGCTATTGGTGGAGTCCGGTACCACAAGCATGATTCGGAACAAGATTATGCACTAGGCTATAATTCGGCGACTGACCAGCTGGTCAGTATTGGTAACTCCACACCAGCATCTCGGGTTTATGGTGGACATATCGGTAAATGGGCCAATATGACGGCCTATGCTATGGGTAATTTTAGCTGGAAGAATACTTATGTCTTAAATGCATCCATATCGATGGATGGATCTTCCCGCTTCGGGGAAAAAGCACAAGGAGGCTTAAAGCTTGCTGATAAGGTATATGCAGTATTCCCGGCTGTAGGTGCTGCATGGTTGTTGTCCAATGAGGATTTTTTGAAAGGAAATAATACGATCTCATTATGGAAACTTCGGGCGAGTTATGGGATGACAGGTAATGATGATATTGGAAATTATGATGCGCGGCAGAATTACATCTCACAGAACTTCTTAGGTGTTCAGGGACTTGTGCGCGACGGTGTTGCCAATCCTTATCTAAAATGGGAGAAAGTAGAAAAAATAAACGTCGGGACGGATCTTTCGTTGTTGAATGAACGCATCAATTTGGGCGTCGATATCTACCAAAATAGGACAAGTGATATGCTAGCCTATAATTCGGGGAATACTGTTTCTGGAATTAGTTATTACCTCTATAATAATGGCTCAATGCGTACACGCGGTATTGACTTCTCCTTGTTTGGACGTATTCTGACGGGTCCGGTCAAATGGGATGCATCATTGACCCTAAGTCACTATAAAAGCACGATCACAGATCTTCCCGAAGCATCCTATACACAATACGCCGGTGGAACTTTTGTGAGCGAGAAAGACGGTGCACCAAATGCCTTTTATGGGTACCAGTTCAACGGTGTTTACCGTACCAGTGCCGAAGCTGCCGCTTCTGGACTAGCAATTTTGGATGCAACAGGCAATAAAATACCTTTCCAGGCAGGCGATGCGAAGTTTACGGACCGCAACGGTGACAAGATCATTGATGATCGTGATCGCATGATCATAGGTGATCCCAATCCAGATCTGGTGGGCGGATTGAATAACAGCCTGACCTATAAAAACTGGAAATTCGGTGCATTGGTGACATTCAGTTTAGGCAATGATATTTATAACTATACACGAGCACAGCTCGAGTCGGGAAGTACATTTTATAATCAGACAGAACTCTTACAAAACAGATGGCGGGCGGAAGGCCAGGAAACTGATGTACCTCGCGTTGCGCTCAACGATCCGATGGGAAATAGTCGATTTTCGAATCGATGGATAGAAGACGGTTCGTATGTTCGGCTTCGTCAGCTTTCCGTTGAATATGGTATTCCTGTCAATAAACGGATCATCAAATATGTCCGTCTATACGGGACTGCCAATAACGTGTTGACTTTTAGTAAGTATTTAGGTTATGATCCTGAATTTGCGCAGTCTGCTGATGTTTTTCATCAGGGGGTTGATGTGACGTTGGAACCCATCGTCCGCTCTGTGCAGCTGGGATTGAGGATCGGTCTATAAAAATTTAATATACCATGTGTAACACATACAGAAAATACTCGAAATATTCGCTCTGGGCCTTATTGGCCTGTAGCCTTTCTTTTACATCTTGTAAGAAAGCATTGGATTTCTCGCCCGAAGATAAATTGGACAGTTCAAAAATGTACAACACGCTTGCCGATGCCGATGCGGTAGTGCTCGGAATTTATGGACAAGTAGCCGGATTAGGTGAACGTTATATTGTCCTGAACGAATTAAGGGCCGATCTCATGGACGTCACACAAAACGCAAATCCTTATTTGCAGCAGGTCTCTAACCATGAAGTAGCAGAAGACAATCCTTATGCAGATCCATCCGCTTTTTATAAAATTATCTTCAATTGCAATGATGCTTTGAAAAATTTTAAGGTGATGGAGCAGCAGGGTAAGCTGAGCAATACCGAATTTAATCAGCGTTATTCTGATCTCGCCATGCTGCGAGCATGGTTGTATTTACAATTGGGAATCCACTTTGGAAATGTCCCCTATATCAAAAATACCATTGAAAGTGTCGATCAGATTAAAAGCTTGGAAAATTATCCTAAAACAACTTTCGATAATTTGGTGGATTCTCTGATCAACGATACAAAAGACCTGCCTTATCAGGAGCCTTATGCCTATCCAACAGGTAGCACATTGGTTTTTACCACAGATGGCGCGAGTACACAAAAGGTGTTCATCAGCAAGGCTCATGTCCTCGGCGAACTCTATCTTTGGAAAGGAAACTATTATGAAGCGGCAAAGACTTATAAAAGATTGCTGTCTGCTGAAGACAATAACAGTAATATTGATTACCTGTTCAACTTCAACCGTATTGGCTGGAGCTACTTTAATGTAAGTTTTGCGAGAGCTCAGGAGGGGTCATCTTTGGTCAATTCCTTAACTGCGGGGTGGCGAAGTATGTTTGCGCTATCGAATACGGTACGGGAATGGAATTCCGAATGGAACTGGTCTATTCCATATCATAACTCTTTTGCCCCTGGAAATCCTTTTATAGAGCTATTTTCCAAGTCAGGAAAATATGCACTTAAGCCCTCCCAAAAGGTGATTGATTTATGGAATTCACAGACCAATAATGCGGGTATTCCCTGGGATCCCCGGAGTAAGCTATCTTATGAAGTTACGGCAAATGGTGATCCTGTGATTACAAAATTTACGGATAATTCAGGGGATTTATTGAGCTTGTTAAATAAAGGCGGTCGCTGGAATATCAATCGAGCAGCAGGTGCGCACCTTCGCTTTGCAGAAGCTGCTAATCGGGATGGTCAGGGCCGTCTGGCCTATGCATTGGCAAACTGGGGACTAATCAGTACCTTTTATTATGGAGCGTTTACGAAAGACGGTGGTATTATACCTGGCAATTTTTTCGAATTGGAATCGGAGATAACTTATGAAGGATTTGGGACGAATCGAACTACTTTTGCTGAATCCTCGCCCTATTATTTTGACGCGCGAGACAATGCCAGTATTGTACGTGGGGTTTGGTACCGGAATTCGGGAATCCGTGGACGGGCTACCATGCCGCGTTGGCAATTCCCGGGTATTGAATATGGCCCGGGTACAGTAAGTGGTTACGGAAGCATGATGACCGCTTTTAATGTGCCGCAAGCCGATCTGGAAGATAAAATCATTGAGGAGTCTGCTCTTGAGCTTGCTTTCGAAGGCGAACGTTGGTCCGATCTGATGCGTATAGCAAAGCGTCGTAACGATCCGGCCTTCTTGGCCGATAAAGTTTATGAGAAATTGTTGAAAGCAAATAACCCGAAAGCAGGTGCAGTGCGCAGCAAGTTGATGGATATGAACAATTGGTATCTACCATTTAAATTAAAGTAAAGTGTTCGTGTCAATAAAAGGATCAACCTGCCTTCGATAAAAGAAGCCTACAGCTGTAAGGCCTAAAAGCAGTTCATTCATTTGATTATGAGGTTTGTGTTTTATAATTGTATTTTTTACATTTATAAATAAATTCTGATTAATTATAACCAATGGAAAGACATATTTTCAAATTAAGGGCCTACATTCTTTTTCTGGTAAGAGCAGTTTGCTTTTTCGGTCTTATTTGGGTTTTCGACGTCAATGCCCGTCCGGTTCGGACGGCTACTGCTGATCCTGATTCCGCCCAATTATTTGCTTATGCTAAAGAAAAAAATGCCGGCCGCGAAGGGTTGCTATATGCATGGAGTTTGGACGGTAAACAATGGAACTCCATTGGAACAGCGCTTGCTTTCGTAAAATCAGATTATGGTCGTTGGGGGGAGGAAAAACGGATGATAAATCCGGTAATAATCCCCAAGAAAGAAGGCGGGTGGGCCGCTATATGGCAGCTGAGTCCATCCAGCGAAGGGCCGTATGCTTATACACACACGAGTGATTTTTATACCTGGGGCAGGCAAGAATATTTTGTAAAGCTTAACAATATGGATCATTCCATAGTCTCTGAAGTAAAAAACAGTTTATCTGCTCAGCACCAGGTCATGCTCAACGGCGAGACTGTGAAGGGAACAAAGCTGAAAGTTTCCTGGACCGTTATTAAAGAACTGATCAAACACTATGATCTTGCCGTGCTGAAACAAAAGCAATGGTACGAAAGAAGTGTTGACGATGATGCCCGCTTTCCAGGCCTACAGCCATTGAATGTTAGGCTGACACCACGGACAGCCCTCAGCAAACCGATCAGTGATATGTTGGTAGGTGTGTTTTTTGAAGATATCAACTATGCTGCGGATGGAGGCCTCTATGCGGAGCTGATTCAAAATAGAGATTTTGAATATAAATTGAGTGATAAGCAGGGGCATGACAAAAATTGGAACCAGAAAACAGCCTGGTCCGTGGATGGTGCTGAGCAATTTCATATTGATAGTATACGTCCCATTCATTCCAATAATAAATATTATGCGAGCTTAAGTGGTTCAGGGATATTAAGAAATATAGGGTATGATGGAATTGCTTTGCATAAGCAGGAACGCTATGACCTCTCGTTTTTTGGAAGAGTTCCGGCAGGTAAAAAAGCTCGGCTAAACATCCGAATCAGTACGAAAGAAGGAAAAGTACTGGATGAAACATCGTTAACCGTTGCTGATAAAGACTGGAAGAAATACCAATTCGTGCTGACCCCCAGTTCGGCCTGTAAAGACGCTGTATTGGAGTTTGCATTTACAGATGTGCAGCAACTGGATCTCGACCTGATCTCGTTGTTTCCGCAAAATACGTTTAAGGGACGCAAAAACGGAATGCGAAAGGATCTGGCGGAGGCGATTGCGGCATTAAATCCACGCTTTGTACGTTTTCCGGGAGGTTGTCTGGCGCATGGAGATGGCATTGAAAACATTTACCATTGGTCCAGGACAGTAGGGCCATTGGAAAGCCGCGTGCCACAGCGGAATATGTGGGGATATCATCAGACCGTAGGTTTGGGATATTATGAATATTTTCAGTTTTGTGAAGATATTGGGGCTTATGCCGTTCCGGTCGTAGCAGCGGGTGTGCCTTGTCAAAATTCGGGCTCACATGGCCATCCACTAGGAGGACAACAATGCGGTATCCCCATGGAAGATATGGATGACTATGTCCAGGAAGTACTGAACCTGATCGAGTGGGCCAACGGGGATAAAAATAGTACCTGGGGAAAAGTTCGGGCTGCTGCAGGCCATCCGGAACCGTTTCATCTAAAATATATTGGCGTAGGGAACGAAGATCTGATATCAGACGTATTTGAGGAACGTTTTACGATGATTTATAATGCTATCCGCGAGAAATATCCTGAAATACAGGTCATCGGAACAGCTGGCCCATTTTTCCAGGGCACTGATTATGTGGAAGGCTGGAAAATTGCGGATAAATTACGTATCCCTATTATGGATGAACATTACTATCAGACACCGGGCTGGTTTATTCATAACCAGGATTTCTACGATAAATACGATCGAAGTAAATCGCAGGTGTATTTAGGAGAATATGCGGCGCATATTGATGGGCGGGCGAGTACCTTGGAAGTTGCATTGGCGGAAGCGGCCTATCTCACGGCATTGGAAAGAAATGGCGATATCGTTAAGATGGCGTCTTACGCGCCACTGTTAGCCAAAGACGGTTATACACAATGGCGACCTGACCTTATTTATTTTACCAATACTGATGTGAGATTAACACCATCCTACTATGTACAACAATTATTTGGCAATAATAGCGGCACTGAGTACATTCCTGTCGAAGCAAGTTATTCCAATGCAGCTTCGGATGTCCGTAAACGTGTAGCATTTTCTATCGTCAAAGACCTGCAAGATCAATCGTTTATCATAAAATTGGTCAATATTTTGCCTGTTGCGGTCAATATGCAATTGGAACTGGATCAGCTCAATGTGAAGGGTGATACGGCCCTTGTTTCTCAGTTGACAGGAAAATTAGAAAGTAAAACAGCAAAACCCGAAGAAAAGATCGTGACCGTTGACAAGCTCAAAAACCAGCAATTGCCGCCTTATTCATTAACCATCATCCGAATCCAGCCGGGTGCGAAATAGTCTTATTCGAATCATATGATATATCCAGCTTTGCAGAAGAAGTCTATTTTAGTTTTTATAAATCTCTGTTTGGCCATTGTACCCTTGTTTGCCCATTCAGGATTCAATCTGATCAAAAATAATCAGGCTGCGAATGTCTATTATGGAGGTAGTAGCCCTGTGGTTGAAACTGCATTGGAAATTTTGGATGCTGATGCAAAGCAGGTTGGCCAATGTGCTTTTAAACGAATAGACAGTGCAGATGCTGGTGCAATTATAATTGGGGAATTAAATGATCCCATTATTAGCAAATTGATAAAAGATCATCACCTTTCTCTTGCTGATATAAACGCTAAATGGGAAGCTTTTTATTTGAAAGTGATTCAAATGGAAAAAATACCAACACTTTTAGTGGTAGGATCTGATGCTAGAGGAACGGCATATGGAGTGATGGAAATTTCCAGAAAATTAGGTGTTTCTCCATGGAGTTGGTGGGCAGATGTTGTTCCGCGTAAACAATCAACCGTATCTCTGGCTGCTGATTTCGAAGATAGGCAATCTCCGAAAGTGCAATTCCGAGGGATTTTTTTAAATGATGAGGACTGGGGATTGACACCTTGGAGTAGCCAAACCTATGAACCCGAAGCGAGGTTGGATGCAGGAATTGATCCGACGAAAACAACAAAAATGGCTACGATCGGGCCGAAGACGTATGCCCGTATTTTTGAATTATTGTTACGCCTTCGGGCCAATTCGATCTGGCCAGCCATGCATGAGGTAACTGTCCCTTTCTATTTTGTTCAAGGAAATCGGGAAATGGCCGAAAAATATGGAATATATATCGGCTCATCTCATTGTGAACCCCTTGCTCGAAATAGTGCGACGGAATGGGATATCGTAGGCAAGGGGCCATATAATTACTTAACAAATAAAAAGGAAATTATTGACTATTGGTCCAATCGACTGAAAACACTTGGGCAATCCCATAACATCTTTACACTTGGTATGCGGGGGAAACATGATGGAGCAATGGAAGGTGTCAAAACAATAGCAGCTTATAAAGATGCGTTCAATCAGGTCCTTCAGGATCAGACGGATCTATTAAAAAAATATGTCAATTCGGATCCGGCGCAGATTCCCCAAGTCGTGATACCCTATAAAGAAGTTTTGGATGTCTATCGTGCCGGTATAGCGGTTCCAGATTATGCCACATTGATGTGGTGCGACGATAATTATGGCTATGTCACCCACTTTCCAGATCAGAAAGAAAGAAAAAGAGCTGGTGGTAATGGACTTTATTATCATATTTCCTATTGGGGTAGGCCCCATGATTATCTCTGGTTGTCGACCATGAGTCCGGCGCTGATCTATCAGCAGTTGAGCACAGCGTACCAGCACGATGTGCGGAAAATGTGGATTGTCAATGTAGGGGATATTAAGCCTGCCGAATACCAGATTGAACTCCTGATGGACATGGCTTGGAATATAGATCAAGTACAAAAAATGGGCATCAACCAGCATATGAATCAATTTTTGCAACGGGAATTTGGTCACCGTTTAGCAAAAAAAATAGGACCAATTATGCAGGAGCATTATCGATTGGCCCATATTCGAAAGCCGGAGTTTATGGGAAATACGCGTACCGAAGAAAAAGATCCAGCCTATAAACTTGTGAAAGACCTACCTTGGTCCGAGCAGCAGATTCAGAAGCGATTGGTACAATATAAACATATCCAAGATGCGGCCACATCAATTTGGGAATCAGTTCCGTTAGATCGAAAGGATGCCTATTTTGAATTAGTCCTGTATCCGGTTGTGGCAGCGGCAAAGATGAATGAGAAACACCTCTATGCACAGTTGGCACGACATGGCAAAGCTGAGTGGCAAAAAAGCCATGATGCGTATGATAAAATCGTTACCTTAACTGCGCAATACAATTTGTTGAACAAAGGAAAGTGGAAGGGTATGATGGACTATAAACCAAGAAACCTTGCTGTTTTCGATAAGATTGTAGAAGAAAAAGCTGTTGTTCCGATGGTCAATGATGATCAGCCTGTCAAGCGGATTACTGGTAAAGATTTAACAGGTTCAATACCATATGAAGGCTTAGGCTATCAAGGGCAGGCCGCAGCTATCCCGTTGGGCGTAGAAGCTAGTTATAGGCTCAAGGGATTAAAGGGCGATTCTGTTACCATTGTCGTCCACTTGCTGCCTGCACACCCGGTCTCTTCAGATGATTTACGTTTTGAAGTTTCCTTAGGGCAACAGCATTCGCCTGCTATTTCCTATAAAACAGTCGGACGAAGTGAAGAATGGAAAGAGAATGTCTTGCGAAATCAAGCTATTCGAACAATCAAATTTAAGGTCACTTCTGTGCAACAGGAAATATTGCGCATCAAAGCACTTGATGAGGGGGTAGTGGTTGATGAAGTAACCGTATATTTGGATTAAGGTATTCGTTTCCAACGGTGTAGTGGAAACTCATGATTAAGGATATAAAAATGAAAAAACAATTTCTAGTCACACTCTTCGTTATTTTAACTTGCCTCGTAAAGGCACAATCTCCCGTGTATCTTTTCTCCTATTTTATAGGTAATGGTGCTGATGGATTGCATTTAGCTTATAGTTTGGATGGTTTGAAATGGGAACCATTGAATCAGGGAAAGTCGCTCTTAACACCAACGGTAGGAAAAGATAAACTGATGCGTGACCCCAGTATTTGTCAGGGCCCTGATGGTACCTTTCACTTGGTGTGGACAACGGGTTGGTGGGACAAAATTATCGGATATTCCTCTTCCAAAGATCTGATGGAATGGACCGAACAAAAAGCAATACCGGTCATGGTGGATGAACCTGATGCAAAAAATGCATGGGCTCCGGAGCTTTTTTACGACAAAGCAACGAAGGAATATTATATCCTTTGGGCCACAACGATCCCTGGCCGACATACAGAGGTACAGACCAGTGATAGTGAGAAAGGCTTAAACCACCGGATGTATAGCGTGACGACAAAGGATTTTAAACGTTTCTCAAAAACCAAGTTATTTTTTGATCCCGAATTTAGTGTCATTGATGCGGCTATTATACAGCAATCCAATCAGGAATATATGATGGTGTTGAAAAATGAGAATTCTAATCCGCCTGAGAAAAATATTCGAATCACCAAAACAAAGCGTTTATCGCAGGGATTCCCGACTACTGTCTCGAAGCCGATTACAGGTGATTATTGGGCGGAAGGTCCCGCACCATTGCAAGTTGGAGAATATATATACGTTTATTTTGATAAATACCGCGATCACAAATATGGCGCCGTACGAAGCAAAGACGGCATCCACTGGGAAGATGTCTCCGATCTGGTGACTTTTCCGAAAGGTGCCCGTCATGGAACGGCTTTTACGGTCAATCAAACCGTTCTATCAAATTTATTAAAAGCAAATTGATTCCTCGTAAGTAGTTTCTGATAGCATGAAAAGAATTCTTTTATCCTTTTTTGGGGCAGCTATTGCGCTGAGTGCGCAGGCTAAGATCACATTACCTCGCGTTTTTGGTTCGAATATGGTGCTTCAGCAAGGTAAGCCAGTGGTTATTTGGGGACATGCGGATCCTCAGGAGAAGATTGAAATCAAATTGAAGGGTTTGACAAGAAAGACGGTGGCTGATCACAAAGGAGCATGGAGCGCTACCTTTACAGCTCAAAAAGCCAGTTTCGATCCCTTTACTATTGAAGTAAAGGGCGATAATACAATCTTGTTGGAGAATGTTGTTGTTGGTGAAGTCTGGTTGTGTTCTGGGCAGTCCAATATGGAGTATACGATGCAGTTACATAAAGGTTACAAGAAGCCTGCTGTAGGCGTTGATCACGCGGAGGAAGAATTGCGACAACCTAAAAATCCAAAAATTCGCTTATTCCTTGTCGCCAAAAGGAAAGGCCAACAGGAAGATGTGGAGACTAAGGGATGGGAAATGGCCGATCCGAATTCACTCGCGCCATTTTCGGCTCCCGGTTATTTCTTTGGAAAGACCCTGCAACAGCAGTTGAATGTTCCCGTTGGATTGATTAGTTCGTCATGGGGAGGCAGTAGGATAGAGCCATGGACACCATTGGAAGTCTATCAAAACTCCAGCACCTTTCGGCGGGAAACGCAAAATGGTGAAACGAAAATTGAAAACGCTGTCGCTGGTGAAATGTACGAAGCGATGATCCGTCCATTGGCACCTTTTGCGATGAAAGGCTTTATCTGGTATCAAGGCGAAAGCAATCTGATGATTGAGGATGCACGTTATTATGCAAAACAGAAATTACTGATCGATACCTGGCGAAAGCGCTGGAAGGACAAAAATATGCCATTTTATTATGTTCAGATTGCCCCTTATTACTATAGTAAAAGAAACGATAAAATAAAACATAAGGCCGAGGCATTGCCTTGGTTTTGGGAGATCCAGGCAAAATGCATGAACATTAAAAATTCGGGAATGGCTGTAGTCACTGATTTGGTCGATGATCTTTCGGATATACACCCGTCCTACAAATGGGAAGTAGGAAGACGTTTGGCATTATGGCCCCTGGCATTAGATTATGGTCAAAAAGATATTGTTTTTTCCGGACCGCAATATAAAAGCAAAAAGATAGTCAATAATCGCATAGTACTGAATTTTAACTATGTGGGCGGCGGATTGCAATGCAAAGGAGATCAACTGTCCTGGTTTGAGATTGCTGGTTCAGATGGCAAATTTGTGCCTGCCGAAGCAAAGATCGAGGGCGATCATGTCATTGTATCCTCAGCATCAGTAAGGTACCCAAAACAGGTTCGTTTTGCTTGGCATGAAACAGCGCGTCCCAATTTTTTCAATAAGGACGGATTACCGGCATTGCCTTTTAGAACGGAATAGTGTATTTGTGAGACCTTTCTTTTGAACTATTTAAGATGCTGTAATGATCAAATAGTCACGTTGTTGTCCTCATAAACCAAGTAATTGTCATAAAAAAAGGTTTTCAGACGGAGAGAATGAAAACCTTTAAAATAACCAATTAATCCTAAATTTATGATAAAAAATATAATGCTTTTTCATTGGCTTTCCTGTGATACAATTCGCATAGTTTCATCTAAACCATCACATAGATACTCACCATCTAAATGGCGAAATCACCAATGAATAGTACAAGTTTAGGAATCTCAAATGAATTTGTCATCCTGTGCTGTGCTGTATCGGCAGTACGGAATGTTTAACTATAGATGTTGCCAGCGAAAACCATTCAGGTGAGTTCAGGACACTTTAGTGTCCTGAACTTTTTATTTTAGGAGATTGCTAATACAATAAAAAAAACCTATGTTTAAAATTCGAATTGTCTTCTTTGCGCTGATATACATTATGATGGCACATATTGCCTCCGCGCAGACAGTGAAGGAAATACAGTATCTCTCGGGAACGGACAATGTTCATACGGTCAATTGGGACTTCTGGGTGACGGGAGGACGTAAAGCGGGAAAGTGGGATAAGATTGCAGTTCCCAGTCACTGGGAGCAACAGGGATTTGGGGCTTACAACTATGGTCGGGATTATGTGACCTATGGTAAGAATTTCATCTTTCACGATGAAAAAGGTTTGTATCGTCACCAGTTTACTGTTCCAAAAAATTGGAAAGGTAAAAAAATAAGTCTTGTTTTTGAAGGTTCAATGACCGACACCGAAGTTAAAATAAACGGGAAGCCAGCCGGAGATATCCATCACGGTGCCTTCTACCAGTTTAAGTACGATGTTACTGACAAGCTTACCTTTGACAAGGCCAATATACTGGAAGCTACTGTATCGAAAATGTCTTCCGATAAATCTGTCAACAATGCGGAGCGTCTTGCGGATTATTGGATTTTAGGGGGGATTTATAGACCCGTATACTTGGAGGCGACACCACAGGAGCATATCAGCTGGACAGCTATAGATGCGAAAGCAGACGGAACTTTTCGGAGCAATGTGCATTTAGAGAGCTTGTCTAAGGCCAACAGTCTATCGGTAGAGATCAAAGATCTGGAGGGGAATGTGATTTCGAGTCAGAAATTTCCGGTTAGTGCTAAAGACTCCGTGAAATTGGTCGAAATGAAAGTAGAAAAACCTTCATTATGGACCGCCGAGACACCAAACCTATATCAGGTAACCTATACCCTATGGAATGGGAAGAACAAAGGATATCAATACCAGGATCGTTTTGGTTTCAGGACGATCGAAGTTCGTCAGGGCGATGGTATCTATGTCAATGGCGTAAAAGTGAAGATGAAAGGTGTCAACCGTCATGTATGGTGGCCCGAAACCGGACGGTCGGTGAACGCACAATTGGATCTGAACGATGTTAAATTGATCAAGGAAATGAATATGAATGCGGTGCGTTGTTCGCATTATCCGCCAGACCGTTCATTTTTGGCTTATTGCGATTCATTGGGACTATATGTTTTGGATGAATTGGCCGGCTGGCAAAAGGCATACAGCACCGTTGTGGGTAAGAAACTGGTGCAAGAAATGGTTATCAGGGATGCCAATCATCCTTCCATTATTCTATGGAGCAACGGCAATGAAGGAGGACACAATAAAGAGCTTGTAGATGAGTACAAGAAATATGATCTTTCGGCTAGAACAGTAATTCATGCGCACCATAGACCGGGAAATGCCATCAATGGAATTGACTGTAACCACTATGAAGACTTTTATTCGACAAAAAAGATTCTGGAAGGTCCCAATATTTATATGCCGACCGAATTTCTCCATGCACAGGATGATGGCGGTGCTGCGGCGGGTTTGGCGGATATCTGGGAGCTGCATTGGAATGCCAGATTAGGTGCAGGCGGATTTATTTGGGATTTTGCAGATGAGGGCATTGTGCGTACAGATTTCAACAATGTGATCGATGTCAACCGCGTAAATGCTCCTGATGGAATCCTTGGGCCACATCGCGAAAAAGAGGGAAGTTTCTATGCCATTCGGGAAATCTATGCACCCGTGCATATTACGATGAAGAAATTACCTGCTGACTTCAACGGAACCATTCCGGTGGAAAATCGTTATCATTTTACCGATCTAAAAGATTGCCGGTTTGAGAGTAAACTGATTACCTATCAACAGCCCTATGCGGAAGAAGCAGGTGTGGATTCGGTGTTGCATCTAGTGGTAAATAGTCCCGTTTTGGCTCCGACGCAAAAAGGAAATTTGCAGTTGAATTTGCCTAATGACTGGAAACAGTATGATGCGCTGGTATTGACTGCGATTGATCCCCATGGGCAGGAAATTTATACCTGGACATGGCGTATAAAATCCAATCAGATGCTTACGGCTGAGATTCTGCCGTTGAAATCTTCAACCGATGTTGAAGCGAAAGAAGACAGTGCGCATTATATCCTTAAGGCAAATGGAATAACAGCATTCATTTCTAGAAAAACAGGATTATTAGTTGATCTTGCCAATGAGTATAGCATGAAATTGGCATTCAATAATGGCCCGGTACTTATCGATGGCCAGTCGGAGCTGAAAAGTGCTAAACGTTGGCAAGAGGGGAAAAATGAAGTTGTTGAGTTTGCGTTTGATGGTCATCTAAGTTTTATCCGTTGGACAATGCGCCCTGACGGTTGGTTAAAACTTGGTTATGCATATAATATGAAGAAATCAGTACCCTATGCGGGCGTCAGCTTTAACTTTCCTGAAAACTATATTATCGGGGCCAAGTGGCTTGGTAATGGGCCTTATCGCGTATGGAAGAATAGGATGCAAGGCGTCACACTAAATACATGGGAAAAAATGTACAATGATGGCAAAGCAGGTATTGGGCCATGGACATTTCCTGAATTTAAAGGCTACTTCTCCGATGTTAGTTGGGTACAATTCAATACCGTGCAAGGCAAGTTTTTGGTCGCAACAGATCAGGAAGATTTATTTGTGCGATTGTTTGAGTTTTATGGGATTTCAGGCCCTAAAGGCTATCCACAGTTGCCGACGGGGGATATTTCCTTTTTGGATGCTATTCCCCCTATTGGAACAAAGCTGGCGTTAGGAATCAATGGAAATGCTGCTGTGAATGGACCTGCAGGTGAGCTTAATCAAATGGATAAAAAGGTTAATCGGACACTCTATTTTTACTTTGGTACACCGAAGGGCGAAAAAGAGAATACACAATTTGTCATGCCTAAGGTTAATGTATTGACAGATTAAAAGAATAGGATAAAAAATGGGCTTTTCTCTGTTAATAGAAAAGCCCATTTTTTTTATGGGTGTAGTCTTAATGACGTGCATTCTTTTCACTAATGCTTATTCAGGTTTATTGAAAAAAGTTTCTGCTCAATTTTAGTTTTATTGCTAATTGTTGTAGGAAAAATCATTGACATATTTGTTTTGGATAGCAGTTGATGTTGTTTCTATAAGATGTACGTCCTTCAATTGAACCGTCTGAATGGGAAGCTCCGGATTACCATTGATCTTGGATACAAACTGGCCTACTTCCGCTTGAATGTGGGAAAGATAGATATTCTTTATTGGTGTCAGTTTTTTTACTTTGGTAGGGACCAAAGTTCGCCATTGATAGAGTACATCGGTATCAATTCCGAGTATACCTTCTTTAAGGTTTTTGGCTTTGATATTTGAAAAATAAATGTTCTTGGCATAACCGCCCATCCGTTCATTGGTTTTGATGAAGAGTAGATGCATGAGTTTCTCATTGGGCAGTACAGTGCAATTGTCCACATAGATGTTTTCGATTCCGCCCGAAAGCTCACTCCCAACAGCCAGGAGCTGATGACCGTCACGAATCTCGCAATTGCGGATCACAATATTTTTTGTTGGCGTTTTCAATCTCCAACCTTCAGGATTTCTACCTGACTTCAATGCGATGGCATCATCCCCTTGATCAAATACGCAATTTTCAATCAATACATTCTGACTCATTTCTGGGTCAATTCCATCATTGTTATGCCCATGCGCGTAAATGTCAACACCACGGACAAGTGCATCTTTCGTTAAATAGAGGTGCAAGGTCCAAAAAGGACTGTTTCGGATCTTGATATCTTCGACCCGGACATGTTGGCAACGGTTAAATTGAATAAACTGAGGTCTAAGGTTGGATGTGTCATTGACCATAAGCCGTTGTTCGACAGGGACCCCTTCTTGCGCCCAGTTATAGAGATTTTTGATACTTTCCATGTGCGGTTTTGGTCTCGGAAACCATTTCTCCCAGACGCTCAGATCTGCTTTTAGTGTTCCTTTCCCCGTGATAGCAACATTTGTCGCTTCGTATGCATAGATCAACGGCGAATAATTATAGCACTCAAGCCCTTCCCAGCTACTGTGAACAGCAGGTAAATAGTCTTTCGGGTCGCCCGAAAACAATAAGGTAGCCCCTGCACTGACATGTAAGTTGACATTGCTCTTTAAGTGGATTGCCTTGGTTGTCCACTCACCTGGAGGGATGATGATAGTTCCACCAGACTTTGTCGCGAGATCAATTGCTTTCGCAATTGCGGCAGTGGTACTTTTCTTGTCGCCCTGACGCGCGCCAAAATCGCGGATATCGTAGTTTTTACAATGTTCGAAATTGGGTACGTTGAATACAGGAATTTCAAAAGGTGCCTGGATGTTGATCTGTTCTTGTTTGATCTTACCTGTTTGTGCAATGCTCAATCGAGTGACAACGATTGAGCATAAAATGAGGGAAAATATTAACTTATATCTCATAATTGACAGTCATGTGTTTCGTAGGCAATCCTACTGTTAAGTGGCTAAAAACAATAATTGTTAAAAATAACGAACTATCCAAGTGCAACCTAATTTTGCCGGGCAGGACAGTACAAGTCAGTTGTTGTGGAACACAGCAGGTATTATAAATCTGGTCATCTCTGAGGGGCTTTCTTAAGAACAGGTTATGACCAAATCCATACCAACTCCTGACTGCAAGCTACTTGTAAAAACGGTGTCAGCATGGTGACTTAACAATTAAAAGGTGGACTCAAGGTGGACTCACTGTGCACACAACGTGGTTACAGTCAGGAGTTGGCCATAAGTTGGTACGGAGTTCGTGTTAGGATACTTCAATGTTCTCTCACAGTTTTCTTGATAACAAATATATTACGAAAAGCTTTCAATCTTTGCTGGCGGTGTGATTATCGATGGATATGAGTGTTTTGTGACTGGCTCCTCAAGTTTGGTCAGGATACTACAGGACGGCTCTTCTTAAAAATGTTGATACTTTTAAAGTAACTACATATTTAAGCGTTCTTAAATATGCTGATCAATTCAAAGCTATCTTTATCTTTTTTAATAAGAGGTAGACAAGCGGGAAAACTAGACTTAATAAAAACCAATATTATGAAAAAATTCTTTCGATTTTTACATGTACTCGCATCAATAGCGATTCTATCCTGCGCACAGGCACAAGAAAAGTTTCCGGATGGAACAGCAATCTCAAAATGGTTTGAGACGGTAAAATCGACTGAGATAGCAACGCTCGGCAAGAAATTTCTGATTACGGATTTTGGTGTTACGAAGGATAGCACCCTGGTGCAAACGGCCAAGATCCAACAAGCAATTGATAAAGCCTATGCAAGCGGTGGTGGAGTTGTCGTCGTGCCTAAGGGTATCTATTTGAGCGGATCTTTATTCTTTAAGCCGAAAACACATTTATACTTAGAAGAAGGAGCAGTATTGAAGGGAAGCGATGATATTGCAGATTTTGCATTGGCGGAGACCCGAATGGAAGGTCAAACAGTGAAATATTTTTTGGCGCTCGTCAACGCCGATCAGGTGGATGGATTTACGATCTCAGGCAAGGGTACACTCGATGGAAATGGTTTACGCTACTGGCGATCCTTTTGGCTTCGGAGACAGTTTAATCCACAATGCACAAATATGGACGAGATGCGTCCACGTTTACTTTATGTCTCTAATAGCAAAGACGTACAGATTTCAGGTATTCGCTTGATCAATTCACCGTTTTGGACCTCCCATTATTATAAGTGTGGAAATCTCAAATTGATCGGCCTACATATTTCAGCGCCAAAGGAACCTGTCAAGGCGCCTAGTTCCGATGCAATTGATTTGGATGTCTGCCGCAACGTACTGATTAAGGATTGCTACTTATCCGTCAACGATGATGCAATTGCGTTAAAAGGTGGCAAAGGCCCCAAGTCCGACAAAGATCCTAATAATGGCCCTAATTCAAATATTATTATCGAAAATTGTTTTTTTGGATTTTGTCATAGCGCGCTGACTTGTGGCAGTGAATCCATTCACAGTTACAATGTGATTTTTAGAAATAATACTTTAGATAAAGCACGCAAGCTGTTGCAATTAAAGATGCGTCCTGACACACCACAGGAATATGAAAATATATTGATCGAAAATATAAAGGGAAATGTCAATAGCATGCTCTTTATCAAACCTTGGACCCAATTTTTCGATTTAAAAGGCGAGAAAGATATCAAAATGTCCTATGCAAGAAATATAGTGCTGCGCAACATTGATCTGGATTGCGACATCGTATTTGACGTCCTCAATTCAACGCAATATGTGCTATCGGATTTTACATTTCAGAATATGCATGTTCGTGCCGCCAAAGATCCTGTCATTCACAAGGAATATATTAAAAACTTTGTTCTAAATAATGTAACTGTTAATAATAAAAAGCAATAACATGGGCCAGTCTACTGTGATTTACACCTTTGAATGATGAAGACAAAACTTATTCTTTTGACAGGAGCACTGATCGGTTCTCTTGCTGTTTCCGCCCAACGTAAAATGGAGTTTTTGGATCGGGGGATGGTCGGCATAAAAACGACGGACAACTCTGTTTTTTTGAGCTGGCGTTTGCTTGGTACTGACGATTTTGATACGGCCTTTGCAATTTATAGAAAGGAGGGGAATGGCCAGCAGAAAAAGTTGAATACTTCACCGTTGACCAAAGGGACTAACTTTTTGGACGATGATGTCGATGTGAATCAAGATGTAACTTATATTCTGGATATGGTGGCCGGAGGAAAAGAAACAGAAGTCGCTAAGCTGACCTTGCCGAAGGAACAAAAAGTACAGCAATACCTGAATATTCAATTACGTACCCCCGAAGGCTACACCCCGGGGGATGTTTCTGTGGGCGACCTGGATGGAGATGGAACCTATGAACTTATCGTTCACCAGACTGGAGTTGGACACGACAATGCGCACAATGGAATTACTTCAGAACCTATATTGCAAGCGTATAAACTTGATGGTACTTTTCTGTGGGAAATCAATTTGGGCAAGAATATCCGGGAAGGGGCACATTATACCCAATTTATGGTGTATGATCTCGACAGTGACGGCCGCGCAGAGCTGGTCTGTAAAACCGCCGACGGTACAAAAGATGGACTGGGAAATGTTATTGGTAATGCAAAGGCCGATTGGCGCGATACCGTATCAAACTCGCCTACTGTCGGTCGTATATTGAAAGGACCTGAATATTTAACCGTATTTGATGGATTGACGGGCAAAGCCCTGAGCACGGTAGATTATCTGCCTGAGCGTGGCGATTTACGTTCATGGGGAGATACCAATGCCAATCGCAGTGATCGATTTTTAGCCTGTGTAGCCTATCTGGATGGCGTACACCCCAGTGTTGTCATGACCAGAGGATATTATGAGCGTACAGCCCTGGCAGCATGGGACTTCAAGGATAAAAAATTGGTAAGCCGTTGGGTATTCGATAGTAAATTTCGTAAAGATCCTTATTCTGGTCAGGGATACCACAATCTCACGGTTGCGGATGTCGACCAGGATGGCAAAGATGAAATTGTCTTTGGTTCGATGGTTATTGATGATGATGGTAAAGGTTTATACAGTACGGGTCTGGGGCATGGTGACGCGCTGCATGTCGCTGATTTGGATCCGGAAAGACCCGGTCTGGAGATTTTTGGAATTCATGAATTAAAAGGTGGTCGAAAAGGAACTGGTGTGGCCATGTTGGATGCTAAAACAGGAGCCATATTATTTAAAAATGCCATGGATCAAGACGTCCCCCGCGGTGTTGCGGGAAATATTGACCCCCGTCATAAAGGGGCATACCTGTGGTGGCTGGGATCTAGAGATATGTATGATGCCAAAGGAAATAAGGTAGGTCCGGCACCGAGATCGACCAATTTTTTGATCTGGTGGGATGCTGATTTAAGTCGGGAACTCTTAAACAGCAATTATATTGAAAAATATAAAAACGGGAAAACGCAACGGATCTTTACGGCAATGGGTGCATCATCGATCAATGGCACTAAAAGTACACCCAATCTAAGTGCAGATATCTTTGGCGACTGGCGTGAAGAGCTGATTCTGCGTGCCGAAGACAACCAGAGTCTACGCGTATATACGTCCACCATTCCCACAGAACACCGCCTGTATACCCTAATGCACGATCCGCAATATCGCTTGAGCATAGCTTGGCAAAATGTAGGCTATAACCAGCCGCCACATACTGGATATTATCTCGGCGTGGGGATGGATCGCCCGGTTAAACCAAACATTCGGTTGATCAGGACGGCGGACAAAAAGTAAAAAGATGGAAGCACAATTTGGGTTTTATTTGATTGAAATAATAGCTAAGTAACAAATGAAGCATACAATAAAATGGATAGGAATGGCATTGGTAGCGATTCTTTTAATATCCTTTGCAAAGCAGCAAGATCGGCCAACGATTTATCTTATCGGTGATTCGACAGTTAAAAATAGCAATAAAGAATATTGGGGCTGGGGTACCCTGCTTCCTGAATTTTTGGATACGACACGCGTCCGTGTAGACAATCATGCGATGGCTGGACGGAGTACACGTACCTTTGTCAAAGAGGGAAGATGGGCTAGAGTTGATTCTTTGTTCAAGCCTGGAGACTTTTTATTGATTCAGTTTGGCCATAACGAGGGCAGTAAGCCCGATACCAGCAAACAGGGATATCGGGGTGTCCTGCGCGGTATCGGTAAAGATTCAGTTGTGCTGGATTGGGGCAATGGGAAAAAAGAGACCGTACGCACGTATGGTGAAAATCTACGTCGATTTGTGATGGAAGCAAAGAAAAAGGGAGTGACCCCGATTGTATTGTCCATGATTCCGCGGAACCAATGGGATGACAAAGGTAGAGTGAAACGGGCCGACAAAGACTTTGGTTTGTGGGCTAAGCAGATTGCAGTAGAGCAGGGAGTCGGTTTTTTGGATCTGAACAGTATTACCGCAGATAAATATGACCAGCTTGGTGCTGATATCGTAAAATCCAGTTATTTTCCGGGTGACCATACCCATACGAATAAAGCCGGAGCGCGAGAAAATGCATTGTCTGTTATTGAAGGATTCCGTAGGATTAAAAGCCAGTTAGTTCAATATATTAAATGATAGTGAAGATGAAATTGAAATTGTTGCCATGGGCTGCGGTCTTTTTTGCTGTAATCAGCATGTCGTTTTTGGAACAGCAACGTAAACCGACCTTGTTTATTATTGGCGATTCCACCGTAAAAAATGGACAGGGAAATGGTTCAAACGGACAATGGGGATGGGGGAGCTTTATTGGTCAGTATTTTAAAGCGGATAAGATCGAAGTGAAGAACCGTGCACTGGGAGGTACGAGCACGCGGACTTTTTATAATAATCCCAAGCTTTGGCAGAAGGTTCTGGATAGTATACAGCCCGGGGACTTTGTACTCATGCAGTTTGGGCATAATGATTCAAGTCCCATTGTGGATACGTTGCGTGCCCGTGGGACGATAAAGGGAAATGGCGACGATTATCAGGAAGTGTATAACCCGTTGTTGAAGCAACACGAAGTTGTCTATAGTTATGGTTTTTACTTACGTCGATTTGTGAAAAATATTCAAGATAAGGGCGCTACAGCAATTATCTGTTCACCTATTCCGCGCAACGCCTGGGAGGGTAACCAGGTGCGCAGATCGGATTATGCTGTATGGGCCAAGGAGGCTGCAAAGCAAGCCGGTGCGTTCTTTATACCCCTGCAGGATCTAGTGATCGCGCAGTATGAAGCTCTCGGGAAAAGCACCGTAGAAGCTGAATTTTTTGGTTCCACAGATGCGACACATACCAATAAGGCCGGCGCTTTACTCAATGCCAAATTGCTGGCGGAACAACTGAAAGCGAAAGGCAAAATTGGCTTAAAGAAATTTATGTAATATGAAAAAGCTGACATTCCTCCCATGGATATTTCTCCTTTGTGCGCTGGTTGAAGCCCATGCGCAGCAGCGGCCCAATATCGTATTGATTTTGGCGGATGATATGGGGTATGCAGATTTAGGCTGTTTTGGCTCTGAGATTGAAACACCAAATTTAGATAAGATGGCAAGTGAGGGGATCAAAATGACTAATTTTTATAATGCTTCACGCTGTTGTCCATCCAGGGCCTCCCTGCTGACGGGGCTATATCCTCATCAGGCCGGCATCGGCGATATGATGAATAAGCGGCCATTCCCTGCCTATCAGGGTTATTTGAGCAGAGACGCCATTACATTGGCCGAACTCCTGAAAACTGCTGGATATGGAACATATATGGCAGGAAAGTGGCACGTGGGACAGGAGAAAGAAAATTGGCCGCTACAGCGTGGATTTCAACGTTATTATGGATTGATTGATGGAGCAAACAGCTACTTTGAAAACCGACCTTATCGACCCAAGCAAACGTTGACGATAGCTTTGGACAATGAAGCGATCGTTCCGCCAAAAGATTACTATAGCTCGGATGACTACACCGATTATGCAATGACTTTCATTGGTGAGCATTTGCAAACGAAAAAAAAGGATCCCTTTTTTCTATACCTCGCTTTTCAGGCTCCCCATTGGCCTTTACATGCCAAGCCGCAGGATATTGCAAAGTATCGGGGTAAATATATGGAAGGCTGGGAGGCTGTCCGTGAAAAGCGGTTTCAAAAACAGCAGCGGTTAGGAATATTGCCACCAACAACGAAGTTGTCGGAAATGGATACAACCTTGCGAAATTGGAATGACTGCAGCTGGGAAGAAAAAGTAAAATGGGATGAAAAGATGGCTGTGTACGCGGCGATGGTAGACGAATTGGATCAAAATGTGGGTAGACTGGTTGATTATCTCCAATCAAAAGGACAATTGGACAACACTGTTTTTATCTTTCTCTCTGATAACGGGGCGAGCAATGAGACCATAAGCAATGCGGGATTTACAGCAGAAATTAGAGCTGCCAATGAATTTCCTGCCAGTCATCCACGTTCTTTCACAGCTTATGGAGCCGAAGGTGCTGCAGTGAGCAATACGCCTTTCAAAAAGTTTAAGCATTGGGAGTTTGAGGGGGGCAATGCTACAGGGTTTATCGCCTATGGACCGAAGTACCTTCAAGGGGGAAAGCAGTTTGATATGCCCGCCCATTTGATCGATATCATGCCAACTTTAGCACAATGGTCAGGAGCGAGCTATCCTAAGAATTATGCCGGTAATACGATTAAACCCATGGAAGGATTGTCCTTGCTTCCACTATGGACAGAGGAACAGCGGGATATGGACAGGGAGATTTGTTTTGAGCATGAAGGTAACAAAGCGGTGCGCAAAGGAAGATGGAAGCTTGTGTCTTCCTATCCTGAAAATAGATGGTATCTATATGATATAGAAAAAGATAGGAGTGAAACGGTAGACTTATCAGCCTCATTTCCAAAAGTATATCGTGAAATGGTTCAGCGCTATGAAAAATGGGCTAAAAGAGTTGGTGTGATACCCTACGAACAACTTGCACAAAAAAAGGGGAATACCCGTTATGAATAAATTAAAAAGCAGACAAAGCATGAAACTATCTACTATTTATACAGTCATTTTACTGATTACTGTTGGTCTTTCGGCCTGTTCGTCGACAAAAAAAGTCGTCGAACACAAAAAGGAACTAACTGCTGAGGACGTCCTTCAGTCGTTGCAGCTAACCAATCGTTATTTCATGAATAAATGGACGGACACAGGAAAACCGATCTATACCAATCGCTGGAGACCGAGCAACATCTGGACCCGCGCCGTGTATTACGAAGGTCTCATGGCACTTTATCAGATTGATAAAAACAGTGCATACTACGATTATGCTGTGGATTGGGGAAACAAACATGATTGGGGAATGCGGAATGGTTTGGAAACCCGAAATGCCGATGACCAGGCTTGTGGGCAAACCTATCTGGATCTCTATGAGATTGAACAGAAGCCTGAGCGTATCCAAAAAATTAAAGCAAATATAGATTACATTATCAGATCGGGAAAAATAGACGATTGGACCTGGATCGATGCCATACAAATGGCCATGCCAATCTACGCTAAATTGGGTGTAATAACAAAAGATCAAACTTACTTTGATTACATGTATAAAATGTATCATCATTCAAAAACACAAGAAGGTGGAGGTCTGTATAATAAGGCCGATAAACTTTGGTGGCGGGATAAGGATTTTGTTCCGCCCTACAAAGAACCGAATGGTGAGGATTGCTATTGGTCACGCGGTAATGGATGGGTCGTGGCTGCTTTAGTCAGGGTACTTTCTTTAATTCCGGAAAACGAAGTCCATCGGGCAGAATATATGGCCGATTATAAAGCGCTGATGGAAGCACTTGTCCCTATTCAAAGGCCAGATGGATTTTGGAACGTTAGTTTGCATGACCCTAGTAATTTTGGCGGGCGCGAGACCTCAGGGACGTCATTGTTTGTCTATGGTATGGCCTGGGGCATTAATAATGGATTTCTAGACGCTAAAATATATCGGCCCGTTGTCGAAAAAGCATGGAAAGCAATGATCGCAGAAGCGGTACACCCTTCCGGTTTTTTAGGCTATTTACAAGGAACGGGAAAAGAACCTAAGGATGGTCAGCCCGTCAGTTTCTCAAGCCAGCCGGATTTTGAAGATTATGGTTTGGGTTGTTTCTTATTAGGAGGCACAGAGGTTTATAAGATGTTGTCAAAATAAGTTGTCTCTTTCCGGTTGTTGACAGCAACCTGATCAATTCCTATTCATGATGGGAATGGGGTCAGTTATGCTATACATAAAAAACTGCGCGTTCTTATTAGCCTAAAAAAGTAAACTAATGAAAAGATTATTCTTTATTTTTTGTTGCCTGCTGCTTTCATTCGGCATATATGCGCAAGCAGGTCGGAAGACTTTTAGTTTTAACGCCGACTGGCGTTACCACATTGGTGATGTCAACGAGGCTTCTGCTACAGGATTTGATGATCGTGCATGGAAACAAGCCACCTTGCCTCAAGCATGGAATGAAGATGAAGCGTTCGCGAAAGCGATCCATGACCTTTCAGCGAATATTGTCTGGTATCGAAAAAAGTTTACTGTCCCCAAGGGAGTAACTTCTGATAAGGTCTTTTTGGAATTTGAAGGAATTCGCTTTGGGGGAGAATTTTATCTCAACGGAAGATTTATTGGTCGCCATGAAAATGGCGTAATGGCTGTAGGATTTGATATTTCGGACCTGATTGATCGCGATCACGAAAATACCCTGGCTATACGGATAGACAATAGCTGGAGCTATCGTGAAAAAGCAACAAACAGCACGTATCAATGGAACGATAAAAACTTTAATGCAAACTATGGTGGAATTCCAAAAAATGTGTGGATCCACTTTGCTCCAAAAATTTATCAGACCCTACCCTTATATTCCAATTTGAAGACTACGGGTGTTTATGTGTATGCGAAGAATATGAACATCCCTAAAAAAACAATGGATCTTTTTGTTTCATCTGAGGTGAAAAATGAAACCGGGCAATCGCGCTTGGTCGACTTTGTTGCCGAAGTACGTAATGCTGATGGGAAGTTGGTCAAAACTTTTTCAAAAAAGTTCAATCTTCCTGCCAATCAAACACAACAATTGACCATGAGCGCGGCCTTGAGTCAAGTGAACTTTTGGAGCTGGGGTTATGGCTATCTCTATACGGTGACGACAAAAATCGTACAGGGCAACACAACTATAGACGCTGTACAGACGAAAACAGGATTTCGAAAAACGGCTTTCAAGAATGGAATGGTATACCTCAATGACCAAGTTTTGATGATGAAGGGCTATGCGCAGCGTACCAGTAATGAATGGCCCGCCGTTGGCCTATCTGTAGCACCTTGGTTAAGTGATTTTAGCAATGGGTTAATGGTCAAGGGCAATGCTAATCTTGTCCGCTGGATGCACGTAGCCCCCTGGAAACAGGATGTTGAATCCTGCGACCGGGTAGGACTTATGCAAATGCTGCCGGCAGGGGATGCTGAAAAAGATGTTCAGGGGAGACGCTGGGAACACCGAGTCGAACTGATGCGCGATGTAATCATATATTATCGCAATAATCCCAGTGTGCTGTTTTATGAATGTGGAAACGAATCCATATCGGAAGAGCATATGGCAGAGATGAAAGCTATACGGGATCAATTCGATCCTGCAGGCGGACGGGCAATCGGTTCACGTGAGATGTTAGACAGTAAACTAGCGGAATATGGTGGTGAAATGCTGTACATTAATAAAAGCGCCCGTCATCCGATGATTGCTACGGAATATATGCGGGATGAGGCATTACGTAAATACTGGGATGAATGGAGTTATCCATTTCACAAGGATGGGGAAGGACCACTTTATAAAGGTGTACATGCCAGTGATTATAATAGAAATCAGGATAGTTATGTCGTTGAGGCTGTACATCGTTGGTGGGAATATTGGAAAATGCGTCCGGGAACCGGTGATCGGGTCAATTCGGGGGGTGTGAATATTATATTCTCCGATTCGAATACGCACTTCAGGGGAAAGGAGAACTACAGAAGAAGCGGTGAGGTAGATGCTATGCGCATTCCAAAAGATGCTTACTTTGCACATCAGGTGATGTGGAATGGTTGGATCGCCCCAGATCCAAAAGGCTTATATCTTGTAGGGCACTGGAACTACCCTGCTGGAACGAAAAAAGATGTCTTGGTCGTTTCCGCTGCTGACCGGGTAGAATTATCGCTGAACGGCAAAGTACAGGCAGAAGCAGAAAAGCTATATGATTTCCTGTTCCGTTTTCCTGCTGTTGATTTCGAGGCGGGCGTATTGACGGCGAAATCATTCAGTAAAGATGGAAAATTATTGAATATAAGGGAGCTCAGAACCACAGGTGAACCTTATAAAATCCGTTTGACAGCACATCATGGTAAAAATGGCTTATTTGCAGATGGAAACGATATGGTATTGGTCGAAGTTGAAGTACTGGATAAAAATGGGTTGCGGTGCCCACTTGCTTCAAATAAGATTGATTTCAAACTAGACGGACCGATGGATTGGCGTGGTGGAATTGCACAGGGTCCCGATAATTACATTTTGGCCAGATCGCTTCCGGTCGAGGCTGGCGTAAATCGTGTTTTACTTCGTACACAGTACGATAAATCGGGTAAGGTTGTATTGAAAGCAGTGTCTGAAGGCCTTTTATCCGATTCGGTCACCTGGCAGGTGCAACCTATCAGAACGATGGCGAATTATTTTGTCAAAGAATCCAATGAAAATTTGCCTTCATTTTTAGAGCGGGGGCCAAGTCCATCGAAACCCACTTTGCTGCAGCTGAAAAAAAGTCTCAAAATCCGTACAGCCACGTCTGGAGCTAACCAAGATAAGGTGGGACAGTCCTACGATGACAATGAGCTATCCGATTGGGTCAATGATGGCCAGCTGGGTACTGCTTGGATTACATATACCTTACAGGAAAAGTCCGATATCGATGAAATCGATCTGAAACTGAATAATTTTAGATCAAGATCCTACCCATTGCAGGTTTTTGTGGACGGCAAGCTTGTTTTTGACGGCAATACAGATCTGACGTTAGGCTACTGTACGCTTTCATTTCCGCGTACGAAAGGCCAAACGGTGACCATAAAACTTAAAAATGCGCCTTTTACCGCAAAGGAAAATAATCAGGTAGAAATGGGCGGTAAGAAACTTGATGATGGTGTCGCACGTAATGATGCCAATGCCAAAGGTACCTTGAGTATTATTGAAGCCGATATCCATCAGGTATTGGCCAATTAAGAATATGGTAATAATAAAACAGTTCAATACATAAACGAGATGGAGAAAATAGCATTTAAGATGAAACTAAAACCGGGTATGTCCGCGGAATACAAGCGCAGGCATGACAGGATTTGGCCAGAATTAATCACCTTATTGCGCGAAAATGGTGTGTCTGATTATAGTATTTTTTTGGATGAAGAGACCGATACGTTATTTGCTGTTCAATATCTAGCGGGACATTCATCACAAGAATTGGGTAAGGAAGCCATAGTTCAGCAATGGTGGGATTATATGCATGATATCATGGACGTAAATCCGGACCACTCTCCGGTATCGATAAACTTGAAGAAGGTATTTCATATGGATTAGACCAATTTTAACATGAGAAAAATTTATATATCATTATTGTTTGCCTGTAACCTGTTGGCTTCCGGTGGAAGTATCGCACAGAATCTATGGCCGGCAGTGACCAAAGAGATGAAGCCCTGGACGCGTTGGTGGTGGCTCGGTTCGGCTGTGGACAGAGCCAACCTCGAACGTGAATTAACCTTATTTGATAAAAGTGGATTTGGCGGTGTCGAGGTGACGCCAATTTATGGCGCTAAAGGATTTGAGTCCAAGTATCTGAGTTTTCTTTCACCACCATGGATGAATATGTTGGCTGTAACAACCGATAAGGCAGGGAGGCTTGGGTTGGGAGTGGACATCAACTTGGGAACGGGATGGCCTTTCGGTGGGCCACAGATCAGGGAAAAAGATGCGGCCACCAAACTGATCCTGGATGACTTTGAATTAAAAAAAGGCGAAAAAATTCAGTTCCCCCTAAAACCGAAGGATCCTAAACAACATTATTACATGCTGCAGGCTCTGCGTGCGTTTAGATCAGATCATAGCGAGATTAATCTGGATGATTATCGTTCACATACCGGTGGAACATGGGAAGCGCCAGCAGATATCCGGTTGTTGGCTGTATTTTCAGGCAGGACAGGCCAAAAAGTGAAGCGCGCTGCTCCCGGTGGTGAAGGATATACCCTGGATCATCTCGGACAGACCTCAGTTGCATCCTATTTTAATAGATTTGCCGAAGCTTTTAAGGACAAACCATTGCATGTGCGTGCTTTTTTTAACGATAGCTACGAAGTATACGGTGCGAACTGGACAGATGAATTTTTGCAATCATTCGAACGGATAAAAGGATACAAACTACAAGATAACCTGCTAGATTTTGCAGGATTGGGTAAGGATACAACCAAAACAGCACGCCTAAAATCCGATTACCGTGAAGTTGTGGATGCACTCCTTGCCCAGAATTTTTTGGTCCCATTTACGAACTTCGCCCATCGCTATAAAGCGATTTCGAAAAATCAGGCCCATGGATCTCCGGGAAATCTGATCGATTTGTATGCTGATACAGATATTTCTGAATGTGAAACCTTTGGCTCCAGTAGTTTCGATATCCCCGGTTTAAGGCGCGATACTGCTGATATTCGTAATGTGGACCCTGATCCCATGATGGCCAAATTTGCGACATCAGCGACAAATGTATACGGTAAAAAATATACTTCTTCAGAGACCTTCACGTGGCTTACGGAACATTTTAAAACCTCCTTGTCGCAAACGAAACCTGAAGTCGAACAACTATTCCTCGCCGGGGTGAATCATGTGTTCTACCACGGCACAACATATTCACCAAAAAATGTACCCTTTCCGGGGTGGTTATTCTATGCTTCAGTAAACTTTGTGCCGCAAAATTCATTTTGGGACCATCTCAGCGGTTTAAATCAATATATTACACGTGTCCAGTCTATTCTTCAATCTAGCCGTGCTGATAACGAATTGCTAATTTACTGGCCTATTTATGATATTTGGAATGATGCGAAGGGAATGGATAAGGCATTGAAAGTTCATGATGTTGACGAATGGTTGCACCCAACGCAATTTTATAAACAAAGTGTGCAACTGCAGAAAAGAGGCTATAGCTTTGATTTTGCAACGGATAAAATTTTAGCTGGAACAACGGTTAAGGACGGCAGATTACAAACAGCTAAGGATGCGATCCCGTATCGGGCAATTTATATTCCTGCCTGCCATTATTTTTCTGAAGTCACACTCCAGAAAATTCTGCAAATGGCGCGCGAGGGAGCAACAGTCGTCTTCCAACAATTGCCGCAAGAGGTTGCTGGGTACAGCCGGTTGGACGAACGTCGTGCGCAGTTCAATACTTTGATTGCGTCTCTGGGTTTCGAGAGAGATAAAGCGAATCAGTATACAGCTTTTGGAAAAGGTAAGATCTATTTGACGGCGGATGTCAGTTCAGCACTCGAAACAGAACAGATCGCTCCCGAACGGATTAGCCAGACAGGACTAAAGTTTTCAAGGAGAGTCGCTGGTAAGGACACCTACTATTATCTGGTTAATCACAGCCGACAGATGGTCGACCGCAGTATCATGTTAAATACACAAGCTAAACAGTATACTTTATTGGATCCTCAGACTGGGCGGACATTTCAGCTGCCATCGATCGATGGCAAAATACGCGTGCAGATTCCGTCAGGCTATTCTTGGATCATTTTGGCTTCGGATCAAAAGGCCAAGGAAACGTTTCGTTATCAGGAAGAATTAAGCCAAGTGGCCCAACTGGATCGTGATTGGAAGGTAAGCTTTATTGCAGGGGGACCTGTTTTGCCACGTGCCAGAAAGCTTGAGCGACTTTCTTCCTGGACAGCATGGGGGGATAAAGACGCCATCAATTTTTCGGGGACTGCGGCTTATGAAAAAACGTTTTCTATCGATAAGAATCCTTCAAAATCCTATCTTCTGAAGCTTGGAAGGGTTGCAGAAAGCGCCCGGGTATTTATCAATGGGCAGGATGCAGGTATATTGTGGTCTATACCTTTTCAACAGGATGTCACCAAATGGTTGGTCGATGGAGAAAATAAAATCCGCATCGAAGTAGCCAACCTGATGGCCAACCGAATCCGTCACCTGGATCAGCAAAAAGTTGCGTGGCGTAATTATCACGAAATCAATTTTGTGAATATCAACTATAAAAACTTTGATGCCGGTGATTGGAAATCCATGGAAAGCGGTTTGATCGGTCCTGTGACTTTGTGGAGTTATTAAGTGAAAACGATTGGATGTGTCCGCCGTAGCTCCTACTTGGCTGGTCAATTTTTCACCACGGCAAGAAGTTTATATTGACGTTTAACAGGATTCAAAAGAGAGTAATCTTGTTACATTAATAAACATAAATAGCAACAAAAAGCCCCTAAAATGGGGCTTTTTGCTTTCTGTAATAGACTAGATACATGCGAACCTGTAAGTTCAGGATAGTTAGTTTCAAGGGATACTATAACTTCCAGTTACCAATATAAATCACAAATAACAATTTAAACTTCAACCCATGAAAAATATCTTACGATATGGTACTGTAGTAATGACCCAGTTGGCTTTGACTCAGGTATTATATGCTCAAGAACTGCTGAAGGGGAAAGTTGTTGACGACAAAAGTCAGCCTATCAGCGGAGTGACTATCCATGTGAACGGCAAAGGTAGTGGGACAACTAATCAAAATGGTGAATTTGGCATTATTGCCAAGCCGGGGGATAAGGTGACCTTCACTTCGATAGAATACGTTACGAAAACGTTAAACGTATCCAACCTCTCTTTTTTGCAAGTGAACCTGGCAGCCAAGCAAGAATCACTCGACGAAGTCGTTGTCATTGGCTATGGATCTCAGAAACGGACTAATCTTATTGCTCCAGTTTCAAAATTTAATGCCGAAAATCTCGATGAGCGTCCTATTGCGCGTGTTGATCAAGCCTTGATCGGACAGATGTCTGGAGTAAGGGTCAAGCAATCCACAGGTGTTCCCGGAAAAGGGTTAAGTGTTCAGGTCAGGGGATCAGGTTCTATCACTGCCGGCAGTGAACCCTTGTACGTTATTGATGGTTTTCCTTTATCAACGGCAGCACAGAACGGTTCGGGAAACTATGCCTCAGGAAATCCTTTGGACAATATGAATCCCAACGATATTGAATCTGTGGAGGTGTTAAAAGATGCATCTGCAGCTGCAATTTATGGATCCCGGGCAGCAAATGGTGTTGTTCTGATCACCACAAAACGTGGAAAGAGCGGTCAGGCCAAAGTGAGCCTCAATTCATACGTCGGCATTTCCGAGGCTTATAAGAAATTGGATATGTTGAATGGTGAAGAATGGATAGATAGAGCGGTGGAGATGATCAATGCGCAATGGGAAGCCTCCGGTACAGGAAGGCTGGCAAGTCAAAGCAATGCCGAACGACGGAAAATATTGGGGCTTGCCGAGGGGAAATATAACACATCTTATATGTATGATGACCGTTGGCTGGAACCTGGACATCCGGGGCTTTACCTCATTAATTGGCAAGACGAAGCGTATCGAAAAGGCGTGGTCCAAAATTATCAGGTAGCAGCCTCCGGAGCGACAGAATTTGTCAATTATTATGTCTCGGGAAATTATCTCAATCAACAAGGTATTGTAAAAGGATTGGACTATAAAAATTATACTGCCAGGGCTAACGTCGAAGTGAAACCGAATAAGAAATTTGCATTCGGCTTAAACCTAGCACCCACTTATTCTATCGGAAATGATCCGGGGGTGGAAGGAAAGGATAATATTATGCATCAGATTTATTCGATGTCACCGGTTCAGGACCATCCTGCGGGAACAGTGAATGTTTTTGACAATGAAAAATACCCTTGGAGCACATCGACAAACGATCCAATAGCAAAATTGAACTATTATATCGGGGAAAACAAAATTTCACGTTTATTGGGGACAGTTTACGGACAGTACAATATCCTGGAGAACTTAAATTTTAAGACCACGGTCAATCTGGATCAGACCGATAGTCGAAGCAATAGATTTCAGCCCTATACCGTAGGCGGAACTTTGGCTAATCGAACCAACAACCCGAATCAAGCGACCTATGGATCCAATAGCGTATATCGAAAGCAAACTTTTGTCAATGAAAACACTCTAAACTATCATCTCAATATCGACAAACATGATATTACTGCTTTATTGGGGCAAGCCTATAATTTTGATAAACTTGAAACTTCTTCCATCACTTCACAGGGAGGTTATACCAATAGTTCCATCACAACTTTGAATGGCGCAGTCGCTACGGTGGCTTCAACCGGCGCAACACAAAGCGTCTTGCTGTCTTATTTTGGACGGGTTCAATATGCCTATGACGGAAAATACCTTCTTTCGGGAAGTATTCGACGTGACGGCTCATCGCGTTTTGGGTCCAATACAAAATGGGGCTGGTTTCCATCACTGTCCATGGGTTGGCGTTTGTCGCAGGAGAATTTTATGAAACCCATCACCTTTATCAATGAGCTGAAACTGCGTGGTAGTTATGGTGAATCTGGAAATAACAATATCGGAGATTACAGCAGCATTGCCTTATTGGGCTTTTATAATTATTCGTCAAATGGTCTTTCGACATCCGGGCAGGCACCAAGCAATATCATTAATCCGGACCTAAAATGGGAAAAATCCCGGACCTACGATGTTGGATTGGACTTTGGCCTTTTGGGATCCCGTATCACAGGATCGTTTGATTGGTATATGCGTAAGAGCAGTGATCTATTGTTGAATGTGCCGTCCATGTTGGCCACAGGTTTTTCTTCCTACTTGGATAATGCTGGTGAGGTAAAAAGTAAAGGCTGGGATTTCGAGATCACTTCCCATCAGATCAGAAAATCGGATTTTTCATGGTCTACCTCTTTTAATATCAGTCATAATTCCAATGAGGTAACAAAACTTGCTGGTGAGCAAAAGGAAATCTTAATTCCATCTTCGTTCGATATTCAACATAGCCTTTTACGGGTTGGTGAACCGATGTATAGCATTTACGTCGTTAAACAAGATGGTATATTGAGTCAGGCAGACATTGACGCCGGTGCCGCATTGTATGGTAGCCAAAAGGCAGGCGACCCAAGGTATGTGGATGCCAATGGTGATGGCGTGATCGACGCGAATGACCGCGTAATTGTGGGACACCCAAACCCGAGTTATGTATGGGGAATCACCAACAATTTAAAATATAAAAATTTTGATTTGAGTTTCATGTTTCAAGGCCAAAATGGAGGCCATATCTATTCCCTTCTAGGACGGGCATTGGGGCGTACTGGTCAAGGATCATCGGACAATGCACTTGGATTTTATAGGGATAGATGGCGTTCAGAAGAGGATCCCGGGGAAGGTCGCGTGGGAAAAGCGTATTCAACATTCGGACGGATCAAAAATACAGATTGGTTGTATTCTTCAGATTATTGGCGCCTACGTAATGTCACACTTGGTTATAATATAAAAGACCTAAAATTAGGGAGTCAGTCCAAACTTAGTTTAGTCCGTTTATTCGTGACATTGGAAAATTTTTGGGGAAAGGATAAATATGACGGTGGTGTAAATCCAGAATCTTCCAATACAAACTTAAGCGGAAGCGCTGATTATCCCGAAGCCGGTGATTATGGGGGCTTAGCGATTCCAAAAACAGTAACATTTGGTTTGAACGTAAATTTTTAAAATAATGAAAAAGTTGAGTATATTTTTGTTGATGGCAGGTCTATTGGGATCTTGCAAAATGGATCTGGACCAGCAGCCAATTTCGAGTGCAACATCTGACACCTACTTTAAGACTACGAATGATTTTGTGCAAGGATTGAACGCGATCTATAACAGTACACGAGGATATCCAGACCGTTTGATGAATCTTTCGGAGACACGATCGGACAATTTGTACGCTGTGTCCGATGGCGGGGTACGTGATTGGGAAGGGATCAACAGTTTTCATAAAACGATTGCCAGTAACCCCTATGTGATAGAAGCTTGGCAAACAAATTTTAACGGCATCTTTCGTGTAAACAATTATTTGGAACAACTTGTGACGAATGGTGCTACAGCCATCCCGGATGCGACTCTTCGCAATAGAATGGAAGGTGAAGCTCGATTTTTGCGCGCATTTTTTTATTTTGATTTGATTCGATACTTCGGAAAAGTGCCACTTATCGACAAGGTTGTGTCTGCCAGTCAAGCCAAAAGTATTGGGCGGAGCAACGTGGAGGAGTTGTATGCCTTGATTATTGAAGATCTGAACAAGGCCATTAATGCCCTTCCAGCCCCCAGTGCCTATGCGGTGGTAGATAAAGGTCGTGTCAATAAATACGCTGCAAAAATGTTGCTGGGATTGGTTTATATGACGCGATCAGGACCCACTTTGGGTGTTGAAGGAGCGGGCTTGAACAGCAATGAATGGGCGAAAGCCGTGGAACAGTTCAACGATGTAATCAATAGCAATGAATTTAGTTTGTTGGCCAGTTATAATAGCGTTTTTGATTATGGAAATGAGCGCAACAAGGAAGTGATCTTCAATATAGAATATTCCAGTGGGGCGAATCCTGTCGTAGGGGCTACTTTTCCATGGGTACTCGTGCCTGACAATTGGTTCAATTCACTCGGGCTAGCCACACAAGGGGGCCTTACGATTAGACCTGTATCTGAAGACTTGCTTAAATTGTATGATGCAAGTGATGGTAGGAAAACATTCAGTATTCAGCAAGGATATACCTATGGCAATGTTGTTGAAACAAGATCCTTTGTTAAAAAATTCGTCGATGTGACCAAAGTGCCGGCGAGTCGCATGGATTGGCCGATCAATTATATTGTGTTTCGTTATAGCGATTTGCTGTTGCTGAAGGCAGAGTGCATTCTGAACGGGGCTGTTGGGTCTCAAACTGATGTGGATGCGATCGTCAATCAAATCCGAAAACGTGCTGGTTTGACGGCCGAGCTGACCAATGTGACTAAAACGCAACTGATGGACGAACGGAGACGGGAGTTTATCGGTGAGGGATTGCGTTGGTTTGATCTTATTCGCAGTGGAACAGTTGAATCTGTGATGAAGGCTTGGATTACGAAAGAGGACGTCTCAAAACAGATGTCTGATTTTCAAGTGAATTATGTCTTGTATCCGGTACCACAGTCCGAACTCGACAATAGCCCTGGACTATATACCCAGAATCCGGGATATTGATCATGCTATCGAAATCTAATCGCCCTTAAGTTTAAGGGCGATTTTTTTCTGAAAGTTTCTTGTTCTCATAATCATTTGGCGGCTTTTCAGCAGATAAACATGAGCCTACCTGGTCTGAAATCTAACCGGTAGGCTTTTTTATTGAGAAAAAAGTAGTGGTCTGTGGCAAAATTCGTAAGTAGTCGCAGGACAGGGCAGGATAGGCGGTTACACCGATTTTTGTATCTTAAAGACTTATTCGTCGAAGCTGCGGATACCGGAAAACCAAATTGTAAATCAATCGCCAGAAAATGTCTGATATGGATAGGAGGATCTTCTTAAAATCAAATGCATTTTTGCTAATCGCTGCACTGTCTCCAGCAGGTGCCATTACCAAAAATAAGCAGGAGGTGGCACCGTATTTTAGCTTGAAGCCCATCGGGCGTTCATTACAGTTGGACGATTATTTTATCTGGTGTTCATCTCCGATCTGGGGCGATGATGGAAAAGTTCATCTTTTTTATTCCCGATGGCGCAAAGATAAGGGAATGGGCGGATGGATTAAGGGCTCCGAGATTGCCCATGCGGTGGCGGAATCCCCGTATGAGAGCTTTCAGCACAAAGAGGTCGTATTGCAGCCAAGAGATGGATGTTGGGATAGTACCACCTGCCATAATCCCCTAATCAAAAAAGTGGGAGACATGTTTTATCTCTTTTATATGGGTAACTGCAATGGCAAGACTGATACGAAGAGAATTGGTGTGGCGACAGCAAAAACGTTGGATGGTCCTTGGAAAAGGAGCGACAGTCCTATTTTGCTGCCGGGAGAAGAGGGCGCTTGGGATGATCACTGTACGACGAACCCCGCATTTTTACAGGGCGACGATGGTAAGTTTTGGCTCTACTACAAATCTTGGAATACAGCGGAATACCTGCGTGATACGGGGCCCGTCAGGGGGAATCGAAAATATGGGCTGGCTAAGGCGGATCATCCTCTGGGGCCCTACCACAAGGTCTCAGAACGGCCAGTAATTGATTTTTCTGGTCGGCCGAACAATGCGCAGCTCGAAGACGCTTTCGTTTGGCAGCAAGACGGGCAGTACTGCTTGATCGCCAGGGATATGGGTTTTTATAACCATGAATATGGGCTGATCCTAATGTCAAAGAATGGCATTCAATGGTCTGAACCGCAAGTAGCCTATCTAAATCTGGCTGAGTATGTACACGAAGCAACGCCCCCGGCCAATTTAAAACGTTTTGGACGGCTGGAGCGCCCCATGATACTCATGGACAGGCTGACCAACGAACCACGTTTCTTATTCGGTGCCACCCAAGGCGGGAAGGCAGATACTTCCACGACCTTCATTTTTGAAATCATATAAGTAAAACAACAATACCTGATGAAAACGATTTTTAGTATTCTTATTACCGTCCTTGGTTTTGTCAACAGTTATGGACAGCAGACTGTCTGGACGACGGCCCAGCAGCCGTTAAAAGAAATCGATCAGCTGAAAAAGCTGATTGTAGCGCCAAAATTTAAAAACAAAGATTATGTGATCACTGACTTTGGAGCCGTTGGGGATGGCCGGACAAAAAATACGGCGGCCATCAAACAGGCGATCGAAGCGTGCAGCAGGCAGGGCGGGGGGCGCGTCGTGGTCCCTGAAGGCGTGTACCTAACCGGAGCGATTTATCTCAAAAGTAATGTTAATCTTCATATCAAGGAAGGAGCCACGGTACTGTTTAGTCGAGATAGCGCTGACTATCCGATGGTATTTACCCGATGGGAGGGAATGGAGTGCATCAATTTCTCTCCATTCATTTACGCATATAAAGAGGAAAATATTGCTATCACCGGTAAAGGCCTGCTGGATGGCAATGCAGACAATGATCACTGGTGGTACTGGTGCGGCGCGCGTAAATACGGATGGCACGAGGGACGCCCGGGAGAGCAGAAACCTGCCCGTGCGATTTTACATAAGCAGATGGCCGAAGAGCTAGACCCTCAAAAGAGACTGTTTGGGCACGGCAATTTCCTTCGGCCTAATTTTGTTCAGCCCTACCTATGTAAGAACGTCTGGATTGCTGATGTCAAGCTTGTCAATTCGCCAATGTGGAACCTGAATCCCGTCTTATGTGAGAATGTATTGATTGAGGGGGTAAAGGTGGTGAGTCATGGTCCTAATAACGATGGCTGCGATCCGGAAGCGAGTAAGAACGTCTGGATCAGAAACTGCTATTTCGATACCGGCGACGACTGTATTGCGATTAAATCGGGCCGCGACGAGGACGGCCGCAACATAGGACGTCCTGCCGAAAACCATATCATCGAAAATTGTGTGATGAAAGACGGACACGGCGGTGTTGTCATCGGCAGTGAAATAGCGGGCGGAGCCAAAAATATTTATGCCCTCAACAATGTCATGGATAGCCCTAATCTTGATCGGGCATTGCGCATTAAAACCAGTTCCAGCAGGGGCGGTATCATCGAGAATGTATTCTTCTATAATACAGAGGTCGGTCAGTACAAAGAAGCCGCAATACGCTTCAACATGTTTTATGAAAAGCCCGGAAAACATATTCCGACCATCCGCAACATCTGGGTGGAAAATCTTCAGGTAAAGGGGGGCGGCAAATATGCGGTATTGTCGACGGCCTATGAATCTTCACCTGTGACCGATTTTACGATGGTCAACTGTAAAATCGAAGGTGTAAAGGAAATGTATAAAGTAGACCACCTTAAGAATGTGATGTTAAAGAATGTTGTGGTAAATGGAAAAGAACTAACGTCATTTGACTGATTATGAAAAGAAGGAGCCTGTTTTCTTTCTGGATTTTATTGTCCTTGTCCATACAACAGTCTTTTGCTCAGGCTAAGCAGGTACCCGGCAAAGAACGGGCGTTACATTATACAGAAGATAATGGCGATTTTCTGCTCGTCAACGGACGGTACCGATTTAACAGGGCACTATATGGCGATCATCGGGCTTCTCGTGTGGAGGCAGGGGATCTCCCTGAATTTGCTTTGTATCTGCCCGGTATGGGGGGCAATCTGCAATTTGTTCTACGCAATAAGCAGAAATATAAGAAGATGATTGACGCTGACCGCATCGAGACACGATATAGGCCAGGTTCCATGGTCTATCGCATTTGGGACACCTTTCTGGGGGAAGGGCATGTTGATATCGTCGTCATGGCACAAGCCGGTGCCGAAGGAATGATCGTAAAACTGCAGGCGACCGATGTCAGCCCTGAAGCGCAGCTTTATGCCATATATGGCGGAGCTAGCGGAGCAACATTCAGCAGGAATGGTGATGTGGGGGCGGATCCGGAATCAGGGTTTTACCTGCTACCGGCCTATTGTGAAAATAACCGGTATGTCATAGAAAAAGAACGGTTTGAATTAGTTTATCAAAATAAGAAAAAAGAAGCCCAATTTGTGCATGGCCGTTTTTCAGAAGATGCTCGAGTATGGCTTACGGATGCGTCAGCATTGGCAGAGCTACCAAATTTGACGGCTGTTAAACCTGTAGACAGCCCTATTGTGGTGGCAGAATGTCAGCTAAAAGCGGAGCCCTGCTATGTGCAGATCTCCAAAGGAAGGCTCATACCGGGGAAAAGTGAAGAGCCAGCTTTGGCAGTAATTTTTGAACAGGCGCAGCAGGCAAGGCTGGCTTTGGCTAATCGCATCAAATTAAACACGCCGGATAGATATATTAATAATTTCGGAGCAGCTTTGGCAGTTGCTGCGGATGGTATTTGGGAGAGTCCTACCTTTTTGCATGGTGCTGTTGCATGGCGCATGCGCCTGAATGCATGGCGGGGTGCTTATGCTGCAGATGCTTTGGGCTGGCATGGCCGGGCGAAGGAACACTTTTCGAGTTATGCCCGTTCGCAGGTAACCAGTCCTGCCGCCGCTCCCGTAGTCATGGATACAGCCTTGCATTTAGCACGGCATCTGGAAAAAATGGGCACTGCCATGTTCTCCAGTGGATATATCAGCAGGAATCCCAACAATAATACTGTGCCACATCATTACGACATGAATCTGGTATTTATTGATCAGCTATTGTCGCATTTTAATTATACCGGTGACACCGTTTACCTCAGACAAATGTGGCCGACGCTCCAACGGCACCTTGATTGGGAAAAGCGCAATTTCGACCGCGACAACGACGGTTTATACGATGCCTATTGCGCGATCTGGGCTAGCGATGGACTACAATATTCGGGGGGCGGGGTAACCCATACCACAGCTTATAATTACCGTGCCAATCGGATGATGGGCAAGTTGGCAGGCTTAATCGGACAGAATCCAGATCCTTATATACGTGAAGCAGATAAAATTCAGAAGGCATTGAAAAATAGGCTCTGGCTTAAGGGAAAGGGGTACTTTGCCGAGTTTCAGGACGCTTTGGGCCATCAGCTTGTACACGAAAGGCCGGGCTTATGGACGATTTACCATGTGGCTGATGCCGATGTCCTGGATGATTTTGAAAATTACCAAAACCTGCAATACGTGGCCAATAGTTTGCCCCGGATTCCTGTTGCAGTAAAAGGGCAGGAGCAGGCCGGCCTCTATACGCTCCCGACGACTACCTGGCAGCCTTACACCTGGTCGGTCAACAATGTGGCTTTGGCTGAGAATTTACAGACAGCACTTGCCTACTGGCAGGCCGGAAGGCCAGATGAGGCGTATCAGCTGTGGAAAAGTAACCTGACGGAAAGCATGTATCACGGCATCAGCCCCGGCAATTTTCAGCAGCTTTCCCATTATGATGCTTTCCGTGGCGAATTATATCGGGACTTTGCAGATCCCATAGGTGTGGCTTCGCGCACATTGGTCGAGGGGTTGTTTGGCGTTCACCCGCGCTTATTGGACAACAAGCTACTTATTAAACCGGGATTTCCCACAACTTGGGAATTTGCAGAGATCGAACTGCCTGAATGGAGCTACAGTTATAAAAAGACTGCTCACACCACAACGTTTCGAATCAAAACCCGTTATGCGCAGTCTTTAAAGCTTATCTTGGAAATTCCCGTTGATTTTGAGCGGGTCAGCTCAGTTAAAATTAATGGAAAAGATATGAAATGGTCGGTAAAAGCTTCGTCCATCAATAAACCGTTCCTTATTATAGAATCGGATCCCGGTCGTGATTTTGAAGTTCAGATAACAGGCGCGGGAAAAGTAAAGAATATGGCTACGGGCGACCTACAACAGGTATTTACTGATCCATGGTCGATTCCCTTGGATAAGAGAACACAAGTGTTGGATCTCCGGGATCCGCAGGGAATTATTCAAAAAAGGTCGGGACAGCAGTTGTGGTTTATTCACAAGGAGCATCAAGGAACCTTTTTTATAAAACTTCAGCAAGGTGAAATGACCTGGTGGCAAGCAGTGAATATCAGGTTGCAAAGCCCTTTAAAATCAAATTTGCTAAAAAAAGATACCAAGTACTATCTTTCGCTAACGAACCGTTCGGAACAGATACAGCATGTGGCCATCGACCATGACCGTTTTCGGCGGACGCTTCGTTTAAAACCGAAGGAAATACGTGCACTGCAGCTTCCTGCAGAAATTTTTTCTAAAGGAACCAACAGCCTCTATCTCGTTTTGGGTGATTACCGTGAAAAAGTCGATTATATAGATTGGAAGATAACCGATAGTGGGCATTTTGAGGAACAAAATTTAACAAGCAAGTATAACGCCCGTCTGAATGATATCTTTCAGCAAAAATACCTGTCACCACGACCAGAAGGACCGACCTTGCAGCTGCCCTGGCAGGGAATAGGCAACTGGTGTTACCCACTGACTGCCGCCAGTATTGATGATAGTGGAATAATGGCCCGAAGTAGACAAAACAAGCTGAGCTATTTGGATATTCCCTTCCAGATAAAACATGAAAACAGAAACGTTCTATTTGTCAGTCAATGGGATAATTACCCTAGCCGTGCTACAATACCTTTGGAAGGACGTGCACGTAAAATGTATCTACTGATGGCTGGTTCAACAAATCCCATGCAGTCCCAGCTGACCAATGCTAAGATCAAGGTCAATTATACCGATGGCACAACTAGCATCCTTGACTTGATCAATCCATTCAACTGGTGGCCGATAGAACAGGACTACCTCGACGACAATCGTGCTTTTGATATCCCGGATGACCAGATTCCCTATCGGGTCAGTCTCAAGTCCGGCGAACTTTATAAAGGTGGTGCGTGGAATCGCTATACGGAAATTAAAGGTTATAGCAACCGTGCTATCGATGGTGGGGCGGCCACGCTATTGGATTTACCACTCGACAGTAGCAAGCAGCTTCAGTCCGTGGAACTTATTGCTGTGGCAAACGATGCTGTCATTGGCTTGATCAGTCTCACGCTGTTGCGGTAGCTGATCACGGAAAACCGGCTGGTTCGGCATAAGCCTTGATAATGACGCGTCCATGGTGGAGCGTCTAGCGGGAGTATCGGCCAGTCGATAAAGATCGGCATAAAAAAATGTGTCAAAAACAATTGTATTCAGATGAAAATAAATTCGAAAATTACTGCGACTGTTATGATGACCTTGCTGTGCCCGATGCTGTGTCTAGCACAGCGTATCGGCAAAATTGACCGTGAACTGGTAGTCAAAAGGCATAATGTACGCAACCTGATGATGGATACGCTGGCGTCCCTTACCGTGGGTAACGGGGCCTTTGCATACACTGTTGATGCAACAGGCATGCAGTCTTTCCCCCTATACTACAGATATGGGGTGTCATTAGGCACTCAGTCCGAATGGGGCTGGGATTCCTTTCCCAACACAGAGAACTATGCTTTTGAGGAAACATTAAAATCATATGATTTCAACAATGAAGGGCGCGATGCTAAATACAGTGTTCAGCTTAAAGAACCGCCGCGGAATGCCGCAGCCGTAAATTATTTCAGGGAAAATAAACACCGTCTGCAACTGGGCAACGTGGGGCTGGAATTTTACTGCAAAGATGGCCGACGGGCAGCGATAAATGACATTAAAAACATTCGTCAGGAACTGGATCTGTGGACGGGGATGATAATAAGTGAGTTTAGCGTTGACGGGGACCCCGTAGTTGTGAAAACGGCATCTTATCAGACACAGGACGCCGTAGCTGTACATGTGCGCTCCCCGTTGATCGCCAAGGAGCGGCTGAGAGTATTTATCCAATATCCCTATCCCAGTGGTCAATTTTTAGATGAGGGGACAAACTATACGCAGGTGGATGATCACAAAACGCTTATTGTCAGTAGTTCGTCTCGGGGTGCTGTCATCAGCCACCAGCTGCAGGGTACGGATTATTTTACGGAACTGCAGTTTTCGCAAGGGACTTTCCAAAATACCGCGCCGCATTATTTTGTTTATCAACCGGCAGCGGATCTGAAGGCTTTCGAATTTTCTTTTGCGTTTGCTGCCACGAGTAAAGCCGGACACAATAGTCGAAATTACCAAGACGCGGCGCGCGAAAGTACACAGCAGTGGAAGCTTTTTTGGGAGAGTGGAGCTGCGGTTGATTTTGCAGGCAGTACAGATCCACGGGCAAATGAACTGGAAAGAAGAGTGGTGCTTTCCCAATATTTAACAAAGGTACAATGTGGAGGTAGCAATCCACCACAAGAGACAGGGCTCACCTTCAACAGCTGGTACGGTAAGCCCCATACCGAGATGCATTGGTGGCATGCTGTCCATTTTGCCCTCTGGGGGCGCCCGGAGCTTATGGAGAAAACCCTGGATTATTATTTCCGGACATTTGAAAAAGCACGGGCCCTGGCAAAACGGCAGGGATATCAAGGGGTAAGATGGATAAAGATGTCCGACAATGAAGGGAACGAAAGCCCTTCATCTGTAGCGGCCTTTTTGGTATGGCAGCAGCCACATATTATTTATATGACTGAGCTGGCTTACCGTGATAAAGAGCGTTTGGCTGTCTTAAAAAAATATAAAGACCTCGTGTTTGCAACCGCCGAATTTATGGCAGACTTTGCACATTACGATAGCCTGACAGGTCGGTACAATATTGGTAAAGGAGTGATCCCGGCGCAGGAAGTATTTAAGGCTTCGGAAACCATGAATCCGACTTATGAGGTGGCGTATTGGGATTGGGCACTTCGTACGGCTCAGAAGTGGAAAGAACGATTAGGCGAACCCCGGGTAGCAAAATGGGATGATGTGATCGAAAAATTAGCGCCCTTACCTATCGGAGATCAGGTATATCTGGCTACCCAGACAGCTCCGGACTCTTACACTTTTGATCGATGGATGACAGACCATCCTGCGGTCCTCGGTGCCTTGGGAATGGTGCCAGAGTCACCGAAACTGGATAAAGCAATCATGAAAAATACCTTAGACCTCGTGCTGTCGAAATGGCATTGGGAGAAAACATGGGGTTGGGATTTTCCAATGACTGCCATGAATGCTGCACGGCTGAACCTGCCACATAAAGCGCTGGACGCTTTATTCATGAATGTCCAGACCAATACATACCTCAAAAACGGGCATAACTATCAGGATGGGCGCCTGCGTATATATTTACCCGGCAATGGTGGTGTACTGACTACTGTGGCGATGATGCTTGAAGGCTGGGATGCATCTTCCGGTGATTTGCCGGGGTTTCCGAAAGATGGGAGATGGGTCATAAAAAAAGAAGGGTTTAAAAAGATGCCCTAGAAGCTGCACAATATAAAGTCATCGCATGCCTAGGAGCAAGATGACGGCATTGCTTGATGATCTGATCGTTAATTGTCGGCCATTCATCGGAAGATGACATGAGGAATACGATCCTCTAAAGCGCACTGTCAAGCAGTGCGTTTTTTTTTGCAACCGGTTGTTACGGATCACTGTCCTGAACTGTCCTGCAAACGTTGCCGGCATCGATTGCGTAATTTTAATTCCTGTTTTATAGCATAGAGAGCCTGTTTTCATGTATTATTGTTATTACGAACGCAGGAAAATAACCAATATAATCTTTGCTGGACAATTTTATTGAATCTTTTAAGCCTTTTCCGGGACGGAATCGTATGATTCAAAAATTTTGTCAAGCGTGCTTAAGTAATAACCAATTCAAAATTATAGCTTAATATGAGAAAACTCAAAACTTTACTGTTTCTGATGTCCGTTGCACAGCTCGGTTTGGCTCAGGAAAAGAAAATTGTGGGTACAGTCTACGGTCCGGATACTCAGCCCCTCTCGGGTGTAACGGTGAGTATCAAAGGGAAAAGCAAACAGGCCAGTACCAACAAAGACGGGCGATATACGATCTTGGTCGAATCGCTGCGCGATACCTTGGTTTTTTCGTCCGTAGGTTTTATTCGCACGGAAAAGCCTGTCCCGCCGGGCGACCAGCTGATCGTCACGTTGCAGGAGGACGCTAAAGGACTGGATGAGGTGGTCGTTATTGGCTATGGTACTGTGTCGCGTAAAGATCTTGCCGGAGCTGTGAGCTCGATCAAAGGCAAGGAGCTGGAGAAAGCTCCGGTTGTCAACGTTGCCGAAGCACTGACCGGTAGACTGCCGGGGGTACAGGTGACGACCGTTGATGGTGCTCCCGGCGCCGAAATCGTCATCCGGGTCAGAGGTGGTGGTTCCATTACGCAGGACAACGCTCCCTTATATATTGTGGACGGTTTTATCGTCAATAACCTCAATGATATCTCGGCCTCGGATATCGAATCCATTGATGTACTAAAGGATGCTTCCTCCACAGCGATTTACGGGTCAAAAGGAGCCAACGGGGTTGTGATCGTGACCACCAAGAGCCCAAAGGCCGGCAAGACCAGCATCAGCTACAACAATTTCTTCCAGAGTAAATACATGCCAAAAGAGCTCGGGGTGCTTTCTCCCTACGAATTTGCGCTGTTGCATTACGAATATGGAATGATCCGCGGGACAAATTCCAATGAGTATAGCAATTTTAAGAAGTTTTTTGGCGAGTATGATGATCTTGAACTGTACAAGTATCAGGCGGGTACCAACTGGCAGGACGAATTGTTTGGCGGAGCAGTCCGTTCCAGCCAGCACAACCTATCCATCTCTGGCGGGACCGAAAAAACGAAATGGGGTTTTAACAATACCTACAACAAAGATGAGGGCCTGATGCTCAACTCAGGGCAAAAGCGTTATTATTTTAATTTCAAATTGAATCATGAACTCTATAAAAATCTAAAATTGGATCTGTCGGCGCGCTACACGCATAATGTGATTGACGGGGCCGGAACCTCCGGCACATCAAGCGTACGCATCTCCGATGGTATCCAGACTAGACCGATCAATGGGCTGGTGGACCACATGGTCATTGATCCTACCACCATTGTCGATGGGGAAGATGATTACGATAATTTTCTACGGAGCTTGATCAATCCGATTGAACTCGCCAAACAGGATTATAGACAACGCAAAACAAGAGATTTAAGCTTGGGAGCTGCAATTACCTATAATCCAGTACGCAATCTTGCATTGCGCTCTGAAGCGGCAATTTCGCTCCGCGACGGAAATAATAAACGGTATTGGGGGCCGTTGACCGGCGAATCACGTAATGTGGGGTTAAACTTGCCGCTGGGACAGATCGATCTTTCCTCGGCAAGTGTCTACCGCTTTGTGAATACGGCCAACTACACTGCGTTGAAAAATGAAAAGCATAACCTCAATTTCCTGCTCGGACATGAACTGAGTTTTACCAATGGCAACAGCAGCCTGAACCGGGCAAAATATTTTGATGAAAATATAACACCGGATGTCTTGTTTGCCAACATGGCTTTGGGTACTCCAGAACGTATGGAAACTTACGAAGCGCGTGGGGAAGATTTTGTCTCATTTTTTGGACGTGTCAATTACGCTTATCTGGATAAATATATCCTCTATGCCACTCTGCGGGCAGATGGAAGTAGCAAATTTGCTCCAGGCAAGCGCTGGGGTTATTTTCCATCGGCCTCGTTTGCCTGGAAAATTAAAGAAGAAGGCTTCATGAAGGAGGTCGACTTTGTCAATGACCTGAAATTGCGTTTGAGTTATGGTCAAGCCGGGAATAACCGGATAGCAAACGATGCCTGGAGGCTGTTGTACGGGCCCAGTCAAAACCGCCCTTACGGCGCAGGCGACATCAACCAGACCTACTATAACATTTTAAATTCTTCTTTACCAAACCCCAATTTACGCTGGGAAACCACTGTATCGCGCAACCTGGGTTTGGATTTCAGCCTATTCAACAATAAGCTTTCTGCTATTATCGACATCTATAAAAATACGACCAAAGACTTGATCATTGACAATGAGATACCAGCATACAATGGTTTTACCAAACAGCTTATTAACCTTGGCCAGACGAGCAACAAAGGGATAGAAATAGGACTGACCGCGCCCCTGATCGAGAAGCCGGATTATGGATTGACCCTATCGTTCAACATAGGCCGCAATATTCCGACGATTGATAAACTGGATGGCAACAACAGGCGTATCCTACAGTCCAATTGGGCCGGAACTGACCTCAAGACTCAGGACGACTATCTTTTTAATGTCGGCGAAACCATTGGGCAGATCTATGGTTACGTTGCAGATGGCTTTTATACCTCAAATGATTTTGACTCTTACAACGGCGGCAGTTCTTACACCCTCAAGGACGGAATCGCTTCGTCACAGGGCATTCTCGGGGGGACGCTGGGGATCAGGCCGGGCACAATGAAACTAAAGGATCTTAATGGCGACGGACAGATCACAGCCGAGGGAGATCGTATGGTCATCGGGAATGCCCTGGCCAAACACTCGGGCGGCTTCGGGTTCAATGGCAGGTATAAGAATTTTGACTTAAGCACATTCTTCAACTGGGTCTATGGGAACGATATTTATAACACGGGCAGAATCCAGTATAATATGCTATATCGGACTACTTTTGGCAATATATCGGATCGCATGAATTCTCAGGACCGATATAAGTATATCAACGAAGCCGGGGAGCTGGTTACTGGTCTGGACGAACTGGCTGCCTTAAATAAAGATGCCAAGGTTTGGTCGCCCTTTTCTATGGGCACGGCCTCACCAGTGTTGACTTCAGATGCGATCGAAGATGGATCCTTTCTGCGTCTGTCCTATGTGACCTTGGGCTATACTTTACCCAAACAGCTGACCTCCCGTATGGGTATCTCCTCCCTGCGTCTCTTCGCTACGGTGTACAACGCCTTTGTCTGGAGCAGCTATTCAGGTTATGACCCTGAAGTGTCAACCACGCGGAGCAGTGCGTACGCCGCCCTGACGCCCGGAGTGGATTATTCGGCTTATCCCAAGAGTAGAACATTTACGTTCGGTCTGAATGTCAATTTTAAATAGTAAACACATGAGAAAGTATTTTATAAAATCCAGCTATATCGCGGTCATCTTTTCACTGGCCTTTGTTTCCTGTGAAAAGTTTTTGGACACCGACTCGCCTTCCAATTTTACACAGGAGATAATTTATGCAAATGTCAGCGATGCCACCAAAGGTGTAAGCAGCATCTATGCGTTGTTTAACCAGGATGCTTTCACCTCACGGCTGTCAAACGCATTCATCCCCAACACGGATATAGAAGTGGGGGGTGTGGGAGCTGCTCCGGAAAATTCAAGGCGCGATATCTGGTCGTTGGAAGCGACAGACGGTAACGGTGACATCAGGACGGTCTGGAACAACGCCTATAGTGCTATAAATCGGGCCAATCTGGCGATCGAGGGGATTGAGCAGTCACCTATGGCCGATCATGCAGATATGAAGCAGCTTCTTGGAGAGGCCAAGACACTACGGGCTATGTGGTATTACTGGCTAGTGAATTACTGGGGCGACGTGCCCTTTAAATTAAAGCCGACTCAGGGCGGTGATAATCTGTATTTAGCACGCACTGGAAGGGATACGATTTTAAGTACCTTGATCGCGGATCTGATCAGTATTGTTCCCCATATGAAACCAGCCTCTCAGCTGACCTATGGTGTAGAGACTGTCAACCGTGAGTTTACCCAAGGGTTTATCGCCCGGCTCGCCTTATGTCGCGGCGGATATTGGCTGTATCCGGATATGACCATGCGACGAAAAGAGGATTATCTCAACTACTATAAAATTGCCCGGGAATACAGTAAAAAGGTAATGGATGAATCGGGACATCAGCTGCACCCCAAATTTGGCGATGTATTTGACAACCAGAGCAAGTGGATTGTAGACAGCAAAACCGATGTGCTCTACGAAGTGGCCTTTGCGCCGGGTTTCGGAGATGTGGGGTGGAATATAGGCGTCGCTGTAGACGCAGGTGAACACCCATATGGCTCTGGCTCAAGTTATATGCCGTATAATCCGGCCTATGTCTACAGTTTTGATACGCTAGATACACGACTGTTCAAGACCGCTTCGTTCATCAAATATAACAACAAACTCGAGCAGGCTACGATCTCGGCAACAGGGATCGGTATAGGTAAGTGGAACAGATTATTGATGCCGACCCCTTCTGGCGCAAATTCGGCGAAAGGTACAGGGATCAACTGGCCGATCATGCGTCTTTCGGATGTTATCCTGATGTATGCGGAAAGTGAAAATGAGCTCAACGGCCCAACTTTGGAAGCTCAGGAGGCATTAAAACTGGTGCGAAAACGTGCTTTTCAGGAAACCGCCTGGGCGAGCAAAGTTGATCAGTACGTAAATCAGGTCGCAGGCAGTAAGCGTACTTTCTTTGATGCTATCGTGGACGAAAGGGCCTGGGAACTGGGAGGCGAATGTATTCGTCATTATGATTTAATTCGGTGGAATCTCTTCGGTAAAAAAATTGCTGAAAATCGTAAGATCCTTGCCGAAATAGGAGAAAACACCTTTAATGGAGCCGGACCCTATGCTACTCTACCGGGTACACTCTATTATCGGCTGAAAGCAGATAAGACCATCGAATGGTACGGTGGACTATTCAGACAAGTCGTCGTACCACCCAAAATAAAAGACAGTCCGTCAAAGGGCGACAACCCCGACGGATTTACCGCCCTCAATTGGCTCAAGGCCTTATACAATGATAAAGAGCAGCGTCCTGCCGACTATATTTTACGTTCATGGCGCGGATATAAGGATGATACCGGACTGTCTCCTGTTCCCTATATATTGCCGTTGCATAGTTCGACGGTAACCAGCAGCCTAGGAACATTAAAAAATGAAGGCTATAATTTCTGATCAGGTGAAAACACAGCAGATTGATGGAAACAAAAATATAACAAGATGAAACGTATTTCAGCTATATTAAATTCAATCGTCCTTTGTGGAATGGTTATGCTATTCCTGACGGGATGTAAAAAAGAGTGGACTGCCGAGCTTCAGGGGGATGCTCCCCGTTTATTCAGGCCTGCCATCAAAGGTTCTTTACAGGCCTCCGGCAATTATATTGATGTTGCCTGGCGACAGACCGAAGGTGCCGCCGGATATACCATAGAGGTCAGTGTGGATACCTTTAAGACCGTAGCAAAGTCAGTAGAGGTCGTGGATACTACCGGAGGGACCGTAGACGACCTGCTGTGGCAGCAGCTTTATCAAGTTCGGGTGACCGCTTTACATCCTTCGGATCCAGCAAAGAACTCGAGACCAGCGGATTTTGGCGAAGTAAAAACACCGCGATTTCCCACAATCGTCCACCTTCCGGTTCCGTCGGATGTCGGTATGAACCGTATTCTTTTTAAATGGAAAAACGAAGGTGAGGCCGTGACAACGGTAAAGGTCTTCCGCGTAGCTGCTGAGTCTGCTCAGGAAACACTCGTGCAGACCATCCCGCTTACAGCCCAGAATATAGCGAATGGCTGGTTATTGATTGAAAATCTAACAGCGGCTACAGCCTATCGTGTGGCACTGTATAGCGGTGAGAAGTTTAGGGGTGAAAATAGTTACACAACAAAAGAACCTTTGAGCGGAGAGATAATAGATTTAAGCAAAGAAGATCCTGCAACTGTTAATTTGGGCGAGGCCATCGCCAAAGCGAATGCCGGGGCGACCATCTTGCTGAAAAAAGGGGCAACATATGAAATATCAGGTGCGGTTAACTTTAGTAAATCGATAACCATAATGTCTGAAGATAATCCATTGGTGAGCGCCAAAGCAAGATTGTCCTTAAGTGGAATATCCAATTTTGGCATTACAGCGAATAGTAATATGGCCAAGCTGGCCTTTGTTGATCTCGAATTATTTAGCAATGATGCAGGTACTAAATATATTTTCAATCCGAATACGACGGCAACTATCGATTTGTTGGCATTTGAAAACTGTATCATACACGATGTGCGCGGAGTGACCAGGTACAGAGGCGGCATCACTGTCGGGCAACAGACTTTTTCCAATTGTATCATTTATAACATTGGGGGCTATGCTGTATTAACAGTCGATGACAATAAGTCGGCGGTCAATAATTTTTCATTGGAAAATTCAACAGTCTATAACGCAGATGCATTCCTCGCCAGTAAAAACAATGCCAGCGGCCTTTACAAGATTGAACACGTCACATTTTATCGTGCCCCGCTTTCGGGAAGAAACTTTATAGATTTTGATGGAACAAAAAATACCATTGCTGGTGGACTCACAATCGCAGGCTTGATATTCGGTGATCCGAAGTCCGCAGATCCTAATGCGACAAACAAAACCCTTGGAGGGATAAGGATCAACCCAAGTACACAGATTACAGCCAGCAGAAATTACCGTACGGCCGATTTTACCTGGAAAGAAGCGTCTGATCTAGTTCCTCTGCCCACACTTGATTATACCAAGAAAAGCACGGATTTATTTGCAGATCCAGCTCTGGGCAATTTCCGGATTAAGGATAACGGTTTTGCTGGTAAAGATGATGCCGGAGATCCACGTTGGAGACCATAAAAATAACCGATTCCTATATAGCTGAGTGATCGGCTATATAGGAATAACTATACCCAATTTAAACCTTACTTAACATGATGAAATTATCAACAGTACTACTGTTAACTACGGTTGGCATGTATGCCGCATGCTCAAAATCCATTGTACAGCAGCCTAACAACGGGGGAGTTTTGGCAGACCCTTCAAACCTAAATGTGCAGGTCGAAGGAACAAAGGTAAATTTTAGCTGGACAAAGGATCCGCTGGCAGATGGCTATTTTCTGCAATTGGCAGAAGGAACATCTTTCGGTAAGGTGGTTTACTCCAGCGATACCATTCAAAATGAGCAATATGCCTTTGCTGATTTAAAACCCAAGACAGATTATACCTTACGGATTCGGGCGATAGATCAGGATAATCCGGCATTTACATCGCGGAGCATATACAAGTCCTTTCAGACAGGAGCTGTTGCTGTGGAGCAGGTATATGCTTTTCCTGGGGCCGAAGGTTTTGCGCGGCAGATTACCGGAGGCCGTGGAGGAAAGGTCATCAAGGTGACCAACCTGCAGGATTCTGGTCCCGGAAGTTTAAGAGATGCCCTGAATCAAACTGGTCCCCGTATCGTTGTCTTTGAGGTATCTGGCAATATTACGCTCAAGAGCAATCTGGATATCAAGAATGGCGATCTGACCATTGCCGGACAGTCAGCGCCCGGAGATGGTATCTGCCTGCAGGATTATCCCGTGAGCATAAAAGCCGATAACATTGTCATTCGGTTTTTACGTTTCCGGATGGGAGACCGGCAGCAGGTGGAAGGGGATGCTGTAGGTGGTTTTGAACGCAAAAATATACTGGTTGACCACTGCTCTATGAGCTGGTCTACCGATGAATGCGCATCATTCTATAACAATGAAAATTTCACCATGCAATGGTGTATCATTGCCGAAAGCTTGCGCTTATCGGCGCATGCAAAAGGAGCCCACGGCTATGGAGCAATATGGGGGGGAAAGAAGGCTACGTTTCATCACAACCTCATCGCGCATCATGATAGCAGAAACCCACGACTTGGCGAACGGGAAGGAACATCCTACGCGTTGACGGATCTTGTGGATATCCGGAATAATGTTTTTTACAACTGGGCGAGCAACAGTGGGTATGGGGGGGAAGCGATGAACGTCAATATGGTCAATAATTATTATAAACCCGGCCCCGCAACCCGCTCGGGTGTGCGCGGAAGAATAGTGTCCATTGACAAATACGAAAAAAATGAGGCTTCGCCAATTTACAATGTCTGGGGGAAATTTTATGTACATGGAAATGTAATCGAGGGTAATGAACAGGTAAATGCCGATAATTGGAGCTATGGAGTAGCCAACCAGTTTAACGCCAAATATGGCATACTGGATCAGGCTACACTAAGTGCCATTCGCTTGTCAGCAGCTTTGCCTATCGAAGATAATGTGGAAACCGAATTGGCTGAACAGGCTTATCAAGCCGTTCTGGAAAAAGTGGGTGCCTCACTCGTACGGGATGATGCTGATGTCCGGATTATAAATACAGTTAAGAATGGAAATTTTACGGCGGACGGATCTAGTGGTGATGAGCGGAGCCGGAATGGCATAATTGACTCACAAGATGATGTGGGTGGATGGCCTCAGCTCAAACAAGGAACAATACCAAAAGACAGCGATGAGGACGGCATGCCAGATGCGTGGGAGATCGCCAATAAACTAGATCCGACGAAGGCCAATGCCAATGGTAGAGACTTAAGCAAGGGTTACGACAATATTGAAGTATATCTAAATAGTCTGGTAAAACATTTATATTAAATCTGACTGCAATGAAAAAACAAATGTTCAATCGGACGAATAGCATGGTCTATATAAGCAGTATGCTATCGCTGCTTTCCTGCAAAAATGAAATGCTGTATAATCAACAAATGCTTTCTGAGCTAGAAGGCCCCCAGGAGATATATATTGAAAGCCAGCATAATCAAGCAACCGTCAGCTGGAATCCCATTGCCGGTGCTGATGGCTATTTTGTAGAACTATCCAAAGGAACTGCATTTGCGTCTGCTTTGCAGCGGTCCGATACGATTACGGATACCCGCTATACCTTTGAAGCCTTGGATGCGAGCAGCGATTATACAGTCAGGCTACGGAGTATAAGCCTGGCATCAGCGTCTTTGACCTCCAAAAAACAGGTGAAGACGTTCACCACGGCAGCGGCACCCCAAGAGGACCTCGTACCAGATATCATTGTTGCAAAGGATGAATCTGGAGATTATACGTCGGTTCAGGAAGCTATTGATGCTGTTCCGGCCAATAGGACACAGCCGATTTATATCTACATCAAGTCGGGAATCTATAAGGAAGTCGTCGAAATACCGCAAAATAAACCCTTTATCCATCTTATAGGTGAGGATAAAGAAACGACTATCCTGACATTTGACAACCACAGTGGTAAGCCTAAACCCGGCGGTGGGAGCTACGGAACTGCGGATTCGCGTTCGGTATATATAAAAGGTGATCAATTTATAGGGGAGAGACTTACTTTCGAGAATTCCGCTGGCATGGACGCCGGACAGGCCGTTGCTTTATATGTCGATGCGGCTAGGTCGGCCTTTAAAGATTGTAAAATGTTGGGGTATCAGGATACTTGGTACGGACACAATGGAACAAAGTCCCTGTTGGAAAATTGCTATATAGAAGGCTCTGTGGATTTTATTTTTGGAGGTTCCACAACTTTATTCTCCAAATGTCAGGTGCATAGCAATCGTACTGGCGGCTATATTACAGCAGCCTCGACACCAGCTGAACAGCAGTATGGCTATGTGTTTGTTGACTGTAAACTAACGGCTGCAAACAACATATCGGAGGTTTGGTTAGGACGGCCTTGGCGGCCCTATGCTAAAGTGGTCTTTTTAACGAGTGAGATGGGAAAACATATCCGTGCTCTTGGCTGGCATAACTGGGGAAATGCGGAGAATGAAAAGACGGCGTATTATGCTGAATATAAGAGTAGTGGCGAAGGAGCTCATATAAACAGCCGTGTTAGCTGGTCACATCAGCTGACCGATGCAGAAGCAGAGCGATATACAAAAGAGAAGGTGTTGGATGGCTGGGAACCGGCCTTTTTACCGGAAAACGCGCGGATAGTAACAAAGCACAAAAAATAGGAGGAAACAAGCTACGATACCCTAGTGTCCTTTTGACATACAACAGTACAGTGCAGGATGATGAAACCGGTTGCATTTTGTAATATTGTGTATACCAATAGATAACAATTATAAACCCCAAGCCGGCACCGGTTGGCTTGAAAATCTCATCATTATGAAAAGACAGAGTCTATTTTCTTTTGGCGCTTTGGCTATGATTCTTCTTTCTTGTTCCAAAGATCCACTTGTTTCCAGATTGGAATGGATTGAATGGACGGAAAGTAATGCTACAACTGAAGACGGAAGGCTACTTGCTTTTCCTGGGGCGGAAGGCTTTGGCCGCTTTGCGAAGGGCGCCAGAGGTGCAGCTGCACCGACTGTTTATGTTGTTTCCAATTTAGAGGACAGCGGTCCGGGCTCGTTCCGTGATGCTGTGAGCAAGCCCGGACGTTTTGTATTGTTTAACGTATCCGGAATCATTAAATTAAAATCCAATCTAGCCGTTGCTGCAAACACCACCATTGCCGGGCATACAGCGCCGGGCGATGGAATTGTTCTGTACGGAAGAAAAGTTTCTTTTTCCGGATCAAATGGGACGATTGCACGTTTTATCCGCATCCGGCTTGGCGCAAATGCAGGTGCCGGTAAAAGTGATGATGCATCCGGTATAGCCAATGGCAACAATATCATGCTTGATCATATGTCCTTTACCTGGGGACTGGATGAAGTATTTTCCATCAATTGGGACAAAAAGGGTTACGAGCCGGATAGTATTACCATTCAGAATTCAATTATCGGACAAGGCCTCCATCGCCATAATCACTCGGCAGGAGGCTTGATACAGACCGGTGGGAGAATATCCATCATCAGATCGCTGTATCATAGTAATAAGACAAGAAATCCAAAAGTGAAAGGCATCAATGAGTTTGTAAATAACGTTGTCTATAACTTTGGAAATGCCAACACCAGCTATCCCGATCATGCCATATCTGCAGACGCCTATATTCTTGGCGGTGAGTCATCCGGAGAGTCTAACGTGACGATATTAAATAATTATTTTGTGGGAGGGCCCTCAACTCCAAAGACGAAAGGAACTCCATTTTCTAGAGGAAACGGCAACTTTAATCTGTATCAGTCTGGCAATTATTTTGACAACAATCAGAATGGTAAACTGGATGGGCAACTCATTGAAGCTACCGAAGTCTGGTATCACGGACTTACGGCAGACAACTTTAAGACGTCCGACTTTTATGGGACTTATCCTACCCTTAGGCCTAAATTGAGTGCCAAAGAAGCCTATGCCTACTTGGTCGATCATGTGGGTGCGATCTTGCCCAGAAGAGATCAGGTCGATGCCTTTTTAATTCAGGAACTGCGGAGCAAAGGTACCCGGGGGTTTTACACTTACCGTGAATCGGATCTGCCCCTGGATAACGGTGGGCTTGGCCGGTTTGAGCCGGCAGAACCGCTCGCCGACTCGGACGGAGACGGTATACCTGATATTTGGGAGGAAAGACTAAAACTGGACAAAAATAATGGTGCAGATGCGCTGACGCCGAGTAGCCATCCCTTGTTCAGCGGATACCTCAATATAGAGGCCTATCTGATTTTATTGGCACAACAGAAAAAAACAGGTAAATAATTTCTTAGGCATAGCAGCTGTTTCCTCGTATTTCTTTGTCTCCAGGAAATACGAGACACAAGATCAAATACAATCAATTATATATCCATGTTGAAAAATATATCAAAAGACAAACCACTACTGTTTCGTTCAAAGTTTAAACTGGCTTTGATCACTTTAGCTTTGCCAGTTCATCTGTGGGCGCAATCGAACAAGATTTCGGGTATCGTTGTCGACGAAGGCAATGTGCCGCTCACTGGAGTCAGTATCCGGGTCAACGGTACCGATCGAACCATCCAAACCGACTCGAAAGGCGTGTTCCAATATATCGCGAGAGATGGGGATATTTTGCAATTGTCGAGCGTAGGCTACGAGCCAGCAACAGTTACTGTTCAAGGAAATGCGCCTATTAGAGTACAGTTGAAGAAATCCAATCGTGATCTGGACGAGGTTGTTGTCATTGGTTATGGCACTGCGAGAAAGAGAGATTTAACTGGGGCAGTTGGGTCAATTAAAGGAAGCGAAATTAAAGATATTCCCGTGACAACGACCGCCCAAGCGCTGACTGGAAAAATTGCAGGCGTTAATATCGTCACCCAAAGTGGGGCCCCGGGATCAGCTGTTAATGTTACCGTTCGTGGTGGTACAAGCTTTTCGGGATCTAGCAATCCGCTGGTTATCGTAGATGGATTTGTTTTGGAAGGTGGGTTAAATAACGTGGATGCAAGCGACATCGAGAGTGTCGATGTGCTTAAAGATGCTTCTGCTTCTGCAATTTATGGGTCGAGAGGTGCCAACGGCGTGATATTGATAACGACAAAGTCGGCAAAATCTGGACGAACCAATATAGATTATAATACCTATTTCAGTTTTGAAACGCTAAGTAAGAAGCTGGAACTATTGGGTGTAGAGGATTATGTAAAATACCAATACGAGTACCAGACCTTAGGTGGCAGGCAGCAGCAGTTCGCAAATATGTTTGGAGGAGATCCTACAGCTCCAGATTTTGGTAGCAATGCGTATACGCGCATAAAGCAACAGTACGGTAATCGTACGGGAATCGACTGGCAACAGGAAGTTTTTGGCAGCTCGGCGGTGCTACAAAGCCATAATGTCAATATCAATGGCGGCAATGAAAAAACCAAACTGATGCTTAGTTATAACAACATGAGCCAGGATGGTATCCTGGCTAAATCAGGCTTTAATCGTAATAGCATCAGAGCCAAAGTCAACCACAATCTCTTTAGGGGCGTAGATCTGGATTTTAATACTTTGTTGCAAGATGCAAATACACAAGGAGGAGGTTCGTTGGGAGGCATGCTAAAGATGTCCATCTTGCAACCAGTAACGGGCGGAATTCGGTTTACTGACGAGCAATTGCTGCATGCTGATATCGCTGAGGAGCTTCAGGCAACAGACTCACAATATGATATTTATAACCCGATTATTATGAACGATGCCATCACTAAGGCGAAGGCTAGTCGTTTGGCCGTTGTCAACTTGGGATTGAATATCAAATTTCTCAAAGATTTTACTTTTCGCACTGCAGGATCGTATCAGTGGAAGCACAGCAGGAATGACATGTGGGATGACGGCCGTACGGTGAATGCCCGAAATAATGGTGGGCCATACGGATCCCGAAGTAATGCTGAAGGTTATCAGTGGCAGCTGACCAATACCCTGTCTTGGACACGGCAGCTAGATAAGCATAATCTAAACCTCATGATTGGGCATGAGGTATTGTATTCCAAAGATCAGAGTTTGGGACATACCTATTATGGATTTCCGCAAAGTAATTTCGGGCTCAATGATGTTTCACTTGCCACGAGAATAGATCGCGCAGACGTTGACGAAGGTCGATATGGGCTTGTTTCAGGATTTGCAAGAGCAATCTATAATTATAATGACCGATATCTCTTTACCGCTACCTTACGTGCTGACGGTAATTCAAAGTTCAAGGAAAACCATCAATGGGGCTACTTTCCTTCGGCCTCAGCAGCCTGGAATATTCATAAGGAGCACTTTATGGAAGGTCAACACTTTTTTGATCAATTAAAACTACGGGCCGGATACGGTTCCACGGGGAATGACAATATTGGAAATGTGACTTATGCTACATTATATGGATCCACAATAGCCGCGATAAACAATACTGAAGTAGTGGGATTAAAGCCAAGTGATTTGTTGGGGAATCCTGAGTTGCAATGGGAGAAAACACAAACGACCAATATTGCATTGGATATCGCCATTCTAAAGAATAGAATTAGCTTGACAACAGATTTCTATTCAAACAAATCAAGTAATCTATTGTTGAAACAAACCATTCCTACTTCGACAGGATATCGTTATCAGAACCAAAATGTCGCAGCATTGCGTAATCGCGGAGTTGAATTTACTTTGCGGACATTAAACATAAAAAGGCAAGACTTTCAATGGCAGACAAACTTCAATATTACCTTTAACCGATCAAAAACGCTAGGGCTGTATGGATCTACTAGCGAGGGCAATGATTTTATGTTGAATAATCTCAGTTCGAGAATTGACTTTATTACACGAGTGGGAGAGACGGTAGGACAATTTTATGGTTATAAATTTGATGGCGTGTATACAACAGATGATTTTATACAAAATACAGACGGTAGCTACAGCTTAAAAGATGGGGTAGCGTCGCTAAAAGGAAAGAATAGGTCAACCATTAAACCTGGAGACGTGAAATATATGCCGACCGCTGGTGAGACCGATAGCAACGGAAATCCGGTGTGGTCGACCAATGATCGGACCGTAATAGGGAGCCCAGAACCGAAATTTTTCGGCGGAATTGGAAATAGCTTCTCCTACAAAAATTTTGATTTAAATGTATTTCTGAATTTTGCATACGGCAACAAGGCATTTAATATGAATACCCAACGCTTTATGGGGCCATATTTACCGAATCAGAATGCTCTGAAAAGCATGGCCGGCCGATTTACATTGATTGATCCGAATACAGGGGCTGAAACTAGGGATCTTGTTCGTCTGGCCGAACTGAACCCAAACCAACATGAGAAGGATCACGTCTGGAGCCTGAATGCAGCAAATAATATTGCCATCAGCGATGCATTGGACTATTATCTAGAAGACGCTTCCTTTTTGAGAATCAATAATGTTACCTTGGGCTACACGATGCCGCAAGAACTGTCAAAACGTGCTTTCATCCAAAAAATGAGAGTTTTCCTCACACTTAACAATATCCATACGTTTACGAAGTTTTCTGGTTATGATCCCGAGGTGGCATCGACATCGTCTATTTTAACTCGGGGGGTAGACAATTCAGCCTATCCAAGGACAAAAAGTTTTGTCCTTGGTGTCAACTTGACGTTTTGACGGGGGCAATAAATAGGGGAACGAAAGTTTATGTTTACAGAAATAAGCCCAATGAATTTGAGAGGTCAGGTAATTACAGAAGACAACGTATTCATACAGGCAAAATAACAATATTCCAATGAAAAGAATAGTCAGCATCTTATGCGTGGCCTGCTTGTTGACAACAGGATCATGCAAGAAATTTTTGGATCTTCCTTCTCAAAGCGATTACGATAGCAATAATATTTTTGAGAATGCGGATCGTGTTGAAATGGCTTTACTGGGGGCTTATACCAGTGTGTTTAACACTGAATTGTACTATCAACTCGGTATGGGCACAGATGAATGTTTTTCAACTGAGGGTGAGACCAACTCAAAGAATCAGGTTTCCAATTATGTTTATACGCCGGCAACAAGTCCATCGTCGACTTATACAGCCATGTACTCCGGTGTTGAACAAGCTAATGTGTTAATTAAAAATATTCCGTTGATGCAGCCTCAGACGGAGGCTGAAAAGCGTAAATTGGATATGCTACTTGGGGAATCGCTGGCGATACGTGCCAAGAATATGTTGAATGTGGTACGTTATTTTGGCGATGTTCCTTTTCCACGTATTCCCGTCGTCGATGCGGGAAGCTTTACTTCTTCACGCGTTAGCCGTGACACTATTTTGGAGGGTTGTATCGAAGATTTACAAAAGGCAATTACTTTACTCCCATGGAAAAGCGAGTCCGGTCTATCGGTAGAACGTATTTCAAAGAATTCGGCCTATGGACTATTGGCACGTACGGCTTTATATGCGGCAGGATACTCCCTACGATGGGATTTAAACTCGTATTCAGCAAGTAGCGTCCAGCTGAGCAAACGCTCGGATCAGGCTAGGATACAACAGTTATATCAAATTGCCCGAGATGCCTGCAAAGCTGTTGTAGAAAGGGGAGAAAATAGTTTGATCGACTACGAAACAATATTCAGGAATGTCATCAATGGCAAGTACGATAATGAATCGATGTTGGAATATGGTCAAAAGGGCGCAGATCGTAACGATGCACAGATTGGGTATACAAATGGTTTTTTTTCTCATACAAATTCTTTTTATGGCAAAGCGCAACCGGCAATGGCCGCATTTCCGACATATTATTTCGAATTTGAGGAAGGCGACAGCCGTCGTGACGTTGCAATTGCAACATACTCAATCACCGCGGACAGTAAACACCAAATGAATACTTATGCGAGCAACACAATAGGTAAGTTCCGTGTCAACTGGAAATCGGAGAAAGGCATTGCTGTAAACAAACGAGATATTAATTGGATCGAATTGCGGTATGCGGATATCCTGTTGATGTATGCGGAGGCGGAAAATGAAATCAATCAGGGACCAACGGCAACAGCGAAAGATATGTATGAGCAGGTTCGTTTACGTGCTTTTAAAAACGATAAAAGTAAAATCGGACTGACACCAAGCTCCTACCAAGGGTTTAGGGAAGCTCTTATTCAAGAACGTAAGCTTGAGTTGGGCTTTGAAGGATGGCGGCGGACTGATTTGATACGATGGGGAATTTTATTCGAGAAGTTGACCCAGACGAAGCAAGACCTATTGGACCTTGCTTCACATACAGGAAAATATGCAAATATAGATCTCTTTCGGGCATATAGAATGACAGCGGCCAATACCTTTAATGATCCTCTGGTTGCTCAAGAGTTTATTTCATTTAAAGAGATTCCCGATGCTTCAAAAAGGGCAGAGCTAACAGACCAAGGGTATACACTCCTGGATATGTATAGTAACCAGTCGATCTTCTTTGCCAATGCATTGACGCCAACAGCGACTTGGGTAAATAATATTTTTAGGGGCTTAGAAAAAAATAAAGTGGAGATACTGCCGTTAAGTACCTCAACAATTGATAATAATCCGGGGCTTACAGGCCAACAGCATCCACTTTATTAAGAGGACAACCTACTATTTCCCTGCCCTGTAGGGATGGGGAGATAGCGGTAATCGTAACCCTACTTTTGATAACACAACGATGATATTCCGACAAATAACCTTAATAGTATTTCTAGTGGTCAGTGCGCTAACCATAACAGCACAGCCCATGTACCAGCAGTTTGCAGATGCAGAAATGAAACGTTTCCCTGAAGCTTGGCAATTAGATCACGGCAAACGGCTTTATTTCGGTTATGCGCAAGGCTTAGGTTGTCTTGCCATGTTAAAGGTTTTCGAAAAGACAGGAGATAAAAAATACTTCAACTATGTGGAAAAATGGGCCGATACTTTAATCAATGAGAAGGGGCAAATCCACTTATATGAGCTCAGTACGTATAACGTGGACTATATCAACCCGGGAAAAATATTATTTGAACTTTATGAAAAGACCAAAAAGGAAAAATATAGACTGGCTATAGAATCATTGGCGCATCAACTGAAGTATCAGCCGACTACGCTTGAGGGCGCTTACTGGCACAAATTGATTTACCCCCATCAGGTCTGGCTCGACGGCGTTTATATGACTGCACCATTTTTGACAAAGTACGCTAAAATGGTTGGCGATGACCGCTATTACGATAAGGCTGTCGACGAGATTCTGATTACGGCCAAACATACCTTTGATGCGGCGACCGGATTATATTACCACGCGTGGGATGAAAGTAAGAAGCAGGCCTGGGCAAATCCGCAGACGGGGCAGTCTCCCAATTTTTGGGGAAGAAGCATCGGCTGGTATTATATGGCGGTCATTGATGTGCTGGATGATCTCCCCGCGCGTCATCCAAGAAGACCTGCGCTAATTCAATTGCTGCAGTCCCTGGCGGAGAGTCTGGCGAGATATCAAGATCAAGAGGGCCTGTGGTGGCAGGTCATTGACCAGCCGCAGCGCGAGAGAAATTATCAGGAGGCGTCGGTAAACAGCATGTTGCTATACGCTTATGCCAAAGGTATCCATAAAAAGTATCTGCAGGAGAGCTACCGTACTCTGGTGGATCGATTATATCGTGGTATTCGAAAAAAATTATTGAAACGTGAAAATGGAGCTTGGACATTGATCCAATGTAACGCTGTGGCTGGATTGGGCGGAAGTCCCTACCGTGATGGTAGCTATGACTACTATGTCGGTGAGCGGGTCCGGAAGAATGATACCAAGGCAACCGGTCCATTTATCATGGGCTGTATAGAAGCAGGTTTTTGATGGAGGATTCAGGTCTTTTATTTAAATATTTATAAACAAATCATTAATTTTATAATTATTAAAATCTAACAATGACCAGTTCCGTAAATCAATTTTTAAAAACCCTGGAAATTAGTGACTTCTCTGCTACTCCAAAGTATTTGCAGCTGGCAAATACAATTATTGATGCTGTAAAAAATGAAACATTGGTTCGGAATGACATGCTGCCCTCCATTAACGAACTGAGTGCATACCTTGAGATATCCCGCGATACGGTCGAAAAGGCTTACCGTTATCTAAAGAAAAATGAGATTATTGCTTCAAATCCGGGGAAGGGCTATTATGTGAATAAGACCGACGTCCAGTCAAAACTTAAGATTGCGCTTTTCCTCAACAAACTGAGTGCCCATAAAAAAATAGTTTACGACTCTTTTGCGAGGGAACTGGGTGATTTTGCCAACCTGGATCTTTTTGTTTATAATTCGGATCTATCATATCTGAATAACCTTTTGGGCAGCCTGACCAAAACTTATGATTACTACGTGCTGTTTCCACATTTTAAAGAAGGAAGGGATAAAGCTCCGGACATCATCCGCAAGATCCCAGCAGAAAAATTGATGCTATTGGGTAAATTTATCGAGGATGTGCCCGGCGATTTTCCAGCAGTATATGAAAATTATGAACGGGATATTTACAATGCTCTGGAGGAGGCAAACGAGGTGCTGAGTAAGTATAAAAGCTTAAAGCTGGTATTTCCCGACTATAGTGATTTCCCAAAAGCTATTATCAAAGGCTTTTATAAGTTTTGCCAGCAATTTGCTTTTGAACATGAGTTAGTATCGGACATCGATGAGGAAAAAGTGGAGAAAGGCACCTGTTATATCAATATTATTGAAGACGATCTGGTGAAGCTGCTGAATAAGGTGATTCAAAATAAATTGGTCATCGGCAAGGATGTAGGGATCATCTCCTACAATGAAACCCCCTTGAAGAAATTCATATTAAATGGTATTACGACGATATCTACTGATTTTGAGATGATGGGGAGACTAGCTGCAGAATTGATTATGAACAAATCGAAAGAACGGGTCGAGGTACCATTCTACCTAAAGTTAAGACCTTCAGTCTGATTCTAATAGAAAAAGACTGGTTGCATCACAACCAGTCTTTTTTTGATCTATAGCAATAAGATTATCGGCTATCCGAGAATCTTGCTTTCTTAGCTGAATTTATTTCTTTAATGTTTTTACAGGGAAAAGATCAATCACGCCGGTTGCTACTTTACTGATGTTATTGATTGCTTTTTCTGGGTTATCAACGTCTCCCGAGCCACGGGCCTGCCAGATCACGGAATTGGTCTTGCGGTCTATGGCTTCGATGATCAGGTGGCCATAGCGGTAGCGTTCTTTTGCCACAGGGTAATATCCGCCGCCATAAAAATAAGGTGAAAACCATGGCCGGTACCAACCCCAGGGGCCGCCCCATCCGTAATATGCACTTCCGTATACAAGACGGCTTTTGTTGTTGACAATAGCAATGTAACGGAATAGAAGGTCCGGATTATCTTTTGTATACTGAAGTCCCTTCGCCTCTAAAGCAGCGTTGGCCGCATCCAAAATATTCGTTTTGGCAATATCATTGTCAAAATAGGATTTTGAAAGCGAGTCAACAGGAGGTAACCAAGCATACGTTTTGAACGGTGTAAAATCCATCTTTTCTACCCGCGTAGTATTGTATTGGTAAGATGAACATGATGCCAGTGCAACGCAGAGCACCAAAAATAAAAGAATCTTCTTCATGGCCTATATGGAACTTAATATTTTATTTAACTAATTTTTTGTTCGTATTTTTTCGCCGCTAAGATTGTACGAATCCAGCAGCTTGTTATGGCATTATCCCTTTAACTTCATAGCGTAGGGACTGCATTTTAAATTTATTAATATTAGACAAAAAACAGCACACATGGTTTAACCTCTATTGTAAAATTAATACGGATATTTTGCCACTAAGGGGATTTGTCTTCCCGTACCAAATGCTTTTGGGGTAACTCGCAGAATTGGGGGCGCCTGAAAGCGCTTAAACTCCGCATTATTAACAAGCTTGCTTACTCTTTCTACTAACGATTTTTCAAATCCCATTGCTACAACTTCTGATCCTGTCTTCTCATTTTCAATCAATTCAAATAAGATGCTGTCGAGCAATTCATATTCGGGCAGCGAGTCCGAGTCCTTTTGGTCGGGACGCAATTCCGCCGAAGGTGCTTTTTCAATCGTATTGACGGGGATGATGATACGTTCCCGGTTGATATAACGGGCTAATTCGTAGGCCTTGGATTTGTAAACATCGCCAATGACAGAAATGGAACCGGCCATATCGCCGTAAAGGGTGCCGTATCCCACGGCGGCTTCACTTTTATTCGATGTATTGAGCAGAATATGGCCAAACTTGTTGGAGATGGCCATCAGGATCACAGCCCTTGCACGGGCCTGAATATTTTCTTCGGTTGTGTCAGGCTGCAGCCCCTCAAAAAGAGGAGACAGGCTGTCTTCGTATGCCGCTGCAATAGCTTTGATAGGGACAATATGATGTTGGCAGCGTGTATTATTAACCAGATCCAGCGCATCTTTGATCGAATGATCCGAAGAATATACGGAGGGCATCAGAACGGCCAGGACGTTGTCCGCATCAAGGGCTTCACAGGCCAGTGCAGCGACCAAGGCAGAATCCAGCCCTCCCGACAATCCCAGCACGGCTCGTCTGAATCCGGATTTTTGAAAATAATCTCGAAGTCCCAAAATCAGGGCATCATGGATCAGTGCAATATCGGATACCGCATCCTTGACCGAAGCTGTTGTCGACGTAATATTGCGCTGATGATAAGTGACGTATTGAAGATCTTCTTCAAATCGTTTTAGTTCAGCTATTTTTCCTCCTTCGTTATTCAGGGCCATTGAGCGGCCATCAAAAATAATATCCATATGTGCCCCCACCTGATTAACATAAATCAGGGGCCGTTTAGACTTTTTAACCTGTTGCGCGAGTACTGTCACCCGTTTATCAAAATGTGTATAGGAAAATGGGGAGGCCGCAATATTGATCAGCAGATCGGGGTTTTCCTGCTGTAGTTCGGCCATGGGATTGCCAACATAGGAATTGCCGCCCTCATCGTCATCCCAAAGGTCCTCGCAAACAGTCAGCGCAATCTTTACGCCTTTCAGTTCGATACAGTGGAAGCGCTTGTTTGGCTCGAAGTAGCGATATTCATCAAAAACATCGTAGTCTGGGAGAAGCCCCTTTTTAACAATATTTCGGACGGCACCATCTTCAATAAAAATGGCAGTATTGTACAGTTCCTTACCTTCAGGATCGCTATTTTTCACGGGAGCACCAATGATGCAGGCTATATCCTGACAGTGGCTGGCGATTTGCTGGATAGCTTCATCACATTGACGTCTAAATACCTTACTTCTTAAGAAATCCTTGGCAGGATATCCGCCGATCGCCAGTTCGGCAAATATGATCAGATCGGCGGCTGCTGATCTGGCCTGTTCGATAGCATGTATGATGTTTGCGGTATTTGCTTCAAAATTGCCAATGTGGTAATTTAATTGTGCTAAAGCTATTTTCATGTATATGTATATTAGTCATCGGGATCTAATCACAAATTTATTTCTTTTTGTCGAAAGTATTTCTTTTATTCTAGCTTTTCTGGCCTATAATTGTGACTTTTGAGAACGGGATATTATCCGTTTCGTTACGGTTAAATACCATCCTGTGTCTTGCTCCTCTATATGTAACATGGATGTTGCTAAAATGTTTTAACATAATTTTAACAACGTTAAATGCTGTTAAATTTCTTGACAGCTGGCAGAATCTATACTATCTTTGAAGTATCAAAACAGAAGAAATATATAAAGTAAGAAATAAAGGTCTTTTCATAATTTAGGTTAATAATTGGTTAGGTAAAGCTCGGAGTTCCCCACTTCGAGCTTTTTTATTTTAGGCATGCCAATAGGTTCCCCATTAAGTCTGCGAAGTATATTGAGATTATAAGAGAGCATTAGACATCTTACCCTTTAGCAAAGCGACGAGGTACAGCTTGTTCGCCGAAAGGCTGGCGTATCCTACCTTGTTTTGATTGTTATGGGATTTGGGGCAGTGCGCTGCATATATAAACAAAAAGAGATTCAGTCATCGAGAATCTCTTTTTTGAAAAGTATACTGGTTTAATTTCTAATGGGTTATCTGTTTTTGATATCAACAACCTCTATCGTAAAATCTAATGGTGTCTTAGCAGGAATCGAAACACTTGAAGAAGATGAACCTTGTTTTCCTGTGTCTCCGTAGCCGAAAGGAGAAGGGGCGATGATCCGAATTTTAGACCCTTTTTTCAGACCTGTCAGCGTGAGGCCCCCCACTGGTATGTCTTTACCATTATAAGAAATTGATTTTGGAATGAAGGCAATCTTCCAAGCTTGGATTACTTGAGATAAGTTTAATTCAGCTGTTTTTCCCTCCTCCGTCTGTTGGAATACAGTTCCGCTAGGCACCAGTTTGCCAATATATTTTACAATGACATCAGGAGCGATTATTCCCCCGCTGGAATTAAAGGAATAGCTATAGGAAGTCTCCTCTCCAGCTGCCAGAAGTTGGTAAGCGATCCCCAGTGAATCAACATATTGAACATTTTGAAGCTGGTTGCCTGCTACATATTCTTTGATGATGGGATATTGTTCTTCGATACGCTTTTTGTTGATAGAATCCTGGATACGTTGTTTTTCGAGTTGTTCTTTTTCCCAGGCATCGTAGTCAAAATTGTCTTTGTTACAACTAGCAAAAAAGATAGAAGCTAGGGTTAGTCCAACTAATAGAGTAGATAGTAAGTTTTTCATGGTATTCCTTCAAAAAAAGCCATTTTCTAAGAGAAAATGGCTTTAGACAATATAAATATTTTTTTAGTTTGTAGCTTTCTCGATACTCACTACTTCGATGGTATATATCAACGGAGAGTTAGCAGGAATTGTTGGGCCATCACCGATTTTATATTCTCTATTATCAAATCCCCAGATGGAAGGTGTGATAAATCGAATTTTAGACCCTTTTTTCAGGCCTTTTTCCAATAATCCATATATTTTTTGCTCTATTCCGTTTTTATTAACGGATGCAGGAAGAAATGCAAAGTACCAACAACTGCCAAGGAACTGACCTTGGGTAGTTTCATTAAAAGTATAGCCCAAATTAGCATAGTTAGCAGGCGTTCCTTCTTTTGTTGCTGCAAAGACAGTTTCATTCATTAATTCGCCTTTGTAATTGACACTGACCTTTGCCGGTATTGTATAATCATATGCGTCTCCCGTACCTTCATTAATAACTTCATACCATATGCCAGTAGAGTCAGAAGAGAATTTCGGGTTGGTAAATTCTGCTTCAGCATAGGTTTTTATTTGCAAAGCCTGTTCTTTTTTCGTCTTATATCTCCGGATTTGTTCCTGTCTTGCTTTTTCTTCTAGTTCATCCCAGTTGATATCATCTCCCTTACTACAAGATGCAAAAATCATCCCCAGGCACAAAAACGCCATCAAAAATTTCGTGATATTTTTCATAATTTCTTAAAGTGTGTATTAATTATAAAACTCAAAACGCATCGGTCATTGGTTTCGCTACACAAATATGTTAAATTATTCTAAAAAATCATTCAACTGTTTTGAATTCAGGTATTTTTGTTGTAAATTTTTTAAACGGAAGTCGCGGTCAAACCGAAATAGGCTGGGAAAGACCATCTTTCGCCCGTGTAATAATTGTAATGCTAAGGGATGATATTGTCCTTTTCTTTTCCCATTCCATGCCGGCTTCCAGATACTCTGATCAAAAGTGATACGCTGTGTGGATTCCGCATCGAGCTTTACGGCATAGTACAAGCTGTTGATACGCGATACGATCTCTGCTTTTGTAAACACCTCCTGCTCCATTTTCCTGCAGTAACTACACCAGTCAGTGTGTATAAAAAGAAGAGTCTCGCGTGGTGCAACAGCCATTAAAGAGTCCAGCTGTTCAAAGCTGACCCAATTTATCCGCTCCTGACCAAAGTGCAGGAGCGGATAAAACAACATGATCAACAGGAAGCTGCCTTTCCATTTATATTTCATAGCAATTGTTTATTTAATGAAAGTGGCCTACCCGAAGGCCGAATGTATAGGTACGCGGGCGCGTAGGTCCATATATGTAATCGGAGTCGCGTAAGGGGCCTTTATCAAAATCTTTTTGAAACGCATTAAACATGTTCTGTACGCCGCCAAAAATCTCGATACTGAAATGCTTGTGTATGGGCAAGGTATAACCGAGACGCAGATTCAGTTCAACAAAATCACGCGCATCTTTGAGCGTCATGATGTCATCTTGGATATGTGGGACGATCATTTTACCGGTATATACACCGGTTAGATCCACTGCCAGACGTTTGGTGGCTTTGAGATTGCTGTTCATATAGCCATAGATATTGGGAGTCCGGACATATTTTTTTGTCCAGATATCCTGGGATTCTGTTTTGCCTTCATAGATAAGCTGCTCACGCTTATAACGCGAGCGTTGTACGGTACCGCCAGCCTGAAAGGTCAGCCAGGATGAGGGAGCCACATTGATTTCTATATTCGAGCCATATACGCGTGCGCCTTCGCCGTTCTGCATTTCCTGGATAATCAGGCCGTCTTTCTCTGAAGCCATGACATTGACAAACTGGTTGTTGAGATCGGTATAGAAACCCTCGACCAGCATACTGGTCTGTACATTTCCAAAGTTTTTGTTGTAACTGAAAGATCCGGTATAAGCGTTGGAGTATTCTGTTTTCAGGTTTTCGCCGATCAGCACAAATACCTGGTTGCCGCCGATGGAGGTGACGTGCATATCTTCATTAAATGCCTGTGGAGCTCGGAAGCCGCGGGCATAACCTCCTCTGAACTGCAGATCTTTGCTGATGTCGTAGAGTATGGTCAGGCGTGGACTGAATGTTCCAAAGCGTTGATCTGAATTGCGGTTTATTCCTGCCAGACTATATTTACCGTCGACGTAGGTATAGTCATAGCGGGCACCGATCAAGGTTTTTAATGTCGCAAAGGGCTTCCACTCGTATTGAGCATAGCTGCCCAGCCCTTTGCTCCGCTGGTCGATGGTTCTGTTGTAACCAGCGATTTCATCCTGTGTGTCGTTGTAGGAAAACTCGACACCTGCTGTGAATACGTCCCGTTCGAAATTATACGTGTACTGGCTTCCAGCAACGAGGGCTATGTCGTCCGTTTTACCATAAGCATTTGAAGCCAGGGTGCTGTCTGCCAACGTTGAGCCACCGCCTAGTCCGCCGTAATAACTGTCGCGCACGGTCTTCTGTACAGATCCATATGCGGACAGTTTATGTTTATAATCTTCGGAATAATGATCATAGGTTATACCACCTACGACAGAACTAGTCTGTAACTGTTCGGTAATCTGCGTAAGGTGCGGGACTTTGTCCAGCTGATCACCGCCCCGGCGGAACTCATTGACTGTACTAAAATCAACTGTGATTTTATCCAGATCACTGGGTTTATAGAATACTTTGGTGCCAAAAGTCGTGTTACGCAGTTTGGTAATCTCTGAGAAGCCATCTCCATTGGCATCATAAGATTGCCTATTACGGTGCATACCATAAAATGTGGCGCCGGTTTTGAGGTCCTCCGCCACCAGTGAGGTGTTGAAGTCCACAGTGTTGTCCCAGCTTTTTCCGTCGATCAGGGAGTTGGTGGATTTTACCTGCCAGTCATTCTCGACAGGATCTTTGGTGATGATATTGATGGTTCCCGCAATGGCGTTGGCACCGAACAGGGCTGAGCCACCGCTTCGAACCACTTCAATCCGGTCAATCATGCTGGTCGGTATCTGATCTAAGCCGTATACACTATTCAAGGCCGAGAAAACAGCTCTGCTATTGATCAGAATCTGTGAATAAGGACCTTCCAGGCCATTTAGCCGCACTTGTGAGAATCCGCAGTTCTGACAGTTGTTTTCCACCCGTACACCGGGCTGGTAGTTCAAGGTTTCGGACATGGCGACAGACTGTGTCGCGTTGAATAGCTTAGGACCGATCACGTTTACCACCACAGGGGCGTCTTTACGTTTGACACCGTAGCGGGTAGCCGAAACGACGACCTCATCCAGGTTCAGGTTGTCTTCTTCCAACTGGATCTGTACCGGTGATTTTATGGTGTCCATGGCAATGACCTTCGTCAATGACCGGTAACCTACCGCCGAGATGTTTAACGTGATTTTCGCGCCTGTAATCGCATTAAATTTAAAGTGTCCCGCGGTATCTGATGACGTGACGGATTTGCTATTTTTGACCGTCACAGTGCCCGATGGAATGGGCTCACGACTTCTGTTGAATAGATGGCCTTCTAGGGGTGTTTGTGCATATATTGTGGATGTACCAGCCAGTAAGCTAGCGAGTAACGTGTATTGCTTTAACATAGTTGTGTTGTGATGTATATAAAATAATAGATGCCGATCTTCGGTCACTCGAATAATAGCTACTATCCTGCGTATGCTTTTTCAGAAGCATAGTCAGTACCTGCCTAACGATCAGATAAGAAGGCGGATATGCCATTCCGAAGGTCCATAAGACCTGCTGTTGCAACCTGATCGTGGGCCAGTCTTTCCAAAACTGTTATCTTAGCGTTGACCGGAAGAACACATATTAATGTAAATAAAGCCAGACCCTATATAGACTGTATTAGCGTACAATGTTTGAATGCCACTTGGTTTTAATTGCGTGCAAACATGTCTTCACTGTCGGTAATGAAAGTCAGTAGGCTGGTTAATATAAAGTAAAATGCTGGTTAAGCGACGCAGGGCGGGCCTCTCAGGTAATAGTGGTCAATTGTGATACCGAACACATCTGGACAGATCGTACGATAATCCGTCTTAGGGACTTCCCGTGGGACAGGAAGCTCCAATACGGTAAATTCTGTCTGAACGTAGGTATTCTGATAAATAACGTTCAGATAGTCGATCTGGTCGTCGGTTTCTTGGGGCTTTTCTTTCTTTGTAAAATCGTAAGGGTGAGTGTGCATGACAATTTCACCGGTGGATTTTACTTCCTTGTGCATAAAGACAACACCTGAAATGATAATCAGGGACATCAATACCAATTGGAATGATGCAATAAACTGACGAATATTTCCTGTTGCTTTGGACTGCATAAAAAAAGCGTTACTTTGCATGTAACGCTTCAAAAATACGATATAACTTAACGAAGTTAAAATTAAAAATTAAAAAAATTCAATACTGAATATTATCTAATTAAGTGGTTGTTGTCGTCCGGAAATACGACGGAAGGCTTAAATTGCTTGGCCTCCTCAAAATCCATTGTAGCGTAGGAAATGATGATAACGATATCGCCGACTTGAACCAGGCGCGCTGCTGCACCATTGAGGCAGATGATTCCCGAACCACGTTGTCCGGGGATCACATACGTTTCCAGACGGGCGCCGTTGTTATTGTTCACAATCTGGACCTTTTCGTTGGCGATGATATTTGCGGCATCCATCAAATCTTCATCTATTGTGATACTACCCACATAATTCAATTCCGCTTGTGTAACTTTCACGCGGTGAATCTTGGATTTCATTACTTCTATAACCATGGCGCAAAGGTAAAGCTTTTTTGGTATTTTGTAATGGGCCTTTCATCATTCTACAATCATATTATCAATCAGCCGTACCCCCTCTACCCAAGCTGTGACAAGAACCACATGTTGCTTGCTAAAATCAATCTGATCGACTTCTTTTAAAGAAGAGCTTTCACAGATAGCAAAGTATTCGACCGTAATGCCGGGTGTTGATGTTAGAATTGCCAGGGCTTGTGCCTTAATGTCTTTAAGGTCAGTTTGATCCTTGATATGGTCGTTAACATATTGCAGCGCGCGGGAAAGTGCCAGCGCAGTTGTCTTTCCAGCTTCACTTAGGCGCATATTACGGGAGCTTAGGGCTAAACCATTTTTATCCCGGACAGTTGGACAGATAGCCAATTGTACCGGTAAATGTTTGATTTCGATCATCCGTTTGATAACCATGACCTGCTGGAAGTCTTTTTGACCAAAACAGGCGATATCCGGCTGTACTAGGGTAAATAATTTGTACACCACCTGCGTGACTCCCTGAAAATGGCCGGGACGTTTTTCTCCTTCCCAGATTCGGTCCAGTTCGCCAAGGTCAAGATGCCATTGTTCATTGCTATTTGGGTACATTTCTGTTACATTGGGCATGAACAGAATATCACAACCTGCCGATTCGAGCAATTTGATGTCGTTTTCAATTGGCCGGGGATACTTTTCCAGGTCTTTGGGATCATTGAACTGAGTAGGGTTTACAAAGATGCTGCAGATCCGGATGTCACTGATCGGTCCGGCGTAGTCCAACAGGGAGAGATGACCTTCGTGTAGCGCGCCCATTGTCGGGATTAGGGCGATTTTTTTATGGGATGAGCGTGCTTTCTGTAGATATGCCTGGAGAGATGCTTTCGTTTTGAAAATTTCCACAATGATAAATAGTTTTTTGTTGGCAAAGTTGCATATTATTTTGGGAATATAAAACGATGATTGATAGTAAATTGCATGGTAAGTATTTTTTTCGTACCTTTGTAGACCGATTTTACTGTTCGAAAATAATAAATAAAAATAACTGGAGATGGCAAAAACGAAGATATTGTTTATTACTCACGAGATGTCGCCTTTCCTCGAATTAACCAAAATTTCTGAAATCACACGTCAACTGCCTCAAGCGATGCAAGAGAAGGGTTTTGAAATCCGTATCTTGATGCCTCGTTTTGGCAATATCAACGAGCGTAGAAATAGATTGCATGAGGTAATTCGTCTTTCAGGCTTGAACATTGTTGTGGATAATAATGATAATCCGCTAATCATTAAAGTAGCTTCATTGCCTGCAGCCCGGATGCAGGTGTATTTCTTGGATAATGAGGACTACTTTCAGCGTAAAAAAGTTTTTAGTGATGAGCATGGCGAATTCTTTGCAGACAATAATGAGCGTTCGGTGTTCTTCTGTAAAGGAGCGTTGGAAACTGTTAAAAAATTAGGCTGGTCACCAGATGTAGTCCACTGTCATGGATGGTTCTCTGCTTTGGTACCTGCGTATGTGAAGACAACTTACAAAGATGACCCGACATTTAAAGATGCTAAGGTGATGTATTCCTTGTTTAATGAGGAGTTTAAAGGTACGTTAGGAGTGAAATATGCTGAAATGGCACCTGAAGGGGCTTTTAAGGCTGAAGATGCGAAGGTTTATGGCGATGGTAGCTACGAAGCAATCTATAAAGGGGCTCTGCACTTTACAGATATGGTTGTGGTAGCCGATCAGCAGGTCAATCCAGCAATTGTGGACTTTGCAAAATCCAAAGATATTCAGGTGTTTGAACCTAATGGTGATCAGGACTATGACGCTTTTGGCGAAGTATATGATCAATTTGCTCCTGTGGAAGTGGAAGCATAAAGCGGGCAGATATACCCTAGTGAAACAAACAGACAATCAAATAAAAGAGGCTATTTCACCAGAGATAGCCTCTTTTATTTTAGGACCGGCTTCCCTAGAAGCCATATCTTTATGATCAAGGGCACGCCAGGTATTTCAGATTATCGTGGGTAAAATGTTATCTTCGCGGAGACAGAGCCAGAACAGGCCTGGAAACAGGTAAATAAATAATCAGCCAACGCAGGTCGATGGCTATGTACACGAGATAGTGATGAAAATTAAAGTTGGATTTGGATTCGATGTCCATCAGATCAGAGAAGGACATCCATTTATTGTTGGCGGCGTTCAGCTGGAGCATCACGCGGGCGCTTTTGGACATTCGGATGCGGATGTGCTGGTACATGCGATTTGTGATGCCATCTTAGGGGCAGCCAATTTAGAAGATATCGGTTATCACTTTCCGAATACCGATATGCGCTGGAAGGGAATCAGTAGCCTGGTATTATTGAAAGAATGCATGGCTCTGATTCAGGCCAAAGGCTATCGGCTGGGAAATATCGATGCCATGTTGTGCCTCGAAGCACCGAAAATCAAGCCTTATATCCCACAGATGAAAGTGAAGCTGGCAGAAGCAACAGGTCTTGATATCGATGATATTTCAATCAAAGCGACTACCAACGAAACAATGGGGTTTATTGGACGAAAAGAAGGTGTCGTAGCGTATGCAGTTTGCCTCATCGAACGGGTATAGACAACTAGACCAGCAAACATGTGGACTTTTGATTTAATTGTAATACCTTTGTTCTGGTAAAAGCATTGTTTGGCACGTTATCTGATAACGTGGAAATAAAATCATATCGAAGTCTGTAGGAAAGAGTGTAATGTCCGTCTTTGGATATGACAAACACAAATGCCGACAAAGAGAAACAAATGAACGTTCATGCAAGCTCCGATACGACTTCGATAGACCGGAAAAATGGATCATAACGCATCGTATTTTGTCTAGAAAACAACAGCATAATAGCAGACGCTGGGCTTTTCGACTGCAATTGAAAATATACAAAGATGAGTTATAAATAACATCTGAAACTTAAGTAAATAGATGAAGCGAGTATCAAAAAAAAATCAGCTTACTGAAGGCGATATAAAGCGGTATACGTTTAATTTTTGGAAGATTGTCATCGGCATAGTGGCCGTGGGCTTTTTGTTTATATTGAGTGTACGGCTGGGGCTGTTTGGGAAATTACCTTCATTCAGCGATCTGGAGAATCCAAAAAGCAACTTGGCGTCTGAGGTCATCACAGAAGACCGTAAGGTACTGGGGACCTACTACGTGCAGAATCGGTCCAACGTCAAATATAGTGAGCTTTCTCCTTATTTGGTCAAAGCATTGGTATCCACTGAGGATAAACGCTTTTATGATCACTCGGGTATCGATTATTCGCGGACCATTACGGTGATTTTCCATACCTTGACAGGCAACAAGCAGGGGGGGAGTACCATTACCCAACAATTAGCGCTGAACCTCTTTTCGGATGGCCGTCAAAAGAACTTTTTAAAACGGGTGATCCAAAAATTTCAGGAATGGATCACTGCAGTCAGGCTGGAAAGAAATTATACCAAAGATGAAATCATCACCATGTATTTTAATACTGTTGACTTTGGTGCTTATAATACTTACGGAATCAAATCTGCGGCAAGAACGTATTTCAATACTACTCCGGATAAGCTGACAGCGGATCAGGCAGCTTTATTGGTGGGTATGTTAAAAGGCCCCGGGGCTTACTCGCCGGTGAGATATCCGGAGCGCTCAAGAATGCGCCGCAATACGGTCCTGAACAACATGGTGGCCGCCAACTTCATTTCAGCGGAGGAAGCTGCCAAAGCAAAGGAAAAACCGCTTGGATTAGAGCTCAAGATTGCCAACTACGGCGAAGGGCTGGCGCCTTATTTTAGAGCCGTACTGAAGGATGAGATTAAGAAGGAGTTTGCCAAACTGTCGATTACCAAACCGGACGGTACGCCATACGATCTAGACCGAGACGGACTGAAGATCTATACGACCATCAATATGTCTATGCAGCAATATGCAGAGGATGCACAGAAGGAATGGATGAGGCAGCTGCAATCCAAATTCGCCGCGCAGTGGAAAAATCGTGATCCCTTCAAAGGGGATAAAGCGAAGCTGCTGATCAGTGGTATGAAACGCTCTGACCGTTACCGTATATTGAAAGAAGAAGGCTGGAGCGAAGACCAGATCAAAAAGGCCTTCAATGTAAAAGTGCCGATGAATATCTTCACCTGGAGAGGAAGTGTGGACACCCTGATGACGCCTATGGATTCGATCAAGTACAACAAATTGATGCTGCGCAACGCCATGATGTCCATGGAGCCCAAAACCGGCCATATCAAAGCTTGGGTGGGCGGTATTGACTTTGAACATTTTAAATATGACCAGGTGAAAATGGGAACCCGGCAAGTGGGATCTACGGCCAAGCCTTTTACTTACGCTGTAGCTATAGACAATGGTTACTCACCTTGTTATAGCATTCCAAACTACCAGCAGACTTACAATGGCTGGACTCCGAGGGGAAATGCACAGGGTGGAAACCCCATTACCTTGGCCAAAGCACTTGCATATTCGCAAAACTATGCCACAGCATACTTGATCCATGAGGTCGGGGCGGCAGAGGTGGCTGCCCTTACTAAACGTATGGGAATCACTAGCGACGTGCCTAATTATCCTTCTATCTCGCTAGGAGCCTATGAGGCGTCCGTCTTTGATATGGTCGGAGCATATTCGGCATTTGTGAATCAGGGAACCTGGATCGAACCAACAGCTATCCTGCGTATTGAAGATAAAAATGGCACTCCCATTTACGATAAAGCGCCTAAAGTGGTCAAAGCACTGAACAGTGAGTCGGCATATATTATCGTGGATATGTTGAAAAAAGTTGTTTCCCAGGGAACGGCACGCCGTATTCAATGGAAATACAAGTTAACCAACCCTATTGGAGGTAAAACCGGTACCACCAACGGTAACGCCGATGCCTGGTTTATAGGTGTTACTCCCGAACTGGTAACTGGGGTATGGACAGGGGCAGAAGATCGCGAAATCAGCTTTGACCGGATGGAATACGGACAAGGAGCGGCAGCTGCTATGCCTGTCTTTGCCTACTTCATGCAACGGGTGTATAAAGATTCGAACTTAAAATACACCAAAGGCGACTTTGAACAACCGCAAGGTGGACTGACACGCGTTATCGACTGTAACCAGTACTGGGGCGGTGGTGGATCCGATGTAGAAGATGGATCGACCGACTCCAGTCTACGTGATGATGCGAAATTAAAAGATGACCGGTTGGGGTTTTAGTAGTAGTGAGTATTGGGATTTAATTTCAAGGTTTTGGCATTCGACTATAGAGAAGAACTAAAGAAAATACCGCATCGGCCCGGTGTCTATCAATATTTTGACAAGAACTATGAACTTATCTATATCGGTAAAGCGAAGGACCTTCGCAACCGCGTCGGATCGTATTTTGTCAATGAAAGCCAGCTGAACGGTAAGACCCGTGTGCTGGTGCGAAAGATCAACCGGATTTCATTTACTATCGTCGATACAGAAATTGATGCCTGGCTACTTGAAAACTCACTGATCAAGAAACATAAACCAAGGTATAACGTTCTACTGAAAGACGACAAAACGTATCCGTGGATCGTCATCAAGAACGAGCCTTTTCCCAGAGTATTTTGGACCCGGCAGTATGTGAAAGATGGCTCCCGTTATTACGGGCCTTATCCTTCTGTCGGGATGATGCATATTGTGCTTGATTTGATCCGTGAACTATTTCCGCTTCGAACATGCAATCTGGCGCTCACCCAGGATAATATCCGAAAGGGTAAGTTTAAGATCTGTCTCGAATATCAGATCGGTAACTGTAAGGGGCCCTGTGAAGGCTACCAGTCTGAAGAGGACTATGATCAGAATCTGCGGGATATCAAAGATATTCTGAACGGCAAAATCGCTGTCGTGACCAACCGCCTGAAAGAAAGCATTGCGACTGCCGCAGCGGCATTGGACTTTGAACGGGCAGGGGCAATCAAGGCTAAATTAGATAAACTGGACAATTACCAAAGCAAATCGACAGTGGTCAACTCCTCGATCACAAACGTGGATGTCTTTAGCATTGCCTCCGACGATGGTTATGCCTTTGTCAACTACCTAAAGGTAATGAACGGAGTCATTATTCAGACGCAGACCCTGGAAATGAGACGTCGACTGGATGAAACGGAACAGGAACTGCTGTCACTGGCCATTCCCGAAATACGGGAGCGTTTCAAAAGCCTGTCACGGGAGATCATAGTACCATTTGAACTGGATATCGAGGAGAATGAGCGTATCCGCTTTACTGTTCCCAAACTGGGAGAGAAAAAGAAACTTTTGGAATTGTCCCAGAAAAATGTGGCCTTTTTCCGGAAAGAACGCTTACTGCAATACGAAAAACTCAATCCTGATATCCGGACAGAGCGTATTTTGAAACAGATGCAGAAGGATCTCCGCATGAACGTACTGCCGCAGCATATCGAGTGTTTTGATAACTCTAATATACAGGGAAATTATCCTGTGTCAGCCATCGTGGTGTTTAAAGATGCCAAGCCGTCAAAAAAGGATTATCGGCATTTTAATGTAAAAACAGTAGAAGGCCCCAACGACTTCGCGACGATGGAAGAAGCTGTATTTAGACGCTACAGGAGGTTACTGGACGAAGGGCAGTCTCTGCCGCAGTTGATTATCATCGACGGCGGTAAAGGCCAGCTGGGCGCAGCACTTAAGAGCTTACGCCTGCTTGGTATCGAACGGCAGGTTACTGTGATCGGCATCGCAAAAAGACTGGAGGAACTGTTCTATCCCGGCGATCAGTACCCGCTCTATCTGGATAAGAAATCAGAGACCCTAAAAGTGATCCAGCATCTTCGCGATGAAGCTCACCGGTTTGGCATCACCTTTCACCGTAACCAACGCAGCCGCAAGACCTTTGTATCCGAATTGGAGAACATTCCCGGTATTGGTAAGACGACGGTAGAGAAGCTGCTGAAGGAATTTAAATCGGTAAAAAAAGTCAGAGAGGCTTCTGATGAAGAACTAAAAAAAGTGCTTAATCTCAAACAGATTAAAGCACTTCGTGAATACTTTTCAAAGTAAAAAGTCAAAGTTAAGAAAGCTACCCCTAGCTCTGCGCTAATTAGTCGTCGTAGCCGAAACGTTTGAGGTAGTTCTTCTTACTTCTCCAGTCGGGGATGACTTTGACAAACAATTCCAGGAATACTTTGCCGCCAATAAACTCTTCAATGTCCTGGCGAGCATAAGTGCCGACCTTTTTGATCATGGCTCCGCCTTTGCCTATAATAATATTCTTTTGGGAATCGCGTTCGACGATAATTTCTGCGGCGATACGGGTGATATTTGCTTCCTCTTTATACGATGTAACAATTACTTCCGTGCTGTACGGGATTTCTTTGTCGTACAGTTTGAATACCTTTTCACGGATCATTTCGGAGACAAAGAAGCGCATCGATTTATCAGTCAGCTCGTCTTTTTCGTAGTATGCTTCATGCACAGGCAATTTATCCTTGATGTACTGCATGACAGCAGATACGTTATGGTTCAGTTTTGCGGATATGGCAAAGATGGTGTCGGGATTCAGTTTTTCCTGCCAGAATTCAATTTTGGCTTTTACCTCCTCTTCGGAAGATTTATCGATTTTGTTGATGAGAACAGCGACGGGCGAGTTTGTTTTACGTAATTTTTCCAACACGTCATTCTCGTCATATTTTTCATGGATATCCGTCACAAATAAAATAATGTCTGCATCAATAAGTGATCCTTGAACAAAATTCATCATGGATTCCTGTAGCGAGTAGTTTGGTTTGATGACACCCGGAGTATCCGAAAAGACGATCTGATGATCTTCATCGTTTACAATACCGATAATGCGGTGTCTTGTCGTTTGTGCTTTTGGGGTAATGATGGACATCTTTTCACCCACTAAAGCGTTCATTAGGGTGGACTTACCAGCATTTGGCTTTCCGATGATACTTACGAATCCTGCTTTATGTGACATTTTTCTAAATTTTATTAGGATTACAAAGAAACAAAATATATCTTTGTACTCCAATTCGAAGGGATCATAATCTTGTTTTTTCAAAAGAAAAAGCAATTTTGTTCAAAAAATATATTGCGGGGTGGAGCAGTTGGTAGCTCGTCGGGCTCATAACCCGAAGGTCACTAGTTCGAGTCTGGTCCCCGCTACTACAGAAAGAGCCGGTTGCAATGGCCGGTTCTTTTCAAGACATTCAAAATACATTGCGGGGTGGAGCAGTTGGTAGCTCGTCGGGCTCATAACCCGAAGGTCACTAGTTCGAGTCTGGTCCCCGCTACTACAGAAAGAGCCGGTTGCAATGGCCGGTTCTTTTTCAAGACATTCAAAATACATTGCGGGGTGGAGCAGTTGGTAGCTCGTCGGGCTCATAACCCGAAGGTCACTAGTTCGAGTCTGGTCCCCGCTACTAAGAGAGAGCCGGTTGCAATGGCCGGTTCTTTTCAAGAAATCCAAAATACATTGCGGGGTGGAGCAGTTGGTAGCTCGTCGGGCTCATAACCCGAAGGTCACTAGTTCGAGTCTGGTCCCCGCTACTAAGAGAGAGCCGGTTGCAATGGCCGGTTCTTTTTCAAGACATTTAAAATACATTGCGGGGTGGAGCAGTTGGTAGCTCGTCGGGCTCATAACCCGAAGGTCACTAGTTCGAGTCTGGTCCCCGCTACTAAATGAAAAAGCCGAGGTGGATACCTTGGCTTTTTGTTTTTGCATCCCTCATGCTTTTCTGTCTTTTAAGATAATCCTTAACTACTGTTATTTATTGTTTCTCAAAATATCCGATTTTGGCATATCACATTTTCATTTATACATAGGCAAAAATGACTGCGGCAATAACCGGACTGCGTTTAGTTGCAAATGCCTGTTTATGCAATCGTTTGTGTAATTGGCGCAATCGATTTCGTTGTGTGTGCATTTTGATAAGCCTGTATCTTCTTATAGCTTTAGCATTCATGTACCTAAATTTTGATTAGCATGCTAATCAATGTTTAAACTAACTATTAAATATTATGATTTCAAAGATTCTCGGCAATCACAGGTTGAGTCTGTTATCGTTAGCTTTATTGATGACAAGTACACATGGCGCAGCTAACGCTAATGGTCTTACATTTGCAAGCCACAATGTTCTGTCGAATAAAGATGTTTTTCAGCAGAAAGTCACCGGAAAAGTGCAGTCAGCAGACGGCCCTCTGGCGGGTGCGACTATTAGTGTGCGTGGTACTTCACGCTCTACATCCGCGGGGACGGATGGGAGCTTTAGCATTGAAGCCAAAAACGGAGATGTACTGGTCGTCAACAGTATTGGATATAAAGGCCAAGAAGTGACTGTGACAAGTCCAGTTATCAATATTAATCTTGTTCTTGATGATGAGGCGCTTGATGAAGTCGTTGTAACAGGATATTCGCGTCAAAAGAAAACAGAAGTTTCAGCTTCTGTTGTTTCTATCGATCAAAAAACATTAAAGGATGTAAAATCACCTAATGTTTCCACTTTATTACAAAGTAAAATTGCCGGGGTTGACGTTGTTTCTGGTTCGGGTAGACCTGGTTCAAATGCTAATATTCGAGTTAGGGGACGAAATTCAATCAATTCAAATATTAGTCCACTATGGGTTGTTGACGGTGTAATTATGCACGGAACACCAAATATAAATCCAAATGATATCGAAACAGTTTCGGTATTGAAAGATGCTGCAGCAACGACACAGTATGGCTCAAGGGGAGCTAGTGGTGTCATTGTTGTTACGACTAAAAGAGCATTAAAACCTGGTGAACATCTCTTTGCATTTAACTTATCTTCTGGAGCTGCAAAATTCAATCCTGGGAAATTTAAGGTAATGAATTCTCAACAAATGTGGGATTTATACCAATCATTTAACAATCAAGAAGCGATACCGAATAATGTAACTTCAGATGTTTTGAAGACTAATTATGACTGGTTAGCGAATGGCACTCAAAGTGGAGCAATAAATGATTTTAGTGCAAACTATTTGGGGAAGACGGAAGAAACATCAATTTATGCAAGTGGAAACTATTACGATGAAAAAGGATCTGTAAAAGGGTACGATTATAATAGACTTACCGGGAGATTGAATATTGAACATAAATTGACGAAGAATCTAACCTTTAAGCCAAGGATAAATGCTTCTTATACTAGTTATGAGGATCGTCAACATTCACTCTATGATATGTATCTGAATATGCCTTGGGATACTCCTTTTAATGCAGATGGCTCATTGATAAATCCTAAAGTGGGTGATGTATTGTGGTATGGTAGGGATAATAATAATTATTTGTATGATTTACAGTATAATTATGGAGAAGGACAAACATTCGATATACAATCAAATTTAGATTTTTCTTTGAAAATCTCAGATCGGTTTACATTTGAATCAATGAATAGTTTGGCTTATTACAATCAAACTACGATGTCATATACGGATCCTAAATCAAATTCTGGTTTAGAGAATAAAGGCTCTGTATCTCAATTTGCCGACAAACGTATTACGAGATTTTTTAACCAAATGTTAAAATATAAAGAAAATTTTGGTAAACATGAGGTTTCAGCGCTTGCTGCGTATGAATATTCTGATTATGTGTACACCAGCGTTGGGGCTTCAGGTAAAGGTATATCCGGGGGATCAACGATAGTTGATAATGCGGCCAATTTCTTGTCACAATCAGGTACAAAAAATGATTATGCATTCCAATCTGGTCTTGTCCAAGTAAATTATAAATATGATGAGCGTTATAATTTCCAGGGTTCATATCGATTGGATGGTGCTTCACGCTTTGGGGCTGATAATCGTTATGGTGGTTTCTTCGCAGTAAGTGGAGCTTGGAATATTTATAAAGAGAATTTCTTTAATGTCGATCAGATCAATTTATTGCGGTTGAGAGCCTCATATGGAGAAGTCGGCAATACACCTACCTCACTTTACGCATCATATTCGCTTTATGGATTGAATGGGCAGTATAATGGTGCGCCAGCAGCTATTCCTAACCAATATAATAATAGAAATGTAAGCTGGGAAAAATCGAGAGATGTCAATTTAGGATTGGAATTAGGCCTGTTTAATCGAATAGATTTAACTGTCGATGCTTATAATAAAAATACGGATGGTCTATTGTCTTATGTTAAATTTCCTGCAACTGCAGGATGGGATGGCTATTGGTATAACATTGGCTCTATCAATAATAAAGGCTTAGAGCTGGCAGTGAATGCTCGGGTACTTGATCCACAAAGTCCATTACAGTGGAATATTGGTGCCAATTGGGCTGCAAATAAAAATCGAATCAAAAATCTAAAAGATGGTGTTGATGTGCCAGCTGGAAATAAGCGTTACTCAGAAGGACGTGATATTGACTCTTGGTATATGCGTCATTGGGCTGGTGTTAATCAAAATAATGGTGCGCCATTATGGGAGGTTGTAAACCCTGAGACTGGTGAAGTTTCAACCACTTCAGACTATAATAAAGCAACTTTACAATTTGTGGGTACTTCAACCCCTAAATACCAGGGCGGTATAAACACAAGTTTCCTATATAAAGGGATATCACTGACAGCGACATTCTCTTATTTGAACGGTGCTTATGCCTACAATGGAGGTCGTGAATTATTTGATTCAGATGGGGCATATCCGTCATATAATCAGATGATTTTAGCAGATGGATGGTCAAGATGGTCCCCGACTAATGCTAATGCAACACATCCGATAGCTTCCTATAATAATAATAGCGCTTCTAATAAGACATCATCTAGATATTTGGAGGATGCATCTTTCTTTAGGTTAAGAAACGTGACATTGGCTTATGATTTTAATCCACAATTATTAAGTAAACTTAAGTTGAAAAGTGTGAACGTTTTTATTGCTGCAGATAATTTATGGTTGTCAACTAAATTTACAGGACTTGATCCCGAGGCGGCCTTATTTGGAGATTCGACTTCCCAATATCCATCTCCAAAGCGTGTTACAGCAGGTGTTAATTTCACATTCTAAATTCAATCACATGAAAAATAAACTTTTATATTCATCAATTATATTTTTTTTATTGAGCTCCTGTTCGCTCAATAAAGAACCTTATACAGATTTGACCAATGAGTCTATAACAAATACCGAAGGAGCGGTCGACGCATTAAACCTTGGGAATTATCATACGTTGAAAAGCTGGGTGGAGAATTGGCATCGCGTCACTGAATATCCTTCCGACGAGGTGTCGTTGAGTGGGGTTACTACTGATGCTTTTTTTTATAATTATAACTATAACCGTATTGTTAATAATGGTCGTGTAAATAGTTATTGGGAAAATTCATACAAAATTATTGCAGGAACGAATAATATCTTAGGTCAATTAGAGGAAGGGACTTCAGATACAAACGATCAGATTATCGCTGAAAATCTATATTTACGAAGCTTAATGTATTTTTATTTAGCCAATGTTTTTGGACGTCCTTATAATCAAAATCCAGATGTAAATTTAGCTGTTCCGCTTAAACTTAATGACGACCCTTTTGAAGTATTGCCTCGTAATACAGTAAAAGAAGTATATCAACAAATCGTATCTGATTTGTTAAAGGCAGAGACACTTTTTAAGTCGTATAAAGGGAATATATATGCAAGTTTATATTCCGCACAAGCTTTATTAGCACGTGTGTATCTGTTTATGGGTGAAAATGAAAAGGCGATAAGTTATGCTGATAAAGTAATTAATTCAGGTAAGTTTACACTATTGTCAAGAGATAAATATACGGATATTGCGAAAGCAGCGCCGGAAAATAATCCGGAGACTATTTTTGCAATCAAGTTTTTGAAAGATGTTGACTATTCTGATAATGGATGGTATACAATAGGATCTATGTATGCAACGATCAATGGTGCTGGTTGGGGGGAAATGTATGCGTCAAGATCCTATTTAGAAGAGATCCGTAAATATCCGGAGGATATTCGTTACAGTTTTGTTGAGCCGGTTGTTTCTAACAACAATGAACTACATGCCTATTATGTAAATGATAATTACAAATACGGTAGCGTCATTGTTAAACGAGAAGGTTCGGATTATACATATACTTCTGATGGCAATAAAAATAAATTAATTAAAGAGTCGAATGGTGCCGGTTCGTTTCAATATTTTATCGAAATTGCAGGCAAAAAAAGAACAGTGTTGATTGATAAAAAATTAGAAGATCGGAATGGCTATCTGAAATATTTTATTCTTAAATGTTCGGGACAGGAAGGTCAAGGCCATCTTTGGTCCCCAGTAATATCTAGACTGGCTGAAATATATTTAATACGTGCCGAAGCAAATGCAAAATTAGGGCGTATACAGTCATCCTTGGATGATGTGAATGTCATTCGAAAAAGAGCTGGGATTCCGACGACTGGATTATGGACTACTGCTAATCTTGGTGAAAAATCTGTACTTGATGTTGTATTAACTGAACGTAAGCTTGAACTTGCTTGGGAAGGGCATAGGAAGTTCGATGTATTTAGAAATGGATATACTTTGGATAGGAAATACCCTGGTACACACATCTCAAATTCAAATTCTTTTTTAACGGTCGATGCGAAATCAAATGAAGTCATTGATTATATTCCGGAGCAACAAATCACATTAACAAATGGTGTTTTAAAACAAAATCCGTGATTATTGCTGGTTAATCATAAACGAAAGGCATTACTTCTGAGGAGGTAATGCTTTTTTTGTTTTATCCTATATAATCCCTTTTGAATCTGTATCTTTGTACCCTTAACTGTAATTTAGCATAAAAGTGCCGTCTGCTGTGAGAGCGGACGGATCAAATACATTAAATATGGCAAATATTGTTGCAATTGTCGGGCGTCCGAATGTAGGTAAATCTACTTTATTTAATCGCCTGACAGAAAGTAGAAAAGCGATTGTTGATGACTTTAGCGGTGTGACCCGCGACCGTCATTATGAAACGGCCGAGTGGATCGGAAAAAAATTTACAGTCATCGACACCGGTGGTTTTGTACATGGCTCGGATGATATCTTCGAAGAAGCTATCCGAGACCAGGTGTACATTGCCATCGAAGAGGCTTCTGTCGTATTATTTATGGTGGATGTGACCACTGGTATCACCGATCTGGATGATGAGATTGCGGATATCCTCAGAAGAAGTTCTAAACCTGTCTATGTAGTGGCCAATAAAGTGGACCACGCTAAATTGCACCATGAATCGGCCGAATTCTACGCGTTCGGATTAGGGGAAGTATTTAATATCTCAGCTGCCACAGGTTCGGGGACAGGTGAATTATTAGATGCTGTAGTGTCGCACTTCGAAGAAGAGCAAGAGGAGGAAGAAAGCCTGCCCAAATACACCATCGTCGGTCGTCCAAATGTGGGTAAATCCTCATTGACCAACGCACTCATCGGCAAGGACCGGAATATTGTAACACCTGTGGCCGGTACCACCCGCGATTCTATCCGCATTCATTATAACCAGTATGGCCACAACTTCCTGCTGATCGACACCGCTGGCCTTCGCCGCAAATCCAAAGTGAATGAGGACATCGAGTTTTACTCTGTCATGCGCACAATAAAAGCATTGGAAGATTCTGATGTCACTATCCTGATGTTGGACGCACAGGATGGACTGGAGGCACAGGATGTTAATATTTTCAATCTCGCTGAAAAAAACAGGAAGGGAATCGTCATCGTAGTCAACAAATGGGATCTGATCCAGAAGGATAATAAGACGATGAAAGCCTTTGAAGACCGTATCCGTGAAAAAATAGCTCCATTTACGGATGTCCCTATTGTCTTTACTTCGGTGACCGAAAAACAGCGCGTACTAAAAGTATTGGAAATTGCGGATAAGGTCTACGCCAACAAAACGAAAAAGATCCCGACGTCAAAACTAAACGAAGTGATGCTGGATATTATTGAGCATTATCCACCGCCTTCCCTGAAAGGAAAATATATCAAGATTAAATACGTTACGCAGCTTCCGGGACGCACGCCGATGTTTGCGTTTTTCTGTAATCTGCCACAGTATATCAAAGATCCGTACAAACGCTTTATCGAAAATAAATTACGCGAAAACTTTGACTTTACAGGTGTGCCTATTCAAATATATTTCAGACAAAAATAGATTTCCCAAGAGCTTTAAGAAAAATGGACCATAATCTCTTCTTATATAATACGCTTTCAAGAACAAAAGAAAAATTCGAACCGATCCATCCCAATCTCGTGGGGATGTATGTCTGCGGACCTACTGTTTACAGCGATGTGCATCTGGGCAACTGTCGTACGTTTGTATCTTTTGATTTGATTTTTAGGTATCTGCGCCACCTTGGATATAAGGTGCGTTATGTACGCAACATTACTGATGCAGGACATTTGGAGGGCGATCGTGACGAAGGAGATGATAAATTTGCAAAAAAGGCCAAATTGGAACAGCTGGAGCCCATGGAAATCGTGCAGAAGTATACCATCGGTTTTCATGATGTGTTGCGTCTTTTCAACACCTTGCCGCCCAGCATTGAGCCCACAGCTACTGGACATATTTCTGAGCAGATCGAAATGATCCAGCAGATTATCGCTAATGGGTACGCCTACGAAGTCAATGGGACCGTCTACTTTGACGTTGAGAAGTATGTTCAGCAGTATGATTATACAATCTTGACCAACCGCAAATTGGAAGATATGCTAAACAATACCCGCGAATTGAGCGGTCAGGATGAGAAAAAAGGACGCCTGGATTTTGCTCTGTGGATCAAAGCTAAGCCCGAAACTATTATGCGCTGGCCTGCGCCATGGAGTGTAGGGTTTCCGGGCTGGCATATCGAGTGTTCGGCCATGAGCCGCAAATACCTCGGCGACCAGTTTGATATTCATGGTGGCGGAATGGATCTGGCTGCAACACATCATACCAACGAAATTGCGCAGTCCGAGGCATGTAACCATACAAGTCCCGCAAAATACTGGATGCATACCAATATGCTGACCGTCAATGGCGCGCGGATGTCCAAGTCTGCCGGCAACGGATTCTTGCCGGGTGAATTGTTTACAGGTAACCATCCTTTGTTAAACAGAGGGTATTCACCAATGGCGGTGCGCTTCTTTATGCTGCAGGCACATTACCGTAGCACATTGGACTTCTCCAATGAAGCACTGGATGCAGCGGACAAAGGCTATAAACGTTTAATGACAGCGATGAGCCTTCTTGATAAGCTGAAGGTGTCCAAGGGAGCTGATTCATTCCATCTGGCTGAAATCCGCAACAAATGTTATGCTGCTATGGACGATGACTTCAATAGTCCGGTACTCATTGCGGAGTTATTTGAAGTCGTGCGTTTGATCAATTCCATTTATGACGGCAAAGCGAAGGTATCGGAGGAAGGACTTGAAAGACTCAAAATTTTCATGAAAGAGTTTGTTGAAGATATCCTCGGATTGCGGAATGATCAGGCCTCAGGTACCGATGATATCGATGATGTGATGAATCTGGTGATCAAATTGCGCAACGAGGCTAAAGCCAACAAGGATTTTGTCACATCGGATCGGATCCGTGATGAACTCAATGCAATTGGTATTCAGTTGAAAGATAGCAAGGAAGGAACACTTTGGAATAAGATTTGATAGATAAAAAATCGAATTTAAAGCAAACTAATTGGAATATCCTTAGGTCGGGGACATCATCGTTTCCAGAAGCCAATGGATATTCCGTAAAGCCTTCGCCGGCAAACTGAGTACAACACGTTCATTTTATGTCGATGAGAATGAACATTTATAAATAATCATTTGTATATGAATTTTTGGAACAGGTTATCCGTTGTTGCATTGATGAGTACGGTCGGTACAGCATTGTATGCGCAGATACCCGAAAAAGTTGGAAGCTTGATACAAGCGGATAAAGATGCCGCAGCAATGGCCAAAGCGACCACGCCACATCAGGCGTTTTTATCAATTATCGATAAGGAATCTACATTCTTCGTTCCCTCTGCAGTAAACGCATTCAATTACCTTAATAATAGACCCAATATTCCGGATGTCATAGACTGGACACCCACATTTGCGTTGGTCGCCAAGAGCCAGGAGTTTGGTGTCACCTCAGGGTCGATGGATTTTCAGAAAGTTGGTGCGCGCTTGCGTCACGGTGAATACCTCACAGTCTGGAAGCGGAATAAAAAAGGAAAATGGCTTGTCGATATCCGTGCTGAAGTAGAAAATAACGGCAACGACAGCAACTTTGATCTTGAATATATCGAACCAACAGATTCCTGGTATTTAAAACATCGTTCCAAAGTAAGGCTTAATCAACGGGAAGATATTGTCATGGAAACCGATAAGCTGATGTCTACTGTGCTCAAGGCCGATAATGCCACGGCCTATAAGGAGTTTTTAAGTGAGGACGTTCGGTTTCTTTTCCCATGGACAAGTCCGTTGGAGGGTAAGGATAAAATGATGGCATACTTAAAGAAACAGCGTATGACGATCGAAACAGTGCCGGAAGAGGTGAAACGTTCGTATAGTGGGGACTTCGCCTACACCAAAGGAACGGCAACTGTTCGGCAAAAAGATAAGGTGGTCAAATATAATTATATACGGGTGTGGCAATTAAGCGAGCTGGCAAAAGACGACGTAAAAAAGGCCAACTGGAACATCCTGATAGAAATGATGTTTGAGAGATAAGACAAAAAAAAGACTTGAATGATCCATTCAAGTCTTTTTTTTGTCTTATCTTACTTCTTCCATTTTTTTAGTTCGTCGCAGTTCCCAAAGTCCTCGCTGATTTCGATGAAGGTGCTTTTCGCCTTATCATCAAACCACTTGCTGAGATTCCGGTTGATTTTATCTTGCCGGGCTGCTTCCTTGATTTTGGTGAAGTCCTGATCCAGATTGGCTTTATGTGGTGGGATACGTGTCTTGAGGTAATTGAAACGGTAACCTACATCCCCTGTTTTGTCGGTGAATTGTTCCGGTTTCGAATATTCGCCGGGTTTCAGCGGATCGATTGCTGTAAAGACAGCCTTTTCGAGCCCGTCCATCGGAATTAAGGTTGTACGGCTGGATCCTTGTGGATTGAGGACCATACCGCCGTTGAATTTACTCTCTTCAGCGTCTGAGAAATTGGTGGCAGCGTTATAGAAATCTAATTTCTTATCTACGACAAGTTTATAGATACTGTCCAATTTATTCTTTGTTCGCTCCAATGCTGCAGCGCCCGGATTGATCTTCATTAAGATATGGCGGCTATGTACCTCTTCGCCCCGTCTTTCTAATACCTGGATGATATGAAAGCCAAATTTCGATTCGACGACAGGCGATATTTCTCCCGGTTTTAATTTAAATGCCATGGCCGAAAACTCTTTCACATAATTGTCGCGGGTACCAAAGCCCAGGTCGCCACCGTATGGAGCAGATCCCGGATCCTGTGAGTACAACCGGGCCATTGTCCCAAAATCCGAACCGTCGACAATTTGTTTACGGATGTTTTCTATTTTTTCCCGTTGTTCTTTTTTCTCTTCGTCAGTCAATTTAGGCATCAGGACGATTTCACCAATTTCTACCTCGGTGTTAAAATAAGGTAAACTGTCTGGGTTCAATCCTTCGAAATAGCGCTTTACCTCCAATGGCGTGACATCCACCTTGGATACGATATTTTGCTGCATTTTATTTGCTTTCAGCTGTTCGAAGACACTTGCCCGCATTTCTTCTTTATATTGTAATAGCGACCGGTTGAGAAACTTCTCAAGACGTTCCTGGCCGCCTGCCTGTTGCGACATATGCCGCAGACGGGCATTCAGGTTATCATCGACCTCTGTTTCGGTCACATCGATGGAGTCAATTACAGCCTGTTGTGAAAGTAGCTTCTGAATGATTAGCTGCTCGAGTACCCCACATTTAAATGTTTCGTTGGGCTTATTTCCCTGCGCTAGCCATTGTGCATACTGCATGTCTACATCCGACTGAAGGATAATTCCTGAGCCCACAGTTGCAACTACCCGGTCAATAACTTGTCCCCTTTGCGCAAAGTTGGCCTGAATGGAAACAAACAGCAACAAAAACAATATATATATGTTTTTTTTCATCTAAATTATTTAAAATCAACCTTTCGATTACGTCGTTCCATATGGTGAAATTTTGAACAACAGCACAAAATTATCAGATTATATGAATTATTCGTATTTTTATTTAACAATATTTTTATAATCTCGGTATTTCAGATGGAGATTGATGACTTGTTAATATTGATTCGCTAAAATACGCATTTGCCTATTAGCAAGGGCGGTTTTAACCTAATTTAACAAGTTTATTGACGATATTGCGGGCAGACGAAATGATATAAAAAGCAATGCGCAGGTAACGGTTTATTGAAGCCGTTAAAACAAGTAATATGGATAAATAATTTGAACAGATGAAAAAAGCTTTTATTTACTTAATGACTATACTTCCCTTGACTACATTAGCCCAGCAGATACCCATGTTTGTCGGAACCTATACCAATAGAACCGAAAGCAAAGGGATCTATGTTTACAATTTCGACACAAAAACGGGAGAAGCCTCGTTGCTGAGCACGCAGGAAAGCAAAGACCCCTCGTTTTTGGCACGTTATAATAATTTTGTTTACGCGGCCAATGAACTCCCTGGCGAGGAGGGGACGGTATCAGCCTATTCATTTAAGGATGGAAAGCTGACCCTGCTAAATTCACTTCCTTCAGGTGGTGAATCGCCCTGTTTTGTCGAGGTGCACCCGAAAGGCAGCTTATTGGCGGTGGCTAATTATTCCGGTGGTTCGGCAGCTTTGTTTGATCTGGAGAGCAATGGTGTGTTAAGCAAAAGGAACCGTCTCATCCAGCATGAGGGTAAGGGTGTGGATCCGGTGCGCCAGGAAAAGCCGCATGTACATTCTGCCTTTTTTTCGAAAAAGGGCGATAGACTATTTCTTCAGGATCTCGGTTTAGATCAGATCTCTGTATTCTCTATCAGCAAATCAGGAAACACGTTTAGTGCCGCTGAAGAGTCAGAGGACTTCTTTACACCGGCTGGTGGCGGGCCGCGCCATATTGCTTTTGATAAAAAAGAGAAATATCTCTATGCAATATTAGAAATGACGGGCCAGATTGCATCCTATAAAAAAGAAGGCAATGATTGGATGTACCAGAATACCTATGACATAAATCCCGAAGGTTTCCATGGACAAAATGGTGGGGCAGACATCAAAACCTCTCCTGATGGCAAGTTCCTGTACGCGACAAATAGGGGGGATGCCAATACCATTGCCACATTTGCAATAGGAAAAGATGGTGAATTAAAGAAGCTCGCCAATACATCCGTCAAAGGCAGGGGACCACGCAATTTTAACTTTTCGCCAGATGGAAATTTTGTTCTGGTGGCCAATCAAAACACCAACAATATTGTGTTATTCAGCCGTGACGCAAAAACAGGGCTGCTGACCGATACTGGTAAGGAAATCAGTGTTCCGGCGCCTGTATGTATACTATTTTAGTCCACTCAGGCTCGGCTCATAAAACCATATCAGGGCATCGATTTCAGTTTGGTGCCCTGATATGGTTTTTAAGGTCAGTTTACCTCCGGTGGAAGCTAGCAGGAGCAATTAGAAGTCTTCTTTCCTGCAGTCTAGTTTGCCTTCCTTTTCAAGGTCGTTGAGCGTGGTTCCTTTCCAGGTTTTTACCCGCTGTATATAAGCGGCACGGCCGATCATATGCGCCGCTACAGGAGCGGTGAGGATAAGGAAAAAGCCAATTGCTATGGCTTTGGTGGTCACCGACACATCAGGGAACGTCATGGCCGCGCAGATCAGTAATAACCCCACGCCGAGGGTTGCCGCCTTTACCGTAACCGAAAGACGTAAGTAAAAATCCGGCATCCGCAATATGCCGATTGATGCAAATAGAATGGCAAGGGCTCCTATGGTGCTTACAATAGCTAATGTAATATCAATCATCGTTGTTTTGTTTTTCTAAGTAAAATGAAAAGGCTATCGTGCCGAGAAATGCGATCAGTGCCAGGATCATGGCGATATCCAAAAATACTTCCTGCGCACTGCGGATACTATAAACCGTGATAATACCAATTCCAATCGTGATGATGAGGTCCAGTGCGATGACACGGTCAAAGATCTGCGGACCTTTGTATAACCGGATAAAAGCCAGAATAACCGACAATGTTAATATCGGAAGAATTACATAATCGAAATAACTGTTTAAACTCATCGTAAGATTTCTAAAAGTCTTCGTTCAACATTGTTTTTGAGCGTGGAAACAAACTGCTCCTTGCTCTTCATATACATGACATGGATAAAAAGCGTTCTCTTGTCCTCGCTGACATCCAATATCAATGTGCCGGGGGTGAGTGAAATAAAGGTCGACAGCAGGTTGATTTCCAGATCGGTCTTCGCATCCATGGGGTATTTCACAATTGCCGGCTTCATAAAAAATTTGGGTGTTATGACGTCATAAGCAACCTGAGCATTGGCGACGATCATTTCCCACAGGAAAAAGAGTATAAAGCTGACGGTCTTTGGAACCCGAAAGAAATAGCGCTGGTCAGCTTCGTTTCTGTTCATGACCCAGAGGATGGCGAAACCAAGTAGGAAGCCGAACAGAAAATTGGTGTAATATAGGGATCCTGTAAGTGCTACCCAGATAAAGGACAGCATCAGATTCATTAAAAACTGTTTGATCATATTAATTCTGCCCTCCTAATACAGCGTTTATATAAGGTGAAGTATCCAATAATTGTACAGCGATCTGATCCGCGACGCGAATGATGGCTTCCGCGTTGAAGCCGATATAGAGAGATGCTGCTGCCAGCAGCATGACAGGCAGCAACAGCATGGTTCTTTTGTAGCCGACCATGTTTGCAAATTTGTCCTCAATCACTGCCGGTTCCGGTACGTCTTTCCAGAATACCTGTGCCCACATTTTGGCGATGACCAATAAAGTAATGAAGCTACCGATAATCAGTGCCGCGGCAAAGGCATATTTCTCCAGCTGAAAGGCATCTCTGAAAAGATAGATCTTGGGCCAGAAGCCTGATAATGGTGGAATGCCGACCAGCGAGAACAGCACTACAGCAAACAGCAAGGAGATCTTCGGATATTGAGCATAGAGACCACCCAGCCTGTTCATATCCATCGTACCCCTAAGCTGCCGGATAACGCCTGCGATTAAAAACAGATTGGTCTTTACCATAATATCATGGATCAGGTAAAACACCGCGCCCAGCAGTGCCCATTTGCTATATATCCCGAGGCCGCCGATCATAAAACCAATATGGCAAACGATCAGGTAGGAAAATAATCTACGGATATTTGTTTTGATCACGGCGCCAAAGGCACCAGTCAATATCGTCAGTATGGCCAGGATGACCAATAATTCTTTTGTAAATTCATTGGGAATAAAGAGCAGGGAGAAAACGCGAAACAGGGCATAGATACCCACTTTGGTTAATAATCCGCCAAATGTCGCAGCAACGGCAGATGGTGGTGTGTGATAAGAAGAGGGCAGCCAAAAATAGAGCGGAAAAACTGCTGATTTGATACCAAATCCGATCAGGAAAAACGTTGCGGAGATCTCGACGAGCGCCTGGTTCTGTATTTTGGGAATCCGCAGCGCCAGGTCGGCCATGTTTAGTGAACCGGAAATGCCATAGAGAATCCCGATTCCCGTCAGGAAGAATGTGGAGGCAAGAATATTCATGGCCATATATTTGACAGCCCCTTCCAGCTGGGATTTGCGGCCCCCAAGTGTCATCAGCACGAATGAAGAGATGATAATAACCTCAAACCAGACATAGAGATTGAAAATATCACCGGTCAGGAAGGCTCCGTTGAGCCCCATCATCAAAAAGTGGAAAATGGGAAAGTAGCCATAGAGGATCCGTTGACGTCCGACCCCTACGCAGGAAAATATCGATACCGCCAGTCCGGCGATGGAGGTGAGCACCACCAGTGTACTGCTGAACAGGTCTGCTACAAAGACAATTCCGAAAGGCGCTTTCCAGTTGGCTGCATTCATGGTTAAAATGCCGCTGTCCTCCACTTTGAAAAATAACTTAAATGCAAGTATCAGTGCCAGTATACTTCCACCCACACTCAAATAGCGTTGTGCGGTGGATTTTCGCCAGAACATCAACTGGACAATGGCAATAAATAGGTGCACGATGACCGTGGCAATAAGCTGGTTGTCTATCATATATCTTCTTCCTCAGGCGTGTTTAAATCATCCAAATCATCTGTGCCCAGTAGTGCATAGACACGTTTGAGCAGTACAATGGCAAAAGATGTCAGCCCAAAGCTGATCACAATTGCCGTCAATATCAATGCTTGCGGGATGGGATCTGCATATATATCCGTAAATACCTTTAAGTCGGGGCCGATAATGGGAGGCTTGCCCTTAATGATGTTTCCAAGTAGAAAGATGAGGATATTGGTGCCATTGCCCAATAGCATAATTCCCAATAGCAGTTTGACCATGCTCCGTCGCAAGATAAGATAGATTCCTGCTGCATATAGAATCCCGATCAACAATACAAGAACCAGTTCCATTATTCTTCCTCCGTATTTAGTGCGATGGTAAACAAAATGGTGAGTACAACCCCGATCACGACAAAATAGACACCCAAGTCAAAGAATAGGGCGGTTCCGATCATTCCGATGACAGGAATCTTTTCTTCCAGCCAAAGTCCGGTCATGACTGGGTAACCAAAGAAAGCCGGCAGAAACATACTTGCTGCAGCGATCCCGAGACCGATGGGAATAAGGGATAGGGGCTTGTACTGAATCAGCTTCATCGTGTTTTGCGGTCCGAATGCAAAACTATGTAGGACAAAGGCGATGGAGGCGACCAGGCCACCAACAAAACCGCCTCCGGGATAGTAGTGACCGCGCAATAAAAGAAATACCGAAAAAAGCAAAAGTATCGGTAGAAGATAACGCGTTGCGGTCTGTAATATGGTACTATTCATTTATTCTAGTATTTAAATATTCGTAGTGAGTATTGAGATTCTGATGAGGTCATCAACACTTCCCTAACTTGCCATAAAATATTATTCTTTATCAGACGATTTTAAACGTAATTTCAATAAACCATAGACTCCTAAAGCAGCAATACTCAGTACCACAATTTCAAACATGGTATCGAAGCCTCTAAAGTCGACGAGCAGGACGTTGACGACATTTTTTCCTTTCGCCAATACATAAGCGTAGTTCCCATAGAAGTCACTGATGTCCGTGCTTGTCGGTTCATGTAGTACACGCAGGGCGACCATGGATAGCATGACGCCAAAAATGATGGCGACGATCGCATCCCTGATGATGGTCCGACGGTTGGCCAGGTTCAAAAACGATGGCAGTTTAAACAGGACAAGTACAAACAGTACGACGGTCAGTGTATCGATGGTAAACTGGGTCATCGCCAGATCCGGAGCGCTATAGAACACGAAGATCAGGCAGATTGCGTACCCTACGACACTTGTAGCGACGACTGCCGTCAGGCGGGAGGAAGTGCGGATGGTCAAAATGATAGCTCCGACCAAGATACATACGGTGGTGACCTCGTAAAAGCTGACGGGAGACAAGGTTTCCCATTTGATATGCAGCGGCCCGCCCAAGTAGAGCTGATAGCCGATCAGCAGTTCGGCAAACAAGATAATTTTCAGTAAATAAGAACGCAGATAGCCATTATGCATTTTACTGGTGAAGAAGGCAGAGAAAAGTACAAGTTCACGGGAAATCACGCGCATGATATTTTCCGGAGCGAAGGCATTAAATCTTCCTATCCAGGCCAGTTTGCCCGCACTGGGTTTATTTGAAACAAACAGAATTGTACCCGCGATAATGGTAATCGCGCTCAGCAATAGCACAAGATTGAACCCGTGCCAGATTTTGAGCTGGAAGCCCTCGGGACCGCCGAGGATGCTGGTCGCGGTGGGGCCCGATAACCAGTCTCCAAGGATACCGGGGATGCAGCCAAATACGATACCTAGGATCGCCAGAATCAGCGGCGGAATCCACATTGACTTATACGGAAGGTGGATACCGTTAAACTGTTCAGGGAGCTTGCCCATAAAAGGCTTGATGCCTGCCATAAATCCGGCGGCTACAAGGAAAATGTTTGTTAGCACAGCCGCGCCTGTCAAGTAAAGGAACAGGCCCGGATGAGCATGTAATGTAGCCTCATAGATCAGGTCTTTTCCGATGAAGCCGATACTGAGTGGTACGCCGGCGCTGGATAGAGCGGCGAGAAAGCCTGCGACGGCGACCGGCAGTAATACTTTGTTTAGCCCCCTAAGGACAGTCAGGTCTCTTGTGCCTGTTTCATGGTCAATAATGCCGGTGATCAGAAACAAAGAAGCCTTATATAACGCGTGTACGAGAATAAATACACTGGCAGCGATGACGGCTTCTTTGGTGCCAAGTCCAAGGAGGAAGACAAGGACGCCCAATGCAGAAATGGTCGAATAAGCCAATACACCTTTGAGATCTGTGCGGAAAAGCGAGTGAAATGCGGCGTAGAGCATGGTCACGCCACCTATTGCCATTAGTGAATAGGACCATATCGGATTTCCGCCCAAGACGGGGGAGAAGCGGGCCAGCAGGTAGATCCCTGCCTTGACCATCGTTGCCGAATGCAGGTAAGCAGAGACCGGCGTAGGGGCTTTCATCGCACCGGGTAACCAAAAATGGAAAGGGAACTGGGCGGATTTCGTGATCGCACCGAGCACAATCAATCCAAACACCAACGGGAAAAGTGGATGCTGCTGGATCAATGCAGCCCTATCGGCCAGCTCGATGATACTGTATGTGCCCGCGATACTGCCGGTCAGTATAAATCCGGCAAGCAGGAAAAAGCCACCAAGTCCGGTAATCGAAAGGGCAGTCAGTGCACTTTTTCTTGAATCATTAATATCGTTGTTAAATCCGATCAAAAAGAAAGAACTGATGGATGTCAGCTCCCAGAAGATGAACAGCAGAAGCATATTGTCCGAAAGTACCAGACCCAGCATCGCCGACATAAACAGGCAGAGATAACCAAAAAAACGGTCGATATAGGGATGGCCCTTGAGATAAGCATTTGCATAAAAAAATATGCAGGCACCAATGCCAGTGATCAGCAGGGTAAAGAGCAGGGAAAGACCATCTAACTTAAAGTCCAGATTGATGCCCAGGGAAGGTACCCAAGGGGTGGATTGCACAAAATGGGATCCCTGTCCGATCGGTACAATAAATTTCAGATAGTATAAAAATAAAAGTACCGGTAAAAATGCGAGAATAAAACCCCATCTGGTTTTGAGGAACCGACCAAATGGAACAATAAGGCTCGATGTTATTAACCCTGATAAAACAGTAAATAGCATTCAGTCTTTGTTTAATTTTATTAAGATGATGTTGTTACCTTTCCATAATGTCTCCGGCATTGCTCTCAACCTTGAGTATTATAGAGGTGCGGAGATTTTCGGAAAGTTTACAATATAGCAAAAAAATCGGAAAAAAGTGAAGTTTTTGATAGTGTTTTCTGCAAAACAAATCGTCATTAGCTTATTTCTACCTACTGGTTGGAGGTAGATTACACTCTAGAAATCTGGTAGTTAAGATTCAAATTATTCGCTTGGATAGACAGGTAACTGATTTAGTAGCAAGTTATGTAATAAATGTGTTAATTATTGTTAAAATAAAATTAAAACTCTATCTTTACACTAGACTAGTTGGCCTATTCGCTATCAGAATTACTGATCAATTGTTAGATATACCCGTTTTATCGTTATGGGACCTGAAGAAAAGTTATTTAGACAGTATTACAAAAGTTTATGTCATTTTGCTTGGAAGTTTGTCGGTGAATCTTCCGTTGCAGAGGATCTGGTGCAAGATGCGTTTATTACATTCTTTAAGGAAGAGCGGCGTATGGATGAATCTGAAAATTTTATGCGCAATTATCTCTTCACAGCAGTTCGATTTTCTTGTTTAAAATATATACGGCATGAGAAGGTCAAGGAAAAATATTGGTCTCATATTGATTTTAGAGAGGAGGATGAGCATTCTATCGAACTTTCCATGATCCATACAGAAGTACTCAATGAAGTTTATCGAATTATAGCCCAGATGCCTCAGGCCTGTCAGCAGATTTTCAAAATGGGATATTTGGAGGGACTGTCCAATTTGGAAATCACGGAAAGACTTCAAGTCAGTATCAACACTGTCAAAACTCAAAAACAGCGTGGGATGAAGATGCTGTTGGAGAGATTACACCCTGAATTTTTACCCTTTATTATTTTTTTGTTAAAATAATTTTAATTTCCTGTCACCCATTTGATGTCTATAAGGTTTCTAACCTATAGATATGAGAGCTAACGCCAATTACATAGCCAGATTAATATATAAATTACTCCGCGGACAGGACACTGCGGAAGAGCGCGCTTCAATTGAACATTGGAGAAAATCGGATGACAGAAATGATAAACTGATCGAAGATTTGCGCGATGCAAAAAATATCGAGGAGGATCTTAATTTTTTTGCCGGTCTAGATGAAGATCAGGCTTGGCAAAAAATTCGGCAGGAGTCTGCTGAAGGAAAGAAAAAATGGACGGTCGTTCGGGCAGTAGCAATGCTTCTTCTTGTCCTGGGGGCAGCTCTGATCTATAATCTCCAAAAAGAAAAAATAGATTCAGGAGGAGTTCAGGTTACTTCTATTAAAAGAGACATATCCCCAGCACAACAAGGCGCTTTATTGGTCTTGGCGGATGGTTCAGTTATGCCGTTAGCAGATTCCAATAAGACAATTGATCCCAAAATTGTTGCCTTGGGGAGCAAACAAAATACACGAGATGACGATATGCCAGCGGAAACCGTACGCTTGCAATTCAATACATTGGTTGTGCCTAAAGGTAATTTCTATAAGCTGACATTGGAGGATGGTACCTTGGTGTGGGTAAATGCCAGCTCTCAGCTCAAATTTCCGGTTAAATTTAAACACGACGAGCGTCGTGTTATATTAGAAGGAGAAGCATACTTTGAAGTCGCCCACGATGCTCAGCGTCCATTCTTTGTAGAGTCTAGAGGCAGCGAGGTCAAGGTGCTGGGTACCCACTTCAATATCAATGCTTACAGTCATAATGTTCGTACGACGTTATCTTCAGGAAAGGTACAGGTTAGCCATTCTGGGAATATAATTGTTTTGGAGCCGGGCGAATATGCAAACATTGTTTCAGGACAGCTAAGCAAAGGAAAGGCAGATCTGGAACATGATCTCTCCTGGCATAATAATCAGTTTTATTTTAAAAAAGAAACTATAGCTGAGATTGCCTCTACACTCTCTAAATGGTATGACATCCAGGTTAGATTTAAGAAGGGGGTGTCCCTTAATAAGGTATATACAGGCAATTTTAAGCGTGATGTGAAGTTATCCGAAGTGTTGGAAATGTTGACGTACGTCTGTGATTTGAAGTTTGAACTTCGCGGCAATGAATTAATTGTAGAAAATAAATAAAAGGAGTGCTTATGTAAGAGAAATAATACCTGACCTAAAGGTCTTATTCTATCAAAGTAGAACAGGAATGTTGCAGCATCCCTGTTCCGGAGGATTAAAAAGGCCTAAAATTAAAACGCGAATTAAGTAAACCCAATTAACCACAAAGAGTAAATGTATGAATAACTTACCATTTGGCAAAACGTGGCGACTGACACCTCAGGACCCGCGGTTTTGCAAACCTTTACGTATTATGAAAATTAGTACATGTCTTCTTTTCGCCTTTGTGACCGGAGTTCAAGCCAATGGCATTGCGCAGAAGGTTACCTTGAGGATGAAAAACGCACGGATTGAAGAGGCGCTGAAAGCGATCTCCAAACAGTCCAGCCTGCAGCTATTTTATGGGGAGAATATCGATTCAAAAGCACGAATTGATGTCAATCTAAAAGATGCTTCTGTAGAGGAAGCACTCAACGCTGTCTTACGTAATAATCATATAGCATATAAGATCATTGCGAATACCATATCAGTGAATGGCCAAGTAGACTATCATTCAGGCAAGAATACTTTGCAACAGGTCGTTTCGGGAACAGTTAAAAGTTTAAGTGGAAAAGAATTGGCGGGAGCCACAGTAACCGTAAAAGGAACATCAGTATCAACCCATACAGACGCTTCTGGACATTTTAAAATTAACGCTCCGGCCAATGCCATATTAATCGTACGGTTCATCGGTTATACCGTGAAGGAGGTAGCGGTGGAAGGCCGTAGTACTATTGCTGTTGAACTCGAATCAGACGAACGGCAGCTGGAAATCGTTGATGTAGTGTCTACTGGATATCAGAATTTAAACAGGAAGCTATTTACTGGGGCGGCGACGACGATAAAAGGGTCGGATATTAAGCAAGACGGTATCACCGACGTAAGTAGGATGCTGGAAGGACGTGTCGCTGGGGTCTCTGTACAAAATGTTTCTGGAACTTTTGGTGCCGCACCTAAAATACGTGTGCGCGGGGCAACTTCAATTACAGGCGATAATAAGCCGTTGTGGGTTGTTGATGGTGTTATTTTGGAGGACGTTGTCAATATATCGAATGAACAATTGTCTTCGGGAGACGTCAACACACTTATCGGTTCATCCGTTGCAGGAATAAACGCAGATGATATTGAGAGCTTCAATATTTTGAAAGACGCCGCAGCAACAGCACAATATGGAGCTAGAGCGATGAATGGTGTGGTCGTGATTACCACTAAGAAAGGGAGAATAGGAAAACCGCTTATATCTTACACCGGTAATTTTTCAACCTTTTTGAAGCCGACTTATAACAATTACAATATTATGAATTCTTCAGATCAAATGTCGGTTTATTCTGAGTTGGCCCGTAAAGGTTGGCTTAATCATTCAAATGCATCAAGAGCGGAAAACGGTGGCGTCTATACGAAGATGTATCATTTGATCAATTCTTACAATGAAAGCGAGGGAAAATTTGGACTCGAAAACACACCTGAAGCGAGAAACAAATTTTTAAGTAGATATGCGTTGGCTAATACTGACTGGTTCGATGTATTGTTCAAGAACTCATTGATGCAGGAACACGGTGTGAGTGTTTCGTCGGGAACGGATAAATCCCAACTTTATATATCGACAAGTTATTTAAATGATAATGGATGGGCGGTAGGAAATAAAGTAGAAAGATATACAACAAATATCAATGCTTTATTTAATCTCTCAGAGAAATTAACACTTAATTTCATTACTACAGGCTCTATCCGTAATCAAAAAGCTCCCGGCACAGTAGGACGAGTTAGTAATCCAGTTGAAGGAAAGTATTCGAGAGATTTTGATATTAATCCTTTTAGTTATGCCCTCAATACCAGCCGTACGATGACTGCATACGACGAGAATGGGAATAGAGAAAGCTTTACTAGAAACTTTGCAGCTTTTAATATTTTAGATGAACTGGATAATAATACTTTGGATCTAAGTATGTTGGATTTAAAAATCCAGGCCGGGGCGAACTACAAATTTTCCAAACATCTCAAATATGATCTATTAGCATCTATGCGTTATGTAAAAAGTGGAAATGAACATAAAGTAAGGGAAAATTCCAATATGGCGAATGCCTATAGAGCAGATTATGATTCCTATGTTCAAGAACATAATCGCTTTTTATACCGTGATCCCGCTCATCCCGAATTACAACCAGTAGTTGTACTCCCTTATGGCGGATTTTACAATACCAGTGATGACTTCTTAAAGTCATATATGGTCAGAAATTCATTTGAGTATGATAATACTTTCGATGAAAAACATCTGGTAAATATTTACGCATTCCAAGAGTTACGTTTAGCAGATCGTCAGGCCAGAAGTATGATTGGCTATGGATACCAATATGATAAAGGCGGCGTACCATTTATTGATCCGAATATTATTAAACAGGCCACATTGAGTAATTTAAATTATTATTCAATGGGACATAAGTATGATCGCTTTTCAGCATTTATGGGAAGAGCAGCATATTCCTATGATGGGAAATATTCAATCAATTTTACTGGCCGCTATGATGGATCAAACCAGCTGGGAAGCTCGAAGACTGCGAGATGGTTGCCAACATGGAATATTTCAGGAGCATGGAATGTCGATGAAGAAGCATTCATGCAAAATCAAGATATATTGAATAAACTAACAATACGTGGTACTTACGGGCTGACAGCTAGTCTTGGTAATGCTACCAACTCAGCAATAGTACTCAGAAATGGAAGTTCTTTAAGACCTTATTTGGATGAGATAGAGTCTGTAATGAATATACAATATATTGAGAATAAGGATCTCACTTGGGAAAAGCAGTATGAAACCAACTTGGGCTTTGATATGAGTTTCTTCAAGAATAGATTAAACTTGACTATTGATTTATATAATCGAAATGGTTTTGATTTAATAAGTCCTTTGCGTACTTCCGGTATCGGAGGGCAATATCTGATTACTGCCAATTATGCGGATATGAATTCAAAAGGTATAGAGGTAACATTAAGCGGGCCGATTATCAAGAATGAGACGCTCAGCTGGAGGAGCAATTTCAATTTTGGCTATAATAAAAACAAAGTTACGAAGCTAACAAGTCCTCAATCTATTTTTAATCTTGTGACAGCCGACGGTGGCCCACAAGAAGGTTACCCGTACCGTGGCCTTTATTCAGTAGAGTTTACGGGGTTAAATCCTGAGACTGGTATTCCTGAGTTTATAAACGAAAAAGGAGAAAAGAGTATAGATGTTTATATGCAAAGTCTTGAAACGAAATATCTGAAATATGAAGGGCCGACTGATCCTAAACTGACAGGAGGTTTTTATAATTCCTTAAGTTATAAAGGCTTTACATTAAATGCATTATTTACATTTTCAGCAGGTAATAAAATTAGGTTGAATCCAGCATTTGCCGCGTCCTATTCTGATTTAGATGCAATGCCAAATGAATTCAAGGATCGATGGACAATGCCAGGAGACGAAGCAATAACAAATATTCCGTCCATTTTAGATGTCCAGGCAGAAAACGCTATTAGCGGAAAATATCCGTACAATACATACAATTATTCAACAGTCAGGGTTGCAGATGGAGGTTTTATTAGGTTAAAACAATTGGCATTATCATACGCACTGCCGGCCAAGTTCCTCAAATCCGTCAAAGCAAATCATGCTTCGATTGGTATAACAGCCAATAACTTCTGGTTGATTTATTCCGATAAAAAACTAAAAGGTCAGGATCCCGAATTTTTTGCGTCAGGTGGGGTTGCATTGCCAATACCTAAGCAATACACGTTGTCTTTAAAAGTTGGATTTTAATAAATAATGTTAAAATGAAAAGTAGAAAATTAATCCTATATATAGCACTGTCCAATATATTTTTTGCGACAGGTTGTAATAAATTTCTTGAACATCAGCCTGATGATCGTACTGAATTAAACAACGCTGTTAAAGTTGCAGAATTGTTAGCAAATGCCTATCCACACGGTAATTATATTACTATGGCGGAGTCTATGAGTGATAATGCTGGAGATAAAGGTGGAACGACACGGGAATTACCTAATTCGTCCGCCTGGAATTATATTGATCAAGTGAATCCTAACGAAATTGATTCGCCACCTTATTATTGGAACGCTTGTTATAAGGCCATTGCAGCTGCAAATTATGCTTTGGAAGCAATAGATAAGGCGGGAAATACGGAGGAATATGCTGCCAGCAGGGGAGAGGCTTTAGTGGCTCGAGCATATGCACATTTTATGTTAGTGACATTTTTTTCGAAGGCATACGATCCAGCTACGGCTAAAACTGATCCGGGGATACCTTATGTTACACAACCTCAAAAAGTTGTAGAAGGGAATTATACCCGCGGAACAGTTGCAAGTGTATACACAAATATCGAAAAAGATTTGACGGAAGGCATTCCATTGATTAAAAATAATAAATATGTAGTTCCAAAATATCATTTCACAACACAAGCTGCTCACGCTTTTGCGACCCGTTTTTACCTATTCAAAAAAGAGTACGCAAAGGTAGTCGAACATGCAGATGCCATATTCCCAGGGGGGACGGTGGAAGAAAACCTGCGCCCGTGGAATACCATATATAACTCATTAGGGTATTATGAATTGCAGGCGATCTATACTAATTCAACCGAGCCAGCTAACATATTGCTTCAGGAAGCTCAGAGTGTGTGGGGACGAAGCTATGCTTCTTATAATTACGGTTTGAGCTCTAGTCTGTTGCCGATATTCAATCCAGCAAATAATCCTAGCGGAAAACAGTTAGCGATGGCAAATAGCATTTTTGGGGCAACTGAGATGGTTTATAATATTCCCAAATTCAAGGAACATTTTGTAAAAGAATCAATTAATGCAACTATAGGTGATCCATATAATATGGTTCCTTTACTTACAGCAGAAGAGGTGCTGTTTAATAGAGCAGAAGCAAATGCTATGTTAGGGAATAGTGCACAGGCGGTGACTGATCTTGATAGATATTTATCAAAGCGCATAGTAAATTATTCAACAACAGCCGACAAGTTCTCGCTGGAAAAAGCAAAAGGATTCTATCAAAATTCGTCAGATAAAGATGCTTTGGTGTCTTCTATTCTAACTTTTAAAAGGATGGAATTTATGCACGAGGGTATGCGATGGTTTGATATCATTCGATTAAAAATTCCAATTGAGCATGTAAGCGCTAATGGCAAGGACAAAATTACATTGGGGGCAGACGATCCAAGGCGAGTGGTACAGATACCTCAAGACGCTATTGCTGCTGGTCTCGAAGCCAATCCCAGATAATGTTAACTTTTAGAAATTGATTTATGAAAAAGAACTTTAAAAATATATTTTTTCTTATGCTTGTGTCTTCGATGATTTTGGGATGTAGCGATAAAGATAAGCTGACCTCGGATATTGTTGGTCTAGGAGGAGATACATGGGCTAAAACAGAAGTGGACGACTGGATCAGTAAAAACTTTACCACACCCTACAATATCGAAGTTAAGTATAAATGGGACAGATCTGAACTACCAGAAATATATAAAAACGTAATTCCTGTTAAAGAGAGTTTAGTAATCCCAGTAATGGATATTATCAAGAAAACCTGGATTGACCCCTATGTCGGTATCATGGGGGAAAATTTTATGAAAAAATATACCCAGAAGCAGTTTTTTTTGGCAGGAAGTCCTTCGTATAATAGTAATGGAACTATTACGCTGGGAACGGCAGAAGCTGGGCGGAAAATTGTTTTGTTGAACCTGAACACTTTCGATCCTGATAACCAGCCAGCAGTGCGGGAGATACTGCATACCATGCATCACGAATTTGGACATGTCTTGAACCAAAATATAGCGGTTACTCCCGATTATCAGAGAATAACCCCTTCCGATTATACAGCAACTTGGTTCAATATTTTTAGAGGAGCATATAGTAGCAATGCAGCTCTGGATAAAATTATGTATGAAGCTGATTTTTGGGGCAAGGGGTTTGTTACACCTTATGCCCGTTCCAATAAAGATGATGATTTTGTCGAAACATTATCTACGTTGCTTGAAGGAGGCGAAGCATATTTTAATAATATTGTCAATAACCTATTCGTTTACGAGGGACAATATATCAAACGCAATGGTAAAGGTATTTATGAGCAAAATACGGATGCGAGAAATAAATTGTTAAAAAAGAAGGCTATCGTGACTTCTTATATGAAAAATGAATGGGGAATTTCATTAGTCGATCTTCAAATTAAAACTCAAGAGGCTATTGAGGCTAACTCTCCAACTCCACCATTAAATGAGTTGTTAGGGGCAGCAAAGCCGTATAGTAGCATTGCAGTGAATCCCCAGAAACTAACTGGCTTGTCGTCTAACTTTTTAACCGCATATAATAATGCCAATGTAGGTTTGCAAGCAAATATGGGGCTTTATATAGATAATATTTCTTTAATTTTTAGTACTGCAAATAGGGTTATTCTTCGCGTCAATTTTATGGATCCGACGGTTGCCGTTGGTGCTGGATACAATGCCGATTTCCATTATACTATTAGCGGCTCAAATGATAATATTACACTTACGTACACAAACCCTCAGCCAACAAATGCAAATGCCAGAGCTATAGAAGCATCTGTGTTTCCGATTGTTAATTACTTTGCTAATCAAACTTTTATACTGAAATGGGTAGATGATATTATTCCACAGTCAAAGGGACTCTTTGGAGGTTTAGTCAATAAAAACGATCCTGAATCTTATGTTTTCGGAACGTTGTAATAAAAGAAGATAATGAAATATAGATACCAGTTTCGTTTTTTAATTAAAAGCAAATTATAACAAGATGAAAAAGTACTTATTACTTTATATACTATTTGTTGTCGCATTTTCGAGCTGTGAGAAGGATAAAACTTCGTCAGTTATGGATGATGTTGACGTTAGGCTGACGGATAGCCTCGCCCAGTATCAAACTGCTCTTGTCAGTGCAAAGTATGGTTGGAAAGCTTATCTTTTGACCAACATTGACATAGCGGTCGATTTTACAATGAAGTTCAATGACAGGAACCGTGTCGTCATGAATGCCGAATACCAAATAAATCAGGAAGAAAGTTCATATAGACTCAAAGCACTGCAGCGTCCGACTCTGTTGTTTGATACATATTCTATACTACACGAGTTATCAGATCCTAATCCCAATGTTTTGGGAGGCGGCGTAGGAACTGGTTATAAAGCAGATTTCGAGTTTGCAATTATTTCAACTACTAAAGATAAAATTGTATTGGAGGGCACTTTTAATAAAAGCAAGCTGATTTTGATCCGAGCAGAATCAGAAGAAGATTTGGCATCGACTTATGAAGAGACTACATCAATGCAGGATAAATTGTCTCAAATACATACCTATTTCAAACGGACTGAAATAGCGGGAAAGAATTACGAAGCTAAAATTGATGTAGGAAGCAAGCGTATCAACTTTATTTCCGCTGAAACTGGGGAGAATGTGGGTAGTAATTTTTATGTGGTTAAAGACGATATTCGATTTTTCAATCCAATACTAATTGGTAAAGATAGTATTGCAGGCTTGTCGAATGTAAAATATGATCCTTCAGGTTTTTTGGCCGCGAGTTCAGGGACATTAAATTTGAAAATTACGGAATCGATTACACCAATGAATTATGATAAGACTGCTGTAACTCGATTTTGGAGATCCGATCGTCAGATTGCCTTTACACCTTGGGTTAAGGATGGAGAAGAAGATTATTTAAATGATAACAGTGTGTCTGTGGGAACAGGAATAAATAGAAGAATCGCTTGGTTAGACTACGGGCCTGGTTATGATTTACTTGCATACGCTCAAGGTAATTCCATCTATTTTGGAACTGCTATTGCGGGTACGATCGATTTACAATCTGGATTGATAAAATACCAGTACTTAGGAACCTTGGGAACAATTCCGGCAGCCTATCGCAATATCATTTTACAAACAGCTCTTGATTTTACCGATCCAAAAGGATTATATGTCATAGAAACGGCATTGGGACAATATGATTTGGTCACCGTATCAGATGCTAGAAAATGGATTAGTTTCGGGCGTTAAACCATTTAACTGTTCAATTCAAACTTGCTTAACCTCTTTCCAAAAACTTGGAAAGAGGTTTTGAAAAAATAGTATGATATGACTCGAAAGAAACATTCATAGACTATTTTTTGCGTAACAGACAATTAAAACAAGTTTGAGTTCTTTTGATCTGTGTTTTGCTGCAAGATCGCATATAATAAGAGCAAGGTATTGATACACCTCTATCTGTTACACTAGTCCTTAAAATCAACGTTTTTATACAAACAATTTCATTTCCTTAATATCTGCTGTCACCCATCTCCGTATTGCCATTTTTGGTTTTTACATTCTGATTTGGACTATTTACTGTAAGTCACAATGAGTGTCGATCCCTATTCTTAATATTTTTTTGTAAAAAATAAAAAAATATTACTCATTTTTATGGCACAATTATTAAACATCTCAAAGAGTAGATGTACATTTATGTCCTAAGATATCCACCGGTCAAACACAGGTGTGGTGGCTGAAGAGGGTTAACGATGCAGAAAGAAGAGATATTATTCAAAACACACTATAATGGGCTGTGCCACTTTGCTTGGAAACTAGTCGGTGATTTAGCGGTAGCAGAAGATCTTGTGCAAGATTCTTTTATCGCCTATTTTAAAAATACTGGCCAAGTTAGCGATAATGAGATTGCGATTAAAAATTACTTGTATAGCTCTGTCCGTTTTGCCTGCTATAACCATATCCGTCACGAAAAAGTACGACAAAGATACTGGAATGTCGTTGGGTTTACTGAAGAGGATAATACAGCACTTGAATTGAATATGATTCATAGTGAGATTATTCAGGAAATATATAGAATTATTGAAGAAATGCCTCTTGCTTGCCAGCAAGTTTTTCGATTGGGCTATCTTGAGGGATTGTCTAATCTGGAGATTACCAAGGAATTACAGATTAGTATCAATACAGTGAAAACACAAAAGCAGCGAGGTATGAAAATGCTGTTAAAACGTCTAAATCCTGAATTTATACCTCTTATGATATTTTTGTTAAAAAAAATTTAATTCTTGTCACCCTTTTTTTTGTCTTGCGTTTCTTTATTGTAATATGAAACAAAGCAGCGGGCATATTTCAAAACTAATCCAAAAGTTCTTGAATGGTAAACTTACCATGGAAGAGCAAAACCAGCTGGATTTGTGGCTTAACGCCAATTCCAAGAACAAACAGCTTTTGGAGTCATTTCGTCAGGCGAAAAACATCGAAGAAGATTTAGCTATTGTTCGGCAGTTAGATGCCAATAAAGCTTGGAATAAACTGAACAATAAAAAGGAAGTGAAGCTTTTCAGTAGAAGGTCATTGAGCATTGCTGCGTCCATCACCTTCGTGGTTGGTAGTTTCCTTTTCTGGCGATCTGAATTTTCAAAACAACATCTTGAAGACAAATACACAACTGTTGACCAAAGACACGATATAGCGCCCGCTACAAGTGGTGCTATTTTAGAGATGTCGAATGGAGAAAAAATTCGTTTGAGTGATAATGTTTCTAAAGCCTACAATAAAAATAAAACATTTGTAGCAAGTGGTACGGAATTAATCATTAAAAATGGCAAAAACCAGTCTACCTCCAGCTTGAATACTTTAATTGTGCCACGAGCCAGTTTTTATAAAATAATATTGAGTGATGGTACAAAAGTTTGGATGAATGCGCAGTCGAAGTTAAAATTTCCTACGCAGTTTGAGAACCATGAAAGACGAGTCAGTTTAGAAGGAGAAGCCTACTTCGAGGTAGCGCATGACGTCAATAGACCTTTTTTTGTGGAGTCTCGGGGTGGGGAAATAAAAGTCTTAGGAACGCATTTTAACGTCTTTGCTTATTACGACGATATTCGGACTACATTAGTCGAGGGGAAGGTTGAAGTGTGGCAGAAGAAAAATAAGCTCGAACTCTCTCCAGGAGAATTTGCCTCACTCTCAAAAAATCATTTGATTAAAGGTAAAGCAGATTTTCAGCGAGATTTGGCCTGGTTTAACAATGAGTTTTATTTTAAGAAGGCAACCATAGTGGACATCGCCCATCAATTGTCGAGATGGTATGATTTAGATGTAAAATTTAGGGGAAATGTTCAACTTACCAAAGAGTATAGTGGAAGCATTCAGCGAGATGTAAAATTGTCTCAAGTTTTGGAGATGCTATCTTATGTCAGCGATCTAAAATTTGGAATTCAAGGAAAAGAACTGATTATCGAAAATAAAATTTAATTTTTAATAGATATTACGCACTAATTGAGAAGGCTTATGATATAACAATCTTACTTTGCAACTAAAAAGCCCAAAAGAGAACAGGAATGTTGGCGCATCCCTGTTCATAAAATGTGATTAACGGGCGGATAACTTAAAAGTGAACTATTAATTACCTAATTAACCACAAAATGTAAATGTATGAATAACTTACCATTTAGCAAAGCTTGGTCCTTAAAACCTCGGGACTACAGGTTTTGCAAACCCCTACGTATTATGAAAATTAGTACATGTCTTTTATTTGCATTTGTAACGGGTGTCCATGCAAAAGGAACAGCACAAAAAGTTACATTGAAAATGAGGAATGCACGGATTGAAGAGGCTCTTTCCGCTATCTCCAAACAATCGAATTTACGCGTTCTTTATAGCGAAAACTTAAACGCTAAATCTCGTATTACAATCGATCTAAAAAATGCAACTGTTGAAGAGGCGTTAAACTCTGTGCTAGGAGATAAAAATATCGAGTACAGGATTATTGCAAATACAATATCTGTCAATAGTAATAAAAAGAACAAAACCGTTTCAGAAGACAGCCAACAGTCAATCTCAGGAACGATTAAAGATAATAACGGAAACCTGTTAGCTGGCGCTACTGTTACCGTTAAAGGCACCTCGATTTCAACCCAAACTGACGCAAATGGACATTTTAAGATAAATGCGGACGGACATGATGTATTGGTTATCCGATATGTTGGGTTTAATAATAGTGAGGTTCGTGTCAATAATAGAACTGTCATAGCTATTGTATTGGATTCCAATGAAAATCAAATTGACGAAGTTGTTGTAACAGGGCTTGGAGCTAAAATTGATAAGAGAACGTTTACAGGAGCTACAGCTAAGGTTGATATGAAAGATATTGAACTCGGTGGACTTCCTGACCCATCAAGAGCATTAGAAGGACGTGTAGCGGGGGTTTCAGTTCAAAATACAACTGGAACGTTTGGATCTGCTCCAAAAATTCGGGTCCGTGGAGCAACGTCAATTTATGGAAGTTCGAAGCCACTCTGGGTAATCGATGGGATTATTATAGAAGATGTTGCGAATGTTTCTTCAGATGATCTATCGTCGGGAGATGCCTTGACCTTAATCAGCTCTGCAGTTGCTGGTTTAAATGCCAATGACATTGAGTCATTCACAGTGCTCAAAGACGGTTCGGCAACCTCTATATACGGTGCTCGGGCTATGGGCGGAGTAATTGTCATTACAACAAAAAAAGGCACAGCTGGTAGAAATTCTGCAAATTACGTTGGTGAGTTCACTTCTAGGTCTATTCCTTCTTACAATAATTTCAATATCATGAATTCTCAGGAGCAGATGGCATTTTATCAAATTCTTGAACAAAGGGGATGGTTAACAATGGCTGATGTTGCAAGTAGGTCTGAATCGGGGGTCTACGGGAAAATGTATGAGTTGATCAAGGCAGGACAATTAGAAAACACACAGGAAGCAAGGAATGCCTACTTAAGGAATGCCGAATACCGTAATACCGATTGGTTTAAGCAATTGTTCAGTCGGACAATCATGCAGAACCACTCGATTAGTCTTTCTTCAGGTACGGAAAGGGCACAGTATTATACGTCTATTAGTGGAGTTTTTGATAATGGATGGGCCCGAAAATCTGACGTAAAGCGCTATACAGGAATGTTCAACGCTTCTTATAACCTATTCGATAACCTTAAGTTAGATTTGAGGACAAATGGATCGTATCGGGACCAACGTGCACCTGGTACGTTAGGTTCATCAGTGGATCGAGTTTCGATGGAAATTAAGCGCGATTTCGATATTAATCCCTACAGTTACGCATTAAATACTTCACGGACGCTCGATCCAAATGAATTCTATACACGGAATTATGCTCCTTTTAATATTCTGCATGAGCTAGATAATAATTACATGGATATCAATGCTGCAGATATCAAATTTCAAGGTGAATTAAAGTGGAAGCCGGTAAAAGCATTGGAGTTGGGCTTACTAGCAGCAACAAGGTATCAACAAACTTCACAACAACATTATATTAAGGATCAGTCGAACCAAGCACTGGCTTATCGCTGGATGCCGACAACGTTTATTCGTGATGCAAATCCTTTTCTCTATACTGATCCCAGTGATCCTTATGCTGTTCCTGTTTCTGTTTTACCATATGGTGGAATTTATAATCGAACAGATAATAAAATGTTTACAAAGGACTTCAGATTTACTGCTGCCTTTGATAAAACCTTTAATGAAATTCATAAACTTTACGTGTTTGCTGGCGCAGAAACAAATTCTGTTGACCGAAATCAGAACTGGTTTCGGGGCTGGGGATTACAATATGATTTAGGCGAGATTCCCTTTATAGACTATAAGCTGTTCAAAAAGAGCCAAGAGGAAAACGCAGATTATTATTCTATTGATAGAAGAAAAAACGGTGATATTGCTCCAGCTCGCAATAGGCAGGTTGCATTTTATGGTACAGCAAATTATACGTTTGATAATCGATATACTGTTAACGGTACATTACGCTATGAAGGAACTAATCGTCTAGGTCGTACAACGTCCGCACGCTGGATGCCAACATGGAATATCTCAGGAATGTGGAATGTGATGGAAGAAGATTTCTTTAAAAAATTGAATACGCCGTTTTCTAATTTGAGTTTCAAAGGATCTTATAGCTTGACAGCAGACAGAGGTCCAGATTTTGTTACTAACTCGAAAATTATTATTCAGAGTTATAATCCTTGGCGGCCTAATACTTCTGATAAAGAAACGGGTCTGACCATTTCTAATTTGGAAAATTCGGAACTCACATATGAGAAAAAGCATGAATTAAATATCGGTACCTCAATCGGGTTATTAAGAAACAGAATTGCATTAGATGTTGATTATTATAAGCGCAAAAATTTTGATCTAATCGGTATTGTAAATACACAGGGACTTGGAGGTGAAATTACGAAGTATGGTAACGTTGCTGATATGCAATCCCACGGACTGGAATTTAGTCTTTCGGCAACAATATTGAGAAAGCAAGACTTCTCATGGGTTTCTAGCTTTATCTATACAAAAGCGAAAAACAAAATTACTGCTTTAGAAAACAATAGCAGAGTTTCTGATTTAATTGCTGCTGGTGGATATGGATTGGCTGGCTATCCTGTGAGGCCGTTGTTTTCTATTCCATTTAACCGTCTTCTTCCAAATGGTTTGCCAGTATATAATTATATAGATGGTACAGAGACAACTACAGGTGTATATTTTCAGGAACGAAAAAAAATTGACTTTTTAAAATATGAAGGCCCGACTGAACCGACTGATATGGGAAGCTTTGGTAACGTGTTTTCTTACAAGAATTTTAAGCTAAATGTATTTATAACTTATTCTTTTGGAAATGTAATTCGGTTGGATCCAGCATATAAGACAGGGTATTCTGACTTAAATGCTACGCCAAGGGAATTCTGGGATGCATGGACTGTTCCAGGTGATGAAGCGTTTACGAATATTCCGGTCATCCTGGATAGACGTTTTATCAGAAACAACAGTCAATACGATTATGCCTATAATGCATATAACTATTCCACTGAAACTGTTGCTAAAGGCGATTTTATCCGCTTAAAGGATATTTCTTTATCATATGAATTGCCTAAAAGTTTTGTGAAATCTATAAACATGAACCATCTGGGGGTACGATTTAATGTCATCAATCCATGGTTGATCTATGCTGATAAACGTCTTAATGGACAAGATCCAGAATTCGTAAATTCCGGTGGTGTGGCATTACCAATTGCAAAACAATATACTTTAACCTTAAAAATGGGATTCTAAGAATATGAAAAAGAGACTATTATATATTTTAATTTTTACAGGAATAATAGGGACTGGCCTGTCTTCTTGTAAGAAATATCTAGACGTGTTGCCTGATAACAGGGCTGAACTGAATACCACAGATAAAATAGGTAAGATGCTGGTTGGTGCTTACCCTGAGAATGCATACGTTATGGTGGCCGAACTTTCTTCTGACAATGTAGATGATGTTGGACCAGTATATTTAAACTATTCTCGCTTTATCGAGCAAATTTACAAATGGCAAGATATAACGGAAACAAGTAATGATGGGATTGAGCGCATCTGGGGGGCTTGCTATAGTTCTATAGCCAGTGCAAACGCAGCTCTGCAAGCGATTGAAGAACAGGGGAATTCGGCCAGTTTGAATGCCCAGCGAGGAGAGGCACTGCTTGCACGTGCGTATAATCATTGGATTCTTGTCAATATGTTCGCACAGAATTACTCCAAAAAATATTCCGCGACGGATCTAGGTATAACTTATATGACCAAAGGTGAAACTACGTTAAACCCGAAATATAAGCGAAATACGGTTCAGGAAGTGTATGATTTTATTCGAAAAGATCTTGAGGAAGGATTGCCGTTAATTAATGATGCTTCCTATGCGAACTCAAGTGTGGCGAAATATCATTTTAACCGTGCGGCGGCTTATACCTTTGCATCACGAGTAGCATTGTTTATGGAGGATTGGGCAAAGGCTGTTGAATATTCGACAGAAGCTCTGGGAAATAATCCGTCAGCAACATTAAGGGATTATGCAACTATAGCTTCTTTCTCCGCTGCCATCAATAATACAACAAGAGAGTATAATGCGAGCGCTATAAAAGCTAATTTCTTGTTAGCTACAGCTTATTCAGCTATGGGGACAACTTTTGGTGGTTACTCAACAAACAATAGAATAAGCCACGGCGGATCTATTGCGATGACCGAGACTATATTTGCGCGGCAACCCTTCGGTAAGGCGTCAACCTCTACCGACTATAGAATCAGAGCTTTTTCTTATACCAGCACTACAGCAAATAAAGTACTTTTCCCACATGTTGCCTATATTTTTGAATATACAGATCAAGTTGCGGGGATTGGATTTGCTCGTGGAGTATATTCCCCGATTACTTCGGAGGAAGCTTTATTGAATAGAGCAGAAGCCAATATTCATTTAAAAAATTATAGCGCAGCAATAGCAGATATGCAAATGCATATTAATAACAATACCATTAATCAGCCCGCGGAGATTAGTGAAACTTCTATTAATAATTGGGCGAATTCCTTTGAATATTTTACCCCTACTGCACCTACGCCTAAAAAGAAATTAAATCCAGACTTTCAAATTGAATCAGGAACGCAAGAAAATATGATCCATGCAGTACTTTCGCTGAAGCGTTTACAATTTCTCCATACAGGTCTGAGGTGGTTTGATATAAAACGTTACGGAATTGAAATCACCAGGAGAATAGCTCCTGCGGTTAACAATGGTCCAATGACTTTTACTGTAACCGATAATAAGCTATCGGTACGGGATGATCGACGTGCGATTCAGTTACCACAAGATGTAATAAGTGCAGGTTTAACAGCAAATCCTAGATCCAATGAAATTAAATAATAAACTATCTACATTATTGACATTATGCGGAGTACTTTTTTCTGCATGCAATAAAGAAGACAAATTAAGTTCCAACAGTGTTTTCATCGATTCGGCAATTCCAAAAAATGCGTTGGATAATTATTTATATAACAATTATACTTTACCATATAATGTTGAGATACTTTATAAGTATGTAGACAAGGAGTCCGATATGAGTTACAGATTGGTACCGGCACCTCTTGAATCTTCGATTAGACTTTCAAAACTCATGCTTTATCTTGTGCTGGAACCGTATACTGAAGTGACTGGGAGTAAGCAGTTCTTAAAAAATAATTTCCCGAAATTAATCACCTATACTGGCTCTGCTCCGATTCAGACAAACGGTGTTATGATTTTGGGGACTGCAGAGTCAGGGACTAAGGTCTCTTTATATAATTTGCTGGAGCTAAATGAAACTACAGGTCAAAACCCAACTTTTTTGACTGGCAGGTTTTTCAAAACCGTGCATCATGAATTTCAACATATTTTGAATCAGAATAAGCCATACCCGAGCAATTTCAAGGAGATTACGGGGACCGGTTATGTGGAGGATGATTGGAATGCCAAATATCCTGCAAATAATCCGGGGGCTGCAATTGCAGCTGGTTTTATTTCACCCTATGCTTCTAAAGCGGATACGGAGGATTTTGCTGAGTTATACTCATTTTATGTAACCCGAAGTCAGGCTGACTTTGACGCGATGTTGAATGTTGAAAATTCGTCGGCTGCAGGAAGGGCTTTAATTCTCTCAAAATTAGCTATTGTAAAAAACTACATGAAATCCGAGTGGGGGGTTGATATGGATATTTTGAGAGCAAATATTCTCGCCCGTTACCCTGGTCTTAGCACATTTGATCAAACAACTTTAAATTAAGAAAAAATGAAATTTAAACTATTTATATTAGGAGTAACTATTTTGTTTCTGAACGCGAGTTGTGAAAAGAAAATGGATCATATTTTTGATGAAAATCCAACTGAACGTTTAAATGCTAGTGTTGCAAATGTATATTCCAAATTACAGTCAAATAAAAATGGCTGGATAATTAAATATTTCCCAAGTAACGGATTGGAGTTTGGAGGATATACGCTGTTTGCTAAATTTAACAACAGCACTGATGTTAGTGTGGAAGGTGATTTTACAACTCTGTCTGCACAAGTAAGTACCTATACTGTTGCTCCTGGAGCAGGACCGATTCTAACGTTCGATACGTATAACCGTATTTTCCATTATTTTGCGCTGCCTGGAGTTTTTAACAGAGAAGCTGCTTATCAGTTGCCCGGCTTCTTATCAACGCAAATTGGAGCGAGTAACGAAGGTATGAAAGGTGAAAATGATTTCTTGGTAACGAAAGTATCAAGTGATTCTATCGTTATGGAAGGACGGAAATCATATAATAAGATTGTTTTATTGCCTGTCAAATCCGACGAAGCTTCAACGATTGTTGCGTCTTACAGGGCCGCCGTTGAAAAATTTCATGTTTTCTCGAATTATATGTTTGAAGTGGGAACTGAGTCGTTTCCGGCGACATTTGCTACTGTCGCAACAAAAAGGGCACTATTGATTGCGGGCAACACGAAACCTCTTGCTTATCGTTACACCCCTGTGGGACTTGACTTCTACACGGAATATGATGTAAGTGGGGTGAAATTTAGAGAGTTAAAGTATGTAGAGCCAACGGATGGATATTTAAAAGGTTATTTTACCAACGATGAAGGAACGATAAAATTAGTCCCACAGAGCTAATAAAAACGATGCATTCTGTATTAAGCAGAGCGTATATTTCATAGGTTTATTAAAATTATGCCCTCTCTAGAGTTTCTCTGAGAGGGTTTTTACAACGTAGTCGAACCAACCTATTGATTACATTTCGTGCAGGGAAATTGATTTTTAGCCCGCAATTTGGAATAGGGACCCAGACAGCTACTTTTACGGTTCAAAAAAAAGATTTAAATGGCACCTTTGGGAGTTTTATGGGGATACAGTCCAATCAGACTCAAATGAAATATGACGCGGCTATCGTAGATTTGGGGGTGACTCTGAAGACAACCAATACTGAAAATACTATCTTTCATCCGCAATGTAGACTTGGTTACAAGACTTCTATTACGCAAAATGAATGGAAAGTAGTGAATGCTGTTGTATCAGATGCTCCAAAGGATAGACTACTTGGCATCTATGTACAATTGGCTAGGGGTGTTGGACGATAAAGCTACATTTTCTTCTTTTGGTAATCCGATAATAATCGAGGGCAAAGGAGAAAATGTAATTGTATCGGTGGGCAGCAGAGGGAGGATACTCCCGCGGCGACGGTCAGAACTTAAAGTGGTTGTATTTTTACAGAGTGAAACAATTTGTATATTTAAATATACTAAGAGGAATAAGCAGGCTGCAAGATAAAATAAAGGATAAACCGAAAATATGAATACCATGTTCCGGGAAAAGTTAAAAATGCCTAAAATAGCAATTGTACTATTTGTAGTACTGTATATTTTAATTTTTTTATTTGCTAAAGTTCCCTTTAGTGTTCACCTAATTATCCTATTTGTCGGTGTCCTCCTCGTCTTTTATCGGGTCGACGTTAAAATAAATACTAACGGGTTCCAATATTCGGTTATGTCTATTTTCAAACGTACTTATCAGCTGAGTGAAATCTCCGTTATTCAGATACATGATATATCTGCATTAAGGGATTTTGGAGGCTGGGGTTTCAGATACAGTTTTCGATACGGCTGGGGTTTAATTTCTGATGCCCCGAGCATCATGCGTGTGTGTCTGAATAATGGAAAAGAAATATCCTTTTCTGTTGCTGATAAGGAAGCACTTTTAAATGCATTATCACTGCTAGCTATCCCTATAGCTCGAATTGGGGACGTTTCTAATTAAGTTTAACTGAGTGTGTAAGGTGGGATACTTGTAGTTGCCAATATTAACTTACCATAATGTTTTTTATGATAGCCCATTTGAACTTACTCTAAAAGATATAGATAGCAAGTGGAAAGGAAAGCCCACGATTCATAAAGAAGTACAAACATTGCAGAAGAGCAAATAATATGATACCTTAGCTTATTGTATACTTTCTGAAAACTTGGTTACCATGAAACGTATTATTTGCCTCCTATTAATTGTTCTTATACAGGTTGTTGCGGTGAAAGCACAGCAAAAAACGAGACCATTTCAATTTAAGAAAGCAGATAAACTAGTTGAACTTGCTGATTATGGCAAAATAAGTCTATATGACGCAAGAGAAATAAAAGATAACCTCGGCGTAATACAAGTAGGAATGCTGAACGCAAACCGATTGCTTTTGGCGGAGCCATCGCTCGAAAAACAATTGCAGAGCCAGTTGGAACAAATAACCGACCGTAAAGGCGACGGTGAATTGCTCATGAGGTTGGAAAAATTCTGCATAGCCGAATTGACAGGTGCTTTCACTGAAAAGGGATTTTTGGATTTCAGAGCAATTTTATTTGCCAAGAAGGGAAACGGAGATTATTTTCCGTTAGTACGTATTGATACATCGGTTATCGTGAAAGGTATGGATGTAACCAAAGCAATTCTGACGCGTGCGAGTGACGTAGTCAATACTTTAATCTTTGACGCATTAACCAAAAAAGGTGATACAACAAAAAGCTATAGTCTTAGCGAAATTGAAAATTATGACTATATCCAAAAGAAACAATTAGCACTTTACAATGCCACAACAATTAAAGATGGATTATATCTGACATATCAGGAATTTGCCCGTCAAACCCCTTCAGTTGGACAGGTCCAATTAAAAGATGGTGATTTTTATTTGGGCTTCTTTAAAGAAAATGAAAAAAGGAAGCCCAGAAAGATAAATCCGAAAGATTATTATGCAGTAGTCCATGCTGGTCTTCCATTTGTTTCAAGTCAAGGGCAGTTTTATGCTTTGACAAAGGAAGGAAACGACTTTATCTTTATAGGACCAGTTAAGGAAACTGCTTCTGCAACAAATGTTGTTGCCGCTTCGGTGTTGTTGGGCGCAATAGGGGGAATGCTGGCATCAGGCTCTGAAATAAACTATTATACACAGAAGCTTGACTACGTAAATGGTACCTTTATTCGAATGAAATAGAAGAATGGGAAAAACAGTATTGACGCATCAAATCCATATCAACTGGTGATCAACTCTTGACTGTAACCACCTTGTGTGCACAGTGAGTCCACGTTGAGTCCACCTTTTAATTGTGCAATCACCATATTGACATGTTTTTAACAACTCGTATGCAGTCAGGAATTGATATGGAGTTGATGATAACTTATCTTTAACAAAGTACCTATCAGGATTATCAAATTTATAATCGTTTTTTACTTCAATTTTAAATTTTCCGTTGGACTGGACATCTATTTACCGCTTCAAGTATATTATTCACCGACTTTTCTGCGCTATTGATCTAAATGTAATAAAATCACATGTTGCATTGTCTTACTTTTGAATCAGAATCTTAAAGGAAATGATGCAACAAAATCAAGATCCTTGCGACAATTAGAAAAGAGACAAAAAACTAACACTATAAAGTATAGCAATTATGAAAACTTTAGTAAAGACATTCGCAGCCGCTGCTTTAATTGCGGTATCCACCATGAGCATGGCAGCAAAGGATCCAGGAAAGGGATTGAACTTATCGACAGCCGATTTGGCGATTGATACCTACCTGTCTGTAATGACTGAAGGTGCCTCAGATGGTGTGGAACAGCTGTTTGCGGCAGATTTTAGTCAAAAAATTCAGGGGCAGAACGCCCGGACCAATAAACGTTCTGAGGTCATTTCTTTCCTAAAAAAACAAAAAGGTGAAAAACTGAACTGTAGTACCAATACAGAAATTTTGGAAGAATCCCAAAACTATATGGTGGCCCGGATCACCATGAAATTTGAGCATTTCTCAAAAATCGACCTCGTCACGTTGATCAACGAAGCTGGTACATGGAAGGTTTCGAGTTCTGTCAATGCCTACAAATAGAAACTGTTTAATTAAATTCATATGTTTATTTTAAGCCACGTCGTGATGATGTGGCTTTTTTTTGCTAGCTCTCAAACATTCAGCAAATGTGCATCCTTGGTCCTAGGGATGACTTAATGACTTTCTAAACGCGGTAGGCACATAATAGGCTAAATCCAGCGCATACTGAAAGATGATATGCAAGGGAAGCTGTATTATCTGGTTTAAAAACAGTTAGGCTGTTGTGATTCTACTTAATCATACTGTTATTTACACAATGTGGAAAACTACTGTGGTAAATTGCAGCTCATCGATACGGTTAATGATTATTTAATTTTAAGTTTTGTAAGATTGCTCAAAAAAGTGTTAAATTGCTTCCAGATTAATAATTAGTATGAGGCATTATTTACAATTTTCAGCAAAACTGATCTGCTCTTTGTTGCTCATTTTCTATCATTTTGGTTCGCTAGCCCAGGTTTCTTTTACTACTTTCCATAAGCAGGATGGTGATGAAACCAAACAACGTGATTCTGCTTATTTCTCAAGAACCGTCCATATGCTTGGTGAAGGAGAAGGAAGGTATTATACCATCGAAGAGTTCTACACACGAAATGATTCCATCAAATTAAAAGCAGATAGTAGAAAACCAAAACCATCATTTGAATACCTAGGGACGAAGTATGAATTTTACGAAGACGGAAAACTGAAAAGTCTGGAAAATTATAGCAGTGATAGCCGACTGATTGATTCTGCATTTTATTTATACCCTAACAATAAACTGGAGATGACCGTTTTTTATCCCAATTATGTTGATAAAAAAGGGAAATTAAAGATCGAGAAACCTATTTATGTGGTTTATTATGACTCGCTGGAAAATAAAATGCTCGAAAACGGTAATGGTCGTATTCGCTTTAGATATGGTAATGACTACGAAGAGGGACAGATGATTAATAGCATGCGTGAAGGTGAATGGAAAGGGAAGTTTGGCGAAAGTTCAATCATAGAAAATTACAGCAAAGACAAGCTTCTCGCAGGAGTCACAACGAAGGCCAGTGGTGAAATCATTAAGTATGATTCCACTACTTACCGAGTCAATCCCCAATACCCTGGTGGGATATCCCGGTTGATGGGATTTATAAGTAGTCATTATAGATACCCTAAAGAGGCATTAAAAAGAGGGGTAAGTGGTACGGTAGAGATTGGTTTTACTGTCGACAAAGAAGGGAATGTGAAGAACCTCGTTGTGGAACAGGACTTAGGGTACGGGACTGGAGAAGAAGGAATCCGTGTGGTGAAACAGGCCAGAAAATGGAAGCCTGGTATTTGGCGTGGTGAGCCGGTTAATGTACGCTATACGCTTCCAATTCGTTTGAATTCTGCCCGATAACCGCACTTCCATACACCACGAAAAATCGGTTTGTAAAAGTTATATCCTATCTTTACAAACCGTATCAAACAAGCGTGTCATAAAAAAGCCTTCCACTCAGAAGGCTTTTTTATGTTAAAGGTTATTATTTATTTTTTCAGACTTTCAGCGCCCTGAATGATGCCTTCCACTACGGTTGGATCCTGTAATGTGGAAGTGTCCCCCAAGTTGCTGACATCTCCTTCGGCGATCTTGCGCAGAATACGGCGCATGATTTTTCCTGACCTTGTCTTGGGAAGATCGCTGACGAACTGGATGATGTCTGGTTTGGCAATCGGACCGATGATACGCGAAACGGTCTCCATGATATCTTTCTTCGTTGCTTCTGCGTCAGTGTGGTGGTTGGCAATCACATAAGCATAAATACCCTGTCCTTTGACGGCGTGGGGATAACCCACAATGGCCGACTCTACGACATCGGCGTGCATATTGATGGCATTTTCAACTTCCGCTGTACCGATCCGGTGTCCTGATACGTTCAGCACGTCATCTACACGGCCTGTGATTTTGTAATACCCTTCGGGGCTGCGGTAGCAGCCGTCTCCTGTGAAATACATGTTGTTGTATGTAGAGAAGTAGATCTGTCTGCAGCGGTCGTGATCACCCCAGGTCGTGCGCAGCATGCCCGGCCATGGGAATTTGATACATAAGTTGCCAGTTACATCATTACCTTCGATTTCTTTGCCGCTCTCATCCATCAGTGCAGGTTGAATGCCCGGCATCGGAAACATCGCGTAGCTGGCCTTTTCAGGTGTGACACCCGCCAACGATGTAATTAGGTGGCCCCCGTTCTCGGTTTGCCAATAGGTATCAACGATCGGACAGTTCTTTTTACCTACTTTTTCGTTAAACCAGTTCCAGGCTTCTTCATTGATAGGTTCGCCCACCGAGCCCAGCACCCGCAATGAAGAAAGATCATTTTTGTCGACATACTCGTCACCAAAGGCCATTAGCGAGCGCAATGCTGTCGGTGAGGTATAGATGATATTGACTTTATATTTATCCACGATATCCCAGTAACGGCTGGCATCCGGGAAAGTCGGAATACCTTCAAACATCAATGATGTGGCACCCTGAGAAAGTGGTCCGTAGACGATATAACTATGTCCCGTGATCCAGCCAATATCCGCTGTACAGAAAAATACATCGTTGGGCTGGTACTGGAAGGTGTTCATGAACGTGTAACCTGTATAGACCATATAGCCCCCGCAAGTATGTACTACACCTTTTGGCTTGCCGGTAGAGCCGGAAGTATATAAGATGAACAAAGTATCTTCGGCATCCATTTCCTCAGCAGGACAGGCGGGATTGCCTTGGGTTTCTACTTTCTTGATCTCGTCTTCCCACCATACATCACGTCCCTTGATCATGGATACAGGTGTACGGGTACGGGTCAATACAATTACCTTTTCGACAGTATCACACTGCATCAGGGCGTCGTCCACAATATTTTTAAGACCAATGGTCTTGTTACCGCGGTAGCTTCCATCTGAGGTGACGATCAGCTTACACTCAGCGTCAATAATGCGATCGGCAATCGAACGGGCCGAGAATCCACCGAAAACTACGGAATGAATAGCACCGATACGCGCACATGCGAGTACCGCGATCACCAGTTCGGGTACCATAGGCAAATAGATACAGACCCTGTCGCCCTTTCTGATATTGTTGTTTTTTAATACGTTGGCAAATTGCTCCACCTTCTGCAACAATTGCTTGTACGATAAGATACGATGTGCTTCATTCGGATCGTTCGGCTCCCAGATAATGGCTGGTTTGTCTCCATTTGCATAGATATGGCGGTCAAGGCAATTTTCCGTAATGTTCAATTTAGCACCTTCAAACCATTTGACATTTGGTTCCTCAAAGTTCCAGTTAAGCACTTTGTTCCACTTTCTCTTCCAGAAAAAATGATCCGCGATGCTCGCCCAAAACTCTTCGGGTTGTTCTACACTTCGCTTATACTCACGCTGATATTCTTCAAATGATTTTATTTGTAGGCTCATCTTATTAGGGTTATTATGAATTATTTTATTTTATATAGTTATCGTTGCGAAATTGTTTTTAATATTTCAATTTCGGTGTACAATTTAGCGGTTTTTGCCCATTTTATCAACAATTTGAAGTTTAATATAATGTTAAACTACTTTTATCTATCAAGATTGTTATATTGCAATAAGATTTAATGCAAATGTCCTTTCTCAGAAAGATATTCTATGTCAGCATTTATACGAATATTCTGATTGCACTGGCCGCCATGGCGCAATGTGCACTGACCTATATTATCTTTGAACGGCCGATCAATTGGTATATTGTCCTGATTGAAGGTACGGCGACTTTATTGCTCTACAATTTTAGCTTATGGTGGTCCAAACCCAAAGATCCGAAGCAGTCAAAATTTCCGCGGACGCGTTGGATTTTTAATCATGAATGGGTGATGTGGTCCAATAATAGCATCGCTCTGACCCTGCTTGCTTATTGCTTATGGCATATCCACTTGTATTCATTCCTATTTTTGGGTTTCATTGGCTCGTTAAGCCTGTTGTACGGTATGCCTTTGTTTACCTTCCATGACCGGAAAGTGGGCCTCCGGCAGATTCCGGGAGCTAAGATCTTCCACATTGCTCTGGTCTGGGTGTGCAGCAGTGTGGTGCTCCCTTACGTTGAGCTGGCCAATACAGGTATTACTATCGACCATTGGGTATTTATGGTATTATGTGTGCTCAAATTTATATTTTTGATTATCTGTACACTGCCTTTCGATATCCGCGATATCCAGCAGGATTCGTATTATCACCTGCGGACGCTGCCTAATATGCTGGGCGAACAAAAAGCAAAGAATCTTACATACACGCTATTGGTATTGCATAGCCTTTTTATACTGATTGCACCTTATCTGATGCCGATCAAGATAGGACTGATCCTGACCAACCTGCTGATACTGGCTCTCCTCAAACTGGCCGTATTCAAATCCCGGGAACATTATCACTATGCCTATTTATTGGACGGTAGCCTCGTGCTCCAATTTTTGATTGTTGTTCTTTTTTATGGCTTGTAATAACGCCAGCTAGAACATAACCGTCATGGCCTTATCACATGATTACTTTTTCTAGAATAACAAAGCATGCGGATCACCTTAGAAAAGCGATAATCTTATCTGCGACGACCTCCGACAGCTTATAATAGCTTTCAAATGTCCATCCTGCCACGTGTGGGGAAAGGATGACGTTATCGCGGCTGATAAGATCCTTATACCAGCTTTGTTCGGCCAATTTTGGGAATTTCTCTATCGGAAGTACATCAAAGGCTGCTCCGAGTATGCTCCCTTTATCAAGACCATTTAATACTGCTGACACATCCACAATGCCTCCCCTCGCACCGAGCAAAAAGAATATCCGTTTTTCGAACTTCGATAGATACTGTTCATCAATCATCCCTTTCGTTTCTCCGGTGAGGGGGATATGAAAACTGATGATATCTGCCTGTTGGTAGATCGCCTCCATGCTGGCCTCGGTAGCGTATATATCGCTATAATCTTTCCGATACTTATCATACGCCAGCACCTTGACGTCAAAGCCGGACAGTTTTTTGGCCATCGCCATGCCGTTGTGGCCATAGCCAATAAGCCCCACTGTACGGCCCTTCAACTCGTAGCCGCGGTTGGCCTCACGCAACCATTGTCCCGATCTCACTTGGCGGTCCGCACGATTGAGGTGGTTCATCAGGCTCAATAGCATACCGATCATGTGCTCGCCGACGGCATCGCGGTTGCCCTCATTTGCCGGTATCAATGTAATGTGCCGCAGCCCGGCGGCTTCGTCATCGATGTTGTCCATGCCGGCACCAGCGCGGGCAATAAAACGTAGGTTTGGCGCAAAATTCAAAAAAGCGCTGTCGACCTGAAATTTGGAGCGGATCACCAGACCGGAATAGCTGGTAATGATTTGCTCTGCTTCCGCACGGCTGATATCCGGCTGATAACTATATGCGATGCCTGCTTCGTCAAATTTCTCGAGCATGACAGGATGGATATCATCAACAATCAAAATATTAGTTTCCATGATTACGGTTAATTTGCATAAAGTCCACGGATAGTAAATTGTTTATTTGCTGCTGTTTAAGGCTGTTGGGCATGATTTTCATGAAGAAATTCCGCATAGCGATTAAGAAAGGATTTTCCCATTGCGCGACTTTACCGATCCTCCAGGAGGTATTGCAAATATATCTCACGCGGTCTATCCGTCGCTTCTCAAAACCTTTGAATGCCTCGGGTATGGATGGGGTCGTCCGCAGCTCGTCCACCAATACAGCAACATCTTCTATCGCCTGGCAGGCTCCCTGTCCTAAATTCGGTGTGGTGGCATGGCCAGCATCTCCCAATAGGACAACTTGATCAAAGGCGAGTTGCTGCAATGCTGCGATATCGATGATGTCGTTCCAGATAAGATCTTCGGTATTGGTTTCCTTTAATATTGTCGGAATTGGGGAGTGATAATCCTTAAAATTATTCAGAAGTTCTGCTGTACCCCAGTTTCCTAAGTTGAGGCTTTGGGCAGGACTGTTGACACAGGCATACCAGTAGATGCGGTTGCCGACGAGTGGGGTCATCCCAAAGCGGCCTTTTGCCCCCCATGTTTCGGTACTTTTCTTCAGCTGTATGCTGCTGTTGTCGATTGTGGCCCGCCAACAGGTATAACCGGCATAGCGGGGGGCAGACCCGGGGACAAGTTGCTGCCGCAACAGCGAATGTACACCGTCGGCAATCAGTAGGGCGTGACCTGTGGTCTGGCTGCCATCGGCAAAGTGTACCTTTACCCCACCTTGTTCCCGTTCGAGGGATATGGCACGCTTGCCTAGATGGATCCGTTGGTGCGAAATTTTGGATAATAAAAACTGATGTAGGTCAGCGCGATGGACGGCAAAATTGTCCTGCCTGTATTTTGAACTGATGGTTTGCGTGCTGGGCGCGACCAGAATATGGCCGTGCTGATCAAGTACATTGTAGGAATCCAGATAATGACCAATTTTGCTGATCTCTGCCTTTAGCCCCATTAGTTCTAACGCCTGCATGGCATTAGCAGCAAGTCCAAAACCAGCTCCGATTCCTTTAAGCTCGGCCGCACTTTCATATACATGCGCCTCAATGCCCAGTTTTTGGAGGCCGATCGCGGCACATAGCCCAGCGATCCCGCCGCCGACAATGATGAATGTGCTTTCGCTTGGTTTCATATCTCAGAGGCAGCTGGCAATTTCATTTGTGAGACCAACAAAGTCATCCACCGTCAGCCGCTCTGCGCGCAGGTCATATAGTGGGTTGTCCGACATTTTATCTTTGGGAATAACTCCGGAGAGCGAATTGCGGAGGGTCTTGCGGCGCTGGTTGAACCCGGCTTTCACCACCCGCCAAAATAGCTTTTCGTCACAATCCAGCTGTTCACGGTCGTTTCTTGTCATGCGGATGACCCCCGACAGCACCTTTGGCGGTGGGTTAAATGCGCCTGCTTTGACCGTAAACAGGTACTCCACTTTGTAATAAGCTTGAAGAAAAACGCTGAGGATACCATACTCCTTGCTGCCGGCTTTGGCAGTACAACGTTCGGCTACCTCTTTTTGGAACATGCCGGTCATCTGCACGACACGTTGCCGTTCTTCCAGAATCTTAAATAAGATCTGCGAGGATATATTGTAAGGGAAATTGCCGATGACGGCCATTTTCTCACCAAAATACTGCGAAAAATCCAAGTTCAGGAAGTCTCCATGGATCAGGCGCTCGCCGAGCTGCGGATATTTGTCGTCCAGATAGGCGATGGACTCGTCATCAACATCGATCAAGTACGTTTCATATTCTTCTTTTTGTAGCAGAAAATCGGAAAGGACGCCCATTCCCGGCCCCACCTCGAGCACCTGACCAAAGCCCAGTTTAGGATCCAAAGCTTCCACGATACGTTGCGCTGCATTTTTATCGTTCAAAAAATGCTGTCCTAAATGTTTTTTTGCTCTTACTGTGCTCATGCTACAAAATTAAAAATTAAAAGCTTTATAGCGTAAAAAGTCAAAATTAAAAGTGGTGACAGTTTTTATGCGACGCGCTCGTGCAACCAGAATCTCAATAGTCATATCTAACTACCCAATACTAAAAAAAAATCCCTATTTTTGGATCAAAGCATTAAATAGGATGAGTGATAAATTAAGAATCGGAATTACTGTTGGCGATATTAATGGCATCGGACTTGAAGTGATCATCAAGTCTTTGGTGGATCCACGTATATGTGACTTCTTTACACCTATAGTTTACGGAAATACGAAAGTGGCTTCTTTTCACCGCAAAGCTATTGGCATAAATGATTTTAGTTTTAATGTGATCAATGATGCCGAACAAGCTCATCCCAAACGTGCGAATATGATTAATTGCTGGCAGGAGGATGTCAAGATCACACTGGGAGAGGAAAATGAGACCGGCGGTAAATATGCTTTCCTGTCATTGGAAAGGGCTGTCGAAGACCTCAAAGCCGGTAAAATAGATGCCTTGGTAACTGCACCGATCAATAAACATAATATTCAGCAGGAAGGATTTAATTTCCCCGGTCATACCGAATACCTGCAGGCAAAAGTTGATGCTAACGATGTATTGATGTTTATGATCTGCGACGAACTTCGCATCGGTGTTGTCACCGGACACATCCCTTTGCACGAAGTGGCTGCAAATATCACCGAGGAAGCGATTTTGAAGAAGCTAACATTAATGAATGAGTCCCTGAAAAAAGATTTTTGGATCGAGAAGCCTAAAATAGCTGTTCTTGGGCTTAATCCACATGCTGGAGACCACGGTATTATTGGAACGGAAGATGACCAGATCATTCGTCCAACTGTAGAAAAAGCTAATGAACAGGGAATCTTTTGTTTTGGTCCATATCCAGCAGATGGCTTTTTCGCGAAGGGTGCTTACGAAAAATTTGATGCAGTGCTGGCGATGTATCACGACCAGGGCCTCATCCCTTTCAAACATATCGCCAACGGAGCTGGAGTCAATTTTACGGCCGGCTTGCCCATCGTGCGTACCTCACCTGACCATGGTACAGGTTATGATATCGCGGGGAAAAACTTAGCCTCTTCAAGCTCCTTTGCCGAAGCACTTTTCTCGGCATTGCATATCATTAAAAAACGTAGAGAACAGGCTGAATTGCTCAAAAATCCATTGGCGTTCCGCAAGTTATCCAAAGATAGGGATTAGGGAAAAAATTCTTACTTTTGCAAACTGTTTGGTTTTTTACCTCCTGTTCTAACTATGTACGATAATTTACAACATCCAATATTTACAATCATCAAAGAGCTTGCTGAAAAGACAAATACCGAATGTTACGTCATCGGCGGCTATGTACGGGACTATCTGATGCAACGTCCTTTCAAAAATGACGTGGATATTGTTGTTGTGGGAAGTGGTATTGAATTTGCCACCTTATTAGGTGAAAAACTGCAGACCAAGGTGGCTGTGTACAAAAACTTTGGCACTGCCATGTTGGTGTACGACGGCCTAAACGTGGAATTTGTCGGCGCCAGAAGAGAATCGTATCGTGCCAATTCCCGAAAACCGATTGTGGAAGACGGAACATTGGCGGATGATCAGAACCGCCGCGATTTTACCATCAATGCGATGGCTTTTTCGTTAAATAAAGCTGACTACGGTGCCCTGGTGGATCCTTTCAACGGGGTGAAGGACCTCGAGCACCGCATTATTCGGACACCGCTTGATCCCATAGAAACCTTTTCGGATGACCCGCTACGCATGATGCGTGCGATTCGTTTCGCAACGCAGCTGAACTTCAAAATTGCTATAGAGGCCATCACCGCAATTTCCGAAACCAAAGATCGTATCAAAATCATCTCCAAGGAACGGATTATTGATGAGATCAATAAGATCATGCTCTCCACCAAACCGTCGGTGGGATTTAAATACCTTTTTGATACAGGACTGCTTGAACTGATTTTTCCGGCGATGTACAACCTGCATGGGGTAGACATCATTGACGGAAAAGGACATAAAGACAACTTCTACCATACACTGGAAGTGCTGGACAATGTTTGCGAGCAATCTGGCGATTTATGGCTGCGCTGGGCGGCCGTCATGCATGATATTGCCAAGCCTGCTACAAAACGCTTTGATAAAAAACTCGGCTGGACGTTTCACGGACATGAAGACCGTGGTGCCCGTATGGTGCCTAAGCTTTTTACCGAACTGAAATTGCCGCTCAATGAAAAGATGAAGTTTGTTCAGAAACTGGTACAGCTGCACTTGCGCCCTATCGTGCTGGCCCAGGATATCGTGACAGACTCCGCAGTGCGACGTCTCTTGTTTGAGGCGGGGGACGATATTGAAGCGCTTATGATGCTTTGCCATGCCGATGTGACAACCAAGAATGAGTTTAAAAAGAAAAAATATCGACAGAATTTTGAGCTTGTGAAACAAAAGCTCAAAGATGTTGAAGAACGCGACAAAATTCGTAACTGGCAGCCTCCTATCAGCGGACAGGATATCATGATCCTGTTTGGGCTGACACCGGGCCGCACGGTGGGGCAGCTAAAAAACATAATCCGGGAGGCGATATTGGAAGGCGAAATTCCCAATTCGCGAATCGAAGCATATCACTATCTCCTGCAAAAGGCCCAAGATTTAGGCTTAACTGCCAAACAAGAAATCCCATTGGAAATTTCCAATTCTTAAAATATAGTATTAATTTTAAACTGCTAAAAAAGAAGGACACATTTAGAGATGGCAATTTATAGATTTAGAGTTACTTTTGAGGACTATGAGGACGTATATCGTGAAATTGATATGCCTTCCAAAAGTACATTTTTAGACTTGCATGAGGAAATCCATAAATCGACAGGCTATGCTGCTGAGGCTTCTTCCTCGTTCTATGTGAGCAATGACCAATGGAAAAAGGGAACCGAAATTGCGTACAAGCCGGTTCAGCGCAAACGGGATGCTGAAGTATTGCTCATGGAAAATATCCGTCTGAGCAAGTTTATCGACGATCCGCATCAGAAGTTCTATTACATCTATAATTTTGAGCGTCCCTATGATTTTCAGGTCGAATTGATTAAGATTCTGAAAGAGGAGGATGGGAAGCAATACCCTGCGCTGTTCAAGTCCGTGGGACAGGTTCCGAAAACAATGACTGCAGCCAATTTTCCTGTTTCCGATGCAGTGGAAGAAGACGACTATGTGGAGGAAGACGATACACAATACGGTGTGGACGATGAGGATGAATTGGATGGCTTCGACAGCGATGATGAAGACGGCGAAGGCGAGGAGGAGCGTGAAGAATCCAACGGGTACGAAGACGAATATTAAATAGATAATAGGCCGAGAATGCATCCATGGCATTTGACGCAGTGATTATGGCGAAGAGAAAAACATTGATAGCCATTGTGGGTCCGACTGCTGTTGGAAAAACTGCAATGGCTATTTCATTGGCACAATATTTTAAAACTGAAATCATTTCTGCAGACTCCCGCCAGTTTTACCGGGAGATGTCCATTGGCACAGCAAAGCCTGAGGCCGCTGAGCTGGCCGCTGTGCCTCATCATTTTATTAATTCCCATCACATTACACAGGACTATTCGGCAGGGGATTTTGAACGGGAGGCGCTGGCGAAACTGGATGAACTTTTTCGGCAGCACGATGTTGTCGTTATGGTTGGCGGTTCAGGACTTTTTGTCCGGGCCTTATGTGAAGGGCTGGACGACCTGCCCAAAGCGGGAGCAGAGGTCCGCGAACGACTTAATTCGGAGCTTGCTGATCTGGGCCTTGAGGTCATGAAAGAGCGACTAAAAATCATCGATCCCACCTATTTTGAGGTGGCAGATGTCGATAATCCGCAACGGGTGGTCCGTGCACTGGAAGTATTTGAAGCCACGGGCACACCAATGTCCATGTTTCATAAAAAGGAGGTGGAGAAAAGGCCTTTTGACATCCTGACAATAGGGCTGAATATGGATCGTACCGCGCTCTACGGGCGAATCAACAGCCGTGTGGATCATATGATGGAGGCTGGTCTCCTGGCAGAGGTCGAGTCACTGCTGCCTTACAAAATGAAGCCTGCCTTACTGACCGTTGGTTATGCCGAACTATTTGACTTTCTGGATGGTAAACAGTCGCTGTCCGAAGCGGTTGACAAAATCAAACAGAATTCCCGACGCTATGCCAAGCGGCAGATCACCTGGTTTAAAAAATATGGCAATACCCACTGGTTCCAACCTTCGGAAACAGTGGAGATCATTCGCTTTATAGAAAGTCAATTGGCCGAAACTGATTAGGCTTGCCGCGTAAGTATCAAGAAGATATTCAGAAAGTCAATCCAATCCTTTGGAGAATCGGATCCTGAAATGATGCTGTGAGGGACATGTATAGAATCGCATACAAAACGGGGCTGTCCAATATTGTTGGACAGCCCCGTTTTATACCTTGTGTTTTCGTTTATTTAACGATATAGTTCCATCCGAAGGTGTCTTCTACTTTTCCATAGCGCAACTCGTTCAGATACTGCAATACCTTGTTGGAGAATTCACGGCCCTCAACGGGAGGCAGATGGTAATCCTGTCCTTCATAACCGATACGGCTAATGTGTGTAATCGTAGCAGCAGTTCCAGCGGCAAAAGCCTCGGACACGGTACCTGCTTTGATGCCGTCGATCAGTTCCTGAACAGATACTTTCCTTTGTTCGGCCTGATATCCCCACTTCTCTGCCAGCTCCATGATGGTGCGGCGTGTAACGCCATGAAGGATCGTATCGCCGTGTGGAGTGATAATCGAATCGCCAATGCGGAAGATCAGGTTCGCTGTACCCGCTTCCTCAATATATTTGTGTTCAGCAGCATCGGTCCACATGATTTGATCATAGCCTTCATCATTTGCCAGCTGGGTCGGGTAAAGCGACAGGGCATAGTTACCAGCATTTTTCGAGAACCCAACACCGCCTTCTGCGGCACGCGTGTAATAAGTTTCGACTTTTAAGCTGATCGGTTTGCTATAATAAGCACCTACTGGACCTGTGATAATGATAAACTTGTACGATTTTGACGGATGTACGCCCAATGCTCCTTCGGTACCGAACATAAACGGGCGGATATATAAGGATGAACCCTCTTTAGCCGGAACCCAGTCACGATCGATGTCCAACAGCTTATTCAGCCCGTCCATAAAGATCTCTTCAGGGACTTCAGGCATCTGAAGACGGACAGCAGATTTGTTGAAACGTTCCCAGTTTCTGTCCGGACGAAAAATACTCACTGTGCCATCTGCAAACTTGTACGCTTTGATTCCCTCAAAAATCGCTTGACCATAATGTAAAGCAGACATGGAAGGACTGATACTGATATCTCCATAAGGGACGACGCTGACATCTTTCCATTCACCGTCATCATAGTTGGCGACCAGCATGTGGTCAGATAATATCTTTCCGAATTTTAGATTGTCGAAATCTACTTGCGAGAGTCTTGAATTTTGAGTTGGCTCTACGCGAATTGAATAGTTCTCTGTCGCGTTCATCTTATTTTTTATATTACTTAGGCTAAGTTAGGAAAAATTGACATATAAACCGCACTTTACATCGATAATTTGCGGCGCGGCAGATGCCTTTTATTTGGGACAGTAATTCCCCGATTTACTACACTTTTTCTATAAATCGGAAAATGTTCCTGTAGATTGTAGCTGCTGATTTACATCAAAAATTAATTGTATTAATTTTATGTTAATTAATGCTGGGAGTATAATTTATGGCATAAAGTTTGGCTCTAAACTGTGCGACCAAAGATTGACACCTGGTCTGCAGTTACGCTATAAAATCACTTATCATAAAATAAACTTAGTATGGAATTGACTCAACGTCTTAACAAAAGCAATGAAGTAACATCGGGTGAAACTCGCGAATTGTTACAGCGTGAAGTTGAAATTCAAAAGAAAGGTATTTCTGTGAATTTTATCCTTGGTTTTTTTGTGTTTTTATATAAAACAGCAATCAAACCCTAAAACAGAAAGAGATTAGCCAAAAATAGCAACGTAGCGACTTTTGGCTAATCTCAACAACCAATTATAGCCATCATACCGTTTTAATCACGTAGAATTTTCAGTAGCGGGTCCAAATATTCCCTGTTGTTGCTCAGCCGTGGCACCTTATTCTGGCCACCTAGCTTATCCCTGGATTTCATCCATGTATAGAAAGTATTTTCAGGCGCATTATGGATGATCGGTGATCGCAGCGCCATGTCCTTAAATCGCTTTGCATCGTAATCAGAATTGATTTCCCGTAGTTTGGCATCCAGTATTTCACAAAACCGCTTAAAGTCATTGGGCTGTTGCTCAAATTCGATGACCCATTCATGGGCTCCCGCTTCAGCATCTTTAAAATATACGGGGCCCGCCGTATAATCTTTGACACGCGCGTTGGTCAGTTTGCTGGCTTCAGTCAGCGCCTGCTCAGCATTGTCCACGATCACCTCTTCGCCAAACGTGTTGATATATTGCTTGGTACGGCCTGAGATCTGAAAGCGGTAGGGCGACAAAGAGGTGAATTTGATGGTATCCCCGATTTTATAGCGCCACAATCCCGCGTTGGTCGATATGATCAGCGCGTAGTTTTTACCGATTTCCACCTCATCCAAGCGCAAGGTTTTTGGATTTTCCTCATGCATCCGTTCGGTCGGCAGAAATTCGTAATAAATCCCGTAGTCCAGCATCAATAACAAATCGTCCGAATCTGACTGGTCCTGCAGGCCAAAATAGCCTTCTGAGGCATTATAGTTTTCCAGATAATACATCTTTTCTGTAGGAATGAGGGACTTGAACTGCTCACGGTAAGGCTTGAAGCTAACCCCTCCATGACCATAAAATTCGAGGTTTGGCCATACCTCCAGTAGATTGTCCTTGCCCGTGATTTCCAGGATGCGCTTAGCCATTACAATATTCCATGTCGGTACGCCCGCCAGGCTGGTCACATTTTCCTTGATGGTGATCTGCGCTATCTGTTCGATCTTTTCTTCAAAATTAGGATTTAAAGTCACTTCTATGTTTGGGGTCCGTTTGAATTCTGCCCAGAATGGCAGATTGCGGATCAAGATCGACGACAAATCCCCATAATAAGAGTCGGGACTGAAATTATTGATCTGGGAGGAACCGCCAATGACTACGGACTTACCGGTAAAAACGCGGTTTTCAGGTCTATTGTGGCAATAGATGGTCAGCATGTCCTTTCCTCCCTGAAAATGGCATTCTTCGAGTGCTTCTTCGCTGACAGGAATGAACTTGCTACGGTCCGATGTTGTACCCGAAGATTTTGCAAACCATTTGATATCCGAAGGCCAGAGGATATTCTGTTCGCCTTTGATCATACGGTCCACATAGCCTTTGATATCGTCGTAGTCTTGTATCGGAACCCGCTCTTTGAATATCTCGGGAGTCAATATGCTGGTGTAATCATATTTTTTTCCCCACTCGGTTGCCTCTGCTGTGGAAATTAAACTTTGAAACCATTCTTCTTGCACGTCGTGCGGGTATTTCATGAAAAGCTCAATCTGATGAATTCTCTTTTTCATGAACCAAGTAAAAATGGAGTTTAATAGGGCCATAGGAGATGATGTTGCTTTAGACGTTTAAAATTTTTTCCTTCGTAATTCAAAATGACGGCCGAGATAGAATTTCCGGGCGAGCTCATTGTCGGCAATTTCCTCGGGTGTGCCCGTCAGCATGATCTTGCCTTCGGTCAGCAAATATGCTCTGTCGGTGATGGACAAGGTCTCCTGTACGTTGTGGTCGGTGATCAGGATGCCAATATTGCGTGTTTTGAGCTTCGCAACGATGGTCTGAATTTCCTCAACCGCAATGGGGTCTACCCCTGCAAAGGGTTCATCCAGTAGAATAAAAGAAGGATTTGCGGCCAGTGCACGGGCGATCTCTGTCCGCCGGCGCTCACCACCGGACAGGAGGTCACCCCTGTTTTTACGCACCCGATGCAGACTAAACTCGGTCAATAGTTCTTCCAGCTTTGCCAAGCGCTCCTCCTTGTTGGGGTAATGTATTTCCAGGACAGCGAGAATATTGTTTTCCACAGACAGCTTCCGAAAGACGGATGCTTCCTGAGCCAGATAACCAATACCGCGTTGCGCGCGTTGATACATGGCATCTTGGGTAATTTCCTGATCGTCCAGAAATACCTTGCCCTCATTGGGTTTGATCAGTCCTACAATCATATAGAATGATGTGGTTTTGCCGGCACCATTGGGTCCCAGCAATCCGACAATCTCCCCTTGTTCTACATGGAAGGAAACATTGTTGACAACAGTACGTTGTTTATATTTTTTTATGAGATGCTCTGCCTTTAAAATCATCTTCGTGAATTGTCTGTTCTCTGATCTGCACTCCTGAGTCAACCGGTTGATTGACGATGGCCAAGGTCTCTGATCACCAGCTTGTTGCTGACACATTTACTCATGGGCCATTCTGTGCAAATCTTTTGTAAATATATTTAATATCTCGTTATTATCAAGTGGTCAGCGGATCAAGTTATTCCACGATTTCCTTGGATAGATCCGATTCAACTTGCCAACTAATACCTGATCCCCTTTATGTTGAGTTGCAGGTTTCGTTTGTTGCGCCATACATTTTCCTCAATGCTGTAGCAGATGTCAAAGCTCTGCCCCGAATTGATATGGTCAATATGCTCGGCGAGACCAAAACCTATACACTCGAATGAAGGTGAATCTTCTTGTACCACGGCCATTTTCAAATGATTATTTCCGACCAGAAATGCCTGCCCGACAGCGCTGACCTTTTTGCTTAGGAAAATAGGTGATTCATTTTGCGGGCCGAAGGGCTCAAATTGCTGGAGTATACGGAAAAATTTGCCGTCGATATCTTTGAGCTGAAGCTTGGCATCGATCACAATTTCCTGCGTTAGCATTTCGGGGCTGATACGTCTGGCGACAACCTCTTCGAAACGGTCCTGAAATAAGGTGACGTTTTCCAGTGACATGGTCAGCCCTGCAGCATATTTGTGTCCGCCAAATTGCTCGAGTAAGTCGGCACATTCGCTGAGAGCTTCATAGAGGTCAAATCCAATCACCGAACGGCAGGAACCTGCGATATGACCATTCGTTTCGGTCAGGATAATCGTTGGACGATAATATTTCTCTGTGAGTCTGGAGGCGACAATTCCGATGACCCCCTTGTGCCAGTCCGACTTATATAATACGGTCGACTTCCGGCTTTTCAGAACGACATTTTCCTCAATCAGTGCGAGAGCTTCCTCCGTTATCCTGAGGTCAAAGTCCTTGCGTACATTATTTTGATCGTCGATACTCGAACTGAAATCTTTAGCTTCCTGTAGTGATTTACATATAAGCAGTTTGACTGCATCTTTCGCATGATCGATGCGGCCGGCTGCATTGATCCGTGGGCCGATCTGAAAAACGATGTCATTGACGGTAAATGTTTTTGTCCGGTTGTTGGAAAGGTCGATCAGGGCCTTGAGTCCTACACATGGGTTGGTATTGAGCTTGATAAGCCCAAAGTGGCTCAGAATTCTATTTTCTCCAGTGATGGGGACAATATCCGAAGCGATGCTAACGGCAACCAGATCCAAAAACTGATAGCAGGCTTTGATATCCATGCCATTGGTTAGGATAAATGCCTGAATGATCTTAAACCCGATACCGCAACCCGAAAGCTCCTTATAAGGATAGTCGCAGTCTGCACGTTTCGGATCCAGTACAGCATAGGCGTTGGGAAGCTTTTCTCCCGGAAGGTGGTGGTCGCCAATGATAAAGTCTATGCCCTTGCTGTTGGCGTAATCAATTTTGTCGATGGCCTTGATCCCGCAGTCCAGTGCAATGATCAAGGTAAATCCGTTGGCGGCGGCGTAGTCTATCCCCTGCGTCGATATGCCGTAGCCTTCGGCATAGCGGTCAGGAATGTAAAATTCAAGCTGGCTGTGGAATTCCCGGAAGAAGCTGTAGACAACGGCAACGGCTGTCGTGCCATCAACATCGTAGTCCCCATAAATCAGTATTTTTTCTTTGTTACCGATGGCCCGGATGATTCTGGATATGGCTTTTTCCATATCTTTCATCAAAAAAGGATCGTGCAAGTCGCTCAGTTGTGGCCTAAAAAACTGTTTTGCCTGATCAAAAGTTCCAATGCCCCGGCTGACGAGCAACTCCGCTAACACAGGGTTGATATTTAATTCCTCGCGCAGTTTGTTGGTTATTTTGACATCAGTTTTAGATTTTAGTACCCACCTTTTTTGCATATCTTTGCAGCATATTTTAAGTGTAAATATACGTTTTAAGGCTGGACTTACCTAATTCCTAAACCCGGTATTGACGGCCTCTTTGCTTAACGTGCATATTCCCAATGTTTTAAATATGGTGCAGGCTTATTCTTTGTATGAAGGTTCTTTTTCCGTTGACAAGAGCAAAAAATTTGTCCCCTTTGATCCTGATTTCGATGATCCCGGGGACCGGCCGGGATCCATGTTTATCGATGTGCACCCTTTTTTGCTGAAAACAGATGCGGGTCTCATAATCTGTGATACGGGATTAGGGTATGCCAACGACAATGGTGTACTGAGATTGCATGAAAATATTCGGAAACTCGGTCATGAACCGGGGGATATCAATTATGTGCTCATGTCACACTTGCATAAGGACCATGCTGGTGGTATGGTGACTATAGAGAGCGGCACGCCGCGAATTGCTTTTCCTAAGGCCGAGTATATTGTACAGCGCGGCGAGTGGGAAGATGCTTATTCGGGTATCTCAAACTCGTATCGGACTGAAATATTTGATGTGGTACAACGGAGCGGTAACCTGGTGTTGGTGGAAGGTACCGGAAAGGTAAATGATGTAATTTCATATGCGCACAGCGGCGGCCATACGGCAAACCATCAGGTATTTCACATCCACAGTGACAGCGAGCATTACTTTTTTGGCGGCGACGTATTACCTGAGCCCGAGGAGATCTTTCATAACTATGTAGCAAAATATGATTTTGACGGCCGGCGGTCCAAAGAACTGAGGCAGACCTATTGGGCGGCAGGAGCTCCGGAAAACTGGATCTTTCTGTTTTACCATTCCAAAAGCATTGCGATCGGTCGCAGTCAGGCACGCGAAGACGGTAGTTTTAGACTGATTGATGCGCAGCCATAATCCGGAACCGGAATGTTGGATTAATTTTTACCTCCCTGTAAGCTGTGTATTTTTGCTCTTTTTTTTGTATCTTGGGTTGACCTGCTTTTTTGCCTCCTGCCGTCGTGAGGGGAGGATTCGTTTAAGACTGAATTTTTGGTTAAATTTGTAATTTAATAGGAACGGCAATTGGCTGTTTGAATTGGTATTTATTTAAATAGAAGATTATGTCTATTGTAAGAGAGTCCGATCTGATTGGAATTGGAAAGAAATTTCAAATTGAAACTGATGCCGGTGACAATATGGTTGTTGTGATCCACGATGACGGGCGGCGGGAATTGTATCGCTATGATGACGAAGAGCACGAGTCTCGTTGTGTGATGACGCTCAATGATGATGAATCACGTCAGATAGCAGGTATTATAGGTGGTCTGTCCTATAAACCGAAGGCATTGGAGACCATTGAAGTGGCCTTGGACGATTTGCGTATCGAATGGTACAAAGTCGAAGGCAAATGTGAGGGGGCAGGAAAGACGATCGGCGAACTGGAAGTTCGGCAACGTACCGGAGCTTCCATCATTGCGGCCATACGGGATGATGAGACCATTATCAATCCGGGGCCTGCTTACCTCATCAGTGCAGGTACTACATTGGTCATCGCAGGAAAGAAAAACAACATCAAACTTTTAAAGGAAATTTTACTGTAATCTATGCTATCACACACCTTAATTCTGGAAATTGGAATCGCCGTAGGACTCGTTGCTATTGTTGGATTGATTGCCAACAAGCTCCGATTTTCCGTTATTCCTTTTTTCATAATTATAGGGATGGTGCTAGGGCAGCACGCTCCGCGGATTGGCATGGTGGATCTGACCTTTACCGAAAGCAAACCCTTTATTGATTTTATGGGGCGGCTTGGGGTCTTGTTTTTGTTGTTCTATCTGGGGTTGGAGTTTTCGGTAAACCGGCTGATCAAATCCGGAAAAGCGATTGTGACGGGGGGAACTATCTACGTTCTGCTCAACTTTACTTCGGGGCTATTGATCGGATGGCTGATGGATATGCCTTTTAAGGAGATGATGGTCCTCTGCGGTATTATGACGAGTTCGTCAACCGCGATAGTAGCAAAGGTGCTGACAGACCTCAAACGCACGGCAAACCCCGAAACCGAAGTGATCATGGGGATGATTATGTTTGATGATCTCTTTATTGCCATGCATATTTCTTTCCTGTCGGGGCTGATCTTGACAGGAAGCAGTTCCTTTTGGACGGTTGCAGGTACTTCTTTGCTCGCGCTGGGCTTTATACTGGCGTTTCTTGTTCTGGGCAGGAAGCTAGTCCCTGCGATCGATCGCCTTTTAAAGGAAAAAACGTCGGAACTATTTATATTAATCATTTTCGCCCTGCTTTTTATCGTTGCTGGTTTTTCGGAGACCATCCATGTGGCTGAAGCTATTGGTGCATTGATGGCCGGACTCGTATTGGCTGATTCGCAGTATATTAAAAAGATCGAGGCAATGGTCTTACCCTATAAGGATTTCTTTGGTGCAATGTTTTTCTTCAGTTTTGGGCTTTCCATCGATATCATGTCTCTTGGTGGTGCAGTGCTTTGGGCCTCTATTGCGGCGTTGGTGACCGTGATGGGTAATCTAGCCTCCGGCTATTTCGCCTCAAAGTTCTCAGGCATGAAGCCAAAGACATCCTTTGATATCGGATTCACTTTGTCAGCGCGGGGCGAATTCTCGATTATTATGGCCAATATTGGTAAGGCAGGGGCGTTGCTGCCCGTCATTCAGTCCTTTGTGGTGGTCTATGTGTTGATCCTCTCCATCGTGTCTCCCTTGTTGACCAAGGAGTCGCGTAACCTATGGAAACTGCTCTTTGGCAGCGATCCAAATACAGCCAAACCGTTGAAGAAACTGAGTGATCTGGAAAACAAAATATAGACCAACCCAGTGCGGTCTGCCTATGTGACATAGAAAGGCTATACGTCAGGGAACTCTCAGGGAAAAAGCAGCAGAAGAAAGCAGCTCTTATAAAAAACCCAGCTCAAGCTTTGCCTCTTCGGACATCATATCTTTAGTCCATGGAGGGTCAAACGTCAGTTCTACCAGGGCTTCTTTGACTCCTTCCACCCCCGCAACTTTCTCTTGTACCTCATTCATGATTTCCCCTGCGACAGGACAACCGGGGGCAGTTAGCGTCATCACCACTTTTGCAATGCCGTCTTCTTTGGTGATGATCTCATATACAAGACCAAGGTCCACGATATTGGCCGGCTTTAGTTCAGGGTCGTAGATGGTCTCCAAAACCGCCTGAATTTTGGGCGCCAGACCCAGCTTGTCTAATATAATAATGCTCATCTATTTAATTTTTTGTCATTAATGGCGTCCTCGTAGATCGCCAGCAATTTATTTTTGTTGATCTCTGGTGTAAAATTACTAAAATAATACGCCCGGGCGGTCTTTCTAATCTCATCTTTTTCAGCTGCTGGCTTCGCATTCCATTGTGTAAGGCAGTTGATGATAGAAGTTTTATCATGTGGATCAAAGGTCTGACCGGTGCTGTTTGGAATGACCATCTCAGGCAGTGGGCCCAGATTGGAACACAGCACGGCGGTGCCGGCTGAATAAGCCTCCAACAGCGTGATGGGCATCCCTTCGTAGCAGATGGAAGGCAGGACCAAAGCTTGTGCAGCGGCAACAAGGGACATGATTTCAGTACGCGGCTTGAAACCCAGCAGGCTAATACGCGGATGGTTACCGATGGCGTCCCGAATTTTTCCGGCAAGGGGACCGTCGCCCACGATTTTTAATGTAAAATCAGTGTCTTTGGCTGCTTCGACCAGATTCCATATGCCTTTTTCGTCGGATAGCCTGCCCACATAGATGAAATACTCTCCTTGAGGTACCTCGGGCAGAGGGGGGGGGAATACAAAATTCGGCTTTACAGCAAACTTTTCTGGAGATACGTACAAGCTGGAATTAATAAATATCTCTCTGGCAAAATCTGTCAGGTTGATATAGCGGTTGACCTTGTTCCAGGTGCCGATTCGGCGGTGAAACCAATAGTTGAAAGCCAGTAGAAAGGTCTTCAATGCTGAATTATTAAAGGCTTTCTCACGAATGGCGGTCCAGGGAAATTGTGCTTTTATAGAATCCAGGAAGAGGTGCTGATGGTGGTATAAAGTAGCCGAGGGACAGAGCAGCCTGAAATTATGTAAGGTCATCACCTGAGGTATCCCCAGTTTGGCAACGGTCCGGATAAGTATCGGTCCGGAAGCATAATGCGTGTTGTGAAGATGTACCACATCCGGCTCAAATTCGCGTATCGTCTTTTTTAATTTCCTTGCCGCGAAAATATTCCAGATGGAGCTTAAAGTCTGCAAGGCGCCCTGCCAGCCTTTTTTATTCTGAAAAGTAAGGGTGAGAACATCGTGTTCTGCAGACAGAAGGCTGGTTTCTTCCCGAAAAACGATATCCTCGCCCCCAGGAGACTGGTAGAATGTATGGATGATCAGTATACGCATGTGAATGACTTCATACAAACCTAAATAAATTCACTTGTATATGCAATATTATTGCTTAGGTATAAAAATGGAATACCTCGGTTCTCCTCAGTCAGCAGCGGATTATGTTGCCATTTCTACCCGATTATTGCTATATTCGCAGGATTCGATCGTAAAGATATATGCAACATTTACAACAGCTCGTAATAGAGGCGATAGAGAAAAGTCAATTTCCAGCAACACCAACCAATTTATATGATCCCATACGGTATATATTGACTTTGGGCGGAAAGCGGGTGCGGCCGGTGCTCACCTTGATGGCAGCGGAGTTATTTGGTATGCAACAGATGGAGGAAATCATTCCTGCAGCGAAAGCAGTCGAATTTTTTCATAACTTTTCCTTGATTCACGACGATCTGATGGATAAGGCTCCCTTGCGGCGGGGGAAAACCACCGTTCATGAAAAGTGGGATGCCAATATCGCTATCTTATCTGGCGATGGCCTGTTGGTGAAGGCGTATGAAGAAATATCTAAATGTAATCCGGTCTACCTGCCCGCGACGCTCAAGATTTTAAGTAAAGTTGCCATGGAGGTTTGTGAAGGACAGCAGCTGGATATGGATTACGAAATGCGTGAATCGCTGAGCATGAACGAGTACCTGGAGATGATCCGTCTGAAAACGTCGGTGCTATTGGGCGGAGCTCTACAGCTAGGTGCTATTCTGTCGGGAGCAGATGCGCAACAGCAGCAATTGATATATGACTTTGGCGAAAATGTCGGGCTGGCCTTTCAGCTGCAGGACGATATTCTGGATGCTTATGGCGATCCGGATACCTTTGGGAAAATTGTGGGCGGCGATATAATGATCAATAAGAAAACCTTTTTATTGGTCAAATTGATGGAGGTCATTGCGCCGGCAGACAGACCACATATGGAGCAGCTGTTGCAATCTACAGTCGACACGCGGCCGACCAAAGTTGCAGATATGCTAGCCCTTTACGATAAGTATGAAGTCAGAAAATCAGCAGACGAACTCAAAGATAACTATACCCAGAAGGCCTTTGAAAAAATGGAGGCGCTAGATGTACCAAAGCAGCGGAAGGAAGCGTTATTAGTGTTAGCAAATAGCCTACTGGTACGTCAGCAATAGAGAAATTGTATTAAAATTCTTATTTTGCCAATAAATGGTTATTTTGTAAGAAATTAATTAAATAATTTTAGATTACGTTCAATGGAGCCTTTAAAGATAACGATATTTCAAGCATATTTATTCTGGGAAAATATAGAGAAAAATCTGAATAACCTGGCGTTGCGGCTTTCTTCGCTACGTGAGAAAACTGATTTGATCCTATTGCCTGAGATGTTTAATACCGGCTTCACGAACAACGTTGCGAAATGCGCTGAACCTGCCAATGGGCCGACAACAAAATGGCTGTTCGAAATGGCAAGCTCCCTGAATTGCGTTGTTGCCGGTTCGTTGATTATTGAGGAAGGCGGAAAATATTATAACCGTTTTGTCTGGATGTTTCCGGATGGCAAATATGTGAAGTACGACAAGCGCCATCTCTTTAGTCTGTCCAAGGAAAATGAGTACTTTGAACCCGGTAACGAGCGTATACTGGTGGATATCAAAGGCTGGAATATATGTCCGATGATTTGCTATGACCTGCGTTTTCCGGTATGGTCCAAGAATCAGAACGCTGCTTACGATATCCTGGTGTACACGGCCAGCTGGCCTGATAAACGTTCGGCGCATTGGCGGGCACTTATTCCGGCGCGCGCGATCGAGAACCAAGCTTATGTGATCGGTGTAAACCGTGTCGGCCACGACGGTAATGATATTTATTATTCCGGCGGCTCGATGTGCATTTCTCCACTGGGCGATGTGGTGTACTACAAACCCGAAGATGAGGATCTGTACACCTTTACCCTGAATCCAAATGATCTGTTGGAAGCCCGTGAGAAATTTCCATTTTTGAAAGATTCAGACAGTTTTACCATCGGTTAACTCTTCCTGGAATAGATATAAAGACAAGCATTTATTTTGTTTGTATCTATTTTATTCCTAAATTCAGTCTAATATAGATCATTAATTATGGTTTATTAACATCTATTTATGGCATGTTGATAAAATTTCTTTGGGTAGCTTCATAAAAAGCGTAATTTAGGCTAATTATTAGCCAAAATAAGTTTAGTTTTTATCAGCTTGATTTGGGGCTACTATTTTTTGCAGCTTAAGTTGCGTAAACAACCATAACCATTATTTATTATGTTAGACCAAGATTTAGAATCGCAAGAGTACTTTTATAATTTCCTTACAGGGAAGTATTCCATAGCAGTTATGCGCCGTTTACAGCGTAATCTCAAAGAAGCAGGATTGACTATTACCTCCGAGCAGTGGAGTATCATGTACAATCTCTGGATGGAAGAGGGGCTTACCCAGCAGGAACTTGCCGTCCGGACATTCAGAGACAAACCGAGTGTGACCCGCCTGATCAACAATCTTGAAAGAATGAATCTGGTGATCCGTGTCAACGATAAAAACGATAGACGGTCCAATCTGATCTATCTGACCAAGACGGGCCGCAGAATGAAGGAGGAGGGCATGCGACAGGCCAAAAATACCATTGAGCAGGCGCTGGGAGGCCTGACTGAAGACCAGATCGCTTTATCCCATACGACGCTCCATCGCGTGCTCTTTAACCTGAAATAAGAGAACATGCTACAGCACGCCAAGTACTGGATCGTGCATAAATGATACACCGGCGTAAGATAAAAACATCACGATAAAAACAAATCCCCCAAATGTCAGAGCACTTGGGGGATTTGTTTATGTGTTATAATGGAGCTGTTTAGTCCTCGAAGAGCTTGCTCTCAAAGTCCGTGTGGCTGTTGACCAATTTGCCTTCGGTACCAAAGTAGATCTCCTGAAAACTCAATGTCCGGGTTGCATCTACTTTTCGGAAAAATTTATCTGCAGATACGTCGGCCAGGGTCTTGAACCCACAGGCTTCCATAATCTCCACGGTGGCGCGTAAGGTATTACGGTGGAATTGGGCCACACGTACATATTTGTCGTTGACATCAAGGCCTTTATACAAGTGTGGTTGTTGTGTTGCCACACCGACAGGACAGACGTCCTCATTACATTTTAGCGCCTGGATACAGCCTAGGGCAAACATCATCCCACGGGCACTATAACAAGCATCAGCTCCCAGTGCAATGACTTTTAAGATATCAAAGCCGGTCACAATGCGGCTGGACACGATCAGCTTAATATGTTTTTTCAGACCGAAAGCGATTAGTGTTTTGGTTACGAAAGCTAGGGCATCATAAAGCGGCATTCCCAGGTTATCTGTAAATTCCAATGGTGCGGCACCGGTTCCCCCTTCAGATCCGTCGACCGAGATAAAGTCGGGGAAGATCTGAGTATTCTGCATCGCATGGCAGATATCGATGAATTCATTTTTATCGCCGATACAGATTTTGAATCCGATGGGTTTCCCACCCGATAGTTCACGCATCTGCTGCAGGAAATGCATCATTTCCGTTGGCGTGGAGAACGCACTGTGTGCGGGAGGCGACATGACGTCCGTTCCTGGGATGACGTGCCGGATGGCAGCGACCTCAGGCGTGTTTTTGGCTGCGGGCAAAATACCCCCATGCCCCGGTTTTGCTCCCTGTGAGAGCTTAAGTTCAATCATTTTGACATTCTCGCGGTTGGATTTCTCACGGAAGAGCTCGGGGTCGAATTTGCCCTCCGCATTCCGGCAGCCAAAATATCCTGTACCCACCTGCCAGATTAGGTCACCACCGTTGTTGTGGTAATCACTGATCCCACCTTCGCCGGTATTATGCGCAAAGTTTTGCAAGGCAGCACCTTTATTTAATGCCGTGATAGCCGTCTTGCTCAATGCTCCGTAACTCATGGCCGAGATATTGAATACACTTAAGCTGTAAGGCTTTTTACAGGCCTCGTTGCCTACTACCGTACGCAGGTCATGATTTTCGATATGGCATGGAAAAACCGAGTGTGCGGCCCATTCGTTTCCTACAGCCTGCGGGTCACTCTGCATACCGAAGGCTACCGTCTCACGCTGGTTTTTTGCGCGTTGATACACGATAGAACGCTGTCTTCTGTTAAAGGGGCGCCCGTCCATATCGGATTCCCAGAAATATTGTCTCAGCTCGGGACGGATCGACTCAAAAATAAAACGAAAGTATCCAACCAGCGGATAGTTGCGCAGGATGGCGTGTCTGGTCTGGAAACTATGGTATAATGCGATCAATAATAGGGGGAAGGGTATAATCAACAGCCAAAACCAGCTTGGCGTGAATATAAATCCAAATGATACAATGATTAAATTAATCACAACCATTATTGAAATAATGAGTTTTCTAACTTCCATAGAAAATACGATTGTTTAGTTTTAATTCGCTATTGTTACTGTTCAGCCCAATTGCTTATTTTATTGCTCAATTAGCATTCCAAAAATGCGCTTTCGGACAGAGCAAATGTACTAAAGTTCCTAGAGTAAATGGCTATAATTGGCCCCCTGAGGTAAGTTTTGACAAGTTTATAACTGTTTATGACAAACTATTTTCTTTTAGTAATCTGTTGCGTTAAAAGTTGATAGATTTGCTGTAAATCTGGTTTATTACTAATAAATTTCAAATGTTTTTGTATGGTGTCTTCATCCCCGCGACGGGCGGGGCCTGTCTGAACTGTAAATGGAATGTGATTTTGAACCTTTTCTGCCGTTTCCAGGATGATCGGCCGCACCAGGTCAAACGGTAAACTGTTTTCAGCCAGCAGCTCGTATGCCATTTGGTAAAGAATATTTGTGAAGTTGTTGACTATAACAGCGGATAGATGAATCGCCATTCGCTGCGGCGAATTGCAGAGCAGGCTCTGTGCTGAAAGTTCGCGTGCTAGCCGGAGCAGCAACTGCGCGTTTGTCGTTGTATTCCCTTCTACACAAAGCGGTATTTCGGCAAAATCAACAGATTTGTTTTTCGACAATGACTGGGGCGGGTAAATCACACCATAGTTTGTAAAGCGGTTCAATGCCGCTATGTCGGTAGCCCCCGAGCAATGGACAACGATTCCCTTAATGCCTGATGCCAGCTGGCTGACGAGTGTCGGGATAGCTCCATCACTTACGGCGATGAAGTATAGATCAGCATCAGGCTGTAGCTGCGACAGATCATCCGTCGCAGCAGATTGAAGCGCAAAGGCCAATGCATTCGCATTGGCCTTTGTTTTACTATAAATCTGAACGATCTGATGCCCTCTCTTTTGGAACTGTTGTGCAAAATGCGTTGCGGCATTCCCGCTTCCTAAGATCACAATGTTCATTATTTAGCTAATTTTCGTTTTTGCTCTTTGTTTCTCCTGACAATAGACATGATAAAACCAATGGTCATGACAATCGTTCCGCACCAGAAGAAATTGATATAAGGGAACTTGATGGCCTTAAAGACAACCCATTTCTTTTCCGGCAGCGGCTTTTGATAGACCATGATCTCCAGTTTATCCTGGTCCGGCTTGATGCCTGTAAAGCGAAATTTCAGTCCCTGTTCAGTAACGTCCTTGTTGAAGTCGTAGACACCACCATCTTTGATCAGGTAGATCGGCTGTACCTCATATTGTTTGTTGTCGGCTGCAAAGACCTTGATTTTCAGTCCGACCATAATATCGTTGGGGCCTTTTGGGATTTTTTCCAGATGTGCATCGCGGTTGAGCCCCTCGATGACGTAATATCCGTTTCGGTAACGTAGCGTATCACCGATATTGACCTGATAGGTTGCAGGCTCCTCATAGTCTTCAAAGCCGGTTTTGTCCTCGGCTGCTACCTGCGCATGCTGCGCCTGACTTTCTGCGGCCGCAGCCGTGATCAGGGTATAGATATCGTGCGTGATGTAATGCTTGGTCGCCGGAGTACCGATAAGACCGCCCATTTTTGCGTTGTTCTGAGCAAATGGCTGCAGGATAAATTCTTCTTTGACTTTGCCTGTTTCCTCATCTACCCGCTCGTATTTAATCTTATAATAGGTGTTTGGTGCAACAATGCTGTCGCCGATATACGTGATTTTATATTCACCCATCTGCACGGGCTGACCTTCGGTAAGGAACAGGTTGTCACCTGGTTTTTCCACCTTGTCAAATCCAGATACCGCAATATATCCTGTGTTATTGACGGAAATCACCTCATTGGTAGCTGCCGCTACCATGGCGCCGATCAATAGTAGTCCAAATCCAATGTGGGCCACCGAGGAGCCGGCCAGCTTCCATTTTCCTTTGAAAGCATCCCCAAGGACGCGGATATTAGCCAATATACAGAAGGTGCTCGAAAAGGTGATCAGCATGTAGATCAGGTTGCTGTATGTTTTGGTAATGTAGGTAATTGCCGCAGTCAGCAATAGTGCTATCACCAACGATGCTACTGTCGAAGCCAGAAATTTACGGCTGTCGGTGCGTTTGTATTTTAAAAACTGGGTAAATCCGGTCATGATCATCACGATGACTGCAAAGCCAGACTGCCATTTGTTGTAATGCTGAATAGGTTCCAGCGGTGGCGCTACTTTCGTGCCGAATATCTTGTTGAATACCGGGATGGAGGTGGAGGCGATAATCTGCGCACAGGCCACCGTAAGTACCAAGGCACCAATAAACAGCCAGAACTCTCTAGAGTAGATGTCCTCGTCTTTTTCGGTGATCGGCATTTCCTTCTTTTTTACCGCAAGGAAGACTACCATAATAATCAGGAACACGACATTAAATAGGATAAGCTGTCCGCTCATGCCCAGGTCGGTAAACGAGTGGACAGAAGTCTCTCCGAGGATACCACTGCGTGTGAGGTAAGAAGCATAAATGACCAGGACGAAGCTGATCATCGCCAAGAAGGTGGCCGTGAAATAGGAGTGGCCCGAGTTTTTGTAGGCGATCATGACGTGCACTGCAGCGATCAGTGTAAACCAGGGGATAATGGAAGCATTCTCTACCGGATCCCATGCCCAAAAGCCGCCAAAGTTGAGCGCTTCGTACGCCCAGAAGGAACCCATGATGATGCCTGCACCGAGGATCATCACCGCGAATAGCGCCCATGGCAGCGCTGCATTGATCCATTCTTTATAACGTCTAGTCCATAAGGCTCCCGTTGCATAAGCAAATGGCACAATCATGGACGCAAAGCCCAGAAATAAGGTCGGCGGGTGAATGACCATCCAATAGTTTTGTAGCAGCGGGTTTAAGCCGTTGCCGTCAGTGATTAATGATACGTAATTGGCCTGCTTGAAGATAGGAATGTCCATCGCCTCGCGCAGCAATATAAAGGGCGAACTGCCGATGCGTAGACCGAAGAGTTCGACGCCCACCAGCATGGAGGCTAAGAATGCCTGGCACAGCATGACAAATGTCATGACAGAGGATTCCCAGCTTTTGGCTTTAAAGAGCAGTATGGCACCCAGCACAGTCTGCCAGAACATCCATAACCAGAAACTACCTTCCTGTCCTTCCCAGAAACTGGAAATGATGTAGTAGGTGGGTAACGTCTTGGAGGAGTGTGCCCAGGCGTAATTATATTCAAACAGATGGTTGTAGATGATATAAAATAATGTACCACCAATAGCTACAACAGAGACCGCATTGATCCAAAAACCAATACGGGCGAGCTTTTTCCATGAACTCTCTTCAGGGTGTCTAGTCGCGAAAAAATAACTGATACAGGATAAAATTGCTGCACCGAAAGAAAGTACAATAAAAAACTGTCCGATCTGACCCGGCAGCAGGTGTTCACCAACGTAGTTAACGTCCATTGAAAGATTGATTTTACGAATTAATTATTGAAAGCCGTTGCATTGATCTCGGTGACCACCGATTTATCGTTATATTTAGATGGGCATTTCATCAGTATTTTGCTGGCTCTAAAAACGTTGCCGTCCATTTTACCCGTCAGAACGATCTGCTCCGAACGCTCAATATCCTGAGGTTTGGCTCCCCTGAACACCACTTCACACTCGGTACCCTCGTTGTCATACATAAAAAATGTAAATTTATTGGCGTCCGTCTTTGGATCATAATGAAGCGCCTTCTGCTTGTTGAGCTGGCCCACAACATATAGTTCTGTTTTCTTTTCTTTTGCCTCGGTAAATGTGGAGTATGTACTTGAATCGGTATAGATCACAAGTATCATGGCGATGGCCACAGCAATGATAGCGATTAGAATGATCGAACTTTTTTTCATTCGTTTAAATTATTTATAATGTATCAATTTCTTTATCCGGGTGAACCAATCACAAGACCTGTTCAGCGGCGATATTGTGCCTAAGAGAGCCCGACCGTCCAAACAGGAGAAGATTGGCCCTAACAGACACTTAACCGAATGCAAAATTACGAATAGATTTGCGAAGAAAGGAATAATGCAACTTTTCGGTATTATTTATATTTGTTCTAAATAGATTGGCAGAGTTGAAAAAATATGCGATATTAGAATGCTTTTGAATAATTTCAATGGAGATTTAATATTTTGGTGCTGGCGATATTGCATGAATTTTACAATTGCCTGTTAATATGAATGTTGCTTTGCGGTCTTTACTGCTATGGTATGGAATTGTATTTCCATTTTTTTTTGTTTTTGGGCAGGTAAGATGGCGCAATCAGGAAGTCTCCGTTCAGAACGACAATGACGTTTATTTGTTGATCGGACAGGACCGTTATTACACCAATGGCATCAATGTCAATTACCGGATAGCTTTGCCATCGGCCGGACCGCAGCCGCAGTCTAATACCGTGCTGGACTTTGAGATCGGGCAGCGAATTTACAATGGCATCAGCATCCTCGATTACCGCGGGCAGCCGAAGGACTATGACCGGCCTTTTGCGGGATATTTATATTTAAGTGGTGGCGCAACACGCTTTTTATCTGCTGATCAGCTGATAGAGGGAAAAGTGGAGTTCGGGCAGATCGGACAGCGCTCTTACGGCGAAGAGGCCCAGCGGTTTATCCATCATCTATTTGGTATGTATGAGGCAACAGGCTGGGATACACAGCTTAGCAATGCATTTGGTGTCGATCTGCATGCAAAATATTTGAAAGGGCTTTACCGCAATCGCGCACAGTCCTTTGATCTGGGGGTAAAAACACAGGCCGTGCTTGGGATGAACAATACGAATATTCAGGCCGGACTGCCGGTACGGGTTGGTAAGCTGAAGCCCTATCAGGCTTCCACCTTCACCTATGGTCATCTGACACAGGCCCGGCAGGCCGGAGAGAAGGAATGGTATTTTGTTTACCAGCCCAGCCTTGCGCGGATTTTTTATAATTCGACCATCCGGGGCGGCCTGGGCAAAGATGATCCTGTCGGCAGACTGTATCAGGTGGAACCTTGGATGATCAGCCACAGGGTCGGCTTTCATTGGTCAGACCATAAGATCAATTATGGCATCAGCTATATTTTTAATTCGAAGGAACTGCAAGGGGTTTTTTACCGACACCAATACGGCGAGCTGTTTTTTTCCTACCGTTTCTGAGTCCGTCACTCAGAGCTGGCGGTTTCGTGCGGAGAGAGTTTTTGGCCCGTTAATCTCGCTGTCAGCATAGCGGCGACTGTATCCCCCGTGGCATTCAGCATTGTTGCTAATGGATCGACGAGTGTGGCAATGATCATAATCGAGGGTATCACTTCCGTCGGCATCTGGTATACCGATATGATCAGCATTTCACCGATATAGCCGCCATTCGGGATGCCGCCGGCAACGATGCTGACCAGCAACGTGATGCCCACTGCCATGATCAGATTGGCGGGATTGAAAAAATCCTGCCCGCTGAGCAGCAGCGCCACATAGATCTTAAAGATACAGGAAATTGCCGAGCCATGTTTATGTAAGGTAGTCCCCAGTGGAATTACCACACTGGCGACCGTATCGGGAATGCCGATACTTTTGGCGGCAAGCAGGTTGGCCGGCATGGTTGCCAGGCTGCTGCAGCTGCTCAATGACGTCAGCGAAGGGAGAATATTATTCTTCCAGTAAAGCTTGACGCCCCTGATACCGTAGGCGAAAAAAGCAAATAGGCTGAATACGGTAAAAAAATACAGAAGTCCAAAGATGTAATAGAGCCCAATCGGCTTGGCGTAAAAGCCGAAGAGCTGTGGTCCCAGTGTACCGACCTGGTAGGCAAAATACGCACCGAGGCCGATAGGCGCGAGTCTCATGACCATGACGAGCAGATTGCCCATGACCGCATTTCCCGAATTGATAAACTTTCTGAAAAGATCTCCGGCTGCCGCAGATTGACGTGTTGCGATGCCTACAAGAAAGGAGAATATAACAAATGCCAGCATATTCTGTCGCGACAACAGGCTAGAAAATTCACTCACGGTGAGGAAGCGGACGATCTTTTCTGCCCAGGAATCATCCTTTGCCGTATCGATAATTTCCTTGCTCTGTTCGACCGGCAGATCTGTGCTAAGCGGAAAAAGATAGAGAAAAATAATGCTTGCCAGTCCAGCGATGACAATGCCCACGATAAATACGGCAGCCATCGTACCAATGATGCGGCCCAGAACCCGGTCACCCTCGATATTGGCGACAGATGCTGCTATGGCAAAGAATACCAGTGGTATGACGCTGACAAAGAGTAGGTTGAGAAAGATATCCCCGATTGGCTTAAGACTATCTACTGCATGAGGAAAAAAGATACCGATCACACTGCCAAGACTGATACCAAACAGCAGAAATAAAATACTGCCATAGTTGTGCAGGAAAGTTTTTGCTGCGTATTTCATCTCCCTATTTTTCTTTTCCATGAGCTCGCTTCGGTTCATTAGGTTTGCGATTGTTTAGTCGTTTTGCCTGCTAAAATACTCTTTTTCATTTAATATTTGTGCCTATATACTGCCAATACCGGCACAAACCTGCTATGCGTCCGACTTTCGCATTTTTACAGACTTTCAGAAATACTTACCTTTATACGCTGACTCGGCTGTTCACGTGGCCCGCACTTCTCTGGGCGATGTAAGCCAGATGAGCCAACAGCAAATTAAAAAGAGAATAAGATGGATTTTGTAACGACAGGAGATGGTTCGAAGACCTTATATAATGCGGCGATAGGAGAATGCTATCACTCCAGACATGGCGCAGTGCAGGAGAGCAGACATGTATTTGTGAAGATGGGGCTAGAACATTATGTTCAGCAGACCGTAACAGGGGATATCGCTGTTTTGGAAGTCGGCTTTGGAACAGGGTTAAACTTGCTGCAGACAGGGGAGTATATTCTTGACAAACCCTTACAGGTAGATTATGTTGGTATTGAGGGCTTCCCTTTGCCCTTGGCCACTATTGCGGCAACGGGTTACGATGAAAGTGTGGATTCAGGACTGTGGTCCGCTTATCTTGAGGGGTACGAAAAAGCATTGGAGGGACCTATACAGCTGAATGCGGGATTGCAATTGCATATCGCGCACAGTCTTTTGATGGATTTTCAGTCCGACCGTCAATTTGATGTGGTTTATTTCGATGCTTTCGCGGCTGTTCACCAGCCTGAGATGTGGAACGATGCTGCCTTAGGACATGTGGCACAGTTTGTCCGGCCTGGAGGAGTTTTTGTTACCTATGCCATCACAGGCAACCTTAAACGCAGCATGAAATCGTTGGGTTTTAAGATTGAGAAAGCACCTGGTGCACCGGGAAAGAGAGAAATGCTGCGCGCTACCAGAATTTGATGCTTACTGTCGTCCCCTTTAAGTTATAGCAACTGTTTGATAATCTAAAAAGTATTTCTAATTTAGCCAAGCTAACAAAGGTAACCTATTGATTACTTTTCACTACCTCATGACAGATTCGCAGTTGATAGACAGTTTGAAAGAAGACGGCCAGGCGGGCTTCGTAGCCATCTATCATAGATACTACAAGCAGCTGCTTTTTTTTATTTCCCGCTACGTCAACGATACGGATGCCGCTGAGGAAATTGTGGCCGATGTATTTGTGAAGCTGTGGTCCCGCAGGCTGGATTTCCACTCGATGGACAGCCTGCGCGCATTTCTCTACATCGTTGCCAAGAATGCAAGCCTCAATGTCATCCGGACCAATCGTTCCAGAGGGATCCAGGAACCATTGTCCGCTTATGAAGACATGCTTATGGATGATCAGGATGTCTTCTCCGATATGATTTATGCAGAACTTATTCACGCCATTTTCAACGAAGTGGAGAAACTGCCGGAAAAGCAGCGGGAAGTATTTAATCTCACCTTCATCGAAGATAAAACTGTGGAAGAAATCGCAGAACAGCTCCAGATAAGCCCCGCAGCAGTCTATACCAACCGCTCCCGTGCGATAAGTACCATAAAAGATCTGCTGGGACCAAAAGACGCTTTAACCATATTTGCCTTTTTAACCCTTATTGACAAAAATTAGCATGGAACACTAAGGTTTTCAATCCAAACTTTCGTCATCACTCACGTATAAATCAATATACCTGAAAAGTGATAATATCTCTTATTATCAGTGTTTTTAAAAGTTTTTCAGGTTTTGCTGTAAGATAATCCGGCCGCCTGTGTTTTTATTGTAGAAAAGAACACGAGTAACACCATCATGTACCAAATTGACCATATCATTCAGCTGCTTCATGCATATCTCAAAGGAGAACTTCCTGCTGAACAACATCAGGAGCTTGAGCAGCTATTTAAAAAATATCCGCAGCTGCATACAAAGATAAAGAAACTCGAAGATCCCGGACAGTTACGAAAAGAATTGCAGGCCTATTCGGAGATACAGGAAAAGGAAACCGGAAGGCGGGAAGAACGCATACTGTCCAACATTATACAGCGGATCGGTTACCCGACAAAGGCAAACCCCAGTATTCGACGTAGAAGATATGGCTGGTATGCTGTTGCTGCCTGCCTGATCGGGTTAATAGGGCTGGTATTCTGGAAAATGAATTTGGACAAAACTGCCCCGGCCAATGAGACGGCTAAACTCGCTGCTGCACTGCTCCCCGGAGGCAATAAAGCGACCTTGCAGCTTGCTGATGGTACAGAGCTGGGGCTTGATCAGCAGCAGGGCGGAATTGTTATGGGTGAGAATATTACGTATCAGGACGGGTCATTGGCCTTGGCTGCAGGTGGAGAGGACGGGCGTATGATGACCTTGTCTACACCCAAAGGAGGACAATACCAGATTAAGCTGTCCGATGGAACCAAAGTATGGCTAAATGCGGATACACGTCTCCGCTATCCTAACAAGTTTGTTGCAGAGCGTATAGTGGAGCTGGACGGGGAAGCCTATTTTGAGGTGACTAAAGTAGCTGGAAAGCCGTTTATCGTTGCCACAAAAAAGGAGAAAATAAAGGTCCTGGGTACACACTTTAATGTGTACTCATTCGCGCAGGAACAGGAATCCAAGGTGTCGTTGTTGGAAGGGAAGGTACAGGTCTCTATTCCTGCAGGGAACACAAAAACATTGCATCCGGGAGAACAAACGGTGCTGTCAGGCGAAAACCTGCTGGTGCAGCAGGTACCGGTGGATGAAGCCATTGCCTGGACAAATGATGAGTTTATGTTTAGCGACGAGCCACTGGGAACAGCACTGACACAGGTAGCGCGGTGGTATGATATCGAAATAGAGGTGGACCCGGCATTGGCAGGGATCAAACTCTGGGGCTCGGTATCGCGGCTAGATAATTTTGATAAAGTACTCCATATCATTAAAATGACAGATGATAAAATTAAAATTCAAATAGAAGGGAGGAGGGTTAAATTGATGAAATAAAGAATACTTCGAACATCAATGCTATTTCATCCAATAAGCTGAGGAAGGTGGCACTTCCCCAGCCAAAGTGGTCTGAAATATAATAAAATGTGCTTAACTGTTTATTAAACTAACAAACCAATCAAATGTAATGAAAAAGTATAAATACCTCATTATTATGAAAATGATAATTATACTTCTTTTGTTTACTGTCGGGCAGCTCCATGCCGGAAGTTTTGCCCAGACAGTGAACATCAAAAAGAAGAATAGTTCGATGGCAACCATATTCCGTGAAATAAAAAAGCAGACCGGTTATACAGTCCTGTGCAGATCGGAAATCGTCAAGAATACACCTGCGGTGACGGTCGAATTTAATAATGTACCCTTGGACCGGGCACTCAAAGAGCTGCTTTTGCCATATGGACTGACCTATATTACGGACGGTAGATCTATCGTTGTTAAACCGGGGAAAATAACTCATTTAGGAGCCTCCCCGACAAATGATGCTATTAAAGAGCATTCCAGCTTAATGCAGAAGAATGTTCGCGGTCAGGTGACCGACCAGCAGGGGAAACCGTTGTCGGGAGTCAGCGTCACGGTAAAAGGTACCAAGACTACCGTAGGCACAGACCAGGATGGAAGCTATTCGGTTGTTGCCGGTCGTGGCGAGACCTTGGTGTTCAGTTTTTTAGGGTACGAGCGTAAAGAGATTGAAGTCGATGCAGAAATCCTGAATGTAAGTTTGCAGTTTAGCCAGTCCGATTTGGAGGAAGTGGTCGTCACTGGGTATGGAACATTTAAGAAATCGGACTACACGGGATCGGCGTCAACAATCCGGACGGAACGCATGGCAGATGTTCCGGCGGTCAACTTTTCGACTATGCTTCAAGGAAATGCTCCCGGTGTTCAGGTTAACTCATTATCCGGACAGCCGGGAGGAGAAACAGATATTCGTATCCGTGGGATGGGATCCATCAATGCTTCCAATAAACCACTATTTGTCATCGATGGTGTGCCTGTGATGTCAGGTGATATTTCTTCGAGCAGCTCCAACAATGCTGGTCTGGACGTGATGTCTACCTTAAGCAGTGCAGATATTGAGCAGATTACAGTCATTAAAGATGCTGCAGCGGCATCACTTTACGGTTCACGAGCTGCTGGGGGAGTAATTCTGATCACAACAAAATCAGGCAAAGCAGGCAGGCCTGTTTTCACCGTTAAAGCGGACTACGGTCTTTCGGGGCAGGCAACAGATTTTCGGGAAGTCATGGACGGACCACAAAGGCGTGAGATGCTTCTGGAAGGACTCCGCAATAAAGCTCGATACCTGGACAAGTTAACGGATGAAGCTAAAATTGATGAATATGCACAAGCCAATATCGATAAATACGCTCCGATTCCAGTCGGTGGCTGGGCAGACTGGAAAAAGGCATTGTTTCGTCGGCATTCTCCTTTCCGGAATGCGGATCTATCTGCCTCCGGTGGTGATAGCAAATTATCCTATTATACGTCATTGGGTTATACCAATCAAACAGGCTTATCCTATCAATCAGGGTTCGAACGTCTTACTGGACGATTGAACGTGAAATATAAGATGAACGAGAAAATGGAGCTCGGCGCGAATATTTTATATTCCAATATCGCGCAGGATGTCAATTCCGAAGGTGGAACGTATACCTCACCGATTTATTCAACACGGCATAAGATCACGGCTTCTGAACCTATTTACAACGAAGATGGGTCGTTTTTTCTGGATTTCTTTTCCAACGGGCCACGCAATCCGAAGGCTTCCTCGCTTTACAATTTTAGACGGGAAAAAGCCGATCGCTCATTCAATACCATTTTTGCAAACTACAAATTTATCGAAGGCCTTGTGTTTAATACGACGTTCAGCTTGGATCATACAACGACCCGGTACAATTCATGGTTTGATCCGCGTACCTCGGATGGCGAAAAGACCAATGGTTCCTTAACCACAAGTTTTTCGGATTACAAACAGATGGTATGGCGCAATAGCCTTACCTATACCAAAACGATTGCAGATAGGCATCATCTGGATGTGCTGGGAGGATACGAAGTCAACAGTTACCGTAAAGAAAGTATTGATGGCTCAAAAGATAACTTTCCGACGGTAGACAAGATCGTGTTGTCCAATGGTTCGGTATTGACCGACGTTTCAGGAGCTAATTCAGAATGGCGTTTACTGTCATACCTTTCGCGGGCCAACTATAATTATGATGACCGGTATTTTCTGGGCGCTAGTGTTCGTATGGATGGCAGTTCAAGAATTCACCGCAGCAACCGCTGGGGAACATTCTGGTCATTGTCCGGCGCCTGGAAGTTCACCAACGAAGGATTTATGGGCGGCCTACGTGATGTGGTCAGTGATGGTAAAGTCCGCGTATCTTATGGTACTAATGGTACTTTGCCCAGCAGCTTCTACACCTATATGGATCTTACGGGCTTTGGATATCCATATAAGAACAACCCCGGAATGCGGGAGATACAGCTTGGTAATCCCGGTTTGAAATGGGAGAAACAGAACAATCTGAATATTGGATTAGACCTTCGTTTGTTTGAGCGGGTAGGCCTTACGCTGGAGTGGTATCAGCGTCAGTCTTCGGACTTGCTGAATGATGTGCCGACATCTTACACGACTGGATTTTCATCGTATCTGAGCAATATCGGAACAATCCGCAATTCAGGCATAGAGCTTGATCTGAATGTTGACGTTTTACGAAAAGGACCATTTAAATGGACATCGGCCCTGAATTTTGGAATGAACCGTAACAAGACAATTGCCTTGTCAGATGGTAGTTTCGAACTGCGGGACGGTACGCAGATTCACCGCGTGGGTCAGCCCTGGTATAGTTACTATCTGATTGAGTTTGCTGGGATAAATAAAGAGACTGGTGTACCGCAGTATTACATAAATGATCCTGCCGACCTTGGGTCTAGAGCCATTACCGAGGACTATAATGCGGCCAACCGTATCCTTTACAAGAGTGCAGATCCAAAGCTTGTCGGCGGTTTTACCAATACATTCCGCTATAAGTTTTTGGATTTAAATTTTACATGGACTTATTCACTGGGCGGCTATTCGTATGATAACGGTGCACAGAAAACAGAACTGGGCGGAAAAACCGGATATGACAATATTCCGAAATACTATGAACGTAGATGGCAAAAGCCGGGGGATGAGACTGATATTGAAATGTTCATGGTCGGCAACAAGTATGATATGAGCAGTGTTGCCAACACACGGCGAGTGCATTCTACGGATCACATCCGGCTAAAGAATCTGACTTTTGGTGTTTCTATTCCACAACATATTTCACGCCGTCTCAAAGTAAGCAATATCAGGGCATTTTGTTCAGGCATGAATTTGTTAACCTTTGCTGCTTATAAAAATTATGATCCCGAGGTTCCTGTGAATGGATCAGTCTATTTTGAGTCTCCGAAACTGAAGACAGTAACCTTCGGTTTGGACGTGAAATTTTAATAGCAGATGAAAAAAAATATATACTATGAAGCCTGCCAATTCTATTCAAACAGTGATAATCAGGCAGCTTCGTTACAATTGAAAAAAAATAAGGGGATGAAAAATATAGTATCAATGGCGTTCTTGTCATGTGTCATGTTGACAAGCTGCGGCAACAAATGGCTGGAGACGGCGCAGCCAAGCACGTCAACTGAAAGCTCAGAGGCGATCAAATCGCCTAGTCAGGCCAGCTATGCAATAAATGGTATCTATGATATCATGCGTGGATATGAATATTATGGAGCGCGGATGACCTATTATGGCGATGTTACAGGAGAGGATATGCTTGCCAATGGCGATACAAAGCGGGCGGCGAGCTATTATCTTTTCGAGTTCAATAAGGATAATACACCGTCCTCGCTTTGGTACCAGCCCTATCGTGTCATCCGTAATGCAAATAGTGTACTTGCCTATACCAATAGCGTGCCAGCATCTGAGATGACCGATATGCTCAGAGACATCAAGGGGCAGGCTTTGACTATGCGTGCCATGGCACATTTTGACCTGGTGAAGGTGTTTGGAACTCCCTACTCGGTTGATCAGGGAGCGTCTTTGGGTGTGCCGATTGAGACGGAGAAACATGAGTTTGCAAGCAAACCATCCAGAAATACAGTTAAAGAAGTGTTTGCCCAGGTGATTGCAGATCTTCGAGCTGCTGACAGCCTATTGAGCAGTGCAAAAAACGATGGAAAGCTCAACCGTTTTGCGGCCCAACAGCTGTTGGCACGAGCCTATTTATACACCGGTGACGATGTAAAAGCATTTTCAACCGCTACTACATTGATCAAGAACGCCGAAAGTGCGGGCAGTTCAAAAAAAGGACAATATCAGCTGTGGAAAAATGAAGAATATGGAACGGTATGGTCCAAAGACTTTACAAGTGAAATCCTGTTTCAGCTTTCGGTATCAAAAGTAGAAAATGGACCTGGAAAAGAGGGGATAGGAAACTTATTGTGGCGTTCGGGGTACAACGATATCATTCTTTCGGACGATTATATGAACCTGCTCAACGCGGATCCGAAGGACGTGCGGCTTCAGACTATCATGAAATACACCAGTAAGCAAGTGGATTATTACTATCTGAACAAATATCCCGGCAACGCCGCTGAGAATGAAAATCCAGAGTTTGCGGATATTCCGATCCTTCGCCTTTCAGAAGCTTACTTGATCGCGGCAGAAGCCGCAGTGAAGCTGGGGGACAACAATAGTGCGCTCCATTACCTAAATGCGATTGTCAGCAGGGCTAATCCGGAGCAGACATTGAGCGGGGCTGTCAATTTGGATCGGGTAATGGAGGAACGCCGCCGTGAGCTGGTTGGAGAGGGACACCGGTTGTTTGATGCTATGCGCAATAATCTACGGATAGAACGCAAAGGAAAAGCACATGTGTCGCCATTATTGCGGCCAGAAACAAAGTCTTTTGACCGTACGTACTTCAAAACGGTGATGGCCATTCCAAGAAGAGAAATTGACGTCAATCCAAACATTGTGCAGAATGCAGGTTATTAATACGATGGTTAACAGATCAATAAATATTTCTGGTTATTTGAGCACTGATCCGTTTAGGATCAGTGCTCTATACCCTTTACTTTTCATACTGTTGTCTTTTCAGCCGTGGAATCTGCGGGCACAGTTCCAGTTGGGGCGGCATGACGGCCCCTATTTTTTCTATGAGAACGGCAAGACAGAGTGGATATGTGTTGCAGACGGAATCATAAAACGGGATACAACGGTGGGAACCTTTTCTGTCTCTACAGAAGATGGCAGACATCGGTTTACTGTTTCTCGCCACCCGCTTGTTTCCCCGGCGCCGGCTACCTACCGTCGCAGTGACAAGCTAATGGTACTATCGGATCCACATGGCGATTTTGAATCATTTCACTCCATACTAAAGTCACAGCAGGTAATCGGATCGAATTATGAATGGACGTTTGGAAAAAATCATCTGGTGATTATAGGCGATGTATTCGACCGCGGTCAAGATGTGCTGCCCATTTTTTGGCTGATCTATAAGCTGGAAGATGAAGCAGCCAAAGCTGGTGGAAGGGTTTATTTCCTGCTGGGCAATCATGAGGAAATGTTGCTGCGTGGCAACTATAAATATACCCAGGGCAAATATATGACCCTAGCGGATAACATAGGAAGAAAGTATCGTGACTTCTGGGCGTCGAATACGGAATTGGGACAATGGCTGCAATCAAAAAACACGATTGAAAAAGTAGGAAAGTATCTCTTTGTGCATGCGGGGTTGAGTGCCGCCATGTTGAATCCAAAGTGGACGATTGACGCTATCAATGACTCGGTACGTCATCATTTGTTCCGGACGAAGGCCGAGCGGCAGCGCTCAGCCGCTGCCGAATTTCTGTTTGGCAGCGAAGGCCCATTGTGGTACCGAGGTATGGTGAAACAGGAAGAAAAATATCAGCCTCTGAGTGCGACGGACCTGAAGAAAATTCTGAAGAAGTATGCTGTCGAACGGATATTCGTAGGACATACCATCTTCGATGAAGTGAGCAGTTTTTATGAAGGGAAAGTATACGGAGTAAATGTCCGTAATGAAGCCAACCGATTGAAAGGAAGCAGCCGGGGGCTGCTGATTGCAGACGGCAAGTTGATACTGGTTTATGATGATGCGACGAAGAATAAAGTCATCAATAAATAGTATACACACACTTTGATAGGTAAAAGAGAAACTATATCTTCGTAAGAGATCAATTTTAATGTTACTTAACTAGAGATGAAAATTTCACAGATCTTAGCCAAACAAAGTGAGACCAAGGTTACCCAAGCTAAAAAGCTCGCGTTTCGGGAATTGGAAGAATTTGAGCGCAAAGGAAATTTCGTGGCTTACGTAGATGAAGGGACAGAATCTTACGATGTCAATATACAGCTGGATAAAGATATCATCGTCGGGCACTCCTGTGACTGCGGGCCCCGGGAGACTTATTGCATTCATCAGATAGCCATACTGATTGAACTTTCGGCAAATAGAAAGGAAAGTTCTAATTCAAACAAAGCTTCAAAAAGCTCCCAAAGAAAGAAGGTAAAAGAAAGTGAACAACTGTTATTAAGTGTCGAACAAGAGTCGCTGACTTCCTGGCTTCTGGAACTTTTCAAGACCAACAAAGATATTGAGTTACAGTTTCTGTTGAAATTCGGAAAAGATAAGCAGGAGTATCAAGAGAAAGATGTCGTTAAAATTTTAAGAGACGCCGTTGTGTCCGTGATCGGAAAGCGTAGGAAAGTAGAAGCATCCGAGGTTAAGAAGATCGTCCAGCTATGGGAAAAATCACTCATACCCTTTTGGGACTATTTAGCATTGAATATTGGAAATGAGAAAGTTATTGACCTTTTTTCAGCTGTGTACAATGGCGTTACTTCTATCGAATATCAAACCCTCTACACTGGAACACGTTTTAAAAAATTTATAGAGATCAGCAATACCAAGATTGCTATGTTTGTTGCCCAAATTGAATCTGACATCCAATGGGTAAAATTGACGGATGCTTATTGGAGCAAAATGTGGACGTTGGGTAATGAGCAGGGAGGGATGCTGGACTTACTTGTCCTGATGTATCAAAGTTCCAGTCCGGATCGCAAGCGTTTACTGAGTGTGAAAATAGAACATCTGCTCAAAGAAAATTTAAGGGAGGGTTATCATATGTCTCTACCCGTGGATGAGTTTTTTCTCGATGTGCTCATTGAGAATGATACGTTTGAAGCAAATATGGATTATTTTTTTCTCAGACATTGGGAAGCCAAATATAATCTGAAATTAATAGAAGCGGTTAAGCCGCTGGATCCGGAACGTGCCATCGCTTATTGTAATCTGGTCATAGAGTCAAATGCCCGGTCTGAATATAATGATCCATTTTTAGATATATTGGAAGAATTATATACATTGAGCGGTGACTTGAATAAGTTGGCGCAAATCAAAATGTATAAGTTTGGGGTATATCCAAATTTCACCGATTACGAATTTATAGTCGAGAATTCAGAAGACGAGCAAATGAATAAGAAGTTCAGGACGAATACGTTGACTATGCTACGCAACAGCATGAGCTATGATTATGATGCTGGTCAACTGTATTTTGACATACTGAAGCGAGAGAAAAATTACAGCAAAATGCTCGAAGCGATCGATTACCGCGTTGGAGCAAAGCTTTTATTGCATGTGTGGAACGATTTGTATGCATATGACAAGCTTAGATTTTTACGGGCAATGGCCAACTCTTTGCATATTGATTACCGGACAGATCCATCCGATCTTGAGCAGCTGATCCACAAGATTATGAAAAATTATGAAAAAGACGTTATTAAGATATTATTTAAGCCAAGTCCCGGCAGCAACTATCTGCGCAGTTTTAGAGCGATGGTATATAATGAATTAGAAGATAGGTGATTCACTTCGCTGGAATAGCCACATAACTCAAGGGGTTTCAGGTCGGGGTCTATATGCTTAGCGAAGTGTAGGCAGGGATATCCCACTTAATCGTTGAATATAATTGTCAATATATAGTTGCTTGTCCTTTGATTTATATTGTTGGATATAACGCGGATGATCCAAAATAGTCATTTTGCCAAACAGTTTCTGTTCCTGGTTGATCTTCGCTAGAAAGGTACCGTTTTTTTTGCCCAGCACAAATACTTCATCGGTTTCCAGTCCCATTTGAATATGTTGTTGTAAGGAGGCCTGCATAAAAGGCTTTACCATTTCAAAGAGTTTTCTATCGTCGTAGTAATTCGCGTTGATCCAATTGTCCGCTTGGGTATGTCTGACGATCGCCAGCGGGAAGGGGGAATTGATGTAAAATTGCTTGTAGAATACTTCGGGACCGCCATAGGCCTCAATCATATCGTACATGAATACAGACGACACTTCGTGGGTATGCGCTGAGTGCATTTTTATGCCACAGGAACTATAGAGCCTTTTGGTATCGGTGAAAGGTACCCCAGTTACGCCTGCGCCGTGTCTGCTGGGGTTAATGCCGATGATAAATTTACGCTTAACCGTGTCGTTATAGTATTTTTTGTAAAATTGCTCCATGACGGTTAACGTTTCCGGATTGTCCAGATAGGGATTGATGACATTAAAATCTGGAGGAAGATCCCCTTTATAATGGAGCTGTTTGTTAAATGAAATTACTTTTTCGCCAAATGTCATAGTGTATCCTTTATAGGCAATATAAGGCTTTTAGATGGGAATCAAGAATCCTGCCCGAGGAAATTGTAAAGCTTGTAATTATGCGGTTAGTGAGCTTTAATAAACCTTAATCAAAAAATTGTTTCAGTTGGCTGAATATAGTAAATTCAGTCAGGAGGGAAGTCAGATGTATTATATCTTCATATCATAGACAGCATTTAGCCGTGGTGAGAACGACATGAGTCCGTGTTGAGTCCGTGTTGGGTCCGAGTCAGACTCGGATAGAAGGCGGTAGCACAGCTGTAACGGGACGCTCTTATTCTACTATAAGTACGAATGAACCCAGAGGATGACCAGAACTATCTTTGCACCGTGACTGAATAGTGTTTACCGTACACGGACTAGGTAGTAGATGCTATAGTCATGACAGATTATTTGAGCGGCTTATAATCGAATATAATTCTTGGTATAATATGGATTTCCTGTTGATTTGTGTTGTTGAGCATGTAAGTGTTCTAAAATACCCTAGTTAGCGATTAGGCTCCTTTTGTCCGAAATCAAAGGCGAACATCGGATAGAGTGAATTAGCGATTGGAAATAAAAAAGGACGTCATGCAACGTCCTTCTTTATCCAGATACAAGGCCTTATTAGTGACCTTGGGTACCGTCTGCTCCATGGGAATGTCCATGGGATAATTCTTCCTCAGTAGCGGGACGTACCGTTAAGATTTCGATATCGAAGTTTAACGTTTTGCCTGCCATGGGGTGGTTTAAGTCTGCAACTACAACTTCCGGAGTTACTTCTGCAACGACAGCACGGAATTGATTTCCTTGGTTGTCCTGTAGAGGTAAAACTTCACCTACTGGCGGTAAACCTGTCTCTTTAAACATATCTACTGGAAGCTGCGCATATGCTCTGTCGTCTTTTTGACCGTATGCATCTTCTGGAGCCAATTCAAAGGAGATTTTATCACCAACGTTTAAATCTGCGATGTTTTCTTCAAATTTAGGTAACATCATACCTACACCATATAAGAAGTCCAAAGGTTGTTCTGCAGTTGTTTCTTCAACAAAAACCTTTTCACCATTTTCTACTGTGTGAAGTCTGTACGTCAATGCTACGACGTCGTTTGCTTTTATAGCCATCTGATTCTGATTTTTGGTCGTCCGGAGACCACCGTTTATTAAATATGATTTATTAACGCATTTATGGAATCCTGCGGAAGACTGCAGGTCTTATTTTTGCAAAGATATGCTTTTGTCTCCTTTCCGATTCTATTTTCCAGCAGTGGAAGGTTTTCTTCCGTACCGCCTAACACAAGTTTATTGGGGATGTAATGCTGATCCAGTTCCTTACGGAATAGCTCCGCTCGTTCACCGGTCAATGCGATTTCATTGATCCCATATATTTCTTCTAGCAATAATATTGCCCAATTTGAATAGGCCGAGCCATAAGTTTTGATTTGTGGAAACACATTGGCCAACAGCTGATCCGCTATGGCCGTATAATTCTCGTCATCAAAAAGGAGCCCGAGGCGCTTTAGTTGACGTCCCATGGTCGAGGAGGATGAGGGGATGACGTTATCCATAATCTCGCTTTTGCGGGCTATAAGTTCTTCGGCTTCTGAAGATGTATAATAAAATGTTTTTTGTTCAGCATCAAAAAAGAGGTCGATTGCTTTATCCGCCAGCTCTCGGGCAATGTGGAGCCATTGCTGATCAAATGTGGCCTCATAGAGCGCAATGAAAGATTCTATCGTGAACGCATAGTCGTCCAGGAATCCGTTTATCGCACGATTCTCGTCTTTCGGCTGATGTAATATGGTATGATCATCTTGGATGAGCTCAGTACAGATAAACGTTGCATTATGGAGGGCGAGGTCTAGAAAGCGGTTGTTGTCCAGGGTACGGTAGGCGTCTACCAGCCCTTTTAACATTAGCGCATTCCAGGTGGTCAATTGCTTATGGTCAAGTCCGGGTCGTACGCGCTGTTCGCGATAATCAAATAATTTTTTCTTCGATTTTTTTAGAAACTCTGCCCATTCGTCACCTGACATGTTGACTTTAGCAGCAAGCTGGTCTGCATTAATGGCGCATATGGGTACATTGATTTCTTCTTCCACCCAGTTGCCCTCTTCAGTAATATTGAAATATTGACAAAACAGGGGTGCATCTTCTCCTAGTACGTCGTCAAACTCAGCTTTTGCAAATGAATAGTATTTTCCCTCCACACCCTCGCTATCGGCATCTAATGCGCTGTAAAAACCATGGTTGGGTGCAAGCATTTCGCGTTCGGCCCAAGCTATGGTTTCCTCCATGATTCTCTTATAGAACGGATCCTTGTTTTGCTGATAAGCTTCAGCATACAAGGACAGTAGCTGTCCATTGTCGTAAAGCATCTTTTCGAAATGGGGGATATGCCAGTAATGATCTACGGAATAGCGGGCAAAGCCTCCGCCAATCTGGTCGTAGATGCCGCCAGAGCCCATTTTTTTTAAGGTGAAATGGACGTGGTCCAAAATAGACTGATCGTCGGTTAGTGAAGCATATTTTAAAAAGAAGGACCAATTGTTGGGCAGGGGAAATTTCGGAGCTCTTTTATACCCGCCTTCTTTTTTATCAAAGGTTTGCACCCATGGCTTCACGATGTCGTCAAGGTCCGTCTCAGTGTATTGATCGGGGATAGGCTGAATAGGTAGTTTCTCTGCCCGTTGGATACCGTTTTCCAGTTTGTTTGCATAATCGAGCGCAACCTCAGGTTTCTCTTCCCACATCTGCGCAATCTGCAGCAGGATGTTTTGCCAGTCATGCGGTTTAAAATAGGTGCCACCGTATATCGGCCGGCCATCGGGCAGGCAGATGCAATTGAGTGGCCATCCGCCGGCGTTGGTCATCAGCTGTACCGCGAGCATATATACCTGATCGATATCAGGTCTTTCTTCGCGGTCTATTTTGATCGGCACAAAAAAAGTATTCATGGTCTGGGCGATGGCCGTATTTTCAAAGCTCTCACGTTCCATCACATGACACCAGTGGCAAGCAGAGTAGCCGATGCTAACTATGATAAGTTTATTTTCATCTTTTGCCTTTTTCAGGGCTTCCGCTCCCCACGGCATCCAATCCACCGGATTGTGTGCATGCTGCTTAAGGTAAGGGGAATTTTCAAACTGGAGTTGATTCGCCATAAGACGAAGTTAGTGAAAAGCCTTCATAATGGAAGCTTAAATCTATTTTTAATATTTTGGTTCGGCGACTGCCCATCATCGCAATGGAGGCTGTTCCGCTTTCCCAGATAGCGATAAGTATAGAATAAATGTTTTTTATTTCTGTAAAAAGCATGATTGAAATCAACTATACTGTGGCGTTTTTCTTCTAATTGCGTTAATTAGAGTATTAAGAGATTCTGGGAGGCGTAAATTAGATTGATGGCGTAAAACTCCAATGAATTTTGATTACTTTTACACACAATTATATTAGCTTTATTGATACCGATGTCAAACGATGCTGACCTGCTCAAAAAGATAGCTGAAAAAGACAGAAATGCTTTTGAAGTTATTTATAAAGGCTATTTCCGTAGGCTATATGCATTATCTATTCGGTATGTGAGGATAGAGTCGGTCGCTGAAGAGCTGACAAACGATGTATTTATGATGCTCTGGGAAAATAGCAGGAAGCTACATATAAACCAATCACTAGGGGCATACCTCTCCCGTAGCGTGATCAATCTGTCGCTTAATTATCTCAAGAAGAATCAGCGTCTTTCGGACCAGAATCATAGTTATATCAAAGAAATCGATTTTTACGAGGATGCGGACGAAACAGATTTCGCTAAATTATATGAATCCAAGCTGCTGCTGATAGAAAGTGTTTTGGAAAGCCTGCCGCCCCAATGCCGTAAAATCATTGTTATGAGTAAGTACCATAAAATGAAACAGCAAGATATCGCAGACCATCTCGGTATTTCTATAAAAACGGTTAAAAATCAGCTGACCATAGCCTATGATAGAATCCGGATGGCTATGGCCAAACAGAAAACCTATTCGTTGATCGGCTTTCTATTTTTTTCATTAGGACTTTTTGTCCAGTTTATTATCTTATAGATATGGAAGAAAGCAATAACGCCAGATTCATTCCGTTCGACTTGATTCAGAAGCAGTTGGAGGGAGTTATTTCCGAGCAGGAAAGGATATTGCTCGGGTGCTGGATTGCTGAAGATTTGGAGAATGAGAAGTGCTACGATGAGATTATAGCGGTTTCTACCGACCTAAGCGTTCTGGAACATTACAAAAACGTTGATGTCAATCACCAATGGGACCGGTTTAATCCAAAGTTGGATGAGGTGGAGGATGCGTGGGCCGAACAACAACCTTCAGTACGTCGACTGCGGCAGCCCTGGACCATATTTACTGCCGCTGCTGTATTGCTCCTGATCGGGACTACCTGCTACCTGAACTTCGGCCGTTGGATGGGATACGAAGTTCGTCTGTATGGGACAGCAGCCAAAGAACCGTTTCTATTGCCCGATAGTTCGGTAATGATATTGGATCCGGGAAGCGAGGCTATATTCAATAAAAACACATTCTTGCAGCAACGGACAGTGAAATTGCTAAGCGGAAAAGCGCTTTTTGATGTAAGACACCTCAACACCAATTCCTTTGTCGTACAGCTTGAGAACAACTATGTACGGGACATAGGGACTTCCTTTGAAATCGATCTTCGGTCAGGAGATGTCGAGGTGCTGGTCACTTCAGGGACTGTTGCGCTTAGTGACGCAAAAGGCCATAAAGCCAAGGAGCTGATCTTATACAAGAACGAAAAAGGACTGTTTAAGAAAAAAACAGCTATGCTTTCAAAGATCGCGGCGGAGGCATCGGACGCAGGTGGGTTAGCACAGAAGATCAGTTATACCAACGAACGTCTGGAGAATATCTGTAACGATCTGAGCAGACGTTTTCAGATAAATGTCCTAGTAGTCGGCGACAGTCTGAAAGAACGTAAAGTAACCGTGTATTTCGAGGGGCAATCGCTCCATGAAATTGTTCAGATCCTTTCCAAGACCTTGAACCTCAAATGGAAATCCACCAAAATCGGATATAGTATCTACCAGTAGCCGTGCCAGCATTAAGATGAAGGGTATTGTCGTGTATCGTTTTTTCATTTTTTTTAGTCTGCTGATAGGTACGGTTTCGGAATCCGCGGGCCAGGGCAATATCGCTGAAATTTCCGTTTCCGTCGATACGCACAACAAACAGATCATCCAGATTCTGCGGGAAATCCAACGAGACTACGGCCTGTCGATGTCGTATGACGAACAGATCTTTGATAGTAATGTGATTTACGGACGTCTATTTAGAAATGCAAACCTCTCTGATTTGCTCAATTATTTATTGGCGGGAACCAAGGTAAGGTATACCTTCGTGAATAGAGCACTGATTTTTTATGCCGAAAGCCGACCCTTTACGTTAAAAGGTCGCGTAATCGATAGTTTGAGCGGCGAAAGCCTGATTGGTGCCAGTTTACTGATTGCCGGAAAAAATAGTAGTACGCTGACGAACAATTATGGATTTTATTCATTGACTTTACCATTGAATACTTACGATGCTGTCGTGACTTATCTGGGGTATTGTCCAAAACGTATTCGCGTTGTCCCAGAAATGGAAAACGATTATCTTGTCATCAAACTGGCTCCGCAGGATATGAACTTAAAAGAAGTTGTCGTCGATGGGGACTCCATCATTGGCCAGAAGCAACAGCAGGGGTTGAGTGAGAGAATTAACTGGGCCAGAGCACGAAACGCTTCTTTTTATAAGGGGGAAGCGGATATTATCAAGGCGCTTCAGATGCAGAACGGTATCAACGGGCTGACGGAGGGTGGAAGCAATCTTTTCGTCCGGGGTGCTGGCAAAGATCAGACCCTGATGCTGCTCGATGAAGCAGTAGTATACAATCCTTCACACTTCTTTGGCCTGACCTCGGTATTCAACTCGGATATTCTAAAGCATACTCAGTTTTATAAAGATGCGATTCCTGCAAATTATGGAGGACGTCTTTCCGCTATTATGGAAATGAGCACACGGGACGGTGATGTGCAGACGACACGTTTCTTTGGTGGGGCAAGTCTTCTGGTGGCACGTCTTGGAGCTGAGGGCCCGTTTATCAGACGGGGAAAGGGCTCCTTTTTGGTGACGGCACGGTCCAGTATCTCCAATATGTTTGACACAGAGTATCGTTTATTTCAACTTAAGGGTACTTATAGTGATTACAATGCGAAATTGAACTATACAATCAACGACCGGAATAAAGTTTACCTTTCGGGTTATATCGGACAGGATAAGGTGGTCGGGCTCAATAATAACACTAACCGCTGGGGCAACTGGACATCAACTTTACGCTGGAACTATATTCATAGCCCCCGTCTGTTTATGAATGTCTCAGCGATTCTGAGCAATTACCGGAACAAACTTGATGTGAGTAAGCCCGAATCTTCGGAAAACAGGATATGGTTGACACAGATCAGGGATGTCAGTTTAAAATCTGATTTTAGCTATTACATGGGGAGCGAGCGTACCCTAGATTTCGGGACGCAGGCAACCTTCCATCGTTTTAAACCCGGTGAAATTGAACCTGTGGATATCAGCAATGAGGAAAATATATTTAGAGCCCAGGCTTATGAATATGCTGGATATGCTTCTTTTAACTGGAAAATTGATTCGTCATTACGGATTGTTCTGGGTACACGTATGAATGCATTTTATAGTACCTCTTTTGGCCGCTACTACCTGTTGAACGGTAACCAGCATAAGGTGCCTGCAGAGGATGCAGATAAAAAGAAAGCTTTTTATGGGATAGAGCCGCGCATGACGCTGATGTATAGATTCGGGACCGCTTATAATATTCAGGTCTCATATAATCGCTTGTATCAATATCTTCAGCTTTTGCAGAATGACGAACTGGCCTTTTCCTCCCTCGAGGCCTGGGTTCCTGCCGGACAAAATATACGGCCACAATATGCAGATGCTTTTTCTTTCCGTTTTCATAAACGGATACATAAAGGATATATACGTGTGGACGGGTATTGGAAAAAAATGCACAATCAGGTGGAGCTGATTGATCATGCCCAGCTTATCCTTAACCCATTTATTGAGACGCAGATCAAGCAGGGAAATGGACGTATGTACGGGGTTGAATTTTCCCTGAATAAGAGGGCAGGGGCGGTTGACGGTACCCTATGCTATAGCTGGTCAAGGTCTTTCCGAACAATTCCCGGGATCAACAAAGGACGGGAATATGTTGCCAATGTGGATATTCCACATGTTGTAAAAAGCAGTTTGTCATATGACTTGAATAGTTTCATCCACGTGAATGCTTACTATACGATACATTCAGGAAGACCACTTACATATCCAATGGGTTTTACCGAATATGAAGGTATTGTCGTTCCCATTTATACAAATAGGAATTCGCATCGGATGCCTCTTTTTAGCCGTCTGGATGTCAGCTGTTCATTGGATCTGGAAACGAAGAAACAAAGAGAGAAGGGGCGGCGGAGCACCTTGAATATCGGGGTGTACAACCTGTTCGACCGTCGAAATCCGTTGTACTACAGTTTTTCCGAAGATGACAATGGCACTCCGGTTGTACAGCAGACGTCATTTTCAGGTCTTGTGCCTGCTATAAACTATGCAATTAGATTTTAATGTTATGAGAATATTTGTTCTGTTCGTTTTTTGCTATCTGTTTCTATCCTGCGAAAAGTCTGCGATTGAGGAGGAACAATCTTACGAAATGATAGTTGAGGGAGGCATTAATACGCTGTATAAAGAGCAGTATATTCAATTGAAGCGGCTCAACATATCCTCGAAGGGCAGCAGGACTGAAGGCATCGCCGCGGCTAAGGTGACCGTGTCAAATGGGGCAGCTATTATCGTTTTTGAAGACCTTGGAGATGGCCTTTATAAAGCTGAGCTTCCTAGTGTGAGCGATAGAGCTGACAGCCTCTTCCGATTGAAAATTGAATCGAACGGAAAGGTCTATGAAGCGCAGGACCAGCTGCTGTCCATAGTGCCGATAGAAAAGTCCTTTATTCCGGTCGAAAAGACAGATGCGCATAAAAACTGGCGAGTTAAAGTGTCTACTTATTTATTTGGTATGCGCAGTTCCAACAAATGGCTGATCATGCCACAGAAAGCATTCTCGGACGAAAGTATCACAGTTTTTAAAGCTCCGTATAGTTACAGTTTTAAGTCGGGTGCACCCAATGTGTTGAACAGTTTGCTGGCTTCTTCCTATACATATGAAATGAATAAAAAAGATAGCCTGATCATCACCAAATTTGCAGTTTCGCCCCGTTACGCAAAATTTCTTTACAATCTGTTTCAGGAGACAAAATGGAAAGGTTTACTTTCCGCGGTACCCGCAAATGTACAGGGTAATATTTCGGGCAATGCGCTGGGTTATTTTTACGTGATGAACGGGATCGAGAAAACTGTCCCTATGAAAAATATCAGAAATAGCAAATAGCAGTGTGCCCAAGCAGATAGAAAGCCTTATACGATCTTTGTCCTATAAGGCTTTCTATTCGTGTTACCTAAGGACTTCATTTAATCTTTTTCAAAATTAGAAAAATCTATTAGGACTTTTTCAGGATCCGGTTGTCACTATTACAGGTTGACCTGTCAGTAGCATGTGAATACCGGTTGTTCTTAATTTCTGAATTTTAATCGACGATTTGTACTAGGTCGGCACAGTTGCCGCTAAGCATCTGAAAGGTGAATCCTGTATCAAGTTTAATTTCCGCATAGGATGAGGTCCTTAGATATGCAGCTTTCCGGGTCAGATATTCAACTAGATCCGTTAAGGTCGGATTGTGGCCGACAAGCAACACATTGTTGATGTGTTCCGGAATTGCATTGATGACGGATAATAAATGCTTGTAAGTACATTCATAAATGGACTCTTCGATCTGAATGTCAAATGAAGGGCTGCCGAGTACATCGAGGAATATGCGGGTTGTCTGTAATGCTCTATTAGCGGGAGAACTGATGACAACACAGTTGTCGTCCAAGGTCACCTTGGTAGCCAGTTTGGCAGCTACTTGTTTAGCATGTTGTATTCCTTCGGATGTCAGCGCGCGATCAAAATCACCGATTCCAGGAATGGTTTCGGCTTTGGCATGTCGGATAATATAGAGTTTTCTGCTGTTGTCCATGATTAAAATTTTTGATTCTTATAGTATTTAACGTTGCGTAAGCGTATTTCATTGTGTCGGCCTCGGGCAGCACGCCCGAAACTACATATAAATACAAGTCACAACGTATGATGTTTTAAAATGTATATAATATATGAATAATTTTTGCACCTTGTTCAACTCTATGTATCTTTCGAGGGGACTAGCCATGTACCGTTCGCTTGAAAAACATTCAAGGGACTTCCATCTGTACATATTTGCGTTTGATGATGAATGTTGTGACATTCTGACAAGGCTATCTTTACCCAAAGCAACTATTATTTCCTTATCGGACTTTGAAGACGAACAATTGCTGGCCGTGAAACCGTCGCGTACAGCTGGTGAGTATTGCTGGACCTGTACTCCGTCCGTGATTTTATACAGCATTCAAGAATTTGGTTTATCCAACTGCACATATCTGGATGCAGATGTATTCTTTTATACCGACCCCAGCATGCTTATTGACGCGGCAAATGGGGCTTCGGTCATAATTACTCCCCATAGGTATACGCCGTTATATGAAGACAGTGAGTCTGGCGGCATTTATTGTGTACAATTTGTTTATTTTAAGAACTCATCGGAAGGGATTGCTGTGTTGGAGTGGTGGCGTTCAGCTTGCTTGGAATGGTGTTATAATCGCAGAGAACCCGGTAGATTCGGCGATCAAAAGTATTTGGATGATTGGCCCTCCCGATTTCCCGGAGTTTATGTTTCAGAACATTTGGGCGGGGGGGTAGCTCCATGGAATGTTCAACAATTTGACTTTGATCGTAGAATAGGGCAGATTTGGGGAAGGGAGCTTGTTAGCCAACAGCTATTCCCAGTAGTATTCTATCATTTTCATGGTTTGAAATATGCCGAAAAAACTTCTTTTACACTGGCAGGCGGGTATTCGGTTAGCGAGAATGATATTGAATTTTTATACAAGCCTTATATCAGAGCATTAAGAAGCGCTGGCCGCGAAATAAGGAGTTTATCGCGTACTATTCAGTTTCATGAAATGAACGAAATTCCCCGTATTAGAAAGTCTCTTCGCCGGATGTGTAAGCTTTACTTATTCGGAAAGTTCCGTCATTATTATCACCAATCCTACTTTTTAAGATAATGGCTTACCAGATTGACCTTAAAACCTTCACTGACGACCGTGGACACCTCACAGTGATTGAAAAAGTAATTCCTTTTGACGTGAAGCGGATATTTTATATTTATGGTGTGGACGGATCCACGCGCGGCGGCCATCGGCACCATCAGACTATTCAGGCGGCAATTTGTCTGAAAGGCAGCTGCGCCATTTATAATCAGGATCGCGACAACGAACGTGTTTTTGAATTGAATTCGCCGGACCAGTGTCTGATCCTGGAACCTAAAGACTGGCATCAGATGTTTGATTTTTCGAAGGATGCTATCTTAATGGTCTTAGCTTCCGAGTATTTTGATTCAGGAGATTATATTTACGAACCTTATTTTGTACATGATCGCTTACGAGAACTTACAGCAAGTCAATAAAGAATTTATGGAACAATATACCGGTGCTTTTCAGAAGGTATTACATGGAGGCTGGTATATTTTAGGAAACGAAGTGCGGCAATTTGAGGAATCATTTGCAGATTTTTGTGGGGTAAAATACTGTATCGGGGTGGCCTCAGGTCTAGATGCTCTTGTGCTATCCTTGCGGTACTTCGGGTTTGGTCCGGGAGATGAAGTGATTGTACCATCCAATACGTATATCGCTTCCATACTGGCAATTATGCAAGCAGGGTTAAAGCCTGTTCTCGTAGAACCGGATTTAAGTACATATAATATTGATCCAAACAAGATTGAGGCCGCCATTAGCAAACGAACCAGAGCAATATTGGTCGTTCACCTGTATGGTAAAATGTGTGATATGGATCCGATTCTTCAATTGGCAGATCAATATGAGCTTAAGGTTGTCGAAGATTGCGCACAAGCACATGGCGCAATTTACAAGGGCCGAAAGGCAGGCGCTTTTGGTGATTTTGGAGCGTTCAGCTTTTATCCAACAAAGAATCTCGGGGCTTTGGGAGATGCAGGTGCAATAACTTGTCGGGACGAAACGATGGAACAGTCAGTACGTACACTGCGGAATTACGGCTCATCCGTTAAATACGTGTTTGATGAAGTCGGCTATAACTCCAGACTAGATGAAATACAGGCGGCTTTCCTATCGGTTAAGCTAAGGCATCTTGACGAAATTACGGTGCACAAACAACGGCTTGCTGCAATTTATAGACAAGGGTTAAAAGCTGATTTTATTCTGCCAGCAGTGCAGGACGGTCATGTAGATGTGTATCATATTTTTGCTGTTCGGCATTCGCATCGGGACAGGTTAAAGAAATATCTATTGGACCACGGAATCGGGACAGAGATCCATTATCCAATAGCTCCGCACCGCCAGAAGGCACTGAAAGGCCTGTTTCCCGGTTTAGATTATCCCATTTCAGACGAGATTCACCGTACCGTGTTGAGTCTACCCATTTCGTATGGACATACCGAAGATGACATTTTTAGGGTTGTCGAGGTAATGAATAAGTTTTCATGAAATTTTTTTTGATTTGTCTGCTAATTATATTGAGTAAAGGTGCATTCTTAAAAAAAAGAAATAGACGGCTCCGTTTTCTGTTGGCTCTGACCTTACGTGAGTTGCTGTCCTGCCAGGTTTCAAAAGTGACATAGTGCAAACCTAGAGCCGCAAGAAAATCCAGATCCTTTGGCTGTGGTGATGAACTAAAGAACGTACTGCCATTTCGGGAACTATAAAGTATTTCCGCGGGATCGGTCCGTAATGCAAAGCTTTCTGGATCTGTTGAACGAAGGAAGTTACCGTAAGTTTCGTATTCCGAGAATCCCGATAATGGGAGGTCTTCTGTTTTTATGTTTTCTAATATATGATAAGGCCACGCACGGTCATCGTCATCTGCGCGTAGTTTAAGGAGCATGGTTCTCATCAGCGATGTTCTAACCATAAGATGTTCTGAAATAAACGAATAGTCTACTGCTTTAGATAAACCCAATATCCTTTTTAGTGTCTCAAAATAGGGAGGATGGTTTTCTTCACTCTTGTGGATCAACACCCTGTTTTCATTATTAAAAAAACGAATTGGTTTTAATGGAACTGTATCTGCGTCCCAAATTAAATAATATTCATTTTGTATGATTTTGGCAATTTCCATTTTTAGAAATTGTTGAAAATACCATCCGGCCCTTTCCTTTTTGTTTATTCTCTCTTCCAGATAGTTCGCTACCGATTGCAAATTGAAACGCTCAAATAGATCATTTTCGTTCACAAGAATTAAATCCAGTTCTGGTATCAATAATTGAAAATCTTTGAAGTGAGATTCATTTGTTACAACATAGATATGCTGTGGATGGAAAAATAACTTAAGACGTTGGATGACCGTTTTCGCAATTGCGATATGCTGGGGGCCCACACATATGATCGCATCATATTTTGGAGAGGAGGTAGGTACTTGCATGAGTAGAGAATTTAAAGGACTAAAATGTGATAAAATTAGGTAAAACTAGGCCTGTAGTATCTATGGCTGCGTCATTAATCCATTTTTTAGGGCAAACAACGATTTTGTCTGGCCGCTCATTGAGCCAAGCTCCCCACCAGCTAAAGCTGCTATTGGCAATAATATGGTGATTACACAATGACATAAGTTGTAAGTCTCTAAAACTGTTGATGCCAGTATTATGGTCAACAAAGACAGCATGCAAGTCCTTAAATACTGTTTTACACCATTCAATATCATTGGAAAATATAACAAATAATGGCGATTCTTGGGTCTCAAGAATATAGCGTATGCTTTGTTGATAATAATCTTCTGTGCAGATGTCTTTAAACAGCGGCTCTTTTAGGTAATCTCCCCGCCGTACATGAAGTGACACTGCGTTACTCTGATGGATTAATTTCTGTATAAGCTTGTTTTCGATATCTTCAATTGTAGGAAAGATTAGCTTCTGACGAAGAAGCGAAGCAACCGGTGTGATGTAATCGATATGTTGCCAATATCCCCAGTAATAACGGCTTTTGTGGTCATTGAAAAGTTCCGCTGAGTACGAGAAGGGAATTTTTTCTTCAAAATAACAACTTCTTGTGTTCAGAACTCTTCTTAATTTTCGCCACAACCACTTTCTATTATTTCTTGTATATAGGTTCTGCTCAAAAGCGCTGATTTCAGTTAATTTGATGTTGAAAATCGCTTCCAGCTCGAAACCATTATGTAATGTGTATTCTTCAAAATCAAATAGATCAGCCTTCACCTTTTCGAATTTCTGCTCTAAAGCTAAATAGAACGCGTACTGGAATAATTGATTGCCGAGGCCTCCTAGAAATTTAACTATTTTCATTTTATAAACAAGCCTTTTAAAGAATTTTTTAAACTACGTCTAACTTGTTTACTACTTAGTCGTATGAAGAGGGGAAAGGGTAGTGTAAATACATGATAAAAAGAAGAAATCCTTACTGTGTTCAATACAGCTTCGTACCATATATCCAAAATCTTCTTTTCGAACATTGTTTTTTCCAAGAAGTTGTTCTTCCTATTTATGTGGATTAGCAATTTTAAGAAAGATTTAAACGATGTGATATCTTTGTCCGCTACAGTGTTCGGGTGTAACAACCATTCAATTTGTTCAGATTTTGCATCTATTCCAAATTGTTTAATTCTACTTTTAACAATAGGAACATGGAGATTCGACATCTCCTCCTGTTTTCGCAAACTGATGTTTTCTCCATGAATCCGATATTCGACCAATACCTCTGGTAGATTGTCAGATTCAAAGTCATGTGATAACCTGGAAAACAATGCATAGTCCTCGGCCAATTGGAAATTCGGATATCCACCAAGTTTCCTAAATACTTCCATCCTAATCATTACTGTAGAATGTGTAAAACTGTTGCCGAACACTAATTTTAGTTTTACCGCATCAGAACCCGTCTTTTGTATTAAGATCTCTCCAGTTTTTCTCCCATCTTTGTCAATCACTATTCCTTGTCCACCGAGTAATGCTAAGGATGGCCGTTTTTCGAATGTTTCCCATTGTAATTGAAGTCTATTAATTATTGCTATATCGTCACTATCCAATATTGCCAAGTATTTCCCTTTCGCTTCAGTCAGCGCGATGTTCCTGCTGTATATTAGTCCTTTGTTTGAATTATTGTTAATTAACCTAATTCTTGGATCACTATAAGATTGAATAATATCAATTGTATTGTCGGTCGATCCATCGTTAATTATTAGTAATTCGAAGTTTTTGAAGGTTTGCTTCAAAATACTGTCAATTGCTTGTTTAATAAAAATAGCACTATTATAGGCAGTCATTAATACTGTTATTTCAGGCATTGTTATATTATTTAAGTATTAATAAATCTCTATATTTTTTTGTAAACGATTCTTCATTGAAGGACTTCTTTATGAGATTAATTACGTTCATAGACATTTCAGGTAACAATTCTTTATGATTCGCAATGAACGTTAATTTGTCCACAAACCCACTGATAAGATGTTCTGTATCTGAGTAGTTTTCTACAATAAATCCCGTGCCAGAACTTTCATTTACCCAAGAAGATACTTCACCTACATCAGTTATTATAGGTATGTTTCCAAGTGCCATTCCTTCTAATAACACCATTGGAAAGCCTTCATAGCTAGAAGTTAGCATAACGAGATGGCTTTTAGCGTAATGCAAATTTAACTGTGACTTATCCTTTATTCGTGGAATGAAGTTGACATTTTTTGTCAATTCATACCTATAGTTCTCAAAATCTCCAATCATCGTAAATATAAACGGAAGGCCCAGTTCTTCACACTTGCTGGCGACTTTAAGGAATACAGGAATACGTTTTTCAGGAGAATCTCTTGCTATGAATAAAACAGTTAAGTTGTTTTCAAAACTTTTTTTTGAAAAGTTCGTTGGAATTTCGACTTTATTTGGAATGATAAGTACTCTTTTAAGATATTCTTCATTTATATTTTTTTCACTGTAGTAGGAGGCGAGTTTTAGTACATGTTTGGGCCCTAAAACAATTCTTTTATCTATCAGAGGAATTAAAGGTAAGGACCATTCTTCAAATGAATTGTCTCCAATAAATGCGTGGATCAAATCAATCTTTTTAACATCTTTTTTTAATAGAGGCAATAAATCATAAAAGAAGTGACTATTGCATCCAAAGACTACAGCATTATTTGCCTTGTTTATCTTAACTGCAATTTTCTTTTGCATATGCTTTTTGAAGCTTTTTTTCCTTCCCCAACGGAATAGTTCGATTAAAGTCGAATTTTTAATGTATTGAGCCTTAAGATCGTTATTGATTGAAGAATCAGTGATAAAACACACAGGATTTTTATGGTTTACCGAACTCAAAATGTCTAAATGTACCCTTTCGGCGCCACCAATATGATAAAAAGGGAAGAAAAAATAAATTGAACCCTCCGATTTGTCTAGGCGTTTTACGATCGATGGGTATTTTATAATAGAAGTGAGCGTCGCGAGCCAGTTTCTGATTTTTAGCATAGAAAATATTTAAATAACTTATTCAATGCGCAAATTACAAAGAATTCTATATGTTGAGTAGAAAGATAGCCCAAAATGGTTGTTGGAATCGATTAGCTTTAGTTGTTAAGCAGAAAATACACGATTCAGTTGGCATAAAGCAGAGTGACAACCTTAAGTCTCACAAAAAGCATTAACTTTGTTTAATCATGAGATTGTTACAAATTAATTATAAGAGAAAGAATCGATGTTTCAAAAAGATTTAGTGAGTATTGTTATACCAGCATATAACGTAGAGAGTACGGTCATAGAGACGCTACAGTCAGTTACGAATCAGCTGTATAAAAAATTAGAAGTGATTGTTGTTGATGACGGTTCAAAAGATAAAACATATAGTGTTATAGAAGAGTTCGCGCAGCATCACTCAAATATAAAGATATTTTCAAAAGCTAACGAAGGACTACCCGCTACTAGGAATTACGGATTTCACTTTGTTACGGGAGAATATCTCCTTTTTTTGGATGCAGACGATTTATTAGACAAATCTTATGTCAGTTCATGCGTGGAAAAGTTCACAGAAGATAACAGTCTAGATATTGTCTATACACAGACTCAGTTTTTTGAGAGAGAAACTGGTATCTTTAATTTAGATGAATATTCTAAAGAAACAATACTTAGGACAAACTGTTTTACGGCGACGGCTATGATGAAAAGCGAGAACTTTAAGGCAATTGGATTGTACGATACGAATTTGAAATTTGCTGAAGATTGGGAGATGTGGATTAGAATGACACAACGATTTGATCATGTATATAAGATCCCAAAGCCGTTGTTCTATTATAGAAAGCGTCATTCTAATGACTCAATGACTGACCAGAATTGGAGAGCAAATATATCTGATGAAGCAACGCTATATATTTATATCAAACACTATTCTCTATTTAAGGAGTTTAATTACGGAATAGAACGATTATTAGAACGAGTTTCTTCAGAAGAACGATATAAGAAAAAGTATTATAATATTTGGTATAAAAAGCTGTTCTATTATTTTAAGAGAAAGAAGTAGCGTAAATGAAAGCCGTGTCGTTATATATTTCGAGTGAGTAGAGCAATATTTTCGACAAGTCGATGAAAAATATGGTGAAAAAAAAGAGTATTATATTGATTATTCCATTACATTTCCAGTTTTATAAGGAATTGATTCTCTCGTTACAGAATGCTGGCTTCGAAGTGATTTTTCTATTTATCACTGATAAACCTTTTAAGTATGCAAGTGCGTTTGAAAGACTTCGCAGTTTCATACACAAAAATATTTTATTGCAACGTAACTATAAAAAGCAGTTGATTTTCGATAGAGAGAATAAAACCTTGTTATATCAATTGGATGAGATTAAAAAAAGAGTGGATTATGCCTTAATTATTAGATCGGATCTACTGGGCATTGAGACTTTACGACATATAAAAAATAAGGTAAACAAAATGGTCGGCTATCAGTGGGATGGGCTTAATCGCTTTCCTGCGGTATTTGATCGTATTAATTTATTTCAAAAATTTTTTGTTTTTGACGAAAAAGATTATTTAAAATATAGAAGGTTGTACAATAATATTGAACTAACTACAAACTTCTATTTGGAAATTCCTCCTGATACAAATGTAATAGTTAAGCCTAAAAGCTTATGTTTTGTTGGTAGCTATCTTGAAAGTAGAATGCCCTTCATTATAGAACTAACCGAGTTCTTGATGCAGGAAGGGTTTGATGTTAATGTGAAATTACTTTGTACAAAAGATAGGACTATTGGGAAATATAGTGACTCTGGAATTGAATTTATAGCTGATCCTTTGACTTACAAGGAAATGCTTTGTCATGTTCAACATTACGAAGCTTTACTGGATTTTGATAATTCGGCAATACATAATGGGCTTTCGTTTCGCATATTCGAAGCGCTATTCTATCGAAAAAAGATCATTACCAATAATCTATCTATAAAAAACTATGATTTTTATCATCCAAATAATATATTCATCTGGAATGGTGACAATCTATTAAAATTGAAAGAGTTTTTGAATATACCGCTCGTTGAGATTGACTCTTCGATTATTGAAAAATATTCTTTTAGGAATTGGGTAAAAAAAGTATTGGACTAGCTGTAATTGGAGGTATAAAATAGGTATTTTCGTATTTCAAATTTAGAATATGAAAAATTTAAATATCATATTTGATGCCGAGCGGATGAAATATCCTCATACAGGCTTATTTCATTTTTGTAAGCAATTAGGCCAAGCTTTATTGAAGAAGACAACGGATCCCTATGAGATGGTGTTTTTTACAAATAACCCCGCTAATGAGGATTTTGGAACAGAAGCAAATTATTACCAGCAAAAATCATTGCAGAAATTCTGGATGCCGCGTTTTGCTAATTTTAACCTTTGGCATTCTTCGTTTCAATTAAGCGATTATTTTCCCAGAAATTCTCGTATCAAAGTTCTTTCCACGATTCATGATCTTAATTTCTTAAAGGAAGGCAAATCAATAGAAAAAGAAAAGAAATATTTAAAAAAAATACAAGCAAATTTAGATAGAGCTGACATTGTTGTAGCTATATCTCATTATGTTAAAAAAGATCTAGAAAACTACTGTGATCTAAAACGGAAACCACTTCACGTAATTTATAATGGAAATAATATTGATCAGAAATATTTAGATCAGCTAGATCGACCGCAGGATAATACCCATAAACCCTTTATTTATTCTATTGGTACCATAAATCGTAAGAAAAATTTTCATACGTTGCTTTATTTATTAGTTGGGAATAATTTGGAATTGACCATTAGTGGTATTATCGCAGAGCCGGATTATAATCAATATATTCTTGATCTAGCGGCTGAGTTAGGCGTAGCAGAACGTGTTCATTTAACTGGCCCCGTTTCTGAAGAAGAGAAATACCGGTACTTAAGAGATTGTGCTTTATTTGTCTTTCCTTCAATCGCCGAAGGTTTTGGACTACCTGTTATTGAGGCGATGTCTTTCGGCAAAAAAGTGCTTTTGTCTAAATATACATGCCTGCCTGAAATCGGGGGGCCAGAGGCTTTCTTTTTGGATTCCACTGATCCTGATTACATGATCGAATTTGGTAAAACCACACTTCAGGATATTATCAATGGCGAAGATCGTGCTAATGAAATTAAAAGCTGGGCGGAGCAGTTTTCCTGGGATAAGGCGGCTAGTGAATATTGGAAACTTTATAAAGAACTTTTGAAATAAGATGGCTATACCGAAAGTAATATATCAAACATTTAAAACGCAACAAATTCCTTGGTTAACGAAACTATATATCAAGAGCTTTAGGCGTAAGAACAAGGGGTATAGTTATGAATTTTATGATGATAGAAGAGTAGATGAGTTTATCAAAGACTCGTTTGATGAGGAAGTGTATAAAGCCTATTCCAAACTACAGATAGGCGCAGCCAAAGCCGATTTTTTTCGCTATGCTATTCTTTATAAAAAGGGTGGGATCTATTTAGATCTGGATAGCGATATTCTTGTCAAGTTAGATGAACATCTTAGTGATGAGGACTATGCCGTTATTACGCGCGAAAAAAATCATCAAAACCTTTTCGCACAATGGGCCTTAATTTTTGACAAAGAACATCCTTTTCTGGAGCGCACTATTGAGTATATCGTCGAAAATATTCAGCAAAATAAATTTCCACATGACGTGCATGGAATGACGGGCCCAACGGTATATACACGTGCTATTAATGACGTAATTGCTGAGAACCCGGCGGTTTCGTATCGTATTGTGCCAGATGACTATCGAGGTATAATGAAATTCAAATATAAATTAGGCAAGCTGCTCATTTATGGCGATCGATCACAGCATTGGAAAAAATTGCAAAAAGTGATTCCGGTGATAAAGACTGAAGATTAGAGCGCTAAATATTGCGTCTCCCATTGACGGGCTAAATATTCATCGTTAAAACGTTGAGCATAGATCAATCCATCGGCTATCATTTTATTCCGTAAAGAGGTAGAAAAAATAACGCTCTCAATAGCATATTGAATTTCGTTAATGTCATGTGGTGATACATACAGGGAAGAGGGCCCTCCAGCTTCCGGAAATACCCCGGATTTTGTAGTAATTACCGGTGTGCCTGAATACAAAGCCTCGATTATCGGGATTCCGAATCCTTCATAAATGGAAGGATATATAAAGGCAAGTGCGGATGCATAGAGAACTGACAGTTCCTGCATATTCAATCCGCTGAGAAAGTAAACACGATTTTTCATTTGATGTTGCGCAACAAAGTCTTGTAACTGCCTGCTATATTTCGTGCTTTTACCAACAATTACTAATGGAATGTCTATGTTGGTGATAGCTTTAACAATAGATAATGCATTCTTTCGCTCTTCTACTGTCCCGACGTTCAATAAAAATTGATTCGGAAGGTCCAATTTCTTCTTTAATATTTGCTTTTCTTCATTGGTTTTCTCTAATTTAAAAGCCTCATGACATCCCTGGTAAATTACTTCAATTTTTCCTTCATGAATATTGAAGAATTCGATGATATCCTCTTTTGTCTGCTTGCTAATAGCGATGATACGGTCTGAAGCCTCGCACGCATGTCTGAACTTCTTCTTATAAATCCATCGGTCAATAGGATGGTAGAGCTCAGGGTGCCGCATAAAAATAAGATCGTGAATCGTTACGATCGACTTAATCCCTGTTTTGGCCAGCCCTAAAGGGATTTCGCCTGACAGCCCGTGAAAGATATCAATCTGGTCTTTCTTCAGATCCTGCACAATACGCCGGTTGCGCCATAGATTAGGCCAGGTTGTATTGATAAAACCTTCCGGCAAACGAGTTGTTTGAGCAATTTCCGGATGGTCAATTATGTAGCTGCCTGTTTTCGTGGTGTATTTTATATAGTCGTTCTGTGGAACATATTTCTCCAGAATACGTACCAGATCCCGACTGTAATTACCCAGTCCGGTTTTATTCAAAAAATAGCGTTTTGCATCAAATCCTATTCTCATCTTATCGCCGTTATTTTTTCGATCACCATTGCCGGAGTAATTAAATCAATCGCCTCTATACCATTACAGTCGCAGGGTTTGTTGCCGTACACCGAACTGGGACGGTTGGGATGTTCGACCTGGATGCAGTCCGCCAGCTGCTGCCCATATCCTGTAAATCCTGCATAGGGATGCGTGGCGCCCCATAAAGACAGACAACGGACACCCATTAAGGAGGCCATATGCAGCCCGGACGAATCCATGCTGATCATCAGGTCTAGATTGGATATGATATCCAGCTCCTCCTGTAAATTAAACTTTCCAATGGTATTGAAGGTATTAGGGAAGCGCTCCGTCCAGTTCTGAGCAATTTGAAATTCAGTCTTGCCGCCACCAAAGAGCAGTACGTCGTATTCGTTGTGTGTCAGATAATCGATCACTTGCTCCATGTTGTGTGAAGACCATATCTTATAACGATGCTGGGCAAATGGCGCAATGCCTATTTTTTTACGGCGTATATTGCCGAACATACTGAAAGCCGCCTTGGGGACGTCCTGCAGATTCGGTATCAGACGATTGGAAAGCGTAAAGATAAACCCCAGGGCACGAAAGACATCTGCATAGCGTTCGACAGTCAGCTTTAGTGGCACTTTAACCTTGTTGTCTTTTCTGATAAGCGCCTTTTTCTCAGCACGTCCTTTATCCAGCTGTTTTACGGTCAAACCTGATAAAGAAAATAGCAGAGCGAGCACGCGGGAACGTAGGTTAAAGTGTAAATCTGCCACGGCATCTGCTCCATATTGCGCTAGCTCTTTTTTCAGCCTAATCAAACCCCGCAAACCTTTATGTACTGTTTTTGGCTCTATTGCGTGAAACCGCATATTCGGTATCCCATCAAAGAATGGCTCAAAAAAGCGACGGCTGACCATAATGATTTCGACCCGCGGAAACTGCTGACGAAACTCTCTTAATACAGAAGCGACCATGGCGACATCACCCATGGCGGAAAACCGAGTTACTATGATTCGCTGAGGCAAAGACATGTTTCTATTTCCCGGAGGTATAAAGTACTGGGTTAAGTGCCGGATCGTTATACATCTTCATCTGTTTATATACTTTCATGTATTTGTTGCCGGCTTCAATGTCGTTCAACAGTTCATCGATACTCTGTGACAGATCTTTTCGCTGTTCGAGCAAGATATTCAATTTTTCCTGACAGGCTGCAATATGTGCTTCTGATGCATCCGAACGCCATGTTTCCTGCTCCATGTGGTAGATCTTCAAAGCTAGGATAGAGAGCCGGTCAATGGCCCATGCTGGGCTTTCGGTGTTGATCTTTGCATCGGGCCTGGCCTCTATATCTTTATATTGCTGCAAAAAATAGCTGTCGATATATTCTACGGTGTCGGTGCGGTACTGATTCGATTCGTCGATGCGCCGTTTCCAATATAGACCCTCTTTGGGATCAATTGACGGATTACGTACAACATCTTCCATATGCCACTGAACGGTGTCAATCCAGCACTTGAGGTAAAGGAGATGTTCTAGGGATTGTGTGTCATACGGATTCTGGATTGGATGATCAATCTGGTCGTATACGTGGTAATCCTGGATAGCACGTTGGAAAATCGGATTTGCTATTGCACTAATCATAACACAAACTTAGATAAATTTGCCAGTATATACAATTATAATCGCGCGCTGTGCTAAGGTAAAACCTGTTCCTTCAACCGATGCGCCGTTCGCGACCAGCCGTAAAACATATGGTGATACGGCACAGCCTGCAACTTAAAATAAGGACAATAAAATGTCGGGAAAAATACCCAGCAATAGGACCGCGACGGTACAGAGCAGTCCGATGCCAAGCAGCAGGCGCGATGGCAGGAAAGTATGTTGCTCAGCCGTTTCCTTTAAGAATGCGTTCAGCGGGATTTTAAAGTAGTAAAACAGGGAAATGACCGAGGTCAGCGCGCCCACGATCAGTAACGTCAGCAGGCCGAAGGTGGGGAATTGCTGATATTGCTCAAATACTTTGGAAAATACCAAAAGTTTACCAACAAAACCGGCCGTGGGCGGTAAGCCGACCAACGCCACCAATACCACAGAAAATGCGGTAAAGAGGAGTGGGAATTGCCTGCCAAGTCCACGATAGGAGTCGATGGAAGTCGTTCCCAGAGCATTCTCCAATGAATCAATGAAAATAAAAACGGCAATATTCATCAACGCATAGATGGACAGATAAAACAACAGCACATTGGCCTCGTTATTTTGATAAACCAGTACGGCCATTAATAATATCCCCGTATGGCCGATAGAAGAATAAGCCATCATCCTTTTGGCGTCCTGCTGCCGTAGGGCAGCCAGGTTGCCGACCAGCATGGTTGCTATGGCGATGATGATCACGACATAGAGCAGAAAATCACTGAAATAAAAAGATACGGACAGCCATGCTGCCAGGAGCTTGGATAACAGCACGACAACAGCTATTTTCGGTACTGTGGCCAAGTAGGTCGTCACCACGGTCGGTGCGCCCTGATAGACGTCCGGGCTCCAGACATGAAAAGGGAAGAAGCTCAATTTAAAGCCTATTCCTGTCAGCAAAAAGAGCAGCGCAAGGCTGATCAGTACCCGTGGGGCTTCCATGAGGCCTGCAATATGGCTGGATGCATCGAAATTCAAGTTTCCCGTGAAACCGTACAGCAGAGATAGGCCGTAAAGCATTACCGCAGCACAGATCGAACCAAAGAGGACATATTTTAGCGCGGCTTCAGATTGAGTTTTACTGGAGGAAAAATAACCGACCATGACGTACGAACTGATAGAGACAGTTTCGACCGCAATAAAAATCATCAGCCAGTTGCTGGACATGGTCAACAGATTTAAACCCAGCGTGGCTGTCAGCAGTACAGCATAGAAGTCACCTAATGGACGGTCTTCCTGATGGCGGCGCTGCACAAAAAGACAAATCAGCAGGGTTGAAAAAAGGATAACCATCCGGGCTGAAGTAGCGAAAGGATCGATATGGATCATATCGAAAAATGCAACCATATCGACTTTACTGAGCCCTTGTCCCAGCAGATAACAGCCACTGAGTGCCATACCGGCAAAAGTAATGACAAATGAGCTCTTTTTCCAGCGGCGGTCTAAAAACAGGCTGGCAATAATTGCAGCAATAAAGGTGATGACCAGCGTAAGTTCGGGTTTAAAATAGGGAATACTGGCGATGACCTGATCGATAAAAGAACTGATATATGGACCGAATGCGAGCATGCTGGGTTAAATAAATTGTTGTATAATGCTGAGAAGGTTCAATACACTTGCATTTAGCTGACTAAATACCAGGGAAGGCATGATGCCCAGCAAAAGAGCGAGTGCCAGGGTCGGAAATAGGATCAGCTGTTCGCGGCCATTGACATCCGTCAGGGCATGTGCCCAGCTGTCGGCGCCTTTCAGGCGGACCTGTCCAAAAAACATGCGCTGCAATGTCCACAAGAGATAGGCTGCGCTCAATAAGATACCGACAGATCCCGCGAGTGCCATCCAGCGCGGTAAGCCAGTGCCTAAGCTGGCGGCATTAAATGAACCGATAATAACAAAAGCTTCGCCGATAAAGGCGGAAAAGCCCGGCAACCCGAGAGAAGCAAAGAACGCGACGGCAACATAACCTGTGTATTTGGGCATGATCTGCGCCAATCCCCGAAAACTGTAAATATTACGGTCATGCACACGGTCATAAAGGACTCCCACCAGAAAAAAGAGCGCTGCAGACAGAAAACCATGGGAGATCATCTGGAACATGGCTCCTGAGATACCTTCGGCAGTCAGCGAGGCTACACCGAGCAACACAAAGCCCATGTGCGATACCGACGAATAGGCGATCATCCGCTTCAGATCCTTTTGGGCTAATGCATTCAATGCGCCATATAGGATGGAAACCACTCCGATCAACCCCAGCCACCAGTTGGAAAGTGCAGCCATATCGGGAAAGATGCTATAGCAGATGCGGATAATGCCATAGCCACCAATCTTCAGCAGGATCCCCGCCAGAATAATCGATACCGGCGTTGGTGCCTCCACGTGAGCGTCGGGCAGCCAAGTGTGCAAGGGTACAATAGGAACCTTAATGGCAAAGGCAAAAAACAGCACAATGAAGCCAACCAGCCTTGCCGAAATACCCAGTATCTCCCGATATCCACCCCAGGCAAAGAGGGAATCCGCGAGGTAGTTCTGGGGATTCATCATATGGATCATATTGAATGTGTGCGCTCCGGTCTCTGGATTGACCACCGAAAAGTAGAGGCCTACAATGATCAATAGCATGAAAACCGATCCAAATAGCGTATAAAGGAAAAATTTGATGGCTGCATATTCCCGCCGGGCTCCACCCCAAATACCGATGAGGAAATATAGTGGAAGTAACATGACTTCGTAAAACAAATAGAACAGGAAAAAGTCCAGCGCACAGAAAATACCCATCACAGCCATATTGAGCACCATCAATAGGGCAAAATAACCTTTGGGACTTTTTTGTATATTCCAGGATGCGCCGATGGCCATGAGCATTACAAAAGCGCTGAGCAGCAGCAAGGGCATGGAAATACCGTCGATGCCAATAAGGTAATCAATTTCAAGTGTGCCTATCGTACCCAGGTCGAGTCGGATCCAGGGCAGCTGCTCGACAAACTGATACCCAGCTAGATCCTGAATACCCGTCTGGCCCGCATCAAAATGTGCATAACATATACCAGCCAGCACAAATTGTATTCCAGTGATGGCAAGGGCAATGTATCGATAACTCGACTTAAAGCGTGTCGGTAAGGCGAGAATGATAGCTGTTGCCAAAAGCGGTAAAAATATCAGTAAGGATAGAATAGGCATGTCCTAAAAAAATATAAGATAAATTAAACCAAGTAAAACAAACAAAAACACGGAATACAACGCTGTCTGCAATTTTCCGTTCTGCACCAAGCGCACCTGATTTCCCGTCCAGTATGCGATTGAAGCGACTGTGTTGACAAAACCGTCCACAATATATTTGTCTACCCATACGCTCAGCTGTGATAAGGAGAGGACGATGGACCGAACAAAAGCAACCAGGGCATCGACGATATGGCGGTCAAACCAGTAACTAAACTGTGCTAATTTTAATATGCCCTGAACGAAGGTGACCTGGTAGATCTCATTCAGATATCCCTGGTGCAAAGCGGCTTTTAAAGTCCATTTATCAGGATCTAGCGGATATTTATTTTGCACATACCATCTCCAGCCTATGACCCAGCCCACAGCGGATCCCAGCAGCAGTAGCAAAGGAATGATCAGGTGGGCACTATGGCTGGGAGCAAACTGATATTCTCCCGGCAATAGGCCATCCATCAGCCACGAATCGTGATAAGAGAGTGGGGTGGTGGAAAATAGGGGGAATAAACAGCATATTCCCAAAAAAAACATCGGAACCAGCATCGTACGCGGCGCCTCATGTAATGGGTGTGCCTGTAGCGTTTCTGGTAGCCGCGCCCGTAGGCGAAATTCGCCAAAAAATGTTTTAAAGATTAACCGGCCAATATAGAATGCCGTCAATATGCTGACCAGAACCAGACAGACTGGGATGAACAGATAGCCTCCTCCATGTGCCAATGCCCATTCAAAAGCGGATATGACGATACTGTCTTTGGAGAGGTATCCTGAGGTGAGCGGAAAGCCCGCCAGGGCCAGCGAGGCCAGACTCATTAGGATAAAGGTTTTGGGCATATATTGTTTTAGCCCGCCCATCTGGCGGAGGTCCTGCGGATCGAAGTCCAAATGACTATGTTCTTTGAGGTGCGCCATCTCGTGAATGACTGCCCCTGCTGCAAGAAATAAAAGGCATTTAAAGAAGGCGTGTGTGACCAGGTGAAATAAAGCTGCATCCCAGGTGCCAATACCGATACCGACCATCATAAAACCCAGCTGTGAAATGGTTGAGAATGCCAGGATACGTTTGATGTCGTATTGACCGACGGCGAAGTAAGCTGCGGATGCTGCGGTAACCGTGCCTATGATTGCTATAAACAACAACACACTTTCATTGAATAACGGAAGTACGGTTGCTAGTAGGAATACTCCAGCGGCAACCATTGTGGCAGCGTGAATAAGGGAGGATACGGAGGTCGGCCCCTCCATGGCATCGGGCAGCCATACATGTAGTGGGAATTGTGCCGATTTGGCCATCGCAGCTACAAAAAATGCAAGCCCGGCTACCGTTAACCAGATCTGATCCATTGTATTGACCGGCGAGACCCACTGTCCATCTGCGACACTGGTCTGAGCGAAGAGGCCACCCTCAGCAAAAAGTTCAGCTACATTGAGAGTCTGGAACTGTGTAAATAGAATTGCCAGGCCAATCAAGAAACCTAAATCGCCAATACGATTGACAATAAATGCTTTTTTGTTGGCTTGTACAGCTGATTCACGGGTAAACCAGAAACCGATGAGAAGGTACGATGCAAAGCCCACCAGTTCCCAGAAGATATACATAAGCAAGAGGCTGTCCATAATTACCAGGCCCAGCATAGCGAAACAAAACAGACTGAGATACATCCAGTACCGGTGAATGCCAGTGTCGCCCTTCATGTATGCTCTGGAGTAGATATGTACAGGTAGTGCTATGGTTGGAACCAGCAGCAGCATGAGTGTGCTGAGGTTGTTGAGCAGGATGCCGACTGTAAACGTGGATCCACCAATGGTAAACCAGTTGATCTGGCTGGAAACGGGCGGACTGTTCCAGCAGGTTAGCCAGGTGAGTCCACCAAAAACAAAGCTGAGCACAATAGCCAGCAGGGAGACGCCCCCCGATTGATCATGTCTGCCTGCGACTGCCTGGTAAAGGAAGGCAATAAATGGTGCTAATACGGCGAGCAGCGCGGTCAATAGGGGCGATATGTTAACAAGCTGATCCAATGCTTACTTATCTTTTAGTTCGTTTATTTCGTCCGGATTGATGGTCTTGTAATGCCGGTATACATTTAAAACCAGTGCGAGTCCGACAGCAACGGCAGCAGCAGCAAGCACGATGGCAAACAAGCCAAAGATCTGCCCGCCGTAACTGATTTTGTCGTATCGGCCAAAGGCTACAAAATTTAGAATAGCCGCGTTGATCATCAGTTCGATCCCCACGAGAATCATGATGGCATTTTTTTTCGAGAGCACGGTGTAAAGTCCAATGCAGAAAATGCAGGCGCTGACGATCAGAAAATGGGTTAATGGGATCATCTGCTGCGCTCCTTTCTGGATAAATGGGAGGCACCGATAAGTGCCATCATCAAAAAGACCGATATGACTTCGAATGGCAGTACATAAAATGTCATAAATCGCAGTCCAATCTGCTGAATGTTGTTATCCGTGGCCGCGATAAAAGTGCCATTCTGTTCAGACTGGTCTATCCACGTAGGAGTAGCCTGCTGCCATTCAATGATTCCATACATCATCAGGAGCAGAAAGCCCAGTGCCAATGGCACCGCTTGCCACTTGGGCATGCTTAGGAATGAGCCACTGCTATCCTGCAGTTCTTTCAGAAGTTCCTTGTTGGAAAGCATAAATGCAAACAGCATGAGGATCAGTACCCCACCCACATAGACCATGATCTGCGTAATCGCCACAAAATCGGCAAGTGCAAATAAATACAGGCCCGCCATCGCAAACAGCACAATGAAAAACAAAAATAATGCACGTGCTATATTTTTAAGGTTGACCAGCAGCAATGCCGAGCCGATGGCAAGGAACGCAAATACATAAAACAGGATTTTTTCCATCTTACTTCTGTTTTGCTGCCTCCTTTTCAGCTTGATATCGAGTCCACTCCGCTTTTCGCTGGGCCACCTGTTCTTCGGTCATATCCGAGAAACCATAGATCAGGTCGGTTAGCTTTTGTGAACTGCGGTCGTATTCGTTGGTCATCGTAATGCATTCAGTCGGACAGACGACGGTGCATAGCCCGCAGTACATGCATTTGGCCATGTCAATATTAAATTTGGCTGGATAAAGGCGTTTGACACTGCCATCCGAGGTCTTGCCAATGGCTTCAGGCGATTTGATCGATTCGATTTCAATACAGTCTACGGGACAGGCCTTGGCACACAAGTCACACACGATGCAGTCGTCGATGTCAACCTGCAGCTGATAACGCGCAACATCGGGTATAGGCATCTTTTCGGCAGGATACTGTACCGTGACAATGCCATCCTGATTGTCAAAATAGTTATCCTTTTTGATATTTAGCTCCTGACGGGAACGCCGTGCGCCAAACAAGTGCCTGACCGTCAAAGACAAACCTTTGATCGCCGTACGAAATGCATGGGAAGCCGTTTTAAATATCATATCTTACGCAATAATTAAGATTCTCCAGATCGCGGAAATAGCCATGCAGAGAAAGGCCAAGGGTGTCAGCACCTTCCAGCAAAGACTCATCAGCTGATCTGCGCGAAGACGCGGCAGTGTCCAGCGAATCCACATTTGTATTCCAACAATAAATAGTGACTTGGCCAGAGTCCAAAAGATTCCCCAGACCAGACCACTGGTCCAGTCGGCGAGCCGCAGCGCACCGATATTGGGCAACGGTGTGTTCCAACCACCAAGAAAAAGGACTACCCCCAGCATGGATACCAGAAACATCATTGCATATTCAGCCAGAAAGATAAAGGCGAATTGTATACCCCCATATTCTGTATGAAAGCCGCCGACCAATTCGGATTCCGCTTCGGGAATATCAAAAGGCGCACGGTTGCATTCGGCCAGTGTAGCAATGAAAAAGATAATGTATGTGACGATCAAGTGGGGGGCCTGAAAAATATTCCATGCAAAAATGCCACCGATCTCATTCACCTCCCAAAAACCCAGAAACTTGATACTGCCGTTGGTAGCAATACCCTGGTCTATCGTTATTTCATTGAGATTCAGAGTCTGTGTAAGCATGACAACAGTAATCAGGGAAAGACCGACAGGTATTTCATAGGAAACCATCTGGGCGATAGCCCGCATGGAACCCAGTAAGGAATATTTATTGTTTGATCCCCAGCCCGCCATCAGAATGCCTAATGCATCAATGGAGATTATCGCCATGATAAAAAACAGACCGGTATGGGTATTTGCCGGTATAAAATCTTTGGCCCATGGGATGACTGCAAAGCCTGTAAATACCGCTACAAAGATGATGATCGGGGCTATGCGGAACAGAATTTTGTCTGCTGAAGCAGGGGTTATCAGTTCCTTTTGGAGCAGCTTGAGGATATCTGCTATCGTTTGTAGACTGCCGTATTTCCCCGTTTCCATTGGGCCGAGACGGTCCTGGACAAATCCGGCAATTTTGCGTTCGGCATATACTGCAAATAAGGTAAATGCTGCTATAAAGGTGAAGATAGCAATGGGAACCAAGATATGTAGTATAGAATCCAACAAGTCTTATTTATAATGATTTTTAATAAGCGTCCAATGAATACGCAAACTTAACGAAAAACAGGGAATTTAGATAAGGAAAAATTAAAATATACTTAACAAGTAGATTATTGTGACATATCCATAAAAAAAGCATCCCGGGAGATGCTTTTTTATGGATATAAATCGAAATCGGATTAGCGATTTGCAAATTCAACGTAGTCACGTTCTGTATGGCCAACGTATACTTGTCTAGGACGACCGATCGGCTCTTTGTTCTCACGCATCTCTTTCCATTGCGCGATCCATCCCGGAAGACGGCCTAACGCAAATAATACAGTGAACATATCCGCTTTGAACCCTAATGCACGATAGATGATACCCGAATAGAAATCAACGTTTGGATATAATTTTCTGTCGATGAAATACTGATCGTTCAATGCCGCTTCTTCTAGTTTTTTAGCGATATCCAATACAGGATCCTGAACACCTAGTTTTTCCAGAATATCGTCACATGCTTTTTTGATGATCTTGGCACGTGGATCAAAGTTTTTGTACACACGATGTCCAAATCCCATCAGACGGAAAGGATCGTTTTTATCTTTGGCTTTCGCCAGGTACTTTTCAGCGTCGCCACCGTCATTTTTGATTGCTTCAAGCATTTCGATCACTGCCTGGTTTGCACCACCGTGCAATGGACCCCATAAGGCATTGATACCGGAAGCAACAGAAGCATAAAGGTTGGCATTTGAAGAGCCTACGATACGTACAGTGGATGTCGAACAGTTCTGCTCATGGTCAGCATGCAGAATAAGTAGTTTGTGCATGGCATCGATAACGACTGGATCGAATGTTTTTTCATCGTTCACTTCGCCGAATAGCATGTTTAGGAAGTTGTCGATGTAACCTAAGTTGTTTTTAGGGTATACAACTGGATGGCCCAAAGATTTCTTTTGGATCCATGATACGATAGTCGGCATCTTAGCCAGTAAATTGATGATCGTCTGATCTTCTTCTTCGTCTGTTAAATTAGGATTTAAAGATTCAGGATAAAATGCAGATAGTGCACCGACCAGGCAGGACAGCTGTCCCATAGGGTGGGATTTAGATGGGAATCCGGCGAAGAAATTTTTCATGTCTTCGTGGATCATCATTTGTTTTTTGATGTCAGCTCTGAATTTTTCGAGCACCTCTTTTTTCGGAAGCTCTCCATAGATCAATAGATAAGCTACTTCTAAGAAAGTGGATTTTTCTGCTAATTGCTCGATAGGATAACCTCTATATCTCAATATTCCTTTTTCGCCGTCTAGGAAGGTAATCGCACTTTTAGTGGCGCCCGTATTTTTGTATCCCGGGTCTAAGGTAATAAATCCGCTTTGATCTCTTAATTTGGAAATATCAACTGCTTTTTCATTTTCAGTACCGACAATGACTGGAAGGTCATAAGAAGTGCCGTCTAAATTTATAGATGCTTTATCTGACATGTTTATATATTATCTTATATCTGATTTGTTATGCTAATCTCACAAATTTAACTATTTGAGATTTAAAATCGAAAGTTCTTTTCGAATTAAAATGACATGATTCCGTCATTTTGGATAATATCGACTAAATATTTACTCATATCAGCAAAGAATTTATTCAAATTTAACATTAACTTATTATGCTAAATATCAGTCAGTTTTTCGTTGGGCGACCTTTCCTTTGTCCTCATATCGGCCATTTTTGCCTGATCCAAAGAAGGGGATAACGACAAAGCAGACCAAGATAATGGACGTTAAGGTAAGAATACCTGTTGTCCAGAGGATTTTGCTGAAATTCTCAGCGTCCAGCAAGCGGATTCCCCATAAGCCCAGCAGAAAATATGTGGCGACAAATAGGATAACCAGAGTGAATAATATACCGAAGATGTATTTCATATGATATTATATTTTATTTAAGATCTGTTTTTTGAGGGTATCAAACTCCTCCTGAGTGATGATATTTTCGCGTAGCAGCAACTGTAGTTTTTGCAGTTTTTCGACAAAGTCTCCTTCTTGTTGGATGCTGTCTTTGATCTGGTCTTTTTCCAGGTTGAACTGCTTGCCCAATTCCATGCCCACCCCCAGTTGGGCACCTACTCCTGCCAGCCCGCCTTCATTTTTGGCTGCATCCCGAAGTGCACGCAATTTTTCGAGCTCCACATAGCTGAGGCCCGCCTGTGAAGCCGCCTGATTTTGGGTGCTCAGGTCAGCAATTTCACCAATGCGGCGCTGGGTGTTAGTGTCAAACTGAGTACCTAGGATCTTGAAGTCCGTGATGTGCAGACCAAGGTCTTTGAATTCGTGTTCGATCGCGGTTTTTATGTCGGCAGACAGACTTGAGAGTTGGCTGTCAATTTCATTATACCCCAGTTTTTTCTGTCCGATGCTGCTGATGATCTGCTGCGGAATGCGGTTGTTGATAATCTCCTGAATGGCCGCGGTGTCGACTGTATATTGATTGGCGACAATATTCGTGTAGAAATGTACAGGATCTGTGATGAGGTAGGAAAAAGTACCGTTAAGCCCCAGTTCTACAGGAAGGTTGTACTGAGGATCGATATATTTTATCGGGTTTCCTGTTCCCCAGGACTGGTTGACGATCGCTGCTGTACGGAAAAAATATATATATAGTTTGTGCTCCGACTCAAAGTTTTGCCTGAGCCTCGCCAGCGTTGTAAAAAACGGATGATTGTCCGTTTCTAAGTTGTATGTTCCCGGCTCGGTGAGCAGGTCTTCACTCTTTCCTTCGTAGACCAGAATACAGCCTTGCCCGGGAGCGAGAATCAGCTTGCTGGAGTTTTTGATCTCATTTCTTTCGGATGGAAATTTATACCATAATAATCGCGGGTCCTGATTTTTCCACTCAATGACCTCAGATAGCTGGTTGTTAAAAAGATTGAATAGTCCCATAATATTTAATTTATTGCGTCGAATTTGGGATTGTACCCTTCGAATTTATTGATTTGTTTGCCGCTTTGGTCAAAATAATAGTAGTCGCTGGAGCCTTTGACAATAAAGCCGTCTTTAAGCAGGCTGCCCTCGTCATCAATATACTTAAGTTCGGTCGGTATGGTCTGCTGTATGCGGCCTGTAGCGGCATCCAACAGCTGGAGCTGAAAAGGATCATCTTCCGCCGGTGTCGGTTTGTAGGCGATCAGCAGTGTTTTTTCATTGTAAGTAACGACCTTCGGCTGGAAGTAAAGCCGTCCCGGCGTCAGGTCGTTAAAGCTGAGCAGACGGGCACCCTTAAATTGCCAGGGATTGATCAGTACCTTTTTGTAGGGATCACGGTCCGTGAATATGCCCGATCCACCAAAGTCTTTATCCCAGGAAAAGCGTGGGCTGTCTTTTGGAAATCCATATTGATACTGATACCTGTATTGAATCAGCTGTATTTTCTCCTCCGGATAATAGCTGGATTTACTTGAAAACGTAAAGCCGGTTTTTGTTGTAGCATTTGGAAGTTTTTTCCGTCGCTCGTCGTAAAGCTGCTTATCAGGTATGGCTTTGTTGATCAGTGGATAATACGCCAGATTTTGTCCCTCATTATTGACGATCTGATAAGCCGAGCCGTAATCCGCATATTTAAACTCTACTTTGGCAATGCCAGTACTCAGGGCTGGCGCTGCCTTGACATAGTCCTCCAGCACACTCTTATAGGTCAGGGTCGATCGATCCAGCTGATAAATATATTTGGATTTAACAATAATATACAGATTCTGGTCTTCAAAGACCCGTAGTTGCACATCGCTGCTTGACAATTTGACCGGACTTTCCATCAAGGCTTTTACCCATTCTTTTTTGCCGGTCTTGGGATCAAACAGTCCTATATATACCTTATTGTCTCTACCTTCGTCGTGCATTGTGCGGAAGGTCCCTACATTGCCTACCAGTACCACGTGCGGTACGTTGTTCTTATCCAAAAATAAGGTGTTGCTCGCGTAGTTCCATTCCAGCGGATCCGTTTTTTCCGGCTCTTTCTTTTGGTTCGAAGGGCTGTAAGCCGAGTACGCTGGTTCGGATTTTTTGCTGAATATACCGCTGAGCACATTGATAAAAAACAGCAGCGCAACAAACCCGACGACAGCGAGCACAATGATGCGGAGGGCTTTGGACTGGTCCGGATGAGGACGTGGATAGTTATAGTTGTGGTTGATATTGATGTCGTCGCTATCCAGAAAGAATTCTGTGCCACAGCTGTTACATTTATAGTAATCCGGGCGCAGCGTGGTGACTTTAATACTGCCACAGTGGGGGCATTTGATCGCTTTGATGTTCTTGGCCATTTACTTTACTTGTATTTATCGATTCAGCCTGATCTCAGATTCTTTATTATATGGAATAACTGCAGTAATCCCTTCATTCTGATGACTGACTATGATTTCTGTCGCTGAAAGTTAGAATAAAAATAAACGTATTACAAATTTTCGGCCAGCCAACTCATATTCGTGGCCCGTGAGTTTAAATACGCATGAAATGAGCAGGTTGTTTTTTCCACAGCGTAGAGACGCGATACGATTTTGATCATCAATGAAAAAAAAGAAAAATAGTTTTGATATTTACGAATTATTCGTAGATTAGTGAAAGATTAGTAATTGGAAGATACACAATGGAAAAATTAACAGCACAGGAAGAGCAGGCAATGCAATCCATATGGGCGCTCAACGGAGGTTTTATCAAAGAGATACTGGACAACATCAAAGGCGAGAAGATGCCTTATACCACATTGGCTTCTACCGTCAAGAATTTAGAGCGCAAGGACTTTGTGAAAGCGGTAAGGTATGCGAATGCCAAGCGTTATGAGCCTATTGTCAGCGAACAGGATTACAAAGCAAAGTTCATGAATTCCTTTGTGGGCGATTATTTTAAAAACTCGTATAAGGAGATGGTTTCTTTTTTTGTAAAGGAAGAAAAGTTGACCGCGGATGAGCTCAAGGAGATAATGGATATGATCAAAGACACTAAATCCAAATAGAATGGAAAGCTTACTGACCTACATCCTACAAGTCAATCTTTTGCTTGCGATGATCTACATCGGTTATACTGGACTCCTGAAGAGGTTGACGTTCTATACCTTGAATAGAGCCTATTTTTTGATCGGGGGCATATTTGCTTTCGTGTATCCCTTTTTGGATCTTAGGTCTCTTTTGCTGCAGCGCGGGCTGGATATGGGCGTGGTCGGTGAGCAGATTTCATTCTATATCACAAAGCCGGAGGTACAGGACAGATTGACGCTGGCCGGGCTCATAGAAATCGTTTTTATGGTAGGCGCAGTTATACTGCTGTTGAAATTTCTATTGCAGCTCATGAGCTTACTGCGGATTCATATGCATTCTACAGCAGACCAATGGCGGACTTATTTTTTCCGGAACGTATTGATTCCTATCGTTCCCTTTTCCTTCCTGAATAAAATCTATGTCAACAAGCAGCAGCATCTGGACGCGGAGCTGCACGATATTTTTAAGCATGAGGATATTCATGTGAAAGGCCTTCACAGTGTGGATATTTTATTGTTTGAAATGATATTGGTGTGTTGTTGGTACAATCCTTTCGTCTGGCTGCTGCGCAGGGCCATTCGCCAAAATTTGGAGTTCCTGACTGATCAACGGGTGCTCGATAAAGGAATTGACCGCCAAACGTACCAATATAGCCTATTGAATGTGTCCAAAAAGGGCACTTCAATAGGATTGAGCAATCAATTTAATTTTAAACTATTAAAACGTCGCATTATGATGATGAATAAAAAAAGGTCGTCCAAAATAGAGTTGAGCAAGTATGGCTTTCTACTCCCGTTGTTTCTGCTTGCAGGAGCCGCATTCACGGTCAGCAGGGCGGAGCATAGCATCGAAGGGGTAGTCAGGCAGGCGAATGAAACCCCACTGATTGCGCTGCCCCAGGTGAATCCATTGGATTCTTTGCCTGACAGGTTGCCCGCTCACACTGGAACGCTACAAAAAAAGGAGCCGGCCGCAGATACGGTGAAGAATGATGCCGTTCGTCATGTTGCTGGAGAAAATAACGATAAAGCGAGCGGATTAAAGTTAGTTGGTTTGGCTGGTCATGATCCCTTGCTGATGCTGGATAATGTGGTGATCGACAGAGAAAAGTTGAATGCGCTGGACCCGAATACAATTGAATCCATATCGGTTCTGAAAGATAAATCGGCAACTGCCATATATGGCGAGAAAGGTGAAAAGGGAGTCGTCTTGATTACAACGAAGACCGGCAAAAGTGCTGCTGCCGGCAGCGTGCATGGTAAGGTTTCGGGCCTTTTCCTTCAGAGCGATTCTACGCGTACGACAAAGGTGAAAACCGTAGGCATACCTACTAACGTTCTATATGTCATCGATGGTGTGAAAGCAAGTCCGGAGGAAATAAAAGAGCTGTCTCCCAACGATATTGAACATATACATGTTATTAAGGATGCTACCGCACAGGTAAAATATGGTCGGGACGGCAAAAATGGCGTCATCGAAGTAACGACAAAGAAATGGGCCAGACAACATCCGGATAAAGCCGGTAAAAGCGATAGCCGATTGCATACTGAAGGTAAGACCGCGGAAGATGTGGTGAAAGTAATCGGCTATAAAAAAAATGACGAAGGAGATAAAGGTGGTACAGTGACAGTGGAGGGAAGACCCGGGACCGCGATGAACACTGGTGCTGCAGCTCCATTTGCTGCGAAAACAGCCAAAGGCGTGTTCGTCTCGCCGGGAAAGGAAGGCAAGACCGTATGGCTTGGCAGGCAATCTGCAATAGGGAAGCCATTGATCGTGGTCGATGGCAAGGTGGAGTCCGTGAAATTAGATGATCTCAAACCTTCGGATATCCAGTCGGTGGAGGTGCTTAAAGACGGGGCTGCGACAGCGCGATTTGGTGCAGCTGGCGATAAGGGTGTTATTATGGTCACCACGAAGAAAAAAGCTGCCGGGATAAAAAAAGCAGAAGAAGCTGCTGAAACTTTGGATGGGAAGACAAAGTAAACGGTCAAAACCGAACTCGACACAGCAATAAGACCTGCTGCCGGCGTCAAGGGCGATAAAAGGTAGTAGCCAATCTAGATACAAGTAAGAGAGGCTTATCCCTCTCTTACTTTGTATTTAGATTGGTCATGGTCAGCTCAATCCCGATGTTGACAAAACTCTGGATCATTTTTACCGCATGATCAATTAATGCTGGTAATTCTGCCTGCTCTTCTTTGTCAAAAGGTCCCAGCACATAATCCACCTGTCTGCCTTTGGGGTAATTATCGCCGATACCAAAGCGCAGCCGTGGATACACCTGGCCACCACACAGTTGCTCGATGGATTTAAGACCGTTGTGGCCCGCACTGCTGCCCTTGGGCTTCATCCGTAATGAACCAAATGGAATGGCCAGGTCGTCCACGACGACCAGCACATGCTGAATGGGAACTTTGCACTGCTGCATATAATAATTGACCGCTTTGCCGCTTAAATTCATATAGGTGGTCGGCTTAATAACCGTGACGTTGTGTCCCCTTTGTTTAAATTCACTGTAATACGCCAGTTTTAATAACGAGAAACTGGCGCCAGCTTGTCTGACAAGCTCATCGGCTACCATAAAACCGATGTTATGTCTCGTATCGGCATATTCACTGCCAATGTTGCCCAATCCGACGATGAGGAAGTTCATATAGTTTAATTATTTTATCCTTATTGTTTAACGTATTCCTAAGCCGGTGGTGTTCACGGCTCCGGGCTACGGTCTGCTGCATATTGTCCCGAAAAGAGTAATCCAAGGTATAAAAATAGAAATTTAAATAAACAAAAAAGCACCGAATTTCGGTGCTTTCTGTAGTATTTGAAAATCTTGTCCAGATTATTTTTTACCACCTTTAGCTGCTTTAGCTGCTTCTTGTTCAGCTTGACGCAATGCACGTGACATGATTACGGATACGATAGTATCATCAGCGTTGTTTAATACTTTTGCATTTTCCAGCTGAACCTGAGCCACACGGTATGATTTACCAACTTCTAAGGATTCCATTGGTACCTCGATTTCTTGTGGCAAGTTTGCAGGTAATGCTTTTACGCGCAATTTACGCAATTTTTGAACTAGTTTACCCCCCATTTTAACGCCTGGAGAAGTTCCTGTCAATTTGATAGGAATATTTAATGATACTTCTTTGTCATCAAATAATTCCAAAAAGTCAACGTGAGTAACCTGGTCAGTCAATGGGTGGAATTGTGCGTCTTGAACGATAGCTCTTTTTGTCTGTCCGTCGATGTTTAAGTCAATGAAGATAACATCAGCCGTATAAAGAACTGCTTTCAAATCAGCTGCGGATACAGAAAGAGCGGTTTGTTCTTTACCTCCGTAAAGCACTGCCGGTACTAAACCTTGGTAACGCAATTCTTTTGCATCTCTTTTCCCTACGTTCTGTCTTACAGAACCGCTAATAGCAATTGATTTCATTTTTTAAAATTGTTTTTAAATGGTGGATGAACTATTCCATCCGTTAAATTTCTATAAATTTGAGGTGCAAAGATAGTATATAAATTTAAAAAGCAAAAATTAAAAATTGTATACTCCTTGCCAGGCCCCGTGTTTTACTCGACTTCGAACAGATCGGAGATCGATGTATGCTGATTTACGCTTTTGATTGCTTTTGCAAACAGGTCAGCGGTAGATAATACTTTAATTTTTGTTGACTGTTTGGCTTTCACAGGATCCAGCTGAATCGTATCTGTTACAATCATTTCGGACAGGGCCGAGTTTTCGATAGTCTCGTAGGCTTTGCCCGATAACACGGCGTGCGTACAAACTGCCCGTACAGAGCGTGCTCCGTTTTCCATGATCAGGGCCGCTGCCTTTGAAAGCGTGCCTGCTGTGTCACAGATATCGTCGATCAGGACCACATCCTGGTCAGTGACATCACCAATGATGGACATCGATTCGATTTCATTGGCACGCTTACGGCGTTTGTCACAGATAACAACTTCTGCATTGAAAAATTTGGCAAAGGTACGTGCTCTATAGGATCCGCCCATGTCCGGCGATGCAATTGTTAAATTGGGAAGCTTTAAGGATTTGATGTAAGGGACAAAGATGATGGATCCATCAAGGTGATCAACAGGAATATCGAAAAAACCTTGGATCTGCGCTGCATGTAGGTCCATCGTCATGATACGGTGGATTCCAGCTGCTGTCAGCAGATTGGCGATCATTTTTGCGCCGATGGCAACTCTCGGTTTGTCTTTTCGGTCCTGTCTTGCGAAACCGAAGTAAGGAACTACGGCCGTGATGTAATGCGCTGAAGCTCTTTTGGCCGCATCAGTCATCAACAATAATTCGAGAAGATTGTCAGTGGGCTGATTGGTCGACTGGATGATGAATACATCGCTTCCACGAACCGATTCGTTGTAGAATGGCTGAATCTCACCGTCACTAAAACGTGATAATGTTTTGTCTCCAAGAGGCTTCCCGTAAGATTGTGCGATTTTTTCGGCTAGTTCTGTGGTGCCAGAACCTGCAAATAGTTTAACCGTGTTGAATTGCAAAGGCATGGTTTTGTATATTTATGTTGGGTTATTGTATTGTCGCTTATTCAATATTTTATTCCCTTATTTTTTAAAGCTAAACATTAAAAAAAATGGATTGTTTTCACAATCCATATACTGTTAACTTTAAAAGTTGTCCGACCTGGATTCGAACCAAGACTAAATGAACCAAAATCACTTGTACTACCCTTATACTATCGGACAATGTCGCTAATAAAAGTCAACGTTTCCGTCTTTTTCTTTTTGACGACGCAAAGATAGAGATTTGTTTTAAAAATCAAAATTGGAATTTAAAAAAATCTAACCCTTTTATAAACAATAAGCCTTGCATATAACGCAGAAAGGCTTGCATTTGCAAGCCTTTCTGCTGTTGTTGTCCGACCTGGATTCGAACCAAGACTAAATGAACCAAAATCACTTGTACTACCCTTATACTATCGGACACTCATCCTGCTTGTCTTATCCACAAGCGTTCCGGATTTGATGTTGCAAATATACGGACAATTCTTATTTCTGCAAATAAAAATGTGCTTGAATATGTATTGGGCTTGATTTTCAAAGAAATAATTTTTGTTTTTATCCCAAAGATATTCCGGCTGCCGACATTTTTTCGGGCAAGATGTGTTAAAAAATCAGAATAAAGTTCATTTCTTATCAACTAATCCTTATTTTCGAGCCGTATTATATATATACTTTTACAGTTATCATTTTATGAACTATACTAAAATCAACAATCTTTTAGGATGGATATGTGCGCTCATTGCAACGGTAGCGTATATCATGACAGCCGAACGATCGACGAGCTGGTGGGACTGTGGTGAGTTTATCGCTTCAGCCTTCAAACTTCAAATTGTGCATCAGCCGGGAGCTCCCTTATTCTTGATGATCCAGAACATCTTCTCAAACCTTGCGGGTGGTGATGTGACACGGATCGCTTTCTGGATGAATGTGGGATCTGCTGTATGTAGCGGTCTGACGATCTTGTTTCTGTTTTGGACCATCACTGCGCTGGCCAGGAAGATCATCGTAAAAGGTGCTGATGAATCGTTTACAGCAACAGATCTGATCAAAATATTTGGCTCTGGAGCCGTAGGCGCGCTGGCTTATGCCTTCACAGATACGTTCTGGTTTTCTGCAGTCGAGTCAGAGGTGTACGCCATGTCTTCTCTTTGTACTGCTGTGGTATTTTGGGGTATCCTGAAGTGGGAGAACCACGCGGATGAGCCCGGCGCTGACCGCTGGCTGATTTTCATAGCCTATGTGATGGGCCTTTCTATCGGGGTGCATTTATTGAACCTCCTGGTCATTCCGGCAATTGCCCTGGTCATCTACTTCAAACGTACAAAAACAGTGACTTCCTCAGGGGCCACCAAGGCATTCTTCATCGGTGTGGTGGTGCTTGCCCTGATTTTGTGGGGGATCATACAATATACTGTCAAGGCCGCGGCTTATTTTGACCTGTTCTTTGTCAATAGCCTGGGACTGGGCTTTGGAACGGGCTTCAATTTCTTCCTGATTCTGGTCGTGGCGCTTTTTGTTTACGGCATCTGGTATTCGATCAAAAAGGTCAAACCGATGCTGAACCTAATTTTGGTCAGTACCGCTTTCATCGTATTTGGCTATAGTTCTTTTGCCATGATCATGGTACGTGCCAAAGCAAATCCTACATTAAATAACAGCGATCCAGATAATGCCTTTTCGTTTGTGAGCTACTTGGGACGTGAACAATATACAAGTGAGCCACTATTAAGTGGTCCCACGTTTGACGCGCAGGTGGTCGATGCTACACCGACTTACACTTATAGAAAAGATAAGGACAAGTATACAAAGGTCGAAAACGGTATGGATTATAAATACGATAAAACCATGTTCTTTCCGCGGATCTATAGCAATAGAGACGGGCATGACGGGTATTACCGTGATTACCTGAAAATTCCTGAAGGGCAATCTCCGACGTTCGGGGATAATATGAAATTCTTTTTCAGCTATCAGATCGGACATATGTACGGACGTTATTTCTTGTGGAATTTTGCGGGCCGTCAAAACGATCAGCAGGGGCAGGGCTCCTTTACTGAAGGCAACTGGATCTCGGGTCTGAAGCCGGTGGATCAGATGCATGTGGGTGGTCAGAATGCGATCCCGGATTCGTTGAAAACAGACCCTTCCAACAATAAATACTATTTCCTGCCATTGATCATCGGTCTGATCGGCGCCTTCTGGCACTTCGGCAAGCGGCAACGTGATGCCGGGATTGTGGGATTATTGTTTTTCTTTACGGGACTTGCCATTGTGCTCTATCTGAATCAGAGCCCACTGCAGCCCCGGGAACGTGACTACGCCTATGCAGGTTCATTCTACGCTTTTGCCATCTGGATCGGACTGGGGGTATTTGCTATCGCGGATTACCTGAGCAAGAAGGTGGACGGCAAAGTTGCAGCTGGGCTAGCTACAGCAGTCTGTTTGCTGGGAGCACCGGTGTTGCTGGGATTCCAGAACTGGGATGACCATGACCGCTCGGAGAAAACAACGGCACGTGATCTGGCTAAAAATTACCTGGCTTCCTGTGCACCCAATGCCATTTTGTTTACCTATGGCGACAACGATACCTATCCATTATGGTATGTGCAGGAAGTAGAAAATTATCGTCCGGATGTACGCGTTGTGAATCTCAGCCTGCTGAGCTCCGACTGGTATATGCGTCAGATGAAGCAAAAAGTGAACCAGGCGGACGGTCTACCGATCAACATTGATGATGAGAAATTCAAAAAAGGCGTCCGTGAGGTTCTTTACTATCAGGATATGCAGGTTCCGGGACACGTAGACCTGGATCTGGTGATGCAGATCTTGTTGTCCGATGACCAAAAGAACAAGCTGGAACTGCGTGGTGGTAAGTTTGAGAACTTCCTGCCAACCAAAAATTTCAGCCTTCCGGTCGATAGAGAAGCTGTTATCAAAAATAAGGTGGTTCCAAAAGCATGGGAAGAGTCCATCGTAGATACGATGACCTGGACATACAATAGAAATTATGTATCGAGAGCGGAGCTGTCGATCTTGAATGTATTGTTGAATAACAACTGGAAACGCCCGATTTATTTCGCAGCAACCGTGCCGAACGATAACTACCTCGGTCTGGACAAATATTTGGTGCAGGAGGGATTCGCCCTGCGTTTGATGCCGATCAATGCGCCTGCAGGAGCAGAAGGTACATTGGTAGATACGCAGGCTGCCTACAAAGATATCACGACCAAATACCAGTGGGGAAATATGGCAAATGCTTCTTATCTCGATCCCGAGTCGTACCGGATGATCACCATGATCACCAATACGGTGATGGGCGGTACAGCTACTCAGCTGATGGTGGAAGGACATAAAGATGAAGCTCGTAAGGTCGCGGTGGAGACTTACGAGAAAATGCCGAAACGTGTCTATCTGATGCGTGATGTCTTAGGTTACATTCCGATTATCAACGTATTGTATGAAACGGGTGAAAATAAACGCGCAAACGAGATTGTCAGCCGCAACCTGAAGTTCATTACTCAAAATATGCGCTGGTATCAGGATATTGCACAGAGCAAACCTGAACTCGAATATTCCAATATCGGAACGGCATTGCGGGCTTTGGGTGCTTACAAGAGCATTCTGGCTTCGACCTCAGAAAAGCAGCTGCTACAGCAGGTGACCGACCTGGAAAAATCGTATAAACAGCAATATGGTGTAGAGTAATTGTCAACCACCCATTGAGCTGGAAGAGCTGTCTTTACATGCAAGCTGTTCAAAAAATAATACTTTTTTGAACAGCTTGTGGGAAGGACAGCTTTTTTTTCGACCTGCCTGAGTGAAAACCGCTTCTCCAAGCTGCTGCTGATTCTAAAATATGAGCAATTTTTTGAATATTTTTTCTTAGCTTAACGGCATTAAACCAACCTGATTGCATGATGAGGTGTCTGGGCTCATAAAACGCTTATATTTAGGAGCATGAAGCCGATCAGCGTCGTTACCCGAGGGTAGCAAGTTCGTTTATACCAATGAAGGCACTGAATACATAACTGAATATATGAAACGTCAACTGAAATTGTGGGACGCTGTTATGCTGGTCATGGGATCGATGATCGGTAGTGGGATTTTTATTGTGTCGAGCGACATGATGCGGCAGCTGGGCTCCGGATATTGGCTGGCGGTCGTATGGTTGCTGACTGCCGTCGCGACGGTTGCTGCAGCAATCTGTTATGGTGAATTGTCTTCAATGTATCCCAAAGCCGGCGGACAATATACCTACCTTACGGAGGTTTTTGGCAAGCCAGTTGGATTTTTATATGGCTGGAGCCTGTTTACTGTGATTCAGACCGGTACCATAGCGGCCGTAGCGGTGGCCTTCGGTAAATTTACGGCCTACCTGATTCCACAGCTGAACGATGCTGCTCCTTTGTTTCAGCGCGGGGAGTTCAAAATTACCTGGATTCAGGTGCTCGCCATGGGTATCATCCTGTTGTTAACTTACATCAACACGAGGGGCATTAGAAGTGGCAAGTCGGTACAGTCCTTTTTTACTTCGGCAAAAATTATCGCCCTGGTATTGCTGATCGTCGGTGGGTTATTTTTGATTCGGGAAAATCATTTTTCGGAGAATATGGCCTATGGCTGGGATTCTTTTCAGAACCTGAAAGGCGAGGGCTGGGCAGCTATTTCGGGAGGTACATTAATGGGGGCGCTGGCAGCAGCTATGGTGGGATCGGTGTTTAGTAGCGTTGCCTGGGAAAATGTGACCTTTGTGTCGGGCGAAATTGTCAATCCGCAGCGCAATGTGGTCCGTGCACTCGTGATCGGTACCAGTCTGGTGATGGTCTTATATATCTGCTGCAATATTATTTACCTATCTGCGCTGAGCCGCGAAGAAATTGCTTTCGCCGCCAATGACCGGGTCGCTATTGCCGCAGCTGAAAAGATGCTGGGGCATGTGGGGACCATCGCGATGGCTGTGCTGGTCATGATCTCCACATTCGGCTGTGTCAATGGGCTTGCCCTATCGGGAGCCCGGGTCTTTCAGACCATGGCCAAAGATGGCTTATTTCTTAAACAGGCAATCCCCAACAATAAATTTGATGTGCCGGCCCGGTCCTTGTGGCTGCAGGGCATCTGGGCATCCCTGCTCTGTCTGAGCGGACAATATGGTAATTTGCTCGATATGATCTCTTTTGTGATCGTCATCTTTTACATGATCACGGTACTCGGCGTGATTATACAGCGGGTGCGCAAGCCGACACTGGAGCGGTCGTACAAGACTTTTTTATTTCCTCTGACGCCGCTGCTCTATCTGCTTATCGGTACCATATTCTGTGTGCTGCTGATCATTTATAAACCTCAATATACCTGGCCGGGCTTTATTCTGGTCCTGATCGGCCTGCCCGTTTACTTTATCGCGCGTGGAAAGATGAACGGGAGAGGCAGCGTGTAGCAGTGAGGATGTAAGAAAACGGAGTGGGAGCAGCCTGTTCATGAAATTAATTGGCGGGGAGCCTTAAATTTTTGTTGAAAAAAGTGTAGCTTTGCTCAAACATTCCCATAATGAAACAGTCGATCTTATTAGACGGACCAAAATTTCAGATCACCATTCAAAGGCTATGTCGTCAGTTGATTGAGAATCATGGTGATTTTTCAAATGCCGTCGTCATAGGTATTCAACCCAGAGGAACTTTCTTAGCCCGGCGTATTGTCAAGGAACTGCAACAGATGATCGGAAAAGATATTCTGGTCGGCGATCTGGATATCACATTTTACCGAGATGATTTCCGGACTAAAGGTAATGCCGGTCCCATACTCGCCAATAGCACAAATATCAATTTTATCGTCGAAGGTAAAGATGTCATTTTTATTGATGACGTACTCTGGACCGGACGCACAATCCGTGCCGCGATGGATGCGGTGCAGGCTTTTGGCCGGGCACGGCGAATAGAACTGCTTGTCCTGGTCGACCGTCGCTTTTCCAGACAGATTCCCATACAGCCTGATTATATTGGTATACAGGTGGATTCTATCGACTCACAGAAAGTTATTGTGAACTGGAAGGAGTCCGAAGATCAGGATAGCATAACCTTGATCACCGAGAAGAAAACGTCTGGTAATGACTAAGATCGGTCTGGTCTATGGCCAACCATCCAGACAATTTTAGACAACAACAAAGTGCTCCGCCACAGTCCGATAAAACTTCCGGAATCAACACAAGGAGCCTCGTCAATTGAAATGATTAGTAAATACTTGAATACACTATAAGATGTCAGCTGCAGCAGAACAATTAAGTACTCGCCATTTGTTAGGAATTAAAGATCTAAATGAAAAAGATATTCAATTAATCCTGGATACAGCGAGTAATTTTAAAGAAGTATTAAACCGGCCGATCAAAAAAGTTCCCTCCCTACGGGATATTACGATTGCCAATGTGTTTTTTGAAAATTCAACGCGCACGCGGCTTTCATTTGAGCTTGCAGAAAAAAGACTTTCGGCTGATATTGTCAATTTTGCGGCTTCGTCCTCTTCCGTGAGCAAAGGGGAAACCTTGATCGATACGGTAAACAACATTCTGGCGATGAAAGTCGATATGATCGTGATGCGGCATCCTTACGCAGGAGCGGGCGTGTTTTTGAGCAAACATGTCAATGCGCAGATCGTGAATGCTGGCGACGGCGCACACGAACACCCGACCCAGGCCTTGCTCGATTCCTTCTCCATCCGCGAACGCTTTGGCGATGTCGCCGGACGTAAGGTGGCCATTATCGGAGATATCACACATTCGCGTGTCGCACTCTCCAATATCCTGTGCCTGCAAAAACAGGGGGCTGAAGTGATGGTCTGTGGGCCGACGACACTGATACCTAAACATATTACCTCGTTGGGTGTAAAGGTGGAACATGATCTTAGAAAAGCACTGAACTGGTGTGATGTGGCTAATATGCTGCGTATTCAGCTGGAACGTCAGGATATCGCTTATTTCCCCTCACTGCGGGAATACTCGATGCTTTACGGATTAAATAAAGAAATTTTGGATTCGCTGAACAAGCCAATCACCATCATGCACCCGGGACCGATCAACCGTGGTGTGGAAATCACCTCTGATGTAGCCGATAGCGAACACTCCATTATCCTGGATCAGGTGGAAAATGGCGTGGCAGTACGGATGGCCGTATTGTATCTATTGGCCGGGCAGCGCGGCTAAAGGCCGTAATGATGCGAGATCAACGGAAGTGACCAAGGTATAAGGTGATGAAGGGACCAACAAGACGATGCCTGACTTTATTTTTGGTCGGGCATATTTTTTGTGCAAAATTTCCGTTATAATACAGGGTTATTCACAGATGTTAATAACTTTTGGGCAAAACATCTCAATTAAAGTATAATTTAGTAACATGAATAAATCTATCTCCGCACAAGCTGGAGATTTGGATTGATTTTCAATATTTTCCCCCGATGTATAGGTTACACGGGAAAGGGAAAAGGACGGCGAAGTGTGCGTCATGCAGATTATCGCCGTTTGAGGAGGGATTGATTTACATTTGCAGATAAACAACATATTAAGGTTTCACATATTATGTATAAGAAGATTTACCAGGTGGGAGTTGCATTAAGTGTTATGGCGACGCCAGCATTAGCGCAACAGACAGAATGGCAACAAATCAACAAGGCGTACAAAACCGGAATGGAATTGTATGAGCGCGGAAAATTCAGTTCTGCCTCAGCGCAGTTCGATCGTGTGGAAGCCTTGCGGACCAAATCCAACTTACAGTTGGACGAGACAGAAGAACTCTCCTTGCTGAAAGAAAACGTACGGTATTATCAAGCGGTATGTGCGCTTGAATTGGGCGAATCAGATGCCGAAAACCGTTTCTTAAAATACATCAAAGATTTCCCCGTCAGTGCAAATTCAAAAGCTGCCTATTTTCAGATCGGTAAATCGTATTACGCCAAAAAGGATTACAGCAAAGCGATCGAATGGTTCACCAAGATCGACAGTAAAAACCTTGCAGGTAAGGAAAATGTAGAATACCGCTTTAAATTGGGCTATGCTTCTTTCATGACCAAGGATTACAAAACGGCCAAGCCTTTGTTTGAGGGATTGAAAGATCAGAAAACCGAGTTTCAGGAAGCCTCGATCTATTACTACGCTTACTTGTGTTATTTAGATGCCGAATATAAAACTGCTTTAAACGAATTTGAGCGCTTAAATGGTTCAAAACAGTTTGAAAGCAGCTATCCGTACTACATCACTGCATTGTATTTCTTGGATAAGCGCTATGATGACGTATTGGATTATGCCCTGCCGATTTTATCGCGTACCAAACAGGAAAATGAAACGGAGATGTTCCGTATCATTGCTGCAACGTATTTTATCAAGGGCGACCTGAAAACATCTAAAGACTACTATGATAAATTCCAGGCGCAGGACCAAGGTAAGACACAGAATAATCAGGATAGCTACCAGATCGGTTATATTGCCTACAAACTGAAGGATTACGACAAAGCGATTGCCGAGCTGGAGAAGATGACTGAGCCGGATGCCTATTATCAGTCGGCGATGATCACCCTGGGTGACAGCTTCCTGAAAAAAGGAAATAAGCAGTCTGCCCGCAACGCATTCTTTAGAGCTTCCAAATTGGACTTTGATCCGGCGATGAAGGAAGAAGGTTTGTTCAATTATGCAAAGCTTTCTTACGAATTGGAATTTCATCAGGTGGCCTTGGCTGCTACACAGGAATATTTGAAGACCTATCCAAAATCACGCCGTCAGGAAGAAGCAAAAACCTTGCTGGCAGAAGTGTTGCTGAGCACGAAAAACTACCGCGATGCGGTGGACATCCTGGAATCCATTCCAAAACGTGGAAAAGAAGCTAATGCAGCCTACCAGAAGGTAACGTACTACCGTGGTCTAGAATACTACAATGAGCGTGCATTTGAAAATGCGATATCCATGTTTATGCGCTCTGAACAACATCGTTATGATGAGGAGATCTATGCGCTCTCCACGTACTGGAAAGCCGAAGCGATGTACGAAGTCCGCAAATATGGTGAAGCGGTGACCAATTTCAATAAATTCTTACGTTTGCCGGGAGCCAGCAAAACAGATGTATACGGCTACGCAAACTATGCGCTGGCGTATGCTGCTTTCCGAAATGGCAACTACAATACCGCGGCCAACTATTTCGAGCGCTTCCTGGCTTCCGGTGGTTCAAAAGGATTGGAGATCAACACGCGTAACGATGCAATCGCCCGTCTTGGGGACTCCTACTTCTCTTCGAAAAACTATGGCAGAGCACTCACAGAGTACAACAAGCTGATTGCATCCAAAGCACCGAGTCAGGACTATGCGCTGTTTCAGCGGGGAATTATTCAAGGATTGCAGGGCGACAATAACGGCAAGATTGCCACGCTAAATGCAGTGATCGCACAATTCCCGAATTCAAATTATGCGGACGATATCGCTTTTGAGATCCCGTATACACGTTTCTTAATGGGAGAAAGCGAGCAGGCAATTGCCGGACTGCAAAGCATGGTAGAGAAGTATCCGCGGAGCAGCTATGTACCGCGTGCGCTGGTCACTATCGGTTTGGTGCAATACAATCAGGACAATAACGATGCTGCTTTAGCGACCTTCCAACGGGTTGTGGATCAATATGCGTCTACAGAGGAGGCCAAGCAAGCCATGCGGTCTATCGAGAATATTTATCTGGACAAAGGGGATGCCTCCGGCTACATCAAATATGCGACAGGTACTAATCTTGGCGATCTTTCAAAATCGGAACAGGATGCGCGCACCTTCTCCACAGCGACTACTTTATTCTCCCGCGGCAATTACCAGGGCGCTGTCGAGGCTGTCAATGCCTATTTCGATAAATTCCCGAAACCGAATCAGGAGAAATATGCACGTTTTGTGCGTGCGGAAAGTAATGCTGCCTTAGGCAATATCGACGACGCATTGCACGATTATAATATTATTCTGAATGACTGGACTTCGCCTTATACCGAACGGACACTGATTTCGGTATCAAATCTCTATCTGAAACAAAAGAAATATAATGAGGCGACGCAATTGCTGAAGAAGCTGGAGTTAACCTCAGAGTATAAGGCTAATTATGGCTATGCGATTAATAACCTGATGGTTTCTTACTATCAGATCGGAGATTATAAAGAAGCGTTGAACTATACCAACGCCGTGAAAAACTACGAGAAATCTTCGGAAGAGGAAATTGCGAATGCCTACCTGTATGCTGGTAAATGTTATGTCAAACAGAATAAGAAGACTGAGGCGATGAAAGAATTTAGCCTCGCAGCCTTGAAGAGCCGTACCGTATTTGGAGCTGAAGCCAAATACAATGTGGCACTGCTCCAGCTGGAAAACAAGCAATATGACGCTTGTATCAAGACAGCCATGGACCTGTCGGACAATTTCTCTTCTTATGAATATTGGGTAGCGAAAAGCTTTATCACCATGGCTGATGCCTATGCAGGTAAGGGAGATACGTTCCAGGCTAAAGCGACATTAGAATCAATTGTGGATAACTACGAGGCGAAAGACGATATCTTGCCTGCAGCAAAAGAACGTCTAAATAAATTGAACAACAAAAAGAAATAGGATACAATGAAGAAGTTGCAAAATAGAAATGTGAAGAAATATACCTTAGCAGCGCTGTTGATGGGCGTGGGATTGAATTCTTTTGCACAGGAAACGGGCAAAAAGAATGATCCTGAAAAACCGGTCACTATTGATTCTTTTGATGTTGTTCGCGATTACAAGCCGATCCTTGCTGATGCGGTAAAAATTCGTCGTAGCCCTGATATGACCAACAAGCGGGAGTACCAGCCCAAATTGTCGTATGGTAATATCATGGATAAGAAATTGGACATTAATACAGGTCTGAAGCAGCTGAATGTGCAGGAGATCCCTTTCGCACAGCCTTTTGAACAGAGCAGTAATTACGTCAAATTTGGTATTGGTAACTACAATTCGATCCTGGGCGAAGCTTACCTGGCGTCCGAGCAATTTGAAAATACACGTTTCGGCTTATTTGCAAAACATCTGAGCCAGAAAGGAAATATCGAAGGGCAGAAGTTCAGTACACAGGATGTGGGTATTTTCGGGCGTCGTGTGCTCGATGCGGTTACGGTAAAGGGGACAATAGGGTACAACCGTTATGGTACCAATTTTTATGGTCAGACCTTTGATCAAGCCGGAGAAAAACTGTTGAATCCTATCGATAAGCAAGCCTTTACCGATATTTACTTAAATGGCGAACTGTCCAGTAATGCCGATCCGAAAAATGAGCAGGCCATGAGCTATTCGGCAAAGGTCGATGGTTACCTGTTCAAAGATGCTTATCAAGCAAAGGAGAATTCAATCGCATTATCAGGATACTTAAATAAGCGGATGAGCGCGTTTAATGTTGGGGCGAATGTGAGTGTCAACATGAATAATGTGACCAATGAAAATGATACCGCCAACGTAAAGAACAACCTCTTGTTGCTGAATCCCTATATCCGCTTTAAAGGTGATAATTATAACGTGACTCTTGGAGCCAATCTGACTTCAGAGTTTGGTGACGAATCCCGTTTCAATGTATTTCCATCTGTGGAGGCAGATTTTTCTTTGGCGCCAGAATACATCTCTTTATTCGCCGGCGTGAATGGGAATGTTAGACAGGCCTCTTTCCGTAATTTTGCGAAGGAGAACCCATACCTGGCACCTAATGTGCGGATCGCCAACTCAATAGAAAAACTCCATGTATATGGTGGACTGAAAGGAAATGCAGGCGCTACATTTGGATATAAAGTGAAAGTCTTCTACAAGCAGATCGAAGGATTGCCCCTGTTTAAAAATAGCAACATAGCTCTTGGAAGCCCTGATGGCAAAATAGGTTATGCTCCGTGGGCTTTTGATGTGGTGTATGATGGGATGATCAATAAAGCAAAACACATGGGCTTGGAAGGGGAGATCAATGTACGTCTTTCGCAGCTGGTTAATCTAGGTGGTAAAGTGTATATTGATGATTATAATCTGAGTGACGAGGAGGAAGCTTGGGGCTTACCTAAATTTAGGTTGCAGGCCAATGCACGTTTCAATATTTCGGACAAGTTTTTTGTGGATGCCGAGCTTTCGAGCCAGGGCAATACCTACGCGTATGTGTATGACTACGCCGCGGACGGCAGCCGTATCACAGATAGCGGACATAAGGTAACAATAGCGTCTTTTGCTGATTTAAGTGCCGGCGCTGAATACCGGATCAAAAAGCAATTCGGTGTCTTCGTCAAGGCAAATAACATTTTCGGAAAGGAATACGAACGTTATATGTATTATCCAAGACTGGGCTTCAATGTAATTGGCGGTCTTAATTATTCTTTTTAACGAATTAAGATTATAAATTTGCATTTTAAATTGTAGAACAATGAATCTAGGCAAAAACATCAATAGTTTATTAAGACGCTATGCGGAAGTATACGTGCCGGGAATAGGTGTGTTCAAAAGAATCCATTCGCCTGCGCAGTTTGATAAACAGAACAATGTGTTTTTGCCACCTATCTCGTATGTGGAGCTCGACTACTCTGCACAGCATGGCTTCAATATGGTCCATTACATCCAACAGCAGGAAAACCTGGGCTTGGGACAGGCACAGCAGATTGTGGATGAAGCTGTCGCTGCGTTGCGTGACGAGCTGGGGCAGTTTGGACAGGCAAAACTGGATGATCTGGGACTTCTGATCAGTTATGGTACCAGTTTGGTGTTTAAGCCGCTGGATCTCTCAGGTTTCAATTTTCAGCCTGTGGTGAATCTGGCCGGACCTGATATTGAGACGGTTATTCCGGCTCTTGAGGAAGAGCATGTCGCCTCAACGGATACACAAGGCGGAGAACGGGATGTAGAGCCAGAATCTACCGAGTCGGAAGACACCGGTATTGATCCGCAGCCCTTAACGGCTGAAGGCAACGCGGAGGTAGCCGAGCAATCGCCTGCTGCCGATGACGATGCGGTTGCGGAGTCTGATGAACCAGCGGATGTAATCGTGGAGACGGCTACAACCGAACCGGCCGTCGTGGAGCTGGAGGATAGTGTTGCACAACAGGCTAATGACACAACGGGGGAGCTGAGAAAGGAGCAGGGAGCAATTGCAACCGCAAATGCTGCATACACGCCCAACATATATGAGGAGGAACCGCGCAACTCGAATGCGATCTGGTATTGGCTCACTGCTGCCATTGTGCTGGTCATGCTGGTTGTCGGGGTGCTTTATACGAATCCGGGACTAAAACACACACTATTGGGCGGCCCAACGCCTGCAAAAGCTACTGCGGACAGCATTGGCCAAAAGCGCAATGCGACCGTTCTGGATTCTGCATCGCAGGTGCTAGTGACGGATAGCCTAAGACAAACCGACTCCCTGGTTAGCACTGCCGCTGATTCCGCGAAGACCGCTATTGGTACGGTATCGGCCAGCAAAACAGTGGATAAACCGACCGTACTTCAGGCAGATCCGGTAATTAAAGAATCCATACCGCTTGCACAGCCAAAATATCAGCTGGTCATTGGTTCCGCCAAGACCATGGTCCAAGCTGAACAAGAAGCCAAGCGACTCCGTGAGATGGGGTATAAAACAGCGCGTGCCGTGGAAGGAAAAACAAAAAAGAGTAGAAAAAAAGTCATCTTGAATGCGTACATGACCAAGGAGGAGGCTGACCTCGCCCGTAAATCTGTCGAGAAGAAAATCAAAGATGCCTGGGTAGAAACATTATAGAACTTATATAAAACTATTAATAATTATGTCATTAGTACAGGATACAGCAAGGACTGCTGTGGATACGTTTAATCAAGCTGCGCAACAACCATTACCTGCCGCCGCAAGTACAGAAAACATGAGTTTGATCGATATGATGATCAAGGGGGGATGGATTATGATCCCGATACTTTTATTGTTTTTCATTGGATTAGTCATCTTTTTTGAGCGCTATCTGACTATTCGCCGCGCTGCAAAATACGATAACAGTCTGATGTCCCAGATCAAAGCAAACGTACTGTCGGGCAACCTGGACTCTGCCTTGGCTGTCTGCCGTTCGAGCAATTCAGCATTGGGACGGATGTTGCAAAAGGGCTTGCTGCGTGTGGGCAGACCGATCAAAGATATTGAGGGAGCCATCGAGAACGTCGGCAAATTGGAAGTTGCCAAATTGGAAAAAAATATCAACATCTTGGGTATTATTGCGGGTATCGCTCCGATGCTCGGCTTCGTGGGTACCATTTTTGGGGTAATTAAAATTTTCCATGAAGTAGAGCTGGCAGGCGGTATTGATATCGCATCGGTATCCGGAGGTCTATATGTAAAAATGGTGTCTTCAGCTTCTGGTCTTGCCGTAGGTATCTTGGCATATCTGGGCTATCATATTTTAAATATGATGGTCGAGCGTTTGATTTTACGTATGGAAACTGATGCAGTAGAATTTATTGATTTATTGGATGAACCCGGAAGATAATGAATTTACGAAGTAGAAAAAATAAACCATCTGCGGAGGTACACACGTCGGCGTTAAATGACATCATGTTTTTCCTGATGTTGTTTTTCCTGCTGGCTTCCGCTGTGTCAAACCCTCAGGTGGTCAAACTATTGTTGCCAAAGTCCAGTGCCGGTGAGCAGTCGGTTGCAAAAAAGACGATCACGGTATCCATTACGAAAGACCTGGGCTATTTTATTGACAAAACGCCTGTTCCCATTGAGGGCCTGGAAGCGGCTGTACAGGCGCAGATGGCAGGTGGCGAAGAGCTGACAATCATGCTCTATGTCGATAGCACGGTGCCGATTCAGAATGTGATTTCTGTGATGGATGTGGCCAATCGTTTGAAAGTGAAAGTGGTATTGGCAACCGAACCTAAAAAAGATAAGTAACATTAAACTTTTTTGAGGTTTGTTGTTCATAGGTTAATATAGGAGATTTATACAATGAGATACCATCTTCAGCACGAAGAAAACAACTTCCCCAAAGCCTTGGGATTATCGACATTGGTCATGGCTGCTTTGCTCCTGATCGGCTTTTTTGTCGTTTTCAAAGCGCAGGCGCCCGACGAATATGGTATGGGCGGCATGATTGTCAATTATGGTACGGCTCCCGAAGGTATGGGCGATGACTACATGAGTGTCGAGGAGCCGTCCGTGGACCCGAATGCCAATAATGAACGTCCAGACCGAATTGACCCGGTAGAGACACCGACACCTACGCCGACGCAGCAGGTCGCCGAAAAAGTAGTGGCTACGCAGGACATGGAGGAAGCGCCGGCAGTCACAAAGACGGAAAAGAAAGTAGAGTCGAAAGCAACAGAAACAACCAAACAAACTAAAGAAGTAGCTCCACAGGCCAATGCCAAAGCTCTTTTCAAAGGCAATAAGAATAATGGAAAGGGAGCGGGAGACGGCACAGGTACAACTCCGGGAAATCAGGGCTCGAAATTGGGCGACCCTCTAGCCAGTAATTATGGTGAAGGGGGGTCTGGATATGGCAATATGATGCTATCGATTGAAAACCGGAGCTTTACGCAACGACCAAGTATCGACGATAACGGACAGCAGGCGGGAAAAGTAGCCGTCGAATTTAAAGTGAATAAACAGGGCATCATTACCTATGCGCGTGCAGGAGTCAAAGGGACGACCATCACGGATCCCTCACTGCTGGAGAAATGTGAACGTGCGGTGCGAGGAGCACGGCTAAATCAATTGCCTAATGCCCCTGACTCCCAAACAGGGCGGATTGTCTTCAATTTTAAATTACGTTAAAAACATTCAGATGAATGCTTATAAAGAGGCAATCGAGTATCTGTATACTCGATTGCCTATGTTTACAAGGGATGGTGCCTCAGCCTTTAAAAAAGACCTTGACAATACCATCCGATTATGTGATGCGCTCGGTAACCCGCAGCAAAAATTCAAAGCGATACATATTGCCGGAACCAATGGCAAAGGATCTACCTCCCATATGCTTGCCGCGATTCTGGCGGAGGCGGGATATAAGACCGGGCTCTATACCTCACCACATCTGCTGGACTTCAGAGAACGTATCCGTGTCAATGGTGTAATGTGCGAGCAGCAATTTGTCGTTGATTTTGTGGAGCAGCACCGGCAGCTGATCGAAGAAGTAAGCCCTTCGTTTTTCGAAATCACGGTAGCTATGGCATTTGATTACTTCGAAAAAAATAAGGTGGATATCGCTGTCATTGAAGTGGGACTAGGGGGCCGGCTGGACAGCACCAATATCATTCGGCCCTTGCTGTCGGTAATCACCAATATTGGCTTTGACCATATGAATATGCTGGGCAATACCTTGACCGAAATTGCAGGCGAAAAAGCGGGCATTATCAAGAGAAATACACCGGTCGTAATCTCGGAATATGCCACCGAGACAGCGCAGGTCTTCCTGGATAAAGCACATGCCGAACAAGCTCCCATTCAGTTTGCTTCTCAGGTTTATCACACGAGGATAAGGTCCGTCGATCAGGATTATCTGGCTATAGATGTCAGCGACCCCAAGGGTACTGAAGACCAATATCTGCTGGATCTTAAGGGCTCCTACCAGGTTAAAAACTTAGCGGGTGTGCTGCTGGCAGTCGATGAACTGCGTAAGCAGGGCTTTCAGATCAGCCCAGAACAGGTGCGAGGCGCGCTGAAGAAAGTGCAGTCGACAACAGGTATCCAGGGACGCTGGCAGCAGCTTTCCAAAAATCCTCTTGTGATCTGCGATACAGGTCATAACGAGGATGGCATTCATGAGGTTTTAAAAAATCTGGAGGCCACACCTTATCAGACGCTGCACTTTGTCATGGGGGCCATGCGGGACAAAGATCTATCTCATATGCTGCCGCATCTACCGAAAGAAGCTATATATTATTTTGCTGCGCCGGATATGCCGCGCGCGATGCCTGCAGACCTGCTACGGCGGGAGGCTGCAGTACTTGGCCTTCAGGGCTGGGCTTTCCCGTCTGTCACAGCAGCCTTCGACGCTGCAAAGGTAGCCTACACAACAGGTGACCTCATTTTCGTGGGGGGAAGTAATTTTGTTGTTGCTGAGGTCCTGGCGAAAATCTAATATGAATGAAAGAGGGCTGCAGTATCCCGGTTTTCAAGACCTCCACTGTAGCCCTCTTTTATTGGAATCACGACATATTTGTAGGCGTCTATTTTACAAGACCGCTAGATGATGGTTTAATCGTTAACCGTCAATTCTCCGCGAATGTCTTTTTCCACCCAGTAAGCGACCTCTTTTTGATCTTCGAGTTCACCCTGTAGGTACATCAGTTTTGTGACTGCGGCTTCAAAGGTGAGGTCGTAGCCGTTGAGCACGCCTATTGCTTTAAGGCCTTGGGAAGTTTCATACCGACCCAATTCCACTGACCCAACTTTACACTGCGAAATGTTAAGGATATTTTTGCCCTGGTCAATCGCTTCTTGGAGCAGATCCAGAAACCAGCTATCGGTCGTCGTGTTGCCCGAGCCAAAGGTTTCCATTACAATGGAGCGAACATCAGAGTCGAGCACCGCCTTGATGGTCTGCGCTGATATACCCGGAAAGAGTTTTAGTACGGCAACTCGGTTGTCTAATTTGGTATGTAAGATAAATTCTTTGTTGACATTGTTCAGCAGGGCATCCGTGTTGTATTTGAGGTGAATGCCGGCTTCTACCAGAACAGGATAGTTTGGTGACCTAAAGGCCTCGAATTTGGCAGAATTATACTTGAAGGAACGGTTGCCGCGGAATAATTTATTGTCGAAGAGGATACAGACCTCCTGGATAATGGAAACACCGTCCTGCTTTGCCGACGCAATTTCAAGGGCCGTCATCATATTTTCCCGTGCATCGGTGCGGATCTCACCAATAGGCAGCTGGGAGCCTGAGAGGATAACAGGTTTCTGCAGCCCTTCCAGCATAAAACTTAGTACGGAAGCGGTAAAGGCCATTGTATCAGAACCATGCAAAATAACAAAACCATCGTAGTCCTCATAATTATCCTTGATAATCTGGGCCATTTCGATCCAGATCTCCGGCTTCATGTTGGATGAGTCGATGATCGGTTCGAATGAATGTACGGTAAGTTTATAATCCAGCCGGCTTAGATCAGGAAGGTTGCGCTTAATCAGTTCAAAGTCGAAAGGAACGAACGTCCCTGTTTCGTCTTTGACCATCCCTATGGTCCCTCCTGTGTAGATAATAAAGATATTGTGCATGGGTTGTGTAGATTATATACCAAATATACGTTTTGAGTTTTCTGTTGTTATGCTGGCTACCGTGTCCATCGACACAGCATGGAGGTCAGCCACTTTCTGGGCGATATAGACTAAATAGCTGCTTTCGTTTTCCTTGCCGCGATAGGGGACCGGTGCAAGGTAAGGAGCATCCGTTTCCAGCACGATATGTTGCAGGTCGATCTCCCTGACCACATGATCCAGGCCAGCTTTCTTGAAGGTAACAACGCCGCCTATGCCGAGGGCAAAGCCCAGATCAATGGCCAGCTGTGCTTGCTCCAGCGTTCCGGTGAAGCAATGAAGAACGCCAAACAGTCTTTCGTCATGGAGTTCTTCCAAAAGTTCAAATAATTGGGGGAAGGCTTCACGGCAATGGATATCTATCGGTAAATGAAGCTCTTTGGCCCATTGAACCTGGATTCTAAAGGCTTCTTTTTGGATCTCCAGCGTACTCTTGTCCCAGTAAAGATCTAGTCCGATCTCGCCTATGGCATGGACTTTGTTATTTTCCAAGCTCTTTTGGATCGTGTTTAACTCGTTCACATAATTCGCTTTCACATCGCAGGGATGGAGCCCGAGCATGGGGAAGCAGTGTTCGGGATAAGCCGCAACGGTATCAAAAACCGGCTTGATGGAGGCACTATTGACATTGGGCAGGAAAAGGCGCTGTATACCGTTGTCAAAACAGCGCTGTAGATGCTCCTGCAGCTTTGGCGTACCTGCATGGTAATAAATGTGTGTGTGTGTATCTGTAAGCAACATAGTTTTCTGCGTGGAGGCAAAAAGCGGATTAGGGTAACTTTACTTTTTGTTATTCTCGAATCAAGAGGTAGTGTTCATTACCAAAATTTCAATTCGCTCTCCAAAGATAACTTATTAATTAACAAAATGAAAATTAATAACGTATTCTCTTTCTTGTATTGAAGGCGCCGTGATGGCGGAAGAGAGAATTCAGAAAAACGCGACGCGGCAAAACATACTGCATGATTTGCTGTTAAACAAGAGAACGGCTGTAGCCCTATTTTTAGAATAAATGGTATAAAATGATGAATAAGAAACTAAGCTTGGGTTTGGTCACCTTAGCATCGGTCATCGGTTTAAATAGCCTGCATGCTCAGTCTTTGATTGACCCATCTGTAAAAGATATTATTCAGAGAGCTTTTCAAACCAACAAGGAGTTGAAACTGAAGACCTATGAGGTGGACAAGGCGCGGCTGGAGGCCGAAGGTGTTAAAGCCAATAAGCTGCCTCATGTCTCGGCACTCGGACTGTATGGTTATGTACATAGCAATGGCAGTGTGGATATCCCCACCGTGAATGTACCCCTGTTAAACTTGGGGCTATTTGAGGGCGCAACGGGATTCAGCATGCATGGGCAGGCCGCCTACGCCGGTGTTTCGGTGAGACAAATTATCTTTTCAGGATTGCAGATACCCAATGGGATAAAAGCGCTGAAAGAAAAGGCCCTTGCCCAGCAATATCTGGAGTCAGCAAGCCGTGAGACCCTCTCTAAAGATATTATAGCTTCCTTTGACCAGTTGATGCTGCTTGACGAAGTCGATAAGCTGATAGCAGATTCAGAAAAAAGGTTGAAGAAAGAACAGGAAAAAGTCAATAAAGCGATCCAGAACGGTCTGGCCATTCCTTATGACCGTGATAAGCTCAAACTGGCACTGCTCGAACTGGAGGAGAAGAAAGTCGAGGTCGCCGGAAACCGCGACCTTCTATGCCAGAAGATCCAGCAGGAAACCAGTGTTCCGTTTGAGGAGGTAGGGGGCATCCACTATACACTTCAGCCAATTTTCCTGACGGAAATTCCCGACAACGTCGATCAGCGTTCTGAGCTGAAGGCGTTGGAGGCTTCATCCAAAGCGTATGAATATTTATATAAAAAAGAAAAAGGAGGTTCTTTGCCTGCAGTCTTTGCTTTCGGCTCCGCCAATTACCTCAACGTATTTAATTCTAAACTCAGCATAAAGGATCAGCCTCTATTGGGGACGGTGAATCTGCCCCTTAATTCGATCAGAGGTAATCCCAATCTGTTGGTTGGTCTTGGAGTAAAATGGGATCTCTATACAGGGGGAGAACATCAGAACAAGATAAAACAAGTCAAACTGGATCAGACCATCAACGCGACCAAAAAGGAGGATACCGAAGAGAAGCTCAACCTGCTGCTGAGCAAGAACAAGGTGAACTATACAACGGGAAACCAGAAGCTGAAGGTAGGCGAACAGCAGCTGAAAGTTGCCCAAAATAATTTATCTATGGCTGTAAAGCAGTATCAGGCCGGACTGATCGATGTGACCGAACTGCTCGCGACGGAGAATGAGTGGTACAAAGTGAACCTTGGTTATTTCAATAATGTTTTACAGCAGCGGACGGCTGCTGTAGAGCTATTACATACATCCGGAAAATTATTACAAACTATACATGAGTAACATGAAGAATTTATGTGGACTATTATCCGTGCTTATTTTTGTTGCCTGTTCAGAAGAAGTCAAGGAAAAACCGATAGAGGGAAAGGTGGAGCGTGAGCAGGTGTCGGTAGTGACCAAAGTTCCTGGCAAGATTGCCAAGATTTTTGTCGAAGAGGGGGATCTGGTACATGCCGGCGATACCCTGGCGATTTTAAGCATTCCTGAAGTCGATGCAAAAGAAGAGCAGGCAAAAGGCGCACTCCAGTCGGCGGACGCACAATATAATATGGCTGTCAAAGGGGCGACGAAGGGCCAGCTCGTCCAATTGCAGGCAAAAGTGGATGGACTCAAAGAACAGTACGAATTTGCCAGAAAATCAATCGGCCGGCTGGAAGCATTATTGCTGGACAGCCTGATACCGCAACAAAAGTATGATGAGACCTACGCAAAGTATCAGGGTGCGAAAAACCAGTATCTGGCGGCTCAGGCTGAACTGGAGGAAGCACGCAATGGTGCAAGACGTGAACAGCAGATCATGGCGCTCGGACAGAAAGAGCGGGCACTTGGTGCAGTATCTGAAGTCAATGTGGCTGCGCAGGAAAAATATGTCATAGCGCCACAGGACATGAGCGTGGAGACGATCAACCTGAAGACAGGCGAACTGGCAATGGCGGGCTACCCCATTATCAATGGTTATCTCGACCGTTCTACATATTTTAGATTCACCTTGCCCGAAAATCAGATCGGAAACTTGCAAAAGGGCGGAGCAGTAGAGGTAGAGATACCTTATCTAAACCACAAAAAAGTCAGCGCGAAAGTAGTGAGCATAAAAGCCCTGAATGCGTACGCCAACATTGCTTCGGCTTATCCGGATTTCGATCCGCAGCTTGCCGTATTTGAATTAAAAGTCGTACCGGAGGATGCCGCCGGTACGAAGGATTTGCTAACCAAAACGCTGGTGATTCTCCATGCGAATTAAACCGTCAGGATGTGAAAAGATTTTTAGCATTGTTACAGCGTGAATTTCGCCTGTTTTTCAACAATAAGGTGCTGCTGATGCTTTTTCTGGGCGCTCCTGTACTGTATGGGATTCTTGTAGGACATGTCTATCAGCAGGGGAAGGTGACCGAAATGCCCGTTGTGGTGGTCGACGAAGACAATAGCCCCTTGAGTAGTTCGTTTATTGATATGCTATCGGACAACGAGAGTATTCGGGTGGCAAAAGTGTTGCCGTCATTATTTGATTCAAAAGATGTGGCAATTCAATTCGATGCCACGACCATTGTCCATATCCCCCGTGGTTTTGCTTCAGGAGTGCAGCAAAGCCGCCTGCCCGAAATCACTGTCTTTGTGGATGGCGCAAATACGCTGACTTCCAATACCGCGCTAATGGCTGTCAACGTATGTGCCATGACGCTCAAAGCTGGTATACAGATCCAGTCACAGATGAAAAGGGGAGTGCCCGCAAAAATTGCAGCGCAGCAATACGAACCTTTTAAGACGACCATCATCAAGCAGAATATCCGCAGTGGCAACTATCTTTATTTCATGTTGCCCGGCGTCCTGATTACCGTCCTGCAACAGGTCCTGCTGCTGGGCCTGGCCTTGTCGTTTTCCTCGGAATTCGAAAACAATACCTTTCCTGATCTGGTCAACAAAGTGTCGAATCCAATTGGGCTTATTTTGGTCAAAATATTGCCCTATGTATTGATGTCGATCGGTATCCTATTGTTGTACTGGGGATTTGGAAAATACTATCACATGCCACTGCATGCCGATTTTGGCCGCTTTATACTTTGTACGACGGTGTTTCTGCTAGCGGTATGCTTTATCGGGGTATTGGTCAGCATCGTATTGCCATCGCAGTTAAAGTCGACTGAAGTGCTGATGGTGATCGCGACACCTGCTTTCATTCTGAGCGGCTTCACCTGGCCATCGAGCTTGATGCCGGGATGGATACAGGCCATAGCGAATGTTATTCCGTCTACGCATTATCTTCGCATATTTAGGCTGATGTTTATTCAGCATGCCGAAAATTATCATACGGATAAAGCACTTCTGGCATTGACCATTATTATGACGCTATCTTTTGTGCTGGCCCTTATCGTGCTGTGGATAAAAATTAGGAAGATGAAGCAGGCTGCCAAGCAAACGAAAAGCTGAGGTGAGGAGCACCTTTAAAAACGAAGCGCCGTTTCGTGAAATGAAACGGCGCTTTTGTATAAAGTCTTTCGAAAACCTGTTGTTTATTTTTTAGCAGGTGCTTTAGTTGCAGGAGCAGCTGTTGCAGGTGCTGTAGTACCCGGAGCCGCTGGAGTTGTTGCTGCTGGAGCTGGAACTTTTCCCGGTTTGATATCCAATACCTCAACTTCGAATACAAGTGGAGCATAAGGCGGAATTTTACCTGATGGACGATCACCGTAAGCCAAAGAAGATGGAATGACCAACGTAGCTTTGGTGCCTTTGTTGAATAGCTGGAATGCTTCAGTCCATCCTGGGATAACACCATCAACACCTAACTGGAATTTCAATGCTTCGTAAGGACGTTGTGGCATGAAAATCTTCTCTTTCTTCGCAATATCCGGAAGGTTGGTATCAAAGACAACGCCGGTAGTCAATGAACCTACGTAGTTTACCTGAAGAGAGTCTCCTACTTTGGCATTGGCGCCTGTTCCCGGCTTGGTGATAATATATTGAAGACCTGAAGCCGTTTTTGTTGTTTTTAAGTTTTTGTCTTTAATGTATTTCTCGATTTTTGCAGGTTCAGCAGCCTTATGTTTGTTTAACTGCTCCTCAAAATATTTTTGAACTTGTTCACCCAGTTGCTGATCTGTCAATTTGCCCTTTTTGAAGTGTTTTTGAACTTTGATCGAATAGATGATGTATTTGTCCGCAAATTCAGGCTTTGGCTGATGTGTTTTTGCTGCGACGGAATCCAGATTAATTTTGAATACCAAGCTATCGCCTTCACCGACATATTTGAACAAGCCTGTTGGATCACCTGGGTTTTTGGCGATGATACTATCTGCATATAATTGAACGATCTGGGGGATACCCATATCGAAAGTACTTTGCAATACAGAATCTCTATCTGATTTGACGATCATGTCCACGGAAAGTAAATCGCCGGATACTGCTTTCTCTTTTGCATTGTCATCCACGATTTTATACTCAAGACCACCTTCAGCCTTTTTAAAATTTTGGCATGACGTCATCAAAAGACCGGCAGCCGTGAAAAATAGAATTGCTTTCTTCATTTTCTAATGTATGTTACGATATCTTATTTTGTTAATATTTCTTTATAAATTGGTAAAATCGACTTGAATTTTGCAATCACGGCTTCGAGGCTTTCTTTTGAATTGCCACCGGAAGCGTTGAGATGCCCTCCGCCATTGAAATACAATTTGCAGATCTCATTGCAGGGTACTTCGCCAATCGATCGCAAAGATAGTTTAATTTGTTCACTTCTGTCAATAATTAATGCAGCTAAGCGAATTCCTTTGATGGATAACGCATAATTGACAAGTCCTTCAGTATCTCCGGTGATTACCTGAAACTGCTGGAGGTCTTCTTTGGTGACATGGATGATGGCTGCATTGTATGGATGGATTACTTCGAGGCGGTTGAGCAGACAGAATCCGAGAAATTTAAGCCGATTTTCCGACGAACTGTTATAGATCTCTTCATGGATGGCCCAGTTTTGTGCTCCACAGTCGATTAATGAGGCAATGATCCGATGGATTTCGGATGTGGTGGAGCGGAATCGGAAAGATCCCGTGTCAGTCATAATCCCGGTATATAGACAGGTCGCCATGTCGGCGCTGATATGTTCTGCATCCTGCATCTCGTCTACCAAGAAGCGGTAGATCAATTGTGCTGTTGCAGCGGCTGTCGGATCCCAGTAGGCATAGTCTTCAAAACCTTCTGGATCAAGGTGATGGTCGATCATGCATTTGATTCCTCTCGCCTGTCGGATAGGCTCTCCCATTTCCTGAATGCGGCCGAGGCCATTGAAGTCCAAGCAGAACAGCAGGTCCGCGTCAGCAATCTGCCGGTCGTGTAAAGGAATATCCTGTGTATAGATCTGTACATTATCCAGACCCGGTAGCCAATCCAAAAAAGCAGGAAAGTCAGAGGGTACAATTAAATTAACGCGATGTCCTTTTGCAGTAAGCCAGAAATACAATCCCAACGAGGAGCCCAAAGCATCCCCATCTGGTTTGTAATGGGTTGTGATTACAATCTGCTTTGGCTCAGCCAATATTCTTTTTAATTCTTCGGATTTCAGCATAGTCATATTAAGTCTGCAAACCTACTATAAAAAAATTAGATTAAACAAATTTTTTATAAACATCTTTTGCACGCTGCTCTGTGGTATATGTAGTTTAAAATTTTGATTTTCAAGTTTTTAAAATTTATATACATATACCTTAAAATCCCGCTTCATACAGATGAGATAGTTGGCATTGTCGCCGTAGTTAATCGGTCCATAGTAGAACTTCGAAAAGCCTTCCATCGGGAAACCTTCCTGAACCAGCCCGTCAGATCCGAAGACATAGATCATGCGGTTGTCGGTGCCGACACCAAGTACATCCGATTTACCGATACGCTTAAAGAAGAGCGGCCTGTTGCTGACGTCATCAATAAATTTATATTCGAAATAGGAAGAAGAGTCCCGCGAACTATAGCTGTTTAATTTATTATTCGATAAGATAACAAAATCCCGGTCTGCCCCGCCACTGATATCTTCAAAATTGAAGAATACATCTTTACTCCAGTCGCCCAGTCTAATTTTTTTTGCCTCGCCCTCGAATGGTACTTTAAAGACATGGCCTTTATTGTCGGCGACATACACAAAAGAATTTTTTTCGTCGGAGGCAGCCACGAGCCCAATCGGATTCTTGACGCTCTCACCATCGGTATCCAATGTCTTTTTACGGATTATTTTTCCATTCTGGTCAAAGAAGTAAATAGACGCGGTACTCGTCCCTGCGATGAGGTAGTTGGTCTGGCCTAAAGTGGTTGTTTTTAAGTCGAAAAGGATCCGGCTGTCGACAGTATTGTTTTCAAAGTCTTCTACCCGCTTTCCTTCCAGGGTATAAGCCAGGATACGGTCAGTCGCAGGAATGTAGATCCGTTGTTCTTTATTGAAATTGGAGACGGTGGCACCATAGCTTGCTTGATAAGGCAATGCGACAGAAAAGCCGCTCAGGTTTTTTCCGTCCGGCATAAAGCGATAGAGCCGGTTTTTAGTCACGGCAAGGATACTGAGGTCCTGCAGCTGGATGGGTTCTCCCAAGATCTCTCCCTGAAACAGGTTTTGCCATAGTTCTTTGCCGTCCGGTGAAAAGGCATGTACAGTGTGATCCTGTTCCTGGAGCAGGATAAACTTGTTTTTGCCATCCTGATCCAGAATCCATGGCTTGTTGATGAGCCGGTTTTCAAGCTGTACGCTCCACTCGGGTTTGCCGCCGAGCCGGGTGTCACTTTTATAAAGTGCATATAGACTGGAGGTAAAAGTGCCTTGATTGCCACTTAACTGATAAGACCAGGAGTAGAAATTCTGGAAACCAAATTGCTCGTCATCCTTAAAATTTGTAGCATATGCTGTTTTTAGATTGTCCAAGATGTTGCTTTTGCCGGCCTTCGGTTCTAAATAAAACGTCACATTGCTGCGGCTGCTCTGCAATGCCGCATGGTTCTTGAATATAGCCGTACCAGAAAGGAACTGCTTCTCGCGGAAGGATTCACGATAATCCCTCAGTATTCCTGTTCGGCTGGCGACGACCATAATGTTGTCCACAATGGTAAAATAGGGCCTGTTAAAGTTTTTGAAAGGCTGGCCAAAAGAGGCGTATAACAAGTTGGAATATTTAAACTGGTAAATGGAATCGCCGACCGATGAACTGAATTTTTTGAAGTGGTCTGCAAATAAGCTGGAATCGGAAATACTGATCAAACCGAGTACATCCTGATTGTCCAATTCAGCCAGTGCGAACTCGTCGTTAAACAGTGGTGTGACGATACTGTCGAAAGACATTTTCGTATCCTCTTCGAGGTTTTTTATGCTCTTGCTCAGGCGGTCATATTCTTTCTGCTGTATGAATAGCTCTTTCAGCCCCGCACGGAAGCTTTGAGCGTCCGATATGCTGAAATCGATGTACGAGGCTGCATTTTTAGGAAGGTAGTTGCCTAAAGCCTGGACTTGGGCAGTCTGATGGGCAAACAGCTGTAGATAGCTGTCTTTACTTCCCGTCAGGTCTGTTGCACCCTTAAAGATAAAGGCATCTTTTTTGAAGTTCATATTCCAGGAAGTCTGCCCTTTTAAAGAATCGACTAGATTGAGGTAGCTGCCAAATTTGGACTTCATGAATATGCGGGCTACCTGCGCCAGCTGTTCATTGAAGAAATATAAGCTTAGCGGCGTATTTTTATTGTTGTGGGTGACGAAGAACTCAATCTCTTTGGAGTTTATCTTTTTTACGTTTTTGTCAAATACTTGAGCAAGTACTTTCTTGGAGTAGCTGGCAAAAATAATCTCGTGTGAATAAGCACAATACAGTGTGCTGTCTTTGCTCCCTTGTACCAAGGCATAGAACCGTTGCCCTAAGGTATCCAATGGCTGTACCTGATAACCTTTCCCAGCCTGGGCAATAAGGGTTGCCAATGAGTTGTTGTCGAGACTCTGTCCGACCTGCACGCTATATAGTGGGGTGATCTGGTCCTTCTCCTGATGAAAGGAAAGCAAGATCTGCTGCCCATCGACAAAAGGAGCAAATTGAGGACTTTGCAGCAGCTCTGATTTCAGTTTTTCCAGATGATCAACATTGGCCTGTCCCAGAATGGCCCGGAACAGTTCATAATCACTGAATATCGTGTCTACCGTTTGATTGTTGGCAAAAGAAGCAATCGCTAATGTGTTTTCGGGCAGATATTGTAATGCTTTAGAGTCTTGTTTGTTATTTTTATTAAAATCGCCAAAAAGGTAGATCGTGGCTACAATGACGGCGATGAATAGTAGAATGGTGATGATAATTGTTTTTTTCATCAGAGTAAATATTTATGAACGCCATAGAGAAGCCAGAGGCCCTTATATGGATTCGTTACATCCGGGTTGCTTGTGTACGAAACTATCAGGAATCACTTATTGAAATGCAGGATCGCGCGGGGCTCTTTTGACATTGCTTGTGACGACTTAAATCCATGATGGTCCCATATCCAAAAACAAACCTAATAAAAATATGCCGGAAGCAGTAGCGAATCGTTCCAAATAATGCGGGTTTGTAATATAAATTTAACAAAAAATTCCTTATTTCAATCGGTTTTTAATACATTTATCGGAGAAACACGTGTTCAGCATTCACTTTATTATAATGAATAAGAAAATCATTTTAACTGCTTCGCTGTTGGGAGCATTAGCTGTAATATTAGGCGCCTTTGGTGCCCACGGTCTGGAAGGAAAGGTAAGTGCATATCATATTGACACATGGAAGACTGCAAATCAATATCATTTTTATCATACCTTTGCATTGTTGTTTTTATCCACCTTTTCACGTGCAAAAACCTATTCAATAAAGGTTTCCTTTATCGCTTTTCTTATTGGTATCTTCTTTTTCTCGGGCTCTTTATATCTTCTGAGCATCAGAGAGATCACCGGTTTTGGTAATCCGGCAATCTTAGGGCCGATTACTCCTCTGGGCGGCCTGTCATTTATCGTGGGTTGGATCGCCCTGTTTGTGGCGGCTTTAAAAAATAAATCTTAGCGCTGGACGACATATAATCTTTGTGCTTATGAAAGAGCCTTCCGGAACATAAATCGGGAAGGCTCTTGTTGTTTTTTTTGTATTTTTATCGCATAATTTGAAATTATGTCCGATCCGCAATCTACAATATTTAGTGAAAGAGATACCTTGTTTATTGATGTAGTCTTGCCTTTGGCGCTGGCACGAACGTATACCTACCGTGTTCCCGCGGATTGGAATGACCGTATACAGGTCGGGGTAAGAGTCATTGTGCAGTTTGGGCGAAATAAAATATATTCGGCTGTCGTCAAGTCGATCAGCCATGAAGCACCCCGCCATTACGAGGCGAAATATATTCTGGATATCATTGATGATCAGCCTATCGTCAATCTGGCGCAGTTTAAATTATGGGACTGGCTGGCGGATTATTACATGTGCAGCTTGGGGGAGGTCATGCAAGCCGCTCTGCCTGCGGCATTGAAACTGGCGAGCGAAACCAAGGTTGCCTTATCCATGGCAGCTGACTTTGACCGTACGGCACTTTCGGATAAAGAATATTTGATTATTGAAGCGCTGGAGGTGGCGGGCGAACTCAAAGTCAGTGATATTGTGAAGCTACTGGGACAAAAAACAGTATTTCCAATATTGAAGCAGCTGTTTGATAAGGGTCTCGTCCTTATATCGGAGGAGATTCACGAACGATACAAGCCGAAGACCAAAGCATTTTTACGCCTCGCTCCAGATTTTAGAGATGAGGAGGCCAAGCGGGAACTCTTGGATAGCCTCAACCGTGCGCCAAAGCAGCAGGATGCTGTGCTGGCCTTCATGCAGCTCGTGAAGCGGACGGAAGATATTACGCGCGCAATGCTGGTAGAAGCATCCGGTTGCGGTAATGGCGCAATTACCGCCCTTGTCGATAAGGGCGTTTTCGAAATCAAAGAAAAAGTGGTTTCCCGATTTCAGGGAGAGGATGTGGACCTTGATGCCAACTTTCAGTTTAATGAATATCAGCAGCGGGCTTATGATGAGATCCAGCAAGCTTTTGAGACGAAGGCTGTGACGCTGCTTCACGGCGTCACAGCCTCCGGCAAAACGCAGATCTATATCCGGCTGATCGAACAGGCAATAGCTTCCGGTAAATCCGCTTTATATCTTTTACCAGAAATTGCATTGACGGCGCAGATCACCGCGCGGTTAAAGCTGCATTTTGGAGATAAACTGGGGGTCTATCATTCTAAGTTCAATGACAATGAACGTGCAGAAGTATGGCATAAGGTGATGAAAAATGAGTTTCAGGTTGTTATCGGTGCCCGTTCATCCGTTTTCCTTCCCTTTCAGGATCTCGGCATTATCATTGTCGATGAAGAACATGAGACTTCGTACAAGCAGTTTGATCCTGCGCCGAGGTATCATGCACGGGATACGGCGATCTATCTTGGCTTTTTGCATCAAAGTAAAGTACTGCTGGGGTCGGCAACGCCATCTTTGGAAAGCTACTATAATGCCAAGGCTAAAAAGTACGGGTTCGTGCAGTTGCTCGAACGGTACGGGAATGCACAGCTGCCTAGTGTAGAGTTAATTAATATCCCCGAAGAAGGGCGTAAGGAAAATATGTTTTCTTATTTCTCCGGCACCTTATTACAGGGGATTGCGGAAGCGGTCAAAAATAAAGAGCAGGTGATCTTATTTCAGAACAGACGCGGACATACCACAATGATCCAGTGCAATACCTGTGGTTTCGTCGCTAAATGCGTGAACTGTGATGTCAGTCTCACCTACCATAAAAGCTCGAATATGATGCACTGTCACTATTGTGGACATGCAGAGCCGCCGCTACGAGTCTGTCCTGCTTGTGGAATGCCGCATATCGAGAGTAAGGGCTTTGGGACCGAACGTGTCGAAGAGGAGCTGGAGCTGCTGATGCCAGACGTCCGAATCGGCCGCCTTGACCTGGATTCAACGAAAGGTAAATACGGTTTTGACAAGATCATCACTGCTTTTGATGAGCACGAATTTGATGTATTGATCGGTACTCAGATGGTTGCCAAAGGACTGGATTTCGGGCGTGTGAGCCTGATCGGAGTGATCAATGCCGATACCATTATTAATTTTCCCGATTTTAGGTCTTACGAACGCGCTTTTTCGCTGTTTTCTCAGGTAGCTGGACGCGCAGGCCGTAGGGAAGGCGGCGGGAGGGTCATCATTCAAAGCTACACTACCAAACATAGAGTGCTGGAGCAGGTGGTCAGCAACGACTACGAAGGTATGTTTATGACCGAGATCACAGAACGCAAAAACTATTTCTATCCACCATTCTATCGCTTGATCCGTATTGATATCAAGCATAATGATTTCCAGAAATGTTATGATGCTGCCAATCGTTTTGCGCTTGCACTGCGACAACAGCTCGGCACACGGGTATTGGGGCCTGAGCCGCCACTGGTCTCCCGTGTCCGCAACAATTTTATCCAGACCATCACCCTAAAAATTGAACGGACCAACATCAGTATTGTGAAGGTGAAGGAACTGATCCGGTCGGCCGTTCTGGATTTTGAAATCGATAAGGCCAATACCGGTGTGCGGATACAGCTGGATGTTGACCCGTATTAAACGATTAACGGCGACAATTTTTGGCCATTGGACAACAGGCAGTCAGAACAGTGAGCCACAAATATGCAGCACGACAGATGCCTGCAGGACGATCATAAATATCAAAGAACAGACAGATCCAAATAAATTGTCGATTATTAAACTGCAATTATATTGCATATGAAACGCAATTTATCTAAGTTTGAAACATCATGGCGTATAAGTTTATTGATAATTACCGGGAAAAAGGAGCCCGAAAGAAGCTGGTTGAGCATCTGAAGGGACGGGGGATTGAAGATCAGAGAGTCCTGGATGCGATTGGCAAGGTGCCGCGTCATTTTTTCTTTGACGAGACTTTTTGGAACCAGGCTTATCGGGACATTGCGTTTCCGATTGGTGACGGACAGACGATCTCGCAGCCCTATACTGTTGCTTATCAATCGGAATTGCTCCACGTAAAAAAGGGAGATAAAGTGCTGGAGATTGGCACAGGATCGGGGTACCAAACTTGTATCCTGCTAGAGCTTGGGGCCGAGGTATATACAATAGAAAGGCAGGAAAATCTCTACAACAGGACTATTCAGGTGCTTCCTTACATGGGATATCATGCGCATTTCTTTTTGGGTGATGGCTCAAAAGGGATCGAAGAACACGCACCATATGACAAGATTATCGTGACTGCCGGGGCTCCCTACGTACCTGAAATTATGCTGAAGCAGTTAAAGATGGGCGGTATTTTTGTGATACCGGTAGGCGATGAGAAGTCACAGAAAATGATGACCATAATCCGCGTGGGAGAAAATGAGTTTGACCGGATTGAATTGGACACTTTCCGCTTTGTACCCTTGGTTGGCGATCAGGCCTGGTAAGGGAAGCCGACACCCTATATAATTTTACAGATGAGTTCAATCGATACAATATACGAGCAGAAGCACAAGGAGATGACGTCGGTGGTTGCCGGCTTAACCAAAACGGTAAATCGCATTAATCTGTCCCGGCTCATGGTTATCCTGATCGGGGGTGCCATCTTATTCTACATATTTCAGTTGCAGAGCCTTGTGTTGGTTTTTGTCTGTTTTTTTTCCTTATTGTTTTTATTTGCTTATCTGGTCCGGAGACAGAGCCAGCTTGAGCTTCAGAAAACCTATTTTGAAGCCTACCTGCAAATATTGTCCAATGAACGGAAAATCGTTGCCGGAGGTCCCAATATCTATGCGCATGGCGAGCAGTTTGTCGACGGGAATCATCCTTATAGTTCCGATCTGGATGTTTTTGGTTCCTACTCATTATTTGCACAGTTAAATCGTTCGACTACACAGCAGGGGATCGATTTGCTTGCGACCTGGCTCAATGCTCCCCTGGACAAAAAACGAATCTTGAGTAATCAGGAAGCGTCCGGTGAACTGGCACAACAAACGGAATGGGGGTGGGATTTTCAGGCCAAACTGCTGAGTAATCTGCATCGAAAGGTCGATATTAAAGCGTTTTTGTCCCGTTATTTCCAAGAGGGCAATTTCCGATTTGGTAATGGCTTTATGCGTTTGTATATCCATGCTGGGCCTATTTTATTGCTGCTTGCATTTGTGGGAAGTTTTTTTTTCTCAAAAATGGCCGCTATTGCGATTATTCTGGGATTATTTCATATTCTTTGGCCCTTGGCCAAATCAGGTCGTGTGGCTTTGTTTTCCTCCCGTATTGATAAGATAGGGGCCGTTTTGGGTTCCTACGCAGATGCCATACGTTCCATCGAGAGTCAGGCATGGATGTCTCCCGCAATGCAGGAGATAGCGGGCAAGCTAACGAAGGGCGACCGTGACGAACCGATCTCAGAGGCTTTTAAGAGGCTGGCCGGTCTAATCAATAATCTGGATGCCAGAAATAATGTGTTTGTTGGCTTATTTTTGAATCTCTTTTTGCTGTGGGATTTTCGGCAGGTACTCGCTATTATCAAGTGGAAGAAAACGTATGAGCAGTATATTTTGAGTGCCTTTGATACGTTGGCGGAGGTTGAGGCAATCAATAGTCTTGCAGTTTGGAAACGGAATCATCCCGACTACGCGTACCCAGTAATATTGGACGATCCGCTTAACGATAAAATGGAAGCCGCGGGTATCTACCATCCGCTTATCCCGGCTGGCCAGGCAGTGGCAAATGATTATACAAATAACGATCATCGCATCGCCCTGGTGACGGGCTCTAACATGGCCGGCAAAAGCACCTTTTTGCGGACCGTCGGTATCAATGCCGTTCTGGCCTATGCGGGAGCAGCCGTTGCTGCAAGGACCTTTCGTCTTCCTATTTACAATCTGATATCTTATATGCGGATCAAAGACAATTTAAATGAAAGCACATCGACATTTAAGGCAGAACTAAATCGGGTCAAATATATTCTGGATGTCGTTGCGGCCGATTCAAGCAGTTTCTTTTTGATCGATGAGATGTTACGGGGCACCAACTCCGTGGATAAATATTTGGGATCGCGTGCTATCATCAGGCAGCTGGCCCGTGTCGCAGGTAAAGGTATGGTAGCCACACATGATCTGCAGCTGTCCAGCCTGGAAGAGGAATTACCCGGAACAATCAAAAATTATCATTTTGATATCCGTGTGGATGAAGGGCAGATGTTGTTTGACTATAAGCTGAAGGGCGGCGAGTGCAAAATATTCAATGCGTCGTTATTACTGAAGGGCATTGGGATAGACATTGAGGACAATATATAATTAAGAGAAATAAATGACTTTACAAGAACGTATTGATCTATCGGAGACACGAGTCTGCAATACGGTATTCCCGTTTTTGACCAATCATCATGATACCTTGTTTGGGGGGAAGGCCATGTCAATAATGGATGAGGTGTCCTTTATGGCCGCAACGCGGTTTTGCCGAAAAACGCTGGTCACGGTGTCGACGGATCGCATCGATTTTAACAAAGCTATCCCGTCGGGCAGTATTATTGAGGCTATTGCCCGGGTTCAGAATGTGGGGCGTACCAGCTTGAAAGTGAAAGTGGAAATCTACTTGGAGCATATGTATAAAGAGGGGCGTGAGCTCGCTATTGAAGGCGTGTTCACTTTCGTTGCGCTTGGCGAGAACAAACAGCCAATTCCGGTATTGGAAGGCCTGGATATTGATTAGCTTTCCTGCAGTGCGTGCTGTTGACACAGTGCAGGAAAACTAACCATCAGTTAGAATTTCATAACCCGGTCAAGTTCTCGCTTGACGTCTCTCTCTTTAATGGTTTCCCGCTTGTCGAAGTCTTTTTTACCTTGTGCTAATGCAATTTCGACCTTCGCAAAACCACGGGAACTGATAAAAATCCGTAAGGGAACGATGGTAAAACCCCGTTCTTCACCTTTTTCTTTTAGTTTTTTCAGCTCTTTTTTAGTCAACAGAAGCTGACGGTCCCGTTTTGCTTCATGGTTATAGAATGAGCCCATGCTGTATTCGGCGATATGCATGTTACGGATATACAGTCCATCATCGAAAAAGCTGCAAAAACTATCGTTGATATTTGCCTTTCCTTCCCGGATCGATTTGATTTCCGTACCTAATAGACGGATGCCAGCCACGTACTTATCCAGTAGTTGGTATTCAAAAGAAGCTTTTTTATTTTTTATATTGATATCTGAAGATAAAGCCATATATTGTTGTATATTAGTAAGTCTATACCATTGCTAGTGCAATGAACCTAAATGTAACTAAGTATAGGATAATTTAAAGTTCGCAAATATAATTATTAAAATTGTCTTATTTTACAGTAGAATTGTGAAGGAAGATGTTAGGGGAGTATTAAAATAAAATTAACAGTTTTGGGCGATGTGTTAAAAATATGACTAAATTTAAGTGAAAGTCAGATTATGTTTTCGTATGTTTGCAACGTTTTTTGGAATTATTGTGAATATATACAACGTAGAATTTCAACTTACATTGTGGATATAGCAGATTTTTATTCGAATGCCGAGTTTTTTATATAAAAGTCCAATTCGAAATTTTGTTTGTTACAATAACATCTAAAAGTTAGAAATAGTTTTAGAAATACCTTTTTATCGCATGAGTAAAGGAAAGTTAGGCGAAAAGATATCGCAATTTAAGATTGTAGAGGAGTTAAAAGCTAAAGGCTTATATGCCTATTTTAGACCTATTCAATCAAAACAAGATACCGAGGTAAAAATCGATGGTAGACGTGTATTGATGTTTGGTTCTAACTCTTATTTGGGGTTGACGACCGATATACGTATTATCAAAGCAGCGCAAGATGCTTTGGAAAAGTATGGAACAGGATGTGCTGGATCGCGTTTCTTAAACGGTACGTTGGATATTCACGTGGAGCTGGAAGAAAAATTGTCTGCTTACGTAGGTAAGGAAGCTGCCATTCTTTTTAGCACGGGATTCCAATCCAATCTTGGGCCGCTTTCCTGTCTGATGGGACGAAACGATTATATTTTGTTAGATGAACGCGATCATGCTTCGATCATCGATGGTAGTCGTCTGTCTTTTGCGAAAGTAATTAAATATGGTCACAACAATATGGAGGACCTGCGTGCCAAATTATCGCGTTTGCCGGAGGAAAGTGCCAAATTAATCTGTACCGACGGTATCTTTAGTATGGAAGGTGATATTGTTAACTTGCCGGAACTGACCTCAATTGCCAAAGAGTTTGACGCTGCTGTAATGGTTGATGATGCACATAGCCTGGGTGTTATTGGGCATAAAGGAGCAGGTACAGCGTCTCATTTTGGTCTTAATGAAGAGGTCGATCTGATCATGGGTACCTTCAGTAAGTCCTTGGCTTCCTTGGGTGGTTTTGTTGCCGGAGATGCCGATGTAATCGATTTCTTGAAACATAATGCCCGTTCTGTGATGTTTAGTGCCTCCATGACCCCCGCTTCAGTGGCCTCTACCTTAAAGGCCTTGGAAATTATCCAAACAGAGCCTGAACATATCGAAAAGTTATGGAAAAATACGGACTATGCCAAAGCGCAGCTGTTGGATCATGGTTTCGATCTTGGAGCGACGGAAAGCCCGATTTTACCTATATTTATTCGTAGCAATGAAAAAACTTTCTGGGTTACTAAAATGCTTCAGGATGATGGTGTTTTCGTTAATCCAGTAGTGTCTCCGGCGGTTCCTGCCGAGGAGTCCCTGATTCGTTTTTCATTGATGGCAACACATACTTATGATCAGATTGACGAAGCCATTGAGAAGATGGTTAAAGTATTCAAACAAGCTGAAGTTGAAACATTAATATAAAATCTAATCGTATATGATTCAGATTATACCCGTTGAAACAAAGAAACAAAGACGGTTGTTTATTGATTTCCCTCATAGTCTCTATGAGGGAAATCCTAATTATGTACCTGCCTTATTTCTAGAACAAGAAGATTTGCTTTCCCCGAACAAGCATCCTTTTTACAAACACTCTCAAGCCCAACCCTTCCTTGCTTATCGCGATGGTGAAATCGTTGGCCGTATCTGTGCGATATGGAACAACAATCATAACGCGTTCAATCATGTTAATGAGGGACAATGGGGATTTTTTGATTGTATCGACGATCAGGAAGTGGCTGATGCCTTGTTTGACACGGCCGAGAAGTGGGTGAAAGCGAAGGGCGGAGATACAATAGTAGGACCGATCAATCTGTCTACCAATGATACTGTAGGTCTGTTGGTGGAAGGCTTTGACCGGCCCCCGGTAGCGATGATGCCTTATAATTTTCCGTATTATATAAACCTGATCATTGGGGCGGGCTACGCGCAAAAGGTGGACCTCAGGGCGTATCTGGTGATGGAAAATACGGCCAACCAACGTTCGGTCAAGTTGCTGGAGAAACTGGAAGAACGTTTAAAGCGCTCGGGTATTACACTTCGCCAATTTAATGTAAAGGATTTTAAGAACGAGGCGGCCAAAGTCCGGGAGATTTACAATAAAGCCTGGGACAAGAACCTCGGGTTTGTTCCGATGACAGAAGACGAGTTTAATTATACAGCCAAGGACCTGAAGATGATTCTTGACCCGCGTTTCGCCATTCTTGCTGAAAAAGATGGTAAGCTGGTGGGCTTTGGTTTGGGTGTGCCGGATATTAATCAGATTCTTATTAAAATAAAGAGAGGGCGCTTGCTCCCCACGGGAATTTTTAAACTTCTGTTTGGCATGAAGAAAATCAACCTGTTGCGTGTGTTGATGTTAGGCGTACTGGAAGATTACCGTAAACTGGGGATAGAGGCCTGTTTATATGGTCGAATCATTAAAAATGCTAACGGCTCAAATATAAAAGGAGCCGAATGTTCGTGGATGCTGGATCATAACTACATGATGAACCATGCCATAGAACAAATTAATGGAGAGTTGTACAAACGGTATCGTTTGTACCAGAAATCATTATGATAGAAAAGATATTAATCACTGGAGCGAGTGGTTTTGTAGGTTATCATTTGACTAGGGCAGCGAAAGAGGCAGGGCTGGAAGTTCACGCTGCAGTACGTAAGTCAAGTGATGTGTCGGAAATTAGCTCTGTAGTGGATAAATTTGTTTACCCTGATTTTACGGATGTAGATGCTATCCGCGCCTTGCTGGAATCAGAGCACTATACCTATGTTGTCCATGCGGCAGCCATGACCCGTGCCAAGCGGGAGGAGGATTTGGAACGCGTTAACGTAAACTACACGCGAAACTTGGCTGCTGCCTGCTTTTCACTTCAAAATCCAATCCGCAGATTTGTTTTTGTGAGTAGCTTAGCTGCTATAGGGCCTGTTTCCTATGCCTCAGGTCTAATAGACGAGCATAACCCATATGCTCCAGTGACGGCTTATGGACGCAGCAAAAGAAAGGCCGAGCTAGCTCTAAACGATTTTGACCAGCAGCCATTGACGATTTTGCGTCCAACTGCAGTGTACGGCCCAAGAGAAAAAGATATTTTTATTCTTTTTAAAACGATGAACGGTGGTTTGGACGCCTATGTTGGCAGGTCACCGCAAAAATTGAGTTTTATTTATGTCGCTGATCTCGTGCAGGCCATCCTAAACGCTTGCCGGTTTGATCAGGGAGGGAAGCATGTATACAATCTAAGTGACGGACAGGTGTACGACCGTTATGAAATGGCTAAGATATTCAGGGAGTTCAGTCAGAAGAGAATGCTTCGAATGCATATTCCGTTGGGGATAGTAAAAGCTGTAGCCGTAATGTTCGAGCGCTTATATAAAAATTCAAAGGCAATTCCCGTATTATACCCCGAGCGCTTGAACGAACTTACAGCCGAAAACTGGGGCTGTGATATAGCGTCGGCTCAGCGCCAAATACATTACCGACCTAATTATGATCTGCGAGCGGGCTTAATGGAGACTTTGGTTTGGTATAAACAAAATAAATGGTTATAATCACAGATAATGAGTGAATTTAAAATAAATAAAAAGCTTTTTCAGGACCGGAAAAGAACAAATATCCTGAGTCAGCCTGAACAAAAGCTGATTACTTATCTCGTGCCGAGAATCCCGAATTGGATTACATCAGATGGACTTACAGCAATTGGTTTTCTTGGATCGCTAATCGTTTTAGGAAGCTTCCTGTTGGCTGAATATGTTGATATCCGCTATCTACTTTTAGGGATCCCGGGTTTTTTTGTGCAATGGTTTGGGGATTCGCTGGATGGCCGTATAGCCTTTTATCGCAACAAATCCCGACGTTGGTACGGATTTGCGCTTGATATTGTAATGGACTGGATCAGTACCGTTTTTATCGGTTTAGGCTATGTGCTATACACGACCGGAGATTATAAATATTTAGGATTTGCACTGGTGTCCCTGTACGGCTGGGCGATGATCATCTCTCAGCTCCGGTATAGAATTACCGATAAATACACAATAGACGCAGGTATACTTGGTCCAACTGAAATACGAGTAATTATTTGTCTGGTGATGCTTTTTGAAGTGCTGATGCCTAGCTCCATCAATTGGTGTGTATTGGTCATCTGTATATTGCTCTTTATTATCAATGCAAATGACACACGTCTCCTGCTAAAATTAGGTGACGCAAAGGATAGAGAAGATAAATTGAAAAAACAACAGGAAGAGTCCCGTTAAAAATGTCTTCACGAGCGTTTATTTTTTTTAAAGCACAACTTTCCGCCTTCTTGGGCGGACTGTTTGATTTTGGGGTATATTCGGCCTGTTATAAGCTACTCCATATCAGTGCGCCTTTCTCGAATGCCATTAGCGGAAGTCTGGGCGCAATAGTGAATTTCCTGATCAATCGATATTGGTCCTTTGGAAGTACAAAACATTCTGTGGGTAGCCAATTGTGGAAGTTTATTATCGTCGTCTGTGGAAGCATTGCGCTTAAATCTACGGGTATACATTTTCTGGTTGATGTATATCATGGTAATTTTTTGTTTTCGAAGCTGCTTGTTGAACTTTTGGTCTCCTTAGGTTTTAATTATACCTTACAACGTTTTTGGGTATTTAAAACCGATAGCAAGACATGAAGCTATCCATCCTATTTTAGAATTTTATTCCCCTTTTTGTCCCATCCTTCCTATATCGGATCGATTCTGAGATGTTCTATCCCGTACAGGGGCAGTGTCTCGTAATTTATATGTGAAAAAAACGCTGTTTGATGAGAACGGTTAATTAGTCGGTCACTTATTTATCTGCAATGACTATTTCTGCAATACGAGTGTTGTGTAGCTCCAGTATGTTCATATGAACTGGTTTTCTATTGACGGTGACCAAGTTCCATATTTACCTAGGTATTAGGTATTTCTTAGTTAGGTTTCCCTTAGGTTTAATTTAGCCTGAACCTAATGAAAACCTAAACTAAACCTAAACAAACCCTAAGTAAAACCTATATAAAAGTATATGTTGGCCTCTGCCGAGTTGCCCTTTGGACGTTGGACCGGATATCCGTAGCTGGTCGTGCGCTTCGGGCCCGTTCAGTCCGGGCAGTCAGCAGATCGTGTGTCCGGAGTGCGTGTGTCCGTGCTGCCCCATGTTTTCTCCGGCTGCGGTGCACCGCGGATCCACTGCTGCTCCGCGCCTTATCCGCATCCGGGGCAGGATGACCGTGGAGTGAGAACAGGGCCCTGGGGCGCTGAGAGCGTGCAGGACACGGACTCAACACGGACTCAGCACGGAAACAGGGCGGAGCCACCGTGCTGATGGCATGCTGCTGTCCTGCAGTGAGAGTCAAGGATTGTCGGAGTATTGCGGGCTCTGGTAACCCGTCTTCAGGATCTGCTCTGCCCTCTGCGATCCGGTTCGGCGGTCCGGCAGAACTGCGTCCTGCTCCGGGCGCCTTCCCGGCCTTCCGGCCCCTGTTCTGCGGTCCCGGAGCAGCCGGTTTGAAAAACAATCGTCCACCTGTCCAGCGGGTTAGGGCAAAAACAGAAAAAATAAGGACAGAAGTCTTGGAAGTTTGTTCCAAAAGTTTCTATCTTTGCACCACTCCGCAAGGGAGGGCGGGCTGCTCCGGAAGAAGCAGCCATGAAAAAAGAAGGGTTCAACGGTAGCTGAACGCGGAAACCGGAAAAAGAAAGCCAAAAAAAACTTCAGAAAGTTTTTGGAAGTCCGGAAAAGATTCCTACCTTTGCAGTCCCGCCGGAAACGGCGGAAAAAACAAAAAAAGATAAAGAGGGCGCAATGCCCGTCTGAATACAGCGGATACGGAAGTTGAAGCGCATAAAGTTCTTTAATAACACACAATCATGTAGCGTGACGGGCAGACAGACGAAAGTCGGAAGTCATGGAACAGATTCAATCAATCCGTTCAATTCGGTCCGGGATCAGAGATATTAAAAAAAGAATTCTGATTATTATAAATAGTCGGAATCAGAAACTTCATTTTACAATGGAGAGTTTGATCCTGGCTCAGGATGAACGCTAGCGGCAGGCCTAATACATGCAAGTCGGACGGGATCCATCGGTAGCTTGCTATCAATGGTGAGAGTGGCGCACGGGTGCGTAACGCGTGAGCAACCTGCCTCCATCAGGGGGATAGCCTCTCGAAAGAGAGATTAACACCGCATAACATAATGTTCCGGCATCGGGATATTATTAAATATTTATAGGATGGAGATGGGCTCGCGTGACATTAGCTAGTTGGTGGGGTAACGGCCCACCAAGGCGACGATGTCTAGGGGCTCTGAGAGGAGAATCCCCCACACTGGTACTGAGACACGGACCAGACTCCTACGGGAGGCAGCAGTAAGGAATATTGGTCAATGGGCGGAAGCCTGAACCAGCCATGCCGCGTGCAGGATGACTGCCCTATGGGTTGTAAACTGCTTTTGTCCGGGAATAAACCTCCTTACGAGTAGGGAGCTGAATGTACCGGAAGAATAAGGATCGGCTAACTCCGTGCCAGCAGCCGCGGTAATACGGAGGATCCGAGCGTTATCCGGATTTATTGGGTTTAAAGGGTGCGTAGGCGGCCCGTTAAGTCAGGGGTGAAATACGGTGGCTCAACCATCGCAGTGCCTTTGATACTGACGGGCTTGAATCCATATGAAGTGGGCGGAATAAGACAAGTAGCGGTGAAATGCATAGATATGTCTTAGAACTCCGATTGCGAAGGCAGCTCACTAAGCTGGTATTGACGCTGATGCACGAAAGCGTGGGGATCGAACAGGATTAGATACCCTGGTAGTCCACGCCCTAAACGATGATAACTCGATGTTGGCGATAGACAGCCAGCGTCCCAGCGAAAGCGTTAAGTTATCCACCTGGGGAGTACGCCCGCAAGGGTGAAACTCAAAGGAATTGACGGGGGCCCGCACAAGCGGAGGAGCATGTGGTTTAATTCGATGATACGCGAGGAACCTTACCCGGGCTTGAAAGTTAGTGGAGGATGCAGAGACGCATCCGTCCTTCGGGACACGAAACTAGGTGCTGCATGGCTGTCGTCAGCTCGTGCCGTGAGGTGTTGGGTTAAGTCCCGCAACGAGCGCAACCCCTATGTTTAGTTGCCAGCATGTTATGGTGGGGACTCTAAACAGACTGCCTGTGCAAACAGTGAGGAAGGTGGGGACGACGTCAAGTCATCATGGCCCTTACGTCCGGGGCTACACACGTGCTACAATGGACGGTACAGCGGGCAGCTAGCTGGCAACAGCATGCTAATCTCTAAAAGCCGTTCACAGTTCGGATCGGGGTCTGCAACTCGACCCCGTGAAGTTGGATTCGCTAGTAATCGCGTATCAGCAATGACGCGGTGAATACGTTCCCGGGCCTTGTACACACCGCCCGTCAAGCCATGAAAGTTGGGGGTACCTAAAGCATGTTACCGCAAGGAGCGTGTCAGGGTAAAACCGATAATTGGGGCTAAGTCGTAACAAGGTAGCCGTACCGGAAGGTGCGGCTGGAATACCTCCTTTCTAGAGCATCGCGGACCGTTGCCCGTCACGTACCACATGATTGAAAAAAAGAAAACATCAGAAGAAAGTGCCCTCCCCTTAAAGGAGCGGTCCCGGAAGGAGAGATGGAATAATACAGCTAGTCCCGTAGCTCAGTTGGTCAGAGCACTACACTGATAATGTAGGGGTCAGCAGTTCAAATCTGCTCGGGACTACTTAAAGAGATCTGAGAATAGAGCTGTGAGAATAGGGACAAAGTAAAGAGTCTGCTGTCTCCGGTCTACAATCTGATATCTGAAACAAAGGGGAATTAGCTCAGCTGGCTAGAGCACCTGCCTTGCACGCAGGGGGTCAACGGTTCGAATCCGTTATTCTCCACGTTTCCGGTGAAGTATGCACACATATGCTTCAGGATACCGGAAAAAGAGTTCTTTGACATACTGAAAGAGAAAAAAAATTACAAGAGAAGACAACAGTAGAGACAATGCTGGTATGTGTCTGATGTGATGAGGAGATATCCGGTGAATACCGGAGGAATCATTGCGTAGCATATCGGTATATATATCAAAAGCAGCCGCATAGTGGCAAAAGGCTATGCCGGTGAAGAAAGTAAATAAGGGCACACGGGGGATGCCTAGGCTCTCAGAGGCGATGAAGGACGTGATAAGCTGCGATAAGCCACGGGGATCGGCAAATGCGAAGTGATCCGTGGATTTCCGAATGGGGCAACCTGGCTATTTGAAGAATAGCCGTATGATACGCGAACGCGCTGAACTGAAACATCTAAGTAGGCGTAGGAGAAGAAAATAACAATGATTTCCCAAGTAGTGGCGAGCGAACGGGAAAGAGCCCAAACCGTGCATGTTACGGCATGTGCGGGGTTGTAGGACCACGATATTGTACTGTGCTATGAACTGGAAGCAGGTGGGAAACTGCGCGACAAGGGTGAGAGCCCCGTACAGGTAAAGAATACAGACATAGTGGTATCCTGAGTACCGCGGGACCGGAGAAATCCTGTGGGAATCAGCCAGCACCATCTGGCAAGGCTAAATACTCCTGAGAGACCGATAGTGGACCAGTACCGTGAGGGAAAGGTGAAAAGAACCCCGAACAGGGGAGTGAAAAGAACCTGAAACCGTGTGCTTACAAGCGGTTGGAGCGGAGTAGTTCCGTGACAGCGTGCCTTTTGCATAATGAGCCTACGAGTTACTCTTGTCTGGCAAGGTTAAGTCCTTCAGGGACGCAGCCGAAGCGAAAGCGAGTCTTAACAGGGCGCATAGTCAGATGAGGTAGACGCGAAACCCTGTGATCTACCCTTGGGCAGGTTGAAGTTGCAGTAACATGTAATGGAGGACCGAACCGATAAACGTTGAAAAGTTTCCGGATGACCTGAGGGTAGGGGTGAAAGGCCAATCAAACTGGGAAATAGCTCGTACTCCCCGAAATGTTTTTAGGAACAGCGTGAGAACTGAGTCTGTCAGAGGTAGAGCTACCGATTGGGTGCGGGGGAGTCAAATCCTACCAAATCCAGACGAACTCCGAATGCTGACAGATATGTCTTGCAGTGAGGCTTTGGGTGCTAAGGTCCAAGGCCGAGAGGGAAAGAACCCAGACCATCAGCTAAGGTCCCCAAATCCGTTCTAAGTTGAACTAACGAGGTCCGGCTGCCCAGACAGCTAGGATGTTGGCTTGGAAGCAGCCATTCATTTAAAGAGTGCGTAACAGCTCACTAGTCGAGCGGCCGGGCGTGGATAATAAACGGGCATCAAGAACGGTACCGAAGCTATGGATTTGTAATGTATGTTACATCTGGTAGGGGAGCATTCCATCGCCGGGGAAGCAGTCCGGTAATGAACTGTGGAGGTTATGGAAAAGCAAATGTAGGCATAAGTAACGATAAGGCGGGTGGGAAACCCGCCCACCGAAAGACCAAGGTTTCCTGATCAACGTTAATCGGATCAGGGTCAGTCGGGACCTAAGGCGCACCCGAAGGGGGCAGGCCGATGGACAACTGGTTAATATTCCAGTACTCTTTTTAACTGCGATGTGGTGACGGAGTAGTGACACTGCCGCGAACTGACGGAATAGTTCGTTGAAAGGCGTAGGTATTGGAGCTGTAGGCAAATCCGCAGCTCCAGCTGAACCCCGATAGTACAGCAAAGCTCCGGCGGCGCTGATAGAGCAGGTAATCAGACTTCCAAGAAAACCCGCTAAGCTTCAGGTTAAGAAGACCCGTACCGCAAACCGACACAGGTGGTCGAGGAGAGAATCCTAAGGTGCTCGAGTGAATCATGGCTAAGGAACTCGGCAAAATGGCCCTGTAACTTCGGGAGAAGGGGCGCTGTCTCAGCGATGAGCAGCCGCAGTGAAAAGGCCCAGGCGACTGTTTAACAAAAACATATGGCTTTGCAAAATCGGAAGATGAAGTATAAGGCCTGACACCTGCCCGGTGCTGGAAGGTTAAGAGGGGATGTCATCGCAAGAGAAGCATTGAATCGAAGCCCCAGTAAACGGCGGCCGTAACTATAACGGTCCTAAGGTAGCGAAATTCCTTGTCGGGTAAGTTCCGACCTGCACGAATGGTGTAACGATCTGGGCGCTGTCTCAGCCATGAGCTCGGTGAAATTGTGGTATCGGTGAAGACGCCGGTTACCCGCAACGGGACGGAAAGACCCCATGCACCTTCACTATAGCTTAACATTGGGACTGGGTACAGGATGTGTAGGATAGGCGGGAGATATTGAAGCGGGTTCGCCAGGATCCGTGGAATCGCCCTTGAAATACCGCCCTTTCTGTATCCGGTTTCTAACTCCGCAGAGCGGAGGACATTGTTTGGTGGGTAGTTTGACTGGGGTGGTCGCCTCCAAAAAGGTAACGGAGGCTTTCAAAGGTAAGCTCAGTACGCTTGGTAACCGTACGAGGAGTGCAATGGCATAAGCTTGCTTGACTGTGAGACCCACAAGTCGAACAGGGTCGAAAGACGGACATAGTGATCCGGTGGTTCTGTATGGAAGGGCCATCGCTCAAAGGATAAAAGGTACGCTGGGGATAACAGGCTGATCTCCCCCAAGAGCTCATATCGACGGGGAGGTTTGGCACCTCGATGTCGGCTCGTCACATCCTGGGGCTGGAGAAGGTCCCAAGGGTTGGGCTGTTCGCCCATTAAAGTGGCACGCGAGCTGGGTTCAGAACGTCGCGAGACAGTTCGGTCCCTATCTGTTGTGGGCGTTGGAAGTTTGAGTGGATCTGACCTTAGTACGAGAGGACCGGGTTGGACAGACCTCTGGTGAACCTGTTATGCCGCCAGGTGTACGGCAGGGTAGCTACGTCTGGAGCAGATAAGCGCTGAAAGCATCTAAGTGCGAAACTGGCCACGAGATGAGACTTCCTGACAGGGCCGTAGGAGATGACTACGTTGATAGGCCACAGGTGTAAAGGTTGAGAGACCATAGCCGAGTGGTACTAATAGCCCGAAGCTTTCTCATGCAGACAGACACTGTTGTCTTCCTCTTTAATTTTTGGACACTCTTTCGGTATATATGTCAGTATGGTGCGTGCTGCCGGACCGGTATTTTCCCTGCGGAGGGAAGCTGAATACCATCATCCAGCTGCTTGCTACCATAAATGATCTTTAGGTGCCTATATCGGCGGTGTCTACCTCTTCCCATTCCGAACAGAGCAGTCAAGCCCGCCAGAGCCGATGGTATTGCCGTAACAGGTGGGAGAGTAGGTCGGTGCCTTTTTTTACACGGAAGCCCTTGCTGGAAACAGTCAAGGGCTTCTTTCGTTTACAGCGGTACACCGCCCTAGCATACCTTATAGGTATATCAATAAGCTGGATCTAACGTTTATATATTTATTGGGTGCGACAGCGGATCTGGAAATGGAATACGCATGACCTATTAATCTTAGCCAAGTACTCATTTCTGATTTTTATTAAGTAACTTTGCAGCGCAATGGGTACATTATTGGATAACGGAATTAAGCCGTATAATCATTACGGAGCTTATTTAAAGCAAAAATATAACGGACAGCGTGTATTTAAAGTAATTGTGGATGGTAATTTTACCTGTCCCAATAGAGACGGCAGTAAAGGTTATGGAGGATGTACCTACTGCAATGTGGACTCCTTTACCCCAGATACTGCGCGTAAAATTCCTTCTATACGCGAACAGGTTGAGTCTGGTATCGCACGTGCCCGCAATAGCTATGGAGCAGAAAAGTTTATCATCTACTTTCAGCCCAATACAAATACTTACGCGCCCACGCATCTGCTAAAAATGATGTACGATGAAGCCTTAAGTATCGATCCTGAAAATACGCTCGGGCTTTCTGTGGGAACACGTCCGGATTGTCTGGACTTTGAGAAGATCGCATTGTTAGAGTCGTATACTGATCGTTATGACGTGGATCTGGAAATGGGAATGGAGTCTATGTATAACGATACTTTGGAGCGAATCAATAGGGGCTGCTCGCACGATGAATTTGTGAAGGCTATGGAAATGCTGCAAAATACGCCTTTGGATCTCTGTGTGCATACGATCTTTGGTTTTCCGTGGGAGACGGAGGAGATGATGCTTAAATATGCCGAGGAGATCAATAGATTCCCACAGATCAAGTTCGTAAAACTGCACCATCTTCATATCGTTGAGGGGTCGATTATGGGGGTGAAATATAAAAGGGAGCCTTTCGAGCTCTTCTCCTTGGAAGGTTATACTGCCTTTTTGGCAAAATTTATTCCACGGTTACGCCCAGACCTGATCATTCAACGAGTTTTCGGGCTTGCAGACAGAGAGTTATTAATAGCACCCAATTGGGGATTAGGGAAATCCGGGATCCAAACTTATATCGATAAGGGACTGGAAGCACGGGGGGTGGTACAAGGTAGCTTATGCCAATCGTGAAGAATTACTGACGCCGCCACTTGGTACTAAGCTTCGAGCGCGTGCCATAAGCATTTAAAATATAACCATAAACAAGACGGGCTTCCTTTGGGAAGCCTGTCTTATTTATGGTCATGCGTTCACTTTGCTGTAAGTGAACAGCTCATTAACCTTCAACAATTGTCTTTAAGTCTGCTGGTGAATAGTTGATTGATTTTAGTGTCTTGTTGTCCGCAGTTCTAAAAACTAAGAATTTACCATCAACTTCTTTATAATAGGAGTCTACCCCCTTCAATTTGTAGTGTTCCTGTGTGGCGATAGCCTCGGCCTCATCTTCACAGGCCTTGCTCATATTGGAGCGCTGTACTTCATCAAAAAGCGCTGAAAACTTGTCCTGTAAACCGAATTCAAGAACAGCTCCAGCCAATACGTACTGAATGTCACAAAGGGCATCTGCAATCTCAACGATATTTTTGTCCTGTATAGCTTCTTCCAGCTCCTTGAGCTCTTCTGCGATGAGGGATACACGTAATGCACATCGTTGTTCGGAAGGAATCATTGGTTTGTCCAGAATAGGATGTTGGAATGTCTTATGGAATTCTGCAACGGATGAAAGGGTTTTTGGATCAGTCATGTCTTATTGTTTTTTTATGCTATTCTTCTAAGGGCAAACTTAGATAAATTGATTTTTTTTCACAAATGTTTATTTCAGCCTTCGATTCACCACATTATGATGAAAATCGATATGCTGGATGTGCGTTGCAACCGGAAATATACACTGCAGGCGACTGTTCATACTGTATACGCAATCGTTGATCGCCGCCCATTTGTCGTTTTCTTCTACTTATATACTTCATAGGGAAGAAAAAGTAAAGGGCGGTGAATTTGAATGACCGCCCTTTTTGATCTTTATTGGATTCGACTAGATCAAATGTTTTAGTTGAATGATTTCTCGTTCCTCCAAATATCTCCAACGCCCGCGTGGTAAGTCTTTTTTAGTGAGATTTGCATAAACTACGCGATCTAATTTAACAACTTCGTAGCCCAAAGACTCAAAAATACGACGTACGATGCGATTTTTGCCTGAATGGATCTGAATGCCTATTTCTCTTTTAGTACCCCCTTGTACGTAGCTCAAATCATCGGGTTTAATGAAACCATCCTCCAATTCTATACCGAATGCGATTTTGTTAAAGTCGCCTTGCGTCAGGCTCTTGTTGAGCTCAACGTTATAGATCTTGCTAATGCTGTTACGAGGATGAGAAAGTTTCTCTGCAAGATTACCATCATTTGTCAATAAGAGTAAACCTGTCGTATTCCTGTCGAGGCGACCAACTGGGTAAATCCGCTCTTTTGTTGCTTTTGATACCAGTTCCATAACGGTATGACGCTCCTGTGGGTCATCGGTCGTGGTAATATAATCTTTAGGTTTATTGAGTAAAACATAAACCATCTTCTCACGTTTTAAGCGTTCGTTGTTATAACGGATTTCATCCACAACAGGATCAACTTTGGTGCCCAGTTCGGTCACCGGAACTCCATTGACCCAAATAACCCCAGCTGTTATTAGTTCATCTGCCTTACGTCTTGAACAAATTCCTGCGTTGGCGATATACCGGTTTAAACGGATCAGGCCATCGTCTTCTGCAGGAATTTCAGGCTGTTTTTTAGGACGTTTTATATATTTTTTATCATTGAAACTTTTGTTGTCATCAAAGTTTCTCCCCCTTTCATCATCATATTTGCGGTATGAAGATTTAAAGGGCTTATCAAAGCTCTTACCCCGTCCATTTGACGACCGGTCAGTTTTTTCATAACGTTTGTAGGAATCTCTCTTTTCAAAACCACCTTCTTTTTTATCAAATGATCTGGAATCATTTTTGTCTGTACGTCTGAAATGGTCTCTTTTGTCATATGATCGAGAAGCATCATTTTTATCAAATGAACGTCCTCCTTTGTTGAACGTCCTATCCGAATTGTCTTTTGAACGGAAAGAGCTATTATCCCCTCTAAAGGATGTTTTGTCTGAGAATTTTTTAGAGCCAAATGATTTGCTCTCACGATTATCGTCTTTTCGGTAAGAATCCCTGCTTGATTGATCCTTGCTGCCGTATGACGATTTTTTGCCGAAACTACTGTTCTGCTCGCTTCTGGATTTGAAGCCGTCTGAGTTGCCTCGTGATTTTCTGGAGTTGTCATCACGACTGTTCCTTTTGTTGCTGAATGGCATTGTATTTTGCTAAAATGTGAACTGCAAAGTTAGGTATAATTTTGGGTTTTGTGAAAAAATCCTTATCTTTTTATCTTTTTCCACTTTTTGTCATCCTGCCGCTCTAAAAAAGCGGCTTTAAATGGCGCAGAAGGTAACTATTTGTTTTTTAAATAAATACTGTTTATCTTTGTTCCCTTGAATTTGAACCAAGCTATTTTTTGATCGATTTTAGTCGTGGATAGGATAGCAGTAAGGGAGTGAATGATAAGAAAGAAAGTTTTATGTAGTAGTCTGATTTTGTTTGCATTATTGCTGTCAAAATTATACTCAACCCCACACAGTAGTACTTCTGACGGCGATAGGATCGCTGCAACGAAGTTAGTCACAGTTCCAGCCCATTCTGGACACGACGAAGAGAAAAAAGAAAAAAGTAATTCTTTTGAATCTTACCTAAGTTCATTGACATTTGCTGAAGATTCCCTACCGACGGATCGCCCGCTGGTGGAAAGCAAATTACGCAAGTTCTTCAGGAGATTTTCATTTAAAAAAACAGGCTCATACGATATGCATAAAAAGGCACAGACTTATTTGCCTACGATCGCCAAGATCTTAGAATCGCATGGTATTCCAGAAGATTTTAAATACATTCCATTGGTGGAGAGTGGCCTGAGTAAGGCTGTTGTTTCGACCAAAGGGGCCGGCGGTTATTGGCAATTTATGCCTGCTACGGCACGCTTGTACGGCTTACGGGTCAATGGTACGGTGGATGACCGCAAGGACCTGATAAAATCCACGCATGCTGCAGCCCGTTACTTAAAGTACCTTTATAGGCAGTTTGGCAATTGGACTTTGGTGGCCGCCGCTTATAATGTTGGCGATGGCAGCCTAAAAGCTTCAATCAGAAGACAGAAAAAGGATGATTATTTCGCATTGAAACTGAATAACGAAACGGCATCGTATGTCTATAAGTTAGTCTCGATGAAGGAAATTATTGAGCACCCGCAGAAACATGGTTATTTGCGTTACGCGGATAAAGAAACCGAGACGCTGGAACGTGATGCCAATATGTTTTAAAATAAAAAAGGATTTCTAAGTAGAAATCCTTTTTTATTTTGATATGCATCCAATCATAAATTATCTTAAATCAACGATATCAAATCCTTTGTAATTGTTTTTGTTAAAAGTGAAAAGGCTGGAAGGTAGTGATTTATTTCCTTCCTGTGAAGTCAACGTGTATGTATATCGATTGCCACTTTTGTCAAAGACAGTGGTATCGTAAATCTGATTGTTGGTCTTGTTGATCCGGAGCTTAATCTTTGTGTAGTTCCGTTTGCTGTCAACGGGACTAAGCTCAACGACACTCAAATTCATACCTTTCACTTTCTCGGCGCCAGCGAGCGCGTATTTAAACCCCGAAGTATAGAACGTAAAGATGTTAGTGGGGTTAATTTCAGCAGTCGAATTACTTGCCTCTGACACTTCCACTTCCTGTTCAGCTTTCATAATATTCCATTGAGTTTTGGAATCTGAAATCAAAACCTGATTTTTTGTGCTAACCTGATACTTGTTATTTGCTTTATCGAGATATAGCGTTCCGGCGTCTGCATGCGAGCCTCCATTGGCTTGCTTTACAGCCAAGGTGAAGCTTGCCTGGATCGTTTTATAGCTGTTGTATTTTTGGCTTACCTTGTTGAGCAACGCTTTTGCCGCATCGTTTTGAGCGTAGCCTTGCTGCCCAGATAGGAATAGCAAAAAGCTCAGTAGTAATAACCATCCGTGTTTTTTCATTTTAATTGTCCTTTCTTAATGTCTCCAAATACTGTTCCAATGAATATTCATCTGGGTAAAGCACTTCGCGCGCTTTACTTCCTTCAAATGGACCCACAATACCTGCAGCTTCCAATTGATCGATGATACGTCCAGCTCTATTGTAACCCAGTTTCAATTTGCGTTGGATTAACGAAGTAGAACCTTGTTGATGCATGACAATCAGGCGTGCAGCTTCTTCAAATAATTGATCACGGTCTTTTGGATCAAAATCTACGCTGCCAGAGCCCTCGCCATTTTCGTCGATGTATTCCGGAAGCATAAATGCCGAAGGATAACCGCGTTGCGCTCCAATATAATCGGAGATCTGTTCAACTTCCGGTGTATCGACAAACGCACACTGAATACGGATCAAGTCGCTTCCCGTGGCAAGGAGCATGTCTCCCCGGCCGATCAGCTGATCGGCTCCCCCTGTGTCCAGGATGGTACGTGAATCCACTTTGGATAACACGCGGAAAGCCAGACGCGCTGGGAAGTTGGCCTTGATTGTACCGGTAATGATGTTAACAGAAGGACGTTGTGTCGCAATGACCAGGTGAATTCCCACCGCACGGGCGAGCTGGGCAAGCCTTGCAATCGGGGTTTCGACCTCTTTTCCTGCTGTCATCATCAGGTCGGCAAACTCATCAACAATAAGAACGATATATGGTAAGAATCGGTGACCCTCCTCAGGGTTTAATCTGCGATTGATAAATTTTGCATTATATTCTTTTAGATTACGTACCTGCGCATTTTTCAATAGGTCGTAACGCTGGTCCATTTCGATACAGAGTGAATTCAAAGTATTGATTACTTTCTTTGTATCGGTGATGATCGCTTCCTCTTCGTCGGGAAGTTTGGCCAAAAAGTGGCGTTCAACTTTCTTGAATAGGGAGAGCTCTACTTTCTTAGGATCCACAAGTACAAATTTTAATTCTGCAGGATGCTTTTTATAGAGCAATGAGGTTAAAATGGCATTGATACCGACCGACTTACCCTGACCGGTGGCACCGGCCACCAATAAGTGGGGCATTTTTGCCAGATCGGCGATATAGACCTCGTTGGAAATTGTTTTTCCCAACGCTATAGGAAGGTCCATATCCGTTTTTTGGAACTTCTCGGTGGCGAGAACTGACCGCATCGATACCATTTCTGGACTTGAATTTGGAACTTCGATACCAATGGTACCTTTTCCGGGCATTGGTGCAATAATCCGGATACCGAGTGCTGCCAGACTCAAGGCGATATCATCTTCCAGGTTTTTGATTTTTGAAATCCGTACCCCCGGCTTCGGTATGATCTCATATAGGGTTACGGTTGGACCGATGGTGGCTTTAATACTTTCGATCTCTATGCTGTAATTCCGCAGTGTATCAACAATCCGATTTTTATTGGCCTCGAGTTCATTTTGATTGATTGTAATTTTGCCGGTGCCATAGTCTTTCAACAGGTCTAAAGTCGGATGCTGGTAGCCGGAAAGGTCCAATTTTGGATCATATTGTCCAAATTGGGCCACGAGGTCGCTGGCTGTAATTTCCTTTTCTTCTTTGATATCTTCTACGACCAGGCCGGGGACTTCGACCTCCAATGGCGGTTCGTCAGCTGGGACAGGCTCATGTACAGGTTTGGAGACCGGTTGCTTGGCTACGTTTAGGGCATAATGCTCTTCGCTGTCCTCTTCAGGCTGGTCGATGGTAAAACTAATAGAAGGGGTCGTTTCGGTGCGTTCCATCGGGCTATCATCAAACGCAAGTACCACCTTTTCTTTAGGATCTATCTGAACTTCTGGAATAGGGTGATGTGTAAATGCCGGCCGTTCGAAGTCCTCGCGCTGTTCCTTCTCCCTGTTGGCCTGAAACCTTTCATTGATAGAAGCCGGTCGTTGAAAAGACTCTCGGACCGATTGAATGGAATCATCTTCGATATGTAATTTATTACGCAACTGGTTGGCTGCATAGGCTTCGTCCTCCTCTTCATCATCGGAATCATCCGACAGTCTGGATTTACGGTTACTGAACAATAAGAATTTGAAATCGAGATTATACAGCAGAATCAAGGTCGTCAAATAGGCGAATGCCAGAATACAGCCTACTCCGACAACGCCGACTTGTGCTTCCAGCAGCTTATTTGTCCAGAAACCGAATTTACCTTCTAGCATATGTGGCGTGTCGGCCATAAAACCATGAAGAAATCCCAAGGTCACAGAAATAAATACAATGGCGACAAAAGAGTATACTACAGTCCGGTATAGTGGCAGGAGTGACTTTTTAAATAATAAACGGTATCCCAAAATAAATAGAACTGGGATAAAGAGGAAAGAGGCTACGCCAAACCACTCATACATAAACTGATTAGCTAGCAACGCGCCGAATTTGCCCAGTTTATTGTCCACAACAGGGAGTTCTACTGCTTCATCATGGATCTCTTCGGACGAACTAAAAAGAGTCGCCCAGCCTCCATTCGTTTTGGCGATATAACTTTGGTCGTCCTGCCATGTGAACAGATAGGAAACAAAAGCTGTGGCGAAGGCCAACGAAAGCAAAATCAATAGGATCCCTAAAATTTTAACCGTCTTTTGTTGCGCATCCGAATAATCTCGAGGGATGCTATTTTTCTGACTTTTTTCTTTTTTGGACGTCGCTGATTCTCTTTGCGGGGCACGCTTGCCAGAAACTGAATTTCCGGTCTGCCTAAATGTATTTCCTTTATTTGACATTGAAAAGCTCACAATTATACTGCTTACAAACTTAGTTATTTTGATAGTATTTTGAAGATCATCGCTATCATTATTTTAAGTTTGTAGTTTTTCATTCCACCATTTCTTATTATTGGCTGATGCGGACTGGCAGTAGCATAAACGATTAATTTTAGTTTTGACTATTAAGATTTAGTAGTAATTACAGCAAGCAAATACTATGCCCCTGTGGACGCGTAGGGGACAACAATGAGGCTCCCAGGAACGCAGGACGATGAAACCTGTCTTTTCCCGCTGCACTAAATTATGTAGTTTTACAAATATAAATAAAGGTGATATGAATAAGTTTGAAATACGGAAGGCGACGCAACAGGATAAAGGTCGAATCTGGGAAATCATCCAGCAGGCGATCGCGCTCCGAAAGGAGCAAGGAAGCCGACAATGGCAGGATGGATACCCCCATGAAGAGGTCGTACAGTCTGACATTGATAAAGGATATGGATATGTGGTTGAGATGGGGACAAAGATTGTAGGCTATGTCGCTATTATTTTTGATATAGAACCGGCCTATACCGCGATTGAAGGCCAATGGCTCAGTGATGGAAAATATGTGGGGATACATCGCCTAGCGTCGGCTCAGGATCCGCACATAAAAGGAGTGGGTACCGCAATTATGAAAGCCGTGGAGGAGATTGCTGTAGGCCATGAAGTCTACAGTATTAAAGTGGATACGAATTTTGACAATGCCGGAATGCTGCATGTATTTGACAAGCTGGGCTATCAATATTGTGGGGAGGTGTATTTCAGAGGAGCTGCCCGCAGGGCTTTTGAAAAATTGTTAAAATAAATGAGAATACAGGCCTCATAAAAAAATCCCTTTTAATTTGTTAAAAGGGATTTTTTTATGAGATCTTGTGACGTTAATCCACACCAATAATTAATTAATAATGATCAGATAATAGTTTTTCTTACCGCGTTGTGCAATGATATATCTATTGTTGACCAAGTGGGTTTCACTGATCACCTGCTCAGTGTCCGTTGCTTTTTGGCGGTTAATGGACACGCCACCACCTTGAAGCATTTTACGAGCTTCCCCTTTTGATGGAAATACCTGTGTATGTACAGCCAGGAGGTCCAGGATGTTCATACCGGTTGTTAATTCATTTCTTGGTACGCTGAATTGCGGGATGCCTTCGAAAACTTCGAGCACAGCCTCATGATCCAGGTTATTCAAGAAATCTAAAGAACCGTTACCGAAAAGGAATTCCGAGGTTTTAATGGCTGTTTCATAAGCTTCTTCGGAATGTGTGCGGATTGTGATATCTTTTGCCAAGGCTTTTTGAACAATACGTAAGTGCGGTGCAGCATCATGCTCGGCAATGATGGCTTCGATCTCTTGCTTCGTTTTAAGCGTAAAAATCTTAATCCAGTTTTTTGCATCGTCATCCGAGGTGTTCAGCCAGAACTGATAGTATTTGTATGGTGATGTTTTCTTTGGATCGAGCCATACCGCACCGGATTCAGTTTTTCCGAATTTTTGACCATCTGCTTTTTTGATCAGTTGTGTGGTAATGGCGTAGGCAGTACCCTGATCCTGACGACGGATCATCTCACTACCGGTTACAATATTGCCCCACTGGTCCGAGCCGCCCATTTGCACCTTGCAGTTGTGGTGTTTCCAAAGGTAATAGAAGTCATAGCCTTGAATCAGCTGATAGGTAAATTCGGTGAACGAAAGGCCATTGTCACCTTCGAGACGTTTCCTGACGGAGTCTTTGGCCATCATATAGTTGACGGTGATCATTTTACCGATATCGCGAATGAAGTCCAAGAATTTAAAATCTTTGAACCAATCGTAGTTATTGACCATTTTGGCATCATTTTCACCTTCTCCAAATTCAAGAAATTTGCCTAACTGTTTTTTTAGACAAGCAACATTATGTTGTAGGGTTGCTTCGTCCAATAAGTTACGCTCTGCAGATTTGAAAGAAGGGTCTCCGATCATTCCTGTTGCACCACCGACCAACGCGACTGGTTTGTGGCCGGCATTCTGAAAATGGATCAGGGTCATGATCTGAGTTAGATGTCCTACGTGCAGAGAGTCTCCCGTGGGGTCAAAACCGATATAGCCAGCGACTTTTTCTTTATTCAGTAAGTCTTCAGTTCCAGGCATAATATCTTGTAGCATGCCTCTCCAACGTAATTCTTCTACAAAGCTCATTGTTAAATGGATTTAATTTTTTAATTTACAAGATGCAAAGATAGGAGATTAAGCGTATATTGAGCGAATAATTCCGGATAAAAGCACACGCTAATAAGCTAGTATGAATTTTTTATCACATTTTTATTTTGAACGGTTTGCGACCACCCCTGAGCGAATTGTGGGGGGGCTGTTGCCCGACTTAGTAAAAAATGCGGATAAGTCTTTCGTTTTGAGACCCAGACAGTACGAGGTGGAACTGATGGATCATCCGTTGCTTGAGCAGCTCTATATCGGTTGGAACCGCCATATAGAGGTCGATCGTCTTTTCCATAATTCGGCTTACTTTTTTCGTCATACGCATCTGCTGAAACTTCATATTCAAGGTAGCTTGCAAGGGCTGCCAATACGTCCGTCCTTTATGGCGCATATCGCTCTGGAACTATTGTTGGACCATATTTTGACCCAGCAGCATGCCGTGTCCATCGATAAGTTTTACACAGCATTGATTCAGGTAGATGCTAATGCCGTCCGCAGGTTTCTGCAAATAAATCAATTGAGCGATATTCCCAAATTTGAACGGTTTTATCAGCAGTTTATCGAATGGAAATACATTTACGATTATGCACACATCGAAAAAATTGCCGGGGCGCTATTTAATATCTGTAAACGTTTGTGGCAGTTTGAAGTTCAGGAATCCCATCGGCAGCGATTGACGGAACAGCTTATTTCCTACCTCCGCGAGCATATGAGCGATTATCAGGACATTTATAACTATATTCATTATGAACTGGTAGGTTTTAAATAGGCGCCGAAAAAATACCAATAGTATAAGACCTTGAAAATATTTATTTTCGCATAAATTTTACGGATAAAACTAATTTACATGTCACATAGACTTTTTCGAAAGAAAAGTGTTGACCAGATCTTACACGACACGCAGAAAGAAGGGGGGACTGGCTTAGCAAAAGTATTGGGAGTAACGGATTTGGTTTCCTTAGGTATAGCCGCGATTGTCGGAGCAGGGATTTTTAGTACGATTGGGCTGGCGAGTTACGAAGGTGGGCCCGCTGTTTCTCTTCTATTTATTTTTACAGCTTTCGCCTGCGTCTTTACGGCCTTGGCTTATGCACAGTTCGCCAGCACGGTACCGGTCTCCGGTTCGGCGTATACTTATGCTTATGTGGCATTTGGTGAACTGTTTGCCTGGATTATCGGCTGGGCCTTGGTTCTGGAGTATGCTGTATCCAATACCGTAATTGCAATTTCTTGGTCGCAGTACTTTGTGTCTATGCTGGAGGGATTTGGTATCCATATTCCTGCTTGGCTTTCCATGGCTCCGGGTTATGCTTTCGATGCTGTGGACAAACTGAACCAACATGGAATGGCCAGCCTTACAGCGATAGATCAGCATGGTCTGGATGCTTTCAATAACGCTCCACGGGTCGCGGGGATGCCTATTATTTTTGATTTGCCGGCTGGAGTGATCACCTTTTTGGTGACTTGGCTTGTATATATTGGGATTAAAGAATCACAAAAAGCGAGTATGATCATGGTCATGATCAAGGTTGGGATTATACTGGCGGTCATCTTCGGAGGTATATTCTATGTAAAGCCTGAAAACTGGACCCCTTTCGCGCCCAACGGGCTACAGGGCGTACTCGGAAGTGTAGCAGCTGTATTTTTTGCATTTATAGGTTTTGATTCGATCTCGACGACGGCCGAGGAATGTAAAAATCCGCAGAAGGATCTACCTAAAGCCATGATTTATTGCTTGCTAATCTGTACAGTATTATATGTGGCCATTACGCTGGTGTTGACGGGGATGGTCAACTATACCGAACTCAATGTGAAAGACCCTCTGGCCTTTGTATTTAAATATGTGGGTTTTGACCACATGGCCGGCATTATATCGGTGACCTCTGTCATAGCCATTACCAGTGCTCTTTTGGTTTATCAGCTGGCACAGCCCCGTATTTGGATGACCATGAGCCGGGACGGTCTTCTTTGGAGGAAATTTGCAACCATCCACCCTAAATACAAGACACCTTCCTTTGCCACCATCGTGACAGGGCTGGTCGTAGCGATTCCATCGCTGTTTTTCAAAATGGATTTTTTTGTGGACCTGACAAGTGTAGGTACATTTTTCGCCTTTATCTTAGTTTGTGCAGGTGTCTTATATATGGATTACTCAGGCCTATCGGCTAAATCCAAATTTAAAGTTCCCTACGTGAATGGAAAGTATCTTGTCGGAGCAGGTCTACTGATAGCTGTTGTGTGCCTCTACCTCTACGGGAAAGACATCCTTGTCGAATGGGAGCGGCTATCCTGGGTAGAGATTGTGGAACACAAAATGCTCGTTATTATTTTTTGGCTGACTTGGCTTGTCTTGAGCGTATATAGCTTTAAGATGAATTTTTCACTTCTTCCGGTTATCGGTATATTGATCAATCTTTATTTAATGACTGAGTTAGGAGCAAGTAACTGGATAATTTTTGTGATCTGGCTGGTAATCGGACTAGGGGTGTATTTTATGTATGGTTATAAACATTCAAAACTCAATAAATCGGTTGTGATCTAACGATTGGACTTTTGGATCTGTTTTGATAAGCAAACGGGCTGCGCAATGATTGAGCAGCCCGTCTTATTATGTATACCATTTTATGGTTTAAAATCTCCACAAGAGGATCCGGCTTACTTTATTGCCCTGTTCCATACGGATGACTTCAGATTCTTTTACATTGATTTTCTTTAGTTTATGCAGTAAAAATCTGACATCTTCACGGTGTGCGACCAATGTTGAAAACCATTTCACCTGATCTTTATGAAATTGGCTTTCAAATATCATGCGCGTGAGAAATGCTTTCTCGCCTCCGTCGCACCAAAGTTCGCTGCCTTGTCCGGCAAATGTCTGTATGACTGGGCTGTCGCCTACCTTAGCATCTTTAATACCCGTTGTCTTGCGTATAGACTGTTGCAATGCTTCAGTTTGTGAGCTGAAAAAGGGTGGGTTGCAGATGACCATATCAAATTTTTCATCGGGAAGAATAATATCCTTGAAGATGGCTTTTGGATTATTCTGCAGCCGTATTTGTATGCTTTTTTTCAGGCTCATATTCGTCCGGGTAATTTCAATTGCGTTTTTGTAGGCTTTTTTAATGATTTCGGAGCCTACGAAACTCCATCCGTACTCTTGGTGGCCAATGATGGGATAGATACAGTTGGCGCCCACGCCGATATCCAGGATGCGTACTTTGCCGCCCTTTGGGATTTCGCCATTGTTGTCCCTGGCGAGAATGTCTGCGGCGTAGTGGATGTAATCAGCCCTGCCCGGAATGGGAGGACAAAGGTTTTCCTGAGGGATATCCCAGTGCTGAATGTTGTAGTACTTTTTTAAAAGAGCCTGATTTAAGGCTTTCACCGCTTCGGGATTATTAAAGTCGATTGTTTTTACTTTGTAAGCATTTAATGTAACAAAATCTTTTAAGGAAGGTTCGACTTTGCTGAGTTCGTCAAAGTTGTAGTTGTCGAGATGTCTATTTCGAGGGTGTAATTTCTTTTTGGGATTAGCGTCTGCCATTATGTTCTGTATTTGCAACAAAAGTAAAGCAATTCTGCCGAATAAAAAAGGTGATGCTGCAGCATCACCTTTTCATATACTAATCTTTGCGTATGAGATGGACTTCGGAGGTCTGTGGAAAATTTAACGGAACCCGTTCCACCGTTACAAAACTCGAGTCCAGGCCAAAGCCTTTTTCTTCTGAGAGACTCATTTTTTTGAGATAACCATAAATATCCATGATTACTTTTTCTATCCAGGTCAGCTGATTGGTCTTGGATAGCACCTTTTCCAGTACGACGAATTTAAAATCCCCCGGAATATTATGCTTGCGTAAAGTATTGTACTGACTGGTTATATCAATTTCGCCTTTTTTTACCATATCTTCTACTACTTTTCTAAAAAGGAGGCTGATACGCTGTTCTTCTCTGAAACCTAATTTAAAATCAATGCGTATCAGCTTTCCGGGGATCAGCTGATCAATGGAGTATTCTCTTGTATGCGGATGGTCCATCACATCAACGTGCACAAGCCAGTATACATCAGCACGCTTTGGTTTTTTGTTAATGATCGAATAGATAATTTTGGCTTCTATCTCAGACTTAAAGTTTGCACTGGTCAGGTATACCAAATGGGAGGCAAATGGAGGTACTGATTTGTCCTCACTTAATTCGGAGATAATGGGATAATATTTATTGATATTGATAAAATTGACGAATCGATTCTTGATTTTGCGTGCAGTATACCAGCAATACATGGTTCCGAAAAGAGCAATAGCAAGTAGCAAAGTCAGCCAGCCGCCGTGTGCAATCTTCACGCCGTTACCGACAAGGAAGGTGAGCTCGATGACAAAGTAGGCGAACAGGAATATGCCAATTAGTACGCGATTTACCTTTTTCATTGCTAAAAAATAGCCCATTAATATGGTTGTCATCAGCACTGTTAGGTTGATCGCCAGCCCATATGCCGCATCCATTTTGCTGGATTCCTCAAACACCCAAATGACAATCATACATCCTATCCAAAGGATCAAATTAATGGAAGGTACATATAATTGACCTTTATGTTCGCTTGGGTAACGGATAGCCACCTTCGGCCAAATGTTAAGCCGCACGGCTTCCGAAATCAAGGTATAGGATCCCGAAATCATGGCTTGGCTCGCGATGATGGCAGCTATGGTAGCGATGGCTATACCATATCCGATAAACCAGTCGGGCATAATCGAATAGAATGGATTGGCTCCGCCCAGTACACGGCCCTCTTGGGTCAGTAACCAGGCTCCCTGACCAAAATAATTTAAGATCAGCGTAATTTTAACATAGATCCAGCTGATGCGGATATTGGCTTTGCCACAGTGTCCCATATCCGAATACAAGGCCTCCGCCCCTGTGGTACAGAGGAATACTGCACCGATTAAAAGTAACGAGTGTGGATAAGTAATGAGAATATGAAACGCATAGTATGGATTGATAGCCTTCATGACTTCCGGTGCCAGATGGATATGGGATAAACCGAGAACGCCAATGATCGTAAACCAGATGGTCATCAGGGGGCCGAAAACTTTTCCGACCACGGAGGTACCAAATCGCTGGATAATAAAAAGTAAGGATATGATTGTGACCACAATAGGGACAGTGGGCAGCCCGGGAAACTTGATATCGAGACCTTCTATTGCAGACGAAATGGTGATGGCCGGCGTGATCATGCCATCGGCTAATAGTGTTGCTGCACCGATCATGGCTGGGAATATTAACCAGGGGGCCCGCTTGCGTACCAGAGAATAGAGGGAAAGAATCCCCCCTTCGCCTTTATTGTCAGCGCGCAAGGTGATCCAGACATATTTTACTGTTGTTTGTAAGGTCAGCGTCCAGAATACACAGGAGAGTCCGCCGAGGACAAGATCTTTGTGGATAGCACCTTGTCCCATGATTGCCTTGAAGACGTATAAGGGTGAAGTCCCAATATCTCCAAAGACGATTCCTAAGCTGATCAACAAGCCGGCAAAGCTAAGCTTGTTGATACTGTTGTGATGACTATTGTCTGTCATTATGTGTTATTTTGTTTCACAATATTGTGCAAAAATAAACTTTTTGCCTGTACTTTAATGTGGTACATTTTCTGCGCCAAATTTTAGCATTTCATTTGACATGCGCAATAGCTGTTAAAATTTGTTAAAAGAATCCATAGACCGCCGGTCTCACTGTAAAACTTTTAAACAAAATACTAACTTTGTTGTTGATAATTCAAATAGTTAGCGTTATATTTGATTAAACCGTAACCAGTATTTGAAGTCTAATTTAACACTATGGGGAGAAATCTACTTAAAGCAGCTTATTTAACACTTTTGACCGCACTGACATGGTGCAGTGGGGTGGTTCATGTGTATGCCAAATCTCCTTATGGCCCTACTTTTTCGAAGCAGATCTGGGTGGAAAGTGAGGCATTTGGTGACAATAACAGCAAGGATAATGAGAAGGTCATTAATAATGTGAAGGTATTCTATAATCCTATCGCCGAACAAATTAGTTTGTCTTTTAAATTAGCGAAGTCTTCTAGTGTTTCTATTAAAGTGATGGATGCATTGGGTAACGAAATATTGCAGTTGCTGAACGGGAATCTGGATGCGGGTGTTCAGAATTTATCTTTTGAACATGGTGGAAAACTGACAACTGGCTTTTATTTTGTTCGGGTCGTTGCCGGTTCAGAAACCGTGGTGAAACGATTTTCAGTACGTTAAAAAAGTAGATCATTATAATTTTGGATAAAAAAACGGGAATCTTTTGGTTCCCGTTTTTTTTATCTTATTCCTGTTCTTCATCTACCCATAGTCCGTCATCTTTAATGATTTTGATCAGCTCATCCAAGGCCTGTGCAGAGCTGACATTCTTTTTGACGACCTGCTGGCCACGATATAATGTGACTTTGTCCGGTCCTGCACCGACATAACCGTAATCTGCGTCTGCCATTTCGCCCGGGCCATTCACGATACAGCCCATGATCCCTATTTTCAGCCCTTTTAAATGGTTGGTCCTGCTTCGGATCATCTGTGTGGTCTCTTGGAGGTCAAACAGTGTACGGCCGCAGCTGGGGCAGGATATATATTCCGTTTTTGATATTCTGGAACGGGTCGCCTGCAGTATTCCGAAGGATAGTGAGGCGATATTCTCCAGCGCTGTGGCAGGTGAATCGATCCAAATCCCTGAACCCAGGCCGTCAATCAGTAGTGCCCCCATGTCGGTAGACGCATAGAGCTGTATCTTGGAGGTCGGCTCTTCGGGATTCATAAAATCACCGACAGGTCCCGAGAACTCTTCCTTGGGATAGGTCCTTTTGATAATGACAGGATTGTCGATCCCAATATCTTGTAGGTTTCTGAAAAATTGCCGTTGATCAGCCATTCCGTGAATATGGTCGGTTTCGACAATAAATACAACCGTATTATCCAGCTGCAAAGACTCAAATACAGCTGTTGCCAAATCCGCATTGCTGATCTTGACCATGTTGAGCACCCGGTCTTTTCGTGTTGCATGCACAAACTCATGCAACGTATAAAGGGGATGTATATTTGTTATATCCTTGAGTGTAGACCAGGTGGTAAAATTATAAACCTGCTTTAAATTTGCCGGCATGGTAAATGAGGGCAAATTGTCACCCAGATAAACGAAGTCTACTGACTGTTCGCCCATGTGATATTTATCCAGAAGCATATCGTAGCGATAGCCTACTTTAGCGAGAATTTGGGCATCTTTTAGATTTTCATTGGAAATGTCGATAACGATGCGTGGTACCAGTGAGCCTCCGATAAAGGTATTCACCTCCTGGCTCAGATAAGGCTGTGCAGAACTATCCGGTGAGAACTGAATAATTTCCGGCTGCCGCTGCCCGGCCAGCTGCTTTTTGCGTTTACTATATCTATTGACTAATGCAATAGCTACCGGAGCCTCGCGCTCGGGTTCTTCGGTCAAAGACACCCGTACGGTATCGCCCAGACCATCCTCCAATAAGGTTCCGATACCGACAGCCGATTTTATACGACCATCCTCACCATCACCCGCTTCGGTCACGCCCAGGTGTAGTGGATAATTCATGTTCTCAGAAACCATCTTTTCAACTAGTAGGCGGTAGGCCTTAACCATGACCTGAGGATTGGACGATTTCATCGAAATACAGAGGTTATAGAAACTGAGGTCTTCACACATCCGTATGAATTCCATGGCAGATTCCACCATCCCTTCAGGGGTGTCACCATAATGACTCATGATCCGGTCAGATAGCGAACCGTGGTTGGTCCCGATACGCATTGCAGTGCCATTTTCTTTACAGATCTTGACTAAAGGTGCAAATTTGGTATAGATACGTTCTAGTTCGAGTTTATAGGCCTCTTCTGTATAAGAGAGTTGATCAAACCTCTTTTTATCGGCATAGTTGCCTGGGTTGACACGTACTTTTTCGACGATACGTGCCGCTACCTCAGCTGCATTCGGGGTAAAATGGATATCGGCAACCAACGGCACCTTATACCCCCGCTTGCGGAGCTCATTTTTGATGTTGGCTAAATTTTGTGCTTCTTTGATGCTTGGCGCAGTGATACGAACATATTCACAGCCGGCTTCAACCATCCGGATGGTCTGCTCTACAGATCCCAGGGTGTCCATCGTGTCCACTGTAGTCATACTTTGGATACGGATAGGGTTGTCTCCGCCCATAGGGACATCACCAATCTGGATCTCCCTGGTCTTCCATCTTGAATAATCTACCTTGGAATTGCAGTAGATTCCCGGTAAAGTCAACATATTACTTGTGTTCATATATAACACAAAGTTAGGCTTTCTTGACTAAATATCCTTCGGCAATTAATATCTTCTGATTTTTATCGATGTTATGCCGCCATTGATGTCAAAATCAAATTTATGTGTGGCCGTATCGTAATTGGTGGTTTTGACAAAGCCGTCACTTTTTAAGAAGTCACCTTCATAATCCGTTGAGGAGAGCGCATTGTCGCTGGTGATGCGGCATGCAGCGTCCTTAGGGATGGCAATTTCGACGGATGATGCTCCGGTATCCATGGAGACTTTGGTGGTCGCCATGGGCTGTCCCAGTTTAAGTTTTAGGCTAGTGGCTCCGGCGTCGATGTCTATCGCCTCTATTTTGTATGGGGAAAGATCCAGTTTGGCATCGATCGCGCCAATATCAAAATTCAGGTTCCAAATGATATTGGAATTGAGCGCAATGTATGTATTGTTGTTTTTGCCGTTAAAATCCTTGTCTCTGAATTTGCCTTTTAAAGTAATATTCATTTTATCAGGAGAGTCTCCTTGTGTTGTCATACCCAAAAGGTATTCCTTGGAGGTGTTGTACGCCGTAAAAAGTGCAGTTGTCGTGCTGCTGTCGTTCTTCAGGGCAGTCGCTCCGAGATCAATGTTCAATTTTGCACGTTGAATTTTGGTGTCTAGTGGTACCTCGAGTTTTTGTGTCGTATAGTTCGTTTTGTCGTTGGGGTCGTCCACATTGATATTGACACCTTTATTTTTTAACAAGTGCGTCAACAGGGGCTCCTTGGGAGTGGAAAGACCGACGAAAGTCAGGAAGCCCAGAATGACTACTGTAGCACCAATGGCAATAAACTGACCTATCTGCTGATCTTTGGGGACGAGCATACGGATACCGGCAAGCACAATAAACAGTGGCCAATACTTAAAAATGCCCACCCAGTTGAATGAAATACTGTTGAGCTGGGACAATAATAAGATCACTCCTATAAAAAGAATCGTGATTCCGGTTGTTATACGTTGTGTATTCATGACTAATTCCGTTTGTTATATAGCCCAAAAGTACGCTGCCTATGCGGATACTGTACCAAAGATTAGGCTATTATACATAAAAATTCGGTAAATGTCGCTAATTGATCGGTAAGTAAATTTGTTTTTCTCCGACTTTTTGGCTTTTTGCTTGTTTATATATTTGCTGGAATTAATTACCTTTAATAAATACATTGGATACGGATAATACGATTATGGGTATTACCGCGAATTAACTGGTTACTATGATTTTTCATCACATTGGCGCATATCTGATATTACTGAAATCGGTGTTTAAAAAGCCGGAGAAAGGGCGTATCTACTGGAAAGAGACTGTACTGGCCATGACCGACATCGGTATTGGTTCTTTAGGACTTATCGTGATCATCTCGACCTTTATCGGAGCTGTAATGACTATGCAGATTGCTTTTCAGATGGTGTCGGACCTTATTCCGAACTCCATCATTGGATCTATCAATAGAGATTCCAACATTTTAGAACTGGGGCCGACGATTTCGGGACTGGTTTTGATGGGAAAGATCGGCTCATCGATTTCCTCGCAGATCGGCTCCATGCGGGTTACCGAGCAGATAGATGCTTTGGAGATCATGGGGATCAACGCGCCGGGCTATCTGATATTGCCCAAAATATTGGCTGGTGTAACAATGATACCCATGCTGGTTATTATAGCGATTGTGTGTGCTCTGGTCGGCGGACTGGTCGGTGGGTCCCTTTCGGGGGCGGTAACGCCTGCAGATTATATCTTGGGTATCCAAGATAGTTTTAACGGCTTTACAGTAACGGTAGCATTGGTTAAGGCTGTCGTTTTTGGATTTATCATTACGTCTGTGTCGGCTTATAAGGGATATAAAGTGAAGGGGGGAGCGCTGGAGGTGGGGCAGGCCAGCACCGAGGCTGTTGTGGTGGGCTGTATTACTATTTTGGCAGCAGATTATGTGATTACAGCATTAATGCTTTAAAAAGAGTATATGATTCAAATAGAAGATATTTATAAGTCATTTGGCGATAATCACGTTCTGAAGGGAATCAGTGCAAATTTTGAACCCGGAAAGGTGAGCCTGATTATCGGCGGATCCGGATCCGGCAAAAGCACTTTGCTAAAGTGCATCGTTGGCTTACATCATCCGGAAAAAGGCAGGGTCCTTTTCGATGGTCAGGATTTTACTCGCATGAATTTTGAAGAGCGTGTCCCCATCCGTAAGGAAATTGGTATGCTTTTCCAAAATTCAGCGCTTTTTGATTCGATGACTGTCGAACAGAATATCATGTTTTCTCTGGACATGTTTACAGATATGTCCAAATCGGAAAAATTGGACCGGGCGAATCATTGTCTGGAACAAGTGAACCTGGAAGGACGTAATAAGCTGTACCCGGCAGAGCTTTCAGGAGGAATGAAAAAGCGTGTCGGTATTGCCCGCGCCATCAGCATGAACCCCAAATATCTTTTTTGTGATGAGCCCAACTCAGGATTAGACCCCGAGACGTCTATCGTCATTGACGAGCTGATACTAAAAATTACCCAGGAACTTAATTGTACGACGGTCGTAGTGACGCATGACATGAATTCGGTAATGGGTATTGGGGAGTATATTTTGTTCTTATATAAAGGGCAAAAGTTCTGGGAAGGATCCAATAAGGATATGATGCGGTCTGATGTAGAGGAGCTGAATAATTTTGTTTTTGCGAGTCCTTTAATGAAGAGCGCAAAAGCTTCTTTAGGTGAATAAGGCGAAGGATGGTGTTCCCGATAGCCGCTGTCAGACCTATTTAAAAGTAGGGACTGCGGTGAAATTTCAATATCAAGGAAATTTAGCTTAGTTTTGTCGGAAAAATTTGATTTTGGCAACAACAGATATACAACTATTGACGCCACAGCATTGGAAGGACTATGAACTTATTGACTGTGGTGATTTTGAAAAATTGGAACGTTTTGGCGACCTTATTTTGATTCGGCCAGAACCTCAGGCGGTATGGCCGAAGGCGCTGGGTGATGCGGAATGGAACAAAAGGTACCATATTAAATTCAGGGGACGATCGGCGACTTCGGGTGACTGGCTAAAGAAAAATCCGAAAATCCAGGACCGCTGGCATATCCAATATAAAAATAATGATGTGGCGATCAAATTTAGACTGGGACTTACATCATTCAAACATGTAGGCATTTTTCCGGAACAGGCTGTCAACTGGGACTATATTTCAGAGTCTGTACGCTCGTTTAAAACGGAAAATCCCAAAGTACTTAATCTATTTGCTTATACGGGGGGGGCATCGCTGATTGCAAAGGCTGCGGGAGCAGATACAACTCATGTGGATTCGATCAAACAGGTAGTGACCTGGGCCAATGAAAATATGGAGATTTCCAATCTGGATAATATCCGCTGGGTAGTGGAAGATGCGTTGAAATTTGTGAAACGTGAGCTAAAACGTGGCAACCGGTACAATGGAATTATTCTAGACCCACCGGCATACGGACATGGACCGAAGGGGGAGAAGTGGAAGCTGGAAGATCATATTATGGAAATGATGACCGAAGTTGTTCAATTACTGGACCCAAAGGAGCATTTCCTGATTTTAAATACCTATTCTCTGGGCTTTTCGTCGGTAATTGTTGAAAATTTAATCAAAACGGCTTTCCCTGCGGTTGAAAACCTGGAAATTGGTGAGCTATTTTTGCAGGCTACGGCCGGACCAAAATTACCGTTGGGTGTTTTCGGTAAGTTCCGCAAGCTGGCGAAATAATTTGTGGACCAACATATAGAAAATAGACGAGCGGGGCCTTGGATAAGTGTCCCGCTCGTCTATTTATAGAGTTTTCTGATCATTTTTTATTCAAAGACGATCGTCTTATAGTCGTTGAGCATGACGCGATCTTCGCTCAGTAGACGAATAGCCCTGCTCAATACTGCTTTTTCAATTTCTTTTCCTGCAGTCACCATATCTTTCACAGTATAGGTGTGATTGACATGTCGGACGTCCTGGACGATAATGGGCCCTTCATCGAGCTGGTCAGTTACAAAGTGGGCTGTTGCACCGATAATTTTAACCCCGCGGGCGTGCGCCTGTTTGTAAGGATTAGCGCCGATAAAAGCCGGCAAAAAGGAATGATGGATGTTGACCAGCTTGTTTTCGAAAGCCGCGACAAAATTGGGGGAGAGAATACGCATGAACTTAGCCAGAATGATATAATCGAAACTGTACTGATTGATCTGGTCGATAAGTTTTGTTTCAAATTCGTCTCTGGACAGATTCTCATGAGAGATGTGGTGGAATGGGATTTCAAATTTTTCTGTAAAGGAACGTAAGCTGTCGTAATTGCCGATGACGGCCTGTACTTCGGCACCCCAGGTTTCGAAATGCTGTCTAACCAGGATATCCGCAAGGCAATGATGTTCTTTGGTGACAAGGACAACAATTTTTTTGCGGTTACTTGGGTTGATCTGAATCTGTGCCGAGGGGGGGAGTACTTCCGCCAAAGAGTGGGCAAGCTGGGACTGTTCTGCGAATAAACCATTGCATACTACGCGAACAAAAAATTTGTTGGCTTCTTCATCCACATATTCACGCATGGTGACGATGTTGAGCTGATATTTGGCCAGCGTATTTGATATATTCGCAACCAATCCAACGGCATCTTGACATTGGATCAGAATTAAGGTTTGGTTGTGCATGAAATAGGTTGTCAGTTGATAAAAAGCGGGTTTAAATTAACCCGCTTTTTTTGTGAGTTCTTCTTCGAGGTCAACTTCCACGCGGAGATTTTCAACAATGTGTTTTTGTCGATCCGGTGTATTTTTGCCCATATAATACTCTAATAATTGTTGAATCTTATTGTCTTTTGACAGGATGACCGGATCTAGACGTATGTCTTTTCCGATAAACAGGCCAAATTCGGACGGAGAAATCTCACCAAGCCCTTTAAAGCGCGTGATTTCGGGCTTGCCGCCGAGTTTGCTGATGGCCCGCTGCCTTTCCTCGTCGGAATAACAGTAGATGGTTTCCTTTTTGTTGCGCACCCTGAATAAGGGGGTCTGTAGGATAGACACATGCCCAGCTTTTACGAGATCCGGGAAAAACTGCAGAAAGAAAGTTAGCAGCAAAAGCCGGATATGCATGCCATCAACGTCCGCATCGGTAGCGATTACGATATTATTGTAGCGCAAACCATCCAGGCCATCTTCGATATTAAGTGCGTGTTGTAGCAGGTTGAATTCCTCATTCTCATACACAATTTTTTTGGACATGCCGTAGGAGTTTAGCGGTTTTCCTTTCAAACTGAAAACTGCCTGGGTCTGTACATCCCGCGATTTGGTAATCGATCCGGAGGCCGAATCTCCTTCCGTGATAAACAGTGTGGTTTCTTGATTACGTTCGTTTTTGTCGCTAAAGTGAATTTTACAATCACGCAGCTTACGGTTATGTAAGGATGCTTTTTTTGCCCGCTCATTTGCCAGTTTCTTGATGCCGGCGATATCTTTGCGTTCACGTTCCGACTGCAGAATACGTTTCTGAAGGGCATCTGCTGTAGCAGGGTTTTTGTGCAGATAGTCATCCAGCGCTTTTTTGACAAAGTCGTTGATGAAGCCACGTACTGTTGGACCTTCAGGACCTACGCTTTGAGAACCCAGCTTCGTTTTCGTCTGTGATTCGAAAACCGGTTCCTGCACTTTGATGGCAATTGCTCCAATAATAGAAGACCGTATATCTGAGGCATCAAATTCTTTTCTATAGAATTCGCGAACCGTCTTTACGATGGCTTCACGAAAGGCAGCCTGATGCGTACCGCCCTGTGTGGTGTGCTGCCCGTTGACAAAAGAATAATATTCTTCACCATATTGCTGGCCGTGGGTCATAGCGATCTCGATGTCATCACCCCGCAGGTGAATAATTGGATAGCGCATGGACTCGGCATCGATATTGCGCTCCAGCAGATCTTTCAGACCATGTTCGGAAACGAACTTTTTGTTATTAAAATTGATGGTTAGACCTGCATTCAGAAAAACATAATTCCAGATCATGTTTTCAACAAATTCAAGTCTGTATTTGTAATTTCTGAAAATCGTGTCGTCAGGGTAGAATGTTACGGCAGTGCCATTGCGCTGTGTCGTGTCCTTTTGCTCATCACTAATCAGTTCGCCTTTGGAGAATTGCGCAATGCGGGTGATATTTTGACGATAAGACTGTACGGTAAACTGGCTGGATAGCGCGTTAACCGCTTTGGTACCGACACCATTCAAGCCAACAGACTTCTGAAACGCCTTACTATCATATTTACCCCCGGTATTGATCTTAGAAACAACATCGACCACAGATCCAATTGGAATACCCCGGCCATAATCCCGTACCGAAACCTTATTTTCGTTTACCGTAATGTCGATGGTCTTTCCGGCGCCCATCACAAATTCGTCAATCGAGTTGTCGACGACTTCTTTCAATAAAACATAGATGCCATCGTCATAGGCCGAACCGTCCCCCAACTTTCCAATGTACATTCCCGGACGAAGGCGGATATGCTCTTTCCAATCCAGGGACCTAATGCTGTCTTCGTTGTATGTACTCATAAATTTATGTTGAACTTAGCTAACAAAAGTATAAAAAATAAACCATGATCGGTAGCAGCAAAGACTAAATTTTTTAGATATCGGCTGTTTTTCATCAAATTTGAAAAATCGTCCATTACTGGGAAATTTTTACAATTAATGTAAGTAATCATAAAGAAAAAATCATGGCATATGACAGCTGCAGGAATGGCAAGGACTAGTATGGACCGGAAATTGAGTGGCAGGTTGAGGATATGGGCTAAGCTACGCTTTGGACTAAGCCTGTCGGATAACGAAGAGCAGCGATGTGGAAGGAAAGTTGAGCTCAAAGAAGGACAGAGCCAAGAATGTGAAAGAGGGCGGGAAGGGAGCAGTACGCAAAAACGGAGGATGTCCGGTTATTCCGGACACCCTTTTGTCGGCGGCAATAGAAATTTTTATCGGCCAAAATCGTCCTGAACGCGTACAATATCGTCTTCATCGGAAGGGTTGTCAGCATCGGTATGCTGCCATATCTCGGCCAAAATACCGAATCCGTCCAATCCGATCAGGCGGTGACGCTGTCCTTGGCGCAGACGGATAGTTTCGCCTTCACGTAAGGTTGAAACAACCGATTCCTCATCGGTATCCGACACCATAACGCCCACATTTCCCTGGATAACGCGCCAGATTTCAGCACGGCGGTGATGATATTGCCAGGAAAGTCTCTTCTCTGGCGCAACGATCAGAATTTTTGGACTTAATTTTCCGGAAATTTTTAATTCCTGCACATCCAGCCCTCCGAAATATTCGTTCGCAAACTCCTGCGCCTGTGATTCGTCAATGACAAAAAAGCCACCCCAAGGACGGGTAGCATCCGACTTCTCGATGTTGAATCCTTTGGATGTCAACATTTCCTGCACTTTTTCAAATAATGCGGTTTTATCTATAGCCATGTTATAAAACTTCTAAAAATTTATGATCATTTATTCAGCAGCTAAATATAGAAAAAAATCATTAATATTTTTTAGTTAACCGTTTTAGCTATATTAAAATCATCAAAATTAATGTATTTTGCCGTCACTCTTCAAATAAAAGGCAGCCTGCGATTTCGAAATGAAATCCTTAGTTTTGTGATCATCTAATTTCAAAATATGTCAAATTTTCAAGTTGATCGGGAGAATACCGCATTTATGCAGGCTGTTGCATTTGTCAACCAGACCAATCAGAACCTATTTATCACGGGGAAGGCAGGTACCGGAAAAACGACTTTCTTGAAATATATCCGTGAACACAGCTATAAGAAAATGGCAATCACGGCACCCACGGGAGTAGCGGCAATGAATGCGGGGGGAACCACGCTACATTCTTTGTTTTGGCTTCCCTTTGGCACTTTTGTCGAAGATTATGAACTGCGCTGGGATGAGCAGGATAGTCATATTTATAATAAGTCCCGTTTATTCAGCACCATTAAGCTTACAAAGCAACGTCGTGCCATTCTGCAGGAACTCGAACTGCTGGTAATTGATGAGGTCTCCATGGTGCGGGCAGACACATTGGACGCCATCAATGTGATATTGCAGTCGGTACGGCGGGATATGCGGCCTTTTGGTGGTCTTCAGGTGTTGTTTATAGGTGATTTATATCAGTTGCCGCCGGTAGTGAAAGACACGGAATGGACTATACTGCGTGATCATTATTCTTCGGTCTTCTTTTTCAATGCAAAGGTGCTGCGCGATAATCCGCTGGTCATGCTCGAACTTAATAAGATTTACCGGCAACAGGATGAGGGGTTTATTTCGATTTTGAATGCTATCCGTAACAATCAATGTACAAGTGATATGCTGACGACCTTAAACAGCTATTATCAACAAGATTTTGTTCCGAAGGACGACGAACAGTATATTACCTTAACTTCCCACAACCGGATTGCCGATGAGATCAACAGCGCGAAGCTGGCATCGTTGCCGGGCAGGATGCTCAATTTGAAGGCGGTGGTGAAGGACGACTTTGCCCAGGGGGCTTACCCGGCGGAGGAGACCCTTTCACTGAAATTGGGGGCACAGGTGATGTTTATCCGAAACGATTCGGGTGATGAGCGAAAGTATTATAATGGCAAAATAGGTACAGTGAAGGACATTGATACCGTTCATGGTACTGTCACAGTGGCTTTTCCGGATGGCTCGGATCCGGTAACAGTGAAACGGGAAACCTGGGAAAATATCCGCTACAATTATGACAAAGGACAGGATCAGATCAAGGAAGAGGTGTTGGGTACGTTCTCGCAATTTCCGTTACGTCTGGCCTGGGCGATCACTATTCATAAGAGCCAGGGACTGACATTTGACAAAGCCATAATCGATGCGGGGACATCGTTTGCGGCTGGGCAGGTTTATGTGGCTTTAAGCCGGCTGACGAGTTTAGAGGGGCTGGTGCTTAAATCCATCATTCCTCCTTATGCTATCCGGACAGACTATCAGGTGGTCGAATTTGCACAGCGGGCACAGTCTCAAACCAATATCCAGGAGATCCTGGAGCAATGTCAGCGAAGCTATCTGGGGCAGATCTTGATGAATGGTTTCCGTTGGGATGGGCTGTTGACCGAAACTTCTGAATTGCTAAAGTCGCTGGACGATCGGAATATTGATGGGAAGGAAAAAGCCGTAGAGGTCTTTCAGCAACTGGTGGGTCAGCTGCAGACACAGGAAAAGGTGGCACACAAGTTTATTGTGCTGTTATATGATCTACTTCGGGATAAAGACGCGATTGATTACGACCTGATCTGCGAACGGTCGACAGCCGCCGTCAACTGGTTTTTGCCGCGGATGGATACTGATCTGATCAAAGCGCTGACCGAGCATATCGAAGAGTATCAGATCAGAAAACGAACCAAGAAATACATTGACGAACTAAAGGCGCTGTTACTGGATTATAAGCGCAAACGTGAGCAGTTGCAGCACTGTCTGATCATTGCCGAAACGTTGTCTAAACGGGAAGACTTTCAGACGGCCATGCTTGACGTTGCCGAACGTGTCAAAACAAAAGAAAAACAGGAGCTAGCGGTGCAGGGTGCAGATGAAGAAGGAAGCAAAAAGCTCGATACAAAGGATATCTCTTTAGAAATGTTTAAAGACGGTATGAGTATTCCGGAAATTGCAAGCAAACGGGGTATGGTTGCGGGCACAATCTATGGGCATCTGATCAATTTTGTTGGCACGGAAGTGGAAGCTACCGAGCTGATCAGCCAGGACAAGCTGGACCGCATCGTAGAAGTTATCCGGACTCATCCCGACAAGTCATCATCTGAACTTAAAATGCTTCTGGGAGCAGATGTAGATTATCCAGATATTAAAATTGGACAAAAAGTTTTAGGGTTGTAAGGTATAACGAATTATGATGTATATTTGTCAACCTTTATTATAAGCTAATTGAAAGAGGAAAAAACCAATAAGAAGATTAACAAGTGGATCGTGTTTACCTCCATGCCGATACAGATGGGGATTACCATTTATTTATTTTACTGGGTCGGCAGTTGGTTGGACGAAAAATATGCGATTGCAGGTGAATGGGGTATGAAGGGCCTGACGCTTTTAGGCGTGATTGTATCTTTGTACCAGTTCATCAAGCAAGCAAATCAAATTAATAAGAATGAATAGTTATCTGAAAAGCGTGCTACTGCTGCTGATCGTTTTTGTGGCTAGTTTCATGGCGCATTATTTAGTGTTGTCGGGTATGCAGCTGGGCCTGTATTGGTCACAAACTTCCTACAGCCTACTGGGAATGTATGGCTTTGGTTTGTGCTCCTCGTTGCTCGTTGCAGTGTTGGTGTTTTTTGCCAGCTGGTCCATGCCCGAAAAGTTGGGCGTTCTTTTTTTGGGTCTGGTATTATTAAAGGCAGTTGCAGCTTTTATCTATATCAAAGATGGGCTAAATACCTTTGAGAATGACTTTATCGAATATAACTTTTTGGTCGTATTTTTTATCTCGTTGTTTGTCGATGTATACATCGCTTTTAATGCTTTAAATCAAGCAGATAAAAAGGTCTAAACTATTTTTGGAAAAAGTTTGAACAAATGCTGAGAATGCCAAATAAAATTGTATTTTTGCGCAAAATTTTTTATTATTCAATAGTAATCTGAAATGGTGAATCTTAAGAGAGCACTTTTATTATTTGCAGTAATTTTTCTTGCTGTCAATCCTTTTACCTTAAAAGCAGCTGAAGAAGCGCACGGGGATGCGCCTAAAACCCAAGCTGAGGAGATCAAAGAGTATAGTCAACATCACTTGCAAGATGATCATTATTTTTCTTTGTTCACCGATAAAAAAGCAGGAAAACATTATGGTTTTCCATTGCCAGTAATTCTTATTGATAATGGATTGGTTGTTTTCTCTTCGGGTGAATTTCATCATGGTGAGTCTGTTGTTGAGAAAAATGGTCAATACTATGCGCTATATCATGGCAAAATCTATAAGACAGATGCTGCTGGCACGATTAACTACGATGAACAGCATCATCCAACAAATGCAAAACCTTTAGACTTCTCTATTACAAAGAACGTAGTAGGTTTATTATTGGCGGCTTTCTTGTTGTTCTGGGGCTTTACAAGTTTGGCGAAGACCTATAAAAAAGGTGTCAACAACTTGCCAAAAGGTGTAGGTCGCGTGTTAGAACCCTTAGTTTTATATGTTCGTGACGAAATGGCCGTGCCAAATATCGGGCATCGTTACAAAGAGTTTATGCCGTACTTACTGTCTGTATTTTTCCTGATTTTTGTGTTAAACCTATTGGGATTGACGCCGCTAGGATTTAACGTTACCGGAAATATCACAGTAACCTTATGTCTGGCTTTATTCACTTTTGTTATCACCAATATTAAAGCAAATAAAGATTACTGGAAGCACATCTTTTGGATGCCGGGGGTACCTGTGCCGTTTAAATTTATTTTGGCACCTATCGAGGTCTTGGGGATGTTTACAAAACCTTTCTCGTTGATGTTGCGTTTATTTGCGAATATCACAGCAGGTCACTCTGTAGTAATGGGCTTGATAGCAATCGTCTATTTATTCCAACAACAATTGACGGTTCCCGGTAGTATCGGTGTGTCTATGTTGTTGACTTTGGTGTTGTTCTTCCTGGAGTTACTGGTTGCGTTTTTACAAGCCTTTATCTTCACGATGTTGTCATCCCTATTTATCGGTATGGCTGTTGAAGAGCACGCACATCACTAATTGAATTTTTTTGTTAAATTTTATAAAATAATTATTATGTACAACTTAATTGGAGCAGGTTTAATCGTAATCGGTGCAGGTTTAGGTTTAGGTAAAATCGGTGGTTCAGCTATGGAAGCTATCGCTCGCCAACCAGAAGCAGCATCTAAAATTCAAACTGCGATGATCATCATTGGTGCCTTAGTTGAAGGTTTAGCATTCGGTGCTTTAATCTTAGGTAAATAATCCAAGCTGATTAAAAGTTTACTAGATACAGTTTGCAACGGTTGGTTGCAGACTGTATTTAAACAAAAAAATACAGACAAAAGAAAATTATAATTTACAATTGTATATAAATGGAAGCATTAATTAATCAGTTCTCGTACGGTTTGTTCTTTTGGCAACTAATCATTTTATTGGTTGTGATCTTTTTGTTAGGCAAGTTTGCCTGGAAACCTATCGTAAATGCTTTGGATGAGCGTGAGCAAGGAATTGCTAATGCTTTGGAAGCTGCGGAGAAAGCTAAATTGGAGATGGCTCGTTTGACCAATGAAAACGAACAATTACTGAAAGAAGCTCGTGCAGAACGTGATGTTATCCTTAAAGAAGCAAAAGAGCTAAAAGAGAAAATCGTTGCTGAAGCTAAAACTCAGGCGCAAGCTGAGGGTGCAAGGATGATTGCGCAGGCAAAAGCAGAAATCGATGAACAAAAGAATAAGGCTTTGGCTGAAGTGAAATCACAAGTTTCGTCTTTGTCTTTGGATATCGCTCGCAAAGTGTTAACAAAAGAATTTGAGGACCAAGGTAAGCAGGAAGCTTTAGTAGCAGATTTGCTTAATGATGTTAAATTGAACTAATCCGGTCACTTAAATTACGAAAGAGAATATGTCAGTATTTAAAGTTGCATCGAGATACGCAAAATCTTTACTTGATTTGGCTAGCGAGCAAGGCTCACTGGAGACTATCAAAACGGATATGGAGTCGTTTATCGCTGTGTTGAAATCCAGTTCAGAATTGCAGGCTATTTTAGCCAATCCTATTGTGCCATTGGACAAGAAGAAAAGTGTATTGGATGCTTTATTTAAAGATAAGATCAATCCGACTATCTTAGCCTTTTTTAAGATCATGATCAACAAAGGTCGTGGTGTCATCGTTTATGCTACCGCTCAGGAATTTATCCGTGAGTACAATGAGGTAAAAGGTATTGTAAAAGCGACAGTAACGTCCGCGGCACCGCTTTCGGAAGCTAATTTAACAGCGATGAAAGACGTACTTGCAAAAGAGACCAACGCACAGGTGATTTTGACCAATAAGGTTGATAGCCGTCTGATTGGCGGATTTGTGGTCAATATTGGCGACCGCCAAATTGATGCAAGTATTGCTGGTAAATTGAATAAGTTAGAAAGATATTTGAATCAGGGAAATTAATAAGCTCTGATCCTGCAAAGTAAAATAAATCAAAAAACCCCTTATAATAATTAAAATGATAGAGGTAAGACCAGATGAAGTATCGGCAATTTTAAGAGAACAATTGTCGGGCTTTAAATCAGAAGCCGAACTAGAGGAAGTGGGTACCGTACTTGCTGTGGGTGACGGTATTGCTCGTATTTACGGCTTAACTAAAGTTCAGTCCGGTGAGTTGGTTGAATTTGATAACGGATTACAAGGTATTGTATTAAACTTAGAAGAAGACAACGTCGGTGTCGTTCTTTTGGGTCCTTCGGATGAAATCAAAGAAGGTGATACGATTAAACGTACCAACCGTATTGCATCCATCAAAGTTGGAGAAGGATTGTTGGGACGTGTGGTGAATACATTGGGTCAGCCAATCGATGGCAAAGGGCCTATTCAAGGTGAATTGTATGAAATGCCGATCGAGCGTAAAGCTCCTGGTGTTATCTACCGTCAGCCTGTAACAGAGCCATTGCAAACAGGTATCAAAGCGATTGATGCGATGATTCCGGTAGGCCGTGGTCAGCGTGAGTTGGTTATCGGTGACCGTCAGACAGGTAAGACTGCGGTTTGTATCGATACGATCTTAAACCAGAAAGAATTCTACGATGCAGGTCAGCCTGTATTTTGTATCTATGTTGCTGTTGGTCAGAAGAACTCTACAGTGGCAAATATCGTGCGTACATTAGAGGAGCGTGGTGCTATGGCCTATACCGTTGTGGTTGCTGCTTCTGCTGCTGATCCTGCTCCGCTTCAGTTTTACGCGCCAATGGCGGGTGCTGCTATCGGCGAGTTTTTCCGCGATACAGGCCGTCCAGCATTGATCGTTTATGACGATTTGTCTAAACAAGCTGTGGCTTACCGTGAGGTATCTTTGTTGTTGCGTCGTCCACCGGGTCGTGAGGCATATCCTGGTGACGTGTTTTATTTGCATAGTCGTTTGTTGGAACGTGCTGCGAAAATCAACTCATCAGATGATATCGCACGTAACATGAACGATCTTCCGGAGTCTATCAAACATTTGGTGAAAGGTGGTGGTTCATTGACAGCCCTTCCGATTATTGAGACGCAGGCAGGTGACGTTTCGGCATACATTCCAACCAACGTAATTTCCATCACAGATGGTCAGATTTTCTTGGAGTCCAACTTATTCAATGCCGGTATCCGTCCTGCGATCAACGTGGGTATCTCCGTATCCCGTGTGGGTGGTAATGCTCAGATCAAATCGATGAAGAAAGTATCGGGTACCTTAAAACTGGATCAGGCGCAGTACCGTGAACTGGAAGCTTTTGCAAAATTCGGTTCAGACCTTGATGCGGCTACAAAAGCTGTATTGGACAAAGGAGTCCGTAACGTGGAGATCCTAAAACAAGGACAATATTCTCCTGTGTCAGTAGAGAAGCAAGTAGCGATCATCTATGCCGGAACAAAAGGTTTGTTGCGTAATGTTCCTGTCAACAAGGTAAGAGAATTTGAAGAAGAATTCTTAACACAATTGGAGCAACGTCATCCAGAAGTTTTGGCCGCTTTCAAAGCTGGTAAATTTACAGATGAGTTGACTGCAGTATTAGAAACAGTAGCTAAAGATTTAGCATCAAAATATTAATCAGATGTGAGATGATAGATTTGAGATTTGAGATGTCTTTGAAAGATTTCTTAAATCTCCTATCTCAGATCTCCTATCTCCAATCTTAGATATGGCAAATTTAAAAGAAGTAAGAAACCGGATCACCTCCGTAACATCAACACAGCAGATCACGAAAGCTATGAAAATGGTTTCGGCTGCTAAATTGAAGCGCGCTACTAACGCTATCTTACAATTGCGACCATATGCGAATAAACTAAGAGATATTTTGGCAGACGTTTCTGCAAGTGTGGAAGGAAACAATTCTCCGTTCACCATAGACCGTGAGCCAAATAAGGTGTTGATCGTTGTTGTTTCTTCTAACAGAGGGCTGGCTGGAGCATTCAATGCGAATGTAATCAAAGCAACCAATAACTTGATTTTTAATAAATATGCTGAGCAACATGCAAAAGGTAATTTAAGTATCATTGGTATTGGAAAAAAGGGTTACGACTTTTATGCAAAGCGTAACTTCAATATGATCGCCAACCACTCGGATTTGTTTTCGGATTTGAATTTTGGATCTGTTTCGATGGTGACAGAATTTATCATGGAACAATTCAAGGAAGGTAATTTTGACCGTGTTGAAGTGGTGTATAACCAATTCAAAAATGCAGCTGTTCAGGAGCTGACAACGGAGCAGATTTTACCGTTATTACCTGCAGAAGATAAAACGCAACATACGCATAAAGCAAAAATAGAAGCTGAAGTGGATTATATCATCGAACCTTCCAAAGAGAAGATCATCGAAGAACTAATTCCCAAAGCCATCAAGATTCAATTATATAAAGCTGTGTTGGATTCCAATGCTTCCGAGCATGGTGCACGTATGACAGCGATGGATAAAGCAACAGAAAATGCGGGTGACCTGTTGAGATCACTCAAATTATCTTACAACCAGGCGCGTCAGGCAGCGATCACAACCGAGCTGACCGAAATCGTATCTGGCGCTGCAGCTTTGTCAAACGGATAATTCCATTATTCGACATGATACAAAAGGCGATATGCAAAACATATCGCCTTTTTTTTATAAATCAATTTTTGTATCATTGGAGAAGCATAACCAATGAGGCAGAAAAAATCATCTTTAGCATACCGTATACTTCTCTGTATTTTAATTCTATTCGGGAAGTCAGCTGTTTTCGCCCAGACCAATATGTATCCGTTTCGGACCTTGACCTCCGATCAGGGGCTGATCCACAACCACATCAATTGCGCGCTGAGAGATCAATACAATTATCTCTGGTTTGGCACGGAATCGGGCCTGAGCCGATTTGATGGTATGCAGTTTACCAATTTCCGCTATTCTGGTAATAAGGAGCAGGGACTCAGCAGTAACGTTATATCCGGTTTATTCGAAGGTCCCGAAGGAGATGTATGGATACGTACCAGCAATAAAATGAATATTTTTGACCAGCGGACAGGGACTATCATTCAGCGGGTGGACTCCGTGTTGGCCGGTAGAGGATTGCCAGCCAAGGATGTATACACTATACGTCCTCTTGGTAGTGGGAAATTTGCCTTATTGTATGCTGACCGTTCGCTAGTCGTATATGATGCGGCGAAGGGAAACTTTCGTAGCATATCTCCATGGTATCAGCAGAGCCGGATCTCTGACGTTATCCGCGGACGTGAGCAGTCTATCTGGATTATTTATGAAGACGGTTTGCTCAGTCGGACAGACTTGCGGTCCCTTCAGAGCCACAAAGTTGCCCAGCTAGCCTTGGCACATAAGCAGGTTAATCTGAATATATTTGAAGATAGGGATGGAGATCTATGGGTATATGCCAAAGACAAACCAGTGGGGGCCTACTGGCTGCATCCACAGACTGGTAGGGTTAGACATCTACAGTCCGAATTGTCCAATCCGTTTGTGGGGAATATTGTGGAAGATACCCAAGGCTTAATCTGGCTGGGCACCGACCACGGTGGGATCAATGCATTTAATAAGCAAAATGGAAAAATCGAAATCATTCGTAATGATCGATATGATCTCAGAAGCTTGCCTTACAACAGCATAACGGCATTGTACAGGGACCAGTCGGGGATTATATGGGTAGGCACATATAAAGGCGGTATTAGCTATTATCACCCCAACCTACTGTTGTTCCCGTTGATTAAAAACTACCCGGGGTTACCGAGATCACTGCCCTTTGACGATGTCAATAAGTTTGTGGAAGACCGGAAGGGGAATCTGTGGATCGGAACAAATGGTGGGGGACTTCTTTATTATGATATTTCCAAAAAAACGTTTACCCAATATATGCATCACCCTGGACAGGCCAATAGCTTGAGCAGCAACGTGATCGTTTCTTTGCACCTAGATCGCGATGGTCTCCTTTGGATAGGCACCTATAGAGGTGGTTTGTGCAGTTTTGACGGTAAAAACTTCCGGACGTTCGTCCGTGGCGCGGGAGCGGGGCAATTAAATGATGACAGCGTCTGGGAAGTTTATGAAGATAGCTCCGGCAGATTTTGGGTTGGCACACTCGGCGGCGGACTATATTTGTTTGACCGGAAGACGGAGGTATTTTCCAAGGCGATCAACCAGCGGCGAGATACCCTAACGAGCAATTATATCTCCGTATTGTTTGAAGATTCCAAAAAACAGCTATGGATAGGCACAGCTACTGGGATGGCACGTTTAGGTTCTGATGGCCAAATCAAGTATTTCAATACCAATAGTTCACCAAGGTTGTCGAATAACCTGATCTATGATATCAAGGAGGATCGGCGCGGGCGGATCTGGGCTGCTACCCAGGATGGTCTACACGTCATCGAGGACGGGCACATCAGTTACCTTACACAGAAGGACGGACTGAGCGATGATGCCCTATTGGCACTTTTGGTGGACAATAAGGGCAACCTCTGGGCATCGAGCAATAAGGGGCTTTCGGAAATTGTGGCTTCAGGAGACCCGGGCAAGTTCATTGTCCGGAATTTTAAGCAGGAGCTGGGATTGCAGGGTAATGTTTTTAATGAAAATGCTGCATTAAAGCTACGCGATGGGCGGCTCGTTTTTGGTGGTCCTAAAGGATTCAACTTTATTGATCCCGAGGCCATTGTCAGTGAACAGGGGATGCCTACGCCGGTTTTATCTAACATCTACCTATTCAATAAACGGGTGGCCGTCGGCGAAGCTTTTGCTGGGCGGGTGATCTACGATCAGTCATTGCACAACCTGAAAGAACTTAAGCTGCCTTATAACCTGAACGCGCTCTCCCTGGAACTATCAACATTTGACTATCTGCAGCAAAACAGCGGCCTTTACCAGTATCAGCTTATCGGGCTGAGTGACGAGTGGTTTGATTTTGAGCCGGGGACTCTACGTGCCAACTTTACCAATCTGGATGCAAAGGCTTACCGTTTCTATATCCGGCATGCACTGGACACACACCATTGGTCTGAAAAAGTGCTATTATTGACGATTGATATACAGCCCCCATTCTGGCGGTCCACTTGGGCTTTTGCACTTTACGCCGGTGTATTGTTCAGCCTTTTATGGATATTCTATTATCTGACCAAATTACGGGCCAGAACACGCAATCAGCTGTACCTCGCGAAGGAGCAGGCACTGCAGGCTAAGGAGCTCGATGCATTGAAAACACGCTTCTTTACGAATGTCAGCCATGAATTTAGGACGCCGATCAGTTTGATCCTAACGCCTACGCAGCAGTTGCTGAGTCAAGAAGAGGATGAGCATAAAAAAGCCGATCTGAGCCTGATCAAAAAAAATGCCGATCGTCTTCTCAAGCTCGTTAACCAACTGCTGGATTTCAGAAAGCTGGAACGCAGTCAACTGGAATTACGCGCCGAGTATGGAGATATCATGGGATTCATCCATGAACAGGTACAGGCCTTTTCAGCATTAGCGGAAACCAGTCAGGTCAGGCTGGACCTGGATCTCGTCCCAAGCTCTTTTTCGGCCTGGTTTGACAAAAACAAGCTGGAGAGTATTGTTTTTAATTTAGTTTCCAATGCGATCAAGTTTAGCCCAACAATGGGAACTGTATGTGTTCAGGCCGGCATTGGCGGTACTAATCTTGGAAAAAGCGTCTATATCGAAGTGAAAAATCAGGGCGTACCAATTCCCGATAGACTTCAGCAGCGTATTTTTGAACGATATTTTCAGCTGGAAGTTCCCAATGGTAAATTGAATCAGGGCACAGGCATTGGGCTGTCTATCGTCAAAGAATATGTGGAGTTTTTGAACGGGAAAATTGAGGTTTCGAGTGATTCGGACTGGACGCGATTTTATGTGGAGCTGCCCATACAGGCAGCTGAACCTGAGGTGGAACAGAAACCAAATCTACCGGCTGGGAACCCTCGTATTTTGTTGGTGGAAGATGATGCCGATTTCCTTCACTATATGGAAAGATGTTTGCGTCCGAACTATGTCATCATTCGTTCGCAAACGGTCGGCCTAGCGAAAGAGCACCTCAGTCGACAGCCGATCGATTTAATCATCGCAGACCTGAATCTCCCCGGAGAAAGTGGGCTGGACTTGTGCCGTTATGTAAGAGGCCAGGGCAAACTGGACCATATTCCTGTTTTGATCGTAACTGCCGTGGTCAACCAGCGGACTGAGGTAGAGGCGCTACGGGCTGGGGCGACTGATTATATTCACAAACCCTTCCATATTGAACTATTACAATCAAAGCTTGCACAGATCCTTGGTCAGCAGCAAAACCTCGTCAGGCGTTATCAGAAACAGATCAAAGTAGACCTCGTACAACCTGAGATCGAGTCTGCGGACGAACAGTTCATCCGGGCATTGATTACGGAAATCGAAAAAGATCTGAGCGATTCTGCGCTGTCCGTAGAATTGCTGGCGAAGAGGATGAATATTACCCGTGTCGGACTGTACAAAAAAGTGCTTGCCATTACCGGTTATTCTCCTACCGAATATGTGCGGCATATCCGTTTGAAACGCGCTATGCATCTAGTTCAGAATTCGAAGTTATCCATTGCCGAAATTGCTTACGCCGTGGGATTTGGCAATCCTAAACAGTTCAGTAAATACTTTAAATCTGCTTTCGGTAATTTACCGTCTTATTATCGCAAATAGTTTGTATACAGTGATTTAATTCTATTGTTTTCGCCGGTAGCGATGAAGAAGTTAACAAATCAGCCCCTAATTGTTAACAAATCATAACCTATAAACAACCGGTTGCACACTACCTTTGAATTATCCTTTGGTGGCAAAGGATAGAAATAACCAAGGGAACATTATAACCAAATAAATCTTATTATATGCGCAAACTCACGTATGCTTTAAGTGGTCTGATGCTGTTCGTAATTGCACAGCAGGGATCGGCCCAGGTCAACAGATCCAGTTATGAAAAGACGGCGACCGGTATTAAAGTAAGCTTCAAAAATTCCGCCACGTCCATTGATCAGGACGTTTATGTAGATGTTATCACTGACAAGATTGTTCGCGTGACTGCCGTTCCCGGCGGAACCGCCTATCCAGCTCAGTCGAGCCTGACCATAGTGGATTCTTTACGCCGTCAGGTCCGATCATTGGCGGTCAGACCCACGGACTCGACTGTAAACGTGCTGACCTCCAGTTTACAGGCTGTTGTCTCCCGACTGAACGGAAACGTCGAGTTTCTGGATTTAAATGGCCGGCCAATCTTTAAGGAAGCCAAAAGAAATTCGGGCTCCTTTACAGCAGATAGCTATAATGGAGATTCATTTTACCGGATCAATCAGGACTTTATCGTCCACCCGGATGAAGGTATTTATGGTCTTGGGCAGCATCAAAATGCAGTCATGAACTATAATCGGGGTAAGCAGGTTACCTTGCTGCAGTATAATACCGAAATCGGCATTCCGTTTTTTGTGTCGACGAACAATTATGGTGTGCTATGGCATAACTATTCTATTACGAAGGCTGGGGACGTACGTCCTTTATTACCATTGAACGCCTTTAAGCTTTTTTCAAAGGAAGGGGAGCAGGGCTGGCTGACGGCGACTTATGTGGACCGTAATGATTCGGATAAAGTCTTTTTATCCCGCCCCGAATCGATCATTGACTACGGTTATCTGACTGATCAGCATAAATTTCCGAAAGACATCAAACTGGCTGCGAGCAAAGTTATCTACGAGGGAAGCTTATCATCTCCCTACTCTGGCAAGCACATTCTGCATTTTAAATACTCGGGCTATATGAAGGTCTGGATTGATGGTGAGCTGATGGCCGATCGCTGGCGTCAGTCCTGGAATGCAGGTACATTTGAAGTTGAAAAGGAAATGGCCAAAGGCGAGCAGCATAAAATCCGGATGGAATGGATTCCCGACGGCGGTGAATCTTATTTTACGCTGAATTGGCAAAGCCCGGTTCCGGATACACGTAAAAATCTGTTTTCCTTTAATTCCGAAGCTGGTGATGCAATAGATTATTATTTTATCCAAGGCAAATCCATGGATGAGGTTATTTCGGGGTACCGGTTGTTGTCGGGTAAGGCTCCCATCATGCCGCTTTGGAGCTTTGGATTCTGGCAGAGCAGAGAGCGATATAAAACTCAAACTGAAGTAGAAGCTGTTGCGGCAGAGTTCCGGAAGCGCAGGATTCCGGTCGACAACATTGTACAGGACTGGTCATACTGGGCCGAAAATGACTGGGGTAGCCAGAAGTTCGATGTGGAACGTTTCCCTGATGCAGCGGCGATGGTGCGTAAGCTTCACGACCAGCATTTTAAGATCATGATTTCGGCATGGCCAAAAATCAACGAGGAGTCCTCGGTCTATCGGGAGTTTAAGGACAACAAATGGATTTATCCCCGTAATATTTACGACGGTCGCAAAGATTGGATCGGAAAAGGATACACGTCAACTTTCTATGATCCCTTTAGTAAAGGTGCGCGGGATGCATTTTGGCGATTGCTGGACAGCAACTTGTTCAAAATCGGTATTGATGCCTGGTGGATGGATGCCAGCGAACCAGATATCCATTCGAATATCGATTTAGATGAACGCAAGTCTGTCTTCCAGCCCAGCATTGGGTCCTCGGTACGCTATTATAACGCTTTTCCCCTGCAAAATGCGAAAGGCATCTATGAGGGGCAGCGCGCTACAGACCCCAATAAGAGGGTATTTATCCTGACCCGGTCATTCTTTGCCGGACAGCAGCGGTATGCGGCGGCGGCCTGGAGCGGGGATATTGCCTCCAGATGGCACGATATGAAGGACCAGATCGCTGGCGGAATTAACTTTTCGATGTCCGGTACACCCTACTGGACAATGGACGCCGGGGGGTTCCTTGTCGAGAATAGATTCCATCAGCCGAACGCGACAGATCTGGAGGAATGGCGGGAGCTGAACAGCCGCTGGTACCAATATGGCTCGTTTTTGCCATTATTTAGGGCCCACGGTCAATTTCCCTTCCGCGAGCCGTTTAACATTGCACCGGATGGACATCCGGCTTATAAGAGTATGGTTTACGCTATTAATCTACGTTACAAATTGCTTTCCTATAATTATAGTTTGGCTGCGAAGACATTTTTCGAGGATTATTCCATGATCCGGGCTCTGGCGATGGATTTCCCGGCAGACAAGGATGGCTACGATATTAATGACCAGTACCTCTGGGGGCCTAGTTTGTTGGTCAGCCCGGTAACAGAAAAAGGAGCAAACAGCAGAAAAGTTCATTTCCCTAAAGGCGTGGACTGGTATGATCTCTATCAGGGAGAGAAAACAAAGGGTGGACAGGATCTGATGGTCCCGGCGCCCTATGAGCGGATACCAGTCTTTGTCAAAGCTGGAACGATACTTCCTGTCGGTGCAGCGATACAATATACAGATGAAAAAAAGCAGGAGGTTCTTGACCTCTACATTTATGCAGGTGCCGATGGTCAATTTTCACTTTATGAAGATGAGGGTACCAATTACAACTACGAAAAAGGAAAATACAGCCGTATTGATATCCAATATGTGGATGCTACCAGAACACTGTCATTTGCGAAGCGGACAGGGACATTTGATGGCATGTTGCAGACCAGGAAATTCAATGTGATTTTCGTTCATGACAAGCATGCTGCTGGTCTTGATGCCCGGGCGAAGAAAGCGAAGACGATCAGCTATTCGGGGGATGCTTTACAGATCAAATTAAACTAAGTAAAAACCAATTTTAAATCAAATCATATGATAAGCAAACAGTTGTTGAGCAGGGGAATTGCCGTGGTGGCAATGACTGGCATGAGCTCGTTGGTCTGGGCGCAGTCCCTGACAGGATCGGTTGTTTCTACGGACACAGGTCTGCCGATCGGTGGAGCAAGTATTACGGTAAAGAATCAGAAGGTGTCGACAAGCAGTGATGAATCGGGAAAGTTCTCATTGACCGCCGCGAAAGGTTCTACTTTGACGGTATCTTATGTAGGGTATAAAACAGAGGAAGTCACTGTCACGGGACCCAGCATGGTTATCCGGCTTCAACCGACAACTTCGGATCTCGATGAAGTGGTTGTGATAGGCTACGGTGTTCAAAAGAAGAAACTGAATACCGGGGCCAACTTAAAAGTGGAAGGCGAGGATCTACAGAAGCGCAATCAGCTGAATCCTTTGCAGTCCCTGCAGGGACAAGCGCCGGGGGTCTCCATCGCTTCTACCTCTGGGCAGCCCGGGGCCGACATGAAGGTTGTCGTCCGTGGACTGGGGACCATCGGTAACTCTGGACCATTGTATGTTATTGATGGTGTCCCCGGAGGAGATATCTCCGTATTGAATGCGGCAGATATTCAGTCGATAGACGTATTAAAAGATGCTGCCTCTGCTGCGATCTACGGCTCGCAGGCCGCAAATGGAGTGGTACTGGTCACGACCAAGATGGGGGCTGCAGGCAAGAGTATGCTTTCCTTTGACGGGTATACGGGGATACAGAATGTGGCACGGAAAGCCAAGTTGCTGGATGCGGCGCAATACAAACTCATTATGAACGAACAGTCCCTCAATTCCGGTGCATCTGTAATTGATTTCGACAGTATGCCGGGGCTGGCCAATACCAATTGGCTCGATTATATGTTTAAGGACAACGCTAAGATGGACAATTACAATGTTGGACTGACAGGCGGCTCCGAAAAATCTACCTACGCGTTATCCTTAAATTACATCAGTCAGGAGGGGATTGTCGGAGGTAAGGATGTATCGAATTATCAACGCTATGGTTTTAGGAGCAATTCGGAGCACAAACTCTTCGATAATTTTCTAAAAATCGGTCAGCATCTCAACTTTAATTATATCAAAAATCGCGGGATAAGCGTCGGAAACCAATATAACAATACCTTGCGCGGAGCTTTTGCGACTTCTCCGCTATCGCCCGTCTACTCGGACAACGGTCTTTACGGCAGCCCTTTTAACGATACCTCGAATTCGCCTTGGTACAATGGGGATAGCAATCCCTATGGTGTGATGATGACCAATTCGAACAATAGCAATGACGGACAGAAATTATTGGCCGATGTCTTTGCTGAAGTGGAACCAATCAAAGGACTGAAAGTCCGCTCTTTGTTGGGATTTAATTACTACGCCTCGGAATATAGGAGCTTTACACCATTGTACCGCTTCTCGATTTACACCTACAATCAGGACCATACGACAACTTCACAAAATATGAGCAAGGGGCATACCCTGACCTGGACGAATACAGCATCCTACGATTTTGATCTTCATACAGATCACCGCTTTTCGGCAATGGTGGGGATGGAGTCCCTGCGCTATCAGGGCACCTATCTGTCGGGATCAAACTGGAATCTGCTGTCGCAGTTCAACGATTTTGCCCATGCTTATCTGGACAACACCACAGGACAGGCCCATCTGGACGAGAAGGGTAACGTCGTTGAGACACGTACAGTTTCGGGCCGTCCGGAAAATGTGACACGAAGAGTCTCCTATTTCGGAAGGTTGGGCTATAATTATAAAGAAAAGTATCTGCTGAATGCTACTCTGCGCGCTGATGCCTCTTCTAAATTTTCGAGAGCAAACCGCTGGGGATATTTTCCTTCGGTATCAGCAGGCTGGGTGATCTCTTCGGAGGACTTCTTCAGGGAGAATTTTGCCGGAATCAACTTTTTCAAACTTCGCGCATCCTGGGGGCAGGTGGGCAATCAGGATATTGCCGACTTCCAGTATGCAGCCCCCATCAGCACTTCAACAGGTATCACATCGTCAAACCCCGGGGCGCATTATGTTTTCGGGACCAGCAACAAGAATATCCCCGGGGCTTATCCCAGCCGCTTGTCCAATCCTAAGTTAACCTGGGAAACTTCGGAGCAGACGAATATCGGATTCGATGCGAAGTTTGCGCACAACCGACTGGACGTCGTGGCTGATTTTTATGTAAAAACAACCAAGGATTGGTTGGTAACAGCACCTGTATTGGCAACGACGGGTACGCTGCCTCCTTTTATCAATGGTGGCGATGTGAAAAATACAGGTGTGGAACTCGCCTTTAACTGGTCGGACAAGATCAATGAAGTGAAGTACCGGTTTGGCGTTAATGGTGCCTACAATAAGAACAAGGTCGGACAAATTCCCACAGAAGATGGGATAATACATGGACAGACTGCCATGTTGTACGATAATTCAGAAGAGTTTTACCGCGCAGCCAATGGCCTGCCCATCGGTTATTTCTGGGGGTATAAGACCGATGGATTATTTCAGAATCAGGCCGAAATCGAAGCATGGAAAACAGCTGGACGTGGGATACTGCAAGCCGATGTCAAACCGGGCGATGTCAAGTATGTTGACCAGAATAATGATGGAATTATCAATGCTTCGGATAAGGTCAATCTGGGGGTAGGCATGCCCGATTTTACCTATGGGTTCAACATCGGACTGGATTATAAAGGATTTGATTTCTCGGTCAATGCATACGGTTCATTAGGTAATAAGATCGTACAGTCTTATCGGAACCATACCAATAAACAAGCGAATTATACAACACGAATCCTGGATCGCTGGACGGGAGAAGGTACTTCCAATATAATTCCTCGTGTTACAGAAACCAATGTCAACTGGCAGTTTTCCGATCTATACATTCAAGACGGCGATTTCCTTAGGATCAGCAACGTAACCTTGGGTTATGATCTCTCCAGGTTGATAAAATGGAAATATGGCAATCAGATCCGTTTTTATGTGCAGGGACAGAACCTGCTGACCTTTACTAAATACGACGGAATGGATCCGGAGATCGGTTATGGGACAGACGGCTGGGTATCGGGCATCGATCTCGGTTATTATCCCAGACCGAGAACTGTATTATTTGGCTTAAATGTGAAATTCTAAAATCGAGAAATCATGAAAAAATCGAGTTATATCTATCATTCAGTACTTATTGGATCCTTGTTGTTGGGCTCATGCTCATCCAGTTTTCTGGATGTCGAACCCATGACGAGCGTCCTGGAAAACAATTTTTATAAAACTGTGGCAGATGCTGAGATGGCCCTCGTCGGCTGTTACGATGGTTACCAACGTACCACTTCCAATGGAAACCAGTCTTTTTACATAACGGCGGAAGTGGCCGGCGATAACTGCTTTGGCGGGACGGGTACAACAGACGGGCGCGCATTTCAGGCGATAGACCGTTTTGATATTGCCCAGTCGCAATCGGATAACAATATTTTTGATGGTACCTGGTCCGATTACTATGCCGGTATCTTCCGATGTAACACCTTGCTGGGGAAATTGGACGGAACAGATTTTACAGGGAACACGACAGCGCGTACACGGATCGAAGGCGAAACTAAATTTTTACGGGCACTGATGTACTTTGATCTGGTGCGTCTCTTCGAAAAGGTACCTCTGCTGACGGTTCCGACAAATGACAACATCCCCCAGTCCGATCCAAAGGAAATCTATAAACTGATCGTTTCCGACCTGAAGTTTGCTGCTGCCAATATTCCTGCGGACGCTTACCCCAAGTCGGCTGCCGCGACCAATGATGGACGGGCGACACCTTTTGCTGCAAAAGCACTATTGGCCCGTGTCTATTTATTCTACGCAGGATATTATGGCAGTGAAGATATCGGCGTTTCTAAAGCAGAAGCCCTGGCGGGGCTAGAAGACATCGTCAGCAGCGGCCAATTTGCGCTGGTGGCAGATTTCAAGAATCTGTGGCCGGCAGCAAGTTATATTCCCAATGCCAGCGACAATACGCTGGACATCTCAAAATATGCAGGAAAGGGTAATTCCGAAGTGGTTTTTGCACAGAAATTCAACAACACTTCCAATTACAATGGCTATGTTGATGGCAACCGTTGGGTGGTATTTCTTGGCCTCCGCGGTAAGAATTGGTCTCCCTACGGTCAGGGGTGGGGCGCCTGTACGGTGAGCAAAAGTTTTTTCAACGAATTTGACAACAACGATACCCGAAAGTCTGCCTCAATTATTGATATCGAAGGTGAAAAGATCACCGGATTTAATCTGAAAGATCAGCGTGAGTATACTGGGTATGCCGTGAAGAAATATGCACCGACGGCGCTGCCCGATGGGACTACCAATACAGGGGGAGATAAGGATATGCAGCTCTCGCAGGATCAGGATTACTTTGTCATCCGTTATGCAGATGTGCTGCTGATGGCTGCCGAACTAGGCTCTGCAAATGCACAGAAATATTTCGACGAAGTGCGAAAACGAGCCTATAAAGAGCATTTTGTGGCGGTTGCTGCTACCAAAAACAACATTCTTAAGGAACGAAAGTTTGAGTTCGCTTTTGAAGGTATCCGTTATTGGGATGTATTGCGGCAGGGGCTAAATAACGCTGCGGCTATCCTTGAAACGTCTGAAGATGTCCTGAGCGGCTCTGTTTCTGAAAAAGTCACTGTTACGAAGGACAAGTTTCTGAAGACGAGAGGGTTTATGCAGATTCCAAATAAACAGATCACTTTGTCCAATGGTGTACTAAAACAGAATGAAGGCTGGAATTAATGAATCATGTCGCCAGACTCCGTGCTGGCTGAACTTAAATTTTGAACATATGAAAAAGATAATATATGCGATCTGCTGCTTTGCGGTGGTGGTACTACTGGGAGGCTGTTCGCCCGAGGAATATTCGCTTGGGCAGATTGATGTGACCTCCGCGCAGTTAGAACTGGGAAAATCATATAAAATTGAACATGATGCCAATAATCCCAATATTGTCTATCTGACAAGTTTAGTGGATCCAAAGTACACTCCGCTATGGGATCATCCCCAAGGGCATAGTCAGGAGAAGAAAGTAACCTTAAAAATGCCGTTTCCGGGTGAGTACACGGTCAAATTTGGTGTTGAGACCCGTGGGGGAATTGTCTATGGAGCACCGGTGACGTTTAAAATAGATGAGATGTATGCCGAGTTTATCAGTGATGAAACCTGGACCTTGATATCGGGTGGGGCGGGGAACGAGAAAACCTGGTATCTGGATCTGGATGCGGCAGGCAGGTCCCGCTATTTTAAGGGGCCTATGTATTTTTATGGAACCGGAGACTGGTGGGGCTCGATAAATAAGACTGCTGAACCCCTGAACGGTGATTCATGGCTCTGGGATGCAGAATGGAAAAGCAACAGCTGGATCATGCCCGCGGGCGACTATGGTAGCATGACTTTCGACCTGAAAGGTGCAGCCAATGTTTATGTGAACCATGCCATGCTTGGAAAGACACAAAAAGGTACATTCAATATAGATACTGAAAAGAAAACGATACGGCTTACTGGAGCAGCACCATTACATGGCGCACCGCAGGATAAGATCGTCGTCGACTGGGGTGATGTACGCATTATGTCCTTAACCGAACATACCATGCAGTTAGCTGTACTTAGAGATCCCGTATTATCCAATGACAGCGCGGCCATGCTGACCTTCAATTTTATCAGCAAGGAGTACAAAGAAAGTTTAGAAGAAAGCCAGAATGGGGATCATTCGGCTAAATAGAGATTTGAATTGCGAAACGATGTTGATATTTAATTTGGGGTACATGAGGCACATAAGCTCAGTTATCTATGTTACTTTTCTGCTATTTTACCTGCCTGTTGCTTTTGGACAGGCGGGATTTAAAAATCCGGTTATCAGAGGATTTAATCCCGATCCGAGCATCTGCCGGGTAGGAGAAGACTTCTATCTGGTAACTTCCTCATTTGAGTATTTCCCGGGCTTACCTATTTATCACAGTAAAGATCTGGTGCATTGGGAACAGGGCGGACATTGTCTGACACGGTCTTCGCAGCTACAGCTCGCGAATGCGCACTCTTCAGGCGGATTATTTGCACCGTCCATCCGTTACCACGATGGCTTGTTTTATGTGATCTGTACCAATGTGTCCGATAAAGGAAACTTTTACTGCACGGCGGAAAATCCCGCCGGCCCTTGGAGCGATCCGACCTGGGTAGATATAAAAAGTATAGATCCTGACATTTTTTGGGATGATGATGGGCAGAGTTATTTTGTCACTCAGGGAGACGAAGGTATCCGGGTAACGGCGATAGATCTGGAGAGCGGTAAGCTGCGGTCTTCCGAACGACTGGTATGGGCGGGGACTGGAGGACGTTTTCCTGAAGCACCCCATATCTATAAAAAAGATGGCTATTATTACCTGTTGTTGGGTGAGGGCGGAACGGAGTATGCACATAGTGCAAGTATAGGGCGCAGCCGTTCCATATGGGGACCTTATGAATCATGTCCGCTCAATCCGATTCTGTCCCATTCCAACCGGCTGGGGCAGGGGAGCCCAATCCAGGGGGTAGGGCATGCCGATTTCATTCAGGCCGCGGACGGCTCCTGGTGGACGGTATTTCTGGGCTTTCGTGTGACTCAGCCTTACAGCTATTACCATATTCTGGGAAGGGAAACTTTTTTGGCACCGGTGAGCTGGCCTAAAGATGGCTGGCCGCAGATCAACGGAAATGGTATTATACAGCTCGACATGCAGGTTGCTACCTTGCCTAAGGTCACCTTTACCGCACCACCTGTACGGGATGAGTTTAACCAGCCCGAATTAGGTTTGTCCTGGCAATATTTACGTAATCCCGATTCGGCCAGTTACTCACTGTCTGAACGACGGGGGAGCCTACGCTTATCGACCAGTCCAGTTACATTGAACGAAATCGGTTCACCATCGTTCATCGGTAGAAGGCAGACAGAACATGACTTTGAAGCAGGCACACAACTGGAATTCGTAGCCAAGGCCGACAATGAGGAGGCCGGACTGACACTCTATCAAACGAATTCTCACCACTATGATTTTTTTGTCAGACGTAAAGGAAAGGATTATTTTCTACAGTTAAGGGTACATGTGGGGTCACTGCAATATATCGTCGCCGAAAAGAAAATATCGGGCAATAAGGTAGAGCTGAAAATCTCCGGTACAGCTTCATCTTATCAATTTGCATATAAAGAGTCTCCCATGGATAAAATTACGATAGTAGGAAACGTAGACACCCGTTACCTCAGTACAGAGGTGGCGGGTGGTTTTACCGGCGTGATGGTCGGCTTATTTACAAGTTCCAATGGCAAGCCGACGAATGCACAGGCATTTTTTGACTGGTTTGATTACCGTGCAGCGCTTTGATCCTTGGTTATGATAATAATTTGATGTATGCTTTATCTATTTTCTATTGTGCAGTATTCCCGGATATGGGGCACCCTGTACATTTGGCTGGCCATGGCGCTGACGGTGGCCGGACAGTCACGGCAGGAACTTAATTTTAATAGGGGCTGGTGGTTTAAGCTTGATTCAAGCCGGCAATACGTGAGCGAAAAAAGGGGTGAAGGTTGGCGTTTGTTGGACCTGCCGCACGATTGGAGCATAGAACAGCCATTTCGGCAACATAGCCCCGCCGGCAGCGGTGCCGCATACCTCGACGGGGGAATCGGATGGTATCAAAAGTCCTTTGTTCTTCCTGCGTCTGCCGTGGGGCAGCGTGTATTCATAGCGTTTGAAGGGATCTATCAAAACAGTGAAGTCTGGATCAATGGGCATTTTCTTGGAAGAAGGCCCAACGGTTATATCGGATTTGAGTATGAACTTTCTGCCTATCTGCATAAGCTGGGTAGAGAGAATGTACTCACCGTCAAGGTCAACAACAAGGAGCAGCCCAACTCACGTTTTTATTCGGGCTCCGGTATTTACCGCGATGTGAAACTGGTGATCCGCAATCCGGTCAGTTTGGCAACAGGTGGCACTTTTATTAAAACATTGCACCTCGATGAGAGCCGCGCGCTCGTTAATGTAGGACTTGAAATTGAAAATACCAAAGGGGATGCCCCCATTACGGTACTGACGGAGCTGATCTCCCCACAGGGAAAAGTGGTTGCAAGTAAGCAGAGCAGGCTGAACAAGCTTAGGGCAGGTATGACTAGATGCAGTCAGGATGTAAGCATAGACCGTCCGATATTATGGGATATCGAAAGTCCCCATCAATATAAAGCTGTGGTACAGCTCCTGGCCAACGGGCGTGTGCTCGACCGTCAGGAAACAAAGTTTGGCCTGCGTCAGTTTTCCTTTGACGAGAAACAGGGATTTGTGCTCAATGGCAGGCAGCGTAAGATCAGAGGCGTATGTTTACATAGTGATCTGGGCGCTTTAGGTATGGCATTTAACCGGTCAGCAGCATTGCGGCAGCTGCGTCTGATGAAACAGATGGGAGCGAACGGTATCCGTACCTCACATAATCCGGCGGCACCCGCGCTGCTGGATCTCTGTGACAGTCTGGGGTTTGTCGTGATGAGCGAGACTTTTGATGTGTGGAAAGGCCAGAAGAACCCCTTTGATTATCATTTGTACTGGGACCAATGGCATCAGCGCGACTTTGCAGATCACGTAAAGCGTGACCGTAATCATCCTTCGCTGTTTATCTGGTGTCTGGGCAATGAGGCACAGGAGCAGTGGCACGCGAGAGCCGATGGAAAAACCATTCCTATGGCCTTGTCAGCGATCGTGGATAGCCTGGACGGTACACGGCCCACCACCATTGCCAACAATGAAATGTCCAAAGACAATCCTGTGTTAATGAGTACGGCTGTTGATTTGGTAGGCTATAACTATAACCACAAAAAATGGGCGAGTTTTCCGCAGGATCATCCCGGAAAAAAATTTATAGTGACGGAGAGCACCTCCGCACTGGCAAGCCGTGGGCAATATGATCTGGTCCCTTATGATTCTGTTAGAATGTGGCCTGAGCGATGGGATATTCCATTTGACGGCGGTAACAACGATAAGAGCATATCGGCCTATGATCATGTATTTACGCCTTGGGGATCGGATCACCATACAAGCTTGAAGCTGCTGGAAACCTATGATCATATTGCGGGCATGTATGTTTGGACAGGATTTGACTATCTGGGCGAACCTACACCGTATACCTGGCCGGCGCGCAGTTCCTATTTTGGCATCGTCGATTTAGCCGGATTTCCGAAGGATGTATATTACCTCTATCAGAGTGTATGGACCAAGGAGCCTGTTTTGCATCTATTGCCACATTGGAACTGGCAGCAAGGTGACCGTGTGGATGTCGTCGTTTACTTCAATCAAGCCGATCGGGTGGAACTCTATCTCAATGGTAAAAAGATCGGCGATCAGGCCAAAAATGCAGATCGATACGACCTTGTTTTTAAAGGGATTGCGTATGAGGCGGGGACACTGGAGGCCGTCTCTTATCGTCACGGACAAAAAGTACGGAGCAGCAGTGTAAGAACAGCAGCCGAGCCTTATCAGATTAAATTGATTGCGGAAAGCCCCACATTGGACGTCGATGCGAAAGAACTTTCGTTTATACACGCCTATATTGTTGATCAGTTTGGTACCCTTGTTCCTGAGGCGTCGCCGGAAATCGAATTTGGGGTTGAAGGAGATGGAGCGAATCTTGTTGCGACGGACAATGGGAATACAGTGGATCATTCCCGTTTTCAGTCCAGATCGCGCCGTGCTTTTCATGGGAAGGCGCTGGCAATTGTGATGGGAGGGAAGCCCGGAAGTATTGTTGTTACGGCAAAAAGCCCTGGCCTTCATCCAGGGAGGGTGGAGGTGCGTGCTAGATAAATCTTAAGCCTGTGGCAGCTTTTGGAGAGCGATTTGTTCTTATTGCTCCCCAAAAGCTGCTTACCATCTGATCAATGCGGAGCCCCAGGTGAAACCCGCGCCAAAGGCAGCCAGGCAAATGAGATCTCCTGCTTTGATCTTTCCTTCCTCCCAGGCTTCACATAGCGCTATGGGGATGGATGCTGCGGTGGTATTGCCATATTTCTGAATATTATTGAATACCTGTTCATCAGTTAATCCCAGGGTTTTCTGCACAAATTGTGAAATACGCAGATTGGCCTGATGTGGAATGAGGAGATCGATATCACTTGCCGTCAGTCCATTCTTTGCCAGTGCTTCGTGGATCACTTCCGGAAATTTCACGACAGCTTTTTTAAAGACCGTCTGTCCGTCCATATATGGAAATGCGGTACCATCATCCAGCATTTCTTTTGTCATCAATAGCCCTCCCAGTTCCTGCTCCGGCCAGTTTGGCATTTGATCCAGCCAGATACCACTTGATGCCCCGGGATAATACATGGCCAATTTTTCGGCATCGGCACCATCTGAATGCAAATGGGTGCTTAAGATACCGCTGCCTGTTTCTGTGGATGGCTGTAGTACGACTGCGCCGGCGCCGTCACCAAAAATCACGGATACGGCACGACCCCGGGTGGAGAAGTCCAAGGCAAAGGAATGCTTTTCGGATCCGACCACAAGTACATTTTTGTACATTCCGGTTTTGACGAATTGATCAGCGACAGATAAGGCATATATAAACCCCGAACACTGGTTTCGGATATCCAAGGCTCCAATTTCTTTCATGCCCATCTCTCGTTGTAGCAGTACGGCGCAGCCCGGAAAATAATAGTCCGGTGATAAGGTGGCGAATATAACGAAGTCTACCTCTTCTGTAGTAATATTGGCCCGTTCTATCGCTATTTTGGCGGCTTCGACAGCCATGGTGGTGGTGGTCTCCCCGATGCGGTCAGCGTAGCGGCGTTCCTTGATCCCGGTACGTTCCTGGATCCATTCGTCACTCGTATCCATAAAACGGGTTAAGTCATTATTGGTATACACGTTTTTGGGGACATAATAGCCAATTCCCGCGATTTTTGACTGGTACATAATAAAATTGTCTAATGGATTGAATTCTTCCCTTTTATATTGTCGTCAATTTAGAAAAAAATATTTTATTTTTGCAGCATGGGTACCCAAACAGCTGAAGAAACCTTTACGTTAGAAGAGATATTAGCGTCTGTTAAGGACTCTAATCGCCTTATTTTATGGAATGACGATACGAATACATTCGAACATGTGATCCATTGCCTGATGTACCATCTGCAGTATACCGAACCGCAGGCGGAAAAGATTGCCTGGAAGGTGCATACCGAAGGTAAATGTGCGGTACTGGAAGGTACGTTTACCGAGATGGAAATATACCGCAAGATTTTGAAAGCGGAAGGGCTGACGGTATCCGTGGAATAATTGCTATCTTTTTGTTACGGTAATAATATAGTTACGCGTCAACTTTGTGTATAAGTTTTAGGTTTATTTGTAGCAAAACTATAAATTAAGCTGAAGCTCTCATGTTGTTTAACGCTAAATCGTTTAAATTTTTATTACTTGTATTTCTTCTACCAGTTGCAGTCTTCGGACAGACTGGTCAAATCAAAGCTATTCTCATCGATAGCAAAACTTCTAAACCTATTTCGTCTGCCAGTGCAGCACTTTTGGATGCAGACGACGATTCTTATATCAAAGGTGCTCAGTCTGTAGATCAGGGATTTTTATTATTTTCAGATATCAAACCGGGTAAATATCGTGTCCGGATTTCCTATGTAGGGTATGAGACGCAGACGGTTGAAGGGATTGAAGTTGTCGCTTCGAAAACCAAAGATCTAGGTCGCGTGGGGCTCGTCTCCACAGGTGAATTACTGGATGAAGTGGTGGTTGAAGGGCGAGTGCCAGCTATGCAGATCGGCATTGACCGCAAGACCTTCAACGTCGGAGAGAGCCTGGTGAGTGCGGGCGGTACCGCGACAGATGTTCTGGCCAATGTGCCTACGTTGCAGGTCGATCAGGACGGATCCGTCAGCCTCAGAGGGTCGAGCAGCGTCAAGATTTTAATAGATGGCAGAGAGTCTGCATTGGCGGGCAATGATGTGACCTCCCTATTGCAGAGCCTTCCGGCCAATTCCATTGAGAAAGTAGAGGTGATTACTAATCCCTCGTCCAAATACGATGCTGAGGGACAGACGGGTATTATCAATATAGTTTTAAAGAAAAATATCCGGACAGGCCTCAATGGATCAGTGAATACCTCGGCAGGATCTTATGATAATTATATGGCCGGAATCACGTTGAACTATCGGGACAAGAAGTTTAACTATTTTGGATCGTATAATTTCAACAAACGGAATATGGTGGGAAGCGGGGCTGTCGACAATATTTTCAAAAATAACAGTAGCCGGATTTCAAACAATTCGGAATCCTCGAGGAAAGGCACGAGTCATACGGTGAAAGCAGGGGTAGATTACAATATTTCGGATCGGACTTCATTGAGCTTTTCGGGTAACCTGAGCGTGAGAGATAATAACCGCGTGGAGGACTTAACTTATAACTACTTTAACCACCCCACACTGTCGGGAACGAGTAAAAGAAACTCGAAGCAGCTCGAAGATGACCTGGGATACGAGTTTACGATGGACTTTCGCCATCAATTTAAGCGGCAGGGAGAAGAGCTGACGGCCAATGCCAGCTATGGCCGCGATAAGGAAGATGGAACCAATGATTTTTATCAGATATTTAGTTCCGAAGCCCCAAATACTGGCCGACAGAATAGGACCTCCGAAGACGGTAAGAATATCAATATACAGGCAGACTACGTATTGCCCTTTTCGGAACACAGCAAGTTTGAAGCTGGATACCGCTCACAGATCAGAAAGTCATTTGATACCCAGTTTTCGGATACATTGGGCGCCAACAACAAGTACGTGCCAGATTATGGAATCAGCAATGATTTTGATTTTACTTCTTCTGTACATGCGTTATATGCGAATTACCAGGGCAAGTTGTCTGATAAGATCGGTTATCAGCTGGGTTTGCGTGCAGAACAGTTTAATTTGAAGTCGACCTACTTCTCTAAAGATCCGGCTGTTGTGGATAAGGAAACAAGAGCTACACAAGATTTTTTTAGACTCTATCCGACATTGTTTTTGACCTATAATGTTGGTGACGATGGTGATAAGTTGCAATTTAGTTATTCGCGGAGAGTACAACGGGCCAGAGGCTGGCAGGTCAATCCCTTTTTGAATGTTTCTGACGATATGAACAGAAGGCAAGGTAATCCCAACCTGAAGCCCGAAGATGTTCACGGTTTTGAATTGAGCTTTGCTAAAACTTTCGGGAAGGTCAACTTGATCTCTTCGGCCTACTTTAACCACACGAGTCAGGTGATGCAACCTTACGTCTATTATGTGGATACCGCTAGTAGCGTTACCTATAGCCGCTGGGAAAATTTGACGAGCCGGAATCTATCGGGTTTTGAATTCATTTCTAAGGTGAATGCGACGAAGGACTTTGATTTTACCTTTAACCTCAACTTGATCAATATCAATTACAAAGCGAACGAAGCTTATAACATCAAAGGTTCCAATGGTTTCGCCTACAATTCCAATTTAACAGCGAATTACCGCTTTACGCCAACATTTTCGGCGCAGCTGCGGGGGGAATATAACTCGTCGCGGGTGATGGCGCAGGGAAAAATGAATGCGATGAAAGGTGTTGATATCGCCTTGAAAAAAGATGTATTCAACAAAAAGGCTTCTATCATGTTTAATGTGAGGGACGTTTTCAATACCAGACGGATGCGGGGCTTTACAGAGACACCACAGTTAAGTTCTAATTTTGAGCATCGTTGGATGAAGAGAATGTTTACCTTGTCACTTTCATATCGCTTTGGCAGTCAGGATTTAAATAAGTCCAAAAAGAGGGAAACGAACACAAATGAAATAAATGGTGGCGGAGAAGAATATTAAATTATATTGCACTTTTTAAGCCTAAATGCTTAATTTTAATTTTGAAACAAACCTAAAACTAGAAAAATGAAGTTATTAAAGACAGTTCTCGCAGTATCGGTAATGGCTTTTTCGGCTCAACTTAATACAGCGGTGGCGCAAGCAAAGAAGGAAGTCCCTGCGTATAAAATTTTGGATTTACCGCGTGTGGACATCAAGAAATTCAAAAAGAATAAAGCTGGTGCCTATGTGATTTTTGATGGCAGCTCAATGGAAGGCTGGAGAGGATATAATAAAACTGATATTCCAAAGAAGTGGGTGATTGATCAAGGAGCGATCAAGTACGATAGTCATGCCAATGTGGGCAAGGATCAGGGCGGTGATCTGATCTTCGCGCATGATTTTAAAAATTTTGAACTGGAGCTGGAATGGAAGGTTGCAAAGGGTGCAAATTCGGGTATTTTCTTTTTGGCGAAAGAAGTTGAGGGCCAGCCCATTTACATTTCCTCACCTGAATGCCAGGTGCTGGACAACGAAAACCACCCAGATGCCAAAATGGGGGTAGACGGCAACCGTAAATCGACATCATTGTATGATATGATCCCGGCGAAGCCACAAAACGGCAAACCATACGGCGAATGGAACAAGGTCAAAATCCGTGTAAACAATGGTAAAGTAGAACATTTTCAAAATGGTGTGAAGGTCGTGGAATATACCTTGTGGGATAAATCCTGGATTGATTTATTACAGAAAAGTAAATTTAGCCAAGAAAAATGGCCATTGGCTTTTGAGCTGCTTAGCCATGTCGGCGGAGATAGCAAGTCAGGCGTGATCGGTCTTCAGGACCATGGCGATGACGTTTGGTTTAGAAACATCACTGTGAAGGTGTTAAAATAGCAAAAAAGCAGCTAAAAGCTGCTTTTTTGCTATAAAATGGATTGTAATTCTTGTAGTCCCAGTACCATATGGGGGACGTCGTCAGGCTTTTCGTAGCCATTGGGGTTGAAAAAGATGGCGTCAATCCCCGCGTTCATTGCACCGCGTATATCTGCATCAAGGTTATCGCCAACCATCAAAGATGCTTCCGCCCCGGCTGCCGCAGTTTCCAGAGCAAACCGGAAGATTTTGGGGTCGGGCTTATTGACACCTATGACCTCGGAGATAAAGACATGCTTGAAATATTTCTTTAGGTTGCTCTTTTCCAGCTTAGTTTCACAAGCTTCTTTAAAGCCATTGGAAATCAAATGGAGGTTGTATTTTTCGCCCAGGTAAGCCAATGTTTCGTGTGCATCAGGAAATAAATTTGTCTTTTGTGGGCATATCGTCAGGTACTCGAGTTCGAATTCTTCGGGGAATAACTCCGGCGATACGCCGAGGGCGGTGAAGGTGTCTGCAAACCGTGCCTTCCTCAATTCTGGTTTAGAGATTTTCCCATGGTGATAAAGTCCCCATAGGCGATGATTATTGACGGTATATGTTTCAATAAAACGGGTGGAAGATTCCTTGTCAAAGAGACTGTCAAATTTGTATTTGAAATAAAGCTCATGGAGAGTTTCTTCGGCATTTTTGTCAAAATCCCATAGGGTGTGATCCAAGTCAAAGAAAATATCCCTTTTCTTTTGATTAAACATGTGCAAATATACCATCTTTAAGCCTTTTTCAACTTATTGTGAATCGGCTAAATTTTCTTCTTTGTGTCATAATGTGCTGTATATTTCCGAATACATTGCTGAATAGCTATTTTTGTTACATGAAGAAAGCGCTGTTACTCTTTTACTTTCTGTTGTTTTATGCGGTCATGCAATTGATCTGGTGGGGTGTGATGTTTATCCGCTTTGACCCGAGCAAGAAAAACATGATTATTGGAGAGGGTGTTTTCTTTCTGATTATCTTCTTGTGGGGCGCATGGCATTTAAAGCGCCTTGTGGAGAGGGAACAGAAATTACTGCAGCAGCAACAGAATTTCCTTCTGGCGATCACGCATGAGCTTAAGTCTCCTTTGGCTTCCGTCAAACTTTATATTCAGACCATTCTGCGAAGGGATCTGGACAAAGAACAGCAGCAGACTTTTTTGAGAAACTCGTTGAAAGATATCGAGCGGTTGGATGATCTGGTGGAGAATGTATTGATGACGACAAAATTGGATAGCCGTAACTATAGCATGCCGAAAGAGGATTTTAATTTTACATCTCTGGTTGAGCAGATCGTGGACCGGCTACAAAAGAATTCTTGTAGTTCTCAGGTATTGAAGCCCTATCTGGAAGCAGATATTATCATTCATGCTGACAAATTTGCGATCAGTAATGTGGTGACCAACCTCATCGAAAATGCAATCAAGTATTCGCCTGCTTGTGCTACGGTGGATGTGAAGCTGTATATAGAAAGCAATAAAATTATTTTTTCGGTTGCTGACCATGGCATTGGTATCAGTGATGAGGAGAAAAAGCTTATCTTTAATAAGTTTTATCGCGTGGGCAGTGAGGCAACACGGAAAACCAAAGGTACTGGATTGGGGTTATATATCGTGAAAACGGTATTACAGAAACATGACGCCACCATTAAAGTTAAAGATAACACTCCGAAAGGGAGTATTTTTGAAGTAACATTTGAAAGAAATGCAAAGTAAACAAAGAATATTACTTGTCGAAGATGAAGAACACTTGTTAGAAGCTATCAAGTTGAATCTCGAAATGGAAGGTTACCGTGTGACTACGGCCACTGATGGAAAGAAAGCGTTGAAAGTCTTTAAAGAAGAGCGTTTCAATTTAGTCATTCTCGATGTAATGATTCCTGAGATTGACGGATTCCAGGTGGCTGAAACCATTCGACTACAGAATACCGAAGTGCCGATTATGTTTTTGACTGCTAAAAACAGCAGTGAAGACCGTATTACGGGACTTAAGAAAGGGGCTGATGATTATCTGGTCAAACCCTTTAATCTGGAGGAGCTGATTCTCCGTGTGGGCAACCTGGTACGCCGTAGCATGAAGCCTGATGACCTGAAGGAACTGAATTCTTACCAGATCGGTGATAAGACCATTTATTTCAATTCTTACGAATTGCACCATGCGGATGGAACGATTACCTCGCTGACGAAGAAAGAAACCATGCTGCTAAAACTGTTGATCGAGCGCCGTAATGAGGCTGTTTCGCGCGAACAGATTTTAGAGACTGTATGGAACTATGACGTGTATCCTTCGACACGTACAATAGATAATTTTATTTTGACGTTCCGGAAATACTTCGAACCGGATCAAAAGCATCCTATTTATTTCCATTCAATCCGCGGAGTTGGTTATAAGTTTACCGACAATAATCACGTATAGTCGAGAAAGATGATGACAATTAAGGCTAGAATAGCCGTTATTTTTATCGCTGCTTTACTTTTGGGCTACGGGTTGTACCAAGGTCATTATCAGACCTCGGTGTTAATTGCTGGAGGCATTGGCTATCTGATCTGGAGCCATTTTAGGGAGGGGTCTGTTTTTCTGGCGACTCAGGCTTTCCATCGGCAGGATTATGAAAAAACGAAGAGCCTCCTGTCCGAAATTAAAAATCCGGATACACTGCGTAAAGGGCGTCGTAACTTTTATGAATTCATGATGGGAAATATTGCCCTGAAGGAAGACCGTATTGATGAGGCAGAATACCATTTTCAATTGGCCTCCCGCCTGCCGTGGAAAAAGGACAATGAAAAGGGGATGGTCATGATCAATTTGGCGAATATTGCTCTCCGCAAATTGGACTATGCGCGGGCAAAGGCGTATACAGATGTGGCCAGCAAGTTGCATCTTACAGCCAGGCAGACCAACATTGTTAAAAAAATAGAAAACGAAATATCAAAACATTTATAGTGAGTACTACTTTACAAAACGACTTATTGATTAGAGCTGCATTCTCGCAGCAAACGGAGAGACCTCCTGTGTGGATGATGCGTCAGGCGGGACGCTTTATGAAGGAATATTGGGATATCAAAAATAAGTATTCTTTCCTTGAAATGTGCAAAACTCCAGAGATTGCCGCAGATGTCACCATGTTGCCGGTGGATCTGCTGGGAATTGATGCCGCAATCTTGTTTTCAGATATTTTGGTCACTGCCGAAGCAATGGGCGGAGATCTATCTTTTGAACAAGGCGTAGGTCCACGTTTCGCTAATCCGGTTCGTTCTGTAAAAGATGCCGAAGCGTTATCTATCGACTGCTTGGATCGATTGCAATATGTCGCTGACGCCATTAAGGTGATACAGCAGCGCTTGGATGGCCGTATTCCATTGATTGGATTTGCGGGTGCTCCATTTACCATATTGAGCTATTTAGTGGAGGGCGGTTCTTCTAAAGATTTCAAACTGACAAAATTGATGCTGAACAATCAGCCGGAGCTCGCTCATCTGATTCTGCAAAAGATTGCGGATGTGACGGTGGACTATCTAAATATGCAGATTGCCGCAGGTGTAAATGCGATTCAGTTATTCGATAGCTGGGCGCTGGCCTTATCCTGGAACGACTACCGTGATTTTTCGCATGCTTATAACAAACAGATTCTTTCCAAATTGAACCGAAAGGATATTCCGGTGATCTCCTTCTGTAAGGGATCGTCGGTGTTTGCGCCGATGATGGTGGAGGCTCAGCCTGATGTGGTCTCGATAGACTGGAATGCTGACCTTAAAAATGTAAAGCAGTCTTTACCTCAGGGCATCGCTGTTCAGGGTAATTTAGATCCTTTTGTTCTTTATGCTGACAAACCTGTGATCAAGAAGAAAATTATCGAATTATTTGAACGTATGAGGGGTGAGAATGGCTTCATCTTTAATCTGGGACATGGCATCATGCCCGATATTCCTTTTGACCATGTCAAATACGCTATTGAAGTAGTAAAAGAATTTAGGTATTAATTCTTTCATTCATCCGAATAGAATAGGCTTGCTTAGGCAGGCCTTTTTTTTACGCTATCCGCGCTGGCAAGGTCGGTCTAAGGCCATTGTATTATCAGTGTAAGAGTTTAATCAATAGGCACCCAAACTAGCCAATTCCAGTCAACTTTTCGTACTTTTGTGCTATGGTCTATTTATATGCAAAAGCAGTTCATATTATCTTTGTCGTTTGCTGGATGGCTGGATTGTTTTATATGGTCCGCCTGTTTATTTACCACACGGAGGCAAAGTCCAAATCTGTGGCAGAGTATGAAATCCTACATAAACAATTTACAGTGATGGAAGCTAAACTATGGTGGATCATCACGACTCCAGCGATGTATCTAACGATTTTGGCTGCATTGGTTATGCTTTATATCAATCCGGGCCTGCTCGGCATGGGGTGGATGCACGTTAAACTTACTTTTGTATTGGGACTTATCCTTTATCATTTTGCATGCCAGCGTATTATGTTTCAGCTGAAATGTGAAATGTGCAGCTGGTCTTCGACCAAATTGCGTCTCTGGAATGAACTGGCAACTGTGCTATTATTTGCCATTGTATTTACGGTGGTGCTCAAGTCTGCACTGAATTGGATTTTCGGTGTCCTTGGTCTTTTAATTTTGTCTATCTCGCTGATGATGGCGGTTAAACTTTACAAGAAATTCCGCAATAAAAATAGTTCCAAAAGAACGTTAAATTCATAGTCTTTCTTAATCCTTTTCCATTGGTTATAGTCGAAGATTAGAAATTGACGAAAATTATGTTCAAGAGATTTTTGACTATCGTGCTGTTGCTTGTTTTAGCAACAGGCGTATTTGCGCAACGTTACAGACCTTATGGTGGGAGTTTGTCTATCTATTCAATCGATGTTCCCTTTTTTCTTTACATCAATCATGTTTTGTATAATAGCCGGCCGTCAACGGATATCCGTGTTGCTAACCTGAGGAATCCGAGATATGACTTGCGTATAGTATTCGCAGATAGCCGGCGCAGGGCCCTGAACGGGAGCGGTGTGCAACTCGTGAGCCGCGATGGACAGTATATGGACGTCGTTTTTTCGGTGAGTAGCCGCCGTGGGAATAGCGGTATTGTTCTGGAATCCATGAATCCGGCTGGCCGGTATAACAGCAATTCTAGAGACTATAGGTATGAGGGCGGGGATCGTTACGATGAGGGACGACAGCGGGAGGAGCAATATCGTCGATCTGAAACGGGGGAGGGTTATGGCGATCAGCAAAGAGAGAATAATGAAATAGATGAACGGGAGGAAGCAGATGAGCCTTTGGAAGGCAGCTATATCGAGAAAAATAACGCGAACCGGTTGAATGACCTACTGAACCAAAAGGAGAATGATGAAGGCCGGTTGCAGGTCGCAGCAGAGGAACTGAAAACAATGCGGCTGCGTACGGCCGAAATCATGGATTTAATGGAACTGTTTATCCGCGACGACAATAAGCTGGCCTTCGCCAAATATGCATATCCAAGCTGCATAGACAAACAGAATTATAATCAGGTAGGCGATGCTTTATCTTTTACATCGACCCGCGATAAACTAACTGCATTTTTAAGTAGTAGGGAAAAATAAAAAGGAGGCTGAAGGCCTTCACTCCACCTCCTATTCCCCGCCAAAACAGATGTATTTGAGTTCCATATATTCGTCGAGGCCATGTTTGGATCCTTCCCGGCCAATGCCGGACTGTTTTACTCCGCCAAATGGCGCTGCAGCATTTGAAATCAGCCCCGTATTGACCCCTACCATACCTGCTTCGAGTTGTTCTGCAACCCGAAAGCAGCGATTGACATTGCTACTGTAGAAGTAAGAAGCTAGTCCAAATTCGGTGTTATTGGCCATGGTGATACCCTCTTCCTCGGTTCTGAAACTGAAAAGTGCACAGACTGGGCCAAAGGTTTCCTCACGGAATATAAGCGCTTCTCTGGGAATATTGGTCAGCACGGTCGGTTCGAAAAAGAGGCCTTTGATCGCTTTTCCACCTGTAAGCAGGTCAGCTCCACGGCTAAGAGCGTCGTGCACATGATGTTGTACCTTCTCCAATCCCTTGGCATTGATCAGGGGGCCTACTTGTACCCCTTTGTCGAGCCCGTTGCCTACTTTTAGTCTGCTGACTGCATGGGCAAGCTTTCTGGAAAATGCCTCATATATGTCCTCCTGAACAAGGAATCTATTAATCGATACGCAGGTCTGCCCCGAATTGCGGAACTTGCCGGCGATCGCACCTTCGACAGCATTGTCTATATCTGCATCATTAAAAACTAAAAAAGGGGCGTTGCCACCTAGTTCCATGGATACCTTTTTAATATTTGAGGCGGACTGTTCCATCAGCGTTTTGCCAACTTCTGTAGAACCTGTGAACGAGAGCTTACGCACCAGATCATTCGTCGCCAGTTCTTTTCCTATGCCTGCGCTATCTTTTCCGGTAATTACATTGAAAAGCCCTTTGGGCAGGCCTGCATCTTCGGCCAGCTTGGCAAGTGCAATGGCGGATAGCGGTGTTTGTGATGCGGGTTTAAGCACCACACTGCACCCTGCGGCCAAAGCCGGCGCAACCTTTCTGGTGATCATTGCCAGCGGAAAATTCCAGGGGGTGATTGCTGCAACGACACCGACGCCTTGCTGGATGGTCATCATCCGCGAACCTTTTTTATGGCTGGGTATGGTCTCGCCATAAGCCCGCTTCCCTTCTTCGGCAAACCATTCGACAAAGGAGCTCCCATAATCGACTTCTACCCTGGATTCGGCTAGCGGCTTGCCACTCTCCAACGTCATAATTTCAGCAAGTGACTCTTTGTGCTGTTGTATAAGGTTATACCAATTGCGGACAATGACCGACCGTTCTGTTGCTGTGCTGTTCTTCCAGCTTTCCCATGCCGAATGAGCTGCCTGTATAGCTTTTGTACAATCTGAAATATTCAGGTCGGGCAAAGCTGCAATTGTCTTGCCTGTCGCTGGATTGATGACATCAAATGTCTGCTTTGAAGTAACGAATTTACCGTTTATATAAGCTTTATCTATTAGAAGTGGATTTTTCATTATGCTAGTTATTTAATTATTTTTCATATGTTCGACGAGCTGTACCTGATACTACCCTTCGCGTAGGAGCTGGCGTCCCAGTATTTTGGAAACAATAAGCATGGACCTATTGTTTTCGCCGGCGTGTAACCCAGCGGCTGTTCAGATAAATTTTTTCCGTTGTTTTTCATTCAGAAGAGCACATTGTTTATTTCGGCTAAACCAACGGTAACGATTTTTGGCGATAGGGGAAACTTAAATCTTTACAGATATTCAATATCGCCTCACTCTTTATGTAAAGCCCTCTCGGAGACAAATACACAATAGAATCGGTGTTTTTTGGCAAAGATATTAAGCGGTCCAGGGCGAAGTCAGATTGAAGCGAGCTAAAATGAAATTTATTTTTCCGGTCTATTTTTAATAGCATCTGAACAAAACGGTTGCAGATTAAGCAATCTCCATCAAAAAAGATAATATATTTCCCTAAGGTTTCCATTCACAATAAAGTTAGTGCTATTTCACTAAAATACTGCCATGATAACATCACAAATCCTAACCTCCTTATGGTCTTCGCACACTAAGTATCTCGCAGTACCGGAATGGAGTCTGAGCGCCAACAAAAACGAAAAACACGAAAAGTTTTTTCTGGCTGATACGCGAAGGGAGGGAATCCATGGATGCGTTCAGGAAAAACAAAAATCAATACGTCGCATGCTCAAAAGAAAGTGGAGTGTTCATCTGAACACTCCACTTAGATATATGTAATAAATGGGAATTTTATAGGTTTTTCATGATCGTATGTCCCATGCGGTCCCTCTTTGTTTTCAGATATTCTTCGTTATAGGGATTGGCCTCTATTTCAATGGGAACATTTTCTACGATTTCCAGCCCATAGCCGATCAGTCCGGCTCTTTTTGTCGGATTATTGGACATCAACCGCATTTTGGTAACGCCAAGACTTCTCAGGATCTGTGCGCCTACGCCATAGTCTCTTAAGTCGGCTTTAAATCCAAGCTGCACATTGGCATCCACGGTATCTATGCCGTTTTCCTGAAGTTTATAAGCATGTAACTTATTGATCAGGCCAATGCCGCGGCCTTCCTGGTTCATATAGACAACGACACCTTTTCCTTCTTGCTGGATCATCTCCATGGCTTTGTGAAGCTGAGGACCACAGTCACAGCGGCAAGAACCAAAAATGTCACCCGTTACACATGAGCTATGTACCCGTACAAGGATGGGCTCATCTTCGCTCCATTCACCCTTATACAAGGCTAGGTGCTGTTCGCCGGTATCCTTTTGCGTAAAGGCCTTCATTTTGAAATCTCCATATTGTGTCGGCATGTTAACGGTAACTTCCTCATTAATCAAAGAATCGTGTTTTAGACGGTACTCGATTAGGTCTTCAATGCTAATGATTTTTAGGTCAAATTTTTTGGCCACTTCCATTAATTCGGGGAGCCGGGCCATTTCACCATCTTCTTTCAGAATTTCGACCAATACCCCTGCAGGTTCGAAACCCGCCAAGCGGGCTAGGTCTACTGTCGCCTCGGTGTGTCCAGTGCGACGGAGGACCCCGCCGTCTTTAGCGATAAGCGGAAAGATGTGTCCCGGTCTGCCCAGTTCCTCGTAGTGAATATTCGGATCAATCAGTGCTTTTATGGTCTTGGAACGGTCGGAAGCAGAGATACCAGTCGTACAGCCATAGCCCTGCAGATCAACAGAGACGGTAAAATTGGTCTCATACACGGCGGTATTTTGACCTACCATAAGGTCAAGATGCAAGGCATCCGCTCTGTCTTTGGTAATCGGAGCACAGACCAAGCCGCGCCCATGAGTTGCCATAAAGTTGATAATTTCGGGAGTAGCATTGCGGGCTGCGGTGACAAAATCACCTTCATTTTCACGATCTTCGTCATCCACGACGATAACTACTTTTCCTGCTTGTATATCAGCGATCGCTTCTTCGATCGTGTTTAATTTGAATTCCATTTATTGTTATATTGTAATTGATACAAAGTTAGTGTAGAATCTGATTTTATTTATAATAGCCCTGTCACAATCTAGTGTGAGGCTTTTAATTTATTCTTTTTTCCTAATTTTTCTTTGACCCATTTCCAGGCTGCTTCAGCTTTCAACTTGTACTGTTCGATATCAAACAGGGCGGAGTCCGTTGTGGATTTATAGGTGAGAAACGCGGCTAATGGGGTTAATACTATAATGGCCATCCACATGCCCACAAAGGAAGAGATTGCGCCGTCTTTGGCGGTTTTTTCAGCTACAGTGGAGATAATATGATAGATTAAGAAGAAAATAATCGCCATGACAACCGGTAGTCCGAGCCCTCCTTTTCTTATGATTGCTCCCAGTGGTGCGCCAATGGCAAACAGCAGGAGACAGGAGACGGCCAGCGTAAACTTGCGGTGCCACTCGATACGATAGCGAATATCTTTGGTTTTATAATCTTTAAACTCCAGCGTCCGGCTATTGAGGTCTTCCTTGAGATAATTGAGCTGGCTCAATGCGTTCATGGTAATTTGTGTGCGCTGTTCAGCAGGAACAAGATCTTTTAACAGGTCCTTATAAGGTTTGATTTTGGCTTCTTTCACCTTAGGCTGTCCAGGCTGGTTTAAGCTGAAATATTTCGAATAAATATTATAGCGTGTATCTAAAGTTCTGGTTATGGCTTTACCCATACTATCAATCTTGACATGATTGGAGTCAATATACATATCCAGCTGTCTAAGGTTCAGCATCGCATGGTGGCTTTTAAATAGGTTTTCGTCGGTTTTACCTCCTTTGAAGCTCTCCATGTCAAACTTTTGCTCGGTCTCCTTAAACTTAAACCGCGTGAACTGCTGCCGTGGGTCGTAGGTTTTCGAATTTTGCGTCCGCGACTCTTCGTAACGTATACCATCCTTCAATTTAAGGATCATGTAGCTATTGTCGGGAGAGTTGTAGATGTACCCCTCTTTGGCCATCAGTACGTTGTTGGCGGTATTGCCGCCCCGATGATCGTATATCATCAGGTCATACAGAATCGTTCCTTCTTTATTTTTACCTCTAGCCCGAATCGAATATCCCGGAATCGTATTGTTGAAGATACCCGGTTTGATCAGAAAGTCGGCCTTCTTGTTTCTGACATCGGTCAATAGTGTCCCCATTTTCAGGTTAACCACTGGCAAAATGTAATCGGAAAAGAGAAAAGAACTTGCTGCAAAAATACCAACAAGTATGAATAAGGGAGTCATTGCTTTTCTCAGGGAGACCCCCGCAGCTTTGATCGCCACCAATTCATAGCTTTCACCTAGATTACCAAAGGTCATGATGGAAGATAACAGCATGGAAAGCGGCATCGCCATTTGAATCTGAACGATACATTGATAGCCGATCAGCTCCATAATCGTATACCATTCAAAGCCTTTTCCGATCAAATCATCGATGTATTTGAAAAGGAAGAGCATCAACAACACAAACATCACAATAAAGAATGTGACGATAAATGGTTTAATGAAAGCTTGAAGAATTAGTAAATGAACCTTTTTCATCCGTGACCCTAAGCAAAGTGATGCTCTTACATTAAAGCATCTTTCATCCCGGGATCTCTTTGAGACTCCCTGGCGAAAACATATTGCAAAGATAGGCTTTTTTAAGCACCTATAACACTTTGAAGATAGACTATTGAATTTTTCCAGATTAATTTTCTGTTTTCTAAATCTTCTTCTTTCGCAAAGTCCGTGATTTTAAGTGCGACATCATTGGTCAGCTCATCCTGATCGATCTCAAGATCGAAATAATAGGGGTCATCATCGAGCCATTTAAACCGTACCGATTTGTTTTCTTTCGATGCTACGATTTTTGCACGATGTGGTTCATCGTCCCAAATGAAGGTATATACAGTGTCTTTATAGTTTACATCATCTGCAAACCATTGTGCCAATTCGTTTGGTTCTTGCAAATACGGAAATAAAATTCTAGGTGAAGAGTTGATGATATATTCTAGTTGGAATTTTATTTTATCTGCCATAAAAATGTTTTTTTAATTTTAGTTTGTTTACTCCAAAAATAAGCTATATTTGCATTCCCAAAAATGGCGGGGTAGCTCAGATGGTTAGAGCGTTGGATTCATAACCCAAAGGTCGGCAGTTCGATTCTGCTCCCCGCTACAAATCCCTTCCCAAATTACTTTTTGTTCACGCAGCGTATTATTTGTAATAATACATATTTATTTTGTTATTGCAAGTTTTTTTGTGAAAAGTTGCGGCCATTTTTCTCAAAAATTTCATTTTCAAAACGAAGCCATCTACCCCCATTTAATTGGTACGAGCGGACGCCTATTGCTTATTTTTACGGGTGTCATTTTACTTCGTTATAAATGAGTTTGTTGTGGATCATGTCGCTTTTTATGTACGTAAACTGCCGAAAAAAAATAAAAAAATCTTTTGAATTGACAGGTGAAGTGGTATATTTGCATACCGAAACGGCGGGGTAGCTCAGATGGTTAGAGCGCAGGATTCATAACCCTGAGGTCGGCAGTTCGATCCTGCTCCCCGCTACGAAAAAACAAAGAGGAAAATCAAGAATGGATTCTGATATTCCTCTTTTTTATTTATATAGTTGTTACCCTTGCAGAACAACAGGGAATCTTTTAGCAGCCCATTTTTTGTTGCATTCTACTTTCGGGCCAAAATGCATAGTCGGTGATCTTTTAACCTTTTTCTGTGTTGGTTGTCAATTATCGTCGTAAGCCAAGCTTTTCCAGTCCTCTTTTTTCAGGTATTTTAGCATAATAAAGAATAAGGTCCAGCCCGCGGCGGTGAGGCCCCAGATCAATAGCTCGTGCCGAAAAATCACTTGATGCAGATAGCCGAGAAGGCCTAGAAAGCCCAGGATAAACAGGTTGACCAATGCTTTGGAGTTGGACTGGCTCGCTTTGGAGAAAGGATAGTTTTTGACAAGGAAAAGCATGATGAGGATACTTTCAATACCGCCGACTGCGGCCGAAAGCAGTAAATCATTGATCGCGCTGAGCCCAAACAAAGGAATGCAAATGCAAATAAATAGAATGTTGAATGGGAGAACATATTTAATAAGGCACGCTTTTAATACACCGCTCATCAGCTGTCCGGGGCGGCTGATCGGCGAGACATAATATATCCAGGCCGCTTTGTATTTATTACTTTGTGTAATCAAGTGAAAAACAGTTAAGATAGTTAGCAGCGAAAGGTAGAACATGATAATATAGAGACCCGATTCGGCCATTTTATTCAGCTTTTCGTTGAGTGATAGATCTTCTCCGGTGCGTAGAAACAGGAATATGAAGTAAATTGGGAGATACGCTAAAGAAGGATACAGCTGTTGCTTAAACTCCCGGGTTTTCGAACTTATCAACCATACAATACTGAATCCGGCTTCCTCTAGCGGTGTGGAGCAAACTCGTGCAGCAATTTTTTTATAGAGGGGCGTTTAGTGCTGTTTTGCAAGGCTACGCTCAAAGTTTCGGTCGGAACGGCATCAGCACTGGCCAGCGCCGCTATTTTGGCATTAAAACCTTCGGAGAATAGCCGGGTATAGGCGTAGATCCCCAGAAAGGGGACAGCAAGGCCCAGCACAGACAACACTATGTTGAGTGGTGTAAAGTTGCCCAGGACTAAAGACTGAAAAGAGGCGATCCAGGTACTTGGAAATAGCCAGAGAAATTTCAGCTGCTCAATCGTCACCTGGGATTCCACGATCGTCCGGATCAAGTTAGGACCGATATAGTACGATAAAAATATAAGTAGGGAGAGTCCGATCTGTATATAACTAATGAGATCCTTGAATTTTTGGATGGGCAGGTATTTTATACTGATCAGATAAAAGCCATTGACAAACACCAATGACACAAGAGTACTTAGGATAAGCTGCAAACACAGTAGCAACACGGCGATAATCTCCCAGCTGAATAAAACATAAACCAGCAGGGGCAGAGATAGCGCGATGACCTGGTTGAATAGCTTGATCGCGATAAAGGTGATTCTGGATAAGGTGATGGTGCGGTCATTGACGGGTTTGGGCATAATGATGTACTGATCCCGTGTGTCCAGTAGTATCGGTGAAAAATCTGAGACCAACGTGATGCTGAGCATGCTGGTAAAACAGAGCAACATGATGGAAACAGCCAGATATCTGTCCGGAATCAGAATAATAATGGCCAAAAAAAGCAGGCCGAATATTAGATACATGATAAATTGAACGATGGATGCCGATGAGGATGAACTACCGGTATTCCGTTTCTTGAAAGTGAGCGGCTTTCTGTTTTCCAGTGTCGTTTTCGTTTTGAGTATGGCTGTAAATTGTTCGAAATTGACGCCTAAACGTTCCCAGAAGCCTCGAAATAAAAGCAGGAATGCTAAGATAAATCTTTCCATGGATTATTGGATAGCAGAGATGATGTGTGAGGCATCCAGTGCGGTGCCAGTATGATGGGTTAGTTTTGAAAATATGTGTTCTAATGATTCATCCGGATTAGTTTTCAATTCTGATATCGTGCCGTCAGCAATGATACTACCTTGGTTGATCAGCAGGATCCGGTCCGACACCTTTTCGACAACGTCCATCATATGGGAGCAGTAGAAAATGGTTTTACCCTCCTTTGCCAGCAATGCGATCAGCTCTTTCACGAAAATAACCGCATTTGCGTCCAGTCCCGACAGCGGCTCATCGAGAATAATAATCTGGGGATTATGGATAATACCGGAAATGAGCAGCACTTTCTGACGCATTCCTTTGGAGAAGGTATCCATTCTGCTGGTGGCATTGGCCTCCAGGCCAAACGCCGCCAATAATTTTGTAGAGCGATCCTGCAGGATCTTGTCATCCATACCATATAGTTTTCCTACAAAATCCAAGTACTCCATAGGAGTCAGTACATCATACAGTTCCGCATTTTCGGGAACATATCCGAGTTGAGCTTTTATGGAGAGTGCGTTGTCTCGGATATTGATGCTATTGATCTCTACCGTACCCGAAAAATCGTCGATCAGGCCAGTTAATATTTTTACCGTCGTGGATTTTCCCGCACCATTCGGTCCGATGTAACCAATGACCTGGCCGGGGAAGATGTTCAGATTGATGCCTTTCAGAATTTCCTTATTTCCATACGATTTTTTGAGGTCGACGATACGAATGAGCGGGGACTGATTTTCCATATATTCAAAGCTTACACTGTAAACTTACATAAAAATATACAGTTTGTACACGTTTTGCAGCCGAAAATGAAGGAATACTTTCCGGTTGAACCGCTTCCTAAAATCATGCGTATCGGTCGAATGTCCTTGGCAAAATCCGTATTTGAGTCAAAATCTAGTTGTATTTAGTTAATATATATGTATTTGTGACACTTATACTTTTCTAATTTAGTTCCATTGTAAACTGTTAATAAATCAAATTATGAAGAGAGTCATTATGCTACTTCTATTGCTATGGGGCGTAAGCCTTACCCTCCCGGCACAGGAGAGTTTGGTTTTGAAAGGTCGTGTGACCGCTCCCACAGGTGAGGCTATTGTGGGCGCTACTTTATCACTGGAGGGGAAAAAAGAAAAGTCTTCATCAGGATCAGATGGCAGGTTCTCCCTTTCGTACAAAAAAGGAGATGTTCTCCGCGTGTCCTCTTTGGGGTATGCAGCCTATCAGATCGTTTTAAATGGACAGACGACACTTGATATCCGTTTAGAGGCATCCTCCGAAGCCTTGAATGAGGTAGTGGTTGTGGGGTATGGTACGCAGAAGAAAGGTGAGGTGACCAGTTCAATTGCAAGTGTAAAATCTGAAGATTTTACACAAGGAGCTGTCAAGGACGTTGGTCAGTTAATTCAAGGTAAGGTTGCAGGGCTGCGGATCAGTACGCCGAGCGGTGATCCCGGTGAATCAACCCAGGTCAGCCTTCGCGGGTTAAACTCCATCAATGGATCGCAAGATCCGTTGGTGATTATTGATGGTATTCCCGGCGATTTGAGTACGGTGGCTCCCGAAGACATTGAATCTGTCGATGTCCTAAAAGATGGTTCGGCCGCAGCGATCTATGGGACGCGGGCGACGGCCGGTGTTATCTTGGTGACCACCAGGCGCAATAGAGCTACTGAAAGCCGTACAACGATAGAATATAACGGATATACCAGTTTGCAGACCTTGTTCAGGAAACCAGAGATGATGGAGGCGGCTGATTATCGTCGGCTTATCGCTGATGGAATACCTTATCAGGATTTGGGCAGCGAAACCAATTGGGTGGATGAAGTGACTCGTAATCCGCTAAGTCACAGTCATAATATCTCCCTGTTTGGTGGAAACTCGCGTACGAATTTTACAGGATCAATCAACTATCGGAACTGGGAGGGAGTGTTCTTAAAAAGCGGCCAGGAGCGCCTGAATATCAGGACCAATCTTAACCATGATATGTTTGACGGTAAGCTGAAGACGAATGTGCAGCTTATCAGCCGTAATAGTAAAAGCAATAATGGGGGATCATCACCATATATGTGGAGACAGGCCATTATCCGGAATCCTACAGACCGCATTTATAACGAGAATGGCAAATGGCAGGAACGCGATGCATACTTTTATGATAATCCGTTGGGCATGATTTACGAGACCATTGACGATAATATATTTCGGGAAACTCGTTTGAGCGGATCGGTGGATTACCGGCCTATTAAGGGGCTAAGCTTAAAAATGTTGTTGTCACGTGTGCAAAATAACGATTTATCCGGAAATGCCACGAGCTTTGATCACGTAAACACGACTAAGAATAACCTAAATGGTACTGCGTCGCGCAACACACGGTCATCGGTCCAGAACCTCATGGAGCTTACGGGCAATTATACGGCTACTTTCGACCATCACAAAGTGGATCTTTTGGGCGGGTATAGCTGGCAGGATGATACTTTTGACCAGTTTTATGCATACAATTTTGATTTTCCGACAGATGAGTACACATATAATAAGCTGGAAGCAGGCATGGCACTTCAGCGGGGGTTGGCTGAAATGACGAGTTATAAAGAAAATCGGAAGCTTATAGGTTTTTTTGCACGCTTGTCCTACAATTACAAAGAAAAGTATATGGTATTGGCCAGTATCCGTAGGGAAGGTTCATCAACTTTCGGTGCGAATAATAAATGGGGAAGTTTTCCTGCAGTCTCCTTGGGCTGGGATATTGCGAAAGAAGATTTCGTGAAGGATATTACGGCCCTCAATCAATTGAAATTAAGAGCAGGATTTGGGGTTACAGGTACTATCGCGTCGGCTTCCTATATGTCTCAGACGAGTTATAACTTTGAGCGGGGACAAGGCGCGTATATCAATGGACGATGGGTACCGGGTTTTGTTCCCACGCGTAACTTCAATCCAGATTTGCGCTGGGAGAGAAAAAATGAATACAATGTAGGGCTGGACTTCAGTCTTTTCGATAATCGTATTTATGGATCGTTTGATTATTATACTCGTCAGGTAAAAGACTTGTTATATCAGTTTAACGTGCCATCACCGCCCTATCTGTACCCGAGTATGATGCTAAATGCCGGCGAGATGAGCAATAGGGGTTTTGAGGCATTGGTGAATGTAGATGCAGTGCGTAAAGGAAGTTTTAAATGGAAGACCGGAGTCACGATAGCTACAAACAAAAATAAGCTGGTCAATCTCTCTAACAAACAATTTGACGTTACTGTTCCTTTTTTTGAGGCCGGATATACTGGTGAACCTATACAGATGTCCACTCACCGGGTAGAAGTAGGACGGCCCGTTGGCGATTTTTATGTCTGGAAAACGGTTGGCGTAGATGACAATGGTAAGTGGCTTGTTGAAAACCAAGAAGGGAAAACTATTCCTATTAGCGAAGCGACCTTAGATGATCGGCAGTATTATGGAAATGGTATACCGGATGTAAATGTCGGCTGGAATAATAATTTTACGTATAAACAGATCGATTTTAGTTTCAGCTTCCGTGGTGCATTCGGTCATCAGGTTCTTAATATGTCACGGATGTATTACGAAAACCCAATAAATAAGGCATACAATGCGCTCAAAACGGCTTATGATCCTGTATACGGCAAGACATTGGCAAATGACCTCGTTTACGTGTCGCATTATATCGAGGATGCAGATTTTATGAAGCTGGACAATGTGACCTTGGGCTATACTTTTAAACCAAAAGCTATAAAAGGGATTCAGAAATTTCGTGTATATGCCTCAGGACTCAATTTATTGACCATCACCGGCTATAAAGGCTTAGATCCGGAAGCTACGAGTTACCGGGGTGACTTTACTTTCGCGCCGGGGATCGAACATAGGGACCGTTACCCTACTACCCGTACATTCACATTGGGTCTAAATGTTACATTTTAAAAACGTTTATCATGATAAGAGGATATAAATTTATATATAACGCATTGTTGTGTGGTGTGGGAGTGTTGGGACTTTTGTCTATCCATTCGTGTACCAAGTTGGATGAAGAGGTGTTTTCAGAGGTATTGGAGAAAGACTTTAAGCCTTCTGAACGTGATCTTCCGTTTATTGTGTCTCCTGTTTATGCATCTTTCCGGTCGTTGATGTTTGGGTGGCAGGGATATTTTGACCTGCAGGAGGAATCAGCAGACCATATTATTACACCGGTGCGTCCCAATGGCTGGGATGATGGAGGCACATACAGACGTATGCACCAACATACTTGGAATGCTGTCCAATGGCAGCCCTATAATACATGGCAGCAGGCGTATTCGAGCATTACGAAAGCTAATATGGTGATTATGCAGATAGAAGAAAAATCACTTCCTCTGCCTGATGACGTCGGCAAAGCTGCAATAGCCGAGTTGCGGGCCGCTCGAGCTCTAGCTTATTATTTATTGCTGGATAATCATGGCAATGTCCCGATTGTAACGGACTATAGAGATGTTGCATTACCGAAGCAAAAAACAAGGAAAGAGGTATATGATTTTGTTGTGAAAGAACTCGACGAAATTATTCCATTGCTTTCACATGACGTAGCACCAATGTATGGACGGATGAATGTCTGGGCCGCGAAAACATTGCTCGCCAAGATATATCTAAACGCAGAAGTGTATACAGGGATAGCACAATGGAATAAGGTGATAACCCTAACGGATGACATTATCAAGTCAAATGCTTTCCGTCTCGATAATGAATATAAAAACATCTTTTCGGCTGTAAATGAGAGTTCGCCCGAAATCATTTTCGCAGTGCCCTATGACGAAGTTTACGGCCATGGAAATCAATTGCATATGAAGACGCTGTCGCCCTTGAGTCGCCTGGTATATAGTATGTCTGCTGGACCTTGGGGCGGCAACTGTGCAGTACCACAGTTTATTGATACCTATGATCCCGACGATCAACGTCTTTATGACAGCTGGATACAAGGGCGGCAGTACAATGCCACAACTGGAGCGGAGGTAATTAACTATGTTAAACAGGTGCCGGGAATTGGCGGTGATGGTACTATTGCAGCTGATAATGCTGGATTTAGAATTGGGAAATATGCGATAAAAAAAGGTGCCACCAGCAATTTGGATAATGATTATCCGATGTTTCGATATGCGGATGTGCTGATGATGAAAGCCGAGGCTCTGTTGCGAATAGGGAGGGAGGACGAAGCTGCGTTGTTGGTTTCTGAAGTAAGGACGCGTTCTTTTAAATCAACACCAGAGAAGGCTACCGTGCGTGGAAGCGATCTGTTAAAAGGTAGTACTTACAATTACGGATGGCAGGAAAAGGACGGAACTGTCAAAGGCGAAGATGGTGGGGCAGACATTAAATTCGGACGTTTTTTAGATGAACTTGGATGGGAATTTGCGGCCGAAGCACGTAGGCGTCAAGACATTATACGTTTTGGTGTTTTCCAAAAAAAATCATGGTTTAACCATCGTCCACATGAGAATGCACAGTCACGAACACTATTTCCTATTCCAAATGACGAAAGAAATAAAAATCCGAACCTGAAGCAAAATCCCGGCTATTGATGTATGCGTTAAACCGATAATTAGTCTGGATGTTTCCTATGTTTTTTTGAAGGATATAGGAAACTTTATCCTATACAAAGCAAAGGAGCCCTCGGGCTCCTCATGCTAGTGTTATATTTTGGAAAACTACCTGTCGTTTTTAGGATATCCTTCTTCATCAAGGTCATCCCGTAAATCTTCCTCGTTCTCCGCCAGTTTTTTGTCGAGTGGAGATAAGCGCTCGTGACTAAAGGATGCGATTCGCATATGCGATTCACTGAGCTCGTCTTCTTTAAGCTCTTCCGGGTCAGCATACTCGTCGCCAACAAAGGGATTCGAATCGTCATAAGTAGAATCATCGTCTACAGCGCCTTCGGAAAGGGTGTCGTAATTTGCAGGATGGTCATAGTCGGGATCATCGCCGTCGACATCCATTTCGTAACTATCTTCTTCCTCGTTATAAGCGAGATTCTGCTCCATATCCGGATAATCCTCTTCGACTTTTCCGTTGTTTTTTTTATCTTCTGTCTTCGCCATGGTCTTTCAATTTTACCTCTGTCAATAAAACAGATGGTATTGAAAAAAAGTTTTGCATACAACATAAAAATCAGGATACTAAAAACAAAGCACCAGGATTTTTGTTTTAACCATAAAATCTTGGCCATTATGATTTTCAAGCGTCTAAATTATCAAACTTTACAAAGCCTACATCTTCAGGGATATAATATCCTATTGACCATTGGTAGTGCTACAGATGAGAATCCGATTTATTTACCCCTGAAATTGGAGTCCTTCACCAATATTAATGAAGCTTTCGTCCGTGCAGAAGATAGTAAGTTAAAAGGCCACAAAATTCTTGTGCTGGAAGAAGCTATCCGACGATCCTTAAACAATGATATCAATGGGGTGGTGCAGCTCGAACATTAAGGATATTTGTTTAGCCCGTATTTCGTGATCTTCTGTAAACACTGGGAGTCATATGCCTTTTTTTCTTATAAAAGTTAGTTAGGTGACTTTCATCGTTGAAACCCAGTTCATCGACAATCTGCCTCATCGTGTATCGCGGTGATGCCAGCCGTTCTTCGATAAGCTGGATCCGCATCTCATCAATATAGCACTTGTAGCTCTTTAGGTATTTTTTCTTGAAAAAAGCGCCAAAATAATTCGCGGAGATCTGAAATTGCCCAGCGATTTGTTTAATCTGCAAGCGATCCGGAAAGTAAATGTTATGTTGTATATAGGTCTCGATTTCCTGTGATAGCCCATAGGATTGGTGAACTGGAAGCTCGAGATCTTTCAATATACCTTCTATTAAGGCAAATAAGGACATGATCTGGTGGAAGATAAACGTAGAAGTCCTGTTATTTTCATGAGCGGATTGCTGGAAGATCAAGGCCAGTACTTTTTCGACCAATTTTCGATTTTCCTTTTTTAGGGAAAGACTTTTATTCAACAACGTCGTTGAACGGAAGATCTCTGGAGGTGTGTGAGATAAGCAGAAATTTTGTTGTACGTGGTGTAAATCCCTAAAATAGCATGCAGAGAAGTATAAAATGAATACGACAGTATCTTTTTTGGTTTCCAGCCCCAGTGAATTAGTGCTGAGGAAAAGAAGGTTTTGCTCCGTGAATTTTAGCCCGTGGGCTTTTGCTTCCAGGGCACCTTTGGAAATATAGGCCAGCGCAAAGTCAAACCCCTGCTCGCTGAGATTTACTTTTTGCTTGTGTTTGATTCTTTCGGCGCGGAAGGAGGTGTTCATCATTTAGGTGCTTTTTGCATTTCTGGTCATTTTCTCGATATCATCCCATTGTGCTTCGGGAATGATATCCAGCCCGTTAAATTCCCCGGCACCTTTTAACCATTCGCCCCCGTCGATTGTGATGACTTCCCCATTGATATAGCTCGAATAATCCGAAACGAGGTAAGCGGAAAGATCTGCGAGTTCCTCCAGTTTGCCCAAGCGCCCCAGTGGAATGCGTTTGGCCGGCGATAGTAGCTCGCTCAGCTCGCCGGGCAGTAGGCGTTCCATAGCTCCAGAGGTCTGGAATGGGCCTGGCGCAATGGCGTTTAAACGAATCCCTTTCTTGCCCCATTCAACAGCGAGAGAGCGGGTCATGGCGAGCACTCCAGCTTTGGCCGTAGCCGATGGGACTACGTATGCCGAACCTGTCCATGCATAAGTCGTCACTATATTGAGTATGCTTTTGTTCTGCTCTTTGTTTTGGATCCAACGTTTGCCAAGGGCGAGGGTATAGTTGATGCTCCCCTGGAGTACGATTCCGATTACGGATTCAAAAGCACGGTGGCTCAACCGTTCGGTAGGGGATATAAAATTTCCTGCGGCATTATTAATTAAGACATCGATGCCGCCCAACTGCTCATAACCATAGGATACGACGCGTTCGACATCTTCATAGTTACGCACATCGCCTGCGATGGCCAGACAGCTGGCCTGATGCTTGGCAGCCAATTCTTCTGCGGTGTGTTGGATGACTTCGTCTTTACGGCTCGTGATCAGACAGGAAGCTCCCAATTCCAAAAAATAGTTGGTCATCGCTTTTCCGAGCCCTGTACCTCCGCCGGTAATTAATATGCGTTTTCCTTTTAATGCATTGTCTTTTAGCATGCCCATAATACAGCGTCGTTTTAGTATAAGATCAAGTTACACAAAATCGGATGAAAATGGAAGCTACCGTATGAAAAAGTCGACAGCGGTGAGTAGTTAATCAATTAGGTATTTTCAAAAAAAAACAGGGACTAAAAAGTCCCTGTCATCTATCCTATAGCGAATTTTCAATGGGCTTACGCACCTAATTGAACGCGTTTGAAAGCAGTTACTGTTAATCCTTTAGCTACTGAATCCAAGAATTGAGCAATGTTTTTAGAAGAATCTTTGACGAATTCCTGGTTCAACAAAGTTGTATCTTTGAAGAATTTGTTCAATTTACCTTGAGCGATTTTCTCAGCCATTTCAGCAGGTTTACCTTCAGCAATGATTTGCTCTTTAGCGATGGCAATTTCGCGGTCGATAGTATGCTGGTCAACCCCGTCTTTATCGATAGCAATAGGGTTCATTGCAGCGATTTGCATCGCAACGTCTTTACCAGCTTCTTCAGCACCAGCTGCATCAGCTGAAAGACCTACCAATACACCTAGACGGTAGTTACCGTGGATATAAGCGATCACTTTTTCTGCAGCAATTGTCTCGTATTTAGAAACGTCAATTTTTTCTCCGATTACACCAGTTTGCTCGATCAGAGCATCAGCGATCTTCTTACCATCAAGTTCCAGTCCTTTTAATTCTTCTAGAGAAGCTGGTTTGCTATTTAATGCTAGGTCTGCGATTTTCTCTGCGAAAGCTACGAAATCAGCGTTTTTAGCGACGAAGTCAGTTTCACAGTTTACTTCCACTACGATACCTGATTTACCATCAGCAGTAGCTTTGGCAATGATAACACCTTCGTTGGAGTCGCGATCTTGACGGCTAGCAGCTACTTTTGCACCTTTTTTGCGCAAGTAATCCACAGCAGCTTCGAAATCGCCGTTAGATTCAACCAAAGCTTTTTTACAATCCATCATACCAGCGCCAGTTTGTTGACGCAATTTGTTTACATCTGATGCAGAAATTTGTACTGACATGTTTATTTCTTTTTATTATTGTTTACTACTGAAAATTGTACAATATTAACTTAAATTAGGTTAAGCTAATATGAAGTTTAACATTCCTTGATAGAAAAGAGCTGTTAAACCAAAAAACCGGACAGATAGGCTAGTTCAAGAAAAGTAATCTTTTCCAGAAACTAACGCTACGCTATCCGGTTTGGAATAAAAATATTATTCGCCGTCTTTCGCTTTGCGAGGACGTTTAGCTTCTGAAGCTTCACCATTGTCAGCTTTTGCTTTCGCAGCTGCTGCATCTTTTTCAGCTTCTTCTTCTTTATCGCGTTTGCGCTCGTCCAAACCTTCTTGGATCGCTTGACCAATGATGCTTGCGATTAAGCTAATCGATTTGCTAGCGTCGTCGTTTGCAGGGATTGGGAAATCAATGTTTGAAGGATCAGAGTTTGTATCTACCATCGCAAAAGTAGGGATGTTCAATTTCATTGCTTCAGAAACAGCGATGTGTTCTTTTTTCACATCGATGATGAATAAAGCAGCTGGTAAACGGTTTAGATCAGCAATACCTCCCAAAAGGTTTTCTAATTTAACACGCTCACGTTGAATCATCAACTTCTCTTTTTTAGATAGTACATCATAAGTACCATCTTTTTGCATTTTGTCGATGTTAGACATTTTTTTGATAGACTTACGAACTGTAGCGAAGTTAGTAAGCATACCACCTAACCAACGCTCAGTAACGAAAGGCATGTTAACCTCTTTCGCTTGTTGTGCGATGATTTCTTTTGCTTGTTTTTTCGTAGCTACGAATAAAACTTTACGACCTGATTTTACGATTTGTTTGATAGCTGAAGCAGCTTCCTCTAATTTCGTAAGAGTTTTGTTCAAGTCAATGATGTGGATACCGTTGCGCTCCATGAAAATGTACTTAGCCATTTTCGGATCCCATTTACGTGTAAGGTGACCAAAGTGCACACCTGCATCCAATAAATCTTGATAAGTAGTTCTTGCCATTTTTTGATCCTCCTTTGATTAACGTTTACTGAATTGGAATCTTCTACGAGCTTTACGACGTCCTGGTTTCTTACGCTCAACCATACGGTCATCACGTGTTACTAAACCTTTAGCGCGCAATGCAGGTTTAACTTCTGGGTTAAGTTCAATCAACGCTTTTGCGATCGCTAAGCGAACAGCTTCAGCCTGACCCTTAACACCACCTCCGTTAACGTTTACTTTTACATCAAAGTTTGCTAATTCACCAGCTACATTCAATGATTGTGTAGCGATGTATTGCAAAGGTAATGTTGGGAAATACTCTTTGTAGTCTTTACCGTTTATGATAATGTTTCCGCTACCAGCAGTTAAGTAAATGCGGGCAACAGCAGTTTTTCTTCTTCCTGAAGTGTTAGTTGTTGACATGACGATTCTCCTTAAAATTTAACTGGTTTTGGATTTTGTGCCTCATGTTTGTGCTCAGTACCAGCATAAACGTAAAGGTTTTTAAATAATTGACGACCTAAACGGTTTTTAGGAAGCATACCACGCACAGCTTTTTCGATGATGCGCTCAGGGAATTTAGCCATTAACTCTTTTGGAGAAACAAAACGCTGTCCACCTGGATATCCTGTGTAACGAACGTAAACTTTGTCGCCCAATTTGTTTCCTGTCAATCTAACTTTGTCTGCATTGATAACGATCACATTATCTCCACAGTCTACGTGTGGGGTGAATGTTGGCTTGTGCTTACCACGAATTACTTTCGCGATGTTGCTCGCCAAGCGCCCCAAAATCTCTCCTTCAGCGTCAACAACGATCCACTCTTTGTTAACGGTGTTCTTGTTGGCAGAGACAGTTTTGTAACTTAACGTATTCACTTGCTTTTGTTTAAATAATTATTAAAAAGTTCTTAATCTCACCCTTATCACAAGGGTCTGCAAAGGTACATCTATTATTCTATATTTTAAAATCTATTTTACTTATTTTGTTGGAAACGAGCATAATTTTCCGCTCAGCATGCCGATCTCAATATTTTTACAACTTCCGGGACTGAATATTGTTACATTAGTTAGTATATTGCAGGAAGAATTTTTAATTATTTAGCGGAAGTAGATGAGATTGAATTTTTTAGCTAAGCGAGTTTTTTTAAGTTTTGTTATATTTTTCGTTGGTATAGTAAATGGGCTGCGGGCGCAATCGGTAGAAAAAAAAGGCAAACCTTATGATGGCCGATTCAAAAATGTACAGGAAATGCTGAAACAGGGGAAGATAGGGCCCGGCCTGGATTCCTTGGATGCAATCCTTGCCGACTATCCCCAGGCTGACGAGATCTATTTCACAAAGGCGATACTTTTCGCACAGATGCGCAACCAGACCGCTGCCATTGAAGCCATCAAAGAGGCGCTGGACATCCAGGCAAAACCCGAATACCTGAGCTTCGCCGTAGACGCGTTTAAAAGTAAAAATGACGCGGATAGCGCATTGATCTATTTAGATAAACTTATCGATATTGATGATAACAATACTGCTTCCTTAAAACGGGAGCGGATTATGCTCCTTTTTAATGGAGGTTATAAAGATGCTGCACTAACCTATTTTAATAGCACTAAGGAAATCAGCCCTGCTTCCGATACATTAGATATGGTGGGCAGTGTGCTATTAAATGATGCGGGAGATTACAAGACTGTGATCGCGATGCTAAAACCATGGGCCGACAAAGGAACGGGCCTCCCGCAGGTCTACGGGCAATTGGCACAGGCCTATAACCTCTCCAAGAATTCGAAACTCGCCCTGGAATATATCAATAAAGGAATCCAGAATACACAGGAAGATTTTCTCTATTTTGACTTGGCTGATTTATACCGGTTTGACAAAAAACTCAAACTGTCTTTTGAGGCGCTCAAAAAAGGGTTCCAGTCTAAAAAGGTTGATTTTGGTGACAAAAACAGAATTATGATGACGCTGTTGGGACCAAAAAGCCCGTATACAAATGCTCAGCTCCTGGATCTGGCAAATGTCCTTGTTGAAGTACATCCCCGGATTGCAGAAAGCCACATGGCCAAGGGACAGGTACTTTGGTTGAATGACGACAAGACAGCGGCTCAGAGCTCGCTGGCGGTGGCAGTCAGTGTCAATCCGTATCAGATTGATGCATGGCGCATGCTGATGAGCTTGGATATGGATAAGGGAGAGTTTGATCAGGCTATTGCCCATGGCGCCGAAGCGCTGCATTACGTTGCGAATAATCCAACAATACTCTATTTTACCAGTATGGCCTACTTAATGAAGAAGGATACGGAAAATAGCCGTAAATTTATGGAAGCTGCGCTCAATAATGCGCAGGAGGAAACACCTTTCCTGCAGGCTAACATTTATGCTGGGTTAGGCGATATCTACAATACGCTAAAGATGCATAAGGCATCGGATGCCGCTTATATGGAAGCCATCCGGCTGGATAGCACAAATGTTACGGCGATGAACAATTTAGCCTATTATTTATCGTTAAGAAAGGAACGGCTGGATGAAGCTGCGAAGTATGCGGCGATGGCCACAACGCTGCAGCCCAACAACGGCACTTTTGAAGATACCTACGCATGGGTCCTTTTTGCTGACGGTAAGTATGAGGATGCCTTGGTATGGATCCAAAAAGCAATGAAGAATACCAATCCACCCAGTGCAGTGCTACTGGAGCATTATGGAGATATTCTGGCGAAGCTGGGAAAAACAGCTGATGCTGTCAAACATTGGAATCTGGCCATGGAAAAAGGGCCTGATTCGGACGAAAGTAAACAGAAATTGAAAAAGAAGATTGAGACAAAAAGTTATGTGGAATAAAGTTGTTTGTGCCGGAATTATGATTCTTCTGTTTGCTTCCTGCAGTTCGAAAAAAAAACTGCTGAAAGAGGCCGAACTTAAGTCTGAAAACGAGTTGGTGGTCAAGGATAATACGCGCGAAGCAAAAAAGAATACACTCCGTAATCTCTTGCTGACAAACCTGGACTATACGACTTTTTCCGGGAAAGCAAAGATGCGGCTCGATCTGGGTAAAGATAACTACGACGTCACCTCCAATATCCGAATAGAAAAAGACAGGAAAATCTGGATTTCTGTTACGGCTACTTTGGGGATCGAGGTGGCCCGCCTCCTGATTACACCGGACAGCGTGCAGATCCTGAACAAATTTGAGGGCGAATATATCGTCAAACCATTTGATTATTTGTACCGTTTTGCAAGTCCGGATCTTACTTTTGGCAATCTGCAGGACTTACTGCTGGCCAACCTCTCCACCAATCTGCTTTCAGATATAGACCGTGTAAATTTTAGCCAAGATCCCAGTTCGGTACAGTTGGACGGAAGGCTGAACGAACTGGATTTCTTGTATAAGCTCAACAATAACAACCGTCCCTATCAGTTCAGGCTGTCACAGCCGGCAAAAAGACAGCTGCTCGAAGCCAATTATGGCGAATATGCCGTCGCTGCTGATCAGGAATTTCCGATGTTGCTCAAATTGATCATTTCCGATGGAAGACAAGAGATAAAAACACAAATCAGTTTTAATAAAGTGACGTTTAACGAACCGGTCGAAATGCCGTTTTCCGTATCATCGCGTTACAAAGTAGTCCGATGAGATTTATCTATTTTCCGTTAGATTTATTACTTTCGCATTTAGTTTGCGCTTTTGGATGAAAATAACGGGGTTACAGATTGGGCAAACATTAAATAAACAGTATTGTAAATGAATTTTAAGAAGACGATATTCAGTATAATAGCATTCCTTTTGATGGTGGGGATTTCTTCTGCACAGACCCGTGCTGAACTGGAGAAACAGCGCGAAAAACTCACCCGTGAGATTGCTGAATTGCAAAAAACAGTTAGAGAGATTGCAAAAGAAAAATCGTTGACACAGCAGCAGGTGTCTGCATTGAGCAAACAGATCAACCTGCGAGAACAAAAGATCAATACGATTACGGCGGAAGTAGCGGTGATCAACAGGCATATAAACGCAAACACAGCTTCTGTCAATAAGTTGAAAGCAGAACTGGAGAAGATGAAACGTGATTACGAAAAGATGATCATGTTTGCCTTCCGTAACCGGAATGCCTATAACAAACTGATGTTCATCTTTGCCTCGAAAGACTTTAATCAGGGGTTCAGGCGCGTCAAATATTTGCAGCAATTCAATGATTCCAGAAAATTAAAGGCTGCGGATATCGAGAAAACAAAGAAACAGATCGAACAAAAAATAGCACAATTGCAGGCAGACCGTAATAAGCAGGTGGCTTTGCTGAAAGAACAGGAAAATGAAAAGCGGACCATATCGCAGCAACGTGCGGTTTACTCGGATCAGTTGAGTGACCTGATTGTGACCGAACGGGGTGTTAAGAAGGATATCACACAGAAGCAGAAAGAAGAAAGGCGTATCAATGCTGCGATCAAGGAGATCATTCGAAGAGAAATCGAAGCCGAAAGGAGAAGGGCGGAAGCCGCCCGACGTGCTGCCGAGGCTGCTGCTGCGCGAAACAAAAAAACGGATGAATCCAATGCTTCGAAAGGTAAAAGTACAAACACGAAGGGTAGTTCGAGGATGACCGATTCTGAAGCACTCCGTAGTACGCCTGAGGCAGTTAGGCTCTCCAATGACTTTAGATCCAACAGGGGAAGATTGCCTTGGCCGGTGTCCAATGCACGCATCATGCAGGAGTTTGGAGGCGAGAGTGTAGGGCGAAATGTCAATGTGGAACACATTTCAGTAAAAATACAAACCTCCAATGGGGCTGCGGTAAAAGCAGTGTTTGCCGGCGAAGTAAGTAGTGTTCTGACTATGTATGGACAACGAATTGTTATGGTCAAACATGGTGAGTACTTTACGGTGTACAATAATCTCGCAAGTGTAAATGTGTCGAAAGGACAGAAAGTAAGTACTGGACAGTCGATCGGTACTGCTGATGTGGATTCGGATACGGGGGTACCTTTGATTGAATTCTCGGTTTATCAGGGGTCGACTCCGCTCAATCCGATGTCCTGGTTGGCGAGATAAGAAATAATTACTATATTTAATAATTATCATTACATTTGTAAAGAGAGAGAAAAGATTTAGTTTAAAAGAATTGAAAAACAAGAAATTATAGTTATGTCAACATCATTATTGATCATGGGAATCGGGGGGCAAGAATTAATTGTCATTGTAGTAATATTGTTACTATTGTTTGGTGGCAAGAAGATTCCTGAATTGATGCGCGGATTGGGTAAAGGGGTGAAAGAGTTTAAAGAAGGCCAGAAAGATGAGTCTTCTCCTGAAAAGAAACCTGAAGTAGAAGATAATAAATAAGGGATTCAATCCCTATAAGACATTGATACGATTTTGTGAGGAACGAAATCGTATTTTGTTTTATTGTTGGACCTGTTGATATAGGTCAAAAAACCAGTTTATACTAAAATCCATATCTGGACGTTTAAATTAATGTTGATTTTTAAAAGGGAAATCAGACCTGGATTAACAGTAAATTTATGATCGGTAAACAGAGGTTAATTTCATTACTAGGAGGGCTGTGCTATGTCCTGCCGCTCACGGCTCAGGAAAGCGCTGTAGATGGCATGAGAGAGGCTACTCATCACATCATCCAAGAACGGATTGAAAAAGAAAAACAGGAAATCTATCAATATCTGGATAGCTTAAAATCTTCAGGTAGCAACCAGCAGGAAGACGTCACCATTACAGACGAAGAAGTACAGCTGGTTCGAAAACTCAAAGCGATCGAACGGGAGGTGCCTCTGGATTACTCCCCTCGCGTAAAAGAACTCATCGATAAGTATACTTCGCGCAACTATAACCCGTATATGTGTCAAATGATGGGGCTCGGACAATACTATTTCCCCATTTTTGACCGCATTCTTGATGAGGTCGGTGTGCCGAGAGAACTCAAATATCTGAGCGTTGTCGAATCCTCGCTAAACCCCAAAGACATTTCAAGTGCCGGAGCAACGGGATTATGGCAATTGATGTACTACGAAGCCAAAACTTATAATCTGACTGTCGATAGTTATACGGACCAACGTATGGATCCTGTTGCTTCCAGCTATGCTATCGCTAAAATATTGAAAGAGGCTTATCAAGAATATGGCGATTGGCTTTTGGCTATCGCTTCCTATAATGGTGGCAAGGGCGCAGTTGGCAGGGCTATCCAACGTTCGGGAAAAGAAAAGCCAACTTTCTGGGATATTGCGCCCTACCTAACCCAGCAGACGCAAAACTACATTCCCAAGTTCATCGCAATGACCTATGCGATGAAATATGCAGAAGAAAACGATATCAGCGCTGCGGAGACTGCGCTCTCCTTACGCACACAGGTACTGGAAGTCAATAAGCGCATTTCATTAAACCAGATTGCGGACGCGTTGCAAGTATCCAAAGAGAGCCTCCGTGCCCTGAATCCCAGCTGTAAAAAGTATGTTATAAACGGGACTGAGGAAGCTCCCCTGCGACTGGTCCTGCCGGTGGTAGACAGGAAAATAGCCATAGAAGAATTGTATGCGGCACTCAATACACCGGTATCTACCACAATCGTGCAGCATGCCAATGTTGCGCCTGAACCGCTGCTAAAGGATAGAAAATATAAAGTAAAGGTGGGAGAGACCTTTGCCAGCATTGCTGATAAATTTGAGGTTTCGGTGCAGGATCTAAAGTCATGGAACAATCTACGAGGCGATAAAGTTGTGCCCGGGCAACCTTTACTCATTAAAAAGGAAGACAATTTTGTCAGTACAAAATTAGCGCAGAAGACGGAAAAATCGGTTAAGAAGCAGCAACAGCAAAATTCCCGTACAGCATATTATACGGTTAAGAAAGGAGACAGCCTCTCTCAGATTGCTCAGAAAAACGGAGTGCCACTGAGCCGGCTCAAACGGGATAACAATTTAAGCGGAAGCCGTATTAAGCCGGGAATGAAATTGAAGGTATCAAAGAAATAGCAACATGGTCTAAACCAACCACGCTGCATCTTCTTCCTTGTCAAATTCTTCTAACGTAACAGTGACATGTTCCTTGAGAATAGTGGATAATTTGGTGCCATAGTAGTCACTGAATATCGGGAATTTATGATGGCTTCTGTCAATCAAGACTGCCGTTCTCATTTTCTTTAGCGGAACATTTAAGAATACCCCCAGGCCATAAGCCAGTGCTCTGCCACTATTTAAGACATCGTCAACTAAGATAATGGTTTTGTCCTTGGCCATCTCTACAGGTAAATCTGTGCTGGCATTCAGAGAACGGCTTGTTTTTTTCATGGTCACTTTGATCAGCAGGATCTCCTTATCAGAAATGTCCTGTAAAATCGCTTTGAGACGCTGTGCAAACACGTATCCTCTATCGGCAATTCCAACTAAAACCAGTGTTTCATCTTCAAAATTGTCTTCTAAAATTTGATAGGCAATACGGATTGATTTCTGTTTTATTTGTTCTTTATTTAAGATGAGCGTTTTCTTCGAAGACATAGTCGTATTTCAATGATTATGGGGTAAAAATAGGATATTAAATTGTATAAAAAAAGTCCAGAGCCAGTTAAAGCTTTGGACTTTTTTTATATGATCAAGCTGATCTTTAGTTCAGCTTATTGTCTTTTTCAGCTTTCAATATCTCTGCCGTGAGCGTTTTGTTGTTATCTTCAGGCAGACGGCCGCCATTATAATAATAACGTCTCCAATATGGTTCATTCAGATTGCTGATCATTACGCCTTTGCTGGATGATGCATGGGCAAATTTGTTATCCCCGATATAAACGCCAACATGCGTAATGTTTCTGCTTCTGATTTTGAAGAATACCAGATCACCTGCTTTCAACTCATTTTTGTCAACAGTCTTTACCTGCGAATATTGGTTGCGGCTATTATAACCTAGTGTTGTATTAAACACCTTGTCATATAATTCATAAGAAAATTTAGAGCAGTCAATGCCTCTTTTCGAATCTCCGCCAAGACGGTAAGGCGTACCTAACCATTCGTAGACAAATTGATAAAGTTTTGTATTTGTGGTTGCCGAGACTGCGACACCCATGATTTGTGAGAAGTATTCTTTGGCGAGGTTGTCCGGATCTGATTCCGGTTTGGCGTTTCTGTTGGTTTGTGCCTGCGACACTAGACATAAGCCGATAAATAGCAATGACGCTATAAATTTCTTTGTTTTCATTAAATCGCTTTTTTGTACAACATTTAACCTTTGCAATTCATTGGTACTGTCATCTATTTTGGACAGCACTGTTGCGAATATAATACAATATCAGTTTAGGGTCAAATTTTTTTTACGCTATTTAACGAAACTTTAACAATTTTAACATCTTTCCAAACACCCTTATTGGATCTGACACGAGTTTGTTTTTTTGTCGACGAACAGCTGCAAAATGTAGTTCCTTAACTACAAGCCGAAAGAAGTCTAAGTACGATGATGATAGCGCGGACATGCTTTTTTTGTGAATCTTAAAAAAAATATTAATTTTCTTTGGTAATGTGATAATATTTGTTCTATATTTACAGCACAAAAATAAATGCGATGATTACAAATTCAATTATTACAACGATTATTATTACCACCGGGATAAGACTCAGGAGGAAATAGTTTCATTGTATATAATTGTAGACACAATATTTCGAAGCGCTTTCCTCCAGATGGGAAAGCGCTTTTTTTTTCACTTAAAATCAACTCAAACAAACAGGTATAAATCAGTATGAAAGTTTTAAAATTTGGAGGAACTTCAGTCGGTACAGTAGAAAGTCTCAAAGCCGTCCTCAGCATAGTCAAGAAGTCTTATGAGGCGAAGGAAAAACCTTTGGTCGTTTTATCGGCAATGTCTGGTGTGACCAATTTGTTGACTCAATTGGCAGAAGATGCTTCAGAAGGCAAAGCCTTTTCGGAGGGTCTTAAATTGCTGGAAGATAAACATTTTACCGTAGTAAAGGAGTTATTGGCGGTCAAGTACCAGAATCCGGTCTTTACTAAACTTAAGCTATTTTTTAATGAAATTGAAGATCTACTCCAAGGAATCTTTGCACTTCGGGAGCTGAGTAACCAGAGCAAAGATTTGATTATTAGCTATGGTGAACGTTGCTCCAATTATATGGTCTCTAAGGTCATGGAGCAATATATTCCTGAATCTTTATTTGTCGATGCTTCCCATTATGTGAAGACAGATTCCAATTTTGGCAATGCCCATTTAAATGAAGTCCTGACGGAGCAGCTCATCAAGTCTCTCTATATAACACATGGCGATAAGCTGTTATTTGTCACTGGATTTATTGGTAGTAATGAAAACGGGCGGATCACCACTTTAGGCCGTGGTGGGTCAGACTATACTGCAGCGATCTTCGGGTCTATATTGGATGCCACTGCCATTGAGATCTGGACGGATGTCAACGGCATGCTAACTGCTGATCCGCGTATTGTTAAAAAAGCTTTTTCACTTCCTGTACTTTCCTATACGGAAGCGATGGAACTTTCATACTTTGGGGCAAAGGTCATCTATCCACCGACAATGATCCCGGCTTTCCTCAAAAAAATTCCAATTGTCATCCGGAATACTTTTGAACCCGACTTTTCAGGTACAGTGATCCAGTTTGACAGCGGTAAGACTTCATTGCCGATAAAAGGTATTTCCTCGATATCGGATATTTCTGTCATCAATTTAAGTGGCTCAGGAATGATTGGCAAATCAGGCTTCAGTGGGCGGCTGTTTACCCTGCTGGCCAGAGAGCAAATCAATGTCGTGCTTATTACCCAGTCGTCATCCGAACATAGCATTACTTTTGCCGTTAATCCCGCTGATGCCAAGCGTGCCATCCAGCTGATCGAAATCGAGTTTGAACTGGAAATTCAGGCGAATAAACTGGTAATCCCCGCCGTGGAGGAAAACCTTTCGGTGCTGGCCATCGTTGGAGAAAATATGAAACGTACTCCGGGCATGTCCGGCCGCTTGTTTGCTGCCCTCGGGCGGAACGGAATCAATGTTCGTGCAATCGCGCAGGGCTCGTCTGAGTACAATATTTCCGTGATTATCGGTAAAGAAGATCTGGCCAAGGCACTCAATGCTGTGCATGACGCGTTCTTTGCCGAACTGAAGAAGACCCTGCACGTCTTCAATATAGGCACAGGTAATATTGGCGCGACCTTATTCAAACAACTGGAGGAACAACACGATTTTCTCTTAGATAAAAACGATATCGAGATCAAAGTGGTGGGGATATCCAATAGCCGTAAAATGTTGTTTAACACAGAGGGTGTGAATCTTAGCAGCTGGTCAGCAGAGCTGGAAAATAATGGCTCGGAAGCCGATTTGGCACTGTTCATTGAAAAAATGAAAGCACTTAATTTGCCGAACTGCGTATTTATAGATAACACCGCGAGCAAGCTGCCAGCTACGTATTACGAAGATATTTTTAAAGCGAATATTTCCATCGTCACCTGCAACAAAATTGCCAATTCTGGCAAGTACGCACAATACAAGACCCTGCGGGACACGGCACACAGACATGGCGTGGATTTCTTCTACGAAACGAATGTAGGCGCCGGCTTACCTATCGTGCGGGTGCTTAAAGATTTGATGTTGAGCGGAGACCGTATATTGAAGATTGAAGCGATTCTTTCGGGTACCATCTCCTATATCTTCAATAATTTCAAAGATGAGGCTTCTTTTTATGATGTGGTAAAGAAAGCGCAGGAACTGGGCTATACCGAACCAGATCCAAGAGACGACCTCGGTGGTATCGATTTTATGCGAAAGATGCTGATTTTAGCTCGGGATGCTGGTTATGCTGTTGAGGCAGAGGATGTGGAACTAGGGGCCATTCTGCCTGAGGCCTGTTTGCAGGCTGATACAGTTGATGCTTTTTACACGGAGCTGCAAAATGAAAATGCCTATTTCGAGGCCATGAAAGCAAAGGCTGCCCGGGAGAAAAAAGTCATTCGGTATATTGGCAAACTGGAAGGGGGAAAAGTTTCCATTGGAATTGAGTTTGTCGATGAAAACCACCCTTTTTATGCGCTTTCTGGCAGTGATAATATCATATCATTTACAACAGAGCGTTATAAAGAACGTCCGTTGGTTGTGAAAGGACCTGGTGCCGGTGCGGAAGTGACCGCCGCAGGTGTATTTGCAGATCTGGTTAATGTAGGCGCGTAATACAAGGTTGAAAAAATAAGAATAATAGCAATGGGCAATAATTTAAATGTGGAGTACCTAAAGGATAAAGTAATTCATTTGGAAAAGATGCTACCCGAGGTCCGGGTATTCGCGCCGGCAACTGTCGCCAATATGATCTGCGGTTTTGATATATTGGGATTCGCGGTAGATAAACCGGGTGACGAAGTGATCATGAGACGCAAGCAACAGCCGGGCGTTACCATAAAAGAAATTACAGGTGACGATGGCAGGTTACCGCTTGACCCTGACAAAAATACCGTGTCGGCCTGTGTGCAGTATTTGCTGCAGGCGCTGAACATTGCTGCTAAGGTAGGCGTGGAGATCGAACTGCATAAGCATATGCCCATAGGATCCGGACTGGGATCCAGTGCGGCGAGTACCGTCGCAGGTATCTTTGCAATCAATGTCATGCTTGGCAACCCGCTGACCAAAGAGGAGCTACTTCCGTTCTGCGTAGAGGGGGAGCGCCTTGCTTGCGGTACCGGGCATGCCGATAATGTGGCACCGGCGCTATATGGTGGCATCACATTGATCAGAGGAAATCAGCCTCTTGATGTGATTTCTATTCCATCTCCTCCGGAGCTGGTCGCAGCGGTTGTATTCCCGCAGGTCGATGTACCAACTCGCGACGCGAGGCAGCTGATTAAAGATAAGGTATTGTTAAAAGATGCGGTAACGCAATGGGGAAATATTGCCGGATTAGTGGCAGGCTTATTCCAAGAAGATTATGATCTAATTGCCCGGAGTATGAAGGATATACTGATTGAGCCTACCCGCGCAATTTTGATCCCCGAGTTTTATGAGATGAAAGCAATTGCCATGGAGAATGGCGCGCTGGCTTTTGGCATATCGGGGTCTGGACCGTCTGTTGTTGCTATGACAAAGGACGAAGAAGTCGCCAAAAACATTGCCGATAAAATCCAGACGCATTTGAAAAACATGGATATCGAAAGTTTTGGCTACGTGTCGCGGGTCAATACCGTAGGACCAAGGGTACTGAATTAGCTTATTCCAAACAAAATCAAGGATGTCCTGACAAGATAAAGAGTATTCTCAGATCGATAACAGGATCAAATACAATTAAATAGAAAATGAAATTTTACAGCACAAATAATAAGACATTGGCCGTTTCATTTAAAGATGCGGTGTTTAACTCATTGCCGGCGGATAAAGGACTGTATATGCCTGAGCACATTCCGCAGTTAGATCCCTTGTTCCTTAAGAACATACAGCAGTACTCGCTGAAAGAAATCGCTTTGGAGGTTGCTTCTGCTCTTTTGGAAAATGATATACCACGGCCGGAATTGAAGAAGATCATTGACGATGCGATTAATTTCGATGCCCCGGTCAAATTCCTGACGGACCGTACAGCAGTGCTCGAGCTGTTTCATGGTCCTTCGTATGCTTTCAAAGATTTTGGAGCACGGTTTATGAGCCGTATCATGGGCTACTTCTCCAAAACCGACGATAAATTGCTGGATGTGCTTGTTGCAACGTCAGGCGATACGGGCGGTGCGGTGGCACTGGGTTTTCTGGGGGTAGAAGGCACACGGGTGACGATTTTATATCCTAAAGGTAAGGTGTCAGATGTGCAGGAGCTTCAGCTGACCACCAATGGGCAGAATATTAGGGCGTTGGAGGTAGACGGTACATTTGATGATTGCCAGACCTTGGTCAAACAGGCGTTCAGCGATGCTGAATTGAATAGGGCTTTAAGACTGACTTCAGCCAACTCAATCAATATTGCCCGGCTAATTCCGCAGACCTTTTATTATTTTTACGCGTATGCCCAGCTAAGATCACAAGGAATCGATGAAGTGGTGTTCACAGTGCCAAGTGGCAATTTCGGAAATATAGGTGCGGGTTTGCTGGCTTATAAAATGGGGCTTCCAGTCAAGCATTTTGTTGCCGCAACCAATGTGAATGATACTGTGCCGCGATTTCTTGCCTCCGGTCAGTATGAGCCAAAGCCTTCCGTTCAGACATTGAGCAATGCGATGGACGTCGGCAATCCCAGCAATTGGGTACGTATTCAGGACCTGTTCTCGGGTAGCTTGGGCGAATTAAAAACCATGATTTCTTCTTATACTTTTACCGATGAGGAAACAAAGGCAGGGATGGATTCCCTGTTTAAGGAGTGCCATTATATTGCCTGTCCGCACACTGCGATTGCGTGGCTTGGTGCCAGAACATATGCACAGGAACATCCTGGCCAATATGCTTCGGTTTTTCTGTCGACGGCTCATGCCTGCAAATTTCCGGATGCCATTGAAGATGAAGTGTTTGCCAAGATAGAATTGCCTGCGGGTGCAGAAGCGCTGAAAGGAAAGGAAAAATTAGCGGAACCGTTGAAGGTCGACTTCGAGGCGTTCAAAACATATTTAATCAACCATAACTAAACGCTGAGGGCTCCATTAGGAGCCCTTTTTTTGACCAAGATAGCTTTCTATATAGTTCTTTAGTTCCTGACTTTTGTTTTTGTCAGAAATTATGTTATAAATAGGTATAGGAGCATATCTGTCGAAGGCTATAAAATCCCCATTTTCTTCGGTCAACGAGTCCAGCCATGTATTGACATCAATAGTATTCTTTACGGGATGAAAATCAAATAATTTGAGGTCAGCACCTGAAACAAATGCCAAGATTTTCCAGTCTTTTACAAGTTTATCCTCCAAAACAGTCTTTTTTTCTACGTATTTCACTAGGTTGACAGATGCTCCTTTAGAACAGCTTAGTATAAGATGGGTGCCATATTTCTTTACAATATCTGCTGGACTATTCATGGCCACAAAATTTTTAAATTCCTGATTATGGAATGTTTGGTCTTCTGCTGCAATGTGGACAGTTGTATATTGAAATCCGACGGTATAGTAATTAGTCAATTGAATATTCTCCTCGGGGATGTTAGTCAATAGATTTGTTTCAGTCGTCGCAAGCGGCTCGTTATCAACATCGAAATTTAACTTCAGACTTCTTAATAACTCCTCTTTTGCGATATCTTCGCTTATTCTTCCTCCTCCGGACGTACTTGTTGTTCTGAAAATATAGGAGGATTGCTTTAATTTTTCTGTGTCAAGGATTTTTGCACGTAGTCCTTTACTGACAAAGAGTAAGTTTTCCTTTGCATCATAACCATAGCCAACCATAAAATATGGTTCGGCTTTAATCTCTTGGTTGACTTTCATCTCGATTTTTTCGAATGTAGAGTATTCGACAATCTGAAGATCTTCCTCGTTTTTAATTGCCAGTTCAGAATCCGATTTTTTACAGGAAAATAGAGTAAAAGTAATGCACGCAGTTAAAAAAAAGATGTTTTAAATTCATTTTGTAAATATACAAGAATAATTGTTTCTTTTCGTGTTTTTGTGACAAATAAATAAGCGGGGTTTTGCAATTAATAAGTTAATTTTGCAGCAATGAAATCAGTTTATTTGAATAAGGGGAAGGATAAAGCTGCTTGGCAATTGCATCCTTGGATATTTTCTGGCGCTATTAAATCATTATCTGATAAGATTGACGACGGCGAAGTCGTAGGGGTTTATAATGTCGAACGCGAGTTTATTGCCTATGGACTCTTTCATAACAGTTCGCGCGTGGCGATCCGGCTTCTGGAATGGAACCCGCAGGTGGTCATCGATGCTGACTGGTGGCGCACGCGCATCCGGAAAGCTGTTGGGGCGAGGCAGCATCTATTGACCGATGGTGAGACGAATACTGTACGTCTTGTTTTCGCCGAAGCCGATTTTCTTCCCGGTCTTATTGTCGATAAATATGCAGATTTTATATCCATTCAAGTCCATTCTGTAGGCGTAGAGCGAGTCAAAGAAATTATAATAGCGGAATTAAATGCGTTGTTGAAGCCCAAGGGCATTTATGAAAGAAGTGACTTAAAATCCCGGGAGCATGAAGGGTTGCCGGATACGAATGGACTTTTGTCAGGCGAGCTGCCGCCCGAATTTGTTGATGTAATCGAAAACGGTATCCATTATAAAGTAAATATCATCGATGGACAGAAGTCAGGATTTTACTGTGACCAGAGGGAAAACCGATTGCTGGCCGCACAATATGCCGTGGGCAAGCGGGTGCTGGATTGCTTTTGCTATTCAGGTGGCTTCACGTTGAATAGCCTGAAGGCTGGTGCATCGCAGGTGATATCGGTGGATAGTTCCGCGTTGGCTATTGAGACGCTGGAAAAAAACGTAACTGAAAATGGATTTGGAGCCGGCCGGCATGAAGCGATATTGTCGGATGTGAATAAGCAGTTACGCAAGTTTATTGATGCGGGAGAAAAATTTGATGTCATTGTACTTGATCCGCCCAAATATGCACCATCCCGCTCTGCCTTGGAGCGTGCCTCGCGTGCGTATAAAGATTTGAATCGCCGGGGCCTCATGCTATTGCAGAGCGGAGGCTTATTAGCGACATTTTCCTGTTCAGGCGCTATGGACATGGATACTTTCAAACAAGTGCTTGCCTGGGCAGCATTGGATGCTGGCAAAGAAATCCAGTTTATCCGACAATTTCACCAGCCGGAAGACCATCCCGTCAGGGCATCTTTTCCTGAAGGCGAATACCTGAAAGGATTATTGGTGCGTGTATTATAAATTAAATGCAGATATATAGGTTGATTGAAATAAATCGACTTTTTCAATGCGAGTGAGATCATGATCAAAGAAAAAACAACTAGGCCTATTTTTTCGATTTTGTTTGCCGTAAGTATGGTTCACCTGCTGAATGATTTGATCCAGGGGGTGATTCCGGCAACGTATCCGCTTCTGAAGGAGGAACATCATCTGAGTTTTTCACAAGTGGGTATGATTACTCTGGTGTATCAGATTGCGGCTTCCATTTTTCAGCCTGTTGTAGGTTCCTTTACCGATCGGCGTCCCGTGCCTTACTCTCAGATTATCGGTATGTCGTTTTCCCTGGTTGGGATGTTGCTGTTTTCTCAGGCGCACAGCTATGCCTGGATTTTAGTTGCTGTTTTCTTAGTCGGTATAGGATCTTCGATCTTTCATCCGGAATCCTCCAGGGTAGCGTATATGGCTTCCGGCGGAAGGCGGAGTATGGCACAGTCGATTTTCCAGATTGGCGGGAATGCCGGTACAGCATTAGCACCGATTATTGTGGCCTTTCTGGTACTGCCCCGAGGGCAACAAGCTATCGCCTGGATGTGCTTATTTACGATCGTCGGCCAATTTATTTCGTATTATATCGGGACTTGGTACAAGCGCCGTCTTGAACATGTGTCCCGGTCTGTCAGGAAGATTATCCGTGTACCGGATCTTCCCAATTCACGTATCGTGACGACGGTGATTATCCTGTTGTTATTGATCGTGTCCAAATATTTTTATATTGCCAGTATCACCAACTATTTTCAGTTTTATACGATAAAAAAATTCGGGATCAATGAAGTTGAGGCACAGGTATACCTGTTTTATTTTCTGATTGCTGTCGCTTTGGGCACTTTATTAGGAGGAGCTTTCGGAGACCGCTTTGGTAGGAAATATGTTATATGGTTCTCCGTGCTGGGGGTGGCACCCTTCGCCTTAGCGCTTCCTTATGTGGGGCTTACCATGACCGGGATCTTAATTGTTATTATCGGTCTGATATTGTCATCTGCCTTTCCGGCAATTATCGTGTATGCTCAGGAGCTGTTACCTAAAAAACTAGGCATGGTCTCGGGTTTGTTTTATGGTTTTGCTTTTGGGATGGGGGGAATAGGATCGGCTGTGCTCGGATGGCAGGCAGATCATACTTCCATCGAGTTTATCTATCACTTGTGCTCCTACCTACCTTTGATCGGCGTGGTTGCATATTATTTGCCAGACTTGCAAAAGACACCTTATAAAGAGGTGTCGTAAGATAAAAAGAGAAGGGCGGATGTTATATGCAGCTTATCCGCCCTTTTTTTATTTGATGCAGTCCATCCAGGCGTTAGCCATGAGCTGTGCACCAGCAAGTGTTGGATGAACTCCATCAGCAGCCCAATAAGCTCCGGGCGCCGTTTTCTGGGCGTTATCGTATATTTTTTGATAGGGTATAAGTATCGCATTAAATTCTTGAGCTATATCACGTGCAGCTTCTTGATAATCCAGAAATTTGGGATACCAGGCTTCTGTGATGTGTCCCACTCCTCTGACAGCAAAAGGTTCACCGATAATTAACTTCACATCGGGAAGCTGCCGTAAGGTTTCCTGCAACAGTTGCTGATATTGCGCTTTGTATTCTTCAACGGTAGTTTTAGCACCGCGGTCTATTGTCCGCCAAAAGTCGTTAACACCAATCAAAATGCTCAGTACTGCGGGTTTGAGTGCCACCGTGTCCTCGGCCCAGCGTTTTTGAAGATCGGGGACGCGGTTGCCGCTGATACCGGTATTGTAAATTTTCAGTTCCTTTGCAGCATACTTATTGAGGAGCTGGCTGGCTGCGAGCAACGCATAGCCCCGGCCCAGGGCTACCGGATCGTTGGCATTGCGGTTATTTCTGTCACGGCCGACATCGGTAATCGAGTCGCCCTGAAAGAGGATAACGTCTCCCTTGCTTAAACTTATTTTGGAAGGTCTGGCGGCTTCTTCGTGGGCAAAAGCTTCGTTGCCCAATATATTGGCGCTGGTTAGAAGGCCAGCACCAATAATGCTTTTTTTGATAAATGATCTGCGGTCTGTGTTCATTATTAGGTTTTGTTATACCTAAAGTTACGTACTTTAAGTACACTTTTCCAAACCTTTCATAATGATGTTACAGGCTTTTTCTATTTCGGATTCCGTAATCGTCAACGGGGGCGCGATGCGGAGCGCGGTCTCGCAATGAAGGTACCAGTCGATCATGACACCATGATCAGCGCAGTATTTGCTGACCTGGTACACTTGCTCGAAAGAATCCAGCTGTAGACACATCATCAGCCCTAGTCCCCTGATCTCTCTGACCGAAGGGTGGTGAAGCTGCTGTCGGAATAGGCTCGCCTTATACTCAACCTGTTCAATTAACTTTTCTTCTTTAATTACCGCGAGCGAAGCTCTTGCAGCTGCACAACTTACGGGATGGCCACCAAAGGTCGTAATATGGCCAAGTATGGGATTGTCTTTAATGACATCCATTAGTTCTTTTGGGGCGACAAAAGCACCCAGTGGCATGCCACCGCCAATGCCTTTTGCCAGCATGAGAATGTCAGGCACAATACCAAAATGTTCAAAAGCGAATAGTTTCCCTGTACGTCCGAAGCCGGTCTGGATTTCATCAAAAATCAGCAAGGTGCCGGTTTCGTCACAACGTTTTCTTACCGCCTGCATGTAAGTGACATCCGGAACTCTAATGCCAGCCTCGCCCTGTATAGCTTCCAAAATTACTGCGGCAGTGCTTGCCGTAATCTTGTCGAGGTCCTCCATATCATTGAAGCTGATAAAGTCTATCTCCGGCAGAAGCGGAGCGTATGCCCGGCGATAGTCCTCATTCCCAATGAGGCTCAATGCACCTTGCGTACTTCCATGATAGGCCTTTTTCGCGGCGAGGATTTGCCTTCTTCCAGTATATTTTTTAGCGATTTTCATGGCTCCCTCCACTGCTTCCGTACCGCTGTTGGTAAAGTATACAGACTGGAAGTGGGCGGGTAGCTCCGCTAATAACTCTGTGGCAAACTGCACCTGTGGCGCCTGCACGAACTCACCGTAGACAGTGACATGTAAATACTGGTCCAGCTGCTCTTTTATTGCATCGAGCACCCGGGGATGACGATGTCCTATATTGCTTACATTGAACCCTGAGACCAGGTCCATATACTCTTCTCCATTAGGGCCGTATAGGTATACACCTTCGGCTTTAACCACCTCGACCAGTCTAGGGGAGCTCGAGGTCTGCGCGGTGTTCATTAAAAACAATTCTCTATTACTTAGCATGATGGTACAAATGTCCGAAAATAAAAAAAGAAGTCCTGAAGACTTCTCCTTTATTTTTGCGATTATTTTTTTCGCTGTAATGATTTGTACAGATGTTCCCGAAATTCCTGTTCCACTTCGAAGAATTGGGATGCACGTGCATTTCCGATGACTTTGGCAAATTTTGACCGGTATTCTTTTTTTACCTCTACCTCTTTGGCATCGTATTGCAGTACATCTCTGGAGCCACCCCGAAAACTATTTTTAGGAGCACCGTTTAACTTTGCTTTCCTTAAATCCCACAGCGTCTGGCTATATTCATTGTACAAAGGAAAGAATTGCTGCGCTTCCCTCGGCGTCAGATTGAGTTCTTTAGTAATGTAAGCGATCTTCTCATTTTCAATAGCCTGAAATCGATTTCTGTCTTGTGAAAAGCCCAAAGCGATAGAGAATATACTAAAGAACAATGTTATCCATATGTTTTTTTTATCGAACATCATTATAAGCTATAATTTAGATAATCTTCTATGTCTTGTTTAGATACATTCGTTCCAAATCCTTTTGTCGGAAGATTGGTTTCGTCAGTGTATTGAGACATATATATCATATCGTCTCCCGATGCTGAAGCCGCAAGGTAATTAATAATTTCCTGTTTAGGGATTTCCGATAGATGCTGGCTCAACTGCTGTTCAGCCGTATTATCTGCAGAAATCGTGTTTTGCGACTGATATTGATATCCCCAATACCCACCTAGTCCGAGTGTCATTGTCAGTGAGGCCGCAACAGCATAACGTGCGTACCATTTTTTAGGCCGTCCGAGCCGGCGGATCGGTGTTTCCGGCAGTACGACATTATCGTTATGTCGGATCGTGTCAACGATCGTGTCCGAAAGTCGCTCAAAATAATGTGGCGGTACCTCAAAACCATCGTTTGAAACCTTCTGCTTCAATTGGTCTACAGCAATACGGGCAAATATATTGTCTTCAAGTGTTTGTTCATAGTCCCCCGGGACCGTATATCCGTCGGTAGAAATACTATTTTTTAATTTCTCCGTTGCTATACGTGCAAATATGCTACTTTCAAGGGCCTGCATATAATCCGCCGGGATCGTAAATCCATCTGTTGGAACCGTATTCTTTAATTCCTCCGCCGTGATACGGGCAAAGATGTCGTATTCAAGTGCATGTTCGTAATTTACAGGGACCTTAAAGCCGTCGGATTGAATCTTTTCTTTTAGTTTTTCCTCTGCAATGCGATGAAAGATGCTGTCGGTCAATACAGCTTCGTAATGCTCAGGGATATCGAAGTCATTTATGGCCGCTATGGATTCCATAGCAATTCCGCCCATAATACGATCAGGAAGGCTGTCAAAATATCCTTCGGGCACCTCAAATACATCTTCGTCACTGCATTTACCCAAGCTGACATGCGCTATTATTTTCGATTCTAAATCCTCGAAATAGTTTTCAGGCACGCCAAAAGGATTTTTACGCAATGATTCTGGAAGATTAGTAGGTTCCAGCCCATCATGATATGTACTATTTTCCTTCATAGTATCTGTTAGAGCCCGATTTCGCTAAAAGGTTTAATCGTGGTTGTTAAAAAAAGACTCTATTTTTTTGACAGCTAAGTGATAAGATGCCTTCAATGCGCCGACACTTGTGCCAAGAACCTCAGAAATTTCCTCATACTTCATATCTTCAAAATATTTCATGTTAAAAACCAATTTCTGCTTTTCGGGTAATGTTAATAGAGCCTGCTGCAATTTCATTTGGGCTTTGTCGCCGCTAAAGTAATTGCCATCAGCAAGTGTTTCTGCTAAATAAGCAGAGGTGTCGTCATCCAACGACACGTTCTGCTTTTGCTTTTTCTTATTTAAGAATGTAATACATTCGTTGGTTGCAATCCGATATAGCCAGGTGTACAATTGCGAATCTTCGCGGAAATTACCGAGGTTTTTCCATACTTTCACAAAGATATCCTGTACGACATCGTCAGCATCATCATGATCGATTACCATTCTTCGCACATGCCAATAAATCTTTTGCTGATATTTTTTCAACAAAGAACGGAAAGCTTCTTCTCGCGTACTCTCTTCTGCGAATTTTGCTATAATTAAAGCGTCATCCATATATTGACCTGCGTGGTGTTGTTATTTTCTATTGATTACTTTTTGAGCAGCAGCGACGATTGCATCTGCATTCAGTCCGTATTTTTCCATTAATTGTGCAGGTGTACCAGACTCGCCGAAGCTATCGTTGACAGCTACGTATTCCTGCGGGCTAGGTAATGCTTTTGCCAGCACCTGCGCTACACTGTCACCCAATCCTCCCAGGCGGTTGTGCTCCTCTGCAGTCACCACACATTTTGTTTTAGCAACAGATTTTAAGATGGCCTCTTCGTCCAGTGGTTTAATGGTGTGAATATTGATAATTTCGGCGTTGATGCCTAGTTCTGCTAATTTTTCACCCGCTTGAATTGCTTCCCAGACTAAGTGTCCAGTAGCAATGATCGTCACATCAGATCCTTCGTTCAACAAAACTGCTTTTCCGATTACAAATTCTTGGTCGGCAGGAGTAAAGTTAGGTACTACTGGACGGCCGAAACGCAAATAAACAGGGCCATCGTATTTCGCAGCGGCTATGGTAGCTGCTTTTGTCTGGTTGAAATCGCAAGGGTTGATCACCGTCATCCCCGGTAGCATTTTCATTAAGCCGATATCTTCCAGAATTTGGTGGGTAGCCCCGTCTTCTCCCAAAGTTAACCCTGCGTGTGAAGCAGCAATCTTCACATTTTTGCCTGAATAAGCAATGGATTGACGGATCTGGTCGTAAACACGGCCTGTAGAGAAGTTCGCAAACGTCCCTGTAAACGGAATCTTGCCGCCAATAGTCAGGCCGGCAGCGATGCCCATCATGTTCGCTTCAGCAATTCCAATCTGGAAAAAGCGTTCTGGAAATTCTTTTATAAAATCGTTCATTTTTAATGAACCGATCAAATCTGCACATAATGCAACTACATTCTCATCCTGTTTTCCAGCTTCCAGTAAGCCGGCGCCGAATCCCGAACGTGTATCTTTTGACTCTGTGTAAGTATATTTTTTCATTTAATTATTTTTTTCTTTTGTCGGCTGATGAACTCGGTGTAAATAGTACTGACCTACAGTACAGCATTATCTACAGCTCGGTTTCATTCTTAGTAATCTCCCAAAGTTTCAGTCAGTTGATTTAAAGCCGATGCCAACTGTTCGTCATTTGGTGCCACACCGTGCCATTTATGAGAACCCATCATGAAATCAACACCTTTTCCCATTTCTGTGTGCAATAAGATAACTACCGGTTTGCCTTTTCCGGTACGTGACTTCGCTTCTGCCAGGCCAGCTACGACAGACGCCATATCATTTCCTTTCGCCACTTCCATCACCTCCCAGCCAAAAGCTTCCCATTTTGCGCGTAAATCACCCAATGATAATACCTGATCCGTCGATCCATCGATCTGAGCATTGTTATAGTCAACAGCTGCAATTAGGTTGTCGACCTTGTTGTGCGGTGCATACATCGCTGCTTCCCAGACTTGTCCTTCCTGCAGCTCGCCATCGCCCATCAATACATAAACTAGATTATTGTCTTTATTCAATTTTTTTGCCTGTGCTGCACCAATCGCAACAGACAATCCCTGACCCAACGATCCTGAAGCCACACGGATACCCGGAAGACCTTCATGGGTAGTAGGGTGGCCCTGAAGTCTCGAATTGATTTTTCTGAAGGTCGCCAATTCACTCACTTCAAAATAACCCGCACGCGCCAATGTACTGTAAAATACCGGCGAAATGTGGCCGTTTGACAAGAAGAATAAATCTTCCCCTTTCCCATCCATGTCAAAGGAGGAATTGCGTTTCATTGCATTGAAATAAAGCGCCACGAAGTAATCTGTACAACCTAATGAACCACCAGGGTGGCCTGATTGACAAGCGTGTACCATACGTACGATATCACGTCTTACCTGTGATGCAATTTGTTCTAGTTTGTTAATATCTGCACTCATTTTTTTTGTTGGTTTCACAATTGGTCGTAAAGTTAACTATTTTTAAGCTAGATGCTTGTTAAAAAGTGAATTTCTTTGCTGATCTCCAGAGTGGAAAACAAAAGACCTTTTGTCGACGGTAACCATGTATGCATGGATGTGCCTGCCCGCCCATCCCGGGGCTATTGGGCCAATACTACTCATGAAAGGTGGGGCTAGGAAAATTTGAACTTTATATGGGGATTCGTCGTCAATTTGCGGTTGCACGACAGTTTTCTGAAGTAGGTGTATATGGTGGATATCATGAGGTCTATTGCTGTGCGAAAGCCGTCCAAGCGGTAGGCGATCACAGACCAAAAAAAGGATTCAGCAAATTTTACTGAATCCTTTTTTTTGTTATAGTTATGCTGACGAAAATTTACATGGCTTCTGCCACCACTTCGGTCACTTCGGGAACCATGCGTTTCAATAAGCCTTCTATACCTGCTTTAAGCGTGATGGTAGACGAAGGGCAGCCGCTGCACGAACCTTTTAATTCAACAGTCACCACACCTTCATGGAAAGACTTGTAGTGGATAGCACCACCATCTTGCTCAACAGCGGGCCGTACGTAATCATGTAGAACCTGTTGGATCTTGACTTCGGTGTCTGTTCCTTCAAAGTTTACCTCGGTGTCATGGTGGACAGCCTTTACGGCTAGTTCAGATTCAACTGCGCCTTTTACAAAGTCTTTTAACAGGGCCTCGATATCTTCCCACTCCGCATCATCCGTTTTGGTGACCGTTACAAAATTGCTAGCAAAAAATACGCCGTTCACAAAATTGAACTTGAACAGTTCCTGAGCAAAAGGGGAATCCTGTGCCGCTTCTTTATTTGGAAAATCCACACTCCCGTTGATCAGTAATTTATTGACCAGAAATTTCATGGTCGAAGGGTTGGGAGTAGATTCTGTATATACGTTGATCGTAGCCATTTGAATTTCAATTTTTATTCCAAACAAAGATAGTTCAAAAGAAGTTCTCTTAAGGTCATTTATAAGTCAAAGCTTATAAAGACACGCCGGTATAATTTGATGGACTGATAGCCTTTAGCTCGGCTTTCACCTCATCCGATACGTTGAGATTGTCTACAAATGTGGCAATAGTCTCACGTGTCACATGTGTGTTGGTGCGTGTAAGATCTTTCAATGCCTCATATGGTTTGGGGTAGCCTTCTCTCCGCAATATCGTTTGCAATGCTTCAGCAACCACAGCCCAGTTGTTGTCCAGATCATTGGCTAGAGCTGCCTCGTTGAGGATGAGCTTGCGTAAACCTCTCAATGTCGATTTTATAGCGATTAACGTATGGGCAAACGGCACACCGATATTGCGTAAGACAGTTGAGTCCGTCAGATCTCGTTGTAAGCGGGAAACCGGCAGTTTTGCGGCTAGATGTTCGAAGATTGCATTGGCAATGCCGAGATTTCCTTCGGCATTCTCAAAATCAATCGGGTTCACTTTGTGAGGCATGGCCGAAGAACCAATTTGTCCGGCGGTAATTTTCTGCTTGAAATATTCCATCGAAATATAGGTCCATATATCCCGGCATAGATCGATAATAATGGTATTGATCCGTTTCAGTGCATCACAGCTGGCGGCAAAGTTATCATAATGTTCGATCTGGGTGGTTGTCTGCGAGCGGTCCAGTCCCAGGACCATATTGACGAAATTGTTGCCAAAGCTTACCCAATCGGTATGTGGATAGGCTACATGATGTGCATTAAAATTACCTGTTGCCCCGCCAAATTTGGCTGAATAGGGTACTGCATGCAAAAGCTGCAGCTGACGTTCGATGCGTTCGATAAATACGTACAATTCCTTACCCAGTCGTGTGGGCGATGCTGGCTGGCCATGCGTACGGGCAAGCATCGGGATATCTGACCAAGATGTTGCCAGTGACTTTAGTTCCTGAAGCAGTTCGTCGATAGCAGGCATGTAGCTTTCCTTAATGGCTTCTTTCCAGGAAAGGGGAATCGCTGTATTGTTGATATCTTGAGAGGTGAGCCCGAAATGAATAAATTCAAGATAATCCTGTAGGCCCAGTTTCTCAAATTGATCTTTTAGAAAATACTCAACCGCCTTAACATCATGATTGGTTACTTTTTCAGTGTTTTTGATCCATATAGCGTCTTCCTCCGAAAAATTGCGGTAGATATCTCTTAGCTTCTCGTTCAATGTTTTGTCAAAATGCTGTAGCTGCGGAATTCCGGATTCGCTCAGTGCGATAAAATACTCGACTTCGACACGAACCCGATATTTTATCAGGGCAAACTCAGAAAAAAAAGCGGCAAGCTCATTGGTATTATTGTAATAGCGTCCGTCAATAGGCGTAACTGCTGTTAGAGATGATAAAGCCATAGATTGAATGATTTTTTGGCAAAGGTAAAAAAATGCTTGGAGCTTAGCAATTTAATTGGGTAGATATAAAAAATGCCCCCTGTGTCAGGAGGCATCTCTATGCTGATAAAATTCTGTTTCGAAGAATTAGTGAGCAGCTTTAGTAGAATCAACAGCAGTTTTAGCTGAATCAACAGCAGTTTTAGCTGAGTCTAATGCTGTATTAGCTGAATCCAATGCAGTGTTAGCTGAATCTAAAGCTGTGTTTGCAGAATCAGTAGCAACGTCAGATTTTTTACCAGTTTCACCACATGATGCGAAAGCTACTGTTAGAGCTAATCCTAAGAAACCTAATTTGAATGCGTTTTTCATCTTATTAAAATTAAAATAATTTACAAATCTTGTTATTTAAGGGTTTATACCAATAAATTGAAAAGGTAACCCAGCTTTTTATTTTTTTTAAAAAAAGAGAGGTTTCTCTTTCGAAAAACCTCTTCAAATAACTCATTCGGTTCCGAATTATTTTGTAGCAGCTGAATCAACTTTGTTTGCAGCAGAGTCAACTTTGTTAGCAGCTGAATCAAGAGTAGTTTTAGCTGAATCTAAAGTGTTTGCAGCTGAATCCAATGTGTTAGCAACTGAATCATTAGCACCTTCAGCTTTTTTCTCTGTATTGTTACAAGATGCGAAAGCTACAGTTAAAGCTAAACCTAAGAAACCGAATTTTAATGCGTTTTTCATTTTCTAATTTTCTAATTTAAATTGAAATAATTTTCTTTTTTCATTTCTTAATACACGTTACCCAAAAAGGTAACCCAAAAAAAGCTATTTTTTTTAAAATAGATTCAAACGTCTGTTTGTCAGTGTTTTGTATTTTGTCTTCTTGTTTTTGAGCTGGGGTGTTGGCGCTCTTGTGAAGCTCGGCTTCTGAAGATCAGCAATAAATAATGACGGGTTCCGTCGAGTTGCAGCAAACAATTTTGGAATATTTTTCTTATTTTAAAAGAAACACCTTTGTTAAAAATATATTGCAACTATGTTTGATAAAGTCAAGAATATCATGGATCTGGCCAAGTCTATCGACTTTGGCAAGTTAGAAGAAATATCGAAGAAGGTCGATTTGGGGGCGGTGATGGATGCCGTCTCAAAAATGGATGACAAGCAGCTGCAGGGGCTGATAAAGATGCTCGGTGCAGGCAAGGAAAAGAAAGAGCTGCCTGCAATAAATGGAGATTTTTATGATATGGACAGCAAACTGACCGGTGCTGATCGCGAGCTACAGCTGAAAGTACGCGAATTCATGGAACAGGAAGTCAAGCCTATTGTAAACAAATATTGGTTACGGGACGAATTCCCTTTCGAGATCGTTCCTAAACTGGCGGCGCTCAATATATGTGGATATACCTATGATGGCTACGGCTGTGCTGGCGGCAGTTCGTTAATGGAAGGTATTATTGCCTCTGAAATTGCGCGTGTGGATGCATCGGTAGCTACTTTCTTTGGTGTGCAGAGTGGTCTGGCAATGGGCTCCATTTATATCTGTGGTTCGGATGAACAGAAACAGGAGTGGCTGCCAAGGATGCAAAAGATGGAAGTGATAGGCGCCTTTGGTCTGACCGAACCCGAAGTCGGATCGGGCGCTGCGGGCGGACTGACGACGACCTGTAAGAAAACTGCTGACGGCTGGTTGCTGAATGGCCAAAAGAAATGGATCGGCAATTCCACCTTTTCCGATATGACGATTATTTGGGCCAGGGACCTCGACGATGGAGAGGTGAAAGGCTTCATTGTCCGTAAAGATAATCCCGGCTTTTCTGTCGAAAAAATTAAGGATAAAATGGCCTTACGTATTGTTCAAAATGGGCTTATTACGCTGGATAATTGTGTTGTTCCCGAAACCGACCGCTTGCAGAATGCGAATTCCTTCAAAGATACGGGTAAGGTTCTTCAGATGACAAGGGCGGGAGTCGCCTGGATGGCTGTAGGCTGTGCCAGGGGCGCCTATGAAAATGCATTGGACTATACCCGAAAGAGAAAGCAATTTGGTAAACCCATCGCATCTTTCCAGTTGATCCAGAACCATTTGGTGGAGATGCTCTCCAATCTGACAGCGATGCAGACGCTGGTGTTTAGGCTATCCGAACTGCAGGATGCGGGACAGTTGCGTGATGAACATGCTTCTCTGGCTAAAGTGTTCTGTTCGTTACGTACCCGAGACATTGTGTCCAAGGCCAGGGAAGTTATGGGCGGCAATGGTATTTTACTGGAATATAACGTCGCTAGATTTCTAGCCGATGCGGAGGCAATCTATTCTTATGAAGGTACAAAGGAGATCAACTCGCTGATTGTCGGAAGGAGCATCACGGGATTCAGCGCCTTTGTCTGACACAGATGAAAGACTGCTGAAAAGAAGTTGTATGCGGTCCGCGGATTAAAACAAATCAGGCGCTGATCCGGATCGGCGCCTTGTTTGTTTTTATATGCGCTGAGCGAAGAGCTATTTACGATGCAGTCTCATCACAGCGATGTCGCCCATAATAAAGGTCAATGTATTGCCGCTGACACTATACGTATTTACCTTTTCCAGGGTGGAGAAAAATGTCGCTTCACCATTGCCTTCACAAGCCATTTTCGTCGACATTATCGGCCCAAAGCTGATCTTATTGCCCGCTGTTTTAAAGGTTGCATTATAATTGTTGCAGCTGCTGTTGCCATTCACTTTTCCTTCTTTGGCGCTGAAGTTCATCGTTGGTTTACGATGCGGATAAAGTCCTTCGAAAGCTATGCGAGCACCGGAGATATAATCGAGCTCCCAGCTGCCGCTGATGTCCTGTTGGTCTGCAGTGAGCAATCTGAACTTGGCCAGCGGGGCCATCTTTGCTTTGTTTAGGTTGAGAATATTACCATCCACTGTATAGTTGTCGGTGCTGAGCAAAGCCGCAGAAAGAGCACGCTCGATGGACATATCGGGGCAAGCCATCATCGTGGACATACCTTTTGAAAATTTGATCTTTCCATTTTTTTCCAGCGTCAGTTCACCGCCGATTCCATTGCAGCCGCCGTTCGCACTGTAGCGTGTTTCATCCAGCTGTAGGTACGGTATTCTGCCATTGATCTCTGCAGCAACAGCTTTTCCATTCACTTCAATTAACTGCCATTTTTTTCCGACGATGTCCATGCCGGCTTTGTCAGACTGCGGTTTATCAGCACTTCTGTTTATCACCGAACAACTTGCCAGCCCCAGGATCGACATGGTCAGCATCATAATTTTTATCAATCTCATGTGTAGTGTTTTTATTATTAACACCATAGTCAACGTTTGGTTTGGCAAACCGCTACACAAGTCCATAAACAAAGAAAGGCTTCCATTGAGGAAGCCTTCTCTATCAGTAAGATAAATATTGCTATTTATTTTTGTTTTGTTGCGCTTGTTGTTGCGCACGCATCATTTCTTCCAATTTGGCCTGAAAAGACGATTTTTTCTCCACTTTTGGATTTTTCTTATTTTCCTCCAGCTTCGCGAGGATTTTGTCGTCATCTACCATTGAACGGATTACCAGCTGCGTCAGGAATGTGAACAATGCACTTAGAAAATAGTAATAATTCAAACCTGCAGGGAAACTGTTCAGGACAAAGAAGAAAATCAGTGGCATGATATAGCCCATGTATTTCATCTGTCCCGTGGCTCCTGATGTCGCATTGTTGTACCACGTGGTCAGCAAGGTTGTCAAGGTCATTAGGATACACATCAATGAGATATGGTTAAAGGACCCAAATATTGCCGGGAAGGTAAATAAGGTGTCGTATGTTGACATATCCTTCATGAATAAGAAGCTCTGTCCTCTCAGCTCAAATAAGTTTGGAAAGAAGTAGAAAAATGCAATGGTAAATGGCATTTGTAAAAGAAGCGGAAGACAGCCACCCAAAGGGTTCACGCCCACCTGCTTATACAATTTCATCTGTTCCTGCTGCATCAACATCTGGTTGTCTTCACCGACCTTTGCCTTGATCTCATCGAGCTGTGGTTTCAAGACCCGCATTTTGGCCATCGATACATACGACTTGTATGTCATTGGTGATAGGATCAGTTTCAGCATTAATGTTAGCAGCAGAATAACAATACCATAACTCATGTGGAAGCCGTCCAGAAAATTGAATACCGGTACAGTGATCCACTGGTTGATCCACCGCATGGGACCCCAGCCCATGTTGATGATAGACTGATAGTCATTACCCTCCGCCTTCAGTACATTGTACTGATTTGGGCCGAAGAAGAAATTTAATGTGTAATTATTATCCTTATGGTTGTCAAAACTCAATTCTGCATTCGTATTATACAGTTTGATAACATCTCCCTCAGTGGCGTGCTTCACGTCGACTTTGGCGTTGACAAAGCCGTCTTTGGCGCTGAGAATATTGGAAAAATAATGCTGTTTGAAAGCGATCCACTGTACTTTCTTTTCCAGTGCTTCGTCGTCATCTTTCGATTCGGACAGGTGGTCTACCTTATCCTCCTCTTTGTAGTAGAGTGTTGATTTCTGTCTTTCAGATTCTATGTTCTGCTCTTTTTGACGGAGCGCTGTATTCCAGTTGAGGGTTAATGTTTTCTGGCTTTGCGGGATCAGGTTCTGAATACCTTTTGTATTGACATCAAGTGCTACATTATAGCCTTTGCCCGCGATGGAGTATACGTATTCAATATACTGATCTGCGTTGTAGTTCAACCTGAATTTAACCGATTGTTTGCCTTCGCCCGTCACTTGAATATCTGTAGCCTCTGTATGGAAGTATAAATCGTTTGTTGAAATATTCTGTCCCGCTGCGTTGAACAGGAACCCAAACTTATTGTCCTCGCCATCAAAAAGCATCAATGGTTTTCCATTGAAATTCTTTTCACCTTTTAATTCGACTGATTTTACTTTACCGCCTTTTGTACTGATTTTGGCAATGATCGATTCATTCTCGAGGGTGATAATTTTTTCAGTTCCAAATTTTGAAGCACCAAAAGGTTTCTTCAATTCAGCAGAATCTGCAGTCGCTGCTGTTTGTGCTGCTTTTGCGATAGAGTCATTCTTTACAGGCAATCCCTTTGCTGCCTGCGCTTTTGCGTCTTGTCGCGCCTGTTCTTGTTTGATTTCCGATTCTGAGGGCTTCATCAGGTAAAACGAACCAGTGATGATAGCAAACATCAGGACCAAACCAATTAGGGTATTTCTATCCATTTTTAATAATTAAACTTAATTAATTGTATCCTTCTACACTACTTTGATTTCTTGTTCGCCAAAGCAGCGGCTACAAAGCTAACAAAAAGTGGGTGAGGATTTGCAACAGTTGACTTTAATTCTGGATGAAATTGTCCCGCAACGAAAAAAGGATGATTTTTAAGTTCGACAATTTCAACTAAACCGGTTTCCGGATTAAAGCCAGAAGCGATCATTCCGGCAGCTTCATATTGTTTTAAATAGGCATTGTTAAACTCATAACGGTGACGATGTCTTTCTGAGATCTTTGTTTTTCCATAGATCGCGAATGCTTTTGTCCCTTTTTTGATTTCACAGTCATAGGCTCCTAAGCGCATTGTTCCACCCATATCGGTGATGTTTTTCTGCTCCTCCATTAGGTTGATGACCGGATTGCTGGTATTCGCATCCATTTCAAAGCTGTTGGCATCTTTCAGTCCCAGTACGTTTCTTCCGAACTCGATAACTGAGCATTGCATACCCAGACAGATACCGAAAAATGGAATATGATTTTCGCGCACATACTGAATGGCGTTTAATTTACCTTCCAGTCCGCGTTCACCAAATCCTGGCGCAACCAGCACTCCGTCCATACCTTTCAGTTTCTCGGCAACATTTTCCTTTGTAACACTTTCAGCGGCGATATAGCTGACCTTCACCTTGCATTCATTGCTCGCTCCTGCATGAATAAACCCTTCGGTAATGGACTTGTATGCGTCAGGAAGCTCAACATATTTTCCCACAAGGGCAATATTGACCTCGTTTGTTGGATTTTTGAGCTTGCCCAAAAATGCTTTCCAATTTTCCAGATCAGGTTCGTTTTTGCTCGAAAGTTTCAGCTTGGTTAACGCAGTTTTATCCAGATTTTCTTTTAGCATCAACAACGGTACATCATATATGGTGGATGCATCGATGGATTCTACAACAGCATTGATATTGACATTACAGAATTGCGCTAATTTTTTGCGTATTTCCTGCGATAATTTATGTTCTGTACGACATACCAGAATATCTGGCTGTACGCCATATTCCAGCAGAGTTTTGACTGAGTGCTGGGTTGGCTTTGTTTTGAGCTCGCCTGCAGCAGCGAGGTAGGGGACCAGTGTCAGGTGGATCACTAAGGAGTTATTCGCCCCAAGTTCCCAGCGCAGCTGTCTGACGGCTTCCACAAAAGGAAGCGATTCGATGTCACCGACTGTGCCGCCCAGCTCAGTAATGATAATGTCATAGTTGCCAGATTCACCCAGCAATTGCATGCGGCGTTTGATCTCGTCGGTGATATGGGGAATGACTTGAACTGTTTTTCCTAAATATGCGCCTTCACGTTCCTGCTGGATCACATGCTGGTAAATACGGCCTGTTGTTACATTGTTCGCCTGGGAAGTAGGAACATTCAGGAAGCGTTCATAGTGACCTAAGTCAAGGTCGGTTTCAGCTCCATCCTCGGTGACATAGCATTCACCGTGCTCATAAGGATTTAAGGTTCCGGGATCAATGTTAATGTAAGGGTCGAATTTTTGAATGGTCACTTTGTAGCCACGTGCCTGGAGAAGTTTAGCAAGGGAGGCTGCAATAATACCTTTCCCTAACGACGAAGTAACGCCGCCCGTAACAAAAATATATTTAGTCATAACAATTAAAGGATTTCAATTTTATGTGGTCAAATGACCAAAATAGTTGCTCTATGTACGGGATACAAAGGTAGCAATTTTTATTCAAAATTATAATTGCAGATCGGCCGAATAATAAATTAAAAATAAATATTCCCCTGACTGTCGATGCTTGCTTTTAGGCTGGGCTTCGATTTCGACTTTATTTCAACATGATAGAAGTTGTTCGCGTTGGAAAAAGTAATATCATAGGCCTTGCTGTCCGCGGAGAGACCTGGATATAATGTATTGAGGTCTGCCAACGATCTGGCATAGCACTTATTTTCGCGTTTGTAGATCTCTTGCAAATAAAAAATATTCCAAGCTATTTTTTCAATCGTTAGGAATGAGCGATCCAAAAAGTGCTGATCGGCATGTTCCACAAATTTAATATGTCCCCAACGTTCGGGGTAGTGCATATTGATCAAACCGATAGGAGACCATACCCAGTTCTGTTCGGACAGCAGTTTTCCGTTAGTATCTTTTCTTTTCGTGTATCCCTTTTCCGTGCTGTCGTAATGCCATTGTACCCGGGAGAAGTTTATTTTCCACACTTCATTGGTCTTGATATGTTGTCCTTCACCAAAATACTTAAGGCTTTTGACCGGGATCTTTATTTCGACTGACCAGAATTTATCCCGGTCGGATGGATTATTGATCGTGCCTTCATGGTATACGGCGCTTGTGAGGCCTTTGGTGTCCCAGTTTAGATTGGCCTTGCCGCCAAAACGATATGGTTTCGTCATTAACAGGTCCATTACAGTATTTAGCGCATTGACTTCGATTTCGACATAGTCTGGAGATCGAAGGTTGGGTTTGAGGAACACTTCAAAGTCATTGTCATGATAGATGATCGTATCCGGTTGCCGAAGGTAGCCGTTGATATGCGGTTCGTCTAATTTCGCATAGATATATAAGTTTTCCTCATCCCACAGCATTTTGACTTGTGTGTTCAGAGTCGGAGCAGGTCTGCTTGGTCCTTCGATATCGCAGAACGGGGAAGTCCAGGGGGTCAGTATCCAAGACTTCTCATCGGCTTTTCCGTCAATGGAAATCTGTTCCTGGGTTTTCTGCACATAGTATATTGCCGGCTGAATCTGTAAACGGTGGAATTCTTCGAGATTCCGTTGCGCGAAAATGCTGATGGACTGTAAGGTAAGGGCAACTACTAGCAGGATATTTCTCATCACATTGTTTTTTTCTTGCATCTCATATACATATCGGTTTTCACTCAGCATGCCGCCTCAATGTCGACCTTTGCGCATGTTATTTTATTGAGGCTAAAAGTAAATAAAATGTTTTAGCAAAGCAATTGGATGTGCTGTAATTGCTCGGCAAGGATGTATTGTCTTAATTTTATTACAGTTTGGGTATGCCGAAGCAAGTTGGAGGGAGAGGACAGAAAATAAAAAAAGGCTTTGAAAGTTTTCAAAGCCTTTTTTTATAGTGTTGTACTCGATATTAAACTCGTTTTGTTTTAATACGAGCAGCTTTACCAGTAAGGCCACGCAAATAGAATAATTTAGCGCGACGAACTTTACCGTAGCTGTTTACTTCAATTTTGGCAATGTTTGGCGAGTTTACAGGGAAAATACGTTCAACACCTACACCGTTAGAGATTTTACGAACGGTAAAAGTAGCGTTAGCACCTTCGCTGTTTAATTGGATTACTACACCTTGGTACACCTGAACACGCTCTTTATTTCCTTCGCGAATTTTATAATGAACGCTGATGGTATCTCCGGCTTTGAAAGCGGGAATTTCATTTTTTACTACCGCTTGTTCTTCTACAAATTTTACTAAATCCATGATTTCGAGTAATTATTAACGATTTATATCCTGTAAAAATCGGAATGCAATATTACGACTTATTTTTTGAATATGGAAATAGTTTTTGAAAAAACTATCCGTTGTTATTCAAATCGGATGCAAAGATATGAAAATGAAATCGATTCTCTAGAGTTATTTTGAATATTCTCAAACTGAGTTAACTAGTCTTTTGACGGGTCTTCTTTTGGCTTTCGACCAGCATCTTTTTTACCGTTTCCCATAATTGCTGTTTTCCTTGTGCCAGCAACATGTTTTGTTCAGAAATGGAGTAAATAACAACTGATTTTTAGCGATGTTTATACAACAGGATTAACCCCTGATAAAATATCCCGCAATCAATCAGTGCTTTAGTTTTAAAATTGCATAAAGCTCTTGACAAATTAAAAAAATGATTCGATATTTGTGCCACACAAAACAAAGGTGATACCTTTTCGGGGTGTAGCGTAGCCCGGTATCGCGCCACATTTGGGATGTGGAGGTCGTAGGTTCGAATCCTGCCACCCCGACATAAAAAGCTCTAACGAAAGTTAGGGCTTTTTTTGTTTCGGGTCAGGAAAAGGGCCTACGACCTTTTATGGTCTATGAGGTTCGAATCAATCTTCTACTTCTTACTGAAAATGCATTAACCAAAGCTATGTCTTAGTCACTGTTTGTCTTCAATAAGGTATCCATGCGTATACCTCGCTTAGCCTATCGGCCTGAAGAGAGTCTTTCCTCGCTTTGTGTCTCAGTTGGAGCTTGCTCAGCCGGTATTTCGTCCATGGTCAAGGTGGGTTTATACAGATGTTTCCTTAGTCTGCGTATGGGTAAATAGGTGAATATTACCGAAAGCAGCCCTGCAAGCAGGGCATCGAGAGCTGCCATGGCCGTTGCATTCAATTTGTAGTGAGCTGTTAGGCTGTATTGTGCGAAAAGGAGGCAGGATAGTACCAAAAGTCCGGTAACCAGGCCATGGGCAATGCACAGCCTGGTAATAAAAGCATGGCGTTTCAGTTTATCGTCCACCGCCAGCGCAATGGATTTCTGTTCGATGGCCACAATGACGCGCTTGATGATGTCCATTGTCAGGACAACAGGCAGAAATATCGCCATGGGCAGCGTTAATCGGGCAAGGCTTTGGTGACCGGCGAAAAAATGGGTGTATCCAAGCTCCTGAAAACTGGCATAAGCGATCAGGAAGTTAAAACAGACGTTGGGAATAATATAGTATATTACACGCTTTCTCAAAAAGTGGCGGAGTGTCGTTTTCTTTATTTTTTTTGGTGGTGATGCTGTTATCATTCGTATGTTATAGCGATGTCAATAATGCAATTGCCTGTTCTTTAATTCTGTTCGCTTCATCCTTCGGCAGAAAATCTTCGTGCGACATCAACGAGAAGTCCATTTGATCCCGGTAGGTCGTTGTTACCAAGGTATTCGCATTTAGCCAAGGGAACGCTACTGTAGGACTAAATACGCTTTCTACACTGAAATTTTTGAAATGGACCGGGATCTGTATCCGTCCCATATTCGATAAGGTGATATCATGCCCACCCCGGCTGGTCTGCAGCATTGCAATCATACGGTCCACAAGCGGATGTAGCTGTTCGCCTAGCCACAAAAGTTCACGGGCATTTATCTTTTCCATTTTTTGCAGCAGCATTGCTTTAAGATACACAGCATTTTTCAGTAGATTATATTCACCTTTTTTTAGAGAGAGCTCGACGGTAGGAGCGAAAGCGAACATGTGATCCTGCCTGATTTCCGGAATAAAATGTCGGATATCTACCGGACTGATAACCTTATTTTTTGCCTTTTTCCCCTGTATATTCTGAAAGGCTTGCATGAACGCCGCGCATAAGGCGGCATGCACCGTTATCCCCAGCGTTCTACAGCGTTCTGTTATATTAGCTGTAATTTGCGGTGATAGCTTCCAGTGAAGCGCATAGTTTCGGCCAACATTTTTCCGCTTGCTTTTGCGTTGCAGGAAAAAGAGCAGTCGTGCCATGACTAAGTAGAATTTTGCCTTGCGGGATTTTTTAGTCAGGTTAAATCCTTCCGGGAGGAATTCGTCGACTGATCCGAAAAGGGAGTACGGTGGCAGATGCGCCGTTGGGTCGTCTAGTAGCGACAGGAGTTCGCGCATCAGGGTGACAATGCTTGTGCCATCACATATGCAATGGGGCAGTACCCACAGGAGTTCGGAGCAATGCTGCCCTTTGATCCATAGCAGCTCGGCAAGGGGTCGCGTCGTATCCTTAAAAGAGTGATACCATGCTCGCTCCGATGCCAATAGCCAGTCCGTCTCCGTTTGGCGTTCGATTACACGAAGCGGAATAGGGGGCATGTTCTCGTGGACGACGAAAGTAGGCTTAGCTGCGGCGGTGTCGATAGATGACCGCAGTAGGGGGTGTTTTTGTTGGATTTTATCCAGTGCGTGCTGAATATCTTTGGCAGCTAGGATACCTCTAATTTTTGCAGCAAATACACAGTTTAAAGGTGTCTCCGCATCCACATACATGATCCGTTCCACCATCATTAATGTTCTCCTGATCATGATGCTGTCTGATAATCTATTTGTTGTGTTATGGAATCAATGATGGCATCACGGATGGCCATTGCTTCCGCTTTTGGAAGATAGCCTTCACTTCCCACAAACGAAAAATCCATTTGCTCCTTAAATGTGGAGGTGACCAAGGTTGTTGTATTACCCAGAGGGCCGATGACGGAAGGGCTGAAAATAGCTTCAAGGCTGAAGGATTGGTATTGATCCGGAATATGAAGACGTCCCAGGTTCGAAAACATGCAGTCGTTGGACGAGCGGCCCCGTTTAAGTAGCCTGGTAAAGTTGTGCAGCGCGTCGTGGGCAGACTCCATGACCATCATTGTGAGGTAGGGATTCAGCTTGGCTGTTTTACGGTTCACTGCTGCCTGCATGATCTGCAGGTTGTCGACCGGAGTTCGCTTGCGGTCTGACGAAAGCACAATCATCAGCCCGAAAGCAAAGATATGGTCATCTTTAACCTGCGGAGCAAAACGGCGGATATCTACCGGACAGGAAACCTTGTTGAAAGCTGCGGCCCCACGTATTTTGTGGAATGCATCCAGTATGGTAGAAGCCAAAAAAGTATTGACCGTAACCCCCAGGCACTTGCAATAGGAGGCCAACCTCCGGCTGATGGACTTGTTGAATTTCCAGTGGATCAAATAGTCCGCCTGTCGGTCGGCTGCTTTTTTGCGGACGGGGATGTATTTTATGGCGAAGGCGGCCAAACGGCCGATTAATTTGGCCTTAAGCTGTACCGATTTATTCTTTAAAATATCTGCGGGTACGACATCCTGGATGCCGCCGATAGGCTGTTCGTGCCCGATGAATGCTGCTGGATTGTCCAGCACTTTTAAGAACGCGTACAACAAAGCCATTGCAGAGCCACCGTCACAGAGGCAATGGTGAACTACAAAAAGCATATCGGAAATCTCTTCTCCCCGGATCCATACAAAGCGAACCAGAGGTGCCTGATGATCAAAAGGGGAATGCCATTCTCGTATGGATTCCTCCTGCCAATGCTCTTCGCTGGCTCGCCGTACTGATCGTACCGGAATAGGCACGGTCAATTCAGATACTTTGAACCAAGGAGCATTTCTCTCGTCATAGGCTATCAGGGCCCGTAACCAGGGATGTTTTTCCTGTAGTCTGTCCAGCGCATGTTGGATATCCTCTTCCTTAAAAATGCCCCGTAGACGAAAAGGAATGACTGCATTGAAGGGTTCGGTTCCATCGCCCCATAACATACGTTCGCCAAATAATAGTCTTCTTTTCATTTCTATAATTGCACCAGTGCGGTACGTTCTTGTTCGACAAAATCTTCCAGTAAGGCTACTGCCCGGTCGTTGCCACCCGCAGTCAGGAAAGTTGCTTGCACCGCTTTGGCCGCGATCCTATATTTCGGGTTTTCAAGTAGCTCAAACACGGTGTCCCGTAAGGCTTCGATGCGTAGGCGCTTATATCGGATACTGAGCCCGCAACCCGACTGCTCAATCAGTCTGGCTGTATGGAAATGATCATAAGCGATAGGAGTGATCAGCATAGGTAGTCCGTTCGTAAAAGTATCGTTCACAGTGTTAAATCCACCGTGACAGATAACCATATCCATATGCGGCATCAAGGCTGATTGAGGCACAAAACTGCTGACAATAAAGTTGGATGGCCATTCTTCAAATATTTCCGGTGCGGTGGCCGCAACAATTGTGACAGGCTGATCCGCAAAGGCCTCGATAAGCTTTCCGAAAAATGCCTTTCGGATATCGACCAGCAGCGTGCCTAAGGAGACGAATATCCGGGGCGTTGTACTGGCTTCAAGCCGTTCCCAGTCGAAAGCTGCATTGTTGGGCCGTCCTTTTACCGGGCCGACAAACTTCATATGTGCAGGCGCGGTTTCGAACCCTGCAAAAGCCTGTGATGTGAACACCAGGTTTAACCGGTGGGAATGGATAAAGATACCTTCATCAGAGATACCCACAGCCTTTTGCAGCTCTTTGATCAGATTTTGCTGCCACTCAAATACCTTTGGTGCATTTTTCTCCGTGTCGCCCATCACATCCGGGGGGACCGGAGTTGTTGTGACACAGGGTATCTGATGTTTGTGCGCAAACAGCGCTCCACCAAAGGTGATGCAATCGTTGATAATCACATCGGGCTGCCATTCACACATTAACCTCTCTAGTCCGGGCATCATCATCTTGGCAATCGGAACATAGGTCTCTTCGAGCGCCAGTTTCATCACTTCAGGACCGGAGCAGGAGGGGCCATCATCCTGGCGCTTTAGGATATACTGCAGTTCTTCCTCAAAGGGTGCCAGTTCCGCCTTAGGATAGATGTAACGACCACCTGCGGGGATGTGCTGATCCGCCAGTGGCGTAATACCGAACCATCGGACTTCATGTCCACGTGCAATGAGGCTGGCACCTACGCTCAAGGTCGGACTGATGTGTCCGAAAAAGGGAGGGACGACAAACAGGAACTTTGCTGGTTTGTCTGCGGCCGCCGGTATGGGAGCAATAGCACGCTCGAGGAGGTCTGCAGCTGTTGCTGTGCCTCCAGCATCTGTAAAAGACTGGCGTACCCTGCCTGCAGCCTCGCGGTAGGCGGGATTATTCAGTATGTTGTAGGTGCTGTCTCTGAGATGATGGGCTTTAAATCGGTTAAAATTGAGTCGCTCACCAGCTCCGGTACGTACCACTCGTCCGGCGACATGCGACTGATCATAAGCAATGGGGATCACGACGAGCGGTAGGCCTTGAGAAAGCGTTTCGGACACCGTATTATGGCCGCCATGACATATAACAGCATCCAGATGTGGCAACAGCTCCAGCTGCGGAACCTGCTGACAGACCATAAAGTTTTGCGGCCAGGTGTCGAAAAGCTGTGGGTCTGAGACAACAACGACGGTGAGGTCCTCGTTTCTGAAAGCTTCGATCACCTTTTGAAAGAATGCGCGCTTATGATCGTGGTCAAAGGTGGTTCCTATGCTGACGAGAATTTTCTTCGCCCTGCCAGCATGGAAGGTATCCCAATCAAAGGCATGTCCAGAGTGGCGTTGGCTGAGCACAGGGCCCGTAAAGTGGTAGTTTGCTGGCAGGTCCATTTCCCCGAAGAAGTAACGGGAGGTGAGGACAAGTGTGAGCAAATCGGAACAATCCAATGGCCGATTTTCCGTCACCCCCAGTTCCCGCTGCAGAGCCATAATCTGCTGTACTTCCCATTCATGTACTTTTGGCAGTTCGCTGACGATTTTAACCGCCGCGGGCGCCGTCACTGTAGTAGCATGAGGTAGTCCAAGCTGCGTCGCCGCGATTGATGCTGCAAAAAGCTGGTGGTCACCGATAACCAAATCGGGATTATACGATTCCAACAGAGCAAGGATGCCCTTGTAGCAATGCCGGTTTAAAGGAACCAGTACTTCCTCATATAAAAACTTGATGCTATCAATGCCATAAACGACTTTCTTTGAGATAATATCAAGATATTTTTTACTTTGTTTTTTTTCGTCGTCAGTCTGGTCGTATTGTATCAACAACAGTTGTCCGCCATCCGGAAGTTTTGCGGACAGGGCTTGGTCGAGACTGATCCAGGCAACCTGATGTCCTCGTGCCAGCAAGGCAGCGCCAATGCTTAGCGTTGGATTGACGTGACCTGTTAATGGTGGGACAACAAATACAAATTTAGCCATGGTGTTGCAATAAAGTGTTAGATAAAAATTGAATGATAGCCTCCGCGAGCTTTACCGGCTCCTGTATCGGGATGTTGTGATCACCGGGAACCAGCTGAAGCTGCGCCGTGCTTATTTTGGAAGATAGCCATTCGCCCGCCTGCCTACAGTTGGAGTTAGTCCCATAGAGCAGCAGGGTGGATGCGGGAAGCCTGTCGGTATCCATATCACGCAGAAAATACTGCTCCCTGACCATATCGGATTTGATGCTGGTCTGGTGAAACAAGAACTCATAAAGGCGGTGGTTTTTTTCAAACTGACGTTTACCCATCTTCAGTTTTGTCGTATCGGTAAAATTGGCGATATAATGCGCCAAAAACTCTTTGCTATATTCATCTATGATATGGCGCGCCTTCTCATCCTGTGGATCTGGAGCTTCCATCACAACTAAACCTTCAATCCGCTCTGGAATCCGCAAAGCCGTTTTCAGCGCGATCAGACCACCAAAACTATAACCCGCGAGATAGACTTTCTGGAGATGAAGAGTATCCAGTAATCCGTTCAGATCGCAAGCCATGCTATCGAGATCATAACCATCGCGTGTGCGCTCGCTCAGACCATGACTTTTGAGGTCATAAAGTACCACGTGAAAATGCTGTGCCAGGATCGGAGCGATATGAAAATAATAAATGGACAGGTTGCTGAACATACCGTGGATCAGTACCACAGTATGTTCGGCACCCCGGTTCAGTTCCTGCACATGAACGTTCCTATTGTTGACCGTGATTATTGGCATTCGTAGATATAATTGATGATCATACGAAGGTCCAGATTGATCAGCTGATCCAGATCCATGGAGGACAACCAGCCCGTGAAATCGATCTGATCGCCAAAATGAGCTTTTATTTTCTCTGAAAAGGAAACGATCTCAATGCTGTCCATTTCCAGGTCTTTTGTGAACGAGCTTTCCGGTGTGATGTCCATTTCTTCGACGAATTCCTCTCCGATTACCTCTGTGATAAAGCCTTTCAATAAGGTAAAGAGTTCGTCGTGGTTCATTTTTAATGCGGTATTTAAAGTGTCCATCCGATAATATAATTTTGATGTTTGATTGTTTTGATTTCTATTTGATTAATCCAGAGGTGATCTCCCTCGATGCGCTCTACCTGATAACGTTTTGGGTTCCCTTGGAGGCCTGTGCCCATATATTTTCCATAAGCTTCTTTCGCGGTCCAGAAGCGCGTCGTCCATTCGGCCTGATCCTTATCCTTTAGCAATGCCTGTTCAGCATCTGTAAAAACCAGCGGATAAAATCCAGCGCTGCGCTCTTCAATAAGCTCCATGTCGATGCCGACAGGTTTGCCCTGTTGTGCAATCGCCACCGCGTCTCTGCCCTTATGGGCCAAGGAGACATGGATATCTTCTGTCATGTCCCCATGGAGATAAGGTCTGCCGACTTCGTTGGAGCGAATCTCAAACACGATGGGATAACAGGGGCTATCTTTATGCTGTGTCAACAGATGTCGCACAGCATCTTTGACCGCCACGCGGCCCACCATCCAGCTTTTTCTGCGGTTGGGCAACAGCCGTTGGTAATACTGCTTTTCGGTTTGGTTGAAATAGCGTTTAAGAATGAAGTCCCACGATGCTACCCGGGTGTAGGCCTGGTGAAAATAAAATATGCCCGGGGCGATTTCCTCGGAAAGCCTATTGTGTAAGGGCGACATGGATACGTTCCACAGAGCAACGTCGATTTCCAGTCGTCGGTTTTGCCAGCCCCGGATGGCGCACCACACTTTTCCCTCGCGAAGCAGGGTGATGTCCGCAACTGCAAATTCATCATTGAGCTCGGTTAGTACACAGGTACAATCGAATAGGCCATCCTGATCGTGCATAGCGTCAAAAAACTCTATTTCTTTGATCTTAACAGGAAAAGCGATGCGGTCTTTGGCCAATGTAAGCTGCAGCCACAAGCCAAACAGCTGACCGGCGTTGTCCAATAAAGACCCTTTCCCGCCGTTGCCTTTGATTTTGCCGGAGATGCCTCTTTCGCCTACCGCCCTGATTTCCAGAATGCCTTGATAGGCTGGCCCGTGAAACATATGTTTCTCATAGATTTCTTCCGGAGTCCGGGTAATGGAAAGAAGCTTTCCAATGGACAAGTCCACGGTAGGCGGTACAGGCCATGTATCTGCCAGCAGTACTTCGGCATTCGCAAAATTTTCGATTTCTACAAAGGCATGATGAGCCGAACGCCATTCTCCGTTGGCCGTCTTCTCAAAAGGCTGCGCTACATTCATCCACTGAAAGACGCTGACCTGCATGATTTTGTGAATTGTGGTCTGCGGTCGTTCTGCCTGAGCAATTTCGGCCAGCAGCTCAAAAATCATCGTCATGGGAATGACCGGTTCCATATCGGCAACTTCTGTCCAGCCTGCTGGCTGCCGCAGGAGACTATGGTCGATCAGGTAAGGATGGCTGTCCAGACTGACCTTCAAAGCTGTTGAAAAATGTGTGCTGGAATGGAGAACCGCCGATAAGCTAGATGGGGGATCCGGTGCTAGCACAGTGGACTGCATCCGGTTTTGGAAGGCGGTCAGCACTTCCTCCTGCATGCGCATCATTTCAGCCATATTATCCTGAAATGCCCGTACCAGCGGATGTCCTATATTTGTTTTGCTGACCGCCGGCTGCTGCTGGGCGAGATTAAAATACTGTCCCAGGCTTTTGACAGCATCAAAATTACGTACGATGGGGGATCCCAGCTGCAGTCTGATCCCGTTTGTGGCAGGCTTCTTGACTGCCTGCTGCAGGGATAGGAAATCGAGTGGGACTGTTTTTCCCTCGACAAAAAGTGCCGCAACGACACGTTGTAGCTGTGCTAGAGCGGAGCGGCTTGTTACACTGGATGCCAGCGTGCTGAATGTTTTACCTTTTAGTGTGTCGTCGATAAAACCGGTCAAGCCACCTGTACCCACCTGTATAAAAAAGCGAGCGCCCTCTTCATAGAGCTTTTCTGTTAATTCACGGAAACGGACGGGTTGGACAAGGTGTTCGGCACTCAGCTGCCGGATCGCTTGCTGGTTTGCCGGATAAGGCTGCAATGTCGTTGCCGACCACAAAGGAATCTTTGTTTGCTGAAAGGTCACCTTTTCCATGCCGGCCAGAATAAGCTCAAGTCTGTCTGCCACAAAGGGCGAATGGAAACCGGATTGGAACGGTAAAATCTGATGGAAAATCTGTCTGGCTTTCAATATTGGAACGAGCTCTTCAAGGGCCGCAATGCTGCCGCATAATATCACTTGATGCGGGCAATTGTCGTTCGATACGTATACATCGGGAATTTCCGCGATCAAGGGTTGCACTTCTGCCAGACCGGCCCCGATGGCAATAAATTTAGAATCCCTGAGTTCAAAGGTCTTCGGGTCGAGCACATCGATGAGCTGCATGACAGAACTCGCTTCTGCGAGTTCTGAAGAATATCCGGCAAGCCATTCTCCTAGGCTATGTCCCGCATTCATATCGGGATAGATCCCAAGCTTCTTAAGTGATTTGTCGAGGATGCTACACCTGTTAAATATATCCAATGCGTCACTCAAAAGGCCGTTTCCCTCTATTTCTATCGGGGCTGCCAGACTAAAATAGCGTTTCACGGACTCGACCTCTCCCTTGGCCAGGCCATCCAGCCCGGGGAATACAAAGGCGATTTTACCGCCCTGTTGCAACAGCGGGTCGCAGGTGTACCAGATATCCTGTTTATTTCGCCACGGTTTATTCTTGGAAACGATTTTGATTGCTTTGTCGATCCTGTCTGCTGTGGGGTCGAATACAGCGAGGCGATAGCTACCTTCGCCCGGATCGGTCTCCTTATTATGCAGTGCGCTGAGCAGCTCGGCGTGGGTGGGGCGAGCAAGTACCAGTACGGGGTCTTTTTTGATGCTATCGTAAGCTTCCAGTACCACATGTGCGTTGATGCCGCCAAAACCAAAGGCATTTACGCCAGCGACTTTTGGCAACCCTGACCGTGACCAAGGCTTAGCTTCCTGTATAGGGGCAAAGCGTGTTTGTTCCATCTCAACTATAGGATCTTCGCAGTAGAGAGTTGGAGGTAAGGTGTCGTGGTATAGGGCGAGGCAGGTTTTTATTAAACCGGCGATTCCCGCTGCGGGCATGGCGTGACCGATATTGGATTTGACCGATCCGATACCGGCACTGAGGACGGAATCTTCGTTTCCGAAAAACTCTGCAAGGGTCTGCAGTTCCGTCTTATCACCCAGAGGTGTTCCTGTGCCATGTGCTTCCAGATAGCCGATTTGTTTTACATCCAGCTGTGCATTTTGCCAGGCTTGCTGCAGAGCCTTCAGCTGGCCCTTGACCGACGGTGTCATCACACTGCTACCATGGCCATCACTGCTGACACCTACACCCTTGATCACCGCATAGATCTTATCTTGGTCGCGCAGCGCATCCTCCAGCCGTTTCAAGACGACGAAACCGCATCCTTCACCGATAAGCAGGCCGTCGGCATCCTTGCTGAAGGGTTTGATCTGCTCGTTGCGAGACAAGGCACCCAGTTGTGCAAAAATGCTCCAAAAAGCGGCATTCTGACCCGTGTGTACAGCACCGGCAACGATCATGTCGCTGCGGCCACGCAGCAGCTCCTGTACAGCATGGTCCACAGCAATCAGGGCGCTGGCGCATGCTGCATCAACGGTGAATGCCACACCGCCCAGATTAAAGCGGTTTGCTACCAGGGAGGCTACAAGATTGGGAATCAGACCCATGGCTGTGTCTGCAGCAAAGCGTCCTTTTCGCTTCTGAAAGGCCTGTTTCACCTTTTCAATTTCGGAAGCGGGTACATCCGGCAGCAGTTCCTGTAAGAGTGCCGCCATTTGTTCACCGGTTCGCACGATTTCGATGGCGCGTGTCGCGCCCGGACCGGTATAGTTACCTTTGCCGATGATAATACCCGTTTTTTCAAGCGAACGTTGCTTTTGGAACACCCCCGCATCTGCCAGCGCTTTCTGTACCAGATCTAGTGTCAACAGATGGTCTGGTTCGGTGCCTTCAACGGCGAGTGGCAGTATTCCATAAGCGGTGGGATCAAATGCATAGTCTGGAATAAATCCGCCCCGTTTACAATAAAAACGGTCCACGCTGCTTCCCCCACTGTCGCTAAAATGGATGGGATCGATCCGGTCCGCTGGTGCAGGTTGAGTGGAATCGACCTTATTGATGATATTTTGCCAAAAAGTGCTGGCATCATGTGCACCGGGAAAAACACAAGATAGGCCGATGACGGCAACATCTGTTGTATTCATAATCATGGATATGTTACCAATTATTGCCTGACATGATTAATACCTGGCTTTCCGTACCGTACTTGATCTCGTTCAGGAAAATTTCCTTTCCTTCTTCCAATGGAATAAGCGATATACCGCGGCGCTCATATTCTGTTTCCAGCGTCTGCGATACCATACCGGCCCCTTTCCATGGTCCCCAGTTGATCGAGATAACCTTGCCCTTCAGCCGTTTGTTGAGGGTATTGGCATAGTCGTCGAGCACACTATTGGCTGCAGCATAGTCGGTCTGGCCTTTATTGCCATACACGGAGGCAATGCTGGAAAATAGGACGACAAACTGGCAATCCGGATGCAGTTGTTCGGCAAGCACACGCAGTGGTCTTACTTTAGTGTCAAAGACGCGCCCAAAAGAGCTGATCGTTTTTTGTCTAAAGAGTTTATCCTCCAGCAGGCCGGCACCATGAATGACTCCGTCCAGCTTGCCATATTCCTTATAGATCTGCTGGAGCAAGGCACTTAGCCCTATCTCATCGCACAGGTCCAGCGATTCGTAAACGACGGTGCTGCCCAGGCTTTCCATTTCCCGGATGGTACGAAGGATCTGGTTGTTCTTAAAGATACGCAAGGTCTCTTTTTCAATCTCTGCTGGGGTATTTAGCTGCCCAGATTTGATCAGCTGGCTTCTGATCTGATCCTTGGATGTCATCCTCTCCAGTTCAAGAGATGTGCTTGTAGCCAGTCTTGGATCTGGCGACCGCCCCACGAGAATATAAGTACAAGGGTAGGAGGCCGACATATGCTTTACCAATTCGGCCGTAATCCCTTGTCCACCGCCCAGGACCAGAACTACCGACTGTTGGTTCAGCTGAATCTGTACTTCCGTTATATCTGCGGATAAGGGGGATGGAATGGTGTCTATGGTATGGCGCTGATCATTTTTGTAAATTACTTCTACCCGTTTGTCGACGGTCAAAATCTCATTGATAGCGATCTCAGCGATTCCATCAGCTTCCTGAGGAGTTTGTAAGCTGATCAGCCTGCAGTTGGTCTGCTCAAACTCGCGGGCCAGACTTTTAAATAGTCCGGGGTAACCTTGATAATAGCGTAATGCCTGAGTATCCGCCGATCTCTGGACATGGGCCGGAATATCCGAAATCAGATACACCCATTTCGTGCGGTCCATGTTCATCTTTTTGATCAGGCCCACATGGTCGATAATGCTACGCTTGACCTTAGCTGAATAGATATCTGTCATGATTAAGCCATCAAATACCGTCAGGTCTTTTTCGGTATCGAGGACTTCAGCGATGGCCCCATGTTTTTCGAGCATGGTTTTGATTGCCTGTGTTTGCTGCCCATGGTCAGGAGCAATCGCAAAACGTTTTCCCTGGAGGATATCGGGGGGCTGAGGTTTGCCAGTGGCAGCAGGAGTCAGACCGAAACGTAAGCGGGACAACGGGCTTTTGGGCGTGGTTTCAGTACCGATATCCGCAATCCAGGTAGCCAGACCGTTTAGTGTTTTAATGGCGGCTAAGGTTTCCATCAGATCCTCTTTCTGCTCGGGTTCCTTGCCAAATCCCACTTTTGTTTTCAGTGCAGCAATGATTTCCATGCGCTTAATGGAGTCGATGCTGAGATCAGCTTCCAGATCGAGATCCAGCCCAAGCATTTCTTTGGGATAGCCCGTTTTTTCGCTGACAATATCCAAAATAGCAGACTGTAGTTCGGCCAGTGTGTAACTCTGGGGCTGTTGGGCTGATGATGTCACTTCGGTTGACAAGGCCTCCTCGGCGATTACCGCAGTACCACTGTGCTCGGTTAGCCAGACAACCAGTCCATTCAATGTTTTGATAGCCGCCAGCTGCTCCATGATCGTGTCCTCTTGGCTATGATCTATCGTTAGCGCACCCAGCTGACTGCGTAATGTGCTGATGATCTCAACCCGCTTGATGGAGTCTATACTCAGATCTGCCTCGAGGTCCATATCCATGCCAAGCATTTCGGGCGGGTATCCGGTTTTGTCGCTGACAATCTGCAACAACAGGCTCTTGACGTCTTTTACCGGTGTTTGGGCAACTACGGTTGCTGCTGGCTGGGCGGTAAACAGTGTCTGGGTGGGGAGCGGCGAGGGCTGTCCGGCACCGGGGAGGGCAGCTGGAGCTGCATAGGCAGGCATAGGGTTCACTGGCGGCTGCTGGCCGAGAAAGGACAGCATGACATCACGTTGAGCCTGAATGAGCATTTTCATGCTATTTAAATATTCGTGTAGCATGCGCTCAGCAGTAGGATGCGCCTCTGGCGCTACGTTGTGGTTAGGGCTTGGTAAGTTCATATGGATCGGTTTCACTAGGGGCATGGCGCCATTGGCCGGCAGCGGACCGTTGATCGGCAGCGCTGCTTGTCCGTTGACGCGCCATAGGGCAGGACTTTTTTTATACAGATGCGGCTGGTCAAGCTGAATCACCTGTGTTTGCCGCCCGTCAAATAATTTATGGATATGGAAATTGCGGCCGGTGCCCAAGTATTGAGCAAGCATGCACAGTAAATGGGTAAGTTTATTCCGGTTGTTGTCTTCGACATAAAGTGTAAGCTGATCCTGTGTCAGGCAGGACTTGGTTAAGCCTGTGAGTACTTTGCCGGGGCCGACTTCGATAAATAATCTGGCGCCGTCGGCGTACATGGCCTGAAGCTGTTCGACAAAGCGGACTGGCTGGACGAGGTGCTCGGTCAAGCGTGTTTTTATGGCAGCTGCCGTCGTCGGATATATACTGGCAGTGGTGTTGGACCAAACGGGAATCTGCATTTCGCCGAAGGGCACATTTTGAAGGACCTGTTTATAGAGGTCTTTCGATTTCGCGACCAGGGGGCTATGGAAAGCGCAGGCGACTTCCAGTTTTTTTGCAGATACACGTTCCTGTTTGAGTACGATCATCAATCGGTCTATCGCTGCAGTGCTACCTGCGACGACACATTGTGTTGGGGAATTAAAGTTGACCGGATAGCATTCCTCCACCTGGCTGAGAACCGATTTTAGCTTTTCGGTATCCGCATGGACAGCGACCATGCTGCCGGGATCTCCATCTTGTACTGCGTCTAAGATTGCCTGTGCACGGCGGTTGCTTAACTCAACCAATAAATCCTCGTCAAATACGCCGGCGAAACATAGTGCGGGCAACTCCCCATAGCTGTGTCCCGCCAGCATGTCGGGAACGATACCTAGAGACTGAAGAAATTTTGCTAGGGCGAGGTCGACAATACCGAGCAGGGGTTGTGCGATTCGTGTATCTTTAATGGATTCCTTTTGTTTTTTTAAAGTATCCCCGTCGAAAACCATCGCTGGAAAAACAAGTTTTTCCAGTTCCGGATGTTGGTCCATTAGCTTGCGCATGGCAGGGAAAATGACGAACAGGTCGCGGGCCATGTTGAGGCGCTGGCTGCCCTGACCTGGAAATAAGAAGGCGGTTTTACCCGGCAGGGGCTTTACGATAAAGGTATCTTTACTTTCGATTCCGGACAGTACCAGTTCGATCTTCATGCTCAGATCTTCTGTGGTGTCGGCAACAATGCTCAGTTGCACAGGTTCCTCGGTGGCGGTTGCCAAGCTATAGGCAATATCTTTTAAGGGCAGACTGTCGTTGATCTCGAGCAGTGTTTTTACCTGTTTCAGTTGCTTTTTCGCATGTTCGTAGCTTGCTCCGCGGAAAACAAACAGTTCCGAAGGCCAGGATTTCATTGTGATATCGCTGGTCGGTCGCGGATGACTGGCAATGACAGCATGAAAATTCGTGCCCCCAAAGCCGAAGGCGCTTACGGCAGCATAACGTTTTTGTTCTGTCCACAATCCTGTTTCGGCGTGAAAGGCAAAAGGACTGGTCTGTGCGTTGTAATACGCGTTCGGTTGCTGCAGGTGGAGTGTCGGCGGTTTTATCCCGTGAAATACGGCCAGTGATGCCTTGATCAGTCCGGCCAGACCTGCTGCGCATTTGGTGTGTCCGATCTGTGTTTTTACAGATCCGAGCAGTGTCTGGGCGGGCAGGGCGCCGGCGCGGCTAAATAAATTGGTGAGGGCACTGAGCTCGGTTTTGTCGCCGACGACAGTGCCCGTGCCATGTGCTTCCACCAGGCCAACAGTAGCAGCACTGATACCGGCTTGGCTATATGCTCGTTCCAGGGCCCTTACCTGGCCTATTTTGCGGGGTGCGGTTAGCCCCAGCGCCTTGCCATCGCTCGACCCGCCGACACCTTTGATGACCGCATAGATGCGGTCGTCATCGCGTACCGCGTCGGCATACCGTTTCAGTACCAATATGGCTATCCCTTCGCCCAGTGCGATGCCGTCAGCTTCGCTGTCGAACGTGGCACAGCGCCCTTTGCGCGAGAGCGCGTGAGTGCTCGAAAACATCAGATAATCATTGATACCATTGTGTAAGTCAGCGCCACCGGCGAGGACCATGTCCGATTTGCCGAGCACCAGTTCCTGACAGGCAAGGTCAATTGCCGCGAGAGATGAAGCACAAGCTGCATCTACGGTGAAGTTGCGGCCGCCGAGGTCCAGCCTGTTGGTGATGCGGCCTGCAATGACATTCGCCAAGATGCCCGGGAAAGAATCTTCTGTTGTATGGGGCAATGCCGCTTTGACTTCGTCATGCAGTTCCCCAAAGACCTGTTTATAGTATCCCCTGAAGCTATAACTGTTAGCCAGATCGTTACCGCCTTCAGCGCCGATGATGACCGAAATATTTTCTCTGTCGATCTGTTTTTCACCATATCCGGCATCTTCCATCGCCCGTTTGGCAACGAGGAGGGTCAACAGCTGGGTGGGCTCTATTGCGGCCAGTGACTGAGGCGGTATCCCGAATGCGAGTGGATCGAAATCTATGTTGGGGATAAATCCGCCCCATTTAGAATGCGAAACATCGGGGCCATCGACGTCGGGCTGGTAATAAATATCTTTGTTCCAGCGCTCGTCGGGTACTTCGGTAACGCTATCCTTTCCGAGGACAATATTGCGCCAGTATTCTTCCAGATTTTTGGCTCCGGGGAAGATACAGTCCATACCGATGATGGCTACATCTAGTGCCTGGTCCGGCGACTCAGGCTGTTCGGGCAAAAGTGCATCTTGGATATACTGTTTATTTCCGGTGGCGACTTGCTGATGGAGGCAGTCGATGGAGGTGACTTTATCGTGCATTGTGGCTACCTGTCCGATCATATACATACCCAATTGGAGCTGTTCATTTCTCGGAATGGAGATGAGTTTATCGCCTTGCCGATCAACCCCTTTCGCCGCAATTCGAAGACGGCCGACATTTAATTTTTCGAGCTCTTCCCAAATCAGCTTCTTGTCGATCCCCGCTGCAAACAATCTAGCTTTCTCCTCACTGAAATATCGGGCGAAGGCCGTATTGAGGCAGCGTGTTTCATGTCCCGGCGCGGTTTCCAGTAGGACAGTGTCTTTGGCGTGCATCGCCTGTAACTGAAATTCCTCCTGAATGGCGCCCGTGTTTACCGCTTCTTGTGTGTAGAGGTATGCGGTTCCCATCAATACCCCCACTTTGACGCCTCTGGCAGTTAGGGGGGCTGTCATGACCGAGACGAAAGCGGCGGATAAGGCGTCATGTATGCCGCCTGCAAAAAATACGCTTATGTTTTCAGGATGATCTTCTTTGAGGATTCGTTCGATCTGTTTTTCCCAGAGCACCGTACTGGACAGCGGCCCCACATGGCCGCCGCATTCGCGGCCTTCGAATATGAAGTTTTTGGCTCCTTCTTTGAGAAATATATCCAGTAATGCGGGGGAAGGGACGTGAAGGAATGTGGTGATGCCCGCTTTCTCGAATATTTTCGCCTGTGCAGGTCTGCCTCCGGCAATCAATACTACAGGAGGTTTCGCTTCGAGGATATATGTACGCTGTTCGTCGCGCAGTTCCTGCGGTGCAAAGCCCAAAATACCTACGCCCCAGGTGTTGTCGCCGGCAAGCTCCTTGGTTTGCCTGATCAGATCTTTTGCCTGCTGGCCACGCAGCAGCGAGAGGGCAACAAAAGGCAGTGCACCCGCTGATGCCACGGCCTGAGCAAAGGCAGGGACATCGCTGACGCGAGTCATGGGCCCCTGTGCAATAGGGTAGCGCAGTCGGAGCTTTTGTGCCAGCCCATTGTTCTCGTCGATAGGTGCCAGCTCTTTGGCCTGTTTCAGATGGCCATACATGGCTTCTCTGAATCCAAACATAAGTTTTTTCAGGCTGTTGAAATCCTGATAAAGGTCGTTTGCCAAAGCGATGTCCTGTCCCATAGGGATATAGCTGCAGGCAGGGTCAAGATTTTTGAAATGCTGCCTGAGCTCTTCCACATCCGGCTGTTCCGGCAGGGCAGGCGAATTTGGACGTACCAGTACGCGGTAGCCTGCGATAATCCTGGTTTCCGTGCCATTTAATTTGCTGCAGAGATCCTTAAAGTCTCCCGGAACACTGCTTTCTGGAAAGAGGGCCAGCTGGCTGTCCAGAACAACTCCTGTGGCTCCCAAAGCTTTTGCTGCAGCTGCAGTATGGAGGCCGACACCACCCTGTATCCAGACCGGAATGTTCCGGATGACCCGGATGATGCGCTGGAAAAGTATAAATGTTGATTCGTAAGCGGTCAGACCGCCCGCTTCGTTCCCTTTTATAATAATTCCTGCAGCTCCCAGCTGTTCGGCCTGTATGGCTTCATCCACGCTGCCTACCTGGTAAATGATGGACTTGGCAATTTCTGGACGATATTTTGCATCAAAAGGAAGGATGACAAGTTTTACGTTCTCGGGAATCTGTAGCGACAGTAGCTGAGCATTTGGAAAACAAATTCCATAAGGGTATAAAGCAGTCCGATCGAGCAGTTTCAGTGCTTCCCCGGCATTGGCTAAGTCGTGTCCCAAACTTAGTACGGGAAATGCACCCGCCTGATGCAGTTTGGGCATTAGGTTGACGTCAGGCTTTTCAAAAGGTGTTAATCCAATAATGGTTAAATTTTTCATGCATTGATGATATTGTAATAATAGCAGGGCACTCATAACACGTTCAGTACTGATCTTGTGCTGATGGGGGATGTTATGGTGGAATAAAAGTAATTAATTTCTGTTATATTTTTAACAATAAAGGTAATTTGATAATGATTTTTTAATAAAAAAGTAGTAATCGCTTGATTATTATTAACCAACAGGCTACAAATTTATTTAAATTTGGTTTTATGACCATATTTCGATAGTTTATTTGGATGAAAATTATATTCGATGATATGATGAATAACTAAATGGATAATTTTATCACAAATTTGGTTTAAATGCATCTATGAGATCAATGTTTTCTGTCTGTTTCTATGTGCTGTTTATGCTAACGCGCGGGAGGCAGCTTGCATTTCGGTCCGCATATAAAATGGGCGCAGATTTTTGCGTTTGGACTTGCATGCAAACAGTAATTGCCGTATATTTGTGCCACACAAAGCAAAGGTGATACCTTTTCGGGGTGTAGCGTAGCCCGGTATCGCGCCACATTTGGGATGTGGAGGTCGTAGGTTCGAATCCTGCCACCCCGACCGAGAAGCTCTAACGAAAGTTAGGGCTTTTTTTGTTTCGGGTCAGGAGAGAACCTACGACCTTTTATGGTCCATGAGGTTCGAACCGAAGGAGGCTCAGGGCAGTAGTTTGGGCGACGCGGGGCTGAGCCAATCCTGCCACCCCGACAGAGATTTTTTCTTTTTTTCTTACCCCAATTTGTTCAAGTAAAACCAAAGAAAATGTGACCTATTCAGTTACCCATTTTCTATACGTAATTTTGAGTCGCCGAAATAGATTCAAATATCTAAAAATCAGCTTTTTGTGGTTGTTTGACACACGTTTTCTATTTGTTAGTGACCTGTTACATCTCAAACCCAGGCAGATAGCGCCAAAACACGGATATGCAACCATTTAATTAAGTTGATATGAAAACACAGAATTGCACATTCGGGGTTATCTTTTACCTCAAGAAACAGAAAACGACAGCAGAGGGGAAAGCACCTATCTATGCAAGGGTAACGGCGGACGGCAAATGTACGGAAATATCCGTCAAACGTTCGGTAGCCGTCTCGGGATGGGATGCTAAAAAGGGTTTGGCAAAGGGAAGCTGTGAGGAAACGGCGGGACTTAACCGATTTCTTGCCCGTTTCAAGGCAAAAATCATTGCGCCTACCAAGAATTGGTATTGTCGGGAAGTACGGTAGACGGAGCGGTCATCCGTGAACGGGTACCGGGGGCTGCACAGCCAGGGCGGACACTCGGCAGTCTGATTAAATACGATCTTTACATTTCATATCGCACGGCACACGTTCGCCACCCCGGTGACATTGAGCAACGGCATACCCATCGAATCCGTCAGCAAGATGCTCGGACATACGAGCATCCGCAACACGCAGATTTATGTCAAAGTGGTCGGACGCAAATTGAGCGAGGACATGCAGAACCTACGGGAGCGCATGGCATGGTGAAGCTGAAAAGACCGCAAATTTCCCGAAAACCGTCAAATTTAGTGTAATTTATTAGGGTAGTCCAATTGGGGCTCTTTTTGAAGATTACAGTTTTGTATTTCATAAGGAAGGCATACCTAACCTAATCAATATATTAACAGACTACTATTTTAGGAAGATATTTCGGTATATTCTTTTGTTTTTAGATTATGGTTGCAAATCCTGCTTGTATATAACGGTAATTGTACTTGCTTGGATAGTATCTCGGTTGAAATTTAAAAGGGCAACACCATACTCCATTTTTTCGCCATCTTCAAACTCCAAAATCCTGTCCACGTCCTTTGGTAAAAGGAGCTGGTTAATGTTGATAGTTCCTTGTGTAGCATACACCGTGTCACGTCCTTCCTGTTCTCCTGTTTTAATCTCCCATGAAAGCGGACTATTTACAGCGTTGTTGCTGTCATGAAATTTCCCTTCACAAGTCATCAACGCAAATGAAGTACTGCTTTCAATATCATAGTGTAACCGTTGGAGCTTATTCCCCAACATGATATATAGACCATCTTTATTAACAAAGAAAGTATCTGGAAAAATCTTGTAAATATCACCTGCTTTCGGACAAGTATGTTCTACATACGGCTCCGGTTCTGGTTGAGGTTTAGGGAACAATGGCTCTTCGTCGTTACACGATGCAACAGCTAAAAATAACACGCTAAGAAACGGGATAGTTATTTTTTTTGTCATTATTTTAATATTACTATAATAAGTTTACAACATTCTTAACAAAGGAACGAAAATAATATTCGCCTTGCTACAGACGACTGGTAAAATTTCAGATATAATACTTCGATATTTTGCGTGAAATTATAAAAAAGGGTAATAGCATCCGTATAACTACTGCTAAGATTAAGAAAAGTTTGCACAAGAAGTAATCCATTTTCCAACGCTCATTTGTGGCTTGCGAAACCCCATCGTTCTTGCGCGTGGCTGTTCTCGTGGGGTATTTAGGGGGGCAACTAATTGATAGATAAATGTTTGTGGAAGTATGGAATCTTCCTGCCACCCCGACCGAGAAGCTCTAACGAAAGTTAGGGCTTTTTTTGTTTCGGGTCAGGAGAGAACCTACGACCTTTTATGGTCCATGAGGTTCGAACCGAAGGAGGCCAGGAAACCGTATAGCTTAACCGTTTTGAACGGTAGAGCGGTTCGGCGTACAGAAATGATTTGCTTTGCTGTAATTCCTGATCTTGAAAATTATCTTTCAATATATCAGTTTGTTAAGTCTATTGTTTTAAATATTTTTGAAAACAACATATTTTTAGTGTACTTTTGTGCCACACAAAACAAAGGTGATATCTTTTTCGGGGTGTAGCGTAGCCCGGTATCGCGCCACATTTGGGATGTGGAGGTCGTAGGTTCGAATCCTGCCACCCCGACTTGATAGGATTTGAGGATTATCCTCGATGGGTTGCTCTACTTCGAGCAACCCTTTTTTATTGAGTGTCTGATAGTTATGATGAAATACAGGATTGAGTTCGGGTGTTCTAAACGTACCATTTTCAAAGGTGAGACCCTGTTTGAACACCCTATGTAAAATAGCGTGCTGTTGATTGATTGTAGCATATTCAAAAATTCGTGGTATGCGCATTAGTTTGGGGATTAACTCGATTTGCTCCTGCGCCTTTACACGGATGTCAACCGAAAGGTCGGCAACATCAGATTTTAGCCGTGCTATCTCAATCGAGAATTTTTTGTATCCCCTCTTGTATGTCTCTCCTGTTATGATGTCGTTCAAAATCTTGTCTTCAAGCGCTTCAAGTCTCTTTTCGGCTATTGCCAAGAGTTCTCTTTTGGCTTCCAGTTCCTTTTTACGGATTACTACAGCTTTCTCCAACTCTTCCTTTACATACCCGATTAATTCTTTCACCTGTTCTCCTGTAAAACATAAATGTTCGAGCAACTCTGCATATTTTTTGTGCAACACAACACCCGAAATATTGAGCGAACTGTTTTTTACACAACGGTAATACAGGTAATAGTGTTTCTTTCCCTTACTAAGTCCTGCGGTCATATGACCGCCACAGCAAGCGCATTTCAGCACACCCCTTAAAGGAAATTCTTTCCTTAAATGGGGTTTTTCCACGCGCTTATCGGATAACATTTCCTGCGCCCGCCAGTATTGTTCCTCGGTAATAATCGCTTCGTGTATGCCTTTTACAAGCCGTTCAGGTTCTTTTTCCGTAGCAGATACCTTGACAAATCCTGCATAAAGAGCGTTATTTAAAATCCTTGCCATCGTATCATTGCCCGTACGGGTAAATCCCATTTCCAGAACGGACTTGTGTATCATATAGTGTGGCACTCCCGATAGGTAATCCCTAAATATTTTCCTTACGATATACGCTTCCGATTCATTGACAACAAGCAACCCCCTTTTCGTTCCAGCTTCTCGGACATTGGTATAGCCGTATGGTGCGAGTCCAACATAACGCCCCGATTCCTGCGCCTGTCGGATACCAAGCCTTGCCCTGCGTCGAATGGTAAATAGTTCTTGATTGGCAATAAGGTATTTGAACGCCCGCATCATGAATACGTTTGGGTCAGAAGTATCAATATCGAGTGACTCGTTTGTAGCAACGACCTTTAGGCCGTGCTTCTTTTCCAGTTGCTCAATCTTCATTAATGCTTCGGGCAGGTTACGGCTAAACCTGTCGTGGTCAAGGACAATAAGGTATTTTACCTTGCCCCTTTGCTTTTTGATGAACGTTTCCAATGCCCTGTAATCGGCACGGTCAAAAGTATAGCTACTCTCTCCATCGTCCACGTAGACCGAACCAAGCTCTACTTTATTGTATGCACAGTATTCCCGTATCGCTTTTTCTTGGTATTCGAGCGAGTAATGGGATTGGTCTTTAGTACTTTTTCTGACATAACCTATTGCTTCCATATTCAGTCTCTTTAGTGATTTTTTTAATTGTTAACTCTGTAATTATTGACGGGAAATGCCCTCGGCATTCAGTCGTCTTTCTGATGCATGTTTTTGTTCTCATGTACCGTCTCCTTAATGATTATTTCAACAATTATCTCTGCCATAAATTTAAGAAAATTATCCTGATTTTCAGTACTTTGTGATGAGTTTTTTAACTCTTTTGCAGAGGTTTTTTCAACCGTTTTACTTTTTGTTTTGTCATGCTTCATCCTGCAATAATGAAGCATAAAAAAGCAGGTCTTTGACAACCTGTTGACAAGCCCCCAAACATTATTTTTCGGGGCAGTTCCTTTGGTGCTTTTTGGGCGTGTCCCGACGTTGACGGGTCGGGCTATCCGTTGCAAGTCCTCGCTACGCTGTGGGCTTTCCACTTCTATCCCTCACGCTACCGATTAAGTGTCCGTGAAACCGCAAAAAATCTTTAGCCACTACCCAAGCAGTTGTCAATCCCCGAATAGACTTCCTATCAACTTTGACAAAAAAATCGGACATGAAAAAGAAAGGAAAAAAACGGCTACGGCAACAAGAGCCATACGCAACAAAGCACGATGCCAAAGAGGTTAAGAACGTGCGCAAGAAAGTACGGCAGTACATACGGAGTACCCTCGCATTATCCGAAGATATGGACGAGAGTTTACAACGGTTTCTAAAGTAGCGACCATCAGCTAAAATCATTGTTTCACCAAAGTTTAGGAAAAGAGTTGAGCACCTTTTTATGGGGAGCTTTTGACCCACGTGGGTGGGTAGCAAAGATGTATTTTCGTATGCGGTAACCCGCATACGAAAAACACTTTGCCCGCCTTGAGGCGGGAGACTTTGCTCGAAACTCGCAAAGTCCTAAGCGTTCTGAAAAGCCATTTATGCCAAGAAAAAAAACACCGGAAAGAGACGGCATTTTAACACATTCCATCGTGATACGTGTCACAGAGGAAACCTTTAAAAAACTCGAAAAAATCCAAAGGGAAAGTGACTGCAAATCCATCGGGCAGGTCGTCCGAAATATCCTTGCAGACAGGCATATCAAATACATCATCAAGGATATGTCCATGAACGGCACTATGGAGGAACTCGCCATGATACGAAAGGAAATCAAGGCAATCGGTATCAACATCAACCAACAGACCCACCGTTTCCACTTGAGTCAGAGCGATGCCGAACGCTCGTTTCACTATCGAAAGACTGCGGAGATATACCGCTCCATAGACCCCAAAATCGACGACCTGTTGCAAATCGTCTCAAAACTCGCTGAAAAATGGTTGCAAGGATAAAGATTGGAAAGAGCATTAGGGGTATACTTCACTACAACGAGCAAAAAGTATCGGAGAGAGACGCACGGATTATCATGGCGAGCGGGTTTGCCATCGAATTGGACAGCCTCGATTTTAACGGCAAACTGCGGAGGTTTCAGCATCTTACCGAACTTCGCCCGAGCGTGGCGACCAATGCACTCCATATATCGCTGAATTTCGATGTAAGCGAAAAATTGGAGGACGGGAAAATGCAACGTATCGCCAACCGATACATGGAGTTGCTCGGTTTCGGAAATCAGCCTTTTTTGGTCTATCGGCACGAGGACGTCTCGCACCAACATATACATATCGCCACGGTCAGCATCCAAGCGGACGGCACACCTATCAATCTGCACAACATCGGTAGGAAACGTTCGGAAGAAGCTCGCCAGACCGTCGAAAAGGAGTTTGGCTTGCTCGTGGCCAAGAGCAAGAAAAAGAAAGCATATCCCTCGATAAAAGCCATTGATGTCGAAAAGGTCAGCTACGGAAAGACCCCGACAAAACGTGCCATCAGCAATGTGGTAAGTAGCGTATTGGAAAACTATCGGTTTACCTCGCTCCCCGAATATAACGCTGTTCTAAGGCAGTTTAACGTGGTGGCAGACCGAGGTGCAGAAGACAGCGAAATGTACCGTAAAAATGGCTTGATATACTCCCTGTTGGACGAGAACGGCAACAAGGTAGGTGTACCCCTCAAAGCAAGCTCTTTTTACCACAAACCCACGTTGGCGAACATCGAGAAGAAGTACGAACGGAACAAGGACAAAAGGGAGCAATTCAAAAAGGACATCAAGAACAGGCTGGACGATATTCTACTACGGTACGAGACCGTCACAAAGGACACGCTAAAACAGGAACTCGCCAAAAGCGGGATATTCCTTTTGTTCAGAGAGAACCAACAGGGCATTATCTATGGAGCGACCTACGTGGACAATGTAAACCATACGGTATTCAACGGTAGCGCATTGGGCAAAAGTTATAGTGCTTCGGCTATCAGCAAACGGCTCGGCAATTCGGACATTCCAAAAAACCACCTTGCCACACCGTCTTTTACGACCCCATACGATGGGCTGTCACTTGATAACCGTTCAGCAGATCCCGCACCAAGTCTGGGTTATGTGCAAGAAATGCTTGATACCAAAGATTACACACCCTCACAGACCTTGCGGAGAAGAAAGAAAAAGAACCAAAATAGGCTTTAAAAAGCCTACATCTCAAAATTTAACAAGCTATGAACACAGGAGAAGATATACAGGGTTTACGCAAAATTGCCGACTTCACAAGGCTATTAAGCATTGCGATACTTGCCATACACTTTTACATTGCCTGTTACCTTGCGTTTCAGTCGTGGGGATGGACAGCCAATATCACCGACCGTATTGTCGAGAATATTTCCAAGACAGGGCTTTTCAGCAGTTACCTCAAACCCAAGATTGGCGCATTGATTTTATTGGCGGTCTTCCTGTTGAGCATCAAGGGCAAAAAGGACGAGAAAATCAAAAAGAGCCACATCGCCATCTACATACTTAGCGGTCTCTTCCTCTATTTCGTCAGTACGTTTTTGCTTTATATCGATATGACCATAGAGACCCAAACCGTCCTTTATATCGGGATTACGAGCATAGGTTATCTCCTTATGCTCATTGGCGGTACGTGGCTGTCAAGGCTTCTAAAGGACTTGATGAACGGTGGAGTTTTCAACGATGACAACGAAACGTTCCCACAGGAAGAAAGGTTGCTTGACAACGAGTATTCCATTAATCTCCCTGCGAAGTACAGGCTAAAAAAAGAAATACGTGACTCATGGATTAATTTTATCAACCCACTGAAAGGGCTTTTAGTGGTCGGAAAGCCAGGAACAGGTAAGAGCGCATTTATTTTCCGCCATCTGATTGACCAACACATCAAGAAAGGTTTTACCGTATTCCTATACGATTTGAAATTCGATGACCTTTCCAAGATTGCTTATAACAAGCTGTTACAGTACCGTCATCAGCTTAAAAAACCGCCTAAATTCTATGTTATCAATTTTGACGATTTAAGCAGGACACACCGTTGCAATCCCTTAGACCCAAATACGATGGATGACATTACGGATGCAACCGAATCGAGCCGTACCATTCTGTTAGGACTTAACAAACAATGGTTGAAGAAACAGGGCGATTTTTTCGTGGAATCGCCAATTAACTTCCTTACAGCCCTCATTTGGTATTTGAGGAAATATCAAGAGGGCAAGTATTGCACCTTGCCCCATGTTATCGAGCTTATGCAGGTAGATTACAATATGCTGTTTCCTATCCTCGATATGGAGGAAGAAATCAAGGTACTCGTTAATCCGTTTATTTCGGCATTTCGCAACAAGGCGATGGAGCAATTGGAGGGACAGATTGCAAGTGCCAAGATAGGGCTTGCCCGCCTTTCATCGCCACAGCTCTATTGGGTATTGAGTGGCAACGATTTTACCCTCGACATCAACAACCCCGAAGACCCCAAAATCGTATGTATGGGAAACAATCCGCAGAAGTTGCAGACCTACGGGGCGGTACTCTCCTTATATGTCAATAGGTTGCTGAAAATCATCAATCAAAAGAACAGGTTGAAATCAAGTCTAATCTTCGACGAATTTTCGTCCATCCTAATTAATAACATTTCTAACCACCTCGCCATTGCCCGAGGGTATAAGGTCTCGACCGTCTTGGGGTTGCAAGATTTAAGTCAGAATGTCAAGGACTACTCCAAAGAAGAAGCCGACGCAATCTTTGGTGTTGTCGGTAATATCATCAGCGGGCAGGTCACAGGAGACACGGCGAAGCATCTCAGCGAACAGTTTGGAAAGATATTACAGGAAAAGGTAAGCCAAAATATAAACAGTAGTGAAACATCGTTTACCAAGTCTACCCAATTGGAGTATGCCATACCCGCATCCAAAATATCACGCCTTTCATCGGGCGAGTTTGTCGGTGTCGTAGCCGACAATCCCGATTGTAGGATTGACCTCAAAATGTTCCATGCCGAGATACAGAACGATTTTAAAGCCATAGCAGAAGAAGAATCCAAGTACAGAGAAATCCCTATAATAAACCCCATCACTCCCGAAGATGTACGGTACAATTATGAGCGGATAAAAGAAGAAGTGCGGGAAATCGTCAGAACAGAGTTAAAGAAATTAGAAAGCTATAAACCCGACAATACCCCAAAACCCGATGAACCAAAAGGGAATGAATCGCCACCAATTTCTACTTAACAACGTGTTTGGTATGATTAAGTCATTATTATATATCTGTGTTTTGTCCACTAAAGAGCGAGAAAAGGAGGATATTTTTACAAACAAAACTGCAAAATTTGATATATTAAAGTTACTTAAAATTTAATTGGTTATGAAAGCAGTACGTTTATTTGGACATAAAGATGTCCGTGTAGTAGAAAATATGGAAATTCCTAAACCTAAAGGTGATGAAGTATTATTAAAAATCGGCGGAGCTGGTGTTTGTCATTCGGACTTACATATTATAGATGATAATTTACTCCCTATTTCCGATTTTACTTTAGGACATGAGAATGCAGGTTGGATTGAGGAAGTTGGTCCAGACGTTAAAGGCTATAAAAAAGGTGACGCGGTATTGGTATATGGTCCTTGGGGATGTGGACATTGTAAACCCTGTCAACATTCCCAAGAAAATTATTGTGACCATCAATCCGAAAACCCGTTAGGTGGCGGATTGGGATTAAATGGTGGTATGGCAGAATATATGTTGGTACCGTCTTCACGTTTATTAGTACCAATTCATGATTTAGACCCCGTTATTGCGGCTCCGTTGACGGATGCAGCTTTGACGCCCTATTCTGCCATTAAGCGCTCATTGAATAAATTGATGCCTGACGAATTTGTGGTGGTTATCGGAGTAGGCGGTTTAGGGCATACAGCCTTGCAGATTTTAAAAGCAATAAGTAGTACAACTATCATTGCCTGCGATATTACAGCGGAAAAATTGAATTTTGCGAAAGAGTTGGGAGCGACTTATACGGTTAACTCTACCGACCCTGATGCTACCGAACAAATCCAAAAAATTACAGGAATAAAAAAAGCAAAAGTAGTGCTTGATTTTGTAGGGATCAATTCTACCATTGCTTTGGGAACTAAGATAGTAAGCTTAGATGGAGACCTCACACTTGTCGGTTTAGGAGGAGGCAGATATGATTACACCATGATGGAATTACCTTTTGGTGTATCAATGACTAATCCCTATTGGGGTTCGAGAACAGAACTCATGGAAGTTGTGGGGCTTGCAAGACAGAAAAAAATCCATATTGAGGTGGAGCGTTTTCAGTTGGACGAAGCCAATGAGGTGTACGATAAATTAAGGCAAGGGAAAATTAGAGGAAGAGCGGTATTGGTGCCTTAATTCTGAAAACTGACATGATGTGGAAAATCCCCTTTTATGGGGATTTTCTATTTATCCAAAACTTTGAAAAAGGTATTAATAAGCCAATTATAGTATGGACAATATAATAAAACATGTGTTTTATCCACCAAATAACGAGAAAACAGAATACTTTGTCTGAAAATTACGGTAAATTTGTGAATACATTATTCAATAAGTTGATGAAACGTGCTATACCTATTTGGCAGTTAAAAGATAATATATCAGGGGTTCGGATTGACAAAATCGATAGCTCCTATATTTCAGTATTGTTAGAGAGCATAAGCGAACTGCACCGTAATGACTATTTTATATGCATCATGCTAACGACAGGAAAGGCAGAACTTCTTGTTGATTTTAAAAAAATAGAGGTAAAAAAAGAAAAACTCCTATTTCTTGTTCCGGGACAAATCCGTAGAGCCATACATTTTGACACCAATAGTAAGGGATGGATACTGTTTTTGGATAATAAAATTGTAGATGACCATGCACGCCTCATGATTGAAGACTCCTTATTTAAAGAACCTCTTTTATCACTTTCCCAATCCGAACTTGAATGGTATCTTCAATATTTCACCCTATTATTCAACACCTATAATGATTACACTTTTGCAAGCTTTCATAAGTCTGCGGTATATTCTTTAGCTATGCCCTGTATTTATAAAATAGCAGCGGCATTTCAGGCAACAGCTGAATCATTGTCAAAGCAATATTCTCAGCGGAAGATAGAACTTACAAAAAAATATAAACGATTGGTAAGAAACCACTATCGTGATTTAAAGAAACCGAGTGATTATGCTGGCTTAATGCATTATTCTACAACATATCTTAATGATACAATAAAATCAGTGACAGGCTTCAAGGCCACTTATTTTATACAACAGGAAATGCTTAGGGAAAGCCAAAGGTTATTGTGTTATACAGACCTTAGCATAAAAGAAATTTCAACCGAATTAGGATATGATGATCCCAAATATTTTAATCGAATCTTCACTAAACTGACCAATGTATCCCCTGGTCGATTTCGCAAAGATTTTAAATCACATAATACCGTAAAGACATAACCACCAATAATGTAATCGTGGACTTATTACAAATAGCATGATAAATCAACTTAAAAATGTACTGAAAACATTTGCTTCTTTTGACGAACAGGAACTTGGCAAAATAGCGAATTATTTTACACAAAAAACAGTTAAAAAGAACACCATTTTGTTGAAAGAGGGTATTATCTGCAATGAATTTTATTTTGTTTCCACAGGGTGTATCAGGATATTTTTCATGGATATGAATGGACAAGAAAAAACGCGGTATGTTATGCTTGATAGTGACATGAATTTAGGAACAGCATTAACAAGTTTTATTTCCCAACAACCGTCCATTGAATTTATAGAAGCACTTGACGACACGGAGCTATTAGTAATCAATCACGCTGATTTTTATCGTCTTAACAGTGAATTGGCTAATTGGAGAATATTCTATCAACGGATTTTGGAAACGGCTTATTCATTTCAAAGCAGGAGGATTGAACATTTAGTAACCCTTACCGCTAAACAACGGTACGATAATGTCCTGAAAGGAAACCCCATGTTGATACAGCGTCTTTCAAACAGAGTGTTAGCTTCCTACCTTGATATTCGAGAAGAAACATTAAGTCGTCTTAAATCCAAATAGGCGATTTTGACCTAAGTCAAAGTATAATCGTATTTATTAAACCATCTTTGCATAATTAGATTCTGTAAATATGGGAATAATTGGAAACATACTGAAAATTGTACTTCAAGAGGCAATAATCGAAAAAAAAACAAAACTTTCGGATACCGTATATCGGATACGGCTAAAAAGTGACAGTGTAAAAAGTGCCGATTTTGTGGCAGGATATTTCTTACGGTTAGGCTTCGGCATCGACAATAACGAACTTTCTTTAAAAGACAAAGTGAGAAGTTACAGCGTTTGGGATATTGATAAATCCAATGGATACATCGACCTTGCCATCGCAACACACAGTAACGGGATCGGCGCCAAATGGGTACAGGAATGCCATGTTGGAGAAAGAGTTTTCTTTAAATGGAAAAAGGGTAATTTTCTTGTTGACGACTCCGCAGATAGCTATTTAATGATCGGCGATTTATCTGCATTATCACATTTATATATGGTTAGGCGGAATCTTCCCAAAAACAAAAGAATAGAAAGCATTTTCTATTGTCAGGATATAAATGAGCGGTTCGAAGATATTGACGGAACAACGCCATTTGATTTTTATGAAATGACTCCAAATCCTTATGACGAAATCATTACGCTCATTAAAAAAATAATTCCTAAAATGGAGGGTGAAAAAATAGTTTACATTGGCGGGGATAGTAGGATATGTGTGGCATTATCCCAATTTTTCCGCAAAGAACTACATTGGAATAACAAACAAATAAAAACGAAACCATTTTGGAATCCAGTGAAAAGAGGACTTGAATAGTCTGTAACAATCACTTATCAGCGCCTAAATTAATCTTCCTTACCTAAATCAGCTCTTGCAACGCTATAATATATTGAAATAAGGTATAAAGTCTATTCTTTTTTGGTGATAATCTCACAACTACCTATCTGAATACGAGATTTGGTGGCTGGGTTCTCCATTCTTTGAAAGAATCGCAAGTATCATAGATAAGCAAATTGAATAAAAATGTGTTTTGTCCACTAAATCAGGCGAAAAGTAGGACTTTTTGAATAAACTGACAGGTATCTTTGTACAAGATTTCATTTTTATGGTAAGAAAATAAAGAAGCCTATCCGGCGATTTAAACAGAGTATTGATATGACAAAGGACCTAAAGAAGAACGAAGAGCATCTGGGGATGATTTTCATTCCCGATATAAGCGGTTTTACAAAATATGTTCATGGGATTGATGTTAAGCTAAGAAAGGAGATTATCTCTGAACTACTTTCTACGATATTAAACACCAATATTTTAAACTTAAAAGTTTCTGAAATTGAGGGTGATGCAATTCTATTTTATAGGTATGGTGCGCTACCTACTTTTAAAGATTTAATGAATCAATACGAAATTATGCTCATTACGTTCAAAAGGAAACTACGTGAACTGACCCAAGGTCGCCCCTCTCTCATCCCCGAACTTTCTTTGAAACTATTGGTTGACTACGGCACTATTACGGAATATAAACAGTTTGGGTTTAGCAAGCTTGGGATGGCCATTGTGGTTGCGCATAAGTTGCTTAGGAACAACATTCCAAGTCAAAATTATATTCTTGTTACCAAAGAATTTCTACATCAGTTCCAAAACCAAAAAGCCAATGAAATAATCCTGCCCGAATGGGTAACCCAAAGAACCACCGAAGTTGACGGCTCGCTATTCACTTACTTTTTATATGACACGGAAATATTGAAAGGAAATGTGTTACAGGAACGAAAAAAAGAAAATCCCGATTAATAATAGATAGACAATATATAAATGAAAATGATACGTCAAAAAAGAAAGACAAGACTTATACTTCTTTGGTTTTGTTCGTTAGGTGCCATGCACGCACTCAAAGCCCAGACTTCGGATAGCACAATCGTTAAACTTTCAATAAATGAGGCAATCCGGCAATCCAAAGAATCCAATAAACTAATAGAAGTATTTCGGAACGAAACGTCAGCAACACAGGCCGAATTACAGGATGCAAAACTGGGGGTATTACCTCGTATTCTTACAAATGCATCCTATCAGCGATATAGCGATGTAACACTATTTGAGGATGTATTAGGAGAATCGCACAGTATTCCCAAACCGCCGAATGCGAATGCGGGTGCTTTGGGTGTGGAAGCCGCTTTTAACCTGTATTCCGGCGGTAGACAGAAAGCGGCTGTTGCAGGTGCTAAACATAAGGATGAATTAGCAACCATTAATCTGAATGAACAGGAAGCCAATATTGGACTACAGGTAGCGGTACAGTACTTAGATATGGTGAAATACTATTATCATGAAAAGCTTATAAAGGACCAAGAAAGACGAGCGCAGACCCGCTTAAAGAACATCAATGCTTTTTATAAAAATGGCAAGGTAACAAAGAGTGATGTATTGAGAGCAGATGTTGCCCTTTCCAATATTCAGTTGAATCTCACCGCAAACAGAAATGATTGTCAGATTAGTTCCCATAAACTCTTAACATTTTTAAATAAGGATTATCGAACCAAGATTATTCTTGAAGATACAGCTTCTTTGCATCTCCCTGCAATTGGTGAGGTTGAACAACTATTGGGCGACTATTCGGAAACATTCTCCATCCTTAAAGTAAAGAAGAATATAGAACTTCAAGAGAACCGCACCAAGTTGACAAAATCCTACAATCTTCCCTCAATCAATTTGTTTGGTGGTTATGGATTTAATTATCCAAACACACTCGTTTTCCCACCACAACCACAAACCTTTGCTGTTGGACTTGTGGGAATAAAGGCGACTTACGATATATCGTCTTTATACCAAAATAAAAACAAAGTAAAGGCTTCATATATACGTGAGAATGAATTAAAACAACAGAAAGAGTGGATTGAGGACAACGTACAGCAAGAAGCTAAAGCCCTAATTACAAAATATGCTGAAGCCTTAAACAGGATGTCCGTCATTAAAAAATCAATAGAACAGGCAGAAGCAAACTACAATATCCAAAATGCAAAATATTCAAATCAACTTAGCTTGTTAACGGACTTATTGGAGGCAGACAATCTTTATTATGAAGCCAAATTTAACTATATACAAGCAAATATAGGTGCCCTCTCCCTTTACTATCGATTACTTTTTTTAACAGGAAAACTATAAAACAAAACAAATAAATGAAACCAAAAAATAAGAATTCCAAAAGTGCTGTCATTATAGGAAAAGTTACCGCTTGGATTGCCGTAATTTTTGCCGTGGTTGCAATTTTCTATTTTGTACGATACCTGCTACATTCAAGCGATTATGAAGAAACAAACGATGCACAGATTGAATCGTTCATCAATCCTGTTTCTGCGAGGGCAGGTGGATTTATAAAACAGGTTCTTTTTGATGAACATCAAAAGATTAAACAAGGAGACACACTTGTTATCTTGGACGACAGAGAATATCTCCAAAAAGTAAAAGAGGCAGAAGCCATGCTGGAAGACACCAAAGCACAGCAGGAAATATTAGCAGCCAGCATCCATTCAGCAGAGACCGCGACACTAATCAATCAGGATCAAATCAATGCTGCAAAAGCTACATTATGGCAACAGGAACAAGATGTAAAAAGATTTAAAAATCTTTTAAAAGATGAAGCGGTAACATTAGCCGATTACGAACAAATGCAGACCCGATACGATGTTTCCAAAAACAACTACAATGCCACAGTAAATGGTCTAAAAACCGGAAATGCTAAAGTCCGTGAATTACAAGCAAAGTATAACTCACTTTTTGCGGCACGGAAACGAGCAGAAGCTATGTTGGACTTAGCAAGACTTAATTTAAGCTACACGGTTATCACGTCTCCCTATAATGGTTATACCGGAAGAAAAAACATCTTGGAGGGGCAACAGGTGCAAGCTGGGCAACCACTGGTTTCCGTAGTTAATACAAACGATAAATGGATTACTGCCAATTTTAAGGAAACACAGGTAAATGGAATGTATGTTGGTCAACCGGTAGAAATAGCGGTTGATGCTATAACTGACAAAATATTCCACGGTAAAATCGAGGCTATATCGGCTTCTACAGGGTCTAAATTTTCATTGTTGCCCGCTGACAATTCAACAGGGAATTTCGTAAAAATAGTTCAGCGCATTCCTATAAAAATAGCTTTTACAGATGACGATACAGATGAGCTTAAAGCAGGTATGAATGTTAGAGTTAAAGCGAAAAATGCACAAAAATAACTGTAATGAGGAAAGCGATATATTTTAACAAGTGGATAAGCCCACATGTAGGTCTGACAAGGATTGGGTTAGTTCTGATTTTATTTGCCGCCATGGCTCAATTTGCATCGTTTGGACTTATACAGGCACATGTAATGTCTTTTTATGGTGCCGAATCAGAAGATATTTCTTTCGCTTTTCAGATTACTTTTGCAGGTATCATCAGTACCCTGCCCGTACAGTTCCGCACACAACGGTATTTTAATATACGCACTTATCTTTTGATAGCGTTTATTGCAGGGATACTACTTAATTTGGGTTGCCTATTTACACATGACTTAATCATATTTTCGGTTTTACGGTTCTTTATCGGGGTAGCGACATGCATTGTAGCGGGCAGTATATTAATAATTCTTTTTTCTACCCTGCCAGAAGAAAAAAGAATGCTTGTTGGTGTTTCTATTTTTTTCTCTTTGGTGCTTACGTGCGGATTGATTGTAGGACTTGGAGCATCTTGGGTGGTGCTACGGACAGATTGGGTAGTTTTTTATTATATCCTTATTGGATTACAAATCATAGCCATCGTAATTTGTCTTGCTATCTTTAAGCCACATACAAACATTAGACCTTATCCTTTGTATCAACTTGATTGGATTAGTTACATACTGTTTATATTTGGAGCGGTAGCAACAGCATTTGTATTCATATACGGACCAAAAAGATATTGGATGTCTGACCCTGTTATAGTGTACACATCCGTATTTGCATTATTTAATATTGGTCTCTTCCTATATAGAAAAGCTACCCTCAAACGCCCGCTGATTGACCTTACTGTTTTTAAATTCGGTAAATTTCTTTTTGCACTTTTCTTGATGTTAGTTTTTTGGGGACTAAAGGATAGTATAAACCTCGTTTATGGTTATTCGGCTGGGGTTCTCGGTTGGAGTTCAGCTGATGTAGTAAATGCAGGAATGTATAACATTGTAGGGGTTGTCATTGCGACATTTATAGCCCTTAAGTTAATTCTTGCGAAAAAACAGAATCTTCCAAAACTTCTATTAGCAGGTTTTTTTGTACTATGTGTTTATCACCTATGGCTATACTTTCGGCTAACGCCAGACCTGTCATATTACGAACTTTGTTTTCCCATATTTCTACAAGGTTTGGCTTGCGGTTTTTTATTTGTTCCCATTACCATATTTTGTGCTGCAAGTGTACCCAAAAGTACCGGAATGACAGCTATAATTGTTTGTGCCTACGCTCGTTTTCTTGCTACACTTAATTCAATAACTGGACTCTATACGTTGCAGTTACATTACAACCAAAAATACAAATATGGTTTTCTTAGTAAACTTACCTCAGATAGCGAAGTGCTTATGCAGAGACAAAATTTATATAAAAGTTTTCTTGCATCGAAGGGGTACGGTCAAAATGAAGCAACGGGCATCTCAAATATGTTAATTGCAAAATCTTCGGGGGTTCAAGGTCAACTACTAACTATGCGGTCAATTTTTATGATTGCCGCGATAGCCGCTGGAGTTGTGCTAATCGTTTTATGCTGTTTTGCCATCATAATGAAAATTAAAACGGCTAAGGAGACTCGGAATATTGCCAATGCAAATCTTTGATATTGTTAAGTGATTTTCATATTTGAGAGTGTTGGTTTGCAAGAAAAATAGTTAATAGTATAAAATTGAATGTAAAACGGAATGAGGTTATGAATACAAAAGATCAAATTTTACAGGCTGCCGAAGAAATGTTTTATCAAAAAGGTTATCCCTTAACAACTATACGGGATATCGCCAATAAAGCGAAAATGAACAGCGCTATGATTCACTATCATTATGGGAGTAAAGAAATTCTTTTTTTGACTCTCCTAAAAAAGATGGAAAATGGTCTAAATAATATTTGTCTAAAAAGGTCTTCGGTAGAAAATGATATGTTGATAAAAGCTTTTATTATAGACTCCCTGAAAGAAACTTGTTCACGACACAAAGTTTTTCATCTTTATTTAAAAGAGCAATCTCAACCCTCTACCGAAGAGATTGGTGAATTCGTTGAAAGATTGAAGCACAAACATTTTAATCATTTTAGTTCCCTTGTCCAAGTACAGAATAAGCAATCAACCAATAAAATCACAAATAAAAGAGCCGAACTAATATATTATTCAGTCTTTGGAATGATTAAAGAGTTGTTCCGATCCCATAAAATCAAAACAAATAATGAGGACAGAGAGAATAATAACTTAATAGACATTGAAACGGTTATTATGTACATAGATAAAAATATTTAATACCAATCCCAAGACCTTAATAAGATGATTCAAAATCGTCTTGTCAAATACTAAATAATCATAGAAAGCGAGGCGTTATGACAACATTGTTAAGGAATACTAAAAATCCCGTAAAGCATTGGTTTGCACCTGCAATCATTGGAACCGTTCCCATGATAATCGGTATCTATATTTTTATGGCACCTTTAGAGACATACGGAGCATTCACTCCGTTGATTGGTCTTTCATTTCTGATTTCCGGTATTTTAGAAATTATCTTTTCTATTCAAAACAAAAGTGAAATAGACGGATTGACCTTTTATTTAACAGGCGGTCTTTCCAATACAATTATTGGGATTGTAATATTATCAAAGTCTGAAATAATCATCTTGATGTTACCTTTTATTGTTGGTTTCACACTCCTATTTCAAGCTATACAAGGATTAAGCTTCGCCTTTGTCCTCAAAAATTATAGTCATTTGAGGGGTAAGAATCTTACCATCACAAGCATATTAAGAATTTTAATATCGACTATTTTAATATGTAATCCCATTTTTACTCGAATTTCATTAACAATTATTACGGCTTTGGCATTCGTCCTATCGGGAATTGGTGGGGTAGTTTTAAGCGTTCAGCTAAGAAAATTAAAAAGAAACCTGCCCAATAAATCAGAACCACTTTTTAAATAGAAAGGAGTTAAAAACATACATCGAAATAAAGAATTAATAAAAGATAATTTGGATTTAAAATATTGGGATGGAACTATTAAAAATCGAAGACTTGCTAAACTCTCTTTGGCAAGAAATTGAGTTATATTTATCTGAATCAGAAGAATTGAATCTGCAAAAAGCCAATAGCCTTAGAAAAAAAACAAATGTTGTGATAGAAGAAGCAGAAAGACAACTTTCCTATACACTCATTGAACTCGGACACAACCATAATGGTAAAGGACATCGGGTAGATGCAGTCATGGAACAAGCCATAGCTTTGAGTTTAAAAGCAGATACGCATCTAAGTAAAGCCCACTTATATCACCCGTATCGCACAGAGTTATTGGAATGCTTTTTGGCATCTCTCGATAGGCTAATGCTCAACATACGGTCTAAATTTTCACATTTGCAATATGCTAAGCTCTCTCCCCCGCTACATTATGTTGGTTATATACAGGCAATGGAAATCAACAAAGTAGAATATATAATTAAAACAATTCAAGAAGCCAATTTACATGCCATTATCGTAAGTTCGCTACAAGACTATTTCGTTAATCCAATGCCCTCAAATCATAGCTCACGAACACCAAATGACGGATTTAGCTCACTTGATTATTTTGTGGGGCTCGTGGAATCACTGTATGAAATTTGTCGCAAGACATCAACATTTGAACTCGAAGAAGCAATATATTACGAGCTTATAAATCGAAACTTTAACCGAGTACAATTTATCCGTGCTCTTGTTAGTTATTACAGAAAAATATTGGACAAAGTAGAAGACCCAATAGACGAGATAGGACGGCTATTTGTTATGCAAAAAGAAATCAGTAAGATTCCAGTTATTTCCGGAATGGCTTATATCCATTCCGATGCGGGATTGAAAGAGTTTGTATTGAGGGCAATATCCATAGAGATCAGGTTCTTGAAAAATATGATAAAGCACCGAGAGCAAGAGGTCGCCTATCTTATTGGCCCAACTTTCAGTACCCAAAGAAATATAGTGCAATTTTTGATGATGTTCAATGCCCTTTTTAACCTATCATTCCTGCGCAGAACAGGGAAAGGCAGTCTCCCCCAATTTATACGACAGAACTTTATCAGAGCGAACGGAGAGACATTTTCATTAGGAAGCCTACAAAAGAAAAATTCGGTAACAGATAGAAAAAATGCACAGGGATTAGTAGAGATGTTGAGCAAAATGATAGAATATATTACGAGAAACTATCTGTAAAGTAACGTTTTCCGTTTCTATTCCCATTACAATAGTACACTCTTATCCCAAAAAGAGGTATATCCTACAAAGCTCCATTTTCACCCAATAAACCAATCCTACCTATCATTCCCTGTAATTTCTTAGTAAGTGAAACCGGATGAAGTAAAAACATATACTTGACAGGTGTATGTTTGTGTAGGAGATTTGTTATTCAGTCCCAAAAATCGCGATTACAGAAAGTGGACAAGTGGCGCGCCCTATGGTTTAACTAAAGTGGCAGAGACATGATTAGAGAAAAGTCCAAAGAGGCAATAGGGATTCTTGGAGAAACCCTTGCCGTAACAGAGCCGTGGGAAGATGCTCGAATCGACTGCATCCAAAGGCTATTACAGGAACTGAAAGACGAGGCATTGCGCCACGGATTTACGGACAAGCAGGAAGAGATTACCTTTTTCAAGGAAAGCAAACCCTTTTTTTGCGGACACCTCATGTTCGCATACATGACCCAAAAATTTCGATTGGACAGCCCCGATTGGTCGGAGACCTTTGTACGCCAATTCTACCAAGCTAAACTGAACGACATCAACAGCTTTTTTGACGACCATAAAGAAATCGTTTCCTATTACCGTTCCAAAGCCGACCACCTTGATGAAGTCCTTTTCATCCGTGGTAGAGGGAGTTGCCCGACATGGCTGTGTACACAGCGTATAGATGCGGACGAACGTTTTTCCACACTTGGCGATTATCCATTTTCACAGATTATCGCCAATGAACTAACCGCAAGATATATCAACGAGCTCTTGGAGGGCAGGCCAAAGGACACCCCCAACGATCCCGATGCACCTGTACTGAAATGGACAGGTGACAGCATCAACTTTTACGAATTGGCTTATGGCATTCATTGCACCGGACAACTGAACAATGGCAATGCTGAAATCATCGAGGTAATCCGTGTATTGGCGAAAGCCTTTGGCGTGGAGGTAAAACGACCTTACAGAAGATTTGCCGAAATCAAACGGCGAAAAAGGATAAGCCGAACGCAGTACATCAACAGCATGGGAACATCCCTAAATCAGAAATTAGAAGACGAAGACGCCTACATACCGTAGGCGTTTTTTATGTGACCCCACCCCAAATTATTTTAGGGTACTACCCAAGAGGTTGTCAAACAAGACCTGCGCAAACCGAAAACTTTGCTTCCGAAATCCCTGCGCAATGGAGCGTCGGGAAAAACGAACAAAGTTATGTTACTATCAGATTTTACATGGTTGCACTTCTTTGCAATCGCCACAATCCTAACCGTGTTGTGGTACACAGGCGTACTCCTGTTATTTTTCCGTGAAGAAATCAAAGGGGCATTCGGGTTGAAACCGAGAGAGACCAAGCCCCCGAAATCCGAACCGCCGACAACACACCACGACCCCGATAATGTCATGGGCGAAACCAAAGACCCCGAGGGCATGACCGAAACCTACGAAATCAACTTTGCCGACCCGCACCGCAGGGAAAGGCAGTTAGGGTTAGTCCCAGACTTCCTAAAGGAAATCTCGGAAATCGTAGAGATTACCCAAAAGGAAAACGGCACGAAGCAAGACCTATTGGGGATGTTGGAAGAACTCAAAGAAACCTATCCCGACATCACATCCGTCGAGAATTGGGATAGCCTTGTCGTACACATCAAGGACAGCTCCCCGTTCCCCATCACCGAGGACGAAATCAAAAACCTATTTCGCTAACACTTAAATCCCATCAGTTATGAAAGAAAAAATCAAAAAGCTATCAAAGCCACTTTCCCTTGTCACAACCTTACAGCTTATTGCCCTAAGCCTATTTGCACAGAGCGGAGAAGCAGGATTGCAGGAAGCGACACGACAGGTCAAAGGCTATTTCGATACAGGCACAGACCTGATGTATGCTATCGGTGCAGTCATCGGAATCGTCGGAGCGGTCAAGGTGTTCAACAAATGGAACGCAGGAGACCCGGACACGAACAAGGTCGCCGCAAGCTGGTTCGGGAGCTGTATTTTCTTGGTCATCGTGGCGACGGTGCTCAAATCATTCTTTGGGGTTTAGAAATGGGAGGAAAATACAATGGCAGTAGTCTATCACATGAACAAAGGCGTTTCCCGACCCATCGTCTTCAAAGGCTTAAAGGCACAGTACATCGCCTACCTCGCAGGGGGATTGGTCGGATTGCTCATTCTCTTTGCCGTGCTGTACATCATCGGACTTCCCTTAATGGTCATTCTCCCTGTCATCGGTACGGCGGGAGCATCCCTGTTTTGGGCAGTTGACCGATTGAGCAAACGCTTCGGAGAGCATGGACTCAAAAAGTACCTTGCCCGAAGTCGCTTGCCCAAGGCCATACGCTACCGTTCACGAAAACAATTCATACACCTCAAGTACCGAAAACAAATCAGAGCAAAATGACAGAAGCAACCAAGATACTTCCCATTGCAAGCGTGGAAAACAACTGCATACTATCAGCAAACGGCGACATCACACTCGCCTATGAAATCCATCTGCCCGAGATATTCACGCTTGCCGAAAGGGAATACGACGCATTCCACCAAGCGTGGATAAAGGCGATAAAACTTCTTCCCGAACATACGGTACTACACAAGCAGGATTGGTTTGTAAAGCGCACCGTTCGGGAAAGCTCGGGCAAAACCTTTCTATCCACGAGCAGTGACCGTTTCTATTCGGGGCGACCCTACATGGCGCACAACTGTTACCTGTTCCTTACCAAGAAACCCGATGACAGGAAACCGTCAAACTCAGCTTTCTGTAACATACTACGAAAATCCATCGTACCCAAACAGACCGTGGACAGCGTGCTGTTACGGAATTTCGAGGACATCGCAGGGCAGTTTACAAGGGTACTCGAAGACAGTGATTTTGTCGGGTTGCGCAGGCTCGTTGACGATGAACTTGCAGGCACGGCAAACAAAGCAGGTATCATTGAGCGTTACTGTTTCCTGTTGGGCGAGGGCGAAGAATCCCACCTGTGCGATACCCATATCGGGGAGCGTATGACCATCGGGAACAAGCATTGCGAAATGTACACGCTTTCCGATGTCGAGGAACTCCCCTCGATGTGCGGTAGCCGTATCAACTATGATAGGTATAGTACCGACAGGACAAAGTTTTCTATTGGTTTTGCCAGTACGCTCGGTTTATTGTTGGACTGTGACCACCTGTACAACCAATACCTTTTCATAGGCGATTCGCAAAAGACCATCAAGGAACTCGAAAGGAAAAGGCTACGGCTAAACTCCCTTTCAGCTTATAGCCGTGAAAATTCGGTAAGCCGTGATGCCGTAAACGACTATCTGAACGATGCCGTTGCCAACCAATATCTTCCTGTCCGAGCGCACTTCAATGTGATGGTGTGGGATGAAGACAGCGAAAAGCTAAAGGACGTGCGCAATCGGGTATCGGCAAACATGGCAAAGATGGATGCCGTGGCAAAGGTCGAATCCGTCGGCGCACCGCAGATATATTGGGCGGGCATGGCAGGAAACCAAGCAGACTTTCCCGAGAACGATACCTTTATCACCTTTGCCGAACAGGCAACCTGTTTCTTTAACCTCGAATCAAATTACAGGTCGGACAGCTCGGGCATACGGCTCAGCGAAAGGCTCTACGGTCGGCCTGTATCGGCAGACCTATTCGATAAGCCGATGAAGCAGGGAACGATAACAAATCGCAATTTGTTTGTCTGCGGGGGCAGTGGAGGGGGTAAATCCATGCTGATGAACCATTTTCTGCGAACACTATACGAGGACGGTGCGCACTGTGTGGTCATTGATGTCGGAGGCAGTTACAAGGGTCTTTGCGACCTGTTGGACGGTTACTATTTCATTTATACCGAGGACAATCCCATCAAGTTCAATCCGTTCTACCTGTCGGACGGCGAGGTCTTGGACACCGAGAAAAAAGAAAGCCTAAAGACCTTGCTTTTCTCCCTGTGGAAGAAATCGGACGAGACCTACACACGTTCCGAATACGTTGCCCTGTCCAATGCCCTCACAGCCTATTATCAAAAGCTCGACAAGTATCCGAACATCTTTCCCTCGTTCAATACGTTCTATGAGTTTCTAAAGGACGATTACAGCACGGTACTGAAATCATCGGGTGTTAACACTCGGGATTTTGACTTTGAGAATTTTCTCTACGTGCTGAATCCCTACTACGAGGGTGGCGAATTTGACTACCTGTTGAACGCCAAAGAGAATCTCGACCTATTGAACGAACGCTTTATAGTCTTTGAACTGGACAACATCAAGTCGCATGAGATTTTGTTTCCGGTGGTCACGATTATCATCATGCAGATGTTCATTTCAAAGATGCGGAAGCTCAAAGGTAGAAAGGTACTTGCCATCGACGAAGCATGGATTGCCATAGCAAAGGCGGGTATGGCAGAGTTTATAAAATACCTCTACAAAACAATCCGAAAATTCAATGGTATTCCCGCACTGATTACGCAGGAGGTGGACGACCTCATCAGTTCGCCTGTCATCAAGGAGACCGTGGTAAACCTATCGGACACAAAGGTCTTTCTTGATATGCGCAAATTCATGAACAAGTTTGACAGTCTGCAAGCGACACTTGGACTTTCCGAAAAGACCAAGACCATGATGCTCTCACTGAACAGGGCAAACGACCCCACGAAGAATTACAGGGAACTTCTGATAGACCAGGGCGGACAGTCCATCAAGGTCTACCGTAACGAACTGTCCACCGAGGAGTATTTTGCATACACCACCGAATTGACCGAGAAGCTCAAAGTACAGGAATATGCCGACAGGTATGGAAGCATGGAAAGGGGCATTGCCCATCTCGCAAAGGAACTGCGAATGCAAAAACAGAATCAATAACAAATTAGACAAACAGCGATGAAGATGTTGAAGATGATGAAAAAAACCGAGGGGTTCTTGAATGCAATTAAAAAACAAGTTAAGAATATGAAAAACTACATGGTTATACTCCCATTGAGTGCAATGACGCTTTGCGTGGCATTGCCACAGGGAGCCAACGCCCAAGTGGCGATTGCGCAAGTGATAAAAGCAGGTGTAAAGCGTGTCATCAAAGCCGTTGACCTTAAAGTACAGCGTTTGCAGAACCGCACGATTTGGTTACAGAACGCACAGAAAACGCTTGAAAATCAACTTTCCAAACTAAAGCTCGGCGAAATAGCCGATTGGACCGAAAAGCAAAGAGACCTGTACGAACGCTATTACAGGGAACTGTGGGAGGTCAAATCAGCCATTACCTACATCAAGCGGGTACGGGAGCTTGTAGAAAGCCAATCCCTATTGGTCGAGGAATACCAATGGGCATGGGGGCTGTTCACCAAAGACAGCCATTTTTCACCCGACGAACTTGAAAACATGAAAAGGATCTATACGGGGATTTTGGAGGAGAGCATCAAGAACGTGGACGAGATTCTAATCGTGGTCAACAGCTTCGGTACGCAGATGTCCGACGCATCACGCTTGGAAATCATCAACAAGGCTACCGACAGGATTAACGGAAACCTCAATGACCTAAAGAGGTTCAACCGCCAAAATATCGGAGTAAGCCTACAAAGAGCAAACTCATTGGACGAAGTATCACGGTTAAAGAAACTATATGGAATCGAACAATAAGAAAATAAGGGCATGGAGGGTGCTGTTGCCCCTTATGCTTACAGCTATGCTCGCCCCAAATTTTCTGTCAGCACAGACTTTCAGCGAGTTTTTCAAGCAAAAGAGCACGCAGAAAAAATACCTCTTGGAGCAGATTGTGGCATTGCGGACATACGCTTCTATGGCAAAGAAAGGCTACGACATTGCTCGGGATGGACTGAACACCGTCAAAGGAATCACAAACGGGGAATTTGGGTTGCATGACCTATTCTTTAGTAACCTACAAAGTATCAATCCCATTGTGAGAAACAACCCGAAGATAGCCGAGATATTGGCGATGCAACGTACCACCGCAAGGCTACTCGACAACCTGCGCTATCCCGAACAGCTTGGACAGGAACAGCGGGATTATCTGATGACCATCAAGCGAAATCTTATCAAGCAGTGCGAGCGAGATATGGACGAACTCCTGTTGGTCACATCTGCCAACATGACGAGCATGGACGATGCAAGCCGATTGGAGAAGCTCAGCACGATACACCGTGAAGCGACCGACAAGATGCTGTTCGCAAGATGGCTTGCCGAGGAACTCGAAACGTGGCGCATGGTATCGGAAAGCGAGGACAGCTCACTACAAAAACTAAGGAGGTTATATGATTGACAGGATTAAAAGAGCATTCCTGTACGGAATGTTAGCCGTATTCCCATTGTTCGGGATTACAGAAGTACGAGCGCAGTCACAGGAGATACAGCAGTTGCTGTTGAACGTGGAGAAGTTGAGCCAGCTCAAGAACATCTTGCAGGACATGAAAAAAGGCTACGATGTATTGACCGGTGGCTACAATGCAGTAAGGGATATTGCAAGGGGCAATTTTTCCATCCATGACGTTTTCCTTGACGGATTGATGCAGGTCAACCCCGCCATCAAGAAGTACCACAGGGTAGCCGACATCATTGCCCTGCAAAAAAATATCATGGACGACTACGGTCGGGCAAAGAGACTGTTTCGGTCATCGGGTAATTTCTCCGTGAATGAAATTGATTATATGCTCTCTGTTTATGGCAATATCACAAGCAGAAGCCTACGCAACATCGAGGAACTGTTGATGGTCATTACCGCTTCCAATCTTAGGATGAGCGACGACGAAAGGTTAAGCTATATCGACAAGCTCTACGCCAAGACACAGGAAATGTCCGCTTTTGTCCGCTACTTCAACGACGAGGCACGGATGCTTGGACTTATGCGGGAGAACGAAAAGCGGGAGGTGCAAGGGTTGGAAACTATGTTGAGGACAAGGAAATGAAAGGAGGAAAAATGAAAAAGACCATCAGTTTATTACCCATAGTCACGCTGTTTATTGTCTTTCCTATTATCGGAAACGCACAGGATATAAACAGCACACTAACAGGAATGCAAGGCGTGCTTGATAATATCTACAACGAGATGTTGCCCCTTAGCAGTCGCCTTATCGACGTAGCCCGTGGCATTGCGGGATTTGGCGCACTTTGGTACATCGCCGTCCGTGTATGGCGACAGCTTGCATCAGCCGAACCCATCGACTTTTACCCATTGTTGCGCCCCTTTGCGCTCGGACTTGCCATCATCCTGTTTCCCGCTGTCCTTTCCTTGCTCAACTCCGTACTAAGCCCGACCGTCTCCGCTACCTCGGCTATGGTCGATAACAGCAATAAGGCGATAGAAGTGCTGTTGAAACAGAAAGAGAATGCCGTCAAAAAATCAAAGCAATGGCAGATATATGTTGGCGAAGACGGTACAGGCAACAGGGAAGAATGGTACAAGTACAAATATCCCGAGGATAACAAAGGGTCTGAAGACCGTTGGCTGAAAGGGATTTCCAACGATATACAGTTTTGGATGGAAAAACAGTCCTACAACTTTAGGAACTCGATAAAAGCGTGGCTAAAAGAGGTACTCGAAGTGGTCTACCTCGGCGCATCCCTCTGTATCAATACGCTCCGAACGTTTTTCCTCATCGTGCTTGCCATCGTCTTTCCGTTGGTGCTCGGTTTCTCGGTATATGACGGATTCCAAGACACCTTGACCAACTTCATTGCAAGGTATGTCAACATATACCTGTGGTTGCCCATTGCGAACATCTTCGGGAGCATACTCGGGAAGATACAGGAGAATATGATACGGCTCGATATTTCACAGATTGAGAGCGGTGGCGACACCTTTTTCAGCAGTACGGACACCGCCTATCTCGTGTTCTTGCTCATCGGGATAGTTGGCTTTTTCTCCGTTCCCAACGTAGCGGGGTATATCATACAAGCAGGTGGACACAATACACTTCTGCAACGTGTCAATACCACGGTAATCACAGGTGGACAGGCAATAATGGGGCAAGCCCAACAAGGTTCGGCAACAGGAACGGAATCGGTCAGAGCAGTAGGTGGAAATTACTCCGAATTGGGAAAACAGCTTTACAGTAGCCTAAAGGGCAATAGCAATGACAAGAGCAAGGCGGACACCAACAAGAAAGAATAAGAATCAAGGACGAATAAAATTAAGATACCATGTTTAGACAGTTGAGAAATATAGAAACGGCTTTTCGGCACGTGAGGACATTCAGTTTGCTGTTTTTGGTCGCCTGTGCCGTGGTCAGCATATACGCCATATTCACCGCATATCGGATGGTCAGCGAAGAAAGGGAACGTATTTACATCCTATCCAACGGAAAGGCACTCGAAGCGTTCAGCGAGGGAAGAACGGAAAACCTGCCTGTGGAACTGCGCAACCATATCGGCAATTTCCACCGACACTTTTTCACGCTCGACCCCGATGAAAAAGTGATACAGGCAAACATGGCTAAGGCTTTCAATTTAGCCGACATCAGCGCAAAAAGGGCGCATGACAACCTGCGGGAACAGGGTTTTTACGCCAACATCATATCGGCGAACATATCCACACGGATTGAGATAGACAGTATTTCGCTCCAGACGGACAGGACACCGTACAGGTTTACCTGTTATGCCACGCAGACCATCATTCGGAGTACATCCACTGTTAGGCGACACCTAATCACGAAAGGTGAAATCCGAAACGTGAGCAGGAGCGACAACAATCCCCACGGATTCCTTATCCAACGGTGGGAAACGGTCATGAACGAAAACAAATAAAGAAGATGAAAAGGACAAAAAGGGCATTGGAGACCCAACAGCGAAAAATGGCAGATTGGCTCAACAGACGGACGGAAAATCTCCCGAAAAAGAGGGCTAAAGGATTGCTCTTCGCATTCTGTCTCGTGGTCGGTCTGCATTGTGTCTATCTGATAGTAAATGCAATAGTTAACATTTAAAAAAGCAATAATTATGGAACAACGCAAAAAGAAAGCACTATTGGTGCTACCGTTAATCTTCGTGCCTATCATGGCGTTAATATTCTATGCCCTCGGCGGTGGCAGGGGAACGGTACAGGACACGCCCCAAACGACAGGCATCAACACGGCATTGCCCGACGCCTCGTTTCGGAAAGACGAAGCGACCGACAAGGCTTCCCTTTACAGGATGAACCAAAATGAAACAGACCCCGAGGATGTTGGGGAAGAAATCACGGAAGACTTCGGGTTTGATGACAGCACGGAATTGGAGGAACGCACCGCCCAAATCAGCGAAAAACTCGACATGATTGAAAAGAGGTTGCAAGAACCCGAGGTGGACAGGCGTACAATATCTGGGCAAAGGGCAAGCGGTATGACACTCTCCGAAGTGCATCCGCTCAACACATCCTTGCAGGACGATGTGGACAGGTTGGAACAGCTAATGAAGAATATGCAGGAGGACAGCACGCCCGACCCCGAAACCGAGCAACTGAACGATATGTTGAGGAATATCCTTGATATACAGCATCCCGAACGTGTTGCCAACCGTGAACGGATGTTGTCCGATTCGCTTACCGTAGACAGCGTGTTTAGGGCAATACCCGCAACCGTACTCGACAAGAAAAGGGTTGTACAGGGAGCGACTGTTAGACTGCGCCTTGAAGACACCGTAACCATTGATGGATTTAACATACCCAGAGGACATGAAGTATTCGGCATCGCAAGGATTGCCAACCAACGCCTTTTGGTCAATGTGACCAATATACGGCTCGGTACGTCCATTATCCCTGTCAACTTCGCCGTGTACGGACTTGACGGTATCGAGGGCTTGGACGCTCCCGAAGCGGTAATCAGCGAAACGGCAAACATGGGTGCGGACAGGGCAATAAGCGGTATCGGACTTTATGGTCTCGACAATTCATTGACCACACAGTTAGCAGGTGCGGGAATAGACGCTGCACGAAGTGCGGTGAGCAAAAGACTGCGGAAGATAAAAGTAAGGATAAAGGCGGGTGAACAGGTTCTACTGCGCATCAAAAGATGACACCCCGCACTTTAAATTTTGTAAACAATAAAAGCAATATGCCATGAATTTAAGTAATCTCGAAGACAGACAGTACGAAATGGAAGCATTGGGTTTCTCAAAGGAATCCACTGCAAAAATGCAGGAACTGATGGAAAAGAACGTTCCGGAGTTTAAACTCTACGAATCCAAACAGACCCCAAAGGGAATCGTTGATTATCGTCTCCATTACAAGAAATCGGCTCAATCGGATTTTTACTACTTCAACAAATTCGATGTGACCGTGGACAGAAACAGACTCCGTACACCCGAATCCAAATACATGGTCATCACCCCAACGGAGGGAGATAAAAGTCTTGTGCGGAAGTTTGACACCCCATACGAAGCAATTGAGTATTTCAAGCAACAGCCGAACAGCGAGCTTGCCATCGGCAAGGATGTAAGGAGCAGGACGAAACTTGCACAGATTGAAAACTCGAAAATGATTTATACAGAACGTTCGTTCCGTCAAACGTACAGCCAACCCCCATTACCGCAGACCTTTTACATTGATAACGGGAAAGGCTTTAGCAAAGAACAGGCGGGCAATCTCATGTTGGGGAATGCCGTGTACCGTGATGACCTGTTGAACTTTCAAGGCGTTGGCTACCAAGCATGGGTAACGCTCAATTTCAACAAGGAGCGGGACAGGTACGGTAACTATCCGATGAACCAGTACAATGACCCTGCCTATGGTTTTGACCTCAACGAAACGCTTGAAAAATTCCGTATCAAGGAAATGGAAAAACCCGAAACCGCCAAGAAATTGGAAGCAAGTGTACGCAATGGAAATATGCCAATGGTCACGGTAGAGAATCAGAATAACGAAACCCAAAAGGTACGCCTTGAAGTTGCCGTGCGTTTTAGAAACCTCAATTTCTTTCGGGAGGACGGCAAACCTGTAATGCGTGAGCAGTTTCTCAAAGAGGGTCAAGACCTATCGCAGTCAAGGGCAAACGCTATGGGGCTTGGACAGAACCAAAACGAAGCAAGGACAGCAAGAATGGCAAGATAACCGCCCAATCCCTCAAAGGACATCGGAAACCAACCGATGTCCTTTTTTGTTTAACCGATACCAAATAGGTATATTTGTATATAACCATTAACAGGAGAAGCCGTTATGATAAACATAAAAACACTATCCTGCACATCCCTTTCCCTCATACTTATGTACGCCTGTACATCGGGAAACAACGGTGCTGATTTACAAAAAGAGGTAACAGGGCTGTACGCTTCGGAAAGCGAAAACACCTTTGACTATTTTAAGGACACATTGGAAATCAAAGCCAATCAAGACGGCAAACTCGATGTGACCGTTATAGCGAATTGGTCTTCGGCTAAAGAGGATGATCCTCAGAGACCCACCAATAAAGTAGCGGGCGAATGGAACAACCACGGCAAGGGCGAAACATTGGTAGGTGAACTACAAGCGAGTGATACCACCATTAGGATTGCTCACCCGATGTACAATACCGTGGATATTCTAAAGGTAGACCTTGAAGCAGGTACGTTGGAATACCCCACGAAAGACGGAGCGGTCGTTTACCAAAAAGTTAGATAGGTTTTCCCATGAACTAAGCCCCATTTTTCCGAATTGGCTTCCCATTTCCCCAAGCCGAGCGGTCTTCCTATTGCCTGATTTCCCCGCCAACTTAACCGAATCTCCAACCTGCCTATTTCCTAATCTTTTCACTCTTCAACCCGTTTATTTCCCAACCAAGTTTACACCTGTTTTTCACCCAAATTTCTACCCACCCGTCTCTATCTGATACCTCTTTATTATCAGCGTTAGGCGAATTTCCTTTGGCCTTTTCGTTAGCAAATTTCCCCTAAATCCCCCAGTCGTCAAGCCCAAGCCCCAAGGGGTTTGTTCAAAAAAAATCTTCCTTTCGCACCTCGGTCGCACACTCCCTCGGCACGAAAGAGTATTTTTTTCTCCAAAGCCTTGCCTTACTGTGGGATTATAAGGAGCGGTCTTCTAACAAAAAGCCAGAGGGCTGTGCCCTTGGTTTTCGCTTAAAAAATTTGGACATGAAAAATTTTGGAAAAACACAGTTTGCAACACGTGCGCCCCCGCTGATAGCCTACTTATCGAAACTTATTTACAATACATTTTTTACACATAAATTTTAATATCATGAAAACGACAGCAATCAATAACAGGAACACAAAAGCGGTAGCTAATGGAAGTGCAAACAACGGCACGGCAAAAACGGCAGGAAGTACCGCCACAGCCAAAGCGGAAAAACAGGAGGTAAAAACCGAAGTAGCCGAAAAGGAAACCACAGCAAAGGCGACCGCCACCGAGCAGAAAGCAACCCCAACAGAACAACAAGATACAAAGGTTAAATTCCCCCCAAATCTTGAGCAGACTTTACAGGTTGTTGCAGACCTGCACCGCAAGAAAGTACAGCGTGACCGACTATTAGAAACTATTGCCAACTTGGATAAATTCGAGGTTGAAATAAAGGACGACGCAGACGAAACCGATAGTAATTATTATCAAGGGTGTACAATCACCATCGAGGACGACAACCGTAATAAGTTTGTAACCAAAAATCCGGTTATCATCAAATCCGTTGCACTTTTCGTTAAAACGATGTGCCTTGATAGGCTTGCCGAAATCGAAGCAAACATAACATTGCCGACAGTTTAACCCCTTTTGTTTCACTTAGCCCCCTTTACGGGGGGCTTAATTTACTATTGTTATGATGTATTTTAACGACTGCAAAACGCTTGACGAGGTTAAACAACTTTACAAAAAGTTGGCGATGGACAACCACCCCGACCGAGGCGGAGACACCGAGACCATGCAGAAAATTAACCAGGAATACGCCTTTGTAAGTGCGAAGATTATCAAGGGCGAGAACCTCAACAGCGAGGAAACCGAGCAGAAAATCAAGTTTTCCGAGGAATACAGGGAAGTAATCGAAAAGATTGCCCACCTGCCATATATCAAAATCGAATTGGTCGGCTTTTGGATTTGGGTAACAGGCAATACAAAGCCCATACGCAAATTGCTAAGGGAAGCAGGTTTGTTTTTCGCCAAGAAAAAACAGGCTTGGTATTACCGTAGCGATATGTTTAAAGTCAGAAAGGGCAGTAATATGTCTTTGGACGAAATCAAAGTAAAATATGGGTGCGAGGTCATCAAGCCCAACAGTCGCAAGACCATACGACAGGCACAATAAAGCAATAGGCGATTTTGAACATCGCCTATTGCTTTATTGTGTTACACGTGACAAAGGCATTTTTTTGCGCGCGGCCCTTGCGGGCAAAAAGTGCTTTGTAACCGTTTTTTATGTCCTAAGATTATCCGCTCATTAGGAACAGACCAAGATTTTCGATGTGTTTTAGGGGTACAATTAATTAACCAACAATTTACCTCGCCAGTTTGACACACCCCATCGCTCAGCCCGACCGCACCCAATAAAAAACTGCACAAAATGGGTATCCACTCGTTCCGAGCGGAGCCTCCCATTTTCCGCAGTTTTTTCTTTTGCTTAGTCAAACTTGGCTCGTATCCGCATTGGCGTTAATTAATTTTTTATTTTTTTAAATCAAATACGCCATGAAAAAGAACGAGTTTATCGCAAATGAATTATGTCTTTCTTACAGACGAAATCCAGAACTTTCTGTTTCGGATTTTACCGAAATACACTCTTCAAGTGATTTGGAAGTAGCATTTAGACAGGTCTGGAATATAGACGAAATCGAGGTGAGGGAAAGTTTTTATGCTCTTTATCTCGACAATAAATTGGATGTAGTTGGATATTACAGGATAGCAGATGGCGGTATAGATGCCGTTGCAGTCGATATTAAACTGATAATCAAATGTGCTTTGTTATCCAACGCAACAGCGGTGGCAGTTGCCCATAACCATCCATCGGGAATTTTAAGACCGAGCAATGCGGATAAAGCAGTAACCACAAGACTCCAAACAGCTTGCGCTATCATGGATTTACGGCTGTTAGACCATATTATCCTAACTGATTGTGATTACTATTCATTTAAAGATAGAGGGGATATATAAATCCCCTTTATCTTTATGAAACTTTTTGAATAGCTCATAATTGAGTTATTCTTCCTCTTTAATTTTGGCAATTTCCGCTAAAAGTTCCTCAAGGTGTTCTAACAGACTCCCATGACCCCGACATAAAAGCTCTAACGAAAGTTAGGGCTTTTTTTGTTTCTAAGCAGGAAGAGGACCTACGACCTTTTAAAGGATTATGAGGTTCGAACCGAAGGAGGCTCAGGGTTGTAGTTTGGGTGACGCGGGGCTGAGCCAATCCTGCCACCCCGACATAAAAGCTCTAACGAAAGTTAGGGCTTTTTTTGTTTCTAAGCAGGAAGAGGACCTGCGACCTTTTATGGTTTATGAGGTTTGAACCGAAGGAGGCTCAGGAGACCCAGTCGGTGCAGGTAAGCCCAAAAATGAGGCGAGTTCGGTATATTTGTTTACAACAGCATCATACTTTACCTTTTATTCAGAAGCTATGATGATAGGATACAGCTAATACAATACCAAATATAGGGGAAGCAACGTGATCAAATGGACTATAGAAGCATAGCAAAAAAAATAATTGAGCTCAAAGATGCGGATTTAGCATTGAGGAGCGAACTTGTTCAAAGGGGACAATTGAGCGACGGTTATAACGCACAGATGCAACAGCTGCACAATCATAATGCGACTGAATTAAACAATATCGTAGAGATAATCGGCTATCCGACCATCGATAAAGTTGGTCAAGAGGCCAGTGAAGCAGCTTGGCTGGTCATACAGCATTCTATTGAAAAGCCTGAATTTATGAGAAAGTGTCTCAAGCTATTGGAAACCGCTGTGGAGGAAAACAAAGCCGAATCGAAAAATTTAGCTTATCTAACCGACCGAATATTAGTTTTTGAGGGTAAACTACAGCTCTATGGAACGCAGTTTGACTGGGATGAAAAAGGTGACTTAAGTCCAAACCCCTTTGACAGCTTGGTTAAAGTAAATAAGAGAAGGAAGTCAATAGGACTTAATACATTGGAAGAACAGACGGAGAGTATAAGGGAACGGGCGAAGAACGAAAGACAATTGCCGCCGCCGGATTTTGAAAAAAGGAAACTGGAAGTTGAAGAATGGGAAAGAAAAGTGGGTTGGAGATAAATGTATTCTTTGCGCTTGATTAGTCGTAAAGAACGCCTGTACCTATGTGTGGCTTATGTTACAAAGGTGCCGTCTTATAAGATGGGACGATGCGCATGTGAGGTTTACGCAATTTTGAAAGCAACCTTCAATAAAATGCTGGTCTACTGGCCTTGATTTTACGCGGAGATTTCAATTTGATAAATAAACGAAAAGAGAGTATATTGCTGATGTCCAATGTTTGTAAAAATGATTTTTAGAAAATAAGTGCAGACTCAAAATCAGCTGCTTTATTACAATTTATGCTAACTAATTCCCTATGACCTCAATCTGGCATATCATTTATATCGGTGGTGTTTTTATGGCCCTGTTTCTTTTCATTCTATTAATCAGTAAACCGAAGAAAAGCGCTGCGGATATGATTTTGAGCACTTGGCTTTTTTTCGCTTTTTTTGATTTGATCTTGGTTGGACTGTATGGGTCTGGGGAAATACTGAAAATGCCGAAACTTTTTGGATGGGAAATGCCCTTTCCCTATTTACATAGTCCTTTCTTATATCTGTATATTCTGTTTGCGACCGGACAGCAGCGGCATACATGGCGTTATCTCCTGCATTTCATTCCTGCTGTGATTGTAGCGGTTATATTGGCTTTTGTGTTACCGGACGCGGTCGCAGAATATAAAGGGAAATATTACATGTTGCGGGAATATGATACTTTCATCTGGATTATGATGTTGGGTTTTATGATCTCGGGGATCGTATATATAATCCTTTCACTAATGTTGTTGCGTCGGCATAGACAGAATATTGTCGGACAATTTTCCAATACGGAAAAAATTACCCTCAACTGGATGCGCTATCTTATTTTTGGTATTGGTGCAATCTGGATTGTCGTCATTATCGAGGGGAGCCCAGAGCTATTTTTTGTGGTCATCACGTTATTCATTTTTTTCTTCGGTTATTTTGGTGTACAACAGGTAGGAATTTTTTCGCATGCGTCATCGGTACATGAGGTGGTACCGCTGCGGGAACTGGAAGCAGTGGATGAAATACGATATGACGAGGCTACCCCAGAACCCGCTGAAAAAGTCAAATATGAAAAGACGAGGCTGGCGGAATCTGAGGCTTCGCTCATCCATGGGAAACTGAATGCGCTGATGAAGGAACAAAAATGCTACCAGGATCCCGAGTTAACTTTGGGGGACTTAGCCAAGATCCTCGAGGTGCATCCCGTTATACTTTCGCAGGTCATCAATTCCAGAGAACAAAAGTCCTTTTATGATTATGTCAATACCTATAGGGTTGAGACCTTTAAGGAATTGTTGTTACGACCCGACAGCAGGCAATATACGATGCTGTCATTGGCCTTAGAGTGCGGCTTCAACTCGAAGACCAGTTTTAACCGGAACTTTAAGAAGATAACACAGATGTCCCCCAGTGCCTATGCAAAAGAGCTCGATGTTCAATTAAAAGCAGAGGGTTAAATGTTGCAGGCAATGATAAATCAAGCTTCTTCAACTAATAAAAGCTGGGTAGGTCAAAAGATTCACAATATGCCAGCAGCCGGGCCTTCATTGGTATTGGTTGGCGTTATTTTTGTTGTAGCTGCCTGACTATGACATCAGTTTGGCAGATAATTTACGTCGGGGGACTGTCCATTACGCTCTTTTTGTGCATTATGATTGTCAGTAAGCGTCAAAAATCAGTGGCTGATCGGATTTTATGTGCATGGTTCTTTTTTGCATGTATCCATTTGGCTTTTATAGGTTGGTACGCTTCGGGATTAGCACTCAAAAATCCGCAGTTCATTCTATGGCAGTTGCCATTCCCATTTTTACATGGGCCTTTCCTTTATTTATACATTTTATTTCTGAGCGCACAGCAGCGTTACCGATGGCGTTATTTACTCCATTTTATTCCTGCGCTTCTCGTCGTTGTGATGTTAACTTTTGTGCTCCCAGATGTATTTACACCAGTGGGGGCCGGCATAAAGATATTGCCGCAATTTGAAGCTTTTTTCCAAATCTTGGTCGTAGCGATCATACTTTCGGGCCTGACCTATGTGATGCTGTCGCTTCGGCTGCTGCATGCACATCGCCGCAACATAATTGGTCAGCTGTCGAATACCGACCGTATTACGCTAAACTGGATCCGGTATCTGATCTTTGGTATGAGTGCAATATGGGTAGTGGTCATTTTCTCCGATTCACCACAGGCATTATATACCGTTGTTGCACTATTCATTTTTTTTATCGGTTATTTTGGTATCCGTCAGGTAGGTGTCTTCTCGAATTTATCCGCAGCACATGAAGTATACGCTCCAGCCTTACTAAAGCAAAGCTGGCAAAATACCGATCCTGCTCTACCAGCTGAAAAATCGAAATATGAAAAAACGAGACTGAAGGAATCAGATGCTTCGCTCATCCATGGGCAACTGAAGTCTCTGATGAAAGAACAAAAATGTTATCAGGATCCGGAGCTAACTTTAGGTGATTTAGCTAAAAGATTGAATCTGCATCCCGTGATACTGTCGCAGGTAATCAACTCGAAGGAAGGAAAATCCTTTTACGATTATGTGAATAGCCATCGGGTCGAAGCCTTTAAGGAACTGTTGTTGGATCCCAAAAACCAGCAGTTTACTTTGCTATCGTTAGCCTTCGACTGTGGTTTTAATTCGAAGACCAGCTTCAACCGGAATTTTAAGAAGATTACCCAGATGTCTCCCAGTGCCTATGCAAAAACACAGCAGTTTACGTTAATATCGAAAGATTGAATTATCCGCAGATCTTTTTATCGTCAATATACTGTTCATCTTCCTGTTTTTTAATGCCCTGTTATTTGTTTAAACGATCTCGTTGCTGCTACAAAAAGGTATCACCTTATAAGATAGGGCGTCAGACATGCGTGGCTTCTCTATTTTTGGATACTCGTGTGTCAATGGCGGAAGAAATTCTGCTGTTCAGATGAGCGAAGGGTGAACTCTTCGAAAGGAACAAATCATATTAAAATTAAAAAACAGAACATGAAAAATCGAAGTATTAAAAGCGGTGTAAAGACAGGTATATTAGCGATTGCTTTTTTGAGTTTTGCAGTCGGCTGTTCTAAGGATGACGACAATGTGCCCAAACCAGTGGAAGATATCCAAGCAGCTATCGGGACGTTTAAAGGGACCATTCATGTCGCAGGGCGAGATTATTACAATGCCATCGTTATGGTGACAAAAGAGGGGGACGACCTTGTTAAAGTCGCCGCTAAATCCGGAGAGCTATATAGCGCTGTGACGCCTAAAGTATTCAAAGTGCAGAATATTTCCAATATTCATATCTCCTATTCTGGAGGGCCCTCGGGTTCATTTACCTATCTTCTGGATACCAAATCCTTGGTTGTCTCCACGGAAAAAGAAGCTGCGGCCGACGTCAGCTTTAATTTTGAAGGTACTAAACAGTAGTAATGCGTTTTCTGGTGGAGGCTGGTATAAAGCCACACGCCGTATCCAGAGGGGTTAATTAATAAATTGGATCAGCTGTGTCTATGGCTCAGCTGGTTTATTTTTTATCGGTATCAATCGATGCTCAATCAACCTTCACTTTTGCTCACTCAGCTCAGCTTTTCTTTTTGTTGGTCGCCAGATGTAACGTGAGGGTAGCTTTTGCCTTTTTTAACATTCAGACCTTGTATACCAGCGACGAAACAGTTAAATTGCTTAACATTTATTTCAATAGGATATAAACATAAATCATATGGAGCGCTCATATTTGTTCAGCATACCGGATGGATACTACAGATCGCTTCATTACCTTTAAAATTAAATTATAGAAAGATGAGAAGAAATACTGCTTTTCTGTTAGGGGTTTTGGCTGCGTGTACGCTGCCACAAATTGTCGTTGCAAAGTCACCGACCGGGGCACCTGTTCATTATGCTCAGGAAGTCGATGGAAAAGAACTTATCGGAAGGTGGGATATCGAGGTTGATGTCAATGGTACTCCGGCACCTTCTTGGCTGGAAGTAAAATTGTCCGGTTTCAAAACTTTAGTGGGTCATTATGTAAGTACTTCAGGAAGTGCGCGTCCTGTTTCGCAGGTTTTCTTTGAAAACGGTAAGTTCAGATTTGCTATTCCGCCGCAATGGGAAAGCGGAAAGATGAATCTAAGTGTAGAAGGGGAGGTTGTTAATGGTGTCTTACAAGGAACCATAACGGAACCTGACGGAAAGACACACCGTTTTAAGGGAGTGCGTGCGCCAGAGTTGAAAAGAGCAGGTACGGTAAAATGGGGGAAACCCATACAGCTGTTTAATGGTAAAGATCTTACGGGTTGGAAAGCTACAGGCAAAACAAACCAGTGGATCGTAAAGAATGGTGTCCTGACCAGCCCACAGTCGGGTTCCAATCTGGTTTCAGAACAGAAGTTTGAAGATTTTAAATTGCATGTCGAGTTTAAAATTCCATCAGGAAGCAATAGTGGTGTGTATTTAAGAGGGCGGTACGAAGTTCAGATTGAGGACAGTCCGAAAGATGCGCATCCAAGCTCGGTATTGTTTGCCGGAGTTTATGGGTTTCTTGCCGCAAACGAGATGGTCAACAAGGGAGCCGATCAATGGCAGACTTATGACATTACGCTTGTGGGCAGATTGGTTACTGTCGTTGCCAATGGTAAGACGGTCATCAGCAATCAGGAGATCCCGGGCATTACGGGCGGAGCGTTGGATAGCCGGGAGGCTGAACCCGGACCAATTTATTTTCAAGGTGATCATGGACCGGTTGAATTCCGGAAGGTGGTCATAACACCAGCGGTCAAAAATAACTGATTTACATCGCAAAGAGACTGTCTGTTGGGCGGTCTCTTTGCTTATATACCGATGACCACCACGACAATATCTTCATTCTGATAAGAAGTGTAATACCGTTCGATCGAACCAGCTTCCTTATATTGCTGCAGTTCCTTAAACACCAATTTCTTTAATATTCCTTTGCCTTTGCCGTGAATAAATTTGATTTCATTCATTTCCCAATAAATGGCGGCGTCGAGATTTGATCTTAAATAGTCAACGGATTCTAGCAGGAGCTCGTCGGCAGAGTAGTCTTCCCAATCATCAAGAAAAGCGGTAGCATGGAGATCAACGATAGCTGGTGGTTTGCGCATGATTCAATATTTTACAATGCTGCAAATGTAAAATAAAAGGAGGACTTAGCAGGTCAGATCCGCTGTAAAAAAGACAGCATTGGCAAACTTTTCATGCCAGTGTTTGATAATGGCAGCAACTTCGTATTCTTCTTCCTCTGCATGTTGTAGCATCAGTCCTTCGAGTGACTGCAGCAGCTGTCCGAGGTCCAAGAAGAAGCCGTCGAAGTCTCTGAAAGCTGCTACAGTCTCGCGGACGAGCAGCAGACTGTCATGCCTAAGCGATATAATATCGTGGCGGGAGGCGATGCGGTCCAAAAGCCATTCTTTCTGGAAATCAGAAGCGATATGGCGATCACAGGCCTGATTAAACAGCAGCTCGAATTCGACCATCTGATTTTTTAAACTGCGGATTGCATCTTGCAGTTCTTCGAAGGTACTGATGATCTTTTCCTGGGTTTCCATATTTTTCGATATTATAGCCATGATCTTTACTTAAAGTTTATATATTGTTGGTTTTTAATAATTTAAATAAAAGCATGTAAGGTATATACAAACGGTTTACAAAAATGTTTGGATGATTTGAGTGATATCTGTTTAGAGAAGTGCTTTTTTTTTGCGTTATTCGCGGAGCGTTGTATGGTGTTTAATCGTAAAATCGGATGAAAGAAAAAGCAATTGGAAATTATCAGTTAGAAATATGTGCCAACTCTGTGGCTTCCGCTATCGAGGCCGAAAGGGGCGGAGCTTCGCGTGTGGAATTTTGTCAGAATCTGGAAAACGGTGGTACAACTCCCTCGTATGGGCAGCTTAAACTCGTAAAAGAAAGGGTTAATATCGGTATTCATGTGCTTATCCGGCCGCGTGGTGGCGATTTTCTATATACCGAAGAAGAAATCCAGGAGATGATCACAGATATCCAGATCTGCAAAGAGCTGGGAATGGATGGTGTCGTCATAGGTATTCTAAATGCGGACGGTACAGTAGACAAGGATAATACCAAGCGTCTGATAGAAGCTGCTCGTCCTATGCATGTGACCTTTCACCGTGCGTTTGATCGGGTCGCCGATGCATTGGGATCTCTGGACGATATCATTGCTTTGGGGATCGACCGCATATTGACTTCGGGCTTACAGAATACGGCTGTTCAGGGAATTCCGTTATTGAAGCAGCTGGTCGAGCGCGCCAATGGCCGCATTGTCATTATGCCGGGGGCAGGAGTGGATGCTTCCAATATTCTACAGATCCTACAGGAGACGGGGGCAATTGCTATTCACAGTTCGGCAAAGGAAAGCCAGCCTTCCAAGATGAGTTTTTCGCAGAGCCAGGTACAGGGGATGGACGAAGCGCAGTGGATGAGCTCAAAAGAAAAAGTCCACCAGATGGTGGACCTATTAAAAAGCCTTTAAAGTGTATACTTTAAAGGCTGCTAATTTTTTCTCTAATTATTTAGCTTCTGCAGCTAATTTGTTTAAGATAGCATCGTTTTTAACGATTTGGCTGCTAGCTTTCATTTTTGATCTGGAACCCAACTCGATGTTACTTCCCAATTTCAAAAACTGAACCTCAACACGTGAAACAGTTTTATTTCTTCTATCTTTTCTTTTTAAACGTGTAACTCCCATTTTGATAATATTTTTATTGTTTAAAATAAAACGAGGTCGGAAGCGGATTCGAACCGCTGTAGGAGGTTTTGCAGACCTCAGCCTAGCCACTCGGCCATCCGACCCTATTTTTTCCTTTTGAAGGTCTGCAAAAATAAAACTTATAATTGGAATTAAAAAATCTTTGTGATAAAACTTTTTGTTCTGTGATCATTATTCTGAAAACCAAGCTTGTAATTTTCGACGCACCCACTCCTCTCTCTCATTTTTTAATTGTCTGCTTCTTTGTCTGCCAGCATGTGGATAAGTAGCAATATAGGCAACTCATTGTATCTTTTAGAGGACATTCAAAACAAATCTGGCACGAGTTTTTTCATTTGTTTTGATGTGGATATGAATAGTTTACGGATTTTGGAATAGATATTGCAAATGGCACTGTAATAAATCTCATACAGGAAATTATGAGAGTAAGTAGCAAAAGAAGAACGTAAATTAAATTAGGAAACATGAAAAAATTATTATTATCTGCAGCAATTTTATTTGGTTCATTAGGAGCTTTCGCACAAGGTGGATTGGGATATGGGCTCCGTGCGGGTGTAAACATTCCTAAATATTCGACAAGTTTGGGAGATACTAAATCCAATACAGGTTTTTTTGTAACGGGTTACTTGGACGCTCCTGTATCACCCTATTTTTCCATTCAGCCAGGGTTGTCTTTACAGAGCAAAGGAGCAAAATGGCTGGAGACGTCTAATGGAGATCTTAAAGAAAATATCATGACTTTAGATATACCCGTAAACGCAGTAGCTAAATTCCCTACTGGTGGATCCGGTAATTTCTTTATCGGAGCTGGACCTTATGTAGGTTTCGCTTTAAGCGGTAAATATAAAGCAGATGGCAAAGATTGGGATGTGAAATTTGGTAGCGGAGATGACGATAATTTAAAACGTACCGATTTTGGTGTAAACTTCTTAGCAGGTTATCAATTGACCAATGGCTTCCAGATCAATGCTGGTTATGGCTTAGGTTTGACCAATTTAGCACCGGATAATGGTTCAATTAAAAACCGCGTCTGGTCAATCGGTATCGGTTTTGGATTATAAGAAATGTAAGTATTAAACTTATTATGAGGAAAGAGTCCCTACGTTTGTGGGGACTTTTTTATTGATTTAAACTTTAGTCGGCTGAAATTGTTATTTTTATTCAAAAGATTGCTACATGAAAAGATTTCTTCCTTTACCCTTTTATGTCAAGTTGGCTTGTGTATTGATCAGCATCCTATTGTTAGGTTATCTGGCTAAAATCGGAGACACAATCCTGATACCGATGATTCTGGGACTTTTATTCGCCTTATTACTGATCCCACTGAGCAATTTTATGGAGCGAAAACTTCGTTTTCCGCGTACCTTGGCGGGGATTCTGAGTGTGATCTTATTTTTTGGTCTGCTGGGCTATGGGCTTTTTCTGCTAGCCTCGCAGCTGACCATGCTTAAGGAGGACTTCCCAGCCTTTAAGCAGCAGATTATGGATGGGGTGGGCAATTTGCAGACCTGGGTAAGTCAGCAGTTTGGTATACAGCACAAGGATCAGATGGACTTCATCAACAAGACCGCTTCCAAATCCGTGGATTCGGGAACGCTGTTTTTAGGAACGGCCTTGGTCTCGCTTTCCTCTATGTTTATTTTATTTGTTTTTACTTTTCTCTACACGTTTTTCCTGCTTATTTATCGGGGGCATATCGTCAAGTTTCTGTTGTTCGTTAACAGGGTCGAAGACCGGCCGATTGTTGTGGATGTTGTCCAACAGGTTCAGTACGTCGTCAAGAAGTATCTTATCGGTCTGTTGATCCAGATGAGTTTGGTCGCACTGCTGGTCTTTGTTGTGCTTTCATTGATCGGCGTAAAATATAGCCTGCTTTTGGCGTTGATTACCGGTGTGTTCAATGTATTGCCGTATGTCGGCATTTTCTCCTCAATGCTGATCATCGCTATTCTGACTTTTGCGACATCCTCTCTTACGCATGTGGTACTGGTCGTCCTCGCCTTGATTATCGTGCATATGATCGACAGCAATTTTATAGTTCCGAAGATTGTAGGATCTAAAGTGAAGGTCAATTCCTTATTTGCCATGCTTTCCATTATTATTGGCGAAATGATCTGGGGAATTTCGGGTATGTTTTTGGCTATTCCTATCCTGGCTATTGTGAAGATTGTGATGGACCGGATCAGAGAACTCAAACCCTGGGGATTCCTGTTGGGTGAAGAAGACAGCAAGGATGAGGTGTATAAGGACCTGTTCGACAGTCTTAATCCAATTGAACAGAAAATCATTGAAAAAGAAGGTGAGGCCTGAGGTGTCTTTTATACAACACTGCGCTACAAATTTTTATCCGTAGAACAATCCCCATCACGTTGTAAAGGCGTGCAAAGCTTTATTTTGATTTAACCTGTACCACGGAAAATGACGTTACCTGCGTAAACCGATTTTTTTGAAACCATTCTGTTCAAATATAGTCCTACGGTGTAATGACCATATCGCCATCCTTTAAATTGGTTCCACTGATCCAGATCGGCCTTAGGAAATCTTCTTTTGTGATAGGGGCGGTCATATAACTGCGTATAATCTGAAAAGGATCTCCGTCAAAAAGGTTTATTTCTTTTGTATCCGAAACCTGGAAATGTATCGTTGAATTTGCCAAAATTGCCTCTTCTTGTTCCGTGAGTGCTCTTTTAAAATACTTTTTATCTACCAGATTTTTTATCGTTTCATAATCTGCGTCAGATTCAATGAAAATAGATGCAGCCCGGCCAAAGGTGATTTCATCGACATACATTAAATCTTTTAGATCGAGGCCTGTCATAGCCGGATGTGCTTTCGCTTTGACAATATCGGTCACGCATGTCAGACTGTAAATCAGATTTGTAAAACTGGCAGCGTATAGGTATTTGGAGCCTTTGGATTTTGGATTAACAGCGAGCATGATTTCGGGATTGATTTTTTGACCAAAGACTGCTCCCAATTTATCATAAGATGCCACCTTTTGAACCTTGGGTATGGACTCACTGACTATTGTTGACAGATCCTCGCCCTCGATCTGCTTAAGGATAAAATTTGTCATCGCAGATTTACTCGGAACGACTACCTCATCAGCTGATGGTATTACAATGTTTATCGTCGGAAGGTTGGAGGCTTCTATAAATTCATAGTTATCCTTATGGAGAGAGCTGATCTTCATGATGGCACCTATGTACAATTTGTCAAGATTTTTATTCAGGAAAAACCGATTAGATTCGTCACTGATTTCCTGCGCCAAAGCATTGAAGCAAAACAGGTGCAATAATAATAGTAGTAATAGTTTTATTCTCATGGCTTTTTATTTTCGGCTACATAAATCGTCTCGATCTTTAGCCAGATCGTAGTCATATTAGCACGGCTTTTCTCACTCAATATTTCGTTTATAGACAATGGGTTATATAGCTGACCGGTACGTAATGCATTGGAATTTTCGCTTTTTATTTGGCTGTTGTAAAGCACAATATTTAAGAGAAGTTCATCTTTATCGTTTTTGCTGGCAAAGTGTTTCCAATCCCTGGCTTGATCCCCGTAGATAAATAATTTTTCTTTTTCCCATTTTATTTTATATGATTCGGTATAGCCGCCAAGTTTGGAAATAAACAATGAATCCTCTTTGAAGATTATCGTCTGAGGCCGGAAATATCTGGGGCGGTTTTTGAAATTTTTTTCTTGTTCATTTTGTCCGAATGAGGATTTCAAAGCATCGTTTTGATAAAGGCTGAATTCCAATTGGCGTTCAGAGCTGTAAACATAATTTGAAGCCTTTGTGGCATCGGGCACCTTTTCAGGTTCTGGTTTTTGTTCTCGGTCTGGAATTTCAGGAGCCGATTTTGTACAGGATTGAAATGTCAGGAACCCTAGAAAAAGTAAAAGAATATTCCGAGTGTGGACTAAAGATATTTTCATTATTTAAAGTTCAATTGTTAATAACTTTTCGTTTTCTTGTTATATGGCGTAAATTATTCCTAAATATAATAATTAAAAGTAAAGTAACAAATATAAATTGTATGTCCACCTGGACTTCGCATCAAGCGGGGCTACTGCCGTTTAATTTGCTCGCGAGACCGATCAACCGCACAAACATACGCCTGCAGCCGCCAGAAAATGGAATAAGCAATGCCTATAGACGGGTAAAGAAATAAATACTGTATTTTTTCGTTTCGCGTTTTTTGGGGCTTGAAAGATCTGCCACAGACTGCAGGTCGTTTGATACAGACGCTAATCAGTTTGATCTAAACTCCTTACTTTTTATCAGACACACCTGGAAGTTTATCCAAAAATACAAGCAGTATACGGCATACTGTCCCCTGCTTATTATAGATTCAAAGTAGTTTGTTGTAAACTGCAAGTATTTTGCCCCCGCTTCATAATAGTTTACTTAAGAATACTTAAAGGATGGTAGAAACTTGGTACAGTATATTGTAAACTGTAGACAATTTGCCGCTGCCTCATGTTAGTTTACTCCAAAGAGGATGCAATCTGTCATTATTGACAAGGAGACAAGGACAGACTGCTTACCGCCCGTAACATACGTATAGTAGTCTGAGTCTTACAAAGATGTCTGTGTTAGAATTTTGAACGGCGATATCTGCCTTTAGTGGCCAGTAAGGCTTTGACTATATTGCGCTGAAAGAACCCGTTGATCTTGACGAAAGACATGGGTTGCTCAGTCAAACACAGACAGGCAAAGCGGGATGACTGTGGCATCCATCAAAAGTACTTTGCATTTCAGCATGCACAGTTCTGAGCGAAGATGCGTCTGCGTCTGCCGGCGTATGTCCAATAACCGAACATACAGGTCACTAGGCGACAAGCGCTGGAGGAGATTAAAGTATAATACCTTTTTTCCACTGTGAGCGTGAGCTCAAACTTAGGATCCACAGATTAACAATCCTCCGCATCTTCAGAATTTTCCATCTTCCAATACCTCAACACCCCATCAATAGAATCCTTTTGCAGAAGAGAAAGACGGCTACCACATAGAATTTTCATGCATTTTTCGATGTCACTGACGCGGAATTTAATAGATGACTGCGTTTTAAGTTTCTTGAATATATCTAAAGCATCGCGCTTTTGGTCAAAATAACTTTGTTCAATCCAACCCTTTAAAATTTCGAGAACGGGTTTGTTGGTTTTCCGGGTGCTCCCTTTAGGAGCATTCTTCTTTTTCCGGATGATGCGAGTACCTTGTCCTGTTTCAGAGTAGACTATATGCGAAAAACCTTTGTAACCGTCTTCGTCAATTTCCTGCGTATGGTACAGCATAATGTTTCCAGGCTCAGTTCCGTTTACTAAAATTTTTGAAAATGGGCAATGTAGGAGAAAGGGGAGCAGGTCGAGCTGATCTTCATGGAAGCGATTCTTGTCCTTCGGTTTTTATTATAAAGCTGAAGACGTAATTGTTAGGTTTGCCGAGAAGGAAAGAAAGCTCATCATCGCCCATACCTATCTCATTCAATCGTTCGATTACTTGGCAGATGATGACATAGTCCATCCTCGACATAATCACGTCTGGCTTTTCAGATTTGTGAATAAATGGTCTCTCAATAATTTCGATCAAGGTTGAGAACGTTAAAACTCAATGGATATTTTCACTTTGCCGCCAAGTCCTTTTTCGACAATGTCGAAAAGCGTTTTTAAGGTAATGTTACTTCCATTATTCTCAACCCTGGAAATATACTCACGTTTTTTATCGATAAGCTGTGCAAGCTCGGATTGGGTAATGTGTCTTTCTTCACGCGCCTTTTTAAGGAGCAGGCCAATTTTAAATGCTTCAAAGTCTCTATCAAGTTCATCTCTTCTTTGCGTGCCAACTTTTCCGTAGACGTCATCTTTAATATTTTTCCAGCTCTTAGTTTCCATCTTCTGTATCTTTTTGTTTATAATATTCAGCCATGATATTTAGTGCTTTGTCGATCTGATTCTTTGGCGTCTTCTGTGTCTTTTTTTGAAATCCATTCATTAAGACAACCAGTTTATCGCCGTCGAAAAAACAGAATACACGCCATATATTGGAGCCAAGCTGAATCCTTGCTTCATACAACCCACTAGTTCCAGTTAAATGTTTTAAATAATTACTTGGAACCCGTTCGAGAGTTTCAATAGCTTCAATTATTTTAAAGATCTTGTCCTGCACCTTTTGGGGCTGGCTTAAAAGGAAGTCTTCGAAATAATTTTTAAAAGCGATAACTTCTCTTACTTTCATTTTACAAAGGTAATTTAAAAGTTACTTTTTGCCAAATTTTTATCCATGTGTTTTAGAGTATTCTTCCCAAACACGTTTGATAACTTCTTTTTCTACAGCATCTTTCGGGGATAGATGTTGATACAATTTGTTTAGATCGTTGAGACTCTCAGCATATTTGGAAACTTTAATTCCCTCAAATACTTTATGAACAAAAGAAGGGTCTGATAAGCAAACAATTGTCTTGATCTGCAATAGTAATGGAATGAACGTGACCCTTCGATTCCACCGATCCAGGATAATCATCCTCTAAAATATCTTGTTGAACGGTTGGACACGAAGAATTACTATCAGATAACCCGCTGGGAACTGGTGCACCGAAGTGTTGTAAAAGGTTATGAGGTAAATGGCGATAAAAACTTTAGACTGGAGTTAGATTTTCCGCTTGATCAGCAGCTTGTGATCAACAAAGATAAAATCGATGATTTTGCGAAATGGTTGTTGGGATCATGATAAGTAATTTTGAGTTTACCGCATGAAGTACATATAAATGTGTTAAAGCTTTGTCAAGGTATCGGCGGAAGGGAGCAAAGTCAGTGGAGTAGGGCGCGACTTTTAACGATTTCCCAATTAATTCCGGTATTTCTTCTGCCTTTTATGCTGCTGGCTTCGAATTTTCATCGGGAATTCATCGGGCACACTCGATGAATTCCCGATGCCGGCCCGATGAAAACCCGATGAACGGCCGAAGTTGGTCAGGAGTTGGTCGGTACTTAATATACCGTTAAGCTACGGGTAGTGTACGGATAAGGTACCAAAAAGGTACCAAAGAGCTACTGGAGATATACTAAAGAGCTACTAAATAGGTACAGAGATCAGTACCCTTTTGGTAAGTCACTGTCGAAGGTTATGTGCTGCATCAGAGGTACTTCAAAAAAGCGAGTGTCGAATTGAGAAGTGGAGCGGGGCGATACTATAATTGGAGAGCGGCCAGATGCATCGTTTTTGTCGCTGCTTCCTTCGTTACTTGTTCGTCCCATGTTCGGAATCGCTCTACCGTTTCCTTGCCAAATTCTCTATTCCTCCCTTACATAATCGGTAAGCGGAGGATAGGGGAAAAGTAGAGAATGGGCGAATCAGGGGCGAACGTTGTGCGAACAAAAAGCGAATAGGGGCCTAAAGATAGCAGCTTCTATATGCTTGATTTCATTTCCCGACTCGGTCTGAAAATTAATTTCTATTTTTTATTTCTTATTGTAATTCAGGAAATTGTTTTGTATTTTCGTTTTTATATTTAATTTATTTTTAATGAAAAGAAAATTACTATCAATCGCTGCAGCATTATGTTTTATTGTCGGCGCAAAAGCACAAACATCTTATGGTGTTAAGGCAGGTGTTAACTTTGCTAAATTTAAAGTAAGTGGGGGAAATGTGACTTATACTTCGGATGCTACAACCTCCTTTTATGTTACGGGTTATGCAGACATACCGGTCGCTCCGAGTTTTAGTTTACAACCTGGAGTTTCCCTTCAAGGTAAAGGAGGAAAGGCGTCCGCAGGCGAATTTGGTCTGGCCGAGGATGCTAAAGACAACCTGATGTACATAGAAGTTCCTGTAAATTTAGTGTATTACATTCCTACAGGGGATGCGGGAAAAGTCTTTTTTGGGGCGGGTCCTTATGCAGGATTTGGCATACATGCGAAGACCAGTCAAGGAAACCTTAGTGAAAGCGGTAGTTTTAGCGATGCTGGCTTAAAGACGTTTGATGCAGGTTTAAATTTCTTGGGAGGTTACAAACTAACAAATGGATTTCTGATTAACGCCGGTTATGGATTAGGATTAACGAATATGTATAAAGATATTGAGGGTGCCACATCGAAAAACCGCGTATTTTCAGTAGGCGTTGGCTACCAATTCTAAACAGAAACTATAACAAGTAAAAAAAAGGGCTTTTCGAAAGAAAAGCCCTTTTTTTGTTCAGTAATTGAAATCTATCACACTTTGATTTCTACTTCAACGCCTGAAGGCAATTCAAGTTTCATCAAGGCATCAACAGTTTTAGCGTTTGATGAATAGATATCCAACAATCTTTTGTAAGCACACAATTGGAATTGCTCACGTGCTTTTTTGTTAACGTGTGGTGAACGTAATACCGTATAGATTTTTTTCTCAGTAGGCAATGGAATAGGACCACTAACAACTGCACCTGTAGGTTTTACTGTTTTTACGATTTTTTCAGCTGATTTGTCAACCAAATTGTAATCGTAAGATTTCAATTTAATTCTGATTCTTTGGCTCATAGTATATGATATTATTTAAAAATGACCGCTGATTAGAGCTATTAACAACCAGCGGCCGGTTTATTGTTAAGTTCTATTATTCAACAGAACCTTTGATTTTACCTTTTGATTTTGCGATTACTTCCTCAGCAACGTTACGTGGAGCTTCTGCATAGTGATCAAATTCCATTGTAGATGTTGCACGGCCTGAAGTGATTGTACGTAATTGTGTTACGTAACCGAACATTTCAGAAAGTGGAACCAATGCTTTGATTACTTGTGCACCGTTACGTGAATCCAAACCTTGCATTTGACCACGACGACGGTTCAAGTCACCCATGACATCACCCATGTTCTCTTCTGGAGTCAATACTTCAACTTTCATGATTGGCTCCATCAATACTGGCGAACATTTTGGCAATGCCTCACGGTAAGCCATTTTCGCTGCCAATTCGAATGACAAGGAGTCTGAATCGACTGCGTGGAATGAACCGTCGATCAAACGTACTTTCATGCCTGAAAGTTGGTAACCTGCCAATACACCATTGCTCATCGAAACCTCAAATCCTTTTTGAACTGAAGGAATGTATTCTTTAGGAATAGCACCACCCACGATCTCGTTTACGAATTGAAGCGGAGACTTAACAACATCCCAATCCTCGTCAACTGGAGAGATAACAACTTTGATATCTGCGAATTTACCACGACCACCGGATTGTTTTTTGTACACTTCGCGGTGTTCAGTAGTACCGTTGATAGACTCTTTGTAAGCTACCTGAGGAGCTCCTTGGTTAACCTCAACTTTAAACTCACGTTTCAAACGGTCGATCAAGATCTCTAAGTGAAGCTCACCCATACCAGAGATCACTGTTTGACCAGTCTCTTCGTCAGATTTAACTACGAATGTAGGATCCTCTTCCGCTAGTTTGCCTAGAGCAATACCCAACTTATCTACGTCAGCCTGAGTTTTAGGCTCGATCGCCAAACCGATAACCGGCTCAGGGAAAGTCATGGACTCAAGAACGATAGGCGCTTTCTCGTCACAAAGGGTATCACCAGTTTTGATGTCTTTGAAACCTACAACAGCACCGATATCACCAGCCTCGATGAATGGGATAGGGTTTTGTTTGTTTGCGTGCATCTGGAAGATACGGGAGATACGCTCTTTGTTGCCTGAACGTGTGTTCAATACATAAGAACCAGCATCTAACTTACCTGAATAAGCACGGATAAAACATAAACGGCCTACGAATGGGTCAGTCGCAATTTTGAAACCTAAAGCTGCGAAAGGCTCATTAACAGATGGTTTACGCTCGATTTCTTCACCAGTATTTGGGTTAGTACCTTTTACAGCCTCTTGATCCAATGGTGAAGGCAACAACTCCATTACTAAATCCAGCATGGTCTGAACACCTTTGTTTTTGAAAGATGAACCACATACCATAGGAACGATAGCGTTATCCAACACAGCTTTACGTAAAGCGTCTAAGATTTCACGTTCAGTCAATGAATTCGGATCATCGAAGAATTTCTCCATCAATGACTCGTCGTATCCTGCTACTGCTTCCAATAATTTTTCACGGTATTCAGCTACTTCATCAACCATATCATCAGGAATTGGCACTTCGGTAAAAGTCATTCCTTTGTCGTGCTCGTTCCATACGATACCACGGTTGTTGATCAAGTCAACCACACCTTTGAATGTATCTTCTGCACCGATAGGTAACTGTAACGCAACAGCGTCAGAACCTAACATATCTTTCACTTGTTTTACAACTTTCAGGAAGTCTGCTCCGGAACGGTCCATTTTGTTAACGAAACCGATACGAGGCACTTTGTAGTTGTCCGCTAGACGCCAGTTTGTCTCAGATTGAGGCTCAACACCATCAACTGCCGAGAACAAGAATACCAATCCGTCTAATACACGTAATGAACGGTTTACCTCAACCGTGAAATCCACGTGTCCAGGGGTATCGATTACGTTAACTTGGTATTTGTTGCCACGGTAGTTCCAGAATACTGTTGTCGCAGCAGAAGTGATCGTGATACCACGCTCAGCCTCTTGCTCCATCCAGTCCATTGTGGAAGCACCTTCGTGAACTTCACCCAATTTGTGGTTAACACCCGAGTAGTAAAGGATACGCTCAGTTGTTGTAGTTTTACCAGCATCGATGTGCGCAGCGATACCGATATTTCTAGTGAATTTTAAATCTCTTGCCATAATATTTTTAAGCAACTGGCCTGCATGGCCTTATGTGTTTAAATGTAATGTTAAATAAGTACACCGACCTTGATAAAGGATTGTTCGTTTATCGGAGGTCGGTGTAATCATATTTTTTTTGAATGTCTTCAAAATTAGAATCTGAAGTGTGAGAACGCTTTATTAGCTTCCGCCATTTTGTGCGTATCTTCTTTCTTCTTAACAGCAGCACCTTCACCTTTAGAAGCTGAAATGATTTCTCCTGCTAATTTTTCGAACATTGTTTTTTCACCACGTTTGCGAGCGTATGAAATTAACCATTTCATACCTAAAGCGATTTTACGCTCTGGACGAACTTCCATAGGAACTTGGAAGTTAGCACCACCTACACGACGTGATTTAACTTCAACAGAAGGCATAACGTTGTTCAAAGCTTTTTTCCAAGCTTCAAGGCCGTTTTCTTGTGTTTTTTGTTCTACTAATTCTACAGCATCGTAAAAAATATCATAAGCGATAGATTTTTTACCATCTACCATCATGTTGTTTACGAAACGCGTTACCTGAACGTCATTAAACTTTGGATCAGGTAAAATGATTCTCTTTTTTGGTTTTGACTTTCTCATTTTTCTTTCCTCCGTTTAATTATTTCTTTTTACCTTTTGCTGGAGCTGCAGCTGCTTGTCCTGGTTTAGGACGCTTAGTTCCGTATTTAGAACGACGTTGGTTACGACCTGCTACACCTGAAGTATCCAATGCACCACGGATGATGTGGTAACGTACACCTGGTAAATCTTTTACACGACCACCACGGATCAATACGATCGAGTGTTCCTGTAAGTTGTGACCTTCTCCAGGGATGTAAGCGTTGACCTCTTTACCGTTTGTTAAACGTACACGAGCTACTTTACGCATTGCTGAGTTTGGTTTTTTAGGGGTAGTAGTATATACACGTGTACATACACCTCTTCGCTGTGGACATGAGTCCAACGCTGGTGACTTACTCTTGTCAACCAGAGCTACTCTACCTTTTCTAACTAATTGTTGAATAGTAGGCATTTACCTGTTTTTGTTTATAAATTTTATACCTAAATTATTTTAAGTTCGCAAAGATACAGATTCCGTTTTGAATATTAAATAGTTAGTGTATAAAATTTAGATTATTTTTTAGAGATGTCGGATGCCTTTTTCCTCTGGCGAAGCTGTTTTCCCTCCTAGTTTGATGAGTTCGCGCTCCTTCTCGTGCATGCTGTCCTTGGTTTAGATGATTTAGTCGGGTGGAAGTTTCATTTCCCCGTCTGTCGGAATTGGTTCGACGCCCGTTTGTGTCATCCGCCGCAGTAACGAAATGATCCAGTTCACTGTCGAAATGATTCCGCCACCTGTCTGGCCCGTTTTGTCAATGGTTTGGATGATTTCGCCGAGTGGAATTTTCATTTCCCCACATGGAAAAATGATTTCGACACTGGTTTGTCTCAATCCGACATCGCGCAGAATCAATATTTTACTTGGCGAAATGGAGTAAACACAGTGCGGAATGTTTCCTTTTCCGGGAAAGCGCAATAATATGTAAGATTTATCGTGATAATAATGGTGCCCGACCTTGTGCTAACAAGTTTAACCGCTGCTATTGATTAATAGTATGTTGTCAAACAAGGACAATAATAGTGACGTTGTTTAGTCTTGGGACGAAAAAATGAGATTTTATGTTTGACTCGTAAAAATCTTTATTGTTTTGAATACGAGTTGTTCTGTGTTTTTTCTGTGAAAATATTCTTCTACTGGTTTCTGAGTATATTGATATTTTCGCGTGTTTTTGCATCTTTTTGGCAAGACGTTTGTCAAACACGGGCAGATAATTAACAGTAGAAACAAATTAAAGTATTCAAGTTATGAAAATGAAATTAACGTATGCCGCGGTGTTAGGTTTGATGTCGCTTGCTATTGTAGGCTGTTCTAAAGATGATGACCCTAAACCAGTGAATTTTAAAGATCACAATGTGACGGCTACAATTACTTTGTCGAAGGAGTTTAAAAAAGCCGAACAGGATAATTTCAGTGTCACCATCTCAGGCGGAAAAGAGAATGGTACTTTTGTGGATTGGGATGTAAACGGTACAAAAAGGACAGATGATATCGTACATTTAGGTACTGATGATTTTGATGGCGGAAAAACCATCGTGCTTAAATCTTTGGAGAAATTCCAATTTGGCTCCCTGGATTTTGGAGGCTTCGAATTCGGAAACACGCCATATACGGTTACCTGGAAAATTGAAGATAACGGAAAAGTACTGGACGAAGGTAGCAAAGTTGTCGTGAAAGATGCCGATCCTAAATTTTTAAAGATGTTTTCGTTTAATGAAATAGACTAAAACACTTTTCACTATGACATGTAGTGATCACTGCCTCAAAAAAGGAAAAATTTTTTCCTTTTTTGAGGCAGTGAATATTAAGACAACAACGTAAAATCTATCTGCCGTTTGTCTAGATCCACTTTCTTAACGCGGATCTGAACCTCGTCGCCAAGCTGATACTTTTTCTTGCGGCGCTGGCCGATAATCGCATAGTTCTTCTCATCCAACACGTAGAAGTCATCGGTAATATCACGCAGGCGTACCATACCCTCACATTTATTTTCTTCGATCTCCACATACATACCCCATTCGGTCACACCGGATACGATACCGGTGTATTCGGTGCCGATCTGGTCCTGTAGATATTCGGCCTGTTTATATTTGATGGATGCCCGCTCTGCTTCCGCCGCCTTTTTCTCCATCTGTGAAGAATGTTCTGCCATCTTCTCGTAATGTTCAGCATTGATCTTATTGCCTCCATCGAGATAAAACTGCAGCAACCTGTGTACCATCACATCCGGATACCGGCGGATAGGGGACGTGAAATGGGTATAATAGTCAAATGCCAGTCCATAATGACTAGACTTCTTGGTCGTATAGATGGCCTTGGCCATCGAACGCACAGCCAGAGAGGTCAGCATATTCTGTTCTTTGCTGCCTTCAATCTTTGTCATCAGGGCATTCAGAGATTTTGCTGTTTCCTTATCGGTTCTGATCGATAGTTTGTGACCAAAACGGGCGGCAAACTGTGAAAATGTGGTCAGTGTCTCTGGATTGGGCACATCATGGAAACGGTAGACAAAAGTCAGCTTGTTTTTGCCCCGTCCTTGCTTGCCGATAAATTCGGCCACCTTGCGGTTGGCCAGCAGCATGAAGTCTTCGATCAGCTTATGGGCATCTTTACGGACTTTAGTATATACACCTGTAGGCTTACCGTTCTCATCGAGTATAAATTTAACTTCTTCACTTTCAAACGATATAGCGCCATTTTTGAATTTGCGCTCCCGCAGGATATAGGCCAGTTCATTCAGCTTCAGAATCTCAGCGCTAAAGTCCCCTGATTTTGTTTCAATGACTTCCTGTGCTTCCTCATAGGTAAAGCGCCTGTCGGAATGGATAATGGTACGGCCAAACCATTGATGGTGCACATTGGCCTTGTCATCCAGCTCAAACACGGCTGAAAAACAGAGCTTGTCTTCATGGGGACGTAGCGAGCATACGCCATTGGATAGCCTTTCAGGCAGCATCGGAATCACGCGGTCGACCAGATAAACGGAGGTGCCGCGGTCGAAGGCTTCTTTGTCCAGTTCGGTATCCGGCAGTACAAAATGTGAAACGTCAGCAATATGTACCCCAATTTCATAATTGCCATTTTCCAGCTTCTGGAAAGAGATGGCGTCATCAAAATCCTTGGCGTCTGCAGGGTCAATTGTGAATGTGGTGACAGGACGGAAATCGCGTCTTTTGGCAATCTCATCCTTGCTGATCGTATCGGATATTTTATTGGCTTCGGCCTCGACTTTTTTCGGAAACTCCAGTGGAAAACCGAAATCCGCCAGGATGGCATTCATCTCGGTATTGTTCTCGCCCTTGACGCCGAGTACATGCTTCACGGTGCCGACCGGGTTTTTACTGCCGCTAGGCCAGTCGATGATCGATACGACGACTTTTTCTTTGTCCTTGGCGCCATTCAGGTTGTCCAGCGGGATGAAAATGTCATGTAGCATCTTGCGGTCATCGGCAATAAAAAATGCGAAATTGTTGGAAATGCTGATCGTTCCGGTAAAGTCCGTTTTGGCCCGCTGAAGAATCTCCACGACTTCACCTTCTTTTTTGCGTCCTCCTCTTCTTTTCTCAAACGTGTGTACCTTCACGATATCCCCATGCAGGGCCTGTCTTAGCTTGCGGGGCGCAATGTAAATATCGTTCTCAAACTCATCGTCGGGAATCACGTAGGCGGAGCCGTCCGCCGTCATGTCTACTTTTCCGGTCACATAGACTTTGAGTTGTTTCAGGCTGAATTTGCCACGGTCTACTTCGATAAAAAGACCGTTTCGCACATTATCCTGCAAGATGTCGGCAATCGCCGCTTTGGAGTCGCTGTCCGTTAGGTTCAGCTTGGAAGAAACTTGTTTATAGTTGAGGGGCTTGTTGCCTGATTTCTCGAAAATGTCGATAATCAGCTGGGTCAGCACCTCCTTATAGGGATTCTCTTTCTTTGTTTTCATTTACTTTATTTTTATTCAATGTTCAGCCCTCAGGGCTTATGACAGCGCCAGCGCTGACGGCTTATCGATCCATGACTGCCATGACGGGCCACATACAAGGTACAAAAAAAACAGCATACAGCACGATAATAGCTGATCTAATCGGCACATCTTTCGATTCCCAACTATAGACAAATCAAGTGAAAAATAGTTTTTGGACGGATAATGTTCGATTTATTTTTTGCAATGATTGCATACACCAAGTGCGTTTACAGCAATGGCCTCCAGGCTAAAGCCCGCAGGAATCGATACTTTTGGCAGTGTGATATCATCCAGACAGTACACCGAGTTGCACACGCGGCAGATGAAATGTACATGTTGGTCATGATGGTCATGCTCGGAGCAATCGGTGGAGCACATGGCGTAGGTGGCGGTACCATGCAGGTCAAAGATCTTGTGGATAATGCCTTTCTCCTCGAAACTCGCCAGCACGCGGTACAAGGTCACACGGTCGATATCTTTGCCCAATAACTTTTCCAGTTCAGGCTGGGAGATCGCAGAATCTTTCGTCGAAATAATCTCAAGTACCCTCAGCCTCGGCTGGGTGACTTTCAGATTGTTTCGCTTCAGGATATCTGGATATGCTGTGTTGGAATGTTCCATGGACTTGTGTTCGTTAAACCTTAGATCACCTACAAAAGTACGGAATTTATCGACATAAGAAAACCGATAAGGTTAAGATTATTGTCATCTTCCTTATCGGTTCTGAACCTATAGGGGGCTATAGTATTTTTATTTTCCTGCTGCTTTTGCGTGATCAGCCAGGAAGGTTGCCAGACCACTGTCTGTCAATGGATGCTTCAACAGGGATAAGATCGCTGACAAGGGGCCTGTCATAACATCGGCACCAATTTTGGCACAGCCCAGAATATGTGCACTATGGCGCACGGAAGCGGCCAGAATCTGTGTAGAGAAGTTGTAGTTGTCATAGATCAGGCGGATGTCTTCGATCAACGCCAGCCCGTCAGTAGAAATATCATCCAGGCGGCCAATAAATGGAGATACATAAGTAGCACCCGCTTTAGCAGCCAATAGTGCCTGACCTGCCGTAAATACCAATGTACAGTTTGTCTTGATGCCTTTGCTGCTGAAATATTTAATTGCTTTTACGCCGTCTTTGATCATCGGAACTTTCACTACGATTTTGCTGTCAAGAGCTGCCAACGCTTCGCCTTCCTTGATCATTTCCTCATAAGTTGTCGAAATAACTTCAGCGCTCACATCGCCATCAACGATCGCACAGATGGCTTTGTAATGGTTGATTACATTTTCGTCACCGCTGATACCTTCTTTTGCCATCAAGCTTGGGTTGGTCGTTACGCCGTCTAATACACCTAAGTCCTGGGCTTCCTTGATTTGTTCCAGGTTCGCTGTGTCAATAAAAAATTTCATTGTATATGTTATTGAATGATAATTATTTGATTATTCTAATGTCGGAATAATTGTATCACAAAGTTATCGATTATATTCCACTATTGCACATTGATTTCGACGAATTGCATCATTATTTTTGCAAAGCACAATCTCTTCCCCATATTTTTTGTTATACTTTTATAGTATTATCTTTATATATGCAGGTTTTTAGATCTCTCCATTATAGAAACTTCCGTTTACATGTGATTGGACAAGCTATTTCCCTTATGGGAACTTGGATGCAGCGGATAGCGATCAGCTGGCTGGTGTATGAACTGACTTCCTCGGTATTTTGGCTTGGATTTGTTCAGTTTATTTCCTTGTTGCCTTCTCTGGTGCTGTCTCCTTTTATTGGGAGTTTCGTCGACAAGCATCCAAAATACAAATTGGTGCTCATGACACAGATCGGCCTGATGATACAGGCGGGAGTGCTGACACTGGTCGTCTACCTGAAATGGGAAAGTGTGCTGTGGCTGTCTGTTCTTGGGCTGATACAGGGGATTATCAATTCCTTCGATGTCCTTGGCCGGCAGTCCCTCATGATGTATCTTGTCGGCGACCGCAAAGACCTGCCAAATGCTATTGCGCTCAACTCCACAATTTTCAATGCTGCCCGGATGCTCGGCCCGGCCATTGGTGGTATCTTGCTCAGCACCTATGGTGAGCTGGTCTGTTTCGCGCTGAATTTCATTAGTTTTGTGCCGGTCATTATTACCCTGCTGATGATGCGCGTAGACGAAACGCATGTTCAGCTGAGCAAGGGAAGCAACTGGGAGGGACTGGTGGAAGGGTTCCGTTATCTGAAACGTTCACCTCATATCTCGTCGCTGATTATTATCATGACATTTTCCAGCCTGATTGTAATTCCCTATACGTCGCTTTTACCGGCAATTGCCAAAGAAATGTTCCTCGGCGACGAACGGACCTTCTCCTGGTTTGAAAGTGCGGCCGGTCTGGGAGCTATGATTGGTGCATTCAACATGGCGCGGTTAAAGTCGGGAACCAACCTTCGCTATCAGGTGATGGGGGCTGCCGCACTCATGGGGCTTGCATTGCTCTTTCTGGCACATTCCAGCATGCTGCAGATGGCCCTGGTCTATGTGATGCTGGTTTCCTTTGCCATGATGATGCAAAATTCCAGTATCAATACCTATATTCAGACACATGCTATTCCAATATATCGGGCGCGGGCTATTTCCTACTATGTAATGGCTTTTCAGGGTATCTTTCCGATCGGAACACTGCTGATCGGTTCGCTGGCCAGCTACTGTGGGTTGCGCACCACACTCTATGTCATGGGCGGACTGGGTATATTGATCGCTGTACTGTATTATACCTATCTTCGGTTGCGTATTCACCAAAGATTGTTCAGATTTTAGTGTCGATGGCCTATTTACGCCTGACTTTTCGGTCCCTGAGCTTCAGTGTCTGCTTCGCATAGTCTATAACAGCACCATAGCTGGCAAAAATATCGCCGCCAAGCACACCGATCACTGGCTCCAGATCCATCTGCTGATAAGCGTAGTTGATGGAACTGAGATCCAGCACGGCCGCCCGGAGATGGCTGATCCGCCAGCCGCCAATAGTCAGGCTGGGAATATCCATATTAAAGCTTTCCATTGAGTTGGTGCCGAGTCCTGTGGATAGGGTTTCGGACGGTTCTAACAGTAGCTGATCTTCCAGAAGATGTCCCAGCTGGGTTTTGTCAAACACAGTTTTCGAAGCACCTGTATCGATGACCATTTTGAATGTGCGCTCGTATAGTGTAACGTCAACTAAAATATGTGTTCCTTGTCCCTGAAGATCCAAGATTTGAAATGGTACTGTCGTCATAAGCTCAAAGATAAAAAATTAAGCCTTCCGAAAGCGGATTATTTTAAAATGTCAGCTTCATGATTCGCCATAAAGACTGTAGCAAAAAAAGGCGGTTATTAAGTCAATAACCGCCTCTCGGAAAGAAAAAAGTCTTATTATAACGCGTTTATCTCCCTGAGTACATTATTCATTGCGCGTACGGCATCTGCACTTTTGCTGAACTTTTCTTTGTCTTCCTGATCCAGCTGCAGCGGAATAATTCGGTCCCAGCCTTTTTTATTAATGATGACAGGTACACCAAGGGTAATATCTTCCTGCCCAAACTCACCTTCTAAATAAACGGAGGCAGTATATAGCTTATTCTGGTCACGCACGATACTTTCCACGACTGCTGCGGTAGCCGCTCCGGGAGCATACCATGCCGACGTACCGATCAGGCTCGTCAAGGTCGCACCACCTACCATCGTTTTTTGTACAATCTCCTGCTGCTCCTCGGTAGACAGAAAATTGGTGACAGGGATGCTGTTCCACGTGGAGTGCTTGATGAGCGGGATCATCGTCGTATCTCCATGACCACCAATCACGATGGCGTTGAGATCGGCGGCCGAAGCATTCAGCTTTTCACTCAGTTGATATTTGAAACGCGCAGAATCCAGTGTGCCGCCCATTCCGATAATCCTGTTTTTGGGTAAGCCGCTCGATTTGAGTGCTAGATAGGTCATGGTATCCATTGGATTAGAAACAATGACAATAATGATGTCGGGCGAATGTTTGACCAGATTCTCTACTACCGATTTGACAATATTGGCATTTGTCCCGATCAATTCCTCGCGAGTCATTCCCGGTTTGCGGGGGATGCCCGAAGTAATGACAGCTACAGTAGAGCCTGCAGTGGACAGATAGTCATTGGTCACGCCTTTGATTTTGGATTCAAAACCCAACAAGGCGGCAGTTTGCGCCATATCTTGCGCCTTGCCTTCGGCAAATCCTTCCTTAATATCCAACAATACAATCTCTTCTGCGACATTTCGACGGATTAAATTGTCTGCTGTAGTTGCTCCTACAGCTCCGGCTCCAACAATGGTTACTTTCATATGTCAATTATTTGTGTTCATGGTCATATGGAATATCCAGCCCACTTTCACTACTGTTTGTCCTCGCTAAGAATGGATATTTCATGAGCATTTATGTGGATTAGTAAATAATGCTTGAATTTAACGAATTATTGTCAGTATACCAATCTATTTCAGACCTGTTTTTTGCTATTCTCCCGGAACTTCGATTTCAATTGTTCCTTCTTCCACAGAAAGAATGTTTTTTCCCTTCAAAGTACCGGCCTTATTCAGGCTTTCGAAGAATCCTTCTGTCGTCCCCGTATGATTTACTGTGATCATGGATTTGCCTTTCTTAAATTTTAGGTTAGCGTTTTTCACCTCTTTGCAGGATTTTATAGCCTCTTTAAATTGATTTACAGCATCGTATGAAGCCGGTCCCTGCACATGTATCGTGGTGGTTGGTGGAAGAGCGTTCTCCGCCTCATCTTTATTTTTTTTCTTAAATAGTCCCCCAATTGTCTTAAGGGTTTTGCCAGCTTTGTTTACTGTTTCTGCAGCTCCTTCTGCAGTGTTTAGCGCATGGTCTACTTTCGATTGCGCAAGGGCGCTTTGGCTTGTCATCAGTATGGCGAATACAAATCCAAACAATCCAGCCATCTTCATCATTGGTGATTTCATCTTTTCAAATTTTAATCGTTCTCAACTATTTAGTTATCTTGTTGAGCTTAAAGTTAGGCAGACGAACAGCCTGATGCGCCCCATCTTATAAGGCGATACCCTTTTTGTAAACGATTAATAAAGAATAGATTATGCTGATTGTTTCCGTAAACGTTAACCTGCCGAAGGCCCTGCTATCAACCTGCTATCCCCATCCGGATTAGAATGGATAACCGATAGCGAGGTTGAACATCAGGTTGTCTTTGCGCCAGCGCGAACTGCCGAAGTCGATATCCTTGAATACCCAGCGTTCGCCTTTGGGCAGGTAAGGAATACGGAACGGAATGGAAAAATCAGTCCGTATGATCAAGAAGGTGAAGTCGAAACGCAAGCCGGCACCGCCTCCTACGGCAAGTTCATTCAGAAAGTTTTTACTGAATTTACCTCCGGGTTTATTTGGATCTTCCCGTTGCAACCATACGTTACCGGCATCTATAAAGGCTGCCCAATGTACAAAACCGGCCAGCTTGGCCCGGTATTCGGTATTGAGCTCCAGCTTGATATCCCCGGTCTGGTCAGCATAGAATAAGCCATTGCTGAGCTTTTCAGGAGCAACTGTACCGGGGCCTATAGCACGTGCACCAAAGGCGCGAATACTGTTCGGGCCACCCACATAATATTGTTTTAGGTAGGGGAGGGACCGCGAATTGCCATACGAATAGCTCAGGCCAAGCGCAACCCGGGATGCCAGCTGCGAGTTTTCTGACAATTTTAGGTAATGCCGCCCATCCCCGCTGATTTTAATGTACTGGGAGAAGTAGGCGTCAAATAATTTGAATGTTTTACCTTTGTTGAAATCAGCTCCTTTGATCAGACCAAGTACGTTGCCCGAAAGATCGAGGTTTCCCTTGAAGTAAAAGGTATTCTTCAAATGCTGTTTCATCGTATTCTGGAACGTAAAGTTGTAGTTCGGACCGATGGTAAACTGCGGCTCAATCGCGTGGCGCAATGCTGGGATCGTATCCATCTGCTTCTGATAGCTTTCGGAAGTCCCTTTGGGCTGTGTATAAGTGACTTCAAATAAAGCAAGATCATGCTGCTTTTCTTCCGATTCTTGCCAGATATAGCCGTAATCCAGGGCAATTGAATTAAGGGTGTACGCCTTGCGACGGTTTAGAAATTCATACCGGCCCTTGATGTAGGTTTTTGGAATGAAACGGCGTGAAGGATTGATGCTTCCAAATGGGCTGAGGATCCGTGGAAAGGTCAGTGTCGCTTCTGCTCCATAGCGGTAGTAGCTGGAATTGAGATCTGCATTTCCACCGGTCTGTGTCTCATAACCGCCAAAGACGTTAAAGCTCAGCTGTTCGGCCCCCTTGAATGCATTACGTAATGTCCAGTTGACATTAACTTCTGTTCCATTATACACGGAGGCCATTTTACCCAGTAACTCGACCCGAAGTGATTTCTTGGGCAACGGTGTTAGATAATAATAGACATCCAGCGCATTGGGCACTTCTTTGCTGTCCACAAAATTGTTTTTGACAAACTTCCAGCTGTTCAGGTTGACCAGATGGCTGATGGTCTGGTTGTGTGCATTACGATTGTAGATGTCACCGGGACGGAAGAAGATATGCTTGGCGATAACCGGCCTACGGTAAGTGTGTCTACGGTCGATAAAATAATAACTGCTATCGTACAGTTCGGCGTTGCGTGTTGAGCGTTGATAGCCCGCGCTTGTCTCCGTATAGTTAGGAAAGATGTAGATTTTATTGATCTTAGACGGAACCTTGGCCTGAGCAGGTGTCTCTTTTTTGACCGTTACATACATGTCGACCCTGTTGTTGCGGTGTGAACTGTCTACCTGCACAAGGATGTAATCCGGACTAAAGTAATAGTATCCCTTATTTTTAAGGTCATTGTCTATGCGGTCACGCTCATTCAGGATGACATCCAAGCTATAGTTTTTTCCAACCTGAAGCAGGCTTTTGTCCGCAGACGAACGGATATCTCTGCCCAGCTGGGTCGTGCTGTCAACGTCAAACTTGACCGATCTAATGCGGTAGATCAGATTGGGCGTGGCGGTATAATTGATCGTCGCCTTCTTTGCCTCTACCAAGGTATCGGATTTTACTTCAGCATTGAAAAAACCAATATTCTCAAGTCTGTTGCGCAGCAGGTTTTCATTGTATTCGCGGTTAACGTCACTCAGCAGAACGGGTTCCTCACCGATCTTCTTGAGAAACTTTTTGATAACGTTGTTACCCACGGAGTCACCAGCCATATTATTAAAATAAAGCTTGAAAGGGATTCCGGCAAGGCGTTTATTAGGCTTGGGTAACAGTGCGGACTCCAGATGTGTTGAAAGCCGCTCTTTATTTTCTTTGGAAATGGTATCTGAATCGATGATGACATTTCCTTTGACATATAAACTTTGGCCTTCTTTCAGATTCTTGGTCGAAGAGCAGGAGGCGATCAGTGCCGTCAATGACAATAGGCCAATAGTAAATTTCAGTTTAGCTCGCATGGTAACTCCTTTCCTCGTCTTCATTTTTAATCGCAGTCGTTCTGATCGTATCTAAATTTGTTTTTGGACTTTCTTTTTTGGGAATAGTCTTGCTGGAGTCCAATTGCTGTTTGCGTCGTTCTTTTTCCCTTTCTTGTATCCGTTTGCGGTATTCTGGACTATGAAGTATAAGGCTATCCCTAATGACGGTGCGCACGCTGTCACGGTATACGGAGTCGGTCTCCATGCGTTCCACGTCAAATCGTTTCCTGAATCCTTTGCTGCTGGTGTCATAGTATTCCTTGAGTTTTTTCGAACTCATCCAGATCTCCTTAAATTTATTGTAATCCATATTGATAATGAAGCCGATGCCAGTCTCTACATATTGGCCCTGAAGAGTCACCTGATACTGGTTCTTACGGTATACCCGTGCAAAATAACGGCCATCCTGTGAAAGCTGGTAATCGAGCTGGATATCCCCTGCGATATTATTTGCCGACTCACCCGGACGGGTATTCCCTTCCACTTCAAAGTTGGAACCTATGGTGATCTTCAGCCGGTCGTTCAGCAACATTTTAGATACACCGATATTTAAGTCAGTCCTGGTCTGTCCGGCTCCGGTAGCGTAATCTTCCTCGGATGTCAGGTTGAAATCGAGCTCAACACCACTGATCAGCTCTGATGCCAAGCGGTTGAGCTGGCTGCTGAGGAATGAACTGATACTATTTCGGACGATGGCTTCTGTGCCGCCTCCACCGGAAAGACTTTCAAACGGATTGGTCGACATAAAGCGTCCCAGCACGATCAATGAGAATACCTGTTTGTTGAGTTCGGATGGATTCTCGCGTAAGGTCGTCAGGGCATTGTTCACCTTGCTGACAACATCCTGCGAAACGATCGAATTGTTCTCATCCAGATCAATATCAAAACCCAGCTGTGGCTGGAACAGCTTATCTGTTATTTTCAGCAGTACATTGAATGGAACTCGCTGTTTGTACAAGTTTGGATTTTCGGATCCTAACTGTGTAGCCACCAGCTCCAACGTGGGGGCTTTGGTCGTATAGGCCGCAGTGATATTGAGCTGTGCATCCAATGGGTCGCCATTCCAGGTAATCGTGCTTCCCTTTTGAAAAGTAAAGTCTTTCTTCACCGGACCAAAGCTGAATGAATAACTACCCTTGTCCACGGTGAATGTTCCTGACAGTGTAATTTTGCTACTGGCATCGATACCGGCATTGAGCTCTGCCTGACCTTGGATATTCAGGGCATCTTGTGAACCGGCATCCAGCAGGATCTTGAATTTTGCTTCCTTATCCGTCTGCAGATTCAGATCCACGTCCATACCTGTCAGTCTGGTAACGGTCATGGAATCGAGTTTGGCAAATACATTGGCGCGTGTGGTATCACTTTTATCCACAAACTCTACCACGCCTTTACGGTCGGCCATCCCCGGATCTTCGTTTGGCATCACAAAGGTAAAATCGGTATCGCCCAATACTTTGATGGTTCCGTCGACGACCGGCTTGTCCAAGTTGCCCCGGATCCGGAGGTTGGACGTCAGATACATCTTGCCATAGAACATGTCGTTGTCGGTCTGGGTAGAATTTAATACCTCAAAATTATCTGTATTCACATTGAGATTAAAATCAAAGTCCGTATACGTTCTGGTATCTACCGAGCCGGTCACCTTGGCTATATTTCCTTTTTTGTCTTCCAGTTCAAATTTAGGGAAGGTAATCCCTTTGTTGCCAAAATGGATTGTTTCGTCCTTCGCCTTAAACAGCGCATTCAACATGGCGATATTAAACTGCGCTTCTTTGAAATGGACATCGCCGTCTATACGTGGTTGCGAGGGTGAACCTGTTATTTTCAGCTGTCCCTCAAGGTTTCCTCCGGAGTCTTTCAGATAGCCTAAGCTGAAAGCCTGTACAGTCTGCATGGTCAGCGGCGCGATGTCCAGCGTGAAATCCAGACTGGATTCACCGTTCGGCGGACTGATAAAATCACCGCTCAGCTTCACATTATTACCATTCTCGCTGATACTGATATTGGCGTTATATGTGTTTTCTTTTGCATTGTTGACCTGTATATTGACATTTCCGACAGTGTCTTTTCCTACATAGAATTTGTTGATGACCAGGTCGGATACAAATACAGGGCTGCTTTCGAGCCGGGATATTGTAGCCTGTCCATTGATGCCACCACCCAGGTCCAGCGTCTCGCTTTCCAGCATTTTGCTGAGTGTCTCAATGCGGAAATTTTTAAACGAAATATTGACCGGCGAATTCAACACGCTGTCCTGGGAGGATATCCGAAGTTCCTGGCCCTTGTTGCTCAAGACAAAATCCTGAGCCTGTATACCGGTACTGCCAAACTTAAGGACGTTGTTTGGATCAACCGTCCACTTGTCGTAGTTGAGCATCAGACCATCCTGTAGCAGGCTAAATACGAAAGCACCATTGTCGACACGCATATTGGCGCCCAGATGGTACTGCTCTTTTTCTTTTTTATCTTTGATCCATAAGCCAAAGTCCAGGTTATTCTGGATGACTTTGCCGCTGAATACTGTATTGACGAGTTCAATGTTACTAACTTTGATCTTGTTGATCAGTGCTGAATAATAGAGTGTACTATCCAGGGTGTTGATATCCAGCGTCACATTATTGATTTCGGTCCCGTTGTATACAATCTTGGGTGCGTCTAATTTGGCTAGGATGGTTTTCGATTCACTATTAAACATACCATCCAAGGTAATATCTTTCATTTCCGTTAGTTCGGGTACCATATCTTGCACAAATCTCGTTCGGGTCAGCTGTGCGGAGAACTCAATATTCTGTGGCTCGTACTTTGGTACCTTGACAGGCTTGCCGGGCTGATAGTATACCTGCAAAATATCCTGAATGGCATTTTGCAGCTCGAGAATCTTATATTTACCGACGAGATGGGCATTGAAGAATGCTGATTTTAGCAGCAGCAGGTTTCTGCTGGTATCTGATTTTGCTATCAGCGAAATACTGTCCAGCGAATAATATGCATTATTGTAGGCGATGGATGAATTGGTAAGATGGGCTTCGCCGTTGAGAAAGTTGGGATCAGCGGAGGTGAAATGCCCGACGAGCTTACCATGATACTTAAAGTCATCATCCATTAGTTTTAGATTTTTGAGATTAATGGTGTCGGCCACCAGTTCAAAATCGACCTGAGGATATCTGGATTTCATATTGGCTGTTGCATCCAGCTTTACTTTGATATTGGGGTCCGGACTGATGACAGACGCTTTCATGTCACCCTTGTCTGCCGTTAGGTTCATGTCGATATTCTGGTAGCGGTAACCCATGGCATCCAGGCGGTTGAGCTTACCGTCAAAATTGGCCACAAGTTTTTTGGGATCGGTGCCCTGACCTTTTATTTTGCCTTCAAAGGAAAGTATGCCGAGTGTACTGTCCATTTTCATGATTTTGCCAATATCAAAGTCACGGATGCTTACAAAGGCATCGTAAGTGGTATCCCGCCCAGCCATACCTACCTTCCCGTCGAATTTGGCAGTTCCTTTTTCGGTTACCAAGGAAAGGTTCGTGTTGAAGGCAGTCATACCGCCTTTAAATGTGCCCGTCAGCCCGATCGTATTCGGAAGTTCAATACTGCTCGGCAACATGGATTTGGCGACTAGCTTTTCGATATCCGATCGGCCTGTGGTGAGCTTTTTCAGATTTAGGTCCATGGACATTTTCTCTACGTCCGGCAATCCCTTCAGATGTAAGCTCGCTACTACCCGTGTATTGGACAGCGTCTGAAAATCAATGTTGGGGATACGCAGATCATTAACCTTACCGATTACTCTGCCGTCGATATTAAATTTTTTGTCCATCAACGGCTTCATCACCTGCATGGTGTCCAGGAAAGGAGCGAAGTAGTAAATGTCGCGCATATCGACGTGGCTTTTCCTGATCGTGGCATCCACATGGATTAGCTCCGGCTTTTGGGATGCGACATCCAATGATGGGTAGCTTACTTTTAGGTAATCGCGGATCAGCGTACGCGGTGTCTCGGCATATAAATTTTTAATTTCAGCACCGGTACCGGTGTATTTGAATTCCCCCTTAAGCTGTTTGATCAGCAGTCCGGAGTGATCGGATGCCGTCAGTTCATTCAGCGATCCGCTGATCGAATCAGCGCTATAATAAAGATCCGTCAGGTTAGTTTTTAATCCCGGAATCTTGATATTGAAATAGTCAAAACCTTTCATGCGGGCCTGATTGTCATCCCGATAGGCCAAGCGGGTATTGTCGATGTTAATTTCTTTGGCAGACACGACCCAGTTGACTTTGGCTGTATCGGCACTGCTGGTATCTGCAGCTGCTTTCCGTGCCAATCTACCAAAGAGGACCTCATTGTCTGAACCGTCGAGATTTATGGTCTGAATATCGACCAGTTCCTTGTTTAAATCTATTTTATTGATGTCGGCGCGAAGGTTCTTAAGGATGAACTTTGTTTTTAAGGCGCTGGACTGGTCTTCATAGCGGACTACGATATTGGCGAGATCAGCGATCTGTATGCCAACATCGGGAAGCAGTTCGGTGGTCTGGGCGGTTTTATCGGTGATACCAAAGTCCTCCGCTTCGGGACCTGCTCCTTCTGCCACGGGCTTCCATTGCTTTACCGTTGCATTTAGACCGTCAATCTTTACTTTGGGAAGATTAAAGGCCATATTTTTAGTGAGATCAAACTTTTTGATATTGGTATTCAGTGTGCCTAGGTAGACATCGGCACTCGTGCCGATGACCTCATCTGAATAGACGATATGGAATTTGTCAAATTTTATTTTATCCAGATTGAACAGCAGGGCCGACGTAGTATCGGCTGTGGGCTGACTCTCTTTCTGGGAGGAAAATGCTTTCACTATGTAATCAAAATTGAAGGCGCTGTCTGGCATCGTGCGACGGATTTTCGCAGTGATTCCTTCAGCCTCCAGATTCTGGATCTCGACTGTATTTTTCAGAAGTTTCAGCATATTGATATCGACAGCAATGCTTTTGCCCGCTACCAATGTGTCCCGGCTCTGATCCGCAAGATAAATGTCCTCTAAAACTAGCTTTTTCGGAAAGTCTATATTGATATAACCGATTTTGACCGGAGTACCTATTTTTCCTTCAACATAATGCGTTACTTTTCCGGCAATATAATTTTGCACGGCAGGGAGCCTGATTAAAAATATCACCAGAATGATCAGTGCAATGATGACTCCGATAATCCACAATATTGTTTTAAATGCAATTCGGGTAAATCTGTTCAACGTATTATTTGATTTAAGTTTCTATTAATAAAAATTAAAACGGAAAAAAGTTTGCAAAGTTTCCATATAATAACTTATAATCGTGCTCGTGTCAGCAAACTAAGATAAATTTGCTTTGATATGCAAGTTTAATTACATGTCGGCAAATATATAGCCCACGCCCGCTGCCAGGAGCTTGTGGATCTAGCATAATAATTGCTCCTGCAGCATTTGTCTGAAGCATGTGTCCACAGGAGCAACTGTCGTGCAGGATACATCAAATAATTGACCAAAAATCGGCCGCAACCCAAAGTTTTTGCATTTTCTGTTACGCCATCAGCTTTCTGTACTTGCCCCAGTTTTCGAAAACTACCCACAACCAGATCAGGAACAGAGGAGCCCAGAACAGAAGACCGCCCGGAGCAAAAATCATATTGTGGATAAAAATACCAATAAGTATGGGGAGAATAACCAAAGCACCGACAGTTCTCGTTCGTGGAAAAAGGAACAGTGCTCCGCCTATGATTTCAATAATGGCTACGAGTGGCAATAACCACCGGATGGTTATAAATGCTTCAAAGACTTTTTGCATATTTATGTCCATCGGCGGGACAGGCATATAATGTAACAGTTTATCCAGGCCGGCATTGATAAACAGCAGTCCAAAAAGAATGCAGAGGATGTTCTTTACTATTTTCATCGGATCAGACGTTAAGAAGTTACTTACTGAACGGTAATCGTCCTTGGAGGATCTGCAGGCGGATCTTGCTTGTCATCGGGACCGTCACCTTCTTTCTTGTCGCTATTGCGTTCGACGGTGATGGTACACTCGGTCAGGAGAGCCGCGACAGCACCTATGGCGGCAAATACCGGAGCAAGGATAAGTCCTATGGCCCCCACGGTAACCGGAAAGCTCATAATTTCTTTCCCATGTTTGTCCGAGATACTGATCTTATTAACGTTGCCCTCAGCGATAATATCCTTAATTTTCTGTAACAGGTTTTCACCGTTGATCTGAAATGTTTCTTTAAATCCCATAATCGTATAATTTAAGTTTCTTCTTATAAAGTTATTCATTTTTTATAGGATTCCGTGCAACAAAGTTCAGCTTGAGTACTGAGCTTATAAAACAGAAGAGTCCTGCGGTAGACACGGGGCTCTTCTGTTTGCTGTATGATGATTAGCCCAATGCAGCTAAACTTTCTTCCAGGATTTTGATCTTAGCTTCGGCGTCGGCTTTTTTGCTTTTTTCATTTTCAACGATTTCGGGTTTTGCATTCTGAACAAAACGTTCGTTTGAAAGCTTTTTCTCAACCGATACGAGAAAGCCCTTTAGATAAGCGAGTTCTTTCTCAATGCGTTCGCGTTCGGCAGCAACATCGATGTTGTTTTCGAGTATAACATAGCATTCATCCTTGCCGGCAAGGAAGCTTGTGGCACCCGCGACTTTCTCTGTCACAAAGGTTACTTCCTGTAAGTTCGCAATCTTTGAAATGATCGCAATATATTGCACAAGGTTGATGTCTGATTGCTGATTGACTGCCAGAGGCAAAGCTACTTTTGGTGATATCCCTTTCGAATTGCGGATATTGCGGATCTCAGAAATAATTTGTTGGACGATGGCAAATTCTTTGATCATCTGCTCATCATAAATGTCTACCGTAGGGAATGCTGCGACGATGATACAGTCTTTCGCATTTTTGCCAAACAGTTCATCATGCCATAACTCTTCAGTAATGAATGGCATAAAAGGATGCACCAGCGTCAATACGCGTTCAAAGAACGTTTTAACAGTGTCTAAAGTTGCGGCAGCAATCGGTGAACCATACGCTGGTTTTACCAGTTCAAGATACCAGGCGCAGAAGTCGTCCCAGACCAGTTTATAGGTTGCCATCAACGCATCCGACAATCGGTAGTGCTTGAAATGCTCTTCAATATCGGTCAATGTTTGATTAAACCTCGCGTCAAACCATGCAGCGGCAATTTTATCTGATTCTGAAGCGGGAGACTCCACCGTTTCCCAGCCTTTAACCAAACGGAAAGCATTCCAGATTTTATTCGCAAAATTACGTCCCTGTACACAAAGCTCCACATCGAAAGGTAGGTCGTTGCCGGCAGGAGCTGTAAGAAGCATACCCATCCTTGTCGCATCGGCGCCGTATTCATTCATCAGATCAATAGGATCCGGTGAATTCCCCAGCGATTTTGACATCTTTCGGCCCAGCTTGTCACGGACGATACCGGTAAAATATACATTTTCAAAAGGCAGCTGTCCGCGGAATTCATAGCCCGAGACGATCATGCGCGCCACCCAGAAGAAAATAATATCAGGAGCGGTAACGAGATCCTGTGTGGGGTAGTAGTAGTTGATCTCCGCATTCTCGGGCTCGTTGATGCCGTTGAATACAGAAATAGGCCACAGCCAAGCCGAAAACCACGTATCAAGAACGTCTTCATCCTGGCGCAGATCAGTTATTGTCAGCCGTGCATTACCGGACTTTTCCTGTGCGAGTACCAGTGCTTCTTCAATTGTCTGTGCGACAACGAAGTCATCATTGCCGTCGCCGTAGAAGTAAGCTGGTATCCGATGCCCCCACCACAACTGTCTCGAGATATTCCAGTCGGTTACATTTTCCATCCAGTTGCGGTAGATGTTTTTGAATTTGGTCGGGTGGAACTTAATGGTGTCATCCATTACATTGTCCAAAGCCGGTCTGGCAAGATCTTCCATTTTCAAGAACCATTGATTCGAGATTTTTGGTTCTATGACCGCCCCTGTGCGCTCCGATGTGCCCACGTTATTGGTGTAATTTTCTACTTTCTCGAGTAGTCCTTTTTCTTCGAGCTCCTGCTCAATTTCTTTGCGGACTTTGAAGCGGTCCATGCCGGCGTAATGGAGGCCGTTTTCATTTAATTTTGCTTCGTCCGTAAAAATATCCACAAACTCCAGATCATGCTTTTTGCCGAGCGCATAGTCGTTGACGTCATGTGCGGGAGTCACTTTAAGACAGCCCGTTCCGAACTCGAGGTCAACATACTCGTCTTCAATGATATTGACTTTACGTCCTACGATCGGCACGATAACCTGCTTTCCTTTCAGCCAGGTATACCGTTCGTCGTTGGGGTTGATACACACCGCTGTGTCCCCAAAGATGGTTTCGGGACGGGTTGTCGCGACCACAATGTATTTGTCGGTGCCTTCTACCTGATATTTCAGATGGTATAACTTTCCATTCTTTTCTTTGTAAATAACTTCCTCATCGGAGATGTTGGTCTTCGCCTCAGGATCCCAGTTGACCATGCGGTAGCCCCGATAGATCAGCCCTTTGTTGTACAGGTCAACGAATACACGGATAACCGACTCGTATAACTCGGGGTCCATCGTAAAACGCGTGCGTTCCCAGTCGCAGGAAGCGCCCAGTTTTTCAAGCTGCTTCAGGATAATGCCCCCATATTTCTCTTTCCATTCCCAGGCATGCTTTAAAAAATCTTCACGGGTCAAAGACTTTTTGTCAATGCCTTGTTCCTTCAACATAGCGACGACCTTAGCTTCCGTGGCAATAGAGGCATGATCAGTTCCTGGTACCCAGCATGCATTCTTACCCTGCATGCGGGCACGGCGGATCAAAACGTCTTGAATGGTATTGTTCAGCATGTGCCCCATATGCAATACGCCAGTGACGTTTGGCGGCGGCATCACAATCGTATAAGGTTCACGTTCGTCCGGAGTAGAACGGAAAAAGCCGTTCTCTTTCCAATAGCTGTACCATTTTTCTTCAGCTTCTTTTGGATTGTAAGTTTTCGCTATGCTCATTTTAAATTTTATATTCAAACTTTTTAGGAACACAAAAGTAAGGAATTCTTATGATTCTGCTAACATTATTGTTGAGGAGCTCAGCTTGTTATCGGGTGTTCACATGTTTTTAATCTTTTCATCATATTACTAAGTATTTAGCCCGATTTTAATGTAAATTAATGTAAATTTGCCTGTTTTATTTTTATATAAGGGATGCAACGATTTGCAAACGAGCTTAGAGCGTTAACACAATACTTTCTATTTTGGTTAATTATCTGTTTTATAGACAGGTTGATTTTTATTATCGCTTTCTTTGAGAAAATCGGTTTTTCTCACTTTAACGAGATTTTCAGAATTTATTATCACGGCTTGAGTCTGGACTTTTCTGCCGTATCTTATATTTGTGCGATCCCGTTTCTGGTGTATTGTATTCTGGGATTTTTTCCAAAAGCTCATCCCAAACGGACGATCCTCGATATTTATACGGTAGTTGTGCTGGTGTTATTTTTTGTCGTCAGCTTTATCAATGTTAATATTTACCGTGAATGGGGAGATAAGATATCAAAACGTGCTATCGACGCCTTTCTTGCATCTCCCTCGGGTGCCGTTGCCTCTGCTGAATCCACACCGGTATTTTTTCCGATTCTGGGCATGATGATCGGTATATTTTGTGGCTACTATATCTACCGCTGGATGTTTAAAAGGGTTCATTTCTACAATATCAAATCGCCTGTCGGTAACTTCCTCAAACTTGCAGTAGGTGTTTTTGTGCTCTTTACTTTCATTCGTGGCGGATATGGCCGCGCTACCCTCAACCCGAGCAAAGCTTACTACTCGGAAGAAACCTTTTATAATCATGCGGCGGTCAACACCCAATGGTCATTGTTGCGGGACTTTTTTACTAAAAGCACAAAGCTCAAAAACCCTTATAACTTTTATGGTGACGATCTGCAGACCGTTCAGGAGCAATTAAAACCTGTCTTTCATAATCAGCCTGATTCCACTGTCGAAGTTCTCAACACCACGCGCCCCAATGTCGTAATTATCATGTTGGAGAGCTTTGTTGGCGATCTAATCGAGTCGCTGGGCGGCGAAAAGGGTATTACTCCGCATATGGAAGAATTAATCAAGGGTGGCATTTTATTCGATCGCATTTATGCTGCTGCGGACCGCTCCGACAAAGGAATGGTGGCGATATTGAGCGGTTTCCCCGCTCAAGGCCCGGAAAGCATCATCAAATATATTGACAAACACGAAAATATGCCCGCCATCGGGCAGGAATTTGACAGGGCAGGTTACGAAACTTCGTTTTACCACGGTGGACAGAGCGAGTTCTATAATTTCAAATCCTATATGCTCACTCACGGCATCTCTAGGGTCGTTGACAATGCCAGCTTTGGGCTGGATGCCGAGCGGGCCTCCTGGGGAGTGTATGACCATGTGGTCTTCAATCGGATGATCCAGGATTTTAACAAGGAAAAACAACCGTTTTTCTCCACGGTTTTTACCTTGATCAATCACGAGCCCTTTGAGTTAAAACACGGTTACAAGTTCGGAAACAGCAACAATGCCGATAAGTTTAGAAGTACGGCAAACTATACCGATTCTGCCGTTTTTGATTTTATCAGTAAAGCCAAAAAAGAGCCCTGGTATAAAAATACATTGTTTATTGTTGTCGCCGATCATGGTCACCGGCTGCCATCCGAAAAGTGGGACCTCTCTCATCCCAACAGATTTCACATTCCGCTGATTTTCTTCGGAGAGGTGATCAAACCGGAATACCGGGGTAAGGTAATCGACCGAATCGGCAATCAAACGGATCTTGCTGCTACCTTGCTGAAGCAGCTGAGACTGCCGGCTGATCGATATCACTGGAGCCGCGATCTGTTTAACCCCACAATGCCGCAGGTGGCTTTTTATAACTCCAAGGATGCGTTTGGCGTGATCACTCCGAAGCAGGCGGTATCTTTCGACAACGTCGGTCGCATTGTCAATTATAAGGCGAACAAAGAGTATCCGGCGGCTAAGACAGACAGCCTTCTAAGTATAGCCAAAGCTTATTACCAGGAAGTGTATCGTGAATTTCTAAAATATTGATGCCATGAAGTTAAAAGGAATACTAGCTCCTTATATTGCTGTAGCTATCCGCTTTGCTTTTCTTTTAGTCGTTTATGCGCTGCTGCGCGGCGGATTTTATCTGATGAACGCTTCCCTGTTCCCCAATGTGAATGGAAGCAAACTGCTCGTCATGTTTGCCGGTGGGGTTCGTTTTGATATTGTAGCGCTACTGTATTTCAATATCCTCTTCATCGTGATGCAGACCCTGCCGGGACCATTTACTTATCATCAGACTTATCAAAAGTTGTCTAAATGGATCTTTGTGGTGGTCAATTCACTCGGTATTGCACTGAACCTGGTCGACTTTGCGTATTATCCTTTTACACTGAAACGCACGACAGGCACGGTGCTCGACCAATTTTCAAACGAGTCCAATCTCCTCAAACTGGCCTTCGACTTCTGCCTGGACTATTGGTATCTGATCATTATTCTGGCCTTAATTGTTTATGGGCTGATCAAATCCTATCGTTTGATCCGGATTGAGCGTCCGAAGCGGTATACCTGGAAGTCACTGCTGTTGCAGATACCTTTCTTTCTGCTGACCATATTTCTGTTTATAGGAGGTGTACGTGGTGGCTGGGCTCATAGCACGCGCCCCATCACCCTGAGCAATGCAGGCGATTATGTGGAGACACCCGAAGAAATGAACATTGTGCTGAATACACCATTTAGCATCTTAAAGACGCTGAAAGCCGTCAATCTCAAACCCGTCCATTATTATTCTGACCCTCAGCTGATGGCGATTTATAATCCGGTTCATCAGCCGAAGACCGATAAGCCTTTTCAGAAAAAGAATGTTGTGGTGTTGATTCTGGAGAGTTTTGCGAAAGAACATTTCGGTGAATTGAATAAAGATATCCAAGGGGGTAAGTACAAGGGCTATACCCCTTTCCTGGACTCATTGATCCGCCATGCCTACACATTTACGGATACCTATGCGAATGGACGCAAGTCCATCGATGCGCTGCCCTCGGTGATCACCGGCATTCCATCTATAGGTGAACCTTTCGTACTTTCGGTATATTCCGGTAACGAGACTACCAGTCTGGCCAAACTGCTGGCCGAAAAGGGCTATGAGACGGCCTTTTTCCATGGAGCTCCGAACGGCAGCATGGGCTTTTCAGCTTATATGAAATTGGCCGGTATCCAGCATTATTATGGGAAGAATGAGTATAATAATGATCAGGACTTTGACGGTATCTGGGGGATCTGGGATGAGCCGTTTCTGCAGTTCACTGCCAAAACGATCAATACGTTCAAACAGCCATTTTTTGCGAGCTTCTTTTCCTTGTCTTCCCACCATCCATTTAAAGTTCCCGCGAAGTATCAGGGACGGTTTCCCAAAGGTCCGCTGCCTGTTCAGGAACCGATCGGATATACAGACAATGCCCTGCGCGAGTTTTTTGCTACGGCATCCAAGATGCCGTGGTTTGACAATACGCTGTTTGTTATCTGTGCAGACCATGCTACCGTAAGCTATCTGCCCGAATATCAGACGACAGCCGGCGGCTTCCAGATCCCGATCATCTTTTATGCGCCGGGGGATCGGTTAGTAGGCAAATCAGATAAACTGGTGCAGCAGATTGATATTATGCCTACCGTACTCAATTACCTACATTATGACAAGCCTTATTTCGCGTTCGGGTCGGATGCCTTTCAGCCGGGACGGGACAATTTTGTGCTTAACAACAATGCAGGGAGCTATAATTTTTACTATAAAGACTATATGATGTCTTATGATGGTCTGAAACCTACTTCATTATATAATCTTAAACAGGACCGACTGATGAAACAGGATCTGCTGAAAGCCCAGCCAGCCATTCTGGATACGATGGAAACCAAAATGAAAGCTTTTATCCAGCAGTACAATAACCGTATGATTGAAAATAAGCTGACGGTGAACAGATAGATCAGCTAATGCTTTTCAAAGTTTGGCTCTCATACTGCGGTCGACCAAAAACAAAACCAAACCATAGATAAGGTATAGGACGGGTAATGTCAGCACGACCATTAGGATAAAACCGCGCGAGCGCTGCTCGAACGCACCATTAACCAGATAATTGGCCAAACCCGACCAGAACCATGCAAATGTATAAAACGAAGCTGGGACGATCAGGTTTCCGATTGAAAGTGCAAAGCGATTTCTTCCGAGTGCATATTTCCTGTATATTGCCCGTAGGTGAAGAAATAGCAGCGCAACTGACCCGATCAGTGCCAGGAGGTTGGGGCTAACCCATAGGATCGCTTTGGCTACAATAGACGTTTTGGGACTTAGGTCAATATGAAAACTTTCCCGAGCCCCGGCTGCGCGAATGATCCAGTGGATCATGGCGGTGGTCTGCTGTTCAGGAATTCCTATATCCTGTTTTGCAACTTCCATGTTGTCTTCGAGATGCAAGTACAGGTCTATTGGACCAAAGGAAGACCAGTATTTGGAGGGAAAGAGCAGGTAGTCGATTTCATACTTGGGCAGGATGTCGCGCCGGTCGAAGCCCATTGATGCCGTGTATTGGACCTGAACAGTATTGTCCCCTTGTTTAAGGCGGGCTGTAAAATAAAATGCATCGGTTAGGGATACCCGCCTCCATTGTTGGCTGTCGTAAGTAATTTCATAGGACCCATTGTCTCTACGGAGAAAAGGAAATGTGGCGTTGGGCTGGTCCAAAGTTCTGGCCTCCGTCTGCTTCTGGTTCACAAGTACCTGCTGCAGCCCATCCAAATTGTAGGCGAGAAAAAGCAGGGGCAGATTCATGGCTTCTGCAGCCTGGATATGGTACACTATCGTAAAATGACTCTGGTAGTCGTGTTCCAGAGTATCCCTTTTTATCCGGATATCAATCCGTTCGCTGCTGACCTTAACCTTGCTGACTGGAAGTAGCTGGCCGGTGATACTATGAGGTGCCATTGGATTGGCCATGTTACTAAACAAGAGCATTGTCCAGATTGAAAGGCAAACTGTCAGCACGGCAATTTTTTTCTTCATAACCTTTTCCTAACTTGAGGTCCACACTCATCTAAACGCTGAGTTGGGCAGAGGTGAAAATAAAGAATATGGTGTAGAATTTAAAATGCAATGACCGTGCTTGTGTCCATGAACGATTTAATATTCGAAAAGTGTGGCAAACAACAAGGCTGAGGCCGGAAATAAAAAAAGACCTACACCGTGAGGCATAGGTCTTTTTTATAGTAAGTCGTATAGATATTATACGCCCAACAATAAGCGGGCTGGATCTTCCAACAATTGTTTAACGCGTACCAGGAAGCTTACCGATTCACGGCCATCAATGATGCGGTGATCGTACGAAAGTGCAATGTACATCATCGGACGGATCACGACCTGACCATTCTCGGCTACCGGACGCTGGATAATATTGTGCATACCCAAGATTGCTGATTGCGGTGCGTTGATGATTGGTGTTGACATCATTGATCCAAATACACCGCCATTGGTGATGGTAAACGTACCGCCGGTCATCTCTTCAATTGTCAATTTGTTATCACGGGCTTTTCCGGCCAATGATGCGATCTCTTTTTCGATCTGTTCCAAAGACATGGATTCAGCATTGCGGATCACTGGTACGACTAATCCTTTTGGTGCAGAAACAGCAATCGAAATATCTGCAAAATCAGAATACACGATTTCGTTGTCTTCGATACGAGCATTTACTGCAGGCCATTCTGCCAACGCTGTTGTAACTGCTTTCGTGAAGAAGGACATAAATCCAAGGCCAATACCAAATTTTTCTTTGAACGTATCTTTGTATTTAGCGCGCAGATCCATGATTGGTTGCATATTGACTTCGTTGAAAGTCGTCAGCATCGCAGTTTCGTTTTTAACAGCTACAAGACGTTTAGCAATGGTTTTACGCAATGAGGATAATTTTTCACGACGCTCATTTCTAGCACCTGCAACTGGAGCGGCAGTAGCCGTGGTCGCAGGAGCAGCAGGTTTTGCAGCTGGAGCGGCAGCCTTAGCAGCAGGCTGTGCTTTTTCTGCATCCTCTTTGGTGATACGACCATCTTTACCTGTTCCTTTTATAGTAGAAGGATCGATTCCTTTTTCTCTCAAAATTTTTGCAGCGGCAGGGGACGCTGTACCGGCAGCGTAGCTATCCGGATCTTCATCAGTTGCCGCAGCTGCTGGAGCAGCAGCTTGGGTTGCTTCGGCGGCAGGTTTTGCAGCAGGGGCAGCACCGCCAGCAGGAGCTTCGCCTTCTTCAATTGTACAAACGACAGCACCGATTTCTAAAGTATCACCTTCTTGTGCAATGATTCTTAAGATACCTGCTTTTTCTGCTGGTAATTCAAACGTTGCCTTGTCTGATTCCAATTCGGCGATGTTTTCATCCATCTCCACATAATCGCCATCTTGCTTTAACCATTGTGATAAGGTTACCTCCGTGATTGATTCACCTACGGTTGGTACTTTAATTTCTAAGCTCATATATAATGTTCTTTATGTACAATTGCGTCCTATACATAAGACGCAATTGGTTTTAAATTGTTTTTATTCGAATGATTTGTTTAAGATCTCTGCTTGTTGTGCAACGTGTTGTTTCATATAACCTGTCGCTGTACTTCCGCTCTCTTTACGAGCAACAAAACCGGTAAATGCGATTTCTGTTCCCATCAGCTTGCGGCAGTAGTAAGACCATGCTCCCATGTTCTCATTTTCTTCCTGCACCCAGATAAACTCTTTGGCTTTGTTGTATTTTTTACGGACGGCTTTCAGCTGTTCTGTTGGAATTGGGAACAACTGCTCCAGACGTACGATGGCAACGTCTTTGCGTTTGTCTGCTTCCTGTTTTTCCAATAAATCGTAATAGACTTTACCTGAACAGAACAATACACGTTTGACATCTTTGGCCGCTACGTTAGCGTCATCGATTACTTCCTGAAAAGCCCCCTCGGTAAAGTCTTTCAATGGAGATACCACTTTCGGATGACGTAACAACGATTTTGGTGTGAAGACGACTAATGGTTTGCGAAACTCGCGAACTAATTGACGGCGCAACAAATGGAAGTAGTTGGCTGGCAGCGTACAGTTTGCAAGGATCATGTTTTCATCCGCGCACAATTCCAAGAATCTTTCGATACGTGCGGAAGAGTGCTCGGGACCTTGTCCTTCCATACCATGAGGCAACATCATGACAAGCCCGTTTGAACGCTTCCATTTGGTCTCTGCACTGGACAGATATTGGTCCACGATGATCTGCGCGCCATTATAGAAGTCGCCGAACTGTGCTTCCCAAACCGTTAATGAGTTGGGGTTAGAGGAAGCATAGCCATATTCAAAGCCTAAAACGGCATATTCGGAAAGCAAAGAGTTGTAGATGGAGAATTTGTCACCACCCTTGATATTAGCCAACGGCACATATTTTTCTTCTGAATCTTCCAGTGTCAATACCGCATGACGGTGTGAAAATGTACCGCGTTGTACATCCTGTCCGGAGATGCGGACACGGTTACCTTGATCCAATAAAGTCGCATACGCCATCAATTCACCCATTGCCCAATCATATGAATCACTGCTGATCATTTTTGCACGGTCTTCGAATAAACGGGTAATCTTACGGAAGAACTTTTTGTCTGAAGGTAGCGTCGTGATCTCTTTTGCTAATTTCAGGAAGGTCTCTTTCGACACCTTTGTTTTGTCTGTTGTGGTGGATACTTCACCTTTTTTGGCCGGACGCAATCCTTCCCAAGCGCCTTTGAACATCGGAATGTCTTCGGTTAATACCTCGACAGTTTTTGCATCTTCGAATTTAGCCTGTAGTTCAGACTTAAATTCTTTTTCTATAGTTTTTGAATAGGCTTCATCAATGCTGCCTTCAGCGATTAATTTTTTCGCATAGACCTCTTTTGGGTTTGGATGTTTTTCGATGATTTTGTACAATAAAGGCTGCGTGAATTTTGGTTCATCGGCTTCATTGTGACCAAATCTTCTATAACATAACAAATCAATGAATACGTCGGTCTTATACTTTTGACGGTATTCAACCGCTAGATTGATCGCATATACTACCGCTTCGGCATCATCTCCATTGACATGGAAGACTGGTGAAGAAGTGATTTTTGCCACGTCTGTACAGTAAGTACCCGACCGTGCATCTTTATAGTTTGTGGTAAATCCGATCTGGTTGTTGATCACAATGTGAACTGTACCACCAGTCTTGTAACCATCCAGTTTCGACATTTGAGTCACTTCATACACGACACCCTGACCGGCAATCGCTGCATCACCATGGATCAGGATCGGAGCAATTTTTGAGGAATCACCGTCGTATTTGAAATCAATTTTAGAACGTACCATTCCTTCTACAACCGGATCCACAGTTTCCAGATGGGAAGGATTAGGTGCCAAGCTCAAATGTACAGTCTTGCCGTCGTTGGTTTTCACTTCAGAAGAGAAACCTAAGTGGTATTTTACGTCCCCGCCAAAATTTACTTCTGGGTCATCGGCGTAGGTTTTACCTTCAAATTCTGAGAACACAGACTTATAGGATTTACCCATAATGTTCGTCAGTACATTCAAGCGGCCGCGGTGTGCCATACCAATCACAAATTCCTGAATACCAATCTCAGCTCCTTTTTCGATCACCGAATCCAAGGCTGGAATTAAGCTCTCTGCACCTTCGAGAGAGAAGCGTTTCTGTCCCAAAAATTTGGTGCCCAAAAAGTTCTCGAAGGCAACGGCATGGTTCAATTTGTTTAAGATTCTCTTCTTGGTGTCCAAGGAGAATTTCGGCATATTGCGATCCGCTTCCATGCGGTCTTGTAGCCATTTTATTTTTTCTGGATTACGGATATATTTGAATTCTGCACCGATAGAGCGGCAATAGGTGTCCTCTACCAGCTGACGGATGTCTTTTAATGTAGCCGGACCTAATCCAACTTCCACCCCCGCATTGAAGACTGTGTTCATATCGGTCTCTGCAAGACCAAACGTTTCGAGCTCTTTGCCAGGGTAGTATTTGCGTCTTTCGCGTACAGGATTGGTGTGTGTAAAGAGATGGCCCCGGTCACGGTAACCATTGATCATGTTCAGTACATTGATTTCTTTCAATACGTGCTCGGGAGTCGCTTCACCTACTGAACTTGTTGTTCCACCAGCGTTTTGACCAAAATCAAAACCTTCAAAGAATTTTTGCCATCCGAAATCTACCGATTGGGGATCTTGCTTGTACGATTGATATAAGCCATCGACATAAGCCGAATCAGCATTACTCAAATATGTCAGATTGTCCATTTACAATTAAAACTATGAAATTTGTCAAAGTTATGAATAAAAAAAGAGTTTCTAATACTGAAATTGAATTATTTAATCAATAAATCTATCCGATTCTTAACATTTTTAGCATGATTTAAAAGGGGCCTGTAACGCACTGTAGATTTCATTTCGAGTAGCGTTATTTATTCCAGCCAGCGATTTATTTGGCGAGCCATTCATCCTCTTTAGGAAGGCCGTTTGGAAAGTGCGTTTTGATCAATTTTTGCCAGTCGAGGGCTTTGTTGTCTTTTTCGCTTGTGCCCACGCCCGCAATATGTGACCATTGACCATATACCGTAGCTGGCGAGTAGTCCAGCAGGTGCTCTTCAAACCAGGAGGCTCCCCGTAGCCAGTTGACTTGATATTCATGTACCAGATAGCTGGCAGCAATAAGCCGGGCCTGATAGGGAATATAGCCGGTTTTTTGCAGCTGCGTCATGGTGCTGTTGATAAAGTCATGTTCGGTATGGCCGGATTTCCATTTTTCAAACTCTTCTTCATTTACCGTCAGGGCCGGGATGGTCATCCCCGTACCAACCTTTGTCCCTTGTGCCTTAAAGAAGATGTTCGGGTACTTTTTGAGCATAAAACGGAAATAATCCCTCCAGAGCAATATCTCAATGATTTTCTCGAAGCGCTTGTCTTTTTTGCCCTCGCCCAATTTTTTGATATTGTTGTACAGCAAGATAGGGGAAAGAGCTCCGGAAGCGATAAAAGGGCCTAAAATCAAGGGGTCCTGCTCAGCTTCTGGATAAGTCGACAGCAGGGAATGCATGATGCTCAATGCCGTGTCCTCGCCGCCCAGGATGTAAATATCGTCTACGGAACGGATTTCTTCGTCGCTGTACCCCAGATCCTTCAAGGTTGGGATTTTGGTGTCCTCCAGATGCGGGGGGGTCAGAAAATTCGAAGGGAATGGAATCGGTTGCCGGACAGTGCTTTCCCGTTCTACTTTTTTCTTGAAAACAGAAAATCCGTTAGGAATATCTTTGATCGGAAAAGGAAGATCCTCTTTGTGGTAGAGGGTGTGTCCGATAAAATGGCGGAGGTTAATTTTGCTATTCCATAGTTCGCTTTCAACCTTTTCGGAGATCGACGTTTCGCGCAGGGCAACTTCACGATGGTGATACACCTCGTTGACCTGGTACTTTTGTGCGATCCGCGGAATAATATCTTCCGGTCTGCCAATGTATGTCAGTAGGTCGCTTCCGTGGCTACGCAGTTTTTCTTTTAGGGCAGTGACTGCCTCAATGATAAACGCTGCCCGCAGTACACCCGTGTTTAACGTGCCAAATGGATTGCGGTCAAAGTATCGGGGATCAAAACAATAGACGGGAATAATAAAAGAGCTCCTCTCGGAAGCCTGATAAAACACTTCATTGTCATGAAGTCTTAAATCATTCCTAAACCAGATCATTATTGCCCTTTTGTCCATAGAGGTGAAGATAAATACTTTTTAGTGCAGTCTATTTTCAGAAGAATTACAAATATATAAGGATATTGTGTTCCTCAAAGCTTTTAGACACGAATTGACATAAAAAGGACAAAGAAATTGGTGCTGAAGCGAAGGATGGGATAAATTTGTCCAAAAAGTCAAAATAGTCTTAAACTTATTTGACCTTTCTCTGTTCTAAAATCAGAGAATTATGATATTTGTTAGTCAGCATATTTGGAGATAAAAACCACCGCGCCTGAAGAACATATAACGTACAGGAACAACAGGGTAGAAGCTGCTCTGCTGTGGTGCCGACAGGCCGGATGCCTGAACTCGCTGCTGCCATTTAAAAGCGAATACGCAGAAATATTACTAGGGATGAAAAAGGTTTTAATCAGCGGTCTTAATACTTATTTGGGACGACGGGCATCATGTCATTTGCAGGCCAAAGATTTCGATGTCACGGGGCTGGTACGGAATCTGTCCATTTTCAATAAAATTGTGAAAGAAAGGGTGACAGCCAAGCTTTTTGAGCTTGATCTTTTGCGGAAGGGCGAAGCCTATGATAACTTTGAGGTCAGTGATGTCAATTTCGGTATCTATTTTACCCAGGTGCCTTCACTGGACAACGATATACAGCTGCAGCTTGAGCTGCTGGGGCTGCGTAACTTTATAGAAATCTGCAAAAGAGGGGGCAACAACCGTATTATTTATGTTGCCCAGCTGATGGATGAGCATTTTTTGGAGCCTGTGCGCAATCTACTGGAAGTGCTACGGGTACGGTATACCATCGTGATCAAAAGCAGTGCCATCGGCAGAGAAAGTATACTCAACCGCGTGTTTGCCAAACTGGCAAAACGGCAGACGGTATTCTACTGGAACTGGGTGGCATCCTTAAAATTCCATCCTCTTCCTTTGCTGGATGTTTATCGTTGGCTGCGTGAGATGCCTTGGGAAGATCACTTTTTTTCGGAAGTCATTTACTTGGGCGGGAATGAGGAAATCACTTTTAGAAGCCTGTTTTACCAATATCTGAACTGCACGTCCGAAACCCAGAAGCGGGAGATCGGTGTCAATAAGTTTTTTGCGAAACTTCTGCTGAGCCGTTTTAATGATATCAATAAGGAAGACATCGACGAATTTAGGCGCGTGCTGTATTATGAAAAAAATGTGGATAATTCTGCCTGGCAGAAAATTCAGCCCTTTCAGTTTACACCGCTCAAAGCTTATGTCTGTCAGGATACATGATCCTTTGGTAACTGTCCGCCGTCGGTCCCGCCAGTGGTCGTTGATTTGTATTCTTGAAACGCAAAATGCGAAGCCTGCATGAGGATAATTACATGTAAACACACAGGAATGATTGTTTACATATGGATTATTCTGTTAAATTTGTGGATTAACGGTTGGTGCAGAATAATATATGGGATACAATAGTTTAGAAGCATGTGTTGCTGATCTTGAAAAACATGGTCATTTAATCAGAATCAAAGAAGAGGTAGATCCTTACCTGGAGATGGCGGCTATTCATATGCGGGTATTTGATGTGGCCGGGCCCGCGCTTTACTTTGAAAATATCAAAGGTTCGGAATTCCCTGCGGTATCGAATCTTTTTGGGACGCTTGAGCGTTCAAAGTTTATGTTCAGAGATTCGCTGGACCACCTCAAGAAGCTCGTGGATGTCAAGATGAATCCTGCTGCCGTGCTGAAAAATCCCTTTCAGTACATCGGCTCATCCATGACTGCACTCGGTGCCTTGCCCTGGAAAAAGAAATCGGGTGCTCCGATTCTATATGGCAGGTCGAAGATCAGCAAGCTTCCGCAGATTGTCAACTGGCCCATGGATGGCGGTGCTTTTGTCACTATGCCACAAGTTTATACAGAAGATGTAGATAAGCCCGGTATCCTGCACGCTAATCTTGGTATGTACCGTATTCAGCTGTCCGGCAATGATTATGTGAAGGACCGTGAGATTGGGCTGCATTATCAGTTGCATCGGGGCATCGGTATCCATCAGACCAAAGCAAATGCGTTGGGCAGACCGCTTAAGGTGAGTATTTTCGTCGGAGGTCCGCCAGCTCACCCGTTGTCGGCGGTCATGCCGCTGCCGGAAGGACTCTCAGAAATGATTTTTGCAGGAGCGCTTGGCAACCGCAGATTTCGCTATTTTTACGATGATGAGGGATTCTGTATCTCAGCCGATGCCGATTTTGTGATTACCGGAACGGTATATCCCAATGAGAATAAACCTGAAGGTCCTTTTGGGGATCATATTGGCTATTACAGCCTGACACACCCTTTTCCGCTGATGAAGGTGCACAATGTATATCATAAAAAAAATCCCATCTGGTCGTTTACCGTAGTGGGACGCCCTCCGCAGGAGGATACTAGCTTTGGAGCACTGATCCACGAAATTACAGGAACCGCCATTCCCAAGGAGATTTCCGGGCTGCATGCTGTCAACGCCGTAGATGCTGCTGGAGTGCATCCGCTGTTATTTGCTATTGGTTCCGAACGCTATACACCTTATCAAAAGGTCGACCGACCCCAGGAGATTCTGACCATTGCCAATCAAATTCTTGGAAAAAATCAGCTGAGCTTAGCCAAATATTTATTTATATCCGCTCATGAAGATAATCCAACATTGGATATCGATGATATCCCCGCTTTTCTGAAGCATATTCTTGAACGGATAGACCCTACACGCGATCTGCATTTTCAGACCAACACCACCATCGATACCCTCGATTATTCGGGTGACGGACTTAACACAGGGTCAAAAGTGGTGTTTGCTGCTGCGGGAAGCAAAAAGCGGGAGCTACAGCGGGAGCTGCCGGCTAATCTCGATCTGCCAAGGCCGTTCAGCCGGTCCAAAATGGTGATGCCCGGTATTCTGGCGATAGAGGGACAGGCGTTCACGAGCTATGAAGAGGAGGAAAAGGTGATTGCGGAGTGGTGTCGTGCTGCTGCTGACCTTCCGTGGGAAGGACTTCCGCTGATCGTGCTGTGTGATGATGCCGATTTTACTGCAGCGACGGTGAATAATTTTGTATGGACCACCTTTACAAGGAGCAATCCGGCATTTGACATCTATGGAATTAAAAGTTTTACCGCATTCAAGCACTGGGGTTGTGAAGGACCGATCATCATCGACGCGCGTACCAAACCTCACCATGCTCCAGCTTTGATTAAAGATGCTGCGGTCGAAAGGCGGGTAGACCAACTGGGGGCCAAAGGCGGTTCATTGCATGGAATTATATAATTGACAATACTTAATCAACCCGAATGAAAACAGAAGAACTCATTGAAAGATCCAAAAGGGGGCAATTACGGTTTCAGGAAGTACTCGACCATATTGCCCTGAACTACGAGTACCGTCCAGCGGCGTTTCAGAATGGAAGCTTAAAAAACTCAGAAGCTGAAAATCAGGGGAGCGCCAAACTTTTTTATTTTGCCAGATTAAATCATCTGACGGAAGAAGACACCTTGAGGCTGTTTGCCGAACATTATCAAAATGTATTGGATAATCCTGCAGGCGAGGGTCATCAGAATATCCGGCAATTTATGGTAAACGGTTGGGATGGGGTGGTTTTTGAACAGGATGTGCTGATCAGCAAATAATAGTTTGTCAAGTGGCGCTACATGGTTACATGGCGTCCGAAATATAGCTACGATATAAGGGTGCTGCAGCAGTACCCTTATATCGTAACTGATAGACGGCGTAGCTGCAAACGTCTAGTCTTTATTGCTACAATCTTCGTCTTTGCTTCCGCCAAAATAGACCATCCAGCAGATGCCAAACTGATCCTGAAAAGAGCTGTACAGCTCCGCAAAGAACGTTTCGCCCAAGGGCATTTCTATAACTTTTGCATTGACGCTTAATGCTTCATATAGCGACCGGGCTTCCTCGCCATCGTCACACATGAGCATCACATAGGTATTGTTGCCCTGTGCATATTGCTGGCCGAAGGCTGAAATGACGTCTGCCCCCATAAGCATGCTCTCTCCGTTGATTGAAATTGCGGTATGGCAGATCTTGTTCTTTGCTTCATCAGGTATAGGTGGCATCGCGGGGTCTGCAGGAACATCACCATAACGCATAAAACCCGGATTTGTGGTATTAAAAACCTTTTCATAGAATGTGAATGCTTCTTCACAGTTGCCATCGAAATTTAAGTAAGCGTGTAATTTTGCCATGATTTCTAATTTGAATATATTGATTATTATTTCAGCTGTATTTGCTTGCGCGGTATCAAAGACGCGCTGAGCACAAAAATAACGGTCAATATAAACGGAAAACTTGTCTCAGGGCAAGAATTGAAAATACCTGCAGCTGATCGCGGTTTTTCCGCTAACTGCTGTGTACAATTTCTTTTCGGATACGGCTCAACGAGGTGTCGGTGATCCCGAGATAAGAGGCAATGTGCTTTAACGGCGCTTGCTGAATCAGAATGGGCTTTTCTTTGATCAGCCGCAGATATCTCGTAGTTGCAGGTTCAGTGATCATCGCGACCGCCCTGTTTTTGGTGTGCACCAGTTCTTTTGCCATCCACGAACGCCCCCATTCCCTGAATTCAGGAATCTGGTGAAAGAGCTCCTGAAAATCGTCAAATCGTATTTTCCATAGCTTGGTCTCTGTGAGTGCCTGAATGTTTTCAACCGTCGGGCTGCGCTGAAAAAAAGATGCTACTTCGATGACAACTTCGTGGTCACAGCAAAAATCTATCGTCACTTCATTGCCTTCATAATCGTGCAGGAATGAACGCGTCAAACCATATTCAATCAGGTAATATGCGTTAGCAACCTGACCTTTCGTCAATATAAACTCTCCTTTTTTGACCGTTATCGCCTGATGCTTTTCTTTTATGGCATTCAGCTCGTCGGGGCGGAGTGCAAGGTCACGATAAAAAGATCCTATTAGATCCATACGGGTTGTTGTCTGATTATCATGTGAATTTACTATAAATCTTCAAACCATTTTGTGATGTAGCATGTGATTATTGTAAATAAATTGGTATTTCATTGTTAATTTCATTTGGTTTAATTGTGTTTTTTAATAAAAATACAATAAAAATTAAAAATTATTATGAATTTAGTTTTTAATTGTTTTACTTTGTGTCAATAACAAAATGTAGAAACGAAATATTTAAAATTTTCATAATATGTGTGGAATTATCGGCGCTTTTGAATTAAAGCAACCTGCAGACGTATTGAGACCCCAAGTTTTGGAGATGTCCAAACGTATTCGCCACCGCGGTCCGGACTGGTCTGGTATTTTTACCGGTGAGAAAGCGTTATTGGCTCACGAGCGGTTGGCCATAGTAGATCCTAAGTCGGGCAGCCAGCCTTTGTACAGTCCTGACGGCAAAGTTGTGTTGGCTGTTAATGGTGAGATTTATAACCACCATGAATTGCGCAATAGCCTTCCCGACTATGAGTTTGCCACACAGAGTGATTCTGAAGTGATATTGGCATTGTACCTGGCCAAGGGGCCATCTTTTGTCGATGAACTGAACGGTATATTTGGTTTTGCGCTCTATGATTCAAGGGATGACTCCTTCTTTGTGGCCCGCGATCATATGGGGATTATTCCGCTTTATTATGGAAAAGATGATCAGGGGCAGTTATTCGTTGCTTCAGAGTTGAAGTCACTGGAAGGTTTTTGCGATAGCATAGCACAATTTCCTCCGGGACATTATCTGTACAGCAAATCAGGTACAGAGCCCAAGCGCTGGTATCAGCGCGACTGGGAAAGCTATGAAGCAGTGAAGGACAATGAAACGGACATTGCTGCATTGCGCAAGGGACTGGAAGATGCGGTACACCGTCAGTTGATGTCAGATGTACCCTACGGTGTCTTGCTTTCCGGGGGACTGGATTCCTCTGTGATTGCCGCGATCACCAAAAAATTTGCATCCAAACGTATTGAGACTGATGATCAGGAAGACGCTTGGTATCCACAGCTGCATTCTTTTGCTGTTGGTCTCAAAGGTGCGCCCGATCTGGTCGCTGCACAGAAAGCCGCAGAGCATATTGGTACTATTCATCATGAAATTAACTTTACGATCCAGGAAGGACTGGATGCCATCCGTGACGTCATCTATCACCTGGAGACTTACGATGTGACGACCGTACGGGCGTCAACTCCGATGTATTTACTGGCCCGCGTCATCAAATCCATGGGGATTAAGATGGTGCTGTCGGGAGAGGGTTCTGACGAACTTTTTGGTGGATATCTGTATTTTCATAAAGCACCCAATGCGCAGGAATTTCATGAGGAAACCGTACGTAAACTGAAAAAATTGTACCTCTATGACTGTTTGCGGGCAAACAAATCGCTGGCAGCTTGGGGAGTAGAAGGTCGGGTTCCTTTTCTGGACAAGGAGTTTATGGATATAGCGATGCGCATCAACCCGTCAGACAAGATGATCCGCGATGGAAGAATGGAAAAATGGGTCGTCCGTAAAGCTTTTGAGGACTATCTCCCCGAGAGCATTGCCTGGCGTCAAAAGGAGCAGTTTTCTGACGGTGTGGGCTATAGTTGGATAGATACTCTTAAAGAACAGGCTGAAAGTAAGGTTTCCGATCAGGAATTTGCAGCTGCGTCTGAGCGGTTTCCGGTCAATACGCCGAAGAACAAGGAGGAATTCCTATATCGAACAATCTTTGAATCCCACTTTCCTTCTGCCGCTGCGGCAGCTACAGTACCTTCGGTGAAATCCGTGGCCTGCAGTACGCCGGAAGCACTGGCTTGGGATGCCTCGTTCGAAAACCTGAACGATCCATCGGGCAGGGCAGTAGCTTCAGTGCACCAGGAGAGTTACGAGAAGTCAAAAGTAGAAGCAGTGTAAACAATCAACCCAACCAACTTTTATTTGCAAAGCCTAAGGAAATCTCCTTAGGCTTTTTTAGTTCTGCTCCTTGCGGCGCACATATCCACTCCGTGGACTTTCGAGGGAGCAGCTGTGCGGTAGGCAAGATGATGTAGATTATTGAATATTTTTAGTAATTTTCGTGAAAAACCAGACGAAGCCAAGCCTAGGTGTCGTAAAAAGAAAATAGAAATGAAAATACGAACGAAACAACGAAATTTAAAGTTGATCGGAGTTGCTTTGCTACTTTTCAGCAGTCCGATAATAGTTGCACAAAGCAAAGAGGCCGTCGTTGCGGCGATTGTTCAGGAAGCCAATGCGAACTCCCAGCTTGAGAACTATGCTTTTGAGCTGGTCGATATGATCGGTCCGCGGCTGGTGGGAAGTCCACAGATGCAACAGGCGCACGATTGGGTCGTCAGACAATATACAGCTTTGGGTGCCCATGCCCGCAATGAAGCTTATGGTGAATGGCGCTCTTGGGAGCGTGGTACTTCTCAGGCTACGATGACTTTTCCGAGACTGAAGTCTTTGGAAGGTACCCAATTGGCTTTTAGTCCGATGACAAAAGAAAAAGGTGTGGAAGCTGAAGTCATCGCGATGCCCATATTCCACTCACAGCCGGATTATCAGGCTTGGCTTCAGACCGTAAAAGGTAAGATCGTGCTTATCGGAATGAATCCGATCTCGGGTAGGTCTGATGCCAACTGGAAGGAGTCCGCGTCGCCCAAAAGTTACGAAAAGTATCAATCCCTGAAAACGCGGCAGCTCAGCGCCTGGGAGCAGAGTATGGCTTACACGGGGAACACGCGACGCACGTTGCCCTTGGCGCTGGAGGCTGCGGGAGCTGTTGGCGTAATCGATTCTTATTGGACTGAACTGCCGGGAATCACCCGGGTTTTTGACGCGAAGTCAAGGCAGATTCCGGTATTTAATATTGCCCTGGAGGATTATGGGTTGCTATACCGTATGGCCGAACGCGGCGTTAAGCCCCGTGTGCTGTTGCAAGGTAAATCGAAAGAGCTAGGTGTCGCAAAAACATATAATAGTATAGCGGAAATCAAAGGTAAGGGTAAACCGGATGAATATGTAGTGCTGTCTGCTCATCTTGACTCATGGGACGGGGCTTCGGGCGCAACCGACAACGCGACCGGTGTAATCACAATGATGGAAGCCGTACGTATCCTGCGAAAAGTATATCCAGATAATAAAAGGACAATTTTGGTGGGCAATTGGGGGAGTGAAGAGCAGGGTTTAAACGGTTCGTCGGCCTTTGTCGAAGATCATCCTGAAATTGTTAAGAATATTCAGGTCGTCTGGAATCAGGATAATGGAACCGGCCGGATTGTGCGTATCGGAGGAAGTGGTTTTGAGAAGGCTTATGAATATATAGGTCGCTGGCTGCAATACCTGCCGGAGGAAATACGTAATGAAATACAGACCTCCTTTCCCGGGATGCCGGGGACGGGTGGGAGTGATCACTCCTCCTTTGTGCAGCGTGGAATCCCGGCTTTTGGACTTTCGTCCACATCCTGGGATTACGGCAAGGTGACCTGGCATACGAATCGAGATACCTATGATAAAATTGTGTTTGATGAAGTTAGGCAAAATGCGGTTATCGTTGCTGTGCTGACTTATCTTGCCTGCGAGGAACCCGAATTAGTATCGCGGGATAAAATGGTGCTGCCTTTGGGTAGCGATGGGAAACCGATGGCTTGGCCCGGCAACCTGAAGGCAAAGCGCACAAGTGGCAACTAAATAAACAAGCACGGCTACTTTGAAAGAAGCCGTGCTTGTTTATTTAGTTGCTTATCTATTTTTTGAGGTGCTGATTAAAGTAATCGGCAATTTTTTCGTACATGTGAATACGGTCGCGGCCCATTACATTGTGTTCGTGGGTAGGATATAGGAAATAATCGACCTGCTTGCCTGCCTTAATACACGCCTCAATGAATTCCATGCTGTTTTGCTGCACTACGACAGGATCTTGTGCACCATGGATAATCAGCAGTCTTCCTTTCAGCTGATCTGCTTTGTTGAGTAGAGAAGTTAATTTGTAGCCTTCAGGATTTTCCTGTGGCGTGTCCATGTAGCGTTCACCGTACATGACCTCATAAAACTTCCAGTCAATGACGGGGCCTCCGGCGACTGCGGCCTTGAAGATATCATTGTGATGCAGCATAAATGAAGTTGTCATAAAGCCGCCAAAACTCCATCCAAAGATACCCATCCGTCCCTGGTCAACGAAGGGTTTGGATTTGAGGAATTCTATACCTTTAAGCTGGTCGGCCATTTCGTTCTGGCCAAGCTTGCGGTGCGTGGCCGTGTAAAAATCGCGGCCGCGGTAGTTGGTGCCACGGTTGTCCATGGTAAACACAATATAGCCTTGCTGCGCCATGTACATGTCGAAATAACCGGCGCCACCCAGCCACCTGTTAGATACCAGCTGTGAATGTGAACCGCCGTATAGGTAGTACATCACAGGGTACTTTTTTGCTGGGTCGAAGTCGTTCGGATAAATAATACGGCCTGTCAATGGATATTTTCCATCCGCGGAGGTCAGCTGGACGAATTCAATTCTAGGATTGTGGATTTTGCCGCTGAAAGGGTTCTCTGCCTTGAGTAGCTGCGTTGCCTTACCCGATTTAAGTTCTTTGATCTGTATATTGTTTGGCGTATTTAAATTACTGTACTGGTCATACAGGTATTTTCCGTCGCTGCTCACGGAGGCCAGGTGCATCCCCGGTTCGTTGGTTAGTTGTATGGTTTTTCCGGATTTGAGGTCCACTTCAAATAACTGACGGTCAAGTCCATTATTGGTGACACCTATGTAACTTATTTTATTTCCGTCGGCAGAGAAATCCAGTAGCGTTTCGAGTACAATGTCCTTGTGTCCAAGTTTTTTAACCAGCTTCCCCTCTGTATTGTAGAGGTATAACTGATTGTATCCGTCCCGGTCGGACTGATAGAGGAATTGATCTGTTTTGTTGGGTAGGAAGGTCAATGGGGTTTCAGGTTCCACCCATGTTGTTGCGGTTTCTTCAAACAGTGTTTTGATGAGGTCGCCTGTTGCCGCGTCGTATTTGTTGAATTTGAGATCGTTCTGGCCACGGTTGAGTACGCCGACGTAAACATATTTTCCGGAAGGATCCCAGGTGACCGCGGTCAGGTATTGTTCCGAGCGATCACCGGTCTGCAACGTTACTTTCTGCCCTGTCGTGGTGTTGTAAACTACTAAAGAGACTTCCTCGGATTTTTGCCCGGCCATTGGATATTTAATCCACTTAATCCCGGCGATTTTAGGGGCCCACTGGGGAAGTGGATAATTGGCTACCATGGTTTCATCCTTGCGGTAATAGAGCAGTTTGTCGTTTTGGGCACTCCACCACATTCCTTTTTTTATGCCAAATTCCTGACGGTGCGTGTAATCGCTGCCATTGACAATCCCTTTGTCTGTGTCGTTGGTTACAGTCGTTACTTTCCCGTTTTTATCAACTATAGAGATGTTGTTGTCTATCAGATAAGCTATTTTGGAGAGGTCAGGTGCTACTTCGCGGTTAGCACCCTGGCTGTCATTGCCGATAAAACTTTCAATAGTTTTGGATTTGGTGTTATAGGCGACAGTATATGCTTTGCTTTTACCGTCCACTTGCAGAAGTAAAGTATTGGCATCGCGCCACTTGTAGTCGTAGGGGAATATGCTTAAACGGAATGTTTCGTCCGGAATTGCTGTTTTCAAAGCTGCTTCGAGATCCGACTTGGAGGCTAGACTGTTTTCGTTCCAATTGTCTGCAGCGCCTTTGAAGAGTAGGTTCTGATACGATTTATCAAGATAGGAAAGCTTGTTGGTGCTTGGTATCCAGGATGGGGAAGCTATCGAAGCCGGTGCATAGGTATGGGAACCATATACAGTTTCCTCCAAATTCAGGTTTCGTTGGGCCTGGCTTGTCAGCGCGCTGGCCAACAAGAAGAATAGCGCAATTCTTTTCATCTGTTATTAAATTTTACAGGGCTAAATTAGGGAAATGGCCCTGTAAAACCTAGTACAGAATTGTTGCTTGTCTAACTGAAATTGTTGTGCAGGCTTATAGTTTTCGGATCCAGATGTTTCTAAATTGAACGAGGTCGCCGTGATCCTGAAGGATAATGGGACCTGCGCCATGAGCCACTTGCCTCGGCAGCCCGATGTATTCGGTAGTGCCATCTATCTGTGTGTTGTTCTGTACAACGACACCATTATGCAATACGGTGACTGTTCCTTTGCTGACGAGCAGGCTGTCCTTATTGAATTGGGGAGCTTTGTAGATAATATCGTAGACATGCCATTTGTCCGGAGCGATGACCTGTGCCAGCGGAGGACGCTGCTTATAAATGCTGCCTGCGCCGCCATTGACATAGGTCGGATTGTTGTCATTGTCCAGTACCTGAATCTCGTAAAGGCCCTGAAGGAAGATGCCACTATTGCCACGGCCCTGGCCTTCACCTTTGATCACCGCTGGGCTTTTCCATTCGATGTGTAACTGGAAATCGGTAAAATGTTCAGTCGTCTCAATGTTTCCGGTGCCCGGCTTTACTTCGAGGACATTGTTGGCCACAGTCCAGTTTGCTTTGCCTTTTTCACTTTTCCATTTGCTAAGATCTTTTCCGTCGAAAAGCACGAGGGCATCGCTCGGTATGCCGTGATCGATCCTTACGGTCGGTGGGACAGGAGTATAATATTCTGTATCGATGGGCTTCATATTGGTCTGAGCCTGCAGCGATACTGCGGCACATACTAGGACAACTGCTAATGTTGATGGTCGTGAAAAATTCATCTGTTTGGTTTTTGGTATGGTTAAACTTAGAAAAAAATGTTTTTAAATGCAATTATAATTTCAGATGGATGTGAATGACTTTTTCCGTAGTCCAGGTAGTCAGTGCGATGTTTTCAGGTATCAAACAATTTGCTTAGGTTTGTGCATGGCAAGCATTTTACAGACTGTATCACTTAAAGAAGCGCGATTTTTCGCTCCAATCGGTTATTATGAGGAAGAGCAGATTGTCGGCAATGAATTCTACGTGTCCATCGATGTGTGTTTTGCATTTCACGCTGGCGAGACAGACGATTTGGGCAATACCCTCAACTATGAGGAACTCTATCGCATCGCGGCCAAGATCATGGCGCCGAGAAGGAGGTTGCTGGAATCGGCTGCGGCTGAGATACTCGAGGAGATCCGTCAGTCGGTAGGCTATGCTGAAATGATTGAAGTTGTGATCCGGAAGTCAAATCCGCCGTTTGGTGGCGATCTGTCCAGCTCGCAAGTGAGCCTGAGGTATAATCGTTAATCATTTGCCCAGCGTCAGTAAGACGGACCCCATATTATACGAAATAGAAATGAATATTTACGATCTTGTTATAGCGGATAAGGAAAAGATTTCGCTAGAAGATGTCTTTCTCGAAGCTGAAAGCCGGGAGAAGCTTGGACAGCTCATAAAGGAGCATCGCTATATCCGCGAACTTGCCCGGTATGGACTGCCGGTCAGCAACAAGGTTCTGCTGCACGGGTACTCCGGCTGCGGTAAAACAACGACGGCAAAAGCTCTTGCTACAGCACTGGATAAGCCTATATACGTGCTGAATCTGAGTAATCTGGTTTCCTCGCGGATAGGAGAGACTTCTCAGCATATCAAGCAGGCGTTTGACAAAGCGGGGCGTGAAAAAGCGGTGCTTTTTCTGGACGAATTTGACCAGATCGGCAAAGCGCGCATCAGCGAAGAAAAAGACGTGGGCGAAATGCGGCGTCTCGTGAATACCATTATTCAGCTGATGGATTATTTTCCCGCCGAAGCCGTGCTGGTCGCTGCGACCAATCATCCCGAGATTCTGGATGCCGCTGTTGTCAGACGCTTTCAGTTGCGTTTAGCCTTCGAACTACCCGACGATGCGCAGCTTGATGCCTATTATAATCGTCTATTTGCGCCGTTTCCGCATTACGCCAGTGTGGTGCCAAGAATTTACGGCGTTTCGTTTGCAGAGGCAAAAGACTATAGTTATGATGCGGTCAAGTCGCTGCTTATAGCAGAATTGGAGCAGGTGGGCGAGTGACGGGATGCAACGGATACAATGTCAAATTTTGGAGGACCCTCGAAACAGTTTATTGTCTAAAACGTTATTCATCAAGGGAGGGTTTATGTGCTTCATCATTTAATACCGGCCAATATAGACGTTCTTTATAGCGAAACAAAGACAAAATGACAGTTTAAATTATATTTTTGTGTCATTTTGTCTTTGTTTTGTTGCTGGTATGCAAATTGAATACCTCCTAGAAAACAAGTTAGAAAAATAAAAGCTTAACAATATCAAAATTAGGAGGACAAAAAAATGGCATTAATTAAATTCCCAACAAAAAGTTTGAATACTGACGCAGTAAATCCATTTGTAAATACTGTATTTGATAATCTGTTCAATGATAACTTTATTTCGGACCGTTTGGTGTCGCGTGTTCCGGCGGTGAATATTTCCGAAACTGAAAAGTCATTTAAAATCGAGATGGCTGCTCCGGGCTTAGATAAGTCAGATTTCAAAATCAATGTGGATAAGAATCTGATTACGATTTCAGCAGAGAAGAAAGAAGAGCAGACCAGCGAGGAAAAATTGTATAGCAAAAAAGAGTTCAACTATACATCATTTTCAAGATCATTTACTTTACCAGATACAGTAGATTATAGCAATATCGAAGCAGCTTATGAGGGTGGTATTCTGGTGTTGACCCTAGGCAAGAAAGAAGACGCGATTATTGCAAAACGTCTGATCGAAGTAAAATAATATTGTAGCAGCGCGGCTATGTCCCAGCAGTGGCAGCGATCATAAGAAAAATAGTTTTTAGGTTTAGTTTATGTTTTGATCCCTCGGAACTTCTTTAGGTACCGAGGGATTTTTTTTATCCCAACTCTTCGTATTCGGGTGCCCGCGGTACTTTCGCCAAGTAGGGCTCCATTTCCTCGGGCAACTTTGTCAATTTGCGCTGTTTTAGGTCGAGCCAGGCGCCGTCGACATGCACCGTACAGCACAATGTGCCGTCCTGACGATAAACCTTGTGGGTAAAGGAAAAACGGCTATTTGATTTATTGTACTTCGTCATTTCGACTTTGACTTTTACATATTCGTCGAGATGTACTTCTTTGGAGTAGATCAGCTCTTCCCGGAATAAAATAGGCCCGATCTGATAAGCAGCAAAATTATCGAGTGAAAATCCCATTTTATGGAGCATGTTGCTGCGCGCCTGTGCGCAGATATCGGCATATGCGGAATGGCGCATGTGCCGATTGGCATCAATCTGTGCCCAGATGACCTGTCCTTCGTAAAATATATTTTCCATATTAACTTGATTTGCCTCCTTTTTAAGAACAATTTACATAATTTTAAGCGAAGCTGTAACACTTTGTTTGTTTGCGATACTTATTGCCAGTAACATTGCATAAAGAAAATTTGCTAAGTGAACCAACCGGAAATAGAATTTCTTAGATTGATTGATGAAAATAAAGGAATAATCGTCAAGGTGACCCGTATGTATATGGATGATCACGAAGGGCGGCAGGACCTTTATCAGGAAATTGTTTATCAATTGTGGAAGTCATTCGGGACATTCAGGCAGCAGAGTAAATTTTCAACATGGATGTACCGCGTGGCGTTAAATACCGCGATGGTCTTTCTGAAGAAAGAAAAGAAACATCAGCAACATGATCCGCTCGAAGAACGACACGACTATGCGGAGGAGGCGTACAACACCGATAAAGATGAGCAGCTACGGCTGTTCTATCAGGCAGTGCATGAACTTAATGCTGTGGAGAAAGCCCTGATCTTCCTATTTCTCGAAGGACAGAGCCATCGTGAGATTGCAGCCCATTTAGGGATTTCGGAAGTGAACGCACGGGTAAAATTAAATCGTACAAAAGAACGGATTCAACAGATCATTAAAAAATACAGCTATGAATTTTGATGAATTAAAAAAATCTTGGCAAGAACAGTCTACAGAAGAGGATCTGCATAATCCCAATCTTCAGCAATATAAGGAAGTCGGTAATATCATGGCCAAACTGCGAAGGAATATTAAGCGGGAATTTGTTTCCTGGCTGCTATGTGTGATTTTCCTGATTGCGGTGCCGATGTTGCCATTTTACAAGATCCAGGGCTATGCTGCCTTTGCTTATTATTTTTTTATCGTACAGATATGTTTATCGAGTCTGCTGTACTACCGCCGGTTTTATTACCTAATCAAAAGTGCCGGGCAGATCGAACTGCTGGCGTCCAGGGAACATTTGCTCAAGTTATACTATGATTTAAAGTACGCGGTTGAAACCTATCGCATAGTAGCTTATGTGATGATTCCGCAGGCATTGTTTTTATATCTGATCATGATTGGACGGAACAAAGCAATAGAGTGGTTTGAAAAATTGTATCACTTTAAGGAAACCTACCAGCAGGATCCTGATTTTATTTTATGGATGATTCTTTCGGCCATTGCGTCTATTGCTATCATTGCCGTGATTACCGAGCTGATGATCCGCTATTACTACGGCGATTATGTTAAACAGATTAAAGAGAATCTGGATCAGATGGAATCCGATTAGTCTATCTTCTCGATAAGAGGCAGCTAACCCCGGAATTTTTACTTTCTGCCTACTATGTTGCGAAAAAGGTAAGGTTTTTGTTTCGTATCTTGTTTGGAGAAAATCCGTGTCCACTATGTATAATCCGACCAAGAAACTACAGCGCAGTTCCCAGATCTTAAGTATATTGGCCAAGTATGGCTTTAAGGATGCAATTGCCAGATTGCCCTGGAAAGGACCGCGGGCAAGTATTGAACGTAATATTGATGTCGACAACATCAGTGTTTATGCGCGTATTCGCATGGCTTTGGAAGAGCTGGGGCCTGCATTTGTTAAACTGGGACAGTCTGCTTCAACGCGCGAAGGACTATTGCCCAAGGATCTTGTGGAGGAGCTCAAACGTCTTGAAGACCATGTGCCTGCCTTTGATGTAGATATCAGGTCTTATCTGGCGGAAGAGCTTGATCTGGACGTTGAATCAACTTTCCGGGACATTGAGTCCAAACCTTTCGCCGCAGCATCTATAGCGCAGGTATACAGGGCTACCTTGGTCGATGGCAGTAAGGTCGTACTGAAGGTGCGCCGGCCTGGGATAGATGAGGTGATGCGCTGCGACCTTGCCCTGATGCGCGATATTGCCAGGATATTGACAATGTATAATGAGGTGTTGGAAAATCTAAATCTGTCGCTTATTGTCGAGTCATTCGCCATGACCTTGCAGGAGGAAATGTCGCTGGTCATTGAGCGTCATAATATTGAACGTTTCAGCAAAAATTTTAAGGGTAACAAACTGGTCAAGGTGCCGCGGGTATATGCCGATCTGTCTTCGGACCGTGTGCTGTGTATGGAATTTCTTGATGGGTTTAAAGTGACCGACTTGGAAGAGATCAAACGTCGCGGCATGGATGTGCAGACTCTGGTCAAGAATGGTATTGACCTGTATCTGGAGCAGGTTATTATCCATGGTTTCTTTCATGGTGATCCGCATCCGGGCAATATGATGGTCATGCCTGATGGACGTATTGCCTTTCTGGATTTCGGAAATATGGGTAAACTGCTGGGCATAGACCGCCAGCAGCTGGAAGAATTTATACAGTCTGCAATCTCCGAAGATGCTGTACGGCTGGCGGACGTGATCGAAGATGTCGCTGTGGTCAGCCATATACCCGACCGGAGCCAGTTTGAGCGCGCTTTGTATGAAATATTCGATTTGATTGACAATGTTTCCTTGGGTGATCTCAGCCTCGATATTTTATTCAACAAGCTGTGGAAGGTCATTGGCGATAACCGTCTGTATTTTCCCGAGTATATTTATCAGTTAATGCGCGGTATTTCCCTGATGGAGGGTATCGGCCGGCAACTGTATCCGGATCTCAATATCATGGAGAGCATCAGGCCTTTCGCGCGGCGGATTATGCGGGAACGGCTCTCGCCTGAAGCCATGTTCAAAAAAGGAAAACATAAGGTGGAATCTTTTGCCCGTGATGTCGAAAAACTTCCGGAAGATATGCGGGCTTTGGTTCGATTGTTCCGGACGGGAAATTTCACGTTAAACCACCGGCTGATCAGCGCCCGTTCCTTTAATGCCATTTTTCGTAAAGGTGTTAACCGGATCGTAATTGGTATTATGTTTATGTCCCTTAATCTCTTGGGAGGGATGGTTATTGTTGCCCGGATTGAGCCCAAATGGTGGGGAATTCCGGTGTTTGCCTGGATATGTTTGGGATCAGCCTGGGTTTTTGCCGTGTATCTGTTTGTCGCCATGATCCGAGCCAAGGATCATGATTAATGAAAAGATGCAGGGCTGCAGGTGAGCATATTGCTCCAATCTGCGTATGCGTAGAGCAGCGATGTCGCGAGGAAGGTCGCATTATTTGGAACGTAAATGTAGGACAATTATAATATGGAAATTAATCTTATCGGAAAAAAGGCGCTGATTGGCGCCAGCTCAACGGGCATCGGGGCAGGGATTGCCCGTGTGTTGGCTTCCTGCGGAGCTTCTGTCACGCTGGCCTCACGCAATGAAGAGAAATTACAACGTACCTGTGAAAGCCTTGACGCTTCAAAGGGACAGCGACATCAGTATATTATTGTCGATTATAACGATCACGAAGCTTATAAGGCACAGGTAGATCGTTATTTTGAGGGGAATAAGGTCGATATCCTGGTCAATAATTCCAACGGTCCTAAAGCAGGAAAAATTGATGAGAAGAATCTCGCCGATTACCAGCATGCTTTCGAACTGCTGTTCCAGAATCATTGCTATACGACCTCATGCGCATTGCCTTATATGCTTGCCAGCGGTTACGGTCGTATTATCAATGTGTCGTCTTCGACTGTCAAAGAACCGGTATCTAATCTGGTCTTATCCAACACAGTGCGGACAGCACTGATGAGCTGGAGCAAGTCGCTGTCGGCTGATGTCGCTAAAGATGGCGTTACGGTGAATAGTATCCTCACTGGCCTGTTTGATACGGAAAGAATTCAGTCGTTGACGAATCTTGATGCGCAGCGCCTGGGCATATCCTACGGGGAAGCCTTGCAGCAACGGCTCCAACAGGTGCCTGCCGGACGTTTGGGCAAACCCGAAGAGTATGGTTATCTGGTAGCCTTCATCTGTTCGGAGTATGCGAATTATCTGACGGGGACCAATATCCCGCTGGATGGCGGCATGTTAAAAGGTTTTTAATAAAAAACGGCTCTTCCATTGTTGAGGAAGAGCCGTCCCAGTTTGTGTGATTTAGAATTCGTTGACTAGTTTAACACCAATTCCGTATTGACGACGATGTCTACGTCTGAAGCAACGGCTTCTACACCTGATGGTAACTTGTCATTATATTTTATTCCGAAGTCCTGGCGGTTAATTTTTGTCCTGGCGGTAAACCCAGCACGTGTTTTTCCCCAGGGGTCGGTAATGATACCGCCATTTTGGGTCACGTCGAAGGTCACGCGCTTAGTCACGTCGCGGATGGTCAGATCAGCGACCATAATATATTGGCCTTTCAGTTTGGCACTTTTGAATGTAACGGACTTCAATGTCATTTTGGGGAATTTATCCGCAGCAAAAAAATCATCCGTTTTTAAATGGTTGTCACGTGCTTCAATACGGGTATTGATGCTGTTGACATCAATGGAAAAGTTAACTTTTGCATTGTTGAAGCTTGTTCCGGTAGCTGTTTCTACGCTTCCTTCAACTTTGGTGAACTCGCCGTCAACAAAGCTTATTCCCAAGTGTTTCACATCAAAGCGGGCATTGGTATGTGCAGGGTCTGCAGACCATTTTACTTGCGCCACAGCGACATTAACCATTAATACCGACAGGGCTAAAAATTGGAAAAATCTATTCATGTTGTTTTCTATTTATTTATCAAACCGTTAATTGTTCAAAATGTTTGTTTGAACAAGCTTTTGCAAAGGTGAGATAAACGGAGCGGGAAAACATTGATGTAGGTCAAGAATTTCGGTTGGGCTTTAATATCTGTCTTTTTAAGCGGCTTAGGAATTCTTGCGTGACGCCGAGATAAGAAGCCAACTGCATATTGGATATACGCGGGTAGATCTTAGGATAGCGTTGGATAAAGTCCAGATAGCGCTCCTGTGCCGTAAAACCGATGCTGGAAATGATTCGGTGCTGAGCAGCGACTTGTGCGCGCTGGGCCATAATCCGGGAAAGCTTTTCGAAGATCGGGTGGTCCTCATAAAGCTTGTCTTTATCCTGTTTAGAAAGGGTGAGCACGACTGAGTCTTCCAGGGCCTGAATATTCTGCAATGCCGGCTCCTGATAATTGAAGCTGGCGATATCTCCGATCCACCAATCTTCGATGGCAAATTGTAGGATATGCTCTATACCGTCGGCAGTGACGTAGAATGATTTAAAGAGGCCGTTGACAACATAGGCTTCATGATGGCAGATTTCGCCTGCGCGTAGAAAGTATTCCTTTTTCTTGAACGTTCTGACCTGATAACGGGAAATGATATCATTGAGCTCTTCTTCGCTAACTTTGATGCGCTGTTTTACAAATTCTTTGAATTGTTCCATAGACAGCGTAAAATACGAAATTTTGTTATGTGAAAGAAGAGTAAGCTTATTTTGACCAAAAGAACATCGTGGCATCACGAAAAATTTTGTTCAACGGACGGGGATAGTCTCCTACGGAGGCAACCGTATGGTTCGGATGTAGGATGGACAAACATTTTGGTGTAATATTTGACCGGAATGAAGAGAATTAAACTGAGTTTCATCAATAATTGGTATCTTTTGTTGAAAATTGATCGATTCACCAGCTTTTCAAAGCTATCTAATAGTAAACATTCGCATGAAATTTGTAGCACCGAATACACTTGAAAATGAAAAGGTCACCTTGAGATTGATTGGCCCCAAGGACTTTGACCGGCTTTATCAAGTTGCCCAAGACCCATTGATATGGGAGCAGCATCCCAATAAAGACCGCTGGAAGAAGGAGGTATTTCGTACTTTTTTTGAATCCGCTCTAGACAGCAAGGCTGCTTATCTCATATTGGACAAGGCGACGGGAGAATGTATTGGGAGCACGCGGTATTACGGGTTAAATGAGACCGAAAGATCCATCTTTGTCGGCTTCACGTTTTATGCCCGTGCTTATTGGGGAAGCGGAATCAACCCCCTGGTTAAAGAAATGATGTTTGATTTTGCTTTCAACTTTGTGGATACGATTTTGCTACATGTGGGTGCTGAAAATTATCGCTCGCAAAAGGCTGTGGAACGCCTCGGTGCCCACAGGGTCGCTGAGCGGATTGTGGCTTATGCCAACGAACCTGAACGGCGAAACGTTGAATATGCACTGCAGAAAAACACCTGGCTGCGGCGCAGACGGAATACAGATTAACCTTTCACTCCACTAAGTATGCTCCCGATAATCACTGCCAGTACAATCAGCGTGATGATGATATAGAGCCGGTCCTTTTCGATGACAAAGCCGAACAGTGATCCGATAACCCGGACGATAGGTGTGCAGATCAATAGGAGCACACCGAGTTGGATCAACTGTGGAACACTTCCCGCAAATGCACCGGTAAGGATACCTGTGATCGTTGTGTTGGCATTGCTCTCGCCGATAAAATCCTTATAATCCGGCACCTGTTCCTGACCATGTACAATCAGATATAAAACACCGCTGATGACCAATAGGGATGAGGCTAGGATAACGCCTGTCCGTAAGATCTGTCCAACCAGCAATGAGATATCTTTGTCGCCCCAATAATGTTTTGAAAATACCTGTTTCATCTCTTTGTTTTATTTTTTTATAGGTCATGAGTTTGTGAATACCTCTCTTTTTCCGGATTCGCGGTCTGTTCGGCTGACCGTATCGTATTGCATAAGTGGCACACTTCTGTGTGGTTAGAACTTTTGTTGAAATCCGTTGAAAATCATTTCCAGAGCAACCAGGGTGATGGCAATGGCAAAAATAATCCGTAGTGTTTTGGGATTCATTCGCTTCAGCAGCTTCGAACCGGTAATAGCTCCGCAGAGTACCCCGAGTATGACGGGAAAGGCAATGCCCGGGTCCATATATCCCCTTTGAAGATACACGACAGCGGATGCGGCAGCGGTGACTCCGATCATAAAGTTGCTCGTTGTCGTACTGACTTTGAACGGAATTTTCATCATACTGTCCATCGCAAGTACCTTAAGCGATCCCGAGCCTATACCCAACAGGCCGGAAAGAATACCCGCCACACCCATGAGTGAAAATCCGCCGACCACGTTTGTCAATTTGTAAGGAACCAGTTTACCACCGGCAGGATAGGTGCTGTTGAGTTTTAATTTTTCGGCTAAGGCCGAACCACCCGAAAGGGCGTGTTCATTTTTCTTGCGAACAGTCATAGCTGCCGAAAATATCAATACCACACCGAAAATAATAGCGATGGTATTGGTCGGCATATAGATAGCGATAATAGCGCCAATCACGGCGCCCACTGTGGTTGCAATCTCCAGAAACATCCCCAGACGAATATTGGTGATCCCCTCTTTGACGTAGGCTGTAGCGGCACCCGACGATGTGGCTATGGATGCCAGTAAGGCAGCTCCTATTGCGTAGCGGATATCCACGTGGAAGAGAAGTGTCAGCAGCGGAATGACAACGACTCCTCCACCAAGGCCCGTCAGTGATCCCAAAAGTCCTGCGATAAAAGCACCTAAAAGGAGGATGAGTGTGAAGGTGAGAATAGTCATATCTGTTTGTTTGTTGATCCAGGAGCAATGCTAGCCCGTGGAAGAAATTTGCTGTAAACTTACAGGCTTTTTGTTGTTTTCTGAAACTTTCAACAGGAATAGATACAAATGTTACATGCTGAATGCAGTTTGCGCGCCCTAAAGGTGCATCCTGCTATGTTTCGGGGACTTGCTTGAGAAACTGAGTACGCTGTAACATAAGATTTACACGAAGAAATATGAAACAAAAAGAAATGTAAGTAGATTCAAATCGAAATTATAACTAAACATTATGGAAAGCAGAAGAGAGTTTCTAAGAAAGACTTTGCTATTTTCAGGAGCCGCAGGTATCGCTAGTTTCATGCCCGCCTCCATCCAGAAAGCCTTTGCTATAAATCCGGAACCGGGGAGTAGTTTTCTGGATGCCGAGCATATCGTTATCCTGATGCAGGAGAATCGGTCTTTTGATCATACATTGGGTAGCCTGGCAGGGGTACGTGGTTTTAATGATCCGCGTTCGGTACGGTTGCCGAATGGTCTGCCAGTATGGTATCAGACCGACAGGGAGGGGAGGGTATTTGCCCCTTTCCGCTTGAATCTTAAAGAAAGTAAAGTGACTTGGATGGGGTCTCTTCCGCACAGCCGCGCGAGTCAGGTAGATGCCTTTAATCAGGGGCGATATGATCAGTGGCTGCCAGCCAAGCAGTCGGGAAATAAACAATATGCTGCGATGCCGCTTACTTTGGGTTATTTCACCAGGGAGGATCTGCCTTTCCACTATGCTCTCGCAGATGCTTTTACGGTATGTGACCAGAATTTTTGTTCGGGCATGACCAGCACGACCCCCAACCGTTCGTTTTTCTGGACGGGCAAGATCACCGAGATGAAAGACGGGCTGCAGAAAGTCAATATCCGGAATGATGATTACAGCTATGGAAAAATGACTTGGGAGACCTTTCCGGAACTGCTTGAAAAGAACAGTATCAGCTGGCGTTTTTATCAGAACGAAACGAGTTGCGGGGGTGGTCTGACGGGCGAAGAGCGGGCATGGTTGTCGAATTTTGGCTGCAACCTGCTTGAGTTTTTCCAAGCTTATCAGGTGAAATTCAAGGATACCTATATCAGTAACCTCGAGGCACAGGTGCGTGATCTGCCCGGACAAATCGCTGCCTTGGAGGAACGTTCGCCCGAATCGGAGTCGCAGGCAGAAAAAATCCGTGCGGATATCCGGAAGAAAAGTGAGGTGCTCGGCCGAGCGGAAGCAGAGCTGAAATCGTATAATGCTGCAAATTACGAAAAGCTGAGCGACTTCACTAAATCGCTAAATCAGCGGGCCTTTACGGTCAATAAGGGAGATAATAATTATCGTAAACTGGATACACTCGGATTTGGCGAAAAGGGTAAAAAGCGGACGCTGGAAGTACCTAAAGGAGATGTGCTCTATCAGTTTAGAAAGGATGTTGACAACGGTACACTGCCCGCAGTATCCTGGCTGGCCGGCCCTAAGAATTTTTCAGATCATCCCAGTGCTCCATGGTATGGTGCCTGGTATGTTTCGGAGGTGCTGGATATCCTCACAAAAAATCCAGAAGTATGGAAGAAAACAATCTTTATTATCACCTACGACGAGAATGATGGTTATTATGATCATGTGAAGCCTTTTGTGGTTCCTGACCTCAAAAAGGCAGACACGGGTGCCTGTTCAGCGGGGATTGATACGGAGGTCGAGATGGTACGTCTGACCAACGAACTCCAACAGGGAATTCCGAAGAAACAGGCTCGCGAGGCGGCGATTGGACTCGGGTTTCGCGTGCCAATGTATATTGTCTCGCCCTGGTCAAGGGGTGGCAAGGTGTGTTCACAGCTCTTTGACCACACTTCGACATTGCAGTTTCTCGAATCTTTTTTTAGCAACAAGTACAAAAAAGACCTCCGTCTGGAAAACATCAGTAGCTGGCGAAGGACGATCTGTGGCGATTTGACTGCTGCATTCACTCCATTTACCGAGAAGGAAGAAAACCTTCCTTTCTTAAACCGGAATTCTTATATCGAAACCATTTACAATGCACAATTTAAGGGCAACCCCGCAGGTTTTGTTGAAATCGATGATCTCAATAAGGTAAAAAAAGAAGTATGGACGGCAAAATTCAACCGTGTGCAGGAATCCGGCATCCGTAAATCACCGACGTTGCCCTATGCGCACGATGCGGAGGCTTATGTAAGCAATGGAAAATTTAAGCTAATGATGCAGGTAGATACAGCAATCTTCGGCAAACGGACCAGCGGAGTGCCCTTTAATGTTTATAGCCCAAAAACGTACCGTGACAGCGAGGGGAGGACAGAGCGCTATCGGAACTGGAATTTCGCAGTCAGTGCAGGAGATCAGTTGCTTTACCAGTGGGATCTCAGCAGGTTTGAAGGTTCAGATTATGCTTTTGAGCTACATGGCCCAAATGGTTTTTACCGACGCTTTACAGGTCAAAAAAATGCGCCTGCTGTCTCAGCAGCCATCTCGCCGGAACTGAAGCCGCTGACTAAGACACCGACAGGCAAGTTGCGGCTTGTTGTTAGAAATCGGGAAAGCCAGCCGGTGAAAGTTGAAATTAAAAGCTTAAATTACCAAAACTATAAATCTATAATGGACATTGGGGCAGGCAAGGAGATTGTGCTGTCTTTGGACATTGCCACACAGGGCAACTGGTATGATCTGTTGGTCATGGGGCAGGGGAGTGCCAACTTTGCCATACAGCTGGCAGGCAGACTCGAAACAGGTGTAGAGACTACAACAGATCCCCTGCTCGCTTGATGCTGTATCAGGAGGGCTTCCGCTTACGGGGCGGACGTGACCATTTGGGCTTTTCGCCTTGTGCCTTAAAATGAGCATCGGCCGCTGCTACTGTTTTGGGCTGGCTTCGTTTTTCAAAAGCTTGCTGCGGGATCAACCCCAGTTCGCGAAACATTTGCATGTCTTCGCTGACATCGGGATTAGGCGTAGTCAGCAATTTGTCACCAGTAAATATGGAGTTGGCACCGGCAAAGAAACACAGGGCTTGTCCTTCGCGGCTCATGCCTGTACGTCCGGCAGATAAGCGTACCTGCGTTTGTGGTAATAAAATACGCGCCGTGGCGACCATGCGTACCATTTCCCAGATGGAAACCGTTTGTTGACTCTCCATTGGTGTACCTGCTACCGGAACCAGGGCATTGATCGGTACCGACTCGGGCTGAGGGACCAGCGAAGCGAGGGTGAGCAGCATATCGGCGCGTTGGGCAACACTTTCACCCATGCCGATAATGCCCCCACTGCAGATCGTGATATTGGTTTTCCGGACATTATCGATTGTCTGCAGCCGGTCTGCATAACTTCTGGTCGTAATGATTTCCCCATAGTATTCGGCAGAAGAATCCAAATTATGATTGTACGCGTAGAGGCCAGCTTCTGAAAGTCTTTGTGCCTGATTTTCGGTGAGCATACCTAAGGTGCAGCATACTTCCATGTCCATTTGGTTGAGTGTACGTACCATCTCCAGTACCTGGTCAAATTCGGGGCCGTCCTTGACGTTGCGCCAGGCGGCGCCCATACAGATACGTGAGCTGCCGTTGGCCTTAGCCGCCAATGCCTGAGCTTTGACCTGCTCCACGCTCATGAGGGCTTGAGCTTTCACGTCGGTGTGGTACCGTGCTGCCTGTGGACAATAAGCGCAGTCTTCCGGGCAACCTCCGGTTTTTATTGAAATCAATGTGGATACTTGTATTTTATTGGGATTATGATAAGTTCGATGGACTTCCGCAGCTTCATAGAGCAATTCCATGATCGGTTTGTTGTATAGTGCGACAACCTCCTTCTGTGTCCATTTTTTTGCTTCGCTCATATTCTTGTCATTAAATTATATGCAGGCCATGGCTTCGGAGCCAGACGTAATTTGTGTGTCGGAATTGCAAAGATTGGCGTTTAAATATTAACTTTGGTAGTCCGAAATAAAGAAAATGAGTAGTCCGGTTCATGTCCATTTCCATACGATCGTCAAGATCGACCGTCGCAAGGAAGATCCCGTTTATTTGCAGATTGTATACCAGTTTATCAACGCCGTAAAGCGCCATCTGCTGGAAGATGGAGACCTGTTGCCCGGGAGCAGGAAGATAGCGTCTGATCTGCAGGTGCATCGTAAGACCGTTGTTGCGGCGATAAATGAACTGCACGAGCAGGGTTGGGTTAAGGTGCTGCCCAACATTGGTACTTTTGTGCAGAACCCCGAACAGACAGCTTCCCAAGGGGTGAAAGATGCATTCCGTCAGCCTCCGGAACGGGCTCCCTTCCATTTTCGGAAAGAACTGATTTTGGATACGCCACATCTGGAGGTTCCTGAAAACTATTATTTTACCGACGGAACCCCTGATTACCGTATCATTGAAGCCGATGAGCTGGTCCGTTTCTATGCATCGATGATAAAAAGGAAACGGAAAACCGACCAGCTGCCGGAGACAGCTGAAGGAAATCTGTTTTTCAGGGATCAGCTGAGTTATTACCTCAACCTGACCCGAGGATTTCATATTTCCAGAAACTTTCTGCTGCCGATCGTCAGCAGGGAGCAGATCTTCTCGATTTTGACGCGTCTGTTGATCCGTATGGGGGATATTGTCCTCGTAGAGGACCTGAGCTATTTTTTGCCCAACATGATCTTTAGCCAGGCCGGCGCCAGACTAAAAACAGTTCCTGTAGATGCAGAGGGGATGGACATCGACTATATTGCTGCGCATTTCAGTCCTGGAGAGATCAGGTGCGTATATGTCAATACAAAGTGTCAGTATCCGACGACAGCTGCTCTTTCGGAGAAAAGGAAAGTACAGTTACTGCAGCTCGCCGAACACTACCAGTTTATTGTAATCGAGGATGATGCTGACTTTGAAACGGCACCTATAAGGGGGAAGGCAGAATCGTTGTTCAGGAAAAACGGAGGTGCAAGGGTACTGTATATCGGCTCTTTCGGACACTTTTTTGCTCCGGGCTTCCAGATGAACTTTCTGATCGCCCCGAAAGACCTTTTGGAAGAAGGAAAAAAGTATCTGAATATTTTTGGTAAACCCAATTTCATGCTGGAAAAAACTCTGGGAGAAATTATTCATCAGGGAGATATCTTCCGTTATCAGCGGAAATTCCAGAAGATCGTCGCCGAACGGAAAGAACGTTTTGCCCAGTTGCTGCATGCGTATTTTAAGCAGGAGCTTACGTTTGAGCCACCTGTATCGGGGCTGGCCTTCTGGATCCGCTTTAACCGCTCCTTTTCACTGATGCGTCTGCAACAGCAAGCTAAAAAAAGAGGCCTTTTGCTACCCGGCGTCTGTCTCTATCAAAATAAGACAGTCACCGCCCTCAGGCTGGGATTTGCGCATTTGGATGAACAAGATATGCCAGAGGCCGTCCGCTTATTGCATGAGGCTTATGTGCATGTCATAATGGAGAGCCCTATCTAAGGGGTACTAAAGGATTTGTATTTTGACGAAAAGGAAAAACCCGGCTAAGAATAGACCGGGCTTAGAGATTATATAAGGGGAATAATACTTGCTGAATTAAAAGAAGACCTAGTCTTCCTCGATGACGATGTCATCACCATCCAGATCAAAACCTTCACCAAGAAAGGTATGCTCTAGTTCGAATAATTCTGAATCTTTAATCATATTCATTCTCTTTTTTTGATATTCAAATTTATTCCGCTTATTTAAGCTTATCATCAAGATAATATGAACTTTGTGTTAAAGTCTGCTTTAAATTTTTTTGAGGGTGATATCCAGCTTCTGCGCCTGTATGATGCGGCTGAAAAACTCTTTTAGATCGAAATATTCTTCAGGCAGAAACAATGGTTTATTGAATTGTGTCGCCGATTCAATCAGCAGTGTGTCCGGTGCTGTATCACTGACTTTAAAAATATAGCGGGCAGCACGTTCTGGTAACGCCATGCTGATGTTTTTCAGCCTTGTCTCAGGAGCGTAAACATAGCCTTTGGGCAGCTTTATTTCCATATAGTTTTCTTCATGAATCAAAGAGCCAAAATCGATAGGATAGTTTCTTTCTGTCAGATTGAAGGGATTTTTTGTGGTTTTGCTGTCGATGTAGGGGTTAAAAGCGAGCAACCCACTCTGGAGAGAGGCAAATTGTTCAATTTCTATCTCAAACTCCTCCGATAATGGTTTTTCCAGTGAGTCACGGTTGAATACTTTGAAGCTATTGATTTTTATACGGGTATTGTCCTCGTCCAATTTTTCGTAGAATTCTTCTTCTGAGTTACTGCTCTGCAGGCGCTCACGCATTTTTGAAGCTAGGTAACCGCTTCTGGAGGTTATCCATTTTCCTTTCAAAGTGCCATTTTCCAGAAGTTCGCCATAGAAAAAGCTGCTTTGGGAGGCGGGGAGTCTAGATTCTAACTTTACCCAGTCCGATTCGCCGGTCAAAGGAATACTGCGCCCCTGATAGTTGACACATTTAAAGGGCAGGTTGCCGAATGGCTCGTAAGGAGAGGTGGCATCCAGTAGATAATACTCTTCGCCGATCTTTACCTGCGCAATAACATGGTTGAACTCCGATATGGCCGGCGAGTATAGTCCGGCGTAACCGTTATCGCGGGTAGACAGAACGACGGGAATGGCTTCCAGCTGCGCATATCGTAATGCATTGACCAATCCGAGATTGATGTCCGCACTGTTGCCGCTCCTCTTTTCCAGCGCTTCCTTGATATTTTTTGCGTAGATGGAATGGCGGTTGTTCCATTTGATCTGTTTCTGAAAGTAGGCATAGAGACGGGAGGCCTTTGCAAGTTCACTATTGGCTCCCTGCAGGACAGGATCAACAAACTGCTTTAGTGCTGTCTTTCTTTTGACCTGACCACCGAAGCTTTCGTCTGCCATCAGTTTTTCTCTAACATTTTCCCAGGTGAGGGAGAAGTCTTTGGTCAGTCCAAAAGGTACACTATAACGGCCAAGTTCGAAAAAGATGATGGAACGAAAATTTTTGGAAGAGGTCATATAATCTTCCGGCTGGAAGGCTGGGATATTTTCCATGATGTAGGTTGTCTTCTCACCCAAAATGTCGCCTACATTCGTTTGAAGCCCTGTATTGTAATTTTCCGTCTTTCGATCTTTAATCGCCAAGCTGCCTTTTAAGTTCGCTTTATAATGGCAGATTTCTGGTATACGCGTCGCATACTCACTATAAATTTTGGGCAGTTCTTCCTGAAATTCCCAGGAATTAAGGTTAAAAATAAAAGGTGATTCTGTCCGATAACGGTATTCGATGATCGTTCCCTCCTGGACCCTTGGAATAGCCGCTTTTGTCACCGAAAGATTTTCAGAGGAGTTTTCGTTGAAAACATTGGATCTGGTCATCTCGGTCTCGACCACTCTATCCCCTTCGAGATGAAAGGACGCTCCCTTGATATCAACAAGAACTTCGCGTTCATTACCGCTTTTATAGAGTGGAATGCTGAAGTTTGCATGATCATACCCCTCTTTGTTCAGTATTTTGATCCGCACATGTTTGGTAAATTCGACATATAAGCCCTTTTGATTGTTATAACTCACCTGGGCGGAGCCATATTCACGGATGACAAAGGCATTGGCTGCAGTGTCCAGTTTGCTGATGTCAATAGCGAAATCCTCCTTTTTTACCTTGCCAAACGAAAAATCCTGAGCACTGGCCCAAAAACTGCTGAGAACAAGCAGACAGCTGAAGAAAACTTTCATAAAATTCACTATATGGTTAACAATTATAGTGCTAATGTATGAAATAATTTTAAATGAAAATCCCTATTTGATCTGTTATTTTTTTGGGGGCTTTAGTGTTGGAGATCGCTTTTTTAAATGTTAGTCATATTTAAACTCAAAAGTCACGGTGACATAACGGTTGTCGTCGGCCTTCCATTTCGGACCGGAAAGCAGTATTTCCGAAGCTTTGGTATTCAGGTATTCGTTGGCGCTCTGTAAAATATTGATATTGGTCGGAAACCCGTCTTTATCAATATAAAAGCTTAGACGTACTGTTCCTTCATAGCGACTACGAGCGGTTTTTTTCTTAATATAGCTATTAAATGCTTTCCAGCCCCATACAGGTTCTGCAGCTTTGGTTTTTCGTGAAGACATCGTGGTGACGACGACTTCTTCCAATGCACCGTTCGAGGGCTGTAGTTTCACGTTTAAATTTTTAGTTCGTCGCATATTGAGTGCAACCGTATTATAACCTAAGGCCATGATATCTACTAGGGAATCAATTGAACTTGGTTGTATAGTAGCCTTGCCCTGAGCATCTGTATTTGTGGCTATCTTGCTATTGGGTTGTATAATGGTTACTCCCGATATGGGTAGTCCAGTCTCTTTATCTTTGACGGTAACCTGAAAAGGCGATCCTGAGCCCTGCACCGTAGCTCCGTTTACACCCGCAACCTGACTTGCCAGAGCATTGCCATAGCCTCTGATCATTATCCGTTCGCTGTTTGTCGTTGGGCTCTTTTTTGCCTGTGCAGCATAACCGGTAATCATCGCCGTATCGGCCGGCTTCAGGCTCAGTACGGGGCGTCCTGACAGCGTATGGCTATCTCTTTTTTCGGACGGGGCGGTCGGCGAGGATCGTTTGTTGAGCGCGAGGCGCTTGTCGTCTACCTCATATTGGCGAGGAGTAGACGTTGTGTTGCTTTCTTGGGGCCGTGTAGCTTCAGTCTGTTGTGTCTTGCCGCCTGTCGGAGAGGCGGATGGCGAATCGTTTGGTATGGGGGATCCTTGCTCATGAGCAGCGGAGGAAATGTTGGCCGTCCGTTGGGAATCGGCCGGATTTTTCTTGTGTTGAACGTATAGAATACCGGCACCCAGAATAGCGACAACACTGGCGGCAACGGCTAATCGCTTCCAGTCGAACACAGTCGTCTTTTTATTTTTTTGGGAGGCAGCAGTACGTTCTAGGATACGGAGTCTAAGATCGGAGAGGTCGGGTTGTCCCGGAGCTATTTCCATACCCATAAGAATATCTGCCAGCATTGGGTCACGCTGAGCTTCGCGCTCGACAGCATACATCTCTTTTGGAGAAAGTTCGCCGTTGAGGTATTTCCTTAAGTATGCTATGTCGTAATTACTGTTGCTCATTCCATGCCTCCATGCAGTTTCTTAAATTTCGTTTCCCATTCTGGATGTAGCTTTTGACCTCATTCAAGCTATATCCTGTCGTGTCACTGATCTCTTTGTAACATTTTTCTTCGAGAAAAAAGAGCCTGACCGACTGTTGCTGCCGCTCGGGAAGCTTTTCCAGACAACTTTCCATCGCTGCCAGCTGCAACTCTTTTTCGTCCTGCTCCTCATACTGATGCAGCGCTTCGGGAAATTTCACAAACTCATCCAGAGAAATCTGGGATTTATTTTTTTGTGACCGTAAATACATTAAGCAGTGATTTTTGCTCAGTACATAAAGCCATCTCGGAAAGTCTTTGATTTCTTGTTTGTTAACTTTATATATGAGTTCTTCAAAGATATTCATCACGGCGTCCTTACTTCGTTCGGGATCCTGGAAATAACGTAAGCAAACATAATATACCATTTCGGTATGTCGCTGATAGAGCTCGCCCAATACCTGGAGATCTGCTGTTTCCTGATATTGATGCAAGAGATCCTGCTCTCGCGTTGAATCCATTTTTGACGACCTGAATGCAAACATTATTTTGTTAAAAATATTTTTTTTTTCTGGTTTATGGAAATTTAATATTTGCTGCATCCCTTGTCCAAAAACGGAATATTATGAGAACAATACTTTTTTTAATGACAGTCCTGATGTCTTTCGGGAGCTATGCGAGTCAAGGATATCGTGTAAAGGGCAGAGTAACCGATGGGCAGTCTGGACGAGGTCTGAGCGGCGCTACCGTGACGAACTTGCAGACCAAAGAAAGCAAGGTGACCGATCGTGAGGGGAATTATCAGATCCATGTGGCCACGGGTAAAGATGTTCTGGAATTTCGCGCCCTTGGCTATCTCACACGACGGGTTTCGGTAAATGGAAAATCAAAAGTAGATGCGGTTATGGCCGCTGACCTGCATACCTTGGAGGAGGTGGTAGTGTTGGGGTACGGTACGGCGGTTAAAACGAATAGTAGCCCTGTGATGGCGCTAAGCGCAAAACAGACTTACTTTGGGGGAAGTGGAATATTCATCCGTGGACAGCAGTCCTCTCAGGAGTCCTACCAAAAAATTAAAGAGAACAAATTTATCAATCCGTTGAAGGAACCGCTATCCACCTTTGCTGCTGATGTGGATGCGGCGTCTTATAGCAATGTGCGTCGGTTTATAAATTCAGGTAGTCTCCCCGAAAAGGATGCTGTGCGAGTCGAAGAAATGATCAATTATTTTCAGTATCGGGTAGCCGGACCTAAAAATGGTGAACCGGTAAACATCCTGACCGAATTGAGTAAAGCACCATGGAACAGCACCCATCAGCTGATGCGCGTAACACTTAAAGCGAAGGATATCCCAACCGATCAGCTGAAGGCTTCCAATCTGGTTTTTTTGATTGATGTGTCTGGATCCATGATGGGACCGGGGCGGTTGCCCCTGGTAAAGTCCTCACTGAAAATGCTGGTGGATCAACTGCGTGATATTGACCGGGTGGCGATCGTAACCTATGCTGGTTCGGCGGGCGTAAAGCTGGAAAGTACGGCCGGTAGTCAGAAAATGAAAATTAAAACAGCGATTGATGAACTGGAAGCCGGAGGAAGTACAGCGGGCGCGGCTGGAATTAAGAAAGCTTACGAAATAGCCAGACAAAATTTTATACAAGGGGGCAACAATAGGATTATCCTGGCCAGTGACGGGGATTTTAATGTCGGCCAGAGCAGCGATGAATCTATGGAAGAACTTATTAGCAGCGAGAGCAAGTCTGGTGTTTTTCTGACTGTGCTAGGTTATGGCATGGGGAACCTGAAAGATAGCAAAATGGAAATCCTTGCTGATAAGGGGCATGGCAACTATGCCTATATTGATAATATTTCCGAAGCACGCAAAGCGATGGTCACTGAATTTGGCGGTACACTGTTCACGGTAGCGAAGGATGTTAAAATCCAGGTCGAATTTAATCCGAGTTATGTACAGGCCTACCGTCTGGTGGGGTATGAAAACCGGTTGCTGGAAGCCGAAGATTTTAACAACGATCAAAAGATGGGTGGCGATATGGGCGTGGGGCATATGGTGACTGCCTTGTACGAGATTGTTCCTGTCGGGGTGTCTTCGGCCATAGCAGGTAACGTGGATCCGTTGAAGTACCAAGCGGAACAAAAGGCAAGTGTGGGAAAAATGAATGGTGAACTGGCGACAGTGAAGTTCCGATACAAAGAACCTGAAGGCAGCAAGAGCAAACTGCAGCAGAAGACCGTTGAGGCGAAAGCCGTTGAGATCGAAAAGGCCAGCGAAGACCTTCGATTTGCGAGTGCAGTTGCAGAATTGGGCATGCTGCTCAGGGATTCTGATTTCAAGCAAAGAGCTAGCTTTGAAAGCTTGATCGCCCGGGCTAAAGCTGCAAAAGGATCCGATGAGGAGGGTTACCGGGCCGAGTTTATACGGCTTGCTGAAAATGCCAGGGATCTGTTGAAATCGAATTAGTCGGACCTTGCACAGCTGAGCTGGTTCCCGCAATAAGTTTCCAAACGACGGTCGCCAATGATCGTCGTTTGGACGTTTAATACTTGTGTCGTGCAGGGACGGCAATAAAAATTCGCTCCTGCTCAGGATGGGATGCATTGTGCTGACCTCAATATTTGCCATTGGTCCGCTTTTTGATGGCAGGCCAGTAGGAAAATCCTAAATAAATAGATATTTTTATTGGGATAATTGCCTGTGCAGATAAGTATTGGCAAAGCCACCGGACGATGAACAAATCTTCTTTCGAATGAAAAAAATCCTTTTATACTGTTGTTTTTTTCTGGGAATAAGCACAGCCTTACAAGGGCAACATGCCGCGCTCAACAAACAGCAGACCCTAGCTTACATCAATAAGCTATACAAGCTTGCTTACCGTTATAAAGATACAAAGGTAGATACCGTGACAGTTGACGGTAAAACGTTGACTGTCTTTTTATCTACTGGCCAGCATTTTCGTAGTGATATTTCAAAATCTGAACCGCTCCTTGTTGCCCGTGTAAAGGCAGGTTATCAAATCCGTTATCGATCGGCACCTGTTACTGAGGAGATACTATGGGCCATTCAGACGGAGGATGACGCGAAGCGTTTAAAAAATGCCGTGGAACATCTGACCTTTCTATTAAAAAGGGAGAAAAAAAATGATCCTTTTGGAACCTAAGTTCTGTCATTGCCTGATAATTCTAGGGAGTTTCAAGGATGTCCGACAAGGAAGGGCCTTGTCGAACATAAGAGAAAGCAGTAGGCAGGCACATCGGAAGTGTGCTACGGATTGCTGCGGTGTTAACCAAAGTGCCCACTGATATAATTACGGGTGGTCTCGTGCTGCGGATGGTTAAAGATCTGGTCAGTATCGCCCTGTTCAATAATCTCGCCCAGGTACATAAATACGGTTTTGTCGGCGACACGCTGAGCTTGCTGCATATTATGGGTAACGATGACAATTGTGTAATCCTTTTTGAGATGGTGTATCAATTCCTCAATCTTAAGGGTACTTACAGGATCCAGTGCAGAACAAGGTTCATCCATCAGAATAATTTCGGGCCGCAGCGCTACTGTACGTGCGATGCAGAGCCTTTGTTGCTGCCCGCCCGAGAGGCGTGTGGCCGGTTTTTTCAGATCGTCTTTAACTTCTTCCCAGATATATGCTTCTTGCAAAGCCTTCTGGACGGTGGTTTTGTCTGCAGTAAGATTATTGATCTTCAATCCATAGGTAATATTTTCATAAATACTCTTGGGAAAAGGGTTTGCTTTCTGGAAGACCATGCCGACACGCTTTCGAAGGTCCGTTACTTCGATCTCTTTTCGATAGATGTCTTGTCCATCCAGTTTGATACGGCCCTCGATTTTGGCTTCTGGATATAGATCATGCATGCGGTTGAAGCTTCGTAACAGCGTACTTTTGCCACAACCTGAAGGGCCGATCAATGCGGTAACCTTATTTTCCTCAAATTCGATATTAATATCTTTTAACACCTGTTTGTTCCCAAACCAAAGGTTGAGATGTTCAGCGACCAATTTACTTTTCATTATTTCTAAACTTATACCGAATATAGAAAGCTGTTAAATTCATGAGGAAGACGACGATAATAAGGACCAATGCCGTTCCATAGGCTATTGGTCTGACCTCCTCGATCGACTGATGCTGCGTAGACAGCATATATAGGTGATAGGGGAGTGCCATAAATTCCTGACTGAGACTGCCAAAGGAATTGGTGATATAAAATGCGGCTCCAGTAAATAATATTGGGGCGGTTTCGCCGGCAGCCCTGGAAAGTGTCAGTACTATCCCCGTCAGGATACCGGGCAGTGCGGCGGGGAGCACCACATCTTTAATCGACTCAAACTTCGTCGCGCCCACAGCCAATGCCGCTTCTCGCATACTTCGGGGGATACGAAGCAGGGCTTCTTCGGTTGTGGTAATAATATATGGCAGTGATAGCAGGCCGAGCGTCAGTCCTGCAGCTAAAATAGAAGTCCCTAGGCTGAGCGCCTGAACAAATAAGGCCAGACCAAACAGTCCATATATGATTGAAGGGACGCCTGAAAGGTTGCGGATGGAAGCTCGTATGGTACGCGTGAGCCATGTATTCTCTGCATATTCGTTCAGATAAATCGCACAGCAAACTCCGAAAGGGATAGAAAATAGTGCAGTGATCAGGGTTAAAAATACCGTTCCGATCATCGGTGTGAGTATACCGCCCTGGGTCATGCCGTTGGTCGGCAGTTTAGTGACAAAATCCCAGGAGAGTATGGCCGAGCCTTTGCTGAAAATGTCATATAAAATGACGCATAGGAAGAAGCAAACCAGTCCGGTGGATAGCAGGAGTGTACTCCACTCCATGATAAAACCTATTTTTCTGAATTTATGCCGCATGATATTTCCTAAAACGGTTGATAAAATACTCGCCAATCAGATTGGCTACCAAGGTCATAAAAAAAAGGACAATGGCAATGGCAAACAGGGCATAGTAATGTGTGGTCTGGTAGGGTACCTCACCCATTTCTATTGCAATGGTCGCTGTTATGGTTTTGACGGAGTCGAAGAAGCCCTTTGGAAAAACTGCAGCATTGCCTGTGGCCATTAATACGGTCATCGTCTCACCTATTGCTCTGCCCAGCCCCAGCATGATTGCTGCGATAATCCCCGGTGCGGCGGCTGGAATGGTAATCTTGCGAAGTGTCTGCCACCGGGAAGCTCCAAGACCGTAACTAGCCTCGCGGTATGTCTGTGGCACAGCATGGATGGCATCTTCTGAGATGGTGATAATGGTGGGAAGTGCCATGATCGCCAATAAGATGGCTCCGTTGAGTGCGTTCAGACCGTTGGGTAAATTGTTGAAATCCGCAATCCCAGGTCCGACAAGTACGATTCCTAGAAAGCCAATCACTACAGAGGGAATGGCAGCAAGCATCTCGATGGCGGGTTTTAAAATATTTTTTAGCTTTGGAGTGGCATATTCGGAAATAAATGCAGCGGTTCCCACTCCCAGTGGAACGGCCAGCAACATGGCTCCGAAAGACACAATCGAGGTGCTGACAATTAAAGGTAAAATCCCATAGACGGGTTCAGCTGCTGTTGGATTCCACTGGCTTCCAGTAATAAAATCCAATGGTGACACATCCAGAAAGAAGGCTATAGCATTATAGAGCAGCATAAAGAAAATACCGCCCAATAACAGGAGTACCAAGTAACCGGTGGACTTGAATACGATTCTGGCGATCTTGTCGATGGCTATTCTTTTTTTGTACTGCATGGTAACTTATTGTATAAGGTAATACCCCGAATTTTCGATGATCTGAGTTCCTTCTCCCTGTGTTTCAAACTGAATGAAATGCTGTACTTTAGCCCAGGATTTTTCGGGAATAAACTGATAAAGTGGCCGCTGAAAGAAATAGACTCTGTTTTTAATGGCGGCGGGATCCAGTGGCGACACAGCTGGCTGTGCTGCATCATGTTTGATTTTTAGTACTTTAATACCTTGATTGTCCTGTATCTTTTTTGAAATATACCCAGCTCCTACATAGCCGATGCCTGACTTGTCAATCTTGATAGCTTCGAGAATCTGTGCGTTTCCGGTCATCTCCTTAGCCCTTTGACTATAAGCGATCTTTAATTTTTTGCGGATAAACGAGTAGGTTCCTGAACTGCTTTGCCGACCATAGATGGTGATCGGCATGGCTGATCCCGAAATGGACTCCCAGTTTTCCTCTGCTCCGCTCATGATTTTGGCTAAGGTATGGATGTCGATTTCGTCTATGGGATTGTCGCTATGTACGACAAATGCGGTGGCATCTTCAGCAAATACTACGGTTTTTAGGTAGATATTTTTCTTTTTGAATAAAGACTGCTCTTCTTCCGTCAGCGGGCGAGAGGAGTTGGCGATATCGGCCTGCCCATTCAGCAAAGAAGTAATCCCCAGTCCTGATCCGCCTCCAGAGATGGCCATGCTGAAAGTAGGGTCGGTTTTATTGTATGCCTCGGCCAGATTGACAGCGAGATTTACTTCAGTATCCGATCCTTTCATTTTGATCGTATGATCGTTATTGCCGCAGCAACAGAACAAAACAGCGGAGCATAAAGCTATAGTCGGAACAAAACGATTAGAAGCCATGTTATTCATTCTTACTAAGTTAAACACGGAAAGAATGATTTTGTGTTAAGCTGATATTATCTTATTGTGAATTAACATTTAAGCGGATATGCTTTTTTTCCTGCTCGAGGCTTTCAAAATTTTGTGGGCGCTGTATGCCTTATATATTGTGGGAGGCTTAATGTTTAATCACAACAAGGCCGGAAAAATCACCGTCAGAACCATTTCCAGTCCAAAATCCAACCTTGCCTTTTCCGTTTGACATAAGCGATTTTACGCTGAGAATTGGCTGGGGATATGAATTGATAAATACTGCTATCGTTTGCTGGCCAATTATTAATTTGACATGAAACCATTCGTTGGGATCTACCGTGGAAGGTACAGATGCCTCATATTTTTGGGGATAAGTTTCCCTGAGGTAGGGCCAGTCGTTATCGGGGAGGGCAATATATTGTACTGCATGCATTTTTCTGATGGGGTCTTTCGATCTAAAGTTAAATGGACGGAAATATATTGCTTGATAAGTATTGTCGTCCAGGCCATGAAATGCTACCCCCACGAAGCTCTGTTGTACTATATCCTTTCCCTTGACATCGAATTCTATTATTCCGTTTTCGAAAGTAAGACCCTTGATCCAGGCTATTCCCGCGTCGGGTTTGCCTTTGATCCGAATGATCGGGTTACCCCGATACTGTTCGTGGAGAATTTCGAAAGCCCGGTTGTATGGTTTAATCTGTTTGGGGGCTAAAGCGGGTGTTATGGTGTCCTGACCAAATACCAATAATGTAGGGAGGAAAAAGAGTATGCTGCTAATGATTTTAGTGCTATTCATAAATTATGATATTATTATTTCGATTGATAAAGAATCTGATCCGAAAATATTATGTTTGAAACGGATGATATGTTCAGCACCTGTTCAAATAAGTTCAAATTTTATTCAAGTTTTAAATGTTTGATAGACAAGATGATATAACCGTGATCAAAAAGCTGATTGAAAACAAACTCCATTGGGGAGATAGTGATCAATGGCAGGCAAGAGATTTTGAAAATTTAAGTGAGCAGATTTTTAATGAGACAAAGACTGTGTTGAGTCCCAGTACATTAAAAAGGATATGGGGAAAAGTGCATTACAAAAGCTCTCCGAACCTAAGTACTCTCGATACTTTGGCGAAGTTTATCGGATATAGCAGCTGGCGTTCATTCTGCGGTTCCAATTCTGGAATGCAACAAACTTCTGAACCGCGCCTAAAAGTGAATAAAAAGCTGATATACATCCTTGTCAGTTTGTTGCTGATAACAGCGTTATCCGCAGGAAGCGTTATATACCTATCTTTTTCCAAAAGGTTGTCTTTCGAAACGATTGCCTTCAGTAGTAAAACCATCGCTGTGGGCGTACCCAATACGGTCATCTTTAAGTACGATGCTATCCGATCCAATGCTGATTCTGTTTTTATTCAGCAGAGCTGGGACCCCAAACGTCGGGCACGAGTAGACAAGGGAGGACATGAATACGGAAGTATTTACTATATGCCGGGGTATTATCGTGCAAAACTAATACTGAATGATTCTATAGTGAAGGAACATGATGTCTTTATAGAGTCGAATGGTTGGTTGGGAGTATTGATGAAACAGCCTATTCCCACTTATTTGCCGTCGGGTTTACTACATCGGGGCGACATGATCGGAGTGGGGCCCGACGATTTAAAGCTGGATACAGCAGATCTCAGTCTCAATATACCGGAATTTGTTTTGACCAATGTCAGTAAGCAACTCATGATAAACAGCGAAAACTTCCGGTATGAAATGGATATTCAGCATACGTTAAATCATTCAAACGCTCCATGTAAGCAAACCCGTGTCATGATTCTTGGGACTGAAGGAGTAATTAGTATCCCTTTAGCCCTTGCAGGTTGTGTTGAGAATCTCAAATTGAGAATCGGCGAACAATTATTTGAAGGGCATTCACATGATTTATCGAAATTTGGGGTGGATTTTTCCAATGTGGTTAACCTCCGTTGTCTTGTCCATGCGAGAAGGATTGAAATCCAATTTGATCATCAAACGGTCTATTCGGGTCCCTTTATAAGGGGAATAGGTAAAATCGTTGGAACAAGAATTGTTTTTGATGGAACGGGGAAAGTAAGTAATTTTAGCTTGGGACAAAATATGGGATAGTCTGTCGTGCGGTATAATTGGCACTGACGTTTATAGCGTCTAGATTCTTCAGCGTTCCGTCTGTGCAAAAAAAAACAGGTCCGTAAGGGCCTGTGGTACCTATTTTTGTATAGGTTCTGTCCGCTGTTTAACTAGATGCAAAGCAGGAGTAAGATGAAAATAGGTAAGAAGGCAATCATTGAATAGAGAAGTACGGCACGCCGCTGGAGGTAAAGGCAGATTGAAAGCAACATTTCGCTGTTGTCCATGCTTTCTATCGTGCCGCTATCGCCTAACACACCTGGTTTTACTTCGATAACCTGACCATTCGCATCTTCTATTTTCCAGCTCGACATCCATATACCTTTCGCACTCCAAAAATATTTTTTACCGATTAAGCTAATCGTAGCATTGCCTGTCCAAGGACTGTATTCAATATCAGCCACCAAGTAACCATGCTTATCTCGGATTTCGGTGTAAGGGTTGAAGAATCCCTTATTTTTGAAGTTATACTGATTGGACTGTATCGTAGCTCGTGCATCCAAATTCCAGTTACTTGATTCGAGTGAGCCGATAACATTCTCGTTGGCATACAATTTAAATTTAGTTCCCAATAGGTTAGTTTTCCAGTTGTAAATAGATTTCGTTTTCATAACTGTTTATATGTTGATTTTCTGGATTAGTATAAGTAAGGTAGCCGTTGTTACAGTTTATACAAAAATAATTCAGATTACCGGCACGGTGAACAATGCGTTCTACTCGAAGGACACTTCAGCCGTCTGGGAGGGGATCGTGTTTTGAGGGTTAGGTTCTTTTTCTATAAAATTTAAAGTTACCTCGTTGTTCTGATTCGAGTGCGCCCTTTTCGCAATAAGCGGTAAGCTGAACGGAGAACTTATTGCTGTGAACACTGTCTATATCCAGTTCTTTCAATACCTCAGAAACCCGTTTGGGCTTATCGAAAAAGTCGGAATCATAGATGAGTTTGTCTAACTTTTTGTTGATGGTAATGCGCTCCTGAACATCGGGCGGCAATGAATAGGGGGCTCCGAACTTAATATCTTCCTGAAAAAATGTCTTGGGTTGAATCTGAAGGCTGCTACATAAAAGGAGAAAATTGCTCAACGTGAGGTCTTTGCCCCTTTCTATCCCATTTAGAGTACCTACTGAAATACCGGTCAGATTGGAAACATCCCGTATAGAATAATAGAGTTCATTGCGTCTGGCGCGAAATCGCAGACCAATTGACGCTAGTTTTTGTTTGTCGTTGTCCGTCATACAACGAATTGAGTGACAATTTGCGCAAAAATATGTCTATAATTTTGTTTTAAAAATTGCTTATATGAGAATTTATTTTTATTTTCGGGTGAGATGTCAGTAAACCCGTTTATCGAGTTGTTGACAATATCTAGCGTATTATGCACTTTGTAATTTCAACCCTATATCACCTGTCCGATAGGTTTGTTATTGGACCATCATGAAAAACATATAGACAGCCAACTGCGCAGCCCGCATACCCGCAAAAGAAGTCGTGTCAGCGGGCTGCACTAGGCACCCGGCCAAACTGTCTATTCCTGGATGGTCAGACAAACTTGGACTGGCGCACCAGACATAGGTCTACTACAATATGGCTGCAATATGCATTTTAATACGTTAATGATCGCTCATGAAATAATAAATCAAGTAAAATACAATCAGTACACAAACAGCTATAATGATTGTACGCTTAATATTGCGTCCTGCTGGAGCATCATCTTTTTCTTCTGTCGCCACCTCAGGTAATTTCTCATCCTGCTTCTCGTGGCTATATTCGGGATTTTTAAATTGTTCTTCCATTTTTCTTAGTGTTGTTCGTTGACAATAGAACAGTTTTGTTTATGAAATCGTTTACAAACTGGGGAATTGCTGTGTAATAATGTATCGGTTGGTCCGTTTAAAACTTGGAATGTGAATAAATAAAATGGCAAAGCATTGTGTTTTTTCCAGTATTTGTATACATTGCACTTCACATAAACACGAACAAACCTAAACAGCCCGTAAACGTATGTTTACCATCGCTTTCGTGTTGGATAGGTCTTTACTGAAAAATAAAAACATATGAAGAGGAGAACCCTTATTGGTACATTGCTGGCCGGCTGTATGCTTTTGGCTGTCAATCCAACTTTTGCACAGAAGGCAGCAAAAAAGGAAATTGGTCTACAGTTGTATTCTGTACGTGAGGAGATTGCAAAAAATCCTAATTTTGATCAGATTTTGCAAAAGATAGCAGCGCTTGGTTATACCGGTGTGGAAGCTGCTGGCTATAAAGATGGGAAGCTGTATAATTTAAGTCCGGAAGAATTTAAAGCTAAAGTTGAAAAAGCGGGGATGAAGGTCTTGTCTTCACATGCAACGAAAACATTATCAGCACAGGAGCTGGCTTCAGGTGATTTTTCAGAATCTCTAAAATGGTGGGACGAGTGTATCGCCACCCACAAAGCTGCTGGTATGAAATATATCGTGACGCCATGGATGGAGGTACCCAAAACACTTAAGGATCTGGAGACCCAGTGCCGTTATCTGGATGCGGTAGGCGCAAAGTGCCGTGAGCAGGGAATTTTATATGGCTATCACAATCACGCGCATGAGTTCAAGAAAGTAGAAGACCAAGTCATGTACGATTACATGCTGGAACATACCAACCCAGAAAATGTATTTTTTGAGATGGATGTATATTGGGCTGTGATTGGTGATGTTAGTCCGGTTGACTACTTCAATAAATACTCAGGAAGATTTAGAGCTTTGCATATTAAAGATCATCGTGAGATCGGTCAGAGCGGTATGGTAGGATTTGATGCTATTTTTAACAACGTGCAGACTGCTGGACTAAAGTATCTTTTCGTTGAGCTGGAAGAAACAAACAACGACATTTACACGGGCCTGGAACAAAGTATTGATTACTTGAAAAAAGCACCTTTTGTAAAAAACAGTTATTCAAAATAAATCGGGAATCGGGAGAAAATTGACGATGCTGAGACAATTGTCCAGTTATAAATTTATTATTTTTCGTTAACTTGAATGGTGTAAAGAGAGATTTTTAAATCGTATAATTTCACACCAGATGAAACGGATAATTGTTGCTACAGATTATGCTGCAGAGGCTGAACATGCCTTGAATTTTATATTGGAGGTCTTTGATGGGAAGGAATATGAGCTCGTCTTATTTTCGCTTCAGAACCCTTCCATTCATGCCATGAACGCACGTCTTTCTCCCGACACCTTGTTCAAGATGTTTGAACATCAGAATAAAATCTTACAGCGCAAAGCAGAAGCAGTGACGGCGCAGCATGGAATTACCACTATTCCGTATTTAGCGACGGGATTGTTTTATGACCAGATTACCAAGTGTATTCAGGAAACAAACGCTGATTTGTTGGTCATGGGAATGGCCAAACGCTCATTTGACCAGGATATGCTGGGCAATACGACTACCGCTGCAATCAGTAAACTGAAGATTCCGATTCTTTCGGTGCCGCTGGGGGCTGAATTTACCGGATTAAAACATATCCTCTTCGCCTGTGATATCGTGCGTGGTGTACAGAAAGAAATCCTCGAAAAAGTGAAGAACTTTGCTGCAGAGTTTGACGCCACATTGGAGGTTCTCAATATCCGCAAGACCGTTGAGCAATTAAATGAAGAAAAAGGTAAGGAAACCCGTGAAGCAATCAATAACGTCATGGGTATAGTCAGCTATTATTATAAAAATGTTACCTCCAATGAAGTCGTTAAAGCTATTCGCGATGAAGTTAAAGTAAGTCATACCGACCTGCTGGTGATGATTCCTTATAAATACGGTTTCTGGAGCTCCCTCACCCACCGCAGCAAAACACGGATGATGGCGTCTGGCCTTGATGTGCCGTTACTCACCATATCCATATAGGGACTGTTTCGTAATACGGGGTAGACAGCAGCCTCTTGTGACGTGTCTATTTAATTGACCGGCATATCGAATGTCCTATACGTGATTTGCATTTTGTCCAATTTATTGTTGTTAAAATACAACCGTACATCTGTATTCTTAGGATTTCCCTGCTCTGTATCTTCATTAAAGGAAAATGCCCATTCTGTGTATTTTTCCATGATAGGATCATACAATTTGTGCAGCGGTTTATCCGATAGGCTGAAGCTAAACGAAGCGAAATCTTGTGACTGATAGAGTTGCTTTATTTTCGTATAGGTGGTGGCGGCATTATCCCCGATCCGGACACCAAGAAGACAAATTTTGCCGTAGATTTTGTTGATGTTCAGCGTTGGGACCGAGCTCTACTTGTCAATTCACCCGTTTGCCTAGAATCTTCAAACTCCGTTCCTGCTCATCCAAGATAGCAATATTGGGAAGGTGAGCCCATTCCTGAAATCCCATTTTCTTAAACAGTGCGATACTGGGTACATTGTGCGCAAAGATAAACCCCAAAAGGGTGTGGACTCCGAAGGCCGGTGCACGGTCAATACAGTGTTGGAGTATTTGGCGGCCCAATCCTTTACCGCGATAGTGTTCGTCGATATAGATACTGATTTCTACAGTTGCATCGTACGCAGGACGGCCGTAAAAAGACTGAAAACTAGCCCATCCAAGGATATGACCAGTTTCGTCCTCAACCATCCAGAGAGGGCGCTTTGAAGGGTTGTGGTCGTCAAACCATTTTTGTCTGCTAGCCACAGAAACTGGACTTGTATCCGCGGTGACCATTCTCGATGCAATAGTCGTATTGTAAATAGCGACAATACGGGGTAAATCTTCTTGTAATGCGTCACGAAATATTAGTGAACTCATGTATGTATTCTGGAATTATGTTCAAAAATATCAGTTTTTGGGCGATAGTTGGCATGGTCTGCAAAAGTTTTTCACATTTGCAAATTGTCGTAATAGTCCATTCGACAGCCCTGAAATGCATCGTACAAGTATGGGCTCTTTTCTTTCGATCGATAGAAGGCCGTTATATTAAGCTATTACGAGCCAGGAGTAGCCTTACTATCGATCGTATCTATTGGCGTCAGTGATTTACATCATCGTCCATTTCTGATCGGATTGTCCTGAAGCGATTACGGTTTCGATAAATTTCATGCCGCGCATTCCATCATTTACGGTAGGAAAATCCAATATAGCTTCAGATGGTTGAACACCATTTAATTTCGCCCGTATTGTCGATGCAAAATTTTTGTAGATATTAGCAAACGCTTCTATATAGCCTTCTGGATGTCCGGCCGGCAAGCGGGTATTGTGCTGAGCCATGGGGCAGAGGTAGGACTGGCCTGCACGGTATGTTTGTGCTGGTTCATTTAGCCATTTCAGTAGGAGCGTATTCGGATCCTGCTGGTTCCATTCCAATCCGGCTTTTTCGCCATAGACCCTTATTTTTAACGCATTTTCTTCGCCTGCGGCTACCTGCGAAGCTGACAGTACGCCTGTCGCACCATTTTCAAATCCCAGCAGAACATTGCCGTCATCTTCTAGCCGTCTTCCTTCCACGACGATACGGAGATCGGCACATACCTTTGTGATTTTTATACCTGAGATATACTCAGCCAAGTGGGCTGCATGGGTGCCGATGTCACCCATGCAGCTACTGAGGCCGCCTCTTTCGGGGTCTGTTCTCCAGGCGGCAAGAGCAGATTTTTCTTCGATTAGGGTACTGAGCCAGCCCTGCGGATATTCGACCATGATTTTACGGATATGGCCCAGTTTGCCGTCTTGGACCAGTTGGCGTGCCTGTTTTACCATAGGATATGCCGAGTAAGTATAGGTAACGCCCAGAAGTAAGCCAGTCTCGTTGACTTTTTTTTGCAATAATTCGGCTTCTTTTAGTGAAAACGTCATAGGTTTTTCCAGTATAACGTGGAATCCATGTTCCAGGGCAAGCATTGCCGGCTCAAAATGAGCTACATTTGGCGTCACAATACTCACAAAATGCATTCGTTCGTCAGCTGGCAACTCACTTTCATGTACCATCATTTCCTGAAAATTTGAATAGATCCTATGCGGTGGAAGCGAAAGGAGTTCTCCAGATTCTTTCGCTTTGACCGGATCAGAACTCAAAGCACCGCAGCATAGTTCGATCTGCCCGTCCATACTTGCGGCCATGCGATGTACAGCGCCAATAAATGCATTCTTACCTCCACCCACCATTCCCATTCGAAGTTTTCTAATTTCCATAATAGCTGTGTTTAAAACTGTTATTCTTCTGCTATTCCTATCAATTTTTTGTTTAGCTCACTGTCGCCATCGGATCCGGCAAAATTGTCGAATGCCCGGTCGCCTACCCGGATAATGTAGTCCTTTATATAGGCGGCCCCTTCCCGAGCTCCGTCTTCGGAGTTCTTAAAAGCACATTCCCACTCCAGCACTGCCCAACCCTGAAAGTTGTATTGGGTCAATTTGGTAAAAATAGCTTTGAAATTTACCTGCCCATCACCTATAGAACGAAAACGCCCTGCTCGGGCCTGCCAATCCTGATATCCTCCATATACACCCTGACGGCCAGATGGATTAAATTCGGCGTCTTTCACATGGAACATTTTAATCCGTTCGTGGTATAGATCTATAAACTGCAGATAATCGAGACATTGCAGAACAAAATGTGAAGGATCATACAGAATATTTGCGCGCTTATGAAAGTTCACTTTTTCCAGGAATAGCTCGAAAGTAACTCCATCGTGTAGATCCTCTCCGGGATGAAGTTCATAGCAGAGGTCCACGTCATACTCTTCGCAGGCATCCAATATAGGCAGCCAGCGCTTGGCGAGCTCACCAAATCCCGTTTGGGTCAGATTTTGTGGACGTTGTGGCCAAGGATATACATAAGGCCATAGAAAAGCACCGCTAAACGTTGCCAAGGCCTTTAACCCTAGATTATGGCTGGCTTTGATCGCGTAGTGCAGTTGCTGTACAGCCCATTGTTGACGTTCTTTAGGTTTGCCATGAAGTTCCTGTGGTGCGAAGCCGTCAAATAAACTGTCAAAAGAAGGATTGACAGCGATCAGTTGTCCCTGTAAATGGGTTGATAATTCGGTAATCTCCAGGCCATGGGAGCGTACGGTGTCCTGAAGCCGCTGTACGTATTCCAGATCTTCGGCAGCTTTTTGAAGGTTTATCAATCTGCTGTCCCAAGTGGGAATCTGAATTCCTTTGTAACCGATGGAAGCAGCCCATTCACATATACTTTCCAAGGTATTAAACGGTGCTTCCGTACCTACAAATTGTGCTAAAAAAATAGCTGGTCCTTTAATTGTTGTCATTGGTTTTCGTTTTTATTGATGTTTAAGCCCATGCGCGATCGCCTTTTTTATAAGGCACATCCCCTTCATATCGGCCAGGTGCCTGGTTGTACCGCAATGCTTGTTTGGCGCCAATTTCGGAGGAGAAATAACCCAATAGTGTCAATTGTTTAAACATCGTGTAATAATGATTGGGCAATTCTTGCTTTTGGGACATATATTCTTTTGCCTCTTGATCGATGGAAGTCAATAATGCGAGCCTTTGCTCAGGTGTTGCCTTCACGAACGGGAAATTGTGCATTTTTTTACACGCGGTATCTAACTTGTCTATCCCCTCGAGGAAGACCTCCTGATCGGCCACTTCGTAGCAGTCGCGGACGATGACCGTCATAAAGGCGCCGACTTTGGCTGCTTTAGCTCCCGGACTTTTTTGCGTCGTCGGAAGTATAGTATCTGCTACTTCATCCAGAAATGCCAGCTGTTCGGGAGTAAAGGTGAGTTGTTCCTTTAGCTTCCGTTCTCTGCCGCCGCTACAACCCGTCAAAAAAGCGTGGCCTCCAATCACTGCTCCGCCAGTGAGTAGGGTTATCATTTTTAAAAGTGTTCTTCTTTCCATTGACCTAGATATTATTTTTCTTGAGCTCATTGACGGCGTGATCTACAGCTCTCGCTGTCAGTGCCATATAAGTTAACGACGGATTTTGGCAACCCGAAGAGGTCATACAGGCACCGTCGGTGACAAATACATTGGGGCAGTCCCATACTTGATTCCATTTGTTGAGCACCGACGTTTTGGGGTCCAATCCCATTCTTGCAGTTCCCATTTCATGAATACCATGTCCCATGGCATGTCCGCTGTCCCAGGTCTTAACGTTTTTTATCCCTGCGACGGTAAGCATGGCTTTCATTTCTTCCTGCATATCTTTCCGCATATTCAGCTCATTCTCCTTAAGCTCTGCATCCATTGCTAATACAGGTAATCCCCATTTGTCTTTTCGGTCTTTATCCAATGAGATTTTATTCTCATGGTAGGGGAGTATTTCTCCAAAAGCTGTCGCTCCGATGGTCCACTGTCCGGGCTCTGTAAGGGCATCTTTAAAATCGCCACCAATATTTAGTTCGGCAATATCTCTACGCCAGCCTTCGCGGTTAGCTGATCCCTGGTACCCAAAGCCACGTAGATAGTCTCTTTTGTCGTCGCCAATATTGACAAATCGAGGAATATAAAATCCGTTCGCTCTTTTGCCAAATATGTACCTATCTTCATAACCCTCCACGTCGCCAGAAGCACCGATGTTGTAATGATGGTCCATCACATTATGCCCAAGCTCGCCGCTGCTACTGCCCAAACCTTCCGGCCAGATGTCCGTTGCTGAATTAAACAGAATCCAGGTGCTGTTGAGCGAAGAGGCACATAGGAAAACTACTTTGCTCTTAAATATATAAGTTTGATTGGTCTCGGTGTCGAGGATCTCGACACCACTCGATTTTTTGGTGTTTTTGTCATAGAGCACCTGGGTGACCAACGAATAAGGTCGAATAGTCAAGTTACCGGTTTTCATTGCAGCAGGCAAGGTGGAGGATTGGGTGCTAAAATAGCCCCCAAAAGGGCAACCTTCCCAGCATCGGTTTCTAAATTGACATTTGGACCGTCCTGGAATCAGTGCTGTTAAATTCGCTGTTCTTCCAATGATCAGACGCCGCTGCTCCCCGTATACGTGTTTTATTCGTTTGGCTACCTCTTTTTCTACACAATTTAACTCCATGGGGGGTAAGAAGTGTCCGTCTGGAAGATGCGCAATATTTTCGATTGACCCACTGATTCCTGCAAACTTTTCTACATAATCATACCAGGGGGCAACGTCATTATAGCCAATAGGCCAAGGAACAGCTATTCCATCCCGTTCATTGGCTTCAAAGTCCATCTGGCTGAACCGGTAGGACTGCCGTCCCCATAAGGTCGAGCGTCCCCCCATACGGTAGCTGCGCCACCAGGTGAAGGGCTTCAGTTCGGTATAAGGACAGTCCTCTTCATTTACCCAGCCATCCATGACGGCTTCTGACGCAGCCCAGCCACGATGAATGACTGGATATTTTCTTTTTTGTTCGACTGTTGTATATCCGCGGTGCGGCAAATCCCATGGTTCTCGTAGGGCGGATTTATAATCTTTGATATGCTCGTAAGGACCACCACGTTCCAGCATCAAGACTTTTAAGCCCTTCTCACAAAGCTCTTTTGCTGCCCATCCGCCGCTGATCCCAGAGCCCACCACAATGGCATCATACGTGTTTGTTTCCATACCTGGTCATTATTGAAATTGTATCCATAATTTAGTTTTAGGTTTATCGCACCCAATGCTCCCTGGGTAGCGTTTAAACGAGGTTCCCTTTATCGTAGCTTAAATTTACAGCATAGTTATAGGTCTATTCAACTGCTATTTGAGTAAAAAAATATGCTATCTTGTCGTTTGTTGCGTTTATTGTTGTATATTATGTGTTTAGATAGCAGATGTCTGCTGCAACTTTTTTTGAGATGAAAACGCTAATTCAGAAAATACATGTCGAAGAACATTGTTCATTTGCCTGCCGGAGGTATAGTACGCCCAATTTTGAAACGGCGTGGCATAGGCATCCGGAGTGTGAATTGATCGTCATGACAGAGGGGAATGGTACTGCGCTCATTGGCGACTATATCGGAGATTACCAGAAAGGAGACGTATTTTTTCTTGGTTCGAATCTGCCACATTGGTTCCGGAAATCTAGACATGACGCCGTTGGAAGCGCTATTGTTGTTCATTTTTTAAAAGATTTCTGGGGCGCAGATTTATTGGCTTTGCCGGAGATGCATACAATAGCCACATTGGTCAAAAACGACAATGTGGGGATTAGACTTCATGGACAGCTAGCACAGGAAATCAGCCGATTGGTTAGACGAATAGAAAATGCCGAAGGTGTCGCTCGCCTCATGCAATTGCTAAAGTATAGTACTCCCCAAAAACTGGACAACTGCGTAAATGTTTAAATTAGCAGTTGAAAATGAAAAAGGAACGTAGAAAATTCAGTTCAGGCTTTAAGACGAAGGTAGCCATAGAAGCCATTAAAGAGCAACAGAGCATCCAGGAACTGGCGGCGAAATATGAGTTACATCCCACGCAGATCAACAGCTGGAAACGTGAATTTCTGGCCAATGCCGAACAGGTGTTCGCCAGTGAAAAGAGAGAAGAGAAAGATGATTCGAAAGAGAAAGAACTCTATTCCAAGATCGGTGAGTTACAGATCCAGGTGGATTTCTTAAAAAAAGTATTGGGGAAATGAGCATGGAAGCGAAACGCAAACTGGTTTCCCCGTCCGAAAAAAAGATCAGCGTTTCGGAGCAGTGCAAACTTATCGGCCTTCCGCGCAGTAATTATTACTACAGACCCAAAGGGGAATCGCTGTTCAACCAGAGAATAATGAGGCTGATAGATCGGAAATTCCTTGACTGTCCCTTCTATGGAGTGGAACGGATGACATCCTACCTGAAATATGACTTGGGTCATCCAGTGGGGGAAAAGCGGGTAAGACGTCTTTACCACATGATGAACCTGAGAGCTATCTGTCCGAAAAAGAACCTGAGCAAGGCAAATAAAGCGGATTACAAATATCCCTATCTGCTCAGGGGACTGAAAATCGAACGTGCAAATCAGGTATGGCAGGCCGATATCACCTATATCCCCATGTTCCGTGGCTTTATGTACCTGTTTGCCATTATTGATGTGTACAGCAGGAAGATTGTTGGCTGGTCTGTGGGCAATACCATGAACGTGGAATGGTGCAGGGATGTGTTATTGGAAGCCATAGGGACTTATGGTGTGCCTGAAATATTCAATACCGATCAGGGCTCTCAATTCACTTCTCCCGTATTCACCAAAGCGCTAAAGGATCATCATATCGAGATCTCAATGGATGGTAAGGGCCGTGCACTGGATAACATATTTATTGAAAGGTTCTGGGGATCAATCAAAAGGGAGAAAATCTATATCAATCCCCCTAATGGAGGGGTTGATCTCTACCGACAGGTCAGAGATTATATCGCCTTTTATAATTCTGAGCGACGGCACAAATCTATCGGTAGGGTTACACCTGATGAAAAATATGCAGATAAAGTGAAAAATGTATCTTAATTTAGTGAAATAGTTGTCCAACCAATGGGGAGTATCATAAAGTGTCTGGAAAGGATTGGCTCATCCGAGGAGCAGGAGGTGATTACTATGGTGTTTGACACGTTTTCAGGAAGAGAGGAAAACGGTCTTATAGAGGCAATAATAGACTATTCTTTTAAAAATTTTCTCAATCCAATATCACTCGAAAATGTCGCTTCAAGCACTAACATGTCTGTTTCTGCATTTTGCCGCTTCTTCAAAAAAAATATTAAAAAAAGTTACTTTGATTTTATCAAAGAGCTCCGGATTGGTCACGCTTGCAAATTATTGCGGGAGACAGATCGACCTATTCTTGATATTTGCTATAATAGTGGATATAATAGCTGGGCTCATTTTAGCAAACAATTTAAAGTGGTGACAAAGGTGTCACCGCTAAAGTATCGAAAGCAGTTTCGTGGGCAGTAGCTTACGGATTGCTGTTTCGATACGGGATTTTGTATTGACACGGGATTTTGTATTGACACGGGATTTTGTATTTAAATTAGATTCTTTCAACAAATTGTATCAAACAAATTCGTATCAAATTCGCACCATGTTCGGATGCTTGGCAGACAACAGCCAAACTAGAGCCAGACCTCGACCAGACCCCAAGCAGTAATTGTCTGGTCGGAGACTGATCTATAGCCGTTTAAGTATCGCTCAGCAACGCGAACATTCCGAAAAAGATCCGAAGACAATCCGATATTTACTACCCCTTCAATTAAGGTTAGGAAAATGATGCCCTATCGTGATTGTTGAAAATTTAATCCAAATGGCCATTTGGAATATAATCCAGAGAACTTGTTGATCTTATATAATGTTGGATGGTATAGCCTCCGTTTCCACTAGTAATGGTGGCATATCCGGACATGTTTATACGGGATTCCATTTCATTGTGGTCAACAACAAAATTGAACGTTTGTTCATCTTTTACAGTCAAATAGAATTAGAAGAGTAAGACATATCCCTATCTTTTTGATTGGACTGATTGTTATGTGATTCATTCTGGATGCAAAGTTATTTTTGCAATATCCAAACCTGATTTTTGTCATCATATTGGGCAGGGACGTCATTTTGATGAATATCAATTAATTTAAAATCGCTACATGGGATGCTTCCGTCAATTTTAGCAGAGTATGTGATTTTGTCTTTTATACCTGTTTTTAACTCAATATAAAACGTGCCGTTTTCTACTTTTTCTAAATTTACAGCAAGGAACTTAGCATTTTTGTTTATCGTAAACATCAGTGGTACAGGTTGGTCATCAGGTCTTGTTTTATATATTTTAATAGACTCAGGCGGGTATACCGGAGTGTCAGCAAATATTAGGTCCTTTCCATCGTTATCAAGATATTTTATATTAGCGATCAAAGGAACGTAAATTTCTGGACAGGCAATAATTCCGTCATTATCCTTGCATGATCCAACACTGAGCAGGATAATCGGCAGTATAAAAAGCTTTACGTATTTTTTCACAGCTAGTTTTATTGGTTGCTTATAGAACGTGTTCCACGGTGCTTTCGCTACATACTACGTGTTGTGAAGCGAGACACATAGAAATACAAATTTAAAAAATGGTGTTCGTTGACATTTTTGCTATCAAAACGGCATCTATCGAAGCCCCTCTATTATGTTTTTTTTTTTTTTTTTCTTTGTAATGAGTTGAAAATGAGATGAAAGGGGGAGTAAAAAAAACGGGATAATTGAAAAATTATCCCGTTTAGTGGAGCTGGAGGGATTCGAACCCTCGTCCAGTCATGGTACTGTATACGCTTTCTACATGTTTAGCTTCTCTTTGATTGTCGGGAGAGGGAAGGTGAGAAGCTTACCTATACCGGACTCCGTATTTGCTAAATCTCGTCAGTGTTTAGCAACATCACACTGACCAGCTCTATGAATCGATGCCTCTGATGTTAAGCGATAGAGCAAGGCTTAACGAGACAAAAGCTAGTCTTAATTCTAAATTAAGCAGCTAAGGCGTAGTTTTCTTCGCCAGTTATAATTTTGAAAGTTCAGATTAAAGTGCTCTACTAACAACGCACTACATGCTTACATAACCGTCTCCATCCTGTCAAATCCGGTCAACCCCAATTATGTATTACAAAGGTACGATTTTTTAAATTAATCCGCAATATGCGAAGACCAATGTTGTCTCGGTTAGCAGGAAAAGGGGACGACATACCAAGGATATGCCACATGTCGCGGCATATCCTCCGTATTGTATTTTTATTTGATTAGTCCAGCACGTTTAAGCAGTGGCTCCACTGCAGGTTCCTGGCCTCTGAAACGTTTGTAGAGTACCATTGGATGTTCGGTGCCACCTTTTGATAAGATATTGTCCTTAAATTTTCTGGCAATCTCGGTGTTAAAAATGCCGTTTTGCTTGAAATAGTCAAAGGCGTCCGCATCCAACACTTCGGCCCATTTGTAGCTATAATAGCCTGAAGAATATCCACCGTTAAAAATATGGGAGAAGGAGGTGCTCATCGCGTTCTCTTTCACATCAGGATATAATTTTGTGGATTCAAACTGCTTATTTTCAAAAGTTTTTAAATCTGTGATGCCTGTTGGATCTTGTCCATGCCAGCCCATGTCAAGCAGGCCGAAGCTGAGCTGCCGCATCGTTGCCATACCTTCAAGGAAAGAAGCGCTTTCGCGGATCTTTTCCACAAGTTCCATGGGAATCACCTCACCTGTTTCGTAATGTCTGGCAAACAGTTCTAGGGTTTCTTTCTCATAGCACCAATTTTCCATGATCTGACTTGGTAATTCGACGAAATCCCAATATACGGATGTTCCAGAAAGAGTGGGGTAGGTACTGTTTGCCAGCATGCCATGCAGGGCATGGCCTAATTCATGAAATAAGGTAGTAACTTCCTGAAAAGTCAGCAACGATGGCTTTGTGGCGGTCGGGCGCGTGAAATTACAGACGATAGACACATGTGGACGCTCCTGTTTACCATTTTGAATATATTGGGGTTTGAAGGAGGTCATCCAGGCGCCATTACGTTTTCCTTTACGTGGAAAGAAATCTGCATAGAAGATGGCGACGAGTTCACCATCATCTCCAGTGACTTCATAGGTCTGGACCTCGTCATGGTAAGTGTCGATATCACTTACCTGCCTAAAATGGATACCAAACAAACGACGTGCGACCTCGAAGGCACCTTGTAGGACATTTTCAAGCTTAAAGTAAGGTTTTAATTTTTCATCGTCTAGATTAAAACGTTGTTGTTTGAGCTTTTCCGCATAATAGGCTCCATCCCATTTTTCGAGCCGTTCGATGCCATGTAACTCTTGAGCAAATTCGCACAGTTCTTTAAATTCCCGCTGTGCCGCAGGTTTTGCTTTATCGAGGAGGTTATTCAGGAATTCGATGACTTTTGCTGGGCTCTGTGCCATTCGTTCTGCTAGCACAAAATCCGCATGTGTTGCATATCCTAATAGTTTGGCACGTTCGAAACGCAGTCTGACGATTTTTAGAACATTTTCCACGTTGTTGTATGGGTTGTTCTGAAAAGCTTTACGTCCTGCGGCCAAGGTTATTTCTTTGCGTAACTCGCGGTTGTCAGCATATGTGACGAAAGGCAGGTAGCTGGGAAAATCCAGTGTAAAAAGCCAGCCTTCTTTATCGTTGGCTTTGGCTGATGCATGGGCAGCTTCAATAGCTCCCTCTGGCAGGCCGCTCAGGTCTTTCTCGTCGGTAATCAATAGCTCATAAGCATTGGTCTCAGCAAGGACATTCTCGCCAAATTTTAATTTTAAAAGCGCTAGTTCGGAATCGATCTCACGCAGCTTTGCTTTTTGCTCTTCGTTTAAAAGCGCTCCATTGCGAACAAAATCTTTGTATGACTTTTCCAATAACGTCGTCTGTTCGGCCGTCAGCGTCAGCTGCTCTTTTTGATCATAAACAGCCTTGACCCGTTTGAACAGGTCGAAGTTCAATGTAATATCGTTGGCCAATGCGGACAATTTGGGTGCGACATCCTGGGCAATTTTTTCCAGCTCATCGTTGGTTTCTGCCGAGTGCAGATTGAAAAAGATGTTGGATAATCTATCGAGTGTCTGTCCGGCATAGGACATTGCTGCAACCGTATTGTCGAATGTTGCCGGTTCGGGATTGTTAATGATTGCATTGACTTCGTCTTTGGTCATTTGAATAGCTTCGTCAAATGCAGGGATATAATCTTCATTCTTTATTTCAGAAAACGGAGCAGTATCGTGCTTCGTTTTGAACTTTTCTGTTAAAATACTCATAGGAGTAAATGTAATAAATATTTGTCTGAAGCGCTAAAAACAACGTGAATTATGTGTTATGAGCTTGTCAAAAAACTTTAGACCGGCAAACTGAGAAAGCAACAATTGTTATCTATGCTGATTGGATGGATATAGTAATTGGAGACTCTAAGACTTGCTAAGATAGAAGAAGTGCGTTTCTGATCCGAAGAATAAAGAAAAAAATCCTGGAGGTGACGGATTCATAAGCGAAGCTAGACAGGAGAGATATTATTATGATCTAGCGGGGATATACAAAAAAATGGATTGTCCAATTGTATGGAGCAACCCATTTTTATGTAATAGCGTTTACGCTAGTTTGCCTAATGCTTCTTTGATTCTCTTTAATGCCTCGATGAGACTTTCGTCAGACGCAGCATAGGATAAGCGGATATAGTTATCATTGCCAAATGAATCTCCTCCTACGGTAGCGACGTGTCCTACATTTAGCAGGTACAGGGCCAGGTCCGCGGAATTGTTGATGACATTGCCTTGCTGATCTTTTTTGCCAAAGAATGATGAAATCTCAGGGAAGAAGTAGAACGCGCCTTCAGGTAAGTTTGTTCTTACACCGGGGATGTCGCTCAAAAGATCATAAACTAATTGGCGGCGGCGGGCAAATGCTTCTTTCATCTTGTTGACAGTTTCCAATCCCTGCTCGTAAGCAACAATACCTGCACGCTGTGAAATAGAGCAGGTGCCTGAAGTGGTCTGTCCCTGCAATTTATCGTTGGCTGCAGCGATAGTTTTATTTGCAGCGATGTAGCCAAGACGCCATCCAGTCATTGCGAAGGCTTTAGAGAAGCCATTGACGATGATAACGCGGTCTTTGATGCTGTCAAACTGTGCGATAGATTCATGTTTATCGACAAAGTTGATATGTTCGTAAATCTCATCCGATAGAATGAAAACCTGTGGATACTTTTCAAAAACTTTCGCTAACGCCGCCAGCTCATCTTTACTATAAACAGTTCCGGTCGGGTTGTTCGGCGAAGAAAACATAAACAGCTTGGTCTTTGGTGTAATGGCGGCCTCCAACTGCTCTGGTGTAATCTTAAAGTTATTATCAATTTCGGTATTGATAAATACCGACTTACCTTCTGCCAAAACGACCATTTCGGAGTAAGATACCCAATACGGCGTAGGGATAATGACCTCATCACCCGGGTTGATCAAGGTTAAGATGACGTTAGACAAGGACTGCTTTGCACCTGTTGAAACAACAATCTGCGATATGTCATAATCCAGGTTGTTTTCGGTCTTCAGTTTATTTACAATTGCCTGGCGCAATTCAGGGTAACCCGGAACTGGAGAGTAGCGCGTCCAGTTTTCGTCCAAGGCCTTCTTTGCGGCATCCTTTACATGTTCAGGCGTATTAAAATCAGGTTCACCTACGCTAAGGCTAATAACATTTACGCCTTTCGCTGCTAATTCGCGGCCCAACTTGGTCATTTTAAGTGTGGCCGATTCGGACAAATTATTTATCCTGTCTGATAAGTATGATGATGTGCTCATGGTAAGACAAAGATATTATATACGTTGCAAATAATCTTCTTTATTTTTGAAAATTTACAAAGAAAAGCCGTGTTTTTATTGGGGCTTTGCTAACAAAAGCGGGGGGCGATAGCCACACTTGCATGAATTGACACTTTTTGACCAAGCTGTTAAAAACTAATCAGCCACATTTGCCGTTATATCTTTACCTTTGCCCTACAACATTATTGTCATGTCCAAACAAAGAAGATTGGTTTTACTATCGTTGTTTACGGGAATAGGTTTGATGATCATCAAGTTTATCGCGTACTTTTTGACCGATTCGAGTGCGATCTTTACCGATGCTGCCGAGAGCATCGTCAATGTCATTGCGTCAGGTTTTGCTTTTTATAGTATCTACCTGGCGGCTCAGCCCAAGGATGAAAATCACCCTTACGGACATGGGAAGGTCGAGTTTTTCTCCGTATTTCTAGAGGGCGGGCTGATTTTTATTGCCGGCGCCATTATTTTAGCGAAAGCCTGTTACAATATCTTTTTTCCTGCGAATATTACTCATCTTGAGCAGGGTATCTATTTAATCGCTGTAACATCATTGGTCAATTTTGCCATTGGGTTTTACATTATGAAGAGAGGCCGTGCACTGGGGTCGATCACTTTAGTGGCGGATGGCAAACACCTGCAGGTGGATGCCTATAGTACCATTGGGCTAATACTCGGCTTATTGTTGATGAAGCTAACTGGATTTCAGTGGATAGATATTGTGATTTCCATTATTCTGGGGCTTTTTATCTTGTTCAATGGTTACAAATTGCTTCGTCAGTCTATTGGAGGACTGATGGATGAATCAGATACGGCATTGGTACAGGATGTAGTCGAGATTCTAGAACGCAACCGTAAAGCTGCCTGGATTGATGTCCATAACCTTCGGGTACAACGATACGGAAATGAGTTGCATGTTGACTGTCATCTCACACTGCCCCGCTATTTTGATCTGGTGAGGGTGCACGACGAAATATCAGCTGTTGATAAGATCGTGAATAAGGAAATGTCGGTCCGAACGGAGTTTTTTGTCCACGCTGACCCTTGCCTTCCTGAATGTTGCCGCTATTGCCAAGTGAAGGATTGTCCGGTCCGGTCAGAACACTTCGAACATAAAATCAGCTGGGATATGGATAAGGTTATCCGCAATCAAAAGCATTTCTTTTACACAACAGCCGATTAGAATTTCTGGGCTTTCCACTTGAAAGTCATGTTTATACACAGTCTTACTGAGGACGGGGCGGGGGCGGACGAAAAATGTTCTTGAGTATATAAATATGTATAAAAAAAGGTATCTTTGCCTTTTAGCAAAAGAGTTTAAAAATCCTATATGAAGCACATTCGTAATTTCTGTATTATTGCGCATATTGACCATGGCAAAAGTACTTTGGCAGATCGCCTTTTAGAGTATACCAATACCATTAGTCAGCGCGAAGCACAGGCACAATTACTCGATAATATGGATTTGGAACGTGAACGTGGTATCACGATCAAGAGTCACGCGATCCAAATGAATTATAAAAAAGATGGTCAGGAATATATCCTCAATCTGATCGATACCCCGGGACACGTTGATTTTTCTTACGAAGTATCCCGCTCAATAGCAGCTTGTGAAGGTGCGTTATTGATCGTGGATGCATCTCAAGGAATTCAGGCGCAGACAATTTCAAATTTGTATCTCGCTCTGGAACATGATCTTGAGATTATTCCAATTTTGAACAAAATGGATCTGCCCGGCGCTATGCCTGAAGAGGTAAAGGACCAGATCATCGATCTGATTGGCGGTGACAGAGATGCGATTATTCCTGCATCAGGGAAGACAGGTTTGGGAGTGCCAGATATATTGGAAGCTATCGTTGAACGTATTCCACACCCGGTGGGCGATCCTGATGCCCCGTTACAGGCATTGATCTTTGACTCCGTATTCAATTCCTTCCGCGGCATTATGGCCTATTTTAAAGTGGAGAATGGCCAAATCCGAAAAGGAGACAGGGTTAAATTTGTTGCGACAGGCAAAGAGTATTTTGCGGATGAAATTGGGACTTTGAAGCTCAATCAGGTACCCAAAGATGTCATCAGCACAGGCGATGTAGGTTACATCATTTCGGGTATCAAGGAAGCCCGTGAGGTAAAAGTAGGGGACACGATTACGCATAGGGACCGACCTTGTGCAGAAGCTATTCAAGGATTTGAAGAGGTAAAACCCATGGTATTTGCGGGTATATACCCTGTAGATACTGAGGATTATGAGGAGCTGCGTGAATCCATGCACCGCCTACAGCTCAACGATGCATCTCTGGTTTTTGAGCCAGAATCTTCTGCTGCTTTAGGCTTTGGCTTCCGCTGTGGCTTTCTGGGGATGCTCCATATGGAGATCATTCAAGAGCGTTTGGAACGTGAGTTTGATATGACGGTCATCACGACAGTACCGAACGTGTCTTATAAAGCTTATCTGACGAAAGATAAAACCGAGGTGATTGTTCACAATCCTTCTGATCTGCCTGATCCAAGCAAGCTGGATACCATTGAAGAGCCTTACATTAAAGCAAATATCATTACCAAATCGGACTTCGTTGGACCGATTATGTCTCTTTGTATTCAAAAACGTGGCACTATAGTGAATCAGCAATACTTGACTTCGGACAGGGTGGAGCTGGTGTTTGAAATGCCAATGGGAGAGATCGTATTTGATTTCTATGATAAACTGAAGACGATTTCTAAAGGCTACGCCTCTTTTGACTATCACCAGATTGGCTACCGTACATCGGATCTGGTAAAACTGGATATTCGTTTAAATGATGAGCCTGTAGATGCGCTGTCTTCGTTGATACACCGCAGTAATGCCTACGATTTTGGAAAGAAGATATGTGAGAAGTTGAAAGAGCTTCTTCCACGCCAACAATTTGAAATTCGTATCCAAGCGTCTATTGGCGCTAAGATTATTGCCAGGGAGACGATTTCGGCACTGCGTAAGGACGTAACGGCTAAATGTTATGGTGGTGATATCTCGCGTAAACGTAAATTGCTGGAGAAACAGAAAAAAGGTAAAAAACGCATGCGCCAAGTTGGGAATGTTGAAATTCCGCAGTCGGCATTTATGGCAGTATTGAAATTAGACTAGAACATTATCTAAATAAAGGAGCTCTTGGGCTCCTTTTAAATACAATAAAATCTCCTAAACATGAATCTTTTAGATGGTAAATTAGTTTCCGAAAAAATTAAAGAACAAATTGCGCTGGATGCGGCTGCATTTACAACACAGACTGGGCGTAAACCGCATTTGGTGGCTATCCTAGTTGGTAATGATGGGGGCAGTGAAACCTATGTGGCCAGCAAAATGCGCAATTGCCAGCTTGTTGGCTTTGAATCAACGAATATCCGTTATGATGAGTCAATCACTGAAGAAGAATTAATCGCAAAGGTCAAAGAAATCAATAAGGATGATACGATCGACGGATTGATTGTTCAGTTGCCGTTGCCCAAACATATCGATCCGGATAAAGTTACCGAAGCGATTGATTACCGAAAAGATGTCGATGGCTTTCACCCGGTCAATTTGGGACGTATGCAGCGGAATCTGCCTTGTTTTATTCCAGCTACACCCTATGGTATTATGTTGATGTTGGATTATTACAAGATCGATACCGCGGGCAAACATGCCGTTGTGGTCGGAAGAAGCAATATTGTCGGATCGCCAATGAGTATATTGCTGGCACGCAATTCCAACCCCGGAAACTGTACGGTCACCTTGACTCATAGCCGTACCAAGGACCTCAAGGCGGAAGTCCTGCGTGGCGATATTGTGGTTGCGGCTATCGGCAAAAAGAATTTTGTGACAGCAGATATGGTCAAAGAAGGGGCAGTAATCATTGATGTAGGTATCAATAGAGAAACGTCTACCGAAACTAAATCAGGTTTTAAATTATATGGTGATGTGGACTTTGAACATGTGGCCCCGAAAGCATCATGGATCACTCCAGTGCCGGGCGGAGTCGGCTTGATGACCATCGTTGGATTGCTTAAAAATACGTTGGAAGCAGCCAAAGGAACAATTTACCCTAAGGCATAATTTTGGTGATTTGGCATAGAAGTTGTAACTATTGAACAGTTAATCATTAATTACAAACTTATGTGAAAGCATCAGGGTGTTAAACTGTTAAGTTAATATACACGATTCCTGATTGTTTTTAGCCATCAAAAACAAGATAATCTAATGAAAAAAATTGCACTTTTAGCGGTAGTAGCGGGAGCATTGGTTATGTCTTCTTGCAACAATTCGGAAAAAAAGGCTTCGACAAGTACAGATTCAGCCCAGACAGTAGGTGAGCATGTGGATGCGGCTATTGCAGATTTAAAAAACGCTGAAGAAAATGCGCGTTTAAAAGCCGAACAAGCCAAAAAAGATTTGGATGAAGCAATTGCCAAAGGCGATAAAGCGGCTGAGGAAAAAGCACGTGCAGCTTCTGAAGAAGCCAACACCGCTTGGGAAAAAACTAAAGAAGCGCTGCGCAATGCTGGGGAAGATGTTAAAGAAGGATTAAATGATGCCAAAGATGCAACTGTCGATGCTGCGAATACAGCAGCTGACAAAACAAAAGAAGTAGCAAAGGATGTGGCTGAGGGTACAAAGGATGCTGCCAATGATGTTAAAGATGCGTCCAAAAAAGCTGCTGATGACATTAGCCGTAAAGCCAAGAATGTCGGTGAAGCCTTAAAAAACTAAAATCATAACGACCCCGGTTTACAGGGAAAAAATAAGGGATTTTTTGAATCCCTTATTTTTTTATTAGGAAGGTTCTAGCAGAATTTTTGACCAGAAGCAACTGATGTGGTATACTTGGCCTTTACTTATAATATTCCCAAAGCAGTTTTGATAGTTTGCGGGTCAATTCTTCTGCCTCATTATTTTTCCCCCAGCTCCGGTCCTTATTGTTTTTGGTGAAGATGCTGAAAACATAATCTCCTTTGGGAGCATTGACCAGAATAACTTCATTGCGGACATCATCTAAAGACCCTGTTTTGGAGGCCGCTTTGACCGTTGCCGGAATCTGGGATAGTCCACGTTCGTCATAAAACATATTACCCAAAAAGCGGTACATACGATCTGAAGCTTTGGCCGAGATCACACGGCCCTCACGAATTAGTGTTACTAAATCTGCCATTTCTTTTGGCGTCGTCTGCCCCCAGCCATATTTTTCCCAGTCTGCTTTTCTGCCTTCTGTCTGTGAATTGACACGTGTATGAGTGAGCTGCAATCCCTCCATTAATGAATTGATCGCCACACCACCACCAGCAAGTTTCTGGTTCCAGATACTCGTGACATTGTCACTGTAGGAAAGCATAAGACCGACCAAGGTTTTGAGGTCGACTTTTGTACTGTCCTTGAAAAATTGCATCAGGCCCGAACCACCGTATTTTTGGCTTTCGCGGTATATAAATTCTTGATCCAGTTGAAGCTGCCCCTTCTCAATTTTATCAAAAACACCGACGAGAATGGGGATCTTAACCACACTGGCAGTCGGGAATATGCTGTCCGCCTGAATATTGACTTCTTTATGTTTTTTCAAATGGTGTACATAGATACCTACATCGCCCTGAAAGCCCTGAATAAGCTGTTTGATTTGTGATTCAAGTCTTTTATCTGTATAGCGTTTTTGTCCAAATAAACATACGGATATAAGTAGGAAGGTAAATGAAAGGAAAATTTTACGCATAGTCAGGGTTTTATCATTGTCAAATGTGGTGAATATTAATTATTTTTAATATTTAATGGGCTTAAGTTATGAAATATCCCCGATTAGCGAGCATAGTATCTGTGAAAATAACTTGATATTTCATTTTAGGTGTTGATCAGACAGAATATTTGGATATGAAATTATTTATGATTTTGATCGGCTGCAAGCCGAAAAACAGACGTACGGAACAGCACGATATTTTTTTTGGAATTGGAAATGAGCTGAAGGACTTTGTGGAGCCTATTCGGGAGTTCTGGCCTGAAGCTGATGGCAAGATACATATTGATGCCTATCGTGTGGTTCATAAGATAGGCGAATATGAAATCAACGTTATTGACAAAGGGCAGGCAGTCAATCAGGAGCAACCGTTGAAATTATTCTTCGTTAACCTTGGGGGCTATAAGCCGAATGAGTTTGATGAATTCCATTATAAAGAGCTGATCGTCGCAGCCAATTTGGCCAAAGCCACAGAGAAGGCTAAACGCACGGTTTTTTGGAAACACCACAGTTCGGCCCACATTGATGATAAATATGGATTGGATGTGGATGATATTTATGAAATAGAGGACCTGCTAACGGCTCAGGACAAAGAAAAGTTCGCTATCCAGATCTCGGCCAGGGCGGGATTAGATGATGACTTGATTGCCAATGGCTATTTTAAGCTGAGTTCGTTGTAAATAAATGCTGGCTCAGTCCAGGAATAAGTTCGGTCGCTAAATCTTCTAATCTTATACTTGTCATAAGTAGTTTGGCATCCTGAACGACGAAGTGGCTGGTGTAGGAGATAGAAAGCTGAAAAAGAAAAGGTGCTGTCCAATGTTTTGGACAGCACCTGCTGAAAGCAGAATCAGGAATGCTTTTATTGTATGCTATACTTATTCGACAGACTGTTGATTTTGGTGCTGCTTACGGATAACGCTATGCTTTTTGCCATACACAAAGTAAATCAATAAGCCGAGGGCTAACCAGATCGCGAGACGTTCCCAGCTCTCGATCGGTAAAGATGCCATCATCAGTACACATACGAGGATACCCATAACAGGCACAAAAGGAACAAGTGGTGTTTTGAAGGGGCGCTCCAATTTTGGATCGGTTTTGCGCAGTACCAATATGCCGACACAAACTAGCGTAAAGGCAAACAGAGTACCTATACTAACCATATGGCCAAGATCTGATACTGGTACAAATCCTGCAAAGATGCTCACAAATACCATAAAGATTGCGTTTGTTTTCCAAGGTGTCTGCCTTTTGGAAAGATCTGAAAATACTTTGGGAAGAAGGCCATCCTTGCTCATCGAATAGAATACACGGCTCTGGCCAAGTAGCATAACAAGGATGACCGATGTATAACCTGCAATAATCGTAATAATCAAAGCTGTATTCAAGAAATGGTAACCTGTTTTAGCAAATGCAGTGGCGACGGGTTTGGCGTCACCTTTAAACATGGTATAGTTTTCGATACCGGTCATTACATAGGAAAAGAGCACATACAGCAAGGTACAGATGACGAGAGAGCCGATGATACCGATAGGCATGCCCTTTTTCGGATTTTTGGCTTCTTGCGCTGCTGTGCTTACTGCGTCAAAACCAATAAATGCAAAGAATACGACACCAGCTGCGCGCAATACCCCACTGATTCCAAAATGCCCAAAATCGTCGCTTTTGAGGAAGGCCATGAGACTCTGTTGACCGCTCTTAACCATTTCTTCGCCTGGATTCACGGGAATAAAAGGATCGTGATTGGCCGGATTAATGAAGCTCCAGCCCAAGGCGATAAAAATCAGGACTACACCTACTTTTAAAATAACTAATATATTATTTACTGTAGAGGATTCCTGCGTCCCCCGCATCAATAGGAGAGAAAGCAGGCAGACGATGATAATAGCGGGCAGATTGACTACGCCACCTTCCCAGGGGCCCTTGAGTAGCATGTCTGGCAAATGGATATGGAATATCATTAACAGCTGATTAAAATACTGCGACCAACTGACGGCTACTGTGGCTCCGGCCAGAGCGTATTCCAGGACAAGATCCCAGCCGATGATCCAGGCAACAAATTCACCCATGGTGGCATAGGAATAGGTATAGGCGCTTCCCGCCACTGGAATCATGGAAGCAAATTCGGCGTAGCAGAGACCGGCAAAAGCACAGCCTACGGCTGCAATAATGAAAGATAAGATGACAGCTGGGCCAGCATTTTCAGCAGCGGCAATTCCAGTTAAGGAAAATAGTCCTGCCCCAATGATGGCGCCTACACCCAACGCGATCAGGCCTGTGCTCGACAACGTCCTTTTGAGCGTATGTTCACCATTTTCATTTGCCTCCGCGATCAGCTGAGGAATCGATTTCTTAAATAGCATAGGATTAATTCTTTACGATTATTTAGCCTTTTAATTGTTTAATTAATGTCAAATATAAATGATATCAACGACAAAAGGGAAGATCGCGCTTCCCTTTTGTGATAAAATTTTGTATTAAATCTGATTCAGTTGCCTATTTGTATTAGTATGCCGCCGTAAAGCGTTGGTTGATGAACTGTTTTTGCTCGATTTCGTCGGCGATAGCGACCGCAAGGTCTTCAACCGAAAGCCTCGACCTGCCTTCGGCATCAAATACAGGATGGTCCAGGCCAGTCCGGTATTTGCCAGTGCGGATGCCACCCGCCTGGGAATTCATCTCAATGGCGGGACTGATCATTGTCCAGTTTAGCTCCTGCTCTTTGCGTATCGTGTCAAGATAATCGGCGGCAGCGAGCGCACCTGGTTTAATTTCTTTTGGAAAGTCTGGTGAATCCACAAGACGTTTACCATCGACTACTAGACTCCCTGCTCCGCCGACAACGATAAAACGTTTCACTCCGGCGTCTTTAACAGCTTGCTGGATGGCCAATGCACCTTTGGTAAAGTCTTCATAAAGGTTAGGGTTTGACCAGCCGGCATTGAAAGCCGAGACCACTACGTCTGCTCCCTTCAATGCATTCACAAGCTGTTGGTGATTGTGAATGTCGATCTCGGCCCTAACGATCCGATGGCCGGAAGGAATGTTGTCAATATGACGTGCAATCGCGATGACGTCGTAGTTGCGCTCGGCTAATTCTTTTACAAGGTGTGATCCAACATAGCCAGTGGATCCAATGACTGCTACTTTCATGTCTTTACGTATTAAATGTGTTACTAAAATCTCTCAGCTTTATCTTTTCCAAATGCCGAATGATATCAGTGTCGACTTCCTGATAGAGCACCTGCAATTTGGAATTGATATTTTTACCTACAATACAAGCCGGATTCGGGTTGTTGAATTTGCCCGGTAGCTCATTTTGTTTGGTACTGAGGTAAATGTCTGCCAAGGTGATGTCTTCGAGTTCAGTGTTTATTCGAATCCCCCCGCCTTTACCTTCTTTGCTGACCAATAAGGATGCTGCTTTCAAAGAGGCGATTTCTTTCCGCACTACACTGGCATTGATCTGAATGCTGGAAGCAATATATTCGGACGGGAGCCATCGGAGGGTGTCGTCCAATTGCGCCAATACCATAATATGTAGTGCTGTTGCGAATCTAAGATTGTGTAACATCCTATTGCTGATTTGTTTTAATAACACAAAGATAATGCATAAGGTTTTAAACTGAAATAAAAATTATTACAGTTTATATCTTCTGACACTAAGGTGATAATGGATGGTTTTTTATTTTTTCTCGTTAAATTTTTTGTAACTGTCCATAATATAGACTTTTAGTGACTCCTGACTGCTGTTTTGTATGAACTTGTAAGAGGGTCTGAATTGTTCTTTAAATAAGGCAAGTTCAGCGCCGTCCAATGGTGTCAGCTCCTTGATTAGGTTGTCAGTAAATCGACGGTCGACAGTTCTTTTCTCCAGTTCGGCGACTAGGAGTTTGTAGTTAGAGCGGGCTCGTTTTCCTTCTTTGCTGAATATCCGACTTGGGGAAATACGGATACCGCCGCGATTCTGACTGGCGTCCGAATATTTTCCAGCGGTTTTTTCGCGCTGGATTTCTGCTGCCAGACGACTATCAGTCATCCGCTCGACAATGACCTGATTCAGTTCGATTGTATTGTTCAGTCGGTTCAGATAGATTCTGCGTAAGCTGTTGTCGTATATGAAGACAGTATCCTGTTCGTATCCAGGTGCTTTGATCAATAAAAGGTCGTTTATGTTGGCATTGATGGCAAAAGAACCATCTTTGTTGGTCTGCACCTCCTCTTTGTTCCGAAGGTTCTGAATCTGGGCAGCTTCGATTTTTTCACCACTGACAAGTTCCATAATAATGCCTTTCGTTTTTTCCTGGGCAAATAGCTGTCCACTGGTCAACGTGATAAATAAGCAGGTAACAATAGTGTGTATGACTTTCATCCGTATAAATTTGGTTTTAAGCTTTGTTTTTTACATTCCTGGCATCAGATATCCGCAAAGGCGTTTTGTATCATGCAGGCATAGTGTTTATGGTTTAATCCCCACTGAGCGGCCATACATCTCGGCTACGGCCGCCCAGCTGGATTGCGTATCCCAAAAATAACGAATAGATTTTGAATTATTGTGCTAATTTGCCTTCCATATATTATTGTCCGGATTCTTGTCAGGCATCACATGCTCTGGATCCAGTTCTACGGATTGCAGCGCTTCGGTTGTCGGCATTTTAAACTGCCAGACCTGATTCCGTTCCCAGATTTCCACCGGCAGTTTTTTCCGGATTTTTTTGCCTGATACGGTAGTGGCCTCCACGATGATCGGCATAGGAAGTTTTTCGAGATTCTCGACAGTTACGAGTGCACCATGCATTGGATTATTGTTGGCATAAGACACGGATTTGATGCCTTGGTCCATTTGCCAATTGTGGACAAACCAGCCTCGCCAAAACCAGTTGAGGCTTTCGCCGGTACCGTTTTCCATAGCACGGAAGAAATCTTCGGGTGTCGGATGTTTATAGGCCCACTCCTGTATATACTTTTTAAAGGCATAATCGAAACGCTCCTTGCCGACGATAACGTTGCGCAATAGTTTTAGGCCATAAGCTGGCTTGTAATATACGAGCGCGCCGATATTACGTTCTTTCATATTTTGTGGCGTACTCATGATGGGTTCAAGGTTCTGAGCCGTAAAAATATACGATCGGCTGGCTTGAGAACGGTAATATTCACCGTTATTGAACTCTTCTGTGGCCAGTTCGTTGATAAACGTGTTGAACCCTTCGTCCATCCAGCCGTGCTCGCGTTCATTGGATCCGACGATCATGGGAAACCAGTTGTGCCCAAATTCGTGGTTGGTCACGCCCCAGAGGGATCCTGCTCTCGCTTGGTTACCACAGAATGAAAGGGCGGGATATTCCATTCCACCAACGTTGGAGGCTACATTGACAGCAACGGGATAAGGGTATTCAAACCATTTTTTTGAATAAATTTCAATAGCCGCTTTGGTGTATTCAGTAGAGCGTTCCCAGGCATTGTTAGTATTACTTTCCACAGGGTAGGCAGAAAGAGCCAAAGCCGTTCGGCCACTGGGCAGATTTATCCTGGCACCGTCCAGAATAAAAGCCGTTGAAGAAGCCCAGGCAATATCCTGTGCGTTATTTAACTGGTACTTCCAGGTAAGCGTTTTTTTGTCCGGTCTGGAACGCTTTACAGTGACTTCCTCGGCAGAGCGTATCAATACAGTTTCGTCGCTACGCTGTGCTTGCTGGTACCTTTTGAACTGCTCTGCAGTAAAAACTTCCTGCGGGTTTAGCAGCTCCCCTCCGAGGACGACGATATGGTTGGCCGGCGCTGTAATCTCTACTTGGTAATTTCCGAATTCGCGGTAAAATTCTCCCGGCCCTGTATAAGGAAGCGTATTCCAGCCACGGATATCATCGTAAACACAGAGTCGGGGAAACCATTGCGCTATAGCATATATTTTGCCATTCTTGGTGTCAAGGATACCCGTACGGTCAGCGCCATATTGTGGTACTGTATATTGGTAGGCTATTTTGAAGGAAATTTTTCCGCCTTTACTTTTCAATGGCGCTGGTAGTCGAAGCTGCATGCGAGTATCGTCAATGATATGCTCAATCGCATGGCCATTCACATCGGTCACGGACTGGATTTTGTAGCCACCATCAAAGGTGGAATTGGCATCACCATACCGGCTATTTGTTAGGGGTGAAATAAGCTGTCCGCGGCCCTGCTGGGAAAACATATTTTGGTCCAGTTGTAGCCAGAGATAATCCATATTGTCCGGACTGTTGTTGCTGTAGGTGATTTCAACAGTGCCAGTTACTTGATCATTCTGGTCGTTGAGCGATGCCTGTATTTTATAATCTGCCGCATTCTGCCAGTAGGCAGCACCCGGTTTTCCTGCTGCAGAACGATAATCGTTGCCGTTATTATTGAAAAATAATGGCGCAAAGGCCTCCGTATAGCTGTATTTGGAATTTTGATCCTGGGAAAAGGACGGCAAAGAATAGCTTAGTGCAATTAGACTTAAGGAAGCTAGGGCAACACTTTTCATCATATTTCTTAGAATTTTAATTACGTTAATCGCTCCAATATACAATGAAAAGTGCATAAGGCAAAAAAAAGCTCCTTCTCAAAGGAGCTTGTAACAACTATTTTAAATTGTTCTGATATTCTTCTTCGTTAAATCCGAGCAAAATACCGTTATTATATTCAATCACAGGACGTTTGATCATACTGGTATGCTCTTTTAATACCTCATTGGCACTCTTGACGTCCACTACCTGCGCTTGCTGTTCGGGTGACAGTTTTTTCCAGGTGGTTCCCTTCTTATTAAGCAGAGCCTGCCAATCAACCGACTTTTCCCATGCTTTTAGCTTTTCGTCACTGACACCTTCCTTTTTGAAATCGTGAAATTGGAAAGCTATCTGGTTGTCCTCAAGCCATGTCAGGGCTTTTTTTACCGTATTGCAGTTTTTGATCCCGTATACTTGTAGCATAATAGTAACAAATTAGTGAGCCCAAATTTAATGATTCCCGGAATCTTTTGGCAAGATGTGATCTACTCTATTTATTTTTTTGATCGAATATTATACGACGGTAGCCAGCATATGCATCCTGTTCTTTCGGCATAACATGCAATTCAACTGGCCCCTTTTACAGTTTTCAAATGATAGTGTATTTAGTACACTATAAAAATTAGGAAGTAATAATTATTTTTAATAATTTAGTAGCTTTAAGAATTAATAAGATTTAAATAAATCAATAACAGTAATATGAGCCTAAAAGATTTTAAAGGTGTATTGACAGGAGATCAAGTACAAGAGTTGTTTGAAGTTGCTAAAAAGCACAAATTTGCTTTGCCTGCAGTAAACATTATCGGAACTAATTCTATCAATGCGGTGATGGAAACTGCCAAAGCAGTAAACTCTCCAGTAATTATTCAATTGTCAAATGGCGGTGCACAATTTTATGCAGGTAAATCATTGAACAATGATAACTTGAAAGCTTGTGTATTGGGAGCGGTGTCTGCAGCACAGCACGTACATTTATTAGCTGAGCATTATGGTGTAGCGGTTATCTTGCATACTGACCACGCTGCTAAGAAGCTTTTACCTTGGATCGATGGCTTGTTGGACGCTGGTGAAAAGTTCTTCGCACAACATGGTAAGCCTTTATTCTCTTCGCATATGTTGGATCTGTCCGAAGAACCGATTGAAGAAAATATTGAAATTTCAAAAAAATATCTGGAACGCATGAAGCCGCTTGGCATGACTGTGGAAATTGAATTGGGGGTAACCGGTGGGGAAGAAGACGGTGTTGACAATTCAGATGTAGACAGTTCAAAATTATACACACAGCCAGAAGAAGTGGCTTACGCTTATGAGGAATTGTCGAAAGTATCTGACAAATTTACGGTTGCTGCTGCCTTTGGTAACGTGCACGGCGTATATAAACCTGGTAATGTGAAATTGCAACCCGTAATTTTGCATAATTCTCAGGAATATATCCGCGAGAAATATAGTCTCACTGCTGAAAAACCTGTGAATTTTGTCTTCCATGGCGGTTCTGGTTCCTCGCCTGAGGAAATTGCCGAGGCGATTTCTTATGGTGCGATCAAAATGAATATCGATACGGATATGCAATGGGCTTTCTGGGATGGGGTTAGAGGTTATGAAGCTAAAAACCATGACTATCTGCAAGGGCAGATCGGAAATCCTGAAGGAGCTGATTCTCCGAACAAAAAATACTACGATCCCCGCGTATGGTTACGCAAGGGTGAGGAAGCATTTGTTGCCCGTCTGAAAGAAGCATTCGCCGATCTGAATGCAGTAGACGTCAACAGCAAATTGTAGTTTGCTTGAATGAATGATTAGGAAGTCGTCCCATAAGTAATTATGGGACGTTTTTTTTGTCCCGAAGTTTAAGACAATCTTTTGTCAAAATAGGTTAAAAACGGAATTCAAAAACGGGATTGGCGTATTTTTTGAAGCAGCAGGGGGAAACCTGGAGGGTGGGATATCGATACAATAACATTCTTAAATCAGGTATGGGAATTTAAAATAGATGGTATAAAAATGAAATTTTTAGGAATTAGTGCAGTTTTCTTATTGATGGGTCAGATTGCGTTTGGCCAAGCGAAACAAAATGTTGGTGATTTCAGTTCGGTCATGGCGACGGACAAAATACAAGTGGAACTAATCAAATCCAATGAGTCATTAGTGACATTTGAAGGACAGAATTATGAAAACATCAAGGTAGTCAATACAAACGGTGCGCTCGCATTAAAGATGAACACGTTAAACATGTTACAAGGCGGCAATATATCGGTAAAGGTGTACTATAAGAGCCTGAAGAATGTGGAGGCAAAGAAGGGGGCGAAGGTATTCGCAACAGCCAATGACCCAGTTGTCGCAGATCACCTGAAAGTTTATGCATCTGAAGGCGGCCTGGTTGACCTGCATGCCAACGCGAAAACCACCGAAGTGAAGGTAACCTCCGGCGCAACAGTTGCGCTTTATGGAAAGGCCGACAAGCAGGAGGTGATCTCCAATTTTGGCGGTAAATATGAAGGGAAAGATTTTAAGACAGCAACGACTACAGTGACCGTAAACGGAGGAGGAAAAGCGGAGGTATATGCATTGGATACAATTGAAACAAAGACACGCGGTGGCGGCGTCATCGATGTGTATGGAAAGCCCGAACAACGCGTAGAAAAGAAAATGGTCGGTGGAACAGTCAACTTCAAGTAGCAAACTGTCTTGATTTTGTCAATTTTGCAGCGTTGTCATACGAAAGAACCTGGTCTGGCTTATCGTGAAATTTGAGCTAAGATATCGGTTAAAAGGTTTTTTTAGCGATGTTATTCTATTAGGTGTTTAACTTTTTTATTAAAAAGGTCAAATATTTTGTTTTTCTCTTACGCAGCCTTCTTCATTTGTGCTTAAAATACGTATTTTTGTGAGGGAATAATAAAATAGTATTATGGCAAAGCGTAATTATGTTTCAAATTCTACGGAATCTACGCGCATGTTCAAAAATGACTTTTTGGAGTCTTTGACGAAAGTGCATTGGAGTGTACCTTTGATTTTCTATGTACCTGTAGTAATTTTCTTTTCGTATAAAGCTCTCGTTTGGGGCGATGTGCCGTTGTTGACATATATCGGGTACTTTCTATTCGGTCTGGCCTTCTGGACTGCTTTCGAATACGCATTGCATCGTTGGGTATTCCATTATCATCCAACCACCGAGTGGGGCAAACGCATAGCTTTTATTTTTCATGGTGTACATCATGATTACCCAAGAGACCGTATGCGTCTGGTGATGCCACTATCTGCCAGTATTCCTTTGGCCATATTGGTCTATTTGGGCTTTACCCTGTTTTTTTCGAACGAATTTATTCTAGCTTGCTTTTTTTCGGGATTCATGGTGGGTTATCTGATCTATGATGAATGCCATTACGCCATGCACCATGCTAATTTTAAGAGCGGTATCTTCAAACGGATTAAACAGCATCATATGTTACATCATTATTCTGATCCAGAAAAAGGTTTTGGGGTGAGCTCTTCCTTATGGGATGCTATCTTACGCTCAGGCTTTGAAGAGAAAGAACCGAAAAATGAAACATCGAAATTAAAAGAGGAGAAAGCCTAATTGTGCTTTTGTCTTAAACATTATAGAAGGCCTTTGGATTTTTTCAAAGGCTTTTTTTGTTGTCACCCATCCCGGAGGCGATATTTCAAGTACTGATTGGTGACTGACCATGATCATCAACGAATTGTTTCTTCTACGTATACAGCCGCTGAGTTAATAGTTTGGCGTTCGGCATCCTGATGTATTCAGAAAACGACTTTGTGGAGTGACAACCAGACGTCATCGCAAAGGTAACGGCCGAAGTTCCGATATGTTTGGAGAAACCTGTTCTGCGCATTAACAATTTGTGTAATTATAAAAAAATCCTGCGACTTGACGTCTGCAGGATTTTTAACACTCTATTTTCTTTTATTTTAGAACAAATTTGAATCCCAATGAGAAACGCGAAGGTTCGAAGTTAGAGCCATGAGACAGATTCCACCATGGTTTCCAGTCGAAGTGCATCGCCAACGGCGCAGAAGGAATGCGGAACTCTAACCCTAATGCTGGACGGATAGCAAAGTCTGTATGGGTATCGCCATCTTTCCAATGATAATCGTCGTCCCAGTCATCGTGCCATTTTCCATAGTCAATAAAAGAGACTTGTGGACCAACACCAATATACCAAGATAAACCGCGGGTGCCAGCAATACGTTGGTTATACGAATAGTCTACTCCGACAACCGTGATATTGTCTCCAAACAATACTTGTGCGTTTCCTGCATCGTTGCCGCCAAAATTATGCTTGATCTGCGGTCCGAATAATGACTGGCCGTCACCAAGGTCGATTCCGAGACCAATCGCAGTGCGGTAAGGTGTCTGGGCATTCGCCTGTTGATTGACAGCAAAAATAAATGTAAAAAGTGTTAGAATAGGTAGAATTACTTTTTTCATGATATTAAAATAATGTTAGCGTTGTGTTTCTGAAATGAAAACTTTCGCTGTTACAACAAATAGTTTGCCAAAAAAATGAAAATATGACTCTAATTGTGTTTTGTTGTGTAAAATGTTTGTATTGAGAAGTTTGATTTTTGTTGTTACTAAATCCCACTTTCCTTAATGTTGATCTTCAGTACTTGTGTCATACAAAAAAAGGAAACGATATTTGGAAAAGTATTGTTCTTGTCATGTAACCGTACATGATCGTAAATAACATGGAAGATATTCAGATTGACAGAAAAAAGATTGAGCAGTGGATCAGTGAAGGCTACGACGTGATTCAGGATGGAAAGCTGTTAAAAGTAGACGGAAACCTGCAGGAGTTTCTGGCACAATTTGCGGATGAGGAGGAGTCAAAAACTTATTTGCTTCAGGAACTGATCACCTGGCCCGAAGAAGAACTCAAAAAATTGTAGATATGCTATGGAACAGATGAAAATTGCGACAGAGAAGATTGTTCCGATCGACTATAATGCGGCAGACCTGCCTGTGGAAATAAGGGAATTGCGTCCGGTCGTGTATCAGGAAGAGGCTTCCTATTGGTGTCTTCTTGGCCCAGATCCACAGCGCGGGATTTTTGGTAATGGCGAAACAGTACCCGATGCGCTGGAGGACTGGCTGAGCATGTTGCGGAAACGCCTTACAGACGCCGGTGACGATGATGAAGTGGCAAACTTTGTGCGTGACAGTCTGGCTGCCTCCAACCGACAGGTGTGGTAGACTATAGGCATGGTTTATTGCACAAACTTCGAAGTTATTCCGCGTTTTTTGATATAAAAATTCAGAGCCCGTCCGGCTTCGGTGGGGCGGTCGGTACTTAGTATGTCAGCGCCACGATCGATAAAACCTGCATATATCTGAAAGCCTTTTTTCGTCGCTTGTCTATCGAGATTTCCCTGAGTGCCCAATATGCACATAATTCCATGATCGTGCAATATTTTGGTTAATTGGGGATCCGTTTCTCGGCTGCCGACGAAAGCCAACAGGCGATTATCAGGAATGTCCTTTTCGCTGAGCCGGACAAGGTCATCAAGGTTTTTGACGGAGGCAGAAATCATCAGGTCTCCCGCTAGGTTATGTACTTTGCTGGCTTGGCCTGCGCTGTAGGTGATAATGACCACACTCGATTCAGCGCGCTGTTTGCGGATGGCATTGATCACAGATTCGTAAGGTACGTCATTTTTGATGTCCAAAGTAAAAATAACTTTTCCTTTTCCCCAAGCGAGCGCTTCGTCTAGCGTCGGTATTTTATAAGGTGTTATTTTTTTATTATTATCCACGAGACGTAGCTTTTTGAGTTCGGCCAAGGTAAGGCTTTTAACTGCTCCATGTCCTGTGGTTGTACGGTCCAGCGTGTTGTCATGCATAAGCACCAAGGCTGAATCTTTGCTTAGGCGAACGTCACATTCGACAATTACCGGCTGTAGGCTGGCGTTATAAGCAAATGTTTCAAGCGCATTTTCAGGATATCCTGAACTCGGGCCACCTCGATGCAGACTGACCAGCGGGTATCTATTGTCGTCATAGGTGAGGAACTGATAAAGGTCCTCGGCCGAGGTCAGCTGAATACGCTTGCCCACAGGCAGCCCTTCGGTGTCACCGCTATGGCGAAAGCAGCTTGCCAGCGTAAAGACCCATAAGAGCAATAAATAGCGTAGCACCTTTGTCATATTATCTATTATGCTGATTGATCATGCTTACCAAATCCTCCACTGTCGTATTGAGTTGATCGATGGTCAAATGGGCTTGGGTATAATAGGGTTCTCTTTCTGTCAGCTTCTCTTCTATAAAAGCCCTGAGTTCTTCGGGGGATTTTCCAATGAGAATAGGGCGCTTGTGCAGCTTTGACTGGGAAAGCCGGTCGAACAAAGCCTTTGGTGTCATATATAAATAAATCGCATAGCCATTGGCTTTGATCCATTCCATATTGTCAAAAAAGCAGGGTGCACCACCTCCTGTAGAGATGACTGCATAATTGTCGGCAAACCTGCGTAGCTGTGCACGCTCGAGCTTCCGAAATTCATCCTCCCCAAACTGGCCGAAATATTCGGTGATCGTCATACCGATCTCTTTGACTATTTCCTCGTCGGTGTCAATAAAAGGAAGGCCTAATCTATTGGCTAGTTTTTTTCCCAGCGTCGTCTTTCCGCTGCCCATATAACCAATCAAAAAAATAGGTTTTGGCATATGTTATTACTTGTCTTTACTTAAAAAATTCTCTTCAATCGTTTTTGCTTCAGGAAAATTATGGTAATGCCATTTGCCCATGACATTTCCGCCCTTCAACAGGAGTACACCCGGATTAGCTCTCACCATACTTTTCAGAGGAATCAAATCCGCATAGTAAATTTCGGCTATCAGCTGCATTTTATCGCTGAGGTATTGCGCGTCTTTAGATGCGGAAGCAGTCAACAGGACAATCCGAAGACCATTATAGTCTTTTGAGAGCTGAGTGGCGGTTTGATTGATCTTTTGTATAGCGTCGAGATTTGCTGTAGAAAGATCCTTTGCTACAATCAGCAGGTTATAATATGGATTATTGATAATCTCCTGGGTATGGTCAGCACCGTCTGCATCCGTAATCAACAGATCTGGAATGGGTATATCATAGCCTTTTTTGATTAATCTGCTTTCTGGCTCACCCACTATTTCCCAAGTTTCATCTTCCCACAGTTTATCCGCCATATACACTTTGTCATTCACCTGTTTTGTTTCTCCAGTCTTTTTATTCTTCATTGTGTAGAGCTGTTCGAACACATCGCCTTCTTTGCCTTCGGGCAATACCATCAATGATGGGATATTGTTGCCGACTTTATACGGTAGGAAGTCAATAAACGGGAGATAATTGACCGTATAGATACCAATGCCCAATGAGACGATGACAGTGATCAGCGTGACGAAAAACTGGTTGCCCGAACCTTTAATAATAGACCGGATATGCCTGCGATTAAAAAATATAATTAAAATAAGGGCTAGCAGGATCAGATCTTTTGAAAACGATTGCCAAGGCGTCAAAGGAATGGCATCGCCAAAACAACCGCAGGAAGTGACAACTTCAAAAAATGCCGAATAGAAGGTCAGAAACGTAAAAAATAAAATTAGCAGCAGCAGACCCCAGGCTACAGTATTGGCATAAACACCAAACAGTAATAAAGCTCCTAAAAGAATTTCAAATCCACAGATCACAACAGCAATAGCAGTAGCGTAATCATTGAAAACGGTCAGGTGAAACACTTCAAAATATTCCTGAAGCTTATAACCAAACCCGGTCGGATCGTTAGCCTTTATCAATCCAGAAAAAATAAAAAGAAGTCCTGTGAAAATTCGACAAAATCCCAGTAGGTAATTTGTTTTTGTTTGCTGCTTTGCTGCTGTCATCATTTGCTTATTGCTGTGCTAATCCTAACTTAATTAATGCAAAAACGGCGTAGTTGAGCATGTCCTGGTAATTGGCCTGGATGCCTTCGGAAACGATCGTCTGCCCGTCGTTATCCTCAATCTGCTTCACCCGATGGATTTTCATCAAAATCAGATCGGTCATAGAAGATACGCGCATATCACGCCAGGCTTCACCATAATCATGATTTTTCGCTAACATGAGGTCACGCGTCTGGGTGACTTTTTCTGTATATTTTTGATTAACAAAAACAGGATCGAGGTTGTCATCGCCATCTTCACCAAGATCGATCTGAATCAGTGCCATGATACAATAGTTGATAATCCCAATATACTCATCCACTACACCTTCGCCGACTTTGGATACTTTTTTGATTTCTAAGGTCCGTATACGCTGTGCTTTAATGTAAATTTGGTCTGTAATGGAGGACAGACGCATAATTCGCCAGGCCGTACCATAATCTTTTGTTTTTTTTATAAATAAATCCTGACAGTGCTTGATCACACTGTTATATTCCTGCATAGTATCCATATTGCGTTTGAAGAACTTGATGAGACAAGTCGAGATTATATGACAAATATAATTAGAAAATAATACTTCTGACGGTCAAATTAATGTATGATTTACGCTAATTCACAAAATAAATTACAATTATCAAGATATTTTGTCCGGTAAAAGTTCGTAGGTAAAGCGGAGTTCGGTAAATTTGATCTATCGAACGGATCAGGATACGAAAATAAATACAATTTAGTTTCATTGAACGGTTCCCGGGGCAGTAACTGCCTTTGGTATATAAAAGTAAAAAGATATTCATGAGTTTTCAACAACCTATTATTCGCGAAGTGGAGATTATCCGGTATGTACAGCCTTTTCGCGAAGGCGGGTCTTTACCTGCCCTAGTGGATGCCGATGATGGTTTTAGTTATGTGATCAAATTTAGAGGCGCAGGTCAGGGGCGTAAGGCACTGATTGCTGAATTGATTGGCGGTGAACTTGCCAGGCTACTCCAGTTAAGGGTGCCGGAAATTGTGTTTGCCAACCTCGATGAATCTTTTGGCCGTACAGAACCCGATGAGGAGATTCAGGATCTCCTTAAATTTAGTGTGGGCAGAAATCTGGGATTACATTTCTTGAGTGGTGCAATTACATTCGATGCCAATGTTGATGTGATCGGTGCTGAGGAAGCCTCAAAAATTGTCTGGCTGGATGCCCTGTTGATGAATGTTGACCGCACGGTCCGCAATACCAATATGCTCATCTGGCATAAGGAGCTTTGGTTGATTGATCACGGAGCATCATTATATTTTCACCACAGCTGGGACAATTGGGAAGAACAGGCTGTCAAACCTTTTGTTCAAATCAAAGACCATGTACTTTTAAAAAACGCGACAAGCGTGGCGGCGGTCGAAGCGGCATACCGCCCGTTATTCACCGAGGAAGTTTTCCGAAAAATAATGGCAGTTGTACCCGACGGGTGGCTGGAAGATCCCGAACGCGAACTGTCGGCAGCGGATGCAAGAGAGGTGTATGTTTCCTTTTTAAAACAGCGTGTTGCCAATTCATCCATTTTTGTAAAACAGATTGAAGATGCCCGAAAAAACCTTGTATGAGTATGCTGTGGTACGGCTTGTGCCGCGTGTGGAACGTGAGGAATTTATCAACGTTGGTATTGCGCTATTTTGCCGTAAATACCGCTTTGCTAAGATGGTCTATGCTGTGGACGAACAAAAAGTTAGAGCGTTGTGCCCAACTATTGAACTGGAGCTGATTGAGAACCATCTTTCCTCTTTTCAGCGGATATGTCATGGAGATAAAGGTGCCGGCATGCTGGCTACACTGGACATGACAGAACGTTTCCGCTGGCTTACAGCCAAACGGAGTACCGTCATCCAGTGTTCAGCCTCGCATCCGGGATTATGTGAGGATCCTGACGTTACACTACAGCAGCTGTTTGAGCGCCTGGTCCTCTGATTGTCCGCTTTGATAGCCTGTCTTTTTGATAAAAAGGGTTAATCTATCAATATTATAGTATATTTGTTGTCATATTTACTTTTGAAGATGCATGATTTTTATCAACATATCTACGAGCAGCAGCTGGCTGTTTTAGAAATGCCGTCCAACAAGAAGATCTGTGGCTGGGCGACAAGGATTCTGGATCTGCTTTTTCCGGAGCGCAACTCTGGCGAAATGAGATCTGTGGATGATGTAAAGCTCGCTTTTGAACAGTTTGAACTAGAGCTTGAGCAGCTTTTGAGCAAATCAAAAGCTTGTGGTAGCTGTAATCATGCGGAAGTAGCCCGAAAATTTTTTGAACGTATCCCTGAGCTTTATGAACTGATGTGCTGGGATGCGGATGCGCTGATGGACGGCGATCCGGCCGCGCAGAACAAAAGGGAAGTAATTCGTACCTATCCCGGTTTTTTTGCGATCTGTATTTTCCGCATGGCTAATGAACTGCATCGTCTGGGGATCCCGTTAATTCCACGGATTCTGACCGAGCATGCACATTCCAAGACAGGGATCGATATTCATCCCGCTGCAACCATCGGTCATCATTTGCACATTGATCACGGGACGGGGCTGGTGATCGGTGAGACCTGTACAATCGGTAATTATGTCAAACTCTATCAAGGGGTAACGCTTGGAGCGCTCAGCGTGGACAAGGTGTATTCGAATGTGAAACGTCATCCCACTATTGGAGACCACGTGATCATTTATTCGGGTGCCACTATTTTGGGGGGTGAAACGCATATTGGCCACCATTCAGTCATTGGTGGCAATGTTTGGCTGACCAGTTCAGTGGAGCCGTATACGACCGTTTACCATCAGGCTACATCGAAATTTATTGATTCAAAACCAATCATATAGATATTTATGGGAAATATTATAGATACCATCGGAAATACGCCATTGGTAGAGATTACCCAATTTCACGCAAATCCAGAGGTCAAGATCTTTGCGAAGATGGAAGGTAACAATCCTGCGGGGTCGGTCAAAGATCGGGCGGCATTAAATATGATCCGTTCGGCTATGGAAAGGGGCGAAATTACAAAAGAAAGCAAGCTGATCGAAGCGACCAGCGGCAATACAGGGATTGCTCTGGCCATGATTGCTGGAATCTATGGCTTAAGCCTTGAACTGGTGATGCCTGCCTCTTCCACAAGGGAGCGAACCCTGACGATGGAAGCCTATGGAGCAAAGGTCACATTACTGGAATCCATGGAAATATGTCGCGACTATGCAGAGCAAAAGGCAGCTCAGGAAGGCTATTTCATTCTAAATCAATTTGCCAATCCAGATAACTATAAGGCCCATATCAAAACCACTGGGCCGGAAATCTGGCGCGATACAGCTGGAGAAATAACCCATTTTGTCAGCGCCATGGGCACTACGGGAACTATCATGGGTAATTCGATATATCTAAAAGAGAAGAACCCTGCAATACAGATCGTGGGTTGTCAACCTACGTCGGAGTCTTCCATCCCGGGTATCAGACGCTGGCCAGAAGCCTACCTGCCCAAAATATTTGATCCAAGCCGTGTGGACCGGGTGATCGATATCTCCCAGCAGGAAGCAACGGAACTCGCGCGTGAGCTCGTACGGCGGGAAGGTATATTTGCTGGTATGAGTACAGGTGGCGCATTTGCCGGAGCGTTAAAAATTGCCAATGAAATCGACCGGGGCGTTATCGTGTTTATCGCTTGCGACCGCGGCGACCGCTATTTGAGTTCGGACTTATTTGGTTAGGGGTGAGGTAAATCCTATGCTGATTGTTCAAGGTTCGCTGAGCTTCTTGATCCGCTGACAATAAGCAGACGTAGACGTTGTGGAATTTGCCTCGCTTGGTAAAGTCATACTATTCTGCCTGCCCAAAAGTCAGTAGATTATTATCGGGGTCCAAGATGGAAAATTCCCATTGTCCCCAAGGTTTACGCGTTAATCCGCCATTGGGGTGAATGGCAATGTTCTTCTTCAGGAAGGATTGATAGAGTTGTTGAATATCGTCTGTGCGAATGTAGATCATACCATAGTTATCTTCTGGTGGAAGTTCCCTGTACTCGAAAAAATGGATTTCAACCTGATCTTTTCGGATCATCAGGTAATCGGGATAATCTTCGCTGTTACAGTTTGAGAAACCAAGCTGGTTTAAATAGAAATCGCTTGTGACTGCCTTGTCACGCATCGGCAATTTTGGATGTATCGCTGTTAGTTTCATTATTTAGTATATGTCTTTAGGAAATCCGGAAACGACATCGTCATTTTATTGCGATTCAGGTCGACAATACTTCAACAGAACCATATCCTTCAACAATTGACCATTTTCGTAGATAGGCTGTTCGTAGTTCTCAATAAAAAAATTCTTACGGACGGCGTATTTCACGAAACCGTTGCGTTCGTAAAAGCGGATCTGATCCGTACCACAATCGGCTGTTCCCACAATGAGATTAGGGTATTGATCTGCGTATGTTTGCTGTATATAGCGCAAAATGCCGCTTCCTAGTCCACTGTTCTGAAAGGGAGGAGAAACAGCTATATTTTTTATTTCTAAGGTCGTATCGTCTATTGGACATAGACAGAATACGGCGACGACGCGATCCTGTACCTGCACAACATAGACAGTAGACTTGAAAAGATATTTCTCAATTGCGGCTATAGTTTCATCCGCCAAAAGCAACAGATCATAAGGATAGTCCTTATGATCCGTAACTTGTTTTATTGTTAAACCATCCAGCATATTCAAAAGTTGGTTCAATTTGTGCAGTTGGCGTCAATTGAAGTGGTATAAAAAAATCACATCTCCGACATAGGCGGGTTTGGTATTGTCTTTTATTTTCAATGTCGCTTCAATGGTAACCTTGACCACACCCCTCAAGTTGACGACACTTTTAACATGGGTGTGCAGCTGCACTTCGTTGTCGACTAGGACCGGCTGGGCAAACCGCAAATTTTCGATGCCATAATTAATTTCCATTTTGACGTTCCGAACATCGGCAATCTGCTTCCACAAATAAGGAATGAGTGACAAGGTCAGGTAGCCATGTGCGATAGTTGACTTAAATGGGCTTTCTGTTTTTGCTTTTTCACTGTCGAGATGGATCCATTGATGGTCTAAAGTTGCGTCCGCGAACTGATTAATCTGTCTTTGATCGATTTTATGCCATTGAGATTCGCCTAATGACTTGCCCTCAAAGGCCTTATACTCTTCATAATTGTTAATTATTGTCATATTGTATGTCTTTATCAATTTTCTGCTGGAAATTGCTTCCGGGCAATTTGATCGAGTGTCAAATTTTAGCCAAAGATAACCATTGTCAGGAGTAATCCAAGTATCCCTTTTTGTACCTGTCCGAAGACCCCTGATTCGGTATCATATTGATTGGCAGGTCCTGTCAGGGAAGTATGCCATATGTTTTTTCCACATATGATTTAAAATTATTCAATATGGCCCGCCAGCCCTCACGCTGCATTTCAATAGGATTCTCAGACTCTGCATCAAAAATTATGCTGACATCTGTAGAGGATTTTTTGGAATCAAAATGAATTTCGACATGACGACCGTCGGCCATGTCATAGGCAATCCGTTTAAAAGGATCAAGTGCTGTATATGTCCCCACGAAATCAAAACCAGCAGATCCATCTTTAGCCTCCATGTGGTTTTTAAATTTACCCCCTATACGGAGATCGTTGGTCGAACTTGTACAATGCCAGTCCTCAGCAGCATGATTCCATTGCATAATGTCCTCCGCAGAAGTGTATGCATTCCATATGGTCTCCACACGCACGTTAATCGATGTTTGTATGTTTATTTTTTCCATGCTTATGTCGATTGTTTTCTGATGTAATCTCTTGTTATCTCTAATAACAGGTTTTTTGGCTATTTGTTATATCGGATCGAAGATAATTATGCCCACTGCTCGAAAAGTAAGCACGACACAGCTCGTTCAGGAACAGCGCGTATTTGTGTAATGCTTTTGTAATTTCGATAAAGAAATTTAAGCAGTTTTTGCTAACTTTATGAATCTGAATACTTAAACCCATTATACGATGTCTATCAGGTTGTTTTTTATCCTCTTTTTACTGATTTCGCAAGGCTGTGCTCTTGCTCAGAACTATCAGACAATAGAAAATATCAGCTATTGTAAAAATGCTGATACGGATGCTTATAAAAAGGAGCGGTGTAAGCTTGATCTATATATCCCTAAGGGAAAAAAAGGGTTTTCAACAATTGTATGGTTCCATGGCGGGGGGCTGGAAGAGGGCAATAAGTTTATCCCGCTTGAATTAAAGGAAAAGGGCGTAGCTGTTGTGGCGGTCAATTATAGGCTAAGTCCCCGAGCCAAGGCGCCAAGCTATATAGAAGATGCAGCAGAAGCTGTTGCATGGACCTTTTCTCATATATCTTCTTATGGGGGTGATCCCGGTAAGATCTATATTTCGGGTCATTCGGCTGGTGGTTATCTGGCGTTGATGGTTGGTTTGGATAGCAGCTACTTGCAACCTTATGGAATCGCTAATAGCCGTATAAAAGGACTGGCACCTATCAGCGGACAGACGAATACACATTATACCATTAAGAAAGAGCGAGGACAGTCGATGGTCATACCTCAGATCGACGAATATGCGCCGATATCTCATGCGCGGAAGAATGCGCCACCCATTTTACTGATTACTGGTGATGAACGGCTGGAACTACCGGCACGATATGAAGAAAACGCCCATTTGGCAGCGATCTTAAAACAGACGGGGCATACGAACACAGTGTTGTATAAGTTGCAGGGCTTTGATCATGGCGGCGTTTATGCACCCGGCTGCCTGTTGATGCTCAAATGGATCAAAGAGCAGGAAAAATAGGAATGGAAATTCTATAAAAAAAATAAAAAATATTATAACAATAAACTGAAAAATAGTAACGACCTTTATTATGTAAAAACATCACGAATACTGTTGTTGTAGTGATAGACTGTAATAAGTTCGTTTTTTTGTATGTGGACAAAAGGCAATATTGTTTTAATTCTGTGTATCGTGGCGCTATTTTTAGTGCCGGGCCGGACATTTGCCTGCCACGGAAATTCTGAAAAACCCCAGGTAGAAAAATCCTGCTGCGCAGAAAACGAACAGAACACAAGTGATACCGCAGCAGAAAGCTGTTGCAAAGAAGAAAAGTCGGATCCTAAAAAACCCGGTGGCCAGCCTTCGAAATCTGATCAGCACGATTCAGACTGTAACAAGCAGTGCAATGAGAAAACCTGCCGCACTGCGCTGCAGTATAATCCTATTATTTCCCCTCACGAGGAGGGACTTTCAGCACCCATCACAATAGATGGTCTGCAATCCTATGGATTGTATAAGCCTCCTTTTTGTCCGGACGCTTATTTCTCTATCTGGCAACCGCCCAAGCTTGCCTAGAGATTGGCGATAGCCGGTGCTATCTCTTTTCGGAACCTTTGTTCCGATCCACAATTTGTATAAATATAGGAATTCACCTGGATGACATCCGCTATTATGTTCTAGTTGGCGGTGACAGCCTGTGGCATTTCCTTCTGTATTTACTTAATTTCAATAAAATATATCATGAAATCAATATCATTTATCGGTTTAGTCATACTGGGTGTATTATCCGATACGTATACACAAGCACAGATTAAGCATGCAAAGACAGAAACAGTAAAGATATCTGGAAACAGCCCGTCGGTAAAGACCGTTATAGAACGGGAGGGCGGGGAAAGAAAAATAGCAAAAGTCGACTGGAACCAAGCTACAAAAATGGCTACCATTACGTATGATGCTTCAAAAACAGATGCCGATGATGTGCTCAAACGCATTGCGCTCGCGGGTTTCGATAACGAGCGATTTTTAGCGCCAGATGACGCGTACGCCAATTTACCTGAAGAAGAACAATATCTCCGCGTATTCAAACCGGCATCCACCCAACATGGTCAACATTCGGGACATAGTATGCAATCAACGGCAAGCCATTCTGGCCATGCTGAAAAGACGGAAGCAGTCTTCACTGTAGTCCAGCGTACGACAATGTCCCAACTGGCTAGTCACTACTTTGCCCTAAAAGATGGTCTGGTAAAGACTGATGCACAAACAGCAGCCGCTCAGGCCTTGAACCTGCAGCAAGCAGTCAAAGCTGTCGACATGAACAAGCTCTCTCGAGAGGAGCACACCGTCTGGATGAAGGTGATGAACAGTCTGGCAGCTGATGCGGCTGCCATTGCAAAGACAAAAGATGTCGCCAAGCAACGCATGGCTTTTGCTACCCTGTCCCAGGCGATGTATCAGCTGCTGAAAGTAAGCCATCTTCAGGCTCCTGTTTATTATCAGCATTGCCCCATGTTTAACGACGGAAAAGGGGGGAACTGGTTGACTAAGGAAAAGGCCGTGAAAAATCCATTCTTTGGATCGCAGATGATGAGTTGTGGAAGCACAGTAGAGACACTTAATTAGTGGCGACTGATGAATTATTTAATGCTTATCCTTACGGTGCTGGTCGCTTCATTAATGGCCTGCACCCGTTCTCAGCATAACCCTCAGCTACCGAAAGCGGACAATAGCGAAGACGTTGCGGCCATGAACACTATCCAGCCTGCTCAGTATAGAAAAGGCGATCTTGTTCCTGCTGCCGAGGTCTGTATGGTTAATGATGCCTTTATGGCAAAGAAACAACTGCTGGTAGAACACAATGGTAAAATGTACTACGGTTGTTGTCAAATGTGCAAAGATAGGATCCCCAGGGAGCAGGCCGTACGCATAGCTACAGACCCTTTCTCCGGAAAAACCGTTGATAAAGCAGAAGCTATTATCGCTATTACAGGTGACCGGGGGGAAGTATCCTATTTTGAGAACGAAGCAAATTATAGGAGTTATTTTAAACATACAAACTGATTAAAACAGTCTACTTATATAAGTGTTTATTTTTAAATCGCTGCGTTTCAAACAGCTGTTTTAGCAGTAAGAAAAGATAAGATGAGTAAAAGAAACAATCTATTAATCCTGGTTTTTCTGTTTGCCTTGCAGATGACCGCCTTGGCTCAGAAAATGGTGCGGCATGAGCTTTATGTGCGTGATACCATTGTCAACTATGCCGGGAAAGCAAAACGTGCTATTGCGGTCAATGGGCAGATTCCAATGCCTACGTTGACGTTTACGGAAGGTGACACAGCCGAAATCGTGGTCCACAACGAACTGAAAGAGAGTACTTCTTTACACTGGCACGGTATCTTTTTGCCAAATAAGGAGGATGGTGTGCCACATCTGACGCAGGAGCCGATAAAACCACAATCGACGTACACGTACAGGTTCCCTGTGATCCAGCATGGGACGCATTGGTACCATTCACATTCCGGATGGCAGGAGCAGATCGGTATGTACGGTAGCCTGATTCTTAAAAAACGGTCTGATGATAAATCTTTCCGGAAAGGAATAGACGATCTGCCGGCTATTCCAATTATTTTAAGTGAGTGGACAAATTATAATCCCCATCATATCCAGCGTATGCTACATACCGCCAACGACTGGTCTGCCATCAAAAAGGGAGCGACGCAGTCCTATGCCGAAGCCATAAAAGCAGGAAAGTTCAAGACCAAAATCACCAACGAATGGAAGCGCCAGCTGGCCATGGATGTGAGCGATGTATATTATGACCGGGTATTGATAAATGGTGCGCACACCAGCGACCTACGGGAAGTTGACGGAAGGAAACTGAAGGCTGGAGACAAGGTACGCTTACAGATTTCCAATGGTGGTGCCTCTTCTTATTTTTGGTTGCGGTATGCCGGAGGGAAAATAACAGTTGTGGCCAATGATGGCAACGATGTCGTACCGGTGGAGGTAGACCGGTTACTGATAGCCGTATCCGAAACCTATGACGTGGTGCTTACTATTCCTGATGACGGCGTGGCCTACGAGTTTATGGCGACGACGGAAGACCGTACGCAGTCCGCCAGCTATTTTGTCGGCAATGGAATCAAGCAGCTGATTTCGCCCCTCCCACGTCTCAAGTATTTTGAAGGGATGAAGATGATGAATGACATGATGAAAATGAATGGGGATCTCAACGATATGGGCATGAAGATGAGTCTCAACCAGATGGATATGAACGTCGTCATGTATCCCGAAATTACAGGAGGCGGGAACAACAAAGAGCATGCTCAGCATATGGGAATGGATCACGGTAAAATGGATAAGAATGCAGACGCTAACCGGTATGATGCAAATGCGCAGAGTGATATCGTCACATTGAACTATGCGATGTTGGAATCTCCGCAGGTTACAGAACTTCCCAAGTCATCTCCTGTGCGTGAGCTTAGGTTTGAGCTGACGGGTAATATGAACCGTTATGTCTGGAGCATGGACAACAAAATTCTTTCCGAAACCGACAAAATTCCGGTTAAGAAGGGTGAAGTGCTGCGGATCACACTCTACAACAACTCGATGATGCGGCATCCGATCCACTTGCATGGCTTCGATTTTAGACTGTTGAACGGTAAAGGAGCTAAGGCGCCTCTCAAAAATGTGGTCGATATCATGCCGATGGAGACTGACACTATCGAGTTCTTAGCCAATGAGGAAGGCGACTGGTTTTTCCACTGTCATATCCTGTATCATATGATGGCTGGTATGAATCGTGTGTTCGCCGTGGGCGATTACCAAAATCCCAATCTGCCCGATAAGGCAAAAGCGTATAAGGAATTGCAGCGCGAGAGCAATATGCTCCACTTTATGGCGCAGAACGACTTTGCCACGAACGGAAATGACGGTCAGGCTATGTTCCAAAATGCGCGCTGGCAGCTGGGTTCGGAGTGGCGGCTGGGCTACAACGACATGCATGGGTATGAAGTAGAGACGCATCTGGGACGTTTCCTCGGAAAGATGCAGTGGTTTATGCCTTTTGTTGGTTTTGATTACCGTTACCGCCGGATGGGAGAGGACACACACGAAAAGAATATTTTTGGTCAGACCAATAAAAAAGACAGTCGCAAAGCGGTGAGCTTAGGGTTTATGTATACTCTGCCGATGCTGATTAATTTTCAGGCTGAGGTGTATCACGACGGTATTGCGCGCCTGCAGCTGATGCGGGAGGATATTCCTATCTCCAGAAGAATCCGGGCGGACTTTATGGTAAATTCAGATCTGGAATATATGGCCGGACTGAACTATGTGCTGACAAAGAATATGGCTTTTAGAACCCACTATGACAGCGATATGGGATTTGGTGTGGGGCTGTCCCTAAATTACTAATAGCAGCTAAAAAAAAGCAGGGTATTCCGTAATGGCATGCCCTGCTCTTTAACTGATGAACTATTTATCTTATACCTAGAGCCGCTTAAATCATCCATTTAAATAGGCTGGCTCCCCATGAAAAGCCTGCTCCGAAAGCGGTCAGCATAACCAAATCACCAGTATTCAATTTTTTTATATTTTGCCAGATACAAAGCGGTATGGTAGCGGCAATCGTATTTCCCAGGTATTCGATATTGCTCAACGCACGATCTTCGGGGATATTCAGGCTGCGACCCACAGCATCAATGATCCGCTGATTGGCCTGATGTGGAATTAACCAGTTGATATCTTCAATTTGCAGATTGTTGCGCTGCAGTACCGTCGTGCAGGCATCACTCATCGACTGGACCGCATGTTTGAACACCGTTTTTCCGTCCTGCTTAAGAAAGCGATTACTATTGACAGGAAGTGTGCTGTCGATAGGGTATAGGGATCCTCCTGCTTCAATCTTTAAAAATTCGCGTCCTGCACCGTTACTGCAGAGATAAGCATCCATAATACCGCCTTCAATTGAAGGCTCGAGCCAAATGACGCCGGCCCCATCGCCAAACAGGATATTTGTCGTGCGATCCTTCAGATCCACATATGTACTTATATTGTCGGCACCAACGACCAGCACATTTTTGTAGCGCTGTGTTTCGACAAGAGATGAAGCCATGTCCAAGGCATACAAAAATCCAGAACAAGCTGCATTGACGTCAAAAGCCCATACATTGTTTAGACCTAATTTCTCTAAAATAATATTGGCCGTAGCCGGCATAGGCATATCCGGGGTTGAAGTAGCGACAATAAGTGCATCTACGTCCCGTAAATCCTTGTTATATTTTTGTGCTAAATCCTGAATGGCCCTGACCGCCATATCCGATGTGGCAAGATTTTCATCTAAGATCCTCCGCTCCTTAATTCCTGTACGTTTGATGATCCACTCATCGGACGTGTCACAAAACTGCTCTAAATCGGTATTCGATCTTTTGTTCGGTGGGATATATCCACCAATAGCAGTTATTGCGGCATACGGCCTGCTCGGTATTCTTTCAATCATAAAATAATGTACTCTTTTCTCTCTTTTATACAGCCCAATCTAAAAAAAAGTAGCGGGCTTCAATTTTTGCGCCGTAAAACTACGGTTAATTTGATGAACAAAAAGCTCAAAACAGCCGTTTTTTACAAAATAATTACGTTACTGCATTATTTTTGACTGAATTGGGTTTCTTGACTATACTATTCTTTCAATTGGTCATATGATACCAAAATTATATATGGTTCGTTGTCTTTATTTCGAAATTTTAATTTTTAGGGTCTAGTCAAAATGGAGAAACGGTCTACGACATTTGACCAAGCTTCCCGTCAGGACCTAACTAATCCGGGCATGTTTTAGAATCTGTGCCAATTCGCTGATGCCTTCTTCGATCAGTTCTTCTGAAAGTGATCCATAGCCCAAACGCAGTCCTCCGTAGCTATCGCTTTTACCATAGTTGTCGGGGTGTGGAATCTGTATCGATTTCCGCTTTAGCTTTTTAAATAGTAATGTCCAATCTACCTGATGTTTGAAGGATAGCCATACTGCGAGTCCACCTTCAGGAATATGGACGTGGACATGATCCTGCAGATGTTCTTCGAGCAAGCGAACCATAAGATCGCGCTTTTGCCGATAATGATCTGTCGCTTTTCGTATATGCCGTCGTATTGTTCCGTCCCGAATAAGTTCCAGTATAGCCTGCTCCATAATATTATCGCCTTGTATGTCAATAAGGTAACGTAAAGCAGCTATATTGCGTAATAATTGTTCGCTCTTACTGACGAGATAACCGATACGGAGCGCAGGAGCTACCACTTTGCTCAAAGTCCCGATATAGATAGAATGCTGTAGAACGGGTGAAGCAGCCAAGGGGAATACGGGGGGCTGCTCAAAATTAAATTCATAGTCGTAGTCATCTTCGATAATCGTAAATCCAAAAGCGTTGGAGAGCTGGATGAGTTGCGACCGCCGATGTGAGCTGAGGGTTACGGTCGTTGGATACTGGCGATGGGGAGTCAGATATAAGGCTTTGACATTTGTTGCCGCAGTGAGATGAGGAAGGATCTCGTCTACAAGGATGCCGTCTGCATCAACAGGGATTTCAATGAGCCGCGCGCCCCGATGCTCGAAGATCTTCCAGGCCGTACAGTATCCCGGCGATTCGACCAAGATGCTATCTCCGGGCTCAAGCAGACACTGAGCAATAAGGTACATGGCCATCTGGCTACCCCGGGTGACACAAAGATGGTCTTTGGTAACACGCATATCGCGTTCCTGGTTCAGCATATCGGCAATGGCCTGACGGAAATCAGCATGCCCGCATGGTTCGGCGTAGCCCATCATTTTCCAGCGTGCACTTCGTTTGAAGATCTGGCGATATGCTCGCGCAAGCTGGTCTATAGGCGCAATTCTGGTGTCCGGATTGCCATCATCGAACACAATACGTAGGTGAGACTGCGGAGTATCCGCCGTTCCGTCCACTGTTGATCCTGAGTACAGAGGGGGCAGCTCTTTGGCGACAAAAATGCCACGCCGCTGCTGACTCTCCAGCCAGCCTTCGCTAAGAAGCAATTGTAGGGCTTCGACCACTGTGTTACGGTTTACACCCAACTGAGTGGCTAGTGCCCGGCTACTCGGCAGAGCGGTGCCGCTGCTCAGCCGGCCAGATTGTATATCAGCAGAAATGCTCGCTGCTATCTGTAAATAAATCGCCTTTGCGGAGTGTCGGTCAATGGTTATGGTCAAATTCCAGGGTCTAAGCATGGGTCGTTCTTTTGGGTTACTGTTCCAAATATACAATTGTTCTTTACGATTAAAGACGATTTCGTCTTTTCTGCTATCTTGGACTGGTTATTTAAAATCATCCTGGACTGGAAAAATAGGCAAATTTAAGCCCATATTAGCTTTGTACTAAAACTACCCTTCGATGAAACCGTTTCCGATATTTGAAAAGATCAACATCCAGCTTGAGCGTGCCGCCGGATGCTTTGTGTATGATGAAAAACAACAGCCCTATTTAGATCTATACGGAGGACATGCGGTTATTTCCGTGGGGCACACGCATCCCAAGGTTGTGCACCGAATGGTAAAGCAGCTGCAACAGCTCGCATTTTACTCCAATACAGTCCAAAATGAACTACAGACAAGCTTGGCAAAGAGGTTGGGAGAAATGAGTGGATATCCGGATTACAGCCTGTTTTTATCAAACTCTGGCGCCGAAGCAAACGAGAATGCCCTGAAGCTGGCATCTTTTTTTACAGGGAGGAAAAAGGTGCTATGCATGTCCAATGCATTTCACGGTCGTACTTCAGCTGCAGCTGCAGCGACCGACATCGCGTGTAACCGGGCGCCGGTAAATGAAAGCAGCCACTACTTTTTCACGCCGTTCAACGACATTTCCAGTGTAAGAAAGCAGCTGGAAACAGAATCATACTGTGCGGTAATCATTGAGCCGATACAAGGTGTCGGCGGGATCCACGTAGCATCGGATGAGTTTTTGAGACAGCTGAGCGTAAGCTGCACACAGACGGGTACCATGCTCATTATGGATGAAGTACAGTCGGGGTATGGACGTACCGGTCATTTTTTTGCACATCAGCATGCTGGAGTGCAGGCTGATTTTGTTACGGTAGCAAAAGGTATCGCGAATGGGTATCCAATGGCGGCGACGATGATCTCTCCGCGGATAAAGGCCATTAGCGGACAACTTGGAACTACTTTTGGAGGCAACCACTTGGGCTGTGCGGCTGCAATTGCCGTTCTCGACGTCATGGAAAATGAAAAGCTGATTGAAAATGCTGCCCGGGTAGGTACATTTTTAATTGACGAATTGAAGTCGATAGACGCTGTTACCGAAGTTCGGGGACGTGGACTGATGATCGGCGTGGAATTTGAGGACAATATAGCCACTCTTCGGCACCAATTAATATTCCATGAAAAAATTTTCACCGGTTATGCTGGCGCTTATACCCTAAGGTTGCTGCCGCCGCTCTGTTTTACCATGGAATACGCCGAGATCTTCCTGTCCAGCTTAAAGAAACTGCTACGCGGGAAGTGATCCCATGAGCAGCATGTTCCAAAGCGGTTTTACCGACTGCTTACCAGTCATGCCTTTAGGGGAAAAAGACAACACTGTATTTTGACGGATAAGTAAAAAAGGGTATTTTCACAACTCAGACTAATAAGAGATATATGCCTACTACGACACAAGGTCTGCCAACGGCCGGATTAATCAGTATTAAAGATCGCAAACTATTGCTGGCGTACAGTAATAACAGAAACGCATGGTATCTTCCCGGCGGAAAAATTGATACTGGGGAAACTGCCCTACAATCGTTACGGCGCGAAATTTCGGAAGAGCTGAATATTGACCTTGATCCACAGAAAATCACATATTATTGTCACATCAGTGCTCCGGCTTATGGTATTGTGCCCGAGGTCATCATGGAACAGGACTGTTTTCTGTATCCGTTGACGGAAACGATAGCGCCGGGTAACGAAATAGCCGATGTGAAATACTTTTCGCAGGAAGACTACCTACGGGAACCCATTCAGGTTGTCGGCGTTCTGCAAGTTTTTGAGCGATTAGAGGGCGATGGTCTGATCTAAACTACAGACCATATCCCTCATTTATACATCGGATACCGCTTAAATCTCTTATCGGAATAAACTTCTGAGTTTTGGTGTCAATACGCCAAGCCTGCTTGATGTTGTCGAAATACTCCTTATTTTCGTCGATGACGCTGATAGCGATTACATCAGCGGCTGACTTGCCTGTTGGGTGGTATTCGCAAGTGCCAAAATTGTGGTTGGCTGAAAGTTTCGGAATATTGATGGTGTCCAGTATTTTATACCTAACCTCATTACCGCTATCTTTCATTAGTTCCTCCAGGATACATACGCCGTTTTTGTCACTGGTATAATAGCCAACAGCAAAGCGATAATCTCCATTGGCGCGTTTGCCCGTTTGGAGCACAGTACCAAAAGCTTCTGTATAATGACGTAGTGAAGGGATTTCATCGATATCACGGAAAATTTTTCCATAAAGTGGATTTTTATCCTGCTGAATGGCGTTGAAACTGGACCAGCTGCAGATCGACAGCCCCGCAAGTAGTAGAATTGCAAAATATCTCATTGTCCAAAAATTTGTTCCTAATAAAGATAGAAAAATAATATGTTTTAAAGCATAATATGGGATTAGTGTTTTGTTATATTTTGTTTATTGTATTGCCTCGGACTTTTCTTTTTGTAACTCTTTATACATTTCAGCGTCTTCATTGTCCATATCCATATCTAAATCTTCTTCCCTGTATTTACCCATTTTGAGTTTGAAATTATCAGCAGTACCCGTAATTCGCATCGGTATTCCGAAAATCCCGAAAGGAGGCAGACCTAGCCGGAATCCAAGGTTCATATGGCCATCGAGGGTAACCTGTCCTTCAAACCGCGGTCTGAATCCCATCATCTTCATCTTGGTCCTTTGGATCGTCATGACATTATTCTTGATATGTGATCTGATGGTTACCTTTTTCACCTCACCATCCTTGAGTTTTTCTTTTGAAGTCGACGCGCTTATGCCATTGAGAAGTTTAAATCCGCGAAATTTTATTTGTTCCAGAATCAATGCGCCTTCACCCGTGATGGACGGCATAATAGGTTGCATCTGTCCATTGAGTAATCCCCCCAGACGATAATCCAAGGACACGAGGCCGTAGGCGTTCTTTGCGGAGGTCACCATCTCACGGAAGATGGGAATCTCTTTATAGGCACGCTGGATGTTAAAGCTGTCCGCTTTTACCTGATAATCAAATACGGCACGATGTGGATTTAAAGGCTTGTAATTGCCGTTCATATTCACCTTTAGTCCGGAAAGCTCAAACGTTGTGTTATGGAGAGCCAGATTACCCTCTTTTAGTAGAAGGGAGCCGTTAAAATCCTGGATGCTCATCTTCTTGTAAAGAATATTGCTGGCGGATCCCAGCACCTGAATATCCAGGTTTTTAGGTAATAGAACAACGCCTGATTCTGACGGAGACGACACTGTTATGGGTATGGGCCGATCTGCAAAAACCATAAAATCGTCCACGTTAATCCTCTTACTGTTGAGGGTAAATTGTCCTTTCAGGTTTTCATTACTGCGGGTTAGGTAATTTATGATATTGTTGAGATAACCCTTGATCGAAATGGCATTATGACCATAGCTAACCAGGAGCCGGTCAAAGTTCATTTTTTCCTGATGAAAGCGGAAATCCCCCCTTTTGATCGAAATGGGCTGAGACAACATATCTGTATGCACCTGAATATTGCCCACACGGAGATGTCCGCGGTTTTGAAGCTGCATATAGCGGCCCGCGGCAGCATCGCTCTGAAGACCTTTGAGACTGAAATCCGTGTGTATAAATCCATCTACGTTGGCACCGTCTAGAGCGAAAAACTTGTAGAGCGGGCCTAGATTGAGTTTGCCTTTGGACTGGATATCGTATCTGATGTTGTTGAAATTGCGTAGGTCTGCATTCAGAAAAAATGGTTCACCTGCAAAAGTAAAAGATACGGGTAGGATCTTAACACTTAAATCGCGTAGTGAACCTTTCTCGCTGTGTACCAAGGCTTCGATGTGTATATCTTCCATTGGAACGGGATATTCTTTCGATTTGATCCGTCCATTTTTCATCACAAAAGAAGTGTGGGTTTCCGGAAAAATATTTCGCTTGAGATCAACATGCCCTTTTGCATGTAGGCTGACGTCCACGAGCCCCGCTAGCTCGACATCGTCAATTGGGAAGAAACTCTTGATGTCAGCAAGGTTGAAAAGAGCCTGTAAGTCAGACTGTATCGCGATCTTGTTGAAATCCGAAATCGAAATATAACCCTTTATATAATTGTGAAGCGCCTGTATAGAAATATCCCGCACTGCTATAGCTGCATTTTTCATGTTTCCGTCGGAGTTCTTTGCTTCCAGATGGTATGCGATCTTGTCGAGTCCCCTAGGAAGACCCGACAGTTTGAAATGTCCGTCGGCGAGAGTATTCTTGATGTCAAAAGAGGGTATGGAAGCAATATACTCCTCTTCACGTTTTTGAAGACCGACTTTGCGGATTCCTTTGGCATAGGTTCCGTTGATTTTTGCATCGAGGTCCCATCTGCCGCCAAAGGAAAACGTCGGAAACTGTAAGGAATTCGACAGCAAGTCCAGATCAAGACTACTTTTGATATCAGCGTGCAGCCTAAAGGGAGACCGCCCGGCAGCCGCCCCTTTCGCTTTAAAATAACCCGAAGCCACCTTAAAATCGAACTGGTCAAGCATAACCTGAAGGGAATCTGTATTTAAAGAAGGGAGATTAATTTTTAGCCGCGCATTCCAATCTGTCAATGGGTTCCTGGACTGGTTGTAGGCGAGATAGCCATTATTGATCGTTAACCCAAGTGATAAATCAGGCATTTTATTGTCGTCGACAATATAATCACCGGTCAGGTTGACAAACACTTCCGAAGTGCCTTTGACAGACAGATTATCTACCCATGCGGCATAACTGTTTGGCACCAAAGAAAGCAATTCGCTTAATGTGCTCTTCTGGGATCTGAGCCTGAAATCCAAATGATATCCACGTGAAATAAAAGACAATAGACCCTTGAACTGTACCGGAAGCTTATTAATGCGGATATCATTGCGCTCAAAAAGGAAAGACAGGTTGTCTGTATTGATCTTTGTCAATAAGGTTGCGTCGATAGATTTTCTATCCACGTACAGCTCATTGTTAAAAGAAAATGAAAAAGTAGCAATTTTAGCACGCGTATTTAAATCGAATATGCTGGACATAAGATCGCCTTTGCCTTCATAGTCAAGATCTTTGGCGTCAAACCATAGCGGAATGGACCGATCTTCATAATGTACATGTGTCTTCTCCAATCTGATCAGTTGGAATGCCAGCGCGTTGCTTTCAGAATTGTCGCCCGTTTTAGAAGAGTCAGCCGACTTCGACTTGTAGATCGTGTAGTTGCTGTTGCCCAAAGAGTCCACCAATATGTTCACGGTCCCATTGCTGACGATAAACTTGTCGATGATGATTTTGGATTTAAGCAGACTAAGGAGGTCAAGACCAAAACTCACTTGTTGAGCTGATAGCAAGGTATCCTTATGGAAAGGAGCGGCCCCTTTTAATAGCACCTGGTCCATGGAGGCCGTTAAAAGCGGAAATTGGTCAAAGAAGGTTAAGCGGACCTTTTCATAGTTTAGCTCACCGTTAATATGTTCATTAACCAGCGATTTTACCTTCGCGTTTACTTGCTCTTTGAAGATATAAGGTACGGATAGTAAGCAAATAATAAAAAGTAGAATGATGCTTGCCATACCGATCGAGAGGCGTTTTGCAAGCTTAAGAAATTTCGCTTTTGACACAGTGTTGTTTTTGTGAATGCAAAAATCATAAATTTATCGATAAACAAGCATCAGTTAGCGTATTATTTTCAGGCGACTTTCATATATGTCGATTTTTACTGACATCTGCAGTCTCTTTACTGGTAAGGTTGTTTTCGCAACGCTTAAAAAAAAGTATATTTTGCCCAGCGAAATTTGTGTTTAAAAGTCAATCCCTCAGTGCCGGCTGGAGTGGAGGCCGGCGTCAGTGAAGAGAGGTCGCCAAGCTTTCAACGTTGGTAAGATCAATAAGCGTGCTATACGAATAGTATCGCGCAGTTTCGATTGGTAGCTGCGGATTCCTAGTTTTCCACATGATGTTAACAACTATGTTTAAAACATAATATGGGTTATTCACAGCACTTATCAACATGATGTTGATAACTTTTCTTTTTTGCCTTCTTTTTCCTCTTCTTGTTCTTGTTGAACCAGATGATATAACCGGTTACTGGCAGGGAAGCACAACAAAGGCTTGCCATAAATGCGATGATCTTAGTCCCCATGCCACCTATACTTCCGGTATGGATGTCAAAGTTAAGTGCGCTAAGCTTGTCCCCATACCGTAATTGCGAACTTGATTTGATCTCCTTAAGACTGCCTTCCTTTTTGTCAAAATACAGCCAGTCAAATACGCCACTTCGCGTTTCATATCTTCTGACCTGAATGTCCATTTCCCGTACGGTATCTTTTTTTAGTCGGATAGAGAGCATTTCGGCTTGTGGATATTGCTGTAGACTGTATACGAGAGCATTGTCCTGAACGTTTAGGTACGGCGCTGGTAGCGCGGTTGAAGTGTGCTTTTGTTGTACGCGTTCTTTCGTTTGTAGCAGATTAAATGCTGCAATATAGTTTTTTTTGAATGCTGGAAAGGCAAAGACAAGCCCCGTGATTGCGAAAACCAGAGCAAAAAACAGACAATAAAAACCTACAACATTATGGAGGTCATGGTTGAGGCGTTTCCATTTGACCTTGGTGTCAATCCAGAAGCTTCGGCGTAAATTTTTGCCTTTCCATTTCTTCGGCCACCAAAGTACAACTCCACTCAACAGAATAAGCACAAATAGTGCTACCGACCAGCTGACTAGGGTATGTCCATATTTTTTGCCGAGCAATAGGTTGAGATGAAGTTGTAACACCAGCTGAAAGAACTCTGTCTTGGCATCTTCCACCTGTTGTACGCTGCCGGTATAAGGATTAACGAAGACGCGTTTATAGTAGATGTAGTAGTTCCAATGGCCAAAGGCGCTGTCATCTGTTTTCATGGCGCGGAAGACCCAGGTACGATCTTTGGCTGGGTATAGATCCACCCGCGTTATTTTCTGTCCCTTTTCAAGACTATGTTGCGCGCTGGAAAGGAGGGTGCTAAGTGGCAGAGGAGACGCTGTCTGCACAGTATCCTTTATAAAATACTTTTCAGGGTAAGCCCATAATTTGAGCTCATCCTGAAAAGTGTATACACATCCCGAAAGGCTTAAAATAAGCACAATAATTCCGGTAATAATGCCTAGCCATTTATGTAACCAGAGGATGCTTGATTTTATCATCTAAAACTTATAGTTAACGTTGAATGATGCCAGCATACCCTGTCCTTTTACGTATTCTTCATTTAATGCACGGTATTGGCTGACGACAGGGTAGTAGTTCTTGTTGAAAAGGTTTTCTATTCCCATTCCTAACGACCATTGTCTGTTGAGCTGGTAGTTTGCATTGAGATTAAAGAGGTCGACCTGCTTTACTGGACCTTCACTGTTTTTATATACACCTTTGTCATTGGGCAAGAAACGGTCACGGGAGCCTGTGTGTACCCAAAATAGCTGGACATTCAAAGGTTTTATGGGCGTAAAATAGATATATCCTGTTGCTTTGACAGGTGATATTCGTGAGCCGTTGAGGTAGGATTTAGTGCCGTCTTCTTTTTTGGACTTTCCTTCTACATAAGCATAGGTACCACCGACAGTAAGTTGGTGGCTGATGGTTGCACTGAGCGCAATCTCATATCCATAAACATCTTCTGGAAGACGTTGGGGCATCAGGTATCCGCCAATGTCCACAAGTTCTACGCCCATCTTTGAGGTGCTGTAGAAATAAGATGCAGCCAACTGGAAAATACTGTAGTTGCTCGAGAATCCTACTTCGTAGTTATTGGTAATTATGGGGTCTGTTTTCAGGCTGTCGAGATCGTTATCCGTTGCTCTGCGCACGATACGGCCGAGCTCATTGATCGCAAAACCCTGCGAAAAACTGATGAAGGGATTAAAAAACGCATACTTATTGTAACGGAGTCCAGCATTGAAGGTGGCACCTTTGTAGGGAATTTTACCGCCTTTTACAGCTATGCTTCCTTCATTGTTGGGACCTGTTGCGATTGTGTTGAAATCTTTGATCTTGACAGTGGCGTTTTCATAACGGACGCCACCTTTGAAAATCAGGTTTTCAATAAAGTCAATCTTGACCTGCGCATAGGGGGCCACGTTAAGCATATTCATATGGGGAATATAGACACGGCCGTCGGTCAGGTTCTGATCAGTGACATCGTTTAAAAGGTCCAGTCCATAAGTGACGTCAGCAGCATATCCCAATAGGTTAAAGGGGGTATTGAGGTTGAGGCGTAGACCCTTTTTCTCCGAGTTGATCTGCGTCTGCCCAGGGCCGTACCAGGCGGACGCTTTCTCTACATAACGATTCATGGACCGGAATGTATTGTAATAGGCGGACGCAACCAGTGACGTAGAACCAAGTAGGTTGTTTTTCGCATAGGTCAGCATAGCGTTGTGGTTGTATGGCGTTCCGGCGGGTTTTCCGGGATCGTCGCCTCTCACACCGATCGTTGGCTTTTGCCCATATATACCGGTCTGGCTAATGTATCGATTGTGCTGGTTACTCCGGTAAAAGTTATAAACCGCAGAAATGTTGGAGCTGCTGTCAATATTGTAACCGGCTTTGAGGAATGCATTGTACTGATAGGTATTGGAAAGCGCGTCAGTCTGACCGAGTGGTACGCCATCGCCATCGCGCTGAAGTCCCACATAATCGGCAGATGCGCTGACGGTATAATCCCATCTGTTTTTGCGGCCAAATAAGGTCTGTGCAGCGCGATATCCCATGGTTCCGGCGCTGTTGACCGGATTGAAGGTTGTCCTTAAGCTGGTGATGCCCTGTATCGGCGCAGCATCTTTAGCGGGCTTGCGGGTGATGTAATTGATGATTCCGCCGGCCGAGCCATTGCCATAGATGGACGTTGCACCTTTGATCACTTCGACGCGTTCAATAACACTGGGGTCTATCGTTCGTAGATCGCGCTGTCCGTTCATCAGCGGTGTAGACTGCGGGATACCATCGATTAGTACCAAAACAGATCGGCCTCTCAGCGTCTGCCCCGAGTTGGTAGCTTTATTGGTTGAAGTTCCCAAGCCTGGAACCGTATTGCCCAAGATGCTCGAAAGATTGGTGCTGATCTGACTTTGTGCTTCAATTTCCTTGGTGGTCAGGATTGAAACAGACGAGGGAACCGTAGAAATGCTCTCCGGTTTACGACCGGCTGTAACGATGATCTCATCCAAGGTTTGTCTCCCGTCTAATTGAAATAAAATCGGGCTTTTGACCGTATCCAGTAGTACGGTTTTCTCCACTGGAGAATATCCTGCATAAGAGACACGGAATTGCAAGTATTCCCCAGATGGCAGCTTGTTTAATTTGAATTGGCCATTTTGATTGGAATAGCCGATATTTTTCCCATTTAGTCTGATGTTGGCCTGAGCGACAGGTTGATTATCGGTATTTTTTACAATCAGTGATAATTCTTGTGCAATTACCTGCATATTCAGCAAGACAAGCATACTACCGGTGAACATCTTAATGCATGTTCTGTTTTTCATAGCAGTTTATTTAGATCAATTATAAATTGATGCAAATATAGAACATTTATGTTTTAACATCTAAAAAATGATTTTTTTTTAGACAACTCTTTCAACGGAAGGAAATTAATGAAAATAACTGCTGCAGTGGCCCGGACGGTATTCGCCACCGGATCGGAGTCCGCCGTACTCCTGTTATATGTTATGGAGTAAGCCTAGGATGGTTAGTCCCGGGCATTACTTTGAAGCTGGCAGGAAATAGAAGACACAAGTCAGTCAAGGTCTATATTGTCGGCCAGAAAATCGAAATATTTGGGCGGCTCTTCTTCAAAAATCTCTTTTCCTTCCATCATATAGGCGCGAAGTAAATATTCCTGAGCCGCTTCCGTATCTGCGGATTCGAGGTAACACTGTCCTAGACGCAACATAATAAACGGGTTTTCGTAGGCATTTTCGATAATATTCCTTTTGGCATTCTCAAAGTGCTGGAGGGCATTTTGGAAATCGCCCTGTAGGAAAAAAGCATCGCCAATGGAGGCCTCTAGCCAAAGGCTTTCGGCATGCAAATGCTGGGGTTGGGGTATTAGATTTAAAGCTTCGTTCCAGATACGGATGGCTTCCTGATAATTACCCTGATCACAAAATGCGTTGCCATCTTCGCTGAGCTGATCGATTTTGTCGAGTATTTGATCGTCCATAATATGTACTTTGGGGTATTATACGAAGTTATGAAAATATAGTAATAAACAAACCCCTGAAAATATTAAATTCAGGGGTTTGCACTTAAAGCGGATTTAATTATTTGCGGTATTCCACCAGATTTTGGTGTTTATAACGTCGTCTCCTTGTTGGGCTAAAGAAGCCTGATAATTTGTTTTATTGGTGCTTTGCTCTTTGAGCGGATAGACTAGACGGCTAGGGATCGTATTGCCGACTTCAGGCTCAAATGTATAAGTAACGGGTTTGCCTTCCACCGTGCCGCTCCAGGTCACATCACCCTTTTTGATCAGGAATAATGGGTAGCCTGTTCTTCTTATCTCCGACCAAGCTTCTATACTCTGATTGAAAAGTGCCAGATATTTTTGCGAAAGTACATTTTCTTTATTGGCGGAAGGTAATTTACTTATATAAGTGTCTACATCCTCTTGTGATACGCCCCATTTTTCCAAAGAAGCACGAACGCCATTTTCATAGTTAGTTTGATCCCAACTGTTATTTTCAGCTAGAATAAATGCGATTTCTGCGTATTCCAAAAGTACCTCGCCATAGTCCGCAGCATTAATAGCATCGCTTGGTAGCGATATTTTATCAACAGGGAAGAGATTACCTGCAGACAAAGGTAATCCATAGGGCTGCCCGATGAATTTTCCGTCTGCAGCAGGTTTAGCGAATTTAGATAGCCTTGGATCTGCAATCTTAAACGGACCGCGGATACCCTGCAATGTCTCCACAAGAACATTGGAAATCGCAAAATCCTTTCGATTAGCTGTTACTGTAGCACGGAATAAAGGTGCTTCATGAGGTGATGTTTTCGAATATTTAAATACCGCATTATCATCATTCGAAGTAAATATACCTTTTTTTATAGCGTCTGCCATATGTGTTGTCGCCAAGGCTGCGTCTTTACCTTTGATGCGGTTGGCAACACGTAAACGCAAAGAGTTTGCAAATTTTGCCCAACGTTCATTGGATCCCTTATAGAGAATATCTGCCGATCCAAAAGTATTGCCTGTTGGGTATTTAAGCAAGGTATCAGCAGCTTGCTGTAGTTCGTTGAGGATATCTTTATAAATTTTCTCCTGCCTAGCGTATTTTGGAGTTAAATTATCTGGTTCTTGCTGCAGCGCTTCAAAGTCAGGATCTTTATTGCCGTACGATTCGTAGGGAATGTTGCCAAACACGTCTGTTAAGGATTGAAAGGCATATGCTTTAAGAATTCTGGCAATAGCAATCTGATTAGCGTTGGTGCCAGCGGTACCGGCAGCTGCAATTGCTTTAGTGCTCTCGTTGGAATTGAGTTTAACGATCTCATTTAAATTGTTGAGAGCCCTGTAAGTGGCTGTCCAGTAATTGTCAGAATAGCTAGTGGGGATCTGGTAGCGCGATTGATCAGTATAGATATTCTGGCTGAAGTACTGAGCAAATAGTTGGGCTCCCCTTAAGCTGATCTCTTCACTACGCAAGGCATTAACTAATTGTTTTTCAGCAGTCACTAAAAGCGTTGGTGTAGTTACAATTGCCGGACGATTGGGATCGGTATTGATATCCGCAAAGGTCTCTTTGGAGCAGGAGGCTGCAACAGATGCCAAGCTGAGGAAAGAAATATATATTATATTGGACAGTTTCATTTTTTTAGAATTTAAAGTTTACATTAAAACCATAAGTAATCGGTAGGGGGATATTACCTCCTTCAATGCCCTGAACATTGCCACCACTAGAGGTGAATTCAGGGTCTATATACTTGCTTTTGGTATAGATGTTCCAAAGGTTACGACCGTATACATTAACACCCATATTTTTAACGACCTTGGAGTTTGCGAAATTAAAATTATAACCCAGTGTAACTTCTCTAAGCTTCACATAAGTCGCGTCGAAAATAGAAAACGTTGTCGGACCATTGTACTCGTTGCGCGCCCATTGCTGTGCGGTGATATTTGTTGTATTTGGCTGAATGTCTGTTACGTCATAGCTGCCGTCGCTGTGGAAGACGACATTCCCTTTTACACCATCGAGCACGACCCCCGTTTCGCGAATATTGTTTGCGGCTGTTTTGTCTAGTATACCCGCATACATACCAACTTTATATGTTTGTGAGAAAAATTTACCTCCGACACGGCCAGAAACTAGAAAGCCAAGATTGAAGTTTTTATAATGGAACGTATTTTGGAAGCCAAAGGTAAAGTCGGGCATGATCGTTCCCAAGGGTACTAATTGGGAAGTTTTCATGTAAGTACCATCTGCTTGTACGACGCGTTGGCCGTCCGGCGCATATACAAAGTCGTAACCTAAAAACTGGCCGTAGGATTCTCCTTCGCGAGCAACCAATTGAACTAATGAGCTACTGAGATTCAATGTATTGACTTGATCGTCTAGCTTAACGACTTTATTTCTGTTTTTTGCCCAGTTAATGGTTGCATCCCACGAGAAATTTTCATGTTTAATCAGAGTTCCATTGAGTACGATTTCAATTCCTTTGTTATTAACTTTACCCGCATTTAACCATTTGTATTCATAGCCAAAGGAGGATGATACCGGAACTGGAAGGATCTGATTTCTCGAATTGTTGTTATAATAGGTGATATCCAGTCCTAGTCTGTTTTTCAGCAGTTGAACGTTGAGTCCAGTCTCCAAGGAACGTGTACGTTCTGGACGTAGCTTATCGTTGGGTTTTTGTGCAGGCAAGGTATACGACGGGTTGCCTTCGTAAGATTGTTCTGCCTCATATACTTTCGTAAGCTGGTAAGGTTCTGTGTCGTTTCCAACATCTGACCAGCCCAGTCTTAATTTACCGAAACTCAACCAAGAAAGTTCTTTTAATGCATCTAAATTACTGAATACAAAACTACCTGCTAATGATGGATATGCATAAGACCAGGCTGTAGCTGGCAAAGTGGAAGACCAGTCGTTTCGAATTGTCGCATCAACATACAGCAGGTCATTATAACCTAATGAAGCACTGCCGAAAACAGATGCAATGCGTTTGTGATATTTATAGTTATCTATTCGAACAGAATTTGCATTTTTCAAATTATAGTAGTTCGGGATAATCAGGCCACCTTGTGTAATAGCATAATTATTTTGCCAGCTTTTGTCTCTGATGTTAGCTCCAGCGAAAGCGACGAGTGAGAATTTGTTCCAATTCTTTTTTGCCGTCGCCATAAACTCATAATTATATTCATTCAGTTTATTATTAGTTTCCTCATATTGAGAGGCACTACGGGAGTAAACAGCGATACGATCCTGTGCCTGAAATGAATAAATATCGCCATGTACCTTGGCGCCAAGTTTTAGCCAGCTATTTACATCGTATTCTAAACCAATATTTCCATAAAAACGATCTCTCTTGTCCTCCAAATAAGATTCATAAGCTGACCAATATGGGTTGTCAATAAAACGGGTTGCCTCTGCTGCTGGTGTATTTTGCCAACCGGTACGGTTCCAGGCTAAAGGCGTTCCATCGGCTCTCTTGTAATTCTCTAATATTTTGTAATCCACTTGCACGGCCCCCCATTGGAATGCTTCTAGGATAATATTTCTATTAGACGCACCTGTCCACGGCCGGCCTAAAGACGAGTTGCGGATATAATTCAAATTGGAAGTCACTTTCAATCGGCCTAATTGCGTCCCCCCGGAGAAATTGAGTGAATTTCGGGACAAGTGCGAATTTGGGGTAGTCCCTTTGACATTTTTATTTGTGTATGAAAACCGATAATTCGTGTTCCCACTGTTACCTGCAATGGCAATATTATTTGTATTAGCTATACCAGTGCGGAAAAAATAACTGACGTCATTTTTTGGATAAAGCCAAGGTGATGGTTTGAGATAGTTAGCCTCATCTTCAGGATTCAGATTATACCAATGAAGGACTGGCGTACCATCAAGCTTGGGCCCCCAACTCTCGTCTGCGGCATAATCTACTAGCTTGAAATCGGTACCATTTATAGTTTGGGTCTGGAAAGACGTGGAATAGCCTTGTCCATAGAGATGTTGTCTTTTGGGCAGCCGAACAACGTTTTCAAAGTCTATACCTGTATTCAGTGCGATTTCTACTTTTTCGCCTTTTGACGCACGTTTGGTTGTAATCATGATAACGCCATTGGCAGCTCTCGAACCATAAAGCGCTGCAGCTGTAGCGCCTTTTAGCACGGATATATTGTCTATGTCGTCGGGGTTGATGTCCTGAATCATATTACCAACATCTTTTCCGGCACTACCGTTGATCGTTGAGCTGGAGTTGAAATCTGTATTATCTATAGGAGTTCCGTCAACGACATATAATGGCTGATTGTTTCCCGAGATGGATGTAATACCCCGGAGCAACACAGAGGAAGATCCTCCCATATTACCGCCAGAAGTGGTTATCTGAAGACCAGCTACTTTTCCCGATAACGAGCTAAGGGCATTTGTTGGTCTCGTTTGCAATTCAACCGATTTCACTTCCTGAACTGCATATCCCAATGATTTTTTCTCGCGGGAGATTCCTAAGGCGGTTACCACTACTTCTTCCAACTGCGAAGTTGCCGGTAGTAACTGAACTGTCGTCAGCCCATTGGGATTGGTCTGTACAATTTTAGACTCAAAACCCACATATTGGACCTGTATATTCAATGAGCTCCCATTGGAAGGAAATTCGAATAAACCGTTTGCATCTGTCTGAACCTGTTTTTTACTGACCGTTTCGGTGACGGTTGCACCCTGAATAGGACTGTTGTTGTTGTCAACCACTTTTCCTTTTATGGTAGATTGCGCGTATAGCGCGCTTGAACTTAGGCATAGCGCAGCCATTACGACAAAATTTATGTTATTTTTTGCCATAGTTAATTATGAATAATGAATTGCTATTATATGTACGGAAAGGTTGTCGGAGATATTTAAATGTTTACCTGCAAAACATCTCCTTTGGACATTCGTTTTTCAAGCATAAGTAGTGTGTCTAGTTTCATGTGTTAAAAAATGTTAATGCAAATATATTAAATCTACCTGATAACTATACTTTGTTTTTGTTTTTTTTGTAATATTTAGGTCAGAATAGGCTTCAACAGCAATTGCACAAAACGGACAAGGATAAAAAGGATTTTAAAAGAACTTCTACAATACTATGTTGACGAAATCAGACTTAGATGAACTGTTTTCTTTTGGTCAACGCCGCATCAAACTCTGACTTTCTTCGTGCTGACATCGGGTGGCCATCGTTTTTTCATCGGGATTTCATCGGGTTGGCTCGATGAAATCCCGATGCCGTCCCGATGAAATCCCGATGAAAGGTAGAAGTTGGTCGGAAGTTGGTCCGAAAATAATAGGAAAAAACCGTCTTGGCCATCCTTCATTTTGATCAGCGGTCGATATTGACTCGATAAATACCTTCGGCTTCTTTATCGTCAAATTTTTGTATTTGCGCGGCAAGTTTCTTTTTCATCATTTTGACAACATCCGAGTAAGCTGGGTCTTTGTATACATTTTGGAGTTCATGAGGATCTTTGTTCAGGTCAAAAAGTTCCCAGTTTTCAACGCGTTTATAATACCTAATCAGCTTGTAACGATCATCCCTGACCCCAAAATGGGGACTCACGGCATGTTCCCCGTTCTCAAAATAGTGATAGAACAGAACTTTGCGATGTTCCTCTTTGTTATTTTTTAGGACGTGAACGAACGATTCGCCTTGCATGTCTTTCGGTTTTTTGACAGCGGCCAGTTCTAGAAGTGTGGGGGCAATGTCGGCGTTGACAATTTTCGCATCAATGACTGAATGCTGAGGCAACAGGGCAGGATACCGCATTACCATTGGCGTACGAAAAGACTCTTCGTACATCCAGCGTTTGTCAAACCAACCATGTTCGCCCATATAAAATCCTTGGTCCGAGAGGTAGATCACAATTGTATTTTCAGTGAGAGATCTTTTATCCAGATAATCAAGCACTTTGCCAATGTTACGGTCCATAGACTGAGCCGTATTGAGATAATCGACCATATAGCGTCTGAATTTCCATTCCGCCAGCTGTTTTCCTGTTAGTTTATCTTGCTTCAGTTGTTCAAATATCGGACGGTAATACGCTATATAGCTGTCTTTCTGGGCTTGGTTCATCCGTTTGAAATTACCATCAGCCATCATGTCTTCCAGTGATTTGAACATTTTCAGATCATAGCCCATTTGCAAATCCTTGTCTATGGACATTTCCTGTAACGCTGCTGCCTGCCTACTTTGGTAATTATCATGGAAGGTTGTCGGTAAGCTAAAATGGACAGAATCATACGTGCCAAAGTCTTTTGGATCGGGCATCCAGGTACGATGTGTAGCCTTATGGCCGATGACCAGGCAGAACGGCCGGTTCGCATCTACCGTGTCCATCCATCGGATTGCTTTTTCAGTAACAATATCTGAGACATACCCTTCGGTGCGTTTACGGCCCTGTTTGCTGATAAAATCTGGATTGAAATATGTTCCTTGACCGACAAGAATATCATAATAATTGAAACCCTGTAGTTTGTCGCCCAGGTGAATCTTGCCTACCCATGCCGTTTGATAACCGACGTTTTGGAGCTGTTTCACAAAAAGATCCTGATGGAAGTCGAATTCGGAGGTTTCATTATCCTTAAAACCATTTTTATGGCTGTATTTACCGGTCAACAATGTCGCCCGTGCTGGGCCGCAGATGGAGTTGTTGACAAAGGTGTTTTTAAATATTGCACCACCCGCAGCAATACGGTCAATTTGTGGTGTTTTTCCGTATGTTGAGCCATAGGCACCAATTGTCTGGTAAGCATGGTCATCGGAAATGATGATGACGATATTTGGTCTTTTTTGTGCAGAAGCATTTTTTACGATCGGCAGTGTAAGTAATACAAATAAAAGCGATTTCAGTTTCATTACCCGGATTTTAAAAGGTCAGTTTATCATGCTAAATTAACAAATATATGTATTACATAAAACGACTAATAAACAAAATTGCTAACGCGCAAATAATAATAGCTCTAGTAGCTCATCTGTTAGAAGACGGACATACTTCCGAGCATTTCGTCTTTAGCTCCGATAGGCCTACCCTGTTCATCCGAACCTCACCGCAGCGATACCAAACAAGGGTGTGAGCTATTCTGGAAAACTGTTGGTAGATCGGGAAATAAACTGTTGTCGGTAGCTTATCTTACATGTTGTGCAATAACATTACTTGTGTGGATAAGAATTAATAAGACTTTATCCAACGGATTTCTTATATACAAAAAGACGTTGATAGTGATTGTCTAAATGTTTTCGCATGGCATTGCGAAAAACTTCCGCATTGCCTACTTTCAATATATCTACAAGGCCCCGATGGGAGATAAAGCTCTTTGATGTGCTTGGGCTTGTCAATAAACCGCTACTGTGAACATATTGAAAAACAGGTAGTAACATGTTCTGAAAATCTTTTAAAATCGTGTTCCCTGTGATTTCATAAAGTTTTCCGTGAAAAGCAACCTCGGTTTCAATGTCGAAAATTGTGTTATCGGCGTTTAATGGCTCTTTAGCCACAATAGCCTCCAGCTCTTCAATATCTTTTTCCTGTATATGTTCAAACAATATATCAGCCATACCGACCTCCAGTACCATGCGCATCTCAAAAAGATCCTGCAGGGTCTTGTTTTCCATAATGGTCGGATAAAGGGATTTGCGTAAGGGTTTGATAAGATCCGGACTGGTTAGCACTGCTCCTCTGTGTTTTTTGGATTCGACCAGTCCGACCATACGTAATCTCAGCATCGCCTCACGGACAACAGTGCGGCTTACGCCAAGCGTTTGCGCCAGCTCCATCTCCTTTGGTAGAGCATCCCCGACTTTTAGCCCTTGACTGACAAAGAGATTAATGATTTCTTTCTCCGCACGGTCTACTAGTGAAGAAGTATCAATGGTTTTTAGGTGTTCAGTTAAAGAAGGATTTAATTCCATATGTGTTACATGTAGCGCATTAGGCACTGTAATACAAAGATAATTAATTAAAATCAAAAATATGTTATACATAATGTAAATATAATTTGTTTTTTGCTTTTATAATTTTATATATTTGCATATATGTAATACTTAATACAAACCAATATGTATTCAAACCTAAAATTACGATCCCTGTTAACGCTGTCTGTTCTGGCAGGCCATATGTTAGTGGCCCAAGCTCAGGATCATTCAGTGAAAGGGAAAATCACAGATGCAAAGACGGGGGAATCGCTTAGCGATGTGAACATCAGAATCAAGGGAACCAACCAATCGTTAAAAACGCATGCTGATGGAACCTTTATAATCACGACCAATCCAAATACGACCTTGGTCATTACTTCAACGGGCTATAAGCCTTTTGAAATAGCTATTGGACAGCTCCGACAATTGGATATTAAACTTGAATCAAAAGTCGAACAAATGGATGAGGTTGTTGTGGTGGGATACGGGAAGATGAAGAAATCCAATTTGACAGGCTCCGTTAGCCGTCTGGATAAGAAAGTGCTTGAAACTGGAGTCCGTTCTAATCCAGCTTCTGCCTTAGCTGGTACTGTACCCGGCATTCGGGTTCAACAGACTTCGGGAAGACCGGGGGCTGTTCCCACAGTTGTACTCCGAGGTGGAACAACATATGGGGGAGGAGGTGCACCATTGGTCATTGTTGATGGGTTAATTCGAAATGGATTTAATGATATCAATCAAAATGATATTGAATCTATCGACGTATTAAAAGATGCTTCGGCCACAGCAATATATGGTGCAAGGGCAGCAAACGGTGTCATATTGATAACTACGAAAAGAGGAAAAGAGGGGATTTCCAACATTACTATTTCGTCTAAAGTGGGTGTCAATAAATTGAATATGCCTTTTGATTTCCTAGATGCAAAAGACTATCTGTACTGGAGCCGAAAAGGCGTTCAGGTGTCTGGACAATATCAACCATCTCAATTGAATCAACTGACTAGCGTTGGTCCCTTCGGTACAGGTAATAAATATAAAGACGATAAAGGAAACATCCTGGACGGTAATATGACGAGCAATGCCGTATGGAGTACAATGTTCCTTGATGATACCAATCGTGAATTACTTCAGCACGGCTGGCAAACAATGGTTGATCCGGTTACGGGAAAGGAGCTGTTATTTAAGGATTTTGATTACGCAAAGTATGCGCTCCGCAATGCAAGTCTGACACAAGATTATAGTATAGCATTACAAGGAGGGAATGACAAAGGTAAATACTATGGAAGCGTCGGAAAATACAACGAAAAGGGAATGCCAATTAATACCTTTTATGACCGGACGACTTTCATACTGAACGGCGAGTATAGGATTAAACCTTGGCTGCATTCTCTTTCGAGTGTAAATTTCGCGTACACAAAATGGCGGGATGCCATTAACGGTGAAGGTAATTATATGACCCGCGCATTGGGAGCTCCGCCAACAATGCGCGGCACTAATGCTAACGGAGATCTGCTTGTTGGCCGTGATTATCTAGATGGAAACCCACTGGTAAATGATGATAAATTTATCCGGAAAAACCTAAATCAAAAACTTACACTTACTCAGGCGTTTACTATTGATTTTGCAAGAGACCTTAATTTGCGTATAAGCGGAAACTGGTTTTTTAATCAATCAACCGTAGAGTCTTTTAATAAGGATTATCTCGCGAGCCCGGGCAATTATGTGCGGACACGCAACTCTTCGGCCTCTTATGACAAGATATATAACCAAACTTACAATGCGGTCTTGAATTACAAACCGGTTATCGATAACTCTCATCACATTGACGTGATGCTGGGCTCGGAATTTTTCGATACGTATAATAATGGATTTTCGGCAGCTGGAAGTGGGGCTCCTACGGACGATTTTATGGATCTAGGATTAACGAGCCCTGAGGCAAATAAACGAAGTATTGATTCTTACCACGATCGCCAGCGTATTATGTCTTATTTTGGACGTGTAAACTATGATTATAAAGAAAAATATCTTTTGACGCTAACGGCCCGTCGCGACGGTTATTCAACACTATTAAATAACAGATGGGGAACTTTTCCTGGTGTCTCAATAGGCTGGGCTTTGCACAATGAGGATTTCTTGAAGGAGTATTTAGGCTCAACAAAATTGTTAAACACCTTAAAATTGCGGGCGAGTTATGGGGGAAATGGTAATGTCAGCGGGATAGGTTCATATACGCTCCAAGGTTCCTATGGCACGAATAAATACGACGGTCAGGTAGGGTATACCATGTCAACGCTATCTATTCCCAATTTAAAATGGGAAAGTCTGATCACAAAAGAAGTAGGACTAGAGGCGAGGATGTTAAACAGAATGGACTTCAGTTTTGCTTATTATCACAGAACTACAAAAGATAAAATAGCAAACTTAACCCTACCCGCTTCAGCAGGTTTTACAACGATTACGACCAATAATGGTGACATGCAGAATCAGGGGATCGAAATCGGATTGAATTATCAGGTGCTACGGAAAAATGACTGGGACCTGAGTTTTAACTGGAATACAGCCTATAACAAAAATAAGATATTGAAATTGCCATTTAACGGTGTTGAAAACAATAGGCAGGGCGGTTTGCAAGTTTACGATCCGAAAACCAGAGAGCTAGTTTGGGTAGGTGGTTATCAAGAAGGACAAGACCCTAACGTAGCTTTTGCTTATGAGGCCATTGGGATCATTCGTACACAGGAGCAACTAGATAATTATGCATTGCAGTTGAAAGATCTTATTGGGGCAAGGACGTTGGTGCATCCGGATGTTTATAATGCAATGTCGAGCAGTGAGAAAAACTTACACTACCCGTTGGCCTTGGGAGATGTTATGTGGAAAGACGTAAATGAAGATGGGATTATCAATTCCTATGACAGGGTATATATGGGAAATACTCTTCCAAGGTGGACCGGAGGTTTTGGAGCGGCCTTGCGCTGGAAAGATATCAGTTTTAGCACCCGCTTTGACTATGCATTGGGCTATGTCGCCTATGATGGACCGAAAGCTTGGTTTTTAGGGATGATGCAGGGAACATTTAACACCACCACAAGTGTATTTGATACATGGACTCCGGACAACCCGAATGCTCAATACCCCACCTATTATTGGGCAGATCAACTTTTTAAAAATAATACCAGCAGAGAGAGCAGTATGTTTTATAATAAAGGGAACTATTTGGCATTTCGGGAGGTCAATCTCTCCTATCGTTTACCTAAGTCTATCGCTCAACGAATAAAGATGGAGGATCTTAGCGTATCCGTGACGGGGCAAAATTTACATTATTGGTCAAAAAACAGCTTATTTTCACCAGAGAGTGGGAGTGTAGGGCAAAATGGCGGAGGTTATCCTCTTCCACGGACCTTTATCCTTGGTGTTCAGCTAACCTTTTGATTTTCAATTTTAACAATAAGTTTATTTAGTACAAAGTTCAGAGACGAGTAAATCTGATAGAAAAAATTAAACGGATGAAAAAGATACTTATATACATAGGCTTCGCAATTTCTTTGTTTTCCTCATGCAAAGAAATTGATTTGGATCTCATTCCAGAGGATTATTTCGCCAGCGGAAGCTTTTGGAAAAACAATGAGCAGGTAGCTGGAGCAATGCTTGGACTTCATAACCAGCTTCGTGGACAGCAGCAAAATTTATGGAATCTGGGTGAATTGCGTGGTGGAACTTTGCGAGATGGTACTAGTTTTACGGGGACAGCGTCGTTGAACGCTGCGGGGATAATCACACAGGATATCCGTGAAAGTTCGCCGGGAATCTCCAGTTGGGCGGGTCTTTATGGCCCAATATTCCAGGTTAATAACTTTATTTATCAAGTGGAGAAGGCCGACTATCTGACCGATACACAAAAGGGGTATTATCTGGGGCAAGCTTACGGACTACGGGCTTTCTATTATTTTTATCTGTTTCGTACATATGGTCGCGTCCCTTTAGTTACGGAACCACAGGCAGCAGTAAACACGCCCTCGTCGGCAGAAGAAGCCTATAAGGCCAGAACCGAAACTGAAAAAGTGACCTTAGAGTTCATAAAGTCGGAAGTGGACAGATCAGAAAAATCGTTTGCTGGAAGTTATGAAACAAAGAACCAGAAAGCGCAATGGTCACTGGCTGCCACGTTAATGTTAAAAACGGAAGTCTACCTATGGTCGGCTAAAGTAGGAGTGGATGGAATGGCTCCAGAAAATGTTGCCGGTGATTTGAAACTGGCGAAGGCAGCAGTAGAAAGCGTGATGTCGAGATATGCGTTGGCCAGCAGCTTCTCCGAGCTGTTTCAGTCTGCTAGCATGCCATCGATGAAGGGTAATTCAGAAATAATTTTCACGATTCGCTATTTGAATGGTGAGGCTACTTCTTTCTTCAATAACTTTATTTATGCCGCAAGCGATGATCTGACAGGCTACGTGGACGACAAAGGGCAGAGTATTCCTAAAGATCCTCTGCAAGCCGGGTCTACGGGAATAATTCGTTATGAATACAAAATCGATCTTTACCGCCTATTTGATAAGGAGGATACAAGGGCGAACGCAACCTTTCTCAATTTTAATAAAGGGAACACATCTGCTATTGTATTTAAAAAGTTTTTGGGTACGTTGATTGATGGTGTCCGTAGCTATTCGGATGATTATCCTATTTATCGCTTGGCCGAAGCGTATCTGCTGTTGGCAGAAATCAAAAATAAACTGGGAGAAGATCCGACCGCTGAAATTATGGCCGTCAGAAACCGTGCTTACGCTGGTAAAGCCCCCGTGTTTACTAAGGGAAGCTTCGAAGCAAACGAACTGGCAATTTTTTATGAACGTACAAAGGAATTTGTCTCTGAAGGTAAACGATGGTTTGATTTAAGACGGATGCAAGATGGTCAGGGAAAGTCTTTAGTGTTTCGTAAAGACCTGAATCTGGTCGGTGTCTTAGAACAAACAGACGGTCAAAAACACAAGGTCTTGTGGCCAATAGATTTAGGTACACTGACGGCTGATCCAAAGCTGTCAGGCCATCAAAATCCGGGTTATTCAGGTACATAATACAGTAATCCCGCCTCGGATGATATCAGACGGGAAGCAAATACATAGAATTATTTATCAAATCAAAACATATATCATGCTAATGCAAAAAATATCGGGATTAATAGCTGCACCATTTACTCCTTTCGATGAGTCGGGAGAACTCAATCTTGCGCTGATTCCAGCATATTACGATATGCTAAAAAAAAATAAGGTAACAGGTGCTTTCATCTGCGGCTCTACGGGGGAAGGGGTATCGTTGACGTTTGACGAGAAGGTCGCTGTAATGACAGCTTGGGCAAGCCTCACAAGCACTGACGCGGAATTTACATTAATGATGCTCTTAGGCGGAACCAATATCAAAGAATGCCAGCAGTTGGCCCGACTGGCAGAACAGGTAGGAGTGGATGCTGTTTCGTTTACTTCACCATCTTATTTCAAGCCGGCAAATGTGGATCAGCTGGCAAAATGTTGTGTCGAAATAGCGGGCGCCTCCCCTCGGACAGCTTTCTATTATTATCATATTCCGGTGCTGACCGGGGGAAATTTCCCGATGATCGAATTATTAAAAAAAATTGATGGTGTAATACCCAATTTCAGAGGCATTAAGTATACACACGAAGATTTCATGGATTTCTTAAGTTGTATGAATTTCGCGGAGCGGAAATATGATATGCTTTGGGGAAGGGATGAAAACATGCTGTCGGCATTAGTATTGGGTGTCAAAGGTGCCGTCGGAAGTACGTATAACTACGCGGCGCCGTTGTATCTACGGCTGATGGAGGCCTTTGAAGCAGGTGATCTCGAAAAAGCAAATGCACTGCAGCAACAATCAATTGACATGATATCGTTGTTGGGCAAATATGGTGGCATTGCTGTTGGAAAGGCTTTTATGAAGTTGATTAGCTTAAATTGTGGCGAATTCCGGCTACCCGTGAAAAATATGTCCATAGAGCAGTTCGCACTTTTTAAAGCAGATGTTATGAAGCTTGGCTTTCAGGACTTTGCTGCACATGGGTGTGATAAACCGGAGGATGGTAGGTAATACAGGCGCTCATGCAGCAGGAGAACAAACGGCTGGCCAAGCTGGCCAAAAATAGATCATTATGACAAAACAAAATTGGATGACGATTGTAGCAGGAATATTGATGGTAAGCAGTGTTTACGGGCAGACCGGCCGTTTGGAATGGCATCGTTCTATTGACCTGCCCGCAAGGCAGAATGGAAAGGCACATATTGGTCTGGCAGGACCAATAGCCGGACTTGCCAAGGACTTTTTGCTGATTGGTGGTGGAGCTAACTTTCCGGATCTGCCACCGTGGGAAGGTGGCAAAAAAAAGATACAGAAAGATGTCTATATATATGCAAAAGATAGCGCCGGCCTCAGTCTGATAGGGCAAGATAGCCTACCGGACGCTGTTGCTTATAGTGCCAGCCTGAGTGTAGCCAACGGACTGTGTGTTATAGGCGGAGAGAATACGGAAGGAAAGACAAATGCCTGTCGACTGATCAGGTATGACGTTAGCAACAGAAAAATAGAAACGTTTGTCTATCCCCAGCTTCCGTTTTCGCTATCCAATATGGGGGCCGTATGCTTAGGGAACAAGCTGCTGGTTGCTGGTGGCGAACGCCATGATGGAGTGTCGGACCAAGTGCTGCAGCTGGATCTCGAAGATCTCGGCAGCGGATGGAAGAAAGTCGGAACGCTTCCTTACCCAGTATCGCATTTGCAGCTGCTAGTGGACGATATGCACCATTTATACGTAGTGGGGGGGAGAAAAGGAAACCGGAGTGCCGCCTCGACTTTATATCAAGGGCTATTGAAATCTGTTGACGGTGGGCAGCGCTGGTTGGAACTCACGGATATTCCTTTTAAAGCTGCTGCTGGGACAGCCTGTGTACTACCGGATCATGGGCTATGGTTATTTAGTGCGGATCGGGGGACTACTTTTCGTCGGGTGGAAACGATACTCTCCGAGGCTGAGAAAGAGCCAGATACGGAAAAAAAGCAGGAGCTGATTCGCGCTAAAAACATGCTTCAGGCCAATCATCCCGGATTTGGCAGGGAGATCTGGCGTTACGACCTGAAATCAGGGAGATGGAGCCGAGCGGGGGATCTGCCCTCCAATGGGCCGGTAACAACAACAGCTGTTTTATGGGGGGATATGTTGGTTTTACCGTCAGGTGAAATCAAAGCGGGTGTGCGAAGTGCGCAGATTTTACTGGCTACATTTTTCAAGAAATAGAATAATAAACAACAATAGGAACCTGAAATGATTTCTTCATTACGACATCAATCCTTTTATCCATGGCTCGTCGTGGCGCTACTTTGGGGTGTTGCGTTACTGAACTATATGGACCGGCAAATGCTTTCCACAATGCGTGACGCGATGCAGATCGATATACCCGTATTACAAAGTGCGGAGGCCTTTGGCGCGCTGATGGCTATTTTTTTGTACATCTATGGTATCATGAGCCCAATAGCTGGCATCGTCGCGGATCGTGGTAATAGAAAATGGCTGATCGTCGGAAGTTTGTTTGTTTGGTCAGCGGTCACTTATGGAATGGGTATGGCAAATGACTACCCTACCTTGTTGATACTTCGCGCTATTATGGGTTTTAGCGAGGCGCTGTACATTCCGACGGCGCTTTCGTTGATCGCAGATTATCATATAGGAAAAAATAGATCCCTAGCCATTGGTTTACATATGACTGGATTATATACCGGTCAGGCACTGGGTGGTTTTGGCGCAACACTGGCGGCTTCAAAAGGTTGGCATACTGCTTTTCACTGGTTCGGAATAGTCGGTATAGTCTATGCAGTGATACTTGCCGTCTTGCTTTCCGAAAAAAGGCCTGAGCCAGCGGCAGAGGAAAACGGCCAGGAAGGACAATGTTCCTTGCTGAAAAGCCTGATGCTGATTTTTTCCAATGTGGCGTTCTGGATTCTGCTGTTTTATTTCGCAGCTCCCAGTTTACCGGGTTGGGCTATAAAAAATTGGCTGCCAACGTTGTTTGCGGACAACTTGCACATCCCTATGTCCAGTGCAGGGCCTCTGTCTACGATAACGATTGCAATCTCCTCCTTTGTAGGTGTAATAGTAGGCGGTATGGTGAGCGACCGTTGGGTGAGGAAACAAATTCGTGGTAGAATTTATACCAGTGCAATTGGCCTTGGATTGACAATACCAGCGTTGTTGTTTTTGGGGTTAGGACAGACATTGACAGCAGTGCTGGGAGCAGCAATCTGTTTTGGAATTGGCTTCGGTATGTTCGACGCCAACAATATGCCTATCCTGTGTCAGATCGTACCGAGGAATCTACGCGCTTCCGCTTATGGATTTATGAATATGGTTGGCGTATTTGCGGGGGCCGCCATAACGCAATGGTTAGGCAGGTTCAAGGATGAAGGACACTTTGGCCTCGGTTTCGCTGCGTTAGGAGTAGCTGTGTTAATCGCTCTCTTGCTCCAGCTGCTATTTCTTAAACCTAAACCGACCGGAGAGACGGAAGGAATTTCTTAACAGATCAATGGTTATGTATATGATATCCTTTATGAAGTCATTCCGTTCTCTTTTTGAGAAAAGTTGGTTACTGTTGCTCTTTTTCCAGCTGGCGGCATCGGCTGTTGGACAAAATCGTATCCGCGTAGCCTGTGTCGGTAATTCGGTCACCTTTGGCTATGGACTTGGAGACCCTGCTCATGAATCTTATCCTTCTCAGCTTCAGTTGTTGTTGGGAAACGCTTATGAAGTGGCTAATTTTGGACATTCAGGTGCCACCCTTTTACGAAGTGGACATAAGCCATATCATAAGACCGCTGAATATAAAAGACTGCTCAACTACCAGCCCGATATTGTCATTATACATCTTGGCCTCAATGATACAGACCCGAGGAACTGGCCCAATTATAGAAATTCATTTGCGTCGGATTATGCCACATTGATTGACGGTATCCGCGCAGTTAACAGGCAGATGAAGATTTATATATGTCGCTTGACACCTATTTTTAGTGGGCATCCTCGATTTTTGTCCGGTACCCGTGACTGGTACGGCCAAATACAGAAATTGATTCCTCAAATTGCGGAGAACAATCATGTAGAGCTGATTGATCTGAACAGTCCGCTACAGTTCCGTATCGATTTGTTTGATGATTATTTACATCCAAACCAGCAGGGAGCTTATATCATCGCGGCGCAGATTGCCCGGGTACTGGCACCGGTACAACACGGTTTACAGGTTGCTGAGACCCTAGGTTCAAATATGGTGCTTCAGCGTAACTGGGAAAACAAGATATATGGCAAAGCAACACCCCATATCAAGGTAAAGGTTATGTTTAATAAAATCCGCTATATTGTCTTTGCAGACCGTGACGGCTCTTGGCAGGTAAAGCTGCCGAAGATGGAGGCGGGAGGGCCATACCGAATCTCGATAAGCGCCGGCAAGGACAAGATCGTGTTAAACAATGTCCTCTTTGGCGACGTTTACTTGGCATCGGGTCAGTCCAACATGGCTTTTCAGCTTCGGCATGCAATGGGAGGGGAAGAACTCATCAAGGGAGCAGATCATCTTAAAAATCTACGTCTCTTCAAATGTCGGAACTTGATGGAAACCAACGCGACAGTATGGGATACTATCGCCTTGCAAAAAGTAAACGATCTCACCTATTTTACAGGCTCATGGAGTTCGGTGACAGAAGATCAAGCTGCTCATTTTTCAGCAGTAGCATATGCGTTTGCAGAACAGATCACAAAGGAAGAACAAATTCCTATTGGTATCATCGACCTGTCGGTAGGCGGCTCAAACACAGAATCGTGGATAGATAGGAAGTCTCTGGAAAATGATGATCTATTGGCAACTTATATTCACCAATGGCGGACTTCAGATTTCATACAGGACTTTTGCAGGAAACGTGCCAGCCAGAATCTAGCGCTCTCAAAAGTAAAAAATCAACGCCACCCTTATCAACCGGCGTATAACTTTGAGGCAGGAGTCAGTAAATGGCTGGAAACTGGTCTTAGGGCAGTGCTCTGGTATCAGGGCGAAAGCAATGCACATCACATAGAGCTTCATGAACATCTGTTTAAAACTTTAGTTTCTTCCTGGCGAAAAATGTTTCATCAGACCTTACCTTTTTATTTTGTTCAATTGCCGGGACTGAACAGGCCATCATGGGGCGATTTTAGAAATTCGCAACGGCGCCTGGAAAAACAAATAGAGCGTGTCCACATGGCGGTTGCGCTTGATCTGGGTGACTCATTGGATGTCCATCCGCGTGAAAAAATAACCATTGGCCACCGTCTGGCTAATTTGGTTAAAAAATATGAATATGGGCAATCGGTCAATGCCGACCATCCTCAGGTCGTTAAACAGCTCCATGCCGATTGCTGCCTTTACTTAATCTTTAACAACTGTAAGGAACTGAAGACGAAAAATGGTTATCCGCTAGCGGGGTTCCAGGCTATTGATGAAAAAGGTGGAATCCACAGTATCAATGCATACATCGTTGCAGCGAATAAAATAGCGATCGAAAAACCGGGCTTCAGTATCAAAAAGATCGTGTATGCTTATGAACCTTTCAATAGAGCCAATCTTCAAAATGAAATTGGAACGCCAGTTTCAACTTTTGATATAATAGTAGAATAAAACTAACGCAAAATCAAAGAAATAAGATATGAATCTCACAGAAATCGAAAAAAAACTGGACACTTCCTATTTGGATCAAATGGAAAAGTTTTACCAGAATCAGTTATTAAATGATACTGTTCCATTTTGGTTCCCAAAATCTATTGACTGTACATATGGAGGGTATTTGCTGATGCGTGACCATGACGGTACCTTGATTGATTCGGACAAAGCGGTATGGATACAGGGCCGGGCCTGCTGGTTATTGTCTACTCTCTACAACACCGTAGAGGCTAGAGATGAATGGTTGGTCTGGGCACGCTCAGGCTATGAATTCTTAAAAAAGCATTGCTTCGATAGCAATGGAAAAATGTATTTCCATGTGGATCAACAAGGAAGACCCATTCGGATGCGACGTTATTTCTTCTCAGAGACTTTTGCTGCCATTGCCTTTGCTGCCTTTGCCAAAGCCACTGGTGACCAAGATATCGCAGCAGAAGCCAGATTTTTGTTTGGTGAATGCTTGGCCTATGCTAACGGTGAGAAGTTAATCGAGCCCAAATACGAGCCCACCAGGCCAATGAAGGGTATCGGTGTACCTATGATTATGATCAATACGGCCCAACAGATTAGGGAAACCATTGGCGATCCTCGTTGTGATCAGGCCATTACGGATTTTATCGCTCAGATACAGGGGGATTTCGTCAAGGATGATATTCAATGCGTTATGGAGCAGGTCGGTGCGGCAGGAGAAATTATCGACCACATTGATGGACGGACGCTCAATCCCGGACATGCGATCGAAGGTGCCTGGTTTATTTTGCATGAAGCCAGACACCGGGATAATGATCCTGACCTGATTAATCTCGGTTGCCGAATGCTGGACTATATGTGGGAACGTGGCTGGGACAAGGAATATGGTGGAATCCTTTATTTTAGGGATGTGTATGGTAAACCTGTACAGGAATATTGGCAGGACATGAAATTCTGGTGGCCCCAGAATGAAGCTATTATTGCAACCTTGCTGGCTTACCTCTTGACCGGCAACGAAAAATATAAGAAATGGCACCAACAAATCCACGATTATGCTTATGATCATTTTCATGATAAAGTTAATGGGGAGTGGTTTGGTTATCTCCACCGCGACGGAACGTTAGCGCAGACGGCCAAAGGGAACCTCTTTAAAGGACCTTTTCATCTCCCGAGACAGGAATGGTACTGTATGCAGATTCTAAAAACACTGAGATAGAACACATGAAGTTATCGATCGGCTTGCGTGGTTTAATAATTAACTTCGTTTGTTTTGCGTGTCTAGTCATCCCGTATATCTGTATGGGGCAGTTAGCTAGGCCATTGCTTCCAATGCCTCGGTCGGTGAGCTGGAAGGAAGGCGTCTACCGCCTCCACAAAAACGTTGGAGTAGCAGTTCCCCAGGATACGTTGAGGGAAGAAAGACGATTGCTTCTGAAGTTTCTGCAAGACTGGGGGCGACAGACGGGAATAATAGACGCTAAGGAGAAACCTGATATTGCGCTGGTATGTGGCGATTTCATAGACTTGCCCACAGCAGCTGAAGCTTATCAGATTGATGTGACCCAATCCGGTATACGGATAAAAGCTAAAAATAAAACAGGGATATTTTACGCCCTGCAGACACTAAGGCAGTTGGGCGACCTCAATGGTGAGATACCTTACTGCTCTATCGTCGACTACCCGGCTTTTCGGTGGCGGGGTTATATGGTTGATGTAGGCCGGAATTACCAAAGTATCCCGCTGTTGAAAGAACAGATCGACATGATGGCCAGGTATAAACTGAATATTTTCCATTTTCATTTTACGGAAGATATTGCCTGGAGATTGGAGAGTAGAAAGTATCCCGGTCTAACTGACTCTACCAATATGGAACGTTGGAAAGGTAAGTTCTATACCGTCGCCGAAATGCAGGAACTGATCGGATATTGCAGAGAACGGCATATTCAGCTGGTTCCGGAGATAGATATGCCTGGGCATTCGGCAGCATTTCGTCGGTACTTTAAAACGGATATGCAAAGTGACAGCGGTATGGCTGTGATTAAGAACTTGGTAAAAGAATTTGTCGATACGTATCCGGGATTACCCTTTTTACATATAGGAGGGGATGAGGTCAAAATATATAATCGAGCATTTCTACCAACGATGACAAAATGGGCAGAGTGCCTGGGACTGCAAACAATAGGCTGGGATCCCGGAGGCAACCTGTTGCCACAGACTATCCGCCAGCTTTGGATGGGTGGGCCACAGGAGATCACAGCAGATTATCCTTTTGAAGCTGTGGATTCGAAGCACCTTTATATTAACCATATGGATCCATTGGAAGCGGTTACCACCTTATTCTATAGGCAATTGGGCGGAAGCGCAAAAGGGAACCGAAAATTACACGGAGCAATCTTGTGTTCGTGGCCGGATCGGGCAGTCAATAATGAACGCGATATCTTTCGCCAGAATGCAGTCTATCCTGCTTTATTGACGTTTGCTGAACGTAGTTGGCGGGGAGGGGGCGAGTTTGAATGGCGTAGTAACATAAAAACTGATGCGCAGGGGCATGCTGAATTTACTGAATTTGAAACGCGGTTGCTGCAGCATAAAAATTTATATTTTAATAAACTGATCTTTCCCTATTACCGACAGAGTACACAGCAATGGACAATATATGGTCCTGTCGCAAATCATGGAAATCTCGCGATGTCGCTGGAAAATGAAAAGAAGGGTGATTTCAAATTTTTGAAAAAAATTGGCGAGTTTTACGGCGGTACGGTCGTCCTGAAACATTGGTGGTCAGATGTCATAAAAGGGGCTATCGATCGGCCATTGGAAAATACAACTGTATATGCTGTCAGCGAGTTCTGGAGTGACAGGGAGGGCAATCAGAAGTTCTGGATCGGATTTAATGATCTTTCCCGTTCGTACGCAAGCGATTCACCGGCTCTCGGAACCTGGGACGACAGGATGAGTAGAATTTGGATAAATGAAAACGAGGTTCGTCCTCCAAAATGGCAGAACGCTGGTCAAAAAGGAAGTTTGGAAATTGCCTTGGTTGATGAAGGTTACAGTTATCGTCAACCTACAATTATCCGGTTAAAAAAAGGTTTGAATAAGGTCGTGATTAAACTTCCTGTAGGAAAGTTGGAGGGAAAAGACTGGCAAAATCCCCTGAAGTGGATGTTTACCTGCATTCCGATCTACGATTGAATAGCAGAAAATCCTTAGGAAACATGTGTCTTACATTCAGTTATAAACAAGCAATTTAATAGAAAAACATATGAAAAAAATAAGCATAGTGCTCGCATTTGTCATGCTGGCGGGCATGATTCAGGCACAGGAGGTTGATGTATTTATTTCGGGACAAGATGGTTATAAGAGCTATCGTATTCCAGCCATTGTAAAAGATAAATCAGGTCAGTTGATCGCTTTCGCAGAAGGAAGGGTGGATCATGCTGGGGACTTTGGCAATGTGGACATTGTTTATAAAATCAGTCAGGATAATGGTCGGACCTGGGGACCGCTGAAGGTGGCCGTAGATAATGATAATTTGCAGGTAGGTAACCCTGCTCCGGTAGTCGATTTACTCGACCCTGCCTACCCAAACGGGCGTCTGCTGCTTTTTTATAATACGGGAAATAATCATGAAGGTGAGGTGCGTAAGGGCAACGGTTTACGTGAATGCTGGTCGATCAGTTCTACTGATGGTGGCAAAACTTGGTCTCAACCTAGAAATATAACTCTGGAAACACATCGTCCCAATCAACCTTCTGTACATGCGCAATATACCTTTAAGGAAGACTGGCGTGCGTATGCCAATACGCCCGGACATGGGCTGCAATTTGACTCAGGTAAGTTTAAAGGGCGTATTTATATTCCGGCGAATCATTCGGAAGGGAACCCGAAAGTGAATGGCAAGGACTATTTTGCCCACTCTTACTACTCAGATGATCATGGGAAAACATTCAAACTGGGCGAGAGCATAGGATTTGAAGGGTCAAACGAGACAATGGCAGCTCAGATATCCTCAACGGGATTATATATGAATTCCCGTAACCAACAGGGGAATGTTAGATCCAGGATTGTTTCTTATTCAAGTGACGGCGGGGTGACTTGGGATACGACCTATTACGACAAAAACTTGCCTGATCCAGTCAATCAGGGATCTGTACTTTCCTGGCAGAAAAAAGGGAAGTATATCTTGGCGGTCTGTAACGCCGCAATGACCAACAGAAGGGACAATTTGACACTGCGTTTAAGCAAGGATAAGGGCAAAACATGGTATTTCAGCCGTATTATTGCAAAAGCGCCGGAACAGGTGGAAGGAGATTATGCGGCCTATTCTGATCTGGTGCTCTTAAATAAAAAGGCCATAGGTGTCCTGTATGAAAAGGACAGTTATAAAAAAATTGTATTTGTGCCGGTGAGTTTAAAATAGTGACGCTTTAATTCCTACATCTATCTCGTGCGTGATAAATGCGCAGATAGGTCACTTGTTTGAAAAAGCATAGATTTTTAACACAAAAACACCTGAAGCGGGGAACTTCAGGTGTTTTAACCTAACCAATTATTAACCTAAATTTATGAAAAGTATACTAAATGATAATCAATATTCATGCCATTTTATTCCTCTGTATACTACACGGTTCTTTGCATGGTATTTTTTACGATTGATAAACCATTGGCGGCGGGCTACGTTCAGAGAAAGCGATTAATACCATCTATTGAGACAATCGTATCCCGCAGATCATTGCGCAAAGAATCGCCTGAACAACTCTTCCCATTCGTTTTCTAGGGGCCCTGTAAATACAGGCTGTTTGGCACGGTTATACCAGTAACCCGCATTCCAAAGATCGCCCTCCTTGCGATGGAGATAAGCGTGCACATGTGCAGCTGCTGTACCATCCAGCCGATCAACAAGATCGTGGGCAGTTTTCCAGTCCCCTTTTTTGTCAAACCATAAGGCCTTCTGTATCGGTGACCAATCGTCTTTAGGCTCTTCCAATAATCGAAATTCTTGTATTGTCATTTTGTCATTTATCAATTTCCTTACTCCAGATTTCATAAATATCATCACCTTTAGAGCTTTTTCCGCTATGGTGCCATTTGTTGTCCAGGATTTTCCCTTCGAAGCGAAGTTCTTGTCCGACGCGGCTATTATCTCTCGAGAAAAAGAGGATTTTCTCTTTGTATTCTTTGTCCCGGTAGGTGTAACGGCCGCCACCTGTTCCGTAAAATCCTTTTTGTGCCGGATTAATAGCAATCCACTGGAAATAACCATCGACTAGGATCTTTATCGTTTTGCGATCGGAGCGTGGAATTTCGTGTATTTTTGTATTTTGTTGCCGTCCAGTTATTCTCCATAAAGCATCCAATGGCTGGGGCTGTACTTTTTGCTTTGTGAACAGCAGGTCGGAGCCACGTACCTTAATCAGCACCTTATCACTGTCTTTTTTGTAACTTAAATTGATTTTGCTGCCAATGGTGGTGCTATCCGTGCTATTATATTCTGCTAACACAGTAAGTTGGTTGTTCTGTTGTTGAATCGGACCTCCCCAGGTATAGCCGAAATGTTTATCTATATCGTCATAACTGATAAAGGACAGGTAATGATCTTTGATCAGAATAAGATTTTTGTTTTTGCCTGTCTGGGATAAATAAACACCGTCAGCAAGTTGCGCCTTTGTCTCAAAATGAGCGACGAAAGAGAATATGACTAGTAGTATTAAACAATTTTTCATATCAATTCAGCTTATATTGTCCATTAAAGATACAAATAAAAAGGCGTCAAAGAAAAGCCCCCTGAGTTCTATCTCAGGGGGATGGGTAATTGTCAAATAAAATGTATTGCCGATCTGTGTTATTTAAATTTGCTGGCCAGCGCAGCTAGCTTACTTGCCATATCGGTTTCGGGCTCCTGATTCCGCCTGTTCTCGTTTTTTTTATGTTTAGGAGCTGCATTTTTTTCATCTGTTTTCATGGACAGGGCGATCCGGTTACGTTTTTCGTCTACTTCTGTGACGGTGACGGTGACTTGCTGCTGCACTTTGACGACTTCATGAGGATCAGCGATATATCGGTTTGATAGTTGGCTTAAATGCACCAGACCGTCTTGATGGACGCCGATGTCAACAAAGGCTCCAAAGTTAGTAATATTTGTGACGATGCCCGGAAGCTTCATTCCCACGCGTAAATCTGAAATGCTGTTGACGCCCTCGGTAAAAGAGAAAGCTTCGAATTTTTCACGTGGATCCAATCCAGGCTTGGCCAGCTCATTTATAATATCATTTAATGTGGGTAAACCAACTTCCTCCGAAATATAGTTTTTCAGCGGTATTGATTTTCTTAACTCGGCATCTTTTAGCAAATCCTCCACATTTTTACCAAGATCTTTGGCCATCTGTTCGACCAAAGCATAGCGTTCGGGGTGTACAGCTGAGGAGTCCAGTGGATTGGCAGCATTACGTATACGGAGGAAGCCTGCGGCTTGTTCGAACGCCTTGTCTCCTAGACGGGGTACTTTCTTGAGCTCACGGCGTGATGTAAAAGGACCGTTATCATTCCTGTATTTAATAATCTGCTGAGCCAATGCCGGACCCAATCCGGATACATAAGACAGGATCTGTTTGGACGCTGTATTCAGTTCCACACCTACGGCATTCACACAGCTGATAACTGTGTCGTCCAAGGAAGTCTGGAGTTTGTTTTGATCGACATCGTGCTGATATTGGCCAACACCTATTGATTTCGGGTCAATCTTGACAAGTTCGGCCAACGGATCCATGAGTCTCCTGCCAATGGATACAGCGCCGCGCACAGTAATGTCGCAATCTGGAAATTCTTCGCGGGCGGTTTCAGAAGCCGAATAAATGGATGCTCCACTTTCGTTGACCATGACGACGATCACCTCACTGAGCGCTAGTTTGCGTACAAAATCTTCCGTTTCACGCCCCGCTGTACCATTCCCGATTGCAATGGCCTGAATATCGTATTTTGATACCAGGTATTTAATTGTCTTCTGTGCTTCAGCGAGCCCATTGGCGCCATTATGTGGAAATATGGTGGTATTTTCTTTTAGCTGACCTTGTTCGTCCAGGACGACTGTCTTACAGCCTGTTCGAAATCCGGGATCTATTGCGAGCAGCCTTTTCTGGCCCAGGGGGGCAGCCAAAAGCAATTGACGGACGTTGTCGGCAAAAACTTTGATAGCTTCTTCGTCTGCTTTCTGACGTGTCAATACACGGATTTCGGTTTCCATAGAAGGCTTTAAAAGACGCTTGTAGCTATCTGTTAGGGCTAGTTTCACCTGTGAAGCTGCTTCATTGACAGCTTTGATGTAAATAGACTCAATGGCCGGAAGAATGTCTTCTTCCTGAATATCGATATCAAGGTATAGCAATTCTTCTTTTTCTCCTCTACGCATCGCGAGTACCCGGTGTGAAGGGGCATCTTTCAGCGGTTCAGACCATTCGTAGTAATCTTTATATTTAAGTGCAGCCTCTTCTTTACCGGGTACGACTCTGGACACAAATTCGCCTTTTTCGAGAAATATAGCTCTAGCTCTGGATCTGACAGTGGCATCTTCGGCGATCATTTCGGCAATGATATCTCTCGCCCCCGCCAATGCCTCCTCGCTGTTCTTAACACCTTTTTCTTCATCCACCAACGATTCCGCCAGAGCCAAAAAATCAGTGTTTTGCTGCGCCAAAAGTACATCGGCCAAAGGCTGTAGTCCTTTTTCGCGGGCGGCACTCGCCCTTGTCTTTCTTTTTGGCTTGTAGGGTAGATAAATGTCTTCCAGATTAGCCATTGTCTCCGCAGCCAGCACCTGTAGTTCCAGCTCAGGCGTTAACTTACCTTGATCAGTAATGGATTTTAATACCGCATCTTTACGCTTGTCGAGATCCTTCAATTGCTGTGAGCGGTCCCGGATCGCGGTGATTTGCACTTCATCCAGGCTGCCTGTCATTTCCTTCCGGTACCGGGAGATAAAAGGAACAGTTGCTCCTTCCTCCAGCAGTTCAATAGTCGTACGAACTTGTTTTTCGCTAATGGAAAGTTCATTAGCTATAATCGTTTCGTGGGATAATAAGCTCATTATAGGTTATGTTAAAAAGGAAAGCTGCTGAATAGTGTATTCAACAGCTTTTGTATATATCTTATTGTAAATGAATGTAATGAAAACTAAGCCGGTTTATTGGTGCCTTCTTGTTCAGGAGCCTTTGTATCGGCTGTTTCACTGCCTTTATTTTCCGCAAAGTGGTCGTTGTAGCCGTAAGTGATATGGGCGGGCTCTTCTCCATAGTCGGGCTGCTTGTGTGGATTATGTTCTACGACACCGGCCGGAGTGGTAAACTCATATTTTTTCTTTGGCTGTTCTGACTCAGAACCGTTCTCGGTGTCCGCAGACTGTTCCGTTTCAGCTTTGGCTTTCTCTTCAGCAGCTTTTACATCGTTTGGCAAAGTCTCTTCTTTGACTTCCGGTTTAACTTCTATGTCCTTTTCGAAATTATTGATCTGATCGGAGATTTCCCTTTTGATTCCCTCGGATGCATCTTTAAACTCCCGTATCCCTCTTCCTAGTCCTCTTGCCAGCTCGGGAAGTTTTTTACCACCAAAAAGCAACAGGATGGCAAACACGATTAAAATCATTTCTTGTGTTCCGATGTTTAGGAATGCTATTACTGGATTGTACATACTCTTTTCCTCTTCTTTTGATTTCTAACTAAGTGCTAAGTTACGTTTATATTTCTATAGTTTTTAGCCCAGTGCGTAAAATTAAGACAATTTTAAGGCATTTGAAACATAAAAATTACTTAATGGCACCGTGCTGCGTAGCGTGAAGTTTTGGTTATTTATTTGCTAAATATTTTATAATATGGCGATAGAGCAGAAATATCTTTGTATTTTTGTGCCTATTTTTTTTCGTATTGATCATGTTGGGAAAATTCAAATCTTACAAGCCGTATTACAAAAGCACCATTGTGCTCGCCGGACCGGTGGTCATCTCACAATTGGGACATACTCTGGTACATACTGCCGACAGCGTTATCGTGGGGCATTTTGCCGGAACGATTCCGCTGGCAGCGGTTTCGCTGGTAAATGCTGTGTTCATGATCGTTATGGTCGTCGGGTTAGGAATCGCTTATGGAATCACTCCTTTGATCGCACAGGAGAATGGCCGCGACAATAAGCAGGAGTGTGGAACTTTATTGTCAAACAGCTTCTGGCTCAATATCATTACCGGCATACTCTTGTTCTGCCTAGTCTATTTTGGATCGATGCTGGCAATTGACCATTTGGATCAGGACCCTGCGGTAGTGAAAGAGGCAAAACCTTATCTGTTTATCCTAAGTTTGTCCATGCTGCCGTTAATGGTGTTCAGTACTTTCAAACAGTTTGCCGAAGGATTAGGGTTTACAAAGCAGGCTATGAATGTAACAATATGGGGTAATGTTCTAAATATCATTTTGGCAATAATATTTGTGAAGGGGATGTTCGGGATAGCTCCTATGGGGGTCAAGGGCGTCGGTTATAGTACCTTGATCGACCGTGTACTGATGATGTCTGTCATGATGGCCTATGTCTTGCGTGCGCAGAAATTTAAAAGTTATATCCAGCATTTTAGGATTACGGTAATCGACCGGATCCGATTACGGAAGATATTACAGATCGGTGCTCCCGTGGCCATGCAATATGTATTTGAGATCGGCGCATTCGCCGGTGCTTCTTTATTGGCTGGGACCATCAGCGCAACGGCGCAGGCTTCACACCAAGTGGCTATACAGCTGGCGGCAATGACCTATATGATGGCCAGTGGTATTGCTGCGGCAGCAACGATCAAGGTGGGCAATAGTTACGGAAACCGCAATCTGTTTCGCCTGGAGCGCTTTGCTGTATCTTCCTATCAGCTCGTTTTGCTCTTTATGGCGATTACGGCTTCGCTGTTTGCTCTCTTCAACAATTATCTGCCTTATATTTTCACCTCCGACACAGCAGTGGTCGTCATCGCCTCGCAGCTATTGATTATAGCCGGTCTCTTTCAGTTATTTGACGGCACGCAGGTGGTGGGACTGGGCGTATTGCGGGGGATGGGGGATGTCAATATTCCTACGATTATCACGTTTATTGCTTATTGGGTGATCGGCCTGCCCAGCGGCTATGTCATGGGTATAATGTTTGACTGGGGGATCGAGGGCATCTGGTATGGACTTACTTTAGGGCTGCTGACCTCTTCGTTGCTTCTTTACTTACGCTTCCACTTGGTGATCAAAAAGAAAAAGCTTCATTTTGAACGAGCTAAATTTTAGTAGGAGTATGCCAAATCTCAGTACAGCCACATAAAATAATCATTGTCCACAGGGCAATCTGAACCCTTTGAGATCAAATATCGAGATGATGCTGTAGTGAACACGTGTAGAGGTGCATAAAAATAGGGCTATCCAAAATTTTTGGTTAGCCCTATTGATTTTCAGTATGTTTGACAACATTAGACCTCTCTGTTGCTATCCCAGTTTTCCAGATAATCAGCTACCCTTTTTAGAAAAGTTCCACCGAGAGCACCATCAATGGCACGGTGGTCATACGAAAGAGACAGGTACATCATATGTCTAATGCCGATCATATCACCGTATTCGGTCTCAATGACTGCCGGCTTCTTGGTAATAGTGCCTACCGCTAAAATGGCTGCCTGAGGCTGGTTGATAATGGGGGTTCCCATAATATTGCCAAAGGCGCCAATATTGGTGAATGTAAAAGTGCCGTCCTGTGTATCGTCGGGCTTTAATTTATTTGCCCGCGAGCGCTGTGCAAGGTCATTGACCGCTTTGCTAAGTCCTACCAGACTTAGTTGATCGGCATTTTTAATGACGGGGACAATCAGGTTACCGTTAGGCAGTGCTGCGGCCATGCCGATGTTGATGTTTTTCTTTTTGATGATGTTATGCCCATCAATAGAAATATTGACCAGTGGGAAGTCTTTGAGAGCTTTGCTGATCGCTTCTATAAATAATGGTGTAAAGGTGATATTTTCGCCTTCCCGCTTTTTGTATGCATCTTTAACACGGTTGCGCCACAAGACGAGGTTGGTGACATCTGCCTCCACAAAAGAACACACATGCGGCGATATCTGTACACTTTTAACCATGTGGTCAGCTATCAGTCTTCGCATCCGGTCCATTTCGATGATTTCATCATGTCCACTGACCACAGTGTGGGTAGTCGGAGTTACGGATGGAGCGCTTTCTTTCTGGGGGATCGACGGGGAGACCGGAATAACCGTATCGGCTGTTTTTGCCGATCGTTTGGCTACATAAGATAAAATGTCTTCTTTGGTCACCCGACCCTCAGCCCCAGTACCCTGAATGCGGTCAAGCTCCTCTTGCGATAGCCCTTCATGACGGGCAATATTCTTTACCAATGGCGAGTAAAAACGTATTTCGCCCTCGTTGGACGAACTCGGAACAGTGGGTTCATAAGCAGATAATTGACTGATTCCGGGGATGTCCAGATGAGCTGTTTCTGCCTCATCGGATGGAGCCGGTCTGTCGCCGGCAGTTTCCGCTGCCTGAGTACTGGCCTCAGCGGTTTCGGTTTCTCCCTCTATTTCTATTAGGGCAACGACATCACCGACCTGGACGACCTGATCGGCAGCATACAGTTGTTCTTTGAGAATTCCTTTTACTGGAGAAGGTACTTCTGAATCAACTTTGTCGGTTGCAATTTCCAATAAAGTGTCATCTTCTTCAATCAGATCACCCGGCTGTTTTATCCACTTGGTAATTGTCGCTTCCGATACACTTTCCCCCATTTTTGGAAGTAAAAGTTTATATAGAGCCATATTTTTAGCAATATCAGTATAGAAAAACGAAGTTAATTAAATTATGGTTTAATTTCAACAAATTAAAATATTATTCTTTACATGTATTATTTAATGAAATTATATTTTATGATCTTGAAAAACTTATGCCTCTTCTTCTGAAAGCAGTTTCCATAGGAGGAGAAGTGCGTTCATGCGTGTCCGCTCGATATTAATAAGCCGATCGTTGTTAAATTGAAATTTCCTGGAAATGCTTTTTTTTCTTCCCGCAACCGCAATCCAAACGGTTCCTACGGGTTTTTCAATGGAGCCGCCACCGGGACCTGCAATACCTGTTGTGGCAATAGCGTAATCCGTCTCAAATTTTATTTTTGCACCCTGGGCCATTTCAAGTGCGGTTTGTTCACTTACTGCGCCAAATTGACTTAGGGTGTGTTCATGTATACCAAGGAGAAGCTGCTTGAGCCTATTGGAGTACGGAATGGTGCCGCCAACAAATATTTCGCTGCTCCCAGGGATTGCTGTGAGTGACGCCGCTAGACTTCCTCCGGTACAACTTTCTGCCGTCGTCAAGCTTAATCCAGCACGGGTTAAGGACTTTATCAAATGCTGTTCAATGCTGGTATCCTGATCGGCAATCACATAGTCTTTTAACCGATGGAGTAATTTGGTTTTAAAAAGCTTTACCTGCTGTAAGATATCTACCTTGTTTTTACTTTTTCCCGAAAGTCTCAAACGTATAAAAGCCAATGTGGGTAGATAAGCTAATTTAATATTTGGTGGCAGTTCATCTTCGATGTCTTTTATTTCCTCCGCGAGATAAGATTCTCCTATACCACCCACGAGAATGGTTTCGTGATGAATAAAGGTGTCGGAGTTTTGCTGCTCAAGAATTGGGAGCACACGCGCTACCATCAGGTGCTTCATTTCAAATGGTACACCCGGCATAAATACATATTGTTTTTGTGCATGGCGAACGAGCATGCCCGGAGCAGTGCCGTAGTCATTGAACAGCACTTCGCAGTTGGCGAGGACATCCGCCTGTTGCCGATTGATCTCCAGCATGGGCAATCCGCGGGCCTCAAAAAATCCGGTCACGTGCTGCAGTACCTTCTGATCGCGGATGAGGGTTGTGCCAAAATATTTGGCCGCCGTCTTTTTGGTGACATCGTCCTGCGTCGGGCCGAGGCCGCCGGTAATAATGATCAAGTCTGCCCGTGAGGATGCAGTGTTCAAGGTCGCCATGATGGCGGCCTCCGTATCAGGAATGGATGTCATCTGCACGACATCCACGTCTAATTTACCCAGCTGCTGCGCTATCCAGCTTGAATTGGTGTCAACAATCTGACCGATAAGAATTTCATCTCCGATGGTAATGATCTCTGCTTTCATGGTATAAACTTACTAAAATTACGCCCAACTCCTATGAATTGCTGTTGTTGTGTCGTGTAATAATCTGTTTTCATGCTGACGCCGCTGCATGGATCGTTCATCAGAAAAGAACAAAAAAAGAAAGCGGTTATTAAAAATAACCGCCCCCAGAACTTGCTCTTTTTGTTAACTTGAGATCCTGCAAGATAGACGCTTTGGCACGTATCGTCACATTGTAACTTCGATAGCGTCCAAAAGGCATCCAGCCAAACGACATGTCCCAGCAGTGTAGATCCCGATAGATATTGAAAGAAGTCATAACCACTTCCTTCTGCTTGAAGTCGTAACCCGATTGGAAGGTCACTTTCCATTTGGGGGTGACGCTAAAATCGCCATGTAAGTTTAGCGTACTCGTGATCTGATTGTCCATTTTTCGCGTGCTCGTGTTAAAAAATTTGGACATATTAAAGCTAAACGAGGCTGCGAGGTTCCAAGGGATGTTGAAGTCCACAAAGGCATTGGGGTCGGAACTGATTCTTGATAAGGCCTGTGCCTGCTCCGGTGTCATTCCGCCGCCTGCCATCTGTTTCCTTAAGGAGTCTATATTGTTGTTGCGCGATTGCGCAGCCTTCGGATTTAAACTGTAGTCAAAGGATAGACCAAAATTCGTGAGCCGCGCCAGGCTTCCATCTTTAATCGCAAATCTATCGATACGTACACCATTTTCGTTGACCGTGTAGGGATCGAATGCACCATTAAAGTTGACGTTCATCTTTTGGTCGAAAAAAGCGGTCCGGCCGGAAAATGTTATCGGAGATAGTTTAAGTGAGTCGGCAACAAAATTGTAGTTGCCGCTAAAGGTCAACCCCTGAAGAATAGGTATCTTTTTAAAACCACCATCTGTGGTGTCGGATTTGCTTTTGACCTTGGCTTCAATGTTATTATCAATGGAGAATCCGATACCCGCCGATCTTCCAGCGGAGGGCGATCCATATATTCCCTGTGAGAAGATGGAATAGACATTTTGGTTACCGTACTGATCAATATAGTGCTGATAGAAACCATATCTTGGATCTGAAAAATCAGGTCTATAGTTAAAGTTAATCGATGGAGTGACGACATGTCGGATGGCCTGGATTTTTCCAATTTTAGGATACATACCGTATATTTTCGTCGAAAGACCAGTAGATATCGAATAGTCGTAAGCCCGGTTAAATCCCTGCAAGGTATCAATACGTTGTGTGTAGCCGGCTGCTGTGTTGTCGATACGCTGCCGCGTGCTCTGTAGATACCAGCGTTCGGTATAGTTTACGCTGGTGTTAAACTGGAAATATTTGAACGCATTGAGCGACAAACTGACAGGAATATTGTGCTGGAAACCGTTCTGGAATTTTTTGAAGCCTCCGGGTTTAAATAATAAACTGTCTGTTGTACTTACAGAGTTCTGTGCCTGGAAGCTATAGCCTACATTGATGCGCTGATACCACTTTTGCTCACCTACGCGGTCCTTACTGTCGAAAGGATTGAACGATGACACGTTCAAACTGACATTTGGCAGGCTGAGCTGAATGCTTCTGGTTGCCATATCCTGATTGTGCGTCAAACTCGCTGTCAGATTCACTTTTCCGTCCGCAAACACTTTACCATAACTTATTGATGAGCCCATGCGGTTGCGGGCAAGATTTTCATAGGTGTTTTGAACGCTTCCCGTACCGGTATTTTGGAAGAATGAGGTGGTACCAAAATTCACGCTGGCTGAAAAAGAGGTGCCCGGATTGGCTTCCTGGCGCTGGGTGTGATTCCAGGTTACATTGAAATCTTTGTTGGAACCATAGTTGTCTGTACCTTCTACCCCCGTTTTGGTGTTGGCATAACGAATGTTGAAACCACCGTTGAACTTGTAGTTTACTGTATATCGGGTGCTGATGGATGCTTCCCACGAACCTTTCGAATATAGGGACCCTCGGATTTCGCTATCCCAGTAATCGTTGAACGCCAAGTACCAGCCAATATCGCGCATTGAAAAACCGCGGGTATAATCTTCTCCAAAGGAGGGGAACAGGAAGCCTGATGCTCTTTTGTCCGGTTTTGGAAAGAAAGCGAAAGGGAAGGCTACAGGCATTGGTACACCCATGACAACCAGATAGGCAGGACCGGAGATAATCTGGTTTTTGGTTACAATCCCTTTGGTAATATGTATACCGAAGTGTGTGTGCGGCTGTGGTAGATTACAGGTACTGTATAGACCTTTATAGATGGACATTTCATCATAGATGTTTTTACGCACGATATTCGCCTGGATATATCCCCCGTCTACCTCGGTCATGATGCCATAGGTATTGCCCTCCTGTTTCTCATAATCGTAATAGAGGGAATCGACCGTTTTTGGGGATTCGCCATTACCCATAATGACAATTGGTCGGCCAACGTACTTGCCGTTTTTGTCATAAATCCCCGAAGCAAATATTTTTTTCTGGTTGCGATCGAGACGGATGTAATCAGCCGATAATTCGAAATCCTGATATTTTACTTTTGCACCCCGGTATAAGTGGCTAATATTTTTGGCGACTTCAGATTTCTGGGAGTCAACAGCGATAATGCTGACCTCGGCTTGAAGGCCACCGCCTTTTTTCTTCGTAGAGTCCGCTTTGCTTCCCGTTGAATCAACAGCTTTTATTTTGGATGTATCTTGGAGAGGACGGGTTGTCGGGACAGGATCTTTGCTTTGAAGTCCGTTCTGCTTTAAAGGAATGTTACTTTGAGCAAAGGCTGAATTGCTCATTGCAAGAATGATAAATAGTGTTAAAATGTTGATTAACGACTTCAAAATTAAAGACAAATGTTATTTTTGTGAAATAATGTTAAACTTCGAAGGACAAAATTAGTCAAAAAACAAATAGAAAAAATGTTAAATATCGTTATCTATTGAAGAAATAATATTGACTCATTTTGTTGCGTTTATAGTAGAGCAAATAATTATTCAATGAAATCAGATTTAAGAATTAGAAAATGGTGTAGCGCCATGTGTGCTACTTTGGGATTTTTTTTATTGAATTCTTTCCAATTGAACAACGGCCAACCTCAGCCGCCTGACTATCAGATTAAAACTATTGTCATCGACGCGGGGCACGGCGGTAAAGATACCGGAGCACAGGGACGTCGTTCCCTGGAAAAAAATATCGCCCTGGACGTCGCTTTGAAACTGGGCCGCCAGATCCAAAAGGATATACCCGGCATCAAGGTTATTTATACACGTACTACTGACGAATTTGTCGAACTTTATAAGCGTATTCGCTTGGCGAATGCCAACAAAGCCGATTTGTTTATTTCTATTCACTGTAATTCCAGTGGCGCTAGTGCACATGGCACCGAAACTCTGGTGTCGGGATCTCATCGTTTAGGTCAGCAGGATGCGGCTGTACGTGAAAATGCCTCGCTGTTACTGGAAGCAAATTATAAGGAAAACTACCAGGGCTTTGATCCAAAGGATCCGGAAAGTGCAATTATCTTTTCCCTGATGAAAAATAGATTCCGCGAGAAAAGCATCCGCCTGGCGCAGATGATTGAAGGAGAATATGTAAAAGCCGGTAGATATAGCCGTGGATTCTGGGAAAAGGGTTTAGCCGTATTGGCAGAAGCAGGCATGCCAGCGGTATTGACTGAGATTGGATTTATCAGCAACCGGGAGGAGGAGAGCTATCTGCTGTCGGAGGAAGGGCAACAGGAAGTCGTTAATAATCTGGTTTCAGCAATTAAAATCTATAAAAATTCTGTCGAGCGTTAAACAGATTTGCTTTTGTGCTGTTTTAAACTTAAATTAAGGATGCATTACAAAAGGAATAATTTGTGAAAATATCAAACGAAACAAAAGTCGGCATATTAGCAACAGTTGCAATAGTTTTATTATTTATTGGTTATAGCTTTCTGAAGGGCAACGACGTATTCAGCAGCGATAATACATTTTACACGACCTATGATGCGGTCGATGGGCTGACTCCGTCAAAGCCGGTTCTGGTTAACGGTTATCAGATAGGGCGGGTTTCCAAAATGATTCTGCAGCCTGATGGCAAGATCAAAACTGAGTTTAAGATTCATTCGCACTATCAGATACCGAAAAATACCGTCGCGCGTATTTCGAGTACGGATCTTCTGGGTAGCAAAGCTATCGTTTTTGATATGGGAAACAGTACGGAGATGGCCAAGGACGGTGATTACCTTACTTCGGGTGTACAGGCAAATATTATGGACAAAGTAGAGCCTATCCAGAAGCGCATTGAAACCATTACGATCAAGCTCGACTCTACCTTATCTGTAGTCAATACGGTTTTGGATAAGCAATTCCAGGACGATTTTAAAAATAGTATTCATAGCATTTCGACCTCGTTAAAGAATGTTGAGGGGATTACGAAAGATGTAGAAGGCTTGGTGGGAAATGAGAAGGGACGATTGAACCGCATCATGGCCAATCTGGAGTCCATAAGTTCCAATTTTTCACAAAACGGAGACAAGATCAACGCGATCATGGCCAATCTGAATAATATAACCGACAAAGCTGCGCGACTGGACTTTGAGCAGACCATGAATAAAGTGAATGCAGCGATGTCTGATTTTCAGAGTATCACCAACAAAATCAATAGCGGACAGGGCTCAATCGGCCTGCTTCTGAATGATGAACAATTGTACAATAACCTGAACAATGCGTCCAAGGAAATGGATAATTTGATGAAGGATGTGAAAGAGAAACCGGGTAAATATATTCGACTTTCTATTTTTGGTAAAAAGGGTGAACAATAGACTCCTGTTATCATTTTAACGAAATAAAGCCTGCAATAGCAGGCTTTATTTCGTTAAAATGATGTCTCTTTATAAAGTTTCTTGCAGCCAGGTAAAGAACTCTCTTTGCCAAACTTGTGCATTTTGTCCGGATAACACCCAATGGTTTTCGTCCGGTAGGTAGACAAGTCTGCTCTTGATCTTTTTGAGCTGGGCTAATTGAAACGCGGCTAACCCTTGTCCTATAGGAACGCGATAGTCTTTTCCACCCTGAAAGATTAAAATGGGGGTATTCCAATTGTTGGCCTTTTCAATGGGGTTGAATTGAGTGTAGGATTTTTCGTTTTTCATTTCCCAGTAAGGACCACCAAGTTCATGGTTGGCGAAAAATAACTCCTCGGTCGTGCCATACCAGCTACGCATGTCAAAAAGCCCATTATGTGCAATAAATGTTTTAAACCGGTTTTGATGTACGCCGGCGAGCTGATAGACTGAATATCCACCATAACTGGCCCCAATTGCTGCCCGCCGCGCGGTATCGACATAGGATTCTTTGGATATATCATCGATCGCTGCAAGATAATCCCGGATTGGCTGGCCGCCCCAATCTTGCGAGATAGCTTCGTTCCATTTCACCCCCCAGCCGGGCATACCCCTGCGGTTTGGTGCAATCACAATGTAGCCTTGGGAAGCGATAAGTTGCAGGTTCCAGCGGAAGGAATAAAATTGTGTGAGTGCCGATTGTGGGCCGCCTTCACAGTAAAGTATAGTCGGGTATTTTTTTGCAGGATCAAAGTTAGGAGGATAGATAACCCACGAAAACAGATCTGCGCCATCGGAGGCTTTTGTTATGCGGCTTTCAATCTTGTTATCAGCGATTTTTGCGTATTTGGAAGCATTCACCTTGGTTATCGGCGAAAGAGTTTTGCTTTTGAGGTCAAAACTGTAGATTTCAGTTGCACGCGTAAATTTTGTCAAGGTGACAATAAGCTTGTCTTTAGTTTGGCCAACAATACCAGTAATATCAAAATCGCCTGAGGAGATCTGCTCTATTTGCGGCAGACTCCGGGATTTAACGTTGGAAGGTACTTCCAGTTCAAATAGCTGCACGGTCCCCTTGATCGCCGCCGTGAAGTAAATTTTTCGGCTGTCGCTGCTCCACTGGAAGGCGTTTACCGTGCCGTCCCAGTGCGCTGTTACGTTTAAACGTACGGAGCTATTCTTATCAAACAGAATGATATCGTTTTTATCCGATTCATATCCATCTGTTTTCATGCTAAGCCATGCAAGGTTTTTTCCGTTCGGGGAATATGCTGGAGCGGTATCGTAACCGTTCATCCCTTCTGTGAGATTAGTAGTTGCTCCGGTAGCGATATCATACCGATAAATATCGGTGTTGGTACTGACGGCATAATCTGTTCCAAATTTTTTCTTGCAGACATACAGTACCGCTTTGCTGTCAGGGGACCAAGTAAAATCTTCTGCACCACCAAAGGGAGCCTGCGGGCTATAAAAAGGCTGGTCTTTTAAAAGATCTATCGGCTCGCCGAGCTTTCCGTCGCTGTAACTGGCTATAAATGGATGATTGAACTTGCCGTCGTTGAACGTATCCCAATGCCGATAATCCAGGTTGTCATAGATATAAACATCTGATTTTGGCAGCTCTGGGTACTTATCCTTGCTATGATACTTTTTAACGAGTACGGGTTGGCTAAAGAGAATATATTTTCCATCGGGAGAGAATTTTACATTGTCCAGTGCCGTTTCGCCGCTGGTTAATTGAGCTGGCTCACCCTCCGTTAGATTTTTTTTCCAGAGCTGACCCTTCAGCAAGTAAATGACATCGCCGTTGGGTTCAATATGCACGACAGTCTCACCGCCTTTTTGATCGGTAAATTGGGTATCGCTTCCGTTGCTCAGCGAAACCGTATATAAGTTCTTTTCACTGCTGTTGTTTTCCAAATTATAATTGGAAACACCATAAATTAACGTTTTGCCGTCAGCAGAAAGTCCTTCAGCCGACACACGGCCAAGATCCCAAAGGCCGCTTGGTGAAATGGGTTGTTTCTGTTCTTGTGCATTGCTGAGGTTGCATGCCATAATTGCTAATGTAAGTATTGTCAGTTTTTTCATATCTATATTCCTGAAAAATATCCCCGCAAGTTACAGATTTTGCCACTAAATGCTAAGTGAAGTAAAGAAATAGCCGTTTTCTGTTGAAAGAAGTCGGCTACTTGTCATTGCGTTATGATTTTTTTAGCAAAATACGGAATAATATCCAGTACATCCTCAGATGATGCCTATTGATCTGCATGATTATTGTCAAATTGATACCAGTTGATTTTAGTTGATACGCGCATAAGGATGGCAAGGATAATGAAAATCCCAATGGTACCGGCAATGAGTGAATAATCTCTGAGCTGCATGAGGATATAAATAAACAGGTAGAAAATAGCTAAAATAGCACTGAGCAATAAAGCTGATTTCCAGTCTTTTGTAATCGACCTAATAAAACTGCCAATCAACAATACCGTGGCCATTGAGGCTATAAGATAGGCTGGGTTAAACCCGAGATGTTCGGATAGCGCCAATAATAATGTATAAAAAAGAACCATGGCCACACCAATTAAGATGTATTGAATAATGTGCACACGTTTTTTCTTGATGACTTCGGTGAATAGCAAGGATGTGAACGTCAGAACGATGACTAAAATGCCATATTTTGTGACCCGCGTTGTTTTTTGATAGTTGTTGACATCGGGTAGGAAATGGATGCTTATCATATCACTGTTGGTTAGCCGTTCGTCGGCAGCGACTTTTGCAGCAGGGGCCGTCTGATCTGTACGTTGCGCATTGAACCCGTCCCCAATTCTGTTGTTTTCGTCGAAATGGTAAATAGGCTGCATGTCGCCTGTCCATTGTTGCGGAATCTTCCGGCTAAAGGAAGGGATTTCCCATGACGCCGAAAAGCTGGATGTCTGCGTATTTCGTTTGTCCGGCAAAAATGCGCCGGTAAAACTCGGGGTTGCCCAGTTGCCCTCTGCCTGAATGTTGGTCTGTTCGCTGAGGGGCAAAAAGTTCAAAGATCGAGATCCCTTCAGGTCGAGTTCGATCGTAAAATGTTGCTCGTTCTGACCGGCGGCGAGGGGGATGTTGCTAACCAGATTTTGGTGAAATAATTTGAAACTATGCAAGTCAGGATCAAAAGTAAATTGACTGTTGTTCCAAGATAAAGTAGGACGCTTTCCGAGACCTTTAAAGTCCTCAAGACCTAAGATGATTTTACTGCCCTTCCAGTCGATATTTTCTTCTGGGATTTCGAGGTTCTTTGGATCTATTTTGCTAAAGGTACCTTCGAGTTTAATATGGCTGCCGTAGACCACGGATTCATAAATGCCCCTCGACAGGTGCTGAGGATCGACCTTGGCCATGATATTGCAGGTTCGTGGCAGGATGAATATCCACTTCATTTGTTGGTGCTCCTGTACAATGGTATTTTGGTTTTTCTCTGAGGATTCGCGGATTGTTTGCTGATATGGGATAGCAAGAATAGGCCCGGAGACAACCTGGTCCTGTCCCCAGTTGAGCGCGATTCCGTCAGATACTTCCTGTTCCCTTGTTTTGCGTTCTTCGATCAAATCTTCGATCAGAGATAACGGTATGAGCAATATCAGGGAAAGAAATAAAATCACAAATAATTTTAAGACTGTTGAGTTCGTGATTTTGTCGAATAACGAATATTGACCGTTATGAAATGAATTATTGTTATCCATGATTTCAGTTATTTAAGTTTATTTGCACATTGTTGCTGTAAAGAGCAATCTGTAGTTCGCTGAGCTGATAATGGAGTATTTCTTTAAAGTCGATGTGATAGAATTTTTGTAATGACCGGCCTTTTCGGAACGCTCTTTTATAATCATTGGTATACTCGGGATACAGTATACCTCCGACGACAATCATTCCGAACAAATAAAGGCTGATTTTTCCATTACCCAATAATAAATACTGCATGGCTATTTCGTCCTGAATCTCCGTTCCGGTCTCTGTCAGGATATGGAAAACATCGTGGTTTTCCAGTTTGGGCATCACGTCGAAGCCTTTGCTCTCATAAAACAGTCCTAGACGGTGGCCAATGCTACCTGCTGGGTAGGCTAAAAATTCTTCTTTGCTAATCCCCCAGGCTTTTTTGTTCCATTTAAAAATGGAGGCATACACCTTGGATGACCAATCATAGAGGTGTAGCATAAGACTTAACCGGATTTCTTTCATGTTTATTGTTTTAAAAGTACTTTGTGTTTCAAAGTAATTGAATAAAAAAAATTATTTATACTGTTGTTTTATTAAGTTTTCCAGAGCGATAAGATGGTTTTCAAACGCTTTTAATCCTTTGGCTGTTCTTTTATATCTTGTATTGGGCTTACGGTCAACAAAGCTCTTTTCTACGATAATATATTCCTCTTTTTCCAGTGTTTTGAGGTTAGAAGCCAGGTTGCCGTCAGTCACATCGAGTAACTCTTTTAGTGAACTGAAGTCATATTCTTCATTTGCGGCGAGGATGCTCATAATCTGAAGGCGTACTCTGTTTTCAAATATTTTGTCATATAAAGAGAGGTCCAATTTCACGATTCATACTTTTTGTAAACGATAAAACCATAGATGATGTGTAGCACACCGAATCCCAATCCCCACAGCAGCAACCCGTAATCAGGAAAGCATAAAGCGACCAAGCCCAAAGTGATCTCCAATATGCCCAGCCATTTAACTTCCGCAAACGTATATATGCTTCCGGCAGACAGAGCCAGTCCATAGAAAATGAGGAGCATGGCTGCAATCAGATGATAATAGTCCCCGGCAAGGAGTACCAAAGATACGATACCTCCCGTTAATAGTGGGATTGAAACTGCAAATAAAAGGGATTTGCTGGTAATATTCCAAATGGACTGTCTGTTTTTCCTCGCTTTTTTACGAGCCATAAGCCAGCCGGTGACTAAGGACAGCAATAAGATAAGTATCGCCGTGCCTAGCAGCAGATCTACCATGCTGATATTGCCTCGCACCATGCTCATGATATGGTATGGATTGTATAGACTATATCCGGCAAAGGCGGTTCCGATTAAAGCATAACAGCCAATGAGCACGCCGGACAATCCACTTATCGAAACAAATTTGGACGACTTCTCCATTAGTGATCTGATCTGGCCAAGCTCTTTAAATAAATCTTTCTGTTCCATAAAAGTACTTTGATATTCAAAGTAAGTGAATAATAATGTATTATGCAAGAGCAAAATAAAATATTGAAAAAAAACAAAAAAAGAGTAAAAAATACTTGCATGATATCGCTTTCATTTCTATCTTTGTGGCATCAAAAGAAATCCTAATGCGGAAGTGGCGTAATTGGTAGCCGCACCAGACTTAGGATCTGGCGCCGCAAGGCGTGGGGGTTCGAGTCCCTTCTTCCGCACTTGATGTCCTCCCGAACTTAAAACCTCGGGAGGATTTTTTTATGAATGCGATATAGCTAAAAAGAGTATGAATATTTCACACGAGAATGTAGATGCAATCAATGCGGTAATCAATGTCGCATTAGCACCTGAAGATTATAATCCTCAAGTCGACAAAGAGATTAAGGCACAAGCTAAGAAAGCAAAGTTGCCGGGTTTCCGTCCGGGTCAGGTTCCTCCGGGACATATTAGACGTACGTATGGTAAGTCTATTTTATTTGATGAGATCAATAAATTGGTGAATGAAAAAATCACGAATTATATCGCTGAGAATAAACTGGAAGTATTAGGTCAACCTCTTCCTTTGGAAGACGATGCTCAATATAACTGGGATTTTAAAGACAATTTCAACTTTAAATATGAGATTGGTCTGGCTCCTGCGTTTGAGTTGCCATTTACTGCTGAGACGGAATTCACTGCTTACGAAATCAAAGCTGATGAAGAAACTTTGGCAGACCGTATCAAAAACTTACGTCGTAGCTACGGAAAAATGACGAATCCCGAAGTCTCGGAAGAGGGCGACGTATTGTATGCTACATTAAAGCAAGATAAGGAAGATGGTTTAGAAAAAACGACTTCTATCCGTACTGATATTGTTGAAGATGCAAAAATCAAAAAATCTTTAGTAGGTCTTAAAAAAGATGATACGGTAAAGATTGATGTGAAAAAAGCTTTCAAAACTGAAGATCTGGCACGTATCTTAGGTATCAGTGAAGAAGAAGCTGCTGCTTTGGATGTCACGAAATTTGAATTGACTGTTAAAAACATCAACCGTTTAGAGGAAGCTGATCTTAATCAGGAGTTTTTCGATAAATTATTTGCAGAAGGTGAAGTGACAGAAGAGGCACAGTTCACTGAGAAAGTAAAAGAAGAGGTAGAAAACTTATTTAAACAGAATTCAGATCAGAAATTACGTAATGATATGTATACTTTTGGTATGGAAAAAGTTGACGTAACTTTCCCTGAGGAATTCTTGAAAAAATGGTTGAAAGCAACAAACCCAAGTATTTCTGACGAAGAATTAAATGAAGGTTTTGCGGATTTTCTGAACAACCTGAAATGGACAATCATTGAAAACCGTGTTGTTACTGAAAATGGTCTTGAAGTTAAATATGATGAGGTGATCAATTTAGCGAAAGAACGCATTTATGCGCAGATCAAGATGTACAATATTAACGAAGAACCTTCTGATGAACAACTGAATCAATTTGCCATCCAGTTGTTACAGGACAGAGAGCAAGGAAACCGTCTGTTTGAGGAAGCTAAAGCATTGAAAGTATTTGATCACTTAAAAGGCTTGGTAAAATTAAACAGTAGCGAAATTGAGTATAAAGAGTTCGAAAAATTGGCATAAATAGCAAGCCAATGATCAAAGAAAGGCCTTTCAATACAATTGAGAGGCCTTTTTTATGTTATGAATATTGACCTTATCCACTTCTGCTTGCATAATTGAGCAGAGCAATACGGTGGGACCGGATAGTTGAGCACACCTCTCATTCCTATTATAGCCAAATGAAGGTGTTCACGCCCTTCAGTTCCCTGATGAACTAGTGGGGTTTATTTTTATCTGTTGCTTTCTGGGCCGGAACGATGCTGTTCTTTTTTCCTATTGGAAATAGTCGTCTTAAAAATTCTGAAAATGTATTGAACTCCTGGCGGTACAGTAAGCCAAATGCGCTGATATATTCGCCATCATTTGGGCTGAGCAGAAAATTTCTGGTATTAAGACGATTGGAAGCCCGGAGTACGAGCCTTCCATCTTTTCGAAGATAAAATAAGGCTTCTGCGTCCGTTGATACGCGGTCTGAGAAAACGTTTAAATCTGTCAGTGCCTGATTGCGGCGGTCTGAGATGCCCCCCGTAAGGACGAGGCGGTCATTGAACAGACGGAGCGATGCAGAGGCATCGTTGAGCGACTTGATATTGATATCAAAGAAGTTGATGTTCAGTGATTGCGCAATGATGTTATTTATTTGATTAAATGCAATTTCAGTTCCCGCTGAAAGTAAGGTGTTGTTCACCTCTTTGCCAAAATCACTTTGTGTCCCCGGTGTGAAGCTGCGCCGCACAATTAAGCTCAGGGCCTGCTGATTGACGTTATTGGCATCGGAAAAATAGCCCTGAAGTTCATCTTTGACACCGGGATTCTGAGGGAAGTTAATATCAAAGGTAATATCAGGCTGGCTCAGTTGTCCCTTTAAAATCATATCGGCCTGTGCAAGCACGCGTTCGGGGTTTTCTTCTCTTCCCGCCGCGTTATACAATGGGGCCAAGCTAGTTCTTTGTTGGTAAATTGCATTGATATTGATATTTGCTTCCGCCGGATTTCCGGCCCATCGTATTGTGCCGCCTTCTTTTAGGTCGAAAATTTTATTGATATAATCCTGAGCCGTAAAATTAAACTTACCACTATTGATAATGAAGTCGCCGAACATCTCAAAATCACCTAATGACGATATCCGCATATTAAGATTGCTATTGCCTTTTCCCGAAAGTTCACCCATGCTGGAAAATAGGTTGATCTCAGCATTGGGGGTGATTAACAGGTCCATATTCATTGTCAGGCCGTCGAAATCCCGTTTCTTCTGTTTGTTTTTCGTTTTGGTCGAGTCTTTATCGATGAAATAGATAAAATCACTATCGGAGATGGTGCTGGCATTATTAAACGGTATATTGATGACGGTATTTTCTTCGGACTTGGCGCGTATGTTGATGTTCATGGCGGAGGTCAGCCCTTTGAATTCAAAATTGCCCGAAGCATAGGCTGTGCCGTAGTAAATGCTGTTGTCCTTGATGGTAGTATTTAATACCATGAAATTTTTTGCTTCAGCTGTCACATCAATATCTGGATCGCTTAATTTATTGAGGTCCACAACCCCGTCGATAGTAGCTACATTGTCTTTCGGGTCGTAAATTTTGAGTCCTGTTAGGAAAATCCTGTTGTTTGATACGTTGATTTCATCCGATAGGCGATAAGGAGTTTTCAGGTAATTTATCACCATGGAAGCATTCTGCAGTTTCCCCGTGCCACTGAATTTAGGGTTTAATATATCACCTTCAATATCCAGATCCGCATTGATTTTACCTTTGATGTCCGATACGAGATTACGTAAAAAGGGTTGAAAGACAAAAACGTCGGTATTTAAGAGCGATGCCTGCAGGTTTAATTTATTATTTTCACTTAAATGATTATAAAAGCCCCTCAACTGCATTAATTTATCGCCCTCCTGGATCTTACTGTCCAGTTTTACCAATTGGTTTTCAGGGTCGTAGTTGGCGTCGAGGTACAGTGAGCCGATCGGAATATTGTTGTACAGAATGGGGGAGGTCTTGATATTGGCCACAATAAACGGGGATTTAAAAACAGAGTTAATCTCAATGCTTCCGTTGAGGTTGCCCGAAAGGTTGATGCCGTGTGGTTTTGTAATACCATTTAAAGAGGTAAGGTTAAAGTCCTCAAATTTCAGATTGATCCGATCAGAAATATCATTGGACAGTATACCGTTTATATGCACCTTCTGTTCGGCATGGCTTAGGGTTAGTTTCTCGAAATACCATTTACCTTTGGAAATTTTGAGCTGGGCATCATTATTGACAAGCCATTGTTCTCTGTTGATCAGGATATTGGATGGATAGAAGTTGATAAAGGCAGGTTTTGCATGGGCAAAGCGGATAACACCGTTTAAATCAAGGCTATTGCTGGCTTCCAGTTCTGACATCTTTATATTGAACTGCAGGCTGTCATTGACCAAGGTATTGGAAATGTTAACATTCTTAATATAGGTGCTGTCCGTGAAGTTGATCTGGTCAATGGAGGTTTGTAGCTCCATATTTTTGAGACTGGCATTCTGGTCAATAATCAAATGTCTCAGCCGGATGCCATTATATTTAAACTCGGGGGCATAGAAATTGAAACTCGCAGTTTGTTTTTCGCTTGCAAATTTGGCATTTAATGTCGCTCCACTATCTAGCGAGACGTCTTTCCGAAAAAAGGTGGCGATAGGGCGGAAGGAGGTGATATTGATATTCAGGTCAAAGTCCTGGCGGTTGAAGCTGCTGTTTTCGAAACCTATGGCAGGTGCATAACGCATGGCAAGTGACTTAAAATAGGGAACAATTGTATTTAAGTCTATTCTTCCCTTGAGATCGATATGTCCGATAGCCGACTGAAGCGTGAGTGAGCGGGCCTCCTGATCCCCTTCTGCCAAAAACTGGATATTTTTAATCGTGAACCTGCCTTTGGAAGAAGTGAAACTTACACTATCCGATTTAAACTCGCCCGTGATATTGTTGATGTTGTCACCGATCAGGCTGGTATGGAGTTTTGTATCCATAATAGTGATGGAGTCGCCCTGAAAAAGCTGAAGCTTTTTTAAATTAGCCTGCTCAATTGCTGCGTCCAGGTGATAACTGGGCTGGGCAGACCAATCGATATCGGTCGTAAACTCCACCCTAAGATTGGGGTCGTGTACCGATCCGGATCCAAGAAATAACTGATTGGCTATATGGCCTTCGATCCGGAAGCGTTGATAGGTATAATGTTTAAAATTAAAATTGGTAAGGTCACCTTTTACATCAAGTTTTAAGTGTTTAGGGGCTGTGCCAGTGCCATTGAGCTGCAGGTCAAAGCCCGAGCTTCCCAGATCTTTCCGTTTGGTAACAGCTCCGAGATCGAAGTGTTTCGACCGGAAATGGCCTGCGTATATGATCTCTTTACGCATGTCAAAGGAACCGTCGATATCAACGCTGCCAATATCGCTTTTTAAGGTTCCTTCAGTTTTGAAATTATTGTACTGACCATGTAAACTGCCTTTATAGGCAAACGTGTTAAAGGTAGCGACGATCTGTGGGAGTTTGAAGTTTTTTAGATTTCCTAAATTGCTAACAACAGACTGGAGATCCTGATAGTCAGTGGAAATAAATGCATCAGGAATTATAAAATTTGTTTTATCCATATAGGGTAGTCCCACGATCCTCAGATCGCCTGTTAATTTGGTGTTCTTCCCAATGGTAAGATCAATTTCCGAGGCATCAATGGCTGCTACCGTACCTTTTAAGTTGCCTTTTTTAATCGTTGCATCGAATTTTACCTGGTGCATCGGTGAGGAAAAGTAGGCAATATCTTCGGAATGAATACGCGAATCCCGTGCACGTATTTTCACATCGACTTTATGGATGAAATCCGAAAAATCGTCGAAGCGATTATAGTCTAATCTCAGGTAATTCTTGAGAGTGGAGCGGTTGGTGGCAAGCATAAGGTCATGCATTTCGATACTCCTGTTACTTACCGAAGCCCGAGCGAGCAGCCCCTTGATGATCAGTCCTTTCTTCTCACGAAGGTTAAAGGTCTTGATTGTTGCCGAGACGCGGTTGGAATCTATTTTAATGTTTTCAAAATGAGCATTGAATTTGGAAATACCCAGATCGCCAAAATCAACAACCTTGTCATAATGTTTCTGATTATGGTTGACATACCGAAGGGAATTGTTTTTGATAAGCAGCTCCTTGAGTTCGAAGTCAATCTTATTGGAACTCTTCTTCTTTTCTTTCTTGGGTGGATTAAAATAACGGATCAGGAAGGAGATGTTACTGCTATCCTTAAACTGCTCAAATTGGCTTTCAGTGTTTTCAATCGTCAATTTATTGATGACGATTTTGTTGAGCTCAAATAGCTGTGATAAATTAACCGCCGCCTCTATCTTTCCAGATTTTATAATTTCTTTACCTTGCGGTGTATAGATTTCAAAACCTTCAATTACAATTGATTTAAAAGGCTTGAAATAGATGCTCTTGAGATTGATTTTTGTATCCAGCTCATTGGACAAATATTTTATGGCACGTTGTGCGGCAAAATTCTGGACAGGCTTCAACTGTAAGGATAAAGTCAATGCGAGCAGTATAACGAATACACTGCCTAGCACTATTGACATTATTTTAATTATTTTTTTGATACTTTTGTAATCTAAATTTTTTACCCTTTAGCTATGGCGATTATTTTAGGAATTGAATCTTCTTGTGATGAAACATCCGCTTCTATCTGTATAAACGGTGAAATTCGTTCAAATGTTATTGCCACCCAAGCTATCCACGCAAAATATGGTGGTGTTGTGCCTGAATTGGCTTCGCGTGCTCATCAACAGAATATTATCCCTACTGTGGAAGAAGCCATTCGTCAGGCAAAAATAAACAAAAATCAGATAGATGCAGTGAGTTTTACGCGGGGTCCGGGATTATTAGGTGCACTTTTAGTCGGAACCTCTTTTGCAAAATCATTTGCTCTCGCCCGAAACATCCCTTTGATTGATATCAACCATATGCAAGCACATATTTTGGCACATTTTATTGATGATCCCAAACCCAGTTTTCCTTTTTTATGTCTTACTGTTTCGGGGGGACATACGCAAATCGTACTTGTAAAGGATTACTTTGAGATGGAACTATTAGGGGAAACGCTGGACGATGCTGCTGGGGAAGCTTTTGATAAGACCGCGAAAATACTAGATCTTCCCTATCCAGGAGGGCCTCTTATTGATAAATTAGCCCATGAGGGTAATGCAGGAGCGTTTAAGTTACCTGAGCCTCAAATCCCTGGGCTCGATTTCAGTTTTTCAGGATTAAAGACCGCAATACTTTATCTTGTACAGGACCAGATAAGGTTAAATCCTGACTTCCTGAAGGAAAATATTGCTGATTTATGTGCAAGCGTCCAATCGCGTATTGTATCTATTCTGCTGAACAAATTGAAAAAGGCAGCGAAGCAGACTGGCGTAAAAGATATTGCCATTGCCGGTGGAGTGTCCGCGAATTCAGGACTAAGAAAAGAGTTGATGGAAATGGGAAATAAGTATCGTTGGAACGTTTTTATCCCCAAATTTGAGTACTGTACAGATAATGCAGCCATGATTGCTATTGCAGGTTATTATAAATATCTAGCCGGAGATTTCGTCGGACAGGATGTTGCTCCATTGGCACGCATGCATTTATAGCCGGTGCCTTCGAAGATAGGATCTCGTTATTTTCCCGGCACCTACCGGGAAAATAACGATTGGGGCTACAGGGGTGAGCTATAACCGTACGCCTGGGCACCTGAAATGAACCTGTCTTTATGCGGTTGATAGAAATTTAATTCATAACCTTCGGCCCCCCAAAAGATGCTGATGAAACTGATCCCTTCTGCAGAACGCAGCACGGTTAAAACCTGGAATGCATCGTTGTCAAACTCTCCACCATCATCTACCCGCCAGGTGCTGATATCATCGTAAGTGGCCGGAAAATCCAGGCTGACCACCTGCTCATCTTTTATGTATGAAAATACAGCAAGAGCGGAGTCCTGCTGATGTTCAAATACGGTGAGGTGAAACTGGGATTTGTCATTCAGCATGGCGACTGCGGTACTTTTATTGATTTTTCTTTTATATTTTTTTTCTAACTTTTCCCTGATATCGGCACTGGTCGCCGATTGGGTCCTGCTAAAAGGCTCAGGCTTATAATGTTCTAAGAAGGCCTTGTCGACCAACATACCAAAATCGCCAGATGTGATCACGTTTTTTATTTTGAACAGAGAGCCTTCACTGTTGGCGAAATTCTGCGCCGTTTGTCTACCGTTGCTATCTTTATTGTCCGGTCTGGTCTGTATAAATTCCAAGGGACTGACCTGATGTTCAACGATGACATAGTTGTATTTTTCCGGACTTTCCATCATCTGATCCATTGGAAGAGCTATTAACGAATCTTTTTGTTCATTTAAAAAACCGAAATAAGGCGAAATCAGTTTTTCGTTGTTTTCCGCCTTGGTCACCGCAGTCCGGGATTGGTTTTGAGCATTGTCACAAGCATATACGGTAAATAGTAGAATAGCTAATAAAAGTGATTTCATAAGTGTGTTCAAAAATTTTATGTAATATAAGGCTTTCGTGCATCATAATGAAAACATTTAAACTTTAATATGATGATGAACTCAAAATTGAATATCTACCGTAAGGAGTGGTTAGATGTTGTCTTTGCTGGCCGCAACAAAATGTATGGTGCATATGAATTACGGAACTTGTCTGATCGGGCGACCAATATCGGTCTAGGAATTGTAGTTGCCTTTGTATTGGTGTTTATTGTAGGATCTTATAGCTACAATAAATATTTTAAGCAGGCGTTACCTGCCGTAAAATTGACCTCTGCTGTGTTTAAATCGGAGGACTTAAATGAAATCCCAAGGGAAGCCGACAAGAAAGAAGAGCCGGTAATGATGCCGGACAAAGCACCGCAGCAAATTGCACAGGATGTTTCAAAGTTTGATTTGGTACATATGTCAGAACCTAAAGTAGCGCAGGCGCATAGGGTTACTGAAGATGTTGCTAGCCAGGAAGAACTGAACAAACCTCATACTATGACAGCGCGTATGACACTGAAAGCGAATGCTGCAGGTACCTATGTGGCGAGAGGAGAGTTCGGTCCGTCAAAAAAAGATGGTGCGATCACGGGACATACAAAAGGCATTGTTTCGGGGGGAAGTGAGGAAGCGAATCTGGACGAGCCTTTTATTACCGTAGAAGTCATGCCAAGCCCAGTGGGAGGCATGCAAGCTTTTATGAAGTGGGTTTCTGAAAACTATAGCTTTCCGCAGCATGCTTTGGATCAAGGATTATCGGGGGTCATTGAAGTTTCTTTTGTGGTCGAACGGGATGGGACGTTGACTGATATTGCCATCAAACGGGACATGGACTTTGGAACTGGACAGGCAGCAATAGATTTGTTGAAGAAGGCAAAAAAATGGAAACCCGGTGTACAAAACGGCCGTGCAGTGCGTGTTGCCTATACCTTGCCCATCCGCCTGAGCGCTGTGTCGCAATAAAGTCCTCTTAACGTTATTTAACAAATGCCGCATTAAACTTTCGATAGTCGTCAACACTCTTATAGATAAATAGGTTGAAAAAGCAGCCCTTAATAAAGTAAGAGTTGAACTTATAAAAGAAAGTAAAACGATGAAAAGATTGATGTTAAGTTTGGCGCTATCTGGATTAATGTTAACAGGTTTCGCACAGGAAAAAAAGGATACTAAGGCAGAAGCAAAGGGAATCAATGTTGCTGCGCATAAGCATCGGGATCGGAAACATGATAGCTTAAAAAACAAAACGCCTGAGGAGGTGGCCAAGATCAAAACCGACCGCATGGATCAGAAACTGAAATTTACGGATAAACAAAGGGAAGAGGTCTATGCCTTTCATCTAAGACAGGCGCAGGATCATAAGAAGATCGCGGCCGAGCGTAAATTGTACCGGGAGAAGATGCGGAAGCAGCGTAAAGCGGATCATGAAAAGATGATGAGCCTGTTGACACCTGAGCAGCAACAAACATTGAAAGATGCTTATGCTGAGAACCGTAAAACGCACAGATTTCAGTGGAAAAAAGAGCGAGAAATGCGGAAACAGGAGTTTAAAAAACAAGATGCCGTAAGGGACAGTGAGACAGAGCAAAAAGCAAGCTAGTGCACAAGAATAGAATAGTTTTCATATTAATAATTGGTGAGTGTTAGTAAGAGGAGGGGACCATAGGTCCTCTCTTTTTTTTAACGCAGCACACTTGTTGTCAGTCCCTATTCTTTTGCTGTTCCTTCCACTGACGGGAGAAAGATTTTTCAGCGATTTTAGGCAGTTCCCGCTGGTCGCCCCAGGTTTTTCTAAAAAGCTTTCTAAGAAAGAAGTTCTTGAATTTTCCTCCAAAAAAATCGATTAATTTTCTCCGTTGGATAGCATATGTGTACCAGCTCCAGGCTTTTTTTTCTGTTTTGGAGGCTATTCCCCCTTCGACCGCATCTTTTCGGTTTATAAGCAGCATTCGCTGTATGTCAATGCCGACAGGACAGACCTCGGTACATTTGCCACATAGGGTAGAGGCATAGCTTAAATGCTTAAACTCCTTCATTCCATTTAAATGCGGAGTTATCAATGATCCGATCGGGCCTTGATACGTTGTTTCATAGGTATGTCCGCCAATATTTTGATAAATAGGACATACGTTTAGACAGGCTCCACAACGAATGCAATATAAGCCTTGACGCTGCTCTTTTTGAGCTAATAAATTGCTGCGACCATTATCCAGCAGGATAACATACATTTCTTCGGGACCATCAGACTCATAGGGCTGTCTGGGACCTGTCAGTAGAGTGTTATAGACAGTCAGGTTTTGTCCCGTGCCATGTGTAGACAAAAGTGGCCAAAATATTTCCAGATCTTGAAGTTCTGGAATAATCTTCTCAATGCCGACAACAGCGATATGTGTCTTTGGAAATGTGGAAGTCAGTCGGGCATTACCCTCATTTTCCGTAATGGCAATACTGCCCGTGTCAGCGATTAAGAAATTGGCGCCTGTAATACCGACTTCTGCTGCTAGATACTTTTCTCTGAGTAATTCCCTGGCTTTTAATGTCAGCTCTTCAGCGGAGGCATCCAGCGGTGTGCCAAATTTTTCGTGAAAAAGCTTCGCAATATCTTCCAGACTTAAATGCATAGCCGGTGTTACAAAATGATAAGGCCTTTGGTCGAGCAGTTGTATAATATATTCGCCAAGATCGGTTTCTATAGCTTCAATATTCTTCGAATCCAAAAAATGATTTAACCCGATTTCTTCAGTGGCCATCGATTTTGATTTGACAACCGACCGTGCTTTTTTTCTTTCGAGAATTTTATGAATTTCTTCGAGCGCTTCCTCAGCATGGTTGGCCCAGATCACCTTACCGCCGCGTGCAGTGAAATTTGCCTCAAATTGTAGCAGATATCGATCCAGGTTTTCCATCACCTTCCACTTGAGCAAATTTGCTTTAATCTTCGTGTTTTCAAGATCCGCAAATTTGGTTTTTCCTTTCTCGAAAGCCATGCTGTATTTGTCGATATTGTAATTGATAATATCGCGGTGCCTGATATCAAATGCTTTCTGTGCACTTTCCTTTAAAAACGTATTAGCGGTACTCTCTGACATCTAATCTGCTGCTTTTTCACAAAAAAAAGTTGGTCATTTCCAACCAACTTTTAAATATACTGTTAATAAATTGTTTCTCGAAAGCTGAGTTTAAAATTTATTCTTTTATATCAATATTTAAGCTCAATTCATCCAGTTGCTCCTGATGGATGGTTGCCGGAGCGTCGATCATGACATCCCTCCCCGAATTATTTTTAGGGAAGGCGATCACATCGCGGATCGTGTCCAAACCTGCTAATAGCGAAACCAAACGGTCAAAGCCAAATGCCAGTCCGCCATGCGGCGGCGCGCCATAGGTGAAAGCCTCCATGAGGAAGCCAAATTGTTTTTTTGCCTCTTCAGGAGTGAAGCCCAAATGTTTAAACATCAACGACTGCAATTCTCTGTCGTGGATACGGATGGATCCTCCTCCCACTTCGACACCATTGAGCACAAAGTCATACGCATTCGCCCTTACCTGCCCCGGATTGCTGTCCAAAAGTGGTATGTCTTCAGGCTTTGGAGAGGTAAATGGATGGTGCATCGCATGGTATCTTCCACTTTCTTCATCCCATTCGAGCAATGGAAAGTCGACGACCCATAATGGCGCGAAGGTGTCTTTGTTGCGGAGTCCAAGCTGCGAGGCTACTTCTAAACGTAATTCATTGAGTTGCTTACGCACTTTATCTTTGCTGCCAGCCATGATCAATAATAGGTCCCCCGGTTTCGCGTGGAACTTTTCTGCGATCGCTGTCAATTGTTCGGAATTGAAAAATTTGTCCACTGAAGATTTGACGGAACCGTCTTCATTGATACGTGCGTAGACCAGTCCTGTAGCACCTATCTGCGGTCGTCTGATAAAGTCTGTCAAGGCATCGATCTGCTTTCTGGTATAATGTGCGCAGTTTTCTGCATTGATACCAACAACTAATTCTGCAGTGTCAAACACGGGGAAACCTTTGTCTTTCGCAACATCGTTTAACTCGACAAACTGCATACCGAAACGAATATCCGGTTTGTCCGAACCGTACAAGCGCATAGCATCGGCGTAAGTCATACGTGGAACCGCACCCAAATCTATGCCTTTGATGGTTTTAAAGATATGCTTTGCAAGCCCTTCGAAAATATTAAGTACGTCTTCCTGCTCGACAAAAGACATTTCACAGTCTATCTGCGTGAATTCCGGTTGCCGGTCGGCACGTAGGTCTTCGTCCCGGAAACATTTGACAATCTGAAAATAGCGATCAAATCCGGAAACCATCAACAATTGTTTAAAGGTTTGCGGTGATTGGGGCAGGGCGTAAAACTCACCGGGGTTCATGCGCGAAGGCACGACAAAGTCCCGTGCTCCTTCAGGTGTGGATTTAATCAGGTAGGGTGTCTCTACCTCTAAAAAGTTCTGCGAATCAAGATATCGGCGCACTTCCTGCGAAGTCCTATGGCGCAAAATAAGGTTTTCGCGCACGGGATTGCGACGTAGATCAAGATATCGGAATTTCATCCGGATATCATCACCACCATCTGTGTCGTCTTCTATCGTAAAAGGTGGTAGTTTTGCTGCATTTAATATTTCAAGGTCTGACACCTTAATTTCAATGTCGCCTGTTGGAATCTTTGGGTTTTTACTGGATCGCTCAATGACTTCTCCAGTTACCTTAATGACATATTCTCTGCCCAGTTCACGAGCACTGGCCCGCAATGACGCATCATCATCTGCATTGAACGTTAATTGTGTGATACCATAGCGGTCTCTAACATCGATGAAAGTCATACCGCCTAAATCGCGGGATTTTTGAACCCATCCACTTAGGGTAACCGTTTTCCCCAAGTCAGCTAGCGTTAATTCTCCACAAGTGTGTGTTCTGTGCATATCTTATTGTAATAAAAATTTACGCAAAATTATTGGTTTTAGTCGACAATAACGAATTAAGGTTAGCTTATTTGATCTCGGACTCCCACTTTACTCCACTCATTTCGTCCCGTGATTATGATCTCCCACTTTCTCCCCCTTTTTTACGAGATAAGACTTAAAAGCGAATCTTTGCAGCCGAAGATTTTACAATTCACGTGCACTTATTAAAAAAAAGCAGAAAAATAATATGCTACAGTTTTGTCAGAAAGAAGTGATTAAAAATGCGGTTTAACTGCTTGTAAATAAGGTTTTATTTGTTCTTTTGCCGCTGTTCTTTTTTTTGTTATGTAGCTATTTTTCGATGTGGAAAACTTTTTTATGTAGCAAAGTGGGGGAAAGTGGGAGAAAGTGTATACTTTTACATTTGAATTAGAATAGGATAATTGACGACATGACTCAGTTGATCGGAGAATTCGAATGCAAGCTAGACGCCAAAGGAAGGATGGTGTTGCCGGCTGCGCTCAAGAGGCAGATGCCTCATGTTGAGCGAGATGGGCTTGTAGTGAATCGCGGTTTTGAGAAACATTTGGTTTTTTATCCACGGGAGGAATGGGATTTAATGACTGCTAAATTGGCTAAGTTAAATCAGTTTGATCCGAAAGTGCGGGCATTTGTACGTGCTTTTACGCGTGGAGCGAGCGAACTGACATTGGATGCCGCCGGAAGGGTGCTACTGCCAAAGAGTTTGTTGGAGTTTGCGGGTATCACAACCGAGCTGGTGCTGGCTTGTCAGTTTAATAAAATTGAGGTATGGTCTAAACAAGGTTATGATGATCTGATGGGTGATGGCGGAATAGAAGATATTTCGGCTTTGGCAGCAGAAGTCATGGGAGATATTGATTTTGGAATGTAAGAATATGGAGAGTGTGTATCATGTTCCGGTAATGTTGCAAGAGTGCATGGATGCGCTGGCTATCAAGCCCAGCGGTATTTATGTGGACGTGACTTTCGGTGGGGGTGGCCATTCCCGTGAAATTTTAAACCGGCTTGGGCCTGAGGGTAAGCTCTTTGCATTCGATCAGGATCCGGATGCGTTAGCGAACGTGATTGATGATCCTCGTTTTACCTTGATTCATCAGAATTTTAGGTTTTTAAAAAATAGTCTCCGTTTGTATGGTGTGCGTTATGTGGATGGTATTTTGGCCGATCTGGGTGTTTCGTCACATCAGTTTGATGCGGCAGATCGTGGATTCTCAATCCGCTTTGATGCGGATCTGGATATGCGTATGGACCGGGTTAGTGATCTAGATGCAAAAACAGTGCTGGCAACTTATCCGGAGGAGGAGCTGCACCGTATTTTCGGGATGTATGGGGAAATTATGAATGCCAAGTCATTGGCCAAGACGATTGTTACCGCACGGCTGGTGCAGCCAATACATACAGTAGCGGAGCTTAAGGAGGTGATCCGCCGCCTGGTTCCGAAAGGGAAGGAGCATAAATACCACGCGCAGGTGTTTCAGGCATTGCGGATAGAAGTCAATCGTGAGCTGGAGGCTTTACAGGAATTTCTACTGCAGTCAGTGGGGTGCTTGCGTGCCGGAGGTCGTCTTGCAGTGATGTCATATCACTCGTTGGAAGATCGTTTGGTCAAAAATTTTATGGCCAAAGGGAAATTTAAAGGAGAGGTGGACAAAGATTTTTATGGAAATGAGATCAAGCCATTTCATGTATTGAGTCGTAAAGCGATTACGGCTTCGCCGCATGAGCTGGCGGTGAATAATAGATCGCGCAGTGCGAAACTGCGTATTGCTGAAAAGTTGGATTTGTCTTAAAGTGGGTGAAAGATGAGCAGGAATACAATAAGACAGAAAGAATTGAGCGAAGAAGTTCAGGATGAACTACAAGAAACTGTTGAGGAAAAGGCAGAGGAAACAGAAGCGTTTATTAAAACGCTTTTTACCGTTGGAGACCTTTCCTTAAACAAAATATTGGAGTATCTGCCTTTCGGAGCTTTTATCGCCTTTCTTATGCTGTTGTATATCTCAAATCGTCATTTTGCGGAGCGGACCATTCGAAGCATCGATAAAGTGAGCAAAGAGGTCAAAGAACTGGGCTGGGACCATAAGTCGCTTTCTGCCGAACTCATGAAAATGTCTACCCAGACGGAGATTGCGAAACGGGTGGATTCTTTGGGGCTGAAAGAACGATTGGAGCCACCGATCAAGATCGAAGTAATAGAGAAAAAAGAAGATAAATAGAGAATTATGAGCATCAGAAATACGATTCTTGTACGCGTCTATTTTGCCTTTGGACTTATTGTGCTGCTTGCATTTCTGGTGTTTGGAAAAATGCTGAAGTTGCAGTATGTAGATGGGCAGCATTGGAGAGCTCTGGCAGATAGTCTTTCTATTCAGGAGCGTGAGGTGGAAGCGGCACGTGGGAATATTTATTCCAACGACGGTAGCTTATTGGCTACTTCTGTTCCGGAATATGAGCTTCGTTTTGATGCCATGGCTGTTCCGGAGGAGGATAGTGATTACTTCAATCTAAAAGTGGATTCGTTAGCCATTAAGCTCGCTGAATTTTTTAAGGATAAATCATCGCGGCAATATTTGACATTATTAAAACAGGCACGCAATAAAAAGCAGCGTTATGTACTGATTAAACGTAATGTGTCGCATCAGGATTTGAAAAAAGTGAAGCAGTTTCCACTATTTAAGGCTGCCCGTGTCGGTAAAGACCGGTATCCGGCTGCACTGATTACAGAAAGGAACAATAAGCGGATTTTGCCCTTTGTGAATCTTGCGGCACGGACCATAGGTTATAAAAATGTAAAGGAAAATATACATGTGGGGCTGGAGGGTGCTTACGGTGAGTATATTGACGGAAAAAGCGGTAAGCGATTGATGCAGCGTATTGCTGGTGGGGTCTGGATTCCGGTTAACAGAGATATTGAGGTAGCACCGGTTGATGGGTCGGATATCATCTCTACAATCGATGTGAATATGCAGGATATGGCGCAACGGGCATTGGAGAAGCAGATGATCATCAGCAATGCAGATGAAGGTTGTGTGGTGATGATGGAGGTCAAAACTGGTGAGGTGCGGGCAGTTGCAAATTTCATGCGTGATAAGGATGGGGTCTATCGGGAGAAGTTCAACCTGGCTATTGCTCAGAGTGCTGATCCAGGGTCAACATTCAAATTAGCTTCCTATCTAGCATTGATAGATGATAAAAAAATTGACTCCAGTACAACGGTTAATATCGGAAATGGTACGTGGCCGATTTATAAGCATACTATTAGAGATTCGCATGCGCCTAAAAAGTCTGTGATCAGTGCAAAGAGAGCTTTTGAGGAATCGTCGAACGTCGGGGTTACGAAATTTGTCTACCAGGCTTATAAGGATAATCCTGATCAGTTTACCTCGAAACTGTATTCCTTTGGATTTGGAAAAACTTTGGGTCTACAGATTCCTGGAGAAGGGGTTCCGCTAGTGAAGACCTCTAAAAGCAAAAGCTGGAGCGGACTTTCTTTGGTGCAGATGGCTTATGGCTATGAAATGAAGATTACGCCATTGCAGACATTAACGTTTTACAATGCGGTAGCGAATAACGGTAAGCTGATTGCACCTTTATTCGTGAAGGAGATTAGGCATCTAGGCAATACGATTCAGACATTCAAGGCCAGAGTGCTTAACGACAAGATCGCTTCCGATCAGGCACTGGCTCAAGTGAGAGGGATGATGGAAGGTGTAATGACTGAGGGTACAGGACGGAGTGTTGCGAGTCCGTTATATACCTCCGGTGGTAAGACGGGGACGGCGCAGATGGCGGACGGTGCACGGGGTTATGGTGCCAGACGGTATCAATCCTCGTTTGCAGGGTATTTCCCAGCCGAGGATCCGAAGTACTCCATTATTGTGGTGATCCGAAATCCGCGGAATGGTTACTATGGTGGTTCGGTAGCAGGGCCTGTTTTTAAAGAACTCGCAGATATGGTCTATGCCAATGATATGGAGATGCAAGGGAAAAAAACGTTTAAAGCGGTTAATGTAGGGGGTCGATTGCCGTTAACCTTGCAAGGTTCGCGGGAAGCGAGTAAAAAGGTATACGAAAAACTTGGGATCGGTACGGTAAACTGGAATATGATTGCAAGAGGATCGATAGATACGTCCAACAGAGGGGTGCCTTTTATGGATTTGAAATATAAAGAAGGCGTTGTTCCTAATGTTTTGGGAATGGGGCTGATGGACGCCTTATATGTGATGGAGAATGCAGGATTTAAAACGCATGTTTCAGGGAAAGGTAGAGTAATAACGCAATCATTAACAGTCGGGCAGCGGTTGCCATTTGGGACAACGGTAAATTTAGAACTTAAGTAACGATGGATTTAAAAAAGGTATTGCATGCTATCCCTGTGCAACAGGTGGTGGGTAACCTCGAAGAGGTTAACGTGCACTCTTTGTGCTTTGATTCCAGGAAGGTGGAGCTGGGGAGTTTGTTTATCGCTGTTCGAGGTGTCCAAACTGACGGTCATTTATTCATTGATAAAGCGATCACTTCCGGTGCCCGCGCAGTGATTGTGGAGGAGCTGCCAGTAGAAACACTGGACTCGGTTGTCTATATCCTGGTGGCGGATTCTGCGTATGCCCTAGGTATTGCATCTGCCAATTATTATGGTAATCCATCTGAACAGCTTAAACTGGTCGGCGTAACGGGAACCAATGGCAAGACTACTGTGGCGACACTGTTATTTCAGCTATTTACGGAATTGGGCTATCACGTAGGTTTATTGTCGACTGTACAAAATCAGATCGGTACGAGAATAATACCGGCAACACATACAACACCGGATCCGATCCAGCTCAACGGTCTTTTGCGGGAAATGGTCGATGATGGTTGTGATTATGCTTTTATGGAAGTCAGTTCACATGCTGTAGTGCAGGAACGGGTCGCAGGATTGGTATTTGCCGGCGGCATATTTACGAATATCACACACGATCATCTCGATTTTCATAAAACCTTTGATAATTATATCAAAGCGAAAAAGAAGTTCTTTGATGATTTAGATGCGCATGCGTTTGCTCTGACAAATGCCGACGACCGGAATGGACGTGTGATGTTACAGAATACGGTGGCTCATAAAAAGAGTTACGGTTTGCGTTCAGGGGCTGACTTTAAAGCGAAAGTGATTGAAAGTCATTTTGATGGTATGCTGATGAGCATAGACGGGCAGGAGGTATGGGTAAAACTGATCGGTGATTTTAATGCGTATAACCTGTTGGCAGCCTATGCGACAGCTATCTTGCTGGAGCAGGAAACGGTAAAGGTATTGACTGCGCTGAGTACTCTGACAGGGGCTGAAGGCCGGTTTGAAACGGTAAAATCAGCCAATGGTGTATTTGGAATCGTTGATTACGCGCACACACCTGATGCTGTGGAAAATGTGCTAAAAACCATTAGTTCGCTGCGTAGGCCGGAGCAAAAAATCATTACGGTATTGGGCTGTGGCGGGGACCGTGATAAGACCAAACGACCGGAGATGGCGCAGGCGGCGCTGCGCTATAGTGACCGCTTTTTGATTACCTCCGATAATCCGCGCACAGAAGATCCCTATCAGATTATCAAAGATATCGAGGCAGGGGTAGAGGTGGATCAAAAGGTGAAAACGTTATCTATCGCCGACCGCAAAGAAGCGATAAGAGTTGCTTTTCAGCTAGCCAATCCGGGTGATATTATTCTGGTCGCCGGAAAAGGTCATGAAAAGTATCAGGATGTGAACGGAGTGAAGCATCATTTTGACGATAAAGAAGTTTTAGAGAATACATTTAACGAAAAATAGAAATATGTTGTACCATCTATTTACGTGGTTGAGCGAATACATTCATATACCCGGAGGGGGATTGTTTCAGTACATCTCATTTCGGACGTCCATGGCTGTAATTGTCTCTTTGATTATTACCACGGTTTTTGGGGGGAGATTGATCCAGTTCCTGCACAATAGACAAGTGGGGGAGACAATTCGTGATCTGGGACTGGAAGGAGAGAAAAAGAAAGCTGGTACACCGACTATGGGTGGAATTATCATTATTGCCGGAATATTGATTCCCACATTGCTATTTGCCAAACTTACCAATGTATATGTCATTATCATGATCATAACCACACTTTGGATGGGTGCTATCGGTTTTTTAGATGATTATATCAAAGTGTTCAAGCATAATAAGGAAGGTCTGGCCGGAAAGTTTAAAGTTGTTGGCCAGGTGGGGCTGGGAGCGATCATTGCGTGTACCATGTACTTTCATCCGGATATCGTCGTACGTAAGGGTGTGGATAAGCCTACTTCCACCAAGCCAGTGGAAGTAGTTATTAATGAGGGGACCGGTGAAAAAACATATGCAGAAAATGTAAAATCGTCCAAAACAAATATCCCGTTCTACAAAAATAATGAGTTTGACTATGCGAAAGTGTTCAAAGTATTTGGCTTGCAGAGCGATTACCTGACGTTTGTAGTTTTTTTGGTGGTCGTGATCTTTATTGTAACGGCGGTTTCCAATGGTGCCAATATCACAGACGGAATTGATGGTTTGGCTACGAGTACTTCGGCTATCATCGGGGTGACCCTGGCTATCTTGGCTTATGTGTCGGGTAACGTGATTTTTTCGGATTACCTGAACATCATGTATATCCCCAACTCGGGCGAGCTTGTGATCTTTGCCGGAGCATTTGTAGGTGCCTGCGTGGGTTTTTTGTGGTATAATACCTATCCGGCACAGGTGTTTATGGGGGATACAGGTAGTTTGGCTATTGGCGGCATCATTGCTGCTTTCGCCATTCTGATCCGTAAGGAGTTATTGATTCCAATTTTATGTGGTGTCTTTTTATTGGAAAATCTTTCCGTTATCCTGCAGGTTTCCTACTTCAAATACACCAAAAAGAAATATGGCGAGGGGAGAAGAATTTTTTTAATGTCGCCCTTGCACCATCATTTTCAGAAAAAAGGCTACCACGAGGCGAAAATTGTAACGCGCTTTGTCATTGTTGGTATTATACTGGCCATTTTGACTATTGTAACATTGAAAATTAGATAACGATGCCAAATATCGCAACCACATATTATCCACAGTCTGGGAATCTCGTCGTCTTAGGGGCAGGTGAGAGCGGCGTTGGTACCGCTATCCTTGGAAAAGAGAAGGGGTATGACGTATTTGTGTCAGATAAAGGGCTTATTGCGGATCATTATAAGGCCCAATTGGTGGCTGAGGGAATTGCATTCGAGGAAGGCAGTCACACAGAATCACGAATATTGAATGCAGCTCTTGTGGTAAAAAGTCCCGGAATTCCGGAAACTGTACCGCTGATTGTCGCACTGAAGGAAAAAAATATTCCTGTAGTAGCCGAGATCGAGTTTGCAGCACAATTTACTGAAGCTAAATTGATTTGTATAACAGGCTCCAATGGGAAATCGACAACAACCATGCTGACCTACGAAATGCTCAAACATGGCGGGCTTAACGTCGGTTTGGCAGGTAACATCGGAAAAAGCTTTGCCCTGCAGGTTGCTAGAGAGAATTTTGACTGTTATGTGCTGGAAATATCCAGCTTCATGCTGGATGATATGTATCATTTTAGGGCAGATATTGCTGTGATACTAAATATTACCCCGGATCATCTGGATCGTTATGATCATAAAATGACAAATTATGTCGATTCAAAATTCAGAATAATCCGGAATCAGACCGAGAAAGATTACTTTATATATTGTCTGGACGATCCTGAGACAGTCAAGGGATTGGAAAGGCATCATAGTAAGGGGATTTATTTGCCTTTTACACAAGAGCAGATTGTTGAATTGGGTGCTTATTTGGCCGCCAATAAAACAATGATTATTAATACACCAAATAACGATACGTTCACTATGAAAACTGAGGAATTGTCATTGCAGGGGAAGCACAATATTTATAATAGCATGGCTTCTGGATTGATTGCAAAAGTGCAGGAGTTGAGGAATCAAGCGATGAAGGAGAGCATGGGTTCATATGTGAATATTCCGCACCGTCTGGAGCATGTGGCCTGTATCGGTGGTGTAAATTATATCAATGATTCAAAGGCTACCAATGTCAATTCAGTGTGGTATGCACTGGAAAGTTTTTCCACGCCAATTGTGTTGTTGCTGGGGGGGGTTGACAAAGGGAACGATTATAGCATGCTAGCTGATCTGGTAAAACAGAAAGTACGTGCGATTGTCTGCTTAGGCAAAGATACTGCAGCTATACACGAGGCTTTTGAACAGGATGTGGAGATTATTGTCAATAGTACCTCTATGCAGGACGCAGTGGTACTGTCTTCTCATCTGGCGCAAAAAGGAGATACGGTATTATTGTCTCCGGCTTGTGCAAGTTTTGACTGGTTTAAAAATTATGAAGACCGGGGGGACAAGTTTAAAGCGGCAGTAATGGAATTATAAAAGTATAACCCACAGGAATAAGGATATGCTACAGAACATAATGTCTAAATTGAAAGGTGATCGATGGATATGGATCATAGTGATTATCCTCTCGGGATGGTCTCTTTTGGCTGTATATAGTTCGGTCGGCACCTTGGCCTATAAGGAAGGTAAGGGTACGGAAATGTATCTGTTAAAGCATTTTTCCATCATTGCCATAGGCTTTGTGCTGATGTATCTTTCTCACAAGCTGGACTACCGCTATTATGCGGGTATTTCAAAAATAATGATGGGAATAACGATCCCTTTGCTCTTGTTCACTTTACTTTTTGGAAGTAAAGTGAACGAAGCCAGCCGCTGGCTGACCATACCCGGTATTGGATTGACGTTCCAGACTTCGGATTTAGCTAAGCTATCGCTTATTGTTTTTCTCGCACGCATGTTGTCCCGTAAGCAGGAAGAGATAAAGGATGTTAAAAAATCCTTTCTACCAATCATGGGCTCTGTATGTGGCGTTTTTATTCTGATCGCCTTGGCGAATCTTTCGACAGCATTAATGTTGTTTGGTGTGAGTGTACTTTTATTGCTGATCGGCCGGATTTCGTTTAAGCAGATTGCGATTGTCTGCTGTGGTGGCGGAGTGCTGCTGTTGATGGTGATTTTTTTCGGTCCGCGCCGGGCGACCTATATCAGTCGGGTGAAATCATTTTTCCAGACCGAAAAAGTAGAGAAAACAGTATCCTTCCAAGATGACAAAAATTATCAGGCGAACAATGCGAAAATAGCGATTGCTACAGGCGGTTTGCTGGGTAAGGGGCCGGGCAATAGTGTGCAGCGTAATGTGTTGCCCCATCCATATTCAGATTTCATTTACGCCATTATTATTGAAGAATATGGTACTATTGGTGGTGTTATTCTACTCTTCCTATACTTGGCGTTTATGTATCGTTGCATCCGTATTGTGACCATGAGCCCTAAAGCGTTTGGGACGTTTTTGGCTGCAGGGCTGGGGTTTAGTTTGACTATACAGGCGCTGGCCAATATGGCTGTAGCGGTTGGTCTGGGGCCTGTGACCGGTGTACCGCTTCCTTTGGTGAGTATGGGCGGTACATCAATCTTATTCACTAGTGTAGCACTAGGGATTATCCTAAGTGTGAGCAGAAATATTGAAGAATTAAAAGGAAAAGAACAGTTGGAAGAAAAAGCGAAACCCAAGAAAGTGGTGATCGGCTCAATTCCGGCCTAATAGAGTAAGCATGGCAATTCGTGTAATCATAAGTGGGGGTGGAACCGGAGGACATATCTTTCCGGCGATTTCAATTGCAAATGCATTGAAAGCGATGGATTCTGCAAATGAGATTTTATTTGTGGGTGCCAATGGCCGTATGGAAATGGACAAAGTGCCTGCTGCGGGGTATGACATTGTTGGACTGGATATTCAGGGTATCAATAGAAAGCAGCTCTGGAAAAATATCCTTTTGCCATTTAAATTGATGAAGAGTCTGAATAAGGCCAAAAAAGTGATCCGGGAGTTTAAACCGGATGTTGCTGTCGGTGTGGGCGGTTTTGCTTCAGGACCGTTATTGATGACAGCAAATAAAGTCGGTGTTCCGACTCTGGTACAAGAACAGAATTCATACGCCGGTGTCACCAACAAAAAAGTAGGTGCTAAGGCCGCCCGCATCTGTGTTGCCTATGAAGGAATGGATCAGTTTTTTCCAGCGGACAAAGTGCTGCTGACAGGTAATCCGATACGAAGAGAATCTGTTGCTATCGAGGGGAAAAGGGAAGAGGCGATAGCCTTCTTTGGTCTCGAGCAGAGCAGAAAAACAATTCTGGTTCTTGGTGGTAGTTTAGGCGCGAGAACATTAAATGAAAGCGTTGTCGCCTATTTGGACTTATTGCGTGATGAAGACGTACAGCTTATCTGGCAATGTGGCAGTTTTTATATAGAAGGGCTGCGTGCTCAATTGGAAGGAAAAATTCCAGGTAATGTCAAGATGATGGCCTTCCTTCAGAAGATGGATTACGCCTATGCAGCAGCCGATTTAATTATTAGCAGGGCAGGTGCTGGAACTATTTCTGAGTTGTGTGTAATTGGTAAGCCGGTGATTTTGGTCCCCTCACCGAATGTTGCCGAAGATCATCAGACTAAGAATGCGATGGCCTTGGTCAACAAGCAGGCAGCCGTGTTGATTAAGGATGGGGATGCGAAGAAAGATTTGATCCCGGCTGCCCTGGAATTATTAAAGGATCATCAACAGGCTGCGGGGTTAGGCGAGCAGATAAAGAAGCTAGGAAAGTTGGATGCAGATAAGCAGATAGCTGCCGAAGTTTATCAATTAGCAAGTAAAAATCGAGGATAGGTATGAATCTGGATGCAATAAAACAAGTATACTTGATTGGAATAGGCGGAATCGGCATGAGTGGCCTGGCACGCTATTTTAAGCATTTGGGCTGTGTGGTGTGTGGATATGATCGGACGGAGACAGAACTGACCAGGACGCTGGTCAAGGAAGGGATTCCGATTGTTTACCAAGATGATGTGGAGACTATTGATCCCATTTTTCACAACGTGAGCGAGGCTACACTGGTCATCTTCACCCCAGCGATTCCAAAAGATTCCAAGATCAAGGCTTTTTTTGAGGGGCGGGGGCATATACTTTATAAAAGATCCCAAGTACTGGGGATTATAAGTGAGAGCAGATATACCATTGCCGTTGCAGGTACCCACGGCAAGACGACCACCTCAACGATGGTTGCTCATGTGCTAAAAGACTCTGGTTACGATTGCTCGGCCTTTTTAGGTGGTATCAGCTCGAATTATGAAACGAATGTACTCTATGGCAACAACAATACCGTGGTAGTCGAGGCAGACGAATTTGACCGTTCGTTTCTGACGCTGCATCCCAATATAGCCATTGTGACGTCTTCGGATGCCGATCATTTGGATATTTACGGTGATAAGAGCCATTTGCTCGAATCTTTTCAGCTGTTTTTGGATAAAGTGGTGGAAGGTGGTACCCGGATCATAAAGAAAGGGCTTGAATTTAAAGGACAGATCAGCTATTCTGGCCAGGAGGCTGCCGATGCTTATGCATCTAATGTGCACGTCCGTGATGGCGAGTTCTTCTTTGACTATCAGGATGCTAAAGGAAAAATCGAAGACATTCATTTGGGTATTCCTGGAATTCACAACGTGGAAAATGCCGTCGCTGCTATCACGGTCGCAAGGTTATTGGATATTTCTGACGCGGCCATCAAAAAAGCGTTGACGACTTTCAAAGGAGTTAAAAGAAGATTTGAATATATCGTTCGTAGGCCCGAAGCCATTTATATTGATGACTATGCCCATCACCCCGAAGAGCTGCGTGCGTTTCTGACATCAATGAGAAAGCTGTATCCAGCAAAGAAACTAAATGTGGTCTTTCAGCCCCATTTGTTTACCCGTACACGGGATTTCGTGGACGGCTTTGCCGAGGTGCTGTCCATGGCAGACAATCTGTTGTTGATGGAAATATATCCCGCGCGGGAACTTCCGATTGAGGGCGTTAACTCAAGCTGGTTGCTGGAGAAAATTACGGCGCCGCAAAAGCGGATTGCAACTGCGGCAGAGGTTCTTGACTTCGCAAGGAATGAAAAGCCGGAACTTCTCGTTACAGTCGGCGCTGGCGATATTGATAAATTGGTAAAACCGTTACAGGAGATTTTTGAGCATGCTTAAAAAATTGCGTGACATACAATGGAATCGTGTCCTCTACTTTACCCTATTTTTTATTGGGGTGATCGTTGTGGTCGTGATTATGACAATTGTGGGGAAACGTGATGAACAACAGCCTTGTAAAGAAGTGAAAATTGTTATTGAGGGGACAGAAGCTTTTATTGACCAAGCAGATATTTCCAAGATGATCAAACAGAATTATGGAAACTTTGTCGGGAAAAAAGTCAATGATATTCCCTTTCATCGGGTCGAGGAGACCCTGAAAAAGCTGCCCTATGTGGCGGACGCCAGCGTCCATTCGGATATGGACGGTACTGTGAGCATACATATTGATCAGCGCGAGGCTGTTATGCGGGTTATCAACAAAAATGGGCGAGAGTTTTATGTCGATCCAAAAGGACTAAAGATACCAACCACATTAAAGTATATTCCGCACATTATGGTCGCAACAGGTAACATCGCCGAAGGATACAATGAAGCGCTGGACACCATATCGACACCATTGGTAAAAGATCTGGTGAAAGTAGCTGAATTTATAGGGAAAGATGAATTGTGGAGCAATCAGGTTGTGCAGATCTATGTCAACGCGGATCAGGACATTGAGCTCGTGCCCCGTGTGGGATCGCAGCAGTTAATTGTCGGCTCAGCGGATTCTCTGGAACAGAAATTTGAATTATTAAAAACATTCTATACGCAGATAATGCCTAAAGTCGGCGTAAATGCTTATGGAGTGGTGAATGTAAAATATGGGGGTCAGATCATCTGTGAAAAACGTGGAAACTGGAGTTTTTCGGATGACCAAACAAAAAAAATAGCAAATAATACATTATAGTAATACAGCAACAATACAGGAAATTATGAACTCAAAGGCAGCAGAAATTGAAAGAGAAAACCCAATTATCGTGGGACTCGATATTGGTACTACCAAAATTTGTGTTACGGTTGGGAGACGTAGCTCAGGAAACAAAATTGAACTATTAGGTGTGGGCAAAGCCGAATCTGCCGGTGTGAGCAGAGGAGTTGTCGCCAACATCCAGAAAACTGTGGGAAGTATTCTGGAGGCGGTTGAAATAGCCGAGGCACAGTCTAATGTGGATATTAAAGTGGTTAATGTGGGGATCGCCGGTCAGCACATTAAGAGTATTCAGCATCGTGGAATATTTACCAAGACTGATGGTGATGATGAAATCGTTCGGAGAGATATCGAACGCTTGATTTCGGATATGTATAAACTGGTACTGCCTCCAGGAGAAGAAATTATACATGTGTTGCCTCAAGAGTTTACGGTAGATAATGAACCCGGTATACGGGAACCCATCGGCATGGCCGGTCGTCGCATAGAAGCAAATTTCCATATTATTTCGGGACGAGTTACCGATATCAAAAATATTAAGAAATGTATTGATAATTCCAATTTGGAAGTTGCTGAATTGATCCTGGAACCGTTGGCATCTTCTGAAGCTGTATTGGATGAAGATGAAAAGAATGCTGGTGTTGTATTAGTTGATATTGGTGGTGGAACGACAGATGTGGCCATCTTCCATGAGGGTATTATCCGTCATACGGCCGTTATTCCTCTTGGGGGTAATATTGTGACCGAAGACATCCGTCAAGGTTGCTCTGTATTGCGCTCCCAAGCCGAATTGTTAAAGACACGGTTCGGATCTGCTCTGGCTGATGAGAACAAAGAAAATGAAGTGATCTGTGTACCCGGACTAAAAGGCCGTGAACCGAAGGAAATTTCCGTCAAAAACCTCGCTTATATCATACAAGCCCGTATGGAGGAAATTATCGAACACGTATACTATGAGATTAAATCGTCCGGTTACGAGAATAAACTTATTGGTGGTATCGTTATCACCGGAGGTGGGGCACAACTAAAACATCTTGTGCAGCTTGTCGAATATATCACAGGAATCGATTGTCGGGTGGGGTTCCCAAATGAATATCTATCCAAGAACGAAGTACTGCCCAAGCCTCTTTTTGAAGAGCTCAAGAGCCCCTTGTATGCGACCAGTATTGGTTTGCTGATCAAAGGTATTCAATCCCACGAAGAGGAAGAAGATAGCCGTAGGGAAATGCTTGCTCCGGTAAAGAAGTCACAACCTACAGCGACCACAAAGGAAGTGTCCGAACAGCAACAAAAGGAGCAGGGATTGCTATCTTGGTTCAAACGGTTTATTAAGGATGGAAATGAGATTGATGATGCAAGTTTTTTAGATAAAAAGTAAGTTTTCCACAATGATTGAAGTTTTCCACAATTTCACAAATGTGGAAAACTTTTGTTGAAATTATATTATTATTACATTACATATAGTGGGCTTGGCGTACTTCGGTATCGTGTTCATTATAAGTTAAATAGGGATAAGTTATGTCAATACAGTTTGAAATGTTAAAAGAGCAATCTTCAATAATTAAGGTTATTGGAGTCGGCGGTGGTGGCGGCAATGCGGTCAACCATATGTATAAACAAGGGATTAGCGGGGTAGATTTTATCGTGTGCAATACCGATGCGCAAGCGTTGGAATTGAGCCCGATTCCCAATAAAGTTCAATTGGGGATAAGTCTGACCGAAGGTATGGGCGCTGGTGCAGATCCTGATGTAGGTGAAAATTCGGCGATCGAAAGTATTGAAGAGATCAAACGTATGTTGGGCACCAATACCAAGATGTTATTTATCACAGCAGGTATGGGGGGCGGTACCGGTACTGGAGCAAGTCCTGTATTAGCCAAAGCAGCCAAAGAACTGGGCATTCTCACTGTCGCTATTGTCACAACTCCTTTTACATTTGAAGGAAAGCGCCGTCGCTCTCAGGCTGAAGAAGGGCTTTCTGAGCTGCGTAAATATGTGGATTCCTATCTGGTGATCTCCAATGACCGTCTGCGCGAAATTTTTGGAAACTTAACCATGACTGCCGCTTTTGCGAAAGCAGATGATATCTTAACTACTGCAGCGAAAGGTATTGCCGAAATCATCACTATCCCCGGTTATGTCAACGTCGATTTCAAGGATGTTCGTACTGTAATGAATGATAGCGGAGTTGCCATTATGGGTAATGCCGTTGCTGAAGGTGAAGACCGTGCGCTTAGAGCTGTAGAAGGTGCTTTGGCATCGCCATTATTGAAAGATAATGAAATCGAAGGCGCGCGTTATATTTTGTTGAACATCACTTCCGGAACTAAAGAGGTGACGATGGATGAGGTCGCCATCATTACGGATTACATCCAGGAGAAAGCGGGTTTGTCAGCGGATTTAATCTGGGGTAACTGTATCGACGAAAACTTTGAGGACGAGCTATCGGTAACCATCATCGCGACAGGTTTCCAGACATCGGAAGAACGTGACAAAGAACGTGAAAATACAAAGGTGTCTATGCCCTTGACACCGGAGCCCGTTAATTCTTTTGTGAAGCCTGTATCTCAGGTTGCTCCAAAGGAAACACCTGCTACAAATAGTTTTGTGACTCCGGTACACCGCGTGGAAACTGCAGCTCCTTCGACAAATAATCCGTCGACCCCAAACAATACATTGCAATCTGACCTGTTCACTGCTCCGAAAAATGCGGTACAGCAACACGTGGCTGTTGAAGAACCGCAGGTAATACGCCACGATCTAGGTCATGATAGTGCATATGAGGAGGAAGCGTCATTTGATGAAAACGAATTTCAGTTAAAAACCTCGCCCTCAGTCTTTCAGTTTCAAATGCCTACTGTCTTTGATTCGTACACGACTCCATCAGCTTCGGACTACGAAGAAAAGACAAGTTTTTCTTCCAGCACAACCAATGAACACGTAGGACTACCACAAGTAGAAGAAGAACAGGTTTCCTTTGAGGACCAGCTGGTGCGTACCAAAGAACGTATTTTACGTTTGAAAGAGCTGAGCATGAAATTGAAGTCTTCAAACGGTTTACATGAACTCGAAAACGAGCCTGCATATAAAAGGAAGCAAATGTCATTGGAAGATACACCTCATTCTTCGCAATCGCAGGTGTCCCGTTTTACACTTTCTTTTGAAGATGGTAACACGGAAATCCGGCCAAATAATTCCTTTCTCCATGACAATGTAGATTAATGTAATTGACATAAAACTAAAAAAGCCATTCGATCGGATGGCTTTTTTAGTATCTTTAGAAACCGATACAATACAATTATATAAGCTATGACTACAAAATTAAATAACCCTGTATGGGTAATGAGTTCTGCCTTTGACAAATTGTCCCTGCCTGAATTGATTCAAACGACAAAACGGATCGGTGCTGGTGGGATAGATCTTTGCGTGTTTAGAAAAGATGGTACGCGAGAAGATCATACAGCTACACATTTAGATTACGATGGATTTACACCGGCAAAGGCGAAAGAAACATTGGAACTATTTAATCAAGCTGACTTGAAGCTTTCTCTTGGAGCCTTTGAAAATATGATCGGTGGAGATCCTGAACAACGTGTGAAAAACCAAAACCATCTATTAAAGTTAATTCGTATTGCCCATTTGCTTGGGGGAGATGAAAATAATGTTAAAGTGGGTACTTTTGTCGGTTATAACCACGAGCTCGGTAATCAGATCGATGGATTTCAGAAGAATCTGGATGAGTACAAGCGTATATTTGAACCTATTGTCCGCTATGCGGAAGGGTTGGGAGTGACCATCCTGTATGAAAATTGCCCTATGGAAGGCTGGCGTTCGTCGCGTTACAGTTCAACTTATAATAACCTGCCTGCTGTCTTGGCTGCCCGTAAATTGATGTATGCAATGATACCGAGTCAGGCCCACGGCGAAATCTACGATCCCTCACATGATGTGTGGCAGAATACGAATCCGATTGAGGTGATTCGGAATACGGATATCAAGCGTTTGCAGCGAATCCACGTAAAGACTACACGCAATCTGGAAACGGCTGCCCGTGTAGACTGGGGGGGCATGTATCCCATGCAGCACGTCGATGCCGAACTTGCTAAAAAAGCAAATGTAAGTATTCCCGTACACGACTGGGATAGACATCATTACGAAGCGATGCTTCCCGGATTCGGTGGGTCGGACAGCATGGACTGGCGTGGATTTGTGGACCTGTTGCAGGATCGTGGTTTCGATGGCCCTTTTGAGATTGAAAATGAGGCTAAAAATTCGAAAGACACAGGTGATTTTTCTGCGACGGTACAGGGCTTCACAACTTGTCTGAACTTTTTGGCACCGATGTTATGGGATCTCGAAGCTGAGGTGGGGTATGCGTACCGAAAGTCTGAGCCATTGAAAGATTTTAATGTGAAGGATATCCCAGTAGTCACTATGGATGACCTGGTTTAACATAAAATGCACTCCAACGATCTTCTTAGTTGTTGGAGTGTATTCTGAATAACTCGATGAGCTCGGGTATATTGGAAACATTTAATTTCTCAAATATCCTGCTCTTATACGTACTTACGGTTGATGGGCTCAATTCCAGTAAGCTCGATACTTCGATAATTCCCAAGCCTTTGATCAACTGCTTGGCCACATCCACTTCTCTATTAGATAGACGGGCCAAAGGATTTAATTTGGTTAACTCAGATTTACTTTGAGTAAGTTTCTGCACGTACAGATCCTGCACATTGCTGGACATATATTTGCCCCTTTCCTGAATAGCCAAAATGGCGTGGCTCAATTCGGCCATGGCCGTCGTTTTGTTCAGATAGCCAGCGGCCCCTGCTTCAATATAACGTAATGCATAAAGCGATTCATCATAGGAAGAAAAAACCAAAATTTTGATGCCCGGTCTAATTTGTAGAATCTCTTCAACAACCTTAATGTTATTTCCTCCGGGCATGTTAATGTCCAATAATAACAGATCGAAATCTTCTGCTGTTATCTTTTCCAGTACTTCATCAAAATCTTCGGCCTGAAAGATTTCGGCTTGTCTAAGGGTTTCTTTAATGATGACAGAAGCACCTAATCGTACAATGCCATGGTCGTCTGCAATAAGAATCTTTTTCATAGATACTTTATCTTATTCTGGGCTTTTTAGTTACCGTTTAAATTTAAAGTACTATCAATATACAATATATCCTGATATTTTGCCCTAGTTAACGTGCAAATATAACAAATTAAGTTTATAAAAAACTGAAGAATATCGTTTTAGATTCTATTTTTAAAACTAAGACTTAAGAAATAAAAATGTAGGACAATTATGAATGCATTATAAAAGTTGTTATATTTTGATTAGATTTATATGACAATTAGTAGTTTTGACTAAGTTTTAACAGATTAAATGGTTTAATATGGGATTTTTAAAAGAGTTTAAAGAGTTCGCAATGCGCGGGAGCGTTGTTGATCTGGCTGTCGGTGTTGTGATCGGTGGGGCATTTGGTAAAATTGTTACATCATTGGTTGACGATATTATCATGCCGCCCATAGGATATTTAACAGGTGGAGTTGATTTCTCGTCGAAGAAAATTGTCCTGAAAGCTGCAGACGAAGCGGCCAAACAGGCAGAGGTATCCATTAATTACGGTAACTTTATTAATGTGGTTATTCAGTTTTTGATTGTTGCATTTTGTATTTTTTGTGTTATCAAAGCCTTGAATTCCTTGAAACGTAAGGAAGAAGCCGCACCTGCAGCTCCTCCTGCACCAACGAAAGAAGAGACCTTGTTGACTGAAATCAGAGACATTCTGAAAAACAAATAACAGAGTCGTCCTGAATTTACGATCCGCGCAGGGGAACTTAATTCCCCTGTTTTTTATTTTGGTTTGCGTCGGTTAGTGTCTTATTGCTGAATGCTTTAGGTCGCCTCTTTCACTGAAAGTTTAAATGTTCTTAATATTGTTTGTTTTTATCTAAAATAAACTTTACTTTTGCATTCCTCTTGGGGAGTTTTGTATTTAATTGAAGTAAGAACAAATTAGCATAATAGCGTCATGAAAAGAACATTTCAGCCATCGCAAAGAAAAAGAAGAAACAAACACGGTTTTAGAGAGCGCATGAGCTCTGCAAACGGTAGAAGAGTATTAGCTTCACGTAGAGCTAAAGGTAGAAAACGTCTTACAGTGTCTGACGAATACCGTCACAAAGGCTAGTCTTTGACAAGGATCGATGGCCGCTTATAGGAACTTTTTCTGATAAGATTAAGTCATCGTATGAGAAATACATTTACAAAAGAAGAACGGTTGTGTGCGAAAAAGCGTATCGATATGCTTTTTAAATGCGGTTCTTCTTTTGTTTTGTATCCGTTTAGAGTAGTGTTTATTTTTGAAAACAGCCAGCAGACTGAAAAAAATCCCCCTTGTCAGTCTATTATTTCCGTTTCCAAGCGTAGATTTAAAAGAGCGGTCGACCGCAATGCAATTAAGCGCATGTTGCGAGAGAGCTATCGCTTACAAAAATCAAACGATTTAATTCCCTTTTTGATAGAACATAATGTAACTTTGTATCTGGCGATTCAATACGTCGGCAAACAGATCTTAGCCTTTGATGTGTTTCGTGCCGCAATGAATAAAACGCTGAAAAAATTGCAGGATGAGTGTGCTCAAGCTTATTTGGATAAAAGGAATTAAACCTTTTTTTAGTTTTTTTTTCCTGACCATTATTCGTTTCTATCAACTGTTTCTATCACCGTTTTTGGGTGCCAATTGCAGGTATACGCCTACTTGCTCCCAATACGGTAAGGAAGCTATTGTTAAATACGGTCCATTTAAAGGTGGTTTAATGGCTTTAAAACGAATCATACGCTGCAATCCCTGGGGTGGCCATGGACATGATCCCGTCCCTTGATTTCAAAAGAGAACCATGAATAATTTAATATTACAGATCGATACTTCCACTCCTGTGTGTTCGGTAGCCCTAAGTGAAAACGGGCGGACACTGGAAGTCATAAACCTTGACGAGCCTAATGCCCATGCTGCAAAGCTTACCGTTTTAATGGAGCGGTTAATGCACGAAACGGGCTGTACTTTTAGTCAACTCTCAGCAATTGCGGTAAGCATGGGGCCGGGCTCTTATACAGGGCTGCGTATTGGTGTATCTACAGCGAAAGGTCTCTGCTACGGTTTAGACATACCTTTGGTGGCAGTAAACACGCTAGAGGCCTTGTTTTGGGGGTATAGAGAGCAATTTGGTCTGCTTGATAATGAAGTTTATATTCCGATGATTGATGCACGCCGAATGGAGGTGTATAGGGCTATTTACAACGATAGAGCTGAACTTATAAAAGATACTTCAGCCGAAGTTATTAATGAAAGTCATTATGATGCGCTGTTGAATACATACCAACGTATCCATTTATTTGGTTCGGGGGCAGATAAATTTGACGAACTGTTTCGGGGGATGGATCATATTGTCGTGCACAAGGAATTTAAAAATTCTGCGGCTTTCCTATCCGAGCTGGCTTTTAATAAGTTTCGGCTTAAACAGTTTGAGGATGTCGCCTACTTTGAACCCTTCTATCTTAAAGACTTTATCGTAACAGCGGCAAAGAAAAAGGTTGGCTTATAGCCAGCCTTTCCGTTTAAACCAGAGGTAGATGGCTAATGATATCCCGACCATTATTCCTAAGGCTATGGGATAGCCGTAATACCACTCCAGTTCTGGCATATTTTTAAAATTCATCCCATAAATCCCAGCCACAAAAGTGATCGGCATAAAGAACACAGAAAATATGGTGAGGATGCGCATGATTTCATTGGTATGATTCGATGATATATTAAAAAATACATTCAGCAGTTGCGTAATATTTTCCGATAAGTTTTCATATAAGGTCGAAGTACGTATCTGTAGATCCTTCAGATCACGTGTATATACATCTTTTTTGGACGAGGAATGAAAGTGTTCGACAACTTCTTTATAAAGAAAAATGACTTTCCTGGCGACATCAATCTGTCTTTTTATAAAATACAGATTTTTTAGAACGGGCTGTTGCTTCATGCGCTTCAGAAAGATGAGTTCCTCATAGGAATCGATTCGTGTGGAAAGCTGTTCAAGGGTTTTGCTGAATGTAAAGACGGCAGCGGTCGTAATAAAGACGGCAAGCTTCCGGCTATTTTTTGTTTTGATGGAAGTGAACTCAATATTTTTAAGTTTTTCCAGAAATTCAATACGCCGTTTATGGACAGTAATGACAAAGTCGTTGCCATAAAAAATAGTCAGTCGGTCTGTAACTTCGCCTATGCTGTCAGAATTCTCTTTAAAATTATCAGACATTACCCGAAGAATAATAAATGTATAATTCTCAAATTCTTCTATTTTAGGCAGATGTTCAGGTTCTCTGGAGTCTTTTATCGATGCTTCATTGAGATCGTATCGTTGCTTGATGAATGCGAAATCTTCCGTAGTGGGTTCGGAGATATCGATCCACTCGTAACTGGCAATATCTTTTTCAACAATTGTTCTGACCATAAATCTGATTTTTGCAAAGACAAGATAAGAAACAATTTTGTTTGCTCCAATCCATGCAAAGGGCGGGCAGGGAGAGTTCGCAAAAATGCAGCGGTCTTTTAAAAAAAAATGGGCTGTTCACAATTGAACAGCCTCTATTTTTATTCGATCATGTGATCTCTTCTATCTGACTGAGATTTCTATTTTTTGGAAGATTTGTATTCTTCGTTTAACTGCTTGATCACTTCATTGGTGATTTCCAAGGAAGGGTCAGCATAGAGTACCGTCGGGTTAGTCTTCGAGTAAGTTAACACCAGTTTATACCCATTTTCCGTAGCATGTTTTTTCAGGAATTCAGTGATCTTGTTATAAACATTGTTAAATTCATCCGATTCATCTTTTGCGATGGAAGAAGAGGCTGTCTGATCCAGGCGGGCAAGTTCGTCTTGTTTACGGGCCAATTTTTGTTCGGTAGCCTGTCTGTCAGCAGCAGACATTGTGGCTGCATTTTTTTGGTATTCAGCAACCTCGCGTTGAAATGCGGTGCTTTTTGACTGTAAATCGGCTTGTGCTTTTTTTACCTTTCCTTCGAGCTTTGATTTGATGTCTTTAAAATACTGGTATTTTTCTGAGAGAGAATCTGAATTTATATAAACGATTTTATCTTTATTGCTGTCCTGACTTTCTTTGCTTACTGCATTCGCGTCATTTTTAGCAGGTTCACTGGAAGTTTTTGTTCCCTGCTGATTGCATGATACAATGGCTCCGGCCAGCAAGAGGCCGAAGGAAACTTTCGATACAATGGAAATTATAGTGTTCATCTTTTTGTTATTTGCAGATAATTATTGAAACAAACCTAACATAAAAAAATTGAAATTCTAATTTTTCATATCAAAAAAGTGAAATTACCCTCTATTTTAGTGATTCCGTTTATGCGCTTAAACTTAGCCGGAGGCTTGTTAAATCGGGCTAAATTTCGTATTTTTGAATATTACATTTAAGAGGTTTTCAATGAGCGAAGAAAAGAAAAATGCATCCACCTACTCGGCCGATAATATTCAGGTATTAGAGGGTTTAGAGGCGGTTCGTAAGCGTCCATCCATGTATATTGGTGATACCGGTGTCAAAGGACTGCACCATTTGGTATACGAGGTAGTAGACAATTCAATCGACGAAGCTGTAGCAGGGTATTGTACAGAGATTTTTGTTACGATTCATAAAGACAACTCCATTTCAGTACGGGACAACGGTCGTGGTATCCCTACAGGAATTAACAAAAAAGAAAACAAATCAGCTCTGGAGCTTGTGATGACGGTATTGCACGCTGGTGGTAAATTTGATAAGGATACCTACAAAGTTTCGGGCGGTCTGCATGGTGTAGGGGTGTCTTGTGTCAACGCATTATCCACTCATTTAAAAGCTGAAGTACATCGCGAAGGAAAGATATTCCAGCAGGAATACGAAATCGGTAAGCCGATGTACGATGTGAAAGAAGTCGGCGTATCTGATAAAACAGGTACTATTGTAACATTTCATCCTGATCCGACGATCTTTACGCAGACCACGGTATACAATTATGACACCTTGGCCAACCGTCTCCGTGAACTGGCCTTTTTGAATAAAGGCGTCAGCTTAACGCTGGAAGACGAACGTGAAGCCAATGATGACGGCTCCGAAAAGAAAGAAACATTTTATTCTGAGGGCGGTCTTAAAGAATTTGTCAAGTTTCTAGATGGCACTCGTCAGGCCCTCATACCAGAACCAATCTATGTAGAAGGCATTAAACAGGGGATTCCTGTGGAACTAGCGCTACAGTATAACGATACCTATTCGGAGAATGTGCATTCTTATGTTAATAATATCAACACCATTGAAGGGGGATCACACGTGGCGGGTTTCCGCCGTGGTCTGACACGGACTTTAAAAGCATATGCGGATAAGTCAGGTTTGCTTAAGAACTTAAAGGTTGAAATCACTGGGGATGATTTCCGTGAGGGATTGACCGCTGTTATTTCTGTTAAAGTTGCCGAACCTCAATTTGAAGGTCAAACGAAAACCAAATTGGGTAACTCTGAAGTAATGGGAGCGGTTGATGTCGCTGTAGGAGAAATTTTGGGTGTCTATCTGGAAGAAAACCCCCGTGAAGCGAAAGCCATTGTCCAAAAGGTGGTGATTGCCGCTCAGGCGCGCGCGGCTGCTCGCAAAGCCCGAGACCTCGTACAGCGCAAGACCGTGATGGGAGGATCTGGATTACCCGGTAAATTGGCAGACTGCCAAGATAATGACCCCACAAAATGTGAAATTTATTTTGTCGAGGGAGATTCCGCCGGTGGTACTGCCAAGTCCGGGCGCGATAGAAAACATCAAGCCATTATGCCATTGCGCGGTAAGATCCTGAACGTGGAGAAAGCAATGGAACATAAGATCTACGAAAATGAAGAGATCAAAAACATGTTTACCGCTTTAGGAGTGAGTGTCGGGACGCCAGAAGATGCAAAAGCGCTGAATCTGGAAAAATTACGTTATCACCGCATCATTATTATGACCGATGCGGACGTGGATGGTTCGCACATTACTACACTGATTTTGACTTTCTATTTTAGGTATATGAAAGAGCTAATCGAAAGAGGGTATGTATACATCGCAACACCTCCGCTGTACTTGGTGAAAAAAGGAAAAGAACATGAGTATGCCTGGAATGAAGATCAGCGCATCAATGCTATTCAACGGTTAAAAGGTACAGGTAAAGAAGACAGCGTTCATGTACAGCGTTATAAAGGTCTGGGAGAGATGAATGCAGAACAGCTCTGGGAAACCACGATGAATCCTGAAACACGTACCCTGCGTCAGGTCACCATTGAAAATGCAGCTGAATGTGACCGTATTTTCTCCATGCTGATGGGCGATGAGGTTGCTCCCCGACGTGAATTTATAGAAAAAAATGCGCGTTACGCGAAGATCGATATCTAGTATCGTTTCTTAAATAAAATAAAAAGGCTTGAGAAATTTTTCATCAAGCCTTTTTTTATTGTGTTTAATTTTCTAACTTCATAGTGAAGAATCATTATCATGCCGAGATATATGCTTCTTATTTAAGCCAACACGTAGCCAATATGAATAAGACCTGTTATGAACTATTGCAGCAAAACTTTGCTCATCATAGGTTGTTTTGTTGGATCAACCTGTATGGCGCAAGCACAAGAGAACATCAATCCTGAAGAGTTATTTGAAAGCTTGTCGGAAGAACTTCCTGAAGATACCGACTTAAGCGAAATCAGCGAAAAATGGTATTACTATCTAAAACATCCTATTGATCTCAATAAGACCGATGGAACAGCATTAAACGAGTTGCAGTTTCTCAACCCTTTGCTGTTGCAGCGTATCCTGGAGCATCGTCAGGTTTCCGGCAATTTTATTCACGTACTGGAACTGCAGTCGATTGAGGGCTTTGATGCGAGGTTGGTAAATCTATTGCTTCCGTTTGTCCGTGTGGGAGAAACGAGCCCACTGAAAGACGCTAAATTAAGGGATTTTTCCCATGAGCTGATAATCCGCTATGGGAAGCTTCTCGAAAAAGCAAAAGGATACCAGATCACCGATACGAGCAGGTCCCGCTACCTTGGCGATGCTAATAAATATGCGGTCCGGTACCGGGCGGCGCTTAAAGACAAGATCCGACTGGCGATCAATATGGAAAAAGATGCTGGCGAACCTTTTTTTTCGGGTAAGCAAAAATTGGGATTCGATTTCTACAGTGTGAGTTTAGCCGTAAAGAAAGCCGGCCGCATAAACAATCTCATTGTCGGAGATTATGCCCTGCAATTCGGGCAGGGTATCAGCATGTGGAACGGTCTAAGCTTCGGCAAGGGTGGGCTTGTACAGAACACCGCCCGGCAGGGCATAGGCGCCAAACAGTATACCTCACTGAATGAAACCAATTTTATGCGTGGCTTGACAGCAACTATACAGCTACAGCCATTGGAGATTACTCCTTACTTTTCTTATCGATCTATTGATGGCAATGTTACGGATCAGGATGGGGAGCGTATCATTAAGACTATCGCGGTGTCAGGATTGCACCGCACGCCTACAGAACTTCGCTACCGGAATGCTGCCCATCAGATGACTTACGGAATAAATATACTGTGGCGCTACAACCGCATGAAAATCGGTGTCAATGTCAATCAATCCCAATTGGATGCCATTAAAGTAAAAGGGAGTGGTCTAAGGCAACAATACGATTTTGAAGGAGACTTATTGCGGAATGTTTCTTTATATACAAACTATACGTTTCGCAACTTACATCTATTTGGCGAGTTCGCAAGTAGTCTCGATGGAGGGACCGCCTGGTTGTTCGGAACGATTATGAGCTTACATCCACGTCTATCCTCCGTGTTGCTGATCCGCGATTACAAGAGGAATTTCCATACGTTCTATGGACAGGGATTTGGTGAATCGAGTAATACTGCAAATGAGCAGGGCGCTTACATCGGCCTTACTTATCAGCTTGCAAGAAAACTCCTCTGGTCCAACTATGTGGACATATTCAGATTTCCCGAGGCCAGATATCAAGCAGACACAAGCTCGTCAGGAGCTGATATTTTTAGTCAGCTCACATATATGTGGTATAAAAAAGGCCAGCTTTCTCTCCGGTACCGCAACCGGCTGAAACAGGTAAATTACTCCGGAGAAGGAAATACCGAAACAGGACTGGTGAATACGGCAAAACAACAAGTGAGACTCGAATTTCAGTATAAATTGGACCGTGTATGGACCATCCGTACACGCGCAGAGGCCAATCTGTATCAAAAAGAATATGAAGAAAACACCTTCGGATACTTATTTTACCAGGACATTTTCTGGAAGCCCTCCGCTGGCAAAATTCAGCTGAATTCAAGGGTGGCGTATTTTCAGACAGACAGCTACGACAACCGCATGTATGCATACGAGAATGACGTACTTTATGGATCTAGCTTTGGCATGTATACCGCAACGGGCTGGCGGACCTACATGAACGTACGGTACCGCGTCGGTAATCGTCTAGATATATGGGCAAAATATGGGGTATACTTTTACCCGGGGATGGAGACGATCGGATCAGGGCTAGATGAGATCAATGGCGGCCGAAAATCGGAAATCAAGATACAGTTAAGGTGGCAGCTATGAGTGATTTAAGTTTCGATCAAACGCTGGAGCGAGTTCCATTACTGAAGATCGCGATTGTATACGTTATGGCGCTGCTTGTGGCGCCGCTGTTTAGGTTTGATCTGGTATCCTTTTTATATCTGAAGTCTGGGCTGCAGGTCGTGGCGCTGCTGACAGTGTGCTGTTATTTTCTAGGTAGTCGACCGCTGGGACGCTGTTATCCGATATTTTATTATATCGTTATTCTACTGTTTGGAGTCTGGCAATATTGGCGTAATGACCCTCGTTATGTCAAAGATCATTTTTCGCATTTTAATCTCGATAGCTATGTCGTCGAGGTGAATGAGGAACCGAAAGTGAAATCTGACTTCATCCGGTTCTCCGCGCAAGTTACCGGTGGATATATGCAGGGCAATTTTATCGCTTTAAAGGGTAAGATGATGGTGAGCCTCCGCGACACATCCAAAAACTTTCTGCAATATGGAGACAAGCTATGGTTACAAGGCCGTGCAAAAGTTGTAGATCCCCCTTATAATCCTATGCAGTTTGATTATCGTGGCTATTTAAATAAATCGGATATCCATCATCAGCTTTTTCTGAAATCCGGACAATATAGAATTGTTGGGTCAGCTTTGCCCAGCTATTTTGATATCAGGGGAATGGCGTTGCGGATCCGCCAGCACTTTCTGATGAAGTTGTATCCTTATTTCTCCGAGGAACAGTATTTTTCAATAGCCGCAGCATTGTTGTACGGTTTCCGGAGCGATATCAGCGAAGATAATATCCGTGCGTTTACCAATACCGGCACCATTCACGTGCTGAGCGTTTCGGGTATGCATGTGGCTATACTTTTCGGATTTCTATCGCTAATTTTTAAACGGATCAACTGGCGGGGGCCAGCCTCATGGCTGCCCTTTCTACTGACTCTCTTGATTATCTGGTCTTATGCATTTATTGCTGGATTGGATCCCCCCATAGCCAGAGCGGCCATCATGATCAGTTTCATCGTATGTGCCGAACACTTTAGACGAAGCCGTTCTACGTTCAATACCTTGATAGCGGCTGCACTACTTATTCTGATCTGTGCCCCCCGTTCCATCATGGATGTTGGCTTTCAGCTCTCCTTTCTAGCCGTACTCGGTATGACCCTGCTTATTCCGATTTTCGAACGGGTCATAGTGGTCACAAGTCCTGTGGTCCGCTTTCTAAGGGACACATTCAGTATTTCCATCGCTGCCCAGCTGCTGACAACACCACTCAGTCTCTATTATTTTGGTCAGTTTCCCACCTATTTTCTATTTGCCAACCTGCTTGTCGACTTTCCGTCCAGCCTGATTATGTACCTCGGTTTCGTGATGACCGTCAGCCCATTGGAGTGGCTCAACCATATGCTGGGTGATGTTTTAGAGTATCTGATTGCGGTAATATTATCTTGTTTAAAGTATATTGAGCGCTTAGCATTTTCGACAGTAAGGTATGATATCATCGATATCGGTTTTCTACTGCTTTCCTACTTCGCTATCTTTTTGCTGCTATATGCGTATCAATGGAGAGATAAGAAATACGCTTATCTAGGCCTTTTTTGTATAGTCGCAATGCTGCTGATCGATCTCCATGATCGTACAACGAAGATCGATAGTGAACAATTTCGGGTTTATAATACCCGAAATGAGCTGACCATAGCCTACTTCAGGCACCGGAGAGGGCTGGTCTATAGTACCTTTGATTCTTTACAGCATACTGCCCTGCAATATGCTTGCGGACGGGAGATTTCTGCGCTGACAGCGGGCGATCAAATCCAGTTTATCCCTTTGACCAACGATAGGCGAAAAAATTATTTGATCTCCCTTCCTATAGGTAAAATAGCCGTTATCGAGCAGCGCAGTGATCGGCTTCCGCAGGCTGATTTGGCCATTGTCCGAAAGAACGCCGTCAAAGAGCTATCCATTCTCATTGGGCAAATCAGACCCAAACTGATTATCGTTGATGGATCCAATTCCTTGAGGTATGTACAGCAGACAAAGACTGAACTTGACAGTTTGGGTGTATCCTATTATATCTTAAAAGATAATTTTGCGTATGTTTGGAATAAGGAGAACTTATGACATTAGATAGTCTATCCATCTTAAGACAATATTGGGGATTTGAATCCTTCCGACCTTTACAGGAGGAAATCATCCAATCGGTCATGTCGGGTAAAGATACCCTGGCCCTTTTGCCAACTGGCGGGGGAAAGTCTATTTGTTTTCAGGTGCCGGCTCTGATGAAAGAAGGGATATGCATTGTTGTTACCCCACTTATTGCCCTGATGAAAGACCAGGTCGAACATCTGCAAAAAAATGGTATTCAGGCAGTGGCGATTTATTCCGGAATGAAAAAACGGGAAGTGGATATTACCTTAGACAATTGTGTCTACGGGCAGATCAAGTTTTTGTATCTTTCGCCCGAACGGCTTTATAGTGATTTGGTCAGGGAGCGTATACGTTATATGAAGGTTAATCTGTTTGCTGTTGATGAAGCACATTGCATCTCCCAATGGGGCTATGATTTCCGCCCGCCGTATCTGGAATTGGCCAGGCTCAGAGAACTGCATCCCGACGTCCCCTTCTTGGCCCTGACGGCAACAGCAACAGAGCGGGTTATTGCTGATATACAGCGCAAGCTAGGTTTTCCGGCGTCGAATGTGTTTGTCAAAAGTTTCTTGCGGGACAATTTGGCGTATATGGCAATCGAGGAGGAAGATAAGATGGGACGCATGGTGCGTATTATCCATAAGCTGGGCGGCTCTGGTATCGTTTATGTCAGAAATCGCAGAGAGACACTGGAAATCGCCCGAATATTGATCAACAATGGTATCTCGTCAGATTATTATCATGCAGGCCTGCCCGGGCCGGAACGGGACCAAAAGCAAGATGCCTGGATGAATAACAATATTCGTGTTATTGTTGCGACCAACGCCTTTGGAATGGGGATCGATAAGCCTGATGTGCGATTTGTGATCCATCTGGATCTACCTGACTCCTTAGAAGCCTATTATCAAGAGGCTGGTAGGGCAGGACGGGACGGAAAAAAAGCTTATCCGGTCATTCTCTACCAGAAAAATGATGAACAAAAATTGCTTGACACGCTGCAGGTAAGTTTTCCGGATATTCCTTTTATCCAGCAGAGTTATCATTACCTATGTAACCACTTCCAGATTCCCTATGGGGCTGGAGCAGGGATTACCGTGGATTTTGATGTAGTTACATTTGCGAAGAAGTATCAGCTGCCGTTGGTTCCGGTAATGAACGCGCTGAAGTTTCTGGAACGTGATGGCTGGCTCACGTTGTCCGAAGCAGTAACAATACCTTCACGGTTTAAATTTGAAATAGATCATACCGAACTGTACAAGGTGCAGGTACAATATGCAAAATATGATAAATTGATCAAGGCAATTTTGCGTACCTATGGTGGTGTATTTGAAAATTATATTCTGATCAATGAATATGAGTTTGCCAACAAGCTGGGGATACCTTATGCAAAGGTTGTCGAACTGTTAAAGTCCTTGGAAGGATTGGAGATAGCAAGCTATCTGCCGTCTACTGACGCTCCACAGCTAACTTTTTTACAGAATCGCGTTGACTATAAACACTTGCATATCGATCATGTTTTTATCCGCGAACGCCATCAGGTAAAAGAAGATCAGGTCAATGGAATGATTGGTTATATCGAAAAGTCACATTGCCGTAGTCAGTCTTTGCTGCTTTATTTCGGAGAAAAGAATGCAGGATTTTGTCAGGTCTGTGACCTGTGCCTGATTCGGAATCATCAGGAAAACCAGCGAGCAAAAATCAAGCAAGAAGTTAAAGTCAGCTTATTGGCCGGACCCAAAAACCTGCATGATCTTGTCGGTGGTCTGACGGTTGGCTCGGAAAAAAGAAGAATAGAGATTATTCGTGAGCTACTTGACGCTGAGGTCATCCGTCTGGAGGCAAATCTCTATTCCTGGAACACCTTATTCTGATTATTTTTCTGTAGGAAGGTTTAGTTCCTCACGGCCCCATTCAGACCATGATCCATCGTAAACGCGAATGTTGTGCTGCCCCGAAAGATAGCAGGCGAAAGCCAGTATGGAGGCGGTGATCCCAGAGCCACAGGTGAACACATGTTCTTTTTCCATTGTATTAAAATGCTCGAATTGTCGTTTTAATTCAGCGACATCCTTATAGCAAACACCGTCAAGTACTTCTTCAAAGGGTAGGTTTCTGGAATGGGGGATATGCCCACCATTAAGCCCCTTACGCGGCTCAGCTACTAAACCATTAAAGCGTCCTTTGCTGCGGGCATCGAAGATACTGACTTCCGATGATCTATAATGTGCTAAAATGTACTCTTTATCGGCATATAAGTTTTTTTGAAAATGCGCTTCAAAATTACCGTTTTTGATGTTCTCTTGATAGCTATTTACCAATGGATACTTTGCTTCTTTCCAGGCAGGAAGACCACCGTTTAGAATATATACCTGATTGAATCCCATTACCTTAAACATCCACCAGCCTCTTGGACTGGAATAGATACCCCATCGGTCGTATAAAACCACTGTGCTATCTTGATCAACGCCTAGGGCTCGCACACCGCGTTGAAAAACCTGTTCGGAAACCAAAGTATGTGGCAATTTAGAGGCAGGATCGGAAAATTTTCCTTCAATGTCGAAAAATAGTGAATTGGGAAGTAATTCTAATGGAGCATCTTTTAACGATTGGCCAACCTTATCGATCGTGCAGTCGAGTAGGATGAGGTGGTCGTTTTTTGTTAGTGCCTCCTGAAGTTCCGCAGGGCTAATTAAGGCTGATTTGAATGACATAACAATAACACTTATAGACACAAATTTACAAAGCAGACCGTTAAAAACAAAGAGGCGGTCCATATGTGGACCGCCTCTTTTTATGGATTTAAATAGCTAATTACTTAGCGTTTTTATCATTTTCCATTTGCTCTTTCAATTGAGCTAACACGTCTAAGTCGCCTAAAGTAGATTTTTCAACAGAATCTTTTACTTTTTTCACAGCTGAAGATTCAGCTTTAGCGTCTTTTTTACGATTGTTGGACTCTTCTTTGCGAGCTTCTTCTTTCTCTTCTTCCCAGATACGAGAGTGAGAGATTACTAGACGTTTGTTTTCTTTGTTGAATTCGATGATTTTGAATGAAGCAACTTCATCAACTTTCAATGAAGAACCGTCTTCTTTAACTGAGTGTTTAGAAGGACAGAAACCTTCAACACCATACTGTAAAGCTACGATGTCACCTTTATCACCCACTTTGATCACAGTACCTTCGTGGATAGAACCTTCAGTAAAGATTGTTTCGAAAGTATCCCAAGGGTTTTCTTCCAATTGTTTGTGACCTAAAGATAATTTGCGGTTTTCTTCGTCTAGCTCTAAAACAACGACGTCTAATGTTTCACCAACTTTAGTAAATTCGTTCGGGTGATTGATTTTCTTAGACCAAGATAAATCAGAGATGTGGATCAGACCGTCGATACCTTCTTCTAGTTCAACAAATACACCGAAGTTAGTCATATTCTTAACTACAGCAGTTTGTTTAGAACCTACAGGGTAACGCTCAGTAATATTTTTCCAAGGATCTGGAGTCAATTGTTTGATACCTAAGCTCATTTTACGCTCATCACGGTCCAAAGTTAAGATTTGAGCTTCGATCTCATCACCCACTTTCAAGAACTCTTGAGGAGAACGTAGGTTTTGTGACCAAGACATTTCTGAAACGTGGATCAGACCTTCAACACCAGGGATGATTTCTAGGAAAGCACCGTAATCAGCAACTGTTACGATTTTACCTTTAACTTTAGAACCAACTTCCAACGCGGTATCTAAAGATTCCCAAGGATGCTCAGACAATTGTTTCAAGCCTAAAGCGATACGTTTCTTCTCATCATCAAAGTCTAATACAACAACGTTGATTGTTTGATCTAGAGACAAAACTTCTTTTGGATGCTCGATACGGCCCCAAGAGATATCTGTGATATGTAACAAACCGTCAACACCACCCAAGTCGATGAACACACCGAAGTCAGTGATATTTTTAACTGTTCCTTCTAATACTTGACCTTTTTCTAATTTAGCTACGATCTCAGATTTTTGGTTTTCTAAGTCGTTTTCGATTAATACTTTGTGTGATACAACAACGTTTTTGAATTCGTGGTTGATTTTAACAACTTTGAATTCCATTGTTTTACCTACGTATACATCGTAGTCACGGATAGGTTTGATATCGATTTGAGATCCAGGTAAGAATGCTTCAACACCTTTGATGTCAACGATAAGACCACCTTTAGTACGGCTCTTAACGAAACCAGTAATGATAGCATCGTTTTCCAATGCTTCATTGATAGCTTCCCAAGATTTTTGAGTTTTAGCACGTTTACGAGAAAGTACTAATTGACCGTTAGCATCTTCTTGAGATTCAACAAATACGTCAACTTTGTCACCAACTTTTAATTCTGGTAAGTCACGGAATTCTGATAAAGAGACTAAACCGTCAGATTTGAAACCAACATTTAAGACAACGTCTTTGTTGTTGATAGAAACTACAGTACCTTCGATAATTTCACCTTGATTAACCTGGTTGAAAGTATCAGCGTATTGTGCTTCAAGTTTAGCGCGTTCAGCTTCGCTATAATTTCCGAAACCTTTATCATTCGCATCCCAGTCAAATTCACCTTCCGGTGTGATCCAAGTGTTTGATTTGATTTCGTCGATTAAGTTTGAATCAGCTTCTGATTCAATTTTTTCAGTGTCTTTCACTACTTTAGTGTCAGCACCTTGTAGCTCCGCGTTTTTCGCTGCTAATTCTTTTTCTGCTTCTTGTTTTTTTGCCATTAATTAATTTTCTCCTTTTTCCTACGTTGTAGGAGTTGCAAAGGTACAAAAAATCTTTTATTCCAAAACTTTATTTTTCTATATTTTATTGAAAGACTTCCACTTATCCCAAAGGAAAGGTATCTATGTAGTCGCAGCCCTCGTTATAAGTCGATTGGCACACCGTTGCAAAGACCAGAACATCTTGAATAGTTACGAAAGATGTTAGCGTGCATCTTTCTTGAATGAGTTGAAAATCCGAGGTTTGGCGATGACTATGGTTTGTTTGGAGAGGGCAATGGCAGCATTTAATTCATATCCCAGTAATAAGATAAGTGTGTTTAAATAGATCCAGAGCATGATCACAATCAAAGTCCCGATAGACCCGTACAATTTATTATATGCGCCAAAGTGGTTGATATAAAAAGTAAATATGGAGAATGTCAGAATGGCGAGGATAGTTGCCATGGATGCTCCCGGACTAAATAACTTCCATCTGTTGGAGGTAGATGGACCAAATTTATAGATGCAGCTTACCGTAAAAAAATAAATGGCGAAAATGATCATCCAGCGCGCGATTTTTAATAATATAGCCCACATGCTGGATTTGATACCTGTCGTTTCCTTCAGGTAGTCGATGGTGATACCAGCAATAGTGAATATGGTCATGCCCACAGTCAGCGCAAAGATAATCAGGAAGGCCAGGGCCAAGGCAATGACACGTTTTCTTGCCCACGGTCTTTTTTCTGTCATTAAAGAAGCCTTGTTAAAGGCATTCATCAATGAAGCCATTCCGTTGGTGGCAAAATATGTTGCAAACAAAAAACCAAAGGAAAGTAACCCACCATTCTGGTTTTTGATAATATCTTCCAATGTGGTCTCGACGACAAGGAACGCATTTTTCGGGATTACTACTGCGAGAAAATCCAGTAGCTGCTCCTGAAAGTTGTCGATTGGAATATAGGGAATCAAAGTAAACAGAAAAATAATACCGGGGAATATAGCCAGCAAAAAACTATAAGATAAGGAAGATGCCTTGCTCACGATAGAGTCTCTGGAAAGCTCCTGAAAAAAAAATACCGCAACGGTGTATAAGGGGAGTGATCCAAATCCCGGCAGTATGATGTGCTTACTCCATTCGATCAGTCTAAAATAAGGTTCAAATCTTAATAGCCATTGGTGAAATTTCCCCATATCAATTAAAATATTTACTCATTTTATCGAGGAAGACCTGTGGTGGCATACAGGGTTTGTTTTTCTCCATATTCACAAATACCAGTGTAGTCTCCCCCTGGTTGAGCAGTTCACCGCTCTCATTGAAAAGCTCATATTCAAAAACAATGCGTACAGCAGGCTTTTTGCGTATCGTAACTCGTATTGTAATCAGGTCGTCGTACTTTCCCGGCTTGAGATATTTTGTTTTCATCTCCGTGACAGGAAGCATGACGCCCATCTCTTCCAGCTCTTTATAGGATATGCCTGTGCTCCTGAGCATTTCGGTCCGTGCAATTTCGTAAAATGCAGCATAATTCCCATAATAGACATAACCCATTTGGTCCGTCTCAGCATAGCGCACACGAATCTGATGATCAAATACAAACATTACTTTTTGATATTTCTTGCGTCTAGCGCCTGTTGGAATTTACGGGCATTGACTAAATGCTCGGCTTCTGTTGTGGCAAAGTTATGATAGCCCGAGAAGTCATCTTTGGCACACATATAAATATAGTCATGCTGTTTAAAGTTTAGTACGGCATCTATAGCAGCTATGCTGGGGATGGAAATAGGCCCCGGAGGCAATCCTCTATAAATGTATGTGTTATAAGGATTATCCATTCTCAGATGCTTGTTGAGTACCCTTCTGATGGAAAAGTCGTTGTTGGCGAAGATCACAGTCGGGTCGGCCTGAAGCAACATGCCTTTTTTCAGACGGTTCAGATATAACCCTGCGATCATAGGCATCTCGTCCTGGTGCAGGGCTTCGCCTTTTACAATGGACGCCAAGGTACTGACCTGCTGTTGAGTCAGGTTAAGGGCTTTTGCTTTGGTCATCCGTTCAGCGTTCCAGAACTTTTTCCATTCGTCGTCAAAGCGGGCGATGATCTTCTCCGGACTTGTGTTCCAATAAATCTCGTAGGTATTGGGAATAAATATTGAAATAAAATTTTCTTTGGTAAAACCAAATTTCTGTGCAATAGTTTCATCATTCAATATCGCGATAAACGCTGCTGAATCAGCTTCGAAATTTTTGCCGAGCAATGCAGCCATATTCTCTTTTAGGCGAACGTTGGCGAACCTAAATTTAACGGGTTCCTGATAGCCGCCCATCAGATTTCCGATCAGACGCCTGTTGTTCATACCGGGGCTTAACAAATATCGGCCTGATTTAATACTTTGGGCATATTTTTTATACTGTGCTGCCCGTTCAAAAGATGCGATATCATCCAGCAGATTGGAATCCCGGATTGATTTCAGGACGTCTTCATATTTTTCACCCTCATGGATGTAAAGGTATTTCTTTTCTCCAGATACGTTGGAAGCAAAAAATGCACGGTAAAAGATCAAGGCAAAATAGCCGCCGATCACGATAACGATGACTAACCCAATTTTTAGCCAGCTTGGTATTCCTTTTTTATTTTTCATTCATTTATATTTTCAGTTGCAAGAAACTCAGGTACGCTAGTCCGATAATTGCCCAGAGCCAAGATTATCACTGTTTTACTTCATCAGCTTGTTGTTTTTATGTATTAACGGTATTTTCCTGCGCTATAGTTCGTAGGCTGCCGGTCAAATCCTTTCCCGTAGCATCAGAAGCCCAGACTATTGCTTTTATTTTCCTTTTTTTGTGTTGCCCCTGGTGGATTTGTTGATTTTGCCGGTGAGCCTGTTGTCGTCGGTTTTGCTGGGACTGTAGACTTAACCGGAAGGTTTGTCTGTGACGGATTAGTTTGCGGCTTGGACATACCTGTCGTCCCCGGTGTTCCAGTTGCCGTAGGAGCGGGAGCCGTAAGAGAAAGCGTGACATCAATTTTAGCCCCGAGGCTCGTTAATCCCTTTTCTATTCCCGGTGACTGCGCACTGATTACGGCAGTCGTTGTATCGGTGACATTGGGGTCGTACGTGACAGTACCTAAGCCAAGGCCTGCACCCGAAAGCGCAAATTTAGCTTCATTCAGCGGCAGACCGATCAGGTTCGGAATTTCCACTTCGTTTGCCCCAAGGCCATTGCCCAGCACCAGGTCAATACGCGAACCTTTCGGTATCATTCGGCCATTTCGGATCGACTGACCGGCAAACTGGGCATCTAAAACGATATCGCGGGCGATGTCTGCCACATAGGATGTATCACCTATTTTAAGGTTATGATTTTTTAGAATGGCTGTTGCTTCAATGAGTGTTTTGTCTTTAATATTTGGAAAAGCAACTTCGGGAGCCACCTGTGTGATAATCGTAAGGTATATTGTCCGACCCGATTTCACGTGAAATCCCTGTTCGGGATCCTGTTCGATCACCAGGCCGGGTTTGGCATCCATCTGATAAACAGAGTCGATCTGGTACTCTAGTCCTGCATTTTCCAATGCCTGCAGCGCAGCATTGATATGTAGACCTTTTACTTTTGGAACCGCTATCGATTCATCATGTTTAGTATATATTTTCAGTCCAACATATATAGCCAGAAATAGACAGATTATCGCGATAAATGCGGCAATAAGATTCTTCCTGAATGTGGGCGTCTGAAGATATTGTACGATTTTGGACATTTTCTATATATAATATTAAAGATGAATTCTGCATAAGACCGCAATATTGACGCCAGTTTAGCAGAATGGTTAAATTAAAATTATTCGTCACAAAATTATTCGTTTTTCCGTGTATAGCAAATTATATTTGCTATTCGAATCGCTAAAATTTATGAAAGCAAAAATAGCATTAATAACCGGAGGTTACACGGAGGAGGCGGCAGTTTCTTTCAAAAGTGCAGCCTTTGTATACACTCAGCTAGATCACGAAAAATACGATGTTTATCGGATTACGATCAGTAAGGAGGCTTGGTTTTATGAAGATCCGAATGGTGAACGCCATTCCGTTGCTAAGGAAGATTTTACACTTCCACTACAAGGGGAAACCATCACCTTTGATCTGGCCTTTATCATGGTCCATGGCGTACCCGGGGAAGACGGCAGGCTGCAAAGTTATTTTGATCTGCTGAACATACCGTATACCTCATGTGATGCGCTGACGTCGGCACTGACAATGAATAAAGGGTACACCAAAGCGGTATTAAGCGGTATTCCCGAGTTATTTCTCGCCAAGTCCGTGTTGTTGTTCGAGTCGCAACGGGTGGATGCTATCCGTATCGTGGAAAGTAATTTGTCCCTTCCTTATTTTGTGAAGCCCAATGCTGGTGGAAGCAGCATCGGAATGACCAAAGTGAAAGAAGCTTCCCAGCTGCAGCAAGCCATTGATAAAGCCTTCGATGCTGAAAATACGGGAAAACAGGTGATTGTTGAGGAATTTGTGACGGGGCGGGAGTTTTCAGAAGGGATTTTTCGCAATGCTGCGGGCGAGCTGATAGTCTTACCGGCAACAGAGGTACGGACCACACGCGAATTTTTTGACTATGAAGCCAAATATGTACCCGGGCTGACAGAAGAAATAACACCGGCAGATCTAACTGTAGAGCAGCAGCAACGCGCTGCACGTATTCTGAAGGAGATTTATGTACGTCTGAACTGCAAAGGGATGGTCCGTGTAGATTTCTTTTTGGAAAGCGGTACCGATAAGTTTTATTTCATCGAAATCAATACCATCCCGGGACAGACAGCACAGAGTTTTATTCCACAACAAGTCCGTGCTTATGGTATGAAGGAAGGGGAGTTTTACGCGGAGCTCATCGAAAGTGCCTTGAAGCGTCCAGTCTAAGCGATTGCCTCTGCAAAAAAATATAGCAGAAAATAATATAAAGGCCTTCAGTTCATGAAGGCCTTTATATTATTTTCTAAAATCAAATCTGGATAGATCCGGTCTGATTGTCTTTGTTCTTTTCAATTCTTCTTGATAGATCAATTGCCCGATATTTTTCAGGAAAGGATAGGTGACCGTTTCGTATTCATAGATACCGTCGTTGTAGATGCCATTTTCATTCGATTGTACCACGACCGCAAGCAAAAACTCGACACCATGTTTGAAATCAACAATGTAAGCATTGTCGATATTATATCCATACGAATCTCCGTACTTATTGAAGATCCGGATATCTGGATTTAAAAACGCATTTTTGTCCCTGCCATAGAAAAGTAATTTGCTATATGTTGGCCAGAACTCCGTGGTATCATATTTGGGAAAATCGGATTCAAACGGGTAACGCGACATATAATCGTAAAGTAACGCGTAATCATCCGGATGTAGGTTAAAACGTTCATTACGTTTAAAAGCTTCGGGAAACAGCAGTTTTTTTAAGATGAGCTGTTGATCTTCCAACGCATATGCATTTAACCCCTCGAAACTCCAGGGTTCGTGTACCAGCTGTTCCCGGTCGTTTATATAACCTTTTCCCTGAAGTGTATTTTCAAGTTTAATGTCATAATCTTTTGGATCATATTGCGCTGGCTGCTGATAGATGACCTGATTGCCCTTATAGAATGTAATGGGGTTGGTGTGTCTGGACCATATTCCCTTGTCGCCGATGGCCAGGCGATTGACAATTCTGCTGTGCATAGCCCCATGTTTTTGGAGCTTCGCATTTAGTGGCGCACGGCCAATAAATTCAAACAACCTGTTTTGAGCATCGTTATCGCTGGTCAATAATATTTTTTTTATATACTGTGCTATGGAAGGGAGACCGTTTTTGGCGGACTCATCTTTTGCAACTGCTGTTTGTCTTTCGAATGCCGTATCAATGCGTAGCGGAGTGTCTTTGGTCAATCCGGCTAGGTTCAGGTCGTTGAGTTTCTCCAGGGCAAAAATGGCCGTCGGAAGTTTGACCGTGCTCGCTGGATAGAAGTACCAGCTTGGATTCAGCCTATAACTATATGATCTAAAATGCGGGATGTTGGATTCGTCACGATCTATCTGCGTGTAGAGGATCTGAACCTCTTTTTTTGTTGGATGATCCAATATAGGCTGAAAAAGATCGGGCCGGCTCCGGAGCAGCTTTTCTAAATAGACCGTATCGATCTGCTGCGCATAGCTGTGTGTCATAAAAAAGACAAGGAATAAGAAAAAACACTTATGCATATTATGTCAAACCTCTTACTTTTTTATATACACTTCAAAAGTGTAGGCAAAGGCGTGTCTATCGTCGGCAGCATGCAATTCTGAGGAAACGAGTTCCCAGTCTTCTGACGATAGGGTAGGAAAGAAAGCATCGCCGGGTATCGTTGTATGAACACGGGTCAGCAATACTTTACTTGCCAAAGGCAGCGCTTGCTGATAAATATTCGCTCCCCCGATGATGAATACCTCACGTTCATCACGGCAATAGAGTAGCGCTTCCTGGATGCTGTTGGCCACATCCACTTCATCGGCCTGAAATTCGGCGTTTCGGGTAATAACGATATTCCTTCGTCCGGGCAATGCTTTGCCGATAGCGTCAAATGTTTTTCTCCCCATCAGCACCGAATGATCCAGCGTGTTCTTCTTGAAATATTTGAAATCATTGGGTAAATGCCATGGCATTTGGTTATTGATACCTATGGCATTGTTCTCTGATGCAGCTACAATTAATGTTATCGTTGGGTTACTCATCGTTTTATCTGTATTAAATTGTGGTGCGCAAAATGCTATGAATAAGCGGAATCTTGCTGGCAAATGTATATTATCCTCCGATAATATTATACGGCGACCGGTGCCTTAATATGCGGGTGCGATTGGTAATTTAACAATTCAAAGTCCTCAAATTTGAAATCGAAAATGTCCCTGACCTCCGGATTTATTTTCATCTGCGGAAGTGACATTGGTGCGCGGCTCAGCTGCAGTTCGGTCTGTTCGAAATGATTGCTGTAGATGTGGGCATCACCTAATGTATGAATAAATTCTGCCGCTTCCATGTCGCATACCTGTGCGACCATCATCGTCAATAGGGCATAAGAGGCGATATTAAAGGGAACCCCCAGGAAGATATCCGCGCTCCGCTGATAAAGCTGGCAAGACAACTGTGGCTTCAATATGCCTTTTTCAGGTTGCGCTGGGGCAACATAAAATTGGAAAAAGGCGTGGCAGGGCGGGAGTGCCATATGTTCGATTTCAGCGACATTCCATGCCGACACAATGATACGACGGGAGTCAGGAGATTTTTTTAACTGGTTTATGACCTGCGCGATCTGGTCAATATGACGGCCATCCGGCGTTGGCCAGGAGCGCCATTGTGAGCCATACACTGGGCCTAGGTTGCCCTGTTCGTCTGCCCATTCGTCCCAAATGCTTACCCCGTTTTCTTTGAGGTACTTGATATTGGTTTCACCTTTCAAAAACCAGATCAGCTCATGGATAATTGATCGTAAATGTAATTTTTTTGTCGTCACCAAAGGGAAGCCTTCCCGGAGATCGAAACGCATCTGATATCCAAAGACACTTTTGGTACCAGTACCGGTACGGTCTGTCTTTACTACACCGTTTGTATAAACATGCCTGAGTAAATCTAAATATTGTTTCATGGATTACATTTCTATAACGTGAATTTAATCTCCCTGATTTGCAACATGCGGGCCAGCCGCCTGCAGGGCTAGTTGCTGATTTCTACCGGGACAGTCAAAACTAAGGAAAATCCCTATAACGAGAAAGTCAAAACTTAAATTGATAGGAGGGGTTACTGAAAAAAAATGTAATTTTGCAAAATATTATGGAGAATAAAAAGGTAGCTTTCTATACACTTGGATGTAAGCTGAATTATTCAGAAACATCATCCATAGGCCGCTTGTTTAAGGATGCGGGCTATGAGACCACTGCGTTCAACAGCCGGGCAGATGTTTATGTGATCAATACCTGTTCTGTCACGGACAATGCAGACAAGAAGTGTAGAAAGGTGGTCAAAGAGGCATTAAAGCACTCCCCAAACGCCTATATTACGATCGTAGGCTGCTATGCACAATTAAAACCGAAGGAAATCGCGGAGATTCCGGGGGTCGATATGGTGCTAGGAGCGGCTGAAAAGTTTAATATTATCGAACATATCAATGACCTGACCAAGCAGGAGAAAACGATTGTTTATAATGGCCCAATTGATGAGACCAACCAGTTTGTGTCGGCTTACTCGATAGGTGATCGTACCCGTACCTTTTTAAAGGTTCAGGATGGATGTGATTATTCCTGTACTTTTTGTACTATCCCGCTGGCACGGGGCAGCAGCCGCTCGGGCAAAATTGATGATATCGTACGTCAGGCAGAAGAAATTGCTGCTTCTGGAGTGAAAGAAATCGTACTCACAGGAGTCAATATCGGTGATTTTGGGATTCGCAACGGTAAACGCGAAGACCGGTTTCTGGATCTGGTAAAAGTCTTGGATGAAATAGAAGGAATTGACCGCATCCGCATCTCTTCCATTGAGCCCAACCTGCTGTCCAATGACATCATTGAATTTGTGGCCCAGTCCAAACGTTTTGTACCACACTTTCATATGCCATTGCAATCGGGGAGCAATAAAATCCTGGGCCTGATGCGCAGGAGATATCGACGTGAGCTGTACACTGAACGTGTAGAATTTATCAAAAATCTGATGCCAAACTGTTGTATTGGCGTGGACGTGATTGTAGGATTTCCGGGAGAGACCCGTGAGGACTTTATCGACACCTATAATTTTCTGAACGAACTGGATATATCTTATCTGCATGTGTTTACGTATTCGGAACGTGAAAATACCATTGCGGCTCAGATGGAAGGAGCAGTGCCCGGGGCACAGCGGAGTGACCGGAGCAAGATGCTGCATATCCTTTCTGAGAAGAAACGCCGTGCTTTTTATGAATCGCAGTTGGGGGCTATTGGTGATGTGCTGTTTGAAGCGGACGAAAAAGACGGTTATATGCATGGCTTTTCCAAAAATTACGTCAAAGTACGCTCTCTTTATGATCCATTGTTGGTCAATGAGGTTATTCCTGTGAAGTTTATGGAAGTAACAGATAGCTGTGAAGTTGAGGTGGAAGAAATTCCTGAAACCTTGGCACATTAACGCCTATACCTTTCTCAGTCTTTCAAAATGTTGTATTCAGCGGTTTCCCTTTATTGAGTCTGGAACAGCTTCTTTTTTACGGAATTAAAGACCGTTAATGTGCTTTCTCTTTGGCGGCGTTCAGCCAGATGACTGTGCCGAGGATCAACAATACGCCGAGCCATTGCAGCCATGTCACAGACTCATGCAGGATGAAATATGACATGCACGTCGCCACCGGAAGTTCGGCAGAACTTAATATTCCGCCCAATGAGAACCCCGTTTTGGGTAAACCGTAGGCGAATAGTAACGGTGGGATCACGGTGCCGAATAGCGAAAGGATAAGCCCAAAATATAGATAGTGATGATCAAATTGTCCATTGAATAAGTAAACAGGGGGAAATAGGGTAAAGATAAGCACACAGGAACCTGTTACCATGATTGCACTTTTTTGTACTGGGTGATAATCATTGCCCACGCGGCCATTTACAATCATAAACACCGAGTATGCCGTGGCAGCAAGCAAGCCAAATACAATTCCAGTGAGATTAAGCTGGCTGAGTCCCTTTTCAATCAGTCCGGTCGCCAACAACGTGGCCATTAGGACGATTCCGATCCCGATCAAATTGTTTTTGGACGGCTTGGTCCTGAAAAAAATAAATTCAATGACCACACCGATCCAGATATACTGCATCAGCAATACAATAGCCAATGAAGCTGGAACAAGCTGTACACATTTGTAATATAATACACTGACTAAGCCGGTGGATGTGCCACTGACCAGAATTTTGACCCAGGATGACTTTCGAGCTTCCGAAGTTGTTGGACCGGCCGAAAATACGTTCATCAGGATCAAGATAATCCATAGAATCAGCATGCCAAACAATACCTGGATTCCTGTTACCTGCCCCAGCGTAAGCCCCTGACCATAGGCTTTTTTTACAAAAGTAGATAATATACCGAAACTGCTTGCACCTAAAAAGACGGCTAATGCACCTTTTAATTTTTCCATTCACAAATAAATTAGCCGGCAAAGTTACGATTCTGAACAATTCTTTCCTCGCCCAGACCTTCTTGTTGACAGAAAAAGGACTTTCTACTTGCCGCTTTTTTTTAGGAAGTACATGTATCTCTGCAACATAGTTTGTTCGGCGGTGAGACACTGAAATAAAACTTGTGGAAAAAGAGCAATTTTTCTATGTTTGTTTTACCGGAATGATATCGGCTATGATGATTGCTAGATCTTATTACATTTTCTTTTTGAGCACGTTATTGTTGTTGACTAGCTGTTCAACGAAGAGAAAAATACTCAGTTCCAATTCCCACGCTTCGGGTTCGGTATTGACCGATGCCAGTACTGCGCGTGGAAAGACGTTTTCCGGGGCAAGGCTCGACAATTACGCGGCATTACTCGACGTGAGTCCCAAAAAGCTTAATCCCCAATTATATTCCTTTATCGATGACTGGATGGGTATACCGCACCGCATGGGCGGACAGACGAAAGCCGGAGTGGACTGCTCAGGTTTTGTAAACCTCCTTTATATAGAAGTGTACAAAGGAAGCCTGCCGCGTACATCAAGGGATATGGAGGGCATCGTCAAAAAAAAGAAACCCGAAAAGCTGGAAGAAGGAGATCTGGTCTTCTTCTCTTTTGGTCGAAAAGGAATCGACCACGTCGGCGTATACTTACATAATAACAAGTTTGTGCATGTCTCCACACGTAAGGGTGTCATCATATCGGATCTTTCGGACAGCTGGTATGCCAAAACCTTTGTTGATGCTGGATCACCAAAGATTTGAAGCTGAAGACATGTAGGTTTTATGTCATATGTTTATATAATCTTTTATACGGTATATAAATCCTTATTTTTGTCAAAATTTTATAGAAATGACAATAAAAAGTAAAAAGATTTTTTTAGGCCTATGTGTTATTGTGCCATTTTTGATGTATTGTGTCTATTACTATAGCAATATGATCAAGAACGCACCTTTCCGTTTTGCGGATTTTGAATCGATTGAATTCAAATACGGTGAACCCAACCACATGGTCAATGAATACAACTCAAAAACACGCATCTATAAATATTTGAACAAACAGGATTCGCTGATCACCGATACCGTAAAATTCACCAAAGATGACCTATTATACCTGCATCGTAAAGCGATGGAATTAGGCTTCTGGAATTTAGATACGGACATGACTGGCCCGCAGTGGAAAGAAGATTCTACACACTCTACCGTGCCGCGTTTTTATTTGAAATATACTTATAAAGAGAAGTCAAAAGCGGTTACGCTTGATGCAGACTTTGCTGGCAATCCCCGGATGCATGATGCGGCCAAATCAATGATTGACGAAGTCAACCGTATGCTGGCGACTGCGCAGGCGCGATAATAAAATATGGGTGTTTTATAATTACTTTATATTCCCTTTATTTTCTTTTAATCCCAATAGGGTACTTTAGCGGCAAAACTACATTTCACATGAAAGCATTTTTAGCAATCGCCGCCGCCTGCGTATTGACCCAGTCAGTGCAGGCTCAGGAACTCGCAAAGGGTAAGGTTTATCTGGATATAAACAAGAATGGAAAATTAGATAAAAATGAAAAAGGATTAGCTGGCGTTTCCGTTAGCAACGGCCGCGAAGTCGTCATCACCGATCAAGATGGCCGTTATAAGCTACCTGTCGGTGCCGACAATATCATTTTTGTGATTAAACCGAGTGGATACAACTTGTCGCTGGACACTGATAACCATCCAAAATTCTATTACATCCACAAAACAAAGGGAAGTCCACAATCCAAATACTCAGGTGTCGCCGCAACTGGAAAAATTCCGGCAGCCATTGATTTTGCGTTGTATGAGCAAGAGGAAAGCCCTGAGTTTTCAGCTTTTATCTTCGGCGACCCCCAGGCTTATACGGAGGAAGAGCTAGCGTTTTTCAAAAATGGTATAATCAACGAAATTACGGATAAATCGGTTGCCCGATTTGGGATTAGCTTGGGCGACCTGGTAGGAGACGATCTGTCGTTGCAGCCCAAATATAAATCGGTTATATCTGCTATGGGACTGCCTTGGTACAATGTTATGGGCAATCATGATATGAATTATGATGCTAAAGCGGACAGTCTCTCGGACGAATCTTTTGAAAAAACATTTGGACCAAACAATTATGCGTTCAACTATGGCAACGCACATTTCATTGTACTGGATGATATTATTTATCCAAATCCACGCACAGGAAAAGGATACTTGGGCGGTTTTCGAAGGGACCAACTGGACTTTGTTGAAAATGATCTGAAGCATGTCGATAAGGATAAACTCGTTGTGCTGGCATTTCACATTCCTCTGTACCACCAAAATTCAGATGTGTTCCGCGATGAAGACCGACAGCGTCTATTTGATATTTTGGCTCCTTTTAAATATACGCTGTCGCTGTCCGCGCACACACATTTTCAACGGCAGTATTTCTATGGAAAACAGGATGGGTGGAAGCAGGAAAAACCGCATCATGAATACAATGTAGGCACGACTTCGGGCGACTGGTATTCGGGTGAACTGAATGACAAAGGAATTCCGGTTTCCACCATGCGCGACGGTACGCCAAAAGGCTATGCGATTTTAAAGATTGATGGTAATCAATATAGCTTTGATTATCGCGTTGTCGGCAAGCCTGCAAGTCACCAGATCGAGCTTTACGGAGCGTCAATAATACCCGAAAAGTATAGCAGACGTTATCCGATTTATGCCAATTTCTTTATCGGAAAAGAAGGCGATAAGGTGATGTGGCGTATTAATCAGGGGGAGTGGAAAGAAATGAGCTACGTCAATGAACACGATCCTGCTTTTTTGGGAACCTTGGCAAAGTACGACACGGCGAAGCAGCTGCTTACGACCCGCCGGCCATCCAACCCCGAAAAATCAAGTCACTTATGGATGACGAACCTTCCAAAGCTGAAAGCAGGGAAATATCAGGTTGAAATTAAAGCTGTCGATATGTTTAACCGTGAACATTTTGCCACAAAAGATGTTGTGGTCGAATAATTTTAAGTTTAAAGTTAACTTAAGATGCACTTAACATAGTAGAACTATATTTGTATAGAGTAATTTTTGATTCATAAAGAGTTAGGGTTAATGTGTAGATCTGTTGTGAAACACGTCTGAAAATTTAGTTTGTTTTTAAAGTGAAAAGGTAATCTCCCCGGATTACCTTTCACTCTTTTAGGGCAGACCGTTTAGCCGGCTCAGTGCAGTACACTGAAGTGTTGTCCCTTTACGAAATGCCTGAAATCGTCTGAAGCAGGATTTTCAAACACCTCAAGATCGAAGTATTTTATTGCAGCAAATAAGTGGTCAAAGACATCGGATACGATACCTTCATAAAATTCCCACCGAATATCGCTGACAAAGAAATATAGTTCCAGCGGAACGCCGTGTTCTGTTGATGCAAGCTGGCGTACCATCAGAGGCATTGTTTTGTGGATCTGTGGATTTTGCCGTAAATACGTGAGTGCGTAGGCTCTAAATAGGCCTAGATTCGTCATTTTGCGACCATTGATCGGAGTGGAGGGATCGATGTGGTGCTTCAGATTGTAGGCATCAATCGTGGCCGCCCGCTCCTCAATATAAGGACGTAGGATCTGAATATTCTTTAGCTTATCGATTTCTTCGTTTTCCAGAAATCGGATAGTCGAGATCTTGATATGTATTGCCCGTTTGAGTCGGCGCCCGCCCGACTGTTGCATGCCTCTGTAGTTTTTAAAGGAGTCCGATAGCAAGGTATGTGTGGGGATGGTGGTTATCGTTTTATCGAAGTTCTGTACCTTCACATTGTTGAGGTTGATTTCCCTGACCGTTCCATCTGCCCCGTATTTGGGCATTTCGATCCAGTCTCCCACGCGTATAGAGTCATTGGCTGAGACCTGTATGCTTGCGACGAAACCTAAGATCGTGTCTTTGAAAACCAGCATGAGGATAGCTGAAGCCGCTCCTAGAGACAGAAGAAATGACCATGGAGAGTTGCCCGTCAGGATCGAGAAACAGATGGTTCCCCCGATGAATAAGAGGATGATCTGGCAGACCTGAAGATAACTTTCCAGCGGTTTGTCGGCAAAGGATTTACGCGTGCGAAGAATATCGCGCACGCTTTTCAACAGCGAATGGATGATCATTAAACTCACAATCGTTGTTGCAATGGCGAGCACCTTATTGATGTTCTCTTTCCAGGTCGGAAAACCCATAAAGATCATGGGGATGATATATTGTGCTGCCAGGATGGGAACGAAATGGGCAATGAGTTTAAGGGTCTTATTCCTGATCAGAAGATCATCAAAACGGTTGGTACTTTTCCTGATTGCTTTAATGGTTAATAGCAGAAGAGTTCTTTTGCTAAAATAGTCGACAATAACTAGAAAAAGGATGACGGCAAGTAATAATACAATGGAGTTGAGAAAATGGCTGCTCTGATTGTCCAGACCGAGGCCTTTAATCCATTGAAATGTCCAGTTGTAGATTTGAGATTGCGGATCTTTTAATAATGCTGTTGTTGTGTTTTGCATCTTACAAATATACAAAAAGCCGCAAATGCGGCTTTTTGTTATTTCGAATATTGCGGTTCACGCTCATGCTTATGTCTGAAGAATACTGCGAAAAGAATCGCAATAACAAGCGTATAGATCGCGAATGCCAGCCAGATATGGTGCCAGTCTTTGAGCATAAGGCTGTTGCTCAATGTGCCATCAGGCAGCAATGAAACACTTTTTTCCTTTATGAAATTCAGAAAATGGGCATCATTGACCGAGGTATCCAGGTACTGTGCAAGGTCCTGTCCGTTTTGGAAGCTTTTGGTAAAATAGTGGTCGATGACCCATCCTGATACAAAACTACCAAATACAGCGCCAATACCATTGGTCATCATCATAAATAAACCTTGAGCCGAACTGCGTATGCTTGAGGTCGTCGATGTTTCGACAAATAATGAACCGGAGATATTGAAGAAATCAAATGCCATTCCATAAACGATACAAGATAGGATGATCATCCAAAGCCCGCCTGCAGGATCGCCAAAAGCAAAAAGACCGAAACGGAGTACCCAGGCCAACATGGAGATTAACATCACCTTCTTAATGCCAAATCGCTTCAAGAAAAAAGGAATGGCCAAAATGAAAAGTGTTTCTGAAATCTGCGAAATGGACATGATAATAGTGGAGTATTTCACTACGAAAGAGTCCACGAACTTTGGGAAAAATTTAAATTCATCCAAAAATACATCGCCGTAGGCGTTGGTCAGCTGTAAGGCTGCTCCCAAAAACATAGAGAAAATAAAGAACAGCGCCATCTTGTAGTTGCCGAAGAGTTTAAATGCTTCCAGACCCAATAGCTGCGTCCAGGAGGCGTTGTCCTGCTGTAATTTTCTTGGAGGACATTTCGGCAGCGTAAAAGCATACAGCGCTAAGGCCAAAGCCGCTGCACCAGCAATGTAAAACTGATAAGCTGTTGCTTTATTTCCGGTTAGATTGGTCATCCACATAGCGACGATAAATCCGATTGTGCCAAACACACGAATGGGCGGAAAGGCTTTGACCAGGTCATAGTTGTTCTGATTCAATGCTGTGTAGGCGATTGCATTGGAAAGCGCCAATGTAGGCATATAGAAACACATTGCTGCCAGCATCGCATAAAAAAAGGTGTTTGGATCATTCACCTGGGGTAAATAGAACAAAACACCTGCGTAACATAAATGCAGAATAAAATATAACCTTTCCGCATTTATCCAGCGATCAGCGATGATACCCATTAATGTCGGCATAAACAGCGAAGCGATGCCCATGGTAGCAAAGATGGCACCAAATTGCGTACCATCCCATTGCTTCGTGCCGAACCAATAATTGGCTATTGTAATCAACCATGCTCCCCAGACGAAAAACTGAAAGAAGCTCATAATGGTCAATCTTAGTTTAATAGACATAAAACGATATTATTTAGAGTTTTTGTTTCGCAATGACGAAAGGAATTACTTTCTTTTGGAAATTTCGTCCCTAATCAGCGCTGCCTGCTCATAGTTCTCATCAGCCAGAGCCTGGTTGAGCGCTTGCTCCAATTGTTCGTCTGTCAATGAAGAAAATGGGTTGGTGGGTGATTTCGATGGAGTCTTTTCTTCGACTTCCATAACATTGGGATCCTGTGATTTGCTGGCTTTATCTAAATTTTCCAAAAATGCAAATTCATGGCCTTCAATAATAATTCCGGCAGAGGACATGATAAATTCATACGCATAAATAGGCGCTTCAAAGCGGACGGCTAATGCAACCGCATCGGAGGTACGTGCATCAATTTCCACAATTTTGTTGCCGTCAGAACAGATGATTTTGGCATAAAAGATACCCTCAATCAGATTGTAGATCAATACCTCAATAAGTTTAATGCCGAAAGATTCTGCAAAAGACTGAAATAGGTCGTGGGTAAGCGGGCGGCTAGGAATCATTTTTTCTATCCGGATAGCAATGGCCTGGGCTTCATGGCTGCCAATGATGATGGGCAATCTTCTGTTGCCCTCCACTTCTCCCAATACAAGGGCATAGGCCCCAGACTGTGTTTGACTATAGGATAAACCAACGATATCTAATCTGATTTTCTTCATTTTAATTCCAAAGCGGTCTACAAACTTAGATAAATTTGCTTTTATATGCAATTATAAATTGCGTTAGCGGTGAACAAATTTCCCGACCTCCATCAGCTGTTAGGCACCTTTTATAGCGGTCGAAAGCAAATATTCAATGATGAAATAAAATTCCCCATTTATCTCGAGGATAAATGGGGAAAATAAAGTGTGAATAAGCAGTTTAATTCCCTTTATATGCTTTCAAAGCTTGCGTCAGCTTAGGGACAATCTCGAACGCATCGCCCACAATTCCATAGTCTGCAACCTTAAAAAATGGCGCTTCGGGATCCTTATTGATAACGACTATTGTTTTGGAAGAGCTGACACCTGCTAGATGCTGAATCGCTCCTGAGATTCCGATTGCGATATAGAGATTGGGGCTCACAACAATACCAGTTTGGCCAACGTGTTCAGCATGCGGGCGCCAGCCTGCGTCGGATACCGGTTTGGAGCAGGCGGTAGCAGCCCCGAGGACCTCTGCAAGTTCCTCAATCATGCCCCAATTTTCAGGTCCTTTCAGTCCACGTCCTGCAGACACAACGATTTCCGCTTCCGGTAAAGAGACTTTGTCTGTGGCGCGCACAATCTCTTTCACGACAGTCGATAGATCGCTGGCGTTTAAGTTTGCCTTAAATTGCTCCACAGTAGCGGTACCGCCGGTTTCTTTTGCCTCGTAGGCGTTTGGATTTAACGCAATGATTTTAATGGCTGCGGTCAGTTCGAGCGTGGCAAATGCTTTGTTCGAGAATGCTGTTTTCCTGACCGTCAGTTTATCACCTTCGATGGATGGCAGCTCCAGGACGCCGTCGGCAAGCGCAGCTTGCAGCTTTGTGGCCACCCGTGGTGCGAGCCCTTTGCCGGAAAATGAATTGGAAAGCACCAGTAGCTGTGCACCTGTACTCCGCACTGCTTCAGCGATGATGCTCGCATACGCTTGGTTGACGAAAGTGGATAGTTGTTCATTGTCGACGGTGAGTATTTTCGATGCCCCATAATTACCTAATCGGGCAAGTTCGTCTTGAGAAACATGGCCGATGGAAAGAGCCGTAAGGTCGGTATGGATGTTATCAGCGATGGCTTTAGCATAAGAAACGACCTCGAAAGCCGATTTTTTGAATTTGCCATCCGTATTTTCTACATATACTAATATAGACATAATGTTTTCAGATTTAGTAATTAAATAACTTTGGCTTCATCATGAAGAAGAGAAACCAGTTTTTCCACTTCGGCAGCATCGACCAGCTTGACCGTGCCACGTGGTGCCGGACTCTCGTACTTGACGATATGGGATAATGAATCCACTGATATAGGCTCCAGAACTTCCAATGGTTTGGTGCGCGCGCTCATGATTCCCCGCATATTGGGGATCTTGGGTTCAGCAACGCCCTCCGCGGTACCGACAACAATCGGTAGTTTGGCGGTCAAAACTTCCTTGCCACCTTCAATTTCCCGCTCGATGCTCACACTGTCGGCAGACAGGTCAATCTTTTTCGCGATCGAGACTGACGGAATATTTAACAGTTCAGCGACGATAGCTCCCACCTGAGCACCATTATAATCGATGGATTCCCGTCCTGTCAGGATCAGATCAAAGGTTTTGTCTTTGGCGTATGCTGCGATCTGATGAGCAACAAACCAAGCGTCCCGTGGTGTCGCATTGATACGTACGGCATTGTCCGCACCAATTGCCAATGCTTTACGGATCGTGGCTTCAGTAGAGGCGTCCCCCACATTAATGACAGTAACGGTACCTTTTCCGCCTTCAGCTAATTCCACGGCTTTGGATAAAGCAATTTCATCATAAGGGTTTATAATAAATTGCACCGCAGCGGTGTTAAAAGCGGTGTTGTCATTTGTAAAAGTGATCTTGGATGTAGTGTCTGGGACATTACTTATACAAACTAATATTTTCATATGCGATTGGTTTTACCCAAACTTACCATATTTTCTCCCAAATAAAAAGAGGTAAACGGTCTAAAATTCTGTATGAAAAGATAGTTCCTGTATTGTTGTTTTTTAAATTTTTACTCGGAATTTCTTTTAAAATATATAAAATTTTTATTTTATTAGTGTTTCCGTTGTATAATTGATAATATTTTAAATGGAGTCTGTATACTTTTCCAATGCGGAGGGTGCGTCAGTAAATTGTCATTTTATATGCTAGCATAGTATTATAGAAAAAGGACGCTTTTCAAGATCATTGCTTATCCTCGCAAAATTGCTAAGTTTGAAATAAAAACACTATGTCAACACGATTGGATCAGCTTAACGAATTTCTAAAGGAGACACCAGAAGATCCTTTTTTAAAATATGCCATTGCCGCCGAATACCTAAAACTGAATGACGAGCAGGAGGCACGCCGGCGTTTTGAACAATTAATAGACAGCAATCCCGATTATGTGGGCACCTATTACCATCTGGCTAAGCTGTATGAAAAACTGGGACAACCCGATTCTGCTATTTCTACATACAAAAAAGGAATTGAAATTGCTCGAAAGAGCCGTAATTTTCATGCATTAGGTGAATTACAGGGCGCGTTGTCCTTTTTGACAGACGAGGATGAGGACGATTTTTAGCAGATTCTAAAATTTTGGTATTTAATTTGTTATGTAAATTCCGAGAGAATATATTAGATGCTGATTTTTTTGAATTTGGAATGCGATGAAAACGTTTGTTTGGACAGTGGGAGTGTTGGTAGCGCTTGTATTGGGGGGATGTGACAATCCCAAACAGAGTGTGGCTGCTTATAAAGATAATTTACAGGAACTGAAAGGAAGAGATAAGGCCGAGATTGTCATTGGAGAATATAGGGGAGTAATGCCCTGTGCGGATTGCGATGGAATAGAAACCCTGATCTCGTTGCACCCAGACAATACCTATAAATATTCATCCAAATATCTAAACAAGAGCGAAGATGTCTTTGTTCGTGAGGGTAAATGGAAACTCGACGGCAACATCATTACATTGGACGGGGTAGATTACAAATTCAAACTAGGCAACCATGTATTAAGTCAATTGGATTTATCGGGTAACGATATTACCGGTGATATTTCCAAATACTATGTTCTAACAAAAAACTGAAGCTTACCGCGAGGCAAGATTCGGAGCAATAAAAAAAAGCCGAAGGTATCCCCTCCGGCTTTTTCTCTTAAATGAATCTCGTTATCTTTTTTTCGCGCAAAGTTCTTTTAAGGTAGAAACCACAAAGTCCACTTCTTCTTTTGTATTATGTTTGCAGAATGAGAAGCGTACCGACGGGCGGTCGGCATCTACACGGATAGCTCCTAGTACATGCGAGCCAATGTCTGTGCCTGAACTGCAGGCGCTTCCGCCCGAACAGGAGATGCCGGCAATGTCCAGGTTAAACAGCAGCATATCGGCCAGCTCGCTGCAGGGAAAGGATACGTTCAATACCGTGTATAGAGATTTGTCAGGATCAATAATACCATTGAATGTCACATCTGGAATCGCTTTTTGAAGTTCGCTGATCATGTACGATTTAATGCCCTGGATATAAGCATGGTGCTCTTCCATGTGCTCATATGCTATTTCCAAAGCTTTGGCAAGTCCGGCAATACCATAGACATTTTCTGTACCACCGCGCATATTACGTTCCTGTGCACCGCCATAGATTAAGGGTTTGATTTTATTGTTGGCGTTGATATAAAGAAAACCAACCCCCTTTGGTCCGTGAAACTTATGGGCGGCACCCGTAATAAAATCTATTCTGAGTTTGCTAAGGTCGTGCGGGTAATGTCCCATTGTCTGTACCGTATCCGAATGGAATATCGCATGATATTGCTGGCATAGAGCAGCGATGCGTTCGATGTCGTTGAGATTTCCGATTTCATTGTTGGCATGCATGATCGAAACAAAGGTGCGCGGATTGTTACTCAGAAGCACTTCAAGCTGATCAAGATTTAAATTGCCTTTCGCGTCGACCTCCAGGAGGTCAAGCTGTATCTTCCCTTCTTTCTTGAGCTCCTCCAGGGTATGCAGCACCGCATGATGTTCGATCGGCGATGTAATGGCATGCGTTATGCCAAAATCGGCTATGGACCGAACGATAGCCATATTGTCCGCTTCTGTTCCACCGGAGGTGAAGAAGATCTCCGCTGGAGATACGTGGAGAAGACTGGCGATTGTCTTTCGGGCTTTCTCGACGATAGTTTTCACTTGTCTTCCGTGACTATGGATGGAAGATGGATTTCCGAAATTGTGGTCCATGACATCGACCATGACTTTTATCACTTCAGGATCCAAAGCTGTAGTCGCAGCATTGTCAAAATATACTTGCATGGCGCAAAATTACAAATCTAAAAAGTAAATCAGATGCATTAAATAACTTATTTACATAAGAATTATTGATGAATACAGCGCAAACGCCAACGGCCTGTGTATGTTATCTGTAGATTCCTGCCGCTACTGTTTTTTTCTCAACAAAATAATCAACAATCCGCCCAATCCTATAGCGAGCCCCAGATAGGCTGCAATATCTCCTGTTTTCGTATAAACAGTGATTTCTTCGTTTAAGTTGATCTCCTGGTTTAAAGCAGCCGGCTGCCACCATGTTGTTTGCTGGACGATATCGCCCCGTTGATTGATAAATCCGGAGATGCCGGTATTGGCAGACCGCGCAACCCATCTTCTATTTTCAATGGCGCGGAGTTTGGCATATTGCATATGCTGATCTTTGCCCGAGGTGTTGCCCCACCAGCCGTCGTTAGTGATGATGGCAATGAATTGCGCGCCTTTTTTTACATATTTAGCCACATAGTCACCCCAAATAGATTCATAGCAGATTACAGGAGCTGCACCAATGCCACTTTGCGAATAGAATACAGAGGGTTCGGCCTGCTTGCCATATCCCCCAGTTGTACCACCAAATGCTTTAAATAAGGGTTTTAAAAATTCCATTGCCGCACCAAAAGGCATCTGTTCCACTCCCGGGACCAGTTTAGACTTGTGGTAAAATTGTAATTTGGACGAGAAATCGATCAGCGTTGCCGCATTGAAATTGTCCTGATAGACGTGCGGAGCGAGTTGGCGGGCTGTCGGTGTTTTGGGATAATTGTACAGCTGGTAGCTCTCTATGCCCGACAGCACGTTACCATTTTTATAAGCGTCCAGAAATTTTAAGATTTGTTTATAAGAATAAGTGTCCCGAAAGCTTTCTTCATCAAAATAGCCATTTTGCGAAAGAGCCGTTTCGGGCCAGATAAAGAACTCTGTATTTGGTTTAGCTACAGAACTGGATAATGCAAACAGCGTCCTTAGCTGCTCTTCCGGACTGAGCTGAAACTTGATATAAGGATCGATATTAGGTTGTACGACCACGAGCTGCGCAGGATTTTGGTGCTCTTCATAATTCGAATAGCGCAGCAGCGAGTATGTTGCTGGCACGATCAGGACCAGCCCAAGACTTATAGCGTGAATTACTTTGTTTTTGAGGGTATATCGGCCTTTGTAGTGGAGATAAAGTGTGAAAATTAAAATATTGACCACCCAGATCCAGATGGAACCGCCGTACACGCCAGTGATATCGTACCATTGGACCAACTGATGAAAAGTGGCGAAACCATTTCCCAGCGTCATCCAGGGAAAGGCAAGGTCCCAGGAAGCGTGCAGCAGTTCGTAACTTATCCAGAACCCCATTAGACCAAAAAGCGACAGAGTGAGGTTGGCTTTACGCCTCAATCGATAGTATAACCAGAAGGCAGCAGCCATCAAGAGGGCGCCAAGACAGAAGGGGATCAAACTGATCAGCACCGCTGCGAAGGCCGGCATAACCGACGAAATCGAGTTGTATACCCAATAAATCGAGGCTGTATTCCAGATTAGTGCGGTGAGTCCTGCAACAAGAAAGATTTTTCTTCCTTTCTTCGTCATGGAATCATGCTGTATGATGTTTTCCAGCGCAAGAAGCAAGGGAATAAACCCGATAAAGAGCAATACACTGGAATAGGGGATAGGTGGCCAGCCTAGCCACAGTAAAAAGGCACTAAAAAGTGCCAATAGATAATTATTTTTCACAATCGTTTTTCTCCCGCTTGTATTTATAAACTCGACAAAACTTCCCTTTTCTTGTTTTCGTATTCTTCCTGTGTAATCAATTGCTTATCAAAGAGCGTTTTTAACTTCTTAAGCTTCAGCGTAATTTCATCCTCTTCTTCCTCTTTGACAGGCGTACTGGAGACGGCTGCGGGGGGCGCTGGTGCTGGAGCAATTGCCGGTGTAGGCTGCGAAAGCGGTGTGGATGGCGGAGCAGGAGCCGGAGTCACATGTTCCGTTTTTTCCGGGACGATTTCTTTGGCTGCGGGAGCGATTACAATTTTCTCCTTTTCAGCAGCCAGTTCCGCTTTTTTATAATTCTCCAGTGCCGCTTTGATGTACTGGTAGAGCTTTCTTGCCTGTACTTTTGGAATATAGTCGATGCTCAAGTTTTCGCCTGTAAAAGGAATCACCGTAACCTTAGAGCCGAAGATTTCTTCTTTGAATGCAATATCTTTGATATCTTGCCAGCCAAAGATTTCGAAATCCGTTGCCAGTCCCAATTTGGTGAATTCGCACATAAAAATGCGCTTGTTGCTGATCGTGATGCTATCGGGCAAGATGGTTACTGCTGGCTTCTTCTGAACAGCAATATAATCTATTTTTTCTCCTGGAGTAAGCATGTCCCGGACTTTGGTGATCAGTTTTTCAATGATCTTGATATCCTGTCCGTCCTGTGCAAATTGTTCCATGTTCATGTTAGATGCGTTTTAAAGTAATTAAAGATTGTCAAAGTTTATTCCAATCCACCTACACAAAATACAAATTCTCCTTTAATTGGATTGTTTTCGAAGTGTAATTTTAAATCCGTCAATGTGCCACGTACATTCTCTTCATATAATTTGCTCAATTCCCTTGAAATTGAAGCCTGTCTTTCCGGACCAAAAATAGAGATAAATTCATCAATGGTTTTCAGAATGCGATGCGGTGATTCATAGAAAATCATCGTCCTTTTTTCCTCTGCCAAGGCCTTTAATCGCGTCTGTCTACCTTTTTTGACGGGGAGAAAGCCTTCAAAACAGAAGCGGTCATTCGGAAGTCCCGAATTGACCAATGCAGGGACGAATGCCGTGGCTCCGGGCAAGCACTGAACCTCAAGCCCTTCCTTGATAGCCTCCCGTACCAGTAAAAAGCCCGGGTCCGAAATTGCGGGTGTCCCAGCATCTGAAATCAGGGCAATTCGCTGTCCTTCTTTCAGAAACTTGATGATTTCGGAAACAGCTTTATGTTCATTATGCTGATGATGCGCAAATACTTTCTTTTCAATACCAAAATGTTTTAACAGAGGAGCACTGGTCCGGGTATCCTCTGCTAAAATGATATCAACTTCTTTCAGGACATTGACCGCACGAAAGGTCATGTCTTCCAGATTGCCAATAGGTGTTGGGACTAAATATAACATGGTCAAAGTTAAGTTTTTTTTGCTAGATAATAGGAGCTAAAACATTCTATCCGTTTTCGGGTTATTTTCTATATAAATGCAAGGATAAATTATGCAGTACATTGAAAAAATTCAGGCATATCTAGGTGCCGAATCAAGTGATTTGCTGGAGTTTGATAAACCCGCAGTATCCAGAGATATGCTTCATCTTCCAGATGCCGCTTTTATTGATCAGGTATACGGAACGAGTGATCGCAGCCCGCAGGTGCTGCGCAGTCTGGGACAATTGTTTGGTACAGGACGCCTGGCCAACACCGGGTATCTTTCTATATTACCCGTAGACCAGGGCATAGAACATAGTGCAGGAGCCTCATTTGCTCCCAACCCACAATATTTTGACCCCGAAAATATTGTTAAACTGGCATTGGAAGGAAACTGTAACGCTGTAGCTTCTACTTTTGGTGTACTGGGAGCTGTGTCCCGGAAGTATGCCCACAAGATACCGTTTTTGGTAAAAATCAATCACAACGAACTGCTGACTTACCCCAATCGTGCCGACCAGATTTTATATGGTACGATACGCGAAGCCTGGAACATGGGAGCTGTAGCTGTCGGAGCAACCATCTATTTTGGCTCAGCAGAATCTGACCGTCAGATTATTGAAGTAGCGAGAGCTTTTGAGGAAGCACATGCTCTTGGCATGGCAACTGTATTGTGGTGCTATTTACGCAATACTGCATTTAAGGTAGACGGACAGGATTACCATCTGTCCGCAGATCTGACAGGGCAGGCCAACCACCTCGGGGTAACCATCAAGGCTGACATCATCAAACAAAAGCTGCCCGAGCTAAATGGCGGATTTAAAGCGCTGAATATGGGCAAGAGTGCCTATGGAAAATTGGATGAACGCATGTATAGCCAGCTATCTACTGACCATCCAATCGATCTGTGTCGTTATCAGGTTCTTAACTGTTTTTCCGGCCGGGCAGGACTTATTAATTCCGGTGGGGCCTCCGGACAAAATGATATCCAGGAAGCTGTGAAGACAGCTGTCATCAATAAAAGAGCAGGAGGAACGGGATTGATATCGGGCCGTAAGGCTTTTCAGAAACCTATGAAGGAGGGCGTAGAGCTGCTGCATGCCATTCAGGATGTGTACCTATGTAACGAGGTTACTATCGCCTAAGCAAGCAAGCAAGCAAGCAAGCAAGCAAGCAAGCAAGCAAGCAAGCAAGCAAGCAAGCAAGCAAGCAAGCAAGCAAGCAAGCAAGCAAGCAAGCAAGCAAGCAAGCAAGCAAGCAAGCAAGCAAGCAAGCAAGCAAGCAAGCAAGCAAGCAAGCAAGTGGATAACAGAAGTTCGATCGAATATTGGCTGGGGGTGGCCCGCGAATTTTGCCTTTACCTAGTTTGTTAAGAGGGTACCGACGGAAGTGTTTTTCGGGAATAACTTCTCCGAAAAACATTTTCTTTCTCTCGAATAGAGTAGCTGATGAATAATCTACGATTCCCTTTCGGTTAAAATCAGTTTTCACTATCTTTGTTCACTATTTTAAATAATATATCACATTATGTTGCAATTGAATTATATCCGTGAAAACAGGGATACGGTTATCGAAAGATTGGCTGTCAAGCATTTCAAGGAAATTGGGTTGGTCGACGAAATCATCCGTCTGGATGAAGACCGCCGTAAGATCCAGGCTGAATCGGACGCGCTTTCGGGAGAGGCTAATGCGGCAGCAAAACAGATTGGAGATCTGATGCGCCAGGGCAAAAAAGAAGAAGCTGAAGCCGTTAAATCCAAGTCATCGGGATATAAGGAACAGGTCAGGCAGCTTTTGGATAAATTGGCAACGATAGAAACGGCATTGAATGAAAAGATTGTACAACTGCCCAATCTGCCGCATCATTCCGTACCTGTCGGTGCGGGTGCCGAAGATAATGAAGTGGTGCTGACCAACGGTGATATTCCTGCTTTATCAGAAGAAGCTCTTCCACATTGGGAACTGCTGACCAAATACGATATTGTGGATTTGGAACTGGGTGTGAAAGTTTCTGGGGCCGGCTTCCCGGTATATAAGGGAAAAGGCGCCAAGCTGCAACGTGCTTTGATCAATTTCTTTTTGGATCAGGCCGCAGAGCAAGGTTATGAGGAGGTTCAGGTGCCGATTGTGGTTAATGAAGACTCCGCCTTTGCAACAGGTCAGTTGCCTGATAAAGAGGGACAAATGTATTTTGTTAATAATGATAATTTGTATCTGATTCCCACCGCAGAAGTCCCAGTGACCAATATCTATCGGGATGTGATCGTAAAAGAAGGGCAATTTCCGATTAAACACTGCGCTTATACCCCTTGTTTCCGTCGCGAGGCAGGTTCCTATGGCGCACATGTGCGCGGACTCAACCGTCTCCATCAGTTTGATAAGGTCGAAGCTGTGCAGATTGTCCATCCGGACAAGTCTTACGAGGTGATTGAAGAGATGAGCTTGTACGTGCAGGGTTTGTTGCAAAAATTGGGCCTTCCGTATCGCGTATTGCGTTTATGTGGTGGAGATATGAGTTTTACCGCAGCATTAACCTACGATATGGAGGTGTACAGTTCGGCGCAAAAGCGCTGGCTCGAAGTATCATCTGTTTCTAACTTTGAAACTTATCAGGCAAACCGCTTAAAAGTACGTTTCAAAAATGCAGAAGGCAAAATGCAGCTGGCTCACACGTTAAACGGTTCGGCATTGGCGCTGCCACGTATTGTAGCTGCAATATTGGAAAATAACCAGACGGATAGAGGTATCAAGATACCTGAAGTTTTGGTTCCATATACCAAGTTTGAATACATTGACTAAGCAGACGGTGGACTAAGAACTTCACTGACTGGCTTATTCGCTAAGAGGCTCTACCTTCACGGATAGAGCCTTTTTGTGTTAGATACCGCACCAGTCACTTTAGAATGTTTATAAATTACATTTTTTTTGATCAAAAAAAATGAAAGGATGCTGCTATTATGAAATTCTTATATCATTGTTAATGTTTTGTTAAATAATGGTGTTGCCGTATAATATTCTGTTGTGGGTTTGTTTGTTGGTTTTTTATTCTAAATTGTTTCTTTTGTCTGAATTTGTAAGATACTGAGGTCTTTATTGCAGTATTTTCCATTTTTGAGACGGTATGTTAAAAAACTTGTAAAAACAACTTTGGCTTTCTATATTTGGAACCGCTAATAGAAATCGCACTAACTATTATATTCTGTAAATACTGAAAAGAGTAGATTTTACAGGTGAGTATTTTTCAATGGATTGACTCTACATCTGCCGGGAGTTCGCTGTTCCACTAATATCATCAACTGTTATCAAAAAATGAATGACGGCATGCTTTCGCTAGCTGCTGTTTATTGTCTAGGCAATTTATGTTTAGACGGTTATTTGATTGGATATACTTTAATATCAATATAGAGGATTAGAAATAATAAATTAACTAACTAAAACATGAAACAAACATTACTAAATTTTCTTGTTGGCGGAATGATTTTGACTTCGGTCGCATTCGCGCAAGAAAAAAAGATTAGTGGTCGTGTGACATCTGCTGATGGTAAAGGATTACCAGGGGTGACAGTAGTGGTCCAAGGTACTAATCAGGCTACACAGACAGATGCTGACGGTAACTATTCATTGAATGTACCTGCTGGTAAAGTTGTCGTATTCCGTTCAGTTGGATTTGATGATAAAACCATTATTGTGAACAACAACAGTACAGTATTCAACGTTTCCTTGGAAAACCATGACAATGCCTTGGAAGAGGTGGTGGTGACTGCAAATGCAATCAAGCGTGAAAAAAGAACGTTGGGATACTCCGCTCCGACAATCAACAGCGAAGAGTTGACAAGTGGAAGAAACTCAAGTGCAATCAATTCTTTAGCTGGAAAAGTTGCAGGGGTAAACATTACATCTACATCAAACTCTCCCGGTAGTTCGTCTCGTGTCGTGTTGCGCGGAGGTTCTTCTATCGCAGGAAATAATCAGGCGTTGATCGTTGTGGATGGTGTGCCTATTGATAACTCCAGTGTTATCGGTGGATCATCCTCTCTTGCCAGTGTTGATTTTGGAAACAGGGGTAACGATATTAATCCGGATGATATTGCTTCAGTTACTATCCTAAAGGGGCCTGCAGCGGCAGCATTATATGGTTCACGTGCTTCTAATGGCGCATTAATTATTACGACCAAAACAGGTAAACAAGGTGGTGGCAAAACAGATATTTCCTTCAGTTCTTCCAATACGTTTTCCTCCATTCTTAAATTGCCGGAATTCCAAAACGAATACGGTCAGGGGGCGTCAACGTATGATAGCGAGGGAAATCTAGTATTTATTGATGATCCCAAGGAAAATTGGTCTTGGGGAGCACCATTTACTGGTGAAGTGAAAGAATGGGGACAGTCAATCGATGGTAAAAGACTTACCAAGCCATACTCGGCAGTGGAAGACAACGTCCGCGATTTCTTTTCTACTGGTATAGCTTCCGATAACAACTTAAGTTTTTCGGGCGGTACGGAAAAGAGTACGTTTTATTTGGGATTAAATGCTTTAAACTCCAATGGTGTATATCCAGGAAATAAGGACACCCATAATAAATACGGTGTACGATTTAACGGAACAACCGAGTTTTCTAATAAGTTTTACGCTGGGATTTCTGCCAATTACAATAAAATCAATAGCAATAACATTGGAGGTGGTCAAGGAGATGCTTCTGTATACAATAATTTATTGCAGACACCAAGGGATATTCCTGTTACTGATTTAAAAGATTTAAACAATCCTTATTTTGGTTATGGTTACGTTGGGGCCGATGGTACTGATTATAGTAATAGATATGGCTATTATGGCGCATATACAATGAATCCATATTGGGTACTTCAAAATTACAACAACTATAATGATGTTAATCGTATTCAGGGTAATTTTAACGTAGGCTATAAACCTTTCGAATGGTTGGATATTAAGGAACGTGTCGGCGTCGATCATTACTCTGATCGAAGAAGGACAGAATCTCCAAAATATACCTTCTTTCCTGCAGACCTTACGTCCGGAAACTATTCCGATTCAAACGTACGCACAAGTAATGGACGTTATCGTCTCGATCAATACCAAGTTACAGAGGTAATCCATGACTTCATGGTTACAGCTAATCATAAGTTTAATGAAGATTTCGACGCGTCTTTGATGGTTGGTAATAATATTAGACAGCGTTATGCATCTGTAAATAATACGGCCACAAATTCCAGTGGCGGTCTAGTAAAACCGGGATGGTATAATCTGGCCAATTCATTAGGGCCATTGGATTTGATTGAAGACTCCTGGGAAAAACGCCGTCTAGTAGGTGTTTATGCAGACCTGAATTTATCTTATAAAAATTTCTTGTTTTTGCAGGCAACAGCTCGAAACGATTGGTCTTCAACGCTTCCGAAAAAAAATAACTCATTCTTTTACCCCAGTGTAAGTAGCTCATTTGTGTTTTCTGAGTTGATGAGCGCCGATGCAAAGCGGATTTTAAGCTATGGTAAGCTGAGAGCTAATATTGCAAAAGTGGGTAGCGATACCGATCCTTATAAATTGCTAACTACGTTCCGCCGCGGAGAGATAAACGGTAATTTTGGTAGTACTACATTTCCATTTGGTAATGTTTATGGATTAATGGCTAACTCCACTATTGGAAATGCTGAACTGAAACCTGAGATTACAACATCGTTTGAAGTAGGTACAGAACTAGGATTTTTTCAGAACAGATTGTCAGTTGACTTTACCTACTATAAGAACAGTTCAAAAGATCAAATTTTAAGCATTCCTATAGCTAATTCTACAGGGTTTGGGTTCTCTGTTGTCAATGCAGGTAAAGTGACAAATAATGGAGTGGAACTTGCTTTGAGAGGTACTCCAATCAAGACTCAGGATTTCACATGGGAACTCATGGGAACCTTTACCAAAAATAATAACAAAGTGGTCGAATTAATGGAAGGAGTTGACCAAGTAACTTTGGGTGGTTTTTCGGGCATGTCTATTGTAGCTGCTAAAGGCCGTCCATACGGCGAGTTTTATGCGATTACAAATCAAAAAGACGCACAAGGTCGTACCATTGTAGATCAAGAAACCGGCCTACCGATTCCAACTACGGAAGCTCAATATCTAGGAAGTTACAATCCAAAATTCCAAGCATCGTTAGGAACTACATTAAGTTACAAAAATTGGTCATTGAACACATTGTTTGATATGAAACATGGCGGTGTTTTCTTCTCGAGAACGAAAGATATTATGGCCTTTACAGGTACCTCCGCAGAAACGGGTGGAGATCGTTTTGGTCAGATATTTCCTAACTCGGTCTACCTAGATGAAAATGGAAACAGTGTGGTTAATACGACAGCTAAATACGATAAGGTAGATTATTACCCATATTTGGAAGCAGGAGAAAATGTTGTGGATGCTTCTTATATCAAATTACGTAGTTTGGCCATATCATATAAGTTTAAGAAAAGCCAACTTCAAAATACTCCATTTGGAGATATTACTGTTGGTTTGTTCGGTAACAACCTCTTCATCTGGACACCGAAAGAAAATAAGTATGCGGATCCAGAAGTTAACTCCGCTGGGGCAGGAAACGCACAGGGATTCGATTACACGGCACAACCGTCTTTGCGTAACTACGGAATTAATGTGAAAGTTTCATTCTAGAAATATTTTAAAAGAGAAATGAAAAGAAATTTTAAGAAAATTGTATTTGCCTTTCTTCTAGGCACGGTGGCATTTACAAGTTGTAATAAGTATTTGGATATAAATCAAAATCCGAACTATCCAGAGACAGCAGAGCCTCGTCTTTTACTGCCAACAGTTCAAGCTAGTATTGGACAAATTTTAGGTAATCAATTGCAAGTATATGGTGGACTATGGGCACAAGTCTGGACGCAGAACCCGACCTCTTCGCAGTATATAACAATTGATCAATACAATATAAAAAGTACTGCTACAAACAGCGTTTGGGCTAATATTTATCGCTACGCGCTTTACAATGCCCAGATAATTATTCAATCCGAAAGTACACTGGACAATTATTATAAAGGTATCGCCCATCTTTTAAAGGCTTATACTTTCCAAGTCGCTACAGACGCCTTCGGTGATATTCCTTTAGATGAGGCGTTGCAAGGGGTAGATTATCGTAGCCCAAAATATCAAAGTCAAAAAGAAGTTTATACACAAATTTTAGCGGATATTGATAAAGGAGTAGAGCTTCTAAATAGCGAAACGGGAACAAATCCTGGGCAACAGGACATGTATTTTGGAGGAGATTTGGAGTCTTGGAAAGCTTTTGCCAATACATTGAAGTTAAAAGCGTATTTGAGGCTTTCAGAAGTCGATGCGTCAGCTGCTTCTGCCGGTATCAAAGCTCTCTATGCAACTAATCCGAAGTTTTTGGATAAAAATGTTTCTATCACATATACGACCACTGGAGGAAATGAGAATCCGCTTTATAACGAAATGATCGGTTTGAGAAGTGTGCAGAATTTAGTTGCCAGCGGGACAATTGTTAAAGCATTTGTAGATAATAATGATCCAAGAAGATTTAAATTGTTTGATAGACTTTCCGAACAAGATACAATAGCTTACATTGAGCAAGGTGACTTTAGAGCTAATACAAAGAAGAGAGTGTCTCCGCCATCAGCATTAGTAGGCGCTAATGTTAGAGACGCAAAATCTGCTCTTGCCCCAGCTAATTTATTTACTCGGGCGGAAAGCTATTTCTTGCAATCAGAGGCTGCTTATAGAGGTTGGGCGACAGCTGATGCAGAGGAGACTTATAATAAAGGAATTGAGGCTAGTTTTGCTGGGCTAGGATTATCAGCTGAGGACTTGAAAGCCTATATGACAAAAGCCAAATTCCCTGAAGTTAAGACACAGCAGCTAGAAGCCATCATTACGCAAAAATATTTTGCTTTGGCAGGCTTTCAGAATTTCGAGGCTTGGAACGAATGGCGTAGAACTGGATATCCGAAGTTTTTTATCGTTTCAAAAGGTTCTGTTATTGGTAGCGGTCAAATGCCACAGCGCCTGATTTATCCTAATAGCGAAGCCACGTCGAATGCGAACTTCCCAGGACTTAAGCCACTCACAGACCGTGTGTGGTGGGATGTAAAATGATTTAAAATCTCTATAGCAATGAAGCGGCAATTTCTAAAAAAAATTGCCGCTTTTAACGTTTTTATACATATTTCCGTATATATTATGTAGTTATAAAAGGTGGAGTGAACCTGACTTCATATTTTATTTACAGTAGTCGGAGGTTTTTATTTGCCGTGGCATTTATTTCCTCTCTCTCCACACGATTAGCTGATCTTTTGGGACAGCTTGCAGACTCCCGTAGCAAAATCGCATGGGCCGATAGCTAATAGACTTATCAAAAACTGAGACTCGCCTATAAGAAACATTTGCTAGGGACTAAAACTTTAACAGCAACAGACGCAGAAAACTATTTCAACGCTGCGGTAAAACCATTACTAGCTTCAAATGGTCTACAGGCTATTGCTAGGGAAAAGTACCTTGCATTTTTCGGAGCTTCCGGTGAATCAACAGAAATGTACAACGATATCCGCCGTTGGAAAGCGCTCGGGGAGAATCTTATTCAATTGAAAAATCCAGGTAAATTTCCATTGCGTTTACCATATGGTAACGATGATACAACTACGAATCCATATGTTCAGGCAGCATACGGTGATGGACAGTATGTCTATACCGAAAATGTTTGGTGGGCAGGCGGTATACGCTAGTATATAATTATCACAACACAATTTAAGTTTATAACGTAGGCGTTCAATTTGGACGCCTACGTTGTTTTATCTCACCGAGTAGTTCAATAATTAATTCGGATTGTCAAGGTCCGGAAAGGATTTTCTGATAATGCAGGGACAGTGTGTTATTTTATCCAATTGACATATTTAGGCTTGACATAGATATTGGGAATACACGCCTTAATCTCAAGCCAACTACAACTATACAATAACTTATTTATTAAAAAGGATGTGAGACGGACTTAATAGGGATTTAATAGGGACCTCATTCGGATAAAACCGTATTATTTCCTTTGTTTATACCTGTTTTGTAATAATTACTTTACATTTAATGACGTAATTATCATAAACTTATCCTATTCTTAGGTGTTGTATAGATCTTATCATTTGTATAAAAAGCTATGGCGCGTGTAAAAAATGGAGTTAACGGTGCGCCTTCCGGTAAGGTCGGTGCGGTAGTATTTTGTAAATGGAAAGGAATCAATTATGTCAGGTCTTTGCCAAAAGTAAAAAAAAGAAGAAAATTGTCCGATAGCGAAGTGAAGAACAGGAGCAAATTTGGTTTTGCGCAAAATTTTCTGAGTCCTTATAAGAAGTTCTTCCGTCTAGGATTTCATCATTACGGTGAGAATATGACGGCATTTAATGCGGCAATGTCCTATCATCTTGAACATGCTGTCAAGGTGGACGAAAATGGCCCGTTTATGGATTACGGGAAGTTCGCGATCAGCAGGGGATTGGAAGAGGCTATTACAGCAGCAACAGTCGAGATAGTGGACGAAAAGCTTCACATCAGATGGCAGCTTAAAAACCGCGATGAACTGTTTCAACGTGAGCTGACAGACTTCAAGGTCATATTTTTATTGCTTCCAGAAACTTCGATGTTTTATGCCGATTCAATATTTCTGGGAAATAATATCATTGACCTAGAAGAAACGGTCGTGTTACCCAAGGTCAATAGCCCATGTACTTTTCATCTCTATTTGGGTTTCGTCGCGACTGACGGCAGCAACCGGAGTATGAACAGCGTATATTTAGGCCATATCAACGTAGATAAAGAATAGAGCTTAAAAGCATGGTATCGCTCTTTCTTACATGGCCGCTTTTCTTTGTTAGATTTAATGGGGCAGCATATTCATGACTTTGGCCGTTACTTAGATACAATTGGTGCTTCATTGGTTAATTTTATTTTGTTGATTTACAGCGTTTTAATTTTCGGTATGAATTTATTGTTATCGGAAAGTTATGCTTGCATTGTAAAAGTTAAAAAAAGTTATAATTTTGTATTTAACATTTTTTAACAGCCGTTGTGCTTCAAAAAATGCATTACTAACTAGACGTATATAGATTATTGGAAAAGTAGTATTATACTAGCCAAGTTATTTTCGAAAAATAAACACTTTTAATAAACATAAACATATGAAACACAAATTACTCAGTCTTTTCGTGGGTAGTATGATCCTGACTTCTGTTGCATTCGCGCAGGAAAAAAAAGTGAGTGGTCGTGTTACCGGTGCCGATGGTAAACCGTTGGCGGGTGTGACGATTGCTGTTCAAGGATCTAACGTTGCCACGCAAACAGATGCGAATGGTAACTATTCGCTATCTGTACCAACAGGAAAAGTTATCGTGTTCCGCTCAGTCGGTTATGCGGACAAAACCCTAATTGTAAAAGAAGGACAATCTGCTTTTAATGTATCCTTAGATAGTTCCGACAATGCATTAGAGGAAGTTGTGGTGACAGCAATGGGCATTAAAAGGGAAGAAAAATCGTTAGGTTATAGTACATCAACGATTAAATCTGATGATTTGACTAAAGCCCGAGAAACAAATATTATTAACTCATTGGCAGGAAAAATGACTGGTGTAAGGGTAACCTCTCAGTCAGGTACTGTTGGTGGATCGAGCAAAATTGTTATTCGAGGGGTGAATTCGTTTGAAGGAAATAGTCCGCTATGGGTTATAGACGGCACGCCTATCAGTGACAATACGGCATCGGGTGGGACTACAGCAAGGAATATTGATTTTGGGAATCGTGTAGGTGATATCAGTTCCGACGATATTGAATCAATGACGGTTTTAAAGGGGGCCGCTGCAACGGCTTTGTATGGTTCTCGTGCTAAGGATGGTGCTATTATTGTGACGACTAAAAAAGGGTCTTTAAACTCAAGGGGTATCGTTTCATTTAATTCCTCGGTGCGCTTTGATTCTCCATTAGTTTTACCTGAGTTTCAAAATGAATACGCTCAAGGAACTTTCAATACTAAAACAAAAGAATATGATTATAGTCTTAAATATTCCAATGGTTGGGGACCGAAAATAGCGGGTCAAACAGTAAAAGATTTTTTAGGAAGAGATGTCCAATTAGCAGCAAAACCCAATAATGTTAAAGATTTCTTTAATACAGGTCATTCTTACATAAACAATGTTAGTTTTTCAGGTGGTACGGATAAATCTGATTATCGCCTGGGTCTAACTAGTACTAACGAATCAGGAATAATACCTGAAAATAAGTTAGACCGTTATAATTTAAGCGTTAATACAGGTACTCAATTTTCTGATAAAGTATCGTCGAGATTTTCAGGTAACTATACAAGAGTTAGTTCAGATGGTAGGCCTGCTCAGAGTTCAAATAATTTAAATATTATTACTAGCGCAGTATATGGGGTACCACGAGTGGTCGATATGAATGATTTGAGAAATAATTATAAAGATCCCGTAACTGGGGAGCAGATATTCATGACGACAGGTAGAGATGGTAATAATCCTTATTGGATTTTAAATTATAATAAGAATAGTAATGTTGTCGACCGTTTTTTTGGTACTTATAATTTAAGCTACAAACCGGTGGACTGGATTACTATTTCTGATAACTTGGGGGGAGATATTTATAGAGAAAAACGTACAAGCGTAGTAAAAAAGGGAACTGCTGGTACAATGAATGGAGCCTTTAATAATTCCGAGTTATTTTATAGGCAAATCAATAATGATTTGATGGTTACCCTTACGCAGGACCATCTTCTCGACGATTTTAAATTTAATTTAATTTTAGGGCATAATATTAACGACTTACAATCTGAGTCGACAACTGTTGATGCAACAAACTTAACCATCGACGAATTATGGAATTATCCCAATGCAGCCTCAAAAACTCCTACTAGAGGTTTTTCTAAACGTCGATTGATAGGTGTATATGGGGATTTCGGAATCAATTATAAAGATTATTTGTTCTTGAATGTCACAGGAAGAAACGACTGGACTTCTACGTTACCTGTTGAAAATAGATCTTATTTCTACCCTTCAATAAGTGGTTCATTTGTATTTTCAGATGCTCTCGGAAATAATAAACCAGATTGGCTAAGCTATGGTAAAATAAGGTCTAGCTGGGCACAAGTAGGAAGTGATTTGCCAGCTTTTCAATTAGATTATCAATATAGTCCTGTATCGACAGTCTTTATGCAATATGTTGGTGGCAGTACTACGGTCTTTCCATTTGGCCCCATATCTACGGCTTTTACTGGACCAAGAATATTGCCTAACTATGAATTGAAGCCTCAACGTCAGAACTCTTTCGATTTTGGAACCGAGTTGAAATTTTTTAAAAATAGAATCGGCCTAGACTTTAATTTTTATAACAATGAGACAAAAAACCAGCTTATACCTATTGACGTAGCAATATCTACCGGATATTTTGCTAAATATGTAAATGTTGGATTGGTTAGAAATCGAGGTGTCGAAATAGGATTAAATCTTGTCCCTGTCAAAACAGAAGATTTTACATGGGGTTTAGACTTTAATTTTTCTAAAAATAATCAAAAGGTTGTGGAATTGGCACCTAATCTAGAGCAATATAGTTTGGCGTCTGGTTGGAGCAATCTTCAGATCAAAGCAGAAAAAGGACAGTCTTTCGGCATTTATGGAATAGATTTCCTAAAAGATGAGGCTACTGGGAAATACCTAATTGATTCGGAAAGCGGGTTGAGAATCCCTGATGATAAGAGTACAAGATTAGGTAATATTTATCCAGATTGGATGTTAGGAATTAATACTAATTTTAGTTATAAATCATTTTCGGTTAGTGGCTTGGTAGATATTCGTCAAGGAGGGAAATTTTATTCAGGCACGGTGTCAAATTTGAGAACTAGCGGTTTGGCTGTTGAAACTGGTGGAGATAGATCTATCCCAATTATTCTGGATGGGTTGGTAGATAAGAATGGTACATTAGTGCAGAACGATGTCCCAGTGCAGTCTGCACAGATGTATTATCAATCTAATTATGATGCAGGTAATACGGTTTCAAATGTTTTTGATGCGTCCTATATAAAACTTCGAGAGATTAGGGTATCTTATGCTTTGCCAAAATCTGTACTGTCCGGACAAAAAGTGATTAAGGCAGCTGAGTTTGGTGTGGAAGGAAGAAATTTATGGTTGATTAAAAGTAAAGTTCCTCATGTTGATCCCGAATCTAACTTCTTTGGAGCAGGATCCGTGGGAGAAGGGGTCGAATTTAATAGTATTCCTTCGACTAGATCTTTTGGCTTTAATATTCGTATGACATTCTAAATTTTAAAGAAATGAAATCAAATAAAATAAAAATATTGAGTATTTTGTTAGGAGCTGGTCTCTTGTTAACAACTTCCTCTTGTAGTAAATATCTTGATATTAATACAAGTCCGTTAACGGCGACAAAGGTTGAGCCGAAATTACTGTTCGGATATGCCGTTACTGCTTGGGATGCAAATAAAAATAGTGGTGATGCTTGGCTGCCTTTAGGTTTAGAGGTGCAAAGTTTGGCAAGTGGAGGGGATTATGGATGGGGGAATGATAATTTATACAATATAAGTACTTACGCTTTGGGAAATACCTTTAAGGTATATTATAGTACAGCGGGAAATAACTTAAAGCAGGCTATAAAAATTGCGGAGGAGGCTAGTCCCGTACAAAATAATGCTGCAGCGCAGTGCAAAATTGTACTTGCACAATTGATGTATGAGGCAACGACATTGTATGGCGATGTTCCCTTTAGTGAGGCTTGGGTACCTGAAATCTCATATCCCAAATATGATAGTCAAAAAGATGTTTTAAACGGAGTAATAGCGTTACTTGATGACGCTATTAATCAGATTGATGAATCAAGTGCATTGAAGATTTCAGACTATGATATTTATTATTCAGGAGATTTACAAAAATGGAAAAAACTGGCAAATTCCATAAAGTTTAAAGTATATATGGTGATGGCTGATGCTGACCCATCTGTTGTATCGAAGATCGGAGATCTTTTAAAAGATGAGACAGTTATGATTAGTTCAGCTTCAGAAAGCTGGATTCACAAATACTATTCAACTGAGAATAACGAAAATCCGAAGTACAGGTTGTTCAAAACCTACACTAATGGCGAAAATCAATGGTTTTTTGCTAATTCTAATGTATTCAATTATATGGATCCTCAGGATCCTCGGATCCCCAGGTATTTTGATAAGGGACCAAAAGCAACAACCTATAAGGCTGTTGGTTCTGAGGAGCTTGCTGATGAAACTACTTCATTAATAAGTAGCTATTTATATAGGAAAGATGCTCCTTCATTACTATTATCTTATCATGAATTAACTTTATTAAAAGCAGAAGCTTATGCAAGAGGACTTGGAGTGACAAAAGACTTAAGCAAAGCTAATTCACTATTTAAGGATGGAGTGAAGGCAGCTTGTGTTTTTTATGGAGTTTCTAATGGTGACGCGACCGCTTTTGTTAATAATACTTTAAAAGATCTGACTACTGTTGCGGATCCGTTAAAGGAAATACATTTGCAACAATGGATTGATTTAATGGACAGACCTATGGAAGGATTTGTACAGTGGAGACGTTCGGGAAAAGATGGAAATGAGGTGCCTAAATTAACAGTTCCTCCTGGGGCTACTGCAGGACCATTGATTAGAAGATGGACCCTTTCTCCAGATGAAATATCGGCAAATCCTAATATCCCAAATCCAGCTCCCAAATATTATGATAAGATGTGGTTTGATTTGTAAGTCAGTGTGTTGTAAATAAGTGTTTTAGTTAACATCAAGTACGGATAGAACGCTATTCTGCGACTTATCTAAGCTGTATATTTCAAGAGGGCATTTCTAAAGAATTGCCCTCTTCTTCTTATTACGAATATCTGTCATCTCAGTTGACGTCATTGTTATCCCATGAATATTTCTCGCTTAAACCTATAAAATTTTCTACACTACGGTGAGTATTACCAAATCATTAACTTTATGTGTATAAATTAATAGGCTAACAATTTGTTAATATTGAATTAACATTGAGACTCTATTTTTACAGCGTTGAAGTTAGCAGGTCGAGCCTCTTTAAACTTCTTCGTATATTTAGAGATTATTGTTGCAGTGAAACCATTTAGGACTTAAAACCGTTTTATATGACAAGTGCTAATTTACAAATTCATTGCTGCAAAAAAGGGTTACTTTCAATGAGAAAAATATTTTTACTGCTTGCGTTAGCTGGTCCGGGTATAGCTGTGGCGCAGAATAATAACGCTCCTTCGAGTTATGATCCGCACGATATCAAGATTACCGGATATCTACAGACACAATTTCAAAAGGCCCAGTCGCCGGGGATAACATCTTTTTCAGGCGGCGATTTCTCTAAAAATTCCGATAACCGCTTTATGATCCGCCGTGGACGTCTCAAAATTGACCGCGTGGACACCTACTCCAGTATCGTATTTCAGCTGGACGCAACACAGGATGGGGTACAGCTGATGGATGCATTTATCCAATTGCGGCATCCCAGCCAAAAGGGACTGAGCCTGACAGCCGGCCTTTTTAATCGGCCATTCGGTTATTCGATTGTCTATTCCTCCGGTTACCGTGATTTTCCCGAACGAGCACGTGTCTTTCAAACTATAATGCCGCGCGAGCGTGATCTTGGTGGTATGGTGAGCTATCATCCGGGCGGGAAGCTGAAATTCTTGAATCTGGACTTAGCGATGGTCAACGGTAGTGGGCATTCGGCCAAAGACTACGATTCGAAGAAAGATCTAATCGGCAACTTAGCTTTTAAATTTGATAGCCTAGCGGACAAGAAGCTGCACCTTGGGTTCGGAGGTTCTTTCTATAAAGGTACTGTACGCAACGATACCAAGACGTATTATACACCAATAGACAATGGCTACATCGCACACACAGGCGATGATATTGAAGGCAAGGGAATAGGCCGCAACTACTACGGTGCCAACTTGCAGGTTGAGCTCGACAATAGCTTCGGAAAGTCTAGCTTCAAAACGGAATATGTGGCTGGTGAGCAGCCCGGAGTAGCTGGGGGAACGGATATTAAGGGCCCTTACGCGAGCAGAAGTTTCACCACGCAGCCGACGACTGATCTATATCAACGTAAGTTCAACGGCTACTACCTCTGGTTTACACAGGAAATTGCCAGGACGGGTATCACAGCTTTGCTGGCTTACGACGTCTATGACCCGAACACAAAAGCAAGCGGTATGACTATCGGTGCGCCAGATAATTTTACAGCGGATGGCGATGTTAAATTCAGTACACTGGGTTATGGCGTGGCTTATCAGATCAGCAATAGGCTAAAGCTTACGGTATACAACGAACATGTAACCAATGAATCGACGAGTTTGGCCAACTTTGCCGATGACATCAGAGACAACGTATTCACGACACGGTTGCTGTATCGTTGGTAGTAGCCCAAGCGCTGTCGACGGAAAGGGGTAATTGCAGAACTGTGGATAAGCATGTCATTTACTTTTAGACGAATTTGCCTTCTAATATATAGGATCTGCTTATACCGATGCGGCTACCTTGGAAAAGAAAATCGCGCTCAGGTATTCCTCCGGATACGGCTTAAAGACGATGCCGTTATACCTAGGTAAGATGCCAGCATGGCTAAGGGCACGCGGTTGGCAAGCCCGGGGTATAGTTTCAGGAATAACAGATACCGCTCTTTGGCATCTAGGTTCATCATTGTGTTTGCCGTTTTTAATTTGCTTTCGATAACGAAAGCATACAATTTCGAGATCAGAAGAGGCCAAATTTTGATTTCTTTTTCCAGTAACCTAAATTCTTGGATATCAAGATGCCAGATAGTTGCATCAGTCAATGCCTCGATATAATCGCTCGACGGTGTGCGGTCCAGAAAACTTTGTAGGTCGCCAATAAAACGACCTTCATAAATAAAGTAACGCGTAAAATCGTCGCCTTTATGATTATAATATAGCGATCGAAATACACCATCTTCTACAAACGCAATACTATTGGTTACTTTGCCATTGGTGACGAAATACGCTGATTTGCTGATAGTCTTTTTTTTGAAGGCGCCCCTGATCAGGCTTTCTTCCCTTCCGTCGAGGGAACCAAATTTTCGGATATATTGCAGTAGTTGTTCCATATCGGCAATCTAATGTGCTAAGGTAATCAATTGTTCGCGTAGCGGTCCTACGGAAAGGTATTTCACGGGAACATTTAAGTCTTCCTCCAAATATGAAACAAAGGCCCTCAGTTCTTCAGGGAGAGTGGTAGGATCGCTGATCTCACACTTTGTATCATTCCATCCCGGAAGAAATTTCCATATCGGCTGTACATCTGCTCCGGCAAATGCAAGAGAGGCCAATGCCGTTTTGTTACCTTGAATGTCGTAATCGGTGCAAACGGGCACTGTTGCCATCCCATTTAGGATATCCGCTTTGGTCAGTACCAGATCGGTTACACCATTTAACATCACAGCATATCGCAGCGCAGGAAGGTCGAGCCAACCCACACGGCGCGGCCGCTTGGTGTTAGAGCCAAACTCATTTCCCTTTTCGCGTAAGTATGAAGCTGCTGGATCGCTGATTTCTGTCGGAAAGATACCGTTGCCCACACGGGTACAATACGCCTTTGTGATACCATAAATTCGGTTCACCAGCTTCGGAGAGACACCAAGACTAACGCAAGCAGCGGATGCTATCGTGTTGGAGGAGGTGACATATGGATAGGTACCATGATCAATATCCAAAAATGTAGCCTGGGCACCTTCAGCCAGTACCTTTTTATTTGTGCTGAGGGCTTGGTTCAGAAAAATTTCCGTGTCGATAATCTGTAGTTTTTGCATAAACTCGCACGCTTCCATAAAGTTGCGATATAATTTTTCCAAAGGAGGCATGGGCTGTCCCAGTACTTCTAACTCGTCATACTGTCTGCTGAGCATGTGATAAACATCCTCGCCAAAGCGTGCTGAGTGAATATCACCTGCACGTACGTTTTGTCGGAGTGCTTTATGGGCATAACTCGGACCTATGCCATTCTTGGTTGTTCCAATCGATGGATACCGCGGTGACTCTTCCAGAAAGATGTCCCAATATCGTTGGGTTGGCAGCACAAGATGCGCTTTTTTGGAGATGAAAATGCGGTTTTCCAAACTGCCTTGTACCAGCGTTTCAACGAGGTCGATTTCGGACTTCAGAGCCAGGGGGTCAATCACCACAGCGCTACCGATAATATTATCAATGTGTGCGTAAAAAATGCCCGAGGGAAGCAGTTTTAAGGTTATTCGTTCACCATGGTGGTAGATGCTGTGCCCAGCATTCGCTCCGCCATTGAACCGCGCGATGATGTCGTAGTCCCTGCTCATTAAATCGATGATCTTGCCTTTGCCTTCGTCTCCCCATTGAAGTCCAATTAGAATATCCATATCTTTCTTATTTAAAATCGTATTCAAAACTAGGGCTCAAGGAGCGAAGTACAATTGCCATTTGGCAAAAAGCTACATTGAATTCCTCATGGCTATTTGTGGGGAATATCAACGCATCAACTGATCAGTGCGTTTGTTGACTAACTATCAATTTTTTGATCAGTACAATCTGACCCAGATGATAATAGCTATGTTCGATTACACCTTCGATATTCCTTAAATAAGAACCGTAACTTTCTTCAATAAAAGGTTGCTCAAGACGTTTTTCTTCGAGCCCCTCGATAGCGTCGGCAAAGCGAGCTGCATGGGTCAAAAAACGTTGGACGAGTGCTTTCCAGTCGCTTTCTGAGCTTATTTCCGGTACATCGAAGCTATATTTGTCGCTGATGTCGATTTTTCCTGTCCTGAATGCGGATAGTAATCCCTCAAGATAATAATTGATGTGGTAAGTAAGTGCTGCAATACTGTTTAGCGTATTGATCTTATATACGGCTTGTTGCCAGTTGGTATCTATCAGTTGTTCTTGATAATTGGTATTTGCAATCCAATGTCCATCTAGCAATACCTCGCGCAGCCTGTTGGCCATAAATAGCTGCTTTTCCATATTTTTTCTAAATTGGTGTTGTAGACTTTGATCACCGTAAGTCTATTTTACGGATATAAGAACTTTGTATGATCTAATTTATACATAATTTTTCTATTCTTTATGAAGGCTGTGGAAAGGGAATACGTGGATCTTATTCTTGGGTAAGAACGTAGAAGGAAACCTCCTTTCTAGGCTAATACAAAAAAAATAAATGTCCTGTACAAAAGTGCAGGACATTTAACATCAAGATTTATGCGTCTACAGATTCATGCCACCTGAGACCTCAATACGCTGTCCATTGATCCACCTAGCCTCTTCGGTACATAGGAAGGCTACTACGCCGCCGATATCGTCTGGCAGGCCCACTCGCCCAAGTGCTGTTACGCTGGCAATATGCGCATTCGTTTCTTTGTCGTCCCGCACATGTCCACCTCCAAAGTCTGTCTCAATTGCTCCGGGAGCGACTACGTTTGCAGCGATGCCACGTGGACCAAGTTCCTTGGCGAGATATCTCGTCAGTACCTCGATTGCCCCCTTCATGGATCCATATGCTGAGGAACCTGCGAAAGCAAAGCGTGCAAGTCCGGAAGAGATGTTAATGATGCGGCCGCCGTTATTCATATAGGGCAGCACCTTTTGTGTCAGAAAAAATACACCCTTGTAATGAATATTATATACGGTGTCAAATTGTTCTTCGGTAGTATCCGTGAAAGCGGCGTAAAGTGCAGTCCCGGCATTATTGATTAGAAAATCGATATTGGGCTGACCAGTTTGTTCCTGCAGATGACTTGTCAATTGCTTAATAAAGCTATCAAAAGACGACACATCACCAGTGTTTAGCTGGAATGCGGTGGCCCGCTGTCCCAATGACTGAATACTAGAAACCACATGGTCGGCTTCCTCTTTATTGCTATTATAGGTTAGGATAACGTCTATTCCTTTTTTTGCAAGACTAATGGCCATGTTGCGGCCCAAGCCGCGACTTCCTCCAGTAACTAATGCTATTTTATTCCTTGTCATATTGTATTGTTTTTTAATTGAACACTACAAAGGTCGTCCGAAATGTTGTCTGCTTCTTTGCGAAAAGCAAACCAATATTTGCGAAATTCAAATTATGACCTGTGCGAACGGAAATTGTTCGGCGAGATACTTGTCTGTTTTTTGAAGAAATTTGAAAAATGGGCTATCTCTTCAAATCCGAGGGTATAGGCTATTTCCGAAATGTTCCAGTCGGTTTGCTTAAGTAGTATCTTCGCTTCCTGAGTGATCCGAGCGCCGATGATCTGGCTTGTTGTTTTGCCCGTGTTTTCTTTTAGAATTTTGTTTAAATGATTGACATGGATAGCCAGGCGTTCGGCGAAGTCATGCGCGGTACGCAGTTGTAAGTGTTGCATGGGGGAGTCAATAGGGAATTGCCGTTCCAAAAGCTCGATAAAAAGCGAAGTAATCCTATGGGATGCACTGTGAGAGGGGTTGCTTATGCTTTTGGGCTGCAATTTCTGCCCATAATGGATGATCTCCAGTACATAGTTACGCAAAAGATCGTATTTGAAGACATAGTCAGAGGATAATTCTTTATTCATTTTCTTGAAAATGGCCTCAATTTCTACACGTTGTTCATCGCTGATTTGAAAAATCGGAAGGCCTCCGGGACGAAAGATCGGAAGGTCGTCTATAACGACACCACTTTTGTTTCGGGCAAGGAATTCGGCGGTAAAAACGCAGAAATAGCCTTTTTGATGTTCATCTTTTGGAATCCAGTGATAGGGGACTTTCGGCGTGGCAAACACCAGTCCTGATTCCTCAATTTCGATAACTTTGTCGGCATATTCGGCTGTGTTCCTTCCAGTGATCAGGCTGATCTTGTAATAAGTCCGTTTATTATATGGCATGACTGGTTTATTCTTTAGCTTTGCGGCCAACTCCTCAAAACTGAATACATTGAAATGTCCGATTTCACGTGCGATTTCCTGTGGAATAGGCGCATTTATTTCGTTATAAAATTGTTCGAGTGAAGTGGTTTTCATATAACTTGTATTTGTAACAATCAAACCTAAGTAAATTCAGGTTGATATGCAATGCAATTGTAAACGCATAATGAGTAATGGTAGAAAAGCTGATTTATATGGAAGAAGTGTGCGATTTTTGAACGCGGGCGAATAAACGTTTGTCACATTTCGCGCCCGGACTGGGAGCCAAAGTGTCAGCGATAGAAATAGCTGCCGTTCCCGAAGACCATAGAGCAGGCGGAGTTTCATTTTAATGTAAATAACGCTATTATATTTTGCACAATATAATTTTTCAATCTACATTTGTACTGTTGAAATAAACAAAAAGAAAATGAAAACATTATATACAATAGGAGCTACCGCCCAGGGCGGACGGAATGGTCATGTAAAAAGTGAAAATGGTGTCCTTGATGTACCTGTGCGAACGCCAAAGGGCCTAGGCGGTGCCAATGACGACTATGCTAATCCAGAGATGCTTTTTGCCGCTGGCTACGCGGCTTGTTTTGACAGCGCCTTGAATCTGGTGATCAGACAGGATAGGATAAAAACCGGCGAGACTACGGTTACAGCGAAAGTAAGTATAGGACAGCTGGACAATGGCGGCTTTGGTTTGGCCGCTGAATTGCACGCCAATATTCCGTCAGTTAGTTTGGAATTGGCACAGCAGCTCATTGAAAAAGCGCATCAGGTCTGTCCTTATTCAAATGCAACAAGAGGTAATATCGAGGTTAAATTAACGGTTTCAAACAACGGATAGAATATGGATTATATAGCCACGGTATTCACCGTAATCGTACTGATAGAACATATTTACATCGTCTGGATGGAGATGTTTGCCTGGGAGACTGCAGGAAGACGCAGTTTCGGGAAAACACTTCCTGCTGAACTATTTAAACCTACAAAAGGCCTGGCTGCCAATCAGGGCTTGTATAATGGCTTTCTGGTAGCAGGGTTGGTCTGGTCATTTTTAACAGAAGACGCTATATGGAGCGACAATATCCGTCTATTTTTTCTGGGATGCGTGCTCGTGGCCGGAATTTTTGGAGGCATCACAGCGAATAGAAAAATATTTTTGATACAGGGGATACCGGCATTGCTGGCGTTATTATCCGTTCTTTTTAAATAATACAATATTATATGTCACTTATAACAGATTTACAATGGCGTCATGCTGTGAAAGCATATGACCCAACAAAAAAAGTTAGTCAGGAAAATATCGATAAGATCATCGAGGCGGCGCGTTTTGCACCAACCTCTTCTGGTTTGCAGCCTTTTAAGATTTTGGTCGTTGAAAATCAGGAATTAAAAGATAAACTGGCGGAAGGTGCTCTCAACCCTGATTGTATGCGCGAGTGTTCTCACGTATTGGTTTTTGCCGCCTGGGATCGGTATACCGCCGAACGTATTGACAAAGTGTATGATTTTACGACCGATGAGCGAAATTTACCGCGCGGCCGTTTTGGCTCGTATACCGACAAGCTGAAATCGATATATTTGAATGAAGCAGCGGAAAACAATTTTGCGCATACTGCACGGCAGACTTATATTGCGCTGGGCCTGGCACTGGCACAGGCAGCTGAACTGCGTGTTGATTCTACGCCTGCCGAAGGCTTCGACAACAGTGTGGTGGATAATGTGCTACAATTGAGCGAGCAAGGACTCAAGAGTGTTTCATTGATGTATGTTGGTGTGGCTGATCCTTCTCGTGACTGGATTTCGACAATGAAAAAAGTACGGGTACCAAAGGAGGAGTTTGTCGTCGAGTACAAATAAGTATGAGGGTTCCTTAAGCTTCACAAAACACAATATATTTGCAGGATGGATGATTTATTAAAATTAGACAAACAGCTCTGTTTTTCCGTGTATGTTCTTCACAGAGAAATTATGCAGCGTTACCGTGCTATCCTTGAAGCGATCGATTTGACCTATCCTCAATATATCACATTGATGGCATTGTGGGAAAAGGATGAACAGACCGTCAATCAACTGGGGGGAAGATTGTTTTTGGATAATGGGACACTTACACCATTATTGAAAAGGCTGGAAAACAAATCCCTGATTACGCGTACACGCAGCAAGGATGATGAACGAGTGGTCAAAATCCGATTGACCCAACAAGGACTTCAATTAAAGGAAAGGGCAAGCTGTATCCCAATGCAGCTTTTTGAGGCCTTGAAGCTCGATTATGCGGATATGGTTCAGCTCAAAGCGTTAGCAGAGAAAATCATCAAGAACGCTGGTGAAAACTAGCTAATGTTTCCCGTAAATAAAAACGGACTGAATGTGGTAATTTTGCATTTAGTCCGTTTTTTTGTGGTCTACACAATAAATGTGAAAGGTCAGACGCAAATGCCGAAACGGCATATTTTCCAGTTTTTGAGCGTACGTCCGGTCTAAAGTGACTGCGCTTGAGCCTAAGCGAGATGCCCGTATAGGAGCAGCTTTGTATTATAAGATATTGTTCAGCCTAAGGTATTGGAGGAGCATAATCGTTTTTCCATCTTTGATGTCGCCGCTCTGGATCATTTCCAGCGCCTTCTGCATCTCTATTTCAAGGATTTCAATATGCTCTTCCTCTTCAGCCAGCCCACCGCCGGCGCTCACTTTCATGCTGCTCGAATATTCGGCGATAAAGAAATGCAGGATTTCCGTCACCGAACCCGGGGACATGTAAGCTTCAAAAATCTTCTTCACGTCTGTGATCTGGTAACCTGTCTCTTCTTCTGTTTCCCTGCGTATGCAGTCCTCGGGCGAATCCAGATCCAATAAACCAGCGCAGGCTTCAATGAGCATCCCCGATTCATTACCATTGATGTATGTAGGAATGCGGAATTGCCGTGTTAGGATTACGGTCTTCGATTGTTTGTTATAGAGCAGGATGACGGCGCCGTTTCCACGGTCGTAAGCTTCCCGGCTTTGCTGTTGTACGATGCCATCGGGCTTGCTGTACTGGTTGGTGACCTTTTTTAATGTATACCAATTGTCAGAGAGAATCTCGGTCTTTATAATTTTAATATTTTGTATTGCCATAGCATTATTTATGAAGGTAAAGGTAATTATTGCTGCTCCGATTAAGATGAAAAAGCAAACATCGTCGTATGAAGTTTTGTTTCGATATGTTTTGGGCGGGTACCACTTTAATTCTTTATGGACACGTTGTATCTTTTCATAATATCCTTTATTATTTTTTTATAATATCTGGTCTTATTGGATTCGTCAATGGTCACAATCTCCACATCATTTGCTGTAAGCAACTGCATCTTATCCCTCGAAAGGTTGTACCATTTTTGGGTTGTATAATAGAACAGTCGGTTTTTAATGAAACTACTCTTTCGATAAAATTTATGTCGGGCCCGGTAAGTCAGTAGCCACCATAAATCTATTTCCACGAAATCGAGTGATAATCCCAGAATATGGATATCATGGGTGAAAAAGAGGTCGATCCAAGATTGCAGTTTCAGTTCTTTCTGCTGTTTCAGTCTCTTGACGAAAGCAGCCTTAAATATCTTGTCGGAAGTGTAATTCGTTCCATTGACTACATAGTCGCGCATTTTTTGTAACTGGCCGCAATAATGTTCGTACCCCAAATTAATGGAATTGGGGATGCTGCAGTCCCCATGAATATGCCAATAGGTTTTATCCATAGTTTCATGTCTGCGAAAAATACTGTACGTGGTCTCCCTGACCAAGCTTGTATTTGTTCTCTGTGTTTCTCCTTCCAGGCTAAATTCATAATTCGTGGTGATGATGTTGCTGACCGGTAAGTCGCGGATCATCTGATGGATCTCGTTGGGTTTTATCAGTGAGACGCTTTCGGAAATATAGGTCTTAAGCTCTTTCTCGTTGAGATGCCGGGATTGGATAGCACGAAGAAAAATCTCCTCGTATAACATAGGGAAAGGTTTTTGCCCATTTTCCAATGTGGTGACGTGATATTTTTTTTTAATATTCGCCAGCAGGTCACTCCAGCTAATGCCCGGAGAGATGTTGTTTATGTCATTTCCAATTAATAGACAGAATTCATTCATTGCCGTCGATATTGTTGAGCATTCTTGTGATGAGCATCTTAAAGCAGGTATGCTGTGTTTTAAGCCTAAATCAAACCTTGTTCCTAAGATAGGAAAAAATCATGCCTTGCAGCAACTTGTCTGTTAAATAATGGGCACGCCTGCTATCCTACTGATAGGTCTTGCCTAAATATATGTTCGGTCTGCGAACGCACGGAAATTTCGGCTGTAGTCTCAAGGGGATAGGTACTAAAAAGGCTAGGCGAACCGTTTCCCTAGCCTTCACGATATAACTCATCCTATGCTATAACGATCAAATAACAATGGAGCAGGAGAAATGTTTCGTTTACCCCGGCGTACAGAGTAAAACAGTTGGATTTCAGTACATATTCGGTATTTTTTTTCTACCGCGCAGATATCGTTGATATTCCAGCTTTTGGGCCTTTATCCGATCTACATTTGTATTGAAATGCTGATCAGTCACTACTTCATCGGTGCAGGAGCACCGTACAATATAAACGAAATATTTTTTACAGAGGCGCTTCAAATCAAATTAAACAACAAAGACATGGAAATTAAAGATCACAAAATTACGGGAGCAACCTATCGGGAGACGCCCAACAAAGGTGGAATTATTAGACCACGCTATATCATTATGCATTATGACGGAGCATCTAATGCTACTAGTGCCCTTACCTGGATGTTGGATCCCAAAAGTAAAGTGTCCGCCCACCTGCATATCAGCAGAGAAGGCTCTATCACCCAGCTGGCACCTCTTAATGTCAAATGCTGGCATGCTGGTGTAAGTTTTTGGAAAGGTTTGAACGATATCAATCGCTTTAGCATAGGTATCGAACTGCAAAATAAAGGGCAGGAGGTGTACCCTGCCAAGCAGATTGCTGCGGCAGTCGACGTATGTAAAGCCATTATTGCCCAGTATCCGATTCAGGAGATTTTGGGTCACAGCGATATTGCGGCAGGACGAAAGGAGGATCCGGGAAAGCAATTTCCTTGGTCAAAGTTTAAAATGTTGATAAAAAAGGACGATCATGGAACTACTTGAAATTTTGGAGAAACTTATTGTTCCGCTCGTCACCGCCATCGCCGGATACCTCGTAGGGCGGCCCAAACAGCGGGCGGAAGTGGAAGCTACGAATGTGGATAACGCCGGAAAGGTGATCGATAAATGGGAAAGTTATGCCAGCCGGCTGGAAAAAGATATCGAGCATTTAAGAGCAATAATCGAAGACCTGAATGCCGGGCTGAAACTTGCTAACGAGGAACGTATCGCCTGCTCAAAAACGCTGGCAGCCTTACAGGTGAAATATGACGACCTGATGAAGCTTTATAGCGAATTGCAAATTGAATTAAAGAAAGTTAAAAATGAAAAATGTATTTCCATTGACCGTAATGCTGCTATTGGTTAGCAGCTGCGGTCTATTTAAGAAAACAGTGAAAACAACTGAGCTACATAAGGCAGCGCTCGTTGAACACAACGGTCTTCGGTCAGACACACAACTTAACGAGCAGCATGTGCGTGCCGAGCGCTCAGATAGCACATATTCGATCGAAGTCTCCGGATTAATGCTGCTGGAAGGTGAAGGTATTCAGTTGCGGCCGGACGGTAGTTTGCACATAGAAAAAGGCAGGCTCCATAATACATTTATGCAACACGAGACGCAGAAAAGCGAAAATGTTAAGGTCAGGTCTGGCAAGAGCGAACAGAAACTACAGCATATTCAGTATGGCGAGAACACAATTAGTGTGCTTGGACGGCAGGATAAAAAGATAACGGAGCCAGCGGTGACGCGTATGCTCTATTTTTTGGTGGGGTTGCTGGCTGTGGTTTACGGTATTGTCTGGTGGCTGCGAAGGAAATATAACTGACGTATCGATACCGGTCAGGTAAAAGTGTATCACATGCAAGCTTGCTTTGCCGGACCGGTATCATATCCCTCCAAATCACCTTATCTACCATTGAACCGCGTGTTGATGAGATAATAATTCGCGGCTTGTTTCACGTCCGTTTTGAAATCCTTATACATGTCAAATTGATTGCAAGCGCAGATAATCGACTTCTGAAGGGTATCGCTATTTATTTTTAAACAGGGACCTAGTTCTTTGTAAATGTTGCTTTTAACTTTTGTTTTCAGATTGTCCAGTTTTTCGGGCTGGAAGATACGGAGCACAACGGCAATGGCCTTATAGCGATGCTGAATGTCTTTGTACTTGATGTACTCACCTCTAATTTGCTGCGAGGGGATTCCCATGAAATCGCAGTAGTAATCGATGACTGTGCTGATTTTGGACAGGTCAGGCTCATATATGCGGTTGATGGATTTTAAAATATCGGGATGATGTTCTTTTAAAAAGCTCATCATAAAAGAATAATATAGCGTGTTCATATGTTGCGTATTCGTTTTTTTATTTTGTGGCCCCTGACTGATTCCTATCTTTTCTTTTTCCGCGAAAGCGGAAACTTGGCGTGTGCTTTTTCTTTGCGTAATATCATGTCCATCCCTATAGGATAGGGCATGCGTTTGGATGAGCATTGAATCTCGTGTGATGATATGTTCCATGGTGTTTCCTTTTAAATCGTTTATTTCAGTCTTAGTCTACGTTTGTCACAACAATCACCATCCCCGTTTGCTTCTTGGCTTTTTATGTTGTTAAACAAAGTTAAACAATTATGTTAATCTTTCAAGCTTTAAAAATTATATTTTTTATTATATTCCTTTTTAGTGCAATTTAATAAACTAAATTGTTTAACTTTAAAATGTTGTTATACAGTATTTTATGTTGTTTTTAGGTTTATTTATTTGTTTAGGTTTAATATCTTGTGTAACTTAGCGTCAGATTGTTATGAATTAGTGTAACAATTGTTAAAAAACTTGTTAATCATGGAACTTTATCCAGATAATAATTTTGAAGTTATCCGATTAGAGATGGGCGTGACTAACCGTGAGTTCGCTGCGCTATTGGGCGTGCGCGAGCAAGTCTATTCGCGTATAAAAAAGGGCGAGTATCCTATCGGTCTCACAATGAAAACACGGATTCAGACTGCCTTTCCACAGATTCGATATGAATGGCTGGTATACGGCAAGGGTGAGCGGAAGGAGGTAGGTTCATTTGTCCAGCCCAGCACAGTTAACCATGTCAATTTTGGAAATGGTAGATCCATCGGCTATTTTTCTGACGATATTAAATTCATCGACGAAAATAAAAACAATATATTTTATGAGGTATCTCCGGGGCGTTATCTAATGCAGACAAAACTGGTAACCGAAAAGGCGAAGGCGGGGTATCTTTCGGGGTTTTCGGACGCTGAATATATGGATGACCTGCCCGCACATTTTATCACAGTGAATGAGTTTCATAAAGGAGTCTATCGTTCTTTTGAGGTGAGTGGCGAAAGTATGACGGACGGAACAGATGCAAGTGTCCTCGATGGCGATATTGTAACAGGCCGATTGATCAAAAGAGAATTATGGCAATCCAAATTTCACACCCATAAATACAGATATTGGGTGATTGTACATAAGTATGAAGGGGTGATTATTAAGGAAATTGCCAATCATGATGTAGCTGGAGGCATTCTGACGCTCCGGTCACTGAATACCGATAAAATAAAGTATCCGGATTTTGAGGTCAGTCTCGATGATGTAGATCAGATCTTTAATGTCGTCGATATTAGCAGGTCTCTGTAAGACTGGCTGTTGCCGATGCCTGTCTGCGCGATTTATCAGTATGCATTGCTCTGCGTAAATGCTCACATATTGCAGATGCTACCTTTATGGCTGAGAAGATAATTTGTTTGATTTACAGTTGTTTATGTATTAAAACTAACTAATTTAGTTTATAAACTAAATTAATTAGTTTTAATAGTTATATTTGGCTATAATTGAACGTCATTGGATGTGTAGTTACAGTTTGATAGTGTCGAACAGTATATAGAATTACACTATGATAAAATGGCTGTGACTAACAAGTTTATCGGTTGCTCATTATTCTGACACATCCATGGCGTTCAATTCTTATCTCCTTTTTTTTCGATACATTGTTTCATTTTCTGCATATGTCTATTAGGGGGCTGTCAGTTCCTGCTCCCATTGGCGGAATTGTTCAGGGATTAATGGAGTTCCTCTGGGAAAATAGAGGCCGTTGAAATCAAAGTAAAATAAACTGCCGCTTTCAGCATGTCTGATCTGCAAAAGTGCCTTTAAATTTTGGGAAGTACTGATATAGCGATAGTCGAAATGCGTCTTCCCCAATACTGGAGTGTTTCCCTGCTTCGTGTTGACCAATATCAATTCGGTATGATCTGCTGTCGGAATAAGACTAAATTCATCATTGAGGGTGATCTTCGTATTTCCGGGGACTATTACTTGTTGGCGCATCGACGGAGGTGCTATTAGGCTTCCCCGGAGCTGAATATTCTTTTGTAGAAGTTCTCCAATCGCTTCTTGCTGGTAAGCAGCCTTGCCAATGTTATTAAAGTCGATATCGTATATGTCTACGAATTCTGCGGATTCAGGAATATTATATTGCTGGGCAAAGTCACGTCGTATAGCCGCTTTGTTGCCGAGGGCAAATCCGATCAACGTCATGGGTTCATTTTCGTGAATTTCATAGATCAAATCAAAACTGTCAAAAATAGGTAATGGGCTCAACTTAGTAAAATTGCTGTTCGCATTAAGGACATCGTAGGTGCCATCATCTTTTAATGCCCAGACGTACTGCTGGCCTTCTGGACTGCCATTGTCCCAGCTATTGCTGTTTGGTTCGATTTTGGAGTATTGGCGGTTTAATGAGATTGTCGTCGTCCCATCCGCTAAAAGGATGGAACTGCCCTCTGATTCAAAATGGTAATAGCGGTGGTTATTGATATTGAGCTCACCGCATGCGTTGTCCAGACGGCCAAAAAGTATTTCTTTTCCTGTCCGGGCATCAATAACGGTTGCCTTGTTTTCAGTATTGCTTACAATATAGCTTTTGAAATCTCCACCCACATAGTAAGCTCCTGTGTTGTTCCATGTTTCCGGTGATACCACCTCGGCCGTGGAGATGTCCATCAGTTTCAGTTCGCCGTCAGACTTGAATGGAACAAGCCGTGGATATTCTTGAGCAGCAAGCTGCTGTAAGATGACAAGGAGAATAAAAGTAACGATAAATTTCATTTGTATATTTCAATTGTCTCCAGTAGTTCTTTGGCTGCCGCACGTCCTGCGCGGTTGGCGCCGATCGTGGATGCTGACGGCCCATAGCCGACAAGGTGGATCCGTGGTTGACGGACAACCATTGTGGCTAACCTGCCACCCATGAGAATTCCTCCATTTTCTTCTTTTGGCAGCACAGGGGTTAAATGTTCCAGTGCACTTTTGAAACCGGTATTCCAAAGGATAACATCCGCCTTTTCCTCCCTACCGTCCTCCCATTTTACTCCTGTGCTGGTGATCTCGCTAAACATAGGCTTTCGCTTGAGTACTCCTCGCTGTTCCATGGCCTGAATTTCGGACGAGTAGGGAAGGCCTGTGACCGATACCACTGATAAAGGTGAAAGGCCCTGTCTAACGCGTTCCTCAACCCTTGCGACGGCATCATGGCCAGCCATGTCATCAAATGGACCTTCTCTGAATATGGGCGGACGTCTGGTAACCCAGGTCGTGCTGGTTATCCTGGAGATCTGATCAAGCAGTTGGATAGCAGAGATGCCGCCACCTACGATAATAACATGTTTGTTCAGGAAATAGTCTGCCGTTTTAAAATCCTTGGTATGCAGCTGCTCGCCTCGAAATAATTCCGCTCCCGGATAAGCTGGGATATACGGATTTTCCCAGGTACCAGTTGCGTTGATAATGCCCAGCGCCGAAAAGGAAGGACCTGAAGTTTCTATATGGAAGCGAGGTTCTACCAGAGATACGTTTTGAACCTTCAACGGCCGGTATACCTGTAGTCCGTATTTCTTTTCATAAAGATCAAAATAATGCGGAACGGCAATATTGGCCTGTACTTCGGTTTGCTTGCTGCTGAGTGTCTCTTCAAACCCCATTCCGGGTAGATCATGAATTTTGTTGACGGTGCTGAGCGTCAACGATGGCCAGCGGAATTGCCAGGCGCCTCCGGGGGCTGGGGATTCGTCCAAAATGATAAAGTCCCCGCCGATTTGTAATCCCAGTTTCTTCAAATGATAGGCGGAAGAAAGTCCCGCCTGGCCAGCTCCGATTACGGCAATTTTGGTTTTGTATCGAATGTTCTTTACCATTGGCATTAGTTTACCGCCACCCCAGTTCAGGTGCAACATGTTCTAGGATAGCCCGTAGTACATGCACGTTATAATCAACACCCAAAGTATTGGGTATCGTCAGCAGCAGCGTGTCTGCTTCCTGTATAGCTTCGTCCATTGCCAGCTCTTTCACCAGCTGATCGGGTTCAGCAGCATAGCTTCTTCCGAAAATTGCACGTTTATCGGATTCGATAAAACCGATTTTGTCGGCTCTGTCTGTCTCTTGCCCGAAATAATACCGGTCCATATCATTTACCAAAGCAAAGATCGATCGGCTGACCGAAACCCGCGGTTCACCCGGGTGGCCGGCCTCTTTCCATGCATCCTTATATAATCTGATCTGTTCGGCCTGTTGCACATGAAACGGTTTTCCACTTTCATCATACTTTAGCGTGGAGCTTTGGAGATGCATTCTGTTTTGTGCTGCCCATACTGCCGTAGCGTTGGACGCTGCGCCCCACCAGATACGGTCACGTAAGCCCTGTGAATGCGGCTCTAGCCGCAGCAGACCCGGAGGGTTCGGAAACATCGGATAGGGATTAGGGGTGGCAAAACCTACGCCGTCCAGTTTTTCTAAAAACGCTAATGCTTTGCGGCGGCCCATGTCTGCGTCGGTCTCTCCTTCCGCCAGCTCGTATCCAAAATATCGCCAGCCGTCGATCACCTGCTCGGGTGAACCCCTGCTGATCCCGAGCTGTAGGCGACCTTCAGAGATCAGGTCAGCAGCGCCAGCATCCTCCACCATGTAGAGCGGATTTTCGTACCGCATATCAATGACGCCTGTACCGATTTCGATCCTGTTGGTCTTTGCACCGACAGCAGCCAGAAGAGGAAAAGGTGAAGCAAGCTGTGCGGCAAAATGGTGTACACGAAAGTAAGCACCATCTAACCCGATTTCCTCCGCAGCGACAGCCAGATCTATTGACTGTAATAAAGTGTCGCTCGCTGTCTGCGTGCTATAGGCAGGGTGTTTGGACCAATGTCCAAACGATAAAAATCCTATTTTTTTCATCCAATTATATTTTTTGTCGCTCTTGATGAAACTCCATGTAAATAAGAATTCCCCATGAGTCTAAATGATGGCATCTCGGCTTCATTCATCTGAGGCACGACGACTCTTTATCAAATTTACAAATTTGGCGCTTATGACTTGCCGACCGATTGTCCAAGATATGTCAATTGTATCGAATCGCCAATTTTCTGCCTGCGCGACGAATATTAAACCAAACTGGACGAATTGTAAATATAATTATCCCCCAAATCATCTATTCCTATCTTTGCTCGACAAATCATATGAAGGCAGCCCGGCAATGCGCATATAAGCATTTTTCGTCTTAAGCATAATCAGTGCCGCATAGCTAAATACAGGGGGTTGTTGCACTTGACCGGACAAAACAATCATCGTCCAGATCCCCCTATCTACGGGACCTTCCGATCGAGCCATTTAAATTAATATACAGCGAAGCCGCATTCTCAAGGATGTGGCTTTTTTCATTTGCCCCCGTCCTTAAGGTCGAGTTTAATCGATAAGTAGCCTGAACGAGTCTTTCATGGCGGGCAGGGTAGTAACAGCATTTAATTAATAATGGAAAATCTACGGTTTACCGACGTAAATATGCTATTTACCGAAAAATCATAGCATCGGCCTTATACTTTTTAGAAATTCGGCATGGAATAATTCTAAACATATGGTACATTTATTTAATGCGTTAATAATCCTATTGGTGGTTGGTGCAGCAGCTATAGCTACCAATCCACCCGCCGGGCAGGATAGAAAGTCCGTCACAGCAAATGCTTTGGGCGAGCATCGGGAGTATCCAAAGGGGAAACTTTTCCCTGTCCGTTCATTTCAAGGAAATGCGCGGATCCAAAATAACTTACTGGATTAGAGGGCCGGTATAAAGATTTAACTTCGATATCTAAATAAGTACAATGAAAAAGGTAGAAATTTTTAAAACGAATGTCTATAAGAATAAGGAGGCTCAGCAGATTGTTGACACGCTACTCCAATTATTCTCGTCGTATAAGATTAATTTTGATCTTGAGGATGAAGAGCATATCTTAAGGATTGAATCGTCACAGTCAGCTATTGAGACCCATCGTGTTATAAGGAAAATGTTAGAGTGGGGGTATGTGTGTGAGCGGATCGAATAGTGCCTATATTTTTTTCTTTAAATGCGTATCCTGCCGTCGCCACATACGGATAATGATCCATGTGAGTAAAGCTGCAAAAATCAAATAGCGCCATGCCAGGCCAAACTGCGTTGTTACTTGTCCGCTTAATGCGATAACAAAACTGGATAAAGAAGTAATGATGTAGACCAGCCCGCCCATGAGTCCGCCAGCGGTGCCTGCATGTTGTGGGAAAAAAAGCATGCTGCTGGTAAAGAAACTGGTAAATAAAATGCCCGAAATAATATGGATCAAAAAAGCGAAACTGATCATAATATAGAGATTTTGCGCCACTAGGCTGATCATAATGAAGATAATGATCAATATTGCCTGAAACAGGGCCGGGAAAACAATACGTGATTTAAATTCCGATTTCAGACGCGGTTTGGCGATAAACCCACCGATCATCCAGGAAAAACCGAGCGCCAATGTACAATGACCAATGGTGACGGCTGTAAAATGAAATCTGTTTTCAATAATAAAAGGCCCTGTGATATTAAACAGCATCACGATAGAATAGCTCAGTCCCAATACCAAAATACCTAATAAGAATAGTTTATTTTGCAACATCATCTTGTATAGTACAAGATTGTCCTTAAGATTTATCCTTTTCTTCTGTGCAATGGTTTCACCGCCATAAAAAAGATCAAATAGCAGAAGCCCCGAGGCGTAGAACGCTAAAAAATAGAAGTTTGCCTGCCAATCAAATATTTTTTCCAGATAGCCGCCAAGGAAAGGAGCCAATATGGGACCGCAGGACCAGACAATGGTAAAGTAGCTGAGGTAGTTTTTCAGCCGTTCGCCCTGATATAGGTCAACAAAAAGCGCTCTGGTCGCGACCACCAACGTGGAAATGGCTATTCCCTGAACGATTCTCAACAAGCAGATAATGAGGGTGCTGTCGCTCTTTGCGATTAGCAGGCTACTGAGAATCACTAAAGTCAAGGCGATGAGTCTAGGGTGATAGCGACCAATGCTGTCCAATATATTGCCAATAAATAGCTGCGATATACCATAGCTCAGGAGATAGGCTGTCAAAGTGATCTGAATATCGTGTTCCTGCACAGCCAAACTATTGGCCATAGCCGGAAAAGAGGGGAGATAGATGTCGGTGACAAAGCCCGACAGAGGCATTGATACATATGCCATGAGCGTGACCAATTTGATCCGTTGTGCAGACGCTTCTTTCAACATAGCTTTGCGTATTTCATTTAAGACAAAGCTAGCAGTTTTAAGCTGTGCTTAATTTTATCTCTCAAAGTAAAAATTGTTAAAATCAAAGATCACTTGTTCTGCTGCCGAAACTTCAGCGGGGAGACTTCAGCATTTTTCTTAAAAAAATTATTGAAATGTGCCGGTTCGTCAAACCCTAGGGTATAACCAATTTCTGCGACGTTCCAATCCGTATATTTGAGCAGGTTTTTTGCTTCTTCAAAAATTTTTCTTTTAATAATCTGTGTGGTGGTCAGATTAGTGACTGCTTTGACAGAGGCGTTAAGATGATTGACGTGCACGTTGAGCCGCGCGGCGAAGTCAGCTGCGGTACGCAGTTCGAGGGGGTATGCAGGCGAATCTAAGGGAAACTGTTTATGGAGCAATTCGTCAAACAGACGATACATTCTTGCGCTGCCCGATTGGTCCTGTATATGGATATCTTCTACCCGCCATTCTAATGCGAGATGTAATACCGCCGCGAGGTTGCTCTTTATAGCCCCGCAGCGAAGGGCATAATTGGAGTTGTTGAGCCGGAACATATTGTCAAACAGCGTGGTGATCAAATGCAGTTGCTCATCATTCAAAAAAATAATCGGTTTGCTCCACTCCTTGAACAATGAGGTTTTCTTGAACGGTTCAAAAGTTTGGCTGCCCGAGAAAAATTCCTGGTTGAAAAGACAGAAATAACCCTCTTGTCTATTGCTATCGCACACCCAGGAGTAAGGGATGTTTAATGCGGGCAGAAATAGCGCCGGACGATCGATGTAAAGTTCGTGCTGTCCATACTTAAACCTGCCTTTTCCCAAGATAAGGCTGATCTTGTAGAAATCCCTTCGGTTATAGGGCGTTTTGAAATCACAGTATTTACGCGGTGATATGTTGAAATGTGATTTTCCCAGTTCCACATCGAGCAGATCACTGCCGTTTGTATGTAGATGGCTGAGTCGCCGATAATAATCCTGTAGGGTCTCCAATGTTTCGCTCATGACTAAGTAAGTTACGAAAATCAAATGTAAGCATTTTATTGTTACCGTGGTCAGACTCTACCTGTCAAGTGTCGGTCGTCACTCCTTTTTGTTGATGGCTACTTTCGGATGGGCCGCAGACATAAGATTATTTTTTGTTTTGTTCAAGTTCCAGCAGAAAATCCAGATAGTTTTTTTTCTTCTTGAAATAGTTATTGTCCAGTATCTTTTTATATTCTGAAATAGCGCTTACCATAATGGCAAGATTTTCTTCTTTGTACTGGTTGGTATTGAAATACACCAGATCATTGTGAATATACGTGTTCAGCGAAGATAATACTGTTTCATCCATGTCCTGCGTAGCGCTGGGTAGTTCGAGTAGTTTACGAAGTTTGTTTTTGAATCTGGGCTCCCTTTTTTTAAGATCACTCAGTTTGGCTTCAATTTCAGCAAACGGTGTGGTCTTAAAAATGAACTCAGAATTTTTTGACATTTCATCATAGAGGCTATGATATTCGTCAAAGGTTTTATGGAAAGCCGCGTAATCATAATATTTCCGGTCATATTCTTCCCGTCGGTTCATACTGTCCGACAGCTGGGTGAAGTAATGGTGGATTTGATGGTTATATCCATCTATTAACCGTTCGGTCGCTACTATGTCCCCTTCGATTTTTTGCAGCAGTTCATATGCTTCTGTATGCCGGTATTTTTTTCCGCCATAATCAAACGTTTTTAATTTAACCTCGCCATTGCTTATTGCTTCGACAACGTATTTGTCATTTTTAAGGCTATTGAGCTCATAAATCAGTTCGGCCCGGCTATCTGCATATAAGATTTCGAACGACAGACCCTCTTGTATTGGCGGTGCCGGTAACTCGTTTTTCAATATGGGATTATTGAAATCGTAGAAATCATTAAATTTGAGGTCAAATGTATATTTATTGAATCGGTCTGTGAATTGTGCTTTAAACGATTCAATTTCCAGAATGCCGGGTACTTGTTCATACTGAACGCCTGAAAATAGCTTGTCCGAAATCTGTTGGGCGATAGCACCATCGTTGGTCAGTAACGCCATTGCAGGAGCATTGTTGGTTTCGTTCTTTACAATATTTATTTGTTGTAGTGCTTTGATACGGTCTTCATCAGTAGGATGTGAAGCCCACTGGTTGTCAAGATTCAACTTCGACTTATCATATTTTTTTAAGTTTGCCAGCTGGATCTGCGGGAGATCATTTTCCAACTGATACCTATTTTTTTGTCCGAGGAGTAACATAACGAAGCTCTGCTCAGGATAAATGTTATTGCTCCGAACCTGTTCAGGAATTTTACCTTCATAAAAATTGAGTACATATTCCAGTGCATGATTTGCAAATCCCAGCCGCAACAGAGAGTCCGCTAAGGCTTTTGATCCCGCAACATGCGCTGCGATTTCATCCGCATGGAACTCCATTTCCCTCGATAGGGCCAAATAATTTAGATTGATATATTCATACAAATACTTGAGGATATTTTGGATCTGCTGGATAATGAAAACAGATATACCTATGAAAATAGCCGAATAGCCACTGACATTTCCCCATTTTTCGAATGTGTTATCAAGGGCCTCATTTTTGTACAGCATATTATAGATGATCTGGTTGACATGATAGACATAGCTCATTAGTTTCATACTTCGCTGGGAAAAATGGCCAAATTCGTGTGCCAGTATCGCTTTTAGCTCTTGTTGTGTTACCACGTTGATTAGCCCCATTCCGATCTGAAGGTTTTTTCTTATCGGAAGAAACATGCTCCAGAAGGTTGAATCGTAGAAAACGGATGCGTTGACATCATGCGACAGGAAAACTTTCTTCGGGAAACTGGTATCCACTTCGTTGACGATTTCATCAATAAGGGCAAACAGCTGGGGTTCATCTTGGGCAGTTATCGCTGTAAGATGACTGGTGTCGGTCTTGGTTTGGGCAAATACAAATTTAAGCAAAAAGAATAAAATGGTAAGTCCGGAGGCAATCAGGCCCAAACATAACACGCCTGTTAGGAACATCGGTTTGGATGCGAAGATAAATAGACCAAACAAGGTGAAGCCGATTGTTAAACCAATGGCCAGGACGAGCAATAAAATATAAGTGAATGCAAAAACAAAGATGGATAGAATAGTTTTGCGCGCGTGCTTTTTAAAGTTTGGCGATACTTCTACTTTCATAAAATCGTTAATAATTACAGGTCAACTTGTATAGTAAATCTAAAGAATATTCCTCAGATTGTGTAATTTTTCGAGCGAAATATACGAAACTATTTTAACGCGGGATCTGAGTGTTTGTCACCTCGTTTTCTCTTTTTATGGCAAGCTCTCTCAGATGAAATTGAAAGTAGGACAAAGTAGTCCATAAGTTTGTGCTATGAAAGCATAAATAGTGTAGTTATCCCTCCACAACAATCTTTTTTCTGGTGAGCAGGAAAGAACCTTCTTATACATATTGTTATCTTTATTTAACGCGCTGTATATCATGTATCTTGATTTTAGAAGATGATGAAGCTAGAATTTATATAAACCATAGTTACCGGAACTATATTAAAACAGTGATAAAAACGAGGTAGTGGGCTTAAAAAGTAACTTTTTATAGTTCTGTTCCTTCAATGCCTGCGGTTCGGATCAGCCCCTTTGATTTTGCAAAGGTTATGTCCGGGCGGAGAGATAACCTAAGTCGTCAGGGCGTAGGGGCTATCTCTCGAAATCATGATTGTCGGGCATAGCGTATAACATAATATACGTAGGTAAAATATACGTAGGTAAAATTCCGAAAAGTTCACCATAAAAGTCAGCGTTCGGATGAGCAACTTTGTAAAAACAATTGTAAAACATTTAAATAAAGAGAAAAATGGCACGAAATGATTTGAAAGGAAAAGTAGTTTTAATTGCAGGTGGAGCAAAAAACTTAGGTGGTCTATTGAGCCGTAATCTTGCGGCCAAAGGAGCAAAGATCGTTGTTCACTACAATAGTGACAGCACAAAGGCGGACGCTGAAAAAACTTTGGCGGATATTAACAGTGCAGGAGGAGAGGCATTTTTATATCAGGCTGATCTTACTGACGTGAAAAACATCAGCAAACTTTTTGATGCTGCGATTGAAAAATTCGGTGGAGTTGATATTGCGATCAATACAGTAGGTAAGGTCTTGAAAAAGCCTTTTGCTGACACGACCGAGGAAGAATACGATAGTATGAGCGATATAAACGCCAAAGTAGCCTATTTCTTTATCCAGGAAGCGGGTAAGCGTTTGAATGATAATGGAAAAATCAATACCATCGTTACCTCCTTGCTTGCAGCCTATACAGGATATTATTCAACCTATGCTGGCGCCAAAGCTCCGGTTGAACATTTTACGAGAGCGGCTTCGAAGGAGTTCGGCGGCCGTGGTATCTCGGTGACAGCGGTAGCTCCCGGACCTATGGACACGCCTTTCTTCTACGGACAGGAAACGGACGACGCGGTAGCTTATCATAAGCAGGCGTCTGCTCTTGGAGGACTAACCGATATCAAGGATATTGCGCCGCTAGTTGAATTTTTGGTTACTGACGGATGGTGGGTGACAGGTCAGACTATTTTCGCGAACGGTGGTTATACCACAAGATAGAAGGAGAAATATTGGAGGCAAATAATTGATTATTTGCCTCTTTTTTTAGTCATCAAACTACAATGCGCTTTGGCTTGTAACGAATTAATAGAAATAACGATGTTGAAAATTATCAATTCTATTTTGATCCTTGCGGCTGTTTTTATGGGCCTAAAACAGGGATATGCGATGGTTTCGGGCAAGACGGAAATGATGGCCATGTTTGGAAAATGGGGTTTTACCAAGACGGGCCTAATGGTAAATGGACTTATCACCATTTTGGCGGCGCTGTTGATCCTATTTCCGAAGACCTTCATGTGGGGCAATTTTTTAATGGCTGCCGGCATTCTGTTGATTATATGCTTCCATCTGTTGGATAAGGATATCAAGGGTGTGGCGATAGAGATCCCTTTTTTACTGTTGAATCTGATTATTATTTATTTACAGCATCCCTTAAAAACCTATCCTAATGCCCTATAAATGTCTGATTACGTTGCTGGCCATGATTTTGTCGTTGGTTGCCTGTGGGCAGAAACCGCAGCGTAGCGCATCAAATACATCAATTCATAAAACCGAACAGACAATGGATCTATCAAAAATTACAAACGAACAGGCCAGACAAGCTATTGAGGCCTGGCAACAGGGGGACAGCACAAGCTTCTTATCTTTCTTTGTGGCTAACGCCCGGTTAACCGACGATGGTCATCCACGCGATTTTGCAAATTTCGTAAAGACCGCCTGTGGGCATGAACGCTTCACAAGTATAGACAAAGTCGAAAACAACGGATTCGATATCTATGGAAATTTTCACACCGAAAGCTGGGGGGATTTCAGGACTTTCTTTAAATTTCAGCTTGGCAAGGAGGGGAAATTTGAACGCCTGGATATCGGGCAGGCAAAATATTAGTTTACCTACCTTGGTGATCTCACCGGTCCGCACATATCAGCTGCGGCTTGACGAATCCATACGACTTAATATTAAACACAATTGATTATGCACCACAATTTGCTTCTCATTCTCAGCCTATTGTTTGCCGTGTTTCTCCTGGTCATGCTTGCGCAGCGTATAAAAATAGCATATCCCATATTTTTAGTGCTTGCGGGTTTGGGCATCAGTTTCATTCCAGGAATCCCGTTGCTGCATCTTGATCCTGAACTGATATTTTTAATATTCTTGCCGCCCCTTCTATATGAAGCGGCCTGGTATACGTCGTGGAATGATTTCTGGAAATGGAAGCGGCCGATTGCTTTACTGGCTTTCGGTCTGGTCTTTTTTACATCGGTTGTCGTCGCTTATGCTTCCTCATCCTTCATTCCCGGATTTACACTGGCGTTGGGGTTCTTACTGGGTGGTATTGTTTCTCCTCCGGATGCTGTTGCTGCAGCGACGGTGCTAAAGGGTATGAGTGTGCCGAAAAGAGTGATGACTATTCTTGAGGGGGAGAGCCTGGTCAACGACGCTTCCTCACTCATCGTTTTCAAGTTTGCGCTGGCCGCCGTTTTGACCGGAACCTTTTCCATGCATGAGGCGACGGCACAGTTCTTTCTGGTGGCCGGAATGGGGATAGCTATCGGCCTTGCCGGAGCACATATCCTGTATATCACTCATCGGTTTTTACCCACTACGCCTGCCATCGATGCAGCTTTGACAGTAATGACCCCCTATATACTGTTTCTGGCAGCAGAGCAATTTCACTATTCCGGTGTCATGGCAGTTGTGAGTGGGGGTTTATTTATGTCTTACCGTGCACACGAAGTGTTTAAAACCGGAAGTACCCGCATGAATATGCTGGGCGTATGGACGACGATGATTTTTGTGATGAATGCGCTCGTGTTTGTGCTGATCGGTCTGGAACTGCCAGAGATAATCGCAGGTCTGGGAGCATATTCCCTAGCCGACGGCGTTACCTACGGTTTGGCAATTAGTGCCATCGTCATCGCATTACGCTTTTTATGGGTGTATCCTGCGGCGCATGTGCCACGTTGGCTGAGCGCAAAAGCACGGCAAGATCCATCTCCTGGCTGGAAAGGCCCTTTGGTGATCAGCTGGGCGGGGATGCGCGGCGTAGTGTCGTTGGCAACTGCCCTGTCCATCCCGATGCTGATGTCCGATGGTATAGCATTCCCACAGCGCAATCTGATTATCTTCATTACCTTCGTTGTCATCTTTGTAACGCTGGTCGTGCAGGGCCTCACACTGCCCTTTGTTATCAAGCTGATCCGGCTGAAAGAGATTGATGTTATCATTCCAGAAGAAGAACAGCAAGCCGCTATCCAGCTGCGGTTGGATAATGTCGCATTGAAGCTATTGGACGAAAAGTTTGCCGACTCACTCAAAGAGAACGAACTGGTCGGATTTTATAAATCTAGCCTCGAGGGAAGGGTTCGTAACACAGAAGCGCGCCTGCAGTCCCTGGAATGTGTGGAAACTGAACAGCAGGAGATAGAATGCTACCATACCGTTTTGTTAACCATTTATCAGCAGCACCGCAAAGAACTATTCCGGCTACGCAAAGAAAAGCACTATAGTGACGAGGCGATCCGTAAAGCTGAATTGCAACTTGACCTGGACGAACTTAAAATCACAGGGGCGGAGCATTAAGATACGCGATTATGAATATATCAACCCACGACAAACTATTTCATTTTATTCCCTGAACACGGGATAAGGTGTTTCAATATCATCATGTAGCAATCAGCGTAATGATTTTTCGAGCCATATCTATTCTATGATAAAGGGCATCCCAATATCGGATGCCTCTTTTTTTGGTGATATGTGTATCCGTCTATAGCTTCGTGCCCAACTCCATGTCGTGTCACACCTGTTGTATCGCTTGTGTCTTGTTGGATGTTCTATACCAGTAAATTTTTTTTGATATCAGCAAAACCGTTTTAGTTTTTATATATTTGTTTCATCATCTTCAGTAATTGAGCATCAGAACTTTGGGGACGATTGTTTTTGAGCAGCCGTGCCTGCGTCTTCGTTTCAAGGAGCATACATCCCGGATGTAGCAGAAGCTGATCAGAAGATAACCAAATACGACAAAACGATAGCGTTTTTTCATCGAAAGGGATGATCCTGGCCGCTTTGTTATCGCTATTTGAAGAAAGACCAAAAATTGGCTTTCTATTTTTATGTTTTCACCTATGTGACAATGTATAAACCGAAATATGACCATATCGAAGAGAAGGAAATCCTTTTGGCCTTGCGTTCGGGCTGCCAAACGGCCTTTCGCCAGATTTATACTTTATATAGTGGCCGGATTTATCTTAACATTCGGAAGATGGTCAAATCCGAACAGGATGCTACCGAACTTCTACAGGAGGTCTTTGTCAAAGTCTGGGACAAGCGGAAGCTTATTGATCCTGAGCAATCTTTTCGCGCTTATCTTTTTCAGATTGCCAGATTCAGTGTATATAATTTCATTCGTAAAACCAAGCTGGAAAAACAGGTGCAAGCCTATCTTAGCCTTCACGGCACACAGCTCTACAGCCATGTCGAAGAACAATTGGATGAAAAGCAGGATGAGCACTGGTTGTCTCAGACGATTGAGCAGCTTCCTCCTCAACGGAGATTGATCTACAGGTTATGTAAGATTGAAGGCAAAAGCTACGCCGAAGTGAGTACGCTGTTGCGCATATCGACTTCGACAATCAATGACCATATTGTAAAAGCTACAAAGTACATCAAAGAGAAACATGCTAAACTAGACCAGTCTGCACTATTAATCGCCTCCTTTATACTCCTCCAGCATCATTAAACAGTGTTATCTTTTTTAAGCTAAAAAAAAATAAATAAAATTCTCAGCACGAGCAGATGATCTCCGCATTTGAAGTGTAATAGCTAAAAAGAAGATAACCAATTGTGGAAAAGGAACTACTTCAATATACTTTAAGGCAGTATATGCGGGGGGAGCTCAGTGAAGAGGATGCCCGTGCTTTTCTGTCATACCTTAAATCCGGGGCAGATCGTGTGTTAATACAGGAGCTCATTCAAGAAGCGTTGGATGATCCTGTCGACCAAGAATTACTTCGGAATACGGACTTATTACTTGTCCTGGACAACACTTGGGAGCAATTACATCACAGGATTAATAAGCCTAAGATGAGAACGTTGACATTCTGGAAAAATGCTGGCGCCGTTGCGGCTGCTGTCGCAGGAATATTGATACTAAGCTGGTGGTTTGTTGATCGCGCTGATAATGTCCCGATGCAGGCATCAATAGAAGAGTCTATATTACCTGGAAAGCAATCTGCAACCTTGACGCTTTCCGACGGTCAGCAGATTCAATTGCAGGGAGCTTCCAATGGACCGATCGCGGACGAAATGGGTATCAGGATTTCTAAGAGCTCTGACGGACAATTAATCTACGAAATTAGGCAAAATAGTGAAGCCGTTACCGGCCATCATGTATTATCGACAACAAAAGGCGAAACCTACAGAATTAAACTCCCTGACGGTACACAGGTCTGGCTCAATGCCGCCTCAGCTTTAAAATATCCGGCAAGTTTTGCACTGCAAGGAACGCGGGAGGTCGAGTTGACCGGGGAGGCCTACTTTGAGGTGGCCAAAGACGCCAAACGCCCTTTTGTCGTCAGGTCCGCAGGCCAGCATATTCAGGTATTGGGAACGCATTTTAACGTGAATAGCTATACAGATGAGCCGTCAGTACGAACCACCCTCGTCGAAGGACTTGTGGAAGTGACTTCAGCAAGCCAAAAGCTACAATTACACCCTGGACAGCAGTTGAGCCTGACATCCAACGGCAGATTGAAATTACAGACAGTGGACACAGCACCTATAATTGCCTGGACCAATCACGAATTTATGTTCGATGGGGATGATATTGAGAGTGTCATGCGCAAGATAGCACGCTGGTATAATGTCGAGGTCATCTTTGAGGGCAAAAAAACAACAGAAAAGTTTGGCGGAGGGATATCCAGATTTGATGATGTAAAGCAGGTGTTAAGTCTGCTGGAAAAAACGGGCGGAGTCCATTTTCGTATCGACGGGAAGACATTGTATGTACTGCCTTAATAGTTGATCGATAATCTTTACAATAATAACCTAAAAAACAGATCATGAGCATAAATATACGAAACGAATAAGCTTTACCATAGGGGTAATCAGAAGCAACCGGGCCGCGGAGGACCCAGTTGCTGTTTGGGACAATTGAATTTACTATCCAATCTGCAGTATGTTTTTGTTTGGACGACTGGAACATACTGCGTATCAAACCTTGCAAATGTATCAAAATTATATCAGAAATAAGGAGATAGCATATCTGCTATTCCGTAAACTATGGCTTATTATGCGATTGACGACCATAATTATCTTGGTTACTTTTATGCAGGTTAGCGCTACGACCTTTGCACAGAAGGTAACATTGGAATATACCAATATGAGCCTTAAAAGAATTTTTAAGGAACTCAAGTCGCAGACAGGGTACAACTTCCTTTATACAGAACGGCAAATGGCAAATGCAAAGCCGGTCAGTATAAAGGTCAAGGACCGGGGGCTGTCCGACGTACTGGCGCAGATTTTCACGGATCAGCCGCTGTCATATCAGATGGACAACAAGACCGTCGTTATCCGTGACCGTCCTGTTGCCGGGCCGGCTTCTGCCTCCGATGCGCCTGTTTCGGGGCAGGCAGTGATCAAAGGCCGGGTGACCAACGAACGTGGAGAGCCGTTAGCAAATGTCTCTGTCCGGGTTAAAGGAAATCAGCAAGCTGGAACATCGACCGCTGCCGATGGAACGTTTATGATCCGCAACCTTTCTCCAACGTCGACACTTGTCCTTTCTTCGGTCGGATACGAACAGTTGACGGTACAATTGGCATCTATGTCTGCGACGCAGCTAGAGCAGCTACAGTTGGTCATGAAGCATAGCAATAGCCAGTTGGAAGAAGTTATCGTGATCGGATATGGTACGACGACCCGCCAGAGAATTGTGGGAGCAGTTGACCAGATCGGTTCAAAGACATTTCAGGATCGCCCCGTAGGCAACGTGACACAGGCGCTGCAAGGCGCATCCCCGAGCCTGACCATTCAGCAGAAGAGCATGGATCCGAATGATAATTCGATGAATATCAATATCCGGGGGATATCGACGGTCAACAGCAATGCGCCTTTAGTAGTGATTGATGGGATTATTACAGAAGGCGGTACACTCAACAAGATCAATCCAGATGATATCGAAACCGTGTCGGTACTTAAAGATGCCGGTTCTACAGCAATATATGGCTCACGTTCGGCGAATGGCGTCATTCTGGTCACCACAAAAAGAGGACGACAAAACCAGAAACCTACGGTTGCAGTTGGCACGCAATGGGGTGTCCAACAACCCAATATTTTGTTTTCCCCCGTTGCTGGCTATGAAAATGCAACCTTGCGCAACCTCGCCCTGACCAATTCAGGCATGGACCCACAGTTTTCTCCTGCAGCAATTGCTGATTTATATGCACATCAGGATATCGAGAAATGGAACTTGCCGGAAATCATGAAAAATTCTTTCCAACAAAAATATAACATCAGTGTTACCGGTGGCGGGGAAAAGAGTTCTTACCTATTTTCCGGAGGGTTTTATAACCAACCGAGCAACTTTGTCGGACAGAATTTTGGGATCAAACGATACAATCTTCGGACCAACCTCAGTACGGAGATCGGCCGCTTCAAGCTGACTTCTATTTTGGCCTATACACGTAATAACAATATGAGTAATACCGCAGGAAGTGCTATTATCAACGCTTCCCGTTTGCCTTCGTACTATTACTACCGTATGCAGGCCGACAACGGAAAATATCTGGTCAATAATGCACTGACGGATCAGAATCCATTAGCAGAACTCAACGAAGGTGGTTACATTAAGCATGATAACGATTATTTCAATATCAATCTCAACCTGGAAGCGAAGCTCATGGACGGATTAAAACTACGCGGTATTTTCGGCGCTGATATTTACGCGGACCATCGTTTTATCCGGAGGATCCAAGTGCCGTTGTATGCCAATCCAGACGCCGCTCAACCACAGGTCTACGTAAATTCCGACCGCAATACGGAAGACTTTAACGAAAAAGCTTCGTTGTTAAACTTTCAGCTGCTTTTGGATTATGACAAAAACTTTGGTGGTCACCATGTCTCAGGACTGTTTGGCGCGTCTAATGAGTCGTACACCCGTAGACAGAATGAGCTCAAAATGAAATTTACAGATCCGGTACTCGGCACGCCGACCACCGGTACGATTATCGACCCCGTAAGTGCGCGTGTCACGCCCAATGGGACCTTACAGAATAGCATCAATTCACTCTTCGGCCGAGCAGGATATGACTTCGAAAGTAAGTATTTTGCTGAGTTCAGCTTTCGTTATGATGGTTCCTCGAAATTCTCCAAAGCCAACCGCTGGGGCTTCTTTCCCTCAGGCTCACTTGGGTGGCGAGCTTCGGACGAACATTTTATGAACTGGTATAAGGAACATATTGGAAGTCTCAAGGTTCGGTCCACATATGGTGTACTGGGTAATCAGGCTGTGGACGACTATTCCTACTATTTTACTTACGAATCTTATCCGAACAGTTATGGGTTTAACAATAAACCGGTTGCGGCTGCTGGATTTAATTACGCCAGCCTGGATTTACGCTGGGAGAAAACCTATAATTTCAATGTCGGCGTCGATGCTACGTTCTTTAACGATAAGCTGACTGCAAGTTTCGATTATTTTAAGAAACGGACTGTAGATATTTTAATGTCACCGCAGATTCCTTCCACATTCGGTACCACATTAAAAAACCAGAACCTGGGCGAAATGAACAATGAAGGTTGGGAGATCAACGTGAGCTATCGGACATCGACCGGAGCGTTTCAGCATACGGTCAGTGCCAACATGGGCGATAGTCATAATAAGATCGTAGCAATGCCCGGGGATGACCGCATTTCGACCGTCGATAACATTACCAAATTAACACGTGTCGGTCTGCCTTATAATTCTTATTACGGCTATAAAATGGCGGGACTCTTCCAAAATATCGCTGACATAGAAACTTCCGCTTTACCAAGTGGTATTACTGCAGCAGACCTTCGTCCGGGAGATGTCAAGTATGTGGATCGAAATAATGATGGGATTATTGATGCACGGGACCGCTTTGTCCTGGGTAACGGTTTTCCAAGGTTTACCTTTGGTCTGACCTATAATCTCAGTTATAAGGATTTCGACTTTAGCATGTTCTGGCAGGGAGTTGGCAAACGGGATATGATGATTCGTGGTGAATTGATCGAACCATTTCATCAAAACTATTCGTATGCGATTTATCAGCATCAGCTGGATTACTGGACTCCGACAAATATAGATGGACGCTGGCCACGTCTGACCGCAAATGGATCTACAGCATCGACCAACAACTTTGGAAAAGACTCTGATCTTTATCTTTTCAATGGCAAATATGCTCGCCTGAAAAATCTGCAGATCGGATACACACTGCCAAAGAATGTCGTCTCCAAATGGGGCTTACAACGCGTCCGATTTTTTGTCAATGGTCAAAACTTGCTGACGCTGAGTAAAAACTCCTGGATAGACCCAGAGTCGTCCGAATTTGACTCAAACATGGGCGGTTCTGCCAATAGTGCCCGCAACTACCCAACTTTAAAATACTATGGCGGCGGATTAAATATTCAGTTTTAACCTTTTATGCTATGAAATTATACAAACTACTTATCGGAGGCTTGAGTTTAATGGCGGTTGTCCATTTCACCTCCTGCAATAAATTGGATACACTGCCGACGGATAGATTTACAGACGAAAATTTCTGGAACTACCCCGACAATGCGGAAAAAATGGTCAACATGGCCTATAATCAAATGTATTCCGCAGACCGTATGTGGAACGACGAAGCCCTGAGCGATAATATTTTTGAAGGCAGGTCAAATACTGACCAGCGTGCTATTCGTAACGGTACTGCAGATCCTACCCTGGGACGCTTTGCTTCAGAGTGGTCGGATCTCTATGGCGGGATCAAAACCTGCCATGTCTACCTGGAAAATGTAGACCGCGTGCCCGACATGGACGCTGCACTCAAAAAGCGGCGGACTGCCGAAGTACGATTTATCCGGGCTTTCCTGTACTTTAGGCTTGTCAACTTCTTTGGTGATGTGCCATTCTTTACCAAAGATATCACGTTGGAGGAATCAAAGACAATACCTAGAACGCCTAAAGCGACCATTATGGCCTTTATTCATCAGGAGCTAGATGAATGTATTGTAGATTTACCCAGCAAAGACGCCCTGCCTGCCGATGATAAGGGCAGGATTACCAGAGGCGCAGCCTCAGCCTTTCAGGCGCGGGCCTATCTCTATGAAAGCAATTGGAATAAAGTGCTGCAGTATTGCGAAAATCTGATGAATAAACAGTCCGAATTTGGCACATATTCACTTTTCAATAGCTATCCGCAATTGTTTACTGCTGCCAATGAGTATAACGCAGAGGTTATTCTTGATTATGCTTATGTACCGCAGTTAAAAACTTGGAATAAGCTCTACGATGCAGCCCCAATGTCGGCCCAGGCACGTCTAAATGCTTATGCGCCCTTGCAAAGTCTGGTGGACAGTTATATTACCCTCGATGGAAATAACATCGTTAACGATCCCAGCTACAATAGCGACGACCCGTATGTCAATCGGGATCCACGTATGACAGCGACAATTGTTCATCATGGAAGTCAATGGACGGACTTTGACGATACAGTCCGCAAAATTTTTATCAAGCCCGGATCAGGCACAACCGATAAGGAGCGCCTCGACGAGTATCAGGGGGCCAGCGCCAACGCGTCTCCCACCGGCTATTATGTCAAAAAATATTACGATAAGACCGCGACGGTGAAATACGATGCTGGACTGAATATTATCCTATTCAGGTACGCTGATATATTATTGATGTATGCCGAGGAAAAAGAAGCGCTGGGTCAGCTCGACGCCAATATTTGGGACATGACAATTAAACCGATCCGTAAGCGGGCAGGCTTTGAAATGGCCAAGGCGCTTGACTTTCCTTCCACAGGTGACCTGAAGACGATTGTACGAAATGAACGACGCAGCGAGCTTGCTTTAGAAGGCTTGCGTTACTATGATATTGTTCGCTGGAAAGCAGGTAAGACCTATTTGGATGGTCAAGTCTTTGGGGCGAAATATGGTAGTAACAATAGCTACATTAAATTGGATATCCGACGCTTTGATGAAAGCCGTGATTACCTCTGGTCGGTACCCAGGACACAGATTGACCTGAATCAAAATCTGTTGCCGAATAATCCGGGGTACTCAAACTAATTGAATTAAAAACAAAGCGGCGCCACCGAGATCATGAGAACACACTCGTTGTGAGCCGCAAAATTAACGATAAAGACATGAAATGGTATTTTAAAGTTATTGCTATGTTTGCATTGGCTGCGAGCATTTTCTCCTGCAAAAAAGACGATATGAACTACTCGGATGCTGAAGTATCTGCTGTAGAGCATCTATATTCACCTGTGGACGGAAGAGCCGTCAAATTATTAAATTCAGCTTCTGCTGCTCTTTATTTTGAATGGGAATCTGCGTTAGTCGCCGATGGGGGTGCGGCCCAATATGAAGTCGTTTTTGATAAGGTAGGCGGGGATTTTAGCAAGCCCCTATATACCGTTGCCTCAGATAATAACGGCAACTCCAACGGAGCCAACATTAGCCATAAGATATTGAACCAAGTAGCCGCTAAAGCGGGAATCGAACCAGGCACAAGTGGGGATATCAGCTGGTCGGTGTATTCCATCCGAGGTATGAAAAGAGTGTTGAGTCAAGCGAACAGGAAGTTAACTATCAAGAGCCTGGAGGGATTTGCTGAAATTCCGGATGAATTGTTCATTACAGGAGAGGGTTCGGAAGGTGGTGCAGCTATTGCACAGGCCTTGCCGTTTAAGCTTGTGGGAAATGGGGAGTATGAAATCTTTACGAAGTTGGAGGCCGGAAAGAAATATATATTTACGGATCGCAAAGCTGCTGATGGCCGGATCTTCTATTCCGAAGATCAGACAAAGTTGAAAGAAAGTGAAACGGGAATCAATACGGTGACAAAAACAGCAATTTACCGAATACAAATTGATTTCAATGTCGCAACGATTACCTACACGGAAATCAAGAGCATGGGGGTCTATTTCTCTCCCTCCGGAGCAGTTGTGCTGGATTTGCCTTATCAAGGAAAGGGTGTCTGGTCCGCAACTGGGGTAATCAACTTTAAGCAGGAAAGCTGGGGCCGTGACCAACGCTACAAGTTCCAGATGGAAACAGTCAAAGCGGGTAAAGCAGAACCCATACAACTCGGTACTCAAAAGCCTTTGGATGTTCCACCAAATGGCTCGGACCCAACCTATTATTTCGTCCGTATATTGCCCAATCTATCTCAATGGGATGATAAATGGAAATTTGTCGATGCAGTGGATGGTCATCCGACAAAAATCTCATTGATTTTACAGGGCGATAAGGAGTATACGCATACCGTAGTTCCAAATTAAAGGAGGACAGATGATGAAAAAAATAATGATCTTATCATCCATGCTGTTTATATTGTTTGGGTGTACAAAAATTGATGATACCTATCCTTATGACGATACGGTCCAAGAATCCTGGTCAGCAATAGCCACGCAAGTGTCCGATAAAATGATTGCCGGTTTTTGGAATGAAGCAGGATACTTTAACAACGCTATTAACCAGTCGGACCAGGGCTTTCAATATTGGCCTAATGCGCATGCTATGGACGTTGTTATAGATGCTTATTTACGGACCGGAGATACGAAGTATAGCGCCTATTTTAACAAGTGGTTTGAAGGTGTCAAAGTCAAAAACGGCAACACGTATTATAATGTATTCTATGACGATATGGAATGGAATGCCTTGACTATGCTACGTTTGCATGAAGTCACCAAAGAACAAAAATATCTCGATACAGTGTTGCTTTTATGGTCAGATATTATCGAAGCCTGGAACGAACAATATGCTGGTGGGGGACTGGCGTGGCGCAAAGATATGCTGTATAGCAAAAACGCCTGCTCTAATGGGCCTGCCAGCATCCTGGCAGCCAGACTTTATGTTTTGACAAAAAATGAAACCTATCTAAACTGGGCAAAAAAAATCTATGAGTGGCAGAAGGCAACCTTATATAACCCGTCTTCAGGTGCCGTATATGATAATATCAATGGCGAAACCGATGCTGTAGATATGACTACGCTGACCTATAATCAGGGGACCTTTCTGGGCACTGCCGTTGAACTTTTTAAAGTAACCAAAGATCAAATCTATTTGGTCGATGCCCAAAAAATTAGCTATTATACGATTACGCGTTGTATAGATTTGGGTAATAATATTCTTCGCGACGAAGGAAATGGTGATGGAGCCTTATTTAAGGGGATATTTATCCGGTATTTTATTGAATATTTGAATTTGGAAGGCATTGATGCTGACTACCGGGCTAAGTTCGAAAAGTTCCTGATCAACAACGGGAAAATTGCATGGACCAAAGGTACCAGCCGGCCAACCTTATTATTTGGTTCCTCTTGGTCCCAGCCGCCGATTGGAAATAGTGAGATTACTGCTTATGCGAGTGCAGCGATGCTATTTGAAGGGCTGGCGCGCTACCAGGCCCGGTCAAAATAATTTTGAAACTTCGGAGCCGGAGGGTTACCTAATAGGGCCTGATGGCTCCGCTACTAAACATGCTGATGAAATATATACATATAATAACCACCACCACTATATTATTGACAGGACTATGTCGTCTAACGGGACAGGCACAGGTGAAAAATGCAGTTTTTTTTGAGCGTGCCCAACAAACTCTGGATGCAGTTTATGCGAAATACGGTAATGCAGAGAATGAACTCCTTGCCGAGAAATATCCTTTTGATGAAGGTTTTAAGGCGGACTACCTGAATAATGCGGAGCAGGCCGGCCAACAGAAAAAGTATGCCTATCTCTGGCCGTTCTCAGGTAGTTTTTCAGCCGTCAATGCTTTGATGGAGCTTCGAAATAAAAACACGGACCTTCATAAATTTTTGGATCAAAAGGTGTTAGTTGGTTTGCGTGAATATAGAGATGACCGTCGTCAACCTGTCGGATACGCCTCTTATATCAATTCGGCACCTGCGTCCGACCGTTTTTACGATGACAATATCTGGCTGGGCATTGACTTTACGGACAGCTATATCCAAACCAAAAAAACAGCATATCTAAAACATGCTGAAGAAATCTGGGCGTTTATAAAAAGCGGTGAAGACGAAAAGTTAGGCGGAGGTATCTACTGGTGTGAGCAGAAGAAAGAATCCAAAAATACCTGTTCAAATGCCCCTGCTGCAGTGTTTGCCCTAAAGCTATTTGAAGCCACCAAAAAGAAGAACTATCTGAACGAAGGCCGACGTCTGTATGAATGGACAAAAGCGCGGCTACAAGATCCGGCGGACAAATTATATTGGGACAATATGCGTCTTGACGGAAAGGTTGAAAAGGCCAAATATTCCTATAATTCCGGTCAGATGCTGCAGGCAGCAGCACTGCTCTACAAACTGACTAAGGAAAAAAAGTATCTGGTCGATGCACAGCAGCTTGCTAAGGCTTGCCTGGGTCATTTTTTTAAGATTAGGGAGGGTGAAGATTTTCCTGTGCTGAAAAACAGTAATATATGGTTTCACGCCGTCATGATGAGAGGTTATATCAGCTTATTTGAACAGGACAGAAACCCAGAATATATGGCGGTCTGGGCCAGGAACCTTGATAGAGCATGGTATAAAATGCGCGATCGGGACGGCCTGTTTGAGTCCGACTGGACTTTAAAAAACACCCAAAAATCCAAATGGCTATTAGACCAATGCGCTTTTGTGGAAATGTACGCACGCTTGGCAAAACTGGGATACTAGCTTGCAAATGCTTATCGCAGTACTTCAGGCGATTGAATAGCTGTCTAGAAATAAGGTAATTATGTTTGTGTGGGCAGATTAGTGCTCTCTAACTATGAACAAAAGGTGTTAACCCACACAAAAATGTGGTCTAACACCTTTTGTTTACAGGACTTGTACAGCCTGCTGTCCAAGTAGCCCTCTGCTTAATAGATCACAGCCATCAGATAGCAGCTTTTTTAACCTATTTTAAAGGCTTGATGATGACTTGGTCTACCGTTTTGCCTTGCTGGTCGAGGATTTTGAAGACACCTTGGCTATCGTCCAGATCTGCACGGAGGACATTGTTGTTCGAGTTTACGATGATCGGGAACTGTACAGCATTTGTCGCGTTTTTGATCATATGCCTGTGAAGATGGCCCGAGAGCATGATTTGTGTCCCCGCCTTGTTGAGGATGGGGACAAACTTCTCCAGAATTTCCTGTTCACCATGCCAGCCGCCAAATGGAGGCATATGACAGATGACGATTTTATATTTTGCATCTTTAAAGGCGGGGTTTTCCACTGCTTGAGCAAGCCATGCAGCCTGTTCGCTGCGATAGTTGTCCATATCCACGATACCGCTGTATTCAATGTCGCTATCTGGTTTGTCTTCTCCACAATCCAGTACGATAAATCCGGTATTTCCATGTCTAAACTGATAATAGAGCTTGCCCGTAGGCGTAGGAAAATATTTAGGATACTCGATCGCGAAGGGGCCGCGAGTTTCGTGATTTCCCCTTGCGTAGAACATGGGCTTTACACTGGCAAACTTCTTAATCGCCATATCCATAAATCCAGCGTACATCTGATTTTCATTCAAAAGGCTACTGGCCATATCACCGTTAAAGACAACAAAATCACTGGTCTTGATATCTCCGATATCAAGCAATTTGTCGAGCACTTCATTGCGTTCATGAATATCGTTTACCACGGTGAAATGTGTCGATTTGGCATCCCCAAAAGTTTTAAAGGACAGCGGAGCCGCTTTATATACATTACTGGCTACCACAGCACCATACTGGACGTCGACCCCTACATGTTTAAGCACTTCCTGGCTGTATACGCGATATCGATATCTTGTGCCCGGCTGGAGTCCGGTCAACGTAACCTGATGTAGTGTGCTGACTTTTTTAAAGCCATAAGCTGTAGCATAATATTTAGGTCGCTCTTTAAAATAAAAGTGGCTGGAATCATCTGGGGCGAGTTCTACCCAACCTGTCGCGGGCTTATCGGTTGTCCATATGATAGATACCGAGTGCTCGGTAAGTCCTTGGATAAACGGCAAATGGGTTATCTTAATGGCTTCCTGTCCATTAGCCCAGAGACTGTGCAACAGGAATAAAACAAGTATCAATTGAATTTTTTTCATTTTTTTGATTATTTATCAATATATATTACGAGTGGTATCATCAGACATGCCAGCTCTGAATAGCGGAAAATCAATATCCAGGGTTCTGAATCAATAAACCATTCTTCTTTAGCTCATCGCGTAGAATCGGCAGAAAATAGGCTTTGTCGTTCCATGCATATTTCTCGAAATCGATATGCTTGATTGTCGGGACAGCAGCGGTCGTATGATCCGGATTCATCTTATAGACGATATCAGCAACCTTGGTCGTCCGGTTATATACCTGTGGCCCCAGCAACCAGCGCCTCACATCATAGAAACGATGTTCTTCAAAGGCGAGTTCTATCCTTCTTTCGTTGCGGTATCTTTCTTTAAGTGCAGAGCCAGAATCAGTGATTACTGGCATGCCCGCTCGTCTGCGAATCATATTGATGTAGGTGCGGGCTTCTTCTTCTTGCCCCAGTTCAATACATGCTTCGGCATAGTTCAGCAGCACTTCGGCATAACGCATAAAACGCCAGGTGACAGTTTGTTTATCGTATTGGGCATTTACCGCGGGATCAATATATTTTCTGAGGTAATAATCTGTATAACTGCCGTTCCAATCTTCTATCGTACTTTTGCGGGTATCCACTCCATAGACAATATCTGCCTTGCCCGTGGTGGCATTCCAGCGCTCCCATCTGCCGGTCTGTATCTTATTTTCCGGGTCCAGGCCTTTTGCATCATCCGGTCTTTGTCGCCATGAAGCTCCATTATACAGTACTGTCGCTGCGAACCTCGGGTCTCTATTTTGATAAGGGGCAATGGCCATTGCGGGGTTGGACCAGTCAAACTTTTTGCCGTCTATGGTCTCAAAATCGTCAACAAAGTCACCCAAAGGCGCGTTGGTCCCCCAACCGTGATAGCCGTTTGGAGAAGAGTATAGTCCTGCTCGTTGCCCCATGGGGACCGTGAAATATTTAATGAAAATATCTTCTTCGGTATTTTTACTCAAAAATATTTCAGTCAGATTTTTTGTCACATCATCAGTAGCTGCTGGAGTCGCTTTGTATAATTTATATTTATTGAGGTCGATCACAGCCTTGGCGGCCTCTTTGGCAGCCTGCCATCTTGCGGCACGATTGCCGTCTGTATAGCGGATCAATTCCGGTTTTTCGAAACCCGGGAAGACCTCTTTGTTATAGAGGTCGCTCGCTGCATAAAGTAATATTCTTGCTTTGAGTGCAAGCGCTGCTCCCTTCGTCGCCCGTCCCTGATTTGCTCCTGTATTTTCCAGAGGCAACAGGGCAGCGGCTTTGTCCAGCTCATCCGTCATAAATTTAACGCAGTCCGCATACGTGCTTCGCTCTTTCTGAAATTCATCGGTAAGCGAATAAGGTTCGGTGATCAATGGCACTCCACCATAGGTACTGGTAAGCAGATGATAATAATAGGCCCGTAGAAAATGCATTTCACCGGTCATCCGCTCCTTGAGCGTTTTGCCGTCAACTACATTTGAAGTGAAAGGCACCTGATCTACTTTGGAGAAAAAGATGTTACAAAAGCGTATACTTTTATAAAGATCCGCCCAAGATCGATATCGGGAAACACCCCAGCCCAATAGATCGTCAGGAGACTGAATGCTGCGGTTGAAGTTTAGCGAGGACGCATTACCGCGGTAGTGTCCTTCGTCGACCAGATTAGCCTTAAACCGGCCGTCGGTAAGCGGCTCATCTAGACGAAAATACACTTGGTTGATAAAGGTTTCAACCAGTGCGGGGTCAGCCCACACGGCATTCTCGGAAAACTCAGTAGATGGGTCGGTATCCAGAAAATCCTTTTGGCAGGATCCTAATGTTAAAGCCGCCAACACTATCAATAGATTAAATTGTTTTTTCATGACCATTAAAATGTAAGTGAAATGCCTAAGTTGTAAACTCTGTTTAGCGGGTATGCTGTTGCCGACGTAGTCTCTGGATCAAAGTCTTTGACCTTTGTCCAGGTCAATAGATTCTGTCCGCTACAGTAAAGCTGTAGCCTGGTTAGCCTTAGCTTTTTACAGATATCCTCGGAAAAGTTGTAGCCAAACTCAAAGTTTTTTAATCTGATATAGTCCGAATTCTGCAGCCAGTACGTATTTTCATTTGATCGCCAATATTCGTTGTAGCGGTTCCATGTACGCGGTTTGGAAGCATCAGGGTTGTCTGTGGTCCATCTCCCGTCGACATTCTGTTTGAGGTAGTTGCCTGCCTCACCCTGCATTTCGTAATAGTTGTTCCGTATAGCTCCGGCGGCACCCTGAAAGAACAAGCTTGTGTAGAATCCACGATAAGCAAGGTCGATATTCAGCCCGCCGGTTAGTGTAGGTAGTTCCGTTTTTTCAGATCTCACGCGGTCCAGGCCATCAATTTTTCCGTCCTGATTGACATCTTCAAAAATGATGTCGCCGGGGCGCGCTCCTGCCCAATGGGGATAGGCGTCCACCGCTGCCTGATCCCTGAATATCCCAATGGCGTTGTAATAGAGCTTAGCATTCATCGGTCTTCCTGTAGACTGCTGGTAGTCAGGTACACCTGGAGTCTCGTCCCAAAAACGGATCCGATTATGGTTAGTGGCTATATTTCCGTTTACAGCATAGCGGAAGTCATTCACTTGGTCGGTATATCCCAACTGCAATTCAAAGCCTTTATTGGTGACCTCACCGATGTTTTCTTTGGGTAGGGTAAGGCCAGAAGAGGAGGGTACCGAAGCATTTCTGTTCCATAGAATGTTGGTCCTCACATTATAAAAATATTCTGCTGTCAAGGTCAATTTATTGTTCAGGAATTTAGCATCCAGACCGAAGTTGGATTGATTGGCTACCTCCCAGGTGACATTGGGGTTTGGAATACGTAGCTCATTCAGGATCTTGTTCTCCTGAGTTCCGTTAAAGACATAGATATTGGAAGCGCCGGTCAGGAAGCCGTAACTTGACATAAACTGATAATCGTCGATACGGTCATTGCCCGTTTGTCCCCAGGACGCTCTCAATTTCAGGTCTGATACCACGGATTTAAGAGGCTGCCAGAACGCCTCATTGGAGACGCGCCAGCCTCCCGAAATGCCGGGGAAAAAACCAAAGCGCTTATTGCTCGGAAATTTGTAGGATCCGTCATAGCGCCACAAAAACTCAAGTAAGTACTTGTTGTCAAAATCGTAGTTGAGGCGCCCGAAATAATTGAGGCGGGCCTGCATCGATGATTGACCTGAATTATCCTTCTCTGCATCGCCCCCTGCAAACAGCTCTTCGATCGCTGCCGAGACGTAATACTTTCTGAAGGCATAGAAATTCATATTATCACCGGTGATTTTTTCTACACCCAATAAGCCGTTTACATGGTGTTTACCGCCGAGGTTACGTTCGTAACGTACCAGTGCATTCAAGGTTAAAAGGTTTTTGGTGTCGAAGTCCTGCCGGAGTTGCGGTGCAGTAAAACCCTTTTGACCGGCGACAAGTACGGGCGTACCCTGTGCGTCGACCGTACTGCCATCCCAGTTATACAAAGTCCATGGCGTCTGCCATAATTTATCGTTCTGTATGGTTCGGTCATAAGCAACATTTCCCGATACAGATAGGCCTTCCACACCGGGGATGGTAATTTCTACATTGGCTCTTGACTCGAGCATGGTCGTTTTGTTGCGGTCATATCCCGTTTGGTTGGTCGTGATTACGACCGGATTGTTGCCATATTCAATGTCAGGACCGTTTTGGCCAGTTGGCCAGTAGGCATGCATATTGGGCTTGCCCCGCAGGATCATACCAAAAATATCGGCAGCCGAACGTGTCGGGTAATTCCTGTTATATTCGCGCAGTGCAGCATTTACACCATATTTTATATACTCGTTGAACTTACCGTTTAAATTACTTCGAAAGTTATACTGGTTAAATTTGGTCGCCGAATTTTTATAGATCGCGTCTTGCTTGTCATAACCGCCCGAGATATAATAGTTCAAGTATTCTGACCCGCCTGTAATGTTTAACGCTGTTTTGTGTTGTGGGGCCGCAGATTTGAATGTAGCATCGAACCAGTCGGTATTCGGATATTTCCAGATATCCGTACCCGAACGGAATAATGAAAGTTCATCTTCCGTATATTTAGGTTTCTGGCCGGCGTATATACTGATTTCATTGAGCATCTGCGCATATTCCGCCGCATCGGCAGCCTTCGGTATTACGGTAGGCTGTGACCATCCCTGATTGTGAGTTAAGCTCACCTGTGGCTTACCGGTTTTTCCTTTTTTGGTCGTTACCAGAATGACGCCATTGGCAGCCTGAGAACCATATATTGCCGCTGAGGCGTCCTTTAGGATAGTGACGCTTTCGATATCCTGCGGGTTTAACCGTTCAATTGAGCGGTTGGCAATCCCGTCGACTACAATGAGGGGCGAGTTGTCCCCAAGTGTATTCGCGCCTCGGATCCTCAGTGTGGAGTTGTCACTGCCCGGTTCGCCTGACCCGGTGGTCGCCACGAGGCCCGGCAGCCTACCCGCCAGCGTATTGGTGACATTCATGACTGGCGCGCGATCGAGCACATCGCCTTTAACATCCACGATAGATCCCGTTACGGTAGAAGCTTTCTGGGTGCCGTAACCTACGACTACCACTTCTTCCATGGAGGTGATGGTCTGCTGCAGCATGATTTCGACATTTTCATTAGCCGTTACCTTATAATCTGTTCCGACATAACCAATCATACTGACATGAAGCGAAGGATTGTTGCCGCTGATTGGCAGAGAAAATGAACCGTCCTCCAAGGTGGAAGTACGATTGGCTGTGCCTTTTTCAGTGACAGTCGCGTTGGCGAGCGGCTTACCTTGAGCATCGCGGACCCTACCACGGACGATCCTTTGCTGTATGGCTGCGGTTCCTTCTGGCTGTACGTTTGGCAAGCGGTCAGCTGCCTTGCTCAGAATAATGTTGTTGTCCACCACTTTGTAGCTGATATTATATTTGCCGAGCAGTTCATTCAGCACAGTTTCTAATGGTGCATTGATGAATTTAACATCAGCCGTACGTGTTTTGGGCACGAGCGACTCTTTATACAAAATATTATACCCGCTCTGTTTTTGGATATCCCTTAATAAGGATTCGAGGCTAGCTTTGCTCTTTCTGAGATTAATTGTTTGTCCAAAGGAACCCGCATAAGTTGTCAGACTAGCGGCAAAAAGCAGTGGCACTGCGATAGACAGTTTCATAACCAATGGTTTGAAGGTAGATCCCTTCCTAAAATCCATAGAAAGGACACACCGATTTTTTTTGTATTTTTGCATTCGGTTGATAATTTTTTGTGTTAATACTGATAAGATTCGTCAACTGTCTTAAAAAGACCAGCTTCAGGGGCGGTCGCAACGCTCCTGGAGCCTTTTGGTTGTGTAGATTTATTTCTTTACATATATTTTCCTCCCTTTTAGTTCAAAGTGTACACCACCGACCAGTTCGATCGTTTGCAATAGTTTTTTGATGTCGCTATATTTTGATATTGTTCCGGTAAATTGGAAATTCTCAAATGTCGATTGAAATTGGATCTGTACATCATACCAACGGCCGATGATTTCCATAACTTCTGTCAGCGGAGTCTTGTGAAAAGCAAAGTTGCCGTCTTTCCAGGCTGTATAATAAAAAGGATCGATCGGATCCTTGCTGAAACGGTTGGTGCCGCTTTCAAATACCGCCTGTTCATTAGGAGTTAAGATCTGGTCCTCCAGCTGGGAAGCTTTGAAGTTGAGTCTGATTTTACCTTCCACCAGCGTGGTGACAATTTTTTTACCATAGTTTTGTACGTTAAACGCCGTTCCCAGAACTTCTATGGACTGCGCTCCCGAATGTATTATAAATGGAATCCGTTTTCCCTTTTCCGTCTGTTTGGTGATCTCAAAATACGCTTCACCTTGCATTTCGACTTCTCGTTTTGACTTATCAAAGATGACGGGATATTTTAGCGTGGTCGACGCATTTAGCCATACTCGGCTTCCATCGGGCAGAGTAAGATGATATTCGCCGCCACCTGGGGTGATAATCGTATTATAAACAAGCTTATGGGGATCTGCACCAGCTTTGATGCGGTATGAAATGCTACCCGATGCTGTTTTGATAATTTCGAACCCGCCATTGTCAATTACAGTGTCACCCTTTATTTTTTCTAAATCGATACGATGTCCATTCTCGAGAATAATCTGTGCGCGGTCTTTCCCTGGAACAATCGTTTCAACCTGTTGGGCCCAATCACTTCCATCGCTGACAGGAGATGAACCAGATGTATAGAAATGATATGCCCATGCGCCAACTAAAAATAGCAGGAGCGTGGCAGCAAGAATGATGTTCCCCGAGGTAAAGCGATGTATCTTTTTTACTGGGGTGTTTCGGATCAACGCCTGTTTAAGACGTGCGTCGCCGGCTATTTTTTCGAATGAGATTTGATTTCCCATCTCGGTATTGGTGTCAGGATCTGTAGTGTCTTCGAGCCTGATCTGTTCCCAAGCGTCCAAAAAGTCCTCATCGTCCATATAATTAATGAACTGCTTGAGCGCTTCCCCATGGAAAGGCGCTTGATAATACTGCCGGATCAATTTCTTATATGCTTCTACTTTGGACATTTATACCCTCCACTACATGCTTTATGAACTATTCGCATGAGAAGTCAATATGTACTAGTGGAAGACTAAATTTTTTTTGAAACTGCTGAGAAGATTTGCACAGCTACTTTAAAGGCTGTAGTGTTGGGATGACCATATTGCAGCAGTGATAAGGCAAAAAAGGAGAAAAGAATTTTTTGGAACCGTAGTTTGATAGAGTTGCAGGCAGCAGCCAGGTGGTTTCTGACTGTATGGCGGGAGATGCCTATGTGCTCAGCGATTTCTTTGTAGCTTCTGTTTTCGAGCTTGTTCATACGATACACAAGCTTTTGTTGAGCAGGTAGTGTATCAATGACCTTATCGAGCAGCTGTTCGTATTCTTTCTGTTCCAGCTTAGTTTGGGAGCAGGAAGATGTATCATAGAGATCGCCCTTGCTTTCTAGTCTATACTCTTTTCGGATCACCTCTTTACGGAAATTTGAAATAGCCATTCTTTTGGAGGCGATATATAGGAAAGGGAAAATAGCCTCCGCCGAAGGAATATCGCTTCTTTTTAGAAACAATTGGATAAAAACCTCCTGTACAATCTCTTCAGCTTCGGCTGCAGAGCAGGCCAGACGGCGCACTCTTCCATAGAGGATCGATTTATAGCATTCAAATATTTTTTGAAAAGCCTGTTCGTCACCCAGCTGAAATCGTTCAAATTCGTCAATACTAATTGGAGATCCTTTCAAATCCATAGCTCCATAGGTTTTATTGGTCTAAAGAAACACAATTGATATTAAATTTATATAAAAAAGCGATTAATTCAAAATGAACGTTGATGATCGCGTTGTGCTTGAGCGCATTTCGGTTATCGGCCAAATCTTCCCCTATACGATATTGTCCCCTTCAGGCTGTGGTTATGATAAGCTTGTCGTCACTATGGAGGATATGATCGGTGAAGGGAATTCGGACGTGTAGGCCGCCTGAGCCGCATTGCAAATAATTTGACTTATTGTAGAACGAAACTTTCCGTGCACATGTTCCTGTTTAAAACGAACATCCATATAAAAAGGCTATGAACATTCCAAAGAACAATAATAGACAACCAGAGGAGGAAAAAGATCACGCAGAAAAAGAGGAAACACCGGTTGAGGAACGCGAACGGAAAATAGATGAACAGCTGGAGCAATCGTTTCCGGCTAGCGATCCGCCATCCTATTCGAGGCCGGGCAATGACAGTGCCGAAGATTGAGTTCTCTTCGCTAAACTGCGTACGAGGAACTGCAGCGCTGTTGGAAGCACCAGCTTTTGTTAACCCTGCAGTTCAATTTATCCAGTACTTCCTAGTCTGCTGCGGATCATTGGCCAGTATTGGCATCCGACATGCGATACGGTGTCATCTCTATGATCTTGTTTTTCAGCCTTGTTTTACGGTTTTAATTTATTACCTTTATATAAATTTATAAGCCAAAGATAATGAAACCTTTTCTTTACTCCGTTCTCGGCAAATCGTCTTATTTGTTGATCCTGTTCGCAAGTACATTTGAACCTCATAAACATATAGTAGCTGGTTAAATTCGGATTTGCCTAATTAGGCGTGAAGAGCCATCTCTTTGTTTAATTTAAATGTCGCAAACATTGGCGAAGTTGTTTGTCCGACCGTTAATTGATTCCTTATGAAAAAGTGTTTTAAATTGAATTTTATTTCTTGTGCCCTGCTGTTAGCCTGCTTGCTCACTTTTAACTCGTGTTCCAAAGAAGAGGTAGTCGAAGGGAGATTAATACAGCCAACTTTAAAGAGCCTAACATTGAGTACAGGGTTTACTGATAACATTTTTCCTATAAAAGCCGACAAGTGGACGGTTTCCTATGTGAAAGATGCAGTCAGTGGCGAGCTGCTGAAAGATGCTGTGGGAAATATAGTGAAGTTAGATGGAAATAGTGAGACTGAAGTTGGAGACGGTTGGCTTAAAATGGAGAAAACGGTTAACAATGAACTTAAAATCAGTTTGTTGGAGAATTTTAGTGCTACACCCCGTAATTTCACAATTGGAATTCTGTCGGGCAATCAGCAGGATGAAATCAATTTCAGGCAAATGAGAGGTGAGGACTACGAGTTGGTTAAAAAAGAGATTAAGGAAGTGGAGGGTAGCAGAAAAATATATGTAAGCTCCGAAGGCTGCAGTTCCATGACGTTGGGCAATGACACGGGTAGCGAAAAAAATGTTGAGGTTCTTTCGATATTTAAAGATGTAAAATATAGGTCCGAATTTTTGAGCGAGAGCTATGGTGCATTTGACTGGATCAGTAGTCAGGACACCATGATTTTCATGGATGAGATATTAATAGACGGCACTTCCTATTGGCAAAGAACAGTGCCTTATACCAAAGGTATAACAACTGAAAGCTACATAAAGCCTGGAAACAGCCTAAAATTACTGGTAAAGCCTTTTTCCAGTGTTTCTGTCAGGGGTGAGTTTACCTATCTTGAGCGAACCTGTACATATGTCTTCACGGTTAAAAACAAAAATTCGGGACACCTATTTAATGTGAAAGGAACCTGGAAACAAAAAGTTCCTTTGACTCCCCACACGATTGTAGAGTAAATAGCGCCATTTTTTAGATACAGATGTCCTATTTTACAATCCAGCTTAAGTCGGAGAAAAGATTTCAACAACATTTGTCGATCGGTATGCTATCGTTTTCTAATTAGGCCCTCGAAACTGTAATTTTATCTAGCATGAACAGAATTTCAATACAATCGAGATGAAAACAGAGTTTTTGTTGTGCTATATAAGCCTCTTTATAGGCATTTTATTGCAGTGTTGTGGAAATCGTGATATCTCAGATAGAGGTCACAGTTCAATTTCGGCATCGTCTGGTTTTGATTCACTGGAGCATTATTCGATCGCGATGAGCCCGTATAAACTAGGAGAGTTGGAAGACAAAGCGAATAAGTCATCGCGGGAATCACTTTTATTGACTATGCTAGAGGGTAGTCAGGTAGACACTTCCTCTCTCGCCCATTTGTTAGAAATTGGTTATTCTAAAACAGAGGTTGACCGATCTCTTTACGGATCTATCGATTCTTTGTTTCTCTCCAATCAAAGAAAGGACTATCTGGATAGCTCATGCATAAACCAGTTTAGAGATATCTTAATTTTTTACAGAGATAATAAATGTGTCGGAGCGGTCAAAATCTGTTTTGATTGCAAGGCTATGGTTTCTTGGAGCAGCGACCTGAAATTCGACGGTTTCGGAGACTGGGAGGACTATGATAAGCTGTATACGATATTGCGGAGCAACGGATTTTGATCCCGGCTCTCCATTGTCGTAGCATGCTGCTTATCCTTGAAAAACTGATCTATAGCTCAATTTGTTTCTTTGAAAGTTCTCTTGCATCGCTTTTTCTGTTCCCTGTCGTAGTAGCCCTGGCTACCATATGTCTGCTGCCGTCCTTCTCTACTTGCAATTCTATCTTCCAATATGGCAACGTTGCTCGAAAGGATTTTTCTATTCTTTTCGGCTTCCAGTATTAAAGGGTAATATTTCTTTTGTGTGCGAAGACTGCTATGCTGGATGACGAGGAACAGGGAGTGCCTGGTAGAACTGCTGAAGCCAAAACGAATTCATGTTGTTTTTGGAACTGAAAAACGTAGAAGGCCGCAGCGGAAGCCAAACATTCATATTTTGATGAATTTGTCCCTTAAAAAAAGTAAATTTCCCCCCTTTCCTGTAGGATGCTTTTGATAATATTGCAATTGTCATTATGACAACTTTTTTGATTGCCGCCTTCTTATAATCCGTTCTTTTAGGTTGCTAGCCATCAGAAAGGACAATGTTTGTGGACGGGAAATAGGATTGCCGGAGGTATCGTTTAGATCTTCCATTGGTAACCGAACCAGACCGCTCTTCAGCTGAAAACCTCATTACGAGAATTTATATATAACGAACATGAAGAAATCTATAAGACACTTTGCTGTTGCTTTCGTCCTTATTTTGTTGCATATATTGCCTAAAGCATTATCTGCGCAGCTGGGATTCGGAAAGGCCGTTCAGATCAACGCCGACTGGTCATTTCATCTAGGCGATTTAAAAGATGCCAATCTACCTGAATTTAATACACGAAACTGGAAATCTGTTAACCTTCCCTACGACTGGAGTGTAAAGGGACCTCTCAGTCCGAGTTTAGCAAGTGCTACAGGATATCTTCCGGGCGGGATCGGATGGTATAGAAAAAAACTCCTTGTGAATAATCAATCTGCCGATGATAAGGTTTATCTGTATTTTGAAGGCATATACAATCGCAGCGAAGTGTATATCAACGGTCAGCTGGTGGGGAAGAGGCCTAACGGCTATATATCCTTCGCGTATGACATCACACCGTATTTGAACACCGATGGCGAAAATACCATTGCCGTCAAGGTGGACCATAGCCAATTTGCCGATTCAAGGTGGTATACGGGATCTGGGATTTATCGCAATGTATGGTTGGTAACGGCCAAACCTGTTCACTTTGATCAATGGGGGATCCAAGCTTATCCTGTCTTAAAGAATGGAAAAGAGCAGCTTTATACCTGTACAAGATTAAAAAATGACAGTAAGGTAGCTGCAAAAGTAACCTTATTGCAGGAGCTGATAGACAGGGAGGGTAATCTTGTCGCCAAGCAGACCAGGAATATTCACATGAATGCCGAATCCGCCAAAGATGTTCAGCTAGCACTTTCGGTCAAGACACCAAATTTATGGCAGCTCGAAGACCCTTATCTGTACCAACTGCGGAGTACGATTTGCATCGGAAATCAAATTGTTGACCAATCTATTTTTAAAACAGGATTCCGGACGTTGACTTTCGATGCAGACAGAGGGTTTGCCCTAAACGGAAAATGGATGAAAGTCAAAGGTGTCTGCCTCCATCATGACGCCGGCGTTTTGGGAGCTGAGATGTATGCTGATGTCTGGCGCCGGCGTTTGTTGAAACTTAAAGAAATCGGGGTAAATGCTGTACGCACAAGCCACAATCCCCAGGCCTCTACTTTTTATGACTTATGTGATGAAGTGGGGCTGCTTGTTCTGAATGAAGCCTTTGATGAATGGGAATATCCCAAACGCAAATGGTTGACGGGCTGGAATCATGGAACACCCGGGTATCAAGGTTCGTATGATTTTTTTGCGGAATGGGGTGAACGTGATTTGGAAGATATGGTCAAGCGCGATCGTAACCATATATCCATCTTCGCATGGAGTATAGGTAATGAAGTTGATTATCCCAATGATCCATATTCTCATCCTGTATTGGACGGCAACCAAGGGGGAGGGTTTACACAACCGATTTTCGGTGGGTACCAAAAAAACGCTCCTGATGCGATGCGGTTGGGACATATTGCCCAGAAATTGGCTTCTGTCGTCAGAGCACATGATCCGAGCAGGCCTGTTACCGCTGGGCTGGCCGGAGTAGCCATGTCCAATGAGACAGCCTACCCCGGAACGTTGGATATTGCGGGGTATAATTATACGGAAAGCCGATATCAACAGGATCACAAACAATACCCGCAAAGAGTCATTTATGGTAGCGAAAACCGTCATGATTTCGATGCATGGAAGGCAGTTAAAAATAACGAACATATCTTTGGTCAATTTTTATGGACAGGTATTGATTACCTTGGCGAATCAGGACGTTGGCCATCTAGAGGCTTTTATTCCGGATTGCTGGATTTTGCAGGATTTATAAAACCGAGGGGATATTTCCGTCAAGCTTTGTGGTCCGGGAGGCCGGTCACCTATTTGGGAACCTATCCTATAAAATCAAGATCGCAAAGCACGGATGTTTGGTCTGCACTGGAGGCTGAACGGAGCAATAAAACCGATGAGGCTCCATCTATGGATGCATGGCCGATATGGAATTATGATTTAGGACAGAGCATTCGTGTAGTATGTTATACCAACACCGCCAAGGTGCGTTTAGAACTGAACGGAAAGATCGTCGGAGAGGAAAAACCTTATAACAACCAACAAGGTATAATCTCATGGGATATACCTTATGCTCCGGGTGCATTGGAAGTGGTCGGAATGAGTACCGATGGTTCTATAATCAGCAGGTATCGTATTCAGACTAGCAAACGACCATATGCGTTGCGTGTGCTTAATTCGTCGTCCCTGCAGGCAGATGCGAAGCATGGTGTTGCTCAGATAGAAGTACAGGTGATCGATGAAGACGGCAATCCGGTTATTCTTTCCGACAGTGAGGTGACCTGTGAACTTTCTGGCCCGGGACATCTGCTTGGATTGGAAGCCGGAAACAATCAAGATATGGGTGATTATACAGACAATAAGCAGCGTGTTTATCATGGCAGATTGATTGCATATATTAAATCGGATGGACAACCGGGAGATGCCATCACTGTGCGATTGAGTTCGCCGTTATTAAAGGCAGCTGAGGCAAAAGTGACCTTGTATTGATCTTGAGTAAGGCCCGCAGACAATGAGATTCGTTGATAAGGAACACCGGGCTTTTTAACCGTTGCAGTTCATTAAGACCTACTTGTAGGCTATGAAGACATTTTTCAAACTATTTCAAAAGTAAAATTGTTGATTGAGTATATGAGAAATAACGTCAAATTTACTTCGAAAGAGTTTATAGCCGGAATTTACCTGGGCAGCTTTGTTTTATTGGTGCTATTGGTGCTGGGGTGTAATAACAGAAATCGAAACCAGAAAGATCTGGATGAGTCAACCATTATCGAACGTGCCGAAAATACGGACTTTACACTTCCTTTGTTAAACGCTCTTTTTTATGAAGAAAAATTTAGCAGTGAATTAAAAGATACTCTTCAGCTCAGCAATGAGCAGATCAGCGAGCTAAAACTTGCGGCGAATACAGCAGTGGAGAATCTCGATGAAGATAATGCTCAGAGCGCTAGATCTTTCAATCAAGCGATCAAGCAGGCCACAACCGAGGTTGTTAGGATCTTGGGTGCAGAAAAAGCGGGACAGTTCTTCGCCTTTATGGCGAAACGGTATACCGACCCAGAAAATTCGTTGCCCTTAGCTCCCAATCATGTTCCGCAAGATTCACGTATTATCGTTAATGCCCCCGCCTTTCGGATGGATGTATTTGAAAAAGGGAAACTAATAAAGACGTACAGAATAGGAATTGGTTATCCTGAATTTCCATTGCCTACGGGGGTGAGGAAGGCTGTAAATATTATTTTTAATCCTACATGGACGCCTCCTGACGAGCCTTGGGTAAAAGGTAAGGTAACTGCCGGAGAAAAGGTACCAGCAGGAAGTGAATTGAACCCTTTGGGGCCGATTAAGATTCCGATTGGCCTGCCTTCATTGATTCACGGGGGCAAGAACCCAGAAAAGTTAGGCGCTTTTGCTTCGCACGGCTGTGTAGGATTAACTAACGATCAGGTACAGGACTTTACCAAGTTCTTATCTCAAATAGCGGGAACACCCATCTCTGCGGACAAAATCCTTAAATATGAGAAGGAAGATACAAAAACCCAAACCGTAAAGCTTGCCTCGCCGGTACTTGTCGAACTTCGATATGAAACGATTGTAGCACAAGATGGGCATCTGCATATCTATAGAGACGTTTACGAGCGGGGGACCAATACGGTTCAAAATGCCACACGGGTGCTCGATTCGTATGGTATCAAATACGAAAAGTTGAATGATGACGAGAAAGCAAATCTAACACGAGCTTTGGACGAGATGAACCGTGATGCCCAAGGAAATGTTATTGCTGGCGTAAAAATCGATAAAAACGTGGCCAATGCACCTGACAGCAAAAAACGTGAGGCGACTAAAGACCAACGTGCCAAAAAAGGCAAGGTTACTCAGTCTGTTGTCGGGCAGAGTGAGCTCGTGGTACCCATCGCAGATTTACAAGGTAAGGGGTATCCGCTACCTGTAGATTTCAGTACCGGAGGTTAAGTCATACATTGTTAGCTTCGATCAGCACAGTAAACATCTGACCGGATTTCATTCGGGAAGTTACATCGCTTTTTTCTGGCTTCCCATCCAGCGAATGCTAGCTGATTCGGAAGTAAGGACGATGATTGAAATAGTTTTTAAATCAAATAAATTTTTTATACATTGACTTCGGGCCCTGTCAGATGGTCAGAGTAGATTCTCCTTTGCTAATCAAAGGCTTCTGCCGTCGTATTCATTGGGCTGGAACGGTGTATTTAAGAAGTACCGATTGGTCAGTTAACAAACAGGAAAATGAAGGAAATCAATTCAGGCCAAGTTTGGTCTTATCACAGTAGAAAAGGAGAGTCTAATTCAAGGGTAACTGTGTTGGCGGTGGAGAAGGATAGCAATTATGGAAATATCGTACATGTAAGAATTGACGGTTTATACATCACAGATACTCGCGGGATCTATATTGGCGATTGTATTGAACATTTACCAATTGCAGAAGATTCCTTTTTAGAAAGTGTAATACATGTCGAAAGTGAGGCTCATTACGATTTAGGGGAAGGATATTATCTCTGGAGATCTGATTTTGAACAGAATGAAGCCGGAGTCTGGGAAATTGATATACGTAAAGCAATTGATTTAATAGTGGGTAGCATTGCATAAATTTAGGCCGTTCGCATGTCTCACACAATTCAGGTGTTTTCCTACAGTCAGCACTTCACTATATTTTACCCTTATTTACCGAAGTTTCCAGACCATTTGCCTAAAGCCCTTGGCCAGAACGCCTGCGGCAAGAAAGCAAACTTTAGCGTTCCTTAGAGCGATGTTTGTTGCCGAGGAGCGGGCATTCAAAATAATAGCTGCCCGATCCAATTTCCTCTGTTTTATCCGGTAAAACAATGCTAGCGCGCGTGTTTGGCGGGATGGTAACATGCAACTTCAGGATAGCATTCTCCATTATCCATGACGTTTTGACGGTACCATAAGCTGTTTCCAGCTCGGTAGTTGCACTGGTTAACTTTCCTCCGGGTCTGGGAGCGATTACCATCGATTTATATCCCGGAGCGTCGGCACGTGAGTTTATCCCACCAATCGTTCTATACATCCAGTCGCCTATGGCGCCATAGGCATAGTGATTGTAAGAATTCATATCCGGTGTCTGAAATGAACCATCCGGCTTGATCCCATCCCATCGTTCCCAGATGGTGGTAGCGCCCATTTTAACAGGGTAAAGCCATGAGGGATAGCTCTCTTGCATCAATAGGTCATAGGCTACCTGATCATGTCCGAATCTCGAAAGAACATGACATAAATAAGGAGTGCCCAAAAATCCAGTGGTCAAATGCGTGCCATAATCTCGGATATTGGCAACAAGACGATCGGCACATGCTTGCCTAAGCGTTTCGGGCAACATATCAAATTGCAGTGCCAATACGTAGGCTGTCTGGGTACTTGAAACCAGACGGCCAGAAGGTGTCATGTATTCTTTTATGAATGCCGCTTTAATTTTTTCCAGTAAAGCGCTGTATCTTGTAGCATCATCCACCTTCCCCAAGACTTGCGCTGCATTGATCAGCAGCTGGGTCGAGTGTGCGTAAAATGTCTGTGCGATCAGATATTTATCAGTCACAGCAGCTCTTCCGTCGTTATCATCGTTTGGACGGTAAAAAAGCCAGTCCCCAAAGTGAAATCCCGAATTCCATAGGTCGTCCTTTGCCACAGATGAAATATAATCAACCCATTTTTTCATACTATCGTATTGGGTTTCCAGTATGCGTCGGTCGCCATAGGCTACATACATATCCCATGGAATGATCGTGGATACGTCGGCCCAGCCCGCAGAAGCCGCGTCATTGGGACCGAGGACATGTGGAATGACAAAGGGAATCCGGCCATCCGATAGCTGGTCGGCTTTCAGATCTTTTAGCCATTTGGTAAAGAATGCCATCACGTCCATGTTAAACGCCGCCGTATTGGCGAAGGCTTGAGCATCTCCGGTCCAGCCCAGACGCTCATCACGTTGTGGGCAATCTGTCGGTACATCCAAGAAGTTACCTTTCTGACCCCATTGGATATTGTGCTGCAATTGGTTTATTAAGCTGTTGGACGTTATAAATTTTCCGGTTGTCTCCATATCCGAATACAGAGCCACCGCGGTGAGATCATCTGGCGTCAGCTGACCCGGAAAGCCCTCTACCCGGACATATCTGAAACCCTGGAAAGTAAAATGAGGCTCAAAAAATTGCTCCGGTCCATTTTTTAGAACGTAGGAGACTTGTGCTTTTGCCGAGCGGAGGTTGGCGGTATAAAAATTCCCCTCCTTCGTAAGCACCTCAGCATGGCTAAGAGTGATCTTTGTTCCGGCAGGACCTTGAGCTTTAAGCATTACCCAGCCAACCAGATTTTGGCCAAAGTCTACCACGGTCTCTCCGGCAGGTGTTTTAAAGATTTTTATTGCTTTAAACCGTTCATGTTTCTTGACAGGAGGACCACTCATGGCTACCAGTTTTTCTGATCCTTTATCTAGCGTTTCCACAGCCTTCCATGTATCATTTTGCTTAAATCCGATATTGTTCCAGCCTTCAATCTCCATCCTCGCGTCATAGATCTCGCCGTCGTAAATGTCCGAAGCCAAGATGGGGCCGTAAGCATATGTCCAGCTCTCGTCCGTCACAATTGTTTCCTTCGTCCCATCCGTGTACTCCACTTCCAGCTGTAATAACAGTGCGCGCGTATCGCCGTAGAAGGTGCGCTGACCCGCAAATCCTATCCTACCTTTATACCAGCCGTCACCGAGACATACGCCCAGCACATTAGCGCCGGATTTGACGGAGGCTGTAACGTCGTACACCTGATATTGCAGATGATGGCGGTAACTTGTCCATCCGGGAGCAAAATATGCGTCACTTACACGTTCACCGTTTAGGCTGGCTTCATACAGTCCCTTCGCCGTAGCATATACCAAAGCAGACTTCACCTTTTTCCGGAGGGAAAATTCTTTCCGAAAAAGAGGGCTCCGGGCACTGCTATCTTTTCCCGCTACCTTAATCCATTTTGCTGACCATTCATTGGCCTGGATGCCCATTCTAAAGCTTGCCGGTGCTGACCAGGCAGATCGGTTTCCGTGATTATCTTTCACCCTGACCTGCCAGTAATAGATCTGCTTCGACTGCAAAGGTGAACCAGCATATTCGACCAGGACCGATTGGTCTCCGCTCACATTAGCGTTCCATACCAGGTCTTTGCCTGCAAGCAGAGAAGACCTATTTTGTCCTACACGGATTTCGTATCCCGATTGTAAGGTATTTTTTTCGTCAGAAACTAATTTCCAGCTAAATCGCGGCGCCGGGGTTTCTATCGCCAGTGGGCTTTTTAGATGCTCTACTTTGAGATCATGGACGCTTAATTTTAGCGCATATGTTGTTAAATGAATGACCAATAGAAGTCCGAGGAGGATGGATTTTTGAAGGAGAGTTACCATATGCAGTTTATCTGGTTAGCAATTCGCGTTAAGGTATAACGTCACCTACTATAATCCGTAATTTATTTCAATTAAGTATCCTGTACTGTCCTGCTCTTTTAGTTCTTTTTTGCGAATGCATTGAAGCTAATTGTCCGGTTATGCGCGGCCTTCTTATCAGCAGCTGACGGCACCTCATGTGTGCCAGAGACAGCCCGCTAACATGATATTTATTTTAAAAATTCGTTTAGATAGCCTAAAATGGTCTGTGTCTGACTCATTAGACTGACGTGTCCCTGCCCAGGGATGATGGCCAGCTGAGATTTTGGCATTTGCCCAAAATCACCTACTACTGCGCCTCCCAATAACTGAAAAGTTTTTATCAGTTCAACCTTATCCAGACCATCATTGTCTCCAGCGATGATTAATACGGGTGAAGATATCTTCGAAATGTTTGTATCGCCAAAATCAAAAGGATGCTGAGCCAAAGCAATCATCTGTGTTAAAAATGCTGTCCATTTTGTTTTATCCGGGGCAACAGCATCATAGGCTTTTTGCATGGGACTGCCCACAAAAAATTCAGGTTTCATATTCTTGAAGGCCTGGTTGACTTCGGGCATCCAGCCATTGCTTTTATAAGTGGCGGAGAGGATGACCAATTTGTTTAACCGCTTTGGATATTGAATGGCAAATTGATAAGCCACTGCGCCTCCAAAGCTATATCCGACGACATCGGCATTGTCGATTTTCAGCTGGTCCAACACTTCGGCCACGTCCGCAGCCAGTATTGTATGGTCAAATTTTCGGTCCGAAAACGGCGAATGCCCATGGCCCTGCAGTTCAATGGCGATTACTTTTCTGGTTTTTGCAAGCTCAGGTATAAGTTGCCCCCAATTGGAGCCGATAGTCATAAAAGCACCATGTAATAATACAATGGGCTTTCCTGAGCCATAGACCTCATAATATAAGTTGATGCCATTGACAGGAGCATAGCCACTGTCAGAAAGTTGGGCCTGTTGGCCATGTAATTGAGATACAGTTGTCATAACGATTATAAAGATGAGTGATTTCAATACGCTGACGGTTTTAAGAATATTTTTCATAACTGATTTATTTGCGTTTTACATCACAAAGATGGCAAGGATTCCCGAGCCACATGCTGTGCAAAAGCGACAAATAAAGGGTGGATTCCGTCACAGGGCCGTCCCTTCCCACTCCGTATCCGTTAACATGGCAATGATCCGGATTATCGACAAACGCGTACCTTGTAAAGTTTGAGGGTCGGTATATTTACTTTTTGGTCTGGATTGGTCGCATAGATGTTGAAGGTCCACCAGCTTTCTTCAGCCTTGGTATATACCAGTCTATTGGTTTTCGGATTCCAGTTGAGCGATTTCACATGATGAACAGTAGCTAACGGTGCAAAAGGCTCAAACTTTTTGTCCTTGATTGAAAAAAGGACGACACCATCCGTATAAGTCAGCAAGAGACGGTTATCATCTACATAAGAAAGGTCATGTCCTCCCTTTCCCGGGATTTTTAGGGTACTGGTGAGCGTTAAACTGTTTTTGTCAGCGGTCAATTGATAAGTCCGCAGGTCTTCGTATCCTAATACGAATAACTGCTGGAGCCTGTCGTTCCAGACCACGCCATGTCCCGAATATAGGGTATCCTTGTAGATTGGTTTTTCAGCTTGGTCCAGGTGGTAGAGCTCCAACGAGTTTCCCTTGGGGTGTGTTGAATTCGCTACCGCTACAAGCTTGCCGGGCAATACGTCAGCAGAATGGGCCATCGGCGTTTTGGCGTAAAATTCGATTTTTTTGTCTTCGATGTTCAATAGGCAAGTCGCTCCCGACGATGAGGTGACCAGGATCTTTTTATTGTCAAACACTGGCTTGCACTCATCAATGGATTTAAAATAACTGGTATATTCCTCTGGTATCTGGTGGGCACTTTCTCCGAATGCCCATTTCCAGACGATTGCAGAGCTATCAGCGCCAATTGCTGGATCGATGATCAGTACTTTGTCATCGCCACAGGCTATCCAGTACCCCTTTGGGATGTGTGATAGCTTTTGCTGAGCCTTACCGGCGAAGGCAAAAGTAAGCGTTATCCAAAGCATTGCTGTACGAATTATTTTACCTGGTTTCATTCTTCGTTTTGTTTTAGATTAATATTCAACGTTAGTTCTTCCGCTGCTTCTTTCGGACAATGGCGCCTATTTTTTCAATGTCAAGTTTTCCTCCATTCTTATAATAGACTATCTTACCATCTGGGTCCAGGAGCAATACGGTTGGTATACTGCTGATTCCCAGTGAGGCACTCCGTGTGCCGCCCCTGTCCAGGGAATGTACCCAATCTAATTTATGTTCTTTTTTACAATTTTCATAACGTGTTGAATCTGTATCAATAGAAATACTTACTATGTTCAGGCTTTCCTCCGTAAATTGCTCCCTTAATATCTTTATATCAGGGATTTGTTGTATACACGGACCACACCAGCTTGCCCAAAAATCAAGTAAGACAAAGCGCTCTTTTTGATTCTTATATCGAATTGTATCCCCGTGACTGTCTTTGAAGTACACCTCCGGCATAGGCATGTTCTCGCCTAAATGTACGAGACTTATTTTTTTCTGTAATGTTGCAGTGATCTGTTTTCCTTCACCCGTAAATCTGAATTTTTGCGGAAACGTTTTTTCGTAATATATTAATAAGGATTTATAATATTCGGGATCGGGGACGATCATATTTGTCAGTCCAAGCACCTGACTCTTAAAATAATAAAAGGAGAAAAAATGATCCGCATAGGATGTCATGAAATCCATGGATTTCGCATTTATTGTTTTGATCAGAGTGGTAAGTTCATATTTAATGGAGTCGTTACTTCCTATCTCATGACCATGCTTTTTAAACAGATCGTTTAGCTTATTCAGTTCGGCTTGTTGCCCCCGCCTCAGGTCACGATACATCTCGTTGGTAATGGAATCATAGATAGCAGTAAAATTTGGATTAGCAACCGAATAAAACGGAGTGTCTGTTCTGTTCGCATCATAGAAAAGATTCAAAGTTGCGCCGTCGCTATTTATAAAATAATCTAGACCGGATTTGCGGTCATAAGTGAGTCTTATGGTCGGGTATGGGGTATACACCGGTTTATTGATCACGAGAACAGAATCCACCCCGCTTAAATCGACGGGCTCCAATACGACCCCATCGTCGAAATCTACACTCAATCTATCTTTATCAATCTCATGGAAATTAATGCTGACACGAACTTGATTCTTTAGCTGCGCAACACTGGGAAAAACTGAAAAAATTGCCCAGGCCATCAAAAATATCGAGCGAGAAGGGTGGCCGATTAAAATATGCATATCATTTTCTTTTCTAGGAGTAAATAAGTTTATAACGACGGCAAGTCTAGCAAAAAACCGCTATATCAGTAAAGAAAATAACGTTATTTAACAACTCTACATCGTGTAAACAGACGCCAGATACCAGCACACCGCCCAAATACAGTCAAACACCCTGCATACTGCCTTATTTTGTACAAAAACAAACCATTTCTGAACAAATCGATACCCTTAACATGACTGCCTCTGGCTATTTTTGTCCAGTACCTAAACCAATTATAAATATTAAATAATAACCAAACTTGCAGTATGAAACAAGATACACCTGTTTACAAGCACGCTATCTACGGTACATAAGTACGGATTACTCCATGCTTCTTAATAAATAACTGATGATCAATCGACATAAAGACTTTCTTAGATACGAATCAATGAACAGACAAATGATATTAAAAAGGGCAACTAAACTTATTTTATTCGTGCTTTGCGTTTTTGCATTGCCGTCCCTCGCTCAAAAAAACAGGAAACAAGACGGCGGGAACACTTCAGATGAAATCTTATTGAAGCCAAAATACGACGGACACTCCCTGTTGCGTAATCCATTAAACGGATGGGTAATGTATGCTCCGCGTAATGCGGATGAAACCTACTGGGATACGGAGTATTTTGTGCCGGCACTCGGAAAAAAAGTCAAAGTCATTGATTATGCTTCTGCTTGCTATGTACGCACAAGCTGGTCTTCGCTGAATCCGGAGGATGGTGTGTACGCCTGGGACAATCCTGATTCTAAAATCGGAAATCTAATCAAGGGAGCACAAAAACGAGGACTGCCTATTGCACTTCGTATTGTGGTGGATGGGCGTGACCAAGGTCAAAATACGCCTAAATTTGTATTTGATGCAGGTGCTAGCTACTATTTGGAAGATCAAAAACATCCCGACAGACAAACTCCATACCCGCAGGACCCCATATTCAGAAAATACTATGGCAAATTTATAGCGGCTCTGGCCAACGCATTTAATGATCCCGATAAAACTTCGTTTATCGATGCCTATGGCCTGGGAAAATGGGGTGAAGCGCATTATGTAGTCTATGAAGACCCCAAAAAAGCAAGCCCTGAAACTACCGAGACATTAAAAGAAGAAACCATGGACTGGGTAACCGATTTATACGCCAAAACCTTTACAAAGATCCCCTTAGTCATCAATTATCACCGGTTGGTCGGCCATCCACAAAGCTGGGGAGCGGTTAACCCAAATAGCGAAAGATTACTGGATAAAGTCATTGATAAAGGCTATAGTCTGCGCCAGGACGCGTTCGGTATGACCGGTTACTATCAAGATTGGGAAAAAGATTTTGCCCGTAAATGGAATTTTAAGCGTCCTATTATTATGGAGGGCGGCTGGATTGTCGCTCCGGGTAAACATCGCTACTGGAAAGATCCTAGTGGAAAATATCGGGAAGGGCATGACGAGGATGTAAGAAAAGGAGAATTTGAGATGTCAGCAGAAGCCCATGTAAATATGATGGATTTTAGGGCTGGAGGCGAAACCGAATCATGGTTTAAATCCTTTGAGTTAGTTCAGCGTTTTAACACAGAGGGTGGCTACCGCTTGTTTCCGGATCAAATCAGCTTACCCAAACGCATTAAATCGGGTGCGATAACCCGTATTGCACACCGTTGGCAGAATATGGGCTGGGGATATTTCCCTAATAACATCCCGCAATGGAATTTCAAATATAAAGTGGCTTTTGCGGTGTTAGATGCCAAAGGCAATGTGAAACAGGTTTTTGTGGATCAGGATAGTGATCCGTCGCAGTGGTTGAAAGGCTCTCCAATGCGTTATGAGCTCCGCGCACAAATAGCTGTGCCTGCCGGAAATTATACTTGGGCTGTAGCCATTGTTGATACCACCAAGGACAATAAACCTGCTATTCAGTTAGCCCTCGATCAAAAAGCTACGGCTCAAGGATGGACCAAACTGTCGGCATTCCGTGTAAAATAACTGAAACGTTATTCGATCAATGCCCAGTAGTTAGCACAAACCAATTCAGTTTATGAAACATATACTTTCGATTCTATTGTTTTTTTCGCTGTTCAGCACTGTCGACGCCCAACACGGTCCTTATAGCCGTTTTGAAAAAGATACACTGGTAATAGGCAATTCATCGATTGAAAGAAAGTTCGTTTGGAACGGCGGTAATCTGATTACCCACAGCCTGATAGATAAGTCATCGGGCCAGATGTGGTTTAACAAGTTGACCACGCCCGATTTTCAGGTTTCAAAGGAACTTATAACCCCAGCGACAAACTCTTCATATACTTCTTATGAGGTCAGGGAAACGGCTATCCACCCTACTTATTTAATCGCTGAAATTAATTATTCACTTGGAAAACTACATATAAAGAAAGCATACCGTATTTACCCAAATAGCCCTGTAATCGCTTGCGATATCTATCTAAAAGGCAATATGGCATCCATTCAGGACGATAAAGCGGCAAATATGGCAGACCGAAAGAATATCGAGTCTACGGAGGATATGGAAGCTGGGCAAATGGCGGCTGTATTGGACCAGATCAAATTGGATGGTTTTCACTGGCAGACCAAGATTGTGGAGTTTTTTGACGTCACCGACTGGAATAACAACCTGATTCAGGAAAGGAATATCATTCCTTACCGTAAATCCACATACAGGGGCAATCTGCTTGTCGCCCACAATAACGAAAATAATAAAGGGTTTTTCTTCTTGAAGGAAGCGCCCACATCCAGTGTACAGTTGGCCTATCAGGGGTACGATTTTACGACCGAATTTTCTCATTTTACGGTGAGTGGATTGGGACTGACAGCAAAGGATGTAAAAGACAATGTATGGACAAAAGCCTACAGTTGCGTGATCGGTGTGTATAGCGGCGGTGAATTGCAGCAGCTGACGGCGCTCAGAAGCTATCAAAAGAACATCCGTAAACTGTTGCCACAGCGTGATGAGATGGTCATGATGAATACCTGGGGCGACAGAAGCCAGGATGCTAAAGTAAACGAGCAATTTAGTTTGCTCGAAGTGGAGAGAGCGGCGGCACTGGGTATCTCCCATTTTCAGATAGATGATGGCTGGCAGGTGGGTAAAAGCCCAAATTCGGCCGTCGCGAAAGGTTCCTTCAAGAATATCTGGGATAATCCCAATTACTGGAAACCCGACCCCGTCAAATATCCGAGGGGCTTGTCTCCTGTCGTAAAACGAGGGAAAGAGTTAGGCGTGGAAATCTGTCTCTGGTTTAATCCAAGTGTACAAAACGACTATGCCGACTGGGAAAAAGACGCCAGCGCGCTCATCCATCTGTATAAAGAATATGGTATCCGTACCTTCAAAATAGATGGTTTGGCCATCCCGACCAAGCAATCAGAGGTCAACCTGCGCAGGCTGTTTGATACTGTGTTGGAGAAGACCGACCACCGGGTCGTATTCAACTTAGATGCCACGGCAGGCCGGAGGACAGGTTACTTTACCTTCAACGAATATGGAAATATTTTCCTCGAAAACCGTTATACCGACTGGCAGAACTATTATCCCTACTGGACGCTCAGGAATCTATGGCAATTGGCTAAATATGTTCCGCCAGAAAGGCTTCAGGTGGAATTTTTAAATAAATGGCGAAATGCGGATAAATACGGCGATGATATCTTCGCGCCAAAAAAACACGCATTTGAGTATCTCTTCGCCACAACGATGGCGGCACAGCCGCTGGCATGGTTCGAAGGTACCGGTTTGCCCGGGGCTGCGCTGAACATTCATCATCTGATCAGCGCCTATCGGGAGATCCAGCACGATTTCCATTCGGGGACCATTTTACCCATCGGCGATGAACCTTCCGGCAGGTCCTGGACAGGGTTTCAGTCCATAAAAGGTGAGACCGGTTACTTCATCTTCTACAGGGAAAATACACCGGAAGCTGTCGGTTCAGTAAAAACCTGGCTGCCTGCCGGAACAAAAATAAACTGTACACCCCTGTTTGGGAATGGCAAAGTCATCCGTACAACGGTCAGCAGAAGCGGAACAATGGACGTAACACTGCCTAAGATCAATGACTTTGTCCTCTACCGGTACGAAATTGTCAAATGAGCGCTTGGTATTAGCTGTACACGCTCATTGCATCAACATTATTAGGAGATAAACACACATTATGATAAAGCTTAACAATCTTCATTTCGTATTATCGCTATTTTTTAGCCTGATGGTTGCTAACCTCTTTGCACAGCAGACCATGACCAACGTATACGGTAGACGTGTACAATCACTAAATGGAAAATGGGACGCCATTGTAGATCTATATGATCAGGGGAAAAAAAACAAAATCTACCTGAATAAAAAGCCGGAGAACAAAACCGACTTTTATGAATATGCTTTCGAGAACGGCCTTCGGTTAAACGTTCCGCCAGACTGGAACAGTCAGATGCCCGAACTTAAATATTACGAAGGAACTATTTGGTATGCCCGCAGATTTGATGCAGCGAAAGACCGGGGAGGCAGACTGTTTCTATATTTTGGTGCGGTGAGCTACCGTTGCCGTATCTATCTCAACGGTCAGGAAATCGCCCAGCATGAAGGCGGGTTTACACCTTTTCAGGTAGAAATTACGGACGCGGTTAAGGAAAAGAATAATTTTTTGGCTGTCGAGGTGAATAATACCCGGCGGGTAGACGCCATTCCGGCAATGGCCTTTGACTGGTGGAATTATGGTGGGATCACCCGTGATGTGTTCCTGATCCGCACCCCTAGCGTGTTTATCGACGATTATTTTATCCAACTTGATAAAACAGGAGCGGATAAAATCAACGCCAGTGTCAAACTTTCAGAAAAGAAGGCAAATATTCCCGTGACGATCGAAATTCCGGAACTGCAGCTAAAACAGACCCTGATGACCGATGCCCATGGGGAAATAAAGACAGCATTTGTATCGCAGAAAATTAAGCGTTGGTCACCATCTGCACCAACGCTGTATCAGGTGAAAATTTCGAGCCCCGATGATCAGATAGAAGAGGAGATCGGTTTTCGCAATGTTTGGGTCAAAGGAGAGGACGTCTATCTGAACGGCCAGTCTATTTTCTTGAAATCCATCTCCTTTCATGAGGAAATACCACAGCGCAGGGGCCGCGCTTTTTCACAGGCAGATGCGGCAATGTTACTTTCAGAAGCGAAAGCCCTAGGCTGTAACATGATTCGGTTGGCGCACTATCCACAAAATGAACATATCGTCAGAATGGCCGAAAAAATGGGATTCTTGTTATGGGAAGAAATCCCGGTATGGCAAGGTATCGATTTTGATAATGAGGCGACTGAAGAAAAAGCCACAAAGATGATGCGTGAAATGGTTGCGCGCGACAAAAACCGCTGTGCGCTGACGTTTTGGGGCGTAGCAAACGAAACACAGCCTTCCGAGTCCAGAAATACATTTATCAGACAATTGATAGCTACCTGTCGAAGCATGGATACAACAAGGCTCATTACCGCGGCCTTTGATCTGGTGCGTTTCGATAAAGAAAGGCAAATGTTTGTAATGGACGATCCCTTTATTAAAGAATTGGATGTAGTGGCCGTTAACAAATATATGGGCTGGTACCATCCTTGGCCGGTTGCTCCGGATAAAGCCAAATGGGAAGTCGCCAAAGGGCAGCCTTTGATCATTTCTGAATTTGGAGGTGAAGCACTGTCTGGCAAAACAGGTGATGCGGATGTCGTAAGTTCATGGAGCGAAGATTATCAGGCCACTTTGTACAAAAACAATCTGGAGATGTTTAAGCATATCCCAAACTTGCGTGGTACCTCTCCATGGGTACTTTTTGATTTCCGTTCGCCTTTCCGTTTTCATCCCACCAATCAGGAAGGCTGGAACCGCAAAGGGCTAATATCGGATCAGGGATACCGGAAGAAGGCCTGGTTTTTAATGAAGGCATATTATGATAGTAAATAAATTGTCCGCCCGTATCCTGGAGGTATGGACCTGCCTGTAGACCCTTGCAACAACACTGCTCCAGTCGTCATTGTGGGTACGTTGATACGCAGCACAGCACGACCGGAAGGGTAAAAAACGAAATAACATCTAAACGAACATAAAATGAACTTATATACACACTTAAAAACAATATGCTTAATAGGGATTTTAGCTTTGACCAGCTGGTCAAAAGCTCAAGACGTCATCGATTTATCAGGCACCTGGGGCTTTCAGACCGATGTGATGGATTTTCGGCGGGGCTCGCTTTCTCCACGCTATAACCACGTTTTACAAGAAGCGATCAAACTTCCGGGGATCACCGATGACTACCAGATCGGGTATAAAAATCCGTACCGATATATTGACCGTTTAACTAGAAAATATGAATACATGGGGCCGGCTTGGTACCAGCGCGATATCGAGATACCCGCCGCATGGAAGGGCAAAAAGATAAGAATGTATTTTGAGCGCACGCACTGGTTAAGTTCGATTTATGTCGATACCAAACAAGTAAGCAGTATTGATTATGTGAGCGTGCCGCACGACCACGACCTTAGCCCTTTTGTAAAACCCGGAAACAGGCATCGTATTACGGTCTGTATCGACAATAGGTTTCAGTACAATACCCACAAGTGGGATCATGCCCATACCGAATTTACACAGATCAACTGGAACGGTATTTTGGGCGATATGAAGCTGATGGCCATAGACCCCGTCTATCTGGAAGACCTCCAGGTATATCCCAACATCGGGGATCACTCGATACGAGTGAGATTACAGATAAATAACGATATCAAAAAACAGGTGAAAGGTGAGGCTTCTTTCACTATTGCCGGAACCAACTATAGTCTCCAAGACCAAGTTGCCGTGTCCAGTACCGATTCAGTCACCTTCGTGGAGGCCAATATCCAGCTGGGCAAAAATATCAAATTGTGGGATGAGTTTAACCCGAACCTTTACCGGATTACCTGCCAGCTGAGCACATCCGACGGCAACAAGACCTATCAGCACGAAAAGACGGTCACATTCGGTATGCGTGAGGTAAAACAAGGGAAAAATCACGTATTGCTCAATAACCGTCCTATCCATCTAAGGGGCAATGTCGAAAATGCGGTGTTCCCAAAAACCGGACATGCTCCGTTGGACGATGCCTCATGGGAGCGTATTATGCTACTGATGAAAGAGTACGGGATGAATCATCTACGCTTCCATTCCTGGTGTCCGCCGGCCGCAGCTTTTCGCATGGCCGATAAACATGGAATTTATTTCGAGGTAGAGATGCCTATGTGGGGCAAAGATGCAGAACCTGACGAAGCACGGTACAACTTCTTCCGTAGAGAGATGAAAGCCATCTTAAAAGAGTACGGCAATCATCCCTCCTTTGTTTTGTATTGCAATGGCAATGAAATCACCGGAAACTTCGACTTTATCGAAGAGCTGACTGCCGCGGGCAGAAAAGCAGACCCACGCCATTTATATAGCGGCTCTACGGCCAGAACGCGGGTAAAATCAGACCAGTATTACGTATCACAGCAGACCAACAAAGGACCGGTAAAAGTATACGAAGGTCTGCCCAATACCGACTGGGATAAGAATATAGAATCTGACGTAGATGTGCCTGTACTTTCGCACGAATCGGGGCAGAGATGTATTTATCCCAATTTTGATGAAATTAAAAAGTATGAAAACAGTCCCGTCGAAGCGCGCAATTTTGAAGTGTTCAGGGAGCTGCTCCAAAAAAATGGCATGCTTGACCAAGCGAAGGATTTTTACAGGGCATCGGGCGCATTGACGGTACTCGAGTACAAGGCTGTGATCGAAACGCTGCTACGTTCTGGCAAGTCGGCAGGCTTCCAGCTTTTGTCGTTGAACGATTTTCCGGGGCAGGGTTATGCACCTGTGGGTATCTTTGATCCTTTTTGGGATTCCAAAGGCCTCGTTACTGCTCAAAAATTCAGGGAGTTCTGTGCCCCAACGGTTGCTCTGCTGCGTTATGCCAAAAGCAGCTATTTCGATACCGAAACTTTTAAGGCCAAAGCCGAGGTGTATAACTTTAGCAATTCCGCTCTTAAAAATGCCAAAATTAAATGGTGGTTGACTGATACCAGCGGCAAAGTGCTGAAAAAAGGAAACCTGAAAAGGCAGACCATTGCCAATGATCAGGTATCGCCAGCCGGCGACTTTGAGATACCCTTGAAAAATATAAGCAGCCAAAAGGTTACCGTACATCTCGCCATCAATGATAGCATTAGAAACAGCTGGGACATCTGGGTATATCCGGCCCATCAGAATTTGATGCGGTCCAACGATCAGGTACTATACAGCAGTGTTTATGATGAGGCGGTGAGAAAACAGCTCGCTCAGGGAAAGACAGTCGTGCTTTATCCATCGCCGGATCACGTAAAGGGCCGGAAGTCCATGTTTCACAATCATTTCTGGAACCCCATCATGTTTGCCTGGGCACCGATGACCATCGGCAACCTGATTCATCACGAGCAGGGCATGTTCAAGGATTTCAGCACTTCATACCATACCGATTGGCAATGGTGGGATATCCTTAATTATGCAAAAGTGATCGAAATGCAAAATACGCCGCAGAAGCTGCGTCCATTTATACAGGTAATCGATAGTTATGATAGCAACCAAAAGTTAGGTATTGGCTTCGAAGCCAGAGTAAACGGTGGAAAATTATTGGTGCTGGCATTAGATACCAAGACGGACATCGATAAGCGACCGGCAACACAACAATTGTTGTACAGTATTGACAATTATGTGAACAGTGATAAGTTTTCGCCACAGGTGCCGCTGGACGAAACTTTTATCCAGTCATTTTTAACAAATTAAGAAAGATATAAGAGATGCAGAGAATAATCATATTGGGTCTGCTGTTTCTGAGCCAGACATTAACTGCGCAGGAAGTGATCTTACAAGAGAAAGCACAGCTCTCACAGGTGTATAAAAAGGCTATTGAGGCCGAAAATGTATTATCCATGAACGACCTAAACGTGGAATCTGGCTATGTGCTTTATCAGGCCGGGATAGAAATCAGTACGGGGGAGGAAGAACTGGAATTGGAAAACGTACGCGATTATGCAACAGTATACATGGATGGCAAGCTGCTGGGCACCATCACGGATACCAAAAAAAAGCTGAAGATACAAGCACTGCCGGGCACACACCAGCTTCAGTTGTATGTAGAGAACATTGGAAGGATCACCTATGGCCCCGAAATTACGGATAATGCCAAAGGTTTGTTTGGCGCGGTTACGTTAGCTGGAAACGAGGTCAGGAATTGGAAAATGATACCGCTAAATGTGCGTGACTACCCAATACAGAATCTGGTTTTTGAACAACGGACAGCGGATGATACCCCCGGTTTTTACCGGGGGCAATTTGAGGTCAACCAACCCGACAATATCTATCTGGATATGACTGGGTGGGGAATGGGAGAGGTGTGGTTAAATCACCGCTATTTAGGTTCGTACTGGGAAGAAGAAAAACAGAAGTCGATATCGATTTCTTCGGAAGATCTGGTCCGGGGCAAAAACGAAGTCGTTATCTTCGAATTAAAAAACAATCAGCAAAAAACCATAAGTCTATCCACAGCGCCTGTCTTTAAATAGCCTGAGAGCGTTAGGATATCTGGAAAAAATAGCCGCGGCAGTTTATTTTTAAGGTTATTCATAGTATTTTCAGGCAATGAAAAAGACCAGCCGTTTGCATGTTGACTTCAGACCGCAGGTCGGGAAACAGAGCTCAGCTGTATCAATTTCTTTGATTCTCCCTTCGGTAGAATGGATGAGCAGAGAAATCGACGGCTGTTATTTAAATAGTTTTTAAAAGCATCGGTTAAATGAAAAAATTCGGTCTGCTAATTTGTGTCATCGCTTTTTTCTGGCAATATGTTCTCGCTATCGACGTTTCGAGGTACAGATTTCACCTGATGCCCGAAACTTCCTATTACGGAGGTATCCAGAGCATCGCAAAAGACAGTCTGGGACGGATCTGGTACACTGGTCCGGACGCGCTCTTCATGTATGACGGCAATAGCTTTTACCAGTTAAATGATATCATCTCTGCTATCAAGCCAAAGCATAAATGGGGGTATGGTTCGTTGATCAGAGACAGGAAGGGAAATTTGTTTTTAGCTTCGGGCTATGGCTTATTAAAGTTCGATTACGAACGCTTTTCTTTTGATGTCGCCGTACCGGGCAAGATCCGCTCATTCTGTTTAAATAGCGACGGCAAACTTTATATGCTGTCAGATGACAGGGTACTGAGCTATGATCCATTAAATGGTCATTCTGAAAGTTTTTCGTTGCCAGAGAACAAATCTTTCCATACCATATTGAGTGCAAAAGGTCATGTTTTTTTAACGCAGGGAGCTATTGTGCACCGTGTAGAGATGACCAGGAAACGTGTAGAACATTTCGCGGACTTTGGTAGCGCGGCCAATCAGGTAAACGATATCGTGGAGTACCGTGGATTGCTTTACTTTTTAACGCAGCGGGGTGGTATTCATGTGACCGATTTGACAGGAACGTTAAAACAGAAAATCCCGGTGATCGTCGCACAAAATCAGTCCGTTTTGTCCAAAAAGCTATACTTGGACCCAACAGGGGTCATATGGGTGGCTACGCAGGCCGGCCTTTTCCTTTATAGCCCCGATCAGGGAAGCAGCAGCTCTTTACAGATGAATCTGAATGATGCTTTTTCATTGCCCAACAACTCCATCTGGACGATTTATGCGGACCCCGACCAAGGGGCATGGATAGGTACCTACGGTGGTAAAATCGCCTACTGCTCACTTTACGACGCAAGGGTGCGCTATTTTAATCCGAGTCCCGGCGGGCTTAATCATCCCATTGTAAGTAGTTTTCAGGAAGATCATTTAGGAAATATATGGATTGGTACAGAAGGCGGTAACCTCAATTACTGGAATAGAAAAAACGACCAATTTAGCCGCCCTTTAAGATCACAGAGCAGCTCGTCAAATGCAAACATGATCAAACGCCTTAAGTTTGACGCAAAAGGCAGGCGCTTGTTCATTTCAGCTTATAATGGTGGAATCGGTACCTATGACCTGGACAATAATAGGTTTGGCAGCTTCAACTTCCTTTCGCCCGAAAGCCAGCAACCGTTGACTGTTTACGATTTCGTAAACGACAGCAGAGGTACATGGTGGATGACAGATCCTGATAAACCGTTTATATACCGAAAGCAACCGCAAGGCAGCATAGAAATGGTAAACGTGATCGGCGCGAATGGTAAAAAATTAAACCTGGAGGTGGAAGCACTTTATCTTAATGAACAGGAGCAGCTTTGTCTGATCAGCCATCAGGGCTTTTTTATGGTGGATACCCGCAGCTTAAAAGTGTTAAAGCGCTATATGGTCAAAGACACTGCGTATTCTGCCAACTATCTGTGCAGCTATGTCGTTACCTCTGGCGGCGACGTTTGGCTCGGTACCCTGGGAAAAGGTGTCAATGTGCTCAAAAAGGACGGAACCTACACCAACTACAGTGCTGCCAACGGGTTTCCGGCGAAGATGGTATTTGGCATACTGGAGGATAACAGCACCAAAAACGTCTGGTTGAGTACCAGCGAAGGTCTTTTTTATTTCGATCGGAAACAAAATAAATTTGAAAAAGCCAGATTTTATCAGGAAAATAATATCGGCTCATTTTATATTCATTCAGCTTACAAAACATCCAAGGGCGAAATGCTGTTTGGTGGCACCAACGGTTTTCTGCTTTTTGACCCGGCCTACCTGAATAAAAACCTGCAGCGTCCCAAAGTGTTTTTTACGGCATTTTTAGTGAACAACAAGCTGGTGACCCCGCGCGACCAACCATCCGTTTTGCCAAAAGATATCGGCAGTCTATCCAACCAGAAGGAGCAGATACGGCTATCGAGCAGTCAGTCCAATGTAGAAATCAGGTTTTCGGCCAATAGCTATCTGTCGGCAGATAAAAACCAATTTGCATACCGCATGCTGGGACTTGGCGACGAATGGCAGATTAGTCACGCCAATCAAAAATCTGTACAGTTTCTCAATCTTCCGGGCGGTGATTATACATTCGAGATCAAGGCCTCCAACAACGATGGATTGTGGGGCGACCAGATATCGAGGCTGTATATCCACGTTGATCCTCCATTTTTCCTGTCATGGTGGGCCTATTGTTTCTATGTGGCCCTCGCTCTAGCCCTGCTGTTTTTCATTACCCGATATTACACCAATAAAAAAGTATTCAAAGAAAGACTCGCACTGGAGAGTTTAAAGGAACAGAATATGCGTGAACTGAACCAGGCCCGAACGGATTTCTTTACCAATATCTCGCACGACTTAAAAACACCGTTAACACTGGTGTTGCAGCCGCTCAAACAACTTAAAGAGACCGTAGTCAACAACGATGCTGCGGTGGGATATATGGATCTGATCGAGAAAAATGTATCCCGGATCCAGCGGATGATCAGCCAGCTGCTGCGTTTTCGAGAAATTGAAAGTCAAAAAATTACGCTCAATCCACAGGCCGGTGATTTTATCAATTTTGTAAGGGATATCTTTGGTCTTTTTGAACTCTATGCCAATAAAAAAGGTATCGAGACCAACCTTGCCGCACATAAAGACAGTTTATATGTGGCGTTTGATTATGACATCATCGAAAAGATCCTGACCAACCTGTTTTCCAATGCACTCAAATATACGCCAGACAACGGCTATGTGGGGGTACGCATCTATTCTGCGACCGAAGAAGAAAAATTGCGGTTTTCATCGCCGGATCTACAGGAGACAGAATACATTTCGGTCGAAGTCTTAAACACCGGAGACGGCTTTTCCGAAGCACAGATTGCGACATTGTTTACCTCTTTCAACCGCCTGTCGTCACAAAGACCTACTTTTGAAGAAAGTTCCGGGCTCGGCCTTGCCATTGTAAAAGAACTGGTGGATGTGCTGGGCGGAAAAATATGGATGGTCAACAAAGCCGATAAAATTTCGTTTACCATATCATTGCCCTTGAAGAAACAAGCCGGATCAGGAGATATGCAGTCAAATGTGTACGATTATACGGTGTCCGAAATTGACGATATCATTATGCAGGATACGGCAGAGCCCGAAAAAGGCTTTATGAATATCAAAAAGACAGACAATATCCTGCTGATCGAAGATGACCCGCAGTTGCGGGCTTATCTGGAGCAAAGGCTGGCTGAAAAATACAACGTATATACGGCCAGCGACGGCAAAGAAGGCTTGACCAAAGCCGAGAAAATTTATCCGCAGTTGATTATTACCGACCTGATTATGCCAAATCGCAATGGCCTGGACGTTTGCCGGAGCTTAAGGCAAAATTTTAAGACCAGCCATATTCCCATCATCATGATATCCGGGACAGGAGACGATAACCAGAATAAAATAAAAGCACTGGAATACGGTGCAAACGTCTTTATAGACAAGCCGTTTAATGTCGATTATCTATTGCAGCAAACCGAAACCATCCTGAGAACCCAGCAAGAACTGAAAGTAAAATACAGCAAGCATTATCAGGTTGATCCTTCAAATGTCACCGTGACCTCCATGGACGAGGAGCTACTGAATAAGGCCATCAAGGTCATCGAGGAAAATATTGATAACGCTAATTATTCCGTCGAAGACTTTGTGTCCGATATGAATGTAGGCAGGACCATACTCTACCAAAAGATACATGATATTGTCGGCATGTCCATTAAAGAGTTTATTTTGAATATGCGTTTGAAAAGAAGCGCCTATCTATTGGAAAAATCAGATCTGACTGTGGCAGAGGTTGCCTATCAGACAGGCTTCAACAATGCAAAATACTTTAGTGTGTGTTTTAAAAAACAGTTTGAAGTGAGTCCGTCTGAGTTTAAGAAAAAAATCGCCAATGGCGGGGACAGGAAATAGAAGAACTGTGTCCTGACTGAAGCTGCCGCTGTGCAATCCCGCATAGCGGCGACCTCTATCCCCGTATAAGCCATCAAAAAAAAGTATAAAAAAATACACTTTATCTGCCTTATAGAGCAATAAACACATGTTTTTGCCCTTTGTACAAAATCGAACCATTTTCGTACAAAAACGAACCCCATTGACCGGTGATGACTTTAGTTTTGTCTTAACCAATTAAAAAAACAAACATGTATATGGGAAATAGTTATGACCGGGTGAATACCTGAAGGAGGGATAACCAAAACTTTACGGACCTGCCCCTGCCATGGAGCAAGCTTTTACGTTACCGGATATTGTTTAAGAAACGAAGTTAAACCAAAAAAATGCAAGCCTATTGAAGAAAACCATTTTAACCTTATTGTCTTTACGGGAAGGGAAAGTAAAGAACGACAAAGTGAATTTTGAAACTAACCAATATAAATCAATGATAAAAGAATTACATATCAGGCTCAAGAGCTGGTTAATGATTGTCGCCATATTGTTGGTGGCCACAAATTACGGCTATACACAAGCAAAAGATCAAATTACAGTTAAGGGAAAAGTGACCGACGAAACAGGGAAAGCATTAGTGGGAGTTTCGGTCACGGTCAAAGGTGTCAAAAATACTGTGCAGACAGATGCAAATGGTCATTATGTCCTTCAGGCACCAGCAGCAGCTACCTTGGTGTTTACTTATGTGGGTTTCGATAACCAGGAAGCAAAGGTTGATCCAGCAGGGATAATGAACGTAAAAATGGCCGGAAACAAGGTGCTGGATCAAGTCGTAGTAATAGGTTACGGGACCGCCAGGAAAAAAGATCTTACAGGAGGCCTGGCCGTCGTCGGAAAAGAACAGCTGAGCATGGTTTCCACGCCCAACCTGATGGACCGCTTAGTAGGTCAGGTGGCCGGCTTCTCGATTACCACCGCCGAAGCAGCCCCAGGCGCATCACAAACGTTGTTGATACGCGGAGAAAACTCCATATCCGCAAATAATAGTCCATTGATTATTCTGGATGGGATTCCCTATAGCGGTTCCCTGGCAGACATCGATCCCAATAACGTCGAAAACCTCTCTATCTTGAAGGACGCCTCTGCTGCGGCTATCTACGGTTCGCGTGCATCAAACGGTGTGATCCTCATACAAACCAAGCGGGGAGTCCTTGGCAAAGCTCAGGTGAACTACAAAGGTACCGCCGGTATGGCCGAACCTATGCAACAGATCAATGTAATGGGACCAAATGAGTACATCCGGTTTCAACAGGATATCGCCCGTATCAGACAGGGATATACAGGCGCTTTGTTGGATCCTATCGCCGGCGATATCATAAGCGTAACAGAGCGCGGCAATTATGCCAAAGGTATTACCCACAACTGGCAGGACTATGTATTCAGGAAAGCTTTTACCATGGATCATCAGCTGAGTATTTCCGGAGGTACCGAAAATACGAAATATATGGCGGCGTTGGCCGCACTGGATCAGGAAGGCGTGGTGTACAATTCACGTTTGTCGCGCCTGAATATCACAACCAATGTGGATCAGACGTTTAATAAATGGCTGACCACCGGGATCGGTTTGCAATACACCAGAAAAAGCGATGGCGGAATCACGCCAAATCTTGAACACGCCATTAAACAAAGCCCCTATGGCAGTTATAAAGACGAATCCGGAAATTATGTGCCCGAACCGATGGAGTACTCTTTGATCGTAAACCCTATGCGCAACGTCAACGGTATACAAGATAGGTACAACAACAATTTCTTCCTTTCAGGATATGCTAATATTTTATTGCCGGTAGAAGGTCTATCATTACGGTCAAACTTTGGTTATAATTATCGCAACGGATTTACGGGTACCTATTATGGCCGCAATACATTCGAAGGCAGGGACCAGGGGACACAGGCTGGGGGCAGTGCTTCCATCAACAATTCTAATTATAATGATTATACCTGGGAGAACCTGCTCAAATACGAACGTCAGCTAGGCGATCACCGTTTGGACGTGACCGGTTTGTTCAGTATGCAAAAAACCAAAAGTTGGTCCACAGGCCAGAGCGGAGCAGGATTTGTCACCGACGATACCGAGTACTTTATGATAGGATCGGCGAGCCGTCTTGTTTCCAATAGTGCTTCATTGTCCGAAACAGCTATGCTGTCGTATATGGGCAGAATCAACTACGGTTACAAAGGTAAGTACCTATTGACTTTAACCGGACGTACCGATGGCGCTTCGGTGTTTGGTATCAACAATAAGTACGCCTTTTTTCCGGTTGCCGCCGCAGCTTGGCAAATTGGGGAGGAGGACTTCCTGAAAGGTAAGGTAAAATGGCTGGATATGCTGAAAGTACGCCTTTCTTACGGTGCCAATGGTAACCAGGCGATTACACCGTACAGGACTTTAGACCGGCTATATTCCAATGTAAAATATATCTGGGGCGATGACGGAACGGCCGTTACCACAGCCTACTTGGCAGGAGATGGTGTCGGCAATCCTAATCTGAAATGGGAGACGACCTACTCGACCAACCTTGGTCTGGATTTTCAGCTGTTTAAAAATAGGTTGAGCGGAACCATCGACGCCTATCTTTCCAAGACCAGAGATCTGTTGATGACCCGTACCGTTCCTATCATGAACGGATACAATAGAATCTGGGACAATATCGGAGCAACGCAGAATAAAGGCCTTGAGGTAACCTTAAATTCAACAAATATTAAAGGCGAAAACTTTCAGTGGAACTCTACAGCCGTGTTTTCATTAAACAGAGACAAGATCGTGGAATTGAGAGGCGATGGCATTGATGATGTGGCCAACAACTGGTTTATCGGTAAGCCATTAAGGGTATTTTACGATTACAAAATGATTGGTGTCTGGCAAAATGGAGAAACCATTCCGGTTGAAGGTGCAGCACCCGGAGCAGCCAAACTCTACGACCGTGATGGTAATAATAAGATTGAGCCCAGCGACCGGGTAGTGATAGGATCCAAAAATCCGCGCTATACCGCATCCTTGGCCAACAGGCTATCGTACAAAAACTTTTATGCCTCGGCTTTGGTGACAGGAGTTTTTGGTGTATGGCGCGATGACCATATGGCTAATCTGGGCTCCTGGACTTTCGGAATTACCAATTATGTACATGGTGCCAACTACTGGACACCCGAAAATCCACATGCTACTATTGTTTCGCCGGGTTATCTCAACCCATTGGGTCATGGCTATTACAAAAAAGTGAATTATGTGCAGGTGAAAAACATTACGTTTGGCTACAAGTTGCCGCACAATATAGCCAAAAAAGTAGGTGTAAGCGGCATTGACATCAATGCCAGTGTCAACAATCTGAACACTTTTTCCAATATCAGAGAAGTGCTAAACTACGACAACACCTGGATGGCCTCTTACCCTACGGCCCGTTCCTATATGTTTGGCCTAAACGTAAACTTCTAATTTAATACGACATGAAAATGAAAAATATTATCACAACAAGTTTGGCGCTTATCGTATTGTTCTCATTGGGTGGCTGTAAGAATTATCTGGATGAAAATTTGAAAACTGAATTGGCTCCATCCAACACCTATACCAGCACCTATGGCTTCGAAGTGGGGAGCGCGGGTTTATATGCCCTGACCCGCTCAGAGTATAATACCTATGGCGAAGGCGGCGCTTTTATTCACAATGGCGCTTGTCCGTACGAAGCGCTGCAGGTGGCCACAGATATAGCCGATGCTATTAATAGCGACGGTTCGTTGACCGCTTTTGCCAATCTTACCCTGACTGCATCTGAGCGGTTTGTGGGTACTTATTGGAATTGGGCTTACAATTTGATATCATCGGCCAATCTGATGTTGGTCTATTCCGAAAAAAATACCAACTGGGATAGCCCGTCCGACAAAGCACGTTTTCAGGCTGAAGCACGTTTTTTTAGGGCATACGCTTACCGTACCTTGGTGTACCTCTACGGCGATGTGCCCTATGTCGAGACAATTTTGTATGATTTTCAGCTTAATTTTACCCGCACACCCAAAGCTGAGGTGATCGGTCATATGGTTGACGATCTAAAGTTTGCTGTAGATAATTTACCCGAAAATCCCGATGCTGTGAAGGAAGGGAAGCTGACCAAATGGGCAGCAAACCATCTCTTAAGCGAAATCTATCTGTTGCAGGGCAATCCTGCGGAAGCGGAAAAGGCAGCGTTGGCAGTGATCAATAGCGGTTATTACAATCTTATGAAAAATAGATATGGGGTGAATGGTGCCAAGCCCGGCGACGTATTTAGTGACCTGTTTCTCGAAAATAACCAAAATAGAAAAAGCGGTAACAAAGAAAGTATATGGGTATTGCAATTTCAGTTTAATACCATAGGTGGGGGAACCAATTCTGATGACTGGACGCGTAGAGCCTGGATACCTAACTACTCGTCGATCACAGGATTTGTCCTGGCCGATACCTTGGGCGGCAGAGGTATTGCACAGCTGGTGCCTATGAAATGGTGGGTGGGTACCAATGGTACCAATGCCACAGGCAATGTAGCCGGTATTTTCGAAGCCAATGATATGCGTAATTCGGGCTACAATATCAAACGCAACTGGTATTACAATAACGCCAACGAGACTTCGCTCTATGGCAAAAAAGCAAGTATCACCGAACAGACCTGGTTTACGACAAAAACCCTGTTCCCGGCGATCACCAAGTTCTTTTACGGCCGTCCAGAAAATTTAAGCTTGACGGGCAGTTACAAAGACCGTATGAAGTTCCGTCTGGCCGAAACCTATTTATTGCTTGCCGAAGCTTATCTAGGGCAAAATATGCCTGACAAAGCAGCCCAGGCCGTAAACGAGGTACGGAAAAGAGCCGGAACTTCGGAGATAACTGCCGCACAAATGAATATGGATTTCTTACTCGATGAGCGTATCCGTGAACTGGTGGGAGAAGAAAGCCGGAGGTTTACCCTGGTGCGTACCAATAAATTGGTGGAACGTGTCAAAAAGTACAATAATGCAATTAAGGATAAGATCACGGACAATAACATCTTGTGGCCGATTCCACAGGTAATCCGGGATGCAAATACAGGGGCACCATTCCCTCAAAATCCGGGTTACAATTAAATCAGGTCAGGAAGCTGGTCAAAAAAAGCAATAGCCATTTTGGGCAGCTTCGACATCTGATCACGAAATACAGCCAGGGCTGGTTAGGCGCTCAATGACGCCACCAGCATAATGGATAACCGTCAGTAAACTAATAAACAGATGAAAATAATCAATTATATATATAAAACCCTACTTTTTGTAAGCTTTGTCTTCTGCCTGTCGTCCTGCAAGAAGGGAGTTCAGGATATACCAAAAGTAGAGGAAACGATGACGCTTCAGCCTTCATCGGATAGCATTGCCCTGGACGGGGATCATCTTGACAAAGATATTGTCACCTTTAGCTGGACGCCGGCACGCACACAGTCAGATGATCATCTGGTAAGTTACACCACCGCTTTAGATGTGGTAGGCAACAATTTTGGTACCGGTACAGCTATATTTAATTATGAAGACGATAACGTATTCAGCAGGAGCTTCACTTCCGAGCAGCTGCAGAACTGGGCCAACGAAAAATGGGGTATACCTACAAATAAAAGCTTTACGCTCGAGTTTAGAGTGGTCGCGCAGTGGGAAGGTGGGGGCAGCTTTGAAGCACCAGAAGTCAGAACAGTCAGAGTGGCCGTTACTCCGATTAAAACTGTAGTGTTTGATGCCGACAAAGTGTTTTTGGGCGGCAGTGCCGTGGGCGTAAGCCGCGTTGAGATGCCAAAAACGTTGGAAAACCTCGATCAGTACGCGTATGTGTTGAACTTGCAGCCGGGAGAACTGGAGATTCCGGTGGAATTTAACGGCGAGACCAATTACGTCGTGGCCACAGATGGAAGCGATGTGCTCAATGATGGAAACCCTGTAGGTATCAGGATGAGAGAAAATGTGTTCTCCTGGAAAATAGAAACTGCCGGGCAGTACCGTGTTGTGGTCAACATGCAGAAGGCCACGGCAACCATCTATTCGCCAGCGAAAGCGCTTGCACCAAAGACAGTGACATGGACGGGGGATGCCCCATATACGACCACCGTTACCGATCTATGGATGCATGGCAGTATTAATGGCTGGGGTACACCATTGAAAATGGATTGTACGGTCAGTCTGGCCGATCCGCAGGTGCTGGTCTATACTGGGGGAAAAGTCGGCACGACCAAGTTTATCGTAACCGGAGATAATAGTAACAATAAAAATCTAGCTTACGCTTTCAGTGCTCCGCTTACATCTGCCGGTGCAGCCCAGACCTTGTCCCTTACGTTGGGCAAAGTAGCTGAATTGGGGGGCGGTACCGCCAGCGCAAACCGAAATTCGTATTTCACCATTCCGGCTACGACTAATGTGCTGATTTTTGATTTAAGAAATATGACCATCCTGGCCTTAAAGCGATGAGTGAACTGATGGTGTAAAAAAGAGCATAAATTAACTTTAACATTTCTAAAAGTGAAAAATATAAAATATAAAATAGCCTGTCTTAAAACAATCGCTGTCGTATTGTGTCTTTTAGCGGTTGCCTGTAAGAAAAGCGATACTGACCAAGAAAAGGACATACAGGGCACCTTGGTGAAACCCAGTTACAACAGAAGTTCCATCTTTCGCAACCCGTTGAACGGCTGGGTCATGTACGCTTCTGCGTCCGGCACGCCATCCTATTGGGACACGCAGTTTTACGTGCCTGATTTGGGTAAGACCGTCAAAGCCATTGATTATGCTTCTGCCTGCTATATTCGTACCAGCTGGCGCACCTTTAATCCTGCAGATGGCGTGTATGCCTGGAGAGATCCGGGTACAGCCTTATACAAAATGATCAAAGGTGCACAAGAGAAAGGATTGCCGATTGCTTTCCGCATCGTCGTTGATGGTCGGGACCAAGGGGCAAATACGCCACAGTTTGTGTTTGATGCAGGCGCCAAGTATTACATTGCCAATACATCATACCCAGACAGAAAAACACCAGTATTACAAGACCCTATTTTTAGAAAGTACTATACAAAACTGATTGAAGAGCTGGCAAAGGACTTTAACGATCTAAATAAAACTTCGTTTATTGACGCGTATGGACTCGGGCTATGGGGAGAGGGACACAGTGTCATTTATGAGGACTTAGATCACCCTTCTGGTCAGAATATTGAAGTGATTAAGGAAGAAGTCATCGACTGGATTTCCGATGTTTATACAAAAAATTTTACCAAGGTGCCTTTACTGATCAATTACCATCGTGTAGTCGGCGACCCTGCGGGAGACGGAGCACCCAACCCCAATTCCGAGAAGCTGTTGAATAAAATGATTAACAAAGGCTACAGCTTGCGTCAGGACGCTTTTGGGATGACGGCTTATTACCAAAGTTGGGAGAAAAATTTTGCCAAAGCCTGGAATTTTAAACGTCCGATTATCATGGAGGGCGGCTGGATCACAACAGGCACGCACCGCTACTGGATCGATCCGAGCGGAAAATACAGAGAGGGTCATCCCGAAGATGTGAGGCAGGGTGAATTTGATGCTTCACTAGAGGCAGGTGTGAATATGATGGATTTCCGCATCGGCGAGATTGAAAGCTGGTTTACCAAGTCTTTCTCTTTGTGTCAGCGCTTCATTTCCGAAGGGGGCTATCGTTTATATCCCGACCGGGTGTATTTACCGGAAAAAGTAAACGCCGGAACAGAAACGACCATTACCCATCGTTGGAGAAATATGGGCTGGGGTTATTTCCCTAATAATATCCCCCAATGGAACTATAAATATAAAGTAGCTTTTGCATTATTGGATGAAGACAGCAATGTGAAAAAAGTTTTTGTGGATGACAATGGAGAGCCATCTACCTGGCTCAAAAATAATCCTACATCGTATGAGCTGAAAGTTAACGTGGGTGTACCCGCAGGAAAATATACCTGGGCCGTAGCTATTGTCGATACGACAAATGGTGATCAGCCGGGAATAAAGCTTGCGGTCAATGGTGATCTTACCAGCGCCGGATGGTTGAAATTATTGGATGTACAAGTCCAATAAAAAGTGCCCTGCGGCCATCACAAAGCAGCCACCAATGAGGAGTTGGTGGCTGTTTCTTTGTACAGTAATTGTTTGCTTCCTATCTTCTTCTGTTTTGTGTTCTGTCATCCAATATTTTTATGTTAACCCTTCCAATTGGAAGGGAGGAGCTTGGCGTTTTTGTGCGCAGCAATCATTACCCGAAATGCGTAGATAAAAGATCAATGTTCATTACCGAGCCGTATATAATGCGCGCCAGTGGTGTAGGAAGCAGCGTAGATGATCGAAATATATTTGGAATTTGTTATTAAAATGAATTTATTTTTGATATTTTTCGGTTATTTGACGGTTTTTGTCAGATATTTACTAAAATTACGGGCACAATTGTTTTTTTCTTGAAAGTAATCGTAAGTTTAGGTGAGTGTAATACAATTGACAGAATATCTTTGAAAAATAAAATCTATTAAATAGGTAGATTATATTCTTGCAATTTGTATATTTGACCAGTTTCACAATGACCTAACATTAAAAATACGGCGGATATGGATGTGGAAGATCTAGAAAAGCAATGGGTTGTCTCTTTACAGCAGGGTGATAGACAGGCTTTTGCAGATATATATGATTTTTATTGGAAAAAGCTTCTGGCCATCGCGTTTACGTTGACCAAAGATAAGGATACTGCAGAGGAAATTGTACAGGAGGTATTTGTATCCTTATGGAATAGGCGTGAGTCGGTGAAGATTGTGTCTCTTTCTCATTATTTAGCTACCGCGGTCAAATTTTCCACCTTTAAGGCATTACAGCGTGCCCGGCGCCGCGAGGAAATCCTGAGCGCTGAAATGTCTCAGGATGCCTTTCAGCAGGACCAGAATACGATTGACGCCCGCTTTTTGCAGGAATATCTGCATGGTGTTGTTGACAGCTTGCCAGAGCGCTGTAAGCTGGTCTTTCAGCTGAGCCGTGATGAGCACTATTCCAACCGTGAGATCGCCGCAGAACTCCAGATTTCTGAAAAGGCGGTAGAGGCCAATATTACCCGGGCATTAAAAGTACTTCGTGTACAGCTCCGCAAGGTTGGTTTTATCTTTTTATTTTTTCTTTAAAAAAAATCAATTTCAATATAGGGGTACCCATAGACATGCGGTACTAATAATTAATGGACGACTTCATGGACAATAGTAATTTGCAGCAGTTAATCGATAAATATCTTCAGGGAACTATTTCTGTGGAGGAAAAAGAACGTTTGCTATCCTGGTATCGTCAACAGCAGGAAGAAGAGGCCGTCTGGCCCCTTAAGCCCGGTGAAACCGAACAGGATATCGGTCAGCGGATAAAAAGCAATATCTGGAAAGATATAGCCGCACCGCCAGTCCGTAAACGTACCTATTGGCCTTATGTCGCTACTGCAGCAGCCCTGTTGCTGGCATCTTTCGTCATTTTCATGCGCGCAGAACCGGTCGTAACGGAGCAGCAGGTAAATTTTTCAAAATCGGAAGGCAGAAACAATCGCTTCGTCTTACTGCCTGATAGTTCACGTGTCGTACTCCGGGCTGGAAGTAAATTGACCTACCCCAGCAATTTTGAAGGACAGACAAGAGAGGTTAGTTTGGAAGGGGAGGCTTATTTTGATATAAAGCATAAACAGGGGCGGCCTTTTATCATCCATACAGGTGAGGTCAGAACTACCGTTTTGGGAACTGCATTTACGATAAAGTATCCGCGAGCAGGCAAACAGGTGGAAGTTCTTGTTGAACGTGGAAGAGTACGGGTGGAGGACAGAAAGCAGGTATTTGCGGAATTGACAGCAGACCAAAAAATTGATATCGATGAACTGGCGGTAAAGCCTGCGGTTGAGAAAATCAATGTCCAGTCTGCCCTGAACTGGAAGCAGCAAGATATGGCTTTTGATGCACTACCTTTCGGTACTATAGCTAAAGGCCTGGAAAAACGTTATGGCGTGCGCCTGCATTTTGCCAACCAGACACTGGAAAACTGTCCTGTCAGCGGAAAATTCACGGGCAGCGAAACGATTGACGAGGTGCTTTTGAATATCTGTGCAACCCGAAATGCGACTTACCACAAAACCGGCGAGGGACAATATGAAATACAGGGTGCAGGCTGTCCTTAAAAAATAAAAACTAACAAAAATTAACTCAAGTATCAACGCCTAATGAAAACGAAAAAACAGACTTAACAACGAATGATAATGTAAAAACTCCCTGGCCGTAGGAAGCAAAACAGGGAGCTGAGCTTATCCATTTTTGTGAAACAATTAAACCCAATACAAATAATGCAAAAATTCTTGTTTTTTGCAAGTGGGGACTATTTTGCCCACTTTAACCCTAAACATCGAAAAATCTTTCTATCTACCATGAAAGTAAATTTGATCGGCGGCTTGTTGCTATCCAGCTCTTTACAATTGATGGCACTGCCCGAATCGTTGGGTCAACGGATGAATACGGTAAAGATCCATATGGGAACTTCATCTCTTTCATTGAAAAAGGCTCTTCAGGAACTTGAACATAAATCAGGGATAACCATTTTCTATCCAAGTGAGCTTGTGGACCGATATATGGCTCCGGTCATGGACACGCAGTCACGGTCCGTGTCGGAGACACTCCGACTGATGCTTCAGCAGACCAACCTGAATTTTAAGGAAACATCCCTGGGTGTGGTGCTGTTTGAGGATCCCGGAAAAACTGCTCTCCGGAATGAACGTGACCAACCTCGTCGTATCGGAGGCATCGTATTGGACGAAAATGGCCGGCCCATTGCCGGCGTGACCGTCCTGTTGAAAAATGCCAAGGATCCCCAGGTACGCGTGGAAAGCGGCAGTACAGCAACGGATCAAAATGGACATTGGGGGCTGCCGGCTACTGCTCCGGGGAGCGTATTGGTGTTTTCCATGATCGGCTATGTCAGCCAAGAGGTGCCGCTTTCAGGCAAAACAGAGTTTAGAGTGGTGCTCAAAACCCTTGAAAATAGGATAGAAGATGTGGTGGTCACCGGGCTCTTCGAACGTCCAAAGGAAATGTACACAGGGGCGGCCAGATCCTTTACGAAAGAACAGTTACAAAATGTCAGCAGTGACAACGTGCTATCAGCCATAAAATCGCTGGACCCTTCTTTTCAGATGCCTGAAAACCTAAATCTAGGGTCTAATCCCAACGCCCTGCCAGAGGTCACGTTGCGTGGCGGAAACAGTCTCATCGATCCCAACAGTTCAGGAAGCAGCCCATTCAACTATTCAAATAGCCCTAATACACCGCTGTTTATTTTAGACGGATTTGAGGTGTCGCTCTCCAGAATCAACGACCTCGACCTTACCCGGATCAAAAGTATTGATTTGCTTAAAGATGCTACGGCAACGTCCATCTACGGTTCACGTGCGGCAAATGGCGTCGTCGTAATCGAAACCATCCGCCCTAAATCAGGCAAGCTACAGGTCACCTATACAGGCAACATGACTCTGGAAATGCCCGATCTGAAAGGTTACGATGTGCTCAACGCTACCGAAAAATTGGAGCTCGAAAGACAGACCGGCGTATATAACAACAGTTGGAACAGCACCGATCAACAGCTGAAAACTATTTACAACAGCCGCCTCGCGGCCGTGCGATCGGGTGTTAACACGGATTGGCTGGCCCAGCCTGTACGGACCGGTATCGGACAAAAACATAATCTCTATCTCGAAGGAGGAAGAGAGGAAGTTCAGTATGGTGTCAACCTCAATTACTATAACAATGCCGGTGTCATGAAAGGATCAGGGCGACAGACGATGACGGGCAATACATTTTTAGCTTATCGATACAAAAATCTGCTATTCAAAAATGACCTTACCCTCGTATCAAACAAGGGAACCAATTCGCCCTACGGCTCATTTCGCCAATATGCGCAGCTGAATCCCTACTGGACGCCCTATAATCCGGACGGATCCTATAAAGTATACCTCGAGGATATCCTCAATGAGGAGACAGGAAAGCGTCTGACAAACTTTGACAGCTATGATAACCTGACGGACTATATTGGAAGACCGGTCAACCCCCTGTATGATGCAGCATTGAATCTGGTTGACCAGACAAACTACCATAGCATAATCAATAATTTTGCGTTGGAGTGGCAGGCATACAGCTGGCTTAAATTTAAAGGAACATTTGCCTACTTGTACCAGGCAGATGAATCGGATCGTTTTCTGCCGGCCCAACATTCCTCATTTACCAATGTGGCAACCTTTGAAAAAGGTTCTTACACCAAAGGTTACGGTAAAAATCAGCGCTATGAGGGGATTTTCTCAGCCAATTTCAATAAAACCTTTGACAAGAATCTGATTTTCGCTACGCTGGGGGCCAATATCAGCCAGGAAGACAACCATACTGAAACGTTCAAAGTTGTGGGTTTTCCTAACGCAAGTATGGACAATATGAGTCAGGGACTCCAATTTGCTACCGGAACGCGACCTGAGGGAACGGAAAATATAAAACGTCTGGCCGGTTTATTTTCCAACCTGTCGTTCTCGCACGACAACCGCTATCTATTGGATTTTTCTTTCCGTCTGGACGGATCTTCCCAATTTGGAAGTGACAATAGATTTGCGCCGTTTTGGTCTGCCGGAGCCGGCTGGAACCTGCACAAAGAACATTTTCTGGCCGGAGTCAAAGGATTAGACCGGCTTAAATTGCGCTATTCATTCGGTTATACCGGATCGCAGAATTTTGATTCATTTTATGGGAAGACAACTTCCCGATACTTTAACTCCACCGATTACCGTGGTATGATCGGTACTTATCTGCTCGGATTTGGCAATAATGCACTGGCGTGGCAAAAAACACAAAAGAATAATATAGGTCTGGATCTAACCTTGTTTAATCGCTTTGATCTTACGGCCAATTACTATATCGAAAAGACAGAAGGATCGATCGCGAGTATATCCACGGCGCCTTCAACGGGATTCGATCAGTACAAAGAGAATATGGGCGATCTGGAAGCAAAGGGCTGGGAGTTATATACACGTTACAATATAGTGAGCAATACGGCAAACAGAAACAATTGGTCTGTATTTGTCAACCTCTTTTCCGTCAAGACCAAGATCACCAAGGTTTCCAACACGATTGCAGCGCTGAACAAGGCGGCTAACGAAGAGTTATCCTCCCTTCCGATTACCCGATATGCCGAGGGACAATCACAGACAGCCATATGGGCGGTCCCTTCTCTAGGTATCGATCCGGCGTCAGGCTATGAGATTTTCAGGACCAGAGATGGCAAATTAACCAATACCTACAATCCCTTGGATCAGGTCATAGCCGGCGATTCACGGAGTGATGTGGAAGGAACTTTTGGAACCAATTTTGAATACAATGGCATCGGCTTTAACGCATTTTTCCGCTTTCGTGTAGGAGGACAGGCCTATAACCAGACCCTTGCCGACCGGGTAGAAAATGTCGATGCCCGTCTTTACAATGTGGATCGTAGGGTAGCCGAAGAACGCTGGATGAAACAAGGGGACCATGTGTTTTACAAGGGATTGATTGATGCTGATGGTTATGCTATTACAACACCTACCTATGCGACGTCGAGATTTGTACAGAACGATAATCTGCTTTCATTGGAAAGTGTTTCGGTGTTTTACCGCTTCAAAGACCAGTTTACCAAACGCTGGGGTATGAGCAATACGAAGATCTCCATGTATTCCAATGACGTGTTCCAGATGTCTTCTATACGGCGCGAACGCGGTCTTGACTATCCTTTTGCCCGTTCATTTACGCTTCAATTATCTACCAGTTTTTAAAAGCCACGCAGATGAAAATCATTTACAACAACAGGACTTATATTATATTGCTTATGGTAGGACTGGGCATTTTAGCTCAATCCTGCAACAAATGGCTGGATGTACAGCCCGGTACACAGACTACCGAAGAAAAGCAGTTCTCGTCGGAGCAGGGCTATAAGGATGCCCTGATTGGCATTTATCAGAAAATGGCTCAGGCAAATAGCTACGGGAAAGAACTAACCTATGGTTGTTTGGACATCCTGGCACAGCTCTATGAAAATAAATCCAATGCCAATACGGATGCCTATGGCCGGTTGGCAAGATACAATTACATCGATGCAACAGCAAAATCTTTGCTGAGCAGCTTATGGACTACACAGTACAGTACTATTGCACAAGCAAATTATCTGCTCAAGGATATTGACGCTGACAAAGGGCTATTTAGCGGGGTGAATTACCAGCTTATAAAGGGCGAAGCATTAGCCGCGCGCGCCCTGCTACATTTTGATCTTTTGCGTCTATTTGCGGCTGCGCCTGCTGCCGGCACGGACACCGATGGCAAAGCTATTCCCTATATAACGGCATTTACGGTCAACCCTGGCAAAGCGCTTACGCGCAGTGAAGTCTTGGGGTTAGTGGAGAAAGACCTGAAAGAAGCGGAGTCTTTATTGGAAGTATATCCCGATATCGACCAGATCAAGGATAATGCTTCCAATACATCGTTGGAAGTCTTTACCATGTTTCGCCAGAATCGCCTGAATGTGTGGGCTGTCAAGGCACTGTTGGCCAGGGTATATCTCTATCAGGGAAATAAAGCCGAAGCATTAAAATATGCCAAAGCGGTGATTGACAGTCAAAAGTTTGAATTTGTCAACGGCAACACCAATACGGTCAGCCCAACCTCATCGACCTCAAACGCAATTTTCAGTACAGAGCATATTTTTTCAGTCTATAAATCTGACTTAAAGGCTATTTCGGACCGCTATTTTAAGACAGAAGCCGGTGCGGCCGAAAACGAGGACCTATTTACCACATTGGCCAACCTCAATAGCTGGTACGAAGTATCGGTCGCAGGCCATGCCATCGATATCCGTGGACCTCAGGCCTCCAATAGCCGCTGGAATCAGTTCAACGCCAGTACAGTTTACAACACAAAATATTATGTCGGTAACAACGTCACCAACGTAAACCAGAAGTTGGTACCCGTGATCAAGCTCTCGGAAATGTACTATATCGCCGCTGAAGCTAGCGAAACGATTGACCAGGCGCTGGTTTACCTCAATAAAGTACGTACAGCACGGCTAATCCCCGCATTGTCCGCAGGTTCGGTCAGTACCGCTGCGCTGCTTGAGACCGAATTGTTCAAAGAGTACCGGAAGGATTTCTATTCCGAAGGGCAGCTGTGGTTTTACTATAAGCGTAAAAATTATAACAGCCTGCCGAATTCGGTGGGCGGAACGATGGACAATACAAAATATACTTTCCCTCTACCGGACAATGAAATAGAATTTGGCTTGAATTAAAGATCATGAAGAAAAGATTACTCACTTTTATCGGGGCAGGTATCGCCCTTGTGTGCTGCTTACAGGGATGTAAGGAGGACGCTAAATTGATGTTTGATGACAGCGAACCCAAAGTTTCGTTCGACAAACGCTTCTCAGGTACCCTTGTTGATAGCGTAAACTACAGCTTTGCCTTTCAGTCCAGCGATATCGTGACAGATACCGTTCAGATACCGCTTCGGATTATTGGCTTGCCCCGTCCAGTGGACCGTCCCGTCGCCATTGCATTGACAGCTGGTTCGACAGCGAGGGAGGGATATCATTTTAAGCTCGAAAATGCTTTTATTCCAGCAGATGCTTCGGATGGTCTTGTGGATCTGATATTCTTTCGCCGGGCAGGGCTCAAAGACAGTGTGGTGACAGCCGAATTAAAGATTGTCGCCAACAATGATTTTAAACCCGGTTACGATGACAAAGGTGTTTCCGCGGTGCTGGATAGGCTGACCTGGCGTTTCACTTTGACGGATAAGCTGGAAAAGCCCAGTATCTGGGATTCTTACTGGAAAAATCTGTTTGGCGATTATTCCAACACCAAGATCCTGTTTCTGACCCAGCTGCTCAATTATAGCAATTGGAATCAGGGAGGATTGTTTCCACAGGATAGCAACAGGATGCTGGCCCAGGCGCGATTGGGTATCTACGAATATGAAAAGGCCAATGGGCCGATGTTGGATGAACATGGTAACCGTGTCATTATTCCCTAAATAAAATAGCATGAAAACAACGAGATTATCAACTGTACTATATCTGTCCTTACTTGTATTATTTACCTTATCTTGTGCGAAGGACGAGGGCAATTACAGTTATACTGAACTGGAAAAAGTGAGTTTCTCCGGCGAGAAAAATAACGAGACGATTTTTGTCAGGCAGGGTGAGCCATTGACGCTGTCACCTGAGATATCCTATCAGGGAGATGCCAGTGACCTTTCGTATGAATGGTTTGTCTACCTCAATTCAGCAAGTGCCAGTTACGTACAGGATAGTACGCTGATTGCAAGGACCAAATCACTGAACTATACCGTATCACCCGATGTTTTCGTGCTGGGTGAAAGTTACAAACTAACCTATAAGGTGACGAACAACAAAACCGGTATTTCGGTATTCCAGTTTTATCAGCTGGAAGTTCAGGATCTATTTACCCAGGGCTGGATCTTCTTGGAAGACAAGGCTGGCAGGGCAGACCTTTCAATGATTTTGCGTAATGGAACAGTGTACCATGATATCTACAGCGGGCGTAATGCCGGCTATCCTATTGCCGATCCCCGGAGCTTTACTATATCGCCGCAGTCCGTTTCCGACGGCGTGGCGCAGGATGGTAAGAAATTTTATATTGTGGGGGCCAACGACGCCATCGAGCTCGACGGGAATACGATGCAGAAGCGTTTTGATTATGCCTACCTGTTTTTTCAGCCGCCGGCAACGATCAAGCCCGAATATATTGCCTGGGGCGGCGTCAATGGCAATAACCTCGGGCTGCTGATCAACGGTGGTAAACTGTATCCCAATATGGTCGGCGGATTTCCCGGAGCCAAAAAGTTTGGCGCAGAGATGAAATCATCTAGCCACAATTATGATTACGATCTGGCCCCGCAGCATATTTCCGGTGTCAACTATTCCGATACTTACAATGTATTTGTTTTTGACCGGCTCAATCGCTGCTTCTATGCTGTTACCTCCAGTAACCTTAATGCATTCGACCCAGCTTCGCAAAATACTGCGCTCTTTGATATGAATAATGTAGGCATGGACCTGATTAAACTGGACTCTTCCAATGTGAGCACCGTGCGTAATGCCATTATGCGTACCACAGATGGATCCGACGCTTATTTGTTACAGTTTAGAACCACACGCACCGCCGTAGAGCCCACGATAAATGTGGCCAAACAGCGTCTGGACGCACCGGGACTGACCAAAGCGGCCGACCTCAGCTGTTCTACCCTGTCACCACATATCTTTTATGTTGCAGATGGTAAACTTTATCGATATGAGGTGACCTCTAATACCTATACCGTAGAATATCAGCTGCCGGCCAATGAGGCCGTTAGCAAAATAAAATTTGAACGGCATGGATATGGCGAAGGATTGCCACGCTTGATTGTGACCACCTGGAACGGGACCGAAGGGAAGGTCTATTATTTTAAAGTGAGCCCTACAGGGACAGTCCAGCAGCTGGACAAAACCTTTACAGGTTTTGGGAAAATTATTGATTTAGCCTATAAATATTAATTAAAAAACAGACAAGACATGAAACTTAAATTGATGATAGGCCTTTTGTTGGCCTCGGCAACAGTGTTTGCCCAGCAGGCGGACCGTGCCAAAATGGAGCGGTATTATCAGATTGCCAATGGAGGCAACGCCGAAAGAAAGGACTCTCTGGCGAATGCCCTATTTGCTGAATCCAAAAAATACAGTACCGAAGAGGAGTACCGTACAGCCATCAATGTACTGCGTATGCTGGAAAGAGAAGACAAACAGCTTGCTCTGGAAAAAGTGGCAACTAAAAAATATCCTAAAGGAAAGATTACCAGGGAAGCTTTTGTAACGAACGTATTCTATAAAGCAGATGAAACCGCTGCCAAGGAAAAAGCATATCTGGAGTTGATCAAGAAATGGCCGGTGGCAAATTTTCCGGGAGATGAATTGACTTATGATTATGTGCTGGCGTCTCTGGCAACTTCCTTTGCCAAGGATGGGGATGCAAAAAAGGCAAGCCATTATTTAGGGCAGATGAAAGAGCGTTTCTGGCGTGGAAATGGTTACATACCGACTGGTCAGGCCTTACTGGCTGCTGGCGATACAGCCGCTGCTGCACCCATTTTGAAGACAGCAATGGATGACGCTTATTATTATATTAGTCTGCCCGAGGATCAGAAAGATAACAAAGCCAAGTTTGCTTCCATGGGCTATGCAAGTGCCATGTCGGCTTATGTCAATATTTTAGTTGGACAAGGAAAGTATCCGGAAGCACTGGAGTATATCGATAAGGCGCTGGCCGTAGCGCCAGAACAGGCGGATGGACTCGCGAGGGTACATGCAAAGACACTTTTGGGGGTAAATCGTAAACTTGAAGCTTACAATGTTCTGTCCAGACTCTATGCTAAAGGACAATTTGACACCGAGCCCGAACTAAAAAAGTTGTACGGTGAACTCAATGGTACTTTAGCCGGTTATGAGCAGTATAATGCCACGCTTAAAGAAGAACTTGTCAAAAATATACGTGAACATATCAAAGGAAATAAAGTATTCAAAAAAGCACCTGATTTCGAATTGCTAAATCTAAAAGGCGACAAAGTAAGCTTGGCAAGTCTAAAAGGGAAAGTTGTGGTGCTCGACTTTTGGGCCACCTGGTGTCAGCCCTGTGTGCGTTCATTTCCAGGAATGAGAGCCGCCCAAGAGTTATATGCCAATGATAAGGATGTACAGTTTATATTTGTCAATACTTGGGAGCGGGACAAAAACTACAAAGAGAATGTCGCCAAGTTTATCGACAAAAATCAGTACCCTTTTGAAGTGATTTTTGATGATCAAAAAGATCCGGAAACAGGAAAGCTGCTTGCAGGCAAGCTAGGTATCAACGGTATACCTTCGAAATTTATCCTGGACAAAGAAGGTAATATACGCTATATGCTGACTGGGTCAACCTCCAATGTTGATTATATCAAATTAGAAATGCGCGAACTGATTGAGTCAGCAAAAAAACTTGATCCTAACCAAGGCTGACCAAAGTAATTCACCCACGACCGCCAGTCAACCTTTTGCTGGGCTCCTAAAGTAGTGTGCGCATGCGAACAACTTCAAACAAGATTGTTCGCATGCGCACACTTCCTTTTTTTAAGAAGATCTTGATAGGTTCCTTACAGTGCCCTGAGGGCACAATCAACGATTTTGTGCCAACTGGTATACTATTTGGCACGCAGCTGATAAAATGGGTCATTATATTCTTTACGAACGCTTTCCTAGGAACAAGTAGCGTGGGGAAATGAAACTTTACCTTTTTATTTCCATCATTGGCCGAGTTGTTCCGATCGTTGGCCTAAAGCGCAGCAAATAACGGTAGGATGACCCGTAGTTTTGAATCAGCAATTAAATAAACTAACACAATATTAAATAAAATCGTTATGAAAGCACTTATAAAGACATTAGCAGCCACAGCGCTATTTGCCGTATCCACATCCGTTATGGCCGCCCGAGATCCCGAGATTAAATCCGGGAAAGTAAGCATTAATCTGTCCACTGCAGACTTTGCCCTTGGCCATTATATCGCTGTGACGACAAAGGGACAATCTGCGGGCGTGGAGCAGTTGTTTGCCACAGATTTTAAGCAGACGATTCAAGCTTCCCATGCGCACACCTATGGACGTAATGCCCTTGTTAAGTCTTTAAAAAAACAAAAAGGAGAAATTCTGAACTGCAAAGTGAATATCAAGATCGTTGAAAAATCAACAGATTGTATGATTGCAAAAATTGTACTGACATTTGAACACTTCAGTATGACAGACCTTGTGACACTGGTGTATGCAGACGGCAACTGGAAGGCGTCCAGGTCAATCCATTCCTATAACTAACATCCTATTACAGATGAAAAAGTCTGAAATTTTAATAAATACATCCTGAATGAACAAATCAATGTTTGGGAATTAATTTCAATATCTCATCCGTATTTTTGCGTTGGCTTTGATATTTAAGTGTATAAGCTAGGCCATTTTTGGGTGAGATTCTTTTTAATTGTTTTGATAAATAATTTAAAGATATTTGTGTACGACAGTTCAGTGGTTGTGGATTGAAAATTGACCGCTTTTATGGATTTTCTGCCCATTTAAAAGTAGTAATTATTTCCGAATTATCCCAAGGTGTTGAAGGTAGAGCGTCAGTTTCGGTTTCTACCTGCAACTGGATCGACTCCTTAGATTGGTAGGCGTGGCTTTTTACGTCAAAAGGGCCTGATGTTATCAGACCCTTTCTCTTAGCGTTGTTCTGTACAGTAATTTTTATGTTTCCTATTGTTTCCTCTTTTATGTTTCGTCATCCAATGCTTTTAAAAACTATTGGATTTTTACTGTACGACGCCAATTTTTATGTCGGTCCTTTCTTGCGAAAGGCAGCTATTGGCTTCATTCTATTGTAAGAACAGCTGCAGTCTGGAAATAGTTTTATCAGAATGATTTTTTTTCATTTTTTTTAGGTCAGCAATACACTAATTATTTCACAACAGATAAAATATACAATAGATCATGCTCAGGTTAAACGCTGCATGGCATAATATAGCACCCCAAATTGCTCCTGATTTTACTTTGAAAAGGTAAAATATTCTGCTTGCAAAATACATCGACAAACTCCAAATAAGTGAAGGTATTAAAAGCGGAAATGCCAACTCTCCTGTACATTACTCAGCTTCACCTCCCCATTTCCCCCGTTCACCGAGTTTTCATGCCCATTGGTCTAAAGCCCATGGGCTAGGGGCTGTTTGTGTTGTAGTTTTGAATCAACAAATAAGAATAAGTACTAATACAAAAAAATAAAGACATTATGACAACGCTAGTAAAAACATTCGCAGCAGCAGCCCTGATCGCAGTATCCACATTCGCTATGGCAGCTGAGGGCCCCGGTACAAAATCAGTTAAGGCAAACGTCAATCTGTCTACAGCAGACTTTGCCCTTGAGCACTATATTGCGGTCACTACCACAGGTGAGTCAGCAGGCGTTGAGCAGCTGTTTACCGGAGATTTCAGCCACAAAGCCAACGCCACTACTCATCACCGTGATGCGGTGGTGAAATTCTTTAAAAAACAAAAAGGAGAGAAACTGAACTGCGAAGTGAGTACGGATATCATTGAAGAGTCAGCTGATTTTATGGTGGCTAAAGTGACTATGAAATTTGAAAATTTCACCAAGACCGACTTAGTTACTTTGGTACGTGAAGATGATAGCTGGAAGGTATCGCGTTCGATCAACGCTTACAGATAGAACACAACGACTAGTGGTCGGTCAGCACAGCCGAAGACTGACCACTAGTGAATCATATGTTTATAAGTTTAGTGTAAAGCCACGTCGTGAGATGTGGCTTTTTTACGTCAAAAGGTTATAAATTCCTTTTGTTACTTTCTATTGCGATAAACTCGGGTAAATATTCCGGGGTGCAGCCTTTTGACACCATTTTACCTTTATACAAACCTGTTTTTTCTCCGAGAGCGATGCAGCGATTTCGATAGTTTTTTTCGTAAACGCCAATCCAGCCTGCTGTAAAATTCATTGCCCATTGTACGTGAGGCTCTTCGTTTTCAATTTGTTTCTCAATAGCTGATAACAATATTTCACTACCTGCTTGTGGTTTGCCCATCCAGCGTAAGCGCGCCTGATAATACCAATAAATTCGCCTTTTAAGTGAATTGGGACTGTCTTTCCACAGTTCGATTACAGCGATTGTCTTTTTGTCTTTGGTGAGCTGGTTGGCCATTAACCAGTCCACTAGTTGTAGCTTCTCCTTCTCGCTATGTCGATTCATGTCGTTGATCAGTTTGTCAATAACATCTTCGCTTAGATATTTTTTGTCCATAATTAAGATGGCCAATTGCTGAGCAAAAAAGAAGTTGGACGACCAAAGTTCCATGGCTAATTCATGGTCTTTTTTTAAATCTTTTGCAATGATCCGTATATCGCCAAGCTTGGTATTGTGGTCCTGTAATTTAGCTAAAATGATTTGTGCTCTCCTTGATAAATCCATAATTATCCAAAAGTTTAGTGTTCAGTGCGGGAGTAATTCTTTTCGTTTATCAGTTTCGTTCCCATTCTGAACGCTGCGATTACTATGGTTAAAAATAACATTTATTTATTGGTCTCACGCCCCATTTAGCTTACCAAAGCATGCTTTTTTTTAGAAGTCCTTCGATGTGCTATTATTTTTGTAGCAAAGGTCCTTAGAAATTATAATCTACGCCAAAGCTTATGTACCGGGGCAGGAGCCGGTACTCCGTGGTGGAACGCGAGATGTCTGTGAGCAGCGTGTTTCTGAAAGAACGGGTGTTCAAGATATTTTTGGCCGTTATATCAAAACGGGTCCGGTATTTTTTGAGGTCATAAAACAGCGAAAAATCCGAAAAGTAGTACGTTTGTTTTTTTTGGTCGGGCATGGCGCCAAAGCGATAAGATTCGTTTTTGAGGCTGATCTGCAGATTGTCGTTACAGCGCAAAAAGAGATTCAAAAAAGCCTGGCTATTTGTCAAGCTGTTTGTCACACCTTCCATGCGGTAGCTGCTGGTCTGCAAGCTATACCCTGTATATATGTTGAAGCTGGATTTCCAGGAGCTTCTGAACGAAAGCCCATAGTCGTAACGGTCTGTGCGGATTTGCCTGCGACCCAGGCCGACGACCAAGTTTTCATAATCCACGGTGTTGAAGCCGATATCCAAGCGTACATTTCCGTTGAAAGGTCTCAGAAAATAGTTCAGCTCCGCTTTCGCAGAAGTCATCGTTTTATTTTTCAGCAAAAGCTGTTGCACGAGGTTAAAATTGGGGTTAAGGTCGCTTTCCGTTCCAATATAGTCCAACAGGATCTGATGCCCGATTTGCAGGTTGGCAAAAAAGCGGTCGGTCATATTGCCATAGGTATAGAGGAGCGATCCACCCGAACTGCTCAGCGTTGCTAAGTTATCCATTCCCTTTATAAAATTGCGCACACCTGTGGTGTAATAGTTGGGTATCAGGTCGGTGAGTTTGGCGTTCTGCTGTTGAAAAAACAAATCGGCTTCCAGTCGCCCCTTACGGTGTACAGTCCATTTGCCTGATACACCCGGCGAGAGTAATAGGTCGTTTTTGTGTTTTTGAACCTCAAAGTTAATCAGTCTGCTGTATAACGCGCCCACTTGCAGACGTGGCGTCACCTCCCAGACGCGACGCTTTACCGTGTATTTCGAAACAAGGTTCGTCTGAAACAAACGTAGGGTCATGTCGTTGGCAAATTTGGGGGGGTACACCACCGTCTTCTGCTCTGCTTCGGGGCTGGGGAGTAGCCGCAACTGGCCGTTGAGCTCCTGCTGTTGATAGGTTGAGCTCAATCCCAGCTCGAAGAAATTGCCATTCTGTTGCCGGCTTACATAATGTGTGGTCGCCCCCAGATAACGCAGTTTGTTGTCTATATGCTGTTGCACCTCGCTCACTGGGTCAGGACCAAAAAGATCTTCATAATAATATGGATTGATGCTGTAATCAACCGGCGACTGCTGGCTGATAAAACGTATCGAGCTGACCAGGGCTTTGCGTGGCGACAGTTTACGGCTGTACGTCAGGTTGTGATTAGTTAGGTAGCCTTTGTTTTTGGTGGATTCTAGGCTGGCTGTATTATTAAAAAGCAGTTTGCCCACCTCATTGGTGTTCAACGAACCCAGTGTACCGGTGTAGCTAAGTGTGGTATGAGTGGCGGGTTCGTACTGCAGCTCCAGTTTGGTGAAATAATTGTCGATTTTACGGGCAAAAGCATAGTTTTCAGTGGTGGTAAACTGAATGTCTGGTAGATTGTACTCCTGCACCGTATGGCGATAAAACGACTTTTTTGTGGGGTTGGCAAAGCCCAGCCATTTGATTTTGATTGCCGGCGTAGGATTCAAAATGGTATTTAATGATATGAGCTTGTCATTGTTGAAATTCGTGCGTCGATAGTCGAAACCGGGCAGGTTGGGCGTATTGTCAATAAGTGTCGGTGTACTTACGTCTTGACCGATTTGACCGGGTTCGTTGGCCGGGCCGGACTGAATCAGGTGGTTGATGCTGCTTACAGCATCGTAGCCATTATTGTTGGCGCTGGCCAGTAGGTAATATTTGTTGCGCTTGCCAAAATTCATGAGGTTGGCGCTGGCCTGGTAATATTTGGCACCAATTGGTGAGCCCTGCAGCCCGACCGAGCCCAGCCATTGGCTTTTGCTATCCGCTTTCAGTTGCAGATTAAGAGCGACCTTATCGGAGTTTTCGATGCCTTTCAGTTGTTTGTTATTGGAATAGCGCTGCAGTACCTGAATTTTCTCCAGCGGTTGCACGCTCATATTTTGCGTAAGCAGGCGGTAGCCCTTTTCAAAAAAGTCATCGCCCTCTACCATGACCTTTTCCACCTCTTTGTTGCCGATCTTGATGCTGCCATCGGTGCCTACGTTGATTCCGGGAATTTTGCGCAGCAGGTCTTCCACGTTGCGCTCATCACCCTGCAGAAAAGACTTTGCCACCAATTCGATGGTGTCCCGGCCATGCCGGTAGGGCTGCTTGGCATGTATAAGCACTTCCTGTAAACGCTGCACACCGCCGGCCTGCATGTGCACATCGATAAGCGTATCAGCTCGCACCGGTTCAATGGCCAGGCTAAGCGGTTCATAGCTAAGCGCTTTGAACTGCAGTATGAATTTTCCACGTTGCAGGGTTTGCAGATGGTAATTTCCCTCGGCGTTGCTAAAGGTGTAGGCCAGCATCTGCGAATCTGCCGCAAGGCGCAGATCGATGCGCACACCGCGCAGCGCTTCACCCTTGACCGTAACCCTGCCATGTATATTGACCTGTGCCCCTGCAAATAAGGGCAGTAGGCATAGGCCAAGCCAACCAGCTATACGCTTAATTTTTTTCCCACTCATATACCTGTTCGACACTGCCACGAACTTTTTGGCGTTCCACGGTTACACCTTCCATCACCGGCATTTTGCTCATCATCATGCGCATTCGCTCTTCCGTTTCAAGATCTACTTTTTTTATGTAGCTCTCCAGGCTGAGCTTGGGCAGCGACTGCATGTATTTTTCGTTGACAGGTACATTGCCAGTGTAGGGGTACTCAATTTCTTTGAGCAGCCAATAATTGGGGTTGGCCCCTTCGTTGTATAGCATGACGATAAGGCCGGGCAGACCACCAAATTTATAAGGCCCAGCAGGTACGGGAATATCGTTGGTATAGTAGGCGACCAGTGTAGTCCCACGGTAGGCGGCTGTAGCTTTGTGGCATATATGCTTGCCCAAGGTATCTACATCCTTATAGTTAGTATTCCAGACGAGGGGCGGAAATTCGTCGCTGATCAGGTAGTTGCTGCCTTTGAGCGAGCAGGTTTCGAGCAATTGAGGTACATTGTTTTTTTGGATAACGATGTTCCGGTAGACTTTGCCCATATCCAGCGTAAGGGACATGCTGCCGCTCAGCTCATCCTCGTCGCTGTTGTCGGCAGCTTGAGGTTTGGGCAGTGGCAGCGAATCGCGAACAGCAGTCTTCACGCCGTCCTGAAAATAAACCTCCTCCCGAAAAGTAGCCATAGGTGATGGCAGGTATTCGTACACCGCTTTTAGTTTTTGGCCATACGTAACCGTCATGGCCAATAAGAATACAAAGAATAGAGAATATCTGTACATGATCGTTGGATTGAAGAAAGCGAGGCCTGAGCCTCGCTTAAATTTTTAAAATTGTATTCGAATAACATTTACTGCTCAGACTACAGCTCGTTATTGGCAAGCATATGTCTGTACATCAGTTTGCAGGTTCCGAAGAATCCTGTGCATGAATTTTCTACATAGGTCTCCGATGTATAGGTGTTTACCACCTGGCCGCTGCTATTGTAAACATGTAGCACGTAAACACATTTTGTTAGCATGTCTTTGGACTCCTTTTTTTCTGCAACTTTAACCTCCGCTTTGGTTTTGGCCAGGTCGTAAGTGGCTGTTTTTGCATTAGCATTTTCTTTGGTGTCTTTTGCTTCCGTACCGGCAAAGGCTGTAGTGGTTAGCGCAGCTACGGCTACCAAGCTCATCATTAATTTTTTCATTTTTTTAATGTTTTTAGTTTAACCATATATACCGCTGAGGGCATATTTTAATTATCTGGTATGAAAATAAGGACAAGAAACGACTTGATTTTGGCCGTTTAGTATTCGCGTGGGTTCATTTATTATTCGCTATTATTTAGCGGATTTTTTGTTTATTGTGTCACTCAAACCTTCACCTTCTCATTCCGGTTTATTTCTTCTTTCACCAATCAATATGGTGTTTTTGGTATGCGGGGCTTTAAGTAGCCAAGAACATTTAAATAGGAGGAAAAAAGAAATAGAATGAACAAAAATGATTATTTTAGAGAAAGGAACTTGTTTACTATTTCAACACATAAAACTTCTGACGCATGAAAAACCTTTTTATCGTTTTATTTCTTTTGATTCAGTTGCCACTCTTGGCACAGCAGGCGCTTTTTAATCCGCAAGAAATCATTTCACCGGAAATCCACAAAGACAACTCAGTGACATTTAGGGTCTTTGCTCCCAATGCCCAAAAAGTGGAACTCTCCGGCGACTGGATGCCCCGAGAAGGGTGGAATATTATCCCCAAAACGATGACCAAGGGGAAAGATAGCATCTGGACGCTGACCAGCCCTCCGCTGCCTTCGGAGTTGTATAGTTATAATGTAATTATCGATGGCGTTAAAACTACCGATCCCAACAACGTATACCTCATTCGGGATGTAAGCTCCATTTTCAACGTCTTTATTGTGGGCGGTGGGAAGGCGGACAACTATTCGGTAAACAACGTGGCGCATGGTACCGTCGCCAAGCGTTGGTATGACTCTCCCGGCAATAAAATGAAAAGAAGAATGACGGTTTATACACCTGCAGGATATGAAACGAGTGGAAAAGATTACCCTGTTCTCTATCTGTTGCATGGCATGGGAGGAGATGAAGAAGCATGGATGGATCTAGGTAGAGCATCACAAATTATGGACAATCTCATTGCCCAGGGAAAAGCCGAGCCAATGATTGTCGTCATGACCAACGGTAATGTTTTTCAGCAAGCTGCACCCGGACAATCGGATAAAGGATTTTATAAACCGACGATGGCCCTGCCACACACTATGGACGGCCAAATGGAAAAGACTTTTGGAGATGTGTTGGATTTTATTAACAGTAATTACCGCGTGAAAAAAGGGAAAGACTACACCGCCATTGCAGGACTTTCCATGGGCGGTTTTCATACCCTTCATATTTCCAGACACTATCCCAATACGTTTGGCTATATGGGCTTGTTTTCAGCCGCAGTGATGCCAAGGTCAGAACAGTTGCCTGAGTTTTACCAAAATTTAAATGAAAGCCTGACGCGCCAAAAAGAAAACGGTTATCACCTTTACTGGATTGCCATGGGCAAAACCGATTTTCTTTACAACGAAATAAAACAATATAGGGCCACGTTGGATCAGCTCAATATGCCTTACGAATATCATGAAAGTGAAGGCGGACACATTTGGGCCAACTGGCGGGATTATCTTACCCTTTTTGTACCTAAATTGTTTAAAGCGCGGTAGTGTTGGTCTAAAGCCCGTAGGCCAGGCTGCTATAGCTGGACCCCACACCTGTCATTGCATTACGTTAGAATTCATCGTAGTTTATCGTAATGCTTTGACTTACTGGAGCGGCCACACAGGCCAGTATCAGTCCTTGTTGGAGATGTGTTTCGGACAATACGAAATTTCGCTTTAACCGTATTTCTCCCTCTTCCAATTTACAGATACACGTGCCACAGGTACCTCTACAGCAGGAATTCGGTACATGTATACCCGCATTTAACAGGGCATCGAGTAACGGTATCTGCCTGTTCCATAAAATATGAGTGGTCGACCCGTTTAAAGTCAGGGTCACTTTCACAGTGTCGCGTAGCTGATCCTTTATGTCAGCGGAGTTACTTGCTTGTTTTTGACTCATTGTATTTCATTATAAATTATTTAGGAAAGCATAAAACCCGAAAGTTAGTGTTGCTTCCGGGCTTTATAATCAACTACTTCAAATCTTCAATTGAAGCGCCGAAGTTGATGTGTAATACATTTCCATTCGCCAATACCAATGCCGGAACAGATCGCACACCAGCCTTTTCAGCATCGTTTACTTTGGCTTTATCTTCTCCCAAATGGATTACTTCAACCTGATTTTCGGGAATGAAACTTAAAATATCCTGTTCTGCACTTACACAGACGGGACAACCTGCATGATAAAAAATAGCCTTTTTCATTTTGCTTTGTTTTTAGAGATTTAACTTTGATAAACTTCGTTTTCTATGGCCGAAAGTATGCCATCCAATTCCGCTATTTCACGTTCACTAAGTGGTTTGATAGGGCTTTTAAGGCCTCCGCCTCCTATTTCCAGCAAATCAAGACCCGCTTTAATGGAACGTGGCAAGCCCTTGGCCACCATGAATTTCAACAGATCAACCTGTTTGTAGAATATAGTTCTCGCTTTATCCAGATCGTTTTGCTGTATGGCATCGTAGAGGGCTAAATTCAGTTCAGGTATCAGGTTGGGCGCCGCTGTGCACCAGCCCCGTGCACCAGCGGACAGTGCGGCTAATGCCAGCGGGTTGGAACCGTTAAAGAAAGCAACGTCTTCACCTAATTCCTTTCTTAGGTAATACATCCGCTGGATATCACCGGTGCTCTCCTTTATCATCGTTACGTTCGGAATTTCCAGTAAACGCTTCAACAATGCAGGCGACATATCCACACCGCCCGTAGCCGGATTGTTGTACGCCATAATAGGAATAGAAATTTTGGACGCTACTTCGTCATAGTGTTTCACAATTTCGTCATCAGTTAATTTCCAATAACTCATCGGGATTATCATGATGGCGGATGCACCTGCTTTTTCGGCGAATTTTGCGTGGTAGACTGTTCGTTCCGTCGTAAGGTTCGAAACACCCACCAATGTAGGTATTCTACCTGCTACCTGTTGCATTGTTGCTTCGGTTATAGCTTCTTTTTCGGAATCATTCAAGTAAGGCATTACGCCTGTGCTTCCAAGAGGGGCGATACCATGGACACCCGCTGTCACCAAGCGCTCTACCTGTTTTTTGAATAAAGGAATATTGATTTGCTCGTTGTTGTCGAACGGTGTAATTGGATAGGCTATTACCCCTTTTAATGGTACATTATTCATTTTATGATCTTATTTTAAAAGTTAAAAATCTCTGCCCTCTTCCTCACGCAATGCTACACCAAGGTTCTGGAGTTGAGGAGCATTTTCGCAGGCGATATATTTGGCCGGTTCGCTGTCACTCAAATTCTGGTGCTGATGCCATGCCCAGGACGGAATGTAAACAGCATCACCTGCTTCCCATTCGACAATTTCATCTTCAACTTTTGTCCAGCCCTTGCCTTCGAGCACATACAATACAGTTTCATACGTGTGGCGATGCAGATGTGTTTTCTGTTCCGGCAATAAACCACCGATGGTCATACTTACATTTTTACTCGGCAGGTCAACGAAGAATACAGGGTGTTTTCTTTCTGCCGAAAACTGGTTGTGCACACCAGCGTTTTCAACATTCTTGTGAATGACGTGTGAGGGCTTTACATAGGTTGGTCTAGCAAAGGTCTGATGAAAGTCTTTAGAGCTGAATTGCTTTTGTTCCTCATGAATTGATTTCTTTACTGCTGTAGCTGCTTCTAATTTTGCCATAATTGAATTTATTTAATGATCTTTTGCACTATTGCACTACAAAAATATCGTATCTTTGGACTGGCATGATGATGCAGTTTTTGTAATAATAGATAGTCCAGATGTTAAGAGATTGGAAATTCGAAATACAGTTAGATGAAAGGTCGGACAAAGCCGTTTACCTGCAAATTGCCGACGCCCTTATAAAAGATATCCATTCGGGAAGGTTAAAGACCGGCGAAGTTTTGCCCGGAAGCAGACATCTGGCACAACTATTAAAAGTCAATCGTAATACGGTTGTGGAAGCCCTTAATGTTCTGCTGATTGAAGGCTGGCTGATTTCTAAAGAAAGGAAAGGTACATTTGTTGCCGATACCTTGCCCGATTTTAAAGACGTGCATGATAACAAGGAGATAATTGCGAACGCAGAGAGCACAGAAAACAAGCATTATCATTTACAGTTTGACGATGGTCACCCCAACAGTAAAATCGCTCCTGTTACGGAACTGGCAAGGGCTTATCGGCAGATTTTCAACCAAAAAGCAAAGTGGCAGATGATGGGTTACGGCGATGAATATGGTGATCTTGAGTTTCGCAAGGCAATTGTTCAAATGCTCAATCACCAAAGAGGGATGCAGATCAGTGAACAAAATATTTGCCTCACCCGGGGCAGTCAAATGGCCATGTACCTCACAGCTCAATGCCTGTTTACCGAAGGGGATTATGTGATGATAGAAAACCCCGGATATAAACCAGCCTGGAAAGCATTTGAACATGCAGGAGCGAGGCTCTTGCCGATAAATGTGGACAAAGATGGTTTGCTGATGGCCGATGTGACGAATTATCTAAAATCCGGTAAAAAGATAAAGGCTATTTACGTTACGCCACACCGCCAATACCCGACTACGGTAACATTGAGCCTAAAAAGAAGACTGGAACTGATACGGCTTTCCAACGAATATGGTTTCACGGTCATAGAAGATGATTATGATAATGAATTTCATTTTGGGTATCGCCCCATATTACCTTTATCAAGTTTCCCGGAGCTAAAAAATTATGTTTACATCGGAACAATGAGTAAAGTTGTCGCACCTGCCCTGCGTATCGGTTATTTAGCCAGCAACAATAGCGATTTGATTGAACAAGTAGGCGATCTGCGTAAAATTATTGATGTGCAGGGTGACAACATTATGGAACAGGCTGTCTTGCAGCTCATCAAAGACGGTACATTAAAACGACATATCAGAAAGGCAACAAATCACTATAAAGCCAAAAAAGATTTCGCAACCAGCCTCCTGGCAAAACACCTCAAAGACAAAGCCAGATTTACCATTCCCGAAGGTGGTCTGGCATTTTGGGTCGTACCCGAAAAACCAGTGAACTGGCAGCAGATTGATACGAAACTAAAAAATAAAGGAATAAAAATTATCACACCAGATGCCTATAGTTTTGGTGAAACTATACACGGTATCCGGCTAGGCTATGGTTCTCTTTCTGAAAAAGATCTGGAAGAAGGGATTATCGCATTGGCTGAATTGTTATAACTGATCTTTCAATCCCTCGACTTCTTCCGTTTTCCAGATGACCTGTTGATACCTCGGTCCAAGTTTGGACCATGTTCACCTCCCCATTTCCACTGTTTACCGAGTTTTCCCGTCCGTTGGTCTAAAACCCATGGGCTGTGGGCGTATTGTGTCGTAATTTTGATTCAGAATCTACAAGGAAATGATGCAACAAATCGATCTCCTTACGACAATTAGAAAAAAAACAAGAAACTAACAATATAAAATAAAGACATTATGACAACTCTAGTAAAAACATTCGCAGCAGCAGCCCTGATCGCAGTATCCACATTCACTATGGCCGCTGAAGGACCCGGTTCAAAGTCCGCAAAAGCAAACGTTAACCTTTCTACGGCAGACTTCGCCCTTGACCACTATGTTGCGGTCACCACCGAAGGCGAGACGGCAGGTGTGGAGCAGCTATTTGCTGCAGATTTCAGCCAGAAGGCTAACGCAGCTACCAACGGACGTAGTGCGGTTGTTAACTTCTTCAAAAAGCAAAAAGGAGAGAAGCTGGACTGTAAAGTGGCCACCGATATCCTCGAAGAGTCTGCAGATTATATGGTCGCTAAAGTAACGTTGAAATTTGAAAATTTCACCAAGACCGACCTGGTGACTTTGGTGCGCGAAGGTGACAGCTGGAAGGTTTCGAGATCAATCCACTCGTATAAATAACTGAGCGTTTAGTCAAATATATATGTTGTAGAGCCACATCCGGAGATGTGGCTTTTTTACGTCAAAAGGGCCTGATGTTGATCAGACCCTTTCTCTTAGCGTTGTTCTGTACAGTAATTTTTATGTTTCTTATCGTTTCCTCTTTTTTGTTTCGTCATCCAATGTGTTTGAATACTATTGGATTTTCACTGTACGACGCCAATTTTATGTTGAACCTTTCTTTCGAAAGGAGCTTGTAGCCGTTTTGTATAGTAAGAACAACGGCTACTTTGAAATAGTTTTAATAGCGTGATTTTTTTTGTTCCATGAAAAAATAAAACGTATCAGTCAAAAAGAGAGAATCAATCGGAATATAATAAGGGGCTAGCACTATACATTATCTTAATTTAATACCAGTGAAATGTGAAAGTTCAGCCTTATTTCAAGCAGTGACAGCAATCAATGTAGCTGGAAAGCTCTGTTTTTTTTATAGCGCGACAAAGCTCGATATTATGGATATTAATGTTAATTTTATATGAAATTAACATCTGTTAGGTTAATTTGCATCAATTAAATATACCGAATTCATGATCGCTGGGCTGAAACATATTTCCATTTCAATGGATGATTTCCTCTTATTACAAGCTGGGGATCAGTCTGTTTTTGGTGTTGTGTTTAATTATTATCAGCCGATTATCTATTTTAAAGTCAGGCAGCTCTGTAAAAACGATAGTGATGCAGAGGAGGTCACACAGGAAGTTTTCATTGAATTTTATTTAAAAAGAATGCAGCTTTCCGGTCCGGAAGCCATTTTCCCCTTTCTATTTGCTATTTCAAAAAGAATGGCCATATCCAATTTCCGCAAATCGCTGGTCCGGTCCAATTATCTGCAGTCGCTTCAGCACACCTGGCTTGAAAATTCCTTTTCGCTGCAGGATGAATTGGAGGGCAAAGAGCTACAGGTCATCCTAGAATCCATTATTGAACAACTGCCGCCACAGCAGCAGGCAATTTACCGACGGAGCAAGTTTGAAGACCAATCTTATCAGGAAATTGCCGATGAGGAAGGACTCTCCAAAAATACGGTGCGCAATCACCTCAGCCTCGCCTCGAAATTTGTCCGGTTCAAGCTGGACAAAATCCTGTCTATCTTTTTTTTGTAAGCAGCTTGAGTTTGCATTCGATTTTTTATTAGCCCATTTAGCAATCCCGGGGGGTAAAAAACGGCATCTATAATCCTTTTCAAAAAAAAAATATTTTTCTATTGGTACTTTTTCAGGGTTCGCGCGATTATGTAGTTGAAATCGATCCAAAGGAATGAACCAAATTGAACAATACAGCCAATTAATACGCAAATATCTTGCTGATCAAGCCAGTAAAGAAGAACGGGCACAGCTTCAGGAATTAATGGATGATCCCGTATTTCTTCAGGTTTGGGAGAAAGTCTGGCGGGAGAACTCGTACCCGGTACAGCCCGCAGCATACCCTGATCCGCACCGGATGCTGGAAAATATATTGGCCGATCCCCGAATTGCAACATCGGCATCTACTCCCCAAAGGACCACAGATGGACATTTTAATTTCAGGAGAAATTGGTGGCAGGTTGCGGCAGTCTTTCTTGCGTTATGCGGTGCAGTGCTATGGGGCTACTACAACTTTTATACCGAGGAAACACAACCGAAAGAGCAGCTGTCTAAGGTGTCGATCGTACCGGGCTCAGATAAAGCCATGATCATACTTGAAGATGGAAAACAGATCGATCTCAGTTTGCTCCGTGCGGATACGGTACTTGACCAAGGGGAATATTTGATTACCAAAGATAATAAAGGTCAAATCAGCTATCGGCTCAAGGACAGCAGGTCACAGGCAAGTAGCGTCGTCTACAACACCATCATTACGCCCCGGGGCGGGGAATATACGCTCAGGATGGCTGACGGAAGTCTTGTGCAGCTCAATGCAGGCAGTAAGATCAAATATCCCGTAAAATTTGATGCGAAGCTGCGGTCGGTGCAGCTCGAAGGGGAAGCTTATTTTGAAGTGGCTAAAATGGATGTTAAAGGCAAAAGGGTACCTTTTATTGTGCAAAGTGGAGGACAGACACTCGAGGTCCTGGGAACACACTTTAACATCAAGAGTTTTGGTGATCACATCGTTACCACGTTGGTAGAAGGGAAAGTCAAGCTCTCTTTTGCCGATGCTGCCCTAAAAGAACAAGTCCTTGCGCCCAATGATCAGGTCGTTTTCGATAAAAGTCGCAGGAATGTGAAAAAGGAGCAAGTGGATCCGTTCTATAGCCTTGCCTGGAAAAATGGAAATTTCGCCTTTGATAATGCATCCATTCAAACGGTCATGGACGAGGTAGCTCGCTGGTATGATGTCGAGATCAGTTACGGAGACAAGCTGCAGGGACAGCACTTCTCGGGGACTATCTCCCGCTATGAAAATATCGATAAACTATTGAAAACAATTGCTTTCGCCGGTGGCGTACATTTCGAACGTAAAGGAAGGAGGATATATGTGCTAAACTAACGCTGATGAGAAGGGAAGCATATATAACAATCAGGAGCGCGCCAACGCCCCTGAAAGTTTTGTCTTTTTCTCGACATGGATGAATAGTAAAACCGTTAAATTTTATCTCAACCGAATGCAATTTAATAAAAAAAAATTGATCGGACCGACCCTATTATGTCAGGTAAGATCCCAGAAAATACCAATTTCTATGAAATTGTCATTAGCAATTCCTCTCTTGTTCGCTGCCAATTTACAGCTGCACGCATTTTCATTTGGCCAGACCGTCAATCTGAAGCGGAACAATGTAAAGGTGAGTGCGGTCCTGAAAGAACTGCAGAAGCAAAGTGGATACAACATTTTTTACAACGAATCGCTGATCGCAAAAGACGACCGTATCAGCGTCAGCTACCACAATATCTCTTTTGAAGAAGCCTTGAAAGATCTATTGGCCCAGCTGCAGTTATCTTATGTCAAAGCGGATAAAAATATTGTCTTGAACAAAAGAACGGATCAGGCTGTTGGCCAGGCGTCGGCTACGGAGGCTCCGCAGCTGTACCCGGTCAAAGGGTTTGTCAAAGACGAGCAGGGCCGGCCGTTGGACAATGTTACTATCAGTGAAAAAGGCAAAAAGGAGAAAACGCTCAGTCGCGAGGATGGCAGCTTTCAGATCCAGGTCAGCAGCCGTGATGCCATACTTGTATTTACGATGGTTGGCTATGAGCCGCTGGAAATGGCGCTGGCACAGCAGTCAACCTTGCATGTGACCATGAAGCCTGCCATCAATGCAATGGAAGAAGTGGTCGTCGTGGGATATGGTGTGCAGAAAAAAGCCAATCTGACGGGTGCCGTGTCGCAGGTCAATGCGGATGATATCGCGCTACGACCAAGTGCGAACATTGCAGGTACGCTCCAGGGACTTATGCCCGGCCTGAATATCCAGCTCAACAACGGAGATCCATCCAAGACACCCGATATCAATGTGCGGGGATTCAATTCCATCAACGAGGGCGGCCCGCTGGTATTGATCGACGGGATCGAAGGGAATATTACTCGGGTCAACCCCAATGATATTGAAAGTGTTTCTGTGCTGAAAGATGCCGCTTCGGCGGCCATTTATGGAGCCCGTGGTGCTTTTGGTGTCATCTTGGTGACCACAAAAAAAGGAAAGGCAGGGACAGTGAAGGTGGATTATGTCAATAATTTTGCCTGGACTACACCGGCCTCCCGTACCGACTATATCTCCGATCCCTATGTCTACGGGAAAACAGTAGATGCTGCACTGTATGGTTATAACGGCAGTTCCTATACACGTTACAATGCAATGGACTGGGAAGCGATCAAAATGGTAGCTGCAGGGGAGATTGCGCCCTTTCATGAGAAGCAGGCAGACGGAACCTATAAGTTTTTCTATAAGACCAACTGGTGGGATTACCTATTTAAAAAATATCAGCCCTCCAACTTCCATAATATCGCCATTTCAGGTGGCAGTGAAAAGTTGAAAGCCTATCTCTCCGGCCGTGTATTTAAACGCGAAACGATCAATAATATCAATGACGATGCGAATATGGACCGCCAGAATATGAAATCCAATTTGGTATTCACACCCAACAGCTGGTTGGAAATTTCAAACAATACGCAGTTCATCAACGAAAAGGATAAAGAATATGGAGGCTACAGCAATGGTCTGGGGGGGCTTTGGAGTACGACGACCTGGTATAATCTGATGCCTTTTTACCCTAATTTTGTCGATGGTATTCCAACGGATATCGGTGTGGGTACTGGCGGTCAGGGAGCCAATGCAGGGCTGGAATCGGGAAAAAGCTGGGAGGTACGCAATAGTGAAGAGTTTACCAATACCTTCCGTGTCCTGCTCAAGCCATTGAAAGGCCTACAGGTAAATTTTGATTATAGCAACCGTATCGAAAACTTTTCACGGAGCACACGCCTCAACCCCTTCAGTTACTACTCGGGCAACAAACTCAATTATACAACTGCCGGCCTCAACCGTCTGACAGAATACCGCTGGAAAGACAAGTATAACGCGATGAACCTGTTTGCGACCTACGAAAAAAATGTGGCGCAGAAGCATCAGTTCAAATTATTGGTGGGCTACAATCAGGAATCCTTTGACCGGGACCGTATCGCCGGAGCCATGGACGACCTGCTGATCGAGGATCTTTCCAACCTGGCGCTGGGGACTTCCATGTACAGCCTGAGCGGCACAGCTGAAAATTGGGCTATTCAGGGCGTATTTGGCCGTTTTAATTATGCCTACGACAATAAATACCTGCTGGAAATAAATTCACGGTATGATGGTTCATCACGGTTTCCTAGCGGGAGCCGATGGGGATTTTTCCCCTCAGTTTCATTAGGTTGGCAGCTGGATCGTGAGCACTTTTGGGAATCGATCAAAGGCACTATACCTACCTTAAAGCTCAGAGCTTCGTATGGCAAGCTCGGCAACCAGACTGTAGGGGTCAATACCTTTAAGGAATTGATGACCGTGCAGCAGTTGGCCTGGCTAAATGGGGGCTCCCGTCTTATTGGGGCAAGTACGCCGGCACCATTGCCGAACGTCGTCACCTGGGAACGGACCAAAAGCATTGACTTCGGTGTTGATCTTGGACTGATCCAGAACAAGCTAAATGTCAATTTTGACTGGTATCAGAAAGATGTCGAAGGCATGTATCTCCCGGGACAGCCGCTTCCAGCAGTATTTGGAGCTAATGAACCCCGTGAAAACTACGCTGCTTTGCGTAATAAAGGTTTTGAAGTGGGGGTAAGCTACCAGGACAAGTTTGACCTTGCCGGTTCACCCTTTCGCTTCAACATCGCTGTGAATACCACCAATTTTAAAGGGATCATTACGAAATATAATAATCCACAGGGCTTGTTGAGTTCCTATTACGAAGGACAGGTACTGGGGCAGATCTGGGGATACCATATCGACGGACAGTTTCAGTCCGACGCGGAGGCATTGAGCTACCAGAATAGTTTCCAGGACCCGCAATTGTCCCTCTCTAAAGTATATAACGATATTCTGAGTGTATCGCAAAATAGTGAGTGGAATATGTTGCGCGGTGGCGATGTGAAATACGTAGATCTCAATGGTGATGGCCGTATCGACAAAGGCGACAACACGCTTGCCAACCACGGTGATATTAAACCCATTGGCAATGCCATGCCGAAATTTCCATTTGGTATCAATATGAGTGCTTCCTGGAATAATTTTGATCTCTCGGCGGCATTTGCCGGTGTTGCCAAACAAGATTGGTACCCGACAGGGGATTTATACTGGGGTTCCTATCAGCGGCCATATCTTTCCTTTGTACGTAAAGACCTGGTAGATAATGCATGGACTCCGGACAAGAAAGCGAATAGGTATCCACAGATCTATCGGGGATACTCGTCCTTGCAGAGCGGAAGGTCGCTATATGAATTGAACGATTATTACCTGACCAATGTCGGGTTCCTGCGGATGAAAAATTTTACGTTGGGCTACACCCTGCCACAGCAATGGACACGGCGCTATAAAGTTGAAAAACTGCGGTTTTACTTCAGTGGCGAGAATCTGTTGACCTGGAACTTTGGCAATCTGACCAAGTATATAGATCCCGAACAGGCAGGTGCAATGATCAATTATAATTCGCCCGCAAGTGCCAATGATCCTGCGGACTCCTCGGAGCGGGGGCTGCTGCGGGACTATCCCATGGGTAAAACCTATTCTTTTGGTTTAATGCTTACGCTTTAATACTCGACAACGCAATGATAATGAAACTTACAACAAACACCTATAAACTACTTGGTCTGTTGATCTTACTATCGCTGGCAGCTTGTCAGAAAGATTATTTGGACCGTCCTTCGGAGGACCAGGTGGAAGCACCCTATTTTTTCAATACAGCAAAGGATCTGGAGGTTGCCACCAATGATTTTTACACCTTTCTGCCCAATGAATCCTGGTATACAAACGATGGGAGTTCGGACAATATGATCCCCCTCACGGTGGCCGACCGGATCAAGGGCAATCGAACTGTCCCCGTGGGAAGCGGCTCGGGCGGTTGGTCCTGGAGCCAGTTGCGCAAGATCAATTATTTTCTGGCCAACTATCATAAAGTTCCCGACGCTGCGGCACAAAAAAAATACAGTGGCATAGCCCGTTTTTTTAGAGCAAATTTTTATTACGATAAGGTGAAAACTTTTGGTGACGTACCTTGGTATGGAAAGGTGCTGAGCGCCAAAGATGAAGACCTTTTCAAGGCCAGGGACTCACGGCAGCTGGTGATGGATTCCATTATGGCTGACCTGGACTATGCGATCGAAAATATACCAGCCGAAAAACAGCTTAACTTGATCACCAAATACACGGCACTGCTGCTGAAAGCCAGGGTGGCGCTCTTTGAAGGAACATTTAGAAAATACCATCAGATCGCGGGACATGAAAAGTTCCTGAATGAGGCGGTCAGCGCATCGGCCGAACTGATGAATAGTGGAGCCTATACCTTGTACAGCCAGGGGGGAGCAGATCAAGCCTATCGGAATCTGTTCGCCCGCAATAATCAGGATCAGGTGGAGACTATTCTTGCCATTGATTTTGAACTGGGTATGCGTGTTCATGGCCTTGGCTATTCCTTTACCTCAGCAACTTCAGGAGCCTACGGTATCGCCAAAGATATGATCAATAGCTATCTGATGAAGGATGGGAGCCGCTTTACCGATAGATCGGGTTACAAGACCATGGAGTTCTATCAGGAAATGCAAAATAGAGATCCAAGGCTTACACAGACAACTGCAGGGCCAGACTTCCGTGCTAATGGAGAAACAGCAAATGAGCCTGTCAACTTGACGATCACCACGACAGGCTACCGTCTGATCAAGGCGTTGCCTGATAAATTGCAATGGGGCGTATCGGCCTCCTATTTTGATGTCATCTTATTCCGTTATGCGGAGGCACTGCTGATCCATGCCGAAGCGAAAGCCGAACTTGGGACCATCAGCCAAAGTGACCTCGACCTGACGGTCAATAAGCTGCGTAGCCGTGCGGGCATGCCGATGCTATCCCTCGCTGAAGCGAATGCTAACCCCGATCCTTATTTGCTGGCCATGTATCCCAATGTCGATGCTGGTGCATTCAGGGGCGTTCTGCTGGAAATACGGCGCGAAAGACGGATCGAATTGTTCAACGAAGGGCAGCGCTGGGATGACTTAATGCGCTGGAAGGCCGGATCTAAACTCAATCAGCCTATTGTCGGGGTTTATTTTCCCGGCGTTGGAGCCTATGATTTTACAGGGGATGGCAAGGCCGATGTGTATGTCCATACAGGCAATACATCAGGTGCACCGGGTACGGTGACCACATTGATCAATATCAATCAGCGGACACTTTGGGACCCTATTTCAAATACCCAGAACGCCAATAAAGGCTCACTTGATCCCTTTTATCAACGGGGTAAGTTTGATGAAAAACGCGATTACTATGCACCGATCCCGATTGAAGATATCCAGTTAAACCCAAATTTGAAACAAAATCCTGAATGGGAGAAATTATACCGATAACATGAAACAACTTATTTTTATAGCGATCCTCTGTTGTCTATTGATCCCCGGATATACCTACTGTCAAAAACAGGGTGGACCTGATTATGCCGTTGGCTATTCGCTCGATATCCGGAAGATAGCATTGGAAAAACTAAAGGCAGACAAAGCAGCAGGTATGGACTATATCGAGATCGCGGGGCTCGGAAGCTTTGTCAATGCAGACCTCAGTTTAAAGATTCCACAGCATGAATGGTTGCTTAAATGCGATTCGTTGGCCATTGTACTGAAAAAAGCCGCGGTGAAGGTATGGTCTGTCCATATGCCCTTTTCCGCCAAAATAGATATCTCTGCGCTGGACGAACAGCAGCGGCAGCAGGTGATCCGTATGCATTTGCAGCTGCTGGAAGGCCTTTACCGTCTTCATCCGCAGGTCATCCTGTTTCACCCTTCCTATTACCTCGAGCCCAACAAACGTGCGGCCCGGAAGGATCAGCTGGTACGTTCTGTCAAGGAGTTGTACCCGGCAGTGGCTAAGGCTGGGCGGCAGCTCGTCATCGAAAATATGCTGGGGCCTTCGCTGACGGTGGGTGAGCGGGAGCGGCCCCTGCTGCGGACCGTGGAAGAATGTCAGGAACTTTTCGCGCGCTTTCCTGATCAGGTCGGCATTGCCGTCGATATGAACCATATTGCGCATCCCGAGCGCCTGCTCTTGGCTTTTGGGGCGCGCGTCAAGACACTGCATGTCGCGGATGGGGATGGAACCAAGGAAAGTCACTATTTACCCTGTAATGGCAAAGGTCAGAATGACTGGAATACCATATTGGCCACACTGGAAAAAATTAAATATAAAGGTGTATTCATGTTTGAGTGTCATTATGAAACGACAATGCAGCTGGTCCAATGTTACCGTCAGCTGCAGCAGAATTATAGGAACACAAAACAATAAGTAGGTTCAAAAAACATTGATTATAATGAAAAAATCGTTATATATTTTTATGGTCCTTTTGTATGCCCTAGGCATACAGAGCTGTAAAAAAGATAAAGTCGAGAGTGAGCAGCGGCTCCTGATCGATCGGGATTATATGGAAGTCGGCAGTAGGGCCGATACCTATCAATTGGACATTTTGGCAAATGCGACCGTTACCGTAAGCAGCGACAAAGACTGGATCAAACTCGATAGTACGGTGTATCCCAAGGGGAAAAATAAGATTCGGTTTTCTGTTGATAAAAATTCGGAAGACGAACGTTCGGCGACTTTGCTGCTCAGGCTGAACGATAATCTATCGCAGGAGATCTTGATCTTGCAGGAATCCGGAAAAGTGCCCGTTTTTTATGTGACTCCTGCAGGCAGAGGGGATGGCAGTTCGTGGAGTAGTGCTACTGACCTCGATCAGGCACTCGAAAAAGCAACGACAGGCAGTACGTTATTCCTGGCCGAGGGAACCTATGTTCCAACGCGGACCATTCGCAATGGTGATGTGAATGAGGAATCGGACAAAACCATAGAGATCGCAAAAAATATCAGCCTGATCGGCGGATATGCGGCCAATGCCAAACCTGGAGATCAGCCCAATCCGGCCTTGTATAAAACCATCTTTCAGGGAAAGCTTTCCAGCGGAAAATCGGTGTTCCACACCGTCACTGTGACGGCGACCGCGGATCCTGAAAATCAGGTGACGCTTGAAAACATCAGCATCAGAGGGGGAAATGCCACCGATCGTAGTGCGAGTACAACCATCAATAACGTCAAATTCAGCCGTGGCCAAGGGGGCGGTATGTTGATTGGCATGGCCAGGGTCTTGCTCAAAAATGTGGATGTGGTCGACAATAAAGCGACCGCAGATAAGGGGACCGCAGGTTTTGCTGCCGGCATCTACGCATTTGCAGGTGCCCAGCTCAGGTTGGAAAACTGTCGCATCAACAATAATAGCAACAGCGGAAATAACGGTGGCGGACTATGGATCGCCGATGGTTCACTGATTGCCTACGATAGCCAGTTTAATCACAATAGTGCCAAAGGCACCGCAGGGGGCTTGCACGCCTATCCAAATGCAGCTATTACACTCTATAATTGTGAGGTGATCGGCAATTCAAATACATCCTATGGAGCAGGCGTTTATCTGCGTGAAAAGTCAAAAGGGATATTTGTTAATTGCCTGCTGGCTGAAAATTCGAGCACATCAGCCAATGGCGGCGGCGGACTGATGCTGTATGATAATAGTCAGGCAGACGTGATCAGTACAACCATTACCAAGAATACCGTTGTTGGTCCCGGCGGTGGGGTCTATCGTCGCAGCAATGTCAACAACCTGACTTTGATCAATTCGATTGTATCAGGCAATACCCAGGCGGGCAGTTCTACCGATGTTGATGCCTATTCAGATAACATTGCTGTCGTGCCAAGGATACAGCACACGGTTGCTGCGCAAGCGGTGTATGGCGCTGATGGAAGCATTGTTCCAAAAGTAAGTTTTGAACCTGCGACCATGCTGAATCCAGATTATCTACCTATCGGTGCCGAAAATCCGTCCATGAGCTATGGTCTAAATTCGGCAGGACTGCTGGAGCTTGCCAAGAAATACACGCCGGCATTGGACGATAGTCGCATGCAACAAGATATCAATAATAACCCGCGTTCTTCCAGCTGGATGGGCGCAAAAGTGAAATAAGATGAAACAATTAAGCTGCTTATTTATCCTTATCCTTCTTGTATTAGGCAACAGCCGGGCTGCTGAGCACAAAAATATCCTGCTATTATTGGGTTCAGCCGATCCTGAGGTACTGGCCCAGCGGGTAGATGTTGCTGCTCAGCTCTACCGTATCCGGCCGATGGATGCTATTGTGGTGTCTGGAGGTTGTGGTGCCCACGGTTCCAAGATTTGCGAAGCGTCGTCCATGGCGCTGCAATTGGTCAGCAAGGGCGTGCCTGCAGCATTGATCTTCAAGGAGGAAAACTCCAAGACGACGGTGCAGAATTATATTTTTAGCAGGCGCCTAAAAAATAACGCTGGCGAGCGGATCATGCAGCCAGGAGATACAGTGTATGTTGTTTCCGACCATTGGCATGCGATTGCTGTTGCTGCCCGCCTGCAAAAATACGATGGGGTGACAGCGAAGTTTTTTATTGAAGGCGCTATACAGCCCAAAAAGGAAGACCGTCTTGATTATGCCGGAATATTTAACGCTTACGATGACAACCACCTTTTTACATTAAAAGGCACCTGGCTGACGCCGGAAGCGGTATGGACAAAAAAAGACAGTACCTGTTACCTGACGCAGGATATCATCTATACAACGGATGCTGCTAACACCAGCTATAGCGTCAGTCCGGTGGAGAAGCTGTTCCCTTTTCTGAAAGGGAGTTCAGAGTTTAATCCGCCGATATATATCGATGAGCCGGCTGCATGGTACATCCTCTTTGACGGCTATTGCCGTAAAGTTTCAAAAAAAGACTATAAGGTACTGGACGAACAGCCTATTCAGGAATGGCTGAGGCTGCCAGACACATTGAACTGGAACCAAATCAATGCAGGGTATATCCAGGGAAAATCATTGGTATTGATCGGAAAGGACAAAGTGCTATTGGCGGAGCGAAAAGGAAAGGCCTTTCAGTATGTCCGGGAAACCGTGCCGCAACACTATTTTGCCAACTGGCCCTATAGTTGGGGTGCGGGCAATGTCAGTGCGGCAAGATTGCTGCCGGGAGAAAATAAGGTCATCTTTTACCGAAATATGGAGTCTGCCGTATGCACTATTGACCAAAAAACAATTGAAAAAGCGGTTCCATTAAAGTTAAAGTGGATCGGTGAAATAAAGTAAAAACAGATGAAAAGAAATTTTATATACAGCTTATTGCTGCTTTTTCTTGTTATTTCATGCAAGAAAAATGAAGGCGGAACGCAGCTGCCCTACGATTACAGTATTCCCCAGCAAGAAGACCTGGCGGAGATTATCCATACGGCTGCCTGGAATACAAAAACGGTTGCCGATGGTGTGGTGTGGAAGTATTACCAATTCCCGCGGATATTTGAATCCAAACAATATGTTAATGTATTTGAGATCGATCTGAAGAAAGGTATGCAGCTGGAAATTCCCTATGTGAAGACCGGATTTCTAAAAACAAGTGCTGCTGCCACGGCCAAGGGCGCTTTGGTGGCATTCAACGGGAGTTACTTTAATACCAGTACGGGCGGATCAACCGTATTTTTCAAATACGACGGCCAGGTGATCAACCAGACGGTGAATGGATTTAATAGCTACCGTGAAAATGGCGCATTTACCTTTACCGGGCAAAGCTATCAGATCGTGCCGAAGCCAGCAGGTGGTTGGGGTACCCTGAGCGCTACAGCTGCACTGGCTGGCGGCCCTTTATTGATGCAGAATGGTCAGGTGCTGGAGCAGTTGAACGTAGATTTCAATACCAGCAGACATCCCCGTACAGCAGTGGGGCTTACCAAGGACAATAAGCTGATCGTAGCTGTTATCGATGGACGTTCGTCGCAGTCACAGGGACTGACGATTCCCCAGCTGGGCCAGTTGATGGCCGCCTTGGGCTGCACGTCCGCATTAAACTATGATGGCGGCGGTTCCTCCACAGCCTGGGTGAAGGGTGAAGGTGTGGTCAACTATCCTTCAGATAATGGAAAGTTTGACCATGAAGGAGAACGCGCTGTCGCCACGGTATTTACCGTAAAATAAAAAATCGATACTTTTATAGGTAGACGGCCATCTCATGGGTAAGATGAGATGGCTGCTATTAAGTTATAATGATTGCTATTAATTGAAACATCATGAAAAAAAAGACAATTATCTTTCTTTTCCTCTTCTTTGTTTATGGCTCGTTTTCCATTTACGCTCAACAGGTTATTTCGTCTGCTAAATTTGAGCTGCAGGGAAGAGCTTTTGAAAATGCGCCAAAATTTCATCGTATAGATACAGCGAAGTACAGGGAGCTTCCTGCTGCGGTAAAGAAATTATATACCCATGCTGCAGGAATGTTTATTACGTTTAAAAGCAATACGAGCAAATTATCTTTACGCTGGAAGACGGTCGATGCAGTGTTAGGCAATAATTCTACGCCGATTATGTCGCGGGGTTTTGATGTATATGTAAAAGAAGCCAGCGGATGGCGCTTTGCAGGAGTAGCTCGTCCCGATCTTAATTTGGCAGAAAGTAAAGCTACGCTGGTTGAAGATATGGCCAAAACAGAAAAAGAATTTCTTGTTTATTTTCCGCTATATAAAGAGCTATTGGACTTTGACCTGATTATTGATGACAAAGCCAGCTTTGTTGGTACCAAACAGTCATTTGCTAAAAAGATCGTGATTTATGGTTCCAGCATTGTCCATGGAGCTTCCGCAAGCCGTCCGGGATTAGCTTATCCAGCACAATTGGGGCGTCGGCTGAATGCCAGCGTGATCAACATGGGCGTGAGCGGCAATGCGCGGATGGAGCCTGCTGTGGCCGATATGCTGTGTGACATTGATACTATGGACCTGCTCATCATGGATTGTGTACCAAACAGTAGCCCAGAGGAAGTCCGGGACCGAACGTTCAATTTTGTGGAACGGATCCGTCGGTCCCATCCCCGGTTACCCATATTGCTGATCGAGAGCATTACCCGTCAGGTCGGCAATTATAATTTAAAATGGCGTGCGCGGTTGACCGAGCAGAATAAAAATTTTAAGCTACAGTATGAGAGATTGCTGCAGGCAGGTTATAAAAATTTGTATTATATACCCACAGACCATTTAATAGGTGATGATTCCGAAGGAACAGTGGATGGCACACACCCAACAGATGTAGGATTTGAAAGGATGCTTAAAATAATAGAGCCTAAAGTAGAAGCGATCCTAGAAAATAGACCTTAAATCTTCACCAGCTCTCCACCGCTACTGGGGGAGTAATTAGCTTTAAACCACCGCATAGGTTATCCGTCTAGTTCTTTGTCCGGTAAATATCAGGATTTATTTTTACCTCCCCATTTCCACCATTCACCGAGTTTTCCTGGCTGTTAGTCTAAAGCCTATAGGCCTGGGGTCTATTGTGTTGTAGTTTTGAGTCAACAAATAAGAACTAAAACTAACAATATAAAATAAAGACATTATGAAAACTCTAGTAAAAACATTCGCAGCAACAGCTTTAATCGCAGTATCCACATTCACTATGGCCGCTGAAGGACCCGGTTCAAAGTCCGCAAAAGCAAACGTTAACCTTTCTACAGCAGACTTCGCCCTTGACCATTACGTTGCGGTCACCACCGAAGGCGAGTCGGCAGGTGTGGAGCAGCTATTTGCTGAAGATTTCAGCCAGAAGGCTAACGCAGCTACCAATGGACGTAGTACGGTTGTTAACTTCTTCAAAAAGCAAAAAGGAGAGCAGCTGGACTGTAAAGTGGCCACCGACATTCTCGAAGAGTCTGCAGATTATATGGTCGCTAAAGTGACGTTGAAATTTGAAAATTTCACCAAGACCGACCTGGTGACTTTGGTGCGCGAAGGTGAAAGCTGGAAAGTCTCCAAATCAATCCATTCGTTTAGTAACTAGGCGTTTAGTCAAAATATATATGTTGTAGAGCCACATCCGGAGATGTGGCTTCTTTGTTTGTTAGTTATTCAGCTGAAAAAAAAAAGAGGATAGCTATAAAAAATCGCTAAATTTATTTGGGGTAATATCCATGCAATTATGAACTAAAAAAGAATACAATGAGTTTAAAAACATTCATTACCAATGCCGTTGACTACAACGTTTGGGTTACGGAGCAGCTGGTCAATTGGCTACAGAACTATCCTGACGATCTGTTACAAAAGGAATGTCCCTCGAGTTTTAGTAGTATCGCCAAAACATTAAAACATATTAGCGACACCCAGTTGTACTGGTCATCGATGATTCGTGGTACGGAGACACCGAGTTTTGAATACATTCCTACAGCAGTGCATCTTCAGCAAGAAATGGAAAATCTGGTAAACGAAGCAAAACTACTGGCAGCCTATGTGAAAGAAAATACCGAATCGATGAACGACCCCTATTTGATAGAATCACAATGGTTTTCGTCGAATTTTCCGAAATATGAATACTTACAGCATTTAATCATCCATACTACCTATCATCGGGGACAGATCGTAACCATTGGGCACCATGTAGGTGTTATAAAAGCTCCAATGATGGACTATAATTTCTGGAACGTGATGCGGCAGCAAGCTAAATAGTAGTATTTTCATTTCTATACGTGCTTGCAGTTCAGTTGTCTTGAGAGATGGGATAGACAGTAGATTTCAACGTAATGAGAATTCAAATGCGCTCTATAGGAGAGCTGGGCGCATACTTGATCCATTTGGGGTATGGTAAGAACAATTTATTTTTATGTATTTTTCTTTTTAATAGTGTCATGTTCCGTTCGTCGGCAACTTCCGACATTACAGCTGAAAGAAAATGTTAGTGAAAGACTTTTGTTGAATGGGTATTATTATACTCAATTAGATAGCGTTTTTTTTGATATTATCTTCCTGTATAAAAATGGAATAGTCTATCAAGGCGGGAACCCGAGAATTAAACATGGTTTTAAGAATATTGATGAAACTTTTTCAAAAAGTAATGTTAATGATAAAAAGACAGGGTATATTTGGGGATTATACATTGTTGACGGAAATAATATCACAATTGAACGTTATCTAACACCAATTTATGCCGAAAAATATCAAACCTATGTTGATAAAGGTCATATTATAAACGAAAGACAATTTATCATAACCTCACGGAAATATATCAAAACTGGAAAGCTGGAAGCAAGACAAGATACCTTCAATTTCAGACCATTGTCTACAAAGCCCGATAGTACAAATAATTTTATTAATTAATCGTATCCACTGGGCTATCCCTAAAATTTCCTTTTTGTTGCATTCTGGAGGTCAGCAAGGGCTCTGTCACCACTAGGCGTAGATCATTGCCTTCCTGATCTGCTTTTTACGTCAAAAGGGCCTGATGTTGATCAGACCCTGTCTCTTGGAAAGTTTCACCTCCCCATTTCCTCTGTTTACCGAGTTTTCCCGTCCGTTGGTCTAAAGCCCATAGGCTGTGGACGTATGTTGTCGTAGTTTTGAGTCAACAAATAAGAACAACAGAACTAACACAAAAAATAAAGACATTATGAAAACTCTAGTAAAAACATTCGCAGCAGCAGCCCTGATCGCAGTATCCACATTCACTATGGCCGCTGAAGGACCCGGTTCAAAGTCCGCAAAAGCAAACGTTAACCTTTCTACAGCAGACTTCGCCCTTGACCATTACGTTGCGGTCACCACCGAAGGCGAGTCTGCAGGCGTGGAGCAGCTGTTTGCTACAGATTTCAGCCAGAAGGCTAAAGCAGCTACCAACGGACGTAGTGCGGTTGTTAAATTCTTCAAAAAGCAAAAAGGAGAGAAGCTGGACTGTAAAGTGGCCACCGATATCCTTGAAGAGTCAGCCGACTACATGGTTGCTAAAGTGACGTTGAAATTTGAAAATTTCACCAAGACCGACCTGGTGACTTTGGTGCGCGAAGGCGATAGCTGGAAAGTGTCCAAGTCAATTCATTCCTATAAATAACGGAGCCTTTAGTCAAGTATATAAATGTTGTAGAGCCACATCGCGAGATGTGGCTTTTATACGAACTGCTCGTTTATCATATTCGCTTGTTATCATTGGTGTGCTTAACAATTTTAGGCACTGCTATCTAGCGTCATCAACCAAAATATAAATGAAGATTTTAGTTATAATTATTGCCTTGCTTTCATTTCAAAGAACGATTGCTCAATCCTATGAGGAATTGATGGAGTTAGCTGGCACACAAATTAAGTTGGAGAGATACAAAGATGCGCTTCAGACTTTTCAGAGAGCTTTTAAAAATCAGGCAGAGATCGGAAAATATGATTATGCAAATGCTTCAGTGGCCGCACTTCGAAGTGGCCAGAGCAACTTGGCCATTGAGTGGCTAGCCAAAGGAGCTAAGATCGGGCTGGGCAACAGCCAAGAAGAACTGTTCTACTTTAAAAACGACTCGATATTTAAAACAATCATAAATGATGATTCCTACCGAAAGGTATTATCGAAAATGGAATCTCAATTACTAGAAAAAAATAAGCTAGACAGTACTTGGCAATACGAAATCCTATCCAATGCCATTTTAAAAGGAAAAGGCTCATATCAGAATGCTACTCCAGGTTTTGCATTATATTATGTCAACGAAGGAGGGCTTGAAATACCGTATATTGTATTTGTTCCCGGGAACTATAATCCAAAAAAGCCTACAAGAGCCGTATTTTTTCTACATGGCGGCGTAATTACCGGCGAAGCATCATTTAAAATAGATCCGCAGACCCGACTTGAACCCATTTTTACAATTGGGGACAGTACCGGCTCGATTATTATTTATCCTTTTCAAAAAGGCAACCCCGGATGGAAGGATTATACACATTGTTCTAGTGTGATTGCTAAGATTTTGACCGAAGTTAAAGCTCGTTATTCTGTTGATATCAATACAATATATTTAGGTGGACTATCTATGGGCGGTAACGTGTCCTACCAGTTTGCACGGGGATCTGGTAGTCCTTTTCGGGCATTTTATGCTATTTCAGCTAAACCAAAGTTTGCTGACTTTGAATCAGGTGGATCTTTGGTAGTTACACGTCCGATTTATTCATTACATGCAAAAGATGATAGTCTCTATACTTATGAAAATCTGAAGAATGTATACAAGCAGGCGAAGAGATATCCGTTACGTTGGTATTTAACAACTGTCGAGACAGGGGGTCATGGATTTCCTTATCATCCAGCAGGGAGACGACCAACGTTGAAATTCTTTCGGGATATGTTTTTAACAGAGGAGGGCGCAGGCCATTGCCTTCCCGATCTGGCTTTTTAGGTCAAAAGGGCCTGATGTTGATCAGACCCTTTCTCTTAGCGTTGTTCTGTACAGTAATTTTTATGTTTCCTGTCGTTTCCTCTTTTATGTTTCGTCATCCAATGTGTTTGAATACTATTGGATTTTCACTGTACTACGCCAATTTTTATGTTGGTACCTTCTGCTGAAGGATTACTTGTAGCCGCTTTGTATAATAAGAACAGCTGGCAGTTTAAAATAGTTTTAATTTTTTTTTGGTAAATTGGAATGAATTATTAAAATGCTCTACTTACAAAACAAGGCTATGTTAACCTTGCCATTCGGCTGTTCACCAAGGTGCAGGTTCAGGTAGTGCCTTTATCAAAGATGTCTTTTACGGATTGGTACGGAAGAAAATAAGCACTCAACCGATAATAGCTTATTTGTTGTAAATAAGCTATTGCCCGGGACTCGTCCGGAACCTCTAATCCTCGGCGTTTCAGTTTTTCCAGCTGATCTGCAAACCTCAATGGTGGTTTGTTGTACGATTTCTTTGGCATAGGCTATAAAAAGAGAAGACCCCCCCCCAAGTGTGCATCGCGGAGAGGCATGGAGGGTGTATTAACTTTAGTAATTAAACTGTCTTTTTGATGACTTTTCTACACTGAGAAAAGAATTCTATAATGCAAAGATACACAATTCTATAGTAAATTCCTCGCGTTTATGTAAGATTTTTATTCTTTAATCATTGGTAATTCTATACTACATGATTTATCAATGTTTTGCGTGACGAGACATGGGCTCGAAAAATAGAACCGTTCTATGAGCATCGCATCTACACCAAATAAAGGGATATTTTTAATGGTCTTCTGCTTGGAGAGTTTCACCTCCCCATTTCCTCTGTTCACCGAGTTTTCCCGTCCGTTGGTCTAAAGCCCATAGGCTGTGGACGTATGTTGTCGTAGTTTTGAGTCAACAAATAAGAACAACAGAACTAACACAAAAAATAAAGACATTATGACAACTCTAGTAAAAACATTCGCAGCAGCAGCCTTAATTGTAGTATCCACATTCACTATGGCCGCTGAAGGACCCGGTTCAAAATCAGCAAAAGCAAACGTTAACCTTTCTACCGCAGACTTTGCCCTTGACCACTATGTTGCGGTCACCACCGAGGGCGAGTCGGCAGGCGTGGAGCAGCTGTTTGCTGCAGATTTCAGCCAGAAGGCTAACGCAGCTACCAATGGACGTAGCGCCGTTGTTAACTTCCTTAAAAAGCAAAAAGGAGAGCAGCTGGACTGTAAAGTGGCCACCGATATCCTCGAAGAATCAGCCGACTACATGGTCGCTAAGGTGACCTTGAAATTTGAACATTTCACCAAGACCGACCTGGTGACTTTGGTGCGCGAAGGCGACAGCTGGAAAGTGTCCAAGTCAATTCATTCCTATAAATAACGGAGCCTTTAGTCAAATATATATGTTGTAGAGCCACATCGCGAGATGTGGCTTTTTTGTTTGTTAGTTATTCTGCTGAAAAAGAGCATACGCTACTTTTCGCTAAAAGGGATTTAATATAGGGACAAATTGTGAGGACAACAGAAATATATTTCAGAACAAATTCGCACACGATAATGGGCAGACTTACCCAATTTTTTCATTATTGAATAATATGGTTAATTTAGATTATCGTACACTTAATCTATTTACAGTATGGTAAAGCATTTATTTATAGGGACCGTTTTCCTGGCGGCGGCATGTTCTGTTTATCGACAGGCGCCGACATTGACTTTAGAAAATAATAAGAGCGGAAAAATACAACTTGATGGTTATTTTTACGCTAAGAAAGATAATGGTCTTTACAATTCAATAGTCTTATATCAGAACGGTGTAATATTGGAAGGAGGCAGTTTGGAAATAAGTGCTGGCCTAAATAGTGTTGATAGCAATTTTTTAGCAGCCAATAACTTCAATAATTCATATGATAGAAAAATACCATATATATGGGGTATTTATAGTATAAAAGAAAACTATATCATAATTGAGCGTTATAAAGTGCCTGCTTTTGGTGAATCCTATCAAACCTATGTTGATAAAGGTCATATTATAAACGAAAGACAATTTATCATAACCTCACGGAAATATATCAAGACTGGAAAGCTTGAAGCAAGACGAGATACGTTTAATTTTAGGCCGTTGTCTACAAAGCCCGATAGTACAAATAATTTTATTAAATAATACCATCTACTGAGGTCTTTCTGAAATTTCCTTTTTGTTGAAATCTGGAGGTCAGCAAGGGCTCTGTCTTGAGATTACTTTATACTATTCTGGGAAGAGATTTAAAGCATTTTATGAAAATGCCTAAGGTCCTTGTCAAGGCCGATAGCAATTTTATTCGATTAAAAAAGTAACGTATACCAACTCGGCATAGACCACTGCCTCCCCGATCTGGTTTTTTACGTCAAAAGGGCCTGATGTTGATCAGACCCTTTCTCTTAGCGTTGTTCTGTACAGTAATTTTTATGTTTCCTATCGTTTCCTCTTTTTGTTTCGTCATCCAATGTGTTTGAATACTATTGGATTTTCACTGTACGACGCCAATTTTTATGTTGGTACCTTCTGTTGAAGGAGTACTTGTAGCGGCTTTGTATAATAAGAACACCTGTTAGATTAAAATAGTTTTAAATTTTTTTGATAAATTGAAATGAATTATTAAAATGGACCAGGGCTTATATCATCAAAAACTTTTAGCACACTATATCTCCAATTGGGGAGAGATGCATAACACACTGAACTGGGAAAAAGGCCCCAATAAGGATTTGGGTAATCACTTTCGTGTTTTGGAATTTCCTCCAACAAGTGAACGGAAAATGTGGGTTTATGCTACCTTGGGTATGTCCTGCTTTGAAGATGAATTTGCCTTAGAACTGCACCTGTTTTCTGGCGACCAAGACGAAACACTTGTCGAAGCATTAATAGTCGTAGCACATTATCATAGATTTGGTTCAGGTTTGGGACATTGGCACACCATCAACTGGGGAAGAGGATGGCGGTTAGGTTCCATATGCTCTTATGGGTTAATTTCGCTACCTTATCTGGATGGGCCCAAACTGGAGATTCTTACCCTTGGCGACAATAAATCGATACATTGCTATTGGTTACTGCCTATTACGGAAGAAGAAGTCGCCTTTAAAAAGGAACATGGTCCCGAAAAGCTTGAGGAAATATTTGAACAAAGAGAATTAAATTATTTGGATCCTTTCAGGAATACCTTAGTTTGATGTACATCGACTAGTGGTTGTTATTGAAGTTGCAATAATTCTTTTCATTTTTTTGATGTTTAAATTGTTTTAATGTAATCGCGTTAAAAAAGGTTAATAACATTGCTAAATGCTTAGTTATATAATATTTTTATTGTAAAAACTAATTGAAAGTGAGTGGACTACAGGTGTTATTACTATTGCTCTTTATCACAAGCTTATCTTCAGCACAAGATCTGAAAGGCACGATTAAAGATAAGAATTCAGGTGATATTCTTGTAGGTGTTTCGATCAAAGTAGCTTCGCGCAAGACCTATTCCGATGGTTATGGCGAATTTAAAGTGTCAGGCATTAAGCTTGGAGATACAATCATCTTTTCTTCAATCGGATATCGTGAGGTTAAATATATAGTTGGTAATAGCAATCTTGATAATTTGGTCATATATATGGAGCAAACAACAATTTTGTTGGATGAAGTCAAGATCAATCCTTTAAGAAATTATAAGGCTGATTCCTTAAAGTTTCGGGAAGAATTTGCCAAGACCTTCAATTACAGTAAACCCAAATTTAAAGACATTTTCATCACCAAAAGCTATTCTTCAAATGTCCCGAGACAGCCTAATCAAGCTAGCAATAGTACAGCCTCGCTGATTAGTGTTGATGTACTTTCTGTACTTTCTATGTTAGGAAATAAACGTAACCCTCAATCCAAGCTGCAACAGAAATTGATAAAGGAAGAAGAAGAGCGGTATCTTGACAATACCTTTTCAAAGCGTATGGTTCAAAATTTGACGGGCCTTAACGGGGACTCTCTACAAACTTTTATGCAGTTGTATCGTCCGAATATTGATACAGTGAAATACATGTCCGACTATGATATTATCCTATACATCAAAAAGAGTTATCAAGAATATATCAAGCCTTAAATAGCTTTAGCGCCTGAACTGCTCTTTTTGTTTTCACCTCCCCATTTCCTCTGTTTACCGAGTTTTCCCGTCCGTTGGTCTAAAGCCCATAGGCTGTGGTCATATTGTGCCGTAGTTTTGAGTCAACAAATAAGAACAACAGAACTAACACAAAAAATAAAGACATCATTATGAAAACTCTAGTAAAAACATTCGCAGCAGCAGCCTTAATCGCAGTATCCACATTCACTATGGCCGCTGAAGGACCCGGTTCAAAGTCCGCAAAAGCAAACGTCAATCTGTCCACAGCAGATTTCGCCCTTGACCACTATGTTGCGGTCACCACCGAAGGCGAGTCGGCAGGCGTGGAGCAGCTGCTTGCTGCAGATTTCAGCCAGAAGGCTAACGCAGCTACCAACGGACGTAGTGCGGTTGTTAAATTCTTCAAAAAGCAAAAAGGAGAGAAGCTGGACTGTAAAGTGGCCACCGATATCCTCGAAGAGTCGGCCGACTACATGGTCGCTAAAGTGACGTTGAAATTTGAAAATTTCACCAAGACCGACCTGGTGACTTTGGTGCGCGAAGGCGATAGCTGGAAAGTGTCCAAGTCAATTCATTCCTCTAAATAACAGAGCCTTTAGTCAAATATATAAATGTTGTAGAGCCACATCGCGAGATGTGGCTTTTTATGTGAATGCATAGTTTATAAATCGTAGAGTAGCGAGCTTTACTTGATGACATAGTTCGCGGGAGGGCTTCATCTTAGTTCGACATTTAATAAATATATAACATTTATTTATTCAGAAAGGGAAGTATACTGTTTTAGATTTTGTTAAAATTGTGTGAAAGTTATATAAAGTAAATTAATGGCTAAAAAGACAGATTTGGTCTTTCGGCATTAAGAAGGAGGGAAGGTTGATCGCAGTAAAAAAGATGTTTTTAAGTATTTATCTAACGTTGTTATCGTTTTCTATATATGCGCAACATATGCCTAAACTCGGAAGTATATGGAATAATAACCGTCATCGAGAAGCTAAATTGTATGTTCCCAAATATGGACTAATAGACAGTGTACAAATCAAGGTTGATGACATAAAATTTTCGTTGGGCTTAGATACTACTGGGCGAATTGTATTTATTTCAACAGTAGATAGGAATTTTAAAATAGGAGACGCGGTAATCATAGGAAAGAAAATTAAATCTTTCCCCAAAAAAATATGCTTAATAAATGGTTGGGCGAATTACATTTCTCTAGACTCCGGATGGTGTGCCGCGACAGATTTTAGGGATTTAAATGATCGGTCTAAAATCACCTTTTTGTTTCAATATCTTGACAAATCTCAGGAAGGAAAGTAAACTAAATGAGACTATACATATTGTTCATACTATTTTTTCTGTGTGCAAACTTGCTGGCGCAACAAACATTTGAGGATCGGTTTGACTTAGGATTATCAAAAGTTGATGACTGTGACCGGAATTGGGTAAAAGCATATGGTAGTTCGAGTTTTCAGCAAAAAGAAGAAAAAGGGAAAAAATTTTTAAGTGTTTTATATAAAAAGAGGATCGACAAAACAATGTCTTTTACCTTGTCCCGAATAATAGTTTTTCCGGTGAATATTGAACGTAAAGATCTTCATATTGGTTTTGAAACACGCGGTCATACTAACTTTCCTTTATCGGTTGATATTACCAGTTATGATGCAGACGAATCAGCGTTAGAAAGTGATACCATCCAGGTCAAGATCAATACAAAATGGAAAAAGAATGTAGTTTCTGTTGGGAAAGGAAGGATTGCAGCTATCAAGCTAACGATTACCTATAAAGGTGACCAAGATAATAATCAAGTGGTGGACTTTCGGAATATTTCAATAAGATGTGGAAAGAGGGATATGACATCAACTATCATTAAATATCCGATAGATTCGACATACACCGTATTTGATAAGTCACATATTAAGCCTTTAAAAAAGTCAGAAAATGAATTTGAAAACCCAATACCAAATATAAAAGATATTAAAGTTATTGGCTTGGGCGAAATTACACATGGTAGTAATGATTTAAAGGAGGCGCGTAATCTGTTTGTTAAAAATTTAATTAGTCACCACAACTGTAAGTTGGTGTTAATGGAAGTTCCCTATGAATTGGCTTTTCTAATGAACTTATATATCACGGGTAAATTAGACGAACCAGGAAAAGCAAAATTAAGAAGGAATCTTGATTTAACGTTTTCCGGTATGGACGAATTGGAGGGGCTATTAGAATGGATTAAGAATTACAACAATTCAAACTCAAAGCAGGTTAAAATTTTTGGTATTGATAATCCTATAAATCAAGGGGGGCGCGATTACCCTTTGATGGATTATCATCTGTACTTGTTTGGACAAGAGTTTATGCGACCTTATTTATCGATGTTTATGGCAGCGGAGACCAAACAAGCTTTGAATAAAATGAAAGTAGATCAGGTCATGTATACGGGATTAAACAAGCAGGATATAGCTTTTTATAAATACTTTATTGCAGACTACGACAACCCAGAAAGGCAATTTTCGAATGTGGATGAGTGGTGGCACTTAGATCGAGACTTGAAGATGTTTAAAAGGTTATGTTTCTTGGATTCGTTATACCGGGAGGAAGGGGAAAAGATTATCATTTTAGCACATTCTTGGCATGTAAAAAAGACACCATTTACTACTGGAACAAAAACAGAAAAAATGCTTGGGAATTATTTAGCTCGTTTTTATAAGGACGCTTATTTCTCAATAAATTTCACATTTGGTGCAGGTACATTCCTTCAGGATGACTGTCAATCATTTCATTATACTACAGATACAATTCAGATACCTCGTGCCCGGACACTGGAAAGTTATGCGTTTCAATCGGGTATTGACTTCTTCTATTTTCCAACGGATAGATTGATTGCCCCACCAAATCAAATGTTGGGTATAAGTAGGCATAAATTAAAAAGTGATTATAACGATTTTGGTAATGTAAAAAAGAGGTATGATGCAATTGTATTTTTAAGAAATGTAACTGCAATAAATAGGCATGGCTATGATTCTTTTTCTGGACCACATTTTTATTCTAAAGATCGAGAAAAGGAATACGACGAATTAATTAAAAAAATGGAAAACGATTCTGTTCCTCATCTGTAGGTGACACCTCCCAATGGATCCGAGTTTGCTCCAAAGGAACTTGATAGGTGGGTATATGGACATCAGGTGGAATTAGTTTTCTCCAGACGGGGAAAACCAACAGATAATCCGTATATTGAGTCATTCAATGGCGCAAATTCAGTGACGGATGTTTGTCAGTAAATTGGTTTCTATCACTGAAGGTGCAAGGCACAAAATCGAAAATTTCAGGTGGGAATACAGTCATTACAGACCGCACAGTCCACTAGATGATTTAACTCCCAAAGAATTTGTTAACTTACAGCTCACACTCCCCGAAACCCGACTTTTGACTGTCTGAATAAGAGGGGAGGAGGAGGCCAACTTTAAAAGACCGTATGACTCCGATGGGTTTTATTATTGGGGACCAGGTTAGTCAATTTAATAGTGTAAATAATTAGTTATGATCAAAGAAATATCACGAGCGTTCTCTTCATTCTTATTAGGAATTATATTATGTTGCTATTGTCCTTTCATGAGTATAGCTCAGACTAGTCATAACAATCCATCCTCTTGGACTGAGGATATGCAATTTAATATTGCCACCAATCAGACGTTTTTTAAAACCTATGATTCAATAAATTCAATTATTATAGGGTATAAGGATTTAAAACCTTATTATATTTTATTAAAGTTTGAGAATGATTCATTTGGCGAGAAGACTAAACACTTTGACTTGACATTTGAGGGGGATTTGTGGCTTCTAAAAAAAGCATACCCTTCGATTGAAGTATTGGATTTACAATCCGACGTGTTTAATAGTAATGTAGGTTTAGGAATAGAAAAGATCCAGAGGATAAAATCCATTACTATAGAAAGAAAAAAGCTTCAGATAACATTATTTAATAATACCATTTCTTCGGACACAAGACATCATCTTACCGAAAATGTATGGGCGTTTCCTGCCACATATATCGGGGGAACGAAAGTACTTGAAAGAAATCTAAGTTCAATCCGTAGTCCTAAGCCGTCAAAAAATGACGTCGATAGTGTCTTCCTGTTCAAAGTAAAAATATCAAAAAAAGGCGATGTAGAAGAAGTAGAGCCAGTACAAGGTGATAAATCTTCGTATTCAAAAGTGCTACAGAAAAAATTGTCTGAAAAGAATACGAACTATTTTAGCGACGGTAGCCCAAAATGGAAAGCTGCGATACGGTATAATGTCAGTAGACCTATGAATTCAATTTTAAAAATTTATATTAAAAGAAGTCATGATGGACAAATAACAATAAAAATTCCGACAGTGCTTAGAAACTGGACTGGTAATTAAGCCCAATGAATGATAAACAAAAGAAGATTAAGATAAACAATTTTCTCCGGGAACTAAGGCGGAATGATAAGATAGTAAACGAAGAAACATCCCACATTATTCGGACTGTCTTCGGACCTGCTTCGGAATGCTCGCGGTCTTGGCCAATGTTTACGAAGGTATTGACCAGCCTTTAGCCAGATAATTCCTGCTTGCAGTCTGGCCGATGTCTGGCTATAGTTTGGCTTTTATCTGCTGAGCATCCGAACACAGACCGGATTTAATACGAATATAATATATCAATGGTAACCACCGCAGTCTGTCGGACTCCATAATTATGCTAACCGATCCAATCCCGTCATACACCTTCAATTCAGCTACACATATCCGTAATTCGGATCATCGGCTTGATTCCATGGTTTCTACCTTTGAAGTATAAAAATTTATACGTTATGCAAACAAAAAAATTAGGCAGTCTAGGACTTGAAATACCATTAGTAGGATTAGGCTGTATGGGTATGACAAGCTTTGAAGGTGCCGATGTGTACGGAAAAGCAGATGAAAAAGAATCCATTGCAACAATCCATCGTTCGCTCGAATTGGGTGGAAATTTTCTCGACACGGCCGATCTGTACGGCCCACATTTTAATGAACAACTGGTCGCAAAAGCTATTTCCGGAAACCGGGATCGATACATCATTGCCACAAAATTCGGGTATGAGATAGATGATAATGGGCGGATGACCTGGAAATTAAATGCCAGTCCGGACTACATTAGAAAATCCATTGAGCGTTCGCTCAAAAATCTGAATACAGATGTTATTGATTTGTATTATCTGCACCGTCCAGACCCGAAGGTGCCGATCGAAGAAACAATTGGTGCAATGGCAGAATTGGTGCAAGCAGGAAAAATCAAATACATCGGTGTCTCTGAGATCGATGCAGATTTGATCAGACGTGCACATGCTGTGGCTCCCATCACGGCAGTTCAAAATGAAGTTTCGCTATTCAGTCGTGATGTGGAAACCAATGGCGTATTGGACACAGTTAACGAATTAGGCATTGGGTTAGTAGCCTATTCACCTTTAGGCAGAGGTTTTTTAACGGGTGAATTGAAATCGCCGGAGGATATGGCAGCAGATGATTTCCGTAGACAAATACCGCGTTTTCAAGGACAACAATTTTACAAAAACATTGAATTAGTAAAAGAATTGGAAAAAATGGCAGATGAAAAAGGATACAGTACTTCACAGTTAGCGATTGCCTGGCTCATTCAAAAAGGCATTACGCCTATTCCCGGAACCAAAAGAGTGAAATATGTAGAGCAGAATATAGAGGCTACAAACATTCGACTTACGGAAGCTGAATTGCAAAAAATTGAAGAAATACTTCCTGCTCATGCAGACACAGGTAATCGTTCGTTTGATTTACCTGAGTAAATAAACAGGTTGCAAAAGAGCTTCTTCATTAGCGGGAAGCTCTTTTGTTATATAAATCACTAAATTTATATAGTTATATTATATCGTAAAATAATGGCTCAATCCAACGAAATACATATACGTATCGACTCCGTAGCGTCCTATCACGAGATGATGGGCATTGAAAAACCGATGCATCCTTTATTTAGTATCATCGATTTTTCGAAAATTACGTATTCTCATCCAAAAGAGACATGCTACATCCATTCCAATTTGTACAATATCAGCGTCAAATCAGGTGCAGATTGTATTTTACAATATGGCCCGCATCACTTTGATTTTACGCAGGGAGCAATGTCCTTTTTCAAACCCGGACAAACTATCAAGGTAGACCCTAATGCTGCTATAGTGAAAGATGGTTTTACCATCAATTTTCATCCCGATTTTCTGCGTACTTTTCCTTTGGACAAAAAGATACAACGCTATGATTTTTTTGATTACAAAGTCAATGAAGCCCTGTTTCTCTCAGACGAAGAAAAAGCCCAGTGCCACGCTATTGCCAAAGGTATTGAAACCGAATACAAGAGTAAAATAGACAGTTATAGTCAGGAAGCCATCGTGAGTTTTCTTGATCTGTTGCTGGTTTACGGAAAACGTTTTTACGACCGGCAATTCATTACCCGAAAAACACATCAGCGACCTATTGTGGCTCAATTTGAAGAATTATTGGATGCATACTTTCATGAGGAGCTTCATTTGCAAAAGGGTCTGCCCAACGTGAAATATTTTGCGGAGGCTGTGCATATGTCACCCAATTATTTAAGTGATCTTTTGAGAACATCGACAGGTAAAAGTGCCCAGAGCCATATCCAAAGTAAGCTGATCGAGGTTGCTAAAACCATGCTCAGCTCCACGGTACTTTCCGTTTCCGAAATCGCCTACCAGTTAGGATTTGAACAGGCGCAATCGTTCAATAGGTTATTCAAATCCAAAACCAATCAAACTCCTTTGGAATTTAGGGCAAGCTTTAATTAAGAATTGATTTATTTTGTATTTATAGCCTAGTTTTGGATAATAGTATTCTCATTCTTTGCGGTTACTTTTTTACTACGACCTCGATTTGATTTATAAATATTCTGTTTTTGTACAACCTGTTATGGTTTATGTTGCCTTGGAACAGGAACATTACTTTTGGAGAGCCTGGAGAGGTATGGATCAGTATAAACAACAAACATCTTTTTAATATGGCTTTTGATAAAGAATTGAATCTTAGTTTTGCTATCTGGGATTTCGAGAATAATACACATGATGTTATTACAAATGATCTCGGATTATCACCTAGCAAGATATTTGTTAAAGGGGAACGGATATCTCCCAAAATTTCAAAGATCAGAAAGCGTAATGCATGGATCTATGGTCCATCGTACGGAAATACAGAAGATTTTGAAACTCAATTGAATAAACTGTTAGACGTTCTAGAACCTAGAATTCCTATTTTAAAAGAGTACTCAAAAAAATATCCTTGTGATTTTTCACTGGCATACTTTTGTAGTGCGCTAGGTTATAAACCTCCCTTGATTCATTTAGGTAAAAGATACCACGATTTTATCAGGGAAGTAGATGCTGAATTTGATCTGGATCTCTATTATTCTCCTTTGGACGAGGAATAAAATGGAGAAATTAACTAGTGATGAATAATAATAAGTATAGATGAGAAATGAAATAAATGTGAGTTTTTGTATATGTGACTATGACGATATCACACATCAGCAAATATCTAATGAACTGGGACTGATTGCCAGTAATGTCTCTCACGCAAAAGATTTAGAAAGTAAGGCAGTATCTAAAAAAAAAGAAGATAAATGGGTGTATGGAACACCATATGGAAATATGGAAAACTTTGGCGAGCAAATGGAAAAGATCTTGGACGCATTAGAACCTAAGGTTTCGGTATTAGAGAAATTTGCGAGAAAATATACGTGTAAATTTCGCGTTGTCATCTTTTTACGCAATCGAGAGGAAAGCACTCCATGGTTTTTTTTAGAAAAGAGATATAATGCATTTATTAAAAAAATAGATGCGGTTTTAGATATTGAGGTTTACACTCCTGAATTTCCACTTTTATCAAACAACTGAGCTAGGAACAACAGTTAAGCTTCCAGAAGTTAATATTCCAGCACCATCAGAAAATAATTAAAATGAGAAAAAATACGACACTATGGATTATTACAAAGTATTCTTTGATACTAGTTACTTTTTATACAGTTTTGGATCTTATTAGTGGGGAAATTAAGCTTTCTGAAATTCCATGGCATATAGCAAATCTTATAATACGTCTCTTTGTTACTGTTTTTATTTGCTATATTTTATTTTATATAGCTGTCAAAATATTTCGACTTAAATAGGTTAATCTATGAATAGAAAGCGCCGTTTCCCGTAATTAAAATTTTAGGCATAAATTCTTAAATCTCATAAGACAGCTTATATAGCGAAATGAATTTTGAATTGAGCTCCTTTGATGAAAACTCTTTAAAATTTATAGCCTATATGTCAAAATAGCTCGGGTTATTGGTCACTAAATCTGGTGTACTTTCGTCCGGAACCCGTGGTGTACTTTTGTCGGAATATTCAATAAGGAATGATGGATAAAACGGGGCCGAAAATTTCTTCCTGAGCAATAATCATATCGTTTTTTACATTAGTAAAAATGGTCGCTTTTACAAAGTTTCCTGCTTCCAGTCCATCAGGTTTCCCTATTCCTCCTGTCAATAAGATTGCACCTTCTTCCAATCCAGTTTTAATATAATTCTGAACCCTTTCAAATTGTTTAACACTCACCATTGGACCAACATTGGTGTTTTCGTTTTCAGGAAAACCTACAACAATCTGTTCTGCGGTTGTCTTGGCAATTTCATTTACTTTTTCCAATTGATTTTCGGGAACTAAAAGTCTTGTTGGCGCTATGCAGGCTTGTCCACTATTCATATAAGCTCCGAAAACCGCAGTTGGAATTGCTTCTTCAAGATTAGCATCGTCTAAAATAATGTTTGGAGATTTACCTCCAAGCTCTAGTGTAACACGTTTCATCGTATCCACCGCTGTTTTAGCTATCAGTTTTCCAACAGCTGTAGATCCTGTGAAGGAAATTTTGGCTATATCATTATGAACGGTCAATTCGGTTCCGACCACGCTTCCCAAACCGGTTACAAAATTAATGACTCCTTTCGGTAACCCAGCTTCGTGAAAAGCTTCCATTAATACCTGGGTCTGAAGTGCGCTCATTTCGCTTGGTTTGATGACCACGGTACAACCCGCTGAAATTGCTGTAGCAACCTTACTGCAAATAGATCCATTGCTGGCATTCCAAGGCGTGATGATTCCCACTACGCCAACGGGTTGTAAAAAAAACTTTTGATGAATTAATGGTTTGTTCAAATTCAAAACCTTTAACGGACTCAATCATCGAATCAAACCATTGACCTGTAAATTCGTTACTCATCGAAGAGAACTGGAAAGTACCGCCATATTCTTCCACCATCACATCTGTAAACTCTTTCTTTCTTTTTTCGACTGCCGATTTTAGTTTTTCCAAGTAGGAAATTCGTTCCGCAACCGTAGTTTTTGAAAATGTTTTAAATGCGCCTTTTGCTGCTGCGATTGCATTTCTGGTATCAACTTCATCAGCAAGTGTCACTTCTCCGATTTTTTGGTTATTTGAAGGATTTATAATTTCGAGAACTTCTGTTCCGTTGGGCGTTACAAATTCGCCATTGATGTAGATTTTATTTATAGTTTTCATTTCTAAAATTTTATAATACAAAATTAGAATGAAAACCAACAATCGACTTTGTAAAAAAGCTCATTTTTGCTTTGTAAAAGAGTTCATTTTTATATTGGTGGGGGTCATTCGCTCCCTTCTATTGTGGTTTAACAAGTATTGTTTACAATCATCTTATGATATGTTTTGTGTAAAATTGTGTGAATTATTTTATGGCTGTCTTTTGGATTTAAGCCTCAGATTTTAGGTTTAAGATTACTGTAATCGGTAAATCAGAATACACAACTTTTGGCAATAACGGTGCAGCAAAAATGGCACTAAGGAATGACCTCTCCCCTTAAAACTGGAGAATTTAAAAATAGAAAATTCGTTTTGGGGCTTAGCTGGATTTATTACAGTTCATTGTACAATAACCGCAATTCACCGGGAACCTTATTGATATACGCTCCCCCATGTCTGAATTTTGGCATCGAAAATATTATAAGCTAAAAAATAGTATCAGTCATGGTTAAGAAATTGCATAACCCCATCGTGGGCGACATATTGGAAATCATTACCGAAGGCAAAGACACCAATCAAGCCTATCATTTAATACAGGCATTCATACCCAAAGGGTGCCCCGGTCCTTCACCGCATTATCACCTTTCATTCTCCGAAGAGTTTACCGTTCTGGATGGGCGTTTACATATGCTCAACGGCAATCAGAAATTGGTATTGACCAAAGGACAAACCTTTCTTGCGGAGAAAGGTAAAATACATACATTTTGGACTACGGACACCGATGCCAAGTTTCTGTGCAAAGTAGTTCCTGCCTGCAAAGGGCAATACCTGGCGGCATTGATTGCATCCAACCTTGTGAAAGCAGGATTGACCAATAAAAAAGGTATCCCTACCAATATCTGGCATCTTGCCGTATTACTCGACATCGGCGAGTCCAGGCATACAGGGTTCTTTGCTATCATAGGTGGTTTATTGGGTCGGATGGCTAAAACAGCTAAAGGAAAAAGAGTAAAAGCCGAGCTGATGGAAAAATATGCCGTTTGGGAAACCCAGCCGGAAATAGCAACAGCATAATGAAATAGTAACCTTTAAATACAAAAAAAAGATGATTATTAAAAACGTCCACATATTCGATGGAAACCCAATAACCAATACATCGGATATAAGAATTGAAAATGACAGGATTGCTGCAATAGCGGCTACCATAATGCCTTATGAAACTGAGGAAGTGATAGACGGCAAAGGCATGATTGCATTACCGGGAATGGCGGATGCACACCGCCATGTATGGCAGGCAGCTTTTAAGGCTTGTGCGGCAGACCTTATGCTTATGGATTACCTTAACCAAACGGTGGGTGGCATCGGCGCTCAAATCACACCGGAAGAATTGTACTGCCTGAACTTTTACGGCTATCTTAGAGCCGCTGCAAACGGTATCACTACCATTTTCGACTGGTCGCATATCATGAATAGTCCTGAACACGCTGACGCTGCTTTGCAGGCGGCAACGGATGCAGGTATCAACGTGCTGTTCTTTCACGCATCCACAGCAATTGACAGAACGCCATGGTGGTACAACAGCGAACTGCCGCATGACAAGGATATTGAAAGGCTGGTAAAGAATTACGGCAACCAATCTCCTTATGTAAAAATAGGAATGGGTATCCGTGGACCGGAGTTCGCCACCATGCAGGTAAATGAGCAGGACATTAAGCTGGCAAAGCAATTAAACATCCCGGTATCCATGCACATTGGTTCGTCTATTCTTGGAAAAATTCACAAGCCCGTAATGCAGTTGTATGAAAAAGGATTGCTTCATGCCAATATGAACATGGTGCATTGCAATACGCTTTCGGATACAGAATTTGAGCTGATGCGTGATGCAGGCTGCCTTGTTTCCATGACACCCGAAGCCGAAATGCAGATGGGCTTGGGCAATCCCGCAAGCAAACAGGTTGCGAAATGTACAGGCTTAAAATGGTCGGCAGGTATTGATATTGATACGGCATCTACCGACAGTCTTATATTTCAGCAACGCCTTTTATTGCAGCATTACCGTTCAGAATTAAATAATGAACTGATTGAAAAAATGGAGTTCCCGATGGCTATGCCTTACAAAGCCAACGACTTTTTCTTTGAAAGCCAGCGATACACACACGAGTTTGCGGGGATGAATACCTGTGAAGAAATTCTTGTTGGTAAAAACGCTTCTCTCAGTTTACTGAAATGGGATGAATTGCAATGCACATCATTTGTACAAAATCCTGCTTTCTACTATCTGAAAGAAACGAACATAGATACGGTAATAGCCAACGGAAAAGTACTTTTGCGTGAAGGGAAATGGCTAAACAGGGATATGGTACAACTGGAAGCTGCAATAGCAGAAATAGTAAAAAAAGTTCGGTAAAAAGTCGTGGTTATTTTGTAAAAACAGCGGTATAACTATCGCTGTTTTACCATTCCGTCAAAATAAAATAAATAATTTTGCATATTGTATTTTACTAAACTGAAGCAAGTGAATATTTTTAAAGTAAGCTCAAAAGACGTAAAAGTGCTGCTGTTCATCAGACCGCCATTTATGGTGCTGCTTTGCTATGTGCTTTTCGGACGGGCTTATTTTAATGATATAAAAATATTTATTCCCGCTACGGTTGTGGCTGTTCTGGTAACGGTAGCTACATGGCGTTTACATATTTATGCAGACCATTTTCTGCGTAAACGTTTTTTCAATACAAACCATACAGTGAAGAGGATTGCATTATCAGTGCTGTTTCATTTTATCATTGCATCAGTATTTATTGCAATTTTATTTCTGTGGGCAGGTGCAGTTCATTTTTTAGGGCACAGCTTCACCTGGGGCAGTTTTGTTTCGGGACTGCTGGTAGGCTTATGTACCAATTTATCTGCCACAGGTTTTCACGAAGGCGTTTACACTTTTGAAAACTGGAAAAGAACACTCATCGAAGCCGAAGAATTAAAAAAGCTCACGCTTAAAAACAGACTTGCCGGGCTTCGTAATCAAACCAATCCGCATTTCTTTTTTAACAGCATCAATACTTTGTCGGGCTTAATAGAAATTGATACGGGAAAGGCAGACCGCTTCTTGGATGAAATGTGTATAGTGTACAGGTATCTGCTAAGAAATGAACCTGATACTTTTGTTCCTTTATACAAGGAATTGAATTTTATACGGTCATGGATTTATATTGTACAAACAAGGTATGGCAATTCACTTCAATTTTCTATCAGCGGATATGAACCTGGTCAAAGCGTTTGTATTTCCCGACTGACCTTACTGGCATTTCTGGAAACCATTCTCGATACTTATATCATTGATAAAGAGGCTTCCTTTCAAATTGATATTGAAGTGAAATATAATCGTGTGGAAATATCACATCCCCTACACAAAAAGAAATCAGGCCACACGAAAAATACTGGACAAATAGAAGAAATAAAAACAATTCACCGTCTGTTAGGATTGCCGGACATAGAGGAGCATACAGATAATCACATCAAAACAATAAGCATACCGCTTCAACAATCCGCTGTCAGCTATGAGCATATATAAACCCACACGAGTACAATGGTTTACTGCCGTATTCCCGCTTCCGCTGGTGGTGGTGTTCTTCCTGTACCTGCTGATTGATTTTTCGTCTTTGGACGATAATAGCCTTACAATGCTTCTGTTGCTTTTTATTCCTATAAGCTTTTGCTCATGGTACACCTGCGCTTTCATCAACAATTACATTACAAGTAAGCTGCCCGGGCAATCCGAAACCGTAAAGAGAGGGATGATACTGTTTGGCGTTCATTTTATTTGGCTCATCATCCTGTCGTTTCTCATATTCAGCGGGCTGGCAAAAACATCTTTCCTGAACATCAATTTTGTAAAGGAGAACTTCTTTTCTGCCATAGTGCTGGGGGCTATTTTCAATATCATTTTTACCATCATCTGGCAGGTGGAGTATATTTTCAAAAGCTGGAAAAAGACTCTTGCAGAGAAAGAGTGGATAGAAAGGGAACTGTTGCAACAAGAGTTTGACAGATTGAAACAGCAACTCAACCCGCACTTTCTGTTCAACAACCTGAATGTGCTTTCCTCTTTGATTTCGGAAGAACCTAATAAGGCTTCTTTCTATCTTGATGAGTTAAGCAAGATATACCGTTACCTGCTTAGAAGAGGCAGTGAAGACCTGGCTACGCTCGAAGATGAGCTGGCGTTTATCCGTTCCTATGCTGCCCTTTTGAAAATAAGGTTCAGCAATGCAGTACAGATAACCATTGAAGCCGATGATGGAAAATCGGGCGGATTGTTGCCGATGCTTTCACTGCAATTATTGGTTGAAAACGCCATCAAGCATAATACCGCAAATAAGGCTATGCCTTTAAGAATAAGCATAAAAATGACAGGCAATGCCTATATAGAGGTAAAGAACAACCTGCAACGCAAGCAGGCTTCCGTACCATCCAATAATGTAGGACTTGCCAATATACAGACCAAGTACCGGATGCTGAACATCGAAAACATGACAGTGCAGCAAACCGATGAATACTTTGAAGTGAAATTACCGTTAATAAAAACAGAACTTAAAATACTCGGATATGAATATACTTATAATAGAAGATGAAGAATTAGCAGTGAGCAAGCTGAAAAAAACGCTTACGGAAGTAGCACCGGATGCAAAAGTAGTGGATGTAACAGATAGTATAGCCTCCTCCGTACAATGGCTAGAACATAATCCGCATCCAGATATTATCCTTTCAGACATTGAGCTTACCGATGGTCAGAGCTTTGAAATATTCCGAAGCATGAACGTAGAGAGTATGCTTATTTTCACTACATCGTATGATGAATTTGCTATGCAGGCATTCAAGCTGAACAGCATAGATTACCTACTGAAGCCCGTTCAAAAAGCTGAACTAAAAACAGCACTTGAAAAATACAAACGACTTTACGGGCATTCAAAGTCCAGTGCGGAAACCAGCTCTAAAGACATTGAACAACTGCTGCGCTCTTTCCAGTTGGCACAACCTACTGCTTACAGGAAACGGTTTTTAGTTAAGCACCTGCAAAAGCTGGTATCCATTTCCGTAGAGGATATTGCGTATTTTTATTTTGACGAGTTGACCTTTTTTAAAACCAATGACAACAAGCGTTATGTGGTAGATTACACATTGGATGAGATTGAAGCCATGTTAAACCCAGACGATTTTTTCAGAACAAGCCGCTCCTTTCTTGTTTCACTGGAAAGCATTCATAAGATTGAGGATTATTTCGGCAACCGTCTCTACCTAAAGCTGCTTCCCGAAAATGAAAAAGAAGCGCTGGTAAGCAGGGAGAAAGTGAATACGTTTAAAAAGTGGCTGGGGAAGTAATCCTTACAGTTCAACCAGAAGATATAACAGTTCATTTAGCTTTCACTGTATAGCGCAAAACTCATTATCGTTCTTTGTATCAATAAAATTATTTTGATATGAAGTACAAAGCATCATTAGACAACCTTGCGAAAATAATGACCGTTGGTGTAACGGTCGTATTCACAGTTATTATCACTAAACAATTTGAGGCTATTAAAGAAGAACAGGCAATAACGCCTTTCTTGATAGCTGGGGGTTTCATACTCCTCTACGTTTGGACGTTACTGTTCAGACCACTCAACTATCGTGTAACCGATACGCACCTCATCATTCACAGACCGTTGAAAGACATTGTTATGGAACGCAATGCCATAACGAACATTGAACGGCTTGATGATGCCATAGTTCAGAAAAGTGTAAGAACATTTGGCGTTGGCGGGCTGTTCGAATATTTCGGTAAGTATGCCAACCGCACAAACGGTTCAATGACCTGGTATGCCACCAGAAGAAGCAGTGCCGTATTGATTTGCACAAACGATAACAAAAAAGTCGTTCTCACACCCGATATGCCAGAAGAGTTTATGACGACACTTCACAATTAAAAATAATAGGAAACGATGACTTTAGCAAGTAGATTTTCCAAATGGACATTGCCTGCCGAACAAGATTTTGGCTGGAAAATGAAATCTTTAGAAACAGCCAAAACAAGTTTTACTATTGAGGAGAATGGCGTTTTTAAGTTAACTATTGAACACGACCCTATTCGGGGAGTTACTCCAAAAATGCTATTGTGGTGGTTTAAGAATATCGGTGGCGAGATGACCTATAAAGGAAAAAATTATCTTAAATATCTGGTCTGGCATCCCAAAGACCATATCCATTGGTGTTTAGTGGGCAAAACTTCCAACAACGAAGTTGCAGCTGGTTCGTATTTTAGAATTGTTGAAGCATTTGGACGAAAAATGGAATTTTTAGTTGACAGCACAGAGTATGTAGAAAAATTGGATGAAACAGGTATAAGATTAGTAAAACGTGTCGGGAAGTTCGAAATATTCTCACTTCAACATGATTTCATACAGGACGGGCAAAACACTATTTACAAATCACAAATGATAGTAGGTATCAATAAAAAAAATCCATTTAATAAAATTTTCAATTACTGCATCCGACCATTATTCTTTACCAAAGAAATGGGAACTGCCTGGCTAAAACATAACATTGAAGAAGTCGGGAATTTTGAGTTCTTCTTGCCCGAACTGTATGAGAAAGAAACGAAATTAAAAACGACTGGTATCTAATCCGAAGAAATACAAGTATCCTGCTATATCGTTTTATTCATACCAACTAACCATTACAATTCATTTGCCCTTTTTTACAATTCAATGGAATACCACTATGTGAAGAAAGCCGTAAAAAAGACCTTTGCAGTATAATTTTTAATGAAATGAAAAAGGTTTACAAAGTATTACTCGGCATTCTTGCTATTGTCCTTATTGGTGTTGCGTTTACTGGCACTTATGTGAAAGTGTTTCTCCCCAACATCAATGAGCCTGTTGAAATTACCATACAGCAAACGCCCGAACGCATAGAACGGGGACGTTATCTTGCTCATAACGTAGCGGTGTGTATGGACTGCCACAGTTCAAGGGATTGGACGGAGTTTGCCGGACCGCTATCGGGCAACCTTGGTGGTGGAGGTGAAAAATTCGGAAAGGATATGGGATTTCCCGGCACTATCCACACACCCAATATTACACCTTACAATCTGGGCAACTGGACAGACGGAGAAATTTACAGGGCAATCACTGCCGGAGTGGACAAAGACGGTAAAGCATTATTCCCCGTAATGCCGTATCACCATTACGGTCAAATGGATAAGGAAGATGTTTACAGCATCATAGCCTACATCAGAACGCTTGCTCCTATCAGGAACAATACAGCAGAACGTGAGCTGGATTTCCCATTGAACTTTATAGTGAATACGATGCCTAAAGAAGCACAACCGCAACCAAAACCAAATGATAATGACCGGTTGGCTTATGGTGCTTACCTTGTAAATGCTGCAGGTTGCGTGGATTGCCACAGCAAGACCGATAAAGGTTCTATCATAAAAGGTTCGGAGTTTGGCGGAGGTATGGAGTTTCAACAACTGGCAGGTATTGTACGTTCGCCCAACATCACCCCTGATAAAGAAACAGGTATTGGGCATTGGACAAAACAGGCATTTGTGCAGCGTTTTAAAATATATGCAGACAGCAGTTACCAATCGCCAAAATATACAAAGGGTGATTTAAACAGCCCGATGCCCTGGCACATGTATTCAGGTATGAAAGAAGCGGATTTGGAAGCTATATATACTTACCTGCAAAGTTTAAAGCCGATTGAAAATTCAGTAAACCGGTACGAAAAAAAGAAATAAAATGACACATAAAATAGCAATTATAGGCGGAGGCATCGCAGGGCTTACAACTGCAATAGCCTTTAAAAAAGCAGGATATACCCCTGTTGTATTTGAAGCCGCAGAAACAATGAAACCCGTAGGCGCAGGGTTAGGACTTGCAGCCAATGCCATTAAAGCGTTGGACAAACTCGGCATAAAGGATAAAGTAGTAGAAAAAGGAAGAATACTTTCATCATTTACTATTAAAGACGAAAAGGATAAAATCATTACTTATACGGACAGCATTAAGATAAGCCGTGAGTATGGTATTGATAATTTCACTATCCACAGGGCAGCATTGCATGAAGCCTTGCTTTCTGAAATTCCCGGCACACAGCTATATACCGGAAAAAAATGCGTGGATATTAATGTTCAGAAAAACAATATCCGGCTATTGTTTAAGGACGGGAGCAGCTTTGATACGGATTATCTTATCGTTGCTGATGGCATCCATTCCCCGGTAAGGCAGAAGCTGGTTCCCGGTTCTGTACCACGCTTTGCAGGATATACCTGCTGGAGAGCAGTGATTGACAACCATACGCTGAACATTGATAACAGCTACGAAATATGGGGGAGCAAAGGAAGGTTTGGAGCTGTACCCCTTGCTGACAATAAGCTGTACTGGTTTGCAACAGTAAACAGCACTGCCAACAATGCCCGTTTTAAAAACTTCACACTGCACAACCTTAAAGAGTGGTTTAAGGAATATCCTGCTGAAATCGGGGCTATACTCACCCAAACATCAGAGAGCGCACTGATATGGAATGACATTATTGATTTAAAGCCTATTCCTAAGTATGCTTTTGACAACATACTGCTGTTAGGCGATGCTGCTCATGCCACCACACCCAATATGGGACAAGGTGCTTGCCAGGCTATTGAAGATGCCGCAGTCTTGTATGATGAGCTTCTAAAAGGCGGTGAACTGAACAATTCATTTCTTCGCTTTGAAAAAAGAAGGCTTCCACGTACACACTTTATTACCAATCAGTCTGCCCGCATCGGGAAAGTGGCACAGGCTGCCAATCCCCTGATGATTAAGTTGCGCAATGCGCTTTTCCGCTCTATACCGGGAAGCATAAAGGACAAGCAGTTCAAAAAACTATATAACACGGATTTCTAAAAATCTCTTGACATGAAGAAAAAAATAGTCATCATAGGCGGTGGGTTTGGTGGGATGAACCTTGCCAAAAACCTTGCAGGCGTAAAAGGAATTGAAGTAGTGCTGGTGGACAGGAACAACTACAATTATTTTCCACCGCTTATTTACCAGGTAGCTTCCTCTTTCATTGAGCCGTCCAATATCAGCTATCCTTTCCGAAAGATGTTCCAGGGGAAAGATAATGTACGTTTCTATCAGGGTACTTTTCTTAGTGTTGATGTTGAACAAAACAGCGTTCAGACCAGTGAAGGAAACCTTAACTACGATTACCTTGTCTTTGCACAAGGCACTCAACCTAATTACTTCGGATTATCTTCTATCAGCGAAAAAGCATTGCCGTTAAAAAATATAAATGATGCCCTGAAAATCAGGAATACCATACTGAACAATATGGAGCAGGCTTGCAAAACAAGCGACGCCGCTGAGCGAAGAAAGCTGATGACCTTTGTAATAGCCGGTGGTGGTCCCACAGGCGTAGAGCTATCGGGTATGCTTTCGGAAATGAACCGCAACATCCGCAAAAAAGATTATCCCGAACTGGCGAACGACCCGATGCACGTTTACCTGGTAGATGCAGCACATACTTTACTGGGTACAATGAGCCAAAAATCACAGCAAGAAACGTTGGCTTCTCTGACGGAGTTAGGTGTAAACATCAAGCTATCTGTGGCGGTAAAAAATTTCAAAGACGATGTAGTTTATCTTTCAAACGAAGAACAGATTACTGCCAAAACACTGATATGGGTATCGGGCGTTATCGCAAACGAAGCAAAGGGATTGCCCGAAACTGCAGTGCTGAAAAACAAGCGTATAGCTGTAAACGAATTTAACCTTGTTACGGGAACAACGAATGTATTTGCCATTGGCGACATCTGTTACCAGGATACGGACAAAGCATTTCCTAATGGGCATCCGCAGGTGGCACAGGTAGCCATACAGCAGGGAACTTTGTTGGGAAAGAACTTTAAGAAAATCATCAACGGCAAACAGCTAAAGCCCTTTCGCTATGCCGACAAAGGAAGCATGGCTATCATCAGCAAGTACAAAGCCGTAGCGGAATTGCCTGTTGGTTTCTTCAAAGGGTTTATTGCATGGTGGCTCTGGCTGGTGATACACATATTACCTATTGCCGGTTTTAAGAACAAGGTAAAACTGGTTTGTAGCTGGCTATGGAATTTCATATCCAATGACCCCACATTGCGGTTAATCATCCATCCGCAAAAGCAGCAGGCAGAAAAAGTAAAGACCGCAGATAATAAAAATTAGTTCAGAAAATGGTTGCTATCTCAAAAATACTGCACTTCATAAGCCATCACGGGGTTTAATACTGCCATTGTTTTCCTTTTCTGCTTTATCGCAGTCAGGACAAAGAAAGCTAAATGGATGATTTTAATTCTTCCGCTTGCTTGGAGGTTTCGCTTATCCGAAATCTACAGATTAGCGGATGAACTGGATGGGCACGCTATGATTAGCGGAAATCTGGGGGTGTGTTGGATGCTGCGTTCATTGGCACAGCATGACATGAGTATGGTTTTAAATTTTAGAGATAACAGTTCAGCATACATTTCCCACAGTTCGTTCAGCAAGTGGTTTGCTTATAATGTCGGTATTTGGAAGTTTACCGTCAATTACGCATAATATAAGCAAATCATGAAAAGAACGTTGATGGCCTTTTTAGGTCTTTGTATCTTGTTGCAGAGCTGCGACAAAGCTGAAACCAAAAATCCACAGGATGATCCGAACAAACCTGTGCCCGAAAAACCAAAGGAAGGTATCCCCGAGAAGCCATCCGATGAAGGTAAAAAGCCCGAACCTGCACCACCGCCCAGCAATAACAACGGAATTGTACACGGGGTGGTCAATCAGGAACTTTCCTACAATAAGTTCATCACCTTGGATATGAATGCCGATGGAAAGAATGACCTCTATTTCACCAGTGCATTGGTCATGGATAGCCAAAGCCATCTTTATTTCTTTGCCAGCAGTATTTCGACCAGCGGTGGGAAGCTGTTATTGGATAAGGGAAGCGAAATGGGATTGAACGGGCTATGGGCCTCGCCATTGAAACAGGGAAATCCCATCAGGGAGCAGATGTTGGCGACTACCCGCTGGAGCAATTACATGACCAAAGCGGTGTTATTGGACGTGATCGAAAAGGTTCAGGGAAATGAACTGAAGGGGCCTTGGGTAGCTAAGGACGACCAATATATTGGCGTACAATTGTTGATCGATAACAAACCGCATTATGGTTGGATCAAAGTCAGTCATCAGGGCGCTCAGCAGAAGTTGTACATAGTCGAGTTTGCCTACAATTTGACTCCTTCTGAAGAGCTCTTGGCCGGACAAAAATCCAGGTAAGTTAGTAAAAATATGAGCATGGGCCTTGCCCATGCTTGTTTCAGATAGTTCTATCTGCCAAGATCCAAAATCCGCTTGTCAGTTCGATGGGGCTGCTTTTAGGCAGAACTTGATTAAATTTGATAATGTCTGCATCCTGAATTGCAGTGAACTCCAGTGATTGCTGCTGCATTACCCTGTGCACGAAACCCACCAACATAGCCAACTTGCGTTCGGCCCAATCTGAAAGTTTACCATCCATTTCTGATAGGTAACGGGGCGCCATGTGTTGCTGATCTTCTTCCAGTCTGAGCACTTCACTTGACAGGCTGTAATAGTCAATCCTATCTGCCTGTCGGAAATCAAGCCTTCTAAAGATTCCGACCATCATCTCTGGCATCTGATCTTTGCCGTTCCCAAGCCTCTCCATCTGCTGTAACACATCACTCGCTGCCTTTTCCAGAATTAATAGGGTAAAGGGAGAGGCACCATAGCTGATAAAGGTCAATGCCTGTTCCTGTAGTATATCCAGTTTCTTCCTGATGTTTTCCTGCATGATCTGGTTGCTGTTCTGGGGGCAAAGTTTCGAAACCAAGATCAGCTACAAGAAGCAACCAAAGAATTTTAGTGCTGAAGGAAACAGGGAGCAGGAGAAGACCATGTCCAAAAATATCCAATTGAGCATGTTTACCTTCCTGTTGCGCAAAAAGGAAGATTTTTCGGTGCAGTTCCAGGATCCCGAAAAAACCAATATCCTACTGAAAAAAGCAGGTATACTGGATCGTTCCGATGAATTTACAAAGGATGAGATCGCTAAGATCTTGGGAGTGGACGCCGTACTGGGCGGAAGGTTCGAAACCGAGCAGACCAAATCCGAGGCGGGTGCCATTGCTTCCGCGGTAATGTTCGGAGGATTTGGCGGCAAGACCGGTACCGGTACCATTTTCCTGACGCTCAATGAAGGTAAAAGTGGCGAGTTGATCTGGAGACTGTTCAAGAACATGGATGCCAACATCACTTCCTCTACAGATGACCTGATCGAGCGCATGATGCGCAAGGTCGCAAGGAATTTCCCCTATGCAAAATAGCCCTTTGCGAGATTAAATTGGATGATTAAATCAATTGACATGGAGAGGCGTGAATTTATGAAGCTGCAGCGGCAGGTTCGAAACCTAAGAATAGCGATGTGTATATTTTTAGTAATGTCGATCACACTTTTCCTCACAGCATTTACACAGTCTAACAGGATGGAAAGCTGAGCGTATCCCAGCTTATCATAGAAGATCAGCAGGGAAGTCCCGTAATCGTCATGGGAAGTGGAGAAACTGTAAATCTCGGACGGAAAAGGCAGGACAGTATACATGGTATCGTATTGATGGACCAAAACGGCGATGACCGCCTATATTTGGGCAGGAAAACGAAATTGCAGATGGGCGGAAAGCTGGTTGAACGCCATAGTATGGGCTGGTCATTATCGATCAACGAACCGGGGGAGATGAAAGGGCTGGATTTGGGTTTAGGGATGAGGATAATGCTGTTGGTCTTGGCTTGGATTATGGAGGCAAAAATGGCTTAGAGGTTATTTACCTGAGTGCGGCCGACAGTTTGGCTTATATCACTTTGAACGGCGATGTAGCCGTTGGGGGCATCGTGACCGGATCGTGCTATGGAGCGATACCAGAAAGGATATGTCGATGATCAAGATTGGAGATGCGACCAGGGATGATAAAATTGTATGGAGTACGACCAAGGGAGTACCGAAAATTCAGTACAGGGACGAGAACCAGCGAGTGCATAAAATTCCTTAAGGTCAGTCACATTTAATCGTTTGCGTTCAAGGTAGTATGGTAGATACGATCTGTTATTTTTGTATTGTACAGTTCATTCATTAAATTCCTCAATTCATACAAAATGTATTAGCATTCAGGAGTGGATGCTGATCATTTTTAATGCCATTGTCGTATCTTAGAGGACATCAAAAGATAAATTGAACCGACCACGATATACGAAGAACGATCTCAAGATCATGTTGGGAATCCTGGTACCCTATTCGGTCCTGATGAATTCCATACTCTATGGGGAAAGCCTCTATGGGAGTTGGGGGAAGTTCATTTCGGTATTGATGGTTACGCTCTTTATCAAATGTGTTTCCTGGCAGTTCCATACCTATGTTGCCGTATACCTGAGGGCAAGGATGCCCCTGGATGCCCAGATCATGCGGAGGATGCTTACCGCGCTGCTCCTGTTCTTTGTTATGACAGCTGTAGACGGTATTTTTATTACCTGGCTTTTTCATCATTACCAGTTCCAGGGATTTGTCTACAGAGGTGATCGTTTTTTGTACGTGATCCTTTCAGGGATGGTCCTCAACCTTTTCGCTACGCTCTTTCATGAAGGTGCTTCCAATTTTGAGAAATGGCGGGCTGCGCTGACCGAAACCGAGCAGTTGCGTACAGCCTATATCAAAAGCCAACTGGAAGGGTTGAAGAACCAAATCAAGCCGCACTTTCTGTTCAACAGCATCAATACACTATCGGCCCTGATCGGCGAGGATGGGGAAAAGGCGGAAGCTTTTTTGGATGAACTATGCAAAGTCTACAGGTACCTGCTCAAAAACGATGGGCAGTTCGTATCCCTGGCCGAAGAACTGGCCTTTGTAGGTTCTTACTTCTATGTATTGAAAGCCAGGTATGGACAGGCTATTGAATTGCATATGGACATCGATGAAACCGAAACAGAAAAACTGGTACCGCCATTTACCTTACAGCTGTTGCTCGAAAATGCACTGCACAATAATGTGGTAAGTAAGAAAATGCCCCTTAGGATCTATATCGGTGCCAATGGGGACGGACAGCTTGTGATCGAGAATTCGGTATCGACTAAGATCAAGGCCGACCTTGAGGCCGACGAAAGCGGGCTACGCAATGTCATCAACAAGTTCCGCCTGTTGGGAATGGCCGAAATAAGTATTCAACAGCTTGTCGGGACAAGGCGCATCCAGCTGCCCCTTGTGATTCAAAAAAACTTGGAAATATGAGCACGATATTCAGGCCTACAAAAATAGAATGGATCAGTTTCTGGGTGCTGATGCCGATCATCTCCATTGCAACAGGTTTGGTAATGTTCAAACATCGGTTCTACCAGGAATGGGAAGTGATGCTGGGCGCATTTACGGCGATCTACCTCATCGGACTGTTATCCTGGTACCTGCATATCGTCTCCATGCACTACCTGGCAAAACTGCTGCCCAAGCTGAGTCAGACGATCATCAGGCTGGTGCTGTTGGCAATTGTGCATATGGTACTGATCACCCTGACGATGTGCAGCTATTTTTATGGCTTTGACGCCTTATCGCTATTTGGCTACCAATTTGATGAGGATAGTTTTAGGACCGGACTATGGGTAGGCGTATTCCTCACGCTGATCTCCACCTCCCTATGGCAGGTGGAGTATATTTTCAAACAATGGCGCCTGAGCCTTTCTGAAAAGGAACTGATAGAACAACAGAAGCTGGTACACGAGTTTGAGAACCTAAAGAAACAGATCAACCCACATTTCCTGTTTAATAACCTCAATATCCTTTCCTCGCTGATTGCGGAGGATGCGGTCAAGGCCGAGTATTTCCTCAATGAACTGAGCAAGGTGTACCGGTACCTGCTGAAAAATACAGAAGAGGGATTGACAAGTGTAGGGGACGAACTTGATTTCATTGGATCGTATTATGAACTCCTGCGCATCAGACATGGGGAGGCGATCCGATTGGTACTGGAAGTGGATGCTGCTGCTAGGGGCTGTTACCTGCCGTCCTATTCCCTGCAATTGTTGGTAGAGAATGCGGTCAAACATAACGTAGCCAACAAAATGCGACCGTTACAGATAGAGATCTATATCAGGGATGGAAACCTTCATGTAGTCAATAACCTGCAGAAGAAAAAAAGCAACATCCTTTCCAACAAGGTAGGCCTATCCAATATTACCGAAAACTATAAGTTGCTGATGGACAAAGATCCGCAGTTTTATGAGACAGAAAACCAGTTTGTGGTCATATTACCACTGATCAAAATAGAAATTAACTGATATAAAGATGAAAGTTTTAATTGTTGAAGACGAAAACCTTGCCGCTAAAAAGCTGGTGAAGACCCTGTTGTCCATTGCGCCAGGAGCAGAAGTGCTGGGCGTGCTCGATAGTGTGGAAAGTACGGTCGAATGGTTGGAAACGAATAAGCAACCCGATCTCATCCTGATGGATATCGAGTTGACCGACGGCCAGAGTTTTGAAATATTCAAACAGACCGAAGTCACCAGTACCGTCATATTTACGACCTCCTATGATGAACATGCATTGAAGGCCTTTAAGGTCAATAGCATCGACTATCTGTTGAAGCCGGTGCAGAAAGAAGAATTGGAGGCGGCCCTGCAGAAATTCGAAAGGCTCCAGAAGCAGTCTGCGCCAACTGCCAATGTCGCTGATTTTGAAAAGCTGATGGCCGGATTGCAACAGATAAAGCCCAAAACCTATCGTAAACGATTTTTGGTCAAAAGTATGCAACGCTTGATCTCGATCAATGTGGCAGATATCGCCTATTTCTATTCGGATGACCGCCTGAATTTTTTCAAGACCTATGACGATAAACGCTACATCATCGACTATACCATGGATGAGCTGGAAAATATGGTTGAACCGGACGATTTCTTCAGGATCAGCCGGGCATTCCTGGTGGCCACGGCCAGTATAGACAAGATCCATGATTATTTTGGTCACCGTCTTTCGCTGCACCTGAAGCCCTTACAGGATAAGGAGGCGATCGTGAGCCGTGAAAAGGTCACTGATTTTAAGCTCTGGCTGGGTAAATAGCCCGCTGTAGATCCGCTGCGTTTGGTTTGGACAGTTCATCTTACTATAATCCCAATTGGTTCATGAAGTATTTTCTTAAAGCTCGGTTGTCATTGAAATTTGGGTAATAATTTAAATGATTATCCAATAAATAAAATGAAGACATTAAAAGTAATCCTCATCATTATCGTGGTGATATTGTTGGTTGTACTGGCCGGGGGTGTGTACATCAAGACAGCCCTGCCCAATGCCGATCCGGCACCAAAGCTGAGCATCGAAGCCACGCCTGAACGAATCGAAAATGGCAGGTATCTGGCCAATCACGTGGCAGTCTGCATGGACTGCCATAGTACAAGAAACTGGGAGCTATTCGCTGGCCCTATGGATGTCAATGGTATGGGCGGGGGAGGAGAAGTATTCAACCAAGAGATGGGCTTTCCCGGAACCTTTTACGCACCAAACCTGACACCATATGCATTGGCCAGTTGGACTGACGGCGAAATCTTTAGGGCGATCACCGCAGGGGTAGACAAGGAGGGAAAGGCTTTATTTCCGGTGATGGCCTCACATCGTTTTGGAAAGATGGACAGGGAAGACCTGTATGACATCGTTGCCTATATCCGTTCCCTAGCTCCCGTAAAAAAAAATATCCCTGAATCCAAGGCAGATTTTCCGGTCAATATCCTGATCAATACGATGCCCCAGAAACCTAGCTTTACCAAGCGTCCAGATACCTCAGATGAATTAAAATATGGCGCATATCTGGTAAATGCCGCAGGATGTGTAGATTGTCATAGTAAAACGGATAAGGGAAGTATTATCGCCGGCACAGAATTTGGGGGCGGAATGGAATTTGCACAGCCTGTCGGCATCGTAAGGGCACCTAACATCACTTTTGATCAGCAAACCGGGATAGGGACCTGGACTCAAGAGAGCTTCCTCGCTAGGTTTAAGCTTTATGCGGATCCTGCGTATAGTTCGCCACGTGTGGAAAATGGCAGCTATAATACGCCAATGCCATGGACAATGTATGCGGGAATGAAAGATACCGATCTAAGGGCCATCTATAGTTACCTGAAAAGCCTTGTTCCGATCAATAATCAGGTAGAGAGGTTTACACCCAAAAAATAAGCGAACCCAATTTGAACTTTAAACGGGATGATGATGCTACTGGCATCGCCATCCCTTTTTTTGTCTGGACTGTCCGCCTATCAATTAAAAGTCTAGGATATCAAACTGAAGCTTGTTGACCCTGTTTCTCAGTGTTGATAGGGTAGATGAGGTACATGCCGATATTCAAAATATGCTATTGCAAATCTACGGTTGTGGAAGAGATTTGGTAATAGGCGGTGAAGCTTTTAGCTGATCTTATCGTACCAGCTTGTTCTTTTTCTAAGGAACAAGCTGTGATAGATTTATTTAATCATCAGCTTGAGCTGTTGCTTGGACGTTTCGCTGTCTATACCTATAAAATATAGGCCGCTAGCCATAGGTTTGTTGAGTTTGAGCTGATGCTTTACAGCTTGCTCCTTTGATTGGAGAGTTTCGCTGTGGACAATCTGGCCTGAAAGATTGGCAATGGTCACCTTGACCGATTTCCCAAATGTGGAAGGCAGCATCAGATAGATTGGACCTGTCGTGGGGTTTGGAAATACAGAGACGGTGGAAGGATCGATGTGGATCTTCACCATCCTTACGCCAAGTACACTAAGCTTTCCATCGTAATCGACCTGCTCCAAGCGGTAGTAATAAATGCCGCTACTCAGGTTTTTGTCTTTATAGGTATAGTGTTTTCTACTGTTGGTATGTCCTGCGCCAATGATACGGGCAATTTCCGTAAAGTCTGTTCCATTGATCGACCGCTTAATGATAAACTCCTTATTGTTGGCCTCCATCAGCGTAGTCCATTTTAATAGGACAGCGTCATGGCTATATTTGGCGCTAAATTCGTAGAGTTCAATGGGAAGTACGGGAGGTGGGCCAAATATCGAAGCCATTCCCTTTCTGTTGGCATGACCTGGAGCGCCCAAGAGCATATGGTTTTCCGAGATAGCCACAGTGGTACCGAACTGTGCGACTTCACTACGTTCCGAGCTAACTATTTTTTGCTGGAAGATCCATTTTCCATCTGCCAACTTTACGAACAGATAGGCACTGCCGGCAGCACTCAGGTATTGTTGGCCCTCTGCATTGTCGTCCTCTAGATAGGTGCCGATCAGGATACTGCCGCCATCTATGCCCACCGCATAGCCAAAACGGTCTTCCATGGTACGATCCGGAGCGTTCAGCTTCTGTGTCTGCGTCCAAGAGCCGTTGGAAGCTTGTTCAAAAATATAGGCGCTCCCGGCAAGCTGCTTGGGATTACCCCCTTGTATATCATCGTCTTCACCATAGGCACCGATCACAACGGTTTGTCCGCTGATAGCGACACTGTAACCGAAGAAATCTCCTGAATTCCGATCGCTGGACACGATTTTTTGTTGTTGTATCCAAGATCCGTTGGGTTGACGTCCGAAGATATAGGCGCTACTCGCATTTAACAGTGAACCTGTGCCCTCTGCATTTTTTATATCCTGATAGGCGCCTACCACGATATGCTCGCCGTGGACGGCCACCAACCAGCCGAAGCAATCACCCGTCCTTCTGTCCAGTGCGGTCAATTTTTGTTTTAAGCTCCATCCATTAGCGTTGTCCAGTTCAAAGACATAAAAACATCCAGAATTGCTAACAGCGTTTCCGGCGGCATCTTTATCGCTCAAATAAGCGCCAACCACGATGTAGTTGCCATGCATGGCCACCGAATGACCAAAAAAGTCGTTTGCTGCATAATCAGAAGGTATTAGTTTTTGGTGTTCACGCCAGATGCCGTCGGCTCCGCGATAAAAGACGTAGGCAGCCCCCACATTGGCTAGTTTCTGTAGGTCAACGTCCTTCTCTTCGGCTCCGATGACCGCAAAGTTGCCAAAGATGGCTACCGAAGTTCCGAAGGAGTCACTGACCCTGCGATCACCTGCAATGAGCTTCTGTTTGAAGACCCATTTTCCATCGAAGGATTTTTCATAGATGTGGGCCGAACCAGCATCATTAAGGATGTTACCGGTGGATCCGTCAAGCTCTTCCGTTTTATTTGAACCAACAATGGCATAGTTTCCACTGATAGCGACCGATCTGCCGTAGAAATCTGTAGCCGCACCATTTTCGGTAAGCAATTTGGCGTGCTCGACCTGCTGTTGTGCAATTGCCAGATTTTGGATTAGGAACGTGTTCGTCAATAAGCTGATCACGAAAACCTTTAGTTTGATTTTTGTTTGTCTCATATGAAATTAATAAATTGATGCCGATAGCCTTCCAACACCTTTGCCCGAATCGCTGTGCCAGAACGTAACTTACCGGTACGGCAAATTCGTGGCTTTATCAATGGATCTTAAGCGCTTTCGGATGGACTGGTCAAATCCCTGGTTTAATTGTAGTGCTGTTTCCACTTAAACTTGGCGCAGGAATGTGGAGTCTACTGTTCATACGGAAGATCGACAGTTCGTATACTTTTCTATTTTGGTTTAGCTTGCCATTGGCGAGTTTTGGGAGGCAGGTTCTTGAACCCCTGCTGATCGAAATGAAAAGATTTTTATGGAATGTCTCCGCAATCGTCCTGATTGCATTTTGCTACAAACCTGCCTTGGCACAGCAGAGCCCAGAGGGAACGGTGAACAGATTTATCGCACACTACCATGCGGGCCGAACCGATAGCGTGTACGTGCTCTTCAGCGATCGCCTGAAAAATGCCATGAGCCGGGAAGATACCGAGCTGCTGCTCGGAAAGATGCTGCTTCAACTTGGAAAGGTAAAAAGTCACCGACTTGAAGACAAGGTCAACGCAAAAGTGGTCAGTTATCGCATGCAGTTCGAAAGTGTATTGGTCGATATGGCCCTGATCATGGATGGTCACAAGATTGACGGTATACGTAAGCGCCAGCCCGACAGTGGGACTGTGCCGATAGACAAGCGCTGATTTACTTGATTACGGTAGCGAGAACGGCTAGTAGATGATCCTACTAGCCTTTTTTGTGCTATAGCTTAAAGCGATAAAGTTCTTCGAACTGCTTTTTTTGAAGTCCTTTTGGACTATGTTTCAATAGCCAATTTCTGAGGAAAATGGCGATGGGGTTGGTCCATTGTGCCATGGCACCTATCCTGCGGGATTGGGAGATGATTGCCGATGTACGTTTCAATCGTTTTTTCTCAAACCTGCGGAAGGCTTCCTCAAGGTCGCTCGAGGTCTTGAATTCGTTTGCCAGGATGACCGCATCTTCGATGGCCTGACAAGCTCCCTGTCCCATGTTCGGGGTGGTGGCATGGGCGGCGTCGCCAACAAATAGTATCCTGCGATAGGCAAATTTTTTCAGCGGTTCGATATCGTAGATGTCGTTCCGGATCAGGGCCTGGTCGGGCGTAAGCTCCAAAAGCTGGATGATAGGGGAATGATAACCCTGAAAATGTTGGGCCAGGTTTGCCGTTGTAAAGTTCTTAAAGTTGGGATCATCGGGGGCCGCATTGATACAGGCGAACCAATACACCTTTCCATCCCTAAGGGGAACGATACCAAAACGTCCATGGGCTCCCCAGGTTTCGGAAGCCCCTTGAAGGTCAAGCGCCTTGGCGTCCACTACTGCACGCCAGCAGGTATATCCTGCATATCTGGTCTTAGAATCGAGAACTATCTTCTTCCTGACAATAGAATTGATCCCATCGGCGACGATCAGGTAATCGGTCTGGTGGATGCTGCCGTCCGAAAAGGTCAGCTCTGCACCGCTACGATAGGGTCTGCAATGGACAACTCTTTTATTGGTATGCACAAAATGGCTGTCCAGTTCGTTCAAAAGACATTCGTGAAGGTCGGCGCGATGGATGGTGAAATTGTCGATTCCATATTTTTCGACCACATATGTGCTGTCGGCCGAAGAGATAAGCCCGCCCCGTTGGTCCAAGATCTGGAAGTAGGGAAGCTGTCGGCCAATGGACACAATCTTTTCGTCCAGACCGATATGGGACAGCGCTTTAATGGCATTGGGCGCAAGTCCCAATCCCGCACCTACAGCCGACAGTTGTGGGGCAGCCTCAAAAACCTCTGCGGTGATACCTTCTTTTTTCAGGGCAATGGCGGTAGCTAGGCCAGCGATCCCGGCTCCAATAATGCTTACTTTCATGTTGATGTGATTGTGTTAAATATAAAGATCTTCTGCAAAAAAGGGCTGCCCCTAAGAACAGCCCCTCAACACTATAAACTACTATTCAATTGGCTAAAGACCAAAAGCCACTGCGGCCCTAAGCCCGAAGAAAGAGGAACCGATACCGTCTTTTCTCCAGTTCTCATACCTGATCCCCAGATCTACGATAGTCTTTTCCGAAATCGGCAGGTTAATGCCTATGCCAGGTGCATAACTGAAGGCCGTACCCCCGTCCTCATCAGTACTGATGGCGGCGCCTACCTCGGCCTGTCCGTAGAATTTGCCCGCAAAGAAATACTTCGCACCAGCTTTCAACGGAATGGCACCACTGCCCTTAGTGTCTTCACCAAAACTCTCCAATAGGTCTTTGATCTCCTTCTTTAGCCTGAAGGAAAGATATCCGGCATTGGCTGTCAGGTTAAGGTTCTTGACTATATTGAATTCACCCTGTACCGAGGCGCCATAACCGAAGCTGAACACGTCCGCGTTGTCACCGGTAGGCAAAGCCAATTCTAGCCCTGCGCTGATCTTGTTTGTTGCGCCCTGTTGTGCGTTTGCTGCCATGCCCAAACCGGCTAGCAATAATAATGATAGTACTGTTTTTTTCATTGTTATATTATTTATTTGTGTGATAATTCTTTATTCTTAGGGCAAAACTGCAGTTAATCTGCTCAGTCCCAAACAGACACGTTCATGAACTGGGATATTTGACTACCAATTGTATTTTATGGCTGCTGGAGGAGCCTCCAGGGCTCGGCAATCATGTCTCCATCACAGAACTGCGGATGGTATTGCCGATAGAGTTCGGGAAGGAAGAACTCGAAATTGCCGACCTCTTCGATATTGTGCTTCAGCCACAAGCGGCCCATGATCTTCGAAAAAATAAATGGACGGATCAACTTATTGAACAACGGTCCCATCAGCCAATGGTCGGAGCCCACCAACATTTGTGACCGGTAGCTGCTGCCTTCCGTACCTGCCTGTCCGAAATGGTGTTCCAAGCTGAAAATTTCGATACCAAGTATCCTACGGACCAACCTGATTCCTGTAATATCCAACTTTTCTACCCTTTCAATGCTGTCGATCTGATAGCTTGGATTGTTGGCAAAGGCTTCCACGATCCTGAAATAGGATCCCACGCCAACCTGCTGCGCTTTGCCTTTCTGTCCAACCAATTCCCAATGGATATGGTCTAGCGGATGCCAGATCAGGTACCTTGGATATCGATGACCACGGTAGGTCATATCGCCACCGATGTTCCTGAACCACCATTCCAGCATCTTTGGGCTGACCCCTTTGATCGTGCTGTGGACAATGCGAAGATCATAAACACCATTTTTGGTAACCTCAAAGCTCGTTTCCGCGCTAGCTAAGCTTTTCATCTGCCAGCCAAAATCTGGCATTTCCCAATTTTTTTTCATATCTATTTTACTTGTAATGGAAGACTGTAGCGAAGGCTTTCTCCATTTTTCTTGACCGAAAATTGGCCTATTTTTAAATAATTGTACCTTCCAACGATGCTGCGCAGGTTGGCCGATGGCGTGTAGTTCCAATGTGCATGTAGTCCGTGCTCAACGTAGACGTAGGCCTCTTCGGTCCAAATGCGGATTTCGGGCAAGTTGGGGTCTGGATAATGGTAATCCTTTACGTCTTCGATGATCCTTTGTATGCTGAATGGGGGAAGGTAATGGGCTGAGTGCTCTCCAATCGGACTGATGTCTAGTCTTATCGGCATTCCATTGGCCGTTTCCAACAATTTGACGTACAACATGACATGCTCAAATTCCTGTGACAGGCTGCAGAGTTCCTTTTTGTTCTCGTTCAGAAATGCACGATAGACCTTGCTCAGTACATCCAGATAGGTAATGGACCTTTCCAGGTCATTGGCGATCAATCGGCCTACAGCATATAAACTGTCAAACAGGAAATAGGGATGTAGCTGTTCCCTAAGTCCGCGATATTCCCTTAACAACTGTTCCTGGTCCAAAAGTTCTTTTGTGGTCAATGCATTTTTCCAGTGCTCAAAGATATATCTGACCTGCCAAATGCTGTTGAAGATGATATTGCTCAACAGGGCCAATACCAGCGCGGCAACGAAATGGGCTTGGTCGAGCTCAAGTCGTCCAGGTTGCGAGACCCTGTCCAAGGCCTGGAACAGGATCGAAACGATGACGATCTCTATTGACAGCTGGGATAGGAAGATGCACAGTGCCCTTAATGGAAGCTGTTCCGAATCGGGAAGGAGCCAGTTCATGCAATTGCTGATGACCACAGACAACCACCACGAAAGGATGCCCAGCGTGAAGACGAGACCGAAGAGGTTGAGGCTATGGGTCAAATCCATTCCAAGGTTATAGAACATCAGGTAATAGATGGAGATGATGATAATGGGAAACGGGAAGGATAAGGTCCTCCACTGGCTACGGTTGGGCAGGATGAAGTTCATAAGGGCCTAGGGATTAAGATCAATGGGATTTTAACCCACCTCCATTGTTTGTGGTAGAATAGGTCAGCGTCATAGATGCCCATTAGCTTGTATTTATCAAAAAGATGGTGGATCTTTTGGTCCTCATTGACGATAGGACTGTTTTTCTTAGGCTGCATCAAATGACCGAACAGTAGGTTGTCCCTTTCTCTCTGGATGCATAGCTTTAACGGAGCCTTCTTGCTGATCGAATTGTGTTCGATGATATTTTCGGCGATGAGCATCAGACTGAGTACGGGAAGTGCATAGGCCTCCGTATCTCCAAGCTGTCCCAGTTGCAGCTCAATGGCAGACCCGTATCTTGTCTTGAGCAGAAAAAACCAGGAATGGATAAAATCGATTTCTTCGCCCAGGGGGATCAGTTCTTCCCGGTCACCTTGTAGGATGTAACGGTAGACCTTGCTCATCTCGTCCAAAAACTTTTCTGCCAAGGTCCTATCTTCTTCAATAAGACTGGATAGGGTATTGATGCTGTTAAATAAAAAATGCGAATCTATCTTGCACTTCAGTCCCGTTAACTGGCTCTTGAGATTGTTCTTTTTCAGTTCCTCGGCTTCCAACCAGGTTTTCCGCCAATTGTGGAACATGTAGACGCCTTCGTGAAAGCCGGTAGCGGCAATATTGGTGCAGAAACCGGTCACCAGCGTCTTGAAATAACCGTCCCACTGGAAATCAAAGTCCTGGAAGTCCGTGAGCACAAATAGGGCACAGCTTGCGCTGATGACCGTCACCATGATGCAGATATGGCTGCCCATGCTCCAGACCAGTCTTTCGGTCACCTTTTCGATATTAGCATATCGGCTACGGATCAATCCGTCCGCATAAATGTGCAGACGCCAGGAAACGACCGTTTGGACGATCAATGCCAAAGTTACCGGCCAAAAGATATGCCAATGGCTGAAATAGCTCGAGCCAAATAGCCAATAGGCGATCAGGAACATAAACGGGGGCCTGATGAAAAATAGGACGTAGAAATCCTGTCTCTTCAACTGTCGGCCCCTAGGGAAAAACAGGCTCATCAGGAAAGTATACCTTTTGCAATCTCTTGGACCTGGTGGGATAATGCCTGGAAATCATGGTCGATCCAGTCGCCATCCAGTTTGAAAAGTTTGCCGTTGACAACAATCGTCCTGAGCTGCTCTTCCTGTAGGAAATAAAATGCCGGATGCTGTCCGAAGCCGCCCATTTCCAGCTGATCCCATTGGAAGAGGTTGATACAGGCATTTCTGCCGACCTCGATCTTTGAGGATACGTTAAAGCCCGAGTAGCTATTGGCATGATCCATCGAATCAAAAAAGAATTTGTTCGCTTTGTAGGGTATGTCTGTCGGAAACTGCATCTGATCAATCGCTCGCTGGTTCATGTAGCCGCGATAATACTGCAACAATAAACGTTGCTGGAAGATCAGGCTATCGGTAGCACCAGTTGGAATATCTGTACCAATGGCCCATTTGGCCGAAGGATGGTCCGCAAGGAGCTCTACTGCTGGATAGCCGAGGGCTGTCTGTAGTTCGGCTTCTGGTGTGATTGATACCAAGCAGCCCGCTTCTGCAATCAAGCCGTATTCTTCCGATGACAAGGTACTGCAGTGCACTAGGTTCAGCCTTTCGTCCAACAGCCCATGATCCGCCAGCTGGCGTACCGGTTGATGGATCTTGCCCAGAATGGAGCTGCCAAGGTGCATCGATACCGGACAGTCTAGGGAGGCAGCCAACTCGATGTCGGCCCTGTTAACCTCCATGGTCGCAAACTCCGGCCCCCTGATGCCCATACCGATGCGTACGTTACTTTGGTGCTTATGAGATCTGGCGAGCTGCTCGACATAGGGCTGATGTGGAATGGTGCTGTTATTCCAGAGCTTGTCCCTTCCGAAGGCAGAGGTAGAATGAAAGAAGAGCACATTTATGCCCGAGTCGATGGCCGCCTGTACAGCCGCATCGGCATGGGCCTCCGAGTTCATGATATGTGACCAGTCAAATACATTGGAAACCCCGCTGGCCGCAGCCTGTAGGTAGCCGTATAGATTCAGCTGGTATAGCTGTTCGGCACTGATCTTCTGCGCCATGTCTCCGCAGACCTTTTCAAGGTATTCCAATAATAATTGATCCGCAGAATAGCCCTTGAAGGGTGCCTGCCACACATGCTTGTGCGAATCGGTCATGCCAGCCACCGCCAACATTCCTTTTCCGTCCAATACGACGTGTCCCTGTTCCTGGTCGTACCCGCCAGTATTTTCCTTTATGGCCGTGATAATGCCATCTTCGATGTAGATATCCTTGGCGCCCGAAACTGGTGCGCCATCAAAAATCCTGATATTTCTTATGATCATCATGTTTTTTTTCTTCAAATTTTCCGCTTTCCAGGGAAGTCGTCCAGCCAAAAATGGATGAACGGGTTATTTTTTGGTTGAATTGTCAAAAAGGACAGACCAATAAAAAAATGGTGTTTGCCCTTTGCTATCATTTCTTTATTCTTTTGGCATAGCTACCATTCCTCGTGTAGGGCTTGGATTGGTGCCGTGCCGTCGGTATTCAGGATATCAAGGAAGTGTTTTCCCTGGTCAAGGTAGCGTCCGTAAAAGAAGGTTGCCGAAAGATTTCCCCTGCCGACCAATGCTTCCTTTTTGAGCTTGCGCTGCTCATTTTTTGTGGCCGTCCTGATCCTTTCGATGCCTTTGACCGGATGTAGGGTGAAGGTGGGATAGGCTACACCATCTACATCAGCGGTACCAATGGTCACCGTTCCTTCCGTTTCCAGCCATAGTTGGTCCAGGGTAGCATAGTTTCCGCTATTGAGGTATTGCATGAACTTGTAGGTTCCGTCTTTACGGATTTCCAAAAAGAGGCTCAGCCCGAAGGCATTTCTGTAGGAATCTGAATAGGTGTCGTGATAGTTGATGCTGGATACGGTGCCATAGGTCCAATATTTTCCGTTGGGTGCGATCAGTTCATCGGGAACTTCGCTTCTGGGCGACCCCGCAAAATCATCTGCAGCTTCATGCTCGCTATCTTTCTTGCAGCTCTGTAGTCCGATCATCAGCAGTAGGGCGACTAGTGTAAATTGTTTCATATTATTTTGTTGTTTTTTTTACAAAGATGCCGCGGTAGTTCAACTGCCCAAAGTAGGTTTGGGATGAGGTGAGCATTCCCAGGGAGCAAGTGTGAAAAAAACAGCCCAAACCGTTTTTGCCTAAGATGGCAATATACCTTTGTTTCAATTGGGTGCCCGAAATCGCTGATTCAACCGAAGTTGTTTTCCGTTCTAGTTGCTAAGGTCAATCTTTGCCGAAAAATGAATATAATGGAACAGAAAAATCAGAAAAAAGTAGTGATCACCGGTGGCAATAATGGTATAGGCATGGCCCTAGCTCAATTGTTGCTAGATCAACAGTATCAGGTGACCATCACCCTGAAGCCGGGACAATCTCCCAAATGGCAGCATCCCCACCTTAAAACGGTGGCCCTTGAAATTACCGATGCCTATAGCATAGCCCAGGCTGCCAAAACATTGGAAGCTGAATGTGGAGGGATAGACATCCTGGTCAATTGTGCGGGAGTAGCAACCGATGCCTATTTTATCATTCCTGAGTACGAATCCTTCAAAAGAACGATAGATGTGAACCTCACCGGTTTGGTGTTTTTCAATGAAGCGGTTTTGGGACTGGTCTCCAAAGGTGGTCATATCATCAACGTTTCCAGTGATATGGGATTGTTATCGCAAGCCGATACAAACGGACCAGCCTATAGGATTTCAAAGGCGGCACTCAACATGTATACGAAAATGCTGGCCTTGAGGATGCGTGAAACCGGGATCAGGGTGACTGCGGTCCATCCTGGATGGGTAAGGACCAATGTGGGCGGGGCGGACGCACCGATGGATACGACAACTTCTGCCGAAGGAATCTACGGAGTGATCATGGACGCCAAAAGGAATGGAGAGTTCCGGAACATTGCCAATGACGATTGCTTTTTGCTTTAGGCTTAGCTTTCTATTGATCCGCTAGGTTAACCATGTTGGTCCCTAGCGGATTTAAATGAAGGCTCGAGCCCCTGAGCGGTACCAGCCTTATCGAACCAACTTTCTTGTGAAGGATTTCGGCATTTTTTCAGGCTTGTAATTCGGATAGTACATTTTCAGGATCTCCCCGGCCAGGTAGGCATAGAGGTCGGCATTGTTGCTCAGTACGATGACCGTAAAATTGTCTTGGGGCACCCTGAGGATATCCGCCAGGCCGGGTCCGCCACTATGTCCAGCTATCGCCAGTCCGTTGTTGTTCTGTATAGCCCATCCCATTTTGCTAAAACCGCCCTTTAGGCCAGTTGCTGCAACCGCTACGTCCTGTATTTCCTTTTTTAGGATAGTTTGCCTATCCAGGCAGATTGCCCACTTGCAAAGATCTGAAAGGGAGAGGAACATCCCACCGGCCCCAAAAGAGGCTGGCGAATAATAGCCCTTAAAGACCAGTGGTCCATTTTTTCCCTTAGTGAAATTTTGTGACTTGTTGGGAATGGGGTACATGGTCTGAAAAGGAAATCCCCTGTATTCGACGTCAAAGCCTCCATCCAACATTTGCATTGGCAAAAGAAGTTCCTTTTTTAGTACCGTTTCGATCGGCTCACCTGCAATTTTTTCTATGATATATTGCAGCACAAAATAATCTCCGTTCTGGTAGGCCTGTTTACTTCCGGGCGGAAATACCAGCGACGAGTCCTTTAATTGTTTGATGACCGTTTCGATGGGCTCTACCTTGAACTCGGAAGAAGCGCCAATCCCCAGATAGCCGCCAAGCGCTCCCGGCCAAACTATGCCGCCCTCATGTGCCAGTAGGTGCTGGATCTTGATGTCCTGCCATTTGGGTGCCTCTGGAATAAATTTGCCGATCGGATCCTCTAGGCTGATCTTCCCCGATTGCACCCATTTCATCAATAGGCTGGACGTAAATAGTTTGGTCGCAGAGGCAATGGCAAAATTGGTACGCGGCGAAACGGGAATACCGTATTCGATGTTCGCAAGACCATAGGTATTGGAATGTAATATCCTTCCGTTTTTGATCACGGCAACGGCCATCCCGAGCGTGCCGGTTTCTTTCATTTCCTTTGCAATGTAGGCGTCTAAGGCTTCGTTGTGGGCTGGTTTTGGCTGCGCCATGGAATTGATCCATAGTAGGATAGCAGCACAGCATAAAATTGAACTTTTCATTGCTCATCATTTAAGGTGATCCAATTCGATAGTGAACACGATCAGAACTGGTGGAATTTCAGTTTGAACTTACCGCTGATGGTGAGTTTGCCAGCATATTCACCGTCCACCCATCTGCCGGCAGAGCTGAGGTTAAAGGTACCCTCGGTATAACCGTCTTTGTTTATCTTTGGTATGTTGAGGCTTCCCCCGCTCGGCACCCAATCTTCTTTTGAATTTTCATAGAGATGACTGAGATGATCCTTGGTAGAATAGGCGTATTGGAATTCTACAAATTTGTTAGGTTCGTGAATAGCGGTCCAAGGATGATTTCCCTCACCTGTGTTCCAAATAATGGCCAGGGGTACGAACTCATCGCCCGGATTGACCATCCCCGTAATCGCATTATATTTCTGTTGTATGTTGGTCAGGGCGCCATAATAGGATTTCCACTCCCCTCCATTGAAACTGACCAGCAGGTATTCGTCCGAAAGGTAGGTAATGTTTGAGACCAATAGTCTTTTGGTAACGCCGGGACTCTTTACCTGAAGGCTGACCGCTGCTCCATTTCCACTTGCAACAGATTTAGGAGCAGTTAGGGTAGCCGTATTTCCATTGGCCTTGAGTTCCCCTGGACCTCCCAGTTCCCATTTGACGATGTGTTTTTGTGCCAAGGCAACAGGCCTGATCACCGGCCGGTCTTTTACCTTCGATGGGACAAGTGGTACGATTAGAAAATCGTCGTCCTCGACCTGGATGTACCTAACGGCCTTCAATGTTAGGGATTTTCCCACTTCCAGCTGTGCATTGCCGGGAACAAGGTCCAGCCACTTCATGGGGACCCAGTCACTGAAATGGTCTGTAACTACCGTAATTGTTTGGTCAGTGGGATTGGTACGGGTATTCCCCTCGACTCTCCAGATACCCTGATCATCCTGATAGGAAACGGTAAGGCCTTCAATCAGCGGAATGCTGCTGGCTACTGCAGCAAAGGAAAAAGTCATTTCGATAGGCTTGGTAAACTTGATGCCGTGGGGCAACAGCCTAAAAGATTGACCTATTCCTGCTGGATTGGTGGTACTGATGGGTTCCACCGTAATAACCGTGTTTTTATCCAGGGCGCCATCGGGAATGCTGATACTAATGCCTTCGGCAGTCTCGATGAGCCCCCCATTGGGGCCGATTTCCTTGGTCGTTTTGGGACCGTTTACAACTCCGATTGGTGTCGGTGCGATGATTTCCAAATCTGTGGGATCAGTAACCTTGTCCTTTTTACAGGCCAGGGTAATGCTGAGCATGGCGAACAGAACGCCTTTGACTAACTTGTATTTCATGAATGTATAAATAATGATATAAGAGCTGCAAAGCTTGACAAAACCAAAGTCGATAGGAATGCCAAGTTGGATGATATGTGGAATGGGCGGGATGAACTGCTATATTTTAGGTTGGGAAATGTTTGATTGGAGGTAACTTTATGGAACTGGCCCATTCGACGTTCATGTAGGAAAATGTTCAATTGAACCATCATATTGAACAGGTCTTTGCTAAAATGTTTGCCACCAGAACGTCTATTCACGTACTTTGAGTAAAAAAGACAGTCTTGCCTATAGATCGTGATAGCATCGGATATATTTAGACCAACCCATTATGATAGTAACACAGTCGCTCAGCATAGAGATAGCTGCCGAACGGAGAAAAGTTTTTGATTATATAGCAGATCTTCGCAATGATAAGTATTGGCGCAGCGAGGTCAACGGTACCTCCATAACAGGGGAGGTGCAGGTAGGAGCCGTTGCCCTGGAAGATTCCAGGCTATCCCCAAAGGTACCCTCGTACCTGCGAAAATTACGCTGCACGGAATGGGTCGACCAGACACGGGTAGTTTATACTTCCTCTACTGACGAAAGCTATTTTTTACGAACTCTTCGGACAGTTCATGACAATGATCGTGGTGGGACCCGTGTTTGCTATACGCTGGAATTCGATAGCGCGGTCGTGAAAGTGGGACTAGGGTTTTCACTGCCCCATACCATCGTCAATTGGGTCACCAAAAGGGCCATGCGCCGTTATCTTAGAACGCTCAAGAGGAACTTAGAATCTAAATGTTAAGCAAACGTTTAAAATAAGTGTTTAATACTAAACAATATCAGTAGCTTTGCATTACCAATGATGTTCAGACCAGATGATAAAGACAAATATAGACTCAACCGAGCAGAAGATCAAACAGGCGGCACGAAAGGTATTCATCAGCAAAGGCTTTGCAGCTACGCGGACGAGAGATATCGCCGAAGCGGGTTCTTCCCCACTTTTGGTGGTAATCTTATCATAATTGTCGTGTGCAGACCGTTAAGATTATAATGAATGCCTCAAAACTCGTTTTTTCAAACGGGGATCGCTTCAAAGTGATATCGGTTGACAACAGACAGGACGAACTTCGTATTTATGTTCAGAGTGGCACCGGGTCTGTTAGCTGTCCGAACTGCTGTATCCCCTCGAAAAGAATCCATAGTTATTACACACGTAAAATCGCAGATCTTCCGGTTTTTGGAAAAACATCCGTGATTTTTCTTCGCTCGCGTAAGTTTTACTGCCGTCATCAGGAATGCCCGTTTAAAGTATTCACTGAACGTTTCGAGCATTACTTTAAGCCTTACAGGCGGAAGACCGACCGTTTGGAAAACAAGATCCGGCAGCTGGGACTACTGGCCGGGGGCAGACCTGCTGAGCGAATCTGCGACTTAGTGTCGATGCCTTCCAGTGACACGACTATACTGCGACTGATTGAAAACGAGGCTTTTTCACCATCAGAAGGTGTGACTGCTGTCGGGGTGGATGACTGGGCCTATAAAAAACGGAATAGCTATGGTAGTATCCTGGTCAATCTTCACACAGGGAAAGCTATCGACCTTCTGCCTGACCGGGAAGAAGAGACGTTGCGAAAATGGCTGGAAATGCGTCCGGAGATTAAGGTAATGAGTCGGGACAGATACAGTAATTACCAAAAAGCCATCATCGCCGGTGCACCACAGGCTATACAGGTAACCGACCGTTGGCATCTGTTGAAAAATCTAAGCGAAGCAGTACAGAAAGTATTGGTCAGGCAGTATAGCAAAGTCAACGCTATGCTGTCCCCGAAGCAACCCCTGAACGAAGCGGAAAAAGCGGTCTGCGGCCAAAATATCTCTGGTGGAGACAAAAGGTCCGAAGCGAATCCCCAAGGTGGAATCCGCCTTCAACGGTTCAAACAGCTTAAAGAACTGCAGGGAAAAGGGCACTCTATACGTGCGATGGCACGACATCTGAACATGAGCAGGCGAACTATCAAGAGATATCTGGATATGAAAACCTTATCCCGCAGATCACAAAGCCGTAACAACCCGATAGAAAAATTTTTTCCGTACATCAGAAAGCTTATGGAGGAGGAATGCATATTCCGGAGTAAATTGACCCCATGATTCCGGTACGTTGCACTGGAGTATATGCGCGATTCCATTGAGTTATCGCATGCCATTCCGGCAGAAGCTGACCCCTCTATAAGATTTAGATGAACTTATTCCGGATCATACTGACCCCTCAAAAAAATAATGTGGGGCTAATTCCGGAGCATCTTGACCCCCTTGGTTATTTTGATTTATTTGGGATAAGATTTTTAAGAGTTATTCCAATGGCCGGTAAATCAAGACCCATGAGTCAGATAAAACAATTGATAAGATTGAAACAGCAGGGCTATGCCATAAAAGCGATAGCACGTTGTTTGTCACTGAGTAAGAACACCGTAAAGACCTATCTTTTCAAGATCGGTCAGGCAAAGCTCAACATGAACGAGCTGCTGGAACTGGAGGATCCGATTCTCGACGGGCTTCTTAATGCCGGTAATCCAGCCTATCGTGACGCCCGGTTTGAGGATTTCAAAGAGCGGCTTTCCTATTTTCAGCAGGAACCCGGCCGTCCGGGTGTTACCCGTAAACTTCTCTGGGAAGAATATAAGCAGAGCGTGCCGGACGGCTATGAACTTTCACAGTTCTGTTTCCACCTGGGGCAATATCTCAAAGTACAGAAGCGCAGCTCGATGGTGATGGACCATACGCCGGCAGATAAACTATATATCGACTTTTCCGGTAAGAAGCTTCATTATATCGATCACGATACCGGTGAGGTCATAAATTGTGAGATATTTGTGGCCTGTCTCCCTTTTTCCAATTATTGTTACGCCACAGCTGTACCAAGCCAGAAGACGCCGGACTTTTTGGATGCGCTGGATAGATGCATACAGTTTCTTGGCGGGGTGCCAAGATGTATCGTTCCGGACAATCTCAAGTCTGCGGTTATAAAAAGTGACAGGTACGAACCGGAAATCAACCGCTGTATGGAAGACCCGGCCAATCATTACGCTACTGTTATCGTTCCTGCACGCGCTGGAAAGCCCAGGGACAAGAGTGCCGTAGAAAACCATGTAAAGATCATTTATACGCAGGTATTTGCCAAACTTCGAAACAGGAGCTTTTTCTCATTATCATCCCTCAACAGCGCCGTTGAAGACTGTGTATTAAAGCTGAACCAGACGCGTATGCAGAACAGGAGCTATTGCCGGCAGGAACGGTTCCTCAGCTGTGAAAAACATCTTCTGTTACCATTACCCGAGCATCGCTTTGCACTAAAATATTATGCGGAGCTCAAGATCGGTGAAAACGGACATGTCTATCTTGGCAGGGACAGACACTTCTATATTGCACCCAGTTGCTATATCGGAAAGAAAGCACAGGTTATCTACACCAAAAATCTCGTGCACATCTTTGTTGGAGGAAAACAGGTCGCCCTGCATCAGAGGAGCCCAAAACAGAACGCCTATACTACCCTGGAGGAACATCTGGATGCCGGGTACCGTGAGTTCAGAAAAAAGAACCCTGCCCATTACCTGACAAGAGCAAATGCGATATCCCCGGTATTCAGTGAACTGGTACAGATGATCTTTGATCAGAAACGCCATCCTGAACAGCTTTACAGGACATGTGACGGACTGTTCAGGCTTCAAAGGACCTACAGCGACCTGTTTATAAAGGCCTGTCGGGTAGCTATTACTCATCGCCAGCTACGGTATAAGTTTGTTGAAGGTCTTTTAATAACCGGTATGGTAAACTTTCCGGAGCACGGCGGGGCACAGAGCGAAAAAAAAACTTCCCCTGCACGAAAATATCAGGAACCGGGGGTATTATTCATAACATAAAAATCAATTACAGTGAACATCGAACACAACATGAGACGTCTCCGGCTATTGGGCATGGAGCGTAGCTGGAAAGCGCTGGTAGAAACGCGTCGTATGACAGAACTTAACTTTGAGGATGGATTGCAGCTTCTCCTGCAGTCAGAGCTGGACAGCCGGGAAGAAAAACGGTTTGACAGACTAAAAAAGAATGCTGCCTTTCGCTATCAGGCATCGGTCGAGGAGCTCAATATGGATCCCAGACGCGGTATGGACAAAGCCCAGATCGCTGACCTGATTACTGGCGGGTACATTGAAAGAGGTGAGCCCCTACTGATATCGGGCGCGACGGGGTGCGGAAAAAGCTTTCTGGCCTCAGCCCTTGGGTTAAAAGCATGCTCACAGGGAAAAAAGGTCTTATACTTCAATCTACAGAAGCTGCTCCAGCGAACCAAGATTGCCAGACTGGAAGGATCAATGCACAAACTTCTGGACAGGATTGCAAAATCTGACCTGCTGATCCTGGATGACTTTGGTCTTGTAAATCTGGATCAGCAGCAAAGACTGGACCTGATGGAAATTATTGAAGATAGGCATGCCAGGTCATCCACCATTATAGCCAGTCAGCTTCCGGTCGCAAGCTGGTATGATGTGATTGGGGAAGATACAATTGCGGACGCTGTATTGGACCGGATTGTACATACTTCTCACCGAATTGAACTTAAGGGTGAAAGTCTAAGAAAAAAAAGGTAATATTGTCAGGCTATTGGTAAAAATCCCCCAGATAACCAAAATCAGAGGGGTCAGTATCGCCGGAAAGGGGTCAACATCACCGGAATATGCAGCCAGCAGTTCGGGATAATCCAATCCCAGTAATCTAAACCGGCCGATATAGCTATCTACCGTTTTACGGTTGATGTTCATCATCTGGGCAACCTTACGGTTACTAAGTCCTTTTTTCTTGAGAAGGATCAGTGTTCTAAGTTCCATTTGTTTTTCCGTTGTCCTGCCATGTTGCTGTAATAGGGTTATATAACAACAACTTAAGCAGTTTAAGGGAAAGTGGCCCAATGACCTCCGTTTTAGAAGTAACAATGGCCCGATGACCTCCGAAATTCAGGAGAGTTTTTGGCCCAGCGACCTCCGAAATAATTGGCAAATCAAACCGAATTAACTGGCCCGGTGACCTCCGTTATAGACATCCGTCTTGTGTTCCAGTTTTCTGGTTTCTTCGCCTCGTAACTGTATATCCAAGTTCATTAAAAATTCTTTCTAAGAATTCTAAAGTTATTAATTCTAACTCTAAACCTTTTTTTTACTCATTTTTTTAATTATAATATGGAGATACCAGCTAAATTGTTGTATTTATTTTTCAAATAAGTCTTCAATCATTTGAATTTCTTCATTACGACTATAGTCTTTATCATGTGAGATTTCCGATCTATAATCGTCTTCTTCATAACTATAACGTTCTAAAATTTTATGTAATAAACTGTAAGAGTCAATATCTAAATCATGATCGAAATTTTCATAGAAATCTATAAGTCCACAATCAGTGAAGAAAGAGTCATATGATTCCCAATACTTATCGTTGATATAAGATCTTGTATAGGTTTCATCTGTGTCGTGATATGTCTTTAGCACATCATCGTCAGATACTACTAATTCATAATCTTTGACATATTCATCGAACAAGCTGTTGATTTTAAGGGTCAGCTCCTCCTTTATTTCTTGAACACTTATTGTTTTGAATAAATCAATTGCGTAGAGTTCGTGAAGTTCTCTAACCTCTGAGAGATGATCTGATTCATATGCATTTTTTATTACTAAAAACATTAAAAGATTCCAGTTATCAGTGACTATTTTGATTATATTTTCGGGATAACAGGATTTAACACTTTTAAGAATGGTAATTAGCCGTGGAGAAAAGACATAAGCCTGATATTCTAAGTTTAATAGGTCGTTGAAATATTTTATGAAAGTATTTGTGTCATTAATTGTTTTAGGGCTAAAAAATTGATCTAGGCAATATAATATGTCAAAAATTACATGGCCGTAATGTTTGTTCATTACGTTATTTAAGCAATTAATGAACGTTGGATAGTATTCTTTTATGAAATAATCATCGAGAATTATCTTATCTTCTCTTATCCTGTCGAAATAACCTAGAAGTTGGTTGGGAGAACTTATCGAAAAAAGTACTCTATTTCTTTCCTCATTGCTTTTTTTTAGATAGTTTATTAGAAAATCAGCGATTGATGGATTTAAAAGTTGATATTCGTTGGTTCCATCTTTTGTTTTTATAGATGAGGCAAAACTTCCTAATAATTTTTTTAAAGATCTATTAAAAGGATCTAATTTTTTATGTATTCCATTTTCCCGAATTTCGTAGTTATATCGGCAGTTGAACGCATGCTCGAGCTCATCATGCCGTACGCGAGTTTTTGCAAAAGAAAAAAGTGATAATAATAAAAACCTGTCTTCATCCTCAAGCTGCCGTTCGAATGCAATTTTCCATATTTCACGAGGATTGTCCAAATTTTTAAAGATGAATTCATCCACTGTGGTATAATATTCATGGTCATAGTTCTTTTGGTCAGTAATGAATTCAATTAACCTTGGGAAATAATTTTTATGTTCAATAATTTTTAAATAGCTTTTGTTATCAAAAAAATGAGTCTTATATTCATCAGCCATATTGTTAAAGTAAAGGTGGTTGTATACAATTTTGGCTTTATCTAAAAGAGTGTAATTGTTTAATACAAGCTCATACTTAGATCTCTTATCGAATTTTTGACGTGCAAAATGCTCATAATTATCTTTAGCTTGATTAAGAATAGTAGTTCTTGAAGTTAATATAAGAAATTTGTTTTTTGATGATTCTATCTGTTCAATAAGGCTAATAATTTTATTCTCCGTATTTTTCGGATTAAGTATCGCATTAATGTTTGCTCCCAAAAAATCATCAAAAAAAAGAACCTGTTTAGTTTCAGGATCTTCGGACAATAAATGTAATGCGTCGCTGATTTTCTCATCAATATTGATTAGTTCATACCCGTTTCCAAGTAAGTCACATATTAAAATATAAGCTAGCGTTGTTTTTCCAACTCCGGGTTCTCCTGAAATTATTACAAATTTATTCTCATTTAATTTGTCAATAGCATTTTGTAGGTTTTTCGTGGGTACATAAAGACTGGCATTCTTTAATATTTTAGTTCTTTGAAAATCTGACTGCGATTGCTGTCCATTATGTAGTATAGTCTTTAGAACATTTGTACTCGTAAGCCAAAGCTTGTAATATTTTTTTTCAATATCATGATGATTACTGATCAGCGATTCGATTCTATCTCGTCCATAAATATCTTGCGCTGAGGTAACATATGGATGCATTATGGTGACAATCTCATTGACTTGTTTTGCAGATAAATCGCAGGTTGTTGTTAATATATATCTTACAGGTTGAGGAGAAAGTATAGCCATTTTTTCTTTCTCCTTTTTTAATGTTGATTTTAAATTAGCATACGTAGATTTCGTATATGCCTTAGCTTGAACGATAATCTCATTAAGATTATGGGTTGAATATCTTAAATCAATCCCTCCGTCTTTGCCTGTTTTAAAATTTTGAAGTCGAAATTCTAGTACTTTTTCAAGCAAATCCTTGGACAAGCTCTCAAATTCTTTGTCATTTAATACTTCGAGATTATAATTCATTGTTCCTAAATTATTTATTCCATTCTTCCTTTAACGCTTTTATATCTAAGTTTTTCCATTCATCTTTCCATAATTTCCAATAAGGTATATCGCTTGAAGAAGGTTCGGGAGAACATTTATTTATTTGGACAATAGATGGAATTACAATAGATTCCCCTACGATGAGCGCCTCACCTTGCTTAAATGAAGTCATTTTGTCAATCAGACTACCCAGTGTGTCAGGCAAAAGCTTTTTAACGTAGTTTTGATCAACAGGATTTGTTAGTCTCATTGATATAAAATTGTTGCATTGAGAAAAAATAGTTTCTGAAATTTCGGAGGGTCGTTGACTCGCCAATAATAAAGTCACTCCATATTTGCGACCCTCTTTTGCGATTCTTTCGATTGATTTTTTCGATGATCGAAATTTGGAAAGATCTATATTGGGAACATATTTATGAGCTTCCTCATATACGAGTAGGACAGGGATATCATTATTGACTTTTTCTGTCTTATCAATTTTAGACCTTAATCTTTTGTAAAAATAACCATACTCAAAGATTAGTCTCGAAATAAGCGATACCGTGATAGATAATACTTCAAATGGGACACCACTTAAATCAATAATAGTTACGTTTGATCGATTATTGGATTTGTAACTTAAGAGATTTTCTATAGTTTGTTCAAATGTCTGTTTTTTTGATTTTTCACCTATTAAAAATTCTAAACGTGTATCATTAATTTTGTTTTCAAGTCTGTTAACAAAGTTTGTGAGTTTTCCGTAAAGGCTTCCTTGCGTAGTTTTGGGCTCTCCTTTTTTTGTTCCAGAGGCGTATACTTCTCCCGTGTCAATTAGTTCTGTGTTTTTTTCATTTGCATCTTGCAGGACCTTATGAATATCAAAAAAAATAGGGGAGTCATAGTGAATCTTTGCTTTCTCTGTTTCTGGGCCGTTGAAATTCTCTTTGCGATTTTTGACTATAGACTCTTTAAAAATATAGCGTTGATTATGATCGTTTGCTTCAGTGTCTAAGAAAAACTCTTCTAATTCTTCACTATTTAGAAGCCAATATGGTAAAACTAAATTATTTGTATCAATATAGTTGGCCTTAGGAAATGCTGTAGAATATTCTGAGTGAATATCAAAAATTATTATATGAGAATTATTTAAAGAAAATTCCCCATTTTTTTCGGAAATAGCATGTTGAATTAAAGTAGATAGCGTATGGGATTTTCCAGAACCTGTCGAACCGACAACGGCAATATGTTTGTTGAAAAATTTATTGCCATTTACCGGAATACTTACATTAGGATTTGTAGATAACGTCGCGAAACAAAATGATTCCTCTTTATCGATGGAACTTTCATAAATTTTTTTTATTTCTTGAATAGTAGCTGGCTGTACCTCTTTCGGTGGGATTGCAAGAGAATCCCCACCTCTCTCAAATTTGTTAGCTCTTAAGATTCCTAATGGGAAAGCTTCTATCAGATGCGTATTTACGCCCAAATCACTGACAGTAATTTGAAAATTTTCAATAACTGCTATCAAAATAGCGTTTTCATTGTCTTCTATTTTAAGGTACGAACCTACTTTCAAGGATTCTTCTGCTATTTTAAAATCCTCTAAATTATCAACTACTATTTTTATTTTGTCAGGGAATACTGATACAACCTGAGCATTAATTGGGGATTTTTGTTCAGACATTATATGATATTTTTAATATTGCTTAACTGATTTATTTGAATTTGAATATGCTTAATTGAAGCTTGGTCATTTTGGTAGAAAGGCTGTTTTAAATAGAATTGGTATAATTCTTTAGTACCTTTTGTAGCCTTCAGAACTCCATCTATAAATGTTATTTTATTTATAAATTTTATTTTTATTTGGTTGCTATAATCAGCTCTTTGAACAATTGAAGACGGGTTGAAATCAGCTCCATTAAAATTATATCCGTCAATAAATTTAAAGTCTTCAGATAAAAGTTCCTTCTTTAGTTCAATTAATTCTTTTTCATTTATATTGTGTATGTAAATGTAGGGGCAGAAAGGCTTCGGTTCTCTCTTAGATATTTTTGACCATTTTTTTGATATAATGAAAATCAACTCCTTAAGTTCAACTCTAGTATATTGGTTTGTATCGATTTCAATAATAAATATTCTTTCAAAAGATGATACATTTAGAAATGTGAAAAATTCCTTTTTCAGATTGGCAAAATGCTTTTTTTCTCCATTTTTGATTACGAACCATTCATGAAAAAGGATTTGTCTTTTATCAATCAATTGAAAAAAATCAGCTTTATTAACTCTTCTTGATTTAAGAGATTTTTTTATACTCAATTCTTTGACCGCCCTTAACGCATTGTTATAAAAAAAATGTTCTGCGGTAAATTCCGAGCAAGAATAGTAAGATTTAAGGAGCTGGACTATTTCTTTATATTGGTTTTCAAAGTCTTCGGCATTAATATCAATCTCTAGGACCTTTATAAATTCCTGGAGGTCTGTATCTGTGAGCCCTAAAATGTTATGATGCTCAAAAGTTTTTTTCACTTCTTTAACAGTTCGGTTATATGTTAAGAAATGAGTTTTTAGGAATTGAGTGTTTATGGGCAAGGATAATTTGTCATGTCCTGATTTATAATGACCTCGTAATATATATTTGATTTCGGGCGCCTTCCCCTTTTTGTACTCAGCAAAATGAGATAACATCCATCTAATAGGTTCGGCAATAACAGAATGATTATACTCCGTTTTTGAATAATACTTACACTGGATTGCGGATTCTTCTGTAGCTGTCGATATATCTATATCTTCAATGCCTTCTATAGTGATGGCATCTGTATCTTGCGATAACTTCAATAAACTAAGAATAGTATAATCGAATTGGTAAAAATAACCTTTTATAGTATCAATTGCTGATCTATCTGCCATAATTATACGGAAATTTTATAAATATTACTCGATGGACTGTTATTTTAAGTCAAGTTATTATATATAGGCTTATACATACAATAAAAATACTGTAGTGCACTTTTATAAATTTACTAAACTAATAATCGAAAATCAATATCTTTTTGTTTTTTCTCGGGAAGTCAAATATAATAAGATAGGGTTTTTAGGAAAGGAGCCAATAAGGGATCGTTCTTAAAGTCCTTTCCATTGTCTTCTACTGATATAGCTTTACATTTTTTGGAATAAAATTATTTCAAGAATGAATGATCATATTAAACACTTATTGATCCAACGACAATACACAGAGGATATCAAAGATGAAGCAATAGTACGCGTTTTATTTAACGGTGAAAGTGTTGTTGAAGTTGCTGAATCGCTGGAAATTCACAGCGTCCAGGCAATCAATCACTGGGTAAATGCTTATCGCAAAAAAATTGAGGAGGGATTGATAACTTTAGCTCCTATGACAGATAAACAGAAACGGGATTTGCACATTCTTCAGCAACGTAACAAAGAATTAGAACGTGCAGTAAAGGAGGCTAACCTTATGATCCTTGCTTTAAACAGCTTAATTGATGTTGCTGAACAGGATTTAAAGATATCTATTAGAAAAAAGCGTGGTACCAAACAGTCTTAAAGCTACGGGATAACCGTATTGCAAAAGTTGGCGTCGGCCCTCTTTGCAGACTGTTTGGTAAAAGCCGTCAAGCCTATTATCAAAAGCATTGTCATACAAAGGCAGTGAATGCCCAGAACAGTTTAGTTTTGGACCTTGTTGCTGCTTTTCGTCGTGAGATACCCGGTTTGGGAACCAATAAGCTATACCGTCTGATACGTCCCAGCCTGCAATTAAGTGACATTAAAATGGGGAGAGATAAGCTTCATAACTTATTACAGGCCCATAATCTTATTATAAGAGCAGGTAAAAGAGTGCCCAGAACGACCAATTCCAATCACTGGATGAAAAAATATCCCAATCTAATAAAGGATATCTCAGTGAGTACAACGGAGCAGGTTTGGGTCTGTGATCTGACTTATATCTGTGTGGGCAATGACTTCAACTATTTATCACTGATTACAGATGCGCATTCCAGAATGATTGTCGGTTATTGTTTACACCCCTATCTTAATACCGAAGGCTGCATGACAGCATTGGAAATGGCAATTGGCTCCAGAACAAAAATACAAACAGAAACTCCGCTGATCCATCATTCTGACAGAGGATCGCAATATTGCAGTTTTCAATATGTTAATAAATTACGTGAGTCAGGTATCAGCATCAGTATGAGAGATAATGGCGATCCATATGAAAACGCTATGGCTGAAAGAGTTAATGGAATTCTAAAAGTTGATTTTAGATTAAATCGTGTGTTTAAGTCGCGCGCTGAAGCATTACTAGCCACCAAAAGCGCCATTGGAAATTATAATATGTTACGACCACATATGAGCTGCGATTATCTTACTCCACAGACAGCGCATTTCCTTGATCAGCCAATGCTCATGCATTGGAAAACTAAGAAGTCTATTCCTTCATTAAGTAATAAAAGTATGGTTGACAAGGAGTCACTATTAAACGACAAGGAATTCTTAAAGAGTTTTAAGGAAGGCTTATAGCTGCGCAATCATTTTTCCGCGAATTACAGGCACGTGCAGTATCGCAGATGCTTGAAGGAGAATGAATGGCCACCTTGGCTATGAAAAGCATGAGCGCAGTGGTCGGGGCAATTCCCGAAACGGGCATACGAGCAAAAAGGTTCGTGGAGATCAGGGAGATCTGGAAATTCAGGTTCCCCGGGAGTGTAACACCAACTGTATCATAGGGTTAAAGCTTAAAAACCTCTATCAAGTTTGAGCCTATCCCAAAATTTAAAATATCTCTTTTGGTGTCGTTTTCATGTACTGAACATGTTTTCGCTGAATACCTATATGATTTTTATTTTAAGGTCGAGAATATGCTAGATTTCCTTGGTGAAAAAGATGGCAAGGCCGCATTTACAGACCAGCTATTGGGTACATTGATTGGCTTATCCTATTCTACTCTTAGAGGAATTTTATACAGCAGGTTGGCTGAAACCAATTTAAATGGCATCATCCTACCCGTAGTTAATCCAAATGAGTTTTTGAATTCGAAAATATCTGAATAAAATAGAATTTTAAGCTTCTAACTTATCTTCTTTACTTCAAAATTGCCAGGACTTCTATATCCTTGGGCTTGTCTATTAAATCCTAATCTTGCTATTTCTTTTTCAACATCCTTCGCATTAGGTGTAGGTATAGTGGAGGAGACAACTTGAAATTCATAGCCTTTAGGCATATCGCCAAATTGCCTAGGTGCTTTTAATTTATATAATGCCATAGTTTTTTTTTATTACACATGTTTTAACTTTTGTTTGGTGTTTTTGATCGCACTTCCTTGATTTAAGCCAGGCTTTTTACTACAGGCCCGTTATCCCATTCACGAAAGTATCCACAAACCCAACAATCTTATTTAAAATACGATCACCAATCTCTTTGGATTTTAGAACGCTAGGTCTTCCCTCAGCGCGAAGAGAAAGAACTTCTTTACGAAGAGGTTCTCGCTCTGTAAAAAGATAGTTTTCAATTAGCCTTTCGGTATCTTCTTCTAACAGGTTTTCAGTTTTGATTAAGTCCTGCAATGCGTTTTCTTGTTCTATATTCCAGAATTTTTCAAACTCATCCGGGATCGTATCGCTATCCTCGATATGCGGTAGATTTTCTTGAATAAATTTCTCAATAAGCTCTCTTTTGCTTCGTAGTGATACCTCTGTGTTCAAGAGATTGGCGATATCTTTTTCAATACTTTCTTTATCCTTGCCTGCTTTTTTCGACTTGAATTTAATAAGGAGCTGGATTATATACGTAACATTGATGGTATCCCGTCTGATCAATTCAAGTTCGAAATCGATATCGTTAAGTATAGAGGTTTTTTGAATATCACTTTTTAAGTTTATTGAATCTTTTAGATCTTGATACTTACTGCTATAGCCATCAAAAATATCTCTGTCGATTTCTAGATCTTCCCATGTAAATTCGGAATAATGGCTCATCTTTTTATGCAACCGTATCATCGTACGGAAAGCCAGAATAAATTTAAGCTTTTCCTCTTCGGTATAAAGCCCGTCTACGTTATCTACTCCAGGGACGATTTCTAGGAGCTTTTGAGTTGCTTGATTAAATTTCTCGACATAGGTCACATAAGGCTCTACAATGATTTCGTCAATAGCTTCTTTGTTGCTAAATAAAGCAATTGCTTCATCCGTTTTATCTTTTAGATTTCTGAAACAGACGATATTTCCTTGCGTTTTATTCTTATCTAAAATACGATTGGTACGACTAAATGCCTGTATCAGTCCGTGGAATTGAAGATTTTTATCGACGTATAATGTATTAAGATTCTTACTGTCATAACCTGTTAAAAACATGTTTGCGACCAATAGAATATCAGATTCGTGTTTAGGATGTTTAGATTTACCAGCTACCGCATTATAATATTTATAGAAACCTTCATTATCTCTGATATCCTGGGCCTCGCCATACATCTCGTTGAAATCATGAACATAATTTTCTAATAACTCTCGACGATGTGGCTTGGGATTACCATATTGCATTTTAGGTTCGGCTGCGACGCCTAATTGTGAATAAATGGTATCGTCCATTTCATCTTCATTCTGTCCAAAGCTGAATATAGTTGTTACGCGCAAGTTGTGCTCTCCATTTAGCTTTTTGCGCTTAAATATCTCATAGTAATGGATCACAGCATCAATATCCTGTACACACATCATTGCGCAAAATTTTCTGTTCTGCGTTTTTTGATCGTGGTATTGAATGATGTAATCGACAATTGCTTCTTTGCGTTGAGGAGCTTCTAGCACCTCATGTTCATTGATTTGTTCTACTTTTAGATCGATGATATGATCTTTCTTCTTGAAGGTCTGTATGTATTCGACGGAGAATTTCAATACATTCTCGTCACGTATCGCATCCGTGATCACATATTTGTGCAAGCATTTGCCAAATAAGCTAGCCGTAGTTTTCATCCCATCAGAATTCTTTTCCAATATTGGCGTACCTGTGAAACCAAACAGTTGTATATTGCTGAAATAATTCACGATGTTTTTATGCGTGTCACCAAATTGTGAACGGTGGCACTCATCAAAGATAAACACCATTCTTCCATCCTGAATGGACTTCATTTTAAATATATTCCTGCCTGAAATAGCATTATTCAGTTTTTGGATAGTGGTGACAATAATCCTTATTTCAGGATCATTAAATTTCCTGATTAGGTCATCCGTGTTGGTAGCGGAACTTACCGAACCTTTACTGAAATTATCATATTCTTTGTTTGTCTGATGATCCAGATCCTTTCTGTCTACAACAAATACGACCTTTTTAATCGCTGGAATTTTAGATAAGATCTGGCTGGCTTTGAAGCTTGTTAGGGTTTTTCCACTACCAGTAGTATGCCATATATATCCGTTTTTCTCAATATTATAGCCATTTAATATTTCATTCTCAGTCACCTTTTTAATGATACTCTCTACTGCATAATATTGGTAGGGACGTAGAATCATTAACTTTTTGTCGGTCTCATTTAAGACGATGTATTTACATATCATTTTACTGACATGGCATGGTTCTAAAAATGTATCGGTAAAGCCATTTAAAATATTGTTGAGTGGAATGTTATTTTCATCTGTCCAATGAAATGTCTGTAAAAATTCCTGGTTGTGCGTACCGAAATTGCTGAAGTATTTAGTGTTGACTCCATTACTTATAATAAATAACTGAACAAAATGAAACAATCCTTTTCCAGCACCAAAACTATGTTTTTGATAACGATTGATCTGATTAAAAGCCTCTTTCATTTCCAATCCTCTTCTTTTCAGCTCTATCTGTACTAAAGGAAGCCCGTTGATTAACAAGGTAACATCGTAGCGATTCCCATATTTGCCTTCTTGCGTGATCTGATTGGTTACTTGATATTCATTTTGGCACCAGTGTTCCACATTTAAAAATTCGAAATAAAGATTATCACCGTTATCCCGTATGATATGATGTTTCTTTTCACGTAATGTTTTCGCTTTCTCAAATACAGAGCCTTTATTTAGAATATTTAAGACTTTTTCAAACTCGCTATCACTAAATACAATATTGTTGTGCTTCTCTATTTGGCTTTTTAGATTAGTCAATAAAGCTTTTTCATTAGGTAGTACGACATATTTATATCCCAATTTTTGTAATTGGATAATTAACTGTTCCTCTAAAACTTGTTCAGACTGCTTGCTCAAGATTGTTATGAATTAGGAGTAATAATTATTTTGACTTAGGGATAAATTTAATAAAAGTATTTGTAATTTGCTCCTCCTAATTCATAATTTAATCAGCTATCGCAGTCCTTTAAACATTTGTTCGATCGCTTTCTTCTTTTGTTCCATATTTGGATGGACGTAAAGGTTTAGTGTCGTACTGATGTTGGAATGGCCTAGTAAAACGCTTACCGTCTTATAGTCACAATTGCTTTCGATACATCTCGTTGCAAAACTGTGCCGTAATCCATGAAATTTAAGTTCAGGCATCTTCAGTTCTTTCATTAGATTTTTGTAATAGCTGCGGTATGTTCTTGGTTCGGTAGGCTTCGCATCATTTGTTAGTACAAAGAAGGAGGGATTGACAATCTTTTTAAATGGTTTTAAAATCCTTAGAAGGTCTTTGCTGATCGGTATTTCCCGAATAGAGTTCTTTGTCTTAGGCGTATCTAGGATGAGCTCAGTTCTTCTCTTTCCATCCTCTATGACGTAAATTCGTTGAATTGTTTGCCTGACATTGATGACAGCGCTATCAGTGTCAATATCTTCCCATGTAAGCGCACATATCTCGCCAATACGCATGCCGGCACTTAAACAGATATAAACCCCTAGGTTTCTGAAAGTAAAGTGCTCTTGAATGTAGTTCATTATTTTCTTTTGATCGGCTCTGCTTAGTACCTCGATATTATGCTTTTCACGTTCCGTAGGAAATTGGATGTCAAATGGTGTATATTCTAGCCATTTATTCTTCGCGCCAAACTTCATAATCATTTTTAAGACAATCAAAATGTCTTTAATTGTTTTGTGGCTAAGGCCAGCTTCTAGCTTCTTGAATACAAAATTTTGTACATCAGTCTCTTCTATTAAATATTTGTTGCCAAATAATGGAAGTAAATGATTTTCTATCAACAGTATATATGCTGCAAAGCTTGATTTTTTAACATACTGTTTTTTGTTTGTTTTCCACAATTCAATTACTTCTGAAAGTTGTTTTTGTTTAGTCATTATATTTTTATTTATTGAATCTCAAATAAAAGTAATTTAAGATTAAGGATATCAAATCCTCGAAATGGATTTGGAGCTAAGGTTCCCAATTTGAGATTTCCTCAATTTACGGAGGAGTGGGAAACGAAGAAGTTGGGGGACGTGATGGACTTTAAAGTGACAAACTCATTTTCTCGTGAAAATTTAAATTACAAAGCCGGTACTGTAAAAAATATCCATTACGGAGATATTCACACTAAATTTCAAACCTTATTTGATACTACTAAGGAAGTAATTCCTTTCATAAATGAAGAAATAAATCTTGACAGGATTTCTAATGAAAATTATTGCAAAGAAGGAGATGTAATTTTTGCTGACGCTTCCGAAGATTTGAATGATGTGGGAAAGAGTATCGAAATTGTAAATGTCAATGGCGAGAAATTATTATCAGGACTACACACTTTATTAGCAAGACCAAAAAAAAGTATTTTTCATTTGGGCTTTAACGGTTATTTGTTTAAATCCAATTCTGTCAGAACACAAATTCAAAAGGAATCTCAAGGCTCAAAAGTTTTAAGCATCAATGTTGGAAGGATATCAAAAATTGATTTATCGTTTCCTGCTGTAGATGAGCAACAAAAAATCACTTCTTTTTTCGCATTACTTGACGAACGTATTCAAACCCAAAACAAAATAATTGAACAATTAGAAACCTTAATCCGAGATTTTCGCAATCGAATATTCAAACAAAAAATAAGGTTTACTGATGATGATGGGAAATATTTTCCTGAATGGATAATTCATAAATTGAGCGATATTTCTGAAAGAATTATTAAAAAAAACTCTGTGGGAAGTCAAAATGTATTAACAATATCAGCTCAATTTGGGTTAATAAGTCAATTGGAGTTTTTTAATAAATCTGTTTCGGCTAAGGATGTTTCAGGATACTATCTTTTAGAAAAAAATGAATTTGCATATAACAGAAGTTATTCTAGTGGTTATCCAATGGGGGCTGTGAAAAGGTTAAAAAAATACGACAAAGGAATTGTATCAACCTTATACATCTGCTTTAGATTCAATTCTATTGTTAATTTGGACTTTATAGAACAATATTTTGAATCAGGTATTCAAAATGCTGAAATAGAAAAAATAGCACAAGAAGGTGCTCGAAATCACGGTCTATTAAATGTAGGTGTTTCTGATTTCTTTAATATTGAAGTAAGCCTTCCATCACTAGAAGAGCAACAAAAAATAGCATCATTTTTGTCCTCAATTGACCAAAAAATTCAAACTGAAAAGGAAATTTTAATTCAAGCTGAAAATCAGAAGAAATACCTGTTGCAGCAAATGCTTGCATAAATTATACAAACATTTGCTGCAGTAAAAACTTTTTCTGTTCTTCTAATTTTTGTAAAAATTGATTTTCAATATCAATTTTCAAATCGATTGATGAAAGGAAGTCTGCTATTTTGTTTTGTTCAGGTTTACAAGGAAGTTGAATTTCAGTTGATTTAATTTCAGATGCTGTGATTCCTTTAATAGAAGTACCTTGAGTGTTTGATGCTGCTTTTTTCATCTCTTTTGAAATCAAATATGTTAGAAATAAACCATTGCAGTTGAAATTATATACATTCAAAAAATCTTGACTTGTGCATATACTTCTATCTGAGTAAGCTACCTTGCCAACACCAACTCGTGAAACAATTAAAATCATAGGAGCGGGACATAGTTTTGTTGCAGAATTATCAATAGCACTTTCTGTTATAAATTTTGAAACATTAATCGAACGAATATTATTTTCAGATAGATCTGAAGAGGACACCCATGGAATATTCCCATTCCAAAAATCAATATTAGAGGAGGATGGAGTACCTCCGCCTGAAAATTCACCGATCTCTGCTAAAGCTGTCTTGTTCCAATTCGGAAAATCTTTTCCATTGTCATCCTTGAATTTCAATTGCCCAGCGAATATTTTTTTTATAACGGTAGCTTTAAGACCGTTTATTTCCCCAATTATTTTGTTTTGGGTTTGAATTCTTTGATCCAACAAAAACAGAAAGTTAGCTATTTTTGACTGCTCTTTGTTTGAAGGCAATTTAACAGGAAGAGCAAAGAAATCATCGCCTTTTATGTTCATTCTGTCATCCCTTGCACCGTAATTTGCAATACTCCTCATATAGTTGTGCCAAACTGTGGTTTTGAAAATAATTTCTAAAAAAGTAAGATTGATCGAATTATCATTAACCTTAAAAACAGTATATAATGGTGAAACCAATCCTATTTTCCCAGTCTTATTTACACTCATAGCACCTACCTGTGCATTTGAAGAAATACGAGGATTATAAACAAAATCAAACGGTTCCACAATATAGTAATCTTTCAAGTTATCTTTGTTTGCAATACTTTTATCAAAATATTCATCTTGTAATACAATCCCTTGTACAGCGGAATTCGAAAACACTAGTTTAACTTTATTATTTTTATTTTTAGTTTTTACTTTCTCGCCAAATTCCCCCAACTTCTTAGTTTCCCATTCCTCCGTAAATTCAGGGAATCTCAAATTGGGAACCTTACCCACGCTTTTATTTTCTTTTTTTATCTCGGTCATATTATTATCTTCTTACTCAGCATTAAGGATCTAGTCCATTTGCTTTTTCAATTTTATTTTGTACCTTTGCAGAAGCTCAGTAACCATTTCTTCATTGGATGTAAGTGTTAAAGGAGTATAAGAAGCCGTTTAGCTCCGCTAAGCGGTTTTGGCTTTTATATACGCTTCATACTCTTTTAATAGCTTTCTTTTTCGATGCTCTGTCTCGATATAATAAGCGGTAATGAACATATAATACTCTTTTCTATCGGTTAAGATCACAATATAATTTTGGGCTTCATTAAATAAAACGATTCGTTCGTCTTTGCCTCTTATATTTTTCCAGATGAGTATTTCGTCGTGTTCAAAGTTTTCTATAACAAATTTTGGAAAACGGATTCTCTCCATTCGTCGGAAATCAGGTTGTCTATTGGCTTCGTCTTCTCCTTCGTGCGTAATATGATAAAATGTACGATGCATTCCTTCGACTTCCGGATATTTCCTTACAGACACTTTTAGTCCTTCATAGAGAGGCTGAGCTTGGATGAAATCGCAATGAAAGACGGAATAAATAGCGTCAAAATAAGAGGGGAAATTTCCATCATATTCATCAAAATATATTAATTCAGGAAACACTAAATTCATACAAAATATGGTTTTTGAGGTTCCCAGATAAAAACATTGAATTTTCGCTCTTTTAACAACGTAGATTTTGTTAAAGAATATTTAGAGCGATATTTAATGAGATTAATTAGTTCATTTTTAGCTTTGCTGTCTGCTAACGCTCTATTCACATAAGCAGTAGCACCGACTAATAAGTCTGTCAATTGCAAAATTTCTACTTCGTGGGATCTTACCTGTTGTACTTTTTTAATGATTTCTTTAGAATAGTCATATTTGTCATTCCTTAAAATTTGTTCCAGTTTGTGAACTTTTTCTTTGCTTCTGGTATCTTTAATATCGATATAAATATGATGAGAGTTTTCAGGGTTCAAGATAGCTTTCAGCATTCCAAAATACATTTTATAGTAAAATGTATCATGTGTATGGCTGAATTTCTCATAATCTATAGCAGATTTATTAGAAACCACAAGCACTCGAAACTGCAAGTCATCATCATCAAAAAAATAGTTGATTACATCCTTGTAATATTCGATTTTTGATTTTGAAACTTTGTTCCATTTTAGTTCATAGTAGCTTCGGTTGTCACTATCATTTTTTTTGATTTTTGGAATAAGGTTATGTTTAACTTTAAAACTATACAATCGTTCAAAAATTTCTTCCTTCTTCTCAATCGGACAATAAACAGCTCCGATAACCATAATTGGTTCTTTGTCATTCTGTAGATGACAACTTTCGTCACAATATATATTGATTGTTGGCTTCATTACAGAAAATTAAAAGACAAGACCTAATTCCTTGAAATAAACATCAATCTCCTGATCCAATTGGGCTCGTTTAGCTTCTAAGGATTTGATTTCCTGCATGACGGCCTGTATATCGATTTCTTCCTCGGCTTCAAAAGTATCTACATAACGAGGAATATTGAGGTTGTAATCGTTTTCAGCAACCTCTTTTAAACTTGCAAGATGGCTGTATTTATCAATTGCAACTCTATTACGGTAGGTATCTACAATCTTATTGATATGCTCATCTCTGAGCATATTTTGATTCTTCACTTTCTCGAATTCCTTACTAGCATCTATGAACAGGATATCGTCCGGAGTTTCTCTACACTTCTTGAATACCAAAATACAAGTAGGAATACTAGTACCGTAAAAAATATTAGCAGGTAGACCTATTACGGCGTCCAAATAGTTTTTCTGTTCAATTAAGTATTTCCGAATGTGTAATTCAGCAGCGCCACGGAATAAGACACCATGCGGCAATACGATTGCCATAGTACCATTCTCGGCAAGGTGATAAATCATGTGTTGGACAAATGCAAAATCAGCTTTGCTTGAAGGAGCTAATTTCCCGTATTGGCTAAACCTGTCGTCATTAAGGAATAATGGATTCGCACTCCAGTTCGCTGAGAACGGAGGGTTTGCAACGATTGCCTCAAAAGGCATATCATTTAGATGTTGGGGGTGCTCCAGTGTGTCCTCTTGCTTAATATCGAATTTGAGATAATGTACTCCGTGGAGTATCATATTCATCCGAGCAAGATTGTACGTGGTACGGTTCATCTCTTGTCCGTAGAAATTATTAACATCTTTTACTTCACGGGCTACACGAAGTAGGAGAGAGCCAGAACCACATGTTGGGTCATAGACAGATTTTAATCTGTTTTTTCCTGTAGTGACTACTTTAGCAAGGATTTTGGAAACCTCTTGTGGTGTATAAAACTCGCCAGCTTTTTTACCCGCACCACTAGCAAACTGACCAATTAGATATTCGTAGGCATCACCCAATACATCTAATTCTGTATGTTCTAATTTGAAATCAATTTCATCCAAGTGTACCAAGACTTTGGCGATGATAGCATTTCTAGCCTCAGCTGTTTTGCCAAGTTTTGTACTATTGAGATCCATATCTTCAAATAGGTTGTCAAAGTCTTCTTCACTTTGTGTACCCATTGTACTTAATTGGATATTGGTCAAGATTTTTTGCAGATCTTCCAGAATAAAGGTATTCGAACCGCTGCTTCCACGTTTCGCTATTTCGCCGAATAATTCAGAGGGTTTTAGAAAATATCCTAGCGTTTCGAGAGCTTCTTCTTTGATGGCTTCTATATATTCTTTCCCTTTTTGAGTATTTTCGTTTATATCTCTGAATTGAATATTGTCCTGCTCCAAAATAGAATTAGCATAAATTTCCATTTTCTCCGCTAAGTACTTATAGAAGATAAATCCTAGTATATAATCACGAAACTCATCCGCGTTCATTTTTCCTCGCAAAGTATTGGCAATATTCCAGAGCTGTTGCTCCAATATTTTCTTTTGATCTTCAGACATTTAAAATAGCGTTATTGATTGAGGATATGGAATCCTTAAGTGTTTACTAAAATAGTAAAGTTTAATGTGAAAATAAAGAAATTAATGCATCGCCCAGTGAACTGGTTATGCACCTATCGTTCAAAGACCTTGGGCTAGACTATTTTATCACCCGACAACATTTGATCTCGTTTAACGCTAAGGCCATGTATGGTATTGCAGAATAAACAAGGGGTAAGGTTTTCAAATCAATAACGTTCTGTGTATTGTCACCCAACCTTTGCATATTCCGCACCATATTACACCACTATTCCGCACCAAAGTACACCAGTTGGATATAATGTTGAAGTTGACCCCTCCGCTGGACATACTGACCCCTCTATCAAGGCTTTCTTCAGTCCAACTGATGACCTGACAATATTACTTCTTTTTTCTTAGACTTTCGCCTTTAAGTTCGATTCTGTAAGATCCATGGATCAGTCTATCGAGTATTGCGTCTGCAATTGTATCTTCACCGATTACATCATACCAACTGGCCACAGGTAACTGACTGGCAATTATTGTCGAGGCCTTAGCGTGTCTATCTTCGATTATTTCCATCAGATCCAGCCTTTGCTGCTGGTCCAGATTTACCAGGCCGAAGTCATCGACAATAAGTAGGTCTGTTTTTGATATCCTGTCCATCAGCTTGTGCAGTGTACCTTCCAGGCGGGCCATTTTAGTTTTTAGAAGTAGTTTTTGCAGATTAAAGTACAGGACTTTATACCCCTGCGCACAGGCATGATGGCCCAATGCCGAAGAGAGGAAGCTCTTCCCACAGCCGGTAGCACCGCTGATGAGTATAGGATCTCCTTTTTTGATGTATTCGCCGGTAGCCAGCGTAGTGATCAATCCCTTGTCCAAACCTCTGGTAGCGACCATGTTTATTTCTTCTATGGAAGCCTGATAGCGGAACCCGGCATTCTGTTTGAGGCGCTCAAACCTTTTTTCATCCCGTTCATCTGATTCTGCCTGAAGCAATAGGGACAGTCCTTCGGAAAGGGAGAGTTCTGTACTGCGGCGGGTTTCATTCAATGCTTTCCAGTTACGCTCCATACCATGTAAGCGCAACGCTCTCATCTGTGTTTCAATATTCATCTTATTTTATTATTGTTTATTTTATTCTGTTCATTCCTGCCGATCATTGTATTGCCGGTCCATCGTTTGGCTGATCAAACAGTGTCGGCTGGCTGCCTGCATAGTATGCTCTCCCCCTGATATTGGCATGCGCCGGCAGGGAGCTTTTTACGGAAGTTTCCTGCTGACTGTTTGCTGTTCCGTTTTCAAGTACATTCCTAAAGCAGTAGTAGGTATATAGCTTGTTTTTTAGTACGTAACTGCATGCTTTGTCAAACTCTTCTGCCGGGAAATCCCGTTTTAGCCTGAACAGTCCGTCACAGGTACGGAATAACTGTTCGGGATAACGTGCCCGTTCAAACAGAGCCTCCAGAAGTTTGGCGAACTCCGCAGAGTGTGCTTTTGCCCTTGTCAGGTACGTTTCATGCGAGCGGTTCTTATACGCCTGATGTTCGGACTTTAAATGTGCCGCCAGAGTGGTGTACGCATTTTCCCTGTAACTGCGTATGTGCGAGGCAATCTGTTTGCCCCGACAATAGATCCAGAGCATACTGCGTGTGTAAATGATCTTTACCTTTGCTCCGATATAAGCAAAGGGTACGCTGTAATAGTGTTTATTGCGCTGCAGGTAGATATGTCCGTTATCCCCAACTTTGAGTTCAGCATAGCTCTTCAGCTCGAAGCGTTCTTTGGGAAGTTCGCCCAATGTTGATTTTTCGGAACTTAAGAACCGCTCTTCCCGACAGTATGGTTTTTGCTGCATCCGGGTCTGGTTGTGCTTTAACATACATACCTTTATAGCTTCATTGAGCGTATGGATATCAAAGAACTGCCTGTTTCTCAGTGGTGCAAAAACACGGGTATAGATCATTTTCACCTGATTTTCTACCAATGATTTATCTTTTGGGCGGCCTGCACGCGCCGGAACCACAGCTGTGCCGTAGTGATTGGCAAAGTCCTCCATGGCCTGGTTCAGGACCGGCTCATATTTATCGGCCCTGATGACCGCTGCTTTGAGATTGTCGGGAACAATGGCCTTTGGCACACCGCCAAGAGACTCCAGGCAGCTGCTCAGTGCATAAAAAAAGTCGGGGGTCTGCTGAGATGGTACAGCGATTGCAAACGCATAGTCTGAAAAGGGCAGGCAGGCCACAAATACCTCACAGGCGACCAGCTCCCCGGTGGACCTGTCAATATAATGGAGCTTTTTTCCGGAAAAGTCAATATATAGTTTATCGCCGGCGGTATGTTCAATCACCATGCTGCCCTTGCGCGAGACAAGCTGTTGCCTTAAATGATAGTTGAACTGTGGATAGCTATAACCGGTGGGATCACTTTCTATATATTCCTGCCAGAGCAGCAGCTTGGTAACTCCGGTACGCTTAAGTTCTTTTTCATAATAGTCAAGACGGCTTTTTAGGTACTCAAACTTGTCTGCCTTGTAAGCAGGATTCCCTGCGTGGAACGACTTTTCCAACAGGGGATCCTCCTGTTTAAGAAGTTCTTCCGTATTGAAACCGCCGTCGGCCATCTTTTTGAGATAGGACTTCACCGTATTCTTGCTCATACCAAGGATGCGGGCGATTGTTTTTATCCCGCTACCGCTCTGGTACAATCTGATTAATTGCTTTATCTGACTCATTCGTTTTGGTTTTCCAGCCATCAGTGATCCAAATTGTTTGATCACTAAGTAACAAAAACTACTTGCTAAGGGGTCAGTATGCTCCAGCGAAATGAACTGAAAAATAAATTAGGGGGTCAACATGAGCCAGTATGGCAGTTGAATAACAGCTTTAAACGCAATATGCATCCCTAAATCTATTTCAATTTTGAGGGGTCAGCTTGTTCAAGTATATCCACCAGTAATTCCGCTGCAAAATACACCACTTTGGTATAGAGTTCTAGCAGCCTAATTATAAGTTGAAGGTCTTTTAAACGATTCCTAAAAGACTGCCATTCCGACACAAAGTGCACCAATAATTCCGCGGCAAAGTACACCACTGGATATTTAAGAAAAAAGATTGCTAAGTTGGGGACTGTATTAGACCTAACGATATGGCAAACAGACCTCTAAATATGCAGAAAATAAGACAGATATTGCTGTTTTTGGAACGTGGCTTTTCCCAGCGTTCCATCGAAAGGGAAACCGGTATCAATAGACGTACTGTAATGCTTGGACTGAGGATATGCAATTTAATATTGCCACCAATCAGACGTTTTTTAAGACCTATGATTCAATAAAATCAATTTTTATAGGGTATAAGGATTTAAAACCTTATTATATTTTATTAAAGTTTGAGAATGATAGTCATCTAGTTCATTCAAAGGATATAAACGTGAAAATGGATATCAAGTTCTTGCTAATGTATCGACTATAAAAATTGGCTCGTTAAAAATTTCATCGTCTTCCAGATAACCAGGATAATTTGCTCCATTAAATTCTTCTATCTCTTTATAAGCAATTTCCCGTGGTAACCATTCAACATCTATGCATGGAATGACCACCATGGCATAAATACAATCAATAATATTTGATTCGCCCTGTTCAATATATGTTTTCGAAGAAAAAGGAATCTCATTACCTAATTTCCATGCGAGGAAAAAGTTAAAAATACTTACCCAAATCACATAAACCTCTGATGCTCCAATACGTACTTCAAAATTAATCCCACGATCTTCTTTAATGAAAGGTCTAAACCTCTTGATCTGATATTGTGGGAAATCGGTGTGAAACTTATCCAAAATTCTATTCACAAGATCAGGATTTTCCTGTTCGAATTTGTCACTCCTCTTATAGATATTTATTAATTTAGGAGATCCATTTTCATAGTGTTTCCAAAAGAAATCCCTATCAAAATAATTATTAATTATGTTCTTAATCTTTTCCATATATAAATTATTGACAACCTGTCATTGGTGTTTTGGCGACCGTGCGGCCACTCAGATTCGAAGATACTGTTGCTTCTGGATATATTTTTTTTATCTGCAATACCATTTCCGCTATGAAATATACGGGAAATTTTCCTAGTTCCATTTGTCTCTTAACAGCTTTATAAGAATACTTTTTTAAAATATTATTCATAGCAGTATTGGCTGCCTCAGCCGCCACTAGCGATGCTTGTGTACTGGGCCTATCGCCGCTAACACCGATTTCAAGATTAAATGTTGATGAAACTATAGGGGTACCTGTTGTAACTACTGTCCAAATATTTTCAAAATAGCTATCTGCAATTGTATTAACAGTAACACCTTTTAACGATGCTTCTTTCCACCCTGGAAGACCACTTCCAGCCTCTACTACACTTGTAAAAGCAAAAGACTGTGGACAAATACGATTGATTAAAAGCTGCTGCTGCTGTTCAGGAGATAGGTAGTCATCTATTTCTTCTGGACTCTGATTTGATCCTCCTCCAGATCCATCATCTTCTCCGGGAAATGGTTCCTCCGGATCTTCTCCAGTACACCACTTTGAATAGTAAGTTACCCGAGGATTGGTATTAGAACCTATACACGGTATGATAGGAATATTATATTGCATCAGCGAAATAATCTTATCTTGTGCCGTATTCTGGAAGTTAAATTCCCATAGATCAGGAGCGATAACCTTAATTTCTTGATTTTCAAAATATGCCTGCCCTCCCTTATTTGAAAAATATTCTCTAATTTTTTGAGTTAGATGTTCTGCCAAAATATTAAAGTCACCCGGATTACAGACACTTCCGACACCAGCAAATTGAACTTGCATTATGGCAGTACATCGCTGATCGCTGTTGCCAGCCTTGGCGGCAGATTTTTTTACAAATTTGCCTAGCCCGTTTATATCTTGCGCATTTAAATTTGATTTATCTATCTTTTTTTGAATAATTAGATTTTCGATGGCCGAATTGATCTTATATCCGTTTTTTTGCATAGTTTCGAATAGATAAAAAGCTTCTCCTAATTCCACAGTTGACTTCTGCTGGATCGCTCTGCTGTCCAATATCTCATATTTCAAAAAATTGAAAGCCGCATCTGTTGTAAATGAAAGATAACCCTTTACAGTATGATCATCATTTAAAACGGGGACAACATATTTCACCAAAGTATCTCCCAAAGTTTTAACATAGAGAACTGGCTTAGAATTCAGTAATTCATTTTGTAGAATTTCCAGATTTTTATGTTTGAATGACCTGTGGGTAACTTTTAAAACTTCTTTTACTTCTTCACTGGTGATATTGTAATTTCCACTATTTTCGATTGTGCTGTTTATCTTTTGACAGCTATTGATACATATAGAAGTTAGAAATAAAAAAAGCAAAAATAGGTTGTCTTTTATATTGTTTCTTTTCATGAAAAATCATTTATATATGCAAATATAATATTTAAATAAATGTGTGTCCTGGGTTAAAATATTTTTTAAAAACTCTTTAGTCATTTTGAAGCAGAAAAATGAATATATATGCCGGATTGGCAGAGATATGAACACCTGATCGGACTGGATCAACAACCGGATTTTGGGTGCATATCCTCCGGATTATGCAGGCAGTCAAGAAAAAGTAAATTTAAATTAAAATAAAATCCTTTTTCAGCTCCTCAGTAGGGCCAATCCATACTATTAATAAAATACTTAAAAATAGTACCAATAAAAATACTGCAAAACCAATCATCCACCTTGATTTACATAAAATATAGTCAAAGTCTTGTTTGAAATTCTCGTATATATTAGAATACCTCTTTTGAAAATTATCACGTTCGTCCGTTATGTCTTTCTTTAGTTTAATTAGATCGAAAAAGACAAACCCTATTGTACCCATAACAAAAATTACATAGGCGGAGATAAGATACACAACAAAGCTATTTGCCAACCCATTATTTGTCACAAAGTTACTACTCAATAATGCTGCCCCAATCGTTAAAGGAATGGATATTAATTGTCCACTGAGCTTGTTCTGATAATCATTTAAACTATTAAAATATTGCTCCTGATCCTTTTTGAATAGTTTAGAAATCTTATCAAAAGAGAACTTACTTATGTAAAGAAAATAGCTCTTCTCTGTGTTAGCAAACAAATACTCAAAATTCTCATAAAGCCAAAAGAAAGTTTTCTTGGAATCTGATTGTTTGTCAAAAAAAGCGCAGATGGTATTTTTGAAACAAGCTAACCATTCTTGATTGTTTATTCTTTCTAAAAATTTATCGATATTAAGATACTCAAATTTTCTATTGTATAGTTCATCTACTTTTTTTTGGTAATTGATTTTTACCAACAAATTGTCGTCACCTTTTGAGGCAAAGAAAAGTTCATTTTGCGGATGCGCTTTCTCCAATTCTATCAATTGGTTTTTTATGTCCAAAAAAATATTCAAAAGATCACGATATTGTACGACGTTGAGGATAAAGCCTCCATTTTTTGTCTCATCATTAGCAGCTCTCTCCTTTGAGAAATTTTCATATAATATACAGGTTTTATCATAATCCCAAATAAAAATATCCCTGCCATCAAGGGATAAATTATTTGAACAAACTCGATCATAAAAAGTATCCTTATTTTGAAAAAAGAGTATTTGGCTTTTATCAATATTAATTTCAATTATTTTACTTCCAGACTTATCGAAATCAATATTGGAACTTTGCAAGTCACTAGTGATAGCTGAAATATCTTCTTTAAGCTCTATTTCTAATGAACCGTTTTCGTACCTGATATCCTGAAGAACTTTTGACTTCTCGATAATTTCGTGTAATAACAGTAAGTCAGATAGATTGTCAATTTTCTTCATTTCGTTGTTGCCACAATTGGTTATAAATTGACCTGTTTTTAATTATAACACAGCCATCTTTCAATTCTACAGTTTCGTTTTGAAAGTGCTCTACGTCTAGGCTTACACTTATACCCTTTACTGACGCCTTATACCGTATAAGCTTTTTTAGAGAACTTGTATTAACTTTAAAATCTGAATCTAACTCAGTACCATAGCTTTCTTCCGCATACGTTCTTAAATATGATGGATCCTGATAAAACAAATCACTTAATCTATCGACATTAATATAACCTTTATTGGCTCTTTGTTCACTCCAAATAGTATCATGAATATGTTTTAAAAAATCATCCTCATCTCCATCAAAAGTATCGGGTTCACCGATTTCTTTTATAATCTGTATTAGATTATTTGTGTTAATTTTGCTACTAGTTCCATCATCTACACAAACCCAATCCTTAAAATACTGGGATGCATCTTCCGTTCTTTTGCTTATTATTGCTATATAATTTCGATCTGTCTTTGCAACATAAGAATTTACATTTAATCGGAATCCCATCGCCATTTGCTCGATATTTATATTTTGTGTAGTATCTACGCTATATATTTTATGTTCTTCATCCCAAGAAATATTAAATGCATCTTTATTTCTCACAATAACAATCGATAAGAAATTTATTCCTTTCAGCTCATAATCCGAAAAAACATAAAAACCACCTGTTGCAAAAGGTATATTCTCTACAAGATCTTCTAATTTTCTCATTCCGGTTTTACTCCATGAAAGAAATCTTTTATCAGTTTTATCTTTATTTATATATTTATGAGCATTTATATAAATAGGTTCAGATTGAGTATTAGTTTTAAATCGATGGTAACTCGTAATTGACTTCTCAAATGACTCATGAATATTCTCAATCATTTTAGTTAATCCATCGTTGACCAATAAAAGAGATTCAGACGGCGTGTAGTCTACTTCTGTTTTTCCAGATTCCTTTATAAGTTCATGTATAATTAATCTATTAAGCTTCATTTTGAATTAGGTTAAATCTTTGATTTCATCTCACAAATAATACTCGTGATGTCTCCACTAAATTTGGCATTACCAAGTTACAAAATAACTTTCTTTTAATAACCATAACAATTCCCATCTTTTTAATTTGACAGCCTCGCAATGAGATTTTCGCTTTTACCTTTCTACATGTTGCGAAATCGTCGTTTCCGACTTGCAGAAGCAATACATGAACAGTTTTCGGAACTACTAAATTTCGGTCTGTAACACATTGGTAACGCTTTTTCTAATTCTCTAAAAGGAATTAATCTATGAAACTAAATTATTGAAAAACCCGTAATCATTGCTTACAACTAATTTCCTGTCAAGGTATAGATTAGATAGTTCACAAGTTGTTTCGGGTGTCAGTGTACAAGAATGACAAGCTGAAAGGTTCAATTGCCCTACACCTTGTCCTTCGGATTCTATACAGATCGGGTCAGAAGAACAATCAGTTGCTCTGAAAATGGCACTATTAATAATGTTATTTAGATTTTTTAAATCGTTGCACAAATTTGAAAGTCCGCCTAAATAACCGTCCGTCCCATCAAAAGCGGAGATTAAAAAGCCATGCATTGTTTCACTAACATACAACCTTTCCGACAAAGAAGATGTAGGATAGCCACACACATATTCCAATTCACGCATTATTAAATGTGATAATGTATGTATCAACACTTTTCTTGGCGTTAACGATTTTGCAATGATTTGGTGCGATTTCCAATCTACATTTTCCGCATTTGATTTTATCTTTTCAGTTCGCTCAATTACTTCTAGTTGTCGTTCCCATTGTTTTAATTTATGTTCGTCTAAAACAAATAAGATCCCTTCACCATAACTTTCTAATGCTGGTAAAGTTCTTGTTTCAAAATTGTTTTTAGAAACAGATTGCCGTTGTACCGTGTATTCGTAATCTGTTGAATTTTGTAAAATTGAATCTACATCAATCGGTTCGTTTCGAGTAAACGAAGTTTGAACAGTCGTCTTTTTGAGTTTATCAATTTTTATGAGCTTGGAAAAACCATTGATGTGTGCATTACAGTCAATTACATGAAATTTGATTTGCTTGTTATCAGGTTGCTTTTTTTCTAAAAAATACTTGTATTCCGTTTCCCTATAAATATTATCAGGAATGTATTTGATGTCGCCTGTTTCCAAATACTGTTGAATTAGTTCCTTGTCAATTTTTTTCTGAATACTTACCAATTGAACAATCAACTCATTTGTAAAATCCCCACTTTCAACCATGTTGTCAATGTCAATTCTGATTTCCGTAGAAAGCGGATTTTGTAATTCTGGAATGTATAAACTACCCAATGAATTGGCATAATAAACGCTATTACTTGTTTTGAGTTTCACGCTCGTGTTTGCTTTACATTCTTCTTCGTGAAACTTACCGTTATCGGGTTTTAACCAATACTTCTTACCAGGACAAGGTTGCTCAAAATTGAAAACACCTCTTAAATTTGCTCTCTTCTTACAGTTTTTACATTCAATCCAAATACCCGAGAGTTCCGTATTCTCACGACTAATTTTATAAATTAAGTCTTGATTGTCACAGCACGTTTGTGTAAAGTCTAATTGAGGTCCATTTGGCTTTTCGGTTGCATTTTCGTTTTCTTCATCGTTTTGTTGGCTTATGTCACTTGACAAACGATTGTTCCAAAATTCCCACGGCAAATCGTGAATATGTCCGTTACTACAGGTCATTACAAAACGAATTTGTTCCAAATGATTTTCCTTGCAATCCTTATTACTGCATTTGGGTGGATTGAAAAAGTCAGTCTTTTTTCCTGAAGCCGTCCACCGTTTTTTCCATTCACTATAATTTGCAAAACGGTTGCAACGTGTGCAATAAAACCATTTCGGAAAATAACTTGCTTTTGGTCTTACGTTATGCAAAAACGAATCTCTATCGGTTGGAATTGCAACCAAATGTTTCAAATTCGGAAAACGATTTTTTAAGCGTTGTAATAAACGGTCGTCTTTAACAATGTAATGAGCCAACTTTTCGTTCAGTTCGCTGTACCCCCATTCATCAAAGGTTTCTATGATGATAGAATTATCCGTTGTTTCAATCAATGAACCTACACCGCCATAATTTGAAATATGTTTGCTTCTTCCGTGTTTTATTTTATCGTTCGGCATAAGTTCTAATATTGTTTAATTAAAATTTCAGCAGTTGGCTCGACGCTTCTCATTGATTGCATTGCTATTAATGTGTCATCGTCATTTTTCTTTTCCTGTATAGGAATAATTAAGGATGGGCGGTCTTTCCAATAATAATGCTTCAAGTCTTTATTTGATTCAAGTTTATACCTCCACTCTCTCAAAATGTCATCTATCTTTTCTGTGATAAGTTGAATATCGTTTTGAGCAAACTTGTGTTCAGTGAAAAGTTGAATTAAATTACTTCGTAATTCGTTTTCTACATTATCATCAATCAAAGCATTTGCCATGTCATTGGCTGTATATGGTGTCGTGTGTCTGAAATACGCAAGCACAAGCGTAAACAACATTTTTTCCAAAGCGTTTTCGGCAAATGGGGTTACGCTTAATGGTTGAACTTGCTTGTAGAATGTTTTGTGGAATTGGACGAAATCCTCGTAGTACGATAAATCACGAGTGTTAAAGGGGTCGTAAAGTGTAATTACCAAACCTTCATTCTTCCGTGCAACACGGCTACTTGCCTGAATATATTCGGCTGTGTTTGGTGGCATTCCGTTCATTACCATTACACCCAGTCTACCAACATCAAGCCCTACACTAATCATATTGGTTGCCAAAACCAAATCGTAAGCTGTGTGTTCTTTCATGTTACCGTCAAATTCTCTCTCTAATAAGTCCAAATTCTTTTTGATTTTCTCATTGGGAATACGGCTTGTCAATTCAATATTTCGGTAAGAAAGTTTGTTGTAATTGTTTGCTGAAATAAAATCATCATTCAAATAGCGAACTTGTAATTGCTTGATGATTGGCTTTAATTCGGAATTAATTTTGTTTGAAAAACGTCCGATTTCCTTCAAACTTTTGAAGTAGGAAAGAATTGTCCAAAAATTATCTGCTTCTTTTTTGTCGCTTGATTGTTTCCAAATTTCTAATCTTGCAAAAAGTAATGAAGCCAAAAGTTGCAAGTTGGTTACAACGGTTGTTTTTCCTGTCGGCAAAATTCCGATGTATTTTCGTTTACTTTCTTCAATGACTTTCGAGAAAAACGTATCATCTGCATTTGTTGCGTATTGCGGAAATACTCGGGCTTCTCGTCCGTACAAACCTTGAATTTGTTTGTCCACATTTTTCACAGTTGCGGTTGAAGCAATGATTTTCGGATTATCGCAAAGTTTCAACAAAGCGTTTTCAAATAAACCAACTAAACTTCCCAAAGTTCCGTTCAATAAGTGCAACTCGTCTTGAATAATCAACTCGGGTTTTCTGTTATTACGATTGTTGAAAAATGTTGTTGCTTCGCCTTTCCACGCAAGCATTGCAAATTTATCTACCGTTGCAAAAAGAACGGTTGGCGGTTTGTTGTAAATATCTTCATCAATCAACACAACAGGCAAACCGCCTTTGGTTTCTGAAAAATGACAAGCATCATTCAAACAATGGCATTGTAAATTTGCTTTTCCAACTCTGTGTCCAATTTGTAAAACCTTGTCGTCTTGGTTTAGTCTTGAAATAATTTTTGTGTTACACCACTGGCAATTTGATAATTGAAAAGGATTAACAACATGATTTTCACCTGTGTTTAGTTTTTCTTGCGCCTTTTTTAGTTTGGTTTCTGCTTCTTTTAATGTGTTTGGAATGGTTTGATTTCCTACCCAAAAACCAATAGAAACAGGCTTATCTCCTAAATCATTGTAATGGCTTCGGATAAATTCACAAGCTAAAATCATTTTTGAGGCTCGTTCAAATTGCTGTGCAGAAAGCAAACGCAAGGTGTAACGAATGATAATGTTTACACCGCCATAATTGTTGGAATAATTTATTCTTCGCCAAAAAATCAAAAAAGCTGAAACTGCTAAATACGCTTCTGTTTTACCGCCACCTGTGGGGAAGTACAACAAATCAATCAACTCTTTTTCTGTGCTGTTTTCATCTACAAACGAAGCTAAACATTGCAGAATAAAAGCCAGCTGAAACGGTCGCCATTCAGGTATTCTACTTGACGGAAAATCTAAATTGTCGTAATCATCAAAGTTGTGTTGCAACGCTTCGTTTCGCTCCCAAACTTCAAAACCTTCTTTTTTCTTACTAAAATGCTGTGCCGTTTGGAACATCTGCAAATAAATTGCTGTGTTTGCCAACTGAAACGCACGCAACGCATTTTCGTTCTCAGAAAGCAATCTTATTCCGTTGCTAATACGCTTGTAAATTTGCTCGCATTTTGTAATGTTTTTCAAACCTAATTCATTTTTGTTAGCTTCTTTTCGCGCATCTTCAATCCAAGTTTTATACGCTTCTGCCACTTTGCTAAGGTTTGAAATAATGTTGTCTTTACTTGTGTTGTAAACAGAAAGATTTTTGATGTTAAGAATCTCGCCTCTGATTTTGTCGGTTTCCGAACTTTGGCTTTTTACATCGTATTCCGGCAAAAATGTAGATTGTATCCATTGTGGTGTGTTAGGCGATTGAGCATTTTCCCAAGTGCAAGCTGTGTTGTGCCCAATCCCGAAAGCCAGTTTATCACGATAGAGATAATCCAACATTCTATCTTCATCGGTTTTATAAAGATGTGCTTTGTAATCTCTGAATGGTAACAATTTTTCGCTTTCAATTCTAATTTCGGTCTGAAAACAAGACAATTGATTTACTTTTTCTTTTGAAAGTGAAAACTTGCCTTTTGCAATCAACGATTTATTTTCAACAATTGCCCTGATGTAGTATTTATCTGCATAGTCAGGATAGAGTTTCAAATGAAATACAAGACTTTCTTTCATCTCTTTACTCCATTTTTCAGTATTTACGTTTAGTTGTTCAGATAACTTTAATTCTATATGCTGATTGTCGGCAGAAAGAATATCCGCAATGTTTATTTCAACTTCAATTTTGTTATCGTTACGTTTGTATTTATCCTTGAAAAATAGTTTTGAAATGGTTTTGTATAAAGCATGGTCGTAAGAAGTGGCTTTGGTAAAAGCCTTTAATCCGTCTTGAAATGCCTGATATTCTGCGGTTGTTTTTCCGTCTTTGGTTCGTTGTAATTTTTTAGTTTGAGAAAGTGTTTTGTTTTCCTCATCGTAACTCACAACACTATTCAATCCGTATTCACTCAATAAATTTACACTATCTCCACCATAAGAAATTTTAATTTCTTCGGGCTTTGCTTTGATATAATTACCAAAACGAACAATTGCTTTAAACCTTTTACAAGTGTTTTTAACGGCAAACGTAATTCCGAAATGTGAGGGAAAAAATGTGTTTGCTGTGTATTTTGGTTGCGTGTCGGTTTTGTCTGTTTCGTCCTCGTCTTCTTCAAAAACTTCTTTAAGTTTATTTTCTTCTTCAATCTTATCAGAACTTAAATCGGCTACATCGTCCACATCTTCATCTTTCATTTCCTGTTCACCATTATCACTCCCATTTGGTTGTAATTGTTTTGGAAATAAAATACCCGAAAAGTACCGTTGTAAAGGCTTTCCTTCAATGATTTCATCGCTAAAATCTTTTTTACAATGAAAAAGGTCTGAACCGGGGCCGATTATTTCTTTCTGAACTCGCTCAATAACTATATCTCTATTTTCTTTTACGCTCATAATTCAATTAATTGTAAGGCTTCTTCTTCCAAAGTTTCAATACTCTCATCAAAAACATCTTTACTTACTACGGTATGTATTGGCATAAATTCATCAACAAAGGATTGTAATGTGTTTTCGTTGAAATTTCGCTTATGCAAAATTTCGCCTATTTTGTTTTCTTTCAAAAACAAACGCAATTCTTGTTTCAAGCCACGACCAAGCACTATCATAGTACTATTATAAGTAGTTTTTGACTTTAGGATTGGTTTTAATACGATGTCAATTTCGCTATTCGATTTATCTTGAAAATAAAGTTTCAAGATAGCTCTCAAATCGTTATTGAACATCGGAAATTTCCTTAAACTTTTTTCCCCTCCGTAGGTATCAAGCGTTGCTTGCATAATACGAAGTCCTTTTTCTTTTAGTTTTTGATAGAGTAAATCGTTGCCATATTTGTTTCGTAACTCTACAATGATTTGCTTCCAAAGTTTTGAATGTTCTTCAACTTTTCCAAAAACATCAGGTTCAGTTTCAACAGCAACTTGATACAAATTTTCTGCTAACCGTTCCTTTGGATAAACTCTGATTTTATCACCAATTTTGATTTTGTAAATTTTATTCAAATCGCCTTTATCCGTAAAAACCGTATCATTACTTTCCAAAAGTATCGTGTCTATATCGGAAGTTACTTTATAAATTAGCTTTTCTTCGATTTCGTTTAGCAATAAATCACTCTCGTTTTTGTAACCATCATAAGCTCTGTCACTCATCTCGTCTAACCGGAAAACTATATCATTTATTGTAGAACTAATACCGGTTACATTATCTCGAACTTCTTTGTATTCAATTCCACAAATTGTCAAACGGTCATTTGATTTTATTTCCTGTTCAACAAGTTTCTTTCTTTGGTCAAGGTATTTGTGATACAGGTTCTTTTCTTGCTTGTAAACGATAAGACGGATCTCATTATCCAAATTGTACAGATAGTCAAAATCTCTTTGTCCGTTGAACGAATGAAAAACTAAAACTTTGTTTTGGATGTCCGTCCTTTTCAATGCTGAAAATGATACAATTTCAATCTTTTCGTTTTGGATGTGTTTGTCGATAAAATCCAAATCATTGTTATCAAAAACGGCAATCATTCTTTTGTCAGTTTCAGTATTCAAAAAGTTAAACAAAACTTTTTGCTTCGGCAAATTCTCTTTGAGATAATAAAGCGTTGCAAGCAATTCAGCTTTAGGATTATTGTTATCCAAATAATCAAGTGAATAACCGCCTGTATTGTCCAAAGCATTTTCTAATTCTCGATTTATTTCAACTCGTTCAATTAAATTTTCAATCGTTTCATATTGAACTGCATTTAAGGCAATTCGTAAAATGTTTCCGTAGGATTTTAATTCAATCCCAAGTTTCAAATTGGCATAAGCAATTTTTTCATCAAGATTCTTGATGTGTACTTCTAATTCGTTACTGGGTATGTTTCGGAAGTTAATCATAAAGCGTTCACAATTTCAATTTCTTCTTTAAACCAATTCCAACAAGGAATAGATTGGCTTTTCACAAGCTTAGAAAAATCGCTATTGGAAATGATTATGAGATTGAAACCAAAACGGTTTTTATCGGAAACCATTTGTTCAATCTTATCTGCTTCTGTGTCAAATACAACAATAGTTTTGACTTTTTCGTTTCTCAAAAGAATATTTGAATAACAAACTTCATACTTTGGTGTAAAGTACGCCAAACAATCCTGCAATGCAGGGATTGACCTTATCCAAGAGGCGTTTTGTTCTTCTCTTGGATTGGGTAAATAGGCACAAGGGATTTTGTTCCTGTTCGGTAAGCTATCCCATAAAGTTTTTCTCGCTATGAAGACAGTTTTTTTTTCAAAGTTTGTAGGTGTAAAGTCTAGCTTTAATGCTTTGTTCAGGTCAGAAAAAAACTTAGTGTAACCTTGTAACGTTGTTTGTCTTGTGCCTTGTTCTATAGGAATAAACTTTTTTACCAAATCATCATATTTTATATTTAATTGAGCTTTATTTTTGGTATGCTCCAGTAAATAACTTCCATTACTTATACCCTTTATAACATAGTCATGCTTTTTTCCGTGTGTATATTTTCTTTTATCTCGTAATCTACTTCCTTTCGTTAATGTGGGTAAGTCATAATGGTTTTTGTAGATGTCGTTAGCAAATTCAAGAAATAAATATTGCCCAATTTCAAAAATAATTTCTTTAGAGTTCTGAAAGTTGAAATGTACCGCTTTATTTTTGTGATTATGCTCTAATATGAGTTTTGTAGTTAAACACGAAATATTATCATTAAAAACACCAAGCATACCGGCACTTCTAAATCTATCCCAAAGGGTTTGATAGTATTCCTTGTTTAAAATCATTTGGTCATTGATTACTCTCTACCAAATTTACTTAAATTATTTTGGATTAAGTTGCGCTAACTACAATAAGCTCTTCTTAGCCTGTTCAGCCGCCATTTTTAAGGGCCACTTAACCATGACATCATGCTATAATTGTTTGCTTACCACCATGATCTTGTTGTCGCTTAGCTTTAAATTGCAGAAACCTGCCATAAAATTGTGTGCGATACAGTTTGAGTTGTGCCAGGGTCTTATAGTTAATGTTTTTCTTCCAAATATTCCCAATTTAAATTTAAACTAAGCCCATTAATATCGGGGTAGACACTTCCGCTATTAATCCCGAAGACCGATAGTTTTCGGAGGATCTTTTTCTTTAAGCTGGCAGGGATTTTGATTTCAGTCAGGTGCTTTTTAGCTTTTTTATTAGTTTCCAACTTAACAAACCTACCGGCAGATCTTGAGTACGCGTGGGCGGTAAACCACCCATATTGAGCAACTATTCTTTCATTGTTTAACATTGGTTTTAGGATTTTGGTACTTCTAATTTCAAATGGGGAAGTTTTCTTATCAATATCAACGCGCATGTTGTTATCACAAGAGAAAATATACAAATAAGCATCATCATGTATATTATTAAGATTTTGACATGCGAACCAAAGAGCGATAAGTGGATTGCTAGTCCAATCTAAGAGCCGCGTTTTAAGTCCAAAATGTTGTGCGTAAACTAACCATTCCCAATCTGTTGTAAATTCTTTTTTTATCAGGAGGGAAGATCTACGTTTGAAATCACTAAGCATATCACGCTCCAATTCCGTAGTATCCTTAGATGAGTTCTTTCTACATATACTTGGTAGCAATGGATGATTATGGGATTGACCACGGAATAAATTGATTTCATATCCTGACATTTCGACAGCATCAAGATGATTTATGAAATCTATAAATGAAGATATTGTTTTTCTATCCATGTTTGATTAGGTTCTGGTAATGGTTTATAAATGACTAATTTGTAAATATAATAAATGTACCTGTCTTAAATTTGCGAAACAATTTTATTCTCCAAAGACAAACCTCCCATTCCCATTTTTCTTACTCATCAATTTAGGAGCTCCTTTGGTACCATTACAAGATTTTAATGCATTCGCAAGAAACAACGGACGTATTGTGCTTCCGAGCTTTTTCTCACAATCTTTGAGAATATGTAAGGCGTTTTTGGGTTCCCCAAAATATCCTGCGGAGATTTGATTCAATACCCAGTCTTTAACAGCTTGTTCTGAAATTTTGCTTTGGGATTCAAGCAATAAATTTTTGGGTTCAGCGGTTAACATACCTAAAAGCTCTGTATGACAATCATCGAAAACTTTTTCAGCCTTATAAACCACATTGCCCGAATGATCATTAACTTTTGAAATCTGAATAGTATAGTTAGCACTAGTTAGATCAGGAACAATAGCCTGAATATCGCAATCAAAAATTTCTCGGAAGATATTATTAAATGGTACAGAATAAATTAAGGTATGGGAAAGATCTTCCGCATCACGAACATAAAAGTCTCGTTGCCCCATGAGGAAAGAAAGTTCGAATTGACTATAACCTTTTTTCTTTCTCAAAAGGAATACATTGAGCATTTTTTCGACCTCTATTCGTGGCATGGCAATAATGTTAATTATTTCATATTTATGATCAACTAGCATAAAATGGCCATTTCTTTGACCACAAAGATACTAAACCTTTTTTTGCTTATTGATAAGGATGTACGTGTTTACGTCGCCTTTAAGCACTACCTTGAGTCTTTTGTTTCTACCTTTCACGGCGTTTTCCAGAGGCTGTGTGAAATCTTGCAGCACCCAATTCCTGTTCTGAACTTTGTTGGATTCTTCGACAATTTCTTTTAATGTACGAGGAGATTTAAAGAAGTCTGTAGATTCTATCATTGCATTTAAAGTAACAGTCGGACCAGATCCTAGCGGAATCGGATCGACCTTTTTAACTACTTTTTCGTTGCTGAGTACATCCGAAGGATATAGATCATAAATTGTATAATGGGTTTTTCCTTCAAATTCTAGTTCTAACGCAGGATTTTCTGTAATTAATTTGTTTATATAAAGTACTATTTCCGACAAGACTTCATCGCTGTAGCTTCCCTCATTTTGCTCATTCTCCATTGTTCCAATATAATTAGCACTCTTTCCAATACCTTTGGAGAGCTGGCTAGCAGACAAATTGAAATGTATTCTTATACGCCTAACAGCATTAATGTTGTAAAGTTGAATGGGAGAGATGAAAACTAATTTTGCCATTTGCCAATTTGGCAAAGAAAATTATGTATCATATTTATATGTAAAAATTTGATTTTATGATGCGTCTTTATTATCTTTGTTTTAGTAAGAAATTAGATTAAATCATCTATAGTTTAGGTGTTTAAATTAAGAGTCTTGTGCCTGTATTCTGACGCCACACCACAAGACAGCAGATTTTAACACCCATGTCTATACTTTTATGCTATATTTGTGCATTAAGATAGATGTGGGTACTGCTGTAAATCCGTGGTGTGTAAGGCGTCAGAAACTTTATTTCAGGTACGGTATGCAGTCCCACATTTATCATTTGCCTGCGAACCGCCAAGACTCGTTACCAATAAACGAGTTATGAACAAAAAGCAAAGATCAAAGAACATCATCACGGCCCCCGAGTAGCTCGGCTGGTTTGGCCAAATTAGATTTGGCTTCTCTTGCCATGGAACGCGTAACGCCAATATTATTCACCTGTGTGACCCCTCAATCAAACGCGATCTGGCTCCAAGAATGAATTAATTATTACAAATGTGAACTAAGTAACATCGGCTCCCAATAAAAGCTGATTTCAATCGGAGGGGGGATGCTATGTACTTTCGGTTACGGATTTACTTACTGAAAAATGAACAGGATTTTAGCGTTTCAATTTGCTTTTGATTGGATGATTTATGATGTCCATAAGGTCGATTATGATCCTATAAAGGAGATTGAGGCATTCTGGAATCAATATGCGCTAGACGCTGTTTCTGCTAATATACTCCAGCTCTTGAGCACATATCTTGATACTGGCGCAGGAAAAAATAGGCTCCTGAAGGATGAGGAAATGCAGGAATTTGCAATCGCATTGTACCGCGTCTTGATCGCTTATTGTATCACCTATCATCACAATATAGACCTCCGTAAAATGCAGCTGACAGCAGAAGCAAAAGAGCACATTGAAAAAGAGATAGAAGTGAGCAAAAAGGTCGCTGAGTTTTTCGGTCGGTTATCGAAGTAACCACTAACAAACTAAATTATGAATACGCTAAAATTTCTAGCCTTTTTAAGGGGCTATATAACCTGTATATTTCAAGCACTCGTTAAGCACAGATATAGCACAGATATAGTACTATTTACGCAACTGTTGCGTAAGCAGATTTACAAAGGAAAAACGTACTTCAAAAGTACTTGTTTGGTGCTTCGAAAGTGCAGGAATAAGAGAGGCTCTTCTGCCTTTCTTCTGACCAACTTCGCCCTAAGTTCTGCCCTTGTTCGGGCGGGCCATCGGTCCTGCATGCATGTTTCATCGGGATTTCTTCGGGTGGACCCGATGAAATCCCGATGCCGTCCCGATGAAAACCCGATGAACGGTCGAAGTTGGTCAGGAGTTGGTCGGTACTTAAGTATACCATTAAGCTACCGGGAGTGTACGGAAAAGGTACTAAAAAGGTACCGAAGAGCTACCAAAAAGCTACTGGAGATATACCAAAGATGTACTAAACAGCTACATGCTTTCGGTAGCTCTATAGTGAAGCTTGGGTATAAGCTGCGTAGAGGATCCGAATCTTCTTTACGAGTAGTGTGTGGCCGATCGGTTAGGAGAACTGATGCGTATCGTTTGAATTTTGGTGATTTACAGGCGTCCTGTGCGGTCTTGATGGGCAAGGACGAGTCTTTGGTCGCTCGAAAAAAATCAAACGTTCTAAACGCTTTAAAATGCGTCGGGCAATTTGGTGGCTATAGAAAGGCTTTTCGCATGTCGTTGGCATGTGTGTTTTTAGTTTCTATGTTTAGTTTATCGGCTCAGACGCCCCGCAAGGATAGCGGGGCGGATGGGCTATCTGATCTAGTTGCGCTAAAGCCGGGGGACAAGATTCCCGATGCGGTATGGAATCAGCCGCTCGAGCTGAACTATTTCAATGGCAAAAAGAAAACAATTAAGTTCGCTGATCTGAAAGGAAAGCTTATCCTGCTGGATTTTTGGTCGACAGGTTGCCCGAGCTGTATCGAGAATATTCCTCATATGGAAGACATACAAAAACGATACCCGAAAGGTTTATCCGTGTTACTGGTTAACAGCAAAAGAAACAAGGATACGCCGAGTCGCATTAAGCTGGTACTGGATCGCTACAAGGAAAAGTACAATTTCGAAATTAAGTTGATGACGATATTGGAGGATACAATGCTGACTAATCTCTTTCCACATAACACGATACCCAATATCGCTTGGATCAATCAAGATGGAGTTTTTCTGGGAAATACCCTGCCAGATGAAGTGGGGCTCCGTAATATCGAGACTATTCTCGAAAATAAAACGGCCGATCTGCAATTGAGAAGTGAATTTCTCAATAAAGACAAGGTCATGGATACGCCTCCAATTTTTGACACCGCCGGTGTCAAGTTTCTGTCGGCTATAACAGGTTATTTGCCAGATTATCTTCCGACTTATCCCAATGTCATCCATAAAAATGGTAATTCCAGTTATCAGATGCTAAATGCAGCCTTCAATTTTATGTTGGTGACTGCTTTTAAAGATGAACTCAGGGGCTTTGAAAACACCGACTATGTTTTTGAAAACGGGCAGAAAGATAAGATACAAAAAATGTTATTCGGTGGATCGCGGCGCGAATATCAATATTGCTATCAGCTCTTTGTGGACGATACCATCTCATCTAGTAAGGCAAATCGATATTTTCAACAAGCGTTTAAGGATTATTTTCGTTTGAATGTAGAAAGAAAACGTGGACGGATTTCATTTTATTCAGTCGGCATCCTGGATAATATTTCAAGTCTAAAATCCAAAGGTGGGATACCGCAAGTCAACATAAATCCGGAGGACGGGCCAATTTACTTTCAAAATTACCCCTTGATAAACTTGTTAAGGTTATTGCATCTGTATGTTGATCTGCCTGTAACCTTCGGCCCGCCCCAGTTGTTACGGATTGATCTCAGGATGCCAGAGGGATTTATATACATGTCTACAGCGGAAAAGCTGACCTTTTTGGAGACAAAGGGTATCATGCTTACCCTGCATGATCAAGAAAAAGAATATCCTTACATCAGCCGTATTTATTAATTCGAAAGGCTTATTATTATGAAAATATACTGTTTAGTAGTCATTCTACTATGTTGCAATTTTTTTAGCCATGCCCAGCAGGATAATTTGCTGATCTCTGGTCAGATTTATTCCAACGAGAGCAAACTGCCACTAGTTGGGGTAACTGTCCGGCTGATGGGGAAGAGCACGTTGACCCGTAGTACCTCGGACGGGAGATTTACAATAAAGGTACCGACTTTGAAAGATTCGCTAATATTCTCCTCCATAGGCTTTATCGATAAGAAGGTAGCGGTGGCTTTCTTCGCTCGCGGGGGCTCGCTATTTTTGGATAAACGGGTAAACTATCTCGAAGAGGCGCTGGTCAGTACGGGGTATCAAACTGTAAAAGCAAGTGATGTTACGGGAGCTGTAGATGTGATTTCCAGCGGGCTGCTCAATCAGCAGACGGGTTTAAATGTACTGCAGCGTCTGAATAATGTAACAGCAGGACTTCGGTTTGACAACCAGCCTATCAATAATCCCGATCTACAAAAACTCAATTTTTCAGTTCGCGGTCTCAGTACAATAAATGGGAATTTAGATCCCTTGGTGGTGCTGGATGGTTTTATTTACGAAGGGGCGATCGAAAATATTGATCCCAATAATATTGAATCGATTTCCATTCTTAAAGATGCGGCTGCAAGTGCTATTTGGGGTGCAAGGGCGGGTAATGGGGTAATCGTGATGACTTCCAAAAAAGGAGCGCTTAAGTCGGCTCAAAGAGCTAAGATATCCTTTAGCAATACCTCAATTATTCAGCAGAAACCCAACTTAAAGCAAATCTATCAGCTGTCTTCCCGAGATTTTATCAATGTAGAGCGAATGCTGTTCAACGGCGGTTACTATGATACGTTTTTGCAGTATTTGCCTTATTATGCGATGACTCCGGTCATTAATCTGCTAAACGATAGAAAGAAGGGGCTGATCACGGCGCTGGATTCAGCCAAAATGATAGACTGGCTTGCTAATCAGGATGGTCGTCGAAATTTTACGGATAACTTCTACACGACAGCATTTTCCAATCAGCTATCCTTGCATATTAATGGAGGGAGTAAATCATACGCTTACGGGTTGGGTGTAGGCTATACGACGGATAGGACAAGTCTGGACGCAAAGTCACGAAAATTAAATCTACTTCTATCCAATAGTTATAGACCTTTCGAAAAATTACGATTGGATATTATGATAAATTTTACACAACAGCGTAACCGCTCTGGAAAACCAGACTATTCAACTTTCAAGACAGTTGGTAAATCATATCCCTATCTTTATTTTAGAGATGAAGTGGGAAATGAGGTTCCCTTTGAGGCTATGTACAGCAATGCTTACCTTGAACAGCATTATTCGAATGGCTACTTGGATTGGGGATACTATCCCTTACAGGACTATAAATACGACCGGAAAACAAACCATCTCAATGAGTTATTTGCAACGACCAATTTGAGCTATCAGCTGCTTGATTTTTTGAGTGCCAGTGTTGGTTTGCAATGGCAAAACCAACGTACTGAAAATGAGAATCTGCATGAAAAGGATAGTTACTTTACGCGTTTAAAAATCAACCAGTTTATGACTATTGATCCAATGACGGGTCGGCAGAAGTATAATGTGCCTATGGGTGCCATACGAGCGGTAGACCAGCAACAGGGCAGATCATACACGGCGAGGGCGCAAGTGGATTTTAACAAAACCTTTGGACAGCACCATATTCAAGGTATAGTGGGGGCGGAGGTCAGAGAAAACCAGCTGGCAGGCAGTTCAAATACGGCTTATGGTTATAATGGGGTGCCGCTCACGTCGGTGCCAGTGGATTACCTTACTGCATTTGCCACGGCTCCAGACAATCTGTATCTAAATATTGTAGGTGCGCCTATGTTTACCAAAACGACGAATCGTTTTGTTTCGGTATATAGTAATTGGAGTGATCTATATCGTAATAAATATGGTTTATCTGCTAGTTTCAGAAAGGATGGCGCCAATATCTTCGGGGCGACCACTAACGATAGATGGTCGCCTCTATGGTCTGTGGGAGCCTCCTGGCAAGTGGACCGCGAAGCGTTTTTTAAAGTGAGGTGGGTAGATCAGTTCAAGTTTAGAGCTACGTATGGCTATAGTGGCAATGTTGATCTCCGAAAGACTCCCGAACCTATTGCCGGGAGCGGGACAGACCCTTACACTTTATATCCGATGTTAGGAATTTCAAACTTGAATGATCCATCGCTGCGCTGGGAGAAAGTGGGGATGTTAAACTTTGGTGTTGATTTTTCAGTATTAAAAGGACGGCTATCGGGGACAATCGACCACTATCGAAAATACGGTAAGGACCTCTATGGAGAGACAGCATACGATTACACGACATGGGGCAATAGTGGGACAATCGTAAAGAATGTGGCCGAAATGCATGGCAGGGGCTGGGACTTCAAATTGAATTCAATAAACACTGTCGGCTCGTTGAAATGGAGCAGTAATCTATTGTTGGGCCTCAACAAAAATAAAACGACAGCCTACTACAGCAATTTAAATGAGGGGTTGGTGTACTTTTTAGCCAATGGTAATCGGATCAATCCCGTGGTTGGTCTCCCTCTCAATGCGCTCGCGGCGTATACATGGATGGGCCTCAATAATCAGGGTATGCCACAAGGATTGTTGGACGGTCAGGCAAGTTCAGATTATACAGCGATATTCCGCTCGGCATCAATGAACCCTGAAGGCAATGAGACTATAACTTACATTGGAGCTGCTAAGCCAACGCATTTTGGTAACCTGATCAATACTTTATCGTACCGCGATTTTGATCTTTCTTTCAACTTGAGTTACAAGGGCGGCTATTACTTCAATAAACCTACCACCAGTTATTATACCCTCTTTCAGTCTGGGATTGCCTATCCGGATTTTGAACAGCGTTGGCAAAAACCTGGCGATGAGCAAATAACAGATGTTCCAGCTATGAGTTATCCCATATCGACAGATGCGGATGCTTTTTATGCAAGAGCGAGCATCAATGTGTTGAAGGGAGACCATATACGCTTGGAATATATCAATTTCTCATGGAAACAACGGTATAAATTAATGACGAAAGAGATAAATCTCAGGCTATTTGCCAATGCGAGCAATCTAGGCATGATATGGAGTGCAAACAAAGAAAAGATTGATCCAGAATTTGTTTATAGACTGCGTCCTTCAAAGCAGTTTTCACTGGGAATACAACTGGAATATTAGATCGTACAATATGAAAAATATGAAGAGAGGCCTATCAATTATTTTAGGTATAATTGGTATACTACTGCTACATAGTTCCTGTAGCAAATATCTGGATGTCCAATCAAATGATGGATTGGTCATCCCCAGAAGTCTGGAAGACCTTCAAAAATTACTGGATAATACCTTAAAGATGAATCGGGGGATCGGTTCGATGGGCGAGATATCGGCAGATGATTATTTTATGGAGCAATCGGTCTTGGATATGCAGACAGATATCGATCGGTTAAATTATACCTGGAGAAATAATCAGTATAATTTTAGCAACGATTGGTCGGCGGGGTATGGACCTGTGTATATCTCCAACTTAGTTTTAGAACGGTTAGCTAGGATCGAGCGGACAGCGCATAATGCTGTTGACTACGATCGAATTCAAGGTACAGCACTCTTTGGGAAATCCAACCAATATCTGTCCTTGCTTTGGAATTATGCAAAGGCATTCCATAGTATGACGGCAGCATCGGATCTTGGGATTGTACTGCGCAATTCTTCGGATATGAATGTAAAGTCAAAACGCTCATCGGTATTGGCTTGTTATAATGCATTGCTGGATGATCTGCGTAAGGCCGTTACTCTTTTGCCGCAGACAAGTACCCACGTGATGCGTCCGTCAAAAGCAGCTGCATATGGTCTGTTGGCTCGGGCTTACCTATCGATGGCGAAATATGATTCAGCCTATTACTATGCGGATAAAATGCTTCAGATCAAAGATGACTTGATGGATTTCAATAATCCAGCAGAGGTTGATCTGATAGGGACAAATCCGTTTTTGCGGTACAATAAGGAAATTGTGGGTTATTACGAACAGACTTCCAATGGAACACCGCTAATTCGGATAGCACAGATGGATACCTTACTATATCATTCTTATGATACGAATGATCTGAGAAAGCAGGTATATTTTAAGACAGGTGTGAATGGTTATCATGCTTTTAAAGGAAATTATGCTGTAGCATCGAATGCTTGGGAAACGGTATCACCATTTGGGGGGATAGCGGTGGATGAGATATATCTCATCCGTGCAGAATGTTTGGCAAGGGCTGGAAGACTACTGGAGGCGCAGGCAGATCTCAATAAGTTATTAGCTAGGCGTTATAAAAAAGGAGCCTTTACCCCTTATCAGTTAACAGTCGCAAAGGATGTCGTTGACTTAACATTAAGAGAACGAAGGAAAGAATTGCTCTTTAGAGGGCTGAGATGGATGGATATCAAAAGATTAAATCTTGAAGGCGCAAATATTAGACAAAGGAGGTTTCTGGACGGAAACGAATATATATTGGAGCCAAATGCAAATCGCTACGCCCTGCCTTTGCCTGATGACATTATTCGGTTAACCGGGATGGAACAAAACCCACTCTAGTGATACAATCCAAGCCCCATTTTTGGGGCTTGGATATTTTAGGTACTGCTTAATTTCGGTTCACGGGATTGAAAGGTGTCGAACTTGACCCTCCAGTTCGTTGCGGAATGTAACCTGAAGCAGCACCTGCTGCACCGGGTATTGCATCCATTGAAATTTTTGCTGGATCTAAAGCGGATCCGCTCAAGTCTGTATTGTCAACCGGGAGCGAACAAGCTTTATTGTTCGTAGGGTTACAGCTATGCCCATTAGGCGTAGTTGTCCAGCGTGATTCATCAGCAACTTGAGCCGCATCTAATGGATCTCCATTGAAATAAACAGTTACAGGAGCTAAACTTTTTCCTGCATAAGCCTCAGCACCTTTAAATGCCGAGAAACCGATAATCATGGCTCCTCCTAATATCATGTAGCCATAATTGTTTAGAAATTTGGTAAGCATTTCGCTTTCTCCTTTCTGTATGGCAAGCCATTAATTGATTAGTGAAAATGCTGGCTTGCATACCTCTAGTGAATATTTGCCGGTACCGTCCGCAGTACCGGTCGTATCTGAATGTCAGGCTGCCTACTATAGGCCTACTGACGTTGTAGTGTTCGGGCACTTGGTAGAGGCTGTCCGGCAGATGCCATAGATCAGTCCTCGCCATAGGTGTACTCCTGTAGGTCAAAATGCCGATCGACACAATGCCGATAAGCACAAGTGCAATGTCGGCCCCCGCCGCTAAGGTGCTGCTGCCTTTCAGCATAGATGATAGCCGCATCTTCCATCCAAGTATGGATAGGCCCAGTAGGCCGACATTGATCAGCAGGTGGCTGCCCCAGCTGATGCGGCTCAGAAAACTGGTGCACATACAGGGCTTCTGGGCATAGACATCCAGTACGCCCAGACCGATGTACAGGGTAAAGATGGCAATCAGCAGCGTGGAGGCCTGCCATCCCCGGACCTGCAGTGTGCGTGACGGTACCGCCAGCAGTAGTCCAATACCGATCTCGACTACCGGAAGCAGCCAAAAGAGCAGGGGGGCAAGCGGGCTGATCACGGGCTGCTGCTCCAGGGCAATCCGGAAAGCGTCCAGCTGCCAGATCTTGTCCATGCCCACATAGACCCAAAATAGGAGCATCCCCGCACGGAGCAGCCGATGTAAGTGGTTTGTAGTCTTGTTGTATTCCATAGCCTGTATATTGTTGTTGCTATAATCGCTTTGTCAGTTTCAGTAACAGGGCGCTGTACCTGATCCTTCTCCCGGTACAGCGGCCTGTTTAAGCGTCAGCTTCTACTTCTCGTACGCTTCAGGACAAAGATAGATCGCATATCAGGGCTACGGAGGGGTAGTATATGCTCTCGCGTGTGCTGATCGATGGGCTTTTTGGTGAATGGAGAAGGGGGGAGGGGGGACGCTGCAGGAAATGATGTCAGTTCCGGCAGCTCGGTAAAACAGGCTACAGCAAGGCGGAGAGCTGTGTTTTTGGCCTGTGAGTGCAGGCACTATGGCAGGGGTAGTGGAGGAATACCCCTGCTTTTTGAATTTTTCTGATGATTTTAACGGCTCAGCTCCGGAAATTTTTCATGTAGTTCACTGAGCATCGTCTTCAGCACCTTACGCAGCCGGACAGCGGCAGCATATTCGGCGGCTCTGTCCATTTTGGTCAGGCTATGTGTCGACAGCAGAGTACCCTCCCTGGTCTTGATCAGTCTCGAAAATTCCTGCGCCACCTCTTTTTTTTCTGAAGACCGCGTGATATCGGCCTTGACACAGAGATGTAACCACAGTTTCAGTTCCTTCCCGTTGAAGTTGCTATGGATATACTGTTCTGCCCCTGCTGCCCCGGCGAGCTGCAGCTGCCTGTTGCCGGACTGTACATATTCGCACATCAGTTTGAGCAGGCTCCTGCGGTTGTTGTCATAGGCAAAGTCCGGGATGCAGGAAAAGTGTTTGGGATAGCGCAGCAATCCCTCCGTAAACGAGGCGTCTTGATCATACATCTCTTTCCAGCGGTTAAAGAATCCCATATGGTTAAAGTTGAGGTTGACCATCAGTACCAGAAAGCGGAAGTGCCAGTTTTTGCCCTGACGGCTATCGTCGGCCAGCTGCCGCAATGCATCAATCAGGTGGGGCAGATAGTGCTGGTGATGGTACTGTATATAAGGGATCTTCCCGTCTTCAAACAGGCTATCGATAGCCGAGAGGATCTCGTCGAGGTAGACCTGCGGGATTTTCTTTCGGGCCAGTTTTTCAAAAATGCTGTGAATATGGCTGTTGACATAGTCTTTGACCTTGTCGCGGTAATGGCTGGGGAGCGCCGTACGGGGATCGATATCTTTTTTGAAGAGAAACTCGATGCGCTCGAGCAGTTCCTCGAGTGCATTTATGGCTGTACGGTCCTCAATACCGTTGTGCCTTAGGAAGCTGTCGAGCTTTTGATGCAGGCGCAGCAGTTGTGCATGATAGAGCTGCACCGACTGACCGGCCGCCTCCACACTATGGGCCTGCCGGTGCGCCTGCAGGGCCTGAACAAAATTGTCCTGGCAGGCAACGGATATGCTGGATAGCCGCTCGGGGATCTCCTTGGCCTCCAGGCGGCCCAGCGTTTCTATCATGAGGGTCAGGGGATGTAGGCTTACGATCATTCGTACCTCCTTTTGATATCTTTATGGTACCAGGGCCAGCCATATACGCCGGGGTGCATGGTCAGCCTGAGGGTATCCCCCTCCTTGGTACGTTCATGTAATTGGGGATGGACGTCGATGGGGACGGTTTGCTGTTTGCCTTCAAACGTAAGTGAAAGCCATAGTTCATGGATATCGCAGCAGGCGGGGCACTTCTGCACGACGACAGCTGGGAGACGTACGGCTTTTGCATTCGGAATATGCTGGCAGTTGTTCATGATCAGCAGCATGCGTACGTACCAGGTGCATGCTGCAATCATAATCGGTAGCTGTATGCCGTACAGGCGGGCGATACTTGTTTTTTTCCTGAAGATCAGATGGACAAGCAGGCAGCAGCCGAGCGCCAGAGGCAGCCCTCTCTGTACGGCAGGCCAGAAGGGCTGTGAACTGATAAGCAGCTGGTAGGGCAGCCGGTCAAAGACCGAAATACTGCTCACCTGCAGGCAGATAAATAATAAGATGAAGAGCTGCATGATCAGCTGACGGCTACGGATTTCAAAAAAAGGGATCAGCAGTACCAGTACCCCGATGCTATACACGCGTAAATGAAATGCCGAAGCCAGAAACAGGCCATAAACAGTGGTCAGCACGGCGATGGCAATCAAAATATAATTGCGGCTGAACCGGCGAACTGGCGTATGTGATGTATTCATGTGTATACAGTTTATAATCAGTAACTTGCTCTGTTTCAAATTTACGGAATAAGCCAGCCAATCTTTTCGGATATCAGCATTATTTCAACAAACGGTTATTTTCTGCATTTAAGGTCGGCTTTCTGCAAGGAAGGTATAAATTTTGGCAACGAGGGTGTTAATTTTCTGCTTTTTGGGTAATTATTCCCGCGCAAAAAATCGGGCATGAGGGTATAATTTCGTTATAAATGAACGGTTTACGAAAATATTGGCTAAATTTATATGACAAAAATTCCCGATAACGGGATTTGTACAGGACCTTACTTAGCCAATTTTATCTATGGGTCGGTTAGTGTATTTGTCCGCATATTTAAACAGTAAATTATGAAAGGTAATCAACTGGTCAGGTATTCTAAAGATACGGAGCTGCAGGTGCATTATCCAGACTTTATCTGGTTGTGGATCGCTTCGTTTTGCTTTGGTTTCGTGTGTTGGTACCTGGGCTATATCGGCGCCCTGATGACCTGGTTTGAAAATATGCCTTTGGTGGTCAGTTATCTGTTTTATGTGCTGGTATCGGCGGCAGCTTTCTTTTCGATCAGTGCAGTCATCAAAGTACTGGATAGAAAAATGAACTGGCTGACGGTTCCCGAAAAAAGGTTCAGCATGCAGTTTTTCTGCTGCTTCATACTCCCGGCAGTATTTTTATTTGCCGTGACTCAGCCGATTGCATTGCCAAAAAACGAATGGCTATGGCTTCCGTTGTCGGTCATCTTCGGAGCCGTACTGATGCTGAATCTGGTGTATACCTTATATTTTTACTGCATTGTGTTCGTGGTGGAAAGGCGACACAGGTTCTGGCTGCAGCAACAGGTGTGTGAACTGGAGGAAAAAATAATGGACCTCAGGAGTCAGCTTCCCCCGTACGCACAAGGTGAGCACACGGCTGCCGAAATGCCCCCATCCGGGGAACTGTCAGCTGAAAGTGATCCTGCGGAAGAAATTGATATTGCCTCTGTACGTGCCTTAGATCCACAGCAGGAGGCATTTTTGCTCAACAACAGGCTTTTGACAAAGAAGATTATGTACGACGAGCTGGGCATGTTCGAATATGAAAATACTAGCAACACGCCCTTGGTCAAACTGTACCTCAGAAAGGATATGACCGAGGATTTTGCCTGTGAACAGCGTAGCCTCAACGAAGTTGTGCGCGATACCGGAGGGTACGTCCAGAAGATAGACCGGCACCATGCCATACCGCTTCATATGATACAGACCTGTCAGCAGTTAAAAGGAGGGAAGCTCCGTATCGCGCTGAAAGTTCCGTTTGATGGACTGCGTGAGTTTCAGGTGTCGTCCAGGATTTCGAGACGTATCAAAGAGTGGGTCATGCTGCAGGTGCCCATTGAAAAAGACAATTATATGAATCAATAAAAATATTGGCTATGGAAAATCTGATAAGCAAAACCTGGAAATGCCGTGCCACAGGTAAAGTGGCCTTTCCATCCTTAATGGAGGCAAAGTGGCGTATGTTTCAATTTAAGGTCAGGAGCCGTATCAAAAATAAACTCGACGGCAAACGGATTAAGCACCGCATGGGTAGATACGCCTGCAAACGCGCCTATTATTGTCCGTATTGTGGTGGATATCACATCACAAAATGGAAAAAGGCAGATTACGAACGTTATAGAAATCTGGTCATGGGCTGGGATATTTCTTCCTCCCCATCGGTTTCTTTCTGATAGTATTGCTATAGATGAGTACTTGCACTCCGGGCACAGCGGGAACAAGCCTAGGCCTGTGGCAGCTTGAACGAAAAGACAGAGCCCTGGCCGGGTTCGCTTTCCACCTCGATGTTGGTACCGTGGTACTTGAGGATCTCGGCCACGATGTAGAGGCCGATACCGAAGCCCGATATGCTGGTCACCGTCTCGTTTTCTACCCGGTAAAAACGCTCAAATAATTTCTGCTGGTCGGCCGGGCTGATGCCCACGCCCTCATCCTGTACATAGATGCGCAGTGCGCCATCGACCTGCTCGCAGCCGATGGTCACCCGGCCTCCCTTGGGCGAGTATTTGATGGCATTGCTGACCAGATTGTTGAGTACCTGCCCGATTTTATCGCGGTCCGCAAAGATCGTCGAGGCCGGCTCACATAGCACATGGATCTCGTGATTTCTGGCCATCAGTTCGGCCTCCTCCTTCAGCTCCTGCATCATCTGCCCTACCTGAAAATGTTCCTTGCGCAGCTGTATTTTGCTCTCTTCAATGCGGGCCAGACTGAGGAAATCGCGGATCATCGCAATCATCCGGTTGGCATGATTCTCGATTTTTGATGCCATCTTCATGCCCATGGTATCATGGCTCTGGCTGCTCATCTTTTGCATCACCTGTGCCGAAAGCAGGATCGAGGTCAGGGGTGTTTTCAGCTCATGACTCACCATCGAGACAAAATCGTTCTTCTTGCGCTCCTCCTGCTTCTTCGCCGTGATATCCCGCGCGATCTTCGAGACGCCGGTGACTTTGCCGCCTGCAGAGATCGGCGATATCGTCAGCGAAACATCGATCAGTTTGCCGCTTTTGGTGATGCGCTTGGTTTCAAAATGTTTGATGGACTCACCGGCCCGCATGCGCTGCAAAATATATTCTTCCTCCTCGTGCCGCTCTTCGGGGATGATTTTCAGGATCGGCTGCCCGATCATTTCCGCGGCCGAATAGCCAAAAATCTGTTCCGCGGCGTGGTTCCAGCTCGTGACGATGCCGTCCAGTGTTTTGCCGACAATGGCGTCGTTGGAACAGTTGACGATGGCGACCAGCTGGGCATTATTGACTTCGGCCGTCTTGCGCTCGGTGACATCCAGCACCGATCCGATGATCCGGTTGATCTTGGTGTTACCCTCCAGCAGGGCTATGCCGCGGACCTCGATCCACAGGATTTTATGCTCGGGCTTAACGACTCTACAGGTAAAATTAAAATGTTTATCGCTTGTGGTGTTTTGCAGCTGATGCATGACCTCTTCGATGACGGTCAGGTCCTTGGGATGGATCTGTTTCAATACGCCAAAGATGCTGCTCTCATCGTAGCTGAGTCCCAGGATCTGCTTGGCTTCGGACGAAAAATAGACTTTTGAGGTTTCAAAATCCCAGTCCCACGTGCCCAGGTCGGTGGCTGCTATGGCCAGCCGCAGGCGCTCCTCGCTTTTTTTGAGCAGCTGCAGGATCTTGTTTTTCCGTTCTTCCTGTTCGATCCACCGTGCTTCGTTCTCCACGGCCTTGGTGACGTCCTTGGTAATGCAGCGTGAATGGATAAACCTGCCATCGACAAACAGCGCATTGGAACTGATCTCCACGTGTTTGAATGTCCCGTCCTTGCAGCGCAGGCGAGCCGGAAAGTCCTGTATGGTTTCGTTATTTAAGAGCCGTACATAGATCTCCTCCATGGCCTTGGGATCGGCATGGAAATCCCGCATAGAATGGCCGATATACTCTTCCTGGGTATACCCCAGTAAATCGAGCTCGGCCTGGTTGGCCCATATAATAATGCCATTGCCATTAACACGACGGAACGGTACGCACGCATTTTCAAAAAAATCGGATAGTTCGTCGTTTTTTAACCTTAGTTCATCTATTTCATCATTCATCTTTACCAAAGTCTTTAGGTGCAAAAAGGCTGTGATCGCTGGTATCTTGATCTTTCTAACGTAAATATACTGAAAATTGTTTTAAAAAATTGGATAATTGTTTACCTAAATACATAGAAAATTAGATAAAAACACGTAATTTTTTGATTAAAGCCGGTGTCTTAGGCAGAAATACACTTTTTGTGTTTAGATTTGCCCGGTATGATCAGGACAGTAGACGCAGCCGAATACCCCAGGCTGATAAAAATATGGGAGAGTGCCGTGCTGCATACGCACGACTTTCTCCGCCAAGAGGATTTTCACTATTATAGGGAGCAGCTGCCGCTCTATTTTGGGCAGGTCACTCTGCTGGGCTACGAAAACGGTGGCAGCCTGACCGCCTTTATGGGCATAGCGGGCCCGAGTCTGGAGATGCTATTTGTGCACAACGACCACAGGGGGCAGGGCATCGGAAAGCAATTGCTTGTGCACGCCATGGAGCAGCTGCAGGTCACCAGGGTGGATGTCAACGAGCAGAACAGGCAGGCCGTCGCCTTTTATGAACATATGGGATTCCACGTTGTCAAACGGTCGCCGCTGGACGGACAGGGCAAAGCCTATCCGCTGCTGCACATGAGTTTATGAACGCGGGCGGAGCTACCTTGGTGCTACGAAATGGAGTTTTCCATATTGAGCACGCGGAATGCTTTTTTGATGATGGCCTTGGTATTTTCGGCCAGTTCGTCGAGGGTACAGTAGACCGAACGGACCTGCCTGCGGTCTGCGCCGGCTCCATTCAGGATCAGGTTGATGCGCAGCAGCCGCTTGCCCGAGGATGCGGGCTCCCCCAGCAGCTCGTCAAACAGTTCGTGCACAATACTGCTGCAGCTGCCCAGGTCAAAGCGGGCAATCTCGACCTGTCCACCCCGGCAGGGCATCAGCACTTCGATATGGTAGTCTGATTTTTTCATCATATATAACCTTTCAATAGTCCGTTGAGCACAATTAAAAAAGTTGGTCTCCGCGCAGGGAGACCAACTTGAGATGACAGTCTAAAGTATAGTTTATGAAATAGGAATGGTACGTGGTTCTTTCCGTTTGGCCTCTTCTTTTTTGGGGATGGTCAGCTTGAGCATACCATTCTCATAGCGGGCTTCGATATTTTCCTGATCGACCACGTCCTTCTGCAGCTCAAAGCTCCGCTGAAACGACTGGTAGCTGAATTCGCGCCTGTTATAGTTGTCCTGCTGCTCCTCATGCTTCTCTTCTTTGGCCGAGGAAATGGTCAGCAGATTGCCGTCCAGGGTAACTTTAAAATCGTCCTTGGCCATACCGGGTGCGGCGACTTCGACCTCAAAGGCATCTCCATTTTCTTTGATATTGACCGCCGGAACGGTGGTACTTGTAGATGAGTAATTGCTGTTGCCCCAGTTTAACAGCTCACGGTTAAAATCTTCAAACAAGGGCATAAACATCGGTAAATTGTTCCAGTTTCTTTTTGCGAGTTTCATCATAACCTCCTTTTTTGAAGTGAAAACAATTAAATTTAATGTCTATTTACAGTCCTGCGACTGTATAAAAAGTACCGCAAAAAAAATACCGATCGCCAAAAGCTGAAATTTTTTCCTGAAAACTGTCAATTTTTCGCTGAAAGGCTGGCAGGGTGTGCCGTGGACCGCACGCTACACGAAAAGCTGATCCGGTGTGCCGGCATAGGACAGCGGGATGCTGCAAGATCAGGTACTGAGCGGGATTGGCATGCCGTGTGGGGCATCAGGCCATTTGGACAGAAAAAAAGCCGTTCCGCTCATTTCGACCGGAACGACTCCCTTTTTCTAAAACTTAAAGATCTCCTTGAGTTTGGCGTCCATGTCCTGGTCGCTACCGCCACCGCCGCCATATCTGCCGACGATGACACCGCTGGGGTCAATCAGGATCTTGGTGGGCAGGGTATGGATGCCATAGGCTTCGGACTTATCTGCTGACTTGTCAAAGCCCCCGTCGGGCGTGGTCTTCAGACCACGTAACACATGCTTCCATACGCCGATTTTGTCCTGTTCAACCGCCTTTTTCCAGGCTTTCTCATTGCTGTCATCGTCGGAGACGCCGATGATTTCGAAGCCTTTCTTTTTGTATTTGCTGTAAAGCTGCAGCAGGTGCGGGTTGCCTTTGCGGCAGGGGACACACCAGCTGGCCCAGAAATCCAGCAGCACATATTTGCCACGGTAATCGGATAGTCTGAGCGGCTTGCCCTGGATATCCGTTCCCGCAAAATCAGTGGCTGCAGCACCCACGGAGCCGGATTTTAACTTGGCAATTTCCTCGGCAAGTTCTTTCCCCTCGGGCGAGTTTTGCACATCGGCATCCATCTGGGCATAGATATCCTGGAGCTCAGCCAGATCGGCGCTGCTGACAAAAAAACGGAGCTGCGAAGCCGAAACCAGTGAGTTGGGATGCTGCTTGATATAGGCAAACTGCTTTTCGCGCATGGTTTCGTGATAGGGGGCCATGGCCTCTTTGAGCTTTTCAAGTTCGTCGAGTTTGGCATTCAGCACCGCTTCCGTTGCGCCTTGTTTTTTCAACTGGCTGTATTCAACGCTCTTGTCGTTGTACGCCCGGTTCAGCGGCTGTACCGCGGCCAGTTCGGTTTTGACCAGGCTCCTGTACTGGTTGTACTCATCCTGTGTCGGGGTGCCCGAGAGCTGGATCTCCTGGGGCATGGCGGTACTGCCTTTGACTTGCAGCACCCCCGGTTCTACATAAAACTGCAGGTATTTCTCATAAGACCGTGGGGCACCGCTTTTTCCATCGCTGAAATAGCCGCTGGCCTGAGTGGCGGACTGTACCCTGCCCAGGTAGCTGAACACGCCATTGAAGATCTGGACGCTGTCGCTCCGGATCTGGCCGGCAGCATCGGTATAGCGGATGTGGAACCAGCTGGATTTGTCCGGATTTTCAACTTCTCCCTTGACCACAAAAGTACCTTTGTCCATCGCTGGCTCACCCAGCAGCTCCTGAAGTTTTTTGTCCAGCGCTTCCCCGCGCAGGTTTTTGGCGATGATGATACCATTGGGATCAATCAGCAGGTTGGACGGAATGGATTTGATATCGTACAGCACGCCGACCTCATTTTTCCAGCCTTTCAGATCTGAAAGCTGGGTCCAGCTGAGGTGGTCACTATGAATGGCGTCTTTCCAGCGCTGCTGCTGTCCGGGATAGTCAAAAGAAATACCCAGTACGGTGAAGTTTTTGTTTTTATACTGCTGATAAGCACTCACCACATTGGGATTTTCCATGCGGCAGGGTACACACCAGCTGGCCCAGAAATCGATCAGCACATATTTGCCTCTAAAGTCGGCCAGAGATACGGTCCTGCCCAGGGTATCGGTCTGTGCGAAGGGCAGCGCCGGCCGGCCCACGCCCGTGAGCTTGTCGGTCTTGATGCTGTGTTCGATGGTCCGGACGGGCACATTGTTTTTGGCCTGCGGGGCGACCTGCTGCAGCAGGGTGTCGAGCTCGCCCAGATTGTCGCCGTTGCGCAGCGTGAAAAACAGGGGATAGACAATGGCCGGGCTCTTTTTGTGTTTCAGCACAAAGGCCTTGTCCAGCGCGGCCTGTTCGGCATTTTTGCTGTTTATTGCGGTGCGCAGTGCAGTCATCTTATCCTGGTCGTTGCTTTTTCGGGCCGCGGCAAATTGTTCATACAGCTCTTCCAGCCCTTCGGTTTTGCTCCGTTGCTGAAAGAGATTGTAGTAGTCGGCGAGCTTGCCGCCGCTGTATTTGGCGTCCTGCAGCTGCGGTGTCTTGCCGCTGATATGCAGCTTGCCTTTTTCCAGAAAGATAAAGGCCCCGTTCATCTGGCCCGAAGGACGCATCTTGCCTACCTGAAGGATATAGAAGTCACCTTCGCCTTCGGGGATATCGACGTCAAAGCGGAACCCTTTTTCGGTCTGCTGTACAGAATCTTTTTGTCCGTTGCCGAAGCCGGAGAGATAGATCCATTCTTCTCTGGGCAGCCCCTCCAGTTTACCGGTCACCACGGTAGTTGCTTTTTGCGCAACGGCCTGTGCGGCCAGCGCCACAAACAGGATGGATAATATATTCTTTTTCATGTTTCTTGTTTCTATTTAATGGTTTGGACGCATCTTATTTTTGTTTGTTGAATAGTTCACTCAGCTTGTGCTGCAGGGAGGCACCCCGCAGGTTGCGGGCAATGATTTTACCGTCGGGGTCCACCAGCAGGCTGCTCGGTATCCCCTGGATGCCATAGTAAGCCGATACTTCATTGTCGAAGCCCTGCAGGGAAGACAGCTGCGTCCAGGGCATGCCATCATCCTTGATGGCTTTTTTCCATTTTTCGGCATTGTCATCCAGGGAGATGCCGACAACGGTAAAATTGCGGTCTTTGTACTGGTTATAGGCTTTGAGGACATTGGGATTTTCGGCGCGGCAGGGACCGCACCAGCTGGCCCAGAAATCGACCAGCACATATTTGCCCTTGAAGCTGGCAAAACTGACGGGCCTGCCGTCGGCATCGTTCTGGGTGAAGTTGAGTATCTGCGTCCCCAGGGCACTCCGTTTGAGCACATCCAGACGCGCTGTGGCCTGCTGCCCTGCCGCGGTCATCAGCACGCTCTTGTCGAGGGCGTCATACAGGGGCTTGACCTCTTCATAGCTGCCCATGGCCGAGCGGTCGGCCACAAGGCTCAAGCTATAGGCACTGCGGGGGTGTGCGGCAATATAGGCTGCCGCCCGGGAACGGCGTTCGGCGCTGATATGCTCGAGCTCCTGCTCCAGCTTTAACTGCTCCTCGGGGCTGACTTTGCCCCATTTTTGATACAGCGGTGTGGCCCGCTGTTCCAGGTCTTCCAAGGTGGCCCGGTAGCGGTCGGCTTCGTCCTGGATTTTACTGCCCTCGACTTTCAGCAGGTGCAGTGAATCGGCATGGCCCGTGATCCGGATATCGCCGGCCTCCAGAAAGCATTCGCTATACTGCGTGGGAAACATCAGGTATACTTTCTGGGGCTCGGGCATCTCCGCGGCCCATTCAAATCGGTCCTGATGAATGTGGATGGTGTCACGCGCGGGCTTGCCCGCCTTGAGGTAACCGATGGCGATCTCTGCGTCGCCGAGTCCTTTGATCTCGCCCGAGACCTTTGCCTTTTGTGCTGTGGCTCCTAATGCCGCGGCAAGGAGGAATGTGCTGAATATATATTTTTTAGCGTTCATGTCGTTTTTTTAAGCGTGATTATTATAAGTCAATGTTGTAACCCGGATTTTGTGCGCCAAATTTGGGATTGTCAACAAATTCACCTCTCGGCACGGGGAGGATGTACTGCTCTTTGCTGATCAGTTTGGGCCGGATGGTGGTGATGGTGGCCAGCGGCAGGCGCAACAGACACAGCCATTCCTGTCCATCTTCGGCGACCAGGCACTTGGAGAGCTCCGTATAGTGGTAGCGGAGCAGGTCTTCGCGGCTGGTCAGGGCCTCGAGTCCGGAAAAGTCGGACAGGCCATTGCGGCTGCCGATGTCCTTCAGGATGGCCTTTGCCTGTGCAATGGAACTGTTGCTGCGCAACAGCGCCTCGGCCTTCATCAGGTAGATTTCGGTAAGACGTATCGCATAGAACGTTTCGGAAATCACGGTCGGGGACGTCGCTTCGGCAATATACTTGGTGAAGAAGTAGTTGCCATAATTTTTCCTGAAACTGCCGATCATCCAGTCCTGCCGGGGGTCGCCCGCCAGCAGATCGCGCAAAGCGGTGGTGGCACAGTACAGCGTGGAGGCACCCGGATAGAACTGCCGGCTACGGCTATAGGCATAGGCCGGCTGGTTGGGCTGCGGGGTGATGCTCAGCAGCACCTCGGTACTGCTGGCACCCTTGGTGCGGAAGATATCCTCGGCCCTGGCTTCGAGCTTGTAGGGGCCTTCGTTGATGATGGCATCGGCGAGTTTGATCACCTCGGCGTAATCGCCCGCCTGACCGCGGCACAGCAGCACCCGGGCTTTCAGCGCCTGCGCTGCCCAGCTGGTGGCGTAGTGTTTTTCATTTTGTGCCGGGCAGTGCGCAATCGCGTAATCCAGATCGGCGAGGATGGACGTATAGCTTTCGGCCACCGTGGAGCGGGCCTTGGGAATAGTGCTGATTGTGACCGGCTGGTCCCGGAGCAAGACACCATAGGGGCTGGAATAATCAAACCATTGGGCGTAAAAGCTCAGCAGCTTGAAGTGCCCATATGCTCTTAAAAAGCGGGCTTCGGCTTCAATGGGCTCGCGCTCGGCAGCTGGAATACGGCCCTGCGGCAACTTGTCCATGCCGCCGATCAGCGAGTTGGCCGCATTGATGATGCCATAGCTATAGAGCCAGTAGGTATCGGCAGAACTGACCATCTGGTTGTCTTCAGGTGATCCCGCGCCGGTGCCGTAGCCATAGATCATATAGCCGGCCAATTGGGCGGGGAGACGCTCGTTGTTCGTCCATTCGGTAATGTTTTTGCTGGTGGATACATTGGCAAACCGATAATACACGCCATTGAGCGCGATGCGTGCGGTAGCAGCATCCAGTACCGTGTTGCCGTCCACCTTGGCATTTTCAGGAAGGGCCCCGAGCTGGCTCTCGCAGGATGTCATGGTCATACTGCCTGCAGTACAGGCTAATCCAAGAAATATGTAGATGAGTTTTCTTTTCATATGTGCTCTCTTTTAAAGTGAAAAACGTAATCCCAGCGTAAATTGCCTAACGGCCGGAAACGTACCCGGATCGCTGGCACCATTGATCAGACTATAGGGATCGTTGCTGACCTCCGGATCCACGCCGGGGTAGCTGGTCCAGGTGAGGATGTTGGTGGCAGATCCGAAGATGGAAGCCTGTGGCAGACCCAGCCTTTTTTTCCAGCGCTCAGGCAGGGCATAGGTCAGGGTCAATGATTTGAGCCGCAGAAATGAGCCGTCGTATACGGCGGCGCTGTTGGTATAGGTCGTGCCGTTATACCCGTACAGGAGCCGCGGCCGGGTAGAGGTGGGATTCTCTGGTGTCCATCTACCCAGTATTTCGGTCGTTTTGTTGCTGCGGTTGCTGACATTGTTGTTCTGGATATCGCCCTGGTACAGGATGTCGTTGCCATAGCTGAAGGTAAACAGCGTGGTCAGGCTCAGGCCCTTATATGAAATACTGTTGGTATATCCGCCGTAAAACTTGGGGGCCGCATGTCCGATGATATCGTTGGACGGAAAATATTCGCCTTCCGGAATTTTATAGCTCGGATCGCCGATACCCAGATAAGGATCAAAATATATCCAGTACGGATTCTTCGCTTTGTAGGCATCGACCTCTTCCTGCGTCTGCAGCAGGCCGGTGAACTGTTTGCCGTAGATCAGGCCCAATGGCTCTCCTTCACGGACGATCGCATTGCCCAGATTATAGCTTGTGATATCATTGGGATCGGTAAAGTCGCGGTCCACATTGGTGACCAGGGAGCGGTTGAACGAGATATTGAAAGCGCCGTTCCAGGAGAGGTTCTTGTTTTCGATAAAGGTGCCGCGCAGTGCAATTTCCAGCCCCCGGTTACGGATGTTGGCCAGATTGGCAATGACACTGCTATAGGAGGAACTGCCGGCTACCGTTCTGGTGAATAAAATGCCTGATGTTGCTTTCTCATAAACCTCAATGCTGGCACCGAATCTTGAATGAAATAGGCTGATGTCCAGCCCTGCATCTTTCTGCAGGGTTGATTCCCAGCGGATATCTTCGTTGCCGAGCTGGCTGGGGACCATGGTGCTCTTGCCTGCATAGGCGTAGGGATTGTAGAGCGTATAGAACATATTGTCCCCGATATTCTGGGTTCCGGTGTAGCCGGCACTTGCCCGCAATTTAATATCGTCTATCCACTTGACCTCTTTCATAAAAGATTCTTCAGACAGACGCCAGGCCACCCCGCCCGAAGGGAAAAATCCGGTGCGGTTGACTTTGGGAAATTTGGATGATGCATCCGAACGCCCGGTAAAGGTGAAGATATAGCGGTCTTTCCAGGCATAAAGCGCCCTTGTGTAAAAGCTGAGCAGCGAATTCTGTCCGCTCGTACCCACTGCGGCGGTCACCAGGCTGGCGGAGGACAGATTATTGAGGTACTTGTCGTCGGGATATCCCTGCGCAGTGACACCGAAGAGCTGTGACCTCGTCTTCTGCCAGGAGGTTCCGCCTACGATATTGAGCCGGTGTGCGGTATTGAATACTTTGTCCCAGGTCAACGTGTTTTCAAAAAACAGGTCCGAGAGCTGGTTCTGTGACTGGGATCCGGTGCCAAGGCTGGAGGTGCCCACACCGTTCGAAGCCGCAATCAGTGCGTCTCCGGTTACATAGTTGCGCTGGTTGGTGCTGTTGTAGTTGATCGAAGCGGTACTCCGAAACACCAGCTCGGGCAGGATTCTGTAGTCAGCCGCTATGGAGCCCAGCAGCGAATGGCTTGTTGCCCGATTGATGCCGTCGAGGAGTACGAGCGGGTTTTGATAGCCCTGGTAATCGGATCCGTCCAGTGTACTGCCCGTGTATTTGGCAATGGAGCCATCGGCATTGTAGGCGGCAAAGGTCGGCGGGGCAAACAAGGCCTGCGTATACAGACCATTGGTAATATTATTGGTGGTGTAGCCGTAGCCAAAGGTGGCCTGCGTACGGAGCTTGCTGGTAATTTCGTTGTCCAGGTTGATCCGGCCCGACAGACGCTGGAAGTCGGTCCCTTTGACGACGCCCTGATTGCCGGTGTAGCCCAATGAGATAAAATACTGGGAGGCGCTGCTGCCACCCCGCACGGAGAGATCGGCATTGTCGGATTTCCCGGTGCGGGTGACCAGATCGAGCCAGTCCGTATTGGCGGTGCCATAGAAATCGGGATTGTTGATGCGGTTGTCAAAATCGGCCAGTTCTTCGGGTGTGAGCGTTTCGCCGGCTGCCTTGCGGGCCTCGAGCAGGTTGCGGTTGGCCTCCTGCAGGATCATGATATACTGATCGCGGTCGAGCAGTTTGATCGGACGCTGCTTGCTGATACCATGGTAATAATTGGCCTCCAGTGTCGGCTTCTGGTCCCGCTTGCCGCGTTTGGTGGTGATGATGACGACACCGTTGGCGGCACGCGATCCGTAGATGGCGGTGGCCGAAGCGTCTTTGAGGACGTCGATCGTTTCGATGTCGCTGATATTCAGTCCGGCGAGGCTGTTCAGCCCACGGGCAAAGGATCCTGATACGGCGCTATTTGGGTCGTCCGAACCAAAGCGGTCTATAGGGTTGACCACTTCGGCCGAATTGCTGACGTAGCGGTTCTGTACGGTCATCTGCACCCCGTCGATGATGTACAGGGGGTCGTTGCCGCCCATGAGTGAGGTCCCGCCGCGGATGCGGATCTTGGCAACCCCTCCGGGGGATCCATCGGCCTGCACCACCTGCACTCCGGCAGCCTTACCGGTCAGCGCCTGATCGATGCTGGTAAAGGGGACATCGCGGATCTCCTTGACATCCACGGATACAACCGAACCCGTCAGATCCTTCCGCTTGACACTGCCGTAGCCCACCACGACAGTTTCCTCCAGTGTGTTGACTCCTGTCTCCAGGACGACCTGGATCCCTTCGCGCAGGCGTGCGGCACTGAGTCTGACCGTCTGTGAAACATAGCCTACATAGGAGATACGAAGGGTCTGCCCGAGGGAGGCCCGGATCTTAAAAATGCCGTTCGGATCCGTCAGCACCGTGTTGTTGTTTTCCCCCAGCACATTCACGGTAACTCCGGGCAATGGGCGGCCCTGACTGTCCCGTACGGTACCCTGAAGGATACCCTGGTCGTGCTGGGTCTGTTTTTCTTCCTTGGTCAGCACAATGAGATATTCGCGGTGCAGACGAAAACTGAGATCGGTATGAAGCAGCAGCTCGTCAAGAATATCTTTTACCGGCTCGTTCTGTGCATTTATGGCAAAGGATTCGCCGAGCCCCTCGACCAGGTCTTCGCCGTATACAAAACGGTATTTGGTCTGGCTCTCGATTTCTTTTAATATTTTGCCTAAATTAACCGATTTCAGGTTCAATGTCGCCCGTTCATTTTGTGCCAGGGAATGACCTATCGCAGTCAGGTGGAACAGCAGGGTTAGGATGGTGGTCAGTTTCACGAGAATGATAGCATTAAAAAGTTTAGGATAATATCTTCCCTCAACGCGAATTGCGTTATTTTTCATAAGTTTGCAAGGTTAATGTAAACAATTGACAACAGAGCCTGGATTCGCCGTCGCAGCCTGTTGTGTTAATTAACGATTTTAGGAGTATGCCTGGCATGCTCCTTTTTTTATGTCCATTCGATTATGTCACGGTGTCGTTCATAGGGTTAGTTGTATTGATCAGTTAAATAAATTGCGATGGTACGCGGACCTGTTTTTCGGTAGCTGAAGGGGATACTGCTCCGCAGACTTTCGAGTACATATTGCAGCTCTTCGCGATCGTCAAATGCGGCGGTATATTTGCGTGCACTGATGTGCGGGTCCTGAAATTCGATCTGTATATTATACCAGCGTTCCAGCGTTTTGGCGATCGATGATAAGGGTTCGTTGACAAAGACCAGCTTCTGCTGGGTCCAGGAGGTTTCGGCCAGCCGCTGTTCGGCGTCGTACTGGGTGACGGTCTCCATTTTGTAGTCCTCTGGCTGCGTTTCGGTGGGGACGCTGCCTTGATCGGCCAATTTCTTGTCCCGGACCGCCGCAACGACCTTGTCCTTGGGCTTGAGACGAATAGGGGATTTCGCCTTGCCCCTCAGGATGACTTCGGCACTGCCCTCAATCAGAGAGGCGGCCGTAAGTTCTTCATTGGCATAGGCCCGGACATTGATGGTGGTGCCCAGCACACGTACCTGCAGCGCTTGTGTGGCCACGGTAAACGGCAGCGCTTTGTTTTTGGCGACTTCCATATACGCTTCGCCGACCAGTTTTACCGCACGGTCTGTTTTGCCAAATCCTTCGGAGACCTCCAGTTTGCTGGCGGCATTCAACTTCACAAGGGTGCCGTCCGGCAGATGGATAGTTTTCTTTTCGGCAGGCTGTGTCTGGTAAGCGACCGTCCGGGTCGGGTAGAAATGATACTGGTAAAGCCATAGGGAGGCCATCAGACACAAGAGCGCTACAGCTGCTGCCGCATACAAGTCCCACCGTCTTCTGCCGCCTGCCGTGCTGACCGGAGGATGCAGCTTCCCGGCCAGCCGGGCATAGTTCTGCTCAGCATCGATCAGGTAAAGGGCATCGTGCATATCCAGCAGTTCCTGCCGGGCCCGCGCGATCAGCGCCGCCTGTTCAGGATGCTGTTTGATATAGTTTTCCCATTTCCGGATTTCAGACGCATCCTGCTTTACGGCATAGCGAAAGAAAGATTCATCCAATATAAAATCCTGAATAGACTGGTATGCACTCATGGTCTAAAAATTAGTCGTTTAATTAGATAGAGCGTGCCCGACGCGATTTTTACCAGTCATTTTTTATAAAAATTGTAAACTGCTGTAAGTCTGTGTGTTATTTTTTTTTAAAATCTTAAAAGAAGATCAGCAGCGGAAGGATCTGTTTGAGGTTTTTGAGCTTGGTATCCTTCTTCAGTGCATTGATGGCGGTATGGATCTGATTGTACACAGCCCGTTTGGTCAGGTTGGTCTGCCGCGAGATTTCATCGTAGCTCAGCCCCTCATAATAGCGGAGGAGTATAAGTTCCCGCTGGCGTTTGGGCAATTGGAGAATGGCATTTTTGAGGATGGAGATCCGTGTATTTTCTTCCTGCCGGATGATGAACTGGAATTCTTCGATGTCCACGGCTTCGGCATTGTCATTATTTTCCAGAAGTGTTTCAAACTTGTTGCTGCTGCTGAGGTCCTTGACCAGCTGCCGCTGGTAGCTTTTAAAAATATAGTTGCCGACATGGCTGGCGGAGCTTATGCTGTCGCGCTTTTCCCAGAAATAAAGAAAGGTGTTGTTGATGCTGTCTTTGAGGCTATCACGATCGTCGGTGTACCGCAGTCCATACTGCAGCAGACTCTTGTAATAAGACATGTATAATTTCTGTAAAGCAGCCTGTTCTCCACTTCTTAGCGCTTCCCACAATTGTATTTCCAGTATGTCTTGATCCTTACTCATGAATATCTTTACCTTACAAAGGTAACATTATGCATATATTAAACCACAATGTTTTCATAAAAAAGACTACTTATTTTGTAGACTTATTTCCAGATGCCTATTTTGGCTGTCATGTATCCGTGCCACTAACGGCTGTCCTTTGTTCAGAAGGACAGCCGCTCGCATACAGATGTCCGGACACCTGCTCAGGCCACAATTTCGATGGGATTGCCTTCGGGGTCCAATACCACACTTTCGTAATAGCCGTCGCCGGTGGTCCGTGGTTCTCCGGCGATGCTATAGTGATCGGCACGCAGGCGCTCGGTAAGCGCATCCACGGCCGCAGGGCTGCCCACCCGAATGGCAATATGGGTGTAGCCCTTGCTGCTGCCCCTGCTGGACGGCGCAGCGGCGATACCGCTTCGGTGCATGAGTTCCAGCCGCGCACCCCCATCTCTGAATGTCAGGAAATAGGAACTGAATCCTTTGCTCGCATTGGTATACTTCGCACTGCTCGACGTACCAAAGTAGGTCGCGTAAAATTGGCGCATCATCTCCAGGTCATCGACCCAGATCGCCAGATGTTCTATTCTCATCGCTATTCGATATTAGCTGTGTTTATTTGCAATATTATGCAAAATTGCATAATATTGCAAAGTTAGTTATAGATAATGAGAATGGATAGAACGATACAAAAAGCAAAGACAGCGACGCAGTGTATATTTTTGGTCTGCGGACTGGCAATCGCAAGCTGGGCTCCGATGGTACCTTTTGCCAAGGACCGTCTGGGCATGAACGAAGCCGAACTGGGTATCCTGCTGCTGTTTCTGGGCGGCGGGGCTCTGCTGATGATGCCCGTCTCGGGCTATCTGATCGGCAGGGTGGGGAGCCGCAAGGTGATACTGGTGTCGGCCTTGCTGTCGGCACTCATACTGCCTTTTCTGCTGCTGGTGTCGGATCCCTATCTGATGGCCCTGGTGCTGCTGCTATTCGGCGGGAGCATCGGCACGGTGGATGTGGCCATGAACGCGCACGGCGTACAGGTGCAGAATGCCTTTGGCCGGCCGGTGATGTCGTCCCTGCACGGTCTGTACAGTGTAGGTGGTCTCTTTGGGTCGATCGGGCTGGGTTTTTTAATGAAGATGGGCCTCGATCCCATCTACGCCGCCATGTTCATTTCGGCCCTGCTGATCGTCTTACTGGCTGTTCAGTATCCGCAGCTGCTGAGCCATGCTGCCGAAAAGGAGGTGATCCGACAATATTCGCATGTGGATGAGGCTGCTGCCGCACAGGGCCGTTTTCAATGGCTACGGGGCAGTGTGCTGGTGCTGGGACTGCTCTGTTTCATCACCTTCCTGTCCGAGGGGGCCATGCTGGACTGGAGTGCTGTGCTGCTGCGGGACAGCAAAGGGCTGCCGCCTGAATTTACGGGTATAGGCTATGCGGCGTTTTCGGTGGCCATGGCAGTCATGCGGCTACAGGGGGATGCGCTGATCAGCAGGCTCAGCAGCATGGTGGTCGTCATCGGTGGAAGCCTGCTGGCTGCCCTGGGGATTTTTGTTTTGCTGTTTAGCCCCTGGATCGCCTTGTCGATGGCCGGATTTGTCCTGTTGGGCATGGGCGCGGCCAACATTGTGCCGGTATTTTTCAGTGAGGGCGGGCGCATCGACGGACTGTCGCCCACGGTGTCCATTCCCGCCATTTCCACGATCGGCTACGCAGGGCAGCTCGTGGGCCCCGCGCTGCTGGGCTTTATCGCCCACCATTTTTCTTTGACTATTGCCTTCGAAACAATAGCTTTGCTCTTTGTAATGGTGGCCCTTATCTATAAATTCAAAAAGTAGCATCATGTTAAAGGAAGAACGCTTTGAGATCATTCTCCGTGAACTGAACAGCAGGGCGAAGGTCAAATTTGAGGAGCTGGCCCTGCTGCTGGGGGTATCGGAGGATACCATACGCCGCGACATCGACGTCCTGTACCGCAATGGCCTGCTTTCCAAGACACGGGGCGGTGCCATGCTCCGCGAAAAAGATCCGCTGACCTTCCATGACCGGCAGTCTTTTCTCACCCGCGAAAAGGATATTATCGCGCTGAAGGCGCAGCAGCTGCTCAAAGATGGCATGACCGTCTTTGTAGATGGCGGCACCACGGTCTGGGCGATGATCAGCAGCATGCCGCTCGAAAGGCGCATCCGCATCATTACCAACAACTTGTCGGTTGTCCCCGTCGCCGAAAAGTTCAAACAGGTGGAACTGGTGCTGCTCGGCGGAAATTATGAGCCGGATCTGGCCATCACCTCGGGCATGACGACCTGCGCGGAAGCGGCCAAATACATCGCAGACCTCTTTATTATGGGTACCTGCGCGGTGGATCCGCAGCTGGGGGTATCGGCGGTATCGGCTGCCGATGGTGAGACGAAAAAAGTGATGCTGCAATGTGCCAAAAGGACCGTCGCACTGGCCGCTCAGAATAAGCTTTATCAGACCGAGCACTTCAGGGTCTGCGATCTGGATGCGCTATCTGCTCTGATCACCGATCTGGATGCCAATGATCCGGCACTGGATCCCTTTCGGAAATCGGGCCTGCAGATGATGTGATGCAGATCCGGAGTCCCACTATGTTTGTCCGCACGGCGCATCGATAAAGCAATAAATTTTTGTTTATCTTTGGCTTGGATTGATCAATTACATACCTGTGAAAGCGAAACATATTATTCTTGTCTGTATCCTTGCGATAGCGAACTGTACACCTTCTTTTGCGGCAAACGTCGACTCGCTGCTGCGCGTGCTGGACGGGGCCATCAAAGACAGGCCTGCTTACCTCAGCCGCAAGATCGGGCAGATCGATGCGGTCAGGCACAAACTCAGCCGGCAGTCATCCTTGAAAGAACGGTATGATATCCAGAATCAGCTTATTTTTGAATTTCAGACGTTAAACTGCGATTCTGCCCTGGCCTACATTGAGCATAATATCGACATTGCGGAGCAGCTGGGCGACAAGATGCTGCTGAGCGAGAGCCGCGCCAAGCTGGCCTTTGTACGGGCCATTTCCGGCCTGTTCACGCAGGCTGCAGATGTGCTGCAGCAGATCGACTACGGCCGGCTGCCCAATCACCTCAAGGTGCTGTATCACTGGAGCAATATCCGCTACTACGAAAACCTGATCAAGTATACCGACAATACACGCTATACGGCCGACTACGAACGGGCCATTGCACAGTCCCGCAGCAGCCTGATGGGCCTGCTGGACAGCAATTCGGAAATGTACCTGAAAGAAAAATCCTTTGCGCTGAAGGCGGCCGGCAGATTCCGGGAATCAAAGGATATCCAGCTGCGGCTCTTTGCCGGCGAAAAGCCGGATACCCATGGCTATGGCATGGCTGCGATGGGACTGGCCCTGATCTATAAAGAGCTGGGGCAGATGCAGGAGGCCGAACAGTACCTGATCCTGGCGGCCATCACCGATGTGCGCCTGGCCATCAAAGAGAACGAATCGCTGCTCACCCTCGCGGTTTACCTCAACCAGAAAGGGGATGTCAACCGTGCTTTTACCTATATCCAGGCAGCGCTGGATGACGCAAACTATTATAACTCACGGTTCAGAAACACCGTCATTGCCCGCACTCAGCCCATCATCGAGGCGACCTACCTGGCCAAGATTGAGCAGCAGCGCAAAAATCTGCGCATGTATGCCATCGTGATCAGCGCCTTTGCGGTGATCCTGATCCTGACGCTCTATTTCCTCTTCAAGCAGATCCGCAGCGTGTCCCGCGCCCGCAAAAAACTCAATGTGACCAACGGGCAGCTTACGCTGGTCAACCGTAAGCTGGATGAAGCCAACCTAGTGCGTGAGCGCTACATCGGATATTATATCAATCAGTGTGCGGTATATCTCGACAAGCTGGACGAGTTCCGGAAGAATGTACACCGCAAGCTCAAAAGCCGGCAGCTGGATGACCTGATGCAGCTCACCTCCTCCGGCGAATCGCTGGAGAAATATGCGCAGGATCTATACACGGATTTCGACCGTACCTTTCTCGAAGTGTATCCCCATTTTGTCGACGAGTTCAACAGCCTGCTCAGGCCCGAGGAACGCTACCAGCTCAAGAAGGACCGGCTCAATACCGAACTCCGTATTTTCGCGCTGATCCGCCTGGGGATTTCGGACGTTCACCAGATCGCCGTATTTCTGCGCTATTCGATGCAGACCATATACAATTACAAGAGCAAAGTCAAGAGCAAAGCCCTCGGCGACAGCGAGCATTTTGAGGATAAGGTCCGAAAACTGGGTGCTGTACCGACAAACTGATTCCAAAACATTTACCAAATCCTGATTTTGGGTTTGATGTAAATTGTTGATTTTTAGTGTATTGATTGCTTTTTGGGTTTAAAATCATTTACCGGGAGCCCTACCTGCTGATTCAGGTGGGGCTCCTGCGTTATACATTTGTTCCAAGGGAAATGACGCCCGTGCAAAGACCAATTTTCATAAATCTATCACTGCGATAACTGCCGGCGTCACAATATTAATCTTATGGGAACATATTCTAAAAAACTCTTTTTAGCGGGACTGAGCATTCTCCTCTCTGTGGGAACAGTCCTCCGTGGCCTTGGGCAACAGATAGCGCCTTTTAAAGATGGCGACCGTGTCGTCTTCCTGGGCAACAGCATTACCGATGGGGGCCATTATCACGCGTATATCTGGCTATATTATCTCACCCGCTTTCCGGGACTGAAGCTTCAATTTTTCAATGCGGGCATCGGGGGCGACCGGGTGGTGGAGATGCTGCGACGCCTGGATGGCGACGTGTTCAGCAAAAAGCCCACGGTGCTGATCACCACCTTCGGCATGAATGACTCGGGCTATTTCGAGTACAATGGCGCCGAACCGCAGGTGTTTGCGGATACCAAGGTGAGGGAATCCCATGAGGCCTTTAAGGACATGGAAAAGCGCTATAAACAGCTGGTGGGTACACGGCTGGTGCTGCTGGGCAGTACGCCTTATGATGAGACCGTGCAGATCAAGGACAATACGCCGTTTAAGAATAAAAATAAGGCCATGCAGCGCATCGTCGACTTTCAGCGTGAATCGGCCAGGGCCAACGGCTGGGAATTCTTTGATTTTAATGAACCTATTACCGCCATCAATGTGCAGGGTCAGCAAAAGGATCCCGGTTTTACGATTTCGGGAAGCGACAGGGTGCATCCGGACAACAACGGGCATATGGTCATGGCCTACCTATTTTTAAAAGCTCAGGGCTTTGCGGGCCGTGAGGTCGCCACGGTGACCGTCGATGCGGCCCGGCAGCGGGTCGAGCAGGCCAGCAACTGTAGGGTGGACGGGCTGCGCCGCTCGGCAGCTGCACTGGAGTTTGACTACCTCGCGGCGGCACTGCCTTACCCGCTGGATACCACGGCACGGGGCTGGGGCGCCAGATACAGTCAGCACGATGCCGTCGGGATCGTGCCCTTCATGGAGGAGATGAACCGCGAAACCCTGCAGGTCAAAGGCCTCCGGGGCGACCAGGTCCTTTGGATAGATGACGAACAGATCGGCACCTGGTCCGCAGCGGACCTGGCAAAAGGGATCAACCTGGCCGCACAGACGCGGACTCCCCAGTACCAGCAGGCCCTCAAGGTCATGTACCTCAACGAGGAACGCTGGGAGATCGAACGCCGCTTTCGGGATCTGGCCTGGGTGCAGTACAACTTTTTCCAGCCCCGGGGACTCCTGAATGCCGACAACCGCAAGGCGATCGAAGTCATGGACCAGCACGTGGCCAACGATGGCTGGCTACGCGCCAAAAGGGACCTGTATGCCAAAGCGATGCATCCCGAAGTGCGGGCGGCCTGGCAGAGCCAGATCGAGGACCTGCAGCGCCGTATGAACGAAGTAAACCAGCCTGTAAAACATCGCATCCGCCTGGTGCCGGCAAAGAAATAAATGATGGGAGCACGACAGCGTTTTTGGACCGGGCTCTGCCTGCTGCTGGCCCCTATAGCGGGACTATGGGCGCAGCAACCTTATTTTGTGGATGGCTATCACGGTGGCATCTATGGGCATTACCCGCTCTGGGTCACCTCCTTTATGCTTGACCACCTGGACAAGCAGCCGGCATGGCGTGTCGGGCTGGAGATCGAGCCCGAAACCTGGGATACCGTTAGGCTCAAGGATCCGGCGGGCTACGCCCGCCTCAGGCAGTGGAGCACGGATCCGCGGCTGGACTTTACCAACCCGACCTATGCACAGCCTTACCTCTATAACATCTCGGGCGAAAGCATCATCCGGCAGTTTGCCTATGGCATGGCCCGCTACCGCCGGCATTTTCCGGATATCCGCTTTACGACCTATGCCGTGGAAGAACCTTGCTTTACCAGCAGCCTGCCGCAGCTGCTGCGGCAGTTTGGCTTTGACTATGCCGTGCTCAAATGCCCCAACACCTGCTGGGGCGGCTACACACGGGCACATGGGGGCGCCTTCCTGAATTGGGTAGGCCCCGACGGGACGGGCATATTGACCGTGCCCCGCTATGCCAATGAGGCACTGGAGCAAAATTCCACCTGGCAGACCACGGCCTGGGCCAATACATCCTCCTACTGGAAGAGCTGCTTTGATGCGGGGATCAGCAATCCCGTCGGCATGTGTTATCAGGATGCGGGCTGGGACAAGGGCCCCTGGCTAGGTGGCGGCAATGAGCTGCCAAACGGGGTGCGTTACAGCACCTGGACTGAATATTTTAAGGCCGTGGCTCCCGGACAGCCTGCACCGGACTGGCGCCTGAGCCAGGAGGACCTGCTGGTCAACCTGATGTGGGGCAGCCAGGTGCTGCAGCAGATCGCACAGCAGGTGCGCACCGCAGAAAATAAAATGATCCAGGCCGAAAAGATTGCCGCCATGGCCTATATCGAGCGGGGCTTTGTCCCCGACAGCAGCCGTATGGACGAGGCCTGGCGGACCTTGATGCTGGCTCAGCACCACGACTCCTGGATCGTGCCCTACAACCGTCTGCACAAGGGCCAGACCTGGGCACAGGCGATCCGCCAGTGGACAGACAGCAGCATTGCTGCCGCCGAAGACATTATTGCTGCCGCGGATGCAGCGTACGCCGTCGTGGCGCCGGACCGCCAGGCTCCGGGCTTTGTGAGGGTGTACAATACGCTTGCGGCGCCCCGCACAGACCTGGTGCAGGTGGCCCTGCCCGCGGCTATGGGGCAGCTTCGGGTGCTGGATAGCCGCGGGCAGCTGATCCCCAGCCGGCAGCAGCGGACGGCCCTGGGACAGCAGCTGGAATTTAAGGCGGCGGTGCAGGGCTTTGGCTATGCGACCTACCGCCTGGCTGCCGGTTCCGGCAGCCAGGCTCCGCACAAGGGGGTGCAGTTTGATGCAGAGGGCAACTGCATCCTCGAAAATGATATGTACCGGATCGTGCTCGACCGAAAACAGGGCGGCACCATCCGTAGCCTGAAGGCCAAATTTGCCGGGCAGCAGGAGTTTGCCGCCCAGCAGGGGACATACCGCATGGGCGAGATCGCCGGACACTTTTACGAGGAGGGCAGATTGCATTCCTCCAAAGACCATCCGGCAGTATTCCGGATCCTCCGGGATAATGCGCTGAGCACGCTTGTCGAAATAAAAGGCCAGATCAACGGTCATCCTTTTGTGCAGCAGCTCGCGCTGGAGGCTGGCCAGCAGCGTATCGATATGGACCTGCGTATCGACTGGAAGGGCAATGTGGGCATCGGCGAATACCGGCAGCAGGAGCGCTGGACCGACAACAGACGGGCGTTTACCGACGACCGCTACAAGCTGAAAGTCATGTTTCCGGTGGATTTTGCCGGGGGCAAAGTGTTTAAAGATGCACCTTTTGACGTGACCGAAAGCCGGCTCGAGGATACGCATTTCGGGCAGTGGGACCAGATCAAAAACAACGTGGTGCTGCACTGGCTGGATCTCTACGATGCCGGTGGGCAGCGGGGACTGGCGGTGCTGACCGACCATACGGGCTCGTATGCGCAGGGCAGTGACTTTCCGCTGAGCCTGACCGCCCAGTACTCGGGCAAGGGCCTCTGGGGCATGGACTACAGCATCACGGGCCCCCTGCATATACGCTATGCGCTGATCCCACACCGGGGAAACTGGCTCGAGGCCGATATCGCCGGACACAGCAATGCCTGGAACGAGCCGCTGGTAGCCAGGTATCACCGGCAGCTGGACGTCCACGACCGGCAGCTGGTCCGCCTGCCCGGGGGGCCGCTGGAGATTTCGGCGCTGCACCTCGATCAGGGGCAGCTCAAGCTGCGCCTGTACAACGCGCAGCCCAATGCAAGCAATGTCCGGCTGAGCCTGAATTTTCCGCTGCGTGCCCTGCGGGCGGTGCAGCTCAACGGCGCCGACCTCGGCGAGGTGGCGCTGACAAAGAAAAAACAGCAGGAAGCGGCCTTCGATGTGAAAATACCGCCGTACGGCATCCAGACTTTCCTGATCAATCCTTAACCTGTAAAATGCACGAATAGATATGAATAAATTAACTGGACTGCTGACCTGTTGTATCGCCGCACTGGCACTGGGGATCACTTCCTGTGCGAGCCGCGGCCATCGGCATGTGCCCAGTCCGACAGCTTATGTGAATCCTTTTATCGGCGCCAGCACCAGCACCGGAGCTGCGGGCGTCTACCACGGTCTGGGCAAGACCTTTCCGGGGGCAACGACACCTTACGGCATGGTGCAGGTGAGCCCCAATACGATCACCGGCGGCGACAACAGCCCCGGATATAGCGATGAGCACCGTACCATCGAAGGCTTTGCCTTCACGCAGATGAGCGGCGTGGGCTGGTACGGCGACCTGGGCAACTTCCTGGTCATGCCCACCACGGGGACATTGCATACCATCGCCGGAAAGGAGGATGGCAGCCTGCAGGGCTACCGTTCGCCTTATGATAAGCAGGGCGAAACGGCCAGAGCCGGTTATTATGCCGCCCACCTGGGGCGCTATGACATCAAGGTGGAGGCCACGGCAGCGCCGCATAGTGGCATGCTCCGCTTTACATTTCCCGAAAACAGGCAGTCGCGGATACAGATCGACCTGGCGCGCCGGGTGGGCGGCACTTCCGTGGAACAGTATGTACAGAAAGCCGACGATCATAGCATCCGCGGCTGGATGCGCTGCACGCCCGAGGGCGGTGGCTGGGGGGATGGCGACGGCAAAGCCGATTATACGGTATACTTCTACGCACGTTTTGACAAACCGCTCAAAAACTATGGCGTCTGGTCTGCCGATATTCCGAAAGACTGGAAGCGCAAGCGCGACGATGTCGTCTCGCCTGCCTATCAGGCCCGCGTGGCGGCAGCAACCGTGACCCGGGGCATCGACGCCATGCAAGGGCGCCATCTGGGGTTTTTCTCCGAATTTGTCACCCATGCGGGTGAGCAGGTCAACCTGCAGGTGGGGATCTCCTTTGTGGATATGCAGGGCGCCGAAAATAATTTCAGGGCTGAGATGGAGGGCAAAGACTTTGACAGGATCCGCGCCGAAGCGGAGGCGGTCTGGGATACGCAGCTGTCAAAGGTCGATATCCGGGGCGGCACGCCGGACCAGAAGACCATCTTCTATACGGCGCTGTACCATACCATGATCGACCCCCGGACTTTTACGGATGTCGACGGCCGCTACATCGGTGGCGACCGCCGGATCCACCGGAGTGAGGGCTTCACCAAACGTACGATCTTCAGCGGCTGGGATGTCTTCCGCTCGCAGTTCCCGCTGCAGACGCTGATCAATCCGGCGCTGGTAAACGACGAGCTGAATTCGCTGATCAGCCTGGCAGAGCAGTCAGGAAAGGAATATTTTGAACGCTGGGAGCTCTTAAATGCCTACTCGGGCTGCATGATCGGCAACCCCGCACTTTCGGTGCTGGCAGATGCACATGCCAAGGGCATCCGTGGCTATGATGCCCACAAGGCGCTGCACTATGCGGTCAATACCTCACGGCGTTTTGGCAATGATTCCCTGGGCTATACCGCGGGCGCACTCAGCATATCCAACACACTGGAGTATGCCTACACCGACTGGTGCATCGCCCAGCTGGCGGCGGAGCTCGGTGACCGGACCACGGAACAGGCTTACCGGACCAAAAGCAGGGCCTACCGCGCTATTTTTGATCCGCAGAAGGGCTGGTTCAGGCCGCGCAGGGCCGACGGATCCTGGGAGGACTGGCCCGAGAATGCCCGCACCAAGGAATGGTACGGCACCATCGAAAGCAACCCCTACCAGCAGGGCTGGTTTGTGCCGCACGATATCCCCGGCATGATCGAGCTGATGGGCGGCAGGGACAAGACCCTGGCCGACCTGACGGAATTTTTTGAGAAGACGCCCGAAAATATGCTGTGGAACGAATATTATAATCACGCCAACGAACCGGTGCACCTGATTCCTTTTCTGTTCAATCACCTGCAGGCGCCGCACCTGACGCAGAAGTGGACACGCCTGATCTGCAACCGGGCCTACAGCAATTCGGTCGAAGGGATTGTCGGCAACGAAGACGTGGGCCAGATGTCAGCCTGGTACGTACTGGCGGCCGCGGGCATACATCCTTCCTGCCCGGGATCGACGCGCTACGAGATCACGAGCCCGCTGCTGGAGGAAGTGGTCTTTGCGCTGGATCCGGTATATTTTCCGGGAAAGGCCTTCCGCATCATCGCCCATGGCAACTCGGAGGCCAACTGCTATATCCAGCGGGCGAAGCTGAATGGTCAGCCGTACAACAAAAGTTATATTGATTTTAAAGACATGGTGGCGGGAGCCACCCTGGAACTGTATATGGGACCGCGTCCCAATAAAAATTGGGGAATCTAATAATGACACGATTAATTTATATCCTGCTGCTGCTCCTGCTGGCTGCCCCGAACAGGGCTCAGGTACCTGAGCTGTCGCTCAATAGCAGCAATACGGCCGTCCGCTGGGAGATCAAGCCCAAGGACGAAGTGCCGCAGTCGGGGCTGGAGATTTCGCAGCCCGGCTTTGTGCTGAAAGACCCCGTCAGGGGCATTGTCCCGGGGGTGGTCTTTACGGCTTATGTCAGTCAGGGTCTGGTGCCGGATCCCAACTATGCGGACAATATCTATCGGGTGGACGAAAAGTTGTTTAACCGGCCCTTCTGGTACCGGGGTACTTTTCGGCTGCCTGCGGGCTACAGCAAGGGACAGCGCATCTGGCTGCAGTTTGACAATACCAACCGCTATGCGGACTTCTTCTTCAATGGGGTGAAGCTGTCGGGGACGGCAACATCGACCCGGGATGTGAGCGGACATATGCTGCGCAGCAAGTTTGATGTCACGGCATTGCTGCGCGAAGGGGCAGACAACACGGTCGCTGTGCTGATCAGCGATGCGGACCAGAAAAAGACACGCAGCGATAAGGAAGCCTTCGGGGTGACCGCGAGTCCGACCTATCTGGCGGCAGCGGGCTGGGACTGGATGCCTTATGTGCCGGGACGCCTGGCGGGTATTACGGGCAATGTGTCGCTGCGCTCCGCAGGTGCCGTCACGCTGGAAGATCCCTGGATGCGCTCGGACCTCGAGAGCAACGAATTTGCTTACCTGGAGTTTTCCACCGACATCAACAATGCCAGCGACAGCACACAGCAGGTCGAGCTGACCGGACTCATACAGCCCGGTGGCATCCCTTTCAGCAAAAAGCTGTCCATCGCAGCGCATAGCAGACAGAAGGTATACATTACCCGCAATGAGGTCAAGGAGTTTGTAATCCACCAGCCTCGGCTGTGGTGGCCCAACGGCTACGGTGAGCCGCATCTGTACAGCTGCGAGCTGACGCTGAAGACCGGCGGCCAACTGTCGGATCAGAAGCGGATCCAGTTTGGCATCCGCAAATATGAGTACCAGTATGTGCGCAACCGTGCGGGCTGGCCGGTGCTCAACTTCTTCATCAACGGCAAAAAGGTGTACCTCAAGGGGGGCAACTGGGGCATGAGCGAATACCTGCTGCGCTGCCGCGGGGAGGAATATGGCCTCAAGGTGAAACTGCACAAAGACATGAACTATAATATGATCCGCCTGTGGACGGGATCGATTACCGACGATGCCTTCTACGACTATTGTGACCGCTACGGCATCATGGTATGGGACGACTTCTGGCTGTATGTGGCCTACAACGATGTCGCCAGCGACGCGGATTTCAAAGCCAACGCCCTTGATAAGATCAAAAGGCTGCGCAACCATCCGAGTATCGCCATCTGGTGCGGGGCCAATGAGACGCGGCCCAAGCCGGAGCTCGACAGCTACCTGCGCTCCATCGTGGCCCTCGAGGACCACAACGACCGCCTGTACAAGTCCAGCTCCAACCAGGATGGCCTGTCGGGCAGCGGATGGTGGGGCAATCAGCCGCCGAGGCATCACTTCGAAACCTCGGGCAGCAACCTGGCCTGGAACCAGCCGCCCTATCCTTACAGCGGCAGCTACGGCTATGGCCTGCGGACCGAAATCGGGACGGCGACATTTCCCAACTATGAGAGCATCGTCAAGTTTATCCCTCAGGATCAGCTCTGGCCGCTGCCCTCGGATGAACAGCTGAAGTCCGAAGACGACAACGTATGGAACCGGCATTTCTTTGGTAAGGAAGCGTCCAATGCCAGCCCCATCCAGTATAAGGCGGCGGTCGATACACAATTTGGCCCCTCGGACGGACTGCCGGCTTTTGCCGAGAAAGCGCAATACCTCAACCTGGAAGTCATGAAGGGCATGTACGAGGCCTGGAATGATAAACTCTGGGACGATGCTGCGGGGCTGCTGATCTGGATGAGCCAGTCGGCCTACCCTTCGTTTGTGTGGCAGACCTATGATTACTACTACGACGCGACCGGCGCCTACTGGGGGGCCAGACAGGCCTGCGAACCGCTGCACGTGCAGTGGAACGTGGCCAATAACAGTGTCAAGGTGATCAACACCAGCCTGCTGGACCTGGACTCGGCTTCAGTGACAGCCCGCGTCTTCAACCTGTCGGGACAGGAGGTCCCCGGCTATAGCCGCCGGGCCACGGCCTCGGTTGCCAGCAACGAGGCCCGGGAGGTATTCCGCCTCGGCCCCCTTAGCGGCGGCAGTGATCGCGCGCTGTCGGACCTGCATTTCATCAGGCTGCAGCTGCGCAGCAGCACAGGGGAGCTGCTGTCCGAAAATTTCTACTGGCACAATGGGCAGCGGGAACTGGACTACACAGCGCTCAACAGCCTGCCCCCGGCAAAGCTGCACTTCAGCTGGGGCGTAGACAGCAGCGATAGCAGCAGCTCAGGCCGGGTACTCACCGTCCGTAATGCCGGCAGCACCGTGGCCTTTGGCAACAGGCTGCGCATGCTGGACGGCCATACCGGAGAGCGTATCCTGCCGCTGATGATCTCGGACAACTACTTTACCCTGATGCCGGGAGAGGAAAAAATAATCCGGATCAGCGACCTGGATCCCGCACACAATGACCTCCGCCTGCTGTGGAAGCAGTATGGGCAGGCCGAGAAGCAGGTACTGAAATGGAAAGGGCGCAATCCGGATAAAAAATAGAAAAGCGATATGATGAAACTAAAATTATGGATGTATGGGTTCCTCGTTTTACTTGCCTGCCGGTTGCAGGCGCAGGAAGCGGACCTGGTCAAATATGTAAATACGCTGCAGGGTACCGACTCCGAGTGGAGCCTTTCCTACGGCAATACCTATCCGACGGTGGGGCTGCCCTTTGCCGTGCATTTCTTTTCGGCACAGACCGGCAAAAACGGTGATGGCTGGAAGTACCAGTATAAGGCTGACAAGATCAGGGGCTTTCAGCAGGTGCATCAGTGCAGCCCCTGGATGGGGGACTATATGGTATTTTCGCTGATGCCCGGCAGCGGGAAGCTGCAGGTCGATGAGCAGCAGCGGGCGCTGGCCTTCAGCCATGAGCATGAAGTGGCCAAACCGCACTACTATGCGGTCAGCTTTGACAATGGCATTAAAGCCGAACTGAGCCCTGTGGAAAGGGGAGCTCATATGCGCTTTAGCTTCCCCAAAAAGGAAAAGGCATTTCTGGTGCTCGACGGTTTTCTCGGGGAAAGTGAAATCCGGATCATTCCCGAACAGCGCAAGATCATCGGTTACGTGCACAACGGCCGCTTTGTGCCGCCGCAGATGCGCAACTATTTCGTGCTGCAGTTCAGTCAGCCCTTTACGGCCTATGGCACCTGGGCGAATGAGGACGGAACGCTGCAGGCAGGACAGCCGTATGCTGCCGGCAAGGGCCGGGGCGGCTACCTGGAATTCCGCCCGGGCACAAAGGTGGAGGTGAAAATGGCGTCCTCCTACATCAGCCCGGAGCAGGCTGCTCTCAACCTGGAGCGTGAATTGGGCCAGCATGGGACCTTCGAGCAGACCAAAAACAAGGCTTTCGGCATCTGGAACAAGCTGCTCAACCGCATACGCGTCGAAGGGGGCACCGAAGCGCAAAAGGCAACCTTCTACTCCTGCATGTTCAGGGCAAACCTGTTTTCCCGTAAGTTCTACGAGCTGGACCGGCAGGACAGGCCTTACTATTTCAGTCCTTATGACGGAAAGGTACACGCGGGCTACATGTATACCGACAATGGGTTCTGGGATACCTTTCGCGGGCAGTTTCCGCTCAGCAATATCCTGCACCCCGAGATGCAGGGCCGCTATATGCAGTCGCTGCTGGACGCGCAGCAGCAGGCGGGATTTTTCCCCACATGGTCCAATCCCGGGATGTCGGGCGTCATGATCGGCAACCATGCCATCTCCCTGCTCACCGATGCCTGGGTAAAGGGTATCCGCACGTTCAATCCCGACAGTGCACTGGCAGCCTATTACCATGAAGCGACCAACAAGGGTTTGTGGGGTGGCTCCAATGGACGCGAAGGCTGGAAAGACTATTTTACCAAAGGCTATATACCCTATGGTGAGATCCATGAAAGCACGGCCAAGACGCTCGAATATGCCTACGACGACTTCTGTGCTTACCAGCTGGCCAAGATGACAGGCAATAGCTTTTATGCGGATCTTTTCGCGCGGCAGATGTACAATTACAGGCATTTGTTTGACCCGGCGGCAGGCTTTATGCGTGGCCGCCTCCCGGATGGCAGCTGGCGTGAGCCCTTTGATCCGGTGGAATGGGGCGGCCCTTTTACGGAGGCCAACGCCTGGCAGTACACCTGGTCGGTGCTGCACGATGTCAACGGCCTGATCAATCTGCTCGGGGGGCACCGAGCGCTTCAATGCCAAGCTGGATACCTTCTTCACAATGGAGCAGCGCATCAACTATGGAACCTACAAACAGGAGATCCATGAGATGCGCGAGATGCTGCTGGCCAAGATGGGGCAGTATGCGCATGGCAACCAGCCGACCCAGCACGTGCCGTACCTCTATAATTTCAGCGGGCAGCCCTGGAAGGCACAGAAATATAGCCGGATGGTCACCTCCGGGTTGTACAATGCGACCGAAAGGGGCTATCCCGGCGACGAAGATCAGGGACAGATGTCCTCCTGGTATGTGCTCAGTGCCATGGGCATCTACAGTGTCTGCCCGGGCACGGACCAGTATGTCTTTGGCAGTCCCCTCTTTGAAAAGGTGACCATCAGGCTCGACAACGGACGGCAGTTTGTGATCCGTGCCGACAACAACAGCGAGCAGCATGTCTACATCCAGTCGGCACAGCTGAACGGCGTGCCGTACGACAAAAACTTCATCACCTACGGTGATATCCTGCAAGGTGGCGAACTGCATTTTGTGATGGGGGCACAGCCAAATTATGAAAGGGGAACTGCTCCGGCTTCGCGGCCATTTTCACTGAGCAGCCTGCAATAGGTATCTGAAATACATCGGGCGGAGGGACCAGGTCCTGAAGCCCAATAGGGATAAAAATATATTATTTCACTGTTTTATAACCAATTATGAACAAAAGCTATTTCGTGTATGCTGTGCTGGCGTTCGTTGCCTGCGCAGCCTGTAGCAAACAGGGATTTCTGGATCAGACACAGTCTTCTGACCTAAACGAAAGCGTGGTGTTTTCCGACAGTACGTATACCATCAATTTCCTGTCGGGCATCTATGCGGATATTGGATTTGCGACGGCACCGCGACGTTTTGGCGGCGGGGGGCTCGATGCGAGTACGGATGAAGCCGAAGGCGCCGGACTGGGCAGCATCAACACCTTCATCCAGTTTGCCACCGGAACGGTCAATTCCAATATCATTACGAATGATGCCTGGAGGACACCCTACACCAATATTCGCAGGGCGAATATTATGCTCAAAAATCTGCCTCATGCCCGTTTTGGCAACCCGATCAAGGTGCGTGTGAAGGCCGAAACCCGCTTTCTGCGGGCCTACTACTATTTTATATTGCTGGAACATTACGGCGGAGTCCCGCTGATGGGGGACAGTGTCTACCGGGCCTCGGATGTGATACCTGCCACCCGCAATACCTTTGCGGAATGTGTGGACTACATCGTCTCGGAATGTGATGCCGCTGCGCAGGACCTCCCCTGGGAGCATGCCGGCGAGGACTACGGCCGCGTCAGCCGGGCGGCCTGCTACGGGCTCAAATCGCGGGTACTGCTGTATGCTGCCAGCCCGCTGTTCAACGGTCAGCCACTGGCCGCGGATGGCCCGCTGCGGGAAGTGATCGCCTACCCCGTACCGGACCAAGGCCGCTGGCAGAAAGCCGCGGAAGCAGCAGCCCAGGTCATCGAGTCGGGGCACTATAGCCTGCATGTCAACAACGATCCGGAGCCCGGATTTGGCTTTTACCAGGTCTTCCAGCTGCGCAAAAATGAGGAGTACATCCTGGCCAGGATGCAGGAGGCCAACCGGGAACTGGAGGGGATCTGGCATCCGCCGACCTTCGGTGTCAGCAACCCCGGAGCCTATCCCTACCTCGAGACGGTCAACGCCTTTGGCATGCGCAACGGCCTGCCCATCGACGACCCGAATTCGGGATATGACCCTAAAAATCCTTACCGCGACCGCGATCCGCGCCTGGCCAATACCGTGACGCGCGACCAGTCGCTGGTCTTCCACCGGGATGGGCTGGCCCGCCGGCCGGTCAATATCTACATCGATAAGACCAATCCCAACAACGTGACCTCAGGGCAGGATGCCATCTACCGCGGTACACCGACGGGATACTATACGTACAAGATGGTCAACCGCGAGGTGGCAGCAGACTGGTTCAATACCTATACACCGCGCTGCCTGCCTATCATCCGCTACGCCGAGATCCTGCTCAACTATGCCGAGGCCCGCAACGAATACCTGGCGGCGCCCGACCGGGAGGTGTATGCGGCGGTCGAAGCCATACGTGAGCGCGCAGGGCTGCAGCCTTTTGCGCTGCCTGCCGGCCTGAGTCAGGCGGCCATGCGCGACATCATCCACAACGAGCGGCACAAGGAGCTTGCCTTTGAAGGACACCGCTTTTTTGATGTGCGGCGGTGGCGGCAGGCCGAAACGCTTGAAAACCGGCAGCTGCATGGTACAGAACCGGTGCGCACGGCCATGGGAACGGTTTACAACAGCATCAACGTACGAAAACGCGTATTTGACAAACGGATGTACCTGTGGCCGATACCACAGTCTGAGGTGGCCAAATCGCTCGACCTGATTCAAAATCCCGGATATTGATAGATGCGGCAATGGGCGCTGCCACAGCGCTCAGCCGACGGTAAACGAAAAAATAAAATGATGAAAAAGAACACGATACGACTGCTTCCGATGCTGATGCTCCTGTGCGCTGGGCTACAGTCCTGCACAGATGAGCTGGCCAAAATCCCGGCAGAAGAGCCGGCCAAAGATATTACGGGCGACTGGAAGGTGATCCAGCTGACACGCAACGGTGAAGACCTGGGCAGCCGTATGCTGCTCGACCACTTCAGGATAAGCTTTAAGGCCGATGGCACCTACGCGGTTGCCGACCAGCTGCCCTTTGTCGTCCACGGCAGCGGCACCTACCGGCTGGAGGATCCACAATATCCTTTTCACATCGTCCTGCGGCCCGCAGACGGTCAGGAGGATGTGCTGTTAAAGTTTCAGTTTCCCATTGTTAAGGGCAGACGCCAGCTCAGCTTATCGATGAGCCTGGGATGTGCGGGCAATTCGTACCAGTACGATCTCGAACGGCAGGACCCCGCAGATTAACAGGAGACAAGGTTATACACTATAGCAAGTTGTTTACATGAAAAAGATAAAAAAATATGCGATTTATGCCTTCTGCGCGATAGGGCTGTTTGTCACGGTCTTTCTGGTACAGTGCGGGCTTAAGGCAATTTCGGTCACGGTACCGGCCTCGGCAGCGGTCAATGAACGGGTGACCTTCACGATGCACTGCGGTGCCGAGCCGCGCATCCAGGGGGGCGGCAGCTACACCACCCAGCTGGTCGCCGGCATCATGGTGCCCAAAGGCTGGAATGCCCGTAAAAACCTGACGATGTCCTTTACCAGCCCCAAAGGCAACGGTACCATGCGGATCATTCCGGATTCGGAGCTCGAGCCCGTGTCGGGCCTCAGCTGGCATCAGGCGGCACGCAAAATGTTTGGCATCGGCCCCAATCTGGTGGACGACATGGAATGGATCGTCTTCCTGAGTACCCAGGCCTATTCCTTTGTCAATAACGAGGATATTGACTTTACGGTCAAAGCGGAATGTAATGTGGGCGCCGAAAATATGCTGGTGTCACTGGGCTTCTACATCGGTTCGTCCATCGAAAATCTGCGTCCCGAGGATACGGACTACAAAAAGTTTACTTTCTCCGCTCCCTTTGAAGTGACCGGCGGTGAGGGCGACCTGATCGACTTTATCAACCCCCAGCTGGGTACCGTGCAGCCGGTCAAAAGCCTGGACAACGATATCATCACGCTGACCTTTGACGGCGGCGTTGCCCATACCGTGCTGGATGGGGCTGAAGCGGTGTACCTGCAGGTGAAAGCCATCGACGAATCGGGCAAAGTGATTGCCGAGGTCAGCAAGCCGGCAGCGGAGACGGCCCTCAAAGATATCGGCGGCAAAAAATACCTGCTCGACATCTGGCCGAGGGGATTTTTTAAACTGGACAAGGACCTGCATATCGCCCGGCTGGAATATTTCTATACGGATGCCACCGGCAGCAAACGCGTGGGCTATGGCAATACGGACCAGCCGTTTAAATATACTTTTAGATGTGAGTGATCCGGAATTTGGCGCTGCCGAAAACAGGATCTAGTACTAACCAATAATCGAAAAACTAATGTTTGACCGTTATATAAAAATAAGTGTTGTCGGTATGGTGCTGGCCGTCTCGGACTGCTATGCTGCCCATGCCTGGCGGCAGGGCGACGCCTTGCGGACTGCGCCACTGTTGCACCGGGTCACACCGGCAAGGCTTCCGAAAATCGTGGATGAATTCGGCAAGCCGCTGGCTGGCGCGAAGATCTATGACGCAGGGCACCGCCTGCTGGGGATCAGCAATGAGGAGGGCGAGTTTGCTGCGGTGGAGAGCACCACAACGGTATTCTGGGTCGAATACCCCGGATATTACCCGCAGCAGATCAGGATAAATGAGGCTAAGCTGGTGCGCCTGGTACCCAGCGTCCTGCGCAGCGACGAGACGCAGACTGCCCTCTACGATCAGAAGAAGGTAACGGAGCAGCTGGGTGCTGTTACCGTAGTATACAACAGCCAGATCAAGGATACGCCAACCCCGCTCTATGTGAATGCCCTGACCGGGCGGATTCCCGGACTGTACACGCAGGAGTTCAGCGGCTTCAGGTCGCCGGCCATGGCTGCGATTACCTCCAATGACTTGGCGGGATCGCTGCCTTCGGATGCTGTAAAATACCGCTCCAGCCTGAGCGACAACAGCGAAATCGGATTTAACCTGCGGGGTCAGAGCCCGGTCACGCTGATCGACGGCGTGCAGCGCGATATTTATTCCATCGATCCCGAGAGCATCGAATCGGTGACTGTCGCCAAGGACGCGCTGTCCAGCATCCTGCTCGGCCAGCGCAGCTCGCGTGGGGTGCTGCAGGTCACGACAAAAAAGGGGCGGCCGGGGCCACCGCGGATCAGCTTCACCGCGCAGACGGGCATGCAGCAGTCGCTCAAATTGCCCAAGCCGCTCGCGGCACACCAGTATGCCTACCTCTACAATGAGGCTCTGCTCAACGCAGGCCGCCAGCCGGTGTATACCGCCGGTGATTTTAAAGCGTATCAGGATGGCAGCGACCCGCTGTTTTTCCCGGATGTCAACTGGTACGATGCGCTGATACGGGATCAGAGCCCCATCAGCAAGTACAACCTCGGCGTGCAGGGGGGCATCAAGAATGCACGCTACGCCATGTCGCTGAGCTACCTCAACCAGGAAGGTTTCTTTCAATCGGACGATCAGTTTGACTATGAAACCAACCTGCAGAATAAACGGTACCTGATCAACAGCGCCATTGATGTGGATGTAACCGACGAACTGACCATCGGGCTGCAGTTTTTCGGCAAGATACAGGACGGCAGGCAGCCGGGAGCCAGGACGGGCGAGATCCTGTCGGCCCTCTACAATACGCCCAACAATGTGTATCCGATCTTCAACCCGGATGGCACTTATGGGGGCTCGTCGGTATACAGGACCAACCTGTACCAGATGGCCACCGGTGCGGGCTACCTGCTGGACAACACGCGCGATTTACTGGCCAACCTGGATTTCAGCTACAAGCTGGACCGCTTTCTGCCCGGCCTGTATGCAAAGGGAAAATTCAACGTGTCTTCGTCTTCTTCCAGCCTGATCGACCGCAGTCGGCAACAGCCGGTCTACGATCTGGCTTATAACGAACAGAAAGAGCTGGTCTATGTCAGGTATGGCAACATTGCGGATCAGCCCAACTCCTTTGCCATCACCTCCACGGCCAATTTCTACTACTTCCAGGGAATGCTGGGCTACGACAGGGAACTGGGCGGCGGGCACCGCGCCGGAGCCCGCCTGTTTGTCGACCGCCAGACGGCCAACTACCAGTTTGACCTGCCCGCGATCTACAGCAACTACGCGGCCACGGCAAACTATGCTTACCGCGACCGCTATTTTGCGGAGGCAGCGGTCAACTATTCGGGCTTCAACCGCTTTGCGCCGGGCCGCCAGTATGGCGTGTTCTATGCCTTCGGCCTGGGCTGGAACATGCTCGGGGAAGATTTTATGAAGGGGCAGGCAGACTGGCTGTCGCAGCTCCGGTGGCGGGCGACATTCGGACGGACCGGCAACAGCAACGAAGGGGCGCTGGGCTACTATAGCTGGCGTGCTTCCTATGGTCAGGACGGTTCGAATGCCTACGACTTCGGCTCGGAATATGCTCCCACCTACAGCCTGATCGAAAAGGGCCTCGCCAATATCGAGGGCACCTGGGAAAAGGGCAACAAGCTCAATATCGGCCTGGATCTGGGGCTCTGGAACTCGACGTTCAAACTGACGGCCGATTATTTTCGGGATACCTACTTTGATCTGCTGCAGCAGCGGGGATCGACCATCGAACTGATCGGTATTGGTTATCCCAACGAGAATATCGGTAAAAATAGGTATGAAGGGCAGGAACTGAGCCTGACCTATCAGAACCACTGGGGCAGCTTCAACTATTTTGTGACAGCCAATGCCAGTCGTGTCGGCTCGAAAGTGCTGTATATGAATGAGGTATTTCAGAAGTATGACTGGAACCGCCGCACGGGAATGCCGGTGGGGCAGACCTTCGGCTACCTGGCGGACGGGCTGATCCAGACGCAGGAGGAGGCCGACCGCGCGCCGCTGCTGTCGGGCAACAAGGTGTCGCCGGGGGATGTCAGGCTGCTGGATCTGAATGGCGACGGCATCATCAACCAGTACGACCAGACGGCCATCGGCAATACCCGGCCGACGCTGTATTTTGGTGCTACCCTCGGCTTTCAGGTGGGCGGCTTTGATTTCAGTGTGCTGCTGCAGGGCGTGCGCAACCGCACTTACCAGCAGACGGATTATTCTTTTGGCAGCAACGGCGAGGGGCAGGGTTTTGACTATATGCTGGGACGCTGGACACCGGAGACGGCGGCTTTGGCGACCTACCCGCGGCTGACGCTGGGGCCGAGCCCGACCAATACGCAGAACGTGTCGAGCTACTGGACGCGCCAGGGTGAGTACCTGCGTATACGCAATATGAGCCTCGGCTATACGTTGCCTGCCAGCTGGACAAGGCGCGTCAGGCTGTCGGCTGTGCGCCTCTTTGCCAGCGCCCACAATTTAGTCACCTTTACACCCTACAGCCGCCTGGATCCCGAGATTTCTTCGGGTACAGCCTATCCGGCACAGCGCACGGTCAGCCTGGGGGTGAACGTAAAATTATAAACCTTTAGCTATTGACGTTATGAACTATAATCCGTTTAAATGGATCGCCCTGTCTGCGGTAGCCCTCCTGGTATTTGCCTGCGAGAGCGACCTTGAAGTCGAACCTGTAGAACTGCAGACCCTGGACCAGGTGTTTGACAGCCGCGATTCGGCGGGCGTAAATGCGGGCCGCTTCCTGGCGGACTGCTACCGTTTTTTGCCGGCCCTGGGCAACCGCGTGGGCGGCGACTTTCTCGATGCGGCAACTGACGATGCGGTATCCTCAAATCCGACCAATACCTCCGTACAGCAGCTGGCAACGGGAACCTATACGGCCGACAGTTATCAGGACAACCTCTGGTCCTCCTGGTATCAGGGAATCCGCCGGACGAGTATCTTCATCCAGCATATCGACCGTGTGCCGGTCAAGGGCAAGCTGGAAAATGGTACGCCCATGCCACGGGTGTGGAAGGCGGAAGCCCGGTTTCTGCGGGCCCTATTTTACTTTGAACTGGTCAAACGCCATGGCGGCGTGCCGCTGCTGGGCGACAAAGTATATCAGCTCAACGACGATATAGAGCTGCCGCGGGCCAGTTTTGCGGAATGCGTAAATTATATCGTGCAGCAGTGCGACATGGCCATGGACAGCCTGCGCACGGATCCTTTCAACCTGACATTCTATGGCCGGCCCACCAAGGCGGCAGCCATGGCGCTCAAAGCACGTGTGCTGCTGTACGCGGCCAGCCCCTTGTTTAACGGGGGCAACATCGATGGACAAAATGAGCTGACGGGATACGCCAGCTATTCGGCCGCCCGCTGGCAGGCGGCGGAGAATGCTGCCCGTGCACTGATGGACCTCGGTCTGTTCAGCCTGGAACCGGCATTTAAGGATGTCTTCATCACCCGCAACCACGAGCGTATCTTTTCGAAACAGGGCGGCAACAACACCAGTTTCGAAAATAACAATGGCCCGGTAGGCTATGCCAACGGGGTCAACAACGGGCGGACCAGCCCCACGCAGGAGCTCGTGGATGCCTTTGGCATGGCCAATGGCCTGGCGATCGACGACGAAAACTCGGGCTACGACCCGGAGGATCCTTATCAGGGACGCGACAGCCGCTTTTATGCGACCATATTCTATAATGGTGCGCCCTGGCTAAACCGCGCGGTGCAGACCTTTGAGGGCGGTGCAGACAAACCGGGGGGCTCCAAGCAGCAGACCAAGACGGGATACTACCTGCGCAAGTTTATGGGTAGCTTCGAAACCCTCAATAACTACAGCAACGTCAACCACGACTTTATCCTATTCCGCTATGCGGAGGTGCTGCTCAATTATGCCGAAGCGCGCAACGAGCGGCTCGACAGGCCGGATGCCGCGGTGTACAGTGCCGTGGAGCAGCTGCGGCAGCGGGCCGGACTCAGCCCGTATCTGCTGCCGGCGGCACTGAGCAGGGAGCAGATGCGCGACATCATCCACAACGAACGCAGAAAGGAACTGGCCTTTGAGGAACACCGCTTTTATGATGTGCGCCGCTGGAAGACCGCAGAGACGGACTTCAATGCCCAGCTGCATGCCATGCGGATCTACCAGACAGGGACGGGCACTATCCGGCAGCCGGTACCGCTGCTGAAAATGGTCTTTGACAAAAAGATGTACCTGGCGCCGATTCCGTTCTATGAGGTCATCAAAAATCCGAAAATGATACAGAATCCCGGTTGGTAGCCGGTGCATCAAAAAAAAGGAAATCAGACATGAAAAAGAGCATCTATCTTTTAGTTGTAATGGTGCTATCACCATTCATCATATATGCACAGTCGGTCAGCGGGATCGTCAAAAACAGCACGGGCCCCCTGTCGGGGGTGTCGGTCAAGGAACAGGGGGGTGCTGCGACACAGACGGACCAGAACGGCCGCTTCAAGCTGACGCTGTCGGCAGGCAGGGTGCTGCAGTTCAGCAGCGTCGGCTACAACACGCAGCAGCGGAAGGTCAGGCCCGGCGATAATATCGAAGTCATCATGCAGTCCAGCAGCCAGGATATCGACGAGGTGGTGGTCGTGGGCTTCGGCACCACAAAGAAGCTGACCAGCACGGGGGCCGTCAGTTCGGTCAAGGGTGCCGATATCCGGCAGATACCGACCTCCAGCGTGCAGAACGCCCTGACGGGCAGACTGCCGGGATTTGTGTCGGTGCAGCGCTCAGGGCAGCCCGGACGGGATGCCTCGGACTTCTTTATCCGTGGTGTCAGCTCCCTCAATTCCGAAGGCAATCAGCCGCTGATCATTGTCGATGATATTGAGTATACCTATGAACAGCTTTCGCAGATCAATGTCAACGAAATTGAGAGCATCTCCATCCTGAAGGACGCCTCCACAACTGCAGTTTTTGGGATCAAGGGAGCCAACGGCGTGCTGGTGGTCAAGACCCGGCGCGGCGAACTGGGGAGGCCCAAGATCAATGCACGGGTAGAGTCGGGACTGCAGAGTCCCGTGACCAAACTCAAATTTCTCAATGCCTACGAAAGTGCCCTGCTCTGGAATGAGGCCATCGCCAATACGGTAGGAGATAACTCCCATCAGCCTTTTACGGAAGAGGACCTGGCGCATTTCCGCAATGGCGACGATAAGTATGGCCATCCGGATGTCAACTGGTACGAGCGTATTTTTAAGCCTTCCAGCCAGCAGTACAATACCAACATCGATATCACCGGTGGCGGTGAAGCGGTCAAGTACTTTGTGTCTGCAGGGGCCTTTTCGCAGAACGGTAACCTGTATCATTTTGAGAATGAGGGCGACAAGGTCAATAACAACTATTACTACCGCCGCTTTAACCTGCGTTCCAACCTGGATGTGCAGGCCACTAAAACCTTGAAGCTGCGGCTGGACTTCCGGGCCAATTTTAACCGGATCAACTCCCCGCGGGCCGGAAATATCGTCGGCGAAGTGTTTAATTTCAACAAAATAAGACCCTGGTCGGCGCCTTTTCTGAATCCCGACGGCTCTTTCGCCTATGCCAGTGATACACAGGAACTGCTGCCGACGATCAATGCGCGGCTGGCCGCCTCGGGCTACAGCCTGGACCGGCGCAATGACCTCAACATCTTGTTTGGCGGTACGCAGGAGCTCAATAGCTGGCTGCAGGGACTGTCTTTCTCGACACGTGTGGCCTATGCGAGCGTCGAGTCCAATGGCCGCGAGCAGGCCCGGGACGAAATCCCGGTGTACCGCTACGACCCCTCGACCAACGGTTATCTGTTAAAGGGCGGGGCGCCCTATGTACTCGGAAATTATACGCTGCGTGCCTATCAGGGCGATTATAACAACCGTGTGAACGTGCAGGCTAATTTTAACTATGCGCGTTCATTCGGCGACCACAGCGTGACGGGGCTGCTGCTGTACAACCGTGAGTCGTACAAGACCAAGGGTGATCAGAAGACCAACTGGATCCCGCAGAATTTTGAGGGCTACACCTTCAGGGCGGGCTACAATTACAAAGAGAAGTTTTTGCTGGATGCCACAGCAGCCTACAATGGTTCGGACCGTTTTCGGGGGGCACAGCGCTATGGGCTGTTTCCGGCCGTGTCGGCCGGCTATAACCTGGCCAAAGAAACATTCTTTAAGGATGCCTTCGACTTTGTGGAGCTGTTGAAGCTGCGGGCCTCGTACGGGCTCGTGGGTTCCGACAAGGTGATTGGTGACCGCTACCTCTATCAACAGGTATACAACCAGGGGGGCAGCTATTCTTTTGGCGAGACACACCAGCCTTCGCTGATTATCACCGAAGGGAATCTGGGAAATGATAACGTGACCTGGGAAAAGCAAAAGTCTTTTGATCTGGGGCTCGATATCAACCTCTGGAAAAATAAGTTCTCGTTGACCCTGGATTACTTCAACAATATCCGCTATGATCAGCTGGTGACCTCCCAGTCGCTGTTCCAGCATATCGGGGTGGGGGTATCCCCGGCCAATATTGCGCGTGTGCGCAACAGGGGGCTGGAGCTGGAGCTGAACGTCAACAACAATATCGGGGCGTTTAATTACAATATCAAGGGGGTGCTGACCTACTTCAAGAATAAGATCCTGTTTCAGGATGAACCCGCACCGGCATTTCCCTGGCTCCGCCTGACCGGGCAGCAGATCAACCAGCCTCTGGGCTACCTGTATGACGGCTTTTATACCGAAGAGAATATGGCCGACAGCCCCAAGCCTTCGGGCGGTTATCAGGTGCAGCCGGGCGACCTCCGCTATAAGGATCTGAACGGCGATGGTATCATCGATGACTACGACCGGACGGTCATCGGCAGGCCCGATATTCCGAATACGAGTTTCGGCCTCACCCTGGGCGGCAGCTACAAGGGCTTTAGCTTCAACGTGCTGCTGCAGGGCACCACAGACTACAGCTTCAGCATCAGAGGCAGCGGTATCGAGCCGTTCCAGAGTCAGTTTCAGCCGATCCATCAGCAGCGGTGGACACCGGAGACCGCGGCGACAGCCAAGTTCCCGCGGCTGACCACCAACCCCACGACCATCAACAGCCCCTCGACCTATATGTCGGATTTCTGGCTGATTGATGCCACTTATCTGCGGCTCAAAACCGTGGAGCTGGGCTATCAGCTGCCCAACAGGTGGCTGCCGTTTAAAATCAACAATGCACGTCTGTACCTCAGCGGGTATAACCTGCTGACCTGGACCAACTATTCGCTGTACCAGCAGGATCCGGAGGTGACGGCCAACAGTGCCGGCGACGCCTACCAGAACCAGCGCGTTGTGAATCTGGGGATCCAGATCGGCCTGTAGGCTAGATGCACATTGGTGTTGCGCGAGCATCAGGCAGCAAGCAGAGCGGCCTACCTCCGGAGTATATTTCCGGAAGGTAGGCCGCTGTATGTAAAGGCTGCTGGTCAGCCATTGGGGCGGGGGACTTATCTCAGTCCCAGCTGCCAGGTTTCCTGGACTTTGCCCCGGCTTTTGAGGAGCTCCAGCTGTTCGCCCGTGGCCGCCGCCAGTAGCTTGGGCAGGCTACTGTACTTGTCAAATTCGGGTGGGTACTTTTCGAGTACCCGGAAGCCCTGATCGTAAAAGAACTGCCCGGCATGGTCGAAAGACTCGAAGTAGTTGGCGTGCACGTTGTTTTTCCGGAAGAAATCGTTCCATCGTCCGTCTCTGTCGCTGCCCACGGCCTGGGTCTCATGCCGGATATAAATATCGGCGGTGGTCCAGGTGCCGCCCTGCCGCTCAAGCAGCCTGCGGATATGCTGCAGGATCTGTTTTTTGGCCGCGTCGTCGAAATACAGCAGCAGCCCCTCATTGATGATGGCGAGTTCGCTGCTGCTCTCCGGATAGCTTTCGGCGTGCAGCACGTCGAGCGGCTGTAACTGCAGGTTTTGCGGGACAGCCTGCTGCATGGTACGCAGCATTTCACTCTTCTGGCTGATGATGGCCGGCAGGTCCGTGTCGATGTAGCTGGCATCGGGGTGCTTGCGGGCGTAGTCCAGACCGCGCAACGAGAAGCCCGCGGAGAGCTCGAGTACAGTAGGTGCTGCGGTCTTTTCCAGAAAATAATCCAGGGAGCGGTACCGCATTTCGAAGTGCAGCACGCTGGCCCAGAAACCAAAATCCTGTTGCGGAGCGGCAGGGCTTTCGATGCCGAAATGGGCAGCTACCTCTTCCGCAAAGGGAATGGAGCCTGCGGCCGCTTTGAAAGCCAGCAAGGCGCTGGCGGTATCTGTTACGTGTTTTAATCGCATGATTGTGTGTTTTTTTTGCAAAGTAACAGCACTCCGGGATGGGAAAATAGGAAAAAGTAGACCTACCGTTTTTTGTTGAAGGCATTGCCCAGCTGGTTGGGGGCGAGCATAAACTGCCGGGGCCGCTGTGCGAATACCTTGCGGAAGTCTTGCAGGAAGTGGGATTCGTCATAGTAAAGGTCATACAGATGGTCTTTGTTTTCCCTTTGCTGATCACGGATATAGAGGTTGTACATCGCCTGCAGGCGCACGATGGAAGCATATTCTTTCGGTGTCAGGCCGACCTGCTCCTTGAACAGCTTATTGAGATGCCGCTGCGAGCCGGGAATATTTTCGAAGACTTCCCGGATGCGGATATTGCCCTGATGCTGGTCGATGGCATCCACTGCGCTGATGACGCGCCCATCGGCTGCAAACTGTATCCGCTCGGCCAGCAGCTGCAGCAGCGAACCGATACTGTCCGCAGGCACACCAGTGCAGGAGTCCAGTACCATGCTGCCGTCCTGCTTCAGGCGGGAGATGGACGCTACCCTGTTGACCAATGTGGGCATGGCAGCACCTGCGATGGCATAATAGCCATAGGGCCTGAAGGTGATGCCGATGGAGCTGACCGGGGCAGAACCGCGGAGCACAATATTTTTGTTGTGAGGGCCCACCAGATGCAGGTCGTACAGCGGATGATGAAACACCGTGTCGTCCACGACATGCTCGTAAGTACCTTGATAGTTCCACAGCAGTACGCATTTACCGGTCGGGATCACCAGGGCCTGCTCGCGCTCGGGGAGCTGCTCCGGGCTTTCGAACGACCAGATGGACTCGATCAATGGAGATAAACTGTCAGGTACGGGATAATACTGCATGCCGGCATGTAAAAAAGCAAATATCGGAACAATGGGTCAGTCGCGCAACAGGGGCTTCGTGAATTCTGATAGCGGTAAGTTAACTTATTTTTTTTTCAAACTTTTTGTGTACGGGAGATGTTCAGACCGTAGCAATCATCCCCGACAGGGGCTCTCATAAAATTAGGTAAAATGACAGCACGCCAGTTTCCCAGACTGGCGTGCTATTTTTGTTGCGCCCGTGTCACCCGGTTATTGGGCACAAACCGCGTTCGCTCAGCATGTCCTGCTGCGGGTGTTGCCGAAATCTTTATCTTTGTGCATGTCCGAAAACAAAATAATGTCCAATGCCAATTTGAGCTTGATTGCGACAGGTGCGCATATCGTTATGGCCATTGTGCTTTTTACCTATCAGGAGAAGCTGTATGTTAACGACCTTGAGGGGGCGGTTATCACCCTGTTGTTCGTGTTGGTGATCCTGGCTCTTGCCCTGGCCATCAATTCGAGAAAGACGACGTTGGGTCTGTTGCTGCTCTTTCTGAATGCGCTTTACCTGCCGGTTTGCCTCCTGCTGCTCTATATTGGGCTGACTTTCACCTTTAGGGTATAACTGCCTTGCGGGTATCTGCTTAACTGAGGCGAATCATAATCTGCTGCGACCAGCATACGACGGCCCGATCTGCACTATGTTAATGAAAGGCTGACATTGGCAAAAGTCGCGGGCAAAATAGGGTTAAGATTGGATTTAGGCAGATTTTTTATAAATTGAGCGTACCAAACAACGATGGCCAACAGCAGTTCAACATATCAGGATGTGCGATTGCCGGTTCCGGAAGAATTTTCGGACGTCTTTTCGCATTTTTACTTCGCCGCCAATCGCAGCACGGAGCCCGTGACCAAAACATTGATGCCCTCTTTTCAGTCGATAATGGTCTTTAATTTTGGCAGCAGGGCCGTCCTGCATACCCGGCAGGGGACGGCGGCCGAAATGCACAGGTGTATTGTGCTGGGGCCGGTAAAGACGGCATTTGACTATACGCTGCCGCCCGGATCAGAGATTCTGGTTGTCAATTTTAAGGCTGACGCCTTTTTCCGCTTTTTCGGACAGGCCCGCCTGTCGGACCATCTGCCGGCAGATCCCAACGATGCCTTGGCAGACGACTGCTTCGCCCGCCTATGGCATCAGCTGGATCCGATGTCTGCCGTAGCCGATCGTGTAGGTGGCATCCTGGACTTCTGCAGGCCGTATCTGAAGCCGCAGGATGGTGCTTCATCCCTGCTGTCGGGATTCGAATCGGACTCCCAAAGCGTCATCAAGTCCGTCGCCGGCAGCATCGGACAGACGGAGCGCAACGTGCAGCTGATGCACAAAAAGTACTTTGGCTACAGCGCCAAGGAACGTGGCCGCTACGAGCGCTTTATCAAAGCGGTGGGCCTGCTGCAACAGCTTGCCTCCAGTGGCGATAAAGTGGACTGGTTTGAAATCATTGGCGCCTGCGGCTACTACGACCAGAGCCAGCTGATCCACGACTTCCGGCATTTTATGAACCTCTCCCCTAAAAAATACCTACGGTTGCAGACGGATATCTGCCGGGCCACGGCCGACTAAGCTTTTCGTTTTCTTACAATTTTTCGGATCCGCCTTCCACTACTTTTGTTTTAGTCATTCAAATAAAACAAAAGAATATGAAACATCTGATTATTTATGCACATCCCAACCCGGAAAGCCTCAACCATCAGTTTAGACAGACAGCCGAAGCGGCGCTGCGCATGCAGGGACACGAGGTTGTCGTCCGCGATCTGTATGCATTGAATTTTAATCCGGTACTTTCGCTGGAGGATATGCAGGGGCAGCGGCAGGGCCGGGTGGCCGATGAGGTCCGGCAGGAGCAGGCATATATCTCCTGGGCAGATACGCTGACTTTTGTTTACCCGATCTGGTGGACGGGTATGCCGGCGATCATGAAGGGTTATATCGACCGCGTGTTTAGTTATGGCTTTGCGTACCGCTACGATCAGGGTGTGCAAAAGGGGCTGCTGAGCGGCAAGTCGGTATATATCATCAATTCCCATGGCAAGTCGAAGTCCGAATACGGGGAGATCGGTATGGACCGGGCGCTCCGGCTGACCTCGGATCGGGGGATCTATGCCTACTGTGGTCTGGAGATCAAACAGCATTTCTTCTTTGATGGGGCGGACCGCCCTGCGGCAGCGAGTGTCGAAACTTGGCTGCAGGAAATCGCTGGGGTTTATGCAATCCAGGAAGCATTTTTGTAGGACCTGACATTCGGTCAGGTTAGCAGTCCGTATTACATGTAGGCGATAAAACAAGGGCGGGGGGGGGGGGGCGGTACCGTAACGTGGAATATCCAATGGTGGATGCGAAAAAAAATCCCTATCTTCATCGAGGCTATAGGAGCCGCTGACTTTTTATGAAAACCGATATGGAAACGAACGAAACGAATGCAAGGCCATTGGGCGAATTGTCCGATGCCGAATTGCTGGAAAAAAAGAAAAAATCCCTGCCCAATAAGATTATCAATGCCTGTATCATTGGCTTCTGTTTTGGTGTGGCCGTCTACAGCGCCGTAAAAAACGGGCTTGGGTTAAGTACGATTGTGCCTCTGGTGTTAGCCTTGCTGGCTTATAAGTATCTGGGCAAAGATGAGCGGATGGTCGATGAAGAACTAAAAGCCAGAAATCTGAAATAATTTTTTTTTAAAAAATTAAAACTATTCGCTGTTAGCGGATGTCCTGAGGGTAGTCCATTTGAAAGTAATTTAGTTAAAGGTCGGGTTTCGCATGTTCACCCGGCCTTTTTTCGTTGAAAGGGAAACTATCGCTGTGGCGTTATTGTTTATAAAATGGACGTTGCACGGCGGCGCGGGGCAAACAGCTTGCTGCGCTGGCGGATAGGTACCGTCATCATCGTATGTAGTAAAAAATAACACTATGAGAAGAGAACAAATTGAAGAGTGGATTGCTGAAGGATACAATATCCTGGATCATAAGAAACCGAAAGTCGTCGAGGGGGATATCTGGGAATACCTCAACCAGTGTGATGGTCATGGCACGGATGTGTACGCCCTGTCCGAACTGGCACGCTGGTCTGACCGGGAACTGGCGGAGCTGGATTTACGTAAGTACACCACGGCGTACGGTCAGCTGGGCGAAAAACAGTTTCTCCGCAATGAGGCCATCCGTACCAAAGAATTTGACAAATACGAAGCGTTTTTGCGTCTATTTTTTCCCGACAGTGTCGAAAAGGAAATCGAAGAAGCGCGCTTTCTGTCCGAACAGGTCAAGCGGGTGACGAAAGAAGAGATGCAGCAATGGGTGGTGACCCACCATATCAATGTGCTGCTTTCGGACCTGTATTGCCTCGATGAAGGGGCGATCCTGACCGGCCTGGTACTGCCTTCGGAAGAAGTGGTCAGCTATACCGACGGCGGACTGCAGGATACAATGGACTGCCATGTGACGCCCATGGAGTTCTTTAGCCATGCCGAACACGATCATTATTGGATCGATCCCCGGATCAAAGGGGCCTAGACAGCACGCCGCGTTTCGCTGATTGTGCTTCCTGGATTTGTGTATCCGCTTAACGATGAGTGGCTTGTAGGTTGTATGGGGGTAAAGGGGACTGTATGGTCTGTGGAATGAAAATTATCGCACTTGGGTAAATTTTATTTAAACGAGAAATATTGTTGACTTTGGCATAATATATGTTGCTGATGGCGTACTCAATAGCTATGGTATTATGACGATCAAACAAATTTTTCTCGCTATTACGTTGTGCATCGTGATGGGGTTCGCGCAGGCGCAAACCATGAAATTAACGCCAAATGATTTTGTCGATGCGGCGGACGAATCCAAAAATTATGTGGTTCTGAACTTTCCCGGCAAATCACAGCAGGAGCTTTACAAGGCGGTGCTGAAATTTGCAAACTCAGTGTACAACAGGCCAGAAAAAGTGATTACCAAGGTGGAGGGCGGGCAGATTGTCCTCGACGCGATGGAAAAGCAAGTTACTTCATGGGGCAGACTGCGCAAGGATCTGGATTTCTTTTACAAAATTACCATGGACTTTAAAGATGGCCGGATGCGTTTTTCGCCCAACTATAAGTATCTCGAAGGTTACGACGGTATTGAGTACCCGCTGGTCAAAAAAAGCAATCTGTGGGTAAAGACAGCGATGTTCAATACAGGTGGTAAGGTGAGAATGGAAGCGGCACAGCAGGACCTGGAGAAGTTTATCAATGACTTTATCGCGGCCATTGCCAACAGTATCAACAGTAGCAAGACCAATGACAATTGGTGATAAACACCCCAAATAATATATAGATAATGAAGCTCTCAAATTTTTTGAGAGCTTTTTTATTGCCCTCCTATCTGCCTATACTGCTCACTGGCAGCAAGTGTTTCGGCCTGTTGCAGGCTGACCACATCACCGATCACAATAATGGCCGGATGCCCGAGTCCCTGTTGACGGCAGGCACGCACCAGGTCCTTGACTTTGCAGGTTACCTGTCTTTGCTGGGGTAGGCTGGCATGTTGTATGACGGCTGCTGGCGTATCGCCTCTTCCGTAAAGCACGTAGGTGCGTGCAATCTCGTCCAGCTTGCGCATGCCCATGTAAATGACAACCGTGGAGCGACTTTGTACGGCCAGTGGCAAGTCTGCAGACAAGCTGCCATCTTTCTTCATTCCGGTCAATGCCCAGACGCCTTCGCTGATACCGCGGTGCGTCAGCGGGATATCGTTGAGGCCTGCGCCCTGCATGCTGCTGATGCCGGGAATATAGATGACGTCTATACCCTGATCCCTGACGGTCAGCCATTCTTCAAAGCCCCGGCCAAAGAGATAGGGGTCGCCGCCTTTTAGGCGCAGTACCCGGTCGTATTGTGCGCAGTATTGTAGAATGAGTGCGTTGATCTCTTCCTGAGGTACATATTCTCCATAAGGATGCTTGCCGACATAGTGTTTTATGCAGTTTTTGGGTGCTAATTTTAGTATTTCTTCATTAATTAAGTTGTCAAATAGGATGACTTGCGCATTTTTTATGGCTTTATGTGCTTTTAATGTGAGCAATTCGGGGTCTCCGGGTCCAGAACCGACAATAAATAGCGATTTTTTCTTTAGTTTTTTCATTGTTACACTGTTTTTGTCTTGTTTTATATGTAAATGTATTAAAAAATGTGGTATAAATCATGTTTTATTAAAATATTTTGAAATTTTTATTGAAAAAACATTACAAAAATCATGTTTTTGTTGATTTTTTAATTTTTTATTACCTAAATTAGTGTTGTTAAATCAGTAAATTGGTTTTTAGATCAAAAAAAAACAGGAGTTATGGAAAGAAAAAAGATTGTTATTGTTGGAAATGGTATGGTTAGTAATAAGATTTGTGAAAAATTGAGGTTAAAATCAGCCGACTTGCAAATAACTGTATTCGCCGAAGAGCCAATTCGGGCCTATGATCGGGTGCATTTGACCGATTATTTCAAAATTTCATCTCTTGAAGAGCTTTTTCTCTCAAAAAATGAATGGTATGCCGAAAATAATATCAAAATTCATCTCAATGACCCTGTTGTTGACGTAAATCTGAACAAGAAAGAGGTGGTCTCCCTAAAGGGTGAGGCTGTCCCTTACGATTACCTGGTGTTTGCGACAGGTTCTGCGGCTTTTGTGCCACCCATTCCGGGTGTAGAGAAGGAGGGTGTATTCTTATACCGTACGGTGGAAGATCTGGAGCTGATCAAAGCTTATGCGGTCCGGGCCAGAAAAGGAGCTGTCATGGGCGGTGGTCTACTGGGTCTGGAAGCGGCCAAGGCCCTGGTCGATCTGGGGATCTCGGAAACGGCCGTGATCGAGTTTGCGCCGCGTCTGATGCCCAGGCAGATTGATGACAGTGCGAGTGCACTATTGCAAAGCAAGTTGGCCGGGCTGGGGCTGAGCTGTCTGCTGCAGAAGTCTACCCGGGAGCTACTGGGTGACGGACGCCTGACGGGCATTGCCTTTCAGGATGGTTCGGTACTGGAGACCGACCTGCTGGTGATATCGGCGGGTATCCGTCCGCGTGATGAACTCGCCCGGAAAGCCGGGCTCAGCGTCGGTGAGCGCGGGGGCATCCTGGTCAATGCGCAGATGCAGACCTCGGATCCGGCAGTCTATGCCATCGGCGAATGTGCCCTGGTCAACGATATGATCTATGGGCTGGTGGCGCCGGGTTATGAAATGGCCGAGATCGCAGCTTCTCATATCGTAGGCGAAGAAAAGGCCTTCCATGGATTTGATATGAGCACCAAGCTCAAGCTGCTGGGGGTTGACGTGGCTAGCTTCGGGGATCCTTTTGTCAGTGAGCCTTATGCACGGACCATCCTGCTGGAAGATCGCAACAAAGGAATTTATAAGCGGCTCAATGTCAGTACCGACGGTACACGCCTGCTGGGTGGTATCCTCGTCGGCGAGGCGGCGAGCTACAATATGCTGCTGCAGATGGTGAACAACAATATGCCGCTGGCCGAGCATCCTGAATTGCTGCTGCTGGGCGAACAGCGCGATAGCAAAACTCCGGGCACGGGGCTGGAGGCACTGCCAGACCAGGCGCTGATCTGTAGCTGCGAAGGGGTGACCAAAGCACAGATCTGCGATGCTGTGATGCAGCAGGGCTGTGAAAATGCCGACGGCGTAAAAAAATGTACCAAGGCGGGATCAGGCTGCGGTGGCTGCGTGCCCATGGTCAAGGATTTGGTCAATTATACCATGAAAAAGCAGGGCAAGTATATCCGGAGCAGCATCTGTGAGCATTTTGACCTAAGTCGCCAGGAACTTTATGACCTTATTAAAATCCATGAACTGAAGACTTATGACCAGGTGCTGGACAGTCTGGGCAGGGGACATGGCTGCGAAGTGTGTAAGCCGCTTGTGTCTTCGCTGCTGGCCAGCCTCTGGAATGAGATGATCCTCGATAAAGGAAATGATGTGGCGCAGGATAGCAACGACCGCTACCTTGCCAATATTCAGAAAGGGGGGACCTATTCGGTGGTGCCCCGCATACCGGGGGGTGAGATCACACCCGACAAGCTGATCGTGATCGGTGAGGTCGCCAAGAAATATAATCTGTATACAAAAATTACGGGAGGACAACGCATTGATCTGTTTGGTGCACATCTCAATGACCTCCCGTTTATCTGGGAAGAGCTCATCGCGGCGGGTTTTGAGAGCGGGCATGCTTATGGGAAGGCCTTACGGACCGTTAAAAGCTGTGTGGGGAGCACCTGGTGCCGCTTCGGGCTGCACGACAGTGTCTCCTTTGCCATCCGGGTGGAGGAACGCTACCGCGGACTGCGGGCACCGCATAAGATCAAGTCGGCCGTCAGCGGCTGTATCCGGGAATGCGCGGAGGCCCAGAGCAAGGATTTTGGGATCATCGCCACCGAGAAAGGCTGGAACCTTTATGTCTGCGGCAATGGCGGCAGTAAGCCTCAGCATGCGCTGCTGCTGGCAGCGGATATCGACAGCGAAACCTGTATACGCTACATCGACCGCTTCCTGATGTTCTATATCCGCACAGCAGATCCGCTGACCCGCACAGCTACCTGGCTCAATAAGATGGAAGGCGGCATCGACTACCTCAGAAATGTGGTGGTCAACGATAGCCTGGGTATGGCCGAACAATGGGAAGATGACATGCAGAAACTGGTGGACAGCTACCGCTGTGAATGGAAAGTCGCCGTGGAGGATCCCAACATCCGCAAACGCTTTGTCCACTTTGTCAATGCGCCTGAGGAGAAGGATGATACGGTCCGCTTTGAAATGATGCGCGGCCAGAAAAAGGCTGCTGACTGGAACCTGAAAACGTACTAACATACTTTGAAAACCCTTTAAACAACAATCAGATGGAAACGCAATTAGACACGCAATGGCTGCAGGCCTGCCGCATCGAAGATGCCATTGAAAACGGCGGAGTATGCCTCAAATTAAACAATGAACAGATTGCCCTGTTTTATTTCGCGCGCCGCAACGAGTGGTATGCCACCCAGAACGAATGTCCGCACAAGCGGCAGATGATCCTGAGCCGGGGCATGCTCGGATCGCTGGGCGAAACGCCTAAAGTCGCCTGTCCATTTCATAAGAAAACCTTTGCCCTCGATACTGGGGAATGCTTGTCGGGCGATGAATGTGCAATCAAAACCTATCCGGTAAAAGTTGAAAACGGCAGGGTGTATATTGGCATGTCAGCCTAGCTGGCAGCTGTGGAATGAGTGATAAACGTTAAAAAAAATATATTATGGATTATATCAGTCCGAAAGAAGTTGCGGGAGCAATGATGAATACCGCTATTTATAAATCGTCACTGCCGATCCGGGACTTATTGATCCGTGGTGCCTTGTCTGGTGCGCTGCTGGCGATCTCGGTGACCCTGGCACTGCTGGCTACAGGGCAGACGGGGCTCAGCCTGGTCGGTGCCTTTGTTTTTCCTGTCGGCTTTGTGATCATCGTGATCCTCGGTCTGGAACTGGTGACGGGGAGCTTTTCGCTGGTGCCGCTGGCCTGGTTTGAAGGAAAAGTAGGCTTTAGGACGATGGCCAGCAACCTGCTCTGGGTATTTTTGGGCAACCTGATCGGCAGCGTCCTCTTTGCGCTGCTGTTTTGGGCAGCCAGTACCGAGACCGGCCAGGTCAGTCAGCTGGGAAATATCGAGCAGAGCCTGATTGCCATCAGCGAGAAGAAAACACTTGGCTACGGCAGCCACGGCGCTGCCGGCCTCTTTTCGGCCTTTGTCAAAGCCATCCTCTGCAACTGGATGGTGTGTATGGGGGTGGTGATGTCGATGACATCCAGGTCCACTCTGGGCAAAATTCTGGCTGCGGGGATTCCGATCTTTATCTTTTTTGCACTGGGCTATGAGCATGCCGTGGTCAATATGTTTGTGATCCCGGCAGGTATGATGTTTGGTGCGAAAGTGAGTGTGTCGGACTGGTGGCTGTACAATCAGCTGATCGTGACGGCCGGCAACATTGTGGGCGGACTTCTGTTTACCGGAATGGCTATTTATTATACCTACCACAGCAAGGAGAAAGTTGCTGCATCTTAATCGCTGCATGATGATAAAACGGTTTACAATGGTGGCACTGGCCAGTTTGCTGGTGTTCACTGCTGCTGCACAGGCGCAGCAGAGTAGCGTCAAAGCCAGCCTCTTTGAAGGGGTTGTGGTGGCAGGCTACGCGGATGCTGGTGCTTATATCAACTGTACGGGCCCTGCGGTCAAGTATACCTTTGCTCCGGGCCGCAGTCTGATGCTGGGGCTGCTGCCGACCCTGAAACTCAAGGAAGATAAGGTGGAAGAAGGCAAACCCAAAAATGCATTTGTGACACCGACACTGGGCGTGGGCCTCACGCTGCTATTTGGGCACCTGGCCGTGCAGCTGCCTGCCTTTTACACGGCCAAGACCAGCACGTCGAACGGAAAATGGCGGCCGGGGATAGGACTGGGGTACAGATTTTAGCGTTGACGTATAGATTGGGAAATATTTACGCAGGGGAGACAGTTATCGCGCGACGGTACCAGCTCCCCTTTTTTACGAAGTCTGGTCGGCAGAAAGCCTGCGGAGCAGTTCAGCATTCTGAATAAAGATCCGGCGTCCTTCGAGGCGTATGGCGGCCAGCTCAGACAGCTCGGCGAGCATCCGGTACAAGGTTTCGTAGGTAGTGCCGATATAGGCTGCGAGGTCTTTTTTGCTGGGTGAAAATCCGATATAACCGTCGGTTGCATCGGCACCGAAAACACGCTGAAACAACAGCAGGCTCCAGGCCAGCCGGCTCTTTGCGGTAAGCTGATACAGATTGCACATTTTCTGTTCCGACAGCTGGAGCTCGTCGGCAAAAAAGAGCATGAGCCGGTAGCTCAGTTCGGGATTGACGCGTAGCGTGGACAGGAAAAAGGGCAGGTCCACAAAGCAAAGCTGCGTGGTTTCGAGTGCCGTGGCTGAAATGGGGTATACTGCCTGTTCAGAGGATACACCACGATGGCCCACGATATCGCCGGGGCCTGCAAAGCGGACGATCATTTCCTTGTCGCCGAGCCGTCGGTGGACTTTGACAAGTCCGGACTGTACAAAATAGATGCCTTCGGCAGTGGTGCCTTCGTGGATAAACTGCTGTCCTTTTTTTATTTTTAGAAGTTTACGGTGTAGATCTATCTGTCCGAGCCAGTCCTGCAGTACATGCCGGCACATCAGGCAGGAGTGGTCACAGGTGGTTGATTTTTTTGATTTCATCCATTTTTTGGTTTGGCAGTCATGTGTTTTTACACTTCAAAGGTATTATCTATTCCCTGAAATTCCTATCGAAAATATTTTTTGTCCGCTTATGCTCCGATTTCCCGGTGTAAAGGCTGTCGCCCGGATACACGATCTGATTTGGGCGTATCTCTGGCATTTTTTGCCTAACTTTATAGGGCTAGTTGATGTTCATAGAAGGTAAATATAACCGGATTAAAGGATGAAAAAGATCGAACTTATTCCGCTGGCCGGAATGCATATCGAAAATGTTGGGCAGGTGCCCCTGGGAGCAAGCCGCGCCGAAGTGCAGGCTATCCTCGGAGCGCCGTCCGACGCGCTGGATGACCAGTATTACTACGACGACCTGGAGCTGCGTCTGGATTTTAACGAGGCTGGATTTCTGCAGTTTATTGAAAGCATCAATGGACCATACCCCCAAAAAACCGAAATCAGTATCTATGGGGTCAACCCGTTTCAGGTGGAAGCGGATGAGCTGCTCAATATCCTGAGCGAAAAAAATAGGGGGCCGGTCGACGACAGCGAAGCGGGATATTGCTATGCCTTTCTGAATATATCCGTCGGCGTGTGGCGGCAGCTGACCGAAGAGGATATCGAGGAAGAAATGGAGTCGATAAAAGCGGAGGGCGATTATGAAGAAAACGCTGACATGCTGATTGAGGACCTCGAAAAATCTAAGTTTTTCTGGACCATAGGGGTTGGTGTGGAAGGTTATTACGCGGATTAGACCCAGAATCCGTATGCATAAAGATCGTAGTCTCCGCGGAGGCTTACTGAAAAGACTGCCTAAACTCTACCGGACTCTGCTGGGTGTTCTTCTTGAATACCTTGCTGAACGACTGCGGATGCTCAAAGCCCAGTTCGTAGGCAATTTCGCTGACTGAAAGTGGGCTGTTGCTGAGCCTTTCTTTGGCGTATTCGATCATTTTTCCCTGTATATGTTGCTGTGTGTTCTGACCCGTGTAGATCCGCAACAAGCTGCCCAGATAATTGGGTGAAAGGTGGAGCTGCTGGGCCAGATAAGCAACCGTTGGGATACCTTGATCCAGAAGCTTGTCCCGATCAAATTGGGCGGAAAGCAGCTGCTCAAACCGGGTGACCAGTTCCTGCGTCGATTTTTTACGCGTGATAAACTGTCGCTCGTAAAAGCGCTCCGAGTAGATCAACAGGCGTTCGATCTGCTTGATAATCAATTCGCGGCTGAACTTGTCGATATTGGACTGATATTCTTTTTCGATATTTTGGAGGATATCGACGAGTATGGCTTCCTCTTTGTCCGAAAGGAATAGGGCCTCATGAACCTCGTACTGGAAAAATTCGTAACGCTTGATCGTATGTGCCAGTTCGCTATTCCACAGAAAGTCGGGATGGATCAGCAGCATCCAGCCGCTGGGTTCTACCTGCACCTCAGGATTGATTTCGACTTTTAGAAACTGCAGGGGTGAAACGAAGGTCAGCACGCCAGAATCAAAATCGTACTGCTGCTGACCATAATTGAAACGAGCATTTACATTCCGCTTTAATCCGATCGAATAAAAATGCTGTATCCATTTCATCTCCGAATCATTGATGGGATATTTTACCTGGCTGTAGTCCACCAGGCTGATCAGGGGATGTTCGGGCCCGGGCAATCCACAGAATTGGTGGAACTCCGAAAGCGAATGAAAGCGAAATGTAGTGTCCATATACAAATTTACTATTTTTACCGATTCATGAAGCTGTGTCAGCGAGCGGCCATAGGAGAGATCAATAACCTGTGGATACCGTATAGGATTTCCACTTCTCGATCTCATCGGCCATCAGGCTGATTTTCTTTTTGGCCATGTCATAGGCATCGGCACCCATCATAAAATGTACCGGCGGCTGTTCCAGCTTGCTGAGCTGAATGAGGACTGTGGCCGCTTTTTGCGGATCGTTGCTCTGGTTGCCGTTGATCTCCTGCAGATGTGTTGCTTCGGACTGTCTGGCGGTGACATAAGCCGCAATAGGCTGTGCCGGTGTCTGGATGGAGCCCGAACGCAGGAAGTCTGTCCTAAAATATCCGGGGTACACCAAGGTGGTGTGCACGCCAAATGGTGCCATCTCTTCTGCCAGTGCTTCTGTGAATCCGGCAACGGCAAACTTGGTTGCGCAGTACACGCCAAAAGCGGGAAAGTTGCCGGCAAAGCCGCCGATCGAGGCGATGTTAAAGATATGTCCCGACTGCTGCTGACGGAGCTGCGGGGCGATGTGGCGGATAGCATTGAGTGATCCGAAAACATTGATGTCAAAGTTGCGCCTCGCCTCCGCATCGCTGAGCTCTTCGATGGCTCCGATCTGCCCGTAACCGGCATTGTTGACCAGTACATCGATCCGTCCGAAATAATCGATAGCCGAAGATACGGCGCCTGCGACAGCTGCATCGTCGGTGAGATTGACTTCGAGCGGCAGGAAGTTGGGGTGATCGCCCACAGCATCGCTTAATGCCTGCCGCGTGCGGGAGGTCGCCACCACCTGATAACCCTGATTCAGAAGTTCTTTGACGAGGTATAGTCCCAGCCCTTTGGAGGCTCCGGTGACAAACCATACTTTTTGTGTTTCCATAACTGTTTTCTTTAAAATATTGTGTTGATACAAAAGTGATAATTTGCCCAAATGCGGATGTAGTCAGATCAACGGATCTCGTAGCAAAATCGTGGATTTGATGTTTTTTAACGATAATTGTACGTGTGAAGAGCAATCCCTATTTCGGTTCCCACATATGCACTGGCTGGAGTGTGCAGAAATAGGGTTCGCTGGGTGTAAATGAATCAACTAAACAAAAAATATGGAAAATCAAGGAGCCTCGGTTGTCATAACGCATCACATTCTGGATGACAGACAACATGAATATGATGAATGGCTGGCAGAAATTGTTCCGCTTACCAAACATGCAGCGGGATTTATCGATCTGCAGGTCATTAGACCTATTCCCAAGCTGACCTTTGTCTACACGGTGATCATTAGATTCGATACCGTGGACAATCTAAAAACTTGGATGGAGTCGGATACCCGCAAAAGAATGATCGAAAAGGCCTCTCCCTTATTCCGTCAGAATGATCGTTATCAAATCAGATCCGGTCTCGAATTCCTTTTTGAAACGCCGGAACCGACCGGTAGGGTGCCGCGCCGCTGGAAACAATACCTGGTGACCTGGTCGGCCATTTACCCGCTCTCATTGCTTATGCCCTTGCTCCTGCTACCTCTCTTTCGTGAGCTGCATATTCCGCAAAATCGTCTTTTGGATGGATTACTGATTTCGGGGAGCATCGTTTTTCTAATGGTCTACCTGGTCATGCCCAATTATACCAGAATGATACGGAGATGGTTAAACAAGTAACGGTCCTTAGGGTGGACTGTCCCTGAGGCGGATTGTCCGTCGCTGAGGTGCAAGGTATTGAAACGATCGTCAAGTAAATAAAACAATTTTTACTCGACAAGACTTTGTTTTATGGACCGGGGCCAATGGAGATCAGTAGGATCACCTGTAGCTCCGGAGAATGGTTGAACTTTAAATACCTTAGTATGTTACAAAAAAACGACGTGGCGCCGGATTTTACCTTGTACGCGACCCCCGATCAGAAAATCAAACTGTCTGAGTTTAAGGGAAAGAATGTTGTCCTTGCCTTTTATCCTGCCGACTGGAGTCCGGTCTGTAGCGATCAGATGGCCTTATATAATGAAATGCTCAAATATTTTAAGAAATATGATGCTGAAATTCTGGGAATTTCTGTAGACAGCAAATGGTGCCACCTGGCCTTTGCACAGTCTCGCAATCTGCATTTTCCATTGCTGGCTGATTTTGAGGAAAAGGGCGCGGTAGCCAAAAAATACGGTGTCTATGACGAGGAAGAAGGGGAATGCAAACGGGCCCTGTTTGTGATCGACAAGGAAGGGGTGATCCAATGGAATTACTTGTCACCGACCGCGGTAAATCCCGGTGCCGATGGTATTATAGAAGCGTTAGAAAACCTTAAATCAAATTAATTATGGCACTCAGACCAAAGGTCAGCAATGCTGACCATTCGCAGGGAAATCAACAAGCTGATCTCACGATTGTCGAATATGGGGATTACCAATGCCCACATTGTGCTGCTGCGCATGGTGTTTTGAAGCCGATGATGGCTGAGCTGGGGGAGCAGATCCGTTTTGTATTCCGTAATTTTCCACTCTCAGAAATGCATCCATATGCCCGTCCTGCGGCGCGTGCGGCCGAAGCGGCCAGCAGGCAGGGGAAATTTTGGGAAATGCACGATAGGATATATGAACATCAGGATGCGCTGAGCACCCGTCTCCTGTCCGACCTCGCTGAGCAGCTGGGGGTGGATATGGAAAAATTCAGGTCCGACCTGGAGGACGAGGGAATCGAGGAAAAGATCGATGCCGATTTTGAAAGCGGTATGATGAGCGGGGTGAATGGGACGCCGACCTTTTTCGTCAATGGTCAAAAGTTCGATGGGGGCGCCGAAGATCTTGTGCGGATGCTCAACGAAAACCGGATCTAATAGGGTTCGGTACGCTGCTGAAGAAAGGCCCAAATCCCAGTGTGGTCTGCCTATAATAATGACCGTGTTTTTTAAAATTTTGCTTCCCGAAGATTAAATTAGGGTTAAGTACACGTTGCTGGTTAGGGTTTCTTTTGGTTTTGTATGGTTATTAATTAAATATTTCTTAACATTACGGTAAATTATGAACCAAAGGAAAGCATCATCTTTGATGCTAAATTCTAAACCAGACTAAAAATGCAGAAAACACTACTAATCAGTATGGCATTGGGTCTCTCTTACCCAACATGGGCGAATGTAGAGCGTGATCATGTCAAATTGACTAAAGAGACGCAAACTATTGCAGCTCAGTCTACCGTGGAAGGGGTGGTCAAAGACAACAACGGAGCAGCCATGCCCGGGGTTACCATCACAAACCTTTCGACAGGAAAAACAACATCGACTGATGCGTCCGGGCAGTTTAGCTTACCGGCCAATGCCGGACAGAAGCTGAAGCTGACGCTGGTCGGTTATAGCGAAAAGATTGTCACCGTCTCAGGCAATCAGCTCGATATTGTGATGGAGTCCAAGGATACCGAGCTGGAGGAAGTGGTGGTGGTGGGTTATGGTACGCAAAAGAAAGTGAACTTGACAGGAGCCGTGGACCAGGTCGGGTCGGAAGTATTCGAAGGACGTGTGCTGGGCAATGCCAGCCAAATGCTGCAGGGCGTGATCCCCAACTTAAACATCACTCCGGCCGATGGTAAACCCAATCGGGCGCCGAGCTTCAACATCCGTGGTACTACTTCAATCGGGCAGGGCGGAAGTGCGCTTGTGTTGATCGACGGTGTAGAGGGCGATCCGGCTTCGATCAATCCCAATGATATCGAAACCGTGACCACACTCAAAGATGCTGCTGCATCGGCTATCTACGGTTCGCGCGGAACCTTTGGCGTGGTGCTCATCACGACCAAACGAGCCAAAGCAGGCAAAACATCCATTAACTATTCGGGAAATGGCTCGTTTCAGAAGCCCATTACCTTACCCAAGTTTGTTACGGATGGTTATGAATATGCGTCACATTTCTTTGAGGCATACAATGCCTGGAATAACTACTCGTCGATCCCAAGCAAGCTAAACAAGACGCAGATCTTTACGATGGATTGGCTCAATGAGTTCAAAAGACGCAAAGAGCAGGGCATCACAGAAGAAGTAACCGTAGATGACAAGGGGAATTATGTATATTATGGAAATGAAGACTACTACGGGGCGCTGATCAAAGACCATACCTTTGTACAGGACCACAACCTCTCCGTGAATGGAAATTCAGAAAAGTTTGATTACTACATTTCTGGCCGTGCCTATGATTACAAGGGGCTGTACCGCTATAACACGGACAAATATAAGATTTACAATACACGTGCAAAGGCTGGTGTGCAGGTCAACGAATGGCTGCGCATCAGCAACAACATTGATTACAACTATTCGAAATATCGCGATCCGGTTACCGCAGGCGAAGGCGGTAACATTTGGCGGAACATTGCGGACGAGGGACACCCATCTTCGCCTATCTTCAATCCCGATGGTTCGCTCAGCTTTTCTGCCGCCTATACGGTAGGTGATTTTATCTATGGTAAAAACCGGGTAGAGACGGAAAACCGCGATCTTCGCAATACCACCTCCTTTGAAACTAAGTTTCTGAACAATACCCTGCGCATCAAGGGGGACCTGACGTTCAGAAACCGCGATCTGAACTCCGTGCGCGTACGGGTGCCTGTACCCTATAGTACGCAGGAAGGCAAAACGCTGAAACTGGAAACGGATCTCAACAACAATATCTATCAGGTTGACCAGAAGTGGAAATACCTGTTTGGAAATATCTATGGCGAATACGAAAAGACAGTGGGTGACCACTACTTCAAGGGTTTGCTGGGATACAACTATGAACAGCGTAGCATCAGCGGGACGTACATCAACAAAATAGGCCTGCTGACGGAGGATGTGGACAACATCAACCTGGCACTAGGACAGAATACGACGGCGACGGCCGAGTATAACAAATACCGTACGGCCGGAATCTTTGTGCGGGCCAATTATATTTTTAAAGACCGCTATCTCTTTGAATTCAACGGTCGGTACGATGGCTCATCCCGTTTTCCGGTAGATCAGCAATGGGCATTTTTCCCTTCTGCTTCCGCCGGATGGAGGGTCTCTGAGGAACCATTTTTTAACGTGGATAAGCGCATTATTTCAGACCTTAAATTCCGTGCTTCCTATGGCTCTCTGGGTAACGGTGTGGTGGATCCGTATTCGTTTATGGATTTGTACGATATACGTATCATGGATCGCCTCCTCAACGGACAGAAGCCTTCCTATACTTCTGTGCCCAAGGTAATTCCGAATAATCTGACCTGGGAAACGGCCAGGACAGCCAATTTCGGGATCGACTTTTCATCTTTAAACGGCAAATTGACCTTTACAGGTGATATCTATCAGCGCAAGACCTTGAACATGTATACACTCAGTGTGGAGCTGCCGGATATTTTTGGAGCCGCCTCCCCAAAGGGTAACTATGCAGACATGACAACCAAAGGATTTGAGTTGAGCATTGCCTATAAAGACAGGTTTGATCTGAACAGCTCCCCATTCAACTGGTCCGTGAAAGCTACATTGGCCGATTACCGATCGACGATAGACCGCTATGAAAACAAGGCTGGACTGTTGCAAAATGACCGCTATCAGCAAGATCGCTATTATGAAGGCCAGCGCTTGGGTGAGATCTGGGGCTATGTAACGCAGGGCTTGTTCCAAAACCAGGCTGAAATCGACGGGGCACCGACACAGAAAGTAATCAGATCTTCCAACTCCGGCAAAATATACCCTGGAGATGTACGCTTTGCTGATCTCAACGGTGACGGTGTCATCGACTATGGAAGCAACACCATCTATGACCATGGTGACAAGACCATTATCGGGAATTACGAACCGCGGTATATCTATGGCTTCAATATCAATATGGACTGGAAGAATATCTATTTCTCGACATTCTTTCAGGGTGTCGGCCGACAGCATTGGTACCCGAGCAACGAATCTATCTTTTGGGGACAGTATAACCGGCCATACAATAATCTGCCGGAGTGGCACCTCAACAATTATTGGACTGAGGATAATCCAAACGCATACCTGCCCCGGTATGCAGGTTACAACGAGTCCCTCAAGACGACTCCGCAAACCCGCTATCTGCAGAATATTGCCTATATCCGCATGAAAAATATCCAGATCGGATATAACTTCCCGGCAGCGGTTACATCCAAACTCAAGATCAGTAGCTTGCGTGCGGGCATATCGGGCGAAAATCTTTGGACCTGGTCGCCTTTGTATAAACGCACGAGAGATCTGGATGTCGGAAACCTGGCCAAATCGGACCCGGACGTAAACAGTACCATGCGCCTGGATGCAACAAGCGGCAACAGTGGCGACGGATTTAACTATCCTGTCATGAAGAGCATCAGTTTTAATTTATCCATCGGATTATAACAATAGTGAGAAATGAAAAGAATCTTTTTTATACCTATCATAGCATTTTTATTGAGTTCTTGTGAACTGAATGAGCTGCCAAAAGCTTCGGCAACGGAAGAGGATATCTTCGGTACGGAAAATGGGCTGCGCAACTACAGCAACTCCTTCTACCGTAATATTACCTCCAGGAGCGACGCCTTTAAGGGGGATGCGATGGCCGACTATTCGGCTGTCAATAGCCTGAATGACTTTATGGTGCAGGGCGCTTATTCCCCGGAGGTCAGTTCTGGCTGGGATTTTGCCGCCCTACGCAATATCAACCAGATGATCGTCAAATGCACGAGTCCCAACCTGAGTGATGCGGTCAAAAATAACTACATCGGTATCGCCCGCTTTTTCAGGGCCTGGTTTTATTACGATAAAGTGGTGCGTTTTGGGGATGTGCCTTGGGTGGACCACCCGTTAGCGGTGGATGAAACAGATATTCTCATGGCACCGCAGGATTCCCGTGAAGTGGTCATGAAGCATATCATGGAAGACCTGGATTTTGCTTACGCGAATATTACAGATGATGGTGGCGATGGTACCTTGGTCAATAAATGGACTGCATTGGGCCTGAAAACACGTGCGGCGCTTTTTGAGGGAACATTTAGGAAATATCACAACCTCAACCTGGCCACAAAACCTGATGAGTTTTTTAGAATGGCAGTCGACGCAGGCAAGATCCTGATGCAGCAAGGGCCTTATAGGCTGAATATAGGCAGTGATCCAAAGCTGTCGCAGCGCCAGCTGTTTACCAGCAATCAGCTCGTCAAGCAGGAAGTGATGTTTGGTCTCGCCTTCAGCAAGGAGCAGGCCTTGATGAACGACGCCAACTGGTGGTGGACATCGGCAACCTACGGACCAAGGCTAAGCCTGGTACGCCCCTTTATCAATAGCATTCTTAATCTGGACGGGACGCCGTACACGGATCGGCCAAACTACATGACCGAAGAATTTTATGAGGAGTGCCAGAATCGCGACTATCGCCTTGCGCAGTTGATCCGTACACCGGGCTATAAGCGTGGCGGTGCGGCAGCGCCACCCAACTTCGCAAGTTATACATACACGGGATACCAGCCTATTAAATATACACTGGATGATCCTTACTATGATAATGGAGCCTATAATATCAATGCGGTGCCATTGATGCGCTATGCCGAAATTCTGCTCAACTATGCGGAGGCAAGCCGGGAATTAGGGCAATTTAACGCAACTGACTGGGCTAATACCATCGGCGCATTGCGTGCACGCGCTGGTATTACCGCAGGGATCAATACCTTGCCGACAAAGGTGGATAGCTACCTCAAAAATACCTTCTTCCCGGATATCAATGATCCGGTACTGTTGGAAATACGTCGGGAAAGACAGGTCGAACTGGCACTGGAAGGTTTCCGTTTCAACGATCTGAAACGCTGGAAATTGGGACCATTGATGGCGACGATGCCGTGGACGGGAATCTATGTTCCTGCCCTGGAGCAGCTTATGGACCTGGACCGTGACGGTACACCTGACGTGATATTTTATGACGGAAAGAAAAAGCCTGAAGATGTTTCGGCACCCAAGGGTGTAGCGAAAGTTGCGATCGGCGGTAGTGACAAAAACTTCCAGACAATGACCGCAGATAACCACCTGGAATGGTACAAGGCTGTGCCGAGGACATGGGACAATAACAATAAACAGTACCTCTATCCCATACCGGCGACAGCGATTGTCAAAAACCCCAACCTGAAACAGAATCCGGGATGGGAGAAAAAATAACTAGGCTGCTTTAACTGTCTAGAATTGCAATAAGGGGCCCGGCGGAGTCGGACCCCTTACTTATTTGTACCACCTCTGCCAAGAGGTTTGCGAGGGCCGCTGGCCCGATCCCAAGTTTTTTAATCCGGTCTATAAGTTCAACGCGAATCTGCCGTGTTTTTTGTGTAAAAACGCTAACTTAGAGACGAAACTACGGTTTTGTCAAATACCATTGATTACTAAATTCATGATCATGCCAAAAAACAATATCAAATCAGGAACGCAGACATGGGGGCGTGGATTCTGCTGTTGCGCTTTTCTTTTAATTGCTTTGCTAAAAGGTTTTTCTCAATCGAAGGTGACCAAAGACTATGTCGACTACGTCAATCCGTATATGGGAAATATCAGTCATCTGCTGGTGCCGACTTATCCGACGGTGCACCTGCCCAACAGCATGCTGCGCGTCTACCCCGAGCGCGGTGACTTTACTTCAGACCGCCTCAATGGCCTGCCGTTGGTCGTCACAAGTCACCGTGGGTCGTCGGCGTTCAACCTCAGCCCGATGCAGCAGCTACCTGCTCAGCTGAACCCGGTGCAGCGGTACAGCTACGATCAGGAGCAAATTACACCATATCGCTACTCGGTGTTATTGGATCAGGAAGATATCCAGGTCGACTATGCGGTAGCACATCAGTCCGCAATATATGTGTTTACGTTTGCAGGCAAGGGCACCAAATACTTACAGTTCAACTCCCGCAGTGGCGAACTGCAATGGGATGGCCGGGGCCTCTCGGGGGCACAGGACATCGGCAACGGCACGCGCGTCTATATGTATGCGGTACCCGAAGATAAGGCAATCGCGGTGAAGCGTCTGCAGGAGGGGAAACTACAGCCTGCTACCGAAGCGAAGGGGCGCAATGCCTGTCTCCTGCTGCAATTTGACGGGCCGAACACCTCGCTCAGGATGAAATATGGTATATCGTTTATCGATGCGGCGCAGGCCAAAGCGAACCTCGAGCGGGAAATTGCCGATTTCGATCAGGACAAAGTGGCGCACAACGGACGTCAGGAATGGAACCGTGCACTGGGTAAAATTGCCGTCGAAGGCGAAAGTGAATCGGACAAACAGGTGTTTTATACCTCTCTGTACCGGACTTACGAGCGGCCGGTCAACATCTCGGAGGATGGCCGGTATTTCAGTGCTTTTGATGGCAAGATCCATCAGGACGGAGGCCGGCCATTCTTTACGGACGACTGGATCTGGGATTCTTACCGCGCCCATCATCCACTGCGTGTCCTATTGGATCCGGAAGCCGAATCGAACATCCTGCATTCCTTTGTGCGGATGTCCGAACAGATGGACAGACCTTGGCTGCCGACGTTCCCGGAGATCACGGGCGACAGCCGCCGGATGAACTCCAATCACGGAGTGGCGACCTTATTGGATGCCTACCGCAAGGGCATCCGTGGTTTCGATGTGCAAAAAGCTTATCTGGCCGCAAAGGGAGCGATCACTGAGAAAACCCTGGCGCCTTGGTCGGATAAGCCGGCCGGAAAAATGGACCTGTTTTTTAAAGAAAAGGGCTATATCCCCGCGTTGCATCCGGGTGAAAAGGAAATCTATCCGGAGGTGCATGGCTTTGAACGCCGGCAGCCGGTGGCAGTCACACTCGGCACTTCCTACGACTTATGGTGCCTGGCACAGCTGGCCAATGAACTGGGCATAAAAGACGATTATGAGCTCTTCATGAAGCAGTCCTTCAACTATAGGAATCTCTTTAACGAGCAGACTAAATTTTTCCATCCCAAAGATGAAAAAGGCAATTTTATCATGCCTTTTGACTACGTATTTTCAGGTGGTCAGGGTGCCCGTGAATATTACGGCGAGAATAATGCCTGGATATACCGCTGGGATGTACAGCACAACATCCCGGACCTGATAAAGTTGATGGGGGGCAATCAGCTGTTTGTACAGTACCTGGACGACATGTTCCAGCAGCCGCTAGGCCGTTCTAAATTTGATTTTTATGCGCAGCTCCCGGACCATACGGGCAACGTCGGCCAGTTTTCGATGGCCAATGAACCTGCACTGCATATTCCTTATCTGTATAATTATGCTGGCCAGCCCTGGATGACGCAAAAGCGCATTCATAAGCTGATCGGCGAGTGGTTCAGAAACGACCTGATGGGGGTACCCGGTGACGAGGACGGCGGCGGCATGTCGGCTTTTGTCGTTTTCTCGCAGATGGGCTTTTACCCCGTCACCCCCGGTCTGGCTTCCTACAGCATCGGTTCGCCCTTTTTCCGGAAGACACGCATCAGCCTGCCCAACGGTAAATCCTTTGTGATCAGCGCCAGGAATGCTTCGGCAAAAAATAAATACATACAGTCCGCCACACTTAATGGCAAGGTGCTGGACAAGCCTCAGCTGGATCATAACGACATCCTCAATGGTGGCACGCTGGAGTTTGTCATGGGTGACAAGGCCAATAAAAATTGGGGGAACTGATACTCCTGTATATCAAAACCAGAAAAGCCGCTGCTCCTATCAGCGGCTTTTTTGATGCTCCGACACGACACTCATGAATTGGTCGGAAGGAAAGACGAGATACAGCGCCTGAACACCAGTTTATGGGATAAAGCCGCCAGCGCAACCCGATACGCCCAGTGGCTGCACTTAACAGAAACATAATACTAAACACACACTGCCCACATATTTCTTTATGAATTTAGTGCCGTCAGCAGGATGTCCCTGCGGTACGCTGACCCTGGCATGGCCGGCGCAGAAGTATCACAATAGCTTGCTGCTATGATATGGGGGATATCCCTTGCTGGGAAGCCGACAGATAGCGACAATCGAAAACTTGACCAAGAGTGAATTATACAAACGCATCAGACCGGGAATTATTGGAAAGCTGTTGTCTGCACGATGACCTGAAAGCTTATAACGAACTTGTGGCCCGTTATTCCCCCAAGCTGTATATGACCTGTCAATTGTATCTAAACGACAGCTTCCTCGCCGAAGAGATTGCGCTGGATATCCTGTTTTGGCTCTGGAAAAAACGTCGTGAGTTTAGCATACCGGATAATCTGGGGGCATACCTTCACCGTGCTGCACGCAATGCGGTGATCAGCCAATTGCGGAGGCAGCGCCGTAGTGTTGTCGAAACAGTCGCGGATTTCAGTGAAACAGCTGTCGGCGAAGAGCGTATGGCGGACTATGCGATAAGCTGCCGGGAGGGTGAAGAACAGTACCGGAAACTTCTTTCGGGACTTAGCCCACAGCGTAAGGAAGTATTTGTGATGAGCCGCGAACAGGGCTTTAGCTACAAGGAAATTGCCCAAAAGACCAACTTGTCCATCAACACAGTAGAGAATTATATCGCCGCTGCGCTTAAGCACTTTCGCAAGGGCATGGTGTCCATTGTAGTGGTAGCGCTAATCCTGTTTTATTAAATTTTATCCCTTATTATCAGTGTTTTATAGTTTTTTTTAGCGTGCCGTAGGTGGTGGTGCTGTGTTGTTGCGCCTTTATAGTTGAAGAAGCAAAAAAATGGACGAACAACTGATCACCAATGAGCTGCTGAAGCGATACCTGCAAGGAAAATGTTCTGCTGCCGAACAGCAGCTCGTCACTGATTTTCTGGACAATCCTGACAATGTGGCTCAGCTGCACAGGATCATGAGCGAAGAGACCGCTGTCCTCTGGGATCTGCCGGCGCTAGCAACACGACTGCACAACGAGCAGATTGCGCATTGGCAGCATCGCCTGCACGAAAGAATGGTACGCGAACAATGTGCGCCAAAGGCTAAAGAAGAGCAATCCGTACATACGCCTGCCATTTTTAAAATGCCTCCGTTAAGATATACTGCCGCAGCGCTGCTGCTTGTCGGGCTGGCTGGACTGCTGTGGTTGCTGACCCAGCAGGGAGAGGGGGGCGCGCAAGGAATGGCGCAGCAGGAAAATAGTATGCCAGGGACAGATAGGGCCATTTTACAGTTGTCCGATGGTTCGACGATATCACTCTCGGACGCAGCCAATGGCAAACTGGTGGATGAGGCCGGTGTCAGCATACGGAAAACTGCTGCTGGCGAGATCATCTATACCGCCGCTGGAAAGACGGCCTCTGCCAGGTCTTTCAATAGCATCCGTACACCCAATGGGGGACAGTATCGGATCACGCTGCCGGATGGAAGCCGGGCTTTGCTCAATGCGGCTTCATCGCTGACCTATCCAGTTGAATTCGAGAAAAATGAACGGCGGGTAAAAATGACCGGTGAAGTCTATTTTGAAATCGCCAAAGTCAACAACGACAGCAAACAGCGTGTACCCTTTTTTGTGGAGACCGATAAACAGGTGATCGAAGTGCTGGGAACCACCTTCAATGTCAACGCTTATGCCAATGAAACTTATGACTGTACAACCTTGGTGGAGGGAAGTGTGCGGCTGCTGGCTACAGGCAGTGGAAAGTCCGAGTTGCTAAAACCGGGACAGCAGGCAATGGTGGGGGCGGCTATGCAGCTCTCGACAGCAGACATGCAGCAAAATCTCGCTTGGGTGAACGGCTATTTTGTGTTCCGCCGGGAGGAGCTGGGCAGCATCCTGCGTAAAATTGCCCGCTGGTATGACGTTACGGTAGAATGTCCACCGGAATTAAGCTCCATGAAATTTACAGGAAAGGTGTCCCGTAGCCAGTCCCTGGCTGCGGTGGTGGAAATGATCAGCTCGATCAATAAAGTGAAGCTGGACATCAAAGAAAGGAGGATTATCGTGAAGCAATAAGTACCCAACCGACTGGCAATAACAAAAAATAAGCGGCGATGCGACCAACATCACCGCCTAAAAATAGCTAAAGTCAGTAAAAAAGATGTGTCGTCAATTTTAACATTTACTATAACTACAAGACAAAAGTATGAATTTTCATCAAGTCATGCGTGTTATGAAAATCACCATGGTATTATTAACCTGTGTACTAGCACATTTAAGTGCAGCTACATTTGGTCAGCGCCTCACTATTTTTAAAGAAAAGGTCCTTTTGGCTGATCTGATGGAACAGATCAGCACACAGACCGGATATGATTTTTTTTATGACGCAGCGCTATTTGATCATGCGCCCCGCATCAGCATCAAAGTGGTGAACGCCCCGCTGGAGCAGGTACTGGAGCGCTGTTTTGAAAAGCTGCCTTTTACCTATACGGTCAAAAATAGAATTGTCACCATTCGCCATACGGGGACCGAAAATCCGGAAGGGAAAAAGACAGTCCGTGGATCCCAGACTGTGACCATTCGGGGACGTGTGCTCGATGCGGATACGGGACAGCCGTTGCCCGGCATATCGGTGACCGTCAAAAACGACCGGAATTCAACCTCCACAGATGCTTACGGACATTTCTCTATCGTAGTCCCTGGGCAGCAGGCGGTACTCGTATTTACCTCGCTGGGATATCAGCGCATAGAGCTTGGTGTCACAGCGGCGCAGTCCGATATCACTGTACGGCTAAAGTCCCTGGCCACCGCATTGCAGGAGGTGGAGGTCACTGTACAGGCCCGTAAACGGGCTAACACGGAAGCTTCGGTACTGGAAGAACGTCGCAAAGCGTCTATCGTGCAGGATGCTATTTCCGCCCAGCTGATCGAACGGACGGGAAGTATCACCACAACGCAGGCCCTCCAACGTGTCACTGGGGTCACGATCACCGATGATAAATATGTAGCTGTGCGCGGATTGGGCGACCGGTCGGTGATCGGCCAGCTGAATGGTGTGCGCCTGGCGTCCTCAGACCCCGACCGGAGCGCTATACCCCTGGATCTGGTACCGGCCTCTTTGTTGGACAATATCACCGTCTATAAGACCGTAACACCGGATAAGCCCGCCGATGCAGCCTCGGGTATCGTTGAACTGAAAACCAAATCGGTACCGGAGAAGATGACATTTGAAGTCATTGCGCAGACTGGTTTAAATTCGAACATTGGCATTGGAGGCCGTTATAACAGCTTTTGGAATAGCGATATGGGTATATTGGGCACAGCCATCAACAAGAAAGACTTGTCGCAGGACTTTCTGAGTCTCTCCAGACAATACCCCAATGGCCTAAGTTCGATTCAGCAACTGATCGCCTCCAGTAATTATAGCCCGGAAGTGCGTCAGGAAGTCAGCCGCATCAACGGGATCATGCAGGGCTTTGATCCAGTCCTGACCACACAAACTAGAAGGGCTCCGCTGAACCAGTTGTATTCGGCCACGTTCGGCAACAGCTACACCCTGTTTGATACACATAAGCTTGGTGTTATCCTGGGAGGTAACTATTACCGTCGCACAAGCAATATCTATGACGGAGATCTCACGCAGTATAGCATCTATCAGGGTGTCGTGACAGGAAGCCCCTACATTTATAGCCAGCGTAAGATTCCAAATTTTACCACCACAAATAACCTTGTGATGGGGAAATATCAGACTTACAGGGAAAATACGGGCGTGGAAACGCTCAATTATGGCGTGTTAGGCGGTCTGACCTATCGCTTTAACCCCAGGCATGAAGTCAGCTTCCAGTACCTGGGCAGCTGGGGCGGTGAGAATACGGCGACCAACCTCCGCGGCGGCTATTACTACGCGGGCTTGCCGGGCGAGGTGAACAGTACAACCTATTCGCTCAAACAGACCTTCCGAAGCTTGCACACATTCAACCTACAGGGCGAACACAAGTTTTTGAAAAGCGCTTATTCTCCACGGCTGAGTTATAACCTCGCTTCTTCGCAATCCAACCAGAACGATCCGGATTACCGCTTTGTCAATCTGGTGGATTACAAACCGCGAAACGGAGGCACGATTGCCCGACCCAGTATTGGACACCTACCGAATAGCGGCACTATCGAGTATGTATATACCGAACGTTATTATGCGCTGAGTTCAGGATACGTCAATGGTTTTGGCCCTTATGGCATTATCCAGGCTGATCCAAATGGACGGCGCTGGCGGAATCTGGATGAAACCAATTATAATTATAAGGCGGATCTGGCCGTCCCGTTTCAATTATTGGGCCATAAACAGGAGTTTAAAACAGGTTTCAACTACCTGAACCGGGAACGTAAATTTGGTGAAAATGTGCTGTTTCTACCAGGATCCAATTTTACTGGATATGGATCCTATGGCCCCGGCAGGTTCTCCTCCATTCCGCTATACGATGTCGAAGGTAACCTGGACCGCCTGGTCAGCAACGAGGTCGTGGGCCTGCGTATACCCACAGGTGCTGTCGGTGAGGGCGATTTTCCGGTAGGAGGCTTCCTGTACAACATTCAGAAATCACCTAACAATTATACCGGATTTTACGAAACCAATGCATTTTACGGTATGCTGGACTTAAAGCTGACGGACGAACTGCGGATCGCCGGCGGATTGCGTTTTGAGAATACCAATATTCAATCATCGGTGGATACGGCGAATGTATATCTCGACCCTTCGCTGACCGCGGCCAATGCGGATGGGACGGTAAACCTGAATCCGCAGAATCCCAACTCGGCTTACAAACAGGGGTACAAACCGTACTATTCGGCCAATGTGACCTACAGCCTCAACGATCATATGAATTTTAGGGTGGCGTTCAATACAACGCTGGCGCGGCCCGAACTGCGCGAAATTACCAATGTCTACGAGTTTGATGCCTTTCAGATGGGGCTGGTCGTCGGCAACCGGAACCTGAAAAATCAGTCGACCAAAAATCTGGATTTTCGCTGGGAATGGTTCCCCAACAGCGGCGAGGTCATTGCTGTATCGGCTTTTGGAAAAGAGATCAACGATCAGCTGGTGAAGGTATTCAGCCTGCAGACGCAAGGACTGGCAGCGACCTTTCCGGAGTTTCCGGTGATTCAGTTTCAAAACGATCCCAATCGCGGCCGTGTGTATGGGATCGAGCTGGAGCTGGTTAAAAACCTCGGCACGTTCTGGGAGCCGGCACACGATTTCTTTTTAGGCTCCAACCTGCTGCTTGCACAGAGCAATATCAGGAAGACACCCGAACGACAGGCTGCAAACTGGTCCATTGACCGGAACGCCCCGACCAATAGCCCACTTTTTGAACAGGCTCCTTATAGTGTCAATGCCTGGCTGAATTATAACAACAAAACATGGGGAACCGATATCACGGCAACCTATAATACGGTCGGTGAAAGATTGGTGCAGATTAATCTTACCGGCGAGCCGGATCTCTACACCAGGCCATTTTCCATGCTGGACCTGGTATTCAGCCAAAAGCTCAACAAAAGGCTCCTGTTTAAAGGCTACGCCAAGAATATTCTCAATCCGGCGATCAAAACCGTCTATGCCAATCCGAATACAGGGGGTAAATGGTATGGCCGTGAATACCTCAACCGCAGTTATAAACGCGGAACAGAAATTATGTTTGGTTTTACCTATAACATTTTATAAGTATGAAACAGCAAGAAAGAAGGAAGCATGCACGCCTAAAAGGCATGGGATGGCTATCCATGCAGCAGTGTCTATTGCTGCTGCTCAGCATTTTTGCACTCTCCTGCAAACGGGAAAATTTAGATTATACCTTTGATTATAGGACTAACCCAGAAGCTGACAAAGCATCCAATGTACGTTTGATCAATTTGTCCGAGAATACACAGCTGATTGCCAACGGTGATAGCCTGACCAATTTCTTTGTGCCGCCGCAGCGTCCCGGATATATTCCGCCGGAAGAGCTGACGCCGCCCGGAACCCGTTATTTTCCAAAGGACGGGCGCTTGGGACAAAGCTGGGCGGTGCCGCAGCACCTGTTCCGGACCGACGGAACAATCGATTTTAGGGCCACATTCGTACAGATACCCAACCGGATCATAGTCTCGCATGAAGTGGATTTTACTGTCCGCGAAGCCTACGATACGCCGAAAGACTACTACCTGCTGATCAATCACGAACAACGGGTGCAGCAGCCTGACAAGCTGGTGGAAGTTCCGCGAAGCGTGACTGCGCCGACACGACCGGATCATTTTAAAATCCGCATCATCAATTTCGCGAAGAAATTGATGCCTTCAAGCTCCATGGAAGATATCACCGGCGCGATCACGTTGGCTTATGCGGATGGGACGCCCGTTAGCAAGACCACAAGTACCATTGCAGGCGACACCTGGTCAGATTATGTTGAACTGCCTTATGGTACGTATCAGTTTAAAGTGCTGACGGCGGATGGCCGGCAGATCCCGGCAGTGGGACATACGTACTACAATTATATTGACCGTTTCAATTCGACCATGGAGATGGGAGGGGCAACATTCAGCCGGATGTCGTCGGGGCTGACCTACGCGCCGATACAGACCTTTCAGCCGGGCGGCATCTACACAATTGTCGTGCATCCCAAAGAATTTACATGGAATACTGGAATTGATGATATCCGTGAGCTGCAAAATGGGTTCCAGATCATCGCCGATAGCCCCGAACCGATCAACCGCAGTTATGCACAGATACAGGTGGCCAATACCATCCCGGGACAACAGGCTGTATTGGAAGCTAAAGGCCAGAAAACAGGAGCGACAGCTTATGGAGCAGCATCGGATTATCTACGGGTAGTGGCCGGTGCGCAACAGGTTGTAATAGCGACAACCTCCGGACAAGCCCTGGCCAAAGCCGATGTGGAACTACAGGCCGGACAAAATTATACGGCATGGCTTTACCAAACGGCGGACAAAAAAATGAGCATTTTATTAGCTGCCAATAATCTGGCTGGCACAGCTTATACGGGCAAAGAGGGCAATGGTAACAATGCCAGCATAGACCGGATTCGCTCCAGTTACATGTTTAACTTTCGTTTTCTGAATTTCTGTGAGCAGCTGCCGTTTGCAACCTTCACGAATGGAGAGGGGCGACCTTTCGGTACGCAGGTGATGGACAGCGGTATTAATGTCGCGCCGGCCGTCTTAAATACCCTGCAACCTTATACCTCCTTGCTATACACCGCTTCAAATGACGCTGGGGGGCCGTATCAGTTTATGGCCTACAGTTCAGATCCAACACGTATTCCCGGCGACTGGCTGGAACAGATTCAGCCACTGTCCAGCACGCAGCTTGTTGCCAATCCGGCGCTTTATACGGCCGTGGGCCGCAAAGTTCCGCTGCACGAACCGGGTGTATATTCGATCGCACTTATCGGCGATCTGAAAAGCAATGCCGCAGCTGACAAAGCCAGGTTTATGGTCGTAAAACATACAAAATAGCATTTTTATGAAATACAAGATTTTCAAGAGCCTTCTTGTTGTGGCCTACGCATCAATTTTTGCTGCCGTCATTGCAAGCTGTACAAAAACAGAATACCGTACAGTTGACAACCCGGCCTATATCCGGGTGTTCAATAACTTGACCTATACCATTACATTGGATAATAAAGAAGAGGCACAGCCCTTTTTCTGTATGTTCATCGATCCCGAATTTGACGCAACAGGTAAACCCATCGGTGGATTGACGGTAAGCGATTTTCTGGACAAAAGGAATATTTATGCCGCTCCCAATGCTGCCCATGCAGGGCTCAGCACCTCCCGCTTCAATCCGGAATATCCGGGTAAGGAGCTGGTTCCGACAGCACCGATATTGAACGGTTTTGATTTGACCAACTGGGCACAGGTGCCGGCAGGCAGACGTCGTTTTTTATTTATGACACGGCCGATCAGTAATGTCCCTTTCTCGAAGCTGCCGGATGAACAGCAACGTAAGGTTTTCCTCGACACCATTATTGATCTTTCCTCCCGTGAGGTGTATACCCTACATGTGCTGCAGAAGGATTTCAAAACAAAGGAAAATGGCCTCTATGTACGGCAGGAAACGTTCCATAAACAGGCCTTTTCGGATACCTTGACTTATGTCAATTTCTACAACCTGAGCGCGAAAGGTTTTCAGCAGGCCGAACTGGATCTGAAACTGCCGGTGCCGCTTACATCACGTTCGCTGCGTTATGGGCTGCGTGACACGATGAATATTTTCATTACCCATATTCAGCCCAGTGTGAATGCAGCAGGAGCGACCGTGCAGCAGCGGATTCCGAATTTTAGCTATCAATATGCAGGACAGATGCTGCGCAACGTTGATGTACCGAAAGTGAGCCCCTACTACAGCTTTCCGATCTTTCTACAGGAGAAAAATAAAGTTTATGCGAATACCTGGCAATATATCCAGTTTTTTGCACCGCCCATCGATCCGCGTACTTCCGGATCCTATCTCGAACCTCCATCGGTACCGATCGGCCTGCAGGAACCGGCGGTCAAAGATGGAACCTTTGGCTATATCCTAATGGATCATGCACAGTATGCACCGACGTATTATCTCAACACCTTTTTTCCGGGACTGACGGTCAACGTCCATTCTGGCAAAGACAATCCCCGGACTTTTGGTGTGGTCAGCAGTATTGAGATCGTTAACGGCAATGCATTTTTAACCACGGTACAACGTACCTATCCGCAACCCATTTATTAATTATGACACCAGATATGCTAACCATAAATAAGCGAAAAACAGTCCGGCTCAAGGTTCATTGCCCGGGGTGGGCTGGAGCGAAAGCCATGCGGCTGCTGGCTTTGCTACTGAGCGTGCTTTGTTTTAGTGCATGCAACAATAAAGATCTTGATCTGTATGTCGAGAGTGACAACTATAGTAATGCTGCAGATTTTATTGGCAACAACTATAACCTCAGCTTGTTTTATGCGGCATTAAAACAGGCTGATTTATTGGATCTATTGAAGCAGGAAGGACCATATACACTGTTTGCACCCAATAATAAAGCATTCAACGACCTGGGCATTGTCCGCGCCAGTGACTTTGCGGAGATGAACCGGGATAGCCTAAGGCAGTCCCTGCTCTATCATATCCTGCCCCGGAGGCTGTATACAGGGGATGTTCCCGTCAACACCATCGATAATAAGTATATCAACATGGTGGATAAAGAATTGTTTATTGGCTATAAATACGAAAAAGTCTGTACAGAATGTCTGATAACTTCGAATTTATATGTCAACGGCTCTAAATCCGTTGCAACTACACAGAATATCGTGCTGGCCAATGGCGTACTGCATATGGTGGACAAGGTCCTAAAATACCATAAGACGGTGCAGGATATTTTAACCGCAGATCCAGCTTACAGCCTCTTTGTTGCTTTCCTCAAGCGTACAGGTGACTGGGACCGCCTGGCGCAACCGGCCTTTACAACGGTTTTCGCTCCCGATAATGCAGCGTTTGAAAAAGCAGGCATTACGGCCAGCGATATTGCTGATTTGGATCCCGGTCAGTACGGCAAACGCCTGTCGCGCGTGTACCTGCTGTATAATCACTTCTTTCTTTCGGACATGAGTATTTACGGGCAGCTACCTGGCTCTGGCTATTATGGAAGTCCATTTTATCGTGCCCGGATTGTAGGGGATGAACTCTATTATTTCGGCATTTCTGCCAGTACACCGATGGAACCATTTATCATTCACAGCCAGGCACCTAATCCCAACGGTCCGATCCGGATCAGCAATTTTCAGCCTCCTTACCGGACAGATCACAAAGCTGACAATGGAATTGTGCACGGTATCACGAGCCTGCTGGTATTGCCGGAAGAAGCGCTAATCAAGGACAAAACCCATACAGATCAACGATGAAAAATAAGTTAAATCTACTTATAATAGGTGTATTATACAGTATATCGGCATTGCTTGCCGCCTGTCATAAAACCGAATTTATGCCCGAACCCGTTGGCGAACAGATCCCAGCTCCTACATACCCCGGGCTGCTGGAAGGACTGCCTGCGGAGGCAAGCCTGTTTAAAACGATGTGGCAAAAGGCCGAAATGGACGCTATACTAGCCTCTGAACAGCCTCGTGTCAAACTGACTTTCTTGGTCCCCAGCAATGGCGCGCTCGAAAGCGCTGGATATACCGGTGCGAAAATACAGCAGCTGACCAAGGACTCTTTGCAGCAGGTGTTGCGCTATCATGTGCTCAACGGTGCAGTCAGCTCCCAGCAGCTCGCTCTGGCGGGGGGTGATCTGACGTTTTTTACCTTATTGAAGCATCCCAGATTCCTGGACGGTGAGCCCCGCGAGAGCTCATTGGTCAGGACGGTCCCTTATACCTATCGGCAGCAACTAAATATGGACCAGTCAGATCTGATTGCCGATGGGAAGAAAATCAAAATCGTGAAGGAGCTACCCGTCGCACAGGGACATGCTTTTGTCATTGAAAAAGTCCTCAACGCACCGCAGCAGCAGATGTATGATTTTTTGGTAAAGGACGGCCGTTTTACCCTATATCTAAAAGCCATGGCGCTTAACAATATCGAATATGCCAATGATTTTATGATGAACATGTATCCGAGCTTTGCGGTGCCAATACGCTTTATGCTAGACTGGAACTATTATTTTGAAGGTACTTTTCACCATAGTGCGGAGCGGCCAAGGCATATCATCCATTGCACCTTGTTTGCGCCGACCGACGAAGCTTTTCACCGTGTGGGCATCTATACGGAGGCGGATCTGCGCGAACTGAATGGGAGAATTGAAACGCCGATCTATTACGAACAAAACCAGACGACACCGGTAGATAGCCTGCTAAAGTATCAGTATATCGGCAACGCAAGTATGGATATAGGCTATAACGAAGATTATTCCATGTTTGCGCTGGACGTGCAGATAAGCCGTTTTTCTAACAATCCGACCATTTTCTCGCCGATGATGGACGATCGTAAACTAGCTGATTTCAAGGATATCGGACACCGTTTTTACCGCTCAGGCAACCGCATACAGGTCGGTCATGAGCACAGCAAGGTGCCGCCGGTGGATATCACTGAAGTAAATATCAATACCGTCCAGGGACCGGTCCATGTGGTGGACAGGATCATAGTGCCGGAAGATTTCAGCATGTGGCATAAGAAAAAATAGACGCGAATAGCTTAAACGATCAGAAAAACAATGAAATCACTACACTATCTATATGTTATCCTCTTTGGATTAGCCCTGGCAAGCTGTTCGAAAGATCCGGAGAATACCGGTACGGTGCCAGAGAAAAATACCCTGAACGATGTGGTTCGGGACAATTTTGGACTGACCTATCTCGCGACCGCGCTGTATAAGAGCGGTCTAAACAGAACGTTGACGCGGGAAGGCACCTATACCTTGCTTGCGCCCTCCGATGATGCTTACCGGGCAGCCGGTTATCTGAATCCGGCTGCCCTATATGCCGAGCCGGCAGGTAAGCTCGCCGAGCAGGGGAATTACCATATCCTGAAGAGCCCCGTACTGTTTACGGGGAAGGACTTAAAAATGAATCAGGAGGAAGAAACACTATTGGGTACCAAAATCTATTGGAGCCGTGTACTGCGGGGTAAGGATACTTTGACGACCATCAATGGCGGACGGCTCCTACAGGCTGATATCAAAGCGTCCAACGGTGTGATGCAGGTGCTGGACCGGTTGCTGGCACCCAACCTGCACAGCAACCTCAAGCAGGCATTGGCGGCGGAGGCTGATCTCAGCCTGTTTTATCAGGCCTTAAAGACCGCTGGACTATTGGAATCGCTGGGCGGTACCACAAGTTATACGGTATTTGCCCTGACCAATACGGCAATTAAGCAACTGGGGTACGCAGATCTGGAAGCAATAGAGAAGGCCGATGCCGCTGAACTGCGAAAATTGCTGAGTTATCATATTGCCAAGCAGCGCAAGTTTGCACAAGATTACTTCCTGCTGACGCCCGATGGGACAACAACCTATACCGAAACCATGTTGAACGAAAAGACGATCACGATCAACTTGCTTGGTCAGTATAATGTACCCAATAGTTTTACCGGGATTACGCTTCAGGGCCCCGGCAATTCCTGGCCGATCACGCCCGTGCGTACGGATGTGCTTGCTGGAAACGGAGTCATTCATGTGATTGGCGGGGCGCTCCAATAAGTGGACAGGCATGCAATTAAAAGGTGAATATAAAAACGGTTTAGATGAGAACAATTAACAATACACTATATCGTTGGCTAGTGGTGCTTGCCGCATTATTTTTGCTGCAGCTGCTACCAACAGACAGTCGGGCCCAGGAGACATCGGGGGCACTGACGGGCCGGGTGCTGGACGGAGCAAAAGCAGCCGTACCGGGTGCATCCATCGAAGCGGTACATACGCCTTCGGGAACGAAATATACGCTGTCAGCTGATAAAGACGGGCGTTTTACGATCAATAATATGCGGATCGGTGGCCCATATCGTGTCAGTGCCACAGCTGTCGGTCTACAGTCGGACGTCCGGAATGATATTTTCATCCGTCTGGGGGGAGCACAGGAACTAGAACTCCAGCTGCTCGCTGCTACGCAACAGATCGGAGAGGTGCTGGTCAGCGCCCGTGCACGGGGTCAGCGCGCCGACACTTTCGGGGCGGGGCAGAATATTTCGGCCGGACAGATCCGTAATATGCCGACGGTATCGCGTTCGATTACGGATGTCACACGGCTGACGCCGCAGGGAAGCCGCGACAACAGTTTCGGAGGAACCAACTTCCGGTACAACAACGTCACTGTGGACGGGGCGATCAACAACGACGCTATCGGTTTCTCTCCCTCGTTGGGCGGGCAGACGGGTACCTCGGGCATGGCGGGAAGTTCGACACGTACCAATCCAATCTCGATCGATGCAATCCAGGACATACAGGTATATCTTGCGCCCTATGATGTCAAGATCGGTAATTTTACAGGCGGATCGGTGAATGCGGTAACCCGTTCGGGGACGAATAAAGTGGAAGGATCCGTATATGGCTTTGGACGTAATGCAACACTGACGGGAAAAGACCGCGTAGGGACACTGGGAAAGATGAACAGTGACTTCTACGATTACCAGTCCGGTTTTCGAATCGGTTTTCCGCTCATTAAAAATAAGTTGTTTTTCTTTACCAACGAGGAAGTAACCCGCCGGCAGGATCCGACGCAGCTCGTAGTCGGTACGGCAGAGACGGCCCAGATATTGAGTGTGGCGGATGCTGAAAAAATAGCTGCTACTGTCAGAGACCGCTATGGTAGTGTATTCGATGCGGGCACTGCCGGCAGCTATACCAACTGGAGCAAGTCGGTCAAGTTCTTTAATCGTGTGGACTGGAATATCAATGACAGGCACCAGCTCGCTGTCCGGAACAACAGCATCCGCAGTTCGGCCACGCATATGGACCGTGATCAGCAGGATTTTCGCTTTTCCAGCATGGCCTTTAAACAGACCAACAACCAGAGCAGCACCGTGGCAGAACTGAAAAGCCGCTTGTCAAATACGCTGTCTGCCAATGCCGTCATAGGCTATACCGTCGTCAACGACAGCCGTGATCCGCTGTCTGATCCGACTCTGCCGCAGGTGCAAGTCCAGGGCCGTACCCCCGGAACGACGATTTACATCGGTACAGACCGCGAAGCGAGCATTTTTGACATGCGGCAGCGTACCTGGGAATTTACGGCCAATCTCACCTGGAATACCGGCAGGCATAAACTGCTGCTGGGTACACACAATGAACTGTACAGCATCCGTTATGGTTTTGTCAACAGCTGGAATGGGCGCGTCGACTACAACAGCATCGAGGATTTTGTCAGCAATAAGCCTTACAGGGTGCGCGGTAGCTATAACTATGTTGACAACACCCGCGGTTATATCCTGGCACATCCCGCGGCAGACTTTAACATCAATATGTACGGTCTGTATGTTCAGGATGAAATCCGTGTACACGACCGCCTGCGTATAACGCCGGGTCTACGAGCTGATCTGACGAGCCTGCCGGAGATGCCGCAGCTGAGCGAAAAGGTGAAGAACATCCTCTCCGATCCCAATTTTGGGACGAGCTATCAGTATACTCCACTTAACCGTCTGCGCAATGATTTTATGAACCGTGTGCAGCTGTCGCCACGGGTGGGATTCCGCTGGGAGGTAACGGAGGACCGTAGGCTGGGCATGCGCGGTGGCGCTGGGCTGTTTACGGGGAGAATTCCTTTCGCCTGGCTAGCTTATGCGTATTACAATACCGGAAACAGTTACGGCGCTTTTGACCAACGGGCAGATCAGAAGCCTTTTGCTCCGGGCAGCGATGCGATACGTCCAAGTGAACTTGGGCTGGCAGATTTCATCGCCCAGAATGGTGCTGTTGTCAATGATCCGAACAGTGGAAAGACACAGGTGGATCTGGTCGACAATGGCTTTACATTGCCACAGGTGCTCCGTGGAAGCCTAGGAATGGACTATGAGGCAGCTGGTGACTGGAAGTTTACCGTAGAGGGTATCTACACCAAGAATATCAGTGATGTGCTGTTCCAGCAGCTCAATACTCCTGACAATCCACATTGGTACGGTTATGACCGGGAGCATAAACAGCCGGTATACAGTGGTACGGTGGATAACCGTTTTTCAAATATTTATCTGCTGAGCAATACCAGCCAGGGATATAAATACAGTATTACGGGAACAGTGGTAAAGAAATATAAAACTTTGAATGCGAGTGCGAGCTACACCTACGGAATGTCAAAGGATCTCTCCAATGGGGTCCGAAACTCCATGGAATCGAACTGGCAGCTCAACCAGTCGCTGGTACCCAACAATCCGGGGCTGGCCTATAGCAATTTTGATATCCGGCATCGCATCATCGCGAGCGTGGGGTATGAAAAGCCGTGGCAACGTGCCGGACGCAGCCATGTGACACTGTTCTTTTCAGCACAGTCGGGTTCGCCCTTTACATATGGTATTGTGAATAACAGTATTCAGGGACTGCCGCAGCAAGTGTCGCTGGTGTATATACCGACGGTGGAGGAAGCTATTCATTATTTTAAAGATATTGACGGAGGACAGACAGCGGCGGAGCAGGCAACTGCATTCAATACATTTATTGATGCAAACGCCTATTTGCATGGACGTCGGGGTAATTTTACCGAGCGGAATAAGGCGCGCACTCCATGGAACGTGCAGGCTGACCTGCGTCTGGCGCACGAGCTCCCAGTCAACAAACAGGGGCATGTGCTGACATTTTCGGCAGACTTGGTGAACCTGTCCAATCTGCTGTACAAAAAATGGGGACTACAGTACTTTTCACCAAATACGTTTAACTCGACAAGTTCGGTGGGTTTGACGCCGGGTCTGTTTCCTCCACAGCAAAATCAAGGAAACTGGCCTGTATTTGAGTTCCGGGATCCGGGGACTCCCTACAGTATAGATTATTTTAATTCGCGTGCTCAGGTACAGCTGGGCTTGCGATATTCATTTTAAGGAAAGAATATCCCGGTTACTCGTCCGCAGATTGGAAAAACAAAAACGGTTAAGTCTATTTCGCTTAACCGTTTTTTGTTTTAAATATCATTTTTTTTAATAATTTATGGAAAAAGAAAATAGCGGTCATCTTATCTATAGATCAGTGGAACGGGCGATCTTTCGCTAGTCACTTTTGCTGGTCTCATAACCCTATAAATTTAAATACATGCGATCTACAGTTTTTGTACTGGCAGCCCTTGTGGTCTTCATTTTAACTTTTAATACGCTCATCTATGATGAGAGCCCTTTACCCGATCAGGCACAGCTATTGCGGGAGGTCAATCGTTATAAAACTGTTGTGACCGGGGTTTCTTTTGCGGATAGCAATTTCTCTGATCTGCAGGTGCTTGACAGTCTTTTTAAGACGAAACGTATTTTGATGCTGGGCGAAATGCTTCACAGCGATGGCGAGACATTCCGGGCCAAATCCCGATTGATACGTTATCTGCATCAGAAGCTCGGTTATGAGGTAGTGCTCTACGAGGCGGGACAGTACGATATGTGGCTGATGAACCGAGAAATGGAAAAGCCGGAGCTACAGGTGTCCAGTACTGCGCTAGGAGGCATTGGTCTATTCTATTTTTGGTGGCGAAATCAGGAAAATAAGCCACTTATTTCTTATTATCAGCAATCTAAGCAGACTGCGGATCCGATCACCCTTGGAGGATTCGATATACAGTTTTCGGGTGGTATGCTGCGTGACAAACGGGGACAGCTGCTGGATGAATATTTCCAGAAACAAGGGGTCGACCTCCGAGCTTATCCTGTCTTCAGGAAGCAGATGCAGAAGCTGGATTACCTGAGCTATGCGGGATATGCCAGCAAGCAACTGGATGCCACAGCTCAGAAACAATTTCTGGACGAGCTCAGCAGCCTCGAAAAAGCCGTGCGATCATTGAATAAGGATCCTCAGCAGCGGATATATGTCCGTTATCTGAGTGATATGAAAAATAACTTTGACAGGTCGTGGAAGCATAAGCCGGGATCCATGACCAGCATGCACATACGGGATTCGCTCATGGCCGAAAATTTATGTTATCAGCTGGATTCATTATATGCCGACAAGAAGGTGATCATCTGGTGTGCAAACATACATGCCTTTTCAGCACCGTGCAATAAAGAATATACTCCGCTGGGAACATATATTAAAAAGAAATATGGACAACAGTCCTATATGCTGGGTTTCAGTTCGTATGCTAGATTCAATGAACGGGGCCGTATCGTGGACAGACCCAGCAAGCTTGCCATCGAAAATGTCTTTCATGCGGCAAATTCTCCTTATTTCTTTTTGGATCTGCACAGTCTGCCGGCTGCCTCCAGGCTCAGACAGCCTTTTGTCTCTGCGATGAATCAGCAGCAGGAGGAACAACGGCAATGGAGTGACTTTTTTGACGGCCTTTTCTATATTGATATCAATAAACAACCTACATATTCGGAAAAATAATGGCAAGTATCATAACGCGTCAACTTACTTTTAAAATCGGATCCAGGAACATCCTGAACACTATTGATCTGCATGTTCCGGACAATAGTATCTATGGCTACCTTGGCAGGAATGGAGCTGGTAAATCCACTACGATCAAATTGCTGCTTGGTCTTCTGCCGGACAAGGCGGATAGCATTTTTATTCAGGGGCGTAGCCTCAAGTCGGACCCCGAAGCGACATATGCACAGGTCGGAAACCTGCTTGAAGCTCCTTGCTATTATTCAGGACTGACAGTTTTTGAAAACCTAAAATACTTGGATATTATTCACAAAAAGGGCAGTAAAAGGATTGATGCCGTGCTCGAAATGGTCGATTTATATCGAGAGAAGAACAAAAAAGCAGGTGTACTGTCGATGGGCATGAAGCAGCGTTTGGGTATTGCCATGGCCATTTATCATGACCCGCAGCTATTGATCCTCGACGAGCCCCTAAATGGACTCGATCCGCAGGGCATTGTCGAAATGAGAGACCTGTTCCGTCAGCTCAAAGAACAGGGTAAGACGATTTTCCTGTCGAGCCATATTCTCACGGAGCTTGAAAAAGTTGCCACGCACATCGGCATCATCGAAAACGGAAGTATGATTTTCCAGGGAACAAAAGGAGAATTGCTGAGCCAGGTGGATCGGCAGGTGTCCTTGCGTACCACTGACCCACTTCGTACAGCCCCGCTGTTACAGTCACTCGGGCTTACGGTACTAAGTCAGGGCCAGGATACCTTGGTGGTACAGATCGGCGATGACAACCAATTTGATCTCATGATCAAGAGTCTTGTCCAGCAGTGCATTCCGATCTGTGCCATCGAGTCCCATACTGCAGATCTTGAACAGATTTTTATGAATTTAATCACAAAGCCCAATGTTTAATACATTCTATACCGCCTTCTTGTCAGAGAAATATAAGCTCCTCCGAAACAGGCAGATTTTTGGTGTACTGCTTCTTCCTGCTTTGCTGATCTTGTTGATCGATGGCTATATTATCTACGATATCATGAAAACAGGTTCGGCAGCAGCCGTCCCGAACCCCTGGAAGGTCCTCCTTGGACGCTATGTTTTTCAGTTTTTTTACTTGCTTTACCCCATTGTTGTCGCTGTCTATGTATATGCATGCTGTGAAGTGGAGTATAAAAATAACAACTATAAAATCTTGTTTACCTTGCCATTGTCGAGATTGAACATATTCCTTTCCAAAGTGTTGTTTATCCTGCTGACTGTGCTATTTTCGGTCCTGTTGGCGTACACCGCCTTCCTGGCCAGCGGTTATGTTCTGAGTAAGCTGTATCCGCAGTTAGGTTTTCAGAATTACGATTATCGGACGGTCATCTTTTATACATTTCTGAAGCTCTTTATTACGCTTTCAGCGATTGCCATGTTGCAGCTGGCATTAAGCCTGATCTTTCGAAGTTTTATTTATCCTATTGGAATCAGTATGTTTATGCTGGTGTTTTCGGTGTTTACGGTCAATAGAGATTTTTCGGATTTTATTCCTTATACCGGTGCATATAAGGCGTTCCTGAACATCGTTGAAGAAAATGATGCTTTCGCACGGCTTGATTACAGCAATGTGGTGATGACTGTCATTTTTATACTGATCAGCTTCTTTCTTTTTAAACGTAAGGGCCAGTTTTAGGCTGTTCTGCTTACTGCCTTTTATCCAGCTCTTTTTTGAATGCACTTGGCGATTGCCCGTATCGCTTTTTGAATGCCGAAGCAAAGTAGGAAGCAGAAGAGAAACCGACAGCACTAAAAATCTCACTGATGTTGAGCCCATCTGCAATCAGGTTTTTGGCCTTTGTCAGTCGCCGCTCGACAATGTATTCGTTGATACTGCAGTCTAAAAGCTGTTTCACCTTGCGGTAAAGCTGTACGCGGGAAAGGTTGAGCTCCCCGGCAATATCGTCTACACTGAGTCGCTGATCCGATAATCGGGATTCGACAATAGTCGAAAAATTGTTGAGAAACCGACGGTCATTGTCGCTGATGTGGTCAGTAGATGGCGGATCAAACTGTTCGACGTTGCTGCTGTATTTTTCTTTGAGCTGCTGGCGTGATTGCAGGATATTGGCAATACGAACGCGAAGCAGGGCCGCATTGAATGGCTTGGTCATATAGTCATCGGCCTGCAACAAGCTGCCCTCCATAAGGGTCTCTTCATTGGCCAGCGCGCTGAGCAGGATGACTGGAATATGTGCGGTCTGATAGAATGTTTTGATGTCTTTGAGAATATCCAGTCCGCTGCCGTCGGGTAGCATGATGTCGGTGAGCACGAGATCGGGAAACTGCGATTTAAGTAGGGTGCTGGCCTGCTGGACGTCTCTAGCCAAAAAAAGGTTATAATCGCTTTCAAGGACTGTTCGCAGGTAATCCCGGATTTCGTCATCGTCCTCCACGACCAGTATACTCTTTGATTTGCTGGAGTGAAAGGAGCGGTCCTGCGTCAGTGGCCTGATTTCCATATCCACCAGCTCGGACTGCGCGGGAGTTGCTTTCTCATCCCGTCCATGCCGCACAAATTCTTCTGGCTGATAATGGCTGTTGCCCGTAGGCATCCGCAATGTAAAGATGGAGCCATGTCCGAGCTTGCTGCTGACGGTGATCTGGCCGTGGTGCAGCTCGACAATCTGTTTTGCATAAGCGAGGCCGATGCCCGAGCCCCTGCGTACACCCGAGCCCTGATAGAATGGATCAAAGATATGTTCGATGTCACCCGGTGCGATGCCCAGCCCGTTGTCGAGAACGCGCAGGTAAAAGTAGTCCTTAAAGCTGTTTTCCTCCACGGAGATTTCAATCCGTCCACTTACCGCGGTATGTTTTATCGCATTGGACAGTAGATTGGAAAGAACCTGTTCCATCAGGTATTCGTCCATCCAGACCTCTTTGAGCGCCGATTTATTGATGTAGCTGATGGATATCCGACTTTTCTTGAGCAGGGGTTTAAAACTGTTGATCGCCTGTTGTATAAATGCGTCGACAGGAACGGAAGATACGTGCAACTTGATTTTTGCTTTGCTGATGCGGTGAATGTCGATCAGGTCGCTGACCAGCCGTTGCAATTTCTTTGCGCTTCTTTTGACGCGCGACAATTGGTCACGTATAGCCTCGGGCAGGTCCTTACGCAATTCGAGTTCTTCGATGGGCGCGAGAATCAGCGTCAGGGGTGTTTTAAACTCGTGGGAGATATTGGTAAAAAAGTTGTTTTTGATCTCTGCAGTCTGCTGAATCTGGTTATTCATCTCGACGATCTGTTTTTGCTGGGATAGGATTTCGCTGTTCTGCATTTCGAGATGTTTGTTTTTCTCCCAGTTGCTCTTGATGACAATGATGGAAATGCCTCCAAATACGACAGCCAGGACGAGACTTACAACCAGAATATTGAGCACAGACTTTTGGTTTTGGTAGATTCGATTCTGCTCGGTGATAAATTCCTGTCTTTTGTCGATATCCAGCTGCTGCTGCCTGATCTTTTGTGACTGCAGCGCGAGCAACTCTGCATTGGTTTTGTCGATCACGGAAGTCGCCAGGATGTTCTCTCGTTTATAACGCTGCTGCTTGATGATGGCCAGTGCAGTACGGATGGCTTCGGTCCCGCCGGTCGGATAAAGCATCGAAGCATACATACGGCCTTGTATAATCTGTTCAAGTCCATTTCCCGGACCCGGCAATGCGTCTACACCGATGATCTTGATCTCTTTTTTGATCTGGGCGTCGTCCAGGGCCTTTCGGACACCCATGGCCATCTGATCATTGAAGGTGAAGATGACGTCGCTGTTGGCGAACTGATCGATATGCTGTCGCATGGCGGTATAGGCCTTGTCCTTTTCCCAGCCGCCATGGACGATACCGCTGATCCGTATATCGTTGGCCGGATCTATCCCCTGCATAAACCCTTTTTCGCGTTCGATAGATGCTGAACTACCGGATAGGCCGGCCACAAGGCCTACCTGTCCTTTGCCCTGCAACAGCGCCTGAACATACTGGCCGGCGAGTTTGCCGATGGCAAGGTTGTCGGCGCCGACATAGGCGTTGTACTGGCCCGAAGAAGTCTTGCGGTCGGTCACGATAACCGGTATATTTCGCTGGAATACGGAATCGACAATAGGCGTTAAGGGTTCCGCCTCATTGGGTGAAACGATGAGAAGATCGATGTCCTCTTTGACCAGCTCCCGAATCTGATCGATCTGTACCGCATTATTGCCTTGGGCATCCCGATAGCGGAATTCAATATCGGGATTAAAGGACAGTTCCCGCTTCATCTCTTCGAGCATCGTCTGACGCCAGGCATCATTTCCAATGCACTGTGAAAAGGCTATGACCCGCTTGCGCTTTTGGCTGTCTGTCTGACAGCCCCACAATAGCAGTAAAATCAGTAAGCCATAGATGCTGTATTTTCCCATGATCGTTTCCCCTTGAGTAACCGAATATACATTATTTCGTTTTTTTTCGATAATCGGCTTTCACTTAGTGTTGTGTTTACACTAAATGCCGTAAGTCAAAATATGTATCATTTTCTACATAATTTGTTCAAAAAATGATAGATGTTATTGTAGTATTGTTGGTAATTAGTTGAATTTTAGGCGTTTGTGTTATTTTAAAAAATGTTACATAAATAGATGTTTTTGCGCCGTCCGAATTTAAGTCAGCGTGAAGGTCATGTTAAATTTGGATTAATCAATTATAGGGAAAACATGAACAAAAACACCGTTTTAGCCTGGTCATTTGTGGTGGCGCTGGGCGGATTCTTATTTGGCTTTGATACAGCTGTCATTTCGGGTGCTGAAAAAGCAGTGCAGGCGCATTGGCATCTGAGCGAGTTTCAGCATGGACTCACCATGGCTATAGCTTTGATCGGTACCGTCGCAGGTGCAGCGCTCGGGGCCTGGCCTTCGGATCAGCTTGGCCGCAAAAACACACTATTTGTCGTGGCCGCACTTTATTTTATCTCCGCGCTGGGAAGCGCACTTGCCAACGACTGGACCATATTCATTCTATTCCGCTTTTTGGGCGGTATCGGTGTCGGTGTGTCATCGGTGACGGCGCCGATTTATATTTCCGAAATCTCCCCCGCGGGTTCGCGCGGAAAACTAGTCGGACTCTTTCAGTTCAACGTGGTATTGGGGATCTTGATCGCTTACTTATCCAACTACTTTATCGGTCAGACGGGAGAGGAGTCCTGGCGCTGGATGCTAGGCGTGCAATGCTTTCCTTCTTTGTTGTTCTTTGTGTTGATTTTTTGCATCCCCGAGAGCCCACGATGGCTGCTATTGCATAAAAATAAGCTGTCCGAAGCAACGGCGATTATGCAGAAGATCAATTCGGATGGCTATGAGGCCGAAATTGCCAAAATCCGCAGCTCAGCCGAAAAGGTGAATGGCGAGGGCAAATTATTCGTCCGGCAAAATGCCAGACCAATCTTATTGGCCTTTTGTTTTGCTTTGTTCAATCAGCTTTCTGGGATCAATGCAATCATTTACTATGCGCCCCGCGTGTTTGAGATGGCGGGACTGGGGGCACAGGGCTCCTTGCTTTCTACCGTCGGCATTGGCCTGATCAATTTTATTTTCACGCTAGTAGCCATCAATTTTATCGACAAGGTAGGTCGCAGAAAACTCATGCTGATCGGCTCAGTGGGACTGATCGTTTCGTTGGCCTTGGTGTCACAGGCGTTCTATACGGGACAGACAACAGGATTTGCGATTACCATATATCTGATGAGCTTTATCGCCTTTTTCGCTTTCTCTCAGGGAGCCGTGATCTGGGTGTTTATTTCCGAAATTTTTCCCAATGACGTACGTGCCAAAGGGCAGACCTTCGGTAGCCTGACGCACTGGGTAATGGCGGCCATTATTACGTTCTGCTTTCCGGCACTGACAGAACTGCTGGGCGGAGGGGGCACCTTTCTCGTTTTTGCGGTATTTATGCTGCTGCAGCTTATCTATGTGCTGCGGTTTATGCCGGAAACCAAGGGGCGCTCGCTGGAGGATATGGGGCAGACCATCAACTTGCATTAGTAAAATAAGCATGCCCAATTGTGGCATAAACAAAAAATGATGACAATGAAAGATCTTAATAAATCAATTCAGGGTATTTGTTTCGGGGAGGTACTTTGGGATAACCTTCCCACGGGTAAAAAACTGGGTGGAGCACCGCTCAACGTAGCTTATCATCTCAACAAGCTTGGGGTACGTACCCAGATGCTAACGCGCATCGGTCAGGATGAAAATGGTGTGGAGCTGCTGGCGCTCTGCCGGCAACTGGGAATACCGACAGCTTTTTTTCAGCAAGATGTGCATTTACCGACTTCAACAGTGGAGGTGTCGCTGGATGCTGATCGCAACGTGCAGTATGATATCGTTTATCCGGTGGCTTGGGATCATATTGTTGCAGGTGAAGCGGAGCTGGCGGCAGTGGCTGAGGCCGACTTTCTGGTGTATGGCAGCCTGGCCTGCCGGGACGAGGTCAGCTTTGGTAGCCTCCAGCTACTGTTGAAAAAAGCTGCTTTCCGCGTGATGGATGTCAACCTGCGTGCACCCTATTTTGGTCCGGAGCGGTTGCATCAACTGCTGCTTGAGGCTGATCTGGTTAAAATGAATGCCGAAGAACTGCATATTATTTCAGAATGGAACGGTGCTATGGGCGACTATACGGACCAGCAACGGGTCGATCTGCTGCTCGAGCGTTTTTCGATCCAGGAAGCCATCGTCACCTACGGCGCTTCCGGAGCAGTATACCATCACAAGGCGGCAAATATCAGTTACCATTTTCCGGCGTTGAAGGTGCAGGTCGAGGATACCATCGGAAGTGGGGATTCATTTTTGGCCGCTTTTCTCAGCAAGCGCTTTCAGATGGCTGCCGGGATTACGCTGGAGGAGGTGCTCGAGTTTGCGGCGACGCTAAGCGGCTTTGTTACCCAGAGCAGCGGAGCCTGTCCAGCTTATAGTGAAGCCGATATTCACCGCTTTCAGTGGCTCAACCCAATTTTCGGGGAAAACGAACCCAGCAGGCGCCATTGACCGGCGGAAAACACAAATAATCAAGAAATAGCTAATCTAAATTAATAACCCATTTATAAAAACCAATTATGTTTACAAGACAGCAATTGATGTTGCTCCCGTCTGTGGCACTCTTTTCGGCTGTTGTTTTTGCGCAGCAGACCGAAATTCGGGGCCGGATTGTGGACAGTGAAACAGCAGCTCCCATTGTGGGCGCCTCGGTGATCGTCAAAGGAACCAGCCAGGCAACAAAAACGAATGAGAAGGGCGAATTTATGCTTCAAGCAGCGGGGAATGGGGGCACGCTCGAAATCAGCTACATAGGCTATGCCCCGCAAACTATGCTCCTCGGCGACAGAAAATTTTTCGACATCCGTCTGAAGAGCAGTGAAAAAGGGCTTGACGAAGTCGTCGTCACCGGCTACCAGACTGAACGTAAAAAGGATCTGACTGGTGCTGTAAGTGTCGTCAACGTAACTGAGATGATGAAGGCACCGGAAAACAACCCCATGAAGGCATTACAGGGGCGTGTGGCTGGGATGACGGTCACATCGGATGGCAGTCCGAGCGGTGCCGCTACGGTACGCATGCGTGGCATCAGCTCGATCAACAGCAATCAGGATCCGCTGTATGTCATCGATGGCGTGCCAACGCAGGGCGGTATGCATGAACTGAACTCCAACGACATCGAGAGCATTCAGGTCCTCAAAGATGCTTCCTCGGCGAGCATTTATGGATCGCGTGCAGCCAACGGCGTGATCGTCATTACCACCAAGAAAGGTAAATCTGGCCCCCCAAAGCTCAACGTGGATGCTTATGTAACCAGCACGCACTTTAACAAGCGCATGCAGGTGCTCAATGCACAGGAGTATGGCCGTGCCCTATGGCAGGCGACAATCAACAGCGGCGGCAATCCCAACAGCAATAACATAGGTTATCAGTTTGCCTGGCAAAATGATGCCAACGGTGTGCCACAGCTGACCTCGGTAGTAGTGCCCGAATACATTGATCGTGAGCAGACGATGTATGCCGCAGACACCGACTGGTTTGACGAGGTTTCCAAACCGGGATTATTGCAGTCGTACAATGCAACATTGAGTTCGGCGACAGACAAGTCGAGTTCGTATTTCTCTTTGGGCTATTTACACAATAATGGCACCTTGCGCTACACCAACTTTCAGCGTATTTCGGCCCGCATGAATGCTGACTACAAGCTGTTTGATGGAAAGCTGGTGGTAGGCGAAAACTTTACCGTGAACAACACGGGTGAGGTACAGGTACCCGGCGACGTACTCGATCTATCCTTAAAAGCATTACCGATCATACCTGTCCATACCGTGGATGGATTAGGCTGGGGTGGTCCCGCCCTAGGTATGAATGATCGCCACAACCCCGTGCGTCTGCTACATGATAATCGGAACAATAAGTACAATTACTGGCGTTTGTTTGGAAATGTGTATGCCGACTTGCAGCTGGTAAAGGATCTGCATCTGCGCACAAGCTATGGCATTGATTATAGCAATCTCTATAAACGTCACCTGGAAGTCTCTTACCGCTCGGGCTTTATGAACAGCAATCGTAGCGGTGTCAATATGGAGCAGGCTCATAGCATGAAGTGGACATGGTCTAATACAGCGACATATCGGAAAGAACTGGATAGGCATACCATTGATGTGCTTGCCGGCATTGAAATGAACCGCCAGAATGACATCAATTTCAACGCCTATACCGCGGGAGATGGTGCTTTTGTCATCGAAACTCCAGAGTACATGTGGCCGGGAGTGAGCACGGGGACGGCAGCGGTGGGAGGAGGTTCCACCGGTTTTTCGTTGCTTTCGTACTTTGGTAAAGCCAACTATTCATTTGACGACCGGTATCTGGCTTCTTTTACCATACGGCATGATGGATCTTCTCGTTTTGGAAAAAATAACCGCTTTGCAACATTTCCCGCCGTCACTGCGGGCTGGCGGGTTTCCTCCGAACGCTTCATGTCGGCCACTAAGGCGTATGTGACCGACCTGAAGCTACGCGTAGGCTGGGGACAAACCGGTAATCAGGGTATTGGTAATCTGGCCACGTATGCGCTCTTTGTCCCTGAATATGGTATCGCCGATCCGACATGGAATATTGTCGACGGAACGGCGTATGACCTCATTGGAGCTGGTACGGGGACGCTACCTTCGGGCTACCGAAAAATCCAGACCGAAAATAACAACCTGAAATGGGAAACCACCACACAGACCAATATTGGACTGGACTTCACACTGTTTGGCCAACACCTCTACGGATCAGTAGACTGGTATGTCAAAGCTACAAAGGATATGCTGATCAATCCTGCTTACATCGCTGTTGTGGGCGAGGGTGGTTACCGCTGGGCGAATGGTGCGTCCATGGAAAACAAGGGACTGGATATTACAACAGGCTACCGCAGTAAAACGACCGGCGGCCTGGACTATGATGTGACCGCTGTTTTTTCCACATACAAAAATAAGGTGACCCATTTGCCGGAGGCAGTGGAAAATTCGTATGGTGGCCGTCAGGGGGATAATATTATTGGCCGGCCGCTTGGTTCGTTTTATGGGTATGTAACGGATGGCATCTTTCAAAATCAGCAGGAAGTGGATGCCCATGTCAACCAGACGGGAAAGGGAGTCGGCAGACTGCGCTACGTGAATATATACGATGCGGACAACCAAATTAACGACATGGACCGGACCTGGATCGGTAATCCGCATCCCGATTTTACCTATAGCCTGAATATAGCCTTGAAATATAAGGACTTCGATCTGTCGGCTTACTTTCAGGGCGTACAGGGTATTGACGTTGAAAACTGGCTGAAAAAACAGACCGATTTTTGGAGCGTGGACGATGTCAACTCCAATAAGGGTGTGCGCCTGCTCCATGCCTGGACACCACAGAACCCAAGTGCTACTATTCCTGCCCTACAAACGACGAACAACAATGATGAAGGAAGGCTATCCAATTATTTTATTGAAAATGGCTCTTATATGAAGTTACGCAACCTGTCGCTGGGCTACACGTTCCCGACAGCTACGGTATCGCGACTACGGATGAATCGTCTACGTATATATGTGACGGCACAGAATCTGTTCACCGTTAAATCGAAGAATTTTACTGGTGTGGATCCTGAAAATGTAGGCTGGGGCTATCCAATTCCGACAACCTGGACCGCAGGCGTAAACATCGGTTTATAGTGGAGATAAGGAACATTAAAACATACCCGCTTGAAAGCGATGGATTTCATATCGGCATACAGGACGATTTTTATTTCCATGGCCTGCTCATCAAGGGATAAAAAAAATAATTAGATGAAAAAAATAACCAATAAAATTGCAATTACCGTGATGCTTGCCGGCCTACTGTCCGGATGCACCAAGTTTCTGGATCAGACACCAAATGCTGTACTGAGCTCCGACCAAGTCAAAGAGCCTGAAAGATTGCTGACCGCTACCTACGCGGCTCTGGGCAACGACCACTATGATGTCCCCTTCAGCCTATGGCCATATGGCACCGTGCGTTCTGATGATGCCTATAAAGGAGGTTCGGGACCACAGGACATACAGGCTTTTCACTTTCTGGAAGTCTCCAATAATATCACAACGAATCTTGCAGAGGTAGATAAGCTGTGGTTTCAGCTGTATGTGGCGATATCTCGGGCCAACACAACGATCAGGACGATTCAGCAAATGGACAATTTTAACGGAAAGGAGGAAAAGCTGGCAGAGGCAAAGTTCCTGCGGGGACATTTTTACTTCATGCTCAAAATTTTGTTTAAATATGTGCCTTACGTCGACGAAAATGTTCCGATAGATGCTTACGAAACGGTCTCTAACAGAGCGCTAAGCAATGATGCGTTATGGCAGAAAATCGTGGATGACTTTCAGTACGCTGTCGATTATCTCCCAGCAGTGCAGCCGGAAGCCGGGCGTGCCAATAAAATCGCTGCTGCAGCATATCTTGCGAAAACCTACTTATATAAGGCCTATCGTCAGGACAATAAAGAACGGCATACGGTCACGGACGTTGACGCTGGCGACCTCGAAAAAGTAGTGCAGCATACGGCTGTGGTGCTCTCTTCCAGCTATGGGCTCGAAGCGGATTTTGCATTCAACTTCTTGCCCGGAAAATATGAAAACGGCAAAGAGGCTCTTTTTTCCATTCAGTTTTCGAAGGACGACGGAACAAAATTTGGTCGTGTAAACTTTTCGGACTTGCTATCCGTACCTATGGGCTTAGGCTGCTGCGACTTCAACAAGCCGAGTCAGAGTCTAGTCAATGCATTCCGTACGACCGGAAAGGGACTTCCGCTCGATAATTACAACACCTTGGCTACCTTCAGTACCTCCGAAAAATATGATCCAAGGCTCTTCCATACGGTAGCCATCCCAGGTTTACCCTATAAATACAATAGCAAACGCACCTATGAACAAAGCTGGAACCGTAATCCAGCGGAATACTCAGTATATGCCTCGCTCAAAGAGAATGTGGACCCCGACTGTGATTGTTTTGTACCCATGCCGCCGTTCTTTGCCAATACGAAAAACCGTATTGTCCTGCGCCTGGCGGATGTCCTGCTGATGCGAGCTGAAGCGCTGATAGAACTGCACCGTCCTGCCGAAGCATTGCCCTTGATCAATCAGGTGCGTATCCGTGCCAAAAATAGTATAACCATGACGGGATATGCGGCAGATCGGATGCTGATAGATACCTATAAAAATGGGGAAAATATCGTCTGGAACGAAGAGAACGCACGCCAGGCAGTTCGTTGGGAACGCCGTCTGGAACTGGCTATGGAAAACGGCCGATTTTTCGATCTGGTGCGTTGGGGAATTGCTAGTCAGACGATGAATACGTACTACGGCACGGAGAAATCACGGCGCTCTTATTACGCTAACGCGCATTTTACTGCCGACAGGAATGAGTATCTGCCGATTCCGGAAGCTCAGATCCGGCTGAGTAAATATCTGTATAAGCAAAATCCAGGATATTGATCAGCGGAATAGTCATTATCGCAATGGGATAACAGGGATGCCCCATTGGGTGTCTCAGCCATAAATGCGGTAAAATCAAAAAAGAATAAAAAATGAAATCGCTATTTTGCTGATAGGAATGCAGCTTTATAGTAATAAACCGAATGAATGATGAATAAACTGAAAAATTTTGCGGCCGTCCTGCTGATGACAGGTATCGCTGGAGCAGTATCAGCGCAGACCGTACTAAAGAAGACTGATGATCCCGAAGAGAAATACCGGCCACTTTATCATTTTACACCCAAGCAAGGCTGGATGAATGACCCCAATGGCATGGTGTATCTCAATGGAAATTATCATCTCTTCTTCCAGCATAACCCCGAAAAGCCTGTCTGGGGGCCTATGCACTGGGGCCATGCCATCAGCAAAGATCTAATCCATTGGGAGGAACAAAAAATAGCGCTTTATCCGGATAGTCTGGGCACCATCTTCTCGGGAAGCGCTGTCATCGATAAACACAATACTGCCGGCTTCGGAAAGAATGCAATGGTGGCGATATTTACGCACCATAATCATCAGGAAGAAGATCGAAAAACGGGCTTGCATCAAAACCAAAGTCTGGCCTATAGCTTGGATCAAGGCCGTACCTGGACCAAGTACAAAGGCAATCCGGTGCTTCCGAATCCCGGTATCTGGGATTTTCGGGACCCCAAAGTCATGTGGTTTGAGGCTTCAAAAAGCTGGATCATGACCTTGGCAACCAAAGACTGCATTACGTTCTACTCCTCCAAAAATCTGAAGGAGTGGAAAAAAGAGAGCGAGTTTGGGAAACATGTGGGAGCGCATGGGGGGGTATGGGAATGCCCGGATTTGATCCCGATGCACTATCAGGGGCAAAGCAAATGGGTTTTGCTGGTAAGCATCAACCCGGGGGGACCTAATGGTGGATCGGTAACGCAGTATTTTGTCGGAGACTTTGACGGTCATCAATTTGTGCCTTCAGACAACGAGATGAAGTGGCTGGACTGGGGGCCTGATAATTATGCGGGTGTGACCTGGAGCAATCTCGGAAGCCGCCATCTGATGATCGGCTGGATGAGCAACTGGCAGTATGCTAATGTGGTGCCAACAACGCGCTGGCGTTCAGCATCGACCATACCGCGTAGCTTAACATTGGAAAAGGTGGGAAAGACCTATTATGTCAGCAGTGCCGCTGCAGCAGAGGTCGCTGCAGCATTTGGTCCCATAAAAACGTATAAAGTGCAAGAAGCCAAGGAGCTGGCGGTGCCGCAGCAGCTTCCCGAGGCATTTCGCCTGGACCTCAATAAGCTCAAAAGGCAAAGCGTTGAGCTTGTCTTATCAAACAGTCTTGGAGATAAACTTGTCGTGGGCTACTCCAAAGAAAAAAATGAATATTATATCGACCGTACACAATCTGGACTGACCGATTTTAGTAGCGAATTCCCCAAGCGTAGTGTAGCCAGCCGTATATCGGACAGCGATACGCTGTCGTTGAGTTTATATGTTGATGTCAGCTCTGTTGAACTTTTTGGGGACGGGGGACTGACCACCATGACCAGTCTATTCTTCCCACGGCAGCCGATGAGCAACCTTCGCTTGGTGGGACAGCACATGCTGGAATTGCAGGAGCTGTGTATTTCACCTTTTAAGGGGAAATGAAGAATTGCAAGGAATAACGCTTGGACTGTACCTTTTCTGAAATATCGAAAAGCACAGTAGGGCTGGGCCTGCTGGAAATTAAGGATAATGCAACTGTGAGCTTGCTGATTCATCGTAGCGATCTGCTTTCTTGGGAAATGCAGATCGCTATTTTTTGTAATGGTTTTAGGGTATCAGCTTCTGCTGGTAATCCAGGAGTATCGGCATCAACGTAGGAAAGGTCCAGGCAAAGTGGTGCTTACTGTAGGTAATGGGACGGTAGGCCGACAGATAATTTTCATACGATTGGCCGGGATAGATATTTCGCATTGCTTCGAGTAAGTTAGGTGGCCAAAAGCCAGTGGCGGTCCCCGGATTGGCTACATCCGGATTGTTGTACCAAGGCCATTCGGATGGATGTTGACTGTAATAGAATAAATAGCTGATGGCCTGTCGAATCGAAGTTCCTTGCTCTGCGCTGATGAACAAGTTCTCTCCTGTGGCCTGATAAATACACCACATCGAGGCTGTCAGTGGGGCCAGGGAAAAATAAGTATACCAGAGGCCTTTTGCCTGACGTTTGACTTCCTCGATCAGGTGGCCATCGGAGGCAATTTTTTCCGGTAGATCATGTTTGATCAGTTTGATGAGGTACGAGAGTTCGTCTTTGTTATCCAAAAAAGAAGCGGAAAGCAGATTGGCATATCGCGCCCAATCTGCGGTATTGTTGTGATTTTCACGTAAGCTGTGTGCGGCTTTCTGGTACACTTCGGTCGTCCAATGTTCAAACTGTATCCGGTCTTTTTCTTGCCACAACCGGTCGTGCTTGAGCAATTCTGCAGCAATCATAAGCCCCGGCCCAGCATAAGAAATGACTAATGGTCCATCGAGCTGAGCATAGCTTTTGTTGGTGCCCGCCCAGGAATTTAGGAAATAAATCGCCTTTAAGGCGTATTTTTTGTTGCCACTTAGTGTGTAGGCTAATGCTGTCGTATAGGCGGAAAAAGCATCTGATTGCAGGTTTTTGGCCATGGCGCGGTGCGCTTCCCTGTCATCGTAAAAGCCCGGAACATTAAATTCCGGTACCGCATGCTGTGGGCTTGCCATCAGCGAATCGGCGAGCCTTATCAGCTGCTGATAAGCACTGTATACGGGCTCAGACTTCTGGCTGATTGCCTTCTTTACAAAGCTGATCTGTGCTTCTGGATGCATGAGTGAAGACTGTGCAGCACTCTTATGGTAAACAGGTAACAGCGCTAGTGCGCATAAGGTATTTTTAATTAATGAGCTTAATAATGTTTGTGCTGTCCGGATGCAGCCCATACCGATTTTTATCAATGACATGTTGTATTGGAATAGTTGATTTGTAAAACAATGATAGCAATGGGGGGGATTTGCCACTGCAAAATAATAAAACTTTCCTGCTTTTGCAAACCCCAATGGTGTCGAAAATTGACGGAATCTTGCCTTCGCCGAAGAAATTGGAAGGGCACACGCTCATTGCTCAATGGAAAATGATAACCCAAAAATAAAGAGATGCTATCCCCAAAAAAAGCTAGTCTATCTTTTTTTGGAAAAATTCGATTTGAATTATTGCTATGAAGTCACTAACTTCATGGCAGAATAATCAATTATGGACTCATATCAAAACCTGCCTGAGAAAGAACTCTTGCGTCTGCTCCATTGTGGGGACATGAAGGCCTTTGATCTATTGTACCACCGATATAGTCCAACCATATATGCGAACATCCTCAAATTTATGCGAGATGAGACGGTAGCCGAAGACCTGCTTCAAGATGTCTTTGTCCGCATCTGGGAGAATAGACTGAGGATAGATCCCGAACAGTCTTTTGCGGCTTTCTTATTTACGTGTTCACGCAATATTACCTTTAATTTTAAAAGACGGCTCAAGCTGGAAATGGAGTCTGCCGTTCGTCTGGCACAAGCGGCACCTGAAGGGGAAAATACCATTGATCGCGTTTTGGAATCAAAGGAGGCCCAGGCATGGGTCGAACAGCTGCTGGATAAGCTGCCACAGCAGCGGCAAAAAATATTCCGGCTCTCTAAACTCGAAGGAAAAAGTTATCAGGAGATTGCTGAGGAGCTGGGCATTTCGGTCGCGACGGTAAGGGACCATATTGTCAAAGCCAACAAATTCATGCGTAGTGCCGCTTTCCAGGACAGCAGTTTTTCGGCGCTTCTACTTGCCCTGCTATTTCTTTCAGGCAAATAAAAAAAAAATTTGTCGGAGCAGACCTTAAATGAATCCTGCGTGTATTTACTTAAAACTTACACGGGGTGGATAACAATAAATCTAAAATAAACCAATTACTGCAAAAGTATAAAGAGGGGAGCTGCTCGGCTGAAGAAATTGCCTGGCTGCAGAAAGCATTGACCGAAGAGGACAATGAAGCGGTGGACCGGGCCCTCGCCGAAAGTCTGTTGCAGCCCGATACGAAGGTAATCGTAGGGGAATGGCGTCCCGAAAAAACATTGGAAAATATTAAAACGAAGCTTGTTGACCAAGAAAGCCAACGTGACATAAAGCTACCCTTAAGATGGCCTTACTGGGCGGCGGCAATCACACTTTTCCTAATGCTCTTTTCGTTGTTGATCTGGAGACAGCAACAAGATGGTCATTCGCTGCAAGCTACGCGCAACAATCTACAGGGGCCGCCGGCCAGTGAGGTGCAGCCGGGGGGTAACCGGGCAACTCTACGCCTGGCAGATGGCAGTCTCGTACAGCTCAATGAGCAGCAGACGGGAATTATCATAGGGGATGAGATCCGGTATGCAGATGGTCAGCGGTTAGCTGATGGACGGATGGGGCAGCAGGCAGCCGGCGATCTCAGCAAGGTCATGCTGGAGTTGCGGACACCCATGGGTGGCATGTATCAGATCACGTTGCCCGACGGGACTAAGGTATGGCTCAACGCAGCTTCTTCCTTAAAATATCCCGTTAGGTTTGCGCAGCAGGAACGCAGGGTACTGCTGGAAGGAGAGGCGTTTTTTGAAGTGACCAAAGATGCAGCTCGCCCATTTAAGGTACTCAGCCGCGGACAAGAAATTCAGGTACTGGGTACCGCCTTTAATGTCAATGCCTATCCCACAAATAACCTGATCAAAACCACATTGGTCAGCGGAAAGGTAAAACTATTTAATGAGGGACAGTCGACCCAGGCGGTATACCTACAGCCGGGGCAGCAGTCGAGCAATGGTGGCCAGGGGACAATTCGCATCGCGCAGATTGATCCTGCTCCTTTTATCGCCTGGAAAGAGGGCTTGTTTTATTTTGAAGAGACACCGTTGACGGAGGCGCTTCAGCAGATCGGGCATTGGTACAATGTGGAGGTCAAATACAGTGACGGACTACCGCAGTCCCACTTTTATGGCCGGATAAACCGGGACAAACCGCTGCAGGATGTGCTGGACGTATTAACCGAAGCCGGGTTGCATTTTGAAATCAAAAAGACAGGTGATAAGCGTGTACTGCTGGTCACAGCCCAGCCTTAATTAGAACGATCTATGAATTATAAATCCTAAATAACCATGAAAACAAAACCAATGATGACACCGACTTAAGCTAAGCCAGGATACATGTTGGACAAAAAAGACAGTGCTGGGGGGCACTGTCTCGGATGGATGCATGTATTTACCTTGTTGCCCGAAGGCAAAATTTTGATAACCATTTATAAATAACATACAAACCATACAAACATATGATTTTTTATTCATTTGTTAGGCTACATCCGTGGAGTTTAACGTTACGTAGTATACTGATTATGAAATTGATCATACTCATTTCCTTGCTGACTATTATGCAGGCCTTTGCAGAGGGAAATGCGCAGACCATAAACCTTACCGCAAAGCATGTCACGCTAAACCAGGTGATGCACAGTATCCAAAAACAGAGCGGGCTAAACTTTTTTTTGAATGGCAAGGCATTGGCCCAGGCCAGGTTATCGGTAAACATTCAGCATGCCAAGCTGAAGGACGCTATGGACGCCATTGCGGCACCGCTCAATCTGGACTGGGTAAAAAAAGATGAGGTCATTATCCTCAAACCTAAACGCAGAAGCAACATGGCGTCAGCTACGGATGTAATCCAGCGCACGGTACGGGGGCGTGTCGTCAACAGTAAGGGCGAAGCGCTCACAGGAACCACAATTAGTGTGAAAGGAACCACCGTCTCTACAAATACGGATCAGGAGGGCCGCTTTTCTTTACAGTTGCCTCCCGGCAGCCAGGTGCTGGTCTTCTCCAATGTGGGCTACCAACGGCAAGAAAAAACCGTGAATGGTAACGACGAGCTGCAGGTGGTACTGCAAGAGGAAGTCAGTGGCCTGGATGAAGTGGTCGTCGTGGGCTATGGCAGCCAAAAGCGCGCTAATGTGATAGGCGCTGTATCCACCGTCAGCAGCAGCTCGCTGGAGAACCGCTCCACATCCACGTTGTCCTCATCGCTTTCGGGTCTGGCCGCAGGCGTAAACGTGCAGGCCTCAACCGGAAAACCCGGCGCTGATGGCGCAAATATCCTGATCCGTGGTAGGGGTACGTTGAATAATACCTCTCCACTGGTGGTGATCGACGGTATAGTCGGATCCATGGATGCCGTCAACCCCAATGATGTGGAATCGATATCGATCTTAAAAGACGCCGCAACGGCAGCAATCTACGGTTCGTTGGGTTCCAATGGCGTCATCCTCATCACAACAAAAAAGGGCGCAAAAGGAAAGAATAATGTGTCCTATACGGGTATGGTATCCATGCTGCGTCCCAATAATGTGCCGGAATTTGTTACCGACTATGCCCGTCATATGCGTCTGGTGAACGAGGGTTTTGTCAACCTGGGCCAGGCTCCGGTGTATACGGATGCGACGATCGGCCAGTGGGAGGAAGCAAAGAAAAACCCGGCTGCTCTCAGTGAGTTTGGTATCCCCAACGAGGTCGCTTATCCCAATACGGATTGGGGAGATGTACTTTTTGGTCAGCGTAAGCTGCTGCAAAATCACAACCTCTCGCTCAACGGAGGAACGGAAAATACGCAGTATCTGTTTTCGGTGGGATATTTCAACAATCCGGGCACCATGCCAAAAACCGGGGCGGATAAGATCCGCATGCGGGTCAATCTGCAATCCAAGGTCGCTAAATTCCTGACCGTGGGTACCCAAACTTTCGGTGACATGCAGAATTTAAGTGTGGCCGATGTAGGAACGGCATATGCTTACCTTACCCAGACGGTGCCCGGGGTGTATCCGTATTATAATGGTGTGTATGGCTTTCCGGCTGCCGCAGAGGAGTCTGCAACGGCCAACAACGCCCTGGCTTCTCTGAATGGAGTAGCTGGAAAAAATCAGGTGAACCGCTTCAATACGACTATCTTTGCCAAGCTCAGTCTGATGAAAGGTCTCGAGTTTGAGTCAAAGGTCAATTACAACCACAGTTATACCGAAACCAATTCACATCAGGTGCCCTATGAGAAATGGAATTTTGCGACCAATAAGTTAAGTACGGCAGCGCTATCTCCTGGGCAGATCACCACTCAGTATGGGTTGACCAAAAGCTACAACGTCATTGTCGATAATGTGCTGCGTTACAACGGTAACTTCGGTCAACACGACGTCGGCGGAATCCTAGGCTACAATGAGCAATATTTCAATCAATATACGACCGGAGCTGCTAAGCTTGGCCTTGTACATCCGGATCTCACGACTTTTAACTCGGCGACGTCGATGAGTTCGATCACTGGAGATGAGGCCGATTATGGATTGCGTTCGTTTTTTGGCAGGCTCAACTATGCCTATGCCAATAAGTATCTGGCCGAAGCAGTAATGCGTTATGATGGTTCGTCCCGCTTTGGATCCGCCAAACGCTGGGGGTTCTTCCCAGCATTCTCGGCAGGATGGCGGATTTCGGAAGAGCCCTTTATGGCTCCGCTGAAATCATTTTTGGATGATCTCCGCATCCGGGCATCCTGGGGTAAAACCGGAAATAATGCCTCTGGCGATTATGATCACCTGCCTTCATACGGCGCCGTTAATTATTCCTTTAATAATCAGGCCGTACGCGGACTGGCACAAACCAAACTGGGCAACGACATGTTACATTGGGAAACGACGGCAACCACAAACCTGGGATTCACCGCATCGGCCCTGCAGGGTAAACTGAATGTCGAATTTGATATTTACCGTGCTTTGACAGACGGGATTCTTTATGTGCCGAATATTCCCGCCATTGTGGGTACGGCCAATGCCGCGACGATGAACATAGCCGAAGTTAGCAAGCGTGGACTGGAGCTGACTATCGGCTACCAAGGCCGGGTAAATGACTTTAAGTATAGTGTATCCGGTAATTTTGCCTACAACAGCAACCGGGTAGAGAAATACAAAGGCGCACTGTCGGAAGGCTATGTGACTGATGCGGGTGGTAACCGGGTTTATCAATCCAATATCGGTATGGTATCTGCAGGAGGTAACCAGCGCATTCTTGAAGGTCACGAAATCAACGAGTTTTATCTATACAATGTATACAGAGGGTCGGGAAATCACTTTCTCGCAGATGGTACTGTCAATAAAGAGGGCGGCCCCCGTGATGGCATGATCCGCACCGAAGCGGATATGGAATGGCTGAAAGCCATGGTGGCCGCGGGATATTCCTTCCAGCCTGCTGATGGGATAGACCCCACAAAAATCTGGTACGGAGACTTGATCTATTCGGATCTCAACGGAGATGGCATCTACGGAAATGTCTATGACCAGAAATTTATGGGCAAACGGGCGGTACCAGCATTCAATTATGGTCTGAGCGTCAATTTGGGGTACAAAAATTTTGATGCGTCCATGATCTGGTCAGCCTCATCTGGAGTATCGTATTATTGGAATGAACTGTATCTCAATTCTTCCATCGTCGCCCAGGGCAAGTCGGTGCCGGCGCTGGTGGCAGATGACCATTATTATTACAATTCGGCCAATCCCGCAGATCCTAACAACCGGATAAATGGTTATTATCCTCGCCTCAAAGGCGTGACGGATGCGCAAAATGGCCGTACGAGCGATTTCTATTTGTACAATGCAGCCTTCGTGAAGCTGCGCAATCTACAGATAGGCTATACACTTCCCGAAAGCTTGGCTAGCCGTTTTTCAATTGCCAAACTACGCCTATATGTAGCTGGCGAAAACCTGCTGACCTGGACCAAGTTTCCGGGACTTGATCCCGAGATCGGGCCTACGGCTAACTATCCGACCATGCGTCAGTATTCACTGGGATTGAACCTCACTTTTTAACTCTAACGAACATGAAAAAGATTATAACCATTGCATTGATCATCAGCTTATTCGGATGTAAAAGAGATCTGCTGGATACCTCACCTTATTCGTCGGTATCTACAGCGACAATGTGGACGACGGACAACCTGACGGATCTGGGCGTTGCCGGGATTTACAATTCCTTCAGACTGCTGATGGGGCATAGCGGCTTGATATCTCCTTATGAGCTTTACCAGTTTGACCGGTTTTCCTATACAGGACAGGGACGTTTTGATGAACCTCTGCTTACTGGAACCATCACCGCGGGGGATCCGATGTTCCTTAAGGTGTGGCAAATCCAATATGAAGGTATCCAACGCGCCAACGATGCCCTGAAAAATATACCGTTAAAATCACCTTCCGCACCTGAGAAAAAAGCCCGTTATATCGCTGAAGCAAAGTTTTTACGTGCATATTTCTATTTTAGGCTCAATCAGCTGTACAAAGGGGTGCCCATCTATCTCGAGCCATTTACCGCAGTGGAAGCGGTCAAAGGACGCAGCTCCGAGGCCGAAGTATGGGATCAGATTCTGAAAGATCTTGCGGACTGTATTGCCGAACCTAATTTTCCGGACCGCTATCCTGCAGGTAACGGTAGCTATGGTCATGCGACCAAAGCTGCAGCTTATGCCCTACGCGGCAAGGTATATCTGTACCGTAAGGAGTGGGCGAAAGCCGCCGCAGACTTTCAGAAAGTGAAAGATGCAGGGCATACTTTATTTGCAGATTACAAAGCACTGTTTAAAGAAGCCAATGAACAGTGTCCGGAGATGATTTTCTCTATCCAGCACCGCAGTGAGTCGGGATATGGCAACAATATGCAGCTGTTCTGCGGTTGGCCGTCCGTCTATTCCCGTGGCTGGAACTATTACATGCCTTCACCCCATCTGGTTGATCTATATGAGAATAAAGACGGTTCCAGGTTTGAGTGGGATAAGGTCATTCCCGGGTACTCCGGCTTAAGTGAAAATGAACGGGAGGTGTTTTTCCTGCGCAACAACCTCACGGAAGCTGAAAAGGCTGCGGCAGCAGCCCGAGGAGCAAAAATGAGCCTATACCTGCCACAGGGCAACGAAGAACGCATCAAAAAAGCGTATGAGAACCGCGACCCGCGCCTGCAGGCCAACATCGTGACACCCTATTCGACATTTAGGGGTGCCTACAATTTTACCAACGTCGAAAGCCTTCAATATATGCGCTGGCCATTCCGTGGGCAGGCACAGGTCGACGGTGATATTCAAAGTGATACTCAGATTAACTTTTTCTACTTCTACCGCAAGTTTGTCGCTGAAGGTGTCAACGAGATTGTAGATCGCAATTATGGTCCCATCGATTTTCCAATCTTCCGCTATGCGGATGTGCTGCTGATGTGGGCCGAAGCGTTGAATGAAGATGGAAAGCTCAACGAGGCAATCGCCAAGGTGAACGAGGTGCGCCAACGTGCGGGTGTGGCACTCCTCAATTCAAATGCGGCAACCGCTGTGGGCGGAAAGGATGATCTACGGCTCCGCATCCAGAATGAACGTCGTGTGGAATTCCCTAATGAAGGAATCAACTATTTTGATGAGCTGCGTTGGGGGACCTGGAAAGAAAAGGTGTTTCAGCCGGGCAATGGCCGTAAACAGATTTGGGGAACAAATGCCAGCAATTATAGCTATAAAGGCGATTTTCTGAATACCTGGCCTATTCCGACCTCCGAAATTCAGATGAACGTCAACCTGACACAAAATCCAGGATGGATTGATTAACTTTATTATACTGACCGAGCCAGAGCAGCACCAAAGGGAGCATGCTCTGGCTCTTCCCTGATAAACCGAAAACAATATGAGACGAATACCTTTGCTGTTACTGCTTTTGTTCACTGCCTCGTTTGGCGTTGCGACCGCGCGTCCAGATTCAAGCGAAATGGTGAAAAAGGCCTTTCATCTAGCTGAGCAACAATATAATCTGCTTTACCACAATCATAAGGATCTAAGCCGCTATCCACGGTCGGCCGACCCCAATGGGAAGACATCTTTCACGGCGATCAGTGACTGGACCGGAGGTTTTTGGCCGGGATGCCTCTGGTATGTTTTTGAATATACTGGACACGACAAATGGCGGGATGCTGCATTGAAATGGACCAATTCATTGCGTGACAATCAATTCAATACCAACCACCATGATATTGGTTTTGTCATGAACTGTAGCTATGGTAATGCCTACCGGCTCACGGGAGATACCACATTCAAAGCTATCCTGATCCAGAGTGCCAAGTCCCTGCTGACACGCTTCAACCCGAAAGTAGGCGCCATCAAATCCTGGAATAGCTTCGCATCCTGGGACGGTAAACATACCTATACCTTTCCGGTGATCATCGATAATATGATGAACTTGGAGCTACTATTTCTTGCATCCAAACTTTCCGGGGATCCGGTGTACCGCGATGTGGCGGTACGACATGCCGAAACAACCTTAAAAAATCAGTACCGACCCGATTTTAGTTCCTACCATGTAGTCAACTACGACCCGGAAACAGGCAAGGTGCTGAGCCGCGAAACGGCGCAAGGTTTTGCGGATAACTCTGCTTGGGCACGTGGACAGGCCTGGGGGCTATACGGCTTTACCGTCATGTACCGGGAAACTAGAGATCTCCGTTATCTGGAGGCTGCGTTAAAGATGGCGGACTTCTATCGCCGACATCCGCGCTTGCCTGCCGATAAAGTGCCACTCTGGGATTTTGATGTCGATCAGCCGGGGCATCAACCCAATTGGGATTATCGAAAGAGCGATTTCAGCGCAATTCCCCGGGATGCTTCTGCGGCTGCTGTGACAGCCTCTGCCTTGCTTGAGCTGGTTGATTATGTGCAGCCAGACCTGCAGAAGGCCTACCTGGATCTCGCTGGGGTAATCTTAGCGTCGCTAGGGTCTGACCGTTATTCCAGCAAAGTAGGCGATAATGGCTATTTCATACTTAAACATAGTGTAGGCAGCATCCCCCACAAAGGTGAAATCGACGTTCCGCTGGTGTACGCGGATTATTATTACCTCGAAGCGCTGCTCCGTTGGAATAAGCGTGTAAATGAATCCGAACAGCGGCTGATGCAGCAGTGGAAACAAATGAATGCCAGAAAAGCGATGGCATTGGCTGACTTCAGACAACAAAAGTTCGGCATGTTTATCCATTGGGGGCTTTACGCCATTCCGGCAGGCATCTGGAACGGGCAAAAGATCGAGGAACTTGGAAGCCCTAGTGTTGCTGAGTGGATCCAATTGGTAGCAAAGGTTCCTCGGGCCACTTATGCTGATCTTGCTGATCAATTTAATCCGCAGGACTTCGACGCGGATGAGATTGTCAAAATGGCCAAGAATGCCGGGATGAAGTACCTGGTGGTGACCAGTAAACATCACGACGGTTTCGCCATGTACGATTCAAAAGTGAGTACTTTCAATGTCGTGCAAGCTACACCCTTCAAAAGGGATGTTATTCAGGAGCTTTATGAAGCCTGTCTCCGTCATGGGCTGGATTTCGGTATCTATTATTCCCACAATATAGACTGGCGAGATGGCAGCGATGCGCAGTATGCTGTGACCAAAGCGCACAACGATCTGCTAGACAAAAAAACGGACGGCTTCGGTGCAAATCGCTGGGATCCCAGTCCAAATTCGTTTGCAGCCTATATCAATGACAAAGCGATCCCGCAGGTACGCGAAATTATGCAGCGCTTTAAAAAACTGAAATATATCTGGTTTGATATGCCAGGGTTGATGACTGCCGGGCAAAGCCTTCGCTTTTACAAAACCGTGTATGAACTCAATCCGGATGTCATTGTTTCCGAACGCATCGGTAATGGTATGGGCGATTATGCCATACCCGGTGACAATCGGATTCCGACAGGCAACGAAAACTTCGGTAAACCTTGGGAGGCGATCGGGACATTCAATCACTCGTGGGGATATAAATCGTATGACCATGATTGGAAGTCGATCGACGAATTGCGTTACTGGTTACTAGAAATCAGCAGCAAAGGAGGCAATTATATGCTCAACATCGGTCCCGATGAAAAAGGACAGGTCGCAGAGCAGGTCAAGAAAAATCTTGGTATATTAGGCGAATGGCTGACGACCAGCGGCGAAGCAATTTATGGTAGTGTACCGTGGACAATACAGCACGAGGGGCCGACCTCCATACAGATTACGGATACCGAACAGCGTGAAAGGGAAGGGTTTACCGCGGACTTCACACCATCTGATTTTTGGTTTACGCAAAAACAAGGCTTTGTATATGTGCTGGCAATGCGGTCATCTGCTGACGGAAGGGTCACCGTACGCAGCTTAAGCAGCAATAAGGCACGAGTTGAGACAGTTGAGATCTTGGGAGCTGGTCATGTGAAGTTTAATCAGGACGAGAATGGCCTGCATCTGCGCCTGCCACAGAAACTGCGTAACAGTGCTTTGGGATACTCGTTAAGAATTAAGCTCGCGAAAGCCGCAGCCAGTCCGATGATAAAATGACCAAGCTGATGATATACCGAATAAAAGCAATTTTTTGCGCGTTGCTCTGCTACCTGGGTGTAAGCAGTACAGCTGTCAGAGCACAAGCCGAACCGGCCCTTCCTATATGGAACGCTGCTGGCCCGGTGCTTTTCCTGGGCAATAGCATTACCTATGCTGGCCAATATGTCGCCATGTTGGAGAGTCTGATGCTGGTTACCCATCCGACAAGCAAGCCTATGTTTATCAATCTGGGACTGCCCAGTGAAACGTTGTCGGGATTGAGTGAACCGAACCACGCTGATGGAAAATTTCCGCGTCCTTGTCTTTTCGACCGGTTGGATAATGTGCTGAGCAAAATCAGTCCCGAGGTTGTGTTTGTCTGTTATGGGATGAATGACGGGATTTACCTACCATTTGACGAAGCGCGTTTTGAAGCGTATAAAGACGGAATTCTACGCCTACAGCAGCGTCTGCTGCAAACTGGCGTAAAGCGTATCATCTGGATGACCCCACCGGTACATGACGATCCGCAGTTGCGTCTTGGAGGCTATAACCTTGTGCTTGACCGCTATGCGTCCTGGCTGCTGGCTCATGCCGGCCAAGAGGGTTGGGAGGTCATTGACTTGCACTTTCCAATGAAAGATTATCTGGAGCAGCAAATAAAGATCGATAGCATGTTCAGACTGGCTACAGATGGTGTTCACCCCGGCATACAGGGGCATTGGCTGATGGCCAAGGCAATTGTTGCGCATCTGCTGCCCGACATGCCCTTGGCTTCCACTTGGGAGGAGCAGTGCAGGCGTTTTCCCCAACTGGAAAGGCAATATCCTTTGGTGCTAAAACGTGAGACCATCGTGAAAGATGCCTGGCTGACCAGCACAGGCCACAAACGGCCGGGCATGGTCAAGGGAAAGCCGCTCTGGGAAGCGCGTAGGCTATATGACCAGCTTCAAAAGGAGATTGCGGGACATTGATGCCTGATTAAACTGAACTTTTATGTATAAACCAAACAATAATGAAAATTAACTTTTTAAAATGGAAATGTGCTGCCGTACTGGGAATGCTGCTGTGCGTGACCGAGGGTGCATTTTCCCAGACTGCGACTGAGCCGTATGAAGGTGTGCCGGGCTGGCAGGAAAGCCAGGAAAAACGTATGGCATGGTTTAAAGAGGCTCGTTTTGGGCTGTTTATCCACTGGGGGCTCTACAGCGCGGCTGGCGGCAGCTTCGAAGGTAAAAAATATCCACAACATTATGCGGAATGGATACAGACTTGGGGTAAAATACCCAGCAAACAATATGCTGCGGTGCTGAAACCCAAATTTACATTGCGTTCTTTCGAACCAAAAGCCTGGGCCCGCCTGGCCAAAAAAGCTGGCATGAAATATATGGTACTGACATCCCGGCATCATGAAGGTTTCAGCCTGTTCAATAGTCAGCAACCATATGCGCTGAAAAACGAGGTCACCGGCACGGCTAACCTTTCGCCAGCAGGCAGAGACCTGTATCGGGAGATTATGCAGGCTTTTCGTCAGGAAGGATTGAAAGTAGGGGCCTATTACTCCTTGTTGGACTGGCAGCACCCAGATTCTTATGAAGCTTTCCAGCTCAATCCGAATATGGATAATCATCAGCCCGACCATAATCGCTATAAGGACTATCTTTATGGACAGATCAAAGAGCTGGCACAAAATTACGGAACCTTGGATATTCTGTGGCCTGACTTTAGCAGCAAAAAATACCATGGGGAGTCCTGGGGCACAAAACGCATCTTGACTGACCTGATCAAGTGGCAGCCCGACATCATTATAAACAATCGCTTTTGGGAAGGACTGGAAAACAAAAATGGCGATATCGGAACACCGGAAAAATACATTCCACCAACTGGTCTGCCAGGCATGTACTGGGAAGTCAGCCATACCATGAATGAAAGTTATGGCTATAGTGCCCATGATCAAAATTGGAAAAGCTTTCCTAAAATCATGCAGTTATTTGTCGAAACGGTCAGCAAGGGGGGCAACTTCCTATTAAATGTAGGCCCGGATGGAGATGGAGCGATTCCTGAGCCCGCAGTCCGGATACTGGAGCGCATCGGTGAGTGGATGCAAGTCAATAAGGAGGCTATCTATGGTACGAGCGCAAGTCCTTTTCAGTCACTGGACTGGGGGTATTGTACCCAGAAGGAGGACAGGCTGTACTTACATGTCTTCAACCGTCCTGCCAGTGGAAAAATCGAACTGCCGATCAAAAATAAAATAACTGCCGCCTATGTATTGGCTCAGCCTAAAAACAAACTGAAGTTTACGCTTAATGGCGGGAGGCCGACCTTGCCCGTGGAAGCTTTTGATATCGAAAAGGGGCCCCAGGTGATCGTGGTCGAAATCCAGGGGAAACCACTCGTGGAAGAAAGCCTGACGCAGACCCAGGCAGACGGTCGCATCATCATGAATGCCAATAATGCTAAACTACAGGCAGGAAAGGGACTTAAAATTATCGGCGCACATACACATGATCCCAACCGGCCAAATGCTATCGGACAATGGAAAAATCCAGATGACCGAGTTTACTGGGATATCAAGATCCAGAAGCCAGGACAGTACCGTGTTCTGATCAGCTACTTGCCTGATACCAAAAAACAAGGTAAGGTGACACTACAGGTACTCGGACAGCAACTTCCTTTTATTTTTGCCACAGAGGGTAATGGTTTTAAAGAAGTGGAACTGGGCAGGGTGGAGGTCTCCCAACAGGTGATCGGCGAGCCCAGTACACGGGTGACACTCATTGCTAGTGCAATAGAGGGTGAATCTCTACCGGAGATTGCCACGGTCTCTCTGGTACCTATAAAAGATTAATTATTATAGAAACGGAACAAACTAAATTATGATGATCTGATGAAAAGAAGAGAATTTATTGCGAAAGGAGTCGTCTCCTCGCTGGCTTTTACCATAGTCCCCCGGGTAGTTCTGGGCGGCAATGGCTTCCTAGCTCCCAGTGACCGTATTAACCTGGGCTTTATTGGTGTTGGTAAACAGTCATACACGCTCATGCACGGTTTAAACAATTGCAAGGAAATCAATACCTTGGCGGCTTGTGATGTAGACCGTAAAAAGCTACAGGCATTTATCGGCAGTACGACGAAGAAACTCAGTGAGCTGGGTAAGGCGCAGGGCGATGTCGCGCCCTATCATCATTACCGGGAACTTTTGCAACGTAAGGATATCGACGCCGTGGTGATCGCTACCCCTGATCATTGGCATGCGCAAATTGCTGTGGATGCCGCCAGAGCCGGAAAGGATATCTATTGTGAAAAACCGCTCGCATTGACCATTGCAGAAGGCAGGGCCATGGTGGATGCAACACGAAAATACAAACGCGTCTTTCAGACAGGCAGCATGCAACGTTCTTCGTATAACTTCAGACAAGCTGCAGAACTGGTATCTAATGGTTATATTGGGAAAGTAAAGGAAATCAACGTTTCTGTGGGCGAACCTGTCAAACAATGTGATCTGCCATCGATGCCAGCTCCGGATTACCTAGATTGGGATATGTGGGTGGGCCCCTCGCCTTATCGCGGCTATAATCCGATTTTAAGTCCGCCAATTGAAGATGATAAATGGGCTTGGTGGCGAGGTTATCGGGATTTTGGTGGCGGTTATATCACCGACTGGGGAGCACATATGTTTGATATTGTCCAATGGGCGCTGGGCATGGATAATTCGGGCCCTGTACAGTTTATTCCGCCCAAACAGGCTAATGCCAATAGCGGACTTTCATTTGTCTACGCGAATGGCGTGAAGGTCAACCATGTCGAGTGGGGGGTGCACAATGCCATACAGTTTATTGGCGAAAAAGGCAAAATAGAGGTGAGCAGGGAATTTATCCGCTCCAGTCCCGATAATTTGGCTGGTTTACAGCTTACTTCTTCCGATAGACGTCTCTATTACAGCGATAATCACTATCAGGATTTTGTGGATGCCATCAAGAAAAGAAGCAAACCTATATGTGATGTGGAGATAGGCCATCGTACCAGTACAGTCTGCAATGCCATCAATATTGCTTATGAACTTCAGAAAGATTTAAAATGGAATCCGAAACACGAGCAGTTTGATAATGAATATGCCAACCTGTTGCGCAGCCGGCCATACCGTGGAGAGTGGGATTTTCGTCAGTTCTAGTATAGCGGCGGTAGGTTTATGTCAGAAATGGGGAAAATGTATAGTTTCCCATTTCTGACATACCTTTTCAAATAAACAGTAGACGATAGTCATTATCACGGGAAACTGATTTACGTTCATCTTAAATAGGGTCTTTTATAGCAGGTATATTAAAATGACAGTCGCTGTGTTTGAGATTATTGTGTATTCTTCGCTGCTAAAATGAAGAACTGACAAAAAGAAAATTTGTTATTCTGGACGGATAATTGCTTTATTTGCATAAAACAATTATTACAAACCAAGCAAAGGGAAACACAGTTATGTCTCAATTAACAATTGTCGATCTGGCTAAAAAATTAGGCTTATCAAAATCAACCGTTTCCCGGGCATTTCGGGACAATGTGGATATTAATCCGGCTACAAAAGCTCGTATATTGGCGATGGCGGAAGAGATTGGCTTTTCTCCGAACGTGTATGCGAGTAGCCTTAAAGCCAATAAAAGTTTGACGATAGCCATCATCATTCCCGAATTTGGGAATAAGTTTTTCTCTCAGGCCATCAAGGGTATCGAGGCGGTAGCACGGTCCAAAGGTTATCATACATTGATCTACGTAACCGACCATCAGGTGCAGAACGAGGCTTCCATTGTCCGATCGCTGGTTAATGGTCGTGTGGACGGGGTCATTATCTCCGCCTCGGGTGAGGGCAAGGACCATTCACATATCCAGCTGCTGGAAGAACGCGGCATTCCGGTCATGTTCTTTGATAGAACCTACGACGACTGGAAGGGGGGGTATGTTACCGGTAACGATGCGGACTCAGCCTATATGGCGACTAAACATCTGCTGGAGAACGACTGTAAACGGATAGCCTATCTCGCTATCAATCCAGCTATATCCATTGGCAAAGTACGGAAAGACGGTTATGAAAAGGCACTTCGAGAAGCAGGACTACCGCCTGATCCCCGTCTTATTTTGGATACGGTAAACGATGCGGAGCAGAATATGAAGGATATTGCAAAACTCATTGAAGAAGAAAAGCCGGATGCCATATTTGCATCAGTCGAACGCCTGGCAATATCCAGTATTCGGGTAGCTAAGGCCCGCCGGATCCAGATTCCCGAGGAGCTGAAAATCATCTGTTTTTCTTGCCTTGACATTGCTGATCTGATTGATCCAGCGCTAAGCGTGGTCAAACAGCCTGCATATGAGATGGGCAAATTAGTGACAAAACTATTGCTCGAGAAGATGGAAGATCCCCACAATGATAAATTTGCTAATTCGGTTTATCTTGATTCCCAATTGATTTTTCAAAAATCTAGCCTGAAATAAGTAAAAAAATATTTGTTTTTTGAACAATCGTTCGTTAGTTTTGATCTACTTTCGGGAACATTCCCGAAAATATTTAAATAATCAATTTGTAGAATATTGGAAGGGAAAAAAGGTAAATCGCAAAGCGATTTCTTTTTTCTCAGATTTCGGGAACGTTCCCATAATCAAACCAATTAAAACTAATTATCGATGGGGAAACATATCGTTCGCTTATTGGGGTATCTGGGGATTTTGCTTCTTTTCGCTTCCTGCGCCAACAAAAAAGACATTATAGATACCGAACAGCCTGCTGTGGTGGAGCAGGGCCCTGCGGCGCTGGTCAGTACTTCTTCACCATTTATCTTTTTGGATCAGGAGATCACGCTCCGATTTGACCTATCGAAAGGAAATGCGGCGCTTAAAGGTAGTTCGGCTGATTTATACTTGCATGCGGGACTGGTCCCTGCTGCTGGAGGAAGCTGGCAGAACGTGGCGACGGACTGGAGCAAGAACGACAATGCCTACAAGCTTAAATTTGTTTCGCCAGGCATATATACATTCACCTGTGTGCCTTCAGTCTTCTTCGATGTAAACCAATCGGCTTCTTTTGGTCAAATGGCTCTTTTGATACGGAACGGGGATGGATCCCTCGTGCAACGCAACCGCGACAATTCAGATCTATTTCTTCCCCTGATGAGCGGTACGGAAGGAATCCGCTTTGTTTCCCCGGTCACACAGCCTACTGATCCAGTTCTGGCGGAACAGGATTATACCGTAGGTGAGACTGTCAGGCTGAAAGTACAGGGTAGCCATGTGGGGAAGGTTAGCCTGTGGGACAATGGTGTTAAATTAGCAGAAAGCAGTAATGTGCTCTCACTAGAAAAAGCCTTTATTTTAGAAACTGATGGCGTGCATCAGATGGAAGCCAGGCTGGAGATCAATGGGAAAAATGTCAGTACCAGGATGCAGCTATTGGCCCAAAAAAAACCGGCTATCGCTGCTCTTCCTGCTGGAATAAATCGCAACGGAGTCACGATAGACCGAACAAAAAAACAGGTCAGTTTTGCGCTGACGGCACCATCTAAAAAGACTGTTTATCTGCTGGGAGATTTTAACCAATATAAGGCATTACCTGCCTATGCTATGAGCCAGACTCCCGATGGGACATCCTGGTGGATAACATTGTCCGATCTGGACTTTTCTAAAAATCATACTTATCAGTTTCTGGTAGACGGGCAGCTGTTGGTGGCAGATCCATACGCTGGGCTGGTCCTTGATCCACAATATGATCCGGGTATGGGATTCAAACCAGTAGGTCTTCCCACTTATCCACAGGGCGCGCGCGGTATAGTGGCTGTACTTGATCTAACATCTGCATCTTATCCATGGAAGGTCAACTCCTTTAACAAACCTGCTGCAGGAGACCTGGTGATCTATGAGTTGCTGCTGCGTGATTTTGTGAAGGATCATCAATATAATACACTCAGGGACTCCTTGTCTTATCTCAAAAAACTGGGTGTCAATGCTGTAGAGTTGATGCCTATTCAAGAGTCGGAAGGAAATTCAACTTGGGGATATAATCCCTCTTTTCACCGTGCTCTGGATAAATATTATGGTTCGAAAAATGAACTGAAGGCTTACATCGATGCCTGTCATGAAAATGGTATTGCTGTCATTCTGGACGTGGTCTTTAACCACGCCTTTGGGCAGTCCCCGATGGTACAGCTTTATTTTGAAAATGGCCAAGTGGCGGCCAATAGTCCCTGGTTTAATACGGTGGCGAGACATCCGTTTAATGTGGGCTACGATTTTAACCATGAAAGCCCCTTTACTCAAGGTTTTGTGAAGGATATGCTGACGTATTGGTTACAGGAGTATAGGGTGGACGGCTTTCGTTTTGATCTGTCCAAAGGCTTTACGCAGAAAAACTCTGGGACTTCTGAAAATGATCTAAACACCTGGAACGCCTATGATGCTTCCCGTATAGCGATATTGAAGCAATATCAGCAGCATATCCGCGCCATCGATCCTAGCTGTTATGTGATTTTGGAGCATCTTGGCGGTGATGAGGAGGAAAAGGAGCTGGCTCAATCAGGTATGTTGCTATGGAACAATATGAATACTGTCTTTAACGAGGCGGCAATGGGTTGGCATGCCAACAATGGTTCGGATCTGGGCCGTCTGTTTGCTGCAGGTCACGGGATGTCAGGTCCTGCTTTTGTCTCCTATATGGAGAGCCATGATGAACAGCGTCTTGTGTACAAATGTCTGAATTATGGCAATGCTGCAGGAGCGTATTCGATCAAAAACCTTAACACTGCGCTAGAACGGATGGAACTGTCCGCTCTGTTTTTACTGGCATCACCGGGGCCTAAGATGATCTGGCAGTTTGGTGAATATGGCTATGACGTATCCATCGACGAGAATGGGCGGACAGGTGAGAAACCCCTACGTTGGGATTACCTCCAACAGGACAGACGAAGGCAGCTTTTTGGCGTCTATGCCGACCTGATTCGCTTTAAAACCCACAACCCTATTTTTCGCGACGGAAGGGTCGCGGAAGCAGCTGTGAAAGATGCCATAAAATACTACTTATTGGAGAAGGATGGGCAAGAGGTCGTGGTAGTGGGGAACTTTGGCGTGGAAGAGGCTGACTTTATATTGCCTAATGCGTTAAGGACAACTTGGAAAAGCAATTTTACAGCGAATACATTCGACTGGTCGCAGCAGAACAGCATCCGGCTTCGGGCTGGAACGTATCTGCTGTTGAGCAAAACTAAACTAAATAAATAAACAGTTATTTTATGAACAAACAGATGTTACGTCCATTTTGGGCCTTGAACATGTTACTCGGGGTGAGTGCCACGGCATTTGCGCAGCAAGCTACGCTTCAGGGAAAAGTAATGGACCAGAAAGGAAGTTCCTTAGTAGGCGCCACATTGCGCTTTGAGGACATTCAAAAATCACTGTCTACCAATGCAAACGGGGATTTTAGCTTGGATAGACTGAAGCCGGGCAAATTGCGGTTGAAAGTGAGCATGGTTGGCTATACCCCCTTGGATACCTTGATTGACGTTCAAGATGGCCGTAACCCTTTAAATTTATACCTCAGATCCGATGCGAGCCAACTGGAAGAAGTGGTCGTGATCGGTTACGGTACGCAAAAGAGAAGCGAGCTGACGGGTTCAATCAGCACCGTAACCTCAAAAGACTTCCAGAAAGGACAGATTTCTTCTCCCGAGCAGCTGATTGTGGGTAAGGTTCCCGGGGTGCAGATCACGACGAGTGGAGGGCAGCCTGGCGCCGGGAGCACCATCCGTATCCGGACGGGGGCATCATTAAATGCAAGCAACGACCCATTGATTGTGGTGGACGGTGTTCCATTGGCAGGCGGATCAGTATCTGGCGTAGCCAATCCCCTGAGCTTGATCAATCCCAATGATATCGAAACGTTTACGATCCTCAAGGATGCCAATGCAACTGCTATCTATGGATCAAGAGCGTCGAATGGGGTTATTTTGATCACGACAAAAAAAGGAAGCCGAACTGGAACGCAGATCAACTTTTCGACACAGAATTCACTCGCAACGGTTGCCAATAAAGTAAAGTTGCTCAACGCGGATCAAATTCGTGAATACGTCAACTCGAATGGCAGCGATGCAATGAAGGAATTATTGGGCACGGCCAACACTGACTGGCAGGATGTCATTTATGACAATGCATTTACGACTGACAATAATATCAATATCGCATCAAAAGCCGCAAACATGCCTTACCGTGTCTCGGTTGGCTATATGAATCAGGATGGCGTGCTAAAAAATGATAACCTAAAGCGGACAACGGCGGCATTGGCACTCACGCCAAAGTTTTTAGATAATCACCTGTCCTTGGATGTGAATGTACGCGGCACTTGGTCAAAATCCAAATTTGCCACACAGGATGCCATCGGTTCCGCGATCCAGTTTGATCCGACCCAACCCGTGTATGTGGAAGACAAAAACAGCTTTGGTGGATATTATGAGTGGATACAAGGAGGAAAACCCAACCCCAATGCGCCCCGCAACCCGCTGGCGCTGCTCGAGCTCCGCAAGGATAAGGGAGATGTGTTCCGGAGTATAGGAAATGCCAAATTGGATTATAGTTTTCATTTTCTGCCTGAGCTACATGCTAACTTGAATGTGGGGTACGATCTGGCGCGTTCAAAAGGAAATACATTTACGCCCGCTATTGCTGCCCGTAACTACAATGAAGGTGGTGAGCGTACCGAATATAAAACAGACATCAACAACCGGATGCTCGAGTTTTACTTGAAATATGATAAGGAGCTGCCTTCAATCAAAAGTACGATCGATGCGACATTGGGTTATGGCTATTATAAAAATAGTACCAAATCTTACAATTTTGCGCGTACCAATGAAGCAGGCGATGTGCTTACCTCAGTCAACCTCCCTTTTGACAAACCAGAAAACCTGTTGATTTCGTACTATGGACGCTTGATCTACACTTATGATAATCGGTATGTGCTATCTGGAACTTTACGTACAGACGGTTCCTCTCGTTTTAGCGCCGACAACCGTTGGGGATATTTCCCTTCGGTGGGTTTCACCTGGCGTGCAAAGAATGAAGGCTTTCTGAAAGATCATTCGGCTGTGTCGGATTTAAAATTACGGTTGAGTTACGGAAAAACAGGACAACAGGATGGGATAGCAAACTATTCCTACCTGCCCAATTATACCATAGGTGGTGACCAGTCGATGTACCGCTTTGGAAATGAATACTTTTACCTGTATTCGCCGGTCGTATATGACAGCGATATACGTTGGGAAAGTACCTCCACTTACAATGCGGGCATTGACTTTGGTTTTTATAACAATGTGCTATACGGTAGTATTGATTATTATTCAAAAAAGACAAAAGATCTGTTAAGCACGATTCCAATCGCGGTAGGATCAAACTTTAGCAACTTCCTACTAACAAATGTGGGCAACATGGAAAATCAGGGGCTCGAGGTTAACTTGCATGTGGTACCCGTGAAGTCCGAAAACTCCACGCTCGACCTGGGTATCAATTTTACCTACAACCGGAGTAAAGTAACGAATCTGACCTTATCAGATGACCCGAATTTCATGATCGAAACAGGGGGCATCCGCGGCGGTACAGGCAATAATATTCAAGCTCATATGGTGGGATATACCCCTTACAGCTTTAGGGCATTCCAGCAGGTGTACGATGAGCAAGGCAAACCGGTTGAGGGTGTTTATGTCGATCGCAATGCCGATGGCGTCATTAGTGACAGCGACCGGTATATGTACAAATCGCCATTGCCCAAATATCTGTTAGGTTTTACAGCAGCCTACTCCTACAAAAAATGGTCCGCAGCAACGACATTAAGGGCGAATCTGGACAATTATGTGTATGACAACGTATCCTCAAACTTTGGCAGTAGTTTCAATGTGATCGATCAGGCATCCTTGGTCATCAATAATGCGCCAGTGGACTTCCTGAATAGCAATTTTGGGGAAAAACAACTGCAAAGCGACTATTACATCAAAAACGCTTCGTTTTTGAAGATGGACAACATCAACCTTTCTTATCAGTTCGGCCAGTTTATCCGCAACAGTAAAGCCAATCTATCCATTTCGGCAACCGTGCAAAATGTTTTTACAGTATCCAAATACAAAGGGGTTGATCCCGAAATTTCCAACGGAATTGACGACCGTTTTTATCCGCGGCCAAGGACCTACGTGTTGGGAATCAATGTGAATTTTTAAGGATTAGATAAGGACATAAAATGTGAATTTTTAAGTGAAACACAATGAAAAAATTAAATAAATATCTATCAGCTTGCTTATTGGCCCTGGCGCTGTCCAGTTGCCATAAGGACCTGGATCTCAAGCCTACCAATGATGTGACTGCTGATGTAGCGTATAAGGATTTCAAAGGGTATACGATGGCTTTTGCCCGTTTGTATGGTACGATGGCGATGCCCAGCACGTCTGGACCCAATAATTCTGACCTCGGGGGGCTGGATCCCGGAACGTCCGATTTTCTACGTCTTTATTGGAACGCACAGGAGCTGACGACCGATGAAGCTGCATGCGCCTGGCTGAATGACCCAGGAATCAGCGGTCTAGATTACCTGAATTTTGATGATAGCAATCCAATGTTGCGGGGTTTGTACACCCGTTGCATCTATAGCGCGACGCTGGTCAATGAATTTTTGCGCGAGAGTACTGAGGCAAAACTAAATGAACGTGGTATCGCAGATGCGGATCGGGCCGAAATCGCTTACTACCGAGCCGAAGCCCGATTTTTGCGTGCTTTTAATTATTGGGTATTGCTCGATCTGTACGGAAATCCACCTTTTGTAACTGAAGAAACGCCAGTTGGCAAACTGCCTCCTCCCCAGATCAAGAGACCTGATCTATTTGCCTACGTGGAAAAGGAACTCCTCGAAGTCGCTGAGCAACTCAAAGGTACAAGACAAAATGTGTATGGTCGTATCGATCAGGCCGCGGCCTGGGGTTTGTTGGCCAGGCTTTACCTCAATGCCGAAGTGTACCTAGGGGCTGGCAATAAAAAATATACCGAAGCGATTACCTATGCCGAAAAAGTGCTGAATTCGGGGTATAGTCTTGGGGCCAGCTATGGCGAATTATTTCGTGCGGACAACGATGTCAACAATCCCGAGTTTATCTTTTATTTACCTTACGATGGTACCAAAACACAGAGCAAAGGCGGTACAACGTATTTAATTAATGCAGCCATTGATGCAACCATGAATCCAACGTCGTTTGGTGTGCCAGGAGGCGGCTGGGCTGGCAACAGAACACGCGACAATATCGCTACGATCTTTGGCGATTATTCCGGGGCGACCGATAAGCGGGCTATGTTCCATCTCAACGCCAGCGTCAAGATCGAGGACATGGCGGTATATAAGCAGGGATTGGCAGTCACCAAATTCCGCAATGTAAATAAAGATGGTACGACTGCTCCTCCAGCAGCTGAAGGTTTTGTGGCATCGGTAGATTTTCCTTTGATCCGCCTGGCAGAGATGCACTTGATTTATGCCGAAGCTACCCTGCGTGGTGGTTCGGGCGGAACAGTGGCCAAAGCCATTGACTATATTAATAAACTGCGAGTAAGAGCTTATGGAAATACCAGTGGCAAGCTGTCGAGCCTTTCCTTGGATGACATTCTTAATGAACGGGTGAAAGAACTGTATTGGGAAGGATTCAGACGGACGGATCTGATCCGCTATGGCAAATTCACAGGCGATAGCTACCTCTGGCCGTTTAAAGGCGGCGTATTGGCGGGACAAGCAGTACCGAGCTACAGGAACTTATTTCCGATCCCCGCAGCGGATATCATCGCGAATTCGAACTTGGTTCAAAACCCTGGTTATAACTAAGCGGAAAGTAAATCAGCCATTAAAGACATAATGGATAATAAAAGGAAGTAGATAAGTATTTTACACATGAAAATAATACATTATATCGGAATAGCTCTCCTCCTGTTGGTAGCATTCCAGAGTTGTAAAAAAGACGAAACCCAGGCTAGATTAAGTACTGGAGATGATGTGAAGGCGGCTAGTTTGACCTTAGACAAAAATAGTGTCACGCTGTCTAAACAGCATGCTGATGATACAGTGCTACGGCTGAAGTTTGTACAGCCTGACTTTGGCTTTCAGGCTGCGGTAAACAATGTACTGCAGTTTGGACTGAAGGGAGATGGCTTTAAGTCAGTGAAAGAAGTAGTCATTCCGAATGGCCATAACGAGATGGCTTTTACAGGCTTCGAACTAAACAGCTATTTGCTTGCGTTGGGTGTACCTACTGGAGAGATGTCTGACTTCGATATCCGGATAAAATCGAGCATTAACAATAAAATAGCTGCCGTATTCTCTCCGCTAGCGGCCCTTAAGGCTACTCCATATGCGTCGACAAGCTATTTGTATGCCATCGGTGCTTATGAAGATTGGGTTGAGGCGAACGCAGAATCGCTGATTTCTCCGACAAGCAATGGCATCTACACAGGAATAATCTATTTCCCAGAGGGAAAATTAACCTTTAAACTGACACCGGAACGTAACTGGAATAATTCGTATGGAGAAACAGAACCAGGGAAGATCGTTTATAATGGCGGTAAGGACATCAAGGCTCCGCGTGCAGGCAATCTAGAAGTTATCGTAAATACGACAGCCAACACGATCTCCTACAAAGATCATAGCTGGGGAATTATTGGTAGCGCGACACCGAAGGGCTGGGACGCGGATACGGACATGAAATATGATAACGCTAATCAGGTCTGGAAGTTAACCGTTGCCTTGGCGACAGGAGAAATAAAATTCCGTAAGAATCACGACTGGGGGACCAACTTCGGCGGCACCAATGGAGCATTGGTGGCCGGTGGTGACAATATTGCCGTCTCCACGGCAGGTACTTACGATATTGTCTTTGACCTCAACACCAATACATACACACTGACAAAAAAATAATCATGCTTATGCTAAAGAAAAATAGAATCCTTGCGACGATACTTATAGGACTGACAACGTTGGGATGGAGCCCCTTGATGGGGCAATCCATCCAGCGTGTTGAACCGCTCAACTGGTGGGTGGGTATGCAGAATCCTGAACTGCAGCTTGTCGTTTACGGGCCGCAGATCGGAAAAAGCGAGGTGAAGGTCGATGATGCGGGGATCGAACTGGTCCGGGTAAATCGAACCGGAAATCCCAATTACTTATTTTTGGATCTTCAGGTAAAGCCTAACGCAAAGCCGGGCTGGACAACCTTCACCTTCAGTCAGGGAAAGAAGCAATGGTCCTACCGCTACGAACTAAAATCACGGAATCACGAGGTCAAAGCTCAGGGAGTGACCAGCAAGGATCTCATCTATCTGATCATGCCTGACCGCTTCGCAAATGGAAATACAGCTAATGATCAAGTTAAGGGCATGCTCGACATGAGCCTCAACCGGGACTCGATGTATCTGCGCCATGGGGGAGACCTCGAAGGAGTGATTGGCAAACTGGACTACCTAAATGACCTGGGGGTAACCTCAGTCTGGCTGACGCCAGTACTGACCAATGATATGCCACTGGCTTGCTATCACGGCTATGCAAATACAGAGAACTATCACATTGATCCACGTTTCGGAACCAACGATACTTATGTGCAGCTGGGGCAACAGCTGCATAAGCGCAAGATGAAGCTGATCTTTGATGTCGTACCTAACCATGTTGGAAGCCATCACTGGACAGTGAAGGATAAGCCAATGGCTGACTGGCTGAATGAATGGCCAAGCTACACACAGACCTCTTATAAAGATCAAACTGTCTTTGATCCCTATGCTTCGGCCGAAGATAAAAAGAAGATGGTTAAAGGCTGGTTTGTACCCACCATGCCTGATATGAATCAACAAAATCCTTATGTACAGAATTATTTGACGCAAAGTCACATCTGGTGGATCGAGACCGCCGGTATAGATGGATTCCGGATCGATACCTATCCCTATAATGATCTCGATTTTATGGCTAAATGGACCGAACGTATTCAGCAGGAATACCCAAGTTTCACCTTTTTTGGCGAAACTTGGGTGCATGGTGTAGCTAACCAAGCTTATTTTCTGGGCGGTAAACGAGTGGGCCAGGATATCGACTCGAAGTTGATGGGCGTGACGGATTTTCAGCTCAACTACGCCATCGGTGATGCCCTCAATCAGAAGACTGAATGGACGGCTGGCGCCAACAAACTTTATTCGACACTAGCGTCGGATTACCAATATCCTCATCCTGACCGGAACGTACTCTTTTTGGATAACCACGATAAAGACCGCTTTTTCTCTGTAATAGGCGAAAATGTTCAGAAGTATAAGTCGGCCATGGCTTGGTTACTAACTACGCGTGGTATTCCACAATTGTATTATGGTGCTGAGATCCTCATGAAAAATTTCTCCAATCCGGATGGTCTGCTGCGGGAAGATTTTCAGGGCGGTTTCCCCGGTGACAAGACGGATAAGTTTAATGTTGCTGGAAGAACAGCCGCTGAACAGGATGTGTGGAACTATGTCCGTACACTTGCCAATTACCGCAAAGCCCATCCAGTACTGCACACCGGAAAGACTATGCAATATGTACCTGAAGATGGTGTATATGTTTATTTCCGTTACGACGAGCAGCAGACTGTTATGGTCGTGATGAACTGCAACGATCAGGAAAAGGAAATCAAACTGGACCGTTTTGCTGAAAGGAACGGCGGTGCAACTGCATATATTGACATTGTCAGTCAAGCGGCCGTGCCCACGGCCAACCATAGCCTGAAGCTGGCAGCTTACGAGACGAAAGTACTGGATATTAAATTTTAACAACAACGAGTATCTAAAGTTCATTTTTGAAATGATTAATTATACGAACGTAAAAGCCGTGATATTTGATTTGGACGGTGTGCTGGTGGATACGGCAGTCTACCATTATCAAGCTTGGCGCAGGTTGGCGGATAGCTTGGGTTACTCTTTTTCTGTTGAAGATAATGAGCAACTGAAAGGCGTCAGCCGGGTGGGATCGCTCGAACTGATCCTTAAATGGGCAGGGCTAGAAAAATCCGAACAGGAAAAAGAACAGTTGCTAGCTCAAAAAAATCAATGGTATTTGAGTCTGATCGAGCAGCTACATCCCGGACATTTGCTACCGGGAAGCTTGGATTTATTGCAAAGGTTGAAGACAAAGGGCATGCGGATCGCGCTCGGATCGGCGAGCAAGAACGCATTGGGTATCCTTCAGAAGACGGAGATCTTGAATTATTTTGACGCATTGATCGATGGCAACGTGGTACAGGCCTCCAAGCCTGATCCTGAGGTGTTTCTGAAAGGTGCTGAAGCTCTGGGAATAGAGCCGGCCCATTGCCTGGTACTGGAAGATGCTCAGGCTGGTATTGATGCCGCAAAAGCGGCCCGAATGCAGGTTGTGGGTATTGGTAGCGCCGAAAATTTAAAAAGAGCGGATGATGTAGTGGGCGACCTGACAGCCCTTGTAGATAAATTTTAAATGATAGCAGCAATAAGGAATGAAAACATATATAAAGCACGATCCATGGCAAATTATTGAAGACGCGTTTAGACCCGAACACAACGAATTTTCAGAGAGCATCTTCGCCATTGGAAATGGGCGGATGGGCCAAAGGGCCAATTTTGAAGAATATTTCAGTGGAAAAACATTGCAGGGATCTTATCTTGCAGGTATCTATTACCCCGACAAAACGCGGGTAGGCTGGTGGAAAAACGGTTATCCTGAATACTTTGCCAAAGTAATTAATTCGTTTAACTGGATAGGCCTGGATATCCGGATCAACGGTCAGCGTCTGGATCTGGCTCAGGCGAACATAAGCTCTTTCGAGCGCCGTCTGGATATGCAACGCGGGATTCTGCATCGAACTTTTGTCGCTTCGATGCCTGATGGTAGCAAGGTGCGCGTTGAAGCTAGTCGCATGTATCACCTTTTCGCCTCCGAAACGGCTTCACTACAGTACCGCCTGCAGGCGCTTACGGAGGATCTGCATGTGGAGGTCAGCTCCATTTTAGACGCTGAGGTGATAAACAGAGACAGCAACTACGATGAGAAATTTTGGGAACCTATCACCCAAGGACAACATGGTGCTAACCTCTTTGTATGTTCACGTACCAAAAAAACAGCGTTCGAAGTCTGTGCTGAGCTGGAAACACGCGTCACCGCTGACAAAAAATCCGTAGAACTTAATGGAGTGACTTCTGATACGGGATACATGGCTGCAAACTACATAACGACATTAGGCAGTTTGCAGACGCTCTGTATAGAAAAGAGAGTGGCCATTGTCACGTCAGAAAACCATCCGAAAGAACGATTAAGGGAAATTGCTTCAGCACATTTGATTGCGCTGCAAAGCGACGATTTTGAGCAGCTACAGAAAAAGCAAGCAGCTGCCTGGGCGACGATCTGGGCTGAAAGTGATATCGAGATCTTTGGTGATGTTGCTGCGCAACAGGCCATCCGTTATAATATCTTCCAGCTCAACCAAACGTACACCGGCGAAGATGCACGATTAAATATCGGACCAAAAGGCTTTACCGGTGAGAAGTATGGTGGTGTGACCTATTGGGATACTGAAGCTTATTGCATCCCATTTTATCTGGCAACACAATCGCCACATATAGCCCGTAACTTGCTACTGTATCGGTATCAACAACTGGGCAAGGCCATAGAAAACGCCGAAAAACTAGGATTCAGTGGAGGTGCTGCGCTCTTTCCAATGGTGACCATAAACGGGGAGGAGTGCCATAATGAGTGGGAAATTACTTTCGAAGAAATCCATCGCAATGGGGCTATTGCGTTTGCCATCTACAATTATGTACGCTATACAGACGATCAGGAGTATATTTGGACCCATGGCCTGGATGTGCTGGTCGCCATTAGCAGATTCTGGGCGCAACGTGTGAATTGGAGCGCCGAAAAACAGCGATATGTCATGCTGGGAGTCACGGGGCCAAATGAGTATGAAAATAATGTCAACAACAACTGGTATACCAACCGGATCGCATCCTGGTGTCTGGAATATACATTGAACTGCTTGCAACAATGCGAAAGCAAGACGCCTGGGACATATACTGCTTTGTTGGATAAACTCAAAATCGATGTTGAAGAACGTGAACAGTGGAAGCATATTATCGATAATATTTACTATCCTTATGATGATAAGAGAAAAATATATTTGCAGCAGGATGGCTTTCTCGACAAAGAGCTGATTCCAGTACAGCAACTAGACCCGGCACAGCGCCCCATCAATCAAAAGTGGAGCTGGGACCGGATCCTGCGCTCCTGTTATATAAAACAAGCAGATGTACTGCAGGGATTTTATTTCCTGGAGGATCAGTTTGATCAGGATACGCTGGCCCGTCATTTTGAATTTTATGAGCCTTTGACTGTACATGAAAGTTCGTTGTCACCCTGTGTGCATGCGATATTGGCCGCCAAACTTGGCAAAGCCGCCAAAGCCTACGAATTCTATCTGCGGACCTCACGGCTGGATCTCGATGATTATAATAACGATACGGAGGATGGTCTGCACATCACATCGATGGCAGGCACATGGATGACCATAGTGGAGGGATTTGCAGGCATGCGCGTCAGCAACGGGCAGCTATACTTAAATCCAATGCTGCCACCGGAGTGGAAAGGCTATAAGTTTCGCATCTTGTTTCGTGGGGCGACCTTGCTGATTACGGTCTCTGCTGATGCCTACACAATCGAAAATATCAGCGATAACCCAGCGAATATCAGTACGCCGTCGGACTCGTTTGTACTGGCTGCACATAGCCGAAGGGAGATTGCTCAAGTTCGGTAAAATCCATACCCACAGCAGGCCAGGCTCTGTTTTGCCTGCTGTGGATGGTGGCTAAATGGGAATTAAATTGTATTTTGTGTTAAATTTTGATAACCTATCATGGGAAATAAACCCGAATTAAGTATACGCCAGGTCATGAATATGAGTTTTGGGTTTTTAGGGATACAAATGGGCTTTGCTTTGCAGAACGGCAATGCTTCCCGTATCCTGCAAACTTTTGGAGCTGATGTAGAACATCTGTCGTTGTTCTGGCTGGCGGCACCGATCACAGGCATGATCGTTCAACCTATTATCGGCCACTATAGCGACCGAACGTGGACTCGTTTGGGACGTCGGCGACCTTATATTTTGATCGGTGCGATCCTAACCACGTTGACGTTGTTTTTGATGCCGAATGCGGCATTGTTTACCGCATTGCTGCCACCCCTGTGGATAGGAGCTGGCCTATTGATGTTTATGGATGCATCAATCAATGTGACCATGGAGCCATTTCGGGCACTTATCGGCGATAATCTGTCCAGTAGGCAGCGTAGTCTCGGCTTTTCTGTCCAGACCTTCCTCATTGGCGTGGGCGCCGTTGTCGGTTCACTGCTGCCTTATATCTTTACTAAGTACCTGAGTTTTGGAGGGACTGCTCCGGCTGGCCATGTGCCAGAAAATGTAATTTACTCATTTTATGCTGGGGGATTGGTACTGCTGTGCACAGTGTTATGGTCGGTCATAAAAACACGGGAATATAGTCCACAGGAGCTTCGGTCTTTTAGCGAAAGTACTGTGCAGGCGGAAGAAAGTACAGCAGTTTTTGGCCTAGGGACTATCATACGTGATATCAAAGCTATGCCAGCTGTCATGAAAAAGCTGGGTTGGGTACAGTTCTTCTCATGGTTTGCTTTATTTATGATGTGGGTATATACGACGCCGGCGATCGCCGAATCGGTTTTTTATCTCCACGAGGGTAACAGACAGGATCTATATATGGAAGCAGCAAACTGGGTAGGTGTACTTTTTGGGATCTACAATGGTGTTTCGGCAATCTATGCACTCTTTATCCCGAGAATTGCCAGACGCTACGGCCGTGGCGCAACTCACGCCTTTGGTCTCGTGGTCGGCGGCCTCTCCTTAATTTCGCTGTTTCTGATCAAAGATGCCAATCTGCTGATACTGCCTATGATCGGCATTGGTATTGCCTGGGGAAGTATTTTGGCCATGCCTTATGCGATTTTGAGCGATCATCTTCCGGCAACCAAGATGGGGGTATATATGGGACTCTTCAACTTTTTTATTACGCTGCCGCAGATTGTCTGTGGTTTTTTTGGCGGAATGATCATCAAATTAGTTTTTCACGGCCAATCGATCTATGGGTTGCTGCTGGCGGGCATATTTATGTTTCTGGCAGCGTTCTTTGTTCCGAAAAATAAACAGTAAGGCTAAATAGCCTAAATTGAAAAAGAACCAAATTCCACGGATATCTGGTTCTTTTTCAATATAAACTACCACCATATACCCCGCAGTTTCGATACAGGGTTTCACGACTTTTTTGTCAGATCAGCTATTTTCGGCCATATAAACACTGGGTGGCATACCATAATGTTTATGGAAATCTCTTGAAAAGTTGGACTGTACACTATAGCCGACCATGGTCGAAATCTGCGTAATATTATATTCCTTTTGAACGAGCAGTTCAGCAGCTTTTTTTAACCTGGATATATTGATCAGTTCGTTGGGGCTCAGATCTGACAGACCCTTGATCTTGCGATATAAGGTTGGGCGGCTCATATTCATTAGCCTTGCCAGCTCATCTACATTCAGATCAATGTCGGAGATGTGTTCATAAATGACACTGTTGAGCTGGCTGATAAAGTCTTTGTCAGGCGCTGAGACATTGATGTCGGTCAGATTAGTAGCCGAAGAGTTGGTGAAATATTGTTTGATGATCTTTCGGTTGTTCAGGATATTACGGATCTGTACCGTCAGAAATTCTAAAGAAAAAGGTTTCTCAATATAGGCATCGGCCCCTATTTTTAGGCCCTGAATTTTGGCATCGAGCGCATTTTTTGCAGTGAGGAATATAACGGGAATGTGGCTGTAGAGAATATCACTTTTGATGCGCTTGCATAAAGTGATGCCATCCATAATCGGCATCATGATATCTGTGAGTACAAGCTGTACATTGTCACGGTCGAGGATTTCTAGCGCCTCAGCACCGTTACTGGCCCTTAAAACCGCGTAATCTGTCTTTAGTTCCTTATTGAGATAAGCCAATATTTCCTTGTTGTCTTCAACAATGAGAACTATAGGTTTTTCGGCATCTTCGTCCTCTTCTGTATAAAGTTTACGGTCCTCCTGTTCGGCGGCCTCTTCGAGAAGGGGTGTGATGTCGAGTGATTGCTCCTGAACGATAGGGACGGACAGCAGGAAGATATTACGATTTTCTTCAGTGAAGACCAAGGACAGCGTGCCCTGATGCAGTTCGACGAGCGAACGGGATAGGGGAAGACCAATGCCGGTGCCTGTGTCTTTATTGGATTCATTCAGACGATAAAAAGGTTCAAAGATTTTTTCCCGCTTGTCAAAAGGGATGATGTCGCCGTCATTGCGGAATTCAATATTGAACATGATATCGTCGCTGTTGAAGGGTAGCAATTTGATATGGACCTGTTGGGCTGCATATTTGATGGCGTTGTGGATCAAGTTGGTAAATATCTTGCGTAAGGCTTCTTCGTCGACCTGTGCGGTTAGCGTGATCCGGGGTAGTGAAAGATCGTATTGCAGCATCTTTTCTTTTGCCAGGCCATTAAGGTCATTGAATACGTCCAGTAGTAAGCTGTTGATGTCGGTTTTTGTAAAGATAAGGCTCATATTATTTGTTTCTGCTTTTCTAAAATCCAGGAGCTGATTGGTCAGCCTGATCAGCCGGGTTGTGTTTTTGTCGATAAGGGCCAGATCATTCAGCATGTCCCCGTCTTGGGACTCACTTGTGCGAATCAGTTTTTCCAGCGGCATCTTGATCAAGGTCAATGGTGTACGGATCTCATGCGCCAGGTTGGTGAAAAACTCAAGTTTGAGGTTATATACTTCCTGTTCTTTTTTGCGCTCGTAATTATCCATTTTTTGTGCATTGTTTGCTTTGATCAATAGGAAATAGTACCGTAGGATCAGAGCAGTAATGGTACTTAGTGTTAAAAAATATAAGATATAAGCCCAGGTCGATGACCACCAAGGGGGCGATACAATGATCCGCAGTTCCTTTCCGGCCGGATTCCAGATACCGTTGTTATTGGCTCCGTTAAACTTGAAGGTATACGTGCCTGGTGGCAGTTTATTGTAGTATATCTTTTGGCTGCCCTTGATATCAGTCCAACCCTTGTCATACCCTTCCATGATGTACCGGTATGTATTGCTTTCGGGAGAAACGAAGCTGAGTGCAGCAATATTAAAACTGATGTTGGAATTGTCGTAGCTCAGCTTAATCTCTTTGGTCAGGGAGAGCGACTGGGGTAGTGGTCCGGCCTTATCTACGGCGATTTCGCTGTTGTTGATCTGAATACTACTGATAAATATGGGCGGCACAAAGCTATTTTTAATAGATTTCTTGGGGTTGAAGCTGACCATGCCTTTAATGGTTCCGAAATAGAGCGTTCCATCCTCGTCTTTAAAAGCTGAATTATAATTGAACTGATCTGCCGGAAGACCGTCTCTCGAGGTATAGATCACCCGTTTGGCTCTCCCTTCGTCTAGCCGTACCAGCCCCCGGCCGGTGGTGATCCAAATACTACGGTTATCATCTTCAAGCACTTTGAAAACCTGATTGGAAGGTAGACCAGATTCGGTGAGGTAGTTGGTAAAGGTACCATCACGACGGTATTTGGAAAGCCCGCTTTCTGTACTTAGCCAGATATTATTTTTACTGTCTTCAAATAAGCCGTTGACATAATTGTTGACCAGACTATGGCGTTTGCCCGGTGTAGAATAAAGTCTGTTTATAGCTCCGGTATGCCGATGGTAGCGGTATACGCCATCCCCATAAGTGTTTACCCAAAGGATACCGTCGCTATCTTCATAGATGCCCTGGATCCAGGCTGCGATGGGCATTAGATCAAAGCTATCCGTATGGATATTGTAGGCATAGAGGGCACGGTCCGTTCCCAATAGCATAGTATTATCTTTGGTTTTATAAATACAGACCACAAAATTGCTCTGTAAACTGCCTTTGCCGATCTGGTCATAATGTCGTTTGAGCTTTCCAGTTTTGACATCCAGCACATCGAGACCATGTGTGGTGGACCCGACCCACAGCTCGTTTTTATAGGTAGCCAGACCGTGGATGTTATTGTGTGTTATGCTGCCCGGCTTGCCATCAGCAGTAAATCGGCTGATTTGACCGGAAGCTGGATCAAGTTTATTTAACCCCCCATCTTCGGTGCCGATCCAGAAGTAGCCGTACGAATCCTTGTAGATTTCATGTACGATATTTCCTGAAAGCGCATTGCGGCCAAAGCCAGATAGATATTTTTTGAAGTTATCAAACTGCCTGCTATATTGGTTGAGACCGCCGAAGAATGTTCCGGCCCAAATATTGTCTTCCCGGTCTCTGTAGAAATCCAGTACTACGTTGTCCGATAGTGCAAATGGGTTGAAAAAGTCTTTTTTGATCCGCTGTACTTTACGAGTAGCGATTGCATAGCTATATATTCCGGATTCTGTGCCAAACCAAAAGAGCCCAGGCGACTGCTCGATAATGCAGTTTACCTGAATGACTTGCTGCGGAAAGCTGCCTGCAAATATATTCTGGAGCGAAGCCTTTTTCCTATCGTACAGGTAAGCCGCATTGGTTGTACCGACGAGCAGCAGAGAATCATTTATTGGATATATTGTTTTGATTGCTGACAATTGCTTTTCCGGATCTGCAAGCTGGACCTGTGTAAAGCCCCGCTGCTTGCTATATTGTCTAAGTACATTTTTGTCATCTACTGTCCACAGACCGTTTTCACCGGTACAGGAAATCGTCGTGATCTTGCTTTTGTCTTGATTAGCCGGCTGTAGGTCGGAGGTGAAGGGGTTGTAGCAATAAAGCTTTCCATTCGACAAAATCCAGATATAACCTGCAAATTCTTTAATGCTATTTACTTCACCAGCTGGTATCTTGTCAAAAAAAAGGAAATGTTCTCTTACTGGATCGTAACGGTACGTCCCCCGTGTGGTCCCGATCCACATCATACCCCGCTGGTCGGTCAGCAAACTCAATATCGAGGAGCTTCCGACACTCAGCGAATCCGCTACATTATGTCTGAAAATCTTGAACCTGTTGCCGTCAAAGCGGTTTAGCCCGTTCCGGCTTCCCAGCCAGAGAAAGCCCTGTACATCCTGAGTGATACACGTGACGGTATTGTTTGACAGTCCTTCGGTGGTCTGATAGCTTTTAAAATAGAGGGACTGTGCCTGCAGGTTGGACCAGGCAAGCAGTAGGTATAGGATAGGTATAATGGTTATTCGTATCAAAGTGTATAATCTTCACCTAAAAATAGGCAATAAAAAAGAAAAAAAAGAGATTTGCTGATACGCTCTGATATAAAATTGAGACGCTGTGATTGGTATGAACGGATGGATTTGGCGATTTTTATAGGTAAGAAATAACCAAAATTAAACTTATGTCCTGCCCTAATTTAACGACAGCAAAAGGCTGTATTCGCATTTTTCAACGAGTTGCTTATATACTATCCGCGCTAAGAGTGGAGTCGCTGCCAGCATGCCTTTCGAAGAGGCCTCAGTATAGGTGCTTTTTGCAGAGGACTGAGCATCATATGGTTGCTGTTTTTGGATCACACTGATATTTAGCTATCGTTTTTGACACAGTAAAATCACATCGTGTTGAGCAGTGGATTTGCTCAGACATATTAATCAATTAAACCAATAATTTAAAAGCGTATGAAAAACAAACTACTTGCGCAATGTGTAATGATGCCAGCCATGCTGCTGGTCACTTTTATTGCCGCAGCTCAGACGCGGGTATTGAAAGGTAAGGTTGTGGATGAGACCCAGAGCCCATTGACGGGGGCCACGGTCAAAGTCAAGGGAACGAGTACGGCCACCACAACGGATGCCGGAGGTACATTTTCGTTGAACATTCCGAATGAGGCCAAATTCCTTGAGGTATCCTACATTGGCTATGCGCTCAAAGAGGTTCCCATCGTCGGAAACGACATGTCTATTGCGCTCGAACCGAGTACAGATCAAGGGTTGGAAGAAGTGGTGGTCATCGGTTATGGGACCGCACGAAAGAAAGATCTAACGGGGTCCATGGTGACGATCGGTGCAAAAAACTTCAACAAAGGGATTATGACGAGTCCCGACCAGTTGATCCAAGGAAAAACACCAGGGGTCATGGTAATCAACAATACAGGACAACCTGGCGGATCGACAACTGTTCGTATCCGTGGAAATTCGTCCATTCGGGCAAGTAATAACCCGTTGTTTGTGCTCGACGGGGTGCCGATGTCGGGCAATTCTCCTCTACCTGAGGGTAGGGGCGGTTTCTCCTCCGACAGAGGTAATCCGTTAACTTATTTGAACCCTGGAGATATTGCGAGCATGGACATCCTCAAAGATGCATCGGCTACGGCGATCTATGGATCTCGTGGAGCAAATGGTGTGGTGATTATCACAACTAAAAAAGGAAAGGTGGGATCACCAGAAGTATCTGTTGGTGCCTCTGCTGGTGTATCTACGATGCGCGAGTATCCGGACGTGCTGAATGCTTCACGATTCAGGGAAGCGCTGAGATATTATACACCAGATGAGGTCGACGATGCGGACTTTGGTGGTAATGAAGATGCTTTCAAGGCGATTACTAGAAAAGCGATCACACAAAATTATTATGCTGATGTAGCGGGCGGGACAGAGCATGGTAAGTACCGTTTATCGGGCGGATATCTTAACCAAAATGGTATTATTCGGGGCTCACAGCTCAAAAAATATACGGCCAACTTCAGCGGTAACTTTCGCTTTTTGGAAAACAAGCGGTTAGGACTTGATTTCGGACTTTTCCTGACGCAAATGGATAATAAGTATGCGCCAATCAACGCAATGGTCGGTTCGGAAGGAAACGTTATATCACAGGCGCTGCAATGGAATCCGACACGCCCGTTACGGGATGCACAAGGTAACCTAACCTTTGTCAGCACAACTACCCGGAATCCGCTGACAAGCATAGATGCATTTAAAGACTTAGCAACGACCAACACCTTGGTTGTCAATCTTGCGCCATACTATAAAATTACCGATGATCTGGAGTATCGTTTTATCTATAGTGCGATGCGGCAAACCGGTAACCGCCAAGGAATGTATAGAGCTGGTCTTATTGATCCCTCAAAAAACAACGATGAGGAAGCCTTTATTTCCAATAATGGCGAGACAAATCTGCAGATGACCCACATGCTTTCTTACAACAAGCAGATTAATGATGACTGGAGCGTAAACGCTGTCGCTGGTTACGAATATCTGGATTACAATTTTAACAACAATATTTCCTTTGGCAAGGGATTCAGTTATATGGGACTAGATTATTTCGATTATATCCAATATTCTCCGGTTGCGACCCGGGAAATAGCTTCCTATCGGAGCCCGACCAACCAGCTGCAGTCGCTTTTCTTACGGGGTGGATTTAACTATCTCAACCGTTATCTAGTCACAGCGACGATAAGACGGGATGGTTCGACCAAATTCGGATCGAATAATAAGTATGCAATGTTTCCATCTCTTGCGGTTGCATGGAATGTTGCTGAAGAAGATTTCTTGAAATCGAGCGGTATATTTGACCAGCTTAAAGTTAGATTGGGATGGGGTAAAACAGGTAATCAGGAGTTTCCATCTGGGGCATCGCTGAATAGATTGGTATTTGGTAATCAAAGCATCAGTCAGGCGAACTATGGTAACCCGGACCTGAAATGGGAGACGTCCACGACATTGAACGCGGGGATTGATTTTGGCATCTGGGGCAACCGCCTATATGGTTCTATTGATTATTTCAATAAGAAAACCACGGATGCCCTTTTTGAGCAAACACTCGCACAGCCAGCACCTGCAGGAAGAATTTGGGTGAATCTAGACGGCGAAATTGTCAATAAAGGAGTTGAAATAGCATTGACAGGTACAATCATCAAAAACGATAACTGGACCTGGGATCTGACCGGTAATGCCACCTTCCTGAAAAATAGTGTAAGTGGTTTAGTTGGCTATTACGAAACAGGGGCGCTACGGGGCCAGGGATTTTCTGGAGTACTTGGGCAGCGCATGGTGAACGGGCAGCCCTTGAATGTGTGGTATTTGGCAGATTATCAGGGTATTGATCCTCAAACAGGAATGAGCATGTATCGCGGACTGGATGGAAGTATAAGCAGCAAGAACGATCCGGCTGTCAACAAGTTCTATATGAACAGCCCAAATCCTAAAACTTTGTTGGGTATTTCGACAAATGTGAATTATAAAAAATTCTCCTTGGCTGCCAACATGAACGGTGCACTCGGGCATTACCTATTTAACAATACTGCTGCCACAGGGCTTGGGTTGACCAATTTATCGTCAAGGAATATCGGATCAGCATTTTTTGATACCTCCGTTAAAGAGTCTACATCTAATTCTGCAGCGCCTTCTTCACGTTTCTTAGAGAAGGGAGACTATTTGAAACTGGCCAATTTGACACTAAGTTATCGTGTCGGTGATTTAGGTAAGACATTCAAGAATCTAAATGTGTCACTGACAGGACAGAACTTATTTATTATTACGAAGTACACTGGATTTGATCCGGAAGTTAACACAGATGGGTCGACCAATGGTATTCCTTCGTTGGGTATCGAGTATCTACCATACCCACCCGCGAGAAATATTCTATTGGGGGTTAACTTCTCACTTTAATAATCGTAATGTCATTGGATAACAAAATTATGAGACAGATGAAATTAAGAACGTTATTATATATCGGAATGATTGGTTCAGTTGCCACAAGTATTTTATCTTGTACCAAACTGAAGGAAGAATTTAAAGGTGAATTGGAAGAGGGTACTTCTAATGTTGAACCTGGGGGGCTGCTGACAACAGCCTACATTTCATTAAATACGCCCTATCAACAGGAGCAGCGCTGGGTTATGCAGGAAATATCGACGGACGCGGCGATGGCACCTACGCGCGGAGGGGACTGGGACGACAATGGCATGCACAGGGCCATCCATCTGCATACCTGGAATGCAGATAACGCCTACATGAACAATACTTTTGTCAGCCTGGGAACTGCTATATATAATGCCAGCAACGTGCTGCGCTATAAGCCCAACGCCCAACAAGCAGCGGAGGCTAAATTTATTCGTGCTTTGGCGATGTTTGATCTTCTTGACCTCTATGGAGTTGTTCCGATTCGAGAAGGTGAAGCCTTGGAGGATTTTAGGATTTCGCCCGAGGTATTACAACCTCAAGCGGCTATTGACTATATGGTCAAAGATCTCAATGAGATCTTGGCTAGCCTACCTGCAAGCGGTGCTGCATATGTCGCTAATAGAAATGCGGCGAGAACCTTGCTGATGAAAATTTACCTCAATAAGGGTGCATTTATAAATAGACAGTCGCCCAGTTTTGCAGCAGAAGATATGAATAAAGTGATCGCTCTGGCAAAGGAAATCACTGCTACAGGACAATATACTGTGTCGGCAAAAGGTAAATATTTTGATAACTTTGCCCCAGACAATGATGTGAAATCGACCGAGAACATTTTCACATTGTTCAATAAGAATGGTGAGAGAGGGGGTAATGTGGACCGTACCTGGAATACTATTGCTCATTATAACATGAATCCCGGCGGTTGGAACGGCTGGTGCACTTTATCGGATTATTACGACAAGTTCAGCGCTTCAGATGAGCGTAGAGGCATATATTACGAATATGCTGCTGATACGACCTCAAACAGGAAAAAAGCATTTAAGCGTCAGAATGTAGGATTTTTTGCCGGTCAACAATATAACTGGAGCACAAATAAACCCTTGATGGCGCGTAACCCCTCTAGTGCACCATTGTCTTTTACACGCGAAGTGACGATCCGCACCTCGGGTGCGACCTTGGAAACCGCAGGTATTCGCCCAATGAAATACGCATTTGATTACGCTGTCTCGGGCCAACGCAACAACGATTGGGTGGTTTTCCGTTACTCCGATGTATTGCTTATGCAGGCGGAAGCGATATTGCGTGGCGGTACGGGTACGGCGGTAGATGCTTTGGCTTTGGTGAATAGTATCCGGGTCAATCGTAATGTCTCAGCACTCGCAGCACTGACATTGGACAATTTACTGGATGAACGTGCACGGGAACTGTACTGGGAGGGCTGGCGTAGGCAGGATTTGATTCGCTTCGGCAAGTTTTTGCTGGCCTGGCAGGAAAAAGCTGCCGATCCGGATCCGCGAACACTCGTATATCCAATCCCTAGCCAACAAATAGCAGTTAATCCTAACCTGAAACAAAATCCGGGATATTAATAATCCGTGGAAAACAGCCTGTCTCCATAACAGCAAAGGCAGGCTCATCAAGGCATTTAAACTACACAGATATAGTTGTAGTTTAAATGCCTTTTTTTGTGAGCGAGCTCGCAAAGCAAGACTACATCGAAAGCTTGAAATAGCATGGAAAAATGGCTATGCATTTATCTTTTGAAAACGATAAGAAAAACGGTAACTTGATTTAAATATATTACTGATGAAATAATGAAGGCAATAATTTTCAGACAGGTCTTTTTGATGCTTTTGCTAGCGGTTTTTTCTCAATGTCATGGTGGTAGCGGTAGGTCTATGCGCAGCGGAACAGTCCATAAGCAAACGGATACGATAGAAAGAACTCAGACGGTTACGGGAAGGTTCAAATCGGACTATCGAGTTGTGCAGCTCAGTGCAGCCATGACAAGATTGCTATTTGTGCTCAACAAAGGGGATATTTACGTTCCTGAAAATGGATTCTTTCTTCATCTGAGCGAAACCGACGCTAAACGTCTCGGCACGGAAGATATTGTGTTAATTCCGCTTTTTGCAGACCGCGGAAATTTATTTTATAACTACGACCGGGACTTTACGTTTGAAATCGTTGCCGTGCCGGGAGTCAAAGACTGTTATTATACGAGAAATATCGCATTTTTCAATGCGCATAACAACGACAAAATCGAGACGGAAAATCGGCGTTACCCATCCAGTCTTTTTGAACGGTCTAGTCTGAAGGATACGGTAGAATGGACTGATTTTAGTGACTACCGTGATCTGACGGACATGCCGCGCTGGATCGACAATCTCAACAATCAGAGACGGGTGACTGTGCACGCTGTGGGCTGTGCCGAAACGCCAGATGGAGGCTATACTATACATGATTATCGGTCAATGACAATAGCAGAACTTGCAAAAGAGCGCTTAAAGTATCTCAGCAATTCAATGGAACTGCTGTCGGTGCCCGCCGAAGACGCCACACGGGCACAATGGAAGACATGGCTGGACAGTGTCCTTCATTTACACCCGCTACAACAATTACAGAGGGCGAAGGCGAAGATATGGTCCAAGACCTTTGCGGAACAGACAGAGGCCTTATTTGCACTGGATGAAACAAATCACAGACTGATCAGATTACATCCACAACCAGAGTATCGTAATTTTGAAGATCAGCAGCTTCTTGTCATAGATCCGGCCGATAGCAGTTTGCTGACAGCAACGATTGCATCTGCACAGCAGCCCAATGCAAGGGCCTTTAAGGATTTCATGGTAAAAGCAGGGGATTTGTTTACGATTAACGGCCAATTTCAGTGGGGCCGTTATACGCCACAAATCGCTAAGGACGGGAGCCATTTTTACAAAGAGCTGGACGTAAAAAATCTCTTAGTGACAGCAAAAGATCTGATTATGGATCATTCTTATATGATGGATGAGTACGGCTATATTCTCTATCATAAGGACAAAACCGTCCATTATGAATTGTTGTGTTTCAAAAGCAACACAGGGGAACTAGTCGTGCAAAAAAGTCTGAATAAATTGTTGGCCGAAGCGGGGATGACCACTGAAAAAATAGAATATCTACCTTTTGCATCGATGACTCGAACTTCCGGAAGCTTTCCCATTCTTCTTAAGCTAAACGGAACCATTTATCACCTGACCGTGAACGATAAACTGGCGGTGGACCAAACAGCAAAGATCAGCGACCAGCTACCTTGGCATCCAGGGTATTTGCAGTCGTTAGATCAGGCCTTTTATTATGATAAAATCGATAATGAATTAGTGTTCTTTTCGTGTAACCACCAAAGTTCCATACCGCCGATAAAACTTTCGGATCAGGTTTATGATCGGTACATTCTTGTTCCGGACGGCGACGATTTTCGCTTTTTCTACGAATATGGTGATGCTTTCACCCATGGAATAAAAACAATTTTGATCGATGGCATGAATTTTAAGCAGATCGGAGACCCTGTATTGCTGCATGCCTATGTCCAGTTGGAAAATGAATCGAGCGAAAACACACCCCGTAATTTGGTGGCGTCTAAAATCGGCAAGCACTGGCTTATCAGTTTTATGCTTGAACAGGAGCTGTTTGTTGTGCAAAAAGCTTTAAATGAGCGGCAATAAAAACAAAAGACCACTTAATTACGACAAATTAAGTGGTCTTTGTAATTCCGTCGGGATGGCCGGATTTGAACCGACGACCTCCAGCACCCCATGCTGGCGCGATACCGGGCTACGCTACATCCCGAGTTATTCCTCCAATACCAGATAGGATAGATCCTGCGTATCGAGATGTTTGGAATAATTTTGGTAGCGCTAAAATAGTAATTATTGACAAAAAATAAAATCATTTTTTCCAAATATGGAGTGCAGCGCTATGCATGAGGGGACATGGCGCTGCAAATTAGCTAATTACGGTAGCCATTAAAATTTGTACCCCACCATGATTCCTACTGTTTTGTTCTTCGCGTCAAGCGTCTTGTCGATACTGGTAAATCCGTGGCTGTAGTATGCGTCGATGGTAAAGCGGCTGACATCTACCCCGATACCGGCCCTGCCATCAAATGAAAATTTCTTGTATTCGGTATTCGCACTGGATTTTACCGTTTTGATATCGTAGTTCACTTGCGGGCCGATCATACCGCGTAGGATAAAATCGTCCTTCTGCAGTACTGTGTATCCAACTTGTAGCGGAAGATTGATCTGGTAGAACTTGGGAGTCTTTAGAGTGCCTTCAAACGTGTATTCTTTTCGGAACAAACTCGCACCAATGCCCGGCTGAAAGAATAGACGGTCACCAATTCGAGCAAATCCGGCTATCGATACCCCTACCTTCCCGTTATTGTCCCTTACTGTTTTATTGCCGAAAGAAGTCATGTGGTAATTGCTCCCTACCTGAATGCCGTAAGTGATTTCTTGCGCCTGTGCAATACCTGCTGTCCCCAATAGTGTCAGTGCCACTAAAGTCGCATTTAATGTGTTTTTCATTGTCAATTGTGTTTTTTTGTTTTTTTAATGATAATGTCTTTTAGGTTATGACAATAGAAAATCAATATACCCTCAGAAAAAAAACATTTTCTATTTTCAGAACGACTACCTTTAATCCCGGGAGTACTTATGCACGTAAGAATTTGTATTTTCCAGGTAACCGCTATGGTCTGACAGTCTGTCGGTTGACTGAGATGTTGATGCGATCAAGCTGAATGCAGCAAAAAAAAATAAAAAATAAATAAGGGTAACTGTTGCTAAGGTTGTCTTACTTCTAAAGAAGATTGTGTAATCATATGGTAGATTTGGCAAATGTCGGATAATAAAGAGAAAAATTTCGAACAGCTTTTTCGGGCGCATTACAAAGAATTGCACCGGTATGCTTTCAGGTACTTGGGGGATAGTGAGGGTGCAGAGGAGGTCGTCCAGCAGGTGTTTTTGAGACTTTGGGAAAAGGACTGGGAGCACCAGGTTCATACCTCACTAAAGTCCTATTTGTATCGTGCTATTTATAACGAAAGTATGAATGTGTTAAAAAAAGAACAGCGTAAGCTTAAATATCAGTCTTATGAAATCCATCGGCAGGAACTGGAGCCGGCTGTGGACGAAAGCACCAAAGATCTTGATAAAAAGCTACAGCTGGCACTGGCGGGACTCCCAGAAAAGAGCCGGACGGTTTTCGAGCTCAGCCGATTCCAGGAAATGAAATACAAGGACATCGCCGCTACTTTGGATCTTTCGATAAAAACAGTGGAAGGACATATGAGCAGGGCACTGCGTCATCTGCGTACCGAACTTATGGACTATCTGACATTGATTATTTTTTACCTCATCTATAAGCTATGAATAAGGAACTACTAGAAAGATATATCATTGGGCATACCAATGAAGCAGAGAACAGGTTCATCCAAAGCTGGCTGGAGGAGGATGCAGACAACAGGGCAGAGTACCTGAAAGTAAAAAACGTATTGCTATCTTATCTATATGCCATGAATAAGGAGTTATTGGAAAGATATCTCGTAGGTGAAACAAACGAAGCGGAACGCGCTATCGTACAGGAATGGTTGGAAAAGGACGCTAATAATAGAGAGGCATACTTACAAATGAAAAAGTTATGGGATAGCTTACCCAAACCCTTGGAGGTACCAGAAGTGGATGTGGATAAAGCATGGATGGATTTTAAGGTCGCTAGGGATAAGCGGGCAGCGGAACGCGCTGGAGTGTCCGAAGGGAAGATCAAGGTAATGAAGTGGAACTGGTGGGTTGCGGCGAGCATTCTGTTGCTCTCTGTTCTGGGATTTTATGTGTTTGACCGTTCACACCGGGAGCAAATGCTGCTGGTCAGCCAGGCGACTGTGCGGCAGGATTCATTACCTGACGGCTCTGCTGTCACACTCAATCGAAATACGGAAATGACCTACTCGAGCTCGTGGACCAATAAAAACAGAAATGTAGAGCTGAAAAAAGGGGAAGTATTTTTTCAGGTGCACAAGGACAAAAATCACCCTTTTGTGATTGCAACAGGCGCAACGAAGATCACCGTTTTGGGAACGAGTTTTAATGTACGTCGTCTAGCCCATGCCACCGAAGTGATCGTAGCGACAGGTCTGGTCAAAGTGGCCTATGCAGATAAGGAAATCCTGTTGCGACCCGAGCAGATGATCACGGTCAACGATACCGATACGATGCGCGTAGAAAAGAAAGCTGTACCGGATAAATTCTACAAATACTATGTGGATAGGGAGTTTGTCTTTCAAAATACACCCTTACAGAAGGCTGTTGAATTGCTAAGCCGTGCATATGACTACCAGATCATTATTGACCAACCGTCGGATAAAGAGCTTCTCCTGACAGCTACTTTTGAACAGAACAGCCTGACGGAGATACTTAAAGTGATACGGGAATCATTAGGACTAAAAGTCATTGTTAAAGATAAGGAAATTCACCTGACACGATAATCTAAAGTGATACCATGTTTTCGAAACGAAATTGTACAAACTGCATTATGATATTATTTGCTAATAGCGGAATCCGATTTTATATAATATTTCTACTGCTGAGCACCTCTTTAGGGGTGCTGGCACAGCAGAAACTCGCAGCAACAGTCAACATGCCCGCTTATCCAAAAACGACGGTAGGCGAAGTGTTTAAAGTCCTAAAGGAGCAACAGGATGTGCTGTTCTCCTTTAACGGGAATATCTTGCAGCTGGATAGCATCCTTTATCCTCAAGCTTACCGAGGTACATTGTATGGTTATCTCGATGAGTTATTGGGCAAAGAATATAGCTTTAAGGAATTGGGTAGACATATTATCGTGCAGTATACGCCTCAGCGCATGTCGGTGGATGTTGAAGTGCACACCCCTGCAAAAAACAGGGCGGTCATTACCGGATACGTCAAGAATATACGCACCAATAATCCAGTTGCCAATGCCAGTATCTTTGACCGTAGTGCATTACTGTCGACCTTGAGTGACGACAATGGCTATTTCGAGCTCGATGTCAAGAAAAAAAGCAGCCTGATCGCTGTTAATGTCAGCAAGGAGACGTTCAGGGATACCAGCGTCATGGTGATTTTCCCTATTGAAGCGAGAGTAGGTCATAAGAAGAAGCGGGAATATGGCTATTTTGAAGGTTATGAGGAAGATCATGGCCTTTATCGCTCTTTCTTCGGCAGGGTTTTTCTATCGCCTGCCCAGCGGATACAAAGCATGAACCTTGGTGGGTTGTTCCTGTACAGTCCTTACCAGATCTCCATGACACCGGGGCTGAGTTCCCACGGTTTTATACGTTCACAGATTGTCAACAAGTTTTCCTTAAACATCATTGGCGGTGCTACGGCGGGAGTCAGCGGAGTAGAGTTGGGCGGGGTATTCAATATCAACCAGTATGATATGCGAGGGGTGCAGGTAGGGGGTGTGTTCAATGCTGTAGGCGGAAATGTCGGCGGTGCGCAGCTAGCGGGCATTGCCAATCGGGTTTTTGCCAGCGTGAACGGCGTGCAAGTTGCAGGCGTAATCAACAAAGCTGATACAGTGCGTGGCGTACAGCTTGCGGGAATCGCAAATACGGCCAAAGAAGGTAAAGGAACCGTACAAATAGCTGGGTTATTAAATAACAGCGCAGCCGATGTCGGCATTCAGGTTGCCGGTATAGTGAACAAGGCCCAAGGGGTCAAGGGCTTCCAGCTGGCAGGTATAGTCAACATCGCGGACAGTAACGACTATCCAATCGGCTTGCTAAACCTGATCAAAAATGGAGAGCGGAACCTGTCCTTGGCAATAGATGAAGAAAGCTATCTGGGCCTGCAGTTTCGTTCGGGCGGTCGGGTCCTGTACAGCATCCTGTCGGTCCAAGCAGCGCTTGCAGATGATGGCCAATCGAAATATGCTTTTGAAGCGGGTTTGGGCGCAGTGCTGCTGCGCAGGAAGAAGTTTTCGGTACGCGGCGAAATAGTCTCACGCAACCATCTGACCGATAAATTTAAAATGCTGGATAATCACCGGTCTTCATTTCGGATTATTCCCGCTTATCAGCTGAGCAACAGCCTGTCTTTATTTCTAGCACCGAGTTTTAACTATGCCGAAAAAGACGAAGATGCTCCATCTGCTGCGGGCACACAATGGAAAGCTTGGCGGCGGGACCGCACGAGAAACACCTTTTATGGGGGTGGAATGGCTGGGCTTATGTTAAAATTATAAATTTAAAAACTATTTCTCGGCGACAGCTGTTATACTTATAGCTTTTAAACATTTAACATTTATATAAGCGCTCTTTGTCCCTTCGGCAAAGGGCGCTTATCGTTTCTGAATGGTTTTCACATAAAGCCGTTCGACTTTTTCCCGAGCCCAAGGTGTCTTGCGCAGGAAAGTCAGGGAGGACTTCACGCTGGGATTTTCATTGAAACACCGGATGTTTATCCGGCGTCCCAATTCATCCCAGCCGTAATAATCGACAAGATATTCGATGATGGTATCTAGCCGTTTTCCATGTAAAGGATTATTGACTTGTTCTTGCATAAGGCAAAGATAGGAAATTTGCGAAATCATCAAGTTTTAAATGGAGCTGCTTGTCCCAAATATTCCCCGCTGCATCTAATTTTCCTTTAACTCCCTGGATTAGGAGATTACCTCTCGGATCAAGCTTGGCACCGAGTCCTTCCATAATGCGCTGTAGCTCCAGATGCGCAGTTTTGCCCTGCGCTGATGCAGTGATGATGCTTACAGCTTTGTCGGCGAACACGGTCGTAGCGGCACACCATTCGAGCAGGTTTTTTAGTCCGCTGGGCACACTGAAAATATATTCCGGACTGCTGATTAAAATTAGGTCAGCGTCTTGAATGACCTGGCGTAAAGCAATAATTTCTATCGGTGGTTGCAACCGGCTTTCCTCCGGATCAAATGGAGGCAGCTCCTTGAGGCGGTCGAACAATGTAAGCTGAACTTCGGGATGTAGCTGCTGCTGCAAGTGGCGGACAACCTGATGATTGGAGGAGTTTCCACTTGCACTGCCTATGATCGCAAAAATAGTTTTCATCAATATCTAATTAGCTTGTATCTATGTGCTGGACCCATGAATGTCATTTATCAAAAGGACTTTCAGTACAGTCTATTCTTATTGATCATGACCACGGTGATTCCATCGTAACTTTTTCTGTTATTACAGAAAGAGCTAAATTACAATTCTGCATTTAAATGGCCTTATTGTTTTTGGAGATAAAAACTTTTTCCTTTTACGGATTAAGTTTATACTTTTGGAATCAAGGAAGTACATTCACTAAAATACGGATTATAGGCTTTATGATGAGAAATAAATTGGGGTACCGCTTGTTGTGGGAACGGATTCGTACAGGAGATGAGACGGCCTTTTTTGATCTGTATGCTGCCCTATATCAAGAGCTTGTGAATTTCGGAATCCGGACCTGTGGAGATACGGATCTGGCGAGCGAAGCGACGGACCAGGTGTTTGTAAAGATCTGGGAAAAGAGAGCGCAGCTCGAGCGGGTCGATAATGTGCAGTCCTACCTCATTACCTTTCTAAAACGCCGTATGTTGAGGCTTCTGGAGAAACAGCATAAAATCAATACTGCCCTTCAGAATGTCAAGGCTGAAGACGAATGGATTGAGATGCCTTATGAGGAGTTTGTCATCAAAGTGCAGACCAATGAAATCATTCAGATACGCCTGAAGGAGGCTCTGGAAAAGTTGACATTCCGTCAAAAACAGTTGGTCAATCTTAAATTTTTTGAAGGTTTTTCTTACGAAAAGATCGCCGAACTGACCCAAATGTCCGTTAAGACCGCCTACAATACCTTATATGAAGCCCTCAAAATCCTTAGGGAAGAGCTAAAAGACCTATAATCTATTCGCATCGAAATTCGACCTCAGGCGGCTGCTGCCGAATCCATGGTTTCACATCATTTTTTATCTACTTTAAAATAAAATGTGCTGTATTTCAGTGTTTTATAAGATATTTTGTTTTTTTCTTAGGAAAAGGAAAGCATTTTGGACACTATAAGATAAATACCGCATAGCATGAGCCAAAAAGATTATAAACAGTTAGAAGATTTTTTGATTGACGATACTTTCCAGAAGTATTGTTCGGGAGAAGACAAAAACTGTGTACTGTATTGGCAGCAATATAGCTTAAACCATCCTGAGCAGGCAGAGATGATCCAAAAAGCCAAGCGCTTATACCAGATATTGGTCGGAAACCGTAGGTCTGTACATGAACAACTTGAAAGACTGAAAACCGATCTGCGAGCCAAGCCGGCTGCTCCTTTACGCATTTTGGGGATGAATTGGCGCAAATGGGCAGCAGTAGCGGCAGTAGTTACCGCGCTGACAGTTGGTGGCATTTGGTATTATTCACAGCCTACGATAGACACTACTGTACAGCCTATGACTTCAGTAGGACGAACTTACCAAACCAAAAAAGGAGAAAAGAAGAACTTTGAGCTGGCTGATGGTAGCACGGTCACCTTAAACTCAGCCAGCCGGCTCGAGTTGTCGGCCGATTTTAATCAGACAGAGCGCGTAGTGAGATTGGTAGGCGAAGGGTACTTTCATGTGGCGAAAGACAGGAAAAAACCGTTCGTGGTGCAAGCTTCGGATTTCGATATCAAAGTATTGGGTACTTCGTTCAATGTGAAAAGTTATCCTGACGAACCTACAGCAGAAGCTCTGTTGGTGGAAGGTGCTATTGAAATGACAAGTAAAGGCTCGCGGGAGAATTCAGTTATCATCAAGCCGAACCAAAAGATTACCGTTTTTAAACATCGGGATGCAGTCATAGCTGCGGCGGACAAAGTAACAAAGTCAGCCGGAGATAAATTGCCGATCAAAGAGATTGCCATCGAGAATATTCCGGTAGTGGAATCAAATAGAGTTGAAATACCAGATATCGCATGGAAGGAAAACAGGCTCGAAATCGTGGACCAGGACTTCGAATCTTTGCGCCGGACACTCGAACGCTGGTACGATGTAGATATACGGCTTCAAGGTGGCCGGCTGAAGGATTATCGTTTTACAGCAACCTTTAGCAAAGAGAATATCTCACAGGTATTGGCAGCCCTACAGAAAGTTGAACCTTTTAAATATGAAATATATGGGAGAAAAGTAACTATTTCAGAAAAGTAAAAAGGATGGTGGACCAACACCATCCTTCATTGAAAAAATGATTAACCAAAAGCAGCAACATTGGGTGTGCTGCTCAATTTTAATTTTAACCAACACTAAAATATGATTAAAAATTGCTTATTGCAAATGCGCAATGGATATATTGTGCATTTTAGATTCATTATCCGGATGAAACTAGCCTTAATTATGACTACGTGTGCTATTATGAATGTGTCGGCAAACGTATTTTCCCAACAGAAAGTCTCTTTAGATGTCCAAAAAACAAAACTGAGCAGAGTACTTAAGATGATCGAAGCGCAGAGTGACTATTACTTTGTCTATAACTCGACCAACGAGAATTTAAATAAAGAAGTGTCGGTCAATGTGACGAATAGTAAAGTCCTGGATGTCCTGAGCAAACTTTTCAATAAAAGTGGACTGGTCTATTCGGTATCCAAAGAAGGTCTTGTGGTGATCAGCCAGCAGCAGCAAGTTGCGGTAGCTGGACAAGTGACCGACGACAAGGGCAATCCACTGGCAGGCGCCAGCGTTCGCGTTAAAGGCACCGCAGTAGGTCGGGCGACAGATATCAACGGGCGGTTTAGTATCGAGGCATCTACTGGAAATATTCTTATTGTTTCTTTTGCAGGCTACACTTCTCAGGAGGTCGCGGTCACCAAGGAAAGCGATATGAAAATAGTACTGCTGGAAGACAACCGTATGCTCAACGAGGTCGTGGTGACAGCACTCGGGCAGAAGAAAGAAAAACGGTCACTGGGTTATTCGGTAACACAGGTGGCGGGCGAGTCCTTGACAACGGCGCGCGAAAATAATGTGATGAATACTTTGGCAGGAAAAGTTGCCGGTTTGGACATTAGCAGTACGGCTGGGGGTGCCGGTGCGGCAACGAACGTGACGATACGTGGGGTCTCTAGTTTGAATCAAACTAATCAGCCTTTATACGTTATAAACGGTATACCCATGGAAAGCAAACCGGTAGGTCTAAACAATGGTAATTCTAAGGGCAATTCGGGTAGCCAATGGGATAATGCACCCGATCTCGGAGACGCCATAAGCAATATCAATCCGGACGACATCGAGAGTATTTCTGTTTTGAAAGGTGCAGCGGCTTCGGCGTTGTATGGGTCGCGGGCGAAAGCAGGAGTAATTCTAATAACGACAAAATCAGGTAAAGGGAATTCAATAGATTTTAGTAGCAATTATGTTGCTGAGAGAATAATCGACCAGACTGACTGGCAGACAGAATATGGTCACGGTGGTGGAGGTATCAAACCCGCCAATATCGATAATGCCTTATCTACGGGGGCAAGTAGCTGGGGAGCAAAATTAGATGGTTCTCCGGTTCTCCAATTTGATGGAAAGGAAAGGCCTTACTCGCTGCAAAAAGGTAATCTGGGGCGTTTCTATCGTACTGGAAATACATGGACAAACACCATTGCGCTGAATAAATCGTTCGAAGGCGGCTCTATTCGCCTTTCTGGTACCGATGTAAAAAATAAATCGGTCGTTCCAAATTCAGGACTTGATCGGCAGTCATTTAATTTGGCTGGATTATTTGAGCCATTGAAGGGGCTGACAGTTGATGGACGGATCAATCTAATCTATGAGCAGGTCAAGAATAGACCGATGCTTTCTGACGGAGCTGGAAATGCCAATTTTAACGTGATGTTTCTACCGACATCCATCAATGTGAATGATCTCAAGCCATGGAAGGACGAAAATGGCAAAGAAATCGGTTATTCTGGAAACGTCTATGCAACGAACCCTTGGTTTGCCGCCTATGAATTTCAAAATAATACCGATCGAAGGCGCACAATCAGTTCCCTGACAGCAAAATATACGCTGGATAATGGGCTGTTTTTTCAAGGCCGTGCAGGACGCGATTCCTATGCGGACCGCTATAAAAATGTAGTGGCTTCGGGTACCGCCTATTATACCAGGGGTAAGATCTCCGAACAGAACACAAACTTTGATGACATCAACGCGGATATTTTAATCGGTCAGCAGTTCACTTTCGGAGATATTTCCATTACCCCTAATATCGGTGCGAGCTATCGGAACACCAAAACCAAACAGATAACCAATAATGGAGTTGACCTTGCCGTATTTGGCAATTATAATATTACCAATGCGAAAAACCAATCTTTGGAGTATAACGAATCAGAGCAGGAAACTCAATCGGCGTATGGAACCCTGGAATTTGCTTATAAAGACGTTCTTTACTTAACGGGGAGCCTTCGTTCGGATTGGTTCTCCACACTCGCGGCCTCCGGATACGACAATAAACTAAATTCGGTTTACCCATCAATTTCAGGCTCATTTGTGTATTCAGAATATCTAAAGGCTCCGTGGCTCAACTTTGGCAAGCTGCGGGCAGGTTATGCCACGGTCGGTCAGGCTACCGATCCTTACCAAACATTACTGGGATATCGCCTCAGAAGTGAAAGTTTGAATGAAACACCGCTTGGTATCATTGACAATACGCGCATCCCGAATCCCGAACTCATTGCTTCGTCTGCTTCAGAATTCGAAATCGGAACAGAGCTGCGTTTATTCAATGATCGTATCAATGTTGATTTAACCTGGTATAACAAGAAGTCGAAAAACGAAATTACCTATATTACGACTCCATCTTCCAGTGGCTTTAGCGCTGCAGTGTTAAACGCAGGCGAAATGCAAAATAAAGGCTTTGAAGCATTGATTGCTGCGACAATTATAAAAAATGGAAAATTTAAATGGATTTCGTCTCTCAATGGCTCTTATAATGATAACAAGATATTGTCGCTGGCTGACGGATTCAACTTTCAGTCTGTCGCCATGTCGCGCACAGGTGCCGGCTCGGTGGCAAACGTGAAAGGTTATGCTGCATTTCAGGTCATGGCTTTCGATAATAAATATGACGAAAATGGCAATATTGTATTACTCGCCGACAAAAGATCTCCCGAGAGAGGCGAATTAACAGCCTATGGGTCCGCGTTTAATAAGTGGTTTGCAGGTTGGAACAACGAGTTTTCGTACGACAGGTTTAATTTGTCTTTTCTAATTGATGGTAAATGGGGAGGCAAGCTGTTCTCTGCGACAGATTATTATGGATATGTCTTTGGATTGCATAAAGGAACGCTGGACAAACGGGAAGAGTATGGAGCAAATGCTCCTACCTATTATACTAATGTTGCCAATAACACATCAAAGATTTTTGTTCATAGTGCTGATTTTATCAAACTTAGACAGATAATATTGGGGTACACGTTCCCTTCGAGCTTGTTTAACAATAAAATCAAATCTATTAATGTCAGTGCGGTAGGCCGTAACCTGTTTGTCTTCATGAAAAAGACGGATAATGTCGATCCCGAGTCAAGCTATAATGCGACGTTTCCGGGATTGGAGTTAGGCGGAGTACCGGCTGTACGTACCTATGGAATTAACTTAAGTGCTAAATTTTAGTTATGAAAATTATGAAAACAACTATTAAACCCATTATATCCGTATTTGCTGTCTCCTGCCTTTTGGCTATGACAGGTTGTACGAAAGATTTTGATCAGATTAATACAAATCCTGTAACCAATCGCTCAGATAAGTTTGATCCCAACTTCATTCTGTCATCTGCTCAACTCAACTACACCGGTAGCTTTGATATGGCCTATGACGCTTACCGGAGTAATTTTTCTTTGGCTGGACCATTTGTCCAGGCCCTGGCAAACTGTACTACGGAATGGCGGGGTGACAAATATCTGATTTTTGAAGAACATACAGCGGCATATTGGGGGACGGGGTCGGTGGGAAGTTATATCGAACAGGTGAGGAATATTGTTGATGTTGTAGAAGGTACCCGTGGCAAGGAAAAATATAAAAATCTGCATCAGATAGCCCGTATCTGGCGAGTAGTGGTGTTGGCGCGAATAACGGATTTATATGGCGATGTACCTTACTCGGAAGCTGGTTTAGGATATTACCAAAAGATTTATCTGCCAAAATATGATAAACAAGAGGATATATACAGCTCGATGTTAAAGGAACTCGAAGAAGCTGCAGCTGCATTACAAACTGGTGCTGATAAGGTTTCCGGAGATATTATTTACGCTGGTGATATTAGCAAGTGGAAGAGGTTTGCGCATTCCTTTATGTTGCGGCTGGCTATGCGCTTGGTGAAAGTGGACGAAACGCAAGCAAAAGAATATGCGCAGAAAGCAGTTTCGAATACGTTTACATCCAATGAAGACAATGCCTTCGTAAGGCATAATGAAAAAGGAGCGCGTATAACGCAAAACCGAAATAGTCAGGTGTTATTGGGAGATGTCGGATCGCAGGATTATTATTACGGAAAATGGTCCAATACCTTTATCTCTTTCTTAAAAAAATCAAATGATCCCAGGCTTGGAAAGATTGCCGTGACCAACATATATACCAGCCTATCCAACAAAAATCAGAATGAAAATTATGTATCGAATCCGGCGATCCAAAAAGGAATGCCTAATGGGAAGCAGGTGGATGCAGCCAATGGGGATGCATTTGATATTCGGAAGGATCCCAGCTTTACGGATTATCCCGACTATTCTTCTCCTAATCCCAATATGTTTAAACGGGATGGTATCACATTGATCTTAACGTATGGTCAGACAGAATTACTGAAAGCAGAGGCCGCAAGACGCTGGGGCATTGGTGGCACAGCGCGGGAGCATTATCAAAATGGGGTGAAGGCAGCAATTACCTGTTTGAATCAATATGACGCGAAATTGGCTATTTCGGATGCAGAAGCCGAGGCTTTTCTGAAAGCAAATCCTTACAATGACGCAGATGGATTGAAGCAAATTAACGAGCAGTATTGGGCACATACCAATACCTTATTTGATTTTTATGAATCTTGGAACAACTGGAAGCGTTCGGGCTTTCCTGTTCTAACACCGGTAAAACATCCTGACAACAGCACGGGAGGGGTAATTCCGAGACGATTCCCGTATCCAATAAGTGAAGCATCCAATAATCCTGACCACTATAGGGTTGCTTCCAACTCTGTGCCCGGCGGGGACACCTATACCGGCCGTGTCTGGTGGGACAAAGAATAATCCAAAGTTTTTTTTGCGGCCAAACTTTTGTAGTTTGGCCGTTATAAACCACGATATAAATTATGAATCTAAAAACTCAAATTTTACTAATTGCAGCACTGCCTTTTATTGCTTTTTCCTGTGATCCAGTAGACAAAAAGATGAATGAAAGCGAATTGCCCAAGAAGCTCGCACTGAACGGTACCTATAAGCTGATCGAAAGTATGACCATCAAAGGAAAAGATACAGTAACAGCTTTTACAGATAGCAGCAAGACCGAAATGTTCAAAATGTTCAACGATGACCATTTCTCCTTTTTCAACCATGACAAAGAAAAAGGGAAGGGCAAAGAGCCTCACTTTTTGGCAGGTGGTGGGACTTATTCATTCGACGGTAAAAAGTACCAGGAACGTCTGCAGTATTGCAGCCTACGCGATTGGGAAAATAATGCATTTGATTTCGAACTCGAGTTTAAAGGAGACACACTGATTCAAAAAGGTGAAGAGAATTTGCCAGAATTGGGCGTTAAACACTTGATCATCGAAACCTATCTAAAAATAAAGTGATTATTGTCGCCAAGGAAACTATAAAACCGCTGCACAATATATTTTGTTTATGCAAGCACCCGGGAGTTATTCTGGGTGTTTTTTTTTAAACAGAAATGCTTGTTAAGCAGGGACGGGGATAGCCTATTTATTATATAAAAAAAATTAAAATTAAATTGCAACATTTTCAGCAGCTGTCCGACTATTGAATAGAACATAGGAAATAACAGTATTAATTAGCAAAACGTGCAGGATCAACTTAGCGATAAAGATTTATTAGCGATGTGCCAATCGGGCAATGAGTTGGGCTTTGCACAGCTTTATCATCGCTATGCGAAGAAGATTTTTAGTTCGATCTATCGGGTTTTGTCTAATCAGGAAGAGAGCGAAGATGTATTGCAGGAGACCTTTGTAGAGTTTTTCTCAAGGCCAGACAAATGGGAGGCCGTGCTTAGTGTCGAAGCTTGGCTGCGCCGGATGGGTGTCAATAAAGCGATTTCTTTATTGCGCAAGAATAAGCAGTATTTTTCACCGATAGAAGATCTGGAGATTCGGGACGAAGGCGAAGATGAATTGCTGGAAAAAGAATGGCGGGAATGTCAGCTGACGGATCTCGAAGCCGTGATCGATCAATTGACAGGCGTGCCAAAAATGGTGGTCAACCTGTATCTTTTTGAAGATATGAGTCACGATGAGGTTGCCGACACCTTGGGAATGACAGCGGTTGCTGTGCGTAGCCAATATCATCGTGCGAAAAAGAAAATTTATGAACAACTGAAGGAGAGGTATAATTATGCGGGATAATTTGAAGGATTTTGTGAATGCCAATCGGGATGCGTTTGACCACAGAGAACCATCTGCGGATCTATGGAATAAGATCAGACCACAGGTCGTACCCGAGGTACAGGAAAAGAAAATTAGACCTCTGTGGCGATGGGCAAGCATTGCCGCGGCTAGCGTATTGACAGGAGCTGTGGCTTTCTGGATCTTCAGCCAACAAAAAGCGGACACAGCGCAGGTAGCTGATCTGAACACAGTTCAGATCAAGCAGAAGGACGTTGTGACGAAGCCTTCGCAGCAGCAGGTGGATGAAGTGACGGAGAAAAACGAGCTGCGCTGGTCGATGCAGACCATGACAAGCAGAGCGAAAGTACAGCTTGCGGCTAACAGGAAAAGACAGCGGGCAGATAAGGAGCAGGCGCTGGACCTACATAAGGATGATTATGTGCAAATGCTTCAGGATTCCAGTTCGGCAAGCACCCGTCTTGGAGCAGTGCTCGCGCTTCAGAAACAGGGGCACTTGAATGAACATGCTGTACATGAGCTGGAGAAAATGGCGGTGTCCGATGCCAGCAGTAATGTCCGAATGGCTGCCATAGAAACTCTGTTAGGCAGCATAGCACCAGAAGAGAGGCAACAAAAGGTGCAGGACTTTTTCGTGGCACAAAATGATCCGACAATGCAGGTCGAATTGATGCAGATGATTGCGGAGACAGATCCGGAAATAAAATCAAGTACCAAGGAGAAGTTAAATGCCATTGTGGATGATCCATTGGCTCTGAAATTCGTGAAGGAACAAGCATATGCTGTACTGCTCAGTCAGTAGCAGGAAGTAAAATAGGATGCTAACCTGAAATACCAGAGTTTTGGGTCCGCAAAGAATATGAAGGATGGGAATCTTACTGTAGTAAATAGGAAAGAATAATAATTATAGCAATGAAAAAGATAAGAATAATGATTATGGGAATGGCACTGCTTTTTGCGAACGCATTGCAGGCCCAGGTGAGTGAGCAAATGGAAGGAGCGGTTCCGCCAAAACCGCCCAAAGCGCCGAGGGGAATAAGTGGTTCTTTTGACCGCGACGCAAAAAAGGTCTGGAAAGAGATCAAGGTTCCCGGTTTAGGAAATAAGTTATTGCTGAAATTCGATAACATCGCGATCGAAGGCTATAATGGTAAAGATGTATTGATCACGGCGAAGGTGGAAGAGCGGGAAACAAATGAGCGGGCCAAAGGTTTGCGTGTGGTCAATGGTTCGGGTCTGGCTGACAATTCAGGATTAGGGATGAATATCCAGAACAACGGTGGTGTTACCGAAATTAGCATGGTTGGTATGCCCTTGGAGGATTCAGTACATGTGCGCGTTCCTTTCGATCTGCCCGTGAGTGTAAAAGGAGGCCGTGGTGGATTTTTTAATGGTGGTGGAATTGAAATAAAGGACATCCGCGCTGAAGTGGAGGTTTCCAGTACCATGGGCGATGTCAAAGTCATCAATATTACGGGGCCACTCAGTGTAAAAGTAGCGCAAGGTGATGTGGTCGCCCAATTTGTCCAGCCTGTAAAAGGACCGATTTCGCTTATCTCGGCCATGGGGGCAGTGGATGTGGCTTTCCCTAAAAAATTCAGTGCTAATGTCGACGTGAAAACGTCTATGGGAAATATCTATGCAGCAGATGAATTTCAATTTGAGAAGCCTGCTGAAGAGCCTAAGGACAGCTTCCGGATGTCGAATACTGTAAAAGGCAAAATGAACGGTGGCGGACAGGACGTGATTTTAAAGACATCCATGGGGGATATTTACATCCGAACCCAAAAGTAGTACTTTTGAAAATAAGCCCGCTGAGGGCTTATTTTTTTGGTTCCATACGAGCCAGGTATTGGTCATTTTCATCTTCGTACAAGATTTGAACGACCCAGCCCAGTTCATGGGAAATGTTGATCAGGGTATCCTGATCTAAATACAGCCATTTAAAAGGATTGCCTTTTTTGCCTTTATATTCATATTGGTATTGAATTTCTCCAAAATAATGATCGGGCTTTTTAATATTAAAGTCCCTATAGAGATAACTGATATCTGAGGAATCGAAAATAAGCTGCCCGCGGTCGGTCAATAGGGTCTGACTATGCTGAAGGAGCTTTTTGAACCCCGCAATATCGCCGGCGATACCAATGCCGTTCATCAGAAACAGAAGAGTATCATATTTTTGGCCACTGAATTCATAGAAGTCCGTGCAAATAATATTTTGGACGCCTCGCTGCTGCATGATATGACAGGCTGGTTGGCTCAATTCCAGAGCGTCAACACGAAAGCCTTTCTCCTGGAGATAAAGACTATGACTGCCTACACCGGCACCGACATCCAGCACCTGGCCATCACATAGCGATAGCCCGATGAATTCGAGCTCCGGGAAATCCACGGCATCTCTAAAGAACACCTCGACAGGCATTTCGTCTTGATCCCCATAGCTCGTATGAAGAACGAGGGGAAATTTTTCTTCCTGATGTACAAAATAGTCATCCAGTGCCTCACCATATACGTCTCTATACATTGTCATCGTCGATCATTAAAACTTTTTTTGCGATATAAATGGAGTCTTCATCTCCGGTGTGCTTCATCGGTTCATCCGATAATTTAATCACCGGCGTCCAGAGCTCATCTTCGGGAAGTGCATCCGTCATTTTGATGACAATGTTCATGGGCTTAAGACCAACGTCATTTGTGAAATTGGTTCCGACTCCAAAAGAGTGTAATATCTTCCCTTCGCAATAATTCGCGATCCGCTCAACTTTGTCATAATCTAGCCCGTCAGAAAATATAATTGTTTTGGATAGCGGATCAATACCATTCTTTCTGTAATGAGCAACGACTTTGTCCGTAAATTCCAAAGGGTCGCCACTGTCATGACGTACTCCGTCAAACAGCTTGGCTAGTTTTTTGTCAAATTGCTGGAAAAAAACTTCGGTGGTATAGGTATCCGAAAGTGCTATTCCAAGGTCACCCCTGTAGACATCGGACCAGTGCTCCAGTCCCAGCAAGTTGGCCATTTTGTAGCCGTACTTTGCGGCATGAAACATAAACCATTCGTGGGCATGTGTGCCGATCGGTTTAGTTTCATACTTCATGGCGAGGTGAACGTTACTTGTACCGATAAAGGTCTTCTCTCCATACTGCTTTAAGGTGCGCACGACAAGGTCGTGAACCTCATAAGAATGCCGTCTGCGGGTACCGAAATCCGCAATGGTAATACGCAGTTTTTTATATTTCTCAATTTTTTCTTTTGCCGTAGTTATCACCTCTTCATCGCGGGCCCGGATCAGACCCTGCGATTCGTAGAAAAGCTCACAGATCAGCGACATCAGCGGTACTTCCCATAAGATCGTGCGGTACCAGTAACCTTCAATGACGACTTCCAGGTCGGGTCCGTCCTGCGTAATTTTGACCTCTTCTGGATCGTAACGATAGCCTTGCAAAAAGTCGAAATACGTAGGATCAATATAGGGACAGTTGCGTGCAAAAAAGGTTTTTTCTGCTTTAGTGAGCCGTAGGTCAGCCATTTCGTGGACAGCATCCCGTAGAAGGATGTCAAATCCCTCCGGAAATTTATGGTGTCCACGGTTGATGAAATGATAGCGGGCTTTTGCCTTAGGAAATAGCTTGACCACAGCATGCTGCATCGTGAATTTATAAAAATCGTTGTCCAATATAGAGGTTATTGATGCCATTCTGTCTGATTTTGTTTGAAGGGGTAAATTTACTAATTAACATGAAAAAGTACGGATTGTTCAGTACAAATACAAGTTCCGTGTTGATGTGGCTGCAATTCGTTGGTTGGTCAGCGGACGACTAACGGCGATTATGGGGAATACATTTCTTGTGATTTGAAAAAGATAGATTGATGATGAGCCTAGCAAAAAAGCGGGTACAGTAGATGTACTGTCCCGCCTTTGTTCTGTTTACTTAAGTTATTCTCAACGCGTTCTGCCGCCAGAAGATCTTTCCGAACCGCCACCCCGGCCTGAACTTTCGGACGACCGGCTTCTTGAAGAGGATGCCCCCTGTTGGGTCGATCTTTCCACGGATGGGGCAGAAGATCTGCTTCTGGTATTCTCGTAGCCTCTATGCTGAACTCTAGTCTGAGCAGGTTGACTCGGCTGCGAAGCCGGTTGACTCGAACGGGTTCTGCTAACGCCCTCGTAGCCTCGGTTTTGCATCGGCTGATTTACGGGCTGACTGGAGCGCGTTCTGCTTCCATTGTCATAGCCACGGTTACGTATCGTCTGATCAGGTTGTGAGGCTGGCTGGCCCGAACGGGTTCTGCTGCTGACAACTCCACTGTTGTCAGCAGTGCCGTCCTGTCTGTTTCTACTGGTAGAAGTAGGGTTGCTATTTGACGTACGCGTTCTAAAATCGTAATTCGTGTTATTGGGCTGTCTGCTCACATTGTTTCTGTCCACGGAACTGTTGTCTCTGGTTCTGCTGTTGCTAGTAGAACCGCGGCTTGCGCCATTATTGTTACTTTCGCTACGTGATCTTATCGAAGCATTACCATTATTATCGATATACAGTTCCCGGTTTCCCGATCTCGAATTAATATTGTCCCGATTGGAGATGACGCGATTGTTACGGTCGGCGATGGAGCTGTTGTTGTTACGTGTTCGTGTAGAAACGTCAACCACATTGGTAGGACGTGCCGACGAACGTGTGTTGCGGTCTACTGCCGGCCGGTACATGGCGATTTCACCGGTTCTCGTGCGACTTGCACTCGTGCGGGCCGAACCGGGTCTATCCGCATTTGTGATTCTGTTTACGGCAATACTCCTTCCTGTCGAACGTTCAATATCTGACCTTCTTGGACCTCCCACATAATAATTGTTGTTGATGATGGTGGTATTGTTGATTACCGTGGTTCTATTGTATATGCTGTTGTAATTGCGTCTGTTTACATAATAGCGATCCATGTTCCGGTTCATGAAATGATTGACGGAGACGAAAGTCCAGAAGTTCATTGGGATATTGACCGAAACATTGATGCTCATGCCGGGGCCAAGAGGAGCCCAGCCATAGTAATCACTGCTTTGACGCCAATTGACCCACGCTGGTCCCCATTCGTAGTCGGGGACCCAACCCCAACCATAGCGGTCGTTGTAATTCCAGCGACCATAGTGAAAAGGAGCCCATCCCCAATCGTAGTTGGATACCCATGTATTGCCGTAGTCTGTCATGGTCCAGTAACCATTGGTGGCATAGGGCTGAAAATCAGGCCCAGCGTCCGGAATCCAGACATAGCCATAGTTTGGATCGTTGATCCATTGTCCATAAGGCGAAAGTTCGTCGTAGAACATTTGAAAAGAGACCCCCGAATTGTAGTTGTTATAACCTACATAGCCGCCTCTCTGGGCCATTGAAGTTGCGCAACTTGAAAAAGATGCGACACCGATCAACCCCAATACCCAATATTTAATGTTGCCTAAATTTTTCATCTCTGTAATATTTTTAATGCGACAAAACTCTATGCTATTGTCTTTGTTATTATGACAGCATAACGTATAGAATGGTTTAATCGGTACACTATAATTCTGATTTTTATGATATAAAAGTCAATTTCATGATCTTTTTACATAAACGACAATTTTAGATACATATTTTTTATTTACCTTTACCGCTCGAATTGTTACGTGTTTGTTCAGCGTACGACGTGTTTATGACACATTAATTTGAAATAGACATCATTTTAAATGGCTAAAAAACTTCAGACTTTTTTTCTAGAATTCGCAAACATTCATCGTTTCTTGTTGCGGTTTTGGCGCGAATTGGTCACTCCACCATATGAATTCAAAGAGATTATCCGTCAGTGCTATGAAATAGGCTATAAATCACTGCCTTTAATCAGTCTGACCGGTTTTATTGTGGGATTTGTATTCACAAAACAATCGCGTCCTTCACTAGAGGAGTTTGGGGCGACCTCAATGTTGCCATCTTTGATTTCCATTGCCATTGTACGGGCACTTGCACCCTTGGTGACGGCGTTGATCGCCTCTGGTAAAGTGGGGTCTCAGATCGGTGCCGAACTCAGTTCAATGAATGTCACGGAGCAGATCGACGCGATGGAAGTCTCCGGGACTAATCCTTATAAATTTTTGATTGTTAGTAGAATTTTAGCTACAACGATTGGAATTCCGGTGCTCTGTTTTTATGTAGCAGGGATCGGTCTATTAGGTGGTTACCTAAGTATGATGAGCAAGGATGATCTCAGTTTTTTGAGTTTTTTCACGCAGGTCTTTGAAACCATTGCATTTAAGGATTTGGGAGCCATGGTGCTTCGTGCTGTAATCTTCGGTTTTACGATAGGCGCGGTGAGCTGCTATTGCGGTTATTTTTCGTCAAAAGGGACAGAAGGTGTCGGAAAGGCAGCCAATGCGGCGGTAGTAGCCTCGATGTTCTTTGTATTTATCGAGGAAATAATTATTGTACAGGTTTTATCGTTCTTTGGATAAAGGTATATGGAAAAGGCTAAATTGGATATAGATCGTTCTAAATCGGTTATTGAGATCCGCAATGTCAGCAAGTCATTCGGCGATAATCATGTGCTTAGAGGGGTAAACCTTGATTTATATAAAGAAGAGAACCTTGTCGTGCTTGGAAGATCCGGAACGGGTAAGTCGGTTCTGATCAAGCTGATTGCCGGCCTACTGCGACCTGACGAAGGAACCATCAATGTGCTAGGTGATTCGGTGACCACCTTGAATGACCGTCAGCTGCGTGAATTGCGGCTCAAAATTGGCTTTTCCTTTCAGAACAGTGCCTTGTATGATAGTATGACGGTCCGTGAAAACCTGGAATTTCCGTTGGTGCGCAATAAGCGCAAGCTGACAAGATCAGAGATCAACTATGCTATAGAGGAAGTGCTGGATGGTGTAGGACTGTCACAGACCATTAATCAGATGCCTTCTGAATTATCCGGAGGACAGCGTAAACGGATCGGTATTGCACGCACATTGATCCTTAGACCTGAAATTATGATGTATGACGAGCCTACTGCTGGTCTGGATCCCATTACTTGTCTGGACATCAATGGTCTGATCAATGAAGTTCAGGAACGTTACAAGACCGCTTCCATTATCATCACCCATGATCTGGCCTGCGCAAAGGAGGTGGGCGATCGTATCGTGATGTTGCTGGATGGTAAATTTGAAAGACAGGGATCTTTTGAGGAGATTTTTGATACAGATGACGAACGCGTAAAAGCGTTTTATAATTATAATTTTATTCTATAATATACATGAGTAAGGCAGAAAATAAAAGAGCAATCATTGTTGGTATTTTTGTTTTTTTAGGCGTATTGATTCTTTTGGCCGGAATCTTTATTTTGGGCAGCCAGCAAAAGAAATTTACAAAAAATATCGAGATTACCACTTCCTTTCCTGATGTTGCAGGTTTGAAAGTCGGCAGTAACGTCTGGTTTTCGGGGGTTAAAGTGGGAATCATTAAAAATATCCATTTCAAAAGTGTGCAAGACGTGGAAGTGGTGCTGACCATTGAAGAGAAGTCTGCTGAGTATATCCGTAAAGACGCCGTGACCAAATTGGGATCTGACGGTCTGATCGGTAATAAAATTGTGGTTATTTCCGGTGGATCTCAAAATGCGCCTACTGTGGAGACCGGTGATTTTCTGCGCTCGGCCAAAACTGCTGATATGGAAGCGATGATGGAAACATTGCAGGTGAATAATGAGAACCTGGCCAAAATAACAACAGATTTTGTGGAAATCTCGCGTGGTCTGGCGGATGGTAAGGGTATGGTAGGGGCAATGCTGACAGATACCTCCATGGTCAATACTCTGCGTGCCACATTATTGTCTATCAGCGCTGCGATGAATAACGCAAATAAGGCTTCGGCAAATCTGGTGACATTGACCAATTCGTTGAACAGTAACAAAGGCTTAATTCATGATCTGACGACAGATACAGCTATTTTCTCCAATTTGCGTCAGTCGGCTGCGCAGCTGCAGGGTGTCGCGCAGACAGCCAACGCGCTGATCAATAATTTGAATAGCGCGTCGAGCCGTCTAAATGACAAAGATAATGCCGTTGGTGTTCTATTGAATGATCCGGCGTCCGCCGATCAGATCAAATCGGCAATCAATAATTTAAATTCAAGTACAGAAAGATTGGATGAAAATATGGAAGCCCTACAACATAATTTCCTGCTGCGCGGCTTTTTCAAAAAGAAAATGAAAGAAGAAGCCAAAAAAGCAGAGCAGCTGAAGGCAGACAGTGCGCAGTAAGCCTGCGATATATATAGGTAAGAGGCTTTACGCTTGCGTAGAGCCTTTTTTATGCAGGAAGGCTTATGCTTTTGTTATTGAAGAACAATACAGGTGTTGGCAGCTTATTTCTAGGAGTCGACCGCACCGCCAAATAATTACATATGAATAAACCGGACATTACAGACAAGGATGTAATCTACGAAGATAATCACCTGATTGCCATCAATAAAAGAGCGGGGGATATTGTACAGGTGGATGAAACGGGCGATCTTTCATTGGAAGATATGGTAAGAGCCTATCTAAAGAAGAAATATGATAAACCCAACGATGCCTATGTGGGCGTGATCCATCGTTTGGACAGGCCCGTCAGCGGCATGATCTTATTCGCCAAAACGAGCAAGGCTCTGGAAAGAATGAATAAGTTTTTTCAGGACCGGTCCGTGAAAAAGACTTATTTTGCGATCGTGCGGCAGCGTCCCCGCAACAGGGAGGGGAAATTGATCAACTGGCTGATCCGGAATCGACAGACCCGTGTTACGAAAGCTTTTCCACGTGAGGTAAAAGGCGGTACCTACGCCGAACTCGATTATATGCTTGTTGGTGAGCTCAATGGATTCTACTTACTCCGCATCGAGCCGCTGACAGGACGTACGCACCAGATCCGCGCGCAGTTGGCTGCCATGGGCTGCCCAATTGTTGGGGACAATAAGTATGGGTATCCCCGGGGCAGTTCACTGGGAAGCATCTGTCTTCATTCGCGTTCGCTTGTGTTTACACATCCCATCAAAAAAGAAAAGACGGAACTGGTTGCATCGCTGCCCAAGGATGGTTTTTGGGATAAATTTGAATCCCTGCTGCGCTAATCGTTAAATTTTCAGTAACTTTGTCCTATGAAATGGTTTAAATATCTAGTCATCATAGTGGCCCTAAGCTGCTCTACAGCATCTGTTTCGCAGGCCCAATGCGCTATGTGTACCTTGAATGCCGAAAACTCTACAAAAGAGGGGAATATGCAAGGAAAAGGCTTGAATGATGGTATCCTGTTTCTTCTGGCCATACCTTATCTAGCAGCAGCAGGTCTGGGTTTTCTGTGGTACAAAAAGTACCGCAAGCGAAACGTGCCTGCAAAGAAATTTTTTAACGAGATACAATAGACGAAATGCCGACATCTAAATTCCATGCGATGATCCATTCCAAATGCCCCAAATGCCATGTGGGGAACGTATTTGAAGGGAAGGTTTACAGTTTGCGCAAACAGCATATGAATGAGGTGTGCCCGCATTGCGGCGTTAAATATGAGGTCGAACCGGGGTATTTTTATGCAGCCATGTATGTCAGTTATGCGTTGTCCGTGGCCGAAATTGTTTCGGTGTCTGTGGCTATAGCGGTGCTGAGCCGAAGCGAGTCACCATGGGTGTATCTTGCAGGTTTAGCGGTGACGATCTTGCTCTTTGCACCTTTCAATTTCCGGTATGCCCGTCTGATTCTGCTTCATTTTCTGACACCTAAAATAAGCTACGACCCGCGGTTCGAACTGGCTTTGGAAATTCAGGAAAACGATCGGCAACCCGAAAATGAAAGCAGTAAATAAAGCTGTGTTACATGATATAGAAAATAAAGAGCGTCTGAACGCTCTTATTTTTTTAAGTACTTCATGGTGCTGTCAAAAAGGAAGACCTTGTTCTGGTACGTTTCTGCAACAAGCTCCTGTAAGGGAAGCAGGTGAACCTGCTGAAAGTCCGCAATATGTTGTTCTGAAGGGAGTACCACTTGTATGCAATAAGTCATTCCTTCATGGGGTGACTGCAACATCTGTAGAAAATGAACCTCAAATTTTTTGGATTGCAGAATATTATCCTGAATCCAGACGACAATCTCCTGGTGGATTGCTTCTTCCGCTATGACGGAGACATTATATAAAAACATAGACAAAAATAAGGTTTTCTATTGTAAAAAAGATTCCAGTCAATAACAGCTTATAGATAAAGGGGGATGTGTATAAATGCGGCGACTCCCAATAGAAAAAAGTGCTAACAGGAAAGGCAAGCATACCCATACCTAATGGTCAGGCCAGCAGAGTTATCGCCCGCACGTCATAAAACGTTTTTATATGAGCGCTAATTTAGCTAAGTTTGAATGTTATTTGGATTTACGATATCTTGTAAAAATAAGGTTGCATTCGCTGCAATTTCGTATTTAATTACAATATTTGAGTTAATTGATAAGGACGTATTCGGGATTATGAGGTTGCAATTTTGGACTGTTTTGTTTTTTTGTGTAGTCATGCTGGGGTGTCGCCAACATCATGCCGACCCTATACCTATCAACCATTTTTTTTCAACGCCCGAAAAATCGAGTTTTAAGATTTCTCCCGACGGCCGATATATTGCCTATATCGGTATTGATAATCATTGTAAAAATATATATATCATCGACCTGCAGCATCAGGATAGTTCGAAACAACTGACCTATCAGAATGATATTAATGTCAAGTCTTTTGTATGGAATAGTAGCTCAAAAATTTCTTTTTTGACCGAACAGTCTTCGCAGGACAGCCTGCGGCTATATGCGGTAGATATCAAAACAGATAAAATCTGGCCGCTGATCAAACCGGTACGTGCCCGTTTTAGATGGGTACACGCTACGGTCTCCGCGGATGGAAGCTTTATTGCAGGGATCAATGACCGGGATTCTTCGCTGTTTGACCTTTATCGTATTTATCTCGACGGGCGGCCGCGCGAACTCGTGCTTCAAAATCCGGGCAATATGAGCTCGTGGATCGTATCAACTGATGGGCAGGTGCGGCTGGCAATCGCAAATGATTCTGTACAGCAATCTGTCCTTTATCGAACATCGGAAAAAGAATCGTTCAAAGAGATTGTCCGTTGTGACGTGGAAAGTAGTTTTACTCCGTTGGGATATCAGGATAGTGCACAGTCAGTTATTTATGCTCTGTCCAACATCAATCGCGACAAGCTCGCTCTGGTCAGTTACGATCTGTCGCACCAAAGGGAGCTGGGCGAGCTGTTCAGCCATAAAGAAGTGGATATGAGTCCAGGTGGATATTTTTCCGAGCAGAACAGACTGTTGTTTGTTAATTATACAACTTCGAGACAGGGCCGGCATTTTTTTGATGTGGCAACAAAAAAGAAGTACGATCAATTGGCGGAGCAAATTGAAGGCTTTGAATTTCAGGTACTGAATACGGATGTTTCAGGAGACAGGATCATTATTAAAACTTATACCGATGTCAATCCGGGAGGGATTTATTTCTATGATTTTAGGACTAAAAAACTGACAAAGCTGGCGGATAACAACCCCGATTTGAAGGATAAGGAGTTGTCTCCGAATGAATTTGTAACCTATAAAGCGCGAGATGGTCAGCAGATAACCGGTTATTTGACCTATCCAGTACATTCAAACCGAAAAAATTTACCGATGGTGGTATTGCCCCATGATGGACCCAATGGCCGTGAGGTTTGGGGGTTTGATAACGAAGCGCAGTTTCTGGCCAATAGAGGATATCTGGTTTTTCAGATGAACTACAGGGGCTCGACAGGTTTTGGTAAGAAGTTCTGGACGGCGGGTTTTAAGGAATGGGGAGGTAAAATCCAGGATGATATTACCGACGGAGTGAAGTGGCTGATCAAAGAAGGGATTGCAGACGGGAACAGGATCGCTATTGTAGGGAAAGGATTTGGTGGATATTCGGCGCTGCATGCCGCCTGTTTCAATTCCGATCTTTATAAATGCGCAGCGTCCTATTCTGGCTACACCAACCTATTCACTTATTTTAGGGACATCCCGCCTTATTTTAAGTCCTACGTACAGAAAATGTATCAGATTGTTGGCAATCCTATTCGAGAAGCCGAATTGTTTAAAAATATTTCGCCTGTATTCCATTCTGATAAGGTAAGAATCCCAGTATTGCTCGCCCAGGGTGGAAAAGACCGTTTCAGTTCCGTGACGGATGCAAACCAATTTGTTCAGAAACTAAAAAACAACCATATTCCTGTGCAGTATTTTTTAAAGGAAGATGAGGATAGAACCTTTAAAAAAGATGAGAATGTTTTCGGTTATTATAACGAGCTGGAGCGATTTTTGGCAAAATATCTCGTAGATTAGGGACAAAGTATGAAAGCAGCGAAATACAGCTACCGGAAAAATTATGGTCTACTGTTGGTATTTTTGATCGCGATCAGCGGTCTGTATTTGTTTGCGCTTTTTTTGGCCAGAAATTATACGGAGTCTCATATTAAAAATGAATTTACGAACAGGAGATCGGAAATTTTTGATCAAACATTAGTCCCATTTAACGATTTTTTTCAGAACAGAGTACCTGAGGTATCGTTTTACCAAGGCTTCCTGGATTCTGTGCAGGCGGGGAAATATGCGTACAGCATTTTAAGTTCCTATCCTTTCGTACGTGAAATTGGTTTTTTTGATCTTCAGCTAAACAATGATCATAATCTGAACTATGGTTTTATCGTTAATAATCTACGGATCCAGCCCAAGACGATCACTTTTTTTTCCATTTCTCGGTCAGGTTTGTATAAAAATACGATCCGTGATCGTGCGCAAATGGGCTTGCATTCAGAAGATATCAATAATATAGGAGTCAAGTTGGCGACTTATATCGATAAGCTACAGCCTAATGCAAAGTTGTCGGATAAAGATATATTAAAGGTTTTTTATACCATCAGACCAGGGCAGATCACCTACCTGAATATTCCGAGGGTGAATGATCTGATCGTTTACAAATCCATAATGGAGGGCAATCTGGATCATACGGTGGGTTATGAGCAGGATATGTTTAATTTCCAGATCGATCCAATGTATCTGGAAGTCAAAAACAGTTATCCCAATCTTTACGAAAAGATTGAAATTGTACCCTTAGTAGGCGCACCGATTACGCCAGAGAATGATGAGATCTCCACCGAAATGCCTTTGCCCGGAGCTCTGGCGGATTATAAACTGCTGTTTAGGTCGAGCAAAAGTTTTATTTCGGACGAGATCAACCGTAGTTTTTGGCCTGTTTTGGGTGGTATATCGCTGATTTATATTATTTTGATTGCGATTCTATATTTAATTTATAGAAATTTAGAAATTAACGGAAGACTTTTTAAATTGCAGTATGATTTCATCAACAACCTGACGCATGAGTTTAAAACACCTGTGAGCGTTATTAAAATTGCTGGAAATAACATCAAGAGTGCGCAGGTGCTTTCAGAAGATGAAAGAAGGATGTACGGTAATATATTGGATCAGGAGGCTGACCGGCTCAACAATTTGATGAATAAATTATTGTCGTTTAGCCAGATTGAAAATAAAACAATTAAATTGAATAAGGAAGAGGTTGATCTAGAGGAGTTTACTGAAAATATCGTCGCTTCTTCGAGAATAAAATATCCCGATTTCAAAATTAGCACAAAAATTGATGTACGAACATCTATGCTAGCGGATCCGGTATTGTTGAGCAGCGTATTTCAGAACATGATCGACAACGCTTATAAATATTCGAAATCGGGACATAAAATCCTGGATATTGCCATACAACAAAGCAAGAAGAATTTTGTTATCATTTTCAGGGATGAAGGCATTGGGATAGAGAAGGCGGAGTTTAACAATATCTTCAAAAAGTTTTATAGGATAAAGAGTCAATATAATCAGCAAGGAAGTATTGGTTTAGGTCTGGCATTCTGTAAAGAGATCACCGAGTTTATCGGCGGCGACATTACGGTGAAAAGCCAGTTGGGTCATGGGACCACCTTTACATTGGTATTTCCGGTTTAAAAATAAATTTAAATATGAACAAAGACATCACTGTTGCTGTTATTGAAGATGATGAGAACTTGCGTTTCTTGGTAAAACATCGATTGGAATCTGAGGGCTATCAAGTCATTCAAAGCGGAAATGGGAATGAAGCAGAAAGTTTGATTCTGGAAAAAAGACCCGATGTGGTTTTATTGGACTGGATGCTTCCGGGAAAAGAAGGTAACGAGATCTGTGAAGATGTACGCAAAGCAGGATTTGAGAACATCATTATTATGATGACGGCAAAATCCCAAGATGTGGACAAAATTGAAGCTTATAGTTTTGGCGTGACGGACTATATCAGCAAGCCATTCAATATGGATGTATTGATCGCTATGATAGATAACAAGGTGAAATTTTTCTTGCCTAAAAATAGCCCTGAGATTTATAAATTCGGCCAGACTGAGCATCATCCGAATATTCACTCTCTGATACGTGATGGTAAGAAGGTGGAACTGACAATTTTGGAAAACAGGATTCTGTTACATTTTCTACAGAACCTTGGGCGGGAGATCACACGGGAGGAACTGATGGAAGTGGTGTGGGGCTACAGTTCAAATGTAAATACACGCACGCTTGACATGCACGTTGTGCGTCTGCGTAAAAAGATAGAAACCAATCCGGACAAACCGCATTATCTGCAGACAGTACGGGGCTTGGGTTACAAATTTGTCGATGATGAGGAGTCCTGATAGGACCGATTACTATGAATAGACAAATTTTATACGGATGAATTTGTTTTGTTGAAAACAATTATTATCTTCGTATAGATTGAAAGCAAGACCATGTTACCCGACGAGGGTAATATGGTCTTGTTTCTTTTTTAAAATGTAGAAAATAAGAAAAAGATAAAATTATGGCAGAAGTAACTTATTTTACGGAAGAAGGATTGCGTAAGCTTAAAGAAGAATTAGCTTATCTGAAGACGGAAGGAAGAGCTAAAATTGCCAATGCGATTGCAGAGGCGAGGGACAAAGGCGATTTATCGGAGAATGCGGAGTATGATGCCGCGAAAGAGGCGCAGGGACTACATGAGGCTAAAATAGCCAATTTGGAAAATACCTTGGCTACAGCGCGTTTGATTGACGAATCGAAGCTCGATACGTCCAAAGTCTTGGCGCTTTCTATTGTCAAGATCAAAAATAAAAAGAACGGTGCTGTGATGACCTATCAATTGGTAGCGGAGTCTGAGGCAGATCTTAAGTCTGGTAAGATTTCGGTTAAGTCTCCTATTGCACAGGGGTTGTTGGGTAAATCAAAAGGTGATACCGCCGTCATTGAGGTGCCTGCAGGTAAAATTGAATTTGAGATTGTAGAGATTTCAAGATAACATTTGTCGGTTATGTGCGGTATGCCATAACCGCACATTCACAAATTAACTTTATATTAAGAAGGTCCGATTATAGCAATCGCGACCTTTTTTGTTTATATTTGTTAAAACAATGAACGCTGAAAGGGCTGATGATTTAGAAAAAGGCAATGTTCCTGTATCTTGTCAGCTTTAGTGGATCGTATATAAATTAAGATTTATTCCAATATTGAATAATATGTCGACAATTTTTTCAAAAATCGTTGCTGGAGAGATTCCAGCTTATAAAGTGGCAGAAAGTAATGATTTTCTGGCTTTTCTGGACATTAGTCCCGTGGCCAAAGGGCATGTACTGGTGATTCCAAAAAAGGAGACGGATTACATTTTTGATATCGATGATGATGAATACATGGCACTTTGGGTGTTTGCGAAAATTGTTGCACAAGGGATAAAAAAAGTAATTCCATGTGTTAAAGTTGGTGTTGCTGTCGTCGGATTGGAGGTTGCGCATGCGCATATCCATCTGGTTCCGATCAATAAGATCAGCGATCTAAATTTTGCAGGGCCAAAGCTAACGTTGAGCAATGAGGAACTCAGTCAGATCGCCGAGACGATTAGGGAGTCCATTATCAGCATAACTACTCAAAATCAATAAGGACGAAAGATTATATTACACTTGATTTACTTTCGTTGTTTAGAAGAATACTATATTTGTACTTTGTTGTTTTAAATTATACAGGCGAGAAAGTAGATTTTGATTCTAAAAAAAGAGAAACAACATTGATTTTTACTAAAAGTTATGCATGAACTTTTGTTGTCATTTCAACAATTAATGAATCCCGAAGAGCTATTGAGTTCAGGGGGATTTTATTTAGTTATCTTAATCGTATTTGCCGAAACGGGTCTGTTTTTTGGTTTTTTTCTCCCAGGTGACTACCTCTTATTCCTAGCCGGATTATTCTGTGCCCTTCACAAGATAGATGTTAGTATTTATACACTTTGTATCGGCCTATTGGGAGCGGGTATACTGGGTAATTTTACGGGGTACTGGTTTGGATACCGGGCCGGCCCCATGTTGTTTAAGCGTAAGGATAGTCTCATCTTCAAGCGCAAATATGTAGTGATGGCCGAGGAATTTTATCATAAATATGGTGGCACGGCATTAATTATAGGAAGATTTGTTCCAATAGTTCGTACTTTTGCACCTATCTTTGCAGGTGTTGTAAAATTAGATTTCAAGAAATTCGTTTTATATAACATCAGTGGCGCTTTGATCTGGGTCTTGGTATTGACCCTTTCAGGATATTTTTTAGGGATTGAATTCCCTTGGATTATTCATTATGTAGAGTATGTAATCGTGGGGATGATCGTCATTGCATTCATGCCTATTGCTATTACCCTGCTTAAAAAGCGGATAAAAGACAAAAAAAACAAACAAAATATACAGTAAATAAAAAATGAGTAAACAAAACCCTTGGCACATGGTTTCTCCAGGTGAGAATGTGCCAAATGCCGTAAATGCTATCATTGAGATTACAAACGGATCCAAAGGAAAGTACGAATTAGACAAAGAAACAGGTTTGTTGCTTTTGGACAGAGTGATGAGTTCATCTGTCGTATATCCAGCCAATTATGGTTTTATTCCACAGACATATTGCGATGACAAGGATCCTCTGGATATCTTGGTGATCTGTTCGGTAGATATTTTGCCGTTGACTTTAGTCGAAGCTCAGGTTATTGGCGTTATGAACATGGTTGACGGTGGTGAGCAAGATGACAAGATCATTGCGGTCGCTAAAAATGATCCTGTATTCAATTATATCAAAGACATCGATCAATTGCCGCCGCATACGATGAAAGAAATTGTACAATTCTTTGAAAGCTACAAGGCTTTAGAGAAAAAACATGTTGTGGTAGAAGGGGTGAAGGGAAGAGAGGAAGCACAGAGAATCTTAGTTGAGGCTATCGAATTGTACAAAAAAGAATTTGTTAACAAATAACCCCAAGCATGGCGCTCGATATTTTTTGGACATTGTTTTTGGTATTGGCCAACGGTTTTTTTGTTGCTGCCGAATTTGCTATTGTCAAAGTCCGGGTCTCCCAAATTGAAGTTCAGGCAAAAACAGGTAGCAAAGTAGCTACAATAGCCAAAAGTATAACAGAGCATTTGGATGGTTATTTGGCCGCTACACAATTGGGTATTACACTTTCTTCACTTGCCTTGGGGTGGGTCGGAGAGGCTGTAATGACCCAAATTGTGCAAGGGGCATTAGGTTTTTTTGGGGTTGAGCTGACAGGAGCAATAGCAAAAAATGCAGGTCATATATTAGCCTTTACGATCATTACCGTGTTGCATATCGTATTTGGTGAATTGGCCCCTAAGTCGATTGCGATTCAGAAGCCAGTTGCAACCACAATGAAAATTGCAGTACCTTTGCAATTTTTCTATTTTATTTTTAGACCCTTCATCTGGATATTGAATGGCTTTGCTAATTTCTTGCTGAAAATCTTAGGTTTTGAAGTAACGAAAGGCGAATCAGCACACTCTTCCGAAGAGCTGCAATATCTGCTGGACAAGGGAAAAGAGTCTGGTGCGCTGGATATTTCTGAGCACGAACTGATCAAAAATGTGTTTGATTTTAATGAGCGTATCGTCAAGAATATCATGGTACCACGAACTAAAATTGTCGCTGTTGAAGTCACTGCAGATGCTTCGGAACTGATCGAAACGATGACAGAAGAGGGATATTCCCGTATTCCAATTTATGAAGATAACATCGACCAGATCGTCGGGATCGTCCATACCAAAGATATTTTGCCCTTGCTGGCCAAAGGTAAAGAGGTGGTTATGAAAAATATCATGCGTAAGCCATACTTTATTCCCGAAACCAAAAAGATCAATGATCTGATGGCAGAGTTTCAGCAGCGTCGTCTGCAGCTCGCTATTGTGCTTGATGAGTTTGGCGGTACGGCGGGGATGGCTACCTTAGAAGATATAGTCGAAGAGTTGGTCGGTGAGATTCAGGATGAATATGACGAGGAGACACCGGTAGTGGAGCGTATCTCCGAAACGGAGTATATGGTGGATGCGGGGGCGAGCATTCACGACGTCAATGAGTTTTTACCGATTGAATTGCCCGAAAGTCAGGATTATGACACCATGGCTGGACTGGTAAGTGAAATTTTTGATAAGATTCCTGAAGTCGGTGAGCGGAAGGAAGAATATGGTTATATCTTCACCATCATCCGCAAAGCCCAGCAAAATATCGAGTTTGTTAAATTGGAATTGGTCGAATCGGCTGATGAAGATTTGGAAGAATAAGAGCATAAGTATTAGGTCATGCAACTATTTTTTACTCCCGATATCGATCCTTCACTCAAAAATTTTATCCTCAGTGAAGAGGAAAGTAAACATGCTATCCGTGTCCTACGCATGAATAGCGGTGATCGTCTGCATCTGATTGACGGCCGAGGTGGCTTATATGAAGCGGAAGTGGTGGATCCACATCCCAAACGTACTGTATTGTCCATCTTAAAAGTTGAGGAGGACTTTCAGCAGCCGAGGTATCATTTACATGTCGCGGTTGGCCCCACAAAGAATATAGACCGTATAGAGTGGTTTTTAGAGAAAGCTACGGAAGTGGGCATTCAGGAAATTACACCTATCATCTGTGAACATTCAGAGCGTAAAGAAGTCAAGCTGGATAGGCTGAACAAAGTGATTGTAGCCGCCATGAAGCAGTCGTTAAAGGCCTGTTTGCCTAAGCTGAATCCTACCATATCGTTTCGGCAATTTTTGGATACAGTTCCTCTGGAAGGCGTGCAAAAAGCTATTGCCCATTGTGTGGAATCTGATAAGAAGTATTTAGATCAGATTTTTCAACCTGGGCAGCATTATATTGTACTGATTGGCCCAGAAGGAGATTTCTCCGCTGAGGAAATTGAGCTTGCCCTACATGCTGGGTTTCAACCCATTTCTCTTGGTGAAGCACGTCTGCGTACCGAAACAGCAGCATTAGCCGCTTGCCTGGAGATCTCGCTGCTGAATAGATAGGCTATTAATTCTGCCTTTTTGCCTACTTAACGACTTCTGCGTCAACAATCTGTATCTCCGAATTTCCTTTTAATGGATCTTTTGTGAAGATCATTTTTCCCTTAAGCTTTATCGGGTCTTCCGAAAATTTAATCGCGCCGCCCTTTAGGGTGACTTCAACCATCGGGGGGATACCGTTGGACCCACAAAACTGACACTGCATGACAGGTAATACAGACATCATAAAGTTTTTGTGATTGCGTCCACTGTGCAGCGGCACCATATAGCCCGGTAGTTCAACGACTTTATTTTCGAGTGCTTTGAGTTCTTTGGGATAATATGGCGTATAAACTTTCTTTGCACCGTTATAGCTGACTTTATACGCCATTTTATCGATGGCGTCCCATGTTTTGTTCATCATGGGGGTATGGTCCGGCACATCTGGATTGCTCCCGATCTGTGCATGAGTATTAACTATACAAAATACAATAAATGCGAATGTTGTAATCAATTTTTTCATTTTCTTTTTTCCTCTATCACCTTTTATACACTATTTATTTGACAATGTTCCGGATATACTTGTTCTGTACGCTTTGATCGCCGGAATCAACGCTGCCAGTATGCCAATGATGCACGCAACAAGCAAAAATACCAATTCTTTTGGATGAAGCCTAAAAGCTTCGATAAAGTCGGCGCTCTGGCTTGTCTGGTTGCTGATGTAATACAGGGCAAGATGAGCGAGTATTAAGCCTACTAGTCCACCGACAATAGTGATTACGAGTCCTTCCAGCAATACGATGGTGAATAGTTTTGCTTTAGAAGCGCCGAGTGTGCGCATGATTGCCAGGTCATACTTGCGTTGTTTCAAAGCGTTGTAGAGGTTGATAAATACGCTCAGCCCTGCGATCAGCATGATGACATAGGCGAGAATTGCCAAAGAATCTATGCCTACGCCTAGCAGCGAAAATAAGCGGGTGCTTTCCATGGCAGGAGAAGCAGACTGCATGTCTGTTTGCTGATCGATCATTTTGGGCAATATACCTATTGCTGCAGGGGATTGATACTTGACCAATATGGCGGTAATTTCGAGACCATTTTGGGTAATCATATCCGCCCCGATCGATTTAACAAAGGTGCCTTCATCTTCATGATCGTGATCATGGTCATGATGGGCATGGTTGTGATCGTCATGACCTTGGGTGGCAGGTGAAGTGGTCGTTTCCGGTAAGTCTTCGCCATGGTGATGCAGATGTGCTTTCACGGTCTCTTCCCGGTCCTCCTGACGTTCGCGCTGTTCCCGTTCCGCAGCAGTTTCGTGTTCGGCGTGGTCGTGGCCGATGCCATGCACGTCCCAGACGCTTTCCAGATTGGTCAATATCAGGTTGTCGGTGACATTGTTGTTTTGTTGGAGGATCCCGACAATTGTAAAAGGGTGCTCGTCATGGCTATGACCATCTTTGCTGAGCCCATGGGAGCTGTTGATTTTATCACCGATTTTGAGCTGTTGTTTTTTGGCGACCTGGGCGCCGATAACTACCTCAAAATTCTTTTGCCAGAGTCGTCCCTCCTTTACTTTAGTTTCATAGATCACCAGAAAGCTGGAATCGGTCCCCACAATGCGATGCCCCTTAAAGTTGTCCCCTAAAGACAAAGGGACAGCGAGGCGTACAAGAGGGTTGTCACGTAGTGGCTCCAGCTGGTCCAAGGGAATATTTCCGGTAGGATTGTCGATGTGGTACACGCTGGACAAAATCAGCTGTAGCGGACTACCTTTGGCGCCTATTACTAAATCTATATTTTTACTGTTGTTGTCAAGCTGCTTTTCAAACGTGTCGCCGGTAATGGACAGGACTGCAAGGATGGAAATGCCAAACGCTGTGAGTAAGATACTCAGGAAGACAGATCCAAACTGTCTACTTAGATTTTTCCAGACCAGTTGTATTGTGTTCATAACGAATTCTAAAAACTAAGAGGATAATGAATAAATAAAGTAAACCGGTTATGCCAAAAGGTACATTTTAGAGAACCTTTCTTTGATCCGTTTATCGTGTGTTGTGATTAACAGGGTCGATCCAGCTGTATCGGCGATATGTAGAAGTAGTTCCAGTACCCGGTTGGTATTATTGTCATCGAGGGCGGCCGTCGGTTCGTCGGCGATCAGCAATGCAGGCTTGTTAATAACGCTACGCGCGATCGCAGCCCGTTGCAGCTGTCCACGGCTTAGTTCATTGGGGTAGGCCTCGGTTTTATGCTCCAGCTGTAGCTGCTGCAGTACTAGATGAATTTGTTGCACATCAACTTTCTCCCCCGCCAGAGATTGCGCCAGTTTGATGTTCTCCACTAAGGTTAAGTTTTTGAGCAGATGAGCTTCCTGAAATATAAATCCGATATAACGCGATCGGAAGTGATCCAATTTACTATTAGAGAGCTCGGCAAGGTTCTGACTATTTATCTTTACTGTGCCGGTTTCAGGCCGGGACAAGCCAGCTAATATATTGAGCAAGGTGGTTTTACCAGTTCCTGAATCCCCCAGCAATAGCGTATGTTCGCCTTTTTCGATATGAATGTCAGGAAATACAATGCTTTTGGCTTTGTGATACCGGAATGATAGCTGTTCAGTAGATACGATTGGATTGCTCATACACCTCAGAATTGAAAATATATTCAAACTTAGAGAAATTGCTTTGCATATGCAATAATATTGCAACAATAGATCAATCTTGTTACAGCGGGGAAAGCCGCTAAGGGGTAATATTCCGCCAAAATACAAAAAACGGAAACGACTTTTTGGCGGGATTTTATCCCGTATTATTATTGAAATATAATAAGTATTCTTTCAAAAACGGCTTTTGGCGTTCATAGGGGCATATTTGAGACGGTCCAGCTACCGAGGTTGACTTTAAGGAGAAAGTGCATCGCATTCGAGTAAAATTAAATTACATCAGAAAGTTTTTACAAAGCCTCGAAGGAAACGTGCGTCGCATTGGAGTAAGGGTAAACTACCTCGTGAAGTTTTTGCCAAGCCTGAAGGGAAAAGTGCGCTGCATTGGAGTAAGGGTAAACTACCTCGTGAAGTTTTTGCCAAGCCTGAAGGGAAAAGTGCACCGCATTGGAGTAAGGGTAATTTACGTCATGAAGTTTTTGCCAAGCCTGAAGGGAAAAGTACGCTGCATTGGAGTAAGGGTAAACTATATCAGCAAGTTTTTGTGAAGCCTTAAAGAAAAAGCTACTTCAGTACAGATAGAAAGTCATCATCAGAACACAACATGAGCACAATGTTAATAACTTTTGAGCTTAATAATTTTATTACACTGCTTTAATGTGCAGTAGTTAATAAGGCTGAAATACCGGTCTAATAGTGTTTAAAGTACATTTTTTATTTGAATTGTGATACTGTGGGTGGAGCCGTAACATTAAGTTAACAAGTGGTTTACGTAATGGTAATTCGTTGTTAATGTTAATATAATATTCTGGGGATAGCTTTGCAGAAACAAAAAGCAAAATAAATTGGAATCACAATTACAACTCAAAAGAATCGCTGCTGTCATTACTCTAGCGGTAGCTGCGTCAACAAGTGTTTATGCACAAGGTAGTGGAAAGGTGACAGGTAAAGTTACAAACGTCAAGACGGGGGAGACTATTGCAGGGGTGACAGTAAAAGTACTTGGCACTTCGCGAGTGGGAAGTTCGGATGTAACAGGTAATTACAATATTCCAGCAGTACCCGCAGGAAAGTATACCTTAGAATTTAGCTACTTGGGGTTTGCAACAAAGCAGATTACTGATGTAGAGATTAAAGATAAGGATATAACGAATTTAGATGTGGTTCTTGATAACTCTGAGGGTAAGCTTTTGGACCAGGTTGTTATCACCGGAACATTTAAAAAAGAATCTATAGGTGCACTTTATGCACAGCAAAAGAATAGCGCTCGAATTTCTAGTGGTATTTCTACGGAACAAATAAAAAGAAGTCCAGATAGAAATACATCAGAGGCAATCAAACGTGTAAGCGGTGCTAGTATACAAGATAACAAATATGTCATCGTAAGAGGTTTAAGTGACCGATATAATTCAGCAATGTTGAACAATGCGGTTTTGCCCAATACAGAAGTTGACAAAAGAGCATTCTCATTTGATATTATTCCTTCAAATCTGATTGAATCTATTATTATTAATAAAACAGCCACACCAGATATTCCAGCTGATTTTTCTGGGGGTGTGGTGCAAGTAAATACAAAGGATTTTCCAGATAAAAATTTCTTTGACGCGGCAATAGGAACATCATACAATACGCAATCCACGTTTAAGGATTTTACATCAGCAAAAAGAGCCGGTAGTGAAGCATTTGGATTTGCTAGTAGTGACCGTCAAATTCCTAAAGGTTTTCCTTCGACAAAAGATTTTCAATCTTTAGAGAATAATTCAAATGAAATTTTTGAATATTCTAAACTGTTCAAAAACAATTGGGGATATGAAACAAAAAAATCAACTTTGACACCAAATCTTCAGTTTAACTATGGTTCTACAAAGAACTTTAAAGACGATTCGAAATTTGGAGCTATCCTATCTTTGACCTACCGCTATGATCAACGGAAACGGGAAGCAGATCAAAACGCTTATGTGGGTCAGTCATTACCGGAAGTCTTCCATGATGACCAATATAGTTTTAATACTAACCTAGGGGCGTTGGCTAATTTTGCATACTCTTGGAAAACAAATAAGATTTCCTTTAAAAATTTATATAATCGTATCCTAGAGAATCAATTTACTTACCGCCAAGGAACGGATGATTCCGGAAGTGAGTTCTATCGCACAGGAGATTACTTATTGCAACGTTCAATTTTGACCAATCAATTGTCAGGGGAACACATCCTTTCCTCAAAAAGCAATCTGAAAATAGATTGGTCATTAAATTATGGACGAACTGATAGAGATGAGCCTGGTTACAAACGTATGGAGTACTCGAAAGATGGAATTGCCGCAATTTCAGCGACAAGTTCTGCCACAGCCGATAGAGCGGGTAATTTCAACTCTACGATGACAGAAAATTCTTATGGTGGAGCCTTAAACTTTACCCTGCCAATTCGTTTATTTTCTGAAAATGACAAATTGAAAGCAGGATATTTCAATCAGCTCCGGGATAGAAATTTTAATGCAAGGGTAATTGGTTTTATTAGAAATGGAAATTTTGATGCAAATCTGTTGAAATTACCTCAGGATAAGATTTTTGATCAAGCTAATATTCGCCCAGATGGATTCATACTGAATGAAATTACAAACGGTGGGGATCATTATGACGCAAAAGCATTTTTAAATGCGGGTTATTTAATGTATGATGGATTCGTGATGGAAAAACTGAGAGTGATCACAGGAGCACGTTTGGAATCATATAATTTAAAACTAAATAGTGAAGATAATGGCAATCCGGTAGGAGTTGATACAACTACAATTTCGTTGTTGCCATCTTTAAATTTAATCTACAATTTGGATGAAAAGCAAAGTCTTCGTTTTGCAGCTTCACAAACAGTAGGAAGACAGGAGTTTAGAGAGATGGCTCCATTTCCTTTCTATGATTTTAACAAAAATATGAACGTTCGTGGAAATCCCAATTTGAAACAATCCAAAACGTCGAATTTTGATTTGGGATATGCATATTATCCAACAGCTGGCGAGGTTTTGTCCATAGGTGCATTTTATAAATATTTTGAAAATCCAATCGAACAGTCTTTACAATTAGGCAACTCTGGACGTTCTTTTAACTACACCAATTCAAAATCTGCGGATGTGTTTGGGATCGAAGCTGAAGTTAGGAAAAACTTAAAATTTATTGACGAGCGCTTGGATAATTTCGTAATCAGTGCCAATGGTTCATACATCTATTCGAAGGTTATTGTGCCAACAACGGTGAATTCAACAGGTAAGCGCAAATTACAAGGACAATCACCATACTTAATCAATGCGGGATTATCTTATACCACTAAGGATCCTAATACTACGGCAATCACTTTACTTTATAACAGAGTTGGACCGAGAATATGGGCAATCGGAAATGCTGAGGATCCAGATATTTATGAGTACTCTAGAAATATTCTTGACTTGCAAGTCGCCAAGAAATTTGCGAATGCTAGAGCCGAGGTAAAATTGAATTATAGTGATATATTGAATAATAAAGCTTATTTCTATCAAAAACCAAAAGGTGCCGATCCAAATGCTGCATTTAATAAGGACACAGACAATATTAATAGAATGGAACAATATGGGTCGACAATCTCATTAACACTTTCATATAAGTTCTGGTAGGTCTTTGTTAATTCATAAATATTTAACATCGGGTTAATCATTGGGTAAAATTAAAATATTCTTTTTGTACAAATAAAACATGAAAATGAAAACGAATTTAAACTTAAATCTTTTGGCTGTTTTAGCTGCAGGTTTGACTGTATTTGTAAGCTGTAGTAAAAGTGATCCAGCAGTAATTGAACCTCCTGTGAAACCAGGTGATTCGAATGAATCTCTTGCTGACGCTTTTTTTGATAAAGTTGCTTATAAAGGGGCATTTGGTACAACAGATTGGACAGCGGGCTGGGTAAACTATGAACCAAATAAAACAGCATATTCTGCTGCTACAGAGGAATTGTCGGGCGAAATTTCTGCAGATAAGACTTTAGATGCATCAAAAACATATTTATTGAAGGGTTTTGTTTACGTAAAAAGTGGTGTAACGCTAACAATTCCAGCAGGAACTGTAATTAGAGGAGATAAAAATACTAAAGCGACTTTAGTTATTACAATGGGTGGCAGGATCAATGCAGAGGGCACTGCGGCGAAACCGATTGTGTTTACATCCAACCAACCGGCGGGTACAAGAGCTCCCGGTGACTGGGGAGGATTGATTATTTTGGGTAAGGCTACTAATAATATCCCGGGTGGTACAGGTATAATTGAAGGGGGACTGACTGCACCTTATGGAAATCACGGTGGTACTATTGCTGATGATAACTCAGGTGTACTTAAATATGTTCGTGTTGAATTTCCAGGGATTGCTTATACAACAAATAATGAAATCAATGGTATTACTTTTGGATCTGTAGGATCTAAAACAACAGTTGATTATGTTCAAGTAGCCTATTCTGGTGATGATTCATTCGAGTGGTTTGGTGGTACGGTGAATGCAAAACACCTCGTATCAACTGCAAATATAGACGATATTTTTGATTTTGATAATGGGTATTCTGGTAAACTTCAATACTTAGTTGGTATTCGAGATCCTAAACTTGCGGATCAAGCTGGTCAATCCAACGGCATTGAATCGGATAACTCCGAAAAAGTATTTGGTTCGTCACCAAGAACACGTCCTGTAATTTCAAATATGACTTTGATAGGTCCAGGAAATACGGATGTTGATGCAAAACACGAATACGCTAACTTGTGGAGAAGAGGTAGTAAAATGGTGTTAGCGAATTCAATCTTTATAAATATGCGCTATGGCATTGATATTCGCGATAAGGAAACTAGTGATGCATTGACAGATAAAACGTCTTTAATCAAAAACAATATTTATCAAGCTTTCACGGCTGATAAAACAATCGTTGCAGGAGATAAAGCTAAAAACACCGCATCTTTCGAAAATGCAGATTTATTAAAAGCTTATTTGACTGAAAATAACAATAAATTCTTGGACGAAGCTGCTGCTAAGAACCTTTTGGTTGGTCCTTACAGTTTAACCTCTCCAAACTTCCTCTTGAAGTCAGGATCTGAGGCTGCTACTGGCGCTTCTTTCTAAAAAAATATTTAAGAACCTAAAGGCCCACATTCCAGTGGGCTTTTTTTTGAACTTTATAATTATGAGAAGAAAAAAAAATAACTGTAATACAGTTGTAGCCAATTTTAGACGACTAATGCCGTTATTAGCTTTATTTGTATGTTTATCATGTTCAAAAAATGATAAGCTTGAAAACTCAAAGGAAATAACAGAAGAAACCACCGTACGAAAAACAAAAGCCAACGCTGTTACAGACCCAAACGAACAAAATGCTAATAAGAATTGGAAATGGGACGATCCTAATTTGACAAAGGTAAATTTGTATTTTAAACCCAAAATTAATGGTCAACCAAGTCCGTCTATAGAAAGGCCGTTACCTTGGAACACTTTTGGTAATCCGTTAAATAATTCTGATAAAGACTATCGTTCCGAATTAGGGTGGGTGTTATATTTGAAGGATTTTGGTACACCGGATCGTCCCGCACAGGCTCCATTTTTCGCACTATATAATATTTATTCTGGAGTATTAAGATTTTTTGTATACAATTATAGAGTACAAGATCTCAATGAAGGGTCGAAAACTCACTATATAGCAAAGCTCAGCTATGCAATTCCTGATCAACATAATGGAATGCTAAGCTTTTCTGCTCCACCTGATCAATTTATTATCGACAAAGAAGATAGAGATTTATCTTTAGTCAGTGTTACCAGAAAAAATGCGAGTGACGTATGGATGAACTTTGATTTTGTAATGGCGAAACCATCCCCGTATAAGAATAGTACTAATTTGGTACTCAGTGTATTTGGAGTGAATGAGACTGAATTGAACTTGGGGTCGGACTTCTCGACTTTAACGGCTAAATCTTCAATCGGTGGGGCTGGAAAGTCTGGTTCTGATTTTGCTAAATTTATAAATGGAGGGGTAGAATATACAACATCTGGAGGAGCTTTAGTGGAATCAATAAATAAATTAAAAGAATCTTTCCCCGATGTTAAAGCAAAGGTTGCTAGATCAACCAAGGCAGAAAGTAATTTGGAAACGTCGCGACTTCGCGCAGCAATACCCATTGCAACTGTAGCAGCAGGAATTGGCGTAATTAAAGGATTATTTGGTTTTGTGAAATCATTTGTCGGAGGTTCAAAATCTGCTACCAATACACAGACATCTTTACAATACAACGGTATCGTTAAAACAACGGGAACAGCCAACCTCACAAATAATCTCTATAATATTCAATTTTATACAGGTAACAATAGTCTTTCACCATCGTATTATGTTCCATTATATGACTATACAATCGGGTTAATACCTGTTTTCGAATCAGAAAATGGAATTAATTCTAATTGGGCTCTACATCTAAAATATGATGAGATTCTCTATCAGTGTCATAATGGGTGGCCATACGAGCCTGTAAGACAAGGACAATTTAGCATTCAAGAACAGTCGATTTTTCCAATTTTATCTCACTTTACAAATGATGAAGTAAGTGATTTAGTCAATCGTGTTCGATTGGATAGTGTGAAATTGACTTTGTTAAATCGTAGAGATTTCGGAGATGGCTATGCTAATTCATTTAATTATATGCCATATAAAGTTTTTGATAAGTATGAGCCATATAATGAAGGGATTACTGTCAATAGTGTTAATTCTGGATGGCGAAAATTCTTTCCATATTATCAACAGTCGCCCTCTTCTATTTTCTATATTAAGAAGTTTTATCACGATCAATACGCCAATAATACTGGATATTATTCAAACGGTTTTACGACGGATCAGAAATTTAGGCCGGCAATAGGTATATATATAAAATTTACGATTACTGATCCAAAGTATCCCAACAACGAATCAAGAGAAAGAGTGATCTTTAAAGTTGTGGATACGGAGTTCAAGGGAGGTTCCCGAGATTATCCCGGAAAATCGGGGTGTCCAGTTGTTGATTATAATAATTAGCAGACTATAAATATATAGACTAATTCAATATTAGCCTATATATTCTAAAAATAAATTTTATATGAAAATCCTGCCACGTGCAGGATTTTTTGTATTCGATTCCAATATTTCGTTCTACAGCCAATTAAAACGTAAACTTATGATCGGATGGTAAATATTCCGATTTGTTAGATCTTATTAATAAATTATAGTTATTGCACCGTCCATGTTGTAGCTATTTTTGAACCTCTTATGAGCCGTGGTTTACCTTGGCTCATAATGGTACACAATCTGGTAGGTTTGCGTTTTAAGCTCATCTGATAATTGACCGATAGCCAGGCTCTGCGCCTGTGGAGTAGGTTCGCATACAGAATAGTACTTACCATTGTATAAAATGGCATCGCCAACCGACTGCTCAAATTGGACGGCCATTGTGATATGGGTGGGGTAAAGAAGCGTAATCATAGGTAGATTGTAAATCTCTTTAACTAAATAAAAGAACAAAGCTGCCCGGTCATCGCAATCACTATATGTATTCAATAAAGTTTGTTCGGGAGAAAGGCGTTTTTCCTTTCCAAAGTTCTCTTCGTCATTTTCATATAAAAATGCATAGCGGGTAAATCGCATCAAATAATCTACTCCATCCTTCTCACTCTTTCCTTTCAAATTTTCCTTTAGTGCTGGGATTAAGGACTGATAGGTCTCCTTGCTCAGAGGGATGTTAAAATACGTTTCAAAATCTACTCCGGGATAGTTTTTAAATAGATCACTGATATCATTATTCAGCTTAATGTTAAAATGATAGGCTTTATGTCCGTCATTAAAGGCGATTTGCTTCTCTATATAATTGGCGGGCACAAAATCGGGTAGCTTTGTGATTTTATAGCTGAAGTCGTTAGTTGCCTCAGGCACTTTGATTTTGACTGGGACATAGGTATCGGTTCGCTGAAATAGTTTTCCATAGTCATGGAAATTCAAACAGGTATATTTTTTACCGTCGATCTCAAAGAAGGGGATGTCCGAGATATCCTCATTATTTTGAATAAAGAATATGATCTGACTATTGCCAACGGCCAGACGTGCGTCATAACCTGATTTGCACATAAGAAACCACTTATACAAAGTATAACGTGCATAGTTTTCTGCTTTAGGAGCAATCTGTTGAGCTGTGCGCCGGATGAGCTGATAATACACCCAGTCATTCAGATGCTGTTTGTCTTTATAGTCCAAGAGACTATTAACTAAATTATAATAATCTGTCTGTTCGACCGTCTGGTAAAACTGTTGCACATGAGCAATTGTTAAACTGTCATCGAACGGAATATTAAAATTAACTGGGACAGTAACAGAGACTTTCCCATCGTAAAAATCGAACTCATACTGCTGCGCCTTAAGCAGCTGCGGACTGTAACTCAACCACACTAGAAGGGTCAAAAACGCAATATGGATCCGATTGATAGTCAATTCTTAACAATTTAATAACATTAGTGTAATATAAATTTAATAATTGTCTGGCAATTATTAAAGTATTTGGTACAAATGTTTGTGTTTATTTGATATGAAATGACCTGATATTGATAGGTGTTATTGTCCTTGGTAAGCTCATAGCTGCAAATGGATAAAAACGGATACTGAACAAAGGAGGGAGCTTTATATGAGAAATGCCTTCCAATATGAATCGTAAAGCCCAGTGTAGAGAACTGGGCTGTTTGGCGTTTCAAATTAATATGTCACTTTGGGTTTGCCATTTTCGCAAACTACACCTTTAGCAGGCTTGTCATTTCGGGATGGGCAGTCGGAGCTTTTGATCAGCAACCTTTTTGCGTGATATAGCTGGTTATATTGTTCCATCATATTTCCAAACTCTGCAAAATTCTTTGTCTCGGTCATCAATATCGGAACGAACTCACAATCTTTGCGTATGGTAACAACGCCCCATTTACTGGCGTCGGTGCAAGGCACATCATCAAAAAATGTGGTGATCTGGCTAAATAGATCATGCAGACGCTGGTTAATTTCTTCAAGTTCCAGATCTGTGGCCCGGGCGACTTTGACATGGCCGGTAAGGCATCGCAAACCAAAATGGGGCGGAAGAGGTCCCGGATCGTTAAGTATAGGGGGGCCTTTATAAACTTTCTGAGCCCTCGCTTGTAGCTCCCTTGCTTCGGCAAGCAATTGCTTGTACTCTTTCTCAAAACTAGGATGTACGGCCGCGTAGGTATAGTACAATGTATCAATATACCATTCCTTCAGATCACTGCAAGGGCGGCTTGTGGCTAATTTTATGGCTTCCTGGATTTTAAGATCGGCAAGCCTGCTGAGTTCGTCATAATTGTCTTCTTTTTTGCAGCCGGAAAATAATAAAGCGCTCAACAAGAGGGTGTAAAATAGGGCTATTCTTTTTTTCATAATTTGGTGTTAAATCTTTCCAACCTGGATAACGTTAAATATCAGCTCCATGCTACAACCATTTGGACAGTACGTATTGTTTGCTGCTCACAGCTGTTACAAATTGATATACTTTCATTTGTTAGTTGAATTTGCTTTCGTTTTTGAAGTATTGTTTCTTTTTCCTTCTCCCGATACGATGTTTAGTATTAATTTAAAACATTATTAACAATATAATAATAAGCTTTTTGAAGCATTATATAAGCTAGTTGTTAGTTTTACAGCGTTTTAATTTTAAAAAGATAACCTGTATTAGCTTATGTCTATTATTTCTAATTCTTTCAGATTAACCGTTATTAACTTTTTTTTATTTCATTTTTTGTTTTAAAATATTTGTTTTGTTTGTTTTTTAAATTATATTCGATCTAACATTAGAACCAATTGTAGATTCATTTAACCGACGTCATTATGAAAAAATTCAATCAATTGACAATTCCTTTGTTATCGTTGCTTTTTTTTTCTCACTGTAAAGAAGATGCTGCAACAAAGCAAAGTGGGCATGATCCCGGCAAACCAATCGTGCTTTCTTCTTTCTACCCAACAGAAGGGGGGGCGAAAGATAAAATCTTACTGGACGGTGAAAATTTTGGAACCGATCCGAGTAAAATCAAAGTGTATTTTAATAATGCGCGGGCGGCAGTAATCTCCTCCAGTGGAGAGCGCATCTATGCTATTGTGCCGCGATTACCGGGTGACAATCCTAAAATTTCCGTGGTTATCGGTCAAGATTCCGTAGTCTACGACAAGTCATTTACCTATCATATCCAGGCTCAGGTAAGCACGGTGACAGGAACTGGAGACAAGAATTTTTTGGCGGGGACACTCGATCAGGCGCATGTTTATGGCAAATACCTGGATATGGACGCGCAGGGCAATTTATTTATGACCTGGCGTGATGGCGGTTCTTATGGTATCGCACGTATCAATGAGAAAGAAAACATTGTAACGCCATTATACTCTGCCACCTCAAATCCCAATCCCTATGCCAATGGCGTTACTGTGGACCGAGAGACAGGCATCATGACCGTTTCGCACGAGTCCGTTGCAGAGGTATTTTTCTCATTCGATCCGAGAGAAGCCTGGACGCTGCGGCAGCGCAATGCGCAGTTCTCTGCCGCTGATTACGGTTCTATTGTGCAGGCGGATCGCTATGCAAACTTCGTCACATTCTGCCCTTATGACGGCCATCTCTATACGCGCTTCCGTGATGGTAAGGTCGCTAAAATAAACCCGATCACCTATGCGGCAACCATTGTGCATCAGGGACCATATGGTTCGCAGTATGGACAGGCGATCAATCCGGCCAAACCCTGGGAACTTTATATCACGCTACATTCCAACGCCAGTCCCAATACATTCGCGCAGGGCATATCTGTGCTGGATCTGCGTGATCCTAACGGTACTGGCGGGTTTAAACGTATCAATGCACCCGGAGGTTCGGGATTTAGGGATGGGCCGGTCAAAGATGCCATATTCAACTATCCCAAAGATATCAAATTTGACAAGCAGGGTAATATGTTTATTGCCGATTATGGGAATCACTGTATCCGTATGTTGTCTGCAGACGGTATCGTTTCCACAGTCGCTGGACAGCCTACAAAAGCTGGGTATAAAGATGGCGGACCTGTAGAATCTCAATTTAACCAGCCCTGGGGAGTGGCGGTTAACGACCAGGGGGATATATACATAGCCGACTGGAACAACGCCCGTATCCGTAAACTAGTTATCGAATAATTAACCTATTACACTATCATGAAGATCATTCATTTTTTGTGCATACTACCGATCTATTTCTTTTTTTCGGTCACGTTTGCACAGCAGACGCAAGAACAGCTCACGGTTGCGGGGACTGTTGTTGATGAAAAAGGACAGCCGATATCCAAGGTGTCTATTTATGTCAAGGATAAACCCACTGGTGCGACTTCAACAGATGAAAACGGCAAATTCAGCATCCAGGCTGTGTACGGGGATAGGCTGGTGTTTACCAGTGTGGGATATGAAACGGCAGAACACTTGGTCATTGAATCCATAACCGGCTTACAGATAAAACTGCTGGATAAAAGTACGAATATAGATGAGGTGGTGGTCGTTGGGCTTGGTGCCAAACAACGAAAAATAAGCTCTGTGGGCGCCATCACCACAGTAGATGTCAAACAGTTACAAAGCCCTGCGCCTTCTATCGCCAACTTACTGGGCGGACGTGCAGCGGGTGTTATTTCGATGCAGACATCCGGGGAACCCGGTGCAAATATTGCAGACTTCTGGGTGCGTGGCATCGGTACCTTCGGAGCCAATGCGAAAGCGTTGGTCCTTATCGACGGTCTTGAAGGGGATCTGAATACCATCGACCCTGCGGATGTGGAGAGTTTCTCGATCCTGAAAGATGCTTCGGCAACAGCGGTATACGGTGTCAGAGGAGCGAACGGGGTGGTGCTGGTGACCACAAAACGCGGTACGGTGGACCGTATACAGATTACGGGCCGTGTCAATTCAACCATGTCCCACTTAAGCCGATTGCCAAAATACCTTCGTGCCTATGATTACGCCCTGCTTGCGAATGAAGCCTCTATCGTAAGGGGAAGTGAACCCTTATATAATGATACTGAACTGGGAATAATAAAAAATAATCTGGATCCCGATATGTATCCGGATGTCAGCTGGCAGGATGAAATATTGAATAAAAACTTTTGGCGCCAGAGTTATTATGCGTCCGGCCGGGGCGGATCTGAAGTTGCCCGTTATTTCCTGAGCCTAGGGGGCAACACGGAAACGGCTGCCTACAAAGTGGATAAAAACTCTATTTACAGTTCCAACGTGGGATACAATACCTATAACTATCGCGTCAATCTGGATATCAACCTGACAAAGACGACCAAAGTCTTCCTAGGATCGGATGGTTTTCTTTCCGATAGAAAAGAACCGGGGATCGCAGATACAGACTATATCTGGAAAACCCAGTCGACCTTAACTCCGGTATCTATACCGATCCAGTATTCAAACGGACTTTTGCCCGGAATAGGCAGTGGAGAACGTTCGTCTCCGTACGTCATGATAAACCGCACCGGTCGCTATAATCAGCAAATTTATAAAGGGAAAATAACGCTTGCACTAGATCAGGATTTAAAAAGTCTGGTCGAAGGGCTCAAAGTACGTGCACAGGGTGCCTACGATATTCATAGTTATTTCGCGGAACGCAGATGGCTGCAGCCTGCGCTATATGAAGCTACAGGCCGTAATTTGGACGGTTCACTCATCATGGCGCAAAAAGTACAGGAACGGCCTGCTGACTATGCCAAAGGCTTGAGGCAGTACCGCAAATATTTCTTTGAGTCCAGTTTAAATTATGACAAAAAATTTGGAGAAGACCACCGAACTTCGGCGTTGATCTATTATTACCTGAGTGATGCCAAAGACACCGATGATGCCACAAACAACCTGACGGCAATCCCTGTACGGTATCAGGGGGTGTCCAGCCGATTCACATACGGATACAAAGATACGTATTTGCTAGATGCCAACTTCGGCTATACAGGTTCGGAAAACTTCCAGCCGGGCCGTCAATATGGCTTCTTCCCGTCGATTGCATTGGGTTGGGTGCCAACGGGCTACAAGTTTGTGCAGGAAGCAGCGCCGTGGCTGGACTACTTCAAAATCAGGGCGTCCTACGGTACAGTCGGTAACGACCGCATCATCAATGCAGTACGCTTTCCCTATCTGACAAAAGCTGACATTTATAGAAGTGATGTCTGGGGTGTCGGTGGAATTGAAACGATTACCGAAACCCGTATTGGAGCCGACAATCTGGCCTGGGAGCGAGCGATCAAATCCAATCTGGGAATCGAAGGAAAATTGTTTAATAACAAGATCGATTTTGTAATTGATTTTTTCGAGGATCAGCGCAATGGTATTTTCCAGCCCCGTGTACAGGTGCCAGATTATGTAGGCGTGATTTCCAATCCCTATGCCAACGTCGGGCGTATGAAAAGCTCTGGAGCAGATGGCAATATTACCTACACCACCAAGATCAACAACGATATGACCTTGACGCTCCGGGGGAATTTTACGTATTCCAAAAATGTGGTGCAAAATTGGGAACAGGCTTACTTGGAGTATCCTTATCTGGAGTATAATGGCTACCCCTATAACTCCATCCGTGGCTACCAGGCACTGGGTTTATTCAAAGACGAGGACGATATCAAATACAGCCCTACCCAGAGCTTTGGAGCCGTTTTGCCGGGTGACATCAAATACAAAGATGTCAATGGTGACGGGGTGATCAATACCTTGGACAAAGTGCCTCTCACGCATAGCAATTATCCCTTGACCATGTTTGGTTTCGGCGGAGAGTTTCGGTACAAAAACCTGTCTTTGGGCGTGCTCTTCAAAGGGACAGGTAAGACCTCCTTCTTCTATGTAGGTCAGCCGATGAACTATAAAGGTGTCGTGGAAAATACAGGGATGGGTTATATGCCTTTCTTTGCCGGAACACAGGGCAATTTAATTTCTTTGGTAAATGACCCCAAAAATCGGTGGATCCCAAGAGACTATGCTCTGGAACACGGTATCGATCTGTCTCTGGCAGAAAATCCGAACGCCCGTTTCCCACGGCTGCAGTATGGAAATAACAGCAACAACAGCCAACTATCCACCTTCTGGCAGGGGGATGCCAAATATATCCGCCTACAGGAGCTGACCGTGAGCTATAACGTTAGTCCAAACTTTCTTAAACAGGTCGGTATAAAATCCATGGATCTTCAATTTGTTGGAAACAATTTATATATCTGGGATAACGTGAAGATTTTTGATCCGGAACAAGCGGCATGGGGCGGACGTAAATATCCTATTCCAACAACTTATTCGTTACAGGCTTATATCAATTTTTAGTAGAACAGATATCAATTATAGACATGAAAACGTCAACGATCATAAAAAGGATAACGAAAACTGGACTAGTTTTGATGCTGTTAATTACAGCAATATCCTGTAAAGACTATCTGAATATCGACACTTATTTTGACGACGAATTCAATATTGATTCGGCGTACAGCAACAAGCGGTATATCGAGGCTTACATGTGGGGAGCAGCTGCGCTGTTTCCGGATGAATCCAATACAATCCGTAGCAATTACACCCCCGGGCCTATGGCAACCGATGAGGCCATCAATGGTCTGACAGGTGCTGGCACAACCAATATTTATTACGGGATGGACTTTGTGACGGGCAACATCACGCCGGATTTTTACGGCGGCCTTAACCAGTGGGGTACATACTATAAGATTATCCGCAAAGCCAATAATGTGTTAAAAAATATCGATAAACCCAGAGATATGACCTACGCCGACCGTAATCGTATTGAAGGATATACCCGTTTTATACGAGCCTATGCCTACTATAATCTTATTATAGATTTCGGGCCGCCAATTCTGCTGGGTGACGAGATCGTGAATACAAATGAGACCATAGAATATTATGATCGCCCCAGAGCGACCTACGACGAAGCAATGGAGTATATCTGTGAGGAGTTCGAAAAGGCTGCGGTACAGTTACCGGTAGATGTGGGGTTACTGGATTTTGGAAAGCCCACTAAAGGTGCTGCATATGCTTTGATTGCCCGTCTACGTTTGATCCATGCCAGCCCGCTGTTTAATGGTGGACCGGTAGCGAGTTCGTATTTTGGCAACTGGACCCGCAGGACTGACGGCGTTCACTATGTCTCACAGCAATATGATGAAAAACGCTGGGCCGTAGCGGCAGCCGCCGCCAAGCGCGTCATGGATATGGGAAAATATAAATTATATACAGTCCCTGCAGATGAAAGAACGCCGGAATTACCTGCCGGTGTCACTACAGATCCCAATTTTTACGGCAGCTATCCGAATGGTGCAAAAGGTATCGATGCCTTTAGGTCCTACTCTGACGTGTTTACAGGAGAGGCCGTGGCCTCGATTAACCCTGAGTATATCTGGGGTAGAAATACGACCTATCTGAACACGAATTTAAATCAGGGGGCATTCCCGCCAACGCTGGGCGGCTGGGGACGTTTCTCCGTGACACAGAAGGTCGTGGACGCCTACCTAATGGACGATGGTCGTACGAAAGAAGAAGCCCGGGGGGATACTTATTTCGAAACGGTTGCTGACCTTCCGGCGGGAGGCACGTTCAATGATCTTTTTACGACTCAGCCTCGTAACTTTTCTGGGTATCCGTTAAATGCGGGTATATTTAAGATGTATGCCAATCGTGAGATGCGTTTTTATGCTTCGGTCGGATTTAACGGAGCCGTATGGCAGGCCCTGTCCAGCACCACACTTAATAATCATACGGCCAAATACTTTTATCAGGAACCTGATGGCCGCGGCGGGGTGTCGGCCTCTTCACCCAACTATCCGCTGACTGGATATGTAATCAAAAAATGGAACCACGCCTTCGATGCGCTTACTGGTACCGGTGCCCGGATGATGCCCAAAGCCTATCCCATCATCCGCTATGCGGAAATGTTGTTGTCGTATGCTGAGGCTCTAAATAACCTTACCGGTAGCCATACTGTGCAACTGGGCGACAAAAGCTATACCCTGAGCCGCGATCAGAACGAGATCAGCACTTCGTTTAACGCGGTCCGTTACCGTGCTGGCTTGCCGGGCTTGTCATCCGCTCAGCTTGCAAGCAAAGCCGCCGTTCAGAAGCAGATCGAACGTGAGCGTATGGTTGAGTTTTTATGGGAAAACAGGCGCTTTTATGATGTGCGCCGCTGGGGAATGTATGAGGAAACTGAGCGTGAGCCTATCCGTGGCATGAATCCCGATGGCGCAAATAGCGAGACTTTTTATAAAAGAGTGTCGCCGGGTACTTCATCGTTCTTAACTCGTCAGGTGGACAAAAAGCTGATCTGGGTACCCATACCAAGAGCCGAGATGCGAAGATTGCCTTCGCTGGACCAGAACCCGGGATATAATTAGGAGTAAGCAACAGAAAGAAAATACAAAGGTCTTCCGGCAGCTGATTGACGGCGGACCATAATGAAATAGATATGAAACGAAGTCTTATAGCAGTACTTGCACTCTCGGCTGTACTCTATTCCTGTAAGGATAACGAAGTGTTCGAAAAGGAAATGTATAAAAACGAGGTAGCGCTGATCAGCTCTGATTATCACAATACGTTTAAAGAAGTTGTGCAGCTGACGGGCGAAGAAGTTATCGGATATGTCGCAGCATCATCGGGAGGGACACATCCGCCTACCAAAGATCTGGTCATCGGATTAGAAGAAGATGCCGCGCCATTGGCAAAATATAATTTTGCAGTTTATGACAATGCAGAAGAACTGTATGCCAAATTACTTCCTAAAGAAAAGTATGAGATCATGGACAATAAGATTGTGATCAAGGCAGGGCAGCTTACTGGGCGTACGATGATCAAGCTGCGTCCAGACGGACTGTCGCCAGATTCCACTTATTTTATCGGGCTGAAGGCAACAAGTCCTTCCGGTGTCGAGATCAAACCCAAGAAAAGTACCATGTTGTACCAAGTCATTATCGAGAATATGTATGCATCACAAGCTCAGAATACTATGTATTCCATGGTGGGCTTTGCCAATGGTCTGGCAACTGCAGCAAACAAACAGCTGTTTCCCCTGACCCGTAACAGCGTGCGTATGGTTGCCGGAAACGAAACTTTTGTCTCCAAAGTTCCCGATATCGAAAAGAATTGCCTGATACTCGAAATGGACGAATTTAACAATGTAAAAATAAAGCCTTACAAAAATATACAGGTGGTGCAATTGGACAATGACCCCATGTACCCCAATAAATTTAAGGTGGAAGAAGCATTTGGTATGCGAACCAACGTGTTTTTATTATCTTATCAGTACACCATTGGTAATGTCACAACGATTATGAAGGAGCGGGTTGAAATGCAGGTTAAATAAAATGATGAAATCCATGAACAGAAATAATTATTACAAACTGGATACACTTCCAAAATCAATATATGTGCTCTGTCTTAGCTTCATGATGCTATTTGCCTCATGTAAAGACGATATGGAGATGGAGGGTTCTTTTGCTTTGAAAGATAACCCCTCGAAGTTGGAAGCTGCGGCGGCCGGTTCATCCGCGACTTATACCGTGCAGGCAAGTGGGAGCTGGAAAGTGGAGCCGCTGCGGAAAGAAAACTGGGTTAAAATTGATCCGATGGAGGGAAACGGCAATGGAACTTTTACGGTTACCGTCAATAGAAATACCAATCCCGAATTACGCTCGCTGACGTTATTTTTCACGCTTAATGGAAAGTTGCAAAATAGCGTGCTAAAAATAGAGCAGGCAGGTGCCACTGACCAAGAGCAGGAGAAAGATCCTTATCTAAAAATCGACGGTCTCTCTGACCGCCTGGAAGTTGTCGAAGCAGGAATAACAGGACAGTATGTCCTCCGTTCTACCGGCAGGTGGAAAGTTCTCATCGAGGATGAGTCTAACTGGGTAGACGTCTCTCCCCGGGAGGGGGAAGGAGATACTCCTATAACCATTGCTGTTGATAAAAATACCGATATAGAACGTACAGCAAATCTGCATTTATTTTTAAACGACGTACAGCAACCTTCACCTCTTGTTGTTCATCAGAAAGGCGTGAAGCTGCAGGAAGTCGGAGATGTTGTTCTACGGGAAGATTTTAACTGGTTAACGTATGGAAGCGAAGTTTTTAATGCCACTTCCGGCGAGACGCGGATTGCCCTATGGACTCCTGATGAACTGGCGAAAGGGTGGACAAGTACGCCAAATCCCACTGAAGGCGGGGGAAGCTATGCTTCGATTTATGCGCGGCCGGGGTTTATAAAATTAGGCCGTACAAATTATGGTGGTGACCTCATCTCGCCTAAGCTCGAGAACGTACAGCGTACAAAAAACCTGTTGGTGACGTTTAAAGCTGTACGCTATGCTGTTAATGACCATCATCTGCTGAGTGTGGGGGTAAAAGGCCCCGGGACTGTCAGTGTAGGCCAGTTTAATGTAATGAATGTACCTGCGACCAACTCCAGCTTGGAGTCGTGCCGGGCCGCATGGCAGGCGCCGGAAGCGACCTATTCTTTCGTCGTCACAGGGGCTACCGCTGAGACTCAGCTGTGGTTTCTCGGTGGTGCCTTTGACCAGCGTGCTGGCAACTGGCCTGCTACCGTTAACCGTATTTTTATAGACGATATTGTCGTTACCGTAACCAAATAATTGCATTAGCCCATGCATGTCTACCTCCTAAGTAGCTGCATGGGCTGCATACAAAGACCAATATGCTGTAGACTGGCCGTTTTGTACATCGAGGTTCTAATAAGTGATTTTGGGCTTGCCATTTTCACAAACCACACCTTTAGCAGGTTTGTCATTTGTCGTACTGCAATTTAAGCTTTTGTCCAGTATTCTTTTTGCGTTGTCCAAGTGCTTATATTGCTCTGCCATATTTCCAAACTCAGCGAAGTTTTCTTTGTCGGTATACAGTATAGAGATAAATTCACAGTCTTTACGAAAGGTAGTGATGTGCCATTTACTTGGATCGTTGCAGGGAACGTCATCAAAAAAAGTCTGCAGTTTTGGGAGTAGATCCGCCAGGCGTTGATTGATTTCTGATAATTCTAAATCTCTAGCTGAAGCAACTTTCAGTTTACCGGCAATGCATCGTATCCCATAATGAGGAGGAAGATAATTGGGGGCTACACTTGTGTCGTAAACGATAGGTCCCTTATATACTTTTCGTGCTCTCTCCTTGAGATCAGCGGCTTCGGCAATTAATTTATTATAGGCTTGCTCGATGCTCGGGTGTACGGGTACATAGGTGTAATAAAGTGTGTCAATACGGCATTCTTTCAGATCACTGCAGGAAAGATTTTCAGTTAGTTTAACGGCCTGCTCGATTTTATCCGCTGCTAGACTCGTGAGTTCCTCATAGCTGTCTTCTTTTTTACAGCCTACAAATAAAAATGTACTAAATAAAAAAGTGTAAAATAGGTGTGTTAGGTGCTTCATAAAATTTGTTTTTTTAAGTTAACTATCGCTATGAACAAGCTGCTGCATCTAAGGTGTCCCGATGCAGGGATGTATTGTTTTTTTTATTATCAAAAAATAAATGTTTCCGAATGATCTTTTAAACTGCTAAAAATAGCAGTTTAAAATGACTTTGTCTAGAACACTTTGGTGTAGTATTCTTGCGCATCATTGTATATAAAAAACTTTTCAATTACCTGACCATAAAAAGTATAGGCGCTGCTGTTTTTATGTCAGAAAATGAGATTATACTGCAAGAGTGCTACAGTCTACTTCCGCTACACATGAATGTTACGTAGAAAAATTATATTAAAATCCGTATCTTCGTGCAATGGATAATTTTATTGTTTCTGCACGTAAATACCGCCCGATTACCTTTGATTCGGTTGTAGGCCAGCAACATATTACTGGTACCCTCAAGAATGCGATTCACAACAATCAGTTGGCCCAGGCATTTTTGTTTTGTGGACCAAGGGGTGTTGGAAAAACTACTTGTGCCCGTATTTTGGCCAAAACAATAAACTGCGAAAACATAGCGCCGGGCACTGAACCCTGTGGTGAATGTGACAGCTGCAAATCATTCCAGAACGGAAACTCCTTTAGCATTCACGAACTGGATGCTGCATCCAATAACTCAGTGGATGATATCCGTAATCTGATCGATCAGGTACGGATACCGCCACAGGCTGGAAAATACAAAATCTATATTATCGATGAGGTGCACATGCTTTCGCAAGCTGCATTCAATGCTTTTTTAAAGACATTGGAAGAACCACCTTCTTATGCGATATTTATTCTGGCCACAACAGAGAAACACAAGATTTTGCCGACGATTTTGTCACGCTGTCAGATCTTTGATTTTAACCGGATCAAAGTAGAAGATATGGCAGCCCATCTGGCGCGTATCGCCGACAGAGAGGCGATCGCATACGATCAGGACGGTCTGCATATCATCGCGCAGAAAGCCGATGGCGGTCTTCGCGATGCGCTGTCGATGTTTGACCAAATTGTCAGCTTTTCAAACAAGAATGTCACGTACCAGGCTGTAATCGACAATCTCAATATTCTGGATTACGATTACTATTTTAAACTGACGGATGCCATCTTGGCCGAAGATGCTGCTCAAGCGCTGCTGACCTTTAACGATATTTTGAATCACGGCTTTGATGGTAGCCATTTTATAGCTGGTTTATCTGCTCATTTCCGCAATTTGCTTGTGGCAAGAGAACCGTCGACACTCAAGCTACTGGAAGTCAGCGACAGCATTCGTCAAAAATACCTGCAACAGGCACAGAGAGCGTCCTCGGGATTGCTCCTCTCGGCATTGAATATTTCAAATCAGTGTGAGATTAATTACAAAACAAGCAAAAACCAGCGTCTGCAGGTGGAATTGGCCCTATTGAAGATGTGTCATATCGCAAGCGCAATCAAGTTGAGTCAGCTTGGGGCTGTACAGACGCCTTCAGCAGCTGAAGGCCTAAAAAAAAAACTTCCTGAACCGGTAAGCGTTCAGCCTCATCAGACAGCAGCAGCACATGTATCTTCCGATATCAGCGCACAAAATACACCGATAAGCACGCCGGCAGCTCCTGTTGAGCTCCCGACCAATGGGCATCCTACCGTAGCTGATAAGCATTTGACAGAAAAAACCGAACAAAAAAATGCAGCTCCAAATGTGCCTCCGAAAGTAAAGAAAGGAGGATGGGGGGCCGCAGCAAGTGCGATCATTCCTTCTTTGCCCGATCTAAATACCATTTATGAAAACAATTCAGTAGCTAAAGAGGGTGACGAGCCCGAACTGATCAGAGGCACAGAACAACGTGAAGTAACCTTTAGTCAATTTATCAGTTTATGGAATATGTATGCCGAACAGCTGAAAGCAGAAAACAAGATTAATCTCTACACATTGATGACCGCTACTCAACCGCGCTTGCAGGGAACACTCATAGAAGTGGATGTCGAGAATGCCGTACAGATGGACGTGCTGCAAAGCGCCAAAATCGATGTGTTAAACTACCTGCGGGTTAAATTACAGAACTTTGCTCTGGATATCCAGGGAGTCATGATGGAACATGCGGTGACACGCAAGCCCTACACTTCTCAGGAGAAGTATCAGGCTATGGTCAACAAGAATCCGCTTCTGGATCAATTACGTAAAGAATTTAACCTGGGACTGAGCTAAATAAACGACGATATTCCTGTTAAATTTTTGTACCTTTGCATTCCCTGTATGGGGCAGGCAATATTTTAATTTTATGATGCAAGGAAATTTTCAGAGACGTGAGCGTGATCACGGCGAAAGACGGGAAGTGAATCAGATGGTATTCGGTATTCGGGCCGTCATTGAAGCGATCGACAGTGGTAAAGAAATCGAGTCGCTGTTTATCCAGCGCGGATTAAGTGGCAGTTTGATTTTGGAATTGAAATCCTTGTTGAAAGAACACAATATTGCTTACCAGCAGGTACCCATTGAAAAGCTCAACCGTATCACGCGCAAGAATCATCAGGGTGTTATCGCGGTAATTTCACCGATTACATATCAGAATATCGAAGAGCTGTTACCACAGATCTATGAAAAAGGAGAGACCCCGTTACTTCTGATGCTGGATGGCGTGACCGATGTACGTAATCTGGGCGCTATCGCCCGTACCGCGGAGTGTTCGGGCGTACATGCCATTATAGTACCCAAAAAAGGTTCGGCAGAAGTAAATCCTGATGCGATCAAGACGTCTGCGGGTGCCCTATATAAAATACCTGTATGCCGTCACGACAGTCTGTCCAAAGTCGGCAAGTTTTTGATTGATTCGGGTGTGCAGCTGGTTGTAAGTACGGAAAAAACAACTTCAAGCATATACGACGTGGATTATACGGCACCGACTTGTGTGATCATGGGCGCAGAAGACGTCGGCGTATCAAACGACCTGATCCGTATTTCCGACAACCTTGCCAAAATACCGATGTACGGCGAAATCGGTTCTCTTAATGTTTCTGTGTCAGCAGCTGTTGTGATCTATGAGGCTATCCGCCAACGGATGATCAGCAAAACAAAATAATTTTTCTGGCGGAGGTAGCAGTCGCTCATATTTCATTCCTCAGGGGTAAAAACTGCCTTATACGTGCCAGGGCTGTATGCTTCCGTCTTCCGACAATGCAACAGCCCGAAGCCGGCATGCCAGACTGTCCGTGGATCGCTTCATCATGAGATCATATCAGAAGGATCGAATAAGCAGTATAAACAATCGGGAAGAGAACTTTCAGTCCTCGTAAATTGCATCGACCTCTTTGGCGTATTTCTGAAGGATGACCTTGCGTTTCATTTTTAGGGTAGGTGTGAGTTCACCCGTTTCAATTGTCATTTCAGCTGGAATAACTGCAAATTTTTTAATCTGCTCCCAATTGCCGAAGTTGCGGTTGATGCGGTCGAGTTCGGCTTCAAGCTGCTGTCTCACGGCTGCACTCTTCAGAAATTCAGCTGCTGAATGGCTGTTCACTGATGGTGCCTTCTCTTTGGCCCATTCCACGAAATAGCTATAACTGGGGACGATCAGCGCAGCGGGAAACTTACGGCCTTCACCAATGACCATCGCCTGCTCAATGAATGGAGATTCCACGATTTTGGATTCGATCTGCTGCGGAACAATATACTTACCGCCAGAGGTCTTGAACATTTCTTTTTTGCGGTCAATAATTTTTAGATACCTTCCATCGACCCATTGACCGATATCTCCTGTATATAACCAACCATCTTTGAGCACTTCGGCGGTACCTTCAGGATCCTTGTAGTAGCCTATCATATTATTTTTACCTCTGGTCAGGATCTCTCCATCGGCAGCAAGCTTAATGTCGATATTGATTAAGGGGAGCCCTACGGTGCCGATTTTCATCCCTCTTTTAAAGCAATTGACTGCAATGCATGGGCCCGCTTCTGTGAGTCCATAACCTTCATATATGGGGATGCCAGCAGCCATGTACAAGCGGATCAATTTTTCCTGCAATGCGGCGCTGCCCGATGCAATGCCTTTGATCTCACCTCCTAAGGCTTCGCGCCATTTCGAAAAGATCAGCTTACGGGCGATATAGAGCTGTAGATTGTACCACAAGGACCGCCCTTCTAGTTGGTAACCTTCTCCCAGACGTAAGGACCAGAAAAAGATCTTGCGCTTGACGCCCCGCAGGCCTTCACCTGTTGCGCGGATTTTTTCGTAAACCTTCTCGAGTACGCGGGGTACGGCCGAAAAGATATGGGGTTTTACCGACTTGAAATCCTCACCGATGCTGTCCATGGATTGGGCGAAAAAGATGGTCAACCCCTTGTACATATAAACGTATTGAAAGACACGCTCGTAAGCATGGCAGACGGGGAGAAAAGAAAGCGCGCGATCGCCGCGTTCTACGGGGAACGAATATTCGCTGCTCATGGTATCGGCCAGCAGATTACCATGCGAAAGCATCACGCCTTTAGGGTTTCCCGTGGTGCCTGATGTGTAGATGATGGAGGCTAGGTGATCTGTGGTAGTGTCCTCGCGTAAGACCTGGAGCTGTTCGTCGGCAATACCAAAACCAGTTTCGATAAATTCTAGCCAATGTGGTATCTCCGCCTCTTTGTCCAAAGTAAATACATGTTCCAGCAGCGGGCACGAAGCTTGGATTGAGACGATCTTGTCATAAATTTTTTTTGAACTGACGATGCAGTGCCTGATTTCGGCATGATTGAAAATATAGGTATAATCAGAAGCCGATATGTTAGGATAAATCGCAACGACTACTGCTCCAATTTGCTGGATTGCAAAATCCAAAATATTCCACTCGATGCGGTTTTCGCTGATCAGTGCTACTTTTTCACCCGATCTGACACCAAGAGAAATTAAGCCTTTGGATACCTCGTTTACTTGTTCGATAAAAACGGTATTGCTCATAGTGACCCAGTCTCCATTTTTTTTGTATGAAAACATCGGGAAGCCGGGTGCAACCTCCTGTTGCAGATAAGCTAAATCAAATAATCTTGTTGCTGTGGGCATGCGGAATTCCAGTTCGTGTAATTAAGCTAATTTACGTTTTTTTGTGGAGAATGAAGCATGGCGCACGAGAATAGTCCGTTTGCCGCTAGCGTATACAGTCAGGAAAGGAAGGCTGATACCTTATAAACGAAAAAGACTCTGATACAAAGTCAGCGCCTTGTAATCAGAGTCTTCTTACTCTTATTCAATACTAAAGTCTAAATTTAGTACTTGCTTTTCGATTCTTTGCGTTTACCGGAGAAATCACGGAAACCTCCGCTATTGCGGTCTCGTCTTTCGCTACGGTCTCCGCCACGGTATCCACCGTCACGTCTTCCGCCGCGGTCACTACGATACCCTCCATCACGTCTTCCGCCACGGTCGCCACGGCCTCTGCCGCCACGGCCTTCGCTTCTTCCGTCACTGGATACTTCGATACGTACCTGACGGCCGTTGTATTCCACGCTCTGGAATCCCTGAAATACCTTATCCACTTCAGCATCTTGAACTTCGAAGAATGTAAATACACCTTTGAGGTCAATTTTACCGATAGATTTTCCGGAAATATTCGCGTTGTTGCAGATAAAGCCTAGCATATCACCACGACTGAATTCATCCACAGATCCTAAGTTGATAAATAGGCGGGTATACCCTTTGGAGCCTTCACGTGAACGTTTGTCGCCACGGTCATCACGTGAACTTTCACGCGCTTCAATGTTTAAGTCAGGCGCATTTTTGTAGTACTCCAGGAAACGGTTAAACTCAAGTGAAGCAAATCTCTTAATGATGTCTTCCTTGGAAAGCGACTCCAGATTTTCCATAATTGCAGGCAAGAATGGCGTGATCTGCTCGTCGTTTACTTCTACATTTTCAATCTTTTTAACGATCGAGAATAGCTGTTTCTCACATACTTCAGCACCTTGAGGTACTTGTTTACGCTCGAAAGGCTTACCGATGATCTTTTCGATGTGGCGGATTTTGCTCATTTCCTTCACGTTAACCAAAGAAAGAGAAATACCTGTTTTACCAGCACGGGCGGTACGGCCAGAACGGTGTGTATAGTTTTCTACTTCGTCCGGTAAAGAGAAGTTGATCACGTGTGTAACGTCGTTGACGTCAATACCACGAGCGGCAACATCTGTCGCGATCAGGAGCTGTAAACTACGCTCACGGTAACGCTTCATGACTTTATCCCGTTGTTGTTGTGATAAGTCACCATGCAGCGAATCGGCATTGTAGCCATCTTTGATCAATGCTTCGGCGATATCCTGTGTCTCTATCTTGGTCCGACAGAACACAATACCGAAGATATCGGGATTGGAATCCACAATACGTTTGAACGCCGCATATTTATCTTTTGCTTTAATCAGATAATAGTGGTGCTCAATGTTAGCATTACCTGTATTCTTTGTTCCTACAGTGAGCTCAAAAGGATCCGTCATGTATTTTTGTGCAATACGACGAACTTCTTTTGGCATTGTCGCTGAGAACAACCAAGTTTTTTTCTCTTCTGGAGTTTCGGATAAGATATTGTTGATATCTTCCTGAAAGCCCATGTTCAGCATTTCATCAGCTTCGTCCAATACCACGTATTTGACGTTGGAGAAATCGATCGCATTACGTCCGATGATGTCCAGCATACGACCGGGGGTCGCTACGACGATCTGTACACCACGACGGATCTGACGCAATTGGTCAGAGATGTTTGCGCCACCATATACTGCAACAATGTGTACATTGTCAATATACTTCGCAAAGTTTTGTAAATCTTTCGCAATTTGCAAACACAGTTCACGTGTTGGACATAATACCAACGCTTGAGGGTGTTTTTGAGAAAAGTCTAATTGTTCTAATAATGGAAGACCAAATGCCGCGGTCTTTCCTGTGCCAGTTTGGGCTAATCCGACAAAATCGTCGTTACCAGTCAGTAATACAGGAATGGCTTTTTCCTGAATAGGAGAAGGTTTTTCGAAACCTAACTCAGAGATGGCATTAACAACTTCATGACGGATTCCCAGTTCTAAAAATGGGTTCATGAAATATTTTATACAATAGGCACTATTGCCTAAGGCGTTGCAAAGATAAAAATAATTTTTGAATAATCAAATAATTTAAGTAAATGATTTTTAATGCCTGCCACAGGATACAGATAAAGTCAAATTTCGGTCGCCTGAATGAATTCTGAAAAAAGTAGACCGGAAGATGAACATATTTTTATTAAAGCGGTTTGTTTATCCATTTATTAATAAAAACTTAATATTTCAGTTTTACTTTTGCTGAAGTATGGATCAAGTGCCAGTTATATATCGGGAATGGCTGCAGGCTATTAAAGAGAGAAGCGACGCCTCAGCCTATGCTCAATTGTATCGATATTGCTGGAAAGACCTATATGCACATGCCGCCCGACGTATTCTTGACCCTCAGGACGTGGAGGATATCCTTCAGGAACTTTTTGTGCAGTTCTGGGAAAAACGGCACACAATTGATATTCAAATGAATCTTCCTGCCTACCTAAAAGGCACGCTGAAGTATAAGATCATAGATTTCTTCAATTCCAATAAAGCAAAAGACAAGCTGCTCGATCATTGGAGTAAGCATGTTTTCAGTTACGTGCAGCAACATCCCAGCCACCTTGAAACGTATCTTGAACTGGAAAAAATGCTGGAGGAAGAACTGCAGGTGATGCCCCAAAACATGCGGCAGATCCTTTTGTTAAAATGGGAACATCTGTCGATCCGGGAGATCGCTGCCCGGATGGGACTCTCCGAACAGACGGTGAAGAATAATCTTACCGAGGCCTCTAAAAGATTGAAAAAAGCCATTTTAGGCCAACAGAATGCGCAGAACGGCAGTTTTACCCTCCTGCTTATTTTTGCCTTGCATCAGCTGTCTAATTGATATGGCGCTGTAATTAACAATTCTTTCATAATACGTTAATTATTTGTTGAAGTACTTTTTCGCTTTTCTAAAGACTTGTATAAAAAAAACATGTACGGAGTGAAACGGAGAGTATTTGAATTTTTAATTTATAGATATCAACAGCATAAGGCGACCAGGGCCGAACGGGATCTGGTCGACCGCTGGTACGATGCGCTTGACCGGGAGGATTTGCCTACTGGACATCTCGACGAGTCGCAGTTGTGGGACCGGATACAATCCCGGATCGCGACTCCTTCTTTTCCTCGGACAATCTCTATTTCGAACGGCATCCGATGGACCGCGGCAGTCGCGGCCAGTTTGCTGATCTGCGCCGGGATTTTATTCTGGAATAAAGATGCAATTTTTGGGCAGAATGAACAGCAGGTTCTTGTTAAACCCAGTTACCGAATTTTTGAGACGGGTGTGGGCCAGCGCAAAAGGGTGCTGCTGGCAGACGGTTCAAATGTTATTTTAAATGCCCGTACACAGCTGAAAGTGGACACCCTGTCCTTCGGCCGGAAGGACAGGGTTGTCGAGTTGCTTGCCGGAGAGGCCTTTTTTGAGGTTAGAAAAGATGCCGCTAAGGCCTTTATCGTGAAAACTCAGGAACTGCAGACGACCGTGCTGGGCACTTCATTTACAGTGAAAAACTATGCGGAGCTGGATGAAATTTCGGTGTCTGTTTTCACCGGCCGGGTCAAGGTGGCCGGCAGTAGCAATCTTCTGGGGGTGCTGAAACGGGGACAGGAGATCCATTATTCTAAAAACAGCCACCAAAATAAACAGCACAGCTTCGATCTCACCACACGCAACAGCTGGACGGAGGGGCGGACATACCTCCGGCAGTCCGATTTTGCAGAGCTGGCACTAGCCGTTAAAAATAGCTATGGTATCGAATTGGAGGCGGCAAATGGCCGCGTCGCCCGACAGCTTTATACTATGCCGATATCCAGACAACTATCGTGGCCAGCTACCCTGGAGAGTATCAGGCAGATTCATCACAATAGGTCCAGAAAGGAGGGGAATAAAGTGATCATCTACTAGTCAGTACGAAAAGAGCTGACGACCGCCATCGTCAGTCCTGATTCCAATAGGCATCCTTAGGATGCGATAATCATATATACAACAACATAGACAGCTATTATATACATATACAAATTTATGAAATTTAACCAATACGTTACGCAAAACGATATTAAGTTTATGATAAAGACATCGTTGGTCGGGTTATTTCTGTCGGCTGTATCTGCGCAGATGCTTTTCGCCTCGGATGCTCACGGCCAGTTGCTTCACAAAAAGATTTCTGTTTCCTTCAGTGAATCCGCTCTTCCTGCAGCTTTTGAACGCCTGGAATTGCAAGGTGTGCATATAGCTTTTGATGCCAGTAAATATAATCTGGCACGGAAAAAGGTGGACGCCAAAGTTTTCAGAGGAAGTAGTGTCGGCGAAATCATGCATTACCTGCTTCGGCAAACAAACTTGGTAGCGCATGACAACGGAGCATATATAACATTGGTCGAGAAGCCAGTACAGCAGACCGGCCGTATATCAGGCAAAATCATAGATGATCGGGGGCGGCCTTTGGCAAATGCAAGCATTAAACTGGCAGGAACCAACAAGACGACACAAAGTGGGATTGACGGAACTTATCTATTGCTTGCCGACCCCGGTACTTATGTGCTTGAGGTCAGTTATTTATCTTATCAGACTCAGCGTATAGCGGACCTTACCGTTTATTCAGGGCAGCGTATAGCCTTAAATATCGCTATGAAAGCACAGGTAAATGCGTTGGAATCCGCAGTTGTCACCGTCTCATTCAAGAAAGCTTCTGTGGCTGGACTGTATGCTGCGCAAAAGAATGCAGCCTCGGTGACGGATGGTATTTCTGCGGAGCAGATCGCCCGTACGCCGGACAATGATATCGGACAGGTGCTGAAGCGTGTGACAGGGCTAACAACGGTCAACAATAGAAATGTGATCGTTAGAGGAATGTCGGACCGCTATAACCAGGCCATGCTGGATGGGGTGGTGATTCCGAGTACGTCCCAGAATAGACGTGATTTTTCGTTTGATATTATTCCGACCGAGATAGTCAGTTCGGTCGTTGTAAATAAAACAGCTACCCCCGATGTCTCCGCCGAATTTTCGGGTGGACAGGTTTCCGTAAATACGCTCGATATTCCCGAACGGAATTTTACCACCCTTCAAGTCGGAGCAGGAGGTAACAGCAGGACATTGGGGAAAAACTTCTACCGGCTTGGAAAACGTCATACAGGTGAGTATTTCGGTTTTTTTGACAAATCGGCAAAGATGCCGGAGGGAATACAGACCTGGCAATGGAATAATAGAGCACTACAGCTGGATGCCCCTCCGGGCTATCTATTAACAGATCCTGAATTGAACGGCACACCATTGAATCCGACTGAATCCGGAGACAGGGTGAAGTATAATGATCTGGATGCTATTGCTCAATCCCGACGTTTTAACAGCGAAGCAATGAAGCTCTATAAATACAAGGCGTATCCCAACCAGAACGTACGTTTTTCCTTAGGGCGTTTATACGAATTGAACAATGGAAATCATTTTGGTTTTGTGGCCTCTGCAAATTTCCGAAATGAACAGAATATCGTTGAGTTCAATAACGTTAGAGGTTCTGCAATCATAGGCAGCCATTATATTGATAGCACTGGTGTGGGAGATAATGGAGCCGGCACCTCTTACCGTTTTAATAGCAGTGCGGGTTTCATCGGTAATATGGGGCTGCTGGGAAAAGGATTTAAGATCTCTTTGCGGAACATGTATTCGCGGACATATGCCGATAACTACAATGAGAGTATTCGAAAAGTATATAACGATTCAAATCCGACAGCTAATAAATTACGGTATCAATTGCCTGAGGCCATGTCCCTGCAACAGCACCAGCTGACGGGCGAATATATATTGCCCTGGCAGATAAAGGCAGAAGGTATGTTCTCTGTCAACAAAATTAAGCAGCAGATCTTAGATGAACGGAAGCTTTCCTATCGTATCACGGCGACCATAGACGGGAAGCCTTATTTTCAGACACCTAATTTGCTGACCACTGCTGCAATGTCAAATAACGGGGCCATAACAGACTGGCGAATGTGGACGAGAATCGATGAAACGGATTACAATTGGAGTGCGGCATTTTCCAAAAAGTTTGATCAGCACCCGAATCTAGCAACTCTGCTGAAGTTGGGATATCAGGCTTGGTCGAAAAAAAGATCGTTGGATTTGTATAAGTTTCTGCCCATGACACGGTCGACTATGGTCGGAGATGTATCTAAGCCTGCTCCTCCTATCGAATCAAGTTATGAAAACCTGTTTTCTGCCGAAAATATAGGAAATGGAGATGGACAGGCCTACTATTATGCGGAGGGGATCGGGGGCAGGTATTATAATGGCGACATGAGTTCCCATGCCCTGTTTCTTATGGCTGATCAAAAATTATTTCAAAAATTGCGCTTAGTCTATGGTGTGAGGGCTGAGTATTTCAATCTGGCTAGCCGGCAGGAAGAGTTGTACCGAAGGAAATATGGAAAAGACGACATAAGTGGTGTACAAGAGTATAATCTTCGTGTAGAGGAAAATAATTGGCGATTTTTGCCTTCAGTAAACGCTACCTATAGTCTGACCAGTACTTTTAACGTCCGCGGAAGCTATTCACGTACAGTGATACGACCTGATTTTAGAGAAGTGGGCATGTTTGCAATGTATGATTTCGAGTTAGACGGATATATTTCGGGAGAACAGGTTGAGAGCTCGATCGTGGACAATATTGACCTGCGCCTGGAATGGTATCCTTCTCCCGGAGAGATTATTTCATTAACGGGATTTTATAAATATATCGACAAACCGATAGAATTGGTGCAGAATGAGTCGTTCCAGGGCAGGAATTATGTGTTTAACAATATGGAATCGGCTAAAAATAAAGGTGTTGAGTTTGAGGTCAGGAAAAACTTAAGTTTTATAAGTGATAAAGATTGGTTAACGGACCTTTTTGTCTCCGCCAATGCAACTTTTTTAAGGTCAAAAGTCAACGCACTGAGTTTATGGAATTACAAAGTTGTGGATGGTAAAGAGCTGCCCGAACGCATGAAAAACCGTGCACCTAACCAAGACCGTCCACTGATAGGGCAGTCGCCTTGGTTATTGAATCTAGGTATTGGGTATTGGGGAGATTCTTTTGGAGCCACGGCCAGTTACAACCACAGGGGGTATAGGACGAATATTACTTCAGTGGATCCTAATCGGATAGAATATGAACTGGCACCGAAGCAACTGGATTTTCAGCTATATGCGCGCTTTCTCAAAAGTAAGCTGGAAGTTAAGCTCAATATGGCCAACCTGCTTGACGACTGGACACGGTACTATCAGAATGTCGAGGGATATAGCGTCGGTAACGAAGACGGCCTGTATGTAATCAAAAAATTAAAAGGGGACAACAGGTACAATAAAGCGGATGGAGATATTATTACCTACCGTAAAAAAGATGGAAGAAGGTTTAATCTATCATTCACTTACAGCTTTTAAAACGTAAAATGGTTGGTGTGATCCATTTTCATGACGAAGCTAAGTACTCGATCTGCGTCAAAAAATTATGAATGTTTGTTTTATGGCGGCCGTTTTGAGCGGCCGCAAGAATCATATACTATGTTGAAAAATCTATTTCTAGTGTTTGTTACTGTCTCAGTAGGAAGTTTATTGTTCTCCTGCCGAAAAGGTGAACTGGTTCAAGAATCAGAAGAATTGGCCCGTGTTTTATTCAAATCTTACGGCTCCGTGTCCCCCGATATAAAACGGATAACCGTTGATGGCAAAGCTGCGAATGATGACAACAGTACCTTTGTTTTTGTACGCAGCAAAGATACGGACTCATCGCTTGTATTGGGCTATAATAGCAAAGACGAGCATGTCTTAGCGCAACGTCTCCCCATCCGGGCTGGTTTGAACACCTTTGGTGTGCACGAAAAAAGCCCGATAGACCCCACTTTGGTCGTTGCTGAAAATCCATTGGGCGCCGACCTGCCTGTTATTCCGGATACTATTCAGGTAAAGATCCTGAACTACAATAAGACAATTTCACCGGAAGGCTTACCTATTCGGTTAGCTATTTATAAAGGTAAATTAGTTTTTGACGATGCTTGGGGCATGGATCTGGTCAGCTATGATCAGACTCCTCTTTTGACCACAGGAGTAATAGGGGAGAGCATTCCAAAGGAATTTATCAAATTGCCAAAAAAGCCGTTTTCACATGCATTCTTTAAGGCGGAGGTACTCGATGAAGCATTGAAACCTGTTCTTGTCAATGGACAGAAAGTCTTTTTGTTCTTCTATTTTACAGTAGATATTGGGATCGTTTATCTCCCGCAAAAAGAACCTGACGTTTATTTTGATTTTGATGGCATGACCGCAGTAGATGGGTTGGGATATAGTCTGGACAACGTTTGGCTAAAAAAGTAAGTCGCGAGTCAATGTGGACACTATCGAGAGAAGGAGTAAACGACAAACTCAATCCTGACGCATGTTCGGCAGAGGTATCGGATAATCGTTGCCGATAGGCCAGCCAACGGCACACGGCGTGGTCAAAACAAAAGGCATCACCTGATGGTGATGCCTTTTCGGACTGTATATATCGAATAATATCGATTAATAAAGTGTAAACTCTACGCGACGGTTTTGTTGACGGCCGGCAGCATTCTTGTTAGATGCAATTGGCTGATCAGGACCGTATCCAGTAGCTTCGATGCGTGAAGCGTTGGCACCTTGTGATACTAAATATGCTTTCACAGATTCGGCACGCTCTTTCGATAAACGCATGTTCAGTTCACGTGAACCAGTATTGTCTGTGTGACCTGCTAATTTTAAGCTAAAGTTTTTCTCAATCAGCAATTCAGCAACTTTATTCAATGTTGCGTAAGAAGTAGGGCGGATCGTTGCTTTACCTAAATCGAACTCTAAGTTTTTGATCGCATCAGCAACAACTTTCTTGTCGGCTTCAGTGACCACAACTTTTTCAACCACTTTGGTTTCGTTTTTCACGACGATCGGACAACCAGAACCGTCAACCTGTACGCCTGAAGGTGTACCCGGACATTTGTCATATTTATTGGCAACACCATCGCCGTCATCGTCTTTCAGCTCATTGTTAAGACCATCCAGCTGACTTTGTAATGCTTGGTTTTTTGCGTTCAAAACATCGTTCTGCGCTTTTAGATCGTCATATTTCAGCGTGTAATCGTTGACAAGTGTTGCCACTGGGTTTGAGTTATTCAATGCTGGCTTGCTTCCGCTACCCAAGGCAAACTCTAAACCTGCGTGTGCATAAGTGAATAAGTCATTTTTGTCCATTTTCGGTCCGACAGCTGGATTAGCGATATTGTCGAAGCGTTGATTCACCCAGTTCAGCTGATAACCCAATTCGAAGTTGATACCTTTGGCAACGGCAAATTTAAAACCGAAATCAGCTGGTACAAAGATTTTTGAATACGAATCGCCATACTCACCTCGGTTTCCTTCAGTAATTCCAGCGGTTTCGGCATTCATCACACCCACACCGATAGATGCATAAGGCTTGATAAAGCTATTGAAGAATCTCCAGTTGGTATTGGCCGCCAAAAATTCTCCAGAAAGAGCCACAGACCAAGGTGTTTTGGTTTCGAAGCCTGTTTGTTTGTCATCAGCAGTATAGCCAGATGTTTTTCCTCCAAAATAAGTTGCTTTCAAACCGAATGATGGGGAGATTTGTTTCTTAATATAAGCACTGTAGCCTAAGTTCCAGTCCAGTTTATCATATCCCCCATTATTTAACTTGGCAATATTCTGCAAGCTTGTTACACCGGCGCCCACACCGATAGACCAGGTTCTGTACTGCGTTGCCGGTCCCAGTGGAGTCGTTCCCTCGATGGATGCCACTTTTGTGCTTTGTGCAAAGGACGCAGTCGAGATGATTCCGGCTGCGACAAGTAATCCTGATTTTTTAAGGCTAATTTTCATAACGTGTTTTTGTAAAATTTTCTACTATAATTCTGTTGTTAAATTACTTCATTGGACATTTAGCAATAAGTTTGCCAAAAAAAATTTGGTCATTCCACACGACCAAAAAAATTTGGCACCTCAATTTCAAATGCCATGTGCTTAACAATATTCTCTGTAAAAATGTTTTGAAAAAAAGTTTTTCTGCTTTTTGTAATCAGAATGACGTCTATATCTTCGTCCCGTATGATCGTATGGATTCCGTTGGCAATGTTCTCTCGTGAACCGGCAAAATAGCTTGGCGATTTGACAATGTACGAGATGTCTTCGATTCCGGTTTCGACAACAATCTGTTCGATCCATTTTTTTAGTTTGTCGTCTAATATATTGATATCCAGTTCGTTTTTGTTGATATGGATGAGCTGCAAATGGAAGTTTTTGCCATATAGCGGGATGGCTTGTTTCAGCACTTCCAGTTCACCGGGTTTGAAATTTGTCAGTAATGCAATGTTATCTTTTTTCAATTTTATAGCATTTTTTGGTACCGCCAGGACCGGGATTCTGGACTCTTTGATGACGTCGTAGGTATTGCTGCCGATCAGCACAGATTCCAGTCCCGTGGCTCCTTTTGTGCCCATAATCACCGTCTGGTAGCTGTCCTTGATCTCCTGTTTTTCCAGAGATTCAGATAAAATTCCGTTTGCAAACAGGGTAGAAATTTTAATCGACGGATATTTTTGTAGCAGTTCAGCTACGAGACTTTGCATTTTGGCATGTGCCTCTTCCTCGGTGGGGTCTACTAAATGCTTCGCATTTGCAAATTTATTGACGTGTGAAGTGAACGAATGGAAGAGCGTGATTTCATCATCCGTGTGTTGAACGATCTGAGCAGCATAGTCGGCAGCGACTCGTGCGTTCTCAGAAAAATCGACAGGTATTAATAATTTTGACATAGCTTTGCGTATTATGCTTTGGTGAAAAATATGGGAACTAAGGGGTGACTAAAAAGCGCTTTTGCCACCGACCTGGTGAAGACGCGTTCAAAAAATGACTTCCGTGAACGCGTTACCAGCAATATTTTGATCTTTTCTTGATGGATCATTTCATTGATTACCTCCGGAACTGTATCCAGATCTTCAACATCGCCTTGTATGGAGTCGACCTCAATAGCAATATTGGTCACACCGATATATTTTTTGATCTTGTATTTCCAGACTTCCAACTTTTCCTCAATCCGGTTTTCAGACGAATGATCATAGTGTACGTGCAACAGTTTGAGCTCAAAATCCTTTCCGATAATGTTGACAAAATCCTGTACAGTTTGTACTTCCTCTTCCTTGAAGTTGGACAGCAGGCCGACTTTATCGATTGGTCCGAATGTCGCTTCTGTGGGAATGGCCAGTACCGGTACTTTTGCTTTTTTGCTGATCACATAGGTTGTACTTCCGATCAGCTGGCTGTCATCATTGGTAATACCCTTGGTGCCCATGATGACAAAGTCAAAGCGTTCAGGCGTGGCCAGCTCCGGCAGTGTTTCGGTAATCATGCCTCGTTCACATTGCGTAATAACAGTCAGCTGGGGGTGTGCAGAACGAATATCGCCAGCAAGATTGTTGATCAGTACGTCGGCTTTAAATGTTGAGGTTTGCTTTCCATTGGGACCGGTTTCCTCCTCAAAGACTGCGGATGCCGAGGTATAATTGTGGTAAAGATGGATGGCATACCCTTTTTGTATTGCCAGGTTGACGGCATAGTGTACTGCATTGTTGGAATGAGCCGAAAAATCTACCGGTAGTAGAATGTTTTTTTTCATTGGAAGGAATTTTAGCTACAATATCTTACTTTAATTTTTTCCATCGTTCAGGAACTGCGTTTGCGGAAATTATGTTTCCTACTCCTATATACTATCAAATGTAATAAAACAAATGCAATAGTCAGTGGCAATAAGTCAAATTGTTTTTATTGTTTTGCGTGTTCAATCTAACGATCTCGAGGTAAAGATCTGCAGAAAATTATAGCTATAAAATGTTGTATTTAATCAGTATCTGTGATTTCTGTCATACACTTATGCTGACAAGTCTGCGATACTGTTTTTCTATCCTGATTTTTTCGTTTGAAAAGTCAGCCCACCTAGACTCCAAGACGGATCAAAATCGCCATATCCGCGTCAATATCTGGAATTCCACATTGCATAACCTACCAATTTTGAGTAAGTTTGCACATATTTTTAGATAGATTAAATGACAAGTAGAGAAATTCGTCAAGCCTTTTTGGACTTTTTTAAAAGCAAAGGTCATCAGATAGTACCTTCAGCACCAGTAGTTGTAAAAAACGACCCCACATTGATGTTTACCAATGCAGGGATGAACCAATTTAAGGATCTGTTTCTTGGGGAAGCTCCAATTAAATTTCCCCGTGTTGCCGACACACAGCGTTGTCTGCGGGTCTCTGGCAAGCACAATGATTTAGAAGAAGTGGGCATCGATACCTACCATCATACCCTGTTTGAAATGTTGGGCAATTGGAGCTTTGGTGATTATTTTAAAAAGGAGGCTATTGCCTGGGCTTGGGAGCTACTTACAGAAATTTATAAGCTGGATAAAGACCGCTTGTACGTAACTATTTTTGAAGGCGATTCGACTGAGGGCTTGGAGCGCGATAGAGAAGCCTTTGATTTCTGGAAACAATGGATCGCCGAAGACCGTATTTTGCTTGGCAATAAGAAAGACAATTTCTGGGAAATGGGGGAGACTGGTCCTTGTGGTCCGTGCTCGGAAATCCACTTCGATATGCGGAGTGAATCTGAGCGCGCTGCTGTGTCCGGACAAAGTTTGGTCAATGCGGATCATCCTCAGGTGATAGAAATCTGGAACCTCGTTTTTATGCAGTTTAATCGTCTAAAAGATGGATCACTGCAAAGCTTGCCAGCAAAACATGTCGACACAGGAATGGGATTTGAGCGTTTGGTCAGATGCATTCAGGGCAAAACCTCCAATTACGATACAGACGTGTTTACACCGACTATTGATTTTATTTCCCAAAAGGCCGGAGTGAAATATGGTGATGATGAGAAGACGGATATCGCAATGCGCGTCGTATCGGACCATATCCGTGCGGTCAGCTTTGCTATCGCCGATGGACAATTACCTTCCAATAATAAAGCGGGCTATGTCATTCGACGTATTTTGCGTCGTGCTGTACGTTATGCCTATACATTTCTAGGATTTAAAAATCCTTTTATTCATGAACTTGTTCCGGTATTGGCAGCGCAGTTTGCAGGCGTATTCGATGAATTGATCCAGCAACAGGATTTTGTACAAAAAGTCATTCTTGAAGAAGAGGTGTCCTTTTTACGGACCTTGTCTACTGGCGTACAGCGCTTTGAAAATTACGTCGAAGATCACGATGTAATTGACGGCGACTTTGCCTTCGAACTTTATGATACGTATGGTTTTCCCATCGATCTCACCGAGTTACTGGCCCGTGAAAAGGGACTTTCGGTCGACATGGACGGTTTCAATAAGGCCCTTCAGATCCAGAAAGATCGCTCACGTGCTGCGACAGCTATTGATACCGGTGATTGGGTAGTTGTGAATGAGGATGAGGGCTTTGAATTCGTCGGATACGATACATTGACAGCCACCACCGAGATCGTAAAATATCGTAAGGTGGTCACCAAAAACAAAGAGCAGTACCAGCTCGTGCTGTCGGTAAGTCCATTCTATGCGGAGGGCGGTGGACAGGTGGGAGATTCGGGCGAACTGGTTTCCGAAGAGACGGGCGAGAAGATTTATATCACCGATACCAAAAAGGAAAATGGCTTATTTGTCCATTTCGCGAATAAACTTCCACTCGAACTAAAGGGTACCTTTGTGGCTCAGGTAGATAAAAACAAACGCCTGGATACAGAGAATAACCATTCGGCGACACACTTGCTGCATGCGGCATTAAAACAGGTGCTTGGTAGCCATGTGAATCAAAAAGGATCGCTGGTCAACGCCGATATACTTCGTTTTGATATATCCCATTTTGCCAAGATGACTGATGAGGAAATCAAGCAGGTGGAAGATATCGTGAATGCCAAGATCCGTGAAAATATCCCCTTGAAAGAGGAACGTAATGTCCCTTATCAGCAAGCTTTGGACTCGGGCGTGACGGCATTGTTCGGTGAGAAATACGGTGACTTTGTCCGCGTCATTACCTTCGATGACCAGTTTTCGAAGGAGCTCTGCGGCGGTACTCATGTCAAAGCTACAGGGCAGATCGGCTTTTTTAAAATTATCGGCGAATCTGCTGTGGCCGCCGGCGTACGTCGTATTGAAGCCATCACAGGGACAAAATCGGCGGCGGTGATCCGTGAACATTTTGAACTGGTACAGCATCTCAAAGAACTACTGAATAATCCGAAGGATTTTGTCGCTGCACTGGGAAAAGTCCTCGATGAAAATGGTGCCTTGAAAAAAGAAATAGAGAAGAGTATCACAGAAAAATCACTTGCGCTAAAATCTGATCTGGAAGCTAAGATTCAACAGGTGGGGGAGATCAATTTCTTGGCAACAATCGTTGATCTGCCGAATGCTGAAGCCGTTAAAACTCTGGCTTATGCGATAAAAGGCGGTGTTAACAATCTATTTTTGGTGATCGGCGCTGAATTTGACGGTAAGCCCAGCCTGACCGTTGTGATTTCAGATGAGCTCGCAAAAGAGAAAGGACTGAATGCAGGTCATATCGTCCGCGATCTAGCCAAAGATATACAAGGCGGAGGCGGTGGCCAGCCATTTTACGCTACAGCAGGCGGTAAACATGCTGCAGGGCTGAAGATAGCCATCGAACGGGCAAAAGAGTTTATATAAAAAGGAAGAATAGATGAAAAAGGCAATTTATTTAGCACTTGGTGTAGTAGGATTAATGTTTAGTTGCCAGAATAAGGAACAGTTCACCATCGAAGGAAAGATAGAAAATCCAGGCAATATCAAAGTTATCTCCTTGTATGAAGGAGATAACAAGCTGGATTCGATGTTTTTTGGCGACAATAATAAGTTCCAGTTTGTCCGTCCGGCGAGCCAGTCAAGGCTGCTCTCGCTGCGTGTTGGCAAAAATCGCTATGATCTGATCGCCACTCCGGGGGAAACCATTTCGTTTCAGGCAGATTTGCACAAAGATGTCAACGACTATCATATCGAAGGGTCGGAACTGTCCAAAACAATACAGCCATTTGCCAAAGAGCGGAATCGTCGTGACTATATTCAGGATTCGCTTCAAACCGTCTTTTCCAAGCTAACGGCCAATTCAACTGCCGATGAGATTGAAAAGTTGCGCGCAGCATATAAAGCCAAATTTGCGGATGAACTGCGGGCGTATACGGCAAAAGCCGTGGAGTTTTCCAATAAGCACAACGATCTTGCTGGGTTCTATGCCATTTCGACCTTGGACCCTGAGGTCGCAGAAGCAGAAATCATAGCTTATGCCGACAAGATTAAAGATCAATTTACTGAAAACAGGTATGTCAGCCAGTTTAAAGAGGAAACGCAGAAGCTAAAAAAGATGGCCATTGGGCAGCCGGCGCCCGAACTGGTATCGTTTACCCCATCTAACAAGGAGGTCAGGTTATCGAGTTACAAAGGCAAATATACGTTGGTGGATTTCTGGGCCTCATGGTGTATGCCTTGCCGTCAGGAAAATCCTAATCTCGTCAAGCTATATAATACCTATCATAACAAAGGTTTTGATATACTTTCGGTGTCTTTCGATGACAACCCGGGATCATGGATGCGGGCAATCGCAGACGATAAGCTGGATTGGACACATGTATCTGATCTGAAGGCGTGGAGCTCGCCCGTGGTCGTAGAATATCGTGTGAAGGCTTTGCCTACTTCCTATATCCTGGATCCCAACGGTGTTATTATCGCTAAAAATCTACGTGGAGAAGAGCTCGCAGCATTTTTGAAAAAAACAATTAAGTAATCTGTATGTTATTGTTAATTGAAATATTACTTAATAATTTGGTAACATTAGATTAACTAATTATTATCATTTTGTTTATATTTTAGCAAAAAAAATAAGACAAATGAGTTCTTCGAAACAAAAGATTTTAATTGTTGACGACGAGAAGGATATTCTGGATTTAATTGCATTTAATTTAAACCGGGAGGGATATCAGGTCTCTACAGCGCAAAATGGGGAAGAGGCAATACAAGTTGCCAAACAAGTGAACCCGGATCTAATCATCCTGGACGTAATGATGCCCAAGATGGATGGTATCGAAGCTTGTCGCATTATGCGTGCGATGCCTGAGTTTAAAAGTACCTTTATGGTGTTTTTAACCGCAAGAAGCGAAGAATATTCTGAAATTGCCGGTTTCCATGTGGGAGCCGATGATTATATCGCCAAACCGATTAAACCAAGGGCTTTGATGAGTCGTATCAATGCAATTCTGAGACGAAATGCATCGGAAGAATCGGATGCTGCTGCACAGGACAAAATTGAAATAGCGGATCTGGTCATTGATCGGGACTCCTTCCTAGTCTATAAAGGCGAGCAAAAGATTGTACTTGCCAAGAAAGAGTTTGAACTGCTCTATCTGCTGGCATCCAAACCGAACAAGGTTTTTACCCGTGAACAGATCTTAAAGAGTATCTGGGAAGATTCGGTGGTCGTCACCAATCGGACCATTGATGTGCATATCCGAAAACTTCGCGAAAAAATAGGCGATGATTATGTGACTACCGTGAAGGGGGTCGGATATAAGTTTGATAAAGAATAACAAAAGAGGCTAAAGCCTCTTTTTTCGCATAGCCTCAGCTCCTGTTCACCAGAACGTACGACCATGTTATCGCTTGATGACTCCCGCGCTTGTATTCAGTATCACCACAGCAGAGATTCACAACGCACTTGTTAAGAACAGCGCAAATCTTTACTTTTGGTGTATATAGCAAAGTAAAAAAGATCAACATGTCATCTATTCTTATAAAATCCGCGCAGCTTGTCAATGAAGGCAAAGTTGAGGCAGCGGACGTTTACATCAGCAATGGTCGGATTGAAATGATCGCGCAGGAAATCAATCATCCTGCAGATCAAGAAATTAATGCTGAAGGGTTACATCTCTTTCCAGGTTTAATTGATGATCAGGTCCATTTCCGTGAGCCGGGATTGACGCACAAAGCCGACATTTGGCACGAGAGCCGTGCTGCTGTGGCGGGCGGTACAACCTCATTTATGGAAATGCCCAATACGGTACCCAACACGTTGACTCAGGAGCTGCTGCAGGATAAATATGATATCGCGGCAAAAAATGCCCTGGCCAACTACTCTTTTTTTATGGGAGCGGCCAACGATAATCTCGAAGAAGTATTGAAGACTGATCCCAGGACCGTCTGTGGTATCAAGGTATTTATGGGCTCCTCCACAGGAAATATGCTGGTCGACAATGAGAAGGCGCTGGAAGGTATATTCGCAAATGCCCCCACTTTAATTGCCACTCACTGTGAGGACGAAGCAACGATCAAGGCGAACCTTGCTCACTTTAAAGAAAAGTACGGTGAAGATGGCCTGAAAATCGAAATGCACCCGCTGATCCGCTCCGAAGAAGCCTGTTACCTGTCCTCTTCCAAAGCGGTTGCACTCGCCAGGAAGCACCAGACAAGATTGCATATTCTTCATATCTCAACGGCGAAAGAAATTGAGCTGTTCAGAAACGATATCCCACTAAAGGATAAAAAAATTACAGCCGAAGCCTGTATCCATCACCTTTGGTTTTCGGATCAGGATTACGCGTCAAAAGGAAATTTTATCAAATGGAATCCTGCTGTAAAAACAGCTCATGACCGTGACCAGATCCTTAAGGCATTGCTGGATGGTCATATCGACGTGATCGCCACGGATCACGCACCACATACCATTGCCGAAAAAACGCAGGCGTATGCTTCAGCCCCTAGCGGCGGCCCCTTGGTTCAGCATGCATTACAGGCGCTGCTGGATATGGTTAAAGCCGGCAAAATGACTTTAGAACAGCTTGTTCAAAAATCAGCCCATAACACAGCTACATTGTTTCAGATCGAAGACCGCGGATATATCCGGGAGGGCTACTGGGCAGACCTGGTCCTGGTAGACCTAAATAAACCTTATACCGTGTCAAAATCCAATATACTGTCCAAATGTGGCTGGTCGCCATTTGAAGGACATACGTTCAGTTCGACGATCGAGCATACCGTCGTGTCGGGTAAGGTTGCCTTTTCCCATGGAAAGATCATCGAGAAAGGAGCAGGGGAACGTTTATTATTTAACCGATAGATTATTCATCCATGGAGAAAAGAGCCTTTATAAGGTCCCTGGCTTTGGGCGCTTTGTCTATTCCAGTTTTGGGAGCGGGGAATGGAGCTCAGGCTGGAAACCAGCTCGACAGTCATGCGGCTCTGCTGGCCAGAAAGCTGCATTTGGGCGATACCGTTGGTTTAATCACACCTGCGGGCGCACTGGACGATGAGGAATCGATCAGCATCGCGCGCGAAATCTTCGAGGCGCTGGGCTTTAATGTGAAGGAAGGCAAGCATATCCGGAGCCGTTATGGCAACCTAGCGGGTACCGATGAAGAGCGTATTGCGGATATACATGCGATGTTTGGCGATAAAAGCGTTAAAGCTATTGTCTGTATCCGTGGTGGATCCGGTACATCGAGACTGCTTGACCGGCTAGACTATGGGATGATTGCCCGCAATCCAAAGATCTTACTTGGCTATTCTGACATCACGGCGCTGATCCTCGCTTTATATGCAAAAACGGGACTCGTGAGTTTTCATGGTGCCGTGGGAATCAGTACCTGGACGAACAAGCTCGCAGAAGCGTTCAGGGCACAGTTCGTTGCCAATAATCCCGCGTTATTTGAGAATCCAAAGTCAAAAGGTGAAAATATCGTACAGACCAAGGACCGAATTACCACCATCCATCCGGGGACGGTAGACGCTGTATTATTGGGCGGTAACATGACCGTATTGACAGGGCTATGCGGTTCACCCTATCTGCCCGATTTTAAGGATAAAATCCTTTTTATGGAGGAAGTGGATGAAGATATGGAACGTATGGACCGGATGTTCTGCCAACTGAAAAATGCAGGGATACTAAGGGCAATCAAGGGATTTATTTTCGGAAAATGTACCAACTGCAAACCTTCAGGTGGTTATGGTTCGGTGACATTGGATCAGCTCTTTCATGATTATATTGTACCCTTGCGTATCCCGGCGTATGCAGGTGCGATGATCGGACATATTGCCGAGCAATTTATTTTGCCGGTAGGGGCTAAAGTCCGTATGGATGCACGTTTGGGTACCATCACTGTATTGGATCCAGCGTTAACAGATGAACAATGATATTGACAAAAGAAGATTTTATCAACGCCTTTTCTTTATACGAAGAAAAGGCGTTGACACATAGGAGATTTAAGCATCGGGATATCCTGCCCTTAGTGAAAAAGCGTGCGGCGGGCAGACGGTGGATGGTGGATGAGATTGGACGTTCGGTGGAGGATCGTGCTATTTTTCGGCTGAAATATGGCGAAGGGCCGATCAAAGTGCTCCTATGGTCACAGATGCACGGCGACGAACCTACAGCGACGATGGCTCTTTTCGACCTCTTTAATTTTTTTGAGGCTGAGGGGGATGGTTTCGACAGCTGGCGGGAAGAGCTAGCTTCGAAATTGACGCTGTATTGCATTCCCATGCTCAATCCTGACGGGGCTGAACGCTTTCAGCGCAGAACAGCGATGGATGTTGACATGAACAGAGATGCACGTGCGACAGCGACAGTGGAAGCGGCGCTGCTAAAGGAACAGGCCATGACGCTCAGACCTGATTTTGCTTTTAACCTTCACAATCAGAACAACTATTATAATATCCCCGGTACAGGCACTCCAGTGACAATTTCGCTATTGGCCCCTGCCTACGATTACGAACGCAGCATCAATACGGTGCGAGGAGATGCCATGCGTGTTATTGTGGGGATCAATAGGCTCTTGCAGGAACTTATACCGGGAGCTGTCGCCAGATATGACGATGCGCACACCCCGCGCGGTTTTGGCGATAATTTTCAAAAGTGGGGTGCACGCACCATCCTGATCGAATCGGGAGCTTATGCTGGTGATCCGGAGAAGTTGACTGTCCGCAGATGTAATTTCGCAGCACTCTTACACGCGTTCCAGGAAATTGCTGCAGCAACCTATACGCGTTATGATATCGCGGATTATGCCGCCATTCCCTTCAACGACGAAAAGCTACATGACGTCCTGATCCGGAATCTGGAGATCGTGCGCAATGGTAAAACCATGCAGGTAGATGTTGCAATCCGCCAAACGGAAAAGACAGTAGGCACTGATTATTATGTGGATGGCATCATTGAAGATATTGGTGATCTACAGGACTTCTATGGTTATACCGATGTTGATGTGAGGGGCTTGCAATTTATTCCGGCAAAGGTATATACGGAGCGACGATTTTTGCTGAATGAACTGCTGGCAACCATGGCGGTAGAACTCTTAAAAAAAGGATATGCTGCTGTCTTGCTTTCGGATAAGCAAGATATGGGAAGGCTGCATTCGCTCCCCCTACGTTTATTGACGACAGACCATACACTTTTGAAGCATAACCTGATGCTCAATGAGAATGCAGACTTTTTTATCGGTACGGCCGAAGAGATCCGCTTTGCGGTGGTCAATGGTTATTTGATCGATCTTGCCCATCTGGTGGAGCGGCCAATGAAAAATGCGGTGTCCGCTGTTTAAAAGATGTTTTTGTACGGCCTAAGGAAGCGCTGCTGGGCTATATAAATAAACGGTCCTGCCTCAACAAGTAGTGGACAGGACCATTCGTTTACAAGAGTACTTATTGGCTAATAACCCGGATTTTGCTGGTCTTTCAATGTTGGATTGGCATTGATCTCGGACTGTGGGATCGGCAATATATATTTTTCAAAAGATCGGTCTATTTCCTTGGGCCGTGTTTTGATGCTGAGTCCCTGGAAATCGTCATTGTAGGTGATCTTTTTATTGAGACGGATCATATCCCAATAACGATGTCCTTCGCCAAATAATTCTTTGCTTTTTTCGTTAATAATCGCGTCCTTTGTTACTGTTGCAGCTGTATAGGGCAGACGGTTAGGGGAGCGTTTGCTGATGGCATTTAACAGTTCAGCCGCCTTGGCGGGGTCGGCAGCTGTTTTTTTCAATGCAGCTTCAGCCGCAATCAGGTAAACTTCCGAAAGTCTCACGACCTTGATATTGACGGCTGTATTATTCGTGTTTCCTTTGTCTCCAAGCGAATTTAAAGGGAGTGAGCTATTGGTATTTACGCTGCCCAGGTTTTTATAAACTGCCCCCATGCGTGTGGCAGAACTTTCATCGCGTCCCAGGATGCCCCAGCGGATATCCCCGTTATCTTCTTTCATACGATTCAGATAGTAGTCGCTGGCGTAAAACATTCCACCCTGTCCGCCTGTTCTTCGCATCAGGTAATAACCTAAACTAGCTGTTCCTAAATCGGCCTCTCCTTCGTTGATACCCAGTTCGTAAATCGACTCTGTACCGTACATACTAGCCCAGGAACTCGTCCATTTTTCATTTTCATAGAGTTTATAGACCCCACTGGAAATAATTTCATTGGCAGTTGTATAAGCGTTTGCGTAATCCGCCATCGTTAAATATACCCTGCTCTGAATAGCTAGATTAGCATAGTAGTTGATATAACCATTATCAATAGCTTTATTGGTTTGGAGCAATGCCTGCCCAGCCTTCAGGTCCTTTAGGATCTGCGTGTAAACTTGCTCCACGGTGGCCCTGCCAGGCTTCTGGCTGTGAGAGGCTGTATTGACCACGAGCGGGACCCCCTTTGAATTTTTGTCATGAGTATAGGATCTACCATACAGTCGTACCAGATCAAAATAGAATAAAGCCCGGAGGGTCAACAGCTGACCCTGCGCATTCGCATATGCTGCTTTGGATCCTTCAGCTACCTGTTCAATTTTCTCCAGGACATCATTGGTCTGTGCAATACAGTAATAAATCTGTGACCAGAATCCCGAAAAGTTGTTGGTTTCGGCGTCCTGATTGAAAGAATACAGCTGATCAAGTCCCCGTCCCTGTGAGTATACGGTGAGATCCCCACCCTTGACCTCACCGTAGAGCTCAAAGTTCCGGCCATAATAACTGGAAGAAGCCATCAGCCTGCTCAGTCCATTGATTCTGTTTCGGGCATCGCTTGCACTGTTAAGGGGAGTGCCAGCATCGACGGAATTGCCCGGCTGCACATCCAGAAAGTCTTTGCAGCTGCTGAACGATGTCAATAGGGCAGCTGCTATGATCGATATTTTAAATATTTTCATTTTTTTTTAAATTATAAGATTAAAAACCCAGTTCTATACCAAAGGTGTATGTTTTGCCGATTGGTGTTTCCCAGCCACGAGTTGAATATTGGCCGACTTCAGGATCGGCAATCTTATATTTGGACGCTGTCCATAAATTGGTGCCGTTGAAATAGACGCGGGCACTGCTGAATCCAATAGTATGTAAGAACGTCTTAGGCAGCCTGTAGCCAAAATTGATATTCTTTAGTCTGAGGAACGTCGCGTCATGCAGTTGCCTCGAACTGTATTTTTGAGGGTCCGTCAAATCATTGCCATCCAGTTTCGGCAGGGTGCCGGAGGTGTTATTCTCGGTCCACATATGCTCAAAGGCATATGCCGACCGGATCCGTTCCCAGTAGTATCCGTCATCGGCAACGTCTTTAAAGGCACCGTCATAGAGTTTGCCGCCAATTTTGTACACGAAATTGAAGCCCAGACTGAAGTTTTTATATGCGAAATCAGTATTGATACCGCCGCTGACTTTTGGGACTCCATTGCCTATGATCGTATAGTCTGCCTGATTAAAATCATAGGTCGCTTTCCGGCCATTGTACTCGAAAATTCCTTCTCCGGACTGCTCATTGTTTGTATAGTAAACGTTTTTACCATTGGTATGGTCAACACCAGCCCATTCGTAACCATAAAAGGCAAGTGTTGACTGACCTTCTCTATAAATAAATTGCGCGCGGGCATCACCACTTCCTTTCGTGTCATTGCCGACGGAACCGGTTGGGTCATACCAGATGATATCCTGGTGATCATTCAGCTTCTGTACTTTGGAATTCACGAAAGCGGCATTCACATTAGCACTCCATCGGAAATCTTCTTTTTTTATGATATCTCCGGCAAGTTCGATCTCCAGACCTTTGTTGTTGATCTGGCCGACATTTCGTAATACTGTGCTAAACCCAGTAGTCTGTGACGTAGGGACATCCTGCAACAGGTTTTTGGATGTGCGGTTGAAATATTCTACCGAACCTGTGATTCGGTTGTTCAAAAAGCCAAACTCCAGTCCTGCATTGGTTGTATAGGACGTTTCCCAGGTAATATCAGGATCAGGGTTGGAGATCAGGTTACCGCCCGGCTGTCCTTTGTAATTGAAATTATTGAAAGAGACCAAGCGTCTCCAGCCAAAATTGTCAGTAGGTAAGGTTCCATTGACGCCGTAGGACGCCTTTAGCCGCAGCGTGCTGATGGCCTCGTTTTCGCGTAATGCGGGAAGACTTTTAAGACTATAGGCTCCAGAAACTGACCAAAAGTCTCCCCAACGATTTTTGGGACCTAGTTTAGACGATCCATCGCGGCGGTAAGAGGCTGCCAAAAAGTAGGTGTTGTCATAGTTGTATTCCGCCCTGCCCAGAAAAGACATCAGGTTGTAGCCCCAGCTGTAAGCGTTGGCTTCAAACTTGCCAGCGGATGAAATGTAAGGAAGTTCGGCCGAACCGAGCCCGCGGCCCGTCGTACGCATGAAGTCTGTTTTATTTTTTTCAGCCTCAAATCCTGCGAGCAAGTTCAGATTGTGTTTGTCAAACGACTTGTTGTAGTTGACCGTATTTGAACTTACCAGTTTCAGCATATTCGTATTGAATTGATGTACGACGCCGCCATCACTGATGCCATTAAAATGTTTTGCGCTATAGTACAAATAGTCCTTCATGTCTGTATAGTCGTACGAGAATACAGTTTTAGCTGTGAGCTCAGGAAGAATTGTCCAGGTCAGGTTACTGATGACACCCAGTTTGTTTGTCTTGGAGCTGTTGTCCCATTGTTGATCGTAGTAATCCGCGTTATAGGCATAACTTCCATAACGGTCTGTCCATGCCTCTCCGGTTTTATAGTTCGTCGGCCAGTAAAGCGGCCAAAGGAGGTTTCTGGATTGCATGAAATAATTTGTTCCCGTATTTCTGGTATCGTTGAAGCCCTTTTTCTTATTATGACCGATATTGATATTCGCGCCGAACTCAAGATTGTCAACGATTTTTTGCGTTAAGTTGAGACGGCCAGAAATACGTTCGAAATCGTTGACGCGGATTCTGCTTTTGTCAGTGGTATAACCTAGGGAAGAAAAATATTTTGTGGCTTCAGTGCCGCCCGATAGCGATAGGTTGTTGTCCTGATAAATACCGGTACGGAACAATGCTTTATCCCAATCGTAATACCTGCCTTCTCGGTTCTCTATGCCATCCGTCATTCCCAGAATGTGCACATTGCTCATTCTTAAGGGATCGTTGACTTCAAATCGATAACCATGTTTGTTAAATCTGTTATTTAATTGCCCCAATGCATAGACACTGGCTTCGGCGTCAGTATAGTTGACGCCTGTCTCTTTGTTGACGTTAGAGGTGCGGTAGTCATGAAATATCTGATATAACATATTGACCTGATCCTGGGGCGAAGCCGTTTCATAATTGTCTGTAGCCCAGGTTGGCGTAAATCCGATTGAACTTTTGAAGTTGACAGCCGGTTTTCCGGTTTTACCCTTCTTGGTGGTAATTAGAATGACCCCATTGGCGGCTCTGGAGCCATACAAAGAGGAGGCTGCCGCATCTTTGAGCACGGTAATGGTTTCAATATCGTCGGGATTCAGGTTTCCCATAACATTGTTTGAGGTATAGATATAGTCTGCCATCTGGCCTCCCGAGCCGGAGTTTGCCGGCACTCCGTCAATGACGTAAAGCGGTTCATTGGAGGCGTTCATGGAGCCAATTCCACGGATACGGATGCTGGGCGTTGAGCCGGCCTGTCCCGAAGGAGAGGAAACCGTTAAGCCGGCGACTCGTCCGCTTAAGGCACTCTCAAAGGAGGTCGTCGGAACATCATCGATATCTTTAGCTTTTACTGTTGCTGCCGATCCGGTATAAGTGCTTTTCTTGGCTGTACCGTAAGCAACGACCATAACTTCGTCCAGTGCCTGCTCGCCGCCGACGAGCGTGATGCTAATGGTCTTGCGACCATTGACCTGAACTTCCTGCGTCTGGTAACCAACGGCGGAGATACTTAGAGTCGCCTCTGGGCTGGCATGCAGAGTGAATAAACCCCTTTCATTGGTGGATGTCCCCTGGCTGGAGCCCTTGATGTTGACGGTCACTCCGCTGACCGGATTGCCGTTGCCGTCCACTATTTTACCAGCAATCTGAATCTGTTGTGCATGTAAGGACTGCAGAGAGCTGCAGGCTAAGAGACACAACGTTGTGAGCACATGTTGTTTCATAAGAATTTTTGTCTTTTAAAGGCCATACAGAATATCCGCTAGATACCATCGCCTCTGGGCTGTCGGGGAGGATATTCCATAGTCGTATGGAGTAATTAATTTAGTTTGTTAATATGTTGGTGCTTTTGCCCGTTGCCTTCAGCGGGCTAATGCAAATTCAGTACAATGTTTTCTTTAAGATAAAAGCATTGCACTGAATTTAAGGTTATTTTCTTACAATTCCAATTCCGGGCCGATCCGCCAGAATACACCGGCCGTCGACCACGCTCATACCGTTATAGATGTCATTGTCAATCAGTAATGCTCCGTCCAGATCCGCCCAATCCGTCAATGGAGCAAGCTGCGCTGCGGCGCTGATGGCACAGGAGGTTTCCGTCATGCAGCCGATCATTACCTTCATATCGAGGGAACGGGCCAGTTCAGCCATGCGTTTTGCTTCCCGCATACCAGTACATTTCATCAACTTAATATTGATCCCGCTATAAACACCTTTTAATGCCGGCACATCAATGAGCCGCTGGCATCCCTCGTCTGCAATGGTCGGTATGGGGCTGTGTTCGGTGAGCCAGGCGTTGTCATCGATTTGTTCCTTGGGCATCGGCTGCTCTAAAAACACGACATTCCGTTCGGCGAGCCACTGTGCCATTTCAAGAGCTTCCTCCCGTGTTTTCCAGCCTTGGTTGACATCGGCACAGAGTGGCCGGTCGGTCACCTGGCGGATCGTATCGATAATCATCTTGTCCGTATCGAGGCCTAATTTTACTTTCAGAATTTTAAATTGGTCCGCTTCAGCCACCTTTTTCCGAATCATGTCTTCGCTGTCGATGCCGATGGTATAGGAGGTGGGTGGGATCAGCTCTGGGTTCAATCCCCATATTTTATAAAAAGGCTGCCCCATAATCTTGCCGAGCACATCGTGCAAAGCAATGTCAATAGCTGCTTTCGCGGCAGTATTCTTCGCCGCCACCCGGTCGACGTAATGGAGGATTTCTTCCGTTTGAAAAGGCGAACCAAATGCCGAAAGGTCGATCTGGTTTAAAAAGGAGATCACACTTTCCTGAGATTCGCCAAGATAAGGAGGCATGCTCGCTTCACCGTAACCGATAATACCGTCATATTCGAGCTCCGTCAGAACGACAGGCGTGGTGCTCCGGCTATAGGAAGCAACGGTAAATACATGCCGCAAACTGAGCGTGTATGGGCGAAACCTTAACTTGAAGGCACCGAAGTCCTTGCTGATCCATTCAGATTGATTGCTCATCATCATTTATTTCTTAGTGTAATAATTGCTTTCGGCGATTTTTTGAATGGCACTGTCCTGTACGCCTAGGTAACGGCGGGCTGCCACAACGGTGCGGGTCTGGAAGTCATCATAGTCCGGAGCGTCTTTTAACATGCTGTTGATGCGGACCAATCCGGCTGCGTGGATGAAGGTACCGTTGCCAATATACAACGCAACGTGAGTCACACGCGCATTGGGATTACTGTTTTTACCTGCTGCAAAGAAAAGTAAGTCTGCTGGTTTAAGGTTTTTAAGTGCTTTTTCCGGGTCGAAATGCCCTTCACTATCGAGAATATCGATCTGCTGGCCTGCCAGGACCTGCTGTGAGGCATCCCGGGGAATCACAAAACCGTTCATAAAGAAGCTGGTTTTGGTAAACCCGCTACAATCGACGCCTTTGACTGAGGTGCCACCCCACAGATAGGGTAGGCCAAGCATGGACTTGGCACTGGCAATGATATTCTCCGCCGTCGGATTACGGGAATCCAGCCAGCTCTTTAAGGTCAGGCTTTCTGATTTCCGGATATATCCTTTGCGGCCGTCAGGGTAAGCAACCGCATAAAAATTGCCTTTTTGTCCAGTAAGCTTTAATATATCGCCATATACCAGGTCAGATACTCGCTGACTCTTTTCATTGGGTTCGGAGTATGACCGGCCAAACTCTGTTGTGTAGATTACTTTCTCTGCCTGTCTCCAGCTTGCGATTTCTGTTTCGTCCATGGCAGCGATCGATGAACTTGGCACCCAAGCAATGTAGCCGTCCGGTGTACGAACACGGTACTCGCCACCTTTTTTCTGTAAGAGATCCACCTGGGTACCGAGTAGGACCTGACTGGTCAGCTCGGCGGCATTGTCCGGAAAAGTGCGCATATTGGCCACCGAAAGCCGGATAACACCTGCGGTTTTGCCCTCTACACTGGCATCTGGTAACAATTTGACCTGGATATGAGCCGGTATGTCTTTCGCTTTCTGCTCAAGGACAAATTGGGCATCCTTTTCTGTGGTCTCCAAGATATACTGATTCTGCGGAATATCTGCGTGTTGAATAGCGACAATTTTTGTTCGGCGGTCGGGGGCAAATTCACGTTTTACGTTTTCTTGCAGCTCTTTGATTTTGAAATAAGTCGTCGAATCTACTTGCTGTGCATGGCCATGACTCGCGCCAATAAGGCTTGCACATGCTAAAATCGCGAATTTTAGTGTGTTTCTCATGCTGATTAGTTTGTTCCTAAAGATAGATTAATTCATAATATAAATCAATGTTAATTGTCGATTTTTAAGTGATTTGGTTGTGAGGTTGCTAAAAAACGAATTTTTAGGTCTAATTTTAATTAATTTGTCTATTTGCTAAAACCATTTTGTATTATTGTCTATCCGCTGTGGATTGTCCTATCCGTACTGTAGTATACGCGATGCGCCCGGGTGCTGTCGTGATCAGGGTACGATGCGGCAAAGCCAGGTAAGCTTATAGGTCAAGCTTGCTAAAAAAATATAAATAAGTAATAATAACGTAGATATGAATTCGAGACGTAATTTTATAAAGCAGGGGCTTTTCGCTGCCACGGCTATGGGCGCCCTGCAGGCGTTTGATGCAAAGGGGATAACAGTCGCTACGGAACGTAAGGTGAAAAATTATCCGATCGTTATATCCACCTGGGACTTTGGGATAGCTGCCAACAAAGCTGCCTGGGAAGTACTGTCAAAAGGAGGGAAAGCGCTTGATGCGGTCGAGCAGGGCGTCCGTGTACCCGAAGCCGACTTAAAGAATATGACCGTTGGCAAAGGCGGTTATCCGGATCGGGATGGACATGTGACTTTGGATGCATGCATTATGGACGCGGATGGTAATTGTGGTGCTGTGGCAGGCCTGGAGAACATCGGGCACCCGATATCGGTTGCCCGGCTGGTGATGGAAAAAACGCCACATGTGATGCTGGTAGGCGACGGAGCTTTGCAGTTTGCCCTGGAAAACGGTTTTGAAGAAGAGAATCTTTTGACCCCTGAAGGAGAAAAAGCCTGGAAGGAGTGGCTGAAAGAAAAAAAATACAAACCAGTCGTCAATATTGAGAACAAGTCATTCGCTGCTGAACGGCTGCCGGGCAACCAATATAACCACGACACCATCGGTATGCTAGCCCTGGATGCTAATGGAAATATCGCCGGAGCTTGTACAACCAGTGGTATGGCATTTAAAATGCATGGCCGGGTAGGCGATAGTCCGATTATTGGTGCAGGGCTCTATGTGGATAATGAAGTTGGGGGAGCGACATCTACCGGCGTGGGGGAGGAGGTCATTCGCAATGTGGGCAGTTTTCTGGTGGTGGAGTTGATGCGTCAGGGCTACTCGCCTGAAGATGCCTGTAAAGAAGCCGTCATGCGTATCGTCAAGAAGAAACCCGCCATAGCCAAAGAAATACAGGTAGGGTTTCTGGCGATCAATAAAAAAGGGGAATATGGTGCCTATGCCTTGCAACAGGGATTCTCTTATGCCGTATGCGATGGTAAACAGCAGGACTTGTTGATTAAAGGCAAACATTATTATAAATAATCAGCCGGACGATTGATCGCAACATCATAAAAACAGAGGATAATCGAAGTTTGGATATCTTTCTATAAATTTGTCTCATTACTCAATACTAATAAAATATGAAAGCAACATTTGGAGGCGGATGTTTCTGGTGTACTGAAGTGATTTTCCAGCATACCGAAGGAGTCACATCGGTATTGCCGGGATATATGGGGGGACATGTGGACAACCCTACTTACGAGCAGGTATGCACTGGTACTACAGACCATGTTGAAGTTGTTGAACTCGAATACGATGAAGACCTGGTAAACTACGAGGATCTGCTGAAAATTTTTTTCAGGACACATAATCCTACGACGTTAAACCGTCAGGGCAACGACGTAGGGACGCAGTACCGTTCGGTGGTATTCTATCATGACGAAGAACAGAAAATACTGGCCAAAAATTTCATTGACGAGCTAGAGAACGAGGGAATATACGATGATCCTATTGTGACAGCAGTGGAGCCGGCATCTACCTTCTGGCTGGCTGAAGACTATCACCATAATTATTTCAATGATCACCCCGAAAATCCGTTCTGTTCGGTGGTCATTGCACCGAAACTTCAGAAATTTCTCAAAGAATTTAAATCATAAAAAAAGGTGCAGTCCACGGTTGGACTGCACCTTTTTTATTACGATTCTATACGTATGCCTGTAATATCACTTAGATATTCGATTCACCTTTAAAACATTTCCATTTGTCCATTATCATCAATCTGTATATCGTCCGGATTGGTGATTTCCAATTTGATTTCATCCTCTTTTTTGTCCTCTGTCTGCGCATCTTCAGCTGCAGTAGTGGTCTTCGCAGGGCTGTCTCCTTCCGTTTCGGTAGCCGTTTTCTTTTTATCTTTTTCACTGAGATCCTCATCAGGCGTAAGCAGTGAAACCGTTTTTACGGTATGGAAGGAGAGACGGTTGCCTTGTGCCTTTATACCTTTGATATCAATAATTTCTGTTAATGGCTGTTCCAGGGTCTCTTCCGTCTGAGATTTGCCTTTTAGGATATCCAATTTGACGACGGGCTCGGCAGCATTGCTCAACAGGATCAGTTTGGAGCCGGGCTCTTCATTGATAAAAGAAACCCTTTTGCCGATTGGCTGTTCGTCAAATTTAAAGCGTTTGACATAATAGGTTCCGCTTTTACCGTCCTGATGCACGGCGGTGTACACATGTTCAGGATAATATTTTTCGATCCGGATCATCTTTTCATCGAAGTGATTGCTCAGATCGAAGTTTGACAATTCATAGCTACCGTCAGACATCACGATCAGGATTTTATCATCACCGTCAAATTCACCCAGGTATTGTCCCCGTTCATCTGCATTCAGCCGTTTCATAACCGTATCGTACCAGATCTTGCGGCCTGCAAGCGTCGATACACCGGCGCTTTTGAACACGATTTTCTTGATCGGATATTTAGACACGATATTTCCTTGTGAAGCACGTCCTTTGATGGCGATTTCGGCAAAATCCATGTCGAAGTTCAGCTTTCGCAATTTGGTATGTGGCTTGAGCTGCACATTGACGACTTCTGCTTCACCGTTTGGATTTGCGGTAAAATACAATATTTTGGATCCCTTAGAGCCTTTGGACACATCGTATTCTTTGTCTCTTGTGACCCCCACGACTGCAAAGCGTTTGATGTAGCTGGTGCCTGTTGCACCCTCCTTGTAAATTGCATTATAGATGGTGCGCTCGTCTCCTTTTTTGAAGACAGCTACATGAATGATGCCTTTACCGACAAATACCTTGTCCTGGATCTTGGTGACCACGTATTTACCATCCTCACGGAATACAATGATGTCATCAATGTCCGAACAATCGCAGACAAACAGGTCTTTTTTCATACCCGAGCCGATAAATCCTTCTTCTTTGTTGACATAGAGCTTGGTATTGGCCAGCGCAACCTGAGTGGCTTCTACTTTATCGAATATGCGCAATTCTGTCCTACGTTCACGGTCCTTGCCATATTTTTCACGCAGTTTTTCAAACCAGGCAATAGCATATTCCGTGAGCTGACGCAGATTGCGTTTGACTTCCTTGATTTCGTTTTCGAGCGCTTTCATCATTTCGTCTGCTTTTTTAACATCGAAACGGGTAATGCTGCTCATCGGTTTGTCGATCAATTTTTTGTAGTCCTCAGGGCGGATTTCGCGGTAGAATTGATCGAAGAAGGGTTCGAACAGGCGGTTCAGCACTTCGACGACAGTATCGAAGTCACCCGCATTTTCGTAGTCCGCATGTTTGTACATGCCTTCCTGGATGAATATCTTTAACAAACTGCTGAAGAAGATCTTTTCCTGAAGATCGTTGAGGCGAATCTCCAGCTCCTGTTTCAGCAGATTTTTGGTGTTTTTGGTGTTCTCGATCAAGATGTCATTGACACTCATAAATTGAGGCTTTTCTCCCTTGATCACACAGGTATTCGGTGAGATCGAAACCTCACAGGCGGTAAATGCATAGAGTGCATCAATAGTGACATCAGGCGATATTCCCGGAGCTAGATGTACAATGATCTCCACATTCTCTGCCGTATTATCCTCAATCTTCTTGATCTTAATTTTTCCTTTGTCATTTGCCGTCACCACACTTTCGATCAGGCCGCCCGTCGTGGTGCCGAAAGGAATTTCGGTGATCGCCAGTGTCTTTTTGTCGCGTTCTTCGATTTTCGCACGGACGCGGATTTTGCCGCCACGCTGTCCTTCGTTATAGTTGGAAACGTCTGCCATACCCCCGGTTGGAAAATCAGGGAAAATGTTAGGCCGTTCGCCGTTCAAGACCTGAATCGATCCATCGATAAGCTCAATAAAGTTGTGTGGCATGATCTTGGTCGCCAATCCCACTGCGATACCCTCAGCCCCCTGTGCCAACAGCAGCGGAAACTTTACAGGTAATGTAACCGGTTCGCGGTTACGGCCATCGTAGCTTAGCTGCCATTCAGTGGTTTCAGGATTGAAGACGACCTCGTTGGCAAATTTGGAAAGCCGGCCCTCGATATACCGTGGAGCCGCCGCCGAATCTCCGGTAATGGGATCACCCCAGTTACCCTGGCAGTCGATCAGCAGGTCTTTCTGGCCCAGCTGCACCATCGCATCACCAATAGAGGCGTCACCATGCGGATGATATTTCATGGTATTACCGATCACATTGGCTGCTTTATTATATCTTCCGTCATCCATTTCCTTTAAAGAATGGAGTATACGGCGCTGTACAGGCTTAAAGCCGTCATTTATATGGGGTACTGCTCTGTCCAGGATGACATAGGACGCATAATCTAAAAACCAGTTTTCGTAAAGGCCTGACAAGGGTATCGTCTGGCTGCCGCTTTCTGTTCTTTCTGATCCTAATTCTTCCGGATTGTCTTCCGTTGGGAAGTTTGTTTCGTCACTCATTTACTCAGCAATAGATTAAATTGTACAATACAGAAATATTCAAATTTTATTTTATTCGAACGTGTAAAAATACAAAACCATTTTGTTTTATCCCAGTGAATCTGTAAAAAGTTAAAAAAATTAGCTTTAAAAACTAACGATATTAGTTTTGTTGCTTTAGTGCTTTCTCTAAAGATACGGGAATACAGTATTTTCATTTTTAAAGCCGTAATCGGAAAAATTATTAATAGTTTTGTGGCAGGTGTTAAAGACGTTAATCACATATCAGAGAATAGGCATCCCGCTTCTATTGATGGCATTGCTGCTGCAGGCATTCAATAAAACCTTGCTTGTGGGCGATTATTATCTTCATACGGACCGGTATGCGAAAAACTGTGAAAACAAGCTGAAAACCTGGCTGCATTGTGATGGAAAGTGCCAGCTTTCCAAATTGATCAAAAAGCAGCAGGAAGACGAGAAAAAGCAGCAGGAAAAGAGAAACGACAGGGGAAGTGAGTATTACTGCTTTGATTCGTACAGCTTTGACCATCCTTTTATTCCGATGGATGAAAGCGAAAGACTCTTTAGTGCGCTTCCCGAAGTAAAAACAATAGAACAGCCACGTTCCATTTTTAAACCACCCATCAGCTAGATTTCATTTGTGGCATCTCTATTTTTGCACGCCTTCGCGGGCAGGAATCAGAATGCTGGTTGTTTTTTCGAAAGGCATATCTGCCGGGCTTAATAACTAAGGAAAGTATCTTTTCTTTCACATACTATTTTAATGAAATCACTAAAAGGCTATTTACTATGTGCCGTCGCCATTATGGTCAGCGAATGGGCGGCCGCGCAGCAATATAACGTTAAAGGACGGGTCTACGATCTGCTGACACAAGTTCCATTGCAGGGGGTATCGATCAAAATTTCGCCGCAGGAAACGGTAACCTCTGACCATCTGGGGTATTTTCAGTTCAGCACAGATCGTACAGCAGGCACCTTGAGTATCGCCATGTTGGGCTATAAACAACAAACCGTGCGGTATGACGCGGGCGGCAAGGAACTTCATATTCAGCTCGAAACGGATGAGGTGCATCTGAATGAAGTCCGCGTTGGAGCTTTCCTGAGCAATAAATCCATAAAAGAAACCGCAGGAGCGATTGCCGTAATTACCGACAATCAGATCCGCCAGGGGAGCGGAGTATCACTGCAGGGCGCGTTAAACAGTATCCCCGGCGTCCGGATGGATCAGAGTACACTGTCAGAAGCCCGTATTTCCATTCGTGGAAATGGGGTGAGGGCCCAGTACGGAATCCGTAATGTCAAAATATATGTCAACGACATACCTGTCACGGAGGCAGACGGGACTTCGCGCATCGAAGCACTTGATGTAAATGACCTGGGCAAAGCAGAAGTTATCAAAGGCCCAGCCTCCAGTATATATGGCGGCGGCACTGGGGGCGTGATTAATTTTCAGTTGATGCGTTCTCCTTATCAGGAGCAGAGTCTGGAGGTTTCGGCCATAGCGGGGTCTTATGGGCTCAGGCGCTTGGCGACAGCCTATCGTTCGGGAGGAGATAAAATGAACAGCTATGTTTCTTATGGCTGGCAACAATATAAAGGCTACCGGGATCATAGCGAAGACAAACGACGTTTCTTTACGGGTAACTTCCAGCTTTTCCCGTCTCCGAAACGTACAGTCACTGTTTTGCTCAATAGAACTTCCCAGGACTCACAGATACCGGGGTCACTTACACAGGCACAAGTGGACGACAACCCGAAGCAGGCAAATGCCAGTAACCTGGATAAGCAAGCCGCACGTTACCAAAATTGGACCCGCATAGGTCTGGGGCAACAGTATCTCTTCAATGACCGTTTTTCAAATTCCACCAGTATTTTCACCTATTTCTACGATCTGGATCATCCATTGCCATACGCTTATTTAAGAAATTACTATCAGAGTTATGGCGGTAGAACCAGGTTTACCTATGATGCTGGAATAAAGCTTTTTCCCACAACGTTTACCGTGGGGGCCGAGTTCAACCGAGCACTTACCAAAGGGGTTCAGTATGTAAACGAACATGGTACCGAAGGGGCAATCAGCGGGAATAGCGATTATAAGAATGGCTTATATTCTTTGTTCTATCAATCGACTACCGCCATCGGTAAAAAGACTGCATTGACCCTGGGGGTAAGTTATACTGGTATCAGCTACAAGGTGAAGGATTACCTGATCTCCACACGAAGTGGTACCAAGCGTTTTAATCCGCAGGCCTCACCAAGAATAGCTTTAAGTCACAACTTTGGCCATGCGCTCTCCCTGCATGGAAGTATTAGTGCAGGGTTTTCTCCACCTTCGAGCTCCGAGATACAAAATGAAGACCGGTCCATCAATACACGGATACAGGCCGAAAAGGGCACCAACTACGAACTGAATGCGAAAGGCAGTTTCTTTGACTCGCGGCTGTCGTATGAACTTGACCTCTTTAAGATGAACATGAAGGGTGAACTTATCGCACAGTCCATCCAGCAGGGAATCACGGTTTATAATAATTCTGGCCGGACAGACCACAAAGGAGCCGAACTGTCGATCGCTTACTTGCCGGTCAGAGCAAGCGATGGACATATGGTGACGCTGTTGCGTCCCTATGTCGCATTGACTTATTCGGACTTTAAATTCGTGGATTATAAGATACTCGGACCTCAAAATGAGGTAACCGCCGTGTACGATGGGAACGATCTTACAGGCATAGCGCCATGGGTAGCAAACGCAGGCCTACAGATGGAAACCAGATTGGGGATTTACTTTTTTGGAAGTTATTACTTTAACGACAGGCTGCCTGTTAACGACGCCAATACGGTATTCAACGCTGCTTATCAGCTGCTCAACGCGAAAATCGGATGGAAAAAAGAATTTGCGAAGCATTTTGTAGTCAACGTGTATGGCGGGATGGACAATATCACCAATAGAAACTATAGTTCGCTGATTTCTCTGAATGCAAGCGGCTGGAATGGTGGACCGGCACCCTACTTTAACCCTTCGCCGCGAAGGAATGGATACGGAGGATTCAATTTAAAATACAGTTTTTAGTTATATATTTTTTTATCATGAAAAAGTTCCTTCTTTTATATACGGTCATCGCGAGCCTACTGCAGGCCTGTAATACGGGTGAGCACGAAAATACGGCACGGCAACCCGTCCTGATTTCGAAAGCTAATGCTGGAGCATCTTGTGTGTCTTTGACAAAGGACCATAGAGACCTGCCGGTTATCAGCTGGATCGAACAGGATAGCAAAAAGAATAAACAGTTTTATTTTTCAAGCTGGGATACAGTTACCGGCAGGTTTGGATCCGCGATCACCGTGCCCATCGAACCGAATACCAGCATACATGAGGAAGGGATGCCTAAAATCGCATTCAAGGCTGACGGGACTATTGTTGCAATATACGAGACCTCCGTGCCTTCTTCCAAAAGTAAATGGGGCTTGAGCGATATTCAATATACGATGTCCTATAACGGTGGCAGAACATGGACGGAACGAAAATCAATTCAGTCAGATCCTGCCTTACTGGGATCCCGGTCCTTTGCAGACATCATACGTCTCGATGACGGGGAGGTAGCGGTGTCCTGGCTGGATACCGATCCTGTAAGATCTGAACTGGGGAGGCCTGTGAAATTTGCAAAAACCAGCGCACAGAGCGGTTTTAGCGAAGCTGTATTGGTGGATTCTGCAGCTTGCCAGTGTTGTCGTACCGCGATGAGCACAAATGGGCAAGGACAGGTCAATGTGGTCTTTCGGGATCTTCTGCCCGGATCTGTCAGGGATATCTCCATCAGCGTCTCTTCAGATAACGGATTGAGCTTCGGTAAGGCTGTGCCGTTTAGCGGAGACCACTGGGTTGTGGACGGCTGTCCGCACAATGGCCCGTCCGTTGTATTCAATAAGGATACAAAATATGTCACCTGGTATACAGGTGCCAAGCAGGGCGGGGTTTATTACGCGGCGCTGGATGGCAACAACAAAACGCTGGTGAAACGTGAGCTCAGCCGTGCAGGGCGATTTGTACAGCTCACTATGATGCCTAATGGAGACCGCGTGGCCGCATTCGATGTTACTTATGAACAAGGTGGGAAGATATTTAAGAAAATCATGCTCAATAAAATCCAGGATAAGGAATTTCTGGAAAAAGAAGTCTCCTTACCGTCATCACATGCTTCTTATCCGGTTATAACAACGTTGGGAAAAGATCAGGTAGTGGTGGCCTGGACAGATGATAGCAAGGTATACTATACACTTGAACACAGCACTGCGATCAATCGTGTTGTTCAGGAAGATGCAGCAGCGCATTCGGACACAGGCGAAACAGGTACATCCGCAGCGCTTGCGACGTCAAAAGACCCCGTGTGCGGAATGATGGTCAGCGCAACAGCCGAATCGGAACAGGTGGTGAAGGATGGCCAGACCATCAGATTTTGCAGCCCTGCCTGTAAACGGACATTCTTAAATAAGGCACATTAGCGTGCAGCACCGCAAAGATGCCTCTTGAAAAGCAACAATCTTCTTGAAAGGCTGTTGCTTTTCTTGTTTAGAAATCCTGCTGCCACAGCTTGTCGATGTCTTTCTTCAGAATCCGCTCTTTCATTTCCTCTTCAAAGTGATCAAACGCGTCGCTGCTCACCGATTGACTGATGCCGCCGGCTTCCAATAACAATATGTCATCGCAGGTATCCTTTAAAGTCGAAAAGATATGTGACGAAATCAATATGGTCTTTCCCATCCCTTTCAGCCGCAGGATGATTTCCGTCAGGATGACGCTGCTTTGTAAGTCTATGCCATTGAAAGGCTCGTCCAGAATGTAGCAACTGTTATCCTGTAGCAGAGTGGCCGTCAAGGCAAGCTTTTTCTTCATACCGGTCGAATAAGAACTGGCATATTCCCGTAGTGGAAGGTCGAAAATATTTCTTTCGTTGAGATTTCTGATTTTCTTTCCACGGGCATCCGTCATCAGATAGATATATTCCTCGCCTGTTAGTTTTGCAAGGAAATAAGGATCGGCAGTTAGGTACCCGAGATTATTTTTAAGGGGCCGTAGATCCGACTTAATGCCGCCCTCGGCACTTTCTAGCCCTGCTATACAGCGGAAGAGTGTTGTCTTTCCTGCGCCGTTCTCGCCGACAATCCCATATGCCTTACCACTGGCAAAGGTATAACTGATCTGCCGGAGAACACGATGCTGCCCAAAAGATTTACTGAGATTGGTAAGTTCGATCATAAATGATTTTTTAGGTTGCTGATTGCTTTGATATAATAAAACGGCAACAGCGCCAATATCAAAGGATAAAAACTAAAGCATAATATCAGGACGAATACCTCCGGAAAATTGATCTCCCTTGGAAAAGCAACATACTTGAGTGTGATGGCAAAAGGAAGCAGAAGGAGTATGCCAGCTAAAACGATGCCGGCGTTAAACCAGTCCGCGGGAAAGAACAGCACAAAAATCAGCAGGAGTGGAATCGTTAATATCAGACAATGCAGGACGCCCCTTCCCAATTTTCGCATCAGAAAACCTTTTGCTGTATGGTGGTCATTCCAGAGGTAGAAAATAGGTTCGGGCAGTTGATAGTAGCAAATGCAGGTGAGGGCAATACAGGCAACACAGAACAAGACAAGGTTGGGATTGGCTACATAAAACCCAATGCTGGCAAGTACATAGAGAACGAGCAGCAGCAGATAACTCCGTCTGAATCCAATAATAAATTCAAAAGGTTGTTTGGTGAATGGGGTCGGAATGGATCTGCCGAAGGTCCTAAAGGACAAAAAGGCAAAAACAATGGACAGTATCGCTATTAAACATACATACCACCATTGATCATGGAGCAGAAGAATGATCAGTGAGGGCAAGATCAGCAGGCTGTTTTCCCATAATCTGATTTTGTGAAAATCTACCTTACGAAATGTATTTTTGAGAAAATCATTTCTGTTTTTTTCTGTCAGGAGGAAAAGCATCTGAAAGTTGCCAAGTACGATAGCATAGCAGCCGAATATCGGGTATTGAGCCAGAGCGTGGTAGACTGCATAACCTAATGCGAGCAACAGGAGGAAAGCGGCCACAACAGGCAGGCCTGTATCCTTGATATGACGGGATAGTAACCTATACTGGAGTTTTAAATAGTTGCTTACCATGCTAGCAAAAGTAAAAAATCAAAGTTAAAACAGGCGGCTATCAGGTCGAATTGTTTTCCGCACTTGGGCCAATCTTCAAATCTTTTACGTAAGCTGGCGCACAGAGCCGGTCCGCGTTGATTAAGCCTTGTGCCTTCTCTGCCACATGGCCATATACAGCAACGCAATGAGTAGGACGGTCGCGTTCGCATACATAATTAAAGGAATGCGGAGAATAACATCGCCATAGTAAAGTCCTGCGAGCAGGGCGCCGAGTCCGATGCCTGCCTCCAGCGAAATATACATCGTTGCCACCGCTTTGCCACGGTGTTCGGGCAGGCTGAGATCGATGGTCCAGGCATTGACTGCGGGCGAAAGTATCCCGGTACCAATACCGTAAATACTGGCACCTGTCATTAGGCCGATGAAACTGTCACCCACACCAATGACGGCCAGGGCGATCGCAATGATGACCAGGCCCACGATAATGACTTTGGGCCTGCCATATCGGTCGGACACTTTACCCGATACAAATCGGATCATCACCGAAGCGATCGTGAATGCTAAGAAGAACAGCCCCTTGTTTTTGAGCCCGAGGTGCTCGCTCCAGTCGGGTATCAGCGTTAATATGACACCGTATGCGGTATACGATAAAAAGGTAACGATACCTGCAGGGAGGGCGCGCCATTCAATAATGTCCTTGCGGTCGATCTTAAGCATGGAGAGGGTAAACTTTTCCTTTTTAATCAAAGTCTCTTTCATATTGATGACGATGACAATCGATAACAGCGCCATCAGCGAGGAGCAATAGAACATAACATTGATACCAAAAGCTTCGAAAATAGCACTGCCTATCGCAGGTCCCACTGCCGTCCCGATGCTGAATGCCAGACCGTGCATGCCAAGCGCTTCACCCCACCTTTTCTGGGGAACAAGGTCGGCCACATAAGCTGAGGTCGATGTCGGCTTGAAGCCCGTGGAGAATCCGTGGATCAGGCGAAGAAACAGAAAGCCCGCCACCGAGGTGAGAACAGGATATAAAAAACCACAGATAAAGCATACACATGAGCCGATGGCCATGACCGGGACACGTCCCCAGCGGTCCGTCAATTTACCGCTAAAGGGTCTTGAGATTCCGGCTGTCAAGGTGAACAATGCAATGATCAGACCTTTGTATTCGGCCCCCCCCAGACTGCTGAGATAATTGGGCAGTTCGGGGATAATCATATTGAAACTCGACGAAAATAAGAGGGAGCTTAAGCAAAGTAATATAAATTGAAGCGTATAGATGGATTTCTGTTCAGCTGGCATGATATACTGTTCTGATGTATGATCGCCCGAAAGTGGAGGAATGATTGCTATTCCTACACGCTCTGCGACGGATCGTCAAAGGTACAGTTTTGGTATGATAAATTTTCGCTTTTGCTGGAAATTAAGATGTCCCGTCGTGGGACACGGCGCCCCGGATCCCCCCCATTATGGCGCGAAAAAAGGCCTTTGTTCAGGATAGTTTTTGTCGCGCGATTTCACTGCAGAATACCGTTGTCGCCACAGCGACATTTAGGGATTCGGCCTGTCCGATCCGTGGTATCGTGACGGCATGGTCTACCAGGTTCTCGATAGCGGCGCTGATGCCATTCCCTTCATTGCCCATCACGATGAGCCCTTCATTTCCCCAGTCCATTTGGTAGATGGACTGGCCGCGGAGCAGCGCGCCATATACCGGCAGTTGTGTTTCGGCAATGAGTTTTTGAATGTCCGTATAGTGTATCTGGATTCTGGCAAGCGAGCCCATGGTTGCCTGTACCACCTTGGGGTTGTACGCATCCACTGTTCCTACCGAGCAGATGATATGGCTGATGCCAAACCATTCGGCCGTACGGATGATCGTACCCAAGTTGCCGGGGTCCTGTACATCATCCAGGACAATAGTAAAGCTGTTTTTTAGATCCACAGTATCCAGACGCTGCGCTGCCGGGAGTTTGACCAGCGCGAGAATACCCTGCGGTGATTTTAGCGTACTAATCTTTTGAAATTCAGCCTCGGTGAGTGCATATGATTTTATATTATGCGAGATTTTACCCACTTTTGTGTTTGCGTCGCCTGTATAGAAAATAGATTCGACCTGGTAGCTGGAGGACACAAATTCTGCAACGGACTTTATGCCTTCAACGATGAATAGGCCATGCTGCTTTCTATACTTTTTATTTTGTAGAGACGTTATTAGACTGATTTGCGCTTTTGACAACATTTTTATTGATGATTAAGTATCCTCGTTTTATCGGATTTGCAAGTATACTGCTTTTGACGCTATTTTTTGCATCTTGCCGGTCTTCAAAATATATCGATGACGACCAGGCTCTGGTTACAAAAGTACAGATTTCTGGCGTTGAGCCAGCATTGAAGGAATCCGCTGAAATGTATATTTCCAATCAGATCAGGCCCAACTCGCGTGTCAATCTATTTATCTATAACACGTTCAATACCAAAAAAGGACGCTATAAGACCAAAAATATCCGCAATGTGGGCGAACCCCCACATTTGCTGGATTCTGCCATGGTAGATCTGTCTGCCAATCAGATTAAACGCTTTTTGTTCACCAAGGGGTATTTTAATGCCAAAGTCGATCCGGAAATCCGTGTTGTCAAGAAAAAGGCCCGCATCGATTTTCAAGTAGCTGCTGGTAATGCCTACCAGATCAGAAATATCAGCCGCAAGTTTGATGACAACGACGTGAAAGCGTTGTTTGAGCGTGATGTACTGCCTTCCAGCAATGTCAGGCCGAATACACAGTATGATGCCGCCAAGTTGCTGGATGAGCGGGAAAAGATGTACGTCGTGATGCGCAATAATGGCTATTACGACTATTTGCGGCAGTACATGCGTGTGGGGATTGATTCGGCGATCAGCGGTAGTCTGATTGATCTAAAAATTAACGTCGAAAATCCCAGTGATTCTACGATACATAAAAGGTATCAGATTGATAGTGTTTATATGACTGTTAGGAATTATGGATCGATGTCCAAGAAAGCTCCGCGCCAGATTTTGGACACGGCCAAGCGTCTGCTCTTTATTGATGAAACCAATAGTTTCAGGTATAAACCACTGGAACGTTATATGTATCTGCGCGCAGGACAATATTATTCACTTGCCGAAGAGAATAAGTCTTATGATCGTCTCTATGAGATGAATGGTTTCCGGTCGGTTAAAATACAATTTGTGAAAAAGGACTCCAATAAGCTCAATGTACATTATGATTTTGTGCCGCGTCCGCGCATGGGCAACCAGATCGAAGGGGAGTATACATTCAGTTCGGGCATGAGCGGTTTTAACATCGGCAATACCTTTTCACAGCGCAATATTTTTGGTGGATCGGAGCAGTTGGAAGTTAAGTTGCGTTACGGAGTACTGTTTGATCCGCGTCTGTCGGGGGGGCTTTCCAGCAAGATCTTTAATAATGATTTTCAGGCGGGAGTCAATCTCGTCATCCCGCGTCTGATGGTGCCTTTTCGCATCAATCCGGGAGGTAAGTTTGGTCTGCCTAAGACGACCTATTCGATGACTTTGCAGCTCTTTGACCAAGATAGGACCTATTCAAACCGTTACTTTATCACCTCCTTAAACTATTCGTGGTACGAGACCGAAAATAAGTACCATAGTTTTACGCCTATCGTACTGGAGTACCGGGACGGAAGACTGGACTCCAATTTTCGAAAAAAACTCGAACAGCAAGGCTACCAATTGTATGTGCGTAGCAATGACAGGCAGTACTTTGGTTTAGGAACCCAGTATAACTTTGTTCTGAACGGCAAGAAGCTCAACAGCAAGGAGGACTTTCAGTATTTTCGGGGGACCATAGACCTCAGTGGCAATGTGCTGGATCTAATCAGCAGCTTGGCCAAGCTGCCGTCAAATGCTGACGGTGAAAAAAAAATCTTTGGTGTGCCTTTCCTTCAATATGCGAAGACCGAGCTTGATTACCGTCTGTACCGAAATCTGGGCGGCAACAGGCAATTTGTTTTTCGTTTTAATCCCGGGATTGCAATCCCTTACGGAAACAATTCGAAGCTATTGATCTTTGAAAAGAGCTTCTATAGCGGAGGCATGAACGGCATACGGGCCTGGCAGGCGCGCACTTTGGGGCCGGGCTCGTACAATAGGCAAAACCTTAGTGAAGACCTCCGGCTCAATTTGCGGAATCTGGATCAGCTGGGTGAAATCAAACTGGAGGCAAATGCCGAATATCGCTTCCGGCTGCTCAACAATTTTCTGGGCGCTAAGATGAACGGAGCGACGTTTGTCGATATGGGTAATGTGTGGCGGCTGAAAAAAGATGAAGAACTAAATCCCGGTGGTGAATTTAAGTTCAACAAATTTTTGGGGCAAGTGGCTATAGGTACCGGTTTTGGACTCCGTTTTGATTCCGATTACTTTGTCATCCGGCTGGATGCAGGCCTCAAGGTCAAAGACCCGCAATTTTCCGGTAGTGACCAGTGGGTGATCAAGCATTTCTTTGATTCCAAAGAGTTTAAGCAACAGTACTATGACACGCATAGGCCCGACCGATATAATTTCATTCAGTATAATTTTGGAATCGGTATGCCATTTTAGTGGGAGCAATTTTAGGGACAACTGGGCCTAGAGTAGTGAGGCTTGATATTGTTTCGTCGGTTTCAGAGCAGCAGCTATCCGATGAGGTTTTTCAGGCTGGAAAAGATGGACTCAAAAATTTTGCTCAGATCTAATCCTTGTGAATGGTTGAAGATAAAAAAAACGATTGCTAAAGCTATGGCGGTCATAATGACTTTTTTAAACATATAGGCGATACCCAGCACAATTGCCGGAATAATCAAAAACATCAGGCCGCTAATGGCGAAAGGGGACAGACCACTGTCACTTTTGAAGATATAAAATAGTCGGCCCTTGGATCCTTGCTGATTTTTGTGACTGAAGAAAACAAATGTCGACGACTCAATTTTCTGGTTGGGTACCGCCACACCGTCGTGAAATTGCAGTGCCTGTGAAAAGCCGTTGATCGTAAATGTATAGTTGCCATTGATCGTCTCATGGGTATGGCCTAAAGAATCCAGTGCCACGATGGCAAGCTTGCCATTTTTGGATAGGTTTTCTTTGACGACAAAGTTCTGGATATTTTGTTGCTGCGCCGCTGCCCAGAAAGGCAGTAATAATAGAAAAAATATAATCTTTTTCATCCTGTAAAATTGTTTATGCGGATTTAATCCCATCCGAATAAATGAGCCACCTACCTCCCGGCACATCCATTCAAAACGGGATTGCAATTTTAGGAATTTTAATCTTGTTTCGGAAATGTTAAATTATTCCAGGCTGATTTTAATCGAAAACTTCAATGTCAAAAAATCTATATTGATAAATTCCTGTAGCGATCTGATTGTGGATATCAATATCGCTTTTCCTCCATTCATTTCTTGATATAGATCCCATTCTTTTGTATCAGTAAAGGAACTTCCCTTCGGAATTATACTCTTATTTTGTATATTTTAATTGGTAATTCGTATTTAGACGAATTTTTGTTAATTTTAATAAATTACCATATAAAACTATTTATTGATGAAAAGAATCGTGTTCGTATTTCTTTTGTTTAATTCATTGTGTTTTGGTCAAAAGAGCGTTAATTATAAAATAACCGAGGAATCCATATCCGAAGGGAAGCTAATACAGTTAAAATCAACCTATTTTTCTTTGTCTCCCAATAAATCAGCGTCAAAAAAAGAATTCCCTTCAGAAATAAAGATTAATGCTGTTGAATATAAGGATTTCCGCAATCCATTTTTCTTTTCAAGTTTTCATCCTGACAGTAACCAAAATGTTTTGTCTTCCAGCATACTGGCTGATATTTTGATGAACTTACAACAGCCTATCCGTTTCAATTTCCAGCGTGAAGAAACCATTGTAGATACTTCATCACTTAGAAAAGAGATTCTGTTAAAGGCCAAGGACTGGCAGTTAACAGACAATATCGCAGAGATGGTAAGGAACAATGTTACGGTAGGAGCAGGGTTTATTTGTGGCTGGTTAAATTATAATTGTCTAGGTAAAGATATGTTAAAGAGACTTCAATCCGGACCTGTACTAATCAAAAGTCAACTGTATAACATTGTCAAAAACGATAAGAAAAATTTGTATCTCACTTTTAGGGATACCTCCCGGCATTTGGATGGGGAACTTGTCGTTGATAAGAAGACACTTCAGCCAATCACTCTCTCTCGAAGAATTACATATATCCAAGATAATCGTTCATTTGTCAATACCGCTATGATGCAACTATTGTATACGAATGTATCCAGTACTTACGATCAAGCCTATGCGGAGATGTTATTGTCAGGTAGTTTTGTTAGTAAGGCGTTGTATTCGGGGGAGACAATGGATAGTGTGAAGGTCATGAAATACATCACTAAAAATGATGCTATTTTTTCGAATGATAGGACATTCGTAAAGAAAAAGTTAGATCTACTTCAGCAGATTAAGAACAATAAACTGTATAATTTGAGCTTGAACGACGTGCCAGTCAACTTGCTTTCGGGAACACATCATCTTTCGAACCTGCTCTACAATGGATCCCTATCAAGGGATAAATTTATAACCGTAATACCGTTATTAGACAACGAAAAGCGATATGATTGGATACAGAATGGTTTATATCAAGACCTGGGGCGTCCAGCTGCAGATGGAACGCTGTCTTCTGATGAAAAGGCCGATTTATTAATAAATCATTTTTCCGAAAATGAGAAGCAATATACCTATCCGATGATTTTGGGGCGACGGATTATGCGACAGGCAGACGATCTGTCACAGGCCAAAAATTTACTTAATGAGTTGATTAACCTTAACGATGATTATTGGATCAATGGAAATGTTGGGAGATACGCACTATTGGCATATCAACGTCTGGCTTCTGCAGATCAGGATTATACCCACCAACTGCTAATGGATATTATTTCAAAATTAACGGTGCTTTATGATTCAGATAAGACGGTGTATCGGAATATAACTCGTGCGCATCTTGCTACAGCTTGCTATTTTGCCTATCAAATGATGGATAAAAGCAATAAGGGAGAGGCCTTGCACTATTTGGAGAAAGCGGCCATATACTCTCCCAAAAATGAGGCGGAGACTGCGTACAACTCGTCTTATGATATTATGTTTTTGAAATCTAAGAAAAGCTATGCGGAAGATTACCTTACAGAATTGGCCGCAGGCGGTAGGAAAGATGTCGCTTTACAGAAATATGTCGATGAGTTTTTGACCGTTCAGGGTATAAGTTATAAGGGCTTACGTGATTTTTACCAGCATTACTATCCGGAACAGAAATTCAGTGAGTTTTTCATTCAGAAGGTCGTTCCTCAATTACCCGATGCGCCAGATTTCGCTTTGGCGAATCTCGAGAATATGAAAATCCAAAAGACGGACCTAAAGGGCAAATGGACATTGGTCGACTTTTGGGGAACCTGGTGCGGTCCATGTGTTGCAGAGATGCCTAAACTCAATAGTTTTTTTGAGCACTTGAAGAATGATAAATCAAGAAAAGACAAGATTGGTTTTATAAGTATTGCGTGCAATGATACCGCAGATAAAGTGAAAAACTTTATTGCTAAAAACAATTATACCATACCGGTGTTGATGTCAGATGGACAGGTGGAAAAAAGCTTTCAGGTCAGAGGTTATCCAAGCAAGTATATTCTAACACCAAACGGTAAGCTGATCGCTATGCCGTTCGGTTTTGACTGGCAGCCTTTGTTGGAAGAAGTCGCGACCTTCTGATGGCATATTCCTAGTCTGAGGACGTTTATTCATCCTGGATTTTCTTTCTGAAATCATGATGCTATCAGTTCACGATTTCATTGACAAATGAATCGGCATGTATTTCATGGTTGAAAAATCCATATCTGACAATGAGGAATGTAGTTTTTATTGTTTCAATAAATCTTCGATCAGTTGAAACTTGACATTTTCCAAGATCCCTTTTGGATCATCAATGATTACTTTCCCAAAGATATCCTTTTTGATAGACGCATGGTTTCCCTTGTTATCGCTGGCTTCATAATTCCCAAAGATATCCTTTCTTACGGAAACATGGCTCCCTTTGTTATCTTCGATTGTTTTGCCTCCCAATATGTCGGTTCTAATGGTTGTACGTTTACCGTTGTTACTTTCAATGGTAAGGTCACCTAAAATATTTCTGGATACTTTACTTGAATTGCCTTTGTTGTCCCGGATGTCCAAGCCTCCAAAGATGTCTTTCGATATTGTTGTATTGTTTCCTCTGTTATCTCGAACATCCAAACCCCCGAAAATATTTTTTGATACATTAGTAAGGTTGCCGTGGCTGTCACGGATCTCCATGTTATCGAGAGTATTTATGGAAGCAGTGGATGGACTCGCGTCGTGATCAGTAATATCAAAATCCCCACTTATATTTTTTCTGACCGTTTTTTCCTTTCCGTTGTTATATTTTACGACTATATTGCCGGAATAATCTTGTTTTATCGATGTTTTAAGCCCGTTATTATCCGTTTTTGTATATCCGTCCCAGTGGTCTTTACTGTATTTGATACTTCTACCCCAGTTGTCTGAAACGATGACATCTCCCCAGCTATCAGTTTGTATTTTAATGGAGCCTTTATCTAAGCCTTCCGAAGCAGCTAATTTTGTAACATACTTTCGTATATCGTCAGAAAGTGTATCAGTCAACATTTTTATATTGGGTTGCCCAATAGAAAGTTTGTTTTTGGCAATTACTGTAGAGATGGACAGTACAAAACTGAATAGGATATATATGCGTACCATAGGACTGTGATTTATGGTAAGATACGAATTTTTGCTTTTATTTTCTCCATCTTTTGATGAAGCTAAAACTTTCTGTAACCATACTAGATTGAGTAACTTAAGATACCCAGATAGCTAATACCTCTATTCTGATAAAGCCCTGAGTGACGGATAGTATGTAGTGCTCCTCCTCTTTTAGCTTCTATAAACAAGGAACGCCGGAGTTGTACCAGAAAATAGCCTTTTTAAGATTTGGGGCTTTTTTCAATTGGCGATCGATAACTACAAAAATGGAGTATTCATATGACGATATGGGAGTATTTTAACATACCATACACGATTCTTAACCGATCGGTCTTAAAATTTGTAATGTTAATACCGAAGCTATAAATTTAATGTTAGATTGACATTTATTATAAATCTAATTTGTTATGAAGCCAGTTCAATTTAAAGTACCTGCTCCCCAGGATAAGTCTGTTTATGTACAGGAAGACGTATTGGATAAATTTTATCCACATATGCATCGTCACGAAGAGTACCAGTTAGTTTGGATAAAAGAGGGTATTGGCCAGCTATTGGTAGACGATAATCTACACAATTTTCAACGAGGTGATATTTTTCTGTTAGGTGCAAATCAAGCCCATGTATTTAAAAGTACCCGCGTAGGTCAGGGAGTGAGATCCATTTCCGTATTCTTTAATGCGAAAGGAGCACTGTCTACGATGGCAAGAATGCCCGAACTTCGTCATCTACTTGATTTTATTGATAAAAGTCATCGGGGATTTAAAGTTCCCAGCCGATATCTTACACAAGTACGTCGCCGCATTGAGATCCTGCAGAAATCTGATCAGCTCGATCAGCTTGTGAATTTTTTCTATTTATTGAAGGTGTTAAGCAACGTTTCTGCCGAACTCAAACCTCTTTCCGGTGTGCAGATCAATAGGCTTGAAGTCGGTAAACCATTTCGTATTGAGACAATATGCAAATTTTTGGAAGAGCATTTTAAAGAAAATATAAGCTTATGTGAAATAGCAGAGAAGGCAAATCTTACCCCACACGCTTTTTGCCGTTATTTTAAGATCAGTACCGGAAAGACATTTGTCTCTTATCTAAACGAATTACGGATCAGAGAGGCCTGTAAATTATTGGGTGACCGGCATGACTGCATATCTATGATTGCTTACGACTCGGGATTTAATAGCATCGCTAATTTTAACCGTGTTTTTAGAAATGTACTGGGCATATCTCCTAAAATCTACAGTAGCAATTATAAAAGCTATCTGTACCAATAGTTTGCCGTATATCTATTCCATTATCCTGTAAAGCCTATTTCAGTGAAAATTATGTACCGTTATTGTCTTTTTGTCCTGGCCATAATTGCATTAGGCATTGGACCCGCTTACGGCCAGCACCTGAAGCCACATCAACAGCCCAACGTCCTAAATCCCATCTTACCGGGGTATTTTGCAGATCCGACAATAAAAAAAATTGGAGACACCTACTATATCTATGCAACTACAGATGGCAATGGTTGGGGAGCAGGACCGTCACAGGTGTGGAGTTCCAAAGACTTTTGTAATTGGACGATACAGCCAATGAATTGGCCAAATACACACTGGTACTGGGCTCCGGATGTCACTCAAGGATATGATGGAAGATATTACCTGTATTATAGTCAGCCTGTTGAGATTTTTGGTGCGGTGTCAGAGAAGCCAATAGGACCTTGGAAACCGTTGGTTGCAGATGGCAAATCGATCATCCAAAATTATATGATCCCCGGTGTAATTACGCTGGATGGACAGACATTTAAGGATGATGATGGGCGTATATACATGTACTGGGGCACATGGGGCATATATCCTGGACATGGTTGCGCTGTTGGTGTGCTGAATAAGGACATGAAGAGCTTTGAAAGTATAGATCTGATTCCAAATACTGTGGCAAAGGACTTCTTTGAGGCACCATATATGTTTAAGCGTGATGGGATTTATTATCTGATGTACTCTTCCGGCTATTGTGAAAATGATACTTACCGTGTCCAATACGTGATGAGTAAAACGGGCCCTCTGGGACCCTTTGAATATCCAGAAGGCAATCCAATATTGGCAACGAGCGAGGATGGTACTGTTCATGGGCCCGGACATCATAGTATTCTGAAAGAACATGATCGTTATTTTATCGTTTACCATAGGCATAATAACCCACATTCAGGTAGCGGTTTTCATCGGCAGGTGGCGGTGGATGAATTGCACTTTACAGCTGATGGCCATATCCAAAAAGTCGTCCCGACTCATCAAGGGGTAGGCGATCTGCTGAAACTGCAACGTCGGGATGAAGATTTAGCCTTTGGAAAGATAGTAACTGCTTCATCCTATTATAATGATGATTTTCGACCTTCATTTTTGGTGGATAATAATAATGGCACTTTGTGGCGGGCAAAGGATAATCAAAAGCCAGCATGGATACAAGTAGATCTCGGTAAATCCGAAAAAATATCTACGATATCTATCCAGTTTGAATATCCAACTTATGCTTATCAATACCGGATAGAGACTTCTTTGGACGGCAAATCTTGGCAATCGTTCGTTGATCGTTCAGAAAACGATCGATGGGCAAGTCCTGTTATGGAACATGGAAACGCCCATGCGCGATTTGTACGTCTGCAGCTATGCCGTACTCAATTGAATGGTCTGCCGTTAGGCGTTTGGAATTTAAGGGTTTACGCTAAGCGAGTCGCTCAGGAAACACTGTGGTCATCGCCCCAACCCATGCCTAAGCATCACCGCGAATATGGGAATATATTACGGATAGAAGCTAATGATTATCGCGAGGGCGAGCGGTTGGATCGCATTGCAAACAAAGGTCTGCTGCCTGGAGATCTTATCGCAACAAAGCCTGTGGTCGTTAAAAATTATCAAGGCAAAAAAGCATTCTTTTTTAATGGTGCTACAAGCTTGCGTTCCACTTTTGCCGTACCACCGTCGTTTTCGGGAAACGGTTCTTTCACTATCTCGATGTGGGTCAATAACCCCGACATCAGTAGATTTGAACAATTGGTGGCTTGGTCTGCGGGAAACCAGGATCTGAGCAAGGCGGTGTTTGGGTTTGGAAGCGATCCACAGCGTGGAGCCATTATCCACGGCTCTTGGCCCGACATGGGATTTTCTGTCATTCCTTCGAAGGATGAATGGCATCATATTGTGCTATCGTTCGACGGATATCAGGAGTCTATTTTTATTGACGGTAAAATGCAGCGTAGGGAAAACAGAATGCTATTTGTAAATCCGGCCGATGCTTTTATACTCGGAGCCTCTGATCGGTTAGATGATAACTTTTCAGGATACATTTCGAATATAGAGATCTATGATTATAACTGGGATGAAGAGACAATTAAAGCGGCAGCATTGAACGTTGCAAAAGACAGCTTTTTTGCCCTGCAAACAGATGACCTCAACCTTGGAAAGGTAAGTAAATTAAGAAATCAGGGGACATCAGTGGATACCTCGGTCAGCATTGACGGTGCCCAAGCACTTATTCTCGGAGGTAGAATTGCATTAAAGGGCATTGGTATTGATAATGGTTCTTTGACAGAAATCCTCCAGAAACCGGCCTATTCTTTTGTATTTGATTGGTACGATGGAGTGAACTGGCAACATGGTCTGCTAATATCTCAGTGCGGTAAAAGGACCTTTTATCAAAATGGCACGGTGGTAGATAAAGAAATTTTCGACAGACTGTTTTCTTTTGCCAATAAAAAAGTCAGCCTGACTTACCCTTTTAACTTCTTGCAAGCTTATCCTGATCAACTTAGGGATGATCAAATCAAAGCGAAGTGGCAGGACTGGAAAGAAAAAATGGCCGCTTATGCAGTTCCCGAAACACCGGAAATCCTTGGCTCAGTCCGATATATTAATGCGAATAATGTATTTGTGCAAATCAAAAAGCAACGCGACGGGCTTCAGTATCTCTTTCGTAGTAAAGGAGGGCATTCAGGGTGGATAATGCAAAATCATCATCTTTTTAACAGGACAGAGCTAGGCAATGCAATTGAAATCTACGTAAAGGACGAGTTTGGAAATGTTGGTTACACGAAGACCATGCATGTCCCTGCACAGGAGCCAAAATGTTTCAGTTCCATGCTCACCCAAAAGTATACGATTGAGGAGAATACCATTCCTTTCTGGGACGGATATCAGGCTAGTTTGCTAATAGATAGCGCGCAAATAGCTATCGCTGGTCTGGGAGAATCTTGGAGAATTCAATCCCGGTATACGAAGTGGGGAGATGTTAATTTCCAGCCACCATTTTTGTTCAAAGAAATCACCGGTGATTTTACCATGGAGGTGCATATAAAAGATGTCGCCGGACAGCGCAGTAAACACCGGACATCGAATGAAGCAGGTATTATGATACAGGCTGTAGACAGCAGGGAGGCCTATATCACTAACAATATTTTAACCGGATGGAACTTGGGCAATCTTTCCCGAAGTACAAGTCAAGGCATTTTACAGGAAGGAAATACAGGTACAGGGTTAGATTTTTTACCCTATCTACAGGTCCAAAAAGCCGGTGATTACTTCTTCTTGCGTTGCTCAAAAGACGGTCTTACGTGGAATGATCTTCCGAATACACCTTTTTTGAGAACAGATCTTCGTGGTAAAAAATTAAGAGTGGGTTTATATCAACTTGCAGGTTCCGATCAATTGGGATATGGAGATTTTGACCATGTAAAGATCTGGGCTGATAATTGATTAATTAAATGCCGCGCCCAATCGGCTATTCGAACATTTCCTTATTATACTCCTGTTAAAATAGTAGAAGCAGTTGGTAAAATCTGATAAAAATAGCGTATGTCCAAACGCTATTTTTGGTTTATCAGAAACGCAACTAATCAATTTGAACGATACTACAAGTATCGATCTGGCAAAGGGGGGAATGTAGTCTCTCTAGAAAATGAGCGATGTAACTGAGCCTGTGCTAAACTGAATTACACCTGTTTAATAAATTATGAATATGTATGAAACCTATCCAAAAAAAATCCTATTTGGTATTTTAATGTTGTTGCTGTTTGTATGTCAACAGCTAAGTGCACAGCAACAACGAATGATCACAGGGGTCGTGAAAGATGACAAAGGAATTCCTTTATCTGATTTGAGTGTACTCGAAAAAGGAATGGGAAACGCATCTAAGACCGATGCCGATGGAAAGTTCTCCCTGAAGCTTAAATCGGCAAATCCGACCTTGATTTTTAGCTCCGTTGGTTACGTCCGACAAGAAAGGACGCTACGTACTGGTGAAAATATGCTGCAGATTACGATGAAAGAAGATGGGACCGGACTTGATGAGGTGGTCGTCATGGGCTATCAGGACGTGCAGCGTCGGAAGACCACAGGTGCTATTGCTACTGTAAAAGGTAAAGATTTTGAAAATACACCTTACGCAACCTTCGATGCCATGTTGCAGGGGCGTGTCGCTGGTCTGACGGTGTTGAGTACTTCGGGCGAACCGGGTACCAATAATATTGTCAATATTCGCGGCACGAGCAACCTAGGCTTAGCAGACAACCAGCTGCAGGCACCGCTGTATGTGATCGACAATATCATTTACGACGTGAGTGATATTCAGGCTGCTTATGGCAACGCGAGCCCTTTGCAGGCGATTAACCCCAATGACATCGAATCGGTCGATATCCTGAAAGATGCTTCGGCATCGGCCATCTACGGTGCCCGTGCTGCAAATGGGGTCATTATTATCAAAACCAAACGTCCGGCGCAGGGGAAACCCGAAATACGGATCTCGGCATACAACGGAGTTTCAAGCCGTCCGGCCATGAAGCCCATTACTGTGGGAGCCGCCGAGCGCAGGCTGAAAATGAATTTGCTCTATCAGGGTGGATCGTACGACTGGTTCAACAACGGCTCTATCAGCCCCATGTTGACGGATAGTTTAAACCCCGCCTTTAACAATAATACCGATTGGCAGGGGCTCTTTCTGCAGTCGGCCAATATCAACAATGTCAATGTGAGTATCGGTGCCACCATGGAGAAATTTCTATACCGTTTCTCGGCACAGCGTTATTATGAGGAGGGCGTAATGATGGGCTTTGAAAATGAAAACCTGACCCCGCGCCTGATGTTGCAAGCTAACCCGACGGACAATTTCCAATTTGAAACAAATTTGTTCGCAGGTTTTACTAAAGCGAAACATGGCTCGGGTGACGATGCGAAATATCCATTTAGTACCTGGGGATTTCCTTCTTCTTTCTATCAGATTACGGATGTGGACCAGCAGATCTATACGGGGCGCTACGATGGCCTGATGGACCGTGACAACTCATTCAGCCTGAATGGAAATTTCGCCGGTACACTCAAGAAATTTCTGATCAATGGCCTGACCCTGCGCTCGCAGTTTTCGTTTAATGTCAATAATAATACACGTGACCTCTTCCGTCCCAAACTGCTTACAGGCTATAGAAACTTTGCACAGAATTGGCAGAATCAAAATAAGCGCTGGGAATGGGAAACTTATTTTAACTACATCAAAAGCATTCGCAATACCCATAATTTTAGTGCCGTTTTGGGTACTGGTATCGAACGCAATACGTCCAACAATAATTATATGTATGGCTATAACGATAATGGGAATTATGTAAAGACCGTAACCGGTATCCCTTCGGGGCCTGATCTCTATGCGACGACTTCCATCAGTGAGCGCTCGCGCGTATCGGTGTTCGGACGTTTTGGCTATGATTATAAGGACAAATACCTGCTTTCTGCAAGCTACCGGATGGATGCTTCGTCGCGTTACAGCAAGGACAACCGCTGGGGTATTTTCCCTTCGATCTCTGCCGGCTGGGTACTTTCGGAAGAGCCATTTTTTCAGGGCATCAAAAATGCAATATCCTTTTTTAAAGTGCGGGGCAGCTACGGTATTACGGGACGCGATCCGGGTTCGTACTACGCGCGCTATACAGGGCTGACTTTTGATGCATCCTATGCAGGCGCCGTGCTGGAAAATGGCATCGGTGGTTCGGTACTCTCGTATAATGGCAAGCCAGCAGTATCTCCTAATTATGCGGCGGCGGCAACATCACCGACGATCCGATGGGAGCGATCGCCGCAGTTTAATGCCGGATTCGATATGAACCTGCTGCACGACCGGGTTACCGTGACTGCCGATTTTTATGTGCGCGACTCCAAAGAGCTGGTATACGATCTGACCATGCCAGCGACCTCGGGATACAGCACGGTCTCCAACAATTTTATCAGTGTCAGAAACAGCGGTGTGGAAATGACGCTTATTTCCCGAAATATGGCCCCCGGATCGGCATTCCAGTGGACGACCAACTTTAATATCGCTTACAATAAAAATTATGTGACCAGCCTCCCCGACGGTGGAAAGGAAATACAGGTGGGGCCACCCTGGATGCAACGCGCCCTGAATGTAGGTCAGCCTATTTTTCCATTTAAAGTGTGGGATGTGGATGGGGTATATGCAACCAATGCTGATGTGCCTGTCGATCCATTGACGGGGAGAAGAATAGCGCACTTTAATCGGTCAGTCCTTTATCAGGCCGGTGATCCGCGCAGAAGGGATGTCAATGGGGATTATGTGATCGACTACAACGATAAAATTGATATGGGAAATCCCAATCCTGACCTCGTTGGCGGATTTATTAACCAGTTTTCCTACAAGAATTTTAGCTTATCCACCCTCGTGAGCTTCGTGTTCGGACGCTCCCTGTGGAACGGCTACCTGTCTGACAAGTTACAGGATGCTGGTTCTTCTGCCTTGTATACTACTTGGGGAACCAATTCCGCCATTGCAGGCGATTTTAAACCCAGCGACTTCTGGATGAAAGAGGGGGATCAGACCAAGTACCCGACTTTGTTTCGTAATACGGTAGATAATTGGCATATCGCCAATAGTACTTTTGTGGAAAATGCCAGTTTTGTACGCCTGAAAAATATTCAGCTGAGCTACACATTCCCGCAGGCCATGATGAAGAAACTTAAGTTGAAAATGCTTCGCATTTATGGTGTGGTGGATAATGTGGCTGTCAAGTCGTGGTCGTCGGTGCCGGACCCTGAAGCTGTGGAAGCTAACGGTTATTCTACGGGGAATGGTTATCCGATCCCTAAGAAATGGACAATAGGCTTGGATGTTACCTTTTAATCATGTCAGTTTCATCGGATAACGGTGGATCAAAATTATTTACAGATGAAAAGAAAAATATTGTTTTTAATGCTGAGTGCTTTCATGTATCTCGTTTCAGGCTGTTCCAAGTTTCTGGATATTGAGCCTGTAAGTTCTGCTACGGATGAGAACTTTTGGAAAACGCAGGAAGATGCCACTAGCGCGACCAACGCCATGTATGCGCTGCTGCGCAAGGCCTTAAATCAGGCCAATGGTATGGCTTTCTATACCTACGGCGATCTGCTCACGGACGAAATTACTTCTTCGACCAATGGGGACTTTGCCCCGATTGTCAATATGCAGCTCAACACGCCCGTAGCAGCTTCGGAAACGTGGCGGCCCGCGTATCAGCTGCGCCGCTATGATGTTTTCTATCAGGTCATAGACCAGGCCAACCGCGTGATCCAAAGGCTTCCTAAAATGGATGAAAATGCCTTTGATGACGTATCGGTCAGAGATTATTATATCGGCGAAGCTTATTTTGTGCGAGCATTTGCGTATTTCTATATGGCTAGGGTATGGGGAACAGTACCAATTATAACAGAGTCTGTGTTGCCAATAGATGCGGTAAACCTTCCAGCAAGCAAGGAGAGCGATGTGCTGGATCAGAGTCAGGCCGATTTATCCAAAGCGTTGACTTTGCTCAAATGGGACAATATCGACCAAGATGATTTTGCATTGCGTGGGAATACTGGAGCAGCGCTTGCTCTACAGGCGCACCTGAGTGCCTGGCGCGGTGAATATGCCGGCTGCGTCGAGGCGGCTAAATCGGTATTGGAAAGCGGTCAGTATTCTTTTGTGGGAAGGGACAGCCTGAACTACCGCGGTATCTATCAGGGAAAATCCAATGAAGGTATTTTTGAGATCTCCCAAAACGGTGAAAACGAAGGTACAAACTCGGGTATCGGTGCGTTTACACTGGCAGGACCCTATTACCGCTTGTTAACCGATCCGGTACTTAGAATCAGTCAGGATTATATTAAAACGCTTTTCAAAGACAGCAATGACAAGCGATTTAAAAGTGTATTTGATATTGCTTATAACAATAACTATGCGCTGTGTACGAAATATGCGAATGTTAAGTTCTCGAGTAATGCGTCAAATGCCACTGCAATATTTAAAAATAACATCATCATTTTCCGGTATTCGGATATCAAGCTGCTGATGGCAGAGGGCTTGGCAGCGATCGGTAAGGCTAGTTCGGCAGAAAGCATTTTAAATGAAATCCGGAGCCAAGCGGGATTGCCCGCCTATACAAATGAGGAGCCGCTCATTGAAGCTATCTTTAATGAAAGAGCACGTGAGCTGTTTTTGGAAGGCCATCGCTATTTCGATCTCGTTAGGCTATATAAGCACTTCAATATCTATAAATTTCCAGAGGGAAAAATGAATCAGGCTCAATTTAATGCAAAGAAATACCTTTGGCCATTTGACCCATCGTTGTTGTCATCCAATCCAATGCTGAATCAGACACCATACTGGGGAACTGTCAATATGTAAACCACTAAACTTGAAAAAGATGAAAACCTTATATCGATTTGTATTGCTGTTGGCTTTTGGACTGACAGTGATCGGTTGCAAGAAAGCAGCTTATCTGACGGATGACGGTCTCCATGTAGCCGAAGTCAATCTGTCTACTTACGACTACCTCGCTGCTCATCCCAATAGGATGTTTGATACCTTGCTCTTGGTAATCGACCATTTTAAACTAAAAGATGAAATTAACAGGGCAAAAACCTTTTGGGCACCTTCGGACTATTCGGTTAAGCGTTATTATAAGCAAAAAGAAGACTCGGTCAAGTATGTGGATGAAAATGCACAGTATTCTTTCGACCAGTTTTTGAACGACATCCCCTTAGATTCGGTTAGGGCGTACATCTACAACGATGCTCCTTACGATCTGGAAACGGCTAGCACAGCGTATACGACGATCAGCAATGCGGCCAATGTGGGCGGATTTTTCTATCATAGGCAAAGGCAGCCCAAAGCGGCCTGGTCTTCACAGCCCGTTTATTACCTGTATTACGTGAAAGTGCGTGGCGAGGCGGATCAGATTAGTCCCGACGGCATTGTTACGGTCAAAGAAGATGATCAGGCCGATATGCGGGTATACTGCCAGACTACCGGCATCAAAACAGCATCAGGAACCACGCTGAATGTGCTGGCCAATACCCATACGTTTATAGGTGATTTTGTACCGCGCATCATCACGGGCCCTAAAATCGTAGAAACCGGTTCTATACTGACATTTACCTATGATCTGAGCATCAAATATGATGCAGCCGGTTATACAGGCACCACAGTGGATCTGCTGCTGCCACGTTTAGCCCGCTTTTATGGCGTGGAGAGTGGGGCTATATCCGCGCTGGTGGGGAGGGATATCACGTACTATGCCGTGCAGCCGGATGGCAGCCTGAATGCAAATAGTACAGCGAATGCTCCGGGGCACTGGTTCGATGCCAAAGGACAAACCTGTTCATGGGGTACGGATGCACGCATCGTGTCTGAGCTGTCAACCTCAACGATGACCTTTAATGTACTGCAATATCCGGGGCAAACAACAGTGGGCAGTACCTATACCGTACGACAGTCCCTCGTATACAAGTCCAAAGCAAAAGGTGATTTGAATGCTGTTTTTGTATTCAATGTTAAGATCAAATAAATTATGAACCTATCTGGATGATCCGGTGGCAGTGCTGGATTAAACGGATAGTTTTGTTACAAAGGAAAAAATAAAACAGATGAAAAGACCAAGTTCTATCCTAGGCTTAGCAGGTTTATCCGTGTTGATATTGGATTCCTGCAAGAGTGACCAAATAGGTTATTTAAGTGAAAATATACGGTATAATGTTGAAAACTTACAAGTCAACCAGGGGGCGGTGGTGTATACAGAAGCTCTGGTCGCCAATGGAAGCACAACCCCGTTGACGGTGAATCTACTCGCGGTACGGAATAAGGAAACCGGTGAACTGACAACAGAATTTTCAAAAGAGCATGAGATATCCACCTACCTTGCTGAGATTACCTGGCGGGATACCACTCTGGATCAATTGAAAGCTAAAATTGGGAAGGCTAAATATCCACCGATGATGCTCAATGCCACCGGTGGCCGGGTGGGATTTACGCAGGCAACGCAATTTGTGACTCCGGGGCAGTACACGATCGATGTGGAGGTGAACAATATCGCCGGTCAGAAAATAGTTAAGAATATCCTGGATTTTACTGTCATCGGCGCTAAGAAAGAGGATATTTTATTTCAATCGTGCACAAGTTCGGACTACGGTGCAGAATCCAATTTTTTGCCTTATACCGATTATCAGATCAGTGTTGGACATCAGGCCGAAGGAGAAAACAAAATTGTCTATATATGGGAAGATAAAAACGGCAAGCCTTTCAATCCAAAAAAAGGCGAGATCATCAAACGTGGGGATCGGCCAACTTTCAAAAACTGGTCACCTTATTATCCGGAGGAAGTCACGGATACGGCTTTGGTGTATCGCTATCCGGACGTGTCGGGCTTGGTATATCCCATTATGAACGGTACCTATGTAGGCACGGAATTTTGGTCGGGCGATCCCATTTCTTATTACCGTGTGGTGGGTACGGCAAATTCATTGGGGCGTAATCTCAATCCGGTATCGACCATCAAATTCTACAGAAGCGGTACCTACATCGTTCGCTTCCGTTTTCTAGCAATCACACATAGTTGATATCTAGTCTATTAACGGTTTAAATTATGAAAAAAACAGTAATGAATAAACTTCTGCTGATATTGGTCTCAGTGCTTGTGGTACTTTCGCAGGGATGCAGCAAGAAAGAAATAGAACTTCCCATAGAGGAGGCGACAACTACTCCGCCCACCACCGTAGGGACAGATTCTTTGACGATATATAAGCCCAAAGAATTTGAAGGGATGGATTATAACGATAAAGACAGTAAATGGTCTTATTCGCGTAGCCGTCAGTCAGAGCATTTTATCGTCTTCTGGGGGGCAAGTTATGGGAAGAACGATCCCAATTCGAACAATGTCCCCGAAGAATATCGCGTCGATATTGATGATCTTTTGGCCAAGGCCGAACAGTTCTACGCATTGAACGTCGGGACGCTGAAATTTGCAGAACGTAAGGTGAACCGATCCAATCTGGATAAATATAAAATGATGATCTTCGTGCACTATACGACGGAGTGGATGGCTTATGGTGGCGGTTACGACGATACGATCGGAGCACTGTGGATTAATCCGGCGACCTGCAAGCCCGTAGGCGCTGTGATTGCCCACGAGATTGGGCACAGTTTTCAATATCAGGTATTTGCAGACCTAAAAGGCGACCATGGGTTTCGCTACGGTTTTGGCGGAAAGAGTGGCAACGGATTTTGGGAGCAGACAGCGCAATGGCAAGCCTATCAAACGTATCCGGCACAGGCATTTTCGGGTGCTGATTTTCCCGTTTATACCGAAAATTACCATCGCCATATCCATCACGAGAAATATCGTTATGCCAGCTATTTCATTCATTGGTATTGGGCCAGTAAACACGGCATCGATATGATTGGCCGGATCTGGCGTGAAGCCTTAAAACCAGAAGATCCGGTTCAGGCTTATATGCGTATGACCGGTATCGATGTGAAACAATTCAATAGTGAGATCTATGAAGCTGCGTCCCATTTTGTCACCTGGGATCTGAACAGTATTAGGGATTATGGAAAGAATTATATCGGTAAGCTCACTACGAAATTTACCCGACAGTCCAACGGAAGTCTTCGCGTTACCTATGATCGTTGTCCGGGTACTACGGGTTATAATGTGATCCCTTTGGAAGTCCCCGCAGCGGGAACCCAGGTTTCCGTGGTTTTTAAGGGACTGCCAAATGCTTCTGGATTCAATCAGGTGGATGCCAGTCGTGCAGGGTGGCGATACGGCTACGTAGCTTTATTGAAGGATGGCACGCGGGTATACGGTGATATGGCGCAGGGTACAGAAAATACGGTCGCTTTTACTGTTCCTGCTAATTGTAGCAATCTGTGGTTTGTTGTCACTGGTGCTCCAGCTGTCTATGAACCACACGCATGGGATGATGACGATAGCAATGATGAGCAATGGCCTTACGAAATTAAAATTCAGCAGACAACAGCGATAGGATACAATGATGTGAGTGGTCAGCCGAAAGATATCGCATTGAATTATGATGTCAGCTTCCCTGCCGATGCCACAGGTTATTCGGGCACGCAAGTAAGCGTCAATGCAGCTCAACTTGGTGAGGCCTTTGCAATACCATCCGCGGATCTGGAAAATATGATGACCAGGGGAGAAATAAAATTTTATGGAGTGGAGCCGAATGGAAGCTTAAATCCCAATAATACAGCTACCGGTTACGGCCATTGGTTCACCGAGACTGGCAATGTAACGAACTGGGGAGCTGCTTCGGCCCTGTTCTCAGAATTTAATGCCGGTACCATTACATTTTCCATTGGACAATATCCAGGCGCTCTGGCGGCTGGAAAAAAATATACTTTCAAACAAGCACTGGTGTATACCTACAGCGCAACGAAAGCTGTTCAGGCTACATTTACGTTTACTGTCAATGTCAAATAATAACGAATCCCCTTACTTTAATTTGAGTGGAGGGGATTCTTTTAAATGATAATACATTCTCCAGTGTTGCCTTCCTATAGAAAGTTCATGCTGATTGTAAACTACGTTAAGCGCTGTCCAGTTTCTCTACTGGTTGTATTGTATTCTCGTAATTTCAACATGCTTGAGTTTTTCTTTTCCGAGTTGTAGTGCTCCTTCTCTTTTAGCTTCTATGAAATAAGGAACGCCGGGGTTGTACCAATATTCCAGATGTTTGTTATCGTACATATCGAATCTCGATGTATTGGTTATTTCATTTATTTCATTTGCCTGAAGTCCCAGCTGAGGTAGCAGATCTAGTAGAAAAGCTTTGGCATCAGCTGGATTTATGGTCGTTTCTTGAGAAATGACACAAAAGCTGTTGTCTAAGTCTACGTCCTGCACAACAACCTTTATATCTGCGGGTATCGAAGTTTGGCCAAAAGGATTAGCCATTTCACCCTTCCAGAGTAATGTGTCTTTTACAGGGTACATTGTGCCAAAAGGTGTATGAAACAGGAGGATATCCTTCGCTACCATTTGTTCGACCATTTCCTCTGAACTGAATATCTTGTAAAGTGCCTGCTTCATTTTCTCTGACTCTTGTGCCGAAATTTTATTGGATTTTTTGGAGTGGTTTGACAGCGTATTGAAAATATTCAACATGCTGTTTTTAATGTCGTCAAAGTTTTCGATTGCTACATATTGGCCGATATCATCTGTCTTATAGATAACATTCATGACTATATCTTTTGCGATACTTTTTATCAATTCTGAAGTTGAACTGTCGGCAAATGAAAACTGTGACCAATCGATGTCATAAGCCCACTTGATCCTATAACCATCGGGCAACGAGTCCAGTACAGTAAAGCTGGCCTGAAAAGCTGCAGAATCATTTCGTATAAGCCGATCTTCCTGCCATTGTTGGTTTATTTTTGTGATTGTAAAGTCGTACGAATCACCAGCTGCCCAGTAGGCGGCAAAGGGGATAGTATCCACCTGCGCATAGGCTCCCGTCCTCATTAGGAAGAGAACGAGGAAGGTAAAGATGTATTTGATTTTCATTTTATCTAAGGTGTTTGAATACGGCTTTTGGTGCTAATTTATGGTTATTTTCTTGTTCCCCAATTATGTCTGGCTATTTGCTTGGTAATCTACTCCAGATAATCTTCGATAATGAAGTCAAATTGATTGTCGATCAATTTTTGAAGATATTCATCAAAGCTGTCTGCTATGACACGAAACTCATCGGGGTCATGCAGGAAGCGTACGATTTGGCCAGCTTTGCCTCTCTCCGAGGGACTGAAATCAATGAATAACTGTGAAGTTCCACCGTTGTTCATACAATCAGAGAAATGAAGCCAATTTAAATGGACGACATTATCCGTGATTTTCGGGTCGATCTCCACATGATCGTATTCTCGATTGATATAATCCCGATAGTAGGTTGTGGCCACCCCTTGATTCTCTATCATTTGCTCCGATGAAAGCAGATAATATGGGTACTCAAAGACATCGGATCCCATGAAATACAAAGCAATTTTCTCGTCATTGTAGGTCCTCCAATAAGTGCCATCCACATAGAGCAGCAGATCGATTAACGTTTCGGGTATGGCTGGATAAATCTGTTTGAGTCTGTAGATATTCTCGTCGCTTGCGCCATGTTTGATTTTTTCAAAATTGTCCCATATTTTTTTACCGCCATTCTCGTAGTACGCATTTCTGAGGGCGGAAATATAATTTACAGCTGTTTTCATTCGACTTGTTGTTAGCAAGTGAAGTTAAATAAACTTTCTGAAATACCGTGTATACCAGTTTTACCGTACATTTCCAATTGTGTCTACACTGTGGACACAATTGAGCTGAGGCCAATACAAGTTACTTCTAAGCCGGAATAGTGAGGACAGCGAGGGCTTTAGGTAGTAATAGTATTGGTCATTTTTAAATTGTGAACGCACTGCGTTCGCAATTGAGTGGGACACAATATGCGATAGACTCGGCTGAGTATTGTATGTTTTATTTCGTTTTTTTTAACGATAATTTAACTAAAACCTATATATCGTTAATATTCTTTTATTTTATATTTACTTTCAAGTTTTGAATATGAAGTGAGTTGCCATAATTAGTTTTTATAGCCAAATGATATATAACGTTCTGATTGCTTCTTATAAAATGTTGCTTTATTGACCCTTGGTTTAAATGCTGGGTACAAATTTTATTAAATACGTTATAACCTTGTGAGTTTTTTGTAAAATCACCTGCTTTGACAGGGCTCTGGTCGTATAAAAGCCTATTGATTATAAAATTCGGGAAACCTATCATGTAGGGTAAATATACAATCAATTACTTTGGCTCCCGAAGATATTGTTTCTAATATGAATACGGTGCCAGCTTAGTTGTTAAAAGAGAAATCATTAAAACCCGGCTTTAACATTAATCGAACCCAAAAATGAAATTGTTTATGATGCTAAAGACTAAGACAAAAGCTTACTGGATTCTTCTTTTCGTATTTATGTCGATTGTCCAGTTGAACGTATGTGAAGCGACGATGTCTCTTAGGAGAGATTCTGTCACACAGCCTCTAGAAATTCGGATTGATCCAGTCTCAGCGAACGGAGGAATAGACGCAATCCTGTTTGATTCTATTCGGTATATTCCCCTTGAAACTAATCCACAATCAGAATTCTCTGCGATATCACAACTTGAGGTATCCACAAATTACTATATTATTTTGGATCGCAATTTAAACACATTGTATTTTTTTAGGAAGGATGGAAGCTTCAGTCACAAATTAGATAAATACAATGCGAATGTGCCGTTTACATCTATTTCCCGATTTACTATCGACAAAGAAAAAGATGTTCTGTCTTTTGATGATCTCATGAATTCGCGAAGATATACTTTAGATCTGAACACAAATTCCGTGACACATCAACCGCGGAATGAAAGCTATAGAGATTATATATCATTTAACGGTTATCAGCTATACTATCATTTACAGGAGGATATAGGATCTGATTTTGCCAGTATCGTACGCTTTGACGCAAAAACTGGTAGAAGACTTGGTTCTTATCTACCAGCCGACACAGCGCGGAAAAACGTTTCATTGGCGGAGAGTTTTCATCATTTCTATCATTCTGACCATGGGCACCTCCTTTTTACAAGACCCTATGATTATACGGTCTATGGATTTGACAGCAGCGCAGTACCTTTTATACGGTACAGATTTATTTTACCATTATCAAACGTAATTCCCCCTGACTTTTTGAGCAATGCCGTATACTATAATAAGTGGAGTGAATATTTACGATCAAATAAATCGATCATCTATTCCATACAGGCTGTCTATCAAGCGGAGAATTGGCTTACTTTTCATTTATTTCCCACCCGGAAAGGAGGTACCTTTTTATATCACCTGATAACAGGCGACTTATTTAATCTTGGAGAAATTGAAGACGGAGCGACAGGTCTTCCCATTGTAGAACGATTGAAGCCCGTGATTGGTAACGATCGGGGCGCACTGATCTCCGAGCTGTCTTTCCTTTCGCTAAAAAAGAAATACGAAGAAGCTTCGAAATCAGAACGAGCAGATTTACTTCCAGCTCAGTTAAATGCGTTGATGGACAGAAAGTCCCATAATAGCATTCTCAGGCTGTCCTATTTAAAAAAACATTAATAACAGGTCCGCATCGGAATTCGTTGGTTTTATCAATTTAAGGCATTAATTAAAAATAAATTTCAATTGAGCGATAGACAGATGCATATCTGGAAAATGTCAAGACTGTACTAAATGATTAGGTTGCTGAATCTTTTACTTTTATTTACAATACCTATTATGGCCTATTGTCAGCCCAGCTCTAACAGACAGCTTGGCATACGGGGGCAGGTGCTGGACAGCCTCACCAATCAACCTGTCATTGCTGCTACGGTGAGTGTCTACCATAAGAAAGCCGGTAAAATATTACAATACGGATTTACGAATAATACTGGCTCGTTTGCCTTGTCCAACTTACCGTTGCGGGATAGCCTGTTACAGATCCGCATTTCGCATATCGGCTATGAGAAGGCAGAAATGGATCTGAAGGTCGTATGTGGACAGTCCGAGGCTGATATGGCTAAAGTTTTCCTGAAAAAGAGATCCAGGAGGATCGAGGAAGTGCTTGTAAACAGACCGCCGATGCTGATGAACAGGGATACCCTGGAAATCAACCCTGAGGCTTTTGATCTGCAGCCCAATGCGGTGGTGGAAGATCTATTGACCAAAGTGCCGGGCATTGTTGTCTGGGGGGATGGTAAGATTACTGTCAATGGCAAAAACGTGGCTAAAGTACTGGTTGAAGGTAGACCTTTTTTCGGACGGGATCCCACTGTTGCGACGCGCAATATACCATCGGATGCCATTGATAAAGTAAAGGTGTATGAGAGCCCACAAAACACTGCATATCAAGAGCAGCAGCTTGAAATCGATATCACTCTTAAAAACGAAAAAAAGAGGGGCTTATTCGGGAAAATATCGTACAGTGAGGGTACAAAAGACCATAGGGAAGGTACATTTCTGGTCAATGCATTTAGCCCGAAAAACCAGCTCAGTCTTTTTGCGGGCGGAAACAACACCAATAAAATCGTCCGAAATGTGGGAGATTTTCTGGCAGCCAACGTGTACAAGCCCGGAGGTGAACGTTTGGAGCCCAACACCCCCATGTTCGGACAGTCCGGATTAAACAGATATGTTATTGGGGGGACAAAGTTTGAACGGAAATGGAATGAGAGATTTAATACCGATATACAGTTTCTTCTCAACGACAGAAGATCAGAAAATGTAACGGAAATCCAAGAGATGAGATTGCTCGAGGACGGTCAAAAACAGTATATTGCGGAAAAGCAGCAGCGCAGCAATGACGGTTCCGGCCAATCTTATCTCGGTTTAGCTAGATACAGAAACAGCAAGTGGGATCTGCGCATCAATAGTGAAGCCGGACAGACAGCATCAAGCGAGGAGAACCGGCATGAACGATATGTAACTGACAAGGAAGAGGAGGCATTGTCGACTTTAAACAAAAGCGTTTACGATGATGAGAATCGACGCAACGGGAGACTGGGCTTTAATCTGCGACAAACAGATTCTGTTGTCTCAAAACTGGAAGTCAATTATAAATTTGAAACGCAAAGGAATGAGCTTGGAAGGCGGGAGAATATTCTTTTCAATGGGCGAAACCCACTCAGCCGGATAAAACAGACTGACCAAAATAGCAGCCGTCACGAGCTCGATACTGATGTTGGTCTCAATAAGCTCTTCAGGAACTTGTTCGGATGGCCGGCCGGTCTTCAATTGGAAATGAACAATAATCTGGTTTTCAGACAGGCCGACGAAACTCAGTCTGATCAGTTCCTTGATACAATAAAAAACACGTATACTGTCAAAAATGAGGCATTGTCCTATACTGACCGCCTAAAGGAGGTCTTCTGGACTCCCCAACTGAGTGTGTCAAAAGGATTTGTCAGGCCCACTGGGCAGGGCAGAAACAGCTTGTTTGCCATGACAGCATTGGGGATGCAAACCTTTATCCGAAAAAATGTATCCAGCCATGAGCTACGTATCGTGGATCAACATTTTTTATATGCTCTGCCAACAGCGATGTTAAGGTATGAGCGCGCACAGCAGCTTTCGAATAAGGCGTTCACCTTTACATTTCGTTCACTGTTGAAGCAGCCGGAAATTTATCAGCTGACGGCACTGATGGATACGACTCAAAAAGACTATAATCGTATTGGTAATCATGGCCTTCGTCCTGAAGAACAGTATCAGTTTTCACTCGAATTTACGGATTTGCGGTATGCCAGGAATATGTCGCAACGTCTGCGCCTCACCTATTCTCTCAAAAGAAATGTACTGGCCGAAAATATCACATACCGTACGGATGGCGGCATACTCACCCAGACCGTCAATACCGATGGACTTCCAGCCTTACAGGGTGACTATCAGTATCGGACGGGCAAGAAAGTCTGGAATAGAGCGCTCAATCTTGAACTGACAAGCCGGTTCAGTTCAGGTCAGTATTATTTTTTCAGCGATGGGGCACGTTATAAAAGTCTGTTGACTGACGCCTGGCTTGAAACACGGGCGCAATATGGTCTGCTCGAACGTCTGAACATCGGTGTTCTGGGTGCATTTAGTTCAAACTGGAACCATACGGGAAACGATGCGGTGCGGGCAGGCAGTCATAGCCTTGGTCTGGATGTTGTGCTGACCTGGCCGCGACGTACAACATTGATAAGTAGATTTGTCAGTAAAAATTTTTACGCTGGCGGCCTGTCCTCAAACCAACAATATCTCTGGAATATCGAGCTGTACTATCGTATGCTAAAAAAGGAGCAGCTTGAAATCAAAATATCCGGATACGACATTCTGAGGAACAACAGAACAGTCCGCACTGTCCTTCGAGATAATATTGTCAGACAGGTGAGTGTAAATAATATACAGCAATTCTTCCTTTTCAGTCTATCCTATTATCCGCGGATATTTTAGTTGCCGACTCCGAATATTTCCGCCATGAGTTGTGATGTTAATTCTTATCCTGATAGCTATCTGTTTTTCTAACTTAAATTTCGATTAACGAATTCGTCATCGTTTACTTGGATATTTTCTATAATGAAAGGAACGGAAAGAGGTTTCTGCCGGAAGATAAACATAACTGGGTGGCGATCAGATTCCATGAAGATATAAATTGGGTCTATACGTGAAAAATGGAGTGTGGAAAATGGATCGCAATAAACGGTTTTTAGATGATACCCGCTTTTTTCAATTTTATTTTTCATACATAGATTATTTTGTACATTTGTATCGAATAAAATCGAAATAGAAATGGCAGATACTGTACAACCAAGAGCTCCAAAGACAACAGATAATAATGCGAATCAAACTCATTACTACAAAACATTGGTAGTGGCTATCGCTTTAGGTTTAATAGGTACATTTATCCGTTTTGTACCGGATGTATGTCCAGCATTGGGACAACAAACATTTTTGTTCTCTGCAATCGCGAATATTGCGATGATCGTAGGATCTCTTATTGCTTTCAAAACCGTTTTCGGTATTTTGGGATTTGGAAAAAACCGCGACTAACGAACAGTTATTTAAGATATGAAAGCCTCAGTTCCTGAGGCTTTTTTTTATGATTTCCCCTCAGCAATGCACTTGGCGATAAGACGCTCCTGCTATTCCATGTACAATAAGCTAAGAAAACCAACTGTAGGCCGTTCCTACGAATAAACGCGTATAGAGAGTCCATCGCTGTTTTAATGGACATGGATCAATAGGAGCATAGCCAACTCATCAATGCACTAAAAGAAAAAACGGATCAATACATAAAAAAAGGCATCAATTTTTTTGATGCCTTTTTTTATGTATTGGTTTGATTATGCAAAGAATGACCATGTACCCCAAGGAATACGTGCAAGCATCAGGATAAGACCAATGATGTAGAAGATTACAACAGTCTGATTTGCTTTTCTGGCATTTTCCATCTTTTTGGCTTTGGAGTAACCGATGGTGATCAGCACGATGGCAATAATCATCGTCAGCGGGTGCTCGATGATTTTAAGACGCAAATCCGCGTTTTTCATCACGCCGCCAGAAATCATGGATGGATATTTCAGATAGAAGTATAGGATCAGTCCTACTAATAACTGAATATGCGATACGATAAAACCTAACAAGGCAATCTTACGATTGTATGGTTTGTTGCCTAGGTAGTTCGTTAAGGTGATCACAATAGATATCACCAGGGCTAGCAATAAGACAATTGCTATTGTCGAGTGTAAGTGTAACATAAAACCTCTCTTTAATTGTTTCCTAAGTTAGCAAAGATAAAAATATAATGGTTGTATTTGTTAAAAATCATCGTTCGAGCGGAAATACTTCGGCTATCGGGTTAAAAAGATATATACGTCTAGTGCTCAGTTCCATGCATTTGTAGCGTTTGCGGATCTTGCCAATCCGTTGAAAAGAACGTCCGTTTTTCAGGGCAAAGTAATGGCCGTCCTCCAGGGACTCTACGGTGAGCGCGCTCGACTTTGCCGTATCATAAGCCTTTAACGTCCGGAAAAGATGAAGGTCAGTGCAGCTGGAGGCCGCCGGATTCTCCATATAATTGAGTATCGCCTGTTTAATATCGGCTGGAAAAATAGCTAGTTTTAGAAACGGATCCATCAATTGTTTAAAATGATTCTTCCATTCGCTACCATGGGGCCTGACACGGTGTTGATGCTTATTCCAGGTCTGCAGGTGCGCAAACTCATGAATAGTCGTTATCAGAAAGGAATAGGGGTTCAGATCATGATTGACCGAAATGCGGTGTGGGCTGCCCCTAAATGGAGCGCGGTAGTCGCCCAGTTTGCTGCTGCGTGAACGGGAGATTTTAAATAAGCAGCCCGTATCGTTTATCCAGTTGGATATAATCGGGGCAGCTTCTTCGGGCATATATTTTTTTAGGGTAGCACTGTAATCTTGCATGTCATAAAAATAAGGATTTATTCAGCTTTGCCTCATAAGCTGACAACATTATTTTGTCATCGGCAAACATTATTCTGTCAAAATGGTATTTTTTATAGAGCAATCAGCGTGATGCACAGCCAATAAGAGCACTATGCTCATGGTAGACGGGGGATTCCAATTTTGGTTTGTAGCGATATGAAGGTGATTTTCCCTTGCTCCGAATAGATAACTTTCATGACCTGAAGAGTTGTTTAACTATAAATGTTAGTTTAATTTGGAAAAATGATATTATTTTTAGTATTTAGTAGTCGGTTAATGGCTGACCCACCAAATAAATCGTCTATTATCACTAAAAAACATTGAAATAGGCTGATTTTTAATTAAATTGGTTACGTAAGCGGCGACGGGAGTTAGAAAAAGAAATAGACCTTCAACAATATGCTAGATACCTTACATATTAAAAACTATGCCCTTATCAACGAACTGGAGATACAGTTTGATAAAGGGCTGAATATGATAACCGGGGAAACTGGAGCAGGTAAATCCATTATTATGGGTGCGCTCTCGCTGATTTTGGGCAATCGGGCAGAGGGAAAACATTTTTTTGATCCATCAAAAAAATGTGTGATTGAAGGCGAATTCAACATTGGCGCTTATCGGCTAGCCGACTTTTTTGAGCGGAACGATCTGGATTATGCTGATCAGACTATTATCCGTAGGGAAATAACTCCCGATGGAAAATCGCGGGCATTTGTCAATGACTCTCCTGTCACATTAGTGGTTCTTAAGCAATTGGGCGAACAGCTCATCGATGTGCATTCACAGCATGCGACTTTACAGATCAATACAGAGGAGTTTCAATTTTTGGTGCTCGATAGTGTAGCTGGTACTTTTGGGTTAAAGCAAACCTTCAAAGAAAGCTTCCAGGCTTATAAAAAAGCCAAAAGGGAGCTGGATGAACTCAAAGAATCCGTCAAGAAGGCCGCTATAGAACAGGATTACTTCCAGTTTCAGTTTGATGAACTGGATGCAGCCAAACTGCTGGCTGATGAACAGGAGAACTTGGAGCAGCAGCAGCGACAGCTCGAAAATGCGGAGGAAATCAAACGGGCTCTTCATACTGCTTCGAGCCTGTTGGATAATCAGGAAGTTGCAGTACTAAGCCAGTTAAAAGAATCGCTGAACCAGGTGGAAAATATTGCAACATTTACACCGGAAGCAGCAGATCTTGCTGCCCGCCTGAAAAGTGCATGGATCGAATTGAAAGATATCTCGGGTGAGCTGACTTCTCTGGCAGATGATACGCAACTGGACGAGGGAACACTGTCGGAGATCAACGAACGTTTAAGTTTGTTGTATTCTCTGCAGAAAAAACATCACGTCGATTCGGTGGAAGAATTAATTCAGTTGCGGGATGATCTGGAATCAAAACTACTAGCCATCAGTTCGTCGGACGAACAGCTTGAACGTCTGGAAGCAGAGGTGGAGTTCAAACTTGAGGAAGCCCGCAAGAATGCTCAAGAATTGTCGGATAAACGAAGATTGGTGTTAGATCAGATTGCGCAGGATGTGCAAGGTACATTGTCGAATGTAGGTATGCCTAATGCAGCTCTTAAGATTGTACTGGAGACGCTTAAAGACGGCGATATGCGCGAGTCAGGGCTGGATGCCGTCCAGTTCTTATTCTCGGCAAATAAAGGGCAGGCTTTGCAGTCCATTCATCGCATAGCCTCCGGCGGGGAGCTTTCACGTGTGATGCTGGCAATAAAATCGCTCGTGGCGAAGACTTCTGCCTTACCGACGATTGTCTTTGATGAGATCGATACTGGTATCTCCGGTGAAGTAGCCTTACGTGTAGGGGAGGTGATGGAAAATCTGGCTCAAAATATGCAGGTGATCGCTATTTCGCACTTGCCGCAAATCGCTTCGAAGGGCACAGCACATTTCAAGGTATACAAGGAGGATAAAGCGAATCGTACGATATCCAATATTGTCCGGCTAGATCAAGAGGGTAGGGTCAGAGAAATCGCACAGATGCTCAGCGGGGCAAATCCTACGGATGCTGCACTCGAGCATGCCGTACAATTGCTGCATTACTAACATATTTGAACGCTAATTCAGGAGCGTGCTTATTTTTAACGTAAAATAATAGACATCTTTAAACTTATCCCAGCCTTTACTTCTTATTGAATGCAATAAGGATATTGATTGTTTTATGATATAGTATCCAAAAATAGGTAAAGCGCATTGCTGCTATTTTTGTTTTGGAAAATTATCTTTACCTTAAATCCATTGTTAGTGAAATTTATTGTCTTGCCAATTATAAGGGATAAAAAATGATGCCTCCTATAGAAACCGCTACGCTCGAAAAATTGAAGAACGGGGATCTGGATTCATTTAATGAAATATATTTCCGGTATTCGCCAAAGATTTATGTGCGGTTGGTCAAATTGGTTAAAAGCCAGACCGTCGCTGAAGAGATCTTACAGGATGTTTTTACCAAAATATGGCTTTATCGTGAAAAGATTGACCCTGGCAAAGGCTTTATATCGTTTGTCAACCATATATCGGATAATTTGGCCATGGATTTTTTTCGGAAAGTACAACGGGATAAGGTCTTACAACTGGAGGTATGGGCCTCAGCGGTAGAGTTGTACTATCACACGGAGGAAAACGTTTTTTTAAAGGATACACAGTATATGCTTTCCAAAGCTATTGATTCCCTAAGTCCTAAACGACGAGAAATTTTGTTGCTGAACAAATTTCAGGAAAAAAGCTATAAGGAAATAGCTGATCAATTAGGTATTTCGGTTTCAACAGTGAGTAATCAATTAGTCAGCGCATTAAAAGATATCAAAGAGTATATTCATAAACACTATCGCAACGAGTTTATAATCAGTTTTTTGTCTGCTTTTTTGTTTAATCTTTAAAAAAAAATAAAAAATGGATAGTGTGATTCATCTGTTCAAGCGTATAGAGAGTTAAATACAGTGATGTATTCAACTAATTATAGACAGTTTTGGAAGAACAATCTTTTAAATATCAATTGGCGCAATATATCCGCAATCGGCTTGAAGCACAATACTACGAAGCTTTCTTCGATGAGATGGCCAAAATCGATAGCGTTATATTAGAAAATTGGGTTAATGAGATCCTAGAAGAAGATGAACGGCGGGAGACGGATATCCAGATACCCGATTTATATCTTCTGCATAAGGAGGTCCTCAACAATATTTATTCTCTTGATCCACCTAAATCTAGGCAGCCAAAAACAATTCATTATTGGGCTTGGGCATCTTGTGCAGCCATATTGTTGTGTGTGTTCGCTGCTTTTTATCTTATGCATAAAGGTGATGGGCGCCACACAAAGTCTACGCCATCAGTGTTTTGGTATGAAAATACTCAGGCTTATGCAATTGACACATGGTTGCCCGATAGTTCGATTGCAATTCTTTATCCTAATTCAAGGATTGCATTTACCTATGAGAAGTCAGGGAAAAGAGCAGTACAACAATTGTGTGGCAAGGTCATCTACAAGGTTCATAAAAATCAAAAAGCACCCTTTCAGGTTCATTATAAAAGTTGGGTGACGACTGCCTTGGGTACCATATTTAGTGTTGATCCGATGACCGACGAGCGACTATTGATTAAGTTGATGGAAGGGAAGATCTCTGTCGGCAAGGAACGGCAAAATGCATCGCAACTTGTGTATTTGAGGCCTGGTGAAGAGGTACTGGTTAGCTTACGTTCGCGACAGATGCTTAAATCTTCCGGAGATGACTTGGCTCAGTCTATGGGCGCCCGTGCCAATAAAAAGCTGAGAGCTCTGATTCCACGGCTAAGCAGTAGTGTCGAATGGACAAATCAATCGGTTAGTTTCAGCCAGACGAAAAACATACAGCTTTTACAGGTTATAGAAAGCCTCTACGATGTATCGATTGTTTGTGATAGTCCGGGATTGCTAGGAAACTCGTTTACAGGAAGCCTCAATAGAAAAGAACCGTTGGAAAAATTCTTAACGAATTTCTGTCAGCTCAATGGATGTACATTCAATATAGATAATGGCATTATCCACCTTAGTGATGTGAACCGAAAGGAGGTTTCAAAGTGACACAACACATATGTAAAGGATAATATAAACTTTATAACGAGATAAACCAACCAATATAAACAATTATGAAGCATATTCTAATCAAATTAATGCTGCTGGGATGGCTATTTCCATACTTTTCTGTGGGATTTGCACAATCCAACCTCAAAGTAAATGGTAAGGTAGTGGATGCCGAAGGCAATGCTTTACCGGGGGCAACTGTTGATCTTATCCGCGAAAAGACTAACAAAAAGCTGAATTTTGTCGCCGATAATGAAGGGCTGTTTATTTTGTCTCCACTCGTGGCTGGTGAAAACTACACTGTTGTAGCTCACCATCTCGGTTATAAGACAGATTCGTTAAAGCACTTCATCGCAACAGCGACCAGTAAAAATACGGTTCTCATCCGGCTGAAATCCAACACGGGCACCATTGATGAAGTGGTCGTCATTGGTTATGGATCCGTACAAAAAAAGGATCTGACCGGGGCTATCTCAACTGTCTCAGGAAAGGACGTGCAAGCTCGGAAATCGACACAGTTGTCACAGGCACTCCAGGGAGCAATACCCGGAGTGATGGTGACACGGTCGAATAATGCTCCGGGAAGTACCGCACAGGTCCGCGTACGGGGAATAACAACCATCACAGAAGGTGGGATGAATCCTCTGATCATATTGGATGGTGTCCCTATCGCAGATATGAATGCAGTCAATCCGAATGATGTGGAGAACATTACCGTGCTGAAAGACGCTGCATCTGCTTCAATTTACGGCGCTAGAGCTGCGGCGGGAGTGATCTTGATTACCTCAAAACGTGGTGAGTATGGTAAAATAGCTCTTGAATACAATGGTGAATATGGTTTCGACAGACCTACAAAATTACCGGATTATGTAGATGCAGTACGATACCTACAATTGAGTAATGAACTCCGCTGGAACGACAATAACAATAACAATAACGAATACCCCATTTATAGCAAGGAGCTCATTGACAATTATCGGCAAAATAATCAAGAGAATTCTGATCAGTATCCAATGACTGACTGGAAAAGAAAAATCTTGAAAAATTCTGCTCCCAGACAGACACATCTTCTTTCAATAACTGGAGCGGGCAAAACCCTAAGGACCAGATTTTCTCTGGGTTATGATAATATGGAGGGCCTTTATATAGATAGAAGCTATAAGCGTATTACAGCTCGGGTCAATAATGATATTAAGATTAATGAAATCATATCTTCGATTATCGATGTTAATTTTAAGCGCACGTTAAATAATAACCCCTCGATCGACCCTATGTATAGAATTGGCATTACCGCACCTATTTATGCTGCGGAATGGGCGGACGGACGCATTGCATCGGGTAAAGATGGCGATAACATTTATGGTATGCTAACACAAGGCGGTTTTAAGAATTATCAATATAACCAGATTGCTGGTAAATTCGCTCTTGATATAAAACCTGTCGAAGGACTCAAATTGACAGGTGTCTTTTCACCCTTATTGAATTTTGACAAATCGAAAATTTTTATAAAAAAAGTGCCCTATACCGCCTGGGATAACCCAGCTCAAAACATAGGCTTTCTTAATGGGTATAATCAAACTAAACTGAATGAAACACGTGTGGAGAGTTATGAATATACAGCGCAGTTCTTGGCGAATTATCAAAAGAGCTTAGGTCATCATAATTTTAATGCTTTAGGTGGTTACGAATCCTATTATTACTTTAACGAGGACTTAGCCGCTTCAAGAGACCAGTATCTGTTGACAAATTATCCGTATTTGAACCTCGGACCACTGGAGTTTAGGGATAATGGAGGTGGTGCCTACGAAAACGCTTACCGTTCATACTTCGGACGTTTAATGTATAACTATAACAACAAATATTTTGTACAGGCTAATGTCCGTTATGATGGCTCCTCCCGTTTTGCACCTCAGTATAGATGGGGAGTGTTTCCTTCGTTTTCCGCAGGATGGACACTGACCGAAGAGAACTTTCTAAAAGGATTATCTTGGGTTGATTTTTTGAAAGTCAGAGCGTCGTATGGAACATTGGGTAATGAACGCATTGGTAATTACCCGTATCAGGCGCTTTTGAGATTTGAAAATAGCTCACTATTCTATAAGGGAAAGGAGGTTGTGTCAGCCCAGTCTGCAGCCCAATGGCAGTATGCGATACGGAATATTTCATGGGAAAAAACGGAATCATTTGACGTGGGACTTGATTACGTGGGACTAAACAGCCGGCTGAATTTAACCTTTGATTATTATAAAAAGATCACTAATGATATGCTGCTTGAACTGCAGATTCCTCAGTATATAGGCTTTGACAATCCCAATCAAAATACGGGAAAAATGTATACAAAAGGCTGGGAACTGGCTCTTGGATGGAAAGATAAAGTCGGTGACTTTTCTTATGGAATCAACGTTAATTTATCCGATTTCAAATCGGTGATGGGGGATCTGGGGGGAACAGAATTTTTAGGCGATCAAATTAAGATACAAGGCAGCCAATTCAATGAGTGGTATGGTTATATTTCCGATGGTTTATATCAAACACAGGATGAGGTAGAGAATTCTGCCGTGCTTAATGCAAATGTCAGACCTGGTGATGTGAGATATCGTGATATATCAGGACCCGAAGGTGTTCCTGATGGAAAAATCTCACCGGAGTATGACCGCGTATTATTAGGCGGATCGCTTCCTCGGTATATGTACGGAGGAACTATTAATCTCGGTTTTAGGAATTTAAGTTTTTCTTTGGTATTTCAAGGCGTGGGTAGCCAGAATGCGCGTCTAACGAAAGATATGGTACAGCCTTATCAGGAAAATTGGGGCAATTTTCCACTGTTTCTAGATGGTAACGCTTGGTCTAAATACAATACGGACGAACAGAACAAAAATGCGCATTATCCGCGCTATTCGAATACTTCCGCAAATAATAACTATGCAATGTCTGATTTCTGGTTATTTAACGGTCGTTATTTCCGCCTAAAAACAATCGGTATCAATTATAATGTACCGCCGTCTTTATTGTCAAGATACAAAATTAAGGGGCTGGGCATTTCAGGAACTATAAGCGATCTTTTTGCTGCAAACAATTACCCTAAAGGATGGGACCCAGAGATGACAAGTTTTGCCTATCCTATCACAACATCATTCTTACTGGGGGTATCCCTAAAATTTTAAATTGTTATGAAAAATCTACTTCTCTTGTTTTGTGTCAGTTTTTTATTGCAAGGCTGTCACTCACTTGATCTCAACCCACTTTCTGATGGCTCCAGCGAAACTTGGAATAGTGATGCTGAGGAGCTAGAAATGTCGTTAAATGGACTTTATAAACAGGTGTTCTGGAAAAAAGATCTAGATGACTGGTCTGACGATTGGATCTATCGGGATGGTCTGACTGAAGTTACCAATGCGACGTTGAATGGCCAGTCAGCTTTTATTAAAAGCTGGTGGCTGGATACTTATAAAGCGATAGCTCGTGCAAACACCATTATAAAAGGCGCTGATAGAGCAAAAAATAAGTTGTCGGCCGAACAGTTAAACCGTTTTGTCGCAGAGGCCAGATTTGTACGTGCATGTATGTATTCCAGCTTGCTGTGCCACTTTGGAAATATTATCTATACAGACGATATTCTGGATATCGAACAGGCAAAGAACTTAAAACAGTCGACACCTGAATCTGTTCTCCAAAAAATATATGAAGACTTTGATGTTGCTGCCGCGAATCTAAAAGTCAGTTATGCAAATAACGAATTGCAGCGCGTGACGAAAGGAGCAGCGCTTGCTATGAAATCGCGTATCGCCCTATATATGGGGGATTTTGCCGTCGCTCGCGACGCTGCCAAGGCGTGTATCGAGTTAAAACAGTATAGTCTGCACCCAGATTTTCCTTCATTATTTCTGCCATCCACCAAAAGATCTCCTGAAAGTATATTCTTGCTTCCGAGATCCATCGCGCTAAATGTTACCTTAGATGACAGACAGAATTATATCCCCAGAAACGCTGGGGGATGGGCCGCCAAAGATCCTTCTTGGGATCTGTTATTTTCTTTTACCTGCACTGATGGTTTACAAGTGGATAAATCTCCTCTATTTGATCATAGTAATCCTTTTCTAAATCGGGATCCACGATGTAAAGCTACGATTGCAGCATTTGATGAACCGCTGTTGGACTATATCTACACGCCGCATCCTGAGGCGCTTGAAGTTATGAAAATCTCCACAGGTAAGCTAGTAAAAAATAATGATAACAGAGCAAATGCGCAATACGCTTCATTTAACGGTTTGGTGTGGAGAAAAGGAGTGGATAATGACTGGTTATTGAACAGTTGGAGAACAGAACCTGACAATATCATTATCCGTTATGCCGATGTCTTGCTGATTTATGCGGAAGCAAAAATTGAATTGAATGAAATCGACCAAACTGTGATCGACGCGATGAATACGGTGCGGGCAAGAGCTTACGGAGTTGGTCCGAGTTCGTTGGAATACCCAGCTGTGAAGCTTAGCGGACAACAAGAGCTTAGACAAGCTCTTCGTATCGAAAGGCGAATGGAGTTTGCCTTGGAGGGACTCCGGTATATGGACCTTATACGCTGGAAATTGGCTGAAAAAGCGCTAAATAAGCCGAATTATGGTCTTTTGGATCCTGCAGACCTGCTAGCTAAAGTCGTCAAAACAGGAAAATGGTTTTTACCTAGCGCTCCGACAATAGACAGAGATGGCTTGCCTGATTTTAGTTCTTTTAGCCAGCAGGGATTAATCAAGACGGTGGCCATTCGGAAGTTTGATCCTTCAAAGCAATATCTATGGCCGATTCCATCTACCGAGGTACTAACAAGTGGTTTGAAACAAAATCCCAATTATTAATGAAATATCAAAAGAAAATTATGCTTTTTGTTGCCAGCTGTTTGTTTGTTGCCCCATTAATGGGGCAGATGAAGCAATATAGTGGTATTTATCCCCATTTGGCAATGTACAACGATGAGGGGGAATGTGGCGTCGGTGCGGTTGTACCATGGAATAATTCCTTATATGTCGTTACCTATGGACCACATTTGCCACTGGGATCCAGTGACAAACTATATAAGATTTCGCGAGATTTTAAACAGAAGGTTATGCCCCAGAGCATCGGCGGAACTCCTGCGAATAGATTTGTACATCGCACTTCCAATCAGTTACTTATCGGTCCGTATATCATTGATAAAGATGATCGTATCCGAGTCATTCCAGTAAAAGATATGCCGGGTAGGCTGACAGGGACCGCTGCTCATCTATTCCAGCCAGACTCCTTGGTTTACTATGGAACTATGGAAGAAGGGTTCTACTCTGTCAATGTGTATAGCGGACGGGTTGAAGAACTCTATACGGATGGAAATTTCAAAAATGGTCGTTATAGGACAGAGCTGGCAAAGATCACAGCCGAAAGACCGCAAAAGTTTGCTGACCTGCCCGGGGCTCACGGTAAAGGATTGTATAGTGGGCAAGGCGTTCTTGTTTATTCGAATAATGGTGAGCCTGGAGAACTTGCTTTACAGCAGTTTGATATCCCCGCAGGGAGCCTTTCTGAATGGGATGGTAAAAACTGGAAATTGGTCAGGCGGAATCAATTCGTCGAAATTACCGGGCCGGGAGGGTTATCTGGTAATGCAGACACTAAGGATCCGATATGGGCAACAGGATGGGATCATAAATCTGCCATACTTGCGACAAGGGATTATAAACTGGGCTGGAGATTCTATCGCTTTCCTAAAAGTAGCCACAGTTACGATGGTGCCCATGGCTGGAATACAGAGTGGCCGCGTATTCGAGATATCGGAACAGCGGATAATCCTTATTTTCTTATGACGATGCACGGCATGTTCTGGCATTTTCCACGGCAGTTCTCCGTAGAAAGTTCAGCAGGATTACGGCCGTTATCATCTTACTTAAAGGTCATTGGTGATTTCGCACGCTGGAACAATGAACTGGTTTTTGGCTGTGATGATTCCGCCCAAAAGGAATTTTTAAATAAACGCGGGGTCAAAGGACAGATCGAAGGGCCTGGTCAATCCAATTCTAACCTATGGTTTACAAGTTTGCAGAATATACAACACCTGGGAAATACCACCGCGGAGGGAGCCGTCTGGCTGAATGAAGAGGTGAAAAAAAATGACATTTCTGAGCCGTTTTTGTTCGCGGGTTGGCCTGATAGGACCCTTTGGATAAAGAATGAAGGCAATGGACATCTCCTCGTTGAAATCGAATTAGATCGCGACGGCACAGGTGAATGGAGATCGCTCGGCAAGCGTACTATTGAGAAAGGAAAATCGCTTATAGAGAATTTTGCAGCAGACGTTAAAGCCGAGTGGATCAGGCTCGTGAGTCATAGCGATGCTAAGTTAACGGCGCAATTTACCTTCAAAAATATCGAAAGATCAACTAAGGACCTAGATATTTTTGAAGGGATTGCCAAAATCGGAGACGATTCATTGACCGGAGGTCTTATGGCTGGTCTGGGGAATAACAAACGAACATTGGGGATAGTCAGTCAGCAAATAAAGGGTGACAAATCGAGTAAACTAGGCTATTATGAATTGACGGGAGACATGAAATTGTTGCCACAGGCAAACCAGAAAGATGAACGCTATATCGAGAATAAATTTGCTTTATCCCAAAATCTTGTTCAGCTTAAATCTTCTTCCATCTTGATCGTTGATGATAAAGGCAGGAGATGGAGATTTCCCAAAGGGGATAAAAAATATGATGATGCCGTCAGCCGAGGGTTGACGAGGATATGCAGAGAAGTTGCAACAGAGAGAGACTTACTGAATTTGCATGGGACGTTTTATGAACTTCCGGCCGAAAATGCAGATGGTTTCGCTAAGGTAAGACCTATTGCATCACATGACTTAAATATAATGGATTATGCATCTTATAGAGGTTTGTTAGTGTTCTCAGGAATAAAATCCGGGACATCATCAAATACCCGTATTATACGTTCTGTTGATAATAAGTGTCAGGTGTGGGTAGGTACTATCGACGATCTTTGGAAGCTTGGGAAACCGCAAGGAGATGGTGGTCCGCTAGATAATGAGATACTGGAAAAAGGAAAACCAAGTGATCCTTATTTATTTGGATTTTATGAACACAGAACACTCACACTATCCAATCACGACATGGCCCCCGTCAAATTCACCATTCAGATGGATCCTGTCGGAAATGGTACCTGGATGGATTATGAACAGATGACCGTAAAAGGAAAGGGAGCTGTACAAATTGATTTCCCAAAGCACCTAGAAGCGCGATGGATCAGATTTACAGTGGATCGCGACTGTAGGGTCTCAACCTTATTAAAGTATGACTAATTATTGGTTCGCTTTCTTGTTACTATTCCTGTCTATTCACACAAAAGGGCAGTATAAGCCTGTGGAGCATAGCATATTTATCGATTACAAAGTAAATGATACACTTGATTTAAAAGTGCAGTTAATTCGGGATACCTCAAACACCGATTACTACTATCATGCTTTTTTATCGACCGATGTTTGTAATGACAAGGTTTGTCTTCCTGTCCAGGTTGATCTGTTTTGGAATCTATTGGGCGAGTATGACCATTTTGTCGTGCCTGAAGGTCAGGTTTTTACGAAGTTCGACCACCAATACTTTGACAAAGCTGATTATGATCTTCTGCACAAAATTCTCCTTGATACACTTTCGCCGATCAGAGATTATGCTGTTGAACAATTTCTGGACAAAACAGGACAAAAATATTCGGCTAAGTTGGATGGGGTGACCCGGCCAACCCTAAAGGCATTCTCGAATGTAACTGTTCCTGGAGCACTATATACAGTGTACGCATTATGGCATATCGTAAACGGACCCGTTAAAAGCTTGATCCGGCATCGGTTGGACAGCCTATATAAGGAGCAACGCTTGGAAACTTATTTCGCGAAGTCGACTAACACAGATTATCAAGCTTACTTTCTAAAACAGCTGAGTCCTGAGCAGGTGCAGGATAACGAAGAACTGGTGGTTGACCTTCTATTTTCGGCAGATGATTACATACCCCATTACGCATGGAATAAGCTGGGAACAGATTTCTATAGTAACGCAAATAAGTACAATGTCATATTGGGCCGTCTAGATAGACTTAAGCCTCATGTACAATTATCCGTATTGGAACGCTTAAGCCATCCGAATAGGCAAACAATAGACATATTAAATGCAAAGTATAAGGATTCGGCTTTGCCCGGAAAATTAAAAGAACTCATACATAAACTAACAAATAATTATGAAAAATAATCGAAGATCATTTTTAAGGAATTTAGGGATTGGCTCAGGCGTATTTCTGACCAGTCCTGTACTAGGGTTAACGAGTGCAGGAGGAAAAGTCACCGAGGGGTTCGAAAGCAATATGGAAGAGCGGGCAGATGTGTTCGCCACGCGAAATATGGTGACTGATTTGCTGGTAGCCGGAGGTGGAATGGCGGGTGTATGTGCTGCCTTAGCAGCAGCCCGTAATGGGATAAAAGTCGTATTGATCCAAAATCGTTCACGTCTAGGCGGTAATGCGAGCTCAGAAATCCGTATGCATATCTGCGGCGCTTCGGCGCTTAACCAAGTATGGCGTGAGACTGGATTGCTGGAGGAAATTTTACTAACGGAAGCTGTTATAAATCCACAGCGGTGCTGGGAAATGTTGGACTATGTCATGTATGATAAAGTACTTTCCAATCCGAACATCACTTTATTGTTTGATACTTCCTTATATGATGTCGCAAAAAATGGAAATGAAATAGATGCTATTCGAGCTTATTGCTCGCAAACGGAAGAGATTTATGAGATAAAGGCCAAATATTTTGCAGATTGCACCGGTGATGGTACATTAGCGGCCTTGGCTGGAGCTGACTTTATGCGTGGTCGGGAAGCTAAATCTGAGTATAATGAACCTCTCGGTCTCGACAAACGCGATGATATTACTATGGGAAACAGCTTATTGTTTCAAGCGGCAAAACATGACAAGCCCATGCCTTTTAAAGCTCCGGAATGGGCTCGGAAATATAAGTTTGAGGATTTTAAGTATCGTAAGATCCATTCCTGGGAATATGGATACTGGTGGATCGAGCTCGGGGGACTGGAAAATATTGTTCACGACGGACAGAAAATCAGACACGATCTGATGGCTGTAGTATTCGGTGTTTGGGATTACATCAAAAACTCCGGAAATCATCCCGAATCGGCTAACTGGGCGTTGTCTTGGTATGGAGCAATTCCGGGGAAACGCGAAAGCCGTCGGATTAAAGGAGCTTATGTACTCACTCAAAATGATGTTCTCATGCAAGAAAACTTTGAGGACAGAGTAGCATATGGAGGTTGGCCGCTAGATGATCACTTGCCTGCAGGCATGGATGATACATCCTTGAGTCCCTTCCGATCGATCCCACTTAAGGGGCCATACTCCATTCCGCTAAGATGTTTATACAGTAATTCCGTTGGTAATCTCGTTATGGCAGGACGTAATATTTCGGTATCACATGTCGCTTTGTCAACTACACGGGTCATGGCTACCTGCGCCACGTTAGGCCAAGCTGTCGGCACGGCTGTGGCTTTTGCACTAAATAATGATATAAAAGTGAATGAGATCGTAGCAAATAAATCTGCGCTGAAAGAATATCAGCAATTGCTATTGCGACAAGATCAGGCAATCTTACATATCAGGAACTCGGATCAAAAAGATCTGGCGCCGCTAGCCGCTGTAACAGCCTCTAGTGAGGCGGAAGGTGGTAAAGCAGCCTCGGTGATTGACGGTGTGAACAGAGATATTGCAGATGGACAGATCCATCAGTGGCGAGCGGATATATCATCGGGACATCAGTTTCTGGAATTGAAATGGAAGACAAATCAAAACTTAGCGTCTATCGAGCTTACATTTGATACAGGCCTCCATAGACATCTCCGTCTCTCCGGTGAAAATGGAACCATGAAAAATCAGGTGCGCGGACCTCAGCCGGAGACAATATGTGATTATGATATTGAATTTTACCAGAAAAATAAGCTGGTGAAAAAAATCAGCATTCAAGACAATTTTCTAAGAAAAGTAAATCATCAATTCGAAACCATAAACATTGACCGCATGCGGCTTGTCGCTAGGAAAACTCATGGAGATCACCTCGCTAGACTATTTGAGATCAGATGTTATTCGTAAATTGGTTTTTTGTAAGAGTCACTTTATCCGTTTTTGTATGACCTTAATAATTGGATTTTTTGATAACATGAATGCGCTGACCGTAATTTTTGCGTCTATTTTGATCTTTGCGATTGCTTATCGTTTATATGGTATTTTCATTAGCAGGAGGGTACTCAGGTTAAATGATGCCGTAATGACACCAGCTGTAGAATTTGCTGACGGCCATGATTACATCAAGACAGACCGAAAAGTACTATTTGGCCACCATTTTGCAGCGATAGCCGCGGCCGGACCATTAGTGGGGCCAGTGCTTGCTGCACAGTTCGGTTATCTTCCGGGGGCGCTATGGATTTTGATCGGTTGTGTACTTGGGGGAGGCGTACATGACATGGTAGTACTTTTTGCTTCAGTCCGCCATAAAGGTCAGAGCCTCGCGACAATCGCAGCCAAGGAGATTAACCCCGCAGTAGGCCTGATTGCTGGTATCGCAGTTTTATTTATTCTTATACTTACGCTAGCAGGATTGTCACTAGCTTGCATTAGTGCAATGCACGAGGCTCCGTGGTCTTTATTCACAATAATTTTGACAATGCCGATTGCTATAGCAATGGGATTATTGATGCGATATCGTGATGGATCAGTAACCTTGGCGAGTATATTGGGGGGAGTTCTGCTGATTATAGGTATTATCGCCGGGCATCGCTTAATGGCAATTCCCGTTATTCATAATTTATTTAACTGGGACGTCAAAACCATCTCTATTGCAATTGCTATATATGGATTTTTCGCTTCTGTATTACCCATTTGGTTGCTTTTGGTGCCGCGCGATTACCTTTCTACCTACCTTAAAATAGGCACTATATTGATGCTTGCTGTGGGGATTATCTTTGTCCATCCGACGATACAGATGCCTGCATGGACTGATTTTACGCACGGTGGCGGACCGGTGATCGGCGGTCCAGTTCTACCTTTTATATTTATTGTAATTGCCTGCGGAGCGATTTCGGGATTTCACGCTATCATTGCTACTGGGACAACACCAAAAATGCTGGGAGCTGAAAAAGAGATTTTATTTGTGGGATATGGAGCTATGCTTGTAGAAGGCTTTGTTGCTTTGATGGCATTAATCGCTGCCTGCACGTTAATGCCAGGCGATTATTTTGCGATTAACACGCCAGTAGAGGATTACGCCCAATTTCTAGTGCAGCATCCTGAATGGAAAGCCGTAGATCTTCCACATTTTATTGATCGCATCGGCGTGGATGTTCATGGGCGGACAGGCGGTGCAGTATCGTTAGCGGTAGGTATGGCTCATATTTTTGATAAAGTACCTTTTATGAACGATGTCATGGCTTATTGGTATAATTTCGCAATTATGTTTGAAGCAGTTTTTATTCTTACAGCCATCGATGCGGGGACACGGGTAGGACGTTTTTTTCTACAGGAAATGCTTGGAAATATTATCCCGAACTTCAAAAATAAAGAATGGAAGCCAGGTGTCTATATTTGTAGTGCATTGTTTACTTTTTCTTGGGGATATCTTGTATTTACAGGTAATATAAGTAATATATGGCCTTTGTTCGGAATAAGTAATCAGCTTCTCGCAGCTTGTGGACTTATTGTCTGTACCACTATGTTAATTAGAATGAACAGAGGTAAATATGCACTTTGCACCGCCATACCTGGCGTATTTATGGCTGCTATTACGTTTTGGGCTGGATATCTCCAAGTAGTGGATATCTATATGCCACAAGGTCAAAACTTATTAGCTATGTTAGCGATTGCCGCAATGTTGTTGATGTTTTTTGTCTTTATAGGCGCTTTTCGAAAGTGGTACTTGTTATTCAAGACAGAACAGGAACTGACTGACGCAAATGGTGAATCAGTAAAGGTGCTCGTTGAACGGTAGTAGATTTGTCTCTCCGGTCCGGGAGTTCCCCGGAAGAATATCTATACCTGTCACTAAAATTAGCCTGTGTACGGCTTTAAATCCTACGGATGCTGCACTCGAGCATGCGGAATTGTTATTGAAAGCGTAGCTTTTAGGGAAAATATAATAAAAAGCTTTATCATTAAAATAGGGATCAAATTTACATAATTTGATCCCTATTCATTTACATGGTCGAAAAATTTGATAGATCTTTTTTAATTGCCACCATCTTCACCATCAGTCAACGTCACTTTCGCTGTAAATGGCGGTGGCGGTGTTGCTGTACCGGTGCCTAGATAGTCGGCATAGATATTTAAATCTCCATCAATATTTCCGTCAGTAAAGGAATATTCCACCCTGAAATTATATGGGCCTAATTTGGTTGGAACATTGTTGGCTCCAAGATTAATGTAGAAGTCTGGTGAATCCTTAAAGGAGATCGCTACTGAGACCTGGCCATAATCAAAATATTTGGCGTCTATTTCTCTGAAAGGGACTGAAATAACAAAAGTCCTCGGATTTCCTTCGGTCTTCCATTGATAATCGTCGCCAGGCACTGAAAATTTATAAGTGACACCTGGAAGAGGATTATTAATATACTCCTTTTTACAAGAAGAGAATGAAACCAACGTTGCGGTTCCAATTAATGCTGCTAATAAAAGTCTTTTCATATTATGTGTATTATTTGTGACGTTTTTTATTATATGACGATAAAATACTGCGATAGTTTAACGCTAACTTGGTATATAACAAAAAATGCACCATACTGGTGCATTTTTTAAAATTATTTCGAATACAGCAGGCGAATTATTTCTCTGCCGTATCTTTTGAAGACTTCGGATCCGAGCTAGATACCTCTATATCTTTGGTTTCTGGGTTAATGCTTACGGTCAATACTGAACCGGCCTGCACGTTGCCTTTAAGGATCTCTTCAGCAATTGGATCTTCGAGATATTTTTGAATTGCCCGTTTTAGTGGACGTGCCCCAAAATTACTGTCGTATCCTTTATCCGCAATGAAATCCTTGGCTTCATCCGTCAAGTTGATCACATAGCCCAAGTCTGCGATGCGTTTGAACAGCGATTTTAATTCAATGTCAATGATCTTGAAGATGTTTTCCTTAGTCAATGAGTTGAACACAATCACATCATCAATACGGTTCAGAAACTCCGGCGCGAACGCGCGTTTCAACGCTGTCTCAATCACACCTCGGGAATGCGCATCCGACTGCTGTGCTTTGGCTGCGGTAGTGAAACCGACTCCCTGACCAAATTCCTTCAACTGACGTGCGCCAATGTTGGACGTCATGATGATAATGGTGTTGCGGAAATCGACCTTACGGCCCAGACTATCCGTTAATTGTCCTTCATCCAATACCTGTAGCAATAGGTTGAACACGTCAGGGTGAGCTTTCTCAATCTCATCCAACAGCACAACAGCATAAGGTTTGCGGCGTACTTTCTCAGTCAGCTGACCACCTTCTTCATAACCTACATATCCCGGAGGCGCTCCCACCAAACGGGAAACAGCAAACTTCTCCATGTACTCACTCATATCGATCTGGATCAAGGCGTCCTCCGTGTCGAACATGAAGCGCGCCAGCTCCTTCGCTAATTCAGTTTTACCTACACCAGTAGGGCCTAAGAAGATAAAGGAACCGATCGGTTTTTTCGGATCTTTCAGCCCAGCACGTGTGCGCTGGATAGCCTTCACCAATTTTCCCACGGCATCGTCCTGACCGATGATCCGGCCTTTCATCAGCTCCGCCATGTTCAATAGCTTCTGGCTGTCGGTCTGGCTGACACGTTGCACTGGAATGCCGGTCATCATCGCGACCACCTCAGCCACATTTTCTTCCGATACAGTATAGCGTTTGGACTTGGTCTCCTCTTCCCATGCAATCTTCTCTTTTTCCAGTTCCTCGATCAGCTTTTTCTCGGTATCGCGCAATTTGGCTGCTTCTTCATATTTCTGGCTGCGCACCACCTTATTTTTCTCCAATTTGACTTCCTCGATTTTGTTCTCGATGTCAATGATGGACTGCGGTACATGAATATTGTTCAAGTGTACACGTGACCCGGCCTCGTCCAATGCGTCTATCGCTTTGTCCGGTAAAAAGCGGTCGGTAATATAGCGTGTGGTCAGCGACACACAGGCCTCAATCGCTTCTGGTGTATAGGTCACGTTGTGGTGATCCTCATATTTCTCTTTGATACGGTTCAGGATTTCCACAGTTTCGTCATGTGTCGCAGGCTCGATAGTCACCCGTTGGAAACGACGATCCAATGCGCCGTCTTTTTCAATGTACTGACGGTACTCATCCAATGTCGTAGCACCGATGCACTGAATCTCACCCCTTGCCAAGGCTGGTTTGAACATGTTGGACGCGTCCAATGAGCCTGATGCTCCACCTGCACCGACAATGGTATGGATCTCATCGATAAACAAGATCACATCCGGTGATTTTTCCAGCTCATTCATGACGGCTTTCATGCGCTCCTCAAATTGTCCACGATACTTTGTGCCTGCTACCAAGGAAGCGAGATCCAAAGTGACTACCCGTTTGTTGAATAGTACACGGGACACTTTACGTTGTACGATACGCAGTGCCAGTCCCTCCGCTATCGCTGATTTACCGACTCCCGGCTCACCGATCAAAAGCGGGTTGTTTTTCTTGCGTCGTGATAGAATTTGAGACACACGCTCGATTTCTTTCTCGCGGCCGACAATAGGATCCAGTCTGCCTTCCTCTGCAGCTTTGGTCAGATCGCGACCAAAGTTGTCAAGTACCGGCGTCTTGGATTTGATATCCGAAACCTTCTTGGGCTGGATATATTGATCGTCTTCCGCAAAATCGTCATCGCCACCAGTAGGAGAACCAGGAGCTTCATCCTTGATGCTTGTCCTGTTCTGCTCTACTTCAGACTTGAAGATGTCGTAAGTGACATTATATTGCTGTAATATCTGCGAAGCAATATTGTCTTCATCCCGCAGGATTGCCAATAATAAATGCTCCGTTCCAATAATATCTGACTTGAAAATCTTCGCTTCTAAATACGTAATTTTTAAAACTTTTTCAGCTTGTTTTGTTAATGGCATATTGCCAATCGGTGCGCGTGATACAGATGCCCCCTTCACTGCGTCCTCCACAGATTGACGTAGGGCTGTAGTGTCAATGCCTATGTTTTTCAGGATTTTGATCGCCATTCCATCGCCTTCACGAATCAATCCTAGCAACAAGTGCTCCGTTCCGATATAGTCGTGACGCAATCTCAAAGCTTCCTCTCTACTGTACGATATGACATCCTTTACGCGCGGTGAAAATTTTGCTTCCATTGAATACCTTTCTGTTTTATATTAAGGATATATAAATGTAGTAAATTCTACATTTCAAACCTTAAAATTATTTTAAATAATGTCATCAACAATTAAGCCATGACCATAATACGTCCAAAATGTCAGTATAAAAGATTACATTTGTATGTTAATATAACAAGAGTTTTCCAATTTTTTTAAATTTTATGTCAGACGAGAAGATTATTTTTTCGATGGCTGGTGTCAACAAAATCCATCCGCCTCAAAAACAAGTTCTAAAAAATATCTATTTATCTTTTTTCTATGGTGCCAAGATCGGCGTGATCGGTCTCAATGGCTCGGGTAAGTCTTCTTTATTGAAAATTATTGCGGGACTCGACAAGTCTTATCAAGGTGAAGTGGTGTTCTCTCCGGGTTATTCTGTGGGGTATTTGGCTCAAGAACCTGAATTGGATCCTGAAAAGACGGTTCTCGAAATCGTGCAGGAAGGTGTCGCTGAAATTACTGCCATCTTAAAGGAATACGAAGAAATCAACGAAAAATTCGGACTGCCGGAAGTCTATGAAAATCCGGACGAAATGGATAAGCTATTGGCCAGACAAGGCGAATTGCAGGACAGAATCGATGCGACAAATGCCTGGGAAATTGATTCAAAACTGGAACGGGCCATGGATGCGCTGCGCTGCCCTGAACCGGATGCTAAAATTGTCAATTTGTCAGGTGGCGAGCGCAGGCGTGTAGCATTATGTCGCCTTTTGCTGCAGGAACCAGATGTCTTGCTGCTCGACGAGCCAACCAACCACCTGGATGCTGAGTCTATCGACTGGCTGGAACAACATTTAAAACAATATAAAGGAACCGTCATCGCCGTTACGCACGACCGCTACTTCCTCGATAATGTGGCTGGTTGGATTCTTGAACTGGACCGCGGCGAGGGTATCCCTTGGAAAGGTAATTACTCTTCATGGCTCGATCAGAAGGCGAAGCGTCTGGCGCAGGAAGAAAAACAGGAAACCAAACGTCAAAAGACCCTCGAACGTGAGCTGGAATGGGTGCGCATGGCGCCTAAAGCCCGTCATGCCAAATCGAAAGCGCGTTTGCATAACTATGAGAAACTGGCTTCCGAAGAAACAAAAGAGCGGGAAGAAAAACTGGAATTGTTCATTCCCCCCGGTCCGCGCCTGGGTAACTCTGTCATCGAAGCAACCAATATTTCCAAAGCATATGGCGACCGTATTTTATTTGAAAATCTCAGTTTTATGCTGCCGCCAGCGGGTATTGTGGGTATCATCGGTCCGAATGGCGCGGGTAAGACGACCTTGTTCCGTCTTATCACCGGACAGGAGACACCGGACTCCGGCTCGTTTAAGGTCGGTGAAACAGTTAAATTGGGGTACGTGGATCAGATGCATCATGACCTTGATCCTGAAAAGTCGGTTTGGGAAAATATTACAGGCGGAAACGACAACATGTTGTTGGGCAACCGTATGGTAAATTCCAGAGCATATGTGTCTAAATTCAATTTTAATGGCGCCGATCAGCAAAAGAAAGTAGGCGTGCTCTCCGGTGGTGAACGCAACCGCGTACATCTGGCCATTACATTGAAAGAAGGGTCTAATGTACTTCTACTCGACGAACCTACCAATGATATCGATGTGAATACCTTACGGGCTTTGGAAGAAGGATTGGAGAATTTTGGTGGATGTGCTGTGGTCATCTCCCACGACAGGTGGTTTCTGGACCGTATCTGTACTCATATTCTCGCTTTTGAGGGCGACTCCCAAGTGTACTTCTTCGAGGGTAACTATTCGGAATATGAAGAAAATCGGAAAAAACGCCTCGGTGATGTCACACCGCACCGTATTAAATACAAAAAACTCGTAAAGTAGGAGACGTTTATGGAAAGCGGAAGACTTTTGGCCGCCATAATCGACCATGCAATTGATGGTATCATTACAATAGACAACAGGGGGAATGTGGAAAGCATTAACCCTGCTGCTCTTGAGTTGTTCGGTTACGAAGCCGACGAAGTGATCGGGCACAATGTCTCTATGCTGATGCCCGAACCTGATCGCAGTAATCACGACGGTTACATCCATAATTATCAGACCACAGGCCAAAAAAAAATTATCGGCATTGGGCGCGAGGTCATGGGGCTCAAGAAGAATGGCGAGACCTTTCCCTTCCGTTTGGCCGTAAGCGAGGTGTGGCTGAAAGACAAGAACATATTCACAGGATTTATTCACGATCTGTCCCGCGAAAAAGCCGCTGAAGATATGCTCAAACAGCATGCAGCGGAACTGGAACATAAGGTTAGTGAACGTACACGGGACCTGATATCGCTGGTTTCCGAACTCGAAAAAGCAAAAGCCGAAGTCTCAAAATCACTGGAGAAGGAAATCGAACTGAACCAGCTCAAATCACGGTTTGTTTCTATGGCTTCGCACGAATTTCGTACGCCTTTAAGTTCAGTACAGCTGTCCGCTTCACTGATTGAGAAGTATTCAGAACGTCCCGACGAAAGGGCCAACATTATCAAGCATACCAACAAGATCAAAGGAGCGGTGCAGTTGCTGACAAGTATTCTTAACGATTTTCTGTCCCTCGAAAAGCTGGAAGCTGGTATTGTAGCTGTAAACAAACAATATATTAATCTAGTTGAACTGGCGGAGGAAATTACCGAAGAAATGCAGTTGATCTGCAAGAAAAACCAGCATATTGTCTATCAACATACGGGGGAGTCGGGACATTTTTCCCTTGATCCCAACCTGCTGAAAAATGCGCTTGTCAACCTGATATCCAACGCAATCAAGTATTCGGGAGAGGATACATTGATCGAATTTACGACCTGCATCGATGGCAACGGATGTACGATATCGGTCAAAGATAACGGTATCGGTATTCCGGAAGAAGACCAGGTACATTTATTTGAACCGTTTTTCAGGGCACATAATACGGGAAATATACCGGGCACAGGGTTAGGATTGAATATCGTCAAACGGTATATAGAACTCATGGAAGGAAATATGGAGTTTGAGTCGGAAGTACATAAAGGGACATCATTTCGTGTCAGTTTTAAACAAGATTAAGATTTGAGCAAAAAATATTGCATTCGAATGGAAAATAAAAAGACAATTCTGATCATTGAAGATAATAGTGATATCCGTGAGGGAACGAGCGAAATTCTGGAGCTTACGGGGCGCTATCAAGTGATCACCGCTGAAAACGGCCGGATAGGAGTCGATCTGGCAACCAAACATATTCCTGATCTGATTCTCTGTGATATCATGATGCCCGAACTGGATGGCTATGGTGTGCTATTCATGCTGAGTAAAATTGAACGTACCGCCAGAATTCCGTTTATTTTTTTAACCGCCAAGGCCGAGCGGGCGGACATGCGCAAAGCCATGGAAATGGGCGCCGACGATTACTTGACCAAGCCTTTTGATGATGTCGAACTGATGAATGCTATTGAAGTGCGACTTAAAAAACATGAACAGCTGTCGGCCGAATCAGCACAAGAGTTTGACCTGGGGTTAAGCGCGGATGAACAGGTGCTCGTGTTGGACGAATTGATTGCCAATTCTCGGGTCAAGACAGTGAAAAAGAAGCAGACGATCTATGAAAAAGACGACTCACCTACGTATATCTATTTTGTGAAATCTGGGCAAGTCCGCAGCTTCAGATCCTATAAAGATGGCCGTGAGCTGTCGACAGGCATTTATATTAGTGGAAACTATTTCGGATACGCGTCCGTACTTCTGAATGAGAATTACGAGGACTATGCCGAAGCGGTGGAAGCTAGCGAGATTGTGCTGATTCCTAAGGATAGCTTTCTGGAACTATTATGGAAAAAACCAGCTATTGCCAGCAAATTTATCAAGCTGTTGTCCGTAGATCTTCGTGAGAAAGAAGAACAGCTGCTGGGATTTGCGTACCATTCCGTCCGCAAGCGGGTGGCGAATGCATTGATCAGTGTAGCCGAAAAAAGCGGTATCAACATCCATGAGGTCAATGCCTGTGCCATTGATGTCACCCGGGATGGTCTGGCGTCCATTGCTGGAACTGCGAATGAAACCGTTTCGCGTATGCTCTCCGATTTTAAAGAAGAGAAGCTGATTACCAAGGAAAAAGGAAAGATTTATATCAATTCCATCAAAGACCTGCGCGATGTGAAACAGTAGGGACTGCGGCGCTCGCCGCAGTACATCTCCTCCCTTCACACTTACCTTATACAAATAGTGATTTATATCATTTTAAGCTGTGGTTGTCTATCATCTTTTTGATGATAGACTTCGACTACTTTTGTCTTGGGATAGCCTTATTGAAGGCAATTGTAGAATTCAGCATGAAAGTAGTTGTATATAGTGTAAAATCATTCGAAACAGAATTCTGGGCGCTGGCAAATGCCAAACAGCATGATCTTACCTTGATTTCAAATGAATTAAATGCAGAGACGCAGCATTATGCCCGCGGAAAGGACGCCGTGGTAGTTACCCCTGAAGATATTCTGGACGCCACCATGCTACTTAATCTAAAGCAGCTGGGGATCAACAAAATCATGACAAGAAGCATGGATACCGCCCATATCGATCTGGTGAAGGCGGGAGAACTAAATATTCAGATTGCCAATGCACCATTTGAAGACCAGAGTCCCAAGGGACTGGCCGAACAAACCGTGCGGAATCTTAACCTTTGGGGCATAGAGAAATGCGTTGGCAAAGCATGCTGCTGCCTGAACGACTGTGCAAAAAAATAACTGACAATGAATAGATCAGAAGTTATCAGGGCGGAATTGGTTCGGAAATATAATGTGGCCGCTCCGCGATATACCAGTTATCCGACTGTCCCGTTTTGGGATCAGTCCACATTTACCGCTGAAGCTTGGCGTGAACAGGTATATCATACTTTTCAGCGATCGAAAGAAAAAGGGATCAGCCTGTATATTCACCTGCCGTTCTGTGAAAGCCTCTGTACCTACTGCGGGTGCAACACGAGGATTACTAAAAATCATCAGGTAGAGCTGCCTTATATTGCTTCTCTTTTAAAGGAATGGGAGATGTACCTTGCGATTTTCAATGGCGAGCGACCACTGCTTTCGGAAATTCATCTGGGCGGGGGCACTCCGACTTTCTTCCGGCCGGAAAATCTGAAAGTGTTGATCGAAGGTCTATTGAATCATGCGGATGTGGCGCCGGACAGTTCCTTTTCATTTGAGGCACATCCGGCGAATACAGATATAGCTCATCTGCAGACCTTGTATGATCTGGGCTTTCGTCGGCTGAGCTTAGGGATACAGGATTTTGATCCACTAGTGCAATTTGTTATCAACAGACACCAAACCTTGGAAGAGGTTGAAGCCGTAATGGTTAACGCCAGGAATATCGGCTTTGATTCCATCAATTTCGATCTGATCTATGGATTGCCGAAACAGACACTGAACTCTGTTGAAGATACGATCCTCCAGTCTATGAAGCTTTCTCCAGACCGCATTTCCTTCTATAGCTATGCGCATGTACCATGGATAAAGCCTGGGCAACGTCATTACACAGAAGCAGACCTGCCTAGTGGTGCAGCGAAGCTCGCACTCTACAATCTAGGCAAAAAACTGATCCTTGAACAGGGTTATGAGGATATCGGCATGGACCATTTTGCAAAAAAGGAAGATGAGCTTTTTCTTGCGTTTCAGCAGGAAAGACTGCATCGCAACTTTATGGGGTACTCCGATCGCTTCAGTCCCTTGCTGATCGGTATAGGTGTGTCTTCTATCAGCGACGCTTGGGGAGCCTTTGCACAGAATGTCAAAACCGTTGAAGAATATCACCAACTTGTTGAATCGAGGCAGCTGCCAGTTGTGAAAGGTCATATGCTCAACGAACAGGACCTGTTAGTAAGGCGCTATATATTGGATATGATGTGTAAAGGAAGAGTGCAGCTACAGCCGGAAGCAGCGCTGAGTGAGCGGATTAAAGCGGATTTGTCCCAACTTGCTGTGGACGGGCTTGTGGTCATCGACGATCATCATGTTCAATGTACAGCTACCGGCCGTTCATTTTTACGTAATATCTGCATGGCTTTTGACCAGCGTTTGCGCAACGCTCAGACACAGAAACAGCTTTTTAGTCAGGCAATTTAATCGTAGGGATATGTCAGATATTAAGCAAGATGTACAGTTGGAGGAAAAATGTTTCCATTGTGGCGATAAAATCGAAGAAAGGGGATATCACCTCGATAACCACGATTTCTGCTGTCTGGGATGTCAGACCGTTTATCAGGTCCTGCACGAGAGCGGGATGCAGCAGTACTACCGTTATAATCAGCACCCTGGAAAATCGAACCGCACAGAAAAAGAAGATTTTTCCTATTTGGACGAGCCTCAGATCGCTGACAAGCTAATCGACTTTAAGGATGACAAAATCACGATCATTACTTTTTATATACCGGCAATTCATTGTAGTTCCTGTATATGGCTGCTCGAAAACTTGTACAGACTCACCCCACATGTGCTGCAATCCCGTGTGGACTTTATGAAGAAGCAGGCCAGCATCACATTTAGCCACGGTCAGCTTCCGCTGAAAGAACTGGTTTATCTGCTGAGCAATATCGGCTATGATCCAAAGATCACTCTTCAGGATGTGGTCAAGGAGGGGAATAAACGCAATTTGAACCCCTTGGTTGCCAAAATAGCTGTTGCAGGGTTTTGTTTCGGTAATTCCATGCTGTTTAGCTTCCCGGACTATTTCGGCATGGGAGCATTTGAAAAAGAGTATGCCAGCTTTTTTGGCTACGTCAATTTAGCGTTTGGCCTACCGGTCTTGCTCTACTGTGCCTCCGATTATTTTAAATCCGCAATTCTTAGCCTGAAACAGAAACGGCTAAACCTCGACGTACCTCTGGCTCTGGGCATTTTGGTGCTGTTCTTGCGCTCGGCATTTGAAGTGATTACACAGACAGGAGCTGGGTTTACGGATACACTCTGCAGCTTGGTGTTTTTTATCCTGATCGGCAAATGGGTGCAGCAGCGGACCTATTACCACATATCCTTTGAACGCGATTATCGCAGTTACTTTCCTGTCGCGGTAACGGTCTTGACTGAATCTGGCGATAAGCCCGTGCAATTGGCGGATGTGCGTATCGGTGACCGTATTCTGGTGCGCAATAACGAAATTATACCTGCGGATGCCATGTTGCTCAAAGGCGAGGCTGCTATCGATTTTAGCTTTGTGACTGGCGAATCCAGTCCCGTACATAAAATTCTGGGCGAAATTATCTATGCTGGAGGACGGCAGATCGGGGAAGCGATTGAACTTGAGGTTGTTAAGCCGGTTTCGCAATCCTATTTGACCAGATTGTGGAATAACGAAAACTATAAAGATTACGATAGGCATTTCCAGACCTTCGTCAACTTTATCAGCAAATATTTTACTGTTGTTTTATTGGCGATTGCTTTTTTTGCCGCAGCAAGCTGGGCTATTGATGGTAATGCCAATAAGGCTTGGGGAGCTTTTACGGCGGTATTGATTATCGCCTGTCCATGTGCGTTGGCGCTAAGCTCCCCATTTACACTTTCTGCAGCCTTGAGTATCTTCGACCGGAATAAGTTTTATGTGAAGAATACCGCCGCCATCGAACAGATGGCATCAATTGATACGCTCGTGTTTGATAAAACCGGAACAATTTCTTCTCCTAAAGCAGCTTCGATTTATTTTGAAGGCAGGTTGTCGGCAACAGAAAAAAATATGCTCAGTGCTGTTTGCCGAAATTCGAGTCATCCATTGAGCCGTGAAATCGTCAAGTGGCTGGGATCCGCGCATGGCCTATCGAATTCTCAGGTGGCGGATTTTAAGGAATTTCCGGGTAGGGGAATGCTCGCCAAGGTGGGAGGGCAGCAGGTGCGAATCGGGAGCGCCACATTTATGGGAATTGGAAATATAAAGTCTGATGGTTCGGTTGTCTTTATCCGCATAGGGGAGGACCTTAAAGGCTATTTTACAGTGGAGCAGTCCTGGCGTGAGGGCTTATCGACATTAGTTGAAGATTTAAGGGAAGATTACGGTCTTCATTTGATATCTGGTGACAATGACAGACGCCTCGACGCGTTGAAGCTTATCTTCCCATCAGATGCCACTCTGTTGTTTAACCGGTCGCCGATGGAAAAGCTTGACGCAATTCAGCAATTTCAGGGTGCTGGGAAACATGTCTGTATGGTGGGAGACGGACTGAACGATGCGGGAGCGTTGCGCAAGGCAGATCTGGGGATCGCCGTGAGTGATGATATCAATAACTTCTCACCGGGTTGCGATGCGATACTCGACGGCGACTCTTTTGCTAAGCTGCCCCGTTTTTTTGCATTCAGCAAAGATGCGGTGAAAGTGATACATATGAGCTTCGGCATATCGCTTTTATATAATATCATTGGGCTGAGCTTTGCTGTGCAGGGAACTATGTCGCCACTCTTTGCGGCGATCTTGATGCCTATTAGTACGGTTACAATCATATCCTTTACCAGCCTTATGACAAGATGCTATGCAAAACGGCATAAACTATAATAATTATGGAAATCATGTATATCTTGATTGGCTGCAGTGTCTTTCTGGCTCTGGTCTTTCTTTGTGCCTTTTTTTGGGCAAACGAAACTGGACAGCATAATGACACCTACACGCCTTCGGTACGGATTCTGTTTGATGATGACAGAGCGGATGAAGGGAATCCGGAATGACGTACGATAACTAAAACGTTATCGTAATTAAATCAATTGCTTTTTTTTGTAATTAAGGTTATTATCAATAAAATTGGGAATAAATACCAATTTGAAATAAAAAACATGAATAATAATCCATTTTCATTAAAAGATAAGGTTGTCGTCATTACTGGGGGGACAGGCATTCTGGGCGAAGCGTTCGTCGAGGCTTTGGCCGAAGCGGGAGCAAAAGTTGCGATCTTGGGCCGCAATGCGCAGGCTGGAGCCGAACGTGTTCAACAGGTTGAAGATCTGGGAGGGCATGCCATATTTGTCGAAGTTGACATCATGGACGAACTGGACGTTAACCGGGCGAAGGATGAAATTCTCAAAAAATGGGGGCGGATCGACGGTCTTGTGAATGCGGTAGGAGGAAATATTCCCGGGGCGACCATTGGAGCGGATCAGGACCTGTTCGCCAGCAATATTCAGGATACGATTAAAGCCATTGAGCTAAATCTTTATGGTACGATGATCCCTACACATGTCATTGGTAGAGTAATTGCTGAAAGCGGTAAGGGCGTGATCGTCAATATCTCTTCTCTAGCAGCGAGCCGCCCCTTCACGCGCGTACTTGGCTACACCGTTGCCAAACATGGAATTGACGGCTATACCAAATGGATGGCTACGGAGCTCGCACAGCGATACGGTGATCAGGTCCGTGTCAATGCCATTGCACCAGGAGTGTTCCTGACGAAACAAAACAAAACTTTGCTGACAAACCCTGACGGTACGTATAGTGACCGTACCAAGCGGATTCTCAGTGGCACGCCTTACAACCGCTTGGGTGACCCGCGCGAGCTAAAGGGAACTTTGGTTTATCTTTTGAGCGATGCGTCGGCCTTTGTGACCGGCGAGACCGTTTTTGTCGACGGAGGATTTAATGCATGGTGTGGCGTTTAATTATACTTTAAATGAATAAATTAGAACAAACCTGGCGTTGGTATGGCCCCAATGATCCAGTAACCTTACAAGATGTTAAGCAAGCAGGGGCAACCGGCATTGTCTCCGCTCTTCATCATATTCCGCATGGTGAGGTATGGCCATTAGCAGATATCCAAGAACGTAAAAGAATTATCGAAGAGGCCGGACTTACCTGGTCCGTAGTCGAAAGCGTCACTGTACATGAGGAAATCAAAACAAAGGGACCCAAAGTCGATGAGTATATCCAGAAATATCGCGAGACCTTGAGCAATCTTGCAGAATGCGGTATCAAGACAGTCTGTTACAACTTTATGCCGGTACTCGACTGGACGCGTACACAGCTTGATCTGCTTATGACAGACGGATCGAAGGCGCTTTATTTTGACTGGATTGATCTGGCTGTTTTTGATATTTTTATATTAAAGCGTGAAGGTGCTGATAGAGAATATTCAGAAGATATTGTCAAACAGGCGAGCGGGCGATTTGATCAAATTTCAGAACAGCAAAAACAGGACTTGGCCAATGTTGTGTTGATGGGCATTCCCGGGGAGAAGAGTGTGGAACTCGATGCGCTGAGAGCGAGTATCGATACCTATAAACACATAGGGAAAGAAGGATTACGTGAAAATCTGGTTTATTTTTTAAACGGAATTGCGGCGACCTGTGAGTCGAACGGTATTCATATGACAATTCATCCGGATGACCCGCCGTATCCTATTTTGGGGCTGCCGCGTATTGCGAGCAATGGCGAAGATTTTAACTACTTTTTGAATGCGGTTCCGCAACAATTTAACGGCGTTTGTTTTTGTACGGGCTCTTTGGGGGCTAGTCAGACAAATGATCTACCGGCAATTTTGGAAGAGATTAAGCATCGGGTGAATTTTGTTCATCTGCGCAACGTGAAGAAAGATGCTATCGGTAGCTTTTACGAAGCGGATCATCTGGATGGCGATGTTAATATGTACAAGATCATGAGAATTCTTGTTGCTGAAAATCAGCAACGATCAAAAGCGATTCCGTTTAGGCCAGATCATGGACACCAGATGCTGGATGATCTGCATAAAGTGACCAACCCGGGGTACTCCGCGATCGGCCGGTTAAGAGGCTTGGCTGAATTACGCGGTTTAGAATACGGAATAATAGGCGAGTAGGAGGAAGCTTATCAAGTCGGATGGCTAATATCCTCTGCTGGACAACAAAAAACGGCTTGGAGAAATGATGTTTTGACATCTATCTTCGGCTGTTTTTTTGTTGCTGTATCGATCGGCGTATTGGTACAGCCTTATAAGGATGATTTTCGGATAATAAGCTGTGTAGGCAGCTCAATCGTTTCAAATTCATGGACGGGCCTCGTTCGGTTGATGGTTTCGATCAGTTTTTTTGTCGCCAATTCCCCTATTTCTGTTGCTGGCTGTACGACTGTTGACAGAGCGGGGTTCAACGAAGCTGCGATTTGCGTGTTTGAAAACCCGATGACAGCTATTTGTGCAGGTACCTCGATCTGAAGTTCGGCTAAGATGCCCAATGTTCTTGTGGTGATGACATCGGTTGCACCAAAAATCGCGTCTATATTTTTATGTTCGATATATTCTTTGGTTAAGATTTCTTTTATTGTACGGTCTAACTCAGCTGTATTATTAAAACTACACTCAATATAATGCTTTTCGTCAAATGGAATGGCTGCGTCGGCTAGAGCGGCTTTGAAACCATTGAGCCGTTCCTGTGCAACCCCCAGGTTTTTTCCGGTGATGTGTAATATACGGCGTTTTCCGCGTTGGATAAGATGCTGCGTCGCGCTATAAGCGCCCTGAAAATTGTTCACCCCGACCTTGAAGGTATCCAATGCATGATTGATACGGTCGAAGATTATCACCGGTATTTTGGCTTTTATCAGTGCTTTAAGTTCTTCAATGTTTGAATCGAAACTGACAGGAGCAATCATTAAACCATCGATGCCTCTCATTTTTAACACGTCAATACAATTCTTTTCGATACGTTCGTCTTCACGGCTTTGCATAAAAATGATGTCATAGACCGTTTGTTGTGACGCAATCTGTATTCCATCGAGGATTTGTGATACGAAAGTATTACTGATATTGGAAACGATAACGCCAATTGTGTTCGATTTTCCGATTTTTAGGCTTCGTGCTAATTTATTTGGATGGAAATTATGCTTTTTTGCATATTCTTGAACCATTTTTTTTGTTGCTTCGCTGATTTCATAGCTGTCTGACAGTGCTTTGGAAACAGTCGAAACGGAGATGTTCAATTCTAAGGCAATATCTTTCAGGGTGGTTCTGCTCATCGCTATCGGTTATTGAGAAGATAAATCTACATAAAAAAATAGATAAACAAGTTTTTTTAATAATTATCAAAGAATTATTACCTGATCTTCTGCACATCGGGAGCGGCAAGAGTGCCAGGGTGAGGAATTGGCTTGGTGTTTTTACTATTGTCCGATTTAGGGGGCTGGATAACGTATGTTCAACTTGCTACCAACTTTATTAGTAAAGTCGGATTTCTAGACATCTTAAATGGGTATAAATGGGGATTAACAAGGGTATACCCCTATAATACCCCTGTTAACCCCCTGTTAACCCGATGTTATTTCCGTGTTAGCTTTAAATTTGATTATAATTTAATGAAAGTTAGTCAGGAGTAGGAACAGAAGGTACATCCTGACGGACCTTAAGCGACTTCCAGGTCCTCAGTTTGCTTCCGCACAGGTTTCCTTTTATCGGCCTGCGGATCCGCTTATAGTCTGTCCGGAGTGTGTGTGTCCGTGCTGCCCCATGTTTTCTCCGGCTGCGGTGCACCGGGGATCCACTGCTGCTCTGCGCCTTATCCGCATCCGGGGCAGGATGACCGTGGAGTGAGAACAGGGCCCGGGGGCGCTGAGAGCGTGCAGGACACGGACTCAACACGGACTCAGCACGGACTCAGCACGGAAACAGGGTGGAGCCACCGTGCTGAGTCCATGCTGCTGTCAAGGATTATCGGAGTATTGCCGGCTCTGGTAATCCGTCTTCAGCATCTGTTGCCCGGGCTCCGGGGGGCGTCGCTGTTGGCCATGGTCTGCGGATGCTGTCCGCCTGCCGGTGGGCCGAAGTCTTTCCGTCCAGACCGTATGCCCCGGGCCGGATTTTCCGGCCTTGGAGCAGGCCCCGTCTCAAACGTCCATCTTTCCGGGGAATTGGCTGCTCTGCCCGCCCGGCTCCGGGCGGCTTTCAGGCCTTTCGGCCCCTGTTCTGCGGCCGCGGAGCCGCCGGTTTCAAAAAGAATCGTCCACCTGTCCAGCAGGTTAGGTTAAAAACAGAAAAAATAAGCACAGAAGGCTTGGAAGTTTGTTATAAAAGTTTCTATCTTTGCACCACTCCGCAAGGGAGGGCGGGCTGCTCCGGAAAAAGCAGCCATGAAAGAAAGAAGGGTTCAACGGTAGCTGAACGCGGAAACCGGAAAAAGAAAGCCAAAAAAAACTTCAGAAAGTTTTTGGAAGTCCGGAAAAGATTCCTACCTTTGCAGTCCCGTCGGAAACGGCGGGGAAACAAAAAAAGATAAAAGAGGGCGCAATGCCATCGGAATACAGCGGATACGGAAGTTGAAGCGCATAAAGTTCTTTAATAACACACAATCATGTAGCGTGACGAGTAGGCAGACGAAAGTCGAAAGTCATAGAACAGATTCAAGTAATCCGTTCAATTCGGTCCAAGATCAGAGATATTAAAAAAAGAATTCTGATTATTATAAATAGTCGGAATCAAAAACTTCATTTTACAATGGAGAGTTTGATCCTGGCTCAGGATGAACGCTAGCGGCAGGCCTAATACATGCAAGTCGGACGGGATCCATCGGTAGCTTGCTATCAATGGTGAGAGTGGCGCACGGGTGCGTAACGCGTGAGCAACCTGCCTCCATCAGGGGGATAGCCTCTCGAAAGAGAGATTAACACCGCATAACATATCAGACCGGCATCGGTCCGATATTAAATATTTATAGGATGGAGATGGGCTCGCGTGACATTAGCTAGTTGGTGGGGTAACGGCCCACCAAGGCGACGATGTCTAGGGGCTCTGAGAGGAGAATCCCCCACACTGGTACTGAGACACGGACCAGACTCCTACGGGAGGCAGCAGTAAGGAATATTGGTCAATGGGCGGAAGCCTGAACCAGCCATGCCGCGTGCAGGATGACTGCCCTATGGGTTGTAAACTGCTTTTGTCCGGGAATAAACCTCCTTACGAGTAGGGAGCTGAATGTACCGGAAGAATAAGGATCGGCTAACTCCGTGCCAGCAGCCGCGGTAATACGGAGGATCCGAGCGTTATCCGGATTTATTGGGTTTAAAGGGTGCGTAGGCGGCCTGTTAAGTCAGGGGTGAAATACGGTGGCTCAACCATCGCAGTGCCTTTGATACTGACGGGCTTGAATCCATATGAAGTGGGCGGAATAAGACAAGTAGCGGTGAAATGCATAGATATGTCTTAGAACTCCGATTGCGAAGGCAGCTCACTAAGCTGGTATTGACGCTGATGCACGAAAGCGTGGGGATCGAACAGGATTAGATACCCTGGTAGTCCACGCCCTAAACGATGATAACTCGATGTTGGCGATAGACAGCCAGCGTCCCAGCGAAAGCGTTAAGTTATCCACCTGGGGAGTACGCCCGCAAGGGTGAAACTCAAAGGAATTGACGGGGGCCCGCACAAGCGGAGGAGCATGTGGTTTAATTCGATGATACGCGAGGAACCTTACCCGGGCTTGAAAGTTAGTGGAGGATGCAGAGACGCATCCGTCCTTCGGGACACGAAACTAGGTGCTGCATGGCTGTCGTCAGCTCGTGCCGTGAGGTGTTGGGTTAAGTCCCGCAACGAGCGCAACCCCTATGTTTAGTTGCCAGCATGTAATGGTGGGGACTCTAAACAGACTGCCTGTGCAAACAGTGAGGAAGGTGGGGACGACGTCAAGTCATCATGGCCCTTACGTCCGGGGCTACACACGTGCTACAATGGACGGTACAGCGGGCAGCTAGCTGGCAACAGCATGCTAATCTCTAAAAGCCGTTCACAGTTCGGATCGGGGTCTGCAACTCGACCCCGTGAAGTTGGATTCGCTAGTAATCGCGTATCAGCAATGACGCGGTGAATACGTTCCCGGGCCTTGTACACACCGCCCGTCAAGCCATGAAAGTTGGGGGTACCTAAAGCATGTTACCGCAAGGAGCGTGTCAGGGTAAAACCGATAATTGGGGCTAAGTCGTAACAAGGTAGCCGTACCGGAAGGTGCGGCTGGAATACCTCCTTTCTAGAGCATCGCGGACCGTTGCTCGTCACGTACCACATGATTGAAAAAGAATAGAAACATCAGAAGAAAGTGCCCTCCCCTTAAAGGAGCGGTCCCGGAAGGAGAGATGGAATAATACAGCTAGTCCCGTAGCTCAGTTGGTCAGAGCACTACACTGATAATGTAGGGGTCAGCAGTTCAAATCTGCTCGGGACTACAGATAGAAAAGGGGAATTAGCTCAGCTGGCTAGAGCACCTGCCTTGCACGCAGGGGGTCAACGGTTCGAATCCGTTATTCTCCACGAGATAGTATATAGTATTTAGTATATAGTATTTAGAGATGATATGGCGACATATAATGATCTTAATACTAACATCTAACTACTTATATCTACCAAAGAGTTCTTTGACATACTGAAAGAGAAAAAAAATTACAAGAGAAGACAACAGTAGAGACAATGCTGGTATGTGTCTGATGTGATGAGGAGATATCCGGTGAATGCCGGAGGAATCATTGCGTAGCATGCCGGTATATATCAAAAGCAGCCGCATAGTAGCAAAAGGCTATGCCGGTGAAGAAAGTAAATAAGGGCACACGGGGGATGCCTAGGCTCTCAGAGGCGATGAAGGACGTGATAAGCTGCGATAAGCCACGGGGATCGGCAAATGCGAACTGATCCGTGGATTTCCGAATGGGGCAACCCGGCATGTTGAAGACATGCCGTATGATACGCGAACGCGCTGAACTGAAACATCTAAGTAGGCGTAGGAGAAGAAAATAACAATGATTTCCCAAGTAGTGGCGAGCGAACGGGAAAGAGCCCAAACCGTGCATGTTACGGCATGTGCGGGGTTGTAGGACCACGATATTGTACTGTGCTATGAACTGGAAGCAGGTGGGAAACTGCGCGACAAGGGTGAGAGCCCCGTACAGGTAAAGAATACAGACATAGTGGTATCCTGAGTACCGCGGGACCGGAGAAATCCTGTGGGAATCTGCCAGCACCATCTGGCAAGGCTAAATACTCCTGAGAGACCGATAGTGGACCAGTACCGTGAGGGAAAGGTGAAAAGAACCCCGAACAGGGGAGTGAAAAGAACCTGAAACCGTGTGCTTACAAGCGGTTGGAGCAGATAGATTCTGTGACAGCGTGCCTTTTGCATAATGAGCCTACGAGTTACTCTTGTCTGGCAAGGTTAAGTCCTTCAGGGACGCAGCCGAAGCGAAAGCGAGTCTTAACAGGGCGCATAGTCAGATGAGGTAGACGCGAAACCCTGTGATCTACCCTTGGGCAGGTTGAAGTTGCAGTAACATGTAATGGAGGACCGAACCGATAAACGTTGAAAAGTTTCCGGATGACCTGAGGGTAGGGGTGAAAGGCCAATCAAACTGGGAAATAGCTCGTACTCCCCGAAATGTTTTTAGGAACAGCGTGAGAACTGAGTCTGTCAGAGGTAGAGCTACCGATTGGGTGCGGGGGAGTCAAATCCTACCAAATCCAGACGAACTCCGAATGCTGACAGATATGTCTTGCAGTGAGGCTTTGGGTGCTAAGGTCCAAGGCCGAGAGGGAAAGAACCCAGACCATCAGCTAAGGTCCCCAAATCCGTTCTAAGTTGAACTAACGAGGTCCGGCTGCCCAGACAGCTAGGATGTTGGCTTGGAAGCAGCCATTCATTTAAAGAGTGCGTAACAGCTCACTAGTCGAGCGGCCGGGCGTGGATAATAAACGGGCATCAAGAACGGTACCGAAGCTATGGATTTGTACTGAAAGATGTACAACTGGTAGGGGAGCATTCCATCGCCGGGGAAGCACAGTGGTAATGCTGTGTGGAGGTTATGGAAAAGCAAATGTAGGCATAAGTAACGATAAGGCGGGTGGGAAACCCGCCCACCGAAAGACCAAGGTTTCCTGATCAACGTTAATCGGATCAGGGTCAGTCGGGACCTAAGGCGCACCCGAAGGGGGCAGGCCGATGGACAACTGGTTAATATTCCAGTACTCTTTTTAACTGCGATGTGGTGACGGAGTAGTGACACTGCCGCGAACTGACGGAATAGTTCGTTGAAAGGCGTAGGTATTGGAGCTGTAGGCAAATCCGCAACTCTAGCTGAAACCCGATAGTACAGCAAAGCTCCGGCGGCGCTGATAGAGCAGGTAATCAGACTTCCAAGAAAACCCGCTAAGCTCCAGGTTAAGAAGACCCGTACCGCAAACCGACACAGGTGGTCGAGGAGAGAATCCTAAGGTGCTCGAGTGAATCATGGCTAAGGAACTCGGCAAAATGGCCCTGTAACTTCGGGAGAAGGGGCGCTGTCTCAGCGATGAGCAGCCGCAGTGAAAAGGCCCAGGCGACTGTTTAACAAAAACATATGGCTTTGCAAAATCGGAAGATGAAGTATAAGGCCTGACACCTGCCCGGTGCTGGAAGGTTAAGAGGGGATGTCATCGCAAGAGAAGCATTGAATCGAAGCCCCAGTAAACGGCGGCCGTAACTATAACGGTCCTAAGGTAGCGAAATTCCTTGTCGGGTAAGTTCCGACCTGCACGAATGGTGTAACGATCTGGGCGCTGTCTCAGCCATGAGCTCGGTGAAATTGTGGTATCGGTGAAGACGCCGGTTACCCGCAACGGGACGGAAAGACCCCATGCACCTTCACTATAGCTTAACATTGGGACTGGGTACAGGATGTGTAGGATAGGCGGGAGATATCGAAGCGGGTTCGCCAGGATCCGTGGAATCGCCCTTGAAATACCGCCCTTTCTGTATCCGGTTTCTAACTCCGCAGAGCGGAGGACATTGTTTGGTGGGTAGTTTGACTGGGGTGGTCGCCTCCAAAAAGGTAACGGAGGCTTTCAAAGGTAAGCTCAGTACGCTTGGTAACCGTACGAGGAGTGCAATGGCATAAGCTTGCTTGACTGTGAGACCCACAAGTCGAACAGGGTCGAAAGACGGACATAGTGATCCGGTGGTTCTGTATGGAAGGGCCATCGCTCAAAGGATAAAAGGTACGCTGGGGATAACAGGCTGATCTCCCCCAAGAGCTCATATCGACGGGGAGGTTTGGCACCTCGATGTCGGCTCGTCACATCCTGGGGCTGGAGAAGGTCCCAAGGGTTGGGCTGTTCGCCCATTAAAGTGGCACGCGAGCTGGGTTCAGAACGTCGCGAGACAGTTCGGTCCCTATCTGTTGTGGGCGTTGGAAGTTTGGGTGGATCTGACCTTAGTACGAGAGGACCGGGTTGGACAGACCTCTGGTGAACCTGTTATGCCGCCAGGTGTACGGCAGGGTAGCTACGTCTGGAGCAGATAAGCGCTGAAAGCATCTAAGTGCGAAACTGGCCACGAGATGAGACTTCCTGACAGGGCCGTAGAAGATGACTACGTTGATAGGCCACAGGTGTAAAGGTTGAGAGACCATAGCCGAGTGGTACTAATAGCCCGAAGCTTTCTCATGCAGACAGACACTGTTGTCTTCCTCTTTAATTTTTGGACACTCTTTCGGTATATATGTCAGTATGGTGCGTGCTGCCGGACCGGTATTTTTCCCTGCGGAGGGAAGCTGAATACCATCTCCAGCTGCTTGATACCATAAATGATCTTTAGGTGCCTATATCGGCGGTGTCTACCTCTTCCCATTCCGAACAGAGCAGTCAAGCCCGCCAGAGCCGATGGTATTGCCGTAACAGGTGGGAGAGTAGGTCGGTGCCTTTTTTTACACGGAAGCCCTTGCTGGAAACAGTCAAGGGCTTCTTCCGTTTACAGCGGTACATGCTGCGCGCAGCTGGATGACCCGGAGGGAACCGCTTTCGATCTGGAATGGCATGCTTCAGCCTGTGACACCCGTCACTTTTATGTACACGCGTTGGCCGTTCCCTCATAACAGGTTACTTTTGCTTAAGTTAACTATTTAAAAATCAGTATGTGACATATGGTAATCTAATTTTTGCTGTTTCAATAACAAAGTGACGTACATCATTTTTGTACGCATTTTACATCATTAGATTGTCACAAAATGCTGCTTACTTTTGATTCAGAATCAACAATTTAAGTAATGCAGTTAGAGCAGTTTAATTACGACAATAAGATTGTCAGAAATTTCGGAATCGCTACCATTATTTGGGGGATAGTTGGTATGACTATAGGATTGCTTGTGGCAACGCAACTTGTTTGGCCCCAGATGAATTTCGGATTGCAGTTTACGACATTTGGTCGTGTACGTCCCGTACATACCAATGCAGTGATATTTGCGTTCGTTGGTAACGGTATTTTTATGGGAGTATATTACTCCTTACAACGGGTGCTAAAAGCAAGGATGTTTAGCGATATGTTGAGTAAACTCCATTTTTGGGGCTGGCAGCTCATTATAGTTGCCTCAGCGATTACATTACCATTAGGCCTTACCTCTAGTCATGAGTATGCGGAAATGGAATGGCCGATCGATATCGCGATTACATTGATCTGGGTGATATTTGGAGTCAATATGTTTGGCACCATTATCAAGCGCCGTGAACGGCATATGTACGTGGCCGTCTGGTTTTATATTGCCACATTTGTTACTGTAGCCGTATTACATATTGTTAATTCCATTCAATTGCCTGTGGCCGGATGGAAAAGCTACTATATATATAAGGGAGTACAGGACGCTCTTGTACAATGGTGGTACGGCCACAATGCTGTCGCGTTCTTCCTGACTACCCCTTATTTGGGGATGATGTATTATTTCCTGCCAAAGATGGCTAATCGGCCCGTTTATTCCTATAAACTGAGCATTCTTCACTTTTGGTCCTTGATCTTTATCTATATATGGGCTGGTCCACACCACTTGTTGTATACCGCGCTACCTGGCTGGGTGCAATCCTTGGGCGTTGTTTTCTCAGTGATGCTGATCGCTCCAAGCTGGGGTGGTATGATCAATGGTCTGTTGACTTTGCGTGGAGCTTGGGATAAGGTGCGGACAGAACCCATGCTTAAATTTATGGTTGTGGCATTGACCTGTTATGGTATGGCGACATTCGAAGGCCCAATGCTGTCCTTGAAACAGGTAAATGCCATTGCCCATTTTACGGATTGGATTGTCGCACACGTGCATGTCGGCGCACTGGGCTGGAACGGTTTTATGACATTCGGTATTCTGTACTGGCTGATTCCACGTATCTACAAGACCGAACTCTATTCAAAGAAGCTGGCATCAACGCACTTCTGGATAGGCACACTGGGTATTTTGTTTTACGCAATTCCCATGTATTGGGCCGCAGTGGTACAAGGACTGATGTGGAAAGAATTCACACCGGAAGGCGTACTAAAGTATCCCAATTTCTTAGCTACAACATTGGAGATCTTACCAATGCATATGATGCGCGCATTAGGAGGTGCGTTGTACCTGTCTGGCGTGTTACTAATGACTTTTAATTTGGTTAAAACCATGCAAAAAGGCAAGCTCGTTGCGGATGAACCTGCGGAGGCACCTGCCTTGCTACCGGTTCAGGTCAACGAACGATCCAAGCACCGCCGTCTTGAACGTAAGCCGATATTGTTTATGGTGCTGGCTCTTATCGCGATTCTGATTGGCGGTATGGTCGAAATGATTCCCACATTTACGATTTCGAAAAATGTGCCGACAATTGCCAGTGTACAACCGTATACGGCGCTGGAACTACAGGGACGTGATCTTTATGTACGCGAGGGCTGTGTTAACTGTCATACCCAGAGTATCCGCCCTTTTCGTTCGGAGACTGCCCGTTATGGAGAGTACAGTAAAGCGGGTGAATACGTATATGATACACCGTTTTTGTGGGGATCGAAGCGAACAGGCCCCGATCTGCACCGTATAGGCTCCAAATATCCAAACAAATGGCATTTTGATCATCTCCTGGACCCAACAATTACTTCGCCGGGCAGTATTATGCCGAGCTATCCGTGGCTGATAGAGCAGAAATTGGATAATTCCATTTTGAAAGACAAAATGAAAGCCTTGCGTAAACTGGGGATTCCCTATACTGATGCAGCGATTGAAAATGCCGACCAGGACCTGCAGAAGCAAGCACAGGCGATTGCAGATGATCTGAAGAATAATCAGGTCAATGTATTGGCTGACCGCGAAATTATAGCCGTAATCGCTTATCTACAGCGATTGGGAACAGATATAAAAGCCGCTCCGAAAACAACTGAACAAATAAACGCAAATCAATAGAGAAATGTTTAAGCAAATAACAAATCTAAACGGAAGTGAACTTTATCTTATCGTGTCACTTTGGATCTTCCTTATCTTCTTCCTTTCGGTCGCCGTAATGTTGTTTCGGATGAAAAGGGAGTATATCACTTATATGAAGGAATTGCCTTTGGAAGAAGATGAAACTGAAAAGGAACTGAATCATTCACCTGAAAGTCTATAGTATATGAGTTTATTATTGGATACTGCCCCAGCCACCTTGGAAACTGTCCAGTCCACTATCGGATTTGGTTCGGATAATGTATACACGGATATTTTAATTGTCGTTCTGATTGTGGTGATGCTAGCTCTTCTAGCTTCTGCGCTGATGGTCAATCGCGCCATGAAGTCCATTATAAAGATAACCATGCCCGAACTGTTTAAAGAAGAACAACAGAAAAAATTAGCGAAAAAAGGCTGGCCAAGACGCTTCTGGAACAAGGTTATGGGCATCCGGCCGATATCGGAGGAAAAAGACATCGTCATCGATCATGAATATGACGGCATAAGTGAACTGGATAATCCGATTCCGATCTGGTTCAACTTTCTATTTTATGGTACTGTGTTCTTTGCTGTGGTATATTTATTTATCTATCAGCTTTCGGGGATCGGCATGAACCAGGACCAGGAGTATCTGCACGAAATGAAGATTGCTGAAAAAGAACGTCAGGCTTACCTGCTGGCCTCGGCAAGCAATGTCGATGAAAATACGGTGGAGTTCCAACCCGAAATGGCAGGTGATGGAAAGGCCATCTTTGCAGCAAACTGCGTAGCATGTCATGGCACTAATGGCGAAGGGGGCATAGGGCCTAACCTGACCGACAAATTCTGGCTACATGGTGGTGAAATCAAAGATATTTTCAAAACTATTAAATACGGCGTTCCGGACAAAGGAATGGTGCCGTGGGAGCAAACATTGAGTCCTGCGCAAATTGCACAGGTCGCTAGCTACATCGTTACATTGCGGGACACGCACCCGGCCAATCCGAAGGAACCTCAGGGTGACGAGGTTACCTATGGAGATCATAAGGATCAGGAGCATACGGCAGAGGAACGGACAGATAAAAAAGCAGAACAGTAAACTGGAGAGCAATGAGCACAGCAGCAGTCGATAACAGTAGTAAGGAGTCGAATAAATCAAAAAAAAGAAAATGGATTTACGCCAAGAAACCACATGGGGAATGGTACAAGAGGAGACAATGGGTGGGATACGCGCTGCTACTGTTCTTATTTGCCGCACCCTTTGTCAAGATAAATGGCGAGCCCTTTTTGATGTTCAATATTATTGAACGTAAGTTTTCTATTTTCGGTCAGCTTTTTTACCCGCAGGATCTATACATATTCGTATTCGGGATGTTGATCATCATGGTCTGTGTGGTGTTGTTTACCGTGGTATTTGGCCGCATCTGGTGCGGATGGGCCTGTCCCCAGACCATTTTTCTGGAATTGATATTCCGAAGGATCGAATATTGGATAGAGGGCGACTGGCAACAACAGAAAAAACTGAACGAGGGACCTGATACAGATCAAAAGCAGCTAAAAAAGCTCCTGAAGCACAGTATATTCCTAATTATCTCATTTTTTATTTCAAATATCTTCTTGTCTTATATCATCGGTGTGGATGCGCTGATCAAAATAATTACCGATCCATTGGACCAACATACCGGCGGCTTACTGTCCATTATCGTATTTACTATGGTCTTCTATGCGGTTTTTGCTTATGTCAGAGAAATCGTGTGCATTGCGATCTGTCCGTATGGCCGCTTACAGGGAGTGCTGCTGGATGATCAGAGCATCACTGTCGCTTATGATCGCCGACGCGGCGAGCCCCGGGGAAAGCAGCGTAAACATACGACAGTCCCACAAGGGGATTGTGTGGACTGTAAACTCTGTGTGCACGTGTGCCCGACAGGAATCGATATCCGTAACGGGCTGCAACTGGAGTGTGTGAGCTGCACAGCATGTATCGATGCCTGTGATGCCGTAATGGAGAAAATTGGGAAACCCAAAAACCTGATCGGCTTTTATCCGATGGGGGAAATTGAAGGGACCCTCAAGAAGAAAAGTAACGCGAGGGCAGTGGCCTACTCGATTGTTCTGGTTCTCTTGATAGCTGTTTTTGGCTTCTTGTTGTTCAGTCGTTCGCCAGTCGATGGACGCTTGCTGCGGGCGAAAGGAAGTACATACCAACTTCGTGATGATAAGACGATCAGTAATCTCTATTCCCTCGAGCTGATCAATAAGTCCGGTAAAACCATGCCCTTTCGCCTGGTATGTGAGGATCCGCGTTTAAAAGTTCAGTTGGTCAACCCAATACAGCAACTTGCTAAGGATGGTCATGCGACGCTCAGCTTTTTTCTGATCATAGCTAACAAGGATGTTCAGTCCTATAAAAGTAATATAAAATTATCTATCTACTCGGGAGACAGAAAAGTAGAGAGTTTGAAGACTACTTTCATTGCGCCTCCCGGCATGAATTAAACACAACGACAATGAACTGGGGTATAAAGATTTTTTTAAGCTTGGGGGTATTTATGGCGAGTATCGTGGCTGTGGGAATTTATATGGTCAGCCGGGATTCGGATAGCCTAGAGGAAGATGACTATTACGAACAGGGGCTTAACTATGACCGGGCTTACGAAAAGAAGCAAAATGTGCTTATTATGCAGGAGTCACCCACCATAACGATCAGTGGAGATACTTTATATATCCATTTTGTGTCGAAAGTGAACACGGGAAAGCTCTTGTTGCGGAAACCTTCGGATAGTCGTCTGGATAGAGAGTTACCATTCCGAACCAGCAACAATATCTTTGTGTTGCCACTTTCGACCTTTGACCGGGGGATGTGGAACCTCTATATTGACTGGAAAAGTTTGGGACGAGATTTTTTGTTTGAAGAGCATATTCTGTTTTAAAAATGAGTTACACCTATTTTGCATTTTTTATGGGCTTGTTGGGCAGCGTTCATTGTGCAGCCATGTGTGGGCCGCTGATTTTTGCCATAGAAGGTAGGCAAGGGATCGGCTGGCGTGCGCTGACCAATAAAGTACTGTATCAATTGGGAAGGATACTTACCTACGGCAGCATTGGGCTTTCTCTCGGCACAATCGGAACGTTGGCCCAGATTCAGGGCTGGCAGCGTGCCCTAAGCTGGTCTACCGGTATTTTGTTGGTGCTCATCGCTCTGCTCCATTTCATGGGCAGAGCCAATCAGACTGTCAGCCACTGGCAAACCATGGCTGTACAGCCTTTTGTCCGTCTTCTTTCGCGTTGGCTGCTTAAACCCGGCGGAAGTTTTATCGCGGGTATTTTGAATGGTTTGTTGCCCTGTGGAATGGTTTATATGGCACTCGTATCTGCTATTAACGCCGATGGACCGAAGCAGAGTTTTTTATTCATGCTGTACTTTGGTCTGGGAACCCTGCCTCTACTATTTCTATTTTCCTTCCTGGGGAACTTCTCCCGCTCGTTTAAACTTGGTTTTTCGAAATGGATACCCTTTCTGTACCTCTTGCTGGGGATTTGGTTTATGTTAAGGGGGGCCAATCTGAACATTCCTTATTTAAGTCCGCTGATCCATATCGAGGGTGCGGTAAACTGTATATCATGATAAACAATATATCATTTCGAAGTATTATATTTGGGATTAAACTTAGTCTGCAACATGGAGGTACTTCATCATATTTTACAGATTGCATTACAGTATTATTGGATTCCTTTACTTATACTCTATATCGGTGTAATTGGAACGATCCTGATCGAAAACCGTAATCCGGCAAAGACCATCGCCTGGATAATGGTTATCGTCTTTTTACCGGTCATCGGTCTGTTGATTTATTATTTCTTCGGTCAAAAATTTAAGAAGGTAAAGAAGATGAAGCGGATGTACCGGGAACAGTCTAAAAAACTCCTGGACGCATGGCGCAGAGAATCGGAGATTATGGAAGAACATATTGATACCTTGAACGACCGTATCGGTAGTCTTGCCATGGTATACCGGTATCTCAAAAACCAAAAAATCTCTACGTTTTCACTCAATAATGAAGTACGCCTCCTTATTAACGGCGAAGAGAAGTTTCCGGAACTGATAGCGCAACTAAAAGCTGCGCGACATTCGATCCACATGGAGTATTATATCTGGGAATTGGATGAAATTGGCCGCGAGATATTGCAGATTCTGGAAGAGAAATCACAATCAGGTGTCACGGTACGGCTGATTTTAGACAGTTTTGGTGCGCCTGATGTGATTAAATATCTGCGCAGGCACAAGCCGGACTTTAGCTATGAAGCTTTTCTTCCGGTAACGTTCACTTCTCTGGCCAATAGCAATTATAGAAATCACCGTAAGATTGCAGTTATCGACGGCAAAGTCGGTTTTGTAGGCGGAATCAATATATCGGACCGTTATATCAATAATGAAAAAAATGAAATTTATTGGCGGGATACGTCAATGATGGTTGTTGGGGCTGCTGTAAATACCTTGCAAATCCAGTTTTGGAACAGCTGGAACCAAACCGATGGAGAGCCTTTTGAGCTTAGCAAAGGGTATTTAAATCGGTTTCCAGTGAGCGAGGAGGATGCTAGCGGCGTAGGTTTTACGGCTAGCGATCCGGGGTCGCCCGCACCATTCAATATGGAAGCCATTATTGCGGGGATCAACGAAGCGAAGGAGTATGTGCAGCTATGTACGCCTTATTTTATCCCAAGTGACCAGTTGACTACAGCTTTGATGCTGGCGGTTTCTTCGGGCGTCCGTGTCGATCTCATGTTGCCAGCACAATCGGATTCTTTTTTCGTACAGCACGCTTCCTTTTCTTTTATCAAACCCCTGCTCGAAAGGGGAGTCAACGTATACCTGTACACTAAAGGTTTTCTACATGCCAAAACAATCTGTATCGACGGAAAACTGGCGTATATAGGTACCACTAATCTGGATATCAGAAGTTTCTATATCAATTTTGAGATATCAGGCATCGTTTCAGACAAAGCGGTCTGTGATCGGCTCTGTGCCCAGTTTCTGGAAGATATCGACGATTCTGAATTAATTACTATTCGAAAATGGATGCAGCGGAGCAGATGGAAGAGGGGAGTGGACTCGATCTGCCGCTTACTGGCTCCCTTGCTCTAAGTGATGTGGTATATGCGTTTTTGGGGTCTTGATTTGATCTGATAAATGTTAAAAATGCCCTGATAGGGTTGGTCTTTGCCTAAAATTGAATATATTTAGCTATTCATTTTTTATTCTAAGACTTTCAATGAAGCACATCAAACTATTGACTTTATCGATAGGACTATTAGGAATGGGGTCTAGTTATGCGCAGACCGCGCCTACATTGCCTATTAATACGATCGTAGAACGCGTTCAGAAATATTTTCAGGTTTATCCGGTTGAGAAAGTACACTTACATTTTGATAAACCTTACTATGCCGTTGGTGATACATTATGGTTTTCTTCCTATCTGTCCCGTAATCTCGCAGAGTATGAACCCAGTAAGATTGTCTATGTCGAAGTGCTGAATAGCCGTGATTCATTGATCCAGACGCTTAGGGTGCCCCTGGAGAAAGGTGTGGGTAGTGGCCAGATGATACTCGATCCCCAGTTTATGTCGCAGGATAACTACCGTTTTAGAGCGTATACGAAATGGATGGCTAATTTCGACAATGCCTATTTTTTCAATAAGATCGTACCGATCGGGGATGTGATCAACAAAAAGTTGATCACAAACATTGAGTTTCAGAATAACCTGCAGGGGAACAAAACCCAGGCGGTGATCCAGTTCCGTGACCGAACCGGTAAGCCAATGGTCAATTCTAAAATTAACTGGGAATTTGTTTCTGGATGGGAAACGCTCGATAAAGGGAAGGGTGAAACAGATGCGCTGGGTAAGGTAACGATCGGGTTATCGGCCAAGGAAAAGGCAAATCTGGAAAAGGGCCAGCTTAAGGTCAGTATTCAGGAGAATAAAGAGGAGAAAGCGCTATCCAGCTCTTTCCTGCTCAAAAATGCGTTGTGGGACGCGGACGTGCAATTTTTTCCAGAGGGTGGAGATTTAATCGCCGGCCTGGCCAAAAAAGTTGCCTTTAAAGCCGTTGGCTCTGATGGTAAGAGTTTAAAAGTTAAGGGAAGTATTCTTGATTCAAAAGGCAAGCCTGTCGCCGAATTTGAGGATTTTGGGCTAGGGATGGGTTACTTTTCGTTGTTGCCGCTTGCTGGCGAAAACTATCAGGCGGTTGTCAAATTCAACAATGGACAGGAACGCAAATATAAACTCCCAGCCGTGGTGAGTGATAAAGCCAATGTGGTTTTCATCAAGCAGGATGAAACAAATGCTGAATTTGCAGTAGTAACCAGTGAGGATAACTTTACGAAAAACAACGCATTATCTTATTATATCCTGGTACAGTCTAATGGGCATCTATGTTTTGGGGCTCAGGTCAACATGAAATCTTCGTCAGCACTGGTTAATATACCGAAAGAACGTCTGCCGAATGGTATTGTTCAAGTAACCTTATTGACGCCGGATGGAAAGCCCGTGAGTGAGCGCCTGGCATTTGTACAGAGTGAAAAATTGTTGAATATACAAGTTAGCAGTGACAAAGAAAGCTACAAGGCAAAGGATCCGGTCAGTATCAAGTTGTCGGTAGATAACAATGGACAGAAGACCCCGGGGAGCTATTCGATAGCGGTCATCGACGAATCCAAGGTTCCCTATAATGATCAATCAGATGTGTCGATTGTCAGTAACTTCCTGCTGACCTCAGACTTGAAAGGCAACGTCGAAAGTCCGAACTTTTACTTTGATGAAAAGAATCCCAACCGGGACAAGGCATTGGATGCCCTGCTGATGACACAGGGCTACCGCCGTTTTGATTATCCGAGCCTGATTGCCGAAAAGCTTCCGGCAATCAACTTTCTTCCCGAGCAGGGAATTGAGCTGTCGGGTATTCTGCGACTGAATACGGGAAGGCCGTATCCCAATGGTGGTCTACTGTTGACGATACCTTCGCGCAATATAAAAAAGGATGTGTATACGGATCAAAACGGCCGCTTTGCCTTTAAGGATCTCGTGTTTCCGGATTCTTCCAAAGTAACGGTGAATGCGCGTTCGAATGATAATTATCGTAGCCTGGTGATCAATATGGATCAGAGCTATTATCCGGAGATAGATAAAAATAATGGTTACAAAAGCTACTTCGTGCCCAATATAGACCAGGCTATCGCACCTTACCTGGACAACAGCCGCAAAGAGTACCGGAAGTCGATCTTACTTGACGAGGTAGAGGTGACCGGTGTACAGAAGAAAGTAATCACCAATAAGGATTTTCCTGCACTTTCGGGATTGTCCATGCCTGAACACCGTATCGAACCGGACCGCCTTACAGGCTGTAATGTGCTGACTATGTGTCTTCAGACCGTGCTAACGGGTATCACCTATGACCCGCAGACTCTGAAGTATTATGTGTCGCGAGACTATAATGCGGGGGGACGTACACCGGTACAGTTTTTCCTGAATGGTATGCCTATAGACGAGCCGGGGCTCAACAGCATCAATGTAGCGGATATCGAAGGTATAGAAATCTTCCTGCGGGACGAATTGGGTACTGTCTCAAGGATGTATCAAAATAATGGTGTGGTGTCCATCTATACCAAGAAGGTTGAGGCGAAGAAACCAAGAATGTCGTTGAGTGAGATTGAAAGTTTGCTGCCCAAATCCAACGTAATCGATATGTATCCATTAGGCTATATTAAAGAACGCAAATTCTACGTGCCGAAGTATGATACGCCGGAGCGGAAGGCTGTAAACGACCTCAGAACGACAGTTTATTGGAATCCAAAGGTGACGATAAATGAGACGGGAGAAGCCACGCTGCAGTTTTATAATGCCGATGGAAATGGAAATTATAAAGTAATTGTGGAGGGAATGGACCAGACCGGCAATATTGGCCGCAAAGTAATCAACTACCGTGTCCAGCCCTAACGGAATTGCTGGAAGAAAAAACGCTGCTTCATTTGAAGCAGCGTTTTTTTTTCAAAAAAAAACACCTCCTTGATGGGCAAGGAGGTGCAAACTAACCAATTATAAACCTAAATTATGAAAAGTATTTTGTCGCCTTTTATGGCGTTTATCCTCTTATTTATTACAGTTATTTCAAATCTTATGCCAAACTGATCGGAAAAAGAATACGGCAGCAATCTATCGATCTATATCTATTCAGAACTGCTTTCAACAGCAGCCTAATGCATCATATGCAATTCCAGATTCGGAGTTCCACGTGATGAAGAAATTATTGCCCAAGATTATAATAACATTGGCGGCAAAGGGGCTCATAGGCTTCTTTTTCGCCCAAAAGGACCGTTTCGGTGTCTTTGGACAGTCTATAGGAATAGTTTGCGGGGGCGCCGCACTGCATACATACCGCATGTACTTTGGTCACATGTTCGGCGACAGCCATTAAACTGGGAATGGGGCCAAAAGGCTGTCCCTTATAATCCATGTCCAGACCAGCGATGATGACCCGAATGCCACTGTTTGCCAATTTGACACATACTTCTGTCAAACCGTCATCAAAAAACTGGGCTTCGTCTATGCCTACAACCTGCGTGTCCGCACTCAACAATAGAATAGCGGAGGAGTGATCGACCGGTGTAGATGGTATGCTATTGCTATCGTGCGAAACAACCCATTGTTCATCATATCGTTTGTCGACGGCAGGCTTGAAGATCTCGACGTGAAGACGTGCGTATTGTGCTCGTTTCAAGCGGCGGATCAACTCTTCCGTCTTGCCGGAAAACATGGAGCCACAGATCACTTCAATACTTCCCACTCGAGCTGGTCTCCATGTCAAGTTATGTTCAGAAAAAAGCATTTGAATAATTTAATGATGTTTGATGGCCTGCAAATAAGGTACTATTTGTGGAGCGACCGTCGATTATATTCTGTTTTTGACCGTGCTAATATCAGAATTAATATTTAAATTTGAGTAGCAAAAAAGGCGACGGAAATTCAATTATTTATAAATCAAAGGATTGAGTTTTCCACTTTTTAAGCGGCAATTAGAGTGAGTGTTATAAACGAATTACAAGCGATTTCAACAAGAATTTATGGGTACTAAGGACGAAATACTGAATAAAATAGGAGATTTATTACAAGATCTGCATACGCGCTACGAGACCCTGTCGGACAGAGACAGCTGGGAGTTTGGGGAATTAGTGACACTGGAAGCGAAAGCGCAGGCCGTGGCTGCTTATATCACTTTGCTTAAAACGAATACCGTACTGCAGGAGGAGCAGGTACCCAATTCCTTAAATGCAGCAGCCACAGAAAGCAAAAAGATAGCGTTCAACGACTATTTTACACCTCCGTCGTCTATCCGAACTGCTAATCAGGGAGTAGTTTCGCCTGAACCGCTGATTAACGATCAGGAGGCTGCGGAAAGTCCTGTGAGTGCGTCAAACGTCGCTGCCCCAGTGGAGGTAACTGTTGCTTCACAGCCTTCTGCTACGGAGTCCAATGAATCAGCGGTGGATTCTATTGCTGATGATGCTTCGGAAAAAACGTATGAGGTGGCGGAACCTGTTATCAACCTCGTAGATGAAACTGAGGTTAAGGCGGAACCAGTCGTAATAAACGAAGTGGTTGAGGAAGAAAAACAGGTAATCATTGAAGAACCCCTGCCCAGAGCGATCCAGGAGGAGGTGAATACGGTTGTTGAAGAAGCTCCTTCCAGACCCCTGACCTTAAATGAAATTATCTCACAGCAAAAACAAGCTGGGGTACAGAATCGCGTATATCAGGTAAATCAGGCTGCGAGTGCAGATAAATTGACCGATATAAAAGCGGGTATAAGCCTGAATGACAAATTGCTGTTTATCAAAGACCTGTTTAATGGTTATAGCCTCGCGTATAGTGAAGCCGTGGAGTTACTGAACAGATTTAATAGCTATGCCGAAGCAGATGCTTTTTTGCAGACAAATTACGCCGTCAAAAATAAATGGGCGGACAAACCGCATACGGTCGAAAAGCTATATGAGGTACTTCGCAGAAGATATCAGTAACAACAAGCTGATCAGCCAACAAAAGAGGCTTTGACTCATAGTCAAAGCCTCTTTTTTATGCGTTTAGTAAAATGAATTGTTATTTTAATTGAAACTGTAGCCAATGCTTACCCTCGTGTCCATACACGAAGTACTTGGGCTGGAGGATCTCCGCCAGTGCTTCGAGTTCGGTCAGATAGTCATATCCCGGTACTTGGGCAAAGTGCGGTTTTGTGATGACAAACACCTGGTCCAGCTCGACCGCCTTGGAAGCAGCAACCCCAGGAATGTTTAATAAGTCGGGGATAGCAGCGAAAGCCGTTTCATCGCTGTTGATCAATATGATTTTGTCTGCTTCATGAGCTGTTGTCACTGGGATTCCGCCGGCTATTTGGATGGATTCGTTCAAAAAGGCAGTGTGGTTGACTTCTACAGGCTGTATTTGATTTAATGTCCATACTTTAGGCCTGTCAGCCACTGTAATGAATTTTAGCTTATGGATCAGTATATTGGTATCGTCTTCAATTTTTTCAACCAGTTCATTGATGGCGTCTGTCTGCTGTAATTCCATTCCCAGGGCATTGATATACGCAATGATATCATCAATCTTTACCAGATTGTTTTGCTGGGAGATCAATTTGAGATACGTTTGTGGCGGGACAGCCAAGTTATCTAGATTTAGCTGTTCCAAAAGATGGTCAACTAATAGTTGTTGATTGCTTTGCATGCTGCAAAAATACAAAATGCACCGCATTAGCGAAAGTAAATTAGCAATAGCCGGTGTTGGGGGATTTTCGTAAATTAGCATAAAATAAACGGTATACATATGTTTGACAAACTATTTCAAGCGCAACAAAAAGCGGAGGAGATCAAGAAACGGTTAGATACGATTTCGGTGTCGGGTGAAGTGGAAGGCGGGTTGATCCGCGTGATCGCAACCGCTAATAAGGAGATCAAAGAAATTACGATAGATCCTGTTTTTTTGTCCAATGCCGATAAAGAGGAATTGGAAGAACTATTGGTTGTCGCCCTGAACAAAGCGATCACGCAAGCAGATCAGATCAGTCAGGCGGAAATGCAGGCGGCTAGCAAAGATATGCTGGGCGGACTAAGTGGATTGTTTAATCAATAGAAATACGATTATGATAAAAGCGACTTACTACGGACAATCTTGTGTGGAATTTGACTTCGATGGAACAAAGGTCTTGTTGGACCCGTTTATCACTTACAATCCTTTGGCAAAAGCGATTGATGTCCATTCGATTAAGCCGGATTTCATCTTCCTGAGCCACGGACATCAGGATCATGTGGCTGATATGGCCACAATACAAAAGAACAGCGGTGCGACAGTACTGGCTATTGTTGAGACAGCTGCGTGGGTCAGGAGACAGGGCGTTGCTGATGACAAAGTGGTGGAGTTCAATCTTGGTGGTACGGTTCAGTTGCCTTTTGGTTCTGTCAAGATGGTGTACGCGGCACACACTAACAGCACGCCAGATGGTCAGTATGGAGGCTTTCCTGTAGGCTTTGTATTCGATGTACAAGGAAAGAAAATCTATTTTGCAGGGGATACGGCGCTGACCATGGAAATGAAACTACTGGCGGACCTGAACCTGGACTGGGCATTTCTGCCTATTGGTGGACACTATACGATGGATGTTGATGATGCTGTCAAAGCAGCAACCTTTATCAACTGTGCGAGCGTAGTTGGCGTGCACTATGATTCGTTCCCGCCCATTACAATCAATAAGCAACAGGCGTTGGACAAGTTTCAAAATGAAGATATTTCGCTGTTACTTCCCCAGATTGGTGAGACGATAGACTTATAAAACAAAGAACCGGAGATGTCCGGTTTTTTGTTTTTACTGGTTTTGGTTGAAAGCAATGTTTTTTTCCTTCAGATGGCTGCCTAAGACGATATGACGATTTTCTTTAAATCCTCCAAACTGAAAAGCGGCGTATCAATAATTTTGTTTTTCAGAATTTGCTCTTTGTGCTCTTCGAAATAGAATAATTGCCATTCGCCATTTTTGTATTCAAGGCTGCTCAGGTTTTCAATCCAGTCGCCCGAATTCATATATGTACAGGTACCCTTTCTGGTGATTACTTCTTTGATCTGTGGCTGGTGGATATGTCCGCAGATAACAAAGTCGTAGTTGTTTTCTATTGCCAGTTCGGTGGCGGTATGTTCAAAATCTGAGATATATTTAACAGCCTTTTTGACAGAATTTTTAATCTTTTTTGAAAGGGAATATTTCTCCTTGCCCAGTTTGTCGAGGCAAAAGTTGATGATGTTGTTCAGCTGGATCAGCTTATCGTATCCCCATCCGCCTAATTTGGCCAGCCATTTTGAGTGATGGATTGATGCATCAAATACGTCGCCATGAAAGACCCATACTTTTTGGTTGTTGAGCGAGAGCAGTAACTTGTTGCTCAATTTGATGTTTCCAAGTTTGAGGTCGGTAAACTTGCGCAGCATTTCATCATGATTTCCAGTGATATAATGCACCTCAGTACCTGTAGAACTCATATCGATGATCTTTTTGATCACTTTCAAATGCTCTTGTGGAAAATAACTTTTTTTAAACTGCCAGATATCGACAATATCTCCGTTGAGTATAAGTATTTTGGGGGATACTGACTCCAGGTAAAGTAAAAGTTCTTTTGCACGGCTTCCGTAGGTACCCAGATGGATGTCGGAAAGTACAAGTATATCAAGGCTTCTTTTCATGTGCGTAAATTGTCTTAAGAACAATGAAGCTATCATGATCAGTATCTCGTTTTATGGGCTTAAGGTTCGTCGATCTCATGATGGTTTCATCGATATTTCTATTACAAAAGAAAGATACTTTTATTTTGTTCAGATGAAATTGCTGTTATGAAATCATTAAAAAGTTTTATAAAATAGTATAAATCAGTTTATTCTAAATTAATATTGCCGATTATGGCAGCGGCAACAGTCTGGATGCAAAAAAAAGGTGTCCAATAGTCTGGACACCTTTTTTTATCATGTTAAAGAATATTATCTTCTTATTTGGCTGTTGCCGTTGCTGCTGCGCGGTCGATATGGAACTGCACCAAGTCATCAATTGGGGAGCGTAAAATCTTTCCGACTTTCATGCCATACTGTTCGGCTTTTTCCGCCAGAACATTCCTGAAATTGTAGCCGACCGAACCGATACAATTGAAAGTATAACTCTGATAATTAGGATATTTGCTGACTAGATTTTTGAAAAAAGCTTCAAATGCATCGTCGACAATATTACGTGTATATTCTATATTGACGTTGTTGTCATAGACAAATTTGCTAAAGCTAGCGCAGAAACGGTTGGGCATCGGTTTGGTGTATACCGCGTCCATGATTTCGTCTTTGGTCATTTTATAGGTGTTCCAAAACATTTCTTTGACATCTTTAGGCATTAGATTCCGGACGTAGTCCGCAAGTAGTTTTTTGCCGATATAACTGCCTGACCCCTCATCGCCCAGGATATACGCACCCGAATCGATATTTAATGTAATTTCTTTGCCGTCGTACAGACAGGAGTTGGTTCCTGTACCTAAAATTGCTGCAAATCCAGCTTGAGAGCCTAATAATGCTCTGGCTGCGGCGAGAAGATCATGTCCCACCTCTACTTTCGCAGTAGTAAATACTTGTTGCAGTGCATCAACCACGATCTGAGCCTTTTCTTTATTATGCACCCCGGCGCCATAATAATTTACTTCCGCAATTTTTTCAAAAGGTAAATCTTGCGGCAATCCTTTTTTTAGGGAGTTTACAATGTATTCACTGTCAACAAAATAAGGGTTGTATCCCTCTGTGTTGAAGTAGATTTTTTTATTTGAATCATCTAACAAACACCAGTTTGTCTTTGTTGATCCCCCGTCAGCAATGATTATCATTATTGAGTAGTTTTAATTGTGTTTATCGTTATAAAATGAGTAATCAATTCATTAATCAATTCCCCGAAAATACATTTTTTAATTTTAAATATCATAATTTATCCATGTATTTTTGAAAAAATAAATTTTGGCATTCCTCCCATATTATAAAAAAACTGGCTTAACAGTGTCGTTAAGCCAGTTTTTAAAGCTTGTAATAAAATTGTTTAAATAGTGTACTATTTACAATTAGTTGACTGCTTTAGTGTGCGCCTTCGGCTTCAATCTCATCAATATTAATGCCTTGTTTAGTCAAAATTCCTCTGACAAATATGGCAAAGAATACGATATAGCAGAATCCGACTAAGGGTAGGATATATGAGTTATGGATGCCAATAATATCTGCTAATTTTCCCTGTATAGGAGGAAGAACACCACCGCCGAGAATCATCATAACAAGGAAAGCCGATCCTTGGGCTGTATATTTTCCTAGGCCAACGATGGACAAGCTAAAAATAGACGACCACATGATGGAGCAGGCCAGACCGCCAGACAGAAACGCGTAAATGGCTACTGTGCCCGACGAGAATAGGCCGATTAGCATGGCTATAATGCCGAATAAACCAAAAATGATCAAGGTACGTGCAGGTTTTTCTTTACTCAGGTAAAAAGCCACGATCTGAAGAATGATGCAGACCACATAGTAATAAAGGTGCGACATTTCAAAGCCTGCAAGGGTATTTACACCTATGATAATAGAAAATGCAATCAAGGGGACGACGATGAGTAAACCGTTTTTGGTTGACTTGCTTAGATTGAATGCTGTGATGGCACCAGCCCAGCGTCCGATCATCATGCTGCCCCAGTACATCGATACGTAAGGTGTGATCTGTGAAGACTGTAGGCTGCCAAATTCTTTTAACGTTAGCAATTCTCCGAGGTTGCTTCCAATAGCCACCTCGATACCTACATAAATAAATAAGGCCAACATGCCCAAGGCCAATTGTGGATATTTCATCGCTCCCCAGCCTTCAGGATTTTTTTGCGCACTTCTGTTTGCAAAAAGCAGGCCGCCTATCATGACTACCAATGCCCCTGCTAACCATAACATACGTTGTGTTTCAAGCGGCTTGGCCACGTCCTTTATTTGTGCTTTTAACTGGTCGATCTGCACCTGATCTGTCAGGCTGGAAACCTGCTGATGCAACTGTTCGATGTGTAGGGCCAGGTCGCTTTTGTAGCTTAAAAAGACCGGTGTGAACATACCGAATAACAAAAGGGTCATCACGATCAAGGTACGTAAGGCCTTATTCGCTTTCTCCATGGGTTCGTCGCTAATTCCGGCAGGGACCTTCTTACTAAAGTTGAATAGGGCAGCTGCCAGAAGAAATAGCAGGCCAACGCCAATATATAGGTAAACCACCTTGTTTAATGGCAGGTTAGCAATTTCGGAATCAGAAATAGGTTCAAAGGTACCGAACAATGAAAATCCGATCACCAACGGGCCAATCGTCGTTCCGAAGGAGTTTACACCTCCTCCAAGGTTGACACGGGAAGCGCCTGTTTTGGGATCTCCCAACAACACGGCGAAGGGATTGGCTGCTGTCTGCTGAAGCGAAAAACCGAGTGCCACAACAAATAGACCTAACAACATACCTATGTACAAATTCACCTCTACAGCTACTATCATTGCTGCGGCGCCCAATGCTGAAAAAAGGAGTCCGTAAACAATACTTTTTTTGTAGCCCCATTTTCCGACAAGGTCCTTACCACCTATCGAACTGAAGATAAAAAGGAGCAATGCACCGATATAGTATGCCGTATAGAAGGCAAAATCTATAAGTTGCGACTGAAATTGATCAAGGTGAAAGTAATTCTTGCAGAAAGGGATAAATACGCTGTTTCCTGCCGCAATGAAGCCCCAAAAGAAAAACACAATAATCAGTGTGTAGAGCGCGGGGTAATTGGTTTTAGTCTGTTGCTGTTCCATATAAGGGATCTAAAAACTTTAATTTTGAAAGCTACGAACTTATGAAAAAAAATATAAATTCAATCTAAAAATGTTGTTAAATCGTTTTACTACTTACAATAGTAAATATTTTTCTTGAAATATTTTGAAATAACAAAATTTGTTTTTTTCTTTGTCAAGGTTCTCAATATTTAACCCACTTCGGGATTAAAAGAAATCATTTAGTTCTTCATTCACTTAAACCGGGTAACTAGCTTAAGTGTATAATCAGAATAAAGCTCAAAAAAGAAAATCCAAAAAAACATACACAACACATTAATGGATATTAACGAATTAAACGCTAAACTCGTATCAGAATTGCGCGAGATTGCTAAGTTGATCGGTATCGCAGATGCTGATAAATTGCGTAAGCAGGAATTAATAGAAAGAATTAGCAATACGGGTGGGGAAGAAGAAGCAGCTCCAGCTTCTGTCGAAAAGGTTGCTAAAGCAAATGAAGAAAATCCAGAACAAGCTGAACGGACGACGCGAAAGCGAGTAAGGACCGTAAAAACAGCGGAGCCCGTCACTGTACGGAAGCGCGAAGTTGCTGAAAATCCTGAAAATAGCGCTGCCGAGACGGTTTCTGCGGCAGATAAAGGTCCCCAACCTGATAAAACACCGCAAACTCCCAAAGCTGAAACTACTCCTCCTAGTACAGATTTCGATAATGTTATTGTTAATGAAGGTGTTCTTGAAATCATGCCCGATGGATATGGTTTCTTACGTTCTTCAGACTACAACTATCTGACATCGCCTGATGATATCTATGTATCTCAGTCGCAGATTAAACTGTTTGGCTTAAAAACCGGAGATACTGTCCGTGGTTGTATCCGTCCACCAAAGGAAGGCGAAAAATATTTTCCATTGGTAAGGGTGGAGGCTATCAATGGTCAGAATCCAGCTGAGGTACGTGATCGTGTGCCATTTGATTATTTAACACCATTGTTCCCTGACGAGCGTCTAAATCTGGATATGGGGATGGGAAATTATTCTACGCGTATCATGGATCTGTTTACGCCAATTGGAAAGGGACAACGTGGCCTTATCGTTGCTCAGCCTAAAACGGGTAAAACCAACTTGTTGAAGGAAGTAGCAAACGCGATTGCCAAGAACCATCCTGAGGTGTATCTGATTATCTTATTGATCGACGAACGTCCGGAAGAGGTGACCGATATGGCAAGAAGTGTACGGGCAGAGGTGGTATCATCTACCTTTGATGAGCCTGCAGACCGTCATGTGAAGATTGCTAATATCGTTCTGGAAAAGGCGAAACGTATGGTCGAATGCGGTCACGATGTGGTTATTCTTCTGGATTCCATTACCCGTCTGGCACGGGCTTATAATACAGTGGCACCTGCTTCTGGTAAGATATTGTCGGGAGGTGTGGATGCCAATGCTCTTCACAAGCCCAAACGTTTCTTCGGTGCTGCGCGGAACATTGAAAACGGTGGTTCGTTGACTATTTTGGCTACCGCATTGACCGATACAGGTTCTAAAATGGATGAGGTAATCTTTGAAGAGTTTAAAGGTACAGGTAATATGGAGCTGCAGCTTGACCGTAAGCTGGCGAACAAACGTATCTTCCCTGCGATTGACATTACTGCATCCAGCACACGCCGGGACGACCTGTTGACAGACAAAGATACGCTACAGCGCATCTGGGTACTTCGCAACCATTTGTCGGATATGAACTCGACAGAGGCCATGGAATTTTTACAGGCACAACTGCGTGGTACTAAATCAAATGAAGAATTTTTGATTAGTATGAATGGGTAATCCCATTAAATTTTGATATTTTAGCCATCATTTCAATGGAAATGATGGCTTTTTTTTTGAAAGTGGGAGGTTATTGAGATCCGTATTTCAAAAAAATGATTATATAATTACATGTCGATGAAAAAACATATTCCGAATCTATTAACCTGCCTTAATCTTTTCAGTGGCTGTATTGCTGTATTGATGGCATTGCGGGGCGATATCACAGCAGTTACGATCTGTGTGCTCGCTTCGGGAATATTTGATTTTTTTGATGGCATGGTCGCCCGGCTGCTTCATGTGAAATCTTCCATTGGTAAAGAGCTGGATTCTTTAGCGGACATGGTGAGTTTTGGTTTTCTACCCGGAACACTGATGTTTATGCTGTTGCAAAAAACGTTCGCCGATGGTTCCTTTGTTCCTTATGTGGGCTATATAGTTACGGTGTTCTCCGCGCTGAGACTGGCCAAGTTCAATTTGGATGAACGGCAAACTTCGGATTTTATTGGGTTGAATACGCCCATGAATACATTTTATGTGCTCTCGCTGCCGTATATTTCAGGCAAGTATCCGGAGCTGGTGCTGAATCCTGTTTTTTTGATTGGAAGTGTTCTATTAACCAGTTATTTGTTGGTCAGCGAGATCCGGTTATTCTCGATGAAGTTTAGTTCGATGGACTGGAAGACAAATAAATTTAGATTTATATTTCTGTTCTTAACGTTGATTCTGTTTTTGATCGGCCGGTTTATGGCACTGCCACTCATTCTCGTGCTCTATTTTATACTATCGGCGCTGCACTTCCATAAAAAAAACGATCTGGTTTAGATCGTTTTTTCATATTGCTCAAGTTCGAAGATCAATTCTTTCATTTCAATATCCAGCACCTCGAAAGCAGCCCGGAGTCCCTCAAGGGATTCACTATTTTTTGCGGCGGTCTCGAGCGTTTCAAATTTAGCTTTTAGATGGAAAGCACCGATGTAATCCATAGTCGGTTTGATATGATGAGCGGCGTCCGCTATGTTCTGGAGGTCGCCGGCCGCTATGGCATTGCGCAAATGGTCCAGATCGACAGGCGTCTGAATAAGGTACATGGATACAAACTGTTTGATTAAAGCTTGATCGTCAAACATGTTTTGACTGATCAAGTCCGTGTCGATATGGTTCATCGCTGCTAATTTTCGTTACGGGTAAGCTGTCTTTACAAATATTCAATAAATATACACTATTTTTTTTGTAAACGGGGTGTAGGTGTTCCGGAGCGACCTCGGCGAGGGGGATTAAGGTGAACTTTCGTTCGCCAATGTGGGGGTGGGGGATCTTGAGATCAGGAAGATCGATGATCTCATCATTGAAATAGAGTAAATCGATATCGATTGCTCTTTCTCCCCATTTTTTGATCCGCACTCGTCCCAGCTGCTGTTCGATCTGTTGCGTTTGTTTCAGGCACTCGGAAGGTGATAGACGGGAGTGCAGCACGATGACCTGGTTGAGAAAAGCCGGCTGGTCCTCTACACCCCAGGCGGCTGTTTCATAGACCGAAGAGGTCTTTATAATTTTCCCGACCTGCGATCTGAGATATTGCTTTGCCAAGGACAGCTGTGCAAAGCGATCGCCTAAGTTGGTCCCCAGTAATATAAAAATCTCATTCATGTCGCTAAATTAAGTTTTTAAAAACTAAAATACTGGGGGAATAAAAAATATTGCATTACCTTTAGTGTAAAATAAATCACTTTTTTGATAGTGTTTGGAAATAGAATTTAATTAGAGAATATGAGATCATTTTTTAAGTATGTGTTAGCTACGATTACAGGGATTTTGGTGTCCTTTGTGATACTGTTTATTGTCTTTATGGGGATCATCGGTGCGATTATAAGTTCAGCATCGTCGGATCAGGAAGTGGTTGTTAAAAGTAATTCGGTGCTCTTTCTATCCTTTGACTACGAAATTACCGAGCGTAGTGAAGCCAATCCGCTGGGCAGCCTGAATCTCCCGGGATACACGATCAAGAGTATTGGGCTGGATGATATTCTGGAAAGGATCAGATATGCGGCCACCGATGGAAATATCAAAGGTATTTATATCGATGCCGGCAGTATTGGGACTGGCTTTGCGAGCCTAAAGGAGATTCGGGACGAATTGCAGACTTTTAAGAAAACAGGGAAGTTTGTCGTTGCTTATAATGCCGGCTATAATCAAAAGGCCTATTATGTGGCCAGTATAGCTGACAAGGTATACGTAAATCCGCAGGGAACTGTCGATTTCAGAGGGCTGGCGAGTTCGACAATGTTCTATAAGGATCTACTGGATAAGGTAGGTGTCGAGATGCAGATCGTAAAAGTCGGGACATTTAAAAGTGCTGTAGAACCTTTTTTTCTGAATCAGATGAGCGATCCAAACCGTCTTCAGGTCAGCTCTTATCTGGGTAGTATATACGACACCTTTATCAATGAAATTTCGGCAAGCAGAAAAATAGCAGCAGACTCATTGAGGGCCATAGCTGATGGCTATCTTGTCCGAAATGCGGATGACGCAGTACGTTATAAACTAGCAGATGCGAAGCTATATAAAGATGAGCTGCTTTCGGATCTGAGAAAACGTCTACATATGGGAGAGAAAGAGGAAATACCTTTTGTATCCTTGCTCGATTATAACAAGAAAATAAAGAGTGATGTCAGCAGCTCTGAGATTGCTGTCCTTTATGCTACAGGTGAGATTGTGGATGGGGAGGGGAAAGGGCCGGGTGAGATCGGCGGCGATAAACTGTCGCGCGAACTACGCGCCTTACGGGAAGACGATGCGGTGAAGGCCGTTGTGCTCCGGATTAACTCGCCGGGAGGATCCGCACTGGCATCTGATATCATTTGGCGGGAAGTGGTGCTGACCAAGAAAGTAAAACCAGTGATCGTCTCGATGGGCGATGTGGCTGCTTCGGGCGGCTATTATATTGCGGCGGCAGCAGATTCTATATTTGCGGAGCCCACGACCATAACCGGTTCGATCGGAGTATTTGGTGTAATACCCAACTTCCAGAATCTGATGAACAATAAGATTGGCGTGCATTACGATGGTGTAAAGACCGCTAAATTTGCGGACTTGATGACGACCTTTGACCGTCCGCTGACTGCTGAAGAAAGGGATATCATCCAAAAGGAAGTTGACAAGGTCTATACAACTTTTACCGGCGTCGTTGCGGGTGGACGTAAGCTGTCTGTAGCCGCGGTGGATAGTATTGGTCAGGGACGTGTGTGGACAGGTATGCAAGGGGTCAACAATAAGCTGGTGGACCGTCTCGGTAATGTGGAAACGGCCATACGCGCAGCAGCTAAGAAAGCAAACTTGAGCAAATACAAGGTCGCACAATACCCCGAAAAGGAGGATCCGTTTACATCGATTCTAAACAATTCGAAGGAGAAGGTCCAGGCTTGGGTAGCAAGAGAACAGATGGGTGAATACTACCGGTATTTTGATGTGATCAAAAAGGCGACAGCGCAGAGTGGGGTTCAGGCTAGGCTACCGTATACAGTGGAGATCTATTGATGTAAGTTACGGAACCATTAAAAAACAAATTATTCTGACGAAAACAAATGCTTTTTTTTATATTTAGGCGTTTGTTTTGGCAAACGACAATCCAAAACCATTAAAGTTACATAATGAAAACAGTAGACGATTTAAATTTTGCAGGTAAAAAAGCCTTGGTGCGTGTTGATTTCAACGTTCCTTTGGATGAGAATTTCAATATTACAGATGACAACCGTATACAGGGGGCTGCTCCGACCATAAAGAAGATATTGAAGGATGGTGGAAGTGTGATCCTGATGTCGCATTTAGGAAGACCAAAAGATGGTCCTACTGATAAATATTCATTGAAACATATTGTTTCGCATCTTTCAGATGTACTGGGTACCGTCGTACAGTTTGCCAACGATTGCATCGGAACCGAAGCGCAGGAAAAAGCTGCCGCGTTGCAAGCTGGGCAAGTGCTATTGTTAGAGAATCTGCGTTTCTATAAAGAGGAGGAAAAAGGAGATGTGGGTTTTGCTGAAAAGCTGTCCGCATTGGGCGATGTTTATGTCAATGATGCTTTCGGTACAGCGCACCGCGCCCATGCATCAACGGCTATAATTGCACAATTTTTTCCGGGTGCTAAGTATAGCGGATACCTGATGGCAGCCGAGGTAGGCAATGCCGAGAAGGTGCTCAATAATCCGGTCAGGCCGTTTACCGCTATTATGGGCGGCGCCAAGGTTTCCGATAAAATTCAGCTGATTGAAGCTTTGTTGGATAAAGTCGATAATTTGTTGATCGGTGGGGGTATGGCCTATACATTCGTCAAAGCAAGAGGCGGTGAAATCGGTCAGTCGCTGGTCGAAATAGATAAGCTTGACCTGGCAAATGAACTGGTTCAAAAGGCAAAAGAAAAGGGCGTTAATCTTGTGATTCCTACAGATGCGCAAATCGCAGATGCTTTTTCGAACGATGCCAATGTATATGACGGGCCTAATGATCAAATTCCGGCGGATCTTCAAGGACTGGATATCGGCAAGGAGTCTGCGGCTAACTTCGCTGCGATTATCAAGGATTCTAAAACTATTCTCTGGAACGGACCTATGGGCGTGTTCGAATTTGATACTTTTGCCAAAGGGACGAAAGCAGTGGCTGACGCGGTGGTTGAAGCAACAAAAAACGGCGCATTTTCGTTGATCGGAGGAGGAGATTCTGCTGCAGCTGTAAGCAAGTTCGGGATGAGCGATGATGTGAGTTATGTCAGTACCGGCGGAGGAGCACTTTTAGAGTATATGGAAGGTAAAGTGCTGCCCGGAGTGAAGGCACTTGAAGACTAATGTGAATATAAATTCAGAAAAAGGGGATAATACAATATTATCCCCTTTTTTGATTATGAATGGTGTGGCTGAGATGCCGTTCGGTTTGGCCGGACTTACTTTACATTAAATGATTGCCCCAGGGGCCCGGATCGGCTTGTCGTTCCCTTATCGTTTTTTTTGATCGTGTCGGGATAAATGGGAGAGGAAGACACTGTAACAGTTACTTTATCACAATGTCAGATGTAAATCAATTATCTGTTAAATATCGCAGCCGTACTGGTATTTTTTGCCGCATTTGTTAAATTTATCCGACATGATATAATATAGGTGTTTATTGATGGATGCTAATAAGAAAAAAGAAAAGGTGAGTTCGGGTTTTTTTTCGGTTTTGACCTATAACGTAGCGGGGTTACCGGGATTTATATCTTCTGCAATCACGGGTAGAAGCAGGAGCATTGCAGAAATCGGTAAAAAGATAAATCCCTTCGATATTGTCAATGTACAGGAAGATTTTAATTACAATAATAGTTTATACTGGGGAGGGAATCAACATCCCTATCGCACCAAAACAAAGGGGCGTGTTCCTTTCGGAGACGGGCTAAATACATTGTCACGTTTTCCGATGTCGGCAGTGATCCGGGTTCCGTGGCGGAAACGTACAGGTGCCGACTTTCTGACGCCTAAAGGCTTTACTTTGGTGAAAGTGGAAATTGTGGACGATGTGTGGATCGATGTCTATAATGTGCACGCAAACGCCCAGAACAACCGGAGAGCGGCTAGTGCCAGGAGGGACAATCTCAACCAGCTGCGTGATTATATCGCCGCTCATTCTCGTGAACATGCGTTGATTGTGATGGGGGATTTTAACGCGCACTATAGTTTTAGCGATGACAATCTACATGATTTTATGGAATCGACGGCACTAGTGGACAGCTGGGTCGAATTGCAGAATGGCGGGCTGGTTCCGGAAGCTAACCATGCGTTCAGACCACCGCATATGCTCTCTATCGGCAATCAGTGTGAGTCAATAGATAAAATCCTTTATCGCAGCAGTGGCGATCTGAGTCTGGCAGCCCGGGACTATAATATCGAAAATAATCTATTTACAAATTCCAAAGGACTGCCTCTGTCTGATCATTACGCCCTGGCTGCCAATTTTAATTGGGCAATTCACCTCTAATATGTATAATTGAGACTTACCGTAGGTATCACGCGCTGAGTTGCAGTATTGTCGTTGATATAGGTTCCCTTTACCACAAATTCAAAATCAGGTAAGGGGTATCGGAAGGAGTTGAAATCAAAGGACAAGTAAGCTCCAAAGCTTTTTGGTGCAATTTCTTGGTGTTTGTGAATGTTTTGGTAGTCTGCAAACAAGCCTCCTTTTACACGTTTTATGTAAGCTATTGAACCTAGCGCCAAGTCGGGATAAACCATCGGAAACCTGTAGTTTACCAATAAGGTATTTTTCACTTTTTCGTATTTATAATAACTAAATCCGCTTACCAGCGGGATGTCGTTGATGTATTCATAGATTCCAGTTCCTGCTTGTGCACTGAGCCGGATCTGAAAACCATGATTCCGCATTAACCCGGGTAGGTAAAATACTGTTCGCGCAGACAGAATTTCGCCTTTAGCTTTGTTTTCAAAGGGTGTGTGTCTGTAAGTAATGCTCAAATTTTGTCCCCATCGCGGATATAGGTCCATCGTTGCCATTCGGGCGTTGCGGTTGAAATAAAGCTGATAGGTCAATGGAAATGCGGTCTCGTCGTTGAAGTTTTTAAGATCGTTGCGGCTCAGGTTATAACGTCTTAAGTAAGCCGTTGCGAAGTTGAAGCCTGTCGAATAATTGTAGTCGAAACGATAAAAAGAAAGCGGAATGGACAGCTGACTGGAAATATAGTGTTCGCGCCAGTCAAAGCGGACGCTGCTGTCGGGCTTTCCGGGGACACTTGCCGCTGCGATCTGGCCCCGGTTTTCATACCGTAGCGATAGTTTGGGGAAATATCTGTTGTAATTGAGCTCGGCCGAATAAATGCCCTTTCGGATATCGGTGTCGTATTCATAGCCAAGTGCTATCTGTGTCGTGTTTAAGATGTTGTTTGAAAGCCAGAAAACTCCAGGTTTGAAGTTGTCAAAGCTTTCAAAATTGCTGCTGCTGAGGGAGAGGCTATGAAAGTTGAATGTCCTTGCCAGTCCATGGTATGGAACAATGGTATAACCGGAGGAGGAATCCGGCCGTGCCAGGGTCAGGGACGGAAGACTGTCTTTGCGCAACACGTTGCTGTAGTAATGTGAAAAATAATCGGTTTCGGGCTGTATGTTATATATACTGTCGATGCTCGTTCGGCTGATTTTGTATCCATTATATTGGTAATTGTTGAACAGCAGCTCTTTAGTTTCACGGCTATAAAAAGGGTTGAAAGCTCCGAACTGTGCCTTGGTCAGCAAATGCCTCTTCCCCGAGTGCCGATCGATCAGGTAAATATTATCAATACCGTTGAAGTTGGCTTTTGCGATGATATCCATACCCGAAAGGTATTGTGGTCGCTCGTACTGCTGGTTTCCCCAAGGGGTGAGGTTGGTGATCCTCTCAAGTTTGAGATCTATTTCACATAAAGCGGTTCCATTTTCTGATAGGCGGATAGCGACGATCTTATCGCCTGAGGGGTTAAAAGCGGGATGCTGCAGCTGCTCACCGTCTGCAAGTCTGATCCGTTTCGCGATCGAGCCATTTTCGAGGCTTATAAGCGTCAGATAGCTTTCGTTGGATAAATCTACTTCAACACAGGCAATCAAAGCTTCTACGGGGCTAAAGACCGGCGAATAATATCGTGAATGTTTGGTGAGGGTTCTAATCTTGCCGGTTTTTAGGTTCATGAGGTTGATGACGTTGTAGCTTCTTTTACTATAGCGGGGATCTCTTCGCAGTTCATCCCATACAACATAGTCTCTGCTAATATCAAAATGCGGTGTTAATTGAATCCCTGTTTTTACCAACTCAGATTCTTCCTTTGTGCGATCATCGTAGGTGTATATGGCATTGGTTTTTTCTGGATTTTGTTTTATAAAATAAAGTATGCCGGACTGCGATTTTGGTAATAGATGATGGTTGTAAAAGCGATGTTTTCCAGGAGCTATTTCCGTGTAATTCTGGAAGCTGTACGCGCCCGTTTTTCTCGTCCAGATCGAGTCTAATTTTGCAATTGTTTTTCTATACAAATATGCACTGTTTCCACCTATTTTTTTCTTTAAAACCCGATTGATGTTATAAGGAAAAAGTGGTTTTCTGTTCAGCTCAGAAAACAGATCCGCTTCGTAGTCCTGTGGTAATTCGGACTTCAATGTGGTAGTCATCAAATAGCCGATTGTGTAATAGCTTGGCACGATGTCTTTAAAAGATCCCAGTAGATATTTGTCAAAACTATACTGTCGGTCCGATTGAAAGTTTGCTTTTATAGGCATTTCGAAGGAAGGTAGCCGCCCTCTTCCACCAGCAGAGAAAATGGTCTCGGACAGTGTGGCGTCGCCTTCGAAATACCAAGAAGGGACGGTCAGGCCATAATAGGCAAGCGCTAACTGTTCAAAAAAAGGAGCTCCTAATTTTCCTGTCAATTTGTCAAATTGACTGACGTGTCTGGATTCGTGAAGGATCAGATTTGGTAGCCAGGTCTGGTTATCCGGATCGGCACCGGCGGTGCTATACAATTCAGATTTACGGGGAGAAAGCTGAACAAAGCCATTGGTCTGCAGATTCGTGTTGTGTATAATAAAAGGGATTTTTCGTGGTGTGATTTTATAATTTCGACTGGTTATATGAAGCGAATTGCGGACGTAATCTGCTAGGGTAGGGGCATTGCTTTTCATTTCTTCAGGGAATATTAGCCGGAAATTAAGTGTATCAATTTTATACCATTTTTGGCTGGCAGGTGCTTGGCTGTCTTCAAAAAACTGTGCGGAACATTTTTGTGAATATATGATTAATGTAAATATCGTTAAATACTTGAAAATTATATTTTTATCGTTCATTATATTGGCTAATATGATGGTTTGCTAATTTATTTAGTTTTAATTTCGTTTTTTATATGAATTTTAAGTTTTGTTGTTTGTTTATAATGTTTTGATTCTTATTATTTTATATAATTCGTAATTTGTGTCTATTCGTTGTATATTTTAGCCGGTTGAGGCCTTAGAAGCTGGCTTGCCAGTTTCTTTGCATGCCGTCTGAGAGAACCGGAAAGTATGTGACGAATATACTTAAATATTCAAGCATAGCGTACGGGATATGAAAAATATTTGCGTGTTTGAAACAGAGAGGGAGATGCCAGGACGGGGCCGGAATTTTTAGGAAGCTAATGTTTTTAAGTTGTGCTTTCGCACTGGTCGGATCCGGCGCCAGCTGTTGGGTCGGCATCAATATCCGGGCATGCGAAAAAGCGTTTGTGATGCGCAGCAGTTTGCTTCGTCTGCTTTTTGTGAGGGCTGACTGAAGTAGCTTGTGTAGTGACAAAATGTCTGGTTTCAGAACGCTCCGCGAAGTGATCTTGCATGGCCGCTGCAGAAATACGGGAACTAAAAGCTGCTTTTTTGTTATTTATTTTTTTATTCAAATTTTACTTTAAAAAAGCGATTTTTGTACCATATAATTTTTTGTACAGATGTAGGATTTTAAATCAGCAGGAAGATATGGAAGAACTGGAAATGCAGGTAAGTCGTGTAGAGCAATTAATAGCGAGTGGTGATTTTGTTGGCCTTGAGAATTTTCTAAATGAGATGAATATTTCTGAGGTGGAAGAATTAATTGACGAGCTGCCGGAGCATGGTCCTCTTTTTATCGAATCTTTAAATTTAAACCGCGCGGTAAACGTATTTAGGATCCTGGATTTTCCTACTCAAAACCGAATTTTCAAGAAGCTTTCCAAGGCCAAAATCAGTGCGCTGATTAATGAACTTCCGCCTGATGACCGCACCTCATTTTTCTCCGAAATGAAGGATGATATCAAACATCTGATACTGCTGTTACCACCAAAAGACCGGGTTGAAGCACTAGCACTTTTGGGCTACCCTGAAGACAGCGTTGGACGTCTGATGACGCCGGATTATATTACGGTGAAGGAGCATTGGAATATAGAAAGAATTCTGGGTCATATCCGTCGATATGGAAAAGATTCAGAAACTATAGACGTGCTGTATGTCATTGATTCGAACGGTAAGTTGATTGATGATATCCGCATCAAGGATGTGCTCATGGCCGAGCCTGAAACAGTGGTCAGTGATCTGATCGACTATCGTCTGATATCGCTGAATGCTTATGATCCGCAGGAGGAAGCTATCAATATTTTCCGGATGAACAATCGTGTTGCTTTACCTGTGGTGGATGCGCAAGGTATTATGTTGGGTATTGTTACGGTAGATGATATTCTCTGGGTCGCCAATGAGGAGTATACCGAAGACATGCAACGCATCGGCGGTACGGAAGCTTTGGATGAGCCTTATCTGGATGTATCCATAAAAAATCTGGTCAAGAAGAGAGCTGGATGGCTGATTGTGTTATTTTTGGGGCAGCTGCTGACCGCGACAGTAATCGAGCATTTTGAGGAGCAGATGGCAAGCGCCATCATGTTATTTGCGTTGATGCCGGTGATTATTTCCAGTGGCGGGAATAGTGGTTCACAGGCTTCGACACTGATTATACAGGCTATGGCGCTTGGCGAGGTGACGCTGTCTGACTGGTGGCGGGTAATGCGCCGGGAGATTCTGTCGGGTTTACTGCTGGGGGTCATTTTGGGTGCGCTTGGGTTTTTGCGGATCATGGCCTGGCAGTCTTTTGCCCACAGTTATGGGGAGTACTGGGTGCTGGTGGCTCTGGTGATTTCTTTATCTTTGGTTGGCGTAGTATTGTGGGGCTCGTTGATGGGATCGATGTTGCCATTTGTAATGAAGCGACTGGGGGCAGATCCTGCGAGTTCATCCGCGCCATTTGTGTCCACCTTAGTGGATGTGACTGGGCTCTTAATTTATTTTACGGTGGCTACATTAATCTTGAAAGGCGTATTGCTTTAAATGTACGTTGTTAAATAATCGGTCCGTATTTCTTTGCAAGAAGCAGGTTTTTATCTATGATAGAAACGTTTTTATGCCCCTATGGTCCCCTTATCTGATTTTTTGAGAAATTGGGTATAAAGAAAATAAATTATTCTAATTGGATTTTAGGAAGTTGTAAAAAATGTACGCAAAAAATTTGTAGTATTCTAATAATCTTCCGATACTTGCATCACGGAAACGCGAATGGGTTTCCGAAAGAATTGAAAAAATACTCCTGAATAGCTCAGCAGGTTAGAGCATCTGACTGTTAATCAGAGGGTCGCTGGTTCGAGCCCAGCTTCAGGAGCAGTTCACAACTTCGTGAGAACGTCGTTGTTGGTATATTCAATTTTCATTCCTGAATAGCTCAGCAGGTTAGAGCATCTGACTGTTAATCAGAGGGTCGCTGGTTCGAGCCCAGCTTCAGGAGCGATAAGCAAATAAATTATTTGCAAGTAATATCAAAATGTACTATTTTTGTACACTCGAAGAGAAAGGAGCTTCTCTGAAAATAAAATTCCTGAATAGCTCAGCAGGTTAGAGCATCTGACTGTTAATCAGAGGGTCGCTGGTTCGAGCCCAGCTTCAGGAGCAAAATAGAAACCGGCTTTAGGCCGGTTTTTTTGTTTACATGCTTTATTAAAAAACTATGAGTTTAGTAATTATTGGTACGGTGGCTTTTGATGCAATAGAAACACCGTTCGGTAAAACTGACAAAATTCTAGGTGGTGCCGGTACTTTTGCAAGTCTGGCGGCGTCATATTTATGTGATCAGATTAAGCTGGTCAGCGTGGTGGGGGAGGATTTCGGTGACCATCATATGGATTTGATCAAACGCCGGGGTATCGATGTTTCGGGCGTGCAGATCATCCCAGGGGGGCGCACCTTTTCGTGGTCTGGCCGTTATCATAACGATATGAATAGCCGCGATACACTGGCCACAGATTTAAATGTCCTTGCGGATTTTGATCCACTGATTCCTGATAGTTATCAGGACTGTGAGTATCTCCTGTTGGGTAATCTCACTCCACAGGTGCAACTGACGACCTTATCGCGATTAAAACAGACGCCCAAACTGGTCGTACTAGATACTATGAATTACTGGATGAATGTGGCCTTAGATGATCTGAAGAACGTGCTGCAAAAAGTTGATGTCCTCACGATCAACGATGCGGAGGCAAGACAGCTTTCGGGTGAGTACTCACTGGTCAAAGCTGCTCAGGTTATTTTGAATATGGGACCCAACTATCTGATTATAAAAAAAGGAGAGCATGGAGCCTTGCTGTTTGGTGAAAATCAGGTATTTTCCGCGCCTGCCTTACCGCTTGCGGATGTGTTTGATCCCACTGGAGCAGGGGATACGTTTGCGGGAGGTTTTATTGGCTATTTGGCCAAGGTCAAAAGCATTAATTTTACCAATATGAAAAATGCACTGATCTTCGGTTCTGCACTTGCCTCTTTTTGTGTCGAAAAATTTGGTACAGACCGGCTGGTGGAACTGACAGATGAGGATATACAGAAGCGGCTAAATGCTTTTGTAGCTCTTTCCCAATTTAACTTGTAATGAAGTTTAGGTTTTCAAGATTCCGATACACTGGAATCTTGAAAATACGCTTTCCGTATGTGGAGCTTCCTGTAGCTCTGCCGTTAAATCCTGTCCTGCCCAATGCTCATAATGCATGCCTTTTAGCCACAACCTGCTTTCGCTTACATCGTAGATAAAGCCTTTGTAGGCTATCCAGATCTGTGGTTTATCCTGTCCGTTCCGCAGGGCGAGCTGTGCTTTGCTATATTCTGGTAATCCTTCTTTCATCATGACGATCGATAAGAAGGCGAAGTTAGAAAAATTAGGCCACTTTATAAGCGGACAAAGATCGTTTCATCAACTTCCGGGCGACGTGTATCCGCGTCTTTACAGTGCCAATAGGAATATTCAGGTGCTCGGAGATTTCATGATATTTAAATCCCTCAAAATACAAAGAGAAGGGGATGTAGTATTCATCTGACAGGCTGGATAAAGCTTCATGAATATCCTCCATGACGAATTTGCTTTCGCCCTGATTGCTAGAGGCAGACATTAGCAAATTAGAATTGGAGATGTCTTCGTCTTTGGTGATGAATGAGTTTGTCTTTACGATCCGCCTATAGTTATTTATAAACGTGTTTTTCATGATCGTGTAAAGCCATCCTTTTAGGTTGGTACCTTCCTTGAAATTTTTGAAATAGGTAACGGCCTTGAGGATGGTATCCTGTACAAGATCGTTTGCATCCTCATAATCGCTGGTAAAATTTCTGGCGTAGAGTTTTAATGAGTCCGATTGCTCAATAACCATGTTGTCAAATTCATTCTTTGTCATAGCTTAATGAATTATAACTGTTCTTTTTAGCAAACAGTAAGTTTATAAATCCGGTTCATTAATTATCGGACAAATAATGCGCCAAAATACCTAAGAATGAATTTCTTAATGTAATTTTAAGATTATTTTAAGCGGGGAAAATTGACAGAAAAATTAATCTTAAGTAAATTAAATTAGCCCGAATCGGGCCTTGGACCAGCTTGGGGCTGTTTTGCAGTTTCTGTTAAGCATTTTTACAGCTATAAACTAAAGCTGAGATTCTTTACAATAAATTAACCTCTCGCTCGAGACCGATCCCAAATTTATCTTGCACATCATGGATGATCCGTTCAGAAAGTTCGTAAATCTCCTGACCGCTTGCATGTTGTCTGTTTATTAGTACAAGCGCCTGATTTTTCCAGACACCGGCTCGGCCATAGGCCTTGCCTTTCCATCCACACTGCTCGATTAACCAACCAGCTGCCAGTTTTGTTTGGTTATCGGGCATGGGATAATGCGGGATGGTCGGGTACAGCTTTTGTAAAGTCTGGAAATCCGTAAGCGAAATCACCGGATTTTTAAAGAAGCTTCCGGCATTGCCGACTGTACTGGGATCCGGTAGTTTCTCCACGCGAATTTTGGAAACGACCCTTGCGATGTCAGCTATTGAAGGCTCATTGATACGTTGCTTGGCTAGCTCGCTTTCGATGGCACCGTAGCTGGTATTGATTTTAGGCGTCAGGCTCAGTTTATAGGTAACTTCTGTAATAATAAAGCGTCCTTTGTGTTCGGTTTTAAAAATGCTGTCGCGGTAGGAGAAGTTGCAGTCTTCCTTCTGAAATGTCGTAAATGTTCCAGTTTGCGTATCAAAAGCCTCACAACTATGAAACACGTACATAAGTTCAGCTCCGTAAGCGCCTATATTCTGCACGGGCGAGGCACCCACCGTGCCGGGTATAAGAGCCATATTTTCGATGCCCGCATAGTTGTTGTTTATGCAGTACCATACAAACTCGTCCCAGATCTCACCGGCTTTGGCCGTCACATACACATGGTAATCTTCTGATCTGGCGGTTATGCCTTTGCTCGTCATGCGAATGATATAGCCTTGGAAATGTTTGGTAAACAGTACGTTGCTGCCGGCTCCCAAGACGAAAAACTGCTGTTCAAAAATTCCTTTTTTAAAAATTTCGGTCAATGTTTCATTGTCATTTACTTCGATCAGGAAATTTGTCTTTTCTTCTATTCCAAATGTATTGAAGGCTTTTAGAGATATATCCGACTGAATGTTTAATTCCATATTGACTTTAATTTTCAGAAATTCAAAAAAATCAGCTATCTTTAGCATGATAATCGGTAAAGATAGTACAACCGTTTATTTTATGCTAAAAAAATATATGTTTAATGGGTAATGCGGATGTAAAAAGAATCAAAATTCTTGAAGCAGCAACAAGACGCTTTGCGCACTTCGGAATGGCTAAGACAACGATGTCGGAAATAGCCAAAGATCTTAATTTTTCAAAAGCACTGCTTTATTATTATTTTCCAGATAAGAACAGTTTATACTCTGCTGTTTTTGAATACGTTATTGATAAGATGATCGAAGAGATCGAAGAGGTCATAGATCGAGGGGGCAACTTTGAAGAGATCATGATGTACTCTATTGATATGCGTGTCAAAATTATCAATCAATATTACAATTTGTTTGAATACACCATGAAAATGGTCAAGGAGCTTCCGGATGAACTGGAACGAGTATTCAAAGAATCCTACCTGCGGGAAGTTGAAATTATCGAAAAGATTCTTCAGCTTGGTGTCGATGCACAGGAAATCCATGTAGATGATCTCAATGAGACCGCCCGTATCTTATTATACTCATTGTTTGGTATGCGTATGGGCATCCTCAAGGACATGAAGAATATGCTGTTCCCGACCAAAGAAGAATTCGATCATATTCTCAGTTTGCAGAAGAAAATGATGAAAATCTTCCTGAATGGCCTACGTTATCAGCGAGGTTAATTATCCTTAGACTGTATATGGCTCAAGATCTGCTTAGCATGGATTCGGGAGTTTTCGATAAACCAGAGGTGTGTATTTAAGCCGCCACATACTACTCCAGCCAGATATAAACCTGTTATATTTGTCTCCATCGTTTGTTCGTTATGGCTGGGGATGCAAGGGGCCTGCTGGGGGATAGCAACACCAATCTTTCTTAGAAAATCAAAATTTGGGCGATATCCAGTTAAGGCCAGCACAAAATCGTTGTCCAGCACGACTGTTTCGGTTTCAGTTCGGATAAAAGCTTGAGTTTCGGTAACTGCAGTCAGCTGGCTATTGTAGAAGACGGTGATCTCTCCGGCAGCAATTCTATTTTCGATATCCGGTCTGACCCAGTATTTCACCCGTGGGCTGATTTCGTTACCCCGGATTACCAGGGTAACCTGAGCTCCCTTACGGTAAGTTTCCAGTGCTGCGTCAATGGACGAATTGCTGGCGCCTACCACGATAACCTTTTGTCCGCTATAATAGTGCGGATCATTGTAATAGTGTCTCACTTTGGGTAACTCTTCGCCGGGGATATTAAGCAACATGGGGATATCATAAAAACCGGTCGCGATAATAACCTTTTTGGCAACGTAAACAGCTTTATTGCTCTGAACCTGGAAATCGCCTGCCTCATTTTTTTTGATATCGAGTACTTCCTCGAATAGTTGTGTCTGCAGTTCGAATTTTTGTTGTATGCGTCTATAATATTCCAGAGCTTCGACCCTTCGTGGTTTGGGATTGGTTGTTACAAACGGAATGCCACCTATTTCCAGACGTTCGGAGGAGGAGAAAAAGGTCATATTTTGGGGGTAGTTGTACAGAGAGTTGACCAGGCAGCCTTTTTCCAGTATAAGATATGTTAGATTGGCCTGTTTGGCTTCCAGTGCACAGGCCAGACCGATGGGGCCGCCGCCAACAATAATAATGTCGTAGCTTGATGCTTTACTTTCGCTCATAAATACAAATTTCGGGAATTTTGAGAATAAATCAACTGTTTACTTTCGCTAATATGGCAGCTTGTTCTGCGGCATTCTTATCGTGTAGATCCTGAACGATCTTATGCAGGTCCTGTGCAATTTTGTATAAAAAATCCAATTGTTCACCCAGGAGCTTTGCATCTACAGAATGGATATCAGTATCTTCAAAGCGATCGTTGGGAATGTCGATATCCATCGGCTCAAATGAACCCGAGGAATCTTCGGAATAGAGCAATTGAATGGACTGATCGAGGCTGGCCAATATTTTTCGTATCATCCTTACATGTTCTTTGTTGAGGTAATTGTTGTCCATCTGGTCCAGGTGGTTCATCAGTGTAACCGAAAACGAGGCGAGGATGTGGTTGAAGATAACGAATTTATTGACTTCCTTGCTGTACTTTTGTCGTTTTTTGGGTTCAGTTAGCATGCGTTGGAATGTGGACCCCATATTGGCGGTCTCCACATAAACAGCTTTGCGAGCTAGCTTATAATCAGTAATTGACGGAGCCTGTCCGGCGATTTCTTTCAGCGCCTGAAAGATGTAATTGTAATTTGCGATCAACAATTTACGCATAGATTCCTTGACCTGCATGCTCTCCCAATTGGGGAAAATGATATAGCTCGAGAGGAACGCGATCATCCCACCAATAAAAGTGTCCAGAATACGTTCCTTGGTTACTTCGAGTGTATTGGAGCTCACGAAGCTGAGCATGATCAGCACATAAGGCGTCATGAACAGAACCGCGACGACATAATTGACCCTAAATAAGCTGTAAGCTGTCAGAAAAAAGAAGACCAGCAGGACAAATAAGATGGTGGGATCCTGTATAGTCAGCAGGATGACTGCTCCGATGAGCCCGCCGATAGTCGTACCAATCAGACGTTGTATGTTTCTTTCTTTGGTGAGGCCAAATCCGGGTTTCAGGATCACCATGATCGTCAGCAAGATCCAATAGACGTTGCTGGTGATGTTGGTGACCTCAAATACATAATACGAAAGCGACATGACGATGGCCATACGGCAAGCATGCCTAAAGATAGTCGACTTCAGCGTGAGGTTTTCGCGAAACTTTTTGAAGTCAATGGCAGAGCTTTGCACAAAGCGTTTGGCGTCGTCAATTTCTTTTCTTTTGACCTCGTCTGGCTGTAGATGTGAATAGCCATATATATTTTTTATCCGGCGGACCAGATCCCGAAGATTGATCAGCACTTTTCGTAAAGCAAAGGTGCTGTACTGATAGTCTTTGTCGAGCTGGTCGATTTTTGCATGCAGACGGCTTAGATCTGCGTCGAAATCGTATAGTGGTCTAGGCTGTACATTGGTGTTGAGCTGGTAGGCCAGATTGTCCAGTTCATTGGTATATTTTAATATAACGTTTTTGAAATCCTCTAAAATGCCTGTGGGCCCGAAGCGTTCACTGATGGTATTGTAGTCGTAATGTGCCGCCATACTCTGCTCGAAGAGGTCGACAATATCGTTGAAGATCAGCGTCAGATAGCGGCCGACCTTAGTGGTGTCTTTGATGGATCTTTTGCTCTGAAACAGCAGATCGCGTACATTCTCCTGGTGCTGATTGACCTCTACCTGTTTATCAATCAGTTTGAGGTAATTTTTATCATTGTCTATTTTGGCATCGTAGAAATTGGCTTTCAGCCGGATATAGTCTGCGACATAACGGATGGTTTCGGCGAGTTCTTGTTCGGCCAGCCTGTACGGACGTGCTTGGGTGATGGATAGGCTGATCGTGATATACCACAGTCCGCCAAGGACGTAAAAGCCGAGGTAGCTGAGTGCATCTGCCAAGGGATAATGGATCTGTACATGGATGAGCATCATTAGTATGCACATGAGCCCCACATTAGCTGCCCGTCCATTGAATACTGCGAACATGGCAAAGATAAAACAGGCCAGGCCAATAAAAATAGCAAGGAGATAAACATTCTGATTGACTATATTGGTCAAAATAAAAGTCAGCGTAGTCAGCAGCGCTCCCGCAAACATACCTTTACGTCTATGGCTAGGTGCTCCCGGAGTATCCGAAAGGCCGACCAGGAGTGCTCCCAACGAAACAATCGTTCCATTGGTAAACTGGCCGATCGTTGCAAAGATAAGGACAGGCACAATGCATCCAATCGTGATTCGCAAGCCATCCGCAAAATACTGACTGTAAAAAAAACTTTTTATTTCCTGTGTCTGTTTCATAATGTATAGCACAAATATACAAGATAACACTATATTAGCCTGTGATTTCTGTATTTACTGCAAGAATATGCGGAAAATGAAAAATTACTAAAATTCATTAATATGTTTGTAATTTTTGACTATATTTTTTGATTAATTTATATATTTTTGTTTGTTTAAATATAAAATTGCTATATTTGGCCGGTAGGGTAATTTCAGATATATTACGATCAAGAGTCACCTAAACTCTCTTGACCATTTTCAAAGATTTAAATATGAAGCAAAGTAAAAATGAAGCCGTCTTTCAGGACGAAGTATTGACACGCTTTGAGCTTTTCAAAAGTTTATTTTTAACACTGCCCTTTCAGCGTGTTAAGGATACGGGTACTTTATTGCCATTTTTTGCGAAGCAATGTGAAAAAGGTGTGGATCAACATATGACACCTGATGAGATCATAAAGAGTTTTTTTGATCAGCATGAGGAATTTTCATCCGAGGAACAACGTATTGATTTATTGTTTCGCTTTGTTCAGTACATAGAACGTCAGGTTGTTTTGTTTGATGCCATAGAGGATTCGTCGTTTCAGATGGTCGGCCGTGGTGACGATGAGAATGTCTTAGGAGCATTTATCAAGAACGCAGAAGGTAACGGCGACATGCGGCGTAAGATCATTTCAAAGTTAAAGGATTTTTCGGTTCGCCTCGTCTTAACGGCTCACCCTACACAGTTTTATCCTGGGCCTGTACTGGGGATTATCAATGATTTGATCGATGCAATTAAATCCAACGATCTTCATAGTATACACCAGCTTTTGCAGCAACTGGGAAAGACGCCATTTATTAATAAAAATAAGCCGACTCCCGTAGACGAAGCAGCAAGTTTAGCCTGGTTTCTGGAGAACGTGTTCTATAAAGTTGCATCCGAAATACAGTCATTTATTGATGATGAGCTAGATGTGGATACCGAGGAAGTCAGACAGCTGATCGAACTGGGCTTTTGGCCGGGAGGCGACCGTGACGGTAACCCCAACGTAAGCGTTGAAAGTACGAAGAAAGTAGCTGCGCTCTTACGGACAATCTTATTTAGATGTTATTACCGGGATTTCCGTATTGTAAGGCGCCGGATCACGTTCCGTGGGGTCGAAGAGTACATGGAAAATTTGCAGACGCTGTTTTATGAAAACAGCTTTAATCCTGTGGAGCAGCCGATAGACGAGACTGACAACATCATTTCGAACTTGAAAGCGATCAAAAATGTTCTGGAAGAACATCACAATGGCCTCTTTGTCGAGATCGTCGATGATCTATTACGTAAGGTGATGACCTTTGGCTGCTTTTTCACCACATTGGACATACGTCAGGATAGCCGTATTTTGCGGGAAGCGACTAATTATCTGATCCAGCACAATCAGGTCGAGACGGGTATGCCTGCAAATTATCTGGAATTGAGTGAGACCGACAAGCAGAAAGCGCTCAAGTTTAAAGAGCTGGACCTTCAGGTCGGCGAAGATGCTGATCCATTGACAAAGGACACGTCGGGTGTAATAAAATTGCTCAAAGATATTCAGCGTTCTGGTTCGGAGCGGGCGGCACAGCGTTTTATCATCAGCAATTGTCAGCAGGCGAGCGATATTCTGGGTTTACGTCAGCTGTTCCTTTGGTCAGGCTGGAAAAAAGATGCGTTGACTATCGACTTCGTCCCTTTGTTTGAGACGGTTGATGATTTGACCAGAGCTGCAGATGTGATGAAGACCTTATACAATAATAAGGAATATAAAGCACACTTAAAGCTGCGGGGAAATAAACAGACGATCATGCTGGGATATTCGGACAGTACCAAAGATGGTGGATATCTGATGGCTAACTGGTCGATCTACCGTGCGAAAATTGAGTTGACAGCAATTTCGCGTGAATACGATGTTGATCTTGTCTTTTTTGACGGTAGGGGTGGACCTCCGGCTCGTGGTGGTGGTAAAACACAGCGCTTCTATGCGTCTATGGGTAAAGAAATAGCCAACGATCACATTCAGTTGACTATTCAGGGGCAGACTATCAGCAGTCAGTACGGATCGCTGGATACTGCGCGCTTTAATATCGAACAATTGCTGCATGCAGGTATTATTTCGGACCTAAAACAACGGGTGGGTGATACGTTGACGAAGCATCAGTGCGAAATTATCGATAAACTGGCGGAGCTGAGCCACCAGAAATTCATGGACCTGCGTACAAATAAATTGTTTTTGCCCTATCTGGAAACGATGTCCCCCCTGAAAGCGCTTTCTTCGATCAATATATCGAGCAGGCCAGTGAAACGTAATTCTGGACGGGAGCTGAGGCTGGAAGATTTGCGTGCCATTAGCTTCGTGACCTCGTGGAGTCAGCTGAAGCAGAATATCCCCGGATTTTATGGTGTGGGAACAGCCTTGCAATGGGCTGAGAAAAACAACCTATGGAAAGATGTGCAACAGCTATACGTATCCTCGGGCTTTTTTCAGACTTTAATCGACAACTGTATGATGTCCATGACCAAATCAAACTTTGATATTACCGCGTATATGAAGGAGGATAAGGTGTATGGTGACTTTTGGAAAAATCTACATACAGAGTATCAGGTTACCAAAGAATACTTGTTGAAGCTCAGTGGAACGTCTCAATTAATGGAAAACTATCCGGTAGATCGCGCGTCGATTTTGGCCAGGGAGAGCATCGTACTGCCATTGCTGGTGATACAGCATTACGCCATAAGGGCTCTAAATTCCGATCGCCTGGATGATGCGCAACGGGAAGATTATTCGAAACTGATTGCACGGACTATATTCGGTGTAATCAATGCGGGAAGAAATGTTGCTTAATTTTCGTGACTTTTCGAGGATAGGGTTTCGAAGAATATATATTTTATCTACTTTTGCATAGTTAACAAAATTGATATGAAGATTAATAAGTTATTTGTTGTAGCGGCTTGTGCGAGCACATTATTTGCATCTTGTAGCCAAACAGCTGCAGATAGACAGCGTCAATATGCCAATGCGACATTAGCAGACGGAGATGCGTTTGCGATGATTAAGTTAGTGGGCGAAAATGGAAATTATCTGGTAAACCTTGCGGATGTTGCTGCGAAACAGTCTAGCTCTGCAGAGGTAAAGAACGTAGCTGCCAAAATTAAAGAAGCCTACGCATCGATATTGCCGGAACTAGATGCTTTAGCTAAAGAACTGCACGTCGGAGAATTTGAGCGCGGTGTACCGACGTTTGAGGTGCCAACCTCTATCTCTGGAACTGATAGTACAGCCAGTTTCAATGACAAGGCCTTTTTAGCTACTGTAGTCGAAAAGCAAGGTGAAATCAACGGTAGATTTTCGCGCGAGGAACATAATACAAACACAAAGGTGATCCATATTTCTGAAGAATCACTGAAGAAAGTGGAGGAAATCTATACATTGGCCGGTGGTAAATCCGAAGGCCACGGACACCACTAATTCCGCTGGAGATTTTATATAAAAAAGGAATATTTACTGCAGTAAATATTCCTTTTTTATTTTATTGTCAAATTTTTCTGTTCGGTCAACGTACATCAGCCGTAGCACTATCTAGATCGCGTTGTAGCATAGTATGAGTCGGCGAGAATCAGAGAAATCACTTGTTGAACTGTTAAATTAATAATAACTTAACATCGTTGTAATATAGTTTTTAATAACTGTGTTTATTTTAGCATGATTTAATCAAAATATAGAACAAGATAACGTGAGATACGCTGCTATAGATATAGGTTCCAACGCGGTCCGTCTTTTGATCGCTGATATTATTGGCCAGAAGGACCAATTTAATTTTAAAAAAAATACCCTTTTGCGGGTTCCTTTACGTTTGGGTGATGATGCATTTATACATCAGGAAATCTCGCCAAGAAAAGCGGAGAGCCTGATTAAGACCATGAAAGCTTTTCGTGAGCTGATGGATGTGTATCATGTGGAGGATTATATGGCCTGCGCTACTTCGGCGATGCGTGACGCAAAAAATGGTGCCGCAATTGTTGCTGAAGTTGCGAAAAACGGAATCGATATTGATATCATTGAAGGCGCTAAGGAGGCTGAGATCATCTATAACAGTCACTGGGATAATAAAATGGAGAAAGATAAGGTCTATCTTTATATAGATGTGGGTGGAGGCAGCACTGAACTTTCTCTGTTTGCAAATGGCGTATTGGTCAATTCGAGATCTTTTAATCTGGGTACGATCCGGATACTGGATAATCAGGATAAGGCGGAGACCTGGGATGAACTGAAAGAATGGGTGCGCAGTAATACACACATGTATAAACAGGTCATCGGGATAGGGACTGGAGGTAATATCAATAAACTGGCCCGTCTGTCTAATGAGAAATTGGACAAGCCTTTATCTTATGCAAAATTAAAGGCTGTGTATGAGCATCTGTCATCTTTTTCCCTAAAAGAACGTATTATTTTACTTGGGCTGAATGAGGACCGTGCAGACGTGATTATTCCAGCCAGTGAGATCTTCCTGACAATTATGAAGCATGGACGCCTGAAACAAATTCTTGTTCCGCGGGTTGGTTTGGTTGACGGTGTTATTAGAACGCTGATCAATAGGAATTTAGTAAAATAGCAAATAAAAATGCGTTTTTTGCCTTGCAAAAGCCGGAAAAATCTTTACTTTTGTGATACCAAAGGCGAATATGAGCCCAGGTGGCGAAATTGGTAGACGCACCATCTTGAGGGGGTGGCGCTCGTATGGGCGTGGCAGTTCGAATCTGCTCCTGGGCACTGATGAAAAAGGTTAGATCGAAATGAGATCTAACCTTTTTCGTTTGTTGAAAAGTACCTTAAACCTTCCCCTTTCATGGATCCTATCTTTTGTCTCCTATTTATTTTAGCTTTTAATCCTGCGTATGGACATACTAACACAATTTACTCATGGCCTCCAGTATTTTTGATGAAAACTAGAAGTTTTATTCGAGATATCGAGATTATTGCGAAAAATGAGGTATCTTATGCCGAATAACCAACAAAAGATTTGACATGAGACATAGCCACCTTCTAAGATTTATTCTTCTCCTGGTTTTCGCTAACGTGTTGCGGGTAACAGCCCAAGAGCTACCTTGCCAATTTCGCATAGGTCTGATTGCTGATCCGCAATATGCGGACCTCGAAGATCGGGGTGAACGCCGTTATCGGCAGTCACTTCAAAAAATCGAGGAATCTGTGCATGAATTAAACAATCAAGCGGTTGATTTTACTTTTGTGCTTGGAGATCTGGTGGACCAGGGCATCAACGATCTTCCGCGGATTGCGGAGAGGCTTGCGAAGTTAGACGCACCGACATTCAAGTTATTGGGAAACCACGATTACGTACACACCGAGGACGGAAAAAATCTCTATAAAGCATTTGACATGCCCGCATCGTATTATTCCGTGAATAAGGGAGATTGGGTATTTATTCTTTTGAATACGAATGAAGTTTCGCAATACGCTACAAAGGTGGATACTTACGAACGGATCTACTGGCAACGGCAGCAGGATAGCCTGAAACGACAAGGTAGAACCAATGCCGCTCTATGGAACGGTGGCGTAGGGCCACAACAATTTGCATGGTTAAAAGGGCAGCTCGATGAAGCGCAAAATGCGAATAAACATATACTCGTCCTGACCCACCATCCGCTTTTTCCGGAAAATGGGCTTGAAGCCTTAAATAATAGAGAACTTCTGGAGCTGATCGCACAGTTTCCAAATGTCAGGGCTGTCCTCTCAGGTCATCACCATGCAGGAAATTTTGGGGTCTATAAAGGAATACCGATGGTTACATTGGAAGGAATGGTAGAGGGAAGAGATAACGCATTTGGGGTTCTGAATTGTTTTATAGACCGGATTGAAATTCACGGCAAAGGGCGCTTGACGAGCCGTGTACTTTGGTTTCCAAGGAAAGCCGACAGGAAGAAATAGCAGCGAACGACAATATCAAAACCATGGGCATTAAGCATGCGTTTTGATATTGTCATCCTCTTTTGAGAAATCGGCTATCAAGGAGTTTCGCAGATTTCTTTTAAGCGCTTTAAAGCATCAGGCCAGGCCTGTTCGAAATAATCTATATATTCCTCGTTCGTGTCAACGTCAACTTTCACTGTCGTCTGGTTACCGAGGTCTATAAAGCTATAATTTTCGAATGCTCCCGCCCAGCTTTCGACAGCAGGGCCTTCGGTCACTTCTTGGCCATTATCCAAGATGCCATAGTGTTGGATAGATAAATACTGATTCGGTATATTTTCTGCTATTCTTGCTACCATGCCTTCTTTTTCTCCTTTTTCATTCATGCCGACGAAGTAGATTTTTTCTCCTTTTTCCCAGCTGCCCTCAAAGTCTGAAGTTGGGTTGAAAGCCGACGTCCATTGTTTATAAGTCTCTTTGGCAAGCATTGTTTTAAAAACATGCTCAGCCGGCGCATCTATTGTGAGCTGATAAGTCAATTTTTTCATCATTTATTGTCTTGGAAAATTAGGGTTTGCTTTTATTTCCTCAATTTGTCTGGTATGCCGCGCACAGTGGGCTGCTATAAACATAAGCCCCTGATACCCATCTACCACACCATTGGGATAATCGTTGATATGGTTGCGCAGATCTGTAACATCCGCTTTTTTAATATAGTCAATTACGGGTTGTCGCGCAGCAAGAAAATCGGTAAGGGCTGTTTTGGTGTCCTTGTAGATACCCGTCGGCTGTAATTCTTTTGGTGCTTGAAACTTGTGAGTTCTGTCGGTTATGCTAGTTTTCAAATGGTCGTCGGTCATTTTTACCTCGGACTTTCTTTCAGGCTGCGGCGCTTTTTCAAGTGCTGACTTGGCCATGTTAAATATCATACGTTCGGACAATACGATATGTTCTAAGCATTGACTGATCGACCACTTATCCGGTGCAGGTTTAAATTGTAACTGGGCCTCGCTAAGTCCAGCCACCTGTTTTTCCAGATCCGCTGTGGTTTGATTAAAATATTGCAGCAGGGAATCGGTGCCTTCCAGAATCTCCGCATGCGAAAGCCGTGTGGATTGCGGAGCAGGCTGATGCGGATCTGCAGGCAGACCTGCTGTTGTGGACGATAGTAGCACCGCGCCCAAACCAGCCATTGCTATCATTTTGATCATTGAATACATAACATTCTATTTTATCAGTTTATAATTTATTTGTCACTTTACTTTTACAATTATACGTCCTTTTTGTTTTTTTATTCTTTTCATAAGGCAAGAAATCTGGAGTATAAAGTGATCGACATGAAAGGATTAACCCACTTTTTTTTATACTTGCGTATGAATAAAATTAAAAGTATTGTTGTTTTTTGCGCTTCCAGTTTAGGTCATTCCAATGTGTACGCAGAAGAAGCGAAATATTTGGGGCAAACGCTGGTACAAAGGGGCATTCGTCTGATTTATGGTGGCAGTAGGGTTGGACTGATGGGAACAATCGCTAACGCCGTCTTGGATCAGGGAGGAGAGGTGATCGGAGTAATCCCACATTTTCTAAATTCAAAAGAACGCGAACATACAGGGGTGACCAAATTGATCACCGTCGACAGTATGCATGACCGTAAGCGAATTATGAATGAACATGCAGATGCAGCAATCGCCCTGCCCGGTGGCTTTGGTACCCTTGAAGAACTTTTTGAAATGATTACCTGGGGACAGTTAGGATTGCACCGTAAACCGGTAGGTATATTAAATACAAACGGATTCTATGATCATTTGATTGATTTCATAGCCCATATGGTCGATGAAGGCCTGCTCAAAAAAGAAAATAGAGACATGCTATTGGTGGGGAATACAATAGCGGAACTATTAGATCAGATGGAACATTATTGTGCGCCTCAGGTGACGAAATGGGTAAATAAAGAACAGATCTAGATATCATTTAGCCTAGTTAGGGAGAGTGTCTTTCTATAAATAGCTTCTTATGGTATTGTGAGACTGTCTGCCCGACGGGCTCGCCATCGTTATTACTATTTTTATCCCTTTTCTTATTTACGAAACTTTTAGACCAATAAGCTGAAGGCCATAGCTGCAATCGGAGCGGCAGGCTCATGGCTGTCTTATAGCTGTATGAGATCGTCCTGCATTTTTTTATGAGTTGCGTTTTGGTCAAGTTTTTCAACGAAATGGTCAATAAATATTTGCTTAATGTGCTTTATCTTTGAAATGGTATTCGGGTTGGCTTAACCTGTTATACGGCAGATGGGAACTCTGCCCACCTGTTGCTGTAGCACCGTAGCCTCATAATTTTAATCGGCAGAGTAACTACGGTGCCAGCAACAAAAGAGGCCTGATCTACGGATCAGGTCTTCTTAATTTGAGTTTTAATAAGCAATTATAAATTGTTTGCCCGAGCAGTTATTTCGGCGATGTCCAGCACTTGGATTTCGGAATCCTTTTCTTTTATTTTCACACCGTCTTTAAGCATCGTCATACAGAAAGGACAGGCTGCAGCAAGTACTTGAGGCTGTACATCTAAGACCTCCTCAATACGTTCGATATTAACGTCTTTTTTACCTGGTTCGGGTTCCTTAAACATTTGCCCTCCGCCGGCACCACAGCACAAGCCATTGCTTCTACAGCGTTTTAACTCGACCAGCTGAGCATCCAGACTCTCCAGTATTTTTCTCGGGGCCTCATACACTTCATTTGCTCTCCCTAAATAACACGGATCGTGGTAAGTTATTTTCTTCCCTTTGAACACGTTATTGTCAGCGGGCTTTAATTTACCTTCGTCAATCAGGCTTTGTATCAGTTGTGTGTGATGTATAACTTCGTAGTTTCCACCGAGCGCAGGATATTCGTTCTTTAAGGTATTGAAGCAGTGTGGGCAAGCAGTAACGATCTTCCTGATTTCGTAGCCATTCAGCACTTCAATATTCATCATGGCCTGCATCTGGAATAGAAACTCGTTTCCGCTTCTTTTCGCGGGGTCACCAGTGCAGCTTTCTTCTGTCCCGAGGATGGCATAGTTGATTCCCACATGCTGGAGGATACGGCAAATATCGCGCGTTATCCTTTGAGCGCGTTCGTCAAAACTACCTGCACACCCGACCCAGAATAGTATATCGGGAGTTTCTCCCTTTGCTAACAGTTCTGCAACTGTCGGAATATTTAATTCATTTTCCATCATTACCTAGTGTTGTTGAGTCCAATTTGCGCGGTCCATTTGAGCATATTTCCATGGAGCGCCATTATTCTCAATGTTTCCAAACATATTATTAATACTCGCTGGAGCCTGGGATTCTTCCATTACAGCAAAGCGGCGAAGTTCTACGATGATATCCAAGGGATTAATATTGACCGGGCATTGCTCGACGCAGGCATTACAACTTGTACATGCCCATATCTCTTCCCGGCTGATATAGGAATCCAGAAGTGACTTGCCGTCATCTTGAAAGCTACCGTTTTTCTTGATATTATTACCGACTTCGGTTAATCTATCCCTGGTGTCCATCATTATTTTTCGGGGCGACAGCAGTTTTCCGGTGATGTTGGCTGGGCATGACGAAGTACAGCGCCCACATTCAGTACACGTATAGGCATCCAGTAAGCTCTTCCAGGATAGGTCCTGTACATCTTTGGCACCAAAACGCGCTACGGCATCTGTCGAAGGTGGAGAAAAGCTAGGATCGAGCATGGCCTTAACTTCATTGGTAACAGCATCCATATTGGATAGTTTTCCTTTCGGACCTAAATTTGAAAAGTAGGTATTGGGAAAAGCCAGGACGATGTGCAGGTGTTTTGAATAAGGCAGATAATTCAAGAATGCAAGCACCCCTAAGATATGAAACCACCAACAGCATCTTTCGATCAGGTAGAGGCTTTCGGTGGATGTAGGCAAGTGGGGGAGCAGGTACTGGCTTATGGGAAAGGAGCCTGCCGATTTAAAATGTTCAAACCCATAAAGCTGTAGTTTCTGGTCTGCTGCATTCATTAACAAAAATGCCGTCATCAGAAAGATTTCGGTGATAAGAATGATATTCGCGTCCGTTTTGGGCCAGTGCTTGAGCTCCTTGCTGCTCAGACGAGCTACTTTAACTATATTTCTCCGGATCAGGAAAATCACGCAGGACAGCAATACGCCCAGAGCAAGCCATTCGAAGGAAGCGATCAGAAAATTATAGAAAGTTCCTAAAAAAGAGAAAACACGGTGTGTGCCGAAAATTCCATCAATGATAATCTCCAGCATCTCTATGTTGATGATCACGAATCCCAGATAAACAAAGAGATGCAAAAGTGCTGGAATGACTCTTTTAAACATCTTTTTTTGACCGAATGCAACGAGGATCATGGTCTTCCATCGTTCAGCCGGTCTATCCGAACGATCGCTATCCCGACCGAGTTTAATATTGCTATAGATCTGCCGCACATTTTTTATAAAAAGAAATAACGCAGCTACAAAACAAACGACAAATATAATTTGACCTATCATACGCACGGGTATTGGTTATAAACAAATATACTACAAAACAACCTAATTTTTATTATGCTAACATAATAAAAATATTCGACAAAAATGATATGAAAGAAGTTGGTGAAAATTTTAGGCGCAATAGGGGCCCAGGTATGGGAAAGAACTTCCAGGAATTGACCGATTCCCGGAAGTTGGGGTATATAAATCTATTCTATTTCAGCAAAAGTGCGCTGTAGAATTCTTCCGATTGATTTTTCAATACGAGCTTTTCCTTCTGCAGTATTGAGGTCAATTCCGCAAAAGGTGCTACCAGTCGATTTAGCTTGTAAGGATAGGTAGTAGATGCTGCCAATGAGGAGGGCGAGTGTGGCGCGTATATCCTCTTCTGTATTTCTGAACTTTGGTTCAACGTTTTTTAATAGTTCTTCTCCAAAGGCCTCGCGTTTGTCGGCAATACTTTTTAAGGCTTTGGTCTTTTCGCCCAGTCCCCAATGAATAATTTTCTGTCTAGTTTTATCCTTCAAGAAGGTGTTCAGTTGGCTTTGAAGCAATTCATTGATCAGATCTACATTGATTGTGTCGGGGTTTGAGATCATTTGATCAAGAATTCCTTTGTCGCCAATTAGCCAAAAGTCCTTTTGAGTTAAGTAAGCTTCAATCAGTTGATCCAGGCCTCCAAAGTAGTTCCATATGAGGGCCTTATTTAAACCACATTCCAGCGCGATATTTGGGCCATTCAAGGCATGGTATCCTTTTTTCTGGATTACTTTTCCTACAGCCGCAATCATCCGTGCTTTGGTGCGTTCTTTGTCCCGGATCGGCCCAGATGTTACCTTTCTTTCTTTCTTTGGGGCATCCTCAGTTACTTTCTTTTTCATCAGAATAATTTGTTTACTCATTACCAATTTGTTTGCAAAGACTGCATAGCAGCTGCCTTTAACAGTGTTAACAACAATGGAGGGTTTCATGAACTTATCAGCTTACGCTAATTTAGGCTCATGGCCACGCCATGTATAATCATTTTAGCAATGAAGTTTCTATGAGTCATCAAGTTCGTTTATTAATAAACAAAATTGAGCCCATGATGTTTTCATTAAGGTAGAATGTCTATTTCTGCGACAATATCTACATTTTACCTGGTAAAAACAAGAAAGTAGGCAACAGATTTTTTATTATATCGGTGAGTATCGACGCTGTGATAATTGGGCAAACAGGAGAGAAAGTTTAAAGGAGTTAGGGAATATCGTCCCGTTGTAAGGAGAGAAAGGCATAAAAAAAGGATTATTCGTCTGAATAATCCTTTTTTTATGCCTTAAATAAGCCGTTATTTTTTTGCCGGAGCTGTCGGAGCTGCGGTTGCTGATATACCTAGTTTTGATTTCACGGCAGCTGTTAGATCTTCACCACCTTGGAAATAGGGAATGTTTGTGCTAGAGATATCAAATACGTAAGCCATGCCTTTTTCTTTGGATACGGCAGTTACTGCATCAGCAACTTTTCTATGCACAGGAGCGATCAATTCTTCTTCTTTTTTGTTCAGTTCTTCCTGAGCGGTCTGCTGTGCCGTTTGGATGCGTGTCTGAATGTCCTGTAACTCTTGACCTATTTTATTGATTTCAGGATCCACAGTTTCTTTATTGGCTTCGCTTCTATTACGTAACTTTTCGTTAGCGTCTTTCTGTTTCGTTTGATAAATAGTAACCATATCCTGAATTTCTTTGGTTTTACCATCGCTCAAGGTTTTCAATTGAGCTTCTGCTGCTTTGAATTCAGGAGTAGATTGGATGATTTCAGCGAAATTGATATGACCAATTTTTTGTTGAGCATTTGCAAATTGAGTTGAGAAAAATACCGCCACTATAGCAACCGCACCTTTTAATAAGTTTTTCATGCTTTTCATTTTAATGTAATAAGCCATCTCCATGGCAATCTTTTAGTGTTCTAATTAATTACTATTTTTTTATTAATACTTGTGTCCACAATGATAATAAACTCCTGCTTAGTTTGCAAGACTAGGATTGGGTTTATAGCCTAATTTTGTAATGACTTCATTACTTTTGTTCAATTTGGGATTTGCATATAGAAAAGTAGTTTCATTTCCCTTATCCATGATGAAATCATAGCCTTGTGCAGCGGCCACTTCCTGGATTGCTTTAGATACACGATCTTGAATCGGTTTAACGAGCTGTACACGTCTCTTAAAGAGCTCGCCTTCAAATCCAAACTTCTGTTTTTGGTAGTCTTTTACCTCTTTTTCCCGTGTGACAATTTCATCTTCACGGCGGCGGCGCATATCTTCGTTTAATAAAGCTTGATCCTTCTGATACGCCTGATATAACTTTTCTATTTCAGCATATTTTTGGTCGACTTCTTCCTGCCATTGTTTCGAAAGGTCATCCAGCTGTTTTTGTGCGGTTGTATACTCAGGGATATGTTTCAAGATATATTCTGAATCAACATAAGCAAGCTGCTGAGCAAATGTTGCTGTAGCACTGACGACCACAAAAGCTATAACTAACAATATTTTTTTCATATTTCCTGTAAGTTTTATAGACTACAATTTTTTATTTAACATTAATTTACCTTATGACAATAGCGAACCTCAAAAGTTTAATCCGAGAAAAATTGTTATATGTAAATTTATCGCTCAAAAATAAGAAAAAAGAAACAATCTGATAGATATTTCTCCGGTTTAACACTATTTAACTTGTCGGTGCCAGTTTGCTGTTTTTTTGCCAAGATCGTGTGTGCAAACCGCAGTTTCTTTTTTGGTACCTTAAAAATATACTAAATGAAAATAGCTCTTCGCGATTCGCGAAGAGCTATCCTTAACCTATTATGTCTGCTGATGACTGGTGATTATCTTAGAAACCACCCATATTCTGCATGATGCTAAATGTAAAGTTTTGTTTCCAGGTACTGCTCGGAACTCCCGGAATAGGATCAAAAGCGTGTCCATAATCAATACCTAGCATACCGAAGATAGGCAAGAAGATTCGGGCACCCACACCAGCTGAACGGCGTACTTTAAATGGATTGAATTCGGCAAATTTATTCCATGTGTTACCGGCTTCAGCAAATGCCAGTACATATACGGTTGCCTGATCATTTAACATGACTGGATGGCGCAGCTCCATCTGATATTTCGTATAAATTGGGCTACCGGAGTTTCTTGCGATATTGACATTTTGGGTACCTTCTGGAATAATTATACCATTGGCATATCCCCGCAACGCAATGATTTCGGAACCTTGCAGGTAATCAAACCCTTGCATGCCGTCGCCCCCTACTTTGAAACGTTCAAATGTGGATATCTCTGTTTTGCTGGAATACTTGCCTAAGAATCCAAATTGAGCCTGGGCTTTAAATACGAGTTTACCGGCAATTTTGGCATACCATTGTGAGTCAAATTTCCATTTGTGATATTCCGTCCAACGGTAACGTTCTTGCGGTGAACCGTTTTTGTAATCAACATTGTTGAATAAAGAATATGGTGGCGTTAGCTGCACGGAGAATTTGATGTTAGATCCTGAAGTAGGATAAATCGGCGCATCGATCGAGTTACGGCTGAATTCCTGTGTCAGGTTGATGTTGTACGCTGTACCGTTATCGAACAAGAAATAGTTTCCATAATTCTGCAGCTTATAGCGCTGGAACGACAGCGATGTATTGGCTTGAAACCAGTTATCAGGCCACTGCAATCGTTTTCCCAGAGTGGCCGTAATACCAGTCATCCAGATACGGTTTAGCTCGGAGTCTTTTACGATCTGTTCTCCTGTATAATAGTTGAATCCACCATAGGACGAACTCGAAGTATAAGCGCTTAAACCAAAATAAATTGGCTTTTTCCCGCCTAACCATGGCTCTGAAAAGGAAAAGCTGTAAGATTGATATCGTTTACCTGAGGTCTGGCCACGGACACTTAATTTCTGGCCATCGCCCCGAGGCAACGGTTTCCAAGAGCTCTTGTCAAAGAAATTGCTCGTCGAAAAGTTGTTAAACGTCAAACCTAGAGTACCGATGATTTGTCCGGCGCCATATCCTCCTGAAAGTTCGACCTGGTCAGAAGGTTTTTCCGTTACATTATATACAATGTCTACTGTTCCTTCGGCGTAATTTAGATTCGTTGGTACTGGATTTGTTTTTTGTTCATCAAAATTTCCCAATTGGGCAATTTCACGAACACTTCGCATAATTTGCTCTTTTGAAAATTTTTGTCCGGGTTTCGTGTAAATGGAACGTAATACAACGCGGTCATTGGTGACGTCGTTACCCTTGACAATCACATTATTGATTGTATATTGTGCACCCTCGTATACTCGTAAATTGAGGTCGATGGTATCGTTATATACGCGTGTCTGCTCTGGATCTACCGAAAACGTCAGATAACCATCGTTCATGTATATGGATGATATGTCATCACTGTTTTTTGTGGGACCCATTAATTTGGCAGTCAGTTTCTCCTCAGAGAAAACATCACCACGTTTGATGCCTAATATCTTGTTCAGTAAGGTGTCGGAATATTTGGCATTTCCTGTCCAGACAATGTTACCTACATAGTATTTAGGGCCTTCGTAGATGTCGAAATTAACCAATACATTCTTTTCTCCATCGCGGATGACCGTATCTTTTATGATTTCGGCATCACGATAACCTTTGGCCGCCATTTTTTTGATCAGGTTTTCTTTACCTTCTTTATATTTTTCTTCTTTGAACTTACCTGGACCAAAAATGCGGTACCACATTTTTTGTTTAATTGGCTTGGCCATTTTACGCAATTCCTTTTGTGAGAAATGCTCGTTGCCGGTAAACGTTATTTTTTTGACCCTTACTTTGTGTTTTTTGTCTACATCAGCAATCAGGATTTCGTTGTTGGCCTGAGCCGAATCTTTAACTGTCCGTAGTTTAATCTCAGGATACAAATAAGCCTTTTCTTTTAGAAAACGTTGTATCGTAGCTCGGGTAGTATTCATCAAATTTTCGTTGACAATCTTACCTGTATTGCTATTTAAACGTTTGCGGACCTCTTCGGTCTGGCTTTTGCTAAGTCCGTTGATGTCGATGCGGGTCAAACGGGGACGTTCAACTACGCGTATAGTCAAAAAGATGTTTTCACCTTCTATTTTGTCAGCCCATAATTCCACATTATCAAACAGTCCCTGGGCCATCATATCTTTGACAACTTTTGCAGTTGCTTCGCTTGGCACTTCCAAATATTGACCTACAGACAATTTGGATATGGTAATCAATACATTTTTATCCAAAAATTGTGTTCCAGTCACATCAACGGCACTAATTACGTAGTTTTTTGGGTTGAGATAACTGATTTTTTCGGGGTCATTTAGGTTGAACGCACCATTTTCCTGTCCGTAGACAAGTTGCATTGATGAGAGACCAAAAAATAGTATTACGGGTAGTATACGCTTCATTTATCAATAATTATTGGCGCTAAAGTACACCAATGAGTTGTTAATTTTTGTTAATTAAGAAAATTTAACCAGCTTGTTTTTATCAAATCAGTTGACAAATTTAATAAAATCATTTATAACTGTTCGCTAGTTTTTCCAAACCTTCTTTCGCGCTGTTGGTATTCGACAATAGATTGGAACAGATCTTCCTTTGTAAACTCCGGCCACATTTTGTCCAGGAAGCATAACTCGGAATAAGCGATTTGCCAAAGCAGAAAATTACTTATCCGCAGTTCGCCACTGGTGCGGATCAATAAATCGGGATCGGGAATGTTCCGTGTATACAAATTGGCTGAAAACATATCATCGTTTATATCTTCAGCGTTTATTTCTCCAGCTTTAACTTTCGCTGCCAAGGTCCGTGCGGCATCGACCATCTCCTGGCGTGAACTATAGCTCAAGGCAAGGGTTAGCGTACATGTTGTATTGTCTTTTGTCGCTTCTATTGTTTCCTGTAATTTTTTTTGCGCATTTGTGGGCAGCTTGCTGATGTCGCCGATTGCATTTAGTCTGACGCCATTTTCCTGAAACGTTTTTATTTCCTTTTTCAGGGAAGAAACCAAGAGTTCCATGAGGGCTACGACTTCAAGTTTTGGCCGGTTCCAGTTTTCAGCGGAGAAAGCGTAGAGTGTTAGATATTTGATATTGGCCTGAACACATCCCTCCAGTGCTTCTCTGACGGCTTTCACTCCGTTCTGATGACCGAATACACGGAGTTTGCCCTTTTGTTTTGCCCAACGACCATTACCATCCATAATGATGGCGATATGTTGAGGTAATTTGATGTTATCAATTTGATCTAAAAAGCTCATTGTTGCTATTTTCAATAATTACCACCTCACCCAATTAGAGCTCAGTGTATGTTGACCAGATATCGGTCTTTGTATTTAAAGCCAAACGACATTGTGTACTTGGTACGGTATCGTTTGATCATTACTCCCGGAGCTTGCCGATAGATGTTTTATCCAATTTCAGTTATTTCTTCAAATATCGATTTTTAATCGGAAAATCAGAAGCGGAATATGTATAAAGATTAGTAATTCCTGACGTCGATCCCCCATAGCAGTTTCTCCCTCAGTGTACTGAAAAAGCTCTCGTTGGGGAGGCGGATCAGGTTGATGGTAAACGGTGCCTGTTGGATGGTCAATGTTACAGACGTGTCAATAGATTCGTTTTTGGAATCGCAGCTAAGTATATACTGGTTGCTTCGGCTTTCTATTTCCAGTTCGAGCGTAAACTGATTGGATATAACGATCGGCCTGACGTTCAGGTTATGTGGAGAGATCGGTGTGATTACAAAGTTTCCACTTTCGGGCATGATAATGGGACCGCCACAACTTAGCGAGTAGGCTGTGGATCCCGTAGGTGTGGCGATAATCAGGCCGTCTGCCCAGTAGGAGTTGAGTAGTTCTCCGTTAATTCTCGCGTTGACAGTGATCATTGCCGAACTGTCGTACCGGAACACAGTGATGTCATTAAGTGCATAGTGGTTGCCCTGGAATAGATTGACCTGTTTAGATTCCACAGATAGAAGCACCCTTTTTTGGATATCATAACGATGATTGATGATATCAGCTATGGCGTGTTCAAAATCATTTTTATTGATCGATGCCAGGAAACCCAATCGGCCAAAATTTATTCCAGCAATTGGGATCCCCGAATCTTTGATTAGGGAAACGGCAGAAAGCATGGTGCCGTCACCGCCGAGGCTAAGCATAATATCGATATTGTCTTTAATTTCCTCGTACCTACAATAGGTGGGAAACTCAAAGCCACATTCAAACTGCGTAGTCAAGAACTTATAAAAAGGCTCGTACACCCATATGTCAACGTTTTGGGTAACGAGATATCCAAATAAGTGCTTCACATGTGCTATAACGGAGGGCTGAAACTCGCGTCCATATATCGCAATTCTCATATTTTCTGAATTTATTTGGGCAAAGATGAGAAAAAAACTAATCTTAACTAATTAAATGTTGATGTAATTCATAAGCTGCTGGTAACGTTCTGCTGTGTCATCAAATGCAGCGATGGTATTATGTGTCTGCAATATTATATAGTTGTGCCGCAAGAAAGAATTTAGTAAGGCGTTGATATTGGATTTGTCTACTTTCAGGGTCACTTCGATGGAGTCATTTTCCAGATTTATTTTTGTAGCACAATTTAAAATTCTGCAGTTATCGCTCTCGACCAAATGTGCGATCTGGGATAGGGAGAAATCATGTAAGCCGATAGCCAGTACGATAATTGCGCCAGACTCATTTTGCGACTGGATCAGCGAGATTGCCTTTAAAATGTCCAATTGGGTACAAACGCCAATATATTTGTTGTCTTGGTCTAAAATAGGTACTAAGGAACTATTGTACACGGTACTCATCACCAGTGCATCGTAAGGGTGCTGATTAAATTTGAGCTGAATAGGGGCTGTGTTGATTTTAATAGACGCAAGAGGTGCTTGTTCGTTGTCTGCATCCAGGAGAGCAGATTCATTGATTAACCCAATATATTCGTTTCCGTTTAAAACGACCAACTCTTTGCAAAGCATGTCCTGTAGCTTTTCTAATGCCTGATGTACGGAATCAGCCTGTTGGATACTGAAATCTGCGTTTGAAAGAAATTGACCTATTAACATATCCAAACTTAATAAAAAAAACAATGTGAAGCGAAATTTTTGTCGATCAGTTTAGCGATGCATAGACAGAGGCAGCCGTCTGCAGGGAGAACGGCAGCTTGTAATCACATTATTGCAATTAACTGCGATTTTAATATTTAAAATTGTACTTTTATTGCTATTCTGTTAGTATTTTTGTCAGCTATTTGATATAAGCTTGCAAGTAGGCTTATGAAAGACAAAATGTATTTTAGTCAGAGATTAGATTCATGATTACAACTAAGAACAAAAAATTTATTGATATACGCGAAGTAATCCATAAGAAAAATCCGAAGCTGGCGAAATGGATTCCGTCTTTCTTGCTCAACTATCTGAAGAAAACAATTCATGAGGATGAGATAAACGATATTATGACTCGTTTTGCTGATCTGCAGGGACTTGATTTTGTAGACGCACTTATTGAGGATCTGGATGTGAAAGTAAATCTTTACGGAGCTGAAAACATACCTGTTACCGACCCTGTCATTTTCGCCTCCAATCATCCTCTGGGAGGCTTGGATGGTATTGCTTTCATGCATGCAATCGGCAAGTATAGACGCGATGTGAAATTTTTGGTCAACGACATCTTGTTAAATATTGGTAATTTAAGACCGCTGTTTGTAGGGGTGAACAAATTGGGAACACAGGGGAAGCAGGCCATTTCGGCCATTGAAGAAGCATACGGTGCAGATGACGCCCTCCTGGTATTTCCTGCGGGTCTGGTTTCAAGGAAGCAGAAAGGGGGGCATATTGAGGACCTGGAATGGAAAAAAAGCTTCATCAGTAAAGCAAAAAAGTATAAAAAAGATATCGTTCCGGTGCTTATAGACGGCAAAAACTCTAAGTTTTTTTATAATTTTGCAAGGCTCAGACAAAAATTAGGTCTTAAGGTAAACATTGAAATGTTATATTTACCTGATGAAATGTTTGCCCAACGTGGGCATACCGTCAATATTATAATAGGAAAAAGAATCCCTTATACAGCGTTTGATCAATCAAAAAACGAAAAGACTTGGGCTGAAGAAGTGAAAAGAAGGGTTTATGGACTAGCTCAAGAAAAATAGAATTTATGCAAGAAATTATACCTCCAGTTGATAGAGAATTATTGAAAACGGAACTGAATAAGGAAGTTTTCTTACGATATACCAACAATGGAAATAACGAGATATATTTGATCAACTATCATAATTCGCCCAATGTCATGCGTGAAATTGGACGATTACGGGAATTGACTTTCCGCGGAGCAGGGGGAGGTACGGGGTTATCCATCGATATTGATGAAAATGATACCTGTGAAGATTGCTATGATCAGCTGATTGCCTGGAATCCGGAAGACGAGGAGGTGGTCGCAGGCTATCGGGTCATTAAATGTGCTGAAGCTGGCGCAGTAAATGGTGTGCCCAATTTATCCACAGCCCACTATTTCCAGTTTTCCGACCAGTTTACAAAAGATTATCTACCGTATACGATTGAGCTCGGCCGCTCTTTTGTACAACCAAGATACCAGCCTGCAATTGATAATAGGAAGGGCATTTTCTCTCTGGATAATTTATGGGATGGGTTAGGAGCGCTTGTGATGCTCAACCCGGAGATCAAATATCTTTTTGGAAAAGTAACCATGTATCCGCATTATAATAAAGATGCAAAGGATATGTTGCTTTATTTCATGGATTACTATTTTCCCGATCACGATAAGCTGGTCGTCCCGTTGCCGGAGTTGGAAATTAAGAATGATTACGATCGCTTTATCGGCACTTTTGATGGGTTAGACTATAAGGAGGGGTATAAAGTACTCAATAGCCACGTGAGGGCGCTGGGAGAGAATATTCCACCATTGATAAATACGTATATGAATTTGTCCCCAACGATGAAATCATTTGGCACTGCCCGAAATAATGAGTTTGGTACGGTTGAGGAAAAAGGAATTCTGATCGTTATTGATGATGTTTACCCTGTGAAGAAGGAAAGGCATATGAATACTTTTGAACGGGACCGTGAATATGGGCACCGGAAGCCGAAACGCGGTTAAGAAGATAAAATAAAAAAGGGATTCAGCTAAGGCTGAATCCCTTTTTTATTTTATTAAGGCATATAGCGCGAATGCCAGGATTGCACCAATTAGTGGTCCCAGTACGGGGATCCAGGCGTAAGACCAATCCGAGCTCCCTTTTCCCTTGATGGGCCACACCGTATGGAATAAACGGGGGCCAAGATCGCGGGCAGGGTTAATTGCATATCCGGTTGTTCCGCCGAGGGACAGGCCTATTGCCCATACGAGGAAGGCCACTGGAATTGCTCCGAGAGATCCCATGCCAATGGGTTCATTTTTCCCATTGATGCTGACATCCTGTCCCGTGATAAAAAAGATGACAAAAATCAGGACAAATGTCCCGATGATTTCGCTGGCCAGATTAGTAGATACATTTCGGATATTTGGGATTGTGGCAAAAACACCTAGTTTTGTTGTTGGATCGGAAGTCGCATCAAAATGATCTTTGTGCATGATATAGGTCAATAAGGCTCCACAGAATCCGCCGCTGATCTGTGCGAGGATATATCCGGGTACTTCCGTCCAGGAAACTCCGTGGTTGAGCGCTACTGCAACAGTGACTGCCGGGTTCAGGTGGGCTCCTGTGTAAGGACCTGCGAATACGACACCTATATATACCGCCAGTGCCCAGCCGGTCGTGATCACGATCCACCCGCCGTTTTCACCTTTTGTTCCCTTTAAAATTACGTTTGCGACCACACCATTGCCCAGAAGCAAAAGGAGGGCGGTGCCAATAAATTCTGCTAAATAATGGTTCATAAGTATTGGTTAGTTTTCTGTCCAGAATTGTAATGCCTTTATGCCTTTAGTCCACTGTTTGATAATCTGTCTGGTCTGCTCTTCCTGTTCTTTTTCAGGTTCGAAAACACGGTCCTGGGCCCAGAATTTCGAGATCTCTTCTTCATTTTTCCAGAAACCGACGGCCAGGCCGGCAAGATAAGCTGCGCCCAGTGCGGTGGTTTCGGTGATTTTGGGTCTTACGACCTGGCTATTTAGCACGTTGGCCTGGATCTGCATCAGCAAGTTATTGGCCGTGGCTCCCCCATCTACGCGTAGTTCCTTAATCGGTATGCCGCTGTCGGCTTCCATGGCTTTTAAGACATCTCTGGTCTGCAGAGAGATTGCTTCCAAGGATGCTCTGGCGATATGTCCGTTTGTTGTCGCACGTGTTAGACCAAACAAGGTACCCTGTGCCCGGGCATTCCAGTATGGGGCGCCAAGACCTGCAAATGTTGGGATAAAGGTAACTCCGCCGTTGTCTTTTTCCGAAAGTGCCAATTGTTCCACATCGGCAGACCTGTTAATCACATTGAGGTTGTCACGCAGCCACTGTACCAATGCGCCACCAATAAATATACTGCCTTCCAGTGCATACTCCGTTTTTCCATTGATCTTCCAGGCTACTGTTGTCAATAAATTGTTTTTGGACATGATGGGTTTATCTCCGATATTCATTAACATGAAGCAACCGGTGCCGTAGGTGTTTTTAACCATTCCCTTTTCTATGCACTGCTGACCAAATAGCGCTGCCTGCTGGTCGCCCGCAATTCCCGCAATTTTGACCTTATGGGCGAAGATTGTTGTTCGCGATTCCCCATAGATTTCACTGCTTTCTTTTACCTGAGGGAGCATTGTTGCAGGGATCTTAAATAAGTCAAGCAGTTCAGCATCCCAATCCATGGTATGTATATTGAACAAGAGGGAGCGGGAAGCATTGGTAACATCGGTGATATGCACATCGCCGCGTGTAAGATTCCACACAAGCCAGGTGTCGATGGTGCCACAAATCAATTCGCCGTTAGTCGCCTTTTCTCTTGCCCCTTCCACATTGTCGAGGATCCATTTGATTTTAGTTGCTGAAAAATACGGATCAAGGATTAGCCCTGTTTTTTCCTGAATCATTTTGTGTTTGCCCGACTGACGAAGTTCGTCACAATAATCGGCAGTGCGTTTATCCTGCCATACGATGGCGTTATAGACTGGTTTGCCGCTTTCCTTTTCCCAGACAACAATAGTTTCACGTTGATTGGTGATACCGATTGCCGCAATATTTTTTCCATTGAGTCCAGCTTTTGTTGTGGCTTCGGCGGTTACCCCTGCCTGCGTTGACCAGATCTCGTGGGGGTCGTGTTCCACCCATCCCGGTTTTGGGAAGATCTGGGTAAATTCTTTTTGGGCAATGGAGATTATATTTCTATCCCTGTCAAATATAATGGCTCTGGAGCTTGTTGTGCCTTGGTCCATGGCCAAAATGTACTGTTGTTCCATAATTGATTATTGCTGGTTATTTTGAACTAGTTTAAGATATAATTTTTTGCAACGTTTTGGAAACTTTCTATTTGTTTTTTTTGCCAGTTTTCATCCTTTCCAAGTTCCTCTGCAAGTATTCTGGCAACCTCCGGAGCAGCATCAATAGCTGCCCTGGCGTCGAGGAATAAGAGGCGGACTCTTCGAGATAATACATCTTCCACTGTTCTGGCCAATTCATTTCGCACAGCCCACACGACTTCCACTTTTTTAAATTCGAGCGGTTCCACTAGTTTTTCGTTCCAGATTGGATTTTCTTCTGCGAGGGCGTTTATAGCTTCCTGGTCCGACCCGTATATGTACATATGATTGCTCCGGTCGGCAGTCGGGACGGCGCTATAGATTTTTGTGGTAGCTGATGTACTTTCTTTTTTCGGCAAGCAGCCGATTTTGATCGCCTTGTCTACGGTATCCTGGCCCATGCGCCGGAATGTGGTCCATTTTCCACCGGTTAATGTCAGCAGTTTAGAGTCGCTGACGATAATTTTATGGCTACGCGAAATTTCTTTGGTTTTGTTCGAATTGTCTGTCGGCGCTGCCAGTGGCCTAAGACCAGCGAACACAGCGAGTGCATCCTGTCGCGTTGGCTGTTTGGTGAGGTATCGCCCAGCAGTTTTGAGGATGAAGTCTATTTCTTGCTCCAAGGCTACCGGTTCAAGGCTATGCTCATCAATCGGTGTATCTGTTGTGCCGACGATGACGCGGTTGTGCCATGGAACTAGAAAGAGCACTCTGCCGTCATCGGTCTTTGGGATCATGATCGCATCGTCGCCCGGAAGAAAGGATTTGTCAAAAACAAGATGAACCCCCTGGCTGGGTCTGACGAGTTGCTTGGCTTCCGGTTTATCCATTTTTAGAATGTCGTCGACGAAGATTCCGGTAGCGTTAATCACTGCTTTCCCTTTGATGGTAAAGTTCTCGCCAGTTTCCGTATTTTGTGCAACAATACCGTCCACCAGCCCCAAGTCTGATTTTGTCAGATCCGTCACTTTCATATAATTAAGTACAACGCCACCCATCTGAATGCAGGTTTGAGCTATATTTACTGCCAGACGGGCATCGTCGAATTGGCCATCCTGATAGACGACCCCGCCATATAGGCCTTTTGTTCTTACGGTGCTGATTCTCCGTCCGGTTTCCTCTTTGCTGATATGTGTAGATTTTCCGAGGCTCAATTTACCGGCCAGAAAATCATAAATTTTCATCCCGATGGTGTAAAAAGGGCCGTCCAACCAGCTGTAGTTGGGAATGATAAAGGATTGATTTTTGACCAAATGTGGTGCGTTCTGTTGCAGCAACCCTCTTTCATGGAGCGCTTCTCTAACGAGGGCGATGTCACCTTGTGCCAGATAGCGTACACCTCCGTGAACAAGTTTGGTCGCTTTACTTGAGGTGCCTTTTGCGAAATCAACTTGTTCCAATAATAGCGTTCTGAAGCCACGGCTCAGCGCGTCTAGGGCGACGCCTAAGCCACTTGCCCCGCCTCCGATGACAATAACATCCCATTCACTCGAGCCTTTTATCTTTTCTAGTAATCTCGACCTGTTGAATTCTTCATGTTTCATTTTATTTCGTTTTTGGTCTTTTGAAAACCTCTTTTTTCCTATAGTTGTATTCGCTAATAACTAAGTTATAGTTTATTTATGAGAAAATAAAGGATTTTGATTAAAATTGTCTGTATAGCGAATGTTTGTTTTTGTTATTTTTTGTTTTGATATTATGATTGTATTTGTGTGATTTTTCTTCATTATCGTGCGTTTCTTTATTTAAGGAAGTACTAATTTGATCGATTTTACCTGTATGATCACATTTTTAATGATGAATTATCCATAATGTTAACCAACATGAGGGGCATATGTTTGGGATTGGGACAACGATTTTGTATTTTTAATAATTATATAACGTGTCGAACGATGAAAAGAATTAAATTACTATTCCTTGGTCTGTCATTCATTATAGGAGGACGATTGCTGCATACAGATAAGGCAGTGGCCCAGGAGCATGCAAAAGTTCAGGAGGACTTTGCGAAACCATACAGCCCCCAGGCAGATGCACAAAAAGACATCAATGAGTTGTTGCAACGTGCAAAAAAAGAGCATAAGAATATCATTATCCAAGCGGGGGGAAATTGGTGTGTCTGGTGCTTGCGATTCAATGACTTCATTCACAAAACGGCGAAGGTGGATGACTTGCTTCGGCGCCGTTTTCTGTATTATCATCTCAACTATTCAAAGGAGAATAAAAATGAAGCTGTTTTTCAAAAATATGCACCTGAAGGGAATCAATTAGGTTATCCCTTCTTTATTGTGCTAGATAAAAACGGGAAGACGTTACATGTGCAGGAAAGCGGTAGTTTGGAAAAAGGAAAGAGTTATGACGAGGATAAAGTGCTAAAATTTTTTAATTCCTGGGTAGCGAAATAATAAAAAAAACACTTGTCATCAACAAGTGTTTTTTTTATTATTTCGCTAAAGCTTAAGTTATTGGTATCCCAGTAATTTCATGACCTGTTTGGAGTTCTGCTCTTCGCCAAAAACTTCATAATTGAATGTTTCATCCCGGTTGCGACGGACCAATACATGTTTTGGAGAGGGGAGTAGACAATGATGTATCCCGCCATATCCGCTCAGTACATCCTGGTAAGCACCGGTATGGAAGAAGCCCAGATATTGTACTTTACGGGTTTTTGGCATAAATACCGAGTTCATATGAGCTTCCTGATTGTAGTAATCCTGTCCATCGCAGGTAATTCCGCCCAGATTGACACGTTCGTATTCGGAGTCCCAATTATTGATAGGCAATAAGATATACTTTTGGTTTAGGGCCCATACATCAGGGAGGTTGGTGATGAAAGATCCATCAATCATAAACCAGCGCTCGCGGTCGTTCTGTTGTTTACGTCCCAAAACTTTGTAAAGAATACCCGATGCTTCGGCTACGGTGTACTTGCCAAATTCGGTAATAATATCGGGTTCCATGACATCATGGTGTGCGCAGATCTGCTTGATGCGGTTAACGATCTCGTTGACCATATACTCGTAGTCGAAATCATGTACCAACGAATCCTTGAAAGGCATACCGCCACCGATATCAAGTGTATCGAGGTCTGGGTTTACTTTTTTGAACTTGCAGTATAGAGTTACATATTTTTCCAGTTCATTCCAGTAATACGGAGTATCAGAAATACCTGAATTGATAAAGAAATGCAGGAGTTTCACTTTGAAATTAGGATTGTCAACGATTTTATTATTATAAAAATCAATGACGTCCTCCTGCCGTATTCCCAGTCTTGAGGTATAGAATTGTGAATCTGGCTGTTCTTCAGAAGCAACACGGATTCCTAACGCACAGGGTTCATCGAGTTCGATCTCATCATCATAAAGATTAAACTCTTCTTTGTTATCCAGTACCGGTATAATGTTTTTATACCCATCATGGATCATATCAATAATGTACTGCTTATATTGATAAGTTTTGAATCCATTACAGATTACCGTAATATCTTTTGTTACAGTACCCTGTCTTTCCAATGAATCAATCATAGGCATGTCAAATGCAGATGAAGTTTCGAGATGGATATCATTTTTCAGCGCTTCTTCTACGATATGCTTGAAATGAGACGATTTGGTACAATAACAATACTTATAGGTTCCGCGATAATCGTGTTTCAGGATTGCGGTCTGAAAAAGGATTTTAGCTTGCTGAATTTTTTTGCTGACGATAGGCAAATAAGTAAAACGTAATGGCGTGCCGTACGTTTCTATCATTTCCATTAAATTCAAATCATGGAAATACAATTCGTCGTCGATGATTTCGAATCCGTCCTGCGGAAAACCAACACTTAAGTCAAGAAATTCCTGATAGCTCTGCATTTTTTATTATTTTTGCAAAGATATACTTTAATGGTGAATACCTAAATAAGGAATGTTATTTATTTCCAATTCACTATCAGGAAGTTGTAAAATTTACAAAATCGTTAAATGGCAAATTCTATTCAAAAGCGACTTGTTGAAGTCACTGTACAGGCAGTTAAAGAGCTTTATCATGCAGATATTTTAGAAAATCAATTGGCTTTGCAAGCTACCCGCAAGGAGTTTGAAGGGCAGATTACAATCGTAACTTTTCCAGTAACACGCTTTTCGAAATTGTCGCCCGAGCAGACTGGCAAGGAGATCGGTGCTTTTCTGCAGCAACATATTGCCGAAATATCGGACTTCAATGTAATCAAGGGCTTTTTGAATATTGTACTTTCGGATGCTTATTGGATTTCTCTCCTGAATGAAAAGATTGCCGCTCGGGATTTTGGTACATTTCCGTCGAATGGCAAAAAGTTGATGGTGGAATATTCTTCACCCAATACAAACAAACCTTTACATTTGGGACATATCCGTAATAACTTATTAGGCTATTCTGTTGCTGAAATTCTCAAAGCTTATGGTTATGAGGTTGTTAAAGCGAATTTAGTGAACGACAGGGGGATACATATCTGTAAATCCATGCTCGCTTGGCAGAAATTTGGTGCTGGCGAGACTCCTGAATCTACCGGATTGAAAGGAGACCATCTGGTCGGCAAATATTATGTAATATTTGATAAGGAATATAAAAAGGAAATTGACAGCTTGAGGGCTATAGGCCAATCTGAGGAAGAAGCTAAGAAAAATGCACCTCTCATGAAAGAAGCCCAGGCTATGCTACAAAAATGGGAAGCTGGTGATGAGGAAGTTATTACGCTCTGGCGGACGATGAACGGCTGGGTATATGCTGGATTTGAAAGGACTTATAAACAACTGGGGGTCGATTTCGATAAGTACTATTACGAATCGGATACTTATCTTCTGGGGAAAGACATCATTCAGGAGGGATTGGATAAAGGTGTGTTCTTCAAAAAAGACGATCATTCTGTCTGGATCGATCTGACAGATGAAGGACTGGATCAGAAATTGGTGCTCCGCGGAGACGGCACCTCGGTCTATATCACCCAGGATTTGGGTACAGCACAGCTTAAATACGATGAATTTAAGATGGATGAATCCATTTATGTGGTAGGCAATGAGCAAGACTACCATTTCAAGGTGTTATTTCTGATTCTAAAAAAACTAGGCAAGACCTGGGCAGATGGTTTATTTCATCTCTCTTATGGTATGGTGGATCTGCCTTCAGGCAAAATGAAATCGCGGGAAGGGACCGTTGTGGATGCCGATGATCTAATGGCTGAGATGGTCAGAACTGCGCAGGAACGCACCGAAGAGCTGGGCAAGACCGAGGGATTGCCTGAAGATGCGAAGGCAGAATTATACAACACAATCGGTATGGGGGCCTTAAAGTATTTTCTATTGAAAGTGGATCCCAAAAAGCGGCTATTGTTTGATCCCAATGAGTCGGTGGATTTTCAGGGGCATACCGGACCCTTTATTCAGTACACGCATGCGCGTATCAAGTCTGTCCTGAGCAAAGCCGAATTTGAATCCGGTCATTCCCTGGCGGCAGTGTCATCCATTTCTTCCTACGAAAGGGATCTTATTCAGCAACTGGGCGCATTTCCCGAGGTCATTGAGGCGTCAGCGCAAGAGTTTAGCCCGGCACAGCTGGCAAACTATATCTATGAAGTTGCCAAGTTATATAATAAATTCTATCATGAGGAGAGCATTTTAAAAGCCGAAGACAACGAAGTCAAGAATTTTAGATTGCATTTGTCATCTGCAGCAGCGAAGGTTATTGCCAGAGGTATGGCTTTATTGGGGATTGATGTACCCGAAAGAATGTAAGCGATGAGAAAGATCCGTGTAGGTTTGATCGGTTTCGGTATCTCCGGACAGGTATTTCATGCGCCTGTCATGCGTGCTGTTGCAACACTTGAACTCGTTAAAGTGACTGCCCGGAAAGCCGAGCAGCAGGCTCTGCTCAAAGAGCGTTTTCCCCAGGTAGAGATTGCACTCTCTGCAGACGAGATTTTGGGAGACGAAGCCATTGATTTGGTGGTGGTGGCGACTTCCAACGATATGCATTATCCTCTTGCCAAGCGCGCCTTGGAATCGGGCAAGCATGTTGTTGTTGAGAAGCCCTTTACCAATACTGTGGCGCAGGCAGACGAATTGATTGCTCTGGCGAAGGAAAGGAATCTGGTCCTTGCGCCGTATCACAATCTACGGTTTAACTCGGATTACCGTACCGTCGAGAAAATTGTTCGAGGAGGCCGCCTGGGGCGGATTGTCAATCTCGAGGCCCGGTTTGACCGTTTTCGAAATTATTTACGGCCGAATGCCTGGCGTGAGGAAAACTTGCCGGGCTCAGGAATTTTTTATGATTTGGCGCCGCATCTTATTGATCAGACCCTGCAGTTGTTTGGTAAGCCGCAGGCTGTTTTCTGCGATTTGGCAATACAGCGCGATTACGCAAAGACAATAGATAATTTTGACTGTATTTTATATTATGATAACCTTCGGGTATCGTTAAAAGGGTCCATGCTAGCAAAGGAGCCTACACCGCGTTACCGTCTATTTGGCCTCAACGGCAACTTCGTAAAACACGGTGTAGATCCGCAGGAAGCTTTATTACGAGCGGGTCAATTTCCGGATGAGGATCCAAATTGGGGGGAAGAAGATCCCAGTATTTATGGAACACTCCATATCGTCGAAGAAGGAAAGGACGTGTTGGAGGTGGTCCGGTCGGAACGCGGATCTTATCCGGAATTTTATCAGAATGTAGCAGATACTATTTTAGGAAACGCTGCTTTGATGGCGAGTCCCGAGCAAGCCAGGGATGTGATCCGGATTATCGAATTGGGGTATCAAAGCCAATTGGAGCGAAAAGTAATTTCGGCCGAGGGACAGTTGATTGCTTATTAAAACGTGATGGCAAACATGTATGACGCAATTATTATCGGCGGTGGTGCCTGCGGCCTGATGTGTGCTGCACAGGCTGGGTTGTTGGGTAAGAAAACACTGTTGCTGGAGCGTAATGATAAGGTGGGAGCAAAGATATTGATATCTGGTGGTGGACGATGTAATTATACCAATATAGAGACTACCATTCGCAATTTTATTTCTGAAAATCCTGAATTTTTACATAGTGTATTCCAACAATGGACGGTCGAAGACACCATTAACTTTTTTGAGCGTTATGGTATTAAAGGGAAGGAGAAAACACTAGGGCAGCTCTTCCCCGAAACAGATAAAGCCAAAGATATTGTTGGTGTGTTTACCCACATACTTTACAGCACAGGCCAGGATATCGCATTGAACACCCTTGTCCGTTCGGTTATAAAAGATGGGGTGGGATTTGTCATCACTGCAGAAGATCGTCGGGGTATGGCACAGTACCGGGCGAAAAAAGTGGTTGTCGCTTCAGGAGGACTACCCGTTCAAAAATTAGGAGCTTCGGACTTTGGTCTGCGTATAGCAAAACAATTTGGTCTGGATGTAGTACAGACTGCACCGGCTCTGGTGCCCCTCAGCATTACCGGTAAAGATGCCGATTGGTATGCAGCCTTGGCTGGAAATACCGTCTTTTCGAGAGTGTCGATCGGTACGATTGCTTTCGAAGAGAATATATTGTTTACACATTGGGGATTAAGTGGGCCTGCCATTCTTCAGATATCCAGTTATTGGCGGCCCGGAAATGAGATCAGGATCAACCTGCTTCCACAATTCAATCTCGAGGAAGTTATTAAAGCAGAACGACAAAAGGGTGGACGGCGGCTGGTATCGCAATTGTTGCATGATTATTTCAGCCGAAAGCTTGTTGATGCGTTTGGCAAATTCATCGATTTAGACATCAAGATAGCTTCCCTGAGCAAGGCCGATGCCAAACATATCACCGATACGGTCCATTGTTTCAAGGTTAAGCCTGCTGGAGATAGGGGGTACGATAAGGCAGAGGTTATGCGTGGTGGCGTTTCAACGGCAGAATTGTACGGCAAGACTTTGGAGGCAAGGAAAATTCCCGGACTTTATTTTGGCGGTGAAACGGTCGACATTACGGGATGGCTGGGCGGTTATAATTTCCAGTGGGCCTGGGCTAGTGGTTATGTTATTGCCCAGGATCTGTAGCTCAGTATAGCAGGCTTTTTGTTATTTAAGGGTAACATAATCCAGCGGTTTTTTCTGTTATCCATTCACGAACCTTTTTTTGGAACTATCCGTTACGATGGTGTACTGCATCCTGTTTTTCTGGTTCATTGATGTATAATTTTGCCGCAGCAGACAAGCGCTGTCTTATGCGGGTTTGTAGATTTCTGGGAGCAAGTACGGTGATTGTTTCCCCGAATCCCAGGATCTCTCTTTCCAATTCAAAGTTAATCACGACATCGATTCGGATTAAAAGCGAACCGTCTTCCTTTCGGTTCAGAATCTGCTGTGATGGATGCAGTGGCTTCGTTTCAACATAAGGTGCATTCTTCGCGTTGATGTGTAGTATGACGCGTTGCCCCCGATCTTTTTGCGACTTGGTGACCCCAATGGTGTCGGAGAAATAGCGTTCAAAGTCCACCCCGGTATATTCAACGTATGCACTTTTTCCCATTTCTTCTATTCCGCAGATCCGGTCCAGCGCAAGGGTCATCAGGCCTTGACTTTTCCTGTGGTGTCCAATGAGGAACCAGCGGTTGCGATATTCTTTCAGTAGGTAAGGGGAGACTATCAAATCCTGTTTCCGTATGGCTTTAAAGGACTGATAAGTGATGAGCAGGGGTGTCTTTTCACGTATGGCATGGTGAAGTGGACTGATGAAAGACAAGCCTTTCAAGAGCTTGTTGCTTTCCATCTGTATAATGGATGGTTGATTATCTCTTCGGGTATGTATGCTATTTTCCAGACGGGCGATGATATCGCTCATTTCATCGAAGCTCGAAAAGCCACTGACGTGCTTCAGTACTTCGACGGCTTCTTTCATTTTTTGCATATCCCCCGTAGAAATAGGTGAGTTGCTAATACTGTAATCAGGGTCTTCATAGGTGTAAAACTTGCGGTGTGTAACGATAATGGGTGCATTGTAGCCCAATTTGTTGCTCCGCATCAATTGGATATCCCCCTGGATCGTTCGTTTACTTATACCGTTCTTGATTCCCTCGAACTCATAAAGAGCATCGGAGACCTTTTCCATTAGATCTTCTAATGTCCATTTTCTATGCCTCATTCGCAGACAATTGTCGATTATTTTATAACGGATCAGCGCAAGTTTATTGAGTGCCATCTCTTTATTGACTTAAGTTGGGATGAAAATACAAAACTTTTGTGCATGCTGTGAGGGAATTTTAACGAAATGCCATGCGCACTGCTGTAGATGTGCTGAAATTGCAAAGAAATTGATGTTTTCCGAAGTAAAATAATTACTTTTGCGCAGAAGCAAACTGGTTCTATCGCTGCTCTTTCGGGAGGAGAGGAAAGTCCGGGCAACATAGAGCGACACGCTTCCTAACGGGAAGGATGTTATGGATATAACAGACAGAAAGTGCCACAGAAAATATACCGCTTTTCGGAGTAAGGGTGAAAACGTAAGGTAAGAGCTTACGGTCTTATATGGTGACATATATTACGGTAAACCTCGTGTGTTGAAAGACCAAATAGGTTACGAAATGCGAAGGCTGCTCGTCTTCTTTCAATTTATTGGAATTCGTAATGGGTAGGTTGATTGAGTTTGTCAGTGATGGCAAACCTAGATAAATGATAGAAATTCCACTTCGGTGGTCTACAGAACCCGGCTTACAAGGTTTGCTTCTTTTTCGCTAATTGCTAAAAAAACCTTATATTGATTCCCATAATTGAAAATAGCATAATGCTGGATTTATGAGTACAATTTTAATCATTGATGATGAACGCGCCATCAGAAGTTCTCTACGTGATATCTTGGAATACGAAGATTACACGATTTTAGACGTTGACAATGGTCGCGACGGATTAGATATTTTAAAAAAGGAAAAAGTTGACTTAGTTCTTTGTGACATAAAGATGAATGCGATGGACGGCATGGAAGTCCTTGCAGAAGCACATCAGAGCAGTCCGGATATTCCTTTTATCATGATTTCGGGACATGGAACCATAGAAACCGCAGTGGAAGCGGCAAAGAAGGGGGCTTTTGATTTTTTGGAGAAGCCATTGGATCTGAACAGATTGCTCATCACGGTCCGAAATGCGCTGGATAAGAGTTCGCTGGTGACGGAGACCAAAGTACTTAAACGTAAGGTCAGCAGTTCGAAAACGAAGGACATTTTGGGAGAATCGGGTGCGATCAAGCGTATCAAGGAAACTATAGACCGGGTCGCTCCAACAGAAGCAAGAGTATTGATTACAGGGGCCAATGGTTCAGGAAAAGAACTTGTGGCTCGCTGGCTTCATGAAAAATCAAACCGTGCGCAAGGCCCTCTGGTCGAAGTCAACTGTGCTGCGATTCCTTCTGAACTGATCGAATCAGAGCTTTTTGGGCATGAAAAAGGATCCTTCACATCGGCTATCAAACAGCGTATAGGTAAATTTGAACAGGCGAATGGCGGTACACTCTTTTTAGATGAAATCGGCGATATGAGCCTTTCTGCTCAAGCCAAAGTGCTACGTGCTTTACAGGAACATAAAATCACGCGCGTTGGTGGCGACAAGGAAATCGATGTCAATGTACGCGTCGTTGCGGCAACGAATAAAGATCTACTGAAAGAAATTGAAGAAGGCAACTTCAGAATGGACTTATACCACCGTCTTTCCGTAATCTTGATTCATGTACCTTCTTTGGTGGAGCGGACGGAAGATATTCCCTTGCTTTCAACGAGTTTTTGTGAGGAGATATGTATGGAGTATGGCATTCCGGTCAAAGAAATTACTGCCGCTGCAATGAAAGAATTGAGCCAGTTACCATGGACCGGAAATATCCGTGAACTGCGGAATATGATTGAAAGATTGATCATCCTAAGTGATAGATCCATTACGGATAAAGATGTCGTCGCATTTGCCAATCCTTCCCGCGAACCCGTGAATGGAATTGCCCATGAAAAAGGGATCATTAACTATGGTTTGGATATGGATTCATTTGATTCGTTTCAAGATTACAAGGACCACGCTGAAAAAGAGTTCATAAAATATAAGCTGGAAAAAAATAACTGGAATGTTTCTAAGACAGCAGATGACCTGGACATACAGCGCAGCCATTTGTATAGCAAAATTGAAAAATTCGGTTTAAAGAGAGATTAAAAAAGTAAGGGCCCCCAAGCAGGCCCTCACTTTTTAATGTTATATCGCAACAGCGCTTTGGCTAATAGTATACTATATAGCCGTTGACTAGCGTTTTATCGTAGTATTGATTTTACATTAGCAACTGTGATTTCAGTATAGTTCTGGATGTATATATCACTAGGAGGAAGCTCGTCTCTCTTGTGTGTAGAAAGTACCGCGACTACTTTCATTCCGGCATTCTGAGCCGCTGTGATGCCTGAAAAGGAATCTTCGAATACAATACACTGCTTAATGGGGATTCCCAGATTTTCTGCCGATTTCAAATAAACTTCGGGATGAGGTTTGTGTAATTTTACATCCTCACTACTCAATGTCGAAGAAAATAACGAACGGATATTCAGCTCGTCCAGAATTAGATCCATGTTCTCTTTCGGAGCGGAGGTCGCCACAGCAAGTTTAAATCCGCTATCTTTTAACTGGCCCAGAAACTCAATGAGACCTTTTATAGGGGCTACATGGTCTTTATAAATCACCCTGAACAGCTGCTCTTTTTCAAATTCGAGCGTACGTAGCTCTTCCGGGGAAATTGGGCGTTTAAAAAAATGCTGCATAATATAGCTGTTGTGCTTGCCATACATATGCTGCTCAAACTCTTCTTCGGTTGCCTGCTCAATATTATGGTTTTTAAAGAAAGCTCTAAAAGCTTCTGCATGAAAGGGATTTGTGTGACTGATCACACCATCCATGTCAAAAATCGCTGCGTATTCTGTCATCTGGCTAATATACAATTATTGCTGTATTTGATCGATCGGAGACTTTCATTTTCACGTAAATATTTATTGGATTATAACGTTGTGAGGTTATATCGCCCCCTATCTGAGCTGCTCACGTCCTTATGGAACTGGAAAAAGTCTTCGTACTGATCAGCAGAATAACTTCCCTCGAACAGCTCGAGCTTTCTATAAGTAACCAGTTTGTTTCCGGTGATCTCCGATCTAAATTCATATTTTCCAAAAGGTTTTTCGATAAGCTTTCGTTCTGGATTTATTGTTTTTGCGATATTGTCAGGCAATGTTATGCAGATACTGTCGACGTCAACAAAGCCACGTTCGATATGGATTTCCTCCGTTCGGTTTTTGTTTTCCGAAATATTGGACTGCATATTGAATATATTGGGCTGAATCAGCAGCTTATGACCATTTTTTACAGCATAGTTCTTAATAAATAGCGTGAGGTTTTCTTCGATGAAGGGATTGATGTCCTTATGTTCGACGTAGTTTACCTGATCGAAATTTATATTATCAATGTTGTAATATTGGGCGAGCAATTTCGTTTTTTCGTTATTGCTTGCCAGAAGTATGCTCATATGATTTTCATACTGCGCGCCGTAAAACTTTGTTTTTAAAGTGCCTTTTAAGCTACCGTCCTCAAGGAGCGTCAAGTCAGCGTAACGGAGCTGTAAATTGTCGGCATTGCTGTATTTGGGGGTATGCAAAAGCAGGCCACCGTTTTCGGTACAGGCGATCACATCTCTGTCGTCCGTAAAGGTGCTTAAGAAGCCAAAGGGAAGGTTCTGACTCGTACACTCTAACCAAGTGGTATCATTCTTAAAAGGTATGCAGAGAATTGCGTGGTTGCCGTCCTGAACGTTCGCAAATGTTTTATGAAAGTTCTCCTTGTGCTTACCCGCTTCAACCATACAATAATAGGATGGAATGTTTACTGCTGCCAACATACTCTGCATATAGTTTACCAAGGCTTTACAATCGCCATATCCTAGGCGATCGACTTCAGAAGCAGGAAAAGGTTCAAGTCCGCCGATTCCAATCTGGATACTAATATACCGTGTATTCTTCTGTAAATAATCGTATAAGATTCTCGCTTTTTCTTTATCTGTCGAAGCGTTTTTCGTGAGCGAGATAAATTTCTGCCTGGAGGATTCCGTAAGGTCTTGTTTTTTACTCAATAATTTGGATGATATCCAGTCGCCGTATTCTTTCCAGTTTGTGAAATTGCCTTCCTTGCCGTAATAAATAAAACTCTTGGGGACGATCAGTACATTTGCTCTTTTTAAATCAGGGTTGGGGCTATACGATTCTTCCTTTTTTGCGGGAATCTGCTCTACTAGCCATTTTTTGCTGATTGTTTTATCGGTCTTTTCTTCGTTAATATGCCCTTTATAGTTTCTCGATTCGATCCGGAATTCATCCGCGAGCGGTGCGATGAATTGAAAGCTGCTTTTTTCAACAGATACGTTGTTGGCGATTTCGGGGCTCCAGGAAGGGAGAACGAGATTTTGTTTATGCCGTACTTCGTACTGATATTCTATGGTATAGGGATAGCTATGATGATCTGGGATATAGAGTTTTATTCTTGAATCAGCAAACATCGTACTATTATCTACAGCGCTGTGATCTTTAAAGTCCTTGCTAGATATCTTTTTTTGCAAGATGCCCATATCGTTATAGATAGCACCCTTTACGCTTTTTATCTCACTTGATTTATTATAGTGTAGCGGTATTGCTGCATAGTAATCTCCATTTTGGTTGTAGACAGTAACGGCACGTGTGACCGTTTCGATCACTTGTTCCCGAGATTTGACTTCTACAACAGTTTTGTCATTGCGCACTGTGGCGACAGCACGGCTTTTTAGGACAGCAGGTATTTTGGCAATGTCATAATCTTCCTGGCCAGTTGTCACAAGCGGTATAAGGAAGTATACTAAACTGAAAAATGCGGTTTTCATTTGGCTAATCTAAAATCTATTTTTTGTTGTTGTATAATTCGGGAATATAGTTCTTTTAAAGAGAAGTACTCGTCTACCGAAAATACTGGTTTATTGAATGCAAGCATGCTTACAATTTCCAGGTTTTTACCATTCAATTGGCTGATATACTTATATCTAGCCGCTGATTCAGGCAGTGCTAGTGATACATTCTGGGGTTTGTCCGCCAGCTGATAGTGCTGGGGTAGTTCCAGCTGTATATTATACTGTGTTCTGGATTTGAATCCCATATCTACAGGATAAGTACGGTCCAGTATTTTAAATGGGTTATATGATATTCGGTCGATAATGTTTGGAGCAAGAAATAGGCTATTGCCGGTATTTTGATTGGAAAGATCCATGGTAATCTCAAATTCTTCATTCAACACTTGATCCACATCGTCCAGGTGTTCAATCTTTGCGTGGGTGAAGCTGACGTTCGGCATGTCCTCATCCATTTTTTCCCAGTACTCTTCCAGGGTGTTGAATTTGGCTATCTGTTGACGTTTTAAAAGCGCTTTATTGCCCATACTACTGATGATAAGTTTGCCTTTGATCTGGTTTTGGTCATTTAGTATGCCGCTGAACGCATATACCTGTTCAGATACTTCATCAGACGATAAGGGAAACCAGTCTGAACTCTTTCGGGAATAAATAATTCTACCGCGTTCATTGAGACAATGTAGCGGGAGCGATCCGAAAGGCAGTGACGGAATGGAGGCATCCAGTTTATACTTTATGCCATCAATATCTACACAAGCGATTACATAGTCAAAATCTGACAGAACGGGGAAGAGGGAATTCGGATTGCCATTACGCCTAGTGGATAAAATAATAGGGTAGGCATCGAGCTCCGCAGCCTGGAGTGCCGTAACTAGGGCGAGATTAATATCACCGATATTACCTGTGCGTTTCTCGATCGCCTTCTCAATACCATTCTCTGCGTATTTCCCAAGGTAGTTATTCCATTTAATTTGCTTTTTGATATAATTATATATTTTTTTCGCTTTTTCAAGTTTCGCATCACTGGAAGAAATGATCATGGATAGGCTCGTTTCAAATACATTGGTTTTCTTCAGCTGCCCTCCGAATGACTTGTCATTCATTAGCTCGAGATCAACATCTTTCCAGGTTTTGCTGAATGTTTTTTTTGATCCCGTACTTGGATAAAATATTGATTCGAGTTCATAATATATAGCTGATCTGAAATTTTTTGGAGATGTCATATAGTCTTCTTCCACAAACGCAGGGATATTATTCATCGAATACGTGATTTTTGAGCAGTCCATTCTAACACCATCCAAAAAAATGTGTTCCCGTAAAGCTTCACCCTTTTGGTCAGCCAATTTGTAAGGGCCACGTAAGACGACGTTGTAACTAAAAGACGCTGGTATAATGGCAATATATTGGCTCTGAAGTTTGGGGATATCATCCTGAAAGTTCCATGTTTTAAAGTTAAATAGATCCTGCTCAAGCGTTCGATAAGAAACTTCGATGATGCTTCCTTCTTTGATATTGGGAAGTGTAAACTTATTCAGTTCCAGATACGTGGAATGATTCTCTTTATAGACTTTTTTGCTATCCAGTGCTGTAACAAAAACTTTTCCTTCTTCCAGATTGTAGGTACCGGCTTTTAGCTCATCAAGATGGTCACGGATATAGCTTCCACGTTTATAAGAAGGAATTTCGAAGTTCGCTTTTCTAAATCCTTCTTTATTGTTAATACGAATAAGTACGTGATATTCGTGCATCAGCTTTACCCGATGGTCGTAGTCATCAACAAACACGGCGCTTTGTCCAAATTCCTTTAAGACTACTGCGTTAGCATTACTATCTAACAAGGTAGGAGAAAAATCAGTAACTGAGACTCTACCGAAATCAAAATTCTGTCCGAAACCACCTAGGGAAAGGCAAAATATTAAAAATAGCGTTAAAAAATGGCGCATGACTTAGGCGTAATTTGTTTACGAATATAGGTCTTTAGCCAAAATTAAACGAATTTCCGGTGAAATATTATTTATCTATTTCCAATAAATTACTAATCACCTCTGTAATATTATCGACATCTTCTCCATCCTCGAGCATCGAGAAGGCTAGGTAAGTTGCATAGATTTCGGGGCTGAATTTGACATGCTTGTCCGAAATAAACTTATCGATCTGCTGTTCATTGCACTCGAAATTGATACTTTGCAGTTCATTAAACAAATTGGTGGAGATTGTCTGGTGGTCTTCACCGCAGGCAAATCCTGCAATAATATGGAATAGAAATTTATCGGTTATTTCGTCATCTTCCTTTTTAAACATAGCACGAATATGCTTATAATCGAATTTAGTTTTTGCACTATTCACAATAGTGTCCCAAATCTGATACTCTGCTTTTGTTTCCATAGCTTGCTTTAAATTTATATTGGTAAAACCAATATACTAAAAATAATTTTATTCAAGGAAAGAATGCTGTAACTTCTTGGATCATACACTTGGATTCATGCGAATACGTTTTCTGCTTTACGTTAAATTGACCTCCTAAGCCTGGAGAAAGCTGAATACGATTTCGCCCAGCAAGCATCCTAATAAAATACCAAATAGAACCGATAAACAAATTTTTAACCAAACCGGGGATGTTTTTAGTATAAATTTCATGCCTCAAAAATGCTTCAAAATATGTTTTCCGAAAAAGATATTCGTAAGTAAAAAGATGCCTGTAGCCATTTGATGACAGTCGTGCGGTGCTTTATGGTATGGTAATTGAAATTTAATCTTTGGATTCAATATTTTTAGTAATTTGAATTGGAAAACGTACTTTTTGAAACAGCCTGATTAATAATTATGATGACACGATTACTATTGGCCGTAGTTCTGCTCGCGGTGACAAAGATAGGGCTGGGGCAACAGCTGAATGTTGACAAGATTCGAAGGGAATATGCTGAGGCGGTAAAAAATGAGGACATCTGTGAACTTAATTTAGAGCAATTACGAGCGGGAGCAAAGTCGGTGACGGAGAAAGTTTACTGTGCAGCTTATGAGATACTCCTAGCTAAACATATGGGCAATCCGTTTAAGAAAATAAGCCAGTTTAAGGAAGGAAAAAGGCATCTGGAAGAACTAATTGATGAAAACCCAGAACATATAGAAGCACGCTTCATCCGGTGGAGTGTACAGGTGCATGCGCCCTCGTTTTTGGGGTACAAGGACAACATTCTTGAAGATAAAAATTTTTTGATTAAAAATCTCCATAAACTGCCCAGTGAAGAGGCAAAGTCTATCATCTACAATTATTTAAAAGGGGCTAACCACTATTTAAAGGGCGCGCAGGTTTTTTCAGCATCTGAGCTGAAGGAGCTGGCACGATAGACGTTAAAGGTTGTTAATTCAGCCAAAAATCACGGTTTTGGCGAAGATATTGCTTATCTTGTTGTACAATTGAATTCAACATCTACAAAATAGAATATCATGAAAAATATCATCTTTCCGATATCTGTGCTGACCGCAAGTTTACTTTTCACTGGATGTGTCAGCAAAAAACGATATACAGGGTTACAAACGGACTATAATAATTTGAAAACAGCGCATGGTGATCTCTCCAGAAAATATCAGGACAGTCAGCTGCAGTTGACAGAAGGACGGACACGTATCAAGAGTCTGGAAGACCAGCTTGCTTCCGAAAGGCAGAACAATGCAGATCTTAGATCAGCTTATGCGGCGTTGCAAAAATCATTAGATAATAGCATCAGCCAAAACTCTCAGGGCAACATCAATATTTCAAAGCTAGTTGATGAAATCAATGCATCTAACCGTTACATTAAACATCTGGTCGAGGCTAAAAATAAATCAGACTCCTTAAATCTGGTGTTGACGAACAACCTGACTAGATCACTCAGCCGCGAGGAATTGCAGGAGGTCGATGTCAAAGTACTAAAAGGGGTTGTTTATATTTCGCTTGCGGATAACATGCTGTATAAATCCGGTAGCTATGAAATCAGTGAGAGAGCTGATCTAACCTTAAGTAAAATAGCCAAAATTATTCAGGATTATAAAGATTATGAGGTGCTAATCGAGGGTAATACGGATACGGATCCTATTTCAAAACCAAATATTCGCAACAACTGGGATTTGAGTACTTTGAGAGCTTCGTCTGTTGTCCAGGCATTACAAAACAAGTATGGAGTTGATCCGAAGCGCCTGACTGCCGGTGGTAGAGGAGAATACAACCCGATAGCAGATAATAATACGGCTCTCGGAAAACAGCGGAACAGAAGAACGCAGATCATTATCACGCCTAAACTGGATCAATTTATGGAATTAATAGATAAGGCACCGGAGCCCACTGAGGTTACCCAAGAACAATAGATAGTATAATACCGTATACGAAGGTCATCTACATTTTCCAATAAAAAATCCTTTCCAACTTTGGAAAGGATTTTTTATTACCCAAAAAATTTGCTGGGGTCAAAGCCGTGCTCCCTGAGCACATCGTCCGGTACGCCATTCCACACCCCAGGTTTATTACCTGCATATCCGATATCTTTTACGCCCATCTCACTGGTATAGAATCCGGAAGAAGTAAGATTTCGCATAAGGGAAAAGAAAGCTGCCCCTTGTTGCATTTCCGGTTTGGCCAGTTCGGGATAAGCGATTTCGTCAACGAGAGCAAGTTGATCTTTGGTATCACATTTTATAAATACATTGCCATAGCGTCGCTTGCACTGTAGGTCCAGCCAGCGTAGGCCACCGCGCATAGGGATTTTGTTGTCCGGTAAATCTTTAACGATAAACTCGATGAATTCCGGGACACCTGCTTCAGAGGCGCTGCCGGATTTGCTGTCTTTGGGAATGATGATATCCGCCAGAACGGTAATTGTGGCCATTTCATGATCGTCAAAGAATTTTTCGGCCTGAAGCTGAGCAGTACGTTCATATTCGAAATCCTGAATACCCGGTAATCTTTCGCCATTTGACGCTATAGTTTTCTTTGTTTCTTTAGAATTACAAGCTGCGGTTAAAAGACTAGACCCAGCAGCGATAAATCCCAGTGCTTTTAATGATTCTCTTCTATTCATCTTTTAGCCGTTTAATTTTTTCTTTTCTTGTAATATATATTCTGCGGTTCGCATAGACAGTGCGAGTATAGTCCAGGTCAGGTTTTTATCGCCCTGTTGCACAAATGGCCCAGCGTCGACAACGTATAAGTTTTTACAGTCATGCGCTTGTCCCCATTTGTTTAATACCGAGGTCTTCGGATCGTTGCCCATTCTGGTGGTGCCACCTTCATGAATGATCTTTCCGGGAGCTTCCAATCCGTATAATGTATCAGCACTCGGAATTTTGGATGTGATGACAGCGCCCATTTCGTGCATGATCGACTGAAATGTTTCTTGCATATGCTTTGCCTGTGCGATTTCTTCATTGGCCCATTTGTAGTGGAAACGCAATACCGGAATACCAAACTTATCAACTTTGTTGGGATCGATTTCGCAATAGTTATCTTTCCGGGCCAGGGCGGTGCCGCGTCCGGCCATACCTACGTTAGCACCATAAAAACTACGAAAATCCTCTTTTAGAGCGGTTCCATATCCGCCTTTGGGTTTTGTTTTGCCATCCGCCCCCTTACTTATGCTGTTTACTTGAGGTACCCAGTTGAGGAATCCGTAGGATGGCATATGCAGACCACCGCCGTATTCAATGTGGTAGCCTCTCGGGAAGCTTAATTTGGAATGATCTCCCCACCACGGTGAATAAATATGGACACTTCCCACGCCATCTTCATTATACCTTTTGCGGTCAAGAAGCTGTGGTAAAAAGCCCGAAAGACTTGCTCCAGTAGAATCATGAAGGTATCTGCCCACCAAACCACTGCTATTGCCGACACCCCCCGGATGGGCTTTAGATTTGGAGTTTAACATAATCCGCGCGCTCTCGCAGGCACTGGCCCCCAGAATGACTGTTTTTCCTTTTACCGTATACTCCTGGAGGTCTTTGGTGTCTACATAAGAGACGCCGACGGCTAGCCCTTCATCATTCGTCAACACCTCCCTGACCATAGCGTTGTCGATAACCTTTAGGTTGCCGGTTTTCATCGCCGGGATAACAAGACAGGATGAAGATGAAAAATCACCATAGACTTTGCAGGCGCGGCCGCATTGACCACAATAGAAGCAAGTACCTCTATCTTTGATGTCCTTTGATACTTCGGTAAGCACAGCGCCACGCCCCGGAATCACTGGTACACCTGCTTTTTTGGCTCCTCTGGCAATATATAGTTCGTTAAGACGGGGCTTCGGCGGTTTCATGAAAATGCCGTCAGGCTCATTGTGAATCCCTTCTACCGTGCCATAAATACCGATCATACGATCGACGCGGTCGTAATATGGTTTGACTTCTTCGTATGTGATCGGCCATTCATCCGTGACACCATCTTTGGGTTTGAAGTCATCGGGGCCCATGCGTAACGAAATCCTGCCCCAGTGGTTGGTCCTGCCTCCGAGCATTCGGGCTCTAAACCATTCAAACTCTGTTCCGTCGACTTTGCTATAAGGCTCACCCTCCAGCTGCCATCCGCCAAATGCAGCGTCGAAATCGCCAAAAGGCCTTGTTGTACCCGCGCCTCTCCTTGGAGATTCCCAGGGCCAGCGCAATTGCAGTGAATCTTTCGCCGGATCGTAAAATGGGCCGGCTTCCAGCATCAGTACTTTAAGACCAGCATGCGCCAGAATATAGCCGGCCATGCCTCCTCCTGCGCCTGAACCGACTACGATTGCGTCAAATAATTCAGGACTCTCTTTAATTTGATAATTAGACATAATTAAATTAAGTAATTAATTGAAGCCTGCGAGATAGATTTTCCTTGGAGCATACATATCTATGGGGAGGTTCAATTAATCGATGGTTATTGTTCCGTATTTAAAATCAAGGTGAATATATTGATAAAATCTTAGATTTCTCTAATTTAATTTATCGTTTTAGCAGGTTTTTAAATAACGAATATGAGATTGTTACAAAGGCATGGGGCGGTTTCCCTCATATTGGCCTCCGATAAGCTCTAAAAAAGACAGCCCGTATTCCCCGAATGGGAGAATACAGGCTATCAACATCAATACAGATTATAAACCGATGGATCGTCCTATTCCAATATCCTTGACGAAAACCTCATCGTGGGATATGACCAGAACTGTACCTTTATACTGTCTGATGGCCCGTGTCAATACGCGGATGTTCTGAATATCGAGATTGTTGGTGGGCTCATCCAAAATGATCAGATCCGGAGTTTGTTGCTGTATGGTCAGGCAACAGATGATCAGCCGCATCTTTTCACCGCCGCTCAGGAGTCCACAGGCCTTATCCCAATCCTCTTTTCCGAACAGAAAACGATTGAGTCTAATTTTGATTTCATGTTCGGCTAAGGCAGCGCTGTTATAACGTTGGGCCTGTTCATACACGGTCAACGTGGAGTCGACGATTGAATAATCCTGATCCAGATAGCTGTAGGTGAAGTGCTGCCGTACAATACGGCCATTGGAAGGCGTCAATTGTCCAAGCAGCAATTTGACTAACGTGGTTTTGCCGGAGCCATTCCTACCTGTGAGTGCGATGCGGTCCCCGCTGACTATCTGTAGTTGAACATTTTCTTCCCAGAGATTTCGGACACCGTAACTGTAATTGATGTCTTCGGCTTTGATGATGTTCTTGCCAAACGGCAAGCTGCCGTTTTCAAGATCAATTTTGATTTCATCAAAAGCAGCTTGTGCGTTTCTGAGTTCTTGCAGATTCGCCCTGAAGCCCTCAATTTTATCCTGATGAACGTTTTTGATCTTAGCGGTGCTTTTTTCAGCATTATTCCGCAAGGTATTCATCATTATTCTAGCCACGCCTGCTTTCTCCTGTTTTTTGTGGCCTCTGTTGTTTAATCTGTTCTGCCGTTCGAGCGCTTCTCTTTCCTTCTCTTTTGCTACCCTTATGGCTTTCTCCTGATGGTGAATGTCCTGTTGCATCGCGTTTCGTTCGATGTTTTTTTGTGCTTCGTAGAATGTATAGTTTCCACCGTACCGCTTAATTCCCCCCGGAATCATTTCTAAAGTATCCTCAAGAAGGTCGAGAAGTGTCCGGTCGTGACTGACGGCAACAATGGTATTTTTTGACGATACTATCCATTCGTAAAGCAGATTTTTGCTCTCCAGATCGAGGTGGTTGCTAGGTTCGTCCAAAAGGATAAGCTCACTTTGGTGGACCTGAATACCCGCAAGCATCACCTTTGCTTTCTGTCCGCCACTAAGATCATCCATTTTTTTTGTCAGCAGAACTTCTGGTATTTTCCAATAGTCAAATGCCTCTTTGCAGCGGTCCTCCAAGGTCCAGTCGTCTTGCAACAGATTAAAATTCTGTTCAGAAGCATCCCCTTTGAGGATCGCGTGGAACGCCGTTAACTTTTGCTCAATGCCCAATGCCTGAGCCACCGTAAATTCATTAAGCTGCCCCGTTATCTGTGGGACATAATATGGAGCTGTATGTACTTGTACAGTGCCTTCCGCAGGCAATAGGCTGCCAGTAATAAGGCGCAGTAAGGTTGACTTGCCAACACCGTTGTTGCCGATCAAGGCTACTTTTTCGTGGGCATTTACGGTCAGATTTATATTTTCAAACAATAGATCTCTATTAGGATGTATGTAGGATATCTGGTGTAATGAAATCATGTTAAAATTCTTTAAAGATTAAACATAACCGTTAGATGGTGTTTGTTCACCGCCGGTATCTGTACTTTGCTAAAGAATTTTTAATCTTACATAAATTTCAATAATGATGTGGTGCTGCAAATATACAATTTTATTTTTCACCGGAAAGAAATTCTAGGTGAAAAATAAAATTTTGGGTGCTTCTCTTCACTTCTTTACAGAGAATTGTTGCTGATTTGCTTCACATAAATCGTACTTTTGAAAGAAAAAGAGCTGTGAATAAAATACTCCTTATAGATGATGAAGAGAAGCTGCGTCAGTTGCTTGCCAAGATTATCCGTTTAGAGGGATTTGAAGTTATAGAGGCTTCCGACATAAAATCTGGATTAAAGAAACTCGATGTTGCTGATGTGGACGTGGTATTATGTGATGTTAAATTACCTGATGGTAATGGTGTGGAAACTGCGAGAGTAATTAAGGATCGATTTCCGGTCGTTGAAATTATCCTGTTGACAGCATATGGCAATATTCCCGATGGCGTGCAGGCAATCAAGAATGGGGCATTTGAATATATTACCAAGGGCGATGACAACAATCGGATAATTCCTTTACTATATAAAGCATGCGAGAAAGTCGCATTGGCACGACGGGTCAAACAATTGGAGAAGCAGCTCGGGGATAAATTGTCCTTTGATAAAATTATTGGCCATTCTTCTGCCATTAAGGTGGCGATCAATCTGGCAGAAAAAGTTTCGAGAACAAATACCACCGTATTGTTGACAGGAGAGACGGGAACGGGTAAAGAAGTGTTTGCTCAGGCGATACATCTTGCCAGTGCGCGAAAAGACGGTAATTTTGTTGCAATTAACTGTGCTGCATTTACGAAAGACCTTTTGGAAAATGAACTGTTTGGTCACCGGGCAGGAGCCTTTACAGGTGCTACGAAAGATCAGCGCGGACTTTTTGAGGAGGCCCACCGTGGAACGATTTTTTTAGATGAAATCGGAGAAATGGCGCTCGAACTACAGGCCAAAATACTTCGTGTCTTAGAAACAGGGGAGTTTTTGAAAGTCGGGGACGCAAAACCCACAAAAGTCGACGTGCGTATCCTTGCGGCAACCAACAGAGACCTGCAAATGGAAATTGAAACGGGACATTTTAGAAGCGATTTGTTCTATCGGCTTTCTGTGTTCACTATCCCCCTGCCACCTTTGCGGGAAAGGGTAGAGGATATCCGTCTGCTGGCGCAATATTATGCCGATTTCTTCGCAGCGAAATCTAATCTGAAGCCACTGCGTATGACGGATGAATTTATTACTGCTCTCGAACGAAATACCTGGCGTGGCAATATTCGTGAATTGAAAAATGTCATCGAGCGTAGCGTTATATTGAGTGAGGGCGGATTGCTGGATGTTGATAGTCTTCCGTTTTCAGCTGCTCATCCTGACCCATTAATTGCTTCTAGCTTTGCCATGGCAAATATGGAGAAACAACATATCCAACGTGTTTTGCACCATACCAGTGGGAATAAGGCAGAGGCTGCGCGTTTACTCGAAATTGGTGTCGCCACTTTATATCGCAAAATAGAAGAATATAAATTGAGCTAGCTCTTTGCCGAGATCCTGCAGCATGTCTAAAGCAGAGGCTGCAGGATGGGCAAACCGCTAAAGTTTGATTTCGTTTTCGTCTATGAGTTTAGCATCGCGGGTATTTTTCTGAACAGCAATCGCTGAAAATATGCTTAAGGAAAAAGACATGGCATAAAAGCCCTTCTCACTCAGCAACAAATCTGCGTTCCATAAACCGATAATAAGTAGGACGACAGCGGCAATCGTTGCGAACCAGCTCAAGCCATAATAAAGTTCTGTGACGACGAGGCCTTCGGCTTTGTCTCTGACGCTTTTTTGGACAGAAATGACCGCAAACAGGGCAAATAGCAAAACGGTGAAATAATACCCCTTCTCGTTGAGTGTCATACTTGCATTCCAGAGCCCGATGCAGTAGCCTATCGTTCCGACAAGCAGTGCCGTCCACGAAGCACCGATAAAAGCTCCTGTAGGTTTTAATGGATTTCTTGCGTTTGAATCAGTTTTCAAATTTTTTTCTTCGATCGTGTTTTTTAGCGGTTCCATAATGTAAATTTTTATTGTTGTTATTTGTTGGATCAAATATCTATAGCTTGGCTGATCCGTGAAAATGAATTTCTTGATAATACTGATGACATATTTTGTTGTTTTATCTTATATTTTCACTAATCTTGTATATTATGGATTCTATTTCGGACTTGATCGATCTTTTCAATATCGATGATATTAAGGATTTTAAGACGTTTTTAAAAAGGAAAAATAAACGGACTGATGTGAAGAATCTTCAGTTGCTTGATTTTATAAAAACTGATGATATAAATAAGCTAGAAAAACTTTATGGAACGTCAAAAAATAGAGATGCATACCATGCACTACGGAAAAGGCTACATGATAGTCTGCTTTTTTTTCTTTCTAATAAGGTGTTTGAGCGGGATAACAGCGAAGCACATGAAGCTCTACGTCTACTGGTTGTTGGCCGTTTTCTACTGGAAAACCATTTGCCGAAAGCCGGATTTAAATGTCTTCATCGTGCTGAGCAAAAAGCGCAGTTGCTTGAGCAGTTCAGTCTGCTCAATGAAATTCTGCAAACGAGATTGCAATATGCGTATCTGGATCCAAAGGCCAATTTAGAAATACTGATTGAGCGTTTGATGTGCAATCAAAATAAAATGCAGCAGGAAGCTAAATTTGAGATTGCGTATGCGTTTTTGAGGTCGGAGCTGCAGGATATCCACCTGAAAGCCAAAATTGTTGACTTAAATAATCTTGTCTCCGGTGCTCTCCGCAAGTATGCGATTTCATTAAGCGAACTATTGTCTTTTAAGTCACTTTATCAAATATTATACATTGCCAACGAGTATGCAACAATACACCAGAATTATGCGCTTGTGAAATCCTTTTTGAAAATAAGTGATGAATTTGTTGCGCAGCAGCGCGCGAATTCAGTGCATCATATGTTCTACTATTTGCATATCCTTTATTTTCTCGCCAATTTTAATTTTCGTAACGGTTTGTTTGGTCATAGCTTGGAGTATTTGCAAGAGCTGGAGGAAGGCATGTCGACAGGGATTGCTTATGGCAAGCAGTTTCGCAGCCGCTATTACCTGCTAATGGCGCTGAATTATCATTATTTAGGGGCGGGAGACAAAGGTCTGACATTCTTGCGGTCGGGTATACAGCAAATTGGGGGACAGACAAACGAGGCAGAACTCGCGGATTTACAGCTCTGTTTGGTCATGTTCTTGACACAGTTCCAGGATCAGGATGCGTTAGCAGAGCTCAGGAAAATGATGCGGACAGACTCTTGGTATGAGAAGAAAATGGGTATGTTGTGGACTATACGCAAAAATTTATTGGAGATATTGCTCCACATACAAAACGGGAATATAGACGTGGCAGCATCTCGGGTCAGGAGCTTTAAACGACGATATAAAAAATACCTGGAAATGGTGAAGGAGGGGCGGGTGATCCGTTTTTTAAAGTTGGTTGAAAGTTATCTTCAGGATCCGGCAGTGATAAAATGCGCCGTATTCGTCGACGAGGTCAAACAGATGGCGTCTGCTGTCGAGAATCAAGATTTGTTTGTCTTGAGCTTTATTGCCTGGATGCGATCTCGTATTACCTCCGAAACGCCTTATCAAGCGTTATTGGCTTTAGTAGAGGAACGAAAGCAACAATGATTAATCAACTTGTTTACAAAATCTATTAAAGGATCTCCAGTACTTGTCCTTATAGATTGAATAATCTATCTGCAGCTGGTCCTGATAGACAATGATAAGCTGATCAATGATGTGGGATGTCTTTCTGAATTCTGTACATGCAATGTAAACTTCCCGAATATTGTCTGCTGTCTCACGCCCGATGTTGAGGCTTCCGATATCGGGAGGAAAGCTAAGCATTAAGTCTTCTTCAAATTTATCCATTAAACCGTAAGTCTGCTGATCAGGCATTCCATGGCTAGTCGTGCCATCATAATCAATACGCAATATAGCGATCCATGGATGTGATGCTTTGCCGTCCCAGTCCAGTAAGGCAGTATTGATTACTGCCAGAATAGGGCTGCCATTTTGCATAGTACCTTCGAAGGCGGTGTATGAATCAAGGTCGGTATCGTGTTTTAGGTGTGTATATTTCTCGATAAATTCCTTTTCCCGCCAGATTAAATAGTCCTTTAGCTTGGTCAGCGGAATCAGCTCCCCCGTGGCCATGTCCTTGGATGTAACACTCAAACTGTCTATGGAAATGATTGAGTTCAGTTCTCCGATATAGTTGTCCAAGAATATTTCTACTCCGTGTGTAATGTTTGCTTTTTCATTTTCTGAGTAATCAGGATGGACGATGACAATATCCACTTCATCTGGCCGATAGGTATGAAGTATCGGGTAGAAGAACATGTCATTGATGTCAAACGAAAATCCGTACATCGTAATCTTGAGTTTTTCGATATCGTCGAAAGCAGGTTTCAGTGCTGTAAATTTCCAATTTGGAAGTGCTGGGGCAGATTCGATTAGGTTTTCGACAAAGGCGATGTTTTTGACAACCCCATCAGGCGTAATGACCAGCTCTGCGACGTGTTCATTATACATGCCGGTCAGAAAGTAGAGATCTTTCCGCAAGGCGTCTACTTTAGGGCTGAGCTTACTGAAAAAATTTTGGTCAATTTGGTCGTTATTTTTGACACTATGAAAAAATGCCTGTTCATTTTTTAAGAACCATGTCCAAAACTCGTGTATATTATCTTTTTTGTTGTGTTTTCTGCCAAAAATATTACTCAAAAAGCGCATAGTTGTCGTAGTTCAATCGAGCGTTCAGTAGTACCTGAATCTAAACGCCTGCTTTAAATTTAACGATATAATTATGATTCGCCAAGTGAATTCCTGATTAAATATTATCTGGCAAACAATTGTTGTGGCTGTTTGTTAAAGTTATTGTTGGAAATAATTAATTACTATCGGGCATAGGAATGTGGATGTTGTTCGTCTTTATATTCCGTAAGCTCTTAAAACAATTGTGTACATATGAAATTTTGTAAATTAACATTTTGTCTTTTGGCAGCGTCTGCGACACTTTCTTTTTCTGCTTGTAAATCAGGTCTGTCTGATGATAAACTAGAAGAAAAGATAGAGAACGCGTTAACCGGCCGTAACACGGTTGATGTTGAGGTCGAAAAAGGAAAAGTAATCCTAAGTGGTACGGCAGCTTCTGAGGAGGAGAAGCAGCAAATAGAATCCATCGCGAAGACTGCGGGAGATAAGGATGTGAAGTCCATTCAAAATAATATTATTGTTAGCGCTCCCGTTTCGGCAACACCGGCACCTATCCAAACTTCCAACGACGATGCTGTCCTGGGAGCGGCCGTTAATACCTTTATGAAAGATTTTCCCTCTGTTCAGGCGAGCGTCAAAAATGGTATCATTACCGTAACCGGGACATTGGAACAGGCAAAAGTGGTTACACTGAAACAAGGTTTAGACAATCTGAATCCCAAAAAAGTTGATTTGAGTGGTATTGTTGTCAAATAATTAAAACATTGAACATTATGTCATTGCAAGAAAAATATAAAGTCCTTTTGGACACCGCACAGTCTTCAGGTGTTAACGATCTCAATTATGCTGAGATGGACGGTGTACTACAGATCAGAGGTACAGCTCCGACTGCTGATGTAAAAAACAAGCTCTGGGAAATTTATGGTCATATAGATCCGAACTTTCAATCGGGTGATGTGGTCCTGAATGTCGATGTTGCCACCGAAGTGCCCGGGAGTCAGGTTAAGGTTATTACGGAAAATAGCAATCTAAATATCCGAAAAGGACCTGGCACGGATCAGCCTATCGTGGGAAAAGCAGCCAAAGGTGAAATCATTACATTGATCAGCAAAGCCAATGACCAATGGTGGCTGGTGAGAACCAAGGATAATGAAGAAGGTTACTGTTATGCGCAATATCTAGAATCTGTCTAGCTTTCCAATTACTGCTGCATGGCAGAAAAGGGATAAGTATTTGATCAATATTTATCCCTTTTTTTATTGCTTGTATGCAAGTCGAAGGCGATGTGTAGTTCTTTAAAGCCTGTAATAGACGGTGTCCCAAGTTTGGTGCAATAATTGTATTGTATTATTTGCAACAATTTTATTACAATATGGTGAAATGGAGATATCTCATATTTATTTTTTGCGTATGCGCAGGCCAGCTTACTTTTGCGCAGGAGTATGTCCGACTGGATAAAAGCAAATATCGTCTGCATTTATCTGAATCCCCAAAAGATACGGTCAGAATAATCGAAAGTGGACGAGCAGTTAAATTGAAGCAGGGGAACTATATCGTACAGCACAATCAGTTTATGGGTGCGGCTAATGCTTTTGTGCATGTAGGTAAAGAAGGGTTGATCGAAGGAAGCTTTAAGATTGAGAAAGGTGATCAGCATGGCATTGTGCGGACAAGGCATGGGATACTGGAGCAAATGATCGTAAAAACTGGAGAACTGCTGCATTTTCAATATGTTTTTACGGATACTTCAAGCCTGCGGCGGGACTATAAAAATGGTCGAATAAGCCAGGAAAAACGTGTGTTTTATTATCCTCAGGCGAAGAAGACAGTTCTGAAAACTTTTTATGATAGCTATTATACCATTGAGAATGACTTTGACCATACCCGATCTGATTACAGTCTTGACAACCGGTTGCTGTTCAGGGCGAAACTCGATGGAAGCGGCCAGGTGTCCGCTTCTAAATCTTTTGATAGGGAAGGAAGGTTAGTAAAACATTATTATAGAAAAAACGACGTTTACTATACCGATCTATATCATCAGAATAATTTAAGCGAACGGATCTATAAAATGAATAATTCAATCTGTCACGAGTATTTTAAAGACCAGTTGCTCGTAAAACGAATTGTTCACAAAAAAGGAAAACAGTCTCATGAAAAGTATGTTTATAACGCAGAAGGTATATTGTTGGAACAGCAGACCAAAAAAAGCAACGGTGCATAACTGCAAATAGCGAATACCCATAAAAATCAGCGCGTGCTTGCGATCCGTTTTTGTATGTGAAAAATAATAGCTAATTTTGCTACTGCAATGAAAACAATGAACAATATATTGCGTTTGCCATTTTTCTTTAATTATTATCTCCCGATAATCGTTCGGGAGCGTTATGCCTATTAAAAAAATCAGAAATTTAATTAATGTATATAGCTAAGCCCGGACATTCAGTTCGGGCTTTTTTGTTTTTTATCGTACTATGAACACAGATTTAAAAGAAAACATTGAAATCATTTTACCTGAAGGTGGTCTAGAAGCTAAGTTGCAACGGTCCAGCAAGACCGGCAAGCCCCTTGTCATTAAGCTTGGGTTTGATCCTACCGCGCCGGATCTACATTTAGGGCATGCGGTTGTCCTGAAGAAGTTAAGACAGTTTCAGGTACTCGGGCATCAGGTGGTCGTGCTTGTCGGTAGCTTTACAGCGCGTATCGGTGACCCCACAGGAAAAAACAAAGCCCGCAAACCCTTAAATCGCGAGGAAATTGCGCACAACGCTGCCACTTACATCGCTCAGTTGTCCAAAATTATCGATGTGTCGAAGACGCGTGTTGTTTTTAATGAAGATTGGCTGGATAAGCTGTGTTTTACTAAAGTAATCCAGCTGATGTCGAAAGTCACCGTAGCGCAGCTTATGCAGCGTCACGATTTTCACAGGCGTTTTAATGACAATCAACCCATTGCTATGCATGAATTAGTCTATCCGATCCTGCAGGGATTTGATTCGGTGCATGTCAAAAGCGATATCGAGATGGGAGGGACCGACCAGTTATTTAACTGTACAATGGGGCGACAGCTTCAGGAGTCTTTCGATATGGACCCGCAAGTGGTGCTATGTATGCCACTACTTAAAGGTCTGGACGGAAAAGAAAAAATGAGTAAGTCTCTGCATAACACCATCGGTTTACTGGACAAACCCGATGATATGTTTGGTAAGACAATGTCGATTCCGGATAGCTTAATCCACGAATATCTCGATCTGACGACAGACTTTGATCAGACACAGAAAGCGGAATTGAAGTTCAGGCTGGAATCGGGCGACAATCCCATGAAGATCAAAAAAATCATAGCTCATAATTTAGTGTGTCAATACCATAATCCGCAGCAAGCTGCTGAGGCCATGGAATTTTTCGAACAGCGCTTTCAGCAAAAATCATTTAACGACAAAAATTTTGAAGAGCGTTCCCTGTCGGCTATTCGGGCTGCGGTCGGTGAAACCCCCAAGTTAATAGATCTTTGCCATTGGCTGAAGCAGGACCTAAGCAAGTCAGCTATACGCCGCCTGATATGTGAGGGTGGCGTACAGATTGATTCAAATAAATTTACAGCGCCTGATATGCCTGTCTCGTTAAATGATGGCTTTAGAATTAAATTGGGTAAAAGAAGTTTTTTTAGGTTTGTTTAGTAATATTTTTAAGTGTATACATTAAATATATTTTGATAAACTGAATAATAATAAACCATTATACTTTTGGAAGTCATAAATATTTACTACCTTCATATACAGGCTCACGCTTATTTCAAACCGATTATAAATGGAAACATATAACAATGCTGTGCTGGCGCAGTTGCCAAAACACTTAAAACGCTATGTCGTGCCTCAACAATACGAACGATATACTGCGCTAGATCAGGCCTTATGGCGCTATGTGATGCGGCAGAACTACGCTTTCTTGAAAGATGTGGCCTATTATCCTTATATACCTGGGTTAAAGAAAGCGGGGCTGTCAATAGAGCATATTCCGGATCTTCAAGAGATGAATGATAGTCTCAAACGGATTGGATGGGGGGCGGTAACGGTAGACGGTTTTATACCACCTGCTGCTTTCATGGAGTTTCAGGCACATCGGGTATTGGTTATTGCAGCGGACATACGACAGCTGGAACATATTGAATATACTCCGGCTCCCGATATCATTCATGAATCTTCTGGACACGCACCTATCATCGGAGAACCTGATTATGCGGCCTACTTACAGTATTTTGGCGAAATCGGGACAAAAGCGCTTTCTTCCCGTAAGGATCTCGAACTGTATGAGGCCATTCGTCATCTATCGATCTTAAAGGAGCAGGCTGGTACAACGGAAGATGAATTGGCAGACGCCGAGGCGCGGCTTAAAATGGTTCAGGATAATATGGGAGAGGCCTCAGAAATGGCCTTGCTAAGCAGGTTACATTGGTGGACTGTTGAGTATGGCCTGATCGGTAGCCTTGAAGATCCAAAAATTTATGGTGCAGGATTGCTGTCTTCCATTGGCGAGAGCGCAAGTTGTATGCAAAAATCCATCCCGAAATTACCTTACGATCTAGCTGCGGTCGCTTACCCTTATGATATTACTCAGCCGCAGCCACAACTGTTTGTTACACCAGATTTCGAGCATTTGGTTAACGTATTGGACCAGTTCGCGGATACGATGGCCTTTCGGGTCGGCGGTAAACAGAGTTTGGAGAAAGCGATCGACTGTGGGGCCGTATGTACAGCAGAATATAGCTCGGGCCTACAGGTGTCAGGGGTTTTTCAGTCTGCCAATACAGACGCGTCGATTTCCTATATACGGACAGCAGGTCCTACGGCGCTGGCATACGCAGGCAAGCAACTGGACGGCCATGGCATCAATTATCATATAGATGGATTTGGTTCACCGGTCGGAACGCTGAAAGAAAGCGGTAAGAATCTGGAGGATTTCTCGGATGGGGATCTGCGCGTTTACGGTATTGTTGAGCGACAGCGATGTGTGTTGCAGTTTACTTCGGGGATTGTTGTAAACGGGATACTGTTGCATGTTTTGCGCCGGGAAGAAAAAATTGTAATGATGTCATTCGAAGACTGTGCCGTGTCCCGAAATGGACGAAAAGAAATCTATTTCAAATCCGAATGGGGGACTTACGATATGGCAGTGGGGGCGACAATCATTTCCGTTTTCGCTGGAGCAGCTGATAAGGACGCATATGAGTGTATTTCAGAGGATGCACCTTCTGCTGCAACCATGCCTCAAGTTCCGAAAGCCTACCGTGGATTGATTGCTTTGTATGATGCTATTAGGGCATTTCGCATCGGTACTTTTGACCGGGGAGTCTGGATGACACTTTTCGAACAGCTCCCAGCGGAAGCTACCGATACCTGGCTGGCTTTGGTGGAACTGTATGAAATTGCATGGGCACATCAGGAACTAGATCTTGCAAATCTTGCTGAAGACAGACTACGTTATTTCATTTCGATAAAGCCCGATCTGACAAAGCTGATAGAAGACGGGATACGCATAGCGAAAGACGAAGCGTTAAATAATCAGTAGGTATTGTCGAGCATATAAATTCGTTTAAATGCTCAACAATACCTGCCATGCTTTTTCCAGTTGACCTTTATCCAATAGTTGAGCAGCGTATTCGTGTACTTTTTGTTTCATGCGCACAGCATCTTGCTGAAAGTTGAGCTGGAGATACCGAAGATATTTATCTTCTAGCTGTATGTGATCTAATCTGGGTAGAGATTCTACATTCGCCAGCATACCCAAATGATTGCCTGTGAGCACCGTTGACAACCGGATGCTTTCAGGTAATTGATCTACACCTATACCGAGGCTACGGAGCGGTTTGGGAACAATAAAGAGATTTTCGCTGCTCACCCGGGAGTACCAGTCTCCACCGAGACGGGCGACCAAATCCAACTGTTCTTGTTTGATCGTGTTGTCATGCTGCAATAAAGTTTTGTGCACGTGCATATATAATACTTCTGCGATCACAAGATTTCCTGCTCCCGGCTTATCGCTTAAGGCAATAATTTCTCTGACGTTGCATTCCAGCTGAACTGGGGACTCTGCGACCCGCGGTGGACGTATGTAGAGGGAAGGGATGGGCGTCAATCCTGATTTGTCAAACTCGTCGACTTCCTTGGCGTACTCTGTGCTTGCCAACGATTGTTGCTGTACCATAGCATAATTTACGATATTGATGACGACTTCGTTGACTTCTTTGAGATTGTCCAATGTATGTTTGGTGCTTCCGTCCCGCATGCGACGCAAAGGAGAGAACACACATATAGGAGGCTGATGAGACATGAGGTTAAAGTAGCTGAAAGGGCTCAGATTAACATGCCCCAAGCTGTCTATAGTACTTGCAAAGCAGATTGGCCGGGGGGCAACGGCGTATTTGATTAAATTATCGACAATAGCCTGGTCTGCGGAAGCTTCAAATGTGACAGTTTCAAAAAGTGAGGAGTTCATTTTCTTTTTTTTATGCGTGGTATAATTCGATGGAATTGTAAAGTGTACCCAAACCTGTTACTTGCAGTTCGACTTGGTCTCCTGGCTGAAGCCATTGGTCGCGGTGAGTAGCGTTTTCTATCCGTGCCGTGCCGTTGAGTTCGAGAAAGCAGCCTGTGCCCACGGTTCCTGAACCGATGATATCCCCCGGCACAAGTTGTACACCATAGGAAACTCGTTCAATGATTTCGGCAAATGTCCAATGCATTGTCGAAAGATTACCAGAGGATACCCTTTGACCATTGACCCAACAAGACATATCAAGATCATATTTGCCACCAATATGATTTTCGGAAGGTTTGATTTTATAAGGGGCCAATTCGTCCTTGGTCACTAGCCATGGGCCTATCGCTGTAGCAAAATCCTTTCCTTTGGCCGGACCTAAACTTAGTTTCATCTCCTCCATTTGCAGTTTTCGAGCACTGAAATCGTTCATGATCATGTAACCGGCGATGTAATCATCGGCCTGTGAAGCCGGAATATTGATGCCAGTTTTATTGATGACGATGGCTACCTCGAGTTCAAAATCAAGCTGTTCAAGATGTAATGGCATGCATCGTATTGGGCCGGGGCCTTGTATAGCCTGATGGTTGGAAAAGTAGAAAACAGGAAAATTATCAAATTCGGAGATCATGTCCAGTCCACGGTTTCGTCTGGAGGTGGCCACATGTTGTCGGAAAGCGTAAGCATCGCGTAGGGAGGAGGGTCTGGGGACGGGGGCGGCAAGCTGGATATCCTGCAAGGGATGATATATGCTGGTCATACTGCCGTCAGCCAGAGCATTATGATAGTCTCGTAAGCGGTTCATCGTTTCATCACCCCCGGTCAGAAAACCGGCCATATCGCCTGGGAGCCCGGGATCTATGTCCCGGCAGAGATATATCCGATCATCGATCAAGATGGCCAGTTCGTGTTGACCGTTTTTTGTGCAGGTAACGATTTTCATATTGGAATATGTATTGGTTATTCAATGTTTACATGTGACACAAATATATTGGATAAGTTTTGAAAAAAATATTTCTTCCCTTGAAAATAGAAAATTATGCTTACCTTTATTATTACATTATAAACTTTAGAAATGATCGCCCGCGGCTTTTTTTACTTTGCTCCAGCTATAGCTTATATTGCTTTTAACAGAGCAATTATTGCTGAGATCGTTTTTGCCCAATACTAATCTCTTCGAACTTTTTGCCAATGATCCTATTGGCGGCTCAGATATTGATTTTATTTTAATAACCTTTTAAATCGTAGAATTATGCCATTTTATGTTAGACAGGGGCAGATTCCAACACAGCGACATACTGTTTTCAGAAAGCCCGACAATACGCTTTATGCGGAGGAGCTTGTTTCCACCCATGGCTTTTCAAGTCTTTACTCCCTAGTATATCACTGCCACCCGCCTACGCTGGTGAAACAGATTCATGCCCCTTACGATGTCACTCCGAAAATTGCCAGAGAGAAGCATCTCAGGCATACTAGTTTAAAAGGGTTCGAAGTGGAGGCTAAAGATGATTATCTCGAAAGCCGAATAGCTGTTTTGGTCAACCAAGACCTGCATATTTCGCTGGCTGCTCCACGCTGCTCCATGCAGGATTACTTTTATAAGAACAGCCAGGCTGATGAAGTTATATTTATACATCAGGGAACAGGCAGGTTGAAGACAGGTTATGGGGCTATTCCGTTCAAGTATGGCGATTATTTGGTGATCCCTAGGGGTACCATCTATCAGATGGAATTTGATCAGGAGGATAATCGTTTATTTCTTGTTGAATCATTTTCTCCGGTTCGTACTCCCAAACGGTACCGGAATGAGTTTGGCCAGTTAATGGAGCATGCGCCTTTTTCTGAACGGAACATCCGAACGCCACAGGATCTGGAAACTTTTGACCAATTAGGTGATTATGAGGTGAGGATAAAAAAGCAGGGCTTAATTTATCCTTATATCTACGGGAGCCATCCTTTTGATTTCATCGGATGGGATGGATATCATTTTCCATGGGCATTTTCTATTCATGATTTTATGCCCATTACGGGTAAGCTACATCAGCCACCACCTGTCCATCAGACCTTTGAGACAGATACTTTTGTGCTGTGTAGTTTTTGTCCACGTCTGTATGACTACCATCCGCATGCTATTCCAGCACCCTATAACCACAGTAATGTGGACTCGGACGAGGTATTGTATTATGTCGACGGCGACTTTATGAGCCGCAAATCGGTAGAGAAAGGACAGATCACTTTGCACCCCGGTGGCATCCCGCATGGGCCGCATCCCGGTACAGTAGAGAAGAGCATTGGACAGACCAAAACCGAGGAGCTTGCTGTGATGATCGATCCTTTTCGTCCCTTGATGCTGACTGTAGAAGCGCTCAAGATCGAAGATCCGGATTATTTTAGATCCTGGATGAGTTAGTTGAAACACAAAGAATAACCTTATAAAAATTATGGCGAATACATTTGCGGAAAAGATTGCCCAAGCGCAGGACTTTCTACCTATCAACGGAACGGATTATATTGAATTTTATGTCGGTAATGCCAAGCAGGCCGCACATTATTACAAGACAGCCTTTGGATTTCAGTCGGAGGCCTATGCTGGACCCGAGACTGGCGTCAGGGATCGTGCATCCTATGTTTTAAGACAAAATAAGATACGTTTGGTTCTTACCACTGCGTTAAAATCAGATCATCCCATCGCAGCACATGTAAAGAAGCATGGCGACGGGGTGAAAATTTTGGCATTGTGGGTGGATGATGCCCGGAAATCATTTGAAGAGACTACCAAAAGGGGCGCGAAAGTCTATCAGGAACCCCAGTTACTTCAGGACGAACACGGTGAGGTCTGGACCGCCGGAATTTACACCTATGGTGAAACTGTGCACTTATTTGTGGAGCGGAGGAATTATACAGGTGCCTTTATGCCGGGATATGAAAAATGGGAAAGCAATTACAATCCGGCAGAAACGGGCTTGCTTTATGTGGATCATTGTGTAGGTAACGTGGGTTGGAACAGGATGAACGAGGCTGTCCAGTGGTATCAGGACGTCATGGGATTTGTAAATATACTTTCCTTCGACGATAAGCAGATCAATACGGAGTACTCGGCTTTAATGAGCAAAGTCATGAGCAATGGAAATGGCTATGTCAAATTTCCGATCAATGAACCCGCTGAAGGAAAAAAGAAGTCCCAGATAGAAGAATATCTCGAATTTTATGAAGGTGAGGGGGTACAACATGCCGCTTTGGCAACGAAAGACATTGTACGCACTGTAAAGGAACTTAAAGCCCGTGGTGTTGAATTTCTTGCCGCTCCGCCAGAAGCCTATTATGATATGCTGCCGGATAGGGTGGGTGACATAGATGAGGAAATCCGCGTGATCCAGGAGCTGGGTATTTTGGTCGATAGAGACGAAGAGGGCTATCTATTACAGATATTTACTAAGCCAGTGGAAGACCGACCCACTTTATTCTACGAAATTATTCAGCGAAAAGGTGCACAAAGTTTTGGGGCCGGCAATTTTAAGGCATTGTTCGAAGCCATAGAACGGGAGCAGGAACGGAGGGGGAACCTATAAAACGTGATGGCAATGAGAGAATTGTTAGGTGCATTTGAGCACAAGAGTCCGGAAATCGTATTTGAGTGGAAAGACAGTGAAACAGAAGCCCGAGGATGGGTTGTTATCAATTCATTGCGTGGTGGTGCGGCCGGTGGTGGTACGCGGATGCGCGCAGGCTTGGACCGGCATGAAGTGGAGTCTTTGGCCAAAACTATGGAAGTAAAGTTTACGGTTTCGGGTCCCGCTATAGGCGGTGCCAAGTCGGGAATAGACTTTGATCCACTGGATCCGCGTAAGAATGAGGTTTTAGATCGCTGGTTTAAAGTAGTCACCCCTTTGTTGAAGAACTACTATGGTACTGGCGGAGATCTGAATATAGATGAGATCCATGACGTAATACCGCTAACTGAGGAGTACGGTTTGTGGCATCCGCAAGAAGGCATATTAAACGGCCATTTCAAAGTCAATGAGAGCAATCGCATCCACCAAATCGGTCAGTTGCGGTACGGGGTTTCGAAGGTACTGGAGGACAATTCTTATAGTCCGGACCTCAGACGCAAATATAAAGTTGCAGATATGATTACCGGTTATGGTGTCTCTGAATCCATTCGTCATTATTACGCGCTTTTTGGAAATAGCTGTCATGGTAAGCGGGCGGTTATCCAAGGTTGGGGGAATGTTGCTGCAGCGGCGGCCTTCTATCTTTGTAAACTTGGGGTCAGGATCGTCGGTATCCTTGACCGTGCCGGTGGAGTGATCAATGCGGACGGCTTTAGTGAAGCTGTTATTAACCAGTTATTTTTGGATAGACGGGGAAACCAATTGTATACGGATAACCTGATTCCTTTTGAGCAAATACAAAGTGAGATCTGGACATTGCAGGCCGAAATCTTTGTGCCGGCAGCAGCGTCGCGCCTGGTGTCAAAAGATCAGATACAGCAACTGATGGAAAATGGACTCGAGCTGATCGCGTGTGGCGCAAATGTTCCTTTTGCTGATCAGGAAATATTTTACGGCCCAGTTATGGAGTTTGCCGACCAGCATGTCGCAGTAATACCTGATTTTATAGCCAATTGTGGTATGGCACGAGTGTTTGCCTATTTAATGCAAAGGAATATTGAAATGAGTGACGACGCTATCTTTTCAGACGTTTCAAGGACTATTTTTGAAGCGTTGAAGAAAATAAGAGACGCTTCGGCAGAACGCATAGGGTTATCATCCAGAGCTTATGAAATAGCGCTGAAGCAACTCCTTTAATGATGTAACGATGTTTATAAACGAAAAACACTTGAAGCGGGGAACTTCAAGTGTTTTAACTAACCAATTATTAACCTAAATTTATGAATGACTAAAATAGTACAATTGCTATGCCAGTTCTTTTTCTTAGAATGAATTAATTGTCATTTTATTGTTAATATAAAATACTGTGGTAGATGGTCAACGTTGGGCGGTTAAATACGACATCTTAATTCAAACAGATTCTCCTCTACGGGGTGCTATTTATAGTCGTAGCCGTGTTGTAATTGCTTGAAACAGAAACTCCTGAAGCGGGGAACTTCAGGAGTTATCCTAACCAATTATTAACCTAAATTTATGAAAAGTACTAGTATAACGTAGTAAGAAGTCAAAATGTTTCACCAATTTCTATTTTTTATACTTTTTAACATTTTTTTGTATTTCTATATTGATTTTCGATTAACTGCACATCAATTGGTATGTTTTCCTTTTAGAAAATAAAAAAAGCCGCTAGTAGGGTATACTAACAGCTTTTTTATCACTAACTAATTTTTAACCTAAACTTATGAAACTGGTAAGTAACTTTCAATTTGGATGCCAATACCACGAATTCTTTTCCGGTTTAACGGTTTTTAACGCTTTTGACCTGTTGCTCTATCTATTTATAGCAATTTGGACCGCAGATTATTTCCAAACTTTTTGTGGTGTCCAAATGTTTATTGAATGGAGTCAAAAGAGATCAGTACACTGTTTTAAATAGAATACATGCCATTAACATATCTTTATCAAATTGACAATCAGGAGAGTCCTTTCTGGGCGTTTGCCGTGCATGACGGACATCATGTTGATCCAGCATTAGCACCCTATATGGCTATCTCTCCTCAAGATCGGCTGCGTGAGGAAGATCCGTATACGGCAATTTTGGCAGAACTGCCATGTAACCGCTTTGTCTGTGGCACTTCCAGGTTTCAGATCGATCTCAATCGGAATAAAGGAGAGGCACTCTATCTGCGTCCCGAACAATCTTGGGGAATCAAGGTCTGGCACAATGAATTGCCCTCGCATATAAAAAAACAGATCTATGATATCTATGATGATCTCTATAAGGAAATAGAGTTGCAAATTTCGGAAACGATCAGCCGTTTCGGTTATTTTGTCATATTTGATATCCATAGTTATAATGCTTTGCGCGATGGTCCTACAGCGACACTTGACAGGAGCAGTAATCCACAGATCAATATTGGGACCTCCCATAATCGGGATAAGTGGCGTGCATTGACAAACTCTTTACTGGATATCCTTAAAAAAGGTAAAGATGGACAGACATATGATGTGCGTGAAAATGTCAAATTTAAAGGTGGCTTTCTGTCAGCGTATCTAAATTCGAAGTTTGGTGATAAGGGGTGCATCTTTTCTATAGAATTTCGTAAAGATTTCATGAATGAATGGACAGGGCAGGTTTTTCCACAGAAGCTTCAGGAATACAAGCAGTTATTGATGCAAACTATGGAAACGCTAGAATCTTATTTTGCCTATGAAAAATAAGGAGCGGCAGCTGGCGGCTGTTTTAAAGAAAATTAAGAGCAAAGAGGTTTTTCATGTTCAGATACCTCCCAAAAATAAGTTGGTGTTTAACCAGGTCGTTCCCTATATATTTTTATATAGACAGTTTTTCAGCCCTGACCCGATGCTGGCCGAACTAGTGAAATCCGAACCTGCTTATTTTCGTGTTAAAGATCCAGAATTAAATGTCTCGGACTGGATCGGTCCTATACTTAATCAGCTTGTTGAAGAGTTTGGTGCCTGTCTGATTATTGAGGCCTGGACAGCAAGTCCAGGGCAGGAAGAGGATATTCAAATTCATATTGCCCGAAAAAATGTACAGGCAATCGCACAGTATCTGGGCAAACAATTGACTTCGGAGGAGTCTATTGCAAAAGTGGAGATTATAACCGATTCAAAATCCAGCGCTACGCAGAGTCTTTCTCCGGCAAGTGTGCAGCTTGACAATTTAAATAGCAATATCTTGTATATGGGTTTGGAGATCAAGCCCAAATACCTACTCGGTTCCAATCAGCAGATATTGCCTATAGATCTCCGTCATTTCCGGGAAGCTATATCCAGGAGTCTGTCAAAGACTTTTTTTGAATTTATCCGGATACATACAGTTTCGAAGCCTACATCGTTTAAAATAAGCCATCCTAAAAAGATGCTTCCCCTGGCATGGGAGATTGATCAAAAATTGGCTCGTGAAAGCCAGAGATTTGATTTTCTCCTGTTGATTACGCCTACTAATTCCTATGATGCCTGGCTACAGTTCAAAAAGGGGAGTTATCGTAAAGTTCCGGTTTTCCGTTATCGTCCAATGCCCATTGACCCCGATATTATCAAGCGCAATCTATATAACCTACATATTGAAGATCTGTACGATCCTTCGATTGCGTATTTATTTCGGGACAAACGGAAGGAATTGGATCAAATGATGAGCATGCTCAGTGAGCGTGGGAAAGAAGGCTTTTTGCTGGGCAGTATGCAAGTTTTTGGTACGGTAAACGAAAAACTTCTGGAGAAAGCACAAGCTATTTTGACCATTACAGCGACAGATACAGAGAATAGGGGCCGAGAGGAGGATGTGGTGTACGCTGATGAGTTTGCAAAGCTCGCACAGGAAGAACTGAATTATCTCAAAATGCAAGAGCCCAACTTTGGGACAACCGTCAGGCTTCGGGATGATATCTACGGGGTTATGGTAAACCAAGGTGTGCTGAATATCAGTAAGCAGTATAGCTTACCACGCAGTAGGGTAAAAGCATTGATTCAGCATGAAGTGGGTACCCATATCGTGACCTATTACAATGGCAAACAGCAACCGTTTAGTCTTTTTAGGCTAGGCGTCCCCGGTTACGAAAAACTTCAGGAAGGACTGGCTGTACTTGCTGAATATTTGGTGGGCGGATTAACCAACAACAGGTTGCGCATACTTGCGGGACGTGTGGTGGCCGTACACCACATGCAGCAAGGAAATACGTTCTTGGATACATTCTTCCTGTTGGTAGACAAGCATCGGTTTATTCCCGAGACCGCCTTTCAGATGACCATGCGTGTTTATAGAAGCGGTGGGCTTACCAAGGATGCATTGTACTTAAGTGGCTTGATCGAATTGATCAATTATATCAAAACTGGCCGTGATCTTACCTTATTGACCATGGGCAAGATTCGGGAAGACTATATTCCCATTGTTGAGGAATTAATGCTTAAAGGAATGCTCAAGGAACCGGTACTGACTCCGAGATACCTCACATCCCCCTATACGGACGTCTTGTCGACGTTAAAGGAAAATAAAGGAATATTTCAAATGATACAATAAGTGGAACTCTATGAAGATTGCATTCGTTATTAATCAAACCCACAAAGAAACCGAGCGTTTCACGACCACCCTTCTTGCTTTAAAAGCGCATCAGCTGGGACATGAAATTTATTACATTGGCTTAGCAGATTTTTATTATGAATCAGCCCACATCGCGGCACATGTCCGTGCCGTATTGCCCGAGCAGCACATCATGTCGGCCAAAGCGTTGATGGAGGCGCTGCGTAACTGCAAAAAGATAAAGATGGAATTGGAGATCATGGATGTCGTCTGGCTGAGGTTCGACCCTGTATTGGATATGGTTAACCGTCCTTGGGCGGCTTCATCTGCTTTGCAGTTCGCATCTTTATTAAAGGAAAAAGGTGTTCAGGTAATCAATGATCCAGATAGTTTGAGTCGGGCAAGTAACAAATTATATCTTGAGGGTTTTGACGAGACGATCCGACCAAAAACGATTGTGACCAGAAACTATGCCGATGTGGTCGATTTTTTTGAGAAGCAGAATAAACTCATCATTTTAAAACCTTTAAAAGGCTCTGGTGGTAAAAACGTTTTTCTGATCAATAAGGAGAATCAGCAGAACCTCAAACAGACGGTGGAGGCTATTGCGCGGGATGGATATGTGATTGGACAAGAATATCTTCATGAAGCTGCTCAGGGAGATATCCGATTCTTTTTATTAAATGGCGAGCCGATATTAATCAATGGCAAATTTGCGGCAGTTCATCGTGTACAACAGGGGAATGAGATTCGGAGCAATGTACATCAGGGCGCTAAGACCCAAGCAGCGCAGATTACGCCCGAATTGTTGTTAATGGTAGACAAAGTCAAGGATAAACTTATTCAGGATGGAATGTATTTTGTCGGTCTGGATATCGTTGGCGACCGTATTATGGAAATCAACGTTTTTAGTCCGGGAGCATTGTGCCAGACCGAAGAGATCGTCAAAGAGGACTTTTCTACCTTTATCATTAAACAACTTGAAACAAAAATAAGTTTGCAAAAAGCGTAATAACTGTTTGCCCGGAATGCTCCCACTTTTTGGCCAGACTCTGCGGGAAATTATGAGTTTGAGATGAAGTGAGCCTCTTGTTTTCTTCTTATTTTTGAAAAAATATAAAATACGATGCTCTTTATAGATTCACCCTCGAATAACCCCTATTTTAATATTGCTTCCGAAGAATATCTGCTGAGCAAGTATCCACGTGAAAGCATCTTTCTGCTGTACGTCAATGAGCCTTCGATCATTATCGGCAAGTTCCAGAATACGCTGGCTGAAATAAATCTTGATTATGTCAGGCAGCACGATATTAAAGTGGTGCGGCGCATGTCGGGAGGTGGGGCCGTGTACCATGATATGGGCAATCTCAATTTTTCATTCCATACGCTATTGGGCAATCTCGATTTTATGGACTTTTCGACATTCACCCAGCCCATTGTCACTATCTTGAATAAACTGGGTATTCCGGCAAAGCTTCAGGGCAGGAATGATCTATTGGTTGACGGCAAGAAGTTTAGCGGCAATGCGAAGCTCGTAAAAAATGGTAAAATGATCCAGCATGGTACGATTTTAATTGATTCACAGATGGAGGTTTTGGGGGAAGCGCTGATCACAAATCCGCTTAAATTTGTAGATAAGGCCGTAAAATCAAACCGTGCTCGTGTCACCAATTTAATCGGTTATCTACCTGACGATTTTACGACCATAAAATTCAAGGACTTATTGATCGCAGAGATGAAGCAAGAAAATACAGATGCTGAAATGGTCCGTTTGACTCCAGACGATATCCGTGATATTGAGGAACTGGTTAGGGACAAATATGAGACCTGGGATTGGAATTTTGGTTTTTCTCCGAACTACAATTTTAAGAAAGCGATTAAAATTCCGGCAGGTTTTATCGAGCTGCACCTCGATGTTCACAAAGGCTATATCGAGCAAGCTAAAATTTTTGGTGATTTTTTTGCATCCAAACCCATTCTTGAGCTGGAACAGCTTTTGCTCGGTAAGCGCCACCAGCTGGCAGAGATAGAAACGGTACTAGATACAGTGGATCTGACGGGCTATTTTGGTAAAGTTGACGTCAGCGAAGTCTTGGAACTGTTTAAATAAATATTGCAAACTATTAAACACAGAATTATAAGCTATGCCCTGGAATCCAAAGTTATACAATCAATTCAAAGATATTCGCTTCAAGCCATTTCAGGATCTGTCTGCATTAATTGTGTCAGAACCAAGGATGAAAGCGGTAGACCTAGGATGTGGCACTGGTGAGCAAACCGCGATCCTCAGCGAACGGTTTCCGCAAGCCACATTTCTTGGTCTGGATGCCTCCGCAGAGATGCTATCGAATAGCGATCAGCTTGCTCATGGACGTTTACAGTTTAGCAATAGCAGTGTTGAAGATTTTCTCGGCACAGCAGAGACATGGGATCTGATTTTTAGCAACGCGGCCTTACAATGGCTGGACGATCATCGTATACTTTTTCCTAAACTTATTTCGAAGTTGACTCGGGGAGGCCAATTGGCTATTCAAATGCCTTTACAGCCAGAAAATGTGCTTAATAAAATACTGATAGAAATGGCGGCGGAAGAACCTTTTTGTTCTTACTTGAAGGGTTGGAATAGGGTGTCGCCCGTGTTAAGTCTCGATGATTATGCAGAACTATTGTATAAAGAGGGGCTGGTCCAGCTCGACCTCTCCATCCGCGTTTATCCGATAGTGGCTGATTCGGAAAAAATGCTTTATGAATTCATCGCCGGTTCGGCGTTGATTCCTTATATGGAGCATTTGGAGAAGGAAAGACATCAATTATTCATTCATGCGTTTAGGTCACGTATCAGAGCACATTTTCCCGAATTTCCGGCAATATACCCGTTTAAGCGACTCTTGCTTTACGGCCGTAGGGCTTAGGTCCCCGCATTGGTGCTGATGAGATCGGACCAGACCGCTTGGGTTAACCCGGCAAGATCGTCAGGATCCAGCAACATCTGAAGACCGCGTTTGCCCGCGCTGACCGAAATCCGCTCTTCCAGCTGAGCAGTTTCTTCGATAAATGTGGGAAATAATTTTTTCATGCCGATAGGGGAACAGCCGCCTCGGACATATCCAGTGACGGTTACAAGATCTTTCAGCGGGAGCATTTCACAATTTTTATTTCCTGAAGCTTTTGCGATTTTTTTTAAGTCCAGCTGTGCGTTTCCCGGTACTATCGCGACAAGGTAAGGGTCTTTATTGCCCTTTAATACCAAGGTTTTATAGAGCACTTCCGGCGATAGCCCCATGGAAAGCGCGACATGCCCAGCGCTGACATCTTGTTCGTCCACCTCGTACTCTTTTAATTCATAGGGGACTTTGACCCTGTCCAAAAGGCGTACAGCATTCGTTTTATGTAGCATACGATTATTTTAGACTATTAAAATAAGCTGTAATTTCACTTTGCGAATATGTATTCAGGCAGTTTTTTGCTTCGAGCCCTCCTTTTTGCGCAACCAGAATGCCATACTGCATATCCAGCAGGCCTTCGGTACGGTGGGCATCTGGATTTATAGATAAAATAACACCTTTCTCAACTGCGTAACGATGCCATCTCCAATCTAAGTCGAGCCTTAGGGGATTGGCATTTATCTCAATGACAACCTTATTTGCGGCGCAAGCGTCGATGATCTTTTCATAATCCAAAGGATACCCGGATCTACTCAGCAAAAGCCGGCCTGTTGGATGTCCTAGTATCGTGGTATAAGGGTTTTCGATTGCCTTAATCAGTCGGGCTGTTGCCTTTTCTTTATCCATCTTTAGATTGGAGTGTACAGAAGCCACGACAAAATCAAATTTTGCGAGAATTTCATCCGGATAATCTAGTGATCCGTCGCTCAAAATATCAGATTCTATGCCTCTGAAAATTTTAAACGGGGCGAGTTGCTGATTTAACAGTGCTATTTCGTCCCATTGTTGTTGAAGCCGTTCGATAGAAAGGCCATTAGCATAAACCGCAGTTCGGGAGTGGTCACATATCCCTAGGTATTCAAGGCCTAATTGGTTTTTGCAATATAGTGCCATTTGTTCGAGACTATGCACGCCGTCACTGTATGTGGAATGATTATGTAAGGTTCCTTTAAGATCTTTGAACTGAATGAGCTGAGGCAGGGTATGGTCCTGCGCCTGTCGTATTTCATCCAGACCCTCCCGTAGTTCTGGCTCAATGTAGTCGAGGCCCAGGTTTCTATAGACAGCTTCTTCACTTGAAAGCGAGGGTAGATCAGGCAGAATTTGGAACAATTGTTCCAGATGAGCCGTGGAGCCGGTACTTAGTATAAGATCGCGATAAAAATCATTGATATTGCTACTGAAGACTTTGAATGTAAAACCCAGTTCATCGGTTACCTCCAATGAATTTTCTGTTTTCTCTACTAAGGTGTAGCTGCTGAGAAATTTTTCCACCGTTTCAATATTCTCGGAAATTAGTACGTCAACAGTACTCAATACTTCACATTTTCTCCTGAAATCACCGGTAAACGATAGCAGGGAAGAAGGAAAATGTGTTTTTAACATATTAAAGAATATATTTGCCTGAGATAGCACTTTGGCGTACAAAAACCATCCCTGGTTTGAGATAGAAAATTCTATGGATTTTTTTATTTCCTCCTGCGTTTTCAGTCCAAACCCTTTTTCTTCAATCAGGCGATTTTCGTTACAGGCGTAAAGTAATTCTCCTACGCTTTCGATGCCTAGATTTTTCCAGATAATCTGAATTTTCTTCGGTCCTAATCCTTTTATTTGAAGCATATCGACGACACCTGCTGGCGTTTGTTGCAACAAATCCTGCAGTTCCTTAAACGTTCCAGTCCCCGCAACTTCTTTCGCTTTTTCTGCTGTACTTTTTCCAATACCGGGATATGCACTCAATTCTTCGAGCGATGCCTCAACGATCCGTACGGGTAATTTGTCCAGCTTAAAAGACGCGCTTGCCATTGCTTTTGTACGGAATGGATTCTCGTTCTGAAGTTCCATCAGCTGGCTGCACAGTTTAAATATTTTGGAGATCGCTTTATTGTCCATCGTCGTTGTGAATTGTTAGGCTACAAATATCCTAAATTTTGGTACAAAATACCAATTGGCGGGAACAGATAACGCCGTTAAATAATGTGAAAAAGCTGTTTTTTTCTAAAATTGTACTGTTTTTATTTAAATTAACAACAACGTGACAAATAAATAGTCCCATAGCGGGACATTTTGGCTAAGTTTGCCGTTTTTGGGTTGGGAAATCCAGCTGTTTTGTCCTTTGTGACGAAGGATCTTCCAAAAATAGAATTCAATGATAGCAGACATAAATGATAAAGAAGTGAGCGGTCTATATAAGACCGGTATTATTCAGCAGACAGCTTACTGGTCGACTGTAAAGAAAATGCAGGGGATAGAATCCATGGCCTTTAATTTTAAAGCGAAATACTCAGATTTATATGTTGGAGTTGACAATGAAGCCTACTTTGTTGGTGATTTTTTAATTATCATACAGGGGATAGATCGCGATCAAAGCATCGCTTATGTTCCATACGGCCCGGAAGTAGAGCCTTCGGAGGAAAACCAGGGTTATTTTTTAGAACAGCTTTCAGAGAGCCTGCGTTCTTACTTACCGCCCAGTTGCATTATGATACGTTACGATCTTTCGTGGGAATCGCATTGGGCCAAAGATGAAGATTGTTATGATTTGCATGGCAACTGGCTTGGCGTACCAGAGAAACGTATTCAGGAAATGCGTTTTAACTTTAACACAGAAAACTGGAATTTTCATAAAGCCAATACAGACATACTGCCGTCCAATACCATTTTTATGAATCTGCGTACATCAGAAGATCTATTGTTGGCCAATATGAAACCGAAGACACGGTATAACATTCATCTGGCGGACCGAAAGGGGGTAAAAGTACGTTCCTTAGGACTGGAGAGCTTAGCCATCTGGTACGATTTGTACCGACAGACTGCGGTTCGAAACAACTTTTTTCTGCATGATATCAGTTATTTTAAGATTGTGCTGTCGGCAAGAGCTAATGATACGCTGTCGCCAGCTGAGGTGCATTTGCTGGTTGCGGAAGTGGATGCTCAGCCACTCGCGGCGATGTTTTTAGTGATCACAGCCAACCGGGGAACATATCTTTATGGGGCTTCGGCTTCCGAACATCGGAATTATATGGCAACTTATGCCTTGCAGTGGCGTGCTATGCAGATGGCAAAGGAGAAAGGCTGTACAGAATATGACTTCTTTGGTGTGTCGCCACAAGCTGACCCATCTCATCCTTTATATGGTCTTTATCGGTTCAAAACAGGTTTTGGAGGAGATATTTACCATCGCATGGGCTGTTGGGACTATCCTTTGAATAGCGACAGGTACAGATATTACACCTCCATGGAGTTTAAAAATCAAAGCTATCACTTGAGTTAATATTTAAAATACCTCACCCAAGGTTAACCTTACACCACGGTGATTGGTACTGATACCGTAATCAATTCCGATGTTGGTGCCTGAGTTTTTATTGAATTTGATCCTGGCACCGGCACCGGTACCGATGTTCCAGTCTGCAAACATACTATTTTTCGGACCATTGACTGTTGTAAAGTTCAGAAATGTCACAAAGCCCAATAGGCCATTTTTGGTAATGTCTCGCCGATATTCCGTTTCCAGATAATAGAGGGATTTGCCGCGGAATCGACTTACGGGAAATCCTCTTCCGGAGCTATTGTAAGGGTCCCAACCCAAGTTTGGCAAATCGAGATAGGGCGCTTTGCTATTAAATACGGTCCAAAAAAAACTGCGTACAGCAATCATGTTCTGTCGATTGGGATCCCTTGTCAGCCGGTGATATCTGCGGACTTCAAGAAATAGCGATTTCCAGTTTTGGTCACTGCCCAAAAATGTGGGGTTTATCCGAAATTGGAGGTTAGCATAATTGCCAGACCATGTGTTGATTGAGTTGGCGCGGGTATCATAAATGAAGTTTAGACTGACACCTGAGGAGATGGTATGGTCCTTTTGTTCTGTGCCATAAGGATAAGCGGTATAATCTTGCAGTAGAATATCGCCCGTTGACCTAATATTCATTCTATAATCCAGATCATACCCAATCCCCATAAACAATCCGCCATGAATACGTTTTAACGCATGCTGATAAAGTCTGAAGTAGGTGTAATCTAAATTGATCTTCTGGTCTCCCGCATGTTCTTTACCTATACCCCAGGTTTCATGGGGATATTTCAGGAGCCGGATATCACCATCTATCACCCATGTATTTTCTTTCAACCAAACGTATGAACGGATTGGCAAGCCAAACCGCTTTGCAAAATTTGTATATGGCGTGAACGTGAGTTTCGACATATAGGTGTTTTTACGGTCACCCAGATAGAATCCTGCTGTTGTGCTTGTGATCAAAGCATGGCCGCCGCCCGGAACATTGGTTGAAAACGGCAAAAAAGAAAAATAGACCTTTTTTCCTGTGCTGTCCACGGACTTGGGCGGTTTGATCTTCAGAATCTCTTTTCCAATGTCGATGAGATCTCGCTGTTTACTGGTATCGGCAACGTGTTTGGTAGTTTCTATTTCATTGACAGGACGCTGGGCGTACGCATCAACATGCAATACCGTTGATACAGCCACAATGGTGGCAATCTTGCAGAAAAAAAGGTGTCGTCTATAGTCGTGTGCCATGAAAGCACGCAATCTAAGAGGAATTAAACAAAATTACAATATTGTAAAGAATATTTTATTTGTCTTGTCGTCTTTTGGCTATGGTGCCGACCTTCGGTAATCTATTCACCTATAAAAAAGCAACATTTACCGACTTTAATGCAATGTTAATCTAAAAGTAATGAAATACACATCTTAGTTGTCTTAAATTTGAATCAGAAAATAAATAAGAAAAACGTGCAACAATAAAGGATCCTGTACGACAATAAAATAAGAAAAATATACTAATACATTATAAAACAGAAAAGAAATGAAAAACTTAGTAAAAACATTTGTAGCGGCTGCAATGATAGCCATCACAACATGCTCCATGGCTTCGGTTAAACCAGAGGAGCGTAATCTTGTCACAGCGGATCTGGCGGTGGACGAATATGTAGGAGCAATGACGGAAGGACAGGTAATGTATCTGGATAAATTGTTTACATCGGATTTCAATCAGAAAATATGCGGTAAACAGGACCTAAGTCACAGCCGTTCGCAAATGATCGAGTTTCTGAAAAAACAAAAGGGAATAAAAATGAACTGTAAAACCACGACCCAGATTGTTGAAGAGCTGCCAGATTATGCCATTGCAAAAATAACTATGCAGTTTGACGGATTTTCAAAAACCGATCTGATTACACTTGTCAAAGAGAATGGTACTTGGAAAGTTTCCAAGTCCGTTAACTCATACCGATAATAGTGCGGTAGTACACCAATAAGATAAGAGCAAAAAGTTTATCAGCAAAAAAGGTTACCCGAACAAGGTAACCTTTTTATTGTGGAGCATATCAGATTCGAACTGACCACCTCTTCGCTGCCAGCGAAGCGCTCTAGCCAAATGAGCTAATGCCCCTTTCTGTATTTCTGCCGCTAAGATAATACTTTTTTGTAAAAACCAAATCGGTTTTTTTGTTTTTTTGACTACAGTTTTTATTGCTTCTCGTTAAGCAGCTCTTCGGTTCGCTTGATCTGTCCTTGGTCTTGCCACTCATCATGCCCCGGAATAACCCTATTTATTTGCGGATATTTGCTTAATAATCTGGCCAATGAGGGCTTCCAGGCTTTGACATCACCATCGCCTACAAAACCTAGATTTTGGGCATCGCTACTTTTGATAAAGCAGCCGCCGTCGAGAATTTGATAGTCTGGAAACCAAACTACCACGTTGTCGAGGGAATGTCCAGGACCAAAGAAATTGAGAACAAACGATTGGCCGCCTATTTTATAAGTTTTATTGATTTCCGCGAGGTGTGTCGCTTGCGCTTTATTGTTTGCTTTCAGTAGGTCATTGGTTTTTTGGGTTGCATAAGTAGGAATTCCTATTTTGTTATAATAGGCAAATCCCCCCGCGCGGTCCTCATGCCAGTGTGTGGCATAAACTGCGATAACTGGTAGTTGATGTTTATGTTGAATGCTGTCCAACAGTGGCTGATATTGGGTGGAATCCCAAGGGGTGTCAAAAACGACTACGCCTTTTTTTGTGATTAAATAGACTGCGTTAGCGGCGTATCGGGTTCCTTCAAAAGTGTTGTAGGTCGTAAAGAGGTAAAGCTGGGAATTGATTTTTTCAATCGATAATGGCTTTTCTTGAGCCTGTAAAGAGGATAGGACGCATAAATTAACAAGTAACAAATACATCTTCACTCTGAGCAACTTGAATATATTTTTTGACATAATTAAATAAACGCTGGTCCGACTTGAATATTGTGCTCAGTAGTCCACTTAAGTTTTGGATGATGCAGTTTCCACGAAATCTTCGCGATAAGGTGTGAAAGAATCGATCAATTCGCCTTCTTCAAGGCACTCGCAGCCATGGATGTACCCCGGGTACACAATACAGGAGTCGCCGGCGGTTAAAATGCGGTCGATACCGTTGATATGATAGTTGAATTTTCCAGTATTTACGTAGGATATTTGTGTATGTGGGTGCTGATGTAGTGCACCGATGGCTCCTTTTTTGAACTGTACCTTCATGACCATGAGTTGTTCATTATATACCAATATTTTACGTCGGACACCGTCACCCAGATCCTCCCATTGGAGCTCGCTATCAGGTAAGAATATTTCGCTGTTTTTTTCTTTCATAGTAATATGATGTTAAAACTGTACCAATGATAATAAACAAATAGGAAATTCTATGCTAGAACGAAACTTTCCTGCCGTTTTGCCCATTTGCAAAACAAATGTAAAGCTAAAAAATATCGCGAGGATAATTGGCGCTATAAATGAAATATTGGAAAAAACACTTACTTTGTTCCCTGATAAACTCAACACCTTGACATGGACTATTTCGATGATCTTATTAACCTGCTAGAGGAAGAACAGCAATACGATAAAATTCAGCACGAAACATTACTATTGCAGAATAATCTAAATGAAAGAAGAATGCTTGGGGTCACTTGGTTTCCTATTCGTATAACAGACAGCGAGCTGGGTAGGGGTGACTATTTAACCGTAAGTATAAGTCGGGCGAATTTTTTGGAATTCGAACATAAATTTCGTTTTGGAATGCCTGTTTCATTATTTTCAAACCATGCTCCGGAAACAGATCGGATAGACGGTGTCACAAATTGGGTGGGTAAAGATCAGATGCGAATATCATTTCGTGTGGACGAACTGCCCGACTGGACGCGACGGGGTAAACTCGGAGTGGATCTTTTATTTGATGAGCATTCCTACCGGCAGATGTTTTCTGCTTTACAAAAAGCGAAGGAAATGGCCATCCTGTCGGATGAGGGAATATTCATTAGAAAGCTTATTGGTGCCGAACAGCTTTCGAACACCAATATACAGGAGTTTTATCACTGTCCATCGCTGAACGCCAGCCAAAATAGAGCTGTTCAGCACATTCTGGATACAACGGATATCGCGCTTTTGCATGGGCCGCCCGGAACGGGTAAAACAACCACCTTGGTCAAAGCTGTGGTGGCCTTATTGCAAAACAACAGACAAGTATTGGTTGTCGCACCCAGCAATACAGCTGTGGATTTATTGACTGAACGACTGGACAAGGCAGGTGTAAGAGTGACTCGAATTGGTAACCCGATTAAAGTTTCCGAGCATTTGCAGGAGCTGACGTTGGACGGGAAAATTGACCAACACCGTGCAAATACAGAGATAAGGACGTTGCGAAAGCAGGTCCGAGTATATACAGACATGGCTCAAAAGTATAAACGTCATTTTGGAAAAGCGGAGCGCGAACAGCGCAAAGCGCTGTATGGTGAAGCACATCGGATTCAAAAAGACATCGACCATATACAGGATTTTATTGTGGAAGATATTCTCGACAGTTCCCAAGTAATTACAGCAACACTAATAGGGGCTAATCAGGACGTGATTCGTGACCGTCAATATGATACAGTTGTCATAGATGAGGCTGCACAAGCTCTGGAGCCTGCCTGTTGGATCCCCATCTTAAAAACAGCGAAGCTTGTCCTCGCAGGAGATCACTGTCAGCTGCCGCCAACTGTGAAGTCAAACACACCTACGGCGAGCAAGCTTCATAACACCTTATTTGAAAAGCTTATCAAACTATATCCGCAGGCAATCTGCTTATTGGATGTACAATACCGGATGAACGAGCAGATTATGCAATACCCATCCGCGGCATTGTATGGTGGACTACTAAAGGCGGACGATGCGGTAGCGGGCCGCACTTTACCGCAGGATATAGAGCCTATTTTATTTATTGATACAGCGGGTGCGGGCTATGAAGAAACAGAAACTGACGGTGCAATTAGTAATATCGGCGAAGCCCGTTTTCTCAAGGCACATTTAAAGTCGGAAATACGACATTGGGCCAACGGGGATGATGTGGGCGGATGGCCAAGTATTGGCATTATTGCTCCGTACCGGCAGCAGGTTGCGCAGCTGATAGAAATCTTCGAACAGGACGAAGAGCTGGTTGCTTATGCAGCTATTCTACAGGTACAGACAATCGATAGTTTCCAGGGGCAGGAGAAGGATATCATATACATCAGCTTGACGCGAAGCAATTTTTCACAGCAGATCGGATTTTTATCCGATGTACGGCGAATGAATGTGGCCATGACGCGCGCAAAAAAGAAACTGGTTGTTATTGGCGACAGTGCAACAATCGGGACACATCCTTTTTATAAAGAATTTATCGGCTATGCCGAGCGCATTGGGCACTATCATAGCGTTTGGGAGTGGGATATAGCGAATTTATAAGAGACTGTCATTGATTTATGCATGGCCGGTCTAGGCATAACACTTAAGTTTAGTCGGCTCTGTATGATCATTTTTCTTTCCACACAGATGTTACCATAGGCGCTAGCCTCTCGAGGACCTTTGACTGCGGCTTGGCAATTGGAAAGATTTGGTAGGGACAAAGTCCGTACCAAGCTATTACCAAATTCGGACTGTAAGGGGAGTGAGTCCACAGTGAGTCCACGTTGAGTGTACCTTTTAAGCTGCTTTCACTGTGCGTGCACGTTTCTTACAAGTCGGGGGGAGGCCGGAATTGGCCTTGACTTGTCCATAATCTGTCCAGAAGAAGGGCAAGATATTTAAGGAAATGCGCAATAAAGATCATGACGATAACGTAAAAAGTGGGGCCGTATCAAAATAACTATTTTGATACGGCCCCATTTGCTGTCTCTTATATATATTTTAACTGGCAGAAGATACAAATTTCATCCAATCGCTGTTATCGTAATAGTCGTTTAGTGGATCAGCATGCTGATTGCTCGACAACTGCCCCACGAGCATGGATAGGTCCATGCTCATATGCTGACGGGTGATTTCGGTCATTGTATCATTAAATCCGGCATTGTTGATTTGCAATACATATTGGAAACAGATTACACGGGCTATGATTTTGCCAAGTGTGACCAGGTCACGTTGCTTAGGCTGTAAGGGAAAATTAAAGTCCAGTAAAGTAGGGAAGAAAGGTGCTGCAAGCGCTGTAGCGGAATTTCTTTTCAGGAATGACAGCAAGTTGTTTTCTTTGTTTTTCCGCATTAATTTAGCGATTGCTTCGGCTACTTGAGCATATAGCATTTCGTTGGATCCTTCGAAGATCTGGAAAGGCCTGCTGTCGACCAGCCCACGGCCTGCAACATGATCTAACCGATAACCGTTTGCCCCGGACAATTGTACGCAGATCTGTGCGGCTTCATGCATTAAGTCGGTGACCAGAGCTTTAACACTGTTAGCGTCCATGCTGTGGGCAGAGAGATCGTTGTGAATAGAGCTTATCGAGCTGCTGTGGGCGCACATCGCCGAACAGATGGTAAAAGCTGCTTGTAACCGAGATAGCTGAAACTTGACGGAGTCTATCTCGTTCAAGGGAATACCACCTACACGCCGGGTGGAACAATGTTTCATCGCTTCGTCCAGCATGCGTTTAATAAAACCCATTCCCATTCCCGGAAACTGAAGCCTACTCCTATGCAAGGTGTCGAGCATTAGTTTGATTCCCGTGCTTTCCGGTGTCAGGCGATGATCTTCAGGTACCTCAATATCTATTTTGTTGATTCCGTAAGGAATGGCATATAGACCGAGGCTATTGTATTTTTTCAGTACCTCAATCTTTTGTTCCTGAATGGCATTGTCGGTTACGAAGAAGTCAATATCACGCACAAGTTCACCGTTCTCATTTTTCTTTCGCGCTGTGACAAGCCAAAAGTCTGCAGCACCAGTTAAGCCCTGCCAATGTTTTTCTCCCTGAAGGATATATTTATTGCCTTCTTGATGATATGATGTACGCATATTGAGCGCGTCACTACCGTAAGCCTGTTCTGTGATCATCAGGCCACCCATGGCCTTGTTTGTCAAAAAGCGTTCGAAGATCTTCTCCTGAAGCAGGGGAGGGCCGTATTTGGCGAAAGGCTCCAGAAACAGCGCGATATTAATTCCGAAGATTAATGATAGAGAAAGAGATTCATAAGAGGCAGCCGCTAGTACACCTAAACATTCCTTAACGTGTAAACCTCTACCACCGTGATGTTGCGGTATGGCAACGGATAGAGGGTTCATTGTCATGATTTCGCTCAGGAACTGCGGTGGTAAGCCTCTCGTTAAACTCAGTTTGTTATAATCGTATTCTACATGGAACAGATGGGATAGCTTTTTCTTGAAATTCTCGATAAATAAATCGAAATCCTGCATTTTGTTTGTGTGTTCTAATACGTTGGACATCTTAGATATGGATTAAATGATGAAACATTTTTTTGCAATCGCAGATGTGTGCGTTATAGCTATACACGATAGTTTGAATAAACTACATCTCAATCGCTATACAAAAATAATCCATGTGATGCTAAGCAGTTCGTCAACTTTTGTATAAAAACTAGGACAAATCGTGCATGTTACTTTTTAGGACGATTTACTCCGATAAACACTTGGTGAAACACCAACAATTTTTTTAAATAGCCGGGAGAAATAGGACGGATCAGAAAATTCAAGTTCGTAACAGATGTCCGAAACACTTTTAGTGGATTCAAAAAGAAGTAGTTGACTGTGCATAATGAGTACTTCGAGAATTAGCTCTTTAGATGATTTTTTGAATACAGAAAATACGCATCTGTTCAGATAATTGGTCGATACAGCTAATTTGTCCGCGTAAAAGGAGATATCTTTGTGTTTTTTGAAGTTTTTGTGCACAAGCTGTTTGAACATCATGGCAATTTCCTGACGTCTATTGAGTGCCTGATATGAGGACGACAGCTTGATGATTTTTAGGAGCAATGATTTAAGTAGGCTTTCATAAAGCTCCTTATAGGGTGATTCAGAAAGTAATTCATTATACAGCATGTTGAACAGCTCATGTAGATCAGTGCTCTCCTGACTGGTTAAATTAAGCAGTGGAGAAATATTGAAGACATTCAGAATTTCCTGTTCTCTAAATATGGAAGTCATGGCGTTATCATTGATTAATACGCAGTGACCTGCTGCTGATTTATCGACAGATTTGATGGTCGATATATTTCCATAGTTGCTAATAAGGACGGCTGGGGCTTGTACCACATATTCTTTTGCTCCGATTTTGTGTTTAAAATAGCCTTCGGTGATATGCACAAGGAGATTGTAACCCAAGAAAATAGGTGGAGTGGGAAATTTGATGTAAGGAGCGATTTCGCTGAGCTGGAAAATTTTGATCGGTGATTGCTGATACCGTAGATGTTCGAGACTTCCCGTCATAAACCGATCCACAAACTCACCTGCGTTTACCTGCTTGTCCATTGTTGTCAGTTGCTTCTTGCAAAGTTATGTAAGTTTAAACAGTCGATGATATCTTTTACCTTAAGTCTATACCCGCTTTGTCTGACCATCTTTCAAAGGTAAAACAAAATAAAATAGACCCGAGGTACCCGACAGTTTGGAGGATAGTCCTATTTTTATTTTCTTAAAATTTTGTCCATTGGCTTACCTTTAGCCAATTCATCCACTAATTTGTCCAAATAACGAATTTTTTGCATTAATGGGTCTTCAATATCTTCGATGCGATATCCACAGATTACACCAGTAATTTTGGAAGCATTGGGATTTAGTCTGGGCGCCTGATTGAAAAAGTGTTCAAAATCGATTTTGTCCGTTATCACTTGTTGAAGGGCATTGCTATCGTAACCTGTCAGCCAAAATATAATCTCATCCACTTCTTCTTTGGTGCGTCCCTTTTTTGTTGCCTTCTGAATATAGTGGGGATACACCCCTGCGAACGACATACGGTATACTCTAGTATTATCCATTTCTATAGGGTATGAAACTGTCGGATAAAGTTAGCTTTTTGATTCAAAATTTCCTAATGTCGTGACTAACCGCTTCCCTAAATGCTTGCTCACTTCTTCATAGCGATTGAGTCTATCGGACCGTCGCTGCCGTGGTCTATAGATTTATTGATTTATAGTGTATCTTTATCTGGTCTTTAAAACAAGCACAACTATGAACTTAAGGTATATTCGTAATCAAATCCATGTAAATGATGAGGAGCAGCGACGTATTAAGGATTTTCCGATACTTATTGGCGGCTGCGGCATAGGTAGCTATATAGCAGAGTGTCTTTTACGCATGGGATTTGAGAACCTAACCATTATAGACGGAGACGTCGTGGAACTGACAAACCTAAACAGACAAAATTATAGACATGAAGATATCGGATTTAAGAAAGCAATCGCATTGAAACAACGTCTGACATCGATAAATCCGGATGCAAAAATAACTGCTTATACCGAATTTATAGACCGCAGTAACCTATATAGTCTTGATATTGGACACAAGTTGGCCATCAATGCACTGGACTTTTCATCGGATATTCCTTTTTTATTTGATGAACATATGGCATATAAAAACATCCCCGTTGTGCATCCCTATAATTTAGGATGGGCAGGATTTCTAACGGTAATAACACCCGAAAGCCGTAATTTGAGGTCATTGGATAAGGCGCATCAGATCTTTGAAATGAATGTGGGAAAATTTATTGTGGACAATCTAAAGGACCAGGGGATTAATACTGAATGGCTGGAAGAGTTCCTCAGCGAATACGGTAAGATAGCGATGGACTCTCCACCGCCCCAACTGGCCTTGGGATTATATTTACTATCCGGAATGGTTTGTCATGTGGTATTCAATATCGCCACAGGCAAACGTATAAAAACTTTTCCAGAGTCTTATTATTTAAGTATGTTTGATTAGAATGGTTAAAAATAATGTGATAAATATACTATTTTTGTATACCAATTAATGGAGGCGATCTAAACTAGTAAAATTATTTTTGTTAAGCATACCCAATGTTGATCCCATGAACTGGACACCAGAGAATTATTATTTTACGAAACTTCGTAAAGATGAACTGCCAGACCTTATTGATTTTTACTTAAGAGCCACTCAGGAGCACTATAAACTTTCGGCATATTCTGAGCAGGATTATCAAACGGATTATGCATCGTTGATCGGCGAAGATCTGGTGTTTTTCGACCAATCAGAGTATTATGTTTTGCGGAGCAAGACGGACAATGGAATTTATGCTTCGATCAGGATCACTTATTGGGATAAGGAAACGAATTTACCCATTCAAAAATTATTTGCGATAAAGACCGAAGACCTGTTGTTGCCCGATATTGAAAATTTCTGGCACATCGGCCGGTTTGTGATTTCCGGCAGAATTGCGGGAAATCGGATTAATATTCTCAAAAAGATGCTTTTTGATGCCTTTTATGTTCCTTACAGTTTGGAGGCTGGATTGATAATCGCCGAATGTGATCGAAAAGTAGTAAATACTTTACGGAAACTTGAGATAGAATCTTACCAGCTCGGCGATCCAATTATCTATCTTTATTCTGAAACCTTGCCTATTTATATCCGTTCAGAATGGTTGGAGGTTTTCATACAGAAAAACAGATTGTCGCAATGGAGCGATGCAAATGAAAACGATATTCAAAAATTCATAAATATGGCAGAGGGGATACTCTGTTCAAAAAATAGCAGATAAGCGCCATCGATTAGAAAAGTGATAGTTCAATGGCTAAGGCTGTTGCTTCAGTGATACTTTTTACTTTTAACTTCGAAAAGATCTGTTTTTTATGGAATTTGACAGTATCAATAGAAACGTAGAGCCTATCTGCGATTTGGTCCATCGTGAGTCCTTGCGCAGAAAACAGCAGGATATCTTTTTCCCGTGGTTTCAGTTTAATACGTGGGGTTTCAACCCATACATCATTTTCCAGATCGTATTCAAACTGCCTTCCGTCCTCATCCGACTTAAATCTGATATTGCCTGCAGTGGGATGTGAGGATATAGAAACCAGACAGACAGCGATCCAGGGATTAGAGCTGTCGTCTAAAAGCAAAGGTTTCAGTTTGTGATTGACGAGGAGAGGTTTGCTGCCGGGCTGTTCCAGATGGAAGTCGTAAGATATCGAGTACTTTAAGCGGTCGTCAGCTTTAAGTTTGCCATAGAAATCAAAGCCGACATCGTTAATTTTCTTCAATAAGTGCAAATCACTTTCCGGCACATTATTTACGTAATGGCGATAGCCCTCCTTCATAACTTCCGCTGGAGAACTTCCACAGAGAAAGATGGGGTTGTCAGAAACGAATAAAAAGCTCTTTTTTGAATAATCAATGAGGTAGATGCTCTGATAGGTTAGTTTGCTTAGAGATTTTGCAAAATTGATAAAGGCTTCCACTATTTCGTAGTCATCTTTGGTAAAGTTGTCTTTAACATGTATCGGCTTAAAAAAATCTTCTATTTTTATTTTCATAGCATCTTGCAATGATCCTCTATTATCACTCCCGACCTCCAGAAGATTGTAAATATTTTAGTGTGCATGTTATCAAATCAACTGCCCGATGTCGCCTGATAACTAAAATTGACTTTTTTGATTCAGCTGATTTTGGAGATAAACTCTTATCGGAGCTGATGGCTTATGGCACGCTAAATGTCTATCGAACAGAAGAATAACATGCTACACAAATGTGTAGAATAAATTTTCTTATGCAGGATATCGTATATTACTCTCTATCTTTGCAGTTTCAAAGCTGTTAAATTTATATAAATATAACCTATTGGATTTAAAATATCTAATGGTTTGGGCAACTTTTATCAAATTTACCAGTGATTTAATAAATATAAACCTATTTCAAGAATGTGTATCCGAGTAATGACGTTTGCTTATGGATTAGATTGTAGTTCATAATCGATAGCGAAGTTATTCGTCCTGAACGCGATCGGGAACCAATATAGGTGATGATGCCGTATACTGTCCTATGGGTAAATCATGCAAAAGATAACTTTTAGAAGTTTACCTTTCAGGTGTCATCAGATTATCTCCATCTTACATCCAAAAAACAAAAATTATGAGTGCCAGTCAAAGGGTCTATAGATGTCTTTATGTATATACATTTTATATTTTTTGTTTGATATTTGTTGATTTTTATACTACTATTGTAACGTAAATCTTTTTTATTCACTTAATTTGTTGTTCTCAAATAGTTTTAATTCTATTTATATGTATGTACAATTTAAAATAGGCTGAATCGTAATGTCTTGTTTTTATTGTCCGAGAATAAGGAATGACAAAGGTAAACAAAGTGCTGACTGGGCATACTCAGCAGTATATTAATATCAAAACTAGACGTTATGAAGAAAGAATATTTTGCTGCTTTCGCTATCTTCCTATTGTATATCTTAGGGCAGTCCATTAACGCGCAGGAAAAAATCGTATGGCAGATCGGCAATTCTGATGGTTCGAGCAGAGAATTCGCCTTAGCTCCAGGTGATTATAATAAATTCCTCCAACACGACTTTGGTTACGAAGATAACAGTTTTATCATAGGTCAATCCTCAGTATCAAGTGATCTTCCTTATGTACTGCCAGGGCCCGCCAATGGATGGGGGGGGACTGGCGGCACTTCGGGTCTGAGGACACACTTTCTAAATTTATATTATGTGCTGAACAGTCACATACCAAATGGTTCATGGTCTTTTGAGGTCAAATTGGTCCATAGTGATCCTAAAAATAGGCCCACCTTGCAGATTATGGTTAACGGCAGGCCTTATAACTATGAGTTAGCAGATGAAAGTGCTCCGGTTGATCCGGTAGGCTCAGGTACTGGCGGTGCCACTGTTCGGATTCCCATACCGGCGAACCTGATCTCTGGAGGATTTAATCAAATTACACTCACTGTAATAAAAGGAGGTTGGGTGCAATTTGATTCTTTTAGATTATCAGGACCCAATGGGGTTAGACTGCTAACCGATTTCACTTCAACAGTGAAAGATGTGAAGCAGCTGGACTTTGAACTGTTTGATGGAAACACGCGCACTCAATATATGCTGGTCGATCTGCTGAAATTGAAAGATGATCAGTGTGTAAGGGTATTACTGGATGGAAAGAAAATCTATGAAAAAACACTTGAAAAAGGCTTGTCACGGCTTGAAATACCCATGCCTTATACACCGAAGGCGGTGGACAGTGAATATCAGATATATGTTAACGAACAGCTGATAGATGCGGGTTCCTTGGTCCGGAGGCCAAAGCGATTAGGGGGAGTGGCGGATTATGTAAATACTATGATAGGTGCGGCGCATTCGAGGTGGATGCTGGCCCCCGGGCCGTGGATGCCATTTGGAATGGTGAAAATCAGTCCAGATAATCAGAATATAGGGTGGCAGGCGGGCTATGAACCGTCAATCGAATCTATCGGTACCTTTAGTCATATACATGAATGGACGATGGCAGGCTTGGGTACTTTCCCGACCGCAGGACCATTAAAAACCCGTGTTGGCGATCAGTACAGTGCAACGGACGGCTATCGTTCTGCCATCGATAAGACAAGCGAAAAAGCGCCTATTGGATATTATGAGGTTCATCTGCTTGATTACGATATTGATGCCGAACTGACGGCTGGCACACGATCTAGCTTCCAGAGGTATACGTATCGACAGTCGGATACGGGGCGCGTTATGGTCGATCTTAAGGTCAACGGGGAATATGACTATAAGCTAAAGGATCTGTCACTGAGAAAGGTATCCGATTATAAGATTGTCGGTCACAGTAAGCAGCTGTCTGAAAATGTGTGGTCCACTGATGCAAAGCAGGATTATGCTATCTATTTTGTTATGGAGTTTGATAAGCCGATAGTCAACTATGGAACTTGGCATAATGATAAGATAAGGAACAGATCCGACTTGGCGGCAGATAGTGCTAATTTTGCGGGAATGTATGTAGAGTTTGATGTCAGAAAAGATAAAACTCTGCAGCTCCGGACCGGCATATCTTATGTAAGCATTGCCAATGCTGCAGAAAACTTGAAAACAGAGCTTTCGGATCCGTTTGGTTGGTCGTTTGAACGAGTGGCAGATAACCAGCGTCAGGTTTGGAACGAACTGTTAGGCCGACTCGAGATAAAAAGTACAGATTATCTGGAGAAAGAAAAGTTCTATACGAATATGTATCGTACATTGGCCAGCCGAAATACCTTCAGCGATGTCAATGGGCAGTGGCGATCTTCCGACGAAGTCGTCAGAACATTAACCCGGTCGGACGATCTGGCTTTGGGCTGTGACGCCTTCTGGAACACTTTCTGGAATTTAAACCAATTCTGGAACTTAGTGACACCAGAATGGTCGAGCAGGTGGGTACGTTCTCAGCTGGCGATGTATCAGGCTAACGGTTGGCTGGCAAAAGGACCCGCGGGCATGGAATATATTCCTGTAATGGTCGCCGAGCATGAGATACCGCTGATTGTAGGCGCCTATCAGATGGGAATCCGCGATTACGATGTCACAAAGGCATTTGAAGCCGTAAAGAAAATGCAGACGACAAGGCCCCTGAAATTTGAGGGCGGCTTCGCTGGAAATCGCGATCTGGATGTATATTTAAAATATAAATATGTTCCTTACGATCTAGGAAGATTCTCCAATTCGATGGAATACAGTTTTGATGATTGGACTGTGGGGCAATTTGCAAAATCTCTAGGAAAAAATGAGGATTATACGTATTTCAATGAAAGAGGTGGTTGGTGGAAGAACGCGATAGACAGTGAAAGCGGATATGCGCGGATGAAGGATGCTAAGGGGGAATGGTTTAAAGATTTTGATCCGTTTAAGTCTGGCGCAAATCATCATTATGTAGAGGGGAATGCTTGGCAGCTGACCTTTTTTGTGCCTCAGGATATTCGGGAGCTGGCCAAAATAATTGGTGAAGAGGTCGTTCTAAAACGTTTGGAATGGGGATTTCAAGAGAGTGAAAAATGGCGATATAATGGGCCCAATGATCAGTACTGGGATTATCCTGTCGTTCAGGGAAACCAGCAATCCATGCATTTTGCCTATATCTTTAATTGGTTAAATAAGCCTTGGTTAACGCAGCGTTGGAGCCGCTCCATTTCAGAGCGATACTATGGTCAGGGAATTTCAAATGCATATCTAGGTGACGAAGATCAGGGTCAAATGAGCGCTTGGTATATCATGAATGCCATTGGACTGTTTCAGCTTGATGGTGGCACACGGATGAATCCCATTTACGAAATCGGAAGCCCATTGTTTGAGGAGATAAAAATCAAATTAGGACAGAAATATGGACGGGGGGCGCAATTTACGATAAAAGCAAAAAATGCAAGCAAAAAAAATATGTACGTACAACGTGCCAGTTTAAATGGAAGACCACTGGATACATTTTACTTTGAGGCTTCGGAGCTCCTAAAAGGTGGAGAGCTCATCCTGGAAATGGGTGAAAAACCAAATATGCAGTGGGGGCTTTTGCGCTAAGGCGTCGCAATTAGAAGAAAACTATACCACAGCCGATGATAGCACTCTTATATAACTAAAATTAAGATGTTAAAGTTTGGTTAAACCCAGCTATTGCTGATAACAAATCGCTGCAAAAGGAGTTATAAATATAGTTTCATAAATAGGTTAATAATTGGTTAGTTGAAAAACTCCTGAAGTTCCCCGCTTCAGGAGTTTTTTTTTGTCTGACGGCCATCATATTCGGTCCTGGCTTCTGCAAGTTTCATTTTGATAGCTACCATTGTGTTGCTAAAACCTATTAACATTGTAAAATGATCGATATTACTCCTGCTGATAGTTGTATATTTTTGGTATTATCAGTAGTATTGTGACCACACTAACATGCGCTGTCCGCTGATGAAGAATACGATTAGTAAGGCGCTTATCAAGATGATATGATTAAGTTTTTTCGCTATATCCTTCTGGGATTATTTATTTGGGATAATGTATCTGCCCAAAAACTTCCGACAGATTATGTCAATCCTTTTATTGGAACAACCAATTATGGCACGACGAATCCGGGAGCTCAAGTGCCTCATGGACTGATGAACGTATCGCCTTTTAATGTCATGGGGTCATCAATCAATGCTATTGACAAAGATGCACGATGGTGGTCCACACCATATGAGCATAGTAATAGCTATTTTACCGGCTTTTCCCATGTAAATCTGAGTGGCGTAGGCTGTCCGGATATGGGAAGCTTGCTGTTGATGCCGACATCCGGAAGATTGGAAGTTGATTATCGCGAATATGGAAGTACATACGCTCAAGAAGTAGCTCATCCGGGCTATTATAGTAATGTATTAAAAAAATATGGTATCAAAACAGAAGTGACTTCGACAACTCGGGTGGGGGTGTCAAAATTCACATTTCCGAAAGGACAGGCCAATATTCTACTCAATCTAGGGGAAGGACTTACAAATGAGACAGGTGCTTCAGTCCGGTATGTCAGCGATACCGAGCTTGAAGGGTCCAAGCTGCTAGGTTCGTTCTGTTATACCAACAATCAAGCGGTCTATCCGATCTTTTTTGTGATGCGTGTCAACAAGAAACCTTCAAGGAAAGGTTACTGGAAGTATCAGCGCGCGGGGCAGAAATGGGAGAATGACTGGAACAAAGATGCGGGCAAATACAAAATCTTTACGGAGTATTCAGACCAATTATCGGGCGATGACCTGGGCGCTTTTTTGAGCTTTGATCTTCAGGAAAACGAAACTGTGGAAGTGCAGCTTGCAGTTTCTTTTGTAAGTGTTGAAAATGCGCGCAAAAATCTAGAAGCGGAGCAAGCGGTGTTTGACTTTGAAAAAACGAGGTACCGGGCATCATCCTTATGGGATGAACAGCTTTCGAGAATTTTAGTAGAAGGAGGTACCGACGATCAGAAAACTGTCTTTTACACTGCTCTTTATCACGCGATGATCCATCCGAACATATTACAGGATGTCAATGGCGAATATCCTGCCATGGAGAGTAGAAAGACACTCGTCACTGGGCGCAATCGATATACAGTATTCTCATTATGGGATACGTATAGAAATGTACAGCCACTCATGTCGCTCGTGTATCCGGAGAAGCAAACGGGCATGATACGTTCCATGATTGATATTTATAAGGAAAATGGCTGGATGCCGAAATGGGAGCTGTACAGCCGGGAAAGCTATACGATGGACGGAGATCCCGCGGTTCCGGTGATCGTGGATGCCTGGATGAAAGGTATTCGGGATTTTGATATCCACACAGCTTATGAAGCGTTTTTGAAGTCAGCTACGACTACGGATTCGAGCAACAGAATTCGTCCGGACAACGCTGATTATGTAAAGTACGGTTATGTGCCACTACGTGATTCGTTTGACAATTCCGTATCTCATGCTATTGAATACTATGTTGCGGATTGGAATCTGGCGCAGCTGGCTAAATCATTGGGGAAAAATAAAGATGCTCAGCTCTTTGGTAAGCGGGCACAGGGATACAGGCATTATTATTCTGCAGAATATGGTACATTCCGTCCTATCGTTGCAAATGGATCGTTTTTATTTCCCTTTGACCCACTGATGGGAGCTAATTTCGAACCCAATCACGGTTTTCACGAAGGCAACGCATGGAATTATAGTTTTGCGATTCCTTTTGATATCCTGGGGCTTGTCAAATTAATGGGCGGAAAGAAAAAATTTGTTGATAAACTGCAGGCTACCTTCGATAAAGGCTTCTTTGACGTAACAAACGAGCCGGATATGCTCTATCCACACGTATTTTCGGAAATAAAAGGGGAAGAGTGGCGCACACAGAAGTTGGTGAAACAGATACTTGACCAGCACTTCACGAATAGCCCAGGTGGTATTCCGGGGAATGATGACACAGGAACGATGTCGACTTGGGCATTAATGAATATGATGGGAATTTATCCTTTCTGTCCCGGTAGACCCGACTATACTGTGGTTACACCTGTATTTGATAAGGTTACCATACAGCTGGATAAACAGTTCTATCCTAATGGGGATAAAGTAGTCATCAGACGTAAAAAAGAAGACACAGGAGATTATATCAAGCGGATTCTAGTCGATGGAAAGTCCCTGAATGGTGTTAAGATCAGCCACGATGTACTTGTAAATAGTAAGGAAATTACCATTGTTACCGGAGAGAGAAATGTTCATTAAAAATTAGAGTAAACCATTAATTAAATGAAAAATATAAAATACCTGATGGGTGCGGGGCTGCTGGCTTTGGTGGGTTGTGCATCGCAAAAGAATATGGGTGTTGATAGATATGCACAGATTGTCAATCCATTTATCGGCACTGACTTTACTGGAAATACATACCCTGGGGCACAGGCGCCCTTTGGTATGGTACAATTAAGTCCAGACAATGGGTTACCGGGCTGGGACCGTATCTCAGGTTATTTCTATCCAGATAGCACGATCGCCGGATTTAGTCATACACACTTGAGCGGTACAGGAGCCGGCGACTTATATGATATTTCTTTTATGCCGGTAACATTACCTTATCACGAAGCTGAAGCTCCTCTAGGTATTCATGCTAAGTTTTCGCATCAAAACGAACAGGCCCATGCAGGATACTATCGGGTCAAGCTGACCGACTATGACATTCATGTAGAACTGACAGCAACCCCTCGCTGTGGCATTCAGCGGTATACTTTTCCAGAAGCAGACGCCGCAGTATTTCTGGACCTGAAAAAAGCGATGAACTGGGATGTTACGACAGACTCCTATATTGAGGTGGTGGATTCAGTGACAATTCGTGGTTATCGTTATTCTGAGGGTTGGGCTAGGGGACAGCGTGTCTATTTTGAAACGCGGTTTTCAAAGCCCTTTCGCGCCGTGCATATCGACAGCTCGGCCATCTTGTCGGTTATGGATACTGTAAAAAAGACCACAGAGCGTATCGGTACCGCATACAAGGCGCGTTTTGACTTCAAGACAGTTGCCGGTGAACAAGTAACACTCAGTACAGCCCTTTCAGGAGTAAGCATGGCAGGGGCGTCCAAAAACTTAAAAGCGGAAGTCCCGAAAGATGACTTTGACTATTATCTAAAGCAAACGGAAAAAAGATGGAACGAAGAGCTGGGAAAAATTGCCATCCGGACAGCGGATAAAGATGCCAAAGTTAAATTTTATTCAGCATTATATCATTCGAAGTTAGCTCCTACAATATTTGGAGACGTCGATGGGGCTTACTTCGGTGCGGACCGGAAAATTCATCGAGCTGAGGGGTGGACCAATTATAGTACGTTTTCGTTATGGGACACATACCGGGCTTCACATCCCTTATTTACGTATACTGATCCAGACCGTGTCAATGATATGGTCAAATCCTTTATTGCATTCTATGAACAAAATGGCCGGCTACCCGTTTGGAATATCTATGGAAGCGAAACTGATATGATGATCGGTAATCATGCTATCCCAGTTATTGTGGATGCGTACTTAAAAGGGATTGGCGACTTCGATGCTAACAAGGCGTTGGCTGCCTGTGTGGCGACAGCAAATATCGATCACTATCGAGGAATAGGCCTTTATAAAAAAATAGGTTATGTTCCTTATGATGTTCAAGATACATATAATAGCGATAACTGGTCACTGTCCCGAACACTGGAATACGCTTTTGACGATCATTGTATCGCTGTTATGGCGGATAGGCTGGGTAATAAAGCTATTGCTGCAACATTTTCTGCGAGGGCAAAATATTATAGAAATGTCTATAATCCGGCTAGTTCTTTTATGCAGCCCCGTCACAGCAGCGGCAAGTTTGTTGCGCCTTTTGACCCTGAAGAATATAGTACACATATCTGTGAAAGCAATGCCTGGCAGTATTTTTGGTCGGTTCAGCACGATATTCGGGGATTAATGGATCTCGTAGGTGGGAAATCCCGATTTGCTCAGAAGCTAGACAGTATGTTCACCATGCATCCCGTGGACAGCAGCAAACTCCCGATCTTTAGTACCGGGATGATAGGGCAATATGCGCATGGAAATGAGCCGAGTCATCATGCCTTGTACCTTTTCAATGCCGTTGAGGAACCTTGGAAAACGCAACACTATGCTGCGCAGGTCATGGAAACGTTGTATCTGAATAATCCTTCTGGTCTGAGTGGAAATGATGACTGTGGTCAAATGTCAGCGTGGTATGTCTTTAGTGCACTTGGTTTTTATCCGGTTGATCCTGTGAGTGGCAGATACGAAATCGGCACTCCTATATTTCCATATAGCGAACTTAAGCTGGCCAATGGTAAAAAATTTACGGTCAAAGCTAACAGGGTGAATAAATCAAATATCTATATAAGGTCAGTCACGATAAATGGAAAACCACTTGAAACAAGTTATATTACACATGAACAAATCATGTCGGGCGCAAACCTCGTATTTGAGATGAGCAATAAGCCCGGTCCGGTATGGTATAAAACTCGATAAATTAATACAAGTAGTCTTTATTATGGAGCCTCCGCAGCGCAATCGCGCTATGGAGGCTCTGTATTTTAGCATTTAATCAGCTATCAGGGATTTATAGAAATAGGTTGTGCCACAAGGCGTACCATCCGGAAGGAGTGCATAGTTGGGAATTTCCCCAACGACCTTCCATCCACATTTTAAGTATAGCGCATGTGCGGGACTGTAACTTACTGTGTCGAGTACCAATAATGACTTTCCGAGCGTTTTTGCTAGCTGTTCGATACGGTTAAGTAAGCTTTCCGCCAGGCCCCGGCGCCTAAAAGATGAATGTACCAGCATCTTCGCAACATCGGCGCGATGAGGTTGATTTCTGGGGAGATCTACCTGTAGCTGTACCGTGCCCACGATCTGATCGGACGAGGTGTTTTTTGCAATGAGCAACACAATTTTTCCTGCGGTAGCCTTAACCAGAATCTGTTGCCAAAAGTTCCTCGCTTCCTCATGACTTAAGTTGCCCATAAACCCTACGGAAGCGCCTCCGCGGACGACATCCAATGTTAGTGAGGCCAGTTCGGAGATTGTCTTTCCATCTGGTTCACTCCATGCTTCAATCACGATATTGCTTAAATCTGTATTTTCCATAAATATGATCTAATTGTTCATTCTTCTTAAACTTCGCTTGTCTCTATAAAAGAGCAAATGCCGATACTGGATACCTTGCATTTTGGTGCATCTAACCTGACTACGGTAACTCATCAAATAAGCTGATTTCGAAAATTTTGTCCCAATTCTTTCCGGTAATAAAGAAAGTTTTTGACTTTTTGTTATAAGCTATTCCATTCAGCACGTCCAGATCTATATGTTGGGTGACCTGTTCGCGTAATTCAGAAAGATCAGCTAAAGCTTCAATTGCCCCAGTTTTGGGGTCAATAATACCAATGATATTCTCCATAAAAAAGTTGGCATAAATTTTTCCGTGCACCCATTCCATCTCATTGATATGGTCAACGATTTTCTCGTCGGTAGCAACCCGTATATAGTCAATCTTGGAAAAATCCTCAGGATTGATCAGGTAAATGTGCTCGGATCCGTCTGACATGTAGAGTTTTTGGCCGTCACAAGTAAGGCCCCAGCCTTCCATCTGTTGAAAATAAGGCAGTGTTTTTACTCTATTGAATGTGTTGATGTCATAGACAAAGGCTAGATTGTTCTTGTACGTCAGCTGGTATAGTTTCCCGTTTAATATCGTTGCTCCTTCACCGAAAATTGCATCTGGTAGTTCTACTTTTTTGGTCGGTATTCCTGTTTTAGGATTTACCATCCGGATACTGGATTTGCCTTTATGTCCGCTGACACCGATACCGTTTCCCGTACTTTCCATGAGTTGATCTCCATAAAATTCCAGTCCCTGCGTGAACGCTGTGATATCATGTGGGTATGTGTTGATAATCTTGTAACGCAGTATTCTCGGCGGTGTAGGAGGCAGATAGTCAACACTTATCGCGTTTTCAATCGATGCCCCCTTGTTAAATACGCTAACTTTAAGGATCTGTTTACCAAACTTTTCTCTGCTCAACGTGTATCGGACGGGCCTACTATCTTTTACAGTTGCAATAAGATGATCATTGATATAATATTGCACAGAATCTATATGTAGCCGATTGGATTCCGCAATTTTAATGTCGATTTCTTCCCCCTGAGTGTACTTTTGTTTGATGCCTTCCAAACTAATGACAGGCGCATGTTCGGGTTGGTTATCGATTGAGGAGGGTGCAGAGTGTTTGTTGTTTCCTCCGCATCCGATTAAAAAAAATGCCCACATCGGTGTAAGCAGAGTTAGTGTCTTTTTCATAAAATGTAAAAAATATTTGCTATACGTAGGTTGGTACTTTCATTATAAGTCATCGATCATCATTTTTAAATATAAGCATTTTAGCTAAAGACCTGAACCCTTATGGTATTTATTATTGTTATATATGTATGAAGGGAAATTATTTTTCGGGGACGAGCGGTATTCTCTTGCCCTACAAAAACAAGAACTTTTATCCAAAAGAACTGCAGGATAAGAGCAGATTATCGGTCTACAGTTTATTGTTTAATTCTCTGGAAGTGAACAGCTCATTTTATAAGATGCCCAGATTGGAGACTGTTGAGCGCTGGAGTGACGAGACAGGTCCTGATTTTCGTTTTACCTTTAAATTATGGAAGGGAATTACACATCAAAAAGACTTGATGTTTGATACTGACGATGTGCGTAAGTTCTTAGGGGTAATCCAGGGTGCAGCAAATAAAAAAGGATGCCTGCTGGTACAATTACCACCGTCGGCCAAGTTTCCGTCAATCACCAACTTGGACCGGCTTTTGGGCGTGATCGCGTCTGATGAAAGGAGTGTAGGCTGGCAAGTGTGTGTAGAATTCAGGGACGATTCTTGGTACCGTGAAGAAACGGAAGAACTGTTGCAGTCCTATAATGCACATCGCGTACTGCATGACAAAGATGGTAAAGGCCTGAGCATTTCCCGCAATGGTACAGGTATTGTGTACATACGTTTTCATGGGCCCAACGGAGACTATCGCGAAAGCTATGAAGATACATTACTCTATGAGTACAGCAGCTATATTAATGATTGTCTTGCTGAAGGAAAAACAGTTTATACCTATTTCAATAACACGATCGGTGCGGCGATTGCCAATCTTCGTACATTGGAAGGTTATATGATGAGAGAATAGCTGTTGCGAATATATCTGTTGCCCATATACCCGTCCCAAGTTTCGTGATCACGCATGATGTGGTGGTAAACACTTGTCAGTGCTTGAAGTTTGGTAAATAAAGGTATGCCTTTTCTGATACGATCGCGATCTGCATAACACCCGTGACAATCATGCCACTGCAACCATTCAAGCAACTCATAGCGCTTCATTAGGGAGAGTCGCTCGAATAGCGCCTGGTCTTTAAGGTTTAGAAGCTGATAGCGCCAATCTTTTTGCCGCGTTTCCATGGCAGCTATGTCGGGCAATTGATGACCAATGATTTGTTTGATAAACATTTCCATAATGAAATTATTAATTTTTGAATAGTAACTGTCCCGTTGCAGCAGGGAAATCGTTATGCTGTTTCCTCAAATGAATGTATAATATTTCTTTGTAAGTATATTCAACAGCTTTTGCTTTGGAAAGAAGGGGCGCACCATTATCAAGACATTTTCGGTCCGTATAGTTTCCTTTCGGTTTATGCCATTGTAGCCACTCAACGAGTGTCTCCCGCGGCATGCTTTCAAGCCGTTGCATTAAACCTGTTAATTCGCTGTTTTTGAGCTGTTCACGCCAGTCTGACCGCATTGGAATCCCGCCAAGTGTACGGCTGGTCTTGAATCTGTTTTCTATCGTCCCTTTCATCATATCTCTTTAAAAAGCCAACTTACTAATAATGGTATTACCCAGTTTGCTTTTCATGAATAACTCGATCTGTTTAAGTAATTCTGGACTGATTTCTGGAACTCTTTCCAAGTCCCGAATAAACCATTTTTGAATAATCGGGTATTGCTTCAACGTAGGGTCAAACTTCACGACTTCAGCACGTGATGACTTTCCATCAGGATCGTAGAACGACCAGAGTACAATAAAAATTGTATGGGGATCCTCGTCAGGGTAAGGTGTATGAAAACGAACAATATCACCTACATGGAGATCTCTATTGTCGTATACTTTCGCTTGTTCCATAAAGATACTGTCTAAAATTGATAGTCAAATATACTAAAAATATTAGTTTATGGAAATTTTTGTGCTATTTTTTTTAACAAAAATATCGAAAGCTATGTAAGTGTCCTGTTTGCGTGGTAGACAGATAGCTAAATTAATTCGTAATACAAGATCAGGTGTTACGAAACAATAGTTCGCAGGTTTTAGCCGAGAAATGTGGGCTAATCCTTCAAAAAAGAGAGCAGTGGCTGAATAAACTGACCAAAAGCTTCAATATGGGGTAAATGTCCTACGTCTTCAAGTTCCACGAGTTTTGAGCCTTTTATTTTTTGCTGAGTTTCTTTTCCTAAATTCTGGTATTGCCCCATGGCTGCTGCTATTTTTGGATCCTTTACGTTAGCTTTGCCAATGGCTGTCCGATCCCGGGTACCTATAATTAGCAAAGTTGGGACTTTGATATGCTGAAATTCATACATTACGGGCTGTGTAAATATCATGTCTGAAGTCTTGGCATTCACCAGTGCAACGGTAGGGTAGTCTTTGGCTTTGGTCCATCCGGTAAGCAAATATACCCATTCATCATATTCGGGCTTCCATTTGTTGTCGTAATAGAATCCTTTTTGATATCTTTTTGCGGCATCGTAACTGGCATTTAATTCGGTTTGAAAATTTTGGTCAATGGTGGTATAGGGTGCCACAACTTTCCAATCTTCCAGACCGATAGGATTTTCCAAGATAAGTCTTTCGACAGTTTCGGGATATGTCAGTGCTAATCGCGTAGCGAGCATACCGCCCATTGAATGGCCGAGCAGGCTAATTTTGTTGAGATTCAATTTATCCAGTAGCAGCTTTGTATTTGCAGCCAATTGCTGAAAACTGTATTGATAGGCTGTCGGTTTGGAAGACTTACCGAATCCAATCTGATCTGGGATAATAACCCGGTAGCCTGCCCCGTTCAGTGCCTGGATGGTGGTCTTCCAATAGGCACCATTAAAGTTTTTGCCGTGGAGAAGCATAACGGTTTGCCCGTTCGGCTGCAGAGGTTTGACATCCATATAAGCCATTTTTAAGTTTTCGCCCTGGCTCTTCAGTTCGAGAAAATGTACGGGATAAGGATATTGATAATTGCTGAGCATAATATCAAGGACGGGACGGCCAGTTTGCGCATGACCTGTGAAATAAGTCAACGCAAGTAACATCGCAGAGAGCGTCTTTACAAATAGTTTCATTATTACTTTTTTATTTTCGCTGTGGTAGTTTTACTTTAAAAACCCTGTATGGCAGTTCAACTTTGCTGATCCCATTATTCCACTGCGGGTCTCTGGAAAGCTGTGCACACGAGAAATAAAGATAGCCATCGCCTCCGATCCCTAAAGAATCCGGCCATAGCAATCTTGGGTCCTGTGTGAGTGTATGGATCTCTCCATCGGAAGACAGGTACTTGATACTGTAGTCCATTGAAGTTGTGAGATAAATGTTACCTTGGCTATCCGCAAGTAAACCGTGGGTGACTCCAACCTTTCCCATGTTTTCCACCTTTTTTTGCAACACTGTCGAAGATAAGGATGAGTCCGCAAGATGCCTAGTTGCTATGCGGTATAAATATTCCTTGTTTATGGGTTTGAAATAAAGGTAATTAAAGTCGTGAGTTAAGGCAATTCCGTTGACATTGGAAAGAAACGGTTTGCCGGCTGTATTGCGCATTGCTGTACCAGAATAGCTGAGCACAAGTCCGGGATCGGCAAGTGTAAAGGAGGTGTTTTCCAGCGCTTTTCTAGTTTTTCCTGTCCGGAGGTCAAGAATAATGATTGCCGCCTGTCCGGGATCCGAAAGATAAGCTAGGTTTTTCGGAACATCGATGCGGACGTCATTTAGGCCTGATTTTTCTTTGTCAATGTCGTTGAACGTATAAATGCGTTCGACTTGATCCGTACGTGTATTAATTTTCAACAGTTTGAATTGTCCTTCGTCAATCTTACCTGGACCGCCAAAGATGGAACCAGAAGAAGATGGTTTTGAGTCCAGTACCCACAAATAGTCCTGCGCGTCGACAAATATATCCTGAACGTTGACAAAATGAGACTTTTCATCACCCTGTTTGTTCCAGTCTTCGTTGGGATAGGGGACGCGTCTACCATTTATAATTTCTGTCAGGCCGTATTGGTGATCCTCTTTTTGCTTCGGAAACGAAACAAATAATCTGTTATTTGAACTTACACTGACTCCAATAGGGCGGTAGGGACCAAAAGAAGCCGCAATTTCGAGGTTAGGATCCAATGGAAGCTTTTCTTGTGCCCAGATGTTAATACAAAAGGCATGGATCAACGGTAAAAGAAATAAAGTTTTTCTAATCATTATTCCAGCATGTTTTAAATATAAACCTCTTTTTTAAGTCTATTGTTTTGCCGAATTATACGAAATTAGCGACACCGTTCTAAGCTTACTTTGTTGTATTGTAAAGTTTTCTTTATAACATGTTCAACATCCTTCGAAGAAGTTACAGTCAGAAAATGCTCCGCTCTTTTAGTGATAACGTAGCACATAAGTACTTTATGGGTAGGATATGATCTTTTTCGCCTTGAATGTGTACTATATGGGTAGAAACCTCTTTGTTGACCGAGGCTAAAATCTGATTCACCGCCCAGCGCAAAAATTTGGAATCGGCGGCGGCTGGTGTATTTGGATGGCTGCATCTATTGTTGGACCAATATGCTTATATCTATACCAGAGTTTCCTTAAAATGCTCTATTTTCTCATTCAGCTGTTCCAGAAGTATAGGGTCAGTTATGGTGCCATTGTCCAAATCAAAGTTATCGTAAAATTTAGGCAATGAGAAGGAGTCTTTGATTATCGCGCCAAATTGAGGAAAGAATTTCTGCGCTTCTGCCATCACATTGTCCCCTCCATAGCCACCGGGAGAAGTCGTCATCAACAACATAGGCTTGTCCTGAAATACTTTTACATTTATTCTCGATGCCCAATCAAAGATATTTTTAAATGCCACACTGTAAGAACGGTTGTTCTCTGCTAAAGAGCATACGATGATGTCACAGGCGGCAATATGTTCTAAAAAACGGTAAGCTGCGTCGGGATAACCTTTTTTTTCTCTGTCGACAGAAAATACCGGCATATCGTAATCGTTTAAGTCGATGAGATCAATATCATGCTGTTGTTCAAAACTTTTGAGAACGAATTTAACCAGCTGTTTATTAATGGAGGTAGAAGAATTGCTTCCTGCGAACGCGAATATTTTCATGGTCTGTCGTGCTTCTTTGTTTATTAAAAATAGGTAATTTTAATCAATTTTATTTTACACCGTTTCTAAAAATCGAGTACATTGGAATATCATAATATTTTCCGTCTTTCTTTAAATGCTGTTTTAGGATCGCTTCGGGCTTCATGCCGATTTTGTTCATCACTTTTCCCGATGCGACATTGTGCGGAAAAAAAGTAGCAAATATTTTGTTGAACTTCAATTCTTTAAAACCGTATTCAATAATCTTCTTAGCGGCCTCTGTCACGTAGCCTTGATTCCAATAGGGTATAGCTATCCAGTAGCCCAACTCCGCTTTATCAGAGCCCTCATCCTGTAGTCCAATAGCCCCTAGCAGTTCTCCGCTTTTATCCCGAATAGCGAAGTTAAAAGCTTTGCGGTTTTTGAAGGCCTCATCAGATATTTTGATCCAAAACTCTGCATCTTCTTTACGGTACGGATGGGGAATATTCGAGGTAAAGTCGGAAAATACCTTCTCTTGGAGATAAGTTACAATCTGAGGAATATCCGCGGCAGTTATGGCGTTGAGGATGAGTCGCTGTGTCTCGAGCTTAGGAAAATTTCCCATTTTTATACTTTATAAATCGTGAAAAAGAGTCAGCCTGAGATCAGTCAGCCTGAAATCAGTCAGTCCGGAATCAACCATGTCGCAGGTGGAAAAGACTGTCTAATTGTAAAGTTTATATTGAATAACGAAGATAAGTAAATTGAAATTATTTTTCAAGACATCTTGTTTTGACTTAGTTCGTTCCGGCTAAAAAGCAATTACCTTCCCACCCTTTTGTCGGCATATTTAAGGATCTGATTGCCGACTTGGTAATATGATTTCATATTTTTTGAGATAATGTCAATGTATCGCCTGGGAGAGTATTTGTGTTATGAATAGATCAAATTGATGTTGTGATCCAATCAGATACGCATTTTGATAATGGTCGATCCGGGATCTTATATGCAGACGGATATTCTTTTCACTGTTAGTGGAGACAATAATGACAAATTTGTTGCTAATATCGATCTGTTCTAAAAGGGAGTTAACAGCGTAGTTGCTGCCACAACTAAATAGAAGGATCTCCGAACACCTCGCAGCGGTACAGACATCTTCATGAGAGACCAGCTGGAGACGAGGATTGTTCCGTATCCATATGCTGTACGTTTCTGTTAGCCAGACATAGGGATGCCAGATACAGATCGAATAATGTGATTTACTGATTAATGGAATTCGTCCGTTCGTAGTGACGGGCCCCAAACTAATAACTGGTTGTGCTACCGCTTCTCTTTTCGTGTTTGGGGATGACCATCGTGTGAGTGTATCCGCGATGTTTTTCAGGCATGGATCATATTGTCCTACCGAAAGTTCTTCTACTTTTACTTGATGCTGGAATTGCTTCTGAATGTGGCCGAGCCTGACCAATAGCGAACTTAGGTGCTTCCTTATCTTATTGTATGCTGTTCTCATGCTGATTATTGCGTCGAAGGAAATGAAAAGGTCAGTGTGTATAAATTTACCATGCCGTTTACTTTCTATAGTGGCGATAAACGACATGGTTAATTGACTGTATAATCTTTTGTTTACATCGAAGGCGACACGATTGGTCACATCCTGACTTTGTAACGTATATTGATAGCAAGCTGCCCGACAAATGCTGTTTTTTGCATGCTGATGCTGTCGATTTCGGCCATCGTTTCAGCCCCATGGATCATAATATCTTTCAGATCCGGTTGGTCGTGGTCCGAACGGGTTTCTTTAAAAAATTGTACAGCCTGTCCCATTTCGTAACAATTAGCGATAGCTAGGCCCAAATTTGTCTGTAGCTCATCGGGCATCGTCATGAGCTGGAACTTTTGACTCGTTGTCAGTGCAAAGTTAGTTTCCATCCAAGCCAGAAAATCTTGACGGATGGCGCTGGTTTCATTTTTTAGTAATGTTTCTGGTAGTGCTAAGATTCGAGATTGTACTTTAGCCACTCCACTGTTGTTAAATTGCTGTTTCATTATTTAAATTTATTATAAGACAATATGTAGATATTTCATCAAATTTCACTGTTTCTTGACCAAAAAAATTGATAACACGGCAGTCCGATGCAGGTTGTTGGCAATGGGTTGCCGTGTTATAATCAAGATTATTATCTAAGGTGATAAATCTGCTTGTTTTATTTGAAGATAAGAAGCGCTTTTGGATCTCTTAATTAATTTAGGTATAATTATTTTATAAAAAAAACTATTTGTTTTAAAATTTTGATTGAAATGATTATCTTAGTGTAGATTTATCTAAATACAACTATTATTATTATCCTAGCCACGCATTTTGGAGGAACATTATGAAATCTATTATTTACTTTTTTTGTTCGCTGATGCTATCCATTGTCTTTAACTTAAAAACAATATCGATACAGGGATTTTTGGAACGCACAGTTCAGTTAAAATATTGGGTTTTAGTAGTTATTATGGTATTTGTTTTTTGGATCGGGGCCACAATAGTGTCACTGATGCTCAATTTACCGACCTATTGGAGCGTATCCTATATGCGGCAGCGATTGGGGGAAGGTGTAAAACATATACCGGGATTGGATGTCATCTTGCATTTTGTCGCTTTCTTTTCCCTTCTACTTGTGTCTGTTTTCCCATTTTTACTCTTGTACGTTGCTGTCATTTTTGTCTATAGTCAGTCATCTGTAGAGCGCTCATTCCTTTTTGAATCCCACATGCAAACTTATGGGATCCGTTATGCAACTATTTTTGTATCCTATAGCCTGATGATTTATATGCGGGAAAACTGGTCGTTGCTATATCATTCGGTTGGTCAGCGCCACAATCTGGCTGTGATTTACGATCGTCCCTTTATGGAGGTCATCCGTAGTATGGAGTTTGAGAAGGAACTTCCAGTTCCTCAGCCTATTGTGACAAAAAGGAAAGTCCAGGGTAGAGTCAGACCTTCGGTGGAAAAACTGTCTTACACAGCACCCATTGTGATGTTAAAGGGCAGGAGGGTGAAAAAGGATGATCGAACGTACGGCCTGGACATAACGAACGTTGATATTTATTTATTGGCCGATCTATTGGCGAAACAAGGCGTATTCGAGCAACAAGTCAACTTGAGCGCTCTGCGCTTTATTGATATTGTGGCTGTTTATGTGACAGCAGAAACTAAATGTATTGTTTTGCGAAATGGGACCATGCTTGATTGCCCGACTATTTTTGAACAGCTCAGGAGTATCGGTATGGATAATTGGGTTGTTAAAATATCAAAGAATTATGCTGTTAACATGATTTTTGTGCGATATCCGATCAAGCGGGTGGCGGAAGACCTAAAGTTGCAGACCTTCGTGGAAAAAATGCTGTTGCAGAATATCGGGCAGGATGAACTCAATACTATATTGCGTACAGGTAGAGGGCTCAGAGGGCACAATGTGAAAAAATTTTTGAATAGTCATTTCATGTATTCCCGCGGTGGTTGGGACGCTTTGATCCGGATTTAATGATTCTCCATCTTAGGCGAGTCACACAGAGTTTTAAGAATGCAACGAAGCGTATTATGCTGCGGACAACTTTTAATTTTGCTACGAAATCACTACTTTTGCTGCCAATGATCATTTTTGTTGGACATTTTTAGAAAAAAAAGTCATGTAATACAACTTAAAATATGTTAGGGGTGAAGCAACCATATGGAGAAATCCAAAATGGTTAAGAGAACCTATACGCTATACTCATATCGTTGTATTATTATTTTATTTATCAAAAGATGGAATCAACTAAATATGGTCGTACCTACCATTTTCCTTTTTCTCCCGGAACAAGCAGTGACGATCGTTTCAATCATCAATATTGGACAGATATCCAATCCTTCCCGGGTTTGCTCTATACAGAGAAACTTGATGGGGAAAACAACTGTCTATCTAAAAGAGGGGTATTTGCACGTTCGCATGCAGCTCCGACAATCTCTCCGTGGACGGCGGCATTACGGGAACACTGGGGAAGATTAAAAAATGATCTGGGGGACCTGGAGTTTTTCGGAGAAAATCTTTATGCCGTCCACTCCATTGAATACATCAAATTAGAACATTACTATTACGTATTTGCTGCTCGCATCAAAGACATGTGGCTTTCTTGGGATGAAGTTCAATTTTATGCTGCTTTATTTGATCTGCCGACTGTCCCCGTATTACGAGTGGATATCGTGAAAGACTTGACGCCCATACGGCTACAGGATATTATTGAAACTTTTGCAGCACGGGGTTCGGTATTTGGGTCTATCGATCCAAGGACTGGGCAGTACTGTACCCGTGAAGGGATTGTCTGCCGGAATACAGACGGTTATTCTGTTTCGGAATTTAATCATAACGTATTTAAGTACGTTCGACAAGGTCATGTGCAGACAGATGAGCATTGGTCAAAGTCATGGAAAAGAACAAAGCTCATCTGGGAAAGGAATTCAAAAAATGGACTGGAAAATAACAGATAATAAAAATTGGCAGAGTCTGCATGATCAGTTTTCATGGATACGCGATATGCAGTATGTCGCTCAAGATCCGGTACATCATGCTGAAGGCAATGTAGCAATTCACACCCAAATGGTCTTGGAGCAATTGCAGCACTCAAAGACCTATCAAAGGATGAGCATTCAACGGCAGGAAGTTTTATGGGCTGCTGCTCTTTTACATGACGTCGAGAAACGGTCAACAACATTAATCGACGCTCAAGGACGGATTAGTTCGCCGGGCCATGCGCGAAAGGGAGCGCAAACAGCACGGCAAATTTTATTCCGGGACGTCGAGACGCCTTTCGTTTTGCGGGAGGAAATTGTGGCGTTGGTACATTATCATGGGCTCCCTATATGGTTGCTGGACAAGGTGGATCCCATGAAGAGAGCACTGCAAGCTTCCTTGCAGCTCGATATGGCTGAACTAAAACTGCTGGCGGAAGCAGACGTAAAGGGTCGGATTTGTCAGGATCAGCGTGGATTGCTCGAGGCTCTTGAACTGTTTGAATTATATGTCAAGGAGCTGGCGTGTTGGCATTCACCGCGTGTTTTTACAAGTTCGAATGCACGGTTTACTTATTTCAATAGGGAAGAAGGTTACGTGGATTATGTACCTTTTGATCGCTTTAGATCTACAGTAATCGTGTTATCAGGCTTGCCGGGGATGGGTAAAGATCATTATATCAGTACGCTTCCTAAAGATGTGCCCGTTATCAGTCTTGACGACATCCGCCGCAAACACTGTATAGATCCGACTGATAGAAGAAGAAATGGATGGGTTGTCCAACAGGCGAAAGAGCAAGCGAAGGGTTATCTGCGCCGCGGGCAGAATTTCGTATGGAACGCGACAAATATCACATCTATGATGCGTAAACAGCTAATCGATCTTTTTGTCAGTTATCGGGCGTACATAAAGCTGGTCTATATCGAAAGACCCTATGATCAGTGGCGAAACCAGAATAACCAACGTGCGTATCCTCTTTCCGAGGTGGTGTTGGACAAGATGTTGCATAACTTGGAAGTGCCGTTGCTGACAGAAGCGCATGAGGTCTTATATGTTGTCGATTAACTGGCAATACCTTAACGGAGCCTATGGATCGGAGATCAGGCAAATGAAGTCAAAAAGTAAACGAGGTTATACAGAAAACAGGAATATCATCGTTATACTTACAGTATTAGTTTCTAATAATTCTGTTAAACTGTTAAAGGCGAATCAGCTTACCTGTCAAGTGGTGAGCTGATTTTTTGTAGACATCCCGCTGAATCAGGGCTCGGTGCAAGCTGTCAAGATTCGTTATCATGCTTGTTTATTCAGTGTGTATTTTGCTGAGACAAACTTTTGTGTTAACTTACATCAAAGAATCATGGATCATAACAGGACAGCCGGAGCCGGAGCATTCAGGGCACACTTAACAAAATTCATTCAAATAGATGATGATGCTTTTGAAGATATATTAACATTTTTTCAAAACAAGTCAGTGGCAAAAAAAGAAAATCTGTTAGTAGAAGGGCAAGTGTGCAGATCTCATTATTTTGTAATAAAAGGGATATTGCGCAAATTTTTTGTAAATGAGAAAGGAGTAGAGCAAACAACTGAGTTTGCGATAGAAAACTGGTGGATCACCGACAACATTGCTTACGAACACAAATTGGTGAGTTGTTTTTACATTCAGGCGGTCGAGAAATCAGAAATACTGTATATCAGTCTTGATAATCAGGAAAAGTTGCTTGCTACGTTTCCCGTTATGGAACGTTATTTCCGTTTTGTGTACCAAAGGGCTTATGCGGCTGCTCAGATGCGTGTCAAGTATTTCTTTTCGCTCTCAAAGGAGGAATTTTACCGCGATTTTTTACACAAATACCCCGAATTTGTCCAACGTGTTCCTCAATATCTAATTGCTTCTTTTTTAGGTTTTACACCAGAATATTTAAGTGAAATTAGGAGGAAATTTAATTTCTGACTGGGATGGATTTACCTCACTCGTATATGCGTTAAGGGTATTAATAACACTGATCAGAACTAACGATACGGTATGGATTGATTTGAAAATACAAATTGTTATTCGCCGCATAGTCATCAACCAGCTGATGAAATTTCTCTATCGCTTTTTCCTCGGATATAGCAAAACAATGTAGGTTTATCTCAAGAGGTTTTTCATCCGTTGCTTCCTCCACCCTTAATTGACCTAATTCGCACAGAATAACAGCAAAGGAAGTTTTGCAGATTTCAATTTCTAATTTGTTATTAATCAATTGTGAAGAGATACTGTAATATGATTCATTATTTTTGATCTCTTCCTGAAAAGGATCTAGAATAGTGGCTATTATAGTACGATAGCCATATTTGGCGTCACCAAAAAAATGATCGATATATTCCTGAGCTTTTTCATAAGTTGAAAAAATACCTTCCAGATTAGTGAATATATCTGGATCTTCTTTAACTTCTTTAGACACTACTGCGTACACCTTGATAGGATCGGTTGTCATATTTAAAATGCTACTGTTTATATGTTAAGTGAAGTTTTTTCTGCAAAAAAAACTGGCATTGATTTCGATATACAGGGTAATCTGAAATGAAACCGTTGTTTTAAAATAAAAAAATTTCCTTTATCTCCTTTGTAGCCTAGTTTGGGATACTTCTTGTGCTTTAAAGTTGTGTATAATTTTTGTATTCTCCAAATTTTTTACTGATTGTTTTGATTTTATTTTTCGCGACACAAAAAATGGTGTTGATATGGTTCTTACAATAAGGTACACATTGGCTACTTTTGGGACGGCTTATAGCAAAAGCGGTTGCGTGTATACTCATAAATCAGGCTTTAACCCATGAAAAAGGCGAGCTGCATAATCCATCTCATGATAATAGTTTCTTTTTCGTTATGCTCATGTTTATATTCATTGTACCAGTTTATCCGTTTATTGTCTTGCAAAGCTTGAAACTATATTTCTGGTGTTGAGTGTCCAATTGTTTCAAACGTTTTCGTAAATAAATCACGTAATTTGGTTCATTTAGCTTATATAAATTAATATATTGTTTTGCAAAACAAGGATAATAACCAATCGTTATTCATGCGGGAATTTTCTCAAATTGATAAAAGAAATTTAGGTATACAGCTGTGACGCTGATAAGCCGACATGGGATGTATCCTGATCACTAAACAACCAATATTTAATAAATAAACCGGGCAAGATGCTCCAGAAATAATTATTACAATGAGAAGAAACACATTAATCAAGACTGTTCTAATGGTAGCGGCACTGAGCAATATTCCATTATCGTATGCGCAGTCCCATGGCGACACAGAATCAGGATGGACAAATCTTTTTGACGGAAAAACGTTAAATGGTTGGAAAGCTGTGGGCGGAAAAGCCCCTTACACCGTAGAAGGCGATGCTATCGTCGGGCGCATGACAAAAGGTACACCAAATTCATTTTTAATTACCGAAAAAGAATACGGCGACTTTATATTGGAACTCGATGTTAAGCTTGAGGGTAGTCAAACGAACTCGGGAATACAGACACGGAGCCATTTGGATCCAAAAGCAAATGAAGGCCGAGGTCGCGTATATGGCCGTCAAGTTGAGATAGATCCGTCTGACCGTGCTTGGACGGGAGGTATATATGATGAAGCGCGCCGAGGCTGGCTGTATCCTTTGGATCTTAACGAAAACGCCAAGAAAGCCTACAGGCCAGAGGAATATAATCATGTACGCATTGAAGCGATTGGGGATGAACTGCGCACGTGGATCAACGATATTCCTGTATCTTATGTTGTGGATACCATTGACCGAGCCGGTTTTATCGGTTTGCAGGTGCATAGTATTCCAGCAGAGCTTGATGGAAAGAAGGTGTATTTCAAAAATGTCAAGATTAAGACTAGCGACCTTAGATCTAAAGGCTTTCCAAACGATATTTATATCGTGAATTTAAAACCGAATGAAATTGTGGATGCCGAAAAGAAAAAAGGTATGAAGTTATTATTTGACGGCAAGACAAGTAACGGTTGGCGAAGTATTCATGGAGACAAATTTCCTGATCGTGGTTGGGAAGTTAAAGATGGTCAGCTGACAGTCCTGAAATCTGATGGGGGCGAATCGACGAATGGTGGCGATATCGTCACAAAGGATAAATATACTGTTTTCGACCTTTCTTTTGAATTTAAGCTCAGCGCCGGCGCCAATAGCGGGGTGAAATATTTCGTGACGCTAAAGGAGAAATCCAAGGGGTCAGCTATTGGACTGGAGTATCAGGTATTGGATGATGCACTTCATCCCGACGCGAAATTGGGCAGAGATGGAAACCGTACTTTAGCCTCGTTGTATGATCTAATTACCTCCAATCGCGATGCACGCGCCCGCAGGCCAATCGGTGAATGGAATCGCGGACGTATAGTCGTAACTGCTGACAATAAAGTGGAGCATTACCTAAACGGAATCAAAATGCTGACCTATGAGAGAGGTTCGAAACAATTCAGGGATCTGGTAGCTATCAGCAAATATAAAGACTGGGAAAATTTTGGTGAAGCCAAGGAAGGATTTATCCTTTTGCAGGATCATGGAGACCGTGTTTCGTTTCGTAGTATAAAAATTAATAAGCCAAACCAACAATAAACGATATGAACCATTATTTATCACGCAGAAGCTTTGTGAAACAATCTGTCATGGCAGCTGGCGCAGTCATGCTTTCAAATAGTGTGCTGGGTAAAGTGAGTCTTGCAAAACCCAATGAACGAGTCAACCTTGCCTGTGTGGGGTTGGGAAACCGCGCTGCGGAGATCATAAAAGAGTTATATAAAACAGGGCTCTGTAATATTGTTGCGCTTTGCGATGTGGATCTGGGGGCTAAACACACAGAGGAGATCCTCGCGATGTTCCCTGACGCACCTAGGTTCAGCGATTTTAGAGTGATGTTTGATAAAGTCGGTAATCAGATTGACGCTGTTAGTATCGGTACGCCTGATTTTTCCCATTTTGCCATAACTATGCTCGCCTTGGATCTTGGTAAGCATGTTTATGTAGAGAAACCGATGGCCCGGACCTTCTTAGAAGTCGAACTTATGACTGATAAGGCACGTAGAAATCCTAAACTTGCCACGCAGATGGGAAATCAAGGGCACTCCGAGGCAAACTATTTTCAATTCAAGGCTTGGAAAGAAGCAGGTATTATCAAGGACGTAACACGTATCGATGCCCATATGAACATGCCTCGTCGATGGCATGGCTGGAATATCAATATAAAAGGATTTCCGGCTGCAGAGACGGTGCCAGAAACGTTGGACTGGGAGCTTTGGCAGATGCAGACTTTGGGGCATGATTATAACAAGGATTTTGTAAACGGGCAATGGCGCTGCTGGTATGACTTTGGAATGGGCGCTCTCGGAGACTGGGGTGCGCACATTTTAGATACAGCACACGAATTCCTGGACCTTGGATTGCCGACAGAAATTACCGCAGTGAAGCTGGATGGCCACAATTCCTACTTTTTCCCCATGTCTTCCACCTTGAAATTCCACTTTCCCAAGCGAAAAAAAATGCCTGCAGTGGATATCAACTGGTATGATGGCCTGGATAACCTGCCACCTATACCAGAGGGTTATGGCATTTCGGGGCTTGATCCCAATATTCCGGCACCGAGTACCGGAAAACTTGAGCCAGCAAAATTAAATCCCGGTAAGATCATCTATGGAAAAGACCTGACATTCAAGGGCGGGTCTCACGCAAGTATATTACAGATTATTCCCGAGGCAAAAGCTAAAGAAATGGAAGCGCGCCTACCCGATGTGCAAAAATCCCCTTCAAATCATTTTGCTAACTTCTTAAAAGCGTGCAGGGGAGAGGAGAGGACCAGGTCTGCTTTTGAAATAGCCGGTCCATTGAGCCAAGTATTTTGCCTGGGAGTTATCGCACAGCGACTGAATTCGAAGCTTGTTTTTGATCCGGTCAAGAAAGAAATCAGCAATGATAAATTTGCTAATGCATTGTTGGCAGGTCCACCGCCGGCCAGAGGATGGGAACAGTATTACAAAATGTAGTTCGGAAACGACAACATTATACAGGTGAAGTGCCGGCTGCTTTCGGCCGGCACTTTATGTTTTACTGCTATATATTCTGTGTATTTACGAACGATGAAGGTTTGGCTCTGACAAAAAAAAGGTTTTCAAACGGGGAGAATGAAAACCTTCAATAACCAATTATAAACCTAAATTATGATACCACAAAGGTAAGTGTATTTATTACACTATGCAACTTTATTTTTATTTTTTTTTGATGTCTCGATTTTCTATGGATAAAGCAATTAATGCAACAAATTCCAAGCATCTGTATGCTTTATGTGACATTATACACGTACCTTACGAAGTCAAACGACAAATAAGCGGCAATTCTTTCCTAATTGCATATGACAGAAAGGCGATACCAATTCAATTATCTACGACCTGTTTATCATCTAATTGAGGAAAATGCGTCAAACAATCGGATAGTAGGGGTAGGAATCTTAATTCGAACTTTTTACGACAATTACTGTAGATCTGTTACAACGAATAACTTTACATACGTGCTGAAAGCTAGATATGCTCGATATAGAATAAAAAAAAGGTTTTCAAACGGGGAGAATGAAAACCTTAAATAACCAATTATAAACCTAAATTATGATGGTACAAATATACAGTGTATTTTATACACTTGCAAATTTTTTTTAAAATCTAATAAAAAAATAGTTGAGGCGCTATTAGGGTTGTTGCCCATCTTGCCGTTGAATACTGGTGGACTTTATCGGTAATTTTGTATACTTGTAAGATCTCATCATGGGATATAGCAATTAATAATTTCTTTTTTGTATAAAGAGTTTGTCTATGCAGATACTTTTAGTGGAAGATGATCGTCGTATCAGCAGCTTTGTTGTGAAGGGCCTCGAGGAAATGGGGTATCAGGTGATCTTAGTGGAATCTGCAGAAGCTGCCAGGGAGTGGATTAGCGCCGATTCGGTGGATATAATCGTGCTTGATGTCATGTTGCCGGGTATTGACGGGATTCAGTTTACCAAAATGATACGTTATCGAAAAAATCGGATTCCGATTTTGATTTTAAGCGCGCTCAGTGAAGTCGAGGACAAGGTGGAGGCGCTGGAGAGCGGAGCAGACGACTATTTAGTCAAACCTTTTGCTTTCAAAGAACTGGTTAGCCGTATTCGGGCCCTAGTCCGGAGAGATGGTTATAAGAGCATGACCAAACAGAATTTGATTGAAATTCGTAATCTTAAAATAGATCTTGAGAAATATGAGGTATATAGGAATGGCAAACTTGTTGACTTGTCTCCCAAAGAATTTAAGCTGTTTAAATTTTTAATTGAAAACCGTGATAAAACGCTTTCGCGTACAGCCATACTTCAGGCTGTCTGGGGAATTGATTTCGACAATAATACTAACGTAGTTGATGTATATGTATCCTATCTTAGAGGCAAGATCGACCCTGATGGCGAGGCTTCATTGATCAAGACAGTCAAAGGTGTGGGGTACATGCTTAAAACGGATTAATTATGAATCTGAAGACCAGACTGGCTTTTTTCTCATCCCTGGCGATTGCTATTATATTTGGACTGGCAGCGATAGTCATTTACTGGTTATTTTACAATTCGTCGGAACGATACCTTATAAATTCGCTTGAAAAAAACGCAAAAATTGCGGGTATTTATTATCTGGAGGCGGATGAGCAGAGTCCCTTAAAACATCAGGAGTCCAAAAAACAATACGAAAGCCTTGTCAAACGGGCGATGGTAGCGGTTTTTAATGCTGAAGGTAAGATAAGCTACGGTGGTCTTCGTCAAGACAACGAAATTGAGCTGGATCTGCTCGCACGACTAAAGAGGGAAAAGACTATTTATTTTAAAACAGACGATAACTTTTATTTTGGACTGTATTATCCCGACAATCAGGGGGATTTTTTTGTTTTTGTTAAGGAGCCAAAAACCGATTTCAATCACCAATTAAACCGTTTGCTCATCACACTCACACTAGTCTTCTTTGTGGCATGGATCAGTATAATATTATTTTCAATCTGGCTCGGAAAATATGCTTACTTGCCGATCCGGAATGTTATTCACGAAATTCGAAACAAGGACCTTAATACTATACAACAACCGCTTACTGTTGTTAAGAGTAAAGATGAACTGCAGGATCTCGTAGAAAGTTATAATGCGCTCCTACGAAGAATCAGTGAGAACATGATCATCCGCAGGAACTTTGTGAGTTATGTTTCGCATGAATTCCGCACGCCGTTAGCGGGTATTTTGGGATCAATGGAAGTGTTTGGGGGCAAGGCCAGAAGTCCGGAAGAATACGAGGAGCTGGTAAACACCATCACCGAACATGTCAATTTTTTGAATAACTTGATCAGCAATTTTTTACTCTTAACGGAAGATCGGACAGTGGGGCGGTCACAAGAGGTATTTCGAATTGATGAGATTGTGTGGGATCTCGTAGCCAAGTTTAAACAGACATTTCAAATTCCGATAAGGATAGATGTGCAGGTAAGTGATCCAATGTATTTTAACTGTCGTGGGAACAAAATGCTCATCGCTTTATCACTTTCTAATCTGATCGAAAATGGGCTGAAGTATGGAAATGGTAAAGAAGTGCTCGTGCGGTTAATGACATTGTCGGATCGGCTTTCATTGCAGATTATTGATCATGGTATCGGTATTCCGCCTGCCGAACTGGAAGCGATAAAACAAACTTTCTACCGTGCCTCCAACGTAGGTGAGATCAAGGGCAGTGGTATCGGATTATCCTTTGCGCAGATCGTTTTTAAAGACCAGGGAGTAGAATTTGAGATTGATTCGGATGATTCCGGAACTACCGTTTCACTTTTCTTTCCAAAACTCTAATCGTTCTCTAACCTTTTCTAATCAAACTTTAATTTATCTTAAAGTCATCTGTAATCTTGGTCGTTTAGTTTTGTGCAAAATCAGAACAACGTGAGAAAAATACAGATTGCATTAATTTTTTTTCTTGGATTCAATAGTTATCTATCCGCTCAGGAACCAAGGACAGATTGCCTGACGAAATCGCAGGTGGAGCAGCTGTTTCTCGAGCACAACTTGACGTTGCTGGCCAAGCGCTTTCATCTTAAACAAGCAGAAGCTGCTATATTGCAGGCAAAGCTATGGCCCAACCCGACAGTCTCCATTTCGGAGGTTAACCTTTGGAAAAATCCATCCAGTGAATCTTTTTCGTCACTCATAGGAAATTATGGCAAATATCAGCAAGTCGCACTGGAGCTGGAACAGACGATCGAAACAGCCGGAAAACGAAAGAAAAGAGTCCAATTGCAGCTCCTGGAAAAAGAAGACAGCAGACTTCAATTTGAAGAGTTGCTCCGGAACCTTCGTTATGATCTCCGAAACCAAATGCTGGATTTGCAGGTGATGCAGGCGAAAGAGCGGTTATACAATGGTCAGATGGAGATATTTGAACGGATCAGTGCATCTTATCAGCACCAATGGAAGGAGGGGAACGTGAGTGAAATGGATTACCTGCGTATCCAAAGTGAGGCGACGGCCTTTAGGAATAAGCTCGCCGAAATCCATCAAGAAAAGATAGAGAAAATAAACGCAGTTGCACAATACCTCGGTGATCAGGCTAAGATGCTTTGCATCACCGACACATTGAGTTTGCCGGATTTTGTCCAAGCTAAACCAGGCGAATGGAAGCTGACAGCACTCGAAAATAGGAGCGACTACAAAATGGTTCGCAATGAACTAGAAAAGGGAAAAGCGCAGTTCGAAATAGAGCGGGCGGAACGGGTCCCTAATCTACAAGTATCCATGAATTACGACCGTGGCGGAAATATCATGCGCGATTTTGTGGGATTCGGTGTAAGCATGGATCTTCCGCTGTTTAACCGTAATCAGGGCAATATCAAAATCGCCCAGCTGGAAATTGAAAAGAAAAAAGTCGAAGCCGAGCAGTTCCGTCTTGACATCGAACGGGAAATAGATTTTTTAACAGCGCGTCTTGGTGCTCTCGAGACAAGCCTGAAATCCACCGATAGCACCTTTGCCCAAAGGTTGGATACTGCTCTTGAGCGCTACGTACGCAACTTTCAGCAAAAGAGACTTACCATCGTCGAATTTACGGATTTCATCAACAATTATATGGAAAACAAAGAGGCAATTCTTGAACGTTGTGCGAAATATCTTCAGTATAAAGAAGAACTCATTTATTTAATTGGAAAGGATATATTAGAATGAAGCGTTACCGAGCACTATACTTCGTCTTTTTTGTAGGTTTACTAATAGCTTGTCAATCCGAACAGGAAAACGAGAAGTCTGACAGACAGATGAAAAGATTTTGTCTGAACGACGATTTCAAGCAGCACATTAAAATCGATTCGATTCGAAAAAGAGCTGTCTCCGAACAGATCGCTTTAAATGGGGCGGTACAATACGACCAAGACGAGCTCGCTGTACTAAAGACACCGGTTCAGGGGATTGTGCAATCTGTGGCGGTGAAGATGGGGGACTTTGTCACGAAGGGACAAGTATTGATTACACTAAAAGGTACTTCCGTTAATGACCTTGCAAAGGATCTACGCGAATTGGAAAACAGCAGGCGGCTGGTCGTTAGTAAGCTGAATACCTTGCGGAGCATGCTCAAAGATGGCATGGCCTCCCAGCGCGAAGTGGATGAAATGGAAAACGAATTGAAAGCTGCGAATATAGGCATCCAGCATGTGAAGTCAAATATGCAATTGCTCAACGGATCATCAGAAAACGGAACTTTTTATATCAGGGCTCCGAAATCGGGATATATAGTCGATAAGAAAGTCAGTCCGGGTATGACAGTGGATGACAATGTCGATCTATTGTCCGTCAGCAATCTGAATGAAGTATGGGTAGCAGTTAACATCTACGCTAATAATTTACCATTTGTCAAAAACGGGGCTCGGGTCAGGGTGACCACTTTAGCCTATAAAGGCGAATACTTTGAAGGGTATATTGATCAGATCGCCAATTTTTTTGATCCAGATGAACGTGTTGTTAAAGCGAGGGTAAAAATGGCGAACAAAGATTTAAGGCTGAAGCCGGGGATGAGCGTGGATGTTTTTGTTGAAAAAGCTTCGGCGAGCAGCGGGCGGTTGTTATTAGCTATTCCGAAGGATGCTATCATCTTGTATAATAACCAGAATTATGTGGTGACATACAGAGGCGATTGCGAGATGTCGGTCAAACCGGTCGTTATTGTTTCTGAAAATGAGAGCTATGCGTTTGTGGAGGATGGACTGCAGGAAGGAGACCGTGTGCTTACTGAAAATGAACTGATTGTGTTTGATGAATTGATGAGTAGATAGCATGAAGAAAGTTGTACAAAATATTGTTTCATTTTCATTGAAACATTCTTTGGTCGTCCTTTTTTTTACACTTGTGCTTTTATTCGGCGGTATATATGCCTATTTGCACACGGCGATTGAAGCCTTTCCGGACGTCACAAATACGCGTGTTCGGATCATCACTCAATGGCCGGGACGTAGCGCGGAAGAAATTGAAAAATTTGTGACGTTGCCGGTGACTAAGGAGATGAACACAATACCCAGAAAAACCGAGGTGCGTTCTATTTCATTGTTTGGGCTATCGGTGGTGACAGTTCAGTTTGAAGAAACGGTGACAGATTTTTATGCCCAGCAATATGCGGGTAACAAAATGCGTTCAATTGAATTGCCCGAAGGAGCCGAGAGTTCGGTCGAGCCTCCTTCTGGAGCTACTGGCGAGATCTTCCGTTATGTCGTTAAGAGTGATCTTCCGATCAAGGAAGTATCTGCTATTCAGGACTGGGTGATCGAGCGGGAGCTTGTCGGTGTACCCGGTGTGGCAGATATCGTGAGCTTCGGCGGCGAAGAAAAGATTTATGAAATAAAAATAAATCCCACCGAACTGGCCAATTACAATCTTTCACCTTTGGACGTCTATGAAGCAGTTTCCCGTTCGAATATAAATGTAGGGGGCGATGTCATACAGAAAGGAAATCAGGCCTATGTCGTGCGTGGAGTAGGTTTATTGGACAAAATTGAAGATATCGGTAATATTCTAATCAAGGTGGTGGGGAATACGCCTATTCTGGTTAAACATGTGGCAGAGATTGAGTTGGGAGCAAAGCCCCGGCTTGGACAGGTGGGGCTCAATGCGGACGACGATCTTGTTCAAGGGATCGTGATCATGCTCCGTGGCGAGAATCCTTCCGAAGTGGTCGCTCGTCTCAAAGATAAAATTCAAGAGCTCAATCAGCGGATCCTACCAGAGAATGTCAAGATCGAACCGGTGATCGACAGGACCAAGTTGGTAAACAATACGGTCCATACGGTATCAAAGAACTTGATTGAAGGGGTAATACTGGTTTCTATCATCGTGTTTATTTTTTTGAACAACTGGAAAACCACCTTTATAGTGGCATCTGTAATTCCCCTCGCATTCCTATTTGCAATCATTTTGTTGAAAATACAGGGGCTTCCAGCGAATCTGATTTCTATGGGGGCGCTGGATTTTGGCTTATTGCTGGAGGGCACGCTCGTTATTGTAGAAACAGTTTTTGTTTCGCTGGAAAAAGAAGCCCATCGACTCGGAACCGCCCGTTTTAATAAAATTGCGAAGCTTGGAATTATCAAAAGAAGTGCAGGGTCGGTAGCCGGGTATATTTTCTTTGCGCTGTTAATTTTGATTGTCGCCCTTACGCCAATTTTTTCCTTTCAGAAAGTTGAAGGTAAAATGTTCTCACCTTTGGCCTTTACGCTTGGATATGCTCTGCTGGGATCTTTGGTATTGAGTTTGACATACGTGCCAGCCATGTGCAAGTACCTCTTAAAAGGGAATATTAAAGAAGAAGAAAACAAAATCACGAAATATAGCCGCCATATTATTTTTAAGGGATTCAGAAAGACTTTTGATCATCCAAAATGGACTTTGTCTATTTTCGCCTTGGTTTTAGTAATCTGCGCCATACGATTTAGCCATTATGGCTCAGAATTTCTTCCAAAACTGAATGAAGGGGCTATCTATGTGCGCGCAACCCTACCGAATAGCGTCAATCTGGAAGAATCTGTTAAGCTTACCAAAAGTATGAAAACCAAGTTATTGGGGCAGTTCGATGAAATAGATTTTATCATGACGCAAACAGGGAGACCCAATGACGGTACGGACCCAACGGGCTTTTTTAATATAGAATTTAATATTGAACTCAAGCCCGAGGGGGAGTGGAAGCGAAAGATCACTAAAGAAACACTGATCAGTCAGATGCGTAATAGCTTGCAGACTTTTCCGGGTATTAATTTTGGCTTTAGTCAGCCCATTCAAGACAATGTGGAAGAATATGTAGCTGGGGTGAAAAGCCCATTGGTCATCAAAATTTTTGGTGAGGATTTGCAGGATCTGGAGAACAAAGCCAATAAGTTTGCTGAGTCGCTCAAACGCGTAGATGGTATTACCGATGTTAATGTGTTCAAAAACATAGGTCTGCCCGAGCTCCGTATTCAGTTACACGACTCGAAGATGGCTAAATATGGGGTTTCGACGAAAGATGTACAATCGGTTATTGAAATGACCATAGGAGGGCAGTCAGTGACGCATTTTTATGAAAATGAACGCATATTTGATGTACGTCTACGCTTTCAGAAGTCCTATCGCGACAGTCCTGAGAAAATTGGTAACATCATTATCCCGACGATGAATGAGCAGAAGGTCCCATTACGGGAGATCGCTACCATTGATTATCACACCGGGCCGGCGTTTATTTATCGAGAGGGGAACTCGCGTTATATTGGGGTAGGTTTTAATATCGAGGGACGAGACTTGGGTAGCACTATTGCTGATGCAAAGGAGCAGGTTGAGCGCGATATTAAGTTGCCGAAATCTTATAAGGTGGTTTGGGCCGGTGAGTTTGAGAGCAAGGAGAGAGCAACAAAACAGCTGATCAGGGTTGTTCCCATATCCCTGATTCTAATTTTGATGCTGTTATATGCCAACTTTGGGAATTTGAAAGATACGCTGATTTCCTCATTAACTCTTGCTTTCGCATTTATCGGTGGTTTTGTTTCTTTGTGGGTCACAGGTACGACATTCGGAATATCTGCAGGTATTGGGTTCATTATCCTGTTTGGTGTAGCAACAATAGATGGTATTGTACTGATTGGAATTATGAAGGAGAATTTATTAAACAAAATGGGGCTGAAGGCGGCGATTTATGAGGCTGTAAAAAGCCGGATCAGGCCTATTTTGATGATTGCGCTGATGGGTGCGATGGGATTGCTTCCTGCAGCACTATCAAACGGGATGGGTTCGGAAATCCAGAAGCCGTTGGCTATCATGATTGTTGGCGGACTGATTATCTGTATGATTCTTTCTTTTTCCATTTTACCCATTGCTTTCTATTTCGCTTATAAAAAAGGAAGAGAAGATTAACGTACCCATTTTAATTATTATATACTACGAAGGCTGCCTGTAAAGTACAGTGCAGCCTTTATTTATGATACGTTATGCGCTGATGACAGCACTTATCGATTTGCTATTCTATCAGCAGGCCGACGTAATAATTGAATGTGTCGACATCAATATTTTCTTTGCTGAGTCCCGGAATCTTAATTTCCCGAAACTGTTGATCCAGCTGTATCAGTTGCCTTTGCTGTCCCCTGATTCCGATGTGAATAGGCATTTGAAATCCAGTGACATCACTTATCCACCTGCCCAGGATTTTACCCTTGGTATCTTGCTGGATTTCAAGGGTAGGAATGGAGGCATGTTTTACATACTGTTCAAATACTTTGGATAGGTCGATTCCCGATGTCTGATTGATGTAGGTGGTGATATCTTTGTAATCAACCTGTTGGTGGTAGAATCTCTTATTGAGGCCCCGGAGGATGGAACGCCATTGCTTGTCGTCGTCGATGATGGTACGCACCATGTTCAGCATGACACCTCCTTTGGGATACATATCACCTGAGCCTTCTTTATTGACGTGATAAGGGCCCTGAATGGGTGCATCGTTTCGGATACCTCGTCGGATGCCGTGTACATAGGCCTGGCTGGCTTCCTTTCCATAGAAATAGTCAATGAATAATGCTTCAGAGTAGTTGGTAAAACTCTCATGAATCCACATGTCACCTAGATCGGCGGAAGTGATATTATTACCAAACCATTCATGGCCAGACTCATGGACGACAATGAAGTCCCATTTTTGCCCCCAGCCCGTTCCTGAATCATCCCTGCCCCGATATCCATTTTGATAATGATTGCCGTAGGCCACGGCACTCTGATGTTCCATACCTGTATGGTGTGTTTCGACAAGTTTATAGCCGTCTTCATAAAAAGGATATGGGCCAAACCAGTGCTCAAAAGCCTCCAGGGTCTGTCTCGCGTTTTTTTGAAGATGAGCTTTTTTTTCAGGGATGTCATTCTCCCGCAAGATGTAATAATCCACATCTAAGAGACCTTTTTCACCTTTATATTTTTCTTTGAAATGGATATAATCACCAATATTAATGGCAACGTTGTAGTTATTGATCGGATTAGTGACTTTCCAATAGTATTTCGTATAGCCGCCCGGCAATTTTTCCCTGTCTACGAGGCGCCCATTGGACACATTCATCACCTCGTTTGGAACAGCCACAGAAATCAACATGCTATCAACTTCATCATATTGATGGTCCTTGTTTGGCCACCACACACTGGCTCCCATTCCCTGGCATGCAGTGGCTACCCAAGGTTTTCCGTTGCTGTCTTTCTTCCAGTCAAAACCGCCGTCCCAAGGTGCCCTCGCTGCTTCTGTAGGGTGCCCTTCATAATATACAGTAAATTCATCCTCTGTTCCCCGATTTATTGAGGTAGGGAAGACTACAAATACAGCGTTATATTCCCTGGTAAATGGAAGCTCTGCGCCTTTATATACGATCTTGTTGATTTTAAGGTTTGCAAACAGGTCGAATTGAAGACGTTTGAAATCTGATGTGGCCTTAAATCGGAAGAGGTTTGAACCGGATATAAATTTATTGTCGATGTCAACTTTAACATCCAGGTGATAGTATTGAATATCATAACAAGTCCGCAAGGGGGTAAGATTTCCCCGCAATGAGTCCTCTCTTGTGAATTCACTTTTTGCTTCCATTAGCTGTGCTAAAGACGTCCGGAAGTCTGCAGTTAATATACCGATGATTGCCAATACATATAATAATCGTTTCATTTGTCAATATTGTTTAGAAGGTCTACCTGCCGCCCGGAGGACAATGTAATCTTAGATAGTTCGTAAATAATGTTCTTAAATGTTCATGTGTACCTTCGCCTTCGCTAATGGAATGGCTCCGGTTAGGGTAAGACATCAGCTGAAACTGCACATTGTTTCTAATAAGCTCATTGATCAGGACTTCTGCATTTTGGTAATGTACGTTGTCGTCGCCGGTCCCATGGATATAGAGGAGATTTCCTCTGATATTTTTAACGTGTTTTAAAGGCGAGCCGTTTTCGAAGTCTTCCTTGTTTTCCTGGGGTAATCCCATATAACGTTCCTGATAGACGTTGTCGTAAAGCAGCTGATTCGCGACCGCTGCAATGGCTATGCCTGTTTTATAGATCTGTGGATATTGTCCCAGTAGATTAAGCGTACTGGAACCACCTCCGCTCCAGCCCCATACGGCTACGCGCGAGCTGTCCACAAAGGGCCATTTCAGTATTTCCTGTGCCGACAGCGCTTGGTCACGTATATTGAGCAGTCCGATTTTTCTATAGATACTTTTGCGCCATGAACTGCCCTTAGGGGAAGGCGTACCGCGGTTGTCGAGCGAAATATAGAGGTAACCGTCCTGGGCCATATTTCCTTTATACAAACTGTTGTAGCCCGCGCTGAAATTGTCTAGCACCGTTTGCGACGCCGGCTCACCATAGACCATAAATACTACTGGATATTTTTTGCTGGGATCAAAGTTGAGTGGTTTAACCATCCAGCCATCCAGTTCCACACTGTCTGCGGTTTTTACTTTAAAGAACTCTGCTATACCTTCGCTTGTTTTCTTTTGGCGTTTTAGTTCAAAGTCCGTCAACACCTGATGGCTAGGTAGGGCAACTACGGCATCATATTTGAGTTCAGCACGATTGCTGAATCTAAAAAGTGCAATGCTGCCATCCGCTGAAATATCATAATCGCAAGTTCCCTCATAGGACATCGGCGTTAGTCTCTTTGGGATTCCTCCTTTCGTAGGTACACTATATAGGTATTTCTGAGTTGCATTTGTTGGCGAAGCTGTGAAATAAATCGTTTCTCCCTTTGGATCAAGAAAGTCAAGGTTGATCACGTCGTAATCGGCTTGGGTGATCAGTTTCTCCTTACCTTTCAGGTCAATCTGATATATTTTTCGCCAGCCATCTTTCTCAGATACCCAGATAAATGCTTTTCCATTCTGAATCCAGTCCCAGCCAGCAGGATCATTATTATTCCATCTGGATTTAATATCAATCCAAGAATCGCTTTTTTCCTGATATATGAGCTGAGCTTCATACGTTGTGACAGAAGCCGTATAGATCTTACTTTCGTTTTGTTTCCTGTTGAGCTGTTGTAGGATGAGCTGTTTGCTATCCATACACCACTCCATTCGTGGAACATAATTTTGGTCTGGAGTGCCTGGAATAAGGACCTGGTTATTTCGACTGTTGGTTAATTCGTATATCCAGATAGAGCATGAACTTGGAGATTGTCCGACCTTCGGATATTCTACCGGAATAGTATAGGAGTAAAGGCTATCTGTGTTATTAATCATTAAAAAGTTGCGGATATGGCGGGCATCGAGCTTCCAATAGGCAATTGAGAGACCGTCGGGAGACCATCTGAAACCATCTTTGCATCCAAATTCCTCTTCATATACCCAGTCGAATGTGCCGTTAATTATTCGGTCAGTACCATCTGTGGTGACCGCTGTAATCTTTCCAGTTGTCAGATCTTCGATGTAAATGTTATGATCCGCTTTGTTTACATAGGCCACCTTATCATTTCGCGGGCTAAACTTGGCGAACATCAGCTGGGAGGCGGGAAACTGCTGTCCCAGCTGTCTTAACTGTTTTGAACGTTGGCTGTAGATCCAATAGTCTCCGCGCGTGTTTTCGCGCCAGACTCTTTTGCTATTGGTGTAGATTAATATAAATTCCTTATTCTTGGAAATGGTAAAGTTTTCGACCTCTATCGGTTTATTTGTTCCTTGAGGGATCAGCGATTGTTGGGGTAAAAAAATCGTTCTTGTCCTATTTCGTGGGTCTACAGTCTCTATTCCCTTTTCGGAAAATTCATAGTAATGATCCCCATATTCGGCCCAGAGTCTTTGAGCATTGGCCGGATGTGGAAAATACAGGATTACAGACAATAAGAATACGATAAAAGCTCTATTTCTTTTCATTTTTTCAAATCGTTACATGCGTTCATATATCTAATCTAAATATTGGTCCTTAAGCTGATAGATTTCCTGAAGTTCCCGTTCCAGATATTTGCCGAGACGTCTAGCACCATCTTTTTCGATGACATAATTATCCTCGATCCGGATGCCACCGAATCCAAGGTGTTTTTTTAGAAAATCATAATTGATAAAATCTCGATGTAAGTTCTGCTGCTCCCAGAGTTGGGTGAGTTCTGGGATAAGATAAATTCCTGGCTCGACGGTGAGCACATTACCTATTTCTAATTTCTTACCAAGTCGCAGGGATTTAATTCCAAAAGTGTTTGTATCCTTTGGTTCAGCAGCCGTATAGCCCACATACTGTTCGCCTAGATCTTCCATGTCATGAACATCCAGGCCGAGAAGATGCCCTAGTCCACATTGAAAGAATAGGGCATGAGCATGGTTAGCCACAGCGTCCTGGACGTTGCCCTTCATAAACCCCACTTGTTTCAATCCTTCGACCAATGCCTCACAAGCTCTTAGGTGGATATCTTTGAAACCAACTTCGGGTGTTAACAACTGTTCTGCTGTTTTAAAAGCATGTAGTACAATATGATACATGTCTTCTTGCAATGAAGTGAAGCGCTTGCCTACTGGAAAAGACCTGGTTAAATCGGAAGCATAACCCAACGGTGTTTCTACGCCTGAATCGTTAAGAAGGATATCGCCATCATGAAGCTGATGAAATTGCATGTGGTTGTGTAAGATCTCGCCTCTTTTTGTTACAATCGGCGGGTACGAGAAACACATTCCCTGGTCTTGAGCAAAGTGTTGCATGGCATTGCTGATCTGATACTCAAAACAGCCAGGGACTGCCATGCGGATGGCAAGCCGGTGCATATCCACTGCGACATCAACGGCTTTCTCTATTTCGGCAATTTCTTCAGCAGACTTAATGTTGCGTTGTGCAGCTACCGCTTGTATAAGGGAAATAGATGGATACAGCTTGTTGACCGGACAGTTTAACAATTGTTCGAGCAGCAATTTGTTATGGGACTGATATGGAGGAAGATAATGTATAGTACATCGCGTACCCAAGTGAAGCAGGTACTCGAAGAGCTGATCAAAAGGACGAATTTTATCTATCCCTGCTCGACTGGCTTTTTCAGCCAAGGTTTCCTGCCGCCCCATCCAGACGATATCATCAATGGACATTTCGTCGCCAAATAAGATTGTTTCGCCATTTTCCGGATCTAGTACAGCGGCCAGTTTAGGGCTCTTGATTCCGATATAATATAGAAAGCTACTATCCTGGCGAAAAGGATAAGTGTTGTGTTCAAAGTTGATTGGGTTTTCGATATTACCCAGTAACAGAATACGTCCGGTCATCATTTTCGACATCAATTGAGTGCGCCGGGCCATGTATATATATTTCTCAAACATAATTTAGAGGAATTAAAACAATTTTTGCTGGCAGCCCCATAAGATTTTATTTTTACGAGGTCATTGAGCCTATGCGTTAAGCAAATTTATATGCCAATATCGTAAAATTTATCTGCTCCAAAGTGATATCCTTGAAAGGGCAATTGATTATTTCATTGATAGCACGCTGTTTTACCATCTAATGGTGGGTTGGAGGTACATAATAAAAGATAAATAACGACGTCACTAAAGGTCAATCTTTCTGTCGACTTTTAATTAGCACAATTTATCAAAGTTTAATTGTATTTTAACCGCATTCTTCTTTCCGCTTCGTTTTTTATTAAATATTGTCGAATGCTAAACATATTTTGGTATAGTATTTTCCCACATTGCACTCGAGAAAGATTGTTCGTTGGAGTTTATTATATTTATGTTAACTAAACACTAAACATTTGTAAACATAAACTTAAGACACCTATGAAAACGCTCCAGTTCAATGTACCTACGACGCGAGGACAAAGTTTGACTATACAAGAAGATGTTTTAGAAACGTTTTATCCTTACTTTCACCGCCATCAAGAAGCGCAGCTGATGTGGATAAAAAAAGGACAGGGCGTTTTGATTGTCGAAGATAGCCTGCATCCTTTTAAGGAAAATGACATTTTCTTTTTAGGTGCTAATCAGCCTCATGTTTTTAAATCAGCAACACCAGATGGGTTTTCAAATGAATCGCGATCTATTTCTATTTTCTTTGATCCGTATGGTAAGCTAAAATATTTATTTTGCTTAGATGAGTTTGAATCGTTAAATCAGTTTATTCATAATAATTCCAGGGGGTTTAAGATTCCGGAAAGATATTTTGCTCAGATATCAGAGCGCGTCAATCAGTTAAAAGCGGCTGATCAAATGGACACGTTGATGCATTTTTTCTACTTGTTGCGAGCCTTAGCTAATATTTCCCGCGAGGCAGACGCTCTATGTACAGAGCGAGTTGCAGTGGACATTGATACTGTAACCAGTACCAATCGCGTTAAGCTGATCTGTAATTATATCAAAGAGCATTATAAAGATGAGCTCAGTTTGGAAGACGTGGCGGATTATGCAAATCTTACCCCTCAGGCATTCTGTAGATATTTTAAGAAACATTGTGGTGTTACTTTTGTCTCTTATCTCAACAGAATAAGAGTTAAAGAGGTATGCAATCAGCTTAATGAAGACCGCTTGGACAGTGTGTCTTTTATTGCTTATAACTGTGGGTTTAACAGCATCACCAACTTTAACAGAGTCTTTAAACAAATCATGGGATGTAATCCTAAAGAATATGTGCAACAATATAAGCAGACTCTAAATTCATTTGTTTGACATCTTGGCACTCATCTGCTATTACAGATGGCGCATTGTATCTGCCGTTGGATGATTTTTTGGCTGTAGCAGAACTCTATGTTTGCTCCATTGCTGTTGAAGAAAAAACATCTGACTTTGGAGTCCCGCTTATGGAAAACAGTTAAGAACATGTTTATGCCGTTGGATAGAATATAAAAAAAGGTTTTCAAACGGGGAGAATGAAAACCTTAAATAACCAATTATAAACCTAAATTATGATAGAACAAAGATAGTGTTGTTTTTACACTTTGCCAAGTTTATTTTTGAAAAAAATATCTTTTTTCAAAGGGACGATTATCAATCTTTTTTTTGAATAAGGTATGAACACCGAGATCCGTTTTCAATAATATATTCAACTCTTGTTATGCTGTAATCAGCTCCAATGAGCTGTTGGAAATTGTTTAGCTCAGAACGGCAAAACCCCTGACATTCTGTTGCGGCAGCACATATGGGGCAGTGATTCTCCACAAAAAGATAAGTATTGTCCTCCTTTTGCCAAGACGCCATATACCCTTCTTCAGTCCGTTTTTTTGCAATGATGTGTAATTTTTCTTCGATTGATCGGGCTTTGGACAGTGCATCTGCGTATTTCCGGTAAACTTTTGCTTCCCGGTCGCCGATTAATAGCTCCAGTGCATTTTCACCAAGCAACTGCTTGACCGACTGCAGCAACTGCACTGTGATATCGGCATGGCTATCTGGGAACTTTGCCATCCCGCGGGATGTAAGTGTATAGTAGGTTGATGGCCGACCTCTGCCCTCACTTTTTGTATCAGATGTAATGAGTCCTTGTTCGGCAAGGTTCAGCAAATGTTTGCGAGCTCCTTCTTTTGTGATACCCAATTCAGTTGCAACCAAGGCGGCAGTTGCCTGTGTACGCATTTTCAATAACAGTAATAACCGATCGGTCGGGTTTTTTTGCATTTACAAATAAAAAGTTGTTTAATTAATATCTACAAATATAATGTTTTTATTTTATTTGGTTTTTTAGCGCTACTGCGTTATACGGCTAAGTATAGTGGGAAATAATTGCTTTCAATAAAACAACTAAATAGTTGTTTTATTGAAAGCAATTATTTAGTTTTGACCTAACATAAAACTAAGCAACATGAACAAATTTCAATTACCTAAGCTGCCCTACGACTATGCGGCGCTTGAACCTTATTTTGATCAGCAGACCATGCATATCCACCATCAACGCCATCACCAAGCTTATGTTGATAATTTGAACAAGGCTATCTTGGGAACTGAAGTGGAAGAAGCAGAGTTAGTTGATATTTTAAAAGCTGTGAGTAAATATGGATATGCAGTCCGCAATAATGCTGGAGGCCATTATAATCATACGTTATTTTGGCAAACACTGTCGCCGAATGCCAAAAAGAAACCGACTGGCAGGCTTGCAGATGAAATTAATGCAGCTTTCGGTTCCTTGGACGAGCTTAAGACGAAATTGAAAGAGGCTGGGCTTATGCAGTTTGGCTCGGGCTGGGTATGGCTGTACGTGAAGTATAATGGAGGGCTAAATATCGCTGCTACAGCAAACCAAGATAATCCTTTGATGGATACACAGATCGTAAATAGGGGATATCCCATCTTGGGTATTGATGTCTGGGAACATGCCTATTATCTAAAATATCAGAATAGAAGAGCTGATTACCTGGACGCATTCTGGTCGGTTCTGGATTGGTCTGTAGTTGAGAACAATTATGAATCTGTTATTACGCAAATTTCCTAACTAGGTAAAGGGATATATAATGTTTGTCAACAAGGTAAAGAACTCTGGGATCCTGCCTTTAGATCTGATTGATTTCAGGACCGATCTCGAAATTGTTTCGTTTGATATTAAAAACCTGCTTTTTCAAGGTTTAATTGTCAAAGAGAAAGAATTTAAAGCAGCTTTGGCTGCTGTTGATATGGCTAACTTCGCTGGGAAGGCAGTAGCGTTCACCTGCTCCACTGATGCTATTATTCCCTCGTGGATCTACCTGTCTCTAGCAGATAAGTTTCATAAAGCCGTGGCCTATTATGATTTTAAGACTGTTGAATTATTGAGATTGGATTTATGGAAAAAGCAAATTTTAGCGGCTGACTTTAGCTCCTATAAAGATCAAAAAGTCGTTATTAGAGCGCGTTCCGACATCCCAGAATCTCTTTATCTGCTTGCGGCAGGACGGCTGATTCCAATTGTAAAAGCACTGATGTATGGAGAGGTCGGTATGCCCAAGGTAATTTTTAAACGAATTGATTAATGATGAAAGCATTGATATTTAATGGTGCCTTGGAAAGAAGACTAGAGTCTACTTCAGGCGTAGTATCGGAATACATCGCCGGGCAATTGCAGCGGCGTGATATCCAGTATACTGTTTTTAATCTGGCGGATGCTGGCATTCCGCTGTTTGATATGAGTCTACATCGAATCCCGAATAGTGTCAAAATCATGAACAATCTTTTTCTGGAAGCAGATGTGCATTTTTGGCTGGCTCCTTTGTATCATGGAAGCATCCCTGGAGTCATGAAAAACTGTCTGGACTGGCTTGAAGTAAGTGCGAAGAATAAGCCTGCCTATCTTACTGACAAACGGGTGGGGATGATATGTTGGGCTGACGGAGCGCATGCTTTGCAGGGGATCAACACTATGGATGCTATAGCTAAATCGCTAAGAGCCTGGTCGTTGCCTTTTAGCGTTCCTATTGTAAAGTCCACGCTATTTGAAAGTGCTTCTCCAAGAGTAATTTCCTCTAGCTACGCGTACAAGTTTGACGTATTAGTCGATATTGCGACCAATAACATGCATTGGTCAATCAAAACATAATTGTACGCTACCCGCCGTTTGTATATCCTTAATCGTGGAACAGGCTCTTGACAAGACATCGGGAAGACTTCCCCAGACAATCTTATGGGGAAGTCTCAGAAACAAGAACGATAAAGAGATTCGAAAGTTTAACGTATCTTTGGTAGCTAGAGCAAATCATAGGGTGCAATGCTTTTTGATAGTTATAAGTGCCGATATAATATGACTTTGCCTTACGCTTATATGTTATAGGATGCATGAAGGTTCGTTTAATTTATCTTTGTAGGACGGTCGCGATGTTTATCTGTTGCTTGACGTGTCATTTCTCAAGTGCACAGAGTTTTTTGCCACTGGACGAGAACAAATACCGGTCTGACGCAGAAGCGCTATTGAAGTCGAGTTCAGATGATAGTGTGCGGGCAATGCAGTATTTTTATCTGGCAGATTATTACAGGTTTCGGGACACGCTTAAATTCTGGGAAAACATGCGCCTCGGAGAGAGGTTGGCTAAGTCTTTTCGTACGCTGCAGGCAATGGGCTCGCTTTACAAGAGTTTTTATTATGGACAGTTTTTGGACGCAACCCGTGCTGGGATAGCAGCCCAAAAGTGTGTTGATCTGCTCGATGAAGCTAATCACCCTTTTCAGCAACAGCTTTTAGCTAAGGCCTGGTATAATCTGGGATTGATCCGGTTTCCAAAAAAAGGATTTGCGGACCTTTTGGATATACTCAACGGAAAATGTATGCCGTATGCCAAAGCGCATGATCCAGTGATGGAGGGCACCATAAATTCGATGATCGGTGTGGCTTTTATGTCTTCCAACCAGTTGGATAAAGCCGAAGAATATCACAAGAAAGCTATCCAACAGCTGGAACAACAGCCAAAGAGTGCCGCTTTGTTGACGGCTTATTTAAATGCGGTCAGTAATTATTGCTATCAGGTCAAATCCAGTGACGCGCGCCAATTACTGGATAAGGTTAAGATACTTATGGGAGAGCAACCAAACTCTTCTCAGCTACCTAATTATTACTATAACGAAGCACTCTATTTTACGACGAAGCAGCAGGCAGATAAAGCGTTGAAAATGCTGGATATCGGGCTTGACTGGTCAAGGAGAATGAATAATTGGAAGTTGTTTCAGATGATGCTGTTTAGAAAATTTAACGTGTATTTAATGCAGGGGAAATATGTTCAGGCGAAACAACAGCTGGAAGAAATTGTGAGAAACGGCTTGTTGACCAGAGATCTGTATAACAGCAAAATCGTCTACACGCAATTGACAAATGTCAACGAATTAATGGGCAACTATCAGGAAGCATTAAAAATGGCTAATATCGCTAATAAGCTCTCTGACAGCATACAAAAGGTGCAGCTTTTAGAAAAAATGAATGAGATGGAGGCTAGATATAAAACTGTAGAAAAAGAGAAGCTGATCTTAAATTTACGTGCAGAGAAGAGCCGTAGCCAGTTTAAGCTTTTCCTTTTTTTAGGCATAGCTGTTTTGTTGCTTGTCGCTGCGTTGTTTACCTTGTTCTTTTACAAGAAAGAACGCAAGCTTAATAAGCAGATCCAAATCAATCATCAGATTGTACTGGAAAAATTAGCCAAAGAAAAGCAGCTGGAAATCTCAGAATCTATGCTCCGGGCAGAAGAGCAGGAGAGGCAGCGCATTGCACAAGATCTGCATGATAGTATCGGAGGTATGCTGACAGGTTTGAAGTTTAAGATTGCCGGAAGCAATCCCGAAGCAAATGTTTTACAGGATGTCCTTCCAAATAAATTGAATGAAATCTTGGGGGAAGTACGAAGAATATCGCACAATCTGATGCCCGAATCCTTACAACGATTTGGATTAATAGCCTCGTTGGACCAGTTGTGCTTAGTCATGAAAAATGATAAGGTGACGATCCAATTCGAAAATTATGAAACAGAAGTCCACTTGGATTTTAAAAAAGGCTTAGTGATATACCGTGTCGTCCAGGAAGCTATTTCGAATGCGTTAAAGTATGCGGAAGCGGATCTGATTATTGTACAGGTCAGCAAGGTGGGAGAGAAGTTATGTGTATTAATAGAAGACAACGGTAAAGGTTTTGATACTTCGGAACAATTTCATGGGATAGGTCTGAATAACATGATAAATCGAATTCACTGGATCAATGGGACGATGGCTATACAGAGTGAAGTCGGAGCAGGCACACAAATTGAAATGCAAATCACCGTTTAAGACCATCAAGTTATGAATGCTATAGCGATATTGGACGACCATCCTTTATTATTGGAAGGGGTCGTCGCATTTCTCAGCCAACAGGGTGGTTATACCGTGTACCCCTTTTCGCAGGAGGCGACTCTCCATACATTTTTGGCGATTAATACGGTTGATCTGGTTCTGTTGGATATGCAGCTGATGGACAAAAGCGGTCTTGACGTATGTGTGCGTTTAAAGCAGCTCCGTCCTACGATTCCGGTGCTTGCATTAAGTAATGTTGCGGACCGTAACCTAATCTACCAGTTTATACAAAAAGGTGGGGACGGTTATATTCTAAAGGATGCTTCCAATGAAGAATTTCTGCGCTGTATACGGTTTGGGCTGGCGGGGCAAGAAGCATTCAGTGACCGCGCGAGGGAGCTCTACTCAGAGGCGGAAGAAACTTTTCGAGCATTACCAAGGCTGACATCCCGCGAAAAGGAAATTTTGCAGTTGATAGCAGATGGCTTGACGAGTAATCAGATCGCCGAACGGCTATTTCTGAGTCCGGTGACGGTAGAAACTCATCGTCGCAATCTGCTCACAAAATTTAAAGTAAAAAATATGATTGAATTGGTTCGGCTTGCGATGAAAAATCATTTGCTAGGAATGTAAATGCTGCAGGAAGTTAATGTTCTCCATAGCCAACATCGTCCAACTTGCCTTTAAACACCCGGAATTGAACGATAAAATAGGCAACCACCAATACGGCAGCAAAAATAAACCATCCGAGTCCGACGGATAAACCGTATTCATGTGCAGCCGCATTGTGGATGGTCAAAGATGGATTGAGCGTATTGGTCGATGGAAGCATCGTTGGGAACATGGAAGCCACCGTAGTGGCGAAACTGCCTAGGATAAATAGGGATGAAAACAGAAAACCAATGCCGTCTTTTTTGAAACTCCGGATCCAAAATTGCCCGACCAAACCAGCCATCGCTATGGTAGGAAAAATCCAAAGCCAATAATGATTTTGCAAATTGTGCAGAGAAATAGGTTTTACATAATGCCAGACATAAGCTGACAGGATAACCAGCGTAAGTAACACAAAGTTGAGTTTGAATATAATATTTTTTAGACGTAGGTTTAAGCTGCTTGAGGTCTTTAAAATCACCCACCCTGCACCGTGTATGGTTAATGTCACTACAGCGACTAGTCCCAATATGATGGTAAACCAGTCAATAATTCCCTGGTGTTCAGCCAACGGGTCGAATGTAGGGTTCCAAAGTGCAAGAAAAAAATAGTGTGGTTCTTGGGTAGACATCCCATTTTCAACCATGCCCAGGTTGACACCACGGACAACATTGCCCAAAGCAGCCCCAAAAAATAAGGCCAGTAGGAAGCTTGCCAGACCAAACGCCCTGTCCCATAACGCTTCCCATAAACGGTGATGGACCTGGCCTCTTAGTTCCAGACTCATAGCTCTAAAGATCAGGAGCCATAGAACCAGCATTAAAGGCAGATAGAACCCACTAAAGGATGACGCATAAAGGGTTGGAAAAGCAAAAAACAAGACGCCGCCGGCAGCTATAAGCCAAACTTCATTGGCATCCCAAAAAGGTCCAATGGCATTTGTGACGGCTCTTTTCTCTTGCTCGGTTCTGGCAAAGAATAAATGGACTATTCCCGCCCCAAAGTCATAACCATCGAGGACAATGTAGATACCCAGCATAAAAGTCAACACGATAAACCAGAATATTTCCATAGCGATTAGTTTAAAGCGATTAAAGGTTCGGGACCCTTTTTAATAATTTTCAAAACCAATATTAGAAATAGCAAACCCAGGAGCATATACAATCCTACAAATCCTAGCAATGTAAATAATGTATTCCCTGAAGACACTGTCGGGGATACGCCGTCCACCATGCGCATCAGATTATAGACCAGCCAGGGCTGCCGTCCGAGCTCAGCGGTATACCACCCGGCAGTATTGGCGATATAGGGAAACGGGATCATAAACATGATAATCCATAGAAGCCATTTGGTCTGATATAGTCTATTTCGCCAAAGTAAAAGCAGCCCCAGCACCATGATAGCAATGAATATAGTGCCGAGACCAACCATAATATGATAGCTATAATACAACCCCGGAACATTTGTCGGATGCGTTGATTCTTCAAATTCATTTAAGCCTTTAATTTCAGCATCCCAGCGTTGATAGGTCAGAAAACTCAGTACATTGGGTACCGCTATTTTGTTGTCCAGCTTTTTGTTTTCCATATCAGGCTGACCGATAAGAATAATTTCGGATCCGCCTTTCTCTGTGTGGAAAATACCTTCCATTCCAGCAAAAGCGGCTGGCTGATATCTAACGACATTTTTAGCCGCGAGATCGCCCGTCGGAAAAGCCAGTAATATGGACGAGATGGCGCCAAATACTACGCCGCTTTTCACGAAAATCTTACCAGCTGAGCTGTGCTGATTACTGAGTAGGTAAAAGGCGCCTATAGAAGCAACGAAAAAGGAACTTGTGACCAAGGATGCAGCCTGATTATGGAGATAAGATGGCCACAGCCAAGGATTGTTAAAAAGAGCGCTGAAATTGTTGAGTACAAACTTACCGTTTTCAAGAATTTCATAACCGACAGGATGCTGCATCCAAGAATGTGTAGCGATGATCAGGAAGCCGCTGGCCCAAGAACCGATAAATACCATAAGACCGGACAGGAAATGCAGTTTATGTCCTAACAGCTTTTCTCCGAAAAGAAACATCCCTAAAAAGGAAGATTCCAGGAAGAAGGAAAACATACCTTCCATTGCCAATGTCTGACCAATGATCCCGCCTGTGAGCTCGGAGAATTTTGCCCAGTTAGTACCGAATTGAAATTCCATCGGTATACCAGTTACGACACCCATTGTAAAATTCAGTGCGAAGATTTTCATCCAGAATTTGGACGCATTGTTATATTCTTGCCGTTGGGCGCGCAAAAATTTCCATTTAAAATATACGATCATTAACGATAATCCCATGGTCAATTGGGGGAACAGATAGTGGAATGTGATCGTAAAGGCAAACTGGAGCCGATTATAAAGAATCATGTCTTCCATGGATTCGATTTTGGTTAAATGACAACTAAATATAACCATTTTATTCATGTATCTTGCAGCCGAGCATTATTTTTTTTGTAGGAGACAAGGTTGTCATTCCATCGTCGGTGCGATTTTGGATCAGCTCCGACTATGTGCTTTGTCCCGAGCAATAGAATAATGTCAGATCTGAACTATGATGATTCGTGAATGAGACAAGTTTTGATTATTTAAATAACATCTATAGATTTAGTAGATTATATGAAATAAATTTTATATTTTTAGATTTCCCTTATCTTTTCTCAAATTGACAACAGGGGAAGCGCTCGCTTCCCCAATGTCTATTGCATAAAAAAAGATTACTTTGACACATGTCGGAAATTGCGGTTTAGAGTAGCATTCAAATTGGTAAAATTCGTTATCTTGTCCGAGGATTCCAATTAATTCATTATTATTATGCTGTATACAAAATTTCTAAGTTTATTAGTCCTATTGCTTGCTATAACTTATGTCAATGGACAGCACAACAAGCCCAATATAATCTTAATCCTTACCGATGATTTAGGATACAGCGACATTGGTTGTTACGGTAGTCCCAATATCTCGACCCCTTTTTTGGACTCGATAGCCAGTCGAGGAGTGCGGGCAACGAACTTTATGGTTTCTACACCTTCCTGTACGCCTTCAAGAGCTTCTTTGCTTACAGGAAGATACGCTTCTCGGTATAATTTACCGGCTCCAATCGGGCCCGGTTCAGATCTGGGGTTGCCGGACGACGAAGAAACAATCGCTGAATTGTTAAAAAAAGTCGGATATCGAACCGCTTTAATTGGTAAGTGGCATCTAGGTGACAAGCAGTCTTACCATCACCCCAACCAGCAGGGATTCGATTCTTTTTATGGCATGCTTTACAGCCATGACTATCGTGCTCCATATGTAAAGACTGATTCGGTTATAAAGATTTTTAGAAATAGGAAGCCAGAAGTTATTGCTCCTGACGACTCGGATTTGAGTGCTTTATATCATCAGGAAAGCCTAAAATTTATAGAAGAACAGACCAGAGAGCAACCATTTTTTTTATATTATGCGCACAATTTTCCACATCTTCCCTTAGCATTCTCTACTAAAAACAACCGATATCAAGATCAGCAAAATGCTGGGCCTCTTGGAGCAGTAATGCGTGAACTGGACCACAATTTTGAGGAACTTTGGAGGGCTGTTGAGAGAAACGGGCTAGCAGACAATACGATTTTGATTTTTTCGAGCGACAATGGTCCATGGATATCTTACCCAGCACGCATGTCAGACGATCAGGCAACCAAAAATTGGCATGTCGGTACGGCCGGTGTATTTAGAGGGTCCAAAGCCGAAACGACAGAGGGCGGAGTTCGGGTGCCTTTCATTGTCTACGGCAAGGGGTATGCGCAAGAAGGTAAAGTCATACGTCAAGCAATAAGTAATCTGGATGTTTTGCCAACTGTCGTAAAATGGGCTGGTGCGCCTCTTCCCAAGAAAGCGCTAGACGGTCAGGCTATCGATTCTTTGTTGAACGGTCGGTCGGAAGATTTAAAGAGTGCCCATAGACCTATATTTTTAGTGAATTATGGACAGGTTGAGGCGGTCAGGTCAGGCGACTGGAAGTATCGTAGGATACCAGCGGGAATTAATTCGATATCTGGAAAACGGTACGACGCCGTTGAAGAATTATATAACATAGCTTGGGATCCCAGTGAAAGATCTAATATTTTAAACGACTATCCGGAAAAAGCAACGGAGCTTCGCTTGTTATTTGAGCGCTTTGATGGGAACATGAATTGATTCCAAAAAAAGGGCGCCTATTTTTTAGGCGCCCTTTTTTTTGCTAAGTACCGGTTTAAAATTAAAGCAATTTGAATGCTTTTACTTTGACGTCCCGACTGTTGGGGCCAATATACACATTGAAGTCTCCAGGTTCTGCGACATAGTTGAGCGCGCTGTCGAAGAATTTTAAATCGTCCACTCTGATTTCAAATTTTACTGTCTTTCGCTCTCCTTTTTTCAAGAATATTTTTTGGAAACCCTTTAATTCTTTGACCGGGCGTGTTACAGATCCAACTAGGTCCTGAATATAAAGCTGAACTGTTTCCTCGGCGTCATAATTGCCCGTATTTGTAATATCGATACTTGCATGAATAGAACCGTTATTTTCAAGTATATCGTTGTCCAGATGGATATCGCCATAAGAAAACGTAGTATAGCTGAGCCCATAACCAAACGGGTAGAGCGGATCGTTGCTCACATCCAGGTAATTGGATTTAAACTTTTCGAAGTCGCCCGAATTACCATATGGCCTACCTGTGTTTTTGTGTGCGTAGTAAATCGGAATTTGGCCGACATTGCGAGGGAAAGTTGCGGTAATTTTCCCGGAAGGGACCACATCTCCAAATAAAACGTCTGCTACCGCCTTGCCTGTTTCAGTGCCACCAAACCAGACATTGAGTATAGCAGGCACATGCGCGTCTTCCCAAGTGAGTGTAAGCGGTCTACCGGTAAACAAGACTAGCACGACTGGTTTCCCTGTTGCCAATAAGGCCTTAAGAAGGTTTTGCTGATTTTTAGGAACATTCAGCTCTGAGCGGCTTGAGCTCTCGCCTGACATTTCTGACGATTCGCCGAGGGCGGCCACCACAACGTCCGCCTGTTGAGCGACTTTCACAGCTTCGGCAATAATTTCTTCTTCTTTTCGGAGATCCCTAGGTATTGTACGACCGAACATGGTCGCGTGTTTTTGATAAGTTGAATCTTCGAGAAGATTGCTTCCAAGGTGGGTGACCATGTTGACCTTATTGCCTAATACGGCTTTCATTCCATCTACCAATGAGGATGTCTTATCGAGCTCTGCACTCACGCTCCAAGTTCCGGGCATGTTTGGTCCTGAGTTTGCCAATGGGCCGATTACCGCCACAGTGCCAGATTTTTTTAATGGTAGCAGCTGATTTGCATTTTTCAGCAGCACAAATGATTTGGCCGCGACCTCTCTCGCTTTGGCATGATTAGCTGCGGATCCAATGATTGATTCAGCGCGTTGTTCGTTGCAATAACGGTAAGGATCTTCAAAAAGTCCCAATTTGTATTTAGCTTCCAGAACATAGCGACATGCGCGGTTAATAGCCTCCAAATTTACTTTTCCTTCATCCAATGATTTTTTTAGGGTTGTCAGAAAGCCTTCGCCCACCATGTCCATGTCGACACCTGCGTTTAGGCTCAGTGAAGAAACGTGCTGCAGATCGCCCAGCCCATGCGCTGTTAATTCATTTACTGCAGTATAATCTGTCACCACTAGGCCCTTGAAGCCCCACTGATCGCGCAACAGATCGGTTAACAACCATTTGTTGGCTGAGGCCGGTACGCCGTTGATATCGTTAAAGGAGGTCATGATGCTTCCTGCACCTGCATCGATTGCAGCTTTGTATGGTGGCAAATATTCATTGTACATGCGGTGAAGGCTCATGTCGGTGCTGTTGTAATCACGTCCTCCTTCGGCGGCGCCGTATAGAGCGAAATGCTTGACACAGGCCATCATGGTGTTGTGGGCGGCCAGATTATCTCCTTGAAAGCCATAAACGATAGCTTCAGCTACTTTAGAAGTCAGGTAAGTATCCTCGCCTGCGCCTTCAGAAATTCGTCCCCATCTGGGGTCACGAGAAATATCAACCATGGGAGAAAAAGCCCAATTGATGCCATCCGCAGTAGCTTCTTCGGCGGCAATACGAGCGGATTGCTGAATTAATCCCATATCCCAGGTTGCTGCTAAGCCCAATGGTATTGGAAAAACAGTACGGTAGCCATGAATGACATCCATGCCGAAGATAATTGGAATTTTAAGTCTTGACTGTTTGATTGCTATTTCCTGTGTTTTGCGGATTTTAGATGGCGTGCTCATGCTAAATATGCCGCCGATCTGTCCATTGCGGATCTTGGATTCTACATCCGTCGAAACTGTTGTACCGGTTGTCGCTTCTCCACCGGTTACGAGATTGAGCTGGCCGATCTTTTCTTCGACCGTCATTTTGGCCATGAGCTGATCAATGAACCTATTCATTTTCTGATCAGACTGCGCTACCCCTGTATGCCAGGAAATAAGGGCCAGAAGGAATGTTCCTACAACTTTTTTCATGAATTAACTTTTGTTTATGCTTGTGCGCAACGTAATGTTACGTCCATGTTGTACTTATGAGAAATGAGCGTGATAACTGGATCTATTGCCGGCTATTATCTTTTGTGGCTGGAACCATTTTCAACGTGTGACGGATTGAAAATGATCCCATATAGCCACTACTTTAGATAAGGACTAGTAAAACCAAGTTTTTTTAGCCCTTGTTGAATTTCGGGAGCCTGCATAAAAAGATCCCAGATTTTTCCTGTTCTATAATTTTCGATCATGACAATAATGGGGCCTTGATCGATGGCGAGATAGCGTTGCGGAAACCAGTTTGCAGTTTCACTATAAGCATCATAATAGCCATATTTACCCCACACTTTACTGCCGAGTTGCGCATTGAGGTACTGCGCAAACTGCATGCTTTCATGTGGTGTATAGGGCATGGATGATAGCGCCGCTGTGGGTGAAATGACCCCCGGGTCATTATCAGGATGATGTGCATCGTAGCCTTTAATGGAATAACTGGCAGTCCAGCCCCAACCTTTGTCGACGCCATAGCCTTTGTAATTTTTTGGATTTTTGGCTGCATACGCCAAATTAATTTTCACATGATTGCTCGTAGCCTCCCAATAATCCGCATATTGGTCCTTTAAGCCTTTGGGGCTCAATCCAAGATAAGAATAGTGTTCCCAGAACAGCGGTCCAACTTCGCGATCCTTGGCATTATGTTTTAAGATCAGCGGAATATCGTATTTTTTTGCAGCGCTTTTAATCGCTCCCGATCTAGCCCAGCCTTCATGATATACACTGGGGGAAACGGGGTGGGAGGGGGAGGACGCTGCCAAGATATAAGTGATCAGACATTCGTCATATCCTTGAATAGGATGATTTTGCTGAAAGTCAAATTTTGGGCTCCAATGCCAATAGAGCACGTTTTTTCCATTTGTATAATGGCTCCATTCAATTTCCTTCCAAAGTTTATCAGCTTTTTGTGCCACCGACTTAGCCACATTATCTTTGTCTTTTAAATATTCACGGACCGCTATTAATCCTTGAGCTAGAAATGCCGTTTCCACAATATCACCACCATTATCCTTTTCACTGAAAGGCTTAGCTGTTCCTAGCTCTCCATCGTACCAGTGTGCCCATGCGCCGTGGAATCTTTCTATTTTGCTCAAATAATCCATGATATGGTTGAGCTTTTTCACGCCTTGTTCTTGCGTAATAAACCCACGCTCCATAGCGACAATCATCCCCATAAGCCCGAATCCGCTACCACCGATTGTAATGACATTGCGGTCATTCTCCGGATACACACCGTCCATGTGGATGCGTTCACGGGCAAGTCCCGACGTGGGTTCGGCACCCTCCCAAAAATATTGGAAGGTCTGCTGCTGAATACTTGTCAGCAAGGAGTCTTCATTTAGGTTGTGTTCCCAGCTGCCCGAATCAGTTTTAGAGATATTGTCTTGGTCTTTATTAGATGAGTTTTGGCATGAGCTACTGAAAAGAAGGGCCAAGGCAATACCGGTTAGCGCAGAATATGTTGTTGGTTTTCTCATGGATATTCTTGTTTTAAAATCTTAAAAAAATGTTCAAACGGCATCATTGCCGTTTGAACAAATACGTGTTTGTGCATCTTACCAGCCTGGATTTTGGGGCATCTCTGGTGTTTGAATACGTTGATTCTCTGGGATCGGGAATAAATACATTTTATCCTGAAATGTCTTCCCATTGGCTGTCATGGCAGTTTTAGCCTGTTGTGTCCGCACAAGGTCAAACCAACGATCATGTTCAAATGCTAGTTCAAGCCTGCGTTCTTTCCAGATTAACTGGCGGAGTTGGGTTTGATCTGTCGTTGTGATTTTGGGCAGTTTTACGCGTGTGCGAATTGCATTCAACGCGTCAAGCGATTCATTACTGTTCCCTAACTCATTGGCTGCTTCTGCAAGGATGAGGTAAATTTCACCTAAACGTAGATAGCGCACATTTTTATCGGTATGTTCTGCACCTCCATTTGCTGATGAATAGGCTTTCTCATTATACATTGGGTTTTCTACGCCGTTGTCAATCACCCTGCCGTCGTAAAGGGTCTCACCTCTGAAAATAATGGTTGCATCACGTCTAATATTATCTTTTTCCGCGTTGAATGCATCCAATAAATTTTGACTGGGAATATTAAATCCCCAACCGAGCGCCACAGTTCCGCCCCGTGGAGCTTGTACCTGACTGTACTGTTTTATACCATGTGCGATGGAAGTACCTCGAGCCTGCCACTCGAACAGTGATTCAGGTCCATTCTCACCCTCTAAACGCCAGATTTTCGCATAGTCTGTTTCTAACCCATATTCCCCCGAATTGATGACCGTATTGGCCATATCAGCAGCTTGTTGCCATTTTTTTTGATACAAGTACACTTTTGATAGCAATCCTTGAGCAGCCCCTTTGGTCGCTCTTCCCAAATCTTTTGCGGCATAAGCGGACTTCACAGGAAGGTTGTCGATAGCGAATTGCAGATCGGCTTCGATATGGGCATAAACCTCTGCCGCTGGTTCGCGTTTGATAAAATCGCGTTCTTGGATTGGGACATCGCCCCAACCACGAACGAGGTAGAAATAGTTAAGGGCGCGAAGAAATCGAGCCTCTGCAATAAGTCTATTTTTATAAGATTCATCTGTCAGGCCATACTCTTCGGTGTACTCTATTGCTCGGGTAGCGCGTCCGATGGATTTATACCACCGAGCCCACATCGATTGAAAAGAGCCAGCGGTGGAGGTATAGGTGAGGTTGTCCAATAGTAATTTATCACCGCCGGAATCAGTTGCGGAACTACCTTTATCGGCATTGTCTGATATCATCTCAGTAATTCCCAAGAAAGAGAACGCATAATCCCAGTCGGTAAACATACCGTATACTCCATTGACAAATTGCTCTGGAGTATAAACTTCTCCACTATCTTCTGCTTCTACAATTTCTCTAGAAGGTACATCTAAAAATTTGCTGTCCTTGCAACCTTGCAAGGTTACACCTGCTGTGATTGCAATCGCTATATAAAGTTTATTAATTTTCATAGTGCTCTCATTTTAAATATTAAAACTGCATATTAAGTCCAACTAAGAAGTTGCGTGTTGTCGGATAGGCTGAAAGTTCAATACCTGATGTTAGATTTGGGCTGCCATCACCTGCAAGTTCTGGAGAGAATCCACTATATTTGGTAAACATAAATGGATTTTGTGCCGTCACGTAAAGACGTAATTTTTATTTTGTACTATAAAGCCTATTAAATGTATACCCTAGGGTGATATTGTTTATGCGAAAATAGCTGCCGGATTCCAGAAAGTAATTTGAAGCCCATATTGCCCGCTCGGCCCCCGGATGTACATTCGTAGATCCTGGCCCTGTCCAACGGTTTTCAAAGGTCGAGAGTGCAATGTTCTCTCCGCCATCTATACGTGTGCTTTTCATCCCGTTGTATATTTTATTGCCTGCCACGCCATATCCAGAAACATTGAAGTCAATCGCTTTATAATTAATGCCAAGATTGATGCCATAGGTGGAGCTTGGAATGAACGAACCAAAGAACTTTTTATCGCGTGTATCGATTACACCATCACCATTTTGATCTTTATATTTTAGATATCCTGGCTTAGCCGGCCCAAAAGAAGGATGGCTTGCGACATCGTTTTCATCCTGATACACACCAATGGATTCAAACATCCACCAAGCATAAATTGGTTGTCCGACACGTAGTTGTTTGGTGATTTCGCCATTGTTTAAACTACCACCGGTTGCGCCGTCAAAGGTATGAACAACTTCTGTTACCTTGTTGTTGTTATAAGCGTAGTTGACCCCTACAGAATAGCTAAATTCTGGTGATATTGTCTTGTTCCAATTTAACGTAACTTCGACCCCTTGATTAACTACTTTAGCTCCATGTGCATAATAGTTCTTTTCGTCAGGTGAGGAATATATGGGCGTTACATCTAAGATCGTATTAGTATTTTTCTTGTGATAATAATCCACAGATCCGGACAGATTATTAAATAATGTGAAGTCAATTCCGGCGCCAGCCTCTTTGGTGATCTCCCAGCTTAGGTCAACTGGGGGTGTCCCCTTGGCACTTCCATAAACCATGTTCTGCTCTGGACCGAAGACGTAGTTATAATTAGAGCTTACTGGACTAGAAAATATATTAAAGACATTTAATGGAATGTTCTGATTTCCTAAGTGCCCATAGTTAGCTCGTACTTTAAAAAAACTAATCCAATTGACGTCCTTCATGAACTGTTCATTGGAAGCTGTCCAACCTATGCCAAAGGAAGGGAAAGTGCCCCAATATTTGCCTGTATTTCGGAACACGCTTGATGCATCTCGACGTAGCGTTGCTGTCACGTAATAACGACTATCATAGTTGTACTGAACTCTTCCAAAATAAGAAGCTAATGCACGTGGCGTGTAATAGGTTTGACGCGTGATGAGCTGATATTCATCCGACGCTAAGTCGATATTCCAATACTGCTCCTTTCCGGGGACATTGTAGCCTGTTTGACTGTTCATACTGTTGATATCATATTTTTCACGTGACATTCCCAGAACAGCTTCGAGATTATGCTTGTCAAATGTCTTATTAAATGTTAAAAACGTTTCCCAAGACCATCTGAACTGTTCGAGATTTTCGTATTTCAGACTATTATCAGCAAAAGTGACATTTCCCGGTTTACCCTTGGCTTTTTCTTCATAGAAATTAGCCTCCGTTTTTAAAGGGTTTGCTTGCAGCCAATTGTCTTTTATATCAGTAAAAACACGCTGCTTTGAATAAAATTTATTAGCACCGATGCGTGAATTCAGTTTCAGATAGTCTGTAATTTTGAATTCTCCTTCAAAACTTCCTTGAAGCCTTAAGGTGTTTAGGCGTTCGTTTTGTCTTAGTACTTCATAAACCGGATTTCCTATGGAGTTTAAATTTCCAATCTTCTGGCCGGAACTCCCTTCTATACCTACTAAACCCGTTGATTGATTAACGCGTCCAATACCATATCGACCATTGGAGTATTGTAGGGGGACCAACGGGGATTGTTTATAGGCTGTAGTAAACGCACTATTAGGTTTTGGGGTTGAGGTGGTTAAAGTCAGATTTAGATTTTGTGAGAACTTTAGCCGATTGTTCAGAAATTTGTAAACGTTGTTATTACGAATAGTATTCCGCACATATTTAGAGCCTTCAAGGATCCCGTTTTCAGTGTAGTTGTTTGCCGAAACGAAATAGTCGATTTTTTCTGAACCACCCGCTATATTTATAGCATTATTAAATACAGTTCCCGTTTTAATAAGTTCGTCATACCAATCCGTTTCAAATGGTTGATTTGGTTTTAGTGACCACTCCTTTATCCCCAATGACGACAAATTTTCATTGAAATACGTCCTAAACTGTTCTCCGTTGGCCATCTTAACGCGGTTGAGGATTTTCTTCATACCCGCGTAACTTTCATAATTGATATTAACCGATCCAGCTTTACCTTTTTTTGTTGTAACAATGATAACACCGTTTGCTGCTCTCAATCCGTAAATTGAAGCTGAAGAGGCATCTTTCAGAACATCCATAGATTCGATATCGGAAGGGCTGATATTGTTGATATCATCTTGTGCAATACCGTCCACGATATATAGTGGATTACGTCCGGATAAAGCTGTTCCTAAACCCCTGATAATAACATTCGGTGATGAGCCTGGCGCTTCGTTGGCAACGATATTTAAGCCGGCTGCTTTGCCTTGTATGGACTGCATGGCCGACATCGCCGGTTGTTTGGTAATATCGGATGATTTTAACGAGCTAATAGAACCTGTTAGATCAGCCTTCTTTTGTGTACCGTAGCCGATGACAACAACTTCTTCAAGCGCCTTATTTTCGTTCTCTAAAAAGACACTAAGCTGCGTTTGGTTTCCGATGTAGACCGTCTGTGTCCGATAGCCCAGAAAGTTGAATACTAACGAATCAGTCGGAGCAGCACTGATCTGAAATTTCCCCGTTGCATCTGTTTTTGTAGATACAGCCTTTCCTTTGATACTGACAGTGACGCCCGGCATGGATATCATGCTGGTGCCATCTTTGACTACTCCCTGGATGGAAGTTTGCCCATAGGCAACTGAAACGACCATGGATGTCAGAAATAATGCGGATAGATTCCTCATATCGTAAAGTTTTGGTGTTTGTTTAAAAAAATTCATTGGTTATTCCCACAGCAAATATGTTGATGTAGTATAAGTTTGCCAAAATTTAACATTTGCACATCACTACTACACAAAATATGCGGTTTCTCAGCTGATAATTTGTTTGCTTGTAATTTATTTGTTATTAGATTTTTATGTTATTTTTTTGAAAAAAAACTTTAGATAAAAGTAAAAGTAAGCAAAACGGTTAAAACTGTTACTAAACAGTAGTTTATAAAATAGCAGTCTTTGTTTGGAAGTCGGTGTCTGATAGGTTTGGGGCTTAAATAGGCAGGGTTAGGTTACTAAATCATTACCTGTTTTAAATTAATAGACGTAAATATAAGTGATTATATTTCAGTCTTTTGCACCTCTTTTCATATTCCCTTGTAACTCATAAAAAATTAATTTTAAACATTAAATCTTTGAGTTATGGAGCGTGAGAAAAGATCCACTTTCAAGTTATTGTTCTACTTGAAAAAGAACGAACCTAAGAAAAACGGAAATGTCCCTGTTATGGGCCGTATTACCATTGATGGAACTCCGAAAACATTTGGAACCAAATTAGAAATCAATCCTGAGACGTGGGACTTAAAACACGGTCGTGTTTTGGGAAAGAGCAATCTGGCAACCGACATCAACCAGAAACTCGATAAAATACGCGTTCGCATCAACAAAATCTATGAAGACATGATGAAAGATGATGGCTTTGCGACCTCACAAAAAGTAAAGCTGTCTTTCCTTGGTGTGGGTGTTATGGAAGACGCTATCTTAAGGGTATTTAAAGAGCAAAATGAAGATTTTGAAAAAATGGTTTCAAAAGGAAAGCGATCACAGAACACTTACAATAAATACAAGACAGTATTCAATCACCTTTCCGAATTTATCAAAGAGCGATACCATAGAGATGATATGGCCTTTAGGGAGTTAACAGGTGATTTTATTCGTGAATTTGATTTTTTTCTTCGCATTGATAAGGAATGTACACACAATACGGTTTGGGTTTATACGATGCCTGTTATTGCCTTGGCTGATCTAGCAATTAAAAAAGGCCTAATAAAACAAAATCCTTTTGAAGATTATGAAATCAGTATGCAAGAAATTGATCGTAGCTATCTCCTAAAGGAAAATGTAGAAAAGCTCATGTTATTGAAGCTTTCTAAACCTAAATACGAACTTGTAAAAGACCTTTTTATTTTCAGTTGTTTTACTGGCCTTTCATACATTGACATTAAGAAGCTGAAATGGAGTAACATCCAATCTTTCTTTGATGGCCATCAATGGATCATTAGCAGGAGGAAGAAATCTGACGTTTCTTCAAATGTCAGACTTCTGGAAATCCCCAAACGTATTATAGAAAAATACCGGGGGTTAACCAGGAATGATTATGTATTTCCTATGCCCTCAAACGCAACCTGCAATAGCCATGTTGCTAAACTTATTAAGGAGGCTGAGATTGTTACTGAGCAGAAAGTTACCTTCCATACCGCACGTCATACATTCGCTACAATGTTTCTAACTGAAGGTGTACCCCTTGAAAGCCTTAGCAAAATGATGGGTCATAAAAATATTTCGACCACACAAATCTATGCAAAGATTACAAGCCAGAAAATCAGTAAGGATATGGATTTGGTATCTCATAAATTTGCTGGAATGGAAGCTGCCTTTATTGACATGGAAAGTGATGTTCTTGTTTAGAGCCATTGTTTTGGTATAAATTGAAGCAGGATTAAGTCCTGCTTTTTTATTTGCCATTTCATGATGTAATACTGCATTAAGTTCGACTGATATTTTTAAATTTACATAGCTAAAGCAAATATAAACCAGCTTCTAAAGAAGATATAAAACAACGAGATAATGGAAGAAATCGACCTCACAAAAATCAAATATTATCCTGATAGATTTTATATCTGTTTAGACGGTTTTGATATTGAAAATCTAACGGATTTCCTAACCGACCTGCAAATTGGTCAACATCAATCCATATTCATTCACGAATATTATCATTACCTTACCAACATAGCTACATTGCCTGGCATTCGTCAGTTTTGCCTGAATTTTTGCGACAGGTTTCGTGCATCAACCATTTTAACGGCCACCGAAGGAATCAATGCGTATCCCATCAACACAAACACTTTTCAAAGCTGTAAGAACATGGTAGATTATTGGAACGATGCAGTTGCAACATTTTCCGAAGATGATATTGATTATAAAGTTGTAGAGGATACAAATAACGCAACGAATAAAAAATTCGGGATTGCATCCATAGAAAAGACTCACCGGTCAATGGAAGTTATTGTAGGTGGAGTGCAACATACGGGGGAAAGACACTTTATTACCATACATACTACAGGTCTTATCAATATACATAGCTTTAACCTGACATTTGGTGCTATTGACGAATTTTTAAGTTCCGCAATCGATGAATACCTTTTTGAAAATGACCTATCGGATATAAATCCGAGTATGCTCAGTCAAAGGCCTTTTTATCCATATTGCTTTTTTAACGAAATCCTTTCATTTTATGGAATGAAAAGACCTTCAGCATTTGAAAAAATTCTTATTGCATACTTTGCCCTGAACTCATCAAATCCCCCGGTAGTCCTTATCGAAATATTGGAAAAATTAAGAGATGGTGGTTATGAGCCATTTCAGGAAAACCCAGAGACATATTTACTATCTAATTTCTCGGAAACACTGCAGTACAACGACGTACTCAATAACATAAAGTATTTTGCTGACCTAACATCCCAGCAAGGACGCATCCATATATCACAGGCATTAAAATATTATTACGATAAATTTTACGTGGCGCAGAAAGTAAAGGAAAATGATTTCTTTTTCTTTGTCAGACCATTCTTTGTTTCGGACGAAAACACGATCAAATACAAACAGAAATTCCTTCTGGAACTTTCGAGGATAATAAACCTCTTTACGCCGCCTCTTATACTTAAAGACAAGCAGTTTTTTTTCATCGATAAGCTTACGACCTTTGGTGAAGCAACTGTGTTGATATTGGCTACTTACGAAATTTTTGAAAGCCTGCGAACAAACCGTATTGCATCAAGACCGGCATACCAAAAGGCTAAGTACACCTTTCCTGATAGAGATCCTGATTGTGATAATTTTGAAAAGTTCACGCCGCCGCCAATTAATGGTATAGCATTCAGGCTGGCTCTTAATGAGCTGAACCTGTATGGCCTGTATCTTCAGGAGTTGGAAAATCTAAAACAGACTAATAGCTAGTATGGGTATTTCCAAGAGACATCACTATATCCCGCAATTCCTCATAAAGCGATTTGCTGACAAAGACAATATGCTTTATCTCTACGACAAGGAGAAACAGGCTTTTGCAAAAGAAAAAAGAAGTCCCAAATCTGTCTTTTTCGAAATGAACAGAAATACCTGGTACTTTGAAGGAACGCCTAATGACAACATGGAAAAACTCTATGCCGAACTTGATGAGAAATTTTCAAAAGATATAGTAGAAATATCACGTACAGGCATTATTACTGAAGAGGCGTTAACATCCATATTGGTCATGGCATCATCCATGAAATGGCGATTACCATCAAATGATGATCTCTTTGATGCCAAACATAAAGAATACCCTTATGATAAACTCCCTATCAACATTGTAATCAAAAGGGAGGATGGTTCCGACCACAAGGAAGCATTGGAATATCTAATGAACTCAGAATTATTTAAACAAACAAAAAAATTGATCTTTCCCTTTCTTCCTTTCTATGACAACCTTAACATCAGTAAAGAAAAATTACTGCAGGTACACCGCAATAGTTATGTAAATACCAATCCCAACATCAAATCAATTCTTGGCGATGCCCCATTGATAGAAAGCGACACTAATAATCTTGAAGATTTTGGCAATTTCATATTACCACTTAGTAGCAGCGAAACATTTATTTGCAATGATTCGCAGACAAAACGTGTTCAGAATATTGCATTCTATCTTAATAAGGATTTAGCAATGTTCCATCAGGCTAAAAAATATGTCGTAAGTAATGATATAGAGTATCTTAAGCAGATTATAGATGCTTATTCCCAGCTTCAAGCTAATGGGCAGGTAGAAATAATATCCCGCTACTTGTTTCGGTTAGCCTAAGTAGCACAATCATAACATTTAAAGGCGGACAGTTCTGATCCGTCTTTTTTTATGAACATACTTATTACTTAAAGCACATTCACTTCTACGGAACACTCCTATTGCCATGAAGAAGCTTTGAAAGAACGTATCGATCAATCAAAAAAATCTTTACTTCTATCCCCAACAACATTTTCCATTACCGTTTAGGTAGCTTCCTAGACCAAAATACTTCTAAACAGCAAAAGGTCTTTAAAAAATTCTGTTACCTAAAAATGCAGATTTTGTAATCACTTAGACCATTTCCCAATGCCTTTTCCATAGGCTTCCACAGTGCTTTTTATTCAAGAACCGGTATGCTGGTTTTGTCCCATTTCAAGAGCAAAGGTATGATCGTGTTCTTAACCCAGAAACAAGGTCATGGCCCTTGGGTTTGACAAAAAATCTCCACCCATGCGGGTTGTATTTGTTTGACAAAACCTTGTTTCTGCTAAACACTAACCTTTTATGCTCGTGAAACGAAACAAAGCATACTCCGGCTCTTTAGACGAATAAAAAAAATGTCAGTAATGGAAAAATACAGCATTGGAAATGGTAACAGAGTGAAACGAAACTTCAGCACCTCCTCTCATTACCGAATAAATCTAAAAAAAACAAATCAGAACAAATTTCATAACGCAAAAAAGTAGAAATCATGAACATCACAGGAAGACTGACAAAGGATGCGGATGTACGCACAACGTCACAGGACAGACAAGTAGTAAACTTTTCGATAGCGACAAACGACAGCTACCGAAACAAACAGGGCGAGCGCATAGAGCAAACGACCTATTTCGACTGCTCCTATTGGATAAGCCCGAAAGTAGCCAAGATACTAACCAAAGGCACTTTGGTGGAACTCACAGGCAGGGTAAGTGCAAGAGCGTGGACAGGCAATGACGGCGAAGCACACGCAGGACTGAATTTCCATACCTCAAACATCAAACTGCACGGAGGTAGCAAGAAATCAGAAACCGTACAAGCTACTGCACAAACGGCAGGTAACAGTACAGCGGGACAAGGCACAGAGGATGATCTCCCATTTTAACAACAAGTATTCAATCATTTTTTAACATCAAAATTTTAAGCATCATGGCACATAATATCAATTTCAACGAGAGAACAGGACGTTATTCATTCTTTAGCGTACAACAAAAAGCGTGGCACGGTTTGGGGCAAATTGTAGAACAATACCCAACAAGCGAGGAAGCTATCAAGTATGCAGGGTTAGATTATGAAGTCGTAAAATCCCCACTGTTTACCAAAGGTTCGGGTATTATCGAAACTTCGGGCGGTATCGAGATAGGCAGTAGCGAATTGGAAGTACCTAACTATTTCGCCAACATACGCGCAGATAACAATGCAGTATTGGGCGTAGTGGGTAAAGATTACCATATCGTACAGAACCGTGAAGCCTTTAATTTCTTTGATGCCATTGTAGGCGGTGGCGAGGGAATTTTATACGAAACCGCAGGAGCGTTAGGCAACGGAGAACGCATTTTTATCACAGCCAAACTGCCCGACTATATCCGTGTAGGCAATGGCGATGATGTAACGGAAAAGTACATTTTCCTAACCACTTCGCACGATGGTAGCGGAAGTATTACAGCCGCATTTACTCCTATCAGGATTGTATGCCAAAATACGCTGAATGCCTCCTTACGTAGTATGACCAACGTAGTCCGTATAAAACATACTTCGGGAGCAAAACAACGTATTGAGAACGCTCACAAGATTATGGGACTTGCCAACACGTTGAGCAACCAATTAGAGGGCATTTTCAACGAGTGGACAAAAGTAAAAGTATCAGACCGAGAAGTAAAAAAGCTAATCCAATTGGCACTTTGCCCCAACAAGGAAACACTTGACCTACTCAAAAAAGGTGCAGAGGATGAAGTATCGACCGTATTTAAAAATGTGGTTGATGATGCTTTTAGCTATGCGATGATAAGCGACACACAACAAATGGACACGACCAAAGGTACATTGTTCGGAGCGTACAACGCTGTGACAGGCTACTATCAGAACGTAAGAAACTACAAGAACGATGAAGCCAAGCTACAGAGTATTGTATTGGGTGGTACTGCTCAACTCAAATCACAGAAAGCATTTGAATTGTGCACCGCATTTGCTTTGAACGGTGCGGAAATCCTAAATCTTAACTAAGTAACCACAGGCTACCGCCTTAATCGGTGGTAGCCTACTATAAACAACAGCTATGACAAAGGAAACCTATAAAGCAACGCTGAAACACGACACAGGCACGGTAACGCTGACAGTGGTATCACTAAGTGGAAAACAGGGAGCTATACAGCAGATAAAAACCGCAGAGGGTTGCCCCGAATGTGCCATTGCAGATATAGTGCAGATTGATAAAAATACAATACAGGATGAAATGAAAGCAAAGACGATAGAGGAAGCCAAAAGTTTGGCCAAAGGCAAGAGCCTTGAAAAGCAATACAAAGCTGAAGCGATATACATCATCTATTGCAACAGAACCAAGTATTTCTATATAGATACCGACAGCCTTATACGGCTATGGGAACAGCTGATAGGTTACTATGAAAATGGAACTTATACCGCTGAGAAATCACAGTCATAACCTTAAAGCAAATGCAATGGAAACTAAAGTAATAGCTACAAAGTTTGTTCGCCACGATGTTCCCGAATTGAAATCCCTGCAAAATGCAAAAGTCTATCTATTGAGGGAAAAATTAAATAAAGGCGAAAAGATGAACAGAGCCGAAAAGAATTGGCTTGCCGAAGCCGTAAACAGAAATGCTTTTTTTAAAAGAGCCATTCCCTTGCAAGGTTATCGGTTCGGGTTTGAAGATGTGCTAAAAACCTATGTGGTAAAACAGTTCGGCAATTGGGCAGAATACAATGCTCCCGATAAAACGAGCCTTAGAAGCATTGTTTACGGCAGGATTGACCAGATAGCAGAAATCAGTAAATAACAATCAGACCAGTAATGAAAATAACAGATTTACACGGTTGCGAAATTGAAGTAACCGACCTAAGGGAAGCTATCAAGACAGCTAAAAGGAACACAGGCTACAGTCACGTGGACAAAAGTTTCTCAGAGTTCGATAAAAGGCAAAAAGCCTATTGGACGGACATACACGAGAAATTGACAGCAATAAAAAAACGAATAGCAAACAATTAAAATTTCAGAACGATGAACAGCAATTTTTTCAATCAGATACAGCAGTTGGACTTTACAGGAGTATTGCAACTGAACATTTCCAAAGGAGCAGAAAACAACCTTATCGTATCGGTTCTGCTCAACAACGAGCAGTGCGGAGATAACGCCAAAAACCTAATTCCCCCATTGACATTTAACGCCACGCCCCAGGAGTTTGACGAGGGATTTTTTCAGCAGATATCAGCACCTATCCAAACCATTTCGGGTGTAATGGTCGATATGGATAAATTCCTTAAACAAATGGAAATAGTAAAGCAGCAATCGGCAATGGAAAAAGAAAAAACCGAGAAGGCGAAAAAGGAAAAGGAAGCCAAAGACAAGAAGTTTAAAGACGGAATGGCAAAGGCTGACGAATTGGAGAAAGAGGGCAAATTCCGTGAAGCGTGGATGAAAGTTCCCGATATAGCGGAGTTTCCCGAAAAAGCAGACGAGATACGCAAACGTAAAACATCATTGTCCGACAAGTTTGCCACACCAAACCTTTTCGGAGCAATGGAAGAAGCAACACCCGAACCGCCACAGGTGGCAGAAGTTATAGCCGATTATCCTATAGATGAAACAGACGAAGAATAAAGTGTAAATCCCAAAATCGAAAAGTCATGTTATTAGCAACGCAATTAGAACGAGTTTTTATACTCAAAGATAAAGGACAGGACATCAGACTGACCGACCCCGAACCACGTTGGAGCGTGGAAGCCGTAATGAATTTTTACGCCAATATGTACCCGATACTCACAACCGCAAAAGCATCTGCACCACAGATAAAAGATGATGCGGTAGAATACAAATTTGAGAGCGTAATGGGAACGAAAGGTTGAACCAAATATTTAAAGCAATGAACTATGCACAAACATATCCTATCGGGAACTATCACAATACCCGAACAGCAACGACAACGGCAATTGCACCGTCAGTTAAACGAGTTCGCCAATTGGATGCAAAAGCCAAAAGATGCAAGCGAAGTACGGAAAGACAAACGCAAATCAGTACCGACAGCAATGTTGCCAATGGTTTTCTAAACTGCACGTTTCTACCTAAACTGAAAGAAACAAAAACCGTACAGGCTTGCAGGAAATCGGATAAAACGGAAAGGGATTTTTTTCAGTCCCTTTCCAAACTTGCCGAGCATTACCAAATTGAACCTATGCACAGTAAACAATTTTCATATCCCTACAATATGGCATTGGCAATGTCGGATATGGAAGAAAAACTAAAACAAAAGGTATTGGATTGGGAAGAAATCCGTTTAGTACAGGACAGTAAGAAAACCTATTTTGTAAGTGAAGAACGCTACAATACGGGAGCAACACTATTTTATATTCCCGTTGCTTCCCTATACCGAATGTTGCACAATCCCAAACGAAAAACAAACGCTCACTTACTATTGTCCGTTTGTGCCTATCTCTATCATATAGCCGATATTCCTTATTATAGACAGGAAGCAAGCTATCTGTATTGGATGTATGAAATGATGAACGATTGGGTTGAACAGGACGACTATACTGACGAAACGGAGGTTTATCTTTCGGAAATCAAACAAGCCGAATACATCGGGGATTATATGGAACAGCGGATTTATAACCGCATTAATCTGACCGTATTTGAACAGCGTATAAATGGGTTTAAAGTTAAAGATGATATTGACGGAGAATGTTTGAGCGTAGCAAAAGAAGCCTTTGCCCTCTATCAGACCTACCCGAATGAAAACGTATTCCGCAATGCCAAACCTAACGGAGAAGCATCAGAGGAAGATATGGAAAACATTATCGGAATGGAAAAATACATATCCTTCTACGCAGACCACAAAGGTTGGCTAAATGAAACGCTCATAGAATCGGTTAACAACGAAATACAGGAATATGGACAAATGGAAGAACCCATTATCCAAAAACAGTTTGACGGCAGGGATATAACTACCAATAACCTTTGTTTTGAAAACCGATTGTTTGAACTACTGCACAAGCTAAGTGATATTTTACACACCTTTTAAAATTGGAATTATGGAAACGGTAAATGATATAACAAAGGATTTTGGCACATTGTACCATCCAAAATCCGCTTTGGTATTCTACGAAACCAAAGGAAACAATACCGATGTATATGTAGAGCATTTTGATATGGATAAAAACGGCAATCCTATCAACGCCCACCCATTGACAGTAAGGGAAGCTAGTGTATTGGCAAAGGCACTCAACACCGAACAGGAAAAGAACAGAGCCTTTCTGAAATCAAACGGAATATTGCCTACCAACATTCTGCACATCAATCCCAATGCAAATAAGGGAGCGGTAATTTGGTACAGCAAAGCACAGCAACGGCAATTGTATTTTGTGGATAGTCTGCACATTCCAAGCGGAAAAGCACAAGTACCGCCAATGCTTTGGAAAGCGAGTAAAAACAGTTTGAGTGTGTTTGCCCTTGCAAGCGATCGAAGACCAACAGAAAAAACAACGCTGTATCATACACCATATTTCAATATATACGAAGACGGTAAAGTCTGTATGGGAACGGTAAGTGTAGATATTAAAAAATCCGCTTCGGTGGAAGAATTTATACAGGCTTGGGAATACTATTTTTTCAATTCCTATTTCAGCCATTTATTAGGTAACCACAATCCGATAAAAGGAAATTGCGTAGACCTTTGGAAAGACCTTATTAACACAGATAAAAATTTTCCAAAAGAAGTATTGAAAACAAATAACAAAACCCTCAAAAATCTATTATAATGGAAACAGTAAAAACAGCAGTCCATTTTACGGACAACTATTTGATAAGTCCTACCAACCCGATAGAAGTCAATTTGATTGGTGCAGGTGGCACAGGCTCAAAGGTGCTGACCGCCTTAATGGAAATGGGCCATAGCCTAACGGAATTGGGACACGCAGGTTTACAGGTGCGTTTATGGGACGATGATATTATTACGGAAGCCAATTTGGGAAGACAGCGATTTGCCCCAAGTGAAACAGGATTGTACAAATCAGTAGCCTTGATAAACCGTGTCAATCGGTTTATGGGAACAAATTGGAAAGCCGAAACCCAAAAGTTTGAACATAATGTGTTGGGTAGATTGCCCGAAAATGCAAAGGCAACGATATACATTACTTGTGTAGATAATGTACAGGCAAGATTTGACATTGCCGAAATGCTCAAAGCTATGAGCAAACGCAGAACCAACCGTGATGAGCCTAAGTATTGGTTAGACTTTGGTAACAGCCAACAGACAGGACAAGTCATCCTATCCACTATCGGAGAGATTAAACAACCCAACTCCGAGAAATACGAAACCGTGGCAAGCCTGCCAATGGTTACGGATGAATTTGGCGAGTTGCTCAAGACATCCGAACAGTCGGACGATACGCCAAGTTGCAGTTTAGCAGAAGCATTAGAAAAGCAGGATTTGTATATCAATGCGACATTGGCTCAAATGGGTTGCTCATTACTTTGGTCTATGTTCCGTTATGGAATGACCGAAAACAGGGGGTTCTTTCTTAATCTGAAGAATTTTCATACCCAACCCCTAAAAGTCGCCTGACCCGAAAAGTCGGGCGGCAAAAAGACACTCCCTCCCGATGGTCGGGGCAGCCTTTTTGCATCTAAGCGGTGCAACCACTTTGCCAAAATGTACCACTCCGCATATTCCTTTCTTTGCATTTTAGCAAATAGGTTGTTACGTCTTTAATGGGATATTTATTATCCCTTCATTGTTTTAGCAGACTTCTTTTCTTTCTACACGGCGACCAAAGAAAAGAAGCAAAAGAACGCCGCCTGATTAGGGGTCATTTTTGCCATACTATCTGTGTAACGATGGGCTTAATTATAAAATGTACTGGTTTATAAACATACAGAAGCAGTAAGACATCAATCTTCAATGAAAGCAACTTTATTAACGCTTTGCTACAAAGAACAATCTTTACATGTTCCCATAAGTATGCAGTTCACACTTTCTATACGGTAGCCAGCATCTAAAGGTAGATTGACTGGCATAGCCAGGCACTCTATAGTCTGGCATTTTGAGCATTGGAAATGAAAATGATTATCTGTAAACTTATTCTCATCGAATTTCATACGTGCAGCAAAATATTGCTTTCCGTCTTCGGCTACAATTCTGTGTGCTAAGCCGTCTTCGCAAAAGCGGTTAAGGACCCTGTAAATTGTAGCCCGGTCTATTTCGACATCTATTTTCTGCTCAATTGCTTCACGACTCAGGGCTTTTCCGGCACTAACCAATAAATCAAGTACGGCATGTTTTGAGGGTGTATTTCTACGATTCATTTCTGATATTTTCAATAGCAAATTTAATGCAAATAAATCGCATTAAATTATTGCAATGGTGTCGCAACAATTGAAATCTTTCTTACATTTACCTAAAATAGAGTTTTCGAAGCAATATCATTTTGGCAAAAATCCACAACGCTAAATTGCTTGACTACTTCCTGCTTATATCAGATGCAAAAATGTAGGCAGTAATATGGCTGAAACTTTAGAAACATGTTTCTTAAAGATACAAGTTTACACTTTGTTATTATGATTTTTATAAGGCAACAATATGAAAGAATTTTGGGAAGAAAATTTCATCGAAAAACAGGCTATATGGGGCTTTCAGCCTGCTGACTCAGCTATACGCTCAAAAGACTTCTTTCTAGCAAATGGCTTGAGGAATATTCTTATTCCTGGCATTGGTTACGGAAGAAACGCACAGGTATTCGTAAGCAGCGGAATGGATGTAACAGGCATCGAAATCTCTAAAGCGGCCATTGAACTTGCGAGAAAACATTATGGGACGAAAATGACCATTCATCATGGCTCTGTAACAGATATGCCTTTTGATACCAACGAATATGACGGAATATTTTGCTATGCCTTAATTCATTTGCTTGATGGTAAGGAAAGATCAAAGCTTATTGCTGATTGCTATAAACAATTAGCTAAAAACGGCTATATGGTTTTTACAGCCATCACAAAGGAGGCAATAACTTACGGACAAGGAAAGGAAATTGGTAAAGATCGCTTCGAAATGTTTGGTGATCTTAAAATGTTTTTTTACGATCGAGAAACTGTAGAAGAAGAATTCGGGAATTTCGGTCTATTTGAAATAGCGGAAGTAAACGAAAAATACCCATTTTATATGATAAAATGCCGCAAGTAAAATGAGTTAACCGACTCCCATAAAAATATATAAGGACTGCAAATTATCAAATACAGCGACCTTCTACAGCTAAAAAAGCGAACATACAGGATTCTAAAAGCTTGGATAATATAGGTAATTTACCTATTGTTTTTTACTCTACTTAAAAAGAACTTTGTTATTTAAAATATAGGAAAATGACGATAAATGAAAATACAGGTAGGGTAATTTCTTTAGAAGAAGCAATGTCATACACGGCAACATTTCAAAAAAACAACCCAGATTCCATTAAAGCATTCTTTATTGGATCAGAAAAAGTTAACATGATCCTGCAACAAGAAAACTGTATTGGCATACGGGTATACAACGGGTACAATGAAACGTTAGACAAAAATAATCTTGTTTTAGTTGGTGTCGATAAAAAAGGGGAAGATATTTCGGAAGGAATTATTTTGGAAGATTTGTTTCCCTGTCCTCCCCATTGCTCAAAACTAAGCCCGTTAATTGATCCTGATTTTGTATGATGCTCTTACATACATAGCGCTATTATCTGGAGTATTGCCGTTATCAATACTTGTCATTAGATACAAGTCCGTTTTAGTAAAAGGGCATATTATGCCATTTATCTACCTCACAGCTACTGCAACGGCTTATGAGTTTTTCTGCTCACTTTTATTGAATGTAAATAGTTCGTATTGGTCACAAGCTTATTCTCTTTTCGAATTGTGTACAATTTATTATTTCTATAATAAGACATTCCAAAGAAAATATAAAAGCCTCTTCATTCTTTCTTTTGTCGTTTTGGTTGTTACTTACTGCGTCTCTGCCTTTTTTTGGACTTCGACCAATAGTCTGCTGGCAAAGGCTATCAATAAACTACCGATTACAGTATTCGTACTTGGCTTTTCATTTATGTGGGTGAAGGATCTTTTTGGGGAAATGGCTATTGATGCGCCTCAAAACTCCTCTACTTTTTATTTTATAACAGGGCTATCAATGTACTACTCAATAACATTTTTACTTTTCCTGTTTGGCTACTATATAGCAAATAGCAGTGATTACTTCTATGATTTTTGGGTGATCAATATTATAGCAACGATAATTTTAAGAATCTGTTTAACTGTTGGTGTATGGAAAATGAAACCGAATTGAAAATACTTTTTTATATAGGAACCGCAGTAATGGCACTATCTGTATTAGCTGTTATACTCCTTATCGTTGCATACAGAAGCAAGATCAATTATGTGAATCGTAGAGAATCCGAAAGCCTGTTGCGCAGCTCTCTGGAGTCGGAAAAAAGAGAACGAAAACGAATTGCTTCAGATCTGCACGACAGTATCAGTGGGGATCTAAGTGCGATCCAGAATTACATAACCATACTTCATAATAAGGAAAAGGACACTTTTAAAAAATCAATATTCCTGGAGATTGAGACAGCCTTAGGAAATGTATTAGAAAATGTTCAGGATATAAGCTATAACCTAATGCCTCCGATGTTGGAATCTTTAGGCCTTATTTCTACACTAAGAAGCTACTTTTCAAGAATAAGAAAATGGAATAATGTAACAATTTATGAAGAATGTGTTGTAGAAAATGTGTACGTCCCTTCTTCGAAAGCCTATGAACTATATCGTATAATTCAAGAACTCATTAATAATATGATCAGGCATGGGAAGTCCAGCAGAATTGATTTTACCGTCAATAGGACTGATAAATGGATCGTTTTTGAAATTTCCGATAATGGTACTGCTTTTGATTTTTATAAAAGTGTAAAAGAACCAAATGGAATGGGTCTTAAAAACATAACTTCAAGGATGAGGCATATCGGTGCAAATCTGACTCAGCTGGATACAGATACAGGCAACAAATTACAAATTCATATAGAAAACGAAAAATAATGCTACAAATTGCAATAGTGGATGATCATACACTTTTTAGGAAAAGTTTGGCTCTCTTAATTAATAGTTTTTCTGAAATGGTTGTGGTTATCGAAGCTTCGAACGGCGTAGAGCTACTCGATAAACTTAACAGTAAGCCTGTCGATATCATACTCCTGGATCTGCAAATGCCAGAAATGGATGGTTTTGAAACGTGTAGAAAAGTGAAGCAATTGTATCCCAGCATCAAAATTTTGGTACTTACTCTTATGAATGAGATCGATACTATTCGAAACGTTGTAAACATGGGAGTACAAGGATATTTTACAAAAAATACCCCGCCCAAAGAGCTGGAAGATGTTATTTGGAAATTGGAAGACAATGGATTCTATTTTGAAAAGAGCCTCACTTCGGTAATAAATGAAATACTTGCAAATCCCGATAGTAAGATCTATGAACAAAATGTTCAATTCACTGATCGTGAACTTGAAATTATCTTATTAACTGCTCAGGGAATGAAAGCTAAGGAAATTGCTGAAACTTTATTCATTAGTACTAAGACGGTAAACGCACACAAACAAAACATTCAGCATAAATACAATTTCGAAAATATCATGTCTGCCATATTATACTGCGTCCACCATAACATCATTGATTTAAAATCAATTGCCTCGAATAAATAGTTATTTTACCTATTGTACAGGATTTCAGGGTGCGCTAATTTTGAAATAGATCATTCGGTAGCTACAATGATGAATAATTATGATTATTTAATTTCTAAAATTTAAGTATTATGGCTACAACCTCAATTTTAAGCAATCCCTACAATCAAGTTGGGCAAATGCACAACGACGGAATGCAATTTGTTATCGGCAATATTAATCCGTCTTCCACCATAGAACAGATTGTTCAGTCTTGCGCATCGTATGTTCAAAAATTGTCAGACAATTCCAGTTCTGAGGCATACGTAAATTGGAACGCATTCATCTCGGAATCAATTAACAGAACTGAAAAATTGCAGTTGTCCGGTATGATCGACTGGTTACAGCAAAAAGATTTAATTACAAAAGAAGGGATAGATTTTATAAACTCCATTAATGATTTATCAGACGATCTATCGTTAAGCGAAGTAGTAAGTAAGATCGACAGCATTGAAAATGATATTCTATCGAGTAAGATGAGTGTCGAACAACAATCCTATCCTCTTCTTTATGCAGCTGTTGCAAAATACAGTGCCCAATATGGTGAACTACAGGAAACGAGTTCTAACTCAAAATGGAAAGAGATCAAAACTGCAAGAAAGTTTAGCTGGCCCTGGAAAAAAGATGCTGAAGGAGCAATAAGCGGAGCAATTGGTGGTGCTATCGGCGGAATAGGTGGCGGCTTGGCTGGTGTAGGCATAGGGGCATTACTGGGAGCTATCGGTGGTGGGCTCGGATCTTCAATAGCAGCGATTTTTATCAAATAATAACTGTTGAATTTAAATCTTAAAAAGCTAACTTAAGTAAGGCAGTTGTTAAAAATTGCCTTACTGTTCAAATATATTGAAAATATGTTATCGAGAATTTTGTTTGTGCTTCTGTTAAACCCTTTGCTATTATTCTCTCAAACAAAGGCTGGTGGAAATTGCATTGAGAGTATCAAGCTTTACACAAGCTTTAAGAACTATGAAAATAACCAAGCTAACGATAGCATCTGTCTTTCGGGTAAATCTAAAAAGTTCAGCATTTTCTATAATAAATTGGTATTGAAAGATGGACAAAATAAACGTAAATATGCACATGGAAGTTTATGGGGATATCAAAAAGGCAATGATTTATTTCGTTATTTCGACAAAACTACCACTTTTGGTACGTACGGGTATCACAAAATTATAGATACAGCAGGGCTCATCATATATTCCAAAAAGGAATCAGGTGGTTACCGGATGTCTTCAACGTATAAACTGTATTTCTACAGTAAGGATTTGAATTCGCCTTTAAAAAAGTTAACGATAAAGAATTTGGAAGCCGACTTTCCTAATCCTGAGTTTATTGCCGAATTGAAAAAATTGAAAAAGCTTTCGGTTACACAGGCCGACTCTAACCTGAAGATTAACGATATCTACAACAAATTTTACAAACATTAATTTCATGCATCTTGCTTGAGCTTAGTATAACTAGGTGACTCCCTTAATATTATTAGAACTTGCTAGGAGCTGTTGGTAAAGCATTGGTCAGTTAAATAGCAGCGGTATTTTCCAGAGAAAAAAGTGTTAATTATTTGCACATGTCAATTCGATTAATTGACTTATGCTTTTATAAATAAATATTTTATGTCATTATTATTTAGATTTTTATTAGTACTGAGTCCTGCATTTATTTTTGCTCAAGGACATGTAAAAGAAATTGATTGTGTAAATAATATTAAGCTTTACAAATCGTATGAAGACTATTCAAAAGGAAAAGTTCTTGATAGTGCGTGTCTATCAAAACAAGGAAATGAACTTGAAAAATATTGGGGGAGAATAGTACTCAAAAAAGAAAAAGAAAAGAAAAAATATAGCCATGGCAGTTTATGGGGATATCAAATAGGAGAGACTTTATATAGATATTCTGACGACGGCAAAACTTTTAAAATTGTATATGGTTACTCCGAATTAGTTGATTCAGATGGATTGTTCATTTATATCTTTCGGGAAGGTTATAACTATGGCATTAGGGGAACATACAAAATTCACTACCAATATAGTAAAGACTTAGAATCTCCAATAAAAGAGCTAACCATTAGTAATCTTGCAAAGGATATACAGAATGCAGATTTTATTGCTGATGTTAAAGCAACTGTTGAGGATTTATCAAAAAACAAAAGTAGCTCGATAAAACAAACTGCAATTAGTGAATTCAACACAAAATACAGAACGCACTTTCCAAAAAAATGAATTTCACATATCAAAAAAAGATGGTTAAATATATTTTGGCACTTATAATCTTGTTTATTTCTCCAATGTTTTTGCAAGCTCAAATACCAGGAGTTTATAAGTACCATATACCGCATAAAAATAAATCTCTTACAAATAATCTATACAGACAAGGTGTTTTACCAAAAGATGCCTTTCCTAATAAGATTATAGAATGGGAAAAAAAACAATTTCTCTTAGTTCAAAAATCTAAAAAAAGTGTTATAAGGGCTTTTAAAATACTGGAAGAAAGGGAAGAATTTTACATTTTATGTAGTGAGGATGTTGATATTTGTTACTGCAAATCAAGTAGTTTTATTTATTACAAACCTAGCTATAAGCTTCAAAGAATTCAAAAGGCTTTTAGCTTTTCACTGAAGCGAAACTTAATTGCAAGACTTCATCAATTCAATATTCCTGTTCCATCAAATTACGAGGATTTGAAATTTTGTGAGCTTTTGAAACAATTAAAGTAGACAAAAAGGTGTCACATTTCTGTCGTTATGCGAGTAGTAAGAAAGATCGAAAACATCTAAAATGATATTCCATCGGTGCAATTAGAGGTTCCTTTGGTGGTATTGATGGATGTAATTGGATAAGGCTTCAAAAACTAGTGTACCTGATGATACAACGAGTGGCTGCCTTAAGAGCTAATAATATTTACAATAAATATATCGGAAATACCTAAATCACTACTGCCTGATCACTTCAATGAACATCCCTAAAATACTGCTCTGCCATTTCCTTTACTCCCGGACTAAAGTATCTACCACCACTATAAAGTACTTGAAGAGCTGCTCTCAATTCATCAGGATCTGCACCTTTTAAAATATATCCATCAATACCTGATTGCAACATCCTTGAAACATCACTCTCATCATCATTAATACTAAAACCTAATATTTTTATCATTGGATACTTTTCCTTGATAAACTTAGCGGTTTCGATACCATTCATCACCGGCATATTCACATCAAGGATACATACATCCGGCATTATATCACATTTTTCCATTTTTGCTAAAGCTACTTTTCCATTTTCGGCTTCAAATATGGTCTGGAAACCAAAGCTTTCAAGACACTTACAAAGTTCACCCCTAAGCAGATCATGATCGTCGATTAGAGCGACCCTGATGATTTGTACTATACTCATTTTGTCTTCCTTTTGGATTTTAAAGATACATGTGGTTCAGGTTGTTGTTTGCTGGTAATCCCGTCATCAACTGCGATATCTCTTACACCGTTAGCTATTAACCAATCACCAAAATTGGTAATATCAGGAGGCTTAAAGCGGATAATGTCGCCATTTTGGAGAGAAATGATAAAAATATCGATGCAGAGGCTAAATGCTGATAACTGTGGGGCAGCATAATTAAAATCGGGGTAAAAAATATCCTTTTTGTCCATAATCTCAATGTTTTGTGTGTAGAGCATGGCACAAAAAGAGGCGCAGGCAACCACACTTAACGCACATTGAGGTACTGGTATACCCGACAACGAATAAGCGAGCGCCCACGCCTATAGCATGAGCGTTCTTCCTTATCGTCCCGTTGTCTAAAAATTACCAGTTTTCAATGTGGGACTTAAAGCAAAAACACTTTAAGATTTTTCTAAATGTTGCCGCAAAGATACAAAAATCGTTCCTAAATGGAAGGTTATTTGGGACAATAATGGTTATTGTCGATCGGTTTTAGTGGAAATATAATTTTGCTCCAGTATGTGTAGAATATCGGTTTCCTTATAGATAATCTTGCCTCCAATCTGTATAAATGGTAGGATATTATCATCACGATACTGCTGTAACGTACGTTTGCTAATATGTAACAGCTTGCACATGTCTTCGCCCGAAAGGTATATTTCCCCGTTCATTACCGGACGGTAATTTTTCAATATACTTTCGATATGGTTTTTTAGCTGTATTATCATTTCCTGATAGGCAACGATTTCTTCTTTGTCATTCGTCAATAAATCCATTATCGGCGGTATTGTACGGCTGCCCGGCTTCAAGCAAAGCCTGCACATCCGAGCGTTTATAATAATTCTTACGGTTCAGTCTGGAATAAGGCAATAAGCCCTTGTTTTTATACGTCTGCAAAGTCCGTTTGGTAATGTTCATCATCAGGCATACTTCCTGGTGATCGAGCCATTGTTCTTCTGCGAAAATTGGTGTGTATCTTTTCGTGGCATTTTTGGTCAGTTCCAAAAGTGCCTTCAGCTCATTTTTCATTCCCTCCAGTGTGGATTTTTGTATTGCGATAACTTCCATAGTTTGCTCATTTTTGCTGTGGAAGTCGAATTTATAAAGGCTTAGTGCTGCATTGGGGAATGTTGCAGGGTTTGGCGTTGAGAGGCAGTGTTTGGCGTTTGATAATCAGATTAGGTTCCACCGAGGGCCCACTTACGGAATTGTTATTTAGTACGTTTTAAAAGCTAATTGTCTTTTGCTTTTGTTAAGAGAGGAATTGCTTTTATATAAAGCAGTTCAAAGAAAATTTCAACAATTGTCTGCGTTACAATAACCACGGCAACCAATTGATTTTCGGGAGCAGGTAAAGCTAGTGCCAACGGCAATACTACCAATGAATTTCGTGTACTTGTTGAAAATGAAATAGCTCTAGATCCATAAAAATTAACCCTGAATATTTTGGCTGATAATTTCCCGATAAATGGGGCAATTATCGCAAATGCTACATAAATCGGAACAACTTTTAAAATTGGTTCGGGGTTGTTATACAATACGCCGATTTGAGAAGCAATAACCACAAAAAAGGTCAAAGCCATCAAAGGAACAGGCAACCAGCCTGAAAAATCCAAAATTGCTTTTCCGGATTTGCTGTTTGACTTCGATAATACTTGTGTTATGATAGAAAGCAGAAATGGAATGACAATTAAGTGAAGAAATGCTTTTACAAACGGGGTTATTTCAATGATCCCTATTGTCTCTTTACCAAGAAATATCCATAAGTAAAGAGGTAATAATAACATTTGAAGAATAAACAGCAACGGAGTGGAAGCCAAAACAGCTTTAGAATTTCCTTTTCCCAAATGCGAAAAGACAATGACATAATCGATGCAGGGAGTTAGCAGCACTAAGAGTATTCCAAGCGTTATTATTGACGTTGTTGGAAAAATCCTTATTAAAATCCAAACCAATAAAGGGATCAGCAAGAAGTTTCCAAACAATATAGCCTTAAAAAAAGAACGGTCTTTTAGCGCTTGCTTCAACTGTAAAAACGGAATTTGGCAAAACATACTGTATAGCAAAATCCCAATTACTGGTTCAATGGCTTTTTCAAGTATGTTAGTCTCCTTCCAATATAGCCCGACAAAAACACTAATTATTAGCGTGATAAAATATATGCCGATTTGTTTTTCTTCAAGCGTTTCTCTTTTAATCATTTAAAGTCCAAGTTCTGAAATAAAAAAGTATTTTGCCCCGTTGCGCTTAACAATTCTAGCCAGGGTTCAACTGGAACGCCACTAACAGAGATTGACAAAGTTAAAAAAATCGAAACACTCCTTTCTATTTTAATGAACCTGTAAACTCGAACAATAGTTGAACTGTTGGTACTATTGAGACGAAAAAGCCCCAAAAATCAGGGCTGTGTTTATTATTTCAAAAATGACTATTAATGGCTCCTTGTTTATTCAGGTTCGTAAGTAAGTTCAACAACTCCCGATTTAAAAATGTTGGTATTGATTAGTTTCAATCCGATGCGGCCTTTCAAATCTTCAAACAATGGTTTCCCACTTCCCAAAACAACCGGATGTACCGATATTTTGTAGATATCAATAAGTCCCAGATTAATAAACGTCTTTATGAGATTTGCTCCTCCGTAAAGCCAAATATCTTTACCGCCCTGCTGTTTAAGCTCAGCTACTTTATCTGCTATGCCTGAAGTGACGAAAGTAGCATTCTGATCTCTTCTATCGTGGTGCGAGAAAACAAATTTATTTTTTGAATGTATTCCATTCCACATTGTTTTTTCCGCTGGACTTATACTTTCATCAGGCTGATAATTGCCCCAGGCATCATAACTAACCCTGCCATAAAACATCGTGTCTATGCTTTCTATAAAGGCATTAAAATTCATGTCATCATCCATAATGCACCAATCAATTTCGCCGTTTGCTCCTTCTATAAACCCATCTAAGCTAACTGCTAAATTTAAGATCACTTTTTTCATATCAAACTATTTTTAGCAAAATTAGAAATTGGTCTATACTCATACTTTGGAAAAATGCGACAAAATTAAAGTTGGGAAGGGAAAACACCGGTGTTTCTTTTTATTTCATTGGCAAGGTGCGAATGGTCATAAAAGCCACACTCAAAGGCAATATCCAATAAACTTTGCTCATTGGAAGAACTTTTAATCAGGGCAAAGGCATTTTGAAAACGTACGATATTTGAATACGCTTTCGGGGTAATTCCAATATATGTTTTAAAATTCCGTTCTAACCATCTTACCGTTACGAAGTTTCTTTTAGCAAGATGGTCTATACTCAATTGACCGTTTGATCTATGAATATCCGCAATCACCGACTGAAGTAAGCCATTATGGGTGGTTTGTAGCCTGTTGACAAAAAAACTGTTAAGATAATCGGCTGGATTTCTAATAAGTTTTTCAATGCTAAATGAATTTGACTTTTCAAACTGAACCGTCTTGCCAGTCAGTTCGTTTAGTGCCGCAAAGCTGTAGAAATTTGAGAAAGACGCAGGTTTAAGGCATACCCCAAACAAATGGGTACCTTCTTCAATAAAACTGTCTTTGAAGGAAGTCATCGTTCCCACAGCATACGTTTTACCGAAATCCATACGAAGCACCCCGTTGTCGGTGATACATTCATTTCCTAAATTGATGACCAACCCCGGACATCCGTCGGGGAAATTCCGTTCCCATTGGCTATCGGTTTCGTCGCCCTTTAATTCCCAAAAAGAATGGATATACGGTTCTAATGCTATGGTAGGTTTTAATTCTCTATATTTCATTATCCTGTGGTTGGTAGTTTTTAAAGCTACTGGATTGCTTATCGTAATTGTTCCGTTTTCACTTGCGGCTGCTGTTTTTCCTTATCTTTTTTCTCACGAGAATAAACCCATAACGACAATAATCCAAAGACAATCAAAGCATAAGCTACCCATTTACCAACCCGTTCAATCAATTTAATGAAAACCGAACTTTCGTAAGAGGAAAAGCCTTCTGCGCCCATCGGCCCACGCCTGTAAAATTTTCTCCGGTTAATCCAATAGCGAAGTCCCAAGCCTGCAACCAAAAATATGATACCAATAACCAATGATGCGACCATAACAAAAACACTTTAAATCTATCTTTTAAATTTACAAAAATTATAGCTTCGAGGTGCCTTAAAAAAGAAATCCTGCTTTTGGGCAGGACTTCTTCTATTCACTAATCATTACTATTAAACTGAAAATTCATATGTTTTTCATTCCCAAAGCTGTCTGAAATCTAAATCTCAATGTTTGTCACAGCAGTCGTTTAAGTGTGCTAGAGATGGCTAATCCTTTTGTAATAGGTACAAATCGTACGATTGGTTACATATCGATTTACCTATAACTGAAAATAGGAAAATTAAAAAAAAATGTCGTATATAGTTTACATTTAGTAACGATTTATTATCTTTATGATAATTTTATAAGACCTAGTATGAAAAATGGAATGCATATTAAAAGTATATTTTGGGCCTTGATTTTTTCTGTTAGCTTCGCAGTTGGTGTGTATTGCCTGTCCAAATATTCGTTACCAATACCGCTAGCACTGCTAATTATTGTGTTTAATTCGCTTTTGTTCGGGGTATATACCTTCAAAAGTATACGAAGCATAAGCTCTTTGGATGAAGTACAAATCAGAATTCAATTGGAAGCCGTATCTGTTGCATTTTTTATGTCGTTGCTTTTGGTAATGATTTTAGGAATGGTAGGATTAGTTAAAAACTTGGGATTAGATAACATAAGTTACTTGTACATATTTCCTTTGTTCTTCTTTTTCTATTTCATTGGCTTTTTCATTTCAAAACGCAAATACAGATGAAAAATACGATAAAAGTTGAGCGAGCAAAGAAAAATTGGACACAAGCAGATTTAGCAGAAAAAATTGGCATATCAAGACAAGCGATGAACTCGATTGAAACCAGCAAGTTCGTTCCCTCCACTCTTTTAGCTTTAAAATTGGCCCATGCATTTGGGACACCGGTAGAAGAAATTTTTCAATTAGAAGATACCGATTTCAAATAACTCAACATAATATAGCTATGAATGCACATTCAACTGACAAAAAAACCTTTCAACTGACTGAAAACGGTCAGCGTTTAGGAGAAATAAGTTACGAAAATCTATTCTTTCTTAAAGCAGAAATCAATCTTGTAAATACCGAAAAATATAAAGTAGCACCTGTTGGATTTTTTGGAACAAGTATTTCTGTAACCCAAAACGAAACACCGATTGCAAGTTTGTCATTAAGCTGGAATGGGAAGATTATCATTACATTTCAAGACGGACAAGAATTTGTCTTAAAACTGAACGATATTTTTTCCGACAAATACACCATTGAAAACAAAGACAAAGAAAAGCTCATTGAAATTAAGTCAAAATTCAATTGGAGAGCGTTTCAATACACTCATGACATCTCGTATAACGTTGAATATCAAAATAAACCAGAGGAAATGCTACTCGTAATGCTTGGCATATATTCTGTAAACTATTTTATAGCGACTATGTCAGGAGCAAACGCTGGCATAATGTAAGTAATAACAAACGGCTAACACAGTATTGTTTAGAGGGCGCGTTGCAAAATTGAAAGTTTTTCCCGCCGAAAACTAAAAAGCAAAAACCGACTTTAAAAGCCGGTTTTCATCTTCATTTGTTTGGTTGTCAATCACTACTATTAAACTGAAAATTTATCTGTTTTTCATTCCCAAAACTGTCTGAAATCCAAACATCAAAGGACTGTGATACGGCACATGTTGAAGTGTAATATAACCGAAACTGCTCCTTTGGTAATTGGTAAAGGTCATTGGGCAGATAAGGCGGTTCATCGTAGTATTGTAACATTCCCTGACCATCAAACTGGAAATAACGTAGGTAATATTGCGTGTTGCTATAATTGCCAGTACGTTTTATGGTCATACGTATTTCTACCGTCTGTCCATTGGGAACGTCTTTTGGCACAGGCATCACATTTACCTCAAAAGGGAAATCGTTCTGTATTTCGAGTTCGTCATCTTTGCTGCAAGATACCAATGTTACCGAGGCTGTGAGGATTGCCAACAGTATATATAATGGCATTAGCCCTGTTCTGAATTTATTGAATATTGCTATCATTGTTTCACGTTTTAAAAGTTAAACCTTAATCCCACACCTGCAGAGGGGCGAAACTGCTGTAAATCCGTACCCCATAAGACTTTTGTGCGTCCTTGCAGGACTAATACAAAACGGTCTGACAGGTACGTTTCAAAGGTGAGACGACCACCTGCACCATAAATGAAATTGTCCTCGCTCAATATTTTCGCACCATCATACAACATTGCTTTTCCCCGGTTAATGGTTTCGTAACCGACCACGCCCGTTATCCCTAAATTCAGCGTGATGTTCTTTCGGGCATCGCCCAACAAAAAGAAACTATAGCCGCCTTCAGCGGAGTACGTTTCTTGTGGTATACGCACATCTTTATAATTGTGGTATTGATGGGAATATTCAAACGCCCAGAGCTGGTAGTTACCGTTCTTTCCGTTTACGGTCATTGCAGCACTGATGTAATAATCATTGCCGATTTTATCATTGGATAATACGCCTGCACTTATTTCCAATCCTTTCTGCTTTGGCAGCATCCTTTGCGCCTGTGCAGCCGTGATGCCTATCATAACAAGCAGCACACTATAGATATACTTTTTCATATTCTTGTTTTAAAGGGTTATTAAAATTTCAGGTACATGTCGTTTATCAAACGGGCTTTGATCAGATCCGAATTTTCGACCTGCAATGTTTGATGCCTGCCGCCGTTTTTCTCGAAAATCTCAATCAGCAGCGCCTTGTCATCGGCAATGGTAAACTGGTCTAACAGGAACACGTTTTGCTCGGTCGATTTTCCGGCAATGCCATTCAATGGCGTGTAAGTTCTCAAAGGAGTTAGTGGGCGTTCCTGAACTACGGTGCGTTTAGCTACCTTTTTATCCACCACTTTGAAATTGATAAAATCAATCTCGTAAGGCACATTGGTACGGTTTCTCAATTCCGTGTGGAAATAGTATTTGCCGTTGTGGATGTAAATGCCTTTGAGAATAAACAGAATGCCGAAACTCTTAGCCCCGATATGCTTTACAATGCGCTTGTCTTTCTTGTAAATGGTTTCCAGTAGTAATCCGGCCAATGAGGGGGAATTGTTACCCAGTTCCTCAAAAAGCACATCATTACCGTTAGCTTTATCCACTGCCTTTTGCATCGTGAGCAGGTCATAGCTCATTGCCTCCGGGTAGGAACTGTAATGCACATTGAAGCTATAAAAACGTCCGTCATTGGTAATCACAGAAAAATTGGTTTCCGGCTCAAAATCCCTTACCGATGCTTTTACACGCAAAACATTTTCGGCATCTTCTGCTTTACCTGCAATCAGGTATTCGCTGCCTAAATCCACATAACGGATAGCGGTCGGAAAAATCAGGTGAGAAGTTTTGTCGTAAGTGACTTCCAAACGGTAGGGTTCTATCTTACCTAATGCAAGTGGCGTTCTGGTACTATCCTGAGCATAAGACTGTACGGCAAAGCCGAGTATAAGGGCAAAAGCCCAAAAGGTTTTTAAATGATTTTTCATTGTCGTTAATATTTAATTTTTAATGGTAATGAAGCATATTCCGTTGTGCGGAGCAGGTTTCAATTTCTTATTTAGTTGAGTTGAACATTATTTTTTTGATACAAGGAAGACTTGATGACCAGCTTTGAGTGTAACTTTCGGTGTTCTTACTTTTTTGGAGAAGTAGCCAGAAATTCCCTGTATTACGCCACGGCTCATGTCAGCAGCGATCTGTTGCCCTGCCGAGCGGCTTAACATGAGGCTAGTCCCCGAAGTTTGGCTCATATTGCCCGCCATTTCTGTCAGCGCGTTCATTTCCGGCGAGTACGGAACGTATAAGCCCTGTTGTCCATCTATGTCGTAAATCGTAATATCTACCGGAATGATATTACCTTCCAGTTCTACAGACATTACTTTTAACTGTAAACGCCCGCCCTGAAATTTGGCATTTGCGGTCACAATTGTTCCTTTAGGGATGGTACGTTGTGGCGTTTGGGCTGGCTCCAATAAACGCAAACGCACTCCAGTTTCGCCTATAACCGTTTGCGCTTCGTGTACGGAGGCTCTAATACTATTTTTGGGCTGTACTACCTGTCCGGTAGCACCTGCGCTGTAGAAACCCCGATTTTTGGATTGGCTCCAGTCTTCTAAGAAAGCACTGTCCGTCGGTTCTCGATAAAGGGCTGAAACAGTATTTTTCCGTGCCGGTGTAAACGCTACAAAATGCTCTTTTTGGTTTATACCCGCAGCAGCGGGAGTTGTACCGCCAGTGGGGGCAGCGCTCCCGGTATTGGCATTTTGTGGCAAATACTTTGCGGCCATTTCGTAGGACTTCTCCATTAATTTTAATTGATCATCTACTGTTGCTACAGGCGGCACATCTCTTTCTGATAATTTTTCTTTCAGTTCATCTACTTGTCTTCGGAGTTGCATTGTTTCCGAATTATCGTCCTGATAGAATGAACCCAATGTACTTTGCATATTGCGGTAGCTGTTCAATGTGGGATTTCCGTTTCTTCCAGGTTTTCTGCTATTACTGCCAAAGCCAGAATTCTCCTCCTCATTAGTAAATAGCTCCTCTGTAGGCTCTTCTTTTTCTTCCGAATTCCAGTAGTCTGATAGCGTTGCCAGAGCATTACGTTTTTCCTGGTCTTTACGTTCCAACATTTCCTGTTCATAAGCCTTGCCTTTATCGTCAGGCATTCCTGCTCCCGTTGCCTGTGGAACGGCATCGTTCAGTCCGATATTCTCAGTGGTCTTATTATCTTCGGAGGGCTTAAATATGAGGTACATACAACCCACGAAGACAATCGCCATTAAGCCAAAGATTAAAGGCTTTTTCAGCTTTTCCTTGTTATTCTGTGCGCCATTTTGTAGCACATCAGCAGTTGCAGCCGGATTTCCCTCGGTTACCCGAACAACCGATTTTTTGTTCTCATTTTCTTTCATAAATCCTATTTTTTAAAATTGTTGATACACTATCCTGCAACCTTGCAGGATTTTTACTTTTTAGGACAGGGTTTTCGATATGCTCTATGACCATATCGTTGCCAGACTTTGAGGTATCGTACATCACTTTGCCGATGACCGCTACGGTAAGCAGCAGATAACCCACAAAGAAGTACAGCGTATATTGGTGCTGTTTGCGTACTGGCAATGCCCGCCAACGGTCATCCAACTTGTCAAAGTACCTGTCCATATTTGCTCTTAATTTTTTCATAGCTTTACTATTTCTATGTTAGAGCTTGAAACGTTTAGGACTTTTCCCGGCCTGTTGCTTCGGCGCATCGTTGACCAATGCGACCGCTTCCGTTAATTTAGGTGCAGATATTACGGACAGGTTTGCCAGTTCCGCTTTTTTGAGCAGTTGCCCAAAGCCGTCCTTCTTGGCTATTTCCATTCGGCTCAGTGAGAATTTGCCATTCAGGTACTTTATCCACATATTACACTCTACATGGGGTTTGTCATCGCCCGACCATTGCAGGTAGCCTGTCAGCAACAAGTCCTGTTTAGGCAAACTGTCTGCACCTTTTTGGCAGCTTTCGAGGTAGTCGCGGATGCTGTCTTTCAGCTTTCCGGCATACGCACCCTGCGTATGGAAATACCCGTTGTATCCTTTGTTGCTAAGGATTTTTGCGAACGTGCTTAAATCTGATAATGCTTCCATAAGATTGTTTTTTAGCGTTCGATAACCTCTATATCCTTATTTTCCACGACTGCAAATTTTTCAATATTGAAGCCCTGCGGATTATTGTCGGAACGAACGGAGTTGACGAGATAGCAGGAAGTAATCAGGTTTCGCCTGGTTACATTGCTTGACCGGATGATGAACTGTTTGGCATAGGTACGCACTGCATACGGGTAGTTGTCGAAATTGCACACCACACTATCTACCTCTATACGCTGCTGCACGTTCCCCGAAATGATGCGGCTGTAATAGCCTTTTTCCGACAAGTCTTTGTAGTAATCGAAAGCACTTTTATCGGCAAGGTTAAATGCCCGTTTCATATTGCTTTCAATAGCGTTCTTATCGGGGGCAAGCGTAAAGAAAAGTTCGTGAAATCTCCTGACGTGTTCTCTTGCTTCAACGGGCCGGTTGATGGCCGCATCCTGCGACAAGGCAAGCATCATGGATTTACCATTATCCAGTACATATATTTTTTGACGTTGTTCTTCTGCAAAGCGATAGGAACGCCATACGGCGTATCCTACCACACTGGTACAGAGAACAGCAAACACAATGGCATATAATCTTATCTGCCTAAAGCTGTTTTCGATATTTCTTAACGTTTTAAATTCCATTTTTTAGAATGATTAATGATTATTTATTCATCAGTTTACCGCCGATGTTTCCAACTGTTGAGCCTGCGCCTGCTCCGGCGATGTTTCCGGCTTTCATTGCAGTTGTATTTACATTGCGGGTAAAGTTTCCTGCGCCTCCGGCTTGGATTACCCAACCTGTTACTGTCGGTATAGTGAAGTACCCGATGATGCCGATTATCATAAAAATGATGTACACGGTATTGCTCGTATCAGGTATATAGGTTGGGTCGGCAAGCATCGCTATATCCCTTTCTAAAATGAGGGATTGTATTCTTGCGAGCATTGAGCTGAACAAATCCGAAACAGGAAGCCACAGGTAAACGCTGACGTACCTGGTGAGCCATTGCGTAAGCGTGGACTGAAAGCCGTCCCATACGGAAATAGCAAAGGCTATTGGTCCAAGTATGGAGAGGACTATCAGGAAAAACGTTCGTATGGTATCAATGACCAAAGCCGCCGCCTGAAAGAGTATTTCCAGTAGATTACGAAACCAATCTTTTATAGCTTTCTCTATCTTGTAGGCTTGCCTGTCCATATACATACCCGCCATTGTACCAATATCGGATGGCGACCAACCCAATTCATCCAGTTTTTTATCAAACTCTTCGTCTGATACCATATAGGCAGTTTCGGGGTTTCTGACCATTGCTTCGTATTCCAATTGGTCTTTTTGCTGTTGAAGTTTATTCAGGTCAAGTACCTGGTCTTGCAGTATGGCATGGGTTCCGGTTACAACCGGTCTTAGCACCGCATTAATGGTTCCCAATACGATGGTCGGGAAAAACATAATACACAATCCTAAAGCGAACGGGCGTAATAATGGAAACATATCGATAGGTTCGGCACGGCTTAAGGCCTGCCAAACCTTTAATGCCACATAAAACAACGCACCCAATCCTGCCAAACCCTTAGCAACAGCCGCCATATCGCCTGCAAGCGGCATCATATCGTCATAAAGCGACCGCAGGAGTTCGTGAAGATTATCCCATTCCATTTTTACCAGTATTTTTGGTTAGCAGTTCCGTAGAGTTCAAGCACTCTTTTGGCATCGTTTTTCTTTTTCGCTCTCAAGTAGCTCACAGAAATGTTCTTATTGGTGTAGTAGCGTACCAAACTGTGATATTCCTTTACTTCTTTGTAAACCCTGTCTATGATATCCATACGTTCTTTGTCGTTCAGCGAAAGGCTTGAAGAGGTTACAATCTGCTTTAACTCTTTTAGTAGTTCGGCACTTTCATTGAGCAGTGCCGAATAGCCATTGCCGATAGCTACCAATTCCTGCGGTTTGAAATTTGGATCGTTCATCATTTTCCCGAAGTTGTTCACATACATTTCCGACACATCACCTACCAACAATACCGTTTGTTGCACTTTGCGTGCATCTTTCACCAGGTTGTTGATGGCTTTCAACTTGTCGTAATACTCCTTGCCCTGTTCATACACTCTCTTCACTTCGTTGAAGTTTTTTACAACATTGCTCACAGTCGAAGAAGTCTGTATGATTTCGTTTGCAGAGTTGATGATACCCGAAGCCAGATTAGCCGGATCTGTTACGACCCATTGGGCATTTGCTGACGGTGCTGCGGCAAGCATTAAGGCCGTACACACCAGATACAATACTTTTTTCATTGTTCTTGAAATTTTAAATGTTAATGACTATTGATTTGCTTTGTCACGCCTTTGCATTGCGATATGCTTAATGGCGAGTTCTACATTGCCGTCGAGTTCAGCAGCAAGCTGCATCACTTCTATTTTTTCGGTTTCTTCAGTCGTGTAGGCGTAGGATAAGGACCCGGCGCCTTGCCATATTGACTATGGTAGGTTTCCAAGAACTCTCCCCCGAACCGTACGTACCTGTCTCCAGGTATACGGCTCTCCATCAATTTATTCAGTCTAACTTGCCTGCGTGTATCTTATCGTGGCATTTTGAGCATACTGCCAAGGTTTTTCTTCTCCTTGCACTCATTCGTTTTTCCCAGTCTTGCTTACCTTTCAGGTCTTTCAATTTGCGTATATGGTGCATTTCCAATTTCTCGTTGGCACCGCATAATTCGCATTTCTGGTTTTGCGACCTTGTTATAAGGCTGTTTCTTCCCCCTGTAATGGTAACCGTGACGGGTAAACTATCCACGTAAGCACCACGGGCAGCTTTTTGGCGTTTGAAACCCTCTTTGTAAAAGCGTCTGTACATTATATCTCCTTTCCTGTCTTTGTAGGGAATGGAAAACACTCCGTTGATACATCTTTTAGTCTTTTCCTGACTGATTGAAGTTTGGTATTTAAGTGCATACGTTTTGTACATACTGTACTCCAAGATGTAAGATAATGACTGGACAAACGAGCTGTTGTTGGCAATTGAGTAATAATTGTAAAAGCCCCGTATTTCAGCGTTGTACTGACTGATGATTTCTAAGTCATCCAAGTCTTTCATGTAATAGCGTGAGCGTGGTTTCCAAACTTCTGTGCCTTTTTCATTTACCAGTTTCATGGCATTATATCTCAGTAGCTTTTTCTTCATCACGTCTGCTGTGACACGGAGTACAACCTTATCTCCGAAACATCTTACGGTTCTACCGTGCTTATCTCTCTTGGATTCATCGGAGTTTCGCACGGAGACATCAAAGCCTAAGAATTTGGCTGGTTTCTTAGCATTAGTCACCAAAGTTTTTTCATCAGACAGTTCAAGTTTCAGTTTTTCATCAAGGTAAACCTTGATGTCTTCCTTTATCTTTTTGCAGTCTTCTTTGCTACCTATGACCCCGATAAGAAAATCGTCCGCATACCTAACGTATTTTAACTTTCTGAAACTGCCATCCATCTTGTCATAAGCTGGATATTTGTCTCTTTCCTGTCTCGACTCTTTGATGTACTTAATCATCTGCTCTCTGACAGTTTCGTCTGTCTCACATTTGAGTTCCTTGGCCAAGCGGTATCGTCTCTGTTCGTGTAGCCTGTACTGGCGTGTTGCCGTAGTTCTTTTACCCTTATCGAAGTCCTTGATATAATCCTTGACATATTTATCGAGTTTATCAAGGTAAATGTTGGCAAGGATGGGGCTTACAATCCCACCTTGCGGTGTGCCACTGTATGTTTTGTGGTACACCCAATCTTCAATATACCCTGCATTGAGGAACTTTCGTATCAACCGAATGAACCTGCCGTCAACGATACGCTCCTTTAGGATACCAATCAATATTTCGTGATTGATATTGTCGAAGAAGCCTTTTATATCGCCCTCGATGAACCACCGTACAGCAGTGAATGACTGTTGGACGCTTAATAGGGCTGTGTGACAGCTTCTATTGGGTCGGAACCCATGTGAAGTATGCTCAAAGCTACCCTCATAAATTGCTTCCAATATCATTCTGATAACCTCCTGCACTAATTTGTCATCAAAAGATGGTATACCAAGCGGACGTTTCTTCCCGTTCTTTTTCGGAATGTATGTCCTCTTGGATGGGTTTGGCTGATAGGTCTCGTTTCGCAACGATGCAATCAGCCTTTCAATGCGGGATATACTCATTCCGTCGATGGTCTTTCCATCAACTCCTGCCGTCATATTGCCTACTTTACTGTAGATTTTCTGATAGGCGATAAAGTACATCTCTTCATTGAACAGAACCTTGTACAGCCTTTCGAACTTATAGTCCGTGTTTCCGCTGTGCCTTATTAGACTGTTCAATACTTTTTCTGGATTTCTCATAATGTCTCTCACATTTTCCGTTAATCGTATTAAACTAAATTGACTGTCTCCCTTCGCCATGTACAGGGCTTTCCCCTGCTCGGACTACTACGGAGACTCCGTTGCCGTATCGGATATTCAGGAGCTTTTTCCATAGCCACGCCTGTGGCATTCCGACTTAGGCAATCCCCATTTAGACATACAGCAACTATTGGCACGTTAGATTGTCGGATGCGATGTTCGCCCTTTTCTGCTTATTGCAGTTACGTTGTGGTCTGTTTATGCTATCACTACTACCTGTCATTAGGATATTACCACAAAGTGACGTTGGTAACTGTCTTCCGTCACTGCCTAAGAACTGACCGTTCGGACTGTCGTTCAATCAATCAAGACTTCATCCTTATATCTAACTTTTCAACTCGCCATTCAGTCGCAACACGACAATTAGTTGACTTATGGCTTTTCCGACATGCTACACTCCCCGTCGGGTTTCCCGTTCGGATAAGTCGGCTGTTGATGGGCGTTATAAACACTTGCCCAGTGGTTGCCAAACCACATTCACTATATGCCCTTATGGGCGCACGAGGTATTCCTCCAAACTAACTTCGGTGGCATAGACTGCCGAGTGCGTACCACCTAAGCCAATCCAAACCTCCTTGTACAGTCGGCTGGCATCGTTGTTCATATTAATGGAAAGCACCTGACCTTTCTCCTTATCGGTAAGTCCTAGCATTGCCTGTATATCATCGAACTTGTTCATATACTTGCGTTGGTCTAGGAGTATCTTGCAGTCGGAATTGTTGATGATACTTTCTTTCACAATAGGCGACTGGATAATGTCATCGACCTCTTGCGTTACGACAATTGCTTCACCGAAAAACTTCCTAACCGTTTTGAAGAGATATTTTATATATTCCGCCATTCCTTCCTTCGCAATCGCCTTCCAGGCTTCTTCGATTAAGATGAGCTTACGGATACCTTTTAGCCTTCTCATTTTGTTGATGAAGACCTCCATGATAATGATGGTCACTATCGGGAATAAAATTTTGTGATCCTTGATGGCATCAATTTCAAACACGATGAAGCGTTTGGAAAGTAAGTCTAATTGCTTATTGGAGTTTAACAGGTAATCATATTCACCACCTTTGTAGTAAGGTTCGAGTACATTCAGGAAATTGGCAATGTCAAAGTCTTTTTCCCTTACCTGTTTTTCCTCCAATACCTTGCGGTAATCACCTTTTACATATTCATAAAAGCCATTGAAGGACGGATACACATTCTCCGCTCTGATGCGTTCGATATACCCGCTTACTGCATTGGAAAGCGCAACTTCTTCTGAACGGGTTGGCGGCTCATCGTCACGTTTCCATAAGGTCAGTATCAAAGTCTTGATACTTTCCCGCTTCTCAATGTCGAACACGCCATCATCGGTATAGAATGGGTTAAAGGCAATGGGATTATCTTCGGTATAAGTGAAGTAAACACCGTCTTCGCCTTTGGTCTTCCCTTTAATGAGTTCGCATAAGCCCTGATAAGAGTTACCCGTATCTACCAACAGTACGTGTGCGCCCTGTTCGTAATACTGCCGTACCATATGGTTTGTGAAAAATGATTTACCCGAACCAGACGGACCAAGTATAAACTTATTCCGGTTGGTGATGATACCCCGCTTCATTGGCAGGTCAGAAATATCCAAATGGATAGGTTTTCCAGTAAGCCTGTCGGCCATCTTGATACCGAACGGCGAGGGCGAATTGTGGTAGTTGGTTTCTTCCGTAAAGAAACACAGTGCAGGCTCAATAAATGTGTAAAAACTTTCTTCACTCGGAAAGTCGCCTGCATTGCCGGGCATACCTGCCCAGTACAAAGTGGCTACATCCGTGGTATTGTGGCGTGGCTTACATTCCATCAGCGCCAACGCACTACCGCAATCGTTCTTTAGCTGTTTCAGTTCCGAAGGGTCTTCTGACCAAGCCATAATGTTAAAGTGCGCACGGATAGAAGACAGCCCGAAGCTGTGGGCTTCGTTCAGGTACTTCTCTATCCACTCTTTGTTGATCTGGTTGGCACGGCTGTACCTTGCCAGTGAGTGCATATTCCTTGCGGACTTTTCAAACTTTTGTAAATTGTCTTCGCTGTTATCTAAAAATAAATACTGGTTATAGATATGGTTACAGCTAAGGAGCAGACCTACAGGTGCGGCGAATGACAAACGGCAATCACTCCGGTCGGTAGAGAGCTTTTCAAAACGGGTATCTGCCGATACAGTTCCGGGTAGATCGTCTGTGTCAGAAAGCGTGTGCAGGCTTAGCCTCTTGTTTCCGATGCGTACTTCTTCTGTACCGAGCGCGATGTCCTGCATCGGTGTTCCTGCTTCCCTTGATAAAGTGAGATACTGCTCTAACAATCCCTGTGTGTCCTCCGTTCCGATAATCTCCTCTTCTGTAAGGCGTTTCAGGGTTATAAACCCGCTATCGTTCACGATACGCTCAAACTGGGCCACCGCCTCCATGAAGTGGTGTATCGTTTCCTTGTTCCTGATTTCCTTTGGTATCAGTGTGCCTTTACAAAGCGAACTGAAGTTACTTTGCATCCGCATCCTATCCTTAGTAGTCTTGGTCAGGAATAGGTAGCAGTAATGGTTTAGAAACGGCCGCTCATTGAAATGGCGTTGGTAGGATTTTGATAAAAAACTCTGGTCTTCCATTGCCAAATCCGGCGAATAGCTTTCTTTGATGTACCAATCCTGTTTGTGAATGACCGTAAAATCAGGCAAGGTTTTAATCGCCTTGTGCCAGGCGGAATGTATCACTTCATACTCAACAGAAGCTACTGTGAACAGTTCCGGCAAACGCACTTCAAAACAAGTGGTAATGTCTGCATCTTTGGAAAGAATGCAATTGTTCTCTACTGCCAACAAAGGAAATTTGTTTTCCAGTGTAGTGGTTTTTGCTACGTTTCTCATACGGTGTTCTGTTTAGGTGTGAATTTTAAATAGCGGTGTACAGGCTTGCGGCAAATGATATAGCGGGGGTGCCTTTTGTTTGCTGCAATTTTCATCAAGCCGTGTTCGCCGTACTTCCTGTTTAGCGAAAAAGTCTGCCATACAATGAGCGAAGCTCCACCTGCGCCAAGGAACAAGCAGATGTAGGAATTTACACCCGCCATATACAGTACCATCACGAAGATCAGCGTACCGAGCAGTCCGCCGGCGAAAATGAAAAGGTATTGCGCTTTGAGGCCCCTAAATTCCACCGTTCTTCCGATGCCTTTATTGATATGATAATTCATAAGGCACAGGATTAAAGGAAGAATGAGCGCAGGATAGTAGCTGCAACAATCAAGAAGATACACGCACCAAACCAGCTTGCGGCAGTTTTAGAAGTGTCGGGGTCGCCGGAGCTAAACTTGTTGTACACCTTAACGCCTCCGATGAGCCCAACCACCGCGCCGATGGCGTATATTAATTTGGTTGCGGGGTCGAAATAGCTTGTTACCATTTGGGTAGCTTCGTTGATACCTGCAGAACCATTTCCCTGTGCAAGAGCACCCATTGCTGACAACGTTGCCACTGCTGCCAGCAAAACTTTTTTTCTCTGTTTTTCCATAATTGAAACACATTAATTTGTTACTGTTTATCCCGCACCTTGCGAGCTTTCGGAACAAATGTCTAATGGAAAAAGAGGCATTGCCCTAAAGTGGCAGTCAGAGGAAGTATTTGGCCGCGAGTGGCATTACAGCAGATGCTTAGCCATAAAAAAACGCCAAACTTTTTACGGTTTGACGTTGGTTGACCAGGGAGGTATTCTACATTTTCCGCCCTTTTTTACTTTGTTGGTTCTGTGAGGTTTTAATGGGTTTGTTCTGCTGCTTTTCTCTTTTTAGTTGCGCTAAATTTTCTTTGATTTTTTGAGGAACATAGATGTCTTCCCATTTGGCTTGTTTCGCGGTAAAATTCATTTGTAATCCTGTTTCCCTCAACCCGTCTTTAAGATCGAATCCGTGCAGTCTGTTCCAACCTATCGGGTCCATTTTAATCTCGCTTGGTATTTCCACTACTACCAGATCTTTAGGAATTTTGGTAATGGTTTCATAGTCTATCTCACCCAATTCTTTTTTTTGACGATTATAGGGTATGACATATTTTTCAGTTGTATCATTGAAATAGTCTTCAATTTGGGAGAACCCAATACCATTGGATAAAAAATCATCTTTGGGCCTAAGTTTATCCATTCGCAAATCCACATAGAATGTGTGCTCCTCAATTTCAATCGTAGGTAACATCCCCTTGTTTACCCGCATGTCATAAGCTTCCTTAATCATTATATCCAAATCGCTATTTTGACGAATATAGTCAAGGGAGCAATTGTACTTACTGCTCATACCCGTCGGGTCAATATCGCCCATTCTTGGTACGGTAATAATAGCAAAGCTGTGTTTTCCGGTAATGTAGGCATCTATTCCATTTTCTGTTCTGTCTGCATCAAGGCGTTTGGAGTTTCTGTTGTACACAAACTCATAATGTGTACCATAGTCTTTCATCTCGTCAAAAAACAGTTTCCTTTCTTCAGGTCGGTATTTCTCGACTAATGCTAGTTGGTTTATATCGAAAAGATATTTAGTTCCGTCAATTTCGATTTCCGGCTTCCCTTCCAGCCAATCAATATAGCCCTTTGCGTCGTCAATATTATGAGGAAATGTCTTCCTACTTCCTGACATTTTGCTGTCGTCCAGTCCAACGATATACCCATATTCAGGAAAGTCCTCTTTTCGGTAGGTGATGATAAGATTGTCTGTAGACTTTTCCGGTACATTGTTCTTGTGACTTGCTATTATATGCCCTCTATATTCTTCCAGAATATAATCGGGATCATCTTTTTTAATCATAATTCTATACTTAAATTATTGCAATGATTACATTCTGCGACCACGATTACGCTTATTGACTAAAGGTTTCGTTAGACCAGATTTTATCTTTTCTACTTTTCTTTGTCTCAATTCTTCCAGATTTTCTTTGATAATATCGGGCAGATCTGTTTTTTCCCAGGGTATTTTGGGGGAGCTGAAGTGCATCCTGAGGTTTGATGTTTTCAAAGCAGTTTTTGCGTCCCGATTATTCTGCCAATTCCAGCCTACAGGATCTAGCGAGAAACTGTACGGTAGTCTGACTGCTATAAGGTTTTTTGGAATTTCCGTTATCTTCAAATAATCGAGTTCTTTTATTTCCCGTTTTTTGGGGTCGTAGGCAAATACATTCTCTCCGAGTACCTGGTCATACTGTGTGAAAGACGGTATAGGTATTCCCACGGACTGTGGATCGTCCTTCGGAATAAGCCGATCTTTGTCGAGCACCACATAAAATAAATCTCCTGCAATATCTATGGTCGGAAGAACACCTTTATTTACTCTGAGATCAAAGGCCTGTTGGTCTACCATAATTTCAAAATCCGTTTTCCCTTTTAGCTGTTCCATTGGTACTTGATACCTTTGCGACATACCAAAGGGATCAAGTTCTACCAACTCAGGTATTTTTATCCTTACACTTTGTTCGTCTGTCCAGATGGTATGGATGTTCCTGCTATCCAGCCCATACTCAAATTCATATCCCCCAGGTACATCGGCCATATAACCAAAAGGAATAAAGTTGTTTTCATTTGCTCTTTCTTTCAAGCTTAGACTTTCTACATCAATAAAGAAATCAGTACCATGAATATTGATGATTGGCAATTCTCTTTTCATGATCGTATGTTGTTATTTGTTCATAAACAATAAAGGGGAATTGCCTTTCAGACAAACTCCCCGATATCAAAATCCTCGAGATTATTTTTCCGCATTAAGGAAGAGCGGACTTCCGTTTCAGAAGTGATTGTGCTGTCCAAAAGTTCGGCAATCTTTCGGGATGCACCCTCAATGGAATTTTCCAGCAGGGCGAATAATTCAGTCCCTTGTAATCTTTGAACTATGGCTACCGCTGTTTCCTTTTGAGCTTGTTCCAAACTTTCTTTTTGGAGCAATGCACCTACGGAGCTTAGTTCTTCATAGGTAACCCCTTGGGCAAGACTGCTATCGCCACCGGATACTCCATACCTGTTCCATTCTTCTTCCTCTTCCTCCAAATCAGGCATATTTCTGAAAACATCGTCCAGCTCTTCCTGCGGAACCTGAATACTTACATCTTCGTTCTCGTCGTAATCAATGTCTAAATTAGCTGGGTTTATTTCCGGTTCTGCTATTTGGCTTTCATCGGCAGTGTTTGGCAGTGAAAGGCTTCTTATTGGCTTGGGTTGTCCCATAATACCGGGCAGGTTCAGGTTAACTTTTTCCTGTTTGGGCTTTTGCTCCAACCTCTTATGAATGACAATCTTATCCTGCAAAAGCAGTACAATCACGATTAGCAGGCATATCACAATTACTATTTCCATAAATCGAGAATTTTAAAACAGCGCTTTGTATTTTTCTTTATACTCCTTTGAAATTGCATCTTCAAACGCTTCAAAGTGATGGTCAAGTATATTGTTCAGATAGGCGAACAACGGTATTTTGTCATCGCCAATTATTTGTACAATACGAGTCAATCGTTCGTGATGCTCCGGGCTTAGGTAGATGCTCTTGTTACCTCGTGCCTGCACTGTATCCATTTGCAGAAATGTTTGCTCATAGCTTGTTTGTACTTCGTTTTTTGTGATGGCGGAAGTATTGTCTGCAACAATAGCGTTCCTCTTTTTATTTGCATTCTTCATTATAAAATGGGTTTAAAGCGTTCGTTGAAATAATCTGTAATATCGTCCCCGAACTCCCTAAAGTGGTGTTCAAGGATATTGTCAATGTATGAGTAGAGTGTTGTTTTTTCTTCCCTCGTTAACAGCACAATGCGGAGCAGCCTTTCGTGATATTCAGGACGTATGTAAACCACTTTGCCGCTTCGACCTGACGGAAAGCGGTTGACCAAAAATGTTTCGTCATAGTCCGCTTTCTTTGACGAATTGCTTCGGGATTTTTCCCTGGTTTTGGGCTTGATTTCGTTTGGTTCTTCCTGTTGCTGATTATTTTGAGGTGGAGCAACTGGCTCATCACCGCTGATGATGTTCATCAAATAATCTTCATCAACATTTGGCTTTTTAAAATCTTCGTTTTTGTTATCTGAACTCATAGCTGAATGACTTTATAGATGTATGATTTTTAAAAATTCTTCGACAAACAAATCCATTTTGGTTGCCTTCATCAATTGAGGTTCTGCGGGTAGCAGGCTTGAACGGAACACATAATTTTCGGTATCGTCCGTTTCCTTTCGGAAACGCTTACTGTCCATTATCCTTGTTTCCATTATGGGCAGGTTGAGTGTTTTAATGACACTTTGATATGCCTCGTACAAACCTGTTTTTTCCCTACCGTCCACTTGGTTCCAGAACAGCCACAGCTCTTGTTGCTCATTGCCCTCAATAGTTTTGGGCAGTTCAAGAAAGGCTTTGGTAAAGCCCAATGTGCTTTCCACTACTAAGCGGTCGGCTGTAATGGGTGAAAAGATAAAGTCCATTATTTTTAAGGTTGTCAATACACCTTTAGTATTGGCAGTTCCAGGCAAGTCGAAGAAAATAACATCGGGCGCAACTGCCGACTGGCTTACATATTCCGACGCTTTGTCCAAAGCATTTTCAGCCTTGCTTTTGATAATCGGATATGCCTTCTTGTTGATGGTCTGGAATTGCTTCATTGCCGCTTTTTTGTGGTAGTCATTCTGCATCAAGGTTTTCTTATCCCGTTCACGCATATTGGTCAGGCTGTGCTGTGGAAAGTCGCAGTCCATTACTAACACATTATATCCTAAACGGTAATGAAGCACACTTGCTAGCAAGGTGGTCATTGTTGATTTTCCCACGCCGCCTTTTTGGGTAGAAAAGCTGATTTTTAAGGTTTTCTTCTTTGTTTCCATTATTTAAAAATTTATTGTTACACGCCTTGCTTGTTTTACAGGTTTAAATATTTGTCTATTGGAATATTCCTTTTTCACTGTATTCCTGCATTGGCATTTTGGAATGTTCCTGTGCCGTTTTACGCTTTCCCTACAACCTTGTAAGGAGTATGATTTGGCAGGTTGTAAACCTTGCAGAAAACAAAATGCTTTACCGCTTTTATGCTTTTACGTTTTTATAGTTTTATGCTTTTAAAACCTTATGCTTTTATGGCAAACTGCCTGTTTGCAAACCCGATTTTCTTTCCTGTTTAAATACATTTTTTACTGCCTGCATTAAAACTGTAAGGCAAATAAAACGGATAATTTACCTGCTGTACGATATATGGCAGTGTTTGGCGTTCAAAGGCAGTGTTTGTCCGGGTATTGCATTGCAATACTCTTACATACAGTTGCTTACTTTGTAAAATGATTTTTATTAACGGATTTATGCAAAAGACTTTTGACAAATCGGAGGGTAACAGCAACGGCATCGAGCCGTTTTTCCCTGTTACATTCAATCCGTCCCGCAGGGCGGATTTTTGTGTTCACCGGAACACGGCAAGTTGTGTTTTGAGGCACTCGAAACCGAGTTAGTGCCTCAAAACAACTTGCCCTTTGCAGGGGGCAGAAAACACCTTCCGAAGTCAGGGTTTTGTATGAATTTTAAAATGGATTTGTGATGAACGAGAACAGAAACAAAAAACAGAATAAGGGTGGACGGACACCCAAAACAGACCCAAGCATCCACCGCCACGTTTTCCGTCTTACAGACGAAGAAAACACGAAACTTTTATCGCTTTTTGATGCATCGGGAATGACCAATAAAGCAAAATTTATCATCGGCTTGTTGTTCGGTAAGGAAATGAAATCAGTAAAAATTGACAAAGGAACGGTTGATTTTTATATGCGATTGACTTCGTTTCATAGCCAATTTCGCTCCGTTGGTGTGAACTATAACCAGATTGTAAAGCTGCTGTATAAGCATTTTACCGAGAAAAAAGCGGCTGCATTCCTGTACAAACTGGAAAAACAGACGGTTGAAATGGCGATGCTATGCCAAAAAATCATTCAACTTACCGAAGAATTTGAAGCAAAACACCTGAAAAAACAAGCTTAGAAATGATAGCAAAAATCGGTAGAAGCGGAAATTTATATGGGGCATTGGCATACAATCAACTCAAAGTGGAGCATGAAAACGGACAAATTTTGTTTGCCAGTAAGATGATTGAAACCGCTAACGGGCATTATTCCGTAGCACAATTAGCCCAATCTTTTGCGCCTTACCTAATAGCCAACCGCAATACCGAGAAACATACGCTGCATATTTCGCTCAATCCCGACCCGAATGATAAGGTAAGCAATGAAAAATATCGGGAAATGGCAGAACAGTATATGCGGGAAATGGGTTACGGCGAACAGCCTTTTGTGGTGTTCAAACATACCGATACCAGCCGCAGCCATATACACATTGTATCAGTTTGCGTGAATGAGCAGGGAAAAAAGATCTCGGACAAATTCGAGAAAATGCGGTCGATGAATGTATGCCGTGAACTGGAAAAACAACACGGGTTGATACCCGCCACCGACAAAGAGCGTAATCAGACTGATAAGGTTTTCCGTCCGGTTGATTATCGGGCAGGCGATGTTAAGAGCCAAATCGCTTCAGTCGTTCGTCACCTGCCAAACTATTACCAATATCAAACATTGGGAGAATATAATGCCCTGCTTTCCCTGTTCAATATTACCGCCGAGAAAATAGAGGGCGAATTGCAAGGGAAAATGCAGCAGGGCTTATTGTACATTCCATTGAATGAAAATGGTGATAGAGCCGGGCATCCGTTTAAGGCTTCATTATTCGGGAAGAGCGCAGGGCTTTCGGCTTTGGAACTGCATTTTGCGAAATGCAAAACGGCTTTGAAAACCAGCCCCACCAAACAGACCTTAAAATCCGCCGTTAGCATTGCCCTGCAATCTACAACTGATGAATTGAGCTTTAAAAAGCATTTGGCAGAACAAGGTATTAATGTCGTGGTAAGAAGAAATGATACGGGCCGAATATACGGAATGACATTTATAGACCACAACTCAAAAGCTGTATGGAATGGTTCACGTTTGGCAACAGAACTTTCTGCCAACGCTTTTAACGATTATTGGAATAGTAGTCGTCAATCGGAGAAAAAAGAATCAGGCATACGACAGTCAAAAACACCCACATCAGATGATGCAGATCTTCCCGAGGAAGCCCCACACCATCTGTTCAATTTCTTAAATACTGACAAACATGAAGATGGTTTGATCGAAGCGTTGGGCGGATTGCTTCCCGAAGCTCAAGGCGAAGATTACGAGGAACAGGATTTTGCTAACCAAATGAAAAAGAAAAGAAAACACCGCAGAAATTCTGGATAAGCAAATTAAATACACTGGTATATTAAGACGGATGCTGAATTAAAAATAGGTTGAGATACCAAAACTAAAACCACCGAGCAATACAGGCGGATTCGCAAAGAAGTCACGGCTACGCTGGTGCCTGTAGTTCAATCGCAATACGGTTTCAGAATTTGGACGGAAGCTCAATCCTCCCACCACACTCCACAGATCTTCACCAATATTATCGCCAGTTTCCCTAAGCTTCCCCACATTCCAATCCACATATTCCAAACGGCAGGCAAGGCTTAGGGATGCTTTTGGCCATCCCAATATTTTTCGTTGTAAAACAGGTTGGACGATATCGACAAATCCGCCTTGTTGCCGCTCACCATATTGTTGAGTATAACTTTCCGGAACCATTAGTTTAATCCATGCCCATTCACCGGTAATAAAAGTCTTTATGTGCGGAATCTTCGTGTTAAAATCAACTGCATATACACTCAATGTCCGTTTTTCGTCGATAACGTTGCCATTGTCAACGTACCTGTTGTAAATACCACCCATGTAAGAAATGCCAATTTCACCTATCCTGTTATTTCTTGCTGCCAGTTTTCCTGAAAAGAGTGGTTGCCCGGTGAGACTTAACTCGAAACGGTCGGTGTTGGATTTTGTCGCAGCCAGGTACGTTTTGCCCTGTTCATTGTTAATGATGGATTGATCAAATCCTCCCGAAACATAAGCTTCATAACCGAACATCCAGTCGTCATCGTAATGTTTACCATACAATCCGAATCCGGCGTTGCTCCAGGTGGAAGGCAAAAGCTGTGTCGCTGAAATTGGACGGTCTGTAAACTCCCACTTAGGCCCGTCATGGTTTTGATTGAATGCACCGATCGGACTAAGGATAATCCCCCCACGCAAGTTCAGCAAAGGATGAAACTCCATGTCCAATGCCGCAAATTCGATGTTGATCTCCTTGGTACCATTCTCAAATTCAAGCTCGCTCATGAACTTGATGCGCTTGCTGATCGTGGATGCCATAAAAATGGTGAACCTCCTGAATTGGAACTGGTTTCCTTGGCTTACCCCGTCCTGGCCAATATGTTGCCAGTTGGCCTCCATATATCCACCCACAGATATGGGCAGTTTGCCTGCTGAAAGCATTGGTCTATTATATATCGCATCCATATTCATTGTATTGTTCAGTGAATCCCTGTTTTCCGCTCTCCTGAACAGGGTAGAATCAATCTGAGCATGAACCAGCGCCGGTACAAACAGACTAACACTGATTAAAAGTGTGACGTAGTATTTTTTATGCATGTTTAAGTGATATGTTGAGTTGGTCGTTAACGATATTTACAGAAAAAGAGCGCAAGCTCTCCCGGGCTGGCCCATTTTGTACCTGCCCTTTGTTGTTGAACTCACTGCCATGTGCAGGACATTGCAGTATATCGCCGAAAGCCTGTAATTCAGCGCCCTGATGAGTGCATTGCATAAGCACCGCACTGTATTCGCTTTCTGAAAAACGGAATACATATATGGGGTACCTCAGTTGGCCGTGTTCCACAATAATGTATTTTCTATAGATTTCCTTTCCGCCCTTACCAGAAAGGAAACTGCTCAACGGAACGGAAAGATCGGAGCCCATAATCTTACCTGATATGGACTTCCCCGTAGCACATCCTTCCAACAGTACAGGTGCCAGACCTGTACCGAGGCAGGCAAAGCCACATTGTTTGATAAATTGCTTTCTGTCCATATTATAATGATTTGAGGAATTTGATAATCGCGGCTTTATCTGTTGGAGACAGGTTGTTGTACTGCTGACGGGAAGCTACCGCTTCTCCTCCGTGCAGTTCTATTGCCTGTTCAATGCTGGTTGCCATGCCATCGTGCATCAGGAAATACTTTCCGCCCTGTGAATTAGGTGAAAGACCCAGCCCCCATAATGGCGGTGTCCTCCATTCATTGGTCTTTGCAGTACCTTCGGTGTATCCATCATCCAGGCCCGAACCCATATCATGTAGCAACAGATCGGTGTATGGATAAAAATCCTTGAATGCAAGTGCCGAAATCGGGGCATTGCCTGTAGTTAGTTTGGGTTTGTGGCAACTGCTGCAATTCACTTGCGTAAAAAGGGCTTTCCCCTTTATTACATCCGCATCGGTCTGATTACGGGGGATGGGTGCCTTCAAGGTTTGTAAATAAAAACCTAGGTTGTTCACTCGCTGGGTGGAAATTTCTGGATCTACTTTCTGCCCGGAATACACATCTATGGGATGGTAGAGCGTAGATATCCCCATATCCTGTGCGAGTGCGTCTACCGTCTGCTGAAGAAGATCATAAACACTAGCCTTCTTACCGAACCGCCCGATATACCTGCCATTGTGAGAAACGCTTCCGCTACGGGGATTGATATAGGATGGGATATTTATCCAGTTTACCCTGCCGGAGATGCCGTCCCCATCCAGATCATTTGGATCAGCCATTTGGAGCAGTACATCATCAGGAACAAATTCAAGAAGCCCCAGTCCTGTAACTGCGGGGGGCGTAAACCTTGAAAAGGCCGCTCCCGGAGGTAAAACTTCCGGTTGATAGCCTGGGATAGCTCTGTTCTGTAACTGTGGACCGCCCAGATGCAAAAACTGGTTACCCGTTTCGTCTACCTGGCCAAAACGTGTCAATGTGCTGAACGGATTTCCCTTACCGTCTCCTGCATGGCAGCTCACGCAACTGTTGGAAACAAACAAAGGACCTAGCCCCTTTTCAACGGTAAATACTTCATCATTAAAGGTTCTGTCGCCATCATTGAAGCGTTGCATTTCCGAAAGACTAAGCCCCTCAATCGGACCGTCCAGCAAGCTGTCTTCCAAGGGCAATCCGGGCTCAAACTTTTCGCAGGCCTGTATCCCGACTATCAGGGCTATAATTCCCCCGATGATAATTTGTGATTTTCTCATTTGCTACTTTTTTTATTCATTACTTTTCAATTTGGCTCATTAAATAACAGGAATACTCTATAAGATAATACTAAAAAATATTCACAGACTAATTTAAAATATAAATTAGTCTTACAAAAATAATAAGCTAGACTATACTAACAAATAAAGTTTGTTTAAAATGTTAGAGCGGTCTAATAATTTGTAGATTTGTTATATGATTTCGGAAACTGAAGAAAACTACTTGAAAGCTTTATTTGTCTTATCCATTGACAAAGGTGAAGTGAATATATCGGAGCTGAGTAAGCAATTGGAAGTTAAGATACCTACAGCTAATAGCATGATGAAACGCCTTGCCGAGAAAGAGCTGGTCATTTATGAAAGCTACAAGCCAGTCAAGCTTTCTGCGAAAGGAAAAAAGGAAGCCGCCCTGATAATCAGGAAGCACCGGCTTACCGAAATGTTCCTAGTGGAAAAGATGGGCTTTGGATGGGAAGAGGTTCATCTTATTGCCGAACAGATCGAACATATCCGGTCAACGGCATTTTTCGAGAAAATGGATGAATTACTTGGGCATCCGAATGTTGACCCTCACGGATCACCGATACCGGACATAAACGGAAAGATCACAACCGAACACTATCTGAGGTTAAGCGACCATAAGAAAGGAGATAAGGTCGAATTTATGGCAGTTTCCCATTCTTCCGAAGATTTGCTGAAATTCCTGAACAGCAAGGAACTTGTACTGGGTACTGTTTTGTTTATTGAGTCCATAGAACCATTCGATGGAACAATGTCGGTTTCCTATGATAAAAGACAAAATGAGATGCTGAGCAGCAAAGTCTGCGACAAACTTCTGGTGAGAGGAGCTGAAGGTAATTCCTAAAATCAATCTGAAAATTATAGTCTTCCCGCCAAATACTGCCACTCGATGCCACTGGCTGCCACATTCCTATAGCCACCCCTTATAGCGTTTAAATTCACGCCCGAACATTAAAACTAAAATAATGCAAGGGGAAGATGATTTAAGAGGGTTAGCCAAGATAATGGCTTTTATGCGGGCAGTGAGTATTCTTTTGGTACTGATGCACCTTTATTGGTTCTGCTACGGTTTCTTTTTAGAGCGTGGCTGGACGTTGGAAGTAATCAACAAAATATTAGGGAATTTTGACAGAACTGCTGGTTTGTTTTCACATACCCTTTATACCAAAGCATTTGCTCTGGTGTTGTTAGCTTTGAGTTGTTTAGGTACAAAGGGCGTAAAGAATGAAAAAATAACATGGTCAAAAATTTACGCGGCTTTAGGCGTTGGTTTTGTGCTGTTTTTCCTGAACACACCATTGTTAATACTATCTCCCGCAACAGGTACATTTCTGTATATCCTTACTATTTCGTTAGGTTATATCGCCTTGCTTATGGCTGGGGTATGGATGAGCCGCTTGCTCCGCACCAATCTTATGGACGATGTTTTCAATAATGAAAACGAAAGCTTTCAACAGGAAACCAAGCTGATGGAAAACGAGTATTCCGTCAATCTGCCCACCAAGTTTTACTACAAAGGCAAATGGAACAACGGTTGGATAAACATTGTAAATCCTTTCAGGGCATCTATTGTACTCGGTACTCCAGGTTCCGGAAAATCATATGCTATCGTAAATAATTACATCAAGCAACAGATAGAAAAGGGCTTTAGTATGTATATATACGATTTCAAATTCGACGACCTTTCTACCATCGCCTACAATCACTTACTGAAACACCGGGACAAGTACAAAGTGCAGCCCAAATTCTACGTCATCAATTTCGACGACCCTCGCAGAAGCCATCGGTGCAACCCACTCAATCCCGACTTTATGACGGACATTTCAGATGCTTACGAAGCGGCCTACACGATAATGCTGAACCTAAACAGGTCGTGGATACAGAAGCAGGGCGATTTTTTCGTGGAAAGCCCAATTATTCTTTTGGCTGCGATAATCTGGTATTTGAAAATTTATGAGAATGGAAAGTACTGTACATTCCCACACGCCATCGAATTACTGAATAAAAAGTATTCGGATGTATTCACGATTCTTACCTCGTACCCCGATTTGGAAAACTACCTATCGCCATTTATGGACGCGTGGCAAGGTGGTGCACAAGATCAACTGCAAGGTCAGATTGCATCGGCAAAAATTCCTTTATCGAGAATGATCAGTCCGCAACTCTATTGGGTGATGACAGGTGATGATTTTACGCTGGACATTAATAACCCCAAAGAACCAAAAATTTTATGCGTTGGCAATAATCCTGACCGTCAAAATATTTACTCTGCCGCATTAGGTTTGTACAATTCACGGATCGTCAAACTGATTAACAAAAAAGGACAGCTAAAGAGTTCTGTTATCATAGATGAGCTGCCTACGATTTATTTCAGAGGACTGGACAACCTGATCGCAACTGCCAGATCAAACAAAGTAGCAGTATGTTTAGGATTTCAAGATTTTTCGCAATTAACAAGGGACTACGGCGACAAGGAAAGTAAGGTAATTCAGAATACCGTTGGTAATGTATTCAGTGGTCAGGTTGTAGGAGAGACCGCAAAGAGCCTTTCGGAACGCTTTGGAAAAGTATTACAGAAACGTCAGAGTATGACCATCAATAGAAATGATAAATCAACATCTATCTCCACACAATTAGATAGCCTGATACCTGCATCCAAAATATCAACCTTGACACAAGGTATGTTTGTGGGTTCTGTATCAGACAACTTTGATGAACGTATCGAGCAAAAGATTTTTCATGCAGAAATTGTAGTGGACAATGAAAGGGTAGCCGCTGAAACCAAAGCTTACCAGCAGATACCACAAATCCTTTCTTTTGTAAATGAGCAGGGAAAAGATCAAATGAAAGAGGAAATTGAAAGCAATTACAAACGTATAAAGTCAGACATCCTGCATATTGTTGTGAGTGAAATAGAACGGATAAAGAATGATCCTGATTTGCAGCATTTGGTACAGGAGGGATAATTTTTGTAGCATCATCTGTTCATTTTGTTCATTGCTAAAACTCAAGCTAGTTAGTTTGACTATCGCCATTAAAAATCATTTTATTACAATTAATGTTTCAAGGCTGAATTTTATAACGTATTTCTCATTTAACCTAAGAATTATGAGATCAATATGATTAGGAAATTTATCAATTTCTACAACTTCACCTAAATTGATAACAAAATCACCGGTTTTAATTTCCTCTATGGGGATAGTTTTAAATTGGGAAAGACTTTCGATATTAAGCATTTGCAGTTAGACTGGGTTAAACAATAGTTATACATTGTTGCTATTGACATATACCATTTTGCTGGAGACATTTACATATCCGAGTGAAAATAACGGGGAAAAATCAAACCTGATTTAATCCCCGTTCATTAACGCTCTCATTATCAAACATAAGCATTTAAATTATTTAATAAAAAATTACTGTGACATTTTATGTTAACGGTTATTTTTTTTAAAGATTATTAGGAAAGAATTTAACAATCTATCTTATAGTACACCTTTTGGCAAATGGACACCTTTTGTTCTTAAAATATCCTCTGAAACAGATGAAGCTTCCTTTTGCTTTTCCTCTTGCGCTTCCACGGGTTCTTCCTTAGGCTCAGGCATGATAGATAGCTGGATTTTTCTTTCCACAGCAGCCAGTTCCGTTTTAAGTTCGCCTAATCTGTTTTCCTTGGACCATGTACCATCTACTACTTCCTGAAGAATAGGCAAATCCTTTTTTATTTCGGCAATTTTCTCCTGTTCCTGCTTTACATAGCCTGGTAGTTTTTCCAGTGCCCTTAAAAAATTCATGGATGCAGTTTCCGGTTCTTTGGCCATTATGCCGTTGTTGTAAGTATATTTGATATTGCCCTCGCCCTGTACCAAAAATCGGTTTACCCGAATGTCCACGCCCTCCTTTTCAGACATTTCAGTTTTGACCAATAGTGTAAATCCGTACAACGTACCGATTTCTTCATACTGCCCTCCGGTGCGGGCATTGTCTGCAAGTTGATTAAGCTTGGTGCCGATTTGCTTCATATCGGCATTCGGCGGTAGTCCTTCCAGTAAAACAGGGTTTGCAACAGTGCCATCCTCACGTTTTTGTAAGCGCCCTTGTAAATTATCCCAATCAAGGCTCATTCGATGCAGTCGGGATTGCGTACTTTCCAGCATTTCCGTATAGTCCTGCAGTTTATATTTCGCACTGAATTTGGAACGGTTAAATGCCTGTTTTTCACTTTCCAGTCCGGCAATCTGTTTTTCCAGTTTGGCTTTATCCAGCAGGTCTGTATTTCCCGACAGGATAGCCACATATTCAGAAAAGTTCATTCCTGATTTTTCGTCCATACTGCCTTCATCAATAGTTCGCTTGCCGAGATTGTTGGTCTTTAACTGATCGATAAAAAGCTGCTTGTTGTACAGCAGGTTGAATTTGTAGCTATCCAAAGACTTTTCGACAGCGTAGATAATCACATCTACCTGGTTATCGGCAAAGAATTTAGCTATTTCATTGCCTTTACGGATGGCTCGCCCATCACGTTGTGCAAGATCGCTCGGTCGCCACGGTGTATCGAGATGATGTATGGCAACGGCTCTTTTCTGGGCATTAACGCCCGTACCCAACATACTTGTAGAACCGAACAACACACGGATCTTTCCCTCATTCATTCCTTTAATCAGTTCTTTGCGCTGCTTATCACTTTTAGCTTCCTGTATAAACCGGACTTCATGTGCAGGTATGCCATGATCCTCTACCAGCTTGCGTTTGATTTCCGAATACACGTTCCATTCGCCAGGCTTGTAAGTACCGAGATCAGAGAAAACGAACTGTGTTCCTTTTTGGGTATTATACTGGTTATAATATTTAGCGATGTTTGCCGCACAGTGCGATGCCTTATTATCGGGATGGTCGTCATACCTACCGCTTACCATCCGCATATCGAGCGACATCTTGCGGGCATAATCCGTAGCTATAAGCATCTTTGCTTTTTCTTCGCTTTGTGATAGAGGTGCTCTCCCAAGAAGTTCCGCATTACCTGTTTTAGCAAAGTCCATCAGTTTTTTGATAAAGACTTCCTGATCTGGTGTAGGCGGTATGTTATACAGCACTTCGTTCTTAACCGGGCGATCGATGCCAATATCTTTTGCTGTGCGGTAGTCCGTGATTTCTGAGTAGAATTGGGCTAATTCCGGCACTTTGATAAAATAGCGAAAACGCTCTTTCGCCACAATGTTATTAGCCACCGAAAACTCATAATCGGTAGTTTTCCGAGCATAGATAGCCGCCCATGCATCAAAAGAATGGATACCCTGTTTTTCCATTGCCCTTGGCCGCAGGTATTTGAACAGCAAGTATAGTTCGGTCAGGGAGTTGCTAATGGTAGTACCCGAAAGAAAGGTTGCGCCCATGTCCGCATTGGTACGGTCCTGAATGGTACGGATGGCGAAGAGCAGGTTCATGGCTTTTAGACTGCCGTCTATGTTGCCCAATCCTGCTACCCGTGTGTGACGGGTATTGAACATCAGGTTTTTAAATTGGTGGCTCTCATCCACAAACAAGTGGTCTATACCCATCATTTTAAAATCTACGACGTCATCTTTTCGGTTTTCAATATCGTGTTCAAGGGTTTTAAGTTTCACCTCCAGGTTTTCTTTCCGTTTGATTACGCCTGCTAGCATTCCCCTGGTCACTTCCTTTCCTTGGGATTGCAAGGCATCTAAATTGCGCTCTACGCTGTCCAGCTCTATTTCAAGGATTTCCTTTTGTATTTCGGGCGATTGCGGTATCATCCCGAATTGGTCGTGTGTCAATATCACACAGTCCCAATCATTGTTTTTAATGTCCCCAAAAATCCTCAGGCGCTTTTGGGGCGTAAAATCTTCTTTGCCCGGAAACAGGATCTTGGCGTGTGGATAAGCGGTACGATAGGCTTCGGCAATTTCGTGAACGTTGCTTTTCAGTCCAATAATCATTGGCTTGTGGGCAAGTCCCAAACGTTTCATTTCCTGTGCGGCAGTGCACATCACCAATGTCTTGCCTGCACCTACTTCGTGGTCGCAGATAGCACCGTTGTTCAGCTTTATCATCCAAACCGTATCCTTTTGGCTTGAATACAGGTCTTCAATACCCAAAGCCTTACGATCTAAGCCTGGAAAGTCCTGATGGTTGCCATCGTAGTTCGGCCGAACGAAGCAGTTGAACGTGTCGTTGTATTGATCGGTCAGCCTGTTTTTAAATTGGTCGTTTTGCGCATGTAGCCAATCGGTAAAGGCGGTGCGTATTTCGTCTATCTTCGTGTTAGCCATTTGTATGGCTTCCATATCTCTCACTTTTACTTCCTGATCGCCAACCCTCATTTTCTTGGTAATGTCTGGCGTGGTATTGACCAAAGCATGTTTGAGCAGGGCTATCCCGTCAAACGTCCGGCTTTCGGACTTAACGGCATATTTTTCCCAAATGTGCATATTGCCCTGGTGACACTTTACGGAAAAATCGTCGGAGCTTTCCGAGTAATAAACGTTAACATCTGCATCGAACAGGTGGGAAGCAAAACGGGCATAAATACCTGTGGGTATCCAGCGTTCGCCAAGGTTAAAATCCAGTTCTTCAAATTCGATCCGCCTTGGTCGGGCCTCTTCCAGAACGTTGAGGCTTGTTTTGGCTTCGGTATCCTCCGGATTATTTTCGATATAGCTGCGTACCTCTTCAGCTTTCTCTACAACGTTCCCCGCAGTCCAGCGTTCGGCTATTTCGTATCCCTTTTGCAAAGGATTGTAATAAATGCGGCCATGTAAGGCTTCTTTCAGGGCGTCAGCGTTCATACCGCTGATTTCGGACATATACGCCAAATCCACACTTCCATATTTATTGAGCGTGGCTGCTAAGGCTTCTTCAGGATTGTCAATTGCTATGGTTACTGTCGAAAAGCTTACAGGTCGGCTAAAGATATCCGCTTTGTGTACAACGCCACCGATTACACGTTCCAGGTAAGGCATTTCCTTACCCGAACTATCTGTTTTAATGAGCTTAATATTATCTGCATTGTTAAGGTTGCCATACCTTTTGACAAAAGCATCATAAAGGCGGTTCAGGTTTTCCCTTTCTTCCTTTTGTTCGACCTGATACTGTGCCTCGTTAGTGTAAAGGTGCTGGTACACATCACGGACTTCGATATATGCTTCAGCTCTTGCTCTTTGCAAGCTGGGTAGTTGCAAGGGATGAAATATGGCGTTTCCTTCTGCGGTATCCACTTCTTGCAAGTGACCGACCCAACCTTTATCCATGGCAAGGCAATCATTACGGTGGAACGATTGCAGTTCGCCACTATACGGGGCAACTTCGGGAATAGCTGCTTTAACAGGCTGGCTGCTTCCGTTTACACCTGAAAACAAATCTCCGATAGTTTCCTGCTTTTTGCCATCGTTAGATGGCGTTCCATTAACTGCTTTATTGGTAATGGAAGTTGTGTATGGTTGCTGCATTGCACTACTGAAAAGGTCAGGCTGGCGACCTATTGCACCTCTTCTTTTGTTGGTGCTTTGCCTTTTGATTGATGTGGTCCGTTTGGGCGGAGCAAGAACTGCTACCGGTTCGTCCGTAGTGTCAAAAAGGTCGAAAATGCTCAGTTGTTTAAGTTCCGGTGGACTTTCACGATGAGCTACCTGTGCAGACAGAGATGGTATTCCCTTTTGGATGATTACGGGTTCAATAACCGGCGGTGTAACCTTTGGTTCAATAGGAATTTGTATCACCGGCTCTTCGTTCCGTTCGCCTAGGTACAAATTCAAGTTAAGGTGCTTTCCAAAATCTTCATTAAGCATCTGTTTGAGGTCCTTGGCAATTCCGCTGGTGCCATCTCTATGGAAATAGATGAGCGCTGGCTGTCCATAAGGGTCTGTATCCAGTTTGCGGTCTGTATGTACAATCCGTGTATTGTCTGAAAACAGTGCATTGCCAGGCGTATTGTATTCGGTCTGCTTACTTTGGCAAAATAGTTCTTCCCTTTCGTTAAGGCCTTGTTTAGCCGTATTCTTTTGCAGGACAATCAGGTCACTGCCAACCTCTGTCCCGGCATAATCAGTAAACAGATTATTAGGTAATCGAACAACTGAAACCAGGTTGTTTTGTTGCATCAAAGCCCTGCGTATCGGTTCGTTCTTCGGGCTGTTCAGAATACCCTGTGAAGTGATGTAAGCTAACAAACCGCCCTCACGGAGCATATCAGCGCCTTTCAGAAAAAAGTAATTGTGTATGCTTCGGGCTGCCTGTACCTTCGCACTGTCCTTGCTTCTGGAATAGGTAAGGTCGAATACCGAGGTGTCGCCAAAAGGAATATTGCTGGCTATAACATCATAGTTGTTTTGTTCCCTTTCGGAAATTTCCTCAAAGCCTCCTATACGAATATTGCTTTCGGGATATAGCTGCTTTAAAATCTTGCCGGTGAGCAGATCCTTTTCGTAAGCAGTAACATCTGCTTTTGTATTCGCTGAAAAAGATTGTATAAATGAACCGATACCCGCCGAAGGTTCGAGGAATTTGCGGATGTGCAGGCCGCTGTCTCTAAAAGCGGCAGAAATTGCATCTATTACCTCAGGAGGTGTATAAAAAGCCGTGAGCACAGAACTTTTCATACTATCCACATACCTGCGGTATTGCTTGTCGTCTTCGGAATTTTCTTTGAGCAGCTGGAGAAGTTCCTGCGTAACAGGGAAAAGCTCGTGTTCGGTCTTTCTCCAATTATTAATGTCTAATGCGCTGGCTATAGGGTTCAGTACGAATTTAAGACCGCCAAATCCGCTGTATTGCATCATTGGCAGTCTTTCCCCTACGGAGGCTTGCCGTTTCTCCTTTTCCAGTTTAAAAGCAATTCGCAGGGCATAGATATTCTGTTGGAGATGTAGCTTTTTACTGAAGCCCATTTTCCTCTATCCATATTGCGATGGTCCCTGTTATTTCGGTATAGAGCAGCTCGTACTCCGGGCCATAAGCGAAATCATCGGTTAGCTCATATCTTGCAAAAACAGCCTCGCAAACAGGAAGCATTTTCAGGGCGAAGGGCCGCAGCTCTTCATCGGCCATGATGGTATCAAATTCATTGCATACGATCTGAAAAACCGTATCGAATTTGGAGAAGTATAAGCCTTCAAAAAGGATATAATTGGCAATTTCATCGCATTGCGCTATAGCGTTTCCCGAACGGAAAGCTCCGTCATACGCGTTGGCAGCCCACGATGATCGTTGCGTTATAAACTTTTCATCGTTTGCCTTTTCGGGAAAGCTACTGTTTAGTAATTCCTTCAGTCGTATCCTGAAATAAGAAAGGTCTTTTTGCTGTGTATCCATACAATTATTTGATTTTAGAATGCTACTTGAAGTCTAAAATTAAAGCAGGAAGACCCCGGCATCTAAGAGGTGGTAGTGTTTGGCGTTTAGAGGCAGGATTTGACGCAATAAACTTAGTAGTGAGGGATTTAATTTGTATTTTTGTTAGTTATCAAACCAAACATTTTTAAGCGACAGATATTAGATAATGAATGAATTAGAACCTCTGAAGAGCATTTTTAAAGACAGATTATTTAAAATTCCCGATTACCAGCGTGGGTACGCCTGGACTACACGCCAACTCAAAGATTTTTGGGAGGATTTGGTCAATCTCCCAGCCGATAGGTTTCACTACACAGGACTACTCTCATTAAAAAAAGTGGACAAGAATACCTGGTCTAACTGGAATGATGAACGGTGGCTCATTGAAGACAGAGCCTTCAAGCCTTTTCATATTGTTGATGGACAACAAAGACTAACTACGTTTGTCATATTTATTCAGGCTATTTCGGAACAATTGAGACTTGTTCCGGAAAATAAGGATAAGAAAGATGAAGATATTTATCTGGGCTCTTTTAGCCTGAAGGCGATTAAGGAAGAGTATTTGGTCATAGAAAGACCGCCGCAGTTGATCATTACAACCTACAAGTTTGGTTATGAGGTTGATAACCCAAGCTTCAAATTTCTAAGGCACAGGATTTTTCTGGAACCCAATAGTGGAACAATCCAAGAAACCTTCTATACGCTCAACCTTGAAAATGCGAAACGCTTTTTCAAAGAAAATCTGCAAAATTTCCTTGACAAATACGGGTTAAGTGAAATCGAGATCTTATTCAAGAAAGTCACGCAGAACCTGATGTTCAACGTCTATGAAATAAGTGATGACTTTGATGTATTCGTTGCATTTGAGACCATGAATAACCGCGGGAAAAAACTATCAAATTTAGAGCTTCTTAAAAATCGCCTAATCTATTTAACGACCTTATACGATGAGAAGGAACTTAAAAATGATGAGCGGATTTCTTTGCGTGAGAAAATTAATGATGCCTGGAAGGAAGTCTATTATCAACTGGGACGGAATAAACAAAATCCACTCAACGATGATGATTTTTTAGTTGCCCATTGGATAATGTATTTTCAATACACAAGAGAAAAAGGCGATGATTATATCAGGTTTTTGTTGGAGCAGAAATTTACACCGCAAAGTATTTATGCAAAAACAGAAGTGAAGGTTAGTTCTTTACAGGATTTTGAAGAAGTCAGGGAAGATGAAGATAACGATCAGGAAGAAGTTGAGACAAATGGAGAAGAAGAAACAACAGTATTGCGTTCGCAACTCTCTCCTAAAGAAATTGAAGACTATGTAAACAGTTTAAAAGCTGCTGCCGTTCACTGGTACAACACCCATAATCCGGTCAACAATCCAGACTTGACTGCACAGGAAAGCTTGTGGATAGACCGATTGAACAGAATAGGCATTATCTATTTCCGCCCGCTTGTAACGGTGGCTTTCTTGAACAAGGATGTTAATTCGGATAAGCGAGTTCAATTATTTAAAGCAATCGAGCGCTTTATATTTATCACATTCCGGCTTAGCCGGGCTTTCTCTACGTATAGAAACAGTGAGTTTTATCGGGCGGCCAGACAATTGCGAAATAGCGAATTGACAATTGAGCAAATTATCCAGCGTTTGAATGATAGAATGAATTACTGTTTTTATACGCCAGAAAATTCCAGTGAAACTTATTTCGACTATACTTACTTCCAAAAATTCATCGACAAGAAATTTAAAAGCGGCGGTGGCTTTTATTATTGGAATGGACTTCGCTACTTCTTGTATGAATATGAAATGGAAAAGGTAAGACGAAGAGGAAGTCAAAAAATAGATTGGAAGCTTTTTGTAAGGAGCGAAAAAGACAAAGTTTCCATTGAGCACATTTATCCTCAAACGCCAACACATACGGGTTGGAAATCCAATTTTAAGGGCTATAAAAAATCACAGCTACCCTTTTTTCAAGGAACATTAGGAAATCTCTTGCCACTCTCACAGAGTATTAATTCTAGTTTGCAAAATGATTGCTTTGATGACAAGAAAAGCGCTAAGTATAACGAGAAGAAAGAGAAAATAAGACAAGGTTATGCTGATGGTTCACATTCTGAAATTGAAGTTTCAGGCTATGCTGTTTGGAATGCTGATGCTATCCTTGATAGAGGCAACAAACTGCTGGAATTTATGGAAGAACGTTGGGATCTGCAATTTGAAAATGAAGCTGCAAAGGCTGAACTACTGTTCCTTGAATTTATGCTCGAAGAGGAAGAAGAGGAAATACATACGACTGAAGAATAACCTACAAAAATATTAATCTAAATGAATTATACAGAAAACATTGAACGTTTAAAAATACTGCTTACAGGAGCCTCCACAGATGTTACGATAACCAGTGAAAATGAAGCAGAATATAAAAGGCTAAAAAACGAACTGAAACAATCTGCTAAGTTTAAGGCCAACGAGCCAAAAGAATTTAAAATATGTGTTACTCTCCAGGAATTTAGGAGAGAGATGCAGGCCAAAGGAGGCTATGCCGAAAGGAGAAAATATATCAATCAACTCTTCTACCCGCTGATCTCTGATGAGAATTCCCTGTTGGACAGTATAGAGGAAATACAGCAAAATATAAACTTTGGTCATCTGAACCTTTTGCCCCAAGATATACAACAAAAAGGACGGGAAATGTCGGAAGTTTACCTTTATCTGTATTGTATTGAAAATTCGCTGCGAATATTTATCGAGGAAATAATGAAGACGGAAGCGGTAACCATACCGAGAAAGGTGCAGGATACTGTAGACAAATTGAAGAAAAGTGAGCAGGAAAGTAAATATTTGCCCATACGTGGAAACAGTGATCTCTTTTACTGCGATTTTATAGAGTTGGGAAAAATAATTGTTGGGAATTGGACAATTTTCGGAAAGTATTTCCCGAAACAGAATGAACACTGGTTGAATGTCATGGTGGATGAACTGTACAAGATACGATGTTTAGTTGCTCATAATAGTTATGTTGGCAAAGATGAGCGTGATGCGCTGAAAGTTTATTATAAGAGCATTACCGCACAATTGCGATTATAACATTGGGCATTAAGGCGATCACAACGTGGTAATAATTTTGATGAACATTTTGTATTAAGATAACTTAAATTTTAACTTTACTTTATGGCAGCACCCTTTTTATTGAAATTACGCTTAGCATTAGGTATAGAACCAGAAGAAGTTGCTGAGATATTGCATATCAGCGTTAAGGAGTATTTGGCATTGGAAAATGATCCCAAGGAACATTTTTACGAAGATCAGGCTAAAACGCTCATGAATTGGATGACGCCGAAGATGAATGGTAATTTTGATCAGTTCGTTCAGTTGCTCAATCAAAATTAGGTGCGACATTAAAAGATGTAAATCACATGTTGTAAATATGAATTTGATATAACGGGTAAACTTAACTTAACGGAGGACCAAATTGTGCAACTTGTGATACGCTTAACTCTTTGTTTGTCATTTAATCTGACTATTGAAATTTAGTTATTCCTTGTCTTTGCCTGCAGACGACTGGCTTCCTGTTTGCTCTTTCTAATTTGTTCCTCTATATTCTTAATTTGGTCATTTGAGCATCCCTGATACATAATATTTACGCCCTGATTACCCTCGTAATTGTTGAAATGATTAGTAAAGGAGGATTTCTCCTGATAATTGAGAATGTACTCCGGAGCAACACCAAAAATATCAGCCAATTCGTATAGTCTTGAAACGCTAACGTCTGCAATATTGTTCTCTATATTGCTATACGCTTTGGGAGTGATGCCTAACGCTTTTGCTACATTTTCTTTAGATAGCTTTTTTTCCTTTTCTCGTATTTCACGAATATTATCTCCGATTTTCATATGCTGATTATGTGTTTAAAAATCAATACTATTATTTTTGAGCAAAGCCTCTAATAATGAAATTCTTTTACGTTCACTTTCCAATAACTCTTGCTGCAATTTGTATAACTTCTCCTTATTTCTAAGTTCTTCTTTAGTTCTTAGATATTCTTGATTAGCGAGATTTGGTTCTCCGCCCTGATACATGATATTTACACCTTTGTTTCCATTGTTATTATGAAAATAATTGAAGAACTCCTTTTTTGAACTTTTGTAATGGAGGATATACTCAGGGCTACATCCAAAAATTTCTGCAATTTGCTCTAATCTATCCACAGAAATATCCGTAACATTATTTTCTATGTTCGCATAAGCACGGGTAGAAATTTCCAGCCTTTCAGCAACATGGCTTCTCTTAAAGTTTTTTTCAACTTCCCGTATTTCCCTTATGTTATCTCCAACTCTCATAACTACATAAAAAATGTTCGTTAAAGATGTGCTTGCAATATCACATAACCGGTTGTCAAAAATTAAATTCGATATTATTATCCCTTAAAAGTTTTTCCAATCTTGGTATTCTGTTCAATTCCTCTTGGTAAAGTTCTTTGTACGCCATCCGGATTTTTTCTTGGTCAATTCCCTGTACATGAATATTGATACCGGAATTTCCATTATGATTAAAAAAGAAATTCCTAATTCCTGTAACGGGTTTATTGAGCGTAATCAAATCGGCAACATCGAGGGATAATAAGCGTGCAATTGCGTCAAGCATAGAAAGCGTTATGTCTCGCTCATCACTTTCAATTGCTTCATATTCTTCCACACTGATATTAAGCTCTTGCGCAATAAAACTTTTTTCAATCTTTTGAGCAGTTCTTATCTGACCGATGTTACTTCCAATTTTCATATTCAATGCTTATTGTTTCTCCAAATATAGTAAAACTTCCAATATGGAACAAATTCTTCCAAGTTCGTACAAATTCGTCCAATGCGGGAAGCTGTTTTCTTCTAAAAAATTGACTGAACAATTTCCTTTGTATTGACAAGAACAAACATGGGAAGATTGACCTACAAGTATAAGCAATATTGTTGCTTGTCCACTAATGGACAAGCAAAAGCCATTGTTTTGTTCTTCTGCCTCAAATTCAGTCTTCGCTCTATTATTAAACGCCCGGATTAGCACATGTAAAACCTCCTAACGGAGCAGTATTCTATTGTGTAACCTAACTACGATTGATGATGAGCAAAACTATACGTAACAAGATTTCTATTTTCACAACCTGCCATCACCCGGAACTGGTAACGGGCGGCAGGTATTTTCTATCCATAATTTGTTTCATGTTGTTTGGTGTCGAGGTAGCCCGTCCGCAGTCCCGAGAACCCGGGACTGCAAACAACCAAAACATCACCGCTTTAAACATCGGCGACCAAATCCCCGAAGCACTTTGGAACACTCCTTTGCAGGTGGTGAACCATCCACAGGGTAAACAGACCGCTACGCTTGCCGACTATAAAAGCAAGCTGATAATACTGGATTTTTGGGCTACATGGTGCGGCAATTGTATCAAAAACTTCCCTAAACTTCACGCTTTGCAGAATGAATTTGGCGACAAAATAAAGGTGTTGGCAATAACCAAAGAAGACACGGATAAAATAGCCAAGTTTTTTAAAACAGGCGTAGGGAAAGAACACACTTACGTCAATTCAGTAATTAATGACAGCGTTCTTTCAAAATACTTTCCTTACCGAAGTGTACCCCATATCGCATGGATTAATCCCAACGGTAAAGTGCTGAACACCACCCAAGCGGAGGACATCACCACCGCCAACATACAAGCCATTTTGGATAATCAAAAAACACAGATGGTTGCCAAAGTCGATATTGACAAAAATAGACCCCTGTTTCTTTCCGAACATTTTAGTAACGACTTGCAATTAAAATCCTATTCTATTTTTGTTAAAGGGTATTATCCGGGGCTACCGTCAGGAAATAATTTCAAGAAAACCGAAGATGGTGAAATTTATGGCAGGCAAATGACCAATACCACCATGATGCGAATTTACAACCCGATACTATATGAATTATTCGATAAGAAAGGCGACCAATTTAGTTCAAAGCGTATGATAATAGAGGTAAAAGAGCCAGCATTGTTAGACGTTATAAAAAACGAAGATGGTAAAAGCGAAAGATATAACCTATACAACTACGAACTTATAGTTCCTGAAGAAAAGGCTGACAGCTTGTACTATTATATGTTGGCAGACCTTAACCGTTATTCGGATTATATAGGCTCAATCGAAAAGCGTATGGTGGATTGTCTTGTTTTGATTAGAACCTCTACCATAGACAAAATTAAAAGCAAAGGAGGAAAGCCTAAAAACACTTTTCCAGCTTCGCCATCTATCCTGACTAATCAAAAACTTGGTTCGATGATTAACATGCTTAGTGAGGAAAAAGTCATTACGCTACCGATAGTAGATGAAACTGGCTATACAGATAATGTTGATATAGAAGTTTCAGGTATTAAGGACTTAACCAGCTTAAAAAAAGAACTCAACAGGTATAACCTTGACCTCGTACCCGCAAAAAGAAGCCTTAATATGTTCGTCTTAAAAGACAAGTAGCTGCTTCTATTTTTTTACAATCTAACTCAATTAATGAATGAAATCTTTTATACTCATTATTACATTGCTTATTGCTTCCTTTAGCATGTTTGCACAACAAACCATCACAGGCACAGTTGTTTCTCACAACGATAGTTTACCTATTGAGGGAGCCAGCGTATCCCTGCAAGGAGCCAACAGAACAGTAAGCACCAATGGTAAAGGACACTTTACCATCCAAACTGCGACAAATGCAAGTACCGCTATTTTGGTCGTTAATCATGTGGGTTTTGAACCAACAACAATAACAGTAAATCTGCCATATAAAGATACTTTAAACATCATTCTACAAGCATCAACTCGCTTGTTGGAGGAAGTAGAAGTAGTATCAACAGGGTATCAGAAAATACCCAAAGAACGGGCAACAGGTTCATTTGCCACTGTAAGCAATGAACTGTTTAACCAACAGGTGGGTACAGACATCCTTTCGAGGCTACCAGCTATTGCTAATAGCATGGTAATGGATGCCGGAAAGCAAGGCACACCACAAATGATGATACGGGGTTTGAGTACAATAAGCGGACAAAAAGACCCGCTAATTGTTGTCGATAATTTTCCTTATGACGGTGATATTACCAATATCAATCCCAACATTGTAGAAAATATAACCATCCTCAAAGATGCATCGGCTTCCAGCATTTGGGGAGCAAGGGCGGCAAATGGTGTTATCGTTATCACCACCAAGAACGGACGTTTCAATCAACCGATTACTTTATCGTTCAATTCCAATCTTACTATCGGGGCAAAACCCGATTTAGACTACATCCGTCAGATGTCGTCCAGTGATTATATTGACGTGGAGCAAGAATTGTTCAACAGAGGCTACTACAATAGCGATATTAATTCAACAAGCCACCCGATAATCAGTCCGGTAGTTGACCTTTTGGAAAAAGCTCGTAGTGGAGCATTAACCCAAGAACAGGCACAGCAGCAAATAACCGCTTTGAGAACCATAGATGCAAGGAAGCAATTCAATCAATATATGTACAAACCATTGGTCAATCAGCAATATTTTTTAAGTGCGCAGGGCGGGGCAGATAAGTTTTCTTGGACATCTTCGGTGGGTTACGACCACAATAAGGATAATTTGGGAAGCACTTACCAGCGCATGAACCTTCGTTTCCAAAACACTTATCGTCCAATAAGACAGCTTTCACTTTCAACCGGGCTTTATTATACGCAAAACAGAAATAAATCGGGTCGCTTAGGTTATAATAATGTAACAATGAGAGGCGGGACTTTTGCACCGTATATGCAAATGGCTGATGCGAATGGAAATGCGCTACCCGTTGCAAGGGACTACAATCAAAGCTATATCCAAAATCTCGGTGATGGAAAATTGCTTGACTGGAATTATTATCCGCTTACAGATTGGCAACACCAAACATCTAATGGCACTGTTTCCGATATACTGGCAACTGCTACGCTCGATTACCAAATCATAAAGGGGTTGAATGCAACCGTAAATTACCAGTACGAAAGACAAATTGGATTAAATACCAACCTTGCCGATGAAAACAGTTATATGGCAAGGGACTACATCAATCTCTTTTCCCAAATTGTGAACGGAAATGTAGTTTACATCGTACCCAATGGTAGCATATTAGATAAATCAAATAACTTATTAAATGCAAATAATGTACGAGGTCAGCTAAACTTTGACAACACTTACGGCAAGCACAATATAACAGCTCTGATTGGTGGGGAAGCACGTTCCGCTAACATGCAATCAAATCAGGCACGTTTCTACGGTTATGACCCTAACACTTTAACCACGGGCAACGTGGATTATACAAAAACATATCCAACAATTATTAGCGGGGGCGCCTCTTTAATTCAAAGAGGTCAATACCTGCGGGAAACGACCACGAGGTTTATATCTTACTTCGCTAATGCTGCTTACACGTTTGATAATAGGTATGTCGTATCGGCAAGCGCCCGCCGGGATGCAAGTAATCTTTTTGGTCTAAAAACGAATGACCAATGGAACCCCTTTTGGTCGGCAGGGTTTGCATGGAAACTATCGAACGAGAATTTTTATAAAGTTGATTTCTTGCCTTACCTCAATCTCCGGGCAACGTATGGCTTTAGTGGCAATATTGACCCCGCAATGGTTGCAGTCAACACAATTTGGTATCCCAACAATGTGAATATTTTTACAGGTGCAGCATACGCACAGTTTAATAATTACTACAATCCACTACTAAAATGGGAAACCTCAAAAATGCTCAACCTTGCGGTAGATTTTCGTCTGCGGAACGACCGTTTAACAGGTTCAATAGAGTATTATCACAAAAAAGGTATTAATCTCTTTGGGATGGCTCCAATGGATTACACAACTGGAGTTGACCCCTATATGTTACGGAATGTAGCCAGTATGAAAGGGGATGGTTGGGATATTCAGCTAAAAAGTATAAACGTAGACCGTACATTTAAGTGGAGTACCATACTGAATTTTAGTTTATACAAGGATAAAATTGTTAGCTATCAAGTAGAAAGGACATTGGCACAGGAATATGTCAATGTTTCCTCACCGCCCATATCCGGGATTGAGGGAAATCCTGTATATGCCATTTATGCTTATAAATGGGCGGGACTTGACCCCAATACAGGTGAAGCACTGGGATACCTCAATGGAGAAGTAAGTAAAGATTATAGCAGTATTGTAGGCACAGGCACTAACGTAGAAGACCTTGAATACTTTGGTTCTTCTATTCCGACTAAATTCGGTTCGTTAATCAATGCGGTATCGTACAAGAATATCAGCTTACAAGTTGGCGTTTCATTCAAATTTGGATATTGGTTCAGACGTAACTCTATTAACTATACCAACCTGTTTTATAACTGGCGGGGACATTCCGATTATGCACTACGCTGGCAAAAACCGGGTGATGAAGTAAATACCAACGTACCTGTAAATCTATATACCACAAATACCAACCGGGATGCTTTTTATAACGGCTCAAGCGTTTTGGTAGAAAAAGGCGACCATATCAGGCTCCAATATATCAATCTTGCTTACGACTTCATAATGCCAGCAAACAAGACAAAAGGTATCAAAGGATTACAGGTGTTTTTCAACGCAAGTAATCTTGGGTTATTATGGAAAGCTAATAAAGCAGGCATTGACCCTGACTTTGGCTTAGGCTATTTCAATCTAAAAACTCCTGCAAATTATTCACTTGGTCTTAAAGCCAAATTATAAAAGCTATTACAATGAAAAAAAACACTCAAATAATAACGTTTCTATTATTCCTGACATTGCTTATTTCGGGATGCGAAAAGTTTCTTGAAGAAAAATCAGATAAAAGTTTAGCCATCCCTACAACGCTGCGTGACCTGCAATCATTGCTGAATAATGCCTCTGATGTTAATCACGTATTTTGCTCAATGGGTGAAGCAAGCAGTGATGACCACTTTTTGAAAGATGCAGATTACAATGGATTAAATTACGAAAGTGATAAACGTCAATATACATGGCAAGCGGATTATGTAACCCGTCCACTATCTTCAAATGGTGATGAATGGTATAATTGTTACAAGGTAATATATATCTGTAATTCTGTTTTACAAGGACTTGAGGAGAACAACCTGACTGGACAAGAAGCAGGTTATATCAAAGGGCAGGCTTTGGTTTTCAGAGCAGCACGTTATTTGGACGGTGTACAGGTATGGTCGCCCGTTTATAATAGAGCAACAGCAAATACGGACTTGGGTATGGTGCTAAGGTTAGAACCTGATATAAATATTCCCTCTGTTAGGTCATCCGTACAGGAAACCTATGACTTGATATTAAAAGACCTTAATGATGCACTTCCATTGTTACCAGCAACAATTACTTCTCCTACATTGCCCACTAAGGCGGCAGTTTACGGACTATTAGCAAGAACACATTTGATAATCGGAAATTATGTCGAAGCACTGGAAAATGCAGAAAGGGCATTTGAAATTAGTAATGAGTTGATTGATTTTAATGGATTGAACCCAAACGCAAATTATCCAATACCGTCAGTAAATCAAATAAGTAAAGAAATCGTATTTCAAACACGGATGTTTTCATCTGCCATTAACAACTTTAATGTAGCAAGAATTTCACCATCACTCTATAACCTTTATGATGCCGGGGATTTGCGAAAGAGTATTTATTTTCGTGGAGTAGCTGTTGGGGAGTATAGATTTAAAGGTACACATACGGGCAATACAGGATTAATCACTGGAATTACAACAAGTGAATTGCTTCTCATTATTGCAGAATGTAATGCCCGATTAGATAACATTAGTGAAGCTGCAAACACTCTTAATAAATTACTGATTAAGAGATGGGATGTCAATCAATTTATACCATACTCATTTACTAATAAAGATGCTGCACTGAATACGATTTTAATAGAAAGAAGAAAAGAATTGGTATATCGTGGGCTTAGATGGTCAGATATCAAAAGATTGAACAGGGACGGATATAATATAACATTGACACGAACCGTAAACGGTCAAACCATAACATTGCCACCCAATGACTTGCGTTACGCTATTGCTATTCCTGAAACGGTGATAGAAATAGGCGGCATCCAGCAAAATCCGAGATAAATTATAGTAAACATAAAAAGGGGCTTGTGATGCCCCTTTTTTGCTTTTTAAAATGTTTTTGAGAAATCATTCTCGCTTACTGTCAACGATAGCCATAACTTGGGGATTGGTTTTCCCCGACAGTTTGCTTTGTAAATCCAATTCATTTTCTGCCGTTATTTGGCAAGGTAACTCTTCACCTGAACCACATTCCTCTGAAGTTCCGGGTTGCCAATTGGCAGGGTCAGCAAATACACCGGGATTTACTGCATCTGTATAATGATAGGTGCTTGCTGTACTTGCCATTTTAAATGACATAGTAACCGCTGCAATTGCTAATGCCACTACAGCAAAGAGGTTCATTTTTAATTTTTTCATTGCTTTAAAATTTTGATGTTAAAGAATACTTTTTTATTTGTCTTTTGGCCGACCCGCCCTCAGTAGTTTCGCCTCCAGCGTTGCTACCTCGTAATTTGTACCATAAGTAAAGCCCCCAACCGCTTAAAAAAAGGAACAAGAGATTGAAGAAAAAATGTTGCAACCAAGTCATGCCGCTTATCACCGATCCGCACTCGCATGGTAGCTTTTCCCATGCGCCCATAAGAGCCACAACGATATAAGCCGTAAAAGCAGTCATTAATCCAGTTGAGAGGATTAAACCCGCTTTACGATATTTTTCCATTATCAATGCCAGTACTGTTATTAATTCCAATGCCGGGAGCATGTAAATAAGGATGTACCCTAAACTATCTGAAATGGGTTGACGGAGGATACCGCTTTTAAATGCTGCAAAGTTTGTTATTTTGTCAATGCTTACAGGTATCCAAAGAAGCAGCAAAAGAATAATAACGATATTGAGTGTTATCCGTTTTCTTTTGAGTTGGTTTGGATATATAGCCGTTGTTTCCATTGCCTTTGTATCTTAGTGAGGGTTCTCACCATCCTTTGATACAAAGTTCACTAAAGCGTTAAGCGTGGGAAAGACAAAATCGGTAAAAATTGAGCAGGTTTGTGTCGAGAATTTTCCGATTTTGACAATATCTTGGAATATCCCTATTTTTTGCGTTTCTGATAACGCTCCAAGGCAGAGCGAAAGGACCGTTCATCAGCATAACCCACTTCCATATACACATCCTTGATCCCGATCCCCTGATCCAATAAAAGTAAAGCATGGCCAATACGCAGATCGGTGATAAATTGCTGAACGCTTACATGATAGGTACGCTTAAATATATTCAGCAAAGTTCTCTCGGTAACAAAGAATTGCGCTGCCAACTGCCTTACGTTTAAGGAGACATCACAATAATGCTCTTCTATAAACCCCTTGATCCGATAAGCCGCATCCTTATCCTGGTCTTCCAACAAGCTATCGTAATACTCCAGCAGCAAACTTACGTATTTGCGCAGATTGCCATCAAGTGCCCCTTTGTTATTTTGCGAATAACTATAAATCTTATACAGCCAACGATGTATTTTCCTATCCATACGGCATTGCCCCATTGTTTCATAAGATTTTTTACCATCCAAGAACCTTTGCAGAATTTGTTGCACATTGTAATACTCCTGATCTATACTTTCAATCCAATCGGGATGTATGCTCAGCACTAGGGCAATGTGTTGTCCTCTTTCAGCGTATGCTAAATATGATCCCTCGTCATAGTACGACATCAGGAATGTATTGGCTTGTATCTTAATTATAGGAATTTTTGAAGATGTGGTATAGAGCAGGCTGCCTTTGAGCATAAAGAACATGAACAGTTGCCTGTCATGGATATCAAAGGGAATATGGGTTGGCTCTTTAACATTAATCTCTACCAGATCGACAAAAAAAGGCTTGTAATTCAGTTGTTGGCTGAAAAGATCCATTTCAGGTATTTGGAAATGATGTGTTTTCTGGGCAAAGGTCAGTAGGTACCTGCTCGGTTCGGAGAGGTTATGAGGCTCATTCTTGGATTTTACGTGCTCATTTTTAGAATACAACGTATATGGTATCTTCATAGGCCAATGGTTTTCCCAATTCACTGGAAATCATTTACAATAGCATTGGAGCTTATTATGAGAAATACAAATTTCAAATATATAATTGAATAAAAAACTAAAGTTGGGTTTAACTTGGGTAAAATTTTCTGATCGTAAACTTTGTTGTTATTGATGATCAATTCAGTATATACTTTCGAAAAGGCAAACCAATTCTATAACTTCAGTACTTCTTTCAGTTTCTCTACTGCCTGGCTATGTTTTTTTTCTTCCATTTTTGAGAGATTGAACAATTTCCATTGAACGGATGGTAGTTGGGCAACCTCTGCCATATTAGGCAACCCCAGTAGTTCCCATTGTGGGTTTCGCTCTTTGAACGATAACAAAAATTTCCGCTCATTAGTGGTCATATCCGTATTGATAATTTCAATGAGTTGTTCCCTTGTGGCTTCCAGTGCTTCAACGGGAATATCCACTTCGGCCATTTGTGCAAATTCTGCTTCATATATTTCTCTTATATTTTTACGGTGAGGAGCCAAAAGTTCTGCCATTGGCCGTTGATGGCTGATTAGGAATACAAGGAACGTTTTGCGCAGGTCTTCAGTAAAGCCTTCGTTTTCGAGGAGGAATTTCACGTCAAATAAATCACGGGGATGTTGCCGGTCCAGGGCGGCTGCAATCTTTCCGGCATACAGATCGGGCAACGAAGCTACCTGTATTTCGGCATATCCGAACTCCCTCTCCACTGGTTCACTTACCTCCATTCGTACTTCGGAGAATACCGTTCCACGGATCACCGGCGACAATTCCACCTTAATCCTTACATCTTCCACTTGCAGAAGTAAGCGAAGCGCATTGCCCTGTTCGTGTGCGTTTTGTATGTGAATGCCAGGAATGGTTTTCTTAATCAACTCACTTAATCGGGTTAATGCAGCACGAATGTTGACCAATGCTTCCTCACGGCCTTCGGAGGGCAGGTACAATAAATCTATATCTACAGAAAGCCGTGGCAGCTCCCTGTAAAAAAGATTGATAGCCGTGCCGCCTTTTAGTGCAAAACATTTTTCACTATCCAGTAGCGGTAGGATACGCACCAACAACTGCACCTGTTTGTAATATATGCTGTCCTTTTTCATCTTAGGATTGGAAATTTTTAGGAACGGTTATTTTGTAGGTTTTATCGAGATCGCCGCCTTTGACGATTACCCGGTTTCCGGAACCGAGGTCTATGCTATCGGTATTCAATTTTGAAAACCAGGTATAGTTGTGTCGTGAACCGAACCAAAGGAAAAGCCGTTTAACCTTTACATTGGTACAGGCTTCCAGTAATTTTTGCAAAGTGCGGGGCGATAAGGAGGTCATACCCTGTATAAGCTGATCAGCGTGTTCTAACGAGATTTTATCCGGTACTTCGTCCAGCATTTCGAGGCAGGCTCTTTCCGGACAGGATATTTTAAGTTCGTCCAAACCCTCTTTCCAGAAAACAGTAGAAGTGTAGCTGTCGGATACTTGCCTTTCCATACCGGAAAACAGTTTATTCCGGGTATGGCGAACAAATGTTATCGTTTCCGATAGTTCATTGGCCCATACAGGTAATTTATCATTGCCATAAAGCTGTATTGTTTCTTTTTTCGAAGTAGGCAGATAATGGGAAAAACCTTTTAATTCCAGTGCTGACATTCCTCCTGCAACAAGATCTGTTTTCATCACGGTTTGTAGCGTGTACAGCATACTTTGCCACGAAAGCTGAACCTTCCCCCGTATATAAAGTCCTTTCCACAACAGCTTCAGTTGTTCACTCTTAACCAGGTTATCTATAGCATGTGTATCTAAAGCAGCCTGGTCCGTCAGCCACTTTCGCGTAACAATCATACTTTCAGGCATTATTCGCTCCAATAGTTTACGTCGTTCAGTGTTAAGCGCCATATTTATAAATTTTAATTTAGACGGTGATTATCGCCGTGAAAACAAATTTACATAAATATTTTTATTGCTCCCATAAAAAATAACGGCGATTAACGCCGTTATAATAAACTTATATAAACTATTTCTTTTTCTTCTTTTCAAACTCAAAGGTAGTTTTGCAATAATCATCCAATACGATATACGCATCGAATTTCTTTCCTGCCTTGCTTTTCATTCCTTTGATAAGCGAAGTACTCTTTTTATTGACAAGGCTTTCAATATCGGCTATGCAAATTTGTACGCCACACACATTGCGGAACTGCACCCAGCTACAACCCTCATCAGGACATTTGACAATCTTATCACGAATGATGAGTTGCTGACTTTTGCATTTAGGGCAAACCAGTTGAGGCAGGTTGTTATGGGCAATGGAAGTTTGCAGCAATTCATTGGTAATAGTAGACGCATAAGTTTCCATTTCCTTTTGGAATGCCCCGACATCCGCATCGTTATTTTCTATTTTCTGTAAAGCCAATTCCCACTCGGCCGTCATTGACACATCCGCAATTTTGCGATCCTTAACCAAATCATACACTTGCAATCCCTTTTCTGTAGGGATCAGGGACTTCTTTTCCCTTTGGATGTAATTGCGTGCAAACAGGGTTTCGATGATTGCCGCCCTTGTTGCCGGAGTACCTATACCGATATTTTGAAGGGCTTTACGTTCGTCTTCATTCTCGATTTCTTTTCCTGCGGTTTCCATTGCCGACAATAGCCCCGCCTCGGTATAAAGTACAGGCGGTTTGGTTTTCTTTTCGAGAACGGAGGCTTCTTTTATTTTGAGTTCATTGCCTTTTTTCAGTTCAGGCAAATCCTGTACAGGTTCCGTATCATCGTCTGTAAAACTTCCTTTAATAGAACGCCAGCCAGGTTCCATAATCTTACAGCCTTTTGCTGAAAAATCGTAATGCAACACCTGTAAACCCACATCGGTTATTTCTTTGATACAGGCTTGCGAAAGCGCTTCGAGCAATCGAAATGCAATCATATCATATACCTCATTTTCTTTTGCGTTCAGGGCTGACGGGATTTTATCCGTAATCAGTAATCCGTGGTGGTCGGTAACACGCAGATCGTTCACGATCCGTTTATTGAAACGCCCCCATTTTACTTTTGATACGGCCTGCTTGCAGGTTTCCCTATCTTGCAAAGCCCTCACCAGATTGGGAATTTCTGCCCATACATCTTCAGGAATGTATTTACTTCCCGTACGAGGATACGTAATGAACTTTTTTTCATACAGACTTTGCGCAATGTTGAGGGTTTCTTCGGCTGAGAGGTTCAACTTTTTATTGGCTTCTTTTTGTAATCCGGTAAGGTCGAACAATAAAGGCGGTTGCTCTGTAACGCTTTTGGTTTCTACCGATATAACTGTTGCCGTTTCATTTCGCTGAATGGCCTTCAGTGTATCATCGGCAAGTTTTTGATCCTCCCATTTTGTTTTGGAAATGCTTTTAAAATCTATCAGTTCTTTGTTGTGCAATAACTGGATCTGCCAATATTTCGTTACCGAGAAATGCTTGTTGTCTAAATAGCGTTTGCATATTAAAGCCAATGTAGGTGTCTGTACCCTTCCAAGCGAATAAATGCCGTTTCCCGCGGCAATACTTAAGGCCTGTGTGGCATTGATACCCACAAGCCAATCGGCACGGCTTCTGCCTCGTGCCGCCTGGTACAGTCCGTCAAATGCAGCACCGTCTTTCAGGTTATCAAACCCTTGCTTAATGGCCTTTTCGGTAAGCGAACTAATCCAAAGGCGTTCAAAGGGCTTGTTGCATTTCAGGTATTCGTAAATATAGCGGAATATCAATTCGCCCTCACGACCTGCATCGGTAGCCACAATGATGCTGTTGCTTTGGTTAAAAAGCCGTTCTATGACTTTGAGCTGCTTTAAAGCTCCAGGATCTGCGGTATAACCTTTGTCCTTTTTGATTTTCCGGACAGTCAGTAAAAAAGGGTTGGGGATTATGGGCAAAGCTGATTTGTCAAATCCCGATATACCGTAATCTTCGGGCATTCCCAATCCAATTAAATGACCGAATGCCCACGTAACAAAATAGCCGTTACCTGTCAGGTAGCCATCCTGTTTATCGGATGCCCCAACTAGTCCGGCTATTTCCCTTGCTACGCTTGGTTTTTCTGCGATGATTGTTTTCATATTATACTACATTTTTCTGCCTTTAGATTTTGCGGGTGTTTGAGGTTTTTCCTGTTGTTCCTGCTGCTTTTTGTCTTTTGGGGCTTGCTGTCCTGACTTCAAAGGCTCTTTGATGTTCTTGGTCGCTTCATTAGTTTTACCTTCCGAATTAACCGCTGTTTGGGTTTTATGGGTTTCAACAGGTTTTGCCTGTGCCTTAACCTGGCTTGGAAACTGGAAGTTCGTTTTTCCGGTTTCGGCATTGAAAGTAATATAACCTTGGTACGGTTGTCCTTTCTTATCCTTCAACCCATCAATGTAAACGGTTTGCCCAGCTTTGAAATCCTTGTATTGTTCGTCTGTCAGTTCTTTTCCCCTGAATGTTTTCGGGGCTTCCTGCGGTTGATCGTTCTGATTGCTTTGTTGCGTATTCTGTCCGTTGTTTTGCGTTTGTCTGTTGGTGTTGTTGCGGTCAAACAGAAATTCTACATAACGTTTGTCTGCATTGAACTGTACCGTTGCAGAAAATTCAGTTCCTTTTTTGGAAAGCATACCATCCAGCTGAAGCGGTTTGCCCTCCATTAAGGTTTGCTTTTGTGCGTCGTCCAATTTTACCCCTTTTATCTCATCGGGGATTTTTATGAAATCTGTCCGAAGAGCAATAAGTTCATTGGTCAGTCTATCCACGCTGACAATGGAGGGCATCATTTCTCCCGTCTTAGTGTTTTTCAAATCAACCACTCTGCCCATATTGCCGGTTTCGAGTAGATTTTTTTTATCCTCATCCGTGAATTTGTGCCCAAAAAACTCAAAATTCAGATTGGGTTCTTTTCGGATACCGTGTATTGCTGCCACCACTTGTCCATCTTCTGTAGACTGTAAAGACAAACGGGCATCGGTGCGTACAATCGCACCACCGAGGTTTACACTTACGGGCACAAGCTCATTGGTTTTATAGCCTTTCAACAAAGGGTCTAACAAATTCAGTTTTTCAAGGCGATCTTTACCCAATCCAAGATTGTTCATTGTTTCCCAATCAATCTGTTCCGGCTTAAAGCGATATTCGCTTGTGTCCGTTGTTGTTTGTGTTGTTTCCATATCATTTTTATTTTCTTGTTTTTTATCCTGTTGCGTTTCAGCCTTCACTTCATGCTGCTTCATCAGTTGCTCACCTTCAGGAGTAGGCTTATCAACCTGCTTTTGCATTGCATCTGCAGTATCAATAGCTACAGGTGCAGGTACCTTGAAAAAAGAGAAATTGGTCGGGTTCTTCAACTGGCTGAAGAAATTGGAGAAGAAATTGGAAAAGAAATCTCCATGCTTATCCACACGCATAAACTGATTTTTGTTTTTCTTCGTGGGATCAACGGTTTCCATATTGCCGTTCTCGTCAATGCTTTTTACAGCCTGGATTTTCTTTTTCTCTTTATCCAGCACCAACAATATATCTGAGAATTGTTCTGGCATTTCTTGCCTATGTTTGGTTTCCTCGCTCATGTTCCGAAAATTTTAAAGTTCATAGCCGAATTTATATAAAGCCGTGAGCGCATTTTGTTATATGGCACTCAAAGGCAGTGTTTGTCACTTAATGGCGTTCAACTTAGTTGCCGGCGGATTAAAACTTTCCCGTATAAATTGATGTACGTCAGATAGTTTATAATACAGTTTTCCGCTTATGGTATAATACGGCAGCTTGCCGATGGATCGGTAACGTTGCAGCGAGCGGTTACTAATTTTGAGCATCTGAAGCAAATCCTGATTGTCCAGCAGTTCCTCACCGTCTATACTGTTGCGTTTCCTTTGCAGCTCATCTATATTATCGCCCAACATATCCAGGCGACCCATCAGGCGTTCCATCCACGCCAAAAATTCCATTCTGTCAATATTCATAGGAATATAATTTTAAAGGTTCATGCTTATTTTCTGTCTGTCTTTAGCTTTCTGCCTTTTTCGATATAACTTTTGCCTTTTGCCATAAGCTGCTGCACATAATCGTCACTGCTCTGTATGGCATTGGCTTTAAGCATATCCTTTATTGCTCCAATGGTATAGAAATACTGCCCATAGATTTTTGAATAAGTAATCTCGCCTTTGGTCCGCATGCGCCATAAGGTCTTTTCGCTGATGTGCAGGTATTGGCATACCTCGTGGTTGTTGAGCCACAAGTCATCATAACTTGTATTGTCCAATCTTTTCAGGTAATCGGCAATCGCGTTTATGCGGCTGTTGAGCTGTTGCCACGCATCTTCTTCGATAGTTATTATTTTCATTGCATAGTTTTTAAATATTCACTATGCAAAATTCCTAAAGGTGGCAGTGTTTGTCTGCCAAGCCTTACCCATTGGTTTGGCGGGTTTTTAAAAATTTTTACAAATAGGGAAAACCCTTGTTTAATAAGGGTTTTGGAGCATTTAAGATATTTTGCAAAGGAGTTTTACCAACACTTGCCAATTGGCAGGTATGGGCAAAGAAAAAGCAGTACATTTTGTGTACTGCTTTGGATTTACTGTTTAACCTTTAGCTAAAGGTCTCTATCCATATATTCTTCCAATGAGGTTTTAAGTTGGTCTAAAAATGCAGTTCGTGAGCCTGCTCTTGTTTTCATCCGGTGAAAAGCATGGTGTAGATCGCCGAGCGGAATACGGAAGATAATTTGGAACATCAGGCTTATTTTTCTGATGCCAATTTTACCGTGCGATATTGCCCCTGAAGCATAAAGCGCATAGACTAACTCTATAAGGGCATTTTTACTGTCCGTCCAGAAAACATCTTTTGAACTTTCCGAATTTTGCAAAATTGAATCTGGATTTTCATCGGGACTTATTTTCGTCAGGAGATAGGTATATAACAATTCGTTGGAAATAATTCTAGCTACCTTGTAGTCGTAAAAAGTAGAAAAAGAAGGATCTATCTCAAACACAATACTGTTCAACCCATCGTGATAGTTGATCTGTCCACGCTTAAAATAAGTTTCGTCCCTGTCTGTGCGACCTGAACGATAATACCGATAAAAATCCGAATTGCAGACATGTTCGATATATTCCCGTTTAAGATTAGCCAACTGTATCGAAAAATAACTCATCCCCATTTTTCCATTATTGACAGGACAGGTCGTTTCTATGCGATAAATCTTATTGTAATAAATCAATTTACCGAGTACCTGAGGCTTTATCGTACGGAAGAAATGCATCTCTTCTGTTTCGTCTTTAAATCCTTCTTCCACTATAAATTTTTTGATTGAAAATAGCAGATCCTGGAGATAAATTGTCATTTCATAAGCTTCATCAATCAATCTTTTACTTTGCGAAGAAATCAGGTCTTCTTTCTTGTGAATCTCTAAAATAACGTTTTGTAGAATGTATTTCATAGCTATTAATTTATTTAAGTTGATTCTCAATTGCGTTATTTACCAATTACAAAGATGAGTATTCCATATACAAACGTCACACAAGTTCAACCCAACTTGTGTAAGATTTTATCAAACATAAAGTCATTGTCTCTTAATTTACGATGAACCGTTCTTACTATCTTTTTTTTACAAGTAGTAAAAATGGTCGGCTGAATTAAATCATATAGAACTGCTACTGAATGGTTAATTTTCAATTTCCCCAAGTTTAACCCAAGTTGTGAAAAATTGCTGCACATATTTGCAGCTGACATTAGGATTTTATGCTCGGTTGATCTTATTCTTGAATACTTTGATGCGGCGTGAAATGTCGCTATTAACTTCATCCATTGATTAAAAAAAGCTACCTTTGGGCCATAAATATGCGGCGATAGATTTGAGAAAATTCTCTAAAATAGCAACTCCCTTTTTGGCTTTCATAATGCTTTTTGGAATTATGAGGAACAATCTGTTGTATGTTATTTATGAGTACGATACGGCTCTTTTCATCAGCCTGTTTTGTGAAAACCAAAATAAACCTCAACTCAAGTGTAATGGGAAGTGTAAGCTTGCCAAAATGCTTAAAGAGCAGAAAGAAGAAGAGGCAGCAAAAGTATTGAAACAGCTGCAAACAGAGGTGTTATACTATCCCCAACCTGTATTTACCTATCCTTCCAGACCGGAAAAGTTTGAAGAGGTAAAAAGGAAACATCCTTTGAGCAATCAAAGTTTGTATTCATTCCTGTTCACTATGAGGAATGACAAACCTCCGGAATATTTTACATCCATATAATTCTATAGTATTAGGTGTGGTTGCTGTTTAGATACCAGAACTTTCTTTGTTCTGAATGCTAATGGTATGCGGCATTACGATTAAACAGCAGTCAGACTTGTCTTTTTCGGCGTGCAGATAGCTGATAACTTTTTGCGGTTATTAGATTTGATATGCCCGGTAAAATAAATTTCAGTTGGAATACATCCGATTCCAGCTAAACGTAGTTAACTATAAAAATTTTCAGAAAATGAATACTCTAAAAATATTAAAATACTTTCTTATTATAATTGCGGGCAGCTTCCTTATTTCCTGTTCTAAAGATGATAATCCCATTATTGAGAATGAACTTAATGGCCTGAAATTGGTAACAACGTTATCCAATACAACACATAAGGTGGAATTGTATACCCTCAATGGAAAATTACAAACAGGCTTCAATAATATCTTTTTTCAGATCAAAAATACAGATGGTACGACAATCGATAATGCCACGGCATCCTGGATTCCGGAAATGAATATGATGAGCATGAAACATTCCTGTCCATATTCAGAGATAAGCAAAGCCAAAAATTCAACATCTACCTACATGGGCTTTATTGTCTTCCAGATGGCGGGAAGTGAAAGCGAATATTGGGACCTGAACCTGAACTATTCTATAAATGGTAAGGATTATACGATTAAAGACAGAATATCGGTAGTTGAAGCAAACAGACGGGTAGTTGAATCTTTTCAGGGCAGTGACAGCAAACGGTATATATTGGCCATGGTAGAGCCAACGGCTCCTAAGGTTGCCATTAATGATATGAAAGCCGTGTTGTACCGTATGGATGGGATGATGAATTTTCCTGTAGTGGACAACTACAAAATTGTAATAGACCCGAGAATGCCCGGTATGGCCAACCATAGTTCGCCTAATAATACAGACCTGGTACAGGGGACAGACAAAATGTATCAGGGCAAATTAAGCCTCACAATGACCGGGTACTGGAAAATCAATTTACAGCTACTTGATTCGATTGGTACAGTGATAAAGGGGGAGAAAGTAACGGAAACAAACGAAGGTAGCAGTATTTATTTTGAGTTGGAATTCTAACATTCTCTAAAAGTGCGTAACGATCCGGGCAGAGACTTCGCTTTCTGCCGGTATCGTACCTAATTTTTTTATCATGTATCGATCATTCATAATTATTATAACTATGGTGTTGTGGTCAGGGAAAGGTTTTTCCCAGACAGATACAACACGGAGACAAGATTCACTCCGATCTGAACAGTTACAGGAGGTTATCGTTATATCCCAACGCAACCTGAAAGATAACACAACCAAGCCTCTGGCAACACTGGACCATTACCTTGAAAAGTCTGGTATGGTCAATATGATCAGACGGGGCAGCTATGCCTGGGAACCTTTTCTGAACGGTATGGCTACAGAACGCAGTGTCATCACCATTGATGGTATGAGGATCTACGCTGCTTGCACTGACAAGATGGACCCTATTACATCTTATGTTGAGGTTACCAATCTGGCAAGAGCGACCATCCACAGCGGATCTGCCAGTTCAACGGGTGGATCAACCATCGCCGGGACCCTGGATCTTGTCAGAAAAAAGGGTTCATTTGGTCAGAGCGCATTGAACGGCATGGCTTTTACCGGATTTGAGACTAACAATAAACAAAAAATAGTAGGAGGATCTCTGAATTACTCACATCCTAAATTCTTCTCAGATGTAGACTTCACCATTCGGGACGCAGTTAATTATCGTGCAGGGGGCGGTCAGGAGATACAGTACTCACAGTTTACCAAATACAATATCTCAGCACAGGCTGGTTATAAAATAAAAGAACACCAACAAATAGAGGCGTCATTAATCTATGACAAGGCATTAGATGTAGGTTACCCCGCATTGCCCATGGATGTTTCCCTTGCCAAAGCACTTATTGGTTCAGTCTCCTACACCCGTCATCACATATCGCCGCTGATATATCAATGGCAGACCAAGGTTTATTACAATGATGTTACACATGTCATGGACGATACTAAACGGCCCAATGTACCCATTAGAATGGATATGCCAGGATGGAGTAAGACTGCTGGCTTTTATTCGATGTTGCAGGGCACTTCCAACCGGCATGACTGGAAAGCTAACCTCAGTGGTCATTATAACAAATCATTGGCTGAGATGACCATGTTTTCGAATACGCCAAACGAAAAAGACATGTTCATGCTGACGTGGCCGGGAGTACAGACCTATTACGGAGACCTGTTCATTGAAGACAAGTATGCGCTATCTGATAGATGGAATGCAACATTTAGTGCGGGACTGGCGGTACATCATAATAACATCGATAATCAATTTGGACTGGAAAGCTTAAGGATATTTTATCCTGAGATGCCCGGCAGCAAAATCCGGTTACTGAAAAGGCTTTCAGCTTCCGTTAGACATGATGCCGCTAATTGGAGCTATACTTTTGGTGCGGCTTATGGAGAGCGTGCTCCAAGTGTCTCAGAAGGTTATGGCTTCTATCTTTTCAACAGTTTTGACCGATTTGATTATATCGGCAACCCTAATATGCGTAATGAAAAATCCACAAGTGTAAATGCAAGTCTAGCCTATCAGAAAGCAGCCTTTACGGCCAAAATTAGTGGTTCGTACTTCTATATAGATGATTACATTTTAGGCAGACCAAGAAACGGCCTGAGCGTAATGACAATTGGTGCCTATGGGATAAAAGTATACGAACAGCTAAAATACGCTACCATCCTCAATACTTCCATTGACTTAGGGTACCAGGTTACAAAGGAATTTCTATGGACCGGCCAATTGGGATATCGGAGAGGTACGGGCGAAAATGGCCTGTTATTGCCATTGATGCAACCATTTACCTATAATTCGGGTGTAACATTTTTCAGAAAATCCTTCTCCGCTGATGCGTCAATCAACGGCTCTTCCAGCCATACACGTTACAACCCTGAGTTTGGTGAAAAAGGTTTGCCTGCGTACGCTGTCTTTAATCTTTCTCTCGCCAATCGCTTTAAATTCAATGGCCCACAAGCACTTACTTTGAAAACAGGGGTGGTGAACCTATTCGATCGTAACTATACGACTTTTGCGGATTGGAACAGAATTCCTAGAATTGGCAGAAACTTTTTTATAAATCTGATATGGAACTTCTAAATCTATTTTTCTCTGCAGGTAAAGAGCGTTAGTGCTACCCCCTTAATTATTACTATTGGAAAAGGGGTTAAGATATATAAAAAAATTAGACTGAATCTTTTGGTTCAGTCTAATTTTATGTTGTGCTACTTTTCTTTATTCTTATCGTGATGCTCTTTTTCATCATGATGCTCATCCTCTGGATGGTGCTCTTTTTCTTTATGATGCTCCATCTCATCAGCGTGTTCCTTACCCTCATGATGCTCCTTGTGCGGATGGTGTTCCTGATGTTCGTGGTGCTCAGGATGTTTGTGTGATTCCTTTTTTTGCTCTTCGTTGTTCATAACAATTTAATTTAAAAGTGAATACTATATGTTTACGTCCTTCTGGATATAAAAAGAACAAATAAGATGCCATATAGTTTCCTGTTTTTATTTACAATTTTGTTAATCCAATTCTTCCATTCGTTTTAACAATTCAGTTTTTAAATTGTCAAGGAATTTCACTCTGTTAATTTTCCTATTTCTCAGTTCCAGATAGATATGGTAGATATCCCCCAATTCAACATCAAACATAGTTTCAAATGTCCTGGATATCTCTTTAATGTCTGACCGTCCTTCATTGAATGCTCCGTAGGCATTTAGTGCATATATAAGTTCTACCAGTGCAGATTTACTTGCCGTCCATTTAATTTTCTGCTCCTTGTTTTCTTTCACTAGTGGTAGACCTAGAGTATTTATTAGTTTGTCCTCCAGATAAACCTGTATAAGGTCATTAGCTATGATCTTTGAAACTTTATAGTCATGGGATGTCGAAAAAGAATGATCTGACTCGAAAAAGAAAGTATCCAGATTAAGTTTGATATCGAAATTCCCCCGTACAAAATATTTGTGATCAAGATAATTACTGTTAGTGCGGTAATATTTATAAAATTCAAGATTATTATCAAAAAATCTTTTCAGTTTGGAAAGCTCATTATTCAAGTATTTTTTAATATTTCGTTCTCCTCCGTAAGGACGCTTAGATTCAATCTTATAAATGGCATTGTAATATATCAGCTTAGAAACAATCTTAGGCTTCAATTCTTTAAAGAAGTAGATTTCATCTTCAGTTTTTTCAAAACCTTTATCATCGATAAACCTTTTTAACAATGAAATCTTCTTTAAAGTCAGTTCTATGAGCTTTTCCGACAATTGGAGGGTGTCTCCAATTTCAGAAGAATAAAAATTGGTTTCTTCATCGAGTTCGGTAATAAGTTTTTGGCAATATTCAATCACTAAGTTTATTATTTATTGTTTGAAAATCGGTGAATTAAATTATAATCAAAAGCGTGCAATTTTAGTAAAATACATTATTTCTAAAGTTGCACTCAAAAAGCTCCTACCGAACAGTAGCTTTTGGATGCCCCTTTCCTGAAAGGTGAAGATAAACATGCTTTCCCTGCACAATTATTGCAATTATCAGGATGATGGACATGATCACGATCAAAAAAATCATAAACGGGGATTTTTTCTTCTTTCTATACTTTTGGTTCTGTGAACTCTGGTATGAATTAGTCCTCCGCTTTTTGACGGGTGATCGTCTTCTATGTATTTTTTTGTTTTTTTTCATTCTAAATCCTTTAAAAAACCAACAGATAAGACATTCCAAGCCCTTTCGACTGATAATATGGAACGACCACACTTTTGTTATTCTTTTTCTTTCCGCTTATCAGGGTATTCATCTTTGGATATAGCCAATAAGCGAGTTCGGTTGAAAGAATTCCGACTCCAGCTCCCGCAACCACATCTGTCATCCAATGTTTGTTGTTCAAGACTCTGTATACACCCGTAAACGCAGCAAACGGATAACCCGACAAACTCAACAGCAAATTGTTATCCCTATATTCCCTGTACATAAAATGCGCAGTTGAGAACGCTGTGGCTGCATGACCAGACGGAAATGATTTTCTATTGGAACCATCTGGTCTTTCTTCTGCAATTAGGTTTTTCGCGGGTGTAACGATAGCGGCCGATATCAGTTGGGAAGTTGCATAGATAATTGTACGGTCTTTAAAACCGTGCTTACCCTTTATCCCGGCCAAATTCAATCCATACACCATTACCGCTGGAAAATATTGGGTATAATTGTCTAACGTTGTCTTTCCAGGCCTGTCATGGGCAACCTCTATCTTGGCAGAGAGATCCAGTTCTTTCATTGGCGGAATGGCGAAACTGATTGCGCCAGCCGAGATTAACGACACCGGAAGAATGAGTTTACGATAACCTAACTTATAATTATTCGAATCGTTAACAATCGAATCCGGCTGTTCGGTCGTCATCACATTATCCTGAGCTATGGTTAGTTTAGATGTGGTAAGTAAAAAAAAAATTAAAATTATTCTTGAAATCATTTGATAATAGTCACTAATAAAAATTTTAAAGATTACGAAGGATGAAATCAACACGTTCATCGGGTGGCAATACCGGAACCTGGATCACTGGGCATGGGGAGCGGTTATAAACATCGATGATCAGGTTATGAATTCGAATCTGCTCATCCTCATCTTCCAGTCTAGCGTAATCATTGATCAACGGAAGTCTGTCAAGGATAAATACTTTCTGATAACAGAACTTCTTACACATTGTCACAAGTCTTGCGTCATATTCAATACCAAGAAATTCATAGTATGCCATCGCGTCCGGCAACGCCCTATCCAAAAAAGCCACTTGGTTTACGTCCAGCGTTGATTCCTCACTAATCTGCATGTTCAGAATATCCATTTGAAATTGCTCCTTGTTGCTTTTTATTTCTTCTATCGTACGGCCCTTTATCTTTTGGGTGTCAATATAATGTCTTGCCTGTTCGGCAATAGTCGCATATCCCCGTTCTGCCAGCAGTTCTATTACAGTGGTTTTACCTGTACACGGTCCCCCGGTAATTACGTACCAATTTGTCTTGATTTCTTTATGGTTGATGGTGTCCATTATTATCTATTTTGTTTGTTCACAAAGCATACGGCACTCATTAACCACTTCCCGGATCTTTGCCGGTGTCAGACCTATCTGGATTAACATTTCCTGTTGTTGTAATAAAGTGCTGCACACAATTATATCATTAGCCAACAGAACCTTTTTATCCCTCTCTGTTAAGGAGATCAGGCAGGTTACCGGATACAGCCCGGAACGGTCTATGAGGTCCTTCAGCCCTTTATCTCTTGGATAATCCCATCCGACCAAAGACATTTTCATACATGTACCGTACTGAATTGCATCTTCAGAAAAGCGGCCATTGGTCACTATCCAGCTTTGATGAAACTGGGGACCGTGACAACCGCTATCTTGCCACTGTTTTTCCACATCGAGAAATCTTGACTGGATGTACAACGGAATTTTGACATCACTAACAAATCCTTGCCGATTATGGAACTTGCATTCTATCATAATATGATGATCATCTTTAGTCGCTATCACATCTATTTCGTGTTTTACACAATGCCCCGGAACAATTACTCCTGTTCGTGTGCTATATCCCATAGATTCTAATATCGCTGAGGTAAGTTTTTCAAATGGAAAACCAGTAGGGCCCAGCGCCATGATCGCCTTTTTCAGGTTATATCTGGCCGAAGCAGGTTTTGCTATTTTTCTTAGCCATTTGAAAGCCGTCTTGTAGATATCTCGGGTCGCCATTCCATCGATAAGCTTGTCCTGCACTTTTTGCAGAACAAGCTCAACCTGCTGCGGAGGCGCTCCAGACCGGGACAGTGACTGTCTTAATTTATTACTGTCAAAAGCCACGCGCTGACCGGAAGCTTTTAAGATGTAAATATCTTTGTCTTTTTGCATAACCTCTTATCTTTAAACCTTAACACACGTTTCCATGCTGAAGGACAATTGTTGAATTGAAAGCTAAAACTTCATTCGCTGTATCCTGATGGCATTTAATATGGCAATCAATGATACGCCCACGTCAGCAAAGACAGCTTCCCACATTGTAGCCAGACCGCCCGCACCCAAGACCAGAACGATGCCTTTTACTACAAATGCCAGTGTTATATTCTGCCACACTATTTTCTTGGTTTTCTTTCCGATATTGATTGCAATAGGAATTTTAGATGGTCTGTCATCTTGAATAACTACATCAGCGGTTTCAATCGTTGCATCGCTTCCTAGCCCCCCCATAGCAATACCTACATCACTTAGGGCTACTACAGGTGCGTCATTTACGCCATCTCCAACAAATGCTACCGTTTCGTTCTTAGTTTTGATTTCTTTTACCCGGTTCACTTTGTCTTCAGGTAACAGGTCCCCGAATGCATTATCGATTCCCAGCTTATCGGCAACAAATTTGACAACCGTAGTTTTATCTCCGCTCAACATTGTTACTTTGATATTGAGCTTATGCAGCAAATCAATCGTCTGTTGCGAGTCTTCTTTTATACTGTCAGCAATGGTAATGTAGCCAACAAATTTACCATCGTTGGCTACTGCGATAGTTGTGTAGACGATTGATGAGGGGTCCACATCGTATTTGATATTGAACTTGTCCATCAGTTTAAAATTCCCGACCAGTAACTCTTTTCCATTAATCCGGGCTTTCAACCCGTGACCGGCAATCTCTTCCGTATTTTCCAATTTTATGGAATTGTCAATATCTCCCACATACTCGTGTATGGCTGTTGCCACAGGGTGGGTACTAAGGCTTTCGATGGCATTTACGAGTTTTAGAATTTCATCTTTATCGAATTCAGGATTAAAGATTACTTCCTGTACTTTAAACACGCCTTCGGTCATCGTCCCGGTCTTATCCATCACCACATTCTGTATGGCCGCCATGGCGTCAAGGAAGTTACTGCCTTTAAATAAAATACCATTACGGCTGGCAGCACCAATACCACCGAAATAGCCTAAAGGAATAGAAATTACCAGTGCGCAAGGGCATGAAATTACAAGGAAGACTAAAGCCCTGTACAGCCAGTCATTGAACACATAGGTGTCTACGAAGAAATAAGGAAGCAAACAGATGCCTATTGCCAGAAAAACAACGATAGGTGTATATACTTTCGCAAACTTCCTGATAAAAAGTTCTGTAGGTGCTTTCTGAGACGTTGCATTCTGGACCAGTTCCAAAATCTTACTCAGCTTGCTATCCGTATAAGCGGTAGTTACTTTAACCTGGGCAACGGTATTCAGGTTGATCATGCCTGCAAGTACTGTTTCCCCTTTATTTTTTGTATCCGGTTTACTTTCACCTGTCAGTGCGGCAGTATTAAAAGAAGCAGTATCCGTGAGTAGTTCCCCATCAAGTCCAAGCTTTTCTCCCGGTCTTAATTGAATTGTCATGCCGATCTGTGCTTCTTCAGCTTTAATAACTTTAGTCTGATTGTTTTCAAGAATGGTTACTTCATCCGGGCGTTGATCCAGTAAGGCTTTTATATTGCTTTGTGCTCTTGAAACCGCCAGTGTTTGAAAGACTTCACCAACTGCATAGAACAACATTACTGCTACTCCTTCAGGATATTCCCCTATAAAAAAAGCACCTATTGTTGCAATGCTCATCAGAAAAAACTCCGAGAATACTTCACCTTTCGAAATACTTTTAACAGCATCTTTAATAACAGGGAAACCTACGATTCCATAGGCTACCAGATACCAAACAAACCTCACTGTTCCTTTAAACCATTCCTGAGGCATCCAGTTATCGAATGCTATGGCAATAAGTAAGAGTAACAGGGAAAGGATGGATGGAAGAAACATTTTAAATGGACTCCCGCTGGCACTACTGTGGTCGTGACCATCATCATCGCTATGACCATGATCGTGTCCGTCATTTTTTTGGTGTTCTTCTTTCACCAATTCTTTTGCGCCCGCTTTGGTATAGACCTTTTCGGTCTGTGTACAACAAATCTGTTTGCCCCGGGCGTCGTATTTGTGCTTGTGTTCCATAATATTTTGTTTTTGAGACGTTTTTTAATCTATATTCATAAACTTCATTATTGTTCATTAAATTGCTTACCAATCATTTACTCTTATTGATAGTATTTATTGTAAATGGCACTAATTAATAAATTACCGTCGTTATCTGATTCGGTCAGACTTTTCAAAGCTTTTACTTCCTTTATGAACCACGGATTGGAAAAATCCTTTTCAAGGTTTTTAACACTGAGCCTCTCAAGGGGAGCGTTTATATCCTTGCTGTAAAAATAATAGGTGCGACTTGCGTACCTGTAGCCTCCTCGTTCGTATTTAGAATAGATAATCAATCCACTACTCACAATAATTTTATGATACCCATAGGTGCCAAAGGTTGTTCCTTTATTAAAATAGCGGAATACATCTTTACCTCTTTCGTATCCCCATAAACTACCGTGTGGGTATTTTTGCTTCTGTTGGCCATGTTTTAAAGTAAGCTTATTATAATAAACACTGAATTTGTGCTTTTTACCTGAAAGGCAGATGCTGTCAATAAATTTTCCTTCACTATACTCCGAATAGGATCTATAGAGTTTTACATTATCCATACAGTATTTCGAAGCTCTTGTTTGAGATTCAGCCTTCGCGGGATTCAAAAATGCCATAAGAAGTATTGTCAATAACATTATCTTGTATGTCAATATTTTCTCACCAGCCTCTTCAAGTTCTTTTCTTATCTGCGGTAAGCATAAGTCTCTAACACGTGCACTATGTTGATGGTAGAATTTCATATATTCTATTTTAAAAGATTTATCAATATTTTATCTTTAAAAAACTGTTTAGTAATCCCATTTGCTTCACTTAATATGTCTGCAATTGATGGTTCATTCTTATCCAAATATTCACTTGCCCGAATTATAGCCTTGTCGATCTTTATACCTTCAGTTTCTTTCACCGCTTCCGCTAGAGCGAGCAATCCAAGCCCCTGATCTTTCAGGATGCCCAACTGTTCGATCATCCAGCTGATTGCATAAAAGCAAAATTTAGAAAGGGCCAGGGGATGCATTTTTTTATCTTCCACAAGTGGCAGCTTATTGTAAGGAGAACTCAGAACAGAGTCAGTAAGATAGTTCTCCAGGTCTAACCTTTCTTGTTCGATATCGACAAGTTCAATACATCCCTGTAGCGCCTGCGCGTAAATGCTCAGCCAGCGTAATTTTCTCCGAAACTCATGGATTCCCGACTCCACATCTTTAAAAGCCTGCTTGCCATTCTTCGCAAAATCCATTATCTTTTCAATTTCCGACCGGTAGAATTTAACAAGACGGCTGTGCTGCTCGTCCTTTCCTTTCCAATTTATTTTTTCAAGGTCACGGCTGATCTTTTTTAATTGCTTCCCGTCTAACCAGTTCTTGGTTTTGAGTAATTTATTGAACTTTCTTAAAACCTTTTCTTCTTGACCGGAAAAGTAAGACCTGACGTCTTCGGGAATTTTCTTATTGTCCGAGTATTCTTTACTAATGGCCTCAAAATAATCTATACTCCCGAGCATGTCTTCCAACTGCTTGAATTTTTCCCCTATCTTACCGAACCGTTTCTTTTTGGGACCGGTAACACGGTATATCCTTGCCAATGCTTCAACTTGGAATAACGGTGTTCTCAGATCGTTCTGAAAAAGATAACGGCCAGGGTTTTCTTCTTTTTGCGCCTCTTTTAATAAAGTGGATATTTTTTGCAGATGCAGATTGAATTGAATATTATTCTGTTTCATGATCGCTGTTCTTGTTGTTAGATAATTTTTTAATAAATCTCTTGTACCATGCAAATTGATTCATGCCAAAAATCAGCAGGGTAATAGCTGTTGCTGATACAGCCAGTACAAACATATTCAGTGCGATTGCTATTCCGACGGCAGCAATTGTCCATAGGCCAGCTGCCGTAGTTAAGCCTGTTGGCATACCTTTCTCGCTACGAAAACCTATGCCTGCACCTATGAAGCCCAGTCCGGTAGCAATCGCTGCCAGCATTCTGGCGGTTGCGGATCTGTCTTCCGTTAGATGGGCAGCAACAGATACAAAGAGGCATGAAGCAACACAGATACAGGCAAAAGTCCTGATGCCCATATTCTGTTGTTCTTTTTCCCGTTCAATACCTACAATGCTTCCTAACAGAAGAGCCAACAAAAGTTTGGCCGAGAGTAAGAGTTCAAAATTGATATCCATAATATTTTTGGTTTATATTATTTACAAATACGCTACATTGCATAATAAGAATCGCTTTTAGGCTTTGCCGGAATATCTTTTTCTCCGATCATCTCCAATAAGTTTATCTCAATCGTCTGCGCCAGTGAAGTCATTGGTATATCCACAGGCGTATCCTCAAAAGGATCTTGCATAATGATGGCTGTTTTTTCGATGGCAATAAAGAGCGTAGGAATGAGGATAGTCATTACTATCTCGACAGTTAGCTGAGAATCTTCGAGCCCGAAGGGTAAAATGGCAGCAAAAACATAAATCAACGTATGCACCAGCAGACTGTATGATCTTGGAAAAACGGTGTTCTTAATACGTTCGCACTTACCCATGCTATCACATAACCTGGCGATTGTTTCATTTAGCTGAACCTGTTGAATATCTGAAATTGCCCCTGTAGTAGCAAGCTGCTTGATAGTCTCAGAGTGTTTATCCAGGATTGCGTTCGGTATATTTAGCGCTTTTATTTGATGGATGTTCAGGTAAGCCTGAACATTGGGCGAAAATTGCTGATTTCGTAGGGATTCGCCCAATGCGTAGGTCCAGACGATCTGTCTGTCAGCAAACTCCCTAATTTCGTATTTTGGATTTTCGGGTGCAAACTGAATGAACTGCCTCAGCAAGCTTCTTGAATCATTTACAATGCCACCCCAGACAGTTCTTGCTTCCCACCAGCGTTCATAGGACTGTGCTGTTCTAAAAGCGAGGAGTACGGAAACCGCAGTTCCTACCAATGCAGGGATACTCAATGGCAGGGATACTTTTTTGAAAGTCGGTAGCATATCCAGTAAACCAATGGATATAGCAAAGACACAGATCAGAATAATCTGTGCCTTGATTTCATTTACAAAGTACCAAATTGATATTTTTCGATTTAATAACATAACTAAACATTGGAGGTTGTTTGGAAACAATAATCATTTTTCTGTTTTTAAATAGTTGTAACTTAAATATACAATTGAACACAGGCTTTTTCGAACTTATTTATCGGCTTTCGTTCAACAAGCTAGTCTTGGATTTTATGAATTTCAAGACGACATACATCAGCATGGTAATAACAATACCGGCAATAATTAAAATATTGAAGTGGGCGTGGTTGTTTAGCCACTCTCCAATAAAATCAAATACGCCGAAGATCAAGAAAAGTGCAAATAATCCGTTCTTTTCTTTTTTTAATACTTTTTTTATACTGAATGATACTTCAGGTCTCCTGAACTTACTGAAATCTGGAATAAAGGCAGGAACACTAGCCGCCCACTTTGTGTACACTTCACCGAATTTCCTTTCCAAAAATTGTTCTTCAGCGAACATTATCCGTTCATAGTAAATCCAATAGAACAAAATAAAAGCCATAACAAACCACATGTTTCCAGTTAGTAAAGCTGGTCCAAGCCACATGAGGAAGTTACCTAAATATAGAGGGTGTCTTACGGTGCTGTAAATACCTGTTTGATTCAAAGTATCAGCAACCTGTCCCTCATGTGTATTTCGCCCCGATGTATTTTTAGGTGTATATCCAACAGTGTAAACCCTTATTCCCAATCCTATGATCCCAACAGACAAACAGATGATTTCATAAGCCGAGGAACAGTAAATAGGCTTATTGTTTTGTTTGTTTTCATACACCAATACGGAAAGGGCAATAATTAAAATACCAATCGGTATATAACTCCTATATCTGAAAAGCCAGTTTCCCTGCTTTTCAAACTCTTCCTTTAATGCCATAATTTTATTAATTTTTCATAATGTAGGTTTATCGTACTTTTTTGACCGTCATTTGCAATTCAACAATCCGATATTGACTTCTTTAAATCTGTCCAGAATGTTTTTCCCATAATTAGTCCAATAACTATGGTTCAACAACATGCCACAGTTTAGCGTCTTCCATTCTTTATCCGAATACACTCTTTGGAGGAAGACTTCAAATTCTTTCCTTATTGCATGGGCATACTTTGGATAAGAGGTTTTAGTAAAGTGAAACAGATCAGCATCACACAATACCATTTCAATCTTATTTTGAGGGAATTGCGGAAACTTTGTGGCTTCGATACAAGCCAATACCGAATTAATTAATTCAGTATTGGCATTATATTTATCAAGAAAACCTTTAGCGATCTGCTTGCTTTCCTCCTCGTGACCGATATAAGTATGAATATACCCACAGTCGTGAAACCATGCTGCAATAAGCAATATTTCAATCTCGGAATCATCCAAATTGCAAAGTTGTCCAATTTCCAAGGCCGCTTCCACAACCTCAAGCGTATGAGTAAGGCTATGAAAATCAAGGTCTACAGAAAGGTTCTCTTTCAACAATGTAGAAACATAGTCTTCAACTGATTTTACCAGATCATTCATAGCCTTACCTATATTGAGAATTAATGTTCATGACCACCTGTGTTACTCAATTTGGCATTGATAAAGAATGCCCCCTTTGTAACAACTTTAACGTCTTTTGGAATTGCGTTCACAGTAGTAATCACGGTATATCCCAATTCAGAAACTCCCTTTGCCACTTCAATCTTTTCGAAATTCATTTTCAGTTCCTTCTGCTTGTTTTCAGCCGCGTGATCATGTTTTTCACCTGGTTTATGATCGTGGTCTTCCTCTGCTTTCTGGTCGTGACTTTCACCTTCAGCATGCTCATGACCACCTTCCTCATGACCGGCTTCCGGCTCTTTGTCTGTGTGAACAAAAATATAAAACTTGCCATCTGCTTCTACAATAGCGTCATTCGGTACGGTGGATGCCATAACATTGTCAACACTCACCATTCCTGTAATATTCATTCCGTCGATCAATCCGGCTTTATTGCCAATCACTGTACAGTGTACAGCAATTGTTTTGCTTTCATTTTCAAAAGAAGAACCTATATTGAACACTTTTGCACTGTAAGTTACCTGTGGGTTATTGGTGATAGTAAAATTCACCACTTGTCCAACCTTCATATAAGGCAGATCCCGTTCGAAAACCTGAAGGTCAAGATGCAACAAGCTGTTATCCACAATTTCCACTACAGGAGATGACACATCCACATAACTTCCAATTTTTGCGAACTCATTACTTATAGTTCCACTAACAGGACTAGTAACTACTAATGCAGATTTTAGATTATCTCTGCTAATACCAGAGGGATTTATTCCCATTAACTGTATCTGCTTTTTCAACGAAGCTTTACGGGCCATCAATGCATTCAGATCAGCAGTAGCTGTTTGGAGATTCTTCAAAGCTCCGGCGCTACCCTGATTGAGCTCCTGCTGACGATTTTGTTCCTGTTGTGCCAAAGTAATCCTGCTATCAATGGTAATGTATTCTTCCTGCAGCTGAACAAATTGTGGATTTTCTATAGTAGCAATTACCTGACCCTTACGGACATAATCGCCTAACTGTACGTTTAAACTTTTAACAACACCACCATAAAGGGAAGTCGCATTTGCCTTCTTGTTGTTAGGTACCCTCAGTGCGCCATTAGCTTTAACTGTAGCCGTTAGATTCTTATTTTCGATGTTGCCAAGTGTAATGCCAACTGCCTTAATCTGTTCCTGCGTAAGAGAGGCAATAGTGGACGATTCTTCATCTCCATGTCCTTCTTCACCGCTGGCTTCAGCGGCCTTTTTTTCTGTTGGAGCTTCAGCGCCTTCTTCCTTTTTAGCTTTTCCACCGCAGCTATATAAAGACGTTATAAGAATAGCTGCAACTAATATTTTTCCTATGATTTTCATTTTATCTTATTTGTTATTGAAGTAATTGAATTGAATTGCTGATTGGTTGTACTGATTCAGCACATCCAGGTAGTTTTGACGAATGCCAATTGCCTGGTTAAGAAACTGCACCAATTCTGCAAAACTTATCTCACCCGTTCTGTAACTCAGGCTGGCCGCATTGATAATTTCTTCAGATTGCCTTAAACCTGAGGTTTCATAGAAATTTAACAGGGAATAGTTTTTTTCTATTTCAGCAATAGCGGATGCCCGTTGGGTCTGTAACAACTGTGTCTGGTAGGAGAGTGTTTTTTCCTGCACTTCTTTCTCAGCAACCGCAACCCTTACCTTATTCCGATAAGCTCCGGTTCCGAACACAGGAATTGATGCCATGACTGAAAAGCCTGTGAAAGGATCTTTAGCACCCCATAAACGTTGGCTAAAAAACCTTCCGGAAAACTCGGGCTTGTTCGTGTTCTTCTGAACTTTAATATTGGAAGATGCAATATTTACATTCTGTTCCTGTAACGCTAGTACTGGATGCAAGGTGTTGTTTTCTGACAATTGTACTTCTATCTTTTTAAGCGAGTCAGCAACGGGTAGCAGCCACTCATTTTGATTCAAGAGCATCATTAATTGTTGTTGCTGCACTGTCATTTCTTTCTTGTTCTGTTCAAGAAAGGCTTGAAGCTCTCTGAGTTTAGCCTCTGCCGATACCTGATCCAGCTTTGCAACATCTCCTGTTCTGACCCGGATTTCAGTAGTCTTGAACAGCATAGTATATATACTATCCAGTCGTTGAAAGAGTTTCTGTTTATCTTGTAGATACCAAAGCTGATAATATGCGGTGCGTACATCTCTTTTGATTACGGCATTTAAATAATCCGTATTGAGTTCTGCATATTTAAGCTGATCCCTGAAATAATTCTTTCGGGCAGCATATAGCCCCGGCCAGGCTATGCTTTGTGAAACACCAATTTTTAATATACCTACCTTATCTGAGGGACGGTAATCCTCATTTTCTGCAAATACGCCAGTCTTGGGAATATCAGTTGCGGTCTTAACGTTTAGAGAGGCGCTTTTGATCTGAGCACTATTAACGCCATATTGTTGATTATTTCCTAATGCGGTTCCTACTGCTTGATCAATTGTTATCCGTTGTTGCTGGGCATTGGCGGATGATAGACCTATCATGCAAAGCAAAATCACCATCGCTGTCGTTTTCATATTGCCTTTCCCTTTTAATTTTATTTTTGAACTGAAAATGATGTAAAGGAGTGGCAATACAAACAGTGTCAAAAATGTCGCCGTAATCAATCCGCCTATTACCACGGTTGCCAAGGGCTTTTGTACCTCCGCACCGGCACTGGTACTGATTGCCATTGGCAAAAAGCCCAAAGAAGCCACTGTTGCCGTCATTAATACCGGTCGCAAACGGGTCATCGTACCTTCCTTGACCCTTTGGAACACATCATTCATACCTTCTTTTTTTAACTGATTGAACGTTCCTATTAGCACGATACCATTTAATACAGCAACCCCAAACAGGGCAATAAATCCGATACCAGCACTGATGCTGAAAGGCATCCCCCGAAGCATTAATGCAAAGACGCCTCCAATAGCGCTCATAGGAATTGCGGTAAATATTAATGTAGCTTGCTTAAAGGAGTGAAACGTGAAATACAATAACATAAAAATTAGCAGTAGTGAAACAGGAACTGCGATCATCAAGCGGTCACTCGCTTTTTTCAGATTCTCAAACTGTCCACCGTAGGTGAAGTAATATCCTGAAGGCAGCTTGACTTTAGCTGATAATTGTTGCTGTATATCTTCCACGACACTCTGTACATCTCTGCCCGAAACGTTGAAACCTATAACAATACGACGTTTTCCTGCTTCCCGGCTTATTTGCGCAGGCCCCAACTTGTATTCAACATTTGCAATCTGTGATAGAGGTATTTGTATGCCTGTACTTGTAGGTATCATCAGGTTATTTACATCATCTATGCTACTTCTATGTGCACTATCCAACCGGACAACCAAATCAAATCGCCTTTCGTTTTCATACACTTGGCCCGAGCTTTTGCCAGCAAAAGCAGTACTTACCACATCATTTACGTCCTGTATTGTCAATCCGTAGTTGGCAATTCGGGTGCGATCATATTCAACATTGATCTGCGGAAGCCCGCTAACCCGTTCAACTTGAGGAGAAGTTGCTCCGGGTACACTTTGAATAACCTCACTTACTTCTTGCGCATAAGATGCTAGCGTATCGATATTCTCCCCAAATATCTTGACTGCTACATCCTGTCTGATTCCAGTCATCAGCTCATTAAAACGCATCTGTATCGGCTGGTTCTTCTCAAAGAAAACTCCTGGTATTACTTCCAGTTTTTCCATCATTGCATCGGCAAGTTCTTTATAGTCCCTGCCAGAAGTCCATTCATCCTGTGGCTTTAGGACGACCATTAGGTCGGTAGCCTCAGGAGGCATGGGATCGGTAGGAACTTCAGCTGCCCCGGTCTTTCCCACAACCATCTTAACTTCATCAAACTCCTTAATAATTCGCGAAGCCTGCATCGACGTTTCGATACTTTGGTTCAGTGAGCTTCCCTGTGGCAAAATACAGTGAAACGCATAATCACCTTCCTGTAACTGAGGTATGAACTCTCCACCCATCCTGCTGAAGAAAAATAAAGAAATTGCAAACAGTGCTACAGCAGCACCTACAACAATATATTTGATTTTTATTGCCTTTTGCAGTATAGGTTGGTACCAACTGGAAAGCTTGTCCATCATCTTGTCACTGAATGTCTTTTTATGATTTGGCTTTTTGGACAGGAACAGAGCACACATCATTGGGATATAGGTCAGCGAAAGAATTAACGCACCGAATATGGCAAAACCGACGGTCTGTGCCATTGGACGGAACATTTTTCCTTCTACACCTACCAATGTTAGTATAGGTATATATACAATTAAAATTATGATCTCTCCAAAAGCAGCACTGGCACGTATCTTAGAGGCAGATACAAATACTTCATCGTCCATCTCGCTCTGGGTCAACCTGTTCGTCGATTTACGAAGACCCAGATGATGCATTGTCGCTTCAACAACGATAACAGCACCGTCAACAATCAATCCGAAATCAATTGCGCCGAGACTCATTAGGTTGGCGCTGACCCCAAAAACGTTCATCATACCAAGGGCGAAGAGTAGCGCTAAAGGTATAGCCGATGCAACAATAAGCCCTGCGCGAAAGTTTCCGAGAAATAGTACAAGAACGAATATTACTATCAGTGCACCTTCTATAAGGTTTTTTTCTACGGTGCTCATTGCTCTTCCCACTAAATCTGTTCTATCGAGATAAGGCTCAATGGTCACGTCATCGGGAAGAGATTTTTGAATCGTAGGTAATTTTTCCTTGATGCGGTTAACAACCTCATTGCTGTTTTCGCCTTTTAGCATCATAACAACTCCACCTACTGCATCAACTTCTCCGTTATAGGTTAATGCACCATATCTGACGGCACTTCCAAACCTTACATCTGCGACGTCATTGATATAAATAGGAACAGCTCCCGAATTTTTTACCACTATCTTTTTTACATCATCAATAGAGGTTGCCAATCCTATACCCCTAATGAAATAGGCATTGGGCTTTTTATCGATATACGCTCCGCCCGTATTCTGATTGTTTTTTTCAAGAGCAGTGAAAATTTCCGGAATGCTGACTCCCATTGCTCTTAATTTATCTGGATTCACAGCAACTTCGTATTGCTTCAATTGACCTCCAAAACTGTTTACTTCAGCAATCCCGGGAGTTCCGTATAATTGCCTTGCCACAATCCAATCCTGCATTGTACGCAGGTCTTTTGCGTTGTATTTGTCTTCACTACCTTTTTTGGGATGGATAATGTACTGATAAACTTCTCCAAGTCCCGTACTTACCGGTGCCATTTCGGGGGTACCTATCCCTTGTGGGATTTGGTCAACAGCTTCCTTTAATCTTTCATTAATGAGCTGCCGCGCAAAGTAGATGTCTACATCTTCATCAAAAACGACCGTAATCACCGATAAACCGAAACGGGAAATGCTTCGAATTTCTTCGATCTTGGGAACATTTGCGATACTCTGTTCAATGGGGAATGTAACGAGCTGTTCAACCTCCTGTCCAGCCAATGTAGGGCAGGAAGTGAATATTTGAACCTGATTGTTGGTAATATCAGGTACGGCATCTATGGGCAGTTTGGTTGCACTCCATGCTCCCCAGATGATAAGTAACAACGTCATTAAGCCAATAATGATCTTGTTCTTAATACTGAATTTTATGATATTGTCTAACACAATGTATTTTATTAATTTAACATTTAATAGAAATAGAGGTGAAATCCACCTGTAACTGAAAAGGCGGAAAAAATGGAAATTAATATCAGGTTGAAATATTGATAACTAGAAACATTTACACTAATTAGAAGTGCTAAGTATCAATACAACATTAGAGGCAATGTATATGAATATACATTACGCCAATAGACATAATATTCCCAATAAAATTAAACGTTAAATTTCGGCGGTTGCCAGATTGTACCAGAGTAGTGGGATATAAAGCTAGAATCCCTGATAACAACTTTTTTAGAAGTAAATATGTGTGTAAGAATACCAAATTCTGGCAGTTCAAAATTGAAAAATGCTACTGAAACACTACAGCAGGCACACTGACAAAAAGGTGTGCAGGAATCATCTTTGTCCTGGTCATGATCGTGAGATGTTACTTTCGTAACTCCGACAGAACTTTCGCAACTATTATTCGCATCACTACATGGTACTAGAAAAAGTGCCATGATGTAAACCAAAAATATTGTTGCCTTCCATTTCATATTTGCTGACAAAGATAATAAAAAAATTCGTGCAATAGAATTGCATAAGTTATTTTTTGTTTTATGAACGTCATTATTAGCTAAATCAACGATATACCTTGGGTGATAATTGATTTTGAACAATGGATTTCATTGCTATCTGACTAATTTTATTATCTTTGTCATTGTAGTATTACAATGGAAATTTAATCAAAAGGAGTGTAATAAGCACCATTACTAAATCGTTACCTACAGCGATTGCCACTCTTATAAACTACACACTATAAGCTACTTTAGCAATTTTTAAAGTTTTTTTGTAAAAAAAATAAGGGTATTAGTGTTAATGGTACACTAATACCCTTGTGTGGTAATGATGTAGTGATTGTAGCAAAAAATTAACGTTCCATTAGGAATTCGGACAGGTTTTTGTCGGTTGGAAGCCCCAGTTTTTTGCGTAATCGATACCGTCGAATTTCAACACCTCTGGTACTGATGTTCAGAAGCGAGGCGATTTCTTTACTGGACATATTGAGTCTTAAATAGGCGCATAGTTTTAGATCATTGGGTACGAGATCTGGAAATTCCTGTTTCAATTTCTTGAAGAAATTTTCATGTGATTCATTAAAGCTCTTTTCAAAAATATGCCAGTCTCGATCATCGTTGTGTGCATCTTCGATTAGCTTATTAATCTTTTTTAATTCGTCCGAACTCAGTTTATTGCCTTCGGCATCCTTTAGTTGTTTCAGCTGGTTATGCAGATTGTTTAACATTTCGTTTTTATAAACAATATTCAGAGCAGCATTGGCGAGCTCTTTACTCTTTAGATTGAGCTGATCTTCGAGCTGTTGATTTTTAAGCTTGATCCATTCTTTTTCTTTTTGCTCTGCTTCCCTTTCAAGTGCGATTTTCTTTTCCTCCAGCCATTTCCGCCTCACCTGAAATTGCCTTTTGCGTTCCCGTTGTAGATTGAACTGATAAATTAGGTAAATGATTCCGATCATTGAAAGGGTATAGATCGCTTTTGCCCACCACGACAGGTACCAGGGGTGTTCGATAGTAAAAGAAAGCATTTGTGTTTCGGATACTAATCCCGAATTGGTCCTAGCTCTTATTTTGATCTGGAAGTCACCATACGGGAGGTTGGTGAAATCTTGGTATGCTGTCTCACTCCATTCGGACCATTTGTCTGAATAGCCTTCTAAGTAGTATTGGTACTGCACAGGGGAGGACGAATAATACGGGCTGGAAAAACTGATCCTGAGGTTATTTTCAGAGGGGGATAGTTTAAATTCGGCGTTGGGAATAATCAGGGTTCCTGTGGCTAGATTCGTCAACTGTGCTACTTGCGGAGCAGGTAATATCCGGCTGGCGTTTTGGCCAGTATGGCGGTATATGGCAAAACCATCGTCAAGGCCGATGAGATAGTACTGATTTTCGATCGGAAGGATATTTTCAAAATTGCTCATCATACGGTCCTGTAGCGGACTGAGCAGATTGGAATCTATTTTAAGTTTGCCTTTGCTATCGAAATCTACTTTGGCTATTTTAGTTTTTTGGATAAACCAGTAGCTGTTGGTACTGATCGGAATAATCTTGTTTGCGTTTTTATAACTGCCCAAAGCTTTATTTAATTCATTGGCATACTTAAAACGTTTGACAATGTTGTCGAACTCCATAAACCCACTATCCGTCGCAAATACAACATTATTCTCCAAGGTATATATCCCCATGAACTGCCTTCTTGTAGTGAGGCTATCCTGGGTCGATGAAAATTGAATTTGAGCCAGCTCGTATCCCGCATCAAAATTGAGCAGTTGAACTTGTCCCCAATCACCGATCCAAAAAGAATAGTTATCTTTTTGGGCCAGAAAGCGGACAGGTTCTTTGAGTGAAGCGAATTGTTTTACAAATTTAAGCTGTATTCCGTCAAAAGTAAATTTAGATAAACCCGTATAATTGCCCTGAAGAATATTCTTTGTGCCGAATATGGGTTTGAAAACCCACCCACCGGTAATCTGTGATATTTTTTCCAGTCTTCCATTGGATAACTTAAACGTACCGTCATTGTGACCGCAGATGAGCTCTTCGCCAAATATTGCTAATGTCCATACCTGGCCTTTAGAATTTGGAACCTGTGTAAAATTCAGTGAATTGTAATTATTTAATCCATTCCATTTACTGACAAACAAACCTTTATTTGTTCCCAGATAAATGCTGCCTCTGTAGATTACCGATGTGTATACGGTGCCGATTTCACCAGCAAAATCGGTGTAGAAGGATAGGGACGAATTGACTTCAATACGGTCAATGCCATTATCCAGACCGACCCAGATGTTCTGCTGCTTATCTTTGGTGATGCTTAACACCGTATTATTTTGAAGTCCGTTATTTTTATTAATATGCTGGACGACTTCTCCTTTTTTATTGATGATAATCACACCATTCTGAATCGTACCGAATGCATACTGCCCGTCATATAAATAAATCCCGTTATTGATCTGAGATTGGCTCAGGAGGGCGTTTGCGGGAACTGACCATGGTGCAATATTGCCCAGCATATCCATCAGGTAAAGCCCACTCAGGGAAGTAGCGACCAGAGAGTAAGTTTTGTCAAAAGGCAATATGGCCAATACATTTTTGTCCTTTAGTATTCCTTTTCCCTTTACAGGAATTAATTTGCCTTCTTTAAATTCATGTAGCCCGCTAGGCAGCTGTTCAAAAAATAGCTGCTTACCGACCTTATGTGGGAATAAAAAGGGTTCCCCTTCAGCTGTGAGGGACCGAATGCTGTTGTTTTCCCAAATATAACATTTGGAAAAGGTGTGGAAAAATACGCGCTTGTTGTCCACAATAATTTTCCAGATTTCTTCTTTCGGAAAATAAATTTTGTCTTTGACCAATTTAGACAGGCTATGGTAAGTCATATCGCCAAACCCTTTGGTCGTCCAATAACCAAATTCTCCGCGACCGCCGGTGTAGATATTCCCCTCTTTACCAACCGCAACACTGCGTACGGTGGAATGATTGGGCAGTGGATGCAGGCGCCAGTATTGACCGTCAAAACGTAGCAATCCTTCGGTGTTGGCACTATAGATTCTTCCTTCCTGGTCCACAGCCAATGCCCAATTCTGGTTGCCCGCTTTATATTCACTTTTTTTATATTGTTTTACAAAAGGCGTCCCGGTAGGTATGATGGACTGACCTCTGCCCGCGTTCGGGCTAAATATGATAAAAGCACATAACCAAAAGATATAGGATAGGCTATATTTTTTTGATATCATCGAATCTCCCCTTTTACATTGATCTGGAAAGCAATATATCGATTTTATCCCAAACCCAATAATTTAAAACGTAATAACCCTTGTCTATACCCTTTCAGAAGCTATTTTTCCACCATTTGTTGAGATCGTTTTCGCCGCTCCTTTCTTACCAGCCTTGGACTCGGACGACAGAGGATAACACGACTATGACTTGACTGATTTGCTAAGATCGGATAGGATTCTAATATTTTGCTTCGAGCAGAATGGGACATTAAATATAAATCAGAAAACACTAAAAACAGGTGAAATTATGAAATTAAAGCTTTTCAGAAGAAGCCCATAAATAAAAGAAGGAGGGCCCGAGGGAGAGATCATAAAAAAAGGTTTTCAAACGGGGAGAATGAAAACCTTAAATAACCAATTATAAACCTAAATTATGATGATGCAAACATAGCAAATTTCAAGATTGTAAGATAATGAATCGTTAAACATATTTCATGCTGTAGCTTAAATTCTACAGTTCTTTTTGCAGATATGAAAAGTTACAGCCTATTTGTTTTCGCCAGTTTGCTGATGAGAGACAGTATAATCAATCCCAATATGGCAAACAAGGCATACCCTAGTCCGATCTGAAGTTGGGAAGTGGGGCCAATTAAACTAACTGTTGTATAACTGAGCGAGGAGGTTACGAGATAGGTTATGCCTCCGACCAGTCCACCGGCGATACCTGCTGATAAAGGGAACCGTCCCAGGCAATAACTAAAATAATTATTGAAGATAAAGCCAGCTGTACAGTGCACCAAAAACGCAAAAAATGTGAGGGAAAAGAGACTTTCCATATAGGCCGATACGAGTACCATTAGCAGTACGAGGGTGATTTGTATCATATTGGCAATGCGTAGCTTTGGAATTAGGGTTCTTTTGATCAATGCTTTCCCAATGAAACCGCCACACATCCAAGCCAAGCCCATTATCAGGGATGTGTATCCGGTCGTAATGGCGCTGTAGCCCAGTTGGTGCTCAATGAAGAAAGGACCGCTTAGATTATAGAACATCACAAGACCATAGGAAATGCCGCACATCAAAACGCCAAGAGTGAAATCATTGCTACGCAGCATCAATTTAAATTCGCTGATAAGATAATTGAGATGGAGCGGCTTTTTCTGTTTGATGGTTTCACCTGAAAAGATCAGTTCCAGCACAAAAAGTACCGCACTGTACACCGCCAATACGAGGAAATTGGAGCGCCAGCCAAATTGCGTCTGCAGATAGCCGCCGATAAATGGCGCGACGATTGGACCAATGGACCATACGATCGTCATGATACTGAGATAATGTTTTCGTTGATCGCCTTCATACGCATCGACGAAATAGGCCCGCTTGGCGATAACAACAAATGCGGACAGGATTCCCTGAAGAATCCGCATCAGATAAATTACCCAGATATCGTTTGTCGTGGCTGTGATCCAAAAACTCAGGATAAAAAGGAAAAGCGATATCAGGTTGATCCGGTATCGCCCCCAGGCATCTACCAATGCACCAGTGAAGAATTGAGCTACTCCATAGCTGATTAAAAATAAAGATAGTGTCAGCTGGATCTTACTTTCATTGAGTCCGAGTTCCTGAGCCATCTGTGGCATCGATGGCAAATAGATGTCTGTCGCTAGTCCAGTGATGGGAACTAATGCAAAAGCCAATATGGTCGGGATGAAAGATTTTTCCTGGTTCATGTGATTTTCCATTTTGATAATTTGTCGACAAAAATAATCGCAATATGGGAAACAAAGAATATACAATTCAAACAAATTATTGTTAAAATCAAACAGGTTTTATGGCGGACCGTATTCACAGCAATGTGCCTTGTTGACATTGCTGTGAATAATGATACTTTTACGTGGGGGGGGGCTGTCCGGGACGGTTTTCTTCACTATCTCCATTTCCGCCTGTCGGACAAGGAAGAAGAGCAGTGTAATCTTGGCTGATGGTTATTTTGTTAGTAAGAAATTTTGTACAAATGCATCATCATTTAATTCGGGGTAATCCCTGTAGACGCGATCGATTTCTTCTTTTTGTCCAGGAGACAACTGTTCGTTAGGATTCAGACACCAGATACCCTTCATCAAACCTTGACGAACCAAAACCTCATGAAGACCGGGAATACAGCCGTGAAAAGCATTTGCCGGATCAAAAAATGCAGCATTGGTATCGGTTACGGCAATGGCCTTGCTCAAAAGCCGGCTAGCGCTCAGATCGTCGGGATTGCGTTTGTAGGCCTTGATTTCTTCTAAAAGTATGACGGCTTTTTGGGTCCAGACCGCCCAATGGCCGAGTAAGCCGCCTTTGAAATCGATGTTCACAATCTTCCCGTTGACTGGAAATTGATAGGTGGTCATCAGATCATTGATTATATTGTCATCGTTGCCCGTATACATGGCTATCTGATCACTGCGGCTGGAGTTTGCCAGCGCACGCATAACGTCCAAGGTTTGATAGCGGTTGAAAGAGGCGCACTTTATGGCAACGACATTTTCTATTTCGACAAATTCACGCCAGAAGGCATAGGAAAAAATACGCCCGCCAACTGAAGGCTGGAGATAGAAACCAAACACAGGTATGACTGCTGCAACTGCGCGTACCCGTTCTAGAATCGCCTCTTCTGTCCAGTCAGTAAGCCCTCCCATGCTCAGCAGCCCCATATCATAACCATATTGAAGTGCAAGGTCTGCTTCTCTTATGGCTTGATCGGTAGGGCCACAAATACCCGCAATCTTGACAAAAGGACGTTGAAGTGCTGCTTTCTCTACCTCTTCACTCGCCCATTTTAGGACGGTTTCGAACAGATTGATTTCGGGATCTCTGATTTCAAACTGTGTTGAATGTACGCCTACGGCAATTCCACCAGCTCCGCTGGCTATATAATATTGTGTCAGCAAGCGCTGGTGTTTTTCATCGATGCTGCGATCTTCATGAAGCGCAAGCGGATGGGCTGGAATGACGGTGCCCGCCCAGAGATGTTGTTTTAAATCGGCATCTAATTTTTTCATGTGTATGATGTTTTTGAATGACTGTTGGTTGCAGTGTCAACCAGCATGCTCCTCGGCTTGTCTGTTATTTCTATTTTTATTGTCAACAGGTCCATTTAGAACTTACCTTTTCTTTCTTGGAAATGTGTGTCTTTGTTCCACAATTCTCCGCCATTTATCAGCCAATGGGCTGTGATGTCGATTGCTTCACGGATTGTTGTCTTTGGATAGCCAAAGAGCCTGTGACATTCGGATGCATTATTAAGTAAGGCTGTTTCGGCTGGTTCATTGACAAATACGGGGTTCGTTTGAAAGTGTTCGGCAAAGCGTTCGGCAATCCAACGGACGGATAAAATTTCCGGTCCGGTGACATGGAGTATCTTGGCAGGAGATTGGCAATGCAATAGAGATCTTAGAGCGATTTCGTTGGCATCACCTTGCCATATGACATTGACGTTTTCCGTGGTCAGGTCTATGGGGGACTGTGCTTTGACCGCCTTTGCGATCTCCAACAGAACGCCATACCTGAAGTCCACGGCATAGTTCAGTCGGTAGATCAGGGTCGGAGTATGATTTTTTTTGGAGAAATACTCAAATATACGTTCACGGCCTAAGCAGGATTGTGCATATTCACCTACAGGCTCAGGCGTTGTTTCTTCAGACACACCAGCACGGCTGATGGGCACAAAAGGGAGTACATTTCCGGAAGAAAAGGCGACTATATTGGACTTTTCAAAATGTGAGGCGACCATTCCCGGTAGGTAGGTATTCATTGCCCAGGTGAAATCTTCATTTCCAGTGGTCCCAAATTTATGCCCGGCGAGATAAATGACATTGGAGACCTGAGGGAGTTGTTGAAGCTGTTTGGAATCCAATAAATCACAGGCAATGGTAGTGATACCGAAATCTTCCAGTTCCTGTTGAAGTTCTTTGGTCGAAAAACGGGATACACCGATGACTTTTTTTTCGATGCCGGCAGCTTCGATCGCACGAACGGCTAATTTAGCCATGCTAGGTCCCATTTTACCGCCGACACCCAAAAATAAGATATCGCCCTGGATTTTTTTTATGTCTTCAATGAGTGCTGTCGATGGCGCAAGCAGCTGTTGCTCTAAAACTGCTAAATTGTTGTTATCCATAGGTGGTTTTATTTAATTAAATTGTAAAAATTACTAATAGCGAGAACGATAAGTAACATAACTCCCAAGACTGCCCAAACTTGGGTGAGTGATTTGTTTTTCAAGCTTCCCATGAGTGCTTTATCATTGGCGATCAGGACCATGATGATTCCAATAAAGGGGACAAGGAAAATGGTGACGCTTTGTGCAAAAACAATCAGTTCGAGTGGCAATTTTCCAAAAATAAGGGCGATGATAGAACCGAAGATCATGACCAGGGAAATAAATAATTTGACCTTTGGATGATTGAGGTTGTTGCCATATCCAAAAGTATCGCCTAGTAAGGAGCCACCCAATACCGCATTCCCTATCAAGGAAGAAAAAGATGCTCCAAAGAGTCCGACGAAGAAGAGGTGTGAGGCATAAGTGCCTAAAAGAGGCTGCAATGCTTTTCCCATTTCGGCGGCCGAACTTAGTTTAATTCCTTGCGGATGAAGTGTGTTGGCGGCGCATACCATCACTGCCGCACTCATAACACCAAGAATAATGATGCCTATCCGGCTACCCATCAGCTGTCTTTGAACGGTCTGCTGGTCCGTAGACAACTTCCGTCTGGACTGCACGAGGTAGCTTTGATAGAAAGCACCTACTATCGAAAAGGAAGAAGCTGTAAAGGCGATAATCAGACCTATTGAACTTGCTGGGATGCAAGGGACAAAGCCGCTAAAAAAATCAACTACAGGAGTTTCAATCATGACTGCAGTGGAGAGAAAGGCAAATAGCATCAAAATAATCAATACCAGCATTAATTTTTCCAGCAATGCATAGAAAGATCGAAAGAAGAGCAAAAGGATTCCGATGACGTTGAATACGATTATCCATATTTGTGGGTTCGTGCCTGTGGCTTCTGAAATTGAAATCGAGACACCCGTTGCATTGCCTGACTGAAAACAAGTGGTAACAAGGAAGATGCCGATACCGATAATGATGGCTGTCGGTTTACCGAATTTAGTACGGATTAGGGTCAGAAGCGACTCCTCACGGGCGATACCTATGCGCGCCGCCATATTGGTAAAGACGGTCATAAAACAGATGGCAATCAACACTACCCAAAGCAGTGAAAATCCATAATCTGCACCCATTTTCGACGTAATCGTCATTTTGCTCGGACCGAAGACCAGCGCGGCGGTAATGATCCCTGGGCCAAGAGTAGATAGCCAGTTCTTGAGTAGAGGAGGTTTGGTAACTTGTTGCTGTTCCATAAATTAGCGTAAAGAAGTTAAGTTTTGTTGGTTAATTGTCGTGGCTTTATTTCCAAAATGTGTGCGGATATAATTAGCTAGTTCGATGATTTCCTCGTCCTTTAGGAAAGCAAAGGCCGGCATGGCTCCTTCGTATTTAATGCCTTGGACCTTTTGTCCTTTAAGACCATGTAAAAGCAGTTTTAATAGTGTCTTGGGGTTCCCGTTCACCAGTTTAGACTGTGCCAATGGGGGGAATGTGTTGGTCAGTCCTTTGCCATCGGCTTTGTGGCAGGATGCGCAATAGGCATCGTATAAGACCTGACCGTTTTTTTTCTCCAGGGCGTCATTGCCAGCAGCTTGTGGCTTCAGCACCGGAGCGGTCGCCCTGTCTGAAAGGCGGAGGCGATAGATTACATCATCATCCGCTTTCGGAAATCCCTTTTGTGGGTTCCAATCGCGGTTACTTGAACAAAAATATATATCGCCATTCGGTAACACCAATACTGAACGTAGACGACCGAGCTGGTCTTTAAATAAGATCTGCTCGTCGATTATGTTCTTTCCATCCGCCGATAATTTCAGAATGCGTAAAGACTGATTTTTTAACGTGGCCAAAATGAGGCTATTTTGCCATTCAGGAATAGTTTGTAAGCCATAATAAGCCATTCCCGAAGGTGCGATAACGGGTGTCCAGGATTTAATAGGCTCAGTTCTGGGGCTTCGTTTTGCAATGGCTTTTTCTTTTTCGGTATCGATTTTACCTTCAATCTGCGGCCAGCCATAATTTTTGAGCGGTTGGATGAGGTTGATTTCGTCTTCAATGGCATCGCCATGCTCAGATGAATAGATGGTGCCCTTTGCATTATAGGTCAGCCCCTGCATATTACGAAAGCCCCAGGCATAAACATAGCTGTTTGGGATAGGGTTGTCTGCTGGTATGCTGCCATCTAGGTTGAGCCGTAAGATCTTTCCGTTTAAAGAGCTGCTGTCCTGCGCAAACGTATCGTTTGCTGCATCTCCAGTTGCCCAATAAACTTTCTCATCGGTCGAGACAATGACACGCGAGCCATTGTGTCCCGTATTGCCCGGTATTTGCAGCATCAGTTTGGGATTGGATAACTTTCCGTCAGCACTGTAATGGTAACGGTATAAATTTGAAAAAATAAGACTGTCTCTTTTGCTGGTATAAGAAAGATAGAGAAAGGCCTGTCCGCCCTCTGGCTGATATAAGGACATGCCCAATAGACCTAGAGTCCGTTGATGGTAAACATCTTTTAGACTGTCAACCAAGCTTACACGCTTTGTTCGGATATCCAGTTTCCGGATGCTTCCGTCAATTTCCGAAAATAGAATGGTCTGATTGAAACGATCGTACTGCAAATCCCAAGGAACCCGGAGTCCGCTCGCCTCTTTGGACAAAGAAAGTACACTTTCCTTCAGTTGGATACTATTGATTACAGGCGTCTCTTTTTCTTTGTCGCTGTAACAGCCGTGCAAGAACGGTAACAGTATCAATAGCCAGCCATATTTTATTTTTTTTCTCATTGTCGGTCAATGGTTATTTTTTGATTTATGTGGTTAGGTCAAAAATAGTTTATTATAAATAAATATACAAAAAATAAATTATTTTGTATACAATTTTATATGTGAGATTAGAAAGGTGTATGTTATGGTGTGCTGTTGTAGGTTGTCGAGCTGATGATAATGGTATTTTTCCCGTCTCTAAGAAAGTTGTTTTTGTAAAAAAGTAAAAAAAATATTGAATTGTATACAAAAAATATATATTATTGTATTCACTATGATGAAGTGAAAATGTAGTACTTTGTTTTGATAAAACAAAACAAAGTACTACATTTTAAAATTGCCAATAAACTAAAGAGCTTATAAATCATTTATTTAACCACTTTAACCTGAGTATTCATGATACTAAAACAGATTAAAATCCGGGATGTAATAAACAGGAATTGTCTTTTGGTCGGGTTTCCTTTTATTTCCGCAGCAGCATTTGCTGCTGCGCCGTCTTTTCATTCTTATGTAAAGGTCCCGATTCAGCGTACTCTTCCTTCAGTTGGAGGAGCGGTAAATTTTCAGCAGCAGGTCATTGGGCAAGTGCTCGATGTCAAAGGTAACACTTTGGCTGGTGTGGAAGTGCGTAATCTCAAAAATTCGGCGGTAACAGTGACTGATCAGGAGGGGCGTTTCCGACTGAGTGCAGCCGCTATGGATCAGCTTCAGTTTCGGCTCATCGGCTTTAGTACGAGGGTAGTGGCGGCAAAGGATGCCGAGGTAATGGTACTTGAGGCAGTCGAGAGTACGCTGGACGAAGTGGTGGTGGTGGGGTATGGTCAGCAGAAGAAAGAGAATCTGACAGGCTCGGTTTCCAGTGTGAAGTTTGATGAATCGACGGTAAGCCGCCCAAATATGAATTTGGCATCTGCGTTAGTGGGTAAAGCCTCTGGGCTCAATATCGCGCAGACTTCGGGCAGTCCAGGTGCAGAAGGCTTTGATCTGTTGGTACGGGGAAAGGGCACCATGAATGATGCTTCACCGCTGGTAGTGATTGACGGTGTGCCCGGGGCATTAAACGATGTCAATCCCAATGATGTCGAAAGTATTTCTGTGCTGAAGGATGCATCGTCTGCGGCGATCTATGGTTCGCGTGCCGCCAATGGTGTTATTCTGGTAACGACCAAACGTGGTAAGGGTGAGGATTTTTCGGTGACATACAATGGTTATTTCGGGCGACAACAGGTAGCGAAAAATATTGACTTTATTACCGATATGGCTACCCATATGGAATTGGTGAACGAGTCTGAAGGTCGTGAAAAATACAGTCCGGAGTTAATTGATACTTGGCGTAAAGAGTCTGCAGCTGGTAATCCGTTGTACCCTAATACCGACTGGTATAAAGAAATGCTGCAGGCGTCGCCGCTGACTGAGCATACGCTGTCGGTTCGCGGTGGCGGCAAAAAGGGTAATTTCGCGATGTCGCTGGGTTTTCTGGATAATAAAGGGATCGTAGACAATTCGGGTTATAAGAAATATGATTTCCGGATCAACGCGGATACCAAAATCAAAAATGTGCTGACCTTAGGTGGAAATGTCTTCGGTACCTGGTCTAATCGACAGCCGCTGGATGTGAGTAATTTTTTTGCCGCAATCCGCAATACTACTCCGGGTGTAATACCCCAATATGAGGACGGAAGGTACGGTGGAGAGATGTTTCCCGGCTTGCCACAGGGTGCCAACCCGAGAGCTTATGTGGATAATATCCGCGGCGATTACGAACGGCAAAAGTTAGGGCTAAAGTTTTTTGGTATTCTGAATTTGATGGAAAATCTAGAATGGGAAAGCAGTTTTGGCTTTAATTATAATAATAACCGGAACTGGGAATATGTGCGGCCCTATTCCTTATGGAATTTGCAAACGGGATTGGAATATCAAAAGAAGCCGAGCGTTAGCAGTCTGTTCAACGGGAGTATCCGAAATTATACCACTGTATTGAATTCACTACTGCGCTATCATGAAACAATTGCGGAACAGCATCATTTGGCTGTGCTAATAGGTTTTGATCAGCAATATAACCGGATGGATAAGTTTGACGCGAAAAAGAACGATATATTGGGTGATGATGCAATCTATATTTTGGATGCGGGTGCGAATCTCGAAGCTATCAATGGTTCGGGTACCGATGATGCTCTACAGTCTTATTTTGGTCGCGTGAACTATGATTTTAAAGGAAGATATCTGTTTGAGGCAAACGCGCGCTATGATGGTTCATCCCGATTTGCAAAAGAGAACCGCTGGGGATTTTTTCCGTCGTTTTCGGCTGGATGGCGACTGACGGAAGAGGAATTTGCGCGGCCGTTAAAAACAGTCTTCGATGAAATCAAAATCCGCGGTTCATGGGGTAGGCTCGGTAACAATAGGATTGGGGATTACACTTATCAAGTTGTCTATGGATCTTACTTATATCCTTTCGGAGGTCAGCTAACTCAGGGTGTTGCGCCCAAGGAGATTGCTAATAGCAAGATCCGGTGGGAGACGACAACGATCTCCAATATAGGTTTGGATCTGGCGCTGTTAAATAATAGACTGACATTCAGTGCTGAGTATTTTGATCGAAATACATCGGATATCTTGACCAAAATTCCTATTCCGATGGTGATGGGCAACTTCTCGCCGCCTTGGCAGAATATTGCCGAAATGCGCAATAGGGGCGTCGATTTTCAGGCAGGATATTTTGCAAAAACCGGAACGGACTGGTCCTACGGTATCAGTGGGAATGTATCATTTTTGAGTAATAAGGTGTTGAAATTCAATGGTAATAAGTCTATCAATGAAAGTTATATAACGATGGAAGGTAAGCCTTTCAACAGTTTCTATATGCTGGAGTTTGACCGGATCATTCAAGAGCAAAGTGAGATTGATCAGCTGAAGGCCGAGGGGTATACCTTTGGTACTTACGTGGGTGGAGAACCGAAGCCAGGGGATATGTTGTACAAAGATGTTAATGGCGATAAAGTGTTTAATGAAGAAGACCGTGTTGTAAAGGATTATTCGGGATTGCCAAAAGTGACCTACGGTTTGAATATCAATGCGGGTTATAAAGGTTTCGATCTAAATGTTGTGGCGCACGGCGTAAGCGGGGTGAAACAGTATTGGGGAAACGACGGTTTCAATACATTTAATATTAATGAAGGTTTCCTGCAGAATGCTGAAATTTTGAATCGCTGGACGCCTGAGAACCATTCCACCGAATATCCGCGTCTCCGTACCTCGGGCAGTGCACTCAACACGGTGTACAGCGACTATTGGCTGCATAATACCTCGTTTTTGAGAATTAAATCAGTGCAATTGGGTTATGCGTTGCCAAAAGAGATGTCAACAAGGTTTAAAGTGGAACGTTTCCGTGTTTTCGCCAACCTGGAAAATTATTTTACATTCACTAAGTTCAAGGGGTATAATCCTGAAAATGCCAGTATTTCCTATCCTTTAATGAAGCAGTGGGTGATCGGTTTAAATGTAACATTTTAAGATGAAAAGCCATGATTAAAAAATATAATAAGATAATAGTTGCGTCACTCGCACTTGTTTTTTTGAGCTCCTGTAGCGATTTTTTGGACCGGAACTCTTTGGTCGGTTTGTCTGAAGAGAGTTTTTGGAAATCTGAACAGGATGCTGTGATGGGGGTAAACACCTTGTATCATGCGAATAGAGAATTTACCAATAGTATTGTCATTTATGGGATGATGGATGATTTTACCGATATTTCGTACCAGTCTTTTGCGACAGGGCTGACGACAGGTGTGTTTCCTGCTAATGCGGGTTTCTACCTGACGTCCTGGGGAATATTTTTTAAGGGCGTGTACAGGGCGAATACAGCATTGAAAAATATTCCAGCCATCAGTATGAGCGAGGCGGTAAAAAAAAGAAGTATAGGCGAAGCGAAATTTTTTAGGGGATATTTTTACTTTAAATTGTGGGATTATTTTGGAGGGGTGCCTTTGTATGATACACCTGTCAATGTGGACGAATCCTATAAGCCGCGTAATACAGATAAAGAGGTGTATGAGTTTATTGTAAAGGATATGACCGAAGCGTACGAGGCTCTGCCGGAGGTGTATGATGCTTCAAATAAAGGACGTGTGACTAAGTGGGCTGCGCTGGCAATGCGTGGTAAAGCGCATCTCTGGGCAAAGGAGTATGCGAAAGCTGCAGCAGATTTTAAAGAGCTGATGGAGAAAAGCGATCGCAGGCTGCTGGCCGACTTTCATACGCTGTTCCGGGTTGCCGGAAATAATAATAGTGAAGTGATTTTTGATGTTCAATATATTGCTGAACAGGGGCATGGGATTGCGACTGACCGTAATTACGGAAATGCACGCGGGGCGACCACGGGATCGCAGCGGACCCGGCCAACACCGAAGCTTGTCAATGCTTTTGAAATGGAGGACGGTACACCTTTTGACTTCGCGAACTATACCAATGCAAATGGTCAGCCATTCAATCCGAACAGTGTCGAAGACTGGAAAGATGAGGCTTCTGTCCGTAAGCTGTTTGAAAAGCGTGATCCGCGTCTACAACAGTCAATTGTGGTGCCATGGTCGACGTTTGTTGGGCGTGGTGGTGTTGCCTATCTGTATAAATTTCCAGTTGCAACCACAGATCCAAATGCTTATGTACCGGTATGGACAAATGGAAGTTATGCTTGGCGTAAGTTTGTGGAGACAGGCTCTGTTTATACCTTGCAGGATAATATGCCTCAGAATTTTCCATTGATCCGCCTGGCCGATGTGCTGTTGATGTATGCAGAAGCAAGGAATGAAGTGCTGAGTGCTCCCGATCAGACGGTATATGATGCGGTAAATGCAGTCCGTAAAAGAGCTAAGATGCCAGATTTGCCGTCTGCTCTTACAAAGGAGCAAATGCGTGAGCGGATACGGCATGAGCGGATGGTGGAACTGGCAGGTGAGGGGCAGCGGTACTCAGATATCCGGCGCTGGAGGATTGCAAAGGATGTTGTGGATAAGGTCTGGATGACTGATTTTAATGGGACGCAAATCCGGCAACGTGGATTTCCGGATCATTATTACCTGTGGCCGATTCCCCAAGCTGAAAGAGATGTGAATCCAAGCCTGACCCAGAACCCGGGCTGGGAGTAGACCGGTTTCTGTCTGTTATTTAAATATTGTGTTCTATTTTTTTTTGTAATGAATTTGATAAAAAGGTGTGTTTCTTTGTTTCTGATGCTACTTGTGATGTCAGCTTCCTATGGTCAGGACAATGCAGCTTCGGTGGACCTGAGCTATGGCCGCTTCAATAAAAAGATGGTTGTGTCCGGAAAAATCCGAGGAAAAAAGGGCTGGTGGCTGGCTTTGGCTCCCGGGGCGGGTTATCCTGCCCGTCCGGCGGATATCGAGGTAACGCTTGCTGTGCCCAAAACAGGCTGGTATATTCTCGAGACTGAGTCAGGGCCTGTGGATCCTGAACGCCTAAAGCAACAGGATACCACAGGGATGTTAACAACGGTTGCCTATTTTCAGCTGGGTAAACAACGGGTGACCAAGCGTATAGTATACGACAAGCTGAAGGGTGGACGGCAAGAACTGGGTAAATTTGAGCTGTCCAATACGGCAGAAAGATTAAAAATCTGGCTACCTGCTCATTTGGTGTTGTATGGTTTGCGTATCAAGCCTTATGTCCCGCCGGTCGCTCCTCTTGAAGCGATCCGTTACCAGCCTGCTGTTGTACCGTCAAAAGAGAGACCAAGGCTATGGGTGAATAAAGAGAGTCTGCCGGTTGTCCGCGGACGGCTTTTGTCGGCGGAAAATGCTCCGGCCTGGGCAAAGGTGAAAGCTCTCGCTCTGGAACCGTATCGGTTTTTGACCAATAACCAGCAAGAGATGTTTTACGACGAGGTGCTGGAGCGTGTCATCGAACAGAAAGCGTTTTATTACCTGATGACGCAAGATGAACGTATTGGCCGTGAAGCTGTAGATCTGGTATCGCGTTATCTGTCGGTTTTGCAATTTGGAAACGTGACATATGGCGATATCACCCGGGAACTGGGGCGTGCGATCTATATTGGAGCGTTGGTCTACGATTGGTGTTATCCATTATTGAGTACAGATGTCAAGTTTCAGATGCAAAAGGACTTTAAGAGGCTGGTTATGGATATGGAGGTCGGCTGGCCTCCGTTTTATGGTTTGGAGAGTATAATTAATGGGCATGGAAATGAGGCGCAGATCTGTCGGGATATGCTCTCCTGGAGTCTGGCTGTTTATGATGAAGACCCTGAACCTTATCAATATGTTGCATATACAGTACTGGAGCAATTGATACCAATGCGCAAGTTTGAATACCAATCACCGCGACATAATCAGGGCGTAGACTACGGCGGTTACAGATTTGGCTGGGAGATGCATGCGGCCTGGCTGTACTACCGCATGCTAGGGCATGCTGTCTTTGACGATAATATCAAGAATATGCCTTACTACTGGCTGTATATGCGTACTCCGGATGGTAAGATGCTGCGTGATGGGGATATGTTCAACGTGAAGTACAATTCCAGTGACGATTTTTATTGGAAAAATCCGCAGACGATGCTGCTCTGTTATGCTTATTCAGGGAACGCAATGATAAAGGCTGAATTCTTAAAACAGGGAGGTCTGCCGGATAATCCGGTATTGTTCCTGTTGTTAAATGATCCTGGTCTAAAAGCTGATTTTGATCGCTCAAAATTGCCCTTGACCAAAGATTTTGGACCTGTCCTCGGGTCTATGGTGGCTCGTACGGGCTGGGGAGAGGAAAAAACGAGTAGTGATGTTATTGCTGAAATAAAAGGTGGTGGTTATCATTTCGGGAATCATCAGCATGCCGATGCGGGGGCTTTACAGATCTATCATCACGGTATTCAGGTCGGCGACCTTGGCCTGTATCTTTCGTATGGTTCACCTTACGATTTTAACTTTAATAAACGTTCCGTCGCACATAGCATGCTTTTGGTGCGCGATCCCGATGAACCATTATTGTTCCGTACCCGGACAAATGATGGGGGAGTGCGTTTTAGTCAACGCTTTCCGCGAACTGTTCAGGAAGTTTTGGGCGACTCGTGGTTTCACACTGGAGCGGTGAGGGCTTCAGCGTTCGGTCCGGATCCTATTCGGCCATCTTACAGCTATTTCAATGTTGATCTCACTGCTGCCTATTCGCCTAAAGTAAAGACCTATGCAAAAAGTTTTATCTTTTTGAATCTCAAACGCAAAGATGTGCCAGCGGCAATCGTATTGCTGGATGAGTTAAAAAGCAATAATCATGAATTTCGACCGTTCTGGCAGATTAACACACTTAACGAGCCCAAAGTGGGGATGCAGGGGTTTATTTTGAATAGTCAGTTTAAGGGGATGAAGGGTACGACTTACGTCGATATGTTTAAGCCACGGGCAGCGGATCGGGAAGTGGCGCTCTTTGGAGGTGATTCTACAGCTTATGTGTTCGGAGATCTGTATCAGGTGAAATCACCTTGGCCCGAAGCACGTGGGACGCGTATCCTTGTTAGTCCTAAAGGTAAGAGTGATCGAATGAGTTATGCGACAGTCTTTCAGATGGTGGAAGGTGATGAAGCAAAATTGCAGGTGCATTATGAGGAAAGGGAGGATTACTACTTGGTTCGGATCGCAGACCGATTGGTGGTGGCGGTCAAGCCGGACCGCTATCTTGAAAAGGCAATTGAAATCGCTGTGCCCGCAGATCGTGAATATGAGGTGGTTGTTGTAGGGCTACAAGATGGTTTTTGGAATGTGAAAAATCCGTCGAAAAATAGTAGCTTTAATATAAATATCTTGAAGGGGAATCATACAGTCAGCTGGAAATCCAGAGCAGAGTTGTTTTACTTATCTCCGGGCAGACCGTATGATGCCCGTGAAGGACTGTTTCGGTAAGCAATATGATGTTTAAATTTTTTAATTGATTTTGTATTCTTATTTTTGTGTAAAATTGTATACAATATGAAAGAAGATTCACTTGCCAATAGGGTTTATCTAGAAGTCCGTAAAAAAATTTTGTCCAGCCAGCTGGCCGGTGGAGCACGGTTGGTTGAAAGTGCTTGGGCTGATAAGCTTGCTGTGAGTAGGGTTGCCGTCCGGGAGGCTTTTATGCGGTTGGCGGGAGAGAGCTTGGTAGAGTTTGGCGAGAAGGGTGGTTGTTTCGTAAAAAAGATGACAGTGGAGGATGTCCGGGATATCCGTGAGCTCCGTGAACTGCTTGAGGTCGGAGCACTGAAGATCTTATTCTCGAAAAAGGATAAACAGCTTATTGATGATCTGGAGTTGATATGCAACGATTTTTCCGACATGGTCAGCAAGGGTTATTACGGCGGGGCCTGCGAGGCGGATGTCCGTTTTCATGAACGTATCATTGAAGGTACTTGTAATTCCAGATTGATCGCTATTTATAAAAATAGCAATATTCCTCTGTTTCATATGAAGTTGGGTGCTATTCTGGGGCAGATGGAGGATTATCTGGATACCGATCAGGAGCATCGTGCCATTGTGGATGCGCTGAAAGCGGATGATTGGAATAAGGCATATGAGACTCTTGTTCACCATCTTGATCGAGGTGAGCAGGAAGCTCTTGAACTTGTCTGACAACTTATATATTGATATGAAGGGGATGTATTATAATATCCCCTTTTTTGTGTAGTTCAGCTGCAGTAATTGTCCTTTTTCGGCCTCGGTGACGATTAGGCCTAGCTCCCCAGATGGGTCCAGAGCACAGTTGGTCGGATTGTGTCCGGGTGTCATTAACTTTTCGGTCGTTTTGTTGGCTGGATTTAGTAGGAGAATATGTTGTGAGCCATATATAGCAATCAGCAGATTTCCTGCTTCATCAAAAGCGAGTCCATCGGGGCCAATTTTGCCACCTGCTGGCGCAAATTTTTCGGGTGATTCCATTTTCCTTGTGTTTATATTCCATTCCATTTTCCAGATCCATTTGCTGCCTGTCTCCGCAATAAAAAGATTGTTGCTTTTTGGAGCAAAAGCTAATCCGTTGGGGTAGTACATGTTCTGATATACAATGCGGAGTCGTCCGTTTGTCTGTAGGCAGCAGACGTAGCCTGTTCCGTCTGTCAGCTCGCTTCCGGGGCAGGTGAACAGTAAATTACCTGCTGTGTCGAAGCATAGGTCATTGGGCATTTTTAACGGCTTGCCTTCCAGTTCGTTTGCGATGGTGTCACAAGTGTTTGTGGTAGGGGAATATCTGCGGATACTGTTTTGCAATGCGTCACAGAACCATACCGTCTGGTCTGGAGCAATGGCGATTCCGTTTGGGTGTCCGTCAACGCTGATGCGTTCATATAAACCTGCTTTGTATCGTATAAGGTTTCCGGCTTGTTTTTCGACCAGCCAAATATTTCCATGTCGGTCGAAGGCCGGACCTTCCGGAAAGTCGATCTCATCAATAAGTATATTCATAGAAATTATTTTTTAAATTTATTTTAAATGTATACAAAAATATTGTAATTTGGTATACATAAAATTGAAACGTATTTTTAGAATACGAAAACAGACTTGTCCCATGTTGCAAACGGGGCAGTCCCGATTATAAAAATAACAAAGCAAAATGTTTATTAGCATGCAAGAAAACGAAAGATCAGCCGCGATACTGCGCGAGAATGCCAAATGGATACCAGGGGGAGTGGTGTCGTTAAACAGAAAGTCGGACCCGAATATCTGCTTCGTCAGAGGGGCTGGATGTCACGTAGAGGATATTGATGGAAATAGCTATATAGACTATCAAGCAGGATTTGCAGCTTCCTTTCTTGGTCATAATGATCCGGATGTCAATGCTGCAGTATTAAAAACGCTTCAGGAGCAACAGGTGTTGATGGGGGCGGGGCCTACCTTATTGGAGGGCGAGTTTGCGCAGTTGTTCTGTGCATCCGTACCCAATGCTGAGAGTCTGCAGATTACCACAACAGGATCTGAAGCTACTTATCATGCCATTCGTATTGCCCGCGCGGTTACAGGTCGCGATCACATTATTGTTATGCAGGGCGGATATAATGGTTGGCATAATGATGTAGCCTGCAATGTTATTAGCCGAAAGGCCGATATCGGAGACTATCAAAGTCCCTGTGAATATCCATTTGACTCACTAAGTGCAGGCGTCCCGCAGAGCCATAGCGGTTTAGTGCATGTCATCAACTATAACGATCTGGATAGCGTTCATTACGTGCTGCAGAAGTACGAAGTCGCTTGTATTCTATTGGAGCCGATTCTACAGAATATCGGTATTGTTAAACCGCAGCCAGGATATCTGGAAGGGCTTCGTGAACTGGCTGATGCGCATGGCTTTCTATTGATCTTTGATGAGGTAAAAACTGGTTTCAGACATGCTTTAGGAGGGTATCAATCCATCTGTGGTGTTCAACCCGATCTTTCTACCTTCGGAAAAGCTGTAGCCAATGGTTATCCATTAGGTGTCATTGCCGGAAAGAAAAAATATATGGATTATTTTGTGGATCCAGATAAAAGAAAAAAGGTTATGATTGCCGGTACCTTCAATGCTTTTCCGCTTACAACTGCAGCAGCAATTGCGACATTGAAAAAACTTTCAAGTCCTGAACATCAAGTGTATGGCCATGTCGAGCGCCTGGGTGAACGTTTGGAACAGGGATATCGGGAAATATTTCCTAAATTAGGTGTACCATTTTATGTGGCTCGCCAAGGGTCGGCCTTCTGTACTTACTTTATGGATCATGCGCCTGTCAACTTTCACGATATCCTGGATAATCACGATTTTGAGCTGGATATCCGCTACCGCAAAAATCTGATAAAGGAAGGAGTGTTTAATTTTCCGGCAGCAATCAAACAGGGAAGTATTTCCTTTGCGCATACGGAAGATGATATTGACCGCACCTTGGAAGCAACGGCACGTGTAATAAAAACTTTGTAATCCTAACTATGAAAATAACCGCTATCGAAACCTATGTGTGCCATGCGCGCATGCGAAACTGGATTTTTGTCAAAGTTGTCACCGATCAGCCGGGGCTCTGGGGCTGGGGCGAGGCGACTCTGGAATGGCACACCAAGAGTGTCGTGGGTGCTATTCAAGATATTTCCCAGTTACTGGTCGGAGAAGACCCGCGTCGTATAGAATATCTGTGGCAGATGATGTATCGTCAGCACTTTTGGCATGGGAACGGTATTGTTCGTGGAACAGCCATTAGTGGAATCGATATTGCCTTGTGGGATATTTTAGGTAAAATTCATCATGTTCCATGTCATGAGTTGTGGGGTGGTCGGGTAAGGGACTATATCCGTCTTTATTGCCACTTGGGCGGCGGCCGTATGGAAGATTTTTACGAAACAGCTCCGGACGATGCCAAGCGTTTTGGCGATTTGGCGTTGAAAGCTGTAGATGAAGGGTTTACGGCTTTTAAATCCATGGCAGTCCCCGAAACGATGTCTCTTGAGGGACTTCGGCCGATTAAATATGCGGAAGCTTGTGTGCAAGCAATGCGGGAAGCAGTAGGCGATGATATCGATATTATGGTAGATTGCCATGCCCGCCCCAGTCCACGTATGGGCATGCAATTCGCTAAGGCGCTGGAACCTTACGGTTTATATTTTTTTGAGGAGCCATGCTGGCCGGAAACCATGGAAGATATAGCGCTGATTCAGCGGTCAGTCGTTACACCAATTGCGTCTGGTGAACGCCTGATTGGTGTTCATGCGTTCAGGGATATGCTTGAAAAACGTGCTGTAAGTGTGATTCAACCTGATATTACCCATTGTGGCGGTTTGTCTGAAGCGAGGAAGATTGCAGCATTAGCAGATGCGTACAGGGTATCTATGGCTCCTCATAACCCGCAGGGACCTGTAAGTACAGCCGCCTCCATTGAACTGGGGTTTGCCACCCCTTCCTATATCATTTGTGAAAGTGTGCATAAAGATGTTGAATGGCGGCAGGATGTGGTTAATGAAGGATTTACAGTGCAGGAGAAAGGCCGTATTGTGCATCCCAATTCTCGCCCTGGTCTTGGTATTGAAATCAATGAAGATGAGGTGAAAAAGCATCCGTTCCAGCAGGAAATTTTGCAACGCACCTTTTACAGGGATGGTAGTATTGGCGACTGGTAGTTTTAGCAGATATGAGAGCAGAATATAAAAATAAAGTGGTTTTGATCAGCGGTGGGCTCGGAGATATTGGTCGGGCAATAGCCGAAGCCTTCCTCAATGAGGACGCCATTGTCTGTATAGCAGATCGATTTGCGCCAAGGCTTGCCCTGGAGAGATGGCCAATGCTTGCAGATACCCCGGACCGTTTAACTTACGACCAAGTGGATGTTGCGGATGCTGAGCAGGTGGAGTCCTGGGTTGCCCGTGTGGAGCAGAAGTTTGGCATGCTGTCGGTGTGTATCGCGAATGCGGCTTGTGTGACGATCCAGAGCTTAAGAGAACTGAGCTCTGCCGCTTGGCGAAATGAGATGGCGATCAATCTCGATGGCGCGTTTTTTCTCGCAAATGCCTGCGCCAAATCATTTGTTGCTGCTGGCGTCCGGGGAAATATTATCTTTCTGGGTAGCTGGGCTGCACACGCAGTACATCGAAAACTGCCTGCTTACAGTGTTTCTAAGGCTGGACTACGTATGCTCTGTCAGACCATGGCGTTGGAATATGCTGAAAATGGCATCCGCGTAAACGAACTCGCTCCCGGTTATGTTAATGCCGGACTGAGCAAAGAGGTCTGGTCGCGTGATGCGGCGCTTCAAAAAAAAGCAGCCACTGTAGTGCCCCTGGGAAGCATAATTGAAACGGACGAAATAGCCGGACAGGTGCTTTGGATATGTTCGGATAACTGCAGGCATATGACGGGGGCAGCCGTTGTGCTGGATGGAGGGCTATCATTAATTAGGCCGTAGACCATGGAACAAAAATACTTAAAGGAAACGAAAGGCAGTTTACAGGCTAAATTTGGACTCAGTCAATTGGATATTACACCGCCTTTGGGAATCTATTCGCGAAATTGGGGAGCGGCAACTTTCGATCAGGCCGTCGGTATACATCAGCCTTTACTGATGCATTGCCTCTATATATCTCCTATGTATGGCTCACCTGCGATTCTATTGACCGCAGATTTGGGTTGGTGGAAGAACGCAGACGACGAACGAAAACTGCGTTATGCACTGCTTGATTATTTCAACCTGTCTGAGTCGCAGCTCGTTTTTACCCTTTCTCATACGCATGCAGGTCCAAGCATCTGTTCTGCAGATATACACCAGCCGGGAGGGCAGCTGATTCCTCCTTATCTTGAGTTCTTAAAAAAACAGGCGATCCGATGCATTGAGCTGGCAAAAGATGGCTTGTTCGAGGGTAGTCTGCATTGGCATTACGGAGTTTGTGATTTGGCGAGCAACCGTGACTTGGAAGTGAATGGCCAATTTCTTATTGGTTTTAATCCTTCGCAGACAGCTGATCATACCTTGTTGGTAGGGCAACTGTATGACCGTATGGAAGTACGGAAGGCGGTTATATGTAATTATGCTTGTCATCCAACAAGTTTCGCTCATGAAAATGAGTTGCTTTCCCCAGATTTTATAGGTGAAATGCGATATACAGTAGAAAGAGCGCTACAAGTGCCCTGTTTGTTTTTACAGGGGGCGTCAGGTGATCTGGCACCCAAACGTCAGTACGTTAAAGATGCGACTTTGGTGGAGGCGAACGGTCGACAGTTAGGCTATGCTGTGCTGGCTAGCTTGGCTCAGGAAAGTCATGCGGTTGAAGACTGGGTTTTTGAAAGACCGTTAATTTCGGGAGCCCCGCTCGCCTGCTGGGGGTTTCAAAAGCAGGTACCGGCAACAGCATTTAGACAGGTCATGTTGTCGGTGCGGGTACCTTATAAAAAATTGCCCAGTCTTGAAGCAATTTTTGAAGAATATGAAATATGTTCAGATCGGGTGATAAAGGACCGTCTCTGGCGAAAGTACAATACTCGCAGGGCGATAGGCGATCAGAGCGAAGCTCATATTCCTGTATGGCTCTGGAAGATGGGGGATGCTGTTTTGGTGGCTCAGGCCAATGAAGCTTATTCCTGTTACCAGACAAAAATAAGAGCTGAATTTCCCGACCATACCATTATCTTTATCAACATAGCGAATGGCTATGTAGGCTATCTTGCGCCATCGGATCTGTATGATAAAGATATATACGCCGTATGGCAAAGCCCCTATGACCGGGGGAGCCTTGAGATACTTATAGAAGAAACAAAATTAGGAATTCAAACGTTGCTGACTGATGAAACTGGATTGGATTGACATCATTATTTTTGCGGTATATATAATCGGTATCGTTGTCTTGGGGCTGTATGCGTCGAAAAAAAGTTCTTCTTCCAAACGGGACTATTTTTTGGCAGGCGATAAGTTGCCCTGGTGGATGATCGGTGGTAGTATTATTGCCGCAAATATCAGTAGTCATCATCTTGTCGGCGCTATGGGAGCGGCTTACAGCCGAGGTTTTGTAGCCATTACGTTGGAATGGGGGGCGATATTGATCGGTTTTAATGCCTTGCTCTGGTTATTCTTGCCATTTTACATTCGCAACGGTTTTTATACGATTCCTGAATACTTGCAAAAAAGATACGGGAACGCGACACGTGTCCTTTATGCGATATTGATATTGTTTACCTACGTTTTTGTTGAAATTGGTGCAGTTCTGTATTTGGGAGGCTTGTCTTTACATGCATTATTTGGTATTCCTCTTCTTTACAGTATCTTCGGAATGGCAATTTTAACCGGCATGTATACCGTTTTGGGCGGATTAAAAGCTGTTATCTGGACCGAAATGGTACAGCTTGTGATTTTGGTTCTTGGGGGTATTGTGCTCACTTTTGCTACTATCAATGCCGCAGGGGGATTTCAGTCCGTTGTAGATTCCTCCAAGAACTGGAAAATGTTCTATCCTGCTTCCGATCCCGATTTTCCCTGGACTATGTATTTGGGAGGCCTATTGTGTATCAGCGTGTTTTATTGCGCAACGAATCAGTTTATCGTGCAACGTGTCTTGGCAGCAAAAAATGAATGGCATGGCCGTATGGGAGTGATTTTTGGCGATTATCTCAAATTTTTGGTTCCGCTAATTATAACGGTTCCGGCTTTGGTGGCGCCCAGATTTTTGCCGCACCTAGATCAGCCGGATCTGCTGTTTGCAACATTGGTAGAGACACTATTGCCCAAAGGTTTGGTTGGCTTAGTTATGGCAGGCCTGATCTCGGCAATCATGTCGCATATCTCGGGAGCTATCAATTCTTGTACAACGATACTTACGGTGGATGTGTATAGTCAATATATCAATAAAAACGCCAGCGACCGCGAGGCTGTGCGTTTCGGTAAACGAGCTGGGGTAGCTATCATTGTACTTGGCATTTTGAGCGCTGTCGTACTGATCAGTTTCTCGGACAAGCCGGTTTTTCTATATCTAATGAATCTTTATGGTTTATTTACTCCGGGGATCGCAACGATGTTTTTGATGGGTGTCTTTTGGAAACGGACAACCGCCCAAGGAGCTTTGGTGGCAGGTCTGCTGACCATTCCACTGTCTTTGTTGTTAGAGTATGCTCTTCCAGAAATGCCTTTTTTTAACAGGACAGGTATCGTGTTTTGGACTTGTATGGTCGCCTGTGTACTGGTCAGTTTATCGACGCCGGCAGTTCCCGAAGTGCGCTTGAAAAATTTGGTATTGAGCCGTGAGTCCTTTCAAATGCCGCTGAATGACCGTACATTTCAACGAGGTGTTAAGAACCCTGTCCTCTGGTGGTTAATTATTACAGTGATGGTTCTATATTTTTATATCCGTTATTTTTAACTTAACTTGATGAACCATTCGCGCGAAAGTATCTTGGTATAACTTGTTTTTAACACTAATAATGACCTGATGAACCGTTTGCTGACTAATTTAAGTGCTGAAATTAAACAGCTTTTCCCAAAGATTGTGGAGATCCGCCGTCACCTCCATCGTTACCCTGAACTATCTTTTGAGGAATATAAAACAAGTGCCTATGTTCAAAAACAGCTGGCTATACTTGACATATCTTATGAGGTGGTGGCAGATACTGGTGTCGTCGCCCTGATTGAAGGAGAGCGAACAGGGGCTGACGATATCGTAGTGTTGCGGGCCGATATGGACGCATTGCCTATTCATGAACAGAACGAAGTTGATTATAAATCTGTAAATGAAGGTGTTATGCATGCGTGCGGACACGATTTCCATACGGCAAACCTATTGGGTGTTGCGTCCGTTCTAAAGAAATATATTGCTGAATTTTCGGGAAAAATTGTGTTGTTATTTCAGCCTGCTGAGGAGAAAATTCCGGGGGGCGCGATCCAAATTCTGGAGTCTGGTATCTTGGAATCTTTTGGAGGTAAGATCAAGGCTGTTTTGGGAATCCATGTTAGTCCGCGTGTTCCGTTAGGGAAAATAGGCTTGCGTGAAGGACGCTTTATGGCGTCTAGCGATGAGTTTTATTTGACGATCACGGGGAGTGGGGGCCATGCGGCCGAACCGCACCGTGCCGTGGACCCCATTATGATCGCTGCTCAGCTGCTGACAACCTTACAACAGGTAGTCAGTCGGAAAGCCAATCCGGATACACCTTCGGTATTGACATTTGGCCGTTTTATCGGTGACGGCGCTGCAAATGTTATCCCTCAACAAGTCAGCTTGGCAGGTACATTTCGGACTATGGATGAGACCTGGCGTAAAGAGGCGTTAGAAACCGTTGCAGAAATTTCCCATACATTGCCTACTGCATTAGGAGCAGCTGTGGACGTCGAGGTACGGCATGGTTATCCGGCTTTATATAATGATCCCGAGCTGACCCGGCAGGTCAAGAATGGGATAGAGCAAAGCATGGGAGATGGAGTTGTGCAAGATCTGGACATATGGATGGCAGCAGAAGATTTTGCCTATTACGGATATCGGTATCCAGCCTTATTTATGTTGGTGGGTACAGACAATAACGATAGTGCCACCCAGTACGGACTTCATAATCCGCAGTTCAATCTCGATGAAAAAGCTTTCGAAATAGGCATTGCGGCTTTAGTGAACAGTACGATTTATTTATTGAACCGGCCGAATGGATAGAAAGAATTTTTTACTGTCGATGTTGGTATTGGGATTATCTTTTCCAGCGAACGCTACTCACTCGTCTGCAGACCTAGCCTTGGCGGTGGCGTCAATGCAGGGTAAGAAAAAGATAGGCATCATAGGCTTAGATAGTACGCATTCAATTGCTTTTACAAAAGCAATTAATACCGCTGTTCCGGATAGTCTCTATGCACAGTTCTCAGTTGTTGCTGCCTACCCTTATGGGAGTCTGACAATCCCTCTGAGTGTTGAACGAATACCTAGAATTGCCGCCGAAATCCAGCAATATGGCGTCACAATTGTTTCCAGTATCGCGCAGCTGCTCAAAAAAGTCGATTATGTGTTACTGGAAACAAACGATGGTAACCTTCATTTGCAACAGGCCTTAGAGGTAATTCGGGCAGGAAAGCCGCTCTTCATAGATAAGCCAATTGCCAATTCATACGATGATGCCGTCAGGATATTTGAAGCTGCAGAGAAGTATAATTGTCCTGTTTTTTCCTCAAGTTCTCTCCGTTACATCGTCGGTTTACAAGATATAGACAAAAATCGGGTAGTAGGTGCTGAGCTGTATAGTCCAGCTGTGACCGATCCATCACATAAAGACCTGTACTGGTATGGCATCCATGGTGTGGAAATGTTGTTTGCTTTAATGGGGGCTGGATGCAAAAAGGTGCGCACTATACAGGAACGCGGTGTTTCCATGTACGTTGGGCAGTGGGATGATGGCCGGATAGCGTCGTTACGTGGAATCCGGGAGGGAAAAGATGATTTTGGAGGCACGGTCTTCCTAACAGATCAAATTGTGCATCTAGGACAGTTTATGGGGTACGGTCCCCTGCTTGATCATATTCTTCCGTTTTTCCAAACAGGGATCAGTCCGGTGGATGAGAAAGAAACCTTGGCGATATGTGCCTTTATTGATGCGGCAGAGGAAAGTAAATTAAGTGGAGGCGTACCTATTTTATTGCAGAAGCCGAGGTAGCGCGCTACCTCGGCTGTCCATTGTTTATTTATTCCCAATGATCTCTATCAAAGCGAATCAATAAAAATATCTTCAAGAGGATCTCAATCCTACTAGGGTGCTCAATTAACGGACCGAAATTTGTTGCAGATAAATTACGTAGATGGAATGTTTGTCAGCATAGAAAGTTTTGAGGAGATAAGAAACAGATTAAAACGGAAACAATCAGAGCATATATGGAAAATAACCTAAGGAAATCTTTTTTCATCACCGATGAAAATGTTGAGCAATATGCACGGCAAATGGCAACCTGGATTGCGGAACAGGTGACTGCCGCTGGTCGTCGTGGAGTGGTACTTGGCATGAGCGGCGGCATCGACTGCAGCGTGGTTGCTTGTCTCTGCCTCATGGCGAAAGTGGATATCCATTTGATTATGATGCCTTATGGAAGCGATATGCACAATAGCAAGAGCCATGCACATGCCATGGAACTGATCGATAAGTTTAATTTTCCTTACCATATCTTTGATATCCAGTCGGCTGTTGATGCCCTGGTAATCCGCAATGAGACTTATATTGTAGCTTCGAGTACGCCTCATCGTGTATTGAGTTTAGCTAATATTCGCCCCCGTGTCCGTATGACGTACCTATATGAATTTGCGCAACTGGGTAGCCGCTTTGTCATCGGCACTGGCAATATGGCTGAGGCTACCGTAGGGTATTTCACAAAATGGGGAGATGGTGCCTATGACCTCAATCCATTGGCACTCGTCACCAAACAAGAAGTATATACTTTGGCTAAATTTCTCGGTATTCCGGAATCCATTCAGCAGAAGCGTCCTTCAGCAGGGCTATGGGAAGGTCAGACAGATGAAGATGAACTGGGCATGACTTATGCGCAGATTGATGCTTTTATTTTAACGGGAACATCCGGCGATCTAGCGGTTGATGAACTTATCCGCAAACGCCAGGAACAGTCTGCACATAAGTTTGCGGCTATCCCAGTCTTTAAAGGCTAAATACCTGCCAGGCAAGTAGGTCTGGCAGGTTTTAAGTTTTAGCCGCATGCTTATCGGCATGCATAGGAGATAGCAGCATGGAAAATGACCGGCTGGACAAAAGATGGATAGATATCGTGGAAGTGATACTAATTTATTGACAAATGAAAACAACATATGAACGGATTGTCGATGTAAATGAGATCGCCTCTGAAAAAAGAGGCGATATTCAGGACATATTGGCATTAGCGGAACAAGAAGATCTCCCATCAGCAGCATTGGACAAAAAGCGGAACCTGCTTTTGGCAATTGATGTACAGAACGATTTTATGGAATCGATCGGCAGCCTTCCCGTCACCGGCTCCAAAAGTGATGTGCAGCGCCTCACACGCTGGATGTACAAAAATATGGCTTCTCTGACCCAGATCATGTGTAGCCTTGACTCACATTCACTCCTACAGATTTTCCATGCCGGCTGGTGGATGGACAAAGCGGGTAACCACCCCCAGCCTTTTACGATCATACGCTACGAGGATGTTGTGGAGGGAATCTGGACCGTCACTTATGCGGATAGCTTAGAGCAGTCTAAAAACTACCTTAAAAATTTGGCTGCTGAAGGTAAAAAAGAGCTGTGCATCTGGCCGTACCATTGCTTGGAGGGTAGCTTCGGAGCTCAACTGGAAACCCAGTTTACCAATATGCTTTATTTTCATAGTGCTGTGCGTAAGGCCAAACCGCTGCTCGTCTACAAAGGGCAGGATCCATATACCGAGATGTATGGAATTATTAAAGCAGAATATGACGCTAATGAATTTATTAACCATGCCGTGCTCGATGCCATACAAGCATACGATGCCATTTATATTGCGGGGCAGGCATCAAGCCATTGCGTGCTCGCATCTGCTGCTCAAATATTGGAATATTTTAAAGAAGATAAAGCCATTACATCCCGAATAACCTTGTTGATCGATTGTATGTCGCCGATCTCAGGGTTTGAATCTGTGACGCAACAGGCCTTTGAATCAATGAAAGAAAAATATGGAATACAGATCAAAAATTCGACCGACGTAATTTTATAGTGTTATACCGATTGCTGCGAAAGAAATATAGCTATGCGACATTTATCAAGTAAAACGGTTCTTTAGCGGACGGTACTACAGATCTAAAAGAACTCCGAAAAACAATTTCTTATCCTGCCGGAGATCCGATTTATATCGGAAAAAATGTGCAGCGAATGGTGCAGATGCTTGCATTTCAATAGAAAAATCCCTGTTTTCAGTGAATCTGTTTTTTTTATATTAACCGTATTTTTACCTTGCTGAAATTTCCATAAAACTTGATAGGAATTCGCAATACAACACTATGGCACACCGTATTTATATTTATAATGTAGATTTTAAGACGAACGAAAGATTTTCATCATATCTGGCCGAATGGAAATATGAAATTCCTGCGCTGATGCTTCCTTTGTTTACGTCGAATATTCGGTCTAAAGGAACCCAGCTGTATGCAGATAAGCAAGATGGTATTGCACGTCTTCGGTACTTTTTTGTCCTGTTGGCTGACCAGTATCAGCTTCATTATAAAAAACAGTACTACGAACCGGTAGACAGGATGTTTGCTTTTTTGGAAAATTTACCTTTTGATACCTTTTGTGTCGATGGGAGGGACGTTTTCAATATGAACGAGGAGAAGCATACGCTGCAGGCGCACGCTTGGGCGGAAGAGATAAAGGCGAATGGACTTTTATATGCACAGGCAGTAGAACAACGGTCTTTAGATCCTTTGCTGCCAATATTGCAAAATTCAGGATATGCGAGTTTTCTCGAGATGCTTCAGACGGATTGGATCAATTACGGACTTGGCTTATGGGAAGAAGATGTTCTCGTAGGTAGAGGTCCTGAAGTATTCGAAGAAAATGGAAAACACGGACTAAAAGATGCCAACGGCGAGTTATTGCTTCCTGCCGTATACGAGGAAATATTTGAGTTTAATGAAGCTGGTGTGGCTGTCGTCCAACAGGATCAGCTATTTGGATACATCAATGATCTTGGAGTAGAATTGGTTCCTTGTCAGTATGTAGAAGCTTTTGATGCACGGTATATCAATGGAATAAATTACAGCGAAGTAGAAGTGATGGGCAAATGGGGATTGTTACATGTGGAAGGTAATCGGCTGTGTATACCTGCAGCATATGACGAATTGAGCTGGTTGACATACGGGTATTTGAATGCAATGCGGGGAGAACAGAATTTTCTTTTTTCTGCTAAAGGCACATTGGTGGTTGGTGAGCCTGCGACTTCGCCTTTTAATTATGATTATCATAAGCTTTTTTATTGTCGTCAAAAAGGCAGCATGAAGCGAAAGTACTTCCGTATGGATGGGAAGTATCTAGGTGAATTTCTGGAAGATAGCCTATTGCCTCTATTTAATGGTTATTTCTGGATTAAACCTAATAAATTGCAGAAGAAGATCGCTATTATTAAACCGGACGGGGCTATTCTCGACAATGATATTGACCGTATTGTTACACTGGACGATTATCGTAGTGTGGCTTATCTTAAGGAAAAAGGTTGGTTTGTCTTGTCTCTGAAACACCATGATTATCGACTGCGGGATCTGCAGATTAATAAAGTTTTGATTGATAGTATACAACAATATCGAAAAGACATTTTCATTATTGTCTCGCCGATGGGCCAGGGGATATATGACGCCTATCACGATCATTGGCTTCTCAGCCCTGATCCCAATTATCAGAAGATTGAACATTGTTTTTTGGAGTTTATGCGTATTCAGCAGGCCGATGGCATGTTTTATTATGACACCAAAGTAAATGTGCGTGGTGAGTTGTATGATTATATTTGTGCTCCTTTTTATTACCCTAAAGTGGAGGATAATGAGGCTGCGCTATTGCTGTTATTCAAAGGAACACAATTGTTTTATCTCAACCCAGCACGCCATCCTGTCGAGATTCCCGAAACGGCATTTGGGCGTTTATACGAGGAACGGTACAGTCTTCAAGGACATGACCAAAGTTATTTTATTGCTTTTTATCAGCGATGGACAAAACAAAAAGGTGTTGGATATGAAAGTTATTTCGATAATGAAACGCTCTATGAGCAAGGCCAGCGGTTTTATGATACACAAAATATAAAAGACGCCATTCGGCTGTTGACCATTGGTGCCTCTAGGGGAAGTGCAGACTGTCAGTATGTGTTGGGAAATATTTATACGGATGCCGATTATGAAGAGACTCTGGATATCGCAAGAGGACGGCAGTTTTATGAACAGGCGATGAAACAGGATCACGCAAAAGCATGGACCAATTGGGGCTTCCTCCATGCGACAGGTTTTGGCGTGGAGCTGAATATTGAACAAGCAATAAAAGCCTATTCGAGAGCAGCGGAATTGGGTGAACCTCAAGCCTTGAGCAATCTGGGCAATCTGTATTTCGACGATGAGCATGTCGAACAAGATTATGCACGTGCTCTTTCCTATTTTAAACAGGCAGAGAAGGGCGGAATTGCCAACTATGCACAGATGGCTGAAATTTACTTCCAGCAACAGGATTATTCTAATTTGATACGCTGTCTAAAAAAAGATGAAGCGGGACAGTACGCAGCGATTTACTATGGTATTCTGTATGAAGAAGGATTGGGTGTAAAGCAAAGCATTTCCAAGGCATTAAAGTATTATGAACAGGCAAACAATGATGCAGTGTATGCATATGCAGTAAATCGTCTATTGTACTACTATCAAACGGGCAGCAGCTTCGCTAATAGTGAGAAATATGCTTTTTGGCTGAATTTTGCAGCAGAGAATAATGTAGATGTGGAAAAATAACGGTTCGGTATGCTATCTTCTGCGAATCTGGATTTTACATCTTTGCTGATACATCTTGCTCTGTTGCTCTTCGGGAGCGCTGGAGTATTCTATAGCCTCGTTTTAGGAATAGTTCATATTGTCCAGAAAAAAACGAACAGCCTGGCCTATTATCTACGTATGTTTTTGGTATCTGGGGTGATTGGCCTCACGTTTTGGGGGCTAATTGTGGTGATCTGGTTACTGTCTCTAGACCTGTGATAAAGCACAGAAGTGTTATTGCGATTCGATAGCGATAACACTTCATACATCGCTATGGTAAAAACTATTAACGATTTTTAGCGTTCACGATATGCATCAGATGATGGTTGCAATGCCATGCGTATAGTCCTATGTTGACTTTCAATGAGATCAGTCTCTTGGTTGCCGGATGAACGAAGGTCCTTTCAAGCTGTTCGTTGCTTAAATTGGTCAAAAGCGTTTCCCAACGCTCATGCAAACCTTCAAGCAATTTAACAGAACTATCAATCGAGACATTTTTTGCATCCGCAAGTTCTGCCCAGTGTTGCTCTTCATATAATTTTATCGTAGGATTATCTTCCGTCAGCGCGAGCTTAAAGCGGATAAAGCTATTCATATGGCTGTCAGCACAATGGTGCACCACTTGTTTGATTGTCCAGCCATCCGGTCTATAACGTTTCTCTAAGTCGGTGTCCGTGAGCCCACTGACTTCGGATTTAATGCGCGTTGGAAAATTGGCAATCGTTTTTATCCAATCCTGCAGCAATTGGGTATCGATATAGTCAGGTACGGCAAAACGGCCAATGGGATATCTTAGTTTTTCTAATTCATGTTGCATAGCTAAAATTAGTGAAAAATGATGTAAGGTTCCTCATCTCTATATGTAAATTCTAAAGATCATGCCTTTTAATGATTTTGGGCGCTGTTCTGGACTGCTTGGATGAAAGGAAGAATTATGGTAATTTCGGCTTTTGTCAGTGCTATTCGTTGTACGCTACAGGGCTCAAACGCGATAGCCTATTTTGAACATTTAGGATAAGGATGAAGAGTTTAAACGAATAGATTAATACAGAGGAGTCTGGATGGAACCTCTTCGTCGAATGGATGAAAACTGTAAGTAACACCTATGAGGTGCTACCTCGAAACCCAAAGTGCGCTGACGAAGAACTGCTAAAAGCACAGATTAACGAACAAGTTCGTGACTTTGTAAAGTAAATAGAAAAGTTGTTCCGATTGACGAAAGTTATCATTTTACAATGGAAGTTGCAGGTAGCCGATAGTGAAACAAATGGCTACCTCATCATCTCCGAGGTAATTATCTGTTTATTTTAGTAATATAACATGTTTTGAAAATGTTTGACGTTTTGATTCCAGAAACTTCTGAAGCGAAGTCGCTGTCCTATAGGATTTTTTTTGTGTGCCATTGAAAATCACTATGGAATCAATTTGATTGACCAATAAATCGTGAATAGATTGGGAATCCCATTTTCCAATAGTGTAATGTTGCCTAAATTCAGGGCTGCTTCTTAACGATATGTCGATCGGATTTTCTGGAGAGGAGATCCCCACATGTGTGACATCTGTTGATTTTAAATAAACCAAGATGCGCCTATCTTCTTTTTGTGGCCGGATTTGCACCGTACGTATTGGATCACAGCCGCACAATAAGACAGCGAGTACTACAGATGCTGAAATACAACATTTAAACATATTCATCACTTACAGTCGTCTTAAATCCAAATATAATGAGAAAATGTTCAGTTAATACTCGTTGTTTTCAGTGAATTTTATTTTATGCGCTGATCACGTCTATGCTATCAGCGCATGTAATTTTTTTCTTAAATAGTGGAGTTCCGGAAGCTAAAGCTATGGTCATTGAGCTTGGTGATTTCTAGTTGAATTCCTTCGGCCAAACCCAGCTGTGTCGCGGCTTCCTTTCCTAATTTAAGTACATGGAATCCTCGGCCACGGTAATTGAAGTTACATTCGTATTCCTTCGTGTCAATCGCGATTCTCAATTTTTGTGATTTGGTGGGAAATAAAGGCTTAAAGTCTTTCGTAATTCGGATCTGAGACTTCTTAACATCGTCTGCTGTGATTTTATTTCCCTTAGCAGGGAAAAGCATGCGATATGGGGCATCGGACGCGGTGACAGCCTGTTCTTGTGGAGCTTCTACTGGCTGCTGCTCCACCGTTACTTCAGGTATTGTATTTTCCGAAACTATGCCTTGACGTTTTTTTTCCTGACGGCCTTTTTTGCGTGCATTTTGACCTGAGGGTTTGACTTCTCCTTTTGCTATACTAGAAACAGGAGCTGTTTGCATAGGTTCTTTTCGTTCCTCTGCCGCTACTGAAGTCTGCGTTGCAGCTAATGGGCGCTTGATGATATTACGGATATAGTAATGCTTGATTCTGGACTTGTCCGTATTTCGTTCTTCTATTTCAAAGTCTTCTTTATAGGCTTTAAAAAGATGAGACATCTTGTCGTAGCCATAATTCCGGGCATCAAAATCCGGCTTCCTTTTGTTAAAAAGGCTACCAATTTCACCCAGAAATGCCCATCCGTTTTCATCCGCCGTATCGTCAACAGTGTCTTTTAGCAATTCGAGTGTTTCTTCATCGAGCACAGCTATACTGGCAGGGTGATCTATCGGCTTGGGTGGGTTCTGCTGCTTTTTCTTTGCATTGGATTCTTTTTTTGGATTCTTTTCGAAAATCTCAACATAAATGAATTTGTCGCAGGAGGCGATAAACGGTTTTGGCGTTTTTTTCTCGCCGATACCGATGACCAATTTGCCGGACTCCCTGAGACGGGTTGCTAAACGCGTAAAGTCACTGTCGCTGGAAACAATGCAGAAGCCATCAACTCGGTCAGAGTGTAGAATATCCATAGCATCGATAATTAAAGCAGCATCTGTAGAATTTTTACCCTGCGTATAACTATACTGTTGTATAGGCGTAATGGCGTGGGTAAGGAGCTTATCTTTCCATTTCTCGACATAGGGATTCGTCCAGTCTCCATAGATTCGCTTAATGGTCGGTATTCCATACCTCTTCACTTCATTCAAAATCTCTTCTATCTTCCGATAAGACATATTGTCTGCATCGATTAATATTGCAATTTGTAAGTCCCCATGTTCTGCCATATACTTAATTATTTTTTCAATGTATTTTACTGTTTAGTCTCCAAATAAGTAGCTTATTCGAACTTATGGCTAAAATACGTTATTGTTGAGGATAATAATGAATTTTCGGTCATTTTATTTACTCAAACTAAAAATGGCATTCCTGTTATTATGAGTAAAACTGAAAAAATCCGACCCTCATGTGGAACAACATCGGTGAATTTTGATTGCATAAGCATAAAAAAGGTTTTCAAACGGGGAGAATGAAAACCTTAAATAACCAATTATAAACCTAAATTATGATAGAACAAAGATAGTGTGTATTTTACACTTTTGCAACTATTTAATATTTTTTTTTGAGATAATTCCATCTATGTAAATTTATGACTACAATGAACTGGTCCGTCTAATTTTCGACAAATGCCGAGGGGCGATAACCCATCACAGCGTAGAAGCTATTTGTGAAAGCCTGCAAGCTCTGGTAACCCACCTTATAGGCGATTTGTGATATAGTCAGATCTTTCGTACTTAAAAGTTCAAGACTTTTAACAATCCGCAGTAATTGCTGATATTTTGCCAAGGTCATGCCGGTCTCCTTTTTAAACAGCCTCTCAATGGTGCGAAGTGATAAATGAGATAACAATGCAATTTCATCCATTTTGATTGACTGCATATAGTGATCATGTAAGTGGTTTAAGACAGGCTGTAGTCTGTTTTCTTTGGGGAGTGTGATGCCCAAATGTACCACTTTAGCTCCAAAATAGGGGAGTTCGTTCAATAGGGCACGCAGAAAAACATTTTCGTGCTCGTTCTCCTCTGTGAGTTTCGACCATTTTTCAGCATACAGAATCATCTCTTTTAATACCCTCGGCGCAGCGAAGATCTGAACGTTTTTGAAAAAAATATCTTCTGCTTCCATGTCGAAAAAAAGAATCATCAGCTTGATGCGCTCCGACTGCGTGTCGGTTTTATGTAATGCGTTCGCGGGTACCCAAGCCACGTGATTCTGTGGTAATAGATACATTTTTCCTTCTACAGTTAAGTATTGAAAGCCCTGCTCTACGTAGATAAGTTGGGCTTTGCGATGTGTATGCGGCTGGTCATCGTGAATCCAGTTTTCCTCAAACCAGACAAAACTGGATTTTTTTATGCCTTCTATAATTGCTATATGTTCGGAACAGCTCATGTCGTTTTGCGTTAAATTAATGACAAATTTAATTAAATACCTCGGTATATCTTTGCAAGAAATGATAATGCATCTATTTACATTCTTCAGATGGCTCTGAGCCGTAAAACTTAATGACAATGAAAGAAAATCAAAAAACAGCTGTTGTGGCCTGGAGCTGGTTGCCGGTGCTCGTCGTTATCTTGGTTTCCACCAATCTGCGTTCGCCTATTACTGCCGTGGGGCCAGTTCTCGAAGAGATCAGTTTGGACCTTCATCTAAGTGCTTTTCAAAGCAGTTTATTGACGGCTATCCCGCTTTTTATGTTCGCCAGCTGTTCTGTTTACGTGAGCAGATATTCACATGCACAAGGTATGCATCATTTTCTGCTGACGGGCCTTATCGTTCTTGGCGCAGGTCTGTTCATCCGCGTTACGGGAAGCTTATTCGGCTTATTTGCCGGCTCAGTAATGATCGGGTTAGGAATTTGCGTTGGGAATGTAGTGGCACCTGGATATATCAAGAGGAGTTTTCCAGATCATATTGGATTGATGACTGGGCTGTTCGCAGTAGCGATGAACTTGACTGCTGCATTCGCTTCTGGTTTCAGCGTACGCCTCGGCGAATGGACAGCTTTAGGTTGGCAGGGATCGCTGGGTATTTGGGGGGGTCTGGTATTATTGTCCATTATTGCCATTTTATTTGATTGGCGACACACACGGCAGGCTATCAAAGTTTCATCCCAAAAGACACAAAAAGGTATCGGACATATTTTTAGATCAAGGCTCGCTTGGTATATTAGTCTTTTTATGGGGATCCAATCACTGGTGTATTACAGCTTAATTTCATGGCTTCCTCAGGTCCTTATCGACTACGGAATGGCGTCAAAAGATACAGGTTGGCTGCTGTTTTTAATTCAGATTGCGATGATTCCTAGTATGTTTGTCGGCCCTGTCATGGCCTACCGTATGAGAAAACAGCGCTTATTGGCTGCAGTTGTCGCTATCGGAATGCTCGGAAGTATACTGTTATTCTGTTTCTATAAACTTGAAGGAATTTATTTTGCGGCTATACTTTTAGGGTTTTCCAACGGTTTATCATTTAGTTTATCTATTCTATTTTTTACATTACGGGCCAAAACTGCGGGCAATGCAATCAAAATTTCAGGCATGGCACAGTCCATAGGTTATTTAATTGCTGCTTTCGGGCCACCGATTTTCGGAAAATTACATGAAGTGGATCCATCCTGGAGATACTCATTTTTTTTCCTCGCAGCTGGTACTGTTGTGCTTTTGTTTGCTGGTTTAAAAGCAGGTGATAACAAATATGTGGAAGAGCATTAATGTTCGAATCATCAAGCTCATTATTAGAAAGAATAATGAGCTTGATCTATTGTTGAAAGCGATCCGAAGGTATAGACCCATTAATTTTTTAGGATATCGAACTCAATATAAGTTGGATTGTTGACATCATGAAAGATCCGTTGTGTAGCTTTACGAAAATCAGCTTTGGTAGCTGTATAAGGCTCCATAAAAACTTGCGGGTTTCGTTCAGCTAATGGAAACCAGGAATTTTGTACCTGAATCATAATGCGATGCCCTTTTTTAAATGTGTGAGCGATATCAGGCATCACAAAGTTCACTTTTTCGACCATTCCCGGTGTCAGGGCTTCTGTTTTTTCGAAACCATTCCTATATTTTCCGGCCATGATCTCTCCGCGAACCAGCATCTGATAGCCAGCCATGGTTTTTCCTTGATAACTTGGCGCGTCAATAGGATATACGTCGATTAATTTAACCACATAGTCAGCATCGGTACCTGTTGAAGATACCCTCAGGAAATTCCGAATAGGTCCTACTATAGTAATATCTTCCGCTAGCGGTTCCGTTTGATAAACCATGACATCAGGCCTGCTAGCGGCAAAGCGTTGGTCATCGACCATATACTCCCGTGTGCGGTTCTCGATAAGTCCACCTTGATGCGGTACTGGCTTGTTGGGATCGGTCACATATTCGTCCCACGAATCCGTACGCTGCACCTTTTCATAACCCAATTTGCCCTGCGGCTGAAAGTAAAGCTTTTTGGTCTCTATATTTTTTGGGGGCCATTGCTCAAATTGTTTCCACTCATTGCTTCCCGAAACAAAGATGTTTGCTTCAGCAGCATCAAAGTCGCCTTCCCCTTTTAGGTGGTATCTGAAGAAAGGTTGCTCAAATTTCTCCTGATAGGTGATGCTTGTTTTTTTTTCAAAGTGGATGTCGCCCAGATAATCACCTTCGGCACGTACCCAGCCCCCGTGATACCAGGGACCCGCGACTAAAATCGAGTTGTTGGCTTTACTTTTTTCTTCTATGGACTGGTAGGTCTTAAAGGTTCCGTAGGCATCTTCGGCATCGAAAAAACCGCCGACTACCATGACCGCTGGTTTGACATCGCCAATATAATTGGTTATTACACGGGATTTCCAGAATTCATCATAATGAGGATGATTAAAAAGGTTGTTCCAGAAGCGTACGGAGTCTCCGAAATATTTTTCTTTGAGCTCTCTGGCCGTCCCCGCCTGGAGAAAAAAGTTATATTTGTCCGCTTCTTTAATCTGAATGTTGTTCTTAAACTGGTCAGGTGTAATGGGCTTGGGTCGAGGTACGCCAAATGTAGACATAAACGTGAAGGCATCTTGTAAAAATAGTACCCCGTTGTGATGAAAGTCGTCGCCAATATACCAGTCGGTCACAGGAGCTTGTGGCGAAACTGCTTTAAGGCTAGGATGCGTTTTGACTAAACCCACAGTAGAATAAAAGCCGGGATAGGAAATGCCGTAAAGCCCAGCTTTTCCATTGTAGTTTTTCAAGTTTTTCTGTAGCCATTCGAGTACGTCATAGGTGTCTGTACTTTCATCAATTGCTTTTTTGTCTTTACTCAAACTCGTCGGTCGGACGTCCTCAAAATCTCCTTCACTCATCCATTTGCCGCGCACGTCCTGATAAACAAAAATATAACCGTCACGCATCATGGAAGGGAAGTTTCCCAAGCTTTTCTTGTATGCGTTTTGTCCATAAGGCCCTACAGTGTAAGGTGTCCGGTTTAATAGAACCGGATATTTTTTTGATTTGTCTTTTGGACTGTAAATGGCCGTGAATAATTTCTTGCCATCTCTCATCGGGATTTCTATTTCAGTCTTTTCGTAATAATCCCTCACATAGGCCGAATCCGCAGCGGACTGTGCGGATAGCCGCGTGCTACCTAAAATTGCCAAGGTTACTATAGAAATGGTCGCTTTCATTGTTTAATGGTATTTGTTCATATTCGTTTACAGGGGCAACGCCATTATTTTCTTTGATAACCTGATTGTATTTAAATCAAAACAGGTTCACATCCATAGATAATCGTTTTGCCTCGGTGTAGATTTCAGTCTAAAGGTAGCGCTCCGGCAAACATTTTCCAATTTTATTGTCATATTTATGTGGTATGTAAAAAGAAAAATCGACCAATTTTTTGGAAAGAACAACTTTTTTTGAATTGTATTTGGATTAATTTTTTAATGTTAATATATTGAATAAAATTAGTTATGATAATATTTATTTTTGCTTCATGGAGCTGAAAGCATTATATCTCAGTCAAATGGAACGTGAAAGTATATGCTGATGCGGCAGATAGCTTGGACTATTCAGCATATTTGGCATTTTTGAACGTAAGCAGAAACTGTGTTTGTCACGAATTTATAAATTCCGTGGTGAAGAATATGAAATATGTTTTTTTAAGCTAATTTTAAGAATTATTTTATCATAAAACATCAATTAAATAACAAATTAAGTATATAGAATTAATATGGGACAACAAGTGAAAGATGCCAAGGGTAAATTGGGCATTCTTATTCCGGGATTAGGGGCGGTGGCTACAACTTTAATCGCTGGGGTGGCATCGATAAACAAAGGTTTTTCAAAGCCAATTGGATCCGTTTCGCAATTGAGCAGAATCCGTCTGGGCAAACGCACTGAGAACAGAAATCCATTGATTAAGGATTTTGTCCCTTTAGCAAAGTTGGAAGACATCGTATTCGGTGGATGGGACGTGTACGAAGATAATGTATACGAAGCTGCATCGAAGGCACAGGTATTGGAACAGAGTCAATTGGATGCCGTAAAAGCTGAATTGGAAGCTATTCAACCAATGAAAGCCGTATTTGATCGTAATTTTGTGAAAAATCTCGATGGGACACACGTGAAATCCGAGAAAACTCGTCGTGAGCTGGCCGAAGCGGTACAGCGTGATATTCGCGAGTTTAAAGAAAAAAATGGCTTGGATCGCGTTGTCTTGGTCTGGTGTGGTTCTACAGAGCGCTATATCGAAACAAATGATGCGTTTTCTACTTTGGCGAAGCTGGAGGCGGCGATCGATAATGACGATCAACGCATACCTCCTAGCATGATCTATTGTTATGCGGCCTTGAAGGAAGGTGCTCCTTATGTAAATGGTGCGCCGAACTTAACCTGCGATGTGCCTGCTATTGTTGAATTGGCACAAGAGACTGGTGTAGCGATTGCTGGGAAGGATTTTAAAACCGGTCAGACTTTGATGAAGACCATCGTGGCACCAGGTCTTCAGGCCAGAGCGCTTGGCGTTGAGGGGTGGTTCTCCACGAATATTTTGGGTAACCGTGATGGATTGGTATTGGACGATCCAGAAAATTTCAAAACAAAAGAAGTTTCAAAATTATCCGTTTTGGAAGAAATTCTCGATGCGAAAAAGAATCCAGAATTATACGGGGACCTTTACCACAAAGTGCGCATAAATTATTATCCTCCGCACGGTGATAATAAAGAATCGTGGGATAATATCGATATTTTCGGCTGGTTGGGATACAAAATGCAAATCAAGATCAACTTCTTGTGCCGTGACTCTATTTTAGCCGCTCCCGTCGCTTTGGATTTGGCTTTATTCATTGACCTAGCGCAACGTGCTGGTATGTCTGGTATCCAAGAATGGCTGTCATTTTATTTAAAATCACCTCAGACAGCGCCTGGGTTACCTCCTGAACACGACATCTTTAAACAGTTGATGAAGTTACAAAATACCTTACGCCACATTATGGGCGAAGATTTGATTACGCACCTGGGGTTGGATTATTACCAAGAGTTGGTAGATAGTATCCAATAAAGTGCATTTAGTATAAAGGGGAATAATTGCTGGATGTGATTTTTCCCCTTTTTCTTCAGATAATTGATTTTTGAGTTTGCATCTCGCATTCGGCTTTTTAAACGGTCAATTGCTATCAGTAGGTAAAATTTACTTACTCGAACGGTAGAACTCAAAATGATTTCTGGTCGTTACCTGATTGTGGCCGCCAGGAATTAAGATTCCCTCTGTAGACCTTGGTACGAATGTACTGGGGCCGTAACAAAGGGTTTATTTTTGTAATGAATGATTTTATTTTGCAATTAGAAGGAATGGAATTTGCTATCATTGCAGCGGGAGAAGGATCTCGATTGCGAAAGGAGGGCTTTAATTTGCCAAAACCCATGCTGCCTTTACATGGGGTTCCATTGATTGAACGATTGATTCGTCTGTTTGCGCAGGAAGGAGCGAAGAAGGTTCATGTGATCATAAATAAGCAATCGCCAGAATTAAAACTATTTTTACAAAATACGGCATTTGAACTCCCCATTCTGCTTATCGAAGAAGATACGCCTAGTTCATTGCACAGTTTTGCTTTATTGGTGAAGAACAATCCGGACTGGGAGTCCTGCTGTCTGACAACGACAGATACCGTTTTTAAACCTCATGAATTTCATGAATATTTAACGGCTTTTAGGAGCAAAGCTGACGTAGACGCTTTTATGGCGGTAACCCCATTTGTGGACGATGAGAGTCCGCTTTATGTAAATACGGATCAAGATTTAAAGGTGGAGGCCTTTGTCGATCAGTCCACACCCGCGTCTAGTTTTGTTTCAGGTGGTATCTATTGTTTTCGTAAAGCCGCAATGAACTGTGCCTTAGAATCGGTCGAAACAGGCAATTCCAGAATGCGTAATTTTCAGCGAGCATTGTTGAAAAAAGATTTGCGTGTCGAAGCGTTTGTCTTTGAAAAAGTGGTAGATATTGATCACCTAAAAGATCGTATTGTTGCCGAACAATTTTTAAGTGAGGAAGTTAGTTAGTACAATGAGCGCAATGATTTCTATTTTAGGTGTAACCCGTAAAAGCCGATTCTCGCCCAATCACGTCGGAAACGATGCAGCAATATTCAATGAGGTTATTTTGAAGTTGACTGAAAAAGGAGCATCAGTTGAAATTTGTAACGAGGATGAGTTTTTGGCTGCCACAACCGTAAAGCAGGAAAATATCCTGACGATGGGCAGGACCAAAACATTAGTGAAAAAATTACAGATACTTCAGAGTAGTGGTGCTCACGTGCTGAATTCGGGATTTGGAATTGAAAACTGTTTTCGAAAGAATATGACGCTTAAGCTGTTGGAAGGAGGAATTCCCTATCCGAAGAGCATCGTGATCTCTACCGTGGCGGATATACAGTCAATTTTTGAAAAACTCAAAGGAAAAGGGGTCTGGATCAAACGTGGTGACTTCCATGCGATCCATAAAGAGGACGTGACATTTGCGGGCAGTTTGAGAGAGGCCCAGCATATTTTGAATGAATACGCTCTCCGAGGAATCAAAGAAGCTGTCATTTCTGAGCACCTGAGCGGTGATTTACTGAAGTTCTATGCCGTAAGGGATACCGACTTCTTTTTTTATTTTTATCCCTATGAACATAATCACCACAAGTATGATCTCTATCAACAGATCAATGACGAGGTGGTCCATTTCCCATTTGACTTAGTCAAACTGAAACAGGCTGCTAATTCGGCAGCAGAGCTATTGGATGTCCACATCTATGGCGGCGACGTTATTATCGATTCAAATGGTGACTTCCATATTATTGATTTAAATGACTGGCCCAGTTTTGCGCCCTGCCGTACAGAAGCGGCTGAAGCCATTGCTCAAATGGTTTACCATAAATTTACTGAAAAGAATCACAATGCAGAGAGAACAAGTTAAGGTAATAGACGAAGAAAATTTAAGTGCATTCGAACAATCTTTAAAATCCAACGATACAGAAGAGAAAATAGATATCTGGTTTTATAGACCCATCGGATTTCGCATAGCACAGCTGTGTGCAAAAATCGGAATAACACCTAATGCGGTAACTATAATAAGCATCTTTTTTGGCGTTGCCGCTGGTATCTTATTTTATTATAACGATTTATGGATCAATGTGATCGGTATGTTGCTATTGGTCTTTGCTAATTCTTTGGACAGTGCAGATGGACAGTTGGCCCGGATGACGGACAACAAAAGTCGTTTCGGCCGAATTTTGGATGGTTTCGCCGGCGATTTTTGGTTTGCCTCCATCCATATTGCTATTTGTCTGCGTAGTATAAATGAAGGCTGGTCGCAATGGCTCTGGGTGTTTTGTGTCCTGGCAGGCGTCTCTCATATGATTCAGTCTGCTATGGCTGATTACTATCGCAATGTGCACTTATTTTTTATCAAAGGTAAGGCCGGTAGTGAACTGGATAATACACGGGATCTGAAAGCTGATTACGATGCGCTCTCGTGGCGTAAAAACTTTTTTAGCAAGTTTGTGCTGAACGGTTATATGGGATACACCAGAAATCAGGAAAAGTTATCTCCTAAGCTACAGAAATTGCTACATATTGTTAAATCAAGATATAAAGAAAATTTACCCACGCAGTTAATGGTCGACTTTAGGATGAAAAATAAACCATTAATGAAGTACACAAATATTGTACAGTTCAACACACGGGTTATCTTTTTGTTCGTTTGGCTGTTTATCGGTCAGCCGTGGATTTATTTTTTCTTCGACATGTTTGTGTTAAACCCTATATTAATTTACATGTGCAACAGGCAGGAAAAAGTAAGCGGCTATTTTGTCGATAAATTAACAAATGATCCATCGTATGGGCAGTAAAGTTTATAAAGTGCTCTTCATGCTGATCGGTATAGGTACCTTGGCCTATATGATACATGCCATGGGCATACAGGAGATCTGGACCAATCTTGAAAAAATTGGTTGGTGGTTTTTGCCGGTATTGGGCAGTTGGGCTATCCTCTATTGGATGAATGCACTGGCCTTTAAAGCCATTATCCAAGAGCCTTTGCTTCGTCAGACAGATGTACCATTTTGGAAAGTGCTGCAGTTGACCGTATCGGGCTACGCCATCAACTATATTACGCCATTTGTCGCGTTGGGAGGGGAGCCTTATCGGATTATGGAACTGAAAAATTATGTTGGCGGTTCCAAAGCGGGTTCCTCGGTGCTGCTATATGGTGTCATGCATATTCTTTCGCATATTTTGTTTTGGGTCGCCTCAGTCTTTCTCATTTTGTGGTTCGTACCGGCGAGCACGTTGGTCAATCTGGCTTGTGCGGTTATCGTCATCATGGCCATTGTCTGTACCTGGTTATTTACCAGGTTCTATAAAAAAGGGATTACGGTTTCCCTTTTGACTACGCTATCGCGTTTACCTGTGGTGGGAAAAAAAATTAATACAGTTCTTCAGGCAAAATTTGAAACCTTGAATGATGTTGATCAACAGGTTAGGAATTTATTTCAAAACCGGCGAGATCGCTTTTATGTTGCTCTTTTTTGGGAATTTTTTGCTAGGGTGGTGGGGTGTTTCGAAATTTATTTTATCGGCCTTGCCCTAGCTATCGATATCGATTTTGTTGACGCCATGATTATCAGCTCTGGGTCTTCGCTATTTGCTAATCTGGTATTTTTCTTCCCCATGCAGCTCGGAACTCGAGAAGGTGGACTGGCAATGGCTGTCATGAGTATTGGCTTGCCGGCCTCGGTTGGAATTTTTATGGGGATTGTCACCAGAATCCGGGAGATCGTATGGATTATGATTGGGCTGGGCTGGATGAGTATAGTAAAAAAGAAATAACAATGGAAAAATTTATAATTAAAGGTATTATTTTCGATTACGGTGGAACATTGGATACCAATGGCGGCCATTGGGGAGCGGTCCTATGGTCTGGATATGAAAAATACCAAGTACCTGTGAACCTAAGTGCTTTTCAAGAGGCATATGCATATGCTGAACGGCAGATGGCCATACATCCTATTATCAAGCCGGAATTTAATTTTTTGCAGGTACTTGAGGCTAAACTAAAGGTTCAGTTTGAATATTTAATTGCTGCGGGTTACGAACTCGATATCGAGCTGGCCTACGAAATTGCATTTGACGGATACAGTTTGGCGAAAAATACTGTTGAACAAGTCAAAACCCTGTTAGCAACGCTAGCAGATAAATATCCCATGGTGATGGTCTCCAATTTTTATGGTAATTTGAGAACAGTATTGGCTGATTTCGGAATTTTATCCTATTTCAAATCTGTCGTAGAATCTGCTGTGGTGGGTGTACGTAAACCTGATTCCGCGATATACGCGCTGGGAGTCGGAGAGATAGGATTACCCGCTGGAGATATTTTGGTAGTCGGAGATTCCTATAATAAAGATATGGCTCCGGCGAAAGCTGTTGGCTGCCAGACACTGTGGTTAAAAGGTCAGACCTGGGGCGAGGATAAACTGCAGGATACGGAGGCTGCCGACAGGCAGTTTACTTCAATTTTTGATTTAATGGACTTTGTTTAACCAACTCTCTTCACGAATTCTTTAGGTGTGATGCCTACATTTCGTTTAAAGAATTTGCCGAAGAAGGACTGATCGGAAAAATGCAACTTTTGGGCAATTTCTCCAATCGGCATACCTTGGTTAAGTAAGTGTTTGGCTTCTTCGACCAAAAGCTGATGGATCAGCTCAATGGCAGATTTGCCCGTTAATTCTTTTGTAATTACCGATAAATGCTTTGGGGTAATGCCTAATGCGGAAGCATAGTAGCTTACGCGATGTTCCGCCTTAAACGATTTTTTTAACAAAAGGTAGAAGCTGGCCAAAACATCTCTCTTTCGGGACGGTATGGCAGGGGGGATGTTTGTTGTTTGATTGGCTAACCGAGCTATTTCGCAAAATAATACCTGAGAAAGGGATTTAATAATCTGATCCTTAAACAGAAAATTACGCTCCTGTAGGTCATAGTGCATAAGCTGCCGGAATAAATGACATAAACTGCCGGCGTCCTGTGCAGACAATTTCAAGATATGATTCCTGTTCATGGCCAGCGAACTTTTGGTGACGTCAAAAAAATCCGGTTGAAAATCCAGTTTGAAAACAAAATCCGTAGTGAAGAAAATTAGATAAACCTCGCAGTCCCAAGATTTGGCTACCGATGAAGCATTCACATTAGATGTAGGTGTTGTCAGCAACAGATGATTTTGTCCTACTTGTATACGTTCGTCATTGATGATAAAGGATGTTTCACCCTTTTTGATCAGACAAAAAGAATATAGGTTTTTATTTCTCAGTTCACATTGCTGCTGAGGATCCAATATAGGTTTGGATTTGTTTCCTTTGATATGAAACACAAAAAAATCTTTATCGCTGGCTGCTTTAGAAAACATGTTTATTTAACGATAAAATCAAAATATGTTTTGCGGTAAGGTTCATCTATCAATGTATAATGCCACCACTCTTTATCGTAAGCTTTAAAAAACCATATTTGGCCATGATTTCCCGAAGCATTTTTCGATTCTCTTTTTGTTTTGCTGTGAGATTGGGGAAATTATGGTGGGAGAGCGCACCGAAGTAATCAAAAGGACCACCCATATCAATTTCTTCGCCGTCTTTCAGGTCAATTACCGTCAGATCCACCGTACTTCCTCTACTATGGCCCGATTTATTGGCTATATACCCGAGTTTGAACAGATTTCTTTTGTCCAAAGAAGGGTAGAACTCCTTTTTTGCGATTGTATCTCCAGGCACGAGCGACCAAGCCTTAAAATGATCAACAGCACGTTGGGGGCGGTATGCATCAAATATTTTTAGGCCCATTCCTTTACTATTCAGGTGCTTTTCGACCAACTGCAGTGCCTGGGCTGCTCTTCTGGTCAATATCGCAACGGGCTTTTCGTAACCTCGTATACGGTTTCCTGTAAAGTTATGTGTGCCACAATAACGCAAATCCAGACTGATTTTGGGAATGATGTCGCTGACGTAAACGAAATTTGCTGGCATCGACGGCTGCTGCGCCTTCGCTGCCGATAAAAAAAGACCGATACAAACCGATAGACACAAATTGAATTTCATAGGGTTGAAGATACGATTTGTGGCATAAATAAAATAAAAAAAATGAAAGGCTCGTTCTTCAATAGTACGTGACCGCGAGGACAGCCTCAATGATCGTTTAGTTTCTTTTTCAGATAATTGTATATATCAATCTGCGAGCGGCATGGCACTTTTTTATTCTCAACGTAGTGGTTACTCAATGAATTATTTAATATACGCGCTTTGACATTATCATTAAGCTGAATATGTAGCATATCTTTTAATTCTTCTTTGATCTTTTTACTGGTGATTTTGACGGCTGCCTCTATGCGATGGTCAAGATTCCGTGTCATCCAATCCGCGGATGAGATATAAAAGTGTTCTTTGCCTGCACTGTAGAAATACATGACCCGTGCGTGTTCAAGATATTCATCTACAATCGAAATGGCGTTCATTGGAGATTTAAATGTCTTTTGGTTGGTCGCGCAATAAATTCCTCGCACAATAAGGTCGATTTTTACGCCGGCAGTGGCGGCTTCATAGAGTTTTTTGATCATTTCCTTGTCACTCATTGAATTTACTTTAACAATAAGATGAGCTTTACGGCCTGCTTTGGCCTCGGTGATTTCCTGATCGATAAAATGAAGTAATTCCCGTCGCATGTCAATCGGGCAGATCAACAAACTCTTGCAATTTTTGATGATGTCTGCTGGATTTGATTTGGGGCGTTTCAGATAATTGAATACTTTATTAATATCTGCAATGACGTCCCGATTACTGGTTAACAGACAATAATCGCCATACAATTTAGCTGTTTTCTCATTAATGTTTCCGGTGCTCACAAAACCATACTGAATGGTTTTCGTTCCGCTCCGTTTTTTGATAACACATAATTTGGCATGCACTTTTTTATTGGGAATGCCAGTAAGTACCCTAATGCCTTCTAATTCGAGTTTCTCCTTCCAGTCCAAATTGTTTTCCTCGTCAAACCGGGCACGTAATTCGAGCATCACAGTGACTTCCTTTCCATTTCGTGCAGCATTGATCAGTGCATTCGCAACTTTGGAGTTTGAAGCCAGTCTATAGGCTGTAATCTGTATAGTTTTGACATCAGGATCCATCGCTGCTTCGCGCAACAAATCAATGATCGGCCTAAATTCGTGATATGGAAATGATAGAAGTACATCTTTCTTTAACACCGTATCGGTTACCCTTTCGTAATTTTGGAAGTAAGGATGTGGAAAAGATGTGCGTTCCTCCGGTTGATGATATGATTTAAACACATTTGGAAAATCCATGAAATGCTTGAAATTATGGATTTTTTGTCCCGGTATGATGCTGTCTTTTTTGGAAAGATTAAGCTTTTTGATCAGAAATTCAACCAATTTTGGATCCATTTCTTGGTCAAATACGAATCTTGTAGGTTTGCCTTTACGTCTGTTTTTAACACCCTTACTTATTTTTTCTACCAGTGAGGTGTTGATGTCATTATCAATGTCAAATTCAGCATCTTTTGTCACCTTAAATACATGCGCATGGAAGACGTCAAAACCAAAATAGGAAAAAATCAAGGGCAGATTAAACTTAATGACATCCTCCAAAAGGATGATGTGTTTTTCATCTTTTGGTGCAGGCAACTGCAGAAAACGCCCATTTTGACTCGTAGGAATTTCGATTACCGCAAATCGCGTCTCATATTTCCATTCGCTTTTTCCCATAGCTATGCCTAAGTACAGACTTTTGTCGCGGATGTAGGGCATTGGCCGAATATCGTCTAAAAGCAGTGGAATGACATTGGATTCTACTTCGTCCTGATAAAATTCGCCGACAAACTGTTGCTGTTCGGGACTAAGCTCCTCGCTCGTTTTAATAAAGACGTTCTGTTTGGCCATATCCTTCTGAACACGGTTCCAGGTACTATCAAATTTCTTTTGCTGCTTGATGACACGGATATTGAGCTCTTCCAGAATCAGTTGTGGATCTTCGTAAAATGCTTGATTCGCGATTTTGTCTTTAAGGTCAATAGCTCTTTTGAGCCCTGCGACCCGGACACGAAAAAATTCATCCAGGTTATTGGAAAATATACCTAAAAATTTGATTCTTAATGGCAAAGGTACAGTTTCATCAGCTGCTTCCTGTAGTACCCTGCCGTTAAAGCTCAGCCAGCTCACGTCTCTAGGAATAAATTTTTTCGCCATAGCTAAATATAAATAAATTTTAGAAGCAAAACTAGAGCTATACAGGTGATAAATGAATTTTTTCGTGTTAAAGAATTATTAAGTTATGTTTTCTTCACCTTTTTTGCAAAAAAAAATACCCCAGAAAAGAGACAGCTTTCTGAGGTATTAGCGCGCAATGCTTTTTTATTTTTTCTTTCCGTACTTTTTCGAAATTTGGATGGCTTTGTATTTTGTTGTATCAAAATATGGTGGATCGATCATCAGCGTAGTGGGGTAAGGAGCACTGCGGTCAAAAAAGTAGACTGTCGTGACACTACCATAATCATTAATTGGCATGAGATCAAGGCAGCCAGTATAATCAGCATTCAGCACATCTCCGACAGTAACGGCGTATATACGAATAATACCGCCTTTGTTTTGTTCATTTCTCACGAAAGCCACTTCCTTAAAGCCGCCCGGAAGATCTTCTATACTCTTCTGGCTGAAACTATCTTTCAAAATAAAACCCAACAACACTAAAACCGGTATGATCAACAACCATACTTTTTTATTTTTCTTCATTAAAATACGCTTAAAATGTAATGTTTATGTTTAACAATTTATAAAATTCTTTCAAAATTGCCTGATGGCCTGGCCAGGCAGGAGAGGTAACGAGATTGTCATCCACGATGGCCTGATCTGCCGGGATATTTTTCCATGTGCCCCCTGCCAGCTCAATGTCAGGACCAACAGCAACATAGGCTGTCAGCGTGCGGCCAGCTAAAACCTTAGCTGCAGTCAGCACTTGAATGCCATGGCATATTGCTGCCACCGGTTTGTTTTTCTCAAAGAAATGTCTGGTGATTTCCAGTACACGCGAATTGAGGCGGATGTACTCTGCCGACCGGCCACCTGCTATGTAGAGACCGTCATATTCCTCGGGATTGACCTGATCAAAATCTTTATTGATCGCGAAATTGTGGCCTCTTAATTCTTTATACGTCTGGTCGCCGGTAAAATCGTGTACTGCAGTTGGTACCACATCACCCTTTTTCCGGTCAGGTGCCACCGTATCAACGGTTATTCCTATCGATCCCATCGCTTGGAAGGGAACCATTGCTTCGTAGTCCTCTACAAAGTCTCCAACAAGTAATAATACTTTTTTTGCCATATCAAAAAACCTCTTTTAATAGGCTATCAATTTACGTATTAAAAGAGGTTTTCGCAACGGCTTTTTGTCAATCTTTTGTTAACCTTGGACGGTCAATTTTTCAGCAAGAATACGTTTTGTTTTGCGTACTTTAGCCTCAAGCTGACTACGCAGGACCGGATTGATGATTCCCTTTCCCTCCTCAAAGTTTTTATGGAACTCGGGTAAAGAAAAAGATTCGAGAATCTCGGCCCCATCCCAGGAAATGCGGTTTACCGCCGCATTGAGAACAGTAGCCCCGCCCAAAGGACCCGGTGAGGTCGCTAGCAAAAACACCGGTTTGCCATTGAATAACTTGCGGCTCGGAATACGCGACACCCAATCCACAATATTTTTATACGCTGTAGTATAGGAGCCATTGTGCTCAGCCAGCGAAATGATAAGAAAATCAGCGGCGTCCATCTTTGCGGCAAAGTCATAGGCGAGCTGTGGAATGCCTTGTTCTACTTCCTTATTGTATGAATAGATGGGCATTTCATAATGGTTCAGATCCAGAAGTTCTATACTGTCGTCCGCTTCTTTGTAATACTTGGCAGTGCTTGTCACGAATGTTTTATTGATCGAATTTTTATTGCTTGTTCCTGCAAATGCTAATATCTTCATGTTTTAAAAAGCTTTATTTTTAACCGGGTCAAACTTACAATATAATCGCCAAAAAAACGTCAATGAAATGTCTTCAGGATGCCATCAGTGATATTTCTTGATCTAGGTCAATTAAAAACGAAACGCTCGTACATACCCAGCAGTCCAGTGAGACCACCGGTATGGATCACAAGCAGATGATCCGCTGGTGTAAAATAATCGTGTTTGATAAGATCATCGACCGCGTAAAGAAGCTTACCCGTATATGTCGCTTCGATCATGATACCTGTTGTGGCGATAAATTGCTGTATAAACTTCAGGAGATCGGGCGTGGTTTTTGCATAACCGCCACAATGATAATCCAGATGTAATGTGGGATCCGGAAGATCTGCATAAAGATCGCTAACCTCCTTCTGAATAAAACTGCCATTTTTTAACACCGGTACACCGTGCACCTTGGCAAAGAGATCCTTTTTGTCGGCAGCCTTTGCGATACCTGCCAGGGTGGTGCCAGTACCGCAGGCAACAAAGATATGCTGGTAGTCCTGCTGGAGTTCATCCAGGAGTTCAGCACAGCCTTTTGCTCCCAGAAGACCGTACCCACCTTCATGAATACAAAAGCTAGTTACATCAGCGCCAAAGTGGTCTTGATAGAGCTTTTCTTTGTCTTTATAGGCATCGCGATCTACGTAAATAAGCTTCATGCCAAATAGCTGACACATCGTTAATACAGGGTTACTAACTTGTTCGTCGCCACGTACAAAAGCAGTCGTCTTAAATTTGAAGGTGGCACCAGCACAGGCCGTTGCGAGAAGGTGATTGCTCCATGCACCACCGAAGGTGACAATATGACTTTTATGAAGCTGTTGTGCCTCCTGTAGATTATATTTTAATTTCCGCCATTTGTTGCCCGAAATAAATGGATGAATCAGGTCATCCCGTTTCAACGTTACCCGAATGTGCTTTCTTTCCCATGCGGGCAATGAGATTTCGGTCTCTGGACTATGGATGTTGAATGACAGCATAACATTAAATGAAAACAAATTTAACGAAATTGTTTCATTTGGTTTATTTTTGCAGGATGACAGGACAAATAGGATCGCATGATCAAGAAGAACAGGAGTTATTTGAGCATCTACGCATTGAGGTAGACAAGGGACAGGCGCTGCTCCGTATTGATAAGTATTTGATGAACAGGGTGGAGAATGCTACACGTAGCAAAATTCAGCATGCTATCGAGGCGGGTTCTGTCATGGTGAACAGCAAAGAAATTAAAGCCAGTTACAAAGTCAGACCCGGTGACCTGATTACTTTGGTGTTGCCGGATCCACCGCGCGATAATGAAGTTTATCCCGAAAATATTCCACTTGATATTAAATATGAAGATGACGACGTTTTAATTGTCAACAAAGAGGCCGGAATGGTTGTACATCCGGGGTATAATAACTATACAGGTACATTGGTCAATGCGCTGACTTATCATATACAGCAGCTACCTCAGTTACCGGGAAATTCTGACCGCCCGGGTTTGGTTCATCGGATAGATAAAGATACTTCAGGGCTTCTTGTAATCGCGAAGAACGAAAAATCCATGGCTTTTTTAGCCAAGCAATTTTTTGATCATAGCATCACTCGTAAATATATCGCACTGGTCTGGGGCGATCTAAAAGAAGATGGCACAATTACCGGTTATATTGGCCGCCATTTAAAGGACAGACGAATTATGGCGATGTACGATAGTGAAGATAAGGGGCGATGGTCGGTCACACATTACAGGATACTCGAAAGGCTGGGTTATGTGACATTGATTGAGTGCCAATTGGAAACCGGCCGTACACACCAGATTCGCACCCACATGCAGTCCATCGGACATCCTCTTTTTAATGATGCAATGTACGGGGGTGATAAAATACTGAAGGGGACTGTGTTTTCAAAATATAAACAATTTGTCGACAATTGTTTTGCCCTACTGCCGCGTCAGGCCCTCCATGCACAAGTCTTGGGGTTCGTTCATCCGACTTCAAAAGAAAATATGTATTTTGAAGTACCATATCCCGAAGATTTTCGTTTAGCTTTAGAAAAATGGCGCGGTTATGCCGCTAATTCGATGGCTATAGAGAAGGATTAAATTAGAAAAATAAGTTAAGATGCCGACAAACTATATCAATTTTAACGGCAATATTGTGCCGGAAGAACAGGAAATATTTAGTATAGAAAATAGAGGTTTTCGTTACGGCGATGGATTGTTTGAAACCATGCTGTACAAAGATGGCGATATCCGTTTTCTGAATTTTCATGTCGAACGGCTACAGCAGGGAATGGAGTTAATTCATTTGGACGATGCCAATCTGTTCGATGAATTTTTTATCCGTTCGAAAGCGGAAGAGCTTATTCGGAAGAATAATATGCTGGGGCAACAAGTACGCATCAGGTTGATTGTGTTCCGTGCGGGAGGGGGATTATATAGTCCGACCGCAAATAAGCCAGGATATGTTTTGCAGGTACAAAGATTAGAACCTAATCTTAGGGATAAAAAGGTGGGCTTGATAGTCGGCTTATACAATGAATTCAAAAAACCGTATAGTGATCTTTCCAAGATAAAATCTCTTAATGCGCAGATCTATGTACTAGCGGGTATTTATAAGAAAAAAATGGCTTTTGACGATGTATTGATTCTAAATCAGGAAGGTTTTCTCTGTGAATCCCTGACGTCAAATATTTTTGTGTATTACGAAAAGGTTCTCTATACTCCTGCACTGTCTGAAGGCTGTATCGAGGGGGTAATGCGTCGTGTTGTGATGGATATGGCAAAGGCTGAGGGAATTGAAGTGATCGAAGCCCAAATAAGTCCTGAGATCATGAAAAGGGCAGATGAAATTTTCTGCACAAATGCAGTACAGGGCGTACAATGGGTAATGGGGTACAAGCAAAAGCGCTACTTCAACAGGATATCCAGAATTTTACAGGACAAATTACTGACATGGAATTATGATTCAAGTGAGGATTGATTTTTGTTGAATATCAGATAAGAAGCAAATCAGAGGCTGTTATTAGGCTCAGCCTTTGGTTTGTTGTATGCGATCCACCCATTGTTCAAAGGCATTTTTAAAACTGAGCAGAAAATCCTTTGTTTTCTGTAAACCAATTTTGCCGTCTACACCTACACATTCTTGTATATTCCCGAGATAAGCCTCCGGCTGCTGCAAAGGGTGGAGATTGACAAATACCAACGATTGCCTAAGCTGATGATTCGCACCGAAACCGCCATATGCTCCTATTGAAGACGAAATGATCGCTGCGGGTTTGCCGTCCCACTTGTTTCTTCCGTAAGGTCTGGAACCAACATCTATAGCGTTTTTGAGTACCGCGGGGACGGCGCGATTGTACTCTGGTGTAATAAAAAGAATACCATCCATAGGCGTAATCTCCTGCCGAAACCGGATATAACTTTCAGGAACAGTTCCATGGTCGTCGTAGTCCTGATTATACAAAGGTAGATCTCCGATCTCGATGATACTGTAGCGAAAATTATTCGATTGCTGCTCGAGTATAAAATGTGCGATTCTTTTGTTATAGGAGTCTTTTCTTAAGCTTCCAACCAGTATTCCTATGTTGTAATTTGCCATTGTATATACGATATAGTTTAGAAGCTGAACAATTTGATCCCACAAAAAGTTTCCCCGATATTACTGTAAACTTGGAATTAACACGTTTATGCCGAGTAGATTAAGGAAATGTTAACAAAAATTAACATTTGATCATTAATCTTTTGCATACAGTTTGATGTCGTAGTGTAAAGAAGAAATTACATTACTAAGGGAGGAGCTACTTATGAAAAAATTGTTTTGTACAGCTATGGTCATCGCTGGTCTTTTTACGGCAGGTACAGCTGAGGCACAGGTCAGTATTAGCGTGAATATAGGCAGCCAGCCAAGCTGGGGGCCTGTTGGATACGATTACGTTCGCTACTATTATATTCCGGAATACAACATGTACTACGATGTTCCGGCAAGATGCTATGTTTATTATGATAATGGAGGATGGGTCAGAAGAACACGTTTACCGAGAAGATATCGGCATTATGATTTCTACCGGGTTCATAAAGTAGTGATCAATGATCGTACCCCTTGGCATCATCATGACCGCTACAGAAGCAGGTATGCTCATGTGCGTGGTAGACAGGTCGCAATCCGGGATAGACACCACCACAGTGGCTATTCTTTTGCAAACGATCGTCGGGGACGCCGTGACGCTTCGTGGCAGGAAAGCAGAAGACATCACGATAAAGGAAGAGGACATGGACGTGGCCATGATCATCATGGAAGACATTGGGATTAGTAGTTGATCTTATACGATTTTTTCGTATACATAAAGGAATCTATTCTTTGGTGCCCCAGAAAGTTATACACTTTCTGGGGCATTTTTTATGCACAAGAAAGGTAACATGGATTTAAATTTAAGTTGACTTATGCGCAATAAAGGAAGAGCTTAATTTATCATAGACTTTTCATGTGCTAGTAAATGTGGAAAATAAATGTAACGGATAAATTAAAGAATTTAAAGTGATGATTGATGAAAATTATCTTAATTTTGCGGTGTCGACAGCAATAATTGGCCATGAAGGAGGTTGATTTGCATTTGATGTTGAATTGTAATGTTTTGGTTAATTTTTATAATGAATAAGATAGGAAAAGCAATTGTTGTGATCATGGGTTTAGGAGCCGTTGGATTTGGGATATGTGCCTGTAATCAAAATACCACGGATAATAGAGTACAAAAGCTTTTACATGATTCGGTAGAGCAGCGGAGAGATAGCCTGATTCTTGTGCAGGATTCAATACGTAGAACCGACTCCCTACACAAGGATTCAATTCTTAAAATGGAGGCTGCTATTTCCTATAAGGGAACCAAGGATACGACCGTTTTGCTGACGGATTCTGTATCTCCACGATATATTTACTTGACCTTTGACGATGGCCCTTTAAATGGGAGTCAGTATCTAGATTCCATAGCCACTGCCAAAGGCGTGAAAATAAACGCATTTCTGATTGGGGAACATGATAAGATGAGCAAAAAATTACATGGTTATACGGAGCGTTACAAAAATAATCCATTGGTAGACTGTTATAACCACAGTTATTGGCATGCCCATAATAAGTATAGTTCCTTTTATTCTGACGCACAGGCCGCTTATGAAGATTTTGAACTGGCAGAACAATCGCTGGGTCTAGCACATAAAATCGTCAGGTTGCCAGGAAGAAATATATGGTATGTGGGAAGCCGAAAAAAGATCGATTTGAAGAGCGGCGCGTCCACCGCTGAACTTTTGCACCAAAATGGTTATAAAATTATGGGCTGGGACTGCGAATGGAAGATTAACGGTGTCACAGGCAAACCGGACCTGTCCGTTAGCCAGCTCTATACACGAATGAAAAACCTGCTCCGCAAGGGAACTTCCTATACGAAGAATAATGTAGTGCTCCTGACACATGATAACATGTATCAGACAAAAAAAGGCCAAAAATTGTTGTGCGATTTAATCGATAGCCTTAAACAGCACCCTAATTACCACTTTGAATTTATGCGTAATTATCCGCAATAACTCGGTCAGCGATATCCCTCGATATTTACATATATTCATGCAGCCCCGTACATGAATATATGCTAGAAAAATACTAATTCTGTTTGCGCAGATATTTGGTCAATATAACAATAGTTTGACCTTCAATTTTTCCTTCGATCTGCTCGATATTATCGGCGACTAGGCGTATATTCTTCACTACCGTCCCCAAGCTAGCTTTTAGAGAAGAACCTTTTACATCAAGGGTCTTAGTCAGCACCACCGTGTCACCTTCAAAAAGGCGCTGACCAATGCTATCCTCATGAAAAGAAACATAACCTTCATTTTCGTGATCTCCGGTTTTTTTAGCTTCAGCTAAGGTCTCATCATCAAGATATAGGATATCCAGTGCTTCTGATGCCCAGCCTTCGTTTTTCAGGCGGTTCAACATACGCCAGGATACAATTTGTATAGCTGGATGCTCTGACCACATCACATTGGGCAAAAATTTCCAGTCTTCTGGGTTTAGCTGTTCTGTTTTTTTGAGTTGGTTGGCGAGCCGCTCAGAAATCAGCAGCGTATTGTCCAGTTGAGATGGAGTCTCTGGAGGTAGGGTATAGCTCGTGAGCTCAGTAGTGGCACCTGTCAGTTCACATTTTCCGCCCGCTCTCGCCCATAGTTGTTCATCAAGTTTCATATCTTATTTTTATAAGGCCGCAAAAATAATAAATAAATCATATAAGCTGGCCCCGTTTGAGTTATAATCGACGACAAAAAACAAATTTCTGTCCAGCAAAGATATTGGTATCGAATTTGTACTCGATTCAGAGAAAAAATTATTGACTTTAATTAACAAATCACATGAAATGGCAAGGAGGTAGACAAAGTGGCAATTTTGAAGACCGAAGAGGGATGTCCGGTGGTGGAAAAATTGCACTAGGCGGAATCGGTGGAATTATTGTGCTTGTAATTGGTTTTCTGATGGGCGGCGATCCGATGCAATTGTTGCAACAGACCCAAAATATGGGGCCTCAGACCGAGCAATCTGGGCAGCCGCGAGAACTGAATCCCGAAGAAAAAAGACTCACCGAATTTTCACTGACTGTACTTCAAAGTACTGAGGACGTCTGGGGCAAACTCTTTAAAGAACAAATGCAGACGAACTATACGCCAACGACCTTGGTTTTTTACGATGGAGGTACCCAAACCGATGGTTGCGGTATGGGACAAGCTTCTTATGGGCCATTTTATTGCCCAGGAGATCAAAAAATCTATCTTGACCTCAGTTTTAGCCGTGAGCTATCCGAGAAGTTCGGCGCGAAAGGTGAATTTGCAATGGCCTATGTAATTGCTCACGAAGTTGGACATCATATACAGCAGCTGGTCGGGCTGCTACCCAAGACCAATCAGGCACGGGGTAAATTAAGCGAGCGTGAAAATAATAAAATATCGGTCATGACCGAGCTTCAGGCTGACTTTTATGCCGGAGTCTGGGCGCACTATCTAAACGAAGTTACGGATATTAAAATAGACTACAATGATATTATGGACGGCATGAAAGCAGCCGAAGCTGTTGGTGATGATAAGTTACAGACTGAAGCACAGGGGTATGCCGTTCCTGAATCGTTCACACACGGCACCTCTGCACAGCGTCGCGAATGGTTCAAAAAAGGTTATGATTCAGGCGATATGCGTGCGGGGAATACATTTGAAGACCCAAGTTTACGTTAGCTGAATTCCGCAGGAAAGTCCTTTACTTATTCAATGTAATGTCAATAGATGGAAGGTATCTAATGTATTTTAACCTTCCATCTTTCAGTGAAATATCTAATCGATAGGATGCTTATTGTACGAGCAGGTTGCAGCCGCGGATATCACTTTGGTCAAAGCGTCCTAATATTTCAAATGAACCGTCTGGATACTTTTTCCCTAAATCCTGTGTTGCGATGAATGAACAAGAGAAGCGATTGGCTAGATCAATAACATTGATTCCACCTGTTTTGTCCGAAGAGAGTACGCTCAGAGGGTCGTTCGTGTCCCGGATGAGGATTTTCATCCATTTTGGCAGATGGAAAATACCATTACCGTAAGAGTAGCCCTGGGAAAGCAATTCCGTCATCCCGTATTCCGAATGAATTTCCCTGACTCCAAAAGCTTCGCTGAGAAGATGGTGAATTTCCTGTTTGATCATCTCTTTTCGTTTGCCTTTCATACCACCGGTTTCCATGATAATAAGTTCTGGAAAATGGAGGGTGTACCTTTCGATAAAATCTAGCAATGCATAAGTCACTCCAAAAAGAATCGTTTTGGTACCTTTATTTTTAAGTTGTAAGAGGGTGTTGTAAAGTTCCTGATGATTATAGAGAAAATAGTTGCTTTCAGGCTGCCGGCTTTGTTTCATCAAATCATCAACCATATAAATAAGCGACGAACCGCTCCTTTCAAGGTAGGAGGGCAGAAGCGCCAAGACAGCTATATCCGTTAGCGGCCCGTAAAAATCTTCAAAAATCGTTCTAAATGTATGCTCATATAGCTTTACATCTGCAACGAAATGCTTGGAAGTCACCATTCCTGTAGTGCCCGAACTGCTAAATACCACCTGTGGCCGCATACCTGTAGCGAGGACCTGTTGGGTTTTGAAAAACTCAATCGGCATGAATGGGATTTCTGCATAGTGCTGAGGCTTATTCGTTTCCTTACGAAGTAACGAAACATAATTCCTATACACCTGACAATGCTGCAACTGGAATTCGTAAGTTTCTAAACAATGTCGATTGAAGTCATCTTCTGTTTGAATGCCGAAAATATTCGTCCAGTTTCCCATAGCATATGTTTTTTGATGCACAAAATTAGCTAAAATTTAGAGATATGATGATATGGTTGAAAAGGAAAATCTTATGGAGCTTGTCGTTGCAGACCGGCTTCCTCAATAGATAAAAATGGCGCCAGGCTCCCTGACGCCATATAATGTCTGTTATAGCATACCGCCATCGACAGGAAGCACCTGCCCGGTTACGTAAGCCGCTAAATCTGAAGCGAGATATAGACAGGCATTGGCTACATCTTCGGGACTGCCGGCACGTTTTAGAGGAATACCTGCTTCCCAGTTAGCGATCACCTTGGGGTCGAGGATGTCGGTCATTTCAGTACGGATAAACCCAGGCGCTACAACGTTTGCACGAATGTTACGTGAGCCCAGTTCTTTTGCCACGGATTTCGTAAACCCAATAATTCCCGCTTTCGAAGCGGCATAGTTTGCTTGTCCAGCATTTCCCTGTACACCGACGACGGAAGACATATTGATAAACGAACCGCTACGTTTCTTCATCATGATTTTTGAAGCTGCTTTCGTAATATTAAAAACAGATTTTAAGTTTACATTTAAAACATCATCCCAATTTTCTTCGGTCATACGCATAAGTAGACCATCTTTGGTGATCCCGGCGTTGTTGACAACGATATCCAGACTCCCAAAATCAGTGACAATTGCATCGATTAGCTGTTCGGCTTCTTCAAATTTAGACGCATCCGAGCGATAGCCGACTACTTTTGTGCCATAGGTCTGAAGCTCCTTCTCTAAGGCTTGTCCTTTCTCTACGGATGAAAGGTAAGTGAAAGCAACATTCGCTCCATGTTGCGCAAACACCTCAGCAATTTTCCGTCCGATTCCTTTTGATGCACCAGTAACCAAAGCAATTTTTCCTTCAAGTAATTTCATATATTGAGTATAGTGTTGTTTGTCGATTCTGCAAAAATGTTAAAACTATATTATAACACAAAATCTTTCGATAAATAACCATTTAAAAAGCAAGCACATGGTCCTTATCTTTGATGTCTGGAATGTCGATACATACAATCCTTATCGCTGCACATGCGGCGTAGAACTTTATTTTGAGAATTAAATGCAAAGGCTTTGAGCCTAGCTTAGGATAATTTTAATAAATCAGTGGTATTTTTGAATAAGTGCTTCTAAAAAGTACAGTTTTTTGACAAAAGGCTTGGGCGTTTACCAAAAACTATATTAAATTTGCATCAATCACAAAAACATGAGCAAAAAATCAAATAAAGAAGTTGACGTTGTTCTCATCGGCGCCGGTATCATGAGTGCCACTTTAGGTACCTTGATCAATGAATTAAGCCCAGACGTTAATATTGAAATTCTTGAGCGTTTGGATGTTGTGGCTGCTGAGAGTTCTGACGCTTGGAATAATGCTGGCACGGGTCACTCCGCCCTCTGCGAATTGAATTACACTCCAGAGCAAAAAGATGGTTCAGTAAAGATTGATAAAGCAGTAAAAATTGCCGAACAATTTGAAGTATCGAAACAGTTTTGGTCATACTTGGTTGATAAAGGCATCATTCCCCAGCCTGAAAATTTTATCCGGAGCATTCCCCATATGAGTGCTGTATTTGGTGAAAAAGATGTCAAGTTTCTGAAAACAAGATGGGAAACGCTGACGACCCAAAATTTATTTAAAGGAATGGAATATACCGAGGATCCTGAGACCCTGAAATCATGGATTCCTTTGATGATGGAGGGAAGAGCAGCGGATGAAAAGATGGCTGCTACCCGAATGGATTTAGGAACGGACGTGAATTTTGGTTCGCTCACGCGTGATCTGATTGCCAACCTTGCGAAAAAAGATAATATCTCGATTTCTTTGAGTCATGAGGTGGTGGACATCGAACGCGAGGATGATGACCGCTGGGAAGTCGAGGTGAAGGATCTAAAAACAGGGGTGAAGAGAGAGATAAAAGCGAAGTTTGTGTTTATCGGTGCCGGTGGACATTCTTTGTTGCTGCTCGAAAAATCTGGCATCCCCGAAGCGAAAGGTTATGGCGGATTCCCAGTTGGTGGTCAGTGGTTGCGATGCACTAACCAGGAGATTATTGATGCGCACCACGCTAAAGTATATGGTAAAGCATCGGTAGGCGCACCGCCAATGTCAGTACCACATTTGGATACCCGCTATATTGACGGCAAACAAGCCTTACTTTTTGGTCCTTATGCTGGTTTTTCAACCAAATTTTTAAAACAGGGATCTTATTTTGATTTGCCGGCATCCATTAAACTTTCCAATATACGGCCAATGTTGTCTGCAGGACTCGATAATTTGCCTTTGACCAAATATTTGATTACGGAGGTGATGAAATCACCTAAAGATAAACTGGAATCTCTCAAACAATTTATGCCTACCGCCAAATTGGAGGATTGGGTGATTGAGAAAGCCGGACAACGCGTTCAGGTAATTAAAAAAGATAAGAAGAAAGGGGGCATTCTGGAATTTGGTACTGAAGTGGTATCGAGTGCAGATGGTTCTATTGCAGCATTATTAGGGGCTTCTCCGGGCGCCTCTACTTCGGTAGCTATCATGATCAGCCTGTTGAAGAAGTGTTTTCCGGACCGGGCAAAATCCGATGAGTATCGTAAAAAGCTGCGCGAAATGATTCCTTCACATGGGAAATCTTTAAACGACGACGCTGAACTTTGTCGGGAAACCCGAATTCGTACACATAAAGCCTTGAAATTAATTGATATTGCTTGATTAATTCGCTTTAACAGATATACTTATGGGGTGCTTAAAATGATGAATCATTTTGGGCTGAGATTATACCCAATAAAAGCGATTGTAGTCCCTGTATAATCGCTTTTATATACCTGATCCAGATAATGCTGGCGTAGGGAGCTAATTTCAAGAAAACAGCTGGTTTTCTCTCCTAAGTGTTTTATTAGAGTAATTTAGAAGATAAACACTTTTTAATGACCGAGTATTCCTTTTTCGAATCCTTTACTGAGCAAATACAACAGGCTACAGCCGCAGAATGGTTAGCCGTGATCTTCGGTATTTTACAGGTCTGGTTCTCCCGATTGAATAAATCCATCCACTATATTTTTGGTCTAATCGGAATCATAATTTCTGTTTATGTTTTATTTCATGCAAAGCTATACGCTGAAATATTACTCCATCTTTATTATCTGATCATGAGCATTTATGGGTGGTTTTATTGGAGGTATGGCAGTGCAACAGTGATACCAATAAGCCGGTGTGCGAAAAGCGACTGGTCGATCGTCGGATTGATCTGCATCGTCGGGTTTCTGGCGTTTTACTTTGGACTCGTGCATCTGACAGACTCCGATGTGCCCTTGTGGGATTCCATTGTGTCCTGCACAGCTTGGGCAGGCATGTGGCTACTGGCGAAGCGTAAACTGGAAAATTGGCTTTTATTGAATCTGAGCAACCTTGTAGCGGTTCCCCTGTTGTTGCATAAAGGATTGTTCCTTTATGCGGGGCTAACGCTGTTTTTGTTTGTAATGGCTTTTGGTGGTTATTTTAATTGGAGGAAGATACTAAATGACGAAAAAATATATGCAACTTAGCCATGAAGATATCGCTTGCTTAATGGATTGTCAGCGAAAGGGTATTCTCCAAAAGACTTTATCTGACGAACAACTAGCCTTGATCTACCGTAACAGATGGTTTAAGATGTGGGTGCCCACATCCTTGGGCGGGCTGGGGCTTCACTTAAGCCAAGGGCTTTCGTTATTGGAGGAATTGGCATATTGGGATGGAGGACTGGCTTGGACGGTGACCTTGTGTGCGGGCGCAAATCTATTTGTCGGATATATTGATCCTGCTGTAGCCACCGATCTTTTTGTATCGGACAAGGTCTGTTTGGGAGGAAGTGGACAGATCGCAGGGATTGCTTCTCGGGAAGGATCTGCATATCGGTTAAAAGGACATTGGAAGTATGCCACTGGCGCACCACACCTGACTCATTTTACTTTAAATGCTTTTGTTTACGATCAGGGAAAGCCCCTGCTAGACAACGCGGGAAACCCGATTTCCCAATCTTTCTTTGTGTCGAGGGATCATGTTCTCGTCCATTATGACTGGGATACATTTGGACTGGAGGCGACGGCATCCCATTCTTTTTCGCTAGATGATGTGTTGGTCCCTGAAAATCATTCTTTTCAGATAGATGGCTCAAAAAGTACACATGTCGATCTGCTCTATCAGTATCCTTTTATACCATTTGCTGAATTAACCTTGCTGGCTAACTTTATGGGCATGTATCGTAGGTTTCTTGACCTCATGGATAAATTATTTGTCTTAAGATCAAACGAAGGGAAATGGCAAAGTCCTGAAAGCAAAGCGGCTTTTCGCGTATTGGACCGAATACAACAGGACTACAGTCAAAGAAAAATCAGCCTACTTGACTTAGCAGCTGATTCTTGGGAAAATCTGGTCAACGGAAAGGATAATAGCCCGTGGTATGACCGCATAGCCGATGAAAGCAGAAACTTTGTGGATACTATGTTAGCCAATGTCATTAAGTTATATCCGCACAGCGGAATTGCAGGAGCAGCTACCGACAGCGAAATTAATATTGTATTTCGGAACATTTTTACGGCATCCCAACACAGATTGTTGCAGAGAAATCTGTCATAAAAAAAGACGATCTAACGATCGTCTTTTTTTGACAAGTGTCCCCGACGAGATTCGAACTCATATCGTCAGAACCGGAATCTGAAATTCTATCCATTGAACTACGGGGACGTGTCGCAAAGATATACTATTTTCTACATCTTACAAATAATCTTTGGCATAAATTTTATCTTTTTTAGCGGAATCGGCAGCCGGGTTTTTATGTTCCATTTCGCCGTTTTGAAATGGTGTGTCTATGTTGTTACCGACAATTAAGCTAATCGCTTGTTCCTGAGTTTTGTGCAGGACTAAGACCTCGGATGATACTGTGTAATGACCGAATGCAGGTAGTCCCGATCAATATGGGTGTATATTTCGGTAGTCGTGATACTCTCGTGTCCTAACATGTCCTGTACAGCGCGTAGGTCAGCTCCGCCTTCTACCAAATGAGAGGCAAAGCTGTGCCGAAAGGTATGTGGGCTAATTGTTTTTTGTAGTCCTATTTTCTGCGCGAGATCTTTAATGATCAAAAAGATCATGACTCTTGACAGGGCCGAACCTCTTCTATTGAGGAAAACGATATCTTCGTTGCCACTTTTGATGGTGATATGCGGCCTGATCGTGTCTAGGTAAAGTTTTAGATGTTTGATGGCTTGCTGTCCGATCGGAATGAGGCGTTCTTTGCTGCCCTTCCCTTCTACCTTAACAAATTCGACATCGAGAAAAAGGTTCGATATTTTAAGATTGATCAATTCGGATACCCGAAGTCCGCAACCATACAGGACTTCAAGGATTGTCCGATTGCGCTCTCCTTCAACTGTGGATAAGTCTATCGCCGCAATCAGCTGATCTATTTCATGAATGCTAAGTACGCTGGGTAGTTTTCTGGATAACCGGGGGGCTTGCACGAGCTCTGTCGGATTGTTTTCCAGATTGTGTTCAATGATGAGAAAGCTGAAGAATGTTTTTAATCCTGATATCAATCGTGACTGTGTGTAAGGCGAAATGTTGAATTCCTGTAACCAATGTAGAAAGTTTTGAATATCCTTACGCACAACCTGATGAAGAGGAAGGTGGTTATCCTCACAGTAGATCTGAAATTTGGAAACGTCATTTAAGTAGGCATCTATTGAGTTGATGCTCAGACCTCGTTCGAACTTCAAAAATTGCTCGAATTCTTTTTTAATAACATTCCAATTGTCTGCATCCATTTGCAACAAAATTACAATTAACTGTCGTTCTTTTCGAAGATTATTGTATAATTTTAGCTTGAAAAAATAATTGACTGATCAAAATAGAGACTTCATTTGTATGAAATTCATTAAACCACTTGCATTAGTATTTTTATTGCCTGCTACGTTGTATAACGTAGAAGCAAAAATGCCTACAACGTTAACTGCCCGTGCCCGGGCTATCTTGGCTCAGGACAGTTTGACTTTAAACCAAAAGCTGCCCTTTGACAACGAAGTTGTTACCGGTAAATTGAAAAATGGATTTACATACTTTATCCGCAAAAATGCTGAACCAAAAGGCCGCGTCACGATGTATCTGGCCATGAAAGCCGGTTCTATTCTGGAGAACGAAAAACAGTTGGGGCTTGCGCATTTTTTAGAACATATGAATTTCAACGGACTGAAGCATTTTCCGAAAAATGAGCTCGTTAATTATCTTCAGAAAGCAGGGGTGCGTTTTGGTTCTGACCTGAATGCCTACACCGGTTTTGACCAGACTGTCTATCAGCTTCCGATTCCCTCAGATGAGCCCGAGCTCCTTAAAAACGGTCTTCAGGTCATGCGTGACTGGGCACAGGATGCCTTGCTCGACGGTGAAGAGATCGATAAGGAACGTGGCGTCATTCTGGAAGAGAAGCGTGGCGGCAGAGGCGTACAGCAGCGCCTTCAAGATCAATATTTTCCGATGTTGCTTAATGGATCGCTGTATGCTCGACGTTTGCCGATCGGTACCGAGGAGATTTTAAAAACATTTCCGCATACTGAAATCAGAAAGTTTCATCAGGATTGGTACCGTCCTGATCTACAGGCGCTGATTGTTGTGGGGGATATCGATCCCCAAGAAATGGAGCAAAAGGTGAAAACCTTATTTTCGGATATGACGATGCCCAAAAAGGTGTTGCCACGCAAAGAACATCGGGTAGACCTTTTAAACAAAAACCAGTTTTTAGCGATTTCAGATCCCGAGCTGCCGTATACTGTAGCGCAGATCCTGATCAAAAATGAAAAAGAGAAAGTCACTACGGTAAGTGATTACCGGAATGAGCTGCTTAAAAACGTTTTTAACCAACTCGTTGCTGGCCGATTTTCGGAGCTGATGCAACAGCCCAATCCTCCTTTTATGCAGGCTGGAGGTAGTATTGGCGATTTCTTGGCCAATCTGAATACCTTCTCCCTCCTGGTAGTTCCCAAACCGGGCGAACTGGAATCAGGCTTCAAAGCTATGTTGACCGAATTCGAACGTATTCAGAAGTATGGCTTTACGCAGACAGAGTTGGAAAGAGCATTAGCGGACATGAAAAAGTCTAATGAGATGGCTTATATCGAACGCGACAAACAAAAGTCTGACAGTTATGTAAACCGCTATCTGAATTATTTTATTGATGATCAACCGGCATTGAGTAACGAAGATGCCTACCGTCTGACAAAGCAACTGTTACCCACATTGAAATTGGAGGAAGTGAATGCCTTGTTCAAGAAGTATTATACCGATCTAAACCGGGATATCTTAATTATGGGGCCTGAAAAAGATAAAGCAAGTTTGCCGAAAGAACAGACTGTATTAGCATGGGTAAAATCAGTTGAAGAAGGCGTTGTTTCAGCTTATGAAGATAAGGTCTCAAAACTTCCGTTGCTTTCGAAGGAGCCTGTTAGGGGAAGACTGATGGCTGCAAAAGAGATTGACGCAGTGCATGCCAAAGAGCTGACCTTGAGCAATGGGGTGAAAGTGATCTTAAAACCGACAGATTTTAAGAATGATGAGATACAAATCATGGCATATAGCCCTGGGGGAACGTCTTTATATCCTGATGCAGATTATTTTTCTGCGTCAAATGCCTCCTCCTTGGTTGATGCTAGCGGCGTCGGCCAGATGAGCAACGTGGAACTGAGCAAATATCTGGCAGGAAAAGATATCTCTATCTCACCCTATATTTCTGAACGGTATGAAGGCATCTCGGGAAGCACGGACAAGGAGGGTCTGAAAAGTGCCTTTGAATTGATTTATGGTTATTTCACAGAACCGAGATTGGATCAGGATATTTTTCAAAGTACAATGACCAGAACGAAAGGTGCATTGGAGAATAGGCTCAGCAATCCGAATAATGTATTTTCAGATAAAGTGAAATCGGTACTTTACGGCAACAATGTACGCAGACAAAATCCTACGGTGGAAACAATCGCTAAAATTGACCGTGATCGCGCCCTTGCAATTTATAAGGAGCGTTTTGCAGATGCTTCAGATTTTGTATTTACGATTGTGGGTTCGTTTGATGAAGCTCAAATAATGCCGTTCATTGAAACTTATCTAGCTTCTTTACCGGCGACAAAACGGGCAGAAAATTACAAAGATTTAAACATTCTTGAGCCGACGAAAGGGGAGCGTGTAGTTGTCCATAAAGGTAAAGAAGAAAAAGCGAGTACGCAGCTTGCTTATTATGGTGATTACAGCTATAATGAGGGTGAAAATGTGAACATGGAAGCCTTAGAAAGCATATTGACCATTAAATTGCTGGAACGGCTTCGGGAAAAAGAAAGCGGGGTGTATGGGGTAGGAGCGCGTGCTAGCTTCGCGAAGCTACCGAAGCCGCGCTATGCGTTCTCCATAGGCTTCGGATCGGCGGTCGACAAAAATGATGCTTTGATCGCTTCCGCTTTGGATGAGGTCAGGAAAATCCAGGATCACGGACCGGATCAAGCGGATATTGAGAAATTTGTTGCCGAACAAAAGCGGCAGAATGAATTGAACTTACGTGAGAATGGTTACTGGTTAAACTATATTTCGAGTTCCTATCAAAATGATTTGGATCTCAACAGATATACAAGACGGCTAGAAAACCTCAACAAGGTTACGCCGAAGTCTGTGCAGGACTTGGCTGTAAAATACCTAAAAAAAGACCGGCTGTTCGAATTTATCTTGTTGCCTGACGCTAAATAAGAGCCTGGAATTTACTGCGCTAAAAGGCGGCCAGCTATCGCTGGCCGCCTTTCTTTAAAAAAAATCCCAATCATTTCTGATTGGGATTGCCAAAAATTTCAATAAATATTTCTTTTAACCTAAGTAAGATTTTAAGATTTTGCTTCTCGAGGTGTGTCTTAAGCGTTGTAAAGCTTTGTCTTTAATTTGACGAACACGCTCCCGGGTCAAATTGAACTTCTCACCGATTTCTTCCAACGATAATTGATGGTTAGAACCTAAGCCAAAGAAAAGAACGATAATTTCACGCTCCCTTTCTGTCAATGTTGCCAATGATCGTTTTATTTCCTCTGATAGAGATTCATCAATTAGGGAGCTATCCGTATCGGGGTCGTGGTTTTCCAAAACATCCAGGAGAGTGTTCTCTTCGCCCTGGACAAATGGAGCGTCCATCGATACGTGACGTCCTGAATTGCTTAACGTGTCCGAAACCTTATCTACAGTAGTTTCCAGGATATCTGCCAATTCTTCCGGAGACGGTTCTCGTTCGTATTCTTGTTCTAGTTTTGAGAAAGCTTTACTGATTTTGCTTAAAGAACCTACTTGGTTCAAAGGCAGACGTACGATACGTGATTGTTCAGCAATTGCCTGAAGAATAGATTGGCGAATCCACCAAACGGCATAAGAAATGAACTTAAACCCTTTTGTTTCGTCAAAACGTTTAGCTGCTTTGATTAAGCCCAGGTTACCTTCGTTGATTAAATCACCTAAGGTCAAACCTTGATTTTGATATTGTTTTGCTACTGATACTACGAAACGAAGGTTGGTTTTAGTCAATTTTTCCAAGGCAACTTGATCACCTTCGCGGATGCGCTGTGCTAATTCTACTTCTTCTTCTGCTGTAATTAAGTCTACTTTACCAATTTCGTGTAAGTATTTGTCCAAAGACTGCGACTCACGATTGGTGATAGATTGTGTAATTTTGAGCTGTCTCATTAATTTATATTAATTCTCCTCTCTAAGAAATGTTTGCGAAAATACGAAAAAAAAATGAATTTTTAATGGAAAATGAATTATATACTCGCTCATATCTAACGAGTTAGGGTCTTGTGTATCCCACTTATATACTATCAAAAACTATTCCATTTAATCTCGTTTTTCGACGTCATCCGTCGCTGTAAATATTCAACTGTTTGATATTTAAAGAGCTACCAAGTTTTATTTTTTTTATGCTCTCAATATTTTATTCCATAATATCAAATATGTTACGTAAACCGCATTCCTCTAATTTATTTTAAAATGATAATTTTATGATAAAACAAAACATATATCTTTTTGTTTTATTTAGTGACAAGAATAAAGTAAAAGAATAAAAAAAACACTATGCCAATCATAATTCATCTGGATAAAATCATGAAGGAGAAAAAAGTATCACTTAACCAATTAAGTGACAGCGTAGGTATCACGCTTTCTAATCTTTCCATCATCAAAAATCAAAAAGCAAAGGCATTGCGTCTGGATACACTGGCGGCGATTTGTAAAGCGCTTGATTGCCAGCCGGGGGATTTATTGCAGTATGATGATGAGGATAAATTGGATTAGAATCTATACCCCTTTAAAAAATCTGTTATATTCATTTTCTTTTTGCCCTCAAGCTGGAGTTCCGACACTAGGATGTAACCGTCTTGTGTAGCAAACTTTAGATAACTTTTTCTATCGGTGTGAATGGTTCCCGGGGCATCAGCTGTTACGATGTGTTCTTTTTCTGTTGTGTAGATTTTTAATACCTTGTCATTCAGTAAAGTAAAAGCGGCAGGATAGGGACTTAGCCCTCGAATAAAATTATAGACCACATTGGTTGGTTGGTTCCAGTTTATTTTACAGTCTTCTTTAAAGATTTTTGGAGCATGTTTCAGCGGTGACGGCGAGGCCATTTCATCCTGTCTCCTTGGCAGTAGGGTGCCTGCTTTCAGTTGTCGGATGGTTTCGAGCAATGTCTCGGCGCCCGCAACCATCAATTTATCGTGCAGGTCGCCCGCTGTATCGGTCTGTTGGATGGCCACTTTTTTTGATAATAGCACGTTGCCGGTATCAATTTCATGTTGTAGCAAAAAGGTAGTCACACCTGATTCTTTCTCACCGTTCATAATCGCATGGTTGATCGGAGCAGCTCCTCTGTATTGGGGTAGTAGCGAGGCGTGTACGTTGACGGTACCGAATTTCGGCATATTCCAGACCACCTCGGGAAGCATTCGAAAGGCAACGACTATCTGTAGGTCTGCTTCAAAGCTCCGCAATTGGGCCAGAAAAGCTTCGTCCCGCAGTTTTACAGGCTGAAGGACGGGGATACGATGTTGTAAAGCGTACAATTTGACCGGTGACTCATGGATTTTCTGTCCGCGCCCTGCGGGTTTGTCAGGTACCGTAACGACAGCAACTACTTGCTCACCAGATTGAATAAGCGCTTCGAGCGAAGCTACAGCAAAATCGGGAGTTCCCATGAAAATGATACGCATACGATGAATGATTTTATATTTCCCCGAAATGACAACAGCGCCATCGCAGACTATAAGCTTACTGGCTGCTAATTATTTGTCATTTCAGTTCTGTAAATAACAAATTTTTATAACTTTGCGAAGTTACATAAATATATTGAAAGCTTGAATTTTCCTTATTTTTTAGCACATAGAATAGCATTTTCTGGCAAACGTACGTTCTCCAAATTGATCGTCCGCGTAACCATAGGGGCAATTGCGCTAGCTATTGCGGCTATTGTAATTTCCATTGCAGTTTTGCGTGGCTTTAAAGGAGAGATTATTAGCAAGCAACGTGATTTTTTTGCCGATGTGCTGGTGTTACGTTACGATCTTAATAAATCTTATGAAAATTCGCCGATATCACTGACCCCTCAGCTCAATAAAGCTATTTTGGGTATTCCACAAGTGTATTCCATCAATTCTTTTGCGACAAAGGCCGGCATTATCAACGTTAATGATGAGGTGGAAGGGGTTATTTTGAAAGGAATTGATTCGCTGTACGATCAACAACACATTAAAAATATGCTTGTTGACGGTAGTACAATGGATTTTAAAGCTGACAATGTGGGTAATCAGATCCTCGTGTCTAAATATTTGGCTGACCGTCTCATGCTGAAAGTTGGAGATGATTTTATTATGTATTTCGTACAGGAACCGATTCGCAAACGGAAGTTTGTGATCAAAGGGATATTTAACACCGGATCTGAAGAACTTGATAAAGTGTACGTCATCGGTTCACTGGATATTATCCGCAAATTGAGCAATTTAGATGATAACGAAGTCGGCGGATATGAAATCCGTATCAACGATTTTAATCAACTTGAACGGACGACAGCTCAGATCGAGGATATGCTGCCGATTGATATGCAGGCTATCAATATCAAGGACCGGGTGCCTGATATTTTTCAGTGGCTGGATCTTCTCGATATGAACACGAAGATCATTTTTATTCTTATGACAGTCGTCGCTATTATCAATATGATCTCGGCATTGCTGATTACCATCCTCGAACGAACTTCCATGATCGGCATACTTAAGGCATTGGGGTATCATAATGCCGGCATCAGGCAGGTATTTATGTATAGCGCGTTATACCTAATTGGACTTGGTCTGGTTATCGGCAATCTAATTGGCCTGGGCTTTTATTTTTTTCAAGACTATACGCATTTTTTTAAACTTGATCAGCAGACCTACTATATCGCTTACGTTGCAGTCAAGCTGTACTGGTCAGACGTCATTCTGGTGAACCTTTCTGTCGTACTTATCGGGATGATATCGCTGTTTATTCCGTCCATGTTGATTACCAAGATTAGTCCGATTAAAGCAATTTCTTTTAAGTAAGCCTTCTTTTACGTCTGATTTTTCCGGAAAAATTGTATTTTTAATGCTGTTAACTATTTTTCAGCTGCGAAGGAAGGCGAATAGAAAATTTTACCGATAGCATACGAGCACATATGAATAAGACTTTTGAGCATATTTCCCACGCTTTTGAAGCGCCGTTACAAAATCCTGTACTTATCTTTTCATTGGTACTTTTTATCATTCTTCTTTCGCCGATTATCTTAAGGCCGATTAAAGTGCCTGGGATTATCGGACTGATTATTTCCGGCGTCATTATCGGCCCGCACGGATTGAACTGGCTGGAAAAGAATTCGGCGATTACGCTATTCTCAACGATAGGTTTGCTCTACATTATGTTTATCGCTGGTTTGGAACTGGATATGAACGAATTTAAAAAAACCAAAAATAAAAGTTTATTGTTTGGTTTTTTGACCTTTATCGTCCCGATCAGTATTGGTTATCCCGTCTGTCACTGGCTGTTGGGCTATAGCGAGCTTCCTAGCTTGTTGATTTCGAGTATGTTTGCGACCCACACCCTGGTCTCGTATCCGATCGTTAATAATTATGGGATCTCCAAAATGGAAGCTGTGGCGATTACTATTGGCGGTACTATATTGACCGATACAGCTGTCCTGATCATATTGGCGGTCATCACAGGCGTGTCCCAGGGCAACATTGGTAACGAATTCTGGATTACCCTTGCGATCTCTTTCTCCATCTTTCTCTTTATCATGTTCGGTATAATCCCGCGGATTGCGAAGTGGTTTTTCGAACGGTTGGGGAGCGAGAAGACATCGAATTATATTTTTGTTCTTTCGGTTGTCTTCTTTGCTGCTTTTTTGGCCGAGATCGCCGGATTGGAACCTATCATCGGCGCTTTTGTGGCGGGGCTGGCCTTAAATAAACTAATCCCCCATTCGTCTGCACTGATGAATCGGATCGAATTTATCGGCAACGCGATTTTTATTCCCTTTTTCTTGATTTCAGTGGGGATGATTGTGGATGTCAGCGTGATTCTCAAAGGTCCGCAGGCGTTGATTATAGCGGGTACCTTAACCATTGTCGCTATTGTCGGCAAGTATGTTGCTGCCTGGCTTACACAGAAGGTGTTCCGTTATAGCCGTGGACAGCGAAATCTGATCTTTGGCCTCAGCAGTGCACATGCTGCAGCCACCTTAGCCGTGATTATGGTCGGACACAAAAATGGGATTATCGACGAAAATGTCTTAAATGGGACGATTTTGCTTATTCTGGTGACCTGTATCGTGGCGACGATCGTGACGGGAAATGCATCCAAAAAAGTGGTGATGGACGGAGAGCAGGATGAAGAACATACCGATGTTGTGAAGGAAAAGGATGAAAATATCTTAATATCCATAGCGAATATGGACAACATGGAGCCTATTCTGGATTTCTCGACCTATATTAAAAGTAAAAAATGCACCTATCCTGTAAATATTGTGTCTGTTGTAAAAGATAATGAACAGGCACAATTGAATATGTCAAAGGCCAGAAAAAATTTAGATAGTATGGTGCGCTATGCTTCCGGTAGCGAAACGAATGTGAATATCAGCGCAACGATCGATCTCAATATCGCCAGTGGCGTGGCCCGTTCGGCTAAGGAAATATCTGCTAACTGTATTGTGCTGGGCTGGCCCAGCGCAGCTAATTTTATGGACAAATTTGTCGGCGAGAAAACTGAGAGTATCCTAAACCGAACCTCGGCAAATGTGATGTTTTGTCATTTTAAAAAGCCTTTTATTTCAAATAAATCAATTATAGTATTTGCGCCGCCCATGTGTGAGGCCGAGTTTGGCTTCGAATATTGGCTTGAAAAAATAATTAAACTAGCGCAGGAACTATCCGTTTCGATTGCTTTTGTGGTCAATCAACGTTCAGCTACTGCAATCGATGCGCATCTTACCGAAACAAAAAACTCAGTTCCTGTCACGTTCAAGCCCTATGACGACTGGGATAATCTGCACGGACTAAAGGCATTTAAACAAGACGACGCCATGTTTGTATTTGTTTCGGCGCGTAACGGCGATGTATCTTATCGGGATTCCCTGGATGGTATTGCTAAAAAATTGGACCGTATCTATGCAAACGAAAATCTTGTTTTGGTGTTTCCTAGTAGGGTGGAGAATGCCCATATCGACGAATATGAGGATGTGGAGGCTGCTCCGATCTTCCGGAAGATTAGTAAAGAGATAGGAAATATGTTTAATAAAGGATAGTCTGCTGTCCGCTAAAATCGCTGATTATGTCAAATAAGATCACAATGTCCACCACGGGAACTTTACATGTTCCGGATTTTCCAACAATTCCTTTTATTATCGGTGATGGTATAGGCCCCGACTTATGGCATGCCGCAGTCCGTGTTTTTGATAAGGCAGTAGAGAAAGCCTACCAAGGCCAACGAAGAGTCTCATGGAAAGAAGTACTGGCCGGAGAGAAGGCGTTTAATGAAACGGGAGAGTGGCTGCCTCAGGCAACATTGGATATTTTAAGGGAATATCTGGTGGGGATCAAAGGTCCTTTGACAACACCTGTCGGCGGTGGTATTCGCTCGCTGAATGTTGCATTACGCAAGGACCTGGATCTGTATGTGTGCCAGCGTCCCACAAAATGGTTTGAGGGGGTACCCTCGCCGGTTAGACATCCTGAATATGTGGATATGGTTATTTTCCGTGAAAATACAGAGGATATTTACGCTGGGATAGAGTTTCAGGCGGGGAGTCCTGAGTCAAATAAACTGCAGGACTTTTTGCATGACGAATTGAATATTGCCTATAACTTTTCGACGACCACCGGCGTAGGCGTCAAATTGGTATCAGAGGAGGGATCCAAACGGTTGGTTCGAGCGGCAATCGAACATGCTGTACATCATAAATTACCATCGGTGACAATTGTCCATAAAGGTAATATCATGAAATATACAGAGGGTGCATTCAAAATATGGGCGTATGAGGTTGCGGAGTCGGAGTTCGCCGATCAGACCTACACTTGGGGCCAATGGGAGCGTACGAAAGCAGACAAGGGCGACGAGGCAGCTAATCAACAGCAAAACGAAGCCTTAGCTTCCGGTAAGATACTGATCAAGGATATCATCGCGGATAATTTTTTGCAGCAGATCTTGCTCAATCCGCGGGATTTTTCAGTGGTCGCTACGCTCAATCTCAATGGGGACTATATTTCTGATGCCTTGGCAGCTATGGTTGGCGGAATCGGCATCGCACCGGGGGCCAATATTAATTTCAAAACTGGACATGCCGTGTTCGAAGCAACCCATGGCACTGCGCCCCGATTTGCCAACACCAACACTATGAATCCTTCGTCCGTTATTCTCAGTGGTGTCATGATGTTTGAATACCTTGGCTGGACAGAAGTTGCACAGACCATTGTAAAGGCATTAGGCGAAACCATTTTGGCCAAAACCGTAACAGTTGATTTTTATAATCTCATGCAGGACGCGACTCTGGTCAAAACCAGCGAATTTGCGGATCGGATTATCGAAAAAATATAAGCATTTCATTTTTTGGAATATTAAGCAGAAATTTGAAAAAATTTCTGCTTTTTTATGAACTACGATCAGCTGCCCCCATTCGTCAAAGAATCTGTTGTTTTTGATGAGCATGATAAAATCAAACTAAGCCACATTGAGTGCCTGCCTTCACCACAGGAAGTTGATGACTTCTCCGCGCTGCCTGAAATTTACGAATTATTAAATGCCTTTATCGGCGACCTCTCTACGCGTAATATTCACCTTCAGTTGAAAGCGAAAGAATATTTGCAAGATAATCAGATAGATAAGGCCTGGAAAGTGCTGTTGCTCTAAGCATGTTTACCGCATATATAATACTGTTTGTGCAATCTTTTTATTGAAATGATTTAGAATTTTGTAAATTTTCAATAAAAAAACAGATTAGTTGAAAAATATATAATTTTATTTTACCTTTGACTTTTAAAACAACGGATTGCTTAACTAGGGTTTTAAATAAGTAATCAAACAAACTATAACATCAATGAAACATAATTTTGGAGCAGGTCCATGTATTCTGCCAAAGGAAGTATTTCAACAAGCCTCAGAAGCTGTAATTGATTTTAACAACACTGGTTTATCAATTTTAGAGATTTCTCACCGTTCCAAAGAGTTTGAAGCAGTGATAGACGAAGCGACGCAGCTAGTACGTGAATTATTGGCTGTACCACAAGGGTATTCGATCCTTTTCCTGCAGGGGGGGGCGAGCCTACAATTCGCTATGGCGCCTTTAAACTTGTTGCCTGAAGGTGGCAAGGCTGCCTATCTAGATACAGGTGTATGGGCTACCAAAGCTTTAAAAGAAGCGAAAAAATTTGGTACTGTAGATGTTGTAGCATCTTCCATTGATAAAAACTACGCTTACATTCCAAAAGGTTATTCTATTCCGAAGGATGCCGCCTATTTTCACTATACGGCGAATAATACAATTTATGGCACGGAAGTGTTCGAAAGACCCGCGACAGATCTACCCGTAGTCGTTGATATGTCTTCTGATATCTTTTCGCGCGAGATCAATGTGGCCGATTACGACCTGATCTATGCAGGTGCGCAAAAAAACATGGGTCCTGCTGGCGTGACTTTGGTCATTGTAAAAGACGATATTTTGGGTAAGTCCGGCCGTGTACTACCTTCTATGCTTGATTATCAGTTGCATATCAATGGTGGCTCCATGTATAATACACCTCCTGTATATTCAATTTTTGTTTCTATGCTAAACTTACGTTGGCTTAAAGCAAAAGGCGGTGTAGCTGTATTGGAGCAGGAAAATATCATCAAAGCTCGTGCACTGTACGATGAAATTGATCGCAATCCTTTCTTCAAGGGTACGGCTGCCATCGAGGATCGCTCGCGCATGAATGTAACCTTTGTCATGGATTCCCCAGAACTGGAAGCTGAGTTTCTGGCTTTGGCTAAAGAGCGTAATCTTATCGGCATTAAGGGACACCGTTCAGTAGGTGGTTTTAGAGCTTCGATTTACAATGCATTGCCGCTGAGTAGCGTAAATGCACTGATCGATGCCATGAAGGAGTTTGAAGACACACATCAATAACAAATAGATTTATCGTAATGAAAATATTAGCGAATGACGGCATTGATCCACTAGGAAAGAAAATGTTGGAAGAGGCCGGTCATAGTGTAGATACAAATCACATCCCACAAGAAGAATTAGCGGTGAAGCTGCCTGCCTATGATGCTATCACTGTGCGCAGCGCAACCAAAGTACGCCAACCGTTAATTGATGCCTGTCCTAATCTGAAAGTAATCGGCCGTGGTGGAGTCGGCATGGATAATATTGACGTAGAATATGCCCGTTCCAAGGGGATAGCTGTCGTCAATACGCCGGCAGCATCCTCCCTGTCTGTTGCAGAATTAGTATTTGCACATTTATTGAATGGTGTACGATTTTTATACGATTCGAATCGCAAAATGCCTGTTGAAGGCAATACAAAGTTTGGCGCTTTGAAAAAAGCTTATGGCGCTGGTACTGAATTGCGTGGCAAAACAATAGGTATTGTTGGATTTGGACGTATTGGCCGCGAGGTTGCAAAAATTGCACTTGGGCTAGGTATGGATGTTGTGTACACAGACCTATTTGAAGGTCCTAAAACATTGACCATCGAACTCTCTGGAGGTATAAAGGTAGACGTACCGATCAGACAGGTTGAAAAAAGTGAGCTGCTGCAAGTAGCTGATTTCATTTCTTTGCATGTACCGTTTTTAGATGCTCCAGCGATTGGTGCTGCGGAATTTCCATTGTTGAAGGATGGTGTGGGACTAGTGAATGCTTCACGGGGCGGTGTAATTGATGAATTGGAATTGCTGAAGGCGCTTGACGCAGGCAAAGTTGCGTTTGCAGGGCTTGATGTTTTCGATAACGAACCGACACCACGTGAGGAAATATTGAAACATCCAAAGATCTCGTTAACACCGCACATTGGGGCAGCTACTAACGAAGCGCAGGAAAGAATCGGCGAAGAGTTAGCCGGTTTGTTGATCGAAAATTTGAAGAAGTAATTCTTCCGCATAGATAAAGATATGCGGCACAAAACTTTCATGATTTTGTGCCGCTTTTTTTTTTAATAAAAAATCATGAATTGCCTATATTGGCGCACAGAAATTTAATAATTGTAACTTTAGTATGAAAGTTTTAAAATTTGGTGGTACTTCAGTAGGAAGTGCAGCACGTATCAAAGGGTTGTTGGATATCGTAAACCCTTCCGAGCGTCAGATTGTCGTGTTGTCCGCAGTTGCTGGAACGACAAATGCTTTAGTAGAAATTGGTCAAGCTTATTCAGCAGGTAAGAAGGACGAAGCTAAGGATTTGATCAAGCAGCATAAGGATAAGTACGAAGACCTTATTAAGGAACTTTTTAATACTGAAGCAGGCTATAAGAATGGTAAAGAGCTAATCGACTACCATTTTAATTTAATCTCCAGTCTGGCAAACGAGTTGTTTACACCGATTGAGGAGAAAATCATCCTGGCACAGGGCGAACTCCTGTCTACCACATTATGGCATTTCTATCTCAACGAAATAGGAGTATCCTCTGTACTGTTACCGGCGCTGGACTTCATGAAAATTGATGAGGACAATGAACCAATGGTAGAATATATCGGTGAGAAATTGGGACATATTCTGGCTCAATATCCCGACAATAGCCTGTTCATCACACAGGGTTATATTTGTAGAAACTCATTCGGCGAAATCGATAACCTTCGTCGGGGTGGATCTGATTATACAGCTTCGCTGATCGGGGCGGCCATCCGTGCTGATGAGGTCCAGATCTGGACAGATATCGACGGTATGCACAACAATGACCCGCGTGTCGTGAAAGGTACGACTCCAATAGCGCACCTCAGCTTCGATGAAGCCGCAGAACTAGCTTATTTCGGCGCGAAGATACTTCACCCGCAGTCTGTATTCCCTGCGCAGAAGTACAACGTTCCAGTACGTCTGCTTAATACGATGGAACCTAATGCAAAAGGTACATTGATTAGTAAAGACGGTGCTCAAAAGGGCTGTATCCGGGCAATTGCCGCTAAAGATGGCATCACCGCGATTCATATCCATTCTTCACGTATGTTGTTGGCTTATGGTTTCCTACGTCGTGTGTTTGAAATATTTGAACGGTATAAAACACCGATTGATATGATTACAACCTCGGAGGTCGCGGTGTCTCTTACCATCGATGATACCACTAATTTGACAGATATTATTAAAGAGGTCGAAGATTTTGGGACGGTTACGGTTGATGGTGAGCAGACAATTGTCTGTGTGGTCGGTGATTTTGGACTCAACAGCCACGGCTATGCTGCACGTGTGCTCGATGCAGTAAAACACCTCCCTGTGCGTATGATTTCCTATGGTGGATCTGATTTCAACGTTTCCATTTTGCTGAACTCCGATCATAAAACAGAGGCTTTACGTTCATTGCACAATCGTTTATTTTAAGAAAGCACGTTTATATGATTAATACAGATATTGCAACAAAATTTGCTGACAGAGAGACACCATTTTACTACTACGATATGGATGTGCTGGCACGGACCTTGGAGGCAGCGCATGAAGCATCGCAGAAAAGGGGATTCCACGTTCATTATGCACTTAAGGCTAATTTCAATGATGTGTTGCTGAAACGCATACAGGAGATCGGATTTGGCGCTGACTGCGTCAGCGGAAATGAGGTAAGGAAGGCAATAGAATGTGGATTTACTCCTCAGAATATCACTTTTGCTGGGGTTGGAAAGTCAGACAAGGAAATCAACTATGCCCTTACACAACAGATTTTTGCCTTCAACGTCGAATCTATCCAAGAACTCGAAGTCATTAACGAGCTGGCATCAAAACAAGGTGTAAAAGCCAATGTAGCTTTGCGTATCAATCCCAATGTGGATGCGCACACGCATCATTATATTACGACTGGTCTTGATGAAAATAAATTTGGGGTGCCAAATGCCGATCTTGAAAAATGTGCTTCGGTACTAAAAAAGTGTGAATTTATCGAACTGGTGGGGCTGCATTTCCATGTAGGATCGCAGATTACCGATATGACTGTGTTTAAAAGCCTATGCGTAAAAGTCAACGAATGGAAAAACTGGTTCGAGGAGCGTGGAACACAGATCCGTGTACTGAACGTAGGTGGCGGATTGGGAATCGACTATAAAAATCCTGACAGTAATTCTATTCCGGATTTTGAAGCTTATTTCGATATCTTTGACCGTTTCCTGGAGAGAAAACCATATCAGGAAGTCCATTTTGAATTAGGCAGAGCTCTGGTTGCACAATGTGGCAGCTTGATAAGCCGGGTACTTTATGTTAAAAATGGTGTAAAAAAGAATTTCCTCGTTCTGGATGCGGGGATGACTGAGCTTATGCGACCGGCCCTATATCAGGCTTATCACAAGATCGAAAATCTCAGTGCTGTTGAGACCGAGGAATCCCTGAATTATGATGTCGTCGGGCCCATCTGTGAGTCTTCAGACTGCTTTGGTAAAGAAGTCCCGCTGCCGGATTCTGGACGTGGTGATCTTATTGCCATCCGTTCCGCTGGAGCTTATGGAGAGGTAATGGCCTCCCGTTATAATTTGAGGGAAGAAATCAGATTTGTCTATAGCGATCAGTTATAAGTGATATTCCAATACTATTCCAAAATTTAAAGGCCGATTCATCGATGAATCGGCCTTTAAATTTTGAGTATGTAATTCTGACATGTCTTTTGTATACTTGTCTATGTTTACAGCGATTGAATTTCCGGCGACCATCGATTTATTCGGTAAGACGTTCCTTTTGCACCCATTTATGGAAGGGCTGGGGATGTTTGTCGGTATGCGCTATTACCAGTTTTTGAAATGGAACGATAAAGAAAGCTTAGGACATACCCATTCGCTGCTGATCCTGATAGCAGCGGCTTTGGGCGCGCTGGTCGGCTCTCATTTGGTCGGCTCTCTGGAGCGTCCGGCTGAATTGTTGGCAGCTTCAAATATCTGGCGATATATTTGGTTCAATAATACGATTGTCGGTGGGCTGGCTGGTGGACTCATCGCGGTTGAATTGATGAAGAAAATCATAGGAAAGAAGGAAAGTACCGGTGACAGAATGGTATTTCCCTTGATCGCTGCGATCGCCATCGGACGGATCGGCTGTTTCTATACAGGTGTTTTTGAACAGACTTATGGTCTGCCGACGGACTGTCCACTGGGGATGTATCTGGGGGATGATTATAAGCGACATCCGGTAGCATTGTACGAAATTGCTTTTCTGATCATGCTGTTTGTTGCTCTTCAGACATTTACGCGAAAATACCGATATCAGAGCGGTGTGCTCTTTCAGCTTTTCATGGTCAGTTACTTTAGTTTTCGCTTTTTATTGGATTTTATCAAACCACGTGATGTTATTTTTTTTCATTGTAGCACCATACAGATCACCTGTCTTATCGTGATGATTTATTATATTTATTTACTAAACACGATAAACGTACAAAAAAGGGGGTAGCGATGTATCTATTGGAAGGATCATTCGGTTCGGAAAACACGGCGATGCTGGGTTTATTTTTACTTGTTGTAGGAGCGATCACCATTGGAATAGCCTTGTTGGTGATTATCATAGGCTCCATTATAAAATCGGGTAAAAAAAGCGTGAAATTTAATATTAATCCTTGGCTTAAAGTGCTATTGGGCGGAATCTCGGCAATGATTGCCGGCGGCGTGGTCTGTGGAATTGCATTGAATTAAATGAAGATTATATATGCCGGTTAGAAATTATACCTACTACGATTATACCATCAGTCTCTGCCCGACCTGCCTCTGCCGTATCGGAGCAAAAATTATTATTGAAGAGGATCGGGTTTTTATGACTAAACGCTGTCCGGATCACGGCTTTTTTAAAACCCTGATTGCCACTGATGTGGACTACTACAAAAATATCCGTAATTATAATAAAGCCTCCGAAACGCCATTAAAATTTGAGAAGGAGGTGCATTATGGTTGTCCATATGATTGTGGTCTCTGTATCGACCACGAACAGCATAGCTGCCTGTCCATTATCGAAGTCACTGACCGCTGTAATCTAACCTGCCCCACTTGCTACGCCATGTCTTCGCCGCATTATGGAAGACACCGTTCTCTAGCTGAAATTGAACAGATGTTTGACAAGGTGGTCGAAAGTGAGGGAGAGCCTGACGTAGTACAGATCAGTGGTGGCGAACCGACAATTCATCCTGAGTTTTTCAAGATTCTGGATATAGCAAAGACAAAGCCTATTAAACACCTTATGCTCAATACCAATGGTATACGTATTGCCAATGATCCTGGCTTTGCTGAGCAGCTTGCTACCTACGCTCCAGAATTCGAAATCTATTTGCAGTTTGATTCCTTCCGCCCAACTGTGCTTGAGAAGTTCAGGGGTAAGGATCTGACAGCAATTCGGAAAACGGCGATCGAAAAATTAAATGCGCTCAACTTGAGTACGACATTGGTCGTTGTTCTGGAAAAAGGGACCAATGACGATGAAATTGGCGCAATACTTGAGTTTGCATTAAATCAGCAATGTGTACGCGGTGTGACATTTCAGCCTGTAGAAATTGCTGGTCGGAATGATGCTGATGCCCAACATCATAAAATGACGCTGACTGAAGTACGGCAGCAGATCCTCAGGCAGTATCCATTGCTGCATCCGAACGATATTATACCCGTACCTTGCAATCCAGATGCATTGGCCATGGGCTATGTACTCAAGCTCGGTGGGCAGAAGATCCCGCTAACACGGCATATTGATCCGGCGGTATTACTAAATAATCAGTCGCGCAATACAATCGTTTACGAACAGGATAAAGGTGTTCAGATGCAATTGCTCGATATTTTTAGTACCGGTATTTCTGTGGATAAAGTAAAACCAAAAGTAAATCAATTATTATGTTGCCTTCCTGACGTCTGTGCACCGGATCTGGATTACGACAACCTTTTTCGGATTATCATAATGAATTTTATGGACGCGCATGATTTTGATGTCCGTGCGGTGAAAAAATCTTGTGTGCATATTGTTAACAAAGATTTAAAATTGATTCCCTTTGAGACTATGAATTTATTTTATCGGGATGATAAGGTGCAGCATCTGGAGAAACTGAAATTGTCGGATGCAGTAAGATTTTAATTAGAGATCTCTTATTTTTGCGGTGGCGGATACCTCGCTGGGTACGGGAGAAAATAGCTTGTCGCGGTATATCGTTTATAAATTTTACAAGAGCAAGTATGAAACTGCCGGTCATAAAATATTTGATTGCCGTGATGGTGCTAGCAATATTGCACCTGAATGTGCTTGGACAAGACTCAGTCTTGCTGAAAAGAGGCGTGGTCAACGACAGGGTGCAGGCCAATGTCAGCCGCAAGCTGGGTGTAGATTCTGTGCGCGCCGGAAATGATTCGCTTCGAAGTGAGCTGAGAAAGATAAATCTAGCCTTTCTTTCCAATATCCGGATTTCGTCCCTAGCCGAGGTAGTTGCCCAGCTGAACGAAAAGTCAAACGCGTATGCGGCGATAAATAGTCGTACAGCCGAAGATTCTATCTCCACAGTGAAGCGTATGATCAGTGAAGAAATCAGACAGCTCAGGTCGATGAAAGGTAGTATTGGTAATTATGTGAACAGCCTCCATACAACCAGACAGCAGATCGGGGATGTGGTCAGCCGTTTTGATATCAATGCTGGAAATCATGGTAGAGCATATCAATACCTGAACAACGCAGAACTGAAGCTAACGGCAAAGATGGACTCGCTCGAATTGATTGGCCGTAGTATCGATCAGCTTATTAGCACAAACCAGCATCATCTCACTCGTCTTGATCAGTTACATACGACAAAGAGCAACAGCAGCAATAGAGACTCTCTAAGGAGCAAGAGTTCGCTTTGGAAGGCCAACTCTACCAGTATTTCAAAAGAAGTAATTTTGAACAATATTCGCAGCAATTACAGCAACAATAAATCCATAGATAAATATGTCAACCGAACAGATTGGGCGAGCCGTATTTTACTCATTGTGCTGGGCATGGCATACTGTTACTGGATAGCTCGTGTTGCATATGTCCTTAGACAGCATGATGCTCAAAACAAAATTGCCATTGATACGATTGTCGGAAAGACCATCATCTTTCTTCTTACATTGCTGCCATTCGTCAATTTCTTTACACCAACTTTTATACTCCAGGCCTCACAGCTGCTGATCATGTTGATTTTTATGTTTTTGCTGCGGCACAAAATGACGGGACAACAGCGCAAGATCGCACTGATTCTGATCGTCTTTTATCTGTTGGATGTCTTTGCTAATATGATTGTCAGCGATGACCTGCTGCTGCGCATCATATGCATTGCATTTAATTTGGTCGCCTTAGGACTGGTCAGCTATACGAAAAGACGGATACAGAATCCGCAAAGTCCGGGTTATGTCAGTAGCTTTGTCTACGTGATATTTGCAATTTTAAATATTACAGCGATCACATTGAATATCATCGGCCATGTGGATCATTCCCGCAGCTTTAGCATTGCCTGCGCCGTTGGGCTGGTCCAGTCCTTCACTCTGCAGTATTTTTCTGATATGATCAAAACTGATGTTCGCAACCAATTCCGAAAAGATCGCTTAGTTGCCGGTTTTTGGAGACGTTTTAATGAACAGCGTACGCTGGCAATCGTCGCAAAAATACTTCGGGTCATCTGTATATTGCTCGCTATTATTGTATTGGCTAATAATTTACAGTTTATCGAGCAATTATGGAATCTGAGCGAAACATTCTTCGGTAAGGTCCGATCCATTGGAAGTATATCTTTCACGTTGGGCAATCTTGGGGTTGCCATACTGCTGCTATTGGTGGCAAACTGGTTTCAGAAAAATATCAGCCTCATTGTCCTGGGGGGAGAAGACGGCCAGATCAATCAGGTCTACGATCAGAAGATGACCTTGTTCCCTTTGTTCCGTCTTGCGATTATTCTGATCGGTTTTTTCATGGCTGTCTCCGCTCTGGGAATGAGCCTGGATAAATTGACGGTTGTTATTGGAGCACTAAGTGTCGGTATAGGTCTCGGAATGCAGAACATCATCAATAATTTTGTATCCGGCATTATCCTGGTTTTCGATAAGCCTTTTCGGGTAGGCGATCAGATCGAGCTCGCTGATAAAAAAGGACGCGTCAAAGAAATAGGTATTCGTGCGAGTGTGTTAAAGACGGGAGATGGCGCAGATGTAATCATTCCCAATGGCGATCTGCTGTCCGGAAGGGTGGTCAACTGGACCTTGTCCCAGGAATACAGTAAGACAAGTTTCGTCCTCCATATTGACCGAAAGGCAGATCTTGAAGAAGCCAAACAATGGATCCGAGATGCCATGGCGGCGAGCCCACACTTTGTGAACGACCGCGAAAGCGGGATTAGTGTACAGGATATCAGCGAAGATATGATCTATCTGAGCGTGTCGTGCTGGGTGAATTTTGCAGCAAATGTGTCGGCTTTCAAAAACGACCTACTCATTATCTTGTATAAGCAGTTCGAAGAAGCTGGGCTGAAATTTTACAGTGTCCTTCCCCCCAAAAGTAGCTAGGGAAACCAGTTCGGTCAGGCAGTTGAATATCGTTGGCTATATTCGTATACATGCCTTCGATTTCATCCCTTACGGTAAGCTTTTGGGCTGAGCCCCTTCGCTCGTTTATAGAAGTGGGAAAGATGGCTTTCGTCCACAAACCCTAATTCTGCAGCAATCTGTTTGAGTGTATAGGTTGGGGATTTCAACCGGCTCTCTATCAATTCAAGCCGATAGGTATTGATGTAGGACCGTAAACTCATCCCGAAATTTTTCTTGAAGTAGACACCGAAATAACTGGGGGAAATGTTAAACTTTTGCGCGATGGTTTTTATCTGTAAATGCTCAGGCGTGAAGATATGCTGATGAATATATGTGGAGATAGACCGGTCAATAGATGACTGTTGCAGTGGAAGACGCTGTACTTCAGAGAACTCTTTATAAAGACTAAAAGCAGCAACGAGCTGATCAAACAACCACTGCGAGTTGAGGTTCACTGCCGTCGCGCAATAAAGCCGGATAGCTTCCATCACAAAAGAATAGGTGAGGCGGTCGTGGGCGTCCATTCGTAGTTTATGTTCGCGTAGGCCGCGATCGTTCATGAGTTCCATAATCCAGGCATATAGCTTCTGGCTGCGGCGGTTTTGAAGGAAATACGTATCGGTAAAAAGTATAAACAGAAAATGTGTCTTCTCCACGATTTTGAAATAATGCTTATCGGAGGGGCTTACCAGAAATAGGTCGCCCTGTTCATATTCTAGCTCAAACTTATTGATCACATGAAGACCCTCGCCGCGCCGGATATAGACAAACTCATAGTAATTCTGCCCATGTAAAGGCAGGTGAAAACTGTCTTCGACAAACTCGTTAATCAATAATGGCGCAAATTGCTTTTTTTGCATTGAACATTTATTATATCATTAAATATACATAAAAATAATGTATTTATACATGTTTTAACCTTCTCAACTATCGCACTTTTGTGTTGTAAAAATCGAATAAAAAGATGGTTAATTTTATCATGATTGCCTTTTGTATTGCTACAGGCATGCTGTTGCGGCGTGCTAACTTAATACATAATGAAGCCCACAAAGGAATTAATACGTGGATACTCTATTTCGCACTGCCAGCGGTATCGTTTAAATATATTCCTAAAATTATTTGGTCGCCCCAGTTGTTCTTTCCAGTGTTTTCTGCCGTACTGGTTTGGGCGGGAAGCTGGCTGTTTATGGAATACTATTGTCGACGTAAAGCTTATAAACAGCGATCCAGAAGCAGTCTCGAATTGGCAGCAGGTTATAGTAATACTTCTTTTATCGGCTTTCCGTTGATCATGGCTTATTTTGGTGAAACGCAGTTGCCTATTGCGATCATCTGTGACCAGACGACATTCATCCTACTGTCGACAGCAGGCATTGTCAACGCTTTGCGGGCCAATCTGCGCGACGGACAGCGTATTGAAGCAAAGTTTATGTTTAGGAAACTCATTAGCTTTCCCCCACTGATCGGATGCATTGCTGCGCTTGCCTTGACCCGAGTTACTGATCTGTCCGTCGCCGAGCCTTTTTTCGATAAGCTGGTCGCGACTGTGGGACCGCTGGCGCTTTTTTCAATAGGACTCCAGCTAAAATTCGACGGCTGGAAACAACAGCTGTCGCAGATAAGTGCCGCCATGATCTATAAATTGCTGCTGGCACCCTTACTCGTACTGCTTTCCGCATTGTTGTTTGGCGTGTCTGGGCCAGTAGCGCGCATCAGTATTTTCGAAGCTGCAATGCCCACGTTGGTCACTTCCGGCATTATTGCCGAGCAGTATCATCTAAATACCAAACTGGTCAATCTGGTCATCGGTTTCAGTATCGTTCTTGGCTTGTTGACGACAGCAGCCTGGGATACCCTAATCCGACTCTTCATTGCCGCCTAACCCATAATCCGTATCTTAGACGAAGAAAACCTCAGTCTGTGCCACGATTGTTAAAAATATATCCGCAGACAACTTTTTCACTTTTCATCTGTTATAGGACTATAACCATCTATAAAGGAGGTATATTATGAACCTGATACACAGAATTGAACACTGGGGAAATGTCCATCATCCGCAATGGATCGACTACCTCAGAATTGCGCTTGGAATCGTGATTTTTGCCAAAGGCATAACTTTCGTCAATGATCGGATTGTGGTACAGCATATGATCGAACAAAGTAGTTTCCATTTATCCATATGGGGAGCTGTTCATTATGTTGTCTTCACACATCTTGTCGGCGGACTATTCCTTATCCTCGGCTTTCAGACACGCCTGGCATCACTGCTCTTATTCCCCGTGCTGATAGGTGCGGTTTTCTTTGTTAATATTACCAATGGGTTTAGTTACCTGAACTCTGAATTGTGGCTTTCCATAGTCGTCCTCTGTTTGCTGGTCTTTTTTATGGTGATGGGATCCGGTAAGTATTCACTTGATCAGATGATGAATAAACCTGGATATAAGAGGAATATCTAAATCAATGAGCTTGTAAATATGTAGCCGACAATCTTGGCAAACATTTAACACGAGATATTAGGCTAACACAGAAGCGTAAAAATAGGGGGCATCTTCTCGGATGCCCCCTCTCTATGTATGAAATTTTTATTAATTGTTTTGATTCTCTATCCATTTCCGTGCGTTTACAAAGGCTTCAAGCCAAGGGGATACTTCATCCTGACGGCCTTTAGGATAGTTGGCCCAGTTCCATTGGAAAACAGAGCGCTCGATATGCGGCATAGTCGCCAGGTGTCGGCCCGTTTTGTCGCAGATCATTGCCGTATTATAATCCGAACCATTTGGGTTGTGTGGATAGTCAGCGTAAGCATATTTAGCAACGATGTTATACTGTTCCTCCGGATATGGAAGCTGGAATTTTCCTTCGCCATGTGAAATCCAAACGCCTAATGTGCTACCTGCCAGTGTGGAAAGCATGACGGAATTGTTTTCTTTAATTTTTACAGAAACAAAGTTAGACTCGTGTTTTGCGGAGGTATTGTGCAACATCTTGCCATGTACTTCATGTTCTGGATTGATCAATTCCAGCTCCATGAATAACTGACAACCGTTACAGATACCCACGGACAGGGTGTCCGGGCGGGTAAAGAAATCGTTCAGTGCTTTCTTCGCTTTTTCATTGTATAGGAAAGCTCCTGCCCATCCTTTGGCGGAACCCAGTACATCTGAATTGGAAAAGCCACCGACGGCACCAATAAATTGTATATCTTCAAGAGTCTCCCGGCCCGATATCAGATCAGTCATATGCACATCTTTCACATCGAAACCCGCTAAGAACATAGCGTTGGCCATTTCACGTTCAGAATTAGAACCCTTCTCACGTAAGATCGCCGCCTTAGGACGAGGCTTGTTGCCATCAATCACCGGTTTTTTGCCGTCAAATTGGCTTGGAAAGGTAAAGTTCAATGGCTGATGTTTGTAGTTGTCGAAGCGCTGCTGAGCTGTGCCATTTTTAGATTGTTTCGAATCCAGCAGGAATGAAGTCATTGACCATACATCTCGCGTGGCAGCTACGTCAAAGCTAAACGAATCTTGCTGATTCTTTACGGTCACAACATTCCCTTCCACAGCCTGCCCGATTTTCACGGCGTCTACACCTGCCTCTTTTATGATAGCTTCGAAGACAATGTCCTGTTTGGCCTGAAGCACAAGTGCGATGTTTTCATTAAAGAAAGCTTTTACTGTATCCACTTCATTTAGCGCCGAAAGATCGTAATTGGCCGCCAGATTAATATCTGCAAACGTCATTTCCAGCAAAGTGGTGATTAGACCGCCAGACCCCACGTCGTGTCCGGCCTCAATCTGTCCTTCTTGAATTAGTCGCTGTACGGTATTAAATGCGGTTTTGAAATAATCGGCATCCTGGATATTGGGCACTTCCGTTCCAAGTTTATTGACAATCTGCGCGAAAGACGAGCCGCCGAGCTTGAATTTGTCTTTCGATAAATTGATATAGTAAATGGAACCTGCCTGTTTGTTCAAGACCGGTTCAACAACTTTTGTGATGTCTGTACAATTGCCTGCAGCGGAGATGATTAAAGTACCCGGAGCGATGACATTTTCGCCATTTGGATATTTTTGTTTCATAGACAGTGAATCCTTTCCAGTAGGAATATTGATTCCCAATGCGATAGCGAAATCCGAACAGGCTTTTACAGCTTGGTAAAGACGTGCGTCTTCACCTTCATTATTGGCAGCCCACATCCAGTTGGCAGATAGGGAAACCCCTGCCAGGCCATTTTTGATTGGCGCAAAGACGATATTGGACAGCGATTCAGCAATGGCTGTTTTACTTGCCGACGCAGGGTCAATTAGCGCTGCCACAGGCGAATGTCCGATGGTTGTCGCAATCCCTTCCTTACCCTTATAATCCAGTGCCATGACGCCCACGTTGTTTAATGGTAGCTGCAATGGGCCTGTACATTGCTGTTTGGCAACACGACCACCAACACAGCGGTCAACTTTATTTGTTAACCAGTCTTTGGAAGCGACTGCCTCCAATTGCAAGACTTGTTGGAGATAATTCGGAATATTGTTTACATCATACGCGATTGCAGCATAATGACGGACAATGGTACTGTCACGCATAAATGTTTTTGGTGACGACCCGAAGAAATCGGCCAAATCATAGTCCATCGGTTTTTGGCCACTGCTTTTTGATTGAAATGTAAATCGGTGGTCGCCGGTAACATCACCCACAGTGTACATGGGGGCACGCTCTCGGTCCGCCACACGTTTTAACGTTTCGATGTCGTTTTCTGCAATCACCAATCCCATACGTTCCTGCGATTCATTGCCTATAATTTCTTTTGCGGATAGGGTAGGGTCGCCTACTGGAAGCGCATCCAGATCAATCAGGCCGCCCGTCTCTTCGACAAGCTCGGACAGACAGTTTAGATGCCCTCCGGCACCGTGGTCATGAATAGAGACAATAGGGTTATGATCAGATTCTACCAGACCACGTACGGCGTTCGCGGCACGTTTTTGCATCTCCGGATTAGAGCGCTGGATGGCATTCAATTCGATCCCCGATCCGAAAGCACCAGTGTCGGCCGAAGAAACAGCAGCACCACCCATGCCGATGCGATAATTTTCGCCGCCCAGAACGACGATTTTATCGCCCGCTTTCGGTGTATGTTTTTTTGCTTGGTCCAATTTCCCGTAACCGACACCGCCAGCCTGCATAATCACTTTGTCATACCCCAACTTGCGACCATCCTCCTCATGTTCAAATGTCAGTACGGATCCAGCAATCAGGGGCTGTCCGAATTTATTGCCGAAGTCCGACGCTCCATTGGAAGCTTTGATTAAGATGTCTACCGGTGTCTGGTAAAGCCATTGTCGTTCGGCCATTGCTTTTTCCCAAGGACGGTCCTGTAGCAACCGTGAGTAGGCCGTCATATATACCGCCGTCCCGGCTAACGGGATGGCTCCCTGACCACCGGCCATACGATCGCGGATTTCACCGCCCGACCCAGTAGCCGCACCCGAAAATGGTTCTACTGTCGTTGGAAAATTGTGTGTTTCGGCCTTGACCGACAGGACTGAATCGAATAATTTCTCCTCGTAAAAATCTGGTCTGTCAGCCGATTTAGGCGCAAATTGTGTCACACGTGGACCTTTAATAAAAGCCACGTTATCTTTATAAGCTGAAACAATCTCGTTCGGATTGGTTTCGGAAGTTTTTTTGATTAATTTGAATAAAGACGTAGGCTGTTCCTCACCATCAATAATGAAAGTTCCGTTGAAGATTTTATGTCTACAGTGTTCAGAGTTCGCTTGAGAAAAAGCAAAGACTTCCGAGTCCGTCAAATGGCGGCCCAACTTCGCAGACAGCTTGTTGAGATACTCCACTTCTTCCGGATTTAATGCCAGCCCCTCAGCCTTATTGTAGGCATCGATATCTTCAATTTCGAGGATAGGCTCAGGAGTAATGTCGACAGTATATATGTCTTGCGTCAACATGCTGAACTTTTGCGAAATCATTGGATCGAAATCGTTGAAATCTGCAGGTACCGGATGAAATTCTTCAATCCGGATAATGCCTTCAATACCCATGTTCTGCGTGATCTCCACCGCATTGGTACTCCAAGGAGTGATCATTGCCGCACGGGGGCCTACAAAGTAATGGTTAAGGGTTTGGTCGTCAAGTTTTTTGGCATTGCCGAACAGCCAGTTGAGTTTAGTAATGTCTTCTTGTGATAAAGAGTTTACGCTTTGAACACCATATACAGTGTTCGATGGGTTCTCAAAGAAATGAATCATTATAAATGTTGGTTTTGAACGTTCTTCAAATTAAAGCACAAAGTTACGTATTATTTTTATGGAAATGATTGAATTTTGGTGAAAAAATCGGAGTGCAGCAAGCCTGTGGGAAACGCGGGGAGCCTGCTTCAGATCCGTGATGGATGTGGGGCCGAACGCGGGTGAAATGATGTGGTTTTTGGAACGTCGCGACGGTAAATAGTAGGCCGCTGCTTAGTAATTGGAATTCAGTATGCTGCAAGCTGATCGCTAAATTGCCATTGTATATGAACTCAAATTTATCTAAGTTTGTGCATCAAATCAAATTCGAGATGAATATTTCATATAATTGGCTAAAACAACACGTAGATATAGATTCGACTCCAGAGGAACTGTCTTTGATCTTGACAAATACAGGATTGGAGGTAGAGGCACTGGATGTCGTGCAGAGTATTCCAGGAGGATTGGATGGTTTGGTTGTTGGGGAGGTGAAAACCTGCGAGCAGCATCCCAATGCTGATAAACTTAAAGTGACTACGGTAGATGTAGGTAAGCCAGAGTTATTGCATATCGTTTGTGGCGCACCCAATTGCCGTATGGGACTAAAGGTTATTGTGGCCACGGTGGGCACCACTTGTCATCCGACAGCAGGCGAACCCTTTAAAATTACAAAATCCAAAATCAGGGGCGAAGTGTCTGAAGGAATGCTATGCGGTGAAGATGAGATCGGATTGGGTACATCGCATGCGGGCATCGTTGAGTTGCCTGCTGATGTTGAGGTAGGCACCTTGGTTAAGGACCACTTCAATATTCAGGACGACTATAGGTATGAAATTGGGCTAACTCCTAACCGCGCCGATGCCGCTTCACATTTAGGGGTTGCGAGAGACATTGCAGCCTATTTCCGTACAAAAATACGAAAGGCTGATGTATCCGCCTTCCGTGCGGGTGAGGCGACCGGGACGGCCGTTGTTGTAGAAAATACCGAAGCTTGCCCACGCTATAGTGGCATCAATATTTCGGGCGTCAAAGTCGCTGAATCGCCAGACTGGCTAAAGGAAAAATTGAATGTCATCGGTGTACGTCCGATCAATAACGTAGTCGATATCACGAATTATATCTTACACGACTTAGGACAGCCGCTGCATGCCTTCGATGCCGATCAGATTGCTGGCAATCAGGTTCTTGTCCGTTCGGCAGTGGCAGGTGAGAAGTTTGTTACCTTGGATGGCGTCGAGCGCACCCTATCGGCAGAAGATCTGGTGATTGCAGATGCTGAAAAGCCAATGTGTATTGCAGGAGTTTTTGGGGGAGCACACTCAGGGGTTTCTGATGAGACAACCAACGTATTCTTGGAGTCCGCTTACTTTAATGCGGTTTCTGTGCGGAAGACTTCCAAAAGACATACCCTAAAAACAGATGCTTCCTTCCGTTTCGAACGCGGAACTGATCCAACGATTACTGTCGAAGCGTTGAAACGGGCGGCATTGTTGATTCAGGAGGTTGCGGGTGGTACAATATCATCAACACTGAAAGATGTATATCCTGTGGAGATCAAACCATATGCCTTCCATGTGAGCTACTCCAATGTTGTTCGTTTAATCGGACAGGCTATCCCAAATGAAGAGATTAAATCCATTATCCTTGCGCTGGGCATTGAAATTGCTGCAGAGAGTGCCGAGGGACTGGATGTCCTGGTACCAGCGTATCGTGTGGACGTCACTCGGGAAGTAGACGTGGTAGAAGAAGTGTTACGGATCTATGGTTATAACAATATCGAGCTAAAATCTCAGATCAAAGCCTCGTTAAATACTGTTGAAAAGCCGGAAAAAGAAGTCGTTCTTAACCAATTGGCGGATTTATTGATCGCGAATGGATTCCGTGAGATATTGTCCAACTCATTGACCAAACTCGATTATGCCGACGATAGCGATACAGCTGTAAAATTGTTTAACCCACTGAGTTCAGATCTAGATACAATGCGTCAAAATATGTTATTTTCGATGCTAAACGCTATTGAATACAACCAGAAAAGACGAAATTTTGATCTTAAATTTTTTGAATTCGGCAAGACTTACGTGCAGGATGGAGAGGGATACAAAGAAACTCAACACCTCGCTTTTGCGCTGACAGGCCGCCAAGAAGCAGAGCAGTGGAACAGTAAAAAAGGCCATGTTAGTTTCTACAACCTGAAGGCGGCCGTTGACACGATTGTCAAACGCCTGAAAATTGACGGAATTCAAATACAGGATGCACCGAGCAATCATTTTGTTTATGGATTGAGTTACATGAAAGGACAAAAATGTTTGGTGTCTTTTGGGGCAGTTGCGCAGGCAAATTTGAAAAAGGCCGATGTCGAAGGGCAAGTGTTCTTCGCAGACTTTGACTCGGATCTGTTGATGAAGATTATTCGTAAGAATGGCATTCAATATAAAGAGGTATCCAAGTTCCCGTCTGTTCGCCGCGATCTGTCGTTGTTGATCGACGAGAATGTAAGCTTCGACAAGTTGCAATATGTTGCTCAGAAGACCGAACGCAAGCTTTTGAAGGAAGTAAATGTATTTGACGTTTACAAAGGCGATAAAATTCCTGAAGGGAAAAAGTCTTATGCTCTGAGCTTTATCTTGCAGGATGAAGAAAAAACGCTGACCGATAAACAAATTGATGCGATAGTTCAAAAATTAATTGTTAATTTTGAGAAGGAACTCAGTGCAGAAGTGCGCGGTTAATTAGACAAAAACATTAGTTGGTAATCTTCAATTTATATTATGGCAACATTGTCTTCACAAATGAATCTGATCGTTGAGAAAACGAAAAATTTAATTCAAATGTGCGAAGTCTTGCAGGAAGAAAATGATTTGCTTAAATTAGAGGTACAATCCTTAAAAGTGGCTTTCGACGCGAGCAACGAAAAGAGCAAGCAGTTGGAAGAGAAAGTCAAAGCGTTGGCAGTAGCCCGAACTTTGGATTCTGAAGCGGATAAGGAGGCAATTAATGAAAAAATACTTGACACAAAACAAAAAATTAACGATTTTGTGCGAGAAATAGACAAGTGTATTAGTTTGTTGAAGTAGTTGGATAAGATAGCGAGGGATTCGGCTAATACAACGTTAAAAAGCTCAAAGAGATGGGAGAGATTTCCATAAAAATAAATATCGCAGACCGTGTTTACCCCTTAAGGGTAGATAGCGCGGAGGAAGAAGTGATCCGACACGCTGCGAAATTGATAAATGAAAAAGTAAAGGAATTGCAGGAAAACTATACTGTAAGGGATAAACAGGATTTGTTGTCCATGTGTGTATTGCAATTTGCGACGCGTATGCTAAATGCGGAGCGGCAGTCACAGAACCATGAGGCAGGATTGGAGAATTCAGTACAGGAACTCGATCAGTTGTTGACGGATTTCTTTAACAAATAAATTTACGTTCTTTATATTTAGAGCTTAAAACGACGAATTTGCCGCAATTAAATTCGGGTTGTCACTATTTTAAACTTAACGCTTCAATATTACAGGCGCAAAGAGATATAGGCCATTTTGCGAAAGCCATCTAGGTCACAATCTAAGCCTAATTATGTAATCACGAAGTTTAATAATACATGAGACCTGTTTAAATTTAATTGCGGTTTTTTTTTGCTTACAATGGAAACGAAATTAATAAATAACAAAAACAAATATATATAACACAATTATACATACATGGACGTCGCAATTTATATCATAATTTCTCTGATTGTTGGTGTAGCTATAGGCCGTTATCTTCTGGTCCTGTTATTCAAAAAACAAGAGCAGGAAGCCAAAGAAAAAGTGAATAGCATACTGAGAGAAGCAGAGCAGGAAGGAGAACACATTAAAAAGAAAAAACTCTTAGAAGCCAAAGAGAAATTCCTTCAACTAAAATCCGAACATGAAAAGGAAGTGAATCAACGTAACAACACCATCAATCAGAAGGAAAATACGTTGAGACAGAAAGAACAATCGATCAACCAAAAGCTTGAGAACATCAATCGCGATAAGCAGGAACTGGAGGCCCGAAAAAAACAGCTGGATAAGCTGGTGGAGCTTAACGAGAAGAAATCGGAGGAGGTCGAAACACTAAAATTGCAGCAGATTAAGCAGCTGGAGAGCATTGCAGGTGTCACCGCTGATGAAGCGAAAAACCAACTGGTGGATTCGCTGCGTGAAGAAGCACGCTCTCAGGCGATGATCCAGATCAAAGACATCGTGGATGAAGCGAAGCTAACGGCCACTAAAGAAGCGAAAAAGGTGGTAATTCAGACGATTCAGCGCACAGCGACCGAATCTGCTATCGAAAATACTGTTTCTATTTTTAATATCGAAAATGATGAGATCAAGGGGCGTATTATTGGTCGCGAAGGTCGTAATATCCGCGCTCTTGAAGCTGCTACAGGTGTTGAGATCATCGTTGATGATACTCCTGAAGCCATTATCCTATCGGGTTTTGATCCTGTACGTCGCGAAATTGCCCGTTTGGCGTTGCACCGCCTGGTGACCGATGGCCGTATTCACCCAGCCCGTATCGAGGAGGTGGTGGCCAAAACACGCACACAGATCGAAGATGAAATTGTCGAAATTGGTGAGCGTACGGCTATTGATTTGGGTATACACGGCTTGCATCCCGAATTAATCCGTATGGTAGGACGTATGCGTTACCGCTCGTCTTACGGTCAGAACCTGTTGCAGCACTCTCGAGAGGTAGCTAATTTTGCAGCAACCATGGCTGCTGAACTTGGATTAAATGTAAAGCATGCCAAACGCGCCGGCTTGCTGCACGATATTGGTAAAGTGCCTGATGATAATCCCGAGTTGCCACATGCCATCCTCGGAATGCAGCTAGCAGAAAAATACAAAGAACATCCTGATGTCTGCAATGCCATCGGGGCACACCATGACGAAATTGAGATGACAGCCCTTATATCGCCAATTGTGCAGGCCTGTGATGCGATTTCGGGAGCCCGTCCGGGAGCCCGTCGTGAGGTGGTTGAAAGTTACATCAAACGTTTGAAAGAGCTCGAAGACCTTGCTTTGTCTTACCCCGGTGTCGAAAAAACATTCGCCATTCAGGCAGGTCGCGAACTGCGGGTAATTGTTGAGAGCGAGAAGGTGTCTGATGCGCAGTCTGAAATATTGGCCGCAGATATTTCTAACCGTATACAGACAGAAATGACTTATCCGGGACAAATCAAGGTTACCGTTATCCGCGAGACCAGATCGGTATCCTACGCGAAGTAACCCAATTCCTGTCATAAAAAAGAAGCCCAATCATCGATCGGGCTTCTTTTTTATGATATGATCTTCAATAGGCTTGGTATTACAGTTCGGTTAAGCTAATGCTCGCTGATCTATTATTAGCTATTATTGGAAGAAATCGATCAGATCACCTACCGATTCGAGTAAATAGGAGGGACATTCTTTTTCCAGTTCTTCTTTGCTACCGTATCCATAGAGAACAGCGATGGCGTCCATGCCGGTCTCTTTGGCACCGATCAGATCATGTTTGCGGTCACCAATCATGATACAGTTTACCGGATTGGAGAGATTGGCGTTTTCCATGACATATTGAATGACACTTGTCTTTGTTGGTCGGGTATCGTCCAGCGTGCTCCCTCCGGCAAAATCAAAGTACTTGTCTATTTGAAAATGTTTCAGAATCTGATGTGCAAATATTTCCGGTTTCGACGTGGCCAGATAAACACGGTAGTCTTTTGTTTTAAGCCCTTCAAGCAATTCGGGTACGCGGTCAAACAGTAAATTCTCGTACAAACCGAGGGTGGAGAAGCGCTCGCGATATTTCTCCACGCATGCCAATGCTTCGGTTTCTTCAAAGCCAAATTGGCGCATAAATGATTCTTTTAACGGTGGGCCAATAAGCGGCTTGAGCGTACTTAAGTCCGCCGTATGGATGCCCTTGGCTTCAAGTGCATAAGCAATGCATTTAGTAATACCCTCTGCGGGATCGGTCAGGGTACCATCCAGATCAAATAAAATATGTTTATATGATTTCATGCTACAATATTACGGAATTGATCGAGCGCAGAAGAATCCGCCTAACTTCCAAAGCAGATCATGACACCTTACAGACCAAAAAATAAGAATATTGTATGAATCGCTCAGCGAAGCATATCAATATTTGTTAAATTTGCCGAATGAAACAAAAGAAGAAAATTCAGGAAGTAGAGCCGAAACGTCCAATCGATTACTATTTTGATGAATTAAATGCTAATTTCCAAGATCCGGTCAACCGTATTATTCAGATTATTTTTTTACCGCTCTTGTTTTTTGGAGTCATGGGCTGTATCTGGATGATACCTTTTCCACAATTCGAGTTTCTAGTCAGGCTCAATTGGCACAGCTTTTTGAACTGGGGGTCTTTCTTTATAGCCATTGTAATCTATTGCTATCTGCGACTGTCGGCGACCTTATCCTATGCCGTACTGTTTTCCATAGGGGGGATGAGTTATTTTATTGTACAGCTGGAGTATATAGAAAAAAATGGTGGTCCGGCAGTCATATGGGTATGCTTGGCGATTGCCCTCATATCGCTACTCGCATTATTTCTGGGTAAAAATAGAGAAAAGAAGACCGTCACAGGAAAACAATTTGTTCGTTTTCTGCTTATCGGACCGGTCTGGCTATGGCATTTTGTGTTTGAAAAATTTAAAATTAGATATTAAATCGTCATTGTGACTAAACATCACAGATAAGGCCCAGCTGCATCAGCTGGGCCTTATCTGTGGTTATGGTAATGCTGTGAAACTAATGTTTATAGTTAAACCATTTAATAATCTCTTTTAGGCTAGCTTTTTTACCGTAGATTAATATACCGACCCTATAGATACGTGCAGCTACCCAAGTGATTAATAAAAACGTGAGTACCAGTAAAGTCAGCGACGTCAGGATCTGCCAAAGCGGAACGCCAAACGGGATGCGTACAAGCATGGCGATCGGCGATGTAAATGGGATGAAGCTCAGCCATGTTGCGATGGTGCCATTTGGGTCGTTAATGATGACCCCAAAAGACAAGATATAGGTTAGCAGGAGTGGCATAGTGATCGGCATGGAGAATTGATTAGCTTCAGTTTCATTGTCAACGGCCGAACCTGCAGCAGCAAATATAGCGCTGTAGAGTAGGTAACCTGCGATAAAGAACAGGAAGAAGAACACAATCACTTCAGTAAAGTCGAAACTTTGTAAAGCGGAAAGGAGCGATGCAGGACCATTCTGACCGACCGCTTTGGAAACGGTGCCGAGATTGCCCGTACCGGGCTGGCCGGAAGCGACGGCCTGCACATCCTGAGGATTGACAAACAACGCTGTCGCGGTAATAAACAGACCTAGCGTTAATACGAGCCACATGGTGAACTGTGTTAGTCCGACCATGCCTATACCCACAATTTTGCCCATCATGAGCTGAAAAGGTTTTACCGAGGAAATGATGACTTCAATAATCCGGTTACTTTTTTCTTCAATGATACCCCGCATTACCTGTGCGCCGTAAAGGAAGAGAGAAAGGTAGACAAGTATGGCCAACGCCACCCCAATTCCCATAGCAATGGCGGTATTGCTGTTCTTTTCCTCTCCATCTGCAGTTATTTCCCTGGCATCGATCGTAACTTTGGGTTTAATGGACTGAATGGTATTAATATCAATACCTTTAGCTCTATATATACTGTCCCGGATGATTTCCTCCAGCTGTCCACTAATGACTTCTTGGGTCACAAAACTCGTTTTGCCATTGCTGATCAATTCAGCCTGCTGTGCGGCTAAAATGTCTTTCGGAATATAGAGGATGGCCTGTTTGCCTTGGCCAAGTGCAAGCTGTAGTTTCTGTTTCTGAAGATCCAGTGTACTTTTTTTATAACTGACATTTTTGTTGCTTCGTAATTTAGCCGCGAAGTTCCCCTGCTCATCGATAACAAAAACGTTGGTATGTGTGTCCTTGAAGCTCTTTTGGGTCAGATAAAACATGCCTGCATATAATGCGAAAAAGAAAAGCGGGACAGCGAAAGTCATTACGATGAACGACTTCTTTTTGACACGTGACAAATATTCGCGCTGGATGATAAGTAATATTTTATGCATGTTGTTGGGATAGAGGTGAAACTTGGGTAACCTTCTGAATAAAAATGTCCGCCATGGAGGGAACCAGTTCTATTAACTGATTGAGTTGCACTTTTGGCAACAAATCAGCGAGTACGTGATTTATGCTAACGTCGGGCTTCAGTTGAATACTGGCTGTATGCATGCTCTCTGTTTGCGTAGAATGGATTACCTCGTATAGCTGCTCGTTGACCAGATCAAAATTCAGGCTATTCGGCATGAAGTCCAGCTGATACGTTCGGTTGCTGTAATTTTTTTTGATGGCACGAACTGGACCGTCTAAAATCTTTTTCGAACGGTGGATCAATGCAATATTGTCGCAGAGCTCCTCAACAGTTTCCATCCGGTGGGTCGAGAAGATGATCGTTGCACCTTCGGCATTCAATCTGAGGATCTGCTCTTTGATGGTATTGGCATTGACCGGGTCAAACCCCGAAAACGGTTCGTCCAAAATAATCAGTTGAGGTTGATGGATAACTGTGGCTACAAACTGCACTTTCTGTTGCATCCCCTTACTGAGGTCTTCGATTTTCTTGTTCCACCACGAAGTGATTTCCAGACGTTCGCACCAGTCGTGGATCCTGCGTAACGCCTCTTTTCGTGAAAGCCCTTTTAACTGAGCGAGGTAGCACATCTGCTCGCCAATTTTCATTTTTTTGTACAGCCCGCGTTCTTCAGGTAGATAACCAATTTGGCCAATGTGCTGTGGTCCCAGGGGCTGTCCATTAAACCGGATTTCTCCGGAGTCTGGCCCAGTAATCTGGTTGATGATACGTATCAGCGAAGTCTTTCCCGCGCCATTTGGTCCCAGTAGTCCAAAGATTTTACCCTGAGGGATTTCCATGGATACATCATCCAGTGCGCGGTGACTGGCGTAGTCCTTCGTAACATGATTGATTTCAAGTAACATTTTATATCAGGTTTAATTATATGTGTTCGAGAAAAAGCCGGGTTGCAGCTTCTGTTCCCCGAGATACTATGTTTATTTTATCGATTAGTAGTGATATCGTTGTAAACGTTACAGTAAAAGTAGTAAAGTTTTATAGAATAGATGGTGGCTAAACCTTGCCAGAGGGTTTCATTTAATGTACCTTTGTTTCATGGAAGTAAAAAAAGCCGAATTTGTGTGTAGCAACACGAGAGTTGATAAATTGCCTGCGCCAAACTTACCGGAGTACGCCTTCATAGGGCGCTCAAATGTGGGGAAATCTTCTCTGATCAATGCGATGACAAACAAAAAGGGACTTGCCAAAACATCCCAGAAACCGGGTAAAACTCAACTGATCAACCATTTTTTGATCGATGATACTTGGTATCTGGTCGATTTGCCGGGCTATGGGTTTGCGAAAGCATCCAAAACAAGCCGCAATGAATGGGAAAAATTCATCCGCCGTTATCTTACACTCCGCGAAAATCTGCAATGTGTATTTGTGTTGGTTGATAGCCGCCATGAGCCGCAAAAGATAGATCTTGATTTCTGCTACTGGTTGGGCGAATGTGGTCTGCCGTTTATGCTGGTCTTCACCAAGGCTGACAAACAATCAGCGGTTAAATCCGATGCCAACATAGCGAAATTTAAAAAATCCCTGTTACAATGGTTTGAAGAGGTACCACCCGTTTTCCTCACTTCAGCAGAGAAAAAGACAGGACATGAACCCATTCTGGAAACGATTGACGAGGTTAATAAACAGTTTGTGCATCCGGAGAGTAGTTCCCTCGGGTAGTGCTCCTATTTTCCAAGGCAGCATTTCATTCCGCATGAGCTGGATGGCCGCGAAGTAATCAGTTTGAGAGATCGCATAAATAACATTAATATTAATGAAGAAATACCTATCGTTAGTTTTATTTGCACACAGTGTGTTTGCATTGCCTTTTGCGTTTATTGGATTCTTTTTGGCTTTACATACGACCGACCATACCTTCTCCTGGAAGCTTCTGCTAATGATGATCCTATGTATGGTAACCGCCCGGAATGCTGCTATGGCATTTAACCGTTATCTCGATAGGGACATTGATGCCATTAATCCCAGGACGGCCATGCGTGATATTCCTGCCGGCAGGATTTCTGCGGAAAATGCATTGTTGTTTACTATAGTCAATTGTCTGATTTTTGTTGGGGCCACCTATTTCATCAACTCATTGTGTTTTATGTTGTCACCGATAGCGCTCTTTGTCGTGCTTTTTTATTCTTATACCAAGCGGATTACTCCGCTTTGCCACTTGGTACTTGGTGCGGGCCTGGGCTTGGCTCCCATTGGAGCGTATATGGTGATCACCGGACAGTTTGCAACGGTACCCCTGCTGTACGGATTTGCAGTTTTGACCTGGGTGAGTGGCTTTGATATTATCTACGCGTTGCAGGACGAAGCCTTCGATCGGGCTAATAATCTCAATTCAATACCAGTTTGGCTGGGTACGAAAGGTGCTATGCGTGTTTCCGAATTGCTGCACGTGCTGTCCTTCTTGTTTGTGCTGGCACCGGTATTTTTGATGCCGGTGGGCTGGGTCTATTACCTCGGTGTCGTTTTCTATGCTACATTGCTAGTCTATCAGCACACGCTGTTTTCTTCAACAGATCTGAGCCGCGTAAATCGCGACTTTATGACCACGAATGGGTATGCTTCAGTGATTTTCGCCGTCTTTTACCTATTGGACATATGGCTCATCAAATAAACAATTTTATCTTTGATCAATATTACCGATGATGAAAAAAAATGTACTTTTATTTTCTGTTGTCTGTCTATCTATATCGTCGTATGCACAGTCGCTAACAAATTACCTTGTACATTACAATCAGAGCTTCAACGGGAAAACGTCAGCTAATGCCAATGCCGTGCTTGTTTACACCAACGCTGAAAATACTTACGTGAGTTCGGAGAAAGATATAAAAGGTGAATTATTACCCCCTTATGAACGGCTGCTTGTGGAGAGGGCTGGGAGGAATGTTTTGCTTAAAATCGCGAAGCTGAAAAATGGGAGCCTTATTTTGACACGGGATTCGACGGCACTTGTCCGACAGCAGTTTATCCCGACCCTTGAAACAAAGGTGATCCTTGGATATCCGTGTAAAAAAGTGGAGACAAGTATTAACTCCAACAAAATAGAGCTGTGGTATACAGATAAACTTGGTGTCAAGGGAGCTCCGGGCGAACTTGGCCAGAATTTGGGACTGGTACTCGAAGTTGTCCGCAATGGCAACACAAGGACCTACGCTACTCGAGTAGAACGTGTGAAGAGTATTCCTGAACAACTAAAATTAAGAGGCAGTGAGAAAAATTATGATGAACTGTCTTACAAAGACCTTATCTGGAAAAGTCGTTTCACGCGGATACCGGTTTTTCATAAGGAACGCATCCGTTTTTCGGATGAGGTCAAATCGGATTCCATCTTGCGTTTTGCCAATGGTACCGTAATCGTCAAAAAAGTCAGAGTTCCCCAAATTAAGTCTAGTGATAATGTCTTTGTGCAGTTAGTTGAGCAGTCTAAGGGTGATGCCTATGACCGCACAGGCTCTGTTTTTATCATTCCGGACAATCAGACTCAGAGCTTTTTAGATGGTATGAAAAATGGTATGGCTACCTTGCCAAAATATGAAAATGGAAACGGTAAGGCCTACCGAGGGGTAGTGCGTTCACATTCTTTTGAGCCCATAGTGGAATTGATGCGTTTCTTTACACCCTTCGGCATAAAACAATTTAACCACTTGCAATTAAAGGATAAGATGTGGCAGGACTCTGTACTTTACCGTCAAGATATCACTGAGCTTGCAGGGATGTTAAGTGATCGGGATATATATATCGGCACCTTTATCGGAAACTACGACAAAAATGGACATGAAGTGAGTCTGGAACTGACCATACATCCGGGCTTTGATGGCGGTGCGGAAAGCCCGCTCCGAAAAGCCATGTCGCTATTCACAACAACCAATGTTATGGAAATGGGGGGGCAGGAGTACGGATCTATGTTTGACCGTGATAAAGGTCTGACAATGTCCTTTCATCTGGATCAGGACGCAAAAAATGTTCAGTTGCGTTATATCACCACGGGCCATGGCGGCTGGGGAAATGGCGACGAATTCGTGCCCAAAGAAAACCGGATTTTTTTGGATGGCACCTTGCAGTTTAAATATACTCCATGGCGCAATGACTGCGGTTCATACCGTCTCTTTAATCCAGCTTCGGGAAATTTTGTCACGGGTTTATCCTCTTCAGATTTAAGCCGTTCCAATTGGTGTCCCGGAACAGTCACGCCACCCATTTATATTGATTTGGGTGAATTAAAGGCGGGTGACCACAGCATACAGGTGCAAATACCTCAAGGTGCACCGGAAGGAACAAGCTTTAGCAGCTGGAATGTTACCGGTACATTATTGTACGATAATTAATGATATGTTTGAGGTATCGATAAGGTTGTTGTTGATACCTCATTGATGTTGACGCTATAAGGGATATGCAGTCTCGCTTTTGGTCTCCGACAAGACAAAGTATGTCTGTACCGTATTTACCTGTGGTAGTACGGCCAATTTGTGCCGAAGAAAAATATGGTAGGCATCCATATCTTTTGTCGCAATACGCAGCATAAAGTCATAGGAACCTGCCATTTGATAACACTCCATTACTTCTGGGAACTTGGCGACTTCCTTTTCAAATTCATTCAGTACTTCAAAAGTATGGGCCTTTAAGAATACCTGTGAGAAGGAAATCAGCCCAATGCCAATCTTGTGCCGGTCGAGTATCGCAACGGTCTTTTTGATATATCCCAATCTTTTTAGTTTTTTGACGCGTTCGTGTACCGCCGCGATTGACTTGTTGAGTTCGAAAGAAAGTTCTTTATTGCTCAGGGAGGCATCCTGCTGAAGCAGACGTAATAGCTTCAAATCAATACCATCGAGTTCCATAATTTAATATTTTCGGTGCTTTGCCAAATTTACGATGTTTACTTGAATAATTTATCGATCGCGAGCAAATATCATATAATTTTTCTTGAATATTATGACTTGTATTGAATAATATCTTGTTATTGGGCAATTTTGCAACAGAATAATCATTTATTTAGAAATGGCTGAACAAGAATTATTGAGTGCATGTTTATCGCCTGCCTTGGACAAGAGGTTTAAGCATTTATGGCGATTGGTTGGAAATACACCCATGCTGGAGTTACAATACACCTACAAAGGTCATCTGGGCCGGATTTTCGTGAAATGTGAGAACTATAACTTAACAGGTAGCATCAAGGATAGAATGGCCTTGTACATCTTGTACAAAGCATACATGAATTGTCAGATTAAGCCGACAGACCTCGTCATTGAGGCGACTAGCGGCAATACAGGGATCGCTTTTTCAGCCATCGGCAAAGCTCTTGGGCACCAGGTCAAGATAATCATGCCGAATTGGTTGAGCAAAGAACGTACCGATATTATCCGTAGTATGGGCGCTGACATACAGCTGATCAGCAAGGAAGAGGGGGGATTTTTGGGGAGCATCCGTCTCAGTGAGGAGCTTGCGACCCAAGGTGGAGTTTTTCTTCCGAGACAGTTTGAAAACCAATATAATGCTGAGGCACACGAGAAAACTACAGGATATGAGATCACCAGACAGTTAGCCGATCAGGGCTTGGTAGCCGATGCTTTTGTCGCAGGTGTTGGAACAGGCGGTACAGTGATGGGCGTCGGACGCAGCTTACGTAAGGTCAATCCAAAGGTGCGTATCCACCCGTTAGAACCAGCCGAAAGCCCTACCTTGTCTACAGGACATAAAGTGGGGTCGCATCGGATACAAGGTATATCGGACGAATTTATCCCAGCTATTGTAAATTTAGATGAACTTGATGCGGTGGTATGTGCCAATGATGGTGATGCCATTCTGATGGCTCAGAAATTATCGCGGCAGCTAGGGCTTGCCGTGGGCATTTCCTCGGGCGCAAACGTCATAGGAGCAGTTAAACTGCAGCAAGAGCTAGGACCTGAAGCAGTAGTCGTCACCCTACTCTGTGACGATAATAAAAAGTATTTAAGTACAGACTTGGTCAGGGAGGAGCCGGTACGAGCCGGATACCTTTCCACGGATCTTGATTTTGTGGGCTTTCAGCCAATTTGCAGATTGGCTGATCCGGTTTTTGGCGCATAAAAAGAACTAGTTTCATATGTTTATAGTTTACTCGGGGAGTGTATTGCTTCCCGGGTTTTATGTACAGATGCCGGCTATTGCCCTACTGGTCTGTACGCGAGACAGTCCAGTATGTTTGGCGGGATCAGACGAATAATGAACGAACAATTATATACCAATGAAAATTAATTTTAAACTACTTGTCATTTTGTTGCTGCTTGTCTTTCCGGTAATATTATTTGCCCAGACGGACACCGTAGTGAACGTTGAAGGTCTAGAATTTACTGATGGTGCAATCAATGCCGATTCCCTTGCTTTTGAAGAGTCCCCGGATACAGCGACGGCCACTATTGATTCCGGTAAAACGGCCGTGGCAGCCCATCTGCCTGCTTCTGCAGAGACAAAAGCAGGCACGAAGTCCCTTTGGAATATTTTTATCGCTGGCTTGGTGGGTGGCTTTGCAGCTCTGTTGATGCCTTGTATATTTCCCATGTTACCTTTGACGGTCAGTTACTTTACCAAGCAGTCAGGTAGCCGTGCGAGTGGTATCAGTAAAGCCCTGCTCTATGGGCTCTTCATTATTGTGATCTATGTTGCTCTGGGCATGATCATTACCATCGCATTCGGTTCGGATGCACTCAACGCACTTTCGACCAACGGAATATTCAATTTTATATTCTTTCTGTTGCTGATCGGTTTTGCGGCGTCCTTCTTCGGCGCATTTGAAATTACGTTACCAAGTTCATTTGTCAATAAAATGGACGCCAAATCGGATAAAGGAGGACTGGTAGGACTGTTTTTTATGGCTTTCAGCCTGTCATTGGTTTCTTTCTCCTGTACAGGACCTATTATCGGTACCTTGCTGGTGGAAGCTGCTTCAAAAGGCGAGCGTCTGGGGCCGGCTGTCGGTATGTTGGGATTCTCCATTGCTTTAGCAATTCCCTTTGGTCTATTTGCGATGTTTCCGTCTATGTTGAAATCACTGCCAAAATCCGGTGGCTGGCTCAATAGTGTAAAGGTGGTATTGGGCTTTTTGGAACTAGCCCTGGCCCTCAAGTTTCTTTCAAATGTAGATCTCGCCTACCACTGGAACTGGCTGGACAGAGAGGTATTTCTATCGCTGTGGATCGCTATTTTTGGCTTAATGGGGCTATATCTTATCGGAAAAATCAAATTCTCCCACGACAGTGATCTGAATTTTTTATCTGTCCCGCGGACGATATTAGCGACCGTCGTTTTCTCTTTTGTTATCTACATGATACCGGGGCTATGGGGAGCACCATTAAAATCTATTTCCGCTTTCTTACCTCCTTCTGCAACGCAGGACTTTGATTTATCTTTGGGCATTGCCGGCAGCAGTACTACTCATACGGATGGAAAAATCAAAAAATACGCGGAGATTTTCCATGGACGCGGTACGCCAAAAGGCTTTGATCCCTATTATGATTATGATCAGGCATTACAGACAGCCAAAGAACTCCATAAGCCTGTCCTCATTGACTTTACCGGCTGGAATTGTGTGAACTGTCGTAAAATGGAGGCAAATGTCTGGACCGACCCAGCCGTAGCTAAATTGCTGAAAGAAGAGTTTGTGATGGCTGAATTATTTGTTGATGATAAGACCGAACTGCCTGCGGATGAGCAATTTGTTTCGACCTACAGTAAGAAGAAAATAAAAACGATAGGTAACAAGAACAGCGACTTTCAGGCGTCCGTATTTAATAGCAACTCGCAGCCCCTTTATGTGATTGTGGATCCCAATGGCGAGGTGCTCGTTCCACAGAGCGGAGCCAACTATGATGCGGAACAATACAAAGCCTTTCTGCAGAGCGGACTAGACGCCTTTAAAAAGAGAAACTAACCATCGTCATATTCTAATTTTGTCCTCCTTGCGTCTGCTAGGAGGACTTTTGCTATTTATGGCCCAATAGGTGCTTCGGAGATTCTTCGAGGGTTGTTCAGGAGCCCTTCGAAATTGCTTCGAGATTGCGTCGGGACAGCTTCGCCCCATGCTCGGTTGTTGTTTGACTGCTATTCGAGTGGTCGACAAACTGGAGCCGGAGCCCGGCAGAATTAGAGCCGAAGCTATTCCGAGGTTGGAGCGAAGCATACACGAATAAAACCCGAACCGTTCTCGGACCGTTCCCGCATCGTTCTCGGCTCACGTAGGGAGTTGAACGGACTTGAAGGGACTTGGGGGGACTTGAAGGGACTTTCTGATCCGGTTTTCACAAGACGCTGTATACGAATAGAAGAAGGCCGTGTCAATATTCATGACACGGCCTCGATAATTATAATATAAATAGTGGAAACTACTAGAAGTCAAACCTCACGCGTGCACGGATCCCCCAAGCTGGAGCATCTACATGGTTAAGGTAATTAAGCCGTTTTACATAATCTACGCGTAGGATTTTAAAGATGTTGGCTAAACCTACACTGGCTTCCATGTAAGGCTCGGAACCGAAAGTATACGAACTTTGAATGCCTTCGGCATTACGCTGCCAAGTAAATACTTTGGAGCCGTAGTTAGGATCGTCCGGATCATTTTCCCTACGCAGGCCACCGTAAACGCCCTTGAAACTAAATACCTCACGTAATTTGAGTTTTTTGATCAACGGGATTTTGTTTAGCAAAAAGCCATTCATATAGTACTGCACATTCAATGAGGCATTGTGGTCGCTCACAAACTCAAGGAAGTTCATCAAGTTATACGAGTTTAGCTGGTAGGCATAAGTCTGGTTGGCGCGGTGTATCGTCAAGAAAGGAAATGGAATTTCTTTCCCCGCAATGTAATTACCCTCTGCTGTCACATCGGCGAACCCAAATTGACTTAGATAAAAGCGCTTGAAGGCACCAACGTTAAAACTGTGGTAGTTATACTCACCGTTTGCCAGACCTTTTATTCCAGCGGTATAATTAAACGTAAATATCGGATATTGGTTGAAAATCGGCGTCCGATAGATTTTGCCCTGATAGAATTCTTCATGTGGCGCATATCTAAAGTTTACCGATAATTCAGTGGTGTTTAATTCGTTGAATATTTTATTCTGACCATTTTCATCAAGCATCTGATATGTTAGGCTTCCGGCCGGCGTCTGTTTATTGATATTAAAGCCTGCACCGATAGTCAGGTGATTCAAAAATTCCTTTTTATACTCCAGACCGTAATTCGTCTCGTAAATGTAGCGGTCATTATCGCCGCGTTTGAATGATAAAAGAAAGTTGTCTTCCTGAATAAATTCAAGCTTTTGTCCGGGGATCTTGGTATCCTTTTTATAAGATGCGCGGATATAGTGCATTGGGAAGGAGTACACAGATTTGTTGTTGAACGCATAGGTACCGCTGAAGAAATACTTCCATTTTTGGTCTTTGAAACCGTAAGCTGCATAGGTTTCGGCATAAAAGCGTTTACTTAAAGATTCTGTCGAGCGGCCACCAAAACGTAGTCGGAACCCTTCGACGGGGTTAAAGCTATAGAAGGTGTTTACGGGCCCGATTTCCACTGGTCCGGCTTGTTTGTACCCCGAAAGAACCAGGGCTGCTATATCCATAAAAGTCCGGAAGGAAGGTATTTTTTGGAGTGTATCGATATTGTGGTAAATATTTAGTTCGTTTTGCGCCAGAGCCAACGGACGCTGTGTTTCGAATAAGGATTTAGTCGCTTTCTTATTTTCTACATTATAAGCAATTACAGTGGAAGGTCCATCATAAATGCTATCGGGACGTTGGACTCCGACCTTATAATTATTATAATCTACTGTTCGGCTCCCCCTGATACCCATTCCTTTTTCAGTCAGAGAGAAGTCTATACCCAAGGTACTCGTTTTTAGATAAAATCTGCTCTTGCTGTCTTTTTCGAATTTGAGTTGTACCTGCAGGTCGCGTACAAAGTTCAGATTGATGTCATCGGCAACGGTCATGTTGGCACCCTGCACGGCGTAATTTCCGTCCAGCGTGATATAAAGTTGGCCCTTAAATAGCATATCCGCTTTGTTGCGGGGCACAAAACTCAGCTCGACAAGCCAGGGCTGCGAGGTTTTGATGGTATCTGTAATGAAAAACTTATAGAACGTGGGCGACGAATTGGCAATCGGACTCAAAAACTGGTTGGTAACCAAGGAAATGTTGTTGTCGTAGATATCCACTTGCTCATAGAGCTTGTTGAAATAAGCTGATAGTCCGTCGTTATCAATAAACTTGGGATCAAACTGTGCACGCTGACTGCCCAATATATATTGCTTGGTTTTGCTCGGGTCTTTACGGTAATAGACTTTGGATAATTTCTCCTCAATAAAAGCTGGCAATACATATTTGTTCGCCGTTTTGGCTGAATCATCCGTTTCAAACAGAAACTGGTAGTTTTTAAAGATCTTTTTGTTGACAAATTTTTCGGACAGATTGCTCAATCCCAGAGACATTTTTTCGTACTGGTCAAATTCTGCATATTCTTGTCCCGAAAGTCGGTTTTTGTCTTTATGTTCGATGACCTTGCGGATCAGAGCCACTGCAGGATTGTCCTTGTTGCTGTATTTTTTCTTTTTGGCCTTGACGACGACCTCTTCCAGCATGTTGTCCTGCGCGTCCATCAAGATATCTTTCGTCTGTACAGCATCATTCGTGACAAATGCGTCTTTATTATCGTAACCAACGTAACTTGCTCGAATTTTGACATAGGAGGTCGGAAATACCAATTTAAACTCTCCATTGGCATTGGTCGATGTCGATGTTCCTGCGGCAGCTGGTGCACCGACCACGGCGACAGTCGCATAGGCGATAGGTGCTTTCGTCTTTGCGTCCCGTACAGTACCTGTGACCGTCTTTGTCTGTGCAAAGGCTATTGTTACGGACAGCAGGAATGTGATCGAAAGAAAGAGTTTAGTGATAAAGGTATTTGCTTTTATTGTAGCTTCCATTATATTGCTATAATCTTGAATATTCAAAATTGTTTTGCTGCTTGACTTTATTTCTGACTTTTAAAGTCTTAAAATCAAAAAATCAGTGAACAAAGGAAATAAAAAATTAAGAATATTTAAAATTTTATTGTAATGTAATAAGCGGGGTAAAATGCTGAATATTACGTATAAACTGTTGCAATGCAGTCTGTTGGAGAGAAATATTGATTTAGGTCAATAATTTCAGAAGCAGATTTTGACTTGGCGATGATTTTCCTTTCCCTGATTTGCTGACTTTTGTAACGTTATGGTCAATAGGCTTAAAAATCCGGCGGGATTTCAAAGGTCATTTTCTGTTTGGAACGGGGGTGCACGAAGGTAATGACAGCCGCATGAAGATGTAATCTACTGGCTTTTGTTCCATACAGATCGTCACCTACAATAGGCGTGTTGAGTCCTTTTGGATGTGCTGCATGCATGCGGAGCTGGTGGGTCCTGCCGGTCAAGGGATAAAAGCGGACCCGTGTTTTGTTGCCTTCAACAGCGATTTTTTGCCATTTGGTCTGCGCCGGCTTGCCATAGGAATAACAAACCATCTGCCTTGGCCTGTCGTCAAGATCTACCCGTAATGGCAGGTCTATCCATCCAGACTCTTGTGTCACGATACCATCCAACAAAGCAATATATTCTTTGCGGATCGTGTGTTGTATAAATTGCTCTTGAATAAATTGGTGAGCATCCTTGTTTTTGGCAACAACCAGCAGTCCTGAAGTCGCCATGTCGAGACGGTGGATGATGACCGGTCCGGCATCCGGAAAACGTTTAAGAACACGGCTATACACCGAGTCCTTGATATGGATACCGGGTACTGAAAGGAATTCCGCAGGTTTATTAAATACGATGATGTCTTCGTCCTCATAGATTTGCGGTAATTGTACCTGCAGCGTATTTTCCTGTAACATGGGGTTTTCGTCCACTTTTAGGCCCTGAAGCATAAAACCTAAAATAGGTTCACACTTTTTGCGGCAGGCTGGATAAAAGTTCTTGTGCCGCCTTATTTCGGAAGACGGCGAACAACCCCACCAGAACTCAGCCATTGCAATAGGAGTAAGGCGATGACTATAGGCATATTGGAGTAATTTAGGAGCAGCGCATTCCCCTGATCCTGCAGGCGGTGTACTCTGATCAAAGTCTTGGAATATGGTCACGACATTCTGTTGCTCTCCCTTTGCATTGAGGAAATTGTATTGTTCAAAAAGCCGTTTCTGCAGATTTCCGGATCTGGTTCTGCGTTGTTCTTTAAGGTCTGAAATTGTAGTGAGCAACTGCTCGAGTTTTACGGATTCGGGCGCTAAGGCCTGATGCATATCATACTGGAAGCGTTGTAATGCTTGCTTGTCAGCCAGACTCTGGCTCCGCATATCTTCCATTAGTAGTTCATATGCTTCATCGGTCATCTGGGGGCGGAGTGCCGTCCGCTTTTCCTTACGTGCTTTTTTCTGGTTTCTTAATTTACTTTTTAGAATTTCAAGCTCCTGATTCCACTGTGCGCTTAACTTTTCTAGATTTTTTTTGGTGAGCTCCAGTTCTTCGCTGCCTTCGAGCGACTCTATTGTTCTGTTGAGTGCGTTGAGATGTACCTCTTCATTCAAAAAGAAGCTATCCTTCTCGAGCATGTCGAATATTGGCGGTACAAAATAGCTGTGTTTATTCGTTCCCGCTAGTTTTCCTGAGACTGCTGCCAGAAAACCAAGCTGTTGCTGTTCATTTTGGACGACCAGTACACCAAACATCTTTCCGATGCCACCACCTTGACTATTTTTGTCTAAGCCAAAGTTGTGCGACCATTCCTTTTGTGTGGCGAGATAATACTGCAGCTCGACTGCTGCAGCTGCAGCGATGGGATGGGCTTCATAGCAGAATGGGAAGGTAAAGCGGTCAGGAAGACTGATTTCTGAAATGTCTGTCCTGAACTGATGAAAATAGCTGTTGTGTGAAGTTTCCAATGATGTCCGTTGCTGTTGCAGCGCAAAAATACGTTTATTATGCCATTGAAATGATATATTGGGTGGCCTTTTTTTTGATTTTACTGTTTTTTTTGATAAATTTAATTAAGCAATTAATATATACAGTTAACAAATCAAACACATATGAAAACTTCAATCGGAATTAAAGATGCAGACTTAAAAAAAGTTGCGAAATTGCTCAATGTGCTATTGGCAGACGAACATATTCTTTATATGAAAACACGTAATGCACATTGGAATGTTGAAGGCGCTGATTTTCATGCCGCTCATTTATTTTTGGAATCGCAGTACGATGAGCTTGCTGAAGTGATTGATGAAATTGCAGAGCGTGTGCGCACGCTGGGTCATTACGCAGTAGGCACGTTTGATAAATATTTGAAGCTAACCCGTCTGACAGAATCCACTTCAGAAAAAACAGACAGCCAGTCTTATTATAAGGAGCTGCTGGCCGATCATGAAGCTATCGCCATGGCTCTGCGTGCCGATATTTCGGTAGTGGAAGAAACCGCAGATAACGGCACAGAGGACTTTTTGGTAGGTTTGCTGGAAAAGCACGAAAAGATGGCCTGGATGCTCCGCGCGCATTTTATTAAATAGACGCGCCAATTCCCACAAATGATATCAATCCCACTGCGAAGAGCAGGTGGGATTTTTTTTTGCTTTTGTTGCTGGCGCAGGATAATTTTTATATCTTAAAGAGGAATTAAGCCTTCAGAAACTTTAACACTATTACTATGCTTGAAGACGACAACCTAAATCAGACCACACTAAACGAGGGAGCCAGTGATGATACCCTGGAAAGTATGCATCACGTTAATAATCCAGTTTTGGATCTGCCCAAAATCGAGAAAAAGTATCTCGAGACCGTTATTTCCCATAGCCAGAGCGACAAGTCATATTACTTTTCGGACGGTAAAGCCAAAGTCGAAATTAAAGTTGTCACAGACGAAATCGTCCGTGTCCGACTGGCTCCTCAGGGCACATTTCTGGAAGATTTTTCTTATGCACTGGCAAAAAAAGATCACCGCGTGAGCATTCACCAATGTAAGGAAGAATTGGATCATTATGCGGTCCATACCAATACCATCAGCTGCCGCATCAACAAGAACGATTTTTTAGTTTCGTTTTCTGACCGATCTGGAAATCTATTTAATGCTGATCTTGCCCCGATGCACTGGGAAGAAAATCCGGATTTTGGCGGCTATTACGTGTATTGTACAAAAGTGGCTTTTGAAAACGAAGTTTTCTATGGGCTTGGCGATAAAGCGACGAATCTAAACTTGAGATGTAAAAGGTTAAAAAATTGGAATTCTGATACTTATGCGTATGCGTACGATCAGGATCCATTATACAAAACAATACCGTTTTATATTGGGCTGAAAGATGGTCAGGCCTACGGTATTTTCTTTGATAATACTTTTAAAACATATTTTGATTTCGCAGCTGAGGATTCCGGAAAGACCAGTTTCTGGTCGGAAGGGGGCGAACTGCAGTATTACTATATCCATGGCCCGCATATCATTGATGTTGTACGTCGTTATCACACACTAACAGGAACGCATTATCTACCGCCTTTATGGGCAATAGGTTATCATCAATGTCGCTGGAGCTATTATCCTGAAGCAAATGTACGGAAGGTGGCAGAAGAATTCAGAAAGCGCCAGATTCCCTGTGACGCCATTTATCTGGATATCGATTACATGGATGGATATCGTTGTTTTACCTGGAATAAACAGTATTTCCCAAATCCTAAAAATATGATCGCAGACCTGACAAATGAAGGTTTTAAAACCGTAGTAATGATTGATCCGGGGATTAAGGTTGACGAAAATTACTGGGTTTTTAGGGAAGGAAAGGAAAACCGGTATTTTTGCCGCCGGGGCGACGATTACTTTATGGAAGGATACGTTTGGCCCGGACGCTGTCAGTTTCCGGATTTTACAAATCCTGAGGTCCGACAATGGTGGGGTACCCTTTATCAAGGGCTGGTGGAAGACGGTGTAGCCGGTTTCTGGAACGACATGAACGAACCGGCAGTGTTCGGACGGGGTACATTTCCGGACGATGTGCGGCATCAATATGACGGACATCGTGGTTCGCATCGCAAGGCCCATAACATCTATGGAATGCAGATGGTTCGGGCGACCTATGACGGGTTAAAGAAATTGTATAAAAACAAACGTCCATTTACCATTACCAGAGCGGCTTATGCGGGTACGCAACGCTATTCGTCGGTCTGGACCGGAGATAATCTGGCCAGCTGGGAACACCTTAAATTAGGCACGCTTCAACTGCAGCGTCTATCAACGTCGGGTCTATCCTTTTGTGGTACGGATATCGGCGGTTTTACGGGTGAGCCTGATGGGGAGCTGTTTACCCGCTGGATGCAATTTGGTGTTTTTTCCCCATTTATGCGCGTGCATTCAGCCGGTGACACCCGTGATCGTGAACCTTGGAGTTTTGGAGAAGATTGGGAAAAAATAAATAAAAAATTCATCGAACTGCGTTACAAGCTTTTGCCTTATATCTATACTTGTTTTTGGGAACAGACCCGGTATGGATACCCGATTTTACGGCCAGTTTCAATGGTAGAGCAGCATATTCCTACCAATTGGCAACGTGAAGAGGAGTTTTGTTTCGGGGACAAAATACTGGTTTCACCTGTTTTGCAGCCAGGGCAGAAAAGCAAAATAGTATACTTACCTGGTGGCGACTGGTATTATTATTTCAATAATCAACGCTATAGCGGTGGAAAAGAGCATTCTGTGCCCACTCCGCTGGATGAAATGCCTGTTTTTGTCCGGGCAGGATCGGTAATTCCGGAATATCCAGTGATGCAATATACAGGCGAAAAGAAGGTTGAAGAACTACAGCTGAATGTTTATTTTTCTGAAGCTGTACAGCGTTCGTATCTGTATTCGGATCATGGGGATACGTTCGCTTATGAACAGGATATTTACCTGGAGAAATGTTTTACCGTATCCGGTACCCAGAATTCTCTCTCGATCAAACAGACGACAGACGGACTGTATACAGAGCGCTATGAAGAATATAAAATACAGTTAATTGGCCTTCCTTTTGCTATCCAGAAAGTCAAAACAGACGGTATGGATACAAAGATACAACAGGACGAACAGGGGCGATATTGGATTAATGTCGCACGGGAATTTGATAACATATTGATTGAGGGCTGATTATGGCGAGACAAGTAATACCGCATAGTCTTTTTTCTGAATTTGATGTCGCGCTATTTCAGGCGGGCAAGCATTTCAGATTGTATGAGAAATTTGGTTCGCATGAACTGGTAGTTGACGGCGAAACAGGTGTATATTTTGCGGTTTGGGCGCCAAATGCAAAATCCGTATCGGTAACGGGAAATTTTAATTTTTGGGATAAGGAAAGTCACGCGCTCTACGTCCGCTGGGATACCAGCGGTATCTGGGAAGGATTTATTCCCGGTTTAGCCAACGGCGAAACGTATAAATATTGTATTCAGGCCAGTTCTGGAGAGCTACTGGAGAAGGGAGATCCTTTTGGGTTTCGATGGGAGGTAGCACCGCGTACAGCATCGATTGTTCATTCAACCTGGTATGAGTGGACGGACCATCAATGGATGAAAGAGCGAGGGAACCGAAACAGGCTGGACCAACCTTGGTCGGTATATGAGATTCATCTAGGGTCCTGGGCCCGGGACCCGGAGCGGCCTGAGGCATTGCTTGGATATCGCGATATTGCAGAACGGCTTGTACGGTACGTTAAGGAGATGAACTTTACCCATGTCGAATTCATGCCTTTGATGGAGCATCCTTACTATCCATCTTGGGGTTATCAAATAACAGGTTATTTCGCGGCAAGTTCGCGTTATGGATCAGCGCAGGATTTGATGTATCTTATTGAGGAACTCCATGCGGCGGGGATAGGGGTTTTACTGGACTGGGTGCCTTCCCATTTTCCGGGCGATGCCCATGGACTTCACCGTTTTGACGGTACGAGCTTATATGAGCACGAAGACCCGCGGAAGGGCTTTCATCCGGATTGGCAATCGTATATTTTTAATTATGGGCGTAATGAAGTGCGCTCCTTTTTGATCAGCAACGCCTTTTATTGGCTGGATCGCTTTCATATCGATGGAATAAGAGTCGATGCTGTAGCGTCGATGCTATACCTAGATTATAGCCGGAACGCAGGCGAGTGGATTCCCAATGCACTCGGCGGAAATGAAAACCTGGAGGCGGTACACTTTCTAAAAGAACTGAACGAGGCGGTATACGGTTATTTTCCGGATGTGCAGACAATAGCCGAAGAGTCTACCTCATGGCCCGGTGTAAGCCGGCCGACTTATGCCGGTGGGCTTGGGTTCGGGATGAAATGGATGATGGGCTGGATGCATGACACGCTGAATTATTTCAAAGAAGATCCGATTAACAGGAAGTACCACCATGACCGCATTACGTTCGCTACGGTATATGCTTTCCATGAAAACTTCATGCTGCCATTATCACACGATGAAGTCGTTTACGGAAAACAGTCGCTGCTCTATAAAATGCCGGGAGACGAGTGGCAAAAGTTTGCCAATCTGCGGGCGCTGTATTTGTTTATGTATACGTTTTCTGGAGCGAAACTGCTGTTTATGGGCGGAGAATTTGGGCAGACGTCCGAATGGAATGTTAACCAATCGCTCGATTGGCACCTATTGGAATATTTGCCACACCGTGGTATGAAGCGGTTTGTTGCAGACTTAAATAAAACGTATCAACAGCAGCCCAGTCTATACCAGCGCGCCTTTAATGCTTCGGGCTTTGAGTGGATTGATTCCGGTGACCGGGACAATTCGGTGCTCGTGTACTGGCGCAAGGGCTACGAGGCATGGGATGATACGGTAGTGGTGATCAATCTGACACCGGTGCTGCGGGAGAATTTTCGTATCGGACTGCCCTATGGCGGCGACTGGGAGGTCGTACTAAGTTCGGACGATCTACGATACTATGGCTCGGGTGTAATCGGTCAGCATTTGCAAAGCGAGCATCTGTACTGGATGAATCAGGCACAGTCGGTTCAATTGGTGCTTCCCCCACTAGGCGGGTATATTCTCGGGCGCAAAAAAGAAAAACAGGAGACCACTGTTGTCAAAGCTGTAGGCCGTATGCCGGTGTAGGAAACCGCACGTATCTAAAATAGCTAATGAATATTGTATAAAAATCTGATCGCATGAACGTATTTCATTTAAGTGTTGAATGTTATCCTGTAGCTAAGGTTGGGGGGCTTGCTGATGTGGTGGGCGCGTTGCCGAAATATCAATGTAAACTGGGGGTGCAGGCAGCTGTCGTTATGCCCTGGTATGATCGACCATTTGTCAGGGACCATACTTTTGTCATTGTGCACGAGGGATCCTTTTATCAAGGCTCTGAATGTTTGTTCTATACCGTGTATAAGGAGGAGAGCTCTATACTGGGCTTTGACCTGTATTTGATCAAAATTCCGGGCAAACTGGATCGATCCGAGGTATATTGTTATCCGGACGAGGGGGAACAGTTTATTGCATTTCAGCACGCCGTATTACAGTGGTTTAAAGAGAAAAACATCATACCGGATATTGTGCATTGCCACGATCACCATGTGGGGCTGATTCCGTTTTTGATGAAGTACAGCAACGATTATAGTTTTCTGGGAAGTGTACAGACCGTCGCTACCGTGCATAACGGTCAGTATCAGGGCTGGACGCATTGGAGCAAGGCGATTTTATTGCCCACATTTGATAGCTGGAAATGGGGCCTGCTTGACTGGGACGGAGTAATCAATCCGCTAGCGGCATTGATCAAGTGCTGTGATGCCTACACGACGGTGTCAGAAGGCTATCTTCAAGAACTGTATGTTGAAGCCAATGGCCTACAACAACTGTTTTATGACGAACGTCAGAAATCTGTGGGTATTGTCAACGGGATTGACTGGGAGATCTGGGATCCAGCTAAAGACTATACGCTGTTGGAAAACTATGAGGCAAAACGGGCGTTTGATGGCAAATTACGGAATAAAGAGGCTCTGGCGAAGCACTATAAAATTGATCCGGCACTACCGCTGCTGGTTTTTATCGGCCGTTTTGCAACGGAAAAAGGGGCTGATTTATTACCAGAAATAATTTTCGACCTGACTAAAAAATATTGCGGCAAATTAAGTATATTTATATTGGGAGCCGGAGATCCTGCGATTCAATCAAGGGTGAAAGCGCTCATCGAGGAAAAACGGGAAAATGTCGATGTGTTTTTCGGTTATGATGAAAATCTTGCCCATTGGCTTTATGCCAGCGCGGATTTTCTTTTGATGCCGTCGCGGGTGGAGCCCTGCGGGCTCAATCAGCTATACGCGATGAAGTATGGTACTTTGCCGATTGTCCACCGTGTTGGAGGGCTCAAAGATACAGTCATTGATTTGGAAAATGGGGGCTATGGAGTCGGCTTTGAAACGTTGGACATCGATGAAATCACTGGCGCTATCTCCAGGGGTATTAAATTTTACGAAAATAGAGATGAATTTAAGCGTAACCAGCAACGTATGATGAGCTTGGATTTTTCTTGGGATAAATCCGCAGCGAAGTATATAGAGCTATATAACCGATTAATTTAATTTGATATGTCACATCACAATGTAGTAGCTATCGTCCTGGGGGGCGGGAGGGGTTCGCGTCTGTACCCTTTGACGGACCAGCGGTCCAAACCCGCAGTTCCTATTGCAGGAAAATATCGTTTGGTCGATATTCCGATTTCGAATTGTCTCAACTCAGGTTTCAATAAGATCTTTGTGTTGACACAGTTCAATTCTTCGTCTCTGAATTCCCATATTAAGAATACTTACAACTTCAGTATTTTTAGCAAAGGGTTTGTGGATATTCTTGCAGCAGAACAGACGAATGATGGTGACAAATGGTTTGAGGGAACCGCGGATGCTGTCCGTCGGTCGTTTCGCAAACTCGCGAGCATAGACTATGATTATGTGCTGATTCTGTCTGGGGATCAGTTATATCAGATGGATTTCGATGCACTGGTGGATTTTCATGTGGAAAATAAGGGCGATCTCACAATAGCCACAATCCCCGTAAACGGCCGGGATGCAACAGGGTTCGGGATTTTGAAGTCCGATGAGCGTAATCATATTACCTCGTTTATCGAAAAACCCAATACCGAGCAGCTCGTCGACTGGAATTCGGAAGTGAGTGAGCATCTGAAGAGTCAGGGACGGGAATATCTAGCGTCCATGGGGATTTATGTTTTTAGCAAAGGTGTACTGAAGCGGCTGCTTGAGGAAAACAGCGGGATGGATTTCGGGAAGGAGATTATCCCGGATGCCATCGAGCAGGTCAAGGTGCTCAGCTATCAATACGAAGGTTATTGGACAGATATCGGAACTATAGGTTCATTCTACGAAGCAAATATTGGACTGACGGACAATATTCCCGCTTTTAACCTGTTTGACAAGAACACGATTTTTACACGCCCGCGTATGCTGCCCCCCTCCAAAATTTCGGGGACAACGCTGATCAATTCTGTTATTTCGGATGGTTGTATTATACAGGCGGACAAAGTCGACCGTTCGGTCATCGGCGTACGCTCGCGGATCGGGGTTGGATCAGTAGTACGGGGCACTTACATGATGGGATCTGATTATTATGAAGACCTGTCGGATATGGAAGAAGCGAAAAAGAAAAATATTCCGGTCGTCGGTGTCGGTGAACGTTGTTACATCGAAAATGCAATCCTGGACAAGAATTGCCGTATTGGGAACGATGTACGTATTAATGGCGGTCCACATCTGATGAATGCCAACCATCAGACCTATACGATTTACGACGGCATCGTGGTTATTAAGAAAAATGCGGTGATTCCGAATGGAACGACAATCGGGCTGCCTACGATATAATTTTATTAAACAAGGGAGATAATATATTGTTAAAATAGCATGTTATTATAATAAAAAATGCAGTTGAGACAGATTATCTCCCTTTTTGTTGTCCTTATTTTCTGTGCGGCCTGTGATACCTCGTTAATGGTACAGAGCACTGGGGTGCTCCGGGACGCCTCCCGGAAGTTTGAACTTCGTAATGGAAACCGTAGCGTGATCTATATTCCCATGCGACATTTAGGTACGCGCGTTTATTACGACCAGATACAGCGGGCAGTAGATTCACTTCAGAAATCTGGATATGTTGTTTTTTACGAAAGTATAGCCTATCAAGTGGATAGTGCTGTGCAGCGCGATGTGTATGATCGTAAATTCCGCAAGCTGACAGGAAACCGCCTGGGCCTGCAGCAGTGTATCGAAACGCCAGGAGACACCGTACGTGTGCTACGTGCGCCCCTTTACCGAAAATTGGGCCAGCGTATTATCAGCCAGCCTGATTACTCGTTTTTTCTTGTGGACTATGAGACCGCTGTCAATGCAGATATTCCTAAAAACAAACTGCTGGACGATTTTGAATACATCTATGGCACGATTAAGCTGGAACCGTGTGATTATGAAACCCCATTGGATGCGCCTTACGGGTGCAAACCCATAAAAGCAGCCCTGAAAAATAAGTTCGACAAAGAGTTTATTATGCAGAAAAGAGAAGAAAATTTAGCTTCCCTTGTTGCTGATGCACCTCAGCAGAAGATTTTAATCTTATTTGGTACTGCTCATTTTAAAGGCTTTTTGCGTAATTTGCAGGCCAGAGACCCACGTTGGGTGAAGATCAAATAAGTATGTTAGGCAAGCTTTTTATTGTACTGCTGATACCGGCAGCAATTTATATTGTATATTATTTGTTAAACCGTACTGCAAAAAATAGCAAAGCTATTAAGCGTGTACTGAGCGATGAAGGAAAAGAGATTTTACAACAGGAAGTCGCTTATTATCGAAATCTTTCCGAAGCGGATAAACTGGAGTTTGAATCGCGTTGCCTTAAGTTTTTGGATAGCGTCCATATTGAAGGTGTGGGTCTTGAAGTGGAGCTAAAAGATTATATGATGATTGCTGCGAGTGCTATTATTCCAATATTTGCGTTTAAGAACTGGCACTATCCAAATTTAACCAATATTATGGTTTATCCAGCACATTTCAACGCCGAATATCAGTTTGAAGGGCATACAGATCGGAATATTATGGGCATGATAGGTGAGGGAGCTATGAACGGGCAGATGATCTTATCGAAATCCGCGTTGGAATATGGCTTTAAACATGCCCTTGACGGCCAGAACACGGCGATACATGAATTTGTCCACTTGATCGATAAAACTGACGGGTCGGTGGATGGTATCCCTGAACAGCTCCTGGATAAAACTTCTGTCGTTCCGTTTATGAACCTGATACGGCAGGAAATCGATAAAATTAGGCAACATAAATCGGATATCGACGTGTATGGTATGACCAGTCCCGCCGAATTTTTTGCTGTGGCATCGGAGTATTTTTTTGAAAATCCAGCAAAGTTCCAAAAAAATCATCCAGAACTCTATCACGCACTTTCTGAAATTTTTGAACAAAGTTAGTCTAGGATAAACAAAAAATTAGTATTTTTAGGCAGACAGAAGTTATTTCCACTTTTTGTTAATTAAACTGTTATGCCTAAAATTACTACTTATTCTGCTATTGCCGTAGCATGCCTGATGTTGTGCGGCAATAATCGAGGTATTGCCCAGCAAGGCTATGCTGTGGGAACTACTTTTACCGAGCTGGCTGATCCAACGAAGGATACCCTTTCTGACTGGTCAGCAGTTAAGGCGGGGCTGCACGCCTCGTTTGTATCTATCGACAAGCGCTATCCAAAATCCGTCAACCCCGATCTCACTATTCAGCGCAGTGCGACGTTGTTTGCCTGGAAAGGAGAGCAGGTTTCAGCCCAGTTACTTTTATGGACAGCTGCTGCTGCGCCCAGTGTAACGGTTTCCAATGGGGAACTGAAGACAGGAAAGGGGCAGTCTATTAGCGCCGACGCTGTACAGGCACGTTTTGTACGTTATGTGATGACGGATGAATTTGCCAGTGGCTGTGGCCATCGTAAGCCGGAGGATTTTAAAGCCTCGCTCTCGGCCGATATGTTGGATGACTTAAAAAGTTTTGATCTCGAAGCGAAGAAAGTTCGTCCGGTTTGGATCACTGTGAAGGTACCTGCATCGGCGTCAGCTGGAGAATATAAAACAACGATTTCAGTTAAAGAAAAAGGTAAGGTGGTGCACAATTTGGATTTGATTATCAATGTTCAAAACCATATTATGCCACCAGCTTCTGATTGGACATTCCATTTGGACCAATGGCAGCACCCTTCGGCTGTGGCACGTGTCAACAATGTCAAGGTGTGGAGCGATGAACATTTCGAAGCCCTTAAGCCGACGATGAAGCAACTCGCTGCTGCCGGACAGAAGGTCATTACGGCGACGCTCAATAAAGACGCATGGAATGTACAGACTTACGACCCCTATGCCGATATGATTATCTGGAAGAAGACCAAAGCTGGCACATGGGTTTATGATTACGCCATATTTGACCGATGGGTGCAATTTATGATGGATCTGGGTATCAATAAGCAAATCAACTGTTATTCGCTGTTGCCCTGGAACAATGAGGTCCATTATTTTGATGAAGCCAAAAATGAGTTTGTCAACGTTATTGCCAAACCGGGGACTGCGGTTTTTGAGGAGCTATGGACACCTTTTTTAAAGGACTTTAGCAAGCATGTCAGCGCAAAGGGCTGGCTCAAGATTACGAATATTGCGATGGACGAACGAGGACGGGAAGAAATGGACCCTGCTATTGCGCTTCTTGAGCGCGTAGCCCCTGAATTTGGCGTTGCATTTGCCGACAACCATAAGAGCTATCAACGCTATCAGAAGAGTACAGATATCAGTGTCGCGGTCGGAGATCCTTTTGATCATAATGACCTCGTCCAACGGCGTAAGAAGGGTTATATTACCACGTTTTACGTCTGTTGTTCCGATGAATTCCCTAATCAGTTCACCTTTTCAGATCCTGCTGAATCCACCTATATGGCTTGGTATGCGCTGGCCGCGGGATTTGATGGCGCCCTACGCTGGGCCTTTAATTCTTGGGTAGAAGACCCTCTACGTGATTCCAGATTCCGGACATGGCCTGCCGGAGATACCTACATTGTATATCCACAAGGGCGCAGTTCGATCCGTTACGAACGCATGCTGGAAGGTATTCAGGATTACACGAAGGTGGGTGTCCTCAGAGCGAAGTTGGAGAAATCGCAAGACTGGGCTAATCTAACCAAGTTAAATGCAAAAATTGCGAAACTGAATATGGCCAAGCGTTATGCAGAATGGAACCAAGATCTCAATGATGCCAAAGCGTTTGTGAACGAGCTCTCAAGTCAGCTCAATTGAAAAAAATAGAATTTTTTAAATCAACAGGTTGCTTCGTTTATATAAAGGAGTAGCCTGTTTTTGTTTACGAACTCCTGCTCCGGAACTGCTCTATTAGCTCAGCTACAATCCGCCCTTTACATCCAGCTTATACGGCTTTTCATTCCCTTACTATGTATATGAAAACCATTGGCCAGCAATATTGTTTTTATTAAGACAGCGATTGTGAAGACTTAGCAACACTATTGCAGTATCAAACTTTTAATCATACTATTTAATATGAAAAATGTAGCGCACCAGATTGTCGATATTTTAAAGAATGCGGGGATCAAACGTATTTATGCAGTAACGGGAGACAGTTTAAATTTTTTTAATGAAGCCGTCCACCAAGACGGAACTATGCAATGGATACATGTCCGACACGAGGAAGTGGGCGCATTTGCTGCTACTGCTGAAGCAGATCTGCACGGAATAGCCTGCTGTGCAGGAAGCAGTGGTCCCGGACATGTACATTTGATCAACGGTGTATATGAAGCTCACAAAACCAGGGTGCCCCTGCTGGTAATCGCTTCAACCTGTGCGACGTACGAGTTTGGTACCGACTATTTTCAGGAAACCAATCCGGTCAAGTTGTTTGACGACTGTTCTTGTTATAACCAGATGATCACAAGACCTGAGCAGGTGCAACGTATGGTTCAGAATGCTTTGCAGCAGGCAATATCGAAACGAGATGTAGCAGTAATTGGCCTGCCGGGCGACGTTTCTGAAATGGAGGCCGTGGATATGAACACTGCCGCCAAAGTATTTTTTACCGAGCCCCAGATCAGGCCTTCTGAAATGGAGATTGGCCGGTTGGCACAGTATATCAACCAAGCTGACAAAATCACATTATTCTGTGGAGTAGGTGCCAAGCATGCCCGGAGAGAAGTGGTAGAACTATCTCAGAAGATCCTTGCGCCGGTAGGTTATTCGTTTAAGGCTAAATTGGATATACAGGGGGACAATCCCAATGAGATCGGTATGACGGGCCTACTAGGCACAGCTTCGGCATTTCAGAGCATGCATCAGTCAGACCTTATTCTTTTACTAGGTACAGACTTTCCGTATAAGGATTTTATACCGACCAACAAAACCATTGTACAGATCGATATCGAAGGAGAAAAATTGGGGCGGAGATCGATGGTCGATTATGGACTGGTGGGGGACGTTGCCGTGACACTCAAAGCCGTACTTCCATTTATAGAAGCGAGGAGCGACTCCAGTTTTCTCGACAAACAGCTGGCTAGTTATGAAAAGGTAAAAGAGGATCTGATGATTTATGTCAAAGATTCGGGAAGTGAGTGTGCTATACAGCCCGAATTTGTTGCAAATTTGATTGACCAGAAAGCCAGCGATGATGCAATCTTTTTGGTCGATACAGGGATGTGCTGTGTCTGGGGGGCACGGTATATCAACCAGCGCAGGGACCGTAAGATGCTGGGATCATTTAATCATGGCTCTATGGCGAATGCGATGCCAATGGCGATCGGCGCGGCATTAACCTACCCCCAAAGACAGGTAATTGCTTTTTGTGGTGATGGAGGGCTTTCGATGCTAATGGGAGATCTCGCTACAATCAAGCAATATAATCTACCCATCAAGCTGATTGTGTTTAACAATCGGTCGCTCGGCATGGTGAAGCTCGAAATGCAGGTGGCTGGCTTGAAGGATCAGGAAACCAACATGATTAATCCCGATTTTGCCATGGTCGCTCAGGCGATGGGAATCAAAGCGTATACCGTGACACGTCCGGAGGAAGCCGATACGGTGATGGCAGAGGCTCTGGCAATCGCTGACGAGCCAGTTTTGATTGATATTTATACGAATCCAAACGCGCTGGCCATGCCGCCAAAGATTTCTTTCAGTCAAATGAAAGGAATGACCGAAAGTATGGCAAAATTAATGTTGTCCGGCAATTTTGAGGAAGTCTGGGATACGATCAAATCGAATTACAAACATTTGAGGTCCCTTTAAAGTTATATCAGGCTACATATTTTGATAAGAGCCTGGTCTATGCAAAAAGCCTCTCCTTTATAGTTTTGGGGAGGCTTTTTTCCGAAAGTAAAGAATCAGGATACTTCCTGAAAGTTAATGAAACATCATCGGGTATTAATATTGGCGCTGTACAAACCAAAGGCTCTTAAGCAGCTCTTCCTTACAGCGGCGAAGTTTCTCCAGCTTTGATTCAGGCGAAACAGAAACATTTTCTTTTACAATAATAGCCAGATCTGTTTCAATGGATAACTTTGCGAGGGAGGTGCACCCACTGTCAAATTTCTTAAAGCTTACATCTTTCATACTAATATTGGTTAAGAATTCTGAATTTTATCAAGTACAATTTACTAATAAAAACTAGCTTTACAATAAGGTTCCCATAATTTTATTGTTACTAAATTGTTTATTTTTAATCTTTTATCCTAGCTTGTAATTTATAAACAGCAATTGATTGTATTTTGTTTTTTTATTCTAAATATTAAAAAAGAATAAATACCTGGCATTTAAAACAATATGGCATTCCGATTGCTTCTTTGTAGTCAACCAACAAAATAAAATATGAAGTTAGTTAGCATCGTGTTATGTCTATTGTTTAGTGTCACGGCTTGTCAGCAGCGTACTGACAGAGGAGCACAAAGTTCGCAACCGGATACTATCCGCAATATAGTAGCAGACAGTGTGACGACCATTCGCCAGAGCTATCAATATGTTAAAAATGGAGATACGATATCGCTGGCGATAACGATACAGGGAGATCAAGTGAACGGTGACCTTAATTATCTATGGAAAGAAAAGGACAAAAATGCGGGGCATATTGCCGGTACGCTCAAAGACAGTCTTTTGCTTGCCGACTACACATTTTCTTCGGAAGGACAGCAGTCTGTGCGACAGGTCGCATTCAAGCTCGTCGGGGATCGTGCAGTGGAGGGCTTTGGTGAGATGGAAGAGAGAGGCGGAAAAACGTCCTTCGTAGATCCGGGTAAGCTGTCGTATGATCAAAGGGTAGTGTTACAAAAGGTCAATCCTTAAGAATAGCGTGTATAATTTAGGTACGAATATGATCGCACCGACGATTAATGCTGTGATACTACTCAACAAAACTGCAGCAGCTGCGAGGTCTTTGATCCTTTTGATGCGGGGATCCGTTTCTGCACATACAAAATCGGCCAGGTTTTCCATGGCCGTATTGAGCAGTTCGCCTACCAGGACAAAGCCAATGGCAAGTATGACAGCTAACCATTCATAGGCGTTGATCTGCAGTAGCAGTGACAATGCGGTGGTCAAGACCATCGCCAGCAAGTGTACCTTAAAATTGTGCTCCTCCCGCCAGATTATTCTGAGTCCATTGAAGGCATAACGGAAACTATGGAGTCGTTTCTTGAAGGAGAACTTAGTTTTGGTCATGCGTACATAATTTTGAGTAAATATAAGCTTTCTTCTTATTATAATCTTTTCTAATTTAGCCTACCGAGCGGCGGTTTTGTTCGGGTATATTCGAGCTGTCAAGCTCAGGTTATTGGAAGTGGTTAATAATTGAATTGCTATATGATCTACAATTTTGATAAACTAAGTAGCCGCAAAGGGACAGATTCGGTAAAATGGAACCAGCAGGCTTATGAAGATCTGATCCCGCTGTGGGTAGCGGATATGGATTTTCCGGCCCCGGAGCCTGTTGTTGAAGCTTTGATGAAACGGGTACAGCATGGGATCTACGGGTACGCCAAGATTCCGGAGGAGTATTATGATGCGATAGCGGGCTGGTTACGTCGTCGACATGGATTTGTGCTGGAACGAGAATGGATTCTACCGGTCGATGGTGTTGTCCCTGCGCTTTCTGCTATTATTCATGCGTTGACGGTTCCGGGCGACAAGGTATTGGTACAGGAGCCGGTGTACCATTGTTTTTTTTCGTCTATCACACGCAACGGGTGTGAAGTCGTTTCGAATGACCTGATGTATGATGACGGAGTATACCGTATTGATTTTGACGATTTTGAAGCTAAAGCCAGCGATCCGAATGTAAAGCTTTTTATTCTATGCAGTCCACATAATCCAGCCGGAAGAGTTTGGACGGAGAGCGAACTCGAACGTCTTGGGGATATCTGTCTAAGACATAATGTGCTGGTTGTCTCCGATGAGATCCATTGTGACTTGGTGTTTGAAGACAATCGGCATTTTCCTTTTGCTACCATTAAACCGTCATTTCTGAACAATTCGATTACCTGTATTGCCCCGAGCAAAACGTTCAATCTCGCCGGACTACAAGCAGCGGCAGTCATTGTTGCTGATCCTGTATGGAATCAGAAGGTTAGAGAGGCCTTCCTTGTCAATGAGATAGGCATGATTAGTCCCTTCGCTATCACGGGGCTGATCGCGGCATATCAGGACGGCGAGGAGTGGCTTGAGCAGGTGCTTTCATATATATGGGATAACTATAGCTATTTAAAAAGTTATTTAGCAACGTATTTGCCTGAATTAAGCGTTGTGCCGCTTGAAGGGACTTACCTTTCGTGGGTGGATTGTTCCATACTACCGGTATCTAGCCGTAAGCTAGGACAGATGTTGCTTGAAAGCGAACACTTGCAGGTCAATGTGGGTGCCATGTACGGAAAAGGTACCGATAATTTTATACGTCTCAATCTTGCCTGCTCACGGGCAACATTGGAGGAGGGGCTGGCAAGGCTGCGAAATGTGGTTCTGAAACTATTGGAAAAGCAGCCTATTTTCTAGTCATTGCTACATAAAAAAAACACCTGTCTCTCTAGGGACAGGTGTTTTTTTTATATGCAAAGGGTGGGATAGCTTATACACCCATTTCCTTCAAAATAAAGTGTGCGTTGTCAATTTTATCAGCCACCCAAAGCACGTAGCGAATGTCCACTCCAATGGAGCGGCTATAACTCTCGTTCCACGCAAAATCGTTGATGGTCGCGTCATATGCACGGTCGAAATTGACACCGATCAGTTCGCCGTTTGCATTCATGATCGGAGAACCTGAGTTCCCGCTGGTTGTATCCATGTCGTATAGCATATTGACGGGCACCGACCCCAGGTCTTTCATCAAGTAAGGGCCAAAATTTTTGTTGAGGTATGCTGTTTTGATTTCTTGCGGATAATCGAATTCAGGGAGTCCAAGATTGCCTTTCTGAATAATTCCTTCAATGGTTGTGAATGGCTTCATGTAGGTTGCATCGGCAGGGGAATACCCTTTGATGTGTCCGTAAGTCAGTCTTAAAGTTGAGTTGGCGTCAGGGATAAAGTTTTTGGCCTGGAATATTTCTTTGACAGCAACATAGTCGCCCATCAATTTATTAAGGACTCCTTCCCGTCTTTTTTGTTCAGCGGCGAACGTGGTGATATCCTTATCGAGTTCGTTTTGAACATCCAGCAGTTTATCGTTAAACTGCAACAGCGTATTTGCATCGGCCAATACGGAATTTAAGATATAGTTCTGGTCTGCCAATTTGCTTTCATCAATGGCTTGGGTGGCATAATTGTTGGCCATCTGAGGATTTAATTGCAGTTTTTGAATGCTAGCTATCTGGTTTTTGCCCTGGAATGCGGCTGCATCTTCCAGCATTTTTCCAAAGATACGTTGATCAGCCTGTTTGTTGTAGCTTGCGTAGATGTCCTTTATGTTCTTTTTGAACGATTCAATATTATACTCAAAAAGCTGTTTTGTGCTTTGCGGTGAGCGTTCATTAGCTAGGGCAGCTTTGAAAGCGTTGAGGTCGCGTGCGACTCTTAGCAAGCTAGTGCTGCTGTAAATATTGTTGATCCAGAGTTCTTTGAGAGCATCCTGATCGCTAACTTGGTAGTATGCATCAATGTCGCTCAATAAATTGCCATATTTGTCCTTAAGTTCTGGTTTACTTGAAATAAATGCGGCCAGCGCTTCATCTTCTTGTTTTTTTGTGGATAGCAGATCAATGCCACGCAGCCCTTTCAATTTGCCGCGGTAATTTTTGAGCACGTTCGCATTTCGTTTTATGCGTGTAGCAAGGGATAGCGCAACATCTGTATTATCTTTGCCCGCTTCCTCCATCTGTCTATTCTGAAAATCGTACAGATTGGAAACGTAAGGCAGGAGATACTCCTGCTGATATCGGATGTATTGTGCAGGGCGGTGTCTGAATGTGCGGCCCGGGTAGCCCAAGATGAACGTGAAATCATTTTCTTTGACCCCATTTGGGTTTACTTTCAGATGTTTTTTTGGCTGATAAGGCACATTATCCTTGGAATAGGGCGCCGATTTCCCGTCTTTGCCGACATAGGCCCTTAGAAAGGAATAGTCGCCCGTATGGCGTGGCCATACCCAGTTGTCGGTCTCGCCGCCAAATTCACCTATATTTTGGCGTGGGATATAGACAAGACGTACATCTTCGATGGTTTTATAACGGAACAGTACATAACTTTTGCCGATAAACATCTCGGATACTTCGGCTTTAATCGTCGGATCTTCTTTTTCGGCTTGTCTGACCAGTTCTTCCTGTTTGCGTTTGATCGTATTGATACGTTCCACTGGGTCACTGATGTTGGCTACAGCATTTAAAATTTTGTTAGATACATCTTCATAAGAGTCCGTAATCCTGATTTTTAATCCTTTTGCTTCAATCTCCTGTTCCTGGCTCTGTGCGACAAATCCATTTTTAAGGTAATTGTTTATTGCTGTGCTGGCCAGCTGTACGGCGGAAAAGGCGCAGTGGTGATTTGTGATGATCAAGCCCTTATTAGAGACAAAGGAGCCGGTGCAGCCGCTGACCTGGACCAACGCGTCCACGAGGCCCACGTTGCCGGGGTTATAGATATCCTTTTCACTGATTTTCAAGCCTGCTTTTTTTAATCCTGCGCGGTGTAATTCGCTTAAAGGAAACATTCCTTCATCGGGATTAGCTTTGCTATAAGGCATATTGGCTGCACTCAGCAGTAGTGCTAGTGCAATGGTTGTACTATTGATAAACTTCATGTTTGAAATATCGCATGTTAAATCGTCAAATTTAAGAAAAGCTTTTTGATGAATCCACTTTTATTATGAAGTATTGTAACAATAATGCGCAAAATGCTGCATTTTGGCAGGGTATTTATTGTTATATAAAAATACAGAAGCCGTCGTGGGGGAGTAAAATATTGTGTATTTGCCATCGTTTTGCGGGAGTATTTGTAATTTTGCGCTTTAAAGATTTTAACATGACCTTAATCCAATTGGAGTACATCATCGCTGTAGACACATACCGTAGTTTTGTCGCTGCCGCTGAAAAATGTTTTGTGACGCAGCCGACCTTAAGCATGCAGATCCAGAAGCTAGAGGAATCGTTGGGCGCAAAAATCTTTGATCGCAGCCGGCAGCCTGTTGTGCCGACTGAAATAGGTGAGAAGATTATCCTTCAGGCACGGGTGGTGCTGACAGAGAGCCGCCGGATTAGCGAGATTGTTCAGGACAAAAAAGGGGAGATTGAGGGTACACTCAGGGTGGGCGTGATCCCGACCATCGCGCCGTATTTATTGCCAAAAGTGCTGACCACGTTTATGGAAAAATACCCTAAACTACAGTTGCAGATTTGGGAGTATACGACAGAACGCATTGTTCACGAACTGAAAGTGGGGCTGTTGGACTGCGGGGTTCTTTCTACTCCTTTAAATGATCCGGGCATACTTGAATCGCCTTTATTTTATGAGAATTTTGTCGCTTATATTTCTGAGCGCAGCCCGCTTTTTGCCAAAAAGGTGCTGAGTGGGGATGATATTGCCGAAGACAAGTTATGGCTGCTCAATGAAGGGCACTGTATGCGTGGGCAGGTGCTAAACATCTGTCATCACAAACATAATCAGGATCTCTCCGGACGCTTTGAATACAATACAGGAAGTGTGGAAACGTTAAAGCGAATGGTCGATATAAATGACGGGATTACGATACTTCCAGAACTGTCAATTTCGGACTATGTAGAAGAGCAGCTGGACAAGATCCGTTATTTTAAATCTCCCGAACCCGTGCGGGAAATATCCCTGGTCACCACGCAGAACTACGTGAAGCGGCAAGCTATACAGGCCTTAGAGAAGGAAGTTCTGGCTGTTGTACCAGACAAGTTCAAAACAAAAAAGAAAAAGGAAGTGTTGAGCTTTCAATAAAAAGACATGGCAAACCTCAGTGTACGTTTTTTTAAGAAGATAGACCAGATCAATCAATGGCGGATGAAGAAAGTTTCGAACCGGAATTTTATCATCATTCTAGCCTTTTTGGTAGGTATTGTTGGTGGACTTATGGCATCTATCTTAAAAAGACTGACTCATTTTATTGCGGCGACGATCCAGGATGATATTGACTGGAAAGTCAAATATTCAGTGTATCTGGTGTTTCCCTTAATCGGGATTTTGTTGAGCGTGTTTTTTGTACGCAAATTTTTGAAGGGGAAGAAGATGGAGCATGGCATCACGCCGATCATCTACGCGATTAGCCGCAAAGGCAGCCGATTGGATCCGAGCAATATCTATTCGCAGGTCGTCACTTCGGCGATCACGGTAGGCTTTGGTGGGTCTTGTGGTCTAGAGGCGCCAGTGGCCCTGGGCGGATCGTCTATCGGTTCGAATATCGCCCGTTTTTTTGGTTTACAATACAAGGAAGTCACGATGTTGTTGGCGTGCGGTGCGGCGGCGGGCATTTCTGGGGCCTTTAACAGCCCCTTGGCAGGGATGATCTTCGCCATTGAGATCCTACTTCCGGAATTTTCGATTCCGGTTTTTATTCCGTTATTGATTTCGTCGGCATTAGCTTCCGTGGTGTCGCGAATTCTGTACAGTGAGCCTCTATTTAGCACGTTCAACTCTGACTGGCAGGTTTCGGCCCTGTTATTTTATCTGTTGCTGGCCGTAATGGTGGGATTGTATACGATCTATTTTGCCCGTGTTTCGCGGACAGTCGGCAAGTGGTTTGCCAAGGTGAAAAATCCCTACAGTAAAGTATGGATCAGTGGTATTTCGCTGGGGCTGATGATCTTTGTCTTTCCTGCACTATATGGTGAGGGCTACATTACAATACAACAGATCCTCAATGGGCAGTTTAACGCCATTGTGAAGAACAGTCTATTTTCCGATTATAAGGACATTGGCCTGGTGGTGCTTGGATATACCATTCTAACACTCTTCGGGAAATCTTTTGCTGCGCTTTTTACGCTAAATGGTGGCGGTAACGGAGGTGTATTTGGTCCAAGCTTGGTGATGGGGGGGCTGTTAGGTTTTGCATTTTCCTATGGCGTGAACCTAACGGGAATGGCCGAACTCAATGTACCTAACTTTGTGGTGGCTGGGATGGCCGGTGCCTTAAGCGGAATTATGCATGCACCATTGACAGGTATATTCCTGATTGCAGAGATCACCGGAGGCTATACACTGATGGTGCCGCTGATGTTGGTTTGTTCAATCTCCTATCTGATCAACCGGGCGGTACTTAAACATTCGATTTACACCAAAGTATTGGCTGAATCCGGGGATCTGATTTCCTATGAGGATAAGGACCGGTCTGTGCTGAGCATGATGCGGATCAAGTATGTGCTGGAAACGAATTTCGTTATATTGAGGCCGGAGGAGACACCCAAGAGCCGACAATCCGATATTATACACAGCAAACGCAATATCTTTCCGGTGGTCAGTCATGAGGGGAAATTTATGGGCATCTTGTACAGCGAGTTTTTATTTTCTGTTCTGCTCGGGGAGGTCGACGGTGGGGACACAACCTTTGAAAAACTGGCCCAGAAACCAAATGACACGGTAAATATCAACGAGAATATGGAAATTGTAATGGCTAAGATGAATAAAGATGATACCTGGATACTACCCGTGCTGGGGAATGAAAATAAGTATATGGGATTTGTCTCCAAGTCAAGCGTCTTTAATAAATACAGAGCCTTGCTCATTCGCCAAGGGCATTATCTGGAGTAAAGCAGCAGTGCTCACCACCAATCGTCATGAAGGGCTTATCCGCGCATAGCCATTATTTTATGAACATACTTGCCAATAATGTCAAATTCAAGATTGACGGTGGTGCCAACATTGACCTGTTTAAGATTGGTATGTTCGAGTGTATAAGGGATAATCGCAACGGAAAATTGATCATCTCTGGAACCTACGACGGTTAAGCTAATCCCATTGACCGTTATGGATCCTTTTTCCACTGTGATATTCTGCTTGGACGGATCATATTGGAACGTAAAAATAAAGCTGCCATTTTCATCCTTCTTTTGGATGCAGGTAGCCGTCTGATCGACATGGCCCTGTACGATATGGCCGTCAAATCTTCCGCCAGCAAGTGTACATCGCTCCAGATTAACCAGATCCCCGATTTTCAGTTCGGCTAAGTTGGTTTTCTGCAGTGTCTCATCGATCGCAGTCACTTTATGTACTTGATCATTCAGCCCGACAACTGTGAGGCAGACGCCATTGTGGCTGACACTCTGATCAATTTTCAGTTCGTTTGAGATAGGGGAGCTCACATAAAAATGGATGTTGCTTTTTTCAGCTTCGATATGTTCAATTTTTCCCAGCGTTTCGATGATTCCGGTAAACATGCACGTACAATTTTGATTAACCAAAGGTAACAAATAATCCGATAAACACCTTTCCAGAGGTATAAAATAGACCGTTGAATGACAGAATAATGTTGCGGAATTTATTCAGGGCGGGGATAGCTATTTAGGTTAAAACCCCACTGGAGGTGCTTAACTTAAAAAAGAGCTTTGGAAAATCCCAAAAAGTCTGTGTGTATATTGTACACTTACTATTCCTTTTGTGAATATGATCTGAAAGCAAATTAATGGGAGTTGAAAAAAAATATAACAAAATTTTTGTTTATATCATTTGAAGCACTATCTTTGTCATAGGTTTAGGTTGATTGCCTCTTACACAGAGGTATTTATAAAAGCTTAGCAGGTCGCCCGACCGGATGCTAAGCTTTTTTTTGTTTGTTATGAATTGCTGTTTGTCAACATTTTAGGCTTGAGAGCTTGGTTTATCGTTATTTTTCTCGTTGATCATTTAGCAACTGTTTTAGTTCGGCTACCTTTTCAGGATATTTTGAAGCAACATTATTTTTTTCTCCGATGTCATTCTTTAGGTCATACAATTGGTCTTCGGAAAGATTTCCGGTTTCGGTGTCTGTCAGTTTCATATATGGGGTACCGTTGCTAGGTGCGATGTATTTCCAGTTGTCTTTTACGATCGCCAGGGTCTGTGCGTGCTGAACCATGTGCGTCCGGCCTTTATCTTCCTGCCCCATCAATGTTGTTAATAAAGGCTCGCTATCTATCGCCTCATCAGCATTGAGTTTGACGCCCACAAGCTGGGCGCTAGTGGCCAAAAGATCGATCTGGCAAATCAGGGCATCCGAAATTTTGCCCTTAGCCGCACCTTTGCCATTCACAATAAAAGGCACGCGAGTGCCCCCTTCAAAGATGCTATATTTGCCACCTCTGAGTGGGCCGGCGGGTCGGTGACCGTTCAATTGGGTAACCGCGCCATCCATATAACCATCATCGAGCACCGGACCATTATCACTACTAAATATGATGAGGGTATTGTGATCAATACCGAGCAATTGCAAGTGCTTTTGTATTTGCCCCACTGTCCAGTCCAGCTGAAGAATGGCATCGCCACGATATCCGAGCTTACTTTTGCCTTTAAACTGCGTTGCGGGCATACGCGGTACATGAGGTTCGGTCAGGCAGAAATAAAGAAAGAAGGGTTTGTCCTGATGCTGTGAAATAAACTCTTGTGCTTTATGAAGAAAAGTCATAGAAAGTTCTTCATCTACCCAACGTGCACGCGTACCACCACTCATGTAGCCGATCCGGCCAATACCATTAACGATGGTCTGATTATGTCCCTGGCCTGAGGAGGATTGCATTTTTAATAATTCAGGATGTTCTTTTCCCGTGGGATCATTGCCAATTTTTTTTTCATAATCGACCTGAATAGGATCGTTTATATCCGCAGCGATCACCCGTTCATTTTCGAGAAAAACGGTCGGCACGCGATCGGCGGTGGCAGGAAAGATAAAAGAATAGTCAAAACCCACATCATTTGGTCCAGGCCGTATTGCGGCATTTCAGTCTTTGCTGACTTGATTGCCCAAACCGAGATGCCATTTTCCGACAATTGCAGTCGCGTATCCTGCATTTTTAAATACTTTGGGTAAGGTAATTTTATCTGTTGGGATAATCAGTTTTGCGTCACCCGGCAAAATGCCGGTTCCTGTCTGGCGCCAAGGATAAGTGCCGGTCATTAATGCAAAACGGGAGGGGGTACAGGTCGCGGAGCTGCTATGTGCATTGGTAAATTGCGTGCCGGTACTGGCGAGCCGATCGAGGTTAGGTGTTTGAATCTGTTGAGCTCCATAGCTACTTAAATCACCAAAGCCGAGATCATCTGCATAGATATAAATCACATTGGGTTTCCCGGATGTCTGCGCCCGCGTGATCAGGGGGGATATTGCGACTAAACCGGAAGAGAGTAAAATTACAGGAAAAAGTGACTTTTTCATATCGTAAAAGTACATGGATTAGGAATTATTGGGTTGCTCATGGGATCCAATATACAATTTTAATTCCGTATTGTTATAAATCCCGCGTGTCGGCTTTCTTACCTAATCGATGCTTTTACATCCCCTTATTGTCTTTTTACATATTCTGTACCATGTAGTAGGGTGTATATAAACTTCGTGAAAATCGGCATTTATGTAGTTAAGCGTATCTCAGCTTTGACGGAATGATCAGAAGGTTGCCTTTTGGGTTAAGTGCTTGATGTCGCTATGAAAAATGAAAAAGCCACCCAAAAACGAGTGGCTTTGTGATCCCGCTGGGATTGGCTCAGCCCCACAGTTCCCGCGCACATCCCTGAGCCTCCATCGGATCGAACCCGGCCGGCCCTTCTTTCGAATCCTTAATACCGTTAAAACAAAAAAGCCAATCTTGCGATTAGCTTTTCTCTTGTGATCCCGCTGGGATTCGAACCTAGTCCGAAAATCAACGATTAACAATATTTTGAGGGACTTTTGTTATTGGACTCCCCTAATAACTCACCTTTTTTCTAATACATTTTAGCTGCAAATGCTATACCCAAATATAGCAAAACAAACAGAGTACGACAAATAAAATACTAATTTTTAACGTATTATGCTGTTAAAGAATCACCCATAGCAGATATTTCGATCAGAATTTACGCATTAATCATTTATAAACAGTTTTGTATAATAAAGGTTGTTTTCAAAGAACCTTTTTAGCTTTTTCAGTTCTTTATTGAGGTATTTCCTTATAGGTTTTGCGCCATACGGCTTTTTTGTCTCGATTTTGTAAATGGCATTGTAGTAGATGAGTTTAGCTACAATGGCAGGTTTCTGATATTTGAAAAAGCGGATTTCTTCATCAGTATTCTTAAACCCTCTTTTCAGGACATACCCTTTCATTTCGGACAGGCATTCAAGAATATGGTGTATAACGGTTTCTATCCGTTGTATGGAACAATCGGCTTCAATCTCGAAGTCATTGATGACAGTTTCTAGTTTGTGTAACTTATCATTGTAAAATTTATCCATTTACTCGCATTTATTCTCCTATTGAGTTCCGACCGGAGCGTGCCGATCTGCTCTTACGTTAGTATTTGTTAACCCATTAGAATAATTTTAGACGGTTCCCTATTGGTTGGAGAATAATTGTTTAGAATGCAGAAATAAGGCATTAACAAAATTATTCTTCAAGATTATTTAAGATGGCTGAATATTATTCAGCCATCATTGAAAACTACTTCACATGGATTGTGGGTGTGTTATTTATTATTTTCCAATGCTCATTATCCCGAATGCATATTATCAATGAATGAAAGATAAGAAACTCACTTTCCAACGTCGTGTGTGCAATAGCCATATGGTCTGATTGCTTTATGCTGTTTATCACCAAGCTCCTTGGGCTTCCTCCGAATCGCTTGGTACGGATGAGTTCGATATAGTCAGATTTCGAGAATACAAAAATCCCGTTTTCATCGAAAAACCCGTCCTGTATATTCTGAAAGCTGGGATGTAAGATCCTTTCCAATGCTGCTAGATCACGATTGTCGCCAGCTTTTACAAATGCTTCGATTGCTTTTTCTGCCTGTACCATTTTTATTTGTTTAAAATGTTTGTAAATAATTCTTTTTGATGGTTTAGTTGTTGTTTGACAGATTCTTTATCATCCGTTCCGTCCAATGAATAATAGTAAATTTCCCTAATGCCAATAAAGTTCAATATCTGCTGTAGATGCAATTCCACTAGATTGGGCAAAGCTGAATCCGGTTCCCCCATAGCGGAGAGAACGTATGCTTTTTTATTCTGAAGCAATCCGATTGCTTTGTCCTCGTCGTATCTGAAAGTTTTACCTGTCCGCAGCACAAGGTCGAAATATGCTTTCAGCGAAGAGGGGATACCAAAATTATACATAGGCACTGTGATAAGGATTTCATCACACCCGAATAGTTCTGCTATCAACTGATTAGACAATTTTAGGCGGTCTGAAGTATCCCCGGCAGTATAAAATTTTTCAAGTACTTCCTGCTTAAGATGAGGAATGTGGGAGGTGCCTACTTCCCTTATACTGATGCTCCCTTCCGGATTAAGTTCTTTCCATGCCCGTACAAAATTGTCTCCCGCATTGCGGGAATAGGAGTTTTTTACACGTAAGCTACTGTCAATTCTCAATAATGTCTTCATCTTTTTTACTATTTCTATGGAAGACCATTTGAGTACTAAATATGTGACAGCTTGGTAATATTTTTTAGCTTATCCGGGTCTACAATGGAATATATTTCCTGGATCAATCCATCTTCACTTAATTGGAGTATATGACAGTTATGGAGCTTTTCATGCTCCCAAAAGCAGATAGCAGGTTGATGATTGAAAAATTGAAAGGTAAATGTTTTTCCCATCAGAAAATGCTGCTGTACATAAACCAATAAAGTGGCCGTAGCTGTTTTCCCTATTTCCGAACCGCTCACTACCTGCACCTTCGTACCTCCGTCGGCACTGAGTTTTATGTCGTCTACCAATAAGTTCTGCAATTCCACGATGTCAGCCTGAGCCAACGCTTTCTGATACCTGCCTACAGTCTCAAATGAGTGACCCAAATGTGGGCTATAACTTGAGTATTTACTGTCTTTCAATTGTTTGTTGGCCCTGCTCAATAGCTGACGTGAATTTTCGGTGCTTATTTCAAGCAGTTCGGCTATCTCTGCATGCGAATAATCGAAGCCCTCTTTCAAAATGTAGGCCGCTCTTTCTTTTGGGTTCAGGTACTCGAACAGCACGAGCATGGTATAGCTTGCCGTTTCGTCCCTAATAAGTTTTGCATCGGCATTTTCAAAAGAAACAGGTTCGGGGAGCCATTCGCCGAAAACTTCTTTTTTACTTTGGCGGGTTTTAAAATTTTATGGCATGATTAATCGTGCTTTTAATCAGAAAGTTGGATTCGTGGCGGATGCTCGATTTATCCAATGTAATGTATTTTTCCAGTACATCCTGTACCAGATCTTTCGCATCTTCATAAGAACCGACAATATTGTAGGCATAGGTCAATAACTTATTATAATGTTTCTCCATCTTTTTATTCTATTTTTGATATTAGCAAATTTCAGGCTTTATGTTCCTTTATCGGCCAGAACTTCCTGCACCATAATCCTATTAAATTTTTCCGGTTCTACAAAAGCTGCATAATGCCCTGAGTTTTCAAACCAGATGAATTGTTTTTGAGGCGCTTTTAGTTTCCTGAAAAATTTATAAGCAAGTGTGGAGGGGGTATTATAGTCACACCGCCCTGCGATAAAGTAAACGGGGACTTTTACTTCCCGAACCGTTTTAAATAAATCTACCTGCATTACTTCATCCCACATGGCATTCATTGTGAAGGCTTGTCCCTTAGCTATCAGGCTATCTTTGTAATATTGCGTGGCAAAGGAATCCATATTTTTATAGAGCTGGCCAACATTGGTACCTTCACAAAAGTCACCATGAAAGTGCCGGAGCCATTTTCTTGATAAATACAGGTCTGATAATTCATTTTTTGAGCGGGACGGGTAATGCTTACGGAGTTTTTGCAATTGAGCCATTGCTACGCTGTCTTTTTTTAACCTGGCCTGTTGAATTGAATAATCGAGCGAAACCTTTTCATTCAAATACATACTGGTAACCTGTCCCACGCCAATATAAGCCTGAAATAGCGATGGATACTTTTGAATCAGATGCATGCCCATAATAGAACCAAAAGAATAACCAACCAAATATATTTTCTCTTTCTTAAAACGCTCTTTAAGAATATGTATTAAACTTAGCGCATCATCTTCCAGCTGTTCAATAGTGATGCTTCCGGGAGGCAGGGTATCGTTGTAGGATAAACCCGTTCCCCTTTGGTCGTATGTAACCACCGTGAAGCGCTGTTCCAGTTCCTTATTGTGTGTTTGCCAAAAATAAAAATCAGAAAACCCAGGGCCACCGTGCAATATGAGCAAAACAGGGTTCAGGGCATTTTCCCCTTTAATAAATACGCTGTGCCTGACACCATTTAATTCAATACGGTTGTATTCATTGATGGAATTAATTTGGGCTGTACAAAACTGCCAGCTGATTGAGGTAATTATCAAGGTTATGAGGAACTTTTCTTTCATCTTATTTATATACAATGCAAATAGAAGCATAATCGCATCGTCCTGTTTTGTTAATCTTTACTGTTTTGCCGATTTCCTGTGTCTTATACAGGCTTTTGATTAAATAGCCATTCCGCTTCCGCCAACTACTTTTATGCCTTCGGGAAACTTTTTCCAAAAACGGATATATTTATATTTAGCTTCAAAAGGCTCGTTATTATAATTCCCTTTTAACTCCATCTGCAAAGTAATAACTGCCAGATCCGCTATGATATGCAGTTCTTCTACTTTGGGAGTGATTTTGTTTACTTTTAAGTTTCCCTCACGATACGTTTGCAAATCCATTTCTTTGGTTATCGTCTGACCGCTGGGTATTATAAAAAGCAAATCAGCATGCAATAGGTTGTCGAGTACTTCCGTATCACTATTTTTGATGGCTTCGTAAAGTGTATTCTCAAGATTTAAAATTTCATCTTTTGTTATCATTTCTTATAATTTTTTGTTTTCACTAAACTGTCTCTTGTATTAGGTATTTATTGAGCCAGTTTTAAGTCTCTCTAGCCTACTCCTCGACCATCTGATAAATACCCCTTTCCATCGTAATACCATGTTGTTCTAAAAAGGCGGGCATTTTAATCCCTGCTTTTTGCATTGCCTCCCGTATGACAACTCTGGCATCGTCCATCCGCTGTCGGTCTGCCCAAGTGGCAACCGTAATGACCCGAAGGTCTCCAATATCGCCTGTCTGTTGAAAGATTTCATATTTTACAAAGCCAGGCTGTTGCCGAAGTATATTTCTGATGAAAAGCGATTTTTGGGAATACTCCGCGATAGCTTTTTTGGGAATGCTGATTTTATCGATGACGGCGACATGTTCCGTAACAGTACGCTCTTCTCCGTTATTCTGTTCCATTTCGACTTGATTTTGTTGTTGACCAAAAGTATTCACCGCCATAAGAATGGGTATGATAAGGATGACGGTTTTTAATGTCTGTTTCATAAGGCTTGAGTTTATTGTTTCCAGTTCAGCTTACCGTCTTTGTCAAACATTTCGATGGACGGGTTGCCCACACTATCAACCTTTAGAATAATTCTCGGTATTTCATTGTTATCCTTCATTACCAAAGCCGCATTCCCGTTTTCCGTTATCAGGTTGATACGGTTGATATTATGTCCGGGTTTCCCCGACAGGTCTTTGTCATTGATCACCAGCCCAGCCCTGAAATAATTGTCGCTTTTATTATCCTGTGCGAGAATTCCAATGGCATCTGCATTCTGGTAATCGAATGATAGGGCATTTAAGTTAGTCTGCTCATTATCGGTAATAGCAAGACCGCCTCTTTCGTCGCCGTTCTTGTCATAGAATATAAGACCTGCTGGGGCGTAAGCTCTTTTATACGTTTTTCCATCAATAATGGGCTCGGGAATATGGTCTGTGTTTGCAATAACGACACGGTTTTTTCCCGAAGCATCATTGATATTTATTCTTTCTGCATTAAAGTTTGGCCTGTTATTTAAATGTAGGTAGACAATACAAATCATCAACACGACATTGGAAATTACAAGGACAGATACTAGGATTTTGAATGGTTTAGGAATTGTTTGCATAATTGAGTATCATTTTTAGTTCATTATTCTTTTTATACTACTGTTTTCTTGGTGCTGATTACAATCCTATTCCATGCATTTATCGTAACAACCGCCATTATGATCTGTGCAATCTGGTTTCCATCAAAAAGTTGTTCGGCCTGTCTGTACGTTTCATCGCTTAACCCGTTTTGGCTGATTAAGGTTACTTCCTCGGTTATGGCTAAAATTGTTTTCTCTTCCTCGGTAAATAATCCGGTTTCTTTCCAGGCGTTGAGCAGGAAAATTCGCTGTGCGGTTTCACCCTGCTTTAATGCATCCGAAGTGTGCATGTTGATACAAAAAGCGCAACCGTTGATTTGCGAAGCACGAATTTTAATCAGATAGAAATGCGCTTTAGAAAGTCCTGAATTGTGTAAGTAATTTTCCAGAGCGAACATTGCCTTGAATGCATCCGGCTCAAGCTGCTGTATGTCTATTCTGTTTTCCATATTTATTTTTTGTTTGTCATTATTTAGCTTTTGAAAGCACCATTTTTATGGCTAAAAAAGTCAGTACACTGGCCATAAACCATTTTTGCGCCCTTACCCAAAGTGGATTTCTTGTAAGGAAAGAAGCCATTTTTGCAGCGGTCATTACAATAATAAAATTGATGGTGAAGCTGATAAAAATCTGTGTAATACCCAATGCCATACTCTGACCTAATATAGAGCCATATTCCGGTTTGATAAATTGAGGAAAAAAAGACAGGTAAAATACAGCCATCTTGGGATTCAACAAATTGGTTAAAAAGCCCATCAGGAACAGTTTTCTAGGCTTGTCTTTGGGGATATCCTCCTTCACTTCAAAAAATGTTTTGCCATTGGGTTTAATGGCCTGATACGCCAAATACAACAAGTAAATAGCGCCCGAAATTTTCAGTATCCCGTAAGCAAAGGGAACAGCCAGTAATATGGCAGTCAATCCAAATCCCGCCAGGACGATATGAAATAAAAAACCACAGATAACGCCAACTAGTGAAACAAGCCCGGCTGTTTTACCCTGCGTAATGCTTCTTGAAATAAGATAAATCATATTCGGCCCCAGGCTGATAACCATCAGGAAGGCAGCCAAAGCAAACCACAAAAGTTCATGAATCGGGATCATCGTTGTTTAAATTTAAGCTGTGAGTTTTTTGGATATTAAATTGTCCAGTGAATATTTTCCACTTCCCTGAATGAACAGTGCCAGACATAAGCCGAGCATCAGCAAATGATATTCGAATCCTTCACCTTCCTTATCGCCAAACCAGTTCATGAAAAAGCCATGCTCGAGATGTCCGCCAAATAAAATTATTCCGATAAAAAGTCCACCCAATGCAATTGCCCAAAAACGGGAGGCAAAGCCCATTATTATAAAAATGGGTGCAAAGAACTCTATTACAATAACCAATAGCCCCACCAACCACGGCTGTCCCATCTGTTGCAGCCCCTCCAAAGTTTGGGTAAACCCAAAGCCACCAAACCAGCCCAACATAGCCCGCGCTCCGTGTGGAAACATAACGATACCGATTGTCAGTCGAATGATCAGACCTGTATAATCATTGTGCGTATTAAAAAATTTCTGTTTCATCATTTTCCTTTTTTATTCTAGTTATATCTTGTTTGTATCCCCTTTAAATATTGTGGTCAATGCTGGTAATTGCTATTGTTTCCCTAGTAGTTCGAATAAACTCGAAAATCCCTGCGCTCCATGCCCATCAGCTATTCTACGGTCCATGAGGTTTTTGATTTCTTGCATGCGCAGAGTTTCCACATTTTTTGATTTTCGATGATTGATGAGGTCATCAAACATCGCGGCTTGAACCTGAAGCGGCCCCAAGTCGGGCTGGTATGTACCCAACTTAATTTCATTGACCATTAGGGACAGCAGCGGGCCATAGCCCTGTAGCGTGCCCGCAACCCGATGTGCAAAAGCGGCCAAATCCACTCCTTCCTGATGCACCAATTGAAGGGTATGCAAAAAGCCGATTAAAAATTCATAGCCAATAGCTACCTGCGCTAAAAAATCTACAGCTGCGGCTCCTGCGTCTTCTCCGTAGTAAGTAATGGCACCTAGCTTTTCCAACAGCGGATACTGCGCATCAAAAACGGTTGGCTTACCACTGAATAATAACTGTGCTTTGGCGGTTCCGATGTCTATTGGGTCAGCCAATATTTTGCCATCGATATAAGAACCGTTCTGTTTTTCAGCCCACTCAGCAAAATCACGAGCCTGAGCGGGTGTGCCGCTCGTTAAATTGATGAATACTTTTCCGGCAACCGCACCAGCTACCTGTTTGAGTACTTCATCCACAGCCGTATTGTTTAACAAGCAGATCACAATCTGATTGCTGGCAACAACTGCCTCACTAAGTATTTCTATACCCGCTGCACCTGCTTCAACTAGTGGTTTACATTTTTCCGCATTACGGTTCCACACAACCGTATCATAACCTTGATTGATAAATGTATAGGCTATCGCGGCTCCCATATTACCCAATCCAAGTACCGTTACGCTCTTCCTTTTGTTGTGAGGTATTTCTGTTTTGATGTTATCTATATTCATATTTAATTTTATTTTAAAAGTTATGTTAGAATACTCTTCGCACAAAAAGTCCAAAGTTGCTGTAGTGTTTGGTATTTGGCCCGTATTGGTCAAAGTTTATACCCAAACCATATTGTACACCTTTATTGTCCACTCCTAATCTTGCATATTGCACGCTCTTTAAGTGCCCGTTCCCATGCATTGAAGTAATATATTGAAGCTGCAAACGCGCATAAAGATTAAAATCCTGATTTTTGCTTCCTTGATATTCCACAGAACCGAATAGCTCAAGACTGGGTTTAGACCAAACATCCATTCTCGTAAAAATGAGATACGATAAATCATTTTTTTTATTGAAAAACCAAACAAAAGCCGAAGGCACAAACCGATTTCCCGGTGCATAGATAGAACCCAAACCGGTTGCCCAGCGTTTATTTATTTCGTAAGTAAGATACGATTGGCTCATCACTTCAATTCCGCGTTTTTTGTCGTAAGGAAGCAAAATAGAAGACGTATTAAAAAATCCTAACGGCTTTTCCGCTATGATTTTACCGGAAAACATATGCTGATAATAGTAACTCGAATGCCCTGCAGTGATTTCCACAGGAACTTGCGCCCGGCTGTGCAAGTAGCACATGCTGAAAAACAAGCAGGCCAGCAAGTATTTTATTTTCGTTGTTTCTTTCATCGTTCCCTTCAAATTTCTTTTTGTTAGGCTGTGGTCGGATAATTATTACAGTCAACCACTGTTTAAAATATGGACACATGAAGTGCAGAAAACGTGACAACCTATTCAGGATATTTTCTTCCGTTGGTGATTTGTCTTGTCTTTTCGTAACGAAAGAAATACATCTTATCTAAACTTCATTGTACATTTTATGTAATACCATACGAAGATATGAAGGAGCCTAGCCGTCAATACTGTAAGTATGACGGCAAAAAATGTAGTTTTTTCTGTTTTTGATGTAAAACCCGCGATTATGCAGGAATTTCAATTGTATTTTTGAACTCAGTGGGGAGCTGGCCTTCGTAGCTTCTGAATGCACGGGAAAAATGAGAAGAGTCTGTATAGCCAAGTTGAAAAGACACTTCCTTGACAGACATATTCCAAAAGCTCAACAGGTACTTTGCCTCCTGCATGATATGGAACTCAATCCATTTTTTCGCCGAAAGCCCGGTGTATTCAACTAATATTTCGCTCAGGTATTTTGGGGATATATGCAACTGTTCTGCATAAAAAGCAACATCTTTAAACTGCGAGAAATTCTTTGAAACTAATTCTCTAAACTTTACAACGGTATGTTCTTTACCGTTGAGTTCCTTTTTATTGCCCCGGTACAGGTTCCAGAAATATTTCTGTGAAATGATCAGGATCGAGTATAGTATTCCCGATACTGCTTCGGGCTTATCAGCGATTGCCCGAAGTGTGCTGAATAGCTGTTGCATTTCCTCAAATTGCCTGTCGGTGAGTTGCATTACACTCTTTTCATCGGGGCAAAAAAATTCGAGGGAATAGAAAAATGACCTGCTGAAATTATTTACAAAAATATCATCATAAAAAAATAACGTGTCATTTGAGGGAAAACTGGTATTGAGCCATTGACAGGTCATTCCGGGGCCAATCGTCAACAGGCTTCCTCGTGTTAAATCATAATCGGTTGTGCCTATCCTGATGCGGGCTCCTTCACCATAATACAGACCGATAGTATAAAAGTAGTTTTTAAAGGGATTGGTGATTTTCAAGTCTTCCAGACACGTTTTTGATGCCAGATAATAAGGCGCTATATGTCCATCATTTTTTTTAGACCTTAAATATCTGAGCAGATCAAAGTTATCTGAATGTTTTTGTATCATAAGGAAGATGTCTAAAAATTAGTATAGTCCTGGGAATGCTTTTCCGTCCAGATTGAAAAATGATAATTATGAAAGGTGAAGTTTATTCTCATGTCAAACTTAGTATATCAGAAAATACTAAAATACGCAATTATTATCATTTGATAATGTATGGTTATTTATATAGCGTTGAATATAAATATAACGACCTGTCCGCTAAGGATATTACCGACGAAATTTTGCACAACCCTATTCCATTGTTAAATACGAATAGCCTTGGATACCAAAAAGTGACGACATCCGATTTGCACCTCCGTGACAATAGAATTTTTGCCGATGCTACCTATTCCTGCGACTGTTCTTTGCTCCGCCCTGTCATACATCCATGAAAAGCTGACAGGTGTTTTTCCAGTTGGGGATATGAAGTAAGTATGGTGAACATGTCTGTATATTATTTATTAAGCAATTCAGTAAAACAGAATATAATTTGGTAAAATTTTAATTAAAATTTTAAAATAAACACAGTTCATCCTGAACGTAGTGAAGGATCAAAAAATCATATCTTAACAAGACTTTAGATGCTTCGGCAAGCCTCACCATGAATAGAGGCACTTCTGTATCAAAATGCACAACGGGTTCTACTTTCAATATTTTTACATTGTATTCAACGTCGGACGAATTTCGTCATATCGGTTTTGGGCTTCGCAAAGGAACGTGAATAGAAACACGAAGTTTCAGTTATTCCTAAACGTTACATAAGCCATGTTCTATTTGCTGAATTAGAAAAAGGAAATGAAAATGGCTTATGCGGCAATAGAATTGCTGTCGTTGAATTTAGCACTTAACCCGCTCTTTTGCAAATCCGATATTACCCGTTGCTCTTTTTTCAGTCGGTTGATCATCGTCTGTCGGTATGTTACGAAGAATCTTGTAATCAATATAAAACGTACCGAATGGAATAAAACACGCAATAAGAACTTTCCAGGTGGTTTCTTTGAATTTCCATTGTTGTTCTACGCCTACACGCAAAGCATTAAATACGAATAGCAGGAAAAGTGCGCCGTGAATGGGGCCAAGCGACTTTGATAAGCTGGGAACATCCCAAAAATGCTTCAGGGGTACGGCAATAAAAACCAGGACAAGTAATGATATGCCTTCTAAGATAGCCAGGAGTCTTAAACGCCCGATAGAGGTGGTGAAAAGTTTCTTCATCATTAAAATATTCTGAAATAAGGTCTGCCTGATAAGGGTGAAAACGGCCAGGGAATGGCTACGAAAATGAGGATTAAGCCAATGGTAAACCAAACAAGCATTGTTTTGAATTTCTTCTTGTCCGAGGGCTGTCGCTTTGCCTTTGCCGAGCCGATTGTTACCACCACAATAGCAGTTAGCATTAAAATAATATGAATTAAACCGTAGAAAGTCAGCTCTAGGTTTTGAAAATTACTCTCCTTTTCTTTCCAAAAATATTTGACCATCGGGCTTTGCGTGTAAAGGATGATGCCGATCATTAACTGAATATGTGCAGCCGTAGCCGTCCAATGTCGGAAAGCGTTGTCCGTTTTCGAAAAAGCCCTGTAGTTGACCAAACCGACAAAGGCCCTGTAAATGGAATACAGTAAAAAAGCTAAAACAACCCAACGAATCAAAGAGTGAAAGACTAATAAAGTGGAATACATTTTATGCCGGAATTGTTTTTTGTTTTTTGAATACGTTCCAAATGGTAGGTGCACCAAAGAAGAACCAGATTGCCAGAACCGCGTCGCACACGGCACAACCGGCGGACGAAAGTGGTGCAAAGTGAATGATGGGATCACCGTATAGATGATGCATAATGTCCCAGCCTGTGTGCAACAGCCAACCGATGCCGATGAAATAATAGTGATGGAGGGCTTTGAAAGCGACGAACAACATAACAGCACCAAAAACATATTCCCAAATGCCTAATCCGCCACTCCAATAAACCCCGCCTGCACCGGCAATAATCATGGCGTTGATTTTCTGTCGGGAGGGTTCTTTCACAAACGACATGATGATGATAAATACCAAACCAATCAACGCTGCAACGAATGCATGGGTGGTTGTAAATTCCGGAATGATGTGATGATGTGTATGCATATTTCTTGTTTTTATGTTTGCATGCAAAGTTAAATAAAAAAACATACTAATTGGTATGTTTTTGAATAAAAAATATTTTAGGTTGTTTGATTGAGTTATAAATCACTCTTAATGAGGTAGATATGTTTTTAAAAAGTTCACAGGCAGGTGCAAAACAACCACCGCGCATTTGTCAACAGGGATTGAAACTTTCGTGACTTCCTTTGGGTCAGTGAGAATGCTGCGCTAAGTTGCGATGAAGCTTCGTGATGTTGGAGTCTTATAGGCTGAGGTCGGCAGTATCATCACACGAACTTCATCGGATACCTTGTTTTTATTTGTCCTCGGGCTATTTTTTTGAGTTTCCCTTCCAACAGTTTTTTGGTCAGCGGTTTCAAATAGTCAAGGTATAATATCCCTTCAGTGTGGTCGTATTCGTGCTGTATCATTCTTGCGGTGATTCCGCTGAATGTCTTTCTCTGCAGTTCAAAATCTTTATTGTAATAGGCTATCGTAATCGTCCAAGGTCTTTTTACTTTTTGGGATAATTCCGGAATACTCAAACAGCCTTCATTGTCTTCCCAAAGCTCTGCCGAACGTTCAATGATTTTTGCATTGATGAATATTTCCTTTATGCCGCTATCATTTTTCTCAAAATAGATTCCTTGGTCTTGTTCATCGAGATTTTCGAAAGTCGTTTTACTGTCCACGATAAATAGTCTTATGGGAAGTCCGATTTGGGGCGAAGCCAAACCGCATCCATTGGCATTTTCCATCGTTTCCCGCATATCGGCAATCATTTTATCCAATTCAGGATAATCCTTTCCGATGTCGTTGCATTTCTGTTTCAAAATGCTGTGTTCGTATGCTAAAATGGGTCGTTTCATTCTTTTGATTTTATTGCAAAGTTCAAAAGAATAAACCAGGAAGGCAATGAACCGATGTTAAGTAATTACGCTGTTCATTGATTTTTTAGCGATGATTGCTACGCAATTTGTCTGCGGATCCGACTCAGGCCTTGTGGGGTGATTCCGATGTAGGAAGCGATGTATTTTAGCGGGATAAATTTCAGAATATCGGGCTGTTCTTTAAACAGTCTTAAATAACGCTCTTTTGCATTGTATTTCAATAAAGATAATTCGCGTTTGCTTTTGGCTAAAAATAATTTCTCGGAAGCAAAACGTCCCAAATAATTCCCGACTTTGGTTTGAGCATAGACTTTTTGTAAATCCTCAAAGGAAATCTGCCAAACCACGGTTTCTGTCAATGCCTGTAATTCGTATTCGGATGGCGTTTGTGTCAAGAATGAGTCGTAGGCACAAGTAAACTCTTTGTCAAAACTGAAGTTGAAAGTCAGCTCGTTTTCATCATCAGGAATGTAAAACCGAACAATGCCGGTTTCGATGAATGAAAGGAAATGTTCTGTTTCACCTTGTCGTGTGATGATTTGGTTTTTGGCAAACACTTTTCGGTTAAAATGGGAAGAGATAAATTTCCATTCTGTTTCCTGTAATTTTATTATGCGTTCGTAGTATTCTCTGATATGCCCCATAAAAATATTCTCTCTTTTAATCTGTGTTTCAATACAAATTTAGCGTTATTTATAATAACCGTTTTTGTGCGGATTGGTTCATCTATGGTAAAACACCGGCCCAAACATTGCTTTCAGCCGTTTTATATCACTGTACATCACGGTTGCAGGAAAAAACTTCCTTGCACAATTTATCAGGTCTTTGCCACTAAAAAAACTTCTCCACTTGCTGGTAGAAGATTGTCGGTTCGTTTCTTAAAGTATCTTTCCGTCATCTCTTTTGTGGAAATGGTTTGGATTTCCTTTAAACCAGCTTTTTCGGCGAGTTTTATAATTTCTTCTGCACTGAAAAAACTCACAAACGGTGTGCCCGAAGCGGCTGCACCTTTCATTGCGATTTCCTGCATTGGTTTGTCTTCTTCGTCAAGTTGTTCCAATGGCAGATAAAAGGCGATTGCAATCGTTGAACCGGATGCAAGCAAAGTCATTTTCTTCAGTGTGTCGGTAATGGCTTCTTTTGTCAAATAAAGGGTTACGCCTGTGCAAGAAACAACGGCTTTTTTATTAATGTCAAAACCTTTGTTTAATAGCTCATCCCACCAAGATGAGATTTCAAAATCGACAGGTACAAAGTGGAGATTGCCGGGGATTTTATAGCCGTTTTCAATCAGCTTTTCTTCTTTCCACGTTAATGTGTCGGGTTGGTCAATTTCATAAATATCAACTTGCGAACTGATTTCCGTATTTCGTTGGGCAAAAGTATCCAATCCTGCACCAAGTAAAACGTATTGTTTTATGCCTTTTGCGATTTGCTCTTTAGCTATATCTTCAATAAAACGTGAACGGGCAACGATAGAAGCTCGCAGCCGTTTGGTATATTTCATGTCAGGACGTTCCTGCCAATCCTCATCAGGTGCAATCAACTTGAATCCTATTTCATCTTCAAGTATATGAGGTTTTGCATCTGCCCGAACGTGTAACGCTCTCCATAATGCGGTTCTTACTGCGGTATTATCCGGCTTTATGATTATATCTCTTCCCATTTCTTTGTTTTATGATTAATATCAAGTGCAATGATTATGAAGCTATTATTTAGTCTGTAATGTCATTTGCACGTTGTTACCATTTTGAATAATACTATTAAACCAATTTCCTTCAAAATTATAAAATCGTATACGGGCAACAAAACAATTGGATGAGTTTTAAACAAGTTCTTGCACTTCCTGAAACATATTTCAACAAGCAGCGTAGCCTGATTTTTGAGTTTTTTCTAGAAGCAGGCAAAGAGGGATATAAATGGAGTCTTTTCGCTTTTTAATATTTAAAATTTGAAAATCTTTTATCAAGGTTATTTAACCATTTCACCCGTTTTTCGTGGCTCACGCTCTTGACCGATGTAAAGCTGAGCCATTTGACGTTTTTGTAGCCCATTGTTTTGAAAACACTCCGTATCATCACTTTGCGAATCAAGTTTCCGATAAGTAGTGAGTACATAATTTTAGGTTTGTTCATGGTGGTGATGACGGTGATGCTTTTCAGGTTGTCTAAAAGCGGTACCAATCCAAAACCTCTCGGATGATGGTCATACGCCAATCCGGGCGACAAAACCCGGTCGATAAATCCTTTGGTGGCGGCAGGCATAATGTCCCACCAAATCGGGAAAATAAAAATCAGGTGGTCGGCTTTTTTCAATATGCAGTAGCCGATAACCTGGGAATCCACCGCACGATGTTCCACAAAGGCTTTTAAATCGTCCGATGTCATTCGGGGGTGAAACTGGTCTTTGTCCAGGTGCATCAAATCCACTTCGTGTGCGGAATTTTCAAGCCCTTGCGTTACTGCCTTCAAAATGGCGTTGCAGTAACTTCCTTCATAAGGATGGTTGAATACGATGACGGTTCTCATTTTTTGACTGTTTAAATAACAGTACAAAATTGAGCAGCAAATCAGGTGTCGGACGATAACAATTGTTAATAAATCCGTTTTATCTTCTGTTTCGGATTCGGCTCAGGGAAACGGAAGTGATGCCCAGATACGAGGCGATGTAATGTTGCGGTACACGCTGCACGATATGCGGATATTGCGACAACAACTCTTCGTAACGTTGTTGCGGTGAATTTTTGAGGTAGGAAAAAAACAATTGCTGTGCCTGGAAAAGGCGTTTGAACAAATGTTCTTCAAATTGCTTTTTGATGTCGGGCGATTGCTCTACAATCCTTTGAAATTCCTTTTGTGTGATGGTTTGCAAAACGCAAGGTTCAATGGTTTCGATGCTGTACAAACTCGGTTGGTTGGTTCGGAAACTTTCGATGGAAGAAACGCTGTCGCCCTCAAAGAAAAATTGGGTAGTGATTTCTTTGCCGTCGTTGTTCACCCAGGTACGCAGGCAACCTTTTTCAATAAAATACATCGTTTTGGAAATTTTCCCTTCCTGCAACAGGATGGTTCTTGCCGGAGCTTCCACCTGTTTGAAAAAAGGTGAGAAGATGGTCCAAGGGTCTTTATTTTTAGTTTTTTGCTTCACTGTGCGGTATCGTTTTTGGAACTGCTGATAGCTATTTGGCTGTTTGCATAGTAACAGAAAAAGAAGTGCAAATTTTCAATTCTATACAACAGTATCATAAACCATTTTCAATTTGCTGAATTAGAAAAAAGGAAATTATTACGACTTGTGCGGTGATAAAATTACAGACAACTCAACGGCATGAAGTACATTCCGTCAAATCCCAAGGTCTTAAGCGTAATAATAGTAGCATCATTAAATCCATCTCAATCTTTGGGCGGGGATTTTTAAAACTAAGAAAATGCCTTCATAAATTCCTTATAAGCAATTTTCCCCTGAGTGAATTTTTCTAAGGCCATGTACTGTTTTTCCTCTGTTGTGTTCTCTCTATTATTGCACCTGTCAACTAATTCTAGTTCATTTACTAACGGCTTATGTATATGTTTTCTTTTGAGAAATGCCTCATAATATCGGATGCCGAATATTCTCTGAGACGCAGCATTGATGTGAATGCCGTCCGGGTTGGCTGTAAGTCCCTTGGCCGTAACATAGTAACAATTCTCTTGCTCTTGGGCATATTTTTGAAGTTCTTTATCCACTTGCTGATGTTCTGTGCACCCGGCTCCGAATGCTACTTTACCTAAATATTCACCTAAACCGCCTACAATAAATGGAATTTCGGGTACTGATAATGTCTCCCTAATTTGATTAAATATTTTTGATAATTTCTCGTAGTATTGTTTGAATTTTCCGCCTTGGCTATCACTTTCCCCTTGATGCCAAAGCACACCAGATAGTTCGCTGTTTTCGGTTGCAAATTGAGCTTCGCTTATTGCATGACGAAATAAAATTCCATCTGTTGACCAATCATCAATGGAACTACCACCTTCTGCGCAGGGAATAAGGCCGATTTCTTCTTCCTCATTGTCCCAACACCAAGCTTCTGCAAATGACGCAGCAAGCCCGATACCCGCAACAGGTCTGTCATAATGAACAGGTTCGACCATCATTTGCCATCTGCCGTTTCGCAGCATCATAATCCTTTTATTGTATATCGGTTTCACTTCATGAGCAAACCCGCGACCTGCCATATTCGATTGTCCAATCAATAAAAATGATTTCATTGCCCTTTTCTTTCTACATTTCAGAATAATAAAATAACTGGTACTACCTAAGATTCAAAATATACCACCGACTTACTTGTTCAAAAATTTACAACCGAGTTTTATCCAAAACGTTGTTTCGATTTTTTAATTCCAAATCCCATTCATTTCGGTTAGTATGATTGGTTTCCCGTCGGTAACAACGATTGTATGTTCGTGTTGCGCCATAAAACCGCCTTTGTTTCCCACCATTGTCCAACCATCATTTAACTCTGTTGCATAGGTTGAAGTTGTGGTAATAAACGTTTCAATAGCAACCACTGAATTTTTTCTAAACCGCCTTTGGTCAAATCGGCTTTTGTAGTTCATTATTTCATCGGGTTGTTCGTGTAAACCCCTTCCGATGCCGTGTCCGCCCAAATTTTTAACAACCTTGAATCCTCTTTTTTTGGCTTCGGTTTCCATGATGTGCCCAACTTCAGAAATCTTAACCCCTCCTTTAATATTACTGATGGCTTTTTGCAGGATTTCTTTGGATGCATCCACTAATTTTTGATGTTGGTTGATGTCTTCTCCAAGCACAAATGAACCTCCGTTGTCCGACCAAAAGCCGTCAAGTTCGGCGGAAACGTCAATGTTCACCAAATCGCCCTCTTTCAATATTCTTTTCTCGGACGGAATGCCGTGGCAAAACTCATTGTCCACACTGATACAAGTCCAACCCGGAAATCCATAAGTCAGATACGGTGCTGATTTTGCTCCGAAGCCCGAAAGTATTTTTGCCCCGAAGTCGTCCAATTCTTTGGTTGTCATACCGGGCTTTGCATAGTTGCGCATTTCCTTCAATGTGTAAGCAACCACTTCGCTCACTTTCTGCATTCCGATTAATTCTTCGTGTTTTGTTATTGACATTTTTATTTAAATTGTTGCATTTACACTGCAAATTTAGTAAATATTAACCTTTATAATCCTTTTTTGCCTTCTAACCAATAGCCATGCAGATATACTTTGCACTTCGTTGTATCTTTAATAACTTTTCTAAAGGTTTGCACTGATTTTACATTTCCTGTGAGGATAAACTTGATATGATCTTCATTTTGAAGAGGAAAAACGGGCAATTTCTTTATCCATTCCTCGTTTTTAAATAATCCTGTTTTGGGAAAAACGATAACCGACTCCAGCCCCAAAATTTCAGGAATTTTTAGATTTTCTTCGTCTAATTCAAAAATAAACTGAAATATATGATTGTTTTGCTTTAATACAGGAGCAAACGATTGTGCCAATCCCAAAGAAGACTCATCTCCAAAAATAATATAATGCTGAAAGGATGAAGCATAATATTTTATCATCGTACTGGGTTTATTTAAAGATAGTACGTCGCCCGGTTGCAAGGCGTTCATATAATCAGCGCCACAACCTTTGCCATGAAGGTGAACGATAAACTCAATACTTTGTGTTTTCTTATCAAAATTTGAAACCGTGTAGCGTCTGACTTCGGTTTCTGTTACTCTGAAATCAATATATGCGCCAACAGTAAATTTTACTTTATCAAAGACTCCGGACATCCGAATTTTCTTTACTGATGGAGATAAGAAAACGATTTCTTCTACTTTTACCTCGGGAAGTTTTGTCGTAAGTAAATCAACGGTATCAAATAACCATTTGGGAGCTCTTGGCATATTGTTATTTATTTTAGTTATGCAAATAACTGAAGAATTGATAAACCGAGAAAGTATACAATAGAGGTAAGCATTGGACTAAACGTGGTTTTTGTTCCTGAATGCCAAAGCAGTCATTCCGGCAACTTTAGAGAATAATCTCGAAAAATACGGATAATCATCATAGCCCAATTCGTTTGCAATTTCTTTTACGGATTTGTCGGCATAGTACAGCAGGCGCTTGGCTTCTAAGACAACCCGCTGTTGAATGTGATACGAAACGGTAAATCCAGTTACTGTTTTTACGCATTCATTGAGATAGGCTACTGAGATGTTTAATTTTTGAGCATAATCGGAAGGACGTTTCCATACTTTGAATTGTACTTCCAACAGTTTTAGAAAGTCATTGTATATGCGCTCAAATCTGGAAAGCTGTTCTTGTGACTGCAACGTTTTTAGATAAAAAGAAAGGTATAGACCGATGAGGGCATTGCAAGCATTCTTTAATGAATAGAAATAGAATTTATCCTCCTTTTTATCATGAAGATTAGCACACAATAAGAAAGCCTGTCTTAAAATATTCATTTCATCAGAACTTAGGTGCAGGGGATGTGGCGTAATAATTTCCTGGAGATGTTTATAGAGGTTTTTATCAATAAGTTCTTGCTCGATTCCCAATAAAAACATTTCTATTTCATCGACATTCAGTATTCTATGTACCTGATTGGGAGACTGATACAAAACGGACGGATATTTTATTTGGTATTGTTTAAAATCCAGTTCCATAAGAGATATTCCTTTTAAATGCAATCCCAAAAGATGGCTGTTATGCCGATGTGCTTGACCCGATTCAACATTTTCATTAAAGGTTTCCGAGGTTATTTTGGTTACAAATATTCTGGAATTCTCTTCCATATTAAAAAAATGCGTTGGAATGTTATTTATTGGAGCTTCCATTTTATTGACACGAATTATTTGTAGTTATTATAACTTGAATATGAGGAAAGGCTGCGGTAAGGTAGCGAAAAGCATTGTCCATTTTGGACAATGCTCCTGTTCGTTCACATATAACATGATGAGAAATTTGGACCCGAAAAGCGCTGTACCCAATGTATTGGTTACTGTAACTTAAGAATGATGTATGCAGGCACATTTTATCTGACTTGCAAAATTAAATTTTTAAAATACTAATCGATATGTTTTTTTAGGGAAAAATTATTTCAAACTATCTAAATAGATTTTAAGTTGTTTTAAATAAGAAACATACACTTTTTTGCTATTCTCTAATTTTCCCAAATTCCGAATGCCCCAATAGCCCGACAAAACGAAGATGGTTACCTGTTTCGCATTTACGTCCTCGCGGATGGCGCCGTTTTTCTTGCCTGTTTCGATGGTGGCGGTTATTGCCTTTGTCCATTCCTGGGTTAATTCATTCAAAGCCTTATTAAATTCCGAATTCCACGGTGTCATTTCTTGTGTAAAATTGGATGCCGGACAACCATACTCGACTTTCAGAAATTCATTTTCCATCAATAGATTATCCATTAGGTAGTAAATGGCTTGTAGCGGATTTTCTTCTATTTGAAGCGGTTCAATAAAACTGTTTGCCAGTGTCGGTTTTAGAATTTCGTTTATGATGGCGACCCCCATTTCGTCTTTGGTTTTGAAATGGTAATAAAATGCGCCTTTCGTTACTTTTGTCGTGGCGATAATGTCGTCAATGCTTGTCGTTTGGTATCCCTTAACATAGATTAGCTCAAACGCTTTCTGTAAAATCATCAACCGTGTTGCTTCTGCCTTTTTCATCTATTTATCGTCTATTTATGCTCAGATTGAATTGTTCAAACTTTATAAAGATACCATTTAGTACTTTCACAAAGGAACGAAAAAATGTCGGATGATTATCAGAAATTCTAGCCCTTACTATTCAGTGAATTACTTTTGAATAGTCGATTTCATTTTTCTTTTCTTTGTTATCCAACCCATATAAACTGACGTTTAGAAAAAGCGAAGCGGAATTATCAATAAAATTCTAAATCTGATTTACGCCAAAGTGATTAGTGAGGAATTGGATAAGGCGGTGGAGGAGTATTTTTTAGTTCACAATAACCCTTTAGCAATTCTCCCCAACTGTTTCAGTTTGTTATCTATCTGTTCCGACCAGCGTTGTCCGTAGCTCAACCGCATACAGTTAGTAAACTGGTTTTGCAATGAAAACATCCTGCCCGGAGCAATACTTATTTTTTGACGGATAGCCAGATCATACAATTCCGTAGTATCAATTCTTTTGTCCAGTTCTACCCAAAGCATAAATCCGCCTTGCGGTTGGCTTATTTTGCTTCCTTCCGGAAAATACTCGGCAACAGCCCTGGCAAATTGCAGACTGTTGGCGTGCAGCTCAGTTCTCAATTTCCGAAGATGATGTTCATACCTGCCTTTTTCAAGGAAGTTGGCAATAGTTTCCTGTGTGATGGTCGTAGAAGAAACGGTATGAATGAGTTTCTGATGAACTATTTTATCTTTAAACTTTCCCGGAGCTAACCAGCCCACACGATAACCCGGAGCTAATGTTTTTGACACAGAGCCGCTCCAAAGAACCAAACCTTCCTCGTCAAATGCTTTACAAGGCTTAGGGCGGCTGTTCCCAAAATATACATCGCCATACAAATCATCTTCTATGAGCGGAATACCTCGTTCCGAAAGCATTTTTACCACTTCCATTTTATGCTCATCGGGCATACAGCTTCCCAACGGATTGTTGAAATTAGAAACCAGAATACACGCTTTTATTTTGGACAGGACTTTTTTTAGAGCATCAGGCTCAATTCCGGCAACAGGATGTGTTGGTAATTCAATAACTTTTAATCCCAAACTTTTAGCCAGCTGCAATATGCCGAAATAAACAGGACTTTCAACGGCTATCGTATCGCCTTTCTGTGTAAGTGCCATCAACCCGAATGAAATGGCATTCATAGCCCCGGCAGTCGTAACAATATCGTCTTCACTTAAATTTCCGTTCCAGGTATAAGTCAATCGGGCAATATCCCTGCGTAATTTTCGGTTTCCCTGAATTTCTTCGTATTCCGTACCGCTTCCTGTGAGGTCACGCATCGCATTAACTAACTCTTTATTGAGCTTTGCAATAGGAAGCAATTCGTTTTCGGGAACGCCCAAAGAAAACCTGGTAACATCTTTATTACTTAAAGTTGAATATACTTTGGAAATCAGTGTTTCTACACTTTCAGATTTTGCCTGATTAGAAGGGGTACTCACGGAAGGCACAGACAAATATGCAGGCTTGTAACTCACATAGTAGCCGGACTGTGGTCGGGAAACAATCAGGCCATTGGCTTCCAACTCCAAGTACGCTTGTATGGCTGTGTTCATACTCACACCATATTCTTTATGCAGCGTACGTAATGACGGCATCTTATCACCTGTTTTCAGTGTGCCGTTTTTGATTTGTTCCGATAGAGAAGCGGAAATTTTTTGATACAATACTTCTTTCATTGCTTAATAACTGTATCCTGCAAAATTACAAAAATTGTATCTGTAACCATATGTTTTTTCTTCCTTATTTTGCATTATAAATTATCAGATTGCTATGAGCAGTAATAAAAATATGTTGGCTTACGGAGCTCTTTTTGTCGTTTGTTTGGTATGGGGAACGACTTACTTTGCTATCCGTATCGGAGTGCAAACCTTTCCGCCATTCTTATTTTCGACAATTCGGCAAGTACTAGCCGGAGCAATTTTACTGTTTGGACTAAAGCTCACAGGAAATCTGAATTTGAATAAATCGGATGTATTATATCAATCTGTTCCGGGTGTATTAATGGTTGCTTTGGGAAATGGTGTTATCGGTTGGTGTGAACGCTATATTTCAAGCGGACTGGCAGCATTGATATTATCACTCATTCCTGTTTTTGTGGTTGTCATCAGCTATTTGTTTGGGTTTGACAGGAGAAAACCACATTTATTAATTATCGTGGGATTGATATTAGGCTGTTTGGGTATTGTACTGATTTTTCGGGACAATCTAAAAGACCTTGCCAATCCTGCCTATTTTAAGGGAATGTTAATAGCCTTCGGAGCTTGTCTGGCCTGGGCTTCGGGGAGTGTATTTGCAAAATACAAAATCCCGAACAGTAAGAACGTGTTACAAAATGCTGCATTGCAATTGTTTTCGGGAGGAATGGCCTTGTTTGTATTCAGTGCTTTTTTGGATGATTATTCAGAGTTAAAAACTGTAACGACATCCAGTATTTGGGCTTTGGTTTACCTGATTGTAGTGGGTTCTGTCATTGCGTATTCTGCTTTTGTGTATGCTCTGAAACATTTGCCGATAGGCATTTCATCCCTGTATGCATATATCAATCCGTTCATTGCCATTATGCTCGGATTTCTATTCCTGAATGAGAAACTAACCGGTATCACTTTATTGGCTTTGGTCGCTACTTTAAGCGGTCTGTATTGTGTCAATAGAGGTTATCAGAAAATGTCAAAAAAATGAGAATAGAGCGAACGGTTATAGCCGACATTCCAAAGGTGGAAAAAATATACAGCGAAGCAAGAGCCTATCAATTTCAGCAAAGCGGATACGGTTGGCCTGTTTTCAGTAAATCATTTATTGAAAAGGAAATTACAGAGAAAAGGCACTTTAAAGTCTTAGATAAGGATGATGAAATGGCAGGTGTATTTTCCATAGTAAAAGCCGAACCTATTATTTGGAACGACAAGGACGGAAAGGAAGCCATTTATTTACACCGTATGGCGATACGCAATTCATACAGAGGAAAAAATATAGCAAAGAAAGTAGTGGATTGGGCTATGGTTGAAGCGTGGAAAAATAAGAAGAAATTTATCCGGATAGATACCTGGGCAAACAATAAAGCATTGACCGGTTATTACCAAAAATTAGGATTTGAATGGATAGGTAAAAGACAGTTGCCGCCACAGAGTGATTTGCCGGAACACTATAACAATATTGAGGTCAATTTATTTGAGATAAGATTATGAAAATGATAACCATAGAAAATTACTGTCCGGAATGGCAAACCTATTTTGAAAAATTCAACCGGGCGTGGATTGAAAAATATTTTGTGTTGGAAGATATTGACGAATACGTTCTTTCCAATCCCGAAGAAGCGATATTAAATGACGGAGGAAAAATTTTGTTTGCCGTTTATAGAGGTAAGGTAATCGGAACTGTCGCCTTGAAAAAAGTAGATACGGATACAATGGAATTGACCAAAATGGCGGTGGGTGAAAATTATCAGGGCATCGGAGCAGGAAAAATGTTGTGTCAGGCAGCTATTGACAAGGCAAAAGATTTGAGCGTAAAAAGACTGGTACTCTACACACAATCCGCATTGAAACCGGCGTTGGGTATTTATAGAAAATTAGGCTTTACGGACGTTACTATTGAACAGGGAAAGTACAAACGGGCAGATACTAAAATGGAAATGATTTTAAATGATAATCTTCTAAACAACCAATATCCCATTCGAAAATACAAAGAGCCAGAAGTAATCACCGAAGAAATGTGCGCATCATACATTGATGTTATTGCATTATTTCCCGGAAATATAAAATCAGCGGTAATGGGTTTAGACGACAAACAATTAGATACACCCTACAGGAAAGGAGGTTGGACTGTCAGGCAGGTTGTTCATCATTTAGCGGATAGCAATATCAATTGTTTTGCCCGCATCAAATTTGCATTGACGGAAGATAATCCGATTATTAAACCGTTTGCAGAAGAAAAATGGGCGGAGTTACCAGACGCGAAACATATATCCATTTTGCCGTCATTAAGCATTTTAGAAGGCATTCATGAACGTTGGACGATACTTTTAAAAGGTTTAGAAAAACCATATTGGGACAGAACGTTCTTTCATCCGGAATTGAATAATTGCCAGACTATTGCTGAGGCTATGGCAAAATACAGTTGGCATTGCAATCACCATTTGGCACAAATCAAAAATCTGAAAAAACAAATGCAATGGAAATAAGCAATCAGGTAATTGAAATAAAAACGGGCTTTGAAAATATGGATATTAATGCCGTCCATCAGTTTTTGAGCAAGGAAAGTTATTGGGCAAAAGGCATTCCGTTGGAAACTGTAAAAACGGCGTTGCAAAATTCTTTTTGCGTAGGATTATTTGAAGATGAAAAACAGATTGGTTTTGCCCGATTGGTAACGGATTATGCCACTTTCGGCTATTTGGCAGATGTTTATATTTTGAAAGAATACAGAGGTAAAGGATTATCAAAAATGATGATAAAACATCTATTGGAATTGGATTTTGTGCAAGGGCTAAGAAGGACATTATTGGCAACATTAGATGCTCATTCGCTTTACCGTCAGTTTGGATTTGAATCTCCTGAAAACCCGGAAAGATTGATGGAAATAAAAAGAAATAACCTATATAAAGACGCTTAGACTATGAACGATGAAAGAAAGACACAGCTATTGGAAAGTTTCAAAACAGTCAATCAAAATAAAAGGATATGAATACAGACTTTGCAAAAGAATGGCTTGAGGCCTGGAACAGCCACGATTTGGATAAAATAATGGAACATTACAGCGAAAACATTGATTTTGTTTCTCCAATTATTCAACAAATGGGAATAAACGCAGAAGGTAAAATTTCCAACAAAACTGATTTAAAGGATTACTTTTCAAAAGCCCTGCAAAAATACCCCGACCTGCACTTTGAATTGTACCACGAACTCAAAGGAGCTAATTCAACCGTATTGTTTTACAGAAGTGTCAATAATTCCTTTTCGGCAGAATATATGGAATTGAATAATGACGGGAAAGTAAGTAAAGTGAGAGCACATTATAAGTTTGATGAATAAAAACGTTGTCTATGGAAATGAATTGGAACCGTTCGGCTTTACTGATTATCGATATGCAAAATGATTTTGCAAAGCCTGACGGTAATGCCTATATCGACAGAACGAAGGATGTGATAGAAAATGTGGCATATTTGGCTGACACATTCAGGAGAAATCAATTGCCAGTTCTACATATTGTGAGATTATATCTTAAAGACGGAAGCAACGCCGAACTTTGCAGGAAAGAAGTCATCCGACAAAGTAAGGCAATGGTCATTCCGGGTAGTTCCGGAGCTAAAATCGTACAAGAGCTTTTGCCTAAAAATGTCGAAATGTATGAGGATAAAAAATTATTGACCGGCAGTATTCTACAGCTTGCTCCTTTTGACTTTGTGGCTTACAAACCACGCTGGGGTGCATTTTATAAAACAAACTTAGAGGCTTGGCTGAAAAATCGCAAGATTAATTCATTGGTAATTGCAGGTTGTAATTTCCCGAACTGTCCACGCACAACAATATTTGAAGCAAGTGAAAGAGATTATCGTTTGGCTATTGTTCCCGAAGCGATTTCGCAGATCTATCCCAAAGGGATAGATGAATTAAAAGGAATTGGAGTAAATGTATTGGAGCATAGTGTTTTGAAAAAAGAATTGGAAAATGGAAAGTAAGCTATTCGTTATAACCGGTGGCCCCGGAGCAGGAAAAACAACCTTATTAAATGCTATGAAGTCAGATGGATATAATATCGTTCCGGAAGTAGCCAGAACGATTATCCGCAAAGAAACAGCACTAAACGGTGATGCTTTGCCTTGGAAAAACAAACAACTTTATACCGATAAAATGATAGGAGCTTCCCTTTTAGACTACAACAGAGCAACAGCAAGCCAGCCAAATGAAATTTGCTTTTTCGACCGGAGTATTTTGGATGCCGTGTGCTATGCGGATATGATTGGTTATGCACTTTCAACAGAAACTATGAAAAAAGTGCTGAATTGCTCATATAATCCTAAGGTATTTATCCTGCCACCCTGGAAAGAAATTTATCAAACAGATAATGAACGGAAACAGGATTGGCAGGAGGCAGTACACACCTATTTCCAAATGAAAAGCACTTATGAAAAGTACGGTTATGAAGTTATAAACGTGCCGATAGGTAATATCAATAAAAGAAAAGAATTTGTATTAACCCAAATAAAATAGAGAAATGGACAGCTATTTAGAAAGTATCAAAAAGCAATTCCTGTATTACAAAATGCTTGGAGAAAAAGCAATGGAACAATTACAGGAAGAACAATTATTCTGGCAGTATAACGGGGAAAGCAATAGCATTGCTATTCTAGTCAATCACATTGCTGGAAATATGCTATCCAGGTTTACCGAATTTCTGACCACAGACGGAGAAAAGCCCTGGCGAAACCGGGATGCGGAATTTACCAATCCGTTTCAGAACAAAGCTGAATTAATGGAGCATTGGAATAAAGGTTGGGATTGTCTGATGAATGCTTTAAACCAGCTTACGGAGGCAGATTTAGAGAAAATCATTTACATCCGAAATGACGGCCATACGGTTACCGAAGCCATTAACAGGCAATTGGCTCATTATCCTTATCATATTGGACAGATGGTTTTCATAGCCAAAATGCTGAAAAATGAAGATTGGAAAACCTTGTCCATAGCAAGAAACAAATCAGCAGATTACAACAGCCGCAAGTTTTCGCAGGATAGAGACAGGCGGCATTATACAGATGATTTATAAAAAAGAAAGTGATATGATTATCAATACAAAGAATACAAAACATTATCAATGGGGTAATAATTGTCAAGCCTGGACTTTTATACAATCTGAAAACGTTATTGTCAAAGAAGAATTAATGCCACCACATACGGAGGAACAGCTTCATTTTCATAACGAAACGGAGCAGTTTTTCTATATCCTTGAAGGTAAAGCCACATTCTTATTAGAGAATGAAAAGGTTTCTTTATTAAAAAACGAGGGGATTAAAATTTCAGCAAAGCAAATACATAAAATAAGTAATGAGAGTTCCGGAGAATTACGTTTTTTAGTGATGTCTTTTCCGGGAAATATGAATGACCGAGTTAATATCCAACATTGAACTTGATTGAATGATGCCAAAACGTTATCAAATAAAGCAAGTTGTTCAATTTCCTGAACTCACGACCGTTCCAAAAGAGCAGTTCGAGAATGCTTTGTTTGATATTTTGCAGGAAGATGTGGTGGATAATGCTTACTGTCAGGTACTCCTCAATACCTCACACTAAAGTAATCAGCGAGGAATTGGATAAGGCAGTGGAGCAGTATGTGAATTAAAACTAAACGGAAACATTTATTGCTAACTTTGTGACATAGAAAATTGAATATGGACAATCGTTTTACCGACATCATAAACCTAATTCAGAAATCCCGAAGCAACGCAATAAAGGCGGTTAATATTGAGCTGATAAACCTGTATTGGAATGTTGGGGCATTAAACAAAGATTATCCGTTGCAGATTGGGGAGATAAAACGGTTGATGAATTGGCAAATTTTATTCAGCAAAACAATCCCGAACTGAAAGGATTTAACCGCAGAGGGCTTTACAGAATGATACAATTTTATGAAAGCTATGCCGAAACGCCAATTGTGCCATCAGTGATGACACAATTGCAAAATACTGAAAATCAATTAAATAAGATTGTGTCCGCAGTTAGGACAGAATTTCAATTTCAACCCCAAGACATTAGAAATACGCTCTTGGCTCAAATCAGTTGGACACATCATCTTACAATTTTTTCACGCTGTAAAACCGAAGAAGAGCGGGAGTTTTATTTGCGTATGACTGCCAAAGAACATTACAGCGTTCGGGAGCTTGACCGCCAAATTTCCGCAAGTCTTTTTGAACGCACAATAATAGGTAATACAAAACTCTCAACACTGTCGAAAGAATTAAATAACCCGTTGTGCATTATAAGCGCTATTTTGTCATCCTGAACGTAGTGAAGGATCTAAAAATCATATCTTAACAAGATTTTAGATGCTTCGGCAAGCCTCAGCATGACAATAGAGGCACTTCTGTATCAAAATGCACAACGGGTTTAAATACTAATATAACAAACACTTTCAAAGATAGTTATGTGTTTGAATTTCTAAACCTGCCCGAACCACACAGCGAAAGCGATTTACAAAAGGGCTTAATCAAACAGATGAAAAACTTTATCTTGGAGTTAGGTAGGGATTTTCTGTTTATTGATGAAGAATACAAAGTTCAGGTAGGCAATAGCGATTTCTACATTGATTTATTGTTTTATCATCGTGGTTTGCAATGTCTGGTGGCATTTGAATTGAAAGCCGAAAAATTCAAACCCGAACATTTGGGACAAATCAATTTTTATTTGGAAGCATTAGACCGGGATGTAAGAAAACCCAATGAAAATCCGAGCATTGGGATTTTGTTATGCAAGGGCAAAGACAGTGAAGTGGTGGAATATGCATTGAGCCGTTCCATTTCGCCGGCATTAGTTTCAGATTATCAAACCCAATTGCCCGATAAAAAACTACTGCAACAGAAACTACACGAGCTGTTTGAAAATCATTCCATCGAAGAATAAATATTATTGTTCTTGTTGCAATTACTCAGATTTATGCCAAAGTGATTAGCGAAGAATTGGATTTATAGGAGGTTAGTTTCTTTCAGTTTAATAGTAGCGATTAAAAGTAGTATATCATTTCATAAAAACGGCTTATCTGGTTGGTAAGACATTTTCTATTTACAGCGTATGCTTAGGAGCATTTTACTGGCTCATCAATATTTCTTAAATTTATACTTGTGAAATTAAAAATGTGAGGATATGGTTGCATCATTGGTTATAGGGATAATATTCTTGGTTGCAGGCTTGGGACTTCGTTATTGGATTAACCGGAGAAAGTTTTACAGGCGCAGCCCTATGGGAGCAGAGGGTTTCTCATCTTATGAAAGTTCGGTTTTCATTAAATTGATTGAAAAGGTTGGCAAATGGATAGCTTAGGGCCTGATAATATTCGGGCTGTTGTCGTTGTGGGTTTATTCCCGTGAGAAAAAAGATAATGAAACAAAAATAGCACAGACTGAAATACCAAGATAAAAACTGACAGGTAAACGTTTCCTGAAAGCTATTATTTTATAACAAAAAGGGTTGGTTAATTTTTACCAACCCTTTTTTAATTGAAAAACTGTTTTACCAAGGAATTTCTCCTGTTGCCGGATTAGTTTCTTCACTAAAAAATTTACCGGTCGGGCCATCATTATCAATCAGGACGTATTTGATTATTCTATTGGCAGCAACACTGACTTCTCCACCATTAAAGAATGTAAAATCGGTTTTCGTAAGTCCGGGACAAATGGCATTTACTTTAAAATTAGTATCACGCAGCTCATATGCTAACTGGATGGTGTACATATTTAGAGCCGCTTTTGATATTGCGTAAACTCCGTATTTAGCATAGCTGTAGGCAGGCCATTCTGGATTACTTTGCAATGAAAGAGACCCTACGCTGGTACTCAAGTTGACTATTCTTGGTTCTGAGGATTTTTTGAGCAGATCTATAAAAGCTTGTGTAACGTTTGCTGTACCTGCCAAATTTGTTTTAAATGCATTCAGGTATTCGTCACTTGTGGCTTCCAGTACGGTGTAAGGATCACTTCCTCCATTGATACCTGCGTTATTGATAAGTACATCCAAAACCGAAACCTTGTTGCCTATTTCCTCTCGTGCCGTCCGTACCGAGGCAGGGTCAGTAACATCCAGTTCTACGGCTTCTACATTTGAAAATCCTTCTGCATTAAGTTTCTGAACTGCCTGTAAACCGTTCTCGATATTACGGCTTCCAATAAATACGAAAAATCCCTTTTCTAAAAGCTGTCTGGCAGTTTCAAAACCGATGCCTTTGTTTGCTCCTGTAATTAATACTGTTTTCATATTTTGTAATATTTAAATTTCAATACAAAATTGAGGTATTAGACAATGGCATCATTTACCAAATGGTAAAAAGTGCATCAGCGGATGTTTTTCCGTATTCTGCTAAGAGATTGTTGTGTAATTCCTAAATAGGAAGCTATGTATGATAATGGAACACGGTTGGTCAATGAAGGATAATTTTCTAAAAATTCAAGGTATCTTGTTGTAGCGTCCTGCGAAATTACCGGGCCTTTTCTTGATTTTTGGTACATGCACAGCTGCACCATTTTATTTTTAATATTGTCCCAACCCACGATAATATGGGATAGTTCTTCCCAATTCTTCTTTGAAAATACGATAAGACTGCAATCTGTAACGGCTTGCAAGTACTCTGAAGATGAAGCATTCGCCTCGAAGTTGACATAATCACATACCAGGCTGTTTTCGCTTATGAAACAACGGGTAATTTCCTCGCCTTTATTATTGTAATAACAACCGCGAATAACTCCTTCTACTATAAATCCAACCTGCTTTGGAATTCTCCCCGCCTCAGAAAAATAATCCTCTTTTTTTAATTGCAGGATTTCTCCCTTACTTATTACAAGATCAATTTGCTGCTTGTTAAGATTTCCAAATTGCAGAATATATTCAATCATTTCTTCCATGTATGCAAATTAAAAATAATATTACTTGACATATTTACCATTTGGTAAAAAATGGACTTTAAGAACTCATTATCACTTGGTAAAACACTGTCAATAAGTACTCTTGTTCAGCCAAACAATGACTTCCAACGCCAATGAGTACAACATATAAAAATACAGCAAAATCCCTTCATAGATTAGACTTCCTTAGCAAAATGAAGCAAAATAATGGAAGGAATAGGAATACAAAAATACGTACCGGAAGGAATGAAGAATAAGCTGAAAGCAATTTTGGAACTAACCGAAAATGCAACGCAAAAATATCTTTCCATTTTCAAAGAAGAGCAATGGCTGGACAACCAAGAAGTGTGCCTGATGATGAACATTACCAAGCGGACTTTACAGACCTACAAAAGCAAAGGACTTTTACCGTATTCAAAACTGAACCGCAAAAATTATTATAAACGCTCGGATGTACAGGCTTTGCTCGAAGCCGGACAGTACTACCCAAAATGGATTTATTCACGAATGATAGTGACGAAATCGTTGCACATCAGGAAATGATAGCGCAATTGCGAAATCGTATCGAACAAATATTAAGAAACTACCGTCCTGTAATGAATGGTGAAATATATCTTTCAGGCGAAGACGTGTGCAAGCTGTTACATATCAGCAGACGGACTTTACAGCAATATCGTGATGACCAAATACTCCCATACATCCAGATAGGCGGCAAAATCACTTTTAAGCAAACCGACCTTTTACGGATACTTGAACAAAACTATGTCTGCAAATGGACAAAAGAACAAGTAACGGATTTCGAGCAATCATATTTCTATATCGAAACGAGTTTAGTATCTTTGCTTTTAGAAAATATAAAAATACTTAAAGTGTTTTTGCTTTAAGTCTCGATACTAAAAACTGGTAATTTTTAAACCCCGAGACAATAAGTAAGGACGCTCACGTTATGGCGTGGGCGCTCGCTTATTCGGGGTTCGGCGTACCAGTGCCTTAGTATCGGTAAGTAGTTGCCTGCGCTTTTTTTATCATAAGCGCAGCCCTTTTGAAAATGCAATGGAGGAAACTGCAGGGTGCGAGCATTTGACAAAGGGGTTCTTCCATTTTTCTCAAAAAAGACTGTTCAGACCCGGGGAGGATCTGTCTTTTTTGCTCGACCGAATTTTTGGAATTTGACGGAATACAACATCGAACTCCAAGACTAAATTCTGCCATTGCTCTTATCTATCAGAATAACAGCAGATTACAGGGTAAAAAAATGGGACAAGTCTATCGTTTTTAGACTTGTCCCAAGAAGTGATCCCGCTGGGATTGGCTCAGCCCCACAGTTCCCGCGCACATCCCTGAGCCTCCATCGGATCGAACCCGGCCGGCCCTTCTTTCGAATCCTTAATACCGTTAAAACAAAAAAGCCAATCTTGCGATTAGCTTTTCTCTTGTGATCCCGCTGGGATTCGAACCCAGGACCCATACATTAAAAGTGTATTGCTCTACCAGCTGAGCTACGGAATCCTACTTCTTTTATTTTGAACTATTGTTCCTTGTTTGAAGTGATGCAAAGATAGGAGTAATCCATGTTTTTCACAACTATTTGGAGAATAAAAATGCGTTTAAACAGTTTAGGCCTTCATTTTTAGTCTTTTATTTTTTTACGGTTACGAGAGAAACTCCCTATCTTCGTCGGAAAGTCCGGGGTTGTGCTCCGGATAGTCATCAGCAGAATAATCCGTATTTCCGACAAGCGGAGCCTGTGTTTTCCTTTTTCCCCCTTTTAAAAGAAAGGCAAATAACATCCCAAGGATAAAAAACAATAAAAGTAGTTTCCAGAGTGCGATTTGTGTCTTGACAATAAGACCTACGCTCACTTCCTGCGTGTTTTGAGCACAAATGAGTGTGATAACAACTGATAAAGCGATTAAAAGTATTTTGCGCATAGTTCTGGATGATAAATCTATGTCCTAATTATACTGCGAAGATATGGAATATGCCCTTTGCCACAGACTGTTTATGTAAATTTATCCCGAGACGAGAAAACAAGCACCTAGGTTAGCAACATGGCCTCCGGATGCCTGATCAATTGCTGGATAGATGTCTTTCCGTTTAATAATTCTTCGTAAAACGGCGCTGGGACCATAATTTTAAAGGTTTTTCGGGTTGTCTTGATTAAGAAAAGTGCTCCATGTACGACTTGCTTATCATCAATGATAAGTGTATGTTGGCTGAACGGTTGGTTTCCTATTCTCTCTTTTTCGATGAGCTTAATCAGTTGCTGCATATATCATTAATTTAGCCAAAATTACCAAATACTTATCATTTTTTAGTCTTTTTCTAACGGCCAAAATTTTGCAATAATTTAGTGCTTTCGGAGCATCGTTGCCTTTTTGTTGACTATAATCGTTTTAGCATAAGAAAGTTAGCAAGGATACCCGCAATCGATTGCGTATTTTGATTTGCTAAAATGTACGGGTTTAGTCGATTTGGTTTGCTAAAATGTAGTTTACTTTTTTAGCTTTGTGCAACAAATATCCAATATAACAATATTATGAGTGGCATCACTACACTAGGTCAATTTATCATTGAAAAGCAAGCCGATTTTCCATATGCAAAAGGAGAGCTCTCCCGGCTGCTGCGCGATATCGGTATCGCCGCAAAAATCGTCAACAGAGAAGTGAATAAAGCCGGTCTGGTAGATATTCTGGGCGACGCGGGGCAGACGAATATTCAAGGCGAAGGGCAAAAGAAGTTGGATGTGTACGCCGATGAGCAGTTTATTAAGGCGCTACAAAGTGGGGGCGAATGTTGTGTGGTTGCGTCAGAGGAGCATGAAAACCCCGTTTATATCCATTCTGGTGTGTCAAAAAATGCGAAATATATTGTTTGTATAGATCCGTTGGACGGGTCAAGCAATATTGACGTTAATGTCTCTGTCGGCACCATATTTTCGATCTACAGGCGGATTTCTGACACAGGCGTTTCCTGCAACAACAATGATATTTTACAAAAAGGGACCAAGCAAGTTGCCGCGGGCTATGTGATCTACGGCAGCTCCACCATGCTGGTATATACTACTGGAAAAGGCGTGAATGGCTTTACGTTGGATCCTTCAATCGGCGAATTCTGTTTATCTCACCCCGATATGAAAATACCTGAAGCCGGACATATTTATTCCATCAACGAGGGGAATTATTCTAAATTTCCTAACGGTGTTAAGCAGTATATCAAATATTGTCAGATGGAAGATCCGTCAACCCTACGGCCGTATGCTTCCCGCTATATTGGTTCGATGGTCGCCGACATCCATCGCAATTTGTTGAAAGGCGGTATATTTCTTTATCCAACGACCTCTGCGCATCCCAATGGCAAACTGCGCCTGATGTACGAATGTAACCCCATTGCTTTTATCATAGAGCAGGCAGGAGGAAAGGCATCCAATGGTTGTCAACGTATTCTGGATATTGAGCCCAGGAGCTTACATCAGCGCTCCGCAGCATTTCTAGGGAATACGGAGATGGTTGATCTTCTTGAGGATTTTCTTCAAAAATATAGGGATTGATTCCTGTAGTGATTCGATGACAAAGGGCATTCGTTTGCCAAAAAGAATTATTTATCTTTGTGCACCGAACATGGCTTCATTATTGCGAAGCCATTTCTTTTTCATTATCTGTAGTATGTCACGATTTTTAGTTCTTATTTCATTCGTTTCAATAGTATTTTTTTCTTGTAAAGAGAATCCGCCGACATATGGTGATGTGCTGGCAGAGGGTTTTGATCAAAAGTCCTATAAGGAATTCGATACAGCGGCTTATGTTAAAGTATTCTGGGAAGTCTACGGGAAGCAGAAGGCTAAATTACATAATCCAAGCTGGATGAAGCAGCTGGCTGATTCGACGGAAGGAATGACTTTAGTTGCTAGCCACTTATTTGATGGAAGCCTGGATACGATGCTGACGTATTTTGAGCGGAGTGAGGCGCATGGCATACGTACGAGCTATTTCCATACCATTGAAATTAAGGAAACCTTATTTTCCCTTCGCAAATTGAAGCCCAAAGATGTGGCAGAAGCCTATCCTCTTTTGGCAAAGTTGGACTTGCTGGGTACAGATGGGTTTGTCGCCTATGTTAGCGGACTCAAATATGGGATGGTGAATCCCAAGCGTCTGTATGGTCGTTATTTTGTACCGCAAAAGCGTATGAACTACGGCAATGTAGCACGTTTGATGGATAGCGTTTCGATTGGGGCGGTTTTAGCATCCGTTCAGCCAAAAAATCAGTATTATCTCAAGTTTCAGGAGCTGTTGGAGAATGGGGATCTGGATCCTGCGCAACGGATCAGTGTGTTGATGACGCTGGAGAAATTGCGCTGGATGGGCGAGGTGTTTCCCGAACGCTATGTATTTGTCAATATCCCCGAGCAACGGTTACATATTGTAGAAGAAGGCAAATCCCGGCAAGTGATGAATGTATGTGTAGGAGAGACGGCTAATCCGGGGTATACGCGCAAGGGTGAGAATCACGAAACGCCTGTAATGCAGGGCGTCTTGGATGCTATGCAGGTAAACCCTGTCTGGAATATTCCGAGCAGTATAGTTAAAAAAGAGTTACTGGCCAGTGTAAGAAACAACCCAAACTATTTGGCGTCACGCAACATGGTAGCTTATTATAAAGGCAAACAGGTGGATCCGGCCACGGTAAACTGGAATGCCGACTCTGTCGAAAAGTTTCGCTTTAAACAGAATCCGGGCTCAGACAACTCATTGGGAAATGTAAAATTTCTGTTTGAGAATCCGTATTCGATCTATCTGCATGATACACCGGCCAAACAGATGTTTGGGCAGACCAACCGTGCGGTGAGCCATGGTTGTGTACGCGTAGAAAAGCCGGTAGATCTGGCGAGCTACCTCGTCAATAATGAAAAGCAGGCCGAGCGGATCGCAAAAGAGATCACGACGGATTCGATCTCCAAATCACGTTGGGTAACATTGAAGCGAAAGATGCCTGTATACCTTACGTACTATACAACATGGCTGGATGATGCGGGGAAAATAGTGTCCTATCCGGACATCTATGGCTATGATCCGCGACTGAAAGAAGCTTTAAAGAAGTACTGGGCGAACTAAGCCGACTTCACCGGCAGCCCATCCAAAAAAGGCACTTCTTCTAGTATTCAGAGTTATAGGCCAGTGCTAGGCGGACAAAGGGATAATCTCTATTAACGTTGTTGTGATACCGATAGTGTCCTTCTAGTCTGAAGTACCCTGAATACAGGTTTACGCCAAAATTTTTCCAGATCCGTAAGGCAGCACTGGTGGAGGCGGTATGCAGGTAGTGGTGCGACTTATTGCCGCTTATCGTAACAAAGTAACCACCGCGATAGTCGACGCCAAATTTGAAACGCTTCAGGGTACTGAGGGTTGCTGACGCCCGGATATCTACTCCGGGGCCATAATCGTAGGTACGGCTTTCACCAAAATGTAGGTAAGGGTCGGGCACCGCGGCCAGTATGACTGGTCCACCGCCCAGGACAGTTGTTAACTTACTTTGACTGCCGATGGCAAAGTGTGAAAAAAGAGTATAGTTTATACTTTGAGATCCATAGTAAAAGGCTTCGTTACGCAGAAAGTCAAAATGAGCGGACAGAATACCGCGGTGACGGCCTGGTAAATTTGATAGTACGCGGTTTCCATACAGTGATGCATAGATATTGACAGCGTTCACGATGGAGCTGTCGTCTGAGCCGACTTCCAGATTGAGGTAGAAGTCGTCAAAAGGTTTCTTGCGGTCTAAAGCATCATTATTATAGATCAGTTTGATGCGGGCATAGATGTCATTCTTTCCACGATTGATAATATCGTGTTCTTTGGCATCAAAACGACGTATACCAAGTTCGACTTCGGTATGTACTAAGGAACTATCTATCACTGTGCCTTTGTGTGTATTCCCCCAGCGGCCGTCGAGCAAACGGTTTAACCCGTTGATCGGATTGATCAACATGGCTAAAATTTCCTTTTTATTGCGCTGGCTTTTCGTCAGGCTCGGCCTGGCCAGTATATGATGCGACAGCCGATGGGTCATCTCTCCCAGAATAGTACCACCAAAGCTTGTATTAATGATATCATTGATGGAAGGGGGTTCAGTTTCACCGGCAGTTTCCCAGATATAGCTACCTGCGACCGTAGCTGCCGTGGACTGCAAAAAACTAAAATTGTTGGACCGAAAAGCATTGAAATAAAACTGGCCATGATAGGGGTGGGCAATCTGATTAGTCGCAAAATGATTGTCATCCCAAGTCCAGGCAGAAAATTTAAGATGACTAAAAAAATTCTTAAAGGAGATGTTGGCAACAGGATCTTTCCGTATAAAATAATTGACCGAAGCAGGAATCGCCTGAATGGAGAACCACTCTATACCGGCGCGCAGGAAATTTTTCTTCTGCTCAATTGTCAGGCTGTCAAACCGTGTGGTAGGAGCAGGAGCTAGTGGGCGACTGGGCCGAAATATGTCATGATAAATGCTGTCATCAGCAACAAGGGCAGTGGGTATACTGCTAAAACAAGTGTTGTACAGTAGCAGAAAAAGAACGAATAAGTAGGGGAAAGGGCCAATGTGTTGCTTCATAGGGTTAATATACTGTTTTGCAATAAAATTTGATAAGAATAACAATTATTAACGGAAAGTGTTTGCAATAATGGCTCTCGTCACCACTATTTAGAGCGTATCTCTATTGCGGATATGGCGGGTCGATGCTTACCTTTGCATCGCTTCTTTGGAGGCTACAACAACTATCGACATGAATAATACCTTTGACTTTTTTTCGCTGCGATCCGTCAATCTCAAGAATGAGTTGTTCGCTGGATTGACAGTAGCGATGACCATGATACCCGAATCGCTTTCCTTTGCGATCTTGGCGGGGTTGCCTCCTTTGACAGGGCTTTATGCTGCATTTTTAATGGGACTAGTGACTTCAATTTTAGGAGGGCGGCCCGGAATGGTGTCTGGTGGAGCTGGGGCGACCGTGGTTGTCCTGATGGCATTGGCTGCGAGCCATGGAATAGATTATCTCTTTGCGGCAGTGCTGTTAGCAGGTCTTTTACAATTTTTGGTTGGTTTATTTAAGTGGGGTAAATTTGTCCGTCTGATCCCGCAGCCGGTTATGTATGGTTTTTTGAATGGTTTGGCTATTATTATTTTTATGGCACAAGTTGTCCAATTCAAGGTGAACACGGATACTGGTATGGCCTGGATGACGGGGGGCACGTTATATGTCATGGGCGGACTCACCTTATTGACGATATTGATCGTCGTCGGGTTTCCACGTCTTACCAAGGCTATACCTGCCTCTCTGGTAGCTATTTTGGTAATTTTTGTTCTCGTGTCAGCATTGGGAATCGACACCAAGAAAGTGGTGGATATCGCTTCGGTAAGTGGTTCGCTGCCGCAGTTTCATTTTCCAGACATCCCATGGAATTGGGAGACCTTACAGCTCATTTTTCCGTATTCTTTAGTGATGGCGGGAGTGGGCCTCGTGGAGTCCTTATTGACCTTAAACATGGTGGACGAGATCACGGCAAGCAAGGGAAATGCTAATCGTGAGTCCATGGCGCAGGGTATCGCCAATACGATAAATGGCCTCTTTGGCGGTATGGGGGGCTGTGCTATGGTTGCACAGACTTTAGTCAACCTGAACGCCGGCGCCCGCACCCGATTATCGGCGTTTATTGGATCAATGACCATTTTGTTGATCATTTTGGTGGGTGCTCCTTTCATAGAGCAGATTCCGATGGCTGCACTGGTTGGTGTCATGATGATGGTTGCCATTGGCACCTTTCAATGGGTAAGCTTGCGTATCATTACTAAATTTCCGAAGTCAGATATATTTGTTGGCATGCTCGTCGCCGTAATCACGGTGCTCTTGCACAATTTGGCCCTTGCTGTGCTGATGGGGGTAGTTATATCTGCCCTTGTATTTGCCTGGGACAATGCCAAACGTATACGAGCTAGAAAGTACATAGATTCGGATGGCGTAAAGCACTATGAAATCTATGGCCCGCTTTTCTTTGGTTCTACTGCCAATTTTTTGGAAAAATTTGAGGTAAACGAAGATCCTGATCATGTGATTTTAGATTTCAAAGAAAGCAGGGTTGTTGACATGTCTGCTATTGATGCGCTCAATAAAATCACCGAACGGTATGCGGCTCAGGACAAAAAGATTGAGCTCTGGCATCTCAGTGAGGATTGCCGATCTCTGCTGAAGAATGCTGAAGGAGTCGCTTTAGTGAATATTAAAGAGGACCCGACTTATAAAGTAATGCCGGGAAACTGACTTTACTTCTTTCGCAGTTCAATAAAAAGCTCACTGCCCTGCCTTTGTGGGATACTGTCTGCGCAGGGCTTCATCTGTACAATGTCAAAAAGGCTATTAAACAGCTTCTGATATTCAGCAATGTTTCCACCAAATGGTGGACCTTTTCTTTCAAAGGTCCTGTTGAACAATAGACCGGCAAGAGTTCCCCCGGGGCGCAGCAAAGATGCCATTTGTTCGACATATTTTTCTCTCAAGCTGGGATGGAGCGCACAGAAGAAGGTTTGCTCGAGGATATAATCGTACTGTGGTGTGTGCAGGAAAAAGTCCTTACAGACAACCCGTACGTATTTAGTTTTATCGAATTGTTTTTGCACCTTACGAACAAGTGTGGGTGCGATATCAAGTAAAGTAAGATTTGTAAAGCCCTCAAATAACAGGGCCCGAGCTTCGTGGGCGTTGCCACAGCCGGGAATCAGTATCGTGGCGGATTTTGGAATCGATGCTGTTGCATAGGCGACGATCGCTGGCGATGCATAGCCAATATCCCAGCCGATTTCATGTTTTTTATAGCGTTCGTCCCAATAGTCTTTATTCAGTTCCAATGTATCCATGTGCCAGCGTATTGTAGGTGGACGTTAAGTTAAGGAAATTGTTTTTAATCCAATCAGATATTTCCGGATGTCGGCTTCAAGCTGTTCAGGATATTCATAAACCAACTGACTTGACAGCTCACGACCTATCTGGGAGACAAGATCTGCCATTGCAAACAGGGCATTCCAGTTTTCTTCAATTTCTTTCCCAGCAAACGTAAGTAATGTTTTGTTCCACATTTCATCAGTGAGATAGGTCTGGAAAAGCCGCCCGTGCTTATTGGTCGTGATATTCCAGTCGTGCTGGTTTGCAATATACCATTCGATGAGTGGAACTAAGTAGTCTGTTCGGATATTGTTTTCCGCCATGAATTTTGCATAAAAGATATCCTTGCGGACCAAACATTTGGCAACATATGTGCAGTCCCACCAAAAGTCATTTAGGACCTGCTCAAATTTAAGTTTATTTGGTTTTTTTATAATAGATACCTGATGGCTCGGTTTCTTTAGGCCATGCGTTATTCCGTCTTTATCCAATAATACCTTATATCCGATATCCCAATCTTCAGGGAGTTGTGCTTGTTTGACTTCTCCGAGAAAATTCGATTTACTAAAAAGTTTAAAATCTACTTTTACTTGATCTTCATAAAGAACCATTTTCATGGCATGTTTACCATCGAAATTAGTTTCGCCCTCTTCGATCATCGCTATGGGAGTACCAAAATTGTGTAGCCATTGATTATCGGCGATATAGTGTTGGTTGTGTTCAAAAATCAGTTCAATATCTAAATCGCTTAAATCGTCCACCGGAGCAAGCGGATTAACCATGGAGCTAGTTAACAGTACCGCCCGGATATCATCATTACGCTGTGACCAGTTAATAATATTTTGCAGTTTTTTGTCTCTGTGTACCATACTATGAAATATTAGATGTTATAAAGATAAGATCTACCTGCCATTAAAGCTTTCATTACACAGAGATATTTATCGGTTTGACGCAGCATCCAGCGAGCGTGGTTTTAGTTTCTGCTAAAGCAAATTGTTGAGCGGCGAATTGGGACAAACCTATTGCAGGGCGTAAGTCCCAACTGTCCGGTTTGTGAGTAATTGTATATTTCTTGCTGTATTGCTAACATTATCCATCGGGAAATTTCCAGTGTTGGTCCGAAAACGTTTATTTGGTAATATTCAAATTGAAGGAAAGGGGAAAGTACAAGGCCGGTGTATTTGCGGCAATATGAGAGGACAGCTGTTCAGTTCCGGACAAAAAGCGTTCGATAATGGACAGCTGAAATTGGTGTTTGTTTGTTTTAATATTTTGTTTATCAGCGTGTTATTTGTATGGCAAGTGGGTTGCTTGGAACGATTGATGACTATGCTTAAAAATTATTTCAAAATAGCCTTTCGTAATTTAAAGAAAAACAGAGGCTTTACGCTAACGAACATTATTGGCCTGGCGGTGGGTATGTGCTCAGCCATGCTGATCTTGTTATGGGTGAGTTTTCAGCTAAACTTTAACCGGCACTTCCCGAAAACGTCGGAATTATATACAGTTGGATCCAGAGATTTTTCGGATAACAAGCTTAATGTCTGGTTTTCTACGGCCAAGCCCTTAGCGCCAGTGTTAAAAAACGAGGTGCCGGAAATTAAAGATGTGTCAAGGCTAAGCAGTATAAACGGTTTGTTGTTTAGTACAGGAGAAAAAAAGGTCATGGCTGACGTAGGGGCCTTTGTTGATTCAGCGTTTCTCGATATGTTTGAATTTCCGCTATATGCGGGAGATCGTCATTCCATGTTAACCTCACCTCAGAGCATTGTACTATCCGAACAAACCGCAAAAGGGCTTTTCGGAAGTGCAGATGTGATCGGGAAGACGATACAAATCGATACTGTTCATGTCTTAACCGTCACTGGGGTGCTGAAAAAAAGCGAGGCCAATACTATTTTCAGTGGCTATGCCTATTTCCTACCTTGGACATTGATGGAAAAATTAGGCTATTCAGATAGCCAATGGGGCAATAGTTCCGTTGACCTTTATGTTGAACTTCACAAAGGTGCGCAGCTTGGCAAGATCCAGGAACAGATCAAAGATATTGTTCCCCGTAATTCGAGTATTGAGACCGAGACTTTCTTAAAACCATTTGGTGATATCTATCTCTACAATAAATACGAAAATGGCAAGGTTGTAGGCGGCCGGATAGATATGGTTAAGACTTTTAGCATCGTAGCCTGTTTAATCCTATTAATCGCCTGTATTAATTTTATCAATCTGAGTACAGCACAAAGCGAGAAAAGAGCCAAGGAGGTCGGTATCCGTAAGGTGGTAGGAGCACATCAGCGTGTGCTTGTTTTTCAGTTTCTACTGGAATCTTTATTGTTAGCTTTTATATCGGGAATCATTGCCCTGATTCTCCTTGCTGTCGTTTTGCCCAGCTTCAATACCTTGGTAGGCCAGAAATTTAGCCTACCCGTCCAGAAATATACGTTTTGGTTATCCTTCTTGGGCTTCATTTTAACGACAGGTTTCCTTGCCGGTATCTATCCCGCGTTCTTTTTGTCCTCTTTTAACCCGATCAAAGTACTGAAAGGAAAGTTTAAAAATGTTCACAAAAAGATTAATCCACGCAAGATACTGGTGGTTAGTCAATTTAGTGTCGCTATTGTCCTAATTATCAGCACCCTCGTCATACGGAAGCAGATTAAACATGCACAAGACAGGGATTTTGGGTTTAAAAAAGATAATCTTATTTATGTGCAGGAGGTAGGCGAGCTACCAAAAAACGTGCAGCTGGTCAAGCAGGCGTTGTTGGCCGAGAATATTGCCCAATCGGTCTGTCGGTTGATGTCGCCTCTCACCGAGCGCTGGAGTGGCTGGAATGGTTTTACATGGGAAGGGAAAAATCCAAATGATGTGATTCAGTTTAACCGTCAGACTGGTGACGATCGGGTGGTGGAAACGGCAGGTTTTGAGCTAGTGGCCGGAAGGGACTTTGATTTGACGAAATTTGCCACGGATTCAACGGCGGCAATAATCAATGAGACCGCTGCGAAAACAATGGGTTTTAAGAATCCTATTGGACAGTATTTTAATGATGGTGGAAAAAAATTCCAAATTATTGGCGTGATTAAGGATTTTATCCAAGAATCACCATTTGAGCCGGTGAAACCGCTGGTTATAGAAGGGGCAAGCAATTGGATGAGCACGATGCATATTCGGCTTAATCCGAAGCTAAACACGATGGATGCGCTAGCGAAAGCTGAGGCCGTTTTCAAGAAGTTTAACCCGGATTATCCTTTCGATTACAAATTTGTGGATGAAGCATATGCAAGGAAATTCGCCGATGCGCAACGCACAGGTAAACTAGCCAGCTTATTTGCGGGGCTAACAATTTTTATTTCCTGTTTAGGGCTATTTGGTTTGGCTGCCTATATGGCTGAAAGCCGGACTAAGGAAATAGGTATCCGTAAAGTGCTTGGGGCTTCGGTCATTGGCGTGACACAGATGCTGACAAAGGAGTTTGTCGTGCTGATCGTGGTTTCCTGTGTACTTGCGTTTCCAGCGGCCTATTGGGCAATGGAAAGCTATTTGTCCGGTTACTCCTATAGAATATCAATTGGTTGGGATATCTTTGTGCTTGCCGGTGTCGGCGCTATTGCTGTGACGTTCCTCACTGTGAGCTATCAGTCGATTAAAGCAGCAATTGCCAATCCAGTGGAATCGCTAAGGGATGAGTAAAGTACTTCAACAAGCACGTCGGCACTTCAGTTTGTTTGTGCAATGTCAATATCCGAATGTTATTTTTATCCGAAGCGAATAGCTATTACCTTCGTACTGTAATTTGTATTTTTTGTTTTACTAAAAAAAGGAATAATGATTAAATCGAAGGGATATGCGGCAAAAGACCAGCATTCGCCACTCGAATACTGGGAATTTGAGAGAAGAGAGCTTGGTCCGAATGATGTGTTAATCGATATACTGTACAGCGGTATCTGCCATTCGGATATCCATCAAGTTCGTGACGAATGGGGGGGGACACAATATCCCATTGTTCCAGGGCACGAGATTGTTGGACGGATTCAGGCTGTGGGAAGTGAAGTGACCAAGTTTAAACAAGGAGATCTTGCAGGCGTAGGCTGTATGGTTGCATCCTGTGGGGAATGCGATAACTGTAAGTCAGATCAACAGCAGTTCTGTCAGCAGAAGAAGACCGTGTGGACGTATAATAGTGTCGACGTTATGCATGACCACTCTTGTACATATGGTGGTTATAGCAATAATATTGTAGCTGATGCCAATTTTGTCTTGCATGTGCCGGAGACGCTGGACATTACGAAAGTCGCGCCATTGCTTTGTGCCGGTATCACCACTTATTCACCATTAAAGCGATGGAATGTCAGGAAAGGACACAAAGTCGGTGTACTAGGGCTAGGCGGACTGGGGCATATGGCTGTTAAGATCGCAGTTGCTATGGGAGCTGAGGTGACCATGATAAGCCATTCGCCAAGGAAAAAAGCGGATGCGGCATTGCTGGGTGCTCAGAAGTTTCTGAATGCACGAGAAGCCTCAGCAATAACTGCGTCAGCTTCGTATTTCGATTTTATTATAGATACGGTTTCCGCACCTCATGATTACAATGTTTATCTGAGCTTATTGAAAACACAAGGAGTTTATATCTGTGTTGGCATTCCTGCAGCTCCCATGGAAATTAATGGACGTTCCATCATGGGGGGGAATAAAATTCTGACGGCTTCGAGCATTGGGGGAGTACAAGAAACTCAGGATATGCTTAATTTCTGTGCAGCGCATAATATTCTTCCGGAGACAGAACTTATTGATATCGATTATGTCAACGAGGCCTATCAGCGGGTGTTAGATAGTGATGTGAAGTATCGTTTTGTGATTGATATGGCATCCATTGACAAACAGGGAAAATGACAAAAAAGACGGTATCGAAGATGCCGCCTTTTTTACTATGTGATGCCGATAAAATAATCCTTCCTAATTGCACTATTAAATTATAAACTTATCTTTGGAAAGTGATAGATAGGATATAAGCCAGTTGGCTGTCTCGTGAGGCAAGGATAATTAAGTGATCTGAGCAAAAGCAATGATTGTAAGAAAAAAGGAAAACTGGTTTAAGATGCTTTTTGTGTGGCATGGCTCCGTATTACCTGCCCTAGTCCCTAGGTTGTTATTATTGTTTGCCCTGTCTTTATCGGTCGCTTATTTTCGTGGCAATATCTTTTCCTTTAAAGTCCCATTGAATACCGCTCCGCTGACACTTTTTGGTTTTGTACTTGCTTTGTTTTTAGGTTTTCGTAACAATGTCAGTTATGAAAGGTATTGGGAGGGGCGCAAACTATGGGGGAGCTTGCTGAATGTATCCCGTTCATTGACCCGGCAGGCTTTAACTTTAGGCAGTCCAAAAGCCCATAAAGATACCGTTGCCGATTTTGTAAACCTATTGAGTGCTTTTTTACATGCCCTTAAACATCAGCTGCGACAGACAGACGCGCATGACGACTTGACGCCAAGGCTAAGCCCTCAACAGCTCCGGCTGGTCCAAAATGCGCGGTACAAGCCAGCCATAGTACTAAAACTAATGGCTGAGTGGGTAGAGCAGTCTAGAGAGGAAAATAGAATAGATAGTATACAACAGGCCCGTTTCGATGAAAATTTTGATAATTTGGCAAATATCGTCGGCGGATGCGAAAGAATAATTTCCACTCCGATTCCCTATAGTTATCGTGTGCTATTGCATCGCACAGTTTACATTTATTGTCTTCTGTTGCCTTTTGGTCTTGTGGATGCGTTAGGGTGGTTTATGCCATTGATTGTGGTTTTTATTGCGTATACTTTTGTCGCCCTGGAAGCCATAGCCGACGAAATTGAAGAACCCTTTGGTATAGAAGCAAACGATCTGGCACTTAATAGTATGTGTAGTGTGATTGATCATACTATTTATGAAATGATCGGTAAGCAAATCGATACAAACCACAAACCGATCCACAATATCATTGACTGATACCTCTTTTGAAGCAGGAACTTTCTTACACACTTCCATTTAAATCTTATCATGTGAAATAAGTGCCTCCCTGTGCAATTTGTGTACATGCGGGGGCCAGTTGTTGCTTTTGTATAATTATAGTTATAGATTATCGAAATTTAAATTATTTTGATTATATGTTTTCCTGTCGGAACTTTGTAAGCAAATACTTTGAAGAAATGAAAATTCAAAAAAGCTTGTTATCACTTGCGCTCGGAGGACTGGGCATTGGTGTTACGGAATTTACGATGATGGGAATGTTGACAGATGTTGCCAACGATCTCGATGTTTCAATCCCGCAAGCAGGTTATTTAATTACAGCATATGCATTAGGTGTAGTTATCGGCGCTCCGTTACTTGTACTGGGTATGAACCGGTATTCGCCCACGAAGACGCTGATCGTGCTAATGGTGCTTTTCACTATTTTTAATGGTCTTTCGATCATCGCTCCTGATTATCACTTTCTGTTGTTATCGCGTTTTATATCGGGGCTTCCTCATGGGGCTTTCTTTGGTGTGGGATCCGTGGTGGCCAGCCGTCTTGCTGCAAAAGGTAAGGAAGCCCAGGCGGTATCCATTATGTTTTCTGGCCTTACTGTTGCGAATCTGCTTGGTGTACCACTGGGAACCTATATAGGGCATCATTTTTCATGGCGTTATACCTTTTTGTTGATTGCACTAATTGGCTTGCTGACCATTATCGCTTTAAAATTATGGCTTCCAAAAACAATAGGTAAACAGAAGAGAACAAATCCTTGGGAAGATCTCGCCATCTTTAGGGATAGCAATGTCTGGTTTATGATATTGATCTTTTCAGTGGCTCCTGCAGCTCTTTTCGCGTGGATCAGCTACATTGCTCCGTTGATGAGTGAAGTGTCTGGCATTGCGGAGCAACACTTGCCGTATATTATGGTTCTGGCTGGACTGGGTATGTTTGTTGGCAACCTGATTGGCGGAAAGCTTACGGATTCCTTTTCTGCTCCGGTAGTTGTTATTGTTGTACTGATAATTCAGATGCTCAGCATGCTTACGACTTATTATACTGCTTCGATTGCTTGGGCTTCGTTGGTCATGACTTTCTGGACTGGAATGACCACATTTGCGCTAGTGCCATCACTTACCGTTTTATTGCTTAATTCTGTAAAGAGTGATTCGGAAATGCTCGTGGCATCCTTGGGCCCAGCCTGTTTCAATATCGCCAATGCTCTGGGGGCCTTTCTGGGCGGAGTTCCAATTGAGCAGGGATATGGCTATGCCTCTCCACTACTAGTAGGAACTGCAATGACTGCTGGGGGCATTATTATTTCGTTATTTTACGTGAGAAGAACCAAAAGCGAGAATTATGCAGCTGCACTCTGTCAAGCAGATAAGCATTAGTCTGCTTGACGCAACAAGTGGAATATAGTAATTTCAGGTAATATACCCACGCGGCTTGGATAATCTAAGTACCAAACGCCGGCATATCATTTTTCTACGACTCCAGTGGGATCTTATTCTTTTGTCTAAAGGAGCCAGGAGTCTGCCCAGTCCATTTTTTAAAGAATTTCGAAAAGTTCGAGGGGTCATACGTCAATACCAAAGCGATTTTGGCAATAGAGAGGTCCGAATCTGCCAGCAGTTGTTTTGCTTTATTGATAATCTTGAGGTCATAAAAATAACAGGGGTGATTACCTTTCTCTTTTTGCACCGTATCGGTGAGGTGTGTATGCGATATAGCCAGTTCTTTCGCGATCTCATTGAGTTCCATGAAGTCCGACACACGGCCTTGTACAACATCGTCAATATGTTTATCCAAAAAAAGTAAGTATTTGCGGGTTATCTCTGCTGCTCTTGTTTCAGATTTACCTTCTGTATTTGACATGTTTATGCTATTTTTCCAACTATAAATATAAAAAAATATGTGGAGGTTTATAATATAACGCTGTGATTGGTGTGTCGGATGCTGACTGTGGAGTAAATATACTAAAAAAAATAATCTTACACCACTATTGGTATGATATTCGTTCAATAGTTAGGTATCGATCGTTAGCGCTCATGAAAGGAAAATTTAGCACAGGCTTATTGCTGTATAAATTTCAGGACTCACAGATCAGGTTTTTCTTGGTGCATCCGGGAGGACCGTTCTTCGTCAGAAAAGATGACGGCTGGTGGACGGTGCCCAAAGGAGAGGTTGAAGAAGACGAGGATGAGCTCAGTGCAGCCAAGGGTGAATTTTTCGAAGAGACAGGGTATTTACCCGAGGGACAGTTTATTCTGCTGGATCCCATCCGACAGAAGGGTGGAAAAACGGTAAAGTGCTGGGCTGTTGAGGGCACCATTGACCCTGATGCGATATCCAGCAACCATTTCGAGATAGAGTGGCCGCCAAGATCGGGTACACGACACAGCTTCCCGGAAGTAGATCGAGCGGGCTGGTTCACCTTAGAAGAAGCAAAACAGAAGATCAATGTGATGCAAGTGTCATTTCTCGAACAATTAGTCTCTCTTTTGGAGACGAAGGAAGGATGATGCTTTAGCGTTGATTAATCATTATCTTTGTAGGAACATCAAATAAACTAAATATGGAATTTTCACCCTTTAATGCTGTTGTTAAGCTTTGTCTACAGGGAATGGCCATGGAGGATATTGGAAATAATGAAGAAGCTGCCAGACTGTTTGAGCAGGGATGGACCGAATCAACGAACGACCATGAGAGATTTCTGGCTGCCTATTATATATCCAGGCACCAAGACACCTTATCGGATACGCTAAAATGGCAAGAGACCGTGTTGCGCTATGCGATGAAAATAAATGATGATACAGTAAAGAGTGCGTTGCCTTTTCTTTATTTGAAGATATCTGAATCATATGGGCGATTGGGGCAAGCCAAAAAGTCGGCTGATTATGCAGCATTGTCAAAACAGCTCGCCGGCAATCCCTCTGACAAAGGACCTTTTTATCATGGTACCAGAGCGAATTTGAAGATCGGAGATTTGTTGACGCCTGGGGGGAATTCCAATTATAAGGCGGATGTCAAGATGAACCATATTTATTTTACTGCCCTTGTCAATGGAGCTGGTCTTGCTGCGGCATTGGCCAAAGGTGAGGGCCGGGAACACGTGTATTTAGTCGAACCAGTGAGCAGCTTCGAAAACGATCCAAATCTTACGGACCAATTTCCGGGTAATCCAACACGATCCTACCGTTCGCGCTCGCCCTTAAAAATTATTGGAGAAGTAACCGACTGGGAGAGACCGAGTCAGGCAGAACTGGAGCAGTTTCGGCGAAAACTGGAAGATAACAAGGGGCAAATCATAAATTGATAATAACATAAAGGCGTTTGACCGCAGGGTGACTCAGTCGTACTGCTGTGCAAGTTGATCATATGGGACATATAAGAGAATATTATGAACGGATTATAAAATTGTCCGAGTCGGAATGGCATTTTATCGCTCGTCATTTTCGAAGAAGAATTTATAAGAGAAATGAGGTTATCACTGCTAGGGGGCAGATTGAAAATAACCTATTTTTTGTAGAAAGCGGTATTGTTAGATTTTGTATTCCCGACGAAGAAAAAGAAATCACTTTTCATTTCTGTTTTAACAAAGAATTTACCTGTGCTTACGATTCTTTTTTGACACAGACACCGTCGGAATATGAATTACAGGCTTTGGTTGAGACCATAGTTTGGTATATTTCCTATGAAGATCTTCAGCACATTTATGCCCATAGCGAGGTGGGGAATTATCTAGGACGTCATATTGCAGAAAAACTATTTCTCACTAAGAGTAAGAGAGAGGTCTCTTTATTGAAATATAGTGCAAAGGAGCGCTATATAAATTTATTTACCGAACAGCCTGAAATAATTAAGTTGATCCCATTAAAATATGTTGCATCCTATATTGGCATTACGCCACAGGGCTTGAGCCGTATCCGTCGGGAGATTTGTTAACATAGGTTCATTGTCTGAATGCCTGAGACTTGTGATCTTTGTTAAAAAGATGACAGATGAAGAGATCCATTTTAGCCTATGGGCATAGCATACTGAAAAAGGACTGTATGTCCATAAACAAAGATTATCCGCAGTTGCAGACATTGATAGCGGATTTATGGGAAACAATGGAAAACGCCAACGGCTGTGGATTAGCGGCCTCACAAATCGGCATTCCTATCCGATTGTTTGTTGTCGATAGCATTTCCTCTTATAGGAATCTAGACTATGAAGATAGGACAGTATATTTCGATGTAACCGATGAAGGCATAAGAGAAACGTTCATTAACGCCAAGATTATCAAAAGGTCCGATGAAATGTGGGAAGATGAAGAAGGTTGTTTAAGCATCCCCGGAATTTCCCGTAAGGTGAAACGCAGCTGGTCAATTACGATCGAATATTATAATGCTCACTTTGAGAAACAACGTCGTGAGTTCTCTGGGCTGACCGCGAGGATGATTCAGCATGAATATGATCACACACTTGGCATCCTTTATCTTGACCATTTACAGCCATTGACGAAAAGGATGCTGGAGTCTAAACTGCAAAAAATCCGCAAGGGGCAGATAACCAATTGTTATCCGATGACATTTATCTAACACTTCATGAGCTCAAACGGTGGTGGAAAATACATCGGTGGAGCGTTGGGAAAGAATGTGACTACGATTTAAATAAAGTTTGTTGTAAATTAGCCCTTCAAATTTATTTATGAATACGTTTCCCATACTATTGCTTTTCTTGACCGTCAGTGTTGCCTATGGGCAGAATCTGACGCCTTATGAACGCGGGAATGGCAATCAAACGACAACATTGGCAGAGATGCAGCATTTCTACCGAGCTTTGTCCAGTCAATACCCGTCTATCCGATATGAGACCAGAGGTGAAGATGATAACGGCATGCCCATCGACGTTGTCATATTTGACGCATCAAGGGAGGCTCTGGAAGAATCAAGGGTAGCAAAATCCGTATTGCTGATAAACAACGGGATCCATCCCGGTGAGCCAGATGGAATTGATGCGACGATGATGCTTATGCGGGACCTGGCAACAGGCAAGATAACGATACCCAAGAACGTTGTCGTCGCTGCTATTGCGAGTTATAATATAAGCGGTATGCTCAATCGGGGCAGTTTCTCAAGAGCCAATCAGAACGGGCCGGAGGAGTACGGCTTTCGCGGTAACGCGCGCAATTATGATCTAAATCGTGATTTTATCAAAACTGATACGAAGAACTCGAGAAGCTTTCAGCAGATTTTCCATTGGTTGAAGCCCGATGTTTTTATTGACAACCATGTAAGCAATGGTGCAGACTATCAATATACATTTACCTATATATCGACAAATAAGGAGCGACTGGGAGAGAAGTTGGGAAGCTATTTAAACAATGAAATGCAAAAAACACTGCTACATCAGCTGCAAAAGAATGGTTTTTTATCGGTTCCTTACGTAAATATTCATAACGATGTTCCCGATGCTGGTTTTCCAGTTTTTATGGATTCCCCCAGGTATGCCACGGGTTATACCAGTCTATTTAACGTTATCGGAACAGTGGTCGAAACACACATGCTAAAATCTTATTCCGACCGTGTCAAGGCAACTTATGACTATATGCATTATAATATTCAGTTTATGGAGCAGAATTATCAGGTGATACAGCGGAAAAAGGCCGAGAATTTGGTCCAATATCGTATCGGAAATGACTATCCGATTTCCTGGAGACTGGATACATCAACATATGAAAACATCGACTTCAAAGGGTATGAAGCAAAATATAAACCAAGCGAAGTCTCATCAACCCAGAGGTTATGGTATGATCGGAATGCAAAATTTTCAAAAAAGATCAAACTGTATAATTCCTATGTGCCCGTTAAAAAGATCATTATCCCGAGATATTATGTAATTCCTCAATCTGAATGGAAAGTCGTTGATCTGCTAAAACTTAATCATATTAAAATGATTCCGATCCAGCAGGACACTGTACTGAACGTGGAGGAATATCGAATCAAGGATTTCAAGACTGTCACTTCTCCGTACGAGGGCCATTATTTGCACTACGACACCGATGTAGTCCGCCAATCTGCCGCGCGCAAGTTTAGCGCCGGCGATCTTTTAATTCCACTAGATCAGGATGGTGTGAAATATCTTTTGGAGACATTGGAACCCGAGGCAACCGATTCCTACTTCAACTGGAATTTTTTTGATGCAATTTTAGGGCAGAAAGAATATTATTCAGCTTACGTTTTTGAAGATACGGCCGCTAAGCTGCTCAAGGAAAACAAGAATTTGAAAATAGCTTTCGAACGGGAAAAAGCAAACAATTCGAAATTTGCAACTGATGGGAGAGCTCAGTTAGACTGGATCTATAAGCACTCTGATTATTATGAAAAATCCCATCTGCTATATCCGATTTTTAGGATGAACTGATGTATGTATGCCAACCGATAGCGTTCATGTGGCGGTATTGACTGGCTACTGGCAGATTGTCGAGTGAGGTTTGGATACTATCCGTTCATCAATGGTAACTGTATTGTTCAACCGAACTTCTAATATGGGAGAACAATTGTAGAGGATCAAGTTCAACGGCTATTAAGGAATGAATAAAACGATCACATGATCTTGTTTGATCGATATTTGCCGGATCAGCTATTAGCAGTATCGGGATATTTCCGAAATGATCTCTTGTCAATGCAAAAAAGAGGTCAGCATCCTTGAATACGATCCGGTAATCCAATAATAAGAGCTGGGGTGAGATATTGGGTGAAATGCTGATAGTATCAATCGAAGGCCCTTCAAGTACAACTCTTGCAGGGCTTTGCGGATGTTCGTTGATTAGAGTCCGATAAGCTAGCCGGATTTTTCTGATATTGCTTATTATGCCGATATTGATCTTTTCCATCATTGAAGAATAAATTGCTTGTGCCTTTTATTATCGAACTAGGAGTATATGGCTCGCTATCAGGACTCTGGATAGTTTTTAATTTGCCGCTTTCATCATAAAGCTTTTGCTGGACTTTTCCATTTCCTTTGTGCTTACAATTTTTCGTAGCGAATGGCTGGAGAAGCGATTTTTATGCTTGGTATAGATGATTTCAATGCCTTCGGCCACACAGTAATCTCTTCCGGGAAAATCTATGGCTCTATATTCTTCACCAATAAAGCGTTTGTGAATAGGCAGTGATTGCAACATATCAGTAATATCATCATCGGATTCATACGGAATGATCTCATCAACAAATTGACATCCTTCTAATTTTATAAATCGCTCTACCATGGTCTGGGCAGGTACATATTCACCTGGTTCCTGCCGGTTTGGGTCTGTCTTGAGGCCGACGATAAGGTAGTCGCATTGCCGTTTGGCTTCCTGCAAAGCGACGATATGACCTACATGTAACATATCAAAAACACCGAAAATAATTCCTATAATCATATCTGCTAGTTTAAAAAGTTATGCATTCGCACGTTTCAATGGATAATTGGTATTTTCATTAATATTGACAATCGCTCCCTGATTGGCTTGCTGTTTGGTCGCTATAATGCTACGTAAAGAAGAGCTGGAGAACCGGTTTTCGCGCCGATTAAAATAAAGCACTATACCTTTTTCCTCACAATATTTCCGTCCTGTGAAAGCTTTATCCATATATTCATCGCCTAAGATCCGTACATGGATCTTATAGGAACGCAGTACATCTTCCAGGTCCTGTTCGGTGGCATAGGGAATAATCATATCCACATGTTTGCAGGCTTTTAATTGCATATAACGTTCAAATACGGTTTGCGTCGGTTTATTTTTTTCGGGTCTGTCTAAAGTTGGATCAGTCTGAAGACCACAGATCAGAAAGTCGCATTGTTCTTTTGCATCTTCGAGCATCTTGATGTGACCAGCATGGAGCAAATCAAAAGCAGAAAAGGTAATTCCTATTTTTTTCATAATGTATTTATTTTTAACCTGCAATATATATTGAAGAAGTACAATAAGAACCTCGTTCAGCAGATTTCGTTTTAATTTTAAATTATTTTTTTTCTAAGATGTTCCGGAGATTGGATTGCATCAACAAATTTTTTTCAAAGATCTGGCGAACTAATTCGGCTGGGTACTGTTCTGCTATAAAAACGAAATCAGCCAAGCTATGCATACAAATAAAAATGTGTCCATTTGCCATCAGTCAGCGCCATATACTACCTACAGAATACAATTTCATAAAGACTTTAATTTCAGTGACTTCGAATTGGTAATCGATTATTTGCAGCAGCTTGGGATAGATACTATCTACGCTGCACCGATATTACGTTCGGTTCCTTCCAGCAGCCACGGCTATGATGGAATCGAAATGAACCAAATTGATCCGGAACTAGGGTCATTGGATGATTTTAAACGGATCAGAAAAAAACTCCATCAATATGGTATAAAATGGTTGCAGGATATCGTGCCGAATCACATGGCGTTCCATACTTCAAATCAATGGTTGATGGATGTTTTAGAATTTGGCGCGGCTTCGCGGTACAATACGTATTTTGATACCTGTCTCAGTTCAAATATGTTTGAAGATGGAAAGCTCATGGTTCCAGTTCTTGTACAATCGCTGGACGATGTAATCCATCAGGGGCATCTCTCTTTAATCCGAAATCATGACAAATTTTACCTGAGTTATCAGGACAATTTCTATCCCCTTTGTCCCGAATCCTACTGTTACATCCTGGTGGATAGCCTCCGGAAAACGCACGGTGACTACAACGGGTTTCTCGTGCAGATAAATACCCTTCAAGCCAACGGCAATATCGAAGAGTGGAATAGCATCCGTCAATCCATCATTTCGGAAATTGGCGATGTGGAACTTGAGCTTATCCTACAGAAGTTTAACAGCAGCGGTGAGCGTCTGCGCGAACTTGCCCATAGTCAGTATTATGAACTATGTCCCTGGTGGGAAACCAGCAAGCGGATAAATTACCGCCGTTTTTTCACGGTCAACGGCCTGATCTGTATACATATGCAGGATGCGGCTGTGTTTGATCATGCGCACCAGCTGTTAAACACACTCATTGAACAGGGGTTGATAGATGGACTACGCGTGGATCATATCGACGGTCTTTATAACCCTAGTCGATATCTACATAATTTACGTAAACTGGTCGGGCCTAATACATATATCGTGGCCGAAAAAATTCTCGAACGAGGAGAAAAATTGCCTCAAAACTGGCCTATCCAGGGAACCACCGGGTACGAATTTCTATCTGCCTGCAATAATGTCTTTACCAATCGGAAAAGTAGGAAAGTGTTCGATCGCTACTACCGAAAATTGATGGGTGAAAAACAAACGATCAAAAAGCTGCAATTGAACAAGAAATTGCATATTGTTCGTGAGCACATGAGTGGTGACGTTGACAATTTGGTGCGGATGATGTCGGCATTGTTGCCGGCTGCCCATGATAAACAAGATGCTATAAAGGCATTTGTGGAATTTTTTCTCGCGTATTTTCCATTGTATAGGATTTATGATGACCATTTTCCCCTATCGCAAGAGAGTTATGCCCTAATAACCAGATTATTTAAGAAGCTAACCTGTACTACAGAACTGGACCAACAGATTGTACAAGAAGTTTGGAGCCTATTTAAGGATGCGCAGGAGGGGCGGGAGATATCCACATTGCCTGCGTTACTTCAACTATTGATGCGTATGATGCAATTCACCGGCCCTGTTATGGCTAAAGGAGTGGAGGATACGCTCATGTATACGTACAACCGGTTTATTGCACACAACGAGGTAGGGGATCACCCGCATAATTTTGGCTTCAGCAAAAAGGAGTTTCATCGCGCAATGCGTCATCGGCAACAATATTGGCCCCTTTCGCTGAATGCAAGCTCGACGCACGATACGAAGCGTGGGGAAGACGCCCGTAGCCGCCTATTGGTGCTCACATCAATCGCAGATAAATGGGTGAAACAAGTACAGATCTGGCAGGACATTGTGTGGAACGAATATCGTAGCGATCTCCCGCACCCTAATGACGAGTACTTTATTTATCAGGCCTTAGTGAGTTCTTATCCTTCAGGGAAACATCGAAAGGTTGTAGACGAGGGCTTTGAACAGCGCTTTTTGGATTATTTGGTTAAATATCTGCGCGAAGGTAAAGAACGCTCTAACTGGGAGGAACCCAATTTCAGTTATGAAAACACTGTTCAGGACTTCGCGCGCTTTCTGCTTGATGCGGAACGCCCGTTCTTCACGAGCTTTTATCAGTTTATCGAAGAGATTGCAGACCATGGTATGCTCAACAGTCTTGTCCAGCAAGTATTAAAGTTTACCTGTCCCGGTGTTCCGGATATTTACCAAGGTTCCGAACTTTGGGATTATAGTTTTGTCGACCCCGATAATCGGCGGCCGGTCGATTATCCGTTGCGGAAGCAGCTAATATCTGATATCGCTGCAATACAAGAAGAAGATCTGGTTGCTACACTGTGGCGTGAACGGCATGATGGGAAGATCAAGCTTTGGCTGATCCGCGAACTGATCCGGATACGTAAGACAAATCCAGCGCTAATTGGCAGCGGCAGTTATATTAAACTTAAGGTATCCGGCCGTTACCGGAAGCATATTTTAGCTTTTGCACGTCGATCTGATGACAACTGGCTGGTCGTAGTAGTACCTCTACATCTAGGGGCACTCGCAAAAGCTGTCAAGTTTGTTACCGGAAGTTTTGACTGGGCGGATACGCGGGTTTGCCTCCCAACTATGCATAAAGTGAACTGGCAGCAAGTCGTTTCTGAAAACAGTGGTGAAGGCAACGAAATCCTGATGAACGACATTTTTAATCAGCTACCGTTGGCAATTTTGACCTTTAAAGATAAGCCGCAAAACAGGAGCGCCGGAATATTGCTGCACATCAGTTCGCTTCCGTCTCCCTTTGGCATAGGAGATATGGGCAAACAGGCCCGTCGTTTTGTGGACAAGCTACAGGCAAGCGGGCAGACCTGGTGGCAGGTGCTTCCACTTGGTCCCACTGATCCCGCGCAAAATCATTCTCCTTACAGCACCTTTAGCACCAGATCTGGCAATCCATTATTTATAGACCTGAAGCCCTTGATAAAATTAGGACTGCTCGACAAAGCTGATCTCACCGAGGTTAAAGTTAACCCTTCACTACCGGTTGACTTTGACAGCGTCCATGCGGGGAAACTCGCACTGCTGTCAAGGGCCTATGAGCGTGCTTCGAGAGAAGCTACAACAGCTTTCCATGATTTTTGTCTGCAGGAATCTGTTTGGCTCAACGATTACGCGCTCTTCATGGTTTTGAAAGAAAAACATGGATATAAACCTTGGTATACCTGGCCAGAAAAGTATCGGAAACGTGATCAATCAGCACTTGATCAATTTGAGAAAGCCCATGATTATTATATTTCAAGAGAGAAATGGATGCAGTTCATCTTCTTTAGCCAATGGGAAAGCTTACATCAGTATTGTAAAGACCGGGGGGTACGACTACTGGGCGACATACCATTTTATGCTAGCTATGATTCTGCTGATGTATGGGCCAACCCGTTATATTTTTCAATCGCTGATGATAGCAAGGCGACGATGGCCGCAGGGGTTCCACCCGATTATTTTAACGAGCTTGGGCAGTTGTGGGGCATGCCTGTCTATAATTGGCAGACGCTTAAAAAAGATGGTTATAGCTGGTGGATCGATCGTCTGGTCCATAGCTGCAAACTTTATGATCGGGTGCGTTTGGACCACTTTAGGGCTTTTTCGGCCTTTTGGGAAGTTCCCGTTACCGCCCTTTCGGCTAAAGAGGGGCATTGGTCTCGGGGCCCTGGCGCTATTTTTTTTAATAAGGTCAAACAGGCGATGGGCAGTATGCCCTTCGTAGCTGAAGACCTTGGGGATGTAGATGCACGGGTCTTTCAGTTACGCGACCAATTTGGTTTTCCCGGGATGAAAGTACTTCAGTTTGCTTTTGGCGAAGATTTCGCCTGTTCACCTCATATTCCACATCATTATCAACAGAATTTTGTTGCCTATTCGGGTACCCATGACAACAATACGACTTTGTCCTGGTATAATCAGGATCTGGATCAAACCGCTAAGGGTCGGATCAGCAAGTATATGGGACGATCGATCGATAGCAGATCGATAAACCAATCTTTTCTGCATATGTTGTACGCCTCCGTAGCTGATACGGTTATTGTCCCTATGCAGGATCTGTTAGATCTGGATGGATCCTGCCGGATGAATAGACCTGCGAGCACAACAGGCAATTGGATTTGGCGAATGCAGAAGGATGCTTTTAATATAGCTATCCAAAAACAATTACTTCAACTCACCATACTATTCAATCGATAAAATACCATGGAAATTCAAGTTTTTACCGGTAGTCCTTACCCACTTGGTGCTACCTTTGATGGCAAAGGCGTTAATTTTGCACTTTTTTCTGAACACGCAGAGGGCGTGGAGCTTTGTCTCTATGATGACGGCGAGGATTCTGAAGAGGTCGCCAGATATAAATTGACCGAGAAGACGCACCAAGTATGGCATATCTACCTTACTGGGGTCAGACCCGGCCAACGGTATGGATACCGCGTTCACGGTCCCTATGAACCAGCTCAGGGACATCGGTTTAATCCCCATAAGTTGTTGATTGACCCCTATGCCAAAGCCATTTCCGGTACAATAAATTGGAATGACGCACTCTTCGGGTATCACATTGGTGACGCTGAGGCAGATTTGAGTTTTGACACAAGGGATAGTTCACCCTATATTCCAAAGGGAGTCGTTGTCGACAGTGGCTTTGATTGGGGTGAAGATCGGCCGTTGCGTATACCGATGCACAAAAGTATTATTTATGAAACACACGTAAAAGGATTTACGGCTCTGCATCCTGATATACCCGAGGAAATCAGGGGAACCTACGCCGCAATGGCACATCCCGTGGCAATCGCCTACCTCAAAGATTTGGGCATTACCGCTGTTGAGCTGTTACCAGTACATCATTTTTTAACAGATCGGCACTTACAAGATAGAGGCCTCAGCAACTACTGGGGCTACAATAGTATTGGTTTTTTCGCTCCAGATGTCCGTTATTCATCGGCAGGTACACACGGCGAGCAAGTGGTAGAATTTAAAAATATGGTGAAGTCCTTTCATCAGGCGGGGATTGAGGTGATTTTAGATGTTGTCTATAATCATACTGGTGAAGGCAACGAAATGGGGCCCACGCTTTCCTTTAGAGGTATTGACAATGCATCTTACTATCGTCTGGCAGAAGATCCCCGGTATTATATGGATTTTACAGGCACCGGAAATACCCTAAATGCGCGACAGCCAAATGTTCTGCGAATGATCATGGACAGTCTGCGTTACTGGATTCAGGAAATGCATGTAGACGGCTTCCGTTTTGATCTGGCTTCTGCCTTGGCTCGCGAACTGCATGATGTGGATAAATTGAGTTCCTTCTTCGACGTCATTCATCAGGATCCTGTCATCTCTCAGGTAAAATTGATTGCTGAACCTTGGGATATTGGCGAGGGCGGCTACCAAGTGGGCGAATTTCCGGCGGGTTGGGCAGAGTGGAACGGAAAATACCGTGATTGTATCCGTGACTATTGGATTGGAGCAGATAGCATGATTGGTGAGTTTGCCAACCGCCTCACTGGCTCGTCAGACCTCTATAAGGGTGACAACCGCACCCCTTCTGCCAGCGTTAATTTTGTGACCGCCCACGATGGCTTCACCTTGCATGACCTCGTTTCCTATAATGAAAAGCATAATGAAGCCAATGGAGAGGATAATCAAGATGGTGACGATCATAATCGTTCGTGGAATTGCGGAGCCGAAGGTCCCACGGACGATTCCGGAATCAATCAGTTGAGAGCAAAGCAAAAACGGAATCTGCTGACAACGTTGTTTCTTTCTCAAGGAGTACCTATGCTAGTAGCAGGAGATGAATGGGGGCGCACCCAACAAGGAAACAACAATGCGTACTGTCAAGATAATGAAATTTCATGGCTCGATTGGGCGCGTAAAGATGAATCCTTGCTGAATTTCACCAAACAATTGATCGCATTTCGGCGCGAACATCCGATTTTTTGCCGACGAAAGTGGTTTCAGGGAATTCCTATCCGAGGTACGGGTGTTGAAGATATTGTCTGGTTTTTGCCAGATGCCTCCGAAATGGACGACCAGCATTGGGAGGATGATCTGGCGCGTTCACTTGCGTTATTTTTGAATGGGCAAGGGATCCGGTCGGTAGATCAGGACGGTACCAAAGTGACTGATAAAAACTTTTATCTACTTTTTAATGCCTATTGGGAAGAAGTTGAATATATACTTCCTGACGAGCGATATAGCGCCGGCTGGACGAAAGTACTGGACACCAATTTCGACCAAATAGGTGAGCTTGCATCACATGCGCCCGGAGATCCGATTATGGTGCCACCACGTTCGGTCCTTGTATTTATGTCTATTTAAAATTCATCAAGTATTATCAGATATGCAAAAAACGGGAATAGAAAAAATCGGAGCCAGCTGCAGTGCGACGGGCGGGCAGGTGCGGGTGTGGGCACCTTTTGCAACTTCTGTAAGCTGCGTGTTGGGTTCACAGCTTACGATACCGCTTCAGAAAGAGGAATATGGTTATTGGTATGCTGAGAGCCAAGATCTTAGACAAGGTTGTTTATACCGAATCAATATTGACGGACAAGAATACCCTGATCCAGCATCGCTTTCGCAACCCGAGGGCGTACACGGTCCTTCCGAAATAATTGACTTGAGCTTTCCGTGGACGGATCGAGATTACCAGCCATCACGACAGTCGGACTTTATTATTTATGAGCTCCATGTCGGTACTTTTACAGAAAAGCATGATTTTGCCGGAGCGATGGAAAGACTTCCGCATCTCAAAGATTTGGGCATTACTGCGATAGAGATTATGCCGATAGCACAATTTTCTGGCGACAGAAACTGGGGTTATGATGGCGTCTTTCCTTTTGCTGTGCATAATAGTTATGGGGGGGCTGTAGGATTACAACGTTTTGTTGACGCCTGTCATCAGCTCGATATAGCCGTGATTTTGGATGTCGTTTATAACCATCTGGGACCTGAAGGAAATTATTTCCCGGAGTTTGGGCCTTACTTTACAGACAAATATCATACCCCTTGGGGTCAAGCGATCAATTATGATGATCGCTTAAATCATGGCATCCGCGATATGGTGCTTGCTAATGTTCGTATGTGGTTTGAAGATTTTCATATTGATGCCTTACGTATGGATGCGGTTCATGCGATAAAGGACTTCAGTCCAGTACATATTTTGCAAGCTATCCGACAACAGACCGATGAAATTATTGCAGCCACGGGTAAGCCGCGTTATCTATTTGTGGAATGCGATCTGAATGACCGCCGTTTTCTTGAGCCACTGGTGAAGAACGGATTTGCGATGGATGCGCAATGGCTTGATGAGTTTCATCACGCGCTACGTGTGGCGGTAGGTGAGGAGAGAAGGGGATATTATGAAGAGTTTGATGGGATCGGTCACCTAGCCAAAGCCTATGAAACTGCTTATGTTTACGATGGCTGTTATTCTACCCATCGACAGAAATTCTTTGGTAGTAAGGCCGACGGCCTCCCCGGAAAGCAGTTTATTGTTTTCAGCCAGAATCATGATCAGGTGGGCAACCGGATGCTGGGTGAAAGAAGTACTGTGCTTTATAAAGATCCCATTCCAAAGCTGTTGGCGCTGGCTGTGTTTGTATCTCCGTTTATTCCCTTAATTTTTATGGGTGAAGAGTGGGGAACAAAAAAACCGTTCCAATATTTTGTCAGTCATTGCAGTGCGGAGCTTGTGAAGGCCGTACGGGAAGGCCGGAGGAAGGAGTTTGCGGAGTTCCATACCGGGAATGAAGTGCCGGATCCACAGAACCAAGCGACTTTTGAGGGCTCAGTATTAGATTGGAAAGAGCCCGATAGCGGCAAACATCGTTCGTATTTGGCTTACTATCGCGCATTGATTAATTTCCGAAAAACTAACCCCGTATTTAAGAATATACAGCGTGAAGAGATGCAGGCGAGTTATGTGCATGAGCAAAGTCTGCTGATGCTCCGTATCGAAAAGGAAGGCGTACGCCTACTTGTTGTGATGAATTTTTCGGATAGAGACCAGCAGATTTCTGTTTCAGATATGCCGCAATGGCAACGTATTTTTGATACGGACCAAGGGGCGGACATCAATGGCGAAAGCCAATTCAAGCAATTTGAGGATACGATAGCGGCATGGTCTGGTGTCGTTTTCCAAGCTGGGGTGCACGCCTTTGGTGTCGACAGGTGATCAACCAGCCGAGAAATAAATAATTGATTTAATAAAAATCAATCGATCAGATTCATACTCTTCAGTTTATCCAATATCAGGTGATCCACGGCGGAGGTTCTGTTTTTATCCTTATAGGTTATCCACTCAAAAGACTCTATTTCATTGGCCGTTTCCAATATGCCTGTAAAATCCGCTAAATAACACAGCATTTGGACCGTCACACCGATTTCATGCCCATCTGCTGGTGCTTCAAAAAAACCGAAGAATTTCACGGTGCTTTCCACGATATCGACATTCAGTTCTTCTGTTATTTCTCTTTTTAGGCACTCGAGGTCTGATTCGTTATTCTCTCGTTTTCCTCCGGGAAAGTACAGCTTATTCTTCGACTTGGAGCGCGTGCTCAATACTTTTTTGTTGGCAATATGGATAAGGGCGACCTTGTCGATAATTCTGTTTTCCATAATTTATTTCAGTGACTTCATTCCGAATTGTTGCGAATATGTAAATATAAACAAAATTTGGAAGAAGAGCTTAGCAGAAAAAGCTGCTTCAACAATAACAATAGAGATGTACATCAGTGATAGTAGGTAACGTTAAAAAAGATCTTGCAGATGGTGCGGATGTGTCGTGATAGGATCTTCCATTAAGATTTTATATATTGCATTCATCAATTTTAAACCAAGTTAATATCGTAACAATTATAAATCGTCTGTTATGAGCAAAACTAGTCTTGAAGAACTTTTTCTTTTGGTAAAGAACTCGAACGAGGAAGCGTTTGACGAACTTTACCATCGGACGTGGCAGAAATTGTACGAAATAGCTTTCCGTCGGCTGCGGGACGCAGATACTGCAAAAGAAATTATTCAGGATCTTTATATAGAATTATGGGAAAAACGCGAGCGAAAAGTAATTCTGGACGTAGACCACTACCTCTGCCAGGCCGTTCGTTTTAAAGTGATTGATCGATTTCGGAAAGAAAAGAAATACGTTGATGAACTGGAGCTCCTCGTTGAGGAGATCAGTGACGGGTCGACCGCTGATGACCGATATATACAGTCAGAACTTCAATTAATGGTAAATACATGGCTTTCGCGCATGCCTCAAAAACGTCGGGCGATTTTCTTGCTGCGTTACAATGAAGACAAGACCGTAAAAGAGATTGCAGATCTACTTGGAATATCTACCAAGACAGTACAAAATCAGCTACTCAATACCACAAATACGCTCAAACACCTCATCCAAAAGATCCTTTTTATTTTTTTTTAATTTTTTTTTGGGAATTCCCGCTAGTACGAACGACATATAAAAAAGGAAGCAGTATAAACCAATTTATATGTCTGAAAGGAAACCTTATGTCCGTGCAATTTTAAAAGATCTTCTCGATAGATATCTCTCGGGCAGGACGACAACTAGAGAACAAAAATTTGTAGAGCGTCTATATGATGCAATGGACAGGAAAGGTGAAGATCCTGTTGATATAGACCGTATCGGACAGGAAATTAGAACGGCAGTCCATCAAGGCACCAGAAAAAGAGGAGTACACCGGTATCGCCCTCAGATATGGTATGCTGCAGCAAGTATCCTTATTATCTTAGGAATTTTTATTTTTTATCGAAATCAGCATACCACAATTAGCCCTATGAAAATTGCCGTTAGCAGCAACCGCAATCCATCATTGCTAATAGGCAATAAACAACGGTTTGATCTTCTGGATACGCTTCCCAGAGGCGTACGTTATACAACAATCAACGATGAAAAAGTACTTGCCCTCGACTTACTCGCGGATATGGAGAGCGATGGAAAACTACGCATAGAAAATCCGTCACGTAGTGTTTTCTCCGTATTGTTGAACGACAGTACGCAGGTATGGCTCAATTATTTGGCTGCCATAGAGATTGATCGAGATTTTAACAAGAATAACCGTTCTGTAGACGTCCATGGTGAGGTGTTTTTTGATGTGTATAAGCAATATTCGGCGGGTAAAAAGGTGCCATTCGTGGTACGTTCAACGCTGCAGACCATTGAAGTACTAGGAACCAAATTCAATGTGAACGCATCTGGTCATAATGAAGAAAATGTGGTACTGACGGAAGGAAGCATCCGTCTTAAACATAACCTGTTTGAAACACAGGTGATTATTAAACCGGGGCAACAGGCCTTTATCGATAGGAGCAAATCGAAGATCCTATTGGTACAGTCCAACAACATTGAAAAGGCCAGTGCTTGGCGAAAAGGCCTATTTTATTTTGAAAATGAAAAGCTATCAGATGTGGCGCTTGAGTTCGAACAGTGGTACGGGATCAACGTCATTGTTGATCCGGCAATTTCCAACTTTCCCATAACAGGTATGATCAGTAGATATGAAAACATCAGCGATGTTCTGGATATCATTCAACAGACCAATAATATAAACTATTTAGAAAAGAAAGGAAAAATATATGTAACACGAACAAATCCATAAAAAAATTAGGAATGCTGCTACATTCCTAATCACGCCTAATGGCATTTTGGTAATGATCAAATATTAATCAATTTTCAAATGTATAAATTACTTATGACATCCCGCAAACAAAATAAGTTTGCGCGAAACTTTTTTTGCTTTTTTTTGAGCAGCTCTGTTTGGTTGCTTTGTCTAAGCGGTCCACTTTTTGGTCAGGAAAAAAATATCACAATAGATTTTAATAACCTCCCCATGAAGCAGGTATTTAAAGACCTAAACAGCAGGACTGGTTTAAAATTTATTTATTCACCAAACGATATCAACGATACAAGGCGTATATCGATGACATTCAAAAATGAACCTATTAAGAATGTTCTGGACCGCATATTTTCGAGTTTGAAAGCCTCTTATACTATAAATGATAATACCATTATTGTAAAACGTAGTGGTAAACCAGTTGTACAGCAACAAGAGCGTCTAATCAACGGCCAAGTGCTCAATACCGGGCAAACACCTTTGGCCAATGCAACGGTCACAAGTGGTTCAGGTAAGAGACACACATTTACAGATGGTCAGGGACGCTTTCAGCTCAGCCTTGGTCCTGAGGACAGTTATTTTACTGTGAGTTTGGTTGGCTTCGCGAATCAGCGAGTACCCTTACATGCCAGTAGTGAATATCGCATATTACTAAGCGACAGCGTCAGTGCATTAGATGAAGTTGTTGTAGTCGGATTTGGAACACAGCGTCGGGCTTCTGTCGTTGGAGCTATTACGACGATTGAACCCAAACGGTTACAAATTGGGACATCGCGCTCTATGAGTAATAACCTTGCCGGGCAACTTGCAGGTATTATCGCCGTACAGCGGTCGGGAGAGCCGGGTTATGATAATTCCAACTTTTGGATTCGTGGCATCAGTACTTTTGGGGGAAGCCGTAGTCCATTAATTCTTGTAGACGGAGTCGAGCGCTCACTCGATAATATGGATCCCGAAGAGATTGAATCATTTTCGATATTAAAAGATGCTGCGGCCAGCGCAGTCTATGGAGTCCGGGGCGCTAACGGCGTCATTTTAATTAATACAAAAAGAGGCAAAGTCGGTAAGCCGAATGTCTCGGCGCGTTTTGAGCAAGGTATCACTTCGCCGGTACAACTACCACAATTTATAGGAGCAGCCGATTATCTCGAAGTCATGAATAGTATCCGGGAGGAGCGAGGAGAGCAAGGACTTTATTCCAAAGAACGGATAGAAAATATTCGTAATCAAACAGATCCGGATCTTTACCCCGATGTCAACTGGCTTGATGCAATACTTCGCGACCGCGCCGGAAATTCAAGGGCTAATGTAAGTGTCAATGGTGGATCAAATATTCTGCGATATTCATTGGTGACTTCTTATTACAGGGAGGGCGGGCTGATCGAGCGTGACAAAAATCAGGCTTGGAACTCATCTTCGCGATTAAACCGTTACAATGTGCGGTCCAATGTGGATATCAATGTCAGCCCGACTACACTTTTCCGCCTGAATATTGGTGGCTATCTGCAGGATAGAACCCGGGCACCTCAGAGCGTCGATGATCTATTTCAAGAAGCATTCACTATCCCGCCCTATGTGCATCCGACTATCTATTCTTCCGGTGAAATCCCCCGTACCCCACAGCGGACCAACCCATGGGCTCTAGCCACACAACGGGGATACGAACGGATCAGCGCCAGTAAAATCGAATCTCTATTTTCTGTGGAACAAGACCTTTCATTTTGGCTCAAAGGGTTAAAAGCGCGGGGGCTATTTTCGTTTGATAGATATTCGAACACATCAGTGGTGAGAAGCAAAAGCCCTGACTATTATAATCCAGCCATTGGCCGGGATGAAAACGGAAAACTACAGTTGGTGATTGATAGTTATGGACAGGAATTCTTGGGGTATGAGAAAAACTCGGACTGGGGAGATAAAAGCATGTATCTAGAGGGAGCTCTTAACTATACCCAGACTTTCGCGGGGCATAATATAGAAGCCATGTTTCTTTACAACCAGAGAAACTATGATAATGGCGACCTTTTGTCTTATCGCAATCAAGGTATTGCGGGCAGGTTTTCCTACAATTATAACAATAGGTATATAGCCGAATTTAATTTTGGTTATAATGGTTCTGAAAACTTTGCACCGGGCAAGCGGTACGGCTTCTTTCCCTCGTTTGCACTTGGCTGGTATCTTTCCGAGGAGCCTTTTATGGAGCATCTGAGGGGAACCTTTTCCAAAATTAAACTGCGCGGGTCCTATGGCCTTGTAGGGAATGATAAACTCGACGGCCGTCGATTTGCTTATATCACGACCATCAACGAAACTGGAGGATATTCCTGGGGACTCAACAATGATTTTAAACGAGCTGGTCGCATGGAAGGAGATCAAGGTAACGGCAATTTGACATGGGAAACCGTAGCAAAGTCGAATGTCGGTGTAGAACTGGGGCTATGGAGAGCCCTGGAATTTCAACTTGACTTATTTAATGAGGAGCGAAAAGACATATTTATGCAACGTCGTTCGATCCCGGGATCTAGCGGTTTTACCAATGCGCCTTGGGCAAATTTTGGACGGGTGAACAACAAAGGTATAGATATGTCACTTGAAGTAAATAAAGCGATCAACCATAATTTATCCCTTTCCGTACGAGGCACATTCACCTATGCTATCAATAAAATACTGGAACAGGATGAGCCTAGTGCGGTAATCGGCACATCACGCTCTTCGACGGGCAAACCGATCGGACAGCTGTTTGGCCTCGTTGACGAAGGTCTTTTCACGGATGCGGATTTCACCGATGTGGCTAACGGCGTCTTGAAGCCCGGGATCGCTAGGCATTCTTTTGGGCCTGTACGTCCTGGGGATATCAAATACCGCGATCTCAATGGAGATGGTGTGGTGGACGCGCTGGACAGGACGGCAATAGGGGGGACAGAGGATCCACAGATTGTTTTCGGTTTTGGTTCCAACCTGCGATATAAAGCCCTTGATTTCGGTTTCTTTTTCCAAGGCGTATCGCGTACTTACCGTATTATAGGCGGCTCAAATTTTATTCCGGGAAGCGCCAATGGTGCTATGGGAAATATATTTAGTAATGCTTGGGACCGATGGACAGTGGATAACCCGAGTCAGGATGTTTTTTATCCGCGTCTTTCCGACTATCAGAGTGCAAACAATAATATGGCTTCTACTTGGTGGCTCAGAGATATGAGTTTTATTCGGTTACGAAATGTTGAAATAGGGTATAGTTTACCTACAAAACTATTGGATCACCTTTCGATACGCAATTTTAGGATATTTCTTCGTGGTAACAACCTTTTGACGGTCAGTGATTTTAAGCTATGGGATCCTGAACTTGGTGTCAACAATGGAATGCGCTATCCAATCATGAAATCCGTCTCGATGGGGTTAGAGTTAAATTTTAAATAGAGTTAAGCGATAAGAATATGAAGACAATACAATATAAAATTGCCTTTTTCTCTCTGGCAACGATAGTTCTTACCTTGGTGTCCTGTTCCAAATATTTGGATAAAAGCCCTGACGATCAGTTAACGCTGGAAATGATCTTTAAGGACAAAACGAGGACCGAAGATTGGCTGGCCGGGATTTACAGCAATGTGCCGGACCCCTATTGGGGAAGCACACGGACGTTGGGGTGGGACCCTCTTTCGGACGACATGGCTCCATCTACAGGCTGGGAACAATTTGGTTGGTCGGTTATCGGTATGCAAACAGGGAACTGGAATCCAAGTACTGCCTGGGAACCAAACTATTGGGTGGAGCTTCCCAAACGGATCCGATCGGCTTATATTTTTCTGGAAAATGTAAAACCTAATCCCGCCCAACTAGTGACGGAAGAAGAAGTTAATCTGATGAAAGCGGAAGCACGTTTTATGATTGCTTACTATTATACGCTCTTGTTGGAGACTTATGGCGCTATACCGTTTCATCTCGGCTTGTCGGATCCCAATGCTCCAGCCGAAGAGTTGATGATCGGGCAGACTCCCTTTGATCAGGTGGTGCAGTGGGCAGAAAAGGAGCTGCTGGATCTATCCGCTATCCTACCCGCCAAATACAGCGCTGCACAAAAGTATGGACGGGCCACTTCCATTATGTGTCTAGCAGTAAGAGCTCGGCTTCTGTTGTTTGCGGCCAGTCCGCTGGTCAATGGAAATACTGCCTATACAGGGTTTGTCAATAATAAAGGTGAAGCGATATTTAATGGAACCTATAATCCTGAGAAGTGGAGACTAGCTGCTGAGGCTTCAAAGTTGCTGATAGAGAAAGCGGAAATGGCTGGGCATAAGCTCTATGTAGAGTATAATCCTGACGGGACTATTGATCCGTTTCTTTCCTACCAGAATATGCTGTTCAGAAGGCCTCAAGATGGCAATGAGGAGATTCTTTTTGCGCGACCCGACTGCAATGTCTGGGAATACGACAAACACGCGCAGCCACGAGGTACCGGTGGTAATGGCGGACTCGGTATCACGCAATCGCTGGTAGACGCTTTTTTTATGGAGAATGGACGTACAATAGACGACCCTTTGTCAGGCTATCAGGAGAAGGGATTTTCAACAGCAGCGGAAGTCAGAAATACGCGTTGGGCCGAATCACAGGGAGACGGAAAAGTCACTCTCGCCGGTACCTATAACATGTATACACATCGCGAGCCGAGGTTTTATATCTCGGTATTGTATAATGGTGCCTGGTATAGAAGGGAAAATCGGACAACCCAATTTTACAGCGGCAACTGGGACGGAGGTCCTACACACGACGCACCACAGAATGGGTATCTGATCCGAAAAAAGGTACATCCGGATCATGATCCCCGAAATGGAACGAATCCGTACCGGCCCGGCATCTTGTATCGTCTAGGCGAAGTTTATCTGAATTATGTAGAAGCCCTAAATGAGATAGATGCTTCCCATTCCGATATTTTGAAATATCTCAATTTGATAAGACAACGTGCTGGTGTCCCTCAATATGGTGCCGGAAAAGATGCATTGCCCGTTCCTACCTCTCAGGATGCGATGCGAAAGGCGATCAGAAATGAACGCCGTGTGGAATTGAACAATGAAGGTATACGATATCGTGATATAAGACGCTGGAAAATAGGAGAAAGTGTCCTAAATGGAAATTTTTATGGTATGAATTTTTCGGGCACAGAAAAAGACGATAACGATGCTAACCCGAAGGCATTTTTCAAACGGTCGGTTTATCAAAAACGTGTATTTACCGCCAAAAATTACTGGTTCCCCATTCCACAATCCGAGATCGATAAAAATCCGAATCTGGTTCAAAATGTAGGTTGGAAATAATTCATGCAGATGTATAGGCTGCCTCCAGAAAATATTTAACTTTCTGGAGGCAGTATTTTTCATCTTCTGGCAACGATGTTGTGTTGATATTTGTTCAATACGAAACATGCAATTGAGTAAAATCTCATAAAGAAACCTTAAAATTAAAAAAACGATGGTATGGAAAAAAGTGGATTATACTTTCACGTCGATACTTTAAGAAAGATCTACGACGCTATCCTGGAGCAGGACGAACCCTATTACACGAAACAGCTGAAGTTTTTCCGATCGCTTATTGAAGAGGGAAAACTGAACGAATTCCCCAAAGAAATCATCTCAAAAACTGTGGATGTTTTTAATCGTGTAGCGCAGTTGGCGGACGGCCAACAAGTCACTATATCAGAATCCGAATTCGATACACTAGATACTGCATATAAAAAGTTTGAACAAAGCAAAGCTGATTCATAGCACTGGCCAACCTTCAGAGAAATGATGTCCGCGAACGGGACAGGTATTTTTCTGGAGTAGCTTTTCTGGAAAAGAACGAAATCTATGCCGTAGCGGAAGCGTTGCTTTTGCTATTCGTACAGTTTTAATTTTAAAGCGAATGGCGCAGGATAACCTTCGTTGGGTTTCGCTTTCGAATAGTTTGCTTATCCTGGATGACGTCTACTACCGTTTCAGCCATGGCCTCAAAGTCAGAAGATATTACTGTTATGCCCCCCTCGAGGATTTCTTTCACATCCGTATCATTGTACGAGATCAGACCAATGTCTTCACCCAGCCGCAACTTTTTCTTTCTTGCAAGTTTGATCAGCGCAACGTCGTCCGTATCATACCTGCTGAAAGTAATATAAACATTGCCCTTCTTAAACCCAGTAGCTAGTATTTCATGTTGTATAATATAATTATAGTGATGTTTTTGGCAAAATTGAAGGAAGCCCTCTATCACCAAATTAGCATGGAAAGCTTCGTTCGGAACAATGAGTATGAGCTGTTTGTATTTTTTTAGCCGGACGGCTACATGCGATAGTGCATCATAAATGTCCGATTTGAAATCTTGGTAAATAGACGAGTACGTTCCTGATAAATGAGGCTGATCAAAATCAATAATAATCCTTTTATTGGCCGGAATCTGGTCCAATACCTCCGAAACATCTTCTTTAAGATAAGGGGCGACAATAAAATGGGTATAGCTGTGGAGATTCTCAAGAATTAACTTTTCGAACACCTTGAAATTGTGGTGATGGAAATAGACATCAATATCGGCACTGTCTTTTAACGAGTCAAAAAGAGTGTGATAAAATTTATCACGCATAATATTCATCTTATCAAGCAATAGGAAAATCCTGAAACTATGATCTATTGATTTTTTTCTCACATAATAGCCCTTCCTATACACGGATTCAATGATTCCTTTTTCCAACAAGAAGTTCAAGCCCTTCAGCACGGTTTCTTTGCTCATACCAAATTGTTGTTCAAACTGTTTTAATGAAGGCAAACGATCATTTAACTGCAATTCATCCGCTTCAATCAATTGTAGTATGTGGTTTACTAACTGAAGATATTTCATACGCTGCTGCGAAGAATCTCTGTTTTCGTTCATAGTCTATACTGGTAATACGCTTTTAAATCCCCTGTTTAAGATACCGACCAAGCCTGACCAAAGAGGGATTTTGTAATAAAAACCGTTTATACGTTACGAAAGTATAAAATTTATTTGGAATTAGAAATTAATCTCCTTATAATTGTTTGTCTGTAATACCAAACCAGACCATACCAATTTTAAACAAAAATATGCTAACCATGCAAAAGCTAATTTTATCATCTCTTTGCGTCCTCCTCAGCATTATCGCTTTGGCGCAGGAAAAGCGAACTATTTCTGGAAGAATTGTCGATGTGAAAACACAGCGGGCGCTTTCGGGAGTAACGGTCAGCGATACAAAAAAACAGGTCTCAGCCAAATCTCAAGGGGATGGTACCTTTACGCTGCAATTGAATGATGGACAGCGTGAGTTGCTGTTTTCTCTGCTTGGCTACGAACTCCGGCAGGTCACCTTGAATGAAAACCAGACAACCGTCCATGTTGAACTTTCGTCAAAACAAGAGGTTTTGAATGAGGTAGTCGTGGTCGGTTATGGTACGCAACGTAAAATTGAAACGACAGGCGCGATCGCCTCCGTGAAGGCCGAAGAGCTTACCAGGACACCAGTTGCGAATGTTGCTCAGGGCTTACAATCACGTGTATCAGGTCTGCAGATCAATCAGAATTCGGGTTCTCCGGGTGGAAACGTCAGCGTGCGAATCAGAGGTACAAACTCAATCAATGGGACATCAGAACCTCTGTACATTGTGGATGGGATACAAATCTCCAACAGCGGCGGCATCAATGATATAAGCCCGTTATCGACTATCAATCCTAATGATATTGAGTCAGTCGAAGTTTTAAAAGATGCTTCAGCATCTGCAATTTATGGTTCCCGGGCTGCAAATGGTGTAATCTTGATCACAACTAAGCGGGGTAAAGCGGGGGCTAGCCGTGTGACGTTGGAAAGTTATTTCGGGTTACAGAATGTAGCTAAACGGCTAGATGTCTTAAACGCCAGTGAGTTCGCCCAACTAGAAAATGAGGTGTTCAAAGATAATTATTATAAAGACCCAGCTTCACTGGGGGAGGGAATTAATTGGCAGGATCAGATCTTCAGACGTGCGGCGATGAATAATCAGCAGCTATCGATCAGTGGTGGTAGTGAGAAGACCCAATTGGCTTTGTCTCTTAACTATTTTGATCAGGATGGAGTCATTCGTAATTCTGATTTCAAGAGGTATTCCTATCGTCTGAATGTAAATCATCAGGTTAACGAGCGTTTTAAACTAGGAACCAGTATTTTGGGAAGCTATACAATTAGTAATGGCATTAGCTCGGGCGAGACCGGTTTGGATAATTCTGGAGTCGTCAAAGAGAGTGTGCTGGGAGCGGCGATAGGTGCCCCACCGTTATTGCAGCCGTATCGTGAGGACGGTACCATTTACCCTTTCGCTGAACAAGGCAACGGTCGTTATAGAGAGGTGGTCAATCCGTTGAATTTTATAGAAATATTGCGAAGGAATGCCATCAAGCGCACCTTGATTAATTTATATGGAGAGTATATTCTATTGCCTGGTCTGGTATATAAGGCGTCATTTAATGTGGACAATGATAATCGTTTATTTGATGGCTATTCACCACTGGCGTTAATAGCTAAGCCGGATATCAATGAAACTTCGGGATCAGCAACGAAAGACAATCAGGATAATTTAAATTTGCTACACGAGAGTTTGCTGACTTACACTACCAAGATCGGAGATCAGCATTCCGTGAAACTGACAGGGCTTTTTGCTTCGCAGGTACAGACTTACAAACAGAACCGCATTGATGCCAACGGTTTCCCGAACGACATTACGCAAAACGAGGCGCTACAACTTGCGGTCAATAGGCAGGTCACTAGCTATCGCAGCAAACAACGGCTTGATTCGTATATGGGGCGCATTAATTATGGTTTTAAAGATAAACTGTTTATTGACATCACTGCGCGTATTGATGGTTCCAGTAAATTCGGGGCCAACCATAAATATGGCTTTTTCCCTGCTGTCGCAGCAGCCTACCGTTTAGGTCAGGAGGATTTCGTGAAAAAGGTTGAAATGATTAGTGATCTGAAGATCCGTGCAAGCTATGGAGTTACCGGCAACGCTGGAGGTATTGATCCTTATCAGTCTTTAGCCAGAGTGGAATCAAACGGCGGAGCCAATCTTGGTCACATGTGGGTTACATCAATTGGCTCAACTGGCATTGCCAATCCAAATTTGCGGTGGGAAAAATCCAAACAGCTGAATATTGGGCTGGATCTGAGTATGTTCGATAATCGTTTGTCAATTGTGGCGGATTACTATAAGAAAAAAACAGACGATCTATTGTATGTGCTTGCGCTTCCCTTGTCTTCTGGATATGGGAATATGACCGGCAACTTTGCAGCCCTGCAAAACAAAGGATTTGAATTTGCTTTCAACGCAGATCTTATGCGTGGAGAATTCAAATGGTCTTTGGGTTCGAATATTACATTCAACCGAAATAAAATACTGGACTTAGACAATGGCATTACACAGGAGAGGTTTATCAATACCTATTCGCTGCTTAAAGTAGGTGAACCTATTGGTATATTCAAGACGTATGTGTTTGATGGGATTAATCAGTCGGCAGACGATATTTTACCCGGTTACGACGGCCGGATCGGAGGGCATCGCGTGAAGGACATAAACAATGATGGTGAAATCAATTCCAGCGACCAGCTGATCACCGGAAATCCCAATCCAAAGTTTATCTACGGCTTAACCTCTAATTTGAGTTATAAGAATTTTGATCTAAGCTTTTTCCTGTCCGGAACATATGGTAACGATATTTTCAATATTAGTAGGTTTTCTTTCGAAAATCCACTGGGGCAACGGAATCTTTTCAAGGGAATGATTAATCGGTGGAATCCAGAAAATCATAACAACCAGTATGTTAGTGCTTTTGCGGGTGGGCGGCTTCCGATAAGTGATTATCCGATGGAAAATGGGTCTTACTTGCGCATGCGCAATATTTCACTGGGCTATCGTTTTAAAAACTTTAAACGCGGATTAAAGGATATCCGGATCTATGTCAGCGGCAACAATCTGTTTACAATAACAGATTATTCCGGCTATGATCCTGAGGTAAACAGTTATGCGGGATCCAATACTCAAATTGGTATCGATAATCTGGTATATCCGCAGGCGAGATCCTTTATTATGGGGATTCAAATGAATTTTTAACCTAAATGTAATCGAATTATGAAAACTTCTCGAGTTAGAAACTACTTAAAGATCGCTCTTGTCCTTACGTTGTGCGGTACGTATACCTCATGTTCCATGGATGAGGACCTATATTCATCCATTACCGTTGAAACTTTTTATAAGACAGCTTCTGATGCCGAAAAAGCATTGGTTTCGGTGTATAGTGTGATGGGCGCGTTGTATGGTGGGCCAGCAGCGACGCTTGTACCGGACTTTAGCGCCGATCAGGTGTATCCAAGGGCAGTAGTGGGACGAAATTCATTGACTCTTTTTACCTTGGAGCCAACCTATACTGCACAGATAAGCCAAGGTCGTACAAATGAATCGCCACAGCAGATCTGGATATCCTGTTACAAAGGTATCGAACAGGCCAATTGGTTGTTGGTTAAAGTGCCTGAAATAGCTATGGATGAGGTTCGTAAGAAGCAGATCTTGGGCGAGGCCCATTTCCTTCGTGCTTTTTATCATTGGATGCTTGCCAAAAATTTTGGAGAAGTACCGATTAAACTAGTTCCGAGTACCTCGCAGCAGGAGGCCTATACCGCCAAGAGCGCGATTAAAGAAGTGTACGGTCAAATATATAAAGATTTAGATGCTGCTTATGATGCAGGCTTGTCATCATATCCTAATGTCGTGGCAGGACGCCCTTCGAAAGAGGCGGTTAATGCCCTTTATGCGAAGGCCGCACTATATAATGAAGATTGGAGCACCGCCTTAACGAAAGCGGAAGCCGTATTGTCCGCAGGTACCTATTCATTGGTGGCCACTGAAGCAGAACTTTTTAGCTACGCTAAAGAAAACGAGAACCGTAAGGAGATGATATGGGCTTATGAAGCCGATCCCATTTCACCGGGCAACGGACATCAGCTTGTTGGTTTGTGTGGACCTACAGGGAGCGCTGCACCTCAGTATGCAGTTACTTCCTATGGTTCGATGTTTGCTTACATGGATTTTTTTAATTCGTTTGATCCTAAGGACGGAAGACGTCAATTGTTGGATACTAGCTATGTGAATAAACAGGGGAAAATAGTGCCGCAGGCTAAAATTACACCCATCACAACTGACGCTGTGTTGATCAAAAAATATCAGGATCCCGTTTCCACCGTTGGTACGATCTGCAATATTCCTATTCTGCGCTTGGCAGACATCTACCTCATCGCGGCAGAAGCAGAAGCTCGTTTGCGCGGCGCAACAAGCAAAGCTTATGGTTATGTGAATGCAATCCGGCACCGTGCAGGATTAGGAGAGCTGCCTGCAGGATTAGCCAAAGATGCCTTCATTGAGGCAGTACTGCAAGAACGGGCCTGGGAGTTTTTTGCCGAAGGTGACCGCTGGTATGATCTTACCCGGACCGGAAAGTACCTAAAAGTTATCCCTCAAGCGACCAATACTGTATATCCTGTGCGCAATGTCCAGCCAAAATATAGGTATTTTCCTATACCGCAGGATGAGGTCAATGCAAATAATCTGTTAGTTCAAAATCCTGATTGGGATTAAATCTTATTGTGATGCAAATGAAAAATATAGCCATAAGCCTAATGGCATGTATAGGATGCTGCCTATCTGCTTCTATACTTCGGGCACAAGCTTTGCGACTGGAAAATGCCAAACTCAAACTCCAGTGGCACAATAGTGGTGCTGGATATGTGTTGTCGGAACTACAATTGCGAGATCAACGATATCAGATCACGGTTCCGGATCCAAAAGGTCAATATACCATCTTATACAGCGAGGTGAAACCAGACAGCACTCCTCACTTTCCGAATCGGGCATGGTTGGATTTGTTTAGGCCTTATACCTATCATATCAAAAAGTGGAATGAAGCTTTTTGTCCTGTGCCAATGAACACGGCTGGTGAAGCTGTTGACTTTTATCCCGTCAGAGCCAAACAGCTCAACGACGGGATTCAGTTTACGCAGGAAACAGACCGATTTGTATTAGACGCTATTTGGAAACTTGACCCGAACTTTCTGGGAGACATAACTGTTGCAATGCATATCCGTGCGAAGACAGCCGGATATTTTTCGGTTGCCAGCCCGACGTTGTACAGTGTTCCGGAAGAAGCGTTAAGCTGGGGCATTTTGCCGGGATATTTTCAAGGGAAGGCTCTGCAGTCTAATCTGGTGCTCTCTTATGCTTATGGACACGGAATTCCGGATAAACCGGTTATCGTACGAGAAAAGGCAGCAAGTACATTAGCTCCCTTGATTCAAGATAAAACGGGTATAAATTTAAGTGTCATTGCCGATCCCGGTATGTCAAGGGATCCTTGGGCTGCTGATAAGCTGACACAGGCGGAATGGAGATTAGGACTATCACTGATGAATCGGGCGGGAAAATTGAGCCCTACACTGTACCGTCCTGTCTTGGGGCAGCTGGATTCTTATTTACAGCCAGGAGAAACCAGAGTATTAAAGTTTCGGTATGCTTTGAGTAAGGGAGACTGGTTTGATCAATACAAACATGCGATTTATGATATTTATCAATTTAAGCATTTCCTGAGATTGAAGGATACTAAAGAGTCGCTGACGCACCGATTGTATGGCATGCTGGATTACGTACGTGCAGATTCCACCTCACTGTGGCGAAAAGTCTCCTATCGAGGACTAGAGATCGGCGCGCAATCTTACTTCGGTGGAGTGATCGGTTCAAATAGAGACGCTATGAAAAATTCGGATTATGGGGCCATGTGGATGCTGGCAAAGTTGACAGGCGACAAGGTCCTAAATCAAGATCGTCTGCCCTACGTGCGAAATTTCAAACTTGTTCAGCAGCAGCAAGCCGAAGGTTTTTTTAAGGGGGCTGCGATTGGACAGTATTATTTGTCGAATAGTAAGCGGTTTACGGAAGAATGGGGAGATTATGTTGAGCCAATTGCTCTCACATATTATACTATGCTTGATATCGGTAACATCCTATTATTCCATGCCAACGATGAGGAACTTCGGGCACGTCTTCGTGCTGGAGCAGATAAATTGCTCGGATGGCAAAAGCCTGACGGTAGCTGGGAAGTGGCCTATGATAAGAAGCATGAACAGCCTCTATTTATAGATATTAAAGATCTACGTCCGACATTCTATGGGTTATTGGTGGCTTACCGCATTTTGGGCGATAATAAGTATTTGGATGCTGCCAAAAGAGGCGCCAACTGGTTATTACAGCAAGCTGTCAATAATGGATTTTTCCTGGGAGTATGTGGAGACGCACGTTTCGTGCCGGATTTTGCTACTGCACAGACCGCACAGGCTTTTTTAGACTTTTTTGATATTACGAAAGATGATAAATATTTAGAAGCTGCAAAGGCAACCGCGCGCATTTATACAGCCTCTGTTTTTACTCATCCGATTGCGAGCAAAGTCCAAAAGTCAGTAAAAGGTATAAAACGCGAAGATTGGGAAATCAGCCAGACAGGATTAAGTTTTGAACACGGGGGCTTAATGGGATCGGTCAATAATGACGGTCCAATTTTATTGGCAAGCCATGCGGGGATGTTTGTACGTATGTTTGGACTCACCCAAGATTCTATTTTTTTGGATATGGCGCGAGCGGCAGCATGGGGACGTGATGCATTTGTGGACAAAGGCACTCACGTAGCTTCCTATTATTGGTGGGCGATGAATCAGGGAGCTGGTCCGTATCCGCATCATGCTTGGTGGCAGATCGGCTGGATTACGGACTATTTACAAGCAGAAGCGAGTGTTCGAAGTAATAATTTGATTCAGTTTCCCCGAGGGTTTGTAACTCCCAAAGTAGGTCCACATCAGCCCTATGGCTTTAAACCCGGAGAAGTTTTCCGAATTCCTGCAGATATGCTGCTTCCTGAAAAGGGATTACAGGTTGAAAACGAACGTGTAGATTATATTTCAGCCTTGAGTACCGATAAAAAACATTTCTTTTTGATTCTGTTGAATAACAGTGTAGACGCACAGGATGCCAGTGTACAGTTTGATTTCGGTAGGTTGTTAAATGATGCTTTTCGACCGATGAGGGCATGTGTATTGGATGAAAAAGGGGAGAAGGTTACTGGTTTTCAGTTGTCTAATGAGCGGCAGAAAGTGTTTGTTCCGCCAGGGGGATTACGTGTCTTACAGGTTAGCCAATAAAGACCGATGGATACCACAAAATACTTATTAAGAAGTCATTGTTTACCCTTTAATCGTAGAGGATGAAATCATTTTTTTTATTTATATTGTTGATCATGGTTTTCTGCTGTCCGGATGCGGTCGTGGCACAGATGATAAATCTGGCAGCAAGAAAGCCCATCGCAGCGGAACCCCATATCGCTGATAATAATCCTTCTCATCTGGTCGATGGACGCGATGAAACCTTGTTCTATGCCTATCCTAGTGCACCACTAAATAGGATAACTGTCGATCTCCAGGGTGAATACCAGGTTGATCGTGTCCTGCTACGCGGATTTAGAGGAAATGATACGATGCAGGTGATAACTGTGGACAAGAAGGGAGGGCAAACTGTTGTGTTCAAAGGAACATTACCTGGTAAAAAACTCATCAGTTTCCAACCAGTTTCCGCACATAAACTGATTCTTGAATATGTCCCCAAAAATAAGACGTTGATGGGGGAGCTTGAAGTCTACGCCTACGAGCGGGAGCCGGTTATGGTAAACCAGAGTGGTTATAATACGAACGCCATTAAACGCTTTACTGCGCCTAAATCTACAGAAGGTACCATCTTTTGGGTAGTAAAGGCCGGACAGGAACAACCCCTTTATCAAGGAACGATCCAAGGACAGGTTGGTGATTTTACGGCATTCAACCCATCAGGAACTTCGGAATATCAGATTGTTGTGAATGGCCCGGTTGTCGGGAAATCTCATCCTTTTTTCATTGCCCCTTATGTGATGGAGCGAGTATCCTACAGGCCAGCCCTGCAATTTATGATTGATGACCGCTGCTGGTATGGAAATGCGATAGCCTATTCACCTACACAGGATTGTGCGGACTGTCCTTCACTTGGCGTAGCCTGGCGCGACAGTCATCAGTTTTCTTTTGAGCTTCAAGCTTTGATTAATCTTTATTTTTCGAATCCGGACGCATTTACTGTCGAAAGGATGCCTGTCGAAGGACATTACAAAGGGCTACGGCAAGACTTGCCGGCAAATACACCTGAAGTGGTACGGCTCATCTATTATGCAGTGGATATTTATCTTCGGGGTAAAGTAAACCATACTCTTTTAAAAGAACAGCTGGCCTACTTTTTATATGCATATCCCATGCTTCGCGACTATATTCCTAAGCAGGTCTATCTTGAGGCACGTGATTATTTATTTGGAATCTGGGGGGATAGTGTCAACAGCCGCTGGCGCTGGCACGATATTGAACATGACGCCAACCTGTTTCAGACCTATACGATTATAGGTACAGGTAAAGGACAATTTCCGCCGGGACATTCTATTGCACCTAATCTAATGATGTACGAAGTGGCCAAAAGGGAGGGCCGGCGAGATGCTGAAAAATATTGGAATGCAGCATTTAAACAGGCGGAGTGGATCATCGGGCATATCGACTGGAAAGACCCTGCAGTCACCAAGGGGCAACGCATGAACGAATATGTTACTCTGCAGAACCTCGGTTATTTCTTAAAGCAATATCCTGACAAATGTCCTAAAGGCCTAGCTAATAAAATAGTCGACTGGGCGCGGACAATAGTGCCTCGCGGGCATAACCTATGGGATTTTAGAATGTATAATGATAATAAATGGGTTATTCCGGATATCAAACCGGCATCTGATCCCGCCTTCAATCCACAAGGGAGCTTTAACGAGCCGGGCAATATTGCGGGTTTTCCTGTACCGGCACTGATCGCCAAGGATGTCGTGAACGATCCGAACTTGCAACATCAGCTGGAAATATTGGCCGTAGGGCAGATTGACAATGTATTTGGCAGAAATCCGGCGGGAAGGCATTATAGTTATGATGCTCTGACGGATTTCGTCGGAGCAGATGTGCCTTGGTTTCAGGAACTTGAAGGCGGTGCTGGTATGCTGCAGACGGTACGTGGTGTACTTGACGGTTCGCCCAAGGAAGACATGTATCCATATCATCCTTACGGGGGTGATCCGGGGCATACCGAAGGATGGGTAACATTTAATACTGCCTGGATTGAAGGAATAGCTTATCGAAATTATGATCTCACGAAAGTACAGCTATTTGACGGTGAATTCAAAGAATCGTTAAGTCAGGTCTCCGGATCTCAACAGGTAGGTTTACGTCTGACCGCTCCGTTAAACCTAGATCCGTCTGTTCGGGAAAATGCGAAACTCATCGTGATGAAGAATGGTGACGAACCGCTGGGCACTGTTGAGCTGAAGGAAGACGGCGTCGATGGTTTATGTTTTGAAAGTGTCATTTCCATGAATCGATTTCCAAATCTCAAGAAAGGGGATGTAGTCACCTTTGCCTATGGTATGGGGTGGTTTACCCGACTGGTTAAGATAAAAGTTGAATAAATGAAAACAGTGATTGTATTTTTTATCGGACTGCTGGGCATATTGTTTATCGCTCGGGCAAAAGCAGACAGGCGGTTGATACTTGTCGCTGGACAAAGTAATTGCGTTGGTAAAGGAGATGCCTCGCTGTCTTCTGTCGGCATGCCCGGCACAGCCTGGGAATATCTGTTTGCCGGAGATAGCCTGGTTCCCTTGCTTGACCCAGTAGGTAAAGAAGAACTAAATTTCCAGCAAGCGGCATCCGGCAGTGCATGGCCAGCTTTTGTGGAGACTTTTAACCGGCTTACTGGGGATACAGTCATTATAGTGGCAGCTGCTAGAGGTGGGAGTTCCAACCATGTAAAGGCAGAGCTTCATGGGATGGGGACATGGTCTCCAACTGGACAGCTGCTTTTATTTGATGCTGCAGTGACAAAGGTGAAGGCTGCCATGAAAAAAACAGGACTGTCACTTAGTGCCATTGTCTGGATACAAGGCGAACGGGATGCCAATGCGATAAATAGCGGACAGCTAAGCGCCATGGAATATCGGGACAGTCTTAAGAAACTTATTCAGCGGTTTCGATCGGAGCTGGGCGGACATACTCCTTTCTTTATTGTAAAAACAGGTTACTATCGTCATCATCCGCAAAAGGGTTTTGATCAGGTAAGAGCTGCGCAGACTCATGTAGCTCAGCATATAGAACAAGTTTATATTGCGTTTGAACATGCCATCACATTCTTTGAGCGGGGCTGGATGACGGATGATATCCATTATAATCAGCGGGGATTAAATGCAGTGGGCGAGGCTGTCGCGACCCAAGTGGTCGAGAAGATTGGTATTCCTTTTAAGAAACGCAGCTTACAGACTTTTCGTCTAAATGGTATCGCAGAATCGGAGCTACGGAAAGGAATGCCTCATTTCGCAACATGCTTCCAAACGTGTGATACAGTCCGTATAGCATACATTGGGGGGAGTATTACCCAACTCGCTGAGCGATATAGACGACAGACTACAGATTATATCCGTCAGCGCTATCCAAAAACAACAGTGGTGGAGGTTGCTGCGGGTATCCCGGGCACCGATGCCGACCTTGGCGCCTGTCGGGTCGCAGAGCAGGTGCTGGTCCATCATCCTGATCTTGTATTTATTGAATTTGCTGTTAATGGCGGATTTCCACAAGGCGTAGAAGGAATTATCAGACAAGTAAGAAAGACAGACAATCGTACAGATATCTGTTTGCTTTATGCAGCAACAGCAGATCAGCTACAAGATTATCTCCATGGAAAGGTGCCGGAACACATTCTACAACTAGAAAAGCTAGCCGATCATTATGGTATCCCTTCCGTACATATGGCACTTTATCCAACCTGGGTACTCATGCACAGTAAATTGACAGGTAAGGGAAGTCAGGCAGACATCAGAGCGGGAAATATTTTGTTTACGGAAGACGGTGTACATCCCCTGGAGCAAGGTGGCAATCTCTACGCCGCAGCTATGGGTAGGTTATTCGAAAAGGCGCTCGTGCAGGCCAATGGTTCAGTAGGTCAAGACATCGGTGCAGGATCAGCAGAAAAAGATGTACCTGAGGCATTATTTCCAGATAATTGGGAAGGCGCTCGATGGAGTGATGCAATAGCGGCTATTCAATTTTCGCAGGACTGGCAGTCCGTTTCGATGAAAGATAGTTTACAACAATTTGCTTTGTGGTTTCCCGCGGTGATGGCTGCTGAAAACCCGGGTGCTTGGGGGACTGTCCGGTTCGAAGGAGATGCAATAGGTTTCTTCGATATCGGTGGCCCCGAAGTTGGACAGCTGAAGTTCAAATTGGACGGTAAAGAGATTTCTATCACTCTGAATGGTGGTGTAAGGTATCGTATTGACGAAAATGGACAACTGGGCCTCAATCGGTTCAATCAGTATTGCAATAATCGTTACCGTGGTCAATTTTTTATATTGCAAGTCCCTCGGGGAGAGCATGAGCTGACATTCAGTATTGATTCGGAGCTACCCGATAAGGCTGCGATACTGGGGCGCAATCAGCAGGAAGATATTGCATTGCATCCCCGAAAATATGCGCGGAGCAAAATTTACATAGCCAAAGTCCTGGTCAAAGGACAGATTCTACGATAACGAAAATTTTTAGATACATATATTAATAGACAATGATTGTAAAGGAAGCTGAGTCAGCAGAAAAAAGAAGCAAGAAGAGAGTAAATATAGTTCCCGACCTGGTGGTCGTAGGAGGAGGTTTGTCCGGCGTTTGTGCAGCGCTTGCGGCTGCGAGACAGGGTTTAAAAGTCACTCTTGTGCAGGATCGGCCTGTTTTGGGCGGAAATGCTTCCAGTGAAGTCCGCTTATGGATATTAGGTGCGACCTCGCATATGGGGAATAACAATCGCTGGAGCAGGGAGGGAGGGATAATTGACGAGATATTAGTTGAAAATACATATCGCAACCCTGAGGGAAATCCTTTGATTCTAGATATGATTTTATTGGAAAAGGTGTATAAGGAGGCCAACATAACGCTCCTACTCAACACGGTCGTTTACGATTTGGAAAAAAACGGTGTCGATGAGATAGCGGCGGTTGTAGCATTCTGTAGTCAGAATTCCACTGAATATTACCTAAAAGCGCCATTATTTTGTGATGCCTCGGGAGATGGTATACTAGGTTTTATGGCTGGTGCAGCTTTCCGCATGGGCGCGGAGTCCACGATGGAGTTTGGTGAACTAATGGCGCCAGATCAAGAATATGGGGAACTGTTGGGGCATTCTCTTTATTTTTATAGTAAAGACGTTGGAAAGCCCGTGAAATTTATACCACCAGCATTTGCTTTGGATGTAACCAAAGAGATCCCACGATTCAGAAATTTCAATGCCAGAGAATTCGGATGTAAGTTATGGTGGGTAGAGCATGGTGGGCGGATGGATACTGTATATGATAGTGAACAGATCAAATTCGATCTATGGAAAATTGTGTATGGGGTATGGGATTATATCAAAAACTCAGGCAATTTTCCTGAAGCCGACACAATGACATTGGAATGGGTAGGGACAATACCGGGTAAGCGGGAGAGCAGGCGTTTTGAAGGTGATTACATCATGACACAACACGATTTGGTCGAACAGCGGCAGCATGTGGATGCTATTGCGTACGGAGGCTGGTCCATTGATCTGCATCCTGCAGACGGTGTCTTTGGGGAGAAAAATGGCTGTGATCAATGGCATAGTAAAGGGATTTTTCAGATTCCGTACCGAAGTATTTACAGCCGAAATATCAAAAATCTATTTTTGTCTGGACGTATTATCAGTGTCAGTCACGTGGCTTTCGGTGCAACCCGTGTTATGGCAACCAGTGCGTATGTAGGGGAGGCTGTGGGGATGGCGGCGGCACTTTGTAAACGTTTCTCATTACGCCCTAGAGAGCTCGGAGCGGGCAAGCACATGAGATGTCTTCAAAACGAACTGTTGAAGATTGGGCATTATATTCCGTCTGTCCCGTTGAGGGACGAGACAGACCTTGTACAGGCTGCTAACCTGCGGATTTCTTCTGCTTGGGCATTCAGAGGTTTTGCCGCCATTTCGTTAAAATGGAAGCCGTTGGCTATCGCATCCGGTCAGCTGCTACCCGTTCCAGCGGGAAAATGGCCCGTTGTAAAGATGCCTGTACGTGCCTCGGAAAATACCCTTTTGACAGTGGAACTCAGGACGTCGGCAAAAGCGGGCAATTTTACGCCCGATGTGTTGTTGGACAGCAAACAATGGAAGTTACAAAAGGGGGAGCAAGAACTGGAATTATCTTTTGATATTCGTTTACCCGAACCGGCCTATGTTTTTCTAATTTTTAGGAGCAATGCCGCCGTGCAGTTGCCTTATACGGAGCAGCGTGTGACAGGCATAGTTGCTGTGCGTAACGGCGAAAACAAAGCCGTTTCCAATTTTGGAAAACAGCTGCCGCCGCCGGGGAAAGGCGTGGATGAATTTGAGTTTTGGTGTCCGGAACGCCGGCCGCAGGGACAGAACCTTTATTTTACTCTCTCTGAGTCAATAGATATCTTTCAGCCCGATTATTTGAAGAACGGCGTAGACCGTCCGACCACGGTTACCAACGCCTGGGTGGCGGATCCTGAAGACAGCAGCCCCACTGTCGAGTTGAAATGGAAGGAGAAGCAGTATATATCGTCAATCGATCTTTTTTTTGATACCGATTTTGACCATCCGATGGAATCCGTACTAATGACCCATCCCGAAACAGTAATGCCGTTTTGTATCCGCGAGTATCGGATTCTGGATGGAGATCATCAGTTGATTTATGAACAGAAAGCAAATTATCGTAGTCGTGACCAGATCCGATTTAATGTTCCTATTTTTACTGATTCGTTGACCATACAATTAAATCATCCATCCGCGCATGTGCCCGCTGCATTATTTGCAGTACGTTGCTATGCTCAATAACATTTTCATATGAGCAATCTTGATTATGCCGTAATGGCTATTTTTGCACTGTTAATCTTAGGCATTGGTCTTCTTTTCACTGCTGGCAGTAAAAATACGTCCGCTTATTTCGAAGCGGGTGGTAAAACGCCCTGGTGGATCAATGGACTTTCTTTGTTTATCAGTTATTTCTCTGCCGGCACCTTTGTGGTCTGGGGATCCATTGCCTATCAATCGGGCTTTGTCGCCAACGGGATTCAATTAACGATGACCCTTGGCGGCCTAATCATTGCTATTTTTATTGCACATCGATGGAAACGTACTGGCGCTCTGACTGCAGCTGAGTATATTGGTGTTCGTTTTGGTGTGAAAACGCAGCAGTTCTATACAGTACTTACTTTATTATACAGCCTTTTTTCTATTGCTGCGGTATTGTATCCTGTAGGCAAAATGATTAATGTCGCTTCGGGGCTATCCATTGAGCTGAGTGTACTTGCCATAGGAGGTATCATTGTACTGTATACCGCTGCCGGAGGTTTATGGGCTGTGCTGGTTACAGATGTGGTCCAATTTGTTGTGCTTTCAGCAGCGGTGATGATTGTTATTCCTCTGGCGCTGGAAGATGTCGGTGGATTGGCGAGTTTTGTCGACCATGCGCCCGACAATTTTTTTACCTTTTTCAATAGCGAATACACTTTTGGATTTTTTCTAGCCTTTTTACTGTATCAGACGGTCTATATTGGTGGCAACTGGTCATATGTCCAGCGGTATACAAGTGTATCAAGTGAGCGGAATGCCCGCAAGGTCGCCTATTTATTTGCAGGTTTGTATCTTATATGTCCATTTGTCTGGATGCTGCCTCCGATGATCTATCGGGTTATCAATCCAGCGCTTGAAGGTGTAGCGTCGGAGGGTGCATACATGATGATGGCTCAGCGTGTATTGCCTGCAGGTCTTATTGGGCTTGTATTGTCGGGTATGGTATCCGCCACAGCGAGTAAAGCCAATACGACACTCAATGTTGCAGCGGTAGTGTTTGCCAACGACGTTTATAAGAAAATTTTCTTTCCTAAAGTCTCGGAGCAAACATTGATCTGGGTAGCCCGTGTCTTTACGGCGTTGTTTGGTATATTGACCATGGTACTTGCCATCCTGATCCCTTATGTTGGGGGCATCGTGGAGATGGTTTTGAGCACAGCAGCCATAGCCGGTGGATCGTTGTTTGCTCCATTGATCTGGTCACTCTTTTCCGAACGACAGACCGCGCGCTCACTTGTTGTGGCGTCGCTACTGAGCTTAGCGGTTAGTCTGTTTATGAAGATCGGAGCACCTTATGTATTGAATATCAAATTGGATCGGTTTTGGGAAACTGCCCTTGGTGTCGGGCTACCACTGTTAGTATTGGCTTGGTTTGAATGCGCGAATAAACGACAATCTTATCCGTCGTTTGAGCAGACGGGGGCACAGGATGAGTACAAAAACAAGGAGGCCGATCGTCAAAACGTATTTGGAATCAAGGTGATTGGTTTGTCGATTGCGATAGTAGGTTCGGGTGTGGTCCTATTGGGTATTATCGCGTCGAAGGGCATCACCGCTGTAATTGTAGGGGCTGTTATTCTCTTGGTCGGGTTGGCCATATGGCGAGCAGCATACCGATACCCGTAAGATCTGCCGCGGCTACAAAACTATTTACAGGTAACCATTGTTCTATTGAAGACTTTTCAAAAATAGGTTAATAACGAAAGAGCACGCAGTGTTCCCCTCACTAGCGTGCTCTTTTTTTTGATAATCTTATTTGTGATAAGAGGGTCAGCCATCTTATTGGAGGATTGTAATTCAAGAAATTGGCTTTTTGAAGGTTGTCTTAAGAGTAAAATAGGCTGTATGGAAAAAGATCCAGATGTGATTATTATCGGTGGCGGTCCTGCCGGGCTTACAGGTGCCATACATTTGTCCAGAAAAGGGTTGACAGTGACTGTAATTGAAAAATACGCTTATCCCCGACATAAGGTTTGCGGCGAATACTTGTCCAATGAGGTTTTACCTTATTTACGCTCGCTAAGGGTAGATGTCAACACCTTGAAGCCTAGCCAAATTGAGCGACTTAAATTCACAACACAAGTTGGGCGGGAGGGTATTATTAAACTTCCCTTGGGTGGGATCGGACTGAGCCGCTACTGTCTGGATGACTTTTTATATCAGAATGCTATTGCAAATGGATGTATTGTAAACACGGGTACAGTATCGGAAATTTCTTTCGAAGGTGATGAATTCACCGTTACCTGTCGTGACAAAGTGCTTAAATCTAAAATCGTCCTTGGCGCTTACGGCAAACGTGGCCATATAGACCAAGCGTTGTCGCGCAATTTCATACAAAAGATGTCGGGATGGATAGCTGTCAAAGCCCATTATACAGGGTGCTTCCCAGATGATCTCATTGCCTTACATTATTTTGAGGGTGGGTATTGTGGTATTTCAAAAACCGAACAAGACACTATCAACGTATGCTATTTGGCAGATATCAAGACTTTTAAGAGATATAAAAATATCGCGGAGCATCAAAAGTATGTCTTAGCTGAAAACAATCAGCTGAAATATTTCTTCGAGCATAGCAGCATGCTTTATGATAGACCACTTACGATAAGCCAGATTTCGTTTGAGAAAAAGACCACTGTAGAAAAGCATATGCTAATGATAGGTGATACTGCTGGACTGATTCACCCATTCTGTGGCAATGGAATGACTATGGCCATACAAAGTGCCAAGCTTGCTTCGGAACTTATCGTCGATTATTACGATGGCAAAATAACTTCTCGTCAACAACTGGAAAACGCATATATCAGGCAATGGAAACGAAATTTTGGACGACGTCTATTTTTCGGTAGAGTCTTAGCAAAAGTGCTCCAATACGAAATTGGCAGAACCGTTCTTATCCACATGTCAACTCTTTTTCCAGCCGTACTGAGTTGGATCATCAAACAAACTCATGGAACCACAAAGACAATAAAATGGGCATAAATACCAAATATAGGACAGCGCAAACCGAAATTATGGACGATTTTTCGCTTGAGGGAACAGAGCTTCGTACCACATTGGATCAACTGTCCTTGATCAATCGTTTTCTTGGCGGTAATAGTACCACGTTAAACGGTGTCAAGAAATTGCTTGCTAAAACTGGTACAGTCCAGACAATTATGGTTATTGATATAGGTTGTGGTAATGGCGATATGCTGCGTATACTAAGCGATTACGGTTTTCAAAATAATATCGATTTTAAAATGGTCGGCATAGATGCTAATTCATTTACTATAGATTATGCTCGGAAACTATCTGGAGATTATCCAAATATTTCATATCGGTGTGCCGACGTATTTGAAGAGAATTTTGAAGCCGCTTCTTTTGATATCGTGTTATGCACCTTGACACTACACCATTTTAATGATGAAAAAATAGTTCACTTCATGCGCGTTCTGAGCAGACTTGCCCGTGTGGGAGTCGTCATCAATGATCTTCAACGCAGCAAAATTGCCTATAGGCTATTTCAAACTATTTGCTTTCTTTTTAAGTTAAATAAGATGACAAAAGATGATGGGCTAATATCCATATTGCGAGGATTTAAGAAATGCGAGCTGGAACGATTAGCTAAACAGTTGCATTTGAAAAATTATAGTCTCCACTGGAAATGGGCGTTCCGTTACCAATGGATAATTTCCAATATATGAACGTTAAGATAACAAGTATCGCCAAGCAATTGCCTAAGTATTCTTGTACAACAGCTGAGATCCTACCGCTAATGGAAGCGTGGCTCGATGGCCAGGAAGCGCGCTTTGTCAATAAGGTGAAAAAACTATTTGAAGGCTCAGCTGTGGATCGACGATATGCGATCATGGGTCCTATTGAAGTGTTTACGGCGACATCTTTTGAAGAAAAGAATGATATTTATTGTCGGGAAGCCATTATTTTGGGCGAAGCTTTACTCCAAAAAGCACTTGACAAAGCCGGTTGGGAGCCACGGTTGTTGGATTATATTATCACCGTCAGCTGCACCGGCATTATGATACCTTCTTTGGATGCTCATCTCATCAATAGAATGAAACTCCGGCAGGATATCGTTAGGCTGCCGGTTACCGAAATGGGGTGTGTTGCCGGGGTTTCAGGTATTATCTATGCCAAAAGTTTTTTACAGGCCAATCCTGGAAAGCGCGCCGCAGTCATTGCTGTGGAGGCACCTTCAGCGACATTTCAATTGGCCGATTTTTCGATGTCCAACATGGTTAGTGCGGCCATCTTTGGGGATGGGGCAGCTTGTTGTCTACTCTCGTCTGATGAGACGGATTCAGGACCTGTGATATTGGACGAGCAGATGTATCATTTTTACGATGCTCACGATATCATGGGTTTTAGGCTGACCAACACGGGCATGCAGATGATACTGGATGAGGAAGTGCCGAATGTAATCGCGTCACATTTTAAAGCGGTCATCGACCCTTTTCTCGAAAAGAATAATCTGGGAATTAAAGACATTGATTATCTTATCTTCCATCCCGGAGGTAAAAAAATAGTGGCGACAATCGAGCATATTTTCAAAGGATTGGAGAAGGATATTGCCGATACGAAAGCCATACTTTCGCAGTACGGTAATATGTCCAGTGCCACTGTGCTGTATGTTCTTGAACGTATTATGGAGCGTAAACCCTGTACCGGTGAGTTGGGGTTAATGCTGAGTTTTGGTCCTGGGTTTACGGCGCAGCGCGTTTTATTGAGGTGGTAAATTTTATAAATAAGGGAGTGATGGAATTGAATGATATTATTGCACAGTTGCCACATACCAAGCCGTTTTTGTTTGTGGACGAACTGGTTGATGTAGACGATAACCGAATTGTGGGTACGTATACTTTCGACGAAAATCTCGACTTTTACCGTGGGCATTTTCAGGATAAGCCAGTCACACCTGGCGTAATTCTGACTGAGACGATGGCGCAAATCGGGCTGGCCTGCTTTGGCGCTTATTTAAGCCAAGACGGTCAGCAGAATGCCTACACCATGGCTTTAACATCAATTGAAGTACAATTCCTAACGCCAGTGTATCCCAAAGAGAAAGTTACCGTTATTGCAGACAAGCTTTATTTTCGGTTCGGTAAACTGAAGTGTGCTGTCAGCATGCGAAATGAAATGGGGCAGGAAGTTTGCAAAGGTATATTGTCAGGCATGATAATACAAGAGGGATGAAAAGAGTTGTGATCACGGGACTCGGGGTAGTGGCGCCGAATGGAGTAGGCGTACCTGCGTTTAGGGAAGCAATAAAAAATGGAGTCTCGGGCATTCGTCATGATATTCGGCTACAAGAGTTGCAGTTTTCTTGTCAGATTGCTGGGATGCCAACGATAACGGAAGATATTAAGAGGCAGTATTTTACCGAGCTCGAGCTCAGAGCCTTTAGTAGCACTGGTATATTGTATGGCGTCATCGCTGGCATGGAAGCCTGGGCGGACGCAGGTCTGTCACTAGCTATGCCCATTGATCCCGACTGGGACAGCGGGACTGTTTTTGGTTCCGGTACTTCGGGAGTAGATAAGTTTCGTGAGAGCATTTACAAAATCGACGAGTTGCAGGTCCGCAGGCTTGGCAGTACGGTAGTGGCTCAAACCATGAATAGTGGGGTCAGTGCGTACCTGGGCGGCAAACTGGCGCTGGGAAATCAGGTTACCAGCAACTCCTCTGCCTGTGCGACGGGGACAGAGGCTATTCTAATGGCTTATGACCGTATACGCCATGGAAATGCAAAACGTATGGTAGCGGGCAGCGCCGGAGATAGCGGTCCATATATCTGGGCGGGCTTCGACGCCCTGCGTGTATGTAGTTCCCGTTACAATAGTGAACCATGGGCCGGTTCTCGTCCCATGAGCGCCAACGCTTGTGGATTTGTCCCCGGTAGCGGTGCTGGCGCACTGGTGTTGGAAGAACTGGAAAGTGCTCTGCACCGGGGGGCGACCATATATGCGGAATTGCTAGGCGGACAGATCAATTCGGGAGGACAGTGTGGAGATGGAAGCATGACCGCTCCTAATAGTGCTGCCGTGCAGCGATGTATAACCGACGCCCTTCAAAGTGCAGGTATTTCTGCGGCCGAGGTTGATGCTATCAATGGACACCTTACGGCGACGACAAAAGACGCTGTGGAAATCGACAACTGGGCCAAAGCTCTTGGACGTAATAAAAGTGATTTCCCATATATCAACTCCCTAAAGGGTATGACGGGACATTGTCTTGGTGCAGCTGGGAGCATTGAAAGTGTCGCGTCGGTATTACAGCTCCACGAAGGATTTCTTTTCGGCAACTGCAATTGCGAAGATTTACATCCGGAAATCGCTGCGATCGTCGATCCGTTAAAAATACCCTTAACAACACTCGCTCATAAAGCGAATATCATTGCTAAGGCCAGTTTCGGTTTTGGAGATGTGAACGCCTGTGTAATTTTTAAAAAATTTTGATCAGCACGAGTTATGAACAGAAAAGAATTAATTGATGCATTGCGGTATATCATAGAGCCTTATGCGGTTAATGATGAAGCGTTTAGCAATCTGAATGAAGATACCGATTTTATTCATGATCTTCAGATTAATTCGGCCAACCTAGTCGATGTCGTATTGGATATAGAGGAAAAGTTTGACGTGGTCATCGACAATCCTGATATGGAGCGCATGCTTAACGTAAGAGCTGCTATTGATATCATACAGAGCAAGCTTCAGAAGAAAAAATGATCGGGAATGATGTCGTTGATTTAGTCCAATCCCGTCGTGAAAGTAACTGGACTCGCCCAGGATTTATGTCGAAGCTTTTTACAGACAGCGAACAGTTGTTGGTCGCTGATAGCAAAGATTCGGAGCTCACGGTATGGTTGCTGTGGAGTATGAAAGAAGCTGCTTATAAAATATGGCATCGGCATAACAGGATTAGAAAATTCATGCCCAAACAGTTGGTGTGTTCCTTGATCAAGTTGTCTAGCCATTATGCATGGGGTAAGGTAACCTGCGGTGAATCAATTTTCTATACTGTGACTATGATTAGTGCCGATCTGATACATAGCATTGCCGTTGATGATCTGGCCAACTTCAGTCAAGTTAAGGAGATTGAAAAGGCTAAAATTCTGAAAGATCCAGATGGTATTCCCTATTTTTTAGTGCCTGATCGGAGAGAACCTTTGGCGGTTTCAGTAAGCCATCATGGTCGTTTTGAAAAGTTAGTTGCTCTTTTTGCAGTTTGATTTTTACCTTAAGAATATACGCCCTATTTGCTGCCAACGGGAAGGGTAGCTCTGACCATTCGGCTACAACAAAGTTCTTTTTGGCAACATACAGCCACAAATGAAAGCTGAAATTTGTTTCATAAATAGTATCTAATATGAACGTATTTGTTACAGGCGCTACCGGTTTCGTCGGAACCGCGGTAGTACATGAATTATTAACTGCTGGCCATACTGTTCTGGGATTGGCTAGGTCAGCAGCATCAGCAGAGAAATTGGTGGAGATGGGCGCATCAGTTCATCACGGTGACTTAACCGATTTTCAAAGTTTAAAATCCGGAGCGGCGATGTCAGATGCTGTCATTCATTTGGGGTTTGTTCACGATTTTAGCCGCTTTGAAGAGATGTGTGCCCTAGATAAGGAAGTGATCCGTGCGATCGGAGACACATTGCTGGGAACCAGCAAGCCTTTTATCGTGACCTCCGGAACAGCTTTATTTTCTAGGCCCGGTATAACCACTGAACAGGATGTTTCTACCAACATTCCGAATCCAAGAATTGCTACAGAAAATGCTGCCGATGAAATGGCAGCAAAAGGTGTCAACATTGCTGTTATCAGATTGTCGCCATCCGTCCACGGCAGGGGCGACCGCATAGGTTTTGTTCCATTACTGATCAAAGCTGCGCGGGAAAAAGGTGTTTCGGCGATGATCCATCAAGGAAATAATGTCTGGCCGGCAGTCCACCGTTTAGATGCAGCAGCGCTATACCGTCTGGCTTTAGAAAAACCTTTTGAAAAAGGGATACGTTATCATGCCGTTGCCGAACAAGGCGTCCCCTTCCGATCGATTGCGGTAGCTATTGCCGAGCAATTGGAGATTCCGCTCGTTTCCCTTAACGAACAAGAGGCGACACAACATTTCGGGTGGCTTACACACTTTGCAGAGTTGGATAATCTGACATCGAGTGAGCAGACCAAAAAATATTTGGGCTGGATTCCTCAATATCCAACTTTATTGCACGATCTAAAGAAGGGTGATTATTTTACTCCAATGCAATAAAGTGTATCTTTGATCTGTTTACATGTGATATTCTAAAACACTTGACATGCCAGACTATCAGCCGATAAGACTAAAGACCATATCTGAATTTCATGCTTTGCGCGGTTTACCGAAACCAAAGCATCCACTGATCAGTATTGTTGATTTTGAAGATATGACAAAGCCAGCCATAGGCAAGGAGAGTTTGTTATTTGATTATTATACGATTTCCGTCAAAAGAAATATGGATCATAAATACAAGTACGGACAGCATGATTACGATTTTGATGAAGGCATGATGTTCTTTATGGCGCCCCATCAGGTGTTGCGTGTGATAAGAGAAGAGCAGGGTAAAAATCCGTCTGGATGGATGATGATGATTCATCCAGACTTTTTTTGGAATACCACATTGGCAACATCAATTAAGAGGTACGATTTTTTTGATTATGCAGTTAACGAAGCGCTGTTCTTATCGGCGGATGAAGAAATAAAAGTTCAGCAGATTATCGAAAATATCAAACAGGAGTATCAGATGAACATAGATCGTTTCAGCCACAACATTATTATTTCTCAGCTTGAAACCATGTTCAATTATGCACAGCGCTTCTATCAGCGTCAATTTATGACCCGCCATAAGGCGAATCATCAATTTTTAGAGAAACTGGAAAGGTTGCTGAATAACTATTTTGATGGTGACCATGTCGCTCAGAATGGCCTTCCGACCGTACAGTTTATTTCCGAGAAGCTGCATATGTCGCCCAAATACATGCGTAGTCTACTCAAATCGCTAACCGGGCAAACTCCGCGACAACTGATCCACGAAAAATTAGTTGACAAGGCCAAAGAAAAACTTTCCACCACGGACCTGTCAGTCGCTGAGATCGCATACCGTTTGGGTTTTGAACATTCACAGTCTTTCAATAAGCTATTTAAGGCAAAGACGGATATTTCACCACTGGAATTTCGGAAGTCATTTTATCAGTAACAGTCTATGCACATGTTAGGTAAATACGGTGTCAATGATAGTGCCGATAAGGAATACAGCTATTGTGAAGGTTATAAAACCAATAAGATAGGCGGCGATCGCTTTTATATAATTCGTTATTTTACTTTGATCGAAAAATTGCCCCATGGACCAAACACAGTAGCAGAAGCCGAGTATGCTTCCATATATCATGCTATTCTTATGTGTAATTCCTTCAATCAAGGCAAAGACTGTATAGATTAGCATCGTCATGCCCATTGTGAAACATAGAAGTATGGTAATTTCAAAAATATTGTAGCCATATTTCCTAAAAAACAGTTTTGCCCAGAAAGCAATGAATATCCCCATAATGATGTTTGCATAGCCATAGTGATGCTGTATCCATAGATACATGGATGCTGTCGCAGAAGGTTTGGATTCGTAAAAACGGACATAGTTTTCCTCAATATGAAAAATATGGGTAATAATGGAGTATATCAACGAGGTGACAATGATAAAAATAATAGGTTTGACTAAGCGGCTTCGGTTTTCGGAAATGTAATGTCTTATATTTTTTCCTGGCGTGGTAATGAGTTCACGGATGGTATACAGAATGCCCCGTTCAAAATGAAGTACATGTTCAATCTCGTGCGTGATATAATGGGCGTCAATTCTTTTGAGTACCGCTGGTTGACCGCAGTTGGGGCAGAATTTAGAGGTAACATCAGTGCCACAGTTTTTGCAATGAATCATTATAGATGTTTTATAGGTGTTAGGGTTTTCAATATAGACTGTCTCTAAATTTTCGCTTATGGCTGGGTGGACATTCTACATTTTCCGCTCAAAAATAGGATAGATTGTTCTAATAAAGACTACACGGAAGTGTAGTTTTTTTTATTTTCGGAATATAGAATTTCGCTATGGATTTTAACGATTTATTTTCCCCTAAAAATACAGTTACCCAGCTATCCGTAAAGGATTTGGAACAGGCTAATCATTATATAGAACTCGTTAAGGCGTTTGCCCGTGTTACCTATAATAGTATATATATAATTGATTATCAGATGAAATCATTTGAATTTGTTTCTGGCAACCCTTTATTTCTGGCTGGTTTAAGTCCAGGGGAAGTGATGGAAATGGGTTATAGTTTTTATCAAAAATATGTCCCATTAACGGATTTTGAGATGCTTATCAACATTAACAATGCTGGTTTCAGCTTTTATGAGACAATACCGGTGGAGGATCGGAAGCTGTATGTTATCTCTTATGATTTTCAAATCCAGGATGCGAGCAAAAAATATATTTTAATCAATCATAAGCTGACTCCGTTTTTTTTAACCGAAGAAGGGAAGATATGGAAAGCCATGTGTATCGTATCCTTATCTTCTAACATATCTTCGGGGAATGTCACGATAGAGAAACTCCATTCGGATTTGATATGGCATCTCGATCTTTCGACAAATAAATGGGTAGCTAATACACGAGTTAACCTTACACAACGGGAAATAGAGATTTTACGTTATTATCACAGGGGTCTTAATATTCACGAAACGTCTAAAAAGATATTCATTTCGATAGACACGGTAAAATTCCACCGTCGGAAGCTATTTGAAAAGTTAGGTGTGAGTAACATGAGTGAAGCTTTGGCTTTCGCCTTAAACAATAGATTGTTGTAAATGGCAGCACGCTTAGGCAAACATCCTATCCGAAGACAGAATTTTGAAAATTACTAAAATTATTAGTGGTTTTGAGCTATGAATCTGCTTGAAATTCACTGTCGGGGAAGAGTAATGTTTGCGCAGATTGTCGTGCATGGAAGAGGCCCGGGTATGCGCGATTTCTATTTGTATCATAAAAACAGTATTATTTATTATATCTTTCGAAAAGATCGAGGAAGCTGGCTGCTTGCGTATGGCGAGCTTGCAGATGACATAAAAGAGGCCTGTATCGATGCACTCATATTACGCTACGATCACGATGTGCCACAAATGTTCTATCATCAGGGGAAGCGTTACGTTGTGCGAGTCAGACCTAAGAAGTATAATATTTGGCATTTTTTCGTGAATGATGTTTATGCTGCAAGTGTTCAGTATGATCGTTTTAGTAAACGATTTGAATATCACTATGACGAACAAACCGTATTAACCGAGGAGCATATCCAGAAATATATCGACATGATTCAGCAAGGTAAAATCAGATGGCGACGCCGATGATAAACGAAGATACCTATTTCAAAACTATTCAAGTCAGTGAAGGATAGTTGCTCTGGTAGGTTTATAAAATCAAAAAAGACGGAACAAATTCCGTCTTTTTTGATCAACAATTCAAATAAGCTTCTAATCGTGGCCTTCAGTTTTTACAATCTTATTGTAAATACCCAGCAGTAGAAAAGGTGCAGCCCATTGGCCGATGAACAGTGCGTCACTGTCGCGTGTTGTTTTGCAACATTTCAATGCCGCAGAAACTCCCATAGCGACAAAAGCCGCACCTAAAAATAAAACTGATGGAAGCTTTGATGTTTCTTTTTCGATACCTTTCGTAACCTTGTCCTCGTTTCCTGTTGTTAGTGCCATAATTTTTATATTTAAGTTTATTTTTGAACTGATCTCGATGGAATTTGGTTTACAAAGAATTAAAAAAGGGCGAGGTCGTCTAATCCTAAGCTCCTCTTGATCGGCGAACGATACAGTAACTACTGCGACATGTTGTCCTGGGGTATAGGTAAGCCACGTATCCCGACACAAGATAGGCGAGAATACCTCCGTTCATGCTTTTGTGTGATAAAAGTAGCCCCTTGAACCGCTACGGCAGTGTGATTAGCTGGAAAAGAATGATTGTCGCTGCCATCAGGGCGCTGCTTTTTTATCCTATGTTTTAATATATAGGCCGGGGCAACAGTTGATGCACCCGATATCACGAAGTTTTTAGTTCGTTGGGAAATTATGGCCAGAGCCTCCTAGTTTCGAGAAACAACTCAATTTGATTGAGCACTTTAGGAAGATTTCTGAGAATGTCCTGTGTCCAGAATCTGAAAACGACGTAATCCATATCGCGCAGGGCTTTGTTGACACGTCTGTCTTTTTGCATATTACGTTCGATCTTCGGAATCCAGAAAAGCTGATTGGATTTGATACGCTCTTTATTATTTTTCCAGTCAAAGCCATGCCAGAATTCTCCATCTACGAATATGGCGAGTTTATATTTTTTAATGACAATATCCGGAGTTCCAGGAAGAGATTTATCGTGCAAACGAAATCGTATGTTTTTAGCCCACAATGCTTTTCGTAGTATTAATTCCGGCTTTGAATTGCGACTTCTGATTTTGGACATGTTGAAGCTGCGTGTCGGGCTCGTATAGAAACCGGCAGCTTCCTCAAAACGTGGGACATGTATTTTATCTGCTTCCTCTTCGTAGTTCCCCATTTGCTAAAATTACAAATATCTTGTCTAACGGAACAATATTTTTGTGGAAGTCGTTTGTGGAAGCTGAGTTCACTTATATCCTATTGCGTCTATTGGTTCTTTTTTATAATTTAGGTTAATATGTTTACCTTATACAGATAGCCTTGAAAGCAGAAATTATCGACAACTTAAGCACTTTGATTGCCTATAATGTCAGGGGCAGTGTGCAATACAAGCATCGGTTTGATGGCTTTGTGGGCGAACTGGACTTTAAGGAATTTATGACACTTAGAAAACCTGACAATATCTTTTTGGACGGAGGGATGTTTGTACCCATTAAACAGAAGACGTCATATTTGGAAAACCCCGTTTATTTTACTGTGACATCACAACCGATCGAAAACTACCGCGACGTTTATAGCAGGTTTTCAAACGTGAGCTGCAAAGCACTGTATATTTTATGCTGGAACGCGGATACATCACATACCTGGGACAGAAAAGATATCTTGAATATTGGCAAATCTATCCTTGTTCCCACATTTATTGTATATAAATTTAAGGACGGCGACTTTATCAGCTCCTCATTGGACGAGCTTCTGGCAGAGTTTAGGAAAACATACCATTCGTATAAAGACGAGGTTAACTCCTGCATAAAACAACATTTTGCGGACACATTAATGCGCTTTGATGAAACCCACTTAAAAGAACTATATCTGCAGCGGCTCGTCTTTGACGGATATATAGGGCTTCAATATGAACGGGGGAAGCCTACTGATATTGATCAGATAGTACTTTCTGGAAAAACAGATGACTATTATTTACTTGAAGTCAAGGAGAAAGATCTCTGTAAGCGGGAACCAAAAGGCTTTGGCATGGATATAGAACGTATTGGCTTCTTTGGAGATTTAAAGCGGCAGATCGGGATGGAGACTTATTATTTTATAAAGCAGATAAAAGATCAGAGGACGCGTGAGTTCCTGCAATGGCGCTATATCACAATGACGGATTTTTTCAAATATTGCCTCAAAGAAAATGTTGAAGGCGGGATAGGTATGAGATCAGAGAATTCCAAAAATTATACCTGGATATGTCCTGAGAATCATTTTAAGGTCTATCCTTGAAATAATCCAAAAGTTCACTTATATCCGATTGACTTATAAGCCAATTTTGGCGACTTTGCAATATGGATATCAAAATAAAAGTTGGGCTGAGAATTAGAGAGTTACGTAAGTCACTGGGCTTAACTCAGGAGGCTTTGGCGTTTAAAGCTGCCATGGACAAGACATACCTCAACGAAATTGAAAACGGTAAGAGAAATGTTTCTATCGTCAATCTGGAAAAGATAATCATTGCATTGGATACGACATTTGCGGTGTTTTTTCAGGAGAGCCATACATTAGACCAGGCCTAATTTGATGGATCTGACATTTTATTTATGAAAGGATATAGCGTGGAAGTAAAGACTAAAAAAACTACCCCGAAGAAAACAGGGGATAATGCAAGGCTAGATAGCAAAAACAAATTCAATTTTATAGATTTATTTGCGGGTATTGGTGGTTTTCATATCGCGATGCACAGCGTAGGAGGTAAATGCGTTTTCGCATCCGAAATTGACAAGTTTGCCAGAATCACTTACGAGCATAACTACAAAAAGTGGTCTCCCGAACTGTTTGAGTCGGGTAATTTTAATCAGGATATCACAGATAAGAGTCTGGATTACAATAGTATTCCGCAATTTGATCTTCTGTGTGCGGGATTTCCTTGTCAGCCTTTTTCTCACGCGGGATTAAAAAAAGGCTTTGGCGATACAAGAGGTACATTGTTTTTCAATATTGAAGAGATCGTACGCACCAAAATAGAGGCATCAAAAAAGCAAAACAATAACGACCTTATCCCTAAGGTTCTATTTTTGGAAAATGTGAAGGGATTGAAAAATCATGATAAGGGAAGAACTTTTGAGACTATAAAGCATCATCTCGAGGAATTGGGGTATGAGGTTAGAGCCGAAGTTTTGAATAGTAAGAATTTTGGGGTGCCGCAAAATCGGGAGCGGATTTTTATTGTAGCATGGTATAAACAACTGGTACAGGCCACTGATTTTAGATTTCCATGGGGGCTCAACAGAGAGGGTACACCGATATTCGAACGCAATCTGAGAGATCCCGAGAGTCTGCCTACGAGTGTGGGCCAGATTTTGCTTGATGAGGAAGAACTTGAACGGATCGAGTCCCTGACAGGTCGGACCTATACGATTTCGGATAAGCTTTGGGACGGCCATCAGCGGCGCAAAAAGGAGCATGGTGAAAAAGGGAACGGATTTGGATATTCGCTTTTTCGAGATGATTCCCCTTATACCAGCACTATATCCGCGCGCTACTACAAGGATGGGTCGGAGATATTAATTGATCAGAGCACCCTGGGCAAAAGGCCGCGTAAACTACACCCCATCGAAGCAGCACGGTTGCAAGGGTATCCTATAGACGAACGTAATGAGAACGAGCGGTTTGAAATAGCGGTTTCGGATGCGCAGGCCTATAAACAGTTTGGTAATTCTGTCTCGGTTCCGGTGATCAAAACCTTAGCGAAAGAGATTATCAGCCAACTACTGAAGTAAGGTAATCGATTTTGATCATGGGAATCAATGCGTGCCCACGTCCTTGATTTTGAAAGAGGATGTGTAGGCCAGTGGGAAATGAGTAAAAACAACAGTTATTTACTTAAGGCTTGGGGTAGGTATTATCAGACATAGCTAATATCCATTGATATGAGTACTAAATTATCAGATCATTTTGTGGGAATTGCTGCAAAACGCCTGAGCCGTGTGGAAATTTTTTCCAATCAGCACGAATTTAACGGGATCAATAGATTCAGGGATATTCTCGGTAAAGACAGATTGAATTTTGCCGGAAGTATTATTTATTTTGCGGACGACGAAGATGAGGTGATCGACAATCCGTCAGATTTTACATGGTATGATGTAAGGGAGAATAATCCGTCGCGTTCTCCCGAATTTAGGTTGTACTATTCCGATAACGAAATCATTCGAAATGCATCGGTCGGAGATCTCGTGATCATGGGCAAAACTGTGCAGAATGATCTAAAGGTGATGGTAGCAGCGCAGGGCTCCACTTCCGAAAAACAGTTACTGTATCTTTTCGGTTTAGAAGAGGTAGATAACCGGTTTGTCGTCAGGGACTACAGGGAAGATTATGCTGATCTAGGCTTTGCAGGCAGATATATCCTTGAATCTATCGGCGTGGAGATCAATATTCCGAACGAGCCAGATTATCTGGCTCTAATGCTAGACCGGTTTGGGCTGTCTTTTCCAAGCACCGCTATCTTTTCGGAATTTGCACGGTCCACTGTACTGCATGTGAGCCCGCTTGATGATCCGGATGGCGCATTAATGTCTTGGTGGGAAAGGGAAGGAGAGCTACTCAGAGTTTTTGAACGCGCTGTGGTCGGTGAAAAAATCAGAGAAGGGTTTGGGGAGGACGTAGATGCATTTTTGAAATTTGCGCTGACCGTCATTAATAGGCGTAAGTCCAGAGCAGGACATAGTTTTGAAAACCACCTTCGACATATTTTTGATGTGTGTGATGTGAAGTATTCAAAAGGAGCAAAGACGGAGAGAAATAATCGCCCTGATTTTATTTTCCCCTCTTCGGAATCCTATCATGATATTACATTTCCTGCAGAACGCCTCTTTATGCTTGGAGTAAAAACGACGGCCAAAGATCGATGGAGACAAGTCCTTTCCGAAGCGGATCGTATTTCGGCTAAACATTTAATAACATTGGAACCGGCTATAAGCAAGAACCAGACTGATGAGATGATCGCCCAGAACTTGCAATTAATCATACCTTCCCCCTTACACCAAACTTATTTGGATAGCCAGCTTGAACATATCATCAATATCAAATCGTTTATCCGGTATTTGTCTCCTGATACAGTCGGTTCTTTCTGAAAGTCCGTTAGGAAATCGCTTTTATTCCTATCGTGTCGGTACCTGCTCTGTGTTTTCGGCATCTCGCTGCGAAAAGCGGGGACTTCCCGAGAAGAGAGATTGGGGAAGTCCTTTTATGCAGGGCTGCTTTTGATTGTTTTTAGTTATCTTTAAAATAACCAGCGACTATATACCACGCTTTCTTTTTTTCTCCGCGATCAGACAACAATCCTTTTCTATTCCAACCTTTCTGGTACAGGGGGTGTGCTCTGCCCGGCGAGCGAAAGTCGACGAGGAGCCACGGTGTCACTCCGCGAAGATAAGATATGGATTTAAACATGTTAAACTGTCGCTTATAAATATTTGCGAGATAATCCTCGCTCCAGCTACTGGCGCGTTCGGGATTATTATTGTTGCCAAAAACTGCTTCACCGCCAAATTCCGAAAAAATAAGCGGTTTATTGAATTTGGATATCCACTCCACTTCTTTATTCGCTTCAGGCCATTGTTTGTACCAGCCGAGATATTGATTGATGGCCATGACATCCATGAAACTATTCACCTCGTCTTCAATATAAGCCTTGTTACCCTCAAAGCGCATATTGTTGAGCGCTGATGTTACCAGTCGGGTATCGTCCAGCGATTTTGTGAGCTGATATAACCTTTTCAGTGCGCTGTCGCGCGGAGGGGAGGAGTAGGTTTCGTTTGAAAGACTCCATATGATAATGGCTGCTCTGTTTTGATCGCGCGAAATCATTTCTTTTAGCATTAAGCTCATTTTTTCCTTCATGCTCTCGTTGGCAAAATCGATTCCTTGGTACACCGGAAGCTTTTCCCAAACCATCAGTCCCATTTTCTCTGCCATTTTTACCATCTTTTCATGATGCGGGTAGTGTACTAGGCGGACATAGTTACAGCCCAGTTCTTTAGCCCAGTCCAGAAGGATTTTATAGTCACTCTCATGGTATGCACGAGACTGGCGCTGTGGAATCTCCTCGTGGATATTAATGCCTTTTAGAAAGATTGATTTGCCGTTAAGTAAGATATCTGTCCCATCCACTCTAATCGTTCTGAAGCCAATCTTTTCTTGTATAGTGTCTGTTTGTGCAGATACAATCACGTCGTATAGTTTAGGATTTGCTGGCGTCCACAGGCTTTTGTTTTTAAGGGGGAACCGCAGTGTTGCCATTCCATCCTCATTGGTTCTTGTTCTGAAATTGGCACCTAGTTCGGGAATGCTTATCCGGATTTCTTGTTGTTTAGTCGAGCCATCCAGTTTCACATATCCCTTGACGATATTCTCATTGTTTTGCGACAGCTGGATAAAGTAATCCTTGATATAAGTTTTAGGTGTGGAGACAAGGTCGACATCCCGCGTTATTCCACCATAATTGAACCAGTCAAATCCGAGACCGGGGATACCGTCTTTCACACGCTGGTTGTTAACTTTTACAATCAGGCTGTTGTCCCCGTTTTTGAGCTGATCTGTTACTTCGAACTGGAACGGAGTAAATCCACCTTCATGTTCACCGATTTTGGCTCCATTCAAATAGATTTCGGCTCTATAATTGACGGCTCCAAAGTGGAGGAAGAATCTGTTGTTTGCCGTCGTTTGTATGGAAAATGTACGTTTGTACCAGATGCTACTTTCGTAATATTTGAGGTCCGGAAGCTGCGAATTAAAGTCGCCGGGAACATAGAGCTGGGGGCCGCCTTCAAAAGCATATTCGACAAAGTCGGAGTCGTTTGTTGGCTTTCGGTCTTTGTAGTAGGCGGCCCAGTTGCCCGATCCAGCATCGAAAGGGTCGATGATAATATTCCATATACCGTTCAAACTGGTCGATTGTCGTCCCTCAATATTAGTCATTGCCGACTGTGCATGCAATAGGATTGGAAATATTTGCAACCACAATAGTGTTATTTTTATTTTGTCAATAGTTTTATTCATGTGTTGTTTGTTAGTCATGTCGCTGAAAATGTTATCATTGAGTTTGTTTTAGGTGTGAATCTAGTTTATTTTCAGAACAAGTGAAATCTGGTTTGGCTTTATCGCTGGCAGCTTTACAGAAAGATATTCATCGCTTTGTTGAAATGTCAACTTTTTATCGTATCCCAGCAGGGCGACGGATTGCACGACTATTGGTTCTATTGCCTTGTTTTTTCTTCCCAAAGATCTTATGCTAATTGCTCCATCCTGCGGCCATGCCATGATGTGGGCATAAATCGAGTTGTTTTTCTGAACAAAACGAATGTCTCTAGAACTATACATCTTTTCTTTGTCTTCGTTGAATCCAGCGGCATTTAACGGTTTTGATTCTTCCGCACTTGGCCCCTCGCCAAAGATCTTCCAAGGTCTAGTGTCAAAAATTCCCTCTTTGTTCACTTGCATCCATTCGCCGATCTCATGCAATACTTGTTCTTCTTTTTCGTCTATGCTGCCATCGCCCTTGATTGGCACATTGAGCAAGAGGTTTCCATTTTTGCTGACAATATCAATGAGCATATGTATGACCGTCTTACTCGACTTGTAATTGTTGTTTTCGTAATCCGATCTGTTATAATGCCAGCTTCCCAGGCAGGTGCAGGTCTGCCATGCTTTTTCTTGAACTTTATCTGGGACGCCACGCTCGACATCCCACACCAAGCATTCCTTTTGGGGTTCGCTGAGGATCTTTCCGAACAATACAGCGCCTAATTTTCCATTGTTTTTCTTTGCATTGCTGTTATAAAAATGAGCAGCAATATCGAGCCCGACATTGCTTATGGGCCATAGTGGGAGCGTGGTATCATCGAAATACAAGAGGTCTGGCTGATAACTGTTGATCATATCCACCGTTCTGTCGTAAAAATTGTCAATATAATCTTGAGTCGGCAGGGAGGCCCCATTATGCCAATCCCATTGTGCCCAGAGTGATTTCACATCTTCGCTACCCTGGCTCAGCGAATGGTTTTGACGGTACAATTCCTGCGGATCATAGCCTTCCCACCATTTACCTTTACCATCTTCTTTCGTCATATGTCCATCGTATGGTATACCTTGAAAAGGCCCCGACTTATCAGCCCTTTGTGATGTTTCATACCATGTCCAGGCATGAGATGAATGAATACTGACACCAAATGGCAGCTTATTTTTTTTTGCGGCCTTCGACCATGCCGCGAGGATGTCGCGTTTGGGCCCCATGTTGACCGAATTCCATTTTTGATACTTACTGTGCCATAGGTCAAAGTTATCGTGGTGGTTGCCCATCGCGAAGAAATATTGTGCGCCTGCCTTTTTGTATAAGGCGACAAGCCTTTCGGGGTTCCATTTTTCGGCCTTCCAAGTATGAATGATGTCTTTAAAACCAAATACAGAAGGATGGCCATACCGTTGCACATGTGCATTATATTGCCAGCTTCCTTCGTCATACATGCCTCGGGCATACCAGTCGCCCTGTTCGGGCTGACATTGGGGACCCCAGTGGGCCCAGATTCCAAATTTCGCATTGCGAAACCACTCTGGCGCCTCGTACTGTGCGAGAGATTCCCAAGTTGGCTGGAATTTGCCTTGCTGTGCCTGCTCGTGCCGCTGTTGTTGGGCGTGGGCAGCGGCGGGATAGGCAAACGCCGTTATTAGCAATAACATATCAAAAATTTTCTTACACATAGTTGTCATTATATTTTTCATTGTTTAAGTTGGATCAAAGGGGTTTAAGCACAGCGACATAGCCGCCACTGTTTGCCATTCGTATCGTTATTGTCGTCCCAGACTCGATTATCAGACGTTTTTTTTGGAGCTTTGTGGGATTCTCTGTTGCGTCGTTCGCATCTGCCCAGTATTCCAGCTCATATTCGCCAGCGGGTAGAAAATCGGTTAGTAAGTCAATCTTACGTGCCGCGTGATTATTCATGGCACCGATAAACCAGTTTTTTCCTGAACGTTTGGCTAGCGCAATGTATTCTCCTGGATACCCATCGATAAAGCGAATATCATCCCATACTGTGGGAACAATCTTTAGAAAGTCACTTCCGGGCTGCCCCAACACATGTTTGGGGTGATCAGAAAAGACCGTTAATGGACTCTCATAGATCACGAATTTGGCGAGTTCTGCACAGCGTGTATTCATTACCTGAGTAGGAGATTGATTCTTAAACCGTTCGGGAGTAACGTTGAGAAAACCGCCGGGAGTGTAGTCCATGGGGCCTGCCAACATACGCGTAAAAGGTAGTGTGACGTTATGAGCAGCCGTAATGCGTTTCGAAAATTTCGCATATTCTTCGCCAAGCACGCCCTCCCGGGTTATCATGTTGGGATAGGTACGTTCAATACCATCCGGTTTATATGCACCATGAAAGTTGACCATAAGCCGGTGCTCAGCAGCTTTTTTGATCACTTTACGGTACCAATTTACCATATCCTGATCATCACGATCCATAAAATCTATTTTCACGCCCGCGATACCCCATTGTTGGTATAAGGCAAAGGCTTCTTCGAATGCATTATTACGGTTGGCGTCCGTGCTGTATAGCCACAACCAGATGCGTACATTCCTTTCACGGGCATATGCGATGATTTCAGTCATATCGAGTTGTGGAGCAGGTTTGGTAATGTCGGCCTGAGCTTGGTTAAATGGGCCATACCACTGCCAGTCGATGAGCATATAGGGCCATCCCTGCGCTGCAGCAAAGTCGATGTATTGTTTAATGACAGCCATTTCCATTTTTACTTCACCGCTCCACCAGTGATCCCATGCACAAAGACCGGGCTGTATCCATGAAGGATCGTCAATGGCACAGGGCGGGTTGAGCGATTGCACTATTTCAGATTCGATGAAGTGTCCGGGTTTGTCAGCTATCATCACCACGCGCCAAGGGGTATATATTTTGTCTGCAAAGCGTGCTTTGATGCCCTCTTCTTTTTCGCCGGGAAGGGGTGAGAGCTTGGTGGTGAGCATGACTTTCGCTGTGGTATCTTCGGCTTCGCGACCAATGTAGCATCCTGGGAAGTTGTCTAGGTTTGCTTCAGTGATAGCCAGATAGTTGTCTTTATTGATTTCGACCAGCAGTGGCAGTCCGGCTACAGTTGTCGGCTTTAATGCAGACACTGGTCGCTTATTAAATTCGCTCTCCTGACTGGAGGTATAGGAGGGATCATATTCTGCTATCCATGCTTGGGCATGTGCTGGTACCGAAAAACCCGTCATTTCCCGACTGATGGCTCTATTGCCGATTCGCTGACTGCTATAGAGTTGATAGCGGAAGGCGATTCCATTATTGTACGCTCTAAAAAAGAGATCCATTCGGCGCTTTTCGCCTCCTTTTTCTACGAGAGCGAGATGTGTTTCATTCCATTTCATGGTAACTTGAGCATGCTTGTTTTTGACCACGGGTGCCCAGGATTCTTGCTGAAAGTTAGAACGGGCATCATTTAGCAAAGTAAAGCCTTTATGAATGGCCGGTCCATCCTGTAACTCAAAACCCAAGGGGGAGGGGTATATCAATGGCTGACCCTTATAAAAAACGGTATACTGAAGTTCGTTGGAAAGGTCGATATGCACAGCGATCTGTCCGTTAGGTGACTGCACGGTAATCGTTTGGGCACAGAGGCCAAACGATAAATATAGAAATATGCTGACTAAAAATGTTTTCATGAAAGTTGTTTAATAGTTAGATGGATGATGGATCATTTCTCTTCCATAATTAATACGTCCCAGGGCTCCAGGACTATCTTGTTACCAGATTGTAGTGCAATACCCGAAACCAGTTCGTTCGCAGGCCGATAGGTATAGGTGATTTCTTTGGCTGCTGCACTGTAGTTAAAAAAATAGTGAATTTTTTTTCCCGATTTATTGGTACCCGAACGTTCGATAATAGGGAAGATGAACTTATCTGCGGGGATGATTTGAGCTTCTACAGCGACCTTTCTTATGATGCTATCGAGCAGTTCTTGAGATGGATAGGTTCCTATATAGGTCAGCATTCCCTTGCCATATTTGTTCTGGGTAATGACGGGCCATTTGCCGAAAAAGCTGTGTTCGGCATAAGCCAGCGGTTCAGCTGTCTCAGGGATCAGAAACTCGTACCAGTCACTGATCTGCTTGTTATTTTTCAATTGGAAGGGATTATTTTTCAGGAGCATTTCACCGATTGTCGAATATTCCTGATAGTAGAACCCGCAGGCCTTGCGCAAGGGGCCGGGAGAGAGCGACGCCCTGACTGCCGAATGCTCGTTGCAATACCCGCTTTTGAACATCATTACGACATGCCCGCCTTCCTTTACAAACTGCTCAATGGCCTTTAACAGCTCATCGGTGGCAACATATAGCGGCGGAATCACCAACATATCGTATCCCTTGAAATTGATAGTTTTATCACAAGGCAGGATGTCGGTCTCGATATTTTGGAAGTATAATGATCTATGTACCATATCGATTGGGTAATTGCTTTTGTGAGTATACGGCATAAAATTTAGCGCGTGGTAGGAGTCGTGGCTATAGAGTATGGCTACCTTGTTTTTCTTTTTCAGATCTACGATCTGGTTCCCAATTTTCTTCAGCTCTTCTGAAGTCGTTTTGAACTCGTCGTAGACGCGATTAGGCTGCAGGTCATGTCCCAGGATACCGCGCCAGTACGTTTCTTGCCCGTAATGTAAGGTCGCCCAGTGCCAGTATTCCACCATATTCGCACCGGAGGCATAATGTCCGTAGACATTTTGCCTCAATTGCTTGTCGTAGGGTGGATATTGTGTGCGCGAATCCCATCCGGTTCCCTGGGCATTGGTTTCCGTGACAAGATAATTGTTGTGCGCGACAGTGCGTACAAAATCACCTGCATAGGCGATGCGCTGACCGTCCTGTTTGTCCTGCACATCGTGGTAAATGTTGATGGCAGGATATTGCATCTGTCGAAAGCTTTCTACCTGGTCGATATCATGAAAATCGGGCATAAAGCAATGGGTGATAAACTGATCTTCGCGTTTGTACGTATTGACGATATCACATTGCCAATTCAGGAAATCAGCCACCTGTTTGCGGTTGTACCGTTCCCACTCGTTTTTATAGAAGGGATTGGTAACACCATCCCGGGTATAGAATTCTTCCCAGCTGTTGATATTCATCCCCCAGTAATTCATTCCCCATTCTTTGTTAAGAAGAGCAAGATCATTGTTGAAGCGTCCTTTAACGTAGTTGCGGAACCCAACGAAGTAATCGCGGTTGTTTATACCACGTGCTTCGGTCTCATTGTCTACCTGATAGCCGATTACTCCCGGGTGTTGAGCATATCTTTCCATTAGTTTGCGAATGATCCTTTCGCTGTAATATTTAAATGTGGGATTGGTAAAATCTATATTCTGTCTAATGCCATAATAGGCTTTACTGCCTCGGAGATATTCGGCCATTACCTCGGGGTGTTTATGGGCTAGCCAAGCCGGAATGGAGTAGGTAGGAGTACCCAATATCACTTTGATACCTGCTTGGTACATCTTGTCGATGATGCGATCCATCCAATTAAAATCAAATACCCCTTCTTGCGGTTCGAATAACCCCCATGTCGATTCCCCGACACGTACAACATTCAGTCCAGCGTTCTTCATGAGCCGGATGTCTTCGTCCAGACGTTCGTAGGGCATATACTCATGATAATAGGCAGCACCATAGAGCGGCTTGTCAAACCTATATTGAGCCTTGGTAGGCATGGCTACCAAGAAGGTTAGGTAAAGGAGGAAAATGTTTTCTGTTTTCATGGTTGTCGGTTTCTGCTTCTTATATCATGTATTTTTTTACTATGCGGTGTCAGGGCTAACCCTGACACCGCGATTGTGTTGGCAGCATAGAGGCGCTTCCGGTAGACCGAGTGCAGGCCATTAATTTCGAGGGTATCTTCCTGGGATAGCCATTACCTGTTGTAAAAAGAGAGGGTCTTTAAATGTACAGGTCGTTCGGTCATATTGCCCTGCTCCCTGAACATCCCAGAGCATGGGGCACATGCCACGCGAATAGATGGCTTCAGTAACCGAGACGGCAAATAACCTGACCACTTCCTGCGTCCTGTTGAGTGAAGAACAAGCATATTCGCCGATAACAACAGGTATGCCTTTATCCACACAGTTCTTTTTGAGTAGATCCATATTATCATGGAGCTCCTTCAATTCGCTTGGTGTACCCCAAGATGGGACACCGACCCCCCAGCCGGCATCCTCTCCATTTCCCAGTATGGCAAACAGCGGCGGAGTATAGTAATGAACCGTCAATGCGAGACGTTTAGCCGGATCAACTGGTATTTTTGTGAGTGGGTCAAAGGCGTATTCCAGCCCAGTATTATAAACTTCGACCAGCAAGTGGCGCTTGGCATTGTTACCACCCGAGCGTCTTACGATATCGACAAAAATCTGGTTCAGTTCATTGACATATCCAAATGCTTTTGCTTTCTCTGTCTGCCCACCGCGCCAAGGCGTCCATATTTCATCGTAACCGATTTCATTCATCGGTTCAAATATGAGATGGTCGCCATATTTTTCGAAACGGCTACATAGTTGCTCCCATATCGACGTGAATTTTTTACGGGCCTCATTGTCTGTGGGCACTTTCTTGACCCATTCATTCTCATGGTGTACATTGATAATGGCTACCATTCCACAATCAAGTGTCCAATTGAGGATGGATTCCACTCTATTCAGCAGATCTGGATGAATGCTGTAATTCTCATTATTTATCATCATATTACTCCAGGTAACAGGTATCCGGAGCGACGAATAACCGGCCTTGGCATATCCCTCGATGATCTCTTTTGTTATGATGGGGCTGCCCCATGCTGTTTCGTAATTCGCGATGCTGCTGGGATTAATCCAGTCGCCGGTAGCATCAAGGGCGTTGCCGAGATTTATTCCCAAGCCCATTTCATCAACCAGTTGGCCCGTGCTGAAGTTGTCGCGAACGAGAAATTTACTGTAGGCCGGTTTAGGTTCTTCCTTTGGATCAGGGGTGGAAGGCTCGGCTTTAATCTCCTTATTTGAACATGCTGGAAGCATCAACAGCATAATGAGGTAACTTAATAGTGTTTTCATTGACAGTGTTTTGGTGTATTTATTTGTTAACATTATTTGGTAATTGTGTTTGACATGGGGTATTCAGTGCTGAAGGGCACAGCAGGAAGTCCTGCTTTATTGTACAGATTGACGTCGGGGTTGTTGCCCCATGCGTAGCGGACGTAGACCGGGTCTGCAATCTGACTTGCATATACCAACACTTGATCGCCTACGGCATGGGCTTTGGCCCAGACAAATTTTTTGTCTGCTCCGGCGACAGCAAAGCCTTCTACATACCCATTTTTGTTGGTCACGGACAGCGCTCCACCTGTTGATTCAAACGAAATAAGCAACTTATCTGCTTTTCTTTCCAGTGACTTAAATGTTGGACCGGAGTAAATAAGATCCTTTTTACCATAATCTTTGGCTAGTGCAATTAACGCAAGTCGCCTGCCTACCTCTTGTTTATTTCGTGGGTGGATATCATCGGCGTCGCCAATATCGGTGATGACTGCCTGACCTGTATGTGCGAGGCTAAGTGTTCTGGTCTGTGCATCTCTGAGTTTTGCCCAGTCACTGTCCTGCGGTATGCTGTCTTTGGCCATATAATTGGCCAATTGAACCCAATAAAAGGGGAATACCCTGTTCCATTGCGATCGCCAATCGCGGATCAGATTGGGGAAAAGGGTAAGATAATCATTGGGTTGTCCAGCATTGTTTTCTCCCTGATACCAGATGACGCCTCGAATTGTATATGGAATGATCGGGTTGATCATCGCATTGAAAAGCAAGGAGTGATACATATTGGGCGAAGTCTCCTTATAGCCGAACTGCTTATTGGTTACGGCCTCTTTGTAATACCATTCGCCATCAAGTGGGAATTTTTCCCCGCCGATTTCTATATTCAGGCTAGCAGCGTTTCCGTAAAAGCCGCCGCCGCCACCGGTATCCGTGATTTTTACCGTGATGCTATTTTCGCCGTCTTTCAAAATATTTGTGGGAATATTATAAGTTCGCTCTACGGTATATCCCGTTGTTGCGCCGACCTCTATTCCGTTGATCCAGCAGATATCGTCGTCGTCGATCGTCCCAAGATGAATCGTTCCACCTTTTCCGGCAGTGCCTTTCGGAAGAGATATGTTCCGTTTGAACCATACGATGCCATCTGTCTCCTGCAGGGTAGATTCCCATAACTGTGGCACGTTCATCTTGTGCCAGGATAATAGGTCTAGTCTTTTTGTATACCATTCCCCGATGATACCCGGGTCTTTTTCCAGCGCTTGAAAATGTACGGCCAAAGAGCAGTGGGTACATGCTGGCTTTCGGTGTTTTCCTTGTAACGTTTGGAGTTGTAATTTCGGGGTAGATGCTTTATAAAAATTATTATTTCGTAAATTCATGCGATGAAGTCAGATGTCCTTATGCAAAGAGCTGCTTCATCCAAAAAAAATAAACGCATGAAAAGCAGAACACGAAATCGAGGTTTTTATTTCAAGCTATATGATGAGCCGTTTCAGACGCCTTTTGATAAGTTGTTTGACATTTTTAAAGAACTCATCACCCATACCTCAGGAGATTTTGATGAAGCTATCGATTGGCTGCGTGAACTGGATAAAGAGTTCAAGCTGACCACTCCCGAATATACGATAGATGATTTCATCGCAGATCTGAAGAATAAAGGATACATCCGGGAGCGGCTGGAGTTTGGTGGGACTGGCAGTGTAGATCTGACCTCAAAGATGGAGAAAGCCTTACGCCAGAATGCGTTGGACCAAATTTTTGGAAAGATGAGAAAGGGGAGGTCGGGCAATCATAAAACCAGCCAGCAAGGGCGGAGTGACGAAAGTATGGGCGATTTGCGAAGCTATCAATATGGAGACAGCCTAGAAAAAATTGCACTCACTGAAAGCCTGAAAAACGCACAGGTCAATCATGGCATAGGTGATTTCGCCTTATCAGAAAACGATCTCGTTGTAGAAGATACGCAGTTTAAATCGCAGATGAGTACGGTGCTGATGATCGATATCAGCCATAGTATGATTCTCTACGGCGAAGACCGCATCACTCCTGCAAAGAAAGTAGCTATGGCCCTATCCGAGCTGATACTGACGCGTTATCCGAAGGATTCACTTGATGTCATCGTTTTTGGTAATGACGCTTGGCCTATAGCGATAAAAGATTTACCATATCTACAGGTGGGGCCATTTCATACCAATACTGTCGCCGGTCTTCAGTTAGCGATGGACATACTCAGACGTAAGCGGCATGCCAACAAACAGATATTTATGATCACTGACGGCAAACCGAGCTGCCTGAACATGCCGGATGGTACTTATTATAAAAATCCGATGGGGCTTGATCCTTTTATTACAGGTAAGTGTTACAGCATGGCAGCTCAAGCCCGTAAATTGGGGATACCCATTACGACTTTTATGATCACCGCTGATCCGTATTTGCAGCAATTCGTTGACGAATTTACAGCCTCTAATCAGGGTAAGGCTTATTATACCGGGCTTGGAGATCTTGGCGAAATGATCTTTGAAGACTACGAAGAAAATCGAAGAAAGAGAATACGGTAACAGCATATCATCTTGCGCTGCGTTTGCGGCTCATTTTAAGAACAACATATGGATTACATGAAGATTACAACATTTGGCGCACTAAAGAATTCAGGATATCGGCCTAAGACGATAAAAGAAGAATTGCGTGACAATCTGATTACAAAAATAAGGAATGGCGAGACTGTATTTAACGGAGTACATGGTTATGAGGATACGGTAATTCCCGAACTGGAGCGGGCGATTCTCTCCAAGCATAATATTAATTTTCTGGGCCTTCGCGGTCAGGCAAAGACCCGCTTGGCCAGGCTTATGGTTAATCTGCTGGATGAATATGTACCTGTGGTGGAGGGGTCCGAAATCAATGACGACCCATACCACCCCATATCCCGTTATGCGCTGGAGCTCCTAGAGGGAAAAGGCGATGACACGCCGATAAGCTGGCTACACCGCAGTGAACGTTTTGCGGAGAAATTGGCTACCCCCGATGTTACGGTAGCCGATTTGATCGGAGATGTCGATCCTATCAAGGCCGCAAATCTGAGGTTGAGTTATGCTGACGATCGCGTAATTCATTTTGGAATGATTCCCCGGGCAAACCGTTCAATATTTGTCATTAATGAACTGCCCGATCTTCAAGCACGCATACAGGTAGCACTTTTTAATATCCTGCAGGAGGGGGATATCCAGATCCGCGGGTTTAAATTGCGCCTGCCGTTGGACGTACAGTTCATATTTACGGCCAATCCAGAAGATTATACCAATAGGGGAAGTATTGTGACACCGCTGAAAGACCGGATAGGTTCACAGATTTTAACCCATTACCCCACGTCGATTGAGATCGCTAAGGTCATTACTGCGCAAGAGGCTAATTTGGAAGCTGCGCAGAAGAATCAGATATACATACCGGAGCTCGCGCGTGAATTAATCGAGCAAATCAGTTTTGAAGCCAGAAATAGTGAGTATGTAGATGAAAAAAGCGGAATCAGTGCACGGATGAGCATTACGGCATTTCAAAACCTATTGAGCACTGCCGAGTTACGCATGCTCAAAAACGGTTCCAGTAAGACCTCCGTACGCTTGAGCGATTTTATGGGGATCGTGCCCGCTATAACCGGAAAAGTGGAACTTGTTTACGAAGGCGAGCAGGAGGGCCCTGCGGCAGTCGCTATGCAGCTGATCGAAAATGCAGTAAAAAGCTTATTTCCGATCTTGTTTCCCAAAATTGAGAAGTTGGAAAAAGAAGGCCAACGCTATCCTTATGATGGCATTGTCCGTTGGTTTGCAGAATCGGAGGGGGTTGAGCTATCCGATGAACTTAGAGACGCCGATTACGAACAGCTATTGGAACAAATAACCCCGCTGCGCACCTTGATCGAGCAATATCGGCCGGAAACAAAGCCAGAAGATCACTACTTTCTGAGCGAGTTTATACTGTGGGGCTTGGCGCTATACAACAAATTGAGTAAATTTAGAACAGGCAAGGACCTGCAGTTTCAAGATAACTTTCAGGGGTATCTGCGGAATAATTTGTAATCATCCACCCCAGGAAAAGATTCTGGGAACACAGGGCGCATATCCGGCAAAAAAACTTCCGGTCCCGAGCTAAACGCATTTTGGTGCGCGCAGGCAGCGCCAATTTTGAACTATCACCATGCTGGAGAGCTGATAGATCATATCGTTAGCGAAATGTCAGCTTTAAAGTAATCAATGCTGTGCCGGTAGTAGACTGCACATGCTATCGGCGGGCTTTTATGAATAAAGAGTAAATGAATATTTCTGAAAGATGCTTATAGGCGCCAGTATAACGCGATCGAATAATTAATATAAGCGTAATAATTAATTTATTGTCCGTACAAATAAAGGTTGTATCTTGAGACTATATAAGTTCCCGAAATGCAAGGCAGGACCTTTTATTATTTGATCGTATATACTCTCATTCTGCTGCTAATCAGTATAATGAGCGGCTGTAAAAAGGATCCGGCGGATTATCCTGTGGGCTCCAATGCCTATGTAAACACCTGGATATTGGATAGCCTGAGGCGCTATTATTTCTGGAATGAGTCCCTGCCTAAGAAGCCCGATCTGAATCAGCATCCCACCGTTTTTTTCAAATCTTTATTGAATGCTGCAGATCGATTTTCCTATATGGTCGATCCGCAAGATCCTGCCAGCTATCCGCCATCCAACTGGAATAAGTTTGGATTTGACTATGCGACAGTGCGTACGGATGATAGTAATCTGATTTTTGGGATTATTAAATACGTTTACAACGATTCGCCAGCATCGCGCAGCGGATTGAAACGGGGCGATTACATCAGTAGGATCAATGGAGAACGCTTGACAATCTCCAATGCTGGCCGGTTGCAAAATGAACTGTCGACAAGTGGTGAAGGACGGCTGACGATAGCCACTTGGGAAGGCGATGCTCTTAAGGATTTACGAACAGTGGATCTCATTGCTGGAGTGATACTCGAACAATCTGTTAAACAGCATATTTTCCAACTGGACACCAAGAAAATAGGCTATCTCTATCTCAATGACTTTAGTCCGGGGCTAGCTCAGTCAGTTATTCCTAATTTTAATCTGTTTAAGAACGAGACGATTGATGCACTGATCATCGATATCCGCTACAACCCCGGCGGACAGGTGGCCGAGGCCGCTGGGGTCACCGCCTTGATCAGCGGGCTGGCATACAATACACCGTTTATTACCTATACAGGCAATAAAAATGGAGGTCGGAAGACTGAAAGTATCGGTCACAGTGCCAGCAGCGATCACAGCATGCAGTACGGCCAGCTGTTGGAAGCGAGTCTGGGACTGAAGCAGCTGTACCTCTTAGTAACAGGGACAACCGCCTCTGCCGCCGAACTATTGATCAACAATCTAAAACCCTATGTCAATGTCATCACCATTGGAGAGACAACCAGGGGAAAAGATCAAGCGTCATTTGTCATTAAGGATATGCGGCAGACCAAGACCATATCTTGGGAGCTGCATCCGATCATTTATAAGCTGTCCAATGCGCGGGGTGAAGGAGATTATAGTACGGGTATAGTACCGCAACATCATGTAAATGAGCTAGAGTATCTTCCCTTAAAAGAATTGGGTGCTGCAGATGATCCGCTTGTGCAGCGTGTGTTTACACTTATACAAGACGGTATATCAACGCGTATGCGCAAAGATGATCCAAAGATTGCGATAGACGACATTCATGTTTTGACCGACAGTAGGCAGATGCAGACAGCATACGACTTGCTGCAAACAAGAAATTGAGGGGCTGTCCTTGATCTTTAAATAACATATAATTAAACTGATATTAATTGTGGGTTAACAGCAGCTGGTTAGCTTTGAGTCATTACCATCAGTATACTTGTTATGAAAAGAAAAGCAACAGCAACTAACGAACAATTATTGGAACAATTGCGTCAGGGAGATAAAGCGGCATTTCAAGAACTGTATTTTCGGACGCGAAATAAGGTAATGGGCTTTTCTTACAAGTTTTTACGTTCTCAGGAAGACGCAAAGGAACTCACGCAGGAGATCTTTGTAAAGCTCTGGGAAAACCGTGAAAAAATAGAATCCAGTAAAAATATAGAGACTTTGTTGTACGTTATGGTCCGTTACAGCATGCTTGATCTGTGGAAGCGAAAACTGAGATATGATAATTTTCTTGAAACGCAAAGCAGGGTTGAGCAGCATCATGACTCCACTGCGCAATATATAGACTATCAGGAATGTTATGCGGTGTTATCCAAATCGATAGAAAGCCTGCCACAACAAGCGCAAAAAGTATATCGTCTAAGCCGCGAAGAAGGACTGTCCCATCAGCAAATCGCCGAGCAGCTTCAGATATCAACCCATACGGTCAGCAATCATATCAAAAGATCCATGCGTCAGATCAGGGCGTATTATAATAATAGTTACCCTGAGGCATTTGGCTGCATTTTAGGCTTAATTTTTTTCTTAGTTTAAGCATTTAAACATGTTGTTCCGGTCTCGGGAGCATCTGGTTTTCAAAATCGATTATTTTTTATTTTTTTCCTTTTCACTAGCCGTTGCGTTCTTGCCGATCTTTCTATAGATAAATAAGCAGAACGAAGTGCAAGATAAAGAATACATAAAGAGCATTATGGAACGTTTTCGTCGGGGACAGGCCACCCCAGCGGAAAAGAAAGCCTTATTGCACTATTTAGAAACCGAAAGCCGGGATATACAGATTGAACTCGTAGCCGAAGTTCTTGTCGACATATGGGCCGATGAGCCTACAGAACGGGAAGAAACCATTGAGACTACGCGGGAGTTTGACGCTATCTTAGACAAAATTCCAGATGCACCTAAAAAACGCAACCAGGTCCCAGTATTTAAGCTATTGTCCTACGCTGCCGCAATACTGCTGGTATGTGCGGTGACACTCAGCTGGTTTCATCTCCAGCAACCGGCCAAACAGAAGACTGCACCGGTGATAAGCTGGTCCAGCAAAACTACAGCCGATGGACAGAAAGTAAAAATCAGACTGAGCGACAGCACGATTATTTATTTGGCAGCTGGAAGTACACTACGCTGGCCGGATCGGTTTGAAAAAGGACAAAAACGAGAAGTAATCTTGGCGGGAGAAGCTTTTTTTGAAGTTAAAAGGGATACGACAAGCCCTTTTATTGTGCGCACGGGGAAGATAAGCACCCAAGTCCTAGGCACTTCTTTTAATATCTATGCCTATCCAAATGACAAAAGCCAGGTCATTTCGGTTCGTAGTGGTAAGGTCCGTATACTGGAAGGTGCCCAGTCGGACGAAAAGAAACTGGCCGATCTGACAGCAGGGATGCGTTTGACATATCAGCAGCAGACAATGCAGTTTTCAGTGGAAAAAGACCAGGATCCAGCAGTATTTAACAGCTGGATAGACAATCGCCTAGACTTTAAAAATGCGAGTTTGGATGAAGTAATGACCAAGCTGGGCAGGTACTATAATATCCGCTTTGATAGCAGAGGCGCCTGCCAACCGGATAGCTACCGTATCAATGCTCGCTTTGAAAATCTGCCAATTGCAAACATTATGGAGCAATTGAAATTGATGAGTGGAGGTAAGCTCCACTATCGAATCAATGGAGAACACTCCATTACCATATGGAGGGAGGGTTGTTCATGATCAAGTAAAGCACACCGCAGTTCCAATGGGCTGACCGTATACAATAATAAGAAAATAGAACCGTCCTGGGGCAACAGGACGGTTCAGAAAACAAATTTTTAATCACTAGAATAACTAAAAAATCGTTCGATTCCATGAATATAACTATATATTCTCAAAACAAAAGAAAATTTTTAAAATCTTACCATCAGTTTGTATTATTAGTTGTTGTTGGTTTGTTGCAATGCATCATACCACTGATGGGCGGTTGCCTACATGCGCAGGCGCTGCAGAAAAAAATAAGCCTTAATGTTACTTCAGCGCCTATTTCGAGCGCGCTACGCAATTTACAGACAGCATCCGGTCTGCAGATCAACTACGATGGCCGTATATTTTCCCCTGCCGCCAGAGTAAGCCTCCACGTTCAAAATAGCAGTACGGAATCTGTCTTAAGACAACTTTTGGCAAGCAGCCACGTCGGTTACAAAAATGCCGGTGGCAATACAGTGGTACTCTTTAAACTGCCGCCGCCTCAGGCACCGGGACGAGTAACCGGTACCGTTGTCGATCAACGTGGAGACCCACTGGTAGGCGCTACCGTCATTGTACAGGGGGTAGGTAAATCCATTATGACGGATAATAAAGGAAATTTTAGCATTGAATTGAAAGCAGGTATATATACCTTGGATATAACCTACATCTCGTATGAGAGTCAACGTATCACTGATGTGAAAATACGGGAAGGAGCGAGCACTAGCCTGAATATAGCCATGAAAGCCAGTGCCAATACATTGAGCCAGGTTGTTGTGACTTCTACATTTAAAAAGGCCAGTATTTCAGGTTTGCTGGTCAGACAGAAGAATGCACCGGAGATCAGTAACGGTATTTCAGCAGAACAGATTGCGTCCACGCCCGACCGTAATACGGGTGAAAGTTTAAAACGTATTGCAGGTGTCAACACTATGGACAATAAATTTGTGATTGTCAGGGGCATTGGTGAACGTTATAATGCAGCGGCGCTGGACGGAACAGTCCTGCCCAGTACCGAAGCGCAGAGACGGAGTTTTTCATTTGATATGATCCCAAATGCGATCGTTGACAACATAGTCGTTGTAAAATCAATGACTCCCGATATGAACACCAGCTTTGGTGGTGGACTCATTCAGATCAATACAAAGGATATTCCGACGGAAAATTTTATGACGCTGGGAGTCGGAATGTCCGTCAACGATCAATCAGTAGGAGAAGATTTTTTGAGCCGCAAACGCGGTAGATATGATTACCTTGGTTTTGACGATGGGCGACGGGATTTTCCGTCAGATTTGAAAACGGTGTCGAACATATCAACCATAGAGGAAATTGTTGATCAGACGCGCAAGTTTACACACGACAACTTTACCGTTTACAAGTACAAAGCATTGCCCTCCCAAAATTATCAGTTTACAATGGGCAGACTCATCAATATAGATACGTCGGGACTGAAAAAATTTGGATTTACAGGTGCACTGAGCTATCGTAACAATCAAATTATTACAAATATAGAGAGGAGTGCCCGCGGCAGCTGGAACAGCAATACCGCTATTGCAGCTTCAGGACATTCGTACGAATTTAACACCACCTGGGGCGGTATCGTCAACATGGGGCTGCAGCTTGGAAAGCAACGTTTTAGTTCCCGCAATACCTATACGCACCTGTATAATAACAGCTTTAAAAAGATAATGGGCGTGGATGCCGATAATAATTTTAATGATAAACCTAACCGGATCCGGGAGGCAGATGATCCGACTTTCACCACCTTGCTGCAGAATCAGCTGACAGGGCAGCACCAGTTCCAACAGATCAAATTGGAATGGAATGTTGCACGAACCGGTATAGATCGCAAGCAGAAAGATATCGGAATTGCCACTCAGGTACCTAGAATTATAGGAAAAGATACCCTCTTTTTTTATGATGTTCGACAATTGTCAGAGGCGCGATTCGAACCTATTTCGAAGCATTTTTATACCAATAGTGAAACACATTATTCTTGGAACATTGCTGCGTCCATACCCTTTGACCTTGGATTTTCGGAAAAGAACATACTCAAAGTTGGCTATTTTGGTATCCAGCGCAAGTCACAATTTGACTGGAAGATTCTTCCACTGGTCACGGGTACCACATTTGATCAGTCGTTGCCTTACTTGCCTGTTGGCGAGTGGCTAAAACCTGAAAACATCCGTGCTGATGGCTTTCTGCTTCTGTTGGATGGATGGGGAAATAATTACTATGCCGGAAAAAGCCGAAACCATGCAGGCTACTTCATGTTTGATAACAAGATCAATGCGCAATGGCGGCTGGTTTGGGGCTTGCGGGCAGAATATTATCGTTATAAAGAAATTAACAACCCGAGCAATTCATTGAATGAGAATGAATATGGAACATTTGACCGGCCGGAGGACAAAACCTGGCAATGGCTGCCCTCTGCGAATCTGACCTATAGCCCGAGCAGTGCGGTCAATGTACGTGCCGCCTATTCCAGTACCGTTGTTCGGCCCGAGATGATGGACAATAGTCAGTTCTTTAGCTACAGTGCTTATTATGATGGCCTTGTCGGAAGTGCAGGTATCAGCAGTACACGTGTCAATAGTATAGATGTTAAAACTGAGTGGTTTCCGGGATTAGGCGAGATCCTCTCCGTTGGAGGATATTATAAGTACTTTGATAAACCCGCGGAACTGATCGCCGACCCCACCTTGGACTATGGATTTAGATATACATTAAAAAACTCCAATTGGGCTAAAGTGTACGGCATAGAGCTGGAAGCCCGGAAGAATTTAGGTTTTATTCATGATGCTGCACTTTTGCAGAATATCACTGTCTATGGAAATCTGACTTATCAGCAATCTAAAGTAGAAGGTCTGGCGATGACCAATGAAGTCGACCCGGCCACAGGTAAAGAGATTATGGCACCGATGCGACAGAAAAGAGCATTATATGGTCAGACACCCTATCTATTAAACGCGGGGATACAGTATCAGGAGCAGCGGTTAGGTTTTAATTTGGTTTACAATAAGTCGGGCCGGAAAACATATTTTGTTACTGGGCTGCCCAGAGACACCGAATATGAACAGCCCAGGGAGCAGCTAGATGCACAGCTGAGTTACAAATTCTTGAAGTCCCGCCTTGAAATTAGGCTCAATGCCGGTAATCTACTGAATTCCATATCCGCATTTTATACCAACAGAGGTAGTTATGAAAAGAATCCCGATCATCAGGGTGGGTCTCTGGATTTCAGTAATGCTGAGAGATTGAAAGAAGGCTTTACAGATAATTATGAAGAAGGCGATTTATATACGTATAGGCAGCGTTTTGGACGGACTTTCGGAACAGCCATAACCTATAAATTCTAAGGAAAAGATAGTTTTAAAATAGAAAGGAGGATACAGTGGAAGAACAAAAGAAAAAAGCGAAAGGCTTTGCTGAAACGGACCTCTCGCTTAGATACAAACTCAAGTCAATTGCTTCCTAAAAAGAAAAAACAACCATCTTGCAGAATGCCTAGGGCACTAAACAAGCCGACTTGCCATTATCTGGCACAAATTAATAATTATTTAATACAAATCAACAAAAAAATGAAAACTCTAAATAAAACTTTAGCTATTCTAGCGATCGCTTCTACTTCGTTAACAGCATGTAATAAGGACAATGCTTTACAAAATGACTCTTTTGATAACCGCAGTACCGCGGCAGCGGATTATAGCCAGTCTTCACTGCCTGTAGTCACGATATCTGGAGATATCACAAGCAGTGTCACCTGGTCGGCAAGCAATGTGTATGAAATCAAAGGCGTGGTAACGGTGACTAACGGAGCTACGTTGACGATCCCCGCAGGGACTTATATTAAAGCAGCTGTCAATACGCCGGGGGTACAAAATGGTGTATTGGTCATTGCTAAAGGAGCAAAGATCAACGCTCAAGGTACGGATACCAATCCCATCGTATTTACAAGTCGTAACCTATTGGATGGAAATGCCGCAACTGTGGGTAAACCGGGTGATTTTGGAGGCCTGATCGTACTCGGTAATGCGCAGATCAATGATGCTGCTGGAACTAGATTGATCGAAGGTTTAGCTGATGATCCGAAATTCTACTACGGCAGCAGCAGCTCGGCGAACAACGCAGAAACCAGTGGTATTATTAGAAACGTTCGCATTGAGTATGCCGGATATAAATTGGCTGACAATATCGAGGTAAATGGGCTGACACTTGGAGGTGTAGGTTCAGGTACAACCTTAAGTAAAGTAGAGGTGGCCTGGGGACTAGACGACGGTTTCGAATTCTTCGGTGGCCGTGTCAATGGTTCTGACCTAGTTGCGTTCTCAAACGATGACGATCAGTTTGATTTTGACTTGGGTTACCAAGGTACCATTTCCAATTCGATTGCTTTTGCCAATAAAGTATCCACACATAGTGCCAGCAGCGGTAATAGTGATTCAAATGGCGCCGAGATTGATAATCATCCTTCTGTGTTTACAGCTGTACCTAAAACTAAACCTACTTTTAATAACGTACGTATTGTAGGTACCAAAGATGAAACGGGTATCACAGCTCCTGGATTTAAATCAGGTATTTTGGTTCGTCGTGGTGCGGAGCTGGCCTTGGTAAACTCAAAAGTTACGGGTTATAAAACAGGATTGCACATCAATACCGATGCTACCCCTTCATTGACTTCTGTACAAGGATCATCGTTATTCGGATTTACACTGGCCGCGACGGCAGGTTACACGAATTTAGGTACAAACACGATTGCTCCGGCAGCTGCTACTGCTCCGACCTTTGGTATTTCATCACAGCCGTTCTTCAATGAATCTGGATTCACATCTGGCCTGACTTATCCATGGGTAAAATTTAACTATTAAATATTGCTTAAGAAATCATGCTAAAGGCTGGGGGCAATCGAACGACTGTCCCCAGTTCTTAACTATTATTATGAGAAAGATAGACATATCAAAACTATTGCATTTATTTTTGTTGACGGCCGTTCTATTGCAGGCTTGTCAAAAAGGCGAACTGTTTGAATCTGCCACTCCAAAGATTGTACAGATTACTTTCGCTGGTTCTACTACTGTGCCTTTAGATTTTTTCTATGGCGACGCCATCGTTGCCAGTACAGGCGAGCAGAATAATACCCTGCCCAACCCTATAAAATTAAATACAACAGGGGGAGATCAAAAGATTTATATCAGACAAAAGGGGAAATCCGAAGTATTGAAGACCTATACTATTGCTGGAACTGATTTCAGCAATGTTATAAATATATACTATGATAATGGAAAAATATACGATGCTGGAATAAATTATAAATTACAAATCTACGCAAAAAATAGCGGGTTAGATTTTTACCTTGACAATCAGCGGATATACCAAAATCCATACGAAGGGCCGACACAGGAAACACTGACCATACCTATTGACAAAGGACAACAAAGAATGCTAACCGTTCGAAAGGTGGGCGCGGACGACGTGTTGATATCGAAAACTATCACCGATGCAGATAGTAATGCGGTATTGAAATTCTACCTCGACGGAAATGACCTTCTTGAGCATCTGACTGTACCGGCTTTGAAGAATCCAAAAGCCATGTCTGTGACTTTCAAACTGCAGACAGACATCCCATTTGGTGAGACAAAATTTGTTGGAGGTGATATTGATATAATCCCTTATATTCGAGATATAAATACTGGGGCGATCAAAAAACCTAGTCCTGAACTGCGGTTTACCGTTTCTACAAAAGCATCGTTTACCACGATAGAACTCCCGCCAATTTCGGAATCTGAATATTATACATTTGATTTGGCGAGAAAAGGAACGAATGAGCCTGCTTTTGCTAGTACTAATTCAGGCAAGAAAGTAAAATTGGGCTTGGGTAACTATGGTGTATTCTTTCTGCAAAGTCCGGAAACTGCTTTCTTTCTCCCCGGTGTGCGGGTCATCTGTATATTGTCAGTGACAGAGGAGACCGGCGGGAATAATTTTGACGAGTTATTTGTTACGCCAACGATCAGTGAATATCTGGCAAACTGGATTAACTTTCAGTAATCGATACGTTTTGTCTTAAGGCTGGGCTCGCAGTCCGGCCTTATTTTTTAGCGATATTGCCTCCGTACCGAAAAAATATTGAATGGCAACTTTTAGTCGTTCAGGATTGTTCTCACCTAAAGCAGGATTGATCCCGTCGGAACTTGCCCATGCCGGCCAACCGAACGTGCTATCGTACAGCAGTCGTAGATAGCTGGACTGCTGTGGAACAATTCAGTAAACTAAATGCAGATTTATTATGGATAATACATATTACGACCCCGAAGATCTTAACGAAAAAGCCCAAAAAGAACAAGAGGAGCTGGAAAATGAAGGCAATGCCTTTGCCAAGACGCCGGAAATCCGGCCACTATCGAAAGCCATAGCGGAAAACGAAGAAGAAGAAGAAAACGACCGTTAGCATTGGTGGGGCACGGATCTTCACTATTGCCGCAAATATCCTTTGGTTGACTTTTCTTCTAAAATGTTCTATATTTGTATACATGGTATTTATTATCTCCACATATTGCCTTTCTGATAGTGTGATTGCTTAATTACGCAGAAAGCTTCAATGCTTATCTGCGTCCTTGTATTGAGTATGAAACACACGCGGCGGAATACTCCGCTGCCCAACATTCTTTTATCCGATCCACAATAAAATAACTGCGCTAATAGTAGCTTGTAGAAGCTTAATTCGCCGTGGCAGTATTTAGAGTGGTATCAGCAACACACATAGAAAATGACAACATCAATTTATATCCGTCAGGAAAAACCAGAAGAGAGATCTCATGTTTTTAAACTCATCGAAGCAGCATTTAAAGACGTTGTACACACCGATCACCGAGAGCAATTTTTAGTCGAACGGCTACGCACATCACAGGCATTCATCCCCGAACTGTCTTTGGTAGCTGTATGCGAAGAACAGATTGTGGGATATATTCTACTGAGCAGAATTAAGATCAGGAGTGCAAGCATAGATCATGATTCTTTGGCTGTGGCACCTGTTGCTGTATTGCCGCAATACCAAAATAGAGGCATCGGGGGGATTTTATTGAATGAAGCACATGAAAGAGCCAGAATACTCGGGTTTAGATCCGCTATTTTATTGGGACATGCCACTTACTATCCAAAATTTGGGTATAAAGAAGCTGCATCTTTCCATATTCAATTACCTTTCGACGTTCCGCCGGAAAATTGCATGGCTATTGAGTTGGTCAAAAACGGACTAAGTGGGATAGAAGGTACAGTTGAGTATCCAGCTGAATTCTTCGGTTAGAAGCTCTCCACGAGCTGTGGAATTATCCAAAGCCGAAGTCAGCAGTCTATCGCAGCTGGCTTCGGCTTTCTAAATCTCTTTTCGCAAGACCGTAGACGACTGTATTACTATATCGCCTCGTTACCGCCTATGGCCGTTATCACGCGCGGAATTATTTCGTAATGCTTTGATCACAACTTTTCTTTTCGAGTTGACCTGGAGTTTTTCGTAATTTTTAGATATGTGACCAGACAGTATCCATTTGCGCGTTATTGGAAGGGACGTCACAGTAAGTAGGCAAACGCCTTGTTTCGGCTGTTCCGGCACTCACTTGGCATATTCATTGGAAAAAGCGGCTAGGTATGAACTATATGGGCAGCATAGCTGTTCAATGGTACAGGAACAACAGAAAAGCGACTGCGGATTTATGGAGTATTACCGTTATGCTTAGGGGCAGGAACAATATCTTTTGATTAAAGAGCTTTTAAGATGAAATTTGTCAAGGTTAATCGAGCCGTGTTACAGGAGCTGCAGACTCAGGGCTATAATGTACTGATTTCTCCTTCTGAAATCCAGGATCCCCAAAATATTACCTGGCAGGCTATTACTGTTGATCACGTCGACAATTGGATTAAATCACTGTTTACGCGTCGGTCTTCGGCCAGACCACACATCATGGTGATCGGCTATGCGTTGACAAATATTTATGAACGGAACTTATCCGGTAGTGTGTTTATAGAAAAAAATATAAAAACAAAGGATGATTACATTGAAGAAGTAGGAACCTATGGCGAAAAAATGTATCTGAGAAATGATGCTGTACATACAGGAAACTGGCATCAATATGATGTATTTTTACGCAGGGAATTTCCAGAATCAGCTAAAGGCGATCTCCTGGAGGCCCAGGAGTTAGCGGCACGGCTGGTCCAAATGAATAAAACGGAATTGGGGGATTGGATCGCCAAAAACCGTATCAATATGATGATATCTGACCTTTATTTTTTGGATGAAGGCAGTATTCTGGAAGGAACTGTCGAAATGGAGGAGAACCTACAGTTTATCATAGGCGACGGAATTGAGGAGGTCGTCGACTGCCCAATATCTCCCGACGATATACTCACACTCACCGATCATGCCGTATATTATGTTGATCCAATAGTAAAGAACTGAGCTTTTATGCAGGCTTCATAATCTATTTATGTATAAACGATGATTTAAGAAAGGTAATCAAACGGCAACAGCGGAACTTGCCGGCAGCTTTCTCCCGGTAAGTATACCAGCAGACGAACTTGTGGAACCCAGCGTTGGCTATATACGTTGATCAAATAATTTTGAAACTTAATACGAATACAAAGTATAGCCAGGTATCCCATTAAAAACGTTTATTTTTGAGTAACTTTAGTTAATGGTTGACTACTGCAAATTCATCACTTAAACATGAATAATCTTTTACAGATCAGAGAACAATTAAAGCTGACATAGGAAGAATTGGCCGAAAAGTCGGGTATTAGCGTCAGGACAATACAGCGTATCGAGGCGGGTCAGCCTCCAAAAGGATATACACTCAAGGCATTAATGAAGGCGCTAGAGGTAGAGGAGATGGATCTTATCAATATGACAGCAGTGCAAATGGAAAATTCTGAAACTGTAAAATGGAATAAGATTATCAACCTTTCTGCACTGCCATTGCTGTTGGCTCCTCCGTTCAATGTGCTCGTTCCTTTGTTATTGATATATCTTAAAAAACAGTATAACATAGTTAATCGTCAGCTCATTTCTATTCAGATCCTTGCCACTTTGGTTGCCATTGTACTTTTTATATTTGTTTTGATCCTCAATGACTGGCTGGAGGTTAAGAGTAAATTTATAGAACTCATTCCGCTCTTATGGATTTTTGCCAATGGAGTTATCATTGTCAGAAATGCTATAGCGATAGGCAGAGGTGCAAAACCACGTATTTGGCCAAATATCAGCATAATTTAGCATCTGTCGCGATATTGGCGGGTTATTGACGGGGGATTGGCGGCTCCTATATTTCAGTTATTTTGATCTGATAGCTTCTTTTGTGAAAAAAAATAATGAAAAGAACTATGTTTCAAAAGAAATTAAGGTATGCTGGATACCCGGTAAAGCTGCTTATCGTTTTTACCGTATTGACGAATAACTGGGCTTACGCACAGTACCGTAAGATTATTAAGGCCACTGATGAAAAAGCGTTTATTGAAGACGGTAAACATGTAAAAATGGACTGGCGGCTTGATCCGACTATAATCCCTGACATATATTACGTTAATATTCCCGCAAAGAAAAGTACCGTAACTTTTAAAACAGATCAGGAGCAACTGATCTTTCATACAGAACCTGGTAAAAGTTATGATTTTAAAGTTTTATTGAACAACAAAGATACTTGTAATATCCGTATCGCCTCGACACTGCCTAAAGATTTCCCGCGGATGCATGCAGCTGGAGACTATCCTTTACGTTTTCCTTTCAGGATGATCGGTTCGCGGATCTATTTTGACGGCCTGTTGAACAATAAAAAAGCCGTTATTCAATTTGATTTTGGCGCAGGCATGGGGGCTGTCAACAGAAACTCATCCGAGAAATTGGACTTGTCATTTACTTCCCATGTAACAGTCAGTAATACCAACGGTGTGAATAAAACAAGAAATAGTATTGATAATCTGCTAAAGATCGGAGCTACCACATGGCAGGGGGTGCCGTTTGCCGAAGTTAGCAATATGGAGCCTTACGAAGATGTTATCATAGGTAATACTTTTTTCAGGAATAACGTCATTGAAATCGATTACGATAAGATGGAGTTTATTGTCCACAGTACTCTGCCATCGAAGGTAAAGGACTATAAAAAAGCGACAGTTTTCTTCGAACAAAATCGTCCGAAATTTAAGGCCCGTTTTGTTCACAATGGCAAAGAATATGATTTCTGGTTTTTATTCGACACCGGCCGGGACGGTACCATGCTTTTGGGAGAAGACTTTACGTCGAGAAATGGATATTGGGAAGAACTAAAGCCTCTTACCATGATCAATGGCAGAAAAATCATCCGCCTGAATGCAGAGATCGCAGGAGTATGGTTTAATGACATCGTTACCAATGCAGCGGACCCATCCAAACCGGGAGGAAGATCCAGTCTTTTTGGCAATCAGATCTTAAATCATTTCAATATTGTTCTGGACAATAAAAACGGTATGATCTTTTTAAAGCCCAACAGTAGGCGCAACGAGCCCTATTCCGATTACAATAGCTATTTAAAAGAGATTGCAAAAATGCAGGGAAAATAAGGTGTAGGTTATAGTAATCATTTACTCTTTTTTTTGCTAAAAATATTAGTATATTTGAGCCGTTGTTTTGAACGTTATAGGTTTTCGAGTATACAAGGCTTAATACTGGTATAGATGAAAAGATGAAAGAGTTTATCATTAATTGTGAAATAGATGGGATACCCCAACAAATCGTGCTGGGCGAGCTATATGGTGGACGACGATATCATGTGTATATAAACAAACGTTTTGTGACCTCTGTCGTTTTGCGACATGGCGACTGGGTGATGTTGTGCAACAACCCGAGCTGGCTGACCACTGATGAACTTACGATCTTTGTTGAATACATCAACGGTATACATTCAGACTAACTTGTCGTCTCCGCCTATTTGTTGTAATAGGCCGAAATGGCAAAGATTTACTGAAATAAAAACTTGCCCGGGGATAAATTGAATATAACGTGTATTCCATAGCTTAAGAAAAAAAATTGTTGAGTTATGTCTACCCTTTCTAAAGGTAAAATATAATGGTTAAATTTATACAGTACTTTTGAAGTGTATTATGTACTACAGGTGGCAAGGGTAACGAGCTCTGTAATAATTGTTTTTGATGTTAGATATATTAATTAAACATATAGAAGAGGTAGTTTCGTTAACTCCGGAGGAGGCCGAATTCATTGTAAACCATTTTAAACTCAAAAGATATAAAAAGCATCAATTCATTATCCAGGAAGGTGATAAAGCGATTTACCATTATTTTATCATATCAGGCCTGACCAAATTAGTGTATTTGGATCAGTCAGGAAAAGAGCATATCGTTTCATTTGCTATGGAAGATTGGTGGGAAAGTGATTTTTATGCATTCTATACTGGGACACCCGCGACTTTATCCCTGATCTGTTTGGAAGATACAACGGTACTTGCATTAAACAATGCCGATTATTTCAAACTGTGTCAAGAAAGTCCTACCATGCAGCGGTTCTTTTTAGAAAAGGCAAACTTTGGATACCTAGGTATGCAACGCCGTGTGCTCTCTTCTTTGACGTTGAATGCGGCACAACGTTATGAACAATTTCTTAAACAGTATCCGAAGCTTAGCAATAGGATTCCAAAAAGCCAATTAGCCGCTTATCTCGGAGTCTCAAGAGAAACCTTGAGTAGGTTGAACCTGTGATATTTATCACAGCAAAATTGTGAGGTTTATCAACCTCATCTGCTAGCATTGTTTTTCAATTTTGTGTTGTTAAGAATTTTACACAATTAATTTAAATCACAATGGAAATTAATGCGACAAACCCATGGAAGTGGCAAGATGCCAGAAGTTACTCACAGGCTATCGAAGTTAAGAATGCAGAGGGAACACTATATGTTTCAGGACAGACAGCAATCGATGACGATGGAGTATCTAGCACTGAGGACATGAAAACACAGTTAATAAAAAGCTTGGAAAATCTAGAAAGGGTGATTACAGAAGCAGGTTACTCTTGCGGTAATATTGTTAGACTGAATATATATACAACCTCCACCCAAGAATTGTGGCCGCATTTTCCAGTTTTTCAGGATTGGATTGCCAAGCATGGAACGAGGCAGGCAACTACTTTATTAGAAGTCGTCAGTCTTTTCGAAACGTTAAAAGTTGAATTGGAAGCTACCGTAGTAAAATGATTAAGGATGCGGCCCAACAGGCTGATGTGTGAGACGGTCTTTTGATATCTGTAGCGTGCCTGCGCCGAGTAAGCGAAGGCACGCTACATGCCAATTTAAAGACAATAACTAGTAAAATGGAACATACAAACTCATATTTTGAATATCAATATCGTTTGGTTCAAGGATCAAGAAAAACACTTTTTGATTATTGTAAGCGTATTTCGAATGAGAATTTTCTAAACCAGAACAGCTCTTTTGGGCGTGGAGGAAGCATCCGAAATCTGCTGGTCCATATCGCAAATACCTATGAATATTGGATTGTTAAACATGCATTGGATAACGACATAGCCTTTACCGAATATACAAGCATAAATGACATAGATGCAGTAGTAGAAATGTTCGGGTTGATTGATACTGAAATTATTGATTTTTCCCACAGATACGAGTCTTCTAAACTTATGCCGATAGACTTAAAGCTAAACGGAGTCACAAAAACGACAACCCCATTGGAGCTGTTTACCCATGTGATCACACATGAGTTCCATCACAAGGGGCAAATTCTTTCGTTGAGTAGGCATTTGGGGTACGTGCCCATAGATACAGATATCATTAGATAACAAGAAGATGTATAATGAGTCATATGCAGTCGCGGGCAACATTCCTTATGCACCAAGACTGGATGTTAAATTTTGTCAATAGCAGTAACATTGCTGTACATACGGACAGATTCCGTGCCGGATCAACAAAGGATAGGGAGCATCGATGTTTGAGATTTAGAATGTCGTGCTCAGCGATGAATTTGTCCGATTCAACGAGTTTACCCGTGTTTTGTCCAGGTGATTGCCCTAAGTTTGGTCTATAATCAAACATAAAAACAATGAAAGCAATTACAAAATTTACAATTACAGGCGTCTTATGTGCGGCTCTTTTTTCCACAATGGCCAATTCATGCCGCAACGACAATGATTTCCCAACTGATCAGGAGGCGATAGTGGTGAATCATAACAACGCAAAGACAAAATTTATCAATGTAAAAGGAACCGATTTCGCCTACCGGAGCTGGGGGAAAGAGTGGGGGACTCCTTTGGTATTATTGCCCGGGACCGGAGGTTCTATGGATGACTGGGATCCGGCAGTGACTGATGGACTGGCTAAGCAATACCAATTGATCATATTCGATAATAAAGGCGTTGCCTCGTCCAAAGGAAATACTCCCAGCACGGTACAGGCAATGGCCAACGATGCCATTGATTTTATCAAAGCCATGAATCTTGGGAAAGTCAATATTATGGGGTTCTCCATGGGGGGATTTGTGGCACAAAGAATCGTTCTGACCGAGCCTGCACTGATCAATAAAATTATTTTAGTCGATAGCGGACCTAAAGGTGCGATCGGCCTTGCCAACTTGCCGAATATTATCGCTGGAAGTGCAGGGCTAAGCCCAGAACAATCCTATCTGAAATTCGGATTTACGGATTCACAGGTAAGCATTTCGGCGGGTAAAGCCTCCTATGCCCGGGTGCATTTGCGTACCATTGACCGTGATCTTGCACTGAGCGATGCAACATCCGCTGCGCAATTTACCGCTGTACTAGCCTGGGCTCAGCCTGACCCAGAGGCGCTTAATGAGATCAAAAACATCAAAAAACCTGTGTTAATTGTTCACGGTGATAAGGATCTTCCCATCTCCGTGCAGAATGCGTACAATATGAAACAGAATTTAGAAAATGCCACACTTTTAGAGTTTGCTGATTCGGGTCACGCAGCTTTCTATCAGAATTATGAAGCATTTTTGGGAAAAGCAGTCGCATTTTTGGCTAAATAGTTCATATCGCACAGCTGTTTCAATCGCCAATAGCCTATTTCTAGGTGTAAACAATAAGGGTAGATCATGATAAAGATGATCTACCCTTATTGTTTTTAGCGATTTCCATTTGAAAGAGCTTCAACATTTCCTCAGGCAACTATGGCTGTTGCCGTCAATATCACCTCAGACATTAGCTCTCTTGGCTAGTCACCAAGTCCTGTAGAAACCATCTGAAACCAGCGAAAGACGAGTCTCAGTCGCTCAGATTAGATGAGTGTTGTGGAAACGTTGATATTGCCTCTTGTTGCCTTGGAATATGGACAGGTCTGGTGGGCAAGCTGGATAAGCTGCTCCGCAATGGCTTTATCAATTCCGGGAAGGCTGATATATAACCTAGCCTGTAATAGGTAGGCCTCACCTGTCATTCCTAAATCTATCTCCGCATCCACAAACGTTTCTTTGGGCAATATTGTTCCTAGTTTTTTTGCCGCCAGCCCTAGCGCACCGATATAACAGGCTGACCAGCCAGCTGCAAAAAGCTGCTCAGGATTAGTTCCTTTGCCAGATGATCCCGGTGCTGAAAGTACAATGTCCAATTTTTCGTCGCTACTTTTAGCGCTTCCTGCTCTACCGCCAATTGTGCGGGTTTTTGCTGTGTACAATACTTTTTCGATGTTACTCATGTTTTCGTTGTTTTGTGGTTTAAAATTTATTGATTCTCATTTTCAGTCCGCATTACGGTATCTGATGCTTACAAAGAGAGCATAAAATACGCCCCGATCACAGTGAAAACTGTGGCAAGCGGACATATTAACAGCTGAGACGGACACCTAAAATAATGAAGCAGGCATCGGCCTTCGCAGTAATTATGCTCTGGGGGGGGAGTGCATAAAAAAATGCCACTGGGCTCACAGTGGCATTTAAGTACATTTACAGGGGCGTCGCTGGAAACCGGATCAACGGTCTTCGAGCCAGTTCAGGAACAGCGAGGTTTTATCCTTTCCGATCAAAAGCTTCTCCGCTGTAGGTACGGTCAATTTCACAAACAGCTTTCTTCCAAAATAATGCTCGACTTCTTTGACTGCAGCGAAGTTGATCAGGTATTGCCTGTTGAGTCTAAAGAATTGCTTGCTTGAGAGCAATCCCGCCAAATGATCCAAGGACTGATTGACGTCATATTCTTCCCCCTTAAAGGTGATCAGGGAAGGAGACGTATAATTGATATAGATATACGCGATATCTTCTGTTTTGACTGTCAGGTACTTATTATTCTTGAACACTAGAAAGCTTGTCTTTTTATTTTCTCCGCCACTGATCCTTGTCAGCAGTTCGGTAAGGTCATTTTCGGACACCTTTTGAAATATATTTTTGAAGTTATCCACTTTTTCAAAAGCATTTTTGAGATCTTGCTCCGAAAACGGCTTGAGTAAATAGTCAATTCCATTTTCCTTGATCGCTTCCATGGCATACTCCCCAAAAGCTGTACAAAAAATAACAGGACATACAATCTTCACAGATTTAAAGATGTCAAAGCTGATTCCGTCAGACAGCTGGATATCCATAAAGATCAGATCAGGACTGGCGTTATTTGACAGATAGTCAATCGCCCCCTCAACACTCTGGATCTTGGCAAGGATACGGGAATCAGGACGTAGTTTTAAGATCAGATTTTCAAGCGAGCGTGCAGCCTTGACTTCATCTTCAATGATTAGGATGTTCATATAGTATAGGAAGTTTTATCGTAAATGTATCATTTGTTTTGAGAATTACGATCTCTTTATCGGTAAGGAGAAGGTAACGTTGATTAATGTTTTTGATGCCGAGACCAGTGGAAGACTCTGGAATTTTTCTTTCTTGAAGGTTGTTCTCAACAACGAGATAGTCGGCTTCACGGTATAGCCGGATATGAAGCGGCTTCTCGAGCGAAACGATATTGTGCTTGATACAGTTTTCTATCAATAGCTGAAGCGTAAAAGGAGGGATGAGGGTCTCAGCGAGTTCAGCCCCCAAATTTTGCGTAACCAGCAAGCCTTCCTCAAAACGTGCTTTCAGTAAGTAAATGTAGGATTCCATAATCGCCAGCTCTTGCTTTAACGGGAGAACGTTAAGCTTGAGACTGTCTAGGGTAAATCTATAAAAATCAGCTAGTTTTATGATAAATTCTGAAGACTGGCCATCGTGGCTATCCACCATATATTTTAAGGTGTTGAGGCTATTAAAAAGAAAATGTGGATTCACCTGCTGCTTTAGGAGCTCATATTGCGCTTCAAGGTTGGCAGCCATGGAACGTTCGAGCTCACGGACAACCTGCTGGTTGAGGTGTGTCTGGTATAAAATGTGGATAAACATGTAAAATGTCAAATTGATCAGTATACCCCTGACTTCATACATGAGCATTTTGGGGCCGAAATTTAAATGCGAAAGGATATAATACTGAAGCGATGACAACAGAAACATCAGCACGAGTCCGACACCAAGCCCCTTAAAGAGCTGCGAGGAGATCACACTTTTGCGCCCTGTTTTTTTTGTGTACGCAGGTATCGTGTATATATTATAATACCAGATCAATAATGCAAAGCCTGATGTGACGGCAAAATCAGCAATACCTTCGGCCGGATCAAAATGATGATCAACAATCTTTGGTATCGACGTTAATATTCCCAGTGAAATGGAGCTGATCCATATTAAACGGTTTGAGATCCTAAAGGGAGCTTGCTTCTTAGGCTTAAACATGATAATGAGATTTATAACGAAAACACGTTGAGGTAAAAATATTTAAATTTTAACCATAAACAATAAAAAAAACTGCAGATCTTTATCTAGCGTATTCTTATCATACGATTAGTCTGCCAAGGCCATGGTATCGGCCTCAATGATGGCGTTGGCAAATGCCTGAGGTGCTTCCTGCGGCAAATTATGGCCGATTCCGCCAGTCAGCGTGTGATGCTTATATTGTCCACTATATTTGGATGCATAGCTTGATGGGGGTGGATATGCGGCTCCGTTTGCATCACCTTCCAGCGTGACTGTCGGAACCGAAATGACAGGTAATTTGGCGAGTTTGGCTTCCAAAGCGTCATATTGTTGCTCTCCTTTAGCCAGTCCTAGCCGCCAACGATAATTGTGGACAACGATAGCGATATGGTCCGGATTGGCAAATGCCTTGGCAGAGCGCTCATACGTCTCTTCATCAAAATTCCATTTGGGGGATGCTGTTTTCCAGATCAGCTTGTTGAATTCCTCCGTATTGGCCTTATAGCCTTTGTAACCTCTTTCCGTCGCGAAGTAATACTGATACCACCATAAGAATTCGGCATTAGGAGACAGGGGATTTTCATTCGCCTTGGGGCTACCGATCAGGTACCCACTCACAGCAACCAATGCTGTACAACGTTGGGGCCAGAGTGCAGCGATAATATCTGCTGTCCGTGCTCCCCAGTCAAAACCGCCTATTATCGCTTTGTCAATCTGCAGGGCGTCCATAAATTTGATGATATCAAGCGCTACCGCGGATTGCTGGGCGTTGCGCATCGTTTTAGGAGAAAGGAAAGTCGTCGTCCCGTATCCCCTTAGGTAAGGAACGAGAACCTGATATCCCTTCGCAGCCAGAATTTCAGACGATTTCTCAAAACTATGGATATCATACGGCCATCCATGCAGGAGGATAACAGGTTTTCCCGTTTTCGGGCCTACTTCTGCATAGCCCACGTTTAGCAGGCCAGCCTTGACGGTTTTGGTCTGCTGAAAATTGGTGTGGACGGCGCCATACACTTCTTGTTTTTTTTCATCAGCCGAGTTTTGTGCGTATACCCTTGGCGCACCAATGGATAGTAGCATGATCATAGACCACATCAGCGTGCCTTTTCCAATGTTTAGTTTCGTATTCATATTGTGCTATTTTTGATAAATTAATCTTTAATCTGTTTGATATTATTGTGGGAACTCGATCGGCTCCTGATCCAAAATATGCGCCATACGCTGTTGTTGGGATTCGTCAGAAGGGATCGAGCCAAATTCGATGTGGTATCGAAGGTTCCCTTTCGCATCGGTCTCTACCGTTTCTACCCGCAGCAGTTCACCGTTTACTTTGCTCCCGAAGTAATTGGGATCGTCCTGCACCTTATAAGTGACCTGTTTAAAGGCCGATCCCGGTAGCCTTTTGTTTGATCCCGTCAGCAGTTTAATAGCTTGCTGATTTCCATACAAGGCTGACATCGTCTGCTGGTCTGGATTAAAAGAAGAGGAGATAAATTGCAGATCGCCGGCATCAAACATAAAACGTATTTTCGCCGTCTCATGCTTATTATTTTTGGTACACGAACCAAACAATACACTAGTTAGCAGCAGTATGGATAGTAGCTTTTTCATGTCGGATGGTCTTTAAATAGTTATCGATCAATTTTTTAGAATTTACTTTTAGAGGCACATTAAATAGGTAGCCTGTCGATTCTGCAAGTTGCCTGTGGCAGCTGATGCACGATTGTTGGGCGAATAAGGCTGTTTTCCCTGTTGGTTTCAGTTGCTGTCCATTGAATTTTGCAAATCCCCAGCCCTCAGTTTCGGTATACGCCTTGCCGTCTTTGATCATGTACTGCATATTCACAAAATCACCCGGTACGATATCTCCATTGGCTTTTCGGGTTTGTTTGAAGACTGCTTTGGCAACCGCACTTCCTTCCGGCCAAGGATGAAAATTTTCTTCGGCAATAGCTTTGACAGCAATATCATTCCCATAGATTACCCGTATGCTGTTGTCAATGAGTGTACTCATGCCGATCACTTTCCAATTTTTAAAATCAGCATTGTACGGAATTCCATTTGGTGAAACGGGTACAGTAGGTAGTGGGGAAGCAAGCTTCATTTTGTCTGAAGTCAGCTTTTGTTGCAGTGGTGCAGCCGCATTAACCTTCATATGTGCAGGGATAAGACTGTCTTTTTCGGAAAGTGATAGAGCAAATCGTTTTATGGTCTCTATTTCATTTGTAGACAGTTTCGCTCCCGGATGCATCAATGCATAGCTGGGGAGTGGCATCTTCCCAGCGCGGACCATATTATATACGGCATAGAATTTTCCCTTTTGTTCAGCTTTCGATAACTTGTTCCATTCCGAAAAATTCATGACTTCTCTCGCGCGTTCAATATCCTTGTTGACGATCCAGGAGATCGGGGCCAGTTTATCAAAGAAAGACAGCTGCTGTTCATTGGAATGACAGTTGTAGCACGAACGTTCCAGAATCAGGGATACCTCTTTGGGGGCGTCCTGCAAATGTCCCGTGACCGGCTTGCGTTCTATCGGCTGATTGAAAAATTGCAGGGCGATAAAACCAATGGCAGTACATAATAAAGCGATGGTCAAGAGTCTATTTAGTCTAATATGTTTCATGATATTTCTTCTTTTTTACTAAAATTACGGCGAGTACAAGCTGTCTAAAAGATGGAAGTTGTTGAACCGGACATATTGCATCTTGAAAGCAGCATTTGACTTTTTGAATCGGACAGGACTTCGCTATAAGCCGATACGGGTCGCGTCGATGATCTCACCTGTCTTTTGGTTCTGCTCAAATGCTATCACTTCCCATCCCTCTTGTACCTCGGGGAGCTTAAAAGAAAAATTATCCGTTGCTTTAAGGGTGCGATACTGTAATTCGCGTACGATCTGCACATGCGTAAGAGCCTTTCCTGCATTTTCACCCGCCGACACATTTGAGGAAGCATGTTTTTGGACTAGCGCCATCACGATGCTGGAATGCTTAGCCACCGAAGAGGAGGTATAGCTGATCTGAACACGGTTCCCTTCGGATTTTTCCTTTTTGACAAAGAGGTTTCCTCGCTGACTTTGTATCAGAGCAGACTGGATACCTTTTAGTACTTTGCCCGTTTCGGAGCCCACCATTTCTGTTTTTCCATTGATTACCAGCTGTGGCGTGTATAGGGTGCTCAGGTTCATCCATTGGGCGTATTGTTTTTGCCGTTCGGTGAATCTAGCTTGACTAAAGCGGTCTTTCCATCCTTGATGATCCCAGTAATCGACATGAAACGCCAGGATAAACAATTCGTTGTTTTGATTATCTTTTTCGAGCCTCGCGATCAGTTCGTCTGCTGGCGGGCAGCTCCAGCATCCCTCGGAGGTGAAGAGCTCCACCACAGCAAAGCCCTTCCCGGAACTATTTGCTTCTTTGATGTTGGCAATCTTGTGGTCATCTGCAAAGCCTTTGAAAGCCATGATCAGCACAATGATCAGCGGTAGGCTGAGGATGTATAGGATATCTTTTATTGTTTTCATGATCTAAAATTTTAAGTGATTAATAAAAAGCGTTCACCTGGAGCGTATACATCTAGGGGCGAATTTTGAGTGCAAAACCGAAGTCCTGTGGTGGTACGCACACTTCATCACTACACTGCATAAACTGTATGGTGCCTTTGATCGTTCCATTCTTGCTCTTTATTTTAATTTTTTGGCCAAACTCAACTTCGTTCTCAAAATAGGTAACAGGTATGTCCAGCTGTTTGTCGAATTTGCGTAGGGGCTGGGGTTGGCTAACGCCTCCGATTAACTCATATGATTTATCGGGGACGAACTTGAAGTTCATCTGAATAGGACTTTTGGGATTATTGCCCAAAGCGTATAGATGCCATCCCTGTGGTATTTTGGCTTTCATGGAAATTTCTCCTTCTTCAGGTGATTTCCGTTTTAGAACGCAGTCCCAAGTGATCTGACCAGCGGCATTCTGCCCTCTGGAATAGCCACCGAACAACATCAGGACGGCGATCATTAAAATTGCTAATTTGCTCATTATGTTGCCTATTAAATTGTTAAATTCTTTTCTTTTCTGGTGATTGATTCTTGCCTCTTGCGGCTAAAGACCTTTTCGTAAGGCCTTAAAAGCAGCACGAAGTTCCTCGGTAAATACCTGCGGCTGTTCCCATGCCGCAAAGTGTCCACCTTTGGCAGCCTTATGGTAATAATATAATGTGGGGTAAGCTGCCCTGGACCAGCTTTCTGGCGCCTGATAAATTTCATGCGGGAACACGGAAATCGCTACCGGAACTTTAATGTCCCTCGTTTTCTGATGTTCGGAACTGAAGTTATTGTTGTTATTTTCCCAATAAAATCTGGAGGAAGAGGCGCCCGTATTGGTCAGCCAATACAGTGTGATATCGTCGAGGATGGCATCTCTGCCGATTACTTTTTCAGGGTGGAGATCGCTTTCACTCCATTCTGCAATCTTTTCGTAGAGAAATGCAGCCAGTGCGCTTGGTGAATCAGACAATAAATATCCCGTAGTCTGCGGCCGCGTCACCATCATTCCACCATAAGCAGCATTTCTTCCAAAGAATGTACGCAGAGCATCATAAGCATTGGTTTCATCCACTGAAAGTCCTGACGGGGCGGGCTCTCCGGCATTGATCGGTTTTACAAGTTCAGCTGGGATTGTTGCGGGCATCGTCAGGTGTATACCCAAAAGCCCAGTAGGGGCCTGCCGGGCCAAGGCATCCGAGATGACCGAACCGTGATCGCCGCCTTCCGAGACATATTTTGTATATCCAAGACGCTTGACCAATACATCCCAGGCCCTGGCCACGCGGTCCGGATTCCAGCCTAGTTCTTTGGGGATTTCTGAAAAGCCATAGCCGGGTATTGCCGGTATGATCACATCAAACGCATCTTCGGCTTTTCCACCATACTTAACAGGGTCAGTTAACGGGCCTATCGCATCGATAAACTCCAAAGGTGAGCCGGGCCATCCGTGGGTCAGAATGATGGGCAATGCATTGGCCTCTTTGGAACGCACGTGGATAAATTGAATGTCCAGGCCATCAATTTTAGTCACATACTGGGGCAGCGCATTGAGTTTGTTTTCCAGTTTTCGCCAATCATACCCCTGTCCCCAATAGCTGACAAGCTCTTTCAGCTGAGCAAGCTGAATACCCTGTGATTCATCTTTTACTGTTTCCTTGTCCGGGAACCGAGTTTCGGCAATACGTCGTTTTAGTTCGTCGAGTTTTGCCTGCGGGATGCTAATTTTAAATGGCCGGATAGTCTGGTCTACCGCAGACGATATGATCGCTGTTTGATCGTTCTGCGCACTGGCAATAGCCGGAATACTTAAGGAGAATGTCGCTGCCAGAAGAATTGTTGTTAGTTTTGTTGTCATTGTCTCTTGTGTTTAAGTGATGTTTTCATTTTCTTGTTGAGACAAATTTAGACCGGTGGGAGGGCCGTTAAAAGAAACAATAAGGTGAGTCGGACACATTTACGGTCGAATTGGTTATTTGGGCTTGCGAACCGGAAGGTAAGAATAGGTGGGATTAAATAATGGGTGGGGTGCTATCAGGTATTGGCCGGATGAGAAGTAAAGGATATTGCAGCCCCGTAGCGGAACTGCAATAGTTAAGTTACCAAGGAAGTTCACCTTCTTCACCAAAAAACTTGCCTGTAGGACCATTCGCGTCGAGCATTGCATATTTGGCAAGGTTTATACAGTTTTCCGCAGCCGATTTACCACCACTATTCCCGTTAAAATCTGTGGATGTCCATCCTGGCGTTACACAATTTATCTTAAAGCCGAGATTTTTATATTCATGCGCTAATGCAACTGTATAAGCGTTTAGAGCTGTTTTAGAAGGACCATAACTTATGGACTTGGCGTTGTAGAGAAGCCAGTCCGGATCTTGGTGTTTTGTTAAAGAGGAGAGATCACTTGTGATATTCTCAACGACGGGTAGAGATGATCTTTTTAAGAAGGGCAAGAATGCTTCAGTTACCGCAATCGTTCCAAAAAAGTTAGTTTCAAAAACTTCCCGAACATCAGCGACCGTCAACGGATTCTCCTTATTCTGTCTTCTTCCGAGAATTCCTGCGTTGTTTATCAAGATGTCCAGCACATTGCTATACTTCGCGAATTCTTTTGCGGCATTGTTTACAGATCCTTCACTAGAGATGTCGATTTCCAGCATCCTACAGTTTTCAAAGCCTAAGCTTTTTAGATCATTAATTGCTTTTTTTCCTAATTCAATACTTCGACATCCGAGGTATACAAAATACCCGTTATGCAGGAGATATTTGGCAAGTTCAAAGCCGAGGCCTTTATTGGCACCCGTAATAAGTACAGTTCTCATTGTAATCTGTTTAGTAATGTATAAAATGTATGTTGGTGGTTTTATTCAGTAGAGAGTCTTCTCAGAAGATGCATTAAAACCATAAAATTTTTTAAATGCGGTGGAAAAATGCGATAGATTTTCGAAGCCAACCTGAAGATAAATAGAAGATGGAGCTTGCTTTTCTTCAAAAATTAGCCGCTTGGCTTCTTCCAGCCGCTTTTTCATTAGCCACTTATGGGGAGAGAGGTTATAAATTTTCTTAAAGTCTCTTTTGAATGTAGCAAGACTTCGGCCAGAAAGGTAAGCAAACCGTTCCAATGTTACATTGTAACTATAGTTTCTGGTCATAAACTCTGCTAAGTCTAGTTTAATCGGTTCGGAAAAATCGAAAAGACTTTTTTTGATACCGGGCCACAGCATTTCGAGCAACAAAAAGATCTCTTTGGTTTTATTGAGGCTTAGTTTGCCCGGGATATTCTGTCCGGTTTTAATGTACGGCTTTAGCGATTCAAAAAATCCTGTAAAGAGTTCATTTTTAGCTATCAGAAAACGTTCCTTATATTGTGTGGAAGAAATAGGATCTGTCGCTGCAGCGGTTGGATCTCCCAATAGGACCTGATTCAAAAAATCGCGTGACAGCAGAATTTTGATCATTTCGAATTTCTCTCCGTTTTCATTGTCCATCAATGAGGCTTTTACCAACTGATTTCTACGGAGTAAGATCGTCTGACCTGCATCTGCCCGATGAGTTTTACCGTCTTCAAAAAATAATATATAGCCTTTTTGGATATGCCATATCTTATGTTCGGCCATAAAAGATTCTATCGGCGAATTGTTTTGTTCGGTGCAATAAAAGAAAACTTGAGCTTGTTCGATGTTTGCCATTTCTTATGAATTGTAAGGCAAAATTAGCCACAATTTTAAATAGTTAGTTTTCTATTTGGCTCATATCCACTTTTCTATTCGGCTCATTTACCAAAATATCTTAAGTATATGCTAAATAATGCCCATCATCTTTGCGATATGGCATGCTTCAATCGCGCTTTTTACCCGAAGTTTGGTCATGATGTTTTGCCGATGACGGTCAACAGTATTTTTGCTAATGAAAAGGTGCCGCGAGATTTCTTTGCTCGCCCTGCCGACTTCGATTTCTTTTAAGATTTGTATCTCACGTTTGGTAAGAATTTTTTGAGTGTTGAAACTATTGTTAGAAAGAATGCTACCGTTACTGGAGTTAATAATTATGGGCGTGGGAAGCCGTTCAGTATTGGTGCTAAAACTGTATTGATATAGAATAAGCTGGATGCTGTCTGTGGAGGAAGCGTAAAATATTTTGAGCTCAACGGGAATATATTGTTTGTCTTTATTCAAAACCCTTGCGACCAGAATAATGTGGTAATCCAATCTTTCTTTTAACGTTTTGTCTTTTAGGAAGTGGAATAACCGGAGTTCCATGAGGTGCCTTGTTCTAAGATCATCTGGATGAATAATTTGTGGAATATTGTCAATGGCAGCCGAACCTTGGGGTGAACCTGTTTTTTCTTCGGCTAGGCCGACATATAAAGATAGCCCGCCATGATAAACATATTTTGCTTTGGTTTTGAGGTCTACGAGCACTGTTGTGGAGTTTTGCAGGACGGAAAGTACAAATGCAACATGCCTATATTTTTCCAGCGACATTTTGGGATCAAGCTCACCCTTAAATTCCTGTTCGAAAAGGCCCATTGAAGCCTGATTTTCAGTTTTCGGAAAAATGGTCATTTTTTACTATTTTTTACGTTTAAGTCCTTATTTATCTTTGTTGAAATTACTAAAAATATGGTAATTCGATCATGGTCAATAAGAATTTAATAAACAAAAAATGAAACAGAAATTCATACATCACTGTCTTTCCATTAACATCTGGGTAGCTTTAATTCCACTTTTGTTGCTCTTCTGTATAATGTCTTTTTTTATTATTCCTGATTTGCAGCAGCGAATTGGGGCGGAACTTTTGGACACCATGTTCAGGGGATATCATTTAGCGGATGTTAATTACTTAATGGACAAACTGGGTGCAGAAGGCAGGTCCACTTATTTCTATCTTGAACTGTTTGGAGATTTGCCTTTTATTATTTTTTATGTAATAACGTTTACAATACTCATTGTAAGGCTGCTGATCAAAAATAAGATTAGGACTACCGTACTGTTTTATATCGCTTTGTTTCCGTTAATAGCAGGAATTTTTGATTTTTTGGAAGATATTTCCGTCATTAACATGTTAATAGCATATCCAATAATCGAAAACAAGGCTGTTTTTTTATCGTCTTCAGCGACAGTTTTAAAGGGCATTTTTCTTGTGTTTGCTCTGCTTTCTATGTTCGTCAACAGCTTTTTACTGCTATACAAGAAAATAAAATAATAGCGTATATCAGTATCGCTGGCTGACTAATTAATCAAATCCAAGGTTTTCAACCTGTCTGATATAATTTTTACGACCGCCGAGGTTCTATTTTTATCCTTATAGCAAATCCATTCAAAGGAATCTATTTCACTAGATGCTTCCAAAGTTCCGGTATATTCAGCAAAATAACAGGCCATCTTTACCAAAACGCCAGCTTCTTTGCCATCTGCAGCTGCTTCGAACGTACCGAAATACCGTATTGTGTCATCTAGGATCTCGACGTTAAGTTCCTCTATTATTTCTCTTTTCAGGCATTCAATATCGGATTCATTAGCTTCTCTTTTGCCCCCGGGTAAATACAGTTTGGATTTCATTTTAGAAAGCGCTGTTAGAACCTTTTTTTCAGAAATGCAGATCAATGCAACTTTATCTATCGTATTTTTTTTTCATCGCATGAAATTAATGAATTTAAATTGAATATTATGGTATGCGGTATAAGGAAATGCCCCAACCTACCCAAATGTGCGCTAGCGAAATAGTTGCGAGCTTTACGTGACGCAATGGGTCTGACATGAATATCAGACTCAACGATGAGAAAAGACGCTGGAGAAAGCGATAAGAGTTCTGAGTATTGATTTCATATGTATTTAATGATTTGTAAATACTGAAATAATAGCAAAGAACTATTTTTAAAAAGTTAGATCAATTAAATGAAAATATACTTTATATCATTTTTTGCTGTATTCATTAGTTTGGGTTCATGTAAGCAGAAAAGCAAGCAGCAGAGTGAAAAATCCAACAATACAGATACGTCACAAGTCTCTGGTGTTACAGATTCTCTCGTATCCGTTGATTTTAATATGGATCGGATTCCCGTGTCTGCGCAAGACATTGGTATATTTCCGTACCTTTCTACCCCTTCGGGATACCGCTATGCGGACGAGAAACAGAAAACATTAGAGGAGAAGTATTTCTTCTACAATGATAGTTTGGTGAGGAAAGTCAGTGGTCAATATTTTCATGCAACTATTTTTTCGCAGGGAGACGCATTTGAAGATACCTATCTGGTCGGTGAATATAAAAAGGCGATTGCGAACCTGGGAGGGATTGAGATCTATTCAGGCGGACTGCCGTCGCGGGCTGATGAACTTATCAAAAAAGAAAATCCCGCCTATGTATCGGATATGTATGATCCAAGGCCCTATAAATATAAACAGTTCCTAATTCGCACCCCGAAAGAGAATATTTGGATCGAACTTTGCCACGGCCTCAATGCAGATCAGGTTGATCTGACAGTTGTTAAAGAAACGGCTACGAATGAAAATGAAATTTCTAAAAAACACCCAGATAAAGCGAAAGGATGATTACAAAACCTTCTAGCTAAACAGTAACTTTGAAGATCGATTTCGTTATTTGAAACAAATCCTCCGATTTATACCCTGTGCAACGATTTCGGGTATAAAATTTATATTGCCCTAGAATAACCGACAATCACATATGGATGTATACATGTGCATATGGCTGACCTTTCAGAGTTATGCCAATAGAACATCATTTCAATGAAAATAAGCCGCCCAAAAATGTTAACTTAGTGTATTACCTTGATTGTAATGTCTAAATTTTTGAAATTACCTTATGCACGATTCTCAACAATATAAAAAAGAGCAGCTGACGATTGATCTCGTATGGGCCAACAAAGTTGGATTATTCATATTAATTCCCATCGTTATTGTATTTGGTGTACCGTTTTATTGGGTATGGAAATCACAGCTAAGTTTTAAAAGCGTGTTTGGAGAAGTAGGGGTACTGGACAGTATCTATATTTTTGGAGTTCTTATGGCTGGAATTGGCTTGCATGAGCTTATACATGGCATTACATGGGCTATTTTTGCCAAGAGAGGATTTAAATCCATAAAATTTGGCGTGCTATGGAAAATGCTGACGCCCTACTGCCATTGTAAAGAACCGCTAAAAGTGAAGGAATATATCATTGGAGCTATTGCTCCAGCGATTCTTTTGGGTATTCTTCCTGCTGTCTTCGCAATTTTTAACGGCAACGTTGGCATGCTAGTCTTCGGCATGTTTTTCACTATGGCGGCCTGTGGGGATTTTTTGATTATCGATCTGATTCGGAAGGAAGATCCGAATGATCTTGTCGAGGATCATCCCACAGAAGCCGGGTGCTACATTTATCGAAAAATCAGCGATTAAATAGAAATTGATTTCCTCACACTCCATCAATTTCTTACGCATTTACTATCTCTTCTATATTGAGCACAGGTTACTCGGAGCACAATGGATTTAATGTACTTTTGATGATATCCAATAACATCTGAACGACCTCCTTTTTCGATAGGGGAAGTACTGTACCGACGCCCGCATATCCTTCCAGATACGGAACCAAAAAACATACGACTTTCTCGGGCAACTGAGCATGCGGCCGAATTAATTCTGTGAGCCATGCGCAATAATCTTTGTAATATGCATCAATGGCCAGTTCCAGATCTTTGTTGCGGGATGATAAAGCAGAAATTTCCCTGAACATGATTGCCTGATCCGATTCTTTTGCATTATATAAGAGGAGATCCAGCAACTGTTCGAAAAAGATACTCCCTGAACTGGCCTGATCAAGAGCAGACTGTTCCATTCTTGCCATGATCGCCTCCTGGCACCCACTAAAATATTGTGCTATCGCGGCCTTTAACAATGCCTCTTTATTTGGATAGTAATATTGCAGATTGCTGAGCGAAATATTTGATGCTTTTGCGACTCCTCTCATCGAAAGGTTTTCTCCGCCTTTCTTGCTTAAAAGATCAATGGTGACATGTAAAATATGTCCGATTTTATCTCCCTTTTTTGTCATAATAATTCAAAAATAGACATAATATTTGAATGCTTAGGTCATGTGACCTATATTTGTTTATAGGTCATACGACCTAACTGTAGTTTTAATTTTCATGTTGACAATAAAACTCTAACTTGTTACTAAATGAAGATCCTAATAATTGTTACACATCCTCATTTGTCCGAATCCGTGGTCAACAAAAACTGGATTGCGGCGTTAGAAAAGCACCCGACACGATTCACCGTTCATCATCTGGATGCCGTATATACCGATGGTAAAATTAACGTCCCTGCGGAGCAGGCTCTTGTAGAGCAGTACGACAATATTGTTTTTCAATTTCCATTCTATTGGTTTAATTGCCCTCCATTGTTAAAGCAATGGTTGGACGAAGTATTGCTTTATGGTTGGGCCTATGGTAGTAGCAGCGGTAAAAAAATGCAAGGAAAAAAAATTGCCTTGGCTATATCGCTAGGAGCAGAGGAGGCTGACTATCAAAGAAGTGGCAAATTCAAATATTCATTAGCCGAATTAACTCGTCCTTTTGAGCTGACATTTGCGTATGTCCATGCGGATTATAAAGGGATTTTTGCGCAGTTTAGTGCTGGCCCTGAAAGCGACTCCCAGTTTAACGAAGAAAGTGCGAAAAAATATCTCTCTTTTCTGGAGCAGCTTTAAGATGTGAGACTTTTATGTTCTTTAGATTTCGGTAGTAGATTAACATTAAATACGTGTAGCGTTATATATAATAACGGCGTTCTCTCAATTAAGTACAGTCAGAAGCCGTACTTGACTGGCCAATTTTAAAATAAAAAACGAATTATATAACAAAGATGAAAAGATCAGTATTTTTTACCGTATTCAGCTTGAGCACTGTGCTACTTTTTTCCTGCAATAAAGAGGAAAATGTAAGCGTTAACGAGCTAGAAGGAAAGTGGGAGCTAAGTGCGTCAATCGATGGTTATACAGGACAAATGGAAGAATTAGATCCCGGAAACGGAAAAATTGTGGAGTTTGGAACGAAAGACTATCGTTTCATCGAGGATAATAAGATCATAAAACAGGGTGAATATACCATTGAGAGGAAATTAAGTAAACTTACCAATAGAGAAGAGTCGTATATTATATATGACGGCATGAAAGATGGTATTCCACAGACCTATACCATTCAAGAGGATGAGCTTACATTAAGTATTCATGCTATGGATGGCCCCGCATCCATTTACAGGAAAATAAAATGATACCCCTATAAAGTAAGAAAATTCTCTTCTACTGTATCTTATTCTCTGTCATTTTTATTGGCAGTGCGACGATAAAAAACAATACGTTGTCCCTACATACTGACAGGGCAGCGGATGGGGAGGGGGCCGAAAGCATCGATTCTATCATCATTGAGCTAAAACATGGATCTCCAAATTTTCTTTACTTATATAAGAATAGTTTTCCGGACAATATTTTGTATAGATTTTTTGCGTAGAATAGCTAATTTAGGTGGTCAAAGCAGTACATTGTATGTCAGGAGCTAAAGATAAAATCAGCGAGTACCATCTGAATAAACATCAGCCTAAAAAGCCGCAATTTGTTGTACACGATCTTGCAGCATATATAGAGCAGCATAGTGAAGACGTTACTCACCCTCATATTCATAGCTTTTATCAGATTATCTGGTTTAAACGAGGATCAGGAAAGCATTTCGTGGATTTTAGCGGATATCCTGTGGCCGAAAATTCCATTTTTTTTGTAGCAAAGGATCAGGTACATTATTTTGACGACAAGAAAAATTACGAAGGTGTTCTCATTCATTTCAATGAGCAGTTTTTTGTGCATGGCAGGGGTGAATTAGAATTCTTTCTTAAATGTAATTTGTTTGATAACAACTATCAGGCGCCTTATTGTCGTCTGGAAAGCGACACCGGTGAAATATTAGATCAATATCTGCGTTTGATCCGAGAAGAGCTGGGAGGTAGGATTGAAGACCGATTTGGAAGTGAAGAACTGTTGCGTGCATATCTCGTCGCTTTTCTGATACAAATTCAACGCCAAAAGAATTTATCTGAAAGAGTGAGTGGGATGTTGTCCTATCGGGTGGATGATAAGAAAATGCAGCTGTTGAAATTTTTAAATCTCGTTGACAAGCATTATACGAAAGGTACCACAGTTACACAATATGCTCAGAACCTGTTCATTTCAACGAGAACATTGTCAGCGCTCACGAATCAGTTATTGGGTAAAAATCCTTCAAGTATTGTTCAGGAACGTATAATTCTCGAAGCACAACGTCTGCTTCTTCATTCCGAACTCAATGTCAGTCAGATCGCTTTCCGTCTAGGTTTTGATGATACATCCTATTTTGTAAAGTACTTTAAAAAGCATACCCAGATCTCACCGGCCGAATTCCGAAAATCCATCCAATAGGATGGATGAATTGCGCCGTGCTGTTGTGAGAGAACCGCTGATAGCTATTATATACTATTTTCAGAAGCTAGGCAACCTGATAAATTTTGATGTTAGGGTTGCCAATGATATAGGGCTTCAGAGACACTATAAAATCCGCATTGAATAGCCTGCTGACCAAGTAGCCCTGTGCATCTTCCATACTGCAGAAGCCATGTAAGATGCGGACGTCTTCGACATGTACCCATAGCTCATTGCATAAAGCCCCCTTTACTGTTGTCAGAAATGGTTCTTTGTACATATTGTATACGGCTGTTATTCCGGCGCGGTCTAATCCTTCGATTGTCAATGATATTTCTAAATATGCCTTTGTCATTTTGATGATAAATTTATGTTAACTGCTTTTGCGGCCCCAACGAGTTGCTGCAATCAAGAGAAACTTCTGGATTAAAACGTAAAGACTGCCTCCAAAGAGGCAATCTTTACCGTCGTACTATACGGCCGAGTATACCCGAATTTCAGGATCAGCTTGGAGGTACGGCTTTAACGAGACAACAACGTCATTGGTAAAAAGTGTTGTATGCAAGTATGCCACAGCCTCTTCTGCCGATTCAAAACCATGCAGTACCTGGACATCATCTGTTCTAATCAAAAGTTCCTTGGAAACTGCCCCTTTGATAGTTCTAAAAACGGTGCTTTGTATTTACTATATACAGCTGCTGCCGCTTCTCTGTCAGCATCGTTAACTTTTAATGTGATTTCTAAATACGCTTTTGTCATGATATTTTCTTTTAAATCTGTTTATCAAAGTTCGGAGATCAGCACAGGGGAAGCTTTGTTTGCCATAAACCGCATTACCATGAGGGCAATGATGAGAAAAGGAATGACCGCAATATTTACACCCTGCCAGCCCCAGTATTTGAGGATACCTCCTGCGGAGAAACTTGATGCGCTCATGACCGTAAAAACAAGAAAATCATGAAATGCCTGTGTTTTTTCTTTCTCCTCTGACAGATATACCTGTGTAAGTAATGCAGAGCCGCCGATATACATAAAATTCCAACCTATGCCGAGAAAGATCAGCCCCGAGATAAAATGCATGAAATCCGTTCCTGTCAATGCAAAGATCAAGTGTATAAGTAGGATAATGATGCCCAGGAGGATGACCCTATTGACACCATATTTCTTGATCAGCGTTCCTGTGAAAAATGACGGCACAAACATACCTAGGAGATGCCATTGAATGACGGTCGCCGAAGCACTGTCAGAGTGCCCACAGTGCTGCATGGCTATAGGTGTTGCCGTCATGATCATCGTCATGACCGAATAACCAACGGCAGAAGAGATCAGTGCTGTTATCGTGTTTTTCTGAGTTATAATTACCTTTAAAGACCTTCCTGACCTTATAGGTTCACTGCCGGATACTGCTTTTGGGCCTTGAAGTTTCAGCGAGAAAATGACAAAAAATGCAATCAAGCTCAAAATCGTGATCGATAAGAATGAATAAGCAGAGGTGGCACTTCCCATATGTTGCGTATAGCGTGCCAAATTGGGACCTACAATAGCTGCTGCCACACCCGCCGCCATAACGATAGCAATAGCTTTTCCTTTGTTATGCGCGGGTACCGAATCCGCTGCAGCAAAGCGATAGTATTGGGCAAAGCCCTGATAGCAGCCGATCAGCATTGTTCCAGCAACAAAAAGACTGAACGAACGGGTGATAATTCCGTAAAATGAAAGCAGTCCTGCTATAATGCCAAACCAAGTTCCCAGCATAAAGGTCCTGCGTTGCCCAATCTTTTTCATGATCAATGAAGCGGGTATCATCGTCACTGCGGTACCTAATGAAACCACCGAAACGGGTAAGGTCGCGAGACTCTCGTTGGGAGCAAGCTGTAGTCCAACTAATGCCGACAGGGTAGCACCGATAAAGGAGCTGGTCTGGTACAGTGCTTGAGAAGATGAAAGCAGGAATACATTATTCCATTTTGTTGCAATAACCATAATGCAAATTTCTCTTCTATGCGCTTAGCAGAAAGGTGTAAATTGGAAAAAATACGGTAGTTTTCAGCATGGTCATATTGCAAATCATCGATCGAAATTGTTTATCACCCGCCGATGGTCTGTGTTGTCGGCGCTCTTTCAATGGGTTTTTGGTGACTTCAACGCTAAGGCTGACGAATGATCATAACCGGATCGCCTGTTTAACCGATTAGAGAATCCCGCTGCTTTTGTCATGGGACAGGGGATAGATCAAAAAGATGGATTTGTCGCAAATCGGTTTCTATCTTCTTGCCCACAGTAGATAGTTGTCTTATTGCACATTTCATTTTTTTATTTAACTTGTATAAGTTTTCTAAAAAACCAATATCATGAAAAGACAACTGAAACTACTGTCCGCTTTATTGGCTGCTATTTTGATTACTAATTGTGGTAACCCTAAGGAGTCAAACGAAAGTGTAGAGAATGAAAAAGAAACCGCTGGAATCGCAGATGTGGTCAAAGGTGTATCTAACTTAGATAACCTGACTGACGGTACCAAGAAAATGGAGGAACTCCAGGCTAAATTGAAATCTGAAAAACCTTTAACCTCTGAAGAGCTCAAAGCGTTTCTTCCTGAAAACTTAGATGGTTTGAAGAGAACATCTTATTCTGCTGGCTCCTTGTATGGAGCGGGTGTTATTTCTGGTAATGCCGCTTATACATTAGACGATCAAAAGAGCATTGAAATTAATATCATTGATGGGGCAGGTGAGTCCGGAGCTGCAGTAGTTAGTCTTGCGCAGATGGGTTTTATGATGGACTCGGAAAATATTACGGACACAGAAGTAGAAAAAACAGGTGAATTTGAAGGTAGGCGGGCAAAGACGCGAGACACTAAGGCGGAAGAAGGTTCAACAGAAAAGAGTTCCGAAATCAGCTACCTTGAAAAAGACCGCTATTTGATTACCTTAAAGGGCGAAGGTTACAGTTTGGATGAATTAAAAGGATTTGTGTCTAAATTAAATGTAGGAGCTTTGAAATAAGAAAGAGTTTGTAACGGACACAGACCGTATCCATAGTTGAAAAAGCATTTGCCTGCTTCCCCGAGTTGATGAGGGGAAGCTTTTTTGTGGGACTGTCCCACTAAGTGTGTAAATAAAAAATACGGAGTTCAGTTATGTTCCTTATAACTGGACTCTTTTTTCAAATAAAGTTAAGAACTGATTTAGGATAATGCCCCAATTCTGAATAGGCATCGTCCACTTTTTAGAGATTTCTCTCAAAGCCAAATATACAGATTTCAGAACGGCATCATCGCTGGGAAATGACAGTTTATTCTTTGTGTATTTACGGATCTTCCCATTCATGTTTTCGATGATATTGGTCGTATAGATAATTCGTCGGATCTCAAGTGGGAAGTCGTAAAAGACGGTCAGTTCGTCCCAGTTCTCCCGCCATGATCTTATGGCATAGGGATATTTGGATTCCCATCTATCGGCAAAATCTGCCAGCGCTGCCTGTGCAGCCTGTTTATTGGGAGCATCATAGATAGGCTTCATATCTGCTGTAAACGCCTTTTTATCCTTCCATACAACATATCTGCAGGCATTTCGGATCTGATGGACAACACAGACCTGGGTACTACACTCAGGAAACACACTCCGTATGGTAGCGGAGAAACCATTGAGATTATCGGTCGCTGTAATCAGCATATCCTCTACGCCCCGGGATTTCAGGTCTGTCAGGATTCCCATCCAAAAACTGGCACTTTCATTCTTGCCCAGCCACATGCCCAGGACTTCTTTATAGCCATCCCTGTTTAGGCCCACAGCAAGATAAATGGTCTTATTGACCACTTTGGAGTTTTCCCTGACCTTAAAGACAATGCCATCCATCCAGACAATCAGATATACGTTGTCCAGCGGACGGTTTTGCCAGGCAATCACATCGCCCGCCACACGGTCAGTAATCCTGGAAATCGTCGATTCAGAAAGATCAAATCCGTACACATCGCGCATCATATTTTCTATATCCGAAACACTCATGCCTTTGGCATATAGCGAAACGATCACGTTCTCAACTCCGTCAATCATGTTCTTGCGCTTGGGAACGATAATGGGGTTGAATGTACCATCGCGATCCCGTGGGACCTGAATTTCCAGATCTCCCTGATCCCCACGAACCTTTTTGCTGGTATGCCCGTTTCGGGAATTGCCCTGACCACTGCGCTCATGCTTTTCATAGCCAAGGTGGCCGTCCATTTCTCCTTCAAGCATCTGCGATACTGCACGTGCCTGTAATTCCCGGAAAAATGATTGCAGCTCTAACCCGTCCTTAAAACTCTTTAAGAATTCCTTGTCGTTTAATAGTGACTCTTTGTCAATCATACTCTTATAAAGTTAAGTAAATAAAAAATGCGAAGTCCTTTCCAACTCCGCATTTTTATAACTTACACACTTTATGAGACGGTGTCTTTTTTGTTGAGTACCTTATGGAATTTGGTTGTACCGATGTCGTGATGTCTTAGCTTATACCTGCCTTCGCATACTGTCCTGGATCCTCTTCCTGTGCTGTGCGCCCCAGCTGTCCAACTCCCTTATCACATTTTTCAATGTGCGACTGTATTCTGTTGCCTCATAAACAATGCTGACAGTTGTTGCCTCGAACACATTTCTCTTGATAAATCCGTTCAGCTCCAGATCCTTGAGTTCATTTGTTAATACTTTAGGTGATATGCCGTCAAGATCACGTTGTATCTCACCAAAGCGCTTAGAAGACTAAATCAAGGAGAGAATTAGGGCTAGTTTCCATTTACCGTTCAGCACATATAGCGCATCGAGAACATTTCTGAGTGAACTTGTGCACTGTTCTTTATCTAGGAATGATGTTTCATTGTTTTCTTTCATAGTACAAATATAAGCTGTTACCTGTAAGTAAGTACTTTCCTTGGGGTAAGGACCGATTCTTTGATTGTTGACTCCCATAACTTTGTCATGTAATCCACGGCTTATATAACCGACGATATATAAATATCTGCGGCGAGCTGAGCCATATTTAGTTTAACATATTAAAACAACAATCCAATGAAACGCATTTTGCATTTAAAGTCCAGTTTACAAGGAAATGATTCGTATAGCATCAAACTGGGCACCGCTATTGTCGAGAAGATCAATCAAAAATACCCAGGGAGCATCCTGGAGGAATTAAACTTGGTGGATCCGGAGATTCCACACCTAAGTCCTGCGGTTCTCCGTACGTTTTTTATGCCGGAGGATCAGCTTTCCGAAGAAGATAAACAAGCTATCAGCCTGTCCAATACACTTGTTAAACAGCTTCTATCAGCAGATATTATCGTTATCGGTGCTCCATTGATCAACTTTACGATTCATTCTGCACTTAAAGCTTGGATCGACCATATAACACGGGCGGGAATCACTTTTGGTTATACTGACGCCGGCCCAGTTGGTAAGGTTACAGGAAAAAAAGTGTATGTCGCGATGTCCTCTGGAGGTGTTTATTCCGAAGGGCCCGGCAAATCCAACGACTTCGTGGCACCCTATCTGCAAGCTTTTCTTGGCGCTTTGGGGATGACTGACATTACCGTGTTCCGTGCGGAAGGACTAAAAGTGACGGGAGTAAAGGAACATGCCATGGAAAAAGCAATAAACAGTATCTATATTGACTAATTTCTGCCCACAATAGTGCCTGTCCCGCGCTGCACGTGAGGACAGGCACTATTGTGGGTACTTCTCAGCAACAGCAAGAGCATGGTATACAGGAGCTACTATGTACGCCTTAGCGTTTTAATCACAGCAGCAAACTCTTCCTGTTCGTAGCCTGCATCCTTTGCCCGCTGCAACCAGCGAGCGGCGAATTCTGGAAACTCGCTGTTTATACCGCTTTCGCGCGCGGTATCCAGGATTCGTTTTGTAGCACCGACGGAGATGGCAAGTGGGCTTTGGGAGATTTTAAAGTCGTTATTGCTGATGACTTTACCCTCATGTTTTAAAAATTCACCCATTCCGGGGGCGATCTCTGCGATAATATTTCCATAATCAGCCACATTGAAATTTTCCGCTTCTGCAATTACTGCCCCATGAAAGAAACCCATTGCGGCCCCATAGATATAAGATAATGTAGCGGTGTCCAACGCTGCGGCAGCCCCTATATTTTCGCCAAGATATTTTAAATTTCCGCCCAGAACTTTTAGTGTTTCTTCGATTTTCGCATACGTCGCCTTACTGCCGGCCAATAATATCGTGGTATCCGGCTGGGCCATCTGTTCGGGTGCCACCTGTATAGCCCCGTCAATATAGGCTGCATGTCTCCTGTTGAACCAGTCTTCGCTGTCACGTGCTTCCTGAGAAGTGCCCGTGGTCAGCTGCAGGATGGTCCTTCCAGACAAAACGCTTTCATTTTTAATCGTTGAAAAGAGTGTTGATGATATCGCATAATCGTGCACAATAACTATGCTCACCGGACTGGAAGCTATGGCCTCTTCTATGGTGGCGGCATAGCTGGCACCGTCTCTGATCAGCACATCTGCTTTGGATGCTGTACGGTTGAATACCGTAACCTTAAAACCCTGTTGTTGATACAATTGTGCAATCTTTATACCCATAGGTCCTAGGCCTATGATGCTGATTTGTTTTTTTAATGTTTCCATTTTTTTTCCTCATTACACAACAAAGATGAGTATAACGCAAAACGCGTACAATAAGGGAAAAAGGATTCAGCCAGGGAAAAATTATTCCCTGGGGAATGTAAAAATTGAGTAGATTTACTTAAAATAAAAAAATATGTATAGCAGAAAGATTCCGGAAGATTTGGACTGTGGCATAGTCGTCACCATGAAGATCATTGGCGGAAAATGGAAGGCCTGTATATTAGATGCCATTCATAAAGGAATAAAACGCCCGAGTGAATTACATCGTTCTATTGCCGAAGCAAGTCCTAGAGTGATTAACATGCAACTTCACGAGCTTGAGGTGGCCGGTGTCGTAGACAAGGAAATCTATCCGGGGCTGCCGCTTAGAGTAGAATACTATCTTACTTCATTGGGCGTCAGTTTATTGCCAGTGATCTCGATTATCAATGAATGGGGGGTCGAACATAAGCACCGGGTCGAAAATTTGGACGAGACCAATAGGGCTAAGGAACTGTCCAAATAAATATTTTTAGTTCCTTTAGTACTTTTTCCAGTCGGTGTTGTATATCATAACGGAAGATTGCCGTAGCGATTTCGATGGCAATCTCTCTGTAAAATCGAAGATATGCTAAACTCATCAAGTATTACGCCACAGGAGATGTTTTTTCTCATATGCATAATCGCTCCGTTTTTATATTCAATCTACCATGTATCGAGGAATAAGAACTTGAATAGTTATAGAAAGACGATCTGGATACTCGCCCTTGTATTTGCTTCCTTTGTCGGATTGTCGCTTTATTGGATATATGGTAGAAATGTATATCATAACACAAGAAATAGGAAGACGTAAAATATGCTCCGTTGGAGCTTTCATCAAAGCTCTTTCCGCAAGACAGTGTCAACTTCGTTTGCTTCAATTTTTTTAAATCCCATTTTTTCAGCAAGCCGTATTGCCTTATGGTTTCGGGTTGTCGTAACTGCTACAATGCTCTTGACGCCCAAGTTTTCTTTTGCAAGTAAAAAGAGCAGCCCAAATGCCGCCTGCATAAATCCTTTGCCCCAGTATTCGGGAAGCAATGAACCGCCAATGGCAATTTGCTCAGTGGTCTGATCCCAATGGTGCAGGGCACAGTCTCCAATAATAATCTGAGGGTTTTCTGTCGACCTGATGGTGAAGTTATATTCACACACGGAAATTATACGCTTGGTAAACCCTATTGCCGTCTCATTCTCTAAAAAAGGGCTTTCATCAAAATTAACAGCCAGCTGTGGATGGGAGTAAATCGCATAAAAAAAATCAGCGTCAGCCTCTGTCAACGGGCATAGGACCACTTGATCATTAACTAAGTTTAAAGTATGTTTATCTGTTGCAGAAGACAGACCTTTTAAATATCCAGAGTTCATTTACGCGGTAACTTTTTCATTAGTGACAATATTACAAACAAAGAACGATATAATTCAAACTGTGTACATCCATATTCTTAATCAGTCACTGAATTTATTGTCTTCTGCTGGCTGACCACCGCCTTCTTTGTAGCGTAACAAGTAGACTTACAGTAGTTTATAAATCAGTACTTTAAAAATGTAAGGTGGCCCGAACGTTTTCCGGCCGCCTTAATGAATTAACGATTAATGGCTGACCGTTTGTAATTCCCTTATTTTTTCGATCCCTGTTTCTTCCAGCCACTCCCCAAATCCTGTGAGTTTGGGCATCCAGGAGGATAAAAATTGATAATCAATGGGGTCATAACCTTCTCTGTCGATCATTTCAACCAGCTTTGCAAATGTTTCACTTTGCTGGTAAAGTATTTCCAAAGGTACCTGTACAAGATTGATTGCTTGCTGCAATTTAGATTCCAATAGCTGTACAATTTGTTTAGGTGTGTAAAGGTCCCCTCCAAAGTCAATCGTTTTGCCGTCGAATTCCTGGTAATTCTGAAATATTATTCGTACAAAAGTTCCGATGTCATTGGTGCTTACCCAGGAGATTGCCCTGCCTTCAGGCAAGGGATTGATAAACTTACCTTCTCCTAAGCCGAAACTCGGCAAAAGTAGATTTTCCATAAATGTGGCAGGTCTGATCACGGACGCTTTTAGCCCACTTTCCAGTAGATATTTTTCGATGGTAAATTTAAATTTTGGTCTGAATGAATCCTGCTTATCCGATCCTAGAACTGAAGAATACAGCACAAATTTGACGCCCTGTTCCTTGGCTAGTCTGATTGTCTGTATTCCGATTTCTGCTTCTTTTTCATCTGTTTCTTTGCTCGAGACCCATACAGGAGGAAGGACCAGATAAAGCCCATCAACTTTTTTTAGGATGTCCTTCAATCCTTCCGCGTCTTCCAGATCGCCTTTTATCAGCATTGCACCAGCTTTTTCTAAGCTGACAGCTTGTAGAGATTGAGGATCTCTTGTCAGTGCATATATTTCAAAATTATTTTTTAGCAATTCATATGCCGCAGCACTGCCTTGCTTTCCTGTGGCACCTGTAATTAGTATTTTTTTCATCTTGATATAATTTGTTTTTTTATTGTTTCATTTATATTATTTAGTTATTGTAAGCAAAGTTACTTTCAGCATTTAGTAAATTTGTGATTACTCACCTTTAGGAAAGTGTCATGGAAAAAAAAGTAAAACCTTGTATAGGGGATGAAAGAATTTTGAAGCAGCGATTTTTAGCTTTGCGAGATACCTTGGATTTATTGAGCGGAAAATGGCGCTTTTGCATCCTTTTAAACTTACATTATTATCAAAAATTACGGTTTAAAGATTTCTTTGAGGTGTCCAAAGGTATCTCTCCGAAAGTATTAACGTCTGAGCTCGCGACATTGGAAGCCCATCTGCTGATCGAAAAAAATATTGAATTTACCCCCACGAAAGATATTGCTTATTACCGATTAACCGAACACGCACAGGAAATTTGGCATGTCCTGAATACATTGATTGAGTTTGGTCTCTCCAACCGTAAGGAAGTAATCCGGTCGCTGCATCAGCATGAAGAGTAAGCTAAAATTTGATGACGCTTCATTGGCCGGTTAGGAACCTGCCCACTACGGCGTAAAAAGAGAACATCCCCAAAAAAGTAGATTTTGGAGATGCTCGCGCATTTATACATTTACTTTCCTATCTACAAGCTTGCCCGCCAATTTATTGGCAAGCGGCAATAAGAGCAGTACGCATACATACACAATAGGTAGTGAGATAAGCCACGATTTAAGAAGTTCACCGGTCCAGTTCTCAACCGTCCGCGCCTTCATAACACTGGATACGACAGACATTATAAACGTTGTCGGCAACACCACAAAAAAGGTGCTCACCATCTTGTGGCGTCCATCTTTCCTAAAATTTACCATTATCATTTTTACGTTTTTCGGGTTCAGGTATTGCTTCAATGACATCCCAATGCTCCACGATTTTATCATCTTCGACCCTATACAGGTCGTAGAATGCCACATGGTCCCCTTTAAAAAAGCCTTCACTCAGAGCAAGGACAAAGTTTCCCTCGCCCAGTACTTTATGCAGTTTGATGTACGTTTGAGGCTTGCCTTCATTCTCCCATTGTTCCAATACATGCAGAAATTCCTGTACGCCGTCGCCCATATCGGGGTTATGTTGAATCAGTTTGTCCGCCTTGAAATATTTTGGCAATAGCTCCAACTTTCTGTCGATAAGGATGTCTTGAACATACCCGGTTACAAGGCTTTTGTTTTGTTCAGTTTTATGGTGATCTATCGCCTTGGTTTTTCCGTCAGTCATTGTTCTCCCGCTTTTGTTCAATTTTTTTGGGTTGAGCTGAAGGTTGTCCCAATGTTCGACGCTGACACCATTTTCAAACCGGTGGATATCAAAAGCGATTGTAGGTTCAAAAAGGAAATAGTCGACATGGACAAATCCGAAATCGCCATCCTGAAATTTTCGAACAACATTCGTATAGACCTTATCCATGGGCATTTGCTCATGCAGATCCAAAATTGCCTGTAGTCCCGTGGCTACGTGTGGGTTGTGCTGCTTATACGAGTGCGGGTTGATCAATCCCAGTTCGGATAATGTTTCGGTCTCGATGCTATTTTGTATAGCTTCAGCTTTGTCTCTATTTGTTAATTTCATTTTTTTATAATTTTTATGATGAATTATTATCGACAAAGCTACTGACCTTATATATGCAGAAAAATACAGGTAAAAATATTGGTATAGGGATAATATTATCCCTATATTACTATAAACGAAATATGTCGTAAATTTACCCCTAAATAAAAGATCCATGTACGAGAAAAAAATACCAAAAGATTTTAGTTGTGGCATTAGCATCACATTTGAGATTATAGGAGGTAAATGGAAACCCTGCCTCATTGATTCGATCAGTCGTGGTATCCGTAGACCCGCTGAACTCGCGAAAAAACATCCGCTGGCGAGCAAAAGGGTATTAAATTTACAACTGAAAGAGCTGGAGGCGTATGGTGTGGTCAAAAAAGTGATTTATCCTGTATTGCCCCCTAAAGTTGAATATTTTTTAACGGAAGTAGGGGAGTCTCTTTTGCCGCTTGTGAATATGATGGAAAATTGGGGGAGCGATTTGAGTAGCAAATATAAAATAATTGTAGGCAATGACTGAAGAATGGGGACCATTCAAGCATCTTTTTAAACGTCTTGAAGTTCCTGCCAAAAGCATTCTTTTGCAGGAAGGTGAAATCTCACGAACAATGTTCTTTATTGAGAAAGGATGTTTGAGAACCTGGGTGAATAATGACGGTAGAGAAATTACCACCCAGTTTTTCTTTGAAGGACACAGTGTATCTTCCATTGAGAGTTTTAGGACAAACCAACCGAGTTTATACAGCATCGAGAGTCTGGAACCATGTATTTTACAAACGGTCTCGCAGAAAGAATTTCGCGACGCACTTGAGAACTCACCCGAGTTAAGAATGCAGCTGGAAGAGCATTTGTTCAGGCGGCTCCTTCAAGGACAAAAGCTTTTGTACTCTTATCTGAAAAATACACCACAACAACGCTACGCAGAATTGATTGAAAATTATCCGCATATCGTTCAGCGTATTCCACAGCACTATATCGCTTCATACTTGGGCATTACCTCCGTTTCACTGAGCAGGATACGAAACAGGCGCTAAGTTTGGAAGTAGGAGTACAATTCTTAACAATTGTTATCGTTTTCAATCGTGAACGCAGCGTAAATTTGTAAAAAAAATTAAGAACATGGATTTTATAAGAACATTATTCAGAGACGTAATTGAAAATCAAAATTACGACGAAACGTTAATTAATAAATATTTTAGCCCCAATTATATTCAGATTGTGGACAACGAGCAATTGGATTTTGAAGGATTTAAAAAACACATCAAAAAACTGAAAGACAAGATTCAGCGCGTTGATGTACAATTCTCAAACATTGCAGAAAATGAAAATTCTATTTTTACCAAGCACTATGTAAGAAGCATTCTAAAAACGGGCGACGTGATCAAGCATAAAGTATTTGCCGAATTTCAAATCCAGGACGGCAAAGTATACCGCTGTGAGGAATTGACGTTGCAAATAGAAGGAAATCCGAATGAGAGCAATTTAGGATCAATTGTATAATGTAAATGACTGAACAAGAGCAAAATCAGTTAATAAAATACCTGTTTGAAACAGCAAAAGTAGCGAATTATAAGAAAGGAACTGTTATTATTCATGAAGGTTGTGTTTCCACTAAATTTTATTATTTAAAAAAAGGTCTACTTAGAGGCTGGACATATAATGATGGGAAAGAAATTACCTTCCAGTTCCTTTTCGAGGATCAGCTATTTTGTGCTACGGAAAGCTTTTTTTATAAATCTTCGTGCTCCTATAGTATTGAAATAATCGAGGATTCGGTTCTTTTATATATTGATAGGGAAGAAATGGATATGTTGCAACATGATAGAACTTTCCAAACCCTATTCAGTAAGTATCTAATTAGCCGAGTAGCCTCATATCAGCAATTATTGATTTCACGGATTCAGGATAAGCCTGAAATCCGTTACAAAAAGTTATTTCAGGCGAGCCCTGAAATACTTTTACGCATTCCACAGCACTATATTGCTTCATACTTGGGCATTACTTCTGTTTCGCTGAGCAGGATACGAAATCGGCGCTAAGTTTGTGATTAGAAGTACAATTTCTTAACAATTGTTATCGTCGGACAGCACCCTGACTTCTCAACTTTGTACTGTAATCAAAACAGCGAAAAATGAGAACAGTTATCGTATTCAATCATCCCAACGAAGGCAGTTATTGCCATGCCATTTTGCAGTCTGTCACCAAAGGACTGCAAAACGCCAGTCATGAAGTTGACCTAATGCACCTTGACAACGATGGATTTAATCCAGCAATGTCAAAAGCAGACCTAAAAGCATTTGTAGATCACCAACCTATAGACCCCCAGGTGATCGACTACAGCGAGCGCCTGAAACAAGCCGACCACCTCATTTTTATTTTTCCCATATGGTGGGACATTATGCCGGCAACAACCAAGGGTTTCGTTGACCGGGTGTTAGGTCCGGGAGTGATGTATGACCACCACCCCCGAGGTTTTGGATTGGTACCGCTTTTGAAAAATTTAAAAAGCATAACCATCATCACCACGATGAACAAACCTCGAATTTTATATGCTCTACTCATCGGAAATCTCATCCGAAAGGTAATGCTAAGAAGTATTTTTAAGACGATGGGCTACAAAAACCTTCACTGGATCAGTTTCACTTCAGTGAAATCAGTAAGCAGAGAAAAGCGTATTAAATGGCTTTCAAATCTTGAAAAACGATTTTCAAAACTTAACTAAATAAACTTTATACCATGAAACTGAACAGAAATTACGTCACCCCGTTTATCTCCCTAATTTTCCTTGTTGTAGGGATATCAGGTATGCTTATGTTTTTCCATTTATTGGACGGTTATACCGAAGTAGTGCATGAGATCTTTGGCCTTTTCTTTTTCATTTGTGCCATTTTTCACATCCTGCTCAATTGGAAACCCTTGAAAATTCATTTCAAAAAAGGGGTCTTTCTGCCTGCTGCATTAGCTTTGGCTATACTATCTGTACTATTTATCGTCGAGCAACAATACAGCCCGAAGGTAGATACCATTATTTTGGAAAGACTGGCTAAAGCACCTATTGCCGACGCGTTTAGAGCATTACAGGTCGATTCGCTTGCAGCCGTTAAAAGGCTGCGGGCAAAAGGTATATCCGTAGACGCAGGTGACACATTGGGGAATCTTTGGACCGACAATGAAACAAACATTATGGAAGTGTTTGATCTGATCACGGAAGAATAATACTATTCTTTGCTGTTGAACCGTTCGAAAAGAGACCTCAATATCTCTTCATTTTCTACAGACCAATCCAATAATGCAGTTCGCGAACACCCTTGTGAGACCGACGAGTTTTGATTGAAACTGACCTGAACGACAGTTGGGATGTTGGGTATAAGCATAAGGATCACGTTTCGGATAAAACAATCTTAGATTCGGCTAAGTCCGGCAAGAGATATGTACCGACATTTGAATCATTATTCATCACTAAAATACGAAGGAAATGTCAAACAAAATCGCATTAGTAACAGGAGGTACCAAAGGGCTCGGGAGAGATATGGCTATCAATCTCGCGAAAAAAGGATTAGATGTAATCATTACCTACCATTCCAATCCAGAACAGGCAAAACAGGTGATATCCGAAATAGAAAAAGTTGGACAAAAGGCCATTGCCTTGGCCTTGGATGTCACCGATATACCTGGTTTTGATCTTTTTGTTACTTCATTAACCAATTCATTGAAGATAAATTTCGGCACAGACCAAATCGATTATCTTATCAATAATGCAGGCTTCATTTATTATGCCGCCTATGCAGATGTAAGTGTGGATCAGTTTGATGATTTGCTGAATGTTCATTTCAAAGGGCCATTTTTTCTAACTCAAAAACTACTTAAACACATAAATGATAACGGTGGCGTGGTCAATGTATCAACAGGGTTGGCGCGTTTCTCAACTCCGGGATTCGCAACCTATGCCTCAATGAAGGGAGCCATAGAGACCTTAACCAAATATCAGGCACAAGAATTAGGTAAAAGAGGCATACGTTCAAATGTAGTTGCTCCCGGACCGATCGAAACAGACATTATGGGCGGTGCTGTACGCGATAATAAAGAAATGAATGCAAATCTAGCTGCACAGACTGCTCTGGGACGCGTCGGTCTTCCCGATGACATCGGCGGCGTAGTTGCCTTTTTATGTACAGATGATGCCAAATGGATCAATGGGCAACGCATCGAAATCTCTGGTGGTTCTAACCTTTAACATACATGTCTATGCCAAGTATAAAAATTACAACTGCTTCGTTAACTGAAGACCAAAAGATGGAACTGATACAATCCATTACCGCAAGTGTCCATTCTATTACCCGAGTCCCCTTGGAATTTATACACGTCATGATTGATATCGTGGGTGATGAGAACTATGCCGTGGGTGGGCAGACCGTAGCACAAATCAAAAAGATATCTATCAAAAAACAATAAACCAATTTCTTAAATTTGTTTAACACAAACAGCTATGGCAAATCGAATTAAGAAGATAAATACAATCTCAGAGTATCATAAGTTAAGGTCTCTGGAAAAACCTAAGCATCCTCTTGTTAGCTTGGTGGATTATTCTCAGATAGTCGATTTGCCAGAGCACAATAATGTCAACTGGTTGCATGATTTTTATTCAATAGCCATGAAAAAACATTTGGATGTCAAGTTCATGTACGGACAGCAGGAATACGATTTTGACGAAGGTCTGATGTCTTTTCTTGCACCAAACCAAGTGTTGAATATTGTGGTGGAAAGTGAATCGACCAACAGCAACCGCAGTGGCTGGCTGTTGTTTTTTCATCGGGATTTTATCTGGAATACAGATCTGGCCCGCACCATCAAAAACTATGAGTTTTTTGGTTATGCGATAAACGAGGCGTTGTTTCTTTCGGATGATGAACAAAAAATCGTAGAGTCAATTTTCTCAAATATTGATAAAGAGTTAGCTACCAACATTGACAGGTATTCCCAAAAAATTATTATTTCACACATTGAGACTTTGCTCAACTATGCCGAACGATTTTACAATCGTCAATTTATCACACGTCAGAAGGCCAATCACATGATTTTGTCGCAGCTGGAAGAAATGTTAAACGATTACTTCAATGATAATGCCCAGGCAAACAGAGGTTTGCCCACTGTTCAGTTCGTCGCCGATTCCTTGTGTGTGTCGCCCAACTATTTAAGCGGTTTACTCAAGTCATTGACAGGCTTAAACACCCGCCAGCATATACAGCAAAAGCTCATTGGCAAAGCAAAAGAAAAGCTCTCCACAACCAAGTTAACCGTGAGCGAAATTGCCTATGAACTCGGTTTTGAACATGTGCAGTCATTTAACAAATTGTTTAAGACCAAAACCAATCTATCGCCCTTGGAGTTCCGCCAATCGTTTAGCGGATAAAAATATCCTTAAGAAAACCGCTTACTCGATATGAGCCTCAATTAAATTCATCCAACAAATAATGAAGTTCATCAGAAACATGAGGGGGTTGCCATTAAACCTTAGACCAAAAACTTTATTTTTGAGCGATGGTCCAACTTAAAAACTTAGGTATTAAAAACCTGCTTATTTTTTTCTTCTCCACATTGATCTACTCTTTGTGCCAGATGCTGTTCAGTATAATTCTGATGAAGGAAGATTTATGGGACCATTTTCATATCCAGCTGTTTTCACATTATCTGGTGATCGTTACCATGTGTATAGCGGACTTCCTTTTACTCAGGTTCTTGAATAAATATCTGCCCTATTCCAAAAATATTCTATATCGTATTCTGGCGGATATCGCTGGACTGGTCGTCATTTGTCTGCTTGTATTATGGACATTCAATTACGTGATTTATGACGTCCTGTTGATTTCAGCAGAAGGATTACCCTCTTTCCTGGTCAAGTTTGCCTTCGCGATGACTAATAATATACCCATCCTGCTATCGTTTGAACTGATCTATTACTTCCAGTCCGAACAAAAAGCCATTGCTGATTCCGAAACCGCAAAACGTAGGGTACTCCTCTTTCAACACGAAACACTGAGGTCACAGATCAATCCCCATTTCCTGTTTAATTCGTTGAATGTGCTATCTTCATTAATATATATCAATCAGGAGAATGCAAACAAGTTTACAAAGGCACTCTCCAAAACCTACCGTTATGTGCTGTCTCTCAGCCAGCAGCCGGTCGTCTCCGTTTCCGAAGAACTGGACGCCCTGGATTCGTATATATTCCTGATGCGCATGCGGTTTGAAAATGCTTTTACATTTACGGTCAACAAACTTACCTCTTCCGAACAGTATACGATTATTCCGCTGACCCTACAATTATTGATCGAAAATGCCTTCAAGCATAATAAAGCAACCGAAGAATCCCTTCTGAACATTAAGATCACGGTAGACAGCAGTTATATAACCGTTGAAAACAATATCCAGCCATCCAACGATGTGGAGAAGGGCGGAATCGGGCTGAAATATATCACACAGCAGTACAAATTATACGGCCAAGATGTTATTGTGGAACATAGCCCACAACTTTTTGTCGTCAAAATTCCCTATATAAAGTCATGAAGTACCTGATAGTAGAAGATGAACGCTTCGCATATGAAGAAGTGAAACGTATGATCACCAAATTACGGCCCGAATACGAACTGGAAAAGCAGACCAAAACAGTCATCGATACCATCGCATTCCTGAAAACCTCTGCCGTAGATTTAATACTGATGGACATACGCCTTGCCGATGGCAACTGCTTCGAGATATTCAATCATTTGGAGGTCACCACGCCAGTGATCTTTACAACAGCTTATGACGAGCACGCTATTAAAGCGTTTAAATTGAACAGTATCGATTATCTGCTCAAACCATTTAATGAGGCCGAGCTAGAAGCCGCTCTGATCAAGTTCGAAAAGATTTTTCAGCATGTCTCTTATACCGCCAGCCCTAAGAATTACGAACAATTATTGTCCGTCAGGACCAAAAACCGGTTTCTGATATCCAAGGGGGAGAACTACCACTATATAGAGACCAAGGATATCGCTCATTTCTACAGTGAAGACGGGGTTGTATTCCTTCATACGTCCAGTGATAAGCGTTATATCATCAACTATACACTGGAACAGCTGGAGCAGCTCCTGGACAACCGCCTATTTTTTCGTGTCTCACGCAACTGTATCGGGAATGTAAGAGCGATTAAAAATGTTGCCAAATACTTCAACAGCCGTCTCAAGCTTTCCTTTTCCCCAGTATGCCCGCATGAGGTTTTGGTGAGCCGCGTACGCGTGCCCGACTTCCTGAAGTGGATGGATGGTATCGTGGAATAATCTATGTCCGAAATTACATCTTATTAAAAATACACTTCATGTTTTAGATTCTAAAGCTTGTCGTTTCCTGGTTCCCGAATTGCTCTGCGCGTCGTTCTTTTGTTCAGAATTAAAATAATAACATTAAAAATTTTAAAATTTTGGAACAATGAAAAAGAACATGTTAACATTAGCTTTCGCCCTCAGTACGCTGCTTTTTTCCACCCAATTATCCGCTCAGGAGAGCAAGCTGTCTTTGGGTTTCAGAGCCAACAGCAGCCTATCAAATTATAGCCTCAGCGGACAGGCGAAAAGCCTAAAAAGCAAAATGGGCATCGGCGGCTCTGCCGGCGGTTTTATCAAATATGACCTGACTCCAAATTTCGCGGTTCAATCCGGTATTGATGTCTATTTTCACAGTTCTAAGCTTGAATCTACCGCCAGTACATCCTCCAGAAAACTCAATTCCTTTGGCGTAGAAATCCCTCTTTATGGGATCATTCAAGGCGAACTCGGCAGTGGAAAGGCTTTTATAGGGGCCGGCCCTTATGCGGGTTATGGGATCAGCGCAAAATTGGGAGGTGTAAGCCTATTCAAAGAGAACGGGACTCCCGATATGCCTGCTCTAAACCGCTTTGACTATGGAGTAGGAGGTATCATCGGTTACGAGTTTGACCAGCACTGGCAGTTAAAAGCCAACTATCAATTTGGGCTGGCAGACCTGGATAAAGCGAAAGGGGCAGGCATGAAGAGCCGCGTTGCATCCGTCGGCATCGCGTACAAATTTTAGTACCGCCAGCTATTACAGCAGATTGCGCACCGGAGTTTAGGTTCATGCCGTTGGTTCAGCGGCTGAACTTCGGTCCGCAAAAGCGCTATTCGTCTGACAATATACGTATTATTCCATTTTCGCTATTCTGCATCTCATCAGTCCGATTCTGAAGTCCATCGAATATCGATTTATGGACCGTCATTTTCACCATTCTTTTGCACTAAGAAATCAGTACAGATACAAATTTAACATCATGAAGTCAATAACATTATTCTTAGCCACCTTGGCTATTTTGTTAACGCTCGACGGAAAGGCTCAGGAGGTATTTCTGAAGACCGAATACATTGGAAACTCCGGTTACTATTATCTGCCTCCCGGAGAAAAACCAAAAGAAAAAATCGGTAACAGTAAAGGCTCGGCCATGGTCTATCAGGCGGGGGTAAATATCCCCTTATCCATGACTCTAAACGAGAACAAGCGTCCCACAGCCTGGGGTATTGGTTTCGGCGGATCCTATGTTTCGTTGAAAAACCAGAACTTTTCCGAATATATGGTATCCGAAATCATGAATATTCAGATGGGTGTCTACCATTTGCGCCCGCTCAACGATCGGTGGTCGTTGCGCGCGAGCGTGGGGATGGGTGTTTTTTCACCATCCACCGACTTTTCCAAAATCGGTTTTAGAAATGTTCTGGCCAGTGGTAGTGCGGTTTTTATCCGGCACCTCAATCCCAGACTCGATATCGGTGGTGGATTGGCAATCAATAGTTCTTTGGGTTATCCGATGATATTTCCGGCAGTTTACGTCAAATGGAGACACAGTGGCAAATTTGATGTAAACATCGAACTCGTGGAGGGGCTGGATGTGTCCGCAGGCTATGCTTTCAACGACAGGTTCAAACTATCGTACGCCCTAGAGATGAACGGGCAGATCGCTCTGTTGAAAAAGGATGGCAAAGATGTGATATTCTCCCACCAGTATATTGTTACGGGGTTTCGTCCCGAGATCAAGCTCGGCGAAAAAGTGTCCGTCACCGGTATGGCTGGACTGAATCTATACCGACCTGCAGCTTACAGCGACCGGACGCTGAAGGGCGTGTTTGCAGGTGATAATGATTATTATTTTTCTGTCTCCCCATATGGGTCGGTGGGTTTAAAAATGAAATTTTAGCGGATGAAACCCAAGCAAGCCTTGCAGGTAATGGCGTATAAAGGTATTTATATTATTGCCTACGCCGTTAGCTTATTGCCCATGCCAATTCTTTATACCCTGGCCTCAGTTGCTTTTTTTGTAGCGTATTATGTCGTTGGGTACAGAAAAGAGGTCGTTATTCAGAATGTGGCACGCTCCTTTCCGGATAAGCGATATGGGGAGATCCGCGCCATCGTTAAAAAATTCTATACTTGTTTTGCCTCTTATTTTGCTGAGATCATAAAAGGTATTTCCGCTCCGGCAGCGGTACTGGATCGAAAGATTATCTTTGAAAATCTTGAATTAATAGAAGAACATATACACGATGGGCGCAATGTGATTGCCTGCCTGGGACACTGCGGCAATTGGGAAATGTTGAATTTTATGCCCTTTAAGATACGCCATGACGTTTATGCTGTGTACAGACCCCTTAAGTCAGTGCCGATAGACATGTTCATGGTTAAGCTAAGGTCGCGTTTTGGTCTCAGGCTGGTACCAGACCATGCCATTATACGGCATGTGCTGTCAGAGAGAGGAGAGCCTGCGGTTTATCTTTTTCTCGCCGACCAGTGTCCGCGGACCAAAGAGGAGAAATACAAATTTACTTTGCTGCATCAGGACACCTACGTGTTTTCTGGCATGGAGAAGCTCGCGCGCAGTGGTCAGTCGGCGGTGATTTATTTACATATCACGCAGCTATCCAAAGGAAGCTACAAAATAGCCTGCATACCCATATGTGCTCAAGCGCAAACGACAAAGGAGGGTGATATCACGAAAAAGTACATTGACCTGTTAGCGGACAATATCAGGGAAGAACCTTACGGTTGGCTGTGGACACATAAACGGTGGAAAAATTGAGATGAAATGATCCTAGTCGGTGCCGATCCCACCGCGGGGGCTATTTCGTAGCGCTTTGACGACGGCTTCACTTTTGGAGTTGACTTGGAGTTTTTCATAAATTTTTTTGATGTGCGAACGCACAGTATCCATAGAGATAAACAGTTTATCGGCAATCATCTTATAACTATATCCTTCGACGAGTAGGTCAAGGACCTCTTTTTCACGCGCGGAAAGATCGAAAGTGGACGTTCTTGTCGTTTTACCTTCAGCAAGCATATGCAGGACCTGTGTGGCAATGGACGAAGTCATCGGAGCTCCACCGTTTAAAGCATCTTCAATATACTCCAGAATCTTGGACGGTGGTGTTTTTTTTAAGATGTAGCCATTGGCACCCGCTTTTATGGCATCAAAAACATTCGCATTGTCGTCAAATACCGTGAGCATGATTATTTTTCCCCTGAATCCGGATTGCCTTAAAAGTTTTAGTCCTGATATACCATTTACAAAAGGCATGTCTATGTCCATCAGAATGAGGTCCGGACAGTGCTTTTTTATATCCTCAGAGGCGTTGGCACAATGACCATAAGCAGCCTGTACTACATATTTTGGATCGCTATTGATGAGAATCGACAATACATCTCTCAATTGGCTGTTGTCTTCATATATCAGGATCTTTGTCATAATTAGTACAATTTAGGGAATGTTTACCGTTGTATCAATCGCATGTTGATGTGAATCTGTGTTAAATTTTGAGTGTGAGCAAAACGGTGGTTCCCCTATTTTCGGAAGATGTAATGCTGAATTGTGCCCCTAAGGCCTGACTACGCTGGGCCATATTGTACAGGCCATTGCCAGAATGCTGTCTGGAACAGTCAAAGCCTTTGCCATTATCTTTTATCTGCAGTTCGATATGTGATGGACCTGCCCCGATGTTTATAAGCACGGATGTAGCTTCAGCATATTTGGAGATATTGTTCAGCGCTTCTTTATAAATAAGGAATAAATGGCGCCGTTGTTCCATATCCAATTTTATATTGCGGATGCTATCGTCCGCTTGAAAGACATATTGGATTTTGAGCGGATCCAAAATCAAGGCCGCATGTTCGCGCATGCGGGCCACGATCTTCTGCAGCAGATCGTTGTCTGGCTTTATACTCCAGACAATATCATCCATCGCCTGCATCATCTGCGAACTGTTTGCCCCGATCCGGTCCAGGTAGGAGCGGACGATGTGATGTTGTTCCGAAAGGTCCTTTTTGGCCACCTCGCTCAGGATATGGATGGAGGTTAACGTAGAGCCTACATCATCGTGCAGATCCCGGGCCACCTTTTCCCGTAGGCGATGTACTTCCAATAATCTCTTTAGCCGATAACGGTGTAAAATAAAAATGCTGGATAAAATAAAAAGCGCTATTATAGCAAAAAACCACCAAGTTTGATAAAACGCAGGCTTTATCGTGATCGGAAGCTTGGTGATGGCAGAAAATTTACCGCCTTGGCTCTCAGAGCGCACCATAAACACGTATTTTCCCGGAGACAGTGAGGCAAAGTTGGTAGCCAGCTGAGGATCACTCGGAATCCAGGATTTTCCCGAACCTTCAAGCCGGTAGTAGTATTTAAAGCTGTCGGGATCGTTATAGGAAAGGGTCGAATAGAAGATGGAGAAGAAATTCTGCCAGTGTTCGAGTGTGACACCCCCCGCCCGGATCAGCGAATCGACCGACAGGTATTTGTCAAACAGTTTGAAATCGGTGATATGTAGCTCTTTTGGTGCAGAATTATTCCTGTTGAATTTTGAGGGGTCGAAAATTAGGACGGCTTTGTCACTGCTGAATGCAAGTTTTCCGCTCGCCAGTTTCACGCCGCAAGTCAGCAAATTGGCTACGTTCGAAGTATTCACGAGTCCATGCCGCTTGTTGAACGAACGAAATTCACGTTTGCCGGGATCAAAACGACAGATACCTGCGGTCGTGCTCATCCACAATAAACCTTCATTGTCGGTTACCAAGGCTGTTACCATGTTTTGTGGCAAGCCGTTGCCGATGTTGTATTTTGTCACTTCACCCGTGTGCAGATTTAAAATATCAAGACCGGAATAACCCGCGATAGCGAGCAGCCTGTCACCGATAAGTTCGATGCTTTGTATTTTGGAGGTGGTAAGTCCGTGGGGACCCGATTTGTAATTTTTTATGATTTTTCCAGAACTGGCTTCCAGCTGAAATACGCCTGAGCCCCGAGTACCTACCCATACGTCGTTCCCATTGCCGGGCCGGATGCAAGAGACGGACGATTTTAGATCATTGAGTATAGTATAGCCGCTATTTTCTTTTCGGATGATTTTGCCATTGTCGGTGCCAAACCATATCTGTCCGTTCGGGTGGGCCGAAATGCGGCGGATCGATTGTCCGCCGAATATTTTGGGCACCAGAAACTGCGATCTTCTGGTTTTCGCGTCAAAAAAGATCAATCTGCCATTTTTGCATCCGATCCAGCTATTTCCCGTTTTTTGATCGTATTCGATCGACCAGATATATCTAAAGTTCAGGTCCTGGGTGGGCGCTCCATTGTATAAAATATCGCTGACTTTCGGTTCGAGGTTTACTTTAAGCGCATCATTGTATTTAATCGTGGTTAATTTTTCGCCCCAAGAACCCACCATAATACCATCTGGGCCAAAGGAGGTCAGATCAGTTATGGCCGCCTTTTCAAATATACCTGAAGTAACGATATTACGCACGTGATCGCCTATGATTGACATGATATACAGTCCGTTATCCGTCGCTACCCACACATTTTGGTCGCGGTCTCTGAAAACCTGTGAAACAGTGGTGACCTGTATGCCGTAGTCTGTATTCTTCTGGTCGTAAAATTGAACAAACTTTTTTTTGTCTTCATCGAAGAGATTGAAAATATCGACACCATAGGCCCATATGATATCCCCGAACTCCACACATTCGTAAAAGTCGTGATAGTTACTACGGCTGTTGGGTTCGGACGGAATCAGCTTTTTGTTTTCAAAATTAGTGTCGGCAAGATAGATGAGGCCGTTTGTATGGCGCTTTTTGATCTGGATAAAAACACGGCCTCTGGAGTCCCTGTAAAAGCGGTTGATGTTCTTGACCGAACTCAGCTTATTGTTGGTAAAAAAGGTCTTCTTATTGCTGTCAAAATAGCCCATTCCCTGGAGTCCCGCTATCCAGAATATCCCTGTGCCATCGTATTGCAGCCACGTTGGCCCCCAGTTAGCAGGAAAGCCGATCGTATTGCTGCTCGATTCGAACTTGTTTGTCGATTCGTTCAATATTAGAATGTCTACCCCATGAAGTATAAGGAATATCTGCCCAGCTTGTTGGACGAGACGGATCTGATAATTCTGGAAGTCTTTTGTGTACTGATCGACCTTTACTTCCTGAGCTTTATTTGTTTGTGGGTTGAGCAAGAAAAATGTATGTTCCATTCGCACAAGCAGTGACTTCGACTTTTGGGATACGAGGAGCTGGTCTACGGGGAGTCCCGGAAGACCGGGACTCAGGAGCCTGCGGAAACGGATTCCATCATAACGTTGCAATCCATTTTTGGTGCCTACCCAGATAAATCCATCTGCCGTCTGCGTGACACAGTTGACAAAATTGGAAGCGAGGCCGTCGGTGATGCGGTTAAATGATATTTCCATTGCTTTGAGCATCAACGGAAGCAAGGTGAAGAGGCTTGCCAGAAACAGCGCAAACTTTTTGCTCGTCATCATCGGGCGGATTATTTTTTCAAAAATGCAACAAATACACGACTTAATAAAATCCGGGAGGCCTGTTATTCTGCGCGCCGTTTGAGATCTTCCGCTCCCCCGGTTTTTCGGATCTTCGTCGACTTGCTATCTCCAAAACTGTAGCTATAGGAAAGCATGACCAGTCGTGTATCTCTTTTGGTGCTGAAATTTTCTTTGTAATTGTTATAGACTGTTAGTCCTTTGTAGTAGTTGGTGCGGAAGATATCGCTAAAAGATAGCTTTAAAGTACTGTTGTTGCTGAATTTCTTCTGCGCACCGATATTCAGTGACCACAGTGGTGAAATACGGGCAAACGCATAGACTTCTGCTGACTTGTAGCTGGCAGCCAGTTCTGCCGCATAATTATTGCCCAACCTGATCGTGTTGACCATGTTCAGGTCTACATTAAAGTTCCCTTTGTTCTTGATTGTCGTTTCTGACACATTGCCTGAGTAGGATCCATAATAAAAATTGGCACTGGTATTCATCTCCCACCATTTTGTTACTTGAACAGGAGCGACGAGATAGAGTCCATAGTACAAGGCCGCGCTGATATTTTCGTCTGTCTGCACTGAAATGTTCTCTCCGTTTTCAATGATGGGTTTGACAACAGATGTAATGTTTTGAGCAGTTTTGCTATAGCTCACTGTTGCTAAATATTTGTTTTTCAAGCTGTATGTCAATTCGTAATTTTGCGAAGTCTGTGGGTTCAGCCCAGGATTTCCCGTCTTATATGTTGTCGCATTGATATAGTATTTGAAGGGGTTGAGCTGTATGTAGCTTGGCCGTGAGATTCTCCTGCTGAAATTGATGTCCAGCCTGTTGTCCTCATTGAGATCAAATGACAGGGATGCGCTCGGAAACAGCTGCGTATACTTTTTTTTATTGACCAGGTCCATTGTGATCTGCGTTCCGGTCACATTGGTATGTTCGGCCCGCAGCCCGACGATAGCAGTCATCCGATTCCATTTTTTTGAGAGGTTGCCGTATACGGCATGGATATATTCCTTATAGATGTAATGGTTGGATTTGCCGGTGTCCAGTACTGGCTTTTCAGCGCTGTGATCATAAAATTCCATATCGTTGTCCGACTTCACAAAACTCGATTTGATGCCAGTTTCCAATTTCCAGTTTTGTTCGAAAATCATAATCGCATCACTCTTGAGTGCATAGATGTCCAAACCGCCGTCTACGTTCCCTCGTAGTACGTAAGGTAGCGTTCCAGTTTGACCGGGTGTTTTGGTTTTGGTGTCGAAGTGCTGGACAGACTTATTGAAATAATGAATCCAGTCGATGTCGGTATTCACCTCTGAACCTAAAGTGTCCAGGCTATATCTATGGTTGAGGTTGAGACTACCGTTTCGCCACTTGTTTTTGGCATCACTTTGTGTTTGTATTTCCTTTAAGAGCTGCTGTTCGCTGTCCATTACGCTTGTTTTACTGTTGCTATTGGGCGTTAAGATATTGCTATTGAAGCTGAAGGCAGCACCCAGTATGTGGTTGTCGTTGAGCTGATAATCCAGTCCGGCCTTTCCGCTATGGTTATTGACGCCGGTTTTAATAAAGTTATCCTGAAGGTAGGCTTTTGTGAGATTTTCCTGATCATAAAAACTCCTGTTCAGAACCAGATCGTTCGACATCTCACGGTAGGCGAAATTGTAGCTCGCAAAGGTGTTTACTTTTCCTTTTCTATGGTTGATATGGAAGCTATTGCTGTTTTTGATGTATCTTCCTGTGCCTATCGCAGTTGTCACTGTTGCGTTGGTCCCCTTTTTTGTTCCTTTTTTGAGTTTTATATTGACAATTGCTGTACCTGCAGCGTCATACTTCGAAGAAGGGTTGGTGATGAATTCAATTTTATCGATCGCTGAAGCAGAAATTCCGCGTAGATAGTCAGCCAGCGCATCAGCCGTGAGGGGGATATTTTTGCCGTCAATCTGTATGAGCAGATTGTTTTTCCCTCTCAGGCTTATATTGTCATTGGCATCAATATTGACTCCCGGGGCCTTTTCCAAAACATCGAAGGCCGAGCCGCCAGTATTCTGAAGGCTACTTTCTACATTTAAAATGAGTTTACCATCCTGCCGCTCGATATAAGGGCGAGTCCTCGCAATCACGACCGTCTCCAGCCTCTTGTCGCTTATATGGATTTCTGGAAAGAGGAGGTCTCTATCCCGGATCTCGAAAACTTTGGAATTATATATATCCGATTGATGGCGACGGATCTTCACATAGTAGGATCCGTTGCCGAGGCCTTCAAATCTGAACTCTCCTGTCGGACCGAGCAGTTCGGTTTTCAGCAATTTGCTGTCCAGATCGAATAGGTGAGCTTCTAGGCTGCTGCTATCTGTGGTGACCACCTTTCCCGAAAGCACATATTGCGGCTTGTGTGCCTGCGCCAGCAGCCCAGCCGCCGGAAGCAGCAGCATGATCAGCAAAAGGATGATGTTGTTTTTCATAAGAGATAGTTTTTTGATCGTAAAGACAGATTTCGCCACCGGTCTGCCTTAGTGCGCTAATGATGCTGCAAATTAGTGAGAAAAGAAAGTCGGACCAACCACATGTTCATGTGATTCATAAGCTTATATAGCCTACCGCACTCTTGCCCGAAACGGGCAGCGATAGAAAGCTTTTTGCCTTTTGATGTCCGTCAGACAAATACCATATGGTACGGATACCTGTACGGAAATGGCTGCTGACGATAAACCACACAAAGATGTGATGGACTACCGCAGTGATAGAATTTAATTTTGAAAAAGAAATTTCTCAGGTTTTAGGAGCTGAGATAAGATCTCAACTAAAATTATTAATGAATTAAATATGGCTATTTTAAAAGAAACAATCAACAAAAAGGTACTGGAGCCCATTCATATGGTTTACATCACTCTTTTGAGCAGTGCTTTTTACGGCTACAGAACGTCTGGCAAGGCGCCCCGAGCGGTCGGAGGTAACATAAGGAACATGAAAAAGACACTCGTCCTGCTGTTACTCATATGGGCAGGAATTAGCGCTGTCCATGCCACTTCAAAATCCAGCCCACTTCGCACATGGAATGCTGTCTCAGTCATCGGTGCATATGTTAATACCATCAGTATCGGAGACGTACAGTGGGTTGAACATCTTTTCACCGATGACTTTGACTATCATTTAGACAAGACAAAGCAGCGGTATTCCAAAAAGCAATTTGTCAAGTTTTTAAAATCGATGGCAGACCACAGTTATGACTGTGTAACTGAGTTTGCATTATTGGACGAAACTCCAGTGGCCTGCATGGCTAAAATGACCCTGCAGTTTGAAACCTTTACGCGCACTGATTATATCTATATGCTGTCTACTGCCGAAGGCTGGAAAATCAGTAAGATTTTGGTTTCACATGCTCAAAAGGATAAACACGCATAATATGAAAAGATTAGCACTATTGGTCATTTTATTGACAGGAGGCAATGCGATGGCTCAGGGACTTTTTAATAAAATCAAACAAAAAGCGGAGAAGATAGCTGGGAATACCATCGAAAATGTAATCGAGGGAAAGATCAAAAAGCAAAACGAACAAGGCTCGCAGGCTGCTGCGACAACTGGCAGTGTTGAGCCGCAGGAAACCGGATCGGTCCGTCAACAGCGCGGACTGAGCAGTACGACTACGTATGACTTTGTGCCGGGGAGCAAGGTACTTCTTGCAGATGATTTCTCACAGGATCCGTTGGGTCAGTTCCCCTTAAAATGGTACACCCGTAGTAAAGGAGAGGTTGTCAGTCTCAATAATGTCAAAGGGAAATGGCTGAGGTTGTATCCCGGCACTTTTGTCAGCCCAGTGGTCGATATCGGGGAGCACGCTACTATTGAGTTTGACCTGATCATGGACTGGCCTTTGGCAGGCGGTTATATGGTGCCGGCCTTGAACTTTGCTTTTTATGACCGCGGCGATAGAGGCGAAATTTTGTCTTACGACTACCGTTTAAAAAACTGTCTCAAAGTCAGTATCGCTCCGTACCGTTCGGAAGCGGCGGTACAGTTGACTTCCTACGAAAATGTCGCCAAAAAGCTAGAGACAGATAAATATAGGGTGGCCAATTTTGATAAGAAAGTAGGCCAGGTCATTCATGTTGCGGTCAGTATTCAAAAAGAGCGGGTCCGCATCTGGCTGGATAAAGAGAAGGTGTTTGACCTGCCCAATGCAGCACCAGTGAACAGCAACTTCAACCAGCTTAAATTAGATATGGCCAGTTCCAATTATACCAACGATCAGCTGGGCTTCTATGTTTCCAATTTCAGGTTTGCCGAAGGAAGTGCCGATACGCGGTCCAAGCTATTGACGAGTGGTAGGTTAGAAACCAGTGGTATCCTCTTTGCCTCCAACTCCGCCGAAATAACATCCGATAGTGATGGCACGATAAGAGAAGTGGCAACCGTGCTCAAAGACAATCCGTCGATGAAGCTCCGCATTGTAGGCCATACTGATGCTGTTGGAGATGCTGAAAAAAATATGCTGCTGTCAAAGAAGCGTGCCGATGCCGTCCGTGATATGCTGGTCAAAACCTATGAGGTTGCCATTGCGCAGATTGAAACCGAAGGTAAAGGATCCACGGTGCCGGTCGTCGACGAAATCAGTGAGGAAAACAGAGCAAAAAATAGAAGAGTGGAATTCGTAAAGCTGTGATATCAAAATGAATCTGAAAAACAACTATGTATATATTTTGCTGGCCTATGCCACGAGCTGTGGCCTACTGCTCACTACATCCTGCAAGAAAGACCCGGTTTCGCCGGATCCGGAGATCAGTATCGCTATTACGCCATTGCCACGTCCGGTTGGTGTGGCTAAAGGAGAGATCTCAAGCAAATCTATCGGTGCCGCCGGGGGCACCCTTGTTTCGGCAGATGGACGCCTGCAAATTGCCATTCCTGCCGGCGCATTGACAGAAGACAAACTCATTTCGGTGCAACCGGTCGAACAGACAAATATAGCCGGTATCGGCTTGTCTTACCGATTGACGCCACATCAGCTCACATTTAAGAAAAAGGTGACGCTTAGTTTAGGACTGGAAGAAGTAGCCGAACAGATCGGTCTACCGCAGACCCTCGGATTTGCCTACCAGCAGGAGGACCAGGTCTGGAAGTACGTCGGTGCCAGTCGTGTGGATATGGTGCAAAAAACAATAAGTTACGAAACGACGCATTTCAGCGACTGGTCTTTGATGAACAAGCTGTCCTTGTCACCATACGAAGCCACCGTCGAACCGGGGCAGAGCCAGTCCGTACGTGCCCTGATCTACACACAGACCAAGTGGGACGACTTATTGACTCCGCTGACGGGTTCATCTGAAGGAGCAGAGCCAGGTTATCCCGTCGGCACACCAGCCGCTTTACCCAGTAGATTTATAGATACATGGGAACTAACGGGGCCTGGTAAGATTGTCAAAGCAGATGCGAGCACGGTGACTTATCAGGCTCCGGCAGCGATGAATGGCAGCGCTGCGGCCACCGTAAGTCTCAAATTGAAGGCGCCGCGGGCGGGAACTTATCTGTTACTTTCCAATCTGCACCTCTCCGGCAATGGCTGGATTGAACTCAGTATAGCCGGCGCCGCTCCGGTGAGATTTCCAGCGTCTTCAGCAGCAAAATCCGGTAATCAATATTTATTATCGAATCCTGAAAATGAAGGTGGTGGATACTTTTTGCTGCGCTGGAATGGGGGTGTGGGCGAATATGGGTACAGTATAGCCAATGGAGGTAACCATTTCCATTTTCAGACTTCTACAACCACCTACATGAGCCGATACCTGGATGAGATTGTCAAAGATATTGTACCCAGTGGCGGAAAGATCAATATCACTAAATTGGAGAATGGATGGGTAGAGGGGGCATTCCATGTCACGAATGCCGGATATGGTCAATTTTTAATGAGCACGACGACGGCGAATGGCCGCTTTAGAGCGAAGGTATTCGATTCAGGAAAGCGCTAATCTGTCAAAAGGGGAATATTTACAACATTCACGTCTGTCGCACAGCCACAGCGCTAACGCAAGCTGTAATATCGTTGTGTTAGTTTCTGGAAATCTAAGAGTTTGTTTCATATGTTTGTTAAAGCCCCGATCCGTCCCGGACAAGGGGCTTTTTGATTTCCCTGCAGGCGGCCCATCGTTGTTTCATATCAAAACCTTTATAAGTAACTTGTCAGTGGCATCTTTTTCATTTTAAAAATACCGGTAACAAGATTTCATCTACCATCATTTCTAGCCTCTTTTTGGTGATCATTTGAGGTCGGATCAAGTTTTCCGTTCGTATCAGGTCGTAGGGAAGCATTAAAGTTACTTCACTCGTTTGTTTGATTTGTTCACCTCTTTTTTCAGCATTTGACAATATGTTTTTTGTTGCGTTCAGGTATTTTTCAATAGCCTGTTGGTGTATTGGAAGCTCGTTTGTATCCGCTTTGTCTTGCGCTCTTAAAAAATAATAGTTGTTAATAATTTCGGTGCCAATCTCCATATATACTTTTTGGAATACAGTCAACAATTGTACAAAATCTTTTCGCAGGCTTCCATTGTCTTTTAATTCCGCGAAGAATACCCCATCAAACAGCTTTTTTGCCTTATATGCGTATATTTCCTGGAGCAAGTCAAAGGGTGTCGCCCATCTTCTGTAGAGCACTGTACGACTCGTATTGGCTTCATCGGCTATCTGCTGAAAGGTCAGGTCCGTAATCTTTACTGTGGTCGTCAGCTTCATTGTTGCATCGTACAAGCTTTCTAGTAGTTCATCGCCACGTCTCCTGCTGTTTTTAGTTTGCTCCATATAATTTTTCTATAAAGATAAAAAAAAATTAGAAACAATATGTATCTTATTTGGTTATTCTCTTTATCTTTGTTATAAGGTACAATTTGAATCTTATTTTTTAAAATGAACACAAGACAGCAACAGAATACCCTGTGTACGGACCAACTGAGAGATTTTTTCAAAAGTCATCATGACAAGTTGCTATGCACAGCGAATAAAAATGGAGAACCGTCAATCGCCTTGATGGGAACGCCACGATTAAATAGTGCAGGCAATATTGAACTGGAATTAAGCGACAACCCTTCGGTTTCACTAAACAATATTCAGGAGAATAAAGCCGTGGTGTTTTTGGTGTACGAACCCGCTGGTCGGGCAAGAGATTACAAAGGCGTGCGGATATACGCCGAAGCGATTGAAATACTAACAGAAGGTGAAAAATTAGAACATATTAGGGAGCTGCTTCGGATAAAATTTGGCGATGAACAGGCTGATGGGTTAGTGGCGACAGTGACTTTCCGCATCACAAAATTGCGGCCCATTGTGGACCGTGGCCAGCTCTGGAACGAACCGCCTTTTGCGGATGCCTAATATTTGGCCTCATCGTAGGATTGGGACCGAGTTACTATACCAAGGGGATTATTCATTTAGGCTACAATAACAGCGGTTTTGAATACATTAGTTTTTTAATTGTTGCAGACTTTTATTGGCAACAATTAAAAAACGAGAAAATGAAATTGAAAGACAAAACCTATCTAGTCACGGGTGGTACATCTGGGGTTGGAAAAGCTATTGCTACCGGCATTGCAAGGACAGGTGCCAATGTTGTCATCGTTAGCCGTAATACGTCAAATGGACAGCAAACTGTAAAAGAGATCTTGGAAAAAACAGCGAATAAAAATGTGTCCTTTGTTACGGCAGATTTAAGTTTGATGAAATCGGTTGAACAACTTAGCATGCAGTTTAAGCAACAATACAATCAACTGCACGGCTTGGTGAATGCCGCTGGGGCTTGGTATTTCAAAAAAGAAATTACTAGCGAAGGAATCGACAAATCATTTGCCATAAATTATCTAAGCCATTTTGTGCTTACAAATAACTTACTTGATTTAATAAAAGCAACCGATGATGCACGAATTGTTACTGTTGGTGGGGCACCTCGATTTTTAAAAAAGCCGAAAATAGATCTGAAGGATTTGCAGCTGACAAAATCATACAGTTGGTTTAGAGCTACCAATCTCGCCATGTTCGCCAGAGTTTACTTTGGCTTTGAATTAGCCGACAGGTTACAAAATACTCCGGCAAGCTCAATGCTATTTCACCCCGGATTCGTAAAATCAAATCTCGGAAAGGGGACCACTCCGTGGTGGCTAAAGCTACTATTTTCATTGTCGTCCGACGTTAGAAATGCACCTGAAAGCTGTGAAAGCGGAGTATATGTAGCGACAAAAGAAAATGCAAAATCCGCAAACGGAAAATTCTTTGACGAAAAAAATAACATCATTGAACTCCGGGACAAATTTAAGAAATCAATAGGTAACGAATTATGGCTATTGAGTGAGCAACTTACAGCAAAAAAGTAACTTTGTGATATGGCACATACAAAACCACAACGAATTAAGTCAATCGGTGAGTTTCATCGGTTTAGAGGGTTGCCTCAGCCCGCACATCCGTTGATTAGTGTCCTCACAATGGACGATCTCATTGGACACCCCGGTCAAATCGGTATGAATGTTATATTTGACTTTTATTTTATTGCTTTGAAGCGTGTGAAAGGAGTGAAGTATAAATACGGACAATCACATTACGATTTTGAAAATGACGGGGTACTGTTTTTTATGTCGCCCAATCAGGTGCTCGAACTTGAAATCGCTGAAGACAGAAAATCCAAAGAACTATCTGGTTGGATGCTACTGATTCATCCGGATTTTATCTGGAACACGCCACTTGCGAAAAACATTAAGCAATATGCATTTTTTGATTATTCCGTAAATGAAGCGTTGTTGTTATCAGAAAAAGAAGAAAAGATACTTAACGGCATTATTGAAAACATACGGGAAGAATATTACTCCAATATAGATAAGTTTAGTAAACAAATCATCGGTACATATATTGAGAATTTGCTTAGCTATTCAGAACGATTTTACAATCGTCAATTTATTACAAGGGAAAAAGCCAATCATCAAATTTTGGAAGGTTTGGAAAAACTGTTAACAGATTACTTTAGCAGTGATGATCTGGCAATTAGAGGTCTACCATCTGTTCAATATGTTTCGGAACAACTGAATGTCTCATCAAGCTATTTGGGTAGTGTACTGCGCGTGGTAACAGGTCAAAGCACGCAGCAGCATATACACGATAAATTGATAGAAAAAGCTAGAGAAAAACTTTCCACCACTAACTTATCCGTTAGTGAGATCGCCTACGAATTGGGATTTGAACATTCACAGTCATTCAGCAAACTCTTCAAGACGAAGACTAAAATGAGTCCTTTGGAGTTTCGGCAATCATTTAACTGAAAAAGCGAATTACCTCATGCCCCCAACCAAAAACATATTTGTAAATCCAATGACTGACAGGTTCAGTCTAGGTATTGCTATTGAAAAAATCAGTGTTAAAAAAGCCGATTTCAAAGCGGAAGAGCACTGCCGGGAAGCGACACAACCACATCGGGATGAAGGCCATACATTTTATATCCTTCAAGAGGGAACTATTACGATAGAAATTGATTTTCAGCAATACGAGATCAAGGCACCAACGGTTGTCTATATGCATCCAAACCAAGTGCATCGCATTTTGGATTTCACTCCTATGAATATTTGCTCTTTGGCAGTCAAAAATGAAAACGTAAACCCAGACTACCTTTCATTTTTGGAAGAACTTGCACCTGCAAAACCATTAGAACTGACAGATAATATCTGCACAGACATTTTTGAAACGTTTTCCCTTTGTCTAAAGTTTTCAGGACAACACAATAATAAACTGTATTATCCACTGTTGAAAGATAGTAGTAATACTTTAATCGCCTTAATTATTTCTGCGTTTTTGAAGCAAAACACTGTGTCAAACAAATCGTCAAGAGCTGAGTTGATCACAAAATCATTCAAGCGCCTATTAGAGATCAATTACGGCACAATAAAACGGCCGGCCGAATACGCGAAACAATTAAATATATCCACTCATTATTTAAATGAAGTGTGAAAGATGTTACAGGTCAGACTGTTTCGCAGCATATTCAGGACAGAGTTATTTTGGAAGCAAAGCGGTTGCTTTATCACTCCGACAAATCGGTTAAAGAAATCGCATTTGAATTAGGCTATGACGATTATCCTTATTTTTCAAGACTTTTTGCCAAAAATACAGGTATCTCTGCATTGGCTTTTCGAAATAAAAGGTACGATTAGTCCAATACTTGCCCCGATCGGGCATTTCTATTTGTTTTCATACTGGCCAATTTTGTACCATTAAGTTTGAAACGTAAGCAATGGAACAAAACAAAAAAGTGCTTATCTCGGGAGCAAGTTTTGCAGGCCTGACAACAGCTTACTGGCTGGTTAAAATGGGCTTCGGTGTGACTGTCTCAAAAGGGAATTTTGTATTGGCTTTCGAGGCATATAACAACGGCCTGCGGCCATTGATAGAGGAAATTCAAACTGCTGCTGTCAAAATGTTAGACAATTTGCTCCCCCGTACTGAGCAAGAAGTGAGACTGAGGAACCGAAACGGATTTTCGTTTAATAACGATCATTTATCTTAATATAAACACTATGATTTTAGTAACAGGTGCAACCGGTAATTTAGGTAAGGCCACCATCAATTCTTTATTGAACAAGGGAATACCAGCAAGCAATATTGCAGCCTTGGTAAGGGACGAATCCAAATCAGATGAATTTAAATCAAAAGGTATTCAGGTGCGGCTCGGCGACTACCAGAAGTTTGAGTCTTTAACAAGTGCATTCAAAGATGTGGACAAGCTGCTGCTGATATCTTCCTCAGCAGAAATAGTCCACAGGTTTGCGCAGCATAAAAACGTAATTGATGCTGCTAAAGAGAGAGGCGTCGGCCATATAGTTTATACCAGTTTTGCCATGAAAGATTTGCGTCGAAGTTTAATGGTTGAGGACGTGCAATACCATGCTGACACAAGTGATTATCTAAAACAACTAGCTGTACCTTATACCTTGATGGCTAATACGATGTACGCGGACATGATTCCCATGTTGTCTGGAAACAATATACGCGAATTGGGGGTTGCTATCCCAGCCGGAAATGGTAGAGTGCCTTTTTTACCCATACAAGAAATGGCTGAAACGCTAGCAGTTGTCCTTACTACCTCTGGCCATGAAAACAAAGAGTATGTCATCGCTGCAGACAACGATGTCTCGTTCGCTGATATAGCGGGACTGATGTCAGATATTCTTGGCAAGCAGGTCGATTATAACCAACCGCGGGTAGATGCATACATTGCGCGGTTTGTGCAGAATGGGTTTCCGGAAGATGATGCAGCCTATCTGGCACGGTACACGGTGGCAATTGCCAGAGGAGAATTTGAGACCAATAAAAGTGATGTCAAACGATTACTGGGCAGAAGTCCAATATCTTTGAAGGATTTTTTGCTAAGCATACACTCCCCGCAGGCATAGATTAATGTCCTAAATTGTATAAAATATGTCCTTTGAGACATTGTTATTGCTTCGTACATTTGAAGTATGAGCGATAAAAGATTGAACAGTACGGTAAATCCATTGCAAAAAAAAGTTGTGATTGTTCCGATGTCAGGAGCGACTTTGCTGCATTTTTCAGGTCCTGTTGATGTATTTACCAATGCTAACAGGTGTTTGAGTCTATTAGGCTCAGCACCTGGGTATGAAGTTATCCTTGCTTCTCCGACGTCCGACAGACGGATACCCACATTGGCAGGAGCCCAGTTGTCCTGTACGTATAGTGTACAGGATATTTTGTCCCCTATAGACATCCTGATTATTGCTGGTAATGATTTTAATTCCCTTTCTCGAGCCCAGTACGCCGATCTATGTAAATGGATATCTGCCCTGCATGAGAAAGGGGACAACCGTATCGCTTCTGTTTGTGGAGGAGCGTTTGTGTTGGCGGAGGCCGGATTATTGAACGGCAAAAAGGCGACGACCCATTGGCAGTTGCGTGAGCGTCTGAAAAAAGAGTATCCTCTGGTGGAGGTAAATACAGATCCCTTTTACACCGGTGATGGCCGGATATATACCTCTGGCGGAGTTTCATCCGGAATAGATCTTGCACTCGCTCTGGTAGAAGAAGATTATGGGAAGGACCTTGCCATTCAGGTTGCCCGCAGGTTGGTATTTTATCTGTCCCGATCAGGCTCACAGTCACAGTTTGGCAACCTGCTTCCTCAATATGAAAGTACCAACGTCGCGTATAAGATCACCGAGTGGCTCAAAGGAAACCTTTCCGGAGCTATCGATGTCACAAAAATGGCAGAATACCTAAATATGAGCCCTAGAAACCTCAACCGTGTTTTCAACAGAGAGATAGGTTTGCCACCTTCCAAGTTTATGGAAAAGTTGCGTGTAGAAATGGCCCGGAAGTATCTGGAAGATACCGATATGCCGATCGAAAATATCGCTGACAAATGTGGGCTGAGCAATCTGGTGACTATGCGTCGTATATTCCTTAGGCACTTAAAAGTGACACCATCAGATTACCGTCGTGCATTCCGGACGTCACTTCATGCAGCGCCTTCCTCAATATAGTAATGAAAATAGTTATAACAAATTAAAAGTTAACGATATGAGAGTAGCAATTAACGGATTCGGTAGGATAGGCCGAATGACACTACGGGCATTACAGGATAAACCAGAAATAGAAGTCGTAGCGATAAATGATTTAGCGGATATCAGCACATTGACACATCTGTTTAAATACGATACAGCCCATGGTCGTTTTGAAGGGCCAGTGAACAGTGACCAAGATGCCCTTGTTATCAATGGCAGACGAATACAGTTCTTTTCTGAGCGGGGACCAGAGAAACTACCCTGGAAAGATCTGGCGATTGACGTTGTCATTGAATCCACAGGCCACTTTACCGATAAAGTGTCTGCACAGGCACATATCGATGCAGGAGCACAAAAAGTTCTGATCACAGCCCCTGCATCAGGAGGTGTTAAAACTATTGTCCATGGTGTGAATGATGATATCATCGGCGGCGATCAGATCTATTCTACAGCATCATGTACTACAGGTTGTATTGCGCCGATTTTAGCAATTCTGGAAAGAGAATTTGGAATAGAATCTGGTTTCATGGTCACTGTACATGCATTTACTGCCGATCAGAACTTGCAAGATGCACCACATAAAGATCTCAGAAGAGCGCGCGCTGCCAGCTATTCCATTATTCCGACAACTACTGGAGCCGCCAAAGCCATTGGTGATGTGCTGCCGAGTCTGAAGGGCAAAATGGACGGATATTCTTACCGCGTTCCAGTGATTGATGCATCTATTGCCGACCTGTCCATTAATCTAAAAAAAGAAGTTACCGCTGCTGAACTGAACGATCTGTTTAAATCTTATGCAAAAGGGGCGATGAACGGTATTCTTGAATACACCGAAGAACCTTTCGTTTCCGCTGACATTCTTGGTAATACACATTCTTCGATTGTAGATGGAAGTTTGACTAAGGCTCAAGGTAAATTAGTGAAAGTGGTTTCTTGGTATGACAATGAGGTCGGTATATCGCACCGCATCGCAGAATTGGTTTCGCTGCTATAAAAAGTAAATGTTTCTAAAAGTTGTTTGGTACAGTGAGATAATGCTAGTTTAGAAAAGGCATACGTACCGAACAACTTTTTAAAATTCATTGGCTTTTCAAGTTACTGGAGAACAAATGCTTAACGGCTTTTTTCATGTAAAAAAAAATCTGTGCCAAGCCAGCTGCTCAAATTTACCTAAATAGTCGGTGGAGGCAATATTCCTGTACAATAGGCAGATCCGCTTCGGCCCAGTCATATTCTGGCAGTTGAGGTATCTCTACCCATTTTGCCTGTACATGTTCTGTAACTTTCAGTTCTCCAGCTGTTAGTCTGCATACAAAAGGGTAGAGCCTTAGTGAGAAGCCGGGGTAGTGGTGCTCTACCACCGTCAGCGCTCTTTCTATGACGATATCGATATTTAGTTCTTCTTTGATTTCTCTGCGCAGGCAGTCTTCTTTAGATTCACCGGTTTCAATCTTTCCGCCGGGGAATTCCCATTTCAGCGGGAGCTTCATTGCGGCAGATCGTTGACAGATCAATATTTTCTCATCGTGTTCGATTATAGCGCAGGTTACTTGTAGCATCGTGCTTTAAAGTTAATCATTTTTCTGTTAATAGCATACAGATCGTACGGAGAAAAAATAAGAATTGCCGCATATACCTGTTATATTACCTCTGTTAGTTTGTTCCTGCATAATGGGTGTAACTTCTGTTGAGGGGCCTCACAGCAGTTTGGACAGAACGATAATAATTGAGTCTGCCAGCAGTTTAGCTGAAGCAAGGTTTGCTTTGTTTTTAAAAGAAAGCGGTTTATTTTTACAACAGAATTTCGTCTAAAAATTTTATCTTTACGAAAAGGAGACCAATTCATTAGGTCGGCCTCAATTATATCCGACATGTTTAAAATAAAAAAAAAATTTCTATTGTCTTTGTGGTCTGTCTGTTCTTCCTGGGGTTGGGGATTAATGATGTTACCCATAATTTAATACAGTATGGTTAAGAATCTTATTTTTATCTTATTCCTTGCTTTGTCAGTCAACACATTTGGACAGACAGCTACGGATTCTCAGGCGGAGAAATATATGAGACTAACATTGTCAAGTAAAAAAGATTTGGGCAACAACAATATATTGAGCATACATTATGGCTTTAATGCAGATACTGTGTCTCAGGTTATTGTGAAACCGGTAGATAATGAGGAGTATTTGAATCCAGAATTTCTTAAAGGCGGTATGAAGCAACGTTTCAAATATTTCGATTTTGGTTTTGAAGGTGATCGTTTAGTTTTTCAAAAAGAATTTAGTCATGTGGAGATTCCCTCAGCTCCAAGATTGGAATGGTTAGGTGAACATAGTAAATTAATTGGCCACCATAAGCACAGGTTATTGTCGATTAGTTTATTTAGAGATAGCACTGTATTTTTCTTTACTACAGACTCGCTGCTAAAACCCATGTTTTGGGGAGAGCCGGCGCGATTCAACGGCAATTTAGGTTTATTAGAAACTAAAATATCAAAGCTGATGGAGGATGTACATGTAGAAACAGATATCGACTCCATTGTGGTTTTTAGGGCTATAGTAATTGCGGGCGAAACCCGTAATCAGGACAAATTACAACTCGACAAATTGATTTACGGCGAGGAAACCGCATTTTCCAAGATAGTACGTCAGGTTTTGAGCGATACAAATAATAACTCTGATAGACCAAGCCATTCCAATTGGGTAGCTGCGACCAATGTCAGTGCTAGGCCTCAAACGACACGTATCAAAATTTTTGCATGGCTAAAGCCTAACGGGTTGGTGAAGTTGGAACTTCCATCTAAATTGCAAAATTGGACAGGCGATTAGGTTCGCGAAAATCACTCTTTTCCAACATCGGTTCCCAGATCAAAAAAACATCGCGATACCGTTTTATTGATGTACATACCGATATCCTTATAGTTGATCATCTATTCTACTTTTGTTTGGCTCGTTCGTAAGCGTTGCTTAAGAGATGACATGCATAGGTTACGTCCTGTTGATGCTGAAGGTGAAAACTTATCCATCCTGAATTTTTAAATACATGATGGTCCCTAATTTTTCCTTCAGTCATGAGCGATCGTTTTAGCTCTTTATTTAATAAGATGTCCAATAAGCCATTGCTATGGACATGTGCGAATTCCTGTCCTCCGTAATTAAACTGAGTGCCACCATATTTATGTATCCCCACTGTAGTACCGGGCATTCGCGAGACGTTTTCTTCCAGCTCATCGATCCAATCCAGTAGTTCAGGTTGGGTAAAGAACAACCAGAGTCTCATGAGACTATCAAATATAATGGCGCATAAAGGGATATCCTTTAAAAAGCCCAGTCTTTTCACTACGAAAGAAAACATACATTACTTCTCGCTTAAAAATTTAATATGCTCCATGACTCTGAAATGCACATTCCTGGTGATACTTTCAGCCCAGAGATCGTAGTACCAGGTAGGGAAAACACGTAATTTATACCAGCTGTTCCCAATGAGAGTGGTGGTACCATTTCCATTGTCCCTCAAAATAAATTCACCTTTTTTTATATCTATATGCCCCATAATTTCAGGGTCTTTTGGCTGATCAATAATATCAAAAATTAAATTTTTATTGATGTCAAATTTCACAATCTTTTCATCAAAGACATATCCATTACTAAAAATACATTTTCGGTTTGCGCCCAGTTTATGCTCGCTTACCATGGTGGCCATGGGGCTCGGCATTCCGATCTTAAAGAGCCAGTAGTTTTCCTTCTCGGCTATAGGATCGAAAGCCACCACATGTTGCCATACTTCCTCTGGACCAGAATTGATCAGGATCTCATCAGAAACCATATTTTCATGATAGTGGTCGCTCAAGGAATCAACAATGAAAATTCCAAGTAGCAGACTCAAAACACTTATATTCAATGTTTGATTTTTCCTGTCAAACACTGCCCTTCCAATAAAGGCACCCGAAATGATAAAACCAAAAATAAGAGGCGAGACAATCAGCAGGCAGATAAAACCTTCGCCTAAGAAGAAAAAACTCATTAGGATAGCGATAAAACCGTTCAGGATAGAATATCCAGTTATTTGTTTTCCTTTTATTCTAATGTCTTTCCAATACCAAGCAGTGATCATACCCATCAGCATCGGAATAATCACAAACTCTGAAAAAACTAGTGTACCGCTTTCATTAGGTATCAGTGCGGACTGGATACCAATGACCAGCAGTGCGAAAATGTTGGCTATCAAAATTCCCTGAACTGTTTTGGAATTTACAGCTTTAAACAGTGTCTCTTTGAAATTCATTGCGTTCGGTCGTTTATTTGGATATATTAAAACTGAGGTTAAAGTAAATTTTTATGAGCGTTAAAACTGGTTAATCAACTTCGTTTAAAAAGACGATGCATAGTGTTTAAAGTTAATTGTTTTTTTTCTGTTTATACCCTGAAACGCGCACTTTTTACACAAAAAATCCCTGTATTTCTTTCTCAATCATTTACGAAAATTTATAAGGGCCTTTATGACGATTGTAAATTAAAGACTTTTTATCCTTTGCAACCAAATATATTAACACTATTGGTGGAAATTTTAAAAAGGTGGCATTGCACGTCCCGAGGCGTAAAGAATTATTTACTTTATAAATCTATTAGCCTACATTCTGAGAAAGTAAAACATCAAGCCGCCTAGTTAGATAGTTATACAGAACCAAATTAAACAGTAGCCTCATATCATTTAGAATCAACTGTGAATTCAAGATAGTTATTTCTATTGGAGAAACTGCAAAAGGATCTACCTAATTAATTTGTAATAACGCCAACTTAAACACTTGAGAGACGGAACAAATCAAAAATAAAAAGTCAGGTATCCGATAATGATTAATAAGATTTTTGCTCTTCTTCTCTTTTGTATATATACAAAAGTAATAGTACGATATGAGGACAAATAAGACAACTATTTTCAGAATATTCACAAGATTAGCGTCGTTTTTAACCATTAGGGTCAGGATTGCTAGCGAATATATTATCGCTCTTATTTGAAGAACTGTTAAGATCATTTTGATCGGATTGAAAACTAAAAAATATAAAAATAGAAGTGTAATTAAAAGCTATCTTTTATTTCAAGATTTGGTGTATAGTAAAAATAGTACTTCAATGTTAAGATGCAGCAACGTACACGTTAAAGTATTATTAAGTAAACTAGTAAATCAGCAATCGAGGATTTGGAAGCATTTATAGCACTCTTATTAGCATCCCCGACGTCCCGTTACACTAGAGAGAGTACTTTTATCGGTTTATAAATATTTTAAAATTCGATTTTCAAATAGTTCTTTTTCATGTCGATTATTGAAGTAGTTGAAATCTCTGTTCATCAATCGTATCATACCATTATTTTTATTGGTAAATCGGTATAATGAAATGTTGGTATGACTTCCAAAGCCTCTTATCAATACTTGAACAATTTCATCTCGATCTGTATAATAAAAGTCGATTTTTTTCCAGTGACCAGTAAAGTCAGGCGCTAGTACTAATTGTGTCGTATCGTTAAAAAGGCTGGGATTTAAACGATGGAGTTTTCCTAGGTTAATTTCGACATCTTCGATTGAGTGATCTATCTTCCACGTTTCGACAAAAGGATAGGAGCCACTGAAGCTACCGACCCGTCTTCTGGCTAATTCCCAGATGAGGATGATTACAGTAGTAGTAAGTAGAAAAATAACTACTTTAACAAGGACTTTGGACTTTAACATGATTTAAAAATAAATTATGATCAATTGCCGCTAGTATTACCAAAAAATGATTCAATCGCTATTACTCATCGCGCATATTTAACACCAAAAGGATATCATTTGCCTTTATGAATTTGATTGAAGTGATGTTCGAAGTGCGATACATAATCGTTCACCAGATACTCCAGCGTATAACCGTTGGCTTTTCTACATAATATCTGAGGAGTTAGGGGACATGCAGGTCATCCTGTTCCACGATTCTAACGTATAGAGTTTTAAGCGATGACATATTTACTCTGTTTGTTGATGTTGTTAAGTTAAAAAATAATATCGTTCGGTTTTAAAAAAATTGCTATGAGACATCCCCTGAACAATAATTATCACTGAAACAAAAACAAGAGAGAAAGATCTCTGCCGAAACGCTCGGTTTCAGTGATGGCGTATCTAAGGTGATGGTTCACCCACAAGAGTTATCATGTGATGTTAAAGATAGCACTGTTTCCTCAATGATAAACTGTTTTGTACCTACAATTTTTCCAGAATGGATCTGGCGGAATTGGCAGCGATGATCAATCCCCCGGCCAACATGATAATATCTTTTAGCACAAGTCTTCCGGCGCCTGAAAGGTAGGGGAAGCCGAAATTTGGGGTCGGAAAATCACCGCCCAGATTGGGGATATAGACTTCAGGTGTGCTAATTAGGAAAGATAGGGTCGTAATCGACATGCCTATGGTCAATAGCCCCCCGATTAGTCCAATCTTGGGAAACCAGATACCAAGGAGGACGAAGACTCCGATAAGGCATATTACGGCCCCCAAACCATAGGAAAAAGTGTAGGTGCCATTTGCCTGATGCCAATCTATGTTTTTCTGTACCGTTTTACCCTCTGGATTTTTATATAGCGTGTATTCGGGTACAGTTTGGTTTTTGCTGTTTTGGGCAAGATTGTCGCTTTTCTTGTAAAAGAAAGACATCAATGGACTGTTTATCACGAAGGGTACGATTCCTTCGGCCTCGTAGGAAAAGGCCTTTAAGCCGCCGATCCATGCCATAACCACAAATATGGCAATACGTATAAAATGAATCGATTTGTCCTGTATGGACGCTAATACCAAAAGTGCTTTGTTCATATGTATATGCTTTATATAGATACAAAGCTAGCCGGTTTCCTTTAGGATGAAATGGACAGATAAGGTTAATCAATGGACTTTTCAGCCACGATGGAAATGCCGACCTTCCTGCGATAATAGAAGGGTGAAACACCAACTTCTCTTTTGAAATACCGGCTGAAATAGAATTCGTCTTCAAAGTTTAACTGATAAGCAATCTCTTTGATCGACAGATAACTCAGGTGCAGCATCTTTTTTGCTTCCAGGATTACCCTTTCCTTAATAAGCTGTGAAGGAGCCTTACCAAAACGGTATCTGACTTTTTTACTGAAAGCATTAGTCGAGAGCGCAAACAAGTCGGCGTAGAAGCTTACCGATCGCTCTGTGATGAAATGTTCGTCCAGCAGAGGTTGAAATCGGGAGATTGGATCTGGGGACAATTCACCTGTCAACATCTCCGGTAGGATTTTGCTTTTTTCCTTGCTGCTGATGGCCAGAATGAGCTGTAGATAAGAACGGAGCACCGAATCGACGAAGGGATCTTCCGGATGATTATTCATTTCCCTTTCCATTCGTTGTAACAACTCCTTGATTTCGCCAAAGGTTGATTGCCCTATTGGGAAGTAAGGTTTTTCATAAATATTATTGAACAGAAGCCCATTGCAGGCCACTTCTTTCTTGTGGTATTCAATGCAGTAATAATCACCGTGAAATTTCAGCACCTGAATTTGAACGTTTTGGCCATTTAACCATTTTAGATGTTGATAAGGGCTTAGAAACAATAGGGTGTTACCTGAAGAAGAATAATCTACAAAATCGACAGCAAATTCTGCATCGCCAGCGAACAGGAGCATATGGTAATAGGCGGAGCTGTAGTCCTCAAAAAAACTATTACTGGTTATGCTTTCTATGGCGATTAGTTTATCGATGACTTTCTAGACTTTAATTGAAACAAGCTTAACAAAACTAAACATTATTTTGAACTTGACAGGGCGCCATCGAACCTATTTTTGACGCCCTATGTCTCATGTATATGTTCACATTTACAAGCCTACCGGTTTTTTCATCCACGTAGGTTTTGTATACTTCTTTTCGCAGACTTACTGTTAAGGATATTAATGTTATTAATAGTAAATTTTACGTTGTTTTATGTTATTATGTTTATTATACACGATAACGTTTGCGATTGTTGCGCAATCGATTGCTGAGATTTCTTGTGAATATTCCTTTTATATTCGTCACAGATTATAATCCTACGGATAATTGTTATTAAAAGTTTTAAACCGCCGTTTTGATGAAAAAAGGAACGAAACCAGATGTTTGCTCGTCTGTCACATTATTGGGGCACATCTGGTATTGGAACCCGACTTGAAACAAAATTCCGGATGGGAGACAGGACAATAATTTAATTAATACCATTCATAAACTTAATTGAAAACCAATGAAAAAAACATCTTTTATGTAATCGCAATTTGCTTTGTTAGCATGTTATCCTCCTGTAAAAAGGATGGCGGTTGGATGCATCCCGTTCCTTCTGATCCGGATCCGGTGAAACTGGCCATTGCGGACAGTGTCCAAACATTCAGAGTGACGCCATCGGCGTCTACAGAAGCCGATCGAATGCAATTCAGGGGTAATCATAATGATATGCAGGCAACAGGATTTTATGTTGCCCCAAACAGTACGATAACCGTAACCGTTAAAGTCAACGCTGGTACAACAGGCGCCCGACTCGCCATCGGTACTCCATTTAGGGATAATATCAGACCTGTGAGGCAATATTTAGACTTACAACCGGGCACACAATCCTTTACAGTGGATCAATACGGAGGCTTAGTTTATGTGATTTATACAGCCAATAATTATACAACAACAGGTGAAATTGAACTTACTTTCGGCGACGGATTTATTCCAGTACCCTATTTTCAAAAGGGAAAACAACACATGGTCAATGGGTTGCGACATTGGACTCACTTAAGAACGTTGCTCCAGATGTGGTGTTTTCTTCCGACCGTACAATTATGGTGGCCAACATGGATGAAGCTCTTCTTTATAAGGGGGAGGATCAACAGTTGATAGTGGATAGATTGGATTCTATCATTGATTTTTCAAATCGTATAAGCGGCCTGAGTGGTACAAGCGGCGTGCATGCTACCCCTTATAATAAACATCTGATTACAGTTAGAGATTCTGCGTCTGGTGGATATATGGCGGCAGGGATTTCCATTTATTACACAGAAGCATTGTCTTATAGGATGCTACAGCCTAAATACCTTTCGAACACGAATGGATGGGGTATCTGGCATGAAGTAGGACATACCTATCAACAGAAAGCTTGGACCTGGGGCAATTTGACGGAAACCACAGTCAATGTGTACTCCCTGGCAAGTGAGCGAGGTTTTGGTCTTCCTATTAGTCGTGTTACTGCAAATAATGCATGGCCTAAACTGGATGCGTTTTTCCAGCAACCTATTACTGAACGTGATTTCAATGCGGGCAGCAATGACATGAAGATGATTATGTTCCATCAACTATGGTTAGCATTTGGTGATGATCTGTATATTAATTTGAGCAAGGCCACACGTGACAACCGTCCTACTGTATCTACAGATGCAGCAAAAATGCGTTATTTTATGCTGTCAGCTTGTCAATTTTCACAAAAAGACCTGTCAGACTTTTTTAGAAAATGGGGATTTAGGGTTGATGAGTCTGTTTATACAGAAATAGCCAATCTCAATCTTCCGATACCGGATCAGGATGTTACGGCATTGAGGGATTAAAACATCATTTTCAGTAGTTAGTGATTGGGTACATGATAATTCGTGTACCCTTTGTTGGTAAGAAACGACGTCTATGCGTCTTTGTCTAACTACGTACGCTATCTACGTACTTTAACTACTTTTGTCTAACGCTTTCTTTTGTTAAGAAAAATATCTGGCTGATACTAAGGTTTTTACTGTTATTTTTGCTCTTATTTTTTGTTGCGCAAAAAAGCTTCGGTGCCCCTTTTGATCTTTGTGTCAATGTATAATTAAAGCATGAAGACATGAAAACAAATATCATCAATAAACTAAAGGAAATCGAAGCAGGCGAGGGGATACGGATGCTTTTTGCCTGTGAATCAGGAAGCCGGGGCTGGGGCTTTCCGTCAATCGACAGCGATTACGATGTTCGGTTCATTTATGTGAGAAAAACGGAAGACTACACCCGCTTATTTCCGCTGGCTACGGAAATGCGGTTTCCCCTAGTCGATGACCTTGATATAGGAGGCTGGGATCTACGTAAAGTACTTACACTATTGTATAAGAGTAATGTCAGCCCATTTGAATGGATCCAGTCGCCAGTCGTTTATTACGAGGTTGATGGATTCAAAACAAGTTTTATCGCAATGATCAAAAATTATTTTGACCGCCGTAGGCACGCTCATCATTATTTGGGTATTGTCCGTAGCAAAGTTGAAGATCTTCGACGCGAGAATATGAAGCTCAAAAGCTTATTTTATATCTTGCGGTCTCTACTTGCAGCAGAGTGGTGTGTTAGCCGCAGCGCTTATGCTCCCATGACCTTGGCAGAACTGGGCGTGCTGTTACCTGCGAGCGTTAAGACTGAAGTGGGGGAATTACGTCAACTGAAGGGCTCGGTGGATGAAGGATTTACATACAGTTGTTCAGTATCCATGAGGAGCTACATGGAGACGCAGCTGACAAAGTTGGAGGATCAAGTAAAACGTCTTCCAGTCTCAGCATCGGATAAAGAAGGACTTGAGCATTACTTTAGAACGCTATCAAAATGACTATAAACGAACTTAGAGATCGCGGGCTGATCCTGTATGAGGCAGTTGTCGGCAGCAGGGCGTACGGATTGGACACAGCGTCTTCTGATACCGATATCAGAGGTGTATTTTATCTACCGCTGGAATATTACCTAGGCAATCAATATATTGCCCAGGTTGCAAATGCCAGTAATGATGAAGTCTATTATGAGCTAGGACGCTTCGTAGAACTCCTTTCAAAGAGTAATCCTAATATATTGGAGCTTCTGGCCAGTCCTGCCGACTGCATATTATACCGGGATCCTATATTTGACCAATTTAAGATTCAGGATTTTATCACACAGGAGGCAGCTACGAGCTTTGCTCAATACGGGATGGTACAAGTGCGCAAGGCAAAGGGACTGAATAAGAAAATCAACAATCCGATGGATCGTGCGCGCAAAAGTTTGCTGGATTTCTGCTTCATCATAGCTGGTGACCGTAGTGAGCCGTTGAGCATGTGGTTAAGCAAGCGGCAGTGGAAACAGGAAAACTGTGGTTTGGTCAAGATCGACCATGCAAAGGGAATGTATGCTCTGTTTTATGACCAGGCTCAGACCATGAATTATAAAGGTATCGTGGCTACAATGGAGAGTCATGAGGTTTCATGCAGTGCTATCGGCAAGGAACAGGCACTTTGTGCGTACCTTTTTGTTAATCATGACGCATATTCTTCTTATTGCAAGGCCTATCGTGAATATTTTAGCTGGGTATCTGAGCGCAATGAAAACCGTTTTCAAGGCACAATGCAACATGGCGGGGGCTATGACGCCAAAAATATGATGCATACCCTCCGTCTGCTGCAGCAGACAAAAGAGATCTTGTCTGACGGCAAGCTGAATGTACGTCGACTCGATAGGGAAGAGCTCCTGCGTATCAAGAGTGGCGTCTTTACCTATGATGAGCTTTTTATACGGGCTCAAAAGCTTTTTCAGGAGGTTGAAGAGCTTTCCTTGCACAGTTTACTGCCGGCAGCACCGGATCAGGTGAAACTGAGGCGACAATTGGTGGTAATGCGTAAATATCTTTATCAGATCAAAATTTAAGAGACAATTTAGGTCTGAATATTAGCTGCTTTTAATTTAAAGTCTGAGAATGCGCAGGAGATTTTAAACTTATTCCAATTGCATGTCGAATTCGTCAAAAGATTCCTTGCGCCAGGCCATGTGCTGTGTGCTTGTCGAAAGTGCAAATAAGGGGGAGAATGTTTTAACTTTTACGGTTTTGCCATCGGGGAGGAATTCAAGAATACGTAACCAGCCATCACCACCGCTCCCCTGGTGCCCGCCCCCAAGCGCTTGCGCATTGAAGGTCATTTGATTGACCTTTTTGCCGGCAGCATTTTTGTCCGTGCGAAAACCAATGTGCTTTTTGATGTCATTGGCAGCACCGATATGGCCTGAGAATACCAGCTCAATGTTTTTGGAAGGTTGGACTAATTTTTTCCAGATGGATTTTCCGTAGTTGGCGTCCTGCAGGTCATATTTTTCTTTTTCAATATGCTCATTCTTATAATTCAGATAGGAATGTGTCAATAGAACGACTTTATGCGTGCTATATGTGGGTTTGTCAATGACTGATCTGGCCCAGCTCAGTACCGTGTCCCTCGGTGCAAATTCGATCGAGAGGAAAAGAAAATCTTGTCCATGAGGAGAGCGCCATTCATAGCTTGCGTTTTCTAAACTCGGGTCACCGTATATATTTTCGGTGACATCCCGCAGCAGCTCCTGGTTTTTGCTGTTTTTGTCCGAAGGGAAATAATGCGGAAAATGGGTGGTCTTTGGTTTGTGCGTATAGCTGAATATATTATAATCATGGTTTCCCGTCGCCGTAATATAGGGTATTTTCCCATCTAACTTAGCAAAAGCCCGTGCAGCAGCTTCCCATTGCTGTTTGCCGGTCTGGTCCATTTTTAGCCGGTTGGGGTTGATAATGTCATCATGCTCCACCAGATCACCGGTGCACAGCACAATTTTTATATTCATTTGTTCCTGATGCGCTACGATCCAGTTCATCATGATATCTAAAATAGGCTGATTCCGCTTAAACTTTACATAGTTCTGTATATCCGGCAGTAGTACCATGGACCACGATTTTTGATCGCTCAAAGTAGGCTGTTGAAATTCACTGCTTGTTGACTGCGCTTTTGCTGCGGTTATGCAATACCACAGACAAAAGAATAGTAGACTGTTTTTGATACTCGTTCTCATACAGAATTTAATTAATGACGACGTTTTCAATTAGCTGAACCGGTGTGAATTTAGCTTATTTTTTTAATGTTTAAAAATCTTTCTTTTTATTTCTGAATACTCAGCGAGAAGTTGTAGGAGAATATGGTTTTAAATACTTATCTATTAGTGTTTAGGGGCGAAATTTAAAAAGCTGTTTACGATTTTTGAAGACTGTTTTTATGTTAATTTCATATTAAATTATCTTTAAATATGTTTATTTTGGTGTTTAAATAAGTTTTAAAATGTTAATTTTATTTGTTTTTTGTTTTTAATAATAAAATTTAATGTTTAATATTGTTCAATAATATAATGCCTAAGTTTCATAATAACCAATTGGATCGGGAAAATCTCAGTGGTATGAATCGTAAATCTATAATTCTTATACAATCAAAATGAATAAAGCATTTCGTTTGGCTGCGTTACTATGTGCGATGCCCATAGGGATGGCGCTGGCACAGCAGGTCGCCATGAAAGGTCGCGTCGTTGATGCGCAGGGGCATCCGCTGATAGGGGCGACTGTTCAGGTTAAGGGAAGTTCTGCTAGTCCTTCGGCTGTAATGGACAATGGGGAATTTAGTTTAAATGTAAAAAAGGGAGAGATCATTTTGGTCACTATGCTCGGGTATGCACAGCGGGAGCTGGTCTTTCAGGGGCAGGCCAGTCTAGAGGTGGTTTTAGAGGGAACGTCGACCAGCATCGAGGAAGTTGTTGTGGTTGGATATGGTACACAAAAGAAAGTGAATTTGACGGGCGCTGTTTCCGTTATCGAAAATAGCCAGCTGGAACGTCGGCCCAATCTTTCGACTTCATCGGCCTTGCAGGGGTTGGCTCCGGGTGTGACCGTGACTTCACAGACAGGTGCTCCGGGCGGTGATGCCGGCCAGATTCGGATCCGTGGGATTAATTCCTTTGGTGGCTCTGACTCTTCACCGTTGGTGATCATAGACGGAGTGGCGGGCTCGATCGATAATATTGACTACAATTTGATTGAAAGTATTTCTGTGCTTAAAGATGCTGCTTCTTCAGCTATCTATGGTTCACGGGCAGCCAACGGTGTCATATTGATTACTACCAAAAGAGGGAAGGACAAGCTGGCCATCCATTATAAGGGGTATATCGGCATGCAGGATCCTACAGCCATTCCGAAGGTGGCTGACGGGCTCACCTATATGCGGATGTTTAATGAGGCCAACCTCAATGATGGAAATCAACCGACCTATACGGATGAGGCCATTGCCGAATATAGCCGCTTATATGCCGAAAACCCCGATAATTTTGACTGGCAAAAGGCTATTCTAACGGGTTCTGGCTTTACACAAAACCATTTCTTGAGTCTTTCTGCAAATAGCGGTATTATCCGTGTCGCACCTTCGTTTGGTTATTCCACGCAGGACGGACTTATCAAGAACACGGGGTTTAAACGTTATGTTTTCCGCAACAACATGGACATTACCCCAAGCGAAAAATTTACTGTGAGGATGGACCTTTCGATGACCAATAAAAACAGGGAACAGATTGCGGGTGAAGGAACCATCTGGAATTATTTGGGCCGTATGCCGACTGATCTGCCGATCCGCCATCCCAATGGTTTATGGGCAGAGGGCTGGGTGAAAAATAATCCTGTGGCCCAGATTGAAGAGGGAGGGAATAACAAGACCAACAACCTGGAATTTATTGGCAATTTATCGGTGAATTATAAACCTACGGAATGGCTTAGCCTCCTGGGAACAATCGCGCCGAGGTATGTGACGAGAAATACCCATCAGTTTAATAAAATGGTAGAGGTATTTGATGTGAACGGCGCTTCGGCGGGCTCGGCCAATACGACTACCGATCTTACGGAACGCGCTTACAGACAGTATTTTGGGAGCTATTTTGTAACGGCAACAGCCGACAGATCGTACGGTGACCATCAATTCAAAATGATGCTGGGGGCCTCCCGGGAATCTTACAATGAAAAATTTTTGATGGGCTATCGTCGGGATTTTATGTATGACACATACGAGGTTTTAAACGCCGGGGCTGACAATGCGACAAAGGATAATGGCAGTGCCATCGATGAGTGGCTGTTGGTATCTCAGTTCGGCAGATTTAATTATAGTTTCAAAGATCGCTATCTGTTTGAAGCGAACATCAGGCACGACGGCAGTTCCAGGTTTGTGAAAAATAACAGATGGTCTACCTTTCCGTCTTTCTCGGCAGGCTGGCGCCTTAGCGAAGAGCCGTTTATGGGAAATTTGAAAGGGGTGGTCAGTCAGCTCAAATTAAGAGGTTCATGGGGTAAGCTCGGAAATCAGAATATCGGTGATTCTTATTACCCTTTCGCCTCACAGCTGGCGCTGGGAAGTATATCGATGGGCGGACAATTGTATCCCCTGGTATCGCAGAATGAAATGGCAAACGAGCGACTGGTATGGGAATCGACGACAATGAGTGGAGCGGGGCTCGATGCGGTATTGTTTAAGGATTTTAGCCTGACCTTTGACTGGTATAGCAAGACGACCAACGGGATTTTGCTCAAACTGGATATACCTGCATTGCACGGGCTCCCGGGGCCGTTCCAGAATGCAGGGAAGGTACAGAACAAAGGCTGGGAGCTTGCCGTTCGTTATGATAAGAAATTCGGCGATTTTAAGCTCGGTCTGGGCGGGAATATAGCTGATGTAAAAAACAAAATCCTGGATATGCGCAATACAACGATGGGTACGTTTTTACGTCAGCAAACCGGGTACCCGATTAATTCAATCTACGGTTATCTCGCCGACGGTTATTATAATAATGCGGATGAAATCAAAAACGGTCCCGCCCAGTTCGGAAAACTCCAGCCGGGGGATATCCGTTATAAAGATATCGCAGGAGAATTTGATGCAGCTGGTAACCCGATTCCGGATGGCAAAATCAATGAAAGTGATAAAGTGATCATTGGCAATACTATTCCGCGTTATACCTATGGGATAAATCTGGATCTCAGTTATAAAGGGATTCGGCTGAATGCATTTTTACAGGGTGTGGCTAAGGCGGATGGTTATCTGAGTTCGCATTACGTGGTGCCGTTGGCGATGGCTAGTGCTGTCAAGGAATGGCAGACCGATTATTGGACCGTAGACAATCCGGATGCTGCATTGCCGCGCTTATCACATTCTTCCACAAACAATACGCAGAATTCAACTTTTTGGATGCGGAGTGCAGCGTACCTTCGTCTTAAAAATGTGCAGTTAGGGTATGAAATCCCGAAGCATATGCTCGCTAAACTCAGATTGAATGGCCTGTTTGTTTATGTCAACGGGCAAAATCTCTGGACGAAAACCAATTTCTATAAAGGGTATGATCCCGAAATCAATTACAATGCAGCAGCGGGTGAAGGGGTTTCTTTGGGAGATGGTAATTTCTATCCGCAGGTTAAAGTATACACCTTTGGCGTTGATTTTAAATTTTAAGGAAGACATGAAGAAAAACATGAAGATAGTTTTAGGTTTGGCACTACTGGCCGGACTGGTTAGTAGTTGTAATTTGGATAAAGAGCCTCTGAATGGTCCGGCAACAGGCACATTTCCGACCAATGAGACAGAAGCTGAGAGTGGCCTGTTGGGTGCTTATAAGGCGCTGACACTCCTGGATGCAAGCAGCACCCCTTTCTTGCATGTGCTGGACAATATTACCGATATCGGTTATGCGCGTCCGGGGAATAATTATACGCCGGGCATTACCAGCTCCTATACGACGGATAATGCCTTGGCCACCAAACCGTGGACAGCACATTACAAAACACTTGCCCGGGTACATCTGGTATTGGATAATCTCGCGGCATTGCAAGGGAAGATTGCGCCCGAGAAGCTGAAGCAGCTGGATGCAGAGCTCCGTTTTATTCGGGCATACGTGTATTCACAATTGATAGAATTATATGGTGGAGTACCTTTACTGACCAAAAATGTCCCCCTGGGCGAGGCGAATATTGGCAAAACGGATGCAGCCGAAATCCGGCAATGGATTATGGACGAACTGACAGCGATTGCGGATGCGCTGCCCGTTAATCAATCCGCTTTCGGAAAAGTAAGAGCGAGCAGTGTGGCTGCCTATATGTTAAAGGCTCGTGTTGCGCTTTACGCCGGTAAATACGAGCTTGCCGCAGAGTCGGCCGACAAAGCGATCAAGCTTTCGGATGGACTGCATGAGCTGACTCCTTTCAACGAGAGCATAAATTATGCAGGAAAGAACCACGTGGCAGGTGAGCCTGATGTGAGCAATATTTTTGGACATGAGGGCTTCAAGAGCAGCAAAGAATGGATATGGGTCATGGAATATAATGTCAGTGTTCCCGGCAATGTGCATAATCAACAATATTATGCAGCGTCGCGCCTTGGTAGAGGGGTTGCATATTGGGGGCCGACGCAAGATTTTATAGACTCTTTTCAGGCGTCTGACGGACTGCCGGTTACGGAGTCTGCGGTATATGATGCCGCCCATCCTTTTGCCCATAGAGATCCGAGACTGGATATGTACTGTGTGAGGCCCGGGGCCAGATTTCTTGGCTACCAATTTGAAATGAACAGCGCATTTAAAAATGTGGCAAATTATTGGCCTGTTTTAAACGGGACCAGCGAAAAGCCGGCCGTTGTGGCAAATGCAGACCAGACGAACGCCGCCCGTTCATATAGCGGCTATTTGTGGCGGAAACATGTGGATATCAAAGATTTTGCAACCACTTCTGTCAATGGGCAAAGTGACCTGAATATCGGTCTTTTTAGGTATGCCGAACTGCTCTTGATCTATGCGGAAGCTAAAATAGAGGCGAATAAGATTGATAATTCAGTGTACGATGCGATCAATCAGATCCGCCTGCGGGCGCATATGCCACCGCTCAGGACGGGGCTCAGCCAGGCTGAATTAAGGAAAGCACTGCGTTATGAGCGTAAAGTCGAACTCGCGGGCGATGGCTTCCGCTGGTATGACCTTCGCCGCTGGGGGATTGCCAGCCAGATCTTGAACGGTAATCTTTATCTCAACCGCGATGCAAATCAGTGGTCTTCGGCAGTATTGGTCAAAATCGATGATAATGGTTCACCGGTTTATAATAAAGAGTTGGCTAATAAAGTTTTTGGTGTTCAGGATGTGATTTTTAAAATTAATAAGGATGAGCTTTGGCCGATACCCGAAAGTGAAATTGTGATGGTTCCAGATCTGAAACAAAATCCCGGATACTAAAGTCTCCGGGCAGGTAAAAGGCCTCTGGCTTTTAAAGCTAAAGGCCTTTTTTCAGGTTAAGCTATAATGACTTTGACGCCCAGTTCCTCAATATTTCTAACGTCATTTTCGGAGACTTTACTATCAGTGATGATATAATGGATATCTTCAATGTTGCATACTTTTCCAAGTCCTCTTTTTCCAAATTTGCTGCTGTCTGCCAGTATAATGACCGTTTGGGAGGTTTCAAGCATCTTTTGGTTAAGCGTAGCTTCGGAAAGATTGCTGATTGAAATGCCAAATTCTAAATCGATACCATCTACACCGAGAAAAAGGAGGCTGCAGCTTACTTCGTCGAGCAATCTTGAAGCATAGTGGCCGGCGACAGAGGACGAATTGGGTCTGATCAGTCCGCCCAGCTGTAAAACTTCGATGTTTTTCTTGTTGCTCAGTTCTAATCCGACTTTCAGTGCTGGAGTGATCACCGTCAGATGCTGCGTTACTTCTAGATTTTTTGCCAGGGCATAGGCCGTGGTACCCGAGCCGATCATGATCGAATCGTTGTTTTTGATCAGCTTAATTGCAGCTTTGGCAATACGTTCTTTGTCTTCACTATTGATGGACTCTTTCTCCAGAATGTGGCGGTCTCCCGCATAGGGATTGTAGGTAGAAGCACCCCCTTTTGTACGAAATAAAAGGTTCTTATCTTCTAAAAGCTTAAGATCTTTACGAATCGTTACGCTGGAGACCTCCATTGTTTTACTTAACCATTCGATGGAAATTTTTCCTTTTTCTTTAAGTTTCTTGAGTATGAATTCGTGGCGCTCTGTTATACTTTTCATAATTCTACAAGTTTATTGACAAAGATACTGTGTTGACCTTTAAACTTCAAGCGTTCAAATGTTAAATTATCTTTTTTTTTATTTAAAAATGTTTTATTTACTTTTTTTATTATAAATTTGATCAATCAAAATATAAAAAAAACCAGAATCTATTTATGTCCAAGTTTGCCCTTCCGATTGCTCCGCTGTATAGACGTTGGTTAATCATACTCGTCATATTTTTAGCGATTGTCTTCAATTATTACGATCGGCAGATCGTGTCTATCTTAAAACCTATGCTCAAGGCAGCATACGGCTTGGGTGACGATGGTTATGCGATGGTTATTAACGTTTTTACGTTGTTTTATGCACTTATGTATCCGGTATCCGGTTGGCTTGTGGATCGTTTTGGCGAACGACGTGTGATGCTTGTAGGTATTTTAGGCTGGTCTCTGGCCTGTTTTGGAGGTGGTTTTTCGCGTACATTTGGTTCTTTTCTTTTTTTTCGCGGCTTGCTGGGTGCATCAGAGCCGACCAATTTTCCTGCGCAGCTGAAGGTCGTTGCAGTCTGGTTTTCCGGCAAGATGCGGGCTACTGCCAACAGCCTTTGTGTCGCGGGGAGTTCGATCGGAGCGATCATCGCACCGCCGATGGTGGCTTGGCTGGCTATTTCCTACGATTTTCATACAGTCTTTATCGTGGCGGGAGCAATCGGTCTGGTGATTGCCTTGCTCTGGTTTCTGATTTACTGCGAGCCACCTGATGCTGTCGCTAAAGAAAACACCGTCGAGCCCGGGGAGCCGGCTGCTGCCTTTTCCTGGGGGCAGCTGTGGGGCAGAAAGTCTTTGTGGGGGATTCTGTTGATCCGATTCGTAAGCGATCCAGTATGGTATTTTTGCCTGTTTTGGTTGCCCGGCTATCTGCAGGAAGAATCGGGACTGACGCTGGCTCAGATTGGCATGTTTGGCTGGATACCGTTTTTGCTGGCCGATTTGGGAGCCATAGGTACGTCGGCCTGGTCTGACCGGATGGTCAGGAAAGGGAAAGATCCACTCCTGGCTCGCAAGACGATGCTGACGGCGGTCGCTTTGTTGGCTCCGCTGTGTTGTCTGACCACGTATATCGCTAATCCCTACTTGACTTTGCTCATCTTTGGGCTTGTTGCCATAGCTTGTCTAAGCTGGTTATTTACAATCAGTGTGGTGATTGCGGAGGCGTTTCCGGTGGCCAATGTCGCATCGGTATTGGGAATTGCTGGAGGTTTTGGTGCATTGGGGGCTGTGCTGTTCAATTATTTTGTCGGGCAGATGCTTGGCTCGGTAGGCGCAGGAACCCTATTTATTGTGATGGCATTTATGCATCCTTTGGCAGCATTGATCCTATGGACGATGATAAAAAAAGAGGTTCCCCCGATAAAGGAAACACAAAGGGCAGAAGTGTTGCTGCTCAAATAGATTATGTAGTTTGTAAAATAAATTTTATACAGAAATGGACAGTATCAAAAAGATTATGGAGCCCGCAAGAGAGGTTCCGGTAAGAATGGAGGTGGATGTGCTGGTTGTGGGGGCGGGGCCTGCTGGTCTTATTGCGGCCCAGGCGGCAGCCTCAGATGGCCTGAAAGTGGCTTTAATCGACAGCAGGAGTTTTGTCGGTGGCAATATGACGATTGGTTTGCCCATTCTGGGTTTTCTGGGGCAAAAGGGCAATCAGATCATTAAAGGACTGCCACAGCGTTTTATCGACAGGTTAAAAGCTGTGGATGCCGCATCCGAGCATCGTCCTTGTCCCTTGCACATGAGTCTGACCTTGGTCGAACCTGAAGCGGTTAAAAATATCGGGCTCAAGGTTTTGGAAGAGGCTGGGGTAGAGGTGTTGCTGTATGTTTTTTCGGCTGGGGTGGTGATGGAGGACGATGTTTTAAAAGGGGTGCTGATAGAGAGCAAATCTGGCCGGGAGGCAATTCTGGCAAAAACAGTCATCGATTGTACGGGCGATGCCGACGTGGCTTTCAGGGCTGGAGTGGCTTGCGAGCAGGGCAATGAAACAGGTGGGGCACAGCCTCCGACATTGATGTTCTGCATGGGCGGTGTCGATACCGAAAAACTGCGTATGTCCATTGCTGAGGAGCCCCGGACCTATCTGACGGATTTTATTCCGGCCGAATATTTCGGGCAGAATAATCAGTTTATCGTCGTCGGGCTGCGTAGTGTGATGGAGAAAGCCAGAGCGGCCGGCTATCATTTGCCGGTAGAGCGTACGATATTGATCACGGGGCTTCGCGAAGGCGAAGTCTGGGTGAATATGTCGCGGATAAATGGTGTGGATGGAACAGATCCGGCGAGTCTGACCTTTGGTGAAATCGAAGGCCGCAAGCAGATTGAGGAGATTCAGCGTTATCTGGTCGCGTATGTGCCCGGATTTGAGCAGGCTAAATTTACTAAAATGGCTCCTTTTTTGGGGATTCGGGAGACAAGGCGCATAGTTGGCCAGTACGTGCTTACTGCCGACGATATTCTGTCCTGTACCCGTTTTGACGATGCGATTGCGGTGGCGAGCTATCCACTCGATATTCATCATCCGGAAGGGGGAGGCTGTACCCTTACCTGGTGTGGAGACAGTTATGACATCCCATACCGTTCTTTGTTGCCTACACGGGTGAAAAACCTGTTGGTCGCCGGACGTTCGATTTCGACCACGCATGAGGCCATGTCTGCGATACGGGTCATGGCACCCTGTATGGCGATGGGCGAAGCCGCTGGACGTGCTGCCAAAATTGCGGTGCGTCGCGGTGTTTCTCCTGCTGAAATCAATGTGGAGGAGCTCCGTCAGGAACTTATAGCCGAAGGGGCATATCTTGGAGAAAATGAAATGACCGTCTGATATGAAAAGAGGTACTCAACATGATCTTGTAGGGCGCAGAGGTTTTTTGCAGAAGCTTGGGGCGGCGGCGATGGTGTCGCTGCTTCCCTTGGAAGACAACGTTGCCCATGCCCTGGTCAGCAAGGATACGCTCTGTGTGCTGACCTGTAATATCCGGGTGGACCTTGAAGAGGACGCGGCAAAAGGATTGGGCTGGCAACAGCGTCGGTCCGCCTGTCTGGAAGTGATCCGGCGTCAGCGGCCAGCTATCATCGGTTTTCAGGAAGTGCTTTATAATCAGTTTGCCGATATGAAAGCGGCGATGCCCGATTATCATGCCTTCGGATTTGATGGCCCGGAAATGGATTCCATCAAAACGGGTTATCATGGCATCGCAAAAAATCCGGTTTTCTTTTCCAAAAAGCGGTTTGAACTCCTGGCGGGCGGAGCCTATTGGCTGTCCGAAACACCTTTAATCGGAGGGAGTATTTCCTGGGGGTCGGCGCGTGCCCGTAATGCCTGTTGGGTACGCTTGTATGACCGTTATAGTAAAAAGGAGCTACGTCTGGTCAACCTGCATCTGGATCATGTCAATGCCGAAGCAAAACTGAAACAGATAGCGCTTGTACTTGAGGAGTCTGCGCAGTATGCCGATGGATTTGTGCAGATCATGACCGGCGATTTTAATGTTGGACCCGAAAGCCAGGTGTACCAGAAAGTTGTGTCGGCAGGCTGGAAAGACACGTTTACGGAAATTCACGGGGCGAAAGATTTCGGTGGCACGACGCATGGATTTAAAGGCGAGCAGTATGAAAAGAAAGACCGTGCCAAAAAAATAGATTTTATTTTTACGAAGGGCGCGGTTGTCCCCAGAACATCTGCCATCGTCAAAGATAATTATAAGGGTGTCTACCCCAGTGATCATTATTTTTTGCGCGCTGAACTTGAATTATAAATTGGTATTCCCCGTTCTTTCCCAAAAGCAATATGTTTAATATTGCTTTTTTTTGTTTTGATACGTTTTATTTATGTTATTTTTTATTTTATTTTGTTTTATTTTGTTATTTTAGTGCTGTAAAGTAACCAATTCTAAAAAACTAAATTATGGTACACATACTTGGGAAATGGGGAATTCCTTCAAATTTAAAATGGGGGTATCTGGGTATCCTCCTTTTTATGATGGGCGACGGTGTTGAACAGGGCTGGTTGAGTCCCTATCTGATAGCGCATGGCATGAATATAGAGCAGTCGGCTAGTTTGTTTACAGTTTATGGGGTGACCATAGCCATCTCATCCTGGTTTTCGGGTGTCCTTGCCGAAACATACGGGCCACGCAGATCCATGGTGATGGGCTTACTTCTTTATATGATCGGAACAATCGGTTTTGTGGGGCTTGGAATGCAAAAGCTTGATTTTACTTATATGCTGGTATTTTATGCGGTTCGTGGTTTCGGTTACCCTTTGTTTGCGTATTCATTTATGGTATGGATTACTTATCGCACTACGCAATCCATGCTGGGGCGGGCAGTAGGCTGGTTTTGGTTTGTGTTTACGGGGGGATTGAATGTGCTGGGGGCTTACTATTCAAGCTGGGCTCTGGACTATATGGGCTATCAGAATACCTTATGGTCTTCCTTGCTCTGGGTTTTAATCGGGGCCTTTTTTGCCTTGATCCTGAACCGTGATCGATTCTCGGTACCACATGCAGGCCGATCGAAATTCAGGGATATGCTGAAGGGGCTTACCATTGTTAAGCGCGAGCCTAAGGTTCTGGTGGGCGGAATCGTAAGGGTCATCAATACGACGGCGCAATTTGCTTTTCCGGTTTTTCTGCCCCTGTATATGGCCGAATATGGTTTTGAGACCAAAGCTTGGTTGCAGATTTGGGGTACGATTTTTACCAGCAACATAGTCTTTAACCTCCTATTTGGATTTGTGGGCGACCAGCTTGGCTGGCGTAATACCATTATGTGGTTTGGCGGAGTCGGCTGTGCCGTGGCCACGCTGCTGTTCTATTATTCCCCGGCTTGGTTCGGGGGGAACTATTGGGCTGTCTTGGCGGCGGGCGTATTATGGGGAGCTTTGCTCGCCGGCTATGTGCCCCTGTCCGCACTGGTGCCATCGCTGGTGAAAGAGGAGAAGGGATCAGCAATGGCCATTCTCAATCTCGGGGCTGGCCTGCCTGTATTCGTGGGGCCAGTTTTGGTGGGGCTCTGCATCGGTACGCTGGGCAGCGAAGGTGTAGTTTGGCTGTTAGCCATCCTCTATTTGTTGAGTGCACTCTTGACAGCCTTATTAAAATTGCCCGAACAAAATGTAATTGACACGGACTAAAATATATCATAAAATAGAAGAACGAAAACTATGAAAGTACTATTGACGGCTCCCTATGAGAATGAGAGGGCATTTGGAGAATTGGAGAGTTTGGTTGGCGAAGTCATTTATCGGCCCTGGAAGCCACATGGCAGAGCTTTTAATCCAACGGAGCTCATTGAACTCCTGCGGGAAACCGGGGCCGAAGCCTTGATTTCTGAACATGACGAAATTACTGCCGAGGTGCTGCACGCCAACCCCTTGTTAAAGTTTGTGGGTATTTGTCGGGGCACACCGTCCAATATTGATTTGCCTGTGGCTACCAGCTTGGGGATTCCGGTGTTTCATACGCCGGCACGTAATGCGCAGGCTGTAGCAGAAATGTTTATAGCCAATGTGATCACATTAATGCGCAATACACTTCCCGCTATGGACTGGCTGGAAAATAAAAACTGGGGAGTGGGAGCACATACTTCCTATCTGCAGTTCAAAGGAAATGAACTTGCCGGAAAGAAAGTGGGGATGGTGGGTTTTGGTGCGGTAGGTCAGCATATCGCGCGTATGTTGAGCAGTTTTCCCTGTGAGATTTACTATTTCGATCCTTATTATACAGACGAGAATACCGATTATAAAAAGGTGGAATTGGCCGAACTCTTTACCGCCTGTGATATCGTCGGCATACACCTGCCGGTCACTCCCGAGACGGTCGGGATGATTGATGCGAAATATCTTTCTTTATTAAAAAAAGAGGCTATTTTTGTCAATACTGCCCGGGCTACGGTGGTCAATCGTGAAGACTTGCTTGGCCTATTGGAGTCGGGACAGATCCGGGGTGCAGTGCTGGATGTTTTTTATCATGAACCTCCGGATGAGATTGACTATAAAATGATTCAGCACAGGAATGTGATCGCCACACCGCATATTGCCGGTGCTACCCATGAAGTAGAGGACCATCATGCGTTTATTATGAACAACAATTTGAGGGAGTATTTTGTCAATGGAAATAAGCATATCCGTCAATTGGTGAATAAAGCGGTAATAGAAAATTTAAATGTATAATGGTGATTACAAAAGCATATTTGATTATAGATATCGGGACAGGAAATGCGCGTGTTGCCGTCGCATCGCCAGCGGGTGAGCTGCTGAGCATAAAGCGGGAAAATGTGCAGTACGAATCTGACGATCGCTACGAAGAATCGATTTATTTCGATCCCGATACACTCTGGAATGAAATTCTCCGGCTGTCTGCCCTGGCCATAGAAGAAGCGGGGCCCGTGCAGATCGAAGCCATCACAGCGACCAGCCAGCGCGAAGGTATTGTTATTATTGACGCAGACGGCCATTCTGTTTTGGGCATGCCGAATATCGACCATCGGGGCAGGGCATGGGAAGCTGAATTAACGGATAAAGACCGGGTGTACCAAATGACCGGAAGATACCCGACTTCGCTCTTTTCTGCATTCAAACTGCTGGGGCTCCGCAAGGTGTATCCCGATATCTTCAAGGACATTGCTTGCTTTATGAGTATCAGCGATTGGATCCAGTATAAGTTTTCCGGTGTCTGCGCCTATGAGCATTCGCAGGCCTCTGAGACGTTATTATATGATGTCGCCAAAAGAGACTGGAGCCACACGTTATTTGCACAGTTTGATTTACCAGCAAGTCTTGTTCCACCATTAAAAGCTGCGGGCTCTATTTTGGGAGATATTTTACCGGATCTAGCCCAGAGCATGAATATCCATGCAGGAGCCAAAGTGATTGTTGGTGGTGGCGATACCCAATTGGCCATCAAAAGTATAGCACCGACATCCAACGACGTTGTGATCGTTTCTGGTACCACAACACCTATTATCAAGATTGTTGAGGATTATGTGCTGGATGCAGACCAGCGCACCTGGACCAGCCGCCACATCGACGCCGACAGTTTTATCCTGGAAGCCAATGCGGGAGTGACGGGGCTCAATTATCAGCGGTTAAAAGAAATTTTCTATCCAAACGAAGGTTATGATGTCATCGAAAAAGAACTGGAAAGCGCCACTTATTCGCAATGCGTTGCTTCACTGGGCTCGCTTATTGCCGACGAAGACCAGCCGCTTACCAAAGGGGGATTTATCTTTAATGCCCCTGTCTCCCATCAATTGACCAGAGGTAGTTTTGTTTTTGCTATTCTTTGGGACATCGCTTGTAGCATCTACGAAAATTATAAGTTTCTGAGCGATGTGTCGCCGCATCATGAAAGTTATATCTGGGCTTGTGGTGGCGGTATGGAAAGCCGCAAATTGCGTCAATTTATCGCTAATTTATTTGGTAAAAGTATCAAGATCAGAAATACGTTCCGGCAGGCATCAGTTTTGGGAGGAGTTCTTGTCTGTAATGAAGCACTTGGCCTGGCTAATTTTGAGCCTGTGCTGCTGGAGGAAATTGAGCCCCAGGACCACCAACAGTTTGAGCAGCTGTATCAGGAGTGGAAGAATGCACGTCGGACATTTAAGCAGGTGACCGCATAGATGAATAGCTATTTCTTTGGACTGGATGTGGGCACACAGGGTGCACGCGCCGTTTTGGTCGATCAGCTCGGAAACATAGTAGGTTCAGAATCGGTTAAATTCGATCTCCGGGGGAATTTTAGAGAGGAGCAGTCTCCGGCTATCTGGTGGCGGGACTGTGAGGCTATTATAACCCATATTTTGGCAAGGCTCCCTCAAGACGTCGATAGAAAGGCCATTCGGGCGATTTCTGTCACTTCGACCTCGGGAACGGTTATCCCTCTCGATCGGAATAACCTTCCGCTTCACGACGCGATCATGTATAGCGATGGCCGCTCGGTAAAGCAAGGTGAGCGTTGTATGCAGGCAGCAAAAGACTTTGTGCAGCACGGCTATACAGGATTCAATTCCTCGAGCGGAATAAGCAAAATGCTTTGGTATGTAGAGCATTATCCCGAGAAGGTAAAAGATATCGCGTTATGGATACATGCTTCGGACTATATTGTGGGAAGGCTGTCGGGACAATACCATATTACCGACTACACCAATGTCCTCAAGAGCGGATACGACCTGAATGCTCTGGAATGGCCGGCCTATATTTTTGATGTATTGGGTATGAAGCCCGAATGGTTACAGCAGGTTGTTCCCTCGGGTACAGTTATCGGTACACTGAACGAGGATCTGGCCAGGGCCTGGCAGCTGCCCCGTATCGATGTGGTGGTGGGCATGACCGATGGCTGTGCAACTCAGATGGCTTCCGGGGCAGTCAATCCCGGAGAGTGGAATACGACGATCGGAACCACTTTAGTCATCAAAGGGGTGACCAGGTCACAAGTTGTCGATCCCCTGGGTAGATTATATAGCCATCGCCATCCTGAGGGTTTCTGGATGCCGGGTGGGGCGAGCAATACGGGGGCGGACTGGATTAGTCTGGATTTTCCGACCGACTTTGAGAAACTGAACGAAGAGGTAGCCACATTGATGCCTACCGGGCTGTTGGCCTGGCCGCTCAAACACAAGGGGGAGCGGTACCCCATTATGGCACCGCAGGCGCGTGGTTTTGAACCTGGGTGTGTGTCACGCGAACGCTTATTTGCCGCCAATTTAGAGGGTGTAGCTTTCATTGAACGGCTAGCATACGAGATCATTGAGGAACTTTCCGGCGAGCAGGTCACTGCCGTATTTACAGCTGGGGGAGGCAGTAATAGTAAAGTATGGCTGAGGATCAGAAGTGCCGTATTGCAGGTGCCGATTTTCAAATGTAAAGAAGCCACAGGCGCTCTGGGAGCGGCCATTATGGCCGCATCATACAGCTATTACGGTTCTTTGGAAGAGGCAGCTTCAAAAATGACCCATAAAGAAATGCAGGTATTTCCCGACATGGATTTAGCGGCTTCCTATGAAGGGCAATATCAACAGTTTAAAACTAAACTCAAACAATTAGGCTATATTTAAGATGCTAACGGTTATACTATTAAGGCACGGCGAAACGGCCTATAACGCAAATGGAAATCAATATTGTGGGCGTACGGATATCGCGCTGAATGCTAGAGGGGTCGATCAGGCCAAGCGGATGCAGCAGCTTTTGAAAGAATATACTTTTGATGCCGTATTCTGCTCACCACTGATGCGCGCTCGTCAAACGGCTGAGATCGCATCAGGAGCGGTACATGCATTGCAGGTTGACAAGAGATTGATAGAAGTGGATTTTGGACGATGGGAAGGGAAGCGTGCGTCCGAATTCATTGCCTCGGATCCTAAGGCCTGGGACAATTGGCTGCGATCACCGGAGGATTATGCCGCGGGAACAATAGGGGAAACCGGGCGTCAGGTAATCGAGCGGGTCAACAGTTTTTATGAGGACGCGCTCGAACGCTACGACGGTAAAACTGTTTTGATCGTTGGTCATAATGGGATCAACCGGCTGTTTCTGGCTAATCAACTCGGGATGCCGCTGGCAAACTACCGCCGTATTGTGCAGGAGAATTCCGCTCTGACTCTTTTTACTTTAGACAAAGCAGCTGGTTTCAGTTTATTAAAATTGAATGCCTGAGATTTAGATCGATCCGAATTGTTGTACAGTTAAAAATTAATAGCAAATGAAAAAAATAGGGTTATTTATGGGTTTGTTGGTTGGTGCGCTGGCAGTAGGGAGCTTGCAGGCGCAGGAGCTTCATAGGCTTGACTTTAAAACGAGTAAAGCCATGCGGGCTTATTTTCGCTATTCGCCCGGTAAAAAGATAATAAGCGGCCATCGAGGTACGATCGAAAATGGGCTGCCCGAAAATTCGATCGCAGCCTTTGCAGCAGTTTTGAAAAAAACGCCTGCTATATTCGAAATAGATCCGCGTTACACCAAAGACAGTGTGGCTGTCTTATTGCATGATGCAACTCTGGAACGGACCACCAATGGGGTTGGCAAGGTCGCTGACTATACTTGGGCCGAACTTCAGAAACTGAGGTTGCGGGACAAGACAGGTAAGGTAACTCCATATGGAATCAACACCCTTCAGGAAGTGATCGAATGGGCCAAAGGTAAGACGATTCTGAATCTCGATAAGAAAGACTTGCCTCTAGCTAAGACTGCCGAAATCATAAGACAAAATAATGCTTATGCCTGGGTCTGGGTGACGGTGCATAATGTCGACCAGGCAAAATACTACCTTGATCAAAATAAAGATCAGTATTTGTCCATGCATATTAAAGACCGCGCTGCTTTAGATAAATGGGTAGCCTCCGGATTGCCCTATGACCGCATGATTGTTTATATCGGTTCGGAAATCGTACCCGGAAATCTAGAAATGTATCGTTTTTTTAACGCCAAAGGTGTGATGTGCATGATATCGAGCGCGCCCAGTTACGATAAACTGCAAGAAAAAGAGCAACGTTACGAGAAATATCGGGCTGTATTCGAGGATGGTGCCTCTATTTTAGAGTCTGATTTACCTATGGAAGTCAGTACAGCCATCCAGAAGAAATAATCCGGTGTTCGACAAAATACGTTCGCTATGCATTTTGTCGAACACCGAATTTTCCGCACGATTTTTAATGAGCCTGTACTCAAAAATTATTCACAGTTTGCCTTATTAAAAACATCATTTTAAATAGCATATATCTACTCCTTAGTCAGATACAATTGAATAAAGCCATTTTTAAGTGTCTGGTTTTTTGGAGTAAATTTAGAATTCAGCTCGCTGTTGTTTCCAAAAGTTGCTCCGGCTCCCGTGATTAACGGATTGATGTTGAAATAAATATCTGTAACCAGATCCTTGTCGATAAAAGCGTTGAAGGTACCTGCTCCACCTCCGACGGCGATTTGTTGTACACCTTTCGAGGACATATATTGAATAGCCTCTTCGGGGCTGCCCACAGTCTTGTAGCCTTCTGCCGTGTAGGGGCTATTACACAGTATGATGATTTCTATCCCATTAAAAAGTGCTTTGACCTCTGACGGAAATTTTAGAAAATTTTCAAAGGTTTTTAATCCTATCACGACATTGCCAACCTGTCTGACAAACTGTATATAAAATTCCATTGCTTCGGGGGGCAATTGATGATGTGGATTGTCGGACATCAGGATCCTTCCGTTTGCCGAGACATTGGCGATTACCGTTACTTTCATAATGACTATTTTAAATTTCTGACCACAAAACTATTGGATATTGAATTTGTATTTGCTATTCATTACCTTTAGGAAAGTGACTATTTTTTATGGATAATATTAAAAATAACGTTGACAAAGAAACGATACTGGCCCTCAAAGATGCTATAGAACTGTTGAGTGGCAAATGGAAATTTTGCATTCTGCATAATCTTCGGCATTATGGTACAATGAGGTTCAAGGATTTGCAGGAAGCATCTCAGGGGATTTCTCCAAAAGTGTTGTCGAAAGAGTTGCAGGAACTGGAAGAAAACCTGCTGATCACGCGGACAGTCAACAGCACAAAACCGATTACAGTGTCTTATGCGCCTACCCAATATGCAGAGGAAGTGCAACCTGTCATCCATGCTTTGCTGGACTTTGGGCTGAAGCATCGGAAGAAAATCAAAGGGAAATATGACAATTAAAGATTATAAGATGAAATATTTGGTTTATCTTCTTTTTCTATATTCTATTTCTGTCAACGCACAAGAAATTACGTATAAGCCCGGTACCAATACAAAGCTAATGTCGATGCGTTTTGCCATAGTGGATACAGTTAATAATCACATCTTTAAACAGCATCCGGAGGTGACCCAAATATCAACCCCTTCGGCGTGTAGCAATCCCCCGATTATCTGGGTCCGTGATAGTCCTAAAGATATCTCGTTTTATGATATGACTTTTAAAGGGGATTCTTTAGATATAAAAAATAAATATGGGGAAATTCATTTTACCGCGCCAAAAGTTTCATTATATGGATTGCTAGGAAAACAGAAATTTGATTTTCGGACGCATTGGACCGTTGGGCAAACTATATATAAGGATTCTATTGTTTATTTAATTGATTATAGTACCGGTGAGCGATCCGATGTGGCAGGGAACGGGACGGCTGCACGATTTCTTGGGAGGTACGAGGATCTCGGTAAGCAAATTGCCGATAAGCTCCGGGAAAGCAATGTATCGCATTTAGCTGACTCTGTCCTTGTATTGCAGGGACGGATAGAAAAAGGCGGGAATAAACCGCTGGAAGATCTAAAATTGATCGTGGGCCAGCGGTCTGTTTTTTCCGATATAGCTTTACAAATATTCGGAGAGCGCAAAAATACATGGCATCCGGCTACCTTTTTTTCTGGTATGACGGGAGTAAGTATAATTAAATTCTACATCAAACTAGAACCATCTGGTACGGTCTCAATTATGCCGTCAAAGTATATGGATGCTGTCTTTCAGTAAAATCAATGCAATGACGATTCCTGTCAATACAGAACACTTTTCTATTGATTTTATCTTTTGAAAGGGATAGATTTTCTGTATTGCTATTAGGCATTTTCACCTGTTTATTTTTTTCAAGGCATCCAGATATTTTTTCTTAACACCGTTGTCATTTTCTTGATCGCGAAGCATTTCAATTTTGGGCAATAGTTTCTTGTTGTTTTCTGTTTTTAATTTTACAATTTCTGATAAAGCATAAGCAGCTGCCCAGCGTACCACAGTACTATTGTTTTCGGCATTAGGCAAGAGATATCAAATAGCCACTCGCCAAGGGTTTTTACCTTTCCCTTGGCTTTAATGGTCCTATCCTTAAATAATGCTTCAATGCTCATAAACCGTGTTGTTGTGTTTCAAGACTGCCGTTCCAGTTGATGTTAAAGTTATCTGCAAACATGCCGAAATAGGAGTTCCAAAAAGTGTCTGGCACAGCCATCGTTATTTGACCATTGGCTGAAAGCCCGTTGAAAGAGCTTGTCGGCCTTCTCTTTGCTCTCCGAATCGATAGAAATAGAGAAAAATTATTATTATTTTTTTAGTTTACTCTCATACAGTGAAATCCACTCTAATGCGCTCATTTTTTTCATCAGTTCGCCAATGAGGTCGAACGGGATATCTTCCGGCTTTTTAAACCGGATACAGCTTTTACCCATATCCAGCTTCTTGCTGCTGTGTTTAGGATATTCCGAAACAAACCATTCCAATAATGCAGGATCGGAATAGATGCCCATATGGTAAAGGTTGATGGAGTTTTTCTGCGAAGCGATACCAGCAAAGGGAAGTGGCTCAGCCGGTTTGCAATGGTAGCCTGCGGGATAAAGGCTGTGCGGGACAACATATCCCAGACCGCCATAACTGATTGCAGCAATAAAACCTTCGGGCAGGTTTTGCATGATGGTATTGTGCAGTTTATTAAAGGCTTCTGAATGGTCTTTTGGCACATTTGCCAGGATTTCTTCAACGGTATTTCCGACGGCTTTCATAATATGTTAGTTCAGATCGATTACTACTTGCTTGTGCGTAATAATAGCATCATAATTGCAGTGATAAATACTTTTCTTTTTCATATCATTGATCGACATTTTCTTTTGTAAGAAAATGATGTTCCAATATAATGAAAAAATACATAAAAACATTTAAAATACATGTTGCTATAGCGGAATTTCCCGTGTGATTTTTATTGTGTCTGTATTCAGAATTTTTTGGCAGCTTACCTTATAAATAGCAAGTAGCCTGTCGTATTATAGTGCGTTTAATTTAATCCATTCCTCCAATGAGGCAAATGGTGCTGGTACTTCAACTTAATTATAATCTTTTAAAAAATGCGGTAACCGATATTTATTTCCTGCGTCTAACAAGAAAAGTAAGATAAAAAAATTAAATTATGAACTTTCAACAAATAGTTTGGATCGCAGTAGCGATAAGTGTACTCATTTCAATTTTCGGAGTCAGGTATCTGAAACATCGGGAAAACATGTTTCTTATCCGCAGAAATCAATATTTAAAACAAGAACCTAATTTATCAGGATATTTTTCAGGCGGGTTAATATTATTGGGAACATGCATTGGCGTTACAGTTGGTTTGATTTTAAGACAGTATATAAATGCTGAAATTATACCCAGCGCATTGTTATACATTTTATGCGTAGCATTTTTCTGCGGGATCGCTCTTTTAATTACCTACTATTATTTTAAGAGCTTGAAATAGAATATGCCATTTCTTTTACTTTACATGTGATCCACTGCACCAGCAATTGGCCGGTGGGCAAATAAATAGAAGCGAGATACCGGCGTATTTAAAGAAAGCCGTTATTCCTAAGATAAAAATCAAAGAAGTGATGTTTGATAGAATCATGTATTAACACAAATGGTATCTGATACAAATAAAACGAGTGACGAAAAACTTATTGAAGAAGTTTTTAATGGAAATATTATGTCTTTTTCGATTTTAATAGACCGGTATAGTTCGTTTGTTTTTCAGATCGTGATCAAGATTACTGGCAACAGGGAATTTGCAGAAGAGATTACACAAGATGTCTTTCTCAAGGTTTATAAAAACCTACATAAATTTCAATTTAAGTCAAAGTTTAGTACCTGGTTATATCGGGTGGCATATACCACAGCAATTTCTGCCAATAGGAAAGTGCCGAAATTATTTTTAGTTGAAGATTTTGAGAAACACTATTCTAATGAGATTTACGAAGAAGAGACCGAAGTCGAGTGGCTAGATAAAGGACAGTTAAATATGGCCTTTAAAAAAGCGCTATCCGACCTCGATGAAGCCGACAACCTGATCATAACCTTATATTATCTAAATGAGCAGTCTATTGACGATATATGCACGATTTTAAATCTCAGGAATAGCGCCGTCAAAACCCGGCTACACAGAGCTAGAACACGATTAAAAAAACTCTTAATATAAATTTGCACGCGATGTCTGAAAACGAGTACAACGAAAATATGCTTTGGAAGTTTGTCGATGGCAATCTTTCCGAACAACAAAAAAGCGATTTGTTACAGGAATGCGCTGTTAATAGAACTTTGGCCGATAAACTGGAGGAGATCAAATCCGCCCATTCCCGGTTGAAACATTTGATGGAGGAATCTATTATCCCCGGTCCTCAATTGACTACCGCCGTTATGTCAGAGATAAATAAATTTGAAATGGCAAAAACGGAATCTGATAGAAGATATAGCTCGATTATTATCATGGCCACTTTTCTGATACTTATCGCGTGTCTAAGCATTCCGCTCTATTATTGCATCACAATAGCAACTTATAAGGATAATCTTTTAGCCATCCTCAGCAATGAAATTTTTTTGAGCTCCATTCCAATTGTACTGGTTTTCATCGCTGCGCTTTTTGTCTCTTCCAAGATCAGGCTGACCCTGTTGAAAGACGGTATGATGCGTAATTTTTAGACGGAACGTTTGCTCTTGACCAGTAGCATCCAAAGGAAGTTATCAATAAGACGCGACTGAAAGGTGGTTTTAGATGATGTAATAATATTCTTAAATAAAGCAAACTCAAAGTTGAACATTACGCTTTTAAAGTCTGGCTCGATGTCCTCCTATAAAAAAATCGGATTAGATGTTTGATTTGCTTATTTTTGGAGTATGAAAGCATTTCGTCTAGATAGGTCGGCATTCAAAGCCCATAGTGCAGAAGATGCAGCAAAACATGCGAAATATTATGCGGATTTAAGTTGGCAACTGCGGCTCGAAATAGCATTTTATTTAAATAGCGTTGCGTATAATTTTCCAATTGATAGTCTCCCTAAAGTGGATAGAAGTAAATTTAAAGTTTCTTCGATAGGCTAATCAAGAACTTTTCATGGCAAATATTTTTAACGAAGATTTCAGGGATTTTGTTACAGCGTTAAATAAAAACGAAGTACGATATACTATCTAGGCATAATGTCAGGCCAATTGTAAAAAGAAGGAAAAAATCTGATAAAACCCAGATCTTCACATCTAAAAAGAAAGGTTGAAAGGACACAACAAACAGATAAAGTGGAAGCCGAAGACCAAGGCATTTTTACGCCTCGATCCAGATTTTAGAGATGAGGAGGCCAAGCGGGAGTTGTTGAATAGTCTCAACCGTGCGTGTATCTCGTTTCTGACGAAGTGGAGGGATTCTACGTCTTATTCTGCCTTTTTCGAGCATTTGTGAATAATCGGTTTAAATATAACTCGTTTAGACAATATTATAAGTTATGAGATATTATAGCATTAAATTCATTTATTATCTAACGTTAAATTGTTGCCTCTTAATTAGTTGTAATAGTTCAGCTTTAGCACAAAATAAGGTTCATTTTAGGAACAAACAGATAACAAAAAACATTGCAAAGCTATTTGAGAACTATCCTGATGTTAATGGTTTGCAAATTAACTTTCGGAATGATACCGCGGAATCAATTTATATACTTGGGAAAAATGAGGACAATATATTAAAAGGGTCAAAATATGAGACTTATTATTCCCTCAAATATTCTGGCGATCTGTTTTTTTTGAAAAGGAAATTTCCGATGATAGACGAATTTGTGCGAAGCAATAGATTGGCCGACAATATTAAAGTACATGAGAGGGAAAGAAATTTTGTTTTAGTCGTAGAACCATCGTCCACTTCGATCAAACCGCTTTCGGATACAGGACCGGTTTTTTGTGGTTTCCGACACTCATCTTTACTGAGATTTGTGAAAAGGTTAAATGCTAATTATAAAGAAACAATTGTTCCCGCAGGTGATTCTATTCTGATTCTTCAGGCTATTGTAAACAGAGATGGCAGTCTTGGCAAAAAGATGCTATTGCATGGAAATGAAGACGATAAATTATATCGCTATATATGCGCTAATTATCAGGACTATAATCAAGAAAACAAAGCTAATTTAAATACTAAAGGATTGTTTTTGCCATATCTCTCAGGAGGAACTCCTTTAACCAGCATCATAGAGATTTTTGTGCGCTTAAATCCGGACAGGACATTTAGTGTCAGTGGGAGTGGTAGAGAAAGAAAGCTTCGCATGAAGGATTATAAAGAAGATCCGAACGCTCCTCTGCAGATATATTAATAATGTTATGAAATACAGGATCTTCGGAGGGCAACTCACTTTTGGCCATGACTATGGCCTCTTTGGGTGGATCAAATGGAGTAACACATATTGCGATGCCTGAGAGATACAAATCAGACTGCCATCGGTCAGCTATGAGACAGAAGTTGATGGGATGAAACTTTAAGAATTGAAGTCATGAAAAAAAATATAACAATTTTGTTTTTGTTATTACTAGTTTTTGGTTTTTTTATAGAAAACGGTTGTGCCCAATCCGCTTTTAAAGATTCTTCGGATGAAAAGAAGTTACAGGCAATTTTCAATACTTATAAAAATATTGATTCCTTAAATATGGTGTTTTTTAATAATATTCCATCACTTCTTTATGTCGACGAACCATTGGAGGCCGAACTAGCCTACACGGGAAATAAAAAGAAGCTAACAATATATTACCTGAATTTTGAGGGCGATCAATTTTGGCTAAGGAACAAATATAATCTTCTATACGATTTTGTTTCTCAGAAGGACTTTATTTCTAAAGTTGAGCATCCCGGACAAGGTAAAGAGTTCAGAATATTGCTGACTCGCAGAGGCTCTAAAGTTGTTGATAGAGCCTACAGTTCTGCTTCCGGCCCGGGCGCATTCCTCAATCCTCAGAGAAAGCAGCATTTCATCGACCTGCTCAACAAAAATTATTTGAGCAAAAATGAAGCTGTCACTGACTCCATATTGATTATACAGTTTGCCACGACACGGGATGGCACCTTAGCCCAGCACGAAATTCTCTATGGGCACAAAGAATCACCGCTCTACAAAAACTTCTTTAAGACATACGCTGAATTTAATTCCAGATTGCCTAAAGAGCGATATCCTGCTACCAAAGGTCTCGTCCTGCCAAAGATGCAAAATGGAGAAAGAGTCGGTCTGATTGATTTTTTTATCCGGCTTAATCCGGATCGAACATTTACCGTTTCGGCACAGGGAAACGATAGAGATTTAAAAATTAAGGATTTCAAAAACGATCCCGAAAATCCGCTTTTCCTGTAGATTGTTGATTAATGCGAAAGAAGAAAGGATCAAGCAGATCGATTTTGAAAGTTTACATCTTTCATTTATGTTAACAGTTGCGATTTGATCAACTCTTTTATCCAACTTCCCCAGCCGAATAGGGGAAGCTTTTTTTTGTACCGCAGAAACCTGTATCGCTGTAGTAAAAGAAGATTTTTGAAAATTGTTTATATTCGTTACTGTTTATTTATCAGACAGATATAATAAAATATTAAGGTGGGACAACTTAAAAACAGATCTATGTGGCAGTATTATTTAATCCTTGGCTTAGGATTAGTTTTCCTTTTACTTGCAATATTTAGCTTCCGCAATACAATGGCATTTTTAAAAAATGGCGCTAAAGCTACAGCAACAGTAACCGATCTTCACAGCTATGAATCCGAAGGCGAAGTATTTGCACCGGTATTCACCTTTCGGACAAAAGACAACCAATTAATTACATTTGAATTGGCAGAAGGAAATGATCCTCCGGCCTGGAAGATAGGGGAAACGACCACTGTAATTTATGATCCCCACGATCCCTCAAAAGTATCGCTATATGGTTATTTTCGGATTTTTATTTGGACTATAGTTTCGCTTTCAATAGCTTTTCCATTAATAGTAACTGGTGGTGGCTATTTTATCGCTTCGAGATTTATCCTTTAAGGGCCACTTCCAAGAATTATAACACACGGGGTATCTACAATGAGGCAGCCATTAAATTCGAGGCCAGCCTTAATATCGTAGGGAGACGAAGTAATGATTATCTTAGCTTTTATAGTGAAAGGGTAGAGGGATCAGATCTACTGTCAGATTTATCAACTAACCTGAGCAAAAGTAACTATGAAGTGCAGGCTTGGACCAATCGTTTGACTTATATGAAAGAAACCAAGAAATCGAGCAAGCTGAACTATCAAATCGCGCTAGGGTTGGAACATTATTTTTTAAATCGTCAGGATCATGCCTCCGGGATAGATGTAAGCAATCATATCATTAAAACCAGTTTGCCCTTGGGATTGACTGTAAGGCGGAATTATGAGGAAAAATGGGTGATCAACTTTAACCCCAATATTCAGATTCCTGTCTCCGGTAAACTGACCTATTCAGAAAATGCTTTGAATAACTTCATCCGGGACGTTATCTTTTGGGACTATAACTATTTGAATACATCCAACTATGGTGCTGATTTTAGCGTTGAATTTATATCAAAACGTATTGTTAAAGATTACAACCTGGGTGTTTTTGGTGGATGGAAGTATCAACGAGGGAAGGTGAGTGGATATTTGAACCGACAACAGTACGAAATAGGTATGAGGATGTATCTCTAAATCACCCGTCATTTATAGAAAACGCGAATCAGAATTTAATTAAAAGCACCAAATATCTACTCCTTAGGTCAGATACGATTGAATAAAACCATTTTTAAGGGTCTCGTTCTTAAAAACAATCCGATGGTAGCGGAAAGTTATTCTCGTTTCTAAACTATTGCATCTTTTGATAATAGCTTTATTTCAGAACCTTACATTGGGGGTTATGATACACCGGGAAATTACAAGAATTTGCGATAAAGCACAACTCATTAGCTTTCGAATGCAATGACTGAGCCAGCTCAATCATATCTTCATTGGCTACAGTTACAACTGGGTTTAGTGATACCTCTGTAAAAGCTCCGCTGCCTTCCGCTGTTTCTTGCATGGTTCCGGTAGCCTCTTCAACATAATCAATGACTACGACACCATTTACAGAGCAAAGATGTAGGTACCAAAGCATGTGACAAGATGATAACGAGGCTACCAATAGTTCCTCGGGATTGTAGCGAGATTTATTCCCTCTAAATGAAGGATCTGAAGACGAAAGCAATACTGGTTTTCCTTTCGCATTTATTTCGTGGTCTCTACTGTAAGCGTTGTAACTGGAAGTCCCTGAACCTAAGTTTCCCGTCCAAATCAGGTTCAGTTTATAGTGGTGTTTTTTGCTCATTGTTTACTTTATTTTGTACTGCTCTAATTTGGGTTCTATCATTATATGAAGGTAGCAAATTTCCGAGTTCATTAAATAATATCTGTCCTATTCACTTCTCGGATCAGCTTTCAGTGGCATCTTTCCACAGCGGATGACTTCGATCGACGGGCAGCCGTATTCCAGGATAACCTTTCCTTCGACAAGGTAGATCCCTGTGCCACGCAGCGGATATTTGGGTAGCGTCTGTGGGAAATGGACCGTGTCAAAAAATCGTCCTTCGACGTCCAGAAACGTGCCGAACTTCATCAGGTCGCCCCGCTTGGTCTTTACAAACTTTTCGCAGACAAAGTCGCCGACGATGCGGATGATCTTTCCTTCGTGCTGCGCCAGATCTCTGGCCAGTACGTCGCCGCGGTAATCACTTTTGGTCAGATCGAAAAGCGTTCCGGTCACACAGAATCCGATGAGCTCGATCTCATCATAATAGTCCTCCAGAATATTTTCCTCCAATGGCGGTAGGACAGGCATCCGTGATTCCGTCTCAAATAAAGCCTGGCCGGCCATCGCCGGTTTATGCTTACTCATCAGCAGGTGCGCCTCCCACAGCAGTTGTTTTTTTCCCGATCCTGTAAACCGAAGGGCACCCACGCGTATCAGGATGACGACCTGTTCCAGACCTGCAGAAGTACGTCGGATAAAATCTTCCAGTCCAAGAAAATCTCCATGTTGTTCCCGCTCCGCAATAATGCGCATAGCCAGATTGTTTTCCAGATTCAGCAGACAGTCAAAACCCAGAAAGATATCTTTGCCCCGGATCGATGTGTTGAAAGCAGAGCGATTAACGCAGGGCAGGCAGATGTTGCCTCCGGCAATCCGCGCCTCGTTCACATAAACTTTACGATTGTAGAATCCGCCGTAATTGTTCAGCACCGCCACCATAAATTCCAACGGATAATAGGTCTTGAGAAAGAGACTCTGATAGCTCTCCACGGCAAAGGAAGCGCTATGAGCTTTATTGAAACTATAGCCTGCAAAGGATTCCATCTGCCGCCAGATTTCGCGGCTGATGTTGTCGTCATAACCCTTAGCACGACAGTTGGAAAAGAACTTGCTCTCGATCTCGATCAGGTGATCCTTGCTGCGGTATTTGCCCGACATCATTCTGCGCAGCACATCGGCATCCGCCATATCCAGACCACCATAGGCATTTGCTATTTTCATCACGTCCTCCTGGTATACCATCACGCCGTAGGTTTCTTCCAGTTGCTCCTTAAATACAGGGTGGGGGTAGACCACGCTACTGGGGTCGTGGTGGCGTTTGATAAATTCACCCATCATGCCTGAACTGGCCACACCGGGACGTATTATGGAGGAAGCCGCCACCAGCGTGAGATAATCATCACATCGCAGTTTGGTCAGCAGCTGCCGCATAGCGGGACTCTCGATATAAAAACAGCCAATTGTATTCGCTGATCTTAGCTGTGCAGCAATGTTGGGGTCTTTAAAGAACCGCTTGGGACTGTTCGTATCGATCACAACACCAAGATTTTCCCGCACGATGGTACGGCAGTCTTTAATATGCCCTATACCACGTTGAGACAGAATATCGAATTTTTCAAAACCGATATCCTCGGCAACATACATATCGAACTGCACCGTCGGTAGTCCTTTGGGCGGATGGTCCATGGCAGAGTAACAGGTCAGAGGCTGCTCCGAAATGAGCACACCGCTGGCATGGATCGTCCGCTGGTTAGGGAAATCCGTCATACGGTTGTATACCGACAGGATGGTATTTGTTACCTCATTTTTGTTGAGCATATGCTCGGGTTCGTGTACCAGGCGGTCGATCTCAGCTTTGGGCAGGCCATACACTTTACCGAGCTCACGAAGGATACTCCGCGAGCGGAAGGTGCTCATGGCGCCCATCAGGGCCGTATGTCCGGTCTGATAACGCTTAAAGATGTAATCATACATCTCATCCCGTTCATTCCAGCTGAAATCCACGTCAAAGTCGGGAGGGCTTTTCCGTTTGGGGTTCAGGAAGCGCTCAAACGGAAGGTTCAGCTCAATAGGATCCACATCCGTAATACCCAGACAATAAGCGACAGCAGAATTCGCTCCCGATCCCCGGCCTACATAATGAAAGTCCTTTCCCCGGGCATAACGGCAGATATCGTCCGTGATCAGGAAGTAACTGGAAAACCGCAGGTTTTCGATAATCTCCAGTTCACGCCGGATACGTTCACTCGCTGCTTTGTCATTTTTGCCGTATCGCCTGTTAAAACCATCCATGCAGTATTTATGCAGTAGCTCTTTGTCATTATATCTATTTCCGGTAAACGTTTCTTTGTTTTTGACACTGGTAAAATCAAAACTGAACGAGCATTGGCCGAGTAGGCGATGGGTGTTGGCAAGAAGCTGCGGGATATCCATGTACATGCGCATAAGTCTTGCTTTGGGTACGAAAACCTCGTCCTCCGGCGCAATCTGCTCCGGGCCAAGCTGAGAAAACAATATGTTATTGTCAATCGCCCGCAGCTGCCTGTGAAGCGTGTAATCTGCTTTTCTGAAACTCACCGGAGCCAGGATCACACAGCGCTCCAGTACCGTTGGGCCCATGAGCTGTACGCGGTGGCGTTCACCCGGGCGGATTCCGATATACTCAAAATCTTTGAGCGCAAATTGGTTCACCCGCCGGAAAGGATAAATAACGAACACATCCTTAAATTCAGGAGCACGTTCAGCTACCGGCCGGTTCTCCCTATTGAGCATGGTCCGGTATTCATTGATTTCCCTAAACCCGTTTTCGTTGCGGGCTATGGCCACAAAACATAATGAGTTCCCCTGACGGAATTCCATTCCGGTGAGGATGTTGAGTCCTGCCTCCCGTCCCTGGCGTACGAAGTCCAATGAACCGGTGCTGTTGTTGATGTCGGTAAGGACAGCGGTATCATATCCGCCGGCCATCATGCCATTGATCAGGTCCTTTATACTCAAGGTACCATATCGCAGACTATAGTAACTATGAAGATTTAGCAGCATAGTTTCCCCCTTTCTGTTCCGGTACCGGAGCACATATCGCTTTCATCAGATATTCTGTTCCATATCGCTTTCTGATCCAGTCCATGGCCTGCATCAGATTGACCTCCTCGGCACTATCATCAAAAAGATCCGTCTGATAGGCACCATGAATCAAGCCGGAGAACTTTACGCCGACAAGCCGGATCAGCATGCGCCTGCTGTACAGTTTCTTAAAGAGGGAGAGGACCACCTCGGTCAGTTTTTTGTCCGAATTGGTATAGGCCAATTTTAATTGCTGGGTATGTGTATCAAAATTACTGTACCTGATTTTCACCGTGACACAGCTTGTCAGCTTCTGATCCTTCCGCAGTTCAAAGGCCAATGTGTCTACCATGCCGATAAATGTGCGTCGCAGCATGTCGACATCGATCGTGTCCTGCTGAAATGTTGTTTCCTTTGAAATGGACTTCTGTTCACGAAAGGGGAGTACCGGACTATCATCCAGCCCGTTCGCCTTTCTCCAGATGCTCACGCCATTTTCACCCAGCACTTTCTGCATGGTGAACACTTGCATATCCTGCAGGGTCTTGATTCTGGAAATGCCCATATTGCACAAAAGCGTATATGACTTTTCGCCCACCATTGGTATTTTTCGGATGGACAGCGGAGCCAGAAACCCTTTTTCCGTGCCTTCTGCTACCTGCTTTTCACCACACGGCTTGGCTGTACCGGTAGCAATTTTACTGACAGTCTTATTGACAGAGAGGCCGAAGCTGATGGGAAGCCCCGTCTCCCGCATGATGCGCCGCCGGAGCTCCTGCGTCCATTTCCAGCAGCCAAAAAATTTATCCATTCCGGTGATATCGAGGTAATGTTCATCAATACTGGCCTTTTCGACGATGGGTGTTTTCTCCTCGATTATTTCAGTGACGATATTGGAATATTGGCTGTACAGATCATGATCCCCCCGCACCACTATTGCTTCAGGGCACATGCGCAGTGCTAAGCGCATGGGCATCGCCGAATGCACGCCATACCGACGCGCCTCATAGCTACAGGATGCAACAACACCACGATCGCTTGATCCACCGATCAGGACCGGCTTGCCAACCAGCTGGCTATTCTGCAAACGCTCTACCGATACAAAAAAAGTATCCAGGTCGCAATGAACAATGTTCCTCTCCATCTTATAAGCACATTATATCTGTGATTCGCCATAAAAAAGTGCAAATCACTCAAGTCAAAATTACTAATAATTTTAGCAATATTCCTATAAGTGAAACTGAAATTTATACTATACCGTTGATTGTAAGTGCTATAAAATTGAACAGTTCTGGGTACGCGACATTAAACACACTTCCTAATCGACCGTATCAAAGTCATTTGACATTGGGGTTTCGGACAATTTCGGAAACGAAAGACAGGTAAGCTTTCTGTCTAACGGACTGTTTCCGTTTATCTGATCGCACAATGAGACTATAAAATATCATATCAGAATTGTCCAAAGTGTGTTCTAAATGGACATAAAGTGCAAAAGATAATGAAATAAGAAAGTGGATTTGCAGTAAAAGTGAGCCCGCATGTTATTGATATAATCGAATGTGTGAATGCACATAAAGCACACTTATCTTTGCAGATGTGTACATTTGCAAAGATAGGTGTGCTTGACGACTATCCAAATTTCACTAAAATATTTAATCTCAAATACTATTGTTTTCTGTAACAAATATTTACTAAATTTGTTACAGAAAAACGAATTTATAAATGCCGGAAATAGCTAAAAATAAGATAGAAAACAAAATTTTAAAATCGTCTCGTGGTAAGTTGTTTTTCGCTGACGACTTTAAGAATTTTGCTACACCAGAAAATATACGGCTGACACTTTTCCGTATGGAGAACGATGGTCTTATTGAAAGACTGGCTCATGGTATCTATATCAAACCAAAGAAAGATCCTTTGCTGGGTACAATATATCCTAATATCGGAGAGGTTGCAAAGGAAATTGCTAAAAGAGATAAAGCTCGAATTGCTCCAACAGGTGTGATGGCACTGTATTTACTGGGGCTTACGACACAAGTGCCTTTAAAGGCGGTGTATCTAACTGATGGCTCGCAACGTGAGGTGAAAATAGGAAATCGAACCATCAAATTTAAACGAACTGTTCCCAAAAGCTTTGCCATAAAAGATGAGTTATTGCATCTTATTGTTCAGGCTTTTAAGGAGAAAGGGCAACAGGATATTACAGAAGAATTTTTAGAGACTATCAAGCCGGCTGTAAAAAAGCTAGATGAGAAAGTGATGCGGAATCAAGTAGTATATGCCCCTGTGTGGATTCAGAAACAAATCAATAACATTTATCAGTCTTAACTTATGTGGATAAATCTAACCGATGAACAAAAGCTTCAGGTTTTGGAGCAAGTTGAAAATGAAATTGGATTACCTGCGTTTGTGGTTGAAAAGGATTGGTGGGTATGTGTGATATTAAAAGCAGTTTTTCGATCTAAATATGCAGGTTCAATAATCTTCAAAGGTGGTACGTCATTGAGTAAGGCATATCACCTGATAGATCGTTTCTCCGAAGATATAGACTTGATCATTGATCGTCATTTGTTAGGATTTGATCAATTGGAATCTAAATCTCAAATAAAAAAGTTGAGGAAAGCTTCTGGTGCGTTTATTATTCATGAATTCCGTGAGGAGCTTATAACCCAACTGGATCAACTTGGTATCGATCGGGAACTATATGAAATAAGATATAACGATCATATAGATGATACGAGTGATCCAAATACATTGGAGATACATTACCGAACCTTTGTCCCAACGGATAATGTTTATATTCAGCAACGGGTTCTTTTGGAAATGGGGGCAAGATCACTAACCGAGCCGTTTGAAACAAAATCTGTAATATCATTTCTTGACCAACATTATAAAGACCTCGATTTTACTGAACCTTCCTTTGATGTTCAGGTGGTTATTCCTACACGTACGTTTATAGAGAAGGTGTTGCTATTGCATGAGGAATTTTCAAAACCAGGCGATAAGATTCGAACGGATCGATTGACTAGGCATTTATACGATTTAGATAAAATTATGAAAGCCGAATACGGTGAAATGGCCATTGCTGATGATGAATTGTTCAACACCATTGTTGAGCACCGTAAAACGGTTACACCATTGAGAGGAATGGACTATTCTAATCATGTGAAAGGGAAATTAAGCATCATACCACCCGAAGCCGTAATGGAAAAGTGGGAAGCTGATTATAAAACGATGCAGGAAAATATGATTATTGGAGAAAGTTTGAATTGGGATGAGTTGTTGGGTGCAATTCGAGAGATTGAGGTGCTGTTTAATAATAAGTATGAGAAAAAATGATTTCTCGATGGCTGTGGTAAATATTTGGGATATTAAAACTTCTATCTGATTACATTTATGAGATAGATAAATTGACTGAGTGAATAAAAACTATTAATTTTTACTAAAAATACTATGATAAGGATATTACATCTTACAGATTTTCATTTAAATAATAAAACTATCAAAGATTGGGACGATTTTTTGGGAGATGCTCTTTTTAATAAGTTAGAAGAATTACATAAAGATACTCCTATTGATTTAGTTTTGTTTACAGGAGATATGATTGATAAAGCAGGCTATGATTTTGGCTCAGTGAAGAATGGATTGGAGTTGAGCTCTCCCCAAATTTAGGAGCGTTCTAAAGTAGAGAATTCGGCTGTCAAATGCATAACTGGGGCTTGACCATATTCCAACTTTATATTAGATTTGGGGATAGACTCAAATTAGAAAGAGCTTTTTAAGATTTTAATCCAATGACACAGTTTGAGTTACATTCCCATCCCATCTCTGAGTAACCCCTTCAAAATCTTCAGCACTTGGAGCCATGATATAAAAATCACCTGAACTGTTAGCGAATTCGTAATGGTATGTATCAATGAGCCAATCGCATAGACCTCTGAGTGGCGGCAAATTGGCCAGGCCGACTATTAGGGATATTAGAATTAGATATCTTGCTGGTTTTTTCATATTAGTTACCTGTCGTAGATCGCTGAACATTCACTGGGTTTGTTGTCGCACCTGCAATCTAAATCCCTTTTGCCTTAATGGATTTATATAGTCACCGTTGAGGAACAACTCAGCTTCCATGAGAGATCGGTCCAAACGGCTACCATTCATGGGTAGAGTAGGAGAGTGCTAGTGCTATTCCCGCACTGATCTAGAAGTATTGTGATTTCCGGTTAATGAATTCATTATTGCATTGATAGGGCATACTTATGCCTTATTTAATTTAGAAGTTTTAAATAGCTCAATATTATCCCATAGTGCTCGGCTTCGTGAAAGTTAGCAGCCCGAAGTGCTTGGAGGTGATTGGTTATGGTGATGCCAATTGGTAAGCTAAAGGGAGTGTATTTAACAAATATGCCCGATTCTAGATCTTTACGAAGCTGATTTACTGTATAAAGTAGTAAATGTTTTATTTCATCAACGTCTGGCATACTTTTCCATGTATGTGGCGAAGTTCCGATTTTGAATGTTTCCATAAATTCCTGCGATATATGCATTGGCAGGCCGCTACGCATATACATATGCCTCTGTTGGGATGTGATACAGTGGCCAATCTGCCAAACTATATTATTGTTGAAGTTTTCAGGGATTTTAAATAATATTTTGTTGTCAACCGTTTCTAATAATTGGAGCAACCTGGTTCTGCTAGCTTTTAAAATCTCAAATTCAAATAATTCGTTAGTCATCGTTTAAATCAATTAAAGAAAATCCAATATGGCCTATTCCAAATCTACTATAAACTTGGGATATGGTCAAGCTTCAGCAATGGTGTCCGCTTTTCCTGTAGCCAGCCCTAATGTCTGACGCTCGATACTGGCTGCAAATAGAGGAGTTTCGCCACGGTTGTGTTCTATGGAAATCGGTTGCCGTTGCGCTTTAAAAGTTTCAAATGGGATTCCTTGTTTTGCGAGTATTAACATCATTTCGTCGGTTGCGTGAGTTATTACCCGGTTCGTAAATTCCGTTTGTTTGTCGTTGATTGCTTTTACGGAAAGTTCCCATTGCACATGTATAACGACTCGTCCCGTAGGGGTGAATACATCCGAGAAAGATGTCAGAACGAGTTGGTGTGGCTTTGAAATTTCCTCCTGGTAATGTTGAACCATAGGGTTGCCGCCTATCACCTCAACATTGACTGACATTCGCCGCCCGTCGGCACCTATTCCTTTCGCTGCCGTGATATGTGCTGGCGAGCAGCTTTGATATTCTGCTTCTGTTAAACTAAATACCCATTCCGGAATATTTATTTTTTCGATCGGAGCGTTTATTATAGCGCTAAAACTCGAATCGACTATTTGATCTGCTATTTTCATATTGTACCCATGTCGTTTTTTATATTTTATCAGTGTGGTATCCAAAACGTTAACTTTCCATATTCAGGATATGAATCAGCTCATTTGATTTCAAGATAGCGTGAGCATACGTTGGACCATTAATTTCGTGAGCGGCGTGCATATTCTCCCATGAGTATGCAGCAGTACCATCCGTTACCAGTGTAACATGATACCCTAGTTCCATCGCCATGCGGCCTGTAGCTTCGATACAGGAATTTGCCAACATACCAATGAGGATTATTCGGTCAATATCATGCTGTTTCAGTTGAAAGTCAAGGTCAGTATTTACAAATCCATTTTGTGACCAATGCTCTTTAATAATAATATCATCTGGCGTAGGTAAGAAATCCTGATGAAATTCTCCTCCCCACGAACCCTTCGCAAAAAGCTGCCGCTCATTAGTCGAAAGCTGTGTCGCTGTTGGGTACTTCCAATGCCTATAATCATTGGGTTCGGCATGATGATGGGGGACATATAGGATCTGTATACCCAACGTTCGTGCGGTATTTATTATGGCTGACATATTATCCAGCAGATTGATCTTTTCAATCACTGCTTTTGATTTGAAATAAGATTTGCCATCAGGATGCAAGAAATCATTATACGGATCCACGATAAGTATGCCCGTTCTCCTGTAGTCGTATCTGCCATATCTGGCAAAGCCGTCAATTGTATGTTGATTCATGTGCTTCGTTCCTTATATTTGATCAGCTGTATCTGTCATCATCTTATTTACGATTAACCATTGGCCATCGATGTTGTGAAATGAAAGGTAGTCATGATAGTAAAAGTCGTACATCTTCACTTTCACTTCAGCAATAGCAATCGAGTTGACGGTAGAAATCTTGAGAATTTCGCCATGGAATGGCTTGCCCGAATCCTTCGGACTTTGTCGGTGTGCGACCCCATCAAGATACTCTGCAAGATTTTTTGCGTAAGGCTGACCTTTTACATCCCCAAAGAGCAGTGCGCCAGGATGATAAGCAGTGCTTAATAAAGCAACATTACCTTCGTAAATCCCTTTGAAATACCGATTTTCCAATACATCGGAAATAGCGGCTATTTTTTCTTTTTGCGTTTCCATTTTAATTTTGTTTTGAGCTTTGCTGCCCCAACAAATGCAGGACAGCAAAACGATTAATTATATGTTTTTCATCTTATTTTAAATTGTGACCAGCTCCCATGCCGCCATCGACATTGATAATAGCCCCGTTAATGAAATTACTTTTGGCAACGGTGTAAATCATCTCTGCAACGTCCTGCACTTCGCCCACACGGTTCACAAGATGTATGCCCGCCATTTTATCGCTGCTGTCACCGTGCATTGGAGTACGTATCACACCGGGCGCAATTGTATTTACCCGTATATTCCGGCTGCCAAATTCGGCAGCTAATTGGATTGTTAGTGCATGGATGGCTCCTTTGCTTGCTACGGGGGCAGAAGCCGGAGCGCCACCTAACCCATAATATACCAGCGGTGTACCAATGTTGATAATCACGCCTCCCTGCTGTTTCAGCATTTGCGGAACAACGGCCTGCGAAGTGAAAAACGTTCCTTTCAGGTTGGTGTCCAAAAACTTGTCAAGATATGCCTCGTCCACTTCAAGAAAAGGCTTGTTGTCAAAAATCCCGGCATTGTTTATCAGTACGTCAATGCTGCCAAACTTTTCCAAAGCAACGTCGGCCAACCGTTCTCCGGTCTTTTTGTCCTTTACGTTGCCTGCCACCATTGCGAGATTGTTGCCGCCGCCTAATTGCTGGTACACACGCTCCAATTTTTCCGGTGTGGTGGAATTAATGACTACATTATCGCCCTTTTCCAAAAAATATTTGGCCACCCCTTCACCGATACCAGATGATGCTCCGGTTACAATAATTGTCTGTTTGCTCATAATCTTATTTTTTATCGGCAGTAATGCCTTTTTCACGTAACACGGATGTCTGTTCTCCAGCATAGCCCCAATCGTCCAATTCAACTTCCTGTATAACGATATGGGTTAGGTGCGGATCTTTGTTCAGCGTATTTGTAATAAGGTCGGTAACGCCTTTTATCAATTGCTGTTTTTGCTCACGGGTAACGCCCTCCTTTGTGATTTCAATTTTTACGAATGGCATGACAATAAGATTTATGCGTGAGCAGCTTCTTCCACTGCTTTTGCGGTTAATAATACATTCAGCTCAAAATCATTGTAAATGAGTGTATCGCCGAGGTTCTGGAAGAAATTACCGGAACGGAACTTGATCCCGTATTTGGTGCGGTCAATGACGATTTTACCCGTTGCCGTAAATGTGTCGTCATTAATGGTAGCCTTAATGTCGAATACCACCGGATTTGTAATGCCTTTGATGGTAAGATCCCCCTCAACCTGGTCACCTTGTACAGACGTGATGGTGAAGTCGGCTTCAGGGTGCTGGTCGATACCAAAGAAATCATCAGAAGCCAGGTGACCTGCAAATTGTGCATTGGTCGCAGGGTCTGTGATGTCCAATATTTTGATAGATGTTGTATCTACCACAAATCTTCCTCCTTTGATCTGACCTTCAGATACAGTGATTTCTCCATCTTTCAGATTGATGGTTCCGTTGTGTGCTCCGGTTACTTTTTTACCTACCCAGTCGATGTTGCTCTGTGCAGTTACGATGTTGAATTTTTGTGTTCTCATTTTTTTAAATTTTTATTGTTTTAAAATTCTACAACAAAGTAACGATGTAATCAGGGGGCAGTTACGTGACCTACATCACATTCTCTAAAAGTCAAAAAAGTTGGAGCAAATTGGAGGTACTATCTCATTGCGTCAAAATGTGCATTCGTGCCTTCGACAAGTGATCGCATTAAGGCGGATGCCTTTTTGTGCTTCAACAGGGGCGCAATCTGTCCGCCCCAAAAAAACACCATGTCCGACTTTTGTTGCTCTATGGCTGCTTTTCGCAATGAAGACATTAATGTAGTTTGCAAGGGGAATGGCAAAATAGACTGCTCATTTCCCACCAAGTTTTTTGTGATCGGTGTGCTGATCCCTCTGCCCAATCTACCGGTATAGGCTCTTGATAGGGTCGTATATTTTGCTTTATCGGAAAACAGCATTTCCCTGTGGGCTGGCAGCGCACCGGATTCGTCACAGGCTAAAAAAGCCGTACCTATCTGTGCTGCATCAGCACCTAACGTCAGTGCCGCTGCGATGCCTTTGCCATCAGCAATACCTCCCGCAGCGATTACAGGCACTTTCACTTTTTCGCTGATTAGTTGCAGCAGTACGAATGTTCCGGTCGTGGATGATTCCGCCGAAGCCATAAAAGACGGGCGATGACCGCCTGCCTCAAACCCGGAAGCAATAATGGCATCCACGCCTGAACGTTCCAATGCCATAGCTTCATCCAGCGTTGTCGCTGCACCTACCGTTACAATGCCTCTTTTTTTACATTCTTCCATCACGTCAGCGGGCAAAGTACCAAACACGAAACTGAACACCTTTGGGCGAATATCCAGCACGACGGCTAATTGATTTTCAAACTGGGTCTTAAAAGGAGCGGGTTTTTCGGGAAAGGGGATGTTCAGTTCCTCAAAATAAGGGCTGAAAGCCTTTTTTGCACGTTCGTACTGCTCATCCGTTGCCAGCCCGCCGGGCGCATCGGTTTCAGATACCCATAGATTAAGATTGTAAGGTTTGCCGGTGGCTGCTTTTATCTTGCTGTCAATACCAATAATTTCATCCGGGCTTAATGTATAAGCACCATAACCGCCCAAACCGCCCATATTGGAAACGGCTGCTACCAATTCAACAGACGAAAGGTTGCCGCCAAAGGGCCCCTGCAATATTGGATAATCAATACCTATTAACCGGGTAATTTTCGTATCGTTCCACATGATATTTCTTTTTTAATTACACCGTCAAAGGTGGCAATGAACAGAACAAACATTACGTGACTTACATCACATTCTTGTGTGAATTGTAAAGACGGCTTAGTGTTTCTCTTGATACGCCCAAATAAGCAGCAATCAGGTGTTTGGGAACGAGGTTGTATAATTGCGGGTACATACGAAGCAATTCCTCATACCTGGTTTTGGCGTTATTGTTCATAAAGGAAAGCAAGCGTTTTTGGGATGCGACATAGCCACCATTGGTACGCCAGCGAAAAAAATGTTCCATTTGGTGTATTTCGCTGCAGATTTTTTCCCGGTCTTCATTGGAAAGGCCGAGCAGCTCAACATCTGTAATACAGTCCAGATTGACCGTAGCTTTGGTCTGTGCGTACAAAGCATTGTAATCAGATGCCCACCATGTGGGCATTGAAAATTGCAGAATGTACATCTTTACATCATCATTGATGTAAAATGTTTTTAAGCATCCTGAAACGACAAAATACTCGCAATTTACTTTATCACCCTCCCGTATGACCATCTGTCCTTTGCTAAAAGAAAGTGGCTTAAAATGCTCAAAGACATAATCAAATTCCTCCGGGGTAAGCGATGCCCGTTTTGCTATATGTTCTCTTAAAAGTTCTTTTGCATCCATAGTATAAAACTGAATTAAACCTTACCCATGCTGTCAATTCCTTGTTGTCGAGTTGTTGGCATATTTTGCTTTTTCCGCTCAGATGTTATTACCAAATATACCCATAAATTTTTAGATGGTATTTTGCAGGGAAGACATTATTCAAGTTATTAAAAAGATATCATTTCTCATTTCTAAATAGTATTTTCATCGTTATTAGATCCAAAATATTGTATAGCCGGTTAGCAATTCACTTTCACTCTGTCGGCTTCTCCGGCCGATTAGAGGAGGCCCAATCCGCAATAGCTTTGCCGATATCATTTAAATCAAATAAGTATGGCAAATCAATTTTTAATTAAGGAGACGATGGATGCAATGCGCAATCTATCAGCAAATGAGGTCACCGCCCTATAGGATTGAAGTTCGCCAATTATCTATTCGCTCAGCACAACTTTATTGGACGATGGGGGGAGTAGTGTTATCGAGGTAGGAAGCGTGAAATTGGAACATCAATTTATGGAACGTGATGGTTTGGCTTTGAATGGCGGGATTTGGCACAAGCAGATTAATAGAGAGGTATTTAATTCGTATTTTTGTTGAAACAAATAGTTACACAAAATATGTATTGTTCTAATATTGAGTGTTAGATGTAATGCATAACTAACACAAAAGCAAGAGAAATTAAATCCGAATGAAGAGAAAGTATTGGGTATTATCCCCAAATGTCATGAATGGTTCAGATGAGATAGACTGGAAAAACTCTATACAGAATTTAAAACGAGCATTTATGGGATATGATGACACACATCGCTTTGGTCAAATCTTCAAAAATGAAATTCGCATTGACGACGTGATACTTATTGCACAAGGACAAAATTCACACAAAAAATTCTTTTTGTGTGGTTTTGTAGATTCAGAAGCAAAATATGAATTTGTGGACGGAACACCAGACAGCGCACAAAACCGAAAATTAAAATTTACAATTCCGAAAGAACGCCTTGACGAATTAGAACTTGATTTCAATGGCAGCACTTGGGGTGGATCAAAACAACCTGCAACACTTTATCATTTAAAACCTGATGAGGTTGAAGCAGACAATAAAATTGTAAACTTATTAATTGCGGAATTGAACAAACAGATTATCAAACAACTTATGAACAACATAAAATTATCTGAAGAAAGACAAACTCAAATCAAAGCGCTTTGGAACAAGTTTAAAAGCGAAACCAAAGAAGAATATAAAAAAAGTAATAATGAAGAGATTGATAATTTGATAGTTCAATGGAATCAATACAAGGATAAAATTACAAACGATACATTGAGTTTAGACGATTATACCAATACATTAGGAAGTCCCACAGCAACAATGCCAGGCGGTTATTTGTGCAATTTCTTAGAGCGTACAACTCGAACTGTTTTAGGTTCTTCCAAACCTGGTAATGCGGAAAATTTTGAAGTAAAACTTAATAATGACAATCAAACATATTTCATCAAAAGTCAAAAAAAGCAAAATGCCACTCGACAAGAAGCAGAAACTTATTTTAACCATAATATTAAAAATTTATTGAGAGACATTGTTTCGACTCCTGATCCATTAGAAAAGATACGTTTGGTAGAAGAAACAGGTTATAGTGCTAAACAGATTTTGATGAAATTGGCTGTATTAGACAATTTACCAGACTTTTTATACATCTATTCTACACAATGGCTGGAAGAATTATACAACGAGTTTATTGATAGTGATGCCGAAGGAATTTTTACCAAAAACCATCACGTTTGTATTGTAGCAAAAAAGCTATTAGAAGTAGATGATCAAGACAAAGGTGAACTTATTTTACTTTCACGTTTTTTGTGGCATTATGGAAATTCAAAAGCTATTGCGGACGTAAACAATCCCAATGTCATATTGTATGGACCACCGGGAACCGGTAAAACATATTCCGTGGTCAAAAGTTTAGATTTTGTTTGTCAAGGTGACAGTTCTCGATACGAAGTATTACAATTTCATCCGTCATTTACCTACGAAGATTTCATTGAGGGTATAAAACCTCAAGGAGTTTCAAAAGACGGAAACATTCGTTTTGAATTGGTAAACGGTGTTTTTAAGAATTTCTGCATTAAAGCGAAAAATAGCCCTGAAAAATCTTTCTATTTCGTAGTAGACGAAATAAACAGAGCGAATCTTTCAACTGTCTTTGGAGAGACTTTATCGCTTTTAGAAAAAGATTACCGACACAATAGCAAGGGGAATAAGAATTTACTTAGAACCCAATACTCAACTCTTATCGAAGATCTAATTAATCAAGACAACGAAAAATACAAACATTTAGCTTATTGCCTTGACAATAATGAGGTGAAATTTGGTGTTCCCGAAAATGTATTTTTCATCGGAATGATGAATGATGTTGATAAAAGCATTGACGCTTTTGATTTAGCACTTCGCAGAAGATTTAAGTGGATAAGGAAGGATTGCGATTACCAAGTAATTGAAGAAGAAATACATTTTAGAGGTAAAGAAGAATTTAGCAATATAAGTCAGTATGTAAAAGCCTGTGAAAAGTTGAACAGCTATATTTCAAACGACTTAGGTTTGGGTAAATCTTATGAATTTGGTCATTCATTTTTTATGAAAATTAGTGACATCGCTAAAAGAAAAGAAATTACCCCAAACAATGTGGAAGTTTTATTCAACTTGTATCTACGTCCAACATTGAAAGAATACTTAAGAGCTGTATTTGCGGAAAGCGAATTAGACAGTAAATTAGTTGAAGCCTTGAATAGATTTAAAGAAACTTTAAAATAATATGAGAGTTAGTGTACCTGTTAATCATAATTTTTATGAAGAAGCACCTATCCGAGAGGCGGATTTAGGCAATGTTTTCAACGTAAAAACAGGTGTGAAACATTTGCAACAAATATTTTCTTCTGTCTATGAACTAAAATTTGGAGCAGAACAGCTAAAACAAGTCAAAGTATTCAACTTCAAACGTAATCGTCATTTTGAACAAGACGAAGAACGTCTTATCCTGAGATTATATTCCAAAGAAAATATGCAACAAGAAAAAGAATTCATTATACAAACTGGTTTGTATGCTGGTGTACTTTTTCACAAGGGTTGCAAAATCAATATTACAACAAAGTATGGGGACACTTTTTTAAAACGAATGCTCAATTTCGTAAATGATATTTATGTAGATAATGAACAAATCAAAGCTAAAAAAGATGAAACAGAAAATCAATTTTTGTTTATCATAGCCCACTTATTTATTCAAGCATTAGAAAAAGCCGTTGTCTTAGGTTTGCCACAGCAATACGAAAAACATCAAGAAAGAAGCCATAAAGTAAGAGGCAGTATAGATTTTAACGATTATTTGAAAAGAGACATTCCGTTTCAAGGAAAACTAACGACAACCTTCAGAGAGCGGATGTATGTCCAAGAAATTGTTGATGTTCTATACTTAGCATTGAGAAAATTAGAAAGTGTTTTTGGAAAAGAAATTCACAGTCGTTTACTTGGATTGAGCCAATTATTAAAACAGCAGTATTCGGGATATTTTGCGAGCCACGCAACAATACAAAAAGCTAAGACACATCAAAGTATCAACAATCCAATGTATCATGGTTTTAAAAAGGTTTTAGAGTATGCGGAAATAATTTTGCTGAACAAAGACGTAATGCCGGACAATGAAAAACAAAACCTGGCGACAACTGGTTATCTGTTTGACATTGCAGAATTGTACGAAATATATCTTGAAAAGCTTTTGAGTAGAAATTTCCCTAACTGGTTTGTTAGTGGACAAGTAGAAATTCCAATTTATCAACAGCAGTTTTATCGCAGGTCTATGTTTCCTGACCTAATAATGAAACACAAGGTAAGTGGAAAAATTATTGCTCTTGACGCAAAATTCAAGAAGATGGAAATGCAGAGCAAAGACATCGATAGAGCTGACTTACATCAAATACATTCTTATTCTGGTTATTATCAAAATGATTTAGTAGCAAGTGGTTTGATTTATCCATTATCAAAGAAAATAGACCTTGAATATTATCATACTGAGTCTTTATATGGTAGTAGTAGTAATGACGTTCATTTTGTGATTGATGGAATCTTTGTTTTTGAAAATCAAACGATGCAAGAACTAATTGAAAGCGAAAATGAATTTATTAAGAGAATTTCATATTTGTGCAACAGAATGCAATAGACCTTTATCAAAAAATCATTTTTAGAACTCTGCAAGGGTAACTGGTAAATGTAATCTCTGTGGATGCCACAGGAAGAGGAAGGCGTCTTCAGGTTACTGATACAAATAAAAGCGCAAAAATCTATTTTTAATGAATGTAGAAGTACCAACAAAGAAGGAAAAGAATAAAAAAAGTCTCCGATTACTAGATTTGATGTGTTAGCATCTCCTAAATGAAATTTTATATAAAAAATTCTATATTGGAAAAACATAATAGCTGCAATAATCCCCATTCAATACATTGGCGAATAAATTCACCCGCACTTTTTGATCCCGTTTTCCTGTATAGATTTTTCCGATGGGTCCGTACGGTATCGGGCGAGATATAAAGCCTGTCTGCAATCTGCGGACTCGAATAGCCGCCCGCTATCAGAGGCAATATTTCCATTTCGCGCTTTGAAAATGGGGGTATATCATTATTTAGTAGTTGCTGAGATAGGTCAATCTGGCAATAATCGCTACGCGAACCAATACCGGTAACGAGGACGATTTTATTGTTAGTCTTCGTGATGTGCTGCACATCGGTATGTATATTCAATGCAGATGTCAGACGTCCCAAATCATCTTTGGCCAAATGTATGGCTTGATGATGAAATAGATGATAGTTACCATTGGCAACACGCATGCGGAAACAATATGACGTTTTCAGAAACAGCTGGTGTTCAAATCCAATTTCCCTCATTTTGACTAATGTGGCTTCCTCTGCTTTTAGGACAAACTCCAGATCATCCGGATGTATCTGGTCTATAATCTCTTTTAATGTTGTTGGTTGAGTAGCCAACCCATGAATACTTGTGGTCAGTCCTGAAACTTGGGAAATCGAATAGTCTGCTATGTTTATCACATAATGGTAATAGGGACCTACTGTCAAGAGATCCGACAGGTGATTCACGGTACTATATGATTTTTCAGCTCGAAAATTATTTGACAGTGCTTCGGGATAACTTTCCCAAAGGTCGGCAAGCAGGTGACGATGTTTCTTTTGTTCCATAAAATAACATAACAATAGGATAATCTAAATATCGACTTGGGTCAATACGATAAGGTAAAATGTCGGCTAAGAATAGCGTAATATACAACAAATTTCGATTTTGTACAAAAGGTATATGCCTTCAAGTATAGCTGAGCATTAAAATACCCTATTTGGGGTATTTATCAATCCGGTTCTTTACTTTATTTTAGAAGTTGATAGAACACGAATTATTCAATGACTCAGGAACGATTTAATGACCAAAATAAAAGGCTCGCCGATTTCCGTACCGAGGTGCTTGTCGTCTGTCCATCATGCGCTAGGCAGGCGGTGGCAAGTGTGGATTATGCAAGCAAAAAGTCACGGTTGCTGTGCCCGTCATGCGGTTATAACAAAAATAAAACAACAGAGACACGTATGTTTGGTATTAAAGGACATATTGAAACGGCAGCACATACATATTTTAGCGCTACATTGTGGCTGGTACATCCCTTTAAAAATGACGTAGTCTGGGCCTATAATTATGCGCATCTCGATTATTTAGAAAGTTATATTTCGGCCACCTTGCGGGAACATAAAGATCGGAGCCATTTTACACTGCTCGAAAAGTTGCCCAAATTTTATCACGATGCCAAAAATCGAGCTGCATTGTTGAAATTGATCAATAAGATGCGGAAACGTTCACTCTAATCTTGGGTTTATGAAACGACTGTATGTAATTTTCTTTTTATCATTATTTGGATGGGTTCATTTCGCTTCAGCCCAAACGGCTCAGCCAAAAGATAGTCTCCTGTTGGCAAAGACCTATCTGCTCGATATTCAGAAATTCCTATCTAAGAAGCGGGAAAGGCAACAAAAGATCGTTATGCTTGACAGCTTAATCAACGAAGGGAAAGCGTTGGACAAGGTATTCCACCGAGGTCAATTATCTAAGCTTTCACGCTCATTTCATTTTATACTGCAGTCGTTGGCACTCTACAAGTCTGATCTCAAAACTGCTGCAGATAGCCCTATAGAAATGCAGTATCTTGATGAAAATATCCCCATGCTAATAAAACAGATTGATAATTTTCGTGCTTCTGGGCGATAGGTATTCAGTTCGCTATCTATCTCCAATCTCTTCCAAATAAAACGACTGCATCGCAACAGATATTTTAAAAATACCCCATTTGGGGTATTTACCCGTGCGTATCAAATATGGAACTTAGCAGTACTGTATTAACTAAAAAAACGATTATGAAAACTCTTGCAAAGATGATGTGCATATTCTTGTTTATAGGCTTTGTGGCGAAGAGCCATGCACAGAAGAAGGAAGAAACAGTCTACGCTTTTTGTTATTCCTATAAAACTGGGGATAAATTGTTCTATGTCTCTAATATTGTAAACGGTGTTATAAATAGTGATATCTATTACGATGTAAATCGTGATGATTTGCAGCTTCAGTGGACTGCAAAGCTAAAGACGGTCGTCAATGATTATTACAATTGGGCAAATGCTTATGGAGGCTTTCATGGCAGCACACGTACGGATGGCTATGACAAAATTGATGAAGAACGTACAGAGATCATAGGCAAATTTAAGCAAGAAGGGTATACAATTCGCTATGTGAATACTTTTTCTTTTCGAAAAAGTAGAAAAGAAGAGGACCATTGAAAAATAACAGATGAAAACATTATTAACATCAATATATTTTATTGTATTTCTAGGATTTACAATGCAGAGCCAAGCGCAGACTAAAGAAGAGACGATAGGTTGGTTGAAAGAAAAATTATCAAATAATATAATGGGTAGACATAATGATCCAGAGCGATTTACTGAAATTAGATTGATGAGTGTGGATGAGTATAAAATTGTGTTTGTTTTTAAATTTAAAAACTATGCTAACGAAATGAAGAACATGAAGGAAGTCCTTCCAATATCAATTTCCAGTATTGATGAGAATGGACACTTTAAATATAGTGATAAAGTTTGTCAAACCACATATGATGGAAATACGAAATTCGAAAATATGAGTTGGCTTACCATAGCACCATTAGAAGAGAATATTCGTGCTCGTATTGAAAAAGCATTGAAGCATTTGACAAGTATTCGTCCCAAAATTCAAGAAACCTTTTAACCATTTAAAAACATTATAGTTATGAAAAATCCAATTAAGATCCTAGCAATGTTGGGAATGGGTGTGTTCCTCCTAATTGGATGCTCCATTTTTCAAGGCGGTGGCATGACACATCGCAATGCTAATACGTCTTCCACTATGATAAGAGCATCAAGGTATGAAGACGGCAATACAGTATTCAATTCTTTCTATGATGCCTCTAAACGCAGTACAGTAATTGTCGCCAATGATCAAAATTATACTGTACTTGCAGAAAATACACCAGATGCTATTTTTAGCAAGGCTTTAGAGATTGTAGCCAATGCTGATGTGAATAATAAAGTTAATGCCAGTGCTACGATAGATATCGCTAAAACTGCTATGCAACTTAATAAAAAATCTACTACCAATATCTTTTCCGCTGATGCACTGTACCGCCTTAACGAAATGTACATCAATACCCTAAATATCGATAGTATTAGAGAAGACAAAACGGGCAAGTCAATCGGTTTCCCTGGACAGATTTTAAATGCGGAAATGTACCAAAAACTATTTATAACAATTTTATGCAAAGCCGCAGAGATATCTAAAACAGAAGCCGAAATAGCCAATAAACAAAACTTTGCAGATATTAACGCATCTTTAGATAAACTAACAACTCAAATAACGGCAAGCAAAAGCAAAATAGATAGCGCCAGCAGACGCTTAGATAGAATGAGTCATGTGGCAGATAGTACAAATAAAGCAATCAATGACCGACTTAAAAAATTAGAGGATAATAATTAATTCAAATTGATTAAAGAGAGTAAAAAAGGTTATTAATGTTTTGGCACTAAAGTAAATTTTCGGTCCACATAAACCTATTTCCTTGTGAAAATTTTGTTTTACAAAAAAATAAATTCTATTCTCCGCCTTATTTTTCAGTGTAACTTTTAATAATGATAGAAACCAGATCATTATTCATCAATTTAAAATCTAATAAAATGAAACATCTAAAATTAATTTTATGCATAATCACTTTTCTTTTTTCTTCCTGCAAAAAGGAACAATGTGTGACTTGCATTGCGGAATCAAGCGATGGAAAAATAATTGAAACACGTATGGCCTGCGATAAAAATGACAGCTACCTTAAAGGTTTTATCGATGGATTCAAAGACAGACATCGCGAAAATAAAGAAGACGAAATTAATGTTCAATGTACTTACAATAAATAAGATGAAAAAACTATTAATACCTTTCACTTTGTTTCTTGGATTAGGAACAGTGAATGCACAAGCTAAAAAAGCAGTTGCAAAGTCCGCAGTTACAAAAGAACAACCAACAGGAACTGTTAAAGAGGAATCTTCTACTCAGGTTAAAGGACCAACAAAAGAAGAGACAATAGCATATATTAAAAATGAATTGAATACTGGATCTGCAATATACCATGTCGTGTACCCAGAGAGCGGAAGAAATGGAGTCCTGAATCCGAAAAGGATAGTCAAAATTTTTATTAAAGGTATTTCTTTTGACAACTGTGAACTTATATTTAATATTGAAACAAAAATTTCAGAACGATATAGTGATATTAGGTGGCGTGAATATGAACAAGACTTTCAAAAAGATGTAACTATAAAAATACCTTTAAATAAAATAGAATCTATTGAAAAAGGAACTATTACAGATGAAAAAGCTGGTGTGGATACGGATTTTATAGAATTTAAGGTAAGTAAGGGAGAAAATTTAATTTATCATTCGCGGGAGAACCTTACATTTTCAAAATACTCATTGGATATAAATGCTTTTAATGTAGACAAGCTAACGAAAGCCTTTAATCACCTCCGCAAACTTTGCGGTGCACCAGAACCTATTTCTTTTGATTAAAATAAATAATACCATGAAAATAATACTCATACTTTTCGCATTAGTCCTAGGGATAGGCGCGACGAAAGCACAGACCGCAGAGCAAACAATTGAATGGCTCCAAGCAAAAGTACCCCCATTGCAAAGGGAAAGTGATTTTGGGGCAGCCATTAAATTTAAAGATGAATTCTGCGAAGCAGCCTCTTCTATAACTACCTCTTTTCCAAAGATGGTTGTCGAAGTTCATGTATTTAAGTATTCCACCATAAAAAGTATATCCTATCTCCAAAAGGAGCTTGGAGGTAAATTAAGTTATAAAATAATTGTTACTGGTAATTTTCAAGCAAACAAAATTGGTTTTAACAACGAGGTTACAGAAACAAAAAACGTTGAAACAACAGATTTCGTCTTCAATGCTAGTGTAGAAAAAGAAGAGATCTTACGGATTGTTAAGGCTTTAAAACATTTGGCCACGCTAAAGGGAGCTAAACTTATCAATGATAATTTATTCTAGCAATAGAAGTGCAATCAGTTATTTTTTGCTCTTGCTTATGCGATACATCACCCTATTATACCTATTGTTATCCTTCCTGAGTCTATCCGCTCAGGAAAAGGTAATACTCTACAAAGGAAAGAAAGCCAGCACTAGCCCCATTGTTGAAAAGCGGGATAGCACAGGGCTAGATCCTTTCAAGGTAGCCCAACGGGTGGAACTAGTATTCTATACGAGCAATCGTATGTCCTGGAAGAATAGCGCAGGAAAAAATCTCGAAGAACTACTGTCCGATGGTCGGTTAAATATCCCAACGGATAGTATTGCCGGACGGGTAGAGCTCGACCCCGCTCAACGTGCAGATTGGCAATATACCCTCTATCAAAGACAACTCTGTGAGGAACTGATGGTTGCTGGATGTTATGAACCACGGCATCTGCTTGTCTTTTACGCAAAGGATAACCATCCATTTGCTCATATCGAAATCTGTGTCAGCTGTGCAGGCGCCTGGATCAGCGACAACCTGCGTTCCTTTGTCGTTTGCCCTGCACGAATGGCCGCCCTCGCAAGTATGATAGCTCAAATTGAAACAGAAAATGACATCCAAGTCGTAAAATACTCAACGAGAAATAACAAACAAGTAAAGATAGAAACCGACCACCATTCGAGTTCTACAATATGATAAAACTTTCGACCTATGAAAGACAAAGAGAACCAGCTTGTAACTTCATGGGACAATTATCCCGAGATCTTTTCTCCCGAAAAGGGTATAGCTCATCAGCTCAGTTTAGTTGACCTCATAGCAGATTTCCTTTTCACAGGTAATTACTATTACTATATCATTGACATTATTGGACAGGCACTTTCAAACCTGCATCCGAATATCCTCAAAACGCATGGCCTTGCTCAAATGCCTGAGACATTAAATGAAATAGTCGAATTGGTTCATCCAGATGATATGGGTTTTGTGATTCGGGCAGAAGAAGCGGCACATCGACATATTCTTAGTGTCGGCATTCAGCATATTCAATCGTTGAAATGCTGCTATTGTTTTCGTATGCGTGTGGCAGACGGCACGTACCGACTGTTTCATCACCAGTCCATTTCTATTGTAGTGGACAGTAAATTTCGTATCGTTAAAAGTCTCAATATTCATACGGATATTGAGCACATCACCAGTGTAAATAATCATATCGTTACGGTAATGGGCATCCGAGGAAATAATGAATTCCATCAAATAGTCATAAGCGACAATAAAATGCTTACTACTCCAGGTCTTAAACTTACCATACGGGAGCGTGAAATTTTACATTATATTGCTAAAGGATATTCGAGTGAAAAAATTGCTGAAACATTAGACATAACAACCAATACCTGCCGGACACATCGCAAAAATCTATTTCGGAAAATAGGTTGTCATAGTGTCGCAAGCTTGATTAAAAAATCAACTGATTTAGGACTATTATAAAAGTGGCGGAATGATAAGCAAATATTGCTTTGAAAAACCTCCTAATAATATTTTTTGGATCGTAAGCTTTGTAATATTCGAGTAAGCACTTGCCTCTAAAAGGTATAATTAATTGAATTGATTTTCTATAATTTTCCCTTATTGTTTTATGGTAATGATTTATTCTTAGCGACATTCCTGCGTCGCCTAGTTTGCGTTTTGAAACAGAATCTGTAAAGCCGATGGATAGCTTATATCCTAAAAATCCAACTTCTATTGGCCAGCATATAAGAAAGAAAAGGATGGAGTTGATCCAAGTACAGTGTTGGGATGGGAGAAGGGACGCGGACAACAGAACAACTGTATTTAAAAAAGGAGACAACTTTATTGAAGTGTCTCCTTAAGTGGAGCACCAGAGTTCAAAAGAACCTTTAGTGCCTTTATTACAGTTTATTAAGATGATAAAAATGGGCAAATAGAATTATTTAAGTTTTTCTAAATCTATTCTTTTATATCTATAGTCATGCAATTTTTACAATAATCTGTTGAGGGAGTGAAATCTACAATTGCATTAGTATTGTAAGATCCTGTATTGGAAAGTCGAACTCGCATTGGTTTTTGATTTTTACCGGGTACTGCATAAACAGCCGAAACGCTATAGCGGCCAATGGGCACTTCCAACCTTTGACTAGCAGGGACTGCTATTACTAACTTGCTACCTTTGCTTCCATCAATCAGCGGTCCTTGTGGCGTTAATGTAAGAATAACATTGGTGAAGTCGTAGAATTCGCCCGGTTCTGAACCGACAGTAACCAAACCGCCGTAAATACCCGTTGATCTACCCACCTGTTCTCCCGTTAATTTCCATGTGAAATTTCGTGTAATTTCTTTTGTAGGAAGAAAGTCTTCTGTTGACTCTGGATGAAGATCCATTCTATATTTTTTACCATTATATTCCTTTTCAATGGAAGCGTAAGCGTACCAGGCATCATTATCCGGCCCAGCTAATTTTCGTTGATAAGTGCCGTCAGCAGAGGTTGTGACAACATTATTTTCATTATACCAGATCACGCTAGATATAACTATTTTCGCTCCTGCTACCGGCCTTCCATCGGATGTCAGTACTTTACCTTTTACGGATCCTAGGCTCTCCTGTGGAGTGTTCACTTCAGACTTGCTGCAGCTTAATCCTATTATTGATATAAGCATTACCAACGAAATGTTCAATTTTCTTTTCATCTTTTAAATATTATATTCCCTAAATAATTTATCCTGTCCTACTTTTTTAGTTTTTTCGGTATCTAAATCGAGCATGTTGCTTTAGGATACAACAAAATTCTTTGTAATAGCTCATGAAAGCTATTTTCAACGATAGATAGCGGCTTTTGGTAGACGTATGACTAAATTTTGCTTTCAAAAGTTATTAAAGAGGCTTCAATTTTCTAAGAACGATGTTGGGCATCAATGTCCTTAATTAGAAAATCTTTACGGTTTTATCGTGTAAAAATATCCCAGAATCAAAGTTGACCCTGGGAGTCTTAAATAAACGTTGGAAATATCCTCACGACATGTCCTCACATATGAAAATATGAAACTAGTATTACTAACTGTGGCAAATATCAGTTCTTGATAATTACAATTCCCTGTATTTCGATAAAAGGTATATTTCTGGCGACCAACAACCATATATTTATATATTTAGATGATCTGTAGTCTTAATTCATTTGGATTATATTTTTTTGATAACTGTCGCCCAAAGTTTACGCTCTGTCGATTTGGTTAGTAGTTGATTTCCAGAATGCTCATCATTGCAGCAAAAACTATTTTAAATCATGAAAATTAAAAATGTATTTGCTGCAATCATTCTGACATTAGTTGTTGTTAGCTGTGGAAAAGAAAAAGTTTCAGTGCCGAATAAGGACGAGACGCTGGTTCTCGAAACCGGTTCAAAGGCAATATGGAGGGGATTTCTGGAAACGGGTTATTTCAATGAAGGCACCATTGGATTGAAAAGTGAAAATCTTGCTATTGAAGGCGATAAAATCACAGCTGGTGAAATCAGTATTTCCGTCGAATCAATTCTAGTGACCAATGATATGCCCCAAGAAAGTAAAAATGAACTACGGAACCATTTACAGACAGTAGACTTTTTTAATTTGGCTAAATTCCCATTTGTGACTTATTCAATCAGTTCAGCAGAGAAAACCGGGAAGGTAGATGCTAGTGGAAACAATTATCTGATCAAAGGAAGTATGAAGCTACTGGGCAAGTCCTTTCCATTGGATATTCCGGCCAAAATCAATATGACCGATACCGATGTCAAAGTCATTGCGAAGTTTAAGTTTGACCGCACAAAATGGGGGATGACATTTGCTTCACAGCCCAATCTTCCGGCAAAGGATAAGATTAAAAACGATATCGAGGTTGATCTCGAATTAAGAGCAATCCGTTTTTAGGGGAATCCTTTGACAAGCAAGCGCTCTCCGCTTGAGAATCCTAGGTATGATCTTAAGCCGATATTACAGATCGGCTTATTTTTTCCATTAACATATTAACCATCATGAAAGAAAAAATTATTTATTGTTGTGTCTGTTCATTTACAGCATTGTTCAGTATGTCAGTCAAAGCTCAAGTGATACAGGTTTCCGGACGGGTTACTTCAATTACCAACGGGGCACCAATTTCAGGGGTCACGATATCAATTCTAGGTTCGAAAGCCGTTTCCCAAACAGATGGGAATGGCCAATTTATCATCCGATCGCCTGTAAATGGTACTTTGCATTTTACGGCTATCGGCTTTCTTTCAAAAGATATTGCACTGAACGGCAATCAATCGTTAGAAGTGAAACTTCAGGAAAGGAGCCAGGAACTTGAGGAAGTTGTTATTGTGGCTTATGGAAAATCCTCCAGATCTGAACTAACTGGATCGGTTGCTACCATAGGGACCGGGGATCTTCAAAAGCGTACCGTCTCAAACATTACCAATGCTCTTGCAGGAATGGCGCCGGGAGTTTCAGTGAGTTCGGGAAACGGCCAGCCCGGGAGCAGCGCATCAATCCGCCTGCGGGGCATAGGATCTCTCAGTGCTTCAAGTGAACCGCTACTGGTCGTCGATGGGGCCGCCTTTGACGGTTCAATCGGTGATATTAACGTCGACGATATCGAAAGTGTGTCTGTATTAAAGGATGCCACGTCGGCTGCCCTATATGGATCACGAGCGGGTAATGGGGTTATTATCATAACCACCAAAAAGGGCAAAGGAGCTTTGAAACTTGAAGCGGGGGTCAAACAGGGTTTTAGCCAGCGGGGAATCAAAGAATATGACCGTGTAGGACTGTATGACTATTATCCCGTTGTTTTTCAGGCGATGAAGAACTCCAAAATGTTCCCGAACTCAGGAACAGGCCTTTCGGAGCAGGAGGCTGCCCAATATGCCGTGGACAATGTTTTTAAAAGCTTGTTTTACAATCCTTTCAATGTACCCGATAATCAGATAGTCGATATCAGCGGAAAAGTGAACCCCAATGCAGGATTGAAATATGATGATTTTGACTGGTATAAAGCTATCCAGCGAACCGGTAAACGTAAAGAAGCGAATATTAGTCTTTCAGGAAGCAACGAAAAGACAAACTATTTCAGTTCGCTTGGATATCTCGATGAAGAAGGCTATCTCTTGAATTCTGATTTTCGGCGCTTCAGTGGACGGATGAGTATTGATTCAAAGGTAAAGAACTGGCTCCATCTGGGCGTCAACATGTATGGTACAGGATCGGTGGGGAAATTGGCATTGGACGCAGGAAGCAGTTCGGGCAATGCAAATGCAATTGCCAATCCTTTTAATTTTATCAGGGGAATAGGGCCGATTTATCCGATACATGCTTTTGATCCTGTCACAGGTGAGCCGATTATCGATTCCAAAACGGGCAAGCAATATTATGACTATGGTCTCCATCCCGGTGCGATAAACAGGCCCAACGCGGCGAGCCCCGGAAGAAATGTGATCTATGAAACCATGCTGAACCATCGTGACAACACAAGATTTTTATTGGGCGGGAGAGCGTATGCCGATATAACATTTCTAAAGTATTTTACTTTTACTCCCTCGGTAAGTGTGGATATCTCCAACCGTAATTTTGATTATACGTACAACAATATCGTTGGGGACGGCGTATCTTATACTGGATTGAGCTCAGCGACTAATTCTATGATTAGGTCCTATACCTTTAATCAGATACTTTCTTACAAAAGGAGTTTTGGAGCCCATAATCTTTCGCTTCTGGCTGGGCATGAGAATTATGACTATCGCTATAAGGACAGAAATGCCATCAAGACCGGTCAAATTGTCGAAGGTATTCCTGAGCTGATAAACTATGTGTCAAATTATTTTATCGATGGACGTATAAATAGTAACCGGCTGGAGTCTTACTTCGCAAAAGCATCTTATAACTATCATGACCGCTATTTTATAGATGCATCGGTGAGACGGGACGGTTCTTCGATTTTTAATCCCGAACATCGTTGGGGAACATTTTTTTCAGTTGGGGGAGCCTGGATGATTTCGAAAGAACAATTTATTGCCGGTCATGATTGGATCAATGAGCTAAAACTTAGAACCTCCTATGGGCAGGTGGGGAACAATAGATTGCTTGACAAGAGTGGCAACCAGATATTCTTTGGGCACCAGGGCCTATATAATTTAGGCTTTAGCAACGGTTCTTTTCCAGGTACCCTGCTCTACAGTTTACCTAATCCGGATCTTACCTGGGAAATTTCTAATTCGTTCAATATCGGGGTAGATTTTGCCCTCTTCTCCAATAGAGTGCGGGGAGCTCTTGAATATTATCGCCGTGGATCGGACCAGCTTTTAATGTCTGTGCCCCGCCCGTTGTCTTCAGCAGTAAGTTTTGAGTATCGGAATGTGGGTTCTATGTACAATCGCGGCTGGGAACTTTCACTTGCAGCTGATATTGTAAAAAGCAAGGATTTTAGATGGACGCTAACCAATAATCTGTCGACTTTCAAAAATGAAATCACAAAGATGCCAAGAGAAACGCCCGTGATCACCTCAGGAAGTAAAAGATGGCAGGTGGGTAAGGATTTTTATGCTTTTTGGTTAAGGCAATATGCAGGTGTGGATCCTACAGATGGAGCTGCCCTATATCTACCAGCCGAAGGAACAACCGAGGACGCCATACGCACCGTCGATGGACAAAAATATGTGACGAATTCAAATTTAGCCATGTTCAATTACTCAGGTAGCGCAATACCTAAATGGTCAGGCTCCGTGCAGAACGATTTTGAATATAGGGGAGTGGGGCTGTCGTTTCTAATGACCTATCAATTGGGAGGAAAGGTGTATGATAGCCAATATGCAGCACTCATGAATACAAGTTCTTACGGAAAATCTTATCATGCCGACGCACTTGATGCATGGACAACGACAAACAAAGGGAGTCGTATACCAAGGCTTGATCAGGGGAATAGTGCGAATATTAATGCCGCTTCGACGCGATGGCTCATAGATGCATCTTACCTGAGTATCAGGAATGTCAATCTTTATTATCGTCTCCCTGGCCGGTGGTTAGACAAGGTCGGTCTGGATGCTGCTAGGATAACAGCAAGCGGTGAAAACCTGCAGTTGTTCTCCAAACGTCAGGGACTTAATCCGACAGAGCAGTTTGATGGTACCAATTCAACAACTTACCTGCCTACAAGGATCTGGTCATTGGGATTAAATGCATCATTTTAAAAAGTACACTTATGAAAAAGATAACACGATTTGTTTTTGTTGCCAATCTGGTCGTTTTTTTGGTTGGTTGCAGTAAAGATTATCTGAATACTTTGCCTACAGACAGAGTTTCTGCCGATGAGATATTCAGTTCCCTAGGGAATGCGACGACAGCTGTGAATGGCATTTATCGCTTTATGTTCGAAAGAACAACTCTTGTAGCCGGCAATACCCAAAATAAACCCGGAGTAGGGGGCATCATGCTGGCCATGGACTTTATGGGGGAGGATCTTGGGATCGGTGCTTCCACTTGGTACACCGCCACAGGTGAAGGGAACTGGGTTGGCCACCGCAATGAAAGCCATGAACTGATGGAATATGATTACCGCACTTTCTATAAAATTATTGGCGATGCAAACTTTATTCTGGACAATGTAGGCAAAGTAAATGCGAATGAAGAAGAGCGAAATGTATTACGGTCGCAGGCGCTTACTTTACGTGCCTATGCATATAGCTTTTTAGTACAATTGTACGGTAAAAGATATGATTCATCTGCTAGTCCCAATAACCAGCTTGGCGTACCTCTTGTTTTAAAGTCCAGTGACGTTGCTTTACCCAGGGCAACTGTTGAAGAAGTATATGCCGCGATCGTGAAAGATCTTGACGATGCAATAGCTTTAAAGGTTTCGGACCGGAAGAATAAATCCCAGGTAAATTTGGACGTCGCTATTGGACTTCGTGCAAGAGTTGCATTAACTATGCAGGATTATGAGAATGCAATCTTATATGCAAAAAAACTAATAGACCTACCTGATTATAAACTTATGACGGCATCTGAATACCTCAAAGGATTTAATGATGCCAATGCACTGAGTGAATTTATCTGGGCTTCGATGCCAACTGCCGACCAGGATGCTGTATTTGCGTCCTATTTCTCACAGATTGCTTATAATGCAAATACAACCTTTATGCGGGGAAACCCAAAACGGATTAATGCTAAGCTCTATGATAAAATTTCTGCTACCGATGTTCGTAAAAGTATCTGGGAGCCCAATCCCACAGCAGCAAATTTTCCGCTTCCAACGCCAAGTTTTACAAGGCAGCCTTATATGTCCCGTAAATTCTCCATTAAAGCTGCTGGTGGTACATTGGGTGATGTACCTTTGATGCGGCTTTCGGAAATGTACCTCATTGCAGCTGAAGCTTATATTGAACGGGATCAGGACAAGCTTGCACAGGATATCCTCTTTGAATTTATGAAGGTCAGGGATCCTGAAGCAATCCGTTCAACTAAAAGGGGCGATGCCTTAAAAGAGGAAATTTGGATTCAGCGGCGCATAGAATTATGGGGAGAAGGCTTCCGGTTCCTCGATCTTAAACGGTTGAACCAGCCACTCAACCGTACAGTTGTGCCCAACTATGTGAGTGGCTCCGTAAATGGTCTTATGGAAGTGCCTGCTGGTGATAAACGGTGGGAATTTCTCTTCCCGCGTGCAGAGCTGGATGCCAATCCCAATCTCGTCCAAAATGACAGATAGGTTATAGCTAATATGCGAACTTCGGCAGTTTAGGGGCATCAGAAGGACTTAGGATTCCTTTTGATGCCCTCTTTTCATAGGTTTAGAGAATATCCTGTCGACGATGGAATGGCAGAAATTCGGTTTATTTCTTTTGACTGGAAACTAAGTGCTTCTGTCGATAGAAGATCGCTGTCGGTCTGTTGTTATTTAACTGGGTAAGATTTTGAAATAGCTTTGTCCTATAACAAAAAGGAGCAATTATGAAAAAATTATTGTGTGTATGCCTGGTATCATTATCTCTGCTGTTTTCAAATCGTCTGTATGCGAAGCCAGATTCTTCTATTGCGGGCAGCGAGCGGATTTTTGCTGAAACTGCGCGACTACAGGGAATTAAGTCAGCCTTTCAGAAATACATGTCCCCAAAGGGGTACATCGTTGTTGGAAATACCATCACAAATGCCTTATCTTATTACGAACGCATTCCAAATGATACGACTGACCTCTTATGGTGGCGGCCAGTAATGGCTTTTATTAACAAAGAGAATGATTTTGGGTTCGCAACAGGTCCGTTCCGCTATTTCAGGAAAAAAAACGGGGTTGCAACTGGCTCCGGTTATACATTCTCTATTTGGGAGAAGAACAGCGATGGATTATTCAAGATTTTGTTTGATGGCGGGGTGAATTCAGGCCATATTCCTGACAGTGTGATCGCCAGCGCTGGAGATCACACTGTCAGCGAATTCAATTTCGGATCTGAATCTATATTAACAGTAGAAAACCCGCCTTCAATTGAGCACTTTTCGGAAGATCGGATACATAGGCGAGCCATATTTTTAAGGCCGAATAGCAGTGGTATTTTGAGTTATCAACAGGCAAAAGCGGCCCCAAAATTGTTTAAAACGGTAATAGGAGAAGGTTTTGACCGGATGAGAAAAACCTATTATAGGTTTGGCAACTTGAGCAAAGATAGGCAAAGTACCCAAGATAGAAAGTACTGTGGATATTTCGCTCAAGTTTGGTCGCTAGATAGAAGTGGCTGGATGCTGCTGGCAGATGTTATGCAATTTTAGTTGTATATTAAAATAGCTTATTTACTGTTTTATCTGCCCTGACCTTTGAAGATTTTAGTGACATGTTGCAAAGCAACGATTATGGAGAACGTTGTATTTGGCCTGGATATTATTTCACATGGTCGAGGATGAGATCTACCATAGGGGACAGATCAGCGTACTGCTAAAATTATTACGAGAAAGTGAAGCGGTTAGTTGACAGAAGGCCGTTGATCAAGGGAAATATTTCTCAGGTGACCGGCCATATGTAAGGACTTGGCCGGTCACCTGTGTACTTACCTTGAAGGGGGGACTTCCATTTTTAATCCGGGAATGAAAAATGATGCGACAGATTTTGCGAGATAGGGGTAGAATCCCCGTTGATTTGTCAGGATGATCACTGTTATTCCCTCCTTCTCAAAATAACATACATCCGCCAGCGCAGGGCCACCACTATGGCCGACGACCGGATGTCCATCATAATTGTAGACCATTGTCCCGAGCCCAAATGTTCCCATTTTTGATTTTAACGGTTGTGCCGAAAAGATAAGTTTCGCGTATTTTATTTCAATAAATGAAGTATCATGCAGTGCTCGTTGAAGTGTAATCATATCATCCAGTGAAGTGTAGATGCCACCGGCGGCATATCCTGTGGAGACAAATGGAAAAATTCCTTCGATATACCGTTCGGGATCACTGGCAGCATGATAAATAGTCGCTTTTTGGGGGATTATTTCTGAAAATAGAACGTGCCCTCCACGCCAATAGTCCACAAATGTATGGCCCATTCCTAAAGGAGTTGTAATATACTCTTTAAGGACTTCGAAATACGGTTTTCCCATTTTATTTTCGATCACATATTGTAAGATCCAATAGTCGCTACTTACGTAATTCTCTGAATCTCCGGGTGCAAATTGAAATGGCTGTTTTTTTGCGATTTCGAAAGCTTCTTTGCCATCCTTAGCCTCACCAAAGTTTCCGATCTGAATTCCTGATTGATGTGTTGCAAGCTGGAGAAGTGTAATATTTTTCCAATTGTCAGGGATGCTGTCTATAAGATTTTCAAGTTTCGATTCTGGAGAAAATATACCTTTGCTGAATAGGCGGGCCAATAGCGCGCCGGTATAGATCTTCGATACCGACGCAAGCTGAAATGCGGTTTTGGTTGATACTGGCTGATTCCAGGAAAGGTCAGCCATCCCCAGCGTTCCTTTCATAGCTATTTTGTTATCCTCCAATATAGCATAGGCAAGGCCGGGAATACGCTCTTTTACCATGGCTTGCGTGAGAAAATGCTCAACCCTTTGTTTACGAGATTGGGCATATGTATCTTGTAGTAAGACAAGGTTTACTCCAAGGACAACCAGAAGGATGGTGCAATAGTGCAGGTTTTTCATTGTAATTTTTATGTTTTAGCATATTGGTTTTGAATTTTCAACATGTCTCTCATGTTAAAAGCAGAAATATGCTGCCTAAGTTCTATTTTTCTTTTTATAAGTTACCTATTTTGTAGATATAACGTGAGTTTTTGTCGACAGATAACTAAGTGCCTAATCCGGTGAAGAGTTCCGCTAGCATCCCCTTAGGGCTAACAAATGCCCCAGAATTGAAACCCAGTCCCATTTCTACGCCAGCCTCGATTTGGTTCATTGCACCAGTAACGTCGCTATCCACGCCTGACCATGCGGTGGTCATTGCTGTTCCTTTTAATCCGCCGTCAGCTATTTGTCCCCTGCCGTCAATGGTAATGTAGGCTGTAGTAGATACTTCGACCTTGGCTCCTGCTTTCCATCGGATCGGTGTCAGCATCTTTGGCACTTCAACGGATTGTTCGAGCCAGGTTTTGATCACACTGATAGTAGTATTTCTTTTGACATGGTCACTTTTAAACTGTAATTTCATTCCATCCAGCCAAAATGCTGCTTTTTTACTCAGTTTTCCTAGTTCCGCGGCTTCAATAAAATGATCCAGTTTTATGGTCAGGGTACTCTCTGTGCAATTGATTTTTAAGGACATAGCGCCGATATCGAACTGGTTGTTGATCGGGCAATATGGCTTGATAATATCTTCAAAACGGTAGGTTTTTAACAATTCTTTCAACTGTCTGCAAAATGGCTGTTCGGGAGCATAACCAACCACTTTTCTGATACTCAAGAGATAATCTTTTGCGGCATGGTAATGATTCGCATTCGCTCTGTGTGGGTCGTGCCCCATCATGTATCCCCATTTTGAATGGAAGAAAAACCGCTCCCGGGCCAATTGAAGCTGACGTTGTTCATAGCGCTCAGCAGCGGTTGCACATGCATCCAGAAATACATCCAGGCGTTTATTTTTTGCTTCACACTCTTCCAGGGTAAGCTTTTCCAACATTTTACAGCCACTTCCATCCATTGCGTCACAATTATAAGCCTTCTTTTTTTCAGCATATTGTACCATGATGCTATTCAGATCATTTGCGTAAGACTGCCTCCTGTATTCAATTTCCGAAGTATATGTTTTTTCGATCTTTTGTAGTTCGTCGAAAATATCCCTATTGATATACTTACTGGCGTATATCTTTGCAGCCATTTCATTCATCGGAGAAAAGAGTTTGTCGCTTATCCTTCCATATTCTATTGCTTCTGCCTGAGTCCGTTGTACTCTTTCCTGACTCTTTATTAATGATATCTTTGTTTCTTCATCAATCAGGATATTTAATTGTTCAATCATGCGGTCTATCTCCGTTAAGAATGCATTCTGTTCTGCCCTGACGACTTCGGCATCGGTATGTTTGCGCTGCAGGCTTGGTTTTTTGAATTTATAGAGATTAAAGTAATCCGGAATATTTTTTTCGTGCGCAAGAAATTCAAATTTATCAGGTGAAGAATCCAGTTCGTCAATGAGTTCAAGCGCCTCCAGCGTTATTTCACCTTCAAGCGATTTTTTCGCCTGTTCTATTGCCTGTGTTTTATTCCCTGCGTCAGCAGATAACTTAGCAGCAGTCTTATTTGCCATCGCATGTTTAGGTTCCAGCATTAAACATTTATTAAAATAAAACATGGCACTGTCCCGCATGCCGACCGAAGCAAATGCTTGCCCCAAATTGTTCAAAACCATGGCATTTTTTTGATTTTGCGGTATTAATCCCCGTAAGATTGGAATAGCCTGTGGCGCAGCACCACAGCTGGTTAACATGGCAGCAAAGTTATTAGTTGCAAGGTCATTTAAGGGGTCCTTTAAAATAGTTCGTCCCCCAAGTAAAAGAGCGGCATCTTCCGATTCTATCAGATAGAGATAGTAAGATAGCTGACTCATTATATTGGAATTGGTATCTGATCTTTGTTCGATTTTGTTGACAATCTGTACCGTTTCAGGATCCATCTTTGGTTCGAGCCTCCCGAGTAGTTTTTCGATATAGTCCGTTAACTTTTTCCCGGTCAAACTTGCCCTGGAAACCTGTGTCCTGTTGATTTTTGTTTTATAAAGTGACTCTTTTTTAGGTTCGGAAACCGTTTGCTGAATAGCATATTGTTTTGCCAGCTTTTCTAGCTTAGCCTGATCGGGCGCTCCACCTTGTTTGAGTATTTTTTCTATCTCGTTTTTGATCGTTTTGACGTCCGGTTTATTTGCATTTTTCCTTTGTCCTTGCACCATCGGTATCCCTAATAGTAAGCTCGTTGAAAGACAAAGAAATAATAATACAAGTTTTTTCATCATTTAGGATATTGAATTAAAGGAAGAAAGGGTATTTATACCCTTCTCCTTATTACATTTTGATAAATTCAACACGCCGATTTTCGGCTTTACCTTCACTAGTTGAATTGCTTGAAACCGGTTCACTGGCGCCTTTACCATCGGTAACCAGCTTGTCTGAATCCACTTGGTAAGTATTTACCAGTGCTTTCTTTATAGCTTCGGCGCGTTTTCGTGAAAGATCCATATTCAGATCTGCTTTGCCATCGTTATCCGTATGGCCGACGATTTTAATTTTCAGACCGGATTCAGCATTGAGGATGCCCGCTATTTCCTTAAGTAAACCATAAGATTCTGGTTTGATTTTATCTGAACCGCTGTCAAAGAGAATCCCATTGGTCACATAGCGGCCCGTTTCAAGAAGTTTTGACCGCATATCAGGAGTGCCAGATGCAATTTTAAGATTGGTGATATAAAAAGCCGGGTATCCCTCTTTGGTCTTTTTGCCTGTAAACAGCATTTGGTTAAAATTGGCCGGGGTCGCTACAGCAGTGGGCAGGTCGATAACCTTGGTATCATCATACCAGAGTCGCAGACGCTCTTTTTGCACAGTGATGGCGACATGCACAACTGACTTATATTTATTTTGGAATCCGGCGAGAAAAATTTTGTCAGATACTAGCTTTTGTCTGGCTTTTTCGCGAGAATCGAGCGTAAATACAGCTTTATCACGATTGAAAGTGTTGGAGAAATATAGAATGTTATTTAGCTTGTAATTATAAGCATCGAGTCGTTTTGCTTTGTCACCGCCGTCGAATATCTCAAAATGAAAACCGGGGAATACACTGGAGGAGTTCACATTAAGATTCAGAAACAGGTCAAACTCGACAGTGAAATTTTCCGGAAATTTCAAGATTGGGGAAAGCATGCTTCCATTATTCATCTGTAGCCAGTTTCCGGGCAGACCTTCCAGTTTTACGACTTCTGCTGATCCCGATGTAAACCATTTTAATGGAAATTCACCAATGACATCCTGAGCAAAATTGTCGAACAGCAGAATTTTTTCGCCGGGGATAAAATCAAACTTGGAATTCGACTTAATTTCGGCGGTTGTTGTAATCATTGGAGCAGCCTCTGCTTTCGCCGTTTCATTGGTATGGGGTTTAGCCTGTGCCGCAGGGCCATCAATTACTTTTTCCACTTTCTTGGTTCCCTTTTTGATGATCAGGTCCTGACCTGCCCGAGAGGCCTTTTCTGCGAGTCCTTTTAGAAATCCCTGACTATAGGAAACAGAGCTTGTTGCCTGAACAATTAGCAGTGTGTATAGAATTTTGCGTACCATATTTTTAATTTAAATCAGTTCCGAAGCTGGGTATAAAAATATATTACCGCCAAAGCTGTCTATAGATAGTATCATTTTGTCGACAGAAAGTATTGGATTCTGGCTGAATGAAAAGATTTGAGATGGCAACAAGTGAGTATGCATTTTGTCGATATTTATATTCCTTCTGTCGACAATCTTATCGGTTGAAGATAAATTGGGTATCTTTGATTATGGAAATGAGTAGGATATGGGAATCTAATAAGCGTGTATTTACACATGTACTATTCTGGTTGAGCGTAACCATCTTTCTACTTCTCCTTTTTCAGGTAGGAGGACCAGGTTATTGGGCAATATTTAAGATTTTGATGATGTTGCTTCCAGTACATTTATTCTATTTCTATACGTTAAGCTATTTTATCGTTCCAAAATATCTCTATACCCGTAAGTTTCTTCAGTTGGCTGTTATGCTCGTTTTATTGACGTTGCTATGCGCATCTGTCTACCGCGTGATTGAAATTTTATTTGCTGATCCATACTTTCTTAAGGAAATGCGCAAATTAAATCCTCAGGCCAAGTGGAAAAAACTGGACGGTACATTTCTGCAACAATTTACAAATCCCGAATACTTTATTCATGCGCTCGAGCAGAGTAATTCCATCGTCTGGATCGGACTGGTGATCAAGTTTGTCCAAATGTGGCATGAACGGAAACAGGTGGCACTACAGTCAGAACTCAATTTTCTGAAGTCACAGATTCACCCTCATTTTTTATTCAATACACTCAATAACCTTTATGCGCTCACACTGAAACAGTCAGCCAAATCCCCCGAAGTCGTCCTTGGATTATCGGATATATTACGTTATATGCTCTATGAATGTGATTCAGATTATGTGCCTCTCCGAAGGGATATTGCCATCATAAGGAATTATCTGACACTGGAAAAACTTCGATATGGCGAACGACTGGATCTAAATTTTAATCAAAGCGGATCTATCGAAGATCAGATCATAGCACCGCTTTTGATGATTCCATTGATAGAAAATGCTTTTAAGCATGGGGCCAGTGAAATGATGGAAGAAGCGTGGGTCAATATTGATCTAGATGTGGATATGAATAGACTTAAATTGAAAGTTTCCAACGGGCGACCTGACCAAACTAACGCACCCTCTGCTAGCTGTGGCAATATCGGTATTTTGAATCTTAGAAAGAGACTCGAATTGTTGTATCCTCAGAGACATACGTTGACGATATATGAAGAAGAAGATATGTATCTTGTCATTATGGAGATCGGGTTCGGAGCTGAATCCTTACCGCTTTTATCCAAGAAAAGTGAATCAGATTCTAATTTAATACCTAAGGAAATAAAGTGTAATACCTAAATTCTGGAGTCCATGAAAATAAAGACACTTATTGTGGATGATGAACCTCATGCCATTGAAATTATAGAAACTTATGTGGGAAATTTTCCCGAGATTGAATTGGTAGCCACCTGCAATAGTGCTATTGAAGCATTTCAGATACTTCAAAAGGATCGTATTGACCTTTTATTTCTCGATATCAAGATGCCGGGTTTGCTCGGAACAGAGTTGGTTAGGACATTAAAAAATCCACCTAAAGTTATTTTTACCACTGCATATCAGGATTATGCGCTTGAAGGCTTTGATCTCAATGCTGTTGACTATCTACTTAAGCCGATCCCGTTTAATAGATTTTTAAAGGCTATGGAGAAGGTGTTTGACGGTTATAGACCCATAAATCGGCAAATCGTTTCTGTTCAGACAGATCAAAATAAGTCCGAGAATTTTATCTACCTCCGGGTTGATCGGAAAACTGTAAAAATCAATGTAAGGGATATCTATTGGCTTGAGAGTCTAAAGGACTATATCAAAGTTGTATTGGCGGACCGGACCCTTGTCAGCAAGCAAAAAATCAGCGTACTGGCCGAGCTTCTCCCGGAGAGTTTATTTCTACGCATTCATCGATCGTTTATCGTTGCAGTTGATAAAATAGACAGTTACCACTCATACGCCATAGAAATTCTTGGCAAAGAACTTCCGATCGGTAGAAATTATAAGGATGCATGCCGTCAGCGTCTACAAAATTAGGAGAAATAGTTTCTTGCTGTTTGACTGCTTTGCTCATTCTTTTGTCGCCACAAGCTACCCCTTTATCGATATATCTTTCGATGACCTTATTTTTTGGAGAATTTTAGGGCTTTCAAAAGATAATAGTTGATATGAAATTAGTAAAATATGTTGTTGTTGTTCTAGTCGGAACACTATTTGTCGCAGTTCTTGCCGGTGGTTATATTCGATTTTCCAAACCGGATATTGGACCAGCTCCCCAATTGAAAATTGAAAGGACAGGTGAACGTATCGAACGCGGAAAATATTTGGCAAATCACGTTGCGGTCTGTATGGATTGCCATAGTAGGCGGGATTGGAGTCTATTTAGTGGCCCTGTTGCTTCCGGTACGCTCGGCGGTGGAGGTGAAAAGTTTGGTAAGGAAGCAGGATTTCCGGGGACGGTCTATTCTACCAATCTCACACCGTATCAGTTGTCATCGTGGACGGATGGTGAAATCTATCGTGCTGTAACCGGAGGAGTCGGGAAGGACGGGCGAGCTTTATTTCCTGTCATGGGTTATCATCGTTTTGGTCAGATGGACAAGGAAGACATTTATAGTATTATCGCCTATTTACGAACATTGCCGATGATCAAGAATGAAATTCCAGAGGGACACCTGGACTTTCCTGTGAGCCTTCTAAATAGATTATCTCCGATGCAAGCATCACATCAAACTATACCGTCAGAAAAAGACAGTGTCAAATACGGTGCTTATCTTGTCAATGCTGCAGGTTGCGTGGATTGTCATAGTAAGCAAGATAGAGGAAAACTGGTGCCCGGAACAGAATTCGCTGGAGGTATGGAATTTAAACAGCCCAACGGTATAGTCCGTGCCCCTAATATCACAATGGATCCTAAAACTGGTATTGGTAACTGGAGTGAACAACTATTTGTAAGTAGATTTAAAAGTTACGCTGACTCTAGTTATAAACCGCATAGATTGACTCGCAAAGAACTCAATTCTCCAATGCCGTGGATTATGTATGCTGGTATGAGTACATCAGATATCAAAGCAATATTTCGCTATCTCGAAAGCTTGAAACCTAAGGTTTCCTCGATACAAGTACGCAGTTATAAGCCTTAAAGGTAAATACAGGAAACCGTTCTTTCTGGTCGCTTGCTGTTACTTCATGGAAATCAGTTCCGTCCGCATTCATCCGCCAAATGTAGTTACCCCCTTATAGAGCAATCTTTTTCATTTGGACTGGCAGCAACGAACCGGTTTGATGAAGATAAGGCCCGGACTGTATCCCGACGGGAATCTGTTATTATTGTCATTTTCGTTGACAGGATCATCATTCGTTTTGCTGCATGCAGGCCATAATAATAGGCCTGCCATGCCAATAATACAATACATTGCCTTCATAATCTTTAAATTTAGTTAGGTGTAAAACTACCTCTCCGAAATTAGCCAACGAAGCGCCGGTTTTTAGTATTATTTACAGTCAGCAACGAGCTATTTCTTGCCTGTGAGCCCGTTAGCGGTTATGGTCAAATTACGTAGGTCCAAATTATTTTCACGTCGGAAGCGCTGATGTACGGCGTCCGAGTCCTGTTGCATCAGCTTACGGTCATTGGCTTTTCTTGATCCTTCGTAAGCCTCATTGGCAAAAATCAGGTCATAGATCAGGTACGCCGCTTTTTCCTGACGGTCTGCGTTATTCAGCCCTGAGATATCCAGATGACCGGCCACCTGCCTGCGTACTGCACTGACCTGTTCTTTTGTCGGATTGTCAGCCCTACCATTTGCAATCCGCCACATCCCTAACATATAGCCTGTGAAGACGTCGGCATAATCGTGCTCCGGATCGAGCCCCACTGCTTTAAATGCGGCAATATATTTTGGGTAAGGCTTTGTATTGTTCAATGCCGTAGCGAGGTTTCTGCCAGATGCGGGATTTTTTCGGGTCAGCCGGGATATGATTTCAGCTTCAACCCGTTCAACAACAGACTTACTGGCTGTGTACGTAAATCCGCTGCTGGCATAAGCTCCGGTCGGACTGCCTGCGCTGCGGCTCGTTCTATTTGCTTCGTCCCATTCCAGATTCCGCTTGGACATATCACTGTATATCTGGCTCTGGATCGTCATAAACTGGGTCTGGCTCTGAAGAAACAGAAGCTGATCCGAAAAGATCTGTGCGATCCCTGTTTTTGCCCCCAATAGTAACCATAGGACAGTAAAAAATTGTCTTCTCATATTATTATGCCTTTAGGATTTATCATGAGAATATCTCATATTCAAAATTATCTTCAATTTACTGTTATGACAATACTCCTTTGGGAGTATTTTTAACTGATGCTTTAAAGTGTATAGAATATTTTGCTATTATTACCTTAGTATTTAGTATTAGCGATATATGGTACGGAAATACTTACAGAGTTGCATTTTGTTTTTTGTCGTCACTGTGTCGGTACAGGGGCAGCCTTCCGTATGGCCGGATGACATCAGGCAGCGGCTTGAGCGTTGTGGCACTGACAGGCAAAGGGCCAAACTGCTTTTTCAGTTGGGAGACAGTCTTTCCGCTTCTGATACCACAAAGTCGTTATCCTATATCCGGCAGGGTCTGGAACTTGCCCTGGGCGATGCTTTACAGTCAGGCGTCGGTTACTTTTATCTGGGACGGGTATATATGGACTTTTCTCCGTCCAGAGCGGAGCGGGCCCTTGACACGGCCCTACAATATCTCGAAAAGGTAGGCAGCCCAGAATCCTATATATATCAAAGCCGCACCTGGGCCAACAAAGCTGTCATGGCACAGTTACGGGGAGACAACAGACGATACATAGACCTTTTCCTGAACAGGGCTATTCCACTGGCTGCGAAAGGGGGAGACAGTCTGCGCGTGGCAGATGGATATACCAATGTGGCTCTGCCTTTCATGAACTATGGCGAATATGACAAAGCGGTCCAGTATTTAAAACAAGCGGCTTCGATGTTCGAGAGGTTAGCACAGCAGGATCTCAGAAGGGTGGACGTCTACAGCCATCTGGCAAAGGTGTATCTCTTACAGGGCAAGCTGCCGGAAGCCGGTGAGAATATCCGCGCAGCATCCAAAGCATTGGAAAGGGCCCCCCAGTCCATATATGCCCCCAATTTCCATGCTATGGAAAGTATGTACCTAATCCGGATAAAACGTTGGAAAGAGGCAGAGCAAACGGTGGATAAAGGCCTGTCCATAGCAGAAAGACTCAGAAACCGTTATGATATCAGACAGTTGCTTTATCAGAAAGCCGAACTTTTTAGAGCACAGCGTAAATGGAAAGAAGCGAAGGAAACATTGCTTAACCTATACCATAGCGGCTATATTGAACTGAGCACCGACAAAAAGCAGCTGTTCGGCGATCTTGCAGGGGCCGAAGAATCCCTGGGCAACTATAAAGCTGCTTATATCTGGTTACAGAGAAAACAGGAAATATCTGAAGAAATGTATGCACAGGAGACAAAAGCAAAAATTGCCGGCCTGGAAGCAAAGTATAATTATGTACAGAAGGAAAAGGAGCTGATCCTTGCAAGAACGAAAGCCAGTCAACAGCGGGCAGTTGTATGGATAATTGCCATTATTTTTATTATTATATTGGTTTTTCTCTATTTCTGGTACCGAAACAGGAAACTTCGCACCGCCAGGGAAATTGAGAACCTCCGGCAGCGACAACGGATTGAACTGGGTAAAGCATTGCTGGAAGGTGAAGAAAAAGAGCGCGGCCGGCTGGCACGGGATCTCCATGATGGGCTTGGAGGCACACTTGCCGGAATTAAACTCAACCTATCGCAGCTTGTTTCCCAAAAGCGGCTGCTGGAAGCCGGCGAGCTGAATCAAACGATCGAGCGTTTAGGGCACTCGGTAAATGAACTAAGGCGCATCTCGAGGAACATGATGCCCGAATCTCTAATCCGGTCAGGACTTGCGGTGGCATTGAGGGATCTCTGTGACGAGGCAGCCCTCCCGGGCCTTAAGGTCAGTTTTAAAGATTTTGGTATTAAGGAGGATTTTACTCCTCAGGTAAAAGTTATGATCTACCGTATCGTGCAGGAACTGGTTTATAATGCGGTAAAATATGCCAGTGCGTCGAGAATTATTGTACAGTGCAGCCAGTCTCATCACTATTTCTTTATTACCGTGGAGGATAATGGTCATGGCTTTTCAACTGCGCAGGTACCCCATTCAAGCCGTGGTCTGAAAAATATCCAGAACCGTGTGGATCTGCTCGGCGGGAAGATGGAAATAGATAGCTCTGGCAAGGGAACAAACATTAATATTGAATTGTATGTGGGACAATAACAGAAAGGCTCGGGTGATCATCGTCGATGATCACCCGTTAGTAATCGAGGGGTTTAAGAATGTGATCCAGGGGAATAACAGCCTTGAACTTTGCGGACAGTTCGGTACGGCAGAAGCATTGAAGAAGTTTGCCGGGCTGGCTGAAATCGACCTGGTATTATTGGACATCACGTTGCCGGATGGCAATGGACTTCAAATTTGTAAAGAACTTAAACAAACCTATCCAAACCTCGTTATACTTGCAATCAGCAATCTCAGCGAGCGGAGCATTATCAAACAGATGCTTCAACGTGGTGCCAGCGGTTATCTGTTAAAGACGGCAGACGCGGAAGATATACTCATCTGTATGCTGGCAGCAATTCAGGGCAAGATTGCGCTCAGTCGTGAGGTAAAAGCGACCTTTGATATTTCTTCGCTTACAGAACAGGAGGAAATTCCCGAATTAACAAATAGAGAAAAGCAGATTCTCAAATTACTGGCGCAGGGCAAAAGATCTGCTGAAATTGCTGATGAGCTTTTTATAAGCCCGCTCACTGTAAAAACCCACCGTGCCACGCTGTTGCACAAATTTGGAACAGACAATATTGTAATAGCTATCAATAAAGCAAGAGAAATTGGTATTCTTTCAAAGTAAGAGGCTTCACCGTTTTGAACACCTCAAGGCGGAAGCCATAATTCTGAACTGTACATACAGAGGGCCAGATCTATTTGAATTATTTTGAAGACGCATAGCAAATAGTTAACAACATCATATAATCTGTGTGGTGTTGTTAACTCATTTCTATATAAAATATTCAGCTGATGAAGAATTCTATATTGTAAAACATAATAGCTGTTATATGGCAATGAACCATTAGTACTATTTTTTACTATACGAAAATTACAATTAAACTTGAATAGACGCCAATTTATGCTTCTTTTTTCAGAGTACTGTACATAGTGTAGCGACATTGCTGCGGGTAGTTAGTGTCAAGTAATTAAATATATTTTTTTGTTAATATATCGGGCTGTTTTGTTCATTTAATAATCAAGGTAAAGTGGATTTTATGAATTTGTTGACATCGACTTGTAAGTACCCCATTTTTCCGACAGCTGAGATTGGACTTTTCTAATTTATTATTGACTCTGTTCAATTAAATTATAAAAAGCAGTTGTATTTTATAATATTTTCCTACTATTGTAGCAGTTAATCGATTTTGAAATTACCTATGCTAACCGGGACTGCATTGTGATGCAGCAGAACAATTATCATGGATAACTATAACATTTTGTCAGATAGCGAACTGGTCACATTGCTCAAGCGGCGGGACAGGAGTGCTTTTGCAGAAATTTACGATCGCTATAGCATGATGATCTATTACAAGATCAACCAAATGCTCAGAGATGAAAATGTATCCAAAGATCTTGTACAGGATCTCTTTACCTCGATTTGGGAGAAATCTGAGCTTATCCGAGATAATGTAGGCATTTCGTCTTATCTCTATGTCGCCGCACGTAATCGGGTGCTTAAATACATCCAAAAAGGAAAGACAAGAAGTGATTATTTGGCGGAAATAGGAAAGTATAGTCTGATGGTCAGTGATGAAACGCTTGAAAAAATTGACGAAAAAGATCTGATGCTTTTACTTACGGCTGAAATTGCCAAATTACCTGCCAAAATGCGCGAAGTATTCGAACTGAGCAGGCTTGAGGATCTGTCGCATAGGGAAATCGCCCAAAGACTGGGACTAAGTGAATCCACTGTAAAAAAGCAGGTTCAGAATGCACTCAAAATTCTGAAAGTGAGACTTTCTCGTTACCATTCGCTCGGAGTTATACTACTGATTTTCCTAAGGGACAACTAGGTTTTTTGATTACGTTGCTCTCTTTTTATACGTAATTTAATATTTTTTTAAATTCTTCTACTCCCAAAGCTTTCCTCAACGGTATAATACAACTGAACGGTCAAAAAACCACATATCGATTTATGAATAAACAACTCGGCGCACAACTTCTTAAGAAGTATCTTTCTGGTCTGGCCACACAAAAGGAACAGCACATCGTTGAGGAATGGTATGCTTTTAACAGAATGGGAGAGCCTGCAATCGATTCGCCTGAAGATTTCATGAGGATAAAATCGGAGATGTGGGCGACTATTGACTATCGTTCGCGGATACAGGTGAAGACAATGCAAAAGCGTAGATGGCTTTCATATGCTGCAGCGGTGCTCGTTTTGATGTGCGCTGTGGGCATATATAAGTGGCTTCTACCGCAAAAAGAATATAACGTTATCAATTATGCCGGGCCCGAAATAAAAGCAGGGCATACTGGCGCTACCCTGACATTATCAGATGGCACGGAGATCGACCTCAATTCTGTGGACGCCGGACTGATCACATCGGGGTACGGTGTCCGTGTCTCTAAAAATGCCCAAGGTGCTCTTGTCTATACCGAAGAGAGGGACACACACAAGGCCCCAGACAATATTACTAACACTGTTACTACGCGAAATGGTGAAATATTTGAGGTCGTTCTGCCTGATGGATCTAGGGTTTGGCTGAATTCCGCTTCCAGCCTGACCTTTAAATCCGATCTTGCAAAAAATAGTACACGTACTGTAAAATTAAGGGGAGAAGGATATTTTGAGGTCCGCAAAAACAGAAGGCCATTTATTGTTGCCACAGAATCCCAGGAAGTGCACGTCCTGGGCACACATTTTAACATCAATGCCTATGCAGAATCGAAAGGGCTTGTTAAAACAACTTTGCTTGAAGGCGTCGTCAATGTTGTGACCGGGAAGTCTGAACAAAAGATATCACCGGGCGAGCAGGCCGTCAACAAAATGGGCCAGATCGACGTGCATCTTCAGGATACAGAAGATATACTGGCATGGAAAAACGGGTATTTTAAGATTGACGGAAATATATATGAAATTATGCTGTCCATCGGACGCTGGTACGACGTTGATGTTCAATTTACAGAAACTGTGCCGAAAGAGCTAAAACTGTGGGGATACATCTCCAGATCCAATGATCTGATCACTACCTTGCGTCAGATCGAAAGAACAAATAAAGTAAAATTCAAAATTAAAGAAAGGACTATCACGGTGACCAATTAAAATTTACCAAGATCGGGTAATGGGGGAGAATCAGTAGAATTCATATAAAAGCCGCAGGGTGCACCACCACCCCGCAGCCAAGAATGAAAATGATCCTGTCTCAAAAGATACCTGCTAAAGAAACAAACAACTCTAATCAGACATGAACCATTAACCAGAACAAAAGTATGAAAAAAAATGTGCTATTGGGTGTCTTTCACCGCATGTGGCCTTTACCTAAACTATTATTAATTATGAAATTAGTCTTTTTTATCATGACATGTATGTTGATGCATGCCTACGGGGCCACGTATGCACAGCGTGTTACGATCATGGAAAAAAATGCACCCTTGGAATATATCATTAAAAGCTTGCGGAAGCAGACGGGATATGATTTTTTATTGGACAGGGATATTTTTAAACAGTATCAATCTGTCAGTGTTGACTTGAAAAATGTGAGCCTCCCCCAAGCTTTAAAGTCTATTGTCAAGGGACGCAAGCTCAGCTTTTCCATCGAAGGCAGATCTGTGGTGATCACAGCTGTGCCCAGCACAAAAACGGATCAGGAGGGGACTACGGACAGCAACAATCTGCAGAGAGGACTCGCGGGTCTGGTCGTTGGCGATAAATCTGTTCCTCTCGCAGGAGCTACCGTAAAAATAAAAAATACCGATCAGTCGACCGCCACCGACAATAAAGGTTTTTTCCGCTTTGATCAGCTGCGTGTCAACGAGGTTCTGGAAGTAAGCTATGTCGGCTATGAAACTGTTGAAACAGTAGTTACGGCCGGACAGCTTGCCCAAAAGGAATATATGATAATTACTATGAGGCCACTGTTGCGCAATCTGGATGAAGTGACGATTGTGAATACAGGTTTTCAGAAAATAAGCAGGGAAAATATTACCGGAGCGGTCACGACGGTCAGCAGCAGGGAGATTGAAAAACGCAATACCGTAAATGTAATGGATAATCTGGAAGGTGTTGTGCCCGGGCTGGTGCAATATCAGGGAAAAGCCACTATCCGTGGCACAAGTACAATGGCAGCATCAACGGGTATTTTGGTGGTTGTCGACGGGCTTCCGATCGAAGGTTCCATTGCTGATGTCAATCCTTATGACGTTGAATCCGTAACCGTGCTGAAGGATGCCGCGGCGGCGGCAATATATGGGGCAAGGGCTTCCAATGGCGTTATTGTTGTGTCGACAAAAAAGGCTACCGAAAAAGGGCGGACTGCTGTTGAAGCTTCGGCTAATGTAACTGTGACCGAAAAACCGGAATACAGCTACAATAATTACATGTCGCCTCGTGAACAGGTAGACTGGGAAAGTAATTATTACAAATGGTGGTTCAGCGGCGGCGACGGATCCGTCAAACAGCCTATTCAGGATTTTGAGAATAACATAAACACAGGCCAGCCTGTTACTCCTGTACAATATGCCTATTATCAGCTCGCGACAGACCGTATCAGCCAGTCGGAGCTCGATGCAATATTGAACAATTACAGAAGGAATGACTTTGCAAAAGAATATCATGAACATACCCTGTTAAAAGGCGTCCTGCAACAATACAACCTAGCCTTGCGTACCAATAGTGGCAAAGCCCAGAATAGTTTTGTCCTAAATTATACGAATGATAACAAAGGTCTGATCAATGCATTTGACCGCCGCCTCAATTTGCACTATAAAGGTGGTTATAGTGTCGGTAAGTGGCTTGATATTGACTACGGCGTTAACAGTGTCATCGGGAAGGAGAGAACTCATAACAACCAGTTCGCACAAACTCCTTTTAATGTGCCGTCTTATCTGCGGTTGTTTAACGACGACGGTAGCCGTGCCTATTATACAAACAGTCGTTTCAACATCTACAACACTATCGCCGAGAGCCGTCCCGAGCTGCAGTCTGCGCTTTTCAACCATATGGATGAGCTGGAACGTGATTTTATAAACACTTCCACACTGAATACGCGATATTATCTGAATTTAAACATCAAACCATTCGATGGTTTGTCTTTGCAGCCGATGTTTCAATATGAAGATATCCGTACAGATGTTGCTGGCTATTCAGAGGAAGACAGTTATACGATGAGATGGCTCCATAACGTGTATACATACCGGTATGAAGATCCTGTTACGAAAGTGGTATCCTATCCATCCTACGTTCCGAAAGGCGGCAAACTGGCGACATCCCATTTACGCAGTCCCAATTATACGGCGCGTTTTCAGGCCAACTTCGACCGTACGTTTGACAGACACCGTTTTATCGCCCTGGCCGGAATGGAGTTTCGCCAGACACGGTCATATGGTACCAATGGGATTTTATTGGGATACGATGATCAACTACAGACACAGTTGACCAATACTGTCAATTTTGATGCAATGGATGAGAAGAAGATGGGAACCCTGTGGAACGTCAACTATCCTCTGTATCAATATCATTTTGCAGAAGCAGTATCCATGGGACTCCAGAAGGATATTATGCATCGCTTTGCTTCGGGATATGCCAACCTCACTTATACCTACGACCGGAAATATAATCTGTTTGGATCCCTGCGCAAAGATTATGCAGATCTTTTTGGAGGCGATGAAAAATATAGGGGCAGACCACTTTGGTCAGTAGGAGCTTCTTGGGTCGCTTCCAATGAAAATTTTATTGGGCAGTATCCGTGGGTCAATTATCTGAAACTCCGGACGTCCTATGGTCTTACGGGAAACATCCGTAATGTGAGCGCACTGCTTGTCGGTACTGCTGGGATCAATAACCTGACTCAGGAGCCCAATGCCACTGTCTCCAATCCGCCTAATCCACAGTTGCGTTGGGAAAAGACCGCTACAATGAATATCGGAATTGATTTCAGTATTCTGGACAATCGACTGAAGGGAACTATGGATTGGTACCACCGTAAGGGTACGGATCTTTTCGCGCAAAAGAGGCTCGATCCTTCGGAGGGATTTTCATCAATGGTTATTAACAATGCCAGCATGGTCAATAAAGGACTGGAGTTCAATTTAAGCTATGACTGGTTTAGGCCTTCTTCAGCTGGAACATTTGGATGGACAAGTAATTTAACAGGATCGTATAATAAAAACAGAATTGTCGAAGTGGATGAATTAACGCGCAATCCGATAACACTTGCAGGAGGGGATTCATATCGTAAAGGTTTTCCGGTCAATTCGCTTTTCTCATTCCGTTTTGCAGGTCTTGACGATATGGGAATGGCACAATGGTATAATACTGCCGGTGTAGCCACGAAGACCACATTGGGCCCTGACGAGGCTGATGCCATTGTATTTTCTGGAAGCAGCGATCCAGTAACAACGATTGGCTTTAATAATGATTTTTCCTATAAAGGCTTTACAATGAGTATCTTTACTATGTATTACGGGGGGCACTATTTTAGAGCGAGACCGGTGCCAGTTGCCTATCAGTCTGCCGGCTATGGCGCTTTGCCCTCGTATTTACTCGATAGCTGGACACCGGAAAACACGGACACAGATATACCCGGAAGTGGACAGTATTACCAGATCGCACCGTCGAATCAATATTATTATTCAGACAATCTGGTGCGACGGGCTGATTTTCTTAAAATACGCAATATTGCCTTAGGGTATCTTTTACCAACGGAGCTGGCAGCCCGGATAAGAGCAAAGAATATCAGACTTCGCTTCCAGCTGAATAATCCAAGATCACTATGGACCCGGCAAAATGATGTCCATATCGATGCAGAGACCGGTGGAGCACCAGTTCAGACATCTTTTGTATTTGGCATTAACGCTAATTTTTAAACTACAGTAAGAAATCCTGATCAGAATTATAAAAATTAAAGAGATGAAAATAAGATTTACACCATATTTTATGGCGCTTTTCGTTCTCCTGTTTGGCCTACATGGCTGTGCAAAATATACAGACTTCGTGCCAAAAGGACAGAATCTGCTGAATCGCGCCGATGACCTTGACCAGCTGATGAATGTCAACTACTCCGGCAGTGCATTTAATTTTAACAGACTCTCCTTGATTGTCAACGACATGTATCTTCTGGCATACAATGTCCCCAATGTCATTTCTTCCAACGTTCTGACAATGGACAAGGTTTTGTTGACTTACGATGAGTCTGCAGATAGAGCAGCGTTGACTCCGACAGATTCAAGGTATGACGGGCTATACAAGAATATAGCTATGGTAGCAAATATTGTGCTGGCCAATGCCGATCAGGCGAGCGGCGACAGAAAGCTTCTGGACCAGCTCAAAGCCGAGGCTTATGCCCTCAGATCGTACATGCATTTTCTGTTGGTTAATATGTATGCCAAAGCATATGATCCAGCCAGCGCTGCTACCGACGGTGGAATACCTTACGTGACCGATATCAATTTTGAGCAGATAAATCCCAAGCTGACAGTTCAGGAGGTCTATGATAAGATGCTTGCTGATGTGGATGCGGCTATTGCTTCACAGGCACTTCCTGACAGGCCTAAAAACAGTATGAGGTTTGGAAAAGCATTTGCATATGCTTTAAAAGCAAAGATTCTGATGTCCATAAGGAATTACTCTGGAGCGCTCGATGCGGTAAACAGCGCTCTGGCAATCAATAACACATTAGAAGACCATCGATATCTTCTGTCGGAACCCGTCAGAGCCAATCGTGTTCTGAGCAGAAAAGGCCTGACGGCCCAGGACAATCTGTTCTATGCCTTTTCCAATACTTTTGACCCAAGTTTGCTGACACCCACCTACGAAATATTGAGCGATTATTATGAGCCCGGCAACATTATTAAGGATTATACCAATGTTTATAATTACCAACTTGGGGCACTTTATGTTGGACTACCTGATATTCCTGCATGGATTGCCATTAGTTATGAAGGAAATAGTGGTGGTATGACGGTTTCTGATCTAGTGATGATGAAAGCCGAGTGTTTAATCCGCTCGGACAAGGTTTCCGCCGGCATGGAAGAAATTGAAAAGATCCGAATCCGCCGAATTGCACCGGAAGTATATAAGCCCCTTGTGGCCAAGGATGTTCCCACAGCGATGGCCCATCTAAAGAAAGTATCCCGGATCGAATTTCTGTTTACCTGGCGCAACTTTGTCAATATTAAGCGATGGAACACCGAGCCCGCCTATGCAGAAACGACCAAGAGGACCATCAATGGAAAGACTTATGTTCTAAAAGCCAGTTCTCCATTATGGATACTGCCTTTTCCCCAGAGTGCGACCCAGTTTAATACAACGCTTACACAGAACTATTAACAATACAATAAAATCAAAATGAAGAAGAATCTTATAATAAACGGTTTTTTGATGATAATAATATCATTATTTACCCTTGGCAGTTATACTCATGCGCAGACGCCCGAAAAGTTGGATGTGGGCGACCCTGCGCCAGCAATCAGCTACTCCAAATGGTTGAAGGGTAAAGAGTTTAAAGCATTTGATCCCAATCATATTTATGTGATGGAATTTTGGGCGACATGGTGTGGCCCATGTAAAGGGGCAATGCCGCACCTCACTACGCTTCAAAAGCAGTATGATGGTAAAATAACTTTTGTTGGTGTCAATGTCTGGGAGAAAGTCGGGAAAGACCAATCTTATGAAACGGCTGTGCCTGCAGTAGAGAAGTTTGTCAAAGGCAATGATACAAATATGGGCTACACGGTATTTGTGGATGACAAGGATCAGTCGATGGCTACCAAATGGCTGAGGGCAGCAGGCCAGAACGGAATTCCAGCGAGTTTTGTGGTTAGGAACAGCCGCATTATCTGGATAGGACATCCCAGCGAGCTGGATTCTATTATTCCGAAAGTGCTGGACGGTTCGTACGATATGAATAAGTTTAAAGAAAAGGCCGATAAGGCTGCTCAGAAAACTCGTGAGCAGAACGAAGCTATGATGGCAATTTTTAATCCAATAAAGGACGCATTGGCTGCCAAAGACCATAAAAAAGCATTTGAGCTGATGGACAAAGCAGTTGCTCAAAAACCGGACTTTAAAATTCCAATGGATCTTCTAAAGTTTACAACATTATTGAACGACGTTGATGAAAAGCAGGCTATTGCATTTGCTGCCGAATTTCAAAAGCAGTATAAAACGGCTCCTTCTATAATTTTGGGTGAAGTGTCTAAAAGTGAAAAGCTTTCGGGGGAGACCTATCTCTGGGCTGCAGAGAATTTTGGAAGTACGGCCGAGGTGACCAATCCACTGATTTTTGATGCGCTAGCTACCTGTTATAGCAGAGCAGGTCAATATGCAAAGGCAGTTGACAATCAATCTAAAGCCTTAGAAATTGCTGAAAAAGCACTTAAAAATGGAGAGATGGTTGGTACAATAATGGACTATACAGTAGAGGAGTATAAAAAAAAATTAACGGATTATAGGAGTAAAATGTAAGTGTTTGCTTTTTAGTTTTTTGTTCTTTCCAAGGACGTTTGGAACAGAAGGGGCTGTCAAAAGGATAGCCTCTTTTTTGTTTTTGACCAATACATAATTTAAAAAATATTTCCTATCTTTAGGTGTATGGACCTCTGCCGATTAAAGTTATGGTCCCGATCAGTAGGTAAGCCAACTGACAAGCTTCCCCGGCCGATTAGGGGAGGCTTTTTTGTTTCTAGTCTATGGAGCCGACTTTTCGGTATCTGTCTCGTCCTGAAAAAACTTTACAGTGGGGGACAGGGTTGTTCCCCGAGCTCAGGCTATCGAGTGTATAGCTATCGCCATACCCAGATCTGTAGATACAGAGGCCGAGACCCATTTCAAAATGCCAGCGATTTGATTAACTTTTTTACGAATTGACCAATACATATTTAAAAATATTTTCTTACCATTATGTGAAGTACCGGATCTTCGGGGGGCAATTCACTTTTGGATATGGCCGTGAACATCAACCTTAAAACGGTAGACAGTTACATACGACGTTTTAATGGACCTGACCTAGAGATCGGTGAGCTTCTGTCGATGGAAGATGCTAAGCTTTACGATCTTTTTACAGAAGAAGACCAAACTAACCGGCTGGGTTTACGTTTAGATGAGTTGCGGCAGTATTGTTTAAAAATCAAAGAAAAATACAGCTTCGTACGTTTGCCTCTTGACCTTTTAGATCCTTTTATCGTTATTAGATCTAAAATATCTGTATAGCCGGTTAGCAAGTCACTTTCCCCCTATGTTAGATTTCGTTGAGAGAAACTACAATTATGATATACCTAATTAATCAATAATAACGTCAACTTATATATTTGAGAGAGAGAACAAATCAAGAATAAAAAATCCGGTATCTTATAATGATTAATACGATTTTCGATTTTTTTCTCCTCTTTATAGATATAAAAGTAGTAAACCGATAGAAGAATGCATAAGACAACTATTTTTAAAATATTCATAAGAATAGTGTCGCTTTTTACTATTAGGGATAGGATCGCTACCGAATATATTATCGCTCTTCTTTGAAGTACTGTTAAGGTCATTCTGATTTGATTGGAAACTAATATAAGAATTAAATTTAATTAAATAGCTATTTAGGAGGTAATCCTTCTCCAGGATATGTACTACCTGAACCTTCATTGTTATTGCCTGAGGAGGAGTAATTCCACCAAGGATTGTATCCTGGATTTGAACGTATGTAACCGCCCTCCGCAAAATAATTTGTGTACCAATTATTATAAACTTTTTCTAGAGCATTATAACCAATGGAACCAGCTGTTGCTGGAAGACCTAGCGATCCCTTAATAAGATCATATCCCGCGCCAACCCATGTCGCAAAACTCTTCCCCGAATCCACAATAGCTTCAAACAACATATTAGTGTCTGCTAAGTAGTTTACTCTACCAATATTATCGACATAGTATGTTCTGCCATTCGAATCTATTTTAATTTCTGGGGCGGGGCCTGCACCGGAACTATTACCTCCTAATATTGCATGATTTTCTTTTTCCGTCAAAAGACATAGTTCTTTTTGAAGCTGCTCAAACGTAATTTTAAATTACTTTTTCATTTTTAATATTTAATATATAGTAAAAATAAAACTATAATGTTAAGGTGTTATAATTCATATGTTAATTTGTTGTTAATTATACAGTAGCTTGGTGGTTATATTTGAAGATTATTTAATAATCGTCGAAAAAGATCAATATAGCGAAATATGCATATTTTCGGATTATAGTTTAACTTAGGACACTCATAGAAGGCAGTTATCTATGGCAGTGTTTGTTATTGAGTTAATGACGAGCTATGTAACTACTTTAATTTTCAATAGTTTATTCCGCAAAGATTTTCCATTACATAGGTCTTCAAGTTTAAATGATGATAGTCATTACTTCCCTGCAAGATGGGCAAAATTTTTATCAGCCAAGTATCCAGTCGATGAATTTTAGCTTTGTTATTAAAGAATTGCTTTTTATATCCAAAATAAATAGCCAAATGAACCGAAAACTCTTTAATATCAAATTCAATATTAGCCTTCTCCAATTTATTCTCTAAAATATGAGCAGAGTGCAACCTGAATTTCCTCTCTTTAAATTCTTTCAATGGATCAATAAAAATTGATGTAAGAAGTTCACGTGTATTGATTCCTTTCAATCTCTCTAGGATGTCGAAAGAAAGTTTTAATTCATCGATCCTGCTGTCAAATGATTTTAGCTTCACTTTTTTTAAACTGGATATTTTAAAAAGTAAATTCGAAATTTCGTGGATAGGTTGAAAATACGATAAAACTTTACAGTCTATAGTGTTTTAAGAAAACTGTGTTCTCTGCACATATTCAAACTATGCATTTTAAACCTGTATAAAATACTGATTCATAGTGTATTCAAATAATCGCCATGATTCTGCCATTATTGGCGATGCACAATGAATACTTCCAGTATCTTTTTAAAAAGCTATGGTAAGATGGGTAAGCCGGTATCATCATCCAGTTTGATTATTTACCAAAATAGGCATATGACTTTAATAAATTAAGACTCAAAATCGATCAGAAGCCTGTTGCCTAAAATGATGGTAACCACATCATTTCTTCCCAACCTTAAAAAGCAGTCCGCAAGCTACCGCAATAGCGGAATAAATCAACACAAACATTAGATTCAACGTTTTTGATAATTGATAGTATGTCAGGCAGATTCCAATAACTGTTAGTGATATTAAGATAGGCTTTATCCATTTTATATGGATCTTATAATGATTCAATACAAAAAATACCAAGATATAAGCAAACAGCGTTGGTAGGGAAAGAATAATACCACCGATCAATATAAAAGGAAAACGCCAAAGGTCCTTAAATATTACATTGTTTTCAAAACCTCCAAATATCGGGAGTAGGAGAGCAGCTAGTAGTATTGTACTTCCCCAGTGCAAAAAAATATATGACCATCTCATCCGGATTATTGTTTATTGATGATAAAAGCTGCTTCTCAAACGATTCTATATTGAGACCTAAAACCTTTACTTTTTCGGTAAGGTAATATTGATCGGTAGGGAGTAATCTATCCGCCTAGGCTCACCGTCAAATATGACAACTTTCCAGTTTTTAGAGGCTTTAAGCTTTTTTATCACTTCTTCGTCAACTCCAAAGCCCATGCTATCTTTGACTTGAACATCTCTGACGGTACCGTCGGTCTCTACAGTAAACCTATAAACACCCTTTAATATTTTCTTGCCTGTTTCCTTGCGCGTCGGTAGTTTCAATCCCTTAGTTAAGGTGTCGGTGATCGAGCGGTTGTCGACTTGACTGAAGGCGGCTGTCGCTGTGAGCAAGAGGACAGTTGCAGCGAGAATCTTGAATGTATCTAACTTTTTCATTTTTTAAGTATAATAATATGAGAGCGGAAGGCATAATGGTTACCCATCTTTCCAGTTTTTGCGGCGAGATCGCCAAAATAAATGTCTGTGGCCCATTTTTTATTGGTGTTGAAACGCTTGTTTCAATTCATCAGTCGTCGGCTGATGAATTGAATTCATCTTGTAGTCAGAACTTTGTAATTGGTCAGTCAGCGATTGACCAATTTGAATTCCTTTTAAGTTACTTTCGATCAGAGCATCTTTTACAGCAGATATTAGATGGGGGTATGCAATATAAAATTGTCGGAAAGTCTATTCCATTTACTCACTATTCATCACGTCACGAAGACCCTAGGCAGTAGGATTATTGTCGTCCCTAGGTTTAACAGCTTTTGCGATAACTTTTAGAATATCATTTTGCTCACGGAGCGCTGCGGTGTGATCGCGTTTGGCAGCAAGATATCTATCAAGTAGTTTAGATAGTACGAGGTAAAGTCCATAGAGACAGATTGCTATAAATCCTCCGTATATGAGATACATCAATAATCCAAATGAGAACATAATTTATAGTTTGTTGGTTAATGTATTATTTTCCTTTATAATATTAAGCTATATCAGTCAGTTTAACTATCTTCCCGTCCGCAGAAAACTCAAACACGGATGTGCCTTTTAAGGTTATCTCATCGCCTTTTTTCAAGCCATTCGGAAAGTCCATTGCGGCAACCGCCCAGTAGTTAATAGAGATCTCTGAAGAGTCAATATTGTGAGTCAATGTCTCGATAGACTGTTTTCTTTCGCTGAAATAGGAGAGAGCCTCGATAGCTTGTTTTTTAAACTCTTCAATTCCTTGCAATTCCATTGTTTTTTCGCCATTCATTAGGTTTAGGAAAACGATCTGGTCATCAAAATCTACTGTCATTTTTCCTACGTCCATACTATTATAAGCCTCAACATATCTGAAAATCTTGTTAGTCCTGTCATTTAGGATGGCTGGTTCCATAATTTTATTCCACTTCTAAATTTGGTAGAGATCAACTACTCTTTAATACTGTTTAATTTGTTTCTTTTATCTATGCTAAGTTTCTGTGCCAATACTCCTGTCACACATACTGCAGTAGATATTAAAAAATTTTTTGAACTGATTTCTCCTATAGAAAATAGAACTATTGAAGTAATTTCTATTACAGCAAATGCTGCGATAATAATATAAGAAAATTTATTCATAACGTTAGGTTTTAAGAACACGAATCAATTAACGAAGCCGTTGCAAGCCCTTTTCCAACTAAAGAAACAATGAGGCCTGCACCTCCTGTTACAAATGCAAATCCAGCCGTTACAACTACAGCTCCCGTTAATGCAAGCCCACAGCTATAAGTCAGCTGTCTACCCCTCAAGAGACGCTATTTCATCAAAATTTAATGTTTCCATTTTCTTAGTTTAAGTTTGAAATAATTAATTATTGAGTTTAAATTAGTGATTGTTTAGTAAAAAAGCAAGAATATTTTTATAAAATACAAATAATCGACCTCAAACATTAAAAATGCAATGTTTGAATCACTAACGTTTAAAATAAAACTTAGGTTACAAAAAAATGCCATTCTTCTTGTCAAGAAGCGTATTATTTTAGATTCCTCATTAGCTATCCTCCCTTATTTTAAAACAGGCCAAACTGCCCGTTCTTATCAGGAGTTTTTTTTAAAATAAAGGGGCGTTTGCCCATTGCTAAAAATCAATTTTCACAAATATGTTCATGCGTATAAAGCTTGCAAGATTGGACAGATTCCACTTGTAGATAACCTTTTTCTGTATATATTTCAGTAAAAGTATTCCGATAGGGACTTTCCATATCTATACATGGTGACATTAATGCCGAGGACGGATAAGAACGTTGAAGAATTGAATCAAATCCGCATTCGCTAAGCATATTAAGTACTCATACAATAAGTCGTTATCATAAATGTGGTGCTACAATAAAATAGATTTGTACCTATTCGAACCGCTTACCTCAAATTAAAAGGCGGGACAAACAGAAGCGATTTGATCAACTTTTTTACGAATTGACCAATACATAATTTAAAAAATATTTCTTACCTTTAGGTGTATGGACCTCTGCCGATTAAAGTTATGGTCCGATCAGTAGGTAAGCCAACTGACAAGCTTCCCCGGCCGATTAGGGGAGGCTTTTTTATTTCTAGCCTATGGAGCCGACTTTTCGGTTTCTTCCATATACAGCTTACATACCTATATTTTTTGTTAATATGATAGTTAATAATGTAGATTTTGAAATCGCTTTTACCAATGCTTTTGGTGATTTGAATCGTGTATCCTTATCTTCTATACATGATAATAGATTAAGATTTGAGTTGGCAGGAGATTTGGAAGAAACGCAAAGCAGAATAAGGGAAGCAATTGAGAGAAGTACCGATATTTTAACGTATTGTTTTAAAAATAGAGAAGTGTTGTTGCGTATCCTATTGTGGGATGATAACGCTGTCGAATTATTGGAAAAAATAATAAATGGAACAGATCACCAAGCAGAAAGGACAAGGGACTTAGAGTCGGAGTGTGATATGTTATACGTTAAAATGAAAAAATATGACGAATTTATAGGGAATTACATAAAGGAATTGATAATTCATCATGATATGGCAATAGAGCCTTCTGCTAATATGACGTGCTATTATATAAATTTTGAAATCCCGGTTGTCATTAATATTTATGATGATCGTGGGATGGATGTTTTTTCTGCTAATTTTGAATTTATTAATGATTTACGTTTGAATTTCCTAAAATGGATTTTGTGATCAACTGTTGATTGTTAAGAATAAGGAAGGCAGAAAGACCGAAATATTTGTCGTGAACTGGAAAATTAGCAAGGCCACTCAAGAGTTGGATTTAAAAGGATGTTTTCCAGTTGCGGGACAGGCAGTAAATCATTATCATGAGAGGTGAATATTGTGAATAAAATTGAAAGCTACTTAAATATTGTTCATTACTGCCTTTATAGGGCCGAATACAGACTACATCTTTTATTTAATAAAATCAATCCTGTATGGCTTTTGATCCGGCTTTTGATGAAGATTCCTTTTATTAAAAGGAGATATGAAAAAATAGGGGTAACTCGTCAGAGTATTGATACAGATAACAAAAACTTGTGGGGGGACAAGCGGTTTGGTCTCAGTACTGTAGCTGCTGGCGGTTTCCTTTGGGGTGGTTTGGCTCTCTTCTTTTTTTCGGTTCTGATGATGTTGAAGGTAAGCATATCCACACCGCTTATAATAGGCTGTGGGGTCGGCTCTGGTCTGATATGTTATGTATTTGTTTTTAGGCAGGATAAATACATAAAATACTTTGACAGATATGAAAAGTGGTCTAAACAGGAAAAGCGCAAATATGCCCGGCTGACCGTAAGCTCAATACTTTTTGTTCTGTTATCCTTTTATCTTTGTCTGGTACTCTGATATCGTAAACATGTAAGTAACATAGCCCAATCTTTCACCCAGATTGGGCTTTTGTTATTTTACTGCATGTACGTTTTTAGCGCCTTATAATCCCTTATTAATGCATTAAGCATAAAAAATATCTGTACTGTACAAACGTTATCGTAAACGCGGTTACCGTTATGTGGGTGACAGGGGTGGATATAATGTTGAAGTTGACCCCTCCGCTGGACATACTGACCCCTCTATCAAGGCTTTCTTCAGTCCAACTGATGACCTGCCAATATTACTTCTTTTTTCTTAGACTTTCGCCTTTAAGTTCGATTCTGTAAGATCCATGGATCAGTCTATCGAGTATTGCGTCTGCAATTGTATCTTCACCGATTACATCATACCAACTGGCCACAGGTAACTGACTGGCAATTATTGTCGAGGCCTTAGCGTGTCTATCTTCGATTATTTCCATCAGATCCAGCCTTTGCTGCTGGTCCAGATTTACCAGGCCGAAGTCATCGACAATAAGTAGGTCTGTTTTTGATATCCTGTCCATCAGCTTGTGCAGTGTACCTTCCAGGCGGGCCATTTTAGTTTTTAGAAGTAGTTTTTGCAGATTAAAGTACAGGACTTTATACCCCTGCGCACAGGCATGATGGCCCAATGCCGAAGAGAGGAAGCTCTTCCCACAGCCGGTAGCACCGCTGATGAGTATCGGATCTCCTTTTTTGATGTATTCGCCGGTAGCCAGCGTAGTGATCAATCCCTTGTCCAAACCTCTGGTAGCGACCATGTTTATTTCTTCTATGGAAGCCTGATAGCGGAACCCGGCATTCTGTTTGAGGCGCTCAAACCTTTTTTCATCCCGTTCATCTGATTCTGCCTGAAGCAATAGGGACAGTCCTTCGGAAAGGGAGAGTTCTGTACTGCGGCGGGTTTCATTCAATGCTTTCCAGTTACGCTCCATACCATGTAAGCGCAACGCTCTCATCTGTGTTTCAATATTCATCTTATTTTATTATTGTTTATTTTATTCTGTTCATTCCTGCCGATCATTGTATTGCCGGTCCATCGTTTGGCTGATCAAACAGTGTCGGCTGGCTGCCTGCATAGTATGCTCTCCCCCTGATATTGGCATGCTCCGGCAGGGAGCTTTTTACGGAAGTTTCCTGCTGACTGTTTGCTGTTCCGTTTTCAAGTACATTCCTAAAGCAGTAGTAGGTATATAGCTTGTTTTTTAGTACGTAACTGCATGCTTTGTCAAACTCTTCTGCCGGGAAATCCCGTTTTAGCCTGAACAGTCCGTCACAGGTACGGAATAACTGTTCGGGATAACGTGCCCGTTCAAACAGAGCCTCCAGAAGTTTGGCGAACTCCGCAGAGTGTGCTTTTGCCCTTGTCAGGTACGTTTCATGCGAGCGGTTCTTATACGCCTGATGTTCGGACTTTAAATGTGCCGCCAGAGTGGTGTACGCATTTTCCCTGTAACTGCGTATGTGCGAGGCAATCTGTTTGCCCCGACAATAGATCCAGAGCATACTGCGTGTGTAAATGATCTTTACCTTTGCTCCGATATAAGCGAAGGGTACGCTGTAATAGTGTTTATTGCGCTGCAGGTAGATATGTCCGTTATCCCCAACTTTGAGTTCAGCGTAGCTCTTCAGCTCGAAGCGTTCTTTGGGAAGTTCGCCCAATGTTGATTTTTCGGAACTTAAGAACCGCTCTTCCCGACAGTATGGTTTTTGCTGCATCCGGGTCTGGTTGTGCTTTAACATACATACCTTTATAGCTTCATTGAGCGTATGGATATCAAAGAACTGCCTGTTTCTCAGTGGTGCAAAAACACGGGTATAGATCATTTTCACCTGATTTTCTACCAATGATTTATCTTTTGGGCGGCCTGCACGCGCCGGAACCACAGCTGTGCCGTAGTGATTGGCAAAGTCCTCCATGGCCTGGTTCAGGACCGGCTCATATTTATCGGCCCTGATGACCGCTGCTTTGAGATTGTCGGGAACAATGGCCTTTGGCACACCGCCAAGAGACTCCAGGCAGCTGCTCAGTGCATAAAAAAAGTCGGGGGTCTGCTGAGATGGTACAGCGATTGCAAACGCATAGTCTGAAAAGGGCAGGCAGGCCACAAATACCTCACAGGCGACCAGCTCCCCGGTGGACCTGTCAATATAATGGAGCTTTTTTCCGGAAAAGTCAATATATAGTTTATCGCCGGCGGTATGTTCAATCACCATGCTGCCCTTGCGCGAGACAAGCTGTTGCCTTAAATGATAGTTGAACTGTGGATAGCTATAACCGGTGGGATCACTTTCTATATATTCCTGCCAGAGCAGCAGCTTGGTAACTCCGGTACGCTTAAGTTCTTTTTCATAATAGTCAAGACGGCTTTTTAGGTACTCAAACTTGTCTGCCTTGTAAGCAGGATTCCCTGCGTGGAACGACTTTTCCAACAGGGGATCCTCCTGTTTAAGAAGTTCTTCCGTATTGAAACCGCCGTCGGCCATCTTTTTGAGATAGGACTTCACCGTATTCTTGCTCATACCAAGGATGCGGGCGATTGTTTTTATCCCGCTACCGCTCTGGTACAATCTGATTAATTGCTTTATCTGACTCATTCGTTTTGGTTTTCCAGCCATCAGTGATCCAAATTGTTTGATCACTAAGTAACAAAAACTACTTGCTAAGGGGTCAGTATGCTCCAGCGAAATGAACTGAAAAATAAATTAGGGGGTCAACATGAGCCAGTATGGCAGTTGAATAACAGCTTTAAACGCAATATGCATCCCTAAATCTATTTCAATTTTGAGGGGTCAGCTTGTTCAAGTATATCCAAGGGGTGTTCCGAGCTCAGGCTATCGAGTGTATAGCTATCGCCATACCGTAGATACAGAGGCCGAGACCCATTTCAAAATGCCAGCGATTTGATCAACTTTTTTACGAATTGACCAATACATAATTTAAAATATTTTTCTTACCTTTAGGTGTATGGACCTCTGCCGATTAAAGTTATGGTCCGATCAGTAGGTAAGCCAACTGACAAGCTTCCCCGGCCGATTAGGGGAGGCTTTTTTTTGAAATGTCGTCTCTCGGCATTAATTCTCTCCATCCGGACGAATCTTTATCAAATTCAGTAAGGCTTAATTAAAATTATATATTGTGTGATCCTACCTAGCTGCACAAATTTCCATTTGAGGAAAAATCCAATAAAGCTTATTTAAGCGATATCTATATCTTAGCTTAACATAATTCTCAAGAAGCTTAAATTTTCCAATTTTCCCTTTTAGGTCTTTAATTTCATTCCTTGACGTCTTATGAAAATCGTATCCGTATTCATTTAAAAAACCGATTAATAACAGATGTAATATTTTTATTCTTTCCATTCGTAGTCTGTTCTCAGATAGATTTATGTCGTCAAAAAATTGATATATCGACCTAAGGTTGCTTAAGTAGACTTGTTTCTTTGCCATGAATTCTGTGAAAGATAGAGAACAGCTTTCCTCAAAAAGAGCTATTGTTGCATCCAATGGGGTCGAAAAAAAGTGGTCTTTAGCATAAGTCTTATCATAGGGGAATCCCTCAAATAGGGCGATATCACACATAACGTCCTTGGCCAATCTTATATATTTGAGTATTCTAAGATCGGATTTTGTTGAATTGGTGGGGTCCAGATAAATTAGGTTGTTTTCCAACATTTTTAGCGCATGGAAAAAAGATACAAATCTGTATACCGTCGAATCTAAGTAATGTGAATCATTTTCGTAATTTCCATTTACATTGTGCCATTCCTCATTGTTGTTGTCGAAAAGGTTAATGAAACGATTACGCAAAGATTCTGCAGAGGATAAGAGTCTGCTTTTATATTTAGCAATGTGTTCCTTTACCAATTTTGCCTGACTTGATTGGTGTTCATATTTGATCTTGTGGAGTAATAAGCCCTTTTCTGCGAATGGTTTGAAAATTATCGTAGTTGCAATAGATGTGCCAGCCGAAATTAAGGCTATTAGTATCTTGTCGTCCATTGAATTTTTAAATAAAAAAAAGTTTGTTATAAATTATGCTAATAATATTAGTATTTATTAAATTTTTAGTATGTTTGTAAATCTCGAGGGTGCGACTAATGTTTTCTAGTTTATGAAATAAATGTAATAAAATCAAACCTTAAATATCCATTGGACTGGATTTCAAAACTTTCAATTTATTCTTATATTTCAAATCTAAATTAAGTATACTATTATAGTCGCAAGCTAGTGATTAAAGGTTATATTTGTAAGCAAGAATATATAAATTGGCTATGCAAAACAACTTTATTTATCTCGATAATAATGCAACCACTCCATTGGACCCAAGGGTTCTTGAGGAGATGATGCCTTATTTGACCGATATGTTTGGCAATGCATCGAGTAGCCACATGATGGGTAAGAAGCTGAGTGAAATAGTAAAAGAAAAACGCAGGCAGATAGGGGACCTTATAGATGTCAATGAAGAAGATGTTTACTTCACGGCTGGTGCAACGGAGGGTATCAATCTAGTATTACAGGGACTGCCGGCTGGGGAACGGGTAAAGAACCATATTATAACGGTACAGACTGAACACCCTGCTGTTTTGGATACTTGTCGTTATCTTGAAAATACAGGAGTTGAGGTTACATACCTTTCAGTTAATAACGATGGGCTGATTGATTTCGACGAACTTGAAGAGGCGTTTAAAGAAACTACGGTTTTAGTCTGTGTGATGCATGTCAACAACGAGACCGGCGTCATTCAGGATATTGAACGAATTGCTGAGCTTGCACATGAGCATGGCGCTTTATTCATGAGCGATGGCACCCAGTCGGTTGGAAAGTTACCAATTCAAGCAAGTTCTTTTATCGATATCCTAACGTTTTCAGGTCACAAATTCTACGGCCCTAAAGGAATTGGTGCCGTCTATTTAAATCCACGCTTAAAGATCAGGTCTCTTGTATACGGTGGGGGGCATGAAAGAGGTTTGAGAAGTGGTACGCTTAATGTCCCGGGGATTGTCGGTATGGCAAAGGCAGCGGAGATAGCAATGTCGCAGATGAGTGAGGACAATAAGCGAATCGGAATGATGCGCGATGTATTAGAGCGAGAGCTGCTGGCAATTGAAGGTTCAAAATTAAATGGATCAAGAGAACATCGAATCTATACGACAAGTAATATTCGTTTTGATGAAGTTGACAATGAAGCGCTATTACTTGGGTTAAGGGATATCTGTGTGTCTAATGGTTCAGCATGTCATTCTTTTGTGATGGAACCTTCGCATGTGCTGCAGGCTATGGGCTTGACTAAGGATCAAGCAAACAACTCTATACGGTTTAGCCTTGGACGGTTCAATACCGCGGAACAAATAAAACAAACCGTAGAAGCGGTTAAACAGATCATAACTCGATTGCGGGCAATGGCTTTCTAAATTGAGGTGTAAAAATTATTAATGGCAAAATTATCATTTTCAGGACACGAGACTTTTTCGTGTAAAATATACTGGCTAAAAAAAGGCTATGACTTTGTGCAGGCCGGCAAAAGATTTACCGACGACGATGCGGTGGTGGATCTCGGTGTCGGTAAGAACATGGTCACGTCCATTCGTTTTTGGCTTAAAGCTTTTGGTATTATTGACGAAACGGACCGTACCACAGAGTTTGCGGACTTTATATTTGGAGACAACGGAGTGGATCCATATCTTGAAGATACGATGACCCTATGGTTATTACATTACCACTTGTTAAAGGTCGAGAAAGCATCTATTTATTCATTAGTTTTTAATGTATTTAGGAGGGAAAGAGGGGAGTTTACGAAGCCTCGTTTGCTTACATTTTTAAAGCGGCAAATGGAAGATGCAAAAGCAGTGTTTAGCGATAAAACACTTGATTCCGATATTAAAGTTTTTTTCGGTAATTATACGAGGTTTGGTAGTAATGATATGGAGGACGCTTATGGTACTATTCTACAGGAGCTGAATTTGATTGATCATTATGAGAGGATGGATACCCAAAATAAGTTAATAGATGTGTATGTGTTTAATATGAAGTATAGAAGTGTCCCACTGGAGGCTCTCCTATATTCGATTTTAGATAATGAAAAATACGGTACTTCAATTAGTATAAATCAATTGGCAAATGACTATAACTCGGTAGGAAATGTGTTTATGATGACTGAAAGTGCTATAATTGACTATTTACGCAATATTCCTGCGGAATATGGAACATACTCTGAAACTGCTGGGAATCCAGTGCTACAATTGGCTCCGAGCTTGGAAAAGTACCAATTATTAAGAAACTACTACAATTTGGCTTATGCAGGTTTATAGTTATTCTCCTTCTGTCAATATTATCCGTGACAGAGACCGCGAATTGAATTATATAAAAACGTTAAACGGACAACATGCATTTGAGCAAATAGTCAGTTCTGCTAATTTAGGATATCGAACGTTCGCTATTATTGGAGCATACGGTACGGGTAAATCTACTTTTTTATGGGCTCTGGCGAATGCGGTGCAAAAAGAAAATAAGTTTTTTGATCATTTTGACTACTTTATTCAAGGATATACAAAATACATAACTCTGGATCTTATTGGTGAATACTCGTCTTTCCAGGAAAGTTTTGCGGAAAAGTTGCAATGTGAGCCCAAAAATGTAATTATATCATTAAAGCAATATACCAAGAGCTTAAAAGAAGAAGGTACGGCTCTGATCATTAGAATTGATGAGTTTGGTAAGTTTTTAGAGTATGCAGCTAAGCACAATCCTGAGAAAAGCTTCTATTTTATACAAGAGTTGTCCGAATTTGTCAATGACGATAGTGGGAATACTATTATGCTTACTACGTTGCATCAAGACTTTTCAGCTTATGCATATCATTTAAGTGAAGCACAAAGGAAGGAGTGGCAAAAAGTTAAAGGACGATTTCGAGAAATACCTTTTAACGTTCCTTCTGAACAATTATTGTTAATTGCTGCGGAACGATTAAAAGATCAAACACATAACTATGATCATGCGCACATTTCGGAATTGGCTGATATAATTGTGCAATCTAATGCGTTTCCATCTAATGAGTATTTCTCGTTAGATATAATTAGAGCATTATACCCTCTTGAATTATTATCCGGTAGTATATTAACAATGGCTCTTCAGCGTTACGGTCAAAATGACCGTTCTCTTTTTACATTTTTAGACGGAGAGGATTATAGAGGTATCCAACATTTTCTGAAAGAGGGGAATAATATTTTCTATGGTCTTGAAAATGTATATGATTACTTAATTTATCACTATAGCCAGCAACTTCTTGTTAAACAAAACCGTGATTTTCAAATATGGCGTTTAATCCATGATAATATTGAGAAAGCCGAGGGAATTTTTACAGGAGTGCAATTAGCTAAATGTGTTTCTCTAATTAAAATTATCGGCTTATTACAGTTATTTTCTCGTAAATCGATGTCAATTGGTAGCGAGTTCCTATCTGCTTATACCAAGATCGTATTAGGTTATGAATCTATTACAGATGAAATAAAGCGTCTGACTAATCTTAGTATAATACGTTATCGAGATAAGAGCAAGAAATTTGTGCTTGTTGAGGAAACCGATGTAGATATTGATTGGGAGATCGAGCATGCTAAGAAATTTACTTCAGACATCAGAAGCATAGGGTCTTACTTGGCTGATCACATAGAACTTCCATCCGTTTTAGCGAAGCGAGCTCTGCTTGAAAAAGGAACTCCTCGATATTTTGCATTTAGATTTTCAGATGAACCGTTAACTTTAAAACCAGAGGGAGAAATAGACGGGTTTATCAATCTTGTGTTTTCAGCTTCTGAGCTTGAAAATACTCGTGCATTAAGCGCTGACCAAGAGGAGGCAATTCTCTATATAGTATATAAAAATTCAAAGGAAATTCACCACAATATTACACTGGTAGAGCAGATTAAGTACGCTCGTGCGAAGCACGGTGATGATAATATTGCAAAAAAAGAGTTTACAGTTCAATTGGAACAATCTTTAGAGCTGTTGAAAGACATGGTTTTAGATGTGCTCTATAAAATTGACCCTAACGAAGTGAGTATCTTCTTTAATGGAATTGACTATGCGGAGAAAATCAACACGTGGCGAGAGCTTAATGGATTATTAAGTGCGGTTGTCGATAAAGTTTATTTCGGTGCACCTGTTTTTAAAAACGAGATGGTGAATAAGACAAAGTTGTCTTCGCCAATTCTCACTGCTAGAAAAGCTCTATTTAATATAATTTGTGATAATTTAGGAGAGAAGGATTTTGCTTTTAATCCTAGTCTTTATCCGCCAGAGAAAACCATATATTATTCATTATTAAAAAGTAATGGCTTTTATGCTAAGGGCGAATTTGGAGTTTATGAATTGACTTCGCCCACTTCCGAAGGTTTTCGACGAATGTGGGAAATGTTTTTGGCATTTTTAGATGAAGCAAGGGTGTCAAAGATCAGTCTCCAAGAGTTTGTCGACAGACTATTGGATCGCCCATTTAAGTTAAAAAAAGGACTGATTGATTTTGTTTTACCGTTATTCCTGCTTGTAAAACAGTCCGACTTTTCAATTTTCAATAAAGATGGATTTATTCCGCAATTAAATGCAAATATTCTTGATTTGATTGTCAAGAATCCAGCCGACTTTTCGATAAAATCATTTTCTGCGACCGGAATCCATTTGTCGGTTTTTAATAAGTATCGTGAATTACTGAGCCAGAATAAGGTTGAGAAGAGCTCCAATACTGGGTTTATAGAAATGATTCGACCATTTTTATCCTTTTATATACAACTTCCGGAATATGCAAAAAAGACAAATAAGTTAACGAAAGAAGTTTTAAACTTGCGAAAGGCTATAGCGGAGTCTACAGACCCAGAGAAAACATTTTTTGAAGATTTTCCAGGTGCTTTGGGATATACGTTAAAAGAGCTGGACGATAGCCCACAAAAATTAGAGCGTTTCTTTGTCGAACTACGTCAGTCGATTACCGATATCCGATCTTCCTTTAGCGGATTGGTTCAACGTTTTGAAGAATTCGTACTGGAAGAGATTGTGGGGGGAGATTCTATTCTGGAATTTGCAGATTGGAAAAAAATTATTCAAGATCGATTCATCGGTTTGAAGCCCTATCTTGTCTCGCCACATCTGAGAGTGTTTTTACAACGGTTAAATTCAAATTTGGACGATAAGACAACTTTTCTTAGTTCTTTATCTCACTCGATTATTGGCAAACAACTGGAAGAAATTAATGATGAAGAGGAAGTTGTGCTTTTTGTCAAATTCAAAGAGTGGGTGCATGAATTAGAGAATTTTACTGAAATTGAAGATAAAGTTGCTAATGACTACATTCACGATGCAGTAAAAATTGAAATTACGAGTTTAAAAGAAGGGCTAAATAAGCAGGTACTAAGCATTCCCAAATCGAAGCAGAAAGAAGTCGAGAAGAAAAGAACGGAATTTAGTCAATATTTGACAAATGATCGGGAATTGAATATATTTATATTGGCAAAATTATTAAAGGATCAAATGGATTGATATGGCTACGACTAAGAGGGTGAGACATGTTTTGGGTATATCGGGAGGTAAAGATAGTGCTGCTTTAGCAATTTACATGAAAAATAATTACCCAGAGCTAGATATTGAATATTATACAGCAGATACGGGCAAGGAACTTGAAGAGACCTATCAGCTTATCAGAAATCTCGAAGTGTATCTTGGTAAGAGGATCATTAAACTCAAAGCTTTCGATGACAGTGTCGAAACGCCATTTGATCATAAAATGAAAACTCTCGGAGGGTTTCTTCCAAGTACAAAAAACCGCTGGTGTACCAAAACTTTGAAATTGGATGTATTTGAAGAATTTGTTGGTGACGATCCTGTGATTTCGTATGTAGGCATTAGAGGGGATGAAGATAGGGAGGGATATATATCTAATAAATCAACAATTCAGTCAATTTATCCATTTAGACAAAATATATGGAGCGCAGATCTTGTAAGAAAAATTCTTGATAATACAAAAATTAACGATAGACTCGCTTGGGCTGAGGAAAATATCGATTCTGAAAAATTGTTGCGATACTTAGAAGTTTTGGGGCGTCCAATAGATAACATTTTTCTCACTGACAAGGGAAAGCTTGATCAGCTTATAAATTTAGGTATAGAGGACTATAATAAACTTGCACTGCATGTAGCCAAAAGGGAAAATTACCCAATAGGGGGCATGGACGGTACATTTCCTTTGATAGGCAATAACGATATTCTTGTGCTTAAAGATATTTTTGCTTTATTAGAAGATAGTGGTGTTGGGATTCCTGCCTATTATAAGGATATCGAGTTTGAAGTAGACGGTGAAACAGCCACTTATAATAGAAGTCGGTCCGGATGTTATTTTTGTTTTTTTCAACAAAAGATAGAGTGGGTATGGCTTCTTGAGCAACATCCAGAGTTATTTGCAGAAGCTAGTGCATATGAGCGTGGTGATTTTTCTTGGAGTCAGGATGAATCGCTAGAACAGCTTAGTCGGCCAGAGCGCGTTCTTGAAATTAAACGAGAATATATAAAACGTCAGAAAAGACTTAAAAATCAGAAAAAGTTTAAGAGTTCCAAATTAATGGACATTCTGATGGAGAATCCTGAGGAAGAGATCGGTTGTGCTAGTTGCTTTATTTAAGGATATAATATATGAGTCATAAAGTTTTTGATTATTGGAATGATCTTCTTATTACGTCAACTGTCGAAAATCATTGCTTCTATAGGCTAAATGAACTTTATAAAATTCCTAAGTCACCAGGTATATATGCATGGTATCTTATTGCTGATCAGCCGGATATGTCTGAGTATCATAAAGTTTTCAAGCAGAAAAGTATCAAGATTTCTGTAGAAGGCAATCTAAGTGAAGGCTATGTTGGACGCGCGAAAGCTACATTTAATCAAAAACATTTTACTGACTTAAGTATAGATAGAGAGTTATGCAAAATTGCAAGCATGGCATTTAGCCCGCCTCTGTATATTGGGATATCATCAAATTTGAATAAGCGCTTGAGCCAGCACGCGAAAGAACTTACAGATATATATTATGACAAAGTCAAGCTTGTAAACCCCTCACCGGTTAGAAAAACTGAGTTTGATACGATTATAGAGTCACAACATTTCGCGCAAAGGATAGGATACAGTATAAAATCTTTTCGGTCAATACAGCTTGGATCTCTACTGATAAGGACTATTGAAATGCCAAAAGAGTATACTTGGCAGGATTTACAGGGAGTTGAGAAATATTTAAATAGAATTTACACACCGTTATATGGCAGGAAATAAAAAGATTGAAGGGAGAAATATTCAGAAAAGAAAATATATCGAATTATACGGTATGTTTGGTGATTTTGATTTACCTAATAAGAGGGTGAAAGTGAAATACTTTTCTACAATTGCAAGTGGGAAAGATAGAAAGAGCGACTCTTTTACATTATTATCGGAGCTTAAGCCAATGAGAGAGAGGGTTAAAGCCAAAGATATAAAGGATCTTTCTTCTTTATTGCAAAGGAATTTAGATGATTTTAGAGTCGCTTATGACCTAATTCCCTACCTTACGGAAGAAAAACCTAATATATCCTTTTTTCCTGCTATTCTCGCTGTTTTGCTACCGAATGATTACTTAAAAGAGGGTTTAGACGTAGCATACCCAAAACGGATGGAAGAGGAAAATGAACAAAATAGGATATTGAATTTTGAGAACAAGTGGAAAGTTGAGCTCTTTAATATTGGTGGTGATGTTTCAAATTTAGGAATATTGTCGATCGACCTAAAAGACATAGAAGTCGTTGTTCTAGATGGGCAACATAGGGCAAATGCATTCAGAGTCGCTAGTGGTGCATATTCTGACAAAGATAGCAGTGTGTATCCTGCGTTTTATAATGAAGTTAAAGTTGAAGGCAATTTAAATGCTGATTTACCGATTACTCTAATATGGTTTGAGGATGAAGATGGAGATATTGAACCAAAATACATTTCTAGGAAGTTATTTGTGGATGTAAATAATACAGCAAAGAGAGTAAGTAAGTCAAGAAAAATCTTACTAAACGATTCCGAAATCGCTTCATTAATAACAAGATTTTTTTACTCAGAATTAGCTAAAGATAAATCTTTTAAATATGATGAGCTATCTCTTTTACACTCGGAATTTGATAAAGATTCCGATATATCAGTATCCACCAATAATGTCTTTTCGATAACTAATCCGGAATTTGTTTATGATATAGCATCTTGGCTAACCTTAGGCTCCAGAACATTTAATCAACTTCACCAATACCGTAGCCGTGATAATTTTAAAGGAAATATTATTGAATTCGGAAATATTTTTAATTCAAAGGATTTTAATGGTTTTGATATTGAGCCTGTAGAGGAGTCCCTGGTTTCTAAGACCGTCGTTTTAAAAAATCCTCATAAAATGACAGCTTTTGAAAACGAGTATAGAAAGAGATTGCATATTCCTCTTTATTATATATTTAACAATTTTATTTTGTATAAAAAGCATTTCGAGGCTATCTGTGCAATTGGAGATTGGTATACTGATGGTATGAACACTTATCAAAGATCAGTTTGGGAAGAAGTATTTTGTGGTGGAGAGGGCTTATATTATACGTTCAAGAATAAGGAAACGAGTAGAACGAAATTAAATAGTACTCTACATAACTATTTGACAGCTATTGAAGAAATTGAAAAGAGATTTAAACAGGAGCGAGCTAAAATTTATTCGGAAAGTGAAAAAAATGTTAATTCTGCATATGATTCTGCTAACACCAAAGCCTTCCAAGTGGGATTAGTGATGGCGTTGGATTTATATAAAAATGGCTTACCCTTAATTGATAAGTATGAGGAGTTTGTGGGAGAGATTAACTCATTAGGTGAGGATAATTGGCTTACTATTTTAAATGTAATAAGGCCGGCCTTGATCAAAGGAACTGATCCAAAGCAGTGGCCGAGCTATCAGAAATTAATCATTAGGGCAATTCAGAAAGATTATGCTTATTATTCGAAGGATAATTTTATAGATTCGCCAGATGGAAAAATTTTTGTCGATCTGATGAAGACTTCTTTCAATAGCTGGTGGGATAATCAGGATGAAATTGAGGAGAGTGAACTTTCTACAGAATCTATAGGGCTAGAGACTATTCATAAATGGGCAATTAGCTCAAAAGAACACGTTGATGATTTATTTTTATCTGCGGGAATAATGCCAATCGAAAATGTGGATACTAAGAAACATGGTGTTATTATTATTGGGGATGTTGTAGGCAAAATTAACCCAAAATAGCTATATCACTGCTATTATTCTTAGCAATCGATGTTAATTTGTAAGACCCAATAAGCATTCCAATGCTTATTGGGTCTTATAATAATAGCTAAGGTTTGGGCGTAACACAGGCAATAACTTCTTTTATTTAAAATTTGTCATAAAAAAGGTATATGCAGAAAAAATAATAGTTTTTTGTGAATGTGAACAAACTTTGTCAATGGCTGGCATATCATGCTGCAGGCGGGCGTATGCCAACCGTTTTTCCTTATCTCAATCTAACTTTAGAGCGGTATTCAACTTAGTGAGAAACGTGCTGTATTGACCATCAAATGGGGATGTACAGTTTCAAGTTTTCTATATTTTTTCTTTCCATTGTTATTAATTACATTAGAAATGAGGTGAAGCTTTAAGCTTTAATGGATATATCTGTTCCGGCTTTAAACCATCGGCTAACGGAGTCATCGAAATTGTTTTGATGATGCCATACTTTGTTATCAGGCGATTATTCGTTTCAATTGATTTACCAGTTGAATCCGATATCTCCCAATTCTTTCCAAGTTGAGAGATACTATTGTAAAAAAACAGTCGTTGTTCGTAATCTGATAATTGCCCTCGAACAATTCTCATATATCCAATTTTCTCTTCTTCTGTTAAATATTGATTATAATGGACAAAACAAGCTATTTGATATAAATGCCTAAAATAATGGCCTAAACGGAACCTGTGGCCGCCATAAAACTTGTCGTAATTATCTGGATAATAATTAGATGATTTGGTGCTTATATTGCCATTTTCCTTTCTTTCCTTTCTGATATTGTCTATTTCCTTGATTGGATTCTCCGTGTTAAGTAGGGCACACCATTTATGATAATAAGTTGAAGAACTGACAGGTTTCATTCTAAAATATTCAAGTAGATCTTCTATAAATTCTTTATTATATTTATTTGATGTTTTCTCCAAAATTTCGTTTACTCCATCTCTCGATACTCCGAACAACAAAATCAAATAACAAATATCAATCTTGGAAAGTATGTATAAATTGTCAAATTTTTTTTCAACAAGAATGTTAGCTCTAGTCTCTTCATAATATTTACTTATATAAATACTTTCTATTTGATAGGCCTTTGATTTAAAAAAAATATCAAACTCCGTAAACGCATTTTTCAATTGCTTTTCCGCGCTTACAAAAAAATGTCTACCCTTAACAGTTTTAATTTTTTTTGACTTGGTGTAGTACCTGAATTCGATCTCATTTACGTTATCCCTGTGGAACTTTAATAGCTCAAAGAAACGATTCTCTATAGAACTGCTATTTTGGGCCATTAGCGTCTTATACAATAAAATCACACTTAAACCGGTTAGAAGGGTTCCAATCACTCCGCCGATAAAGTCCCCAACTTGCCCAGTGGCATTCATGTCAAGTGTTTCATTTCCGTTATGGGAATATATATTGTAATCTTTAGAAATTGAAAGTAAAAAAACATGGGTTATTCCTAGTCCCATAATAGTTGTAATAGCAAGAAGTGGAACGCCGTTACGTTTGATTTTTTTAAATTCGATAAAGTAATAAGTTGCTATTGTAGTTATTGACCAAAATAAAATAGTTAATTTTATTTCCATATATATGTTTTTTAATTTCTTTAAAATGTAAATAATATTTTGTTTTATTGGTAAAGTGGATTAATATTTAAACGACTTTTTTAGAGTAAAAACTGTTTGGTGACTTCATTAAATTTTATCCATAATTTTATTAAAACTATTCACTAATTCCCATGAGTAGATCATTAGTTCCAAAATTCAAGATAAACGCCGAGTAATAGCTTGCGAATAAGTCTTGGAGGTATGATTCAATTTCTATAGGTTTATCATCTTGAACAACACTATACTTACGATTTTTTGTGATCATATAAAGGAATAATGTATGGAAGTAGACCGATGAGATATATTTCCGATCCGCTACCTCTAGTTGATCTTGACTTTTGTATTGTCGCTTGAAATCTTTTAGGACCTTACTATCCATATTAATCACCACTTTCTCAAGATTATCATTACTTACTTGGGGAATCATCACCGTATCAAATGAGATATCAGTTCCAATGCCTTCTCCGACTTCATCCCATGTTTGATATCCTTCTTTTTTCTCCTGATAAACGAGTACAAAAGGAGGGAGGCCAAAAGGCTCTTCTTCCTCTTTTTTTTCTGTACTAACTTTGGGTGCTTCTGGCTCCGCTACTTTTATCAGAAATATTTCCTCAAATTCTTCTCCAGCACCTGTTAATGTTACCTTCATTTCCAGTTCATCCCCTACTTTGACGGAGTTTTTAGCATTAATGTTCAATCTGATAGTTCCATCACGAGGACTTGAATGACTAATGTTGAGTATCTCTTCAATATTATCTATCCCTGGAGATGCATTTCCCCCATCTCGGTCGTTCTTTTTGTTGTAAGACACTAAGGCGATTTTTAGATCGCCTGGTTCTTCAACTCTATCGAAATAATGGTTCTCTACGTCTGTTTGGAAACTAATAAATTTATCTTGACCTCTTGGCAAATTAACGACATTCGTCCCGCCTTTTTTCGCATTTTTGAATTTAAAAAATGAGGGAAAGCGCTTTGGTAAAAACGGTTCTTTTTCTACAACTTCGGTTTTTTTTCCGAATTCCTTTTTTTCTGGCTTCTCCTTTCTTTGTTCTAGTTTAAAAGTTTGTGATAATAGCTTCATCATTTCGGTATCCATCGGGAGATTTCTTGAAAATGATTTAAGCATTTCAGTTGTATCCCCAGATTCAACTGAAATAGAATCTTTCCGCTTTTTTTCAATCTGAGCTAATTGTCCATTTTTACTTCCCAACTTGTTCGCTAGGAATTTGCGGAGAAGAGCTGTGTCATCACCATCTTTTAGACGATCCCTAGATGCCATAAAAAGTTCCTTACGAAAGTTGTAATCCATATTAGTGCAATCTATATGGATTAGCAAATGGTTCTTTAGTAAATTAAATTTTAGTGCTCTTGTAATGAATTCGGAAGAGTAACTCCCATGTACTTGACCATTCAAAGAGAATATTACTGACATATTATTCTTGAAAAATTCAGTTTGAATAGCTGCTTTTGTTTCTTTAATATTTTTTCCTTCAATTCGGGATTTAAAAACGTAAGAAGTCACTTTGAATGAACCAAAAGGCTCTTCACGGAAAGTTTCTGAAAAATAGTCTTCTATGTATTTGTTTTCACTCTGTTCTAAGCGTCGTTGTAAGCCATAAAGATCTCTTTCAAGATTTATATCTTTTGGATACCTATACTTGCGATCTACTGTTAGAATAGGTAGTGCTGGATTAAATAAGAACTCGTTGAGACTCTGATTTAAATCACGAGAAATTACAGACCGACTTCCTTCAGGGAGCATATAAGAATATAATTTTATAACCGAACCAGTTTCGAATAAAGTTTCATGTAAGTTTAGATCGAGCTTATCAATTTCAAACGACGGGATTTTATTGTCGATTTTAAGATATTCATACCAAGTATTTTTCTTCTTACCTTCTTCTTCCTTGGATAGAGGATGCTCGCGGATTAAAGTAAAACCAAAGTCTCCTGTCTTATCGAACCGACGGGAACCTATTAATTGATACCCTTTTTTGCCACAAAAAATGATCGCACCGCTTCCACCCATATTATATTTGCCTTGTACAAAATGTATCTCATTTTTATTTCCACGTAATAAGGAAAGAAATGTGTTTTCCAAATCTTCAGGATGCTGGCCTTCACCGTTATCATATATTGTAATGCTTGAATTCAACTTAGGGCCATCAGCTAAAATTTGGATATTTTTTGCTTGTGATTTTCTTTGCCCACTTAAATCCCAATTTTTATAGTCAGGAAAAAATAGTTCGCGGGCTTCCTCCATATTTTTCGGAGCTTTAGATGACTTTGGATCAATTCCTAATTCATAACATCTTCGCATTAACGTAGCATCAATGGAATTGGTGACTTTTTCAATAAGTGCTGCAATAGGAGAGGCCTGTTGATTTTCAATAACACCGTAGTTATTTTCATTGCCACCCAATGGATACCAGTTAGCTTGATGGAAAATGGTATCGTTGCCAGATATATAGAGACCTACCTCTTCTTCGGTGTGGCATTGGAAAAGATCTTCAAATATTTGTTTTGGCATTATCATAAATATATATATAATTATCTACCTAATTATAGGTCAAGATTCTTTTTTAAATCTGTTTTTGATAGTATGTCATAGGAATATTTAGCTAGTGGTCTCTTTCCGAAGCTACCTATGTCACCATAGTTACCAATTATTACTCGTTTTAGAAACTCATCGTCAATGCCTGATTCAACCCCCAATATTTTTTGTAATTCTAATATTTTAGTCTTGTTATAATATATGGATCTTACTAATAATTCTTGGGCAATATCTTTATGAAAATTATGTAGTTGAGCAATTTGAAAAGTTTGATTTGAGTTATTGATAAGTTTTATTTTATCATCTTCTGAACTTAAAGCTATTAGTTCAATATTGAAGTTTTCTTCATCAGGAACTACATTATTGATTGAATCGTCAAGATATACTATCTCAAAACGGAAGTCGTTTAAATAATTATCTTCATAAGGATGAACATGCTTTTCTATATAGAAATCTCTTGCTTTTTTTAAATTTGAGTTGCATACATGACAACTAGGTATCAAGTTGTAAAGTGATATTGATAAAAAAGGATATTTTGATTTAGGATAAAAATGGTCTAATTCTGCTCTTGTTTTTCCATGATCATTGATGGAAGTATGGATATAATTCCTGTTACAATATGGACATACATTAACCCCTAGTTGTTGAGTTAAAGTATAGGCATACCATTCTTCTTTTTCTTTAATAAAATCATCATAATTAAACACGGATTTTATCCTATTATAAAGCCCATTTAAATTATCCTCAAAGAAGTTTTGTAAATTATTATACATCAGTCTTATATTACCGATTGTTAATTTGTCCTTCTCAATCCCAATTTCGAGAGATGTATCCTGTAATTTATTTATGATATATAAAAACCGATTATAGTAAAATTTTCTATTTTTCAGAACAGTGGAGACTCCTTCCTTTTTTTCAGCAAGACGATTTATCTTTGGATAGATGTCCTCAGAATAACTTAAGCAAGCCAAGAATGTTTGATGAAATTTAAGAATTGGATTTTGTTTCAGAAAAACCATTTGATAATATTTAATTTCTTCCCTTAATTGTTCTGGGTTTCCAATAATTATTTTTTGCAACAAAGATTCATCAGTTAGCCGTAAGAAATAGTTTTTTTCTGCCAAAGGAATTGTTGTATCTTGGGATAGCTTTATAAGATTTGCAAAACCATCTGAAGATTTGAAATATTTCCAATGAGCACTTTTAATTGAATCAGATATATTGTTTAAGAAAATCATATCTCTTTAAGTTTATAGATTTGTTGCTGATGCCATTCAATTTGTTTTTCTTTTGAAAGCTCCTTAATCCTTTTTCTAAATACTTCGTCTAAACGATATCGTAATATTGGCTCGCCAATCATTTCGATCCTCTTTCTATATTGATCAACATTCTCGTCAATCATATTAGGAATGTCTCTTAATAATGTTTGAATTTTAGTTTTGGCAAACAGACCAATAGATCCTTTGTTTAAGAAAAATTGGTTGGTAAATAATTGGTGAATATTTGCTCCAAATGAAGATTCATCAATTAATTGTCTCGTCGATTCTCCAATTTCATTTAGTAATAAAACGCTTTCTTTTGGTAAGTCAGATATAAGGAACGGAGAGTGCGACGTTAGAATAACTTGAATTTTAGTTGTGTCAAAAATATTGGTAACAAATGTGATAAAATCATTTAGGAAATTCCTTTGCCACTCAGGATGGAGGTATAAATCACCCTCGTCTATACAAATCAACAGATTTTTGGATTTGTCAATAGCTTGATCAGCTAGGTAAAATAATTGAGAAAATAGATTCAAATAGGCTTTCATTCCAGAACTCAATTGAGACCAGTCATGTGATATTAATGTTTGAGTATTGAAAATTTCAGTTTTACCACTGATAATGCCCATGAAATCTTCGTTAAAGTCGACAATAATTGAGTTTACATGTTTTTCAACCTCGCCAAAATTGTAATTATTGTTTGCACTCATGTCTCGGAGAAGTTGCTGGTAAAGCTTAAAATCCCCTTCTAATAACTCTCCAAGATTCGTATAATCATTAAATTCAATTAAAAAATTAGAAACTTTAGTGTTTAATGAAGAAATTGCTTCTGCCAAACCTTCAGTTCCAACAATTTCAATTTTCTCTAAAAGTGGTGAAACATCATTTTCGTTAACAATGATAAAGCTAAGCAGATTTATGGTAACTCCATATTTAAATCTATTATAATTCGAAGTAGAAGCATGATATATAGCTCGTCTATAGCGTTTGAGAATCCCTAATATTTTTTCGTCGTTTGGATTCTGACTTTCTAAAGATGTGTATGCAATAGGATTGAAGATAAATCTAACTTTTTTACTGTCTTGGTTATCTGGGCTTAGTTTTATCCATGTATCATTAAATATTGAAGAACTGACAAACTTGATTTTATTGGACTGTAGCTTATTTAGTGTTTTAAATGAAAAATTATGCACTGAGCCATCTTCAAATATATAATCTTTATTATCTGCCACATTGGTATAAAACATAGACTCCCATTCATCATCTGGGTTTATTTTTTTCAATTTGGTTCCTTGGAAACTAAGAATAGAAGTTTCTAAACTGTTTTTTTTTGTTCTTCCAAAGAAAAGGGGCTGATTATCCTTTTTAAAAACTAGAACATAATTAGAAGTTAGTTTACTTCTATTACCCCTGCTAATAGCTGTAAGTATAAAATCGATTACATTACTTTTCCCAGAAGAGTTTTTACCAATAATAGCAGTAATATTCGAAATATTGGGATGAAAAAAGTCTTTCAAGTAGTGTTGATCTCCGCTTCCGAAGTTTAAAATACCATTTTCATTCTTAAGAGTATCTGCACTGCCTATCTCGTCAACAGTAATTTCATTTGTGACTTCATTATAATATATATCATATTGATTTGAGAAATTAAATCCTTGCCGATCTATATTTCTAAAGCTTTCTATCCATAGGTATATTAATTCCATATTTGATTGAAAAGTTGTAGTTTTAATTTTTTAGTGTAATAGAGTTATCGCCCTTTTTTTGACGCTGTTTTTTTTGATCATTTATCCTCTATATTTTTTCGTCTTAAGTCTTTACAAAACCTTTCCTTCACCTATTATCTCGCGTCCTTCATGTAGCCACCATTTACGGCCTTTTGTCAAATATTGATCTAATTCTTTTACCAGGAGAAAGCGAACAGTAGCAATCCTTTCTTCACCAGGCATTAGTTTCTCGCCCTCAAAATTTATATCGCCTATATAAGTCCGCTGTAATTTACCTTCTGACGTATATTCAAACACGTGATTGGGGCGATAACCTGAGATGATACCTGTTTTTCGGCCGCCTTGCTGTTTATTTCATCGCCTAGACCACTCGGAAAATCCATTGCCGCAATCGCCTTGTAGTTGATCACGATTTCTGTCGAATTATGGGTATGAGTCATTGTCTCAATGGATTGTTCTCTTTCGCTAAAGTAGGATAGGGCTTCGACCGCCTGTTTTTTGAACCCCTCGATTCCTTGCAAGTACATAGTTTGCTCATCATTCATTACATTCTGGAAAGTAAAATCATCAGCAAAATCTGCTATCATATTTTCTACATCCATCTTATTATATGCCTCAACATACCTGAAAATCTTGTTCGTCCTGTCATTTAGGATATTTGGTTGCATAAGTGCTTTCCCTTCCAGAATACTCATAGTTATTAAGATTTTATTATTGTCAGGTCACCATCATCAAATCCTACTGCTACTCCCTTTGCTTGCACGAAAATTGAAGTTTTGAAATCCTCGGAGGCGATATATGTTTGAACTAGGTTTTCAGAATATTTTAGAATATCCTTCCAGTCTTTATCTTTCAAAAACTCCGTACCGAATGAAAAATATTTCTGTTTAGGCTCAAAGTCCATATTTGCAGCCCAATCGTCATCTTCTTTATCGAAAATTTTTGACCCATTGAGATACATTGTGAAACCCTCTTCTGATTCGAAAAGCCCAAAATTGAAAGCAACTATCGAATTATCAATTTTTTCAGTTTTGTTGATATTATTCAGCCATTCGTGAAATCTCTGATAAATTGGTTTAACTGTTTGCATATTTTACAATATTTAAGTCCAAAGCGAATATTAATTCATCTCATTGCCGTCACGGATTACTCTTTTTCCGAATCGGAATTCTTTAATTTTTCTTCGAATTCTTTTAATGCCTTAGGTTCTATACTTTTCTTCGCTTTCTCTAAAAGGTCTGCTCCAACTTCTTTAATCATCTCATAAATAGCTTCCCTGTGCTTTTTGCCATTCTCGTCTACCCAATGCTTTGATGTGTTTGTATTTTTCACAAGCCCTTTTAACAAACCCTTATTCCAGTCAATTGCTGTTTCAAGATTGAGAGGTGAGGGGAGAACGGAAATTATCTCCGACTTAGTAAATTGATGACCAATCTTAAAGGCTTTAATCACGATTACAACATAGCTCGCTTTGTTTTTAGTTCCTTTCGAACCAACTTTATTGCCTGCATTTGCTTTACTTTCAAGCAATGTCTTCGTTGTTTCCGGAAGTTTTTCATATTCAGGAAACGTTGTCTCGTCCTTCTTAAATACGCAATATTCAATACCGTATACTACTAGTGGGTAGCTTTCTGCCAGTTCCAAAGTAATCGTCCTTTTTCCAGATTCTACCTTCGAGTACACTAAGTCTTTTTCCTTAAGCAATTGATCAATATCATCCTCAGAGAGGTTAAAATGCAGCCTAAATTCCTTAGCTTTCTTCCTAAATTTACTTTCGTTGGAGTTTTCCATAAAATTTCAAAAAATAGAATTCGATTTATTTGTCTATTTCTAATTATTTATATATCTTTGTTTTGTATTTAAAGCGACACTAAGTGTAGGATTGATCCGACACTAACGATGTCGACTCGTTCTAAATCCGCCAGATTGCCACGAGTTGACCGAGTGATCGCCTATTACTGGAATTTCTTATATTCGTATAACATTCCAGTATGGCGTTACTCGTTAACTTGTGGGGCAACCTTTGAATCTTTGGATAAGAAGGAGGTTTCTGGCGGAACCAAGAACATAAGTTGCGAGGCGCCTACTGGTATATTTAGCAGCAATCCTCTCTTATGCTCTTCGGGTCGAATCGTTTTATAACCAGCAGAAGATTATGATGAAACGATTAGAAAACACACCCAAACAGTATCCTATCCACCTCCAGGAGGTAGAGCACTGGTACGCCCACACTATTCCAATAAAGAGCGCTATCCGCGCGCCAGAATAGATTATTAATCATTAAAAAACCGAAACAGGAGAGGGCTGCTATCGCCAATTTGTGATGTGTCGATAGGATACGAATAAGTACTCCCTTGTTGAAGGTTTTCCGATCTGTCTGTATACAACATCCCTTTTTGATCTGGTTAATAATAAAGTTAATTGCTCTATTCAAGCGTCGATAACTTAAAGGTAGCACTTAATATATATTCTTCCAAATAAATAAAAGAATTTTTGTATAGTTTTTCTATAAATTACAGATCGGTTTTTTGCCTGTCCCGGTAGGAAGCGCCATAATATTCCCCTAATCAATGCTTTGTAATCGTTTTGAGGCGCTTTGCGGGATTTTGTTAATTCTTAATTTGTGACACCTGCAAGGACTGTGAATTCCCTGCAATGACACCTCTTTGGAATGCAAGATTTTGCAATAGGGGAAGCTATGTCCGATCCAGATGGTAGGATGTGGCCGAAGTCATCTTTATGAACCTTAAAAATGAACCAAAAATATGCAAATGTGCTCGCGCTGCAGCTAGCCGTATACGAAGCACACGACCATGGATATAATCCTATAGAAAAGATCATGGATTTCTGGAGAAAATACGATATCAATACCCTCCAGAATTCGTTCGACACGATATTAAAAAACACATCCAGCTACAAGAAAAGCGGAAATGTCTTACAGCTCTGCCATAGGCAGGCATTTGCAGCTGATGTGCTGCGCGTACTTATCGCTTACTTCCACGTGCATATCGGTCACATCGATATGCAACAGGTGGATATCTCTGGGACTGAAACCACACTGAGCAGTCTCGAGGAGCTGGAAATCACAAAGCGTATTCACCATTTTTTCAGCGAATCCATTAATCAATAAGCAGATGAGGACTATATCAAATCTTGCGCCTGCCTTATTGGATAAGGTAGCGCACCGATCCGGATTTTCGCTGACGAGTGGACTACTGATGCTGGTTTTTAGTTTTCATATGTTTAGTTTATCGGCTCAGACGCCCCGCAAGGACAGCGGGGCGGATGGGTCCTTAGTAATCTCCGGTACTGTAGTGTCGGCAGCGGATGGTAAGCCGATCGAAGGGGTGTCAGTTCAGGCGGAGGGTCAGAAGGAGAGGACTTCTTCTAACAGTGACGGCTCCTTCTGGTTGCGGGTCTCCAAAGCTCAGAGCACAGTTTCGTTCTCGCATGTGGGCTTCAGGCGTTTAGAATTGCAATACACTGCTGGAGTATCGATGACTGTAAAATTGATACCGCTGGAGAATCAATTGGAAGAAGTGGAAATCAATACGGGATATCAGCGTATTTCAAAGGAAAGGGCCGTCGGCAGCGTGGATGTGCTGGACCGGAAATTGATCGAACGATCGGTATCATCCAATGTCTTGTCTAGGATAAACGGGCTTACTACAGGTTTGTTGGTACCCAAGATCAACAGCAACGAGGGCGGCAATCAGCCCGAATTTACAATTCGTGGCAAAAGTACGTTATTTGCCAGTGCCGAACCATTGATTATCGTAGATGGATTCCCATACGATGGGGGACTGGCCTCGCTTAACCCTGCCGATTTAGCATCAGTATCGATTTTAAAGGATGCTGCGGCTGCCTCTATATGGGGTGCCCGCTCGGGAAACGGTGTGGTCGTTATCACTACTAAACAGGGAAGTAAAGATCGCCTTTCGCTGTCGGCAGAGGTTATACAGACGGTTGCGGGTAAACCTGACTTATATTATAACAAATCGATCTCGAGCAGCGATTTTATAGACGTAGAGAAGTTCCTATACGAGAAGGGGGCTTATAATGCTAGGCTAAAAACGGGTTATCAACCGGTCTCGCCTGTCGTCGAAATTCTGGACAGAATAGCTAAAGGTCAGCTATCGAGCGAAGAGGGAAATGAGATGATCGATGCCTATAGGCATAAGGATAGTCGCATACAGAGACTTAAATATCTGTATAGAACACCGCTTGACCAACAGTATAACGTGGCTATCTCAAGACCATTTAAGGATGGTAGCTTCTATATTTCAGGTGGATTAAACCGATCTGACGAGACCACAAAACATTCGGACAACGAACGCAGGACGCTGCTGATGAAATACGACCAACGCTTCTTGAATGATCGTATCGGTCTTGCATTCCAGAGCAATCTGACAGGTATTCGGACGAATAGGGCACAAAATATTCCCGCAATGTATCCTTATGAAGAATTGCTTTCCACTAGCGGCGAGTCGCTTGCCGTGACGGGTAGCGTCCGTAGCAGTTATGCGGATACTGTTGGCGGTGGACATCTGCTGGACTGGCATTATAATCCGCTGACTGACCTTGGGAAAGGGCTTTCCTCCAATTCGCTGTTCAATTTAAGGCTCAACGGTGGTATCGATGCCAAAATCCTTCCTTTTTTGACGGCTAGCGTAAAATACCAGTATACAAAATCGATGAGCGACGACCTCATGCGCTATGCAGATGACTCTTACTATGTGCGCAATATGATCAATACCTATTCCCGATATGATCAAGCGACAGCCAAATATATACAGCAGGTGCCGGTAGGTGAGGTCCGGACAGTCAGCCACTTACGCGGGCACTCGTACTTATGGCGAGCGCAGCTGTCATTGGACAAGAGCATCAATAAGATGCATCGGATCACTGCATTAATGGCTATGGAGCTTTCGGATGCCCGAAGCGAAGTTGACAGAAAAGAGCTGATAGGCTATGACCCTTCGACAGCAACATCCGCCACAATAGACCACATCAATGCCTTGCCGCGCATATATGGCGGCAGTCAAGTTGTCGAAAATGGGAATTATCAGACTTGGCATGTAGATCGCTACCGTTCTTACCTCCTAAATGCAGCCTATAGTTACCGAAATGTTTTCAATATCTATGGAAGTATCCGCCGGGATGAGTCCAATCTGTTTGGTGTGGCCACCAATCAGAAAGGTGTGCCGCTCTGGTCGATCGGGGGTAGTTATAATGTCAAGACGGCCGTATGCAACGGCTTCAATTGGCTGTCCGAACTACGCTTACGCTCTTCTTATGGTGTGCAGGGCAACGTGGACAAAACGATGTCGGCATGGCTGACAGCACGGTATGAAAGCTTTAAAAATACTTATCAGAACCAGTTTGCAGCCATTGTAAACCCTCCAAATCCCTCTCTGAGATGGGAGAAAACAAAAGTAACGAATATAGGCCTCGATTTCGGTGATACTGGTTCTTCCCCACTTTTGGTGGTAATCTTATCATAATTGTCGTGTGCAGACCGTTAAGATTATAATGAATGCCTCAAAACTCGTTTTTTCAAACGGGGATCGCTTCAAAGTGATATCGGTTGACAACAGACAGGACGAACTTCGTATTTATGTTCAGAGTGGCACCGGGTCTGTTAGCTGTCCGAACTGCTGTATCCCCTCGAAAAGAATCCATAGTTATTACACACGTAAAATCGCAGATCTTCCGGTTTTTGGAAAAACATCCGTGATTTTTCTTCGCTCGCGTAAGTTTTACTGCCGTCATCAGGAATGCCCGTTTAAAGTATTCACTGAACGTTTCGAGCATTACTTTAAGCCTTACAGGCGGAAGACCGACCGTTTGGAAAACAAGATCCGGCAGCTGGGACTACTGGCCGGAGGCAGACCTGCTGAGCGAATCTGCGACTTAGTGTCGATGCCTTCCAGTGACACGACTATACTGCGACTGATTGAAAACGAGGCTTTTTCACCATCAGAAGGTGTGACTGCTGTCGGGGTGGATGACTGGGCCTATAAAAAACGGAATAGCTATGGTAGTATCCTGGTCAATCTTCACACAGGGAAAGCTATCGACCTTCTGCCTGACCGGGAAGAAGAGACGTTGTGAAAATGGCTGGAAATGCGTCCGGAGATTAAGGTAATGAGTCGGGACAGATACAGTAATTACCAAAAAGCCATCATCGCCGGTGCACCACAGGCTATACAGGTAACCGACCGTTGGCATCTGTTGAAAAATCTAAGCGAAGCAGTACAGAAAGTATTGGTCAGGCAGTATAGCAAAGTCAACGCTATGCTGTCCCCGAAGCAACCCCTGAACGAAGCGGAAAAAGCGGTCTGCGGCCAAAATATCTCTGGTGGAGACAAAAGGTCCGAAGAGAATCCCCAAGGTGGAATCCGCCTTCAACGGTTCAAACAGCTTAAAGAACTGCAGGGAAAAGGGCACTCTATACGTGCGATGGCACGACATCTGAACATGAGCAGGCGAACTATCAAGAGATATCTGGATATGAAAACCTTACCCCGCAGATCACAAAGCCGTAACAACCCGATAGAAAAATTTTTTCCGTACATCAGAAAGCGTATGGAGGAGGAATCCGACATCTTGCTGACTACAATATGGCAGGAGTTAAAATCCCAGGGATACAAAGGAGCCTATTCTACCTTGTCAGAAGCCTTGAAATACTATGGGGTACAGGTAGGTAAAAAAGCTGGGCGTACAAAGAAGTTGCCTACGCAGGCTGGAGCATCCTTCAAACCAGCATCAACAGCGATCTGGTTCGTGTCCGATCACGCTAAGTTAAAAGAAGGCCAGCAAAAGCTTATCAGCGAATTATGCACATCTTCCGAAGACCTGCAGGAGATTTTCACGCTTGCTCAATCCTTCCGAAAAATGATGTCTGAACGGTCAGGTAATACGGATCTGAAAGAATGGATTGACAAATCAAACAAATCCGGAGTAAAGGAGATGGCCTCTTTCGCCAAAGGGCTGCTGGCCGATTGCAAGGCTGTTGAAAATGCACTCAGCCTACCGTGGAGCAATGGTCCCGTAGAAGGAAACGTTAATAGACTGAAAACGATTAAGCGGCAGATGTACGGGAGAGCTGGGTTTGATCTGTTGAGGAAACGTGTGGTATATTCTCCTTCATGACACCAAAAGTGGGGAAGAACCAACATCCCCGGAATATGCAGTTGTCAAGTCCATTTTTCAGAATATTTGATATGGTCTGATAGGATGCCCAGTGATGTAAAAGCGCTCTTTTGCAAGCATTATTCAATCGTGTAGCACCATATGCTTTTGCATATGAGAGTATTCCTTGCGCTTGTTTGTATGCCAGTTCAGGGTAATTGTACTGCGCAATAAGCCTTCGGATATATTCCAGGGTAGAGGCACCGATAGCCGAAGCCCGCTGCTCAAAGTATAACGGATTCCAGTCGTTGTAGACCTTATGGGAAGAAGGCATGTGATCTCCGAGGGTGGTATAGGATCCCGGCCGGAACGATCGCTGATGTTTAGCTATCCGCTGAAAGTTATAGAAGACCTCCACTGTTTCTTTATTATACTGAACTTCTACATGATGGCCGATATAGCGATGGGGAACGCTGTAATAGTTCCTGTCCACACTTAGGTAGATATGGGATATTTTCTGCACTTTTGCGCGCCTGAAGTACCTCAGATTATATGTGGACGTAGGTAGCGGACCCAGATATTTTTTTTCCAGATCAATAAACTGACTCCGTCTAGTAGCACCCCCGTGTGAAAACAGGTAATCATTGTAAAGTACCAACTGTTCGGCAATTGCAGCATTGAAACGTTTACGATTGAAAAAACTTTCAACAAATTAATATTGCATATTGCAATATGCAATATTAATTTCTAGGCCTATTGTCAACAACCATTCCTGGCAGCATATAGATAGCTGATCTCTGCCTTTATAAATTTCACATAGAACCTTTAAACAATCTATATTTCAATTTTATCCAAAACAGGAATTTCACAAAAAACGAAAAAAACAAATATTAATATTGGCCTTTATATTTTAATGATCACATTAAATCTATATTTAAGGCTTTCATAATAGTTCCCCGGAGTTTGAAATATTTCAATCTCTTTACCCAATTCCTTGGCCAATGATATCCACCAAGATTTGCTATAATAAAGATGTTCTAAGCCCTCATAGTTCTTTATGTATTCTGCCCCATTTAATTGTAAGCGGAACTCTTCAGTGGCTTTCTTTTGCGATAAATCTGGAATATCAAAAATTCCAACATTTTTTCTAGCTTTGGTGACCATGGATCTAACTACCTTTTCTGCGTACCCCAAGTCGGAAAAATAAAGAAAAACTCCGTATGAGAGGACATGGTCAAATTTGTCTGTGGTATTTATATCTATTGCTTCTCCTATCTCCCATTTGGCTTTAGGCATAAATTTAGATGCTAATTCAATGAGTCTTTTTGAATAGTCAAGCCCATGAACTGAAATGTCTTTGAGATACCAATTGTACAGAAATGCTCCCGCACCACATCCAATTTCAAAAATGCTATCTTTTTTTTCGACGGAAAGTTTGGAATCGATAAATGCATGTATTTTATTTAAATCATTTACTGTTAATGAAGATTGTGCTGTATTAAAGCCATCGGCTTTTATCACATCCATAAGGGTAATTAATTGAGTGGGAATTGGTCTTTCAGACCATATTTTACGCCAATTTAAGGTATTCTCCATTTGTAATATACTTAGATGTTATTATTTCATTTAATGCATTAAAAATCTTAGAATTTTCTTCACGGGTCAGGGATGCTATGCGCAAAAACTCTCCATCGAGTCCCATCCTATTTTCCATTAATCTAACATAAATGTTATGATCCCACAAAAGGTGGGAAAATAACTCTTCTGAGCCTTCGCTGAATTCGATTAAAAAAAAACTTGATTCACTTGGGTATACTTTGAAAGATGAAAAACTGGACAGTTGTGTCGAAAACTCATCCCGTGCGTTTAAATATGTCTGGAAAGATCTCTTGTATTCATCTACAAAGCTCTTATCTGTTAATAACTTACTGAATTCTACGGCTAATCCATTAGAATTCCATAAGAAGCCTTTTTTCAGAGCTTTGATTTTGATATTTTCCGGCAAAACCGCATAACCTAGCCTTATCCCAGCTATTCCAAATTCTTTTGACAAAGATCTTATAACAATAATGTTCGAAAAATTTAAAGAATAAGATTCAATGCTCTCTGTTTTTTTAGAAAATTCGACGAAACTCTCATCAATTATTAATAATTGTGTGTCAGTCATCGATTGATGAATTTTCACTAAATTATCAAGGCTGATTGAACTTCCGGTAGGATTATTTGGATTGACAATACAGATTATGTCGATGTGGTTTTTCTTTATTTTGTATATAAAATCGTCAATATCTAGACAAAAATCCGCATTCTTGTCCAATATATGATATATGAGATTATTATGGCCACAGGTCAGATCATAGTATGTTGAAAACACAGGCATGGGCAATAAGATATTTTTATTTTCGAAGCTATTTAAAAAGTACTCAATGATTTCAATTGCACCATTACCCACAAGTACATTTTGCAAAGGAAGATTCCTATACTCTGCTATATTACTGGCGACAACAGAATTTTGAGGAGGGTAATATTTAATTGCTTTTCTAAAGTCAATAGAAGAGAGAAATTTATAGGATAATTCAAATGCATACGGATTACATAAATAACATGCATCTATTATTTTCTTTTCAACACCTACTATCCGCTGTATTTCATTGATCGAAGGAGAATGATTGCCATTGTTTCTTTTTAAGGACTTGTACTTGCTTAAAAGCTCTGCTGTGCGACTTTTCATATGTGGGCTAAGTTTAGTTTAGGGTAAATATCTGTTATCACAGTTTTGAGCTGAATATCATCGTCAATTTCTCCCCAAACGTAATCTCTGATAAAGAAAGACTCGTATTTGGCGTCAATGGATTCAAATGCATAATCATACTCATGGCGTTCCCTTATCCCAACATTATATTTGGACTCACAGTATTCAATCAATTTTTCTATATCATCTCTTTGCGTTTTTACTATGCCTATATGTTCCAAATATTCATTTTTAACCGGGGCCACATAGTGCATATTCTTCGAAATTCTCCTTAGTTTATTTTGAGCATCAATTTCTACATAACATGCGTCATGCCTATCCTGCCTTACATTTGTAGTGAAAATACTATTTGTCGTAGTGTTTTGTATAAACTCTATAAATTCATCAGCGTTATATATTATATCCGCATCCATTATGACAATATCATCTTGCTTTTCTATTGAATTCAATCCAACGTATAGTGAATAAAGGGAACCGTAGTCTTCATATTTTGGATTGTATATTGTACGTATATTTGCAGTGGTTCTGAAATTTTGAAAATAGTTTTTATAGTGTTCCTGTTTGTAGCCAATGACTAAATATATTTCCTCAATTCCAGCGCTTATTAAGGCATCAATTGAATACGCTATCAGTGGCTTTCCGTAAATATTTAGCAGGCCTTTGGGACGATTAAGATTTAGGCGGCTTCCCAGACCCGCTGCGAGAATTATTGCTATCATATATTATATTTGTGTTAATTTGACACATTATCTGAGGTATAATGTTTGCATGGAATTGTCGGACAGACCTCCGATAGTGGCTTTCTTTTTTCTTCTGGAGGAAGCTCTTGGTAATCGCCATAGCATCGTTTCAAATAGGAATCAAATCCTTTCGGAACTGGTATTTCTGTGTCTGCAAATGGCCAATACTCGATGTGATCTAACTCATCGGGTAAAAAATGGACTTCGGATGCATTTAAGAGTCTCTCGTGATTATTCACGAAAAAGTTATTTTCAGTATCAAAGAAATAAACATATAGATCTATATTTATACCATTGTGGCTCAACGGATGTATAACAGGGCAACCGCTACTCAATTTATCTCTAAGTTTTCCATGTACCAGCAAACTTTCAACTTGATAAAATTTGTCTGTTTCATTGGATTGGAAAAAAATATCGTTAGGTAGCTCTGTCACTCCCAATGATTTAAACTTCTGAAAATCACTGGCCAAAATACCAATATCAATATCTGTGTCCCAAGGAATTATATTCCCCTCCCTAATTGTGCCTAAAAGTGTTCCATAGTCTGCCCAGTAAGTGATCTCATGTTTGTCGCATATCTGAGCAAATATTTTTAACATTCGAGTTAATACAAAATGTGTTTGTTGCAGTACATCGTCGAAAAGCAGCCTTGTATCTGGAAAATCATACAAACCGAGATCTTTCTTCTTTATAACCATCTGAAAATCTTATTAATATATTCTATATTTTGCTTAATGCAACCTGTTAATTAGCTTTTATAACTTCATTTTTTATTAGGGAAGAGTTTCCACTTGTTCTGTTGATCAATTCTTGTCGTCCAACGAAGTGTTAACATCTTTTCTGAATATCTTTTGACGTCCATGAACTTAACATAAACCCGCGATAGCGAGTATCTTCTATACCTATTCCCATCCACTCTTTGAGATATTGGAGGATATAGTTTTTTATGATTTTTCTATCCGCAAAAAGTTCAAAGCCTAAAATGTCAAAGATATTCCCGTTTGATATTGCATATTCCATTTTTTGGAACGTCTTTAAGTTGTTTTTTATTCTTTTGCAGCAACAATTCACTTTTTAAATTTAACAATATTACTTTATATATTAAAAATAATTTAAACTACACAAAAGTGTAATTCTTTTAATATATTTTACGAAATATTTTATTTATAATTGCACATAACTTCAGATATCGAGGTTATTTCGATTTAGAGAAGGGTTTTTTATAGTATATTTTTCTTAATTATTTATTAATATTAATTTAATATGAAATTAACTTTATGAAAATAGAAAAGATAATTGAAAAATTGCTGCTTGATAGCACCACAATGGATGACATGAGTCTTTTTCATGGCAAAATGGGGATTGCTATTGCCTTGTATCATTATAGTCGAAGATATAATGATTTCTTTGTGAGCCAATATTGTGACGAGATAATTGAACAAATATATGATAAGAAGAATTTAGAAGAGGATCTGTCATTCGAAAATGGACTGGCCGGAATTGCCTGGGGCATATGTTATTTATTAGAACAGGAATTTTTGGAAGCAGACTCCCTTCAAGATGTTTTAGAAGACATTGATCGAGCATTTTTAAAATATTCCTATCAACGATTTGAAGATAAAAGTTTAAAAACCGGTCTAGAAGGAATCTATGTTTATATTCAGTCAAGACATAAGCTGGCCGAAAAATACAATGAACCTGCATTTTTCTCACAGGAAATTATTGCAGAGATTCAGGGATCAAGAGGTCTTGAAGTAAGTGAAAAAAGCCAGCAGGAAAAATTATTCTCTATTGAGTATTTTCTTTCAGAAAATTTAGACCCATCGAATACAAATATTTCAAAATTAGGGCTTGACAAAGGTTATTCCGCTTACGTACTTGAAAATTCACTAATGTAATGAAACACATCTATTTATTCACTTTTCAGAAATTAGGGTTAGATCAAGGAATCAAAAGATATATTGACGAATTATCTTATGCAATTAGCGTTGTTAATAATTTTAAAGTAACAATTGTAACGTTTTATAGTGACAACGCGACCCTTCTCCCTTATGAAGAGAATGGTATCAGGCACATACATGTACCAATGCCCCAGCAACAAGAGAATAGCAGGAAATTTGTGTATTACGATCTAAAGCTTTACAATATTGCTTGTGCAAAAATATTAGAAAAACACATTGACCCCAATGAGCAAAATATTTTTCATTTAAACTATAATCAACATAGTCTCATAATTGATCATTTGAGAAAAATATCCCCTTCGGCGAAAATTGTTTTTACCATACATTTTATGAGATGGGTGACAGCTGTAGATCATGATGAAAACAGGTTCAAAGGAATAATTACCCACAACGACCTTAGTACGCTTACTCCAAAAGAGTTGCTTTGCATTGACGATTTCAATTCCCTTAAACAGATATGCAATAACGTAGATAAGATTATTTGCCTCTCTACATATACATATTATTTATTAACCTCAATTTATAACATAGATACTAATAAGATTGCTATGGTAAAGAATGGGGTTAAAGATGCTCCTCCAGTAAATCATACTCAGCTATCAACAACTTTACAGGAGAGTCCCCTATTAGAGAAGTCGCCCAAAGTCCTGATTTATTCTGGCAGAATTGAAGAAAACAAGGGCTTCCATATTCTATTGCACGCCTTGCATAAGGTCATCAAAAAAAATAAGAATGTGATACTCATCGTAGCGGGAACAGGCGATCAAGCCAAATTTATGAAGCTGGCCAACAAGTGTCTTGGATATATATATTTTGTAGGCGAAGTTAATCACGAAGAGTTGAATAATCTGTATGGTATAGCTGACATCGGAGTCCACCCGTCATTAAATGAGCAATGTAGTTTTTCTGTTTTAGAAATGATGCGAAATGGGCTGCCAATTATTGGTTTTGATTTATCTGGTATGAAGGATATCATTACTACCGGAAATAATGGAACAAAAATAAATGTTAAAAAAGGAGTAACAATTACCGACCAGATTCTCGAAATGGTTGATGATTTAGCAATTGCTATCCTAGAATATTTAGAGAATCCCCAATTAATCAAAGAGAGAGGAACTTATGCTAGAGAACGTTATTTGAAAGAGTATAGTTCTCAGGTATTCGAATCAAACATGGCTTATACGTATAGCAATTTAATAATTTAAACAATTCGTTATGAAAAAAATCAAAAAAATCAAATTGGAAAAAGAAACAATCGTTAACTTAAATGATAACGACATGTTACAGTTAAAAGGTGGTAGCGTATCTGAATGGATATCGACGTACGTATCGGAAAAGATTATAGAATATACCGCTAGTATGACAGCATCCATTCTGAAGGAAAACACATTCTGGGTAGGTTGTACAACAGATCCGAGGTATTCAAAAGCACCTGGCCAACCTGGGTGTGTACCTGCTTAAATGCTATTTATTAACATCTTTAATCCCCCTGTTTTCAAGGGGGATATATTATTATGATATATTAGTGTCGAAATCGTTTTACACATAATCTATTATGATGGTATAATTCAATAGTAAAAGACTTTTTTTATGAGATTTCCAAATTTGTTTCAATCACTTTGTTCCCTGATATTCTTTTTTGTCCTCCAAATTATATGCAAGAGCATTATAAAGCTACCGCAATATGGAACTCTCAAAGATTTAATAAGCTATCTAATCCCAGCTTTAATAACACTTGGCAGTTTAGCATTAATGAATAGAAAAGAAGTCATCAGCATTGATTCAATAACTATTAAAAAAGTAAGGTTAGACGACTTGGTTTTAAGTGTTGGTATTGCCATATTCTGCCTCTTTACTCCTCTTTTGAACCAATTCTCTCACTTCAATAAAGAGATCGTCAATCAAACATATGAATCTGTTTTGGAAGTACCTGTTGATATATTTGTTTTTTTCAGTATGGTTATTTTTGCTCCTATATTTGAAGAGATATTTTTTCGAGGAATTATCTTTAGTGGGCTTCAAAAAAATTATTCGACGATATGGGCACTTATTATATCGTCATTATTATTTGGAGTATTACACGTCAATATTATTAACTCTTTTATTTTAGGGCTTTTCTGGGCATGGCTTTATTATAAGACAAATAACATTACTCTTTGTGTTATTTCTCATTCAATTTGCAATTTTTTAGGCTTTCTATTAAGGGCATATGTTCAGGATGGAAAAGATACTTTAGGCCTTGATGGTGGTAAAGACCACTCAATAATTATTTCTATTATCATGTTAATAATTGCTGGTTTATTGTTTTTTGTTCTATCAAAAAGGCTAAAAAAGAGAATTGAAGAGGAAACGGTTCATACAATTTGAAAGAAGGGCCCTTCTGCTCCTGCTTGTTATAAAAATATATTGCTATTCATAATTTACAATCTGGAATAAATATCACTTAGTTAATGGCGAAAAAATTCCCGCATTATAGACAGGTTGATGAGATGGACTGCGGAGCCACTTGTTTACGTATTATTTTCAAATATTATGGAAAAAATATACCAATACAAAAAATAAGACGGCTTTGTCAAACCACTAACACAGGGGTGACACTTCTGGGGCTAAGTAGAGCCGCAGAGAGTCTGGGGCTGAGATCATCTGGTATTAAAACTTCACTCGAACATATCAAAAAAATTGACTTGCCCTGCATTTTACATTGGAATCAAAACCACTTTGTAGTGTTATATAGGATTAAAGGTGATAAATATTACATTTCCGATCCTGCACTGGGTTTACCTATTGTCAACGTACGAGAAATGAAAGAAAAGTGGCTTGGTTCTCAAACAGAGAAATTGGGAGCGTTGCTCTTACTAAGCCCAACGTCTGATTTCCATCAATTTGCGGAAAATGACAATAAAAAGCTTCAATGGTCAAAAATATTTAGATATTTTTCAAAGTACCGTTCTTTGATCACACAGCTTATCTTAGGATTGCTTTTAGGTACGGTTATTTTGTTAGTCACTCCTTTTTTAACACAATCTGTAGTAGATGTAGGCATACATACCAAAAACCTTAAATTCATTAACCTGATCCTGATTGCACAATTGATGTTGTTCATTGGTCAGATTTCAGTGGCCTTTCTTCGTTCATGGATCTTATTGCACATCACTACACGGGTTAATATTTCGATTCTAACGGATTTGTTGATCAAATTGATGAGACTTCCTGTTCAATTTTTTGATTTGAAGACTCATGGCGATATTATGCAACGTCTCGTCGATCAACAACGTCTTGAGTCTTTTTTAACAGGCACAACACTCAATACGATATTCTCATTAGTCAATATTTTAATTTTCGGGGTCGTTCTGGCAATATATCATAAAATTATATTTATAGTTTTCCTAATCTCAACGATCCTTTACGTTCTGTGGATCTGGATCTTTATGAATCCACGTAGGATTTTGGACGAACAAAGGTTTCAGATCGCAGCAGAAAATCAAACTTATACAGTGGAGATGATTCAAAGTATAAGAGATATTAAGCTTAACAACGCCGAAAAGCAAAAACGTTGGAAATGGGAAGCTCTCCAAGCTAGACTCTTTAATTTCAAGGTTAGAAGCCTTACACTATCCCAATATCAAACAATAGGTTCGATGGCAATTAATCAGGCAAAAGGGATCTTGATAACCTATATTAGTGCCAAAGCCGTGATAGACGGAGAAATAACATTGGGCAGCATGATGGCTATTCAGTACATCGTGGGAATGGCATCTCAACCTGTTGAGTCTATCTTAGGTTTCATGGGGGCTTATCAAGATGCTAAGATAAGCTTGGAACGTCTCGACGAAATTTATAATGCCGAGGAGGAGGAAGCCATAAATAAAGAATATTTAAATGAATTACCCAAAAGTAAAACTATTGAAATAAAGGATCTAACATTTGGGTATTTCGGGGCGGTCGGCAAGCCTCTGTTTCGAAATCTTAATTTAGTTTTTCCTGAAAGCAAAACAACAGCAATTGTTGGCGCCAGTGGAAGTGGTAAAACCACTATTCTCAAGTTATTGTTAAGATTTTACAATAATGAAGCTGGCGAAATATTAATCGGCGGAAAGAAACTGGACCGGATCAACTTCTTTACCTGGCGTGACCGCTGTGGTAGTGTTATGCAAGAAAATTACCTGTACGCTGATACAATAGAAAATAATATTGCTGTCGGTGAGGATTATCCCGATCGGAGTCGGATCGAACAGGCGATAGAAATTGCCAATTTAACTGACTTCATTGATGAGCAGCCCTTCGGACTAGATACAAAAATAGGTACTGCCGGCAAAGGGGTCAGTCAAGGACAGCGTCAAAGGCTAATGATAGCACGCGCTGTTTACAAAAACCCCGATTATCTCTTTTTAGACGAGGCAACAAACGCGCTGGATTCGGAAAATGAAAGCCAGATCATGGATAAATTAAATACATTTTATACTGGAAGAACTGTAATCATCGTAGCACATAGACTTAGTACTGTGAAAAATGCCGACAATATCATTGTCCTGAACAACGGAGAGATAGTAGAGCAAGGAAATCATGAAGAATTAACTGCCTTACGTGGCTTTTATTTTAATCTCGTGAAAAACCAACTCGAATTGGGAGGATAGTTAGGTTTAAAATAGAAACTTAAAAAATATTAAAAGAAATGGAAACATTAGCAGTTTGTAGCCCCAATTTTAAACACAGCAAAAGTTGTATCAAGTTCTTTGAAACAAAAATTTCCGGGCAGGAGGTTTCATTTGGTTTTATTAAAACCATAGATCCACCAAAATTAGGTGACGGAGACGAGAAAATGGTCATTTTCAAAATATTAGCTTTTTCTGCTAATTATCGCGATAAATCTGCTATTCTATCTTTTAAGGATACCTGTAAAGAAAAAATGGATCAAGAAGCATACTATTACTATCCATTTGGATCTGATTTTGTCTGCGAAGTAATAATGACTGGGTCAGGTGTACCTGAACTGAGACCTGGGGATAGGGTAATTTGCGATGGTTCGTATCCATTTAAGATAGATGGTTCATTTGGAGGGCTTCCCACAAATTGTGCTTCCCAACGATACCAAAAATTACCTTACGCATATCTGAAAAAAATCTCTGACACTATACCAACCGAGGTAGCTGCTGCTTTTACTATATCTGGCCAAACAGCCTATAGCATTGTCAGAAAGCTCGATCCCAGAAAAGGACAGACTATTCTAGTTACCGCAGGTTCATCAAATACCTCTTTAGCTGTTATCAACGCATTAAGGAAGTATGATGTAGATATATTTGCTCTTTCTCAACGCTCAGATATTAAAGAAAAGTTGATAGAGCAAGGCGTTAAGGAAGTCTATTCCTTGGATGATTTATTGAACCCAGAAATTATCAATGTTAAATTTGATGCTGTAGTGGATCCATTCTATGATCTGCATTTGGCCCGGACTGTACGTTTGATAAAAAACGGCGGGAAATATATTAGCTGTGGCATGTACCAACAAAACAAATACTACGATAAAATATCCAGCCCCGAAGATAATTTGTCAGCTATTTTTAATCACTGTATTATAAATAATATCTCATTAATTGGAAACTGTTTGGGAAATTCTGACGATTTGCAGAATGCTTTATCAGACTATGAAAGTGGGGTGTTCAATATCGTTATAGATTCTGTATATAAAATTCAAGAAGCCGAAAAATTCGTTGCAAAAACCTTTCATAATGAACCGAGATTTGGAAAAGTAGTTTTCAGTTATGTCTAAATATTATTCTCATTTTTCAAGTTTTGTCATGCGGACACCCTCACTTCCTTTTCAGGATATTAACATTCTTGAAAAAATAGCCTTGTCCATATTTGATGGCAAAATAACTCCATTTATTATGGAAGCGATATTCGTAGCATCCACTCCGCTTCATCAAGAGCTTACTAAACTCATAGAGAGTCAAAACACCAACAGTGTATCAAAAAAAAGTGACAAAGTGCTGGAAGCCTTTTTTAAATATTTGGTAAGGATGTCTTCTCGAAGTACTCCATTCGGCCTTTTTTCATCATGTTCGGTCGGCAAAATAGATGAGAAAACATCACTTATTGTCGATGCAGCATTACGAAGAAAAACGCAAATTGATACAAAGGTCCTTTTTAATTTCTATAATGAATTAAACTCCAGGAACGACATACGGGAAAACACAAAATATTATTCCAATAATACAATATATCAGATTGGTAATAAGTATCGTTACATTGATCGGCAAATAAAGCCGGAAAAGACACTTTTTTCCATATCATCTGTAAAGAAATATCCAATTTTGGAGCATTTACTTTCGCTGAGTAAAAATGGTTTGTGTTTTAAGGATTCGATATCTATACTCGAAAAATTGGATTATAGTGCAGCAGAAGCAAAAGAATTTGTCAATGATTTGATTGACGCCAATTTGTTGGTAAGTGAATTAGATGTGATGCTCTCAATGAACCCTGGAGATACAAATGAATTGATATCTTCTGACATAATCAAGAGCTTCGACAGGTCGATATCTGATGGGGTAAACTATATAAAACAATCACTCAATGAACTCGATTCTAATGATTATAACGATATAGCCACGTATGAAAGGGTTTATCGCCAAATTGCAGGTATTTCAAACTCAACTCAATCTTATGATTCTATTTTACAGGTAGATTTATCAAGGAAAGCAGAAAAGCTCTGCTTGGGTAAAGAAATACTTCGCGAGTTAGAGGATGTCATTGATTTTTATATAGAAAATTCTACATTTTATCCAAAGCCTCCAATGGAAGAATTCAAAAAGGCATTTTTTGAACGTTACGAATATAGGGAAATGCCATTATCTTTAGTTTTAGATCCTGATATTGGATTGGGGTACCCGCTTAATTACGGACAATCAGACAATCCTCAAAAATTGATTAAGACATTAGAAGCACTTATTAAGCAAAATTATAAAAATGAACCTACTGAGTCGATTAGTGATGTCTTAAAGGGGAAATTGCTCGATACATCACAACGCCAGATAACGTTAGACAACATAAAGCAAAAAAAGAGTGATAAACGACATCTTCCAGATACCTTATATATCTTTTTCCAAATAATAAAAAACGAGGGCGCTAAGCCATTACTTTATGTAAAAGGAATTGGCGCCGGAGGAGCTAATTTACTATCTCGTTTTACTCATCTGGATTCAGGTATAGCTACGTTAGTAAAGGAAATAACAGACAAAGAGGCTGAAATGAACAGCAGTGCGATAGTCGCAGAAATTATTCATCTTCCACCTAATGCTAGGGTAGGTAATATTTTGAGACGAGGACATATAAGATCGTATGAAATTGGCTATTTCACTAGAACCAACGTTAAAAACGATTTTCAAATACCAGTCTCTGATATAATGTTGTCAATAAAAGATAACGAATTGTTCTTACGGTCCAAAAAGCATGATAAACAAATTATCCCAAAATTAACAACCGCACATAATTTTTATAATGATACACTTCCAGTTTACAAATTTCTATGCGATTTTCAAAATAGAAGTACGTTTGGCGGTTTTGAATTGAATTTCGGTGAAATAAAAAACTTGTCTGATTCTCTCCCAAGGGTATGTTTAGGTTCGACTATTTTATCGTTAGCTACATGGAAAGTCAGACATGAAGAACTAGCAGAATTACAAATAAGTAAAAATCGAGCTTCTTTAATTGAAGAGTGGCGGGCCAAGAGAAATATTCCACTGGAAGTTTTGTTATCACAAGGAGATAACGAACTCCTCATAAACTTTTCGAGTAAAATCAGTGTTGATTTATTCCTTTCCGAATTATTATAGTACTCCCCAAAAACTGGACAACTGCGTAAATGTTTAAATTAGCAGTTGAAAATGAAAAAGGAACGTAGAAAATTCAGTTCAGGCTTTAAGACGAAGGTAGCCATAGAAGCCATTAAAGAGCAACAGAGCATCCAGGAACTGGCGGCGAAATATGAGTTACATCCCACGCAGATCAACAGCTGGAAACGTGAATTTCTGGCCAATGCCGAACAGGTGTTCGCCAGTGAAAAGAGAGAAGAGAAAGATGATTCGAAAGAGAAAGAACTCTATTCCAAGATCGGTGAGTTACAGATCCAGGTGGATTTCTTAAAAAAAGTATTGGGGAAATGAGCATGGAAGCGAAACGCAAACTGGTTTCCCCGTCCGAAAAAAAGATCAGCGTTTCGGAGCAGTGCAAACTTATCGGCCTTCCGCGCAGTAATTATTACTACAGACCCAAAGGGGAATCGCTGTTCAACCAGAGAATAATGAGGCTGATAGATCGGAAATTCCTTGACTGTCCCTTCTATGGAGTGGAACGGATGACATCCTACCTGAAATATGACTTGGGTCATCCAGTGGGGGAAAAGCGGGTAAGACGTCTTTACCACATGATGAACCTGAGAGCTATCTGTCCGAAAAAGAACCTGAGCAAGGCAAATAAAGCGGATTACAAATATCCCTATCTGCTCAGGGGACTGAAAATCGAACGTGCAAATCAGGTATGGCAGGCCGATATCACCTATATCCCCATGTTCCGTGGCTTTATGTACCTGTTTGCCATTATTGATGTGTACAGCAGGAAGATTGTTGGCTGGTCTGTGGGCAATACCATGAACGTGGAATGGTGCAGGGATGTGTTATTGGAAGCCATAGGGACTTATGGTGTGCCTGAAATATTCAATACCGATCAGGGCTCTCAATTCACTTCTCCCGTATTCACCAAAGCGCTAAAGGATCATCATATCGAGATCTCAATGGATGGTAAGGGCCGTGCACTGGATAACATATTTATTGAAAGGTTCTGGGGATCAATCAAAAGGGAGAAAATCTATATCAATCCCCCTAATGGAGGGGTTGATCTCTACCGACAGGTCAGAGATTATATCGCCTTTTATAATTCTGAGCGACGGCACAAATCTATCGGTAGGGTTACACCTGATGAAAAATATGCAGATAAAGTGAAAAATGTATCTTAATTTAGTGAAATAGTTGTCCAACCAATGGGGAGTATCATATATCAAAAAAGAAAATTCTGGAATTAAAAGAATTCTTGTTCGATAAAAATGATCTACTTGTACATAGCGAAGATGGTCATTATTTAAATGAATGTATCGTTCCTTTTTATAGAATGAAAAATGAGAAATAATTTTCAAAGAACTTTTATTCCGGGTAGCGAATGGTTCTATGTAAAAATATACTGTAGTAGCAATTCAGCCAATAAAATCCTGACCAACGAACTATCAAGGGCACTACAATTTCTGAAACGGGAGAATAAATTTCAGAAATGGTTCTTTGTTAGATATTCTGATCCATATTTTCATTTGAGATTACGCATTTTGTTATCGCAGCCGCAAGATTTTTCGGTTGTATCTGATCAGATATATAAAAAACTAAATCCCCTGATAAAGCAAGGAATCATCTATAAAATTCAATTCGATACATATTCCAGAGAGGTAGAAAGATATACTGAGAAACTCATGGAACTTTCTGAATCATTATTTCATATAGATAGCGTTTATACGATGAAACTCCTTGAATTAGGAATTAAAAACTCGTTTCACGAAGACAGTAATTGGAAATGTTCGTTACGTATGATTGATGACTTACTATCCGTCTTCGGCTATAATAATAATCTCAAACTTGAACTCTCAAAGTTTCTTGATGTTTCATTTAAATCAGAATTCGGTTTTGACAAGGCGAACCCCAAGCAGTTAAACGATTTGTATAGAAAATACAAACCGGAGATTGAGCAGCTATTCATTGATGTTAGTTACTATAATAGTTTAGTCTTTAAAAAAACTTTGAACGCTAGAAAGCTAGCTATGCAACCTATTGCAAAAAAAATAATGGAAGAAATCAGTAAGGGAGATAAGATTCCGATTGACAGTTACATCCATATGATGATGAATAGACTCTTCCCTTCTAGAAATCGAGCTTATGAATTGATTGTCTATAGTTTTCTATATAGTTTCTACAACGGAGTTGTCGCACGGGATAAATCTAACTCTAATAAACTGTAATGTTTATGTCAGCTACTGAAGAAAAAAACGATTTACATTCTGAAGATGTTACTGACATCATCTATTCACCTCCGTCGTGGCTGTTAAAACGAGGTACTGCTCTTGTCTTGTTGATTTTTACAACAATAATTTGTTTCTCAATGTTCATAAAATATCCAGATATTATTATGAATCAATTGAGAATAACCACTGACAATGACCCTAAGCCGGTTGTGAATAGGATTGCGGGGAATATTTCCCAAATTTTAATAAGGGATGGTCAAAAAGTAGCTATGGGACAAGCATTAGCATATATGGAAAGCGCATCTAACCACGAAGATGTCTTAAAACTATTGTCTCAAGTGGCCTCTATTGAAGATGTAAATAAAGTGGAGATTTCAAAATTAGCAAATCTAGTCGATCCTTCAAATCTGCGTTTGGGTGAATTACAGGACGCTTATCAAAATTTCTACCAAGCATATTTGACGTACTTAGCTGTAAAAGAAGGCGGAGGGGCTCTTCGACAACGAAAAATATTGGAAGAGGACATTAAGAATGTAAAACTACAGAACATACAGAATCAACGATCGCTAGAACTTATAAAAGAAGAGATCAAAATTGCTGAAGAAGAGATAGAAAAGTATAGAATTCTTGCGAAAAGAAAGGTTATTAGTCCAATGGAATTAAAAAAGCAAGAGGCGACATTCCTAGGTAAATTAAAAGCATTACCGCAATCTGAAAATAATATATTGAATAATTATTCTGTTACTTTAGCGCAAGAAAAAGAGCTTTCTGAGCTAGATAATAAAATAGAAGAGAATAAAAAAAGCTTTGTTCAAGCTTTTAATAAATTCAAAAGCGAAGGTGAAAGCTGGAAGCTTAGATACGTTCTGTTTTCACCCATTAAGGGAAAGGTGATGTATGAAACCTCCTTACAGGAAAAGCAATTTCTCCCTATAAATCAAACTGTATTTTATGTATACACTGAAAATGAAAAATATTTTGGGGAAATGAGCATACGACAAAGTAATTTTGGCAAAATCAAAACAGGGCAAAGTGTTATGATTAAAGTTCATGGTTATCCCTATGAAGAATTCGGTTACCTACATGGTAAAATAAAACAAATAAGTGCCATTCCATTTCGAGACAGCATTTTTCTTTCCAAGGTGGAGATATTTAGGACACCAAAAGATTCTAGGATTATTTTAAAGCCTGGTGTATTTGCTAATGCAGAGGTGATTACGGACGAACAGACTGTTTTTTTCCGGCTTTGGAAATCTATATTTAAAACTCTCAATCCATATTAAAGGCAATGTAAACCTATTCGATGGATGAGACCTTTTACCTGCAATTTTTCTTCCGGTGTGCATTCACCAGCTGCATACTTGCTAAGTAAACGATCTGCCTTGTCTTTATTTGATTGATCTGCCATTTAATATCGGTCTCTTTATAACTATGACGATTGAGATCGAGGCAGGTATGCGTGGGAAATGAAAAATATTTTTTTTACAGGATTGCCGGTAGCTCGAAAGCATATTTTATGGCACGAGCCTGGTTAATTGAACAGTTACATATACTTAGGTTTACACAAAAATAAAAGCTTTCCTATGCTTCTATCAAAATTTGTATATTTACTGAACTAAAGGCATCAAATCCCGCCTTTGAGCAGTAACTGCCCGTTACATGCATAGACCGGAGCATGCTGACCCCCTAATTCCGGACTTAGTTTAGGTATACCATGTTTGTTTAAGCACTGCTATCGCATGGCATTCCGTCAGATGCTGACCCCTCTACTGTTTCATACAGTAAGTAATATATTCCGGAGAATATTGACCCCTTTAGTATTTAAGGGAGCTCTTAGATTCCGGAAGATGTTGCCCCCTTGTCTGGGTGCTGATTTTGGTTTTACTTTTGGGAAAATGATATTACCCAATGGCCGGAAAAACCAGACCCATGAGTCAGATAAAACAGATGATCAGGCTGCACCAACAGGGCTATGCCATCAAAGCAATAGCCCGCAGTCTCAGTATAAGTAAGAATACCGTAAAGTCCTACCTCTACAAGATAGGTGAGGCAAAGTTGAACATGACCGACCTTTTGGCTTTGGAGGATCCAGTTCTGGAAGGTCTGCTGCATTCAGGTAATCCGGCCTATCGTGACCCCAGATTTGAGGATCTCAAAGAGCGTTTGCCCCATCTGGAGAAAGAACTTAAAAGAGTTGGCGTAACGCGTAAACTGCTTTGGGAAGAATACAAAGTATCTTATCCCCAGGGATATGGTTACTCCCAGTTCTGTTATCACTTTTCCCAACTTAGTGTTTCTGCCCGTTCAGGAACCATGGTAATGCAACATGAACCTGCAGACAAACTCTATATCGATTTCTCTGGTAAGAAGTTGCATTATATTGATATCGAGACAGGTGAGCTTATTAATTGCGAGGTATTTGTCGCCTGTCTTCCTTATTCCAATTACTGTTATGCAAAGGCTGTACGTAGCCAAACAATCCCTAATTTTATTGGAGCGCTGAATGATTGCCTGTGGTTCCTGGGCGGAGTTCCCAAGGCACTGGTACCGGATAATCTAAAGTCGGCCGTAACAAAGAGTGACCGCTATGAACCTGATATCAACAGAAGTATGGAAGATCTGGCCAATCACTACGATACCGTTGTGGTTCCTGCCCGGGCAGGTGTAATCGGTAATTCAGAATACACAATTTTTGGTAATTATGAGTGCAGCAAAAATGGCAAGAATGGTGCAGCATTTTTGGCAATAAAGAGTGCAGCATTTTTGGCAATAATAAATACATAGTTCATCTTTTGGAACATAGAGTTCCAAAAGAAAAAACAAGCTTTGTCATAGCAATAAGACAAAGTAATTATGAACTATTATTTAAATAAACTTATGACCTATCATGAGGTTCACAAAATGTATCGAGAAGGTAATTCGATACGCAAAATTTCAGAACATTTAGGACTGAATTGGCGCACGGTAAAAAAGCTCTTATCCAAAGACGACCGAAGTTACCAAAAAGAACTAGAACAGCCTATTTCTAAGAAAAAACTTCTTGATCCCTTTCGAGATTTTGTACGGGAAAAATTGGAGCTCTACCATGATACTTCTGCCGCACAAATGTTTGATTGGCTTAAAGAACAACACCCTGACTTTCCCTCAGTTAGTGCCAAAACAGTATTCAACTTTGTACAAGGCATTCGGGCGGAATTCAATATTCCTAAAGTGAGCTCTGCTCGTGATTTTCAGATGGTTGAAGAGCTTCCTTACGGTAGTCAAGCTCAGGTAGACTTTGGTTTTTATAATATGACCACCACAACAAATAAGCAAAAGAGAGTACAATTCTTTACTTTCATTCTATCGCGCAGCCGTTATAAGTTCGTTTTGTTTAGTGATATTCCTTTTACCACGGCAATGGTTATTGATGCACATGAACAAGCTTTTCAGTTTATTGCTGGTCTGCCTGAAGAAATCGTTTATGATCAGGACAGATTGTTTATCGTCTGTGAAAATCTAGGTGACATAGTACTCACTTCCGAGTTTTCGAATTATGTGCGAGAGCGTGGAATTAAGCTTCATTTTTGTCGAAAATCCGATCCCCAAAGCAAGGGTAAAGTAGAAAACGTAGTTAAATATGTAAAGCAGAACTTTCTATATAATAGGCCATATCGTGATCTTGAAACGCTTAATGATGAATGTATAGCCTGGCTGCACCGTACGGCCAACAATCTGCCCCATGGTACAACCAAACTTATTCCACTAGAAGAACTTGCTAAAGAGCAGATGTTTTTAGAACAGTATCACCAAGTGCTTCCCAAGCCACCGCAAAAACAGATTTATGCTGTTCATAAAGATAATAAGGTGTCTTATAAGGGTAATTTCTATAGTGTTCCAATTGGCACATATAACGCTGGTACTACTAAAGTCCACCTTAGCGAGCAGCATGGTAAATTACACATTACAGAGCTCTCAGGAAAAGAAATCTGCGTACATGAAGTTTCAGCTTTAAAAGGGAAAAAGATCATTCTGCGTACTCATGGCCGTAATATGGAGCCAAAGGTAACAGAACTGATTTATCAAACAGCTTCTTTATTCGAAAATATAGAAAAAGCTCAGCAATGGTTAATTGCGATAAAACTCCATAAAAAAAGATATATACGTGATCAGATACAAATGATTGAGCGTGTCATAGAAAACAATAATGCATTTGATATATCACGTGCATTAGATTACGTTCATGCTAATAATATACTAAGCGCAACGGACTTTAAAGCTTATCTAGATTATATCCGCTCAGAAAAAATCCATAAACCGGAACTGGAAACCAAAATTATCAGGCTCAACCCACTTTCGGCAAGCAATAACACCCAAATGGAACTCGAACCTCAGAAAAGTGATTTAACTGATTATGAATTGCTTTTTGGTAACAAATAATAATATCCCTGTCGGTAATACGGCAGTGAAAAACTAATAACTCTACTAAAAATATAACAATGGAAAATCAAAAACAACTGGTAAAACAACTTTGTTCAGACTTCAGAATCTCAGCGGTTGCTGCAAATTTGGATCAAATAATAGCTACAGCTGAAAGTGAAGATATTGGCTATTTAGAGCTCCTAACAAGGTTATTGAAAGCAGAGCAGCAACATCGCCAACAAAGAGATGAAGTTAGACGTATGAAATCTGCTGCTCTTCCCCGTAATAACGATTTATTAAACTATGATGCTAAACGTAATGGACTTACTGATAAAAGACTCGCCCCCCTTAGGGAGCTTAACTGGATAGATCAGCTCTTTAACTTAGTTCTTATGGGACCAAGTGGTACAGGAAAAACAATGCTAGCGGCAGGGTTAGCCAAGGATGCTGTAAAGGCCGGGTATCATGTATACTTTAGAACTATGGAAGAAATAGTCTCTACCTTAAAAACCAAGGACTTTGTACGTTCGCAAACAGCAGAATACAAAAAAATGGTACGAGCTAACCTAATCATTATTGATGATGTTATGCTTTTCCCTTTAGAAAAAAATGTTGCAGTTGGCTTCTTTAATTTTATTAATCAAATATATGAATCAACATCTATTATCGTAACCACTAATAAGAAACCAACTGAATGGGCTAAAATGCTCGAAGATGAGGTGATTGCAACGGCACTCTTAGATAGAATTTTGTTTCGGTGCGAAGTCATAAATCTAACAGGAGAAAGCTATAGATTGCAGAATAGAAAATCATTCTTGGACAAATAAATTTTATAGCATACTTTTGAAATGGATTGTGTATTTATTATTGCCAAATATGTTGCACTCCAAATTACCAATTTTGCTGCATTCTTATTTTCCATTTACAATAGGGCAGTTCTTTACTATAAATATTTCAATATGACCCAAAATCTTTTGCTAATCAAAAGGTAGTCGGAATTGTCTATTTCCTGAAGCTTTTTGGCTAATACTTACGTTAGATATTTTCTTTGTCATTTTGTCCTCATTCAATCTATCTTCTAATTCTATTAAAAGTTTAGTGCCATAACTATGATGTTTATTTTTAAACATCCCTCAACTTTTTTAAAATCGTTTCATACTGTTTTCTAGAATTAAGTTTAATATTGGAAAACCTTTTGCTTGATATGGTTCCAACGGTTAACCCCAATGCCAGTTCTATCTTCGTTAACTCGTCGATCTTAATAGTTTCATCTTCGTTCTCTAAAATATAGGTAATTCGATGAGAAGAGATTCCTGTTGCCTTACATAATTCTTTCTTTGAAACTACTTCAAGCCTATATTTATCCGTTAGAATTCTTCCAATAGGTGTTAAACTAGCGTGTTTTTCAATTTTTATTACTTCCGAAAAGTGTTCTTTTCCAAAGATCTCATATACAAAATCCTCATAATTTTTATTCAATAAAAGCTTAAGTCTGATAAATTGTTCAGCCTTAAAACTCTCATGTTTTTGATTGCTCATATTACTTATCACGGATGTTGAGATATTTGTCCAAGCATGAATCTCCCTGTCAGAAAAATCCGAATCGTTTATAATTTTAGCGAGGTTTTCTTTCCAATCCATCTTTCGTATAAAATTTTTGTTTTTTAGTTTTTGAAAAATCAAAAACTATTTGTAAGTTTGTTTTGTATTAATAGCGAATTAGTTAAGCGGAATAATATTTCCGTTTATTACGATGTTTGCTCGTGTCACGTTCCGCCAGAATAAACCCACGAGTTAACCTTGAGTTCGCCTATTGACTGGATTTCGTTATATTTACCATATGATATGTAAGTCCAGTAAGGCGATCTCTTGACAAACTTGGGGTACTCATGACTTTAAGTTGTGAGCGGTCTGGCGGCCGAAAAGTGACCAAGCTAAAAGAGGTTTGCATTACTGGCAGTATCACCAATTCTAATCATCTCCTTTAGTTTCGAGCAATCATCGTTTCGTATATAACCAAAAAAATTATGATGAAACGATTAGAAAACACACCCAAACAGTATCCAATCCACCTCCAGGAGGTAGAACACTGGTACGCCCACACCATTCCTATAAAGAACACTATCCGCGCGCCAGAATAGATTATTAATCATTAAAAAACCGAAACAGGAGAGGGCTGCTATCGCCAGTTTGTAATGTGTCGATAGGATAGTAATAAGTACTCCCTAGTTGAAGGTCTTCCGATCTGTCTGTATACAACATCCCTTTTTGATCTGGTTAATAATAAAGTTAATTGCTCTATTCAAGCGTCGATAACTTAAAGGTAGCACTTAATATATATTCTTCCAAATAAATAAAGGAATTTTTGTATAGTTTTTCTATAAACTACAGATCGGTTTTTTACCTGTCCCGGCAGGAAGCGCCATAATATTCCCCTAATCAATGCTTTGTAATCGTTTTGAGGCGCTTTGCGGGATTTTGTTAATTCTTAATTTGTGACACCTGCAAGGACTGTGAACTCCCTGCAATGACACCTCTTTGGAATGCAAAATTTTTTGCTAAGGGGGAAGCTATGTCCGATCCAGATGGCAGGATGTGGCCGAAGTCATCTTTATGAACCTTAAAAATGAACCAAAAATATGCAAATGTGCTCGCGCTGCAGCTAGCCGTATACGAAGCACACGATCATGGATATAATCCTATAGAAAAAATCAACGATTTCTGGAGAAAATACGATATCAATACCCTCCAGAATTCGTTCGACACGATATTAAAAAACACATCCAGCTACAAGAAAAGCGGAAATGTCTTACAGCTCTGCCATAGGCAGGTATTTGCAGCTGATGTGCTGCGCGTACTCATCGCTTACTTCCACGTGCATATCGGTCACATCGATATGCAACAGGTGGATATCTCAGGGACTGAAACCACACTGAGCAGTCTCGAGGAGCTGGAAATCACAAAGCGTATTCACCATTTTTTCAGCGAATCCATTAATCAATAAGCAGATGAGGACTATATCAAATCTTGCGTCTGCCTTATTGGATAAGGTAGTGCACCGATCCCAGTTTTCGCTGACGAGTGGACTGCTCATGCTGGTTTTTAGTTTTCATATGTTTAGTTTATCGGCTCAGACGCCCCGCAAGGACAGCGGGGCGGATGGGTCATCCGAGATTAAACGTCTATTTATCGGCGATAGAGTTCCTGATGAACTATGGAACTTGATGCTACCTGTTGCAAACCACCCCGAGGGGAAGCAATATGTTCAACTAAAAGATTTTAAAGAGAGAAAGCTGATTTTGATAGACTGCTGGGCTACTACCTGTAAAAGTTGTCTGGAAGGGCTGCCTTGGATCCAACAATTACAGCATGAGTATCCCGACGTAGCGTTTTTACTGTCCACTTTAGAAAAGGACAGGGCGAACTGGTATCTTAAAGACAATAGTTATATGCTTTTTTCTTTTATTGATACGAAACACACGCTATTCACGTATTTTCCTTATGCCTGGATTCCATACTATATCTGGATCAGTGAAGGTAAAGTGGTTGCAACAACTCAAGCGACTGAGGTAACAAAAGAAAATATCGATAAAATACTGAATGAAGGAATTGCTCCCGCTAGGGTTAGACAAGACCGGGTATCGTTTAATATACAAGATAATTTCTTGGAAGACCGCTTGATCTTTAGAACTCCCGAACTACAACGTTCATTTACAATAACAGGGTATCTAAAAGACGTTCTTGCTCAAACACGCTATCGGATAGGTAGAGAGGGCGAACCTAGCTTTTTCGCAACGATCAATGCGGGACCAATAGATATCTTTAAATCCGCTATAGGTATTGCCCGTCCCGATCTCCGCAAAAACAACTGGTTTCTCTTGGAAACTAAATGGCGAGATAAGCTCCTCAAGGTTTCGTCGGAATTATATTATGCGGACAGCACTGCTCATATCTATGGGGTGCAGTTTTACTCGGCTGCGAGAGACAAAATATCGCTATCAAAAGACTTACTCCACGAACTGAATAATTATTTTGGTCAGAAATATGGTCTAGAGGGACAAATTGAAGAACGTGTCCGCAAAGCGTATGTCGTCCGCGATAACCGAACATCTACATCCCATATGTTGTCTGGTAAATTGGTTAAGAAACTTCCATTGTATCAGTTGATTGATCAGCTTGACTACCGAAGTGAATCGGATGACAATGGCATCCCCTGGATCAACAGAACCGACGATTTTACTAGAGCTGTTAAGGTTCCTGATCAGTGGCCTGATAACCTTGATGGCATAAATGCATTTTTGTTACCGCAAGGGTACAAAGCAGCACTAGAAACTATTCCAATGGAAGTATTTGTGCTACGCGATATAGAGGAGGGAGGTAGCAATGAATAGGTGGATTCTTTCTCTGATATGCACACTTGCTTGTATGAGCTCTTTTGGTCAGAGAACTGCTGGGCTGTTTATACATTTGGTTAGTAAGGATGACCAAAAGCCCATTGTCGGCGCTTCTGTAAGTTCGGTTAATGAAAATGTTGTGACTCAAACCGATGGAGAGGGAAAAAGTCATATCGACAACATTACCTACCCAATTTCTCTACGCTTTAGCCACATAGGTTTTAATTCAAAGGTTGTGCAGTTTGACCATGCTGGTAGCTATACGGTTCAACTGGAAGTGAGCGCGCAGGAGCTCGAAGAGGCTGTGGTGCAGACAGGTTATCAAGCCATACCTAAGGAGCGGGCTACGGGTTCTTTTTCTTTTTTGAAAAACAGGGAACTCAATCGGAGACCTTCGGAGGGACTGGTGGATCGTCTAGAGGGTACAGTTAGTGGATTAAATATAGACTCTCGTCTTTCAGGACGGAGTGCAGTGCTCCTGAGAGGGTACTCGACGATCAAGTCGGACAACACACCGTTGATCATCTTGGATGGTGCGCCCTTTGAGGGTGATATTTCCGCATTGGATCCAAATGTCGTTGAATCAATTACCTTTCTGAAGGATGCTGCGGCTTCTTCAATATGGGGAGCGCGTGCAGGTAACGGTGTATTGGTAATTACCTCCAAATCAGCCAAGCTAAATGAAGGAACTAAAATAAACCTGAATGTGTATAACACATGGCAATCAGTGCCCGAGCGTTACTACAATCGGTTTCTACTCAATAGTAGTGATTTTATTGGATTTGAGCAATATCTATATGACAATGGATATTATAATGCACAAAAGGCAAATCCAGGTTATCGTAAGTTTACACCTGTCATTGAATTATTGCTCAAACGAGATAGAGGGCTTTTAAGTCCTCAAGAGGTGTCGAACCAGATTGCTATTCTGGAGAAGCAGAATGTGCGAAAGGATATTGACCGTTATTATTTCGGAACTGGGTTTAAGCAACAATATAATATACAGGTCAGCAATGGTACGGCAGAGTCTTCTAATCTATTTTCTCTGACATGGAATAAAGCAATTACTTCTCAGAAGAGAAATAGGGATAATAAAACCCTGCTGCAGTTCAATTCCAAATTTAAGCCTGCTGAATGGCTCGACTTCAATCCGATTGTGTCCTGGAATATCGGCAGCAACGACAACAGATTGCTGAACTATGCTGATTATATCTATCCTTATGCACAGCTTGTCGATAACAATGGCAATTACCTGCCTATTATCCACGATTATAACGGAATATTTTTGGAATCACAGCAGGAATCTGGTCGGCTGGACTGGAGCTATAACCCTGTGGACGAAATGGATAAGAGGCTTTTTAATAATGAACACAATGAGTTCATAGCTGGGCTCAATGCTAATGTTCGTGTAGGATATGGCCTTACTGCGCAACTTTTTTACAATTATCAAAATATACATGATGTGCAGACATTTACCTATGATGGCGATAGCTATTATACGCGCAACATGATCAATAGTTTTGCATATGAGAATAATGGTCAGCTGGTATTCCCAATCAGAGAAGGAGCTATCTTGGACAAAGACCGAAGCAAAACACGATCCCATTTAGGGAGGGCACAACTGGGCTATTCGACGACTTTGGGACGGTCAAATATCAATCTATTGCTTGGAGCCGAAGTCAAGCAGACGACTTTGGTAGGTAATAAATCGACTGTGTACGGATTTGACCCTGAGACATTGACCTACCAAGATGTGGACTTTAGTACGCGCTTTACACGGTTTCCGGTGGGTTCAAAATCCAGTATCCCCTCTGGAATAAACTTCACGGATCGTATAGATCGCTTTGTATCTTATTATTTTAATGGTAGCTATTTATACAAGCAGCGTTATTTACTGTCCTTTAGTGCCCGAAAGGACGCCTCCAATCTCTTTGGTGTTAATACCAACCAGCGCGCTGTTCCACTTTGGTCTTCAGGATTGGCGTGGACTGCGTCCGAGGAGAGTTTTTGGCCTAAAGATTTTGCAATAAACTACCTTAAGTTCCGCACGACGTTTGGATATAGTGGCAATGTCAATAAATCACTCACTAGGTATAGCACTGCACGTTATGGGACCTCTTTATTAACCGGATTACCCACGGCTCAGATTCAGACTCCGCCAAATGAAAACCTGCGCTGGGAGAAAGTGAACACAGTCAATATTGGTTTAGATCTCGCGCTTAAAAGCCAGAATCTCACCTTATCATTTGACTATTATCAAAAGAAAGGCCGTGACCTAATCGGAGAATCAGCTCTCGATCCAACAACAGGCTTCTTTGTAGGACAACGTTTTTCATTTACTGGAAACACCGCTGCATTGAATACAGAGGGGATCGATATCCGAATAGACGGGCGGAAACACTTTGGTATTATAGACTGGATGCCAAGCTTGCTTTTCAATTGGAACCAGAATCAAGTGGTCAAGTATAGTGGTACTACACCTAGCGCATTATTAGCTTCATCTTTTGCTGTACCCGTAGAAGGAAAGCCCTTAAACCCGCTCTTTTCTGTTCCTTGGGCGGGGCTCGATCCGGCAGATGGTAGTCCCAGATTTTGGTATAAAGGTGAGATCAGTAAAGATTATGCGTCTATCCGCTCCAAAATGACATTCGATGACTTGCAATATCATGGTCCGGCACTTCCGTTGTATACTGGGTCGATGGTAAACAAATTGAGATTTAAAGCGTTTGATCTTTCGTTTTCAATTCTCTATGCATTTGGTGGGTATCTCCGTAGACCAACAGTCAGTTATTCAGCGTTAGCAGTAAATTGGGTAGGGCATGAAGATTATACCAAACGATGGACAAAGCCCGGTGATGAATTGTCGACTGATGTGCCAGCCATCCCTAAGGTGGCTGATCTGGACAAATGGAGCTTCATAAACAATTATTCAAGCGCGCTGATCGAAAAAGCAGATTATCTTTTTTTGAAGGATATAAGACTGGGTATTGACCTTCGTGCATTGGGGAATCGCTGGCTCAACAGCTCGTTCAAGAATGCCGAGTTCTTTGTCCTTGTCAACAATATCGGACAACTTTGGGTAGCGAACAGCGCCAAGATTGATCCGATGACAAACGAAAGTTATTTGGGAAGGCCCAGACTGTGGTCTATTGGTATTAACGTTGGACTTTAACATATGATGAAAAGGATTATATTATTATCACTATTGGTCATCACGCTGGCCGGATGTGCCAAAGATTTTCTCTCGGTCAAGTCAGATAAAAAACTGGTCATACCGAGTACATTGAAGGATTTTAGAGCGCTGTTGGACAGGGCAGAAACAATGAACGAAGCTCTTCCTTACCTTGCTCATGTGTCAGCGGATGATTATTACTATACCAAGGAAGTCTATGATGGCTTAACCAATGTTATCGAGTATAATGCGTATGTCTGGAATAAGGATATCTATGAAGGTTCGCTGGATATTATGTGGAGCAATTCTTACCAGCAAATCTTTTATGCCAATAATGTCCTGGATGGTTTGGAAGACCTAAATAGTACACAAGATGAAGCTGATCACCTAAAGGGGACTGCATTATTTTTTAGAGCTTTTGCTTATTTCAATCTTTCTCAGCTTTATTGCGACACTTATACAGTGGGGACTGACAATTCTGCCTTAGGCTTGCCCTTGCGGCTCAAGAGTGATATCAGCCAGAAGGTTGGCCGTAGTACGGTCGCACAAACCTATGAACAGATGGAAAACGACCTGAAGAAAGCGATTGAGTTATTACCGACAACAGTATTAATCAAGACAAGACCGAGCAGATTTGCTGCACAAGCGTTATTGGCAAGACTATATCTAATTATGGGCCGTTATCAAGATTGCCTTTCCCTATGTCAGGCCATTATGCCCAACTGTAGGTTAATAGATTTTAATAATGTAAATACCTCTGTTGCTTATCCTATGACGCAATTCAACGATGAGGTGATTTTTCACAGTATTATGGCATATGTTTCGTACAAGGATTCAAAAGCACTGGTCGACACAACGATTATGAAGGAATATGACCATGATGATTTACGATTAAAAGCGTTTTTTTCATATCGGGAAGGAGACGCGGTATTTATTGGTAATTACTCAGGTTCCTTATCCTTATTTAATGGGCTGGCTGTCGATGAAGTATATCTAATGGCTATGGAATCCCTGGCGAGAATAAACAAACTTGAAGAAGCGAAAAAGATTTACCAGACTTTTTTGGCGTCACGCCTCACTGATAATAGAGTGGTGCAAGTGCAGGAAAATATATCACAACTTGATTTTCTGGATCTAGTCTTGTTAGAGAGAAGAAAGAGCTTATTGTATCGCGGACTTCGCTTTTCAGATATAAGACGGCTGAACAGAAATGAAAAAGCGGGAATTAACATGACAAGAATACTTGGTGATAAAAAGATACAGATCCAGCCTAATTCACCTAATTATATCATGCCTATTCCGGATAATGTTATTTTCCTATCAGGGATACCGCAAAATATTCGGGAATAGTTTTACCTGTCATTTTTACTAATTATTGAATTCAACAAAGGGCGGCTGTACAATTTGCGTACCGCCACCCTTTGTCTTCAAGACGTTAGCAAATTACATGGTCTTACTTCGGTAATCTACATAATTTGCTTCATGCCCCGGAATAACCACTCTTTCATTTTCAGAGTTTAGCTCGGTGTCCTGTTCGTTATACAATCGAGCGCAGTCTGGATTTTGAATTTTTGGACAGTTCGGATCAGGTTGTGCGATTTCCTGTCCTGGCTGGCCGTTGGTAACTTCAAACCAATATTCATTCTCCGCATTTGGTCGCTGATCAGTGTTTGCTGATGTCAATGATACAGTTGCTAATCCTGCTGCAATGCCTAATCCTAGAATGGGCATTACATTTGTTTTAATGATTTTAATTAGGTTCATGACCTTAGATTTAATGTGTAACACTTTAGTTTTTTGAATACACCTACTTTTGTTGATTTACCATAATTCAAAATCCACAAATTACAGTAGGGTATTAAATATCTTTTGGCAGATGCGCCCTTCACCCTGACAGCCTAGCATCAGAGATCCGCTTTTGTCAGTTTCAATTTCTTCTATTGTTAAGCATGGGGATCGTATCGACAATCCGAGCAATCGTTCTCTTGGGAGCTCCTGATATAATTTCTTTTCTTTTTACCCAAAACTCTAGTAAAAAACACCACAAGCAGATCAATGTCAGATATAGATTTAATATGAAGTGTGCCTTCCAGCTGATCTGAATAATAAGCCCACAGCTACAGGGTAGCTCTTCACTCCATACATGCAGCAAAGCCAAACCCACGTATAAGGTAAAAATGATCATCAACAGCGACGAAAACCCAAAACCAATCAATCGCGTTCGCTTAATCCCGATCAATAGTGCTGCGATGACTTCACTCATGGGAACAAGAAAGGCCAATACTTGCGCAAATAGTCTGGGAATCGGCTGACGCAGCATTGCATCCATGTTGCCTTGAAAATCGGAAATCTTATTGTAGGAGACAAATAGCCATAGACCCATAATGAGGCCACCGTATATCGTCAGCTGAATTTCGCGCCAATGAATCAGGCAAAATCGGATCACGACCTGGGGAAGATTTCTGCAAATTGAAAGCAACAGGTTCGAAAAGATCGTGATCCACCTGGTTTGATATTTATTAGACGTGATATATCTTCTTGTGTTTTCCATTTTCTTACTGACGTTGTATAGCAAAGTTCGCCAGGAAAAAGAATAAGGACTTAACCCAATTTGGGATCAACGATATACAGGGGATGAGTCTAGAAATAGATTTGTCGATGATATCATTGGCTATGGCGTCTAAAGAATTCCGTAACTGTCATTCCAGCTTCCCTTTTGAAAAAGCGACAAAAGCTGCTTGGTGATGAATATCCCAGTTCATAGGCGATCTGGTCGGTCTGCAGGCCATCGATAACATATTTTTTGGCCAGGTCCAATACCAGTATCTGCTTCATCTCCTGTGGACTCTCGCCATAGTACTGTTGGATGACCTCATGCAGGTAATCTATACTGATGCCGAGTTGTGCAGCTATATCGTCCAGTTTAAAATCTTGGCCATATACCGATACGGTATGCCGGATGAGCTCATGGGCCGCCTTGGCTTTGAGCTGGGACGCAGAGATTTTCTCGTACTCGTCAAAGACCTTCTCTTTGGAAAGCTTGATCAGCTTTTTGACGCCCCAGAGGATATTGTCTTCGCTGTCCAGGTCGCCCTTTTTGATATTGGTCATAATGGTCTTGATTAACAGGCGGGTGCGGTCTCCGACTTTGAAGTCTATACTGCTGCGGCTGCGGTCCGAGCCCTGTCTGAAATCGGAGATGAGCTCGTGTAGATGGGAAAAAGGCCGCTCATTGCCATCGCGGAAGATGGAACCGCGAAAGTAAAAATTGAAGATGCAGCTCCGGCCCGGAGGGACATGCAGCGCATAGTCCCCTTTGGGCAGATAAAGAAAGCAGCCACGGTGTGGATTGAGGCGATAGGTGCTGCCTGATCCCTTGTCACAAAGAGTGATAGGCCGGGTCCCATCGAGAAAGTAAAGCATATGCAGGTCATTCCCGCTTATTTCGACCGGGATGACAGTGCTGGTCTGCAGGTTGAAATCAAAGCAATTGATAAAACCGACCAGTCCGTCAAAGCTCTGCTGTAGGACATGCCCTCTTTCACTGCCATAGGCGGTGGGCTGCACCGAGGCTAAGTGGATTTGGGGCTCAAGTGGCGGCAGGCATTCGGTAAATCTTTCAAAAAGCCCGTCCAGTTTAAAATTGGTATTTTTTTTCATCCGGAATGATGTAGGTTACTATGTTGGCGATTTGTGGAAGGTAAAAGGAAGGAGCAGGGGATATCGGTGCTGCTCCTTACCTCGCATCAGCTATACAAGCTGCGATAGCTGATACGGATCATCAGCGGTACTGGCTGTGTCAGCGCGCTGATGACACTACCGGGTGTCTGCCAGGCTTCCAGGCCGAATACCTCGGTTTCCTTACGGTCGGGAATCTCGTCGCCGTCTTTTTCCTCTTTGCTGAAATTGACGAGATTACCCGCCTGATAATTGTTGGCAATGGCTGTAGCAAGCTGCTGCTTGAAAGTGGCATCCATCGTCTGTACGCTGAGCTGCTGGCTCGGTGTTAGCGCAAACCAGTCGTTCATCCACCCATCAAAATCTGTGCGGATCTGGCTGATCACCGCGGTTTTCTCCAGATCGCTCAGGTTCATAAAATTGGCCTGTCTGGCATCTACGCCAGCTTGGCTAAAAGGTTGTTTTTCCATAAAATATTGCTTTTAACATTCACCCAAATTTGCTGAATTAATTAGCTTCAAATAGGTAAAAATGGCCATTTTAGGCTCAAGGGATAGGTTTTTGGGCCTTTGGCAGAACCTTTTTCCGCTAAAGGTAAATAAAGAGTGATGCTGGCATCTCTTTTATTGATAAACATGAAATATAAACATGTCATTAATCATAAGGAAAATTGAAAGATTTTAAAGAAAAGTACTTGTTTTATTTATAAATTAGTTAGCTTTAGTTTCCTGAATTAATAATAAATAGATGAAAAGTGTTTATTATGAGCGTTTTAAAAGAGAAAATAAAAGGTGTGTTCCTACATGTAAAGCATAGCTGGGCGATATACGGTCTGATATTATTATTCCCTTACCTGTATAATACCATGTCTATCAAGGAATACTTCTGGATCAAGGGTTCTATCTTTTACGAGAAGTTTGTCATCCGATATATACTCACGGTGGCATTGATGGTCGGGCTTGCCAGTTTGTTCTTCATCATCGAACGTTCGGGACGCTACCGGAATCACGACGGGGGCTATCGATGGAAGAACGCCGGCTGGCAGGGTTTGTATTTTTTTGGTCCTCTGGTATTGGGACTGATCATCTTTGTAAGTTATACGATAGGACTCTACTACGACCTCGACCGGAAAGACGTGCTGGCCAGACACGTGACCAAGCATTATGCTTTTTTTACATTTACCTGCCTGCTGTATGCGTACTGGTTTGAACAACGTGCCGACGATCAGAGGAGAAAAGCGGATGCCGCCAGAACAGTGGTACTGTATAGCGAAAATTCGGACCCTCAGCTGCAATGGATGCAGGGCATCAATACGGTGATCGACTACTATGCGAGGGACACCAAGGATTTTGTGAAAATGGAACTTTCCAATATACTGGCTCAGATCCAGCAGCATATGTTGGAGCAGTCTGTCGCCGACAAAGAGCGTTTTGTCATTGTAGACACGACAATGGCACCACTGGAGTTGTCGTATTTTTTGTTTTATTACAACAAAACGGTGGATAAGGCTGCCCAACGCAATGAACAGGGGCATTTTAGGCTGAATGCAATCGTTTTTATCCGGTCATATGCCAAAGGGGTTGCCTTCGCCATATTGACCGACGGATCGGAAGTACAGATCAACGGCATCGTAGAGTACTTAAGGAAAAACAATCTGCGGCACTACTTCCCCAAGATCAGCAAAGGGGTGTCAGTCAATCTGCTCCACGTCAATCTGTCTTCTCCAAAAAATGGACAGCTGGTCGAATTGCAGCCGCAGACCAAACAGGCTATGCTCGCCAATATGAAAGACCATGAGATCATCAAATTTGCGAGTATTGGCCCCAAAATAAAAGACTATGTAGGTGATTTCTGGATAAAAAAGGAACGCTTATCACATGAAGTGTGGGATACTTATGTGGTAATAGACTGAGAGATGTCCCAATTATAAACAGACTTACTGAAATGGGCAGCAATAGAATACAGCTTGCCCATTTGCGGATTCGGCGGTATGTCGCTTCCAAAGAACCTATTTATGTTTTTTTCCAACGGCAGTCCTTCACGCAAGGGGGCAGGCTACTGCTTTGCCTCGGTAACAGCCCATTTTCCCAATTCCCGTTTCATCTACTCGTTTAAACCACAGTTTCGGATTTCCTCTGACGCCGGGCTGCTGTGCGATAAACTGGACCGGATACTCGACCTGCTTCAGGATCAGCATTATACGGAGCTCAACAAGCTGATAGGGACGATGACGCTCAAGGAGGTGGCTTCTTACCTGAGCAAAAGTACGCGTACCGTCGAACGACGTATCGAAAAAGGAATGCTCAGGGCAGTCTCCAAAGAGGGCAATGCGGATCTGTTCAGCAAGAAAGATGTGGTGCAGCTCTACCTGGCTGAATATAAAAAATGGCCCAAACGTATGCCCTGACGCTTCGGATACTATTCGGACCATGTTCGTACAGCCCTCGCAGCTGGACGTGCATGGGGCGGGGCCATATCCGTGTCCAGCCAGTATTTGTCTGCTTCGGGTCTGGTCGGAGACTGGTCGCTATCTGGCTGGGGTCTGCCTGAGGACCGAACATAGGACGAAGTTGATACGCTGTCATACTGGTCTTGCGCTTACCGATGTCGGCCCAGTTGCTGGCTTGCATGGCCGATCGGAACTGCTGAAACCGGCAGGAGGAATACATACCGCTATAACCCTTGCTCCGCCATTTCTCCGACATCATCGGGGATAGCTCCGACAGGTCTCCGCCGACCTGCTTCCGGCTCTTGACGGGCTGGATACATATGTTTTATGTTTGTCGATGTAAAGCGATATATACCGGTATAAATGAGTGCTTTATGATGGTTTAACTTTTTTAAAATCAAAACAAATGGCAACAATCACAAATGGTATCAACGGGAAAGCAAGTGGTAAGGTGGGAGCAGTCATCGCGTCCTCCTGGAAGTCGATCAACTATGTCAAAGGTCTGTACAAAAAGCGGACAAAGCCGATGACGGAAGAGCAACTGATCCAGCAGGAGCGCTTCCTGACCATCGCCAAATTCCTGATGCCTATCACGCCGATTCTAAGGCTCGGATTTGGCCTGTCCAAGTCCGATAGGATGGCGCCGACCAACGTCGCGATGCAGCTCAATATGGCGCTGGCTGTCACGGGTACCTATCCGGGCTTTACGCTGGATTACTCCAAAATCGAGATCAGTACGGGCTCTTACCTGAGCGGCGGTGCGATGAACGCTTCCGTCAGCGCCGGCATCCTGTCGGTCGACTGGGACACGACGCTCAACAGCCTCTACCAGACCAAGAGCGATGATCAGGTTATTATCCTGATCTATGAGCCGCAAAAGGATGAGTTTATGACAGCGCCGACACCACCGACACGGGGCGACGGTACGATCGACATCGAAATACCGGCACACCTGCTGGGAGGAAAAGGGCATGTCTGGATCTTCTTTACGGACCGAAAGGGCAGTAAGGTTTCCAAAAGCACTTACCTGGGTGAACTGGATCTGGCTTAGCCACTGAGAATGAATGGACAGGAGGGGCAGTGCTCCTCCTGATTTTTGAACGCTGAACATGAAAGATATGCTGGTGATTTCTGACTTTGCAAAACGGGATAAAGATCCGACGCGGATGAAGGCAGTGCAGGGACGGTTTAGGCTGGCCCGCAAATTTTTGAATCCCTTATATCCGCTGATTATCAAGGGCTATGCGGGTAGACGGCGCACGGTGCAGGCCGCCTTCGGACGTGCCATGTCACATACGCTGAACAACGTCGTCAGAGGCGACTTTCCGGATTTCTGGCTGGACCCTTCACTCGCCAGGATCAGCAACGGGATGTTGTTTCCCCTGGAAGTCAACATGGTGAGCCGCCATGGCGACCGGATCGAACTAGGCTGGAAAGCTGCCTGCTCGAATATCCGGGAGTACAGCCAGTGGGACGATCAGGTGATCCTCTGTGCTTACGATATCGTCTCGGGGCAGGCAGCCATAAATGAAGATGTGGTGCTGCGGCAGGACGGGCAGCTCAAGATCGACCTGCCGTCCATCCTGCACGGCAGGCCGGTGCACCTCTACCTGCTGCTGCACGACCGTGAGGAAAAACTATATTCCACAAGTCAGTACCTGGGTCTTTTATCCTAAAATTTTGCACATGAAATCAGTTATAAAAGTATTGCGCACCAAGCAAGGCAAACAGAGCATGCTGTCGGAAATTTACGTCAACAGCCAGTTGGTCTGCTATGGCTTGGAGAATATCCAGCGACCGGTAAAAATCTGGGGGAAGACGGCGATTCCGCCGGGTAAATATCCTTTGGGATTTAACCGCGATGGGGGTATGAACAGCCGCTATTACAGCGACTATCCGTCCATGCATCGGGGTATGCTCGAGATACGGAATGTCCCGGACTTTAGTTATATCTACTTCCACAAAGGAAACAGCTACTGGGACACGGCCGGCTGTGTACTGGTGGGGACGCAGTATGTGCTGGAGGCCGGCGACTACCGGCTGTTGGCTTCGGGTGTGGCTTACAAACAATTGTATGCTGCTGCGGTCCAGCTCATGTTGCAGGGCCTTGTAGAAGTACATATCCAGGGAATGGGGGAATAATTGCTCACCGTGAACAGAATAATCATGAAAAGAATCTTAAACAAAATAGGAAAGCTGCTGCAGGTGGTCCTGACGGCTCCCGTAAAACTGCCGGGCAAGGCAGTGAACGTATTGAAGTACCTGGCCCTGGGGCTGGGTATATTGGAAACAGTCATCGAAGAAGAGAAACCGCCACCGGAAGAGCCGGGGCAGCAGAAGCAGGGGGCCGAGCACAGGGAAACGTCCGGTAGAAATGACCCCGCCGGGGCATCTACGGACAAGGGGGACGCCGCTGCACAGGCTGCCGGAAACAAGTCTGGTCAGCTGGCCGTGACCGCGCACGACGATGCAGGAGGGTCCGGAGAAAGGAGCGGCGGCGATGAGGGTGAATGATATCCGTTTCTCGGCCGTCGGCGGCACCCTCTGCTCCATCTGGGCCAGCATCTCGCTGGGAGATGTGCTGCAGACCGCCCTGACAGCGGCACTCGGCACGCTCGTCAGCTTTGCCACCAGCTGGCTGCTGGGCCGCTGCAAAAGGAAAGACCGGCCGCCCTAGGTAAACGATGAACGCATAAGGCTCACGATCACCGTGTGCCTTATGTTGTGGCTGTTTTGTCGACTTATTGTCAAAAACAGCTGGGTGAGCTCAATTATGATGACATTTATTTTTACTTATGACCGATCGGTCATATATTTACACGGTAATTTATTTCAGTCATGGGAAAAGGAGAAGAAACCCGGCAGTTTATCATCGAAAAGGCAGCGCCTATTTTCAATACCAAAGGTATAGCGGCGACAGCGATGAGTGATATCATGGAAGCCACCAAGCTGTCCAAAGGTAGCATGTATGTGCATTTCGAAAATAAAGATGTGCTGGCTGCTGCTGCGGTGGATTACAATATGGATACGCTGGAAGGAAAGCTTCTGGCAGCACTGCGGGGCTGCAACAGTCCTAAAGACAAATTGCTGGCCTACATCGATTTTTTCAGCGACCCCAACACACCGCCGGTAGCCGGTGGTTGCCCGATCCTGAACTTTGGCACCGAAGCTGACGATACCAACCCCTCGGTACGGGACAAGGTCCAGCTGATCATCAAGAGGGGACAAAAATTGCTGCGGGGACTGGTGGCTGAGGCGATCGCCGCCGGAGAACTGAAGGCGGAAACAAATCCCGAAGAGCTGGCTACCGTGATTTTTGCGACACTGGAAGGTGCTCATCTGATGTCGCGGGTGGCAGGCCGCAATGACAGTATGAATATCGCTGTCCGATCGCTGAAGAAATGGATAGCGATGCATAACGCATAATTTTTTTTATATTAAAAATGACCGATCGGTCATTTTTAACTTTCGAATTTTAATTATAAAACATAGAAAACAATGGCAAAGACAGTATTGATTACCGGAGCGTCAAAAGGATTTGGACGGGTCTGGACAGAAGCATTTTTAGAAAAAGGCTACCATGTTGCCGCTACGGCGCGCAACGTGGCTACCTTAGCAGACCTCAAAGCGAAATATGGAGATCGGGTATTGACCTTGCAGCTGGATGTTGACAGGCGTCAGGAGTCAATGGAGGTGGTGCAACAGGTAAAGCAGCATTTTGGTTCCATCGATATATTGATCAACAATGCAGGCTATGCGCTGATCGGGGCAGTCGAGGAGACGACCGAGCAGGAGGCCCGGGCCCAGATGGAAACTAATTTCTTCGGAACGCTATGGCTTACCCAGGCAGTGCTGCCGGTCATGCGGGAGCAGAAAAGCGGTCACATCATCCAGGTGTCGTCGATCCTTGGTCTGGCGGCTCTGCCATCAATGGGGCTGTATAGTGCATCCAAATTTGCCGTTGAAGGATTTACGGAAGCTCTTGCCGCCGAAGTAAAGGACTTTGGTATTCGGCTGACCTTGGTCGAGCCCAATGGCTATGCAAGCAACATCTGGCATACAGGCATCGCCACAGCGCCAGACCCGGTGTATGACGGCCTGAGAAAGACACTGGCATCCCATAAAACGGAATTTGGTCAGGTCGAAGCTACAGCGTCTGCCTTACTTCACCTTGCTGAAACAGAAAATCCGCCCTTGCGACTCTTCCTGGGCAAGGTGGCTCTTCCGTTTGTTAAACAGGCCTATGCTGAGAAACTGGAACTCTGGGAGGCCTGGAACGAGCTGTCCGTGGCTGCTCATGGATAACCGCCCTCTGGGCATGGAAAGGAGGCAATAGGCTCCTGATCTGGGCCGGATATAGGCATGGCCTGCCGCTGTTGCGGCTATATTCCCTGAACAGCGGGTATCTGAACTTTCGGATACCCGCTGTAGGTTTGTACTGTTGCAATACTTTAATTCAGATAGAAGAAAAGCCTGCTGAACAGCTGATTGGGCACTTTGGGTGCAATAAAATAGGGCTGCACTTTTCCCGTGTCATTCAATACGGGAAAGAAGAATCCGGCTGCGGGAAGCTTACTTTTTGCCTCGTCGCTTTCAAAAGCCCATTCGTCCGTACCGGCCTTCGTAAAATTGACCGTGGCATTCCTCAGATCTCCTTCGCTGCCAAAATCTGCTGTTGCCAGATAATCGACGTACACCCAGCTGCCGGGGACGACATGCTTGGCAATATATTCTTTAATCAGCGCTCCGGAAGTCGCATCGACTTTTTGCAGGGAAATATCAACGGGGTACGCTATACTTTTATCGTAAATGTAAAAGCCCAGCTTATTGACCTTGGGATCACTGGCGGGCACCGGCACTTCCTGGACTTTTCCGTCGAAATACAGATAGTTGAAATTCACCCTGATGGTATTTTCGGGCAGCTCAGCGCGGTACACCACTTGCTTTGTCACGGTATCCGTCAAGGTCACCGACCGTTTCTTGGGCTCTTTATAGCTGAATGCCGTCGTGAAATGGATATTACTTTGGGGCTGAATGATAAAATCACCGTTTTTATGATCGTATACTGTGGTGTCAATCGCGACCACCAAAGGATGCGCACTGCCGTTGTGGCCATTGATAAGGATATGCATGGCTCTTTCTACTTCAGGGGTATCTTTGTTACAGGCGCTGAAAAACAATAGAATGCCGCTCAGCAGGATGCTGGCGGATATGGAAAATGTCCTTGTTGGCAGATGTTTCATAAATTATAATTCTAAAACCTTGTTAAACCGCATGATATTGTTCACGGGAGCTTCGTTGATGATAAATAATCTGGAAATGGACGTGGTGGGAGAGGGTACAGGAGCGCCCGAATTCAGCTGATTGAATGTAAACGGTGACCCTTCTGAATAGGGAATATCGGTCCCGGCCTTGTAAATATAAGCACGGAACAGAACAGATGTTTTCTGCCCGTTGTACTCCTGTATCCCTAAGGGAAATGGATCAAATGTGACTGGCGCCGAGAATTCATTGGGCTTCAAATTTTTTATCCGGATGACTTCTTCAAACACCTTGGGGGTAAAATAGTATTTCCCGAATACGATATCGACGGGCTCGCGATAATTTAATATATTGGACTGAAGCATGTAGATCAGCTGTACTTTACCTTCCACAGGTGCCGGAACGGCCGGAAAATCGGCTACTTTACCGTCCATATAAATTACATTGAGCTTGGTCTCCGCCGTGGTATCAGTGCTGCGGATTTCTCTTTCCAGAAGAATTTTACCGCTCGCTGCGGAGGTCATGGTAAACTTAATGCTCGCCTTGCTGACCGCGTTAAAATTGTAATTCGCACCGAAATCGATCCGGCTGAATGGCGGCGTTACCGTAGCAGGAAAGGTGTCGAGCTGCAGGATAAGTTGTTCGTCACTGTTGTTGTATCCGCTTAAATGGATCATATGCACATTGGAACTGTACAGCAGATCGTCCCCGCCTTTGTTACAGGACAGCAGGGTACATAACAGTACGCAGAAAATCGCTTTGACTATTGAGATTGTTGTTGTGTTCATCGCTGTTGATTAAAATGTATATCCGAGGGATAGGCTAAAGGAGCTGCCCACTTTGCGGTTGAAGGTTTCTTTGTCTCCGACGCGGACCTTGTGTTTTCCATCTTCGGAGGTTTCGTAATAGCCTTCTTCGTATTTCCGTGAAAAACCGAACTTCCATTCGTAGATCTCGTCCCACTCCTGTGTCGGCAAGGCTGAATTGGCCACTCCCTTCCACCGGTCCTGTAGTTTGAAGGTCTCGGCTCTGTTCACATAAAAGCGGAATGGACTGTTCAGCAGATTGCTCAGGTTGAGTTTGATGTCCAGATTTTTGTTTTTGAGAAATTTATAGCTGATCTGTGCGTCCAGCTGATTCCGCGGCCGCTCATATTCGATCAGCTCCTCACTCATGGCGGTCATAAAGGTTTTATACCCCATATGATTGAACGCCACATTGGCTCCCAGTCTGTCGGCAGTGTACTGTAAGGCTGCATTGTAGACCACGGGAATCTGTCCGTAAAGCGGGCGCTTGCTTTTCAGGACATACTTTTCGCGGTATTCAAAGCTGTTCCCGTATTTGTCGGTGCCCATGGATGTGGCTTTAAATTCGGCCGACTGTACCCTGGAGCTCTGCAGTGTCACATTTCCGCTGAAATTGAACTGTTCCATCAATGAACCCGGCAGCATGAAACCTAAATTTTTGCGGATATCAAACTCCAGCCCCTTTACCTTGGCCCATTCTGAATTATTGGTCGTTACGTAAATGCGGTGTGAGGAATCCATCATCTGCTGGTACAATTCGATGGGGTTCTGAAAATATTTATAGAAAAAGCCGATGGAGATCACTTCTGCAATGGAAGGGTACCACTCAAAGCGCATATCGTAGTGGTCGATCAGGGTGGAGAGCACACCTTCATTTCTACGGTATGCGCCGCCTAATGCCGGATCCTGCCGCACCATTCTCGAGTTTTCGATCAGCGCGGGCCGCACCACGGACTGTGCATAGGCGAGCCGGATGTTGACATCCTGTATCGGGGTCAGTGTCAGACTCGCTGCGGGCAGATAGCGCCAGGTTTTCTCCTCGGTCTCGGGATCCGCCGTCATGCCCACAATCTTTCCGGTTTTGGGGTCGACAAACTTTTGCTTGCGCATGGCAATGGTGCGTGCGTCCATCATCAGGTCATTATCGCCATTTTGTAAACTTTTATACTTGTAGTATTCGGCACGTAATCCCCATACCAGGCGGATCCAGGCATTGAAACGGTTGTCCAGCATGCCATAGACTGCCTGGTTGGTGTTTTTTCCCTCATAGGCACTCACCGAGAAGGCGGCGGGATAATAGAACATCCCATGTAGAGGGTCTTTAAACTCCAGATACTCCGACCAGGTGTTGACTGGCGTGAAGGTATTTGCGCCTACCGAAACAATGGGCAGCGACACCCATTCAAACAGGCCGTGTCTGTCCATAAATTGATACCCGGCTTTCAGGATCTGTTTTTGTCCCAGCCAGCTGGTCTGGTAGCTCAGTGCGCCTTCGGCAATCTGGTTGGTCTCCGTGTAATGGTATTCGGACCGCGTAAAGGTGCCGTCTCCGGCATTGGCGTAGTGTGAAGGGATGATATTGTAAATCGTATCGTTTAAGGTTCCGATAGGGGCGAGCCAGGCTTCGGTTGCATCTTTCTCGACGTTATTGAGCCGGTTGCGCGCAACGTTCCATTCGAGTTTAAAATGGCCCAGCTGATGTTCGCCCTCCAGCTTGTTCTGGAGCATATCAATAAATTTGGGGCGGTCATACTCCCTGATGGCCGGTCTGGAATCGTGGCCGATGTCATTTCCCCAGCCCTTGATCACTGAAAACTGGTTGTTGAACATCCTCGAATAGAAGTTTCGGGAGCTGAGTTTGTGCTGCTTGCTGTTCCAGCCGAGATTGACCAGCCCGCTGAGGCTGGAGTTGAAATTATACTGCGTCGAGCTCGTCGGATTGACTTCTTTTCCGGTGCTGACCTCGTAGGTAGCTCCATTTGTCTTTTGCCAGTTGCCCCGCTCAAAATTGGAGATGTTATCGATGGACTGCTCATTTCTGTAGCTGAGTGAGCCCACAAATCCCAGGACACCGCGGGCAGCAGGATAGGTCCTCCCGAGGCTGAACTGATAGTTCTGCCCGGGCATTGCGGTATATTTGCGTGTGCCCAGACGTTCTAATCCGCCGATCCGTTTGTTCTGGGCGCCGATCATTTCGGGTGTAAAAGGCGTCACGCCTTCAGGTACGGGTTTATAGGGATTGGCCGGATCGTAATTAATGCCGTTGAATACCGTTAAGTCTCTCGGAAAATGACCTCTGGTACCGTCGTCAAAAGCCAGGTAGTCCAGGCTGCCGCGGCCGTATCCGAGGAACTCCTTGCCTGTGGACCCGCTGATATACTTGCTTCCCATCGAAAAGGAGGTGAAGTTTCTGGTCGGAATGGCCAGGGTACTGATCTTGACCAGCCCGCCGCCAAAACCAAAGCTCAGGTCGGGGGACGCGGTCTTGTGGATAATGACATTGTCAATCAGGTTGCTGGGCACGATATCAAATTCGAAGTCCCTGACCTGGACGTCGGTGCTCGGCAGGGTAGCACCGTCCATCATGGCCAGATTGTAACGTTCGGCGATACCACGGATGACGACGCGGCGGTTGTCGTTGGTACTCACTCCGGAGATCCGTTTTAAGGTTTCGCCTACGTTTTTATCCGGTAAGACGGATATCTGTTCGCGGCTGATCCCGTTGGAGATGGTGGCTTCATTTTTCTGTCTGGCATAGAGTGAGGCAATGCTTTCCTGCCGGTAGCTGGCGGTGACCACAACCTGCTCGAGGCTCTTGACGGCATTCTGTAAAACGACGTTCAGATCAGTCTGCCGGCCTGCCCGGACGACGATGTCGGTAATGCGCTTGGTCTGATACGAAACGTAACGTACTTCGACCGTATAGGTTCCCGCCGGAAGGCTCAGCGAGTAGCTGCCGTCGGCCTTGCTTTTCAGCGACTGCTTGTTCTGGAGTACGGTTATACTGGCATCGGCCAGCCCTTCGCCATTTTCGTTGATGATCCTTCCGCTGATAGTTCCCTGTTGCTGTACGGCCGTATGGCTGGAGCTGCTGGACTGCGAAGGGAGGGAGGCTGCTGTTTTCTTTGCCGAGACGATCACCGACTGGTCTTTCAGGATAAAGGTCAGCGGCTGGTTCCTGAAGATCTCCGTCAGCACCATGTTGATGTCGGTGTTGTGGGCTTCTATCGTGACCGGCCGCGCCATTTTGAGGAGGCTGCCTTCGACCAAAAATCCATAGCCTGTCTGGGTGCTGATTTTTTTGAAGACTTTGGCCAGGGAGCTGTTTTTCTCCGATAGGCTGATGTTTTGTCCGATTGCTCCTAAACTTATCTGCAGCATGCCTGAAAGTGTCATGAAGGTGATCAGCTTCATTTTCAATAGTATTTTTGTATTTTTTTTATACATTTGTTAATCTGAAATATGTGTTAATTGGATCGCGAAATTCATTTGCCTATTCCAGATATTGGCCAGTAGTGTTAGGACCACTATTGGCTTTTTTTTGGGAATAGGGCATGGGGTTGTGTCCTATTTTGTTTCTACGATAAGCCTCCTTCCTTGCATTTCTACCTGAATGCTTTTAAATGTTTTCAATAAATTCAGTACTTTCTCAAAGGGCCAGGACCGCGGTATCCTTCCCGTAAATGTTTCTGGGCTTGTGGTACCACGGTAGTGGATATCCACAGCATACCAGCGGCCGAACTCGTCGATAACCGTGCGGATGTCATTGTCCGTAAAGTCAAAGTAACCCTCTTTCCAGGCGATCACCTCGGCAGGGTCCACATGTTTGACTGACATGGACTGGCCGGCCACGATGCCCTGCTGGCCCGGACTCAGGATGATGCGGCGGTGATGACTGCTCAGCGCTATGGAACCGGACAGGAGCGTGGTTCTGGCACTGGATCCAGCGTTATATGTGTTGACATTGAAATGTGTCCCCAATACTTCGATCATCTGGTTTTCGGACCATACCCTGAAAGGCTTCGCGGCATAGTGTGCCACCTCAAAATATACCTCGCCGGTGATCTTCACCTCTCTCGAATGGCCGTTGAAGGCCGAAGGATAGGTGATCGAGGATTGTGCATTCAGCCAGACACGGGTACCGTCAGCCAAGGTCAGCTGGTACCTGCCGCCCCGCGGGGTGGAGAGGGTATTTGAATATACCTTGGCGACCTTGCTGTTGGCGGTGTAAACCAGATTGCCCGGTTCGGATCTGTTGATATGCACGTTGCCTTCGGTAGCGAGTTCGCCTTTTTTTGATTCGTCGAGCACAATCTTTTCGCCATTGCCGAGCGTTAATACCGCTTTGTCCGTGGCAGGAGTAATGCTGCTTTCTGCTGTGACGATGGCTTGGTGCTCTATAGGTTGATTTTCGAAGATGTAAACACCAAAGGCAGCGATCAGCAGCAAAGAGGCGGCAGCCTGCAGTAGCCGCTTGCGGGGATAGAATAAAAACCGTTTTTTGGGGCTGGCAGCCACAGGCGATGGGGCAGAGGCAATCTGGTCGAGTATCTTTTCTTCCAGCTGCTTTTTCCGAAACGCGCGTTCGTCGGTGCTTAAGCTGTCAAGGAGATCCGGATTGCCCTCAAACTGGGCGTACCAGTTGTCCAGAAGCCTGAGTTCTTCTTCGCTTATCGTCCCTGCCTCATATTTGGCAAGTATGTCGCCTATGTGTTGATTTTGACCGTCCATTTCCTGTGCTTTATACTTACTAGTACCTCAAGCAGACAGAAGCGGGAACAGGAAAATGAAAAAAAAACTGAATTAATGTTTATGAAGGTACAGCAACAGCAGCAGCTGGAAAATATCCATTTGATGGTCTTTGATTTCGGCTCGCATGATATTCATGGATTTCGTAATGTGCTTACGGACCATGGCCACCGAAATGTTCAGCTGCTCGGCAATATCCTGGTTCGAGCGTTTTTCGAAACGGCTCAGCAGAAATACCTGTTTGCAGGTGGCCGGCATTTTTTCGGCAATATGAAAAATTTTGGCGTGGATCTGCTTGGCTTCAAGCAGGCTGTCGGGCTGCACAGGGGAAGCCTGACCGAGGTGGGATACTGTTGCGGCATATTGTTCCTGGATTTTTTGTGCCCGGTAGGTTTTAAATACCTGAAACTTAACCGCCGTTCGGAGATAGGCGGCAAGGGAATGTTTGAGCTGGATTTCTTTTCTCCGCACATAAAAATCCACAAATACATCCTGAACGATTTCTTCTGCTATGGACAGCGAGCGCGTGCTTTTGCCCGCGGTATTGATCAATGGCTCCCAATAGCGGTTATAGAGTTCGGAAAAGGCAGCTTTATCGTCCTTCAGTTGGACCAGATCCACCAGTTCCTGATCCGTAAGCGTGGTAAATTCACAATTAGCCATGGTCTTTATGCAAAGACCAAATGTAAGTACGCAATTATACCTGAGCGTGTTACGAATATTAATAAATTATTAATATTCGGGCCGGAGCGCCCCCGGGCAGCTGCTGCTTGCCTATGCGTTCCTCGACCGGTACGGGCACTGATACCATCCTCAGCGTTGCCACCGGCTGGGCTGGCGGCCGGAAAAGATGAGACTGGCTGCTGCAGCCTACAATTGTCGGACATGGACGAGGTCCATCATGAAGCCTTAGCTTCCTCCATGAATAGAAAAAGCCGTTTGGATGATCTCCAAACGGCTTTTTCCATAGTGCTATAAGCTCGTCATTTTGAGCGGACTATTTCTCCCACCATACTTTGGTATGGAAGTCATCTCCGCCCATCTGCTCGACGGCTTTGGCGTAGTTATCCGGATTAAAGCGGCGTACTTCATTCTTGTACATAAACCGTGTCGGCATGACACCATTGTAAAACATATACGGTGTTTTAGGTAATTTAGGATAGCCCGTACGGCGGTACTCAAACCACTGCTGGTAGTCCACCATAAAGAGACCTAAATATTTTTGAAGCATAATCCGCTCCAGCGTGCCATTGAATTTGGCTGCTTCATTGGCAAAATAGTCTGCCGGAACTTGACCGCCGTATTGCTCGATCGATGCACGTACACCCTTTTCATAGGCTGTTTGTGCCTCGGCATCCATGCCCAGCGACAGATAGACTTCGGCTTTGATGAATTCAACTTCTGAATAGGGCATCAGGATCTCCTGGATAGCGGTGCCGACCACCTCTGGGTACATGAGTTCACCATTCGGAGTGCTCGGACTAAATTTATAAGCGGATAGGTCGCCGGAGTGTCCCGCAGGTATCCCTTTATAACCTATTTTTACGGGTTTGTCGTTGACCATTTCGGTGGCCTCGGTCATGATAAACGGGCGTCTCGGATCATTCAGGGTGTTTAGATTATCGACGAAAAATTCGGCCATCGCCGTAAAATTGACATAATCCTGCCGTCTTCCCCAGGCATAATCATAGGGCGACTGACCGGTAATTTTTACGATGGCGGCATCCGCATTGGAAGTAAAGATCGGGTACTGTGCGGGGTTATCCAGGATGGTTTTGATCTTTGCCGCCGCCGGAATGCGTTTGGACTGGCGCAGGTAATAACGCAACAGGAGCGAGTTGTTGAATTTTCGCCACAGCTCTTTCTTGTTGTTGTAGAGCAGATCACTTCCATTCATCACATCCTCGCCGGCATACAGCGTGTTTGCGGTCTCCAAGGCTGCGATCATATCCGCGTAAATCTGCTCCTGCCTGTCAAACTTGGGCTGGCTGATATGTTCTTCGGCACGGAGTGCTTCGGACATCGGCACATCGCCAAAGCTATCGGTCAACAGGCCGGCAATATAGGCCTTTAAGGTGATGGCAACCGCCTTGTAAACGTCCTGTCCGCTTGTTTCGGCTGCTGATTCCATTTCGCGGATATTCCGCAGGTACCGGTAACAGGTATTCCATGTACCGTCGCCGGAGGTTTCGGTAAAATAATACCGGTGCACGCCATTGGCCGCACTCGGATTGGCCAGGCCGGTCTGCATGATTTCCCAGGTAAAGTCGTTGCTCCGTACAGTGAAATAGGTTGACATGCCATATACCGTGGGCGTAATTAACGCACTGGGGGTCACATTTTCGACTTTGTTGGGATCGGTATTGATTTCATCAAAGTTTTTGGTACATCCCTGCAGTCCGACCATGGCCGACAGGAGAAGTGCAATGCTGATATGTTTGATTTTCATTGGTCTCGATTTAAAAATTAGCTCTCAGATTAATTCCGAACGTTCGTGTGCTCGGCATTTGTCCCATCTCCACACCGGGCATGATCGTGGCGCCATTTAATGCGGCAGTCTCGGGATCATACATCGGGAAGTCGGACCACATCAATAGGTCACGGCCAAAAAATGCAATCGATGCACTGTTCATCTTCCAGCGCGACACGAGGCTTTTGGGCAGCCCGAATTCCAGACGGACCTCGCGCAGTTTCAGATAGGAGGCATCAAAGCTGTTGGTCTCCATATTGGCCCGGCGATAGTAGTCGCCGTACCAGGTATTGATAGCCACCTCTTTGGTATTGGGACGATAGGTACCGTCGCCATTGTCCACCACGCCCTCACCAACGATAAATCCGGTCTCACGGCCTTTTAGCGTATGCTCCAGCTTACCTTGCTCGGTCATCTTGTGGTGTGTCTGGGAGTAGACAATGCCACCGTACTGTCCATCCAGCAGGAAGCTAAAGGACATATTCTTGTAACGGAACTCGTTGTGCAGACCGCCCCGCCAGTCGGCGTAGGCATTTCCGATCTTGACTTTGTCCGTAGGGCGGACAGCCAGACCGGTGCTTGCATCAATCAGCACGTCGCCATGTTCATTGCGTACAAGACCATAACCCCACAGGTCTCCTGTCGAACCGCCAATGGTTGCCCGGATCTCTGCGGCGCCAGAACCACTGCTCGCAATGATCTGATAGGGCGTTTCCACGCCTTCTGTCAGTTCCAGTATCTTGTTGTCATTCTTCGACCAGTTTGCGGTTGCCGTCCACTGGAAGTTTTCTGTTTTGACGGGTATCCCTGATAAGCTCAGTTCCCAGCCTTGGTTTCTGATCAAACCGCCATTAATGAGGGCCTGGCTGAAACCGGTGCTGACGTCCAGCGGAACGGTCAGGATCTGGTTGCGGGAACGGTTGTAGTAAAAATTGATATCCGTCGTCAACCGGTTATTTAAAAATGCGAGATTCAGTCCGGCCTCTGTTGATGTGGATATTTCGGGTTTCAGATTTTCGTTATGCAGCACCGAAGGAGCCTCGGCAGATCCCGGAAAAATGGACGTCTCAAAATATTTCAACGTGCTGTAAGGATCCGCGTCGTTACCGACCTGTGCCCAGGAGAGCCTCAATTTTGCAAAAGATACCGCTGATGGCATCTGCATCAGATCGCTCAACACAAAACTACTGCTCACCGAGGGGTAAAAATAAGACCGGTTGTTGGCTGGTAAGGTAGACGACCAGTCGTTGCGCGCGGTCACATCCAGAAAGATTTTATCCTTCCAGGACAGGTTTACCAGACCGAATACACTTTGAATTTCTTTTTTTATCAGCTTATTTTCGGCTACCGCATTGGTAAGGGCATTGCTCAATTTGTAAACACCCGGCGAGATCAATCCGCGGGCCACACCGATGTCTTCCTTCATATCGCGCTTCATCACGTTACCGCCCAGCGATGCCCGGAGGCTGAAATCCTCGCTCAGCTTGTCGGTGTAGGAAAGCAAGGCGTCGGTATTGGATTCCATATAGAACAGGTCCTGCTGCTTATAGTATCCCTTAGGGAAATTGGCGGTGTCCCAGGGCCGTCTTTGTTCGCGGCGGTCTGAACGCATATTGATACCCGACCGTAGCATCAGCTCCCATTTGGGGTTAAAGGTATATATTCCCTGCAGCATACCGTCGATGCCGTTGCTCACCAGGCTATTCGTCATTTCATAGGCAATGACAAATGGATTTTCGATATACGAACTGAATGGATGTATCTGCTCGAGATTCTCCTTTCCTTTCTTCCATCTCGGCCGGTACCAGTTGAGGTCGATACTCGGATTCTGGAAGATCATGAAGTAGGCAATGGACTGATTGTTGTAGCCCGTTCCGGGGAGGTTGTCGCTGTTTTTGTTGGTGTAGTTGGCTTTGAAATTAATCTTGAGCTTGTCACTCAGATTGGCCGAACCATTGAAGGCAGCCACAAGGCGCTCAAACCCGGTATTGGGCATGATCCATTTATTCGAGGTATGCGTGAGTGATGTTCTTGCCGTAAACTTGTCTGTTCCGCCGTCGAATGCAACGCTGTTCATATAAGTCGCTCCTGTGCGGAAGAAACCTTTGACGCCGTCCTTGTAAGGCACCCATGGTGTGCGTTCGGTACCTGTTGTCTCCAGCTCTGGATCGTACTGGAAAAACATCTGCCCGTCAAATTTAGGTCCCCAGGCACTGGAGGTCGAACCGGTGTTGCGGCCATCCTCGGTCAGGCCGTAGGAATAATACGGATCGCCGTTGGCATTGCGTTCCAGGTTACCTTGTCCGTATTCATATTGAAAATCAGGCCATTTTAACACGTTTTGAAAACTGCTGTTTGAATTGACGGTTACCCCGATACCTTTACCGTTTCTTTTTCCGGATTTGGTGGTAATAATCAGTGCGCCATTTCCTGCACGGCTACCATATAGTGCGGTCGCGGCGGCGCCTTTCAGCACGGATATGGATTCGATGTCGTCGGGGTTGATATCGCCGAGTCCATTTCCAAAATCCACGGGAATATCTTTGTCTGCTCCGCTGGAACCGGCGCCATAGGCATCGGTTACACCCGAACTAAACCGGCCATTGACCAGTGGAACCCCGTCCACGACAATCAGCGCTTCGTTTTTGGTCGGATCCAATGAGCGGTCGCCCCGTAAGTTGATGCGCGCGGTGTTTAAGGGACCGCTGCTTGCCTGCGTGATGTTGAGTCCGGCGACCTTACCTTTCATGGCATCCACCCAGTTGCTCGGTGTCGCATCGGTCATCTGTTGGCCACTGATTTTACTCACGGCATATCCGAGGGACTTTTGCTCGCGTTTGATGCCCAGGGCCGTCACCACGACTTCCTCCATCTTCTGGTCGGAACTATGTAAGGTGATGGATGCGTTTGTTGTGGTGGCTGACCATTTTCGTGCTAAGGGTTCATAACCGACACTTTGAAAGGTCACTTGCTGACCGGCGTCGACCTGAATGGTAAAACGGCCTTGATTATCTGTGGTTGTCAATGGCCTGCCGCCTGCGGTGATCGTGACGCCGGCTATAGGTTGATGGGTGTTGTCGTCCAGCACCGTGCCGGATACCGAAACTTTCTGCTGGTTTAACCATACGTGTTTGTTCCCGTGAGGAGAAAAGGAATGCGCCGCTGCCGGAGCAAAACCCAATCCGACCAACAGTAAAAATGCGCGGCTGGTACGCCCGGAGTATCGGTGGAACGATGAGGTCATGTTTTTCATTTGTTTCATAATAGACAAATCATAGGGCAGAAATCACTGCCATGGATTCGGCAAAGCTAGCCACTCCATATAAAGTTTATGTTAACAGAGGATTAACAATAGGATAACAAAACGCAAGATCACGCATTAAAAACGCATAGATCACGATTAAATAGGGTGTAAATAGTGCATAAAGCGCAGTTTATACTGCGCTTTATGTACGGCTCGCGGTCTATGCTGTCGGGTTTTACTGCTCCTGTTCTTTTAGGTATTCGATCATGGCATCCAGGCTCTGTAGCAGCTTTTCACCTTCAAATCCCACTTTCCGGAAACGGATATTGCGTTTGCTGTCGAGAATCAGCGTGGTCGGAATGGAGGTGATATCGAGCTTGCTGCTCAGTTTCTTGTCCTGGTTGTAGTAAAAGGGGAAGTCGAATTGCGGATTGGCCTGCGCCCATTTGTAGGCATCGTCCCAGCTGTTGCCGCTGCCAGAATTGAGCACGACAAACTTCACTTTGGGGTCGTCTGCATACTTTTTGTACACCTGATGCAGGTAGGGGAAGGAGGCAATACAGGGCTTGCACCAGGTCGCCCAGAAGTCGATGACCACAATCTTGCCTTCCAGATCCTGTGGGCCTAATGGCCTGCGCGACATATCGACGATGCTGAACTCCGCCGGAAAGGGGCTGCTGCCGATGGTCTGCGCAAATTCCTGATAGTAATGCTGCTTCCACTGCCTGTCGAGCTTGCTGAAATAGGCCTGCCGGTCGGCGGCAGTACGGATCCCCCGATGGCCGACTGCATCCTCCAGCAGCTGCCGGATCTTGGGGTCAAAGGGGGCCTGCTGATAGGCAGCTTCGAGTACAGGTAAGGCACTTCCGGCATCATTCCATTGCTGGTACTGTGCGGCGACGGCGCTCAGCAGTGCCGGAGACTTCAGCGTGGGGATGCTCCGGGCAAACCACTGCCGGGCGGCTTCCGGCTGGTTCAGCCGGGCTGCCAGAAGTCCCTGGCTGGCCATGATCTCCGCCTTGACTGCTTCGATTTTGTCGGCCCGCGCAGGATCGTGGGCGACCAGATAGCCGGTTTCGGGAAAATAGCGGATCAGACTCACGGGGTATGCCGCGATACTGTCCAGAACATACAGATTGAGCCTGGAGGCTTCGCGGAGCAGGATCTTGTGGTCCAGCATCAGCTGCACATAGCTGCGGTACGCGCGCCATTTGTAGGGATCTGGCTCCCAGGTGGTGATCAGGGGCAGGTAAGTACGTGCTGCCACACTGTCGCCACGCTGCACGGAGTAGCTGAACAGGTACTCGTAGGCACTGCCTAAGGCCTCCTTGTTGCTGTCCGTGCGGCGCTCCAGCAGCTGCTGTATCCCTGCCACCACCGCGGACGAGTCCGGCTCACGCAGCAGCGTATTGAGCCGGTAGGAGATCCCGATCTTTTCGTTCGGAAACTCGTCCACCACCACACGGCGGATCGAGTCCACCTTCTGGTTCTGTCCCAGGATCAGATAGCCCATCGTCACTTTGTTGAGATTGCCCTCGGAGAGGGGATTGCTCCTGAATCTTTGCTCGATCACGGCCAGCCCTTCTTTCAGCAGCTCCGACTGCCGGGCGGGACTGCTCTCCTTCATCTGCAGAGCGATCAGCCGCAGCCGGGCCTCATAGTTGTCGGGATACAGGCTGAGCTCTTTCTTTAAGTAATGTTCCTGCAGGGGGACGATACGGTCGGAAGTCTTGTTCTGCACCGGCACGCTATAGGATTTACCGAGGTAATTGCCGGCAATGAGTTTGCCCTGTTTATAGATATAAATTTCGTACTGGCTGCTGTCGCTGGCCTGCTGCACAAATTTCTTGTCCTTATCGGAAATGGTAAAGCAGGAAAAGTTGGCATAAGGCGGCAGCTTAAACTGTACCTGCCAGCGGCCATGCTGCTGCTGCATGGGCATCCGGCTGGGCAGCTCGTAAAAGTTGGAGTAGCCGAAGTCCACGAAAAAGGGGCCTGCGGCACTGGGTGCAGCGCTGCCACGGGGATCAAAGCTGATCGTCACGGTATCACCGGCCACGGCTTTTGCCGGCACAATGCGGACCTGCGCCCGCAGCACGGGGCTGGTTTGCAGCAGGACGAGCAGCAGCGAAAGGTTGAGTAGCTTAATCATTCTGCTGGAGATTAGGGTTGGTCAATAGAATAGAACTTGCGATCGGTATTTTTAAGTCGCTTTCGCTAAAGTCTGTTTTGGCTGCTTTGAGCACCGGCAGGGCCCTGTTGGTCCGGACCAGGTCAAACCAGCGGTGCCCCCATTCGCCGAGCAGCTCCAGCTGCCGTTCTTTTTCCAGTGCCACTGCGATATCGGCTTTGGCCATCGTGTGGGGCAGGGCATCGAGTCCGGCACGCTCACGGATCTGGTTGATATCGTCGATGGCGGCACCGAGCTTGTTCTGGTTGAGACGGGCTTCGGCACGGATCAGATACTGCTCGGCCAGACGCAGCACGGTGTTGTATTCGGTAACGGGTGCGCCGGTACGCACCTTGTACTTATAAGGCATATAACGGGTCTCACTGCCGACAGCATAGGGCTTCAGCCAGTTGGCCTTACGCAGGTCACCGTCCTCATAATCTGCCAGTGTGCTGCCGTACACCTGATAATAGCTCCGCGCTGTTGCCACGGCCGGAACGATGCTGAACCCTTCCCAGGTATTGACACCAGCAGTGGAGAGGTTGACGGTCTGCAGCTGCCAGATGGCTTCTTTGCTGGTTTTCAGGAACACGGTATTCAGATCGCGGGACAGCTCATAACGGCTGTCGCCGATGACTTTGGTGGCTGTGGCTTCGGCATTGGCCCAGTCCGAGCGGTAGAGGTATACCCGGGCCAATAAGGCTTCCACTGCTTTTCGGTTGGGACGGGTGCGTTCGGTGCCGATGTAGGTATCGGGGATGTCCGCAGCAGCCTGCCTGAGGTCTTCCACCATGAAGGCATAGAGCTCTTCCCGGGATGCTGGACCTTTCTGGTTGTTGGCCTCCAGATTTTTGGTGTCCGTGATCAGAGGGACTTTGTTGAACAGATTGCTAAGGTAAAAGTAGCAGAATACCCGCGTAAAACGGGCTTCGGCAGACAGCTCTGCCTTGACCTCAGCACTCAGCGACGAGGCTTCCAGACCTTCGATAATTTTGTTGCTATGGTTGATATAGCTGAAAGGCTGGGACCAGAGACGGTCGAGATAAGAGGTGGCGGGACTGAGTTTATTGTATTTATACTCATCATAAGTGGTAAAGGCTGAATTGTACTCGTCGGCCAGACTCGCCAGGACGATGGTCATCAGTCCGCTGGCAAACTGGTTGTTGTAATTGTTCATGCTGGTATACAGCCCGGCTACTGTTGCGCTGGCGGTTTTGGCGTCGCTGAAAGCCGCGCCGGCAGCCACTTCGGTGCGCGGCGGATCGGTCTCCAGAAATTTGCTGCAGGACAGGTGGAGCAGCGGTGTGGCAAAGAGACTGTAGATGATATATTTTTTCATGGGATAGTTCGTTGGTCGTTTCATGATTGATTAAAAAGTGAGCTGCACACCAAAGGTATAGGTACGCAACGACGGTGTGGCGCTGGTGCGTACAGACCCGAAGGGGTTGACATCTGAAAGGTAGCTGCGGTCAAAACCGGGCATCTCGGGGTCCATGCCCCTGAAGCTGGTCCAGGTCAGCAGATTCTGCGCGGTAAACTGCAGGGCGGCCCGGCTGATGTGGATCTTTTGCGCCCACCGCGAGATATCGTAGCTGAGCGACACATTTTTTAGTCGGATGAAGGAGGCGTCGTCCCAGACCGCAGAGGAGTACCGGTAATTGTTGCGGTACACCACATTGGCCTCGTTGGCACTATTGGCCGTGGCACGTGGGATATCGGTGATGTCGCCGGGCTGCTGCCAGCGGCCCAGTACGTATTCGTCCAGATTGGCCATGGCACCGATGGTGGTCGCCAGTGGCCCATAGCCGATGGAGGGGCCTTCCTGCTTGACAAACTGCAGCATGAAGCCCAGACTCAGCGGGCCATAGCTCAGGTTGTTGCTGAGGCCGCCGTAATAGCGCGGCATGGTTGAACCCAGGGTCACGTAGTCATTGAAATCGGTAATCTTGCCGTCGCCGTCCACATCCCTGAACTGGGCGATGCCGGTCTGCGGATCCACACCGGTGAACTGGAAGCCGCGCACGATGCGTGTGGACTCGCCGATAACGTAGCGGCGCGCATCGCTGCTGCTCTCAAGCCCCGGATATTCCAGCAGGGTATTGGACGGAAAGGTGATATTGAAGCTGGTCTTCCAGCTGAACTGTTCCCGCTGGATATTGGTGCTGCTGAGCTCCAGCTCCCAGCCGCTGTTTTCGATCTTTGCCGGCTGATTGCCAAAATAGGAGGTAAAGCCCGTCTGTGGCGCCAGGGTAATATCGATCAGCTGGTTGCCGGATCTATTGTTGTAGTAGTTGAGGGTCATGAAGATGCGGTCCTTCAAAAATCCGAGGTCAAGGCCCAGCTCTTTCTTTCTGATTTCTTCCCAGCCAAAATTGGGGTTGTATACGCGTGTCGGGTACAGGCCCGAGATGCCCTGGTAGGCGAAGTTGGTGCCCCAGGTATCGAGATACTGGTAGTCGCCGATCTGGTCATTGCCGGTCACGCCCCAGCTGGCCCGCAGCTTCCCGAAGCTCAGTACGGACTGCCCGCGCAGGAACTCCTCGCTGCTGAATACCCAGGCCGCGCCCACTGATCCGAAGTTACCGTATTTGTTGTTGGGGCCGAAGCGCGAGGATCCGTCCCGGCGGTAGCTGACATTGAAGAGGTAGCGGTCATCGTAGGCGTAGCTGATCCGGCCGAAGGCCGACTGGTAGCGGTAGTCGGCATACTGGTTGTTGCGGACCGTGAGCGCTCCGGCAGCAGCCATGTTTTCAAGCTGCGAATCACTCGGGTAGCCGCTGCCGTCGATGTATTTGCCCTCGCTGACCCGCTGCTGCCAGGTGCCGCCGGCGAGCAGCCTGACATCGTGCTTGCCAAATGTTTTGCTGTAATTGAGCTGTGGCTCAACGATGTAGGACTCGTAGTCCGAATTGCCGTATGAAGCCATCGAGCCGGTACTAGTGGCGGGATTGAATCCGGCATTGGGCAGCAGGCGCGTCTGGTCCATGCTCTTGAGGTTGTAGCCCACGCTGATCTTGGTCGTCAGCTCGGGCAGGATCGCATACTCGGCAGACAGATTGGCCAGCAGCGATTTTGACTTTGACAGCGCCGAGCGCTCCATATAGGCCGCGGGATTCTGCTGATTCTGCTGGAACCAGTAGTAGTCCCCCTTTTCGTCGTAAAGCGGATAGTTGGGTGCCACGTTATAAAACTGTGCGATATCGGTCGGCACCGTGTTGTTGCGGTCCAGATTGAGGCTGAAGCTGCTGTTGAGTTTGAAGCGCTGGTCCCGGGACTGAGTGGACAGATTGAGCAGGGCTCCGCCACGCTGATAGGTCTTGTTGCCGGGCAGGGGATCGCCCTGCCGGTTGAAGTTGGTACTGGCGAGATACTGTGTATACTCGTTGCCTCCGGCAAAGGAGAGCTGGTAGCTTGAGAACGGCGCCCCGGCACCGTAAAATGCTTTCTGCCAGTCACTATTGGCCTTCTGGTCCCAGGTCAGCAGGTCCGGTGCGTTATCCGCCGTGGGTTCAAACTGGTCGTTCGCAAAGCCTTCCTTACGGATCTGCAGGTATTGTTCGGTATTGAGCATCTTGAGGTTACGGATGGCTTTGCCCGAACCGATGCTGGCGTTGAAGTCTATTTTGAGCCCGCTTTTATTGCCTTTTTTGGTAGTGATCAGGATCACCCCGTTGCCACCGCGGGAGCCATAGATGGCTGTGGCGTCGGCGTCCTTGAGCACGTCGATGCGCTCGATGTCCTTGGGGTTGATCAGGCTCAGGGGACTCTGATTGCCATTGGCCAGGGTAAACTGGTTCATGCTTTCGTCCGAAAAGGGAATGCCGTCGATGATGTAGAGCGGGCTGCTGCCGTTGCTCAGTGAATTGACGCCGCGCAGCTGCACCTGAAACGAGCCGCCGGGCAGTCCTGAATTGGATGCGATGTTGAGGCCGGCGACCCGGCCCTGCAGTGCGGCAAGGGGATCCAGTACGGGCTGCGTTCCGATCTCCCGGCTGGTCACACTGGATACCGAACCTGTGTTTTTGCGGACGGAGGAGGTACCGTAACCGATGACCACCACTTCGTCGAGATTGCCGGGATCGGCCTCGAGGCTCAGCTCAAGGGGGCCGCCGCCGGCAACTTTAACTTCTTTGCTGCGGTAGCCCACATAGCTCAGCAACAGGATGTCGTCGGCCTGCAGCCCATGTAAGGTGAACTGTCCGCCGGCGTCGGTGACAGTGCTGGTCACTTTGTTTTTGACACGGACGCTCACGCCCTCAAGGGGGGCGCCGGCGGCATTGCGCACGCGGCCGCTGACAGCGGTCTGCTGGGGGCTGCCTGTAGCTTTGCCCTGAAGCACAATGGTGTTGTTGACAATGCGGTAGCGGATGCCCCTGGCGGTAAAGGCCTGCCTGAGCAGTTCCGGAATATTGGTATTGTCCAGGTTCACATCCAGGTTCAGGTCGGGCTTAATTTCGCTGGGGTCATAGACAAAGCGGTAGTCGCTGCGCTGCTCGATGGTTTTGACGAGCTGTCTGAACTGAATCTGATCCGGCGCACCGGCCGGATGCTGGCTAAAGGCATAACCGTTGACATGCATCAGCATAAACAGTACTGCTTTTACGGAGTTTTTCATAGGGTATTAGATTAAAATTCGTTTGTTTAGTTTGTGGGTCAGGGGGCAAGCAGCAGGCGGTCCTTGTCGACCGTGTAATTGATGCCGGCAAACCGCAGTATGCGGAGCACCTCCGCAAAGGGTTCTTTTTTGCTGATCTTTCCGCTCAGGACTTTCTTTTCATAGGCCGGCGACAGGGTATAGGTAAAATTGTACCAGCGGGCCAGGTCGGCCATGATCTCGGGCAGCGGCGTCTGCTCGAAGGTAAAGTAACCGTCTTTCCACTGGCCTTCGGGCTGGCGGCTGTGCTGCTGTAGCTCGAAGCTGCCCTGCTGCAAGTCCACCTGTACCGCCTGTCCGGGCAGCAGCACCTGCTGCCGGCCGGCATTGCTGACGCGTATGCTGCCCTCGTCAAGCCTTGTGGTCAGCAGCTGCCCGTCGCTCTCGTACTGCCGCACGTTGAACGCTGTACCCAGTGCTTCTATGCTTGTGCTGCCCACATGAACGATAAAAGGGACAGTTTTGTTTTTGGCTACCTTAAAATAGGCTTCGCCCTGCAGATAGACGGCGCGCTGTTGCTGATTGTAGTCCTTGCCGATCTCCAGCCTGCTGTCGGCGTTGAGCCACACCGTGGTGCCGTCGGGCAGCTGCATCCGGTATTCTTGTCCTTTTCTGGTCTGTAGGGCCACTTTGTCGCCCTTGTTCCGGTCCATCCATGCGGGGGCTGGGGGCTGCCGCTCATCCAGGCTCACCACCTGATCGCCGATCAGCAGCTCGGCCTGAAACTGGCCGATGCTAAAGGGGGCTGCCGGCTGTGGCTGCGGAGGACCGGAAAAAAAGTAAATCGCCAGTCCGGCCGTCAGAAAAAGAGCGATGCTGGCCGCGACTTTCAGGTAGGCCCGTTTCCGCTGCGCGGCCCGCAGTTCGTCGCCAAAGAGCGTCTGCCGCAAATAGCGGTCTTCGGCCGCGAGATCAAGTTCGGGGATTTCCTTTGCGTTGTTTGCTTTGCTGAGCTGGTTGTACCAGCTTTCGACCAGCGCAGTCTCCTCAGGGCTGCATAGTCCCTGCTGATATTTTTGCAGTAATGATCTGGATAGCGGTGTCTTCATGGGCAGTTGTTCTGTTTGCTGCTTAGAAGACAGGAAAGGGGCAGCTTAGTGGTAGAAAAAAATGAAAATAGTCCGTATTTTTTTTCTGAGAAGGGTCAACGCATTGTAAATCTGTTTTTTAACTGTCTGCTCAGAAATATCGAGCTCTTCGGCAATCTCGCGGTAGCTGCGTTGTTCGTACCGGCTTTTCTTAAAGATCAGCGCCATTTTGCTGGGCAGCTTCTCAATGGCATCTTCGATCTGCCGGGCCAGTTCTTTCTCCCGCAGCAGCTCATCGGGCATGACCTCAAGGGCAGGGCCCGCATGCTCCAGGTAGCTTTCGTACCTGCGCCCCACATCGCGGCTGGCGATGCGGTTGATCACCAGATTGCGTGCCGAACGGAAGAGATAGGCCTGATAGGAATGCTCGATCTCGAGGCGCTCCATCCTGTCCCAGAGATTCGCAAAGATCTCCTGTACAATATCACGGGCCTCATCACGGTCGTCCAGCATCCGAAAAACATGCACATACAGCTTGACCCAGTTTTCTTCATAAAGCTGGGTAAACAATTGTCGGACATGGGCTACGTTCATCGTGATGGCTTAGTTAAGTGTCGGTTAGTCAAAATTAGGGTTTATTTTTAGGAAAGACAATTTATGTTGGATTTAGCCCACAACCTGTAAGATCATGCAGCCGGGCAGTGGATAGGGAGGCCTCCCTGCATGCCCCCTCAGAGGCACGCAGGGAACAGGGTATGGACCAGAGTAAACAAGAGGAAGCGGGTGCTCCGCCGGGTGATTTCGAAAAGAATATATTAAATGTTTGTTTTACATTTATTTTTTTCTTAAAATTGATCATAATAACCGAGGATAAACGTAAAACGATGCTGATGCTGATCTCTGCTGATGCGGAGATATTTATTTTGCTCTAATAAACGTCATCTTAACACTTAAAAAGAGTTGGGATAAATCAAACCAGTTAAATAAACTTATATGAGCTTCAGAAATGCGAAGGAAAAATGGATCAATTGGTATGGATTGGTCATTTTCACAGGTGTGCTGTTCCCTTCCCAGGGCCGCGCTCAATACGAATGCAAACCTGAGGCAGAATCCGGGATATTAAATAAATCGTACACCTAATACACATAATTATGTATAGATTAAAATGTTATGCCGTACTAGCCGTTGTGCTGAGCAGCTTGTTTCTTGGCGAAAGCCGTGCTCAGGAGACAAGGGATAAAAAGCTTGACTATCCGATCGAACCTGTTTCGTTTGTGGATGTGAAGTTTACGGACAAGTTTTGGGCGCCGAGGCTCAAGATCAATCAGCAGGTGACCATCCCGATCGCACTGCAGCAGTGCTACTCGACAGGAAGGGTCGACAATTTTAAAAAAGCGGCGGGGATGATGAAGGGTTATTTCAGTACGGAATATCCTTTTGATGATACGGATATCTACAAGATCATCGAGGGAATGGCTTATTCGGTGCAGACCAACCCCAATGCTGCACTGGAACAGCAGATGGATTCTTTGATCTATTATATCGGAAAGGCACAGGAGCCGGACGGTTATCTCTTTACTGCCCGGACCGCTGCTGAGCCGGGTAAGATGCACGGCTGGGTAGGCAGCAAGCGCTGGGAGAAGGATCCGGACCTGAGCCATGAGCTGTACAATGCCGGACATCTGTACGAGGCCGCAGTGGCCCATTATATGGCCACGGGCAAGCGCTCCTTGCTGGATATCGCCATCAGGAATGCGGATCTGCTGGTCAAGGATTTTCTGGTGGGTGGCCTGAAATACGAACCGGGACACCAGATCGTCGAAATGGGGCTCGCCAAGATGTACCGGACAACAGGGAAAAAGGAGTATCTGGAGCTGGCGAAGTATTTTCTCGACCTCAAAGGAAAGGGTGTCCGCGGTGAATATGCACAGAGTCACAAACCGGTCGTGCAGCAGGATGAGGCCGTGGGCCATGCGGTGCGCGCCGTATACATGTACTCGGGGATGGCTGATGTCGCGGCACTCACGGGCGATAAGGCATACCTGAACGCAATAGACAGAATATGGGACAATGTGGTGGACAAAAAATACTACGTCACCGGCGGGATCGGCGCCCGCGGTCATGGGGAAGCATTTGGCGATAACTATGAGCTGCCAAACATGTCGGCCTATTGCGAAACCTGTGCCGCAATCGGCAATGTATACTGGAACCACCGGCAGTTTCTGATGCATGGTGATGCCAAATACTACGATGTCATCGAACGTACCCTGTACAACGGTGTGCTCTCGGGGGTAGGCCTCGCCGGCGACCGCTTTTTCTACCCCAATCCCCTGGCATCGGAAGGGCAGCATGCGCGCAGCGAATGGTTTGGCTGTGCCTGTTGCCCGAGCAATGTCTGCCGCTTTATCCCATCCATCCCGGGATATGCTTATGCGCATAAGGACAACCATATCTATGTCAACCTTTTTGTCGAAAGCGAAACCACGATCGACCTGCCCGGAAATAAGGTGCATATTGCCCAAAAGTCCAATTACCCCTGGGAAGGCCATACGGCAATACAGATCAGCCCCGAAAAACCGGACGCCTTTGAACTGCTGCTCCGCATACCGGGATGGGCTGTCGACCGTCCGGTTCCGGGCAAGCTGTACACGTACCTGAAACCGGAACGCAAAGAGGTTGAGATCAAGATCAATGGTCAGCCGGTTGAATTCACGATTCAGGCAAATGGTTATGCCAGCCTCAGCCGCCAATGGCAAAAAGGGGACCGTGTCGACCTGGTACTGCCCATGGATGTGAAGCGTACGATCGCCAATCATCAGGTGAAAGACGACAGGGGCAAGGTGGCTCTGGAGCGGGGTCCTATTGTTTACTGCCTGGAATGGCCGGACAACAATGGGAAGGTTTCCAATGCCGTGCTGACAGATGATGCGACCGTGGAGAGCAGCTATCAGCCTGATAAACTCAATGGTATCGTGACCCTCACGATGAACGGCAAGAGTACCGCCCGCGATCAGCAGAACAAGATCATCGAAGAGGACAAACAGCTCACGGCCATCCCTTATTATGCCTGGGCCAACCGGGGCGCGGGTGAGATGGAGGTCTGGATTCCCAGAACGCTGGAATACACCCGGCCACTGCCCCCGGTGACGATGACCACAACGGCGAAAGTGGAGTCTTCTAAAGGTCCGGCCCACGCGCTGGCAAAAGTCAATGACGGCTACTGGCCCAAAAGCTCTTCGGACCGCGACGTATCATTTTATTCCTTATGGCCCGCCAAAGGTACGGAGGAATGGATATCCTATGAGCTGGAAAAGCCTGCGGAGATCTCCATGGCAAATGTTTACTGGTGGGACGACCGCCCCTGGGGCGGCTGCCGCATTCCCGACAGCTGGTCGGTCGAATACCTCAATGCGGAAGGTAACTGGACGGCCGTAAAAAATACAACGGCCTATTCCAACGAACAGGACAAGGTCAATACGGTAAGGTTTGAGCCTGTAAAGACCCAAAAAGTCCGGTTAAAATTCCGGATGGGCAAAGAAGTATCCGTGGGGATCTACGAGTTTGAAGTCAAGTGATGTTATCCTATACAACAGCATAAATAGGTGCTTAAGGAAAAGGCATTTATTTTATTTAGGTGGTTAAAGAAAGCCGCGTCAAATTTATTTTTGATGCGGTTTCTTTTTTTGATAAGCGTTAAGAAGATGGCCCGATTTTACTATAATCTGTCAGCCCTAGCTTGTTCCCAAAGGGATCATTGAATTCAACGGCATAGCCGGTCATAATCTCAAATGGTTCGCTCAGAAATGATATGCCCCTGGATTTAAGGTCTTCGTAAGCCGTTTTTACACTCTCCACCGTAAACCATATCGCCGGCTGGGCATGTCGGGTGCTCAAGATAATCGCCGGCTCGTGGGCGCCTACCCGGAATGCTGTCATTCCTTTGTCCGCAAAATCAAATTTGACTTTCAGACCAAGCTGCCTGCCATAAAATTCTTTTGCCTCTTCCAGATTATCTGCTGGAAGGAAAAAGTTGTCGTAATCGCTGATGCTGTTCATTGCTGTGGATTTGTTAAATGATATCTATTCTTTCATGACACCAATGTAGGTATAACCACTTGGATTAGAGGTGACAGCGGTCATATTTCCAGGTGATTGTACGCCATATGCACAAATCATTGCAGGCATGCTTTTTACGTTATGCATATTGGAAGCCGGCGCTTATGCCCACAGCTGGCCGTTGGCGTACTGGAACCCAAATGATGGACGATAGAATCACACAAAAATGTGATGGACAGGCGTCGGGCAGGGAATTAATTTTGAGAAATAAAAATCAAAACAATCAAAACCAGAAAAATGAAAAAATTAGCTATCGCAAAACAAATCTGCACACTGTCCATCGTCGGGCTGATGCTCTTTTCCTGTTCGAAGAATGACAGCGATAATCCCCTGGAACCTATTAAGGACGGGAAAAGACTCAGTAAGATCGAGACGGATGTAGACAATTACATGGAGTTTAAATATACAAACGGTGCACTGACGGAGCTTGTGGATGTGAGCGGCGGAGAACTTTCGCGCTCCACAATTACCTATCATAACAACAGGCCGGTGGAGGTGCGCCATTCGGACGGAAAAATCAAATTTGTCTATGAGGATGACCGCCTGGTGAAAGAAGAACTGTATGCCACGGATGCACAGACAGCAAATGCGTACAACCAATATGTATATCAGGGCAAGCAGGTCAAGGAAGTTACCGGCTACGGACTGCTGGAGAGTGAGGTACCTTATTTCAAAAGAAAAATGTTCTATAACCCGAACGGCGAGGTAGAGCGTGTCGAAATCTATACCGTGAATGACGAGGATGAACTGGAACTGTCGATAAAAACCAGCTACGAGTACGATAACAAAACCAATCCCTATGCGACATCGGCCGGAAACTACCTCGCGCTATTTACCCAGACTTACAGCCGGCACAATGTTGTCAAGGAAACAACGGTCGATGAAACGGGCGAGCTGCACCAGGTCATCACCACCTCCTATACATATGACAAAGATGGTTACCCATTGACGGCGATTGAAAAGACAGTCAACAACGGTGGCGATCCGGTCACGGTAAATAAGAAATTTATCTACGTTCCCTGAGCGCAGCTATATGGCGCTACCTGCCTGCAAACCAGGGGTATGGCAGACGATAATGTGATTAAACTGGTTATTCCTGCCCCATATCCCTGCGGATATGGGGCTCTTTTTATAGTGGATAGAGTGACTATAGCTTCACCTTGGAAAATGCATAAAATAGTGCCGCCGCGATCTCCAGGCTGCGCGCAGCATAGACGCGGTCCTGATCCGGACTTCCGTCAGCTTGTTTCGGATCGTCAAAAGGCAATGATATACGTTTTTCGGCCCCCGCGATAAAAGGGCAGTCGCCGTCAGCCTGCGTGCAGGTCAGGATCGCCGCGAAATCTGCTGTCGGGTTGAAGGGGCTGTCGTAGGTTTTGGAAAAACCGATGACCGGACTGATATTGCCGCCAGCCTTGATCGCATATACCGGATTGCTGCCGCCGGCGATCTGGAATACCTTAAACCCTTGGGCGGACAGCGTTCCGGCGACTCTGGGGAACAAGGCGGTCGCCTCGGTACCACCTGAATAGCAATGGACCTGCGCTACATTAAAGTATAGCGCAGCCGTCTGCGCCCATACCTGTGCCATATGGCTGCGCCGTGAGTTGTGGGTGCAGATAAAATGGAGATTGACGGGGGCTCCGGCATGTACTTTGGCCTGCACATAGTCAATCAGCGGCTGCAGGGCAGCCCGGCGCGCTTCGCCGACCAGCTGCTCCTGGCGCAGCTGGCTGATGGTATCGGATAAGGTCGGGTAGATCATGTCAAAAGCAAGGTTTTGCATCGTTTAACAGCACCCTGAGCCCGGAGTGCAGCAGGACGATGAAGAGGATACCACAGTAAGATTGCGAAGATCTGTCTTGGCTTTCCCGGAGGGTATCCCGCAGGCATCCTGTGCCAGACAGGCTGTCGTTTTGTTTTTGAGGACAAAGGTTTTGCCGTTGTACTCCAGACTGTATTTACCGATGGTCTCGCTCTGGTATTCCACTTCGATCTCTGCATCTTCAATGCCCAGTTTTTCTTCGGATAAGTTGATGATGTGCAGTAATTTACCGGGTTTGAGGCGATGTTCCAGATCATCTGCATTCCAGAGCTGAAAGTTGACGGCTTTTTCTTCACGAACCACGCCGCCGCAGTCAATAAATTTTTTCGTGATCTGTCCCACTTCGGTAACATGGAAATGCTCAGGAACAAAAGTTCCGTTTTCCAGCTGAAACTCGACATGGTCCAATGTCGGAAGGATTTCTTTGATTTCGGATAGTCTCATAACGATGTATTTTATGTGTTAATGATATATTGCAATATGACGATGATAATAGTTTAAAAAAAGCTACGGGCAGCAGCTCGTCACTTTAACCTCCTGATTGAAAAAGCTGTTGAAATCGTGTTGAACTTTTTTCCATACTGCTTCGTCAATACAGTAACAGACGGATTTGCCTTCGATCGTTCCCTGAATGATACCGGTACTTTTGAGCTCCTTGAGATGCTGGGAGATCGTCGCCTGGGCAAGTCCCAGTTCTTCGACCAGGTCATTGCAGATACAGGCTTTCCTGTCGATAATATACTGCAGGATCGCGATCCGCGCAGGATGGCCCAGTACTTTGAAGGCGGTGGCCAGCTGGTTCTGCTCGTCTGCAAAAATCTCTGTTTTGGTAAGTCCCATAGCTGATAATATTTAATATCGCAATATTACGATATTAAAATGAGTTTTGCAAATGGAAATTTGAAACAGCAGTCGCTCAATAGGACACTGAACCAGAATGGCTGTTTTTTTTTGCTGGCCACACTGCGGCGTTAATGTATTCTTTACCTGTCCTTAATACTGTATTTGTATTAAAGCCTGATCTTTACGGCAGACGAAGAATTATTGATCTAGAAACCATGCTTGTGAAAACGATAGACGCCATGCTATTAGAACGTCTGGCAAATGCGGATTACAGTGCTTTTGATGAAATTTATGAGCAGCATTGGAGCACGCTTCTCCAGATCGCTATCCGAAAGGTCGGAGATGTGGATGTGGCCATGGACGTTGTCCAGGATCTTTTTGTCGACCTATGGCAGAGACGATATAGGATCAATATCCATAGCGGATTGCGAGCCTACCTGATCTCTGCTTTGTATCACAAGCTTTTCCAGCATTTCCGAAGGGAAGGGGTACATCAAAAACATATTGAGCACTATAGCCTTATGATTCAGGATGGCCTTCAGGATGTATTCCCGATCGATGGCTATGAAGAAAACTATACGGATGTGCTGGTGGCCATCGAACAGTCTGTGGTCGACATGCCCGACCGGATGCGGGTCGTCTTTAACCTCAAGTATCAGCGCAGCCTCAGTAACCATGAAATAGCCGAACAGCTGGGGATCTCACTACAGACCGTAAAAAACCAGTTAAGTAAGGCGCTGACCCTGGTGCGCCAGCATATGCAGCAACAGCAACTGAATCCCACCGTCTTCTTGTCCTTATCTTTCCTGCTTTTCTTTTAGTGCAACCGTCTTGCCCCGGGCTTGGGACACAGTTCTGAAAACCCTGCAATTCCTTAAAATAAACTTTACATAAGCTTAACGCATTTGGAATGGTACGATTGCCGCATTGCAGCAACTATAGGGTGTATGCAGCAAGAAAAAAGAGAACTGGAAAGATTGATTGAAAAATATATCTCGGGGCAGATCACCGATGTGGAGCGCGCGCACTTAATGCAATGGCTGCGGGAGCTCGATGTGGCTGCGGGATCTTCACTGGACGGTGATACAGCAAAGCTGCGCATGAAGGAGCGGATTGACGCGCGTCTACTGCCAGCAGAAACAGCGGTAAGACGTGCTCCTGTTGCCTGGAAGCCGCTGCTCAAAATTGCGGCAGCCGCGCTCCTATGTTTTTCATTCGCATGGTATCTATGGGAAGACCGTCCGGGCGAGGAGCCCGTGCAAACGATCTCTGCTGTAGTGAACAGAACTCCGGTCAGGCCGGGCAGGATGTCCTGTACCGTACCGCGAGATAGCACGCTTATATTGGAGGATGGCAGCAAAGTCCGCCTGCTGGCGCATTCGACGCTGACCTGGATGCAGCCCTTCCCGCAGGGGCAGCGCGCAATTCAATTGCAGGGTAAGGCATTTTTTGAGGTGGCGCACGATACAGCCCGCCCATTTACCGTGCTGGCCGGCAATATCCTAACGACAGCATTGGGCACCTCGTTCTGGGTGAGCCAGGAGACGAAAGACGCCAAACCCGAAGTACGCCTGATAACGGGCCGGGTGTCCATTAAGGAACGCGACCAAAATGGGAAGGAGAGGCTCCTTGCTTACCTGACACCGGGGCAAACATGGAATGAGCCGGCCGTACCGCCGAAAAAGGAGCGGTTTTCTAAAATGCAAAAACCGGTGGAAGAGGTCATTCAGACGTCATTGGTATTTCATCATAAGCCGCTTGCTGAAGTGCTGCCTGCCATAGCGTCGTTCTACCGCACCTCCATTTTATTTTCGGCGGACCAAGTTGCCGGATTATCATTTTATGGTACGTACACCAGAGAGAATGATGTGGGGCAGATCCTACAGACAATCTGTCTTGCAAATGATCTGGAGCTCAGGTTTAATAACGAAACAAATACCTATACGATCATAAAAAACAGTCCGTAAAAATCAATGAGAAACACCAGGATGTGCACCCCATAATAGGGGAGCCCGGGTAAACTATGCACCATTATTAATGAAAAATATGCAACTATCGTTAACCAGGAAGAGGCCGGCCAAAGGGGCCTTGTTACTACTATTGGCAATTGCTGCCGGCCAGGAGGGCTTTGCCCAGCAGCGTGGGGAACTTGTTGTCATCGTGCAGGATACCAAGTCGAAGGGCTTGGCAAATGCAACGGTCACGGTGAACAACAAGGTGAGTCACTTCAGGCGTGCGGCACAGGCCGACCAGCAGGGGAAAGTGGTCTTCAACGGCCTGCCCGTGGACAGCAACTACTGTATTACCGCGAGTTTCACGGGACTCAAGGGCAAAGAAGAATGCGAATTTATCGTCAGTCCGGGAAAGCGCTCCAGCGTAGTCTTCCAGCTGACGGATGCCAACCAAATGGATGAAGTCGTCGTCGTGGGCTACGGCACGCAAAAAAAGACCAACCTCTCAGGGGCGGTCGACCATATCAGCGGTGAGGTGCTCGACAGCCGCCCGATTTCGAATGCAGCTCAGGGGCTGCAGGGGATCGCGCCCAACTTGAATATACGGTTCAATTCTGGAGCACCGGGGGCCGTGCCCAATATCAATATCCGGGGCATAACTTCCATCAACGGGGGCGATCCACTGATCCTGGTAGACAATGTACCGGTATCGGCCGAAGAGCTGATCCGTATTGCGCCACAGGATATCGAGTCCTTCACCGTGATCAAGGATGCGTCAGCAGCAGCGATATATGGTGCCCGCGCCTCGTTTGGGGTACTGATCGTGACCACCAAGACCGGAAAAGGTGAGGCGAAAGTGAGCTATTCCAACAATTTTACCTGGAATACGCCCACGGTGATGCCCGACAAAATAACCGACCCGTATGTGTTCTCCAGGTTGCTGGAGACTTCGACCGACAATACGCCCTGGGACAATGTCAATTACTCGGATCAGTTTTACCAATATGCCAAGGAACGCTCAGACGACCCTTCGATTGTCGGTGTGCGCATCAACCCCTCCGATTCCAAAGTCTGGGAATACATGGGCAACAGGGATTGGACACGCTATTTCCTGTCTGACTGGAATGCCACCAGCTCGCATGACCTCTCCATATCGGGGGCTAATGAAAAGGTACAGTACTATATCAGTGGCAGCTACAATAGGCAAAATTCACCGGTTAAACTCACGGAAGACTATTTTGACCGATACAATTTGCGCTCCAAGGTCAATTATAGACTTTCTGACTTGATCTCATTTGGCAACAATACGGTGATCGGAAGCATTCGTCGGCTTACCCCCTCACAGATGAGCCTGGCAGATATTTACAATATCTTCCCGACTTCTTTTGACAAGAATCCGGACGGCACCTGGGCCAATTCCTCGGCCGGCATCATTGCGGCGCAGATGGTCGATGGCGGAAAAAGTGACCGTAAGTACCTGGACGTGCAATCGACCTTCAATACCGAACTCCGTTTTTTTGGCAACAGATTCAAACTCAATGCAGACTACACGTTCCGTCGCAACTCCCTGAACCGCAATTGGTATACCAATCAGTACGAGATCGGCTACGGCCCCGACGATGTGCGCAAAGAGGGAACCACAGGTGCTTACCGGGAGGCGGGGTTTATCTACCATAACGTGTATAATATATACGGCACCTATATGCAGTCTTTTGACAAACATCAGGTCAACGCGGTATTGGGGTTCAACCAGGAGGATTACCGCTACGAACTCATCAATGCCGAGCGGGCGGGCTTGATCTCGGAATCTTTTCCAACAATCCAATTTGCCACCGGTACAATGAAAATGGGTGAAGCGATTGATACTTATGCCTTGCGTGGTGCTTTCTATCGGCTCAACTACACCTACGATGATAAGTATATTGTCGAATTTAACGGGCGCTATGATGGCTCCTCGCGTTTTCCCAAAAACAAACGTTTTGGCTTTTTCCCTTCGGGATCCGTGGCCTGGCGCCTTGACCGGGAGAATTTTATGGCGCTGCCCGGCCTGGATCTCCTGAAACTGAGGGCATCGTACGGGCAGCTCGGCAATCAGTCTGTGTCCAGCTATGGCTATCTGCCTGCAATGGAAAAAAAGGATGCAGATTACTTGTTCGGCAGCGAACGGGGGATCTTTATCCAGGTTCCTTCACTGGTGTCTCCAAACTATACCTGGGAAAAGGTCAATACCATAAATGTGGGCATGGACGTCGCCGTACTTAAAAATAAACTGTCTGCCAGTTTTGATTATTATTCAAGGCGTACTCTGGGTATGCTGACGCTGGGCAAGGACCTGCCAAATATTCTGGGGGCGGCTGAGCCCCGGGAAAATGCGGCAGATCTCAAGACCAACGGCTGGGAACTGACCGTCAATTTCCAGGATCGCTTCGAACTGGCCAATGCGCCTCTCCGCTTCAATGCGAAATTGCTGCTGTCAGATTCACAATCCAAGATTACGCGCTTTGACAACCCGAACAAAAGCATCTTACAGTATTATGAGGGCATGCGCATGGGCGAGATCTGGGGCTTGCAGAGCAATGGGCTTTTTAAAGATGAGGCAGAGATCGCCAAATTGGACCAGACGTCCATCATCCCCTGGGGAGCGCTGTCTATCGTACCGGGATGGCCGACTTATGTCGATCAGGATGGTAATGGTAAGATTGAAATAGGCTATACCCTCGGAGATACCAAAGATCTTAAGATCATTGGCAATTCCACGCCACGGTATCAATTTGGACTAGACCTTTCTGCAGATTGGAAAGGTTTTGATGTCCGCGCATTTTTTCAGGGAATAGGCAAACGCGATTATTATCCGCTGGATTACCTGTATTGGGGAACATACCAACAGCCGTACGGTAACTTCTACGGGCATCTGCTGGATTTCTATCGCCCCGAAAGTGATTCGGAGATCGATCGCGCCAAGCATTCCCGGGCTTATCTCAACCTGGGCCTGGCAGATCAGAACCTGAATGCGGCTTACCCCATCTTGCAGTCCTGGCTCGCCGACCGCAATCTGGGTACCCGTATTGATCAGGCGCAGGGTCTGGCCATACCACAGACCAACTACTTGCTGAATGCAGCATACCTACGTCTCAAAAACCTGACGGTCGGTTATACACTGCCGAAATCCCTTACTTCAAGGGCCAGGATCAGCAGCTTACGTGTCTATCTGAGTGGAGAGAACATTATCGAATGGTCTGCCGTGAAGCGCTATTTTGATCCGGAGACCTTGAATGAAAATATTTATACAAACCCGACTGCAGGTTCGGATCGTGTCGGCAACGGGTTGACATATCCTTTCCAGCGCAGTTTTTCTGCTGGTATTCAATTGACTTTTTAATCGCATATCATGATAAATAAATATATAAAATTAGCCGTTGTATGTTCGGGGCTTTCGCTGCTCGGAAGCTGTAACGACAGCTACTTAGACCGTGTTCCGGAGACCGCGATCAATAATGAGAACTTTTTTAATACAGCCACTGACCTGGAGCTGTATATCAATGGCTTGTACGACTTTCCGGGGCTGGGCATTTATGAGGCCGATGCAACCTCGGACAATGCCAGTACGACCGGCAATACGGAGATCAAAACAATCATGGCAGGTAATGCATCCGCGGCGACCATTACGGGTGGCTGGAACTGGGAGCAGCTCCGCAAAATTAATTTCTTTCTGGAACATATGGCTAAAGCCAGGGTTAGCGAAAGTGAGAAAGCACATTATGAAGGATTGGGCCGGTATTTTCGGGCTCGGTTTTATGTGGAGAAGGTACAGCGCTTTTCGGACGTGCCCTGGGTGGATAAGGCTTTGGAAGTGAGTGACGCGAATTATCTCTTCGCCAAACGTGACCCACGTGCTACCGTCGTCCAGAAAATTATGGAGGATTTTGAGTTTGCTGCCCAACATGTACAACCCCGGATAAAGCTGGGTACCGTCAACAAGTGGGTCGTTTTACAGGAGTACAGCCGCTTTGCACTCTATGAGGGCACCTACCGAAAATACCACAATGAACTGGATCTGAAAAGTTCGGCAAATGGTTTTTTGACCAAAGCACAGCAAGTGAGTGACCAGATGATGCGGGAGGGTGGCTTTGTGATCCATAATTCCGGCAAGCCTGATCAAGACTATGGAAGCCTGTTTTTCAGTGAAAACCTGGAAAACAACAAGGAGGTGGTACTCGGTCGCTTTTTTGCCAACAACGTGCTCAATGCAAGTTCATGGCCCGGGATGTTTGGTAATTACGAATATTATCCGCTGCGCGACCTTGTGCAGGCGTATTTAATGAAAGATGGTTCGTTTTATTCGGCGCAGCCCGGTTACCAAAAGTATTCTTTTGTTAAAGAATTCGAAAACCGCGACCCCCGTCTGGCGCAGACCTATGCTTATCCGGGATGGCAACTGATCTATTCCCATACCTATGCGCAGGGGGCTGGCCTGTATGTGCAGCAGCTGGCCAAAAACTTTTCGGGTTACCACCAGATCAAAGGGTTTCAGAATACATTGAGCTTGGAAGCGCGTAACAACCTAGATATCCCACTGTACCGCTATGCCGAGGTCCTCTTGAATTTTGCGGAGGCAAAGGCAGAGCTAGGGCAGCTGACGCAGGCGGATCTCGACCGCAGTATCAATCTGTTGCGCGCAAGGGCGGGGATGCCGGCGATGACTCTTGGTGTAGCGATAGATCCGGTACTGGCATCGCGCTATGCCAATGTAGAAAGCAGCCAGCGTAATCTCGTTCTGGAGATCAGACGGGAACGTCGGGTAGAGCTTGCCTTTGAGGGCTTCCGGTTTACAGACCTCATGCGCTGGAATGTGGGTGAGCTGTTAAAGAATAAACGGGAAGGCATCTACTTCGCCGGGCTGGGCCAGCACGACCTGACCGGCGATGGTATTCCGGATATCGTGTTGCTGGCATCGTCCGCATCTATACCGGCCGTAAAGGAGAAAAATAGCCTGGGAAGGGAATTGCAGTACTATAGGGTTGGGCGTTTTGGTCAGGATGTCGGCGTGTTTCTCTCGGAAGGAAATAGCGGTACTGTCGAAACAATCGAAAATACAGGAACTTTTGAAGCACCTAAATTTTATTATCGCCCTATACCGCAAGCGGAAATACTTTTAAATGATAACCTGAAACAAATATTTGGATGGTAATGAAACGCATAAAAACACCTGTTTTACTTCTTATGCTGCTGGCAATGTGCTGTGGAACGGCAAAAGCGCAGCACTTTAAGTTCGCATTTTTCACGGATATGCATGTTCATGGCGACTCTACTCTCGATCAGGTGCACCGGCGGTTAACATCCCTGCCGCCGGGTGTCGAATTGATCGTCAGCGGTGGTGACAATGTGGATATTGACAACTTAAAAACCGCTGAATTACCGGCAGGGGAGCAACGGCTCAAGCAACTGAAGAACCTCTTTGACCGGACAGGTAAACCTTATCATATGGCCATTGGCAATCACGACAGGTTGCCTCGGGGCATACGCAATGGCCTTAATGACTTTGCGCTCTTTGAAAAGGTTTTTGGTCAGGCTTACTACAGTTTTGAGCATAAAGGCTGGAAGTTTATTGTATTGAATAGTGTGGAAACCAGAGATCACCAGTATGTTATCGGTGCGAAGCAATTGACATGGCTGCAGGAGCTGGTGAAAAGTACTGCCAAAGACCAGCCCTTGGTGGTCATCTCACATGTCCCTTTTTTATCTGTGTATTACCCGGTGCTGGAAGGGAGTTACACAAGTACGGATACCTTTGTCAATCAAAAGCAGGTGTTTGACCTTTTCAAGGAGCACAGCCTCAAGCTGGTGCTACAGGGGCATATGCACCTGTATGAAGAAATCAAGGTAAAGGGTGTACAGTTTATCACGGCTGGGGCGGTGTCCGGAAATTGGTGGCATGGAACCTTTGAGGGGACTGCACCCGGACATCTGGAGGTGGAGGTCCACGGAAAGGACTTTAGCTGGAAATACATCAAATAAAACCGGCATATTTCCCCGATGCTCCCCGGATATTAACGCCAGGAGCTGGCGAGCATGGAACAGGCCGTCGGGATATCATCCCGGCGGCCTGTTATGTGAGCTGTCCATGCGTTGCAAATTTTTAAGATTTCTCGGGGTTAACACGGCTTTGCAGCAAACTGCGCCCGGAGCGCAGCACGATAATGTAGAGGATACCACAGTAACACTGCGGGCGAAAGCCGCCAAGATAATTTCGAGGCGGCTTTTTTGTATTTAATAAAGTAATGAAAATAATGTCTACTAATATTGTAGATTTAATTTTATGTTTATTATATTTGTGCATCAACCTAGGAGACAAGCTATCGCAGAAAGGCCATTGGGTATCCCGAGGCCTTCTGAAAGCAGTATCTTCCGTGTGTAATGAACTATCACTGTTAATATAATTTATTATTTATGAACCAGAGTTTTAATTTGATCCCTTCTTCATCAAGAGCATATCCGCTCTCCTGTCTATCCTATTTCTCTGATATAAGCATGCGAATGTGTAGCTGCGGTTAGAAGAAAGCACCTCTTTCTTCAGACATGCAGCTTTTCTGACAAGTAATCAATTGGCGTTGGCACTTGTAATTATTCACTGTTAAAAATATATCTATGAAAAATAGCGTATGGAAGTACGCCGCGACACTATTTTTGTCGCATGGTTTGCTATTGCCCGTATTTTCGCAGCAATCTGAGCCTCTGATTAACGCGACCTTAAAAGGCCAGGTGCTGGATTCAATTTCCCATCAGCCCATAGAAGGGGTTACGATACAGCTTGAAGGTGTGACCCACCAGGTAAAGACAGATGCGTCGGGACGATTTCAGTTTATCACGGGGCAGCGGTTGCCTCTGACGTTCTCAACCTCTTTTTTAGGCTATAAAAGTCGCCGGATCACCGCCCGGCAGGCCCAGATCCAGATCCTGCTGCAACCGGCCGTTTCGGACCTGGACGAAGTGGTGGTGGTCGGCTATGGTACACAGAAAAAGAGAAACCTGACGGGTGCTGTGGCCAGAGTCGAAGCGTCCGAAGTGAACAAAATCCCCGTAGCGAGCTTTGACGCCCAGCTGCAGGGAAAGCTCCCCGGGGTGCAGGTCTCGACCAACTCCGGCGTACCGGGAGAAAGTATCTTTTTGAGGGTACGCGGGACGACCTCCATCAACTCGAGCAGTGACCCGCTCTACATCATAGACGGCGTATTCTTAAATAACACCTCCTTGCAGAATATCGGCCTCGGCGGGCGCACGAGCTCACCGCTCACAGACATCAATCCGGCAGATATCGAATCGATTGAGGTGCTCAAAGATGCTTCGGCCACAGCAATTTATGGATCACGTGGTGCCAATGGGGTGATTATCATTACCACCAAAAAGGGCAGCTATGGCAGCCGCACCAAGGTGGACCTCAATCTCCAGGCGGGATGGGCCGAGGCCAACCGTGCCCTGTTGCCCAAACTGGCCACAGGCCCCGAAACGGCAACCCTGGCCAACGAATGGTGGATAAACTCCGGACTGGACAACCCCGCACTCAAGCAGACCTTTGCCAACAGACCGTATCGCCCTGTGGCAGAAGGGGGAAAGGGAAATCCGGAAGAGCAACCCACTTATGACCGGCTGGGCTTTCTGCTGCGGCATGGCAGGCTGCAGGATTACAATCTGGGTATACAGGGAGGCAGTGACAAATCGAGGTTTTATATTGGCGCGGGATACACGGGACAGGAAGCTTTTATCAAAGTGATCGACTTCTCGCGCACCAGTGTCAAATTTAATTTTGACCACCAGCTCGGCAGCCGCGTCAAGATCGGCCTGACGAACAACTTCTCGCGCACCTACCGCAATCAGGCGCGTACCGGCGACGGTCCGCAGGTGAGCCTCTTCAATTCGGCCGTCTCCTCGGCAACGAATGTGCCCATCTTCAATACCGACGGCTCGCTCAACGGAACGGACAATACGTATACGCTGGTGGACAACTACGATGTCAATACCACAAGCCTCCGCTATGTCGGAAGCGCCTTTGCAGAAGTCGATATCGTGAAAGGACTGAAATTCAGATCCAGTTTCTCCGCCGATTATAACGTCTACGACGAATCGCAGTACTGGAACAGCAAAACAAGTATCGGGATCGCGAACAATAACCAGGCGACATCCGGAATCTCAAGAAATGGTACCTGGATCAATGAACAGACGCTCTCGTATCAGCATGCCTTTGGAAATCACAACCTTAGTGCTATCCTGGGCAACACCTTGCAGAGCAATGTGCTTGATTATAAATATCTGGAAGGAAATGGTTTTGCCAACGACTCTTTCAGACAGATCTCTTCGGCAGCTAATATTATCGCCTCCGACAACTGGACCAAGTACACAATTTCCTCGTTTTTTGGCAGGATAGGTTACAGCTATGGAGACCGCTATTTTGCGGAGGCAACACTGCGGGCAGACGGTTCGTCCAAGTTTGGCGCCAACAACCGCTGGGGGTATTTTCCTGCGTTTTCGGCAGGCTGGCGTATCAGCCGCGAAGCTTTTCTGGCCGGACAGTCCTGGCTGAGCGACCTGAAGATCAGGGCATCCTACGGACTGACCGGCAATCAGGCGGGCATCAGCAATTTCGCTGCACGGGGCTTGTGGACCGGTAACGAGAAATACGCAGACAGCTTCGGTAAAGTATCGCCTGCTACGGGACCTTCGCAGCTGGGCAACGATGACCTGCGCTGGGAGAAAACAGCGCAGGCTGACCTCGGACTGGATCTGGCCCTGTTCGGCAGCCGCCTGTCCGTCACGGTTGACCTCTACCACAAATACACCTCGGATCTGCTGCTCGAGCGCCCGATTGTGGGGAGCTCCGGCTTCTCAAAATATTGGGCCAACGTCGGTGAGATCAGCAACAAGGGCTACGAACTGCTGATCAGCTCGCTCAATGTCAAAACCAGAGATTTCGCCTGGAATACGAGCCTCAACATCTCCGGCAACAAAAATAAAATTGAAAAGCTGCCGGCTCAGATCACACAGTATACCCGCGATTGGGTGATCCTTAAGGAGGGCTATTCCCTCAACTCGTTCTGGCTTTATGAACAGCTCTCGGTCGATCCCCAGACGGGCAAGGCCGTATTCGATGGACAGCTCAGCGACGGTTCGCTACCGACCTCGGCCCGCAAGGTATTCCGCAATGCCTATCCCAAATTTTATGGGGGTATCGGCAATACCTTTACCTACAGAAACTTTGACCTGGGCATTGACTTCAGCTTTCAGTACGGCAGCTATGCGGTAAACCTCAACCGTTATTTCCGCGAGCGCAACCCCAGCAGTGGCGGCGTATTCAAGAATGTGCTGAACAGGTGGCAGCAGCCGGGGGATATCACCGACGTGCCACGGCTGACTTCGGAAGGGCTGAACTATACCATTGATGCAAACAGCCGCTACCTGGAAGATGCCTCTTATCTAAAACTCCGGCAGCTGACCTTGGGCTACAAGTTACCGCGCGAGCTGGTTGAGCGGGCAAGGCTGACGGCTGCACGTGTATATTTTGTGGGGTCCAATCTCTTTTTGTGGAGCAAATATACCGGTGATCCGGAATCCAACGTGACGAGCAACCCCAATGCGCAGGGCCTGGGCTCCTTTGGAACACCCCCGCAGCCGCGCACCTTCCAGCTTGGTCTGAATGTCACATTATAATTGTTAATCGCAATGTTTACGCTCATGAAAAAAACAAGACATTTCTTATATCCGCTTATCATCCTGCTGCTGACAGGCTGCAACTCCTTTCTGGAGGTCGAACCGCGTAGTTCGGTATCTGATGAAGTGACCATCGTCGACGGAAACTCGGCGGCAACAGCCGTCCGCGGTATATACGCGGCGCTGCGGTCCAACGACTATTATGGCTACAGCTTTCAGCTACTGGGCTTCTTTTCGGCAGATAATATCGTGTACCGGGGTAGCCAGACCGTCCACCAGACCTTGACCAACCATACGGTCAAATCGGATCTGGCCGTACTGGCGACTGCCTGGAACCAGATATACGCAACCATCAACAGGGCCAACCACGTGATCAGCAAAGTGCCGGGACTGGCCCTGACCACCACCTTCACCGAGACTTATCGGAATCAGCTCGTTGGTGAAGCGTACTTTATCCGTGCCCTGGCCTATTTTGACCTGGCACGGACCTGGGGCGGTGTACAGCTTGTGCTGCAGCCGACGGCTTCGGCGAGCAGCTTGCCGCAGGTGCCCAGAAGTTCGCTGGCGGATACTTATGCGCAGGTGCTGCAGGATCTGCAGAAAGCAGAACAGCTGCTGCCCGATGAAACCAACCGTATCCGTGCGACCAAAAAAACGGCGCGTGCGCTGCTGGCCAGATTCTATCTCTACCAGAAAAATTGGTCCGAAGCGGTCAAATATGCGTCCTATATCATCGATGACAACAGCAATTATAGCCTGGTGACACCGTATCGCTCATTCTATGCCAATAATACCTCCAATACCAAGGAATCGGTATTGGAGCTGGTATACGATATCAACAATACGAGCGGGCAGGCTAGCCAGTGGCTGGCCGGAGCCAATGGCGGGACGGCCTGGATACGTCCTTCACAGGATATCTATGACCTGCTCGTCAATCCTGCCATAGGCGGCGACCGGTCAGCCCTGGTATCTCGCACGTCTTCTTCGACAGACCCGAATATTCTGATCGGGAATCTCTATTACCGGACCGACCGTACAGACCCTGTCTTCCTGATCCGGACGGCCGAACTGTATCTGATCCGTGCCGAAGCACGGGCACAGCTAAACGGAGAGGGGGATCTGACTGCTGCTCTGGCCGACCTGAATGCGGTGCGCCGCCGGGCCAATATCGAGCCGCTGGAAGGTTTGGGCAAGGTGGCATTGCTGCAGGCCATAGAACAGGAAAGCCGGGTGGAGTTTGCGCTGGAAAACCACCGCTGGTATGATCTGCTGCGAACCGGACGCGCGCAGGAGGTGCTCGGTATCGCCTCGGCCAATAGGCTGCTGCTGCCGATCCCTTTCGCTCAGGTCTCCATTGATCCGGACCTGCATCAGAATCCGGGGCTGGACTGATGACCAGCTGTTTTTATCCATTTAAATCTGTACTGACATGTCAAAAATAGAAGACTCTCATTTTTTTCAGCCTTCTCGCACGGGGATTTTATACACCGGTCTGATCTTCTTTCTGCTGCTCAGCATTCCGTACGATCCGCGCCTTTTCAGCGGCAGCTCGTTTGCGGATCTGCTGTCCCCGGAAAACTGGTTCGAGCTGGCGACCTATCGCACCTCTTTTGTTCCGGAAAGCCCATTGGCGGGTGCTGACCTCCGCGGCTATATCAACTGGGCTATTGCACTCGCGGTGGCGCTGCTGCTGACCGCAATCTTCGGACGGCGGCTCAGACGGGGGATCCGTAGCAGCGACGATACGCTGTACTACTGGCTCCGCGTCCTGCTGCGTTACCGCCTCGCCCTGGCCATGACCTTTATCGGTATTGTCAAAATTATCCCGATACAGCTGCCCGAACCCACCATTAGCGAACTGCATACTGAATATGGCGACTTTATGCTCTGGAAGCTATATTACCTGACCAATGGTATCGCAACCGCCGGTTACCTGCCGGTGATCGGGGCGCTCGAGATCCTGGGCGGTCTCTTTTTGCTCAACCGCCGGACGGCGGTCATCGGTGCGGGACTGCTGCTGGCGGTACTGCTCAATGTCGTGATCGTCAATTATGTATACGAAATCGGTGAGCAGGTGTACAGTTCTTTTCTGCTGCTGCTGGCGATTGTCATTTTTGCCTACGACTGGCCCCGTTTTTACCGCCTGCTGATCAGCAAGACAGCCACGGTTCCGGATGGCTTCTGGCCACAATATGGCCGCCGGACGGCCGCTGTGCGTCCTTATCTCCAGGTGCTCGTCCTGCTGCTGATCGCTGTCTTCAGTGTCCAGGCCTATTTGAGCTGGAAGAATTCGGATTATCCCTTTCCGGACGAAAAGGGGCTGCGGGATGCCGCAGGGGTATATGATGTGAAGGACTTTGTATGGAAAGGGGACACGCTGGCCTATTCGCTGGCAGACAGCATCCGCTGGAAAGATGTGGTCTTTGAGAAATGGAATACCATCAGTATCCGCGGCAACCGCCCCGTGAAAGTGGACAGCCTCAGACCGCATATCGCCTTTAACCGTGAACGCAATTACGAATATCTGGGCAATGCTGGCCGTGAATTCTTTGGATATACCGTAAGAAAAGGAGGCGATGGGCTGCCGGAGCGTATTACGCTCACCGGAAAGGTGGAGCAGGAGCACACGTTTTCTTTTGTGGTCCGCCGGCCGGATAAGCGCACGCTGCTGCTCGACGGGACGGATCAACGCGGAGATTCGCTCCACGTACGCCTGGAAAAAACAACGAAAAGATACCTGCTGCACGAGGGCCGTAGAAGACCGGTCCGTATTTATTAACTGACTCAATTAGACAAAGTTTATGGCAACTATTCAATATATGGAAGGAACACTCGCCAGCAAGGAAGACCGCGGCTGGACGTACGGGGAGAAGGTGGGATTTAGATTTGCGTTTATTTTCTTTATCCTGATGGTGGTGCCCCTGGACCCGGAATGGTACGAAAAGGTATTTGCGCCTGATTCATTGTACGACTTTATGGCATCTCTTGCCGGGGGATCACGCACCGGCTGGATCGAAGTGGACACGGAGAGTGGCAAATGGGGTTTTGCATCTTACACCTCATGGTGGCTCAATGCACTGATTGCGGTGCTGGGCGCTGCTATCTGGACCATATTGGCCCGCAACAGCAGAGTGCGGCAGTATGACGCGCTCTACTACTGGCTGCGGGTACTGGTACGCTACCGCATCGCACTGGGTCTGATCGCATTTGGTTTTATCAAATTCTTTCCCATGCAGATGCCCTTTCCTTCACTCGCCAACCTGAATACCGATATCGGCGAGTATGCACCATTTAAACTGTATTGGCAGATTGTCGGTGTCTCGTATAGGTACGAGATATTTCTGGGTTTTCTGGAGATTGCTGCAGGGAGTCTGCTCTTTTTTCGGCCGACCGTCGTGGTCGGCGCAATCATCAATGCAGGCGTTCTGTTCAACATCGCCCACGCCAACCTTGCATACGATGGTGCCGTACATGTGTACAGTTCGTATTTCGTGCTGCTGTCGCTATTTCTGCTGCTGCAGTATATCCCTGCGATCTGGAAGCTTTTTATACTGCGCAAACCGGTGAACACCTATTATTATGTGCCGGGGTTTGTGAAGACATGGAACAAGCCTCTGTACTTTGGCATTAAGACGGCCATTGTGCTGTTGTTTGTCTTTGTATACGGCTATTTTAGGTACGAGCGTTTTTATCATGAAGGCCGGCTCAAGGAACCGGTGCTCCCGGGCCTGCCCAAGGCAGCGGGACATTACCTGGTCTCCGGGTTTGTGCTGAACGGAAAAGCCCTGCCTTACTCGCCGGCAGATTCCGTGCGCTGGCATGAAGCATTTTTTGAACGTTATTCCACGCTCGTGTATAAGGTCAACAAAGCCAACGATATCGATCTGGGCAACGGCACCCCAGCCCTCAATGATGTGCTCAAGACCTATGAATTTACGGGCAGGGCAGGCGGAAAGACGTATCTGTACTACGAAATCGATACGGTGCAGCAGCAGCTGTATCTCATCGACAAAAACCAAAAATTCAGTAAGGACCTGCGCAGACAGCTCGACAAAAAGCTGGACGTGGGTCTCAAAGCGCTGTACGGAAAAGCCATGGGCGATAGCCTGCATATCCTGAAATGGGATTATGAGCGGCCGACAGCTCAACAGATCAGGCTCCGCGGACTGGATGCAGAAGGTAACAAGCTGGAAATTACCCTGGACCGTATAGACGAGTCGTATCTGACCGGTAAGGAATGGTATATGAAAAATACCCTTTTTACTTATTAATCCTGTAAAATAGATCGTATCATGAATAGAAGATTCTTTATACAACGCTCTGCTCTCCTGTTTACGCTTGCAGCGGGGCAAGGGGTATCCTCTTTTGGAAATACCGGCAAAAAAGGGGACGGCTATGTGGTCCGGCAGTTTGAAGACGAAGGCCTGGCCCAGTTTTCCTATGCGATATTAGCTGATAGAAAGATCGTACTCGTGGATCCTGCACGCGATCCGCAGCCCTATTATGTGTATGCAAAAGAGCAGGGGGCGCAGATCATCGCTGTGGTGGAAACGCATCCCCATGCTGACTTTGTGAGTTCACACCTGCAGATCCACCGGGAGCTGAAGGTACCCGTTTATGTGAGTAGGCTGGTGGCTGCGAGCTATCCGCACAGGGCCTTTGATGAGGGTGATATCCTCAGGCTTTCGGACCGTATTGTACTGCATGCGCTCCATACGCCCGGACATTCCCCGGACAGTATTTCGGTGCTGCTGAAGCAGGACGGCCGTGCTGTGGCGATCTTTTCGGGAGATGCGGTACTGATCGGCGGTGTCGGCCGGCCCGACCTGCATGAATATGCCGGAAGCCAGACGGCACAGCGCGAAAAGCTGGCACGACAGCTCTACCATACCGTGCATGGAGTTTTTGCAAAACTGCCAGATGAGGTTGTGCTGTACCCGGCCCACGGCGGGGGTTCGCTTTGTGGTCATGCACTAAAGGGCGCCCGGCAGAGCAGCATCGGGCAGGAAAGGAAGCAGAATGTTGCCTTTGGAGACAGCACAGAAGCGGAGTTTGTCCAGCGCATCCTGGACGACCGCCCGCCTATACCGGCTTATTTTCCCTACAATGTGGAGCTGAACCGCAGGGGAGCGCCGGCATGGGAGGCTTCCTTGTCAGATATCCCTCTGATAGGAGCAGAAGAAGTGCCCCCGGCGGCGCACAAGATGGTCGATACACGGCCTGCCTCACAGTTCAGGCAATCGCATCTGCAAGGGGCCATCAATATTCCGGAACGGAATAAGTCTGAATCCTGGATCGGCACTTTCATCACTCCTGGAGACCATTTCTATATTGTCGCCGGTAGCCGGGAGCAGGCACGGACGCAGCTCGCCAAGGTGGCCAAAATCGGGTATGAACAGTTTGTCAAAGGTATTGTGCTTCTCGATGATTATCAGGGGCTGCAGTCGGCAGCTTTTGACCGGACAGCGTTTGACCGGGATCCACAGAGGTATTTTATCCTGGACGTACGTACGGCAGAGGAGGCAAAGGGAGATCCGCTGTTCGGCACTGCGCACCATATCCCACTGGCCGAACTACAGCAGCATATTGCTGAACTGCCCACCGACAAAACCATTGTCGTGCACTGTGCATCGGGCTACCGCTCGGCGATAGCCAGCAGCTTGATCCAGTCCCGCCTGCCGCAGGCAAGGGTATGGGATATAGGTGAACAGATCAAAGAATACCGGAAATCCGTAAACTAATTACTGAAATACAACAGAAAATCAGAGGATATGAAAGATCTCAAACTTTTATCGGGCATGCTTCTGGCAATTGTGATACTGCTCAACATGACCAATTGCCAGTCCAGAAACGACACCAAGGAAGCGGTAAAAAATAGTCATGTCAAGCTCAAAAACGAAGAGGCCGTCCGGTTTAAACAGGAACTGGAAGGTCTCAATACGACCAATAAGGTGACCGTACATATTCCGGACAGCGCACGGATCGTCTATGCGACCGAACAGGATGTACTGGAACTGGAAAATGGTATCGTCCTGTTTGGATGGCCAAGCTGCCCCTGGTTCAGAAATGCCATAACGCCTTTGCTGGAATTCGCGGCGGAGGAGAAGGCGACTATTTATTACCTTAATATCCATGACATCCGGGATGTCCGGGAAAAGAACAAAGACGGCAAAGTCGTGACGGTCAATGCTGGCAGTCCCGGCTATGAAGCTATACTGAGCAGATTTCACGACATCCTGAATCCCTACAAAGCCCTGGGTATTGACTCCATAAAAAGGATATCATCGCCCACGGTACTATTCGTCGAAAAAGGAAAAGGTGTACATAAGGTGGTGTCAACGGTGGCCTCCCAGACGGACCCAAAAATCAAACTGGACAGCGCACAGCGTCAGGAACTTAAACAACGGTACAGGGAATATTTTTTGGACGGAGCTCCTATAGGATAAGATCATGAAAATACACAACATATGAAAAAATTAATCAATCTTGGACTTTTAGCATTTGTTTTGACGACATTTACAGTAGCTTGTGGATCGGCAGGCAAAAAGAAGGATAATGGCAGCGAACAGCGGGATTCAACATCATCCGGGCAGTCAAAAAAAGATCAGCCCAATACAGGCTGCGATTAGGGACAATTAACAGTCAGTCTATGCGAAAATTTGATGCGATTATTATTGGCTCGGGGCCAAATGGTTTGGCGGCGGCAATTACCTTTCAGCGGCAGGGACTCAGTACCTTGCTGATTGAAGGTGCAGATACCGTGGGTGGCGGCATGCGCACAAAAGAGCTTACATTGCCGGGCTTTAAACATGATATCTGCTCGGCGGTGCATCCTATGGCGATGGCTTCGCCGTTTTTCAGAAGTCTGCCTCTGGCGGGCTTTGGATTATCTTTCGTGAAACCGCACTATGCTGCTGCGCATCCTCTGGACAAGGGGGAGACGGGGCTGCTCTACCATAGCCTCGCCGAAACGGTGCAGGGTCTGGGGATTGATGGTGAGCGGTATCGTAGGCTTGTCGGCCCTGTGGTCGAACACTGGGAGGAGCTGGCTCCGGATATCATGGGGGCATTGTCTTTTCCGGAACATCCTTGGCATCTGGCGGCATTTGGCCTCCATGCCCTGCAGCCTGCCAGCTGGACGGTGAGCCGTTTTGCCACCGAACGGGGCAGGGCCCTCTGGGCAGGAATGGCGGCACATGGCATTCAGCCACTGAGCAACTGGACGACTTCGGCAATTGCCATTGTCCTGTCCGCGGTAGGCAATAAGTACGGCTGGCAGATTCCTGTCGGTGGCTCCCAGTCCATCGCCGATGCCCTGCTGCGGTATTATCAGTCCCTTGGCGGCGAGCTGCAGACCGGATATTGGGTGCAGGACATCCGCGATCTGCCCGCCCACCGGGTGCTGCTTTGCGACATGACGCCCAAGCAGCTGCTGCAGCTCAAAGGTCTGGAGCTGACGGCGGGGTACCGCGGACGCCTCCGGCGGTATAAACAGGGCATGGGGGTATTCAAGGTGGACTGGGCGCTGTCCGAAAAGACACCCTTTAAAGATGTACGCTGCCAGCAGGCCGCAACGGTACACCTTGGGAATAGCTATGCTGAAATTGCGGAAAATGAGCGGCTGAGTCATAGGGGAAAGCGGGTGGACAAGCCTTTTGTCCTGTTTTCGCAGCAGAGTGCTTTTGATCCCGGACGTGCTCCCGAAGGCAGACATACGGGCTGGGCGTACTGCCATGTGCCCAACGGAAGTAGCCTGGACTACAGCGAAGCAATTGAAAACCAGATCGAACGTTTTGCGCCGGGATTTAAAGACACTATTCTGGCGAAGCATACGCTGTCGCCTGCGAAGCTCGAGCAGTATAACCCCAATTACGTCGGCGGGGATATCAACGGCGGGATCATGGATATCACCCAGCTGTATAGCCGTCCGATCCTGGCGTTAAACCCTTACCGTACCTCGGCCGGCCACGTTTACCTCTGCTCATCGTCCACACCACCGGGGGGCGGGGTGCACGGCATGTGCGGTTTTCAGGCAGCCCGTATGGCACTGAAAGAGCATTTTGGCCTCTGGGCAGACCTCTAGTATTTACCTTGTTGGCGGCCATGACTATGGATACCGATGGGTGTAGTCAATTATGGGCATTGCGTACTGATATGATCAGATGCTCTGGTTTGAGAAATTGACATTTTTAATTGATCCGGTACTTAAACGGCTGAGGAACTACATGTGCAGAAAGGGACCGCGGGGCAATGCTTCCTATAGGTCAATTCCGGCTGCTACTGCTGAAGGTTCCGTCTTTAAAAACATATCGGTCGGCTCCGTTTTTCCATGTGGTCTTCCCCCGGTTGTAAAGCAGCAATCTGTAATCTACGGTGACGGTGTCCTGATGCAAGCTGAGGGAGAGGGAGGCATATTCCGAAAAGCTGGATGCACCGCTGGGGCGCAGATAGCAATCCTGTGCCAGTACTTGCCGGGCTATGCTGTCGTTTGGAAAATATTTTGCAATCAGGCTTTTATGAGCCTCCGATCCCTGCTTTCCGAGCTTCAGCGCGCTGGTCAGGGCGCAATATTCGCCGTCGCAGTCGGTGCCGCCTATGGCGGCATAGCGTGCTGCCATGGCCCGGAGGGGCTCGCTCAGGCTGTCCAGCGCAGTGCTGTCGATAATTCCCGGAATCTGATCGGACGGCCTGATCAGTTCCAAAGTCTGCCTGCCGGCAGCGAGCACGGTATCGGGGGATAGGATCATGGGTGCGGCACTGTCCGCTATATTGATTTTTTCTGCTGAAACTGGTCTCTTTTCTGTGCCGCTATTGCCACAGGCGGCAGTCAGCAGGGTGGCGCCCAGGGCAACCAGCAAACCTATTACGCGTATTTCCATGCTGAACAAGTAGCCATTTCTATGCCAGTCTACTAGGCGGCCGGTAAATATTTCGGCTGTTCCCGTATACCGCACTGCTGATGAGTTCTCAACGATGTTTGGCTGTTTGTAGGCTGACGGCGGCATCATTGGATGACCTGCGAGATCGATTGCGTAAAAATGTTCGCGTAATATGGCGACAATACGTTAATTTTATAGCATAACCATATTTCCCGTGGACTATACGGGAAATCCTAAACTGTGATGAAGCGAAGATCAATCATGTGGTGGCTATTGCCGTTGGTGTCGGTCCAGATAAATAGGGGGCTGGCTATGCTGCATATTTATCTGCAGGGCATGGATGCCCTTATCCTGTTCAATGACATGGGCTATCCGACTACATGGTCCGGCAGAGTAGCGGACCGGCTAAAGAATTCGAATGACTAAACCATAAATCTATATGTTGATATGAAGATCAGATACCTTATTTTTTGTGTTGTACTGTGCTTGTCGGGGCAGCTTAGCCCAGCGCAGGAACTGAAGCTGACCTATGATAAAGCTGCGGCAAACTGGAATGAGGCGTTGCCTCTGGGCAATGGGCGCATCGGAGCCATGGTATATGGCGGGGTCTCCAGGGAAGAAATCCAGCTCAATGAGGAAACCATCTGGGCTGGGCGCCCCGGAAATAATGTGCCGAAGGGCAAGTACAACGACATCGTAAAAATTCGCCAGCTCCTGAATGAAGGGCGGAATAAAGAAGCTCAGGATCTGTCCAACAGGGCATTTCCCAGGGCTGCACCGGCGGGTCTGGATTATGGGATGCCTTACCAGACCTTTGGCAGCTTACTGATCGGGTTTCCGGAACATCTCAGCCCGCAGGGTTATCGGCGTGAGCTGGATCTGAATGATGCGGTTTCAACGGTTTCTTATGAAAGCAACGGAGTCCGGTATCACCGCGAACTATTCACCTCGCTGGCCGACAGTGTGCTGCTGATCCGTATTACAGCCGATAAAAAGAAAAGCGTCTCCATGGATCTGAGCTGGAAGACTCCCCATCAGGATGTGGTCATTGGCCAGCAGGACGGCACTCTTTTTCTTCGCGGAAAAGGGGGCAAGGTGGATGCGAAGGAAGGACAGGTGGCCTTCTATGGCTTGGTATACCCGCAGGTGAAAGGTGGACGGATCGACTATCTTGACCAGCAGGTATCCATTAAGGATGCCGACGAAGTGATTCTGTATGTCTCGATAGCGACAAACTTCAAGAATTACCGCGATCTGTCGGCTGATCCGCAGCGCAAAGCCACCCGGATATTGGAACGGGCACGAAAGGTCAGGTATGGCCGCGCGCTGAAAAGTCATGTGAAAGAATATCAGCGGTATTTCAACCGTGTAAAGCTGGATCTGGGCAGCAGTGCGCAGGCCAGCAAAACAACCGATGTACGCATCCGCGAGTTCGCCCACAGCGTTGATCCCCAGTTGGTGGCGCTTTATTTTCAGTTTGGCCGTTATCTGCTGATTTCGTCGTCGCAGCCGGGGGGACAGCCTGCCAACCTGCAGGGGATCTGGAACGATAAGCTATCGCCGCCCTGGGATAGTAAATACACGATAAATATCAATACCGAAATGAACTACTGGCCTGCGGAGGTCGCTAACCTGAGCGAAATGCACGAGCCTCTGTTCAGCATGCTGAAGGATCTGGCTGTGACGGGACAGGAGAGCGCCCGTGAAATGTACCATGCCAGAGGCTGGAATGCGCACCATAATACGGATCTATGGCGCATCACGGGTGTTGTCGATGGTGGTTTTTACGGAATGTGGCCGATGGGAGGTGCCTGGCTGAGCCAGCATATATGGCAACATTATCTATACCGTGGCGATACCGGTTTTTTGAAAGAATACTACCCTGTGCTGAAGGGTGCGGCCTTGTTTTATCTGGATGTGCTGACTAAGGATCCTTCGGGCAAATGGCTGGTGGTGAGTCCCTCAATCAGTCCGGAAAATAGTTATGAAGCAGAGGGTGTAGGCGTTTCGGCGGGTACCACGATGGACAACCAGCTGGTGTTTGATGTGTTCAGCAATTTTTTGCGCGCATCTGCGGTACTGGAGGTAGATGGGGCATTGCGTGATTCGGTGCAGCAGAGCCTGCAGCAGCTGCCACCGATGCAGGTCGGGCAGCATGGGCAGCTGCAGGAATGGCTCAGGGATCTGGACCGCACAAATGACCATCACCGGCACATATCGCATCTGTACGGCCTGTTTCCTTCGGGACAGATCTCGCCATTCCGGCATCCTGAACTCGCTCAGGCAGCCAAAAACTCACTGATCTACCGCGGGGATAAATCTACGGGATGGTCCATGGGCTGGAAGGTCAACTGGTGGGCCCGGTTACTGGACGGCAAACAGTCCTACAAACTGATCAAAGATCAGCTGAGCCCTGCCCCTGAGGAGCAGCAGGGACAAAATGGCGGTACCTATCCCAATCTGCTGGATGCGCATCCTCCGTTTCAGATTGATGGAAATTTTGGCTGTACTTCGGGTATTGCTGAAATGCTCCTGCAGTCTTATGATGGCAGTATCTATCTGCTGCCGGCGTGGCCGGATGAACTGCCCGGCGGAGAGGTCAAGGGGCTGGTCGCCAGAGGCGGATTTATCATCGATATGCGCTGGAAAGAGGGACGGCTGACGGCACTGAAGATCAAGTCTACCCTGGGCGGCAATTGCCGTCTCCGTATAAGTGATCGTACGACGCTTACCTTAAAGGGAAAAGCGCTTCAAAAAGCCAGTGGAGAGAACTCCAATCCCTTGTTTGCCGTCGATGAAATCAAGACACCATTGATAAAAACGCAGAAAGGTCTGTTGACGCTTCCGCAGACCGCAATCTACGATGTCCCTACAGCAAAAGGCAAGGTCTATGAGTTTGCGGTAAATTGATGGCGTTAACCAATAAGCAAGCCGTTTGAGAACACTCAAACGGCTTTGTGGATATAATTAAACAAACAACAGCAACTTAATCTTTTTGGGGATATAATGTAAATCTGAAGAGGTGCTCAGGCTGTAAATATTTTTGTGCGAGCTGTTTCACCTGTTCGGCGGTGATAGACCGGATCAGATCGCTTTCCTTAAAGACGCGCGACGGGTCGAGCTGGTCGACGGCGCTGCTGAGCAGGTAGGATAGCCAGAAGCCATTGTACTGAACCTGCTGACTGCTGCTCAGCAATTTTTCGGCGATGTACTTATCGATATCTTCTTGGGACGGACCGTGCTGGCGGATCAGCTCGATCTCTTCAAGGGCTGCTGCGACCAATTTGTCGACCTGTCCGGGTGCGGTGGTAAACGAGATATTCATGCCAAACCGCTTTCTCGGATTTTTGGCCAGTGACGGAGATACATTGATGGAATAAATGCCGCCTTCTTTTTCCCGCAGCCGCTCAGTCAGCTTGATGGTGAGACAACTCGAAAGGGCATCCATCAGCAGGTTGTTGTATTCGCTGTAGTCATCATAAGTACCCAGATACGCCATGGCCACCGTGGACTTTTCTTCTTTTCCTCTGTAAATGGACCGGCTGATGCCCTGTGCCGGCGGATATGCACCGTTATCCACGAATTGTTCTTTGCGTCCGAGGCCCGGGAGTGTGGCCAGATAGTGTTTGATATAAGGATCTATCAGTGCACGGTCAAAGTTGCCGACGATGACGAAGGTGAAATCTGAAGCGTCGGCAAATCGGTCCTTGTAAATCTCATATGCGCGGTCGAGATCAATCTCTTCAATTTTTTGAATGGTAGGACCGGTCTTACGTGGATCGTTGTCATAGAGCACTGCAGCAATCGAATCCGTAAAGAATGTACTGGCCTGCTGATGCCGGTTTTTCAGTGACAGTTTTGTCTTCTCGAGATTGGCTTTGTTGATGTCGCGGTCGAGTCGGGGCACTGTAAAATACGCATACAATAGTTCAAATGCGGTCTGCATATCTTCGCGGCTGGACTGCGCCTTGATACCTTCGCCGATTTCATTGATGAAGGGACTCGCCGATGCGTTTTTTCCATTGAGGTAATGAGCGAGCTGTAGTGAGTTGAAAGGACCTAATCCGCTGCTCGTGACAATATTGACCGCATTGGTTGCGGACTGAAAGTCTTTAAGTGAATAGCGTGAATAGCCTCCGGGGCTATAAGAAGTCAGCAGGATCTCGTCATTTTTTAGGGTTGTGGGCTTCAGGATCACTTTTGCACCATTGCTGAGCACAAGAGTCTGGGTGCCCACCGTTTTATTCTCCGTTTCACTGATGATGCTGCCCGGCTGTGGCAGCGCTGACAATAGCTTGTCGGCCAGTGCCGCTTCCTGATAGGCACTCACTTCCTGCTGTAGCGCGAGATTGATCCAGCCATCCAATACCGCTTCGTCGGGGATCTGTTTGAGGTCATCGTTGTAAACCAGAACCATGTCGCGGTCCCTTTGTCCTTCAAATTCTCTGCCATGGGCCAGGACATCGGAAAGGCTGATATCATCGATGGCTTTGAGGAGTACCGGCTGCAGGAAACGGAATGAAGGAGCCGGTTCATCTTTGAGGTAATGTGCCAGGATCTGGTCCATATGGGACTTGGAGTCAGTCTTGTCGTATTCTTTGAGGCTCTGGATCAGCATACTGCGATAGTCTGATTTTAAGCGGTTAATCTCAGTCGCTGTAAATCCATATGTGGCAATCTGTCGCAGCGTGTGATAGACGGCATGGATGCTGGACTGTAGACTGTCTGGCTTGGGCATGATCTGTATGCTGTTGGTCTCCAGGTTGCCCACGAGCGTACCATTGCTCAGGGAGGCCGCAAGATAAGGTGACTGTGACCGTCGTGTTTGTTCGGCCAGGCGCATATTGGTCAGTTGAATGTAGAAATCTCTGGCCAGCGAATTTTTGTAGTCTGCCAGCTGTCGTGTCTTTTGGACCTGCCGTTTATGCAGGATCTGCAAGGAGGTCTGCGTGACTTCGGGATCGGTAAATTTCAAAAACTGTTTTTTTCCAGTCAGGGCAATCGGATAGCTCCTGGACCTGGGCGCATTTTTTGGATTTTTTAGTCCAGAAAACTGGGCAATAATCTGCCTTTCCATGTCGTCGGGATCGATATCACCGACGACGATCAGTGCCTGCAGTTCAGGGCGGTACCAATCTCTGTGAAACTGCCGTATTTCGTCATGTCTGAAGCTGTTGAGTACTTCATCTGTCCCGATGGGCATGCGGTAGGCATACCGGGACCGGTTGGTCAGCAATGGAAATGTCTTTTCCTGCAGCCGCTGTGAAAGTCCTCCGCGCTGCCGTTTTTCTTCGAGAATAACACCACGCTCCTGATCGATATCATCATCTTCAAGTAATGCACCGTCTGCCCAGTCGCGCATGATCAGCAAGCCCTGCTTTAACAGTTCGGGGTCGGTGGTCGGCAGAGGCAATTGGTATACCGTCTCTTCAAATCCGGTATACGCGTTGAGATCGGCACCAAAGCGAATACCCGATTTTTGCAGATAATCAACAAGGGCATTTTTGGGAAAATGGGTAGTGCCGTTAAAGTTCATGTGCTCCAGGAAATGGGCAAGGCCCTGCTGTTTGTCTGTTTCCTGCAGCGATCCGACCTTATTGGCCAGATAAAATAATACTCTCTCCCTGGGCTCGGTATTGTGCAGGATAAAATATTGGAAGCCATTGGGAAGCTTCCCGGTCTTAATGTCCGGATTGAGCGGGATGCGGGCTTCTTGACCGTTGGCCGGCGCGGTATTTAGCTGCTGTGCATAGCTCAGCCGGGGAGCTGCCGATCCTAGAGAAAGGGTCAATAATGTAAAAAATAGGGTAGTATGTCGCATGTCTTATATGTTTTTGCTGTTTTGTTCTAATAATTCGAGTACTTTTTCTTTGTGGATGAGTACCATACCATGCTTATCGCTACTGATTCCGTTAGCTGAACGGTAGCTGTAATAAGGAACTTGTCCGCGCATCGTTGTGGGCATATAGACAAATTGTATGTTGCTGTTGTCCTGCTGCAGCTGCTCGCCCACCTCAACAATATGGGTCGAAATCAGATACTGGCAGTTGTGATGCTGCTGAAATGCGCGTGTCACCGTGAGCGTTGCTTCAAAGGCATCTTTGACGTTGGTGCCCTTGAAGAGCTCATCAAAAATGATGACCATATTTTTGCCCTGACTGACATAGGTCGCGACCTTTTTGACACGGAGTACCTCGGCGTAGTAATGGCTGTGGCCCAGATCGATGTTGTCGGCAACATTGATGGAGCTATATAACCCGTCTTTCACCGAGAAGCGCATTTTAGCTGCCGCCACGGGCAGGCCGAGATGGGCAAGGTAGATCGCGATGCCAAAGCTCTTCATATAGGTGGATTTGCCTGCCATATTGGCTCCGGTCAGAAAGATCAGGTTGTGGCTGCCCTTAAATTGCAGATCATTGCCCACGGCATCGGGGATGGCGGGGTGGTATACGTCGTGCAGTTCAATCGCCTGCTGATCTGGGGGCAGGACCTCTGCCTGTACAAAATGACGCTGGTTGGCGACCTCGGCAATGGACTGATACAGATCAATATGATAGATAGCGGAAAGACTCTGCTGAATTTCCCTGGCCCATCTGTAGCGCAGCTGATAGTCACAACGTGCAGCGAGAACAAGTGGTAATGTATCCGTATGTGAGTCAATCTGCTGCTGTAGCTGCAGCAGCAGGCTGTGTTCGCTGCGCAACCATGACTGCTCGAAGACGCTGTCCTGAAGCAGACCATCTGTATCGTGCTCCCGCAGGAGTGAAAGGTAGCTGGCGAGCTCAAGCATGATCCGGAATGTTGCGCGGATGCCTGACTCAGTATGTTTTTTTTCTTCTTTCAGCCCGAGCACGGCGAGCAGCTGCCGACGGGCAGCGCGGAGCAGGGCGACAGTCAAACCGCGGCCGGAGTAACTGTTGGTATAGCTCTGGGCGATATCGAGGTCCTCCGGACGGATTTGGAACCGGCGGGGTAGCCTCCGAAAGAAGGAAATGAGTGTGCTCCGCCGCCGGATCGCTTCGCTGTCGGCGAGGGGTTGCTCAAATAGTTTTTCCAGCAGCTGCTCCCCGCCGAAAGTCTCGGTCTTATTGTAAAGGGAAAAGATTGAGTCCCGTTTATATTTTCCGGAAATATTGAGATCTTGAAGGGTCTGTTTATCAATGATGAAGCTCATGAGTCCAGTTGTTTTTGTGAAGTTAATAGATCAATGATGCCTTCGTTTTCTATGATGATCATGCCGTGTCTGTCTGCCGAAATCCCCTGTTGCAGGTGATAGGTATAACTTGGGCGGCCCTGCTGCATGACTGTAGGCAGAAAGACAAATCTGATGTCGCCGTGCGATTGCTTCAGCTGTTCGCCGGCCTCCAGAATATGGGTCGAAAGTACAAACTGACATCTGGGGTGCTGGTATAGACGGGACACAACCTCCACGGTGCCTTCGAGGGCATCTTTGACATTGGTGCCCCGAAACATTTCATCGAAAATGACAAAGAGCTTGCGGCCTTCGGCCAGCTGCTGGGCGACTTTCTTGATGCGCAGCACTTCAGCAAAAAAGTGACTATAGCCCATCGCGATGTTGTCCGGCAGGTTGATCGAAGTAAATATGCCATCTCGTGGGCTGAACAGCAGTTTTTTGGCCGGTACCGGAAATCCTACATGGGCCAGATAAAGAGCGATTCCCAGGGATTTCATAAACGTGGATTTACCTGCCATGTTCGCTCCCGTCAGGAAAGTGATATTGTGAAGACGATCCATGGCGTGATCATTGCCTCTGGCATTGGCGACGAGCGGATGGAAAACACCTTCAAAAATGAGCTGATCCTGCTGGCTGCTGTCGACAATGGGAACCACAAATTGGCGCTCATGGGCGACCTGAGCAACGGTCCTATAGACATCAAAGGTGTATATGTCGCGCAAGATGCTCAGCAGCAGTTCTTTTTCCTCAAACCGGAGGATGTTGTCGTATTGGATGACCATTTCGCGCGACAGCCGCTGTCTGTCCTGAAGCAGCGGAATCTGCTCCAGACTACTGTCGGCAAATTTCAATACCCATTTTTTCAGTTCCTTCTGATAGCTGTCGGAGTGATCTGCAGGCGAATGTCGGATAAGATCCTTCCAGCAATGAATAATCTGGCTGCAGGCTATGATGCCCCCGACGATCTTTTTGTACTCGCTGTCGCCTCCGACGAGCTGCTGAAAGCGTTCTCTGAGCGAAAGGCTGCCTCCCTGCAGACGGCTGCGCTCGTCGGCCATATCAAGGTAAAACAGGGCCTGGTCAAACCAGCTGGACTGGAAAGGAAAGGGCATGGACTGTTCCATAAAATACCGGATCGTTGCCGTACGGTCGACGATCGACAGCGCATCGGATAGCGGGTAATTAAACCATTCTTCCAATAATTCGGCTCCACCTGATGTTGTGGTCTTGTTGAAGATGCCAAAGATGGACTCCGCACCTCTGGCTCCAAAGATCGACAGGTCGTCTCTGGTCTGCTTGTCTATAATCAATCCCATGCTTACCGTCCTCTTCTTCTGATCCAGATGACAATGCCGGTACCCAGCATGGTCAGTGGTATGATAAATTTGATGAGTATCTCAAAATAGGTCCATGTGCTTTCGCCGATGCGTAGCGTTTTGTCGATCGGATCGGGAAGTCGCATGTCGACAGGTACCTCACCGTCACTGAGCCAGGAAAACGCAGCGCTGACCAACGAGAAATTGGAGGCATTGACCTGATTGCGTTTAATAAATAGTTCGCTGTTGCTGATCCAGTCGGCATCGCCGGTGACCAGGATTTTCTGTTGCTTGGCTCCGACTTTACGGGATAGTGCCACGACTGTGGGACGAGCGCCTTCACGTTCGCCAGCACCGGGGTTTACCACCGGCTTACCGTCGATAAAATTGAGGTTTTCGAGCTCATTCCAGGTGCCGCTACTATCGGTTGCAAAGAGTACTCTGGATTGGAATGGCGAGGCTGGCGAGACGAGGATGCCCGCTGTTCCGGACATCGTGATCACCTCCTCGCGGCGGTTCATGGGCGCCAGGTAGTAGGAAAATTCCTCACCGGCTTTCGTCGGCTTTAGGGTGAGCAGATCCGGCTGAAGTGCTTCTTGCTGTTTGACCAGCACACCGGGCTCGAGGGTCAGACCCAGTGGTGCAGCGATCTGGTTGAAAATAGCCTCCTGGCTCGGCTCTCCGGCAAGCATCATATTGCGGCCACTGGCAATATAGCTATGCAGGTTGGCCAGCTCCTGTTCGCTGTATGGCTGCCGCGGCTCTGCAATGATCAGGATGTTGATATTCTCCGGAACTGGCCTCGAAAGATCGATTTCCTTAAAATCAAAGCCCTGATTGATCATGGAATAACGAAAGGTCTTTTCCTGGGTAATGGTTTTGTAGCCACGGTCCTGTGTAGAGTTGCTGTTGCGTTCGCCATGCCCTGAAACGAATCCCACAATAGGAAGTTCGTCCATGACCAGCCGCTTGATGGCTGCACTGATTTCTGATTCCAACGGCACACGCTGCATGTCGTCATAGACGCGCAGAAACGTCTTGCGGCCATTTTCACGCTCGAGGACACGGACAAATCGATAATTCTCCGTGGAGAGATCGACCTGATTCTTAATGGCAGCGTAAGGCAGGATGTCAAATTTCCACTTGTTGAACTTACGTAGGGTATCTATCCGCTGCTCGGCATTGAGCTTGGGAAACTGACGGTCGAGAATCGGGTTTTCAGTGTCGTGATAGTAGTACACGTATTCCATCTGTATCTCCGGCTTAAACCGGATATACTTTTCAAAAGAACCGACGTCGCTTTTATACGACGAAGGAAGGCCGATAAAGCTGTTGGCGTCAAGCATGTTGACATAGGTGGTGATCTTAAATCCGCCCTGTAGTTTGGCCATGATCGCCTGGCTGCTGGGGCGGAGGGTATTGCTTTTGCGGTAGGTGCTGTCATAATAAAATTTGACGAACGGCAATGTGGTCAGGTAGCCGATCAGGAATACCGCGAGGGTGATGCCGCCAAATTTGAGCAGGTTCTGGCCTGTAGCCTGTTTTTTACGTATGGCCTGCAGGCGGAAGATCGTGTAGCTGACAAACAGGATGTTGACCAGCAGAAAGTAAAGCACATCTTCACTAGTGACCATGCCGGCAATGAATGTATCCGCCCTGCCGTTGATCGCCAGCCAGTAGGTGATCTCGCGCACAAAAGGGATGTCCTGCCAGAGGCCTCTGGCGAAGTTCATCACAGCAAATACGCATAGGGTTCCTATTGCAGCTACGATATTATAACTGGTCAATGAGGACATAAAGAGGCCGACTGCTGCGTATGCAGACAAAAGCAGAAAGAGACCCAATAGGCCGGTAAGCATGGGGCCGATATCGGCATTGATCAGGGTACCCATGGTAAAGATGATCAGCAGCGATACCAGAAGCGTGAGGACGAGACCAAACAGCAGCAGCGCGATATACTTGCCCAGAATAATCTGGCTGTTGGTAACGGGAGAGGAGTATAGCAATTTGATTGAGCCGCTGCTGTATTCCCTGCTCATGATGCTCATGGTCAATAGGGGCATGTAGAGGTACAGATAGGACTGTATTTTCGGATAAATGCCCCCCCAGGCAGATGAAAATAAACTCTCTGTCGCATTGACAAGGTCAATTTTCATGGACTGCACCTGTACCATACCCGCGTAAGATCCGGCGAATAAATAGCCTATCTGGAATGTGAAGATCATCAGGATAAGCCATGCGACGGGTGAATAAAAGAGCACCTGTAGCTCTGTTTTTGCTATTTTTAATGTCGTTTTCATGATTGGATTGAGTTAAACTTTTCTTTTTTTTCGGGTCATCTCCGCAAATACGGTTTCCAGAGAGCTTTTTTCGGAATAAATCTCGATCAGGTTCCATTTTTCCTGAACGCTTCTTTCGACCAGGGCTTCGACAAGCTCTTGCGTATTGCTGGAGCGGATCCGAAATTTGATATTGCCGAGGGGCTCCATATCCACAAAGCCCGGAAGCTGTAGAAAAGCTTCTGCAGGAGGTGGCGATATCAGGCTGACAACGACGCTGTTGGGTGCTACCTGGTTGTCAAATTCTTCAAGCGATCCTGAGAAGATCATACGGCCTTCATGAATCATCCAGATATGGTCACACAGTGCCTGGACTTCCTGGAGAATATGGGTCGACAGGACTACGGTACGTTCGGCTGCAATCTCGCGGATCAGGTGACGGATGTCAAGGATCTGATTGGGATCAAGGCCATTGGTCGGCTCATCCAGTACCACAAAATCGGGTTCATGGATGATGGCCTGCGCTATGCCAACGCGTTGCTGGTATCCGCCCGACAGATTTTTGAGCAAGCGATGGCGAAAATGTGCGATGCTGCACTTGGATAGCACTCGTTCGATGGCAGCCGGAATTTGGTTCGGCTCCATGAGCCGTAGATTGGCTGTATGAATGAGGTATTCCTCTACCGTAAGTTCGGGGAGCAAGGGTGGCTGCTGCGGCAGGAAGCCGATGTGCTTTTTGGCTTCCACGGGGTTCTGGGCCATGCTGATCCCCCGGATATAAACTTCCCCGTGCGATTGATTAACCACCCCGCACATGATATTCATGGTGGTGGATTTTCCGGCTCCGTTGGCGCCCAAAAGACCATAAATGCCGTTTTTGCGTACTTCAAAATTGATGTCTCTGATGGCCCACTGGACGTTGTAACGGTGGGAAAGGTCTACCACCTGAACAATAGGACTTTCGCTTGCTGTGATCATTTTTATCTTTGATTTGGTGTGAGTGATCCCGGGCAGGGTGTCCGCTGCTGTCCGGACACCCTGCCTGCTGTCAGTCGAAGTACGTGATACTTACGGTGACAGTGGGTATGATATGTATAATGTCTTTGTTACCTCGGATTCTGAATAATTTCGGGATTGAGAACAATGTACTTGGATGCGATGGGCAACACATAGCGGTTGCTGTTGGGCTCCAAGGTGAATGACTCACCTTTATATACGCGGGTCTGCGTGCTGATAAAGCCGGGTTCGGCAGCCAAGCGCTTCTGGTCAAACCAGCGGAGACCTTTGCCCATCAGTTCTTTTCGCCGTTCGTTGATAACCCATTTGAGCACCGACTGCTGGTCACTGATCTGAAGTGGCTGGTATGCATCCGGTTCAAACCGCTTGCTGCGCAGGGTGTTCAGTATATCCAGAGCCTCCGCAAACCGCCCGGCATCGCGCGCTAAAGCTTCCGCTTTAATCAGCATCATCTCCGGAAGGGTAGGCCCGTTGGTAATTTTGGCATTAGCCGAAATAATACGGTGTTTGTTGTAGGCTTTACCCTGGAACGGTGTCCAGGTAAACACACTGCCGTCTACCGTAAATAATGTATTTCGGAGATCGCCCGGTTCGAAGAGCGCAAGCAAGGCAGGATTTAGCGAGAGGGTGGGAAATGTATTGCGCAGACTTTTGATAAAGATCTCTTCCGTATCGTCAAGTACATTGGGGTAGGTGTTGGGCGCCGCTTTGTACTGATTGAGATCGATCAGCTTGTATTGCGGTCTGGCCAGTACCAGTTCTGCGTACTGCAGTGCTTTGCCGTAATTGCGCATCTGCAGATAGACGCGGGCAAGGATGGCCTCGGCCGCCGGGCGCGACGCCAATATGTTAAAACTGGGCTGTTCAGGAAGATCGGGAATGGCCGAACTGAGGTCTTCAATAATCTGCTTGTAAACTGTTTCCACTGATTTACGGTCCAGTTTAGCATAGAGGTCGGGGCTTGTCAATAAAGGAACCCCAAGGTCTGTAGCGGCGCTTGTCTCCTGATACTGCTTAGCATACGTGTTGACCAGGTGAAAATAGTTGAGTGCGCGGTGCACCTTTGCCTGGGCCAGGATATTTTTCTTCTGTGCTTCGCTGCCCCCCTGGCTGTCCATGATCTCTGTGGCGATCTGATTGAAGAGGTAGATCTGTTTGTACTGATCGGCCCAGTCGGCATCTTCGTTGTTGTCACCTACCAGATCACTTTTCCAGCTATAGGCGTTGGCATCGGTTAACGATAAGGTATTGAGGTAGGCTTCGTCAGACCCGTAAATGTCATCGCTTGCCAGCACGGGCCAGTAGTAAGATTTCTCCACTGATGTGCTATTGTTGAGCAAACTCTGGTAGTCCTGTGTATATTTTAGCTCGCGCTTACCCACAAGGTCAATCTCCACAAACTTCCGGCAGGATACCATACCGGTGGTCATCAACGCAGCGAGGCTGAATGCAATAATTCTCTTTTTCATGTTCATCATAGTAATTAAAAACCCATATTAACGCGGAATACATAACTTGTGACCGGTGGCATGCTGCTGTAGCTGCCGTCAAACATATACTCTGGGTCTACATCGCGTCCGGTCTTTTTCCAGAAAAGCCCCAGGTTGGTTGCAGTGGCACCAATACTCAGCGATTTGATGGTCCTGTTGTTGCCCAGCATACTGGCCGGAAAGCTATAATTTAAGGAAAGCATCTGCAGGCGGATGTGGCTGGCGTCAATCACGTTGATATCTGCAAGTTCAAAGCGCTGTATACTATTGATATTGGTATGGATGACGCCGGGAATATCGGTATGGGCTTCGTCTCCGGGCTGTCGCCACCGGTCTACCAAGGCCTTGCTATTGGGCAGATATCCATCAAAGCCTGCTGTATTGCTGGGGTATTGTGTGGAGTTGACCTCCCTCCAGCGGACTTTGTGTCCAAATTTCATAGTCATACGTGCTGTAAATGTGAAATTTTTGTAGGACAGGGTGTTGGTCCAGCCGCCAAAGTAGGGAGCGCTCATGCGGCCCATATAAAGCAGGTCCGCAGGGCTAAAATCGTCTGTGGACGTTTCTGAATCCAGGATATTGCCCTGTCCATCGCGGATTTGCGATCTACCTTTGTTATCAAGGCCTGCCCAGCGGTAGGCAAAGAGCTGATCAATGGGGTAGCCCTCGATCGGTGTAGATGTCTGCTCTGGCGTCTTGAGTGTATTCGGAAAACGATCGTCGGTCACTTTATTGTCGCTGTACGAGAGATTAAGTGCACTATTCCACTGCCAGCCGGCCTTCTGCACGATCTGCCCCTGGATATTGATATCTATACCATGGCTTTTCATATTGGAGGTGTTGAAGGACAGGCTGGACCAGCCGTAGGTAGAGTTGTAGGGCACTGAAGCAACGATTCCGTAAGACCTTTTGCTGTAGTAATCGAGGTTAATGGTGAGCCTGTTGTTTATGGCGGTGAGATCAAGCCCTGTGTTGAATGTCCGTGTGGTTTCCCAGCCCAGCATCTGATTGGCCGGAATCACAATAGAGCCGGTGGGAAGCTGGGTGAAGAAATCGGTTATTGAAGCCGAATACAGGGTGAATGAAGTGCCGTCTTTTGGGACTGAGCCGCCGGTACCGATACTACCGCGCCAGCTCAGCATATTGATCCAGGGGATGGTTTTCATGAAGTTCTCTTTGTGCAGATCCCAGCGTAGCCCCGCAGACCAGAAAGGCTTTGCACGTTTGGACCGGTCTACGCCGATGATGGTAGCATCGTCAAAGCGTATGCTGCTGCTTAGAAAGTACTTCGAAAGGAGGGTGTATCCCGCATTGGCGTAATAGCTCAGATAGCGGATGCGGTCAATATTGATCGGTGCATCTTGTATATTCAGCGTTTTGCTGCCTCCATATATATCTTTATAGGGAACTGTTGGATTGATAACCGTGGACTGGTAGGTATCTTTGTCGAATCCATACCGTGTCTGCAGATAACCCATTGCCTGACTCTGACGGATTTCACTACCGGCAAATACGTCAACTTGATGAATATCGTGGAATGTTTTGGAGCCATCGAGCTGAAAACGTAGCGAATAGTCGTCCATTTTGTTGTTTGAGGTGACATATTTACCGCCTAGTGGAACTCCATATATCAGCTTTCCGTCGCTATTTATTGTGGTGCCGGTATTGATGAGGTCGCGCATCTCATAACTGTTTTTGTCGCGCAGGCTCTGCATATTGCGTAGCCCTTTCTGATAAGAACCCGATAATGTTGCGTTCAGCCAGCTATAGGCACGATAGGACAACTGCCCTGTGAAGCGGGTCAGGTTGTTGTCGTAATGATCATTGCTCTGCGTGAGTTCGTCGATGTGATTATATGACCAGGGCAGATAACCCTGGCTTTCGAAGCGCTCTTGCGCAACGGCTGGTGTGAAAGCATAATAGCGGCTGATGCGCTGCCCATTCTGATCCAGCAGCAGATTGTAGGGCGTGAGGCCATAAGTCCCGGGACTGATGGCGCGGATCGCAGCACCGTTTACATTGCTTTTCTGAATGGTATGATTGATGCCCAGAGCTACTTTAAGTCTTTGGTTAAAATAACTGTTTTCGACATTGAATGTCAACGACATATTATTGGTATTGTTTTCACGGTATATGGGCCTGTCTTTAGAATATACCGCAGAGGCATAATAACGGGCGCCCTGTACGGCTCCATTAAAAGACAGGTTGTACTGTTGATTCTGAGCCGCCTGCAGCAGTTCATTTCGGATTTGCTGTCGGTTGTCGGTCTGTGCCAGCTGGCTGAGTATGGTGTTTTGCTCAGCGAGGCTGATCTCTCCCCGTTTGGCACGGAACATGGTCATGATGGCGTCGGATCTGTTGGGGGCCCGCCAGCCTGAAGTCGGATCGTAGTAGAAGTTGTTGTCAAACATTTCTTTTTCGAAATCGATATATTCAGCGGCGTTCATAGTGCGCAGATCGTGCAGGCTGGGCGGGGCGGAGGTCCCGAAAATCGAAGAGAAATGGATACTGTTTTTGCCCATTTTACCAGCTTTCGTTTCGATTACAATAACCCCATTGGCTGCCCTGGATCCCCAGATCGAAGCCGCTGCTGCATCCTTCAGGACAGTGATGCTGGCGATGTCATCGGGATTGAAATTGTTGAGTATGCCCGCGCTGCTGCCCGTGGCCGAAAGGCGATTGCCAGAGCCCGTTGGATTGGCAGTCAGCTGTTGTTCCATGGCCGGAAAGCCGTCGATGACAATCAGCGGCGTACTTGTCGAACCTGAAAACGTATTGGGTGAACGCACCAGGATATTATGGGTTTTGGTGTCAAACTGAACGCCCGGTATCTGCCCCTCGAGCCGCTCCATTAAGCTCAACGCGGGACTTTGCTGAATTTTCTTTTCATCGATGACCACAAGCGAGCCTGTGGTTTTGCCCGGATCAAGTTTCTGGTAACCGGTGTTGGCCATGACGGATACCTCATCTAAAGCCGCGATCTGCGGTTTGAGGACAAATAAGGGGCCTAGGTTGCTGGCTGCGGTGCCGCTGAGGTCGATCTGACGCAGTTCGTATCCCAGATAGCTGATTTCAAGAACAGCATTGCTGGGCACATTGGCCAGGACGAATACTCCTTTGCTGTTGGTCAGTGTCTGATTATGGGTGCCTTTTATACGGACAGTAGCACCCGCAAGTGGCTTCTGTTGCGTATCCGTCACGATACCATTGATTGTCCGTTGTTGTTGGCTGTCCGTCACGATGATCGTGTTGTTGCGGACGATAAAGCCTAACGGCTGTCCCTGAAAACAGAGTCCGAGCACTTCCGAAAGCTCCAGATCGTTTAAGCTAATGGTTAAAGGTGAGAACGATCTGTTGTGTTCGGGACGGATCACGTAATCGTATCCGGTCTGCGACCGCACTTGTTGAAGAATTTCTTCTAAGCTGGCTCGCTTGACATTTAGGTTAATTTTGTTTTGGCCGTGCAGGGCTGTGGCGGTTTGTAAAAACAAAACCAAAAACAAAATGCAGAATAATTGAAATCGCATAAGCAATTTGATTATAAAATTGGAAAAGACAGGCGGTCTGTGGATCGGTTGATTTACCTTATACTTTTCGTTAGCAAAAAAATATTGATACATTTGTTTGTTGATTTTTGGACATACATGTCCCTCTTGACAAGGAGACATGTCATGCAGTTCATAATTTTCGTAATAAATGCTAGGCGTGAATTCAAAAAATCAATTCTAGGGGCGGTGCAACGCCTCTAGATTTTTTGAAACCACAGGTGTTTGGTTTGTTAGGGTATGACCATCAGCCTCCTTTCTTTTTCGTTGTTGCGGATATCAAATTTGATTCCTGTAGTGGTTTCCAGTATTTCCAGTACTTGTTGTAAAGTCTTCTTTCGGGATATGGTACTGATATAACGCTGCTGTCCGACGGGGCCGAGGTATTCTACTTCAATATTGTACCAACGGGATATCTGGTCCATGATCTCTTGGACGGAGGCAGAATCAAAGTAAAAATCGCCGTTTTTCCAGGAGAGATCTTTGGAAAGATCGACTTCCAGAAGTTCGAATTCTTTGCCGGTCTGTACAATTTTCTGGCCGGGCTTGAGAATTATCGGTGCCGGATTGGCCGGATTGTTCAACGCGATAGAGCCTTCCTCCAGGGTAAAGCTATTCTGTTTGTCTTCCTTATAGGCCTTAACGTTGAATTTGGTGCCCAGAACCTGCACTGCATTTTGGCCTGCATGGACGATAAATTCCTGTTTGATCATCCGGCCACCAGAGCTGATCTGACGCTTGCTGACCTCGAAATAGCCTTCACCTTCCAGCGTCACTTCGCGTGTGCTGCCCGTAAACTGTATCGGAAAGATCAGCTTGCTGTCTGCATTAAGCGTTACCCGTGTACCATCTGCCAGCACGATCTTGTAAGTATATCCTTTGGGAACGATGAGCGTGTTGCTCAACATCGCCCGGGAGGCATTCTTTGACCCGTCTGTCTGGTAAACGAGCTGGTCGGTGTCACTCCAGTCGATGAGGATATCGTGATCCTTGCGACTGGAAGACCCATTACTGCGATTTAGTGCAATCTGTTCCCCATTTGACAACTGTAAGACTGCACCGCTGCTCGCTGGGTGTATGGCTGCTGTATGCTCGCGGGCGGTTGATGATTGTTTGTCAGCTGTGGTTTGGATCGAACTGTCCTGATATTTAGATGTGGGCTTTTGCTCAACAGACAGGTAGTATGAAGCGAATCCGATAATGGCTATGGAGGCTGCCGCGGCAATCCATTTTCGCCATGCAGTATGGGATTGTTTCGGAGAACGTATGTGAGTATGGATGCGGGTCCAGCTGTCTGCAATATCTGCCTGCAGCTCCGGCGTACTCAGATCGAAGTCTGGAAGCTGTTCAGCATGAGCGATGTACCAGTCTTCGATAAAAGCTGCCTCACTATCGGTACATTGGCCCTTGGTGTATCTTTTCAGTAGGTCGTTATCTATGTTTAACGGTTCTCTCACGTTTTTTGCGTTGTTGTTTTGCTGTATAACAGTTAAGTGCGGCGCAGGTCCCGGATGAAAGTGAAATTTTTTTAAAAAATCTGACCGTTAGGGCCTGTCTGGAAAAAATGCAAGAATAAATAAGAGCAGAGGCAGCTTGTTGCGCAATAATTTTAGCGCGTTTGAAATCTGATTTTTTACGGTTTTTTCACTGATGCCAAGTTTTTCGGCAATCTCCCTGTGGCTCAAATAATGGGTACGGCTCAACTGAAATATTTCACGCATCTTTTCAGGAAGATTCTCAATTTCTCTTTCAATGATCGCCTGCAGCTGTTTTTCGCGGATTGCATGGTCTGTGTCCGAAACATAGCTGACGGCGAAGGATGACATGCTATCCAGGTATCTGTCCACTACTTTGCTATGAGAAATATGATTAATTAATTCATTTTTCACGACCTGATACAGATAGGAAGATAGCTTGATATCCGCTGGCAGCTTGCCGCGGATATCCCAGATTTTAACGAAGACTTTTTGCAGGATGTCTTTTGTTTCCTCACGGTCGCGGATAAATCTATTGGCATGAATGTACAAAGGAACACTGTAACGCTTGTAAATGACAGAGAAAGCTCTCTCGTCATCCCGGCGAATCAGATCGACCAGAATCCCGTCGGATAGTGTGGCGTATTCGCTGTCCTGCATACTTATTTAGGTGTGTTTTTCAAAGGCGAACTATGTGAAATCAGGCATTTTTTTACCAAAGTTCATCATTTAATCACACAAATATAACTTTTTCGTAAAATAACTGTCCAATTTTTACGAAAATTCCACTACCGGTAGGACGGGAAGATCATGTGGGATACAGTTTTCATAAGCTTAATGTGGCTAAGGCTGCCTGTTTGGGTATCGCGGCTGAATTTGTAATATTATTGTTCATTTATGCCCTGTAAAAGTTTTAAATGACATCTTTGTACTAGTAAACCCGATACCATGAGCATGATTGACGCGAAGTAGTGACGAGAAGATACTTTTGGTCAATTTAATAAATCAATTTAGCACGCTTATGAGCGGTACAAACAAGCGTATAAACAAACCAAACCTGATAGAATGATGACAAGCACCAACTTTCGTTTCTGGGCGATCTTAATGGCATTGCTGGTGACAGCGCATGCACGGACTCAATCCTTAGCGGACTTTACGCTGCCCACACCGTGGACACAGGAGGCGCTGACGGCAAATACACCATTGCCCGAATATCCGCGGCCGCAGATGAAGCGCAGGGAATGGCAAAATCTCAATGGCCTCTGGGACTATATGGGCGGCAGGTTACAGCAGGATCCGCGGACAGCCACCATGGCTCCGGATTTTCCTGCCAGAACGGAAAAGATACGGGTACCCTTTGCCCCTGAGGCGGAGCTGTCAGGCATAGCCCGCGGCGGCGAGCAGTTTCTGTGGTATAGGCGTAATATCGTGATTCCGCCGACATGGAAAGGCAGCCGTATCTTATTGCATTTTGGTGCTGTGGACCAGTACGCTGTTATTTTTGTCAACGGCAAAAAGGCCGGGGACCATAAGGGTGGATATCATGCCTTTAGTGTGGACATTTCGGACTTCCTAAAGCCTGGCGACAACAGTTTGGTGGTGGGGGCCTATGATGCTAACGATGGCAAGACACCTTCGGGCAAAAATGGTGATAAGGGCGACTACACCTTCAGTTCGGGCATATGGCAGACCGTGTGGATGGAGCCAGTACGAAAAGAGCATATTACTCAATTAAAGCTGATTCCTGATCTAAAGAATAGCCGGTTGCAGATAACCGCATTGACCACTGGAGAACGGCTAAACGTGGTGGCTACGGCACATGATGGTATAACGCAGGTCGGCAGGGCAGAAGGTGTGGACAACGCCTCATTTTTTCTACCTGTCCGCAATCCGCATCTGTGGACTCCGGATGACCCTTTTTTATATGATCTGAAGATACAACTGCAAGATAAACAAGGACGTATCGTGGACCAGATAGAGTCTTACTTCGCTATGCGTTCCATCAGCATTGGCAAGGTAGACGGTGTTAACAGGACGCTGTTAAATGGCAAGTTTCAGTTTCAGATCGGCGTGCTGGACCAGGGTTACTGGCCGGACGGGATCTTTACAGCGCCGACGGAGCAGGCGCTGCTGTACGATATTCAGCTGGCCAAAAGGGCAGGTTTCAACGTGATCCGCAAGCATATCAAAGTCGAACCGATGCGCTGGTACTATCATTGCGACCGCCTCGGGATGATGGTATGGCAGGATATGCCCAACTTGTGGTATCCCGATGATAACGATTCGGTAGCTGTGCGCCAGGAGTTCAGGAATGAGCTCAAACAGATGATGGACCAGCTGATCAGTGTGCCTTCGATTGTCACCTGGGTGCCTTTTAATGAGAATTGGGGTGCCTTTGAGGTGCCTGATATCACCAACTGGACCAAAGCGTATGATCCTACACGGCTCGTGAACGGCAATTCAGGGTTCAACTATGCACCGGGCTACCGACCGGCGCAAGGTGATCCCGGCAACGGCGACTTTGTGGATATGCACCACTACGGAAAGATGGAGGACAACGCATTTCCGCGCCCCGACGAGAAGCGGGCAGCTTCCCTGGGTGAATTTGGCGGAAAGGGACTATTTGTGCGCAACCATATGTGGCCGGTGCCTAATAATGCCTACGAAATATTGATTAACAAGGAAACATTGACGGATACATACATTTACCTGCTTAACGAGATCGAACAGCGGATGATATACAGAGGCTTAAGTAGCGCTATCTATACCCAGACTTCAGATGTGGAGCATGAGATCAACGGTTTGGTCACCTACGACCGGCAGGTGGAAAAGCTCGACCTGGACAAAGTGAGGTGGATCAATAGGGAAGTTATCAAAAGCGGAGGAAATATCGGCAAAAAGAAAAACATAAGTTCGATATCAAGAGTGTATCCCGTAGAATAAATCCCTAATACTATCGCTGTGGCTCGCTGATGATATAATTGCGGTGGGACTTGCCCCATTCGGCCAGTATACCAATAATCGCTTTGGTGGACTCGCCATAGGGAGTAAGTGCATAAGTCACTGTCAGTGGAGCTGTACCGCTCACGGTCCTGGTCAGCAGACGGTTGGTTTCCATTTCCTTGAGCTCACGGCTGAGCACCTTGCCCGAGATGCCGTTGATGTCACGTAACAGGTCTGAATAACGTTTGGGGCCGAAGAGTAGGGCGGCAATAATATAAATTTTCCATTTGCCCCCCAGGACATACATCGCATCATGCACACCCATAATGGCTTTCTTGCATTCGTGTGCCGGCAAGGCGCAGTCATGCGTAACTGCTGTGACCGCTTCGCTCAAGCTTGTTTCTTCTGTTGTTGTGATTTCTTCCATGGTTACCTCGTTGTCACTATTACTTTTTGTCACCTGATGACAAAAGTAAACAATTATTCGCGAATTTTGCAGCATAAAGAAATTATCTATGAACACGATCAAACATCTTGAATGGCGTTATGCCACAAAAAAATTCGGTAAGCAAAAGGTTGCTGCCGAAGACTTAAATAAGATTCTGGAAGCCGTCAATCTTTCGGCTTCATCCGCGGGTTTACAGCCGTATCGCGTCATCGTGGTGGAGAATGAACAGCTTCGCGAGCAGCTGGGCGAAGGTTCATTCAATGTACAGATAGCGCAGTCCTCCCATTTATTGGTTTTTGCTGCTTACGAGAAAGTCACCGAACAGCAGATCGATGACTATATGGCACGTATCGCCCGTGAACGTGGCGTCCCGGTAGGAGGCGTTGGCCGACTTCAAGGCTGCCTTAGTGGGCGGTATATTGTCCAGGCCTGAAGAAGATAACTTTAACTGGGCCGCCCGACAGGCGTATATCGCTTTAGGTACTGCTTTAGTAGCTGCTGCAGAACTAAAAATAGACTCCACTCCGATGGAAGGATTTGATTCAACGAAATTCGACGCATTACTGCAGCTGCGGGAGCAGGGGCTGCGGTCGGTTGTCATATTAGCTTTGGGATACCGAGATGCCGAGAATGACCACTTTGCCCAGCTCAAGAAGGTGCGGCTTGATCTCGCTGAATTTGTTACTTTTGTCAATTAAGCCTGCGGCAGAAAGGCGGGCTGTCTGAGTTGATTATTTAGGAGGAGCGCTTGATAGTTTAAATAGTCGGATGTCAAGCGCTCCTCCCTTATTTTATTCGTCGCGGAGACTCTTGACAGGGTTGGTCAGGGCAGCTTTGATCGATTGATAGCTGACAGTTAGCAATGTCAGGGCAACAGCACCTGCCCCGGCAATCACGAAAATATCCCAGCTGATACGAATGCGATACGTGTAGGTGCTTAGCATCTGGTCAGCGATATAATAAGCAATCGGAAATGCGATCAGGCAGGATAGCAGTACCAGCAGCACAAAATCTCTGGACAGCATCGTAGTGATCGAACTGACCGAAGCTCCCAGGACTTTGCGCACGCCAATTTCCTTGGTCCTGTTTTCAGCCATGTACGCGGTCAGGCCATAAAGGCCAAGGCAGGAAATAAAAATCGTCAGCAGCGCAAAAAGACTGGAAAGCTTGCCCAATTGTTCAAAATCTTTGAATTTTTCGGCATATTTGGCGTCGACAAAGACATATTCGAAAGGATAGTCGGGATTATATTCTTTAAAAATTTTCTCCAAGCTGGCAAGCGCGTCGCGTGTTTCTAGTCGATCGTTCAATCGAATGTTGGTCACACTGGTGCCTGAAGCGGCACCCTGGATCACCAGCGGGGTGACCGGATTAAATGGGGATTCCTGCACAAAGTCTTTGATGACACCGATGATATGCCAGGAGATGCCATCGACAATGGTCTTGCCGATCGGATTGTCAAAATGGAAAACCTTGGCTGCGGATTCGTTGATGATCATGGCGCTAGAGTCTGTCGGGAATTTGCTGAGATCGAAATCGCGGCCGGCGATCAGCTGCAGTCCAGCAGTGCCGACCAAGTTGTCATCGACCCCGATCCGGGCAAACATGGTATTGTCATATTCGGGTTTGCCGGCCCATTGCATCGGGTTGTTGCTCCAGTTTTCGGTCAGTGGAGAGGAGGTTCTCGAGACATGAGACGCCACGCCGGAGGACAGTAGCGCATTTTTTATCAGCCTGCTGTTTTTACGGATATTTCCCTGGTCCATGACGTTGATCAGTCGGTCCTTGTTGTACCCCACTTCTCTATCCTGTGCGTATTTTATCTGTTTCTGAATGGATATGGTCGTAATGATCAGGATGATGGCGATGCAGAACTGGGAGATGACCAGCATTTTTCTGGCGCTCAACTTGCTCTGCATGTGCAGCAGTTTTCCCTTTAGCACTTTTACCGGTCTGAATGAAGACAAATAAAAGGCTGGATAACTGCCGGATAGTATTCCGGTCAATAGGATAAATCCGATAAATGCGCACCAGAAGGTCATATCACTGAAAGGGATCTGCAGTTGCCTGGATACCAGGTTGCTGTAGTGCGGCAGGGCAAGCAGGACGATCAGGATGGCCAAAAGGCCTGAAATCGCTGCAATTAAGATAGATTCGGTTAAGAATTGTCCGATCAATAATTGCTTACTGGCTCCGATTACTTTGCGTACACCTACCTCTTTGGCACGTCTTTCACTCTGGGCGGTACTCAGGTTCATGAAATTGATGCAGGCGATGATCAATATGAAACAGGCGATGGCGATAAAGGTACGTACCATTCCGATCCGCGGTGTGGTAGGTTTTCCCATATTGGTAAACTTGCTGTATAGCCACTTATTGCCCACAGGCTGAATAAAATTCTCGGCTTTGGTTTCCGTATGTTTCTGAAGGAAGCCTTTAATCTGCTTTTCAAACTGGCTGATATTGGTGTTTTTATCCAGTTCGATATAGGTCTGGACGGAATTGTTGCCCCAATAGTTGTCCGAATAGCCGATTTGCTCCATAAGCGTCCAGGGAACCAGATAACTTATGCCTTTCATAAAGGAATTGTCCGGGATATCTTCTATGATTGCGGCCACCGTTGCGATTGCAGTGCTATCCAGTTTAACCGTTTGATGGATGGCTTCACCTGCTCCAAATAGGCGCTTGGCAAGAGTTCTGGTGAGCACAATTTGATTGGGGCTTTTCAGTGCTTCGGTGGCATTTCCAGCGAGCACCTTGTAATCAAACATCTTGAGAAAGCTACTGTCCACAAATGCGCCCTGTTCCCTTGCGAGCTTGATCTCACCTTTGGTCAGCAGAAAACCAGTGCCAGAGTTGACCCTGCTGATATTTCTGATTTCGGAAAAGTCAGTTTTTAACGCTGCCGCCATGGGCTTGGGGGTATAAAAATGCTGCACCGTTTCGCTGCCCCAAACATCTTTTAGCCCAACGGCATAAATCTGTCCGGCCTTTGTATAAAAGCGGTCAAAGGCAAATTCGCTCTTCACCCATAGCATAATCATTATCGAAGCCGCCATCCCAATGGCCAGCCCGACAATATTGATGGCGGTAAAGCCTTTGTTGTTCTTTAAGTTCCGGAATGCAATTTTAATATAGTTTTTAAGCATGGTAGTCGGATTTATGAAATCCAACCAATTCGTTTGCCAATAATTTAATTTATTGATATTGTGTTGTTTATGTATTTTGTGCGCTGCGAAAATGTTCGATCCCGAACGTTTTTTGTACGAAAGCGAACATTTTAACAGCGTTTAGTGGCTGGCCTGACACATTTAAATCGGATGGAGCCTGTCGATCCCGAAAGCGTTTTTAAGCTGTTGAATCCCGATCTTATGATAATAGGAAATTGCACCCGGAGCAGACAACCAGATGAGTGAACAGTCATCGCCTGCCGTAGCTTTGGTCAAATGGATGAGCTGTCTGCCGATGCCTCGTTTCTGGTAGCTGGGATGTACGGCCAGGTCTGCCAGGTAGCAGCAGAAGCCTCCGTCATTCATGGAGCGCGCAATGCCGATCAGATGCTCTCCCTGCCAGGCGGTGATCAAAAGATTGGAATTGGCAAACATTTTCATCATTCGCTGTTTATCGTCGATGGGCCGTTTTAAGCCGGCTGCGGCATAGAGGGCGGTGATATGCTCCAAAGCAGGTATAAAACCTACTTGATAGTTTATTTCTGTATTCATTGTAGTGCTGTCAAAAGATCATTGCGGCTCGCGGCCTGTGGTGATTCCAATACGGTTCCAGGCATTCATTGCGATGACGCCCATGATGACTTCAGTAAGATACTGCTGGCCCAGAAGCAGCAGTGCCCTGTTGTACACTTCATCAGTCACTCCGTGAACCGAAATGCGTGTGATCTGTTCTGTCAAAGCCAGGATAGCCTGTTCTTCTTCCGAAAAGAAAGGTGTGTCCCGCCAGTGGGACAGTACAAATATCCGCCGCGGATCTTCGCCATATGCCAGGGCATCCCGGATATGTTTGTCCATGCAATAGGTGCAGCCATTTATCTGGGAGACCCGGATCTTGATCAGCTCGGCGTGAATCCTGTTTAATGAGCTTTCGGACAGATACTGCTCAAATCCAAGCATGACCTTAAAGGCCTTGGTGTCGACGTCTTTTAAAAATTCTCGCTTTTTCATGGTATTTTTTTCAAATATATTTTCAAATATAAGCTGGTTTTGGACTATCTTTAGGGGACAGATTGAAAAAAGATAGTAGTCCAGATGCTCCCGTTTAAAACACTGATACCGATCGACCGCAATAGTAAGCCAGCTGTGTATGAGCAGATTGCTCTAGCACTTATTCAGCTGGTGAAATCGGGAAAGCTACAGTCGGGTATGCGGCTGCCGAGCACACGTACCCTGGCAGCCACGTTGGCCGTCCATCGGAAGACCATCGTGGCCGCCTATGAAATACTCACGCTACAGGGCTGGGTAAGTACGAAGTATAAAAGCGGTTACTTTATCAGCCCGGATATACAGGTGGCGGCCGTTACAGGGCAAGCAGGGGCGGATACAGCCTTCGCTGGTCGCTTTCCGCTGACATTGAAGACTGCCGATAAAAACAAGGTCAGGAAGGTACAGCAGGAGGGCCAGTTATTTTTGGATGATGGATTGCCCGATCCGAGGATCGCTCCCTATAAGGGGCTGCTGCTGGAGCTGGGATCAGTTACCGGGCGCCAATATAACTTACGGAAAGCAAATTATGGAACCGCCTTGGCGAGCTCGGTTCTCAAGAAGGCCTTGCTGGCCCACCTTGCTCACTCCCGCGGCCTCCATCTGTCCGAAGACAATATCCTGATCACCAATGGTGCTCAAATGGGCCTGTATCTGACGTCGCGGGCACTGATCCATACCGGAGACACGTTTATTGTCGGCTCGCCGGGCTACGAGCTTGCCCGGTCGGCCTTCGTACTGAACGGAGCGACGGTGATCGATGTCCCTGTGGACGAAAACGGTATCGACGTAGACGAGATAGCGGAAGTATGCCGCACGACAAGGGTTAAAGCTGTGTACGTGATTCCCCACCACCATTATCCCACGACGGTCGCCTTGAGCCCGCAACGACGCCTGCGACTATTGTCTTTGGCTCATCAGTACAATTTTGTCATTATCGAAGACGATTACGACTATGACTTTCATTATTCTTCGGCTCCGCATTTGCCCATGGCAAGTTATAATCATCAGGGACAGGTGATCTATGTGGGAAGTATCTCCAAAAATTTTTCGCCCTCTTTACGGCTAGGATATGTGATCGGTACCGAAGATCTGATTTTGTCCCTGGCGTATATCCGAAAACATATGGACATACGGGGCGATGTGCTGCAGGAGCAGGCCGTGGGCACACTATTTGAGAGCGGAATTATGGAACGGCATCTGCGGCGGTCTGTCAAGCTGTATAAGGAGCGACGGGATTATCTCTGCGCTAAATTGGAGGTATACCGAGGCCGTTACCTGTTTTTTGATGTGCCTGCAGGCGGAATGGCCATTTGGATCAGGTTCGGGGATAACTATGACGTACGCCGGGTGGCCGCCCAGCTCAGGAAACAGGGATTGGCCTTTGACGAGCGCATGGTGTTTGCCGACGCTGCGCAACTGAATCACCTGCGGCTGGGATTTTCATCGATGGATCTGGCGGCTATCGATTTTCTAGTCGAAGCGCTGGGCCATGTGCTTGAAAATTATCCGGTGCAGTAGGGCTGCTGCTAGGGGCATGCCAGCCCAATGGAGCTGCCGGTAAATTTTCAGTGCTCTGCAGCCAGTTTTTCCATATCCTCCCGGTTGATCTGTATCGATCTGCTCAGAAAACTGATGATCAGCTGTTGTTCCTGTGGGCTATACTCATCCAGCAGTGCGTTGACGGCCCCCACCAACGACTGGTACAAGGGCAATACCTTCGATTCCAGATTGTTGACATGAAGCGTGATATAAACCTTTCTGCGATCGTTTGGATCAGTCTCCCGGAGGATGAAGCCGGCTTTCTCGAGCCGGTCCACCATTTTGGTGACAGCGCCACCCGTAATGCCAGTTTCCGCCGCCAGAACGCCTGCGGTCGCTTTCCCTAGACGCATAAGTACTTCCAGCGCTTCAAGGTCCGTGGAATTGATGCCAAGAATGGCAGAAACCAAATTGCTCCGTTTGATGGCCTGCGTACTGACTTCGCGTAATAAAGCCCCTATCTGTTGAATTTTTTCTGTTGCCATGTATGGTAAATTAGCATAATTTGCTTTACTTTGTAAAATGTTTACTTGGTAAAGTAAATGAAACTATTTAGTGCAAATTAACTTAATTTTTCTTTACATCATGGAAAATAACAGAAAAGTGATCATCATCGGTGCGGGTATAGCCGGAATTGGCCTTGCCTTATTTCTCAAAAAAATCGGTTTGAAAGCGGCATTATTTGAGTTTCGTGGGCCTCAGGAAAGTATGGGTGGCGGACTGAACATTGCTCCTAATGGAATGTATGTGCTGGCGGCGCTGGGCCTGGCGGGAGAGGTCATGGAGAAGGGCTGTCCAGTAAGCTTCGGTGTGTTTAAAAATGCGAAGGGATCTGCGTTGGCACGGATGAAATATTCAGACAGCAGCAAATATGCTTATCCGGCAGTCAATATCCGGCGGCAGGCCCTGCTGGATAGCTTGAAAGCTGCTGCGCTTGAGCAGGGCATAGAGGTTCATTACAACAAAAAGCTGCTTTCGGTCGATCAGCCGGCCCATGGGGTGCGGGCCTGCTTTGAAGACGGCACTGAGGTGTCCGGCCTGTTTTTGGTGGGGGCAGACGGTGTCCATAGCCAGGTGCGACGTATGGTATGTCCCTCGCTATTGCCCCAGTTTACCGGAATCATTGCGCGGGGAGGCTTCATCGCCAGGAACAAATTGTCCTATATTGCACCGCAAGAGAGCAATAACCTGAATTTTGTATTCGGAAAGGACGGTTTTTTTGGCTATGGAGGGGCCAATGAACAGGAAATCATGTGGTGGACGAATATTCCCGCCGACCATCCCTGGAGCAGAGAAGAGCTGCATGATTTTGACCGCAATGCCGAACGGCGGTTGTTGCTCGATTCCTTCGGAAATTATGCCAGTCCGGTGCCCCAGATCATCCGGGAGGCTGACAGTTATCTGCGGATCAATGTATTTGATGTACCCTTTCTTCCGAACTGGTACAGGGATCGTTTGCTGCTGATCGGCGATGCCGCCCATGCGGTGAGTCCGAATTCAGGACAGGGGGCTTCGCTGGCGCTCGAGGATGCGATGTTGCTGGCCAAACTACTGCGCGACGAGAAGTCGCTGGCCTTGGCCTTCCGGAAGTTTGAGGATGGCCGGCGGCCCAGGGTCGAGCGAATCGTCAGGGAGGGGCGCCGACGGGGCGAAGATAAACTGGTGGTCGGTCCGGCCATGCAGCTATTCAGGGAATGGATGATCCGGATCTTCGTCAACCTATTTGGCTCAAATGGCAACGATTGGCTTTTTCGTTATAAAATCGAGTGGTAAACCGGGGCTGGGCAGAAGGGTGATGCCAGCAATCCCCCATCACGTGGCGGAATGCTGGCACTACCACAGGTATTACAATAACACTATTTCATCGCATAGGTGATGTACCCGCCGTCAGCCAGAAGTTCAGCCCCATTGATAAAGCTCGCTTTTTCTGAGGCCAGAAATAGTACGGTATTCGCTATTTCCTCAGGCTTTCCGAGACGTTGAAGTGAGGTCGCAGCAGCGAGATGGGCGATTGCTTCTTGCGGTACCGCATTTTCCAGTCCAGGTGTTTCTACCGGCCCCGGACTGATGATGTTCACACGGATTCTTCTGTCCGCCAGTTCATTGGCAGCTATCTGGGCGATTTTATTTAGGGCCCCTTTGGTCGCCGAGTATACCGATGTGCCGATATTGGAGGCTGTGGCTACCGTCGATGAGGTGAAGATGACCGATGCACCGTTATGGAGCCGTGGGATCAATTTCTGTAAGGTGAAAAAGTGCCCCTTGACGTTGGTGTTAAACTGTGCATCAAAGTCTGCTTCTGTCGCCTGTTCTATCGGTGCGAACGTGGCGATGCCGGCATTGAGAAAAAGCACATCAATTTTGATATCCTGTTGCGCAAGGTGATTTGTCAGGGCATCGATTCCTGCGAGATTGGACGTATCGGACAAGACCGTATGCAATCGGTCATGATTGATGCTCTGGGCCGCCTTCTTCAAATTGTCTTCGCTTCTTCCGGTGATCCAGACATCGGCGCCGGCATCAATAAAAGCGGCTGCGGTGGCAAGCCCGATACCAGTGGTGCCACCGGTAATAATGACATTTTTTTCGCTGTAATCCATTTTTTTATTGTTTTTGATTTACTGGAGCAAATGTAGTTTGTATTTATTTATTTTAGTAACTTTGTATCGAAAAGTAACAGTAACATTGGAGTAACCAGGTAACATATGGAAGAGATAAAATGCAATGAAGAGATCAGCAAGAAACAGGTCATGGCGGTACATGATGCGATGGACGTTTTAAACGGAAAATGGAAAATCTCAATTCTCTCGGCGGTCTGCTATTACAATAAACGACGTTTTTCGGACATTCTGAATGATGTCAATGGTATATCCAACCGAATGCTAAGCAAGGAACTGAAAGAGCTGGAAATGAACCAGCTGGTGACGCGTACCGTTTTGGACACGCATCCCGTCACGGTCGTATACCAGTTGACCGAGTATGGCAAGACCTTGCGAACGATTATCGATAATCTCGCAGAGTGGGGCAGGGAGCACCGTAAAGTGATCACGGGGCGATAACTTACGATTGCATGTACCTGTTGTAATGATTTTGCAGGCACATATTGTTCCGGTGCCAGTGCCGGCAGCATTACCACCGGAATGATGCTCAAATGTATACAACAGCAACAGAATATGAGGTGCTAGGTCACATCCACCTTCTTGCCGAAAGCAAGTAATATAATATAACCTAGTAGGCCAGCCATTAAAGAAGTCAACAGAATGGAAAGCTTGGCTTCATTGATATGCAGGGCATCGTTAAAAGACAAAATTGAGATGAAAATGGACATGGTAAAACCGATTCCTGCCAATAACCCAACGCCAATTATATGTTTGTATGAACTCCCTTCGGGTAAACTGCTTATGCCTAATTTGGAACAGATCAAGGTCATGACAAAAATTCCTAAAGGTTTGCCGATAAGTAAGCCAAGGCTAATGCCCAGACCTAGGGGAGCTACAAGACCATTCAGCATTTCGCTTTCTAAAGCAATATTGGTGTTAGCAAACGCGAATAGAGGGATGATAAAAAAATTGACTGGTTTTACCAAGGCGTGCTCGAGCCGTTCCAAAGGTGACTCGGCAGCTGTATCGTTGGTAGGAATGGTCATGGCAATGAGGACCCCGGCGATGGTCGCGTGAATACCTGAATGGTGTACAAAGTACCAAATAAATATGCCCGGTATGAGATAAAGATAGGGGTTTTGAATGTTCATACGGTTCATGACAATCAATACGACCATGCCAATGGCGGCGTAGAGTAAGTAGCTAGCCTCAATACCTGAAGAATAGAAGAATGCGATTACCAAAATGGCAATTAAATCATCGACAATGGCTAAGGCTGCCAGAAATACTTTCAGACTTGCGGGAATACGGTCGCCCAACATCCCTATCACGGCTAGTGCGAATGCGATATCTGTTGCCATCGGAATACCCCACCCATCCACAGTTTCCTTACCCGAATTAAAAGCCAGGTAGATTAAGGCTGGTACAATAGCACCACCAATAGCACAGAGGATGGGTAACGAGGCCTTCTTGGGTGAAGAGAGCTCCCCCTCGACAATTTCCCGCTTGATTTCGAGGCCGACCAGCAAAAAGAATATCGCCATCAATCCGTCGTTGATCCATAGTAGGATAGTATAGCTTAAATGGACATGATCCGATTCGTATCCTATTTTCGTGTCCAGTAAGGATTGTAAACTTGCGCCGGCAGAGGTGTTTGCGACCACAAGGGACAGGACGACACATAGAAACAACAACAGGCCGCCAGCATTGCTTGATTTGAAAAAATTCTTAAATACAGTGAGATTAACGAATTGGCTCATAATGTGTGATGCTATTTTTTAGACCAAAGATCCATGTTAGGGAATCTATATTTACTATTATCAAACACCGGGTCTTGTTTGGCTTTCTGCTGTTGCCGGTAATCGTCATAAAGCGCAAGTACTTTTTTGTGTAAGAGCAATATGGCAATCAGATTGAGCCAGGCCATCAAGCCTACACCAATGTCTCCCAGTGTCCAGGCGGACTTGGCCGTACTGACGCAACCCAGATATACCGAACCTAAAATGAGAATACGCAATACCCATACCAACCGAACCTTCTGCATTTTTCGGGCTACAAAACTAATATTGGTTTCGGCGATATAGTAATAAGCCATGATGGTGGTGAATGCGAAAAAGGCCAGCGCAATGGCGACAAAGGCATCGCCGATCGACGGGAAATGGTGCGAGACCGCCTGCTGTGTAAAACCAGGGCCCATTTCGGTTGCAGGTAGATGCTGAACGATAAAGCCCCCTTCAGGATTCTCCACATTATACTGACCCGTAAAGAGGATCATCAGTGCCGTCGCCGTACAGACAAAAAGGGTGTCCACGTAAACGGAAAAGCCTTGTACTAAGCCCTGCTTGATGGGATGGCTGACTTCTGCCGCTGCTGCCGCATGTGGTGCTGTGCCCTGTCCGGCCTCGTTGCTGTAGATACCTCGCTTGACGCCCCAGGAGATCGCCATACCGGCGACAGCCCCGAAGGTGGCCTCCATGTTGAAGGCCGCTTTGATAATTAGGCTGAGGACTGCTGGAATCTGTCCAAAGTTGAGTCCTATAATTACCAAAGCCATCAGGATATATGCCCCCGCCATAAAGGGTACCACATACTCGGCTACTGTACTGATTCGCTTTACGCCGCCGATGATGATAATGGCCAGGAGCCCCGCAATGGCAACACCGGTGATACTTGGCGATACATGAAAGGCGGACTCAACAGCGGTGCTGATGCTATTACTTTGCACTCCGGGCAGCAAAAATCCGGTACTGATAATGGTGACAACTGCAAACGTCCAGGCAAAGGCTTTGGATCGAAGTCCTTTAAGAATATAAAAGGCGGGGCCACCGCGATACTCGCCGTCATTTACTTCTTTATACATTTGTCCCAACGTGGCCTCGACAATGGCCGAGGCACTGCCCAAGAATGCAATAATCCACATCCAGAACACGGCTCCCGGCCCACCCATCGCTATTGCAGTGGCTACGCCCGCGATATTGCCAGTACCCACGCGGCCAGAAATCGCCAGGGAAAAAGCCTGAAAAGAAGAGATGCCTTTGTCCGAACTATTGCTGTTGAACAGGAGACGAATCATTTCCCTGATCTGCAACAGTTGCGGAAGGCGGAAACGAATCGTGAAGTAGATGCCTGTTAGTAGGCAAAGATACACCAGGGCATCACTCCAAATAATATTATAAATTTTGTCTATTAAATTATCCATAAGTTATAATTGAACCGATAGGTTGGTTTAAAAGTAGGGAAATCCGTGCAACGCTTCTTGAATTATTGTATAGAATCTATTGATTGTATCGACTGTTGTCATATATTTTTTCTATAATATGCGTTCAAGTGCTGTTGCGGTCATCTTTAGTGCCCGACGATTGACCGTGCTATCCACACTGCTGGTTGAATTAATTTATTTTTCTATTTTTAAAGCATATTTTTAACGCGTGATCAGAAAACGGTTTTATAATCCAGCTCAACTTTTTATATCCAGCTTTTTGCTGTTGATTGTCTTGGGAACTTGTTTATTGAAGCTTCCAATTGCACTAAATCAACCTATCTCTTGGACAGACTCCTTATTTACAGCAACGAGTGCTGTTTGTGTGACAGGACTCGTGGTGGTTGACACAGCCACCCATTTTACCCTATGGGGACAGGTGTTTATTATGTTGCTGATACAGGCTGGGGGCATAGGTATACTTTCTTTCGCAGGCCTTTTTGCATATTTTTTAAAAGGAGGCAGTAGTTATGAAAATCAGCTCGTAATCCGGGATTTTTCAAATACGGAACGGTTAGGTGAGGTATTTGTGTTATTGAAACGTACTGTAGCAATTACCTTCGGCGTTGAACTTGTAGGCGCATTGGCCATATATTGGAGTATCACTGATCTTGCAGGCACTACAGTAGCTGACCGCGTGTTTATCGCCATGTTCCATGCTGTATCTTCATTTTGCAATGCAGGGTTCTCAACTCTACCGCAGGGATTAATGGATGCACAAGTATATTATAATTATGGTTTTCAGCTGGCAGTTGCCTGCATCTATATCTTCGGCGGATTGGGTTTTCCAATTGTTATTAATGTGCTCAAATACATCAAACATTTGTTGAACCGCTTATTTCACAAATGGACGACCAAGGAGAATTATTATCGGCCTTGGGTGATGACCATCAATAGTAAGATCAATCTGATCACCACATCTTGTATCACCGGCTTTGCGACATTATTGTTATTGGTTAATGAGTTTGACCACGTCTTCGCAGATCATCAAGGTGTGGGTAAATGGGTGATCGCATTTGCCACCGCGACGACTCCTCGAACGGCAGGATTCAATAGTATCGATTTTGCACAGTTGCACTTTTCAAGTATCCTCTTTGTTATGCTGTTGATGTGGATCGGTGCTTCGCCAAATTCGACAGGCGGAGGAATCAAAACAAGCACTTTTGCACTAGCTATTCTAAATGTACTCAGCTTGGCCAAAGGGAAGGATAGGACTGAAATTTTTCGTCGTGAGATAGCGACGATTTCGATCCAGCGCGCGTTTGCAACTATGTTCCTGTCGTTGCTGGCTATTGGTATGGCCGTATTTGCCATCTCATTCTTTGAACGTAATAGGCCACTATTGGAAATCGCGTTCGAATGTTTTTCTGCTTATAGCACCGTCGGCCTTTCCCTGGGAGTCACGGGTGATCTTACCCAGGGCAGTAAAATAATTTTAATACTTTTAATGTTTGTTGGGAGGGTGACGATGTTATCTGTATTGATTGCATTTATCAAAAAGGTACGTTATACACATTACCGATATGCAGAAGAGGAATTAACTATCTATTGAGCGTTGAAAAGCACCAACTGGAAGATGAAAGTATTTGTTTGATTGGATGTAAACAGTTGATATTTAAGTGTTTTTATGGTGGTATATAATGGATAAATAAATTGAAAAGATGAAATTTATTGTAATTGGACTTGGAAATTTTGGTGCTTCGTTGGCCGAAAAACTTTCCACACAGGGGAATGAAGTCATTGGAGTGGACAGACGATTGGAAAAAGTCACGGCGCTCAAAGAAAAGATAACGCATACCATATGTTTGGATGCCACTGATGAGGCAGCTTTCCATACGCTGCCATTAAAGAATACAGATGTATTTGTCGTCGCAATTGGCGAGGATGAAGGCGCAAATATTATGGTCAGCGCACTTTGTAAGGAAGCAAACGTAAAACGTCTGATAAGCAGGGCGGTCAATCGGCTCCACGAAAAAGTACTGGGAGCTCTGGGGGTATCGGAGATCGCACATCCGGAAGAAGAATCAGCTGAACGATGGTCCAAGCGCTTATGTATGACCGGTTTTGTCGACTCATTTGAGCTCAATAGTAACTATTCAATCGTCGAAGCTGTGGTACCATCGAAGTATGTTGGCAAGACCATACAGGAGATTGGCTTTCGTGAAAAATATGAATTATTGGTCCTTACCATATTAAAAAATACGGAAAAACAAACCACCTTCGGAAAAAGCGTAGTGACGACTGTCCTGCACGGAATACCGAGGCCGGACACCCGGTTGGAGTCGGAGGATATCTTAGTAATCTATGGCTACAATGACCATATTAAGTCGTTCCTGTAAATAGAAATAGGACTGTACACAAGCTGTTATCTTCTTATGATCTCTACACTGTCTTTCGGAAAATGATTTGTTAGCCATTTTTGTAGTTTTTCCTGCTGAGCTTGTACAAGTGGTGTAGCAGCAGAATATATGAATGCAACCCGATTCGCCAGACTGTCTTTCTTGGCATAGTGCTGCTGCATGCCGATACTGTAGGAATTTAATTCGGGAAAAAGCACGGCGATGTCCCGGTCAAGTTCGGGGTTGGCGATCTGGTAACGGGCAAGTTCATTGTTGAGCGCGCGAATGGTCAGGTCTTTTTCACTGACTGCCGCATTCCGCTTATCAATCTCACTCAGAATGCTGGATTTGAGGTCAAGGCTATCCTGGTGAATGACCAAGGCCGTGTTGTCAATGCCAAATGATTTCATGGCCTGCTCCAACGATTTGATCTCCTGCTGGCTGAATTTTTTGGACAGAAAGGCCAGTTCGAGTTTTTTTGGTTTGCTGTTTTGCTGAAGCTTTTCGTAAATAACGGTATACCCTTTATTGCTCAGTTCCTGTTGCACAAACTGCTTCACCTTGTTGCTGTATTTCTTTTCTTGCAGTAGATTGTAGGCAAAATAGATACTGGGGATTACCAGAGCGAGGGTAATGATGGTAATACTTTGTGTAATTCGCTTCTCACGCTGTTGATCCACATAGTGCTTCTTGGGGTAGCGCAGATACTTGACGATGATAAAAGTGGCGATACAAATAAATACACAGTTGATGATGTATAGGAATAACGCACCAGCAAAATAACTGAATTTGCCGATGGCCAGTCCGTAGCCTGCTGTACACAATGGCGGCATCAAGGCTGTCGCAATCGCCACGCCCGGAATTGGGTTGCCCTTGTCGACCCGCGTGATCGCAATCACACCCACAAGACCACCAAAAAGTGCGATCATGACGTCATAGATGTTGGGTGAGGTACGGGCTAGCAGTTCAGACTGGGCTTCCTTGAAGGGGCTTAACAAAAAGTAAATAAATGATACCACCAGGCTGATCAGGGTGGCGATCAGCAGATTTTTAATGGACTTTTTCAATAGGGGGAAATCGAAGGTACCTAGCGCAAATCCGGCGCCGACAATTGGTCCCATCAAGGGGGATATCAGCATGGCTCCGATAATGACAGCGGTAGAATTGACATTCAGACCCACGGAAGCAACTACAATGGCACAGGCCAGAATCCACGCATTGGCACCGCGAAAGGAAATGTTGCTCACGACATTTTCCAATACCGTTTCCTTTTTGTCTTCGCCCTCATGTAAATTAAAAAATCGGAGTAGTTTATTCATATACTTTTCTTTGCTTAAGCGAATATAATCAACAAAATTTATTTTCTGGGACGAAAATTAAAGATTCAGTATACCATGTAGCCTGAAAACTACAGTAATGAATCGCCATGTATGACGGAGGATTAAATTCGCTTTTTTCCGAACAATTTCCAAACTCGATTGTTGAAAATGTAAATATTGGCCCAAAAGTTTGAAATAACGTCAACATTTTAATATATTATGTCCCTTACCTTACATTTTTATTAAAAAAAACAGTATTATGAACAATTTAGAACTGAATGAAGTCCAGCAGCATTGGGACAAATTTGTCTCCTCTGCCATCGCCTGGGCTCCACGTATTATTACAGCCGTAATCTCTGCTTTACTGATTTATCTGATAGGTTCGTGGATCATCCGGCTGGTCAAGCGGATGATAGACAAGGCCTTTGAACGACGCCAAATGGATGTGTCGCTACAACGGTTTTTAAGTAACCTGATCAGCTGGATTTTAAATATTTTACTGTTTATTGTTGTGGTCACGCAATTGGGCGTTCAGACCTCGGCATTTGTCGCAATTATTGGCGCGGCAGGTTTGGCCATCGGATTGGCGCTCCAGGGATCGCTATCGAATTTTGCGGGTGGGATATTGATTTTACTGCTCAAACCTTTTCGGGTGGGCGATTATATTACGTCGAGTGCAGACGTATCGGGAACGGTCAATGAGATCGATATCTTTAACACCAAATTGACTACTCCTCAGAACCAGGAAGTCGTGGTACCTAACGGCGTCTTATCCAACAGTAGCATCACCAATTATACCAAACTTGGTACCAGACGTACCTGGTTTGACATTGGCGTGGCGTACAATGCCGATCTAAAGCAAGCTAAAGAAGTATTGATGCGCGTGATTCAAAATAATGAGTTCGCGTTTAAGGATCCTGCTCCACAGGTTGTAGTCACCGAGCTGGGTGATAGTGCAATCAACCTGTCCATCCGCGTGACTGCTTCCAACGAAAATTTCTGGACAATGCAGGAACAATTGATCATTGATTGTAAAGAAGCCCTAGACGGAGCGGGTATTGAAATTCCGTTTCCGCAACGCGATATTCATATCCGAAGTAACGCTTAATAATAAAAGGAGTAGCTAAGGTCAAACAATGACCTTAGCTACTTTATTTGTAAATTAAAATTGTATTATCTTGTCAAAATCGACTTTTAACAAAGGGATAGTTGTTCCCAGTCTTATTTTTATCATCGGTGTATGCCTGTTGTCCGTCTTCCTGCCAACATTGACCGTACGTATCCTGGATGCGGTCAAAGGCTTTATATTTGTTAACCTCAATTGGGTGTATGTCTGGGGGGTGACCTTGTTTGTTATTTTTTTAGTATACCTGATGTTCAGCAAATTTGGTAACATCAAACTCGGTAGTAACGATAGCAAACCAGAATATTCATTCTTTTCCTGGATTTCGATGCTTTTTGCTGCAGGCATGGGTATAGGCCTGATGTATTTTAGTGTCGCCGAGCCTATGCAGCACTATTCGACAGAGGTGTTTGCCAGCAATCACTACATCAACCGCGTAAAAAATGCGCAGCTCTATACTTTTTTTCATTGGGGCATTCATGCCTGGGCTATTTATGGCGTGGTGGGACTCGCTCTGTCTTATTTTGCGTACCGCTATCGGCTACCGCTCTCCCTGCGCAGCTGCTTTTATCCACTGCTAAAAAATAAGATCAATGGCAAATGGGGGAATGCCATTGATGTGTTTGCGCTATGCAGCACCTTCTTCGGAATTACTACAACCCTCGGATTTGGTGTGGTACAGGTCAATGCGGGACTGCAGACGCTAGGAATTGTGTCGGAAAGCAGTTTTACTTATCAGATCATCATTGTCGGGATATTAACACTGCTTGCCATACTTTCGGCGACCTCAGGCGTGGACAAAGGGGTAAAGCTACTAAGTAATATTAACATCATTTCGGTGGTGATACTGTTGCTGTTTGTGCTCTTTCTCGGACCGACGGTATACCTCATCGGTAGTTTTACCGAAGGTATCGGTAATTATGTAAACAATTTTTTTAGCCTGACCTTTGACACGCATGTGTACGACGAAGCGACCTTACCATGGTTTTACAACTGGACCATCCTCTATTGGGCCTGGTGGATATCCTGGTCGCCTTATGTGGGGCTTTTTATTGCGAAAATTTCCAGGGGGCGCACCATTCGAGAATTTGTCGCAGCGGTGCTCATTATTCCGACCCTCTTTAATTTTATCTGGATGTCGGTATTTGGCAATAGTGCTATCTGGTTTGATATCAATATCGCCAAGGGTGCGCTGAGCATCCTGGCCGATAATCCGGATGCTCTGATGTTCAAGTTTCTGGATTATCTGCCGCTGTCGGAGCTGGTCAGTTATCTGGTGATCCTGATCATTGTGATATTTTTTGTGACTTCGGCAGATTCGGGAATATTCGTGATGAACAGCATAGCAACCAAGAACGCTGTCAAATCACCGAAATGGCAAATGGTCTTTTGGGGTGCATTGCTGGCGATACTCGCCCTGATGCTGCTCAACACCGGCGGACTGCAGGCATTACAGACCATGACGCTCATTACCGCACTGCCATTTTCTATCATCATGCTGCTATTCTGCATCAGTCTGGTCAAGGCGCTGACGATAGACCGAAGCTACTATGAGCGCGACTTTTCGGTGAGCACAGTGCCCTGGTCGGGCGAATTCTGGAAAGACCGTCTCAAACAGATCGTGTCGTTTAAAAGCCGTGGATCGGTCGATCAGTTTATCGACACAACGGTCAAGCAGGCTTTCGAGGAATTGAAGGCCGAGTTTGGACAAAATGGCATCGAGGCCAAAGTGCAGCTCCTTGATAGTCCAAGGAGAATGCAGATCGAAATCCGCCACGATGTTGTCAACAACTTTATTTATGGCGTCAAAAATCAGCTCAAAGTGGTATCCGACTATGTAATGGAGGAAGAGAATCTCCCCGATTTGGACGATAAGAAAACTTATTTTCCAAAATCGTATTTTGGCGATGCCAGGGAAGGCTATGATGTACAGTACTTTACTAAAAATGAACTGATCAGCGATGTGCTCAAGCATTACGAACGCTTTCTGGAGATCATCTCCGAAGAGAAAAATGAAATGTTTATCAGCAGTAATGCCAATAAAAATATGCGCTGAGAACCGGCACGAGTGCCCGGCCTGCATGCGTAGGTCCGATAGCGACCGACCGTTTTTGGATAAGCAACAGCTCATTCCAAGAACGGCGGTTTTTGTAGCCCTTCTGGGGCCAATCTGCACTTTTTTGTTGTTTTATTTGCTTATTGATTAATTTTTAACTATCTTTGTGAAGTAATAGATAACCAAATTGCAAAAGCAACTGCTTTTTGCTGTTTAAAACCCCAACGATTTGAATGAGATTAGTGTGATAGGTGGTGGGAGTTGGGCCACGGCCCTGGTAAAAATATTGACGGAAAACAGTGTTCACGTAAACTGGTACCTGAGGCGCAGCGAGCAGGTGCGCTCGATTACCAAAGAAGCTGTAAACCCTGACTACCTATCTTTTTTAAAACTGGACAATACAAAAATTTATGCTTCGGATGATCTGGATGATATCATAGACCGGTCCAATGTGGTATTGTTTGTTGTACCTAGCGCACATCTGCCCGGCGTATGTGCCCAGATAAATGAAAATAAGCTTTCCGGGAAATTTATCATTACTTCGATCAAAGGAACAGTCGGGCCAGACAATCTGCTGCCCAGTGCTTATCTGGCCAGCTGCTTTGATTTGAAAGACTTTCAGCAAGGCATGATTGCCGGACCCTGCCACGCCGAGGAAATCGCACGCAACAAGAAAACCTACATGACGCTTTGCGGTCCAAATGAGGGATTTATCAGGAAGATCGAGGCTTGGTTTGCCTCGCCTTATATCCAGGTCCATTATTGTCCGGATATGAGTGGCGTGGAATATGCTGCGATTTATAAGAATGTGGTCGGTATCGTCTGTGGAATGGCGCAAGGACTGCATTATGGCGACAATTTTATGGCCGTACTGGTCTCTAATGCCATCTATGAACTGGAGCAGCTACTAGCTGCCCTCGGCGGCGGACAGTCCAGGCTGGCCAGCTCCACCTACCTGGGGGACCTGCTGGTCACCGGATACTCTGCACACAGCCGCAACCGGACCTTTGGTGAGTACCTTGGACGCGGACATTCGGTATTTGAAGCTCGGCAGATGCTGGGCATGGTGGCCGAGGGATACTTTGCTACCCTCGGACTGATAAACACAACTGCAGGTCTTGGATTAAACTTGCCGCTGCTCAACACCGCCTACCGCGTCATGTACAAACGAATGCCCGTCATTGATGAATTTAAACTTTTAGAAAGGAATATACGATAATATGTTATTAGCAACAGATTTAGATGGAACTTTTTTGGGCGGAAAAATGGAAGACCGCCTCAGATTATATAGATTGATAAAAGCAAACCGGGATATTCAGCTCGTATTTGTCACCGGTCGGGGACTGGAATCGGTCCTACCACTGCTGAGCGACCCGTTGATCCCAGTGCCAGATTTTATTATCGCCGACGTGGGGGCCACTGTGGTCAACGGACATACCCTGGAAGCCATCGAACCGCTACAAAGTGAAATTGAGGAAAAATGGCCCAAGACTTACGCTATCCGATCGGAACTGGAAGAAATACCACAGCTCAGTTATCAGCATGTGCCCCAGCAGCGCCGGAGCTCCTTTTATTATGAGTCTGATGTAGACCGTGAGCGGGTGCAGCAGGTTGCCGATAAATACGACTGTGATATCATCACCTCGGCGGACCGGTATCTGGACCTGCTGCCCAAAGGCGTAAATAAAGGAACAACACTCAGGACCCTGATCGAGTTTTTGAATATTCCTGCCGATCAGGTCATGGTGGCAGGAGATACGCTGAATGACCTCGCCCTGTTTCAGATTGGTTTTAATGGCGTTGCTGTCGGCAAATCGGAAAGCAGTCTGCTGGATGCCATCAACGAGCTGGATACGGCCTATCGGGCAGAAGCAGCCGGCGCTGGAGGTATTCTGGAATATATGGCTACACATAGCCCGTTTCAACAGTTGATCCGTAGTGAACGGAAAACATCCCCAAAAGGCAAGCCTAAAAAGTCGGGACAGCTCGTGATGGTATACCATAGGCTACCCTTTGAAAAGGAATCAATAAATGGAAAAACGGTACGTGTGGCCCCAAAAAGTCCCAACGGTATTATTCCTTCCTTGCTGGGTTTGTTTGAAAAGGGACGGTCTGGTCTCTGGATCGGAGAGGAGGCACTGCAGGAAGATGGAAATGCGGTGCCCAATCAGCTGGTGGATGAAACGAGATATCCCAATCTGGTCGCTTCGACAATATCGTTGTCGAAGGAAGATATTGATCAGTTTTATCGTGTGTTTTCAAAGGAGGCTTTCTGGCCCACCATCTTTTCATTTGTGGACAAAGCCAAGTTTAACCACGAAGACTGGGATCATTATCTTCACATCAACAGACTCTTTGCGGATCGTGTCGCCCGGGAAGCGGATGAGGGAGCTCTCGTCTGGATACATGAGTATAACCTTTGGATGGTGCCATCTTTCCTCAAAACCATGCGTCCTGATCTGAAGATTGGATTCTTTCACCATACGGCATTTCCGGCAGCAGATATTTTTAATATCATTCCCTGGCGGAAAGAGATCATCGGCAGCCTGCTGCTCTGTGACTTTATCAGTTTCCATATCCCGAGGTATGTGGAGAATTTTGTGGATGTGATCCGTAGTCACACGCCTTTTAAGGTTGTCAAGAAAGTCGGTGTGGCCAACCAGTTTCTTACCTATAGCTGTGCGCTTGGCGTGGATCAGATGACCAAGGTCATTGAGGTGGATGGGAGGCAGATCAGGCTTGGGGCGCAGCCGGTAGGCGTCAACCGGGATCATATCCAGCACATCCTTAATGATGGCGGTATCAGGGACGATATCGAACAGCTGAAAGCGATGAAGGTGGAGTCAGGCATAACACGGATCATATCGGTCGAACGCTTGGATTATGTCAAAGGACCATTGGAAAAAATACAGGCCTTTGGTGAATTTCTGGAAGAATACCCCGAATTTAGGGGGAAAATAGAGCTTGTCAATGTCTGCACGCCTCCCTCCCAAGGAATGACGATCTATGATGAGATCCGGGATCAGGTCAATCAGGCCGTGGGGGAGATCAATGGTAAATTTGCGACCATGAACTGGAATCCCATCCAATATTTTTACCGTGCTCTGCCCTTTGAGGAAGTCGTCAAGCAATACGCGCTAAGTGACATCGCATGGATTACCCCACTGCGGGACGGCTTAAATTTGGTGGCCAAAGAGTATATCGCCACGCATGGGCTGTTGGATACATCGGGGATACTTGTCTTGTCTGAATTTGCAGGAGCTTCGGTCGAACTGCCATATGCGATATTGACTAATCCCTACGACCGAAAAAGTATGAAAGAATCGCTGCTCAAAGCGTTGGTGATGGAGCCCGGCGAAGCGCAACTAAGGGCAAGGCGGTTATATGAGCATATCGAGCACTATGATATCCATTTCTGGGGGCGGGATTTTGTTAATGAGCTCGAAAAATCCGTGAAGCAGAGGTAGGAAAACATTATCCGCCTAACATGCTCTTCACGACCTTTTCCAGATCATCTAGGCTAAAAGGCTTTTCAAGAAAAATATCAGCGCCGGCATCCGCAGCTAGCTTCTCTATATTATAGTTGGCTGAAAGAAGGATAACAGGGATATACCGGTGTAAGGGATGAGCCTTGAGCAACCGTATCGCCTCTACGCCACCAATGCTGGGTATCCAGTTGTCCATGAGGATCAGATTCGGCTGGACCATACTGACCCGTTCGATAACATCGTGTGAGGTTTGGGAAACAGCAACCTGATAGCCGTCGTGCTCAAGTATAAGCGAACAGATCTCCAAAATATTGATGTCGTCATCAAAGATCAGTATAGTTTTAGCTTCCATCGATAGTTAGTATTTGTGGTCGTTGTCTGAATATACGAAATATTAAAAAGGTGGGATTGCCGCTATACAAAAGAATCGAGAAATACTGGTCAGCTCATGTGCAAATCGATCCCTATAACTCATATTTTTGACTCATATCATCATTTGCAACTTATTGGTTACAGATCGTTTTTTCTATTGATGTTACAAAAGAAGATCAATGGCTGACCGGGAGAATGTAGGGCAGTATGTACAAAATAGTGACAAGCAAATGATGTGTATCTTTCTGCAGATATGTTCTGGTATCCTCTCCACTGTGATCGGAAATATGCTCTTGAAAGTTTGCCAGATCATGCATATTCCATAGCAACGATAACGCAAAGATACCAGCGATAGTTCGCGTGCTGCTCCCTGTTAAAATGCGATATGGTGGGGCATCGTACATCGGATCTCTTCAGTCCAATTGTTTATCGAATATTGATGGTAAGTTAATACTAAAGAAACTTTGTACTGTTACATTTGGCACCGCAATGGAACACATTCGGCCTATCAAATCTTCTGATCAGAAAAGCTTCAATAGTGTATACGAAATGTATCACGGGCAGATTTATGGTTTTGTCCTAAAGCGGACGCAGTCGGACTATATTGCCCAGGAAGTCACCCAGCTGACTTTCATCAAACTGTGGAACCAACGCGAGAAATTGAACGAGGAGCTCAGCATTCTGATTCAGCTCTTCGGCATGGCCCGACAGGTGATGATTGATCTGCTGCGCAAGGAGGCCATCCGGTTTAAACATGAAGGCCAGACCGCGGCAACACCTTTTACCGATAGCCTGATCCGATCCATAGAAAGCAAAGACCTGTTGCAAATGATGGAAAGAGATATCCAGAATATGCCACGCATGCGACGCAAGGTCTTTGAACTAAGCCGCAAAGACGAGCTCTCGCATAAAGAGATCGCAGCCCTGTTTTCCATCTCCACCAAAACGGTGGAACAGCATATCACGAAAGCTCTGTTGCAGCTCAAACAGCACCTTTATTCGATTATGTTATAAGACCTTAATGTTAAGGATATAGCTTCTCTATTAAATAATTGTTAAGTAATAAGGGGTAAGCCGCCGGCCTGCGTAATAGGAGTATGAAGCAGGATAAACAGCAGCAGATACGCAAAAAGATCTGGAAAATGCCCTTTCTGGTCGACGAACTTTTCAAGGACGATGACTGGAGCCTATTTGATGGCACAACGGCACAGCACAAGGTACCCACCGGGGAAATGAAAAAGCGGATCCAGACCGCAATACAGGCGGCGGAACAACGGCTGGAAAAAAAGGCTGTCCGTAAATATAGGCTCATGCGTCTATTACGCTATAGTGCCGCAGCGGCCATACTTGTCTTCTTTTCTTTCCATTTTATCACCTGGTGGATCAAAGATGAAGAACACGCAACTAAGGACAGGGCAGTTGCATTGTCTCAGGCAGTGATGAGTGATACGAGCTGGACCTTTATCGAAAATCGAGCATCCGCGCCCATACGGATCAAGTTGGCGGATGGATCCCATGTTAAGCTGTTTGCAAAGAGTTGTATTCGCTACCGTAAGGTTTTCACGCCTCAAGCACGCGACATCGAGCTGATCGGGAAGGCCTATTTTGATGTCGCTTCCGACGCCGAACGCCCATTTTCGGTATATGCCGGTGGAACCAAAACGACGGCACTCGGCACCTCCTTTACGATCCAGACTGGCAGGAAAAAAAGGGCTGTAACGGTAGCGCTTCATACCGGCAAGGTGCTTGTTGCCTCGGTGGATCATAAGTTTAAAGCGGTCTTTCTGAAGAGCCCCGGCCAACGGCTGTCCGTTGACAACTTTGGGCTTACCAGGGAACATATACCGGTAAAAAAACGCATCGAACAAAAAGAGCTGCACGCTGATTCACCTGTTGACCTGCTGGATCTAAAAAATACACCTATGCCGCTCGTGCTGCAAGCATTGGAAAGAACTTTTAAGCTTAAGCTTCATATTGGTGACCGGGATATCGCAGACATCCATTATACAGGCCAGATCGATGTGCATAAAGATCAGGTTAAAGACATCCTAACGACAATCTGTCTGATCAACGAATTGCGCTATGTATCAAATGCCGACGGAAGTTACACCCTTTATAAACAAGATAGTAAAACCAACGAACATCTAAACAACTAACAGATATGCTCAGAAAGACAAATCCACAAAAAAAGAACCTGTTTCTTTTTGCACTGCTTTCGGCTGGGTTCACCCATGTACACGCCCAGCAAGATCAAGTGAAAGGAGCGGTACAGGACGAAAAGGGACAATTCATTGCCGGTGTCAGTGTCAAGGCAATACCGGTGAATGGCGGTAAAAGTATAACGACCAGCACGGACAGTAGGGGGTTATTTCGTTTTCAGAATCTGATAGAACTGACCGGATATCAATTTGTGTTTTCGGCTGTCGGCTTTCAGCCCGACACCTTGTCTGGCTATGTGATCGAGGCCAGAAAACCATTGTCGCTCAGTGTCAGGCTACAGCAAGGCTCTGTCAAGCTGGATGAGGTTGTGATCGGCTACGGCCGTGTATCCCGAAAAGATGTAACAAGCTCTATCAGTACAATACGTGGGGATGAGGCCAACGTGGGGGTGTTTACATCGCCTGCGCAGATGTTGCAGGGAAAGGTAGCGGGATTAACCATATCGACAAATAATAGCAATCCCAACGCAACGCCATCGATCAGCCTCCGGGGTGCATCGACTTTACGAAGTGGGGAAGCCATGGAGCCCTATTATGTCATCGACGGTGTGCCGGGAGCATCGCTTACCTTAGTTGCTCCCGATGATATAGCGTCCATAGATGTGCTCCGTGATGCATCGGCAACGGCGATCTATGGTTCCAAAGCCGCCAACGGTGTCATCATTGTGACCACCAAGCGGGGAAAAGCAGGCCAGACCAGCATTAGCTACAACGGTTACCTGGCTATTGACAGGGTGGCGAAACATTACAAGATGATGAACGCTGCACAATATCGCTCTTACGTCAATGACAATGGCTTCTCGATGGAACCCACCGACGACCTGGGAGCCAATACCGACTGGGAACGCGCAGTGGAGCGAACCGGGATATCCAACAATCACAATATCGCCGTCCTCGGAGGTGCGGACAAGACGCAATACAGTATCAGTCTCAATACCATCAAAAATAATGGTGTCATCAAAGGCACAGATATGGGCCGGCAGATTGCCCGTGCTTTTGTGCAGACCAAGGCACTCAACGACCGGCTGACCGCCTCGTTCAATATCAACGCCAGCATCACCAAACAGAACGACGTGCTTGCGCTGGACCAGGGTCTTAGTGTGTATGACGCCATGTATTATTATCTGCCGGTATCACCAATAAAAAACACCGACGGATCCTGGTTTGAGAAGTCGGACCGGTCCCAGTATGCCAATCCGGTGTCGCTGATTGAGGAGAATACAAATTTCTCCAAGACTAAAGTCATTCAGGCCCATGCCAAACTAGGCTATGAAATCTTGCCGGGCCTGAGCTATAACATTGATCTCTCTTTACAAAACAGGCAGTTCAACAATGCGCAATATTATTCGAGCCTGTCGATGGCGGCCCGAAACCAAAACGGAAAGTCGATCCGTGCTGCAGTGGAAGACGAGCGCAGGGTAATGGAAATGAACCTGAGTTATGAGAAGACATTTGCACAAAAACATAAGGTTGCTGCACTGGCCGGTTACTCCTGGGAGGAAAACAACAACAACGATGGCTTCCAGCTGACCACCTCGGATTATTATAACGACGATCTCAGCTACTATAATCCCGGAATGGCGAATGTGGTTGATTTGCTGGGCTTCGGCAATTATTATCTGTCTACGCTACGTATGATATCGGTCTATGGTCGGATCAACTATGCCTATGATAGCAGGTATTTGTTGCAGGCCACGGTAAGACGTGATGGTTCATCGGCCTTTGGCATCAACAACCGCTGGGCAACCTTTCCTTCAGTGTCGGCAGCCTGGCGCTTGTCCGAGGAACCTTTTATGCGCGAAGCCGGTGTTTTTGATGATCTCAAGCTGCGGGCGGGATATGGTGTCAGTGGCAACTCGTTGGGCTTCGACGCCTTTACGGCGCAGAGCGTGCAAGGTACCTCTTCCAAATTTTTCGATTACGTGAGCGCAGATGGACTGATCAGCCCGCTACGTACACTACAGGTATTGCGCAACAGCAATCCGGATCTCAAATGGGAAACGACCAGTATGATTAACCTCGGATTGGATTTCGGTATCCTGAACAGTCGCCTGAGTGGATCGTTGGAGCTTTATAAAAAGAAAACAAGCGACCTGATTTATGACTATCAGGTGAGTCAGTCTAAATATATCTATCCGATCTTGACTGCGAATGTCGGGGAGATTGAAAACCGAGGAATAGAGCTGACGCTGAATGCGAAAGCCGTGGATAAACAGTATTTTAAGTGGAATACAGGAATTGTGCTGTCACACAATTCCAACAAGGTGGTCAGTATCGCCAATGAGCAGTTCACCCAGGATTATATTGAACTTTCGGATCTGGGAGGGGCAGGCCAAAGTAATTTTTTTCAACAACGCTTGACACCCGGGGCACCAATAGGACAGTTCTATACTTGGGAATGGGCCGGGTACAATGACCAGGGGGGCTCGGTATTCTACTCCCATGACGAAAAAACAGGTGAACGAACCGGTGAAACCACAATAACCCCACAACGGAAGGATCAGACCGTCACAGGTAGCCCCCAACCTAAGCTGACACTCGGTTGGAGCAACAACTTGTCTTACAAGGGCTTTGCGCTGACTGGAATGTTTCAGGGTAGCTTTGGTCAAAAAATCCTGAACGCTACGCGGGCACGGCACTCGAATGTGGTCGGCAATGCGGGACAGAAAAATCTGCTGGCCAGCGTGCTGGAAACCGAACGCATGACGGACATTAACGCCCATTATCTATCCGATAGGTACTTGGAGAATGGAAGCTTTTTACGCTTAGCCTATGTGACATTAGCCTACCATATTCCAGTCAAAAATGTTCCTGTAAAAAATTTACGGGTGTATGCGACGATGAACAATGTGTTTGTCCTAACGAAATATAAAGGTATCGACCCAGAAGTGGGACTCGGCGGACTAAAACCCGGTATCGACAATCGGCAGACCTATCCCCGTACACGCACGTTTATGTTCGGACTAAACTTTAATTTATAAGAGCAGCTATGCATCGGATGAACCCGCTGTCGAAAATAGGCAGATCCAATCGGACGGGCTAGCTATCCTAGATGCAGAATAGAAGCTCGTGAAACCATGAGAAAGTAGGTATGAATCCAAAGAGACAACTACAAATGAGATATTATTTACATATGAAATCAAAACTTATTATCCAGTTATTTGCGCTGTCGGCCCTGGCCTTTACACAGGCTTCCTGTACTGACCTAGACGTTGATATAAAATCACAACATACGGAGTTCCCAAATACTGAACGTGCTGCAGAAGCCATATTGGCGGATGTCTACGCGGCCTATCGCGGTGCTCTGGGCCGTGATCACTGGATGATACAGACCTTGTCGGCAGATGAGGCGGTCAGCGTAGCTATCGGTACTGACTACTATGACGGCGGACGCTACCGTGAATTCCATATCCACAACTGGACCGCAGACAATGGAATGCTCCCGAGCATCTGGAATGCCGCTTCCACGGGGATTACATTGGCCAATAACGCCATCACGCTATTTGGTGCCGATAAGGAACAGTTTACGGCAGCCGCGCGTGCCATCCGTGCTTACTACTATTTTATCTTGATGGACAACTTTGGCGCTGCGCCGTTGATTACCGGCCCGATCGATGCTGTACCTGCACGTACAAGCCGCGCCGATATCTGCCGTTTTATCGAGTCTGAGTTATTGGCTGTAAAGGATTTGCTGCCAGCAACAGTCTCGGTAGCCACTTACGGGAAAGCAACAAAATATACGGCGGAGGCACTTTTGGCCAAACTGTATCTCAACTGGAATGTATATATGGCGGCTGATGTCGCTAACTACACACCATCAGCGCCGAACGAAAAAATAAATGCGGTGGTCGCCATGTGTGATTCAATAATTGCTTCTAGCCAGTTTAATTTGACAAGCCACAGGTTTTTGGCCAAATTCCGGCCGGATAACGGCTTTCAGGTAAAGGATTTTATCTTTGCCATGCCATACGACCGCGAAAAACAACAGGGTATGACCTACGCTCGTTTTTGGATTCACCGCAGTGCACAGAATCAGTTTGCAGCGTTGCCTCAAAGTGTTGGGGGGACATTTCGCGTTTTGCCCAGCTATTTGGACAAATTTAATTTGGAAGGCGACGAACGCAACGCATCTTATATTGGTGGCAAACAATACTATTGGTCTAATTACACCGAAGATAAAAAACGGCCATTTTTGATCAGGACCTCGAAACGGGGAATAGATCAGGATTATAAGGGCGACGACGCGGATGTGCAGTTCGACTGGCAGATGGAGACCACGCGGGATATCGTCTTGCGTCCGGATGGGGCTGCCACGCTGAATGCAGGCAATGACCAGAAAGGCCGGTCAATGGGATATCGTTCCATCAAATTCTATATGGACGTAGCGGTTACAGCAGCTAACCAACGGAACCAAAGTAACGATGTGCCCATATTGCGCTACGCGGATATCTTATTGATGAAAGCGGAGGCCATACTACGGGGTGCAGCACCAACACGCGGCGAGACACCACAATCTTTGGTCAATCAGATCAGGGCCTATGTCAACGCCCCGGCCCTTACAAAAGCGCCAGATCTTCAGGACATACTGGACGAGCGTGCGCGTGAGTTTGCCGATGAATCCTGGCGGCGCAATGATTTGATCCGCTACGGTAAATTTGAAGATAACTGGGGATTCCGTTCGCTATATCCGGCGGGGATGAGTGAAAAGTTTCGCCGTATCTTTCCGGTACCGACAACGGTACTGAATGTCAATACCCATTGGAAACAGAATCCCGGTTATTAGTTATCCTTTATGAAACGTAGAACTTTTATGAAAAATTCCCTGGGCACGGTGATCACCGCCGGCCTTGGGGGCATTTCGCTCAACAGCCTGGCGCTAACGTCGCCTACTCGTCTGGAAAGCGAAGACATACAGCAGATGTATAAGCCAAAAGATGAGTACGACATGCACTTTATGGCCGTCGGGGACTGGGGCCGCAATGGTGCGGATCATCAGGTCGCTGTCGCCCAGCAAATGGGACACTGGGCCGAACAGCATGCCAACGATTTTATCATCTCCACGGGCGACAACTTTTACCCCTCAGGTGTAGTCAGTGAACATGATCCATTATGGCATTATTCTTTTGAAAATATTTACACCGCCTTTTCGCTGCAATGGGACTGGTATCCGATCTTAGGCAATCATGACTACAAGTCTGACCCGGATGCTCAGGTACGTTATAGCAATATCAGTAGACGATGGAAGATGCCATCGCGCTATTACAGCAAAGTATTTCCGCTTAGGGATGGCAGGAAGGTACTCATGGCCTTTATCGATACCAATCCCCTGATCCCTGAATTCTATACCAACAGTGAATACGGTCCGCATGTAGCAGGCCAGCAGCCCGAAAGACAGCTAGCCTGGCTCGATCAACTGCTGCGTGATTCGGATGCCCACTGGAAGATCGTGGTCGGCCATCATCCGCTGTATACCGCAGGACCGCGAACGACAAACTACGATACTCTTGCGGTGCGAAAGGCATTGGAAAGTATCTTCGAGGAAAGAGGGGTGGATATGTATCTATCGGGGCACGAGCATTCACTGCAACACCTAAAAGTTGCCGGTAGAAAGTTTCACCAGTTTATATCAGGCGCAGGTTCGGAGGTCACGGCGGTCAAATCTGACCTGCCCTATAGCCGCTTTGCACGTGATCAATACGGCTTTTTCTACTTTTCAATCAATGCATCCCAAATTGTATGTCAGGTGATCAGCCATGAAGGTAGTCAGCTGTATCGCGCTATAGTATCCAAGTCCTAGGTAACAACTATATTTAATGATATAATCGTTATTTCGTTCGATTACTCTGCTCTGATCATGTCCAAGGTCGGAGCAGAATCTCGTCTAGGGAGCATGTAGCCCCAGCTTACCCGGCTAAGCGAGGAATGGCACGCAGTTGTAAGCTGATGCGATCAATGCAATATCCTGAAGTTTTCGGAAAGTTCACAGTGATAGTCGCTGGATTTCTTGCTGCTTTAAATGGCGACAAGAGTTCGTATATTTATGCAAAAGTATTCTCATGCTCAATGACTATAAAAAATACGATTTATTTGGCCGCACGCTTCTGCAGAAAATTGATCTTAAGGCGCCCTTTCATTATGATTTTCCGATAGCGGAGCAGGCTTGCTTTCTCTATGTGCTGAAAGGCGTATTTGAATATCAGCGGGATGACAACCGTATGAGCCTTGCAAAAGATTATGCTTTACTTCTTAACTGTATACAATCAGGTCAACAGATCCAGCACTGCAAGACGGATGATGAGTGCCAGATCCTGATCGTTACATTCTACCCTGACATTTTAAAAAAGGTCTACGATCGGGAATTGCCGTATTTACTGCGGAAACCCCGGGATGTCATTTCCAATAAATCTGCTGAAATGCTCAACAACGATATTCTGATAAAGAAATATGTGGAGGGACTGCTTTTTTATTTTGAAAATCCCTTGTTGGTAAATGATGATATCCTGATCCTCAAACTCAAGGAAATCCTTTTGTTGCTCGCACAATCCGGCGATGCGGCAACCGTTCAGTTGATCCTGTCCCAGCTGTTTTCACCCGATACTTATTCCTTCAAACAGATTATTGAAGCAAACCTTTTTGCGCAGCTTACGATTGAACAACTGGCTGCGCATTGCAATCTAAGTATATCTTCATTCAAACGGGAATTTGCGAGGTTATATCAAGACACGCCAGCCAACTATATTAAACACAAAAAGTTGCAGAAGGCGGCCGACCTGCTCGTTTTTTCGGAAAAGCGCATTACGGACATCGCGTTTGAATGCGGTTTTAATGACCTGGCTACTTTTACCAAGAATTTCACCGACGCTTACCATATTCATCCAACAGGATACCGGCAGGCGAAGCGCTAATTGCGGCTAATACTCGGTGTGCTTCTCACAGCAAGATGTGCTGTGCTGTCAGCAATAGCAGGGCAGGGAACTGTAGTGGACACTCTGTGAACTAAATACACAAATTATTGGACCATATCCTAAAACCGTTTATCGATTTCTCCCGCAAATTTGTATACGATTAAATTAATAGCATATGGGCTTATCAACTTTAGGTATTCTTCACACCATTATTGGTGTTTTGGCTATTGCGGGAGCGGTAGCCGGTTTTTTTAAGTATGGCAAGATCAATCTGGACAAGAGGTCTGGAAAGGTTTATTTTTACGCCAGTATCGTGACTTCGTTGTCCGCCTTGGGTATTTCAAAACAGGGCGGTTTCAACGCTGGGCATGTGTTTTCACTCTTCATTCTTGTGCTGCTCGTGGTAGCCTACGTTCTTTTTACACGTCATAAGGTTAACCGTGGGCGTTATCTGGAAAATTTCCTGTTATCATTTAGCTTTTTTCTATCACTGGTACCTACCGTCAATGAAACATTGACACGTATCCCCTTGGGACATCCGCTTGCAAAGGATACAAAAGACCCACTCATCGCACACACGTTGCTAATCTTTTTCGTCCTTTTCATTGTGGGATCCATTTATCAGTTTGTTAAGGAAAAAAGGCGTATTGTATTTAATAATCATCTTTAGGACATTATAAGCGTAAATTTTGAGTCCATTACACAATCTTTCTGAAGAAACTCTGATTCTTTTGTTGAAAAAAAGAACCAACAGGCTTTTAGTTATCTTTACGATAATTACTCGGAAGCGCTTTACGGTGGTTCGTGACTGGGGGGTATTTTTTCCATAACAACAGTGTTTTGAGTTTATAATTTCTGTATTTAACAGCATTTACGATAATGCGGAGTATTTGGATTGGAAAAATGTTTTTTTTTTAACCAGATCGGTATCCTTGGAACGATCCGGAAAAAGCTCATTATTAATGGTTGGACCAGACAGTAGAGGTATTCTTTGCCTGTGCTGACGAGCTATTTATTTTTAGGCTGAGCTAAAGTACCATGGGGAGATTATGTATACTGATATGTTTGTGCAAAACAAACTGGCCCTGAAACTGCCCGTTTCAAGAAGAGGCAGCATCGAAAAAAAACGATTGAAGAAGAGAAGAAACGATATAAATCCGTTGTTAGGGGAGCCTACTGTTATTGATCCTCGATCACTTTTTTCCTGTGCTCTCGACCCCAGTTGATCATTTCTTGTATTATCTTACCAAATGTCCTGCAGTATTCGGTTGGCTCGTATTCGATAAGTACTGGAATATCAGGGTACACCTTTCTAACGAGTAGCTTGTTGAGTTCCATGTCTTTGAGTTCCTTGGATAGCATTCGTGTTGTAATGCCCGGAATACTTCGTTCAATTTCGCGGAATCTTCTACTGCCATTGCATAATGAGTTGATGACGGGAATGCGCCATTTTCCACCGATAAAATATAGGGTATCCTGAAGTGCGCGTAATTCTTCTGCCTGATCTCTTTTCATGCTATTGCTTTTGGTATACTCTGTGATACTGGTAACAAATATATACCATACCCAGCATATATTTGCAAGAAAAAGTATGAAAAATTTAAAAAATAAAATTGCGCTGATTACCGGGGGTAATAGCGGGATCGGATTTGAAACAGCGAAAGCATTTGTAACGCAGGGTGCCACGACGATCATAACCGGACGACGGAAAGAGGCTATCATTGAGGCTGCCGATACCATTGGCGCTATTCCACTGGTTGCGGATCAGTCATTATTGTCCGATATCGACAGGCTGGCGGCAGAAGTAAAAGAACGTTATGGAAAACTGGATATCCTGTTTATCAATGCTGGTATTACCGGTGAGGCTGCAATGATCGCTGATGCCAGGGAAGAAACTTTCGACAGTGTAATGGATATTAATTTGAAAGGTGCATATTTTACATTAAGCAGATTTATTCCACTGCTTCAGGATGGTGCGTCGGTGATCTTCCTTTCTTCCAATGTGGCTTCAATGAATATGCCGCAAAGTTCTATTTATCAAGCGAGTAAAGCTGCGTTGAATACGATAGCTAAGACAGCGGCCCTCGAGTTGGCCGAACGGAAGATCAGGGTAAACACCGTCAGCCCCGGGCCGACCCGGACACAAGTATTGAACAAAAGCTATGACCCTGCCCTGGTGGATGGCATATGGGAAAGCCTTGCGGGGACGGTGCCACTTAAAAAGATCGGTAAACCGGAAGATGTTGCTGCGATGGTGGTGTATCTGGCTTCGGAGTCGGCCACTTTTATCACCGGGAGTGATTTTGTTCTGGACGGCGGAATGAAAATCAGTTAGACGCCATATGCTCGTGTGCAATGGGCTGCGTTGCATGGGAGTTTTTATAGAACGACAAGCGCTACATTGATGTATGCACTCAATATTAAAGGCGGGAGAGGTACTCTCCCGCCTTTTAAATCGTGAAGATAAACAGCTGTGCAACTATCTTCCTACTTTTTAGCTAATAGCGACAAATATTTTTCATATCCCTCTTCTTTCATTTTTTCTTTAGGAATAAAGCGGAGCGATGCACTGTTTATACAGTAGCGTAGGCCCCCTTTATCTGCCGGACCGTCATTGAAGACGTGACCGAGATGGGCATCACCCGTCTTGCTGCGTACCTCCGTACGGCGCATTCCATAGGAATTATCCGAAAGTTCCTGGATTAGGCTATCACTAATGGGCTTCGAAAAACTGGGCCATCCACAGCCGGATTCGAATTTATCGGTAGATACAAACAGGGGCTCTCCAGTCGTAATGTCTACGTAAATACCGTCCCTAAACTCATCGTTGTATTCATTGTCAAAAGCCCGTTCAGTCGCATTATTTTGAGTGACATTATATTGAAGCGGGGTAAGCTTCTTTTTTAATGTTTCCTGATCTGCTTTTTTATATTCGGTGGTGGGTGCGGGATTGGCCTTGCGGGCTAATTCGAACAGGTCTGGCCCAATATGGCAATAGCCTCCAGGGTTTTTATCCAGATATTTTTGGTGATAGGCTTCGGCGTCGTAATAGTTTTGCAAAGGCTCCACTTCAACCACAATTTTGGCACTATACTGATTGGCTAATGCCGCTAAACGCTCTTTTATTATAGGCACATCATCCGCATTAGTGTAAAAAATGCCCGTGCGGTACTGCGTGCCGATATCATTACCTTGCTTGTTTAAGGAAGTCGGGTCGATGGTCTTTAGAAAGAGATCCACCAATAGTTTCAAATCGATGACTGTTGGATCGTAGCTCACTTTGACAGTTTCAGCAAATCCAGTTTTACCTGTTGAGACCTGCTGGTAGGTAGGATCTTGCAGATTGCCGTTGGCATAACCCACCTCGGTGGCGGTAACACCTCTGACTTGTTTAAAAAAGTGCTCAGTGCCCCAGAAGCAACCTCCGGCAAAATAAATAACCTGATCTTTGTTGTGTGAATTATCCATAGTACGTTGTTTTGTCGTTTTTGAACTCGTCCCTTTTTGTGAAAAGCCGATCTTGCTGACCAAAAATAAACCAATGGCCACGGCAAGAAGTACGAATGCCTGTTTCATGTTGTTTTCGTTTTCGATATCTGCACACTGCGCTTCAGTTTCCGGAAAATGATTCGGCCCGAAATCCTGACAGTATATTTGCTACTTATCAGAGCACAAACACTGTACCTTTCTGTGTGGCCATGCGGGCAACACCGCACTGGCATGATCATATCCTCTTCTTTTGACAATACACAGACGGACAAGACAACGGCGGAGGCAGGAACTGACAAAAAGGCTGCTGCATCGGTTGGCCAGCAACGGTAATTTAGTGGTGCCGATTGCCTTTGGGATGATAGGCCACTTCTTTGTTTACGTCTGCTAAAGGGCGGTGTCTATCCGGAGCAGCTGCTGGACTTGTATTTTGTAGAGCGACAATATCGGGCTCCTCCAGCGAAAGATCTTTTAAAGGCCTATAGCCCGGCGGACGATTTGGCTGACTCCGTTTTTGTGGGCTGCCAGCATTTTCATCAGTAATTTCAGGGCTATGCTTCTCATGTCGTCGTTTAAGTAGGATCAGCGCTGCTCCAGCAACGATCGCTATTGCTAATTTGAGTTTATTGTTCATAGATGGTCTTTTTAAGAGGGAACAAATTTACCTCTTAGATCGTTTTGGTCAATGTGATACAGTTTTCCATCCCAACAGTTGGACAAGGACTGCTCATTTCATTTAAAAATGTTTAACTTTAGGGATCTAAATGTCCACCATTATCTTAAGCATATGCGCCGCCTTATTTCTTCCTACTTTACAATGATTTTTTTGATTTCTTCCGTTTACGCCCAAGATCTGGATCATCAACTGCGTAAAAAATATGAGTCGGCCAAGCATACCTTCTTGACATTCGAAAAGGAACATCGTGGGTCTATTCAGACCGCGAATCATCGCATCTCCTATTTAAAGTGGGGCAGCCACAGAGACAAAGTGTTTATCTGGCTACCGGGCAGTTTTTTGTCAGCATACGATTTTTATCCCTTTGCCGATGCGCTGGTCAAGGCTGGCTATAGTGTGTTGTCCGTAGATCATTATGGTCATGGCTTGACAGATATCCCAAAGGAAGACCTGGATTTTTGGGATTTTGCGGATGATCTAGCTTCGCTCATGGACAATCTAAAGATAAAAACAGCAGTAGTCGGCGGATTTTCAAGAGGCGCATATATCGCAACCGCCTTTTATGACAGACATCCTGAAAAGGTGACGGGGCTGGTCCTCGAGGATGGTGGGACCGTCGCTTTCAAATCTTTGTTTGACCAGATGACCCCTGAGGCGAAACAGCTATTTTTCGGGTCAGTGGAGCCACCATTGGAAGTGAAGAAATTGCTCTTCGGATCCTGCCCGACGGAATTTGACATCTTCAGCAATATTAATCAAATCGATGGTTCGCCGGAGCAATGGCAGATCTTTGGATTCGTGAAGCACAGAGCTGGTCAATGGTATTTATATCATGGTCTGAACGAATATATGCATATGCAGGACAGTATTCATTATATCCAGTTACTGGACCGGCCATCGGAAGTGAGCCGCTATGCCGCTTCCATGTTGCGCGTAGATCCCATGAAAACGTACCGCACACTAAAGGTGCCAATGCTGATTCTGGATGCTGTCGGCAAGGACGATTCTTTCGACGGCCGCAAAGGTAACCGACAGTTAAAGGATATGCATCCCGAGCTGATCGAACATCAGTTGTTTGATTGTGCTGACCATAATATTCATTTTAGCTGTCCGCAGGATTTTCTAACTGTATTAACGAAATTTTTAAAACCGCTGTGATCTGAATGGTAATGAGGCTCTGAGACGCAGCCTGACCAATTGATAACTGCTGCTTTTGCTCTTATTCATGTGGTCATGGATGCTCGAATGATGCACTGCAGCACTTTGCACAACTACTCGTCAGCATCCGGTTTCCGGTAACGCTACCGCTATTTTATTCGGCAAATTTGTTGGATTTATACCCTCTATGGTCTTTCTTTGGGTATAACGCAATGGAAATAAACTAAATTCCAACAATTTAAATCGATAAATTATGATAGCTTCCATCGACAGTAAACGATTGTTTTTCCTGGGGCTGCTCACGTGTTGTCTCATTGTCTGGGGAGAGGTGGTGCGCGGACAGTCGAAAGTACGAACTGGGAAAGTGATTAGTGTTACAGACCAGAACCCATTGGCACAGGTAACGGTGCTTAATCTCAGTACGCAGCTTGCCGGACGCACTGATCAGGAGGGCAACTTTAGCATCAGTGCTGCTGAAGGCGACAAACTCCGGTTTTCTCTTGTGGGGTATAAAACTGCTGAGCTACTCGTGTCGGCACAGCAGCAGCTGACCGTCAGCCTTACGCAGGAGAACTTGACCATTGATGAAGTGGTCGTCACCGCCTTGGGAATAAAACGGGAAACCCGCGGGCTGACATACGCTACGCAGCAGCTTAGTGGCGCTGCTGTCAACGATGCAAGGGACAACAGCGGCAATATCATGAGCAGTCTGACAGGCAAAGTTGCTGGCGCTGTGGTCACCACCGCCGCTTCCGGCCCAGGCGCTTCGGCTCGAGTAGTGCTTCGTGGCAACAAATCCATTTCGGGAAACAATAATGCGCTTATTGTTGTCGATGGAGTTCCCTACGACAATTCCAGTGCACAGCAGGCGACCGGTACAACGTATAACTACGGCACCAGTGACGGTGCAGCCAATATTAACCCCGATGATGTAGAGTCCATTAATATACTGAAAGGTCCCTCTGCAGCAGCGCTTTATGGTAGCAGAGCTGCGAACGGTGCAATTCTAATCACTACTAAACAGGGAAAATCGGGACGGTACACCATCAATTATAATGGTAGCGCCTTTTTTGACCAGGTGAATCTTCTCACCCGTTTTCAGAATACTTACGGCCGTGGCAACGGTGGAGTGGCTGGCACCAATATCGGGGAGAGCTGGGGGCCGAAGGCGCAGACTTACAAAAACAACGTAAAGGATTTCTTTGAAAATTCAGCGACATTCAACAATAGCATAAGCACCTATGGGGGAACGGAGAAGGTACAGGGCTATGTGTCCTATGCCAACAACAAAATTGGGGGCATTATCCCGGGAAATGAACTCAAACGGAATAGCCTGAACTTGCGCGTCAATACCGAATTTATTCCAAAACTGAAGACTGATGTTAAACTGAATTATGTCAATCAACAGATTGACAACCGTCCGCGGCTAGGTGACATGGGGATTCCTGTCGAGGCCTATATAATGCCGCGGGATATGGACAAGGCTGAACTGATAGACTATGAAACCACCGATCCGATCACAGGAGAGCCGTTACGTAAATACTGGTCTGGGGCGGCTATCTACGACAACCCATATTGGAGTACCAATCGTACATCGGTCAACGAAGTCCGTGACCGAATCACGGCACTGGGATCGGCAACTTATCAGCTGACTGATTGGCTGAGCATCATGGGTAGGTATAGCTTCGACAAGTATATCGACAATACAGATGGCTCTTTTTTTGCCAGTACGGTGTCTATCGGCGACGTCCGCAAAGGAGGCAAGTACTTTGAAACGAACGCTCGTTATCAGGAGAGCAATTTTGATTTGTTGCTCAATGGTAAAAATCCGTTGACATCGGATATCGCCGTTACCTACAATATAGGGGCGAGCTCCCTGCGCAGAAAATACAGCAGCTTTCAGAATATGGCCAATGGCTTGTCCATCCCCAATGAGTTTAGTCTAAAAATGGCGACTACACCTGAATTCCTGGCAATAGCAGGTTATGAGCGTCGGCTCAACTCCGTTTATGCGAGCGCACAGGTCGCTTTTTACAATAACGTGTTTTTAGACATGACCGCACGTAATGACTGGACATCGACCTTAAAGGCCCCGCATAGTTACTTTTATCCTTCGGTGGGCGTTTCGGCCATCTTCAACGAATGGTTACATATGCCTGCATGGGTCAATTATGGTAAGATCAGAACCTCCTACACGCGAGTGGGAAACGATGCCGATCCTTATCTGCTGCGACAGCTTTACGCCTTTGGGCTGGGAGCGGGTAACGGGTTTATCTCGCGTTCACCCACTAAAGCTATTCCTGACTTGAAACCTGAGCTCACAAAGTCCCTGGAGGCTGGGCTGGATATGAAATTTTTTGAAAATAGACTGGGCTTTGACCTAACATTGTACAAAAGTAATACCGTAAATCAGCTGCTCTTTCTCGGCTTACCGATGGCCAGCGGCTATAGCAGGCAGTACATCAATGCGGGCAATATAGAAAACAAAGGAATCGAAGTTCAGCTGACGGGTACGCCGATAAAGCATCAACATTTTACTTGGGAAACAACACTTAATTTTTCCAGCAACACCAACAAGATTGTCGAACTCCACGAAAAGACAAAACGGGCCAATATTACCGACAATAACCGATATGCTACTGTAGTTGTAAACGAGGGGGAGAAGTATGGTGATCTTTACGGCTATGCCTGGAAGCGGGACCCGCAGAGCGGCAAATTTGTGGTGAACGCCAATGGTCTGCCAGTGGTAGAGGCAAATCAAAAATTAGGTAACTTTAATCCAAAGGCATTACTGGGCTGGTCAAATTCCTTGTCTTATAAGAATTTCACGCTGAATACGCTGATCGATGCACGGATCGGCGGCGAAATTGTCTCGGGAACCTCGGCCTACCTCGCGGCATTTGGGGTGGCTGATTATACGGCGTTGTACCGTGAAGGAGGGCTGGTGCTGGATGCAATTGGCCCGGACGGCGGCGCCAATACGAAGGCTATCACAGCACAGCAGCTTTGGACGACAGTATCACAAAATGGACGGGATGCATGGGGTGAGTTTTTTACCTATGACATGACCAATGTGCGCATGCGCGAACTTTCAATCGCCTACAAGTTTGATTTGAAAAACACGAAGGTGCTGAAGAATGCGCAGCTGTCCCTGACCGGGCGGAATCTGTTTTTTTTCTTCCGCGGTAAATCGAAGCTGGATATACCGGGTATCGGCAAGATAAAGAATCCTATAGATCCGGAAGCCGCACTTGGAGCCGGCAATTACCAGGGAGTGGAAGTCGGTCTGCCACCTTCGGTGCGCACACTGGGTGTAAATGTAAAGTTAACCTTTTAATTATTGTAACCATGAAAAGAAACATATTATATAGTGCACTATTGGCAATAGGTCTGACATCCTGCACGAAAAACTTTGAGGAGATTAATACTGACCCAAACAATATCACAGTAATTACGCAGCGCGAACTGCCTTTTATGTTTGCAAAAGCGCAGTCCTCTGCGGCGATGAACCGTTCCTTTTACCAAACGGTACAGAACCTTGGAGCAGACTTATATGCGCAGTATTTTGCATTGACCACCAACTCATTCAGTACCGACCGCTACCTGCTGACGCCCGACTGGCAACGCCGCTTCTGGACCGTTGTGTATGTCGATACGGCGCCCCAGCTGAAAAGTATTATGGACAACACCGCAGCGGATTCGGGTGAAGCGGCTCTCGCCAATATTATGTGGGTATATGCGTTTCACCGGCTGACCGACCATTTTGGGCCGATACCGTATTTTGGTGCTGCAGAAGCGCTGGATGTTATCCCTTATGACCCTATGGATAAGATTTACGCTGATTTTTTTTCGCGGCTCACTGCCGCCGTTGATCGGCTGAAGGCGCTTCCTGCAGGCACAGTAATATTTCAGGGATATGATCTGATGTATAACGGGAGTGTAGAAAACTGGATTCGCTTTGCCAATTCGTTACGACTGCGGCTCGCGTTGCGCATATCCAAAATAGACCCCGACAAGGCGAAAGCCGAAGCTGAGGCCGCTGTCGCATCGGGAGTGATGATCAGCAATGAGCAGAACGCTGCTGTGCTCAAGTCGCTGTCGGGCAATGATACCAACGGCCTGGCACAAGTGGCGGTGTGGAACGAATTTTCCATGAGTTCGACTATTGCTTCTTACCTGAAGGGATATGAAGATCCTCGGCTGTCCATTTACTTCCAGCCTAGCCTGGACGGAAAGGCCTTTAACAGTGTGCGCAATGGGGCCACTTCCACAGATCTGGGGAATGTCAGAAACCAATCGCGGGCAAATTCGAATGTGGGGACCTATTGGGTGAAGTACAACGGTGAGGTGCTGGAGGGTAACTTTACACAAAGTCTGCATGTCATGTGTGCGGCAGAATCTTTTTTTCTGCGTGCTGAAGGAGCCTTAAACGGTTGGAATATGGGGGCTGGCGCGCAGGATCTTTACCAGCAGGGTATCACCTTGAGCATGGAGCAATGGAAAGTAAGCGATCAAGCAGCCGTGTCGAGGTATCTTTCGTCAGAAAAAAAACCTGTGGCTCCGGGTGATTTTCATGATTCGCCAGCAGTGTCGGGCATCTCGGTCAAATGGGGGAACAGTACCGATGTGCAGCGCGAACAGATAGGTGTACAGAAATGGCTGGCGGTCTATCCTGACGGCATGGAAGCATGGGCTGAATATCGTCGTACGGGCTATCCTAAAATGTATACTGTCGTACAGTCAGATAATCCGGATCTGCCCAACGGTACATTTATTAAAAGGCTGCCGTATCCGCTGACAGAAGTTACGGACAATCTTACTGAACTGACCAAAGGACGCGCATTGCTCGGCGGCCCCGACAATGCAGCAACCCGGCTCTGGTGGGATGTGGATTAATGGTTGGACGACGATGAATAATTGTAAGATATATTTTTTTCTATTGATGATCGTTATGGGACAGCAGATCAAAGCGCAGACAGCCTTACCGCAGGTGCTGCAGATACCGGAGGAAATAGATCCGGTAAAAGTTTCTCTTGAAAGCCGTGCAGACGAACTTCTCAATCGGCTGTCGTTGCACGGGGACGTGGATGCGGCTGCAGTGATGGATGCGATCCGGTCCAACCTGAATCTGACCCATGCCGGTGAGACATACCTGGATATGCAGATTGTCAAGAGCTTGGACAGAGGTACTTATACGATCCATAACTTGATCTTTCAGAGCTTGCCGGGCGTGTATGTCCCGGCAAATCTCTACGTCCCCAAAGGCAAAGGACCTTTTCCAGCCATACTGAATAGTCATGGGCACTGGCCGCCGGGAAGACGGAGTGAAATCGTACAGCGTACAGCACAGATATTGGCCAGTAATGGCTATGTCTGCCTGAGCATGGATGCCATGGGGTCGGGTGAACGCGGACGCATGCATCAGCACGAGTATCATGGCGCTAATCTGGGTTCGCTACTCCTGGATCTGGGAACCCCATTAATGGGCGTGCAGCTGCTGGAAAATCAGCGTGCCATCGATCTGTTGTGCTCGCTGGACTACGTCGATAAGGATCAGATCGGGGCTACTGGCGCCAGTGGCGGGGGTAACCAGACGATGTGGCTTGCGGCCGTCGAACCGCGGGTCAGAGCAGCAGTCCCTGTGGTGAGTGTAGGCACCTTCCGTTCCTATATCATGAACAGCAACTGCGTCTGCGAACTGCATCCCAAGGGGCTGCTGCATTTTGAAGAAGGCCAGCTGTTACAGACCATGGCGCCCAAAGCCGTCAAAATAATCACTGCGCTGAGAGATGGAAATGCGGCTTTCAACGTGCATCAGATGCTAAAATCCTACCGTCTAGCCAAACTGAGCTATGAAGAACAAGGCCTGGGGGACAAGTTGGACTACGCATTATTTGACGAACCGCATAGTTATACCGATGCGATGAATGAAACTATGGTACAGTGGTTTAATAAAAGCTTTAATTATAGAACGTCATCTACTGTTGATATTAGTTTAGTACAGTTGTTGGATACCAGTAGTTTATCCGTGCTGCAGCATGGTGTGGAAAGGAATAAGATCATTACGATACCACAATTTATTCAACGCGAATTCGGAGCTTCCGAAAAACATCTTTTTTCGGAAGCGAGGCTGGACGCGGCTTCTTGCAGAACAGCGCTTCGTCAGTTGCTCTCTTCGACGGAGCCGGATACATTCAGAGCCGTGAAATCGCTTGAACCAAGCAAGGGCTGGCAGCGTCTGCTGCTGGAGACCGCACAGGGGCAACTGATTCCTGTATTGCTCAAAAAGCCCTCAGGTGAGGGGAAAAATATTTATGTTGTATTTCCATCACAAGGGAAGGAGGCCCTCTCGGCCGCGGATATGGACCGGCTGCTGTGCACAGGCGACGGGGTTGCTGTTGTAGACCTTTATGGTCTTGGCGAAAGAGCTTCGGCAACCGGAGACCGCATAGATGGTGCGCTGCCCCGTTTCCACACGCTCTCGCGTTCGCTGCTGTGGTTAGGCCAGACGATGATGGGGTTGTGGGCCGATGAAATTAGGCTGGTTAGTGATTATATGCAACAGCATTATCCAGCACATCAGCTGATCGTGCAGGCTGACCGCGAAACTGCAGTCGCCGCATTGGTCAGCAGCAGCTTGGCGCCCAGACAGAATAAACTGCAGCTGCGACACCTGTTGATCAGCTATCTCCCCGGACCTTCTGGCGGCCTTGACAATTACAACATGGCGGTCCACATTCCCGGAATCTTGCGCTGGGGCGATATACCACTATTGCTGGCACTATCGTCGGACGATGTTTATATCGATGACCTCCTGTCTTGGGCTGGCAACGCTTGTTCAGATAGGGACAACAAGGAATTAGTAGAAAAAGTAAATGCTTATAAGAGGAAACTCCACATGGGGGGTACATTACAAATCAACGAGTAACTATGGGAACGAACAGAAGATCATTTTTAAAATTATCAGGCTTGGCAAGTCTTGGGCTAGTCAGCGGACACAGGCTGCACGCCCAAGAGACAGCGACAACAGCACTGGAGGAAATTCGTTTACAGTCGAGCAAAAAATATGCGCCGATATTTAATATGTCAGGTTATGCCGCACCTCGGATAGATACGGTGCGGGTAGGCTTTATCGGGGTTGGGAACCGCGGATCGGCTGCTGTAGAACGTATTAGCCAGATTGCTGGTGTAAGCATCAATGGCATATGCGATGTGAGACCACAAAAAGCCAATGAAGCCAGAGGTCGAATCAAGACGCCGGGACATTCAGCCAGAATTTATGCGGATGGAGCGGATGACTGGAAGAAAATGTGTGAATCCGATCAATTTGATCTGATCTACATTGCCACGCATTGGAAGTTGCATGCCCCGATGGCGATCTATGCCATGGAGCACGGAAAGCATGTGGCGCTCGAAATCCCCGCAGCGACTACCGTGGAGGATTGCTGGAATCTGGTCAGAACCTCGGAAAAAACGAAAAAGCATTGTGTGATGCTGGAAAATTGCTGTTACGACTATTTTGAACTGTTGACGCTCAATCTCGCCAGACAGGGATTTTTTGGGGATATTGTCCATTGTGAAGGGGCCTATATCCACGATATCATGGACAGCCTGTTCGAAGAAAATAAACGCTATGACTTCTGGCGGCTAAAGGAAAATGCGGCCCGTAACGGAAACCTCTATCCCACACATGGGCTGGGGCCCATTTGCCAGATCCTGCGCATCAACAGGGGCAATAAAATGGATTATATGAGTTCCATGTCTTCCAAAGATTTTATGCTTCATACTAAAGCAAAGGAAATGGCAAAGATCAACAGGCAGCTGGAAGCTTATGTCGGCAAACCTTTTCGCGGAAATATCAACATTTCTAATATTATGACATCCAGTGGCAGTACGATGATGCTGCAGCATGACGTCAGTTCACCACGCCCATATTCACGTATTCATTTGGTCAGTGGTACCAAAGCATTTGCGCAAAAGTATCCATTACCGGGAAAAATTGCCATTGGACATAACGATTTTCTCGGAGCAGAGGAGATGGCAGCGCTGGAGCGGAAATATGCTCCGGGTATCGTCAACAAGATCGGTGAGCTTGCCAAAGCGATCGGTGGGCATGGCGGTATGGACTTTATGATGGACTGGAGATTGATCGACTGTCTTCGAAATGGGCTTCCGATGGATATGGACGTCTATGATGCGGCGAGCTGGAGTGTGATCGGCCCTTTGAGTGAATGGTCTGTTGCCAATGGTTCGCAGCCAATCGAAATTCCCGACTTTACCAATGGCAACTGGAAAACGAATTCGGTGCACGACATTAATCTGAGTTCCGGGGGCACAACACAAGTATTAAAATCTACTAAATAAAATGCAAGTGAAGGTACAAACATTAAAAACACGTAAAGAGTTAGGCCTGTACGCTGGAAATGCCGGCATAGAGGCTATCAAAAAAGCAATTGACAACAACGGCGAAGCAAATATTATTCTAGCCACTGGACAGAGCCAGTTTGAAACGCTGGCAGTTCTGGTCGGAGCAACAGATGTGGACTGGAGCAAGGTCAGGATGTTTCATCTTGACGAGTACATCGGCATTCCGGTGACGCACAAAGCGAGTTTCAGAAAATACCTGACCGAACGCTTTGTGGATCTCGTCGGCCCACTAAAGGAAGTGGTACTCATCGATGGTGAAGCTGATCCAGAGGCAGAATGTGCGCGTCTGGACAAAAAGATTAAGGCGCATCCCATTGACGTGGCTTTTGTGGGCATTGGCGAAAACGGGCATCTGGCTTTCAACGATCCGCCGGCGGATTTTGATGTCAGTGATGCCTATCTTGTTGTTAACCTTGATACGCAATGTCGTCAGCAGCAGCTTGGTGAGGGCTGGTTCACATCGCTTGAAGAGGTCCCGGCTCAAGCCATAAGTATGTCGATCCGGCAGATTATGCGGTCACAAAAAATTATCTGTGCGGTGCCTGACCGGCGTAAGGCCGAGGCTGTGCACAATTGTTTGGCCGAACCGGTATCCAACCTCCATCCGGCAAGTATACTGCAACAACATGAGGACTGCACATGTTACCTTGATGAGGAATCAGCTTCTTTACTTTAACCATAGCTCATGACATCACCTGTATTAGATAAAAAGACTACGCTCGTATCCATTGGTATTATTGGGCTGATGTTCTTCATTTTTGGATTTGTCTCCTGGGTAAATGCAATATTGATCCCTTACTTTAAAATCGCTTGCGAGCTGAGTAATTTTGAGTCTTACCTGGTCGCCTTTGCCTTTTATATCTCGTATCTGGTGATGTCCATGCCGTCGTCCTTTCTGCTAAAGAAGCTGGGCTATAAAAATGGTATTATGGCCGGCTTCTGGATCATGGCCCTTGGCGCGTTTCTATTTGTCCCTGCTGCCTACGGTCGTACCTATGGTATCTTTTTGCTGGGTCTGTTTACCTTGGGTACCGGTCTTACTGTATTGCAAACTGTCGCTAACCTCTATATCACCATGATCGGTGAGAAAGAACGGGCGGCGCAACGGATCAGTATCATGGGGATATGTAACAAAGGAGCTGGAATATTGGCTCCATTGGTCTTCTCTTACGTGGTATTCAGACCTGAGGACAATACACTGTTCAGTCAATTGCCCGGAATGGATGCGGTAACGCGGGCCAATGCATTGGATGAACTCATACAGCGGGTTGTGCTGCCGTATACCATTGTCGGGACGACGCTGTTTCTGATTGGGCTACTGATCAAGGTTTCGATATTGCCAGAATTGGAGCAACCTCACGAATCGCATTTACAGCAAGCGCAGTCCAAAAAGGGATTGTTTCAGTTTCCGCATCTTGTGCTTGGTGCTGTGGCAATCTTTTTACATGTCGGTACACAGGTCATCGCAATTGACACGATCATCAATTATGCTGGATCGATGGGGCTATCTCTGCTGGACGCCAAAACCTTGCCATCCTATACCTTGACGGCAACGATTGTAGGTTATATCTGCGGTATTGTACTGATTCCGAAGGTCTGCAGTCAGCGGCTGATGCTAAAGATCTGCACAGTCGTTGGTTTAGCGCTGGCTATATTGGTCTGTACCACCACAGGCAACATCACACTCTTGGGGCGTAACCTCGACATCTCGATCTGGTTTCTCGCACTGATCGGCCTACCCAATGCGTTGATATGGGCAGGAATATGGCCGTTGGCGCTGGAGGGTCTCGGTGGCTATGCTAAGCAAGGTGCAGCATTACTGATCATGGGATTGTGCGGAAATGCGGTGCTGCCGCTGCTATACGGATGGTGGGCAGATACTGCAGATGTCAAGTCAGCCTATTGGATATTAACCCCTTGTTTTTTATACTTGGTATTTTATGCATTTAAAGGTTGCAAGCTTCGGAAATGGACAAGTAACAACAACTAAACTATGTTAACAATTACAAATGCAAAGATCATAATGCCTGACCATATCCTTGAGCCGGGAGCGGTATCGATTGCCGATGGCAGGATCGTCAATATTTCGGATCGTCCTTCTATGAGCCGGGTGTCCGGCGAGCAACTGGATGCAGAGGGCCTCTATCTGGCGCCTGGCTTTATAGATATTCATGTGCACGGCGGCGGCGGCGCTGATTTTATGGACAGCACCGTCGAGGCCTTCCTGCGGGTTGCAGAGACACATATACAGTATGGTACTACAGCCATGTTGCCAACAACGTTGACAAGCAGTACGTCTGACTTAATTGCGCTGTTTTCGACTTATGAAGAGGCTATGCGCATCAACGATAGGGGAGCACGTTTTTTGGGACTTCACCTTGAAGGACCGTATTTTGCCATGAACCAAAGAGGTGCACAGGATCCGCGTTATATCCGCGCTCCTGACCCGCAAGAATATGAGCCTATCCTGGCACAGTACCATCAATTGATTGCACGCTGGAGCGCCGCTCCCGAACTGCCTGGAGCACTTGAATTTGGACAGAAAGTGCGCATGTATGGAATACTACTGGCACTGGCCCATACCGATGCCATTTATGAGGAAATTCTACCCGCTGTCGATAGTGGATACCGCCTCGCAACACATCTCTATTCGGGTATGTCTGGAATGACCCGGCGCAATGCTTACCGTTATGCGGGGACTATAGAAAGTTGTCTGCTATTGGATGCCATTGACGTTGAAATTATTGCTGATGGTGTACATCTGCCGGAGCCATTTCTAAAACTGATTCATAAGGTGAAAGGCACATCGAAGACAATTTTGATAACGGATGCCATGCGGGCGGCAGGAATGCCGGCCGGCGATAGTATCCTCGGAAGCCTGAAGAACGGCATTGAAGTGATTGTTGAAGATGGCGTGGCTAAGTTGCCTGATCGTTCTTCGTTTGCGGGTAGTGTGGCTACCGCTGACCGCTTGATCAGAACCATGATAAATCAGGGCGGAGCGAGTTTGGTGGAAGCTGTCCAGATGATGACCGTCAATCCCGCAAGGGTGCTTGGCCGGGACCATGAAATTGGCTCTATTGCTGTCGGCAAAACAGCTGACTTAGTTTTGTTCGACGAGAATATTCAGATACAATCTGCGTTTGTGTCGGGCGAAATACGCTATCAACGATGATTAAACACGTTTGTGGGCCACCGAATTGCGGATGATCAGCCTGCTGGGAACAACCAGGTCCTGAATCTCGAAATTTTTATTTTTGATATGCCGGATCAGTAAGGCACAGGCGCGTTTTCCAATTTCAAAGGCTGGTTCTTCCATCGTTGTCAGGGTAGGCTCGACGACTGTGGCGATGGGATCATTGGTAAAACCGATGACTCCAATATCCCGGCCTACTTGTAAGCCATGTTCTTTGATACTGAGTATCGCGCCAACAGCTTTGCGGTCGTTGGCGGCAAATATGGCGTCAGGCCGCTGTGGTAGTGCCAGCAACTTAGCCGTATCCTCGCTGCCCTGCACCTGCGAAAAACCGGAATGCACAATCAGGCTTTGGTCAATGGCGATTTTATATTGTGTCAGGGCCTCCATATATCCGCTGAGCCTCAACTGTGTGAATTTTAGATCTTTTGGTCCTGCGATATGGGCAATACGGGTTGCTCCCCGCTCAATGAGGAACTCTGTGGCCCTAAATGCACCTTCAAAGTCATCCTGCACGACTTTAGAAGCTTCTATATCGTTGGGTACACGGTCGAAAAAGACGATGGGTAATCCTCTGGCCATCAGCTTGTCGAAATGTTCGTTGCTGGAAGAATCGGAAGATATGGATATCAATAGGCCGTCCAGATTGCTGGTAGAAAGATTCTCCAGCAAACTCTTCTCGCGTGCCATACTGTCATTGGTAACATACAGAATAATATTGTAATCCTGTTCATAAGCTTCTTCCTGAATGCCGGAAATGACCATTGAGAAATAATAATTGGTAATAAACGGAATGACTATACCTATGTTTCTGGTGGATCCGGAAGCCAATGCCGACGCATTTTTATTGGGCTTGAAATTCAGTTCTTTTGCTAGTGACAACACGCGCTGACGTGTTGCGGGATTGACATCATGTGTGTCCCGGAACGCGCGAGAGACGGTGGAAACCGAGATCCCAAGCATTTCAGCAATATCTTTGATGCCGATTGGATTTTTCATAGATAAGGGCAGATCATAAATAATACAACCCACAATTTACTAAAAATGATTCAAATATTATTGAATAAAATTTAAGATCACCGCGTCATTCAGTTTATGAAAAAAGTAGTTGCTTTTGGCAACTATTATAGCTACATTTGAATAAAAATGTATGGAATCATATGCAGCGAAAGTACGGCGTTTCAATAGATTTTATGTCGCGCACATTGGTTTGATCAATCAAAACTATTTTGAAAGCGATCTTTCTTTTACAGAAGTAAGGCTTTTGTATGAGATTGGAGAGCGAGATAATGCCACTGCACAATTTTTAAGCGATAAACTCCATCTTGATAAAGGATATCTGAGCCGGACAATTAAAAGCTTGATTAAAAAGGATCTATTGCGGAAAGAACAGTCCGAAAATGATGCCCGTACCTATTTTCTGTGTTTGACAGCGGGGGCACAGCGTCTATTAAATGAATCGCATCGTAAAGTCGAAAACCAGATCGCGAATATGACGGCTCATCTTAATGCTGATGATAAGGTACTGCTGGTCCAGTGCATGGAAACCATACAGTACCTGCTTAACAAGTAACCTTTTGTAATATTGTAATATATGAATACGAGGGAATTTAATGTCCAGCATACCAGCGAGACCGAGTGGGAGGAGATCATTGGTCTTTTCGACCTGGCCATGCAATTAGATGGCAAGAATGGATATAAGGTATGGAACTATATCGATGAGGATGGGCTCAGGAATGATATCCGCAGTAAGAAGCAATATAAAATCGTCCAGCATGGCGACATAGTGTGTCTTTTTTCTATACAGTATGCAGACCCGCATATCTGGAAGGAACGGGAGCAGGGAGATGCGCTTTATTTGCATCGGATTGTTGTCAATCCAAAATTCAAAGGGCAAAAGCACTTTGAAAAAGTGCTGCGCTGGGCCCGGGAGCATGCACAGGAAAGCGGGTTTAAGTTTATAAGAATGGATACCTGGGCCGACAATGACAGGATCATCAACTATTATAAATCTTTTGGTTTCGACTTTATCGGCAACCATACAACTGGGAGTGAGGCTGAACTGCCCATTCAAAACCGAAATTTGAAGGTGGCATTGCTTCAGCTTCCGCTCACGGCTACTTAAAGTCCATCGGCTGTTGTGCAGCTCAGCAATTCAAAAATTTGCATAAGTTTTCGAGATGGTATGCCTATTCAGCACTTGGTATCGTACTCAAGAGTTGATGTGTACCAAAGGCCAGATGTAAACAGACTTTATATTAAGTACAAGCCTGTTTATCCATTCGCGCTCCAGCTTCGAGTGTCGGATAGGCTGGCAATCCCACTGTGAAGATCGAACCTTCATTGGGCGAGCTTTTGATGTCTACTACGCCATTATTGCGTTCGATCAGATCTTTGCAGAGAACCAGTCCAAGGCCAGTTCCAGGCTCATCTTTGGTCCCTGCGGATTTCCGCTGCGCAACATGAAAAAGGAGCGCTGATTTGGATGGAGCGATCCCAACTCCTTCGTCTTGAATGTGGATATGGGTATAAACCTCATCCTTCGTACAATAAATGCTTATTTTGCCTGCCGCATAACTGAATTTGACTGCATTACTGATCAGGTTACGAAGAATAATGATGGTATGGTCTCTATTTGCGAGCACGCGTGTTCCGGGCATAATGTCGATATTGAAGTGCAACTGCTTGGCCCGTGTCTGGTCAGCGAACAGCTGTACGATATCTTGCACTAATGGCAAAAGCAGGACCGGAACTGCTGCTGCCGTAATCCCCTTCATGCTGCTGCTACCCCACTGGAGGAAGTCGTCCAGTGCCTGGCTCTGATGGACGACCTGCTGGTGAAGCTGCTGAATATATTTTATCGAGGTCTTATTGTTGAGTATTTGATCGCGTAGCATCAGGACCATGGCTTCCAGGCTCGCAAACGGCGTTTTGATATCATGAGCTACTATCGAAAATATCTTTTCCTTGTCCCGGTTGATAGATTCCAGCTTGCGCCGCTGTTCTTCTATTTTTTTCATGTTGCTGTAAATGATCTGCAGAAAGAAGTTAACAGCGATGACTATAAATGCCAGTGCATTGCTGACATTGAAGATCAAGCGTAGCTTGGATACCTGCTGGTTTAGCGGGAGAATGTCTGGCAAAAGATAGACTGTGGCAATAGAGCTTGCCGTAGCCAAAAGGAAAGCGATATGGATGCGCCGGTCGTCGTAGAGCAGCATCGAGGCCACCATTGTACACAACAGGAAATACTCGCCGCCGTTTTTAAACAAAAGTGCCCCGAGGAGAAAGAAGATAAAATTGCTGATCAAAAGCATCGCCTTGGCGAAATGGTGTTTTCGGTCATATTGCAGAACAAGTACCGCTATTGAACAGATTGAATTGGAGATATTGATCGCAGCCAGGAGTGTGCGATGTTCAACGATATTCAGCACAAAAAAGCAAATTGTAGGCAATATGCAGAGTATGGCGATCAGATTGACCATTTGTACTCTTTTGAGTTCGATATAAGACATTCCCGAATGCGTACCGATAAGGGTGAGCATTTTCCAATATGTTCGCAAATAGTGCATATGGCTATTGGCTGAGCTGTTAATAAATATGAAATGGCTAAATTAACTATAAATAGGGAGTATAATGTAGCGTTTGGCGAAAATATTGTTCGTAATTTATTTAACAACTATAGCTCAAGGTGCGCTAAGCTACTACGGCCGATGCCCGCTGAGGAGCCGAAGAAAACCTCCACTATTGCTGTTGCAGTAGTCCGGAGCGGAGCTGGAGGTTTTCTTTGGAGATTAGTCTTCGCCTGTATGTAACCAGGCCACCTGCTGGTCGGGCGTGTGGAACTGGCCGATAATATGCCGATAGAGTTCTGGGCGTCTTGCCTTTATATAGCGATATCCTCCGGCTTGCTCTACCTTTTCGGGGAACAGTACCGCGGTGACAAAGCTGTCTTCGAAGGTCCTGCATTCGGCAAGAATATCACCAAAAGGATCTAAAATCATTGAACAGCCGTTCTTGAGCTGATCGTCGTCCATGCCAATGGGGTTTGAAAAAACTACATATACTGCATTGTCAAAAGCACGGGCAGGGAGCCATTTCATCAGCCAGCTACGACCTTTCATGCTTTCAAATTCAAGGCGTAATGACGTGGGATCAAACTCGCGGTTTTCCCAGAGATCAGGATTTACAAAACCCGCTCCCGGTCTGGTAGATGGTGTGCACATCGTTACATGGGGCATGAAGATAATATCAGCTCCTAATAATTTTGTGGCTCTGACATTTTCGATGACATTATTGTCATAGCAGATCAATATGCCACATTTCCAGCCTTTGATGTCAAAGATGGTATAACTGTCGCCTGCTTTTAGGTGTGGGTTGATGAAGGGGTGTAGTTTGCGGTGTTTGGCGATAAGTCCGTTTTTATCCACACAGACATACGGTTTATACAAGTTGTTGTGTTCGTCTTTTTCAAATAGCCCCGCAAGGATAATAATGTCATATTTGGTGGCTATTTCTATAAGCTTCTGTGTGCTTTCGCCATTCGGAACGACTTCGGCGATGGAAAGCATGTCTTGCCGATCCAGATGTCTGGCGAACGTATACCCCGTCACTGAGCACTCATGGAAGGCAATGACATCGGCACCTTCAGCGGCGGCCTGCGCTGCTAAACGTTCAATAACGGCTAAATTGTAAGCTTTGTCTGCACTCCGGTGCGCAAATTGGGCGGTCGCAATTTTTAGTTTTTCCATATTTTTTTTAATTCTATATGGCAAAGCTAAGAGTCCTGAATCAGGGGAAATTGTACAAATCCGACATCGTGGCAGAGGGGCTGGCGAATTCCATAAAATTGATGGCTAGTCTGTTGCTTTTTAGATATTCAGAAGGCGTCAGACCAATGTTTTTCCGAAATGAACGGATGAGGTGAGACTGATCGAAATAGCCGGCTTCATAGGCGAGTCCGGTCATATTATGCCGGTCTGCACTGTTTTTGAGCAGCTTTAGAAAGCGGTGTAGCTGAATGATACCGGCGAATTTCTTGGGACTGAGGCCAATGTGCTCATGAAAGACCCGCTCAATATGCCTCTCGCTGTAACCGGTATGTCTGACCAATTTTTCGACTGTAACAGGTTGCTGATGTTTGCTGATCAATTCTGTTGCCGAACTGATGATGTGCTGATCAGAAGCTTGACTGTTGCTAGACCGTGTATAGAAAAAACTGTTGAGGATATTTAGCTGTTCTTTGACACTATTGATATTGATCAGTTGTACGGTAAGCTTTCGGCCTGCTTGCCCAAAGAGGTCCTGTGCATCGATTATCTGGTCTTTAAGGCTGTAGGCGGGTATTCCTAGCAGTTTAAAGAGGCCATCCGGCTGAAACACAACAACGATAAAGGAAGTACGATGTGCTAAATACAGGTCTTTGAACTGGCTGATCTGTCCATATACAAAGGATGGCGATAAAAGCGGTGTTCTGTCCATCGAAATGCTGCTCTGATCAAGGCAAAATACCATTCCCATGCTGGCATCTGAAAAGAGGCGTAATCGTCTCTCACAGCTATAATCACAGTTCAGTATAAGATAGTGCCTGATATAGGCGGACAGTATGTCAGGTGCGGTTATTTGCATCGCTCTTTCAGGTATGATCTATACCAAAGATAACTATTCTTCACGATTGAAAAATCACAGCTTAATTAAGAGTTTGTTGGCTGATAGTCATTTTATCCCAATCTGATCGATCTTTGCTTAGCTTGGATCGGAGACAAAAATCATACGTTCACCGGAAATTGTTTGTTCATTTATAAGATTTATTGGAAGATAAATAGGTCAGTTAGGGAAGAAGAGCCGGACTTCTGTGCCCTGTTGTTCTTTGCTGAAAATAGTGAACTGTGCTCCAATTCTATTCACGAGTTCTTTGACGATAAAGAGTCCCAAGCCTTTGCCTTTATATTTTTCGGAATTGGAACCGCGTTGGCGTTCTAGGTGAATATTCTCGAGTTCATGCTGAGGTATCCCGATGCCATTGTCTTTTATGAAATAGACGGTGCCGTTGTTTGTCCGCTCGCTACGGATATATAGTTGAGCTTTTTTATTACAGCTGGAATATTTGATGGCGTTGTTCACCAGATTCGTGAAAATCTGATAAATAGCATGCGGATCACTGAATATAGGGAAAAGGTCTCCGAAGACGATTTGGGTGTGGGGTGAATGATGAAGCATTTTTGCTTCCCGGCACCATGCAGCGAGCGCATGATCGAGCCGCACGAGTTGCTTTTGGAGCTTATAGCTGGGGGCGAGGCTTAACTCCACGGTCTTGTCAATGATATCATTGATGTTTTCCAGTGACTGATTGATGACTTCATATAATTCAAGTCTCCGGCCCGGCGACATCTCCAAGTGCTCTTTTAGTACACTGACTCCAATTTTGGCCAAGGCCAGCGGATTTTTGGCGTCATGCGATAAGGTGTGTGTAATCATCTGTAGGTTGCTATCGGGATGTCTTTCATCTTCTTGCTGGCCGGAAGCTTGTAGCGACTGTATCTTGTCGGTAACATCACTTGCGGTATGCAAAATAGAGTAGGTCCTGCCCCGTTGATCTATTAGCGGTTTGTACTCAAAATTGAAATAACGTTTAAATTTTAAGTCTCCATTATAGATATAAACTGGTGCGTCAGAAGCTCTATAGGTGATGCCTGTGTCCCAAACATTGGTCAGTATCGTTGCAAAACCATCCTGCGTAAATCCGGGAAACACTTCTGTAAAAGGATTGTCCAGAATCTCCTCGCCGATGCGCCAGATGTCCAGCATCTTGGAGTTGGCAAAACCGATATTGAGATTGACATTATCATAAATAGCTGTCGCCAAAGGAATTTCCTTTAACGCTTCAAGGTAAAGAGGGGCATCCGGATGTGATCTTTGCATATAGGATATTTAGGAGCAGGATGAATCGTAAACTGCCACCGCAAATCAAAGCAATAATCAAGCCACGAAGACCGATTTCTCGAGATAAAATCAGCTAGTTTAGCAGAGGCGTAGATATCAATGGATTAGGGGAGAGTGCCAGCAAAAGAGTTCATGTTTATTAGGTGTTCTCCGGCGGAGTGAGTACATTTATATATGCATTCTACATTCGTCTATTTGGACTATAATTCAACCACGCCCACAGATGAGCGGGTTTTGGAAGCTATGTTACCTTTTTTTACTGCGGATTTTGCAAATCCAAGCGGTTCGCATCTTTTTAGCCTTAGTATACAGGACGTTGTGGAACAGTATACCGAAGAACTGGCAATCGCTTTAGGCGCAAAAGCACAGCATATCATATATACTTCGGGTGCTACAGAAGCGATCAATATGGCAGTCAAAGGACTAAGGGCTTCACCGCGCCGACATATCGTGGTGGTCGCTACCGAACATAGGGCTGTACTGGAAACCTGTCAGGCAATGGCCTTCGACGGTTATAAGGTGACGGTGTTGCCCGTCGATCACGAAGGCCATATTGATCTCCTACAGCTGGCGGAGACTGTGAGCGAAAATACCTTATTGGTCTGTACCATGCTGGCAAATAATGAAACAGGTCTTATCCATCCCATTCGTCACATCAGTGAGATTGTGCATCAGAAAGGGGCTTTGTTGCTCAGTGATGCCACGCAGGGTGTAGGTAAAGTGAAGGTCGATGTGCGAGAATTGGGGGTGGACCTTTTAGTGTTTTCGGGCCATAAGTTTTACGGTCCCAAAGGTGTAGGTGGGCTGTGCTGCGACGGTTCAGCTAACAAGCTGCTGAGTCCCTTGATTCATGGTGGCGGACAGCAGCAGGGGTATCGAAGCGGGACTTTAAATGTCCCCGGCATCGTCGGTATGAGCAAGGCGCTGAGCCTCGCTCTGGAGTCGCAGGAGCAAGATCGGCTGCATATTGGGACGTTGCGGGATATACTTGAAACTGGCTTGCTGAATATCCCCGGTACGTTCTCTAATGCTACCGCGAGCAATAGGTTGTTTAATACAACGAATATCTGCTTTCAGGGTATACAGGCGGAAGAGTTATTGAGGGCACTGGGCAATATCGCCGCATCAAGTGGTTCAGCCTGCACTGCGGTCACGCATAGGCCCTCCCATGTCCTCAAAGCCATGGGTTTATCGGACCGAGACGGCTTATCCTCACTACGTTTTAGCTTGGGGAGGTACAATACCATCTCGGAGATCGAAGAAGCTATCGAACGCATTGGTCGTTGTGTTGCAAAACTACGGGCGTAACGGTTCGACCGAACCTTAACCGCTTGTGCAGACTGACGGAACACGATGTAAACAGCGTCTGGCAGGACAGATTAATCGTGCCGGATATTTTCACGGACCCGGAAGACATGGAACAGCTGAGGAAACAGCGCTGCTACGCTTTCCCGGACGCCATTAGGGGACCCCGGCAGGGTGAGCACAAGCATACGGCCTGCAAACCCCGAGATCCCTCTGGACAGCATGGCAGTTTTTACCCGTTGTTGCCCATATTGTCTGGCAGTCTCCATGATGCCCGGGATGGGCCTGCTGATATAGGGGGACACGATATCCGGCGTGATATCGCGATCTGAAAGTCCAGTACCGCCAGTAAATAGCAAAAGATCGATTCCTGCTGCCTGATGCCCTTCCAGGCAGTTACGTATGGCTTCCGCTTCATCAGGCACAACCGAATAGTTGATATCCGTTAAACCCTGTTGTTCAAGAAGCTGCACCAGCAACCGGCCGGATACGTCTTGTTTGTTCGCCTGAGCGACAGAGTCGCTACAGACAACGACGGCAGAACGGAGACTATCGATTCCCGGGATCACATCGTTGCTCTTGCCACCCTGCTTCTCAACAAGCCGTATGCTGCCAATTTCAACCTGTTTGTCAATGGGTTTTAGCATATCATAGATGACCAAGGCGGCGATGGACGCACCATGCATGGCCTCGACTTCGACTCCCGTCTTATAAATCGTGTGGACCTCGACTTCAATATGAATTTGCAATCCTTCGATGGCATACCGTACTGCAGCGTATTCAACAGGAAGCGGATGGCAGTCGGGGATCATATCTCCTGTCTTTTTAATGGCGAGCAAGGAGGCAGCACGCGCAAATTCGAAAATGTCGCCTTTGGGTACCTGGCGTTGTTCGATCATGTTGATGGTCCGTTGCTCTGAGACTTTAACAGTGGCCAGGGCTATGGCTTTTCGTAAAGTGGGGCTCTTAAATGTAATGTCAACCATGTTTAATTGTTAATTTTCCATTGATGTGATTCATCTTCAAATATTTCGCGCCCCCAAATAGGCAGTTCGCTTTTGATGCGCTCGACCAGTTCCTGGGACGCATTCATCGCTGCTTTGCGCCGCGTCGAGGAAGTGAATACAAAGAAACAGATTTCGCCGGCATGAACGATACCCTCGCTGTGGTAGACATGCATGCAGCTGAGATCATACTTTGCAAAGATCTGTGAACGGATGCTGTCCATTTGTTGCAGTGCCAGTTCTTTATTGTTGGTATATTCGATCGAGCGGACTGTTTTTCCCGCCACCTCGTCGGCCCTGATCTGTCCCAGAAACAGGCTATGGGCGCCAATATCGGTTCTGGATCCGTGTTTGGTAATTGTATCGGCGATTACCGTTGCGGGAATGGGACCCTGAATAAATATGTCACTTTTTGTTTTATGCATGGAAATAAAGTTTAAGGTGGTCGATGCCACCCTCCAAATTAAAAATCTGATGGTCATGGTTATCTTGTGCTGCAACAAACTGAGCCGCTGCCAAACTCCTTTTGCCGGTCTGACAGATGAAGACTAGTTTGGGACATGCTAATTTGCTAAGCTGCCGTGGGAGCTCACTAAGTGGTATACGGATATGGTCGACAGGTAGTTTAGGGACCTCCGCAGCTTCACGTACGTCAATAAGCAGGACATCCTCCGCATGCCAGCGGGTCACAAGCTGTTCTGCCCTGAGGTTTTGGACCTGTTGGTCAGCTGCTGCACAGAAATGATCGTATTTAAATTGTCTCAGGGCATCCAAGGTAGTCGGATAGCTATTGTCGTATGGCACATCGTCAGGGATGGTAAATGTGTAAGAGCTGTTGTCAAGAATATTTATCGTCATGAGCTGATTGGTTAATACAGTGCCAATGCCGGTAATCAGTTTAATGGCCTCTGTTGCCTGCAGCGTGCCGATAAGACCAGGTAATACACCGAGTACACCGGCGGTATTGCAGTCGGGCGCTTCCAAGGGATCGGGTGGGATAGGGAAGAGATGCCTATAGGTAGCTTTCAACCCATTATCATCAGCGACGTTGAATACGGCGAGCTGCCCCTCATATTGGTATATAGCGCCGAAAATAAGTGGTTTGTCCAGCAAGCGGCAGGCGTCGCAAAGTAAGTAGCGTGCAGCGAAATTGTCTGTACAGTCGATCACGATGTCGTAGGGTTCAATCAGCGACGCTGCATTCGCGGGATGTAACATGAGGCTATGGGCATGGATGGTCACATCGGGATTCTGCCGACGCAGTTTTGCTGCGGCGACCTCCGCCTTTGGATGTCCGACGTTGTCGCTGTCATACAGCACTTGCCGGTGCAGGTTACTGATATCGACCGAATCGTGGTCAACAATGCCTACTGTGCCAATCCCCGATGCGACGAGATATTGTAGAGCAGGGCAACCCAGCCCGCCGGCACCGACGACTAGCACCCCTGCTTGCTGGAGCTTCATCTGGGCCACTTTACCGAAACCCGTGAGTGCGTAATGTCTTGAATAGCGATCGTCCGTCATTTGTTATCCTCCTGAATAGGGTGGCATCAATGCAACAATGTCATCGGCCGCCAAAGCTGTCGTTTCTTTGACCAGTGTATTATTGACAGCGATCAACAGACTGCGGTTGGCTAGTGCCGGCTGCTGCGCTGTCAGCGTAGCTACTAAATCAGCCGTATCCACAGCTGTTATATAAAATTCTTTTTCCAATAGCTCTGTCAGTGAACCAAATGTTTTTACTTTCACTTTCATGGGTGTACTCATTTTATTTTGCGCCGCTTTACCTTTATCTTGACCACATAGGACTACGTTGATAAATAAGGGCGCGTTATCGTATGTGTTGCTCTTTTGTTATTATTTTAAGCCTTGGTAAACAGTAATTTATATGCTGCAACCAGAAGTACAGTTGCAAGTACATATTTTAGTGCATCCTGTTTTAATTTCTTCGATCCTAGATAGGCGCCCAGCAGGCCGCCTAAAAATGCAATGGCTACGTATAGCCACATGTGGGCGTTGAATGCGATACCCCGCGTCAGCATACCACTCAGACCTGACAATGAATTTACGAAAATAAATGCAGCACTGATAGCGGCAGTTTGTTTTTGATCGGTCCATTTTAACAGAATGAGTAAGGGCGACAGGATAATGCCACCACCTATTCCGATCATGCCAGAAAGCAATCCTACAATCGCTCCGATGATTATTGAGCCTGCAGTGCTGTGTGGTTTCAGTTCGTCCGCTGCGGGACTTTCGAAGAAAAAAAATCGGAAGACCGGAAAAAGCAGAAGGGCGCCCAGCAGGCGTTTGTAAAGCTGGTCCTCCAAGGTAATCATGCCACCGATAAATGCCATGGGTACCGACGCTGCAGCGACTATCAAAAACAGGTTTCTCCTGAAATAATGGCCTCTATAATACTGTATAAAAGAAGTCAGCGAAACAAAAAGATTAAGTACAAGTGCAGTAGGCTTCATCTCCTGTGGCGCAATTCCATAGAGCGCCATGAGGGCTAAATATCCGCTGGCACCGCCATGTCCGACTGCGGCATAAAGAAAGGCAAGAATAAACAGAAAAACATAAAAAAAATCAAAGGGCATAACTACTACGTTAGAAGGTATATAAGGACTTCGTCACCAGTTTGGCATCCTGTTGAGCTTTCATCCAGAATCAATAGACAATTGGCCTGTGCGTATGACTGCAGCCGATACGATTCTTGGGCATGCAGAGGCGTTACCGACTGGCCATCATAAGTTGCTTTCAAAAAATGCGTGAGCCCCGGTTTTTTGGCGTAGGCTTGCGCGGCATAGGTTTTTATGATACGGTTGCGGTGTGGAAGCTGCATAATCTGTTCAAGGGCGGGAGCTACATACAGGTAAAAGCAGGTGAGTGCCGATGAAGGGTTGCCGGGTAGCCCAAACACAAGCTTGGTATCTTTGGTGCCAAAAAATAAAGGCTTGCCCGGTTTCTGCCGTATACGATGGAAGCGTTGCCTGACACCACAGGTCTTGGCTGTGTCGACAACATAGTCGTAGTCACCGACACTGACACCACCCACCAAAAGAACGATATCTGCATGCGTGAGCGCATTGTTGAGTGTTGTCTCCAGGGCCTCCCTGTCATCTTTGACATGTTGCATATGGACCTGCTGTATTCCAAGCTGCTTTAAGGCAGCGTCCAGCTGAAAAGAGTTGGACTCGTATACTTCGCCATAATTTAAGGGGCTTCCCAAGGGTTTAAGTTCATCGCCTGTAAGGAGGATATGGACCTTTGGCGCAGCAAAAATATCAACTTCAGCGCAGCCTATCCCGGCAAGATAGCCAATCGCGGCAGGGCTCAGAAAAGTACCTGGAAGCATGGCCGTTGTACCCGCTTCAACTTCGGAACCCTGGGGCCGCACATGGTCTGCGAAGCGGAGTGAGTCGTCTTTAATGACAATATGGTTGTCTTGTAGCCGCTCTACTTTCTCCTGCATCACGACAGTGTCGGCGCCATCGGGTACTGGTGCTCCGGTATAGATACGCATCGCCTGTTCGGGTAAAAGTGTTTTCATCGTCCTGCTGCCTGCAGGGATTTTATCCGTCACCCGCAGTGTTTTAAACCGGTCCGCATAACGGATGGCGTAGCCGTCCATGGAAGATTGAGGGAAGCCGGGTATCTGTTGTGTGGCGGCCACGCTTTGTGCCAGTGTGTAGCCAAGGGCCTGCTGGATCGAGACATGCTGTTGGCGTGCTGTTGGTAAAAAATGATTTATAATCGCTGTAGCTTGCTCCACAGAAATCAGCTGATGAGGCAGATCAAAGTAATCCTGCGCAGTGTCGATGTCGAATTTCGCCGCATCGAAATCGAAGACAATTCGGTCTTCAGGGTATTGGCTGGCAATTTTCTTTGCGCCCTCATGTCCTTCTAATGCGATCAGCTGTCGAAAATACTTTTTGCCGAATAATGTCGGAGGTCCCCAGGTGCCGTCGAATCCAGTTACAACTATTCCTTTGCCGCTTTGGTCGGCGAGGTTATCCAAGGCTAGGAATACATGCTGATCAACGAAAGGCTGGTCGCAGAGGCTGATGATGCACTGCTCGATCCCGGGATGTATGGTCAAAAGCTTTTGTAAACCTGTGCGGATAGAGGACGAGAGGCCGCTTTGCCAGTGGGGATTGATGCTTATGCTTACGGGCAGATGGGCGACGGCGGTCCGTACAAGATCGTGGAAAGCACCGACAACGATACAGACGGCAGCATCCGGAACGTCGAGGGCGGCCATACTGATGCGTTTTAGTAGGCTACTTCCTTTAAATTCAAGCAACTGTTTGGGGCTTCCGAGACGGGACGAGCTGCCCGCTGCCAAAATGATTATGCCTGTTTTTGTTTTCATCCGCCAATAGTGATCATACTGCGATTTTGTAAGAAATCGGTTTCTATCTGTTCAAAGTTTTCCGCCAGTTGTCCACCCAGAGCCTGTGCTTTGGATAGAATATTTTGCTGTATCAAAGGGAGGACGTCCCCGCCAGTCCGTAATGTGGAGAGGAGGTCTGTCTCTCCAGCAGAGAAGAGGCAGTTCTTTAATTTTCCATCAGCCGTGAGCCGTATCCGGTTGCAACCGGCACAAAATGGGGCTGTCATCGTACTGATGATTGCGATACGTCCGAGGTGACCAGGGATCGAAAACGCTTTGGCTGTGTCATGCGGTCTGGCCGTTACAGGCTGTATCGTGTACGCTTGTTGCACTGTATTCACGATATCGTCATAGGTAAGCACCTGATTGCTGCTCCATTTATTACCGCTAAACGGCATGAATTCGATAAAGCGGATTTCCACTGGTTTGCTTTTGGTAAGTGCCACAAAGTCTAGGATTTCGTCATCGTTGATGCCTTTCATGACAACCACGTTAATTTTCGTGATGACGTTGTATTTTAGCAGGAGGTCGATGTTTGCGCGTACCCTTTCAAAATAATTCCTTCTTGTGATCTTTATGAAGCGCTCTGGACGCAAAGTATCCAGACTGATGTTGACGCTTTTAAATCCGGCGCTCACGATTTCCCCGAGCATGTCATCAATCCTGATGCCGTTAGTGGTCATATGCAGTTCAACGGGAAGCTGGGATAGCATGGCAATGATTGCGGGGGCGTCTCGCCGTACCAGAGGTTCACCGCCCGTGAGACGGATTTTGCGTACGCCGTGAGCCACAAAAACCTTGGCCAGCTGCTCGATTTCGTCCACCTGCATGAGCTGTGCATGAGGTGTAAAAGCATAATCTTCCTCAGGCATGCAATAAAAGCAACGGAGGTTGCAGTTATCTGTCAACGATATACGCAGGTAAGTATGGGATCGTCCGTATTTGTCTGTGAGCATGGGTTAAAGTATTAAAGGGCTAGCAGCATGAATTTTTGTCGGCAAGTACTTTAACGGAGTGCCGGGCCTGCCGCTAAGTACAGCTTTGATTTCCGCCAGGACCGCAATTGCTATTTCGGCCGCGTTTTCGGCACCAATATCGAGTCCGACAGGCCCATGAATCCGCCTCCTATCACTTTCGGTCAGCACCAGGCCTAACTGCTCAAGATCCTTGAACATGCGTGCCAATTTTATTTTGGGGCCCAAAGAGCCAATATAAGCGATATTGGTGGCAACGAGCTGGCTGAGTACCTGCAGATCGTATTGATAGTTGTGCGTCATAAGAACAAAAACGGTCCAGGGATCTATTTGAATTTTCGGAATGACATGGTCCGCAGGAGTCACGATTATTTGCTTTGCCGCCGGAAAGCGTTGTTCGCTGGCATGTGTTGCACGTCCATCCACCACGGTGATCTCCCAGCCCAGGATGTCGGCAGTCTCTACGAGAGGCTGTGCGTCGTTGCCGGCACCCACCACAACGAGGTGGACTGTAGGGGCCAGGTATTCGACAAGCGCTTTACATTCCATTTCCTGATGTTTGTAGGACGTTAGGACAGACTGTCGTTTTGATTTAGCAAGCGCGATGGCTTCCGACAGCCTAGGATCGACAGCGTCATCTGACGGCGCGGACTGTGCGCTGCCACAAGCATCTGTCAACAGCATGCTACCTAATTGAAGTTGGCGTCGGTCTTCCGAAAAACAAGTCACCAATATGGCTTCGCGGCGATGTTGCAAGACGTTTTCCAATAAGGTTATCGGATGCATGGATTTGGTGAAATCAATGTATTCAAACAAGATATGGACAATGCCATTGCAGCCCAGCTGTAGGCCGATCGCATTACCTTCATCGCTGCTGGTATCATAGGTCACCAGACGATTTTGGCGCTGCTGTATGGCTAACAGTGCTTTTTTTAGAGCGTCGCCTTCCAGGCAGCCTCCGCTGATGGCGCCGGTCATGCGCCCATCTGCTGTTACCAGCATCCTTGCTCCGGCCCGCCGATAAGAAGAGCCTTCGACTTTGACAACCGTCGCCAGCGCCATCTCCATGTGTTGGGCTGATGCTTGCTCTGCGGCGAAAATAATGTCTTTGATCTCTTTCATGTTCTTAGGGTGCTGCTGCAGATAGTCTCTACCAAATTTAGTGATTTATGCGTTAAAATACATCAAATCTGTAATAATGGTAAAAAATACAGTGAAATATATAATTATTTACTTAATTTAAGTACTGATTTTGCAGATGAAAAGACTGAGCCAGTGTTTGTAGATGAGAGACTGCAGATAATAGGCAATAAAAAATTAACAATTATGGCAAAATACTCAATTCAGGTAAATGGCAAGAAGCACGAGGTCGATGTGCTTGACGACATGCCGTTATTATGGGTGCTACGGGATATCATGAATCTCAAAGGAACTAAATTCGGCTGCGGAAAGGCGCTCTGCGGCGCGTGTACAGTACATCTCAATGATACTGCAATACGGTCGTGCTCTTTTCCGATTTCAGCGGTGGGCGAGGGCAAGATCACCACTATAGAAGGATTGTCCACCGATGGAGACCATCCGCTGCAGGAAGCGTGGGAAAAATATGTGGTGCCCCAATGCGGATATTGCCAGACTGGACAAATTATGAACGCGGCCGCATTGCTGAAAAAAAATGCCAAACCTTCGGAACAGGAGATCGAGGAAGCGATGAAGGGCAACCTGTGTCGATGTGGTACCTATAATAGAATCAAGGCGGCCATCTTGGACGCGGCCGGCACACCGGTGACTACCGGTTAGTCTTTCATTATAATGCATGCAAATCATGAAAATATTAGCTCCTTTTCAGAAAAAAAAGACCGCAACGGTCGCGTCTGAAATTTTTGGTGTCTCCAGAAGAGATTTTATAAAAGCTAGCGGCTTGCTGACTGGAGGCCTGCTGCTGGGTGTCAGTTTTTTTAGCTGCGATGATAAAGGGAAAAAAGTCGCTACCGTGGCTCCGAATGTGTATCTGAGTATTGGCTCGGACGGTAAGGTCACCATCATTGCACATCGCTCGGAAATGGGGCAGGGTATACGTACGTCGCTGCCATTGATTGTGGCCGATGAACTTGGCGCCGACTGGAGCAAGGTCGAAATTCTTCAGGCCGAAGGCGATGAGAAGAAATATGGTAACCAGAATACGGACGGTTCGTTTTCCGTGCGGATGTTTTATAAACCTATGCGTGAAGCCGGTGCTATAGCGCGCCTCCTATTGATCCGCGCAGCGGCAAAGGAATGGCAGGTAGGCGTAGAGGAATGTGACACCCAGAAAGGGCAGGTCGTCCATTCGCCTTCAGGTAAAAAGAAAAGTTTTGGAGAATTGGTAGAAATCGCACAGTCGCTGCCCCTGCCGAAAGTAAGTGAAGTGAGGCTCAAGGATAAAAAGCAGCTCACGATGGTCGGAAAAGAGACACCGATTATTGACCTGCATAATATCGTTACCGGGAAGGCTGTGTTTGGCATAGATGCCGAGGTTGAGGGAATGAAAATTGCTGTCATCAAACGCTGTCCAGTCGTCGGTGGTACAGTTAAATCTTTCGATGACAGCAAAGCGCGGAATGTGCCCGGAGTCCTAAAAGTGGTCGTTATCAAAGGCGCAGGCCTGCCGGCTACCTTAAAAAAGCCATTAAGTGGAGTTGCTGTCATTGCTGAAAATACCTGGGCGGCTATCAAAGCTCGGGATCTACTCGAGGTGGAATGGGATCTGGGGCCAAATGCGGACTATGACTCTGCCAGACAGATTGAAGAGCTCAGACAGGAGATGGCTAAAGAGGGTACCATCCGGCGTCAACGGGGCGACTTTAAGGCGGCGAAGGCTGGTGCAAAAAAGGTTATCGATCACACATACGTCGCGCCCTATCTGGCGCACGCCACCATTGAACCGCCTTGTGCGCTCGCAGTTGTGAAAAATGGAAGCTGTGAAATCTGGGCCTGTACCCAAAATCCACAGGGTGCACGCGACGCGGTCGCTGAAGAGATCGGTATTCCTGTTGAGAAGGTAAAAATGAACGTTACCTTGCTGGGTGGAGGCTTTGGCCGGAAATCCAAACCCGATTTTATTCTGGAGGCAACGATTCTTGCCAAAGAATCCGGGTATCCGGTGAAAGTGCAGTGGACGAGGGAAGATGATATCCGGCATGATTATTACCATGCGCTTAGCGTACAGCGTATTGTTGCCACTATAGACAGTCAGAACAAGTTAAGCGGATGGTCGCACCATATTGCCAATCCTTCGATTTCGGCGACGGACGACATGAAGGTCGTGCAGCCGAGCGATGGGGAATTGATGTTGGGTGCTTCCGATTTTCCGTATGATGTGCCTGCCATTAGTCTCGAAACACACGACGCGAAGGCCCATTTGCGGATTGGCTGGTTACGGTCTGTTCGCAATATTCCTCAGGTTTTTGCCATTGCGACCATGATGGACGAAGTCGCGGAAGCACGGGGGATGGATCCCATTGCTAATGCACTGGAACTTTTGGGAGAAGACCGTCATATTACCTTTGATCAGGAACTGGTCAAAACAACATACCCTAATTATGGTGAGAACATTGCGGATTATCCCTGGGATACGGGGCGTATGAAGAGGGTGATCGAACGGGTGGCTAAAGAATCTGGTTGGGGCAGGTCGTTGCCGAAGGGCAGCGCGCTTGGCTTCGCAGCCCACAAAAGCTTCCTGACGTATGTGGCTTGCGTGGTGGAGGTGCAGGTAGATGCTAATCAGAATATAAGTATTCCGAATGTTTATTACGCTGTCGATTGCGGTTTGCCAGTGAATGTCGACCGGATTAAGTCACAATTTGAAGGTGGGGCGCAGTTTTCTGCCAGTCTGGCGCTTAAAAGTACCATTTCCGTTAAGCAGGGTCAGGTCGAGCAAAGTAATTTTGACGGTTATCAGATCGTCCGGATGCCTGAGTCGCCTAAGGAGATCCATGTATACATTATGGAAAGTGATGCCAAACCGACGGGAGTGGGCGAACCGCCAGTTCCGCCTTTTACTCCCGCATTATGCAATGCAATCTATGCGGCTACAGGTAAGCGGATCCATACATTGCCAATAGATCTGAAGGCCTGATGACTAATAAACAAGAGCTGATCATGAATTGGCTCTTGTTAGTTTTTGCGCTTTTCGGGCCTAAAAACGTTACTTTTAAATAAACCAAAAGCTTTTATGGAAACCAGGGCATTGGCGAATAAGGCGATTCAACAAGTTAAACTTGTCAGGTTTAGAGACGGTTCAAGTTGTTCAGATGATGATGATGTGTCAGTGGAAGAGCCGCTGGAAATCAGCATCTCTGCATTTGAGGAGGGGAGCAATACGATCAAGAATATTTCTGTGACCATGCGCACACCGGGTCATGATACCGAACTGGCTGCCGGCTTTCTGTTCACCGAGGGAATTATTGACAGGGCCAGCCATATCAGACGAATACAACATGTGGTAGGTACCTGTGATCGCAATAGTAGCAATCGGATTCTTGTCGAACTAAATCCGGGGGTCGTCCCGCGTCTACAGAATGCAGACCGCAATTTTTACACGACGTCGAGCTGCGGCGTGTGCGGAAAGGGATCCATTGAAGCGATCAAGACGGTCAGCATCTTTCGTTGCCAAGCGAATGAGCCCATAGAGATAGCGTTGGACACCTTGTACCTGTTGTCAGAAAGACTTCGGAGCAGCCAAAACAATTTTTCCGCAACCGGCGGTATTCATGCAGCAGCTATTTTTGATCTGCAGGGTAGGTTGGTTGCCTTACGTGAGGACGTCGGCCGGCACAACGCACTGGACAAGCTTATTGGATATGCCTTATTGGGGGAGATGCTGCCATTGAAATGCCATATACTTCTGTTGAGCGGCAGGGCGAGTTTCGAACTGATTCAGAAGGCTGCAATGGCCGGGGCTAAACTCGTTGTGGCGATTGGTGCGCCTTCAAGCCTAGCCATATCAACAGCGGTTGAGTTTAATATTACGCTGCTTGGGTTTTTGCGTGGTCATAGTTTTAATATTTATCATGCGGGAGACTATTTCACATTAAAGGACCCGGAGTAAATCTTATCGTCAGAAGCTAATAGCATGTCCGGCGCTTGTGCTGCTATATGATACAAGTTAAAACGATGTGTACAGTCTGAAGGATGTGGTTTACCTAACAGCGGGATGGTAATAAAGGACAGATGATATAAAAAAATAAGTTTCATAATGAAAATAAGAATCAAAGACAACTCCGTCCGGCTTCGCCTTACGCAATCTGAGATTGCTAAACTGGGAAATACCGGAATGGTTGAAAGCACGACTGCTTTTGTTGGCAGACCATTTATATATGCTGTTCAGAGGACCATCGGTGGGCAGCTTGATGTCGCGTTTGTTGATAACAGAATTGTACTCAGTATTCCGGCAAGCATGGTTCATGAATTGGTAACGACCCAGAGAGTGGGTTTTGAAGGTATAGCGGGGTCGGTGAAATTGCTCGTGGAAAAGGACTTTGCGTGCCTGGATAATACTGTGGAAGATCAGAGTGATAATTATCCGAATCCAAACCTACAATGCTGATCTGCTAGAACTAGTACCTACATTCAATATTTGATGGTTATGGAAGAGAACAATAAAAATCGGAGGGATATGCAGAATTTGGATCATCAGCCCAATGCGGAGAATCCATTTAAACTCTTAAACCTAAAACTTGGCCCCGTAGAAAAATGGGCTGCTGGTATCCCGGCGGTAGTGGCTGCATTTTCGGACCTGATTGAAGAAAAAACAGTATTCCGGGGCACGAAAGCACTTTTCAGTATGAATCAGGCGGGTGGCTTTGATTGTCCGAGCTGCGCCTGGCCTGATCCGGACGACGAGCGTTCGCCGCTGGGCGAATATTGTGAAAATGGGGCCAAGGCGCTTGCGGAAGAGGCAACGACCAAACGTGTGACGCCCGACTTCTTTAAAAATAATTCCGTGTATGACTTAGCCAAGCTCACAGACTACGAAATTGGCAAAATGGGCAGACTTACAGATCCAGTGTATCTGGCGGAAGGGGCAACACATTATCAGCCGATTTCCTGGGATGAAGCTTTTCATAAGATCGCTGCGCATCTCAATGCATTGGGATCGCCTAACGAGGCTGCGTTTTATACCTCCGGCCGGACGAGTAACGAAGCATCCTTTGTCTACCAGCTCTTTGCAAAGGAATTTGGGACCAACAATATGCCCGACTGCTCCAATATGTGCCATGAAACGTCGGGATCGGCACTCCGGCCGACGATTGGGATTGGCAAAGGAACGGTAAAGCTGGATGACTTTTATGAAAGCGAGGTCATCGTTATTATCGGTCAGAATCCGGGTACCAATGCGCCACGGATGATGAGTGCGCTGGAGAAAGCCAAAAAACATGGCGCTAAGATCATTGCGATCAATCCCTTGCCCGAAGCCGGTCTCATGGGCTTTCATAACCCGCAGCAGCTTAATGGAATCTTTGGTAGGGGTGTAAGTCTTGCGGATCTTTATCTTCCTGTCAGGATCAATGGAGATATGGCCTTGTTAAAAGCGCTGGAGATGTTATTGTTAAAACTCGAAAGTGAAAACCCAGGAGCTGTTGTTTATGCTGATTTTATAAAGCATAAGACAACTGGGTATGAAGAGTTTTTGATGCAATTTAGCAGCGGGCGGTATGATCTTGCGCAGCTGAGCGAGCTCAGTGGCGTAGCTGTCGAATCCATTCAGAAAGCGGCCGAGCTGCTGGCTTTTAACAAGAAGATAATTTTCTGCTGGGGAATGGGATTGACGCAGCAGCCCAATGGTGTAGATATGATCCGGGAGATTTTGAATATTTTGCTGTTAAAAGGCAGTATCGGCATTAAAGGTGGAGGTGTCTGTCCAGTCAGAGGGCACAGCAATGTACAGGGCAACCGGACCATGTTGATCGACGAGAAGCCTACTGCGGAGCAGCTGGACCGCTTGCAGCAATACTTCGGATTTGATCCACCGAGGGAGCATGGATATGATGTGGTTAGGGCAATTAAAGCCATGCATGCAGAGCAGGTCAAATTGCTGTTTTGTATGGGTGGTAATTTTCTGTCGGCAACACCGGATACCAGCTATACGGCCAATGCACTTCGGAAACTTAATTTATTAGTCTGTGTGTCGACCAAGTTGAATCGGGGGCATCTCATCCATGGCAAGGAAGCACTGATTTTGCCCACATATGGGCGTAGTGATAAGGATATTGTGAATGGTGAGGTACAGATCGTTAGTACGGAAAATTCCATGGGTGTTGTGCAATCTTCGAAGGGAGTGCTTGATGCTGTCTCCAACAATTTGCTCAATGAGACACAGATTGTATGCCGTATGGCAATGGCGACATTGGGCGCGCGCAGTGTTGTGGATTGGAAGCGATTTCACGACAGTTATGATGCGGTGCGCGATGCCATTGAACGGTGCATACCGGGGTTCGAAAACTACAACGTCAGGGTCCGCCAGAAGGAGGGTTTTTATTTGCCCAATGCTGCCCGTGATCAGCAGGTGTTTGCAGGACAATTTGGCGGACGGGCTCCGTTTACACAGACTGAGTTGCCGGTAAACAAGCTTGAAGAAGATGAATATATGATGGCGACGACAAGGACTCACGATCAGTTCAATACGACGATTTATGGATTGGATGACCGTTATAGAGGTATTAAAAACGAACGGCGTGTGGTGCTTATGAATCAACGAGATATAGACAAAGCTGGTTTTAAGGCTGGCGATAAAGTTGATCTATTTAATTATGATGATGCTATAGAACGTATAGCGCCATTATTTGTGATTGTGCCTTATCAGATTCCGGAGAAAAATGCAGTCACCTATTTTCCCGAAACAAATGTGCTCGTGTCGGTCAACAATGTGGTCAAGGAAAGCAATATGCCAGCTTCAAAATATGTGAAAATTAAGATCAAAAGACACGACCCGCAGATTTATCATAAGGTGGATGAAACGTTATATCTGGCAGCGAATCAGCGTCCCTGACGGGTAGCGGCGATCAGGGGTACCTGTTTTGCTTCTTGCGGTGTATTGACATTGAACAGTATTGTCGGATCGGCTGGTGTAAGCATTTGTACGGGCATGTTGTCGAGTGCTTGTCGGAGGGCGTAATTGCCTGCTGTCGCAACTTCCTGTAAGGTTCGATAGCTTTGCGGTTCCCAGATAGCTATCAGCGGCTCAGGCAGTCCATTTATCGGGTTTCGGAATGCCGTCACCATTTTGCTGCTGTCACGATGTGCGATGAGCTGTTTCAATGCCTGTTCATTTACAAAGGGTAGATCACAGGCCAGTACCAGCCAAGCGGAATGGGTATCGGATTCAAATGCACTTAAAATACCTCCCATAGGTCCTATATCCAGATGTGCATCAGGTAGCGCAGGAAAAGGTTGCTGCCCCAGTTCGGCGCATTGTTCGGGACGACAGGAAAAACAGACTTGAGCACAATAAGGGGCCAGCAAATCTGCTAAGTACTCACGCTGCAACTTGTCATGCCAGACCATTTTCTCTTTTGGGGTTCCCATACGCCGGCTCTTTCCGCCGATGAGTATAAGGCCATTTAAAGAAGCTGATTTTTCCATATTGATACCATGTTTACTTCATTTTTTTTCTTCACGCTGTCGTCGGTATGCACTCGAAAATGCGATACTATTCCATCAAAACGAAATTTAAGCAATTTTACTGAATTTGCGTGTGAATTAGCATCTTATTTAACAATCGAAACAGCTTGGAAATCACTTATGCTGGCGTCACATACGCTACAGCAATAATGGGGTGGGAGATCGCCAAACGCCGTTTGTGCCGGAATATTTTGTGTACTGTCGCCCCATTGAGGGTCGTAAATCGTCTTACAATAAGGACATTGATGCAGTTCTGTTGGCAGGCTCTGCTCTTCAGCTGGCGGCTCCGGAAGGGCTGTCGGCCGCAATGATGTCAGCTGTCCCTGTAGTTGATAAAAGTCTTCGCATAAAGCCAAGATAACATGAATAAGGTTATCGCGGTCCACGCGTTTTCGGTAAGTAATGAGGTCTTTTGAATTGGGGTTGAAATTACGTGTATGCTGTACCTGAAACCAGGAGCGCTTTCCCCGGGACATCATAAAGCGGAGAATGACGGAACCCCAGATACCACTTTTGGAATGCATTTTTACACCGAAACAAAGTTTATAAGTACGTGTGTCCAGCCAGTTCATCTGATGGACAAGCTCCTGCTTTAAGACGAGTCCGAGCGAATCGTAATCCTCTGTCTGCCAGTTTAGTTCGTTGAGCGCATGACGGAGATTGACTCGATGTTTGTCTAATACGGCATCCCAATCGGGTCGGGTGTTGTGCTGTATATCTTTGATGATGATTGATTTCCATGGTGTGCTATACACCTGGCCGATCCTATGTTTTAAGCAAACATGACAGATGTCCTTTAATAGTGCGATGGAGAATGTTTCGGAGCGGCGATACATTCCGAGCCAGAGACGATCATGATAGTGATTAAATCCCTCGTAATAAGGTAATTTAAACGCTGGTTCTACGAAAGCATTTGTGATCGGTTGAAACAGAAATTTTCTCGAGACAAAGGCAAGTTGTTCCAGATGTTGTCCAAGCTGCTGTCCTGCAGCTGTATTGTCGACCCGGATGTCGGTCAGCAAGGGTTCCAGAAAATGGGAGAGCTCGGCTATATCATCCGTATTCACTAATGAAGACCAGTTGTGGAAAATATTTGAACCGGGAAAGCGTATATGTAAGTACCAGTAGCTGCTGATGTCCGCTGTGATAAAATTTAGATTACCTGTATAGTAAGGCACGAGTGACTGTGTGCAGTCGACGATATTGATTTTAAGTTTAGGGACAAATTCGAAGCTGTCAAGTATATCCTTATATACCCCTTCACGGATCCAGGTGGACTGACTAAAGATGCCGTCCGCCACGTAGGAACTCACGATATTCGGACAGCTGTCACCGCTGATTTCGTATGTCAGTTCCTGATTGAGCAGTACATATTCAAGATCTTCCAGCTGTGTTTGCGAGACATAAAAATAAATCTGCTGGCGGCTGCCAAATCGGAGTTCATGAATTCCGATCTGTTCGAGTGGCTCAAGCAGGCCTGCCAACTCGCCTGTGGAAATGGCGCCGCCAGGAAAATTGACTTTAACAAAAAGATCGTCTGAAGGCGCTTCCCCTGTGTGTATATTATTGGGCATAAGTTTCCGTTTCTTTTGAATAATCTGTTTGATACTGTTCTAGAATGCGTTTTACTTCGGGTCTGCAGGAACCACAGCCACTGCCAGCTCCTGTCGCTTCGCATAGCTGGGCGATTTCAGTGCAACCGCTTTCCATTCTTTTCTTCAGATTACCTTCGCCTACCTGACTACAGGAGCAGACGAGTCTGCCGACGACAGGTTCTCTGGATTCACCACTTCTTAGGAGCTGGAGACGTTTTTCGCTGAGTTCAATTTTATTCGCAATCAGATTTTTGAATTCTAGAAATTCATTTTTATCGCCAATTAAAATGGCCCCGACCAATTTGTCCTGATGGATGATACATTTTTTATAATATCGTTTCGCTTTATCAATAAAGATGATTTCTTCGTAGCTTTCATTAGGCGCTTCTGACAGGCCGATACTACATAAATCAAACCCCTGTATTTTGATGATATTCATCAATAAACTGCCTTTGTAATAACGGCTAATGTCACCTTGATGGTAGTGAGCAACCACTGCGGCTTGTTCTTCAGCAGCAGCTGTGATACCGTAACTGGCGCCTTCAAATTCGGCAATTTCGCCAATAGCATAAATCGAAGGGTCGCTGGTCTTCATATAGTGATCTACGACCACGCCACGTTGGCAAAGCAAACCTGCGTCTTTCGCAAGCTCGATATTTGGTGTGGTTCCGATAGCAAACAGCAGAGCATCGCATTTGATTTGCCGGCCACTTTTTAATTCAATTTTGGTCAGCTTATGTCGGCCATAATAGAGCTGTACCTCATCGTTATAGAATATGTCGCAGCCTTGATCGATCATCTCCTCGTGTAACAGCTGGCTTCCTATGGGGTCCAGCTGCCTATTGAGGAAGCGGGACACACGTTGTACAATGGTGACTTTGATGCCTATTTCACGTAGTGACGCCGCCATCTCCAGACCTAATAATCCGCCGCCTACAATGACGGCTTGTCCCTGTTTGGGTAGGTATTTCTTCAATTGATCCGCATCAGTACGGCGTCTCATAGTGAAAATACCGGGTAGTTTTGGGACGTGTTTGGGCAGCGTCGGACGGCTTCCGGTAGCCAAGATCAAGATATCGTAATGTGTCTTTGTGCCCCTGGAATCCAGGACATATTTCTGCATACGATCTATGGATGTAACGTGTACGCCACGGATATGACGGATGTGGTATTTCTGCTCTTCCTCTGCATCCATTTTGACGAGCTGTTGCCATTTAAATTCGCCGCTGATATAGTGAGGAAGCATGACGCGGTTATAAAATGGGGTATCTTCGTTGCTAAACACGATGATCTCATCGGTTTGATTCAGTTGGCGATACTCACGTACGAAGCCATGAGCCGCAGCGCCGGCGCCTATTATGACAATGCGCTCTTTTTCCTTGATGTGCTTTTCGACGCTGACGGCGCAGAATTTGAAGTCTGGTTCTTTCGAAATAGGGTCCACGAGATCGTTGGTAACATTGTTGACGCGATTGAGGTCTGAACCCAATAATTTGCCCCAGTGCATGGGCATAAATACCACTCCGGGCTTGATGGTATTGCTGATGCGGGCTTTGACACGTACATCGCCCCGCCGGGATCTTACGTTGACCAGCTGTCCTTCTTTTAGCTCCAGGGTATGGGCGTCGGCTGGGTGAATCTCTAAGAAGGCCTCAGAAATATGCTGGTTCAGCTTGCTGACTTTTCCGGTCTTCGTCATGGTATGCCATTGATCACGGATTCTTCCGGTAGTGAGTATCAGGGGAAAGTTATTGTCCGGCATTTCGCTGGGGCAATCATCCGGTGGGCTATGCAATACGGCACGTCGGTGCGGAGTATAAAATTCTTTGTTTTGAAACAAACGCGGTGTTCCGGTTTTCAGTTTCCGGTCGAAAGGCCATTGCACCGTGTTGAGCTGATCGATAAGCTCATAGGTCAGTCCGTTGATGTGGATATTTGTTCCGGCGGTCAGCTGGGTATGTTCTTTGTAGATATCCTCCATTGTGTTGTATGAAAAGCCTTTGAAGCCCATCTTTTGTGCAAATTTCGATAGAATGACGGCATCGGGCAGTGCATCGCCGGGAGGTTCTACTGCTTTCTGGAGGTGGCTTATTCTACGCTCGGAATTGGTCATTGTGCCTTCTTTTTCTGCCCATGCAGCTGCCGGCAGGACAATATCCGCGTATGACAAGGTCTGAGGTTTGTTTGAAATTTCCTGTACAACCACGAATTTGGCACTTTCAAGCGCCTTTTCGGCTAGACGTACATTGGGCAGGCTGGTCAATGGGTTGGTACAGAGTATCCATATTGCTTTTAAGCGGCCATCAGCCAAGGCTTCAAACATCTCGGTCGCGGTGTACCCTGGTTTATTGCTGATTGTGGTGCCCGACCAAAAGTTTTGCAATTCATGCCGATGCTCGATATTCTCGAGATCGCGATGAGCAGGCAATAGGTTGGCCAGTCCGCCGACTTCTCTTCCCCCCATGGCGTTGGGCTGGCCTGTCAGGGAGAAGGGGCCGCATCCGGGTTTTCCGATTTGGCCGGTGATCAAGTTAAGGTTGATTAAACTTAGATTCTTATTTACTCCTGCAGCACTCTGGTTGAGGCCCATCGTCCACATGCTCAGAAAACGTTTAGACGTTCCGATAAATTGTGCTGCGAGCTGAATGTCGGTAGCGGGAACACCACATATAGAAGCGGATTCGGTTAACGAGCGTTGGAAGACCCGTTGTCTATATTCGTTATAGCCTTCTGTATGGGCGTGGATGAAGTCGCTGTCGATGTAGCCCTGTTCAATCAGCAACCGTCCGATCGCGTAGTTTAAAACGATGTCTGTGCCGGGGTTGATCTGAAGGTGCAGGTCGGACACGGCGCAGGAATCCGTTATCCGTGGGTCGACGATGATAATTTTTGTATTCGGATGCTGGGCTTTGTGGGTTTCGACGCGGCGCCATAAAATAGGGTGACACCATGCAGGATTTGCTCCCTCAATCAAAAAGCAGTCTGCAAGCTCAATGTCGTCATAACAGATCGGTACACTGTCCTCACCGAGCACTTTTTTATACGCAGCTACGGCACTACTCATACATAAGCGCGAATTTGTATCGATATTGTTGGTTCCTATAAAGCCTTTTACCAGTTTGTTAAGAACGTAATATTCTTCCGTCAGGCACTGTCCGGAGGCATAGAATGCTACGGAGTCGGGGCCATATTTATCGATAAGGGTGCTGAATACGGCGGCAGCGCGTTCGAGCGCCTCGTCCCAGGATACTGGCTGCAGTGGGCTTGATCGGTGGTGGCGCATTTGCGGATAAAGGAGGCGATCAGTGCGGTCATTTACCGTGTATTGCAGATTCATGCCTTTGCTGCACAGTTTTCCGTGGTTGACGGGGTGGTCGGGATCACCCACAACGGTGACCGAATGGTCTTTTTCGACCGCAATTTTTACTCCGCAGCCAACACCACAATAGCAACAGGTGCTCCGAAGAGTGTTTTTTTGTTCCTTGTTCATGTACAGAAATCTAGTTTTGAACTTCCAGAGTGGCTATTTGTGGTGCCCGCGCCGCTCTCGGTACAAAGCGGACAAGAAGCACTGTAAGACCAATGAATATAACACCTATGCCTATATATTGGAAGGCATCTGCATAGCTTAAAGTTTCGGATTTGAACAGGAAACCTACAAGCATAGCACCTATATTGCCTCCTGCACCCACGATTCCGCTTACGGTGCCGATATTTTCTTTGTTGATAAATGGGACAATTCCATACGTGCAGCCGTTTGCCATTTTGAGAAACAATGCGAAGAGCAGCATCGTCACGATGGCGAGGGCTAAGGTTCCGGAATTCGCAAAAAGACTAATCCCCAGGCCCTCCAATAGCAGCAAGGTTCCAAGTAATATTGCTTTACCACGTATACCATGGTTGTTGCCCACTTTATCGCTGACGATGCCTCCCAAAGCGCGTGCAAAAATATTCATGCCGCCAAAAATACTTGCGAGAGCCCCTGCCATGATGATCCCCGTGCCAAAGCGGTCGATGAAGAATGTTGCAGCCACGTTATCAACTGTAATTTCGATTCCGAAGCAGGCTGCGTATGCTAGTGTAAGGATCCATACCCGATAATCTTTCAAAACGGTCAGAAGAGATCCTTTCGGCCGGGCCGCCGTCTCCCTTTCTTTGTGCAGCTCTTTGAAATCGCCTTGTGGCGTGTCTTTCGTGTATCGGTAATATATAAATGCCATGATAAGCAAAATAGTACCCGGTACAAGCATAGCCAGGCGCCAGGAGTCTAGGTGACTGACAAGGCCCATTCCAGCAAATGCCGCTGCGATTAATGGCATAATCAGGTTGGTAACACCGCCGCCGAGATTACCCCATCCGCCGGTGACTGCATTGGCAGTTCCAATTATATTAGGAGCAAACATCATCGACGTATGGAATTGTGTTACGACAAATGATGCCCCGATAATTCCGATGAAAAATCTATATAAGAGAAAAGACTCGTAACTGTTGCTCAGGCCAATAAGCATTACCGGCAAGGCGCCAGTAACCAAAAGTAAGGTATAGGTGATCCTTGGTCCAAATCTGTCACACATCTTTCCTACAAAAAGTCTTGCGATGATGGTTGCGGAAACCGAGGCGATGATTATATTGCCAATCTCGTTCTTGCTCAGTCCTAGCTGTTCCCGGACGAGCGGCATCAATGGGGCGACGCCAAACCAGCCAAAAAAACAAAAGAAAAATGTGATCCAAGTGATATGGAACGTTCGCATTTGGATGCCTTTGAAAGAAAAAATACGGAGATGATCGAGTGGTTTAGGTTGTTCTTTCATGATATTGAGGTTTTTTTTGTTGATTTTTTTATATTTTCTCAGTAAAACATAGGTTTTATATCTTGTTTTTGTTGTTTTTTTAATTGTTTTTAATGATATGCTATAAATATAGTGTAAAAATATGATATATATCATATTTTATTTTGTTTAATCTTTTGTATGTTTAATATTGTAGTGTTTTTTTTTACTATAATTTTGAATTTAATAGTGTGTCTTGGTTAATTTTTAATGTATTTATTGTTGTTTTTCATGGTTTTGTATGTGTTTTTTTTTGGATTTTAGTTTTAAGAAATGATTTTTATTTGGGTATATTTACTGTTTTATTCTATTTTTTATTCTTCATTAGTTGATTTTTGATGGTTTGGCTGTTTTTTTTTGAGAATTTAGTATGTAATTGTCGAGATGAGTTTTGTTTTACACTTTTTTGTACTAAATAAACAGAGTGTATCCTCCAACCTGCGGGGGAGGGCATCCATGTACCCGAAGAGTGGATAAAGGAAGGAAGATACCTGAAGCTATCCAATGTCACTAGCTTCAGGTATTTGTCAGGTTAATTTGTATAAACTCCGAAATCTGCGAGGTGCGAATAGAAGAAATCGCCCCAAGAACTGATTGATTCAATTTTAATATAGCGGGTATTAATTGCTGTATCTAGGTCGGCATTGATCCAGGAGCCTGAAACTTTGCTGAGCTGTGTTGATTTCACTAACGTCCAGACCGTGCCATTCGTACTTGAATAAATCTTAATATCTTTCATTGCGCCATTTAAATTGTCGCGATTGCGAAAGGCCAACCCTTTTACGGTACGCACGGCCCCCATGTCGACGGCGAAGAAATGTGGTTGCGGAGTTTGGGCTGATGACCAAGGGGTATGCCAAATGGTACTTCTGTTCATGTCGAGCACATTGCTTGCTGGAGCGCCCGGTTCATTACTGTCGCTGCCCAGAATTAACCAGCCTGCTGTCGAGAGCAGCTTATGCGTCACGACTTTCGAAAGATCGGGAATGCTATTGACAAAATTGTAGGAATACCCCAATGTCGAACGCTTACCATTGATATGCATAAACCCGATACGCATTTCATAATTGCCTGTAAGGTCGTAAAAGTCCGCAAGTGGGCATTCGAATCTGAAGCTATCTTGCCCAATGATTTTCGTGGCCCATTGTACGGCGTCGTAATCATTGTTGCCTCCAAAAGGTTCTCGATCGTGCCATACGACGATGTCCTGCACAGGCTTGGTAGTAGTGAACTTGCCAGAAACGATGATCCGATTGTTGCTAAAGCTCGATGTTAGCGAGGTGATTTCGGCCGTAGCGGCGCCATACCAATCGCTTCTCATAACTGTGCTGAACACTTGGCTGTTGTTGAATGTGGCTGCCGTGGTGGCGGTTAAGGAGGTCGTGGAAATACCATAAGTGGAGTTGCCCGATCCCATCAATGCCGTGCCAAGGCTAGGTGCCAATGTTTTGTTCATTCGGTTGTGGCTGGCATTGAGTCCATGCCCGAGTTCGTGGATCATACCGCCAATCCACACGGTTGCCTTCCATCCGATATCACCACCTATCCCTAAATTTTTAGCATCTAGATTGACGTAATCCAATGCATAACACGTTGTTCCGGTGCCGTAAAATGGCGGACCGCCCGGATTGGCTGGATCGGTATTATAGGTCGGGATAATAATGAGATTATGCTCACTTTTCTTTGCTGGAGGATTCTGTGTAAAATAGGCATCAACCTCGGTTTTGACAGCGCCACTACCGCCTGAGTAAGGATATGTAGCCTTACCAAATTTTCCAGCAATATAGTGGATATTGATCAAGGTATCATTCACCAGGTCGAGACCAAAAGACTTGCGTCCAAATCCTTCCCGTTCCATATTGGTAGCGAACATTTCTTGGGCGTCCAATAAAATACGACTAATCCGTTCTCGAAAGTTAGGAATTGAATCGACATCATTGGGTACGAAATAAACGACATTTAATTTGTACGGGTTTTCGCGCCATTCATTAGAGAGGTTGGTAACAGAGGCCTTGGTCTTGAGAGTTGGCTGTTCTTCCTCGGCGGGCGCCAGAGACTTGCTACAGGAGGCGGTACCCAGTGCGAGTACTGCAATCATTACATTTAAAATTTTTCTCATAACGGTTTATTATATTGTTGAAATTGAATATACCGCTGGCAGTTAAAAGAAAGTGAAAAAAAAACTAAATAGCTCGTGTGTTTATTAAGTCAATCGATTGATAAATGAGTTTGTAAAATTGTTTTGTAACTTTTCTACATTTATTTTAAGTGAAATGATATAGATGAAGGAGCTGCAAGGAGTATTTCGGCCAAATCCTACATGAGACAGCATCAACGAGTTGATCGTGTCGATTCTTTACAAATTATGGTAGGAAAATATAGATATAACAACAATAGGGCTGCAAAAACGTAGCCCTATTGTCATTGTACTGCTGTCTTCGGCAGACCGTTCTTGGTTGCGGCTAGCCCATTCTCTTGTTGCCTTCGAAGTGGATCATCCAGGCGATGCCAAATTTATCCTGAAAGGAGGCGAATAATTCAGCAAAAAACTGTTCACCTAAGGGCATTTCAATATTCTGGGCATCAACGGATAGTTTGTCATATAACTCCTTGGCTTCTTGAGCTGAATGTGCATCCAGCATTAAATAGCTACCTGTGCCAAAAGTAGCTTTCTGTCCGAAGCTTTCTACACAGTCTGATCCCATCAACATTACGGAGTCATTAATCTTTAATGCTGTATGCATGATCTTGTTTTTGTCCGCATCAGCAATGGGGTGCTCAGGGTCCGCAGGCATGTCGCCAAAGCGATGAACACCAATTAATGGGGAATTAAATACAGTTGTATAAAATTCAAATGCTTCGGCGCAGTTGCCGTTGAAATTTAGGTATGCGTGTAATAGTGCCATGATGTTATAATTTTAGTTTTAACACTCAAAGATAGAATTGGCTATTGACAATAGTTTGTCAATAGTACTTTAACGATGTGTAGTATCCCCAAAAGTGCGGATACTTCGGATCTATTGGTGATTAAAACAGGCTACCAAAAGAATTGTTCTGCTCTTGATCGAAATGTTACAGGCAATTCAATCCGCTTCTGCAGCTTGGCTATCGAAGTGGATCGGACTGAAGGTGGAATGTAGCCCATAAGTAGAGCTGATTCATATGCCATGTCTGATACTACAGAAGACATCGTATGTGACAGCCGGTGCCGAAAGTTTGTTAGACAAGGAAGGAGTTGGGCTCTATACTGTTGCTACGAGGAACACTTCACCGCTGGCAGGCAGCAGGTTGTCGATTCGATTCTTGAAGTATTTGTCCCTCATATCCGCTGTTGAAACGGTTTGGATTTCTTTAAGCCCCGCTTCTTCAGCGAGCATCACAACTTCGTCCGGAGAGAAGGAACTGACGAAGGGGGTGCCCGATGCCGCAGCCCCTTTGTTGGCAATTTCTTGCATAGGCTGATCTTCTATGTCCAACAGTTCCAGTGGCAGATAAAATGCTATAGCGATTTTAGAACCCGGCGCAAGTTGTGCTATTTTATGAAGAGTCTGCGTAATCGCATCTTTAGTAAGATAAAGGGTGACGCCGGTACAGGAGACAAAGGTCTTTTGACTCTTATCAAAACCTTTCTTTAGCAGTTCGTCCCACCAGGAGGAAACTTCAAAATCAACTGGTACGAAGTGAAGTTTGTCCGAAATACCGTAACCGTTTTCGATTAATTTTTGTTGCTTCCAGTTTAGGGTATCGGGTTGATCAATCTCGTATATATCCACCTTTGCGCTCAGTTCTTCGTTTCTCTGTGCGAAGCTATCTAAGCCGGCACCGAGCAGAATATACTGTTTTACGCCATCTTCAATCTGCTCTTTGGCGATATCCTCTATAAATCGTGAGCGTGCAACGATAGAGGCGCGCAGCCGCTTGGTAAATTTCATGTCGGGGCGTTCCCGCCAATTATCTACAGGGGAAATCAGGGTGAGCCCTACGGTATCTTTCAGTATATGGGGCTCAGCATCGATCTCAGTATGTAGGGCTCGCCAAAGAGCGGTTCTTACTGCAGTGTTGTCTGGCTGTTTTACCTGTTGTGTTTCCATCTTATCAAAGCATCAAATTGTAGCAAGCAGTCATTTGGAAGGTAACCATATCTGGCAACCACTTGTATCAGTTAAGCAAATTTAGAAAATAAAGCTCTTACATCTGAATGCTCGCTCAAAAATCTAGATAGCTCACTTTTCTGTTAGGCCGTTATCGTCAAATCTGCATTTGGTTAAATCTATTCCCGAAACGCTAATCACTGCCTGTCGAATGTGCTGCCGGGTTAAGTTTAATGCTGCAGAGTCTCCATTTTTTGATTGTTCCCGGCTTGCAACCGTGAAAAATATTGCCATATAAGAGAGAATCTCGGCTATTTCCTGTTTTTGATCATTTGTGAATCTTACTACGAGGTGATTATTGCGCATTGCGTTGTGGATCTCTTTTCTGAAACGCTGGACTCCCGCGCGGTAAACACGGGCGTCTTTTCCACTGATTGCCTGCCAGGATAATATAATGAATGCTGTAAAGACGTCAGGTACATTGAATCTATTGAGTTCATAGGGCAGGAGCAAGTTATCAAACTGAAGCATAAAATTTGCCTTTCCGATGGTTTTTACTGCAGATCTCGCTCTATCGTGATCGCCCTTTGCCGCTATGTTGGCAATCAGATCCAATACCTTCTCATGTACTTTGGACGAGGCGACGAAAGTCAGCTCAGCAACTGCTGATTTTGATAGTTTGCCATTTATGTCCTTGTCCGGCGCATTTTTAACACTGCTTTCAATAGCGCTTTTTGTTGTGAGAAACATCGCATTATTGAAGGCTCCTTGATACATCAGACCCGGATTGCCAATCTGTCCAAAGACGTTTTCAACAAACAAATAAAGTAGAAGAAATATTCCGGATGTTTTCTTAAGAGTTGTCATTTTCTTATCGTTTATGGTTCCCACTTCTTTCGCTAGATTACCCGATTGTTTGAATGCGATTCCTACGGGTAGCCGTTTCTTGTATAGTCTATTTTCTAACCACTGTCAGCCCGTTTTCCGATATTCTCATATGGCGCAGATTGAGATTGTTTTCCCGAAGAAATCGCGCATGCACGGCGTCTGCGTCTTGTTGCATGCGCTTTCTGTCATTCGCGTTCCTTGATCCTTCATAAGCCTCATTGGCAAAAATCAGGTCATAAATCATATACTCAGCGGCCTCCTGTTTCTTTGTGTCGGTCCATTTTGTTATGTCCAGGCATAAAGCTACCTGCTGTCGTACAGCCTGAATCTGCGAAGCGCTGGGGTCCGTGGTCAAATTGGCAATGCGCCACATACCTAATAGATAAGCGGTAAAAGCATCGTCATAATTGTGCTGAACATCGAGGCCTAAACGCTTTAGGTAGGTGACGTAGCGGGGAAATGGCTTATCGAACTTTAAACCTTTTTCCACATTTGCTCCAACCTGCTGATTTTTTAGTTTGATCCGGTTGATTATATCCTGCTGTACGTTTTGCGAAATCGCGGTGGATGGATTAAATAAAAACGTTTGGTCAATGTGGGGTGGTTTCGTTTTTCTATTGTCTTTCTTCTTGTCACCTGTTTTGCTGTAAGCAATGTCATTGATAATATTTTGATTGACAAACGACTGGATGGTGTTGTTATACATCAGATTATTCTGTGCTATCATCATGGTTGCACCCAGATCATATTGCGCAACTGCCGAACTGCTCAGTATGACAATAATAATCAGTATTAATATAGGTTTCATGGTATTTAAATATAACAAGTACATGATTGCCTAGCTGGTTTTTGTATATGTCGTTCTCTCTAACTGCCAAGTCAAAATTATTGGCAATTTATCCTTAAAGCAATACTCCCTAAGGAGTATTTTTTACGATCCCGCTGAAGAATATTGAATATTTTCTTAATATTACACGACGACTGCATAAGCATATGTTATTGAACAACTTATTTTTATGTATTTTAACAATTACCTCTGTAGAGGGCGGATTTGCACAATCTTCTTTGCATGTGCAGGATATGGAGCGGCAGCTAGAGAGCGCCGGCTCCGATCAACGGCGAGCGGAATTGCTATATAAGTGGGGGGACAGGGTTGGTATTGGTGATACTTTGCAGTCGATTCGCCTCATCCGCCGGGGACTGCATTATGCCTCTGGAGATGCTCTTCAGCAAGGTGTCGGATATTTTTACCTGGGACGAGTGTATATGGATTTTTCTGCTATCAAGGCAGAGGCTGTTTTCGATACCGCGATACACCATCTTACGGCGATCGGTACGTCAGAATCTTATATATTCCAGAGTCGCGCCTGGGCAAATAAGGGGGTATTGGCGCAATTGAGGGGAGACAACAGACGATATATTGCTCTTTTTCTGAATAAGGTGATTCCACTGGCTGCAAAAGGAGGAGACAGTCTGCGTGTGGCTGATGGATATACCAATGTGGCCTTGCCCTTTATGAATTATGGGGAGTATGTCAAAGCAATTTTGTATTTAAAAAGATCCGCCTCGATATTTGAAAGGCTTGCGCCGCGGGACCTCAGGAAGGTCGACGTCTATTGCCATCTGGCAAAGGTATATCTGTTGATGGGAAGGCTCCATGACGCTGGAAAAAATATAAGAACAGCGGCCATCGCCTTACAGGAGGATCCGCAATCGCTGTATGCGCCTAACTTCCACGCGATGGAAAGTATGTATCTGATCAGGCTTAGGCGATGGACTGCAGCTGAACAGACCGTGGAGAAAGGACTGACCATAGCCGAAAAACTGAAAAGCCGGTACGATATCAGACAGCTGCTTTACCAAAAAGCTGAACTTTTACGCGAGCAGAGGAAGTGGAAACAAGCGAAAGAAGTATTACTGAATATGTATCATGAGGGTTATGTCGAGCTGATGACGGATAAAAAGCAACTTTTCGGCGATCTGGCAGCGATTGAAGCCGCTATGGGAAACTTTAAACAGGCGTATGCTTGGCTGCAAAGCCACAGGGATATTTCCGAAAAAATGTATGCACAGCAGACAAAAACTAAAATTGCCCATCTGGAAGCTCAATATAATTACGTGCAAAAAGAGAAGGAGCTGTTCATGGCCAGGGAAAAAACGAATCAGCAGAGAACTCTCATATGGATAACAATTTTTGCATTTACCTGTATTCTGCTTGTCCTTTATATTTGGTTCCGGCAGCGAAAACTGAGGACAGCCAGGGAAATAGAGAGTCTGAAACAGCAACAACGCATCGAACTTGGCAAGGCATTGTTGGAGGGGGAGGAGAAAGAACGCGGCCGTCTGGCGCGGGATCTTCACGACGGTCTTGGCGGAATGCTGGCCGGTATCAAGCTCAACCTATCACAGCTCGTGTCCGAAAAACAACTTTTGGATCATGGAGATCTAAATCAAACGATCGATCGACTGGGACATTCCGTAAATGAATTAAGACGTATTTCGAGAGACTTGATGCCTGAATCTCTGGTACAATCTGGCCTCGCGGTCGCACTAAAGGATCTTTGTGATGGGGCAGTAATGTCAGGGCTCAAAATCAGTTTTAGGGCGTTTGATTTCAAAGAGGATTTCTCTGCCCAGGTAAAAGTCATGATCTACCGTATCATACAGGAACTGGTTTACAATGCTGTTAAACATGCTCAAGCTTCAAAGATCATGGTGCAGTGTACCCAGTCGGATCAATATATTTTTATTACAGTCGAGGATAACGGGAAAGGCTTTGTATCTGACGAGGTATCCACTTCCAGCCGGGGATTGAAAAATATCGGTAATCGCGTGGATCTGCTTAGTGGTAAAATGGAAATAGATAGCTCGGCTAATGGTACTCACGTTAATATAGAATTGTATGTGGGGCACGCGTAAAAAACTTCAGGTAATCATCGTCGACGATCATCCATTGGTTATCGAAGGTTTTAAAAATGTAATCCAGGGAAATAACTGTCTGGAATTGCGCGGGCAGTTTGGTACATCGAAAGCCCTATCGGAGTTTATCGGCATCAACGAGATCGATCTGGTCTTGTTAGATATAACGCTGCCCGACGGCAACGGTATAGAAATATGTAAAGAACTTAAAAAGACTTATCCAAACCTGATCGTCATTGGAATCAGCAATCTAAGTGAACGTAGTATCGTCAAACGAATGCTTCAGAACGGCGCCAGTGGTTATCTATTGAAGACGGCTGATGCTCAGGATATATTAGATTGCATGCTAGATGTGGTAAATGGAAAGATAGCACTCAGCAATGAGCTTAAAGCAAACTTTGACCTAGCAGAACTTAAGAATCCTGAAGAAATTCCGGAATTGACAAATAGAGAAAAGCAGATCCTTTACTTATTGGCGGAGGGCAAGAAATCTGCAGAAATTGCCGCCGAGCTATTTATCAGTCCGCTGACAGTGAAAACCCATCGGGCGACATTGTTGCATAAGTTCGAGACAGATAATATTGTAACGGTAATTAATAAAGCGAGAGAAGTCGGAATACTACCAAAATAACTGCCATTTGCGATTAGAAATGTAAGAACGTACGTTATATCAAAATCTTTTTATTAAAAACAGATTGCTATTGTTTTAATTTTATAAATTTATGTCAAAAATACTGTAAGATGAAGAAAAAGGTGGTGTTGATTCAGGACAACGAGGATATCCTGAATATTATGGATGAAGTGCTGGAAGACGAAGGTTTTGAAGTGGTTTCTTCGCTGACACCAGAACCTGTCGACCGCATAGATGAAATCGATCCGGATGTTGTTGTGGTTGACGATCATATTAAGGGCCGGAAAAAAGGATCGGAAGTCATAAAAGAGCTCAAGGCTGACCCTGAAACCGAAGATCTTTCGTCTGTACTGACATCGACTTCTTGTGATATTGCTAAAACAGCAAAAGAATGTCAGGCCGATGATTACATAGAAAAACCGTTTGATCTTGACCATATGGTCGATGTGGTGAAAAAAAATGCAGAATAGTTCGGGTTAAATTGGCTAAATATAGATGTGCATCCGGACGTGGAAGCAACAGTACTTTCTCTTTTTTGAGAAAGGAATTTTAAAAAGAAGCCTGGGTATAATCATTGCGCAATTATGCCAATGGAAATCTACAAAAACGAGCCCGACAGCATGAGAGCTGTTATGAGAAGTTTATGCGGAGTTGGAACAGCAGGATTTGGTGAATGAAGAATTAAGGCTGCACTGAATAATACTTATTTTCTGATACTGACACTTATTTCCTGCAATTCGGCCAATAATTTTTATCAGGGACAAGCTAAACATTGCTCATGATGAAGTAGCAGAATCCGCGTTCAGTAAAACAGGTAAAAATAGAGAAAGGCAAAATAACTGTTACAAACAACAAATGGATGAACGAGGAGTGTATAATTGAATCGAAACTTACAGTGTTGAAAATAACGGCAAACTTAGAAAAGTGCAAATTGAAGGTGTGCAGAAATGAAGGGCCAGAATATTTAAAGTTAAATAAATAGCAAGTATTTTACATTTTCGGTATTATGTACCTCATAATAGAACTTAGGGAGCTATTATTAAAGAACCTCTAATGAGTTTTGAGCTGTTTGTAATATATTCAAAATCGGCAAAGCATCATTTTTGCATTGGTGGTTTCCGTATTAGGAACAGTCGAGCGAAACTAGATAATTATCAACATTGAAAAATGAATATTTCTGAATTTGAAACAAAAATTAATGCGATTTACAATGCATTATTTGATTATGAGGTAATTTATAATGATGATTCTTTTTTTGGAACTGTAAATCAATATTCTGATTTTATAACTGACCGAAAAAATAGATTCTTCTCTAGCTTTGAAGAAAACAAGGATCAGATAATATTTATTTTAAACAGTAGGGTCGCAGATCTATTTATGGTTAATAAAAATGAGATGGTTAATGAAGATCCTATTGTAAATATCTATGAAAAAGGTAATTGGGTTTCTTTTGAATTTCATTTATCAACATTGCTTATTTCTGAATATACTGATTGGTTATCAAAACAGACCAAAAATAAATTTAATATTCGATTTGAAGGTTACCGAATAATGGTTCCTATAAAAAAATTTTGGAACCAGCTATCTAATCCGTTCAGCTATCCCGATAAAGTTTGGATAGCAAAGGATTCAAAATCGGTGATCTTAATTCAAAATGAAATTAGTACCATAATTTGTATGGCTAAAGATCAGCAATCGTTAAAGAATGCGCAAAAGCAACTGGAGCAATAATCAATCCATTAAATGCAGGTTTTAAGCCAATATTATTCTTATTATTTCTCCACTTGTTATCCTTGTAATAATTGAAAAAGTGCTCGTCATTTTCCACGGTTAAACCGTTGGTAAGGAAATAAATTTCAACAAGAGGTCTGGAGGAATTTCATTCCCCAGACCCTTATTGGCATTACTTTTTTGATTCCACCATTTCTTATAAAGCTTCCTCTAAATAATAGTGGGTAAAGAAACTGAAAACACATCTCAAATAATGAAATAGGAACTTTAAAGTTATTGGAATTGGGCCTCTTAAAAACTTAATATGTATCATTTGGCATTGTAGAGTGTTCGAGAGAGGATTTATGTGATCGGCAATAAAAAACCTTGATTAAAATGCTGGGCTGCACTTCTCAATCAAAAATTTTGGCAAAGACTTTGATGTATTCATCATAGGAATAACCAATTATTATGATCTTAAGGAACCCCATATTTTATATTCTGATACTGACACATATTTCTTGCAATTCAGCCAATAATTTTTATCAGGGAAAAGTGCTGGATGAAAACGACAAGCCGATTCAAGGTGTAACCATATTTGAGGAAGAAAGGAAGAACAGCTCGACAGCAACGACCGACAGTACCGGATATTTTAGGCTGCCCAGAAGCCCGGAATGGCTAGGTAACCTGATATTTATAAAAGAAGGATTTAAACCGGACACTATACCATCTGTCAGAAGTCAAGCCGGAGAACGGATAAAGTACTATTTTATTGAAAACGATACCACCGTTGTTAGGTTGAAGTATGCCGTAGCCGATATGCTTATTGGGCTCAACGTTCGGCATTTTCCAATAATGGACTCTACCAATTTCGACAACTTTGAAAATTCCGGTGAACCTGACACACAAGGATTCCTTAAACGGATCAAGTTTGATCCCAAGTGTAAAGATGCAATGAATTTCAGGTTACACTATAAAATACCTTTTTCTGAAAACTTTGCCGCTATAGTCGTTTCCTATCAATGCGGTGCAAACGAACTGTTCACCACTTTGATTACCGTAAATAAGGAAAACAAAATAATCGACAAGCTGGACATTGCTTATGACGAAGTAGCAGAATCAGCATTTGGTAAAACAAGTAAAATAGAAAAAGACAAAATAACAGTTACAAGCAGTAACTGGATGGAAGAAAAACCCATTTTCAAGGACGAGACTTACGTTTTAGAAAGGAATGGTAAGTTTAAATATAAAGCTCAATTATAAATATATCTAAAATATGGAAGTAACTATTAGCAGATTTTGGAGCATCGATGATGATGAAGGATTGTCAAGAGCCTCCATTTTATTCAAAAGACCAAGGGTGGATGGGCAGATTGCAAATTTAGTTTTCGATTTTATTTGGGCAAACGTATTGACACCTAAGAAATTGATGCAAAAGGGGAATTACGATTTTACATTGTATTTTGATACGATCCGGAGTACGCACAAATTTTTTTACGATTCTGTTTACAATACGGATACCGTTAAATTTCGCCCAGCTTTTAAAGACAGACAGTTGAATGGAGTAACAACCAAAGAAGTTGGATATAATGTTGAAGTTGACCCCTCCGCTGGACATACTGACCCCTCTATCAAGGCTTTCTTCAGTCCAACTGATGACCTGCCAATATTACTTCTTTTTTCTTAGACTTTCGCCTTTAAGTTCGATTCTGTAAGATCCATGGATCAGTCTATCGAGTATTGCGTCTGCAATTGTATCTTCACCGATTACATCATACCAACTGGCCACAGGTAACTGACTGGCAATTATTGTCGAGGCCTTAGCGTGTCTATCTTCGATTATTTCCATCAGATCCAGCCTTTGCTGCTGGTCCAGATTTACCAGGCCGAAGTCATCGACAATAAGTAGGTCTGTTTTTGATATCCTGTCCATCAGCTTGTGCAGTGTACCTTCCAGGCGGGCCATTTTAGTTTTTAGAAGTAGTTTTTGCAGATTAAAGTACAGGACTTTATACCCCTGCGCACAGGCATGATGGCCCAATGCCGAAGAGAGGAAGCTCTTCCCACAGCCGGTAGCACCGCTGATGAGTATCGGATCTCCTTTTTTGATGTATTCGCCGGTAGCCAGCGTAGTGATCAATCCCTTGTCCAAACCTCTGGTAGCGACCATGTTTATTTCTTCTATGGAAGCCTGATAGCGGAACCCGGCATTCTGTTTGAGGCGCTCAAACCTTTTTTCATCCCGTTCATCTGATTCTGCCTGAAGCAATAGGGACAGTCCTTCGGAAAGGGAGAGTTCTGTACTGCGGCGGGTTTCATTCAATGCTTTCCAGTTACGCTCCATACCATGTAAGCGCAACGCTCTCATCTGTGTTTCAATATTCATCTTATTTTATTATTGTTTATTTTATTCTGTTCATTCCTGCCGATCATTGTATTGCCGGTCCATCGTTTGGCTGATCAAACAGTGTCGGCTGGCTGCCTGCATAGTATGCTCTCCCCCTGATATTGGCATGCTCCGGCAGGGAGCTTTTTACGGAAGTTTCCTGCTGACTGTTTGCTGTTCCGTTTTCAAGTACATTCCTAAAGCAGTAGTAGGTATATAGCTTGTTTTTTAGTACGTAACTGCATGCTTTGTCAAACTCTTCTGCCGGGAAATCCCGTTTTAGCCTGAACAGTCCGTCACAGGTACGGAATAACTGTTCGGGATAACGTGCCCGTTCAAACAGAGCCTCCAGAAGTTTGGCGAACTCCGCAGAGTGTGCTTTTGCCCTTGTCAGGTACGTTTCATGCGAGCGGTTCTTATACGCCTGATGTTCGGACTTTAAATGTGCCGCCAGAGTGGTGTACGCATTTTCCCTGTAACTGCGTATGTGCGAGGCAATCTGTTTGCCCCGACAATAGATCCAGAGCATACTGCGTGTGTAAATGATCTTTACCTTTGCTCCGATATAAGCGAAGGGTACGCTGTAATAGTGTTTATTGCGCTGCAGGTAGATATGTCCGTTATCCCCAACTTTGAGTTCAGCGTAGCTCTTCAGCTCGAAGCGTTCTTTGGGAAGTTCGCCCAATGTTGATTTTTCGGAACTTAAGAACCGCTCTTCCCGACAGTATGGTTTTTGCTGCATCCGGGTCTGGTTGTGCTTTAACATACATACCTTTATAGCTTCATTGAGCGTATGGATATCAAAGAACTGCCTGTTTCTCAGTGGTGCAAAAACACGGGTATAGATCATTTTCACCTGATTTTCTACCAATGATTTATCTTTTGGGCGGCCTGCACGCGCCGGAACCACAGCTGTGCCGTAGTGATTGGCAAAGTCCTCCATGGCCTGGTTCAGGACCGGCTCATATTTATCGGCCCTGATGACCGCTGCTTTGAGATTGTCGGGAACAATGGCCTTTGGCACACCGCCAAGAGACTCCAGGCAGCTGCTCAGTGCATAAAAAAAGTCGGGGGTCTGCTGAGATGGTACAGCGATTGCAAACGCATAGTCTGAAAAGGGCAGGCAGGCCACAAATACCTCACAGGCGACCAGCTCCCCGGTGGACCTGTCAATATAATGGAGCTTTTTTCCGGAAAAGTCAATATATAGTTTATCGCCGGCGGTATGTTCAATCACCATGCTGCCCTTGCGCGAGACAAGCTGTTGCCTTAAATGATAGTTGAACTGTGGATAGCTATAACCGGTGGGATCACTTTCTATATATTCCTGCCAGAGCAGCAGCTTGGTAACTCCGGTACGCTTAAGTTCTTTTTCATAATAGTCAAGACGGCTTTTTAGGTACTCAAACTTGTCTGCCTTGTAAGCAGGATTCCCTGCGTGGAACGACTTTTCCAACAGGGGATCCTCCTGTTTAAGAAGTTCTTCCGTATTGAAACCGCCGTCGGCCATCTTTTTGAGATAGGACTTCACCGTATTCTTGCTCATACCAAGGATGCGGGCGATTGTTTTTATCCCGCTACCGCTCTGGTACAATCTGATTAATTGCTTTATCTGACTCATTCGTTTTGGTTTTCCAGCCATCAGTGATCCAAATTGTTTGATCACTAAGTAACAAAAACTACTTGCTAAGGGGTCAGTATGCTCCAGCGAAATGAACTGAAAAATAAATTAGGGGGTCAACATGAGCCAGTATGGCAGTTGAATAACAGCTTTAAACGCAATATGCATCCCTAAATCTATTTCAATTTTGAGGGGTCAGCTTGTTCAAGTATATCCAGAAGTTTCCATTTTCGGCTATTCTAATAGGTTCAATGAGCTTATAACGCCGTTAGAATACGCAAATTTGGTGTACGATATGTTTGGTTCCTATTTAGTAGAAACCTTTAAAAAGATAACCAAGGCGGAGCTTGACAGTATTAAATCGCAAATGGACATTGATGCTATCAATCAATTTCCGTTCCCTGCATCCTTCGATGCTCAGCAGTATAGTGGTGATAACGGAAGAGTGGAAAAGCGGATGGTGAATTTTGTTGTGGATGAGACATCAGAGGCATTTATGTTTAGGGATAGGTATTTGGAGCATTATGGGCTTTAGTATAATTCCAAAACATATTATTATGAAAACAACAAGCATATACTAACTATAATAAATATTTAAGTGGATATTATTGGTCAAGTGATGTCCTTCCTTTTAAGGACAAATTATATAAATCAGGCGGGGTGATACAGGTCAAACCAAATCATCACTAGCAATCATTCTTCGTGGTGTCCAAAAATAAGCCATTAACATGGGTACCACAATGGACATCAGATGGTAATGGTTTTATATATCTTTAAATGAATTGAATATTAGTGAAGAAACGCCGAAAAGATATGAATTAAATTAAAAAAGCGTGCTTTAGCACGCTCTTTGTGATCCCGTTGGTACAGAACTCGAACTCTTTTCTGGAAGATTTAAGACGATTAAACCAACTTAAAGACAGTCCGTACCAATCTGATATATTCGTGGAAAAGATTAATAAAACTAAAGAATCCATATCTACCATTAAAGGGAGAAAATTTAAAAGGTAATATCCTCAGCTATATTATTTTGAATTTTTCATAGCTTTCAACTTTTTTAATTTCAAATAATTCCAGTAGTTTTTTTCTTATAGCATTGTCAGTTTTTTGATTTTTGTCCTGTTTACTTAGAACTAAGTCGATTGAAATTTGAAAATCTGAATTTTCGTCTTTAGATTTCACATAATCAGGAAAGCCAAGATTAATTATTGCAAAGCCTTCAATACCACTATAATTCAGTTTATATCTAAATTTTACTGCGCCAAATATTAATTTGGGAAAGTATTCGACCTTATTAAGTAATATGTGGTTCTGTAGCCCTTTTCCATTCAGTTTTAAATTGTCTATTTCATCTAAAAATATCTTTACATCGTTATGGCTTTCAACATTCTCATCTAAATAAACATCAATGTCAGTTATAGATTTGAATTCGAGATAAATATTGAAGTCACTTGCAAAGGAATAGAAAAATTTAATTCTTGAAGAATTATCAAAATGATTAAATTTAACGGTAATAATATCATCATTTGAACTGACTATTGATTTTTGAAAGAGCTTTTCTTTCACCACATTCATAATCAAATTATTGACTTCAAAAGTCTCTTTTGATGTTGAGTTTTGTTGTACTGAAATCTGAATGTCCTGTTCAGAAACTTTCTTCAGTGTTATCGCTCCGTTGTGATAGGTTTTATTATTTGTCCAATCACTAAGTAGGTTCTCTCGTTCTATCTGATATTCAAATATTGCAGTGTTTTCGTCTTCGAAATAGAAAGTTGGATTACCAATGATTTTATAATTTGGTTTGTATGTATGTTTGTCAACAATTAGAGTATGCAAGTCAATTGCAGTATCAAAAATATCTGTAAAATCAAAGTCTGAATTGCATTTGATTGAAGAAGTCCTATATTTTATACTTTCTTCTTTCGTTTTTTGCGTGTCGTATAAAACAGAATAATCCCTCGGACTTATAACACTTTTCATTAACAATGGAACAGAGTTATTCTTCTCGTTATGACCAAGAAACACTCCTTTTTCTCTCATAAGAAAGTTTATGTTTGCGTTTGTGACATTAGATTTAACAAGTAGCTGTCTTATATAATCTCCTTGAGGTAAAATATCTTTATTCATATCATTAATTTCTAAAATCAGACGGGAACTTCTTTATTTCTAAATTTTCACCGAGCTTATACATCGGAAATTTTACAAGCTTTTCTTTCACAATATTTTCATTTGTCAAATAATCATACGTCTTATAGCTCAAGATTATTTTATCAACTGCATTTAAATGGTCAAATGATTTTGCAAAATTTAAAAGTTGTACAAATTGTTCTTCTTCGAAGTCATCATTTATGAATATACTTAATGTAATTCTGTTGTTCTTTGCTGTCCTTAGTGCAATTATGTCGGAGTATAAATAGTTTAAAGGAAAGATTTTTCCATAAGAGTTTTCTTGAATGGAAGTGAAGTTTAGACCACTATTGTGGTAGACAAAATCAACATTATCGTTCCCAAATATTTCTTTTGTTCTAAAGATACTCTCATATAAGAAATTGACTTTGCTATTGTCCAATAGTATTATTTTATCAAAAACTAAGTCCGTATCAATTTGAATGTTATCAACCTTTGAGACTAAATCAAAATTCAAATCACTTGTATTTGACAACCAAACTAAAATGCCGAAAATTTCTGTTTTGTTAACACCTGTAAAATTCTGATTTATATTGTTTTTTAATTTAGAGTTGTAAAAACACTCTAAAGTCTGAGCTAAATCTTTTATGTGGGATTTGAACAGGGTTGACGGATATTTGGGGTATTCACCTCCTACATACTTAGATGAAATAATGCCGATGTCAAGACTATAGTCTTCTAATGGACTTTTATAGCTAATCAGCCCGTCTATTCCGTGAGACGATTTGTTTGATTCTGCATATTTGTCTTTATGTTTAAAGCCCTTAATACAGTCGATTGAAGGGTTTTCTATTAAAGAGTTGAAGTTCAAGATATTTTCAAAAATAAATTTGACTATATATTCGCCCTTTTCTCCAATGGATTTCGACCATTCTCCCATATTTAATTTGTTGGTTTTAAAAGTTACATACGGTTTGATAACGTTTTTACAGATTAAAAGAAATCAGTAAAAACGGCTGAAACAAAAAATATTGACAATATAGATAAAAATATCATAAAAATGATGTTGTCAAAGCGTAAACAAGGAATAAGATGCTCATTTAATCTTTAATTATCTTCCCTGACTTCGACCTGTCTCATGAAAGAAACCCATTGTTAAGGACAATATTTGTGTCTAGATAGTGATACTGTTCAATTTAAAAAAACCTTAGCTATGAGACATCCTTTGAACAATATTGTGGCTGAAATACAAAAGCAAGAAAGAAAATTGTCAGCCGAAACATCCAGTTTCATTGACGAGGTATACAAGATGACGGTTTACCTCCAAGAGCTATTAAGTACTGTCAAAGATGACGTAATAAAAGACGGCTTTTCAAGTAAGGATGAGGAAATACATTTTTTCAAACAGGTAAAGCCGAATATCCTCGGAAAACTTATCTATTACAATAAGGTGTACCGCATTGAAACGTCATGCCCCGTGGGTAATGGACACTTGTATCAAAACTATTTCGCTCTGCAACTGCGTGACTTAAAACAGGAGTACCAAGAGCATATCTGCAATTCTGAATTTTACAGGTACTTCCGTTCCGGCAGAACCGACCGTGACGGGCATTATTTCACGTTGGGAAACATTAATTATTATGATGGGCTGAACAGCTTTGTATTTGAAATCGACCCCAAATTTTCGACCTACTTTGATTACAAAGTGGCAAAAATCATAGCCAACGAATTAATCTATAACTATCTGACGACAAAGCTAAGCCCCGAACAAAACCCCGATGTACTGCTACAACACGGAGAAACAAAAGACTTCTTTTGGACACAGACAAAAAATGCCCTTATCGAATTGATTTATGCACTCTACGCCTGCGATGCCATTTCGCACGGGAAAATAGGCATCCGCAAAATCAGCATGGTATTCCAAATCCTGTTCCGTATCTCGCTGAACGACATCCATAACAGCTTCCACCGGATGAAAACCCGTGCAGGCTCACGAACGTTGTTTTTAGACCAACTCAAATACAGCTTAGAGGAATATATGGACAGGGAAGACAACTTGTAATTTTGTCTTCTCTTTCCATCAAAAAGGACAGCATCAATCGGTGCTGTCCTTTTTTTGCCCGTTTGCCTATATGTGTCTATCAGCAAATCCATTGATTTGGATGCCGACCAATTAACCAAAAGTGCGAAAAAACCCTAAAAACGGCACTTTACTTGAATTGTAAAAAAATGAAAAAAAATGCCTTTTTGATAGACACGTATCGGACGACAGCCTCCGCCAATCACTCCAATTTTGTGGTGTTAGAAATCATTAAAAGTATTGCTATGAACATTGACAGAATGGAATTTATCGCATGGATGGAACGTATTATGGAGCGTTTCGATATTTTGAAAGAGTACGTCCTAAACATCAAGAAAGAACGGCACAGCATAGACGGCGAGGAATTACTGGACAACCAAGACCTGCTCCTCATGCTGAAAATCAGCCACCGCTCTCTGCAACGATACCGCTCCACGGGCAAGTTACCGTATTACACCATCAGCGGAAAACTGTACTACAAACTATCGGATGTACACCAGTTCATCAGGGAAAGTTTCAAAGCCCCTATACGGCGCACAAAAGAAAACCGATGACAAACCCTACCACGAAAAGACGGGTACGGCTATGCCGTACCTGCTTCATCTACTTTCGGACAATGTAAACTTTAAAAAATCAATATCATGAGCGAACAGACAAATGAAAATCCACAGCAATATCCCGAACAGCTTTCGGATGTGCTGTTGGTGATGGACAAGGAGAAAAAGAAAATCCAAGCCGTCACGGGTGTTGACGAAAACGGCAATCTGAAAACCGTTGATGCCACCAAGAAAAACCAAAGCCAATTTATGCGGGTGGACAGAGCCGGAGATTTGTTCACGAATTTCTTCTCCAACTTTTGGCGACAGCTTAAAGACCCGACCCATTTCTCGTTCTTCAAAGTACCTGCAAAGGAAGCGGTGGAAACCGCCAAAGAAATGCAGAAACAGGTCAATGCGCCCACCAAAGAGGGCGAGGCTGTCATGGCAAAGCATGAGGTCACAGAGCCAAAAGAGCAACAACAGGAAACCGAAAAGGATGTGGAAGCACCACAGGCGTCACCGGAAACACAGCAAGTACAGGAGAAAAACGAATACCGCTATAAGGCGGAAGATGTGGACTGGAATTATTTAGCGCAATTTGGGATAAACAAAGAGAGGCTTGAAAAGGACGGGCAGTTGGATTTGCTGTTAAAGGGCTATAAGACCAATAACGTATATCCCACAAGTGTCAATTTCGGTGCGGTTATCATGCGCTCGGATGCAAGGCTCGGTTTTCAAGACGGTGAAGACGGAAAACCTGTACTTATGATGTACGGTGTACGCCACGAACCCAACCTCAAAGCCCCTTTCTTTGGTCACGAGTTTACCAAAGAGGACAGGGAAAACCTGCTCAAAACCGGAAACATGGGGCGTGTGGTGGAACTGACCAACCGCAAGACAGGCGAAAAGATACCCTCCGTTATCAGTATCGACCACCTAACGAACGAGGTTATCGCATTCCGGCAGGACAGGATAAAAGTACCCGATGAGATTAAGGGCGTAAAACTGACCGAAGACCAAAAACGGGATTTGAAAGATGGGAAAGCCATTTATTTAGAGGGGTTGGATTTTAAGAACAGTACGAACAAAAATGCCCATGTGCAGTTCAACGCCGACAAAAAATATACGGAGTTTCTCTTTGGTGATAAAGCCCCCAAACAGACACAGGAAAACGACCCGAAATACTACCGTGGCAAAACGTTCTCCGATGAACAATACAAGCAACTCACCGAGGGCAAGACGATTTACGTTTCGGATTTCAAGGATGGAAAAGGAAACCCGTATAAAGGATATGTCACGCTTAACAAAGAGACGGGAAATTATGATTTCAGCTTTAAAAACCCCAATGCGTTGAAAAATAAGGCACAGCCTACCGAGGCGCACAAAACACAGGTTGCCGTAAACTCCAACGGGAAAACCAACGAGGCTACCAAGCACATCAACGAGCCTCTGAAACCGGAGCAACAAAAGCCGAAAAATCAAACACAACAGCAACGGCAGAATGAACACAACCGTCCGGCTAAATCCAGAGGGGTAAGGAGATAACACCATTAAAAAAACATTTCTCTTTGGAAATCCCCTCTCACAGAAAACGGAGGGGTTTCTCAAAGAGAAATCTAACATTCAACCATTCAAATGAGATAGTATTATGAAAGCAATCATTGCAGAAAAGCCAAGTGTGGCGAGGGAAATAGCTACCCTATTGGGAGCGACCGAAAAACGGGATGGCTACCTCGCAGGGAACGGCTATCAGGTTACGTGGGCATTGGGGCATTTGGTCGGACTGGCGATGCCCGAAGATTACGGGGTGTCGGGCTTCCAAAGGGAAGCCCTGCCCATATTGCCCGACCCTTTTATCCTTACGGTACGGAAGATAAAAAAGGACAAAAGTTATGTTCCCGATAACGGAGCGTTAAAACAGTTGAAGATTATCGAACAGGTCATCGGTAGATGCGATAGTATTATCGTGGCTACTGATGCCGGACGTGAGGGGGAACTCATCTTTAGGTACATCTATGAATACCTAAAATGCCGTAAACCCTTTGAACGTCTATGGATAAGCTCGCTCACAGAAAAGGCAATTAAACAGGGTTTTGACAACCTAAAAGCCGGAAGCGATTTTGATGGGCTATACAGAGCCGGACAAGGAAGGAGCAAAGCCGATTGGCTTGTGGGCATCAATGCCTCGCAGGCGTTGAGCATTTCGGCAGGGCGTGGCGTTTACTCGCTTGGTAGAGTACAAACACCAACGCTTGCCCTTATCTGTAAGCGGTATTTGGAAAACAAAGACTTTGCCGTCAAGAAATACTTTCAAATCCAGTTGGAACACCGTAAAGAATTTGTGGACTTTAAGAGCCTTTCTAAGACCAAATGGGATGACAAAAAACTCGCTGACGATACGCTGAAATCTATTCAGCGTAACGGAACAGCGACCGTTACGGCGGTGGAAACCAAAATGCTGTCGGAGCAACCGCCTTTGCTGTTCGACCTTACGGGATTGCAGAAAGAAGCAAACAAAAGGGCTTCCTACACTGCCGAAGAAACATTGAACATTGCCCAAAGTCTGTATGAAAAGAAGTTTATCACCTACCCCCGTACAGGGAGCAAGTACATCCTCGGAGGTATGTGGTCGGAAATCCCTGCACTGGTAAGAAATTTGGAAGCACGGGCTTCCTGCAAAAAAGCGGTCGGAAAAGTGAAATGGGGTCGTTTCAATAAGCGCATCGTGAATGACGTAAAGGTCACAGACCACCATGGTCTGCTGATTACCGAGAAAATCCCGTCCGAACTGTCCGCACACGAAAATGTTATCTATGATATGATTGCGCACCGCCTGTTGGAAGCCCTTTCACCTGCCTGTACCAAAGAAATAACCGACATCGGATTGCAGGCTTTACACTATGATTTCACACTGAAAGGATGTAAAGTTACCGAAGCCGGATGGCGTGGCATCAAAGAAAAATTTTTAGATGAGGACAGCGAGCCTGTGCAGGAACTGCCGGAATTAAAGGTCGGCGATGAGCTGAAAATCAAAGAGGCATCCGTACTGGAAAAGAAAACCAAACCGCCTGTGCTTTACACCGAGGCAGGTCTGTTGTCCGCAATGGAAAATGCCGGAAAGGAACCCCATAACGAGGACGAACGGAAAGCCCTAAAAGACATCGGTATCGGTACACCTGCTACAAGAGCCTCTATTATAGAAACGCTTTTTAAGAGGGATTACATTAGGCGTGAAAAGAAATCCCTTATTCCTACCCATAAGGGATTGCAGGTTTACGGGACTGTAAAGGACAAAAAGATTGCCGATGTAGCCATGACCGCCGAATGGGAAATGGCATTGCAGAAAATTGAAAACAACGAGGCGGATGCAGGTGTTTTTCACCGTGAAATGGAAGCCTATGCCACTTCCATTACACGGGAACTTTTGGACACGGGCATTGCCGATGAAAAGCAACCCGAACTGAACTGCCCTAAATGCAAGAGCCGTCAGCTATTGATTTGGAACAAGGTTGTAAAATGCCCCGATGAGGCTTGTGGTTGGCTTCAATTCCGTATTGTTTGCGGAGTGCCGTTAAGCCTTGCCGATATAGAAAGTCTTTTGACCAAAGGAAAGACCAACCTTATCAAAGGCATGAAAAGCAATTCGGGCAATAAATTCAATGCCTATATCGTCATGAACGATAAAGCCGAAACCTCCTTTGAGTTTGATAACAGGAAACCAAAAAGGAAATAAATGTTTTGTTTTTTGGACGGCATACAGCGTGAGGGATAGAAGCGACATCCTTTTGCGGTCCTCGCAGATCCGCAAAAGATATAGCGGATAGCCCGACCCGTCTGCATTTTTTTAGCCTGGGCATGGGTATAAAATGCAGACGGTGGCACGCCCAAAGCCTACTTTTCATCCTGCTCGTCCATTCTCCGTATAAGTTCCTCCCGAAGCGCATCAAGGAATTTAGTACGGTTCATCTTCCGGTTTCTCAGCTCCAAATAGGTCTGATAGAAATTGCCCAAGTCAATGCCAAAGGCACTTTCAAAATATTGGGCTACTTCCCTTATATCATTGTTCCCGTTGTCAAACACGTTTTGATAATGCAGGGCATAAATCAGTTCTATCAACGCCACTTTGCTACCTGTCCATTTCAGCTTCTTTTGGGCTTTCGATTTATTTTTTTTGAATTTGTGATACAACTGGTCTTCGATGTAGACCTGTATCAAATCGTTGGCTATTATCTTGGCGACCTTGTAGTCGTGAGAGGTTGAAAAGGACTGGTCGGACTGGAAATAATAGGTATCCAACCACAGCTTTATATCATGCCTGCCACGAACAAAATATTTCTCGTCAAGGAGCGAGTTATTGCTACGGTAATACTTGTAAAAATCAAGGTTGTTGTCAAAGAACCTCTTTAGCTTTTTCAGTTCTTTGTTGAGGTATTTCCTTATGGGCTTTGCACCATAGGGTTTCTTTGTCTCGATTTTGTAAATGGCGTTGTAGTAAATGAGTTTTGACAGGATTACGGGTTTCTGATATTTAAAAAATCTGATTTCTTCTTCGATGTTCTTAAATCCTCTTTTCAGAACATGTTCTTTTACTTCGGACAGGCATTCGAGAATGAGATGTATAACCGCTTCCATACGTTGTATGGAGCAATCGGCTTCAATTTCTAATTCATTGATTGCTGTTTCCAGTTTATGTAGGGTTTCATTATAGAATTTATTCATCTGTTTATTTTGAAATAGATGTTATTGGTTAATACAGAAAAGCTAACACTGTTCGTATTAGCTTATGATGCAATTACTGCTTAAAAAAATTCAACCTCTACCGTATTGATGATGGAACGATAGATAGATTTTTGTTGCATACTTTAAAGGGTTGTAGTATGATGCAGGTTAGTCTTTGCGAATTACACCTGCATCACCTCCTTTTTTTTACCGATATTTTTTTACGGTTATGCAGTTTACAACCCTTAGTTATTTAATTTTAATAAGTCAATGCCAGCCCCACACCAAAGCCCATATCGCTATCATAGTGGGTACGGATACCTATATTCTTATTAATGATATACCTAAGTTCTCCCATATACTCTAAGTCGGTATTCACCATAAAACCACCTCTTAGTCTTTTTGAAATTGGTATATCTTCACGCATTAACTGCAATCTCACAATTCCATCATGATATACTTCTGCCTGAAAATTGACGAGCATAGGTAACGTATACATAAACCCTAAACTGAACGCCCTGCGGGTATCTTTCTTGTTGGTTTGTCCAAATATGTTCTTTTCGTGTTCATCTTCTCCCATTTTACGGTAGCGGTAATCAAAACCTACAAAGGGCATGAACCATTGCATCTTTCCAATGTATCTACCTAAATGGGTTTCTACTTCATAACCGTGCATACTATTATAGCCTAAACGCCATTCTGTTCCTAATTGGTAGCGTGCATTCATTAGCATAGCTTCTCCATCATTACCATTGGTTGCAAAATCATTTTGTGCCATAAAATGAGGCATATTACTTTCTCTTTGCAATTCTTTATAGGCTTTTGCCTTGTCGGGTAGATAGGGGTTATTGTAGTCTCCAACTTCAAAGACCCTGTTCATTCCCGCCATCATGTGATATAATATATGGCAATGAAAGAACCAATCACCTTCCTCATTTGCTAAAAACTCAATGGTATCTGTTTCCATAGGCATGATATCCAACACATTTTTAAGCGGCGATTTTTCGCCTTTTCCGTTTATCACCCTGAAATCAAATCCGTGAAGATGCATTGGATGCCGCATCATTGAATTATTATAAATGGTAATCCGTAGAATTTCTCCTTTTTTTACAGGTATTTTGTCAGTTTCCGAAAGTATTTTATTATCCATGCTCCATACATAGCGGTTCATGTTGCCAGTAAGTGTGAATTTCAACTCTTTTACAGGCGCATCATTTGGAAGAGAGGTGTTATAAGGTGATTGCAACATAGCATAATTTAATGTTTTGATGTCTCCCAAGGCATTAGCGTTGTAACGGTTAGCGTCGTTATCCATATCCATACCCTCATGCTTACTGTGGTCTGCTTTTTTTGTTGCATCTCCGGTAATTTCGGGATACATCACTACATTCATGTCCATTTGGTTAAGGCTCATCTTCATGCCCATATCGTCCAAATCGCCATTCATTTTCATCATATCGTTCATCATCTTCATCCCCTCGAAATACTTCAATCGTGGGAGTGGAGAAATAAGCTGTTTGACCCCATCACCTATAAAGTAACTCGCAGATTGTGTCCTGTCTTCGGTTGTTGCTAAGAACTCGTAAGCCAAACCATCTTGAGGGATAGTCACTACAATATCGTAAGTTTCAGAAACGGCAATGATTAACCTGTCCACCTCTACAGGCTCAACATCATTCCCATCATTCGCTACTACTGTAATTTTTCCTCCAGCATACCGTAGCCAGAAATAGGAAGACGCCCCTCCATTGGAAACACGCAATCTGACTTTGTCGCCTGCTTTTAGCTTTTTACCATCAATTGTTTTCAAATCGGTGCTATGGCTACCATTTATTAGGATTTTATCATAGTAAACGTCACTGACATCCATCGCCAGCATCCGCTTCCACTCGTTTTTTACCTTTACCCCTAATTTTCCCTCCTTAATAGCTTCAACATATGATTGTGTTGCGCCTTTCTTAATGGCCGCCCAATCATTTGCATTGTGTAGCATACGGTTGATATTATCGGGGTTAAGATTTGTCCACTCACTTAATATAATTGGAACGGTCGGCAAATCGTCAATTCCTTTTCTGAATGTCTTATCATCGCTTCTTTTCTTCATGATAAAACTTCCGTACATGCCAATCTGCTCCTGCAATCCTGAGTGGGAATGGTACCAGTGCGTACCATGCTGGATAATCGGAAAACGGTAGGTGTAGGTTGTGCCCGGTGCGATGGGTTTTTGTGTAAGCCAGGGCACACCGTCTTCTTTATTGGGCAGGAACACGCCATGCCAGTGAAGTGATGTGCTTTCTTTCAATTGGTTGTGCACCACTATTTCGGCAGTGTCGCCCTCGGTAAAGGTAAGGGTGGGCATGGGGATTTGCCCGTTTACGGCAATTGCCCTTTTTTGCTTACCTGCATAGTTGACAAGCGTATCTTTTACATACAGCTCGTAATGCACCACTCTCTGTGCAAACAGCGTTTGCGTGCAAAGCAGTATCAGCACTGTTTGCAAAATTCTTATAGGTATTTTATTATATCTGTTCATGATTTGAAAAATTTTATTTAATGCTGTCTTCCATTGTGCTAAACCACGCTATCAAAACCTGCTTATCCTCCGGTGACAATACTGCATTGCGATGAATTAGTGTGTATGATGACAACGGCATTTCCCCGTCCTTAACCTGCCCGGCCATAGCCCTGAACTTGTTTCGCTGCCTGCGGACAGAATAGTCGCCAAATTCGCTAAAGTTGAGTTCCTCTTTCCCCTTTTTTATATGCTCTGCCATGTACCATGCGCCGGGCTGGATACGGCTGTACCACGGATAATGGGTATTGTTGCTATGGCAGTCATAACAGGACTGAACAAGGATAGTCTTTACATTTTGGGGTACGGCGTACACCCTTTCGATATGGGTGGCTGGCACTTCAACCGCCTGGTTCCGTAAGGGCTGAAAGAACTGTATGGCAATCAGGACGACAGCCAGCCCCAATATGATTTTCTTCTTTATGGTCATAATTATTTTATTGTGGCTTCATCTTTTTGTGTCTACTGTTTTTTCACATACTTGGCATAATTCGCCTTGTTTTCAAAATAAGAAACTTCACCGTTATTTCCTGTCACAGCAATCACCGCATTAGCTTTGTCTACCTGCTTATGGGAATAGGGGTCTATCGCCATCCGCACGGTCACATCTTTTGGAATACGTTCCTTACACATTTCGCAACATCCGTAATAGGTTTTACCATCAAATTTTACTTCAAACTGCTTTTTGCCGATATAGGCATCGTTGACCATGCAGACTTCATCCGATGGAACCAATTCACCTGTTTGGGTAGTATGTCCGTTGCTTTCCGGAGTTGCCTGCGAATGCTGCTGTTCCGCTTCATCCTTATTTGACCCCGCCTGACCGCAAGCGGTGAATAGCAGGGTTAATAAGGAAATAAAGCCAATTATTATTTTGTTCATGTCCAAACTTGTTTTTTTAAATTTTATTATTTACTTTCTTCAAACTCTTTTAGCTTGCGCTTCATTAGTTCAATTTCTTCCGCTTGGGTTTTAAGTATATTTTTTTGCAGCTCTATCAGTTCCGGGTCGGTCAGGTGTGCCTTTTCGGACATCAATATGGCTGCTGCGTGATGGGGTATCATACCCTTTGCAAACTGCTTGTCCCCGACATTGATTTGTTCCCTGATACCAAACCATGAAAAGATGCCAACAGCAACCGAGATGATGGCTATCGCCCAATTCATCTTCCTGTTGGGGTACATTACTTTCATTATCGCTAATTCGATAAGCAGCATTGCCGAGGTCATCAGCAGGGTCATGTACAAATTGTTGATATTGGGTATCAGGTTCTGCCACCCGTCAATCATGGCGTACATGATAAAATACATCACTGCGAACATTGCGACAGCCATCACCGCAAAGCGTTTGTACATGGCCGAAGCATGTTTTGTATTGTGCGTGCCATGCTCCGAGGAATGACCCGCATGGTGACTGTTTTGCATATTTTCCATAACCCGAAATTTATTTGCTGTTAATTGTTTTTTCCACCTTACCGCAGGTCAGCATTTTAGAACCGTAGTAAGGGTTTTTGATTTCCTTGTTTTCGCTGAACCAAACAGCACCCTTACCGTCATTGAACATCGGGCAATGGTCCTGATACAATGTTTGCGATGTACCGAACAAATCAATCAGGTCTTTCAAATCTTCGCCAAGCGAGGCCAAATGTTCCCGCTGGTGGTGAATGTTGCCGACATTTTCCCCGATATGTTCTGCGTGTTCTTTAGCATCGTCCGCTATGTCCATGTACTTTTTGTGCTTATCAGCAGGAACGGCTTTCATGTCCACTTTATTCAGGGTAGCTAACAGCTTTTTCCCTGAACTGGCGGCAGCTTTGTCATCGTCCGAAACAAGGGCGTTCTTTAAGGACAGATAATCGGTAACTATGGGCGCAATAGAAAAGTTTTTTGCTTCTTCTTTTCCTGTTGCTTTTGCTTCCTGACCGCTCGGAGTTTCACTCACAACGTGCGCAGCTACCGTATCATCCTCTTTTGGTTGGGAAGCTGACTGTTCTTGTGATACAACAGCAGTATCACTTGAAGACTGCTCGTTTTTGTTGGATGCCTGATTGCATGATACTGTTACAAATGCTATGATAACAGCAATGATTGATAATGTTAGATTTTTCATTTTTATTTATTTTTTGATTTTTAAAAAACTTGCGTTAATAGCCACTACAATGGTGCTTACACTCATCAGCACAGCACCCATAGCGGGACTTAAAACAAAATTCGGATAGAGTACGCCTGCCGCAAGCGGTATTGCCACCACGTTGTAGCCAACCGCCCATATCAGGTTCTGTACCATCTTTTTGTAGGTAAGTTTGCCGAAGTCAATCAGTTTGACCACATCCCTCGGGTCGCTGTCTACCAATATGATATCCGCTGTTTCGGCAGCCACGTCCGTACCGGAACCCACGGCAATTCCAACATCTGCCTGTGCCAGTGCAGGTGCATCATTTACACCATCACCAGTCATTGCTACGATTTCGCCTTTTGCCTGAAACTCCTTTACTTTCTCCTGCTTGTTGTGCGGAAGCACATTAGCCAAATACCCGTCCATACCCAATTTTCCGGCTACGGCAGCAGCAATCCTGTCGTTGTCCCCGGTGAGCAGAAAGGACTTGATGCCCATTTTTTTGAGTTCCTCAATCGCCTGTGCCGAACCCTCACGGATGCTGTCTGCCAAAGTAATGATGCCGATTACCCGGTCATCAATGAGGACAAAGTTGACCGTTTCGGCCTCTTGATTGATTTCGTTTGGAATTTCCGGCAGGGAAAGGTGGTTTTCGGTGAAATAATTCGGGCCGCCAGCTACGACATTTTTCCCGTTCACAACACCTTTAACACCTATGCCCTGCATATAGCTGAAGTTTTCAGACTTCCATAACGCAAGCCTCTTTTCTTTCAATGTAGCCATAATGCCTTTCGCGATATGGTGTTCCGAATTTTGCTGTACTGCGGCAGCATACTGGATAACTGCATCGGCATTGTATTCGTCCGTAAAGGGAATAACCTTTTCCACGGCATGGGAACCTTTGGTGAGCGTTCCGGTTTTGTCAAAAATGATGGTAGATAGCTTACGGGTGGTTTCAAATGCCGTACGGTTGCGGATGAGCAGACCATTGGTCGCTGAAAGCGTTGTGGAAATGGCGACCACCAAAGGGATAGCCACGCCCAATGCGTGCGGGCAGGCCGTTACCATCACCGTCACCATTCTTTCAAGCGCAAAGGCAATATCTCCACTGCTTGCATACCAATAGGCAAATGTGCCTATGCCCACGGCAATGGCAATAAAGGTGAGCCATTTGGCAACTTTGTCCGCAAGGTTCTGTGTATTGGACTTAGTAGCCTGTGCCTCCTGCACAAGATTGATGACCCGATTCAGGTAGCTTTCTTTTCCCACGGCTGTTACCTTAACTTTCAGCGCACCATCGCCATTGATAGAGCCTGCGATGACCTTTCCGTCCTTTTCCTTTTTTACGGGAACACTTTCTCCGGTAAGCATACTCTCGTTGATATATGAAAGCCCATCCAGAACCAATCCGTCGGCTGGAATTTTTTCACCCGGTTTTATGATAGCCGTTTCACCGCTTTGCAGGTCTTCGAGCTTTATCTTTACGGCTTCTCCGCCACGTTCCACGGTAACATCGTTGGGCAGTAACGCTACCAATGACTGTAATGCCCGTGATGCAGCCATTTGGGAACGCATTTCCAGCCAATGCCCTAACAGCATGATGTCAATTAGGGTTGCCAGTTCCCAAAAGAAATCCATACCCTGCAAGCCAAATACAACGGCTACGGAATAGACATAGGCTACGGATATGGCGATAGCAACAAGGGTCATCATCCCTATGGCTTTGGCTTTCACCTCGCCAATCATTCCCTTTAGGAACGGCAAGCCTCCATAGCAATAAATCACCGTACCCAATGCCAGCAGCACATATTTATCGCCATTGAAAGCAAGCGAGAAACCTAACCATTGCTGTATCATGTGCGACAGGAGCAGTATAGGGATTGTAATGACAAGGCTTATCCAAAAACGAGTGAGGAAATCACCTGTATGATGTCCCTCATGTTTATTAAAGTTTTCGTCAGCATGGCCATGTTGAGAATGCCCGGAATGCCCATGTTCTGATGTGTGTTCATGAGAAACTGACGCACCGCCAACGGGAACCAATGCCATGCCACAGAGCGGGCATTTGCCCGGTTCGTCTTTTAGCACCTGTGGGTGCATAGGACAGGTATATTTTTTCATAACAAGGGGTTTTAAAAGTTATGTTGCACTTAATTTTTTTGCCATCTCATGGGTCATTTCTTCGGCATAAGTACCATAGGCATCAACAAGTACGCCTTTATTCTTACTATCATTAGACGATATGGCATAAATTACGGCATTGTTATCAGGACTGCTGTCGAGGCTTTCAAACCTATGAGTTTCCGTAACCGTAAAATCCTCCGGTTTTAGTTTCAGGCTCCTTGACGCACAGTAAAGGCAGTCCGGCAACAGACTAAAGTCCATACTGTACCCACGCTGTCTTAGGTCTTTAAGTGCCTGCACCATGTCATTGTACTGTACCATAGCTTTCAGACCTGTTATTTAATGGTTTCGACCGTACTTCCGCAGGTGAGCATCTGTGAGCCGTAATATGGATTTTTAACCGCATTCTCTTTACTTAGCCAATTGGCTCCCTTACCTCCATTGTACATAGGACAGTGCTGGTAATAAACGGGGGTGTCCTGTTTAGACACTTTAGCCAGTGTGTAGATGCTTCCCGAAAGTGCCGCAAAATCACTTCTTTGTTTTGCAACGTCTTTTGATTTTGAAATGCTTTCCGCATTGGCCGTTAAGTCCTGCATTACTTTCATCCAAGCCGTATGTTCCTCTGCCGATAGCTTATTCATATCGACTGCTTTAAGGGATGCGGCCAATTCAGCGGCATTGGCAGATGCGGTCGCCGCATCGGTTTTTATCAAAGCGTCTTTCACTGAAAAGTAGTTGTCAAATACAGCTTTTAGCTGTGATCGGTTTTGGGCTGCATCTTTGTTAGCGGATGCTGCCATTTGGCCATGGTCGTGATTGCCATGTCCGGCATTCATGTCCATTCCCGCCTCTTTGTTTTTGGCAACCGTCTTCACGGGTCTATCATACTGGCAGCAACCAGCCAGTTTAGCATATACGTCATCCGGCGCACGGAACTTCTCACTGTCATAACCAGCCAAAGCAATACGTTTAAGGATTTCATCCTGATTTGTTTTGTCGCCGTCATAGGTGAGCGTAGCCATCTTGGTATCTTTGTTCCAGTCCACGCTGGCTACCTTTTTTACGTTACCTGCTTTTTCGATGGTGGTTTTGCACATACCACAATTGCCGTAAATCTTTACGGTTTCTGTTTTCGCATTCTTGATTTGTGCGAAGCCGTTTATTGATGATAGTAACACGGCGATTACCATCACTATTTTTGATAATGATTTCATAATAATTACATTTTGAGAAACGGGGGATTGATAAACCCGTTTCTGTTTTAAATTTTAAGTAAATGATACAAATAGGGGATTTGCAAAAGCCGGAACAGCTTCTGACAGGACACACCTATGGCTATCAGGCCATAGTTTTAGCTTATTTTAGGCGGTAGCCAAATGGAGAAAAAGCCCGAAGAATAGTAGGCTTCTTTGAAACCGAATTTTTGCTTTTTAACTGCTGCTAAGTGATTTTTTGCCTTTAATTCGATTATGGTTGGGACATTTAGGGAAGTGGTTGAAGCACCGCACCTGCAAGAGCTGTGTGAACAGCCGCCCCCGCATTTGTCACTTTTGCATTTTTTACAGGATTTGCCCTTGCAACCTTTTTTATGTTCTGATTTTTTGGATTTCTCCTTTGAGCAGGAAGACTGCTCGGTCTTTGTTGAATTTTTGGAACAGGCATAGCTCTGACTTGGCATCATAAAGAAAACCAAACAGAACAATGTCAAAATGCCTATATGTATTCTATAATTTTTCAACGCAACAAAGTTACAAATTAGATTGGTTTTTTATGTGATTTTTAAGATTTTTTTGCTTATCTGAGCAAAACCACCTATCCACTTTTCCAGGATTTACAAAATACCCTTTTTCGCCAACCACAATAAAAAATTGGCCGGAAAAAGGGCATTTCTAAAACAGCTTGCTTATCACTTGAAAATATAACGACTTATTCTACTAACTTCAATATCCTATATGCCCCTCTTGCCACAATTACAAATACAATTGCTCCGATAATCAAATCGGGGTAGCTTGAATTAAGCCAATGAACCAAGAGACCTGCAACGATAACGCCCGAATTGATAATGACATCGTTCGATGTGAAAATCATACTTGCCTGCATGTGGGCTTCCTTACTTTTGTTCTTTTGTAACAGGTAAAGACAAAGCACATTTGCCATTAGTGCCAAAACTGAAACGATAATCATCGTTTGAAAATCGGGCATCTTTTCAAAACCTAAAAAACGTCTTATTACTTCCACAAAACCGATAACAGCCAACAAGATTTGGAAGTACCCTGCAAATTTGGCTATGTTGTTTTTTCTTGCGACCGTACCCCCTACAGCAAACAGAGCCAAAGCGTAGACGATACTATCGGCAAGCATATCCAAGCTATCCGCTACCAATCCCATTGAGTTGGAAAAAATACCGAACAACATTTCCACTCCAAAGAAAACGAAGTTGATAACCAGTACCGTCCAAAGTAGCCTCCGTTGTCTATTGCTTGTATCCGTTTCAATAACTCCGTCAGTTTCTTCGGTTGAAATCAACGTTGTATTTAGGTTCAAAGTTTCCAAAGCCGATAAAATCGGCTCGGGGTTTCCACTATGATAAACATTCAATTCCCTATTGGGAATATCAAATTCCAATGACTTTACCGTATCAAAATCCTGCAATTTCATACGGATTAATTGCTCCTCACTGGGGCAATCCATTTTGGTAATATTGAATATGGTTTTGTTCATATTTTAAAGTTTAAATTTTATTCCACCATTAATTACAAATCCGTCCAACGGTGCATAGATGTCTCTAAAAACAGGGTTGGTTATTGTGCCTGTATAGATGTTGTCAAAACGTGTCTGCCTTGTATCAAGGAAGTTTTCAAAGTTGATATACAAAGAGAACCGTTCCCAAATCTTTTCAGCCATAAAGCCACACATCCAATAGTCCTTTCCAGTTGTACCGTCATTCAACTTTTGAGGGCTGAAATAATAGGCTTCCAAACCAATCTTCCATTTATCCTCTATTTCGTACATCAGTACGGAATTAACACGGTGTTTTGGGGTCAATGGATTTTCGGTACTTGTTCCGTTTTCCAGCAATCGGGTATCGGTAAATGTGTAGCCCAAAAATAGTTTCAAATCATCATAGCCGATTTTCACATTGGTTTCTGTTCCCTTGGTATGGATGTAACCCGATGAATTGATAAACTGATAAGTATTTGTTGCCATATTTTGAAGCAACAATGGATTGTCTAAATAGGTGTAAAAGAATAAATGGTTGATGCTGAACGTCCAGTCATCGCCCATATTCGTGCGGTAATTGATGTCTGCATTTGCACCGTAGCTCTTTTCTAATTTATTGGTATTATCATCAATAGGCATAACGTTTTGATATTGTATGCGTTCGCTTTCTTCGGTAAAAATGGTTGGTGTTTTATACCCAAATCCACCCCCGATGCGTGAAGTCAATCCGTTTGCAATATGGAACAATGCCGATACTCTTGGTAGAAAAACAGCCCCGTAATCCACCACGTAATCCGTTCTTAAACCTGTTTCCAATTGAAACCAGTCCGTAACCCTAAAAGAATTTTGAACGAAAGCCCCGAATGTCGTTTGATTGTAATCCCTTAACGGAAATGAGGTAATTTGTTTTTCTTTGAAGTTATCCGTCCAAATATTAACACCTGTTATCCATTCAGACTTTTCTTTGCTGTGGGTATAGCTCGCTTCCGTAAAAGTGGCTGTTTGCGTTCCCTCAAACTCGTAATTGGGAATAGCTGTATTACGGTTAAAATAACTTACGCTGTTTTTGACTTGGACAAAACTGTTTTCATTTACTGTATGGTCAAAAACAAATTGTGTGGAATAACGCTGTGTTTTGTTTTCCTCGAAAAACTGGTGTGTGTTGTCCGCTTTGCCCTTTATATAAAGCATGTCGCCACCCAAACGGTTTTCAATGGTGGCGTTGATGCCAAAGTTCATTTTAGTTTTATCATTGAAGTAAACAAATAACTTGGGGTTCAATACATACCTTTCAAATTGGGGAATGGCAGAAAGTCCGATTTGTGCAGGGTCGTAAGCTACGTTTCGGTTGTGCGAAGCGAATATTGTTGTTCCGATTTTATTAAACTTTTGTCCGTAAAAACCGTTGATGTCCAATCCTCTGCCCGATGTTCCGTTTAAATGAAAACGCAAATCCCTTTCTTCCGTTGGTGTCTTGGAAATTAAGTTTACCAAGCCTGCTATTGCTCCACCACCGTACAGCGTAGATGTTGAACCCTTAATAACTTCAACCTGCTTTAAGTCAAGCGGTGGAATTTGCAACAAACCTAACCCACTTGAAGCACCGGAATAAATCGGGAAACCGTCTTTTAAAATTTGCGTATATCGCCCGTCAAGTCCTTGAATACGAATACTTGCATTGGCACTTGTGGGTGAGGTAGTTTGGACATGAATACCTGTACTCTCGCTCAAAAGCATACGAATATCCCCTGCTTTCATATTTCCTTTTTCGTCCAATTCTTCACCTCCGATAAATTCAATACGGGTAGGAATATTTTGTATGCTTCTCGTGCTTCTGGTAGAGGATATGACAATTTCGTCTAACTCCTCTGAACTTTCTTTGAGTAGGATTTCAATAACACTGGTGTCCTTTAATGGAAATTCTAATGTATCAATACGTTCATTGAAGCCTATATAACTAAAATGTATTTCCTGTAATCCATTAGGAATATTGAATAATGTAATTTGCCCGTTCTCGTTAGATGTTGCTCCAATTGAAGTGCCTTTTATAGATGCCGTTACGCCAATTAAAGGTTCTTTCGTTCCACTGCTTTTTACGACAGCGGTTAATGTATTTTGTGCATATACACAAAGGTTTAGTGCCATGAAAAATGACACAATGAGTATTTTTTTCATTGTAAAAATGATGCTTAATGTGAAGAAATAAACAATTACGATGCAAAGCATCGTTACTAACTAACTTGTGCCGAAGCACTATACATTAAGCGATTTGTGGTGGATGCCAAATAGAATAGGGGAAGTCAGAAATAGGTGACGTAGTTATTACTCCTAATTTCTTTTCAGGTAATTGGAAAGAGTTAGCAATTGAAAAATAAAATGACGTTATTACAAACCCCGTACAGGTATTACATTTAGAAAAAGGGGAGCAACAATCCATCCCGCAATCATCGTTGTCTTGTTCTTGACTATCTGATGTTTGGTATGCGAGGTCAAGGCATTTATCTACCATAAAGCAAGGTGCTGTTGATAACACCAACACCATTAAAGCTAATATGAATGATAAATATTTCATTATGCAAAGGTAAAAAAAATTAGTTTTCAAATCTCTACTCTTATTTCATCCCTTAAAAAAAACCTTTTCTATGTGTAATACTTTCCCTTTAACCACAAACTTGCTCGTACCAATAGTATCAGTACCGGAACTTCCACCAGTGGGCCGATTACGCCCACAAAAGCCTGTGGTGAATGAATGCCAAAAACAGCTATTGCTACGGCTATTGCCAATTCAAAATTATTTCCTGTGGCTGTAAATGCGATGGATGCGTTTTTGTCGTAAGGAACATTTAAGAATTTGCTGATAAAGAAGCTCACGAAAAACATCAGTACAAAATAGATGATAAGCGGTATAGCTACTTTTACTACATCCATTGGCAACTCCAATATTTTATCACCTTTCAGACTGAACATCAATACTATGGTGAACAATAAAGCATATAATGTAATGGGTGATATTTTGGGAACGAATTTGCGGTTATACCATTCTATACCTTTTGACTTTACAAGTGCGTAACGACTTATAAAACCTGCTAAGAAAGGAATACCTAAGTATATCAATACGCTTTCGGTTACATCTTTCATTGATACGCTTACATTGAAATTGGCTAAGCCTAATTTATTGGGTAATACGTTAATAAATAGCCAAACAAAGAAGCTGTAACTTATTATCTGAAAGATACTGTTCAATGCGACTAATAATGCCGTATATTCTCTATTCCCTTTCGCCAAGTCGCTCCATACTATGACCATAGCGATACATCTTGCCAAACCGATTAATATTAAACCCGTCATATAATCGGGTTCGTTTCGTAAAAACAAAACGGCTAAACCAAACATCAATACTGTACCGATTACCCAATTCAGTAATAAAGATATGCCGATTACTTGCGTGTCTTTAAATGCTTTGGGCAACAATGAATAATCCACCTTAGCCAAAGGTGGGTACATCATCAATATAAGCCCTATCGCCAAAGGAATATTGGTAGTGCCTACGGATAAGGCATTTGTAACATTGGAAATGCTCGGAAAGAAATACCCTAATACTATTCCTGTCGCCATTGCAAGGAATATCCATAACGTTAGGTAACGGTCAAGAAATTTTAGTTTTGGTTGCATCGGCTAACTTTTAATCATTGAAAAAACATAGAACATTTCCTGCGCTATCTGCAAACTCCTTTCAGCATATACCTGTGCCTGTTCGGGTGAGCCGTCCGAAATCTTGGGGTCTTCAAATGTGATGGGTATTCTCTTTTCCGCTCCGGCAATGAATGGGCATCCACCGTCCGCCTGCGAACAGGTCATAATGGCGACAAATGCCGATGCAGGGTTGAAAGGACTATCGTATTTTTTTGAAAACCCAATGACTGGCAAAGCATTATCGCTGTATTTTATCGCATATACAGGATTATCGGTTTCCGCAATCTTGAAAATATGAAAACCTTGATTGGTCAATGTTTCCGCCACTTTCGGGAATAGTGCTGTTTCTTCTGTACCGCCCGAATAACAATGTACGTTCGGGATATTGAAGTATGCACTTGCCAACTGCGCCCATACCTGTGCTAAATGGCTTCTTCGTGAATTATGGGTACAGATAAAATTGAGGTTTATATCCTCACCGCTGTTTGCTTTTTGCCGTACAAAATCTATCAGCGGTTGCAGTGTGGTTTTACGTTCCTCTTTTACGGTTTGGACGTCAATAATCCCGTTTATGGTTTCAGCTAAATTTTTATACATTACGATTTGTTTTTAGTGTTTAGCAACATCCCGAATTAGGTGTACAACAAGTGCTGTTCAGTTCTGATAAGTTTATTTTTTGCTTCTCGGCAGGAATGCCACAGGCATCGCTTGCCAAACAAGCCGTCTGTTTGTTCTTTAGGATGAAATGTTGACCGTCAAAGTCTAAGTCAAATTTGCCAATCGTTTCGCTTTGATATTCTACTTCGATTTCGGCATCTTCCATTCCCAGTTTTTCTTCTGATAGCTTGATAATGTTCAATAGTTTGGCGGGCTTTAACCTGTGTTCATAGTCGTTGGCATCCCACAGTTGAAAGTTTACCGCTTTCTCTATACGGACTACACCACCGCAATCAATAAAATGTTTAGTGATTTGCCCTATTTCCGTAACGTGGAAATGTTCGGGAACAAATGTTCCGTTCTCTAATTGAAATTCAACATTGTCCAATGTTGGCAAGATTTCTTTGATTTTTGATAGTTTCATAATAACTGAATTTAAAAAATGAAATAGTAAACTTAATATTGCAATATAACGATGTTAAATGCTAAAAAAAACACTACGTACAGCACTTGGTAACTTGTACATTTTGATTAAAAAAAGTGTTCAATTCGGCTTGAATTTCTTTCCATATATTTTCATCAATGCAATAGCAAACAGATTTACCCTCAATAGTTCCCTGTATGATACCGATATTCTTTAACTCTTTTAAATGCTGTGAAATGGTTGCCTGTGCCAAACCTAATTCCTCAACCAAATCATTACAAATACAGGCTTTTTGATTGATTATATATTGAAGTATAGCAATCCTTGCCGGATGTGCCAAAACCTTAAATAGTGAAGACAGCTTATTCTGTTCGTCCGAAAATATTTCTGATTTGGTAAGCCCCATAACTTTTCTTTTATATCGCAATATTACGATGCATCTTTTAATCACACAAGAAATTTATAAAAAAATTATTCCTGTTGCACCAAATGCTGTAAATCGGGGTCGCTCTTAATCCGCTTCATTTCGCTTTCCACAATATGAACAACGTCCGCTTTGACCTGCCTGTAATTGGCTTCAATGACCTGTTTCATATTGTTGTTGCCGTTTTCATCGGCAAAGGATAATATCTGTGGTATCTTCTTATAGGCTTTGGTTTCGGCAGAAACCTTTTCGTTATCCACCACGATTTCAGCATGAAATATTTTCTGCTCGATACGTTCATCAAAATTGTCTGAAACAGACCCCACGAACATTCCCTGTGTCAACGTAGATATTTTGGAAGCCGGAATAAGGCTGTCCAATTGCGTGGATATAGAAGTAGATTTGTCATTACGGTTGATAGTCATGCTTTGCCTTTTCTGCAACACTTTCCCAAAACGCTCACTTAGGTTTTTGGCTGTTTCACCCACCACTTGACCAGAGAAAATATTGCCTACGGTATTTTGGATGACCTTGCTTTCCTTGTCGCCATAATCCCTTATCAATTGCGAATAGTCTTGAAAGCCTAAGCATACTGCCACCTTATTGCTACGTGCCGTTGCGATAAGGTTATCTAATCCCCTGAAATATATTGTGGGCAACTCGTCTATGATAACCGAACTCTTTAACTTATCTTTCTTATTGATGAGTTTTACAATCCTCGAATTGTACAATCCCAAAGCGGAGGAATAGATATTTTGACGGTCGGGGTTATTACCCATGCACAAGATTTTCGGCTCTTGTGGGTTGTTGATGTCCAGTGAAAAATCATCACCCGTCATCACCCAATAAAGCTGTGGCGAAATCATCCGTGACAATGGTATTTTTGCCGATGCTATCTGCCCCTGCAACTGGTCTTGTGCTCCGCCCTGCCACGCATCCATGAAAGCCGACAGGTAGTTTTCAAGTTCGGGATATGAGGTCAATAACGTAAATACGTCTGCGTATTTTTTATTCAGCAATTCAATAGCATGGGGAAACGTGCAATACTTTCCATCATCATAGATTTTCAGAAACCAAATGATTGAGGCAAGCAGTATAATTGGGCTTTCCACGAAAAAATCCCCTTGCTTAAAAATCCACGACCTGTTAAGGTTAAGCATGATGGTATAAGAGGCTTCGTAGGCATCGGATATATCCGTCATAAAGGCAGGGCTTAGCGGATTGCATCGGTGGCTACGGCGTGGGTCGTCAAAGTTGATAACATAAAACTTGGGTTTTACCTTATACTTATCGGAGTGTTTCAGCAAATGGTTGTAGGCAATCGTGGAAAGGTCGTCAAACTTGAAATCGTAGATATACATCGCAAACCCCTTTTCGATGTGTTGCTTGATGTAGTTGTTTACGATGGCGTAGGATTTTCCGGAGCCGGGAGTACCAAGTACAATCGAAGCCCGAAAAGGGTTTACGATATTAACCCATCCATTGTTCCACTTGCCTTTGTAATAAAACCTTGTGGGAAGATTGACCGAGTATTCATTTTCTATCAGACGGGTTTCCTGTTGGAAACTCTCGTTTTCATTATTGAAAACATCGTCCATCAGATTATTGCGGAGTAGTCGGCTCATCCATACCCCTGCCATGAGCAAGGCTATATAACCCAAACTCGTTGTAAGGATGTAAAGCGAGGTGGCAACACCTGCCGACAGCTTTAACAATGGCGTGTTCAGAAAGAACAGCACAAAGCCGATAACTAAGGCGGTGTAAATCTTAGCCCATGTTATCTTTTCATTCTTTACGCCCTTAGTGCCGAGACAGCTTAACGCCAACATCAGCAAGGCAAAAATCTTGGTGTAAAGCGTGTGCGAAAAAAGTCCTGCGGTATGGTTGAAATTGGTCAGTATCTTACCGATAATTTCCAGTGTCCATCCACGTTCGGCAAAGAACCCGTAACAGAACCAATAAAAGTGCATCAGTACCAAAAGAATACTTACGGCACGCATAAAAGCCATGATTTTGGCTAATCCTCTCAAATCGTCTTCTCCTTGCATAACAAAAAAAATTAGTGTAGGGAATTTAGAGGCTATTTAAAAGCACTTATACAAAGGGGGGTCGGATGGCTTTTGGTGGCTTAGTTTGACAGTAACTTTAAAAACCACAAAGACCAAGATGTTAATCCTGGTCTTTGATGGTCAAAAAAGCTATTGTTGTCTTCCCCGTTTTCGGTGTTTCTTCTTTTTCTTCATACGGTTGGCAAATTCCTGTTCCTCGTAGTCTTCGCCCTGTGCCTCCGGTAGTAGCCCACCCAATCCGTCTATCAACAAATCATCGGTCTGCTGTTCTTTATTTAGGAAGTTAAAAAGTGCATGGGCTTCCTCTTTCTCTACGGTGTTGCCTGTGGTCGATGACTGATTTTGTGCGGTTGCTTTTTCAGTTTCTTGGCGTTGCCCGACCGCCTGCCCGTTCCACCAATCATTAAAGACATTAGCCGATAGGTTTTTGCCCAAAGCTGAACCGTTCCAAACGGTACGGCTTTCGTGGTCTATAAAAGTCATACCATATATACGCCCCTCATCGTTGCGCCGTACCACGGTATTAATGCCCTGCTCCAACAGTTGCTTTTTAAAATCGGCTTCATTAGTGGCGGTGTGCATCGCTACTTCAATGGTGCTTTTCAGTACGGCTCTTGTGGGGTCGGCTTTCATTTTCCCCTTAGCCTGTGCAAATTGGTTTTGCAGTTCGTCCAGTCCTGCCTGTTTACCGAAAAGGGATGCTTTAAAAGGATTGCTCGCTTTCTCTCCCTGTTCGTTCAATGCAAAATAGACAAGACCGTTCTTAGGCTGTCCGTGCAGTTCCCCTTTGACTTCATCCGCCGTGATATTGAAAAGCGATAGCAAAGCGTTGTACGCTCCGAGGCTTGCGTAACTGTAATACTTCGGCAGGTGTCGCACCACCGATGCGATTTGGCTCTTAACGTCTCCGGCTCTGTAATCCACCGGACGGAATACCTGCTCGTTTCCAGTACGCTGTTTTTCCGTGGCAGGTATAAGATTGTACGTTTGTTCCAAATCCCGACAGATTGCCATCGAACGTGGATGGTCGTAACTGTCCGGTAGCTTTTTCCCGTCCAAACCCACACAGACCGTTACGATATGGATATGGGTACGTTCAATATCGGTATGCTTAAAAACGATATAAGGTTGCTTGCCATACCCCATACGCTCCATATACTCCTGCGCCATTTTTACGAACTGCCCATCGCTGACCCTATCCGCAGGATCGGGGTTCAGCGATATGTGGCGCACTGGCTTTTCCGTTCTGATATTTGCGGACAGATACGGCTCAAAACACTGGTGCAGGTAACTGGTCGAATAGGTATTGTCTAATGTTTCGGGTATTCTATTTAGTAACAAAACCTGCCCGTTTTCACTGTCAATCTTCTTTTGGTTATAGGAGATAGCCCCGTATAAATTCTCACCCTTTCCAATTTTTGCTATCATCCTATCCGTGTTTTTGCAGGTGTTCTCTTTCAAATTCCTGTGTTAGCTCAATCACTTTCCGGCACAATTCCGCCATTTCTGCCGTCTGCTTTTCCAGTTTAAAGAGGTAAGCCGATGCCTTTTTCTCCGAGAAATTGCGGTAAAGTATCTTCACGATTTGGTTGTAATTCACGCCGACCACTCTAAACTGGCTGTAAAAATTGGTGAGCCTCGTATGAAAATCGACTGCATCCATATCAATTTTTACAGTCTTGATTGGCTTCTGAAAGATGCAGGCTGTAATGAAATGCGCCATTACTTTCATTCCCGATTGCTCGAACAGTGTAAGGAACTGTGCATTTTCCGTGTCGTTGAGACTAATCGAATAACGGTGGATGGCAGGGTCTTTCTTAGGCTTGCGACCAACTTTGTTTTTTCGGTTTCTTTTGTTGTCTTCCATATCTAAATCCATTAATAACCGAGCTTCAGCAAGCTCAACTTTAGTTAATTAACATAAACCCCGACTTCGGAGGGTGTTTTAAAAGCTCTCCGCCAACTGGCGGAGCAAGTGGTTTTGAGGTGCGGGAATTTATTTCGAGCATCTCAAAACATAACTTGCTCTGTTCGGGTGAACAGAAAATCCGTCCGCCTATCGGCGGATGCGGATTGGATAAAGCGGAAAAAAACGGCTTTGTGCCGTTCCGCCCATAACGTCCATACTCCAATGATTTTTCCATTCACCCCTTGCATTTAAGCCCTTACAAAGTAAGGGTAGCTTTTTCAAAGCATTGACCTATCCGTCACGACCAAACATTGCCAAAAAATGCCGTGGATTACCGCTTTAAATCAATGGAACGGAATAACCTGCTTCTTTGCGCTATCAGTCACGCAAGCCTGTTTGCAGGCATCCGCTCCCGATGGCAGTTGTGAAAGACGGAGCGCAGGAATGCCGGAACACATGACGGCGTTCCGCATGGCAGGCAGGAATACCGGACGGCATGAAAACTATCCGGTAGCCATTCCAACAGGCAGGACGACAGACAAGCCATCGGTCTTGCCCGTGTGAAAGCCGGAATGACGGCACGGCTGATTGAACGAACGATGGCAAGCCCGACAGACGGGATTGTATCAAGACTGCCGGACGGTGTGCAGGGATGACAGCCCTGTTTCACGCCGGAGGGATGACAGCCCTGTTTCACGCCGGATGGCAGGCAGTCCACGGAAATAGAAACTTAAAAATAGAATAGAAATGGAAGCAACAAACAGGACAAAATTCATTGCTTTTTCAAGCCAAAAAGGGGGCGTTGGGAAAAGCACGTTTACAACGGTTATGGCAAGCATACTTCATTACCAAATGGGTTATCATGTAGCCGTCTTTGACTGCGATTATCCACAGCACAGCATCTGCCAAATGAGGGAACGGGATTTGAAAGCGGTCATGCAAAACGAGGTGCTGAAAAAACTGGCGCACCGCCAATTTTCCACCATCAACAAGAAAGCCTATCCGGTACTGCAAAGCAAGGCTGACAATGCCCTAACGGATGCGGAAGCATTCGTACAGTCCTCGACCGTTCCCGTGGATGTGGTTTTCTTTGATTTGACCGGAACGGTGAACACTTCGGGTTTGCTGAACACACTGGCAGGAATGCACCATATCTTTTCGCCCATCACGGCAGACCGTGTGGTCATGGAAAGCACATTGAGCTTTACCGATGTACTGACCAATGTCCTTATGAAACAAGGTCAGACCTCCATCGAAACCATACGGCTGTTTTGGAACATGGTCGATGGCAGGGAAAAATCGCAACTGTACGAAATCTACGGCAACGTCATTAACGAGGTCGGACTGCAAGCAATGGAAACACGCATTGCCGATAGCAAACGCTTCCGCAAGGAGAGCGAGGCAACGGCAAAGACCGTCTTCCGCTCCACGCTGTTACCTCCCGACAAAAGATTGATGAAAGCCTCCGGCTTGGATTTGTTCATCAGTGAATTTTTAAGAACCGTCAAACTGTAACCGCTATGGAGAATGAAAACAAGAAAAAGCCGAATGCCCCGATTGACGAGGCATATCTCATGTCCATTATGGCAGGTGAAACAAAGAAGCCCCAACAGGCGGTAGCCCCCCAAGAGCCGAGCGCAGAGCCGACAAAGGAAACGCCAATGGAAAAGCCCGTAGCCAAAGAGCGTACCCGACAAAAGAGGATTTCCGATACGGGCTATGGCGAGCGGTTTCTCAACAGCCACACCATGACACGCCGTGGTGATAAGAGCATCTACATCCGGCAGAATTACCACGAACGGCTTTCCCGTATCGTGCAGGTTATCGGCGAGGATAAAATACCCCTGTACGCTTATTTGGACAATATTCTCGAACATCATTTTGAACAGTTCGAGAAAGCCATCACCGATGATTTCAACAATAAGTTTAAACCCATTTTTTAAAATATTCGATTATGAAAAAGCAACAGCAAAACGAACCTAAAAAGGTACTGCAAATAGCCCGATATAAGTCGGCTTTTTTAAGACCGACCGGAGTTGTCGCACGGTGCGGAAAGTCGGTATATATCTGCCCCGATTTCCACAAGAAATTATCCCGTATCGTCTGTATTCTCGGAGAGGGAGATATTACGCTTACCGATTACCCGAACAGTGTATTGAAACACCACTTTGAGGATTTCGGCGAGGAAATAAATACAATCCATGCCCGAAACCAAAAGCCAATATTATAGCTATGGAAACATTGATTGTAATATGCCTTATCATCGTCATTATCCTTTTGCTGAAAGATAAGGTGGTCATCCATAAGAACGTCCGCAGGGAAATAAAACCGAAAAAGAAAAGCCCCGACCTGCCGGATATTATGGGGCTTCCCAAGCCTGTGGAACGCCACACCTTGCCACCGGATGCCACAAAGAGACAATCGGGCGAACGTGACGGGATAGCTGATAATTTTGGAACAGAAACCTACGGGATAGGTTTTGGATTGGAAAATCCGCAGATTGAGGGAGAGCCGGATGAAGTTTTCGGGAGTATGTCCGATTTTGAAAATGAGGAAGACGAATGGGATGAATACGGGTTTGAGGACAGCGACAATGAGTTTGCCACAGGGGTTACCTTTGATGAACTGACAACCGTGGGGGCATGGTTGGAGCAAGATACACTTGAACCTGCCCAGCAACAGAAAGCGGTGGATATAGTTCAGCGATTACAGGGAACGGAATTGTTAAGTCTGCTCGAAAACTCAATGGATGGGGCTTCACGGAAGATTGCAGAGTTGTTGGACAAGAGCCTCTCCGCCGGAACGGATTTCAGTTCTCCCGATTTGCGGAAAAGTGATTTAGAGGATTTCGACATTGGGGAGTTTGTCTGAAAAGACAGCTTCCCTTTGTTTTTTAAAAAGCACTTCAGGATTCAATTCATCCTGAAGTGCTTTATCTTATAAAGTTTCTATAGCCTCATGTAGACGTTCAGCATAGGCGAATGCAGTTAGCTTGACCCATTGTTTCGTAACCCTTATTATCCAAAATATTAGGATAACAATTAAGAATATTTCAGCGATAAAGAATATCTCGGGAAATTGACCCACTGTCCATACTCCACTGGTATACACAAAAAAACCGTAAGTAGCTAAAATCAGTGATATTATTAAAGCTATGGCATAAGGCTTAAGTCCTAATAAGTTTCTACGAAATCCGTATCCCATATTTTCTCTAAAAATGAGTGCATACTTGTTTATATCACGAGTGTTCCCGATAACAAATTTTGTCCAAGCACGGTAAACTTCATCTGCATCATCAGGATTCAGTCTTTCAAACTGTTCATCAACACTGTCTCCTGTAGGACACAATTGTTCCATCTTTAAATGGTTTCTCGTTTTGGTATGTCTATCCAAGTGTGCATCACGCCAACGAAACAACTGTGTAGTAGGCGCACCACCCCAATCACGCCAAATATCTGCTTCCTTTTTTTTTCCGGCATCCCGACCAAGATGTGATGTTAAGTAAGCAAGTACCCCAATAAGCCCTACAGGTATGCCATAGTGGTAATACTGTTGGAAATCCCATACAGTAACCACTAACATTACGCTTAAGGGCAAGTAGAAAAGTATCATGGGATAAACCCTCGCAGTTAAACTGTATCTATCCATATATTATTCTTCAACTTCGTTATAAAATGGTACAGCTTCTGCAGGCCCCCAACCTTGTCTTGATGAATTGTGCTGATGAACAAGAATGTTGCCATTCGTCTTATAAACTTTAGCATTTCGTCTTAACAACGCATTAGTTACTTTTCTCGCTGGATGCTTAGGAGCGTCCTTAGAAGCTGAAGCATATGCAGTAGTACAACGAATGCTATTAAGTATTGACGGCGAAATATTTCTCTTACTTCCATGATGAGGAATCTGAAAAAAGTCGACATGGGAAATATCTATATACTGTTCGTTTGCGAAATCTATCACATTTTTAAGAGACTCTATCCCAGAGTCTCCGGTGAACAGAAATTTTTTGTTTGCAAAGCGAACAAGTAAAACTGCACTTGAACGATTCTCCGCAGATGTTTCACCATCTTCACTTAACGTTTCGATATCAAGTGCCTCCTGTACCCATGTGATTGCTTTTTCGAATGAGCTAAAGGCTTTCTCAAGAATTCCTTTTGGTTGAGGACTCCTTGCAAAGCCAGGAATAAGCTCCCTGTAGTAGTCTATACTGGGGCCTAAAACTGTAATTACACCATCTTCACTCGTTCTTCCTGCAAATGGCTCACGCACATCAATACCTTTTTCCTCCGCAAGCTGTACAAGTTCATAAGCATAAGTGTACGCTTTCTGTAGCCTCTCACTTAGACTATTGTCTGTAATCCGGCCATCATGAAAGAGGTCACAAATATGAGGTGAATGTTCCCAAGGTTTGTGTATCCATAGTTCTCCTACCGAACACTGATTCATAATTTGTCGAAGACCCGAAGCATGGTCTGCATCAGGATGTGTACATACGACAAGGTCTACGTGATTAGTATCGTAGAGTTTCTGAATATGCTCAACGAGCCTGTTACCGGAATCCTTAGTTCCGCCATCGATGACCACAACCTGATAACGGGAACGTTCTGAAAAATCCCCGTACCGGAATGCGATAGCATCTCCACTTTTTTCGCCACTGTCTACTGGCAGAAAATCAATTTGTAATTGTTCTATCATACGCAATATATATAATTTTGGCTCGCACTAAATCAAGTTACAACCGACCGCGAGCATTAATCGGGGTAACCCTTGAATTTCATTCTTAAAATTAAATAGGACGTAATAGCAGTATAAAATGTGGGAGAAGAGTTTAGTATTAGACAGGATTCATAATCTACGGTTCTAACAACATAAGGTCTAAACACCCTAACAAAATATAATGTAAACAATTGATTTATAACACACAGTTAGTCCAATTTATCACTATCAAAATCGTTGCCATCGCTATTTTTTGGGGGTTTTTCTTGTCATTAATTCAGTCTCATGTCAAACAGGCGTAAAAACAACCTTAGTAACGACATTTTGACATACACATACATTTGATTGAGATTCAACTTAGGTAGAAAAGTCTGTCTTTATAATGGTAATTTATCATACTGTCTTGTTATAACTCCGCCACTCACTGCCAATTAATTCCGCTGATTTCCAGTTTCCCATAACGCTTCGATTTCCATAAGACTTTTGTTGCGAAAGCCCACACGAGGTGGGAATTAGTAACAATTTAATTCAGTTAAATCATGGAAAAACAAAGCAAAAAAGTGTTGCTGACAGGCGTTGCGTTCCTGTCGGCATTCGGTGTGTTCGCACAGGGCAACGGCTCGGCAGGTATCACCGAAGCCACGCAGATGGTGACCTCCTATTTCGACCCTGCGACCCAATTAATCTATGCGATTGGGGCTGTGGTCGGGTTAATCGGTGGCGTAAAGGTGTACAACAAATTCAGTAGCGGTGACCCCGATACAAGCAAGACTGCGGCGTCGTGGTTTGGGGCTTGTATTTTCCTCATCGTAGCGGCGACCATTCTCCGCTCATTCTTCCTTTAAGCTGGCGTATTATGAGCAATTACAATATCAATAAAGGTATCGGCAGAACGGTTGAGTTCAAAGGACTGAAAGCACAGTACCTGTTCATCTTCGCAGGTGGTCTGCTCGGCGTGCTTATCCTCGTCATGGTCATGTACATGGCAGGCGTAAACTCCTACGTGTGCCTGTTCATCGGGGCAGGCGGTGCATCGCTCATCGTTTGGCAAACATTCGCATTGAACGGCAAATACGGCGAACACGGATTGATGAAAGTCGGGGCAAAGAAAAGGCATCCGAAATACATCATCTGTCGCAGAGCCGTACACCGCTATTTAAAATTCACTTCTAAATCCAGTCATTTATGAGAAATACAGGGAAAGCCACAACGTTGGAAAGCAAGTTTCCATTACTGGCGGTGGAACACAACTGCATCATTTCAAAGGATGCAGACATCACGGCTTGCTTTCGGGTACACCTGCCGGAGTTATTTACGGTTGCATCGGCGGAGTACGATGCCATTCATTCGGCTTGGCATAAGGCTATCAAGACCTTACCGAACTACACCATTGTCCACAAACAGGACTGGTACATCAAGGAAAGCTATGCGCCGGATATTGCACAGAACGGGTTGAGTTTCCTTGCAAAGTCCTATCAACAGCATTTCAACGAACGTCCATTTTTAAACCATTACTGCTACCTGTTCCTAACCAAGACCACCAAAGAACGGATGCGGATGCAGAGCAACTTTAGTTCGCTCTGCAAAGGTGTCCTTATCCCGAAAGAAATAAGGGAAAAAGAAACCGTCCGAAAGTTCATGGAAGCGGTGGCACAGTTTGAGCGCATTGTCAACGATAGCGGTTTTGTGAAACTGGAACGCTTGACCGAGGATGACATCATCGGCACAGGCGACCAACAGGGATTGCTCGAACAGTACCTTACCCTGTCGAGGGAAGCCGGAACGCCCATGCAGGATATAGCTTTGGGAAGCGAGGACGTGCGTATAGGCAACAAAAGGCTGTGCCTGCACACCCTGTCCGATACGGACGATTTGCCGGGCACGGTATCGGCAAATACGAGGTATGAAAAGCTGTCCACGGACAGGAGCGATTGCCTCTTGTCCTTTGCCTCTCCGGTGGGCTTGCTCCTTAGCTGTAACCATATCTATAACCAATACCTGTTTTTGGATAACAGCGATGAGAACCTGCGGAAGTTTGAAAAGTCTGCCCGTAATATGCACTCACTGGCAAGGTACAGCCGTGCTAATCAGATTAACAAAGAGTGGATTGAAAGGTATCTGAACGAAGCGCACAGCTTCGGGCTTTCGGCTATCCGTGCGCACTTCAATGTGATGGCGTGGTCGGATGACCCGAACGAACTGAAACAGCTAAAGAACGATACGGGCAGTGCGCTTGCTTTGATGGAGTGCAAGCCGAGGCATAACACAGTGGATGTTGCGACACTGTATTGGGCAGGCATGGCAGGAAATGCAGGCGACTTTCCGGCAGAGGAAAGTTTCTACACGTTCATCGAACCTGCGCTGTGTTTCTTCACCGAAGAAACCAATTACCAAAGTTCGCCATCACCTTTCGGTATCAAGATGGCGGACAGGCTGACAGGCAAACCCATCCATTTGGACATTTCCGACCTGCCCATGAAAAAAGGCATTATCACGAACCGGAACAAATTCATACTTGGTCCGTCAGGTTCGGGAAAATCCTTTTTCACCAATCACATGGTGAGGCAGTATTATGAGCAAGGCTCTCATGTACTATTGGTCGATACGGGCAACTCTTATCAAGGGCTGTGCGAACTGATTAAGGGGAAGACAAAGGGAAAAGACGGTGTGTATTTTACCTACACCGAAGACAACCCGATAGCATTCAATCCATTTTATACGGATGACGGCGTATTCGACATTGAGAAAAGGGAAAGTATCAAGACCTTGATACTGACTTTGTGGAAGCGTGACGATGAACCGCCGACCCGTTCAGAGGAAGTGGCGTTGTCCAACGCCGTGAGCGGTTACATCGAGCGTATCAAGCAAAGCGATGAATATCCCTCTTTCAATGGATTTTACGAGTATGTACGGGGTGATTATAAAAAGGTACTGGAAGACAAACAGGTAAGGGAAAAAGACTTTGACCTCGCAAATTTTCTGAACGTGCTTGAACCCTATTACAAGGGCGGAGAGTACGACTATCTGCTGAACTCCGACAAGCAACTTGACCTGCTTTCCAAACGCTTTATCGTGTTTGAAATTGATGCGATTAAAGACCACAAAATCCTCTTTCCCATAGTGACCATCATCATTATGGAAGTATTCATCAATAAGATGCGCAGGCTCAAAGGTGTGCGCAAAATGATACTGATTGAGGAAGCGTGGAAAGCCATCGCCAAAGAGGGAATGGCGGAGTACATCAAGTACCTGTTTAAGACCGTTCGCAAATTTTTTGGTGAGGCTATCGTGGTCACGCAGGAAGTGGACGACATCATCCAGTCACCCGTGGTCAAGGAAAGTATCATCAACAATTCCGACTGTAAAATCCTGCTTGACCAACGCAAGTACATGAACAAATTCGATGCGATACAGGAAATGTTGGGGCTTACAGAAAAGGAAAAATCCCAAATCCTTTCCATCAATCAGAACAATGACCCGTCAAGGCTTTACAAAGAGGTATGGATTGGGCTTGGCGGCACGCATTCCGCCGTGTATGCCACAGAGGTTTCGCTCGAAGAATATTTGGCATACACCACAGAGGAAACCGAAAAAATGGAAGTCGTGCAACTGGCATCCGAACTGGAAGGCAATGTGGAACTGGCGATAAAACGCATTGCCCAACAGAGACGTGAGAACGCAAACCTGCCTGTCCGGTAGGCAGGTAATTATTAATCATTTAAAAAAATCAGAGACAATGAAAAAAGCAATGTTACTGGTGTTTACGGCATTTATGCTTGCCGTTGCACCGTCCGCTAAGGCACAATTTGTTGTTACAGACCCTGCAAACCTTGCATCGGGTATCATCAACAGTGCAAATGAAATCATACAGACTTCATCCACCGTTTCAAACGTGGTAAAGAATTTCAACGAGGTAAAAAAAGTGTATGAACAGGGCAAGGAGTATTACGACAAACTGAAAGCCGTAAACAACTTGGTGAAAGATGCCCGTAAGGTGCAACAAACGGTGCTACTCGTAGGCGATGTGTCCGAAATGTACGTGAACAATTTCGGCAAAATGATGAACGACCCAAATTTCAGTCCGCAGGAACTGACGGCAATTGCCAACGGTTATTCCACGCTATTGAACGAGAGTACCGAACTGCTCAAAGAACTGAAACAGATTGTAAGCTCGACCGGACTTTCCCTAAATGACAAGGAACGTATGGACATCATCGACAGGGTTTACAAAGAGGTCAAGAATTACCACAGTCTTGTAAGGTATTTCACCAACAAGAATATCTCCGTAAGCATTTTGAGGGCTAAGAAACAGAACAACACCAAAAGGGTGCTTGAACTGTACGGAACGGCTGAACAAAAATACTGGTAAGCTATGGAATGGAACAATCTTCACGAACTCCTGCGCTCGCTGTACGATGAGATGCTCCCACTGTCCGCCGATATGGCGACAGTGGCTAAGGGCATCGCCGGATTGGGTGCACTGTTCTACGTGGCACTGAAAGTGTGGCAGGCATTGAGCCGTGCAGAACCGATAGACGTGTTTCCGCTCCTGCGACCGTTCGCCATCGGGCTTTGCATTATGTTCTTCCCGACCATCGTATTGGGAACTATCAATGCGGTATTAAGTCCGGTCGTAAAAGGCACAAACGCCATGCTCGAAAACCAAGTGCTTGACCTCAACAAATTGCAGGAACAAAAAGACCTGTTGGAGAGAGAGGCGATGCTCCGCAATCCCGAAACCGCTTACCTCGTAAGCGATGAGGAATTTGATAAGAAACTGGACGAATTGGGATGGTCGCCGTCCGATTTGGTTGCCATATCCGGTATGTACATGGAGCGTGGAATGTACGATTTAAAGAAAAGCATCCGTGACTGGTTTCGGGAACTACTGGAAGTCCTTTTCCAAGCATCCGCTTTGGTCATAGACACCATACGGACATTCTTTCTTATCGTGCTGTCCATTCTCGGGCCGATAGCCTTTGCGATAAGTGTATGGGATGGTTTTCAATCCACACTTACGCAATGGCTGACCCGATATATCAGCGTGTACCTGTGGTTGCCCATCGCCGATATGTTCAGCTCCATGCTCGCCAAGATACAATCCCTCATCATCGAACGGGATATTGATATGCTTGCCGACCCGACCTACATCCCCGACACATCCAACACCGTGTATATCATCTTCATGCTGATTGGGATTGTGGGCTATTTCACCATTCCAACGGTGGCAGGTTGGGTTATCCAAGCCGGAGGCGCAGGAAACTTCATGCGCAACGTAAACTCTACGGCATCGAAGACCGGAAACATCGCCGGAGCGGGAACGGGGGCTGTTGCAGGCAATATCGGTGGCAGGTTAATGAACAAATAAAAATCAAGAAGCAATGGAATTTAAGACACTAAGAAATATCGAAAACAGCTTTAGGCAAATACGGCTGTATGCCATTGTATTTGCGGTACTCTGCATCGCTGTGGTAGGTTATGCCGTATGGCAGTCCTACCAGTTTGCCGAGGCACAACGACAAAAAATATATGTACTGGACAAAGGTAAATCCTTGATGCTGGCACTGTCACAGGATGCAAGCATCAACAGACCTGTTGAGGCACGGGAACACGTTAAGCGTTTCCATGAACTGTTCTTTACGCTCGCCCCCGATAAGAACGCTATCGAAAGCAACATGAAAAGGGCTTTTAACCTTGCCGACAAATCGGCTTTCGATTATTACAAAGACCTTTCAGAAAAAGGATACTACAACCGTATCATTTCGGGCAATGTGCAACAGCGTATCGAAGTGGACAGCGTGGTCTGCAACTTCGACACCTATCCCTATGCCGTAAGAACGTATGCCAAACAGTATATCATCCGTCCAAGCAACGTGACCAAACGGAATTTGGTCACTTCATGCCTATTGTTGAACTCGGTCAAGTCTGACAACAATCCGCAGGGCTTCAATATCGAAAAGTTTGCCGTGTTGGAAAACAGAGACGTAGAAGTCGTAGACCGCTAAAGCCAAGATTATGGAAGCAATATCAGATTTGAACACGTTCGCCAAAATCCTTACCGCAAAAGGGTATGACGGCTATTTCCATACGCGGGGTGCGTATGCCGGAAAACTGAAAGCAAGCATCAGCGAATATCTCGCAGGTAGCCCCAAAGGTGTAGCTAAACAGGAGTTGTTGCTGACCTGCTTTCTGCAATGGGCAGGCGAAGACCTGCCCAGGATAGAATGCCTTATGAGGGTGAAGTACCTAAACGGCAAATTCTTCCTTAACAGCATGGAAGTTGCGAAAAAAGACCGTTACGGGCAAGTGCTGAAACAATCGGAACTGACCGACCTGTCGGTCGTGACCGCTCCCAAAGCAAAGGAAGCAATCGCTATGGTCAGCGATGCACCTGCACAAAAGGCTACTTCCCAAAACAGGCGTTTCAAGCACTAAACATGGTCAAGGCATGAAAAATCTAAGAACAACAATCAATAATTGGTTTGACAGGCTCGATGGGCAGTGGCGGACGATGCCTGTTAAAAAACAGCACCGCTATACGCTACTGCTCTTTTTGGGCTATGCGCTATTGTCCGTTGCCGTACTGTTGAAAGTGTGCTACGATGTAGCGCACTCCGATAATACCCTAACGATAGAGCATATCGAAAACCCGATTAACGGGCAAAACAAATCCTCGGTTTCTCCGCAGGACAGTATTAACAAAATCTTAAAACGTAAAATGTATGAAAGACAGTGAAAACAAAAGGGTAAGTTTTTTGGTCGAAGATGACGACCTAAAAAACGGAATGGATGCACCGCAGGACGGTGCGCAGAACAAAGCCGACAAGCTGAAAAAGCCAATCATTTTTGTCCTCATGGGCGTGGTGTTCCTCGGCTGTATGTATTTAATCTTCAAACCATCCTCCGATAAGAAAACGGTTGAGGATATTGGTCTGAACGATGCCGTACCACAGGCGACCGATGCAGGGCTTCAATCCGATAAGCAAAAGGCTTATGAACAGGAAATGCTCGAACAGAAAATGCAGGAAAAGCGCAATGCGCTTCTTTCACTATCCGACTATTGGAGCGAGGACAGTACCGCCGATCCGGAAGCGGAGCAACCGGATGAGGACTACGAAGACGGCTTCGCTTACGGCGGTGGTACACGCAGGAACAGCAACCCTGCTCTGAACAGTTACCGAAGTGCGCAAAGTACGCTGACCTCGTTCTACGACAACAGCGATTACGAAACGCAGGAACTCCGCAGACAGGTTGAGGAACTGAAAGAGCAACTGGCAGAAAAAGACGTACCGCCTGTAACGACCGTGGAAGACCAACTGGCTTTGATGGAAAAGTCATACGAAATGGCATCCCGTTACCTGCCGTCAACTCCGGCACAGACGGGTAATTCGGACACAACAGCATCGGCAAAGAGTGCCTCGCAAAAAGAACATTTCGTGGCATTCACCCCCGTAAGGAAAAATACGGTTTCCGCATTGTACCGTGAGCCGACCGACAATGCTTTTTTAGAAAACTGGAACGAAACCCGAAACCGTGGCTTTTATACGGCAGGCGTTTCCCAGCAGGTCATACAACCGAAAAACAGCATAAGGGCTGTGGTGCAGGAAACACAGACCGTGACAGGCGAAAGCGGTGTACGCTTGCGTTTGTTGGAAACGGCGCAAACTCCCGTCCGTTCCATTCCGGTAGGAACGGTACTGACGGCTAATGCCAAGTTCCAAAGTGGCAGGTTGCAGTTAAAGGTAACATCCATCGAATTTGAGGGCAACATTATTCCGGTCGATATAACCGTGTATGATGTGGACGGACAGCAAGGGCTATATGTGCCATATTCCCCCGAAATGAATGCCCTGTCAGAGATTGCCTCCAACATGAGCCAAACGGGAGGAACAAGTATCATGATGACACGCTCGGCAGGGCAACAGATGGCAGGTGACCTTTCCCGTGGCGTGGTGCAAGGGGTGTCGGGTTACTTCTCCAAGAAAGTAAGGACACCGAAAGTGACCGTCAAAGCCGGTCATCAGCTATTCCTCGTTTCAAAAAATTAATGTTCAACTAAAATCAAAAAGAAAATGAAATGTCCATGTTTCCGAAAAGACAAATACACATGGACATTCCATATCTCCATTAAAAATCAAATAATATCTATATGAACGCAATATTTAAAAGCCTCATGGCAATGGTCTGTTTAACGGTCTTCATCACAGGTGCAAATGCACAGCAAATTGCATCCAGTACAACAAAATTGAGCATGGGCAAGGTTGACCCTTACGAAATGCAGGTGACGTACAGCAAAACCTCGCACCTCATATTCCCGTCCGCTATCCGCTACGTGGATTTGGGCAGTGAGTACCTTATCGCAGGCAAAGCCGAGGATGCGGGAAACGTACTGCGCATCAAGGCAAGCGTAAGGGATTTTGACGAGGAAACCAATTTTTCGGTCATTACGGACGATGGTCGGTTTTACAATTTCAACGTCTATTACAGCCCTTATCCGCTGGCGTTGAATTATGATTTGCTGGTCATGCAAAAGGCATCGGACAGGGAAAACGGCAACGATGTTCTGTTTGAGGAATTGGGGGGCAATTCGCCGTCACTGGCAGGCTTGCTCATGGAAACGATTTACAAAAAGAATAAACGGATTGTAAAGCATATCGGGGCAAAAAGCTACGGCATACAATTCCTGCTAAAAGGTATTTACGTCCATAACGGAAAATTCTATTTCCATACGGAACTGCGCAACAAAAGTAATGTGCCGTTCAACATTGACTTTGTGAGTTTCAAGATCGTGGACAAGAAAGTCGCCAAGCGTACCGTGGTGCAGGAAAAGGCAATGAACCCGTTGCGTATGTACAAAACGCTCGGTGAAATAACGAGCAACACCACCGACCAAAACGTGTTCCTGCTTGACCAGTTTACCATCACGGATGACAAGGTTTTGGTTATCGAAATTTTTGAAAAGAACGGGGGCAGACAACAGGTATTGCAGGTGGAAAATTCAGACATCGTACACGCCAAGCTGGTAAGCGATATGCACCTAAAGATTAATTAACCCAAAAAGAACGAACAATGATGAGATACATTTTTGCCGTGGTGCTTGCCATGCTAAGTATGACGGCAGTACAGGCACAGCGGATGCTCCCCAAACAAAAGGGATTGGAAATAAACGCAGGTATGCTGTCCAAAGAAATAAGCGACAATTACTATCTGAATTTGACATTGACCGTGAACAGAAAGAACGGCAATTACTGGATATGGGGTGCGGAGTACACCCATCAGTTTTCCGGTTACAGGGATGTACAGATACCGCTTGAAACCTATACGGGCGAGGTGGGTTACAGTCTTCAGCTATTGGGCGATGCAAGAAAGACCGTCACGCTGAATGCAGGGCTTACAGCCGTGGCAGGTTATGAAACCATCAACCGGAGCGAAGCCATGCTACCGGATGGCTCGACCATCCTCGACAAAGACAATTTCGTTTACGGCACAGGCGGACGGCTCACGCTCGAAACGTACCTGTCCGACCGCTTTGTCCTGCTCCTGCAAGGGCGGACAAAAGTATTATGGGGTACGGATTTGAAACAGTTCCGTCCATCGGCAGGGATTGGACTAAGGTTTAACTTTTAAAATTGATTTATGATGAAAATATTAATCAGGAAGTACGGGCTACATTTGCAGGCAATGTTCATGCTCTTGGCGATGTTGGTCTGCGCCGTGGTGCTGACCTCGTGTGAAAAAGACGAACTTGATATACAACAGAATTACCCTTTTGAGGTACAGGTGATGCCTGTACCCAAAGAGGTAACGAACGGACAGACCGTTGAAATACGGATTACCATTCAACGGTCGGGCAATTTCAATGATGCGAAATACTACATCCGCTATTTCCAGTTTGACGGACAGGGAACATTGCGGTATTACAACGAACCGCCTTATATGCCCAATGATGTGTACCTGTTGCCACAGACAAAGTTTAGGCTGTATTACACTTCGCAATCCACCGTATCACAGTCGTTGGATATTTGGATTTTGGACAACTTCGGGAATGAAAAACAAATAAGTTTCCAGTTTAACAGTCGTGATTAAAAACAGAAAATCTCGTCCAATGTGGCGGGATTTTTTGATTAAACGGTGTTCTATTTTTTCTTGTAGAGCAAAACGAATACATTTTGTAAATTTAGAGATTGAAATATAGGCGTTTATCATTATGGGAGCTTCACTGGTTTTAGGCATAATAGCATTGGTTTTGGGTTTAGGTCTGCGGTACTGGATTAACCGTAGGAAGTTTTACAGGCGTAGCCCGACAGGAGCGGAAGGCTTTTCATCTTATGAAAAATCCGTTATTATTAAAACTTCTGAACGTTTGGGCAAATGGATAGCTTATGCTTTGATTATATTCGGTGTGCTTTTCCTGTGGAGTTATTCAAGACAGAAAAAGGCACAAGAAAAGGCATCCCAAAATACGGAGATACATAAACCGTAAAGCATCCTTTACTTTAATAAATTTCTAATAAGTGGCAAGCCTAATAAAAAACACTAATAAATTGAAAAATAAAATTCAAACTATTGTATATGATTTTTTCGTGAACTCTTCGGACTTCAACGGAATTCCACTACGGAATATTTCCCAAAAGCTTAATATAGAATATGAAGCCTCAATAGACTTAATAAAAGAACTTGTTATTGAAGATATCGTTTCAATTCAGTCAAGCACCAATCCTCATATTATAGGTTTTCAGCATTATCCAATTGAGAGCCAGTTAAGTATTTTGGAAGAAGCAAAAAAAATTAAAGAAGTTATTCATTCATTTGGTGATTTCAAAATTTCATCTGAGAATACAGAATTCCCCATTTGTCTCTATCCAAGTAAAATTTTCCTTAGCAAGAATAGAACTTTAGCTGAATTTGGTAACGCTTGTTATACGCAACAGCTTGCACTCGGAGAACCTCATTTAAAACCAATTTTTTTTGAAATAGAAGTATTGGATAGGTATTCTAATGACCCTCGGTTTGATTTCAAGTTTGAAGATTATTCTGGACGTATTTCTTGCAGATATGATGAAAATGAAAAGCCAATTGTAAGGGATGAGGACGACATCTTTCTAAAAACATTTGGATTAGGTTTCGATGAAAATGGAAACAGGTTGGCGGTAGTTTACTTAAGATACCTAAAGGATTTAACCGCCGAGCATCAAATCTATTGGAAAAGCAGAGAGAAATCAGGTAACTGTAAAATGCTTGAAGAATATCATCAGAATACAATTCAAGGCAACTGGTCATCTTCTTATTCTATTTTTTCTGGCTTCATTGGAGAACAAAAATGCATAAACGACCTAACTGAATTGATTTTTTCCAAGGCTCTATTTAGAAAAACATTTGAAGAAGAGAATAGACCAAAGGAATTCACGTTTTTCTTTACACCAACTTTGAAAAATTATAATGATTTCATATTGCTACTTGATAAAATGATTTCAGAAAACATCAATAAAGATTTTTTCGAGAGGAAGGTTGAACTATTTGAATACAAAGACTTAGGAAATGGCTTGGTAGAAAAGCAGTCTAAAGGTACACTACAAATTTTCGAAGAATGGCTAACTTCAGTTTTTAACGTAGAGGGAGACGGTACAATCAGTGAACTTTTTAAACCGTTAAAGAAAATACGAAGAGAAAGACAAAATCCGGCTCATAGAATTAGTGAAAACCAATATGATTTGAAGTTTACTGATAAACAAAAACAAATTATAAGTGATGCTTATTCAGTGTTTAGAAATTTAAGAAATATATTCCATCAACATCCCAAAGCGAAGAGCTTTGAAATTCCGAATTGGTTGGAAAATGGTAAAATCAAAACTTTCTAATGAGAGTCACACTGCAAATTATGCATATTACGTTTGTTGAACCTTTTTGGCTTCACTATATTTGTATCTGAAAATATAAAAATCTTAAAGTGTTGTTACTTTAAGTCTCGATACTGAAAACTGGTAATTTTTAAGACAACGAGACGATAAGTAGGAATGCTCACGCCATAGGCGTGGGTGCTCGCTTATTCGTTGTCAGGCATACCAGTGCCCCAGTATCGGTAAGTGTAGTTGCCTGCGCTTTTTTTTAATGCAGGAACTCCATACAAAATGAAAAACTACGTCAATATGGAGACTAAGAACATAAGCCGAATTACCACAGCATTTATCAATGATAAAAGTCCAGTGATGGATTTAATACATGATGACCTCGTTGCTTCGGGGGTAGATGTTGTCTTTCGCTCTGATAACGTTGTGGATGGGATAAATCAACTGTCAGCATTAAAATCGTTACCCAATATCTGCATCATCGATCTTGATTTTTCTGATAAAGGCATCATGAAGCATTTACGGGAATTAAGAAGTCAATACCCTAAATTGAAGCTAATTGCCCATACTGATATGGATGAAGAAAAAATTATCAGAGAACTTGCGGAGCTTGGCTTTTCAAAATATCTGCTGATTGGCAATGACATGAAAAAAGCCATTGACGGGGTGGTCAATGGTAGTTAGATGAATGCTTCATACTTAATATTTGTCTTATTTTAAATGATGGAGTCTTGCTAAATATTTTTTACATATTCTTTCATCTCGTTTATCATAAAGTGATTTGCGGATACCATAATATCCTCCACCAATAATACTTAAACTTCCAAAAACTTCTTTTATATATTCTTGATTTAAAGCTTCTGAATTATGGGCTAAAGTGTAAAATGCAAGAGGTATGGTGGCGATATCAATCCCAAGTCTTATGATTTCTCTTGCTATTTCATTGAACGTATAATTGTAGTTGTCGATAAATTGCTGTTCTGAAATTCCGTTCCCAATTGAATTTTCAATTATGTCTATTTGGGAGTTAAAACTCCCAATTAAATTTCTATTCCTATTTCTAAATTCTATCAAAGTGTCAAATGGTATGTTGCCAATATTTTTAGGAATTTGCAGTTTAATTATTCCACGAATAAACTTATCACGGACATTGGTATTGGTTGACTTTATTTGGGCATAACTTGTATATTTATCGTATTCTAAATTGTCTGTAATAATACTACCATTTCTTTCAAATGCAATTGCTTTTGCGAGATGTGTCATATATAAGAAAGCAAGGCTTCTTGGTAATACAATACCATCGGCATTTCTTCGTCCAATCTTTTCGCCTTCACAAAATTCAACCCAAGAATTTGAAAATTTTTCTCCATAAATTTGGTAGTCCCAAGTATTTGGATTTTTCCAATCTCTAAAAATATTAACTCTGTTAAAAAGGAAGCTTGATTCGTAAGTTCTCTTTATAATTCTTTCAGCTTCGGAAATGGCTTTCAATGAAGCTTGTTCACCTTGATAGTACTCTGGAGAGAAAAAGTCCACCAAATCCGTTTCATTTTGAAGCTTCCGATAGTCGTTACTAATCAAATGTTGTCGGTTATATGGTATAATACTTTCGAACTTATCTAAATATAAAATTGAGAATTTTAACCATTCATTTTCAGGAGGTTCAAAATTTGGATAGTAGATGTATTTTTTCATTATTATTGCGTTTATCTGGTTGTAGTAACAAATTTAAAGAATAAAAAGCTTTCATTATCAGCAATTAATGTAAAAGTTAATCAACTACAATCTTTGGTTTCTTTGCTACTTTCTTTTTCGTCTCAACTCACGAAAGAAAGTAGTCTAATCCGAATGTAACCTATTTGAAAAATGCAGGTGTGAGGAATGATGAGGCGGAGGCATTTTACAAAGGGTTTTTCCGCTTTCCGCAAAAAGACGGTCCCGACCACCGAAAGGATCTGTCTTTTTTCCTACCGGATTTAATAAAAATGGGAACGGCGCACCGTTCCCGAAAATTCAAGAATTATAAAATACATGACCGCTATCACTCCAATAGTCACCGCTAAACAGGTCACGGGCATAAGCCTCATAATCGAAGTACGTTTTTGCAAATTCGGGCAAGTCCATTTGCTCTACCTGTTCATAGGCAAAATCTTCCTCGTCCTTGTATTCGCCGATATAGTCATCGTCAAAGTTGCTTATTAGGTCGTTTATATTCTCCTCGGACAGCTTACGGTGTCCGTTGTCGCACCATATTAGGAATGCCTCTTTTCGGGCGTCGTCCATATCTTCCAAAGCCTCCAAAATCTCAAATATGCTATCGCTTATCCAACATTCGCCGATTAATCCATTTGGGATATTTTCGTAGTCTTGGAACATAAATTCGGGGTCTTCCTCGTCATCGTGTAGCTCCCTGCAAGCGGTGTAAAACTCTTCCTTGTTCGCATAATCGGATAGCTTTAGCCATTCTCCGAAGATTGAACCGTCATTATATTTTGCGTATGTGCCGACATATACCCTTGCTTCCGATGTGTTTATTTGATGTGTCATTTCTTTACTGTTTTGAATTAAATTTTTTGATTTATTCGGCAATGAGAGGTGGTGCTGTTGTTTTGTTTCAATACCATTTTCAATGCTTGTATTCCTCATGCCTGACATTTTTTTTATTCGTGTAAAGAGTCGGTGTATGCTGTGTTTCGTTTCGGGAGCATGAAAGGTTAGTGTTTAGTAGGCACAAGGTTTTGGACAAAAAATACACCCAACGGGCTGGAGATTTTTTTCCAAACTTGCATGACCTTTTGCCTACGTTAAGAACACGGACATACCTTTGCTCCATGAAACGTGAACAACAGGCATACTCGCTTTTAGGCGTAACCAAACGTGGAAGTAATGAGGATAGCATTGCCGAAATGGTTTATCAAGAATTTAATGTTCGCCCGTACAGTAACAGGTGATTGAAGTCTGGAGTGGAACAGCCCAACCTGTGGAACGACATCTTCAATCTCCTGTTAACAATCATAGACATAAGCTCTTTTACGGTCAGTAGCGGAGCGAACGCCGTAAATGTGCTTAGGTTATTGTAACACTTTGAGCCAATCTAAGCCAAGTAATTCAACCCAAAGACACAATTCAATATCCACTCCATCAGTGTAATAAGTTTGTCTGTACGGATTAATCCGTGTGGTTAACAGGCAAAAATCAATTGAAAATGGAGAAAGAAAAAGCGAACGATTTAACACCCGAAAGAGTGGTACAAATCTTGAAAAAGAAAGGAACAGAGGTCGATATAGAGGAAGCAAAAACCATCTTGGAGTTCGTCAAAAAGATAGCTCACATTGCAGTTAACCAGTATCTAAGAGGAAAACTTTAACCCAATGAACAAGGAAAACTGTTGTGATGAGAAAGGCAGATTTATACATACGTGTATCGACAGACGAGCAAGCGGACAAGGGATATTCGCAACGTGACCAAGAAGACCGATTAAGAAAATATTGTGAGATAAAAGGTATTCCGGTAAGGGGTGTTTACATAGAAGACCATTCGGCAAAATCTTTCAAGCGTCCAGAGTGGCAGAAATATTTATCCAACCTACGCAAAACAAAGAACAACAAAGCGGGGTCAATAATATTATTTACCAAATGGGATAGGTTCAGTAGAAACGCAGGGGATGCCTATCAGATGATTAACCAGTTACGGACACATGGCGTTGAGCCTGTTGCGATAGAACAGCCCTTAGACCTTACCATTCCCGAAAATAAAATCATGCTTGCATTCTATCTCGCTTCACCGGAAGTTGAGAACGACAGGCGTGCATTAAATGTCTTTCACGGAATGCGCAGGGCGAAAAAAGAGGGGCGGTATATGGGTACTGCTCCTTTGGGATATGTCAATAAGATAACTGAGGGCAAAAAGAAATTCATAGCACCGCATGACTTTGAAGCACCCATATTAAAATGGGCGTTTGAGCAAATCATTTCCAATAACTTCAATACCGAACAGATATGGAAAATGGTTCGGGAGAAAGCCGATGGAAAAGGTCGTTTCAGCAAAAATAACTTTTGGGTAGCCGTCCGAAACCCCTTGTACTGTGGCAAAATATTCATTTCTCCCTACAAAGAGGAAAAAGGATATTTTGTCAAAGGACAGCATGAGCCATTAATCAGCGAAAAGACGTTTGCGTATGTACAGGATATACTCGATGGGAGAAAGAGGGTTGTAAAGCCTAAAATCGTGGCTATGGACAATCTACCGCTTAGAGGGTTTATTAAGTGTCCTAACCCCAATTGTAATAGGATGCTCACAGGAAGTGCCTCAAAGGGCAAGATGGGTAATTACTATTACTACTATCATTGTACTTCTTCCTGCGGAGTGCGGTTCAAAGCCGAAACCGCCAATGAGGCTTTCTTAAAACAGTTACGGTATATGTCGCCAAAAGAGGGTATGGTCGATGTTTTTATTGAAGCCTTTATAAAAGACTTCAATAACAAAACCAAAGCCCAAAACACGGAACGGGCAAATATCATAGGTGAGATTGATGTGTTGAATAAACGTTATCAAAATGCGCTTTTAAAAAATGCCGATGGAGAAATGGCAGATGACGATTTCCAAGAAGTAAAGAAATTGACCAAAGGAAAGATTGAGGTTTTGGAAAGAAGATTAAACGACTTGGCAATAGTCGGAACGGAGATAAAAGACTTGGTAGCATCCACCTTAAAAAAGGTCGCAAACATTGATAGACGCTATATAAACGGCGATATTGAGGAAAAAAGGCTTATAGTGAGTTCGATGTTCCCCGAATTTTTGGAATTTGACGGAACAAGACATCGAACTCCGAGACTAAATTCTGCGATTGCTCTTATTTATCAGAATAACAGCAAGTTACAGAGTAAAAAAAATGGGACAAGTCTATCATTTTTAGACTTGTCCCAAGAAGTGATCCCGCTGGGACTCGAACCCAGGACCCATACATTAAAAGTGTATTGCTCTACCAGCTGAGCTACGGAATCCTCCTTCTTTCTTGAACTGCTGTTCCTTGTTTGAAGTGACGCAAAAGTAGGGTTTTAATCCTGCCTATGCAAGTAATTGAGTCTATTAATCGCTTCGTTAACCTTAAAAAGCTGATTTTAAGCTTGAAAAATTAACGTTCTTCCAGTTCCATAATTTCGTCAGCAAGTTGTTCCCACTGTTTCTGGAATTGTGCCAATTCAGCCTTTGCCGAATTATAGGCCCGAGTGGTTTCCTGTAGCTTAATGGCATCTGAGTAAACGGCTTCATCCGCCAGCTTCAATTCGAGTTCCTTGACGACTGCCTCCCGATCTTCGACCTTTTGCTCCAAAGCGGCCAATTCCTTATTCTTTTTGCTGAGCAAGCGTGTTTTATCTTCTGTGGGCTCTTGTTTTTCTTTCTTGGGCTTGACTTCCTCCCTGATTTTTTTTTCGGCTTTGATCGGAGATGCTATCGCACGTCTCGCTGCCCATTCTTCATATTCCTGATAAGTACCCGGATACTCTTTGATCTGTTTATCTTCAATATACCAAATTTTGTTTGCGACATTATCCAGGAAATAACGGTCGTGGGAAACGACAATAAAGGTTCCTTCAAACTGCTGAAGTGCCTGTATCAATATATTGACCGACTGCATGTCCAGGTGGTTCGTTGGCTCATCGAGCGCCAGAAAATTCGCGTCAGCTGTGAGGGCTTTCGCCAGCGCAACCCGGGATTTCTCTCCTCCGGATAAAACTTTGATCTTCTTGAAGACATCGTCACCGGTGAACAGGAAACAACCTAAAATGGACCGCAATTCGGTTTCAGTATGTTTTGGCGCAAAAGCCTGAAGTTCTGCGAGGATAGAATTCTCCAGGTGTAATGCTTCCAGCTGGTGTTGCGCAAAGAAGGTCTGTGATACATTATGGCCATGCTCTGCTTTTCCGTCAAACTGATCATCAGTTCCAGCAACAATGCGCAATAATGTAGATTTACCTTTTCCGTTGGCCCCGATCAATGCAATTTTATCGCCTTTTTCAATAATGGCAGACGTATTTTTCAATATTTCCAGGTTTGGATAGGACTTAGAAATATTATCCAATGTGACCACGTGGCGGCCTGAGGGTTTTGAAAACTTGAAGCTAAAGTTGACTGTTGGATTATCGTCATCTACATCTTCGATCCTTTCCATTCGGTCCAATGCCTTGATCCGGGATTGCGCCATTTTTGCTTTGGACGCCTTGGCGCGAAAACGTTCGATCAGCCGCTCTTCTTGCTTGATTTTGGCCTGCTGATTTTTAAACTGATTGGCCTGCAGTTCATTTCTGAGCTCCTTTTCCTCGAGATAATAGCTGTAATTACCCGAATAGAGTGTTAGTTTTCCTTTGCGGGATTCTACCGTTTTTTTGATGATCCGGTCAAGGAAATACCTATCGTGGGACACGATGACGATGGCGCCGTCAAATGCCTGTAAGTAGCTTTCAAGCCATTTGATTGAAGGCAGATCCATATGGTTGGTAGGCTCGTCCAATAGCAGGATATCAGGTGCCTGCAATAGGATTCGCGCAAGCATAACACGCATGCGCCAGCCTCCTGAGAAGGTCGCAAGGGGGCGTTTTTGTTCTTCCTCCGAGAAACCCAGACCAGCAAGTATTTCGTGGGCTTTGAATTCCAGATTGTATCCGTCCAAGGCTTCAAATTCCAGCTGTTTATCACTTAGTTTGTTCAGAATTTCATCGGAATAATCGGTCTCCAGCTTACGAAGTAAGTCTTCGATCTCAGTATGTAACTGATTCTGGCGCTCAAATGCTTCCATCGCGACATGCAAAATGCTTTTGTCAGAATGGTAAGACAATAGGTCCTGATTGAGATAGCCGATCTTGAGATCTTTGGCCATGGAAATTGTGCCGGAAGTAGGGGTGTACTGTCCAACGATCAGCCGCAATAACGTCGATTTGCCTGCTCCATTGGCCCCGATTAAACCGACTTTGTCGCCCGGCTTGATATGCCAGTTGGCCTCATCATAAAGTGAACGAGATCCTATTTCAAACGTTAAATTATTTATTGATATCATTTCAACTGCAAAAGTACAAAAGTAATGAATATTTCTTCTTGTTTGAGTAACTTTGCGATTATGTATAAATTAGTCAAACCTATATTCTTTACCATGAATCCCGAAACGGCGCATCATAAGGTGACCAGCGGGTTGAATGTTTTCTCAAAAATCTGGGGTGCAAAGCAGCTGCTGAACGCATTCTTCACAGTCGAAGATCCCCGTCTGGAACGTGAAGTTTTCGGCCTAAGGTTTAAAAATCCTGTAGGCTTGGCTGCTGGCTTTGATAAAAATGCTGAGTATATATCGGATATGGCTAATTTAGGATTTGGTTTTATCGAAATAGGTACCGTAACACCAAAACCCCAGCCCGGAAATGATAAACCGCGTATGTTTCGCCTCGTATCAGACGAAGCCTTAATCAACCGGATGGGCTTCAATAACCAAGGGGCGGACGTTGCCGCCAACAGATTAAAAAATCTGAAAGACCGGAAGAGGCTTCTGATCGGCGGCAATATCGGGAAGAATAAGGTCACACCAAATGAAGAAGCGGTGAACGACTATATTTATTGTTTCAATGCGCTATTTGATCAGGTAGATTATTTTGTTGTCAACGTTAGTTCTCCAAATACTCCAGGCTTGCGTGATTTACAGGAAAAAGAGCCGCTCAAAAACATCTTAAACACTTTGCAGGAGTTAAACAACACAAAAATTGCACCTAAGCCTATTTTGCTTAAAATTGCGCCGGATCTAACTGATAGTCAGCTCGATGATATCGTTGAAATTGTGTTGGAGACAAAGATTGCAGGTGTAATTGCTACCAATACCACAATCTCCAGGGACGGGCTGAAAAGCCCGGTAGCGTTGACGCAGGAAGCGGGTGGCGTTAGTGGACGGCCACTGACCAAGCGTTCTACGGAAGTTATCCGTTATTTGAGCGACAAATCCAATAGGGCTTTTCCAATCATCGGAGTCGGCGGAATCCATTCGGCCAAAGATGCCATCGAAAAACTGGATGCGGGCGCTAGCCTCATACAGGTTTATACAGGATTTATTTATGAAGGGCCCGGACTGGTCGCCAATATCTGTAAAGGAATATTGCAGGCAGGACGATAATGGCAGCAGATTTTAACCTGAAGGATTTTTTGGATAAGAAGGTGGAGCAATACAACCAACCTGCTTTTATCCCCAATGATCCCATATGTATTCCGCATCAGTTTTCCCGCAGACAGGATATCGAAATCATGGGCTTCTTGGCTTCGATTATGGCTTGGGGCCAGCGAAAAACCATTATCAACAAATGCAATGAGTTAGTGGGACGCATGGACGGCGCACCTTACGACTTTGTGATCAATCATCAAGAGCAGGACCTGAAAACGTTGCTCGGTTTCCGGCACCGTACGTTTAATGATACTGACATTCTGTATTTTATCGCATTCTTTAAAGCCCATTATAGCCGTTTTGACTCGCTGGATGACGCTTTTTTGGTAGGACAGGAGACAAGTATCGAAATTAATCTTGAACAGGCACTTAACTCCTTTAAAGATTATTTCTTTTCTCTGCCTGATTATCCGCTGCGCACGCGTAAACATATCAGCAGTCCTGCACAGAAGTCTACAGTCAAGCGTATCAATATGTTTTTGCGCTGGATGGTACGGAAGGACAAAAACGGTGTGGATTTTGGTTTGTGGAACCGTCTTTCACCGAAGGATCTGATCTGTCCATGTGACGTACATGTAGAACGCGTTGCCCGCAAATTTGGGCTGATCACCCTGGACAAGGTGAACTGGAAGACCGCATTGGAACTGACTGAGAATCTGCGGCTGCTCGATAGGGATGACCCGGTGAAGTATGATTTTGCACTCTTCGGTCTGGGGGTAGAAAAAGAACTGTAAGGTATAAGACATTAAAAAAATCCCGTATGAAGGCATACGGGATTTTTTTATCGTATTTCGTCAATCTTCATCAGTAAATCCACCAAGCGGTTGGAGTAACCAAATTCATTATCGTACCAGCCTACAACTTTTACGAGCCCGCCGACAATTGAAGTCAGCTGTGCATCAAAAATACAGGAGTAAGGATTGTTGATGATATCTACAGAAACAATCGGATCCTCTGTATAATAAAGCACTTGCTTCAATTCATTTTCTGAAGCAGTCTTAAAAGCTTTATTAATCTCTTCGACGCTAGTTTCCTTCTCCAGGGTACAGGTAAAATCTGTCAACGATCCATTTAATACCGGGACCCGGATACCGGCTCCTCCGAGTTTGTTTTGTAAATGTGGAAAGACGTTGGTAATCGCCTTTGCCGCACCTGTGGTTGTCGGAATAATAGCTGCGGATGCAGCACGCGCGCGGCGTAAATCTTTATGTGGAGCATCATGTAGATTCTGATCTCCGGTCATCGAGTGAACTGTGGTGATGTACCCGTCTTTTATTGTCCAATGGTCGTCTAGTATTTTGACCAGCGGTGCGACATTGTTGGTCGTACATGAGGCATTGGAAAGAATAGGCGCGGAGAGGTCTATTTCCTGATCGTTGATACCAAGGACAACTGTAGGAATGTCCCTATCTGTCGGTGGGGCTGAGATGATGACCTGTTTCGCTCCTGCATCGAGGTGACGGGACGCTTTTTCCCGACCCGTGAAATGACCTGTCGATTCGATAATGACATCGATATTCAGGGACTTCCAGGGAAGTAGCGCCGGATCCCTTTCGTTAAGGACCAGAATGGCTTGTCCGTCCACGATAATGTGATTGTCATCATGGCTGACATCACCAGAAAAAGGGCCGTGTACGGAATCGTATTTAAATAAATGGGCTAAGGTTTCTGTATCGGTCAGGTCGTTGATAGCCACTACACGTAGCTGGTCCGACGCTTTCCGTAGCGAAATGTTGCGCAGCGTGTTTCTGCCTATCCGGCCAAATCCGTTTATCGCGATGTTGAGCATGGCGGCTATTTATGAAACTGAGCGATTGCTTCGTTAATATTTTTTTCCCCTTCCCAGTGTGCTTTCAATTTTCCGTCAGCACCATAAACATAGTTGGCCGGAAACTGTGACGGCACATGGATGCTCTGAATGAATGTTTGATCTTTGTCAATCAGCACTTCGACGTTTGACGATTTGGATAATTTTGGAGCAAAGGAGTCGAAAAAGCCTAATACCAATGCCGGATCGTTCATGGAGATGTAGAAGATATTGATGTCTTTGAGGCGCTCGATATTTTTCTCCAGTTCAGCAGCTTCATGCTGGCAATGGCTACATCCGGGATCGAATAGGATAAATATGGTGTTTTTATCTTTCGCCAGATTTTCGTTGGTCACCCGTATGCCTGAGCGGAGCTGATAGAAAGCAAAGTTAGGGAGAATCGCTGCCGGGCCCGAGGACGGCGTTGACGAAGTCTGTCCATGGTCATGGTCTGCATGGTCGTGTCCGGTATGGTCATGATCTCCCGAACTACTTTCCTGCGCCGTACCAGACGCAGTATCCTGCTTTTGGCTTCCCGCGTTGTTACATGAATAAAGCATACCCGCCGTAAGCGCAGCGGTTAATCCTAAAATTATTTTTTTGTTCATAGACTACGTTTTGTTTTCATCCGTTTCGGGATTTAATTTTTATCAGCCTTGCATCAGTATTCTCCTGCAAAAAGCCGTTTCTTAGCTTGGCCGTTGGAAGCTCAAAACTATAAAAAAAATAGAATTAAGCGGTAAGCAATCTTCAGTTATGACAGTTTGCTGGTTATCTTTACGGCAAATAGCCTTATAGAGGCGTGCACTGTTTATTTCGTGCTGTCGATAATGTCCGGCGGGCTGGTCGGTTCTGTCAAGGAGGTGGACTGTATGATTTCCGGTGTCCCCCGTCCAAATTCGATGCTATATACTTTAAGTAGTACACCGACACAGGATAGGATTAGGGGACCGAATATTAAGCCCAACATACCAAATAGATTCAGTCCCAGCAGAACGCCAAAAACGGTGATCAGCGGGTGTACATCGCCTAGCTTCTTCAATATGGTAAAACGAAGTACGTTGTCAATACTTCCGATGATAATAATTCCATACAAAGCCAGACCGATCGCGTTCCCTGACTGACCGTTGGCCAGCAAAAATACTGCGGCGGGAATATACACGACCATAGTTCCCAGTATGGGGATAATGGTAGATACCGCGGTCAAAATGCCAAGAAAAATAGGGTTCTCCAGACCAAAAAACCAGTAACCAATTCCTGCGACTACCCCTTGACACATCGCCAGGATCGGAATGCCTATTGCGTTTGACTTCACCATCATGTCAAACTCCTGCCATAGTTCGGCTTTGCTGGTCGTAGAAAATGGAATGGCCCTGTAAATAGTTTGCTCAAGCTGCTTACTGCTGACCAACATAAAGTATAGCACGAATAGCGCAACCAGTGTGTTGACACCTACTTCTGCAACCGAATTGAGGATATTTGGAATAAATTTGGCCGCACGCTGCAGCGCACCCATTAATGCCGAATCAGACAGGTCGATATTACTGAGGTAAGGGTTGTCTTTAAAATAGGTCTTTATGGAATCAAATTTCTGTATGATTTCATCTTTGTTATTAATGACATCGGTCACTTGGGGGACCATATAGTTGATCAGTAGGTAAAGCGGGCCTACCAGAAAGATAAGCGTTAGCAGGATAAGTAGCAGACTTGCCAGCGACTTGTTCCATTTGCGCTCTTCGGTGAGTTTAAAATTCACTTTGCGAAACAAAATGTATAAGGTCACTGCGCCAAGAAAGCCCGGAAGATAATAGAATAAACTGGTGAATATCAATATGCAGATCAGCAGGATGATAATGATGAGCATAATCTGATTGATCGAATTGTTGTTTATTTGTTTGTACTTCATCTGTTTATATCACTATGAGGTTGTTGTGTGTGTTATCGTATGACAATATTTTTATAGAAAAGTTTTATATTGTTAAATTAAACTTCCTTTTTTATAATTTCAATGATTTTTTGATATTCTTTTTGTCTTTGGGTAAAGTTTCCAGCTGACATCCATGATATGGCCTCTTATATATCTTTACCTTGCCGCTTGCAGCTGTGAAGAGGGGGCCAAAGGATGGGCGATCCCGGAGAGAGGTAGGGGATAAACGGAGTAATAGGGTAATGTATTTAAAGTCACTTTGCGCCGGCCAATTTTAATTCTGATTCTGCGGCATAAGAATCTCTTTAAGGATATGGAGTATATCGTATTGTTTGACTAATAATGTCGAATGCGTACGTATTCCCTCTACATTGCCTTTACCAGGACCTGAGCCAACGACCGTTTTGCTCGTCTTATGAAAAAATGGATGAGACCCTTTCCCTTTTCGATTGTTTGAAAATAAGCCCATAATCTTCGTTTTTTGGTTATAGAGGCAACTGTATCGAAGACTGCCTCTATAACTAAAATACTAAATAACTTTTACATGATCAACTAATTAATGAAAATCTGGCTGCCATGTTCTTCGTCTTTTTCAATGGAAAGTGAAATCGGGATGCGCTCTTTCAATTCTTCTACGTGGGAGATGATGCCGACTATGCGGTTTTCCCTCCGAAGCTCCAGCAAGGTTTCGAAGACAATATTGACAGAGGCAATGTCTTGGGTGCCAAATCCCTCGTCAATAAAAAAGAAGTTTTTACTGGCCCGTGTGTTGGACTGTACGCTTTCTGCCAGTGCCAGAGCGAGACTTAGGGAGACCTGAAAGGCTTGGCCTCCGGACAGCGTTTTTACACTACGGCTTTTGCCTTCATTAAGATAGTCGATAATTTCAAAATCATTGTTATCATTGATCTGCAGGCTGAGCTGATTGCGGGTCATACGGTGAAAACGGATGTTGGCGTGATCACATAGCTGTCGTAGGTAGATAGAAGATACATATTGGACGAAACCTGCTCCCTTGAATAAATTAAACAGCTGTTTTAAATTATCATTACGCAAGCTTAATTTTGCTTGTTGTTGTAGCAAAATTTTCTTTTTTTCAAGAGCTGCTTCCAGTTGGAGGAGTTCTTGCCCGGACCGTGCAACCTGCTCGGTGAGCAACTTCAATTGTTGCAGGGCTTCCCCAGCGGCTGTTTGCTGCCGCTGAAACAACTCGTCATCATAAACTTGGTCCGCCAGCTTTTTCTCCAGCTGACTGATTTGTGCTTTCGTTGTCTCCACTTGGATCTGAAACTGTTCGAGTTCTGCTCTGATCTTCTGAACGGGCAGTTCTTCTGCAAGTAGCGCTTTGATTTCTTCGATACTTTCGAAAGCTGAGCTCTGAAGCAGCAGCTGGATATTATTCGCTAATTGTTGCCTTTCGTCATTGATTTTGGCCAGCTGGTCACTGAGCGCCAGCATACGGCTATTTTGTGCAGCAAGTTCACTATTGGCCGCGTTTAATCTGTTGGATAATGCTGTATAATCCTGCTCTAAACGCAAATTGGAAGCCTTTAACTGTTCATACTCATTTTTTACCGTCGCCTGCTCTCTGGATCGGTAATCTGACCAGGACAGCAACTTTAAGTTATCCAAATTTTGACTGATCTGTGCCTGTTTTTTCGCCTCATCGACTTCAAATTCACTTAATTTTTTGTTGTATTTTTCCAGCTTTTCTTCAATGTCTGCTAAGTTCTGCTGTTGCTTGACAAGCAGTTGTTCGGCATTGCTGATCTGGTTTTCTATTGCTGCAAGCTGTTGTTTTTTAGCTAAATACCCAGCGTAGTCTTCACTCTTATAATTCGGCCAGATAAATTGCTTCAAATGATCAGATTTGCTGTTATGGACAAGCTGCAGTTTGCGCTGAATTTCCGTAGATTGCTCCTCTAAAGCCTGTAGACGGAACAGCAGTTTACCGGCCTGAAATTTTTGTTCAGTCTTCAGCTTGATCAGTGCATTGATTTCCGTAGCCAAGCGGTTGTTTTCGTTAAGCTCTTCGGTAATATCGTCGCCAATAGCCACAGCGGGGTGATCAAGCGAACCGCATAGGGGACAAGGGAATCCATCAGCTAGGTCTGAGGCAAACTGGGTTAGTCTTTGTTGCAGTAATAAATGCGCTTTCTCGTCCTGCAGTTTGCTGGCTTTGGTTTCGAGTTCCATCAATGTGCGCTGATAATCAGCTTCCAGGTCTTCGCTATTGATCGGCAGCGCTTCCTGTTCCTCCCGCAGGACGCTTATTGAGGTCGCCAGCTCATGATATTGCTGGGTGAGTTCCACTTCCTGCTGCAGGATGTTCTGTTGTGTCGTATACCATTGACCCACCGCCATCAACTCGTCGACCGGGGGTCTGGACCTTTTCAGCTGTTCAAGCATGGCTTCGGTCTCCTGAATCCTGGATTTCCATTGCAGCTGCTCTTGCTTGGCCTCCTGAACAAAACTCCGCCCTTTTTCCGCACGTTCTTTTAGTGTTTTAATTTCATCCGAAAAGACCAGCAGTTGTAGTATCAGCTCCAGGTCCAGTTCACTTGTGCGCCGTTGCGGCAGAAGGTCGTACTGAGCTCTGAGTTCGGCAAGTCGATCGGATAACTCCTGTGTCTGTGTTTGCGTTGCTTTCCATTTTGCCGTTGCGGCCTGTAGCTGCTGGTATTGCTCCTGATTTTCCTGATCTAACTTCTCTTTTGATTTAATCAGGTGAAAAAAAGTAGCATGCGCCGCTTCATAACGCATCACGTGTTTACGCAAATCTTCTTTTGCTGTACGTTGCATGGAAAGTTCCTGAAATATATCTTTTATTCTCTCCAGTTCCAGAAAGTCTTCTTTTAGGCTTTTCAGGGTCTGATACTGCTCTTGAATAACTTTATTTTGCTGCTCGGCAGCTGCAAAGGCCTGCTGTTCTTCCTGTAATCGTGCGCGTGTTGTCTGGACATGTTCATCGGTGATACCTTCAAATCCCAGCAACTGACCATTGAGCTGATCCAGTTCGGACTGATTATTTTTATAAAGAAGGGAGACCTTATCCTGCAGATCGAAGCGGTGAAGCTGGAAGATCTCTTTCATCATATCTGTACGTTCTTTAGCTCCCAGTTCTATGAATTCCTTAAACTGTCCCTGAGGAATTATAATTGTCCGTTTGAAATTTTCATAGCTCAATCCGATGACCGCTTGGACGTTGCTGCTTTCCAGCGGGATCCATTGTCCTTCGATCTGTTCGTATAAGATAACTGTCGGAGACTTGACATCCTCAAAATTTCTAGAATTGCGCTTAAATTCCCTTGTGACCTTGAATACACGATTTTCAAAGTTGACAAAGTCAAGCTCGATATAGGAGCGGTTGGATTTGAGATTCATCATATTATACGCGCGTTTGTCGCGCGCATTGAGTCTTTCAGTCTCACCATACAGGCCGTAGGTAATAGCCTCCAGTAAGGATGATTTACCCGAACCTACCGCACCAAAAATACCAAATAGGCCAGCCTCCGACAGTTCGCTAAAATCGATGGTCTGACGTTGTTGGTAAGAGTATAAGCCTTCTACAATTAATTTTAATGGAATCATGCAATTAAGAATTTAGTATTTCGCGGAAAAGGTCGAGGATGTCGTCGTTTGGTGCCTGATTGGCATTTTTTGATCTGAAGTAGTCCTTAAACAGCGTTGAAATATCCTCTGTCAGACGAATTTCTTTTGTGTCGGGGGCATTTGTTTCCTCCTGTTGTACCACAGGGATCAGATAAACGATGCCCGGATGGGTCTGATAGATCAGCCTGCGGTCTTCGGCTTTCAGGAAGGTAGTGGATCTCAAGGTGAGTTCCACCAGCGCATCCCGATTGTCGGATAGCCAGCCGACACATTCGGCAATATCGTCAAATGATTTCCGGATCAGTGGTTTTCCCTGTGTTAATGGGATGCGTTCGACCGAGACATTGGTGGCTGGTACGGCATTGATCATAGCGACGTATTTGGTCTGCCCCGCTTCCGAAAAGCTATAACATAGTGGAGACGAGGCATAAACAGCGGGCTTGTCTACCGTGCCGATGTTTTTATACCCGTGTATATGACCTAAGGCCGTATACTGAATCTGCGGTGGGATGGACTCCGCATAAATCAGGTCGGCGTTTCCTATTTTAATCGGCTTTTCGCCATCAGGCTCCTCGAGTAAAGCCATGCCGTATTTATTCATATAGAGGTGAGCTGTCAGTATATTGACACCCTGGTCATCACAATAGTTTTCTGCCAACTGCTTCCAGTTGGCTGCCAGCGCTTTATTCAACTGTACTTCTTTGTCTTCACCCAGATACTGCTTGAGACGGATTTCGTTGGCATATGCTGTATGAATGATTCGGATAGGATAGTCAAAGTGGTTGATCTGTAGCTCAATAAAACCCTTGTCCGAGCGCAGAACGGAAAAGCCTTCGGTGGTAAACGGAGCTACCATAGCTTGTGGGTGTCCGATCAATATGATACCTGATGCGCGCGCCAAAGGGTCGGGGGCATCGATCAGGTTAGGTGAGTCATGGTTGCCGGCGATCGCGATGACGGGGCGCATGCCGTTTTTCGCCAGCCTTTTGATGGTCCTGTAGAAGAGTTCAATGGCCTCAACGCCCGGGTTGAATGCGTCAAAAAGATCACCGGCGATAATAATAAGATCGGCATCCTGCTCGTCAGCCAGCCGAATGATTTCTTCCATCACTGCAATCTGCTCATCCATCCGCGAAAAGCTGTCCAGTCGTTTCCCTAAATGCCAGTCGGCGGTATGCAATATTTTCATGATGTCGATTGATATTAGCGTCAATAATACAAACTAAGATAAATTTGGTCTGATATGCAATAAAATTTGCATATCAGACCAGTTTAACCCATCGTGAAGACGTCCTATCTGCGCTTTTGTCCATGGTATAACAGGTATGGGTAAAATGTTAAAAGTTGTTAAATGCGATGTCTAAAAATCATTAAATTGTATTTTTAATGCTCCAAATTAAGCTAAATAATCGTAGACGAAATTAGTATTATGTATAAGTTTTATTTCTTTTTGTGCGTTTTAACTATGTTTTTCAGCTCGTTAGGCGCACAGGAAATACAGGCGATACGGGGCGAAACTGCGTATCCATTTCTACTGAAAAATGTCAATTCAGCTGAGAATCTGGAAAAACAGCCACTTTTCGTATTTCTTCATGGAAGGAGCTTGTCGGGAAGCAATCTCGACCGGGTAAAACGCTATGGCGTTCTCTATGCTATAAACAAGGGGCAAGAGGTCCCCGGTATCGTTGTGGCTCCCCAGTCGCGAGGAGGCTGGGATCCGGACAAGGTGATCGAAATAGTGGATTATGCCATTGAGCATTATAATGCTGACCCAGAGCGTATTTATGTCTGCGGTATGAGCATGGGAGGTTACGGCACCATGGATGTGGCGGGAAAATATCCTGAACGAATTGCTGCGGCTGTGGCTATCTGTGGCGGCGGATCCAGTCAGTATGCAGTCAACTTAACACAGGTGCCAATCTGGCTACATCATGGCACTGCTGACCGGGCGGTCCCTATTTCTGAATCGCGTAAGATCATGAATGCAATAAAGAAAGCAGATCCGGATGCTGAGGTTAGTCTGAATGTCATCAAAGGTGGTACACATGGTAGTGTGGAACGTCTATTTCACGATGATGCGATTTATAATTGGATGTTAAAATTCAGAAAAAAACATAAGTCTTAATGCGCTGAGGTGGGATGAAAATTTAGTGCTATGAGGCTGGCCATAAAAAAATCCTGATGAATTCGTTCATCAGGATTTTTTTATGCTATCCTTCATCTGCATGGACTGCCTGTTTCTTTTGATAATGCGCCATCAAAATGTTTGGCTGATGAATCAGACGGCTCTTGGCCAAATATTCATCGTTATCTGCATAGATAAACAACAGTGTCCCGTCCTTGATAGTATTGATGATGGGGCCGGCATATTCTCTGGGCACTGCCGGACAACCGTAGCTTTTACCCAGTCTGCCAAGGCTTGCAATGGTGCCTGTACTACAGTAATCTGCACCGTGCATCACTACGTAGCGTGCTTTGGCATTGTCATTTATCCCTTCTTCCAGACCATTTAATACCAAAGAGTAGCCATTTTCACCATCATAAGTATTTTCTGTCACAAAAAAGCCTAAAGAACTTTTTAGCGATTCCTGCTGATTTGAAAAATCCACGGCATAATTTTCGCCGCTGTTCTTACCGTGCGATACCAAGGTATGGAACAGCACCTTTTTGTTTTTTAAATCGAGTACAACGAGCCTTTTTTCGGTAGAAGCCAAGGAAAAATCGATGACTGTCATAATATCTTTATTATGTGCTGGAATTTCCTTTCTGCCTTCCATTGCCTGTCGGAATGCCTCATATTTTAATACAGGGCTTAGGTTCATTTCGTCATATAGCGAATCTACTTCTGTTCGCTGACGTTCGACATTGACATGATAAATATTGGTTTGTTGATCTGTTGTTTTTAACTCTTCTTTTGAAGACAAGGCTGTATTGAGTGCCATCAAAAGAAACATAAACGTATTTCCCATTCTCCTCCCTTTTCTGTGTAGATGTTTACAAAAATAATATTAAAATTAATACATATTTGATTTACAGAATGTTAAATAGTGTTAATCAATAACAATTACGAGCGAAGAGAGATCTTTTGACCTTTTATAGACAAATTGGGCGTGTGACGAGGCGTTTCTAACACACATATGGGATTTGGGCGTGGTTCCCAGACTCTCACTGTATTCGATGATGCGGCCATTCGGGTCATTGACCGGAACTCCGTGGATGTAGGCACCTGCGGTGAAGCGGGTTGCGTATGGGGCGAAACCGCCGTAGGTACGCGTGCCATCTTCGAAATAGAACATCTTGGACTTGTGTTGCTGGACGACAAATAATCCGGTTGGGGTTTCTTGAGCGTGAGGGGGCTTGTGGCGACCTGTGGTGGCCGGGTTCATGCTGCGTATCAGCCATTCCTTGCCTACCTTTTCCAATGTGCATATGTTTTGGTTGCTTACATCGACGATATTGATGATGTTGAATTGTACACTGTCATTTATCAGGCGAAGGTATCTTTTGGGGACGGTGTATTTTCCCTCAAAAGATACACCGGCAATAGGTACTCTTGCTAGGGTATCCGTACCCACAACCTGCACCAGCCAGCCGTCACGTCCATAGCGTACGAGTTGGTCTGTTGTGACATCATATAGAGGTGCGGCTTGATACCGCTCGACGTTGAAACTGTCTGAAACCCGTTTGTAAGAATCACGTTTAAAGTTCTTTATTGTCGGTGCTTCACCCTTCTCATTCTGATAATTTTGTAGTACCCCATATCGGGAAGGATGGCGTTGAAAATTTTCCACAAAAGCCAGCTGTGTTTTTATCTTATCCCACTGAAAGCTCCTGATGGTATCCTTATAGGGGTAAGTGTCTTCGAGCCTGTACTTTTCGTAAAGCAGACCTTTTTTTATGATAATATCATCGGCAGTGACCATTTTAGGTTTTTCTGGCTGTTTGACGACGGGAGCTTCGTTGGAATGCTTGATAGGCTGCTCTTTGTGCACTGCGTTTTTGTGTTCCCGCTGGCAGCCCAGTGTCAGCAATAATAGGTTAAGTATAAGAGTTGCTAATCCTGGCTTCATATATGGATAATATATTCTAATTTGTTCTTATAAATATAAGAATAAAACATATTTTTTAAATGTTTTGGTAAAAAGTTAGTTTTGTCTCTTCAAGTGAAAGATATGAACAAGATCGTGATCTGTTCGGCGATGATACTGTCGCCGGCAGGCAATATGTTGATGGTACGCAAGCGGAGTTCGGCTTATTTCCAGCTGCCGGGCGGGAAAATTGCAGCTGGTGAATCAGACATGGCTGCACTCACAAGGGAGTTAAAAGAAGAGCTGGGGCTGGAAGTAGAGGTGACAGCGCTACGTTTCATCGGCAATCATGTGACACAGGCTGTGAACGAGCCGGACACGCTGGTCGAGGGGCATATTTATGCCATGACATTGGGGATGGAGACTGTCTTTCGACCTCAGGCAGAGCTGGAAGAGGTCGTGTGGATAAGTAAGGAACATTGGCAAATGTATCGGTTGGCTCATCTGGCAGCTGAGTTCGTTGTTCCGAAGTGGCTGTCGGGTGTCTTTTAGACGCTGGTTATGAACAATATAAGTTTTTGTTTGTTGATTGTTTGAATCAATAAACAAAAATTATGGAAAATCAGCTTTTAAAAGGAGCAAAGGACTATTTTAATGAGGAGGTTCTGAGCCGCCTTAGTCAGCATCTGCATCAGGATAAGGAACAGGTAAAACAGGGCGTGGACGCTGTTGTGCCAGCCTTGTTCTTAGGTCTAGGTCAACAGGCGGAAAGCGGCGGTATTGCAGGTATTTTAGATCGTGCGAAACAGCATTTTGCGGGATTTGACTTCGATAATCTCTTTGGTGGCAATTCGTCTGCTACGCAAGAAACTGAAGTGCCTGCCGCGGAGTCGGGCGGCATGCTCAGTTCTATATTGGGCGGCGGGCTCGAAACGGTATTGAGCAGCTTGGGAGGCTATCTCGGCTTTAGCGGTTCGGTCATACAGCAGCTGATGCAGGTGTCGCTTCCTGCTGTCTTTTCCAGTCTGACGAATAAAGGGCAGAATTGGGACACCAGCGCCATAACCCAGCATTTGCGGGAAAATAAAGCGTCGTTTGCCGCTGCTGTGCCGGCCGGTCTGGGCCTGGGGGCATTTGGGAAGTTATTTGATGGTGGGGTCTTTTCGGCTCCCGATGAACCTGTCTCCAACATCGGAGCAACAGCAGGCGATTCTGGCAGTATATCTGGAGGGGCTGGCAGAATAGATCCCGCAACAGAATTGGGCGCGCATAAGGAACCGCTGTCTCTGCCGAGGTCGGATGACGCAAAAGCGGCAATGACGACGGCAAATTCCTCGGGCGGTGGCTGGTGGAAGATTGTGGTTGCGTTGATTGTTGTGGCCGTGCTATGGTTTTTATTTGGCAAAGGCTGCAGTGGTGGCAAAAAGGATGGTGCAACAGATACCAGCACAAATCAGGTGCAGCTTGATTCGGGAGCGGTCGCCGGCACGAATCCATCTACGCCTGCGCGCCAGCAGCTTGATGTGGATTTGCCGGATGGCAGTAAGTTAACCGCTTTTAAAGGTGGTATCGAAGACCGTCTGGTGCAGTTTCTGAAATCCGATTATATGGCCCTAGGTGAAGATTCCTTAAAGAATACTTGGTTTGATTTTGACAATCTCAATTTTGAAACCGGAACCGCAAAGGTTTTACCTGAGAGCGAGGTGCAGCTCCGCAATTTGGTTGCCATCCTCAAGTCTTTTCCCGCTGCGCATGTCAAAATCGGTGGGTATACCGACAGGACGGGCAATGAGGAATATAATAAAAAACTGTCGTTGGACCGTGCCAACGCTGTAAAAGATTATCTTGATAAATCGGGACTTGCTAAACAGGTTGTCGGGGCGGAAGGATATGGTTCGCAATTTGCGAAGTATCCTGCAGACGCTCCTGAAGCAGACCGGATATTGGACCGGCACGTTTCGGTCAGTGTACGATAACGTTTTTGGATCTGCTGCACAGGCAGCAAGATACGTCGTGCTGCCGTACAGGCTGAATGCCCTGCGGTGGACTGTTGTGCGATTTTAGGCCCCAACAAAAAGGGGAGCGGTATCCTCCTGATGGCCGGATGCCGCTCCTTTTTTTGTATTACTGACTCCATGCGCTGTACTGCATGTGCTATTTTATCTTGAACAAATAGCAGCTGGGTATATACTTACGTCGATAAGTGTGATTTAGAAGCTATACACACAGGCTAATAAAAATTGGCCAGCAGATTTGGTCGGAGAAAGATCATTTTTAATAAATTTTTCCCGGTTGCTTCTGTCTATCCGTACTTCCGGAATAAATTTAAACCCGTGATAATTATATTCTGCAGTTAGTGTCGTTGCCAACATATTGGCGCTTTCAATACCATTGGCTTCCTCTTTATGAGTCTGGAAAAACTCTTCACGAAGTCCCAGTCCGAAGTGCTCAGAGAAATGGTAGCGTGGATAAAGCGCTACGCCGGTATAGCCACCATCATCCCTTTTTTTGTAATGAGTGGCATTCAGGCCTAAATAAAATTTAGACGTAAAGTCGTAATTGCCTACAAAATCAACAAGAGTTCCCGAGCTATAGTTTGATTTGCCGCCGGCTGAAGATCCTGTCAGGAAGTTGAGGTAAAAGCTACCTTTCTCGTTTGGTCTGTACGTTAACTGGGAACCAACATGAGAAACGCCGTTCATGTCCTGATAGACATTCCAGTCATTAAAAATACCGACCATTAGCGCAAACTTATCGGAGAAGCTATAGGTCGCTTTCAATCCGGCATCCTGGAAGGGGCCGGCGCCAAATAGATAGGAGGTGGAGTAATGAAAATTATATGTTGGAGAGATAACTTCAAATCCCACGAATGTACCCATAAAACCAGCTGTAAGATTGAGTTTGTCTGTAAGATTATATCCTATGTATAGATTCTGGATATGGAAACTGTTTTTATCATCTCCGGGCTGGCCATCGCCATTCATAATGGACCGGTATTGTCCGCGTGGGCCAAAAGAAAGTTCACCAACAAAAGAAGCTTTCTTGAAACTCTTTTTTAAGGCTAGATCAACCATTCCAATAGACACGGAATTGTTGTCTTCAGTAAAATAGGTATTGATGTTTGGTTTGTTCTGGAAGTCATATTTCCAGTAAGTATCTACTGATCCTGATATTTCTAATGGTTTTTCTTTGTTATCTTCTTGTGATTTTAGAGTTTTTACAGAAAATATCAAGAAAAATAGAATTAGATAGGTGTTTTTCATGTCTTTTTTGGTTTAAGTTTGATGTTTTTAATTTTATTTGTGTTTTAAAATGGCTGTTTTTAGGGTTTTTGTGTGGTTTTTGTATTTGTTTTTGTGAAATTATGTAAAAAAAATAACAAAAAATAATTTTTGATACTATTTTTTTAATAAAAAGAGTTTATATTTGTCAAAACAATAAATGAGAAAGGGTTTTTGTTTTGTTTTTGTATTTTTTTAACAACTTTATTGATGTATTAATAAGCTAATCAGTTTAAACAAATGAAAAAAATTATTCCACTTTTGGTTCTTGTACTTTTGGGTGTACTAGGACTTTTATTTCCCTCCATAGATTTGACTGCACTTGAGAAAGTGGAGTTTGATACAGGAGATACCGCATGGCTGCTGACTTCGTCGGCATTGGTGCTGATCATGACTCCGGGACTGGCATTTTTTTACGGTGGTATGGTGAGCAAAAAGAATGTTATTTCGACCATGATGCAAAGTTTTATCTGCATGTGTCTGATGACTATTCTCTGGGTTATTTTCGGTTTCAGTTTGGCGTTTGGTGAAGATATTGGCGGTATTATCGGTAATCCCGCGACCTTTTTTATGATGAAAGGCACGCTTGGGGAGGTCGCATGGGGCGCTTTACCAACAATTCCGTTGGTGCTGTTTGCTATGTTCCAGCTGAAATTCGCGATTATTACGCCTGCGCTGATTACCGGTGCTTTTGCTGAACGGATTCGTTTCAATTCATATATGTTATTTATTATTCTATTCGGAATTTTTATATATATGCCGCTAGCACATGCGACTTGGCATCCAGAAGGTATATTGGCAAAATTTGGCGTACTTGATTTTGCCGGGGGCACTGTAGTCCATATGTCCGCGGGTTGGGCAGCGTTGGCTGCGGCTATCTATTTAAAAGGGCGTAAGACGCAAACGCATAATCCGGCGCGTATTACCTATGTTATTCTGGGCACAGCATTATTGTGGTTTGGCTGGTTTGGATTCAATGCAGGGTCAGCAGGAGGAGCCAATAGTCTGGCAGCTTATGCCTTTGCGACGACGACGACGGCTTCAGCGATGGCGGCCATGGCCTGGATATTTGTGGATATCATCCGAGGCAAAAAACCATCCGCAATGGGCGCATGTATTGGCGCTGTCGTTGGACTTGTTGCCATTACACCGGCAGCTGGTTTTGTTAGTATACCGCATGCGATGGTCATTGGTTTAATTGCCGCGCTGGTCAGCAACCTGGTTGTCTATTTGCGCAGTAAAACCAGCATAGATGATACACTGGATGTGTTTCCATGTCATGGTGTAGGGGGGATGGTCGGTATGATACTGACTGGGGTGTTTGCGCATCACAATGTCAATCCGATTGTAGCTGACAATGGTCTATTCTTTGGTGAAACAAAGCTGTTTATCGTTCACACGGTAGCGCTATTTGCTGTGTCCTTCTTTGCCTTTGTAGGGTCTTTGATCCTTCTGAAGGTGACGGATCTCATTTCGCCTTTACGTGTTGAGGAAACGGAGGAAGAGCTGGGCCTTGATGTAACCCAGCACGCTGAAGCGCTCTAATACCGTTCTTTTTGAATAAGCAATCCCAAACAAAGCGTTGAAACTGCTTTGTTTGGGATTTTTTTTGCATTTTTGCTCTGTTTGGTTGTTCGTCACAAGGTCTGGAAATACGTCGCCCTGCAGTCTGAACACATTTTGGCCGAAAGGTTTTATAACGAGTTTTATTGATGAAAGATGCTATAAAAGAAACACTGCGTTCTGATTTTGAGAAAATGATGCGCCATTCATTACAGAAGAGTGGCGAATTTGGTTTCCACATATTCGGCGATTATGCTGTATCTGTTCTCAACTTTTATGTCGGCAGTTCGATTTTGTTGCCCGAAGATAAACATGAGGCGGCTTTATTTCTGGCAAATTTATACAATGCCGGTGTCAGAAACCGCATTAGCCAAAAGGACCTCCACGAGATTGCTGAGGTTGTGGCCGGGGATCCGACATTGAATTATCAGGTGATTGCTCCAATTTTTGACTAGCGTTTTGTCCAGACATCAATGTTTTGTCCACACAAGCTTACCGGTTTCGTATCCGCATTGCAATGCATACGTTAAGAATTCATTTTTGATCTTATCCGGGATTTCGGTATCTCTTCCTAAAATCCACATATAATCGAGGTTGTCGCCGAAAATAAGAGCGTATTTGTAATCTGGAGTTATTCTGACAATGTTATATCCGCTATAAAATGGGCCGAAGAAAGATACCTTCAGGGCACCTTTCTGTGGCCCATTGACAAACTTTGCTTTGCCGAGAGATTGCTTCCAGCGTTCTTTTTCTTCGGAATACCCTTGATTGTTGACACGGATGCTTCCGTCCTTATTTTTACTGTATTCGGCCGTGACCTGACTGAGGCCTCTTTCCCATCGGAAGTCAAGACGGGCTATCTCATACCATTTTCCGAGATATTTATCGAGGTTAAAAGGCTCGACGACATCAGGACGTGATACGACGGGTTTCAATGCATTGTAGGCCACAGTGCCAAGCGCCACCGCACCAAGCAAGAGTAAAGACTTTTTCTTATCTAAGTTCATTTTTTTTATCCTTTGTTGGTAAAACAACAATTTAAATAGCGTTATGGTTTAAGCATCCCAAGCTATTTTCTTAATTTTGTGACTTAAAAATAGAAATGTGTACTCTAGAGAGGAAGTAAAGCAGATAAAACAACTATTCTGGACTAAGTTTGGCCAATTTATGGTTTTGCACCCGTCAGCGGACAGGGAGAAAGTGAACTGGGTTAACTACAAAACCGGAATTAAGCACTTGTACTTCAGGATGGATGCTGACAAAAACGAGGCGAAGATTGCGATCAGCTGGTCACAGCCGGATGCTGGAATCCGTGCTTTGATGGCGGAGCAATTTATGCAATTCAAGGCTGTGCTCCACGCGATTCTAGGAGAAGAATGGACATGGGAAATGGATGGCCATGATGAATATGGCAGACCGGTATGTCAGATTTACACGGTACTGGAAGGACACAGTATTTTCGATGAATCAGAATGGGGCACACTGATCTCATTTTTTAAATCGAGAATTATTGCGCTGGATGAATTTTGGTCGGACGCAAAATATGCTTTCAATATTTTCAAATAATTATAATAGATAGAACAATGAAAAAAATGATTAAGGGGATGCTTGCTCTCGTGTTGTGTTTTCAGCTTTCATCGGTATTCGCCTGGGGGACGATCGGGCACCGTGTCGTGGCCGAAATAGCTGAACGCCATTTGAATAAAAAAGCAAAGAAGAAGATTGGAAAAATCATTGGACAGCAGAAATTGGCTTATTGGGCGAATTGGGGTGATTTCATTAAATCAGACCCAAGGCCAGAATTTAAAAAGCTTGGCAATTCTCATTTTATCAATTTAAATGCAAACTTGCCCTGGGCCGAGTTCCAGTTGGGCTTGGATAATTCTGCAGATGAAAATTTGTATAAGACAGCTATCCATTTGGAGAAATCTTTCGCAGATAAAACAATCTCTATGGAACAGCAAAAACAGAATCTCTACTTCCTGATCCATATTTTAGGGGATGCACATCAGCCCATGCATGTCAGTAGGGCAGAAGATCAGGGCGGAAATAAAATTGAAGTAAGCTGGTTCGGAAAGAAATCGAATATCCATCGTGTTTGGGATAGCGATTTGGTGGACAATGAGAAATACAGCTATACGGAATACGCGACGGTGCTTGACGTCAGAAGCAAAGAGGAGAACAAAGAGCTTGCGGCGGGAGAACTGTCCAACTGGCTGTACGAGTCTAACCAGCTTGCTGAGAAAATTTATGCGGATGTAGCCAATAATGCTAACTTATCGTACTCCTATGTTTACCAGAACAAGGATGTTATGGAGCAATGTTTGTTGAAGGGCGGGCTGCGGCTTGCTAAGGTGCTTAATCGTATTTTTGGATAACTTTGCCTCCGATATCATCAGGACTTGGCCGTGTCAGAAATTTTTGATACGGCCTTTTTTCTGCGGTTCCATTTTTTTTATACTCTTTCCTTAGCCTTCGGCGTGCCAAGTGAGCTCTACGGGATAAGAACCCTCTGACTGTGTTTGGCGCGTCAGTGCTTGTGAAGGCTTGAAGGATTTTTGCTTATTGTGCCTTACGGCCGATAAAATTCTATAATTTCTATTTACCTTTAAACCAAGTGTGGGCTTTATTTGTTTCACTTTTATAATCGCCGGTGTTTCATGACTATTCTACAGCTGTTTAAAAAAATAATTCCTTTTGCCCGTCCGTACCGCAGATTGATCATTTACACCCTACTGTTGACTGTCGTTGGGTCATTTGCCGCACAGATCAATGCATTTATTCTCCGCTACACAGTGGATTCGATCAACGCGCTGATGATCGCCAAGGAACTATTGTCCAAAGGGCTGTATATTGTCGGTATCATCAGTTTTGTGCTGATGCTTAAAGAGGTAGTCTATGCCTTAGTGCAGTTTGGGCAGAAATTTTATGGCGAGAAATTACGGATTTATATTGCGCGGGATTTTTCACAGGCGATTGTCAGCCGCGTCCTGAGCTATAAACTTGCATTTTATACCTCTTCGGACAACGAAAGCGGAAAGCTGGCGACGCGAATCGATGCGGGCATTAGTTCATTGACCCGCTTGGTCCAAAATTTCTTTATTGATATTCTACCGCTATTTGCCAATGCTATCATTGCGTTGGCTTGCATGTTTTATGCCAATGTCTATGTCGGTCTAGTGGGGCTGGCGGTGATCCCGTTATATCTTTACATCAGCCAGTCACAGGCAACAAAACTTTCGGGTTTTAGGCGGCAGATGCGAAACTACCGTGAATCAAAAAACAATCGTATCATTAGTTTGATTGATTCTATTTTGGTTATCAAGTCGTTTGTCCGCGAACCTGAAGAGGCTGCCCGGCACGAAAAGATTCAGTTTGAAATGACGGAAAATCAGATGCAGACCCGTAAAACGAGTTTCCTATATGATAGCATCAAAAATTTTGTCGAACAAATTGCAGTAGTCATCATTATCGTATTGACAGCCTATCTGGTATTGTCAGCACAGATGAGTATTGGCGCGATCATGTTTCATATTATGCTGTTTAATAACGTGTCGGCACCGATTCGGCAATTGCACCGCATTTATGACGAAGTAAACGATGCGCTGATCTACTCTGAATCCTTTTTTGAGATTTTGGAAGCGGATGAACAGATCGAATCGAGAGGCACTAACCGTCCAGCACGCATTAAGGGGAATCTGGAATTGAAAAATGTATCTTTTGCATATCCCAATGGTACATTGGCTTTGAAAAATGTGAATTTTTCGATACGGCACAACGAAATTACGGCTTTGGTAGGCCTCAGTGGAGCGGGTAAGAGTACAGTGATCAATCTGCTGGACAAATTTTATGAGCCTTCGCGCGGACAGATAATTCTGGACGGCGTGGACCTGGCCGATTATGACACGGCATATCTGCGCGAACATGTCGGCATGGTACTACAACGTAATCATATCTTTAAAGGGACGATATACGAGAACATCGCCTACGGTAAAATAGGGAGTTCAAAAGAAGAAATTGTCGAGGCAGCCAAGAAAGCCTATATTCATCAACAGATTATGGAATTACCAAAAGGATATGAGTCGGATGCTCAGCTACTATCGGGGGGACAGCAGCAGCGTATTGCCATTGCGCGCCTGTTTTTGAAAAATCCTCCCATTATCTTCTTGGACGAACCTACGGCTAATCTGGATGCTATTGCTACTGAACAGATCAAAAACAGTCTGGATGCCATTAAAAGGGACCGTACGGTCATCATTGTTTCACATAGCATATCGCAAATTATCGATTCGAATATGATTGTAGTGATGGAGAGGGGGCGGGTCGTTGAGCAGGGCAAGCATGAGGATCTCTATGCTCGCAAAGGCACGTATTACGCTATATTTTCTGCGATGGCAAATAGTTTGAACCTCGGTAAGATCAGCAAGACACTTTCCTTCGACAAATGATCCGTCGGCACACACTTGGCAGCTTCAGCCTGACCGGCTATGGAGAATCATTCCGGCGACTACCAGAACAATACCTGCGCAGGAATATATATTGGGGAATACAGCATGTAGCAGGATAATCTCCCCAAAAAGGGTAAAAATTACTTCCGCGGCCTGCGTTGCCTCGACGGCGGCAAGCGCATTGTGGTTGGTATGCACCATATCTGTAGCGGTGAAAAATAGCAAGGTGGCAACAATACCTGAGAATAGGGCAACCATGGCTGTCTGAAAAAGTTGCTGATTCGTCGGCCAGCCACTTTCAACATATGCAAAAGAACTCAATATAATCCAAAAGGGCATACTACAGAGCGTCATGCCCAGTGTGCGCTGGAAAGCATCCAGCCTGTTGCCTGTTATGTTCATCATTTGGCGGTTGCCCAGAGGATAGGCTATGGCTCCGACCAATACTGGAATGCTTCCGAGTAATATTGAACGCAGAGAAGTACGCTGGGCTTCGGTAATCTGCATGAGAAGAATGCCTATAAATATTATAAGCGAAAAGAGAAGCGACCCTTTGGATATGGCCCTTCGTTGCCCTTTCTTTTCCAGTAAGGGGCCTATAAACATACCGGCAATAATCGTAAATTCGAAGGTGCTTGCAACCAGCCAGGAGGGGCCATAACTTGCTCCAAATGTCAGGGTGGCATAGAATAGTCCGAAACCTACCGTACTCCAAAGTAGCCATTTTCCGACATTGGCTTTTATTTCATTCAAAAGGCCAGACAGATTGCCTCTCAAACAGACTATAATGAATAACACCGGCAGCATCCAGATAAAACGGAGCGCAGCCGTCCACTGCCAGCTGCCACCTGATACAGCCATAATACGGTTGAGCACAAAGGTGCTGGCGAAGAAAAAGGCCGCAAGGATACCTAAGAAAAGTGCTGTACGTTTACTTTTTTTTGTTGTAAATTGGAATGGCATAAATAAATAGGACGTATGTTTATTTGCTTCTGTGAAAGTAAGCAAATGCATGTTCATTTCGAAATGAAACAAAAAGTAATTGATTTTTATGGCGATTTTCTCATTTAAAATTCCTTATTTTGCCTAATCAATAAAACAAGTAGTAAGAAAATTAATCAAGATGATTATACAACCAAGAACTAGAGGTTTTATTTGTTTAACCTCGCATCCACAAGGGGCTGCGCAAAACATTAAAAATCAAATTGAATACGTGAAATCAAAGGGTGAGATCGCGAACGGGCCAAAAAAAGTATTGGTTATCGGTGCTTCTACAGGCTTTGGTATTGCATCCCGGATTTCTGCAGCATTTGGTTCTGGAGCTGCTACAATCGGTGTGTTTTTTGAGAAGCCTGCAGCAGAAGGCAAACCCGGAACTGCCGGTTGGTATAATTCAGCTGCATTTGAAAAAGAAGCTCATGACGCTGGATTATATGCTAAAAGCATTAATGGTGATGCATTTTCAGATGAGATCAAACAGCAGACGATTGATCTGATCAAAAAAGATTTAGGACAAGTAGATTTAGTGGTTTACAGTTTGGCATCTCCACGTCGTACACACCCGAAAACTGGTGTGGCGCATGCGTCTGTGCTAAAACCAATCAAGGAGCCGTTTACCAATAAGACAGTAGATTTTCATACAGGTATTGTGTCAGATATTACAATTCAACCTGTTAAAAACGAAGAAGATATTGCTAATACCGTAGCTGTCATGGGTGGAGAAGACTGGAAGTTCTGGATCGAAGATTTAAAAGCTGCAGGTGTTCTTGCAGAAGGGGTGAAGACAGTAGCTTATTCGTATATTGGTCCTGAACTGACTTATCCAATCTACCGTAACGGAACAATAGGTCGCGCAAAAGATGATCTGGAGGCTACTGTTCCTGCAATTAACGACATATTAAACGATATTCATGGTGTCGCTTATGTATCTGTGAATAAGGCGCTGGTTACGCAATCAAGCTCAGCGATCCCTGTAGTACCCTTGTATATTTCACTTTTGTATAAAGTGATGAAAGAAAAGGGAATTCACGAGGGCACGATTGAACAGATGCAACGTCTGTTTGCAGAGCGTTTATATACCGCCGACGGTAAGGTATTACTCGATGATAAAGGCCGTATCCGTGTGGACGATCTGGAAATGCGTGCGGATGTTCAGGCCGAGGTTGCGGCGCTGTGGGAGAAAGCCACAACTGAAAATCTCGCTGAGATCTCGGATATTGAAGGTTACCGAAACGAATTTTTCAATCTATTCGGATTCAACTTTGACGGCATCGATTACAACGCTGATACCAATGAAATGGTATCGGTACCCAGTATTGCGGATTAGTTGACTGCAATCTTTGGAGCATGCGGCTTTTAGCGCTGCTTCCATAGTTTCATATACATGACTAAATAAGCCGCTTGGATGAAAATTCAAGCGGCTTTACGTTTTTTAGAGATCCTTATGGTAAGTAAAGATGTCAGGCGAGTTTTGTTCTTTTATGATAATATAAATTTCCCACTACGGCAAAACCGATGGCGACCATAATGGCACTGAAAGGGTAGATACTGGTCATCCCAATATTATTGGCAACGAAGCCAATCAGCGGTCCGGTAATTCCCAGCGAAATGTCAATAAATAGCCCATAGGCCGCCAGCGCTGAACCTTGTTGACTGCCGTCTACTCTTTTAATGGCCTCTACACCCAAAGCGGGGAAGACAAGCGAAAAACCCAATCCTGTCAACGCAGCTCCCGCCAGCGTCCAAATTGGATGTAAGGCAAGAGCGATGACAAGTAAGCCCAAGGCTTCCACAAAAAGGCTTACTAATGCTATGCGCAGACCTCCAAATTGGTCTATGGCCTTATTGAACACGAGCCGCGTCAGAATAAAGAAAATGCCAAATACTGTTAAACATACGGCTCCATTTTGCCAGTTGAAATACTCATAGTAAAGCGTCATAAAGGTCGAAATGCTGCCAAAACCGAGACCACCCAAAGCCAAACAGGCTCCGAACGGCGCGACAGTCAAAAGTACACGTTTGAAACTGACTGGAGCAGTTTTCTTAAACGCCACGCGGTAAGGTTTTTTTGATTTACTGTAAAAGTAACCGAGGACTCCGACAGCAAATGTGAGAATGGCCAGCGATTGGTAGTTCACATGATCAGCCATGAATACACCCAGTGGTGCACCCAGGGCTAGGGCGCCATAACTGGCGATACCATTAAAGGAAATGGCTTTGGCTGCATGTTCATCTCCCAGCTCCAATAACGCCCAGTTGATCGGGCTGGCACCGACAAGGCCTTCGCCGATACCCGTAAATAGCCGCGTCACCAACAATAGACCCAGACTTAGGAACGGTTGGGATCTGAAGAGAAAAACCAGCAAAAGAAAAATACCTGAAAGCGCAAAAAATAACATACTGCGCAATACAGATACCTTAGGACCTTTGGTATCCACAATTTTTCCAGCGTAACCGCGAAGTAAAAAGGTCGCTATATATTGTACACTGATGACCAGCCCAGCAATTATCGTATTGAATCCTAAGATTTGGTGGATGAAGATGGGCAAGGTTGCAAGTGATAGGCCGATCGTGAAGTAACCGAGAAAAGTTAAAGAAACGTAGCCTAAAATCTTTTTATTGACCTCCCGTAAAGAAACTGTCATTTTAAAAATTTTAGGCAAAAATACGTCTTTGAGCTTGTTTTCAAAAATAAAATCAATAGACTACTGTCTCTTTAATCTCACAATTCTTCTCGAGCCACTCCTGATCAAATTGTTTTGGAGACAGCTTTTTCCCCTGATAAATATAATAAACCTTTTCGGATTCTCCTTTTACCGGAGGACCGGGAATTTTGTTGATGATTTTTTCATCAGGACAGTCCTGTATGAGTACCTGACGGTTGCCCTGCTGGGTTTTACAAGCGGAGAAAGTTGCAACAAAGACACAAAGAAAGGAAAGTTTATTCATGAGTTTAGTTTTATACCCTGATAAACGTTGTTTCATCTAGAAATGCGACATAAACTATAGTACGAATGCAACTTTTTGTGCTTTGTGTTGTTTTATAGTAGGCGATGCCCTTAAAGCGGATTACAACAAACATTTGAATAAATACAATACTCATGAGAAGAAAAGCAACAGCCTTATGGAATGGCAATCTAAAAGAAGGAAAAGGAAACCTGACGACAGACAGTACAGTCCTGGACGAGACACAGTATTCTTTTTCAACCCGATTTGAAGATGGTGTCGGTACAAATCCTGAGGAATTACTGGCGGCCGCACATGCCGGTTGCTTCACCATGCAATTGAGCGCATTTTTAACAGAAGCTGGATTTGTTCCAGATGAACTCAAAACTGTATCCACTATTGTTTTTGAAAACGGAGCGATCGTACGTTCTGAGTTGGAGCTGACGGCAAAAGTACCATCCATTGACAATATCAAATTTCAGGAACTCGCTCAAAAGGCAAAAGACAATTGTCCAGTGAGTAAAGCCTTTAGTTTCGAAAAGACCTTACAGGCAACGTTGCTATAGCTAGTGTCGCTTGTTCATTTGGAGGCCTGACGGTCTTAAAAGGGGTAAAATTCCGCCAAAATGCATCATGCTGAGAACTGCGTTTGGCAGTATTTTACCTCTTAAAATTTATTGGTATACAATAATATTATATTAGAAAATCTGATTTATCGTCGTTAAAGGCCGATTTTGGATGTCTCAAATTCTAGTCTGAATTCAAGGGAAAAATCTTTCGCACTGATGTAATCCTAAATTCTTTCAAAGAGTTTTGGCGTTCCCCTAAGGTAAAGGTTTGCCGCATTGATGTAATCCCAAATTCCCTTAAAGAGTTTTGGCGTTCCCTTAAGGTAAAAGTCTGCCGCATTGATGTAATCCTAAATTCCCTTAAAGAGTTTTGGCATTACCTTCTGGGAAAAGTCTGTTGCGTTGAAGCAATCCAAAATTCCTTTAAAGAGTCTCAGCGTTCCCTTAAGGTAAAAGTCTGCCCCAGTGATGTAATCCTAAATTCCCTTAGAGAGTTTTGGCGTTGCCTTGAGGGAAAAGTCTGCCGCATTGATGTAATCCTAAATCACTTAAAGAGTTTTTGGTATCCCTTCAGGGAAAGGTTTGCCTCCTAAGATGAAAAAGCGTAGGGTTTAAGGAAAATAAAAAATCCCCAGAGATCCGGGGATTTTTATATTATACTGATTTTTATTATTCGACCTCTTTAATTTTTGCGTTAATTTCAGCAGTCTTCGCTTCGTCCTGCATGAAGACATAGTAGTTTTTCAAATTGGTCAAAGCATCGACATTCTTTGGCTGTAGCGCTACTGCTTTTTCCAAATAAGGTAATACAGGCTTTAATTCGGCCTTAATTTTGTCCACTTCGGCATTGTATTGTGCTTGGGTAAGCTTTCTGTTGTTGTTTACCTCGTTCAGCTTTTCACGTGTTTTATTCATTAGCGTGATTGCCAGATTGGTGTTGGCTTCGAAGAAATTAGGATCGGCTTCCAGCGCTTTCTTATAAGCAGCGATTGCGGCTTCGTCATTTTTCGCAGCTGATTGCGCTATTCCTAAATAATAGTTTAAATTCTTATTGCCCGGATCTTTAGCCAATTGGGATGTAATGGCATCGATGGTTTCTTTTTCGTGACCGGTAATTAAATTCAGCTCGATATTCTGCGTCATCGCTGCATTGTCATCCGGATAAGCTTCAGCGGCTTTTTTTGCATACTCTAAAGCGGAGGCTGTATCCTGTACCGACAGGTATAGTTTAGGCAGATCGACCATAATTGTTTTATGGGAAGAGAAATCCTTTCTCGGAATCAGCTCTTTATAACGTTCGATTGCGTTCTTGTAATCTTTATTGGATAAGGCTGCCACACCGCTATAATAAGTCACCAAGGTGTCTCCGGGTAGAAAGGTCAATGCCTTTGTGAATGAGTTGTATGAATCAGCATATTTCTGTGCCTGATATTCCTCCGCGCCAATATTAAAGTTGTACTGCCCAAGAATTTGTTCAGCCACGGTAATATTAGCTTTATTGGCACCGTCAGTATCCAGTTGCTTGGCTTTGGCAATTCCATCTTCAGCTAATTTTGCCAATTCGGCAGATTTGTCTATTGTGGATAGGTTGGCATTGACCAAAGCATATACTGTCCATGCTTCCGCATTATCTTTTGTTTTTTCGTGGACAACAGCAGCATCAATAGCTTCTTTTGCTGACTTGAGGTTTGGTAAGCCTAGTTGGGCGGTACCAGCTTCTTTCAGCTCCTGAAATTTGGCCAGACCACTTTTTGCTTTTTTAACGTTACCTGACTGCGCAAAAGAAACTGATGTAGAAACAGTTCCGATCGCTGCTAATAATAATAGAGATTTTAAATTCATATCTATTTAACTGTTAATTGATTCAATAATAAATTTACTCTGTCCAGTTGAGACGCATCGTCAATAAGTGTATAGTATTTTGCCAAGGCCCTAAGGGCATTAACATCGTATGGTTTTACTTCGTTTGCCTTCAAAAGGTATTCAATTGTAAGATCCTGGATATCCTGGTTTGTCGGATCTTTCAATAATGTCTCCAGATTAATTAAACCTAATGCCAGATTAGACTCGTAGTTATTCGGATCTAGCCTCAGCACGTTATTATAATATTCCTTAGCTTTTTTTAGATCATTGGCATTTTGGTATGAATAACCAGCAATATAGTTTAATTCAATGTTTTCAGGTTCCAGGCGGATCGCGTCAGCAATTACGTTCAGGATCGCATCATAGGAGCCATTCGCCGTATACACATCGATCAACCGAAAGAGCAATTGTTTATTCTCCGGAAATACTGAATGTCCTTTTTCTAAAACGCTTAGAACATCTTGTTTAGTACCTCCCAAACTATAAATTTGTGCTAACTCTAAAAAGTAGTTTGGCTTTGGATTCTCGCCTTTAATAAGTTCATCGTAATACCTGATCGAATTCAGATAATCTTTATTCTTGCCAGCAAGCACAGCAAGATTGTATTTAAGGTCAGCATTCTTAAATCCCAATGAATCTATGCGCAGGTAGGCTTGATAAGCTTTGTCAAATTTTTGCTCCTTTAGCGCCAGACCAGCCTGATAGGAGATAGCCCCTGCAAGATTCTGCCGGATGTAATCCATTTCTGCCGGAAAGTTACGCCGTGCTTTTTTCGCGTCCAGAAGTTTCAGCGATTTGATGGACACATCGATTGGATCTAGTTTGTACTGCTGTTTCCGTGTAGAGTCGGCGACGGCCAACGAGCTGTAAACCAATGTCCTTAAAAGATTGTTGTTGACAGAGGCCGAGTCCTTTCGGGACTGGAATGCAGCATCTGCAAACTTTCTTGCGTTTTCAAGATTTTTAAATTCGCCAGTTTTGGTATATAAAGCAAAACTGTTGCTACCCTCTTTCAGATTCGATTGGGCAGCAACAGTTAAACTACTTGCAGATATGAACAATGATATCAGTAAGTTCTTCATTAGAATAATTGATTTTTATAAGTAATGAATCCATCTTGCGTGTTTATTTAATTCAGTACTGAGCTAAATTTACGCTCATGGTAGTTCATTCAATTTATTCTTCGTTTGAATCTGTGTTTTCTTCAGAAGCAAAGCCTTCCGTAGTTTCCGGATTTCCGATTTCTTCATCAGATTCTTCTTCACGGTCTACTTTAGTGATGGAAGCAATCTCATCATTATCTTTCAGATTGATGAGTCTGACGCCTTGTGTCGCACGGCCCATGACCCTCAGTTCCTCTACCGCTATGCGGATAACGATGCCTGATTTGTTGATGATCATGAGGTCTTCAGCATCCGTAACGCCTTTTATAGCGACCAGTTCACCTGTCTTCTCCGTTACATTGATGGTTTTTACACCTTTACCGCCACGGTTGGTGACCCGATAATCTTCGATATCTGTACGTTTTCCATAGCCTTTTTCGGAAACCACCAATACGGTTGTTTCTGAATCATTTACACTAATCATGCCAATTACTTCATCTGTCTCCGAAGCTAATGTGATACCGCGCACCCCTGTAGCTGTTCTACCCATTGGACGAACGGTAGATTCATTGAAACGGATTGCCCGTCCCGAACGGAGTGCCATCACGATTTCGCTGCTTCCAGTGGTCAGACAGGCTTCGATCAATTGATCACCCTCGTTGATATTGATCGCATTGATACCATTAGCCCGCGGACGTGAGTACGCCTCCAGTGAGGTCTTTTTAATGGTACCTTTCTTGGTACACATGATAATAAAATTGTTTTCCAGATACTCCTGATCTTTCAGATTTTTAACCAGAATATAGGCTTTGATCTTTTCCTCCTTCGGAACGTTGATGATGTTTTGAAGTGCACGGCCACGTGACGTCCGGCTACCTTCAGGAATTTCAAAAGCCCGTAGCCAAAAACAGCGTCCCGCCTCGGTAAACAACAGCATATAGTTATGTGCCGAGGCTGTGATGATATGTTCGGTGAAGTCCTCTTCGCGGGTGTTGGTGCCGATGGAACCACGGCCGCCGCGTCCCTGGCGTTTATATTCTGACAATGGTGTACGCTTCACATAGCTATTGTGAGAGATCGTGATCACAATTTCTTCGTCATCAATAAAATCCTCCATCCGCATATCTTCCGCAGAATGTACGATCTGGGATCTACGTTCATCGCCATATTTTTCTTTGATTTCAATCAATTCGTCCTTGATGATTTTCATCCGCAAGGATTCATCTTCCAATACCGATTTCAGATAGTCGATTGTTTTCATCAATTCAGCGTATTCCTCTTTGATCTTATCCCGTTCCAGTCCTGTTAGGCGCCGCAGGGTCATATCCAAAATTGCGCGTGCCTGAAGATCGGATAGACCAAATTTGTCCATTAATCCAACCCGTGCATCTTCCGGTGTTTCGGAATTACGAATTAATCTGATGACCTCATCTAGATGATCCAGGGCGATCAGGTAGCCTTCCAGAATATGTGCGCGTTTTTCAGCTTCCGCCAATTCATAACGGGTCCGTCTGACGATAACATCGTGTCTGTGCTCGACAAATTCGTGAATCATATCTTTCAGATTCAGAAGCTGTGGACGGCCTTTAACTAAAGCAATGTTGTTGACTGAAAAAGAAGTCTGTAGTGCGGTATATTTAAAGAGATTGTTTAATACGACATTGGCGTTGGCGTCACGTTTGATGTCGTAAACAATGCGCATACCCGAACGGTCTGACTCGTCACGGATAGCGGAAATTCCTTCCAGCTTTTTCTCGTTAACCAATTCGGCAGTACGTTCAATCATATTGGCCTTATTTACCTGATAAGGGATTTCGGTTACAATGATCTGCTCCTTGCCTGAACTGCTGGTTTCTATTTCTGCTTTAGCACGCATGACGATGCGGCCACGTCCGGTGTTGAACGCGTCCTGCACCCCTGCATATCCATAGATTAATGCTCCGGTAGGGAAATCGGGACCTTTTATATATTGCATCAGTTCGGACACCTCAATATCACGGTTGTCGATAAAGGCCACGGTGCCGTCAATAACTTCTGAAAGGTTATGGGGAGCCATATTTGTTGCCATACCGACCGCAATACCCGAAGCGCCATTGACAAGAAGGTTGGGTATCCGAGTCGGTAATACGGTAGGTTCCTGTAGTGAGTCGTCAAAGTTATTTTGGAAGTCTACAGTATCTTTGTTGATGTCGGACAGCATTTCTTCGGCAATCTTTTTTAATCTTGCCTCGGTATAACGCATTGCCGCAGGTGGATCGCCGTCAATGGAACCGTAGTTACCCTGACCGTCTACCAAGGGGTAGCGTAAACTCCAATCTTGTGCCATACGGACCATCGTGTCGTACACGGAAGAATCACCATGTGGGTGATATTTACCTAATACATCCCCCACGATACGGGCAGACTTTTTGTAAGGCTTGCCGCTGGTTACCCCCAAGTCCAACATACCATAAAGCACACGTCTGTGAACAGGCTTCATACCATCACGCGCGTCAGGAAGGGCCCGGGATACAATGACCGACATGGAATAGTCAATGTAGGCGGACTTCATCTGGTCCTCGATATTAATTGGGATAATCCGGTCGTTTGCCGGAACAAGATTGTTGTCGTTTTCTGTTTCTTCAGCCATATGAATTTGGTTTCAATAAAACTAGTAAGCAAGCCTTATACCTGGCTTGCTACGCATGCGAAGTTACAAAAAATTAACCTCAAAAGCGAATGAATTGAGCCCTAATATACACAAAAAAGAGAATCTTTTATGGATTCTCCAGGTACTTATGCGGTCTTGTTTTTACTTCAGTTTTTTAAAACGGAGCCGGATGGAGTTGCCGATGACGATAAGGTTTGAAAAGGCCATACTCAGGGCGGCTAACATTGGTCCCAAATAGCCCGCTGCGGCCAGCGGTATAGCGACGATGTTGTAAGCAAAACCCCAGAACAGGTTTTGTTTGATTGTCAATAGTGTATGGCTTCCGATGCGTAGCAGCTTTTCTATGGACCGCAGATCATTGTTCAGAAGCACCACTTTAGCGGACTGTATCGCGACATGGGTGGCGTCACCAAGGGAGATTCCCACCGTTGCTGCTGTCAAAGCCGGAGCGTCATTGATGCCGTCGCCGACCATGGCTGTCGGTCCCAATTTTTTGATTCCGGATAGGACGTCAAGTTTTTCCGCTGGAGATTTTTCCCAATACACATCCGCGATACCCAGTTTCTGTGCGGTGCGCTCACATTTGCTTTTTCGGTCTCCGCTTAGCAGGATGGGACGTATACCGTTATCCTTCAAAAACTGTATTAATTCCTTCGCATAAGATTTGAGCTGATCTTCCAGCACGATGCCTGCGATGACAACGTCATTGATGGTTAATGTAAGATCGTACCGGTTGGAATAGTCTTTTTTACCGATTTTGGCATTGCAAATAGAATAGCTGTTGCCATTGGTGTCGGTTGCAAAAATGCCCTGGCCCTTGACTTCGTTGACTTCTTTAAAAATGATACGATAGGATTTCACCTCTTTTAACTGCTTGCGGATTGATCTGGCAATTGGGTGGTTGGAATAGCCCTCCAACTGTGCAATGATTGACTCCACCTGAGATTGTTCGATGCCAAACGTCTGAATGGCTTTGATGTTAAAATCACCGGTGGTGAGCGTCCCTGTCTTATCAAAGACCATTTGTTTGATATCAGACAGCTCTTCAACCGTACTGCCTCCTCTGATCAGAATACCCTGTCTGGCTGCGCGGCCCAATCCGACCATCACGGCAGTGGGAGTGGCCAAACCCATGGCGCAGGGACAGGATACCACCAGTGTCGCTATGGCGTTCATTAAGGACTGCTGCAGGGATAGCTGCGCGATAAAGTAAGCAATGAAAAAGGTAAAAAAGGAAATGGCTACTACAATAGGTACAAAGTACGCCGCCACTTTATCACCAAATTTCTGGATCGGGGGCTTTTTTTGCTGAGCATCCTTGATCAACTGAATAATCTGATAAAGAACGCTTTTCGTTCCGACGCTGGTGGCAACCATACGGATATTGCCTTCTGTTAGCATGGTCCCGCCGATCACGGCATCATATTTATCTATTTCTACGGGTAGGCTTTCCCCTGTGAGCATGGATTCATCCACCCAAGCATGTCCTTCTAAAATATCTCCATCGGCAGGAATCTGCTCGCCGGTATTCACCTTGAGTACGTCGCCGGACTTGATATCTCTGGCGCTGATTTCGGATTCGGTATCTCCTTCAATCTTTGTGGCGCTGACATCCTGATAACTGACCAGGTCTTCAATAGCGGAGCCCGTCTTTTTAACCGCCCTTTTTTCAAGCACATTGCCCATGAACACCAAGGTGATGATGGTGGCACAGGTCTCGTAAAATTGGTAGTCGTGCCCGAGTTGGTAATAAGTGCCAATCAGGCTATAAGCAAATGCAGCTGTGGAGCCCGTAAAAGTCAGAACATCCATATTGGGCATTTTATTCCATAAGGAACGCAGGGCGCTGCTTCCAAAGTAGATGCATCCCATCAGGTAAACCGGTGCACACAGCGCCAGCTGCACATAAGGTTCATGCAAAAAGGGAAGCCGGATAAACATGTGGCTCCATAAAGGGATCGTAAACAACAGACAGAGAATAAACTTAAGTTCTACCGATCTCCAGACACTCGGCCGCTTATCGTTGTCCCTCACGACTTTATAACCTAAAGATTCAATGCCCTTAACAAGCGCTGGAACTCGATCCGCAGGTATATCAGAAAATCGGACTTCATCTGAAGCAAAATTGACGTAAATGTCCTTTGCATCATTGTCTTCCAGATATTTATGAATTGAAATTGCACAATTTGTACAGTGCATTCCGGTTACGTTCAGTTCAGTTTGCACGTTGGATTCCTTCATTTAGTGGCATGTCATGTCTTTATGCAAAGATAGGTATTTCTAGATACTCCTTTTTACGTAAAAGTAAAATCGTGTCGCGATGAAAAGTTTTTTATTTTCTTTTTAACACGCAAAATCTTTCTTTGCCAGTAAGAAAACGATAATTTTGCTTTTATTTGCAAAGAGCTAAATGAAGAAGATGACTAAATCTATTTCCGTTTCTTTTGTTGTGAGGATTATTCTATGGATTGCGCTGACTGCTTCGTTTGTGCAGTTTGACGCTTTTTATCAGCAAAAAGAAACCATACGGAATATCGCCTATGGTCTCAATACTTTCCTCACTGCCAATGTACTGATTTCGATCGGTCATTTTATTTTGGTGAAGTTGTACAATAGCAGAAATGAACAGCAGGTCGTGCGCAGCAATTTTGTGCTTGGCGTGACCCGCGTTGCAACGGTAGTCAATGTCTTTTTTATCCTTGTCAGCCTGATGATTGCCGCTGGTATCAACCCGAAGGAGTTTATCACCAGCCTGACGATTGTGGCCATGGCCATTGCTGTTATTTTCAGGGAATATATCACGAATATGATCTCAGGGCTGATTATTATGTTTTCAGATCAGTTTGCCATCGGTGACCGGATTAAAATCGGAGAATATCAGGGGAAAATCGTGGATATAACACTCGCAAACCTCGTTGTCAGGGATGAAGATGATGACGCCGTCATGATTCCCAATAATTTGGTGTTTACGGCGACACTGGTCAATAAGACTTCCCAGAAATCCAATAAAATAGTCGTGAAATTTGAATTGCCCATTGACCGGGCGGTCGGCGTTGAAGAACTGGAACTTTACTTTAAGCCATTGTTTGGGCGCAATCCCAATCTAGACCATGCACAGGGATTTACGGTAAAAGTTGCGGATGTGGGCAAGGACTTTATTAAATATAAAGTGGAGGTGACGACGATCTCATCCAGCAATAAGATCCATCAGCAAGTGCAGAGCAGAATCTTGAATGAGGTGTTGCAATTTAAAAAGACCGTTGTTTAGATCTTCCTGACCTTCACGTTTTTGACAAAGTGGTGGCTACCTTTTTCGAGAATTAGATCTGCACGATAACGCGTGGGCAGAATGTTTTTGATCAGATTGGGTTTGTTGATCTCATTCCAGATGCTCACGGCCATGGCATGACTTTCCGTCGGTGTCATATCGGCATATTTGTGGAAGAAAGATTCAGGATTTTGGAACGCTGTGGCGCGCAGTGACTCAAATCGATTGGTATACCATTCAATAAGATTTTTTTCGCTGGCATGCACATAGATCGAATAGTCAAAGAAATCGGAGACGAAAACGCTATGTCCTTTACGTGGCCGCTGGGAGTTGACCTGTAAGACGTTGATGCCTTCAACGATAAGGATGTCAGGCTGTTCAATGATCTGTTGTTGGGTGTCGGGCAGTACATCGTAAACTAAGTGGCTGTATACGGGGACGGTAATTTTTGGCGCACCGGACTTTACTGCAGATAAAAAATGGATTAAACGTTTGGCATCGTAACTTTCGGGGAAACCTTTGCGGTTTAGTATGCCTTTTTCAATAAGCTGTTTATTGGGATAAAGGAAGCCGTCCGTAGTCACCAGGTCCACCTTTGGTTTGGATGGAAGCATGCTAAGTACACGCTGTAATACTCTTGCGGTCGTACTTTTTCCGACAGCAACCGAACCCGCGATACCAATGATATAAGGCAATCTGCTTTCTACTTTGCCAAAAAAACGGTTGGTTCGCTGGTGCAGGCTTTGAAAGCGGTCAATATGGATCTCGAGCAAATGGCTCAACGGAAAATATACTTCTTCGATCTCCTGATTGGTCAGCGGCTCGTTGAGTGCATGCAACTTTTCGAGGTCTTCCGGACTGAAGCTGTGCAGGACTTTTCCATTTAGATTTTTCCAGTCTTCCCGCTTTATTGATCTAAAAGGAGAGTCTATTGCTATTTGTGGATCCAATTGCATGGCTTTGTTTTTTTGTGCGGACAAATATAAATAGTGTCTTCGGTTATCCCAAGAAACAGCTACAAATGATTTGAACTTATTACAATAGGATTAGTTAATATTTTGTGTACTGGACAGCGGTCTGCAATCTTGAACAACCTTGTCTTCTGTTCCGTGTCGAGATCTCCTTTAAAGCTGATGTGGCATTTTATATAGGTCGTCTGCTGCTGCTCGCCGATTTGTACCTCATAGGTCAGTCGAACGATCACTTCTTCGAGCGGCCATTTTTTACGGTCGGCATACATTTTTACGGTGATCGCTTTACAGGTCCCCAAAGAAGACAGTAATAGCGGAGTCGGGTTTATTCCCTGATCCTCGCCACCAAGTTCTTCCGGCTCGTCAGCAATGATCTGATGCTTGCCATATTGTACGCTTGTGGTATAGGGCACTTGGCCGATGGTGACGACAACTTCGTTTTCCATTATTTCTGTTCAAATTACTTTTTGTTAATCAATTAGATCCTCCAGTAGTCCTTCAATGATCAAACTGCCCGTAGCGGGGTTGGTCGCCAATGGAACGTTATAGAGGTCACAGACACGCATGAGCATCTGGATATCCGGTTCATGTGCATGCTTTCCGAGCGGATCACGAAAAAAGATGATACCATCGACTTTACCTTCCGCAGCCAGTGCTGCAATCTGGGCATCACCGCCCATGGGACCACTCAGTTTCAGTTCAACTGGTAGTCCAGTCTTACGTACATACGAACCTGTCGTTCCTGTTGCAATTATATCGGCGTGTTCAAGGAGATCCTGATGGTCTTTGACAAAAGCCACCATTTCCGGCTTTTTACCGTCATGTGCAATAAGTGCAATTGTTTTTTTCATCTGTATCGTTTTTTATAAGTTTTACCGCTGTTGATATATGTTTAATCGTTGATAGCTCTATGCTGTATTTCAAGCTACTTAAAGAAAATATAGGAAATAATAATAGCAGCAACCACGCCGGCAAGTTCAGCCAGTAATGCGCAGGGCAGGGCATGCCGTGTGCGACGAATGCCGACCGAGCCAAAATAGACGGCCAGTACGTAAAATGTTGTTTCGGTGGATCCCTGAATAACGCAGGCTACGCGCGAGGCAAAATCCATTGGACCTTTGGCATTCATGAGGTCAACCATCAGCCCCCTTGCTCCCGAGCCACTAAGTGGTTTCATAAATGCAACGGGCAGCGCGTCTACAAACGAAGTATCCAGCCCACAGAATGCGATTGCCCTGGATATACCGGTAACCATGTAATCCATTGTGCCCGAGGCCCTGAACACAGCTATGCCGACGAGCATGGCAACAAGATAAGGAATGATTTTGACCGAAACGTCAAAGCCTTCTTTAGCGCCCTCGATGAAAGAATCGTAAACATTGACCTTTCGGAACAGTGCGAGGCCGATAAAGGAAGTAAACAAGCTGAACAAGATGACATTGCCAAAAACCTTACTGAATATTTCGATCTCAGACTGTTGTAAGCCTGAGAAGTAATATAACAAGCCCCCGATAAATAAGCACATACCACCCAAATAACCTAAGACGACCCTGTTAAACAAGTTAATTTTCTGATAAATTGCCACAAGGATCAATGCGACCAACGTGGAGAAGAATGTGGCAATAAGAATAGGGAGGAACACATCCGATGGATCTGGCGCGCCAGCTTCCTTCCGGTAGGCCATAATCGAGATCGGAAGCAGCGTCAGGCTGGATGCATTGAGAACTATAAACATTATCTGCGCATTGGTTGCCGTTTCCTTATCAGTGTTCAGCTCCTGAAGTTCCTTCATGGCCTTAAGTCCGAGCGGCGTCGCTGCATTGTCAAGACCGAGAGCATTTGCCGAAAAATTCATGAGGATCGAGCCGAGCGCCGGGTGATTTTTAGGTATTTCGGGAAAGAGTTTATGAAAAAAAGGGCCAACGATCTTGGCAAAGATGGCGATCGTACCACCTTTTTCGCCGATTTTCATGATTCCTAAAGCGAAGCTCATCATTCCGATCAGGCCCAAAGATATTTCGGCTCCGGTTTTAGCGCTGTCAAAGATCGAATTGACAATTTGTTGGAAGATCTCGGTATCACCAAAAAAGATCAGTTTGACAAGGGCAACGGCAAATGTAATTAGAAAAAATGCAACCCAGACGTAGTTTAATGCCATATAGATTTAAAATATGCGTAAAAGTAACTTTTTAGAACTTATCCATCAACTTACTCCATGGATTTTTCTTTTTGTTCTGATTCTTTTCTTTGAGCAGATGAGCCACAATATAGTCCAGTGTTCCCTCATGTTCACTGATCAGACGATCTGATAAGGAAATCAGCTTCTGTATGTTATTGGCAGAAGCTGCATCCAGTGAGGGGTTGATGCTCGAGAGATTTGCTGGTTCGAGACGTATGTAGTTTTGGCTTTTGCCGTTGCTATGAAACAGCTGCCGGATAAAATACTCTGTGCTCTCCGAAGAGGCGCTGGTCATGATGTCTACCAAGGCAGGGCCGATCTGGATGGCGAGCTTTTTCTTAAAATGTTCGTAATTATAAGCAGTCTTTGACATTCCCGTACCCAACGATACCATAAACATATCATTGATTTGGGTGCTATTAAATGCTTTAAGTACCTCCAGCAGTCCGCAGATAGATGGGTTTTGTGCGAAGACACCGCCGTCAATCAACGGATACCGGGTCTTCGAAACGGAATAGATCTCTGCCACCGGGAAAAAAGTCGGGGCCGCTGAGGTCGCTTTGCAGACATCCTTAAGATAGAAGTCACGGGCTTCACCATGTGTAATGGCTTTTTGCTGCCTAAAGAAATGATTTTTCCGTAACTCGATATTATAGGCGGTGATGATACAGGGCTTAATGAGCTGGCTAAGCCTTGCATTCTGAAAATACTTGTCAAGCACATTTGCCAGCGGAGCAGATGAATAAAGTTCGCTGACCAGGCCCAAGCTGCTGAGAAAATGCCGCCATTTGGACGCGTTGAAAATTTCTGTACCATGATTGACGAAGAGGTTTAGAGCATCCCGTGCAGAAAACTTAGGTTGGCTGGGGTTGTTTTCATCCGGGAAAAGGAGTATGCTCGTCAGAATTCCGCCGCTGCTTGTGCCGGCAATAAAATCAAAGTAGGAGGCAATGCGCGCATTGGGGTCCATGGTGCTCTTCTGCAATTTTTCTTCCAATGCCACAAGCACCATAGCCGGAATGATTCCTCGAATGCCACCACCATCCAGGGCAAGGATATTCTTCATATGCTAACAAAGTATTTATTCACGATACGTAAATATAGAAAATGTTTGGAATTTGCTCTTCCTTTATGGCCTCGCTGTTGTGTAATAAGTTTATCACTGGGGAGTAGGAAAGGGCTTAGCCGACGGGTTGGAGGAGATTGGGGGACACAGGGCCATAATAAAAAAGGCCGGACTTGTGGGGCCGACCTTCTTGTATAGGAGTGCTATTAATTAAACCAAGCAAACACATCATCTTTTGACGGCATCGCAACATCCAATTTCATTTTTTTGCGCATACCACCAAGGTCGTTGAACACTTTGTTCGGATTGGCTTCTTTGAGGGCTTCAATGGTCGTAAAACCCATTTTTTGTAATGCTGGTACCCACACGGCCGGAATTCCCTGTTCTTCATAATCCTTCACGTCAGCCACTTTTACTATTTTCTCGGGACGCATCTGCGGGAAAAATAAAACCTCTTGTATGGATGCATTGTTGGTCAAAAACATGATCAGGCGGTCCATGCCGATTCCAAGACCGGAGGTAGGCGGCATGCCGTACTCCAATGCGCGTAGAAAATCCTGGTCAATGAACATGGCTTCGTCATCGCCTTTTTCAGAAAGACGAAGCTGATCCTCAAAGCGTTCACGCTGATCAATCGGATCGTTCAGTTCCGAATAGGCGTTCGCAATCTCTTTACCGCACACCATCAGCTCAAAACGTTCGGTGAGCGCTGGATTATCGCGGTGTTTTTTGGTCAATGGTGACATTTCTTTCGGGTAATCCGTTATGAATGTTGGCTGGATGTAGTTTCCTTCACATTTTGCCCCAAAGATCTCATCGATGAGCTTACCTTTACCCATGGTATCATCGACATCGATACCCATTTCTTTGGCTGCGATACGAATTTCTTCTTCGGATTTGCCGGTGATATCGAATCCCGTAAACTCTTTAATGGAGTCTGTCATGGAAATCCGTTTATAAGGTGCTTTGAAATCAATTTTATGCTCGCCAAAGGTAGCTTCAGTGGTACCGTTTACGGCCAGGGCGCAGTGCTCCAGGAGCCGTTCGGTAAAGTCCATCATCCAATTGTAGTCCTTGTAGGCGACATAGATTTCCATCGCCGTAAACTCTGGATTATGTGTACGGTCCATCCCTTCGTTGCGGAAGTTTTTCGAAAACTCGTATACACCGTCAAAACCGCCGACAATCAGTCTCTTTAGATACAGCTCGTTGGCAATACGGAGGTACAAAGGAATGTCCAGTGCATTGTGGTGTGTAATAAACGGACGCGCCGCCGCACCACCAGGAATGGATTGAAGTACTGGAGTTTCGACCTCCATGTAGCCTGCATCATTAAAGAACTGACGCATGGCGTTGAAAAGCTTGGTACGTTTTACAAAAATATCTTTGTTGGCTGGATTAACGATCAAGTCGACGTAACGCATTCTATAGCGCTGTTCGGGATCGGTAAAAGCATCAAAGGTTTTGCCCTCTGCTGATTTAACGACCGGTAAAGGTCGCAATGATTTGGATAATACGGTGAGCTCCTCCACGTGCACAGCAATGGCTTCCGTTTGTGTCGTAAAGACATAACCTCTGATACCGACGATATCGCCTATGTCCAAAAGTTTCTTAAAAACCACATTGTACAGATCTTTATTTTCTCCCGGACATATATCATCACGTTTGATATACGCCTGGATACGTCCCGTAGCATCCTGAATTTCAAAAAAGGAAGCACTGCCCATGACACGGCGGCTCATGATACGCCCAGCTAGGGTAATGTTTTTATAATTCAGCTTATCTCTATCGTAGTTTTTTAATATATCAGCCGCATGTGCATTAACGACAAATTCATTTGCTGGAAAAGGATCGATTCCCATATCCAGCAGGGATTGCATCGCCTGTCTTCTAAGTTGTTCCTGTTCGGATAATACAGTACTCATTCCGTATGAATAATATTTAAAATGTGAAAATCATGCAAAAATAGCCATTTTTTTCAATTCTTTTTATTGAATTTTTTGAAAGTCCGTGAAACGCCCAGGCAGCTGCGCGGCACGCCTTAATTGATCTTCGGAATCCAAGGAGCGGCATCCTTGTACCTGCGCATAATGTCGCGATGACGAAGTCGCGTTTTTGACCGGCGGTGAGTTCCCTAAAGTGGCGAAGATTTTTTATTAGGGCTGTAGCGAATTACCCGCCTTGATCGTTAAAGACTAGAAAATAGTTAAATAGTGAAATTACGCGGGGACATTCGACTATTTGATTTTAAGTTTTATAATTTTATTTTCGTTATTTGAACTTAATATTTAAATAGTTTAAGTGGGAATTATTCAGTCATATTTTTATAACAAGAAGCTATCATCTTTACATGATGCCTTAGAGCGTTGTCTTCGTAATCGTGAGGACGGCAAAGCTTTTGTCTATAAAAAATATTATGGCTACCTCATGGCGATTATCATCCGTTATGTTAAGCAGGATGTCGATGCGGAGGAACTGGTCAATGAGAGTTTTGTCCGGATTTTCAGAAAATTGGAATCTTTTAATATGGATATCGATGCGGAAAACCTCGATAAATCGTTTCGCGCATGGATCGGACGTATTGCTGCGAATATCTCCATTGATTTCCTGCGGGGCAAAAAACAATTTTACTCGGTGGACGATCTGGCGGAGGGCGATATATATACACCTGCTGTTCAGCTCGACAGCCGTCTGGAGGTCAATGAGATTTTACGTCTGTTGGACCAGCTTCCAGAAATCCAGAAAACTATTTTTAATCTCTATGAAATTGAAGGGTATTCGCATGACGAAATCGCCCAGATGCTCAATATACCAGATAGCACCTCGCGTACTTATTTGACAAGGGCAAAACAGAAGCTTAGAAAATTATACCTGGATTATACTGGTGTGGTTCAGGAAATAAGATAAAATAGTGTTGTTACAAAATGGAAGGCAATAAGAAAAAGGAATTGATAGAAGAGATCGTTGGGCAATTGAGAAACCACGAGCTTCCTTATAAAGAAGGTGCATGGGAGAAATTTGCTTCAAATTATGGGGTTGAATCACCGCCTTCGTCCGGCTGGAAATACTGGAGTGCTGCGGCGGCGGTGCTCTTGTGTTTTGGTGTGGGGTATTGGGGCCTGCAACATAATTCCGCGGTAGTAAGTCCATCGCCAACAGTTTTAACAACCGTACCAGAAAATAAGGAGGTCCTGTCTGACAGCCGGGATCTAAAAGAATCTCTTAAACGTTCCTTGTCGGAGGCGACCAAGGAGCCGGGCCTAGGCGCACCAGAGCTGATGTCCCACCGACCTTACACATATTCTAAAATAGATGAAGGACGTATCGCACCGTCAGGGAGACAGCAACTGTCTTTATTTGGAGGTAATGGCTATGAAGGGCTGCCAGTCGTCGGTAAAGACAACTTGGCGGGGGTTAGTAGGCCACAGTCTATGCAGCAGAAGACGACCACACCATTGGCATCGATCCATATCGAGGACAATCATGTTGCAGAATCTGTTACCGCTGTCGCAGATCCACGTACAGTGGAACAACTTCGTTCCAGTGGCACCTCATCTTTTTCACAGACCCAGCGTGAAGCAGCACGGCTGTCGGAGTTATACGCTATGCAGCAGGGTAGAAGCAGCGTGGTCGTACAGCAAGATCATGGGGATAAAAAATGGGAGATGGGTGCTTTTGTCTCACCGGCTTCCACTTCTAAAAGCATAACCCTCGGTGGTGGAGTCGCCTTGGCTTACAACGTGTCAACTAAGGTCAGTATCCGCTCAGGAGCGTCTATTCAGCATTATGGAGCCGTGTCCGGCAATTCACCTATCACGCCGGCTCTTGCTTCCAATTCTTTTGTTGCAGATGCCCCCAATTATATTTCTCAGACGGGGCTCAACAATTCTCCGGTAATGCGTACAGCAGATGCGAAAGAAGCAAAAAGCAATGAGCGGGTTTCAGGAAAGATTCTGACTGTGGATATTCCTGTTGACGTCCGGTATTCGATCAATAAAAACTTCTATACTTCTGTAGGGGTATCCTATGTGGGGATCCTGGATCAGGAACGTGCGACAATCTATGAAACCAATAATACAGAATATAGACAAAAATCCACAGAAAAAAATGTGGATGACCAAGGTGTCAACGGCTTTATCAATTTATCGGTGGGGCGCAAACAGCGGGTCGGCAAGCTGTCCATTTCTGTCGAGCCATATTACAAGATACCTGTTGGTGGACTGAGGTCCTCCGATTTAAATTATACCAATGGCGGTGTGAAGATTATCACCAGCTTTTAAAATAAAAAAGCCCCGCAAGAGGCTTTTATTGTTAGAGTTCATCAACACGGACCCAGCCCATGCCTGCAGCTTTCGCGCCCTCGACGCCCGGTGATCCATCTTCATATACAAGACATCGTTCAGGCGCAATATTCAGTTGAGAGGCGGCCAACAGGAAAGGCTGGGGCGAAGGTTTTCCCTCGGGTGTATCTCCGGCGCATACCAAGGTTTCCAGATCGTCCCATACCCCTATAGTAGACAAGGTCATAGACAAGGTTGTTCTGGTACCACCAGATACTGCCCCGATAAGTTTTCTTCCTTTCTGATATTTTAGATGCTCCACTACGTAATCAACAGGTTTGGTCTTAAACACATATTCATCGCGAAATATTGTGGATTTGAGCGTTGAAAATTCCTCATAGTCAAAGGGTACGCCGTAGCGTTTGCTGATTTCCTCTGCGACGGCGACGGTAGGCCACCCCGCAGTTTCGTCGATAATGGTCACATCAAGCTGGACGCCATAGTGCTCGGCAGCTGCTTTATAGGCCTGTTTATGGGCATCCATATTATCAGCCAATGTACCATCGACATCAAATAGCAGGGCATCATAAGATTCGGCCAGTAGATTCAGGACTTCAAATTTACGTTGTGATTCAGGTGACATATCATTATTAGTGAGCTGCAAAAATAAACATTATAATTGGAAGCACAAAAAGCAGAACGCCTTTCCGGATTCTGGGAAAGGCGTTCTGCTAAAGATTACCTGGTATTAGCAATCCGTTATCAGGCTCTTAGTGAGCGCTCAGGTTTTTCGCTTTTTCTTCGTCAAAATTAGCTTCCAGTTCGGCTAATTTTTTCTTTCCATAAGCCATTCTGGTAATGACAACGAATAAAACCGGCACGATAAAGATCGCCAGGAGTGTTGCCGCTGTCATACCGCCGAATACCGTCCAGCCAATCGTCTGACGGGAAATCGCCCCTGCGCCATGAGACAGCATCAATGGGATGATACCCAATATAAAGGCGAAAGAAGTCATGATAATGGGGCGTAAACGCAATTTTACGGCATCCAATGTCGCCTCGTAGAGGTTCATTCCGATATCGACCCGCTCTTTCGCAAATTCGACAATCAGGATCGCATTTTTAGCAGCGAGACCGATGATGGTGACCAGACCGATCTGCGCATAAATATTGTTGTCGAGTGATGGGATCAACGTAAGCGTCAAAATTGCTCCAAACACACCTAGCGGTACGGATAGGAGGATGGAGAATGGTACTGACCAGCTCTCGTATAGGGCTGCCAATAACAGGAACACGAATAGGATACATAGCGCGAAGATCTGGATAGTTTTTGATCCGGACTGCATCTCCTGTAAAGAAAGACCGGAGAACTGGTAATCAAAACCTTCAGGCAACGTCTGTGCGGCTACTTCCTGCAAAGCTTTTAGTGCATCACCCGAAGAATAACCCGGAGCGGAGCTACCGTTGATCTCAATACTTCTAAAGATATTGTAGTGGTTGATGATCGACGGCATGGTGGTCAGCTCATATTTCACCAAGGTACCCATCGGTACTGGATTGCCCATGGTATTGTTGACATACAATTTATTAATGTCTTCAATATTCATGCGGTAAGGGATATCGGCTTGAGTAACGACACGGTAACTACGACCGTACTTTGTAAAGTCGTTTACATAACTACTTCCCAGATACGAAGAGATTGTCGAATATATACTTGAAATTGGCACACCCATTCGTTTCGCCTGTTCACGGTTTACTTCCAATTTGTAGTTAGGCGAGTTGGTGTTAAACATCGTATAGGCCATGCCAATTTCAGGACGTTGATTGGCCGCCATCAGGAATTTACCAACCGTAGCTTCGAAATCCTTGATATTGACGGTCTGCAAATCCTGTACCTGTAAAGAGAAACCTCCTGACGTACCTAAACCAGGGATTGCAGGCGGAGTTACAGCCAGTACTCTAGCTTTGGTGTAGCCCATGTATTTCCCCATAATCATACCAGCAATATCACTCGCTGTACGAGTACGTTGTTCCCAAGGTTTTAAAGATACGAACACTGTTGCACCATTGGATTTAAACGCGCGGTTCAGGATGTTAATACCCGATATCGCCGTCACATACTTAATTTCAGGAAAAGTCTTATGTAGGTCGGCTTCAATTTCTTTAAGTACTTCATTGGTACGTGCTGAAGAAGAGCCCTCTGGCAGCGTAATACCTGCAAAAAATGCCCCACCATCCTCGGAAGGTATAAATCCTGTTGGCTTGGTCGTAAACATCCAGCCTGTACCAATAAAAATACATAAAAGGATAATCAATACAAGAGGTGCTTTTTTTATGGATTGTTTTACACCTCTTGAATATTTGACTGTTACTTTTTCAAACCATACGTTGAATTTGTAGAAGAACTTATTCAATCCTTTTGCGCCCTCATGGACAGTTGTTGGTTTCAGTAAAATCGAACATAAAGCGGGTGTCAACGAAAGGGCAATAAATGCCGAGAGCATAACCGATACCGCAATGGTGATCGCAAATTGTTGATACAGTTTACCCACCATCCCCGGAATAAATCCTACCGGTACGAATACTGCTGCCAAGATTAAGGCAATAGCGATAACCGGTGCCGTGATATCGCCCATCGCGCGGCGGGTTGCTTCTTTGGCATCTAGCTTGTAATGGTCGATATAATGTTGCACAGCTTCCACCACAACGATCGCATCATCCACCACGATACCAATGGCCAGTACAAAGGCAAGCATGGTCAAGTTATTGACCGAGAAGCCAAATATCAAGAAGAAGATAAATGTACCGATAATGGACACCGGAATGGCCAGGACTGGAATCAATGTGGCTCTCCAGCTTTGTAAGAAGAAGAACACCACGACAGTCACCAGAATCAAGGCTTCTACCAGTGTGTGGATAACCGAAGAAATGGATGCGTTTACTACCGAAACTGTTTCGTAACTGATCGTATAATCCACGTCAGTTGGAAAAGATTTCTTTAACTTTTCCAAAGCTGCAACGATACCTTCCGCGGATTCTACTGCATTTCCTCCTGGCGTCTGGTTAATCATCATCGCAGATGAGGTCATGCCATTTACGGTAGATGACGTACCATAATTGAATTGACCTAATTCGACACGAGCAACATCTTTTAAGAGTACGATAGATCCATCTTTATTGGTTTTGACGACGATATTTTCAAAGTCTTCGGGATTGGATAAGTCACTGTCTGTAATGACTGGATACTCAAATACTGTCGAAGACTCTTGTGGACGTCCACCAACACTACCGCCAGGTATTCGGGAATTTTGTTCCGCAATTGCTGTCGATACATCAGCGGGAGTCATGCTTAGATTGGCTAATTTGTTCGCATCTAGCCAAACGCGCATTGAAAATGGTTGCCCAAAAGCGGTTACATCACCGACGCCTTTAACACGTAATAGCGCATCTTTAACGTATAAGTTGTTGTAATTTGCTAAGAAATTTTCGGATCTTGTCCCTTTTGGTGAAGTTAAAGCAACCAACATCAATATATCGTTATTGGCCTTACGGGTAGTGATACCCAGGCGTCTTACTGCTTCGGGAAGTGCCGGTTCGGCAATACCCACCCGGTTTTGCACATCCAGGGTCGCGATGTCAATGTCAGTACCTACTTCAAATGTAACAGTAATGGTTGCCTGACCATTTGAAGTACTGTTTGACGACATATATATCATGCCGGGCGTACCATTGATCTGGCTTTCGATCAGCGTCGTTACCGTCTGCTCAACCGTCTGTGCATCTGCTCCAGTGTAGTTGGCTGTTACCGTTACTGTTGGAGGCGCAATAGAGGGGTACTGGCTAATAGGTAAGGTAGATACGGCAATCACCCCGATAATGGAAATCAATATCGAAATTACGATTGCGGTAACTGGCCTCTTTATAAATACTTCTGAAATCATGCTATATCTTTTAGATTCTCTTTAAAATTTATGCTGTTATTTTCCTTGTGGAGCACCTTTTGCAGCTTGTTGGGCAGCGACGGTGGCATCGACAACTTTAACACCATTCTGGACATTCATGGCGCCATCGACGATGATTTTCTCTCCATCTTTAACACCTTCTTTGATCACAATTTTATCGCCAGCTTTAATACCTAGTTTTACTTGGCGGATCTCGGCTTTGCTGCTATCGTTAACGGTGTACAGGTTAAATACACCCAGCTGTTCGAAAATCGCTTTATACGGGACCACCACTTCTTCTGTGGCTGACGTAGAAGATACGTTCATGGTGATGTTCATGCCAGCTCTTAACACGTTGGCATTGTTCGGGAAAGTTGCTCTTACTTTGATTGTTCCTGTCGCTGGATCCACAGCACGATCGATCGTGGTAATAGAGCCTTTACCCTCATAGTTGCTGCCGTCGGGCAGGAGGAGGGAAAGATCCGATGACGAACGGCTGTTTTGCAGTTGCACAAACTTATTGATGTCTTTTTCATTGACCTGAAATTCCACCGCAATCGGGCTGGTCGACGATAACGTATTCAGTAAGGTAGTACCCGGATTGACCAAAGCGCCTAGGCGAACCTGCGATATCCCTACTGTTCCGGCAAATGGCGCCCGGATCGTAGAACGAGACAGGTTGGTGTTGGCTGTTACCAATGCGGCACGTGCAGATTCCACCTGTGCTTGCGAAGCGGCCACATTAGACACGGCATTGTCATAGACTTGTTTTGCGATCGCATCTTTGTCCGCAAGTGCCTGATATCTGGCAAGGTCTCTTTTTTGACGGTCAAGTTCGGTTTGTGCGACTTGAAGGCTTGCTTTAGCTTGCTGTACTGCTGCACTATAGCGTGTGCCGTCAATTTCATAAAGTGCCTGCCCTTTAGAGACGACCGCACCGTCTGATACATATATTTTGGTGATATAACCGCTTACTTCAGCAAATAAGTCTGCTTCGTTCAACGGTTTGACTGTCGCAGGGTAACTCACCGTTCCCGTCACAATCTCATGTGATGCTACGCCGAAGGTAACCGGAACGACCTTCTCAGCAGGTGCCTGTGCTGCACCTTGCTTGTTTGCATCTTTATTTCCGCAAGAGGTCCATACTAAAGCCGTCCCAAGGAAGAAAGCGAATAATAATTGTCTTTTATTCATGATTGTATTAGTTTCCGTTAGTTGATTAATTTGTCTGAATTGCGCCGACTGCTTTTTGAACATCCAATTTGCTCGCCAAGAGGGAATACAATGCATTTAGATAGTTTAATTGAGTTGTCTTAAGATCCGTTTCTGCTGTCATAAGTTCAAGGTAGGTTTTGATTCCCTCGTCGTATTGTAATTTGATCGTCTCATACACTTCCTTTGACAGGTCCACATTCTCTTTCGCCGTTTTCCAATCACTCAAATTAGCGTTATACGTGGCTTTCGCTAAGGAATATTCTGTATTTACCGCAGTTTCCAGATTTTTGATATCCCAGTCGATGCGTTCTTCCAGCAATCGGGACTGACTGATCTGATGCTTCCGTTTAAATCCCTGAAAAATGGGAAGCGAAAGATTTAAACCAGCTACTGAACTCGGGATATTGTCGTTATACAATTTGCCGAAGCTATTGTTTCTATAGTTGAACGCATAATTGTAGAACACGCTGACATTTGGAAGATAAGTCCATTTATAATATTGCGTGTTAAGCTCCTGGATTTTCTTAGAAGTCTGCAATTGTTGAAATTCAATACGGTTTGTAACGTTGACACCTGCAGTGGTATCCAATAGTATCTGACTTTCCATATTGGCATTATTGAATGACAACGTCAGGTTCTGCGTCTTGTCCAGCGCGAGGAGCTGTTTGAGATAGTCGTACTTATATTTACGTAGTTCAACCGTACGTTTTTCATCTGCCCTGGCGTTTGCCAAAGCAATCTGCGCACGTTTGTAGTCCGTTTTGTCTACAACACCAACTTCATAGCGCGCATGAGCGTCATTGTATTGTTTTTGAAGACGTGCAATATTTTCCTGAACGATCTTGATTTGCTCTTCTGAGGTCAAGATATCATAATAGGCTTTGCTGACGTCAACAACAGCGTCAATTTTTTGGCTTTCTGTGTTCTGCTTATTGCCCAGTCGAATCAGTTCAGCGGCTTTCTTGGCCTGCATTAAGGCTGGATTTAAAAGTTGCTGGTCTGCCTGTAAGGTTAACGCACTGCTATTTTTGGTTCCCATGGGAATGTTGGCCCCATTAAAAAACATGGTTGGCAGTTTTACGTTATGATTAAAGTTGCCGGTTAAGCCGATCTGAGGATACCAGCCGGAAAGCGAAATATCGATATCCTTTTCGCCGATTGATTCATCAAGTTGTGCCTGTCTGATCGAAATCTTATTTCGCAGCGCGTAATCTATCAGCTGCTGAAGGGTCGCATTTGGCGGCAAGCTTTCAGACTGCTGTTGAGCAAATCCTGTATTATTCAGCAGCGACAAGGTCACTAAGGAATATACGATTTTATTGAACTTCATATATCTAATTAATTATTTTATTTCTATTAACAGCGCCATCCCAGATTATTTCCATCAGTTCCTCCATATTTTGCTCGGAAAATTGAAGGTCTTTAAATTTGATGCTATGCACTGTCGACAACGCTACACCAATATAACTGGCTACCAGAAGGTGTACATTTACCTGTTTCAAAATTTTTCGATCAATACCTTCCTGCAGAAAGTCCACTACCTTATTCTGGCCACCTACAGGTTCCTGTATTTCTGCCTTGTTCTTTTCGTAGTAGGGCGAAGAGAAAAACTGCTCAAAAAAACTGAATATCGGCCCGTTTTCCAGATAAAATTGAACGAAATTGCGCCACACATGAAAAAAAGACGCTTTATAATCAAAATCATCTTTGATCCCGTCAAAAATATAATCGTTCAATAAAGAACGGCAATGTTTAAACAGCGCGAAAATCAGGTCATCTTTGGAGGGGAAATAATGGTAAATCGTTCCTATCGCAACATCAGATTCCTGAGCAATTTTACTCATCGGCGTCCCGTGGAAGCCATTGGTGTGTATCAGTTTAAGTGTGGCAGCAAAAACAGCTGCAATTTTTTCATTTGAATTCATCAATCGAACGTTCATTCGGTTGCAAAATTAGCGATTAAATTGGTGTCAAAATGTCAAATTATTGTTATAAATCAATAAATCCTAAAAGCCACTCCAAGCCAACAATACAATAAGGAAAAAAGGTTCAAATTGTTTTGCCATCCACGACTATTTTTTCAAAAATTGATAGGCCTCCCATAAAAAAAGGAACTTTGTTAAAAAGTTCCTTTTTTTATTGACAATTTTTCAATTGCTTTTCCACCTCTTCAACAGGATAAATTTCCTTTCCCTTATTGATCTTGGTATTGATGTAGGTGAGTACGTAAGCGATGTCTACGTTGGAAAGATTTGAAGCGGGCATGCTGTTATTAAATTTCTTCCCTGCCACTTCCAATTCTCCGCTGGTGCCATTTTTGATGATACAGGGCAGCTTCTGACGGTTTGCCGACAGGAAGTTGCTGTCAGTGAGGGGCGGGTAGAGGGTGCCGAGACCTTCGCCGCTTTCGCCATGACAATTTTGGCAATGTGCCACATATACTTTTTGGCCATTCACCGCATATTGGGCAGTTTTGATATCAACCTCGTTTTGGCAGCCGACGAACATAAGCAGCAGGAAACCAATAGTGCAGCAGGTCGTTACAAGTGTACGCATGTTATTTTTTGCTTTCGTTCAGTAGCTTGGGCAGATCGTTCAGTAACTTTTGCACCTGTTCATCATTGGTGCCGTCATAGGCCCCACGGATGCGTTTATCTTTATCTACCAATACCAGATAGCCTTGATGATCATACCCGCCAGGAGCGTTTTTGTCCTCGGCTGTATACACCAAATAGTCATTGGCAATGCCGTATATGGATGCTTTGGTGCCCGAAACGAATTGCCAATGGTCATTGCTCACGCCAAGTTTATTGGCGTAATCTTTCAGGACATGAGGCTGGTCATACTTAAAATCTATGCTGTGTGAAAGAAAGCGTACGGCATCGTTGTCTTTATATTGTTCATAGATTTTCAGCAGATTACGGTTCATCGTCGGGCAGATACTTGGGCAATGCGTGAAAAAGAAATTGGCGATATATACCTTATTTTCAAAGTTTTTCTCGGAGATCATCACACTGTCCTGATTTAAAAAGCTGAAGGCAGGTATGGTATGATAAATGGTGTCTACTACTTTTTTGCCATCAACGGTTTTTTCGACGGCTTCACGTTCGCCGTAGATCGGTAAACTAGTCTGATTGTTGTTTTTGCATGAAAAGAAACCCAACAATAGACTTGCAGCGCAACAAAAGTTAAAAATGGATTTCATCGTTAAAAGTTCTTTAATTTTTCCTGGCTTTCTTTAGCAACATTGTCAAATATCTTCTTCATGTCGGTTACCTTTTGCAGTTCAACTTCAAAATATTTGGTATCTGTCGTATCAGGATTGTAGCCCTTCATCCAATCCATCATATGATCAGTTGCACTCTCCAGATTAGCTTTCAGTATACTGAGCTCTTTTCGGGCGTCAGCCGTATCCAGCCCCGCGTTCGCTGCTTTAATGGACTTTAAATTGTTCAGGATGGAATCTATTTTGATGGCGTCACGGTCAAAGTGAGCAATCTGAGGCATGATCTCATCGTGGATTTTGATCGTTGAATCTTGCAGGGCTTTGACTTTGTTGGTACCCGCGTTTTCACATGCCGCTATTGCCAGGGACGCGATAGCCATGAAAGCGATTTTCTTCATGTTTCTATTTATTTGGTGATTGGACAAAGATATCAATTTCTTATTGTCCTGCCTCCCGATTTCTTGGTGGGAATGTAAAATTCAGGTCACGAATATAAGTCTCACAACGTACGACTGCGCATAATTCATCATAACGATCCTTTATCTCCAGACTGAAATTTTTGACGATCTTCCCTCTGCTACGAATCGCCTCGGTGCATTCGGACAAGAGCTGATCCGGAAGTTCCACCTTATAGCTCAAACTGGTTTTTCCGGGCTTTTTAAATTCAATCGTTGAAGATTTGAGCCAGGCGACGGTCTTTTTAAATCCGGTCATTTGGAGATATTGATCGAGCAAGATCGGAAATATCGGGTCGGCAGCAGCAAATATGGTTCCACCAAAGAGAGTTTTGTTGGTGTTGATGTTAAATAATGTTTTATAAATTTTTACTTCTGCGCCTTTAAATCCCGGACTGATTTTTTTGACCCAGATGCCCTGAAAAAGAAAGGGCGGATAGACGCGTAATAGCCATGTAAGTGCAAGGGGACTGTATCTCATGATACAAAAGTAACAGAATGTAGGCGATTATTCCCTGAAATCTTGGTTTTCTTGTTGCACTATGGTATTTTTACGGGATCAAAAGAACCTAAAATGTCAACACAGAGAGACGAACAGACGACAAGCAAAAAAGTGTGGTTATTGGTTACCATCGCTTCATTGGGCTATTTTGTCGATATCTATGATCTTATTATTTTTTCGATTGTGCGGATACAGTCGTTTACGGATATTGGAGTGCCGGCTGAGGAGATGCGGGTCAAAGGTGAGTTTGTGCTCAATATGCAGATGGGTGGACTGTTATTAGGCGGGATTATATGGGGGATAATCGGCGATAAGTTTGGTCGCCTGAGAGTGCTGTTTGGTTCTATTCTGATGTATTCGCTTGCCAATATCGCGAATGGTTTTGTACATGATGTGCTGATGTATGGGATGATCCGATTTATTGCCGGAATAGGACTGGCTGGAGAATTGGGCGCAGGAATTACGTTGGTTTCAGAAAGTATGCATAAATCCAAACGGGGCTACGGTACCATGCTTGTTGCGAGTGTCGGTGTGTTGGGGGCTATTTTGGCCTACTTTGTTTCCGAAGTGTACAATTGGCGTACAGCATATTTCGTCGGCGGCGGCATGGGGCTATTACTGCTCTTGCTGCGTGTGGGTTCATTTGAATCCGGTTTGTTTAAGGAGCAAGCCGACAAGGTGGTTGTCAGGGGCGATTTCCGAATGCTTTTTACCGACAGAAACCGTTTGAAGCGCTATATGAATTGCCTATGTATTGGGCTTCCCATCTGGTTTGTGGTAGGCGTACTGGTTACGCAGGCCCCTGAAATCGGAAAAGCACTGGGTGCGGCAGAGACGCTGAGCGCTGGCAAGGGGGTAATGTTTGCCTATATTGGCATTTCGATCGGGGATGTACTCGCGGGTGTTTTTGCGCAGGTATTAAAATCCCGCAAAAAAGTTGTTTTCATCTGTCAGCTGATTATTATTGGCAGTTCGTTATGGTATCTTTTCAGTAACGGTATTTCGGCAAATAAATTTCTGATGCTGGCTTTTGTGATGGGACTGGGAGTGGGATATTGGGCTACCTTCGTCACGATTTCAGCAGAACAATTTGGTACCAATCTACGGGCGACTGTGGCGACGACAGCGCCCAATTTTGTCAGGGGGGCATTGATCCCCTCGACCATGTTGTACGGACTTTTGGTCAATTCTTTTGGTATCGTACCTGCAGCAATAGCCATGGTATTGTTGCTTTCCGGTATTGCCATTTATTCTTTGACACAGCTGGAAGAGAGCTTTGACAAAGACCTGAATTATTTGGAACATTAATCCCCAGCCGTAACTATTTTTTTCTTCCGGGACATTTTTTGCAGCGTTTTCCTTCTTTGTATTTCTTACAGCATTTTTTAAAACACACGCAGGAAAAGTCGGAAAACGGATGCAATGCCGCACTTCTAAATTGAAATGGGCTTGCCTTGCTGTCCATTTGGTCGTGCTCTACAACAGACTCAATAACTTCGTTCATAGGGCAAAGTTACTATTTGTTTAAAATAATTCTAAATAAAAATGCCGATTTTACATTTTTTTAAGAAGATTTTCGATCACTTTCGGAAAATGCTGATGTTCGAGTTGCTGTCCTTTAAATTTTATGATGTCCAGGGTGTCACTGGGATCAATTTTAAACCGCGCCTGGTATATAATCTCCCCTTCATCAAAATGTTCGTTAGCAAAGTGGATAGTGATACCATGCTCTTCTTCTTTGTTAGCCAGTACAGCTTTGTGTACATGGTCGCCATACATACCCTTACCACCATACTTCGGAAGGAGAGCAGGATGGATATTGATGATTTGGTTTGGATAAGCTTTTAGCAGGTTGTAAGGTACCAGCCAGAGAAATCCCGCCAGGACAATAAGATCTATATTGAGATTCTTAAGAATATTTACGACATTGTCGGTGTTATAGAACTCGTTACGATCAAATATGTGGGAAGGTATTTCAAAATTATCTGCCCGTTGAATAACGTAGGCATCTGGATTATTGGAGAGAACTAGAGCGACCTCAGCTTCATCTGAATATTTAAAATGTTCCATTATTTTCTGTGCATTGGAACCTGAACCTGAAGCAAAAATGGCAATTCGTTTTTTCACGATTATTGGATATTTATAGATTTGATCGATTTAAAAATTAGTTCAAACTTACGCATTTTTTGTAAAAAAACTAATATAATGACAGATGGAAGCGCCTTTTTAAGTATAATTGAGTAAAATTAATGCATTATTCATTGTTGCTTTAAAATTCTTTAATATGAAGTTGTTCCGTTTGCTTTTTTTTGTTGGTCTGTTTTTTATTCTTCAACCGCTGTTTGCTCAGGCGCCTAAAGTATTGCCGGCTTTTTCCTTTGGCGAGGTCTATCAGGCTGGCCGGTTCAGTTCGGATAAGTTGCCTAAGGCAGGTTATATCGTGCTTGATTTTTACGATCCGGGTTGCGGACATTGCCAGAAAATGGGCGCGGGTATCGCCCAGAATTTGCCCAGATTTAAAAACGTCCATTTTTACTTTATCTCCATGAACGATAAACCTTATGTGGACGGTTTTATAAATATGCATGCCAAGCCACTAAGGAACGCCCCGAATGTGAAATTTTTATTTGATCCGGGCACACAGTTTATTGAAAAGTTTAATCCTACGAATTATCCTTCGCTGTATGTATATGATGCCAAAACAAAGACCTTGTTGCAGCACCTGGACGGGGAAGATGATGTAAAGAAACTGTTGAAGTCAGTGAATGGTATAGACTGACTCTTTATAAAATAAAAAAAAAGCGTTGCGATAGCAACGCTTTTTTTTTATGCTTCCTGTTTGTTAATGAAGACAAATTTCCCATTGAAAACATCCAGCCGGATGACCGAATCTCGGCTTACTTTCCCTGATAAGATCTCCTTGGAGAGCTCATTAAGGATACGTTTTTGAATCACACGTTTCAGCGGTCTTGCACCATATACTGGATCATACCCTAGCTGGGCCAGCCAGTCCATGGCTTCATCGGATGCTGTGATAAAGATATTTTGTTCAGCCAGTTGTTTTTGAACATGGGCGAACTGCAGACGAACGATATCGCCGATTTCGTCCCTGCTCAGCGGTGTGAACATAATGACCTCATCGATACGGTTTAAGAACTCTGGACGGATCGACTGTTTGAGGAGTTCGAAAACTTCGTTGCGAGTTTTCGCAATGATTTCATCTTTATAGTCTTCCCGCAAATGACTGAAATTTTCCTGAATGACATGCGAGCCGGTATTGGACGTCATAATAATAATCGTATTCTTGAAATTGACAGTACGCCCTTTGTTGTCTGTTAAATGTCCATCATCAAGTACCTGCAAAAGGATGTTAAATACATCTGGGTGGGCCTTTTCAATTTCATCCAATAGCACCACAGAATAGGGGCGTCTTCGGACAGCTTCAGTCAACTGACCGCCTTCATCATAACCAACATATCCGGGAGGCGCACCGATAAGGCGAGACACGGCATGTCTTTCTTGGTATTCGGACATATCGATACGCACCATCGACTGCTCGTCATCGAACAGAAATTCGGCAAGCGCTTTGGCGAGCTCTGTTTTTCCGACGCCTGTTGTTCCCAAAAATATAAAAGAACCGATAGGGCGCTTAGCGTCATTCAGGCCAGCTCTTGAACGGCGTATTGCGTCAGAGATAGCTTCTATAGCTTCGTTCTGTCCTGCAACACGTTTGTGCAGTTCTTCTTCCAGATTAAGAAGCTTTTCACGTTCCGACTGGATCATTTTGCTTACGGGTATGCCAGTCCATTTGGCCACTACATCGGCAATGTCCTCGGAGGTCACCTCTTCCTTCAGCATACGCTTGCTTTCCTGCTTTTCAGCAAGTTCGGCTTTTAGCCTTTCCACCTTCTCCTGCGCTTCTTTAATGCGTCCGTAACGCAGCTCAGCTACTTTTCCATAGTCGCCGGAGCGTTCCGCCTGTTCCGCTTCGAGCTTATAATTTTCAATATTTTCAATCTCTTGGTTGACATGGTCTACGAGATTTTTTTCTTCCTGCCATGAAGCACGCAAGGTATCACGTTCGGCCGACAGGTTGGCAATGCTTTCCGAGAGTTCCTGGACTTTTTTGTCGTCGTTTTCGCGTTTTAGGGCCTCCCGTTCAATCTCGAGTTGCATGATGCGGCGCTCCAGTTCGTCCACTGCCTCTGGCACAGAGTCCATTTCCAGACGCAGTTTTGACGCAGCTTCATCGATCAGGTCGATTGCTTTATCCGGTAAAAAGCGGTCCGAAATATAGCGTTGCGACAGTTCAACGGCAGCGATGATGGATTCATCCAGGATACGTACCTTATGATGGGTTTCATAGCGTTCTTTCAGTCCCCGAAGAATAGAGATCGCGTCCTGGGTGTCAGGTTCTTCGACCATGACCTTCTGAAACCGGCGTTCAAGCGCTTTGTCCTTTTCAAAGTATTTTTGGTATTCATTTAATGTGGTGGCACCGATGGCACGCAGTTCGCCTCTGGCCAAGGCGGGTTTCAGAATATTAGCTGCGTCCATCGCGCCTTCGCCGCCTCCTGCACCGACAAGGGTATGGATCTCATCAATAAACAGAATAATCTCGCCGTTGGAGTCAGTCACCTCCTTGACGACTGCTTTTAAACGTTCTTCGAACTCACCTTTATATTTGGCTCCAGCAATTAGGGCCCCCATATCCAGTGAAAACACAACTTTTGTCTTGAGATTTTCGGGAGCATCACCTTTGATGATCCGATAAGCAATACCTTCGGCAATAGCCGTCTTACCCACTCCGGGCTCACCGACAAGAATGGGGTTGTTTTTGGTACGTCGGGAGAGGATCTGCATGACGCGCCTGATTTCCTCATCACGCCCAATGACAGGGTCGAGCTTGCCCGACTCGGCATACTCGTTCAGGTTACGGGCATATTTTCCCAGTGCATTATAGGTTGCCTCAGCATTTTGGTCCGTCACACGGCTGTTGCCCCGCAGTTCCTTGATCGCAGTCTTTAAATCCTTTTCGGTGACGCCCTGTGCTTTCAGTAAGCTTGACGTTTTGTCCGAAGTGGCCAGCATCCCCAAAAGCAGATGTTCGACAGATACAAATTCGTCGTTGAATTCTTTAAGATATCCTTGTGCTTTCTGCAAGGCAGTATTGGCATCGCTACTCAAATAAATATTGCTACCGCTGACTTTCGGGAAACTCTCAATCTGCTTATCTAGTTCCGTTCCAAGATAAGTAATATTCACATTTAATTTCTTCAGAAGGTGGCTAACCACATTTTCGTCCACGGAAAGCAAAGCTTTTAGGATATGAGCAGTTTCGATCGCCTGCTGCTGATGACCAGCAGCAATTTCCGAAGCTTTTTGTATGGCCTCCTGGGCCTTAATGGTATAGTTATTAAAATTCATCCGTAAAATATCTTAATTAAAGTTTGTTGATATGTTTTGTTATAACAATTGGGATGCCATTCAGTTTTTGGGTGTTAATACGGAAAAAATGGCATTGAAATTTATTGTTTCATGACAAATTTTCAGGTTATAAAAATAATAATGCTGATTTTTAACGATTTGAAAACCTGAGTGCAAAAATTGCGAGATGGGATTTGGATTTTTGGTCTAAGCTTTCGATATTTGCAGCATCTTAAAAGCGGTAACGTTTTGAAGGTTGAAAAGAAGTAACGCCTCTTTAGCTCAGCTGGTAGAGCAACTGACTTGTAATCAGTAGGTCATTGGTTCGATCCCGATAAGAGGCTCATCGAGTAATACTCATTAAACTTCTTTAAAAAGCCTCTTTAGCTCAGCTGGTAGAGCAACTGACTTGTAATCAGTAGGTCATTGGTTCGATCCCGATAAGAGGCTCAAAAAGACCCCCAAGATTCATCTCTTGGGGGTCTTTTTTTTAATCTAAACTGAGCTGCGCAGCTTTGGCGATTTTCTTAGGAATATCGGTATTGTCCATTTTGTGGTTGAATAGCTCAGCTCCGACACCGATCGCGTACACCGGGGCGTATGCCGCCGAGTGGTTATTGGAAGCCCAAGCGATAGAAGCCATTCTGTTCAGTATAGCAATACTTAAAGCTGCAATCTTATCGTCATTGGCATACAGGCTCTTTGCTGTTTCATTCTGATGGTTAACAAAGCTCTTCTGATAAGCCTCTCGCAATAGTTTATCATCGTTTTCATTGACCTTGATGCCAGTATATAGACCTGTGTGAGTAGCTAGCAACTGTTTGAGCTGCTCCCAAGTTACGTTAACTTTGCTGTTGCGGAGATCGCCTATCTGTGCTGAAAGTGCACTATGCGATACGCTTTGTTCCGAAAGCAACTTTGTTTTTAAAGTAGAACTTCCATTACCTATTCCAAGGCCGCCAGTTTCGTGGTCCGCTGTCACGACGATAAGGGTTTCCGTTGGATGTTTCTGGTAAAATTCGTAAGCCAGAGCTGCCGCCGCGTTAAAATCAAGTACCTCCTGCACTGTAGTGGCTGCATCATTCGCGTGGCAGGCCCAGTCAATCTTACCGCCCTCCACCATCAGGAAAAAGCCTTTATCATTGTGATGTTGGAGCGACTGAATGGCCGCAGCGGTGATATCGGCCAGTCTGAGGTCGCCGGGCTGTTGATCAATAGCATATTTTAGTGCTTCTTTTGGGCTACCGTCAGTGTTCATCAGGATAATTTTATCGGACTTCTCTTTGTGCTTTAGATAAGCATCTTTTCCCTTTAGAATTTGGTAACCAGCGTTTTTAAGTTGTGGAAAAAGAGAAGGAGCCTGCTTGCCGTCAAACGTCATTTCGGGTTTTAAAAAGTTGGAGCCTGCAAAGAAATCAAAATTGGAACGGATAATTTCTTGTCCGATTTCATAGTACATATCCCTGTCGGGCTGATGGGCATAAAAGGAAGCCGGCGTTGCATGGTCTATGCTCACACTGGTCACAATCCCGACTTTTAGTCCCCGTTCTTTGGCTGCATAGGCGATACTCTTGTAGGAAGTTGTTCCGCTACTGTCCATGCCGATAACGCCATTTTTGGTCTTTTTACCAACGGCCAGGGCGGTGCCGCCAGCGCCGGAATCGGTGACGCCGTTGGACAGTGAGTGCGTAGAGGCAAAACCCGTGTGCGGGAACTGCGTAAAGACCAACGGCACCGTACTGTTTTTGTTTTGAATCGCTGCCTGATTGATCTCAGTAAGATTAACCTGATTGAAGCCCATTCCATCTCCAATCAGATAAAAGATATATTTCGCCTCTTGACAGAAGGCTGGGAATACCTGAATAACCGCAAGGAAAAAAAGAAATAAAAAGTGTTTTTTCATGTAAATAGTAGTTTCTTTCAATCCGCAAGTTACCCCGTCTGGATTACCTTGATGTTAAGCTAATGTTATGAATTGCTTTAAGATACAGTCATACTATTCGGAGAGGTCTTTAATATCGCTGACAGAGATGACATTGATTTTCTCACGGCAGCGACTCACTGATCTGAGCATTGCCAAAGCCACGCGGTCCACTGTCAGTGCTTCATAGCTCCTGAGAAGGCCTATACGATTGAAAATCCGCAGAGCACCTATCGCTAGTTTTTCTCCGGCACGGTCGGTGTCTGGACGGATTAGGCCGCCGGGCTGCACTATAATCAGCCTGCTGAAATCTAAAGCTTTGATATGTTGTTCGAGACTGCCTTTCATGCGGTTATAGAAGATTCTTGAACCAGCATCTGCATTGACGGCGGACAGCAAAACAAAAACAGGGATCCCGTTCTTTTTGGCTAAGGCGGCAAAATGTAGATTGAGATCGTGATCTATTTTCCATTGAGCATCCTTACTTCCGGCATCCTTTCGCGTCGTCCCTAGGCAGGAAATCGCCAAGTCACCATAAATAAGGCGTTCGACATCCTGAAGTTTGCCAAAATCTACGATAATCTGCTTCAATTTGGGGTGCGCAGGAAAGACCTCACGTCGCAACAGTAAGACAATTTCCGTAAAATCGACAGAATTTAATAAATATTGGACAAGTGCTTTTCCGGTTGCGCCCGAACCGCCGATGATAACTGCTCGCATATATTGATGTGTTGTTCTATCAAGAGAACACTAATCTTGATAGTTTGGTTTTCCGGGAGTGAACCGTACAATGGTTTGATCCAGCCGCAGTGTGTCAGCGACAGTGATCAGATCCTCTTCGACGATAAAGTTCTGCCCAATAGAAGTTTTAATGGTAGTGAAATCCTCCTGATCAGCGTCCTGAAAGTATAATAAGGACTGAATGGTGGATACGGCAACCAGCTCCAGCAAGTCATCTTCTCCTTCTAAGCCTACGTAGAAAAAATCTGCCATAATATTTGATGTTTGATTTATTGCTAATATAGCTTATTTTATTTTAAAATTAGCTGCCTGCTCATCAATCGTTTATATGTGTGGATTTTAATAGAACAACGAAAAGACATGCTTTGTTCATAAAACAAAATGCTATTGCATTTGAAAAGCAATTTATTTAAGTTTGATAGGATCATTTTAAATAGATAATTATATCAAGATGGATAGAGAACAGATACAAAATTGGCTGGACAAAGGGTATGATATATTGCATCATGGCCGGCCGGTTAAAGTTGAGGGGGACCTGTGGGACTACATTGATGGGCTCGGCAGCTATGACAGCGTTTATGTATTGCGTGAATTATTGTATTGGACGGAGGATGAGCTAGCGAAAATCGGAAAGTAGCTCTGAGGCCTTCAATGTCCCATTCAAGACCTTAGAGCTTAAGATCAGAAGATAATATTGCGTTTAAAAGCGCAGCCTAATTCGATGAGTGAATCGGTTTTTGCGATTCCGGGGATGTTATCTATTTTTTCATATAGCAGCTTACGCATATGCTCGTGATTTTTGGCGATTATTTTTATGTAAAGTGTATAGTTGCCGGTGATATAATAACATTCAGTCACTTCTGGAATTTTCTTTAGCTCTTCAATAATGCGGCCGGAATCGTGATCTTTTTCCAGACTAAGTCCAGTAAACGCACCCCAGTCATAACCTAATTTTTTCTCGTCCAATACGGGCTTAATTCCGGTTAATATACCTTGTTCCATGAGTCGGCTGATCCGTTGGTGTATCATGGTATTGGAGACCCCAAGCGCAGCGGCTATTGCTGAATAAGCCATGCGGCCATCTGTGTCAAGGTATTTTAAAATCTGTAGATCAAATTCGTCAATGCCGTTCATAGTAAACAGGTTTAAAGTTAATTTAAATATTTCGATGCTAATTTAGTGTTAATTTGCCTTATTTTGTTGTTGAAAAAGTAAAAATTGTATATTTGTTCGTATTGAAAAAAATCAAAAATTATGAGTAAAGTAAATATACAGGGAAAAGGAATGGCGTTTATTGCCAAGGAAGAAAGATATGGAGCACATAATTACCATCCTTTACCGGTGGTACTGGAGCGGGGAGAGGGTGCCATGGTATGGGACGTGGACGGTCGATCTTATTTTGATTTCCTGTCGGCTTATTCGGCAGTCAACCAGGGGCATTGTCATCCCCGTATTCTGGCTGCATTGACTAGGCAGGCGCAGCAGCTGACGCTGACTTCGCGTGCTTTCTATAACAATAGATTAGGCGACTTTGAAGAAATGATGTGCAAACTCTTCGGGTTTGACAAGGCCTTGGTGATGAATTCCGGAGTGGAAGCCGTGGAGACGGCGATGAAACTTTGCCGTAAATGGGCATATAAGGTAAAAGGTGTCGCTGCCAATCAGGCGAAAATTGTGTTTGCCAAAGATAATTTTCATGGTCGTACAATTTCTGTGATATCTGCTTCAAATGACCGTACCGCCACGGATGATTTCGGTCCTTTTGTGGAAGGTATTCTACTTGTGCCTTATAATGATATTGAAGCTCTTGAACAGCTGTTCAAACAGGATCCTACAATTGCGGGCTTTATCGTTGAGCCAATTCAGGGGGAAGCAGGCATTGTGGTCCCCGATGCGGATTATTTGAAGCGTGTACGCCAGCTATGTGATACACATCATGTATTATTTATTGCAGATGAGATCCAGACAGGTATTGCCCGGACTGGCAGTATGCTGGCTTCCTATGATATAAACAACCCAAACAGCGACAGTAAGCCTGATGTACTGCTATTGGGCAAGGCCTTATCCGGCGGTGTGTTGCCGGTGTCTGCGGTCTTGTCCAGTGACGAGATTATGTTATGCATCCGGCCGGGTGAGCACGGTTCTACCTATGGTGGCAATCCGTTGGCTTGTGCAGTGGCCATGGAGGCACTTCAAGTTGTATTGGATGAGGACCTCATTCAGAATGCGCAACGGATGGGAAACTTATTTTTAGAAGGCCTGCGAAAAATTGCTGCCAAATCTGATCTTATACAGGAGGTTAGAGGTAGGGGGTTACTGACCGCAATTGTGATCAATGCGAGTGAAGAGAGCGATCTGGCGTGGAACATTTGCTTGAAATTTATGGAAAATGGTCTTTTGGCAAAACCGACGCACGGCAATAAAATTCGTTTGGCACCGCCATTGGTCATTACAGAAAGCCAGGTCAATACATGTCTGGGCATCATTGAGCAATCGTTGAGTAATCTGAATTGATGTATGAAGAAAATGATTGAACTGATCAAGAATAGATCTGATATTGGTGCAGGCACGCGTGGTTCGGATTTGGGGATTGATGCAATCGAAATTGCAGCAATCAACAAGGGCAGCCAATATTTTATAAACTATCCCTTTGTTGACGTACCCACGCGCAACAACTCCATTTATCAGAATGATAACCACCCTTTTGGTAAACATATCCAGCAGATCTATGAACAATGTAAGCAGGTGGCCTCTACCGTCGAAGATAGCCTGTCGGCCGGCAACTTTCCGTTGGTATTTTCAGGAGACCATTCCTCGGCCATGGGCACTATCAGTGGTATCAAATCTGCATATCCGGATAGGACCCTCGGTGTCATTTGGGTGGACGCGCATGCGGATATCCATTCTCCTTACACCACACCTTCCGGCAATATGCACGGGATGCCGCTGGCAGCCATGCTGAATGAAGACAACCTGTCCTGTTCAATCAATGAAATAGATCAGTCGACTCAGGAGTTGTGGAATAAACTCAAACGCATTGCTGGGCCTGTGGGCAAAATTAAGGCGGATCATCTGATCTATTTTGGTGTTCGCGACACGGAGGAACCAGAGGATATCGTCATCAACCGGCTGGAAATAAAAAATTATCGTGTTGAGGAAACGCGGCAACGTGGTATTAAGCCCTGCGTTGCAGAGGCGATGGAACGCTTAAGAGATTGCGATATGCTGTATATTTCCTTTGACGTGGACAGTATGGACAGCGAGCTCATTTCAGATGGAACTGGAACGCCGGTCCCTAAAGGTTTCCTGCCCAAAGAGATTGTTCTCATTCTTGAAGAGATCATTCGTTCAGAAAAGGTAGTCTGTTTCGAGATCGTGGAGGTAAATCCTCTATTGGACAACAAAGGAAATAAGATGGCGGAAGTTGCTTTTTCAATCTTGGAGCATATCACACCCTTAATTGAACTTAAATCTCTGCGCTGATGTCGCACAAGCTTTGCTGGCATAGCGTTTAAATGAAAACCCCTTTTAGTCCTGCTGGTCGCTGAAAGGGGTTTTTAAGTGCTCAGGTGTGGGGAATTTTGTATATTTATGCGGTTTATGTTAGTTTGTCGGGCTGTTTTATCTTCCAATGATAAGCAGGGCATCAAACTCAGAAGTAGCCATTATGGGACTAAGAAAAGTTATTGATATTAAATGCACGAAAGATGAATCAGTTTAAAATACTATTGGTTGAAGATCATATGGTTGTACGGAATGGTATTAAACTATTATTGGAGTCTCAGGAAGAATTTTTAGTTGTAGGTGAAGCTTCGGATGGGGATGAAGCGTTGCAGTTGATAGGGGATGGATTGTTGCCTGATATTATCTTGACGGATATCAGCATGGACAATATGGATGGCATGGAGCTGTTGCGGGCTGTTAAGCGGGAGTATGCTTCGATTAAGGTTGTTATCCTCTCTATGCTGAATCAGATTCACTACGTTGTTGAAGGGTTTGGCTACGGTCTTTCAGGATATTTATTGAAAAATGTGGATTATAATGAATTACTTTTTGGCTTGAAACATGTGGCGCAAGGAGGACAGTATATAAGTGCGGAGATCAGTATAGCTTTGTTGGACCATGTTGCCTCAGGTAAAAGCGGCCAGGTGCTTTCCAATCCGGCAATACCCGAATTGGAAATTAGTGAACGCGAGATGGAAGTCCTTAGGCTCATAGCAGATGGTTATACGAATGTGGAGATTGCCGACAAAATCTTTTTGAGCAAGCGAACGGTTGAAGGACATCGACAAAGTTTGATCGAAAAGACAAATGTCAAAAATACTGCTGAACTGGTCAAGGTGGCATTTCAATCCGGACTGCTGAAATAGCGGCCTAAGCTTTGTTACGACTGTTGACAATCAGTAAAATGAATCCGGCCAGGATAAACGGCAGACTCAGTATCTGGCCCATATTGATCGATAGAGCGTCTTCAAAACGTTCCTGATTAATTTTTAAATACTCATCAAAAAAACGGAAAGAAAATAGTAAAATCAGCAGCAGCGCAAAGCTGTTGCCGGTTTGATTTCTAAAGAAAGGTCTTTTCCATAAGCTGTATAGTAGTACGAACAGTAGCATGCAATAGAGTGCTTCGTATAATTGTGCAGGATGCCTTGGGATTTGATCAATATGTGTAAATATGAAAGCCCAGGGGAAATGTGTCGGCGTGCCAATCATTTCCGAGTTCATTAAATTTCCAAGACGGATACAGGCGCCGGCGATAGGCACCACCAGTGCTATTCAGCTACCCAGAGGAAAGAAAGCTTGTGTTTTCTTGCAAATAAGAAAATGCCGATAAGAATACCGATACCGCCACCATGGCTTGCCAAACCTCCTTCCCAAATAGCCAATATCTTAAAAGGGTGGCTCAGATAGTAGGCAGGATCATAAAAAAATATATGACCTAAACGTGCACCGATGACAGTTCCCACTAGGATATAAATACTTAATTGATCAAGGAGTTCGGCTGGCCGGTATTCTTTTTTGAAGATAACCAGAAGTACCTGATAGCTTAATATTATTCCCAACAACCAAAACAGTCCATACCAGCGTATGGAGTGATCGATGATCGGCAGGGTCAGGATATCGCTTTCAACGTTCCATACAATATAGTTTAAATGTAATGCAGAGCTGCTTGTTATCATGTCTGAATAGCTAAAGTGTGGACAATAGGTATGCACGAAGAGCGAATTGTTACAACTATCTTTCGATTTTTTAAATCATGTGAAGGGATTTGCTAAGCAGGTTGATCTGTCACGCTATTTAAATATCAGAAAAGAGAATTATTTTGCAGCCAGCCATGTCGTATTTTTCAGAATATTCCGATATTCGGTTAAAATCATGGTGCCGCAGGCCGGTGCCTGCTTGAGTTACGCAAGAAAGAACAATTTTCGAATGAAAATACGTCAGACCGGAGCATTAGTACATCTTATCCTTATTGTACTGCTTTTGCAGCTGTTTTCTTGTCATCAAAACAGAAAGCCAGATACAGCAAAAGAGGAAGAAAAGCTTGTAGATTCACTGGATATGCGCTACCGAGATTTTTTATTAGACCATCTGACCAAACAGGAATTGGAAGATAAGTCTATTGTCCGAAAAAAAAGAAATGAATTACTGCAGAAGGCGTATTTTGTGCGTTCCCCATATAATCCGATATACTTGGCCTATGCATACATGTTGGAGGATCGGCTTGATTCTATACCCATTGTGCTGCATGCGCTTGAAGGAAGACCATTGAATCCGGATCAGGCTGTTCTGAAAGATTATTTTATGATCAGGGCTGATTTTAGTTTTGATGAAATGACCAATGTGACGCTGATGAAAAAGCTCATTGATGCCAAGGAATTTGCCGCGAAGAACAAGAGCACTTTTACTTTCCTGTTTTATAATCTACTTTCCAATGCCAATTACCGGCGGGGAGACTATCGGCAGGCACTGCGCGATATTGAATCCTGGTATTTTTATCATCCAGAGAGAGCCGATCCGCGTGTTTCGCAGGTTTATCAGGAAGTCAAATTTATGCAATATATGGCTTTGCGTGACTTTGCGAAGCTAAAAGGATCTCTGGATAGCTGTAGACATTACGCCAGACTAACTGGAGATACTGCTACTATAATGCGCATGTATGATCTGCAGTCACAGTATTATTATAGTATTAATGACAACAAAAGAGCAGTGGAAGCATCCAGAGCATATTTTGATTATTTGCGCTCATCCCGCGCGCTGAATGCTTATGCTTTTGCAAATCTGGCCAAAAATTTTATGAACAATCAGCAGATTGATTCGGCGATAAAGTATTTTAATGCTGGTCTCAGGTTTATCAAGGAAAATAAGATCAAGCATAATACCTTGTTTTATTACCAGAATCTGCAGGCGGCTTATGCTCTAAAAGGAGATTATGAACGGGCCTATTTTTCTTTGGATTCAGCCTTTCGTGGGTATAAGAATAATGCTACCCGTATGGAATGGGAAAAAATGAATGATATCAATACCAAGTATGAAACCGAGAAAAAAGACCAGGCAATAAAACTGTTAAAAACGACCAATGCATTCAGCCACAAAATCATGGTACAGCAGCGCTGGATATTTGTCATTCTGCTCGCTCTAGTTTTTAGCTTGGCGTTTTTTATTTATTTTAGAAATAAGCAGAAATTACTTCAAAATATCAATCAGCGCATTATGGCGGAAAATAAACAGCTGATCTTGGAGCAAAAGACTAGACAGAATCAGCTTAATCCGCATTTTATCTATAACGCGATAGCAAATCTTCAGGGGTTGATCAGTAGTGAGCAGAAGGCGAAAGCGAATCAATATTTACTTTTATTATCGCGACAAATCCGTGACATTTTGGAACTGAACAGGGAAGACTATATTTCTCTGGAACAAGAGATTAAATCCTTACATAATTACATCCTTCTGCAGCAGATGCGGTATCAGGATGTGTTTGATTTTGAAATCAAGACTGGAGATCTGGATCTGGATAATGTAATGATTCCTCCTATGCTGATACAGCCATTTGTGGAAAATGCCATTGAGCATGCTTTTAAAAATTTATCCCACAAGGGGCAGCTGCGAATTTCGTTCAGGGAAGATGATGAACAATTGCATATTACAGTCAGCGACAATGGATGGGGCGTGCAGATGCATACGGAGCAAGTGAAACACAAGACATCTTTATCACAAACGATTACCAGAGAACGTCTTGAACTATTGTTTGCAGAAGCAGAAGCCAGGGCCAGAATTGAAATAACACCAAATTATAACGAAGATAAAAGCGGTTATAAAGTGGACATTTATATTCCGCTTGTTTTATTTTAATTGAGACTACGATGATGAAAGTTTATGTTCTTGAAGATGAGTATAATATATACTTATATGTTAAGTCCCTGCTGGACAGTATTCCTTATGTGAGGCTGGTTGGTTATAGCCCGAGCATTGCGCAGGCAGAGCGCGAGTTGCCAGCAGCAGATCCCGATTTGATTTTAGCTGATATCCAGCTTAAAGACGGTTCGAGTTTGTCTTTTCTTTCCGAGTTAAAATTGGATATCAGTACCATTTTTATAACGGCATTCAACCAGTATGCGATTGAAGCATTAAATATTGGTGCCATTGCCTATCTCCTCAAGCCATTGGTTCCGGATCAATTTGTCGAGGCCATCGAAAAATGCTATAAAAAAAATAGCGAGTTTCGATTCAATAGTTGGCAGCTAGCTATGGCCGAAAATTATCTGAAGACCCCCGACAAACCACGTAAAATAGCATTGCGGACTTTTGAATTTACACAAATAGTTCATATTGATGATATTCTGTACTGCCAGGGCGACAAGGGGTATACCACATTTTATATAAAGGATAATAAACCAATGATGGTTTCCAAAGTGCTTAAACACTTTGAAACCATGCTTCCTGAAACCGAGTTTATACGATGTCATCAGTCTTATCTGATCAATGCAAACCAAATCAAAAAATATTATAAGGATGGACAACTGGAAATGGCGGATGGCAAAATGATTCCTGTGGCTACACGAAAAAAAGATGTCATTCAGCAGTTTTTGAATGATATTTAATTGTGCGGATCAGATACTGGTCTGGACATAACAAACAGCTGCTCGCGTCTTTAGTTTGATGAAAAACTAAAAATTATAGCAATTTAGTTTTATACTAAATATTTTAGTATTAAATTTGCTTAGATTTTAAGATGGAGGAGGCATGAAATCAAATGAGAAACAAGCTTTAATCAGCAAGTTGAAAAAAGATTTGCTGTTGTGGCAGGGAATCCCGCAGCGATCAGCCGACTTGCTTCAGATGGGATTGGGGCCATTAGAGGAAGCCTTTCCTAATGGTGTTTTTCCGCGTGGAGCAATTCATGAATTTGTCAGTTTTGATCGGATAGGTGCCGCGGTTTCCTGTGGTTTCATCAGTACTTTGCTAGGCAAGCTGATGCAGAATCATGGTGTCTGTATCTGGATAAGTACTTTTCACACTTTATTTCCAGCTTCTCTGAAAACCTTTGGCGTGGTTCCGGAAGATGTGATATTTGTGTGCATGCAGCGGGAGAACGATGTTTTATGGGCAATGGAAGAGGCATTAAAATGTGAAGGCATCACGGCTGTACTGGCAGAAGTTCACCATTTGAATTTTGTACAGTCCAGGCGTCTACAGCTGGCGGTTGAAAAAAGCCGTGTAACTGGGTTTATTCTGCAGCATAATCCTCGGCAATTGGGTGCAACCACCTGTGCCGCCCGATGGAAGATTTCTTCACTGCCCAGCATCACAGTTGACGGATTGCCGGGAATAGGCTATCCGGGCTGGAACGTTGAACTGTTGAAAGTGCGGAATGGTCAGCCGGGCTGCTGGCAGTTTTGCTGGACAGCAAATGGTTTTGAAGCCATTACGAAAGAGAAAAAAGTTATTGCAGACTGGGGTGGACGTTACCAAAATTTCAGTTTGGCATGAAAAAGCGATTTGCATCACTGTGGTTTCGTCATCTTAAAACAGATTGGATGACAGTGTGCCGACCTCGGCTGGCTGAAATACCTTTTGTTTTAGCTATTTCTACACATGGAAAAATTGTCGTGAGTGCAAGCAGTCCGTTAGCCGAACAGGAGGGAGTCTTTCCGGGCATGGGCATCGCCGATGCAAAAGCTATTTTACCTGATTTAAAAGTCATCCATGAACGTGTCGGACTGGAACAAAAGCTGCTTCATGCCATAGCACATTGGTGTATCCGGTATACGCCGGTTGCAGCTCTGGACCTCCCTGATGGTATTGTAATGGATATCAGTGGTTGTGCGCATCTCTGGGGTGGAGAAAAGGCTTATTTGGAGCATATTATCTCGAGATTAAAGCAGCATGGCTATGATGTACGCATGAGTATTGCAGATAGTATAGGTGGAGCATGGGCCGTAGCTCGTTATGGACAAGGTGATCCTATTGTTGTGCCCAAAACACTTTCTGAAGTGTTGAAAACTATGCCCGCACAGGCATTGCGGCTAGAACCCACCGTTTTGCAACGTCTTCAGGCCCTTGGATTAAAAACGATAGGAAGTTTCTCCAACATGCCGCGTGTTGCTTTGCGCCGGCGTTTTGGTCATCATTTGCTGCTCCGATTGGATCAGGCAATGGGGAATACGGATGAGTTTATTATGCCCATTAAGCCGATTGTTCCCTATGAAGAACGTTTACCTTGTTTAGAGCCCATCCAAACGGCTAAAGGGATTGAGCTAGCCGTCCAGGAACTACTGGTGAGAATCTGCACCCGTTTGTTGAGTGAAGGTAAAGGCCTGCGGGAAGCTGTGCTGCTTTGTCATCGCATGGATGGCAAAATAGAACAGGTCGCTATTGGAACCAATAGGGCAACCGCACAGGTGCAACATCTGTTTCAGTTATTTGCTCTTAAGATTTCCCAGATTGAGCCTGGATTAGGTATTGAGCTGTTTGTGCTGGAAGTACCCAAAGTGGAAGAGGCGCCCTCAGTCCAGGAGAATCTTTGGAGCGATCGTATCGGACTGGATCATCCGGCACTGACAGAACTTCTGGACCGGCTGAAGAGTAGAGATCCCAGCTGTGATATTTCCCGATATCTTCCTGCTGCGCGTTACTGGCCAGAAAGATCCATGCAGGCCGCCTGTTCACTTCAAGAACGGTCTACTGTTGACTGGCAACAGGGACGTCCCCGGCCAACCCGATTGCTGCATACGCCGGAGCCTATCGTTGTGACAGCACCAATTCCAGATTATCCTCCCATGCTGTTCCGCTATAAAGGGCGCGTCCATACCATTAAGAAAGCAGACGGGCCCGAGCGGATTGAACGGGAGTGGTGGATAGACAAAGGTGAACACCGTGATTATTATGCTGTTGAAGATGAAGAGGGCCAACGTTTTTGGCTTTATCGCTCGGGGCATTACGACGAGAGTTTGCCCAAGCAATGGTTTTTACATGGTTTTTTTGCTTAAGGATGGCTTATTGTGAACTACAGATCACCAGTAATTTTACTTTTTTACAGGGGGCTTCCCATCCCGAGGAACTGATTGAGCGTGCCGCACAGTTGGGCTATAGTGCTGTCGCTCTGACCGACCGGAATAGTTTTGCTGGCATGGTCCGCGCACATATTGCTGCAAAAAAGTGGGGGCTCCGGCTAATTCCTGCTTGTAGGCTGGATTTGCTGGATGGTCCAAGTTTGTTGGCTTATCCAAAGGATAAAGATGCTTATGGTAGGCTGTCTTCTTTATTGACAATAGGTAATCTTAGAGCTGAAAAAGGTAAATGTGAGCTGTACCGTGCCGATGTCTATCCATACAGTGAAGGTATGCAGTTTATCGTATGTCCACCAGATCGCCTGACAGCTTCATTCGAACTGGATCAATTCTTTATTGATAGGGTAAAAGAATATAAAAAGCATTTGACGGACACACTTTATCTGGGCATGAAAAGGTTATACCTAGGGGATGATGCCAAATTACTGTTCAGGATCCAGCAGCTTGGCGAACGGTTGTCGATTCCTACTGCCGCTTTGGGGGATGTTTACTACCATATACCTGAGCGGCGTGAACTACAGGATATTTTGACCTGTATCCGGGAAAAGTGCACGATTCATAACGCGGGATTTAAGCTTTATCCGAATGCAGAGCGATATTTGAAGCCCATGGCAGAAATGGAGCGTCTGTTTGGAGCTTATCCTGAGGCTATTGCGCGCACGGAAGAAATAGCGCAGGCCTGCCAGTTTTCATTGGATGATTTAAAATATGTGTATCCAGACGAACTGTCGTCTCCAGGGCGTACTGTGCAGGAAGAATTGGCTCATTTGACATGGGAAGGTGCCAAAGAAAAATTTCATGGTCAAATTCCAGATGCCGTCAGGGAAACCATACAGATGGAACTGGATTTTATTGAACAGAAAAATTATGCCTCTTATTTTCTGACGGTCTATGATTATGTACGCTTTGCGAAAGAAAGAGGAATTTTATGTCAGGGAAGAGGCTCTGCTGCCAATTCTACTATTTGTTATTGTCTGGGGATTACCTCTGTAGATCCAGGGCAGTTTAGGCTACTTTTTGCACGTTTTATGTCCGATGCACGGGACGAGCCGCCTGATATAGATGTTGATTTTGAACATGAACGCCGTGAGGAGGTGATTCAGTATATTTACGAAAAATATGGCCGTAACCGTGCCGCTATTGTGGCGACAGTCACGCAGGTCCGTTCCAAAGGCGCCATCAGGGATGTCGGAAAAGCTATGGGCCTCTCTGTGGATGCTGTAAGCCGATTGGCCGCTGTGGTGAGTAGCCATTGGGACGATTATATTGATCTGGACCGTTTGGCTGAGCAGGGGTTTGATCCAGAGGATATCCATCTTCGAAAAGTGCTGGAATTAACTCATCAATACATTGGTTTCCCGCGGCAATTGGGACAGCACACAGGAGGTTTTGTCATTACACAAGGTAATTTACATGAACTTTGTCCATTGATAAATGCCAGGATGGATAACCGGACTAATCTGGAGTGGAACAAAGATGATCTGGAGGCTCTTGGATTTCTAAAGGTAGACGTATTGGGACTGGGTATGCTGACCTGCGTGCGTAAAGCTTTTGATCTTGCTAAAAAACATTATGGTCTGGACCTGTCCCTGGCCGAAATCGGTGCAACAGAGGATTCGAAAGTGTATGACATGATCTGTCATGCGGATACTTTGGGTGTTTTCCAGATTGAAAGCCGTGCTCAAATGTCGATGTTGCCCCGATTGCGGCCTCGAGAGTTTTACGATCTGGTCATTGAAGTGGCTATCGTTCGTCCGGGCCCCATTCAGGGGGATATGGTGCATCCCTATCTTCGGAGACGCAGTGGTGAGGAAGATACTGACTATCCTAATCCTGAAATCAGGGAAATTCTCCGGAAAACCTTGGGAGTTCCCCTTTTTCAGGAACAGGCAATGGAAATAGCCATTGTGGCTGCAGGGTTTACGCCAGCTGAGGCAGATGAACTGCGCCGCAGTATGGCCACATTTAAATCCAAAGGACAGGTGTCGGTTTTCCGAAAAAAAATGGTGGACGGCATGGTCAAAAAAAATTACAGCGAAGAATTTGCTCTGCGGGTTTTCCAGCAATTGGAAGGATTCGGTAGCTACGGATTTCCAGAAAGCCATGCAGCCTCTTTTGCTTTGCTGGTGTATGTTTCTTCTTGGATCAAATGCCATTATCCCGATATTTTTGCAGCATCTTTGCTCAATAGCCAGCCTATGGGATTTTATCAGCCGGCACAGATTGTCATTGACGCTCAAAAACATGGGGTAAAGGTGCTTCCGATAGATATTAATCATTCTTTTTGGGATAATACGCTCGAAGGCGAGCAGGGCAGGCCTCATCATCTACGTCTCGGATTACGGCAGATCAAAGGATTTTCGGAAGAAGATGCTGTTTTGCTTACGCTAAGACGCGGATTGGGCTACACATCCATCTTCAGCATGCTCGAAACAGGCTTGTCTTTGGCAGCGCTTGAGCTTTTGGCAGATGCTGATGCCTTTCGTTCACTTGGCATCGACCGACGAAGAGCGCTCTGGGAAATCAGCGCTTTGGGAGATTGCCCTATCGGACTGTTTGAACGACAACCGGTACAGTGCCCAGATGATAGCCATATCGAACTGCCACTATTGAGCCAGAGCCAGCATGTTGTGGCTGACTATGCGCGGACCTCATTATCTATTAAAGCACATCCTGTCAGTTTTTTGCGCAGTAGGCTGAATACCTTGCATGTGGTTCCGACAGGGAAATTAAATCAAATCAAAAACAATATGCCCGTGCGGGTCTGTGGACTGATTACTGTCAGACAGCGGCCGGGAACGTCCAAAGGTGTTTTATTTGTTACGATTGAAGATGAGACAGGCTTTGCTAATCTAGTTGTCTGGAGTAAAGTGTTTGAAAAGTATCGTAAAGAAATTCTAAGAGCCAAATTGCTCATGGTTGCCGGGAGGTTGCAGGTAGAAGGAGAGGTAATTCATGTGATTGTTCAGCATTGTTTTGATATGTCGGGGCTGCTCGGAGAACTGACAGCCGAACAAGAGGATGTATACAACGTCTTTCATAAGGGACGGAACTTTCATTGATCAATTTAATTTTTGTGGAACATCATAAAAGCGCATTAACTCTTCAGTTTAACCTAATGTGATAAATTAGCGCGATATTGCTGTGGCGAAAGCCCAAAGTGCTCCTTAAACAAATTTGAAAAATTGGATGTACTGTCGTAACCGATCTGATATACAATCTGCGATATCTGTAAATCTTTGTTTTCCAATAGCTGAAGGGCGCGCAAGAGCCTATGTTGTTTGATAAACTGGAATATGGTAAGCTGCAGTTCATCTTTAAACTGCCTGAATAGCGATCGTTGTGACATATTGAAGGCTTCTGCAATCTCGGCTATGGATATTTTGTTGTGGAGATTGTCCAATATATAGGTGCTGACAGCAATCATGACGTCGCTCTGTGCAGCGACAACTTCTGCCTGAAAAGATTTTGTCAGTAACAGTGGTACCATGGATTTAAAAGCCTGGATACTTGTCTGTGTCATGCTTTCGGCGGTATCCAAATTCCAGTGTTTTTCGCCAAATCGTAAAAAATGATCCAATAGTTCCTGCGGCGGGTACACACTGAGCTTATCCTGGATTGGTTCCATATCCAGAAATATTGTTTTCAATAATAGACGGGGCGACCGGGATAGGAGTTTGTGTGGTGTCATGGCTGGGATCTGCACATAAAAACCATTTGGCACACAGACACTGTTTCCTTCGGTATAGATAAATAAGGTCCCATTTGCCGGACTCAGAATCTGGACTTGCTCATGATAATGCATGACGGTATTGAATTGACCATACTCCCGTAATTCAATCGTTCCATCCGGAAAAGACTTTGCACAGGAAAAATTCGTAATGGTAGATTTTGGCATTATTCAATAACAATTGTTTTATTTTCAAATATAGTAAATCGGCTGGTAGTATTAGTTTTGACTCATAATAATATACTCATGAAACAGGTAAAGATTTTTGATACGACCTTGCGGGACGGGGAGCAAGGGCCGGGTTGCCAACTGACGTTAGAAGATAAATTAGCGATAGCGGCTAAGCTGGATGCTATGGGCGTGGATGTAATAGAGGCTGGGTTTCCGATCAGTTCGCCGGGGGACTTTAAGGCCGTTACTGAAGTAAGCGGCATTGTTGAAAACGCAACAGTATGTGCTTTGGCAAGGGCACATCAGAAAGATATCGACAGCGCTGCTGAGGCCTTGCGCGATGCAAAAACAGCTCGTATACAGCTCGGGATAGGGGCTTCCGATATCCACATTAAATATAAATTCAACAGTAGCCGGGAAGAGATCTTGGAAAAAGCCTTTGATATGGTGTCCTATGCTTCAAGCCGATGCGATGAGGTCCAGTTTTTTGCCGAGGATGCGGGGAGGGCTTCCAATGATTTTTTGGTCAGAATGACGGATACTGTGGTGCAAGCTGGTGCAAAAATTGTCAATCTGCCCGATACTAACGGCTTTTGTACGCCTTTTGAATATTACGAGAAGATTGCTTATGTCAATAAACACAGAAAGGATAAGGATAAGGCCATACTGTCAGTGCATTGTCATAATGACCTCGGGATGGCCACAGCCAATAGCATTGCCGGCGTGATGGCTGGTGCCGGACAAGTAGAAGGGACGGTCAACGGTGTAGGGGAACGGGCTGGAAACGCAGCCTTGGAGGAGATATTGCTGATACTCCTTGTTAAAGATAACTTATCAATAACAACAAAGGCTGACCCTAAGTTTATTGTAGAACTGAGTTCGATGGTATCCAAGGCAATGTCCAACCCCGTTCAGGCGAATAAAGCGATTGTAGGAAAAAATGCATTCGCCCACTCTTCCGGTATTCATCAGGATGGTGTATTAAAAGATCGCAGAAATTATGAAATTATAGATCCGGCGATCATCGGCGGCACATTGCCCGACCTCGTTTTGTCAGCGCGAAGCGGTCGGGCAGCATTGAAGGACCGCTTAAATGCTCTTTCCTTAACCTTTGCGGCAGACGATTTTGAAAAGATATATAGCAGATTTCTGGTTCTTGCCGACCAGAAGCGCTTTGTTGAGGACGAAGACCTGAAGTGGCTGCTGTAGCCACTCAGGACAAATACCCGCGTTATTGGCGTGCAGCTATGCATCAGAAGATGCTGGCTGGTGTGTACCAGCCGGCAAAAAAGCGATCGCGCAGGCAACCGTTAATAACAGTACAATGGATAATGAGGTGGCATATCCATAGCCCGTTCGTAAGTTGTTCAGGCCAAAAAACGATACGTCGTTGTGATGTAAAAAAAGCCCGACGATAAAGGCTATTCCCAGGCAGATCGCAAGCTGTTGTACGGTAAGGTAGATAGCTGAGCCTACACCGATCAGCTCTTTGTCAAGATCCTTAAGAGCAAGCGTCATTAATGCCGGCAGTACACTACCGCAACCTATGCCGTAGCAAAAGAACAGGACGTGAATCTGGCCCTCGGGCACCATTTGCTTGTCCAGCATAAATAGGTGAACGGCAAGGCCCAGTATCATGATCAGTAAACCCGTCAACACCACCGCCTTTCCAAAGCGTTGTACCAACTTACCGACCAGCATACTGGCCAGTACATAGCCGACCCCTTGATAGACAAAAGCGATCCCGGTCATCGTCGGCGTAAAACCTTTGTGGGCTTGCAGGAAGTTGGAATTAATAATAAAATAGGCATCTTGAACCATATAGTAGCTCAATGCCGCCAAGAGCCCTAGATTGAAGGTTCTGCTACGGAATAAGGAAAAGTTAAGGAGTACTTGTCGACTGGTTTTATACAGTCGGCGCTCTCTTTTTATAAAAAGAACAGTTAACATAATGGATGCTCCCAATAACAGTACTGTCCAGAAGGGCCAGTGCAATTCAGGTCCCATAATTAAAGGATATATGATACCCATCAATAAAACAAATAATCTGACCATCGGGGATAGGGCGATCTTAGTTCGGGCACTGGCGTGATCCAGGGGTATATTGCGGTAGGCCGCAGCAAAAGCCAGGATGCCGATCGGAATGTTGATTAAAAAAATAAGACGCCAGCTTTCACTTATCCAGTCCTGATCCGGAAGGATGCCTCCCATAAGCTGTCCGATTACAGAAGCAAGCCCTGCGATGGTTCCATAGACTCCTAGAGCCATAGTGCGTTTGCCGGGATCTTCGAAAAGTACAGTGATGAGTGCAATTCCCTGCGGCACCATCAAACCCGAACTGATGCCTTGTAGCAAACGCCCAAGTAACAGCAAATAGATATTGCCGGAAAGTCCGCAGACAACTGAAGCCACTGTAAACCCAGCCATGCCCAGCAAGTATAGTCTTTTTTTGCCATAGTGATCGCCGGCATTGCCTGCATTGATCAGCAGACTGGCGTATCCGATGACATAAAGCACGATAATCCATTGGGTCGCACTGTTGTCCAGCTCTAAAGCATGCTGCATAGTGGGGAGAGAGACATTGATGATGAACAGGTCGATGACAAATAAAAAAATACCAACGGAAAGTAAGCCTATCTGGATTAATTCTTTGTTGAGTAGTCGCATATAAAGAGTTTTTTAATAATTTTATCGTTAAAAGTAACAGGGTTATTTTACTTAGTCAAGTAGTTATAAAAACCATACTAAGTATGGTTTTATGAACTAATGGTCAGAATGAGCAGATTATGGAAGAAAAAAAAATAGAAAATTTTGGCAGTTGTTGCGATGTCAATGGAATATTTAAGATTATAGGCGGGAAGTGGAAAGTGCTTCTCATCAAAGCGATTGCTCGGGAATGTCCGAAACGATTTGGTAAACTGAGACGGGAGATGGAGGACATGGCGCAGACGACCTTGACGCTACAGTTGCGTGAACTGGAACGGGATGGTATATTATGCCGGCAGACCTATGCGGAATCGCCGCCTCGGGTTGAATATAAATTGAGCGAACTGGGCAAAACTTTACTACCAGTTATTGAGCAGCTCGACCAATGGTGGGCGAGCTACAGGAAGGAACGTCCATAATGCATGACATTCGATTACAACAACACTTCTGTATCTGTCTTGCCGGTGGTCAATAGATCTGATATACTCTTTAAAGTGCGTTCGGCGATCTGTGTCAGGGCCTCTGTAGTAAAAAAAGCCTGATGTGCTGTGACCAGCACATTTGGAAAGCTCATGAGCCGTTGAATGGTGTCATCCTCAATAATCGTCGTGGAGAGATCTTTGAAGAACAATTTATCTTCCTGCTCGTAGACATCTATGCCCAGCAATCCGATCTTGTGTTCTTTCAACGCTTGAATAGCATGATTTGTATGGATAAGGTTGCCTCTGCTGGTATTGATAATCGTAACACCATCTTTCATTTTGGCCAGTGTCTCCTGGTTAATCAAATAGTGATTGTCTGCTGTTAGCGGACAATGTAATGAAATAATATCTGATTCTCCAAATAATTCGTCGAGCGACTTATACTGAACTCCCATACTGATCAGACTGGGGTCGGGATATAAATCGTAGGCAATGATCTCTGCTCCGAATCCCATGGCAATTTTGATAAATGCTTTTCCGATTTTTCCGGTTCCAATAACGCCGATTTTCTTTTGGAAGATGTTAAAGCCCAACAGGCCATTCAGGGCAAAGTTCTGTTCGCGAACACGGTTATAGGCTTTGTGGGTTTTACGGTTGAGCGTCAGTAACATCGCCATGGTGTGTTCAGCAACTGCTTCGGGAGAATAGGCCGGAACACGGCAAACCTGGAGGCCACATTCTTTAGCAGCCTGTAGATCGACATTATTGAATCCTGCACAGCGCAGTGCGATCAGCCGGACACCTTTTTCAGCGAGCACCTGTATTACCTGACGATTGAGTTTATCGTTCACAAAGGCACAGACGACCTCTTCTCCATCAATAGCATTGACGATATGCGGGCCGAGGTGCGTTTCATAAAAATGTAGCTGAAAGCCATAGTTTTCGTTTTCGCGCTCAAAAAATGTGCGGTCATAGGGCTTGGAAGAAAAGAATGCTATTTTCATAAAATAAATCTTTAACTAAAGATACTGCATTTCGCTTGATTCTACTAATTGTTATCGCCAATAAATGACATTTAGTACTGTAAATTGCATCATAAAAGCCGTAACTTGCTTTGCAATTCTAGTGAGCTGTTGGTCAATAGTAAAAATAAGTTAGTATGAACTGGTCTACTCAAGTTACGCAATTATTAGGAACTGCATATCCGATTATACAAGCACCGATGTTTGGTGTTACGACCCCGCAAATGGTCGCTGCTGCTTCTGGCGCAGGCGCACTGGGATCCCTAGCTTTGGGCGATTTACCTTACAAAGAATGCATTAAAGCTATAGAGTTAACGAAAAAATTAACAGATGGTCCATTCGCCGTGAACATTTTCGTCAATTCAATACCCGAAGCTTCCGAAGAACTCCAGGCAAATTATAAGCAGACGAAGACTTTCATCGAATCCTTGGCGCAAGCACATCACATGGAAGTTGAGCTGCCTGAATTTAATGAAATCCGGTTGACGGATTATCACGAACAAGTAGAGGCTATTATAGAGAAAGGATGCAAAATTGTCAGCTTTACTTTTGGAAATTTAGATGCCGAAAGCATCCGTATACTGAAGGAGCACGATACCATACTTATTGGCACCTGCACCGCTGTTGAGGAAGCGCAGCTATTGCAAACATCAGGCATAGATATCATTTGTGTACAGGGATTAGAAGCAGGGGGGCATCGCGGAAGTTTTGACGATATGGATATCCCCCAGATTGGTGGTCTTTCTTTACTGTCCAAGGTACGAGAACAGGTGGACAAACCATTAATCTATGCAGGGGGGATATATAATGCAAATACTTTACTTGCCACAAAAGTGCTAGGGGCCTCGGGGTTTCAGGTGGGGAGCCTGCTTCTGTGTTCGGAAGAAAGCGCATTGCTGGATTTTGAGAAGCAACGTTTGGCACAGGTCCGAGAAGGTGATATTGTGCTGACACGAAGTTTTTCAGGGCGTTATGCCAGAGGAATCCGAAATGCTTTTATTGATGCGGTGGATAATTCTCCCTATATTCTCCCTTATCCCTATCAGAATAAGCTAACAAATCTGCTTCGGAAGATTGCTAAATCCAGTCGTAATGCTGATTTTGTCAGTCTCTGGGCCGGACAGTCCATCCATCCATATAGTAAAGAATCCACAAAAGATATCTTAGGTAACTTGATTGTTCAAGTTGAAAAATTGCATCATGGGCTCGCGGGTTAATCGTTTTTCTACATTACCACTCCTGTTGGATCGCAGGTGATGAGCTCCTAGATTGTGTCTGAGTCATTCCCTGAGTTGCGGGAATGGCGTTATCACCCGCCCGGAAGTCGTCCATAGTCAGTGATGGAAGGTACTTAGAATAACTTGCCTCATGGACTATGGCAAGTTTCTGTAGATATTGTTCTACAATAATTTATTCGTTTTTCGTCTTTTATACGGAAAATGATTAAATTAGAGTTAACTAAATTATAAACAGATTCATATGGAAATTAAAACATCTTCAAAATTTGTGGCTGAATTAATCGGCACATTTGGTTTGGTTCTATTTGGCTGCGGGGCTGCTGCAATTGCTGGCGCGAATACCATGGGCGGGCTTTCTGGTCTGGGACTACTGGGCATAGCCGTGGCTTTCGGCCTTTCAGTGGTTGTATTCGCGTATGCTATCGGCGGTATTACAGGCTGTCATATTAATCCTGCTGTAACTGTAGGAGTATTATTGGCGGGCAGGATGTCTGCTAAGGATGCGGTGGTCTATATTGTAGCGCAATTCATTGGAGCTCTCTTGGGCGCCTTTGTGCTGCAACAGCTTTTAAATGGTCAGTTGGCAGGCTTTACAGCAGGTGAGTGGGCTTACGGATCCAATGGCTGGGGAGCAGGCTACCAGAATGAATATGGAACTGCCTCTGCTTTTCTTATCGAAGCTATTTTAACATTTCTTTTTTTATTTGTCATACTGGCGACGACTTCAAAAGTAGGAAATAGCACGATGGCAGGCTTAGCGATCGGTTTTACCCTGCTTCTGATCCACCTTGTTGCCATCCCAGTTACGGGTACATCTGTTAATCCTGCCCGTTCCTTCGGACCAGCTATCCTTGCAGGCGGCAAAGCGTTGTCGCAGTTGTGGTTGTTTATCGTTGCGCCAGTAGTCGGTGCTGCTGTGGCTGCGATTGTGTGGCGCGCTGTCGAACCAAAGGATTAGTCCACTCAGCGAGATAGCGGAGCGTGCCGGGAAATACCCTCCGGTGCGCTTTGTTGCTATATGCTATTTCCTCTATAACAGTGCTATCTTTTGACAACTAGACCCCATTTAAATCCTCAATAAAGGCTGTGACCATCTCTTCATCAGTGGCCCAGGACGTAATAATGCGAACTGCTGCGCGGTCCGAATCGATAGATTTCCAGATGTAGAATTGATACTTTTGACTTAAATGCTCAATCACCTCATTGGGCAGTATGGGGAAAATCTGATTGGTCGTGGACTCCGTTAGAAAGCTGTACCCTTTGTCGCTGACGGCCTTCGCGATACGCGCAGCTAATGCATTTGCTCGTTGCGCCAGATCAAAATAGAGATTATCTTTGAAGAGCTCTAAAAATTGAATGGAAAGCACACGTCCTTTAGCGAGCATAGCCCCTTTTTGCTTTATGGCATAATCAAAATCAATAGCCAGATCCGCACGGTTAAAAATCACAGCTTCACCCAGAAGTGCGCCGTTTTTGGTGCCGCCGATGTAAAAAACGTCCGTGAGGTGCCCCAGTGCTTCCATGGTCAGATCATTATTTTTGGCCGCAAGTGCGTGCCCTAAGCGGGCTCCATCCAGATAAAGCAGCAGATCATGGGCATGGCAAAACTTAGAGAGCGCTTCGAGCTCTCCAAGGCTATAAATGGTACCAATTTCTGTGGAATTGGAGATGTAAACCATTTTTGGCTTTACAACATGTGGTGCCAACATGTGCGCCTTTAAGACATTTTCAATATCCGCTGTCCGCAATTTACCATCTGCGGTTTCAGCGGTGATCACTTTATGCCCTGTTGCTTCGATGGCTCCCGTTTCGTTTGCTGCAATATGTCCGGTCTTTGCGCTGATTACAGCTTCATGTACCCGCAAAAGAAAGGAGATAACCAACAGATTTGTCTGCGTGCCGCCCGAGACAAAATGAATTGCGGCATCCGGATTTTGAAGCCTGTCTCTCAAAATTGCCTTAGCTTGCTGTGCATATTCGTCTTCACCATAGCCAGCCTGCTGCACCAGATTGGTCTGGATGAGTTTATCTAGAATCCTTGGATGTGCACCTTCGGAATAATCGTTTTTAAAATTATACATATTTATTATTTCTTATTGCTGCGTTCTTACTTCACATTTGTTGCCGGATATGGCAGAGCCTGCTGCTATGTTTCAAAAATAGACTTAATTTCTTACTTGGTGTATGTAAAAAAGTGGTATCATCATCGATGTACTTTTAGCATATGAAAAAACGTGAAGGACGCACCTTTCAGAATCAGATATCTGAAATGAAGCTGTAGATAAACGGTAGAGTTGCTTAGAAACGGGGCTATCGAACTTTTTGGGCCCCGTGTCGATGCCGGAAATTACCTTAAAAGCTCGTACACGCGTACATAGTCGATTTCAAAAGTAGCGGGAAATACCGAGTCGTCCACTCCTTCTTTTCCACCCCAGTTGCCGCCCACGGCCAAGTTGATCAGCAGGTGAAACTTCTGATCAAAGGGCCATTCGCTAAAACTTTTATGCTCATTGTCAAAGTGGAAGATCTCAACATTATCGACAAAGCCCTTGATATAGGATGGGGTCCAGTCCACGCGATAAAGATGGAAATTATCGGTAGTACCCAGTACGCGCTTATTTCCCGTTTTTTGTGTATTTATACCATGATTATAAGCTTTGCTGTGTGTAGAAATATGCACCATATCCTGATCGTATCCGACATGCTCGATTATATCAATCTCGCCAGAGTTGGGCCAACCTCCGTAGGTACAGTCTGTAGGCAGCATCCAGACAGCTGGCCATGTTCCGCGGCCTTTAGGGAGTTTGGCGCGGACCTCAAATCTGCCGTAAGTGAAGTCACCTTTATTTTTGCTGACTAATCGGGCTGATGTATATGCCTTACCTTCTCTGCTTTCTTTGATTGCCCTTATTTTCAGCACGCCGTTCTCCATGATCGAATTTTTGAGTGAAGCGTCCATATAATATTGCAGTTCATTGTTTCCCCAGCCGTTGTGTAACGATCCTACGTCGTATGACCATTTGGTCTTGTCAGGCAAACCTTTGTCATTGAATTCATCAAACCATACAGGAGAGTCCGAAAAGCGGAAGACGAGAGCCTTGGTTTTGGTCGTATCACCGGTGACGTAAAAGGGGATGTTGGCGGTAGCTACGTTATTGTGACCATCGCTTGTATACACAAAGATGCGGTAGGCTCCTTCTTGTAGGGGACTTGTTAAGATGGCCCTCTGTCTGGACTGTTTTTTGATATGTCCTCCGAGCGAGTCAGGGCGTTCCTCACGGTCGCCTCCTTCTTTTAAGTCGGTACTTTCATGGAGCAGTTCCCAGCGTGTTTGCAACTGATCGCCATCAGGATCGCTGACAAATACCTCCAATGGGTAGTCCCTGCCGGGCTGCAAATAGATGAAGTCTTTCGCCTTTCTATTATCCAGAATGAGAGAATCCAGTCTCGGAGCTTTATTGGCAGGCCATTGGCCAGACCAAAGAAATTGCATCACATCCACTACTTCATTTTCTTCCCCAGCTTCTGTAAATAGACCGTACCATGTGGGTGTACGTTCCTGTTTCTGCCCCCAGAGGAAGACGTAGGACCCTAGACAATTCTTGTCCTTGCCTACAGAAGTCTCATATCTATTCTTATAAACGGTGGCTTTCTCGTGGCTGCTCTCCTCTATGGCGGCACCCCAAGGGGTTTGTATGCTTTCCCAATGCCCAGTAGGCCCCCATTCGGTTACAATATAAGGCTTGTCCCAGCCTGCTCTTCGTAGCTGCTGAGGTACAGCAGCGAGTCCACCGTAGACCTGTACGGCGATCAGGTCTAACTCGGGACATTTCTCCTTGATATAATCGATTTCTTTTTGATTGACCCCAGCCAGCATTGTAGTAATCAGATGATTTGGATCGATCTCGCGAATCATTTTCGCAATTGCATTGACAGCGTCCCAAACTTTGGGATTGCTGTAGTGCAGGTTGAGCTCATTACCGATTCCCCATGTCAACAGTGCAGGGTGGTCCTTATATTGGCCAACTACGGTACGCAGGTATTCCAATTGCCTGGCGACTGCGACTTCATCGTTATAGTCAAAACCATGCCGTTCGGTTTTTACATCAAGCCCCAAGGTCACAGTGAGTCCCAGCTGCTGCGCCTTGTTCAGGATTTCTGTGCCATTTTGTGGGCTCCAGGTGCGTATGGAGTTTCCTCCATACGCTTTCAGTTTTTCCATGTTACTGGTACCGCCGGCACCTCTAATAAAGTACGGCTGTCCGTCACGCATGATGGTGTAGCCCTCCTTCAGTTTGACAATTTCTGTCTTGACTGCCTGTTGTTCCTGCGCCCATGTCCAGTTTAGCAGCAAGAGCTGTATCGCTGCAAAAATTAATATTCTTTCAGATATCATCATTTATCTAAAATTAGGGTTAGCATCAATCTGTGTTTGTGGAATAGGCAAATATTCACTTACGCCGGGTATAAATTTACCGCCGAATACATCTTTTGCACGCCCTGTGCGCACGAGATCATTAAAACGTTCGCCCCACCATTCGCAGGCGAATTCAGCTCTGCGTTCGTCTAAAATCTGGGAGAGTGTAACGTTGTGTATCGGTGCTAACTTGGCCCGCTCCCGGACCAGTCCAAAAGGTTCGTCGCCATTTTGCCCTTTTCTGACTTTCGCTTCGGCGTTGAGCAGCAACACATCTGCATAGCGCAATATACGGACATTATTGTTGGCCCCATACTCCATCCTTCCGGGCGTCATCTGCGATTTTGGTAGATAGGCTTTGCCATTAAAATATTTGATGCCAAAGGGGTTTCCATAGACTACATCTCCGCTCGGAGTTGTGGCGGTCGTTGCCGGATTGCCATTGATGCCACAGTGGAGAATAGTCGTCTTTAAACGTTCGGTCTCGCCACGGCCGGTCAGAAAATCCACAACATCCTGCGAAGGAGGCACCCAGCCGGCACCAGAAATCGGACTGCCTTTCTGATCCCCGGATGGACCTTGCCATTTAAAGAAGGTGCCCCAATCCACCCCCGGCCGTACGATGTCACCGGCCCCTAGTCCGAAGTCCGAATATTGTAATTCAAATAATGATTCATTGGCTAATTTCCCTGGTATTTTGAAGAGTTCATAATAATTAGGATACAGTGAAAATTTGCCGCTTCCTATAATTTTGTCTGTTGCATCCAATACCTCATTCCAGTAAACACTGCTATTGTCATTAGCTGCCAGATCTGCAGCAGCTTTCGCTTTTAACAGTAACGCAGAATATTTTGTGACAGCGCCAGCATGCTTGGATTGGTTGGGACGGGCATCTTCGAGATCTTCTGCACAGCTGTTCATTTCATCAATGATAAACTGTCGGACTTCCGCTGCGGTACTTTTGTTGATAGTAGCCAGACGTCCTATATTGTCACTGTCGGTCAGTATTGGGACATTCCCAAAAAGACGCGAAGCCATCAGATGAGCGTAAGCTCGAAGAAATCGCACTTCGGCTTTATACTGTTTGTTGAGCTTAAGATCCGCTGTATTTGTTGCCGGAATTTTAGCGGCAAACTGATCTAGTTCAATTAAGGCGTTGTTGGCCGCGATGACTAAACTATAATAGCTGATCCAAGATTGATTGAGTCCCCAGTAGGACTGTACGGTGACATCATTCTGAAAATTCTTGATGGCCATCAGTTCAGGATTATCGTTCGGACTTGGAGCGCCCTGCTGATAGTCGTCGTCTCGCATGCATCGGATGGAAAGATCGATCCAGTGAACGAGGTTATCATCGGCAGCAGAACGGTAGACACCTGATACAGGACCATACATCAGTGCGGTGTTGCTGTAATCTATTTCTTCGGAACGCTGTTGATTTTCCAACGGTTTATCTAAAAAGTTACTGCAGCTGTTCATGCACAATGAAAGGCCTAAGCAACTTGCGATCAAGATATATCTGAAGTTTTTCATATGATTAAATTTAGGGTGTAATTAAAAAGACACTTTTATACCAACACTATACGTTGACGCCACTGGATAGACGTTAGCATCGAATCCCATCCCTCTGACGTCAGGAGCTAATCCAGTAGCGTTAATTTCAGGCGTAAATCCATTATACTTGGTAAAAATAAAGGGGCGGTCAGCTGTTGCAAAAATACGAACTGGTATTTTATTGAGATCAAAGCTATACCCGAGCTGGATATTCTGTATCCGCAGATAGGCACCACTTTCCACAAAAAATGAACTCGCTTGCAGATTCCAGGAGGCCACCGAACCTCCGGCAGAAGGATGTGTATTGCTGCTGCCTTCGCCTGTCCAGAGACTTTCGATAAACGCAGCGTCAGCATTCATCTGATTATACTTTCGGCGCATGGCGCGGTTCAGGTTGTGGATCTTATTGCCAGCTACGCCCTGAAAGGCAATACTAAGGTCAAATTTCTTATAATCAAATGCAAGATTAAAGCCGTATGTGATTTTCGGAAGATAGCTACCAAGGTTGACCCGGTCTTTTTCATCCAGTTCACCATTATTGTTCTGATCCTTGTATTGGAGGTAGCCCGGCAGGATGGGTGAATTGGGGTTTTGCTGATTGTATTTTTTGGCAATGGGGTCAGCGTCAATCTGGGCCTGATTTTGATACACACCCGCTACTTCGTAGCCATAATAGAAGTTGATTGGTTGGTTGAGCTCGATGCGCGCTGGAAATTCAGCTGACCATTCGGGGTAACCATTCATGATATTTTCCAGTCCTCCTAGATCCTTGACGCGATTCTTGAGCGTCGTTGCATTGGCTGCGATCGCATAGCCGAAATCACCGGTTTTGTCTTTCCATTGTAGCCCAAATTCCCAACCACTGTTGGCCACACGTCCCCAGTTACCATAAACACGGTCCCAGGAGAATGGGATCGGCCTGCTGAAAGCGAGATCATTAGTTGTACGGTGATAGTAGTCTATGGTACCGTTCAGGCGATTGTTGAACATTGCAAAATCAATACCACCATCCCATTCTTCAACAACTTCCCAGCGTACTTGTGTGAAAAAACGGCCGATACGATAACCCGGTACACGGGTTCCATTTGTTGTGCCCTCGCTTCCAAAAATTCCGGAGAAATTATTGCCAGAATACACGGTCGCGTAACCTGCATTGGGCTGTATGCCGTCATTACCCAGTTTACCCCAGCTCCCGCGAATCTTCAACTGGTTAAAAAGATGCTGATTTTCCATAAACTTTTCACGGGTCAGCACCCAACCTAAACCTACCGATGGAAAATAGCCCCATTTAGTTTGGTATTTTGAACTTCCATCGGTACGGAAAGTGGCCGTTAGCAGATATTTGTTGTCATAATCATAAGTGCCTCTGGTAAAGTAGGAAATACCGGCATTCCGTGAGCCGTTTTCACCATAACCAGTCGCAGATCCAATACCTTGAGCGCCTACACCCACATACCAGAATTCTTCCGATGCCGGAACGTCATTAGCTTGTACCCACGTTTCGCGCCAGCGTTCCTCACGGGAGGATTGCCCCAGCAGTACGGACCAGTGATGCTTGCCGGACTGATCTTTGTACGTCAGGAGATTGTCTAGTATATAGTTGTTGTTGCGTGCCTGGGCGGAGCGTAAGAAGGAGCGATCATTGCGTTGGTCATTATCAATATAATAGACGGGATCGTAATTAATGTTATGGGTAGACTGGTAACGTTGGCTAAGCTGTGAACGAAATGTGATCTTGTCTTTCCACAATGCGGCTTCTAGGTAGATGGTAGGCAAAATCTGAAAGCCTCTGGTCTGATTTGTGTTATAAAATGCCGTGGCAATGGGGTTGTTGTACCAGAATCCCGACTGCATACCGATCGCTGTACTGGATCCAAATTTCTCCGGTTTAGCGAGTTCAAGTGACGGATCGTAGACTGGATAGAGGGGCGATGCAAAATAGGCCTGTCTAAAAGCGGCATTGTCGGGCGAGTAAGTCTTGAAATTGTTAAAATGTGCCGTAAATCCTGCTTTTAGCCAATCGGTTACTTTAGCATCCATCTGCATTCGGATATTGTACTTTTGATTCATATTGCTGGCATCCATAATTCCTTCCTGCTTGCTATAGTTGAGCCCCATTGAATAGCTTATTTTCTCAGCACCGCCCATGATGTCGAGGTTATGGTTAGTAAGGAGAGCTTTACTGCGCAGCAGTTCTTTAAACCAATCTGTATCCATTGCTGGATGGGATTCGGTGCCCCCAAACTTTTCCACCGAGCTTTTGACAAAAGCTTCATTTCCTGTCGCGACTGCGTAAGCTGCATACTGCTGTGCGTTCGCCATCTTTAGAACATTGGTGGGCGTCTGAAAACCGGCAAAACCGTTGTAGGTAATTCTGGGTTGCATATTTAGGCGGCCTTTTTTGGTGGTGACCAGGATAACGCCATTAGCTGCTCGTACACCATAGATCGCGGCACCGGATGCATCTTTCAGAATGGAGATATCAGCAATATCATTTGGATTCAAAAAATCGATGTTATCCATAAACATGCCGTCAACGACATATAACGGACTATCATTATTAAACGATCCAACACCGCGAACACGCACGGATGGACTCGATCCGGGGGCTCCGGAACTGACAATCTGGACGCCGGTGACTGCTCCCTGGAGAGCGTCCATAGGATTTGTAACCGTTCTTTTGCTCATCTCTTCCATATTCACAGTGCCGATGGGTGCTGTCAGATCTCCCTTACGTTGGGTGCCATAGCCTACGACTACCACTTCCTCCAAGTTGAAATCTTCTTTAGGTTTCAGCTCAATGTTCAAAATATCGCCACCGATGGATACTGTTCTTGTTTCGTACCCTAATGAAGAGATGACAAGATCGCCGTACTGCTGAGCAAGCGACAGCGTGAACTCCCCGTTTTCGTTGCTGCTTGTACCAACTTTGGAGTTGCCCTGTACAATAATACTGGCCACGACAGGTGCCCCCTGTTCGTTGGTAATCCGCCCCCTGATCGTCCTGCTCTGCGCGTTTACATTGTTGGTCAGGCAGGAGAATAGGGCAGCACTGGCAATAATACTGATTGTATTTCTCATGTGTAACGAATTAAAATTTAGGAATTGTTTATAATTATCAATTTCAAAATTAAGTGTAGTGGCTGCAATATCGAATTTTAGTGGTACTTCAACACTACATCATATCTTGGTATCTCTCAAAAATCAATATATTTGGGGTACGTCAAGTTTACGTCAGCCAATTGAAGGGAATTATTATGAAGTATTTTGTCATCCTTTTTTTCATCCTCTCGACTTTGTTTTCATGCCGGCTCTGGGGCCAGGATCTGCTTGGTCTTCCCCTTGTCTATAATTATGGTAAATCTGTCTATCAGGGAGGGAGCCGTACTTGGGATATTAAACAGGATAGTCACGGTATCATGTATTTTGGCAATAGTGAAGGTTTGCTTACCTTTGATGGAAGATATTGGAAGACTTTCCCTCTGCCCAATCATACGAACATCCGCTCGCTATGGGTGGATGACAACGATCGCATTTATGTTGGAGGGCAGGGTGATTTTGGGTACTTTGAGCGCTCGGCACAAATGGGGCTGAAGTATACTTCACTAAGACATTTGGTCCCTCAAAAGTATCGTAACTTTGCCGATATCTGGAATACGGTTGGGTTGGGGCAATCTATTTTTTTTCGGGGTACAGATGTTATTTTTGAATTAAAAGGGCAAACAATACAATGTCATCCTGCTGCTGCTGAATGGTTCTATATCGGAAGGTCCGGAGACAGGTTATTTGCACAGGACAGGCAGCATGGTATTATGGAATACCATGAGAATAAATGGATTCCTTATCTGCCGGATCTACCGTTTAAAAATACTAAAATAGCATCTATATTACCTTCGACAGCTAACCGTATGCTATTGTCGACTTTAAATAATGAGAGCTATGCCCTTCAAAATGGAAAATTAACTCCTCTCAATTTGTCGTCCTGGGATGGTAGTTATACACCATCCCTGGCGAAAATAGATGATTCTACCTTTGTATCCGGCAATGCGAAAGATGGTTGCCATATTCGAGATGTTCATGGCCATACCTTACAACGGATCGGTATTCGCGAAGGCCTGCACAACAAGAATGTCACAGCAGTCTTTGTCGACCGGCAAAAAAATATCTGGGTGGGGACAGATAACTTCATTTCCGTTATCAGCCATGGTAGTGCCATACGTTATTTCAGACCAAATTTGGAGAACGATGTGACTGGTTATTCGTCACTGATTTTTAATCAACGGCTTTATCTTTCTTCTTCAAATGGCGTTTATCATGCAGCGATAGAACAGGGGATATCGGATCATAGCCGGTCTCCGGCCTCATTTTCGCTGCTCCAGCGGAGTGACGGGGGTGAGGCCTGGCGCCTCGAACAGCTTAATGGACGTCTGCTTTTGGGGCATAACAAAGGCCTTTTTGAGATCAGGGAAGGACATCTTCTACCGCTCTCACAGGACATAGGCACTTGGAGGCTTTTGCCCCTTAGCATGGTTTATCCTGTTGAAAATACATTGGTTGGCACTTATCAAGGGCTGGGATTACTGGGGTTTAAAGAAGGAAATTTTTTTTCAAGTGGACTGTTGAAAGGATTGTCAGACTCATTTCGTTTTCTTGAACAGGATGAACATGGAACAATTTGGGCTTCACATCCTTATAGAGGAATATATCGTATCCTGCTATCGTCGGACCGACGGTCGTATCATACCAAGCTTTATACAAAGAAGCATGGTCTGCCAGCCGACTACCAAAATTATGTATTCAAAGTTAAGAATCAAGTTGTGTTCGCGACCGAGAAAGGCCTATATCGATATGACTATGACCAAGAGAAATTTGTGCCTGCGGAACACTTTGCCGCCTTTAAAAATTTGACGATACGGTATTTGCGGGATGATCAGGATGGTAATGTTTGGTTCTGCACAAAAAAAATGGTGGGCGTTGGGAAATTTGACTCCAAACGTGGAAATTACCAGCTGATTAATTTTCCCGAAATTGAAGGTATGAACACCTCCGGATTTGAACATATTTATTGTTTTAATAGAAACAATATCTACATAGGTGCTGAAAAAGGCGTTATTCATATCAATTTTGATAAGTATATTAAACAGCCTTCTAAACCAGTGGCGATGTTGTCACGGGTCGTGGCGACCGGCAAGAAGGACAGTCTTATTTTTGCCGGCTACTTTTCGGAAGCGTTAACTACAAACGTAGAAAAATCTCCGGAACTGCCTTCTGAATTTAACGCTTTCCGATTTAATTTTTCTTCGCCGAGTTATGGGATTTATCAGCACCTGGAATTTAGTTATAAGCTTGTCGGTTATGATGAGCAGTGGTCCTCCTGGTCGTCCCAATCTGATAAATCCTATACGAACTTACAGGAAGGTCAATATACGTTTCTACTCAAGGTGCGAAACAATCTGAATCAGGAGTCAGCAGTTACATCTTACCGCTTTGTCGTACTACCACCATGGTACAAGACCATATGGGCAGAGATGCTGTACGGTCTACTTGCCGTTCTCTGTGTTATTGGACTTATGCGCTGGCAGCAACTACGGTGGACCAGACAACAACAGAAGCATGAGCAACAGATGGAACAGCTTCGTTACATCCATCAGCTGGAAATAGAAAAAAATGAAAAAGAGATTGTGAAACTGAATAACGAGAGGCTGGCAAACGAAGTGATCAATAAAACCAAGGAATTGGCAAGTACCAGCATGCAGCTGCTTGAAAATTCAGGTGCCCTAATCAAAATCAGGGATGAGCTGGCAAAACTTGATACTGGAGATGACGAGGATTCTAATTTGAGGCGCATCAATAACCTGCTCAAAGATATTGATAAAAACAGTGCGAACTGGAATCAGTTTGCCTCTCATTTCGACGAACTCAACGACGGTTTTTTGAACAAATTAAAGGCGAGACATCCTGGCTTATCGCGAAATGATCTTAAAGTATGCGCTTACCTCAAGCTTCATTTTACTTCCAAACAGATTGCGCAATTGCAGAATATTACTGTCAGAGGAGTTGAGATCCACCGCTATAGACTTCGAAAGAAACTGCAGATCGGTACGGAACTGTCTTTAAGTGATTATCTGAACACCCTTTAAGGATATGGGATATGGATGGAGCAGCAATACCCAAAAAGGAACTTTAGGAAGGAATCTTAGGACAGTTATATAAACTAATAGCGTCTTTGGCGTATTTAATGATAAGCAAAAGCTGCGCGTTATTTTAAAAAATCAGCATACCAGCGTCCGGAGGACTTTAGTATACGCTGTTGGCTTTCAAAATCTACATACACGAGTCCAAAACGTGGTCTATAGCCTTCTGCCCATTCAAAATTGTCTAAGAAGGTCCAGACGAAATAACCGTCTACTCGTATACCTTCCTGCTTGGCCCTGTAAACCTGTTGGATAGCCTGTTGTAGATATGCTGTTCTTCTGGGATCATTGACGAGGCCATTTTCAACGGTATCTGCAAATGCGGCACCATTTTCCGTAATGATGAGGGGGGGCATATTAGGGTAGGCGCCAAACTTTTTTAACACTTGATAAATCGATTCGGGATAGACTTCCCAGTTCATCTCTGTCATATCGACTTTCCGTTCTTTGGCGGATACAATCTTTGCCTGAAGGTAGGGGACAAACAGAGCATAGCGGATGATTTCGCGGGTATAATTTTGGATACCGATAAAATCCATGTTAAATCGTAATTCCTTCTCATCGTTTGGCTTCATATATTTTTCAATGCGGCGAAGAATGCTGATCTCCTCGGTTGGATACCCGAGCCCCAATAAGGGCTCTATAAATAGTCTATTGAGGAGTACATCCGCCTTTTTTGCTGCCACGATATCTCTACTTTTGTCGGAAAAGGGCTCGACATGAGAACAGGAGAACGTTGTACCTACATAGCTATCCGGCAATATAGATTTGATTATATGGCCTCCATAAGCCTGTGACAGCGCTGCATGATGCGTAGCGGCCAGAAAGTTGCCCAAGCCTTTCCGCTCCGGTGCATGTACACCAAAAAAATATCCTGCCGCAGTGAATACGGTGGGTTCATTCAACACCATCCAATGCTTCACACGATCGCCATAAGCACGGACGCACTTGGCGACAAATTCCCCAAACCACTCTTTCACATCGCGGTTTACCCAGCCTCCTCTTTTTTCGAGTGCATGCGGGAGATCCCAATGATAAAGGGTGACCCACGGCGTGATTCCCAGTTCAAGCGAAAGATCAATCAGCCTATCGTAAAAATCTAACCCATACGCGTTAATAGCTCCAGTCCCCTGTGGAATTATGCGACTCCAAGAAAGTGAAAACCGATAATTCGGGATATGCATATTTCGCATCAGCGATAGATCATCGCTGTACCGATGATAAAAGTCGCACGCTATATTGCCATGCTGATTCTGAAATATACGGTTCCTTTTTTGTACAAAGACATCCCAGATCGAAGGCCCTTTCCCATATAGATCATGTGCCCCCTCGATCTGATAAGCCGCGGTAGATACTCCCCAGATGAAATCTTTGCCAAAGGCATCTTTGGTTAAATGCATTTATCGTTAAAATAATTGCCGAATTACTTATCCAGCTTGATACGTTTACGTTTTATGGAATCGAAGCGGTGAATAGAAAGAACTGAATCGGCGTAAGAACATCCGTAATATCATCCGCTGGAAAAAATAGCTGATCGTCTTCATTTGTTTTTAATTATTTCCTGACTATATGAATTCTCCTATAATAAAGTAACGAAAACGGTATTACTTGGATATGAATTAATTATTAAAAGTAAGTAAATTCACTTTATATGCAATCAATACGCGGTCATGAAAAATTGGATTATTTTTGTACTTGCCCTTCAACGGCAGGTAGAAGCATGTCTCACAAGGTCTGTAACATAGGTTTCCCAAAAGAAAGCAAGGCGTTTCCCATCTGAACGCCCTGCTTATACTATAAAATCTTACCCTATTTAGAATATGCTTTTTGAGTACGTCTTGAGTTGCTTCTGAAGGGATTTCCGGGCCATATGTATACGTGTTTTCACTGTTCCTTCCGGAATCTGCAAATGCTCGGCAATCTCATAGTATTTAAAACCTTCCAAAAACATTGCAAATGCGTTGTAGTGATCTTTAGGAAGACAATGGAGCGCATGTTGAATATCAGAAGCAACAAAATTGTTCTCACCTCTATTGCCGGTAATTTCGTTAGCATAGCCCATACTTATATATTCATTTCGGTAATTTTCCAGCCGTTTGTTGCGCGTATACTGATTGATATAGGTATTCTTCATGATGATATAAAGCCAGGACATCAATTTTGGGTGCTTCAAGAACTTTTCTATGGAAGATAGCGATCTCACCATGGTCTCCTGTACCAAGTCCTCTCTTTCGTCTGGATCATTGGTAAACTGCGCCGCTAAATATTTTAATGCAGGTCTTTTTTCTTTAAACAGTTGATCGATTGTGATATTTTCCATATGCTCTAATTTTAGTGTATATCAGTGCGTAAGTAACTACAATTAAGGTGCTAGAAAATTCAGCAAGCACCCACTGGACAAACTATAAAAAACTCAGCCAACTGAGTTCTTGTATTGTGTAAATGATTGTGTGACAATTTATTAATGGTTTGTTTCTTGCTCGTATGAGCATGAGGTTAAATCCGAATTAAGGTGTTTTTTACTTTAACAACAAGTGTTTTCCCAGAGTTTTATCCCCACCTTAATGGAGGCGAATACGTATTTATACGTAGTCCTTTAAAGGAGACAACTTTATGATTTTTTAAAAACAGTTGCTGCATGAAAACGGTTATTAGTTATAACATGAAAGCGAAATACTATGGGGGACGATAACAAAGGTATCTATATAGATCCGTCGCGGGCAGAACAGCGTCTGCAGGATACAAATCAACTATGGGAGGGAAGCCAGGAAGATTTTTATAAATCTATTATACGCAGTCAACAGGATGATCTGGGCCGGATAGGTCGTTACTTTCGTGATGAGCTTGCCCAAGAATTATACGGAATGCGGATCTCATTGCAAAATTTTACCAATAGACATGGTGACTTTGAAGAATTACGTTGCCTTCGGGATGCGTTGACCACGCTCGTAATAGAACTGCGCAACAAAGCTGTTTTACTGTATAATCCGATTTTGAATGATCTGGGGATCTTTCATGCAGTAGACGAGGTCGTGGCGTCTTACAAGCAGCGACTGGGTTTATCTATTGATATCCTGCTTGATCCAAACCTTAAAGAAATGCCACATTATATGCAAGTTCATCTTTTCAAACTTCTGACTACATTGTTTGAATATCTGAAAGATGAACTTACCGTACAAGCCATTTCCTTATCGGTTCAGCTTATCGATTTTGCAGTCATTATCAAAGTACTTCCTTATTTTCGAAAGGATGGCTCAAGAGCTAGTGCCAAAACGAGTAGTTCTCCTTTGCGATTACGAAAAATCGCGGAGCTATACAGCGCAGATATCCTCAATGAAACGGTAGAAACAGGTATTTTATTGAAATTAACGATTTAAAAAAACAATGATAAAAATCTTATTGGTGGAGGACCACATGGTGGTACGTAACGGCATTAAGTTACTACTGGAATCGCAAGACGACTTTGAAGTAGTAGGAGAAGCGTCAAATGGTCGTGAAGCACTGAACTTCTTGTATACCCATACTTCTCCCGATATCGTTTTAACAGATATCAGTATGGAGGAGATGGACGGCATGGAACTTTTGCAGCAGTTGAAAGAGGCTTATCCGGATGTCAAAGTCGTTATCCTATCTATGTTAAACCAAATTAACTATGTGATCGAGGCGTTTGAATATGGCCTTGCGGGATATTTGGTCAAGAATGTCGGTTATAACGAGCTACTATTTGCTTTGAAGCACATTGCCACCGGAGGGCGTTATATGAGTGAGGAGATTTCGATGTTGTTGCTAGAACAAGTGCGTTCAGGGCAAACGTATATACAATCATCTACGGTTTTACAAATGGACTTCGATATTTCCGAACGTGAACTGGAAGTTCTGAAATTAATTGCCGAAGGATACACGAATATAGAGATCGCCGATAAAATATTTTTGAGCAAGCGCACCGTCGAAGGACATCGCCAGAATTTAATAGAAAAGGCTGGGGTGAAGAATACAGCACATTTGGTAAAATTTGCTTTTGAACACGGCATTTTAAATTAAAAGTCTATTCGTATTGGTTGTCTAAGATAATGGTGCTACGTCAGTAGTTTGTTGCAGGCAATTGCACAAGCCTCACAGGCCTTGGCACAGGCCTGACAATGGATATTCTTGTGTTGGTAACATTCTGTTGCACAGTTGGAACAGATCTCAGCGCAAATGCTCAGCAGCTTCTTAGCATAGAAACTTTCCATGGACATCAATTGTGCGAGCATGGAACAAATGGTTGAACACTCCATACTCAGGGCAATGCATTGGGCCAGGACCGCGATATCTTTTTCCGCTGTGCATCTCATAACACAGTGCTGACACGCCGTTAAACACCTCCAGCAAGCTTCGATGCAATCCTGATGTAATTGTATATTCATGACTGTCTTTAGTTATAGATAAAAGCTAACGTGTCGATTGCGCAGCCACAAGGCAGTCAGCAAGATACTTCCGTATCTGATCAACATCTTCCTGCGTGATTTTTCCCGATTGCAATTTATTTAATAGCTCGTTTTTAATCTCAGTGATTGCGTGCTCTTTATCCATTGCTTCCGCGGCTGTTTTAACGTTAATACGGTCCACAATTGTGCGTCCCAGCTTTTTGTATAGTTTTTTTGCTTCCTCATTGGACAGTACCGGTGCAGGTATATTAGCCACAGCCTCATTGGCTGCAGCGATATTCGCGTAAACAACGGCCTCTGTGTTTTTTGCAGCTGCGTCTTCAGCCGTCGCCATTGCATCTTCGGAGGCTAGGGCAGCTTTTTCTTCAGCATGTTGCATCCGGTCTTCAGCTTTCTGTTGTGGAGTCTGGTTATCACATGCCATTACCAACACGATGCTGGTGACAAATGGAAGAATCATAGAAATTCGTGTCATAACACATGCATTTAAAGTTTTATAAATAGTCCATATTATTTTAAATAGAACAGGTGTAGAGAGTAAAACGTTTTTTATTTTAGTCCAACTAACATCGTCCGGCTATGGTTCTTTGGGTAAATATTGTTTCATATTTAAAAATCAGCTCATGAAAACACAAACTAATTTCAAGACTACACGTACTGGTAAAGGCAATACGGTGCTCAATAAGAATAATCTTGATAGCAGAGAGTCGACCGAAAATATGTTTAAAGGCGAGGATATAACACACAACAAAAAAGAAATCAGAAGCGAAAACAAGAAAAAAGATACAAAATGATTATTAATTGATACGATTGTACCCCGTGCTACTGAAATAATTTAGCCAATTTAGGGTATGACTTATATCCTTCAGCAAATAAAAAAGATCGTTCCATTGCTTTTCATTGGTTACGCACTGGTGTCCTTGTGCTCTTCAAAAGATGCTCAGCCCTTTGACTTTGCCACATCGCATGTGTCGGGACTCTCTTCTGAAAAAGAAAACGGGATTTTTCAGGCAGATCCCACCATTTTCTATTACAAAGGCTATTATTACCTTTATGGTACAAATGTCGACGCTGATAGCCTTAAAGGATTCAAAGTCTATCGATCAGCAGATCTACACCATTGGACTGGTCCAATAGGAGCGAACGCGGGTTTCGCTTTAATTAGTAAGGATGTATTTGGGACAGTAGGATTTTGGGCTCCGCAGGTTTGGGAGGAAAACGGACGGTTCTACATGGCTTATACCGCAAATGAAAACATTGCGATTGCAGAAAGCGATTCACCGATCGGCCCCTTTAAGCAAGAGACAGCCAAACCTATTATTGCGGAAGGCAAGCAGATTGATCCTTTCGTATTTGTAGACAAAGATGAAAAAAAGTATTTATTCCATGTCCGGCTCACTGATGGAAACCGAATATTTATAGCCGAACTAAAAGATGATTATTCAGGTATTAAGGAAGAGACGCTTAAAGAGTGTCTTCATGCGGAACATGGCTGGGAAAATTCAGCCGCTGTGACGTGGACCGTGAGTGAGGGACCTACCATACAACGTTTCGGTGAACTATACTACATGTTCTATTCAGCTAATGATTTTAGGAATCCCGACTACGCTGTGGGCGTGGCTGTTGCGAAGCAGGTTTATGGGCCATGGACCAAGCTCGAAGGAAATCCTTTCCTAAGCCGAAGGAACAGTGGTTTTTCTGGAACTGGTCACGGTGATTTATTCCGAAGCGGAGAACAGTGGTATTATGTTTGCCATACCCATTATTCGAATTCTCAGGTAGCCCCTCGGCGGACCGCGATCATACCAGTTGATTTTGTGGCAAATAGTAGAAACCTATTGGTGCCGAAGTTTAATGGTGAAAAATTTAGACTGTTGGAAGCCGAGGACCGTTGAACTCTCAAAGATTCCACGCTGCTATTACCAGATGAAGAGCAGAGAAATTCTAATTGGAAAAATATTATTCAACAATGGGACTGGGGTGATTTCGAAGAAACATCCAATCATCCCCGAACTGCCCCGCAAGACCGAAGCTGAGGTACAATCCACCGGATAATAAATGAGTTTGTCTTCCAATTGTTAGATCAGGTAGACAGAGATCCGGTCTATGCGGCTTAGATCGGAATATGAATCCAACTAAGGTAAGCTAATCAGTCTTTTTGGGAATTGCCGGATTTTCGACATTTTCGTCCCAATCCAAATTATCGTCTTGACGATTACGGCTGGCCTCCTGAGGCGCCTCGCGCTCCATTTTCCCGGGCTTGGAGTTCTCGGCTTCTTTGTCATTTGAGTCCTTTGTTTCAGGTCCGTTGAATAATCGCTTTCCAAACCACCTATTGCTGAAATAGTATGCAATAATTAAACCTTGTTTTACTATCGTATGCTTTACAATGCTTTCCATCTGATATTGAATTTTGATAGGGGTGCGCTTGATGCAAGCCTTCACTTATCCATAGAACAACTTTGATTGGCGATTGGTTTAACGTAGTCGTGTCTGATAACGGCAATTTTACATATTCATAAAAACCACATAGCAGGAACGGCGGTTCTCATACTGATGTTCTGAAACGGAAGAAGTTATGCAAGTAAGACTTATATTGAGTGTTATCGCGCTGATTGTTGATGTACAAACAGAAAAAACGACCGAAGCGCTGAATACTGGTAATTCCAATGAATGGTATACAGAGCCAGGGGTGTGGCTTTTTGTATTCATTTTTATTTTTGTCATGACACTGGTAATTGTAAGAAAGTACCAGAAGAAAAAAGAGTGATGTAAAATAGAGGATCAAAATCCATTTTGCTGTTTATTATAAGTCATTCAGCATATGATCCGGAAAAGGTTTGACGATAGGAAAGTAAAGGTGTACTATTGTGCCTTCGTTTACTTGGGAATTAATTTCTATACGTCCACCCAGCCGTTCCATGATGCGTTTGACAAGGGACAGACCGATTCCTGTTCCCTTTATATTACCCACATTATCGGCTCTCGAAAACATCTCATAGATATGTGGCAAATGTGCAGAAGGGATGCCGATGCCATTATCAATAACACAGTAATGGGTGTGTTCATCCTCAAGGATACTTTCGATTCGGACAGTGGGATTGTCTGCCTGAGCTGAGTATTTAATGGCATTCACAATCAGATTGGTGAATATTTGATAAACCGCACTTTTTTCACCCCACACTGGGAAGAGCTGTCCGAAAGATGGCTGACAATTGGTAGCGTTGTAAAGGATTTTGTTTTCCTGAAAAATCCGCTGAATGGTATATGAAAGTGGCAGAGGCTCCTTGTCCAGAGCATTGGCACGGTGCTGGCTGAGCTGGACCATATTGTTGATAATGTCTTCAATATTACTGATGCTGCGATTAAAATTCTGATACCATTTATTGGATTTGGTCCTGTCCATATTGTCAGTATGCTGTTGCAAAAACTGTATACCCATTTTCAGAATCGAGAGTGGATTTTTTAAATCATGTGATAGCGTATAGGTAAACATTTCCAGTTCGTTGTTTAAGCTGAGTAGCTCTTCATTAAGGAGCTGTCGCTCTTTAAGCTTTCTGAATATCGACTCTTTAATGATGTGGTTGAGTCGAAGCACAAAATTGATTTCGGCATCATTCCACGGTCTGGCTGTATCATATTGGATATCTTCCGAAATTCTGAGCCCCTGACTGTCTTGCATTTTGAGTTGAATGACACGGCTCTCCTCTTCTTTTCTGAACCAGACCAGATAATAATCATTTTCCAAACCTATTTTAAGGTACATTAGACCAGCAAAATTCAGTTTTTCACGAAACGTAGGCTGATGGTTTAGTCTGAAATTATAGTCTTTAAATAGTGCTTTATCTGTATGTTGCTGTAGGAAATGGACGATTTCATAAAATTGTGACTTCGGAGGTACCTGTCCGTAATGAAATACATCCCCTTGGTTGAAAATCGCCAGTCCGTCGGCATGAACAAGCTGGGTCAGGATATCCATATGCTGTACTAGTGCGCAGTTGACCATCATATTTTCTGACAGACTTTTCTTTAATTCATCCTCAGCAATTTTGAGCAGCTCTGATCGCTCGAGTAGATTTTGTTTGATATGGCTTTCATACTTGCTAGCCGCTGCTTGTATCGCGAAAGCGCAGAGTTTACGTTGTTGTAAGTCGATCTGTTTTTTCTTCGTATGCCGTGCGATGACCAGGCCCCAAAATTGCCCATCGATACAGATGCGGAAAAAGAGTGCACTTTTGGCATTGATCTGCTGGAGGAAAAGCTGATGGAGAGCGGGGATCGGCTGGAGCAAACTCGAAACTGTGTCTAGATCTTCTTCTATATAAATAAAGTTCTGTTGATTTTCGTCGATATGCGGGACATAGCGATAAGAATAAGCGCTGTAATATGCTATCACATCAGGAGGCATAAAATCACGGGAAAACGCCTTATTTCTATAGCAGGCAGTGCCGTCTGCTGTGTGTTCTGCAATGACTTTGCTGAAACCAGTTTCTTGGATCTGTAAAACGAAAACATGGTCGTAACCTAATAGTTTATTGATTGCGAAACATACGCGCTCCCAGCTATCAGGATGAATTGTATCGAGCAGGAAGTTGAACTCGTTTATCTTTTTGGCTGATATGTATTTTTTATGTTGCCTTTCCCATTCAACATATAGAAAACTCTGATGGTTTCGAAATTTAAAATATAAACGTTCGCCATCTACCTTTAATGGTAAGATATGCCGAGACTGGCCGCTTTCACGGAACTCGTTAATAGCGTTTTGGATTTTTACAGCATTGTCACCAAATACATTTGAAAAACCAGCCAGGAACTTTCTGCCTAATAGCGCAGTACTAGCGAATTTTGTTTTCTTTGCCGCTTGGTCACTAACACCGACAATATGGTCATGTTGGTCTAAGACCAGGAGACAGCCGAAATGCTGAAGTTTGATGGTCTTAAGATCGCAAGTTTGAAAAATAGTCTCCATATTCGCCAAAAACTCCTTGTGCTATCATAAATGTACAAAAAAATTACAACAATACCGGATTATTTTCCAACCAGTTGTCGTATTTTTTATTATAATGGGGAATAATTTGACGTCAAATTAAAATCAGCAGGCAGCGCCTGATAGTCTAACAGCGATGTGAAAACTATCTTTGACTGACGCTATTGGCTAGACCTTTAACCAGCGATTTCCATTGCGGATATGATGCGCCAACTTTAGCCCCCAAACCGATAATAAAGTTTCTGATGTTGTCTGTCAGATGGCTATTTTCAACATTAACAATTTCATTTCTTCCTGCATATTGTATGAGAATACTGTTTCTCCGCTGCTCGATTAGAAAGGTGGACGAAGAAACTCCTTCAAAAAAGTGGGCTGTATCTCTATTGTCGGGATGTCTAGGATCCGGGCATGGTTTGAGTGTTAGCGCATAAAGCTTTAATTCTTCGGTACCCTCATCGACAATATTGACCACAGTTACCCAGTCGTAACCATCGCTGCTCGGTAATCCAGGGCCAGGTATATCTAACCGGATATAGTCATGTAGTTGGATAGGGCGGTCTATAGGCTGCCCGCTTCGGTCGGTCAGTTGAAACGTAGTGGCTGGGATTTCTGCCAGTTCATACCACTGGTTGACACGTGCGAGATGTGCGCAGACAGTGTCAAAGGCATGGCTTGCTGCCGCTGTACTCTCAAAATCGACAGTTTCAAAACAGTCGAGCTTTTTACCTTCTTTTTGTTCCGGGATGATATTTTTCATGTTTTTTGTAGAGAACATAGCTCGCTTAGATTTAGTTTGGCGGAGAATCGCCAGTGTTGTATTAATCATACACTCTTTGTGTAGATCCCACATCAGGAACCAGAAGCTTTATCATTGGGATTCCAATAGATTGAGGTTTTCTCAGTACGTTAACCTAAACTAGCCCGTAACTTTGCAAGCAAATCGTCTGCCTTTGTATTTTCGACTTTAATTTTTCTGATTGTCGGTCGCTTACCTTTATCTTTTTGTTTGATGATCTTCATCAGATCTTCCATGTATTCATTTTTGTATTTGCTGATATCAAAACTAGAACTGTGCTGCTGGATCAATTGTGTAGCCATATCCATTTCCGCTTTCTGAATTTTGACTGAGGTGGGCAATTTAAGTTCATCGAGCTCCCTGATTTCTTGTTGATATCTTATCTTATTGAGGACAAGTGCATTCTGGTATGGTTTGATGATAGCAAGATGTTCGACATTGCGCATGACAAAAGCTCCGAGGCCCGCGGTCTTTGTTTTGTCCAGAGCTTTGACCAGCAGCTGATAGGCTTTTTCACCGCCCTTTTGAGGCTCTAGATAATATGGAGTCTCGAAATAGATGCTATCAATATCTGACAATTTAACAAATGTATGCAGATTGACCATCTTTGTTTTTTCTGGACTGGCATCTTCAAAATCAGCGTCCTCAAGGACCACATAATGATCTTTCATAAAATACCCTTTGACGATATTATCCCATTTTACTTCCTTACCTGTCTGTTCGTTTACCCGTTTGAATTTAATATTGGCCAGATCTTTACGGTCGAGCATATCAAGATCCAAACTGCTGCTTTCCGTTGCGCTGTATAATTTTATTGGAATGTTTACCAAGCCGAATCCGATTGCTCCTGTCCAAATTGCTCGCATATTTAGCTTCGATTTTAGTTAATAAATCTTTGATAGTGATGTTTAGACTAATAACTCGTATAAACCCCGAAAAGTTTAGACTTTGAAAAAAAACTTTTCCGTTGTGAAGTGGTTATAATGACGATTGCTGAATTTATTATGGACTTGAAATCACATGAACCATTTTGGATGGTTAAAAATGGCCTGTTGGCAAGCTATCCCTCGTTGCATGAAAACAAATCCTGCGATATTCTGATTGTGGGCGGGGGCATTACCGGTGCTTTAATTGCCCATCAATGTGTGTCAATGGGCAAAAAATGTATTGTTATTGATAAGCGAGAACTTGTAAACGGAAGTTCTGCCGCCACAACATCGATGCTACAGTATGAAATCGATATGCCACTTTACAAATTGAAGGAGCTCATCGGCGCAACTGGAGCACTCGCCAGTTACAGGGCATGCAGCGAGGCTATCGATACCCTCGGACAGCTTTCGAAAGAGATCGGATCCAAAGCAGGCTTCCGCAGAAAAGATTCTCTTTATTATGCCTCTCGCAAGAAGGATGTCGCTTGGCTAAAGACAGAATTTGAAGCGCGGAAAGCTGCCGGATTTGATGTGCAATGGTTATCGGAAGAGCAGATCAGATCTCGTTATGACCTGACGGGAGCCTATGGCGGAATTATATCCAAGCAGGGGGGCAGTATGGATGCGTTTTGCTTTGCCCATGAGCTATTCCGCCATAATGCAGAAAAAGGTCTAGAAATTTTCGATAAAACAGAGCTTTTGTCAGTCCAATGTAATGCACGCAGCAATTTGGTCCGTGTGTCTACCGGCGTGGAGATCAGTGCAAAAAAAGTCGTCTATTGTACCGGTTTTGAGACAGTACAATTGATTCCGGAGCGATTTGTGAAGTTGCTGAGCACTTTTGCTATTGTCTCTGAGGTCGACCCTATATTGTATAAACAGTATAATGATTTGTTGGTCTGGAATACCTCAGACCCGTATTTATATATGCGGACAACGGATGACTGTCGATTTTTGATAGGAGGTGAAGATGAGGAATTCCAGGACGCAAAAAAAAGAGACGCATTGATTGAACAAAAGTGTTTAAAACTGGAGAAGTCTTTTCATAAGATTTTTAACAGGGATTTTTATCGCGATTTTAACTGGGCGGGCACTTTTGGTGCGACGAAAGATGGTCTACCATATATTGGAGAGCACAAAAAATATAAGAACAGCTATTTTGTGTGTGGCTTTGGCGGAAACGGTATTACGTTTTCCGTTGCTGCGATGGACATGGTGTGTCACTGGATAAACAACAAAAAACATCCGCTTTCTGAATGGTTTCGTTTTGGTCGGTAGTGCTAACTATATTTGAGCAGGAAGCGAAATAGCTTAAATTCAAGCTTTTCCAAAGGAATCTCTTTGTTTATTACTGGAAATTTACTTTCCATGTAAACCCGTTGGATTGTTGGATGGACATAGTATTTTTCAGAAACAGCTTTGGTGTTGCCCAATTCCTTCGCGACGGCTTTTATGACAGAGTTTAATTGTCTTTTGCGTGCCTTAGGCTCATCAGGCTGTTTAGCTTTGCAAAGTAGTTTGAATGCTTCCCTGCTGGCCCCCCATATGCGGATGTCCTTGCAGCTGATATTTCCGGGACAATGTGTACGCAGGTAACTGTTGAAGGTGCGCCCGCAAAAGCGGCCTTCACAATTTGTTTTGTCAAGACAGAAGACCGTTTTCCCCTTAATTTGCATCAGTTGTCCTAATAAACACGCGAGTTGTTTGTTACGCCAGGTCTTCTCCTGAAAGACACCTTTCTTTCCTTTATAGGCGAGCGTGATGGTGTTACCGCTGATTTTAACGTGTCTTTTTTCCAATGTGCTCAGGCCATATGATTTATAAGCCAACGTATAGCGTTTGTTGCCTATGCGGATGAGGGTGCTGTCCATTATTTTGAAGGCTACAGCACATAGCTTTTCCATATTCCAGGTCTCCTGTTTGAGCTGGCGTGAACTGATCTTCCGCAATTCCTGAAGATACTGACCCACGTATAGAATCTGTTTAAATTTTTCGGATTGCTGTTGGTTGACAAACTTTGGATGATAAACGTATTGTTTACGGCCCTTTTGGTCGTAACCATAAGCCTGTAAATTACTACGCGGGCTTCTAGAAATCCAGACCTCCTTCCAGTTGGGCGGGATGACAAGGGCACCAATCCTTTTTAAAATCTTGGCATCCTCGATCACCTGACCCGATGGATCGTAATATTTGAATTTATTTCTGATTTTTCGTCTTGTATAACCTTCGGTATGCTTCGTCTTCATAAGGCAGGGTAACGTTATAATAGTATAGAAAGTCAACTTGACCGTTAAGCGTTGTCCCGTAATGTCTTGATATACTCATGTGCTTCGAGCTGTATACCGAGCTGTTTTTCGATCAGTAGCAAGAGATCATGGGTAATTTCCCAGTCTTCATTGTCCACGACGTCCTTATAAGTCTTTTTAAAAGCATCTTCACCTTGTTCGCAGCTAGCCAGTAAGCTTTTTGCATCGTTGCCGGAAACCGCAACTCTAATTTCCATCCAGATTCTAAATAATTTCCCGCTGATCATGGTTCCGTCTGTAGCTGCTTCGGACTGCTGTTCGAGATAAGGTGTAAGTTCTTCAATAAACATCTGAGATTGGTTTATATAGGATGAGAAAATGTTATTCAAGCCCCCCTCGAGGTGATGACGGTTCGCAATCTCTATTGCTTTTTGGTAACCGGCAATTCGGTCATTGTTGATCTGGATTAGATCGTTGATCAGGCTGCTGTCATTTATTGTAGTGGATTCCATGGTTCTATTTTTTTGTTTTATATTATTTTCAGATTTCAATATGTTGTTCAGGGAAAGAACCTGTGTGGTAAGCTTTCAGTTTACCAAGGACTGGAAAAATGTGTTCCTGAAAAAAAGAATGGGCTGTCCAATTTTTGAACAGCCCTAGCGACCTGACGGGCCTGATTATCTTAGCTAGCTATTTGGTCTTGACTGCTAAAGAAGGCTTTTTTTGTTTCTCGTTATTGCCTTCCATTTGTTTCTTTGTTATTGAAGTCACCGCTGCGTCCCGGGGAATTTCTTTGTTGCTATTTTTTCCAATAGGTCCGCCGCAGATTATTAATAATATCGGCATGTGCCCGGCATTGCGTATTGTTATTTCGGATTTCATATATGTGTTATTTTTTGATGTATGTTGTTAGATCTTTAGTAAAGTAACGTTAGCAGTAGCATTTTGGTTTTAATCAAGTCGATATACTTTTAATTGCCGTTGCAGCTTCTTGCGTAGCATATGTATTCGTGTTTTGACAGTGCCTTCAGGCATCGCTAAATGAGCGGCTATTTCGTGATATTTATAACCATCAAGAAACAACCGGAAGAGCTGGTAATTTTCGTCGGACAGACTACACATCGCTTTTTCGATATCATCAGCGATAAACCTATTCTCTGCTTTGTTGTTTTCAATGGTATTGCTTGATTCAAGATCAATATAGGTGTCATGTATTTCGCTACCGCGCCTCGCTTTCCGATACCGGTTGATATAAACATTTCTCATGATGACATACAGCCATGACATAAGTTTCGGGTGCTTGACGAGGTCATCTATAGATCGCCATGCTCGGATCAGCGTTTCTTGGACGAGGTCTTCCTTTTCATCAGGGTCGGCGGTAAACTTGCTCGCAAAATGCTTCAATAAACATTTTTTTTCTTCGACAAGGATGTTTATACTGGAATTGTTCATAATAGCATTCATTTTTGTAGGATGTTCTCTCCTTGAGCTTACCACAATTAAAATGCTAAAATTGTATAGCGAAATAGAGCTTAAACTTGTTTAGACACTTAAATGTGGAAAATACGTGGCACGGAAACTTGGCTATGTCATCGCTAAAGCGCTGCAGAAATGACTTGTTCAAGACCTATCTTTTAACCCACAGAAAATTATACGCTTACAAAAAGGGTATTTAACTCTGGATAAATGTCTGAATTACGGGTGTGGCGATTTCTTGGCGGTGAAGCACTTTGCTCAGTTTTTTAAACAGTAAAAGAGTATTTTTAATTTTTTTGAACGAAAGATATACTAGATCCGTTCCTTCTATAAAATGAACACAATTCAAATTACTATGAAACAGATAAATAAAGTTTTACTGGCAGTTTGTCTGACTGTATCCTCTGGCGCGTCGATGTTATCTTGCACAGATTCAAAAAATAATCCTGAAAAAAGCACTCAGTCCGATAATATTCCACCAAGTGATGTTGACGAGACGAGATACAATTTGAGCGAACAACAAAAACTGAGTATGCAGAAAGATACCACATTGGTAGATACTGCCAACAACAAAGATAGTATATCCGGTCCGACCCGCTAATTGATATAACATTCGCTGAAATGTCCACCGACTACAGGCAGGGCAATATGATAATCAGGATTGAATAAAAGAATTAAGGGCCATTAATAAACGGCCCTTAATTCATGTTACAGACCTCGTTCCTCAACGTCTTCGTCAGGATCAGATTCTGGCGTATAAATATCTTCATCAAGATGATCAATCTGCCCATGATCTCTTTCGTGATCTGGATCTATGTCTTCAAGCTGATCTCTGTCCCGTTGTTCCTCTTCAGTAGGGTCCGGACCTTCGGCATTTTCGGGATAGTACCGATCAGGTGTGACTTCATCCAAGTCCGGAACTTTAGGCGGCCTGCGTGTTGGAGCGCCATCATCGGTACCGGGATTATTGCCTAAAGGGTCTATTTCGTTTAAAAGTATGAATGCATCCTCCATTGTTAAAGGCATGCCGCTTCGAAATTGGATTGTCGTTCTCATAATCTTTTTTAAGGTGAACAGTTGGCAAAGAAATTTGGTTGTTTTTTTTATAAAATTGACGGCCTTTACTATATCTATCGAAGACAATTGAATACACATTGAATCACAGTAATTAATAATAAATTCAAAACTTTTCTGCTATTAATCTTGTTGTTAAGTTAAAGTAATTATTAAACAGTATATGATGAAAAAACTAACGCTATTTTTATTAATTGCCACTGGTGTTGGACACGCCAGCGCCCAGAAAATTGAGACGACACCACAAATGGTATCCGAGGTGGGTATCGAACCGATCCGCCAAGGAAATTGGATGGTTGGTGGATCAATCGGTAGTATCGGATATAGTTTCGAAGGTAAGTCGTTCAACGCCGCTCTACAGCCAAGGGCAGGATATTTTGTCTCAGACGGCCTTGCTATTGGTGCACAAGCTAACGTGGGGCTTATCACAGTGAAGGATGCTAAAGACAACTGGACATATGGTATAGCTCCATTTGTGCGTTATTATTTCCCTAATGCAGGCTCATCGACTGGCCGTTTTTTTGGCCAGGGAGACATTGGTATATCTGGGAGCTCTGTCGGTAAGGGTGCATCGCTAGCGGTTGGAGCGAATCTCGGCTACGCTCATTTTATCACCCGTACGGTCGCATTGGAAGCTACCTTCGGATATAATTATAGTAAAGCGAATATCAATACCGGCAGTGGTGCAAGTGGTCTCGGCGTAGGTGTCGGATTCCAGATTTACTTACCTGGACGCCGGTAAGCTGTGTATGCGTCCGTATAAATACGGAATCCGGAAAATAAACACTGATTCCGTGGAGGAGAGTGGTGAAGGTCGAAACTTTTGTATGTCCAAAACTGTTTTTATTTAAAAGATCAGGAAAATGAGAACGAGAAAAGACATTGGGTTGGTTCTACGGGACCGCATGGGGAAATGGTCTTCTTACAACATTCCCTTGTTGAAGGAGTGCCGCTTGCAGGATAAGGTCGTCCGAAGTAATGAGCATGAAGGTATCTTCGTCATCGGAAGTCTTGCAACGGGGATGTATATATTCTCGCTTTATAAGAACAAATTCATTGATCTAATGGGCAAACGGATTGGTATGGAAGAGGTATGTGAGCATTTTGACAGGTATAAACAAACTTTAATTTAATTATATAATTCACTAAAACAAAGGAGTATTATGAGTAATTTAACTTGGAAAGGACGTTGGAACGAATTAAAAGGAAAGGTGAAACAACAATATGCTGATCTGACCGATGACGATTTGCTCTATGCCGAAGGCAAAGAAGATGAGCTATTGGGCAAGCTGCAACAAAAGACTGGTAAGACAAAAGACGAGGTGGAAGATTGGTTAAACAACATGTAAGCAATTCCACTAATTAAACTTAAATAGGAGAGAAGCGATCAATATGAATTATTGATCGCTTTTTTTATGAATTCTTACAAAGAAAAGATGGGCTTATCCAGTTTGATTGCGAGGCGATAGACGGCGTTCATAAGACCCACATGACTATATGCCTGCGGGAAGTTGCCCCATTGGCTACCATTATCCTCGGTGACATCCTCACTAAATAAGCCCAAGTGGTTGCTGTACGTCAGCAGGCGGTCGAGTATTTCCTGCGCTTCGCTGACTCTTCCGACGCATGCAAGGGCTTCCACGTACCAGAACGCACATACAAGGAAAGTAGATTTCGGTTTGCCAAAATCGTCCTGATGTTTGTACCGATAAAATAATCCGTTTTCACCTTTCAGTTCTTTTTCCAGCATTGCTAAATGGGCCTGTGCCCGTTCCGACTTCGGATCCAGATAATCCATGACAATCAGTTGCAGTGTACTGGCATCCAAGTTTTTACTGTCAAGTGCATTTTGGTATACTTTCCGTTCTTCATCATAGCATGCTTCGATATAAGCTTCGGCTTTTTTGAGCAATACATTGGCCCGTTCCTCCATATCTTGATATCCATTCTGACGAGCAATCAGCAAGGCTGCTTTACAACCGACCCATTGAAATAGGTTGGAATAACAATGATGGTTGGCAAAATTTCTGAACTCCCAGATTCCCGCGTCTTTTTCATCAATAGTCGCTTCAATCTTTTCCAGAATAAAGTTTACCCAGCCTAAGACATTCTTATTTTCATGAATCTTGAAACGCTGGTCCGTAAATAAGGGAAGAAGAGCTATCATCGCCTGACCATAGACGTCGTTCTGGATATGTTCAAATGCCTGATTTCCGATGCGTACAGGTCCATTATCCAGATAGCCTTTTAGATATGGCAGTATCTGCTCGGTGAGTTCAGAGGTGCCCAAAATGCCATAAAGCGGTTGCAGTCTTCCGGGATTGTGGTGGGTAATACCAGCAATATAATTAGCGAAACTCTCCATCTCTTCAAATTGACCGATATGCGCTAATGCGGTCAGGACGTAATAACTGTCGCGTACCCAACAGTATCGGTAATCCCAATTTCTTCCAGAGCCAGGATGTTCGGGCAAGCTGGTGGTTGATGCTGCTATAATAGCGCCAGTGTCTTCATATTGGTGCAATTTAAGCACTAACGCAGAACGAATAACTTCAGCCTGATAGATGTTGGGGATACTGCAACGCTTAATCCAACGCTGCCAGTAGCTGAGTGTCTTTTGTAGGAAGTCCTCACAGGTAGTGGCGATAGCGGATTCAAAAGCAGCGTCGTAGGTGAGAATCAAATATTTGTTCTCACTGATAATTGTCCAGCTGTCCAGCTGAAAAAAATGTGATATCGGAACATCGGTTGTCAGACGGATACGGTCGCCGATACCATCGCTACTATACATTATATGGTTGCTCCCACGAGTAGCTTTTAGACTTTTGCGTCCATAATCCGCAGTCGGCTGACAGCGGATATTAACGCTAGGTGCACCGCGCAGCGGTTCAATTTTGCGGATTAACATTAACGGTTTAAAGTACCGACCAAATTGTTCAAACCGGGGAGCGAAGTCAGTAACGCGATATGCAAAGGACTCGGTGTGAATTTCTGTACAGAGGATATTAGAGTTTTTGATGTAATATTGTTTTGTTTCGACTACCTCTTCTTCGGGGCGTATAGCAAATGAGCCGCCACTGTTTTGATCAATTAAACCACCAAATACAAAACTATCTTCAAAAGAGGGCCAGCACAGCCAGGATATATTTGTATCAACGCCGACGTGCGCAATATAGGAGCAATTGCCGATGATACCTGTTTGGTATACGTGCCTATTTGTTTTCATATTTTCCGCCATTACTTTAGTATAAGTTGATTTAAAAATTGAATGACATCCTCCTGTTGGTCCAGGTAATATTTTGCTGCCGACTTGTTGCTGCCCACCTTAATGCTTATTGTAGAGGCGGGAAGATAACGAAATAGATCTTCATCCGTGACATCGTCGCCGATGGCCAGTAAAAAATCAGCTTTGATGTGGCCTGCGATTTCGAGTGCGGCTTTGCCTTTATTAACCTCAGTATTCTTTACCTCAATGACAGCATTCCCATCGAGAAGTTGCAGTCCATAATCGTTCAACATCGGATTCAGGCTTTCCTTTAGTGCGGCCGCTTTCAGTTCGCCGAGACCGAGTTCTACCTTCCTGTAATGCCAGGCCAGAGAGTAGGGTTTGGCTTCAATATAGGCGCCGGGCGTCTGATCGGCTAATTTCTCCATGAGTTTTTTGACTTCAGGCATCCAATGTAAAGCCAGTCCTTTTTTATAAGACCAATTGAAGTTTGGAAAGTTGGACCAGATTCCATGCTCTGCGACCAAGTAATAAGACCGGCCATCGAACCAAGAGGATAGACTTTCCTGTGATCGTCCGCTAATGATTACTAATGTGTTGAGCGGATCGGAGATAATATTGTCCAGCAAGTTATATAAGACAACAGTTGGACTTGCCTTTTGGGCGTGGTTCTGAAATTTGACAAGTGTCCCATCATAATCTAGAAAGAACAGCCTATTATGGCTTTTTCGATAGCGGTCTGCAATACTATTGAAGACCTTGTCGGAAATACGTCTAGCCCATTCATCGCGTTGTATGGCTTTGGTTTCAGCAAGTCTGCTGGTAAACAGCTGTACCCAGTGCTGTATATTAAATTTACGTATAATCTGAAGGTTGGCTTCTGTCCGTTCACGAATTTCCTCGGGCGACATCCGTAGCGCATGGAAGATGCTGTCTGCTGTTTCCGCCCTGTTAAATGGGTTAATGATTAGGGCGTCGACTAGTTCCTTTGATGCGCCGGCAAACTCGCTCAAGATTAACACACCTTCTGAGGCTGTTTTACAGGCAATATATTCTTTGCTGACCAGGTTCATGCCGTCCCTGGTTGACGTAATCATACAAACGTCCGAAGCCACATACAATCCGACCAGTTCCTCGAAAGGAAGTGATTTGTAGAAATACAGAACCGGTGTCCAGCTTAGATTACCATAAATGGAATTGATTTCACTTACTTTGCGGTTTATTTCATCTTTGAGTTTTTTATATTGAGAGACTTTGTCTCTTGAAGGAACTATCAGCATATAAAGGACGACCTTACCATGCCATTCAGGGTATTTTTCCAAAAAAGTCAAGAAGGCACGCAAACGCTCCAGAATACCTTTGCTGTAATCTAGACGATCAACGGAAATGATGATTTTTTGATGCGGAAAATGACTTCGAAACTGTTCGGCAATCGCCGTCACTTTGGGTTCAACACTGGCGCTGACAAATTTGTCATAATCAATCCCCATAGGGAAGGACTCGATAAATATATGCCTGTCTTGATATTTTAATTGGTTGTGACCGGTGGGAACGTTCAATATCTTTTTACAGGCGTTTAGGAAATTCTGACTGTCAGCAAACGTATGAAAGCCGACTAGATCCGCTCCCAGCAACCCTTCTACGAGCTCCCGTCTTTGGGGGATATTCATGAACAGTTCTTCGGAAGGAAAGGGAATATGATGAAAATATCCGATATTGAGATCCTTATCTTCTTGTCGAAGGAGCTGGGGGAGAAGCATCAGCTGATAATCTTGCACCCAGATAAAGTCTGATGCTGCACGGATAGCTAACGCAGCTTCGCAGAACTTTTTGTTGACAAATACATAGGTTGACCAATATTCGCGGTCAAAGTGAATGTAGCTAGGCTGATAGTGGCAGATGGGCCAAAGTACCTCGTTGGAATATCCTTCGTAGAAGTTACGTATTTCCTCCTTTGAAAGAAAGACGGGTACAAGGTTCATGGGTTCGAGCAACGCAATTATCTTGTGCTTCTCGGCTTCGTCTTTTGGAACAATGCCTGGCCATCCGACCCAACGGATTTCGTTCGAATCAAAAGCTGAATTTAGCCCTGTTGCCAGGCCTCCCGCACTTGGTCTGATGATCAGTTTATCTTTTTTTCGTTCTATTTGTATCGGCAGTCTATTTGAAATTATTATTTTCTTTTTGTTCTTCATAAAACTATTAGATCGATTTACTTGTAGTGGAAGAGTTATATAAAACTATAACGATGGGCTTGCAATCCATATAGTTGAACAACTACTGATGGGAATAGTTTTCATTAATTCAAATTAACACCGGACTAGGGCTTCAGTGGAGAGCGTTATACTTGCTGGAAAAGGAGATCACCGTCGTACGCAAGAGGGGAGAATATGGATACAAAAAAGACCTGTAATTTTTTACAGGTCTTTTTTGTATCCATAATGAGTCTTAGGAAATATTAAAGGTGCTTAATTTGGCAGCCCCAAGTCTTTCTTTCATAAATTTGTCAAGAATGATTCCTAGGCGACCGGAAATCTCAAAAAGAATGCTCTCCCAATCTTTCACTGTCCCATCACAGTTGTCGGATACTATTTTAATGCTATGAAAAGACAGATGCTTATGGAAGCAGAAGCTGGCCAGCGCATAAGACTCCATGTCGAATGCCAATGGATTAAAGTGTTTAACATCTTGATAAAAAGGGGTATTGATATTGACAAAGCGATCCGAAGTTAATATGGCGTCTTCGTAGCGAAACTCATCAAGAGGGACCGATTCTATCTTTCCCTGCCCTTTTAAGAACAAGGTATTTTCCAAAAAGAAGCCGTCTGTATACGCATCACCTTGCGCATAATAGGCGGGGTACAACACATGACCAATGGGATGTCTAGTACAACCTACAGTGCCAACATTGAGTAGTACAGGGTTGATTCCCAGTGTTTTGATTTCATCATATAGCGTAGCAACGGACAATAGTGCGTTCACCTTGCCTACACCTATTTCATAAACCAGAGAAGAACTGTCAGTAGTAGCGAAAGCCAATTCGTTCTTATTTGCTACCAGGATAATCGTTTCAATATCTTTGTTTAGGATCATCTAGTTTTCTTCAATGTAAGGGTATTCGAAATCAAGCTGGGCCGCATTGATCAGCTGCAGGAAGTTAGTACAAGCTTGCTTTGAAGAAGCGAAATCCATAAAGGTATAGTTACCGCAGCTTACCGGATTTTGGAAAGGCACCTCGTAACCTTCAGTTAGAATGATCTCGAGCACCTCTTTCATTAGTACAGCGATATCCTGTGGTGTTTTGTCCGTCCCTGCCAATACCACATAAAAACCTGTACAGCATCCCATCGGACCAACATAAATTACCTCGTCGCCCAAGATCGTCCTGATTTCCGTTGCAAAGCAGTGCTCCAGCGTATGCATCACTTCGGGTGACAACATACGTTCTGCCGAATTAGGCCTGATCATACGAATATCATAGGTGGTATAGTTGTCTAGATGACTAGTATTGGTACTCGAAGTTTTAGCGTAAATCCCTTGTTTTAGCTTGGTATGATCTACCGTAAAACTGTTTACTTTTGCTTTTTCTTTTGTATACATCTTATTTTGTTCATTGCTCCAGTGAGAGAAACCCTAGAGCAGGTTAAAAGTTGCGTTTAAATTTCTACAAAGATAGTAGATATTCGGAAAAAAGACGGATAAAACTGCTATTTTAACAATTCATAGTGTTCGACGGTCGGGAAAGGATCGTAGTAATGATGTAAAAGCTTTTCCCATTCTTTGAATAGTTCTGACTCCCTGAAGCCTATGGTATGGTCCTCCAGTGTCTCCCACTCCACCAATAAAATGTACTGATTGTCTTTCTCAATACATTTGCGCAGTGAATGTGTGATATAACCTTTGCTGGCGCTTATATACTGACAGGCGGTTTTATAATCACGTTCGAAATTCGATTGTTGACCTTCAATAATTTGTAATACAGCGACTTCTAAAATCATAATTTATTCTTATTTATATCTATTAGCGTAAGTAAATATATTAATAATTTTCACCGAAAAAAAATTAGTCAGCTTGCACCCGTCCAAGGAGCCGATGTAGCAATAATGTCGAGCACATAGGGTATACCGGGGTTGCGGTTTTCAGCGTTCCAGGCCAAGTAAAGTGTAGTGCGCTGAGGCAAATCGTCCAGCTCAAGAAAAGCGACGTCAACATGATATCCATTTTTAAGGGAGGAGGGAACTATGGCCACGCCGAGCCCCTGTTTGACCATGTTAAAAATCGTCAGGGCATTGACTGTACGTAGCGTTACCTTGGGTATAAACTGATGATCCTGAAAAATACTCATGACCAGATCAAAATAGGAGTGGCTGTAATTTTTGGAGAATAAGATAAAGGATTCGTGCTTTAGCTGCTCCAGACTGGGCTTGGCACTCTTCAATATCGGATGCTCTTTAGGGACAACGAGACTAAAATGTTCGGTATGGATAGGTAGCCCGCACAGCCCAGGCGGAACGTCAGACGTGCGCACGAAAGCAAGATCGAGTTCTTTTCGCTGCAACAGTTCCAGTTGCGTTTCGTTACCCAGCTCATGGAGGGAGAGTTCGATATCAGGCTGCTGCTGTTTGATGCGGACGAGCAGCTGTGGAAGTATAGTCTGTACGGCAGAACCTATGAAGCCGAGGCGGAGTGTGCTTATCTTGCCATTTGCCAGGCTCTGTAGCTGAACTTCGATCTGGTCCAGATAGCGCAAAAGTCGGGTTACTTCTTCAAAGAGATATTTTCCTGCCTCGGTAAGAGACACATTTCGTTTATTACGCTCCAATAGCCTTACCCGATAATAATCCTCCAGCTGTCTGATCTGACGGCTCAATCCGGGCTGGGCGATGTAAAGGCGTTCGGCTGCTTTGCGAAAATGCAGTTCTTCGGCCAGCACTTTGAAATACAAAAGGTGTCGGAGTTCTATTTGATAATTCATAGTTATCAATTGATGATCAAAATGGTATTTCTAATTATTAAATGTAGGAAGTAAATTTGAGAAAAGCTTACGACGATGGAAAAATTTTTATATGGCAGTGGATATTTAACGTGTTCTACTGCTTTGGCAATAGCAGCAGGAAGGATACGTGGCGAAATATCGGACTCAGTGAAGGCTACAATAGAAAGAAGTGCGGAGTATGTTCGACACATTGTTGAGAAACGGCAGGTGGTCTACGGTGTAAATACCGGTTTTGGCCCCTTATGTACGACACTGATCGATGCCGACCAGACGCAGCTGCTACAGGAAAATATTCTGAAAAGTCATGCTGTTGGCATGGGTGAACCGATTGCCAATGATTTGGCCAAACTGATGCTGATATTGAAAGTTCACGCGCTAGCCAAAGGCTTCTCTGGCGTTCAATACACGACTGTTGAGCGTATTATTTGGCATATTGAACAGGATATAATACCCGTAGTGCCCAAGCAGGGCTCAGTAGGTGCCTCGGGCGATCTTGCTCCGCTGTCACATCTCTTCCTACCGCTCATCGGCTTAGGCAAGGTGCAAGTAAAAGGAGTGGTACATCCAACTGCCGTTGTATTAGAAGCGCATGGACTACGACCGCTACAATTGGGTGCCAAGGAAGGACTTGCTTTGATTAACGGAACACAATTTATGGCCGCCCATGGGGTAAAAGCGGTCATCGAGCTCTATCGTGTGCTGCAGAACGCAGATATCATTGCAGCTTTGATGATCGAAGGATTAAACGGTTCAATTAAACCATTTTTTCCTGAACTTCATCAGCTGCGAGCGCATGCTGGAAACCGGTTTGTGGCGTCCAATATTTATGCCCTGTTAAATGGGTCGGCTATCTTGGATAGCCATAAAGATTGCTCACGTGTGCAAGATCCCTATTCGTTGCGCTGTATCCCACAGGTGCACGGTGCGTCTCGGAATGCTTGGCTCCACCTGAAAGAAACGATGGAAGTGGAAATTAATTCGGTAACTGACAACCCAGTCATCATTAATGATGAGTTAACCATAAGTGGCGGTAGTTTTCATGGACAGTCCATTGCTCTTCCTATGGACTACGCGACGCTCGCGACTTCGGAGATCGGTAACATATCAGATCGCCGCGTTTATTTATCCTTGGAGGGGCAAACCAATGGTGTCCCTAAGTTGTTAATGCAATCGACCGGCCTCAATTCGGGCTTTATGATCCTCCAATATAGCACGGCAGCGATTGCTAGTGAGAATAAAGGCTTGTGTTTTCCAGCTAGCGCTGACAGTATTCCCACCTCATTGGGGCAGGAGGACCATGTCAGTATGGGATCCATCTCCGGACGCAAATTGTTACAGGTCATTGATAATGTTGATAAAATTCTGAGCATTGAGCTCCTGTGTGCGGCACAGGCTAAGGACTATCATCATCCGTTACAGTCTACTGATGCGCTTGAAGCTATACATCATCGTATCCGGCAGTCAATCCCCCACATTGAGCAAGATCAGCCCATGGAAGCCTTGTTGACCGATGCAGAGATGCTGATAAAATCGGGAGAACTGATTTACTTAAGACAGCAGTTCAATCCGCAGCTTCCTGTAGCCGATCAACTTGCCGCCGCGTTCGAAACTTATTAGAAGCAGTCATATGGAAAAAAAATTAAAACTCATAGGACCATTTAGCCAGTTGTTGTCCATGGACAATTTGCCATTGAAAGGAGCATTAAAGGATGTGCAACTTGAAATTGTCGAAAGGGCAGGGATGCTCGTTTCGGACGGTTTTATTCAAGAAGTGGGAAACTTTGACAGCTTATATAAACGATGGCATCCTGAAGCAGATTATATTGCCCAGAACGGAGATTATGTTGCTTTGCCCGCTTTTGTGGATTGCCACACACACATTTGTTATGCTGGCAACCGGCCAAATGATTTCGCGCTGCGGAATGCAGGTTCATCCTATCTTGAAATAGCCGAGGCAGGGGGGGGTATTTGGAATACAGTCAGCCATACACGCGACTGTGAAGAGGCTGAATTAGCTCGCTTGACTGTCGACCGCTCAAACACTTTGCTTCGACAGGGTATTACAACTATTGAAGTGAAAAGCGGTTACGGGCTTCAAATTGAAGAAGAACTTAAAATCTTACGAGCGATAAAGAGGGCCAACGGCGACACAGCGGCAGATCTAGTTCCAACCTGTTTGGCCGCTCATATGCTACCGAGGGACTTTGCAGGATCAGAAGATGAATATCTTGATCTTATGGCGGAAGTTCTTCTGCCACAATTAAAAGCCGAGCAGCTTGCAGCACGCGTAGACGCTTTTGTGGAAAAGACGGCTTTTCATGCCGGATCCATAAAACCTTATCTGCAAAGAGCGCGTGCATTGGGCTTTGATCTGACTGTGCATGCCGATCAGTTTAGCACATCAGGAAGCCGGCTTGCTGTTGAGCTGGGCGCAAGATCTGCAGACCATCTAGAAGCTTCCACAGCAACTGAGATCGCACTTCTTGCAGCCTCTGATACCATTGCCGTCGCCCTACCAGCAGCTTCGATAGGTATAGGTTGTGCATTTAGTCCTGCACGAAAGTTGCTCGATGCAGGTGCCTCTTTGGCAATAGCCAGCGATTGGAATCCGGGTTCGGCACCAATGGGACAGCTACTGACCAGTGCATGTGTATTGGCCACCATGGAAAAGCTGAGTAACGCGGAGGTTCTTGCGGCAATGACGTTTCGTTCGGCATATGCGCTAAATCTCAGGGATCGTGGAAAGCTAGCAAGCGGCATGCGTGCCGACTTTATTTTATTTCAAACAGACAACTACCAAAATATCACCTATTATCAAGGAAGCATGCAGCCCTCTGCTGTTTGGAAGAACGGTAATAAAGTGTTTTCAATCGAACAATAATGGATAATACGTTCAAGACTGCAATTACAGCCGGGATTCCGGCAGAATTGCCAAAAAAAATGGAGCGGGATGAGAATGTAAGCCATGCGCCAAAGCGTAAAAATATACTTTCGCTTCAGGAAGAGAAGCTTGCCCTGCGGAATGCCCTCCGGTATTTCCCTAAAGCATGGCATGCTACGTTGGCTCCTGAGTTTCTCGAAGAGCTACGTGATTACGGACGAATCTACATGTATAGGTTTAGGCCAAATTATGCCATGTACGCACGACCAATAGAGGATTATCCAGCAAAAAGCAAACAGGCAGCAGCCAGCATGCTGATGATACAGAATAATCTAGATCCCGCTGTTGCCCAGCATCCCCATGAGCTGATCACGTATGGTGGTAATGGGGCGGTATTTCAGAACTGGGCACAGTATTGTCTAACCATGAAATATCTCTCGCAGATGAGCGATACACAGACCTTACATATGTACAGCGGTCACCCTATGGGACTGTTTCCCTCCTCCGAGCTAGCCCCAAGAGTAGTAGTCAGCAACGGCATGATGGTTCCGAACTACTCCAAACCCGATGATTGGGAACGTTATAATGCATTGGGAGTAACCCAATACGGACAGATGACAGCGGGATCCTACATGTACATTGGGCCCCAGGGCATTGTTCATGGTACGACAATTACAGTTATGAACGCGTTCCGCCGACACCTAAATAAAGGGGAGGATATTAGCGGAAAGGTGTTTCTGACATCTGGGCTGGGGGGTATGAGTGGTGCACAGCCAAAGGCAGGCAATATTGCGGGTTGCATCACCGTATGTGCAGAAGTCAACCCTGTGGCTGCAAGGAAACGGTACGAGCAGGGCTGGGTGGATGTGCTGATTGATAATATGGATCAGCTGGTTAAGGAAGTACGCCAGGCAATTGTGGCAAGGGAAGCGATTTCTTTTGCATTTATTGGGAATGTCGTCGAGGTATGGGAGGCCTTTTACCGCGAGAATATCCACGTTACTGTAGGATCTGACCAGACCTCGTTGCATAATCCTTGGTCAGGAGGTTATTATCCAATGGGCCTTACGTTTGAAGAAGCAAATGATTTGATGGCGTCGCAGCCGGACAAATTTAAAGAATTTGTGCGTGCCAGCTTGGTCCGGCACGTGCAGGCGATCAACAACCATGCTGCCAGAGGCACTTACTTTTTCGATTATGGAAATGCCTTCTTGCTGGAGAGCAGTCGAGCTGGAGCAGCTGTATGGAATGATGCTGGAGACAAATTTCGCTATCCATCTTATGTGCAGGATATTTTGGGCCCCATGTGTTTTGATTTTGGTTTTGGCCCATTTCGATGGGTTTGTACCTCTGGTAAGCCTTCCGATCTGGAAAAAACAGATAAGCTGGCGATCGCTGCCCTGCGCGAACTGCAAACGATTGCACCTGAAGAAATACAGCAGCAGATGCGTGACAACATCCAATGGATTCAGGAGGCCGGTAGAAATAAATTAGTTGTTGGATCACAGGCTCGGATTCTATATGCGGACTCGAACGGACGTATTGCTATCGCAAAAGCATTTAATGAAGCAATCCGGAAAGGGGAGCTAGAAGGCCCTGTTGTCCTTGGACGTGACCATCACGACGTTAGCGGAACAGATTCTCCCTATCGGGAAACGAGCAATATCTACGACGGAAGTCAATTTACGGCGGATATGGCTATTCACAATGTCATTGGAGACAGTTTTAGAGGTGCCACGTGGGTATCCATTCACAACGGTGGAGGTGTTGGCTGGGGCGAAGTCATCAATGGTGGATTTGGAATGCTTTTGGATGGGTCAGTGGCCTCTGATGTAAGGTTGGAAAGCATGCTATATTTTGACGTTAACAACGGTATCGCTAGGAGGGCATGGGCGCGAAACAAGGAAGCAAATCACGCACTGGATAGGGCGATGGCGGCCAATACATCGCTTATGGTAACTCGGGCGCAGCTGGTCGACGATACGATCATTGATAATTTATTTAAGGAATTGGAATGAGCCATTTGTTTAAACAAAAACAGTTATATGTTGCCGCAGACCGTTTCCGATGGAAAGGACGTGTAGACGGTGAAGATAAGGACTGGATGCGCTGGCACCAGTGGGTCAGCTGCGTTGATCTGCTGACAGTGCCAGATCTGGCTGGCGCATACAGCATTCTGGGCTTTTGCAGTGACGAGGGCGTGTCCCGTAACCTAGGACGGGCAGGCGCAAAAGATGGACCGGCTACGCTCAGAGATGTTCTTGCAAATTTGCCTGTGTATTTTTCAGATGAAGTAAAAGTAAAAGATTGTGGCGATATTTTGGTGATGGATAGTGATTTAGAATCTTCTCAAGAAGCATTGGGTCAAGCGTTGGCGACAGTGCTTCGTAGCGGCGGATTTCCGATCGTCTTTGGTGGCGGGCATGAGGTCACTTATGGACATTATCTTGGTATAAAGCAACACTTAGGGGGGAGCAGCCACAAAATCGGCTTTATCAATTTAGATGCGCATCTTGACATGCGCCCACTGCCTGGCGGTTTTGGGAACTCGGGCACTGGGTTTTATCAAATCGAACAGGATCTGAGAGCTATGGGAGCATCGTTTCATTATTTAGCGATCGGAATACAGCAGATCAGTAACACCAGAGGACTTTGTGACTATGCACAGACTAAGGGCGTACAGCTGATCCGGAGCGATGATCTGATTCCATCCAACTTGGAAAAACTACAAAACCAGGTACGAGCATTTGCTGCCGAAGTAGACTATCTTTACTTGACAATCGATCTGGACATGTTTGCTGCTCCGTACGCTCCAGGGGTGAGCGCACCGGCGTTCAATGGCGTTGTTCCGAACGAAATTTTTTTCGGTTTATTTGAAACACTCATCAAGCTGCCCAATTTAAGATCACTGGATATCGCAGAGTTAAATCCGCGCTATGATATTGATGGACGTACAGCTAAACTAGCTGCGGATCTGCTTTTTAAATTTGTGAACGGCGCCACTGATCGGCTATAGCATGAAGTACCAGTAATCTAAAATCGACAAACGCCGGTAGGGACAGTATAGTGCTTTCACGGCGCTTGTCGGTTTGTTTAGCTGCCCAGTTAGCAGCTACTTTTAGAAAAGTACGTCTGCAAGGTCGGCCTCCTTATCAAAAACGGACTTTGCAAAAGGACAGAGTGGGAGTATTTTTAACCCTTTCTCTCGGGCGAAGTCAACTGCTGCAGAGAGCATTTGCCTACCTAGCCCTTTGCCGGTATAGTTCTCACTAACCTCGGTATGGTCAATAATAAATTTTGTGGGACCAGCCCAGGTATAGGTCATCTGGGCCACAGATCTCCCTTGGTCTGTTACTTCGAAACTCCCATGTCTCTCCCCATCTTTTTGTATGACTTCCATTGATTATAATTTTTTGGTGTATCTATAGTTGATACAAATTAAGTAAATTCTGCTTAACACTTTCCCATGGCGTCGGCATTTTAATGGATATTACGTAGAACTGACCGAATTGTAGCTTTCCCATACTCCCTTTTGGCATTATTTGGTGGTATATTGTGAGGTTCTGAAATTTTGTTGGCAAACCTTTGTTTCGCTAAGAAAATTAGTATATTTGTTCAAGAAGTACTATGAATGAAAGCAAAAGACAAGAATTTGCCATTGTAGATATAGAAACTACAGGGGGCAATGCAAAATCGAGCCGCATTACCGAAATCGCAATCGTGGTACACGACGGCAATCGTGTGCTGGAACGCTGGGAAACATTAATAAATCCAGGTAAGGAAATCCCGAATTCTATTTTTGCGCTGACCGGTATCAATAATGATATGGTGAGGGATGCGCCATTGTTTGAAGACGTGGCATTACAAGTCTACACACTGTTGAAAGATCGTATTTTCGTGGCACACAATGTGAACTTTGATTATTCTTTTGTCCGCTTTCAATTGCAGGAAGCAGGGATAGAATGGTCGGCTATTAAACTGTGTACGGTACGTTATGCCCGAAAAATTAAGCCTGGGCTTTTATCCTATAGTTTAGGCCGTTTGTGCGACTATCTGGATATACCAATCCAAAACCGGCACCGTGCAGGTGGCGATGCTGATGCTACCGCAATTCTTTTTGCCTTTCTTCGGGCATTGGACACCGAACAGGTGTTTCAGGAGATGATTAAACATAAAGCAATCGCGCAACGCTTTCCGCCACATCTGGATTTAAAGGAGTTCGAACAGTTGCCAGATTCGCCAGGGGTATATTATTTTCATAATAAAGAGGGCAAAGTAATTTACGTCGGAAAAGCAATCAATATAAAAAAACGAGTGCAATCGCACTTCGCTGGCAATAATATTCAGGCACAACGGCAAAATTTTCTGAAAGAGATTTACCACATCAGTTTTGAATGTTGCGGTACAGAACTGATGGCACTGTTGTTGGAGTGCGCAGAGATCAAACGGCTCTGGCCTAAATTTAATCGCGCCTTAAAGCGGTACGAACCTAAATTTGGACTATTTTGCTATGAGGATCAAAATGGTTATTTACATCTTGCTATAGGCAAAATAACTCGGCAACAAGATTGTATTCAGTTATTTCATCGGGAATACGATGCAATTCAATTACTGCAGTCATTTATACGAAAAGGCGCCATAAATCCCCGTTTTTGTCAATTTGGCAGTGCAGGTATGGCGGGTCGGATAGCGCCACTAGGAGATCTGCCAGACCGCGAACTACATAATATGCATGTAGAGTGCTGTGTGGCCGAATGGTTAAAGCTGCGGCCTTCCTACGTCTTGGTGGATAAAGGTAGGAATGCAGAAGAGAGAAGCTGTATCGTAGTCGAAAATGGACGGTTTTATGGCATGGGATACATTGATGAACATAGTCAATGTAATGACCTGGAAAGTGTCAGAACGCAGGTAAAAGTGTATCAGAGTAATTATTACATGATGGAATTAATTAGCCAGGCGGCAGAAAGGTATCCTAATAAAGTGTATCCGCTTACTATGTCGGCCCCATCGTCAGTGGCAGCGGAAGGTGACAGCGAATATGACAAACTGACTTCCATGCGTCTTTTTTGATTTCTAGTTGCGTTGAATTTGAAAAAATATCATCAAACAAGGAGTATTCGTCATAATAATCTCACTAATGTGTTAAATAAATGTGAAATGGATAGTTGTCATTTTTTTTGGTCCAAAAGTTGAAATATCCTGTATGTAGAATATTAGATAGACTTTTCATAATTTAGGTTAATAATTGGTTAGTTTAGACCTGGGGCTCCCAACCTCAGGTCTTTTTTTGAATGAAAAAGTCCTCCCACTACAATTCTCTACCAAAAATGCACAAACAAATTATACAGTTATTTTAAATATGTGAATTTTTCTCTGCTGCATTTTTTTTACATGTCAATTTGCTCGTTTTCAGGTGAGTATGATTTGTCCCCCTTTTGTCCCCCTTTTCGTTTTTTCTCTGTGGAGTTAATTTATGTATTTTAGTTGACACATACTGTAACAGCGGAATTAGCAAAACGAATATGGGGTGTTTTCTAAGAGTAGCTACGGTATATCTTATCCATATCTTTATATAAAAAGGGCTTAGGCCCTTTTTTTTGGATATATGCAGTCCAAACTACGCCGCTGATTGCAATCAGTAGTGGTATAGGACGATCAACAGACGGGATTGTATGTCCATAAAAAAGAGCGTACAGAGTTTTTCTGGACGCTCTTTGAGCATATCAGTTTTCAAGCTGATTAAAAATTTGGTTTCAGCAGATATTTGTCGTAAAAACGGAATATATGATCAGCAGCTTCTTGTGCAGTATCAACAATACGATATAGCTTTAGATCTTCTTCGCTGATATATTTGTTGGATAACATAGTGCTCTGTACCCAATCCATCAGCCCCTTCCAATATTCGGAACCGACCAACACGATTGGAAAGCGAGCGATTTTTCCTGTCTGGATCAAAGTGATCGCTTCAAAGAGTTCATCCATTGTACCAAATCCTCCCGGCATAACAATATATCCCTGAGAATACTTCATGAACATTACTTTTCGTACAAAGAAGTACTTAAATTCCAATAATTTGTCCCTGTCTATATATTTATTGTGAAATTGTTCAAAAGGTAATTCAATGTTGAGACCTACTGATTTTCCGCCGGATTCATAAGCCCCTTTGTTGGCTGCCTCCATAATGCCGGGGCCGCCACCAGATATTATACCATAACCACGCTCAGTTAACAAGGCCGCGATATCGGTGGCCATTTTATAATATTTATGTTCTCGGGGTGTTCTTGCGGATCCAAATATAGATACACAGGGACCGATTTTAGCGAGTTTTTCGAATCCATCTACAAATTCTGACATGACCTTAAAGATCTGCCAAGAATCTTTTACTTTGATTTCCTGCCACGTTTTGTTCTCAAAGGCACGGATGATTTTATCTTCTTTTGTAATGTCCATAAATTACTTTATACATTAGTTTCTAAACCCTATTTTTTTCAAAAGGAATACAAGATAGCTATTTTTTTAAAACTAGCTACTTTTTGCGATTATTCTTACATTTGCATTATGAATTTTTCTTCGAAACTTCTTGAAAACGCGGTCGCGGAATTTGGTAAACTTCCCGGTGTGGGACAGAAGACTGCTTTACGGCTGGTGCTCCATTTATTAAAGCAGCCGGATCCAGACGTAGCACGTTTTACAGCGTCCATAGACCGTCTAAAGGAAGATATTCAGTATTGTCAGGAATGTTTTAACATTTCGGACCAAGCGATTTGTGACGTTTGTACGTCCTTCAAACGCGATAAGAGTTTAATTTGTGTGGTGGAGGATACGCGTGACGTAATGGCTATAGAAAATACGAATTCTTATCAAGGTGTCTATCACGTCTTGGGCGGACTTATCTCGCCGATGGACGGGGTCGGCCCTGCCGACCTGAAAATAGAGGGATTGCTCAACCGTTTGCAGCGGGGCGGAGTGGAAGAGGTGATTTTAGCCTTGTCCGCTACTATGGAGGGAGATACAACCATATTCTATCTTTATCGTAAATTACGGGAATTTAATATCAAAATCACAACGATCGCACGCGGCATTGCTTTTGGTGGCGAATTGGAATATGTTGATGAATTGACTTTGGGAAGATCTATCGCCACGCGGGTGCCCTACGAGCGTCATGTAGGCTGATCATTGTAGTTCAGATAGATCTGTTTGATATCTTCGTGCACTTTTCTGCCTTTGTCAATTTGCAGGCGTCTATATGCTCTATCTAGTATATGACTATTGCTTCTTCTATTTTTTAGTAGTTTAAGATAAGCTATTCTCCCAATTAGTGTTTTTTTGAGCCCCAAAAGCTTGCAAGAATAGCTGCCCAGCAAGTAATTATTATAATATAAGTGTATTTCACGCATCAGTGCTCTCTTAAATTTGCTTCTTGGATAAGCGGCATCGACCGGTTCTTGCATCAGCGCTCCAGCTAACGCTATGCTATCTTGGTCACCTTCTTTTTGTGTCATCGTCCAATAGTAAAGTGATTGGATGGCTTCTTCTTCTGTATCAGGTAATAAGGCCGGCGGTATCCCTAGCAATGTTCCAATATATTTCCATAGATGAAATACACCTTCAATTTCCTTATTTAAAATATTGAATTTCATTATTTTCAATCCCGTTATATAAACTAATGAAAAACCTAAATTTGTTGCGAGCATATCCCAGGTGTTTAAAGGAATGCCCCATTTGTCTATCGACCAGTTTTTTTGCTTTAGAATGAGCAACCGCGAAAAAGAATGAATGCAGCGAGTCAATAGGATAGCTTCAATACCGATACCGCCCGGCTTTAAAGCATTGTCGCCGGTGATGTCAACCCAGAACCTCACTGTCTCCGTCAGCCGTTTTACAGCACCCTTTTTTAACGCGCCCGTAAAAATGAGCGGCTTATTGATCGCACTCGACTCATAACCACCCATTAAGCAGTAATCTCTTAATACGATAAGTCCTGAGAGTCCTGAGCGGTGACATAGTTCGATGCCGTGTTGGATTTTTTTCCAGTCTAGCCATTTAGGTTCAAAAACCACGGTATCTAAAAATTCTGAGATCAACGTCCGATAAAAACTATCGACAGGTTTACCACGAAGATAATCACGGACAAGCTGCTGTCCTTTCGCAAAACCTATCTGCAAATGCAAGCGTTCGACAAGCTGGTCACAGACTTGGTCTCTTTCGTACAGGAGCGGTACAAGTTGATTTGCGTCGGAAAGAAGAGGTTTCACTTTCAACTTGCTTAGCAATTCTCTCCCTGTACCTTTGGACCAGTAGAATGCAAAAGATGTAGTATTGATTTGATAACGTTCGGGATTTTTCATCCAAAGAATTGTTGTTCTATTGAGTGTTCCAATAGGTATAATTTCCTATTAAATAGATTGTTTTGCTTGACTTTGTAAATTTAAAATCGATATAATCAGTTTGACAGGAAACACTATCGCTGCAACAGAACTGCCGAGCAACCAGAAAATGTAAACGGAAGGAACCTGTGTCAGACGCTTCGTCATATTGCATATTATTTATATGGTAATCGGTCAGCATCGGAGCTCCATCTTTGTCCATGTGCGCGATGACATGGTCGGCAATCTTGTCCGATTGTGTGGTTGTCAATAACTGCAGAAAATACGAATGATCCGATAGGTTCCTAACCTCTTGGTCAATTTGAAGTCTGAGTTGTAGAGCTGTAGTAGTCATTAGTATATTTAGCAGAGGATAAGCGTTTTCCAGTTTGGAATATATAGATTCAAAATGGCTTCTGTTTCTCCCTTCGTTTTTTTTGAGAATTTACAAAAAGCTTTTAAAATAATCAAATTCAACAGTCCGCTATCCGCATCCATGAGGCAATTTGAAAAATAAAGTTCGGTACCCACAATTTTATAATGACGTTTGCTCATCCTACTGATATGTATAGCAGTAATTGCATAGCAGTCTAGCTGTTCTTCCCAAAAAGCGACACGTTTGCTGATTTCCTGATATAGTTGTTCTTCGCTCCACTTTCTGAGGAGTTTATAAGTGTCAGCATTTTTACGCTGATAGATGCAGATACTGCTTGATTTGAGTTGCACATGTGTGTTACTTTGTCCGTGATATACTTTCACGAAGTACGACTTTCGGAATAATTGGTATGGAGCGTCGAGATAGAAATAAGGAATATCTTCGTCTTTATGTTTTGGCGGATGCAACCTGATATATTGTCTTAACGAATCGATATCCTGATAAGGCGGTGCAAATACCTGGTATGGGGCGCCACTGCCGGTAATCTGAATGTAATCCCTGTCCCAGCTAACAATTTCATAATAACGATGATCAATTTCGATCTGCATGGCGATGTAAAGCTATTGTCAAGTTTGATGTTGTTTTTTTTATCACAATATTTCGGACCTGCTTCTGACAACCGGAAACAAGTCTCGATCTTTTGCACGAAGTCAAAATAGCTATATTTTTGCTAAATACCTCGATAAGTTTACAATTAATAAAAACTTTAGTGTCGGTAGTTGAGCCGATTTCGGCAATCAAGACTTTATCATTTATCTTCGCCACCATATTTACAAATGTTGTGATAATATTTACAAGCTTAGCAACTTCGAAACGACTAGTTTTGAAAAAATGAATGTCAATATGAAAGAATTGAATGATAAGACTAGCTATACGCTTCAAAATGTCCGGCTTGAGACAGGGTTCCAGTACGATGAGGGAGAAGTAACGGGGACGCATACCGAATTATTTGACTTATCGATAGAAGCTGGAATAATAAACGCGATTCAGCCAGCTCATAGTACAGGAACTGGGACAGCTTCGGAGTTCGACGTAGGTGGTAGATTGGCTCTGCCATCATTTAGGGATATGCACATTCACCTCGATAAAACCTTATATGGTCTGCCCTGGAAAGCGGTTTACCCCAAAAACAGGACTGTAAAAGATATGATTGCCCGTGAACAGGAAATTATTCCCGAATTACTGAAGACTTCGGTTGCACGGGCAGAACAATTGATTATGCTTTTACAGGGCTACGGCACAAATTTCGCGCGTACGCATTTCAATGTGGATCCGACATCTGGCATACGATCATTGGAACATTTATTGCAAGCAATGCAACATGTCAAGGACACATTTGCCGCTGAGCTGGTGGCGTTTCCGCAGCATGGTTTATATTATACGGATTCGTCTATGCTGATGCGCGAAGTCGCCGCTTGGGATCAAGTGGATTATATTGGCGGTTTAGACCCTTATACGATCGACGGAAGTATCGAAAAACCAATCGATTTTACTGTACAGCTCGCATTGGAACATAAAAAAGGAATCGATATTCACTTGCATGAGAGTGGGCAGTCTGGATACAAAACGATCCACTATCTGGTCGACAAGATCCTTGAGAATCCACAGCTGCAAGCACGTACATTTATCAGTCACGCTTTTGCGCTGGCGCATATGTCAAAAAAAGAAATGCAGCATACTGCTGAACAGTTGGCGGCTGCTAAGGTTGGAATAGTGAGTTCTGTTCCTTTTAGGAATATACTGATGCCATTTCCGGAGCTGATGCGAGCCGGCGTAAAAGTACTGACTGGGAATGACAACGTACAGGACCATTGGGGAACTTTTGGTAGCGGCAATATGTTGCAAAAGGCTAATCTTGCGGCGCAGCTTTATGGCTATGAAACAGAATTTGAGTTGTCTCGTTGTCTGCATTATGCCACGAATGGCCATATGCCACTGGACGATAACGGCAGCAGGACATGGCCAAAAGTAGGCGATGAGGCCAGTTTGATTTTGACTGATGCCATCTGCTCTGCTGAAGCTGTATCGCGCATCTCTAATATCGAAGCTTTATTGCATCGGGGAAATATCGTTACATGGCGCAATACTGCTAAACTATGAATGAAGGGCCTGTTTTTCTAAGCAAAAAAAAGGCCCTTCATTCAGCTTTCTGTAAATGTGGTTCGGCAATAATCGATTTTAAACCGGCCGTTCACAAAAACTAACCGTACCTCGTTTCGTGTTTTTATGCCCTCGCCATAGTCAATATTAACCATATACCTATCAGACGATATCTTTGAAATGATCACGTCTTTGATACTGATAGCATCATCATTTCCGCGGCCAAATAGCCATACTTCCTGCGTAAGGAGCGGATAAATGCTTTTCCATTTTGCTTTATACGCCGATTCCGCTACTGCCAATTCAGCTTCGCTTAGATTTGATGGTCCATAAATAGCGTTTGCGTCTTCCAGAAATGCTTTGAACCTTGCTGTACATATACTGTCCTCTTGGTCTAGGTAATAGCAATAAGGGCCGGTCTCACTTCCATGACACTGGAACAGGCTTTCCAGCCAATCTTTACCGGGGTCACTTCTTTTGGATAACAACAGCTCGGTGTCTTTCGCGAGCCCAATGGATTCACTATGTACAGGATTGCGGTGGGCAGTTGTTTCCTGAATATGGCCGTGCCGATTGTTTGTACAGGCTGCAGCAGTTAAGGCGACGATACATAAAGAATAAAGCGGGGTGGTATTCATCATGTTATGTAATATAATATTTAAAGCGTTAAATTAGCTCTTTTTGTTTTCGGTCCATATAGCGGAATATAGTGATATTTTCTGATGTTAGCTAAAGAGAAGTGAAGATGTTCTCTTTTCGAAACTTGGAAAATGATATCAAAAAAAATCGTATAACGTAACGTATACGCAATCTAATTGCGTACATGGCTTGTTTACGATATGAGCTGATCGTGAATTGTAAATTTTAGTACTTATAATCAGATTATTATAGCTTACTTAAGAACTTTTTCTTCTGCTTAATGTATTACGCAGATTACTTGCGTTATGAGGTCACGATCTTTGTCATGTCAATGATAACAATTCTTTGATGGCACATATGAATATCTGGCCATCATGAGATGTTGGCTAAAAAGAGGCGCAGGCGGTAATGGTAAAGAGGTATTGCCGCCTGCTTTGGGAACTTAGGTTTTCCCCTTAATTTTAAACGTTGAGAAATATGGAAAATAAACGAATTAATGGTAATGATATTGTTGCTTTGGGCTACAAAGAAAATCATACAGTAGGTATTGCGTTAAAAATCAACAGTAAACGTCATGGTTTCACCCGTACAGAAATGCTCGCGAAGTTTAAGGCCGTACTTGACAACCCTTCGGAATATCTTGAGGATGCTATCTTTCAGGTACTTGCTGCAGCCATTTTGGATGAAGAGGCTATTGATGCTTCGTTGATACCGCTCAATGAACGCCCGCTGGCCTTCACAATATATGGCGAATCAGCGATAGAAACGGGTGCCAAAGATCAGATGCATATCGCCATGAAGCTACCTGTCACAGTGGCTGGCGCATTGATGCCCGACGCCCACCAAGGATACGGGCTTCCGATAGGAGGTGTGTTGGCCACAAACAATGCCGTCATCCCTTACGGAGTTGGCGTGGATATCGGCTGCCGTATGGCACTTTCGATCTTTGATCTCCCAATAGGGTTGTTAGAGACGCATCAGGCTTTTTTAAAGGACGTCATTATGAAGCATACACGGTTTGGAGCGGGCAATGGCTATCTGAAACACGAGCGCGTGGACCATGTCGTTTTGGAGGACCCCTTATTTAAGGAGAATTCTTTGCTGGCGTCCCTGAAAGATAAGGCGTGGACACAATTGGGATCTTCGGGTGGAGGCAATCACTTTGTCGAGTTCGGTATCGTCGAGTTTACTGAGCGAGATGAAAGGCTCGATATTGAAAAGGGGCAATATTTGGGTTTGCTTACCCATTCGGGATCGCGTGGATTGGGTGCGACAGTTGCTGCACATTATACTAAATTAGCAAAAAGCTTGTGTAAACTACCCTATAAGGCGGAAAACCTAGCTTATTTGGACTTAAACAGCGCGGAGGGGCAGGAATATTGGTTGGCCATGAACCTTGCAGGTGATTATGCGTCAGCTTGTCATGAGGTCATCCACGAAAAGATCAGGCTGGCGTTAGGGGCGGGGTTACTTGCCAAAGTAGAGAATCATCATAATTTTGCTTGGAAAGAAAAATGGAACGGACAGGAGGTTATCGTTCATCGTAAAGGAGCTACCCCGGCCGCCAAAGGTGTCCTGGGCATTATTCCCGGTTCCATGGCTTCGCCTGGTTTTTTGGTCCGTGGAAAAGGCGCGACCGCGTCGATTGCATCTGCATCCCATGGCGCGGGCCGTTTGATGAGCCGTACACAGGCGGTTAAAACTCTTTCTACAGATGACCTTAATAGATTGCTTGCTGATGAAGGAGTTACACTACTTGGAGCTGGGATGGATGAGGCGCCAATGGCATACAAAAATATCCATGAGGTGATGGCTGCTCAGAAAGACTTGGTGGATGTAGTCGCACAGTTTGCTCCCAAAATGGTACGAATGGCTGACGACGGTCGCCGGGAAGATTGACGACGATGTCATGCAGCGCTGCGCTTCCAACTTCGTCCCTCAGTAAGCTGGGGCGGAGCGCTGCATTCAGATTCGGATGTTTAGCTGTGAGCAACTTCTTTATAGGTATATACGTTGTACGGGTAGATCCTTTTGGCGAGTACTTTCGCAATAAGGCTTGAGACCAAGAGCGGAATAAGTAGTAAATGCCCTGAAGGAACAATACTTGCTATAATAAATATGGCTGTAAAAGGAGCGTGGATAGCAGCTGAAAGCATGGCAGCGGCACCAAATAACGCAAAATTGATCACAATCAGATGGCTTCCTAAGTAATGGTTGCACAGCTGTGCGAAGCAAATACCTAAAAAAGCTCCGGTCACAATGCTCGGAGCGAAAACACCTCCATCACCACCTGCACCTAAAGTCAATGAAGCAGCGAGCGGCTTTAAGAAGATCAATAGAATTACAGGGACAAAATAGACGAGCTTGTCCGGCGAATGCATTCCCTCTTCTAGTATCTTGCCGAGACCATGGTAGCTATCTCCATATAACGCGGGCAAGAAAAAAATAAACAAACCTACAGTAACCGCACCCAAATTGACCCGTATAAAATTGTTTTTTATACCACCGAAAAACGTTTTGGCGTAAATAACGATTTTAGTGAAATAAAGCGCAAATACACCACCAATTAGACCTAAGATGATAACATAAGGCGTAGTCTCCCACTGCCATTGCTTCACCTCAAACCCGAATAGCGGGCTGGAATCTACGTAGTGCACAAATACAGATGCAACAAGCATGGAACTTATTCCGCTGATTAATAAGGTTCTATTAAGCTTTCTGGCGATCACTTCGAAGGCAAACAGTAGGCCGCCTAGCGCACTTCCAAACAGCAATGTCACTCCAGCGATCACTCCTGCACAGATTAACTCGGTCTTATAAGCCCAGGAGGTATGCAAACGTTTGTAAGCCTGGTTGCCCACAGTAGCGGTGGCAACAACAGTAGAAACTTCGACGCCAGTGGAGCCTCCAAAAATCACGGTCAGGAAACCGTTGATGTAATGTGAGGGAATTTTGAAGAAGGGCAGATGGTCCTTGCGCGTTTCCAGTGTCGTGTAGATCTCTTTGATCCCTTTATTTTTTCTATTCTGGAAGACGTATTTACGTAAGAAATAAATTGCTGTGACGCCTATACTCGGAAAGATAATCAGAAGATAGCGGTCCCATGAGTTTACCCATTCGAATAGCTGATCCTGTACATGCCCTGTGAAATGTTTTAAAGAATAAGCAAGTACACAGCAAATTATACTTACAAAAATTGAACTTCCGATAAGTTTTAAATAGCTATATTGAATAATTTTTTTCCGATGTGCGGTATTGCCCTGCATAGTATATTCGTTTTAGACCGCCACAAAGGTAAGTGTTATTTTATTTAAAATAAATGCTCCATCGCTATGACTTAAGATTTGTTGCTCAATCGCCCATAGTACGCAACATAACGCCAAGACGACGCGTCACGTCACCTTGGCGGAGAAGAAAGGGTATATTATTCCTTAATAGCGATGAAAATATCAACTTTCGCATCCTTTGGATCTTTTGAGTCTGATCCGTAAACTTCGAAATCTGCGGTATAAGCACGAGGCAAATCTGCCGTCCATATTTGTTGCCATGTTTGGTACACCGCACCCTGTTGTAGATTTCCTATTGCCTCGAACCGCTTGTAATGGCTTTCTAAAATGCGGATTCCATCCATATCTTCTGGTACGTCGTCCAATGAGGCTACTTTACAGCCAAGTATTGTCGTATACGGCGCCGTGTGGTCTTTTTCATATTCAGTGTATACACAATACACATCATCGCCGATCCTATTGGGAATCCTGTGTATCAAATTGTTTTGGAAGAACTCGTTCCAAAGCGCAGCGATATCGCTGGCTGCTTGTTCGCCCTGATTCCAGGTGCGAACCGAAATACCGATGATGTTAAAAGAAGGGATAAGCGTATTTTCCATATATATTAAATGATTGTTGTCATGACGGGTACTGACATCCTTGTCGGTATTTGCCGTCTGTCTAATTGCATCAAAAATAAACCCTATCAATGACAAACCTATGTCATCAGTGGGAGGCAATCAATTAATTTAATACATGAGACTATCTTTTCCTCAAACCGGTCCTCCCGGCTTGATAAATAGAGAGCGGTGAAGACCGTTGTGTCGACAGAACAGGCCTACAGAAACTTAAAAGCTGGCTAAGCTCATTTGCCATACTCAATTTCCTGAAATGAGGTGTATATGGGCTACACAAATAGTATAGCCCTAAAACCCCTAGCCGCATAGTAAGAAGTGGCACCGTTATGATAGGTGAAGACATGATCATAGCGTCGATCACAGAAGAGAGCGCCGCCCAGCTTACGAATGTCCGGTGGAGTCAAAATCCAGCTTGACGTTTTAAGATCGAAATTTCCTAATTTCTGCAGCTGACGGTATTGTTGTTCTGTAAGCAATTGTACGCCCATTTTTTCCGCGATTCCCAAAGCACTATCGTCGGGCCGATTTTCCTTTCTTTCTTCCCAGGCCCGCTGGTCATAACATAGGCTACGGCGCCCTTTGGGACTTTCCGGAGCACAGTCCACAAAAAGGTATTGACCGGTATCATTATCTATACCGATGACATCTGGTTGTCCGTCAGTATCTTCCATTTGTTGCAAGCTCCACAGTTTGGGTGGGGCCGCCTCCAGCCGTTGCTGAATGCTATCCCATTTCAGTCCGACATGTCTGGAAAGGTTCGCTTCGAATCTTGATCTTAGCGTTAGGAGTAAGGCTAATTGTTCTTCGGTCTTCGGTGGAAAGGTTTTTTTTCATACGCGGTCTATTTTATCTCTAAAATACGCAATTATAGCCAATCTATTCGAAGCTAATTTTTAAAGTTTAATTAAATCGTGAGTTCGAAATTGGATTTAATTTATATTTTTACGTTCAGAATTTTAACATATATGGCTTCAGGAATATTTGCAATTTTAGATGATATTGCCGCACTCATGGATGATGTTGCTGTGGCGAGCAAGATCGCAACCAAGAAAACCGCTGGAATACTGGGGGATGATCTCGCTGTAAATGCGGAGAAAGCGACCGGTTTTTTGGCATCACGCGAGCTACCGGTCCTGTGGGCCATTACCAAAGGCTCGCTTGTCAACAAACTGATCATTGTGCCGATTGCCTTATTATTGAATGTCTTTTTCCCCATAGCCATCAAGTACATTTTGATTTTGGGAGGATTTTACCTGGCATTTGAAGGTGTAGAAAAGATCATAGAATATCTATTTCACCGCAAGCACCATGAGGGCGAGACCAATGTAGAGGAAGTAATCGAGGAGAATACGGCGGAGGCGGAGAAAGCAAAAGTTAAATCAGCCATTACCACCGATTTTATACTATCCGTGGAAATCGTCATTATTGCTCTTGGCACCGTGCTGGATAAGAGTCTCACTTTACAGATTATTACCGTCTGTGTAGTGGCTCTTTTAGCAACAGTGGGGGTATATGGTATTGTAGCGTTGATTGTCCGAATGGATGATGCCGGATATAAATTGATTAAGACCGCGAATGAGAAAGGGCCAGTAGCCAGTTTGGGAAGGTTGCTGGTTCGTGCTTTGCCATTAATTATAAAGCTGCTCGCTGTCGTAGGGACGATTGCACTGATCTTGGTTTCTGGTGGTATTTTCTCCCACTATATTGATTTTCTTCACCATGTGCTGCCCAGTTTTCCAGGAATAGTCAAGGAATTATTATTTGGTCTTGCCGGTGGTATTATTGCCGTCGCATTATTCACAATCGGTAAAAAAATAGTCGGTAAAAAGAATGTGGTGAGCCCGCATTGATCGTGCCGCGCATTCTTGGGATATGGGCGGGCATATCGTCTGCCCGCCTACCATTAATCAACTTCTTCCTCGGCAGAAGCATCTATTTCCACTTGCTCGCCTTTGATATTAATCAGGATCACATCATCGGAGCCTTCGACGGTAACAGAGGCCAATCCGTCATAAAATGCAGTGGCACCTTCGTAAATAAAGGGAATAGCAACTTGTCCCTGTCCATCTAGATAACCATACTTACCATCTTTGCTGGCTAGAAAACGTGTCGGTTCGTCAGTGATGGAAATAAAATCGTAGGTAGAGGAAACGACTTTATTGGATTTCAGTTCGACCAGGCTGTATAGATCGTTGTCAATGCTGATAAAATGAGTACCATTGTTTTCAGAGATATAACTATAGTTGGCCGGAACAATAATTTTACCAGATTGGTTTATTATCCCATATTTTTCCTGTTGCTGGAATACTGCATATCCGTCTTTGATAAAAGAAATCATATCATATTTTGCTGGAATAATGGTTTTGCTGTCGTTGCCAAGTATGCCGTATTTTTCATTTATCCCAAAAATATATTGTCCTGTATTGTCATCATAAGCTAAATAATCATATTCAAAGGGGACGGTTACTTTACCAGCAACATCGATAGCACCATATTTGTTATCTTCAGATTGAGCAATGCCGGTCGCTCCGACAAATGGAGCAATATAACGGTATATAGCTGGCACAATGATATCCTGCTTACCATTTTTTAGGCCGACGCGACCTGACTCGTCTTCATATAAAAATCGATCTTCTGCGACCTGATTATCTGTCAGATCGCTCTGCGCATCCTGAGAAGTGGATTCAACCTGAACGTAATCCTCTGGTATAATAAAGTCCTTATCGTCTAGCTGGCTACTCTCAACACTTTGCGCGACGAGATCCGTGCCAAAGGGCGTAGTGACCTGCAATACGGCACCAGGAATTTTTTTGAAAATATCGGCTCCTTCCCAATAGGTGACAGGAAGTTTATCACTATACCAGACCGAAAGGATCGTATTTTCTTCAGCATCGTTAATATTTGTTAGCTCAAGCTGTGCCAGCTTGCAGGGATACTCTGCGATAGTTTTCGTTTCGCCATCAATTAGTTTCAGTTTATATGACACGGCCTGCTCTGCATTCACGATATACTTTGACAATGCAGGGTAGACAACGATAGATTTGTCTTCTTTCTTTTTCGCGAGAAAAATTGATTCTTGTGCAAGAGAGATGACTTTGATCTTTTCAGTGTTTACATATGCTTCAAATAGGGTAACGGGCGCCTCCTCACCACGTTCTTGACTACCGTCAGTCAAGACAAACGCATAATTGATTTTAAATGCTTTTTGGATTTGAGCAAATGATAAATTATTTGCTGCCAATAGAACCGATAGGGACAGAAGTGTTTTTTTCATCAGAAAAAGTTTTGTGAGCAATCAATTTTGAGTGGCAAAGATGCACATTCATAGTAGCCTCTTTTATCCCTGAAATCCGTTATTTAATAAGGCTAGCTGGCTGACAAAGATCGGATGGGCAGCATGTCCGAAATGAAATTGTTCAATGGCTATGGGGCTACCGTTGGCAAAGGGAGTACCTTATACCCCTTTTACTTGGCTTCAAAGAGCGATCTTTAAAAAATGGCGGTTTTCAGGGAGTAAATATAGTAGTTGGCAATACTATTTTTGTGCAGCCATACAGTAATATATAACAGATATATGTCCATAGCATGCTGGAATACTGTCTGATGAGACTCTGGTAGGTTTATATAGGTTATAAGGGGCGCTACTGTGTATAGCGCCCCATTTTCTATTTATATCGGAGGTGCTCCGTGTTAATTATTTTTCAAATATTGTCGCAGTACATATTGTAGGATTCCGTCATTTTTAAAATACTCAATTTCTATCGCTGAATCCAACCGGGCTTTAACTTGGAATTCCGTAGTCTTACCATTTTCGTGTGTCGCTTTTACCTGCAACAACTTGTGTGGTGTCAGATCTTCTGCGAGGCCTGTAATATTATATTCTTCAGTTCCATCAAGCCCAAGTCTCTCTGCATTTTCACCGTTGGCAAAAACAAGCGGCGCCACACCCATGCCCACGAGATTGCTTCGGTGTATACGTTCAAAACTTTCGGCAATTACAGCACGTACACCGAGCAAGAATGTGCCTTTGGCAGCCCAGTCCCGTGATGACCCCGAACCGTATTCTTTGCCGGCTAATACGATCAGTGGTGTGTTTGTTTTACGATACTCCATTGCCGTGTCGTAAACAGTTTTAACTTCGTTGGTCGGTAGGTAACGGCTGAATCCACCCTCGCGATCGCTAATTTTATTTTTGATTCGTACGTTAGCAAAAGTACCCCGCATCATAACTTCGTGATTACCACGTCTAGATCCATAAGAGTTGAAGTCTTCCTTGTCTACCTGATGGGCTTTAAGATACTGTCCCGCTGCAGTATTCTCCTTAAATGAACCGGCAGGAGAAATATGGTCCGTCGTTACCGAGTCACCGAGATAAAGCAATACCCTCGCATTCTCGATGTCCTGGATTGGTTTTGGAACCGCTTGAAGGTTTTCAAAAAACGGCGATTCCTTGATATACGTTGAGGCCGGATCCCATTGGTAGTTTTGGTCCAAATTGACCTTAAGTTCCTGCCAATCCGTAGAGCCGTCAAAAATGACATTATAGACTTCCTGAAAGTCCGACTGTTTAACACAATCGGCGACAGTTTTTTGAATCTCTTCGCGGCTGGGCCAGATATCCCGAAGGTATACGGGCTGGCCATTTGGGTCGTAGTCGAGAGGTTCTTCCAATAAGTTGACGTCAATGCGACCGACAAGCGCATACGCTACGACGAGCATTGGTGACATCAGGAAGTTCATTTTTACTTGTGGGTGAACACGGGCTTCAAAATTGCGATTGCCTGAAAGTACCGAGGCGACGATCAGTTCGCCCTTCTCCACAGCTTCAGCAATTTGAGGGGGCAATGGTCCCGAGTTTCCAATACAGGAGGTACAGCCATAACCTACCGTATGGAATCTCAGCGCATCAAGGTCTGCACTAAGCCCTGACCTTTCCAAGTACTGTGTAACCACCTTTGAGCCAGGAGCCAGAGACGTTTTAACCCAAGATTTTGTCCGTAAGCCACGCTCTATAGCATTTCTCGCCAACAGACCCGCCCCAATCATAACAGCAGGGTTCGAGGTATTCGTACAGCTCGTGATGGCCGCGATCGCAATGCTGCCATCACTGACGACATATTCTTTATGATTGTGTTTTATTCTCACGCCATGTATCGATTCGGCAATGACTTCATGCGGTGATGCATGTTCGACCGGAACTTTCCCGAAGGTAAATTCTGTGCCAGAACCGCCTTCCAAAAGCCAGGCAGACTCCGATCGTTGAGGGATAGGCACATATTGCCTATGATGCTCGCTATCCAGCAGTTCTGAGAACTTGTCTTTTAGCTCGCGTACCAGAATTTTATCTTGTGGCCGCTTTGGACCCGAAACTGTAGGTTCCAGAGTGGATAAGTCAAATTCTACAACCGACGAATAGGTGATCTGCTCATGCCCCGTACGCCAAAGGAGGTTGCGCTTACAATATTCTTCCACGATTTTGATCTGCTCCGCGGTGCGGTTTGTACTGTGCATATATTCCAATGTGCGGTCATCTATGGGAAAATAGGTGACTGTACATCCGAATTCGGGTGACATATTGGATATGGTAGCCCGATCCGTTACAGACAAACTGTCCAGTCCATCACCAAACACTTCCACAAATTTGCCGACAACACCCTTGTCGCGTAGGATTTTGGTAATTGACAGCACCATATCCGTCGCAGTGCACATCGCCGGGATTCTACCCGTGAGCTTGAGTCCGATGACCTCTGGACAGGTAAAGAAAACGGGCTGCCCAAGCATAGCGGCCTCAGCCTCGATACCGCCCACACCCCAGCCTAAAACGCCTATTCCGTTGACCATCGGTGTATGGGAGTCTGTACCGACGAGGGTGTCTGGAAAAAGCCAGTTGTCTCGTTCAATAACCCCCTTCGCTAGATATTCCAGATTTACCTGATGACATATGCCCATACCGGGAGGTACCACCGTGAAATTTTTTAGTCCTTTTTGCGCCCATTTGAGCAGTTCGTAACGTTCGCGGTTACGCTGATATTCGAGCTCCACATTTTTATCGTAAGAATATTCTGTTCCAAAATAGTCAACCTGTACAGAGTGGTCAATCACCAAGTCAACAGGTATGGCAGGATTGATTTTCTGTCCGTCTTTGCCATGACGGACAAATTCGGCACGAAGCGAAGCCATGTCTACAACGGCTGGTACACCTGTAAAGTCTTGCATCAGGATACGCGCCGGTTTGAATGGAATATCTTTGTCAACAGGTTGCGGAGACCAATTGATTAAGGTGCTAATATGTTCATCAGTAATACTGAAGCCATCATGATTACGTAACACATTTTCCAATAGTATCCGAATACTGAAGGGGAGGTGGTCAACCTTGCCCTCAGAAAGATCTTTGATGGAACTGTATTGATAGACATGTCCATTAATTTGCAATTCACGGATCGATTTTTCTTTGCTCATATTGAATAACTTGTTTTATTTATATAATACGATTAGGGGCGAATTTGTTTGTAATAACTTTTTCACAGGCCGGTCTCGGTGCTTGAGAACTTACCGATAAAGTCCGTGATAGAGGATTCCAAAACGATTCTGGATGATCTGTATTTCGGATAGAACGGAATTTATCTTATTTTTGATCCACCCAATGGGATCGAAATAATAGGATAATTCAATGAAACATAAGTTCAGGTGTGTTGTCGGCACGATCTTTTTCTCTTTGTATTGCTACGTAGGCGGTCATGCGAAGCCGACTGGCGCAGCGGCAGCTATAACAGCGCCGGTATCTAAAAAATATGAATTGAGCTTTAAGAACAGCAGGGGGCATAAGGTGAGCTTAGCGCAACTACGAGGTAAAGTTGTCGTCATCAACCTTTGGGCAACCTGGTGTCCGCCATGTTTGGCCGAAATGCCATCATTGGATCAGTTGTACAAAGACTTTCAGTATAATAATCATATTGTATTTCTGGCCGTAGATATGGATGGTAACCTAAAAAAATCAGCTAAATTCTTAAAAAAGAGAGGGTATAGTCTTCCGTTGTACCAGCTGCATACCAGCCTGCCGCAAGAACTGAATACTCGGAGCATACCGACGACGATTATTCTTGATAAGGCGGGGAAACTGGTCAATAAGCATGTGGGGGGGATGGACTTTGGTTCGAAGAAGTTCAGGAAAGCTCTTCAGCAGCTAACAGATGAGTGAGTGTGGCAATAATAAAACGTAAACAAATACCTTGTTAATTTAAGGTTTTGTTTAATTTTCTGTTATATTCTTGCTAATTTTGTACATCATTGTACAAGGAGAAATTATATATGCCAGTCAAACTTCCTAATAATCTTCCCGCGATTGAGCTTTTAAAAAAGGAGAACATTTTCGTCATGAGTGACCTTCGGGCCAATGAACAGGATATCAGGCCGCTTCGTGTCCTGGTCCTTAATTTGATGCCATTGAAGATCACGACGGAAACCGATTTTATCCGTCTGTTATCCAACAATCCTTTGCAGGTCGAGATGGAGTTTCTGCGACTGGAAACGCACGTTTCCAAAAACACTCCAGAGGAACACCTAGAGATGTTTTATAAAAGTCTTAGTGAAGTAAAAGAGAATTTCTATGACGGAATGATTATTACTGGAGCTCCAGTAGAGATGGTCCGGTTTGAAGAAGTGACCTATTGGGATGAAATTCGGACTATTTTTGACTGGGCCAGGACGCACGTGACTTCGAGTTTATACATTTGCTGGGCGTCACAGGCAGCGTTATATCATTTTTACGGAGTGGAGAAGAAACCATTGGATGAGAAACTTTTTGGTGTTTTCAAGCATACTGCACTCGATAAGCGGCATCCTTTGTTCCGTGGGTTTGATGATGAATTCTTTATTCCTCACAGCAGACATACCACTGTCGAAAAAGAAGATTTATTGTCAACGGAGGGCATAGAAATTCTCTGCGAATCTCCCGAAGCGGGGATTGCCATTGCTTCTTCCCGTGGCGGTAGGGAATTCTATTTAACAGGACACTCAGAATATGCTCCGTTCACGCTTGATGAAGAATACAGGCGGGATCTGGAAAAAGGACAGAAAATTCAGATGCCAGTCAACTACTATACTGACGATAATCCGGAAAACAGACCGTTGGTCCGTTGGACAAGCCATGCTAATCTACTGTTTAACAACTGGCTCAATTATTTTGTTTATCAAGAAACGCCATTTGATTTAAAGGATGTAGTGCACTTAGGCGAGATCCGGCAAAATAATTAAGCAGGTATAGACGCTGCCAGAAGTCTTGCTCATAAAATTCACTTCCTAAAAACAAAAATAGTTAGAAAGGTATTCTAACTAATAAATCTGGAGTGATATGGAAAAGATATTATTAGCATGTTGTTTGTTGCTTCCTCTGTTTCAGCTGGAAGCGCAGGTGCCGATTAAGGAAGAACAGAAGCTCAAAGAGGCCAGCGGTACCTTATGGTATGCCAACCCTTGGCTGTGGATCGCCGGTGCAGCGTTATTTTTAGTTGTCTTTCTCCTCGTCCTACGTAGAGCTACCAGAAACCGGAGAGAAACCTAAACCGGATGGACAAAGGCGTTATCCGCAAAACAATATTTTTGTTGCAGAAACTATCGCAGAACTTTTCTTAAGTTTGTACCGATTGATAACAAACTAATATTATACATGAAGAGAAATATACTGTTAGCCGCTTTGCTGGCCTGTAGTGCATTGTCAAGCCAAGCCCAACATCAGGCTATCAATGTCAGTTACATGGATAAAAGCGTCCGTCCTCAGGACGACTTTTACAACTTTGTAAACGGTCAGTGGATGAAAACCGCCAAAATACCATCTGATAAAGCGCGCTGGGGTTCGTTTGACGAACTACGTGAGAATACGGACATCGCTACATTGAAGGTATTGCAAGAGTCGCTGACCGGCAAGTTTGAAAAAGGTACTGATAACCAAAAAATTGGTGATTTGTATCGTTCTTTTGTCGATATGAAAACCCGTGATCAGCTTGGGTTGGCACCTGTGAAGCCTTACCTAGAAAAAATTGCGGCGATTAAAAACTTCAATGATCTCTATAGCTACCTCGTTGAAGCTGCGCCCAGGGGAGGTAATCCTTTCTTCGGCGGTTATGTATCGGCGCATCTTAAAAATTCTGATGTGAATACTGTCTATTTAGCTGCTGCCAATCTCGGATTGGGGCGGTCTTATTATCAGGTTAACGATCAGAAGAATGAAGAGACTTTAAGAGATTATTCGGATTATATCTCCGCATTGTACAGTAAATCCGGCCAACGCACAAAGGACCTGAAAGGACCGGCAATCGTTGCTTTTGAAAAGCAGGCTGCTGCCCATCTTAAGACTGTTGAACAGTCCCGTGATGCCAACGGTCGCTATAATCCGGTTGCGGTAGCTGATTTGAAGAGAATGGTAAAAAACATCGACCTGGCGAAATATCTACAGGATGTGGGTTTCAAAGCAGACACCGTCATTATATCTGAAATAAAGTACTATCAAAATCTCGATGCTTTTTTCAATCCTCAGAATCTTCCTATTATCAAAGATGTATTGACCTTCCATGTGTTGAATACCGCAGCCTCCTATACGACACAAGAGCTCAATGATTTGTACTTTGACTTTTGGGGCCGCAAGCTGAAAGGACAGAAGGAGCAGAGAGCATTGGATAAACGAGGTGTAGAATTTGTCAACTCCATTGCGGGCGAGCTCCTCGGGAAGTTATATGTTAAACAGAATTTTCCGCCACAGGCCAAGGCTGATGCGGAAGAACTTGTCCGCTATCTGATTAAAGCCTTTGGGCAGCATATTAATGGTCTTGCGTGGATGTCTGCTGATACGAAGGTGAAAGCACTTGAGAAATTATCGAAATTTAAGGTGAAGATCGGTTATCCGGACAAGTGGAAGGATTATAGCAAACTCGATATTGGCACTTCGTTATATGGTAATGTAGTTGCAGCAAGCAAGTGGTCATTTTATGAAAATCTTGCAAAGCAAGGGAAACCTGTGGATAAATCGGAATGGGGCATGACACCACAGACCGTAAATGCTTATTATAGTCCACTTTTCAACGAGATTGTATTTCCAGCCGCCATTTTACAACCTCCTTTTTACGATTACAAAGCTGACGCTGCTGTTAATTTTGGTGGAATTGGCGCTGTGATCGGTCATGAGCTTTCACATGGCTTTGACGATCAGGGAGCAAAATATGATGGGAACGGTAATTTAAACAATTGGTGGACAGACGCTGACAAAGCAAAATTTGAAGCGGCTGCAGATGCGTTGGTGAAACAGTTTGAAAGTTATGAACCTGTACCGGGAGTCTTTGTGAACGGACGCTTTACACTCGGTGAAAATATCGGTGATCTAGGAGGGTCATCGGTAGCGTTTGATGCGTTGCAGCTTTATTTAAAAGATAAAGGGGATCCAGGCCTGATCGACGGATTTACGCAGAATCAACGCTTCTTCCTTTCGTGGGCTACGATCTGGCGCACGAAAACAACGGATGAATTTGTCGTCAATCAGGTAAAAACCGATCCACATTCTCCGGCGCAATACCGGGCATTTGCACCTATCATCAATCTGGATGCTTTCCATGAAGCCTGGAATACAAAGCCTGGCGACAAGATGTATGTGCCAATGGACAAAAGGATCAAAATCTGGTAATCAGTTGCTGACATTTAAAGGGCTTTGTTTTCTTGTGACAAAGCCCTTTTATTATCGCATCCATTTCAATACCACGTAGAAACCCAAGGCTGTCAGTGATAAGGTAAGTGCAGTTGCCCACCAGAGGGTAGTGAAGCCAAAGGAATCTACAATTGAAGTGCCAAGGATCGGAGAGAAGATGTTTGCAGCAGAGAATGCCAATGAATTGAATCCCATATATGCTCCCTGCGTTTTTGGGGTAGACCGGTTGACCGAGACCGTCGCCATAAAAGGCAGGGTAAGCATTTCGCCAAGACCAAAAATAAGAAATGTAAAATATAGCCAGCCCAGCCCACCCATATAATTAAGCATGGCATACGAACTTGCACATAAAAATGTTCCGAATACCAGTGTACTGATCAGAGAGAATCTTTTTTCGGCGATGTGAACCACGAACATTTCCAAAAGTACGATCACAAAGCCACTCCAGCCCAACAGAAAGCCAATCTGATGATCATCTAAATGATGCACCTGTCTATAAAACAATGGTAATGTTGTAATAAGCTGAAAGAAGCAGAACGAGAAGATGCAACAGAAAATGTTAAACAGGATAAATGGGATGTCGGTATAGGGGTTTCTGCTCTGCACGGTATCAGTCGCTGACAGTATTTCCTTGTTTGTTTTGACGACTGTCCGTTTCTGTCTTTTATGGAAAAACATAAAGAAAATAATTGCGGCGGACATAACGGCAAAGGAATTTCCATAGAAGATCCAGTCGAACGAGATGGTAGCGAGAAATCCCGCAACTGCCGGGCCAATGGAAAATCCCAAGTTTATCGCCAGACGGTTTAGGGAGAATGCACGTGTAATATTTTCTGGTTTGGCGTAGCTTGCGACAGATACAGAATTCGCTGGCCTGAATGCGTCAAATATAAGGCTGAGCGTGAAAATCATTGCCGATAAGGACTGAACCTCCTTAAACCAGGGAATCAACAGGAACAGTGGGGCAGCCAGCACCAAGCTACCAAACTGTACCTTAAAGCTGCCAATGCGATCGGTAAGCCAACCACCGATATAGGACCCACATACGGAACCGATGCCGTAACTCATCAGAACTATTCCGATCTGCTTGATGTTAAAATGAAGGACCTGCGTCATATATAAACCCAAAAAAGGGATAACCATACTCCCCATTCTGTTGATCAGCATAACAACAGCCAAAAGCCAGGCTGCCTGTGAGAGTCCTTTAAAGGAGTCTAGATAAATGGATATAATTTTCTTCATCCAAATGATGTTTTTGCGCTAGTGAACAATCTTCCCTTATACATCTGATACGTATTGAAAACGGTTCCAGGAATAGTTGGTTCAATTTTCAGAAAAATGCCAAATTGATTTGGTCAATTTGGCATCTGTTATCTGCAATACTTATTATTAAATAATCCTATGCCAGCAGCGTATCCTGTATTGTTGGATCAACCTGATATGTAGTGGCTACCATCTGTTTTTTACGGGACCCAGCCTCCAAAATAAAGTCAATACGTCCCAAGTTGATACCAGCGAAGCCCACTTGGTTAACGACAGTCTGTGCGCCTTTGAGATTAGTGACCAACGTTGGTTCTTTAAGGAAAGTGTGTGTGTGCCCGCCGATGATTAAGTCAATATCTGCTGTTTTGGCTGCCAGTATCAGGTCCGAGACCTTGTCATTTTCATACTTGTAACCTAGATGCGACAGACAGACGATAAGGTCACAATGATGCTTTTCTTTCAGGATTTTGACGATTTTGTTAGATACCGCTATAGGGTCTAAATACTTCATCCCCTTATAGTTGTTGGGGTCCACCAAACCTTCAATATCCACCCCGAGACCAAATACTCCGATTTTGATCCCTCCCTTATGGAATATCGTATAATCCTGGGTTTTTCCTTCGAGCACCGTGCCTTTAAAATCGTAATTTGCGGTAAGGAAAGGAAACTTGGCATGGTCCAGATATTTTACGAGTCCATCCAGCCCGTTGTCAAACTCGTGATTGCCAAATGTGCCGGCGTCATAGCCCAGTTTGCTCATCAGGTCCAGCTCTAATTTTCCACCGAACAGATTAAAATATGGGGTTCCCTGGAACATATCTCCTGCATCCAGCAATAGCAGATGCTCTTCTTCATTGCGTATTTTATTGATCAATGTGCTACGCCGTGCCACACCGCCCAAACCCTGATATTTGCCGCCGTCCATAGGAAAGGGCTCGATTCGGCTGTGCACATCGTTGGTATGCAAAATGGTCAGCCTTATTTTTTTACTTCTGGCCTCCGTATCGAAAGGCAGCGAGCTCAATGCAAGAGCCGTAGACAGAGCGCCAGCCTGCTTAATAAACGCTCTTCGATTAATTGATTTTAATTCTTCCATCTAATACCGCATTTACTTCTTTACCTTCTTTCGTTAATTGACTCACATATTCGATCAGTCCTTCGCGCATCCGCTGTGGATAGTTTATCCGTGACACTGATTGCGTCAACAGGGTAAGGTTGTCACCACCGTTGGCAAGGTAATCATAGGTTACCAGCTTGTATAGCTTATTATCATCGATAGCTTGCCCTTTGATTTTGATATCCTGCGCCCCGTTAGCTGAGATCATCAACGTCATACCCGCTATAGGCTGTCCATGTGTCTTTGCGATATAGTCAGCAAGTTGACGTATTTGGCTTCCTTTTAGCTCAATGACCGTCAGCGTATTTTCGAACGGCATTACTTCAAAGATATGTCCAACCGTAATGTCGCCAGCTTTAAGATCATTACGGATTCCGCCTTTGGTTGCAAAAGCCAGATCAGCCGGATTGTGTGCAAAGTGATCACTCATCCATAACAATGCTTCACAGAAGAAGTTTCCCATCAAGGTTTCGGGAGTTTTGTCTTTTGTCAGCGCTTTACCTGCGTGACCGATGACACGGTTCATCTCAGCTTCCATTTTTTGTTTAAAAGGCTCATATATCGATACCACTGTGGGATCTGCTTGCACCTCGCTATTGATGGAGTATTGCCGAAAATCTTTTTGCGTAGGATAAAGCTGTTTTGAGCAGCTTGAGGCCATCAAAACTGAGATAATCCCGATACTACCTATAAAGGCAATTTGTTTTGATAAATTCATATAGTTAGTTAACAGATATGCTGGCAAAGTTAGCCATTTAAAAATGAAGATATCTTATCGGCGAGTGGTAATTTCGCAGAAAACATAAAAAAAACAAAAGCTTAACATAAATCTACATTAAGCTTTGTCATATAATTAGAAAAATAACAACCTAAGGCACGAGCTCTGCTTCGGGAAGATGATCCAGAGATCTCCGATCAGCATGATTAGGTGGAGTGTCCGGCATTGCTCCATCGAGCTTCTTCTTATTTTTGTTTTTGTCAGCCAATTTGCTACGGTATGCCTTCCAGTTCATCAACAATACAGAGAATAAAATTACGGTTAGCCCGATTATCTGTAATGAAGTGACCGCATGAGAGGTGAAAAAGTGACTGAGTATAAGTGCAATGATGGGATTTACATAGGCGTATGTACTCACCTCCATTGCCGGTCTGACTTGCAGAAGCCAGATGTATGAGCTAAAGGCCAGGATAGAACCGAAAGTAATTAGGTAACCCAGATTAAACCAGTCCACAGGCGCTACATTTCTTACCTCAAACGATGCATATTCACCCGTAAGGAGGGCGGTCACATTAAAAAGGATACCTGCTGTAACCATTTGCCAGGCCGTTTTGACCATGACGTGTAAATCTTCTTTTTCTCCTTCTGCAGGTTTCTTGAAATATTTGGAGACCAGCGACCCTACCGTCCACGCAATAGAACCCAGAACAAGGATGCATAGCGCAATTACTCTTAAAGTGCCGTTTGCATTATTGTCGGAAGCGACGATCTGTTCGGCGAACAACATCACAACACCCAGGAATCCCATAACGACGCCGGCGACTGTCGTTAGGCTACTGAAATTCTCTTTCCATTTTGGTTTGTCTAAGATAATAAACCAAATGGCAGCCGCTGCTGCAATAATTGCCGCAATACCGCCGGAAACATATTGCTCTGCCCAGATCACACCAGCCATATCAATAAATAGGAGGAGGAAGCCAACAAATGCCGCCTGCAGGATGGAGCGCTTATTAAACAGTTTATAACCTTTTAGCGCGCAGATCGTCATCAGTATAGCACTGGCAGTTATAAAACGGAATGAACCTAAGATAAACGGTGGAAAACTATGAAGGGCTTTTTCTATAAAGAAAAACGTTGAACCCCACACCACATAAATAATAAAATATGCAATAATAACCATTAATGGGTTTGCAGACCTCTTTTGTCCTTGCAACATAACTAAACCTCCTTTCTGTTATTCAGGTATAACAACCTGCTGATCTTCTTTTACTGTTTGAAGTACGATGGTAGTACGAGTAGAAATAATTCCCTCAATTTTACTCAAAGTGTTTCGCATCAAATCCACTAAGCCTGTTGAATCGGCGGTTCTCACTTTAATAAGATAACCATCGTCGCCGGCGATATCATGAACTTCTTGTACCTCAGGGATTTCAGCGAGTGCCAGGCCCACGCGTTGCTCCCCGATAATATCATTGGCTTTGATAAATATAAACGACAACAGTTTTTGATCGACCGCTGCCGGATTGATCCTCGCACTGTACTTTAATATAACATCCTTCTGTTCAAGCTTTTTCACTCGCTCTAATATAGCAGAAGGGGCCATTCCAAGTTCTCTCGCAATGTCAGCGTTGTTGATTCGTCCGTTATCCTGCATTAAACGCAGAATTTTGTAATCAACTTGATCCAAATTATATTCTACCTTTGTCATTTCGAGTGCAAAGATAATGAATATTGCACAATATTCAAAATATTATTATATATAATGAATATTATTCTGGCATCTTGGGGTTGATACAAAATTATGTTCGGTGAAGGTTGATTGATACCTGACGATAGGCTACTAGGCTGCTCATCAAAGAGTTTTGTTTGATTGATTCCTTGGTATAATCAACAATTATATCTATTTCTGAGCTGTATGATAATATTTCGCGTCGAAAGGATGACTGCCAGTCCGATGAGACAACCAACGCATACACAGCCGAATCTATCTAAAGCAGCAAAATATGATCGGCTTTCCTGCTCGTGCAGATAGACTATAATCAGTGCAACCATGGATGTGCGAGCTACCGCCATGATATTAAGTGTTTTACATATGATTAACGAAGCGATAATGCCGATGATCATGGCATATAGCTGCGAAATAGGAACAAAATATAAGGTAAGGCCGATAGCTGATCCAATAAAATTAGATTTAGCCCGATCGATCGCAATTTTCTGGGATTCGTTCTCCTGAGGAGAGATCACCAAGATGATGGAGATAAGGGTCCATGAAACGGAATATTCTGGAAATGACACAAAAAGAATGTAGCCCAGTAAGAAACCGATGAGCACCCGTATAGTATAGATGATGAAGTCTGAATGTAATGTGTACCGCAGAATGAGATTACGCATATTAAAAGAAATCAAATTAATAATTACTGCCCCGCAAAAATACATCCAATCATTGGACTCATAAAGACTAAAATGAGTTTAAGCCTGTGTTTTTGCACTTTTGTGCGTTTTCTTTATTTTATACTGCATGTTTCTTGCAAATAATGCTTCTCATGAATGATAAATTTAACTAAATTTGTTTTCTACTTTAAATGCAAATTCAGTGAAAGATAACAATCAATTAGCCTTATTGGCAACTCAACTGAAAGGCGAGTTGTATTATCGTGATACCGCTTCAGACCAGACGATGTTGCTAGCATATTCGACGGACGCTTCTGTTTATCAAGAAAAGCCATTGGCGGTGGCCATTCCTTCTGATATCAATGATCTCAAGTATCTAATTGATTTTGCACGGAAATACCAGACGACTTTGATTCCGCGTACAGCTGGTACTTCCCTGGCCGGACAAGTTGTGGGAAACGGTATCGTCGTCGATATCTCTCGCCACTTCAATCGCATTTTGGAGCTGAATGTAGAAGAAAAGTGGGTACGTGTACAACCTGGTGTCATACGCGATGACCTGAATAATTACCTCAGGCCATTCGGACTGATGTTCGGACCCGAGACTTCGACAGCCAGCCGGGCCATGGTAGGTGGAATGATAGGTAATAATTCGTCGGGTCTGCATTCGATCGTATGGGGTGACACTCGGCACAATCTGATTTCGGCCCATGTGATTCTGGATGATAAATCTGAGGCCGTTTTTGAACAATTGAACGAAGCTACTTTTTTTAAAAAGCTATTACAGTCTGGTCGTGAAGGCGATATCTATCGACAGTTGAATGAGCTCTTGACAAATGAGCAAAACCGGGCTGATATTAATTCTGGTTATCCCAAACGGTCTATTACACGTCGTAATACGGGATACGCTCTCGACATCCTCAGCGACCAGTCCCGGCCGTTTAATTTGTGCAATCTCCTTGCCGGCTCCGAGGGTACGCTTGCTATTGTAACGGAGGCCAAACTGAGGTTAATGCCGTTGCCGCCTCAGGAGCTCGGTCTGCTATGTGTGCATTTTGCGGATATGGTTGAGTGTATGCAAGGTAATATTGTAGCTTTAAACCATCGGCCGGAGGCCTCCGAACTGGTTGACAAATATATCTTGGATTTTACGGTAGGGCACCCAACCTATAAATATAACCGTTTTTTTATTGAGGGTGACCCACAGGCGCTATTGATTGTCGAATTCCGTGGACGCGACGCTAACGAGGCTGCGGCGAAGGCAATGGCCTTGAAGGCGGAACTTATAGCAAAAGGCTTAGGCTATGCTTATCCTTATATTACAGGAGCTGAAGAGACAAATATGGTCTGGGATGTTCGAAAAGCAGGACTTGGACTTATCCGTAACCTTCCCGGGGATAGCCAGCCGGTCAATTTGATCGAAGACTGCGCGGTGTCGCCTGAAGATTTACCTGCTTATGTCAGCGATATCCAGCAACTACTAAAAGAGGAGGGAGTACATGCCTCTTATTATGCTCATGCTGGCGCTGGCGAGCTCCATATTGAACCTTTTGTAAACCTGAAGACAGAAGCTGGTAAACGTACTTTCCGTTCTATACTTGAAAAGACCAGCAGTCTTGTGTTAAAATATAATGGATCACTTAGTGGCGAGCATGGTGATGGACGTCTGCGTGGAGAATTTATTGGGAAAGTGCTTGGAGAGAAGGTGTATAAACTTCTGGAAAAAGTAAAATTTATCTTCGATCCCAATGGAATATTTAACGCCGATAAGATCGTGAATACCCCCCCAATGGATGCTAATTTGCGGTATGATAACAATCACAACCGAGCAGAGATCAAGACTTATTTTGATTTCTCCAAAGAGGAGTCGATCCTGCGCCTGGCAGAAAAGTGTTCAGGCTCGGGAGATTGCCGGAAAAGTGAAATTACTGGTGGTACTATGTGTCCCTCTTTTATGGCTACACGGGATGAGAAGGATACAACAAGGGCCAGAGCCAATATCCTGCGACAATTTCTGACTAATTCAACCCAAAGGAACCGTTTTGATCATGAAGAAATCAAGGAGGTGATGGATCTTTGCTTAAGCTGCAAAGGTTGTAAAACGGAATGTCCATCGAGTGTGGACGTAGCCAAAATGAAGGCAGAATTCTTACAGCATTATTACGATGTGCATGGGGCCAGTATCCGGGCAAGACTGATCGCTAACTTCACGGATTCCCAAAGATTGGGGTCACTTGTCGCTCCCCTATACAATTTCGTTATAAACAACAGGTTTTTGTCCGGCTTGGTAAAGAGGGCAGTAGGTTTTGCCCCTAAACGTTCGCTGCCTATGGTCAATGGTACCGCATTAAGCCACTGGGTAAAAAAGCAGCGCTCAGGCTCCATGGGTGGTAAGCGAAAAGTATATCTTTTTTCTGACGAGTTTACCGAATATAATGACGCTGAAATTGGCATTACTGCTTATAAATTACTTACTGCCTTAGGCTATGAAGTCGTGATTCCAAACCATGTCCAGAGCGGCCGTACTTTTTTATCTAAAGGTTTTGTAAAGGAGGCAAAGAAGATTGCACATAAAAATGTCATGTTTTTAAAAGATCTAATCACGGATGAAACGCCACTGCTGGGCATTGAACCCTCGGGTATTATCACATTTAGGGATGAATACTTAAGCTTAGTGGACAAGGATATGCAACAAGATGCGCAGCGGCTTGCGAAAAACGCCTTAATGATCGATGAATTTCTGCTCGCCGAAATAAAAGCTGGCCGGATTCATCAAGAGCAGTTTACGGTAGCCAGCCGCAAGATTAAATTGCATGGACATTGTTACCAGAAAGCTTTCCATTTGGTCGCAGTGACTGAACAGGTGCTTTCTTTTCCGTCGAATTACAGTGTGGAGGTCATTCCATCTGGATGTTGCGGTATGGCCGGATCGTTCGGTTACGAAGCCGAACATTACGATGTTTCCATGAAAGTGGCAGAATTGGTACTGCTGCCCGCAGTGCGAAATACAGATGAGCAAACTTTGATTGCCGCAGCTGGGACTTCATGCAGGCACCAGATTAAAGATGGTACAGGCAGAAAGTCTTTGCATCCCGTAGAAATTTTGTACGATGCTTTATTGAAATAAGATAAAAACATTGGTCATAGTTGTTTGTTATCAGTAATAATGGTAATATTATAAAACAATATCTCAATAATTACTGATAATAAACAATTCACCATGTACAAGATCCAATCCATAGCCTTACTTGCGACAGCTAGCATGATGATAGCTGCTTGCGGAAACTCCAGCCAGAATAAAACTGACGGTAGAGACACTGCGACAGAGAGTACGATTGAACGGGTAAGAATAGAAAAATTTACGAATGGCAAACCCGGACCGGATAAGAAGAATTTTTTCCTGCGAATCACCGATGAGGTCAAAACGGATTCAAGCCGCATCTATACAACCAAATCCTTGTATAATCAGGATACGGTAGGTATTAAAGTGGAAATAATTGATTTTATTCCTGCTGGTATTATCGATGGCCAGCCTAGTGACGATGTAGGCTTTACCAAAGGTAAAATCAAGATCAAATCCCTTGGCACACAATCCAACAATTTGGTTAAAGCTTTAGGAGATCTATTCGAGATGCCCACCGAGGAAGCATTTACAAAAGATGTCGTTCATCCCAACGTTTTTTCGTCCAATAAAGTGAATGTGGACCTATCAAAGAAAACAGCGTACAGCTTTAAGCTGTTTCTTGACAATAAAAAGGCAGCGCCAGCAGAACTTTTCTTTAATGTAGATACCTATAAGCATTCCATTGAGTTTTCCGAAAAAGATCCTTCCTTCCGTGCCGGACTGCTATCAGCATTGACGGGGAAATAACAGTTGTACCAAACGGACTACTTAAAGAGCAGAAAGCAATCTCGATGCAAATTGTAAAGAAATGAAAAAGGTTGGGTGATGCCCAGCCTTTTTTTGACAGATCTCAACGTTGATGAACGTCTTAATGCTATAGGAAATTTGCATACTCATCCAAAATACCCTACATTTGTACTAATAATTTTAGTTTTTTTTTAAATGAAGCGTTCCGGTACAGCAGATTTGCCTTTACATTATGGGAAAGTACCTCCTTGGCTTTACGAGCGCATGAGCGCTTTAGGTCGTTCAATTATTGAGGTTATTCTTTCGGATTATGGTAAGGAGGAAGTTTTGAGGCGGCTGGCAGATCCATTTTGGTTCCAGAGTTTTGGAGCAGTTTTAGGGATGGACTGGCACTCATCGGGGATTACGACATCGGTGATGGGGGCACTAAAACGCGCCATCAATCCGGACTCACAGACCTTTGGTCTATATATATGTGGAGGCAAGGGCAAGGCATCGAGGGAAACGCCACAAGAACTGGTTGATCTGGCTCACAGAAAGGGGCTGGATGGCACAGCGCTGACTAGGGCGAGCAGACTGGTTGCTAAAGTGGACAGTACAGCGATCCAAGACGGGTATCAATTGTATTTGCACAACTTTATTGTGGCCGACAATGGCTGTTGGGCTGTGGTCCAGCAGGGCATGCACGAGCGTGATGGGACAGCGAGGAGGTATCATTGGCATTCAGAGAAGATAAAATCCTTTATTGAGGAACCGCATGCGGGTATCAACGGACGTTCACAGGGCATTATTTTGAATCTGACCGATTCTGCAGCAGCTCCAAACAGGAAGGGCATTATGCGGCTTGTTAGTGACGAATCGGCGTTGAGGCCTACTGATCTCCCTAAATTGATTATGCCTAAGCACCACGACGTGCGTGCATCAGATGTGAATTTAAAACGATTGGGAGCAATGCTTTACATTGCGCGTGAAAACCAGCTGCAGCAATTTGAAGATCTATTGTTGTTGAAAGGCATGGGACCGCGTGCCTTGCAGTCGCTCGCGTTAGTGAGTGAAGTCATTCACGGCGCTCCCGCTCGGTTTATGGATCCCGCGCGTTTCTCTTTTGCACATGGCGGAAAAGATGGGCATCCTTTTCCTGTTCCTCTTGATATATACGACAAAAGTATTCAGATGCTTCAGCGGGGAATCGAGAAATCAAAATTAGGAAATCAAGAGAAGCTCAGATCAATCAATAAGCTTCATCAGATCGTACTGCAAACTGAACCTGATTTTACGCCACAGTTTGACATCCAGCAGGTAATAGAAGAAGAGCGGCGGAATTCGTGGCAATATCGGGGACGTACAGTTTACGGATCTGTTAACCCGCCAGCTGGAAATGTGGCCGCAAGCGGGACACAGTTGTCTCTTTTTTAGTCAATATCGCTTTATTGTAATCATTTTGTTAAATTGTGTTAAACCTATTCGAAATTATTTATACGCTAGTATATTTGCCTCGAAATGAAAGCGGTCATTGCGATTATATGTTTTATAGGCTTCTTGTTGATCAGGAGTGGCAACAGTCATGTCGTACGCAACGATTCTGATCGTCCAGCGATCAGTTTTATGTACCAGCACGGCGATGATCAGCACAAGGACAAAATCGCTTCGGCTGTCTACCTTGATTCCCGCACAGAGGGAAACTTACCCACGGAGAATCCCCTTATCGAAGATTTTGACAGTGAGAACTTTCAATTGACAAGAAACCTGCAGATGGCCAGTGATTTTGTGACGTTGGTATTTTTTGCTGTAGTGCTTTTCATTTTTGTATTTCGGTATGCAAAGAAAATCCCTTTTTGCAATTTCTCTGCATACCTGCATCCACACCTCTATCTCCTGCAACGTAACTGGAGAATTTGATAGCTAACCCCTGAAATGTCTCGATTTTAGTCTTTCTGAACCGTTGGCGGTTTAGGATGATGCTATTCCATTTTTATTAGTAGCTCCCTAGCGCCTTTGGTAGCTCAAATTGAAGGCATTTCAACCACTCACATAAACAAACAATTCAACTTATTTTTAATTAGTCGTTTTTACAATGAAAAGAGTATTTATGCTCATGAGTTTGGCTGCTTTGCTATGCCAAATTGGGTGCACTTCCAAGAAGGAAGAAAAAGAAGAAAAGGAAAAATTTAATGTGACATCGGCAGTTGAAATGGATACCATCATCCGGAAAGACTTTGTGTCTCAGATCCGGTCGTTCCGGAATATTGAACTGCGTGCACAGGAAAAAGGTTATCTGGAGCAGATTTTCGTGGATGAAGGCCAATTTGTACGTAAAGGCCAACTTTTATTTCGCATCATGCCTAAGATGTACGAGGCGGAATATAGAAAATCGCTGGCAGAGGTCAATGTAGCAGATATCGAGGTTCAGAACACAAAGACTCTTGCCGACAAAAATGTCGTTTCCCCAAATGAACTGGCAATGGCCAAAGCCAAGCTTGAGCAAGCGAAAGCTGCTGCTGCCATTGCCAAGCTACATCTTTCTTTTACAGAAATACGGGCTCCATTTGATGGCACGATCGACCGGATACCATTGAAACTGGGCAGTCTGGTTGACGAAGGCGAGCTGCTGACAAGTCTGTCTGACAACAGTCAAATGCTTGTGTATTTTAATGTGTCAGAACCCGAATATCTTAGTTACCAAACAAATGTCAGTAAACGTGGCGACACTCATGTATCGTTACAACTTGCCAACAATGAGCTGTTTACCGAACAGGGTTTGGTCGAGACTATTGAAAGTGAATTTGACAGCGAAACGGGTAACATTGCATTTCGAGCACGGTTTCCGAATCCCAACCGGCTTCTCAGACATGGCGAAAGCGGTAAAGTCGTAATGAGCTTTCCGTTAAAACAGGCGTTGATCATTCCGCAGAAAGCAACCTATGAATTGCAGGACCGCAAGTATGTCTACATAGTGGACAAAGACGGGAAACTTAAAGCACGACATATAACCATCGGCAATTCACTGCCCGACCTTTATATAGTAACGGGCGGACTTGAGAAGGAAGATAGATTTCTACTTGATGGTATCCAGAAAGCAAAAGAGGATGAGAAGATCTCCTATAATTTTGTGCAGCCTAGAAATGCTATCTCTGATTTGAAGTTAAAAACTGAATAACCCTTTTACTTGTAATTACTATGTTTAGTCGTTTTATAAATCGGCCGGTTCTGTCCATTGTCATTTCGATGATTATCGTGTTTCTCGGCATTTTGTCAATGGTACAACTGCCGGTGACACAGTTTCCTTCTATATCACCGCCCAAAGTAAACATCACAGCCGAATATCCCGGGGCTAATGGCGAACTTATGATCAAGTCCGTCATCATACCACTTGAAAGAGCTATCAATGGAGTACCGGGGATGAAGTATATGGCTTCGGATGCCGGCAATGATGGGGAGGCCAGCATACAGGTTGTCTTTAACCTGGGGACTGATCCTAATCAGGCTTCTCTGAATGTACAGAACCGCGTGGCTTCCGTTGTGAATAAGCTGCCACCCATTGTCGTGCGTGAAGGGGTAAAGATAACCCGCGAGGAATCCAATATGCTGATGTACATCAACCTGTTCAGTAAGGATAAGGAGCTTGATGGCAATTTTATGTACAATTATGCCGATATGAACATTGTATCAGAGCTGCGCCGTGTAGATGGAGTAGGGGTTGCCAATATCTTAGGTACACGGGAGCTGGCCATGCGCGTTTGGTTGAAGCCCGACCGAATGACTGCCTACAAGATTTCGGCAGAGGAAGTCATGAAGGCCTTATCGGAGCAAAGTCTGGAAGCCTCGCCCGGCAAAGCCGGTGAGTCGTCGGGTATAACATCCCAGTCATTTGAATATGTACTGAAATATCCGGGGCGTTTTACTACTCCGGAAGGCTACGGAAATATCGTGCTCCGGACGAATAGTAACGGGGAGATGCTCCGTCTTAAGGACGTGGCTGATATTAAATTTGGTTCAGCGATGTATGATATTTACTCAACGTTGAATGGCAAGCCTTCTGCAGCCATTGTACTCAAGCAGTCCTATGGTAGCAATGCATCGCAGGTGATTCAGGACGTAAAAGATAAAATGAAAGAGCTTAAAGCCTCCTTTCCGAAAGGGCTGGATTATGAGATCAGCTACGATGTGTCTAAATTTTTGGATGCATCTATGGAGAAAGTGATCCATACGCTGATCGAAGCATTCGTCCTTGTTGCCATTGTCGTCTTTTTATTCCTGGGGGACTGGCGCTCAACACTTATTCCAACGATTGCCGTCCCGGTGTCACTCGTGGGTTCGTTTTTGTTCATGCAGTTCTTTGGTATCACGATCAACTTAATCACTTTGTTTGCACTTGTTTTGGCCATAGGCGTCGTGGTAGATGATGCCATTGTGGTTATCGAAGCCGTGCACGCGAAGATGGAAGAGCTCCATATTTCGGCTTACAAGGCCACAAAAAAGGCCATGCATGAGATCAGCGGTGCAATTATCGCGATCACTTTTCTGATGGCAGCAGTATTTATTCCGGTGGCTTTCATGTCTGGCCCTGTGGGGATATTCTATCGACAGTTTTCCATTACGATGGCTACCTCCATTATACTTTCAGGAGTGGTAGCCCTGACGTTAACTCCTGCGCTCTGCGCCATAATGTTACAGAACAATCACGGAAAAGCACGCAAACAATCGGCCGTGGACCGTTTTTTGGAAGCCTTCAACAGACTTTTCGATAAAATGTCCAACAAATACGTGTATTTGCTTAAAGGTATTGTTGACAAAAGATTATTTACTTTCGTAGTATTGATCAGTTTTTGTATCGGTGCCTATTTTTTGAACAATTCGGTACCCGCGGGCTTTATCCCAAATGAAGATCAGGGGATGATCTATGCTATTATCCAGACGCCTCCGGGATCTACACTTGAGCGAACTAATCTCGCCGCACAGACTTTACAAAAAGAGGCAGAAGACATCGATGGTGTCCAATCCGTATCCTCATTGGCAGGATATGAGATATTGACAGAAGGAACAGGTGCAAATACCGGCACTTGTCTGATTAATTTAAAGAGCTGGGAAGAGCGCAAAGAATCCTCGCAGGAGATTATTGAACAACTTGAGCAAGCTGCGAAAAATATCCCCGGTGCTTCTATTGAGTTTTTTCAGCCACCAGCGGTACCGGGCTATGGAGCGGCTGGTGGATTTGAGCTGCGTCTGCTTGATAAAGCAGGCTCGGGTGATTATAAAAGAATGGAGACCGTAAGTAAAGAGTTTGTCCAGGAACTGAATAAACGTCCCGAACTTTCCTCCGTATTTACCTTTTACAGTGCAAGTTTCCCACAGTACATGCTACATATTGACAACGATATGGCGCAATTGAAAGGTGTTACCATCGAAAATGCGTTGAATACCCTTTCTACCCTCGTCGGCAGCAACTACGAGACTAATTTTATTAAGTATGACCGACAATATAAGGTTATGGTGCAGGCACTGCCACAGTACCGGGCATTGCCCGAAGATATCCTGAAACTCTACGTGAAAAATGAGAAAGATGAGATGGTTCCGTTTTCGGCTTTCATGCACATGGAAAAAGTATACGGCCTTTCAGAAATCACCCGCCATAACATGTATCTGGCATCAGAAATATCAGGATCTGCGGCGGCAGGCTATAGCAGTGGAGAAGCGATTCAGGTCGTCAATGAAGTCGCAGCCAAGACCCTGCCCAACGGGTATGGTATAGACTGGGCTGGTATTTCCAAAGATCAGGTAGGCCGAGGTAATCAAGCGATTTATATCTTTTTGATTTGTCTTGGCTTCGTTTATCTGATCCTTTCGGCTCAGTACGAAAGCTTTATTATGCCATTTGCTGTATTACTTTCGCTACCCATTGGAATTTTCGGAGCGTTTTTTCTCCTCAAATTACTAGGTCTCGAAAACAATATCTACGCACAGGTCGCATTGGTTATGCTTATTGGCTTGCTTGGGAAGAATGCAGTGTTAATTGTCGAATTTGCCGTACAGCGGCACAGCCAAGGATTGAGCATTATTGAAGCTGCGCTGGAAGGAGCTAAAGTAAGGTTTAGGCCAATTTTAATGACTTCGTTTGCATTTATCGCCGGCTTAATACCTTTGGTACTGGCTTCCGGTCCCGGAGCAGTGGGCAACCGAACAATCGGCACTGCCGCGGCGGGCGGGATGTTATTCGGCACGGTGTTCGGCATACTTGTCATACCGGGCCTCTATTTTATTTTTGGAACTCTGGCGTCCAGACGTAAACTTATTAAACACGAGGATGAAAATCCGTTAACAGAAGAAATAGATCACAATGTTTAGTCAACGAAATATACAATGGGGATTAGGGATATGGCTATGTGCATCAGCCGCTGCCTGCAGTGTGCCTAAGGCGACCCAGATCCATGAAAACAATACGATGCCCCAGCAGTTCGGCGGGACGGTAGCTACTGATACGGTCAACTCGGCATCAGTAAAATGGCGTGAATTTTTTACTGATCCCAATCTTGTGGCCCTCATAGATACCGCCCTCAAAAATAATCAAGAACTGCAAGTGACTCTGCAGGAGCTGGCAATAGCCAAAAATGATATTCTATTGCGTAAAGGGGCCCTGAAGCCCACAGTTGGATTGCGTGCTGGTGGCGGGGTTGAAAAGGTGGGCCGTTATACCAGTCAGGGTGCCGGCGACGCCAGCACCGAAATCGCGCCCGGGAAAGAAATGCCCGATCCACTCGGCGATTTGACTATAGGTGCCTATGCGAGCTGGGAAATAGATGTCTGGAAAAAGCTGAAAGACTCTGAGCAGGCTGCATTAAATCGTTACCTTGCTACAGTGGAGGGTAAAAATTTTGTATTGAGCAGCTTGATCGCTGAAGTAGCCCGTTCATACTATGAACTGTTGGCACTAGATAATCAACTGGCGATAATAAGGGAGAATATCGCCGTACAAGATAATGCGCTAGGAGTCATTAAATTACAGAAACAGGCAGCTCGGGTAACTGAGCTGGCTGTTCAGAAGTTTGAAGCGGAGGTGTTGAAAACTAAGGGAATGGAATATGAAACACGCCAGCAGATCAAGGAAACAGAAAACCGCATTAACTTTCTACTGGGCCGTTTCCCGCAGGAGATAAAACGTGACAAAGAGACCTTTGCCAATTTGATTCCCAACAAAGTCCAGACAGGATTACCAAGTCAGCTACTGAGCAACCGACCCGACATCCGGGAGGCTGAATATGAGCTGGCAGCTGCGAAGCTCGATGTGCAGATTGCACGGAAGGAGTTTTATCCCTCGCTGGAAATCTCAGCGGCTCTGGGGCTTCAGGCTTTTAAACCATCTTACCTGCTGAAAATGCCAGAATCGATATTGTATAATATTATTGGGGAAATGGCGGCCCCATTGCTGAATAAGAACGGGTTGAAAGCAGAGTTCAACACAGCCAACGCCAAGCAGATACAGGCCGTATACAACTACCAAAAGGTTATTCTGAATGCCTATCTGGAAGTATCGACCCAACTGTCCAACGTAGAAAATCTCGGTAGAAGCTACGATTTCAAAACCAAAGAAGTTGATGTGCTCAATAACTCTGTGGGCGTGTCAAATGATCTCTTCAAATCTGCACGAGCAGATTATATGGAGGTATTGATGACACAACGCGATGTGCTGGACGCTAAATTGGAACTAATTGAGACAAAGAAGCAGCAGCTCAATGCTGTTGTGAATATCTATAAAGATTTGGGAGGAGGCTGGAAATAAGTTGTTTGTTTGAATGGACCCCGCTAGGCGGGGTTCTTCCATGATCTGTTTGGTGGAAAAGCGCATTCTGCTAGGGAAGAAGGCCAGCTGATGAAACAAAAATGCCCCAGCAGGGGGGGCATTGAGGTGATTGTAGCACAAGATCTCTACTTCAGTAATTCAAGATGCGTGCTAATACCGATCCTGTTCCAGGCATTGATTGTGATGATGGCCAGGATAATCTCTGCAATTTGCTTTTCATCAAAAAACTCTTTCGCTTTTTCAAAGGTTTTGTCTGTAAGACCTTGTTGGTGAATCAAAGTGATCTCTTCCGTCATTTTCAATAATACCCGCTCTTCGTCAGAGAATAATTCCGTCTCCCACCAAGCACTCAGTAGGAATATGCGCTGAGCAGTTTCGCCGAGTTTTAAGGCATCTTTGCTGTGCATGTCCAGGCAGAAGGCACAGCCATTAATCTGAGAAGCCCTGATTTTGATCAGTTCTTTCTGTATGGGCGTCAAGGAAATTGTTTCGAGGTAAGTTTCGAGTCCCATCATTGCCTTGTAGGCTGCAGTATTTACCTTCGCAATATTTAGTCGTGTTGCCATAGTAATATATTTTGATAAAGCAAAATTGGCACAAATCCAGAGTAATAAAGTTAAACTGGTTTAAGAAAGTAAGGTATTTTACAATGTGGCTATATCATTCGGAGATAATTAAGTAATAATTGTCAGGGTCACGTAGAATAAACTGGTGTTTTAGCGAATTCTCATTATAGTGGATTTCTTTTTCGAAGGTAGCATCCAGGGCAATAGCCTGGTCAAATATTTCCTGTAGCTTATCGGTCCGAAAAAACAGAATCAGTCCATTCCCGGCGTGTTCTGGACGCCGCATTGTTGGATGATCATGCTCTCCCCATTTATGAAGGCAGAGTAACACCCGTTCTTCATCAGTGAGTATATCAAAAGTATCACCGCCATGTGCGCTGGTGCAACCGAGCAGCTTTTGATAAAAGGCGGAACTTCTGGAGACACTTTCAACTGCGATAATGGTTTCCGTTCTGATCATGGCGTATTTGATTTGGTTTAATCAGGAATTTTTGGGACTAAATAGGAAGCTCAACTCCTTTCCGGATAAACACGCTTGCCCTTGATTCCGTTTCGTTTATTTAAGATAATGAGTTTTATTGGAATATGCTCAGGTGCCTCGACCTTACCAAATCAAGGATCATATGGTACCCTGCGAGCGAGTTGCCGTGCTGATCCAAAGCAGGGCTGTAAGCACCAATTCCCATTTTCCCCGGAACGCTTACGGCAATGCCGCCGCCGACGCCGGATTTGCTAGGCAAGCCTACCGTGCGGGCATATTCGCCACTGAATTCGTACATGCCGGAAATTAGCATTTGTGAAAGGATCAGCTGTGCAAGATCGGCGTCCTCATAGGAGTTATTTCCGTCATAACGAATACATCGGTTAGCAAAGAAAAAGCCTATTTTAGCAAGGTCTTCCACAGTGATCTCGATAGAACACTGTCTGAAATAATTGTTTAGTTGAGTCTCATCTTCACACTCAATTAGACCGCTATTGCGCATCAGGTAGAACATTCCTCTATTCCGATTGCCAGTTATTCTTTCCGAATGGTACACGGCGGGGTTATAATTTATTGCTTCATTTTTGGTGATAAATCGGATCATCTTAAGAATTTTATGGAAGGGTTCATCAGCTTTACCCTTGATCAGCGAAGTCGTCAGAATAGCACCTGCGTTCATCATGGGATTAAGTGGTTTCCCAGTCGTTTCGAGATTCGCAAAATGGTTAAAAGGCTTGTCTGTGCCATAGTAGCCCATTTTGTTGAATACAGTTTTTTCGCCATTTTCCTTAACTGCAATCATCAGCGCAATTATTTTTGATATGCTCTGGATGGTAAATTTCTGATCCACATCTCCTGTGCTAATGATTGTCCCATCGCAATTCACGACCGACAATGCAATATCTCGCGCATTTGCTTTGCCTAGCTCGGGAATATAGTCAGCTACTTTCCCTTGATTAAACAAGGTCCGGTTATTCGATAAGATCTGATGGAGAGAAGCTTGATCAATTGGCAACGTATTCTTTAACGTTTTGGGGCGTGTGCATTGCTGCGCATAGGAAATATGGACCGCTGACGGAAACACAAATATCAGCAGGCAAACAGTAATATGTAGGGTTTTTGTCATTGCTTCATTTTTAATAAACGTCGAATATAGCAGAGTAAAGCAATTAATTTAGCTATTTACCGGAGCCGGATCAACGTTCCAGCCCGACAGGATCCCACCATAGAAAAAGAATGTTACGAAGAATTTCTTTTTACTAACCCTATCCTGAACAACATATTTGGTGGTAACATCATATTCATCAACTTTTCTATAGGCCGATAATACAATGGGCTTGGCCGCGGGATTTTCAACCTCAACCAGCTGTTGTATCTTCGCAGTAATTAACTGCATCACGCCATTTTTCTTGAACGGATTGTTTTCGACCTGTTTTTTTGTAATGTTCAATGTAACATTATACCTATCTCTCTTGGCTTTCGCTGCTGCTGTATAAGCTTTAAAACGCTTTTTTATATCAGAATCTTGAAGACTATTTATTGTAAAAATGGAAATGCCTTGTGCACCATGTCTGAAGGCTTCGTCCATGTCGGTAAACATATCTGCATTGTTTTTAGCCATTAAACCGCAGTATAGGATCGTATTTGCTCCTTTATCGCGGACATTCTCAAGAGTGCAATCCTGTATAAAGCTGGGGTCCTCTGTATAAAAACTACTGTATACCATGGGGAATACGATATCGAGATTCCATTTGCCCCAATCCTGGCGGACCATCCTCGAAGCCATTTTTGGTGTAGGGAAAGGAGAAGCAGCCATGGTTTTGCCGTTGGCATGCACCACTTCGGCAATCATATTTGCCACTTCGGTAATCTGATCACAACGAAATTGTCGCCAGGTCAAATCTTTTGAAGGGTCTTTTTGTTCACGCGGGTCGTAACCATATTGCTTTTTAAATTTTTCGATAGATAGGGGGTGGTAACCATAATCCCAGGCAGGGTACTCCCTGTCCTGCACAATATCATACTTCGGCCATAGGGTCGTAGGTAGCACTACATCAACATAACGGTGGTAATCGATAGAAATTCCCGCCAGTCCATCGATTTCACAATAAGACTGTATTTTTCGCTTAAGGTATTCCCTTACTTCAGGTACTACCGGTGAGAGAAACTTATAATAGTCTACGTAAGCCGTAGTGTCCGCGAGGCTTTTGCCATTTCGGTTGACGCTGAACCATTCCGGATGTTCACGAAGAATTTTATCCCGATCATGTTCCAAATTCATCGTCCATAGCCAGGCAATAACCTGGATCCCATATTTCTGCGCAATGGGTATGGCAGTACGATATTCATCTGGACTTGCCGCATTCAACATGACGCCCTCTATCCCCAAATATTTCATGTCACGACATACGGAATCAAACTGTTTTGGCGACTGATAACCCAACCATGTCCAAAACATAGGATATTCCTTCTCATCGGTCGTTTTGGGTGCCGCGAAGCATAGGCCGAAGGCAAAAGTGAAGAGGATGCAGGTCCAGCATATTCTGATTAATTGTTGATTCATACAAATTATTAATGTTAAAATTTATCTTACTTCATTCATAAAGGATACATTCAAGTCGAGTTCTCAATCTAGGCCATGCGAGTAAAAGCTACACATAGCTAAATTGCTAGCTGTGAAAATACACAAAAGAAGCATATTTGGCGCAAAAAACTTTCTGTGTAAACCATTTTCCTTTAACACTAATAGCAGAGAAACTTGGTCTTTAGTTATGAAATTCCCACGTGGCAAAGTCCTGTTAGAGCAAGTCGATGCGACCTACATCGGGACTATTTTCGGCAATTGTTCGGCTTCACTTCAGACCTTTCTCGAAACCGTCTCGAATACTTACCGAAGCTGGCACGAAGCAGCAACAAAAAAACAGTTAACTCCCGAACTTCTTCTGCCTTTTATGCTACTGGCATCGAGTTTTCATCGGGAATTCATCGGGTGTAGTCGATGAATTCCCGATGCCATCCCGATGAAAACCCGATGAACGGCCGAAGTTGGTTGGAAGTTGGTTGGTACTTATATTGTAGCTATTTATCACTGAATTTGGGGATTTATAAAATTTTATACATTTTAAGCAGGTTTTTATAGTAATTTTGAGCATCGAAAGATCACATAGGATTAAAAAAGATATGAAGAGTAGAAGGTTGATGGCAGCATCGCTCGCATTTGCTGTAGTTTTGGGATCGGTTGGATGTAAGGATTTCTCCAGCAAAGTATTAGGTAGCGACAGGGAGATCAGCAATGACACATTAAATACAAAGCTGATTGACAAAGCGCGCGTTCCGGTTTTACTAAACAAGTGGGATTCGCTTCAGAAAAATCAGATCCATTTTACCGTGGATAGTCTGCGCCCTGTTTCTATAAAACAACAAAAACGTAGTCTGAAAGACTCATTGCGCCGCGCATTTGATGCACATCCCAAACACATTTATCTTACCTTTGATGACGGACCCTTGATCGGTAGTGCAGCAATCGATTCCATCGCAAAAGAAAAAAACGTCAAAGTGAGTGTCTTCCTAATCGGTAAACATGCCAATATGAGTAAAGGCCGAAAGCGTGATCTTGCAAAATATGAGTCTAACCCCCTGATTGCCTGCTATAATCACAGTTACACGCATGCCAATAATCAATATTCAAGATTTTATAATAATCCACAAAAAGCTTTCGCCGACTTTGAAAAAAATGAGAAGGACCTCAATCTAAAACACAAAATCGTGCGGCTGCCCGGAAGGAATATCTGGATGTATGGTGATGTGCGGAAGATTGATTTAAAGAATGGTGCGAGTACAGCGGACATCCTTCATAAAAATGGATACAGTATTTATGGCTGGGATGTGGAATGGCGGCTGAACAGCGTAACGGGCAATCCAATTCAAAGCCAAGAAGTGACTGTGAAGGAGATTCGCCACTTTATGAACAATAAAAGTTCGATGGTGCCAAATAACGTGGTCTTTCTGATGCATGATGATATGTTTCAGACGAAAAAAGGACAACAGCAGTTATCGTCTTTGATCGATATTTTAAAAAGCGAAGGCTATCAGTTTGAGTTTATGCAGGATTATCCGATAAAATATTAGATGTTGACATGTGAGCTAAACGCGTTGCCTTATCAGCAGTACATATAGCCCACCGCTTCACAACATTCATTAATAAAATAATTTATTATCTGCTCTAATTGTTTATTTTAACGAATGGCCCCATTCGCTAAAATAGCTGAGAAAAATTACTGTTTTGATTTGGTCTAAAATAAGTTTATAGGCAAAGGTTGGTCGCGACATCTCCTTTAGTATTATTTCGTTCTACTTTTCGTAAAAAAACACGCACAACTTCTCTCGAATGATCAACTTGTTCTTCTAATGGCAAAACGCCCAATCGGCCTGCATCGCTGTTTTTGACATATGCATTTTTTTTGCAATTGAAGATACAATCAAATAATTTGTTTAAATATATCGACCTGATATTTAGTTAATTGCATCCAATGTGCTTAATAGTGTAAAAATAACACTTGCAATGTATATTTATTTTTGTATTTTCAAAACACAAATAAAACAATTATAAACCGCCTACGGCAGGGGGCCTAAACCGTGAAACTTGCTAAGGCAAAAAATAACTAATAAACATACAATTTAAACCATTAAACAGTTTTTATGATTAATTGCCATTTTTTCTCGAATCAATGGAAGAATGCTTTTTGGACGGGGTCACTGTGCTCATTGGTCGCACTTAGCCCTAACATTGGCCATGCTGAAGCTTTTGCAGCTTACGGTATGTTCTTTCAGCAAGAAGTAAGCGTTACGGGTATCGTGCGCGATGAATCAGGTACACCGATTGCAGGTGTTACCGTATCTGTAAACGGTACAACTCTGGCTACCAAAACCGACAGTGAGGGACGTTATAAGCTGGAAAAAGTTCCTTCTGCTGGAACCCTCAATTTCAGGATGGTGGGTAAACAAGCTATGGATGAACCCGTGAATGGTCGCCGCACTATCGATGTTAGGTTATTGAGTTCTCAATCCAGTCTCGATGAGGTTATCGTGGTCGGCTATGGAAAGCAACGGAAAGAGACTGTTACTGGAGCTGTGGCGACGGTTAAAGGCAGTGATCTCGCCCAGTCGCCAGCCTTGAATGTTTCGAATGCGATGACAGGAAGAATTCCGGGCGTAATCGCGACCAACGGAAGTGCTGAACCTGGCAACGACGGGTCCACCATTAAAATCCGGGGAACGAATACCTTGGGGAATAGTAGTCCGCTAGTAGTCATTGATGGGGTACCTGCCCGTGAAGGCGGTATTGAACGGCTGAATCCACGTGATATCGAAAATATCTCTGTTCTTAAGGACGCTTCCGCCGCAATCTACGGCGCACGTGCGGCAAACGGCGTTATCCTCGTGACTACAAAACGCGGAAAAACAGGAAAACCTCAATTTTCGTATACGTTTAATCAGGGGTATTCGCAGCCAACCGTCATTCCTAAACTTACTGATGCAGTCCAGTTTGCCGAAATCCGTAATGAACTCGAAATATACAATCTGCCTGTTGATGAATGGTCTGCCGCGCTGACGGCGCTAAATAGCAGTGGCTCCTATACAAAAAAAGACGGAACAGTTCTTGGTGCCCCTTTTAAGCCAGAAGATGTACAGAAATACAGAGATGGTTCGGATCCTTGGGGTCATCCCAATACGGACTGGTATAAATCTACACTGAAGGACTGGTCGCCTCAACAACGTCACAATCTGCAGGTAAATGGTGGTACAGAAGATGTGAAGTATCTGTTGTCGCTGGGTTATCAAAACCAAGATGCGTATTATAAAAATTCAGCTACGGGCTATAAACAATATGACCTGCGGATTAACTTGGATGCCAATATCAGCCAGTATATCAAAACGCAGTTTGGTGTGCTCGGCAGACAGGAAAACCGTAATTTCCCAACCAAGAGCGCTGGTACGATTTTCAGGATGCTCATGCGCGGAAATCCCACCCAACCCGCCTTCTGGCCAAATGGCAAACCGGGACCTGATATTGAGAACGGCGAGAATCCGGTCGTCATTACAACCAACGCTACAGGTTACGACCGCGACAAACGTTATTATTTTCAAACCAATGGACAAGTCGACATCACCAATCCTTGGGTAGAAGGACTCAAACTGACGTTAAACGCATCGGTAGATAAATATGTGAAGAATCAGAAAACTTGGGTGACACCCTGGACATTGTATTCTTGGTCGGGGGGATATGAAGCCGACGGCAAGACGCCATTGCTCCAGCCAGGGCGTCGTGGTCCCGCTGACCCGAATTTGAATCAGAGCAATGAAGATCAGTTGAACATTCTTCTAGGAGGTATCTTAAGCTTTGAGCGTAAATTTGGTGATCATCAGGTAAATGCAATCGCTGGTGTCAATAGAGAAACCATAGACAATGATAAATTTAGTGCATACCGGCGTTACTTTTTGTCAAACGCTATCGATTATTTATTCGCAGGCGGTGAGCAGGAGAAAAATAACGACGGAACCGCTTGGAAAAGAGCTAGATTGAACTATTTCGGCCGTTTCGGTTACAATTATAAAAGCAAGTACATCGCTGAATTTTTATGGCGTTATGATGGCTCTTATATGTTCCCTGAAAGCGAGCGATTTGGGTTTTTCCCAGGAGCAATGGCAGGGTGGGTAGTTTCTGAGGAGAGCTTTTGGAAAGAGAATATTTCGGCCATCAATTACTTTAAGATCCGGGCCTCCTATGGACAGATGGGGAATGATAACATCTATTGGGAGGATAAATTACAAGAGTACCAGTACTTCTCCACTTATTCATTTGGAACTTATATCGTAGACGACAAGTTAGCCAAAACACTGTTTGAAAGCCGGGTGCCAAATGAGATGGTCACTTGGGAGGTAGCTAACAACTATAATTTAGGTTTTGATTTTCAATTTTTCCAAGGAAAGCTGAATTTTGAATTTGATATTTTTAAAAACCGTCGGAATTCGATTTTGTGGCGGAAAAATGCTTCTGTACCCCAGAGTACAGGGATGACGCTTCCTGCGGAAAATATTGGCAAGGTCGATAACAAAGGATGGGAATTTAATCTCGGGTATAAAGGTAAAGTGGGCGAATTCGGATATTCTGTTGGAGTGAATGGAGGTTATGCTAAAAATAAGATTATCTTCTGGGATGAGGCACCGGGCGCTCCGGAGTGGCAGCGAAGCACAGGTAAGCCGATCAAAACGGATATTTATTATATCTACGATGGGGTATTCCGAGATATGGACGATATTGCAGCAAATAAACTTGATTACAGCGCGATCACCAAAACGCTGCGTCCTGGTGATATGAAATATAGAGATTATAATGGGGATGGTAAAATAACGCCGGACGACAAAGTTAGACGAGACAAAAATAGCGATCCGACATTTCAAGGCGGATTCAATTTTAGTCTGACCTATAAAGACTTTGATTTATCCGTGCTCTTCCAAGGTGCAACTGGTGGGGAAATCCGCGTGGGCACAGATGAATCGGGCGCAATCGGCAATTTTTTGGAGGAATTTTATGATAAGCGCTGGAGCATTACCAATCCAAGTAGCGTTCACCCACGCTTGACTGACCGCAGTAACCAATATTATTCGTATAACAACACATATTGGATGCGCAGTACAGATTACTTACGTCTGAAGAACGTAGAGCTCGGTTATAATCTGCCTTCGACGATCTGCGATAAGATCGGCATAGGCTCATTGCGTGTCTATGCCAATGGTATGAATCTCATCACCTGGAGCAAGATAAAAATGTACGATCCCGAAGCAGTTAATGCGCTAGGGCAATACTATCCGCAGGCGAGATTAATTAATGCCGGAGTCTTGTTGTCGTTTTAATTAGTATTCACCTGGCGATCCTACCGATCCGAATACGCGCACACAAAGCCATAACGTGTCGTATTTCTTGGTATGGAGTAGCATTGTTACAAAAAAAAACAAAATGAAAAAAATTGTAAATACTTCACTAATTATACTCGCATTGTCGTCAGGCCTGCAGTCCTGTAACGATGATTTTGTTAGCACTAAGCCACTGAGCGAGGTTCCCCAGGAACTGGTTTGGTCGGATGCAGGTTTATCTGAGGCCTTCGTCGTTGAAATATATAATGGTTTTGGTGTTGGTGGTTTCTACGAGCAACAGATGGCTTCAATGACCGATGAAGCGCTCTTCACGCACCCGAACCGCGGTATAAACACTGTTACAGAGTCTCGGTCCAACCCGGCCGATCAGGGGTATGTTATGGATACCTACGAATATGGACGCATGTATGTACGTATTCGTGCCACCAATATTGCCATCTCCAATTTAAAAGAGGCGAGATTTGATCAGACAAGGGCCAATAAGCTTCTGGGAGAGGCATATTTTCTACGAGGATATTACTATCAGCAGCTTTTGCGCTTTTATGGAGGTATTCCAGTCGATAACAAGGTCTATACACTTAACGACAAAGACTTTATGGTGCCACGGAATAGTTACGAACAATGCGTGAATGCGATAGTCAATGACCTTGACAGTGCTGCTTTACTCCTCAAAGGTGTCCAAGTGCCCAAGGGCCGTGCGGGAGAAACCGCTGCATTGGCGCTGAAAGCGCGCGTGCTTCTCTATGCGGCCAGTGATCTACATGACGCAAACAAAGCCGGTGCAAAGTCCGCGCTGCTGAAAGGCTACGAAAAACCTGAATATCTCATGTATACCAGCGGCAGCCAGATGACGCGTTGGACCAAGGCAAAAGAAGCAGCCAGAGCGATATTGGATCATGCAGAATTTGCTTACAAACTGGACTTGACTAGTCCTGCAACGGCAAATGAGGGTACTGCAAACTATATGGCTCTGTCTCTGGGAGGCGGAAGCAAAATGGCAGACGCGGCTGCCGCCAAAGACATTATTCTAGGTAGATTTTTTGTTGACGAAAAAGATGAACGTGGGGGATGGGTAGGAAGAGATAATGGGCCTAACGGATACCACAATTGGGCCGGAAATACGCCAATCCAACTGTTGGTGGATGACTATGAAATGCTTAGCGGGCAGAAATTTGACTGGGCAAATCCGATCATGGCGGCCAATCCGTACCAAAATCGTGACCCCAGACTCAAAGCCACGATTTTATATGATGGTGCGGAGTGGAAGCCCCGTACAGCGGATGTAGCGCAGCGGGATCCCAACAATCAAATACAGACAGGACAATACGAGATTATCAATGGCGAGGGGCAGAAGACGATTCATTTTGGATTAGATACCCGTAAAAGTCCAATTGAAGATTGGAATGGTTCTAGAACCGGCTATTATATGCGGAAGTTTATCGATCCCGATCCAGCGCAAGAAGATCAGAACACAAGGCAACGTATTCCTTGGCCTATGTTGCGTTACACAGAGGCTGTATTGAACTACGTGGAAGCATGCATCGAGCTCGGTGAGGAGGAGGAAGCGAGAACCTGGCTAAACAAAATTCGCTTCAGGGCAGGTATGCCAGCGATTACTGAGACAGGACAAGCCCTCAAAAACCGGTATAGAAATGAGCGTCGGATCGAGCTTGCCTATGAAGAACATCGCTTTTTTGATGCAAGACGATGGATGATTGCCGAGGAGACACTTGGTCGCAAAGCAAACATCATCAATATTACGGGTACATTAAAAGACAATAAGAAAGTCACTTTATATAAATACGATCCTAACAGCTATAGTTATAAATACGTTGTATCAAACATTGATCCGGGGATCGAAAATCGGGCTTGGAACGACAAGATGTATTTTACGTCATTACATCGTGACGAAATCAACCGGAATACGAAGTTAATCCAAAACCCCGGATATTAGCGAAAGCACTTATCGACTAACGAGGCAGGATTGAAAATTTGAAAAGAAGCGTGTTGGAAAGCTACGGAAGTACCGATGTAGAGGGCCGCTCAAGGAGATTGGGCGGCCCCTCTTTTGTTTACAGAATGTTTTTCTTCACATTCGGAAGCAGTCCCGTGACAATGCCGATCAAGGGTAGGTAGGCACAGATGTTGAATACGTGTTCTATGGATGTGCGGTCTGCCAGCCAGCCTAATACAGCCGAGCCGATGCCTCCCATACCAAATGCCAGACCAAAAAAGAGGCCAGCAATCATTCCTACTTTTCCTGGAATGAGTTCGGTGGCATATACTAAAATAGCTGAAAAAGCTGACGAGATGATCAGTCCAATTAAAATAGCTAGCAGAATTGTCAATTCCAACCCTACATGCGGTAATAAGAGCGTAAAGGGCGCAGCTCCGAGGATAGAGATCCAGATAATGAGTTTACGTCCATAGCGATCTCCCAATGGCCCTCCCATGATGGTCCCTGCAGCCACCGATGCAAGAAATATAAATAGGTAAACTTGTGACTCCTGTACCGATACATGGAATTTATTGATCAAATAGAAAGTGAAATAACTCGTCATTGAAGCCATGTAGAAATACTTCGAGAAAATCAAAACCAGGAGAACGACTAACGCAAACATTACTTTGGTCTTTGAAAGGCTTGGTTTGCGTGCATCCGAAACAGCGAGGTTATCTTTGGGTTGCAGATGTATTTGATACCAGCTACCTACATACATTAAGATCAGAACTGCGATAATTGCCAGCACGCCAAATACCCCTATATACTGTTGACCAAAAGGAATCACAATCAGTGCGACTAATAAAGGACCTATAGCACCACCGGCATTGCCACCAACCTGGAAAATTGATTGCGCAAGACCTTTTTTTCCCCCCGAAGCTAAATGAGCTACCCGTGATGCTTCCGGATGGAAAATAGAAGAGCCCATGCCAATAAGGCTCACTGACAATAAGATGTAAAAGAAATTAGATGCAAAGGAAATACAGATTAATCCAGCCAGGGAGAATAACATGCCTATCGCCAGTGATCGGGGGGTCGGTTTTTTATCCGTATATAAGCCGACAAAAGGCTGTAAAATAGATGCTGTTAACTGAAAAACTAAAGTAATAATACCGATCTGCGTAAAATTGAGCGCATAGTTCGACTTCAATAATGGGTATACCGCCGGTATTACCGATTGTATCAAGTCGTTAAGCAGATGCGAAATGCTAATCGCAAATAGAATTGGGTAGACTGTTTCGGAACTGTTCCAAGCGCTACCGGAAGTTAAAGATTGTGTTTTCATAATTAATACATCAGGTCATCTGATGTTTGTTGTGCTGATATGTTTAACGTCTATTTTCTTTACTATAATAATAATGGATTATACTTTGGTCGCGAAATTTTATTTGTGCAAGATGATTCGATCAGCGATCTGTTTGGCCCTCTCTACATCTTTATCCTTGATTGCTTCCATCAATTCTTCGTGCTGTTTCTGCGATTGTGACAGCGCCGTAGTGTCTTTATAGATCTCCATAAAGAATTTATTTACGTGCAGCGACAACGTCGTATATAGCTCTGCTAAAATGTTGTTAGCACAAGATGCTGCGATTGCAGTATGAAAAGCGATATCGGCATCCACACAGGCGCTCAAATTACCAGATTTAGCATATTCCGCTCGATCTTTGAGTGCACGTTCCATAGCTTTTAGATCCCTCTGACTGCGATTTATGCTGGCCTTTTCAATAATTTTAAGTTCAAGTATATGCCGAACTTCAAAAATTTCATTGAAATTACCTTTTTCAATTTTTGCATCGAGAACACGATTGTCTCTAACACTCTTGACAAAAGTACCCAATCCCTGCTGTACATGTAAATATCCCGACTGACTTAAATACTTGACAGCTTCACGTATCGTTGATCTCCCAACGGCGAATTGTTTCATCAATTCGGGTTCAGTAGGTAACTTGCTGTCTATTGGAAATTCCCCCGATTTAATTTTTTCTTCAATTGCAGTCGCTACCTCCTCCGCCAGGGAGCGTCGAATAATCGCTTCATTTCTCATGAGATCATATCATCTGATGAATGCAAAGTTAAAATAAATTTGTTATTTTCAATAGCGTTTTTAAATTTCTTTCCTGCCAGCGCCCTTCGCATATTTCTCGATGAAAGCAAGTGAAGGAATGCCAATAGAAACCAGTCATATTTTCCGAAGATTAAGAAATAAAAAAGAAATATGTTGTAAACCTGAGGATTAATTTATTACTTTGAATATCAAAGTACTTTTAATATTTAAAGTTATGAAAATATCGAAACAAAGGTTAGTTATCATGTTGGGGGGTATTGCCCTTCTATTATGCATACCGCTAATCGCTATGCAGTTTACTGAAGAGGTGAAATGGACAGGCTGGGATTTTGTGGTCATGGGTGCTTTACTCACGCTCACGGCACTATTATGGGAGCTTGTATGGAGAGGAGTGAGGACTTTCGGATATCGAGTCCTGCTTTGCAGCTTTATCGTCGTCGGATTTTTATTGATATGGGCTGAATTGGCAGTTGGTATATTCGGGACCCCTATAGCGGGGTCCTGATGTACCATTATCAGCTTGTATCGCGCGGGTTACTCAACTTCGAAAATCGCCTGTATTTCAACGGGAGAGTTTCCGGGGACCGAGGATGCACCGAGAGTTGCCCGTGCATGCTTGCCTTTATCGCCAAAGATTGTAACAGTAAGATCAGATGCTGCATTCATCAACTTAGCATGGTCCTTAAAATCCTGAGGAGCGTTGAAAATTCCTGTTAATTGCACACATTTTTTGACTCTGTTCAGATCTCCATCAACCGCGTCTTTCAATACACTCAGTACATTAAGCATCGTGACCTCCGTTGCTTCCATTACCTGTGCTTCGGTGACATCCACACCAACTTTTCCGGGAAAAATAATGCTACCATTTTTCAACGCATATTGGTTAATATAGACAAGGTTTCCGCTACGTACATAAGGTTGATAATTACCTGCAGGAGCAGGCACTTCCGGCAATACGATCTGTTTATCTTTGAGCACCTCGTTGATATCAATACCTTTGGTTATAGTAACTCCTTTAGACCTTTGACCGAAGGTGCCTTGTAGCGCTGAGGAAATTTTGGCAAAATACTTGCCCTGTTCCTGCGCCAGATAGCGTTCTCCGTCCGAAGGTCGCGGAACCTGCTTCAACGAACCTAGACTAGTTGTACCTAATACCGTATTTCCCTGTGGTATGCTCTTATCAATGTGTTCATATCCCCGTATCCCGTTCGAAACGAGCACCATACCGTGCACCGCCAAAGCGTTCCAAAAAGATTGTAAAGCGAGCTCTCTTCCTGCACCACTTCCGGAAGACATAAATACCATTGCCGGCATGCCTTCCAAGGCATGCTCTGTCCATAGAGAAGTCGTCTGCGCTAGAAATTCACTCATGGCAGTGCTGATATTGCCAAAATAAACAGGTGAGCCGAAAGCGATGCCGTCATAGAAAGGCAGCTCTTCAACACGGGCCAAAGGGACATCTTTTAGAGCGGGATGGTCAGACTGTTTCACCTTTTTAATAATCGCAGTTGCCCGACCTTCGACTTCTATACCTCGGGCTACTTCATTCGCCATTTTGTAGGTGCCCCCTTGGTCGGAGTGTATGAGTACAAGGATTTTAGTTCGTTTCTCTTGTGCCATTGTAGGATTCATTAAAATCATTATCCATAAAAAAAGAATAGCTCTTACTATTTTGTTCATATGCCATTTATATTGGAGAATAGTACAAAGGTATGCGATGCGTTTTTATTGAAATTGCCAATAAGTATATGTATAGCGACAAGTAATCAGCACGCTAAGCACTCGTCTTTATTCATCATAAGGACATATTAGAAAATAGAAGTATTCAATCCTCCCGAGTCTACCGACAATGATGGAGGACAGCTTTATGTATAAACAAAGGTTGATGGACTTTGTTTCTGATAAGATCTCACTATTCGGCCTCGGCCAAGAACTTTTCGAGGGCGCAGTGTCAAGACCCAACTACGGTACCAGTTCGAAATCTATTTCACCCATTTCTCGTCCATTTACAATAATCGAAAGCTTGTGTTTACCAAGATGAAATTTTCGTGTTGTTATCTGTTTAAACGATTGTCGGCGTAGGATAGAATTTATTTCCGCAGCTGCATATGTCCGTTCACTTATTTTAAAAACTTTTTTGGATAATTGCGCATTTAATTTTTTGTAATAGACAGCGTATTCCAAACGTAACAGCCTCGACTGACCGCTTTTATTTTCGATCCGAAAAGAAAAGACTACGTGCTCGCCAATTTTGACGATTGGCGTTTGAATAGTCAGTTGCGACACTGTAAAATCGGAGCTTTTCAATCCGTAAAAATGCAATATTTCCGGATTACCTTGTTTGAGTAAGGTACGGCAGCCATGTTTAATGATCCCGTTAGTATGTATACTGTAATCCTTCCAACGCCGTGCAATCCCCAGCACGAAATCCGGATGATCTTTGGAAATATCATTGAGATTATTGGCTACGCTTCTTCTGACAGTTTCGGCGAGATCGTCCTTCAAATTTTCGAGAATTGGCAGGAGAGGGGTGGGATCCTTCTTAAGAAACGGAATTGCCATTGCCCAGGGGAGCCGGGGTCTGGAGCCCTCGCTGGCGAGCCGTCGCAGCTGTGGATGCGTGTCCCGCGACCACTTTTCCATTTCAGCAATCATGCGGGAATGATATCTAATGATAAAGGGACGGACAGCAAACTCGCAGCTTATAAATTTTGTTATAACTTCAAATGAGCGTATTGCGGTATCAAAATCATTTAAACCATAGCTCTCAATATAGTCAGGAAAAATAGCGTACTCCAGACCGCCGGAGACCCCGTGATCAATCAGATGCTGTATTACCTGGCAGATCAGCGAGGCCGCTGTCGGGAAATGACCCGGCAAAGACTCATGTAATACCGAAGTACTATGCTTCATTCTTTGTTTCCATTCCATGTTAGTGAAATCGGCATCGAAAATACGCTTGATAAATAGTTGTTTATTAAAACTTGAATCGACGCGCTGAAATTCATCAGCAATAGTTTGATAAAAGGAAACTGAGTAGATGTCTTTGATGAGTGCCATTACTGAAAAGGATAAGTTCATTGTCTGTTGAGGACAAAGCTACTAGGTGATATTGACAACTGATTGTCAATAGTCGGTGTTTACTTTAGAAGTCAGCCAGTCTTTAGACGAATGAATGACCGTTCCTGTTGTCAAAAGCGGAATATAGCATCAAAAGGACTGATCTTTCGTTTAACTGCAAGCTATGATGTCAGTACTTCGTCAATAATACCAAATTCTCTTGCCTCCGAAGCCACCATCCAATGGTCTCTGTCACTTACATCATGTACTTTCTGATAACTCTGACCACTATGCTCGGCAATGATGTCGTACAGTTCTTTTTTGATCTTCAATACTTGTTTGGCTGTAATCTCAATGTCCGAGGCCTGTCCCTGCACACCACCAAGTGGCTGGTGTAGCATGACACGAGCGTGAGCGAGCGCGCTCCGTTTACCTGGAGCTCCACCGCAAAGTAAAATCGCTCCAAAAGATAAAGCCATGCCCGTACAAATCGTTGCTACGTCAGGACTTATTAATTGCATGGTATCGTATATACCTAGCCCGGCATACACTTCACCGCCGGGCGAATTGATATACATATGAATATCCTTTTTGGGATCAACGGACTGCAGAAATAATAACTGCGCCTGCACGATATTCGCTATATTAGCTTCGACGGGTGCACCGATAAAGATAATCCTGTCCATCATCAGCCTCGAAAAGACATCCATCTGCGAAACACGCATTTCGCGTTCTTCAGTAATGTACGGAGTCATTGCCAAGGGGATAGACGAGCGTTCGATCCCCCCGATGTAGTGATCAACCCGATTTGTTGGGACATAGCAATGCCCTACCGCAAATTTGCGGAACTCATTTTTGTCAATATTCATGATTTGTGATTTAAGTTGTCTTAAAGAAACGTTTTATTTTTTGCTTAAATGGGATGTGCTCAGGCTGTGTGAATAGTGTTTGGTGCACGGCTTCGATTTCCTTTCTCAGTTCTTTACGTCCAAATTGCCATACCATCTCATACACCTTCTGTTGGGCAGCTATTCTCCCAGTCATTTCGTCGTCTAGCAGTATATGCGCTTCAAATAGTAAAGCGTCAGCAGGAACCTGTGTACCCATCAGATGTGCCTCTATCTGTCGTATCTCATTCCAAGAAGTCTTCATACAGCAATGCTTTTTCTTTAACAGTTTCACGTATTTTTTCCAGGCATTTATACTTTTGTACCGTCGCGCTTCTTATTCCTGAAAAACCAAAATCGTCGGCGATCTCCTGAAGTGACATTTGGTCATAGTAAAAGCTCTTAAGCAAGCTCATACATTTACGACCTGCTGTCTCCAGGAAGCGGAAAAGACGCTTGTTGCAAGGTAAACTTTCGTCGGGTAAAACCACATCCATCTGATCCAATGGTAGTTTCTGCCTGCCTTGATGATAACGCTTCAGCCAGATATTTCTTGCCGTGCCAAATAGGTAAGCAATGTCATTGTCCAGTACGAGGGAAGATAAAACAACTTTTTCATAATACGCTATCAAAGCGTCTTGAAATACGTCCTTGGCTTCATCAAAGCTGCCACCCATGCTGCTGATATATCTGGCTACTGCCGGAAAGCCTTTTTGATACAGTTCCATAAAGAGCGCCCGGCGTCCTGAGGCTACATTTGAATTACTAATAGTCTGCATATGATTCTCTTTTATAACAATGTACTTAATTTCGACAAAGTATCACCCTGTTTCAAAAAAAAAATAAGGCGATGAATAACGAAAGGCTGTCTTTAATACCTTCAAGCGCTGAGACAAGTAATTCTATATGATTCGCGGACAAAAGACATATAGTAAAAAGTAAAAATTATTTATTATTTTCACCTACTTACTAGTAGGTATATGTATATTTGCACTATGAATACACGTGAAAAAATAATTTTAATAGGTGATGATCTGATTCGTAAAAAAGGATACAATGCCTTTAGTTTCAGTGATATTTCCAAAGAGCTAGGTGTAAAGAACGCCTCAATACACTATCATTTCCCGACCAAGACAACATTGGTAATTGCTATCATTCAAAAGCACATGGCATTACTGGAAAAGTTTAAGCGGCGTGTGGAGGATCAGGACTCCGTACAAAAAATGATTCTATTTCTTTGTGTTTATACGATATCCAAATCTGGCGGGCGTATCAGTATCTTGGGTGCGTTATCTAATGATTACTACTCGTTTGAGCCCGAAGTCCAAACAGAGCTTAAAATATTAACAGACAATACGCTCAATTGGCTTACAGATACACTCAAAGAGGGTAAAAAAGAAGGATTGTTTCGATATAGTACCGATGATCGAACCAAAGCGTTGATGATTATTACCAATATCCTTGGAGCAGAGCATTTATCAAGGATCACATATCATCACAATTTTCAGGAAATTAAATATATTATTATTGACGATTTAACTTCATAAATATGAGACGTGTAGTTGTAACAGGTATCGGAGCCTTGACACCGATAGGAAATAATACAGATGAATTTTGGAACGCATTAACCAAAGGGAAAAGTGGCGGAGCCCCGATTACAAGATTTGATGCTTCGAAGTTTAAAACCAAGTTTGCTTGTGAGGTTAAGGGGTTTAATCCCTTAGATTTTATGGAAAAATCCGAGATCCGCAGATTTGATTTATATACGCAGTATGCATTGGCCACCGTAGCAGAGGCCATCAAGAACGGTAATATAGATTTCGATAAAATGGACAGAAACCGTATAGGCGTAATTTGGGGCTCCGGTAACGGTGGGATTGAGACTTTTCAACAGCAGGTTACCGAGTATGCGCTAGGCGACGGAACGCCTAGGTTTAACCCTTTCTTTATTCCGAAAATGATCGTGGATATTGCTTCAGGGGTAATTTCTATTAAATATGGACTACGGGGTGTAAACTTTACCACTGTTTCTGCCTGTGCAACATCCAATACGGCAATTATCGATGCATACAATTATATCAAGTGGGGAAAAGCCGACATGATTATCACCGGTGGCTCTGAGGCCGCTATCACTGAGAGCTCAGTTGGGGGCTTTAATGCATCAAAGGCGTTATCTACCAACAATGATCATCCACAAACTGCATCAAGACCTTTCGACCTAAGCCGCGACGGTTTCGTCATCGGCGAAGGTGCCGGCGCAGTGATTTTGGAGGATCTGACAAGTGCAAAACAACGAGGAGCAACAATATATGCCGAAATCGTCGGTGGTGGTATGGCAGCAGATGCCTATCATCTTACTGGTACACATCCTGAAGGTGAAGGAGCCTATCTTGGGATGCTCGCGGCTCTTGAAGATGCCAACATTGGGCCTGAAGTAATCGACTATCTGAATGTGCACGCAACCTCTACGCCTCCGGGCGACTTAAGTGAGCTGAAAGCCATTGAACGAGTATTTGGACAGGCCAGCGATCTTAGTATTAGCGCTACCAAATCGATGACCGGCCATCTATTGGGCGCAGCAGGGGCTGTTGAAGCAATAGCTTGCATCAAAGCAGTTAACGAAGACATCGTTCCACCAACCATAAACACCCAAATACTTGAGCCGCAATATAAAGATATGTTTGATTTTACTTTGGCGAAAAGTCGAAAGAAGAAAGTCAATTACGCGATGAACAATACCTTTGGTTTTGGTGGGCATATTGCCACTAGTATTTTTAAAAAATATTCTGAATAAGAGCCGATAGTATTCTGTCAAACCATGTTGCTGATAACTGCTCTAACTTCTTCCGAATCCGACAGTTTCAATGGAGCACTGGCTGGTAGGATCGAAGTACACAACACAAATTCTGTATGTTAAGTCTTCTTCATAAGTTAATCTTGATGACAGACAGCTGCAAAGCAGTTTTGACTGGAAAAATAAAGTCAAACTTTTGCCTTTCAGGATTTGTTACATCAACATAAGGAAAACAATAAAGATATGAACTTAAAACGCACCTTTGGAGCCATTCTTACCATTCTAGGTATTGTTGGCTTAGTCTACACAGGATATCACTTGATAAACCAAAGCGCTGGCTACACGACATTGGGGGTTGTGGGCGTTTTGGGGTTGATATTCTTTTTCGCAGGAATCGGCTTGGTCAAGAATACAAAAGATGAATCCTGATGTATCATGGCTTCGTCTGGTCTAATAAAAGGAAATCAATACGTGGAAAATAAATGCGAACAAGTAGCCTATTAGCATAGGCATAGGATGGTATATAGTTTGAGGTTGCTAATAGTGAACATGAAGGAGAAATTGCAACTGGTGAAATACATGAAAAGTTGAGGAGAGCCTGCTGCCCTTCTCAACTTTTCATGTTCAATCGTTCCTCTTGAAGGTCGAGTAGGCGGAGATGTTTCCGAATAATCTCTTCGTCCAACAGCAGTTCTTCACGGTTTTTGTTGATAAGCCAGATCCGTTGTGCTTCAAGGATATCAATATAGATTTTCCGGTATTCAGCATAATTAAGGATAATTTCGGAACTCCTCAACTGATTTTCGTATTTTTGCAGCTGATCTTTCAGGGTCGGGAAGCTCTCGATTTTATCTGCATAATCGCGTTGAATTTTATCGACCGCTACCTGAGCGAGCATGTGCTGAATTTCGTAATCAATTTCCTTTTCGCTCCGTACCAAATCGCGGTCTATCAATCGGAACTTCCGGAGTAAAAAAGGTAGAGTAAGGCCTTGAACCAGCAATGTCAAAAGGATAACGGAAAACGTTATAAAAAGGATAAGGTTGCGCTGGGGGAAGGGGGTGCCATCGTCAAGGGTTAAAGGAATCGAAAGTGCAGCGGCCAGAGAAACGACACCCCTCATACCGGTCCATCCTATGATCAGAGGCGTCTGCCAGCCTGGGGTTTCGGGATCTGCAACCGTGATGAAATTTCTCATGATCAATGTGGTGATTACTGCCGCATATCCCGCAAAAATCCGAACCAGTATTAGCACAGCAGTTACCGCCAGTCCATAGCCCATTGCGGTGTAGATATCGGTATCGCCAAGACCAGATACTATTTCAGGTAAATCCAAACCGATGAGCATAAAAACCACTCCGTTCAGGAAAAAACAAAAGGTTTCCCAGACAGTGACCGTACGGATCCTCGATCCGCTGCTCAAAAAGTCATGACTACGATAAGAGAGAAACAGCCCCCCACTTACTACTGCAAGAACTCCGGATGCATGCAGTTGTTCGGCCCCAAGATACATCGAAAATGGAGCGATAAACGTCAGTAAGATATCTGTATTGGGATCAGTGGGCAACAGTTTGTGCATTTTCAAAAAGATATATCCGATCACCAGCCCAATTCCGACACCACCAATACACATCCACACAAAACTTGTAGCGGCCTGATACCAGACAAATTGACCTGTAGCTGCTGCAATCATCGCAAAGCGGAAAATAATTAAGGATGAGGCATCGTTTAGCAGACTTTCACCCTCTAAGATGGAGGCGAGTCGTTTGGGTACTTTGACAAATTTTAATATAGCGCCAGCACTTACCGCATCCGGTGGAGAAACAATTCCACCCAATAGGAAGCCCAAGGCCAACGAAAACCCCGGAATAAAATAGTTGGCGAAAATAGCAACCGATAACGCCGTAAAGAACACCACAACGAAAGCAAAACTGAATATAATCCTCCGCCATCGCCAGAGCTCTTTCCAGGAAGTTGACCAGGCGGCCTCATACAGTAGTGGAGGTAAAAAAATGATAAAAATTAACTCGGGTTCTATTTTTATCACCGGCACGCCCGGGATAAAACTGATCATTAGCCCCGCCAGCACGAGCAAGACAGGATACGCAACCTGGACGCGCTTGGCTAGCATGATGAGCATGGTGATGAGCAGAACTATAAAAAGATAAAATTCAAAATGTTCTAACATCGGTAATTTTTAGATATATAAATATATATTAAATTCCGAATAACACGGATAACCGACGTAAATTTTAATGAGCTCAGGGATAATGGAATAGATCTGCACGAAAGTAATGAACATTTGCTGCTTGCATCGATTTTGCATTCCGAGCGTTAGCCAGCAAACCTTCATCATTAGCAGCTGTTCTATTGTACAAACAATTACCATCTAAGAGCGAGACAGTGGTGAGTCAAATTATTTCACGAATCTCTAACATGAAATGGAACAGTTAAGTTTATTTGATAATGAAGGGTACCAGTTCCCCGAGGAACTCTTGCAGTTCGAACCACATTTTCTTTCCAATAAAGAGGCTGATGCGTTATTCAAGCTACTGTTACAGGAAGTACCGTGGCAGCACACTGCTCAAAAAATGTACGACAGGATTGTCACGACGCCACGACTGACTGCCTGGTATGGCGAAGAGGATACTTCGTATCGGCTGGGGGGCAGAAATATTATTGCCAACCAGTGGTTAACGCCACTGTATGATTTAAAGGTAAAGATCGAACAAAGGTTTAACTGTCAATTCAATTCTGTTTTGCTGAATCTCTATCGTGATCAAAACGATTCCGTTGCTTGGCATCGCGATAGGGAAAGTGAGCTTGGAAATAGGCCTGTCATCGGATCACTCAGTTTAGGGCAAGCCCGCTATTTTGATTTCCGAAGAGTAGACGATCACTCGCAAAAGCGGTCTCTACTTTTAAGACATGGTTCCCTATTGCTTATGAAAGGCGATTTGCAGGAGTCTTGGGAACATCGGATTGCAAAATCTTCGCAGGCGATGACTCCGCGGATCAACCTTACCTTCCGATTGATCCGAGAAGAATGATCACTTAAGGTTGCCCGCCACCACCAGCGGCTCCATAGATCTGTCCGTTCGCATAGCTAGCATCAGCTGCTGCCAACTGAACATAGATGGATGCCAGTTCCGCTGGCTGCCCGGGACGACCTAAAGGAGTATCGCCACCAAAATTCACCAATTTTTCCTGTGTAGCACCACCGCTGACTTGCAATGCCGTCCATATGGGGCCCGGAGCTACTCCATTGACCCTGATGCCTTTGGGGCCAAGCTGCTTGGCCAAGGAACGGACATAATTTGTGGTGGCAGCTTTGGTTTGGGCATAATCGTAGAGGTCGCCAGAAGGATCGGTAGCCTGCACTGAAGTAGTGCCTATGATGACAGATCCCGGTTTTAGGTGGGGAAGTGCCGCCTTAATAAGCCAAAACGGCGCATAAATGTTGGTTTTCATCGTTGCATCAAATTCCTCTGTGCTGATATCTAAGATTGACGCTTTCGTTTGCTGCCGGCCCGCGTTATTAACTAATATATCCAGTCCACCCAGTTGCTGAACTGCATCTTCAACCAGTTTGGTGCAAAAATCTTCATTACGTAGGTCTCCAGGAATGGCTATTGCTTTACGACCAGCTTCTTTGATCAAGGCAATCACTTCCCTTGCATCGGGTTCCTCTGCCGGGAGATAATTGATAGCAACATCGGCACCTTCGCGCGCATAGGCAATAGCTGCTGCGCGCCCCATGCCTGAATCACCGCCTGTGATCAGAGCTTTACGACCTTTTAGTCTGCCTGACCCCTTATAGCTTGTTTCGCCGTGATCGGGACGTGGGTTCATCTGGCTGCAAAGCCCCGGCCAAGGCTGCGACTGCTTTTTAAAAGGCGGTTTGGGGTATTCTTTGACAGGATTAGCCACATCCCCCTGCTGTTGCGATTGGGCAGGTTGCCAGCCACCGAGTAAGGTAAAGCCCAAAATACCTGCCCCCATTTTGCTTATTGCCGTCCTTCTACCCATGCTAGTTAAATTTTTCATATGCTATTTTATTTGTCTATTGATATCCGCTCTACTTTCTTCCAAAATAACAGGGCTTGAACCTTCTTGGTTGAAACATCTTTCTCCAATTTCTAAAAACGGGTATATACCACCTTAAATGAGTAGAATCACGCCGACGAAGTCATTAATGCTGAAACAATGGTGTCTATCGTACAACACAGCACTATGTGCACCAGAATGAGCTGTGCGCAGATTGGCGGTCAACCGTAAACTTTTTCCAGTTGGTGGTTGTTCTCATTTTATCATAACAAACAATTTTAAGTATTTTAACCTACCACGATTTAGTGATGAAAGATGTTGTATGTATGGTGGAGACACCGAAAAACTCCAATGCAAAATACAATTATGACCCCGGGCTTGGTGGTCTTGTAGTAGCGAAATACTTGCCTTTGGGATTTGTGTTTCCCTATGATTTTGGTTTTATTCCGGGAACCATGGGCCAAGATGGTGATCCGTTGGATGTCATTGTCATTGCGGAACAGGGCAGTTTCCCGGGCAGCTTTCTGAAATGTAGGGTTATTGGTGCTATAAAAGCAGTACAGCGGGAGCTAGACGGTTTAATAATCGAAAATGATCGATTTCTCGTCGTTCCAGAAAACTCAAAGGTATTCGCCAATCTGACACGGGCAGTACAACTACCAGATGATATCCTGGCCGAACTGCAATACTTCTTTAGCTGTTATAGTCAAATAGAAGGCAAAGATTTTGAACCACTAAAAGTCATCAGCGCAAAAGACGCGGTTAAAGCAATAGCGACCGCAAAGAACAACATGGAACCGATCCGGAAGATTGAGATTTTCGTGCCTTTATCGGATGACAATGGAAAACCTTTTCCAGCTTATCTCTACAGAAATGTAAAAAGGAAATTAATTAAAGACTTTGGCGGCGTGACTGCCTATACGCAAGCTCCGGCGGAGGGGGTCTGGTCCGATGAAGATCAAAAGGAAATCAAAGACCGCATCATTGTTTATGAGGTCATGGTCGCCGAGATTGATAGAGACTATTGGGCTTCCTTTCGGCAGCATCTAGAACAACAGTTTGATCAAAAACAACTGATTATCCGGCAAAGTACAGTAGGCTTGTTATAAGCTAAGTGGATATCGGAAGCTATTGGCTTTGAATGTCCTTATATGAGCATATTTTATTGTTCACGACGCCGTCCGTGAGCCGAGTCGGCAAAAGATGGTTTAAAAATATAATAGTATGAAAAAATCACTTCAGACCACGAATGGAATCGCGCTGGTAACAACAATTATCATTAGTTATCTATCCAACAAAGGAGTTTTTAATGGTGAGACCATGGGCACAATATCTGCAAAATATGAGAATTTATTCACACCAGCGGGCTATGCATTTTCCATCTGGGGTCTAATTTATCTACTTCTCTTTGGTTTTATCATCTATTTTGGTCCTATAACGAGACAGACACAAGAAAAAGAATGTGTACTGAAACAGATTGGCTGGTGGTTTGTAATTTCCTGTTTTGCCAACAGCCTTTGGGTACTAATCTGGCTATATGATTTCACCTTCTGCAGTGTATTGTTCATGATCTTACTTTTGCTATCGCTTCTAACGATCATCGAAAAGACTGAAGAAGGACGCCATCGGCAGTCTGCCGCTATGACTATTTTTTTAAGACTACCTTTTCAGATATATGCTGGTTGGGTCTCTGTCGCATTAATAGCCAACGTTGCGGCATATCTCAAGAAAATCGCATGGAATGGTTTTGGCATATCAGAAACAAGCTGGACTATCGCGCTATTTGTCTTCGCGCTGGTCATCCACCTGTTTATGATTTGGAAACGCGGCATGCCGGCATTCGCTTTGGTCGCGGTCTGGGCATTACTGGCTATTGCAGTTGCTAATCACATCATCGATTATACCATCTATATTGCAGCTATCGTGTCAGCAGTTATTATTTTCATAAATATCATTATTTTCTTTGTGAGAAAATCAAAAGATCCATTAACCCGATAACAAAAGAGAAGATTACGTTGCCGTATACAGTTATCGTTTTCAAGACTGCACACGACGCGCTTGTAAGCAACGATAGATAAACATACCACGAATAATAATAAATTGTCACCAAATATTAATTCATACTTGTCGGGAAGAAAAAAAAACATACATTTAAGTGTAAATAGCATAGACGGCATCGATTGAAGAAAATTTGCGCTTCTACTAGTAATCGGGGAGACGTACAAACAAAAAGGTGTTATTGCGAATTGAAATTGGATGTGCACTATAATACACAATACTTAGAAATATATGGGGAATATCATATTTAGGTTCTGGTTGGTAAACGTCCTGTTAAGTATACTTTTATTTGTACTATATCGTTTCTTGATGCTAGATAGTGAGCTTGTTGATTCAACATTCTTTGAAAAAGTCCTTAGTATAGTGGATGCGTTTTTAAATGCTTATCTTTCAACTGTCTATGTTGTAGTAATCACTTTAGGGTCAGTTTTATTCTTTTTGAATCAAATCGAGAAAATTAGGAACAGTTATTTCTTATCGTTAATCACCTTTTCCGGTGTACCATTCATTAGCGTTATTTTTCTTACAGTCATTATTTTGGGAGATACATACCAATATGGCGTAACAGCAGCTCCATTAAAGTTACTATTTGTCTTTTCAGTACTTTATTTGCTATGTACTATTGTCGAATTTCTGCTCTTTAGAAGGAAAATATCGCTGATTCATAAATTAAGATAAAAATGAAAAAAAGTTATTCTAATAGAGCGTCTCAGTTGATGCGTCCCTTAGACCTTTCAACAGCCTGAGTCGTCACTGGCGTAAAAAAATTGATCAGATTTCCGTCGGGATCTCTGAATAGTAGCGATCGGTTCCCCCACGGCATCGTTGTAGGCGCCTGTACAAGATGCGGCGCAATGAACTGTTTTATCCGATCGTAATCGTTATCTACATTTGGTGAAATAAATTCAATGATTGCAGTATGGTTTTGTGCGGGTTTGGCTATATGATCTCCACCGAACAATTCCAGGGTTTTGGTACTGCCAAATGCCAGTGTGGCTGCATCAGTTTTCAGTTCAGCAAAGTCCTGCGTATACCATACTGCCTTCAGACCTGTTATTTTTTCATAATAATCAGTTAACTGCTTTACATTTGCTGTAATAATCCTTATAGAAAGAAGATTCATCATATATAATATCTATTGAACATTAATTTGAGCTACATCGTGTTGAGCAAAAATCGGATTACTATTGACAACAGTTTGTCATGACGAAGATTAAATATCAAAAAATCTATTATTCGTTGAGTCCATTGTTCAAAATCGCTATCCAATGCCAAGAGGCGGAAAATAGCCATCCCGCAAACGGATAGCTACTCTTAATATTTGATGATGTATTAACGGTTTGTGTAAGTTTAATTATGTGGTCGCAAACACGCTAGCAAATTCTATAGCGTACTCTTCCAACTTTACTTTCCCCATCGTCGGCGTGTGCCTGTCGTAATCTTCATGGAGCGTGCCATTATGGATCGCTTCGCTGAGTTCAACGAGATTGGCAGCATGTTCGTTCGAAAGCCCATTTTCCAAAAGACTATTAAGTACCAAGTCCTTCGCTAATCTTACCCATTTCAGATCTGGATTGCCGACTGCATGGCCGATTACCGCTGCGATTTCATTGCAGTTTCTATCATCGCTACAGATATAACGGACAGCACAAATGTTCTGTGTCTTAACCAGTTCTTCTGCCGCAGCTTCGGCGATATCTTGTGGAGAGACCATTGGTAATCGGTCTGTGTCTCCATAGACTGCTCCAATGTTGCCAACTGCTTTAATCATGGGTATGAAGGCAAGTAAGTTGTAATAAAAATAGGTCGGACGTAGATGAGTCAGATAAATATCAGGAACGCTGTTCAGGATTTGTTCCACATGATATGCACCTGTTATAAAGCCTGTTCCGTACGGCAAATGAGCTCCGTAACTGCTTAAATATACCACTCTTTTAATTCCTGTTTTTAGAATAGCCTTTTTGTATTTTTCGCCCAATCTCCTATAATAGGCGATCTGATCAGGCTGTGTATAGCTCGGTGGAACCATACAAAACACGGCATCCTTTCCAGCAAAGGAACTACTTAAAAATTCGTCATCATCCAAAGAGCCAATCAACGAAGTAGCTCCTATTTGCTGAATCTCTATCGCGCGTTTATCAGTGCTGCTGATCACCTCCACTGAATGTCCACTTTTTACTAATGCCATGCTTAATGGTCTTCCGATGTTCCCAAGAGAACCTGTAACAACTATGTTCATCGTAAAATTATTTTGTTACCCAAAGTTCTGCAAGGAGCGGATTCCGCTTGTATCCATATCCACTTTTTTTGTATCCAGATACCCAGATGCATCTGTATGTGCCGATATTCTAGATTCCTTTCTTCAGGCCACATTTCACAGAGTCCTCAGTGTCGCTCACTCTTAAAGTTAAGCCATAAGCGCCTAGTATCTTTTTTGATCTTTCAGACAGTAGAAACACCTTCTGTTAGTTTTACCCAGGTGCTTTCGGATCAGTCGTTCCCCGCAAATAGGACAGTTGGATTTAGTATGTACCAACCAATGTTTCTTCAGCACAAAATCTCTCTTCCAGTTTAGAAAATCGAAGCTATAATTACGCGCTTCCGCGATTAATTGATTTAACTTTGCTGTTGGCAGGTCGCCGATCAAACTTTCTGGCTGAACTCCGATCCTGAAGAGTACTTCATTTTTGATGATATTTCCAACTCCAGAAAAAATTTGCTGGTCCAGAAGTGCATCGCAGACCAAGGTGTCCGGCAAAGATATCAACTTCCTGACAGCCTTTTTAGGATCCCATATATCGCTCATTACATCTGCTTGCCAGTCGATTTCTGTTAAATAACTATGCTCAACTTCCTTTACTGAGCAGGTATAGAAAAATATGCTACCGCTGTCAAACCAGATCCCCAAGCGTAGGCTTTTTTCAGGTTTCGTTTGCTCGTCGATACTATAAGAACCAAACAGGAGCAGGTGAATTCTTAATACCGCCTTCTCAAATACGAGATACAATTGCTTTCCGAACGTTTTTATACCCAAAAGCACTTCATTTACAAGCCAATCCTTTTCGAATTTGGCGTTTCCTGAAACCGCAGTGATGGTGTGACCGACAAACCTTTGCAGATTCTCTTTTATCAGAACTATGGATGGACCTTCTGGCATATTCGACACGATAATTTAAGCGCATTCGCGTAATGGACATTTCGTCATTGACGTTTATTACTATGAGCCATAATCACATTTATGGCACTCTGACTTAGAACAATACTTCCGCAGGCATAGTTTTACGCTAGTGTGGTCATCCGGTAGTTAAAGGCTCGTCTCATTAAAAATGAGACGTCGTGTCTGATAAAATCTTGAACACCTTTTCGAAAAGTACGTCAATGCATCGCTAGCTTAGCAAAGAACTTTAGTCGCCTCGCCAAGAACATATTCTAGAAAATATTGTTTCCTAATAAAGTAAGAGAACAACAAATATAAAGACTGTTTTATATTCTAAACATCATCAGTTTTACTTACATAACCTTATACTATGGAATACAATATCCCCAGTCATCTCAAAGGCCTTAGCCAGGAAGAGGTAAGTATAGCTCGGGCGCAATATGGCTATAACCAATTGGAAGAACAACAAAAAAGTAGTTGGCTTGATCTTCTTATCAGCATTTTAAAAGAACCCATGCTGATTTTGCTTATCGCCATTTCCCTTATTTATGTCATTGTGGGGGATTATGCCGAGGCAGCTTTTATGGCCTTGGCGATTGTAGCAGTCACAGCTATTTCTTTTTATCAGGATAACCGAAGCAAGAGGGCGCTGCAAGAGCTTGAGAAACTCAACGAGCCGTTGAGCACAGTTATCAGAGATGCGCAAGTAACTAAAATCCCTACCCGTGAAATTGTCGTTGGCGATCTGTGTATTACAGAAGAAGGACGTGTCATCAATGCAGATGGACGGATTTTGCATAGCAATGATTTTTCGGTTAATGAATCGTCCCTCACCGGAGAGAGTTTCTCCGTTTTTAAAGATAGTACGACGGAAGATAATTTGGTGTATAGTGGTACAGTAACAGTGTCAGGCCTTGCTGTTTTTGAAGTATTAAAGATAGGTAAACAAACACGTGTAGGCAAGATCGGCGAATCCATTCGTACCATAAAAGAAGAGATTTCACCCCTGCAAGTGCAGATCCAAAAATTTGTTAAGTCGATGGCAATCGTTGGAGTAATTATTTTTTTGTTGGTCTGTCTATATAGTTATTTGGATACCAAAGATGTAATTGTTAGTTTACTCAGCGGACTGACCCTAGCAATGTCCGTTTTGCCCGAAGAAATACCCGTTGCATTTACCACTTTCATGGCTTTGGGCGCATGGAAACTTATGCGTGAAGGTGTTATTATAAAAAGAAGCAGCATCGTTGAGACCCTCGGAAGTACAACGGTGATCTGTACGGATAAAACAGGTACAATAACCGCCAACATGATGCAGTTAAAACAACTTTATGACTATCGCTCCGATACCACTTATTCGGAAGATCACTTTGATAATGAGTTGCTTGAGGAGCTGATTGCTTACGCCATGTGGAGCAGTGAGCCGGTACCTTTCGATCCTATGGAGATCACGTTACATAAGATATATCAGGAAACGCACAGCAAAGATTTAAGAAAGAATTATGAATTATTTTACGAGTATCCTCTTGAGGGCAGACCGCCGATGATGACACACCTTTTCGAAAGCAAACAGAAGGAGAGGATTATTGCAGCTAAGGGAGCCCCCGAAGCGATATTGAGCGTCTCTAAGCTTTCCGATAACGAGAGGCTGCGGATCAGAAATATTGTTGAGCGCTTTGCCCAACAGGGCTATCGCATTTTGGGTGTTGCCAAATCACATTTTTTGGGCGATCAATTTCCCGCTAAGCAGCAGGATTTTAACTTTGAGTTTTTAGGGCTAACTGTGTTCTACGATCCACCAAAGATTGGAATAGAAAAAGTCTTTCAGCAGATTTATGCTGCTGGGATAAAGGTGAAGGTGATCACGGGAGACAATGCTGCAACAACTAAAGCCATCGCCTTACAATCGGGCATCACCAATGATACGCCAGCAATCAACGGAAGTGAAATCATGGGCCATACAGAGGAGGAAATTGTAGCGATAGCTGATCGCACCACATTATTTACACGCATGTTTCCTGATGCCAAGCTCGCCGTTGTCAACGCATTAAAAAAGAAAGGTGAGGTGGTCGCCATGCTCGGAGACGGCGTTAACGACGGCCCCGCACTAAAAGCTGCTCATATCGGTGTGGCCATGGGGAATAAAGGGACGGAAATTGCTAAATCAGCTGCAGCGTTGATTATTACAAATGACGATCTGGAAAAGCTTATTGTAGGCATAGCCGCGGGCCGCAGGATTTATGCGAATATTAAGAAAGCGGTTCAATACATAATTTCTATTCATATTCCCATTATACTTACAGTCTCCTTACCCTTGTTCTTAGGATGGATCTATCCGCAGATATTCACGCCGGTACACGTCATTTTTCTGGAACTTGTCATGGGCCCCACCTGTTCAATTGTCTATGAGAATGAACCTATTGAAAAAAATACGATGAATCAGCCGCCGAGAGCTATGGGAAAGACATTTTTGAATATCAAAGAACTTGGTATAAGTATCGTTCAGGGGCTTGCCATTACAATTGGGGTATTGTTTAGCTATCAACTTAGCATCATGGAGGGCGGTGACCAAGTAAAAACAAGGGCAATGGTTTTCACTACCCTAATATTTGCGAATATCTTTCTGAGTTACGCAAACCGATCATTTTATTATGGCATTATAGAGAGTTTTAAGAATCGTAATTTACTGCTCGTTAGTATTACGTTAACCGTGCTAATTCTGCTGCTGTTTATTCTTTACTGTAAACCAGTATCATCATTTTTTGACGTTACTGCACTTCGTATATCTGAGTTGCTGACTGCATTGGCTATTTCGGCGGTATCCGTACTTTGGTTTGAAGTTTATAAAAAGATAAAAAGAAATTCTGACAAGTAAAAAATCAACGGATTTTTAAAGGCTGACTTCCATTGATCCCGTAAAATTTACCATTCAAATAAATTATTTAGGTAAAGCTCCGAGAGCCAGTACATTCGTAAACAACTATTTTACGAATATGAGAAGAGCAACTATCTTTTTGGTTTTAACTATCGTCTTGCTACTATCAAGAGTCACCCATGCAAAGAAACAATACACATCACAGGATACCATCCGGGACAAATCTATTATGCTGAGCGGAGTGACTATTACCAGAAAACTCAACCCTGTTAAACTTTCGCCTGATAAAATAAGCATACGAGTTTCCAATAAGTCACGCAACACTTCAGGTAGCGTTTTGGATCTGCTGCGGAAAATGCCAAGCGTAACGATTTTGCCCAATGGAAGCATAAGCCTAAATGGACAAGAGGGTGTACAGATACTTATTGATGAAAAGACAAACTTTCTTACCGCAGAAAATCTGATTACCTTTCTGGCTTCGATGCCGGCGTCATCACTGGAAACAGTCGAACTGATTACACAGCCCAACGCGGTATTGGATGCCAACGGCCATGGAAGATTTATCAACCTAAAAAGGGCAAACACAGCACAAAAAGATCTAGCGCTCATTATTTCAACAAATGCCGAGCAAGGTAAATATCACAGAAATCATCATCATTTAAATGTTGTGTTTACGCGGAACAAATTCAGTCTTTCAAATACATACGCATTTAGAAGAGGAAGTGAACTAGTGGACGTTATGTCCACCCGAAATATAACTGGCCTTGCAGGTCGCACCCCGCTACAGATTGATATGAATGCTATTAGGAATAAGAACTATAAGAATCACTACTATAATGGTATATTGGATTATACAGCGAGCAAAACTATAAAACTAAGTACATATTTACTTATTAGCGATAATAAAAGGAGCAAAGATGAAATAGCGGGATCACTATTTTTTAGCGATCAATCGGTGGCCGATTCAACTACAGAGGCCAGAAATGCGATGGGACAAAACTTTAGAAATTTAGGAGCCGGCGGTCAGCTGATTTTCCATATGCAAGATCATTCCAAATGGGAATCCTCATTTGATCGGCAATACTTCCAACAATCGGAATGGCAGGACCAAATGATAAATAAATTTACAGATGAACGGTCTGCTGCGGCCCTGGATACATTAAATGGAACGGCGCAGGGAGAAGTCCGAATCTCGACATTACAGTCCAAATATACGCTTGATTTGGGACCAGACATCACCGCCATTCTGGGCGCTAAACTTACACATGTGGCTATGTCGACGGCGTCGTTTTTTCATGGCTTCAATGGAACGGATTGGAAACAGCGCAGCGATCTTAACAGTGAATTTGAGCATCATGAAAATTTGAAGGCTCTATTTTCACAGGTGCGATATGCGGCATCTGCCCGCATGCACTTAAGTTTTGGGTTACGTTATGAGGACGCATCTTTCGATAGCCAGACACGCAACGCGTCAGATCGGAATATTCTTAACAGGTCGTACAGAAATATTTTTCCAAACTTGACTATGACCTACGCTTTACGGAAAAAACATCAATTGTCATTGAATTACAACAGGCGGGTTAACCGGCCTAACTTTCGGGATCTGAGCCCCGCTGTTGAAGTCAACGACCCCTATCTTTACGAGCGCGGAAATCCCGAGCTGAAGCCAGATTTTACAAATACTATCGAACTTGGCTGGTTATACCAAAATTTATACTCCTTACACTTATTTCATAGCTTAATAAAGGATGCGATCAGTAAAAGCTATCATCTCGACCCGTATGGTCGCACGGTCGTGCAGCCCATGAATATACAATACGTATCCATCTTAGGGCTGCGGTTAAACGGAACAAGTATGACTCCCATAAAGCAATGGAATATACAATTAAACGCTAATCTCATTTACAAGCAATTTGAATGGCGGGCAATGGCAGGAAACCGAAGGAACCGGCAGTTGACGCCAACGCTACAAATACAAAATAGTGTCAATCTTCCTGGCAAAATGAACCTCGAAATCAACTGTTTTTTTAATGGACCGAAGGCTGAAGGGCAGGCAACAATTTCGCCATTATGGTTTATAAACACGGGACTACATCGTAAATTCCTTCAAGACAAATTAACTTTGTATATTTATACCAATGACATCTTGCAAACAAATAAGCCTAGGATAATTTTTAACGGAGAGTCTATGAGAGGAAGATACCGTGAGCTATATGATAGTAGAGCCGTTGGCGTCAGTGTATCTTACAACATATTTAATAGCAAAAAAGTTAGTAAAAATGCTCAGTCAGGCGATCGCTTAAAGGAAAACGATAGAATTATCTTTTAATCTTAGTATGAGTATTATTACAAGATCAAATCCGTTACGTTATCTAGGCCCCGCAATTTGGGGGATAACTTCTTTCAATATTCTGCGTGTGGTTACCGACTTAACTAAAAAAGATCAGTTTTGGTCAGGGGGTATACGGATCCACTCGATAGGTCTTTTTATTTCCATAGCTTTCTGTTATGTTTTGACAGCACTATGGCGCAGGAGACTTGATAAAATCTTTGGTGACGTGTCCGTCTTTTCTGTTAGTGTGGCGAGAGAATATTTAGCCGTTATCATTCAGATTGTTATCCTGCTTAATCCTGTTATTTATAGTGCCGAGCATTTTGGATGGGTATATATGGGGGATGGCTATATCGATTATATCTTGGTCAATGCTATTTATATACCGCTATTTTTACTTTATTATACACTGATGCGAAATGAGCAAATTGACCATGCCATGGCCAGTAACCGTATATATGTAGAAAAGATAAAATCAGATAAATTAAGTGCTGAACTTCAATTATTAAAGAGCCAGTATCACCCGCATTTTCTATTTAATGCATTGAATACGGTATACTTTCAAATTGAAGATACCAATACGTTGGCGAAAAGGAGCATTGAACAACTTTCAGAATTATTGCGTTATCAAATTTATAATGTTGACGAAAAAGTAAGCATGGACCAGGAAATTGTCTATATCAGATCTTACGTATCGTTTCAACGACAACGGTTACCGGAGAGATTAAATGTCCAAATGAACATTGATCCGGACTGGCAGGGAATACGTATCTTTCCGCTACTTTTTCAGCCATTGATAGAAAATGCTTTTAAATATGTCCGTGGTAAATACGAAATTAAGATCGATATTAAGCTGCGGGATCGGGAAATAACTTTCGGTATCTCGAATAGTCTGGACGATCGTTTAAATCCTGACAAGGGAAAGATAGCTAAGAAGGCCGATTCAGGATCAGGTCTGGCACATCTTGTCAGGAGATTGGCGTTAGTCTACCCTAATGCTCACAAGCTATCTACAGAAATGCAATTTAATCAGCAGGAAGGACATTGTTATCTTGCTGAATTAAGAATAAAAATATAATTATATGCAAATGGAGATAAAATGTGCTATAGTCGATGATGAGCCATTCGCGCGAAAAGGATTAGCATCATATATAGAAAAAATAAGTTTTTTGAAATTGGTTGTCGAGTGTGAAGACGTAATGGCGTTACATGAGTATTTAAGACAACATCCGATAGATCTTCTTTTTTTGGACATCGAAATGCCCGAAATGTCTGGGCTGGACTATGTTGCCACACTCAAAAATCCGCCTAAAGTCATTGTCGTTTCTGCGTATGAACAGTACGCCCTCCTAGGTTACGAATTGGAGATCGTCGATTATTTATTGAAACCTGTTTCTTTTGAAAGGTTTTTTAAAGCCGCAAATCGTGCAGGAGAGAGCCTTGGCTTCGCTTCTCTGACTATTGGTGGCCAACATAGTGTTCAAGAGCAGCATATTTTCGTAAAAGTTGACAAAAAACTAAAAAAGATTCAATATAATGATCTACTTTTTATCCATAGCCTCGGTAACTATATCGTTATTCAAACAACTTACTCGCAAGAAATTATCTACTCTACACTCCAGCAGATGATCACCATGTTACTTCAAATTTATTTATATCCTGTCATCGATCTTATATTATCAATAAGCAAAAAGTTACGATGATCGAAGGCAATCAGCTTCAAATAGCAAATCATAAAGTGCCGATAGCAAGGAATTTAAAAGATGAAGTGTTGCGATTGATCATAGGTGATAATTAGTTGTACGATACATAGGCATGAAACAATATGGCTATAAAAGAGTACTTAGCAAACAATGTGTAATGATGTTTAGTATAATTCGGATGTTGCCACGTATCCTCTCAATAATAGGTATGCTTCCCTTGCTTGCATTTGGCCAGTTGCGGGCAGTTCCGCCATCAACGACTATAAAACCGTGCTGAACGACAATTATTAGGCCTGATTTCGACAAATATTTTCGTGATTGCCAAGTGAACGGCGCTATTGTTATTTACGATAATGCCAAACAGATGCTAATCGTGTCAGATACGCTAAGCGTAAAAACACCAGTGCTACCGGCATCCACCTTTTAGGTGGTCAACATGCTTATTGCATTAGAAACAGGCACTATCAAAGATGAAAATGAAATCATCAAATGGCCGGTGAAGACAGATACGGTCAAATATGGTTACCGTCCCGATATCTATCGCGATATAACGGTGAAAGAGGCATTTGAAGTTTCAGCCGGTTGGGCGTTTATTGAGCTCTCCAAACGAATAGGTAAGAACAAGTATCTTAAATACTTATCGGAATGCAATTAGGGAAATGTACTGAATTAGCGCAGCAGTATTGAATGATTCTGTTGAGCTTATTATGATTAGCTCAGTCTGTCGTTCTGCGATGACCACCTGTGGGTGAGTATTAAATTATACATCATTAGGTTGAATTGCACTCAACAGCTGAAAATTTTCGTCGTCAAAACAAACGATTTTTATCTGTTTGATCGTATTGTCCGATTCCAGAAATTGATTTATAGCTTTGACCGAGAGTTCCGCTGCCAACTTTTTTGGGAACCTATATATACCTGTACTGATGTTTGGAAAGGCAACAGTGGAGCACTTATACTCTGCAGCTAATAGGAGAGAGTTTATGTAACAGTTTCTCAGCAAAAGCTCTTCATCTTTTTTGCCGCCATTCCAAACCGGGCCGACAGTATGGATCACATACTTAGCAGGTAGGTTACCAGCTGTAGTAATGACTGCTTCGCCTGTTCTGCAGCCACCTTGTCAAGCGACGATCTTTCGACATTCCTCTAAAATAGCCGTTCCGCCAGCTCTATGAATAGCACCGTCCACCCCGCCACCGCCTAATAAAGAGGAGTTCGCTGCATTCACGATGGCGTCTACCTCTATTTTTGTGATATCTCCTTTGATGACTTTAATTATTTGAGCCATAGTTTATGGAATTATGTCCGTGAATATTGATACGTTTATTATAGGATCACGTATATGTTCAATAAACATCTAAAATTAGTAAATATCCTTAAATTGGCTACAAAATTTCCCGATATGACTACAGTTAATGACCTGTGATCTGGCAACTTTGTTCTACAAAATTTAAATATTCAAGTTATGCAGACAAACCAAACAAAAGTGGCCCTCGTCACTGGAGCGAATACCGGTGTAGGATTTCAGATCGCCAAAGCGTTGGCGGAAAACGGTTATGTTGTTTACGCTGGATCTCGGAACCTAGAAAAAGGGGAAGCGGCCGTATCGCAGATCGGCGACAAAGCTAAAGTTATTCAGTTGGACATTACAGACAATCAGTCAATTAACGCAGCGGTTGAGACCATAAAAGGTATGTATGGACATCTTAACCTTTTGGTTAACAACGCTGCGATCTCGCATGCCGGAAAGCCCGGCCGTACCATGGAAGAAATTTTGGGCTCCCAGCGTGCTAGTATTGCATCCATTAGTGAACTTAAAACCGTGTGGGAGACGAATGTGTTTGGAACACTTGCCGTCACCCAGGCCTTTTTACCTTTACTCCATCAAACAGCAACTGCACGTATCGTAGTGGTTTCAAGCGCATTAGGATCCCTTGAAATCAACTCCAATACCGAAAATCCATATCGTGTTCATTTTGATGCAGTATATGGCGCTTCTAAGACCGCGCTCAATGGGATATTTCTGTCTTTAGCAATAGAACTGGAGCATACGGGTATTAAGGTTCACCTCGTCAGTCCGGGATTCACAGCAACAGCGCTCAATAATTTTCAGGGGACGGATACCGTAGAGGAGGGAGCAAAGGAGCCCATCCGCGTTTCACTGGCTGAAGACCTTCCGACAGGTAGTTTTACCGGCCCAGCCTCTTTCAGTGCAAAGGGTAACATTCTGCCGTGGTAATTTTTTTGAGATCAAAACCTATGATCATTTATCATAGGTTTTTTACATTTATAACATGAAAGGCAAAGACAATAAATTGGTCCGTTTTATATCCATATCGGAAAGCCATGAGGCTTTCGGGCTCCCCGCACCACAGCATCCGCTGATTAGCCTCGTTCATTTCAATAAGGATAATCCTTTCAATACAGAGATGGCACCCATTTATGATGTCCTGAGCTTCTATAAGATCACTTTTATCACACGAAACAAAGGACGGTTGAAATATGGCCGCAATTACTACGATTACAATGAAGGCAGTATGTTGTTTCTGGCCCCGAATCAATTGGTCGGAAGCACAGACTATAATAGCGAAACCTATTGTTACATTCTGCTGATCCATCCCGATTTTTTTCGGGGCTATCCCATAGCCAATAAGATTAAGCAGTATGGCTATTTTTCGTACTCATCTAATGAAGCCCTGCATTTGTCAGAGTCTGAAAAGGAGATTATCCTTTCTATTTATAACATCATGGAACAAGAGCTCAACAGCCGCGTTGATGAATTCAGCCACGAAGTTGTGATCGCACAGTTAGAGCTGCTATTGAGCTACGTCAATAGATTTTACAAACGCCAGTTCATCACCAGAAAAATTATTAACAACGATATTCTTCAAAGAACTGAAGCTATTTTGGATGAATATTTCAATAGTGAGAAGTCTTTAATTGAAGGCATTCCTACTGTACATGATCTATCTAAGCAGTTAAATCTTTCGCCGGGTTATTTAAGCGATATATTACGGTCGCTTATCGGACAGACTGCTCAGCAGTATATTCACCATAAACTAATTGAAAAAGCAAAGGAAAAATTAACAACTACACAGTTGACAGTCAGCGAAATTGCATATGAGATGGGTTTTGAACATCCTCAAAGTTTCAGCAAACTATTTAAAAAGAAGACATCGATAACACCATTGGAATTTCGTTCTTTATTTAATCAAAATTCTAGTTGTTGATTTTTCGTGAAAGGCAGTCTACTCAGGGATGTCGACGCCAGAAGAGAGCCAAGTATAGATTTTTGTTGGCCAAAATAGCGGTATATGAACGCTCTCCTGGATCAATTTGCTCTAAATTTCTTGTTTAATTATAATAATCTATATCTTTATTCAATATAGACCTTAGTGTATTCTTGTGCCTCTTGGAATCAACCATTTTTTGTGTGTACTGAATGAGGCTATGTGATTCCTCCAGATGGGAGTCAACTTATACTTGAATTTAATTTTATATATGCAAGCACCCAAAACATTGAATATCAGAAGAACAGTGACGGCTATTTTTCTAATGCTCTTGTCTGGAGCAACATTTGCACAGAATTTGGATAGAAGGCCCAATATCGTATTTATTATGGCAGACGATCTCGGATATGGAGATCTGGGCGTCTACGGGCAGAAAAAAATAGAAACCAAGCGTATAGATTCTCTGGCCAGACAGGGTATGAAGTTTACCAACTTTTATGCGGGTACTTCAGTCTGCGCGCCATCACGTTCATCGCTTATGACTGGGCAGCATACGGGGCACACCTATATTAGGGGCAATAAGGAAATTGAACCAGAAGGCCAGCAACCATTGGCAGATTCGGTGCAGACTATCGCAATGCTGCTGCAGAAGGCGGGATACGTTACAGGTGCCTTTGGTAAATGGGGCTTGGGCATGGTCAACACCAGCGGTGCACCAGATCAGAAAGGATTCGACGAATTCTATGGTTACAATTGTCAACGACAATCACACCGTTACTATCCGACCCATCTTTGGCATAATAATCAGCGTATCGAACTTGAAGGTAACGGACTGATGGCAAAGGGCCAGTATGCGCCGGCGTTGATACAAGAACGGACACTTGCATTTATCGATGCAAACAAAGACAAACACTTTTTCCTCTTTGTACCCACCGTACTGCCTCATGCCGAACTTTCAGGACCGGAAGATGCGTTTTACCAGCAATACGCCACTAAGTTCGAAGAAAAAGTCCACAGAGGAAATGATTACGGTCTCAAGGCAACTGTGGCTGGCTATGCCAGTGTAGATAAACCACGAGCCATGTACGCCAGTATGGTCAGCCGCATGGATGCATATGTTGGTCAGATAATCGATAAGCTTAAGCAGCACCAATTGCTTGACAATACCATCATCATTTTTACTAGCGATAATGGTTCACATAAAGAAGGGGGGGCAGATCCAAACTTTTTTAACAGTTCCGGAGGTCTACGTGGCAATAAACGCGATCTATATGAGGGCGGTATCAAAACACCATTCATAGCCTATTGGCCGGGTAAAATTGCCGAGGGAAAAACGTCCACCTATCTCGGGGCGTTTTGGGATATCATGCCGACGCTTGTAGAACTCGCCCAGGCTGAACAACCACATTATACCGATGGTATTTCGTTTGCGCCGACGCTATTGGGTAATAACAAGCAACAGAAGCACCACGACTACCTTTATTGGGAATTTCATGAAGACGGCGGGCGTCAGGCCGTACGAAAAGGAGACTGGAAACTCATTCTACAAAAGGTCATCAGTGGTAGTCCAGTTGAGGAGTTGTATAATCTCAGACGCGATCCGAAAGAACAAACGAACGTAGCGCAAGATAATCCGAAGAAAGTGAGAGAATTACGTATTCTGATTGAACAAGCACATGTGGAAACGCCTATCTTCCCATTGACGAGTAAAAAATAACAAAAGAGGTTAGTAAAAGCTCTTAAAGCATAAAGTGAGACCGCCTAGAAACAACTTCAGGCGGTCCTTTTTGTTACGTCAAAAATAAACACTGGACCATGTGAAATTTTCAAAGCTGCACCAATCGGGTAGCCCAATATTCATTTACCTTTACGCTATCTTAAAAGACAACACAGATACATTTATCTGCTGATATTCCAAATAGATAATATAGTAAATGACTTGGTATAACGACAAAGATATGAATCAGGACATCGTTAAAAATATAGATTCTGTACAAAGAAGAATAGTAAAGGCATGCGCTGCCAGCGGCCGTAATCCAGACGAAGTGAAGCTATTGCTGGCGACCAAAACAGTGCCTGTCGCTCGTATAAAGGTTGCCTTGGAAGCTGGATATACTTTAATTGCCGAAAATAAGATTCAGGAATTGAAAGAGAAATTTGAGGGCCTAAAGGAACTTCTACACGTCAATCATTTTATCGGGCACTTACAGAGCAATAAGATTAAAGAAGTTCTAAAATATGATGTGACGTGCATTCAATCTCTGGATCGATATGATCTTGCGGAAAAGCTACATCATAGATTGCTACTCGAAGGAAGGCAAATGGAGGTTCTCATACAGGTCAACACCTCCTACGAGGAGAGTAAATATGGGGTAAGTCCGAATGACGTTTTAGCACTCGTCGAGAAAGTTTCCAAATTGAATACGATAAGGATTAAGGGGCTGATGACAATAGGCATGCTGAGTAATAAGGCAGAAAAAGTCCGGAAGTGCTTCCGTCTGTTAAAGGAGATACAACAAAAGATCATTTCTAATAACTTTGATCATGTTAATATGCATGAACTGTCAATGGGTATGAGTGGTGATATGGAAATAGCGATTGAAGAGGGGGCGACAATGATTCGCATAGGAACAGCTATTTTCGGGCACAGGCCGACACCAGATAGCTTTTATTGGGACGAAAATAATAGAGTTTGAAAGATAGACAGTTTAAATGCGTTGCGTTCTTGATATCGCCCTCAAGATTAAATCAATTAAAAATGAACATACATTTTATACGATTAAAACTCTGGTGACATTTTTAGACCGTGCGAAGAATAAAAAGACCTAAGGCAGCTTTTTCACATACTATCTAGTCAGCTGTGGTTCACACCAGATCGACCAAGCATTAAAGTTGTTTCCTGTCCTATCTTGTGTGCAAAGCTCGAGATCATCGATTTCTGTTACATCTAGATCAAAACAATGCTGTTCGCCTGGTTTGACATCGTGCGAAGACAGTATTTTTCCATTACCTCGAATGAAAAATTGAATACCTTCGGGTTTGTCTGCTCCGTCCCGTAAAGCAGCCATGATATGCAGTTTTTTCCACTTTCTTGCTAGACTGTACTTATAAACAGAAGGGGAATGTGCATATAACCCTTTATTAAATATCTTACCATTGCTTTCCAGGAAAAATAGTTTGTTCGATTCAGTAGTGTAAAAATTTCGTGCGGGGTTTTCCCAGCCTACAGATGCGTCATCCCATTTTGCATCCGAAAGAAAAATGCTGTCAAGATTTGTGTTGTCAAGGCTTACTGGTGTTTGGTCTTGCAACAATTGGTGTAATAGTTTTAGTTTTGTCTGTCTTTGACTATGTTGGTCATCGCGTTCTATTAATCTGATAAGGTCATTTACAGTTGCTTGACCATAATTATCCAAAGTCAAAAAATGACCACCATCGTTATGCAGTATCATTTTTCGGTATTCTTTAATAGATCCATTGTTAAACAAAAATAATATCCTGATTTCATGAGGTGTATTGAGCTCAAAACCAGAAATGTCAATCTCTGCTGAGTTTCTTTGATTGATGACCGTGATATAGCTGCTGCTCAGATATTCTGAGATATGGTAAGGACGAACTAACGTGACAGCGCCGTATGGTATTGTGTCTGCATGGTAATACAGTTTTAGCTTCGTATTACTTTCGGAAAGAGATAAGTTGTAGGATTGCAGTAGAAATTCATTCTTATTGTAAATAGATTTTGGCCTTTGAGTAAAAATCGGATGACTACTCAACTGAAACACCGAGGCCCGGGATAACTTAGAGGAGACTATACCACCCCATTTTTCTTCTTTGTAATGTCGGCTACCATATTCTCCCATTAAGGAGATTTTATTTTTATTGAATTCGCCAGGAAAGCCGTTGTCATGTGGTAATCCGAACAAATGGCCCATTTCATGAGCTATTCCCCCTAAATACCAACTGTTGAACTCTCCGACAGAACATTCTTTATCGGTGGCAAACATTTCTGTAAAAACCATTTTTGTTGTTGAGTCGCTTAGGAATTCCGGGTCCAAAAGTTCGCAGTCTGCAACCATGCACAACCCAGAGGAAGCAGATCCCCTTCCGTAGTATGGCGAATGAAATACATAGGTACCTTTCTCATTTTTATAGTTTAATGAAGTAATTACAAGGATATGCTCTATACTTGGATTCATAACAGGGGCTAACTTTTCGAAAATTTCCTTTTCTATTTCTGTCCCAGAATTTATGTTATAATCAGCTGACGGCTTACAGCCTTGAACGAGGTGGTATCGATAGCCCGAATTTTCCGTTTCAAATGGAATTCCGCTACTTTTAACGCCTGAATTTTCAAGTTCCTCTTTGTAATAGGACGAGATATCTCTAAGAATTCGATCTAGGCGGTTACTCCAACCTTGAGGCGCCTCTACGTCAGCAGCGTAAAAATAAACAACCCGAACTGTGTTAACATGTTTATTGTTGCTGGTTTGTATAGACGCGTGCACGAAATGGCTAAACGTTAATAACAAAATGGACAGCCATATTTTTCGGAAAATTTTCTTAGCTACTTGTACGTTCAATTTACACTATTTTGGGTTGCCTAAAAAACATATTTGTCTAAGGAAAACTGCAAGATTGCCTTACGAATGTTTGTCTAACATAACATCTTCAATTTTCTACAATTCTCGTGTACTTCAAAATGAGGATTATTTTCGAGATTCAAGGACAAAGCCTGCTTGAAATCTTCACAGACATTTTACTCATTACCAAGGTGCAAAAAATTGCGGTCCGATTAAAATATGCATATCATAATTTTGATTAACTTTCAAAGCATTATCTATTTCGACCAATGCTTCTGTCGGTTTATTAAATTTTCTGCAACATGTGGTAATACTACGGTTGCACGTAGCTAATGTAAGAAAAATTTAATTAATCACCTATTTTAATATATCAAGCACATCGCCGATATCCTAGCGAATGTTATCTTCCGATGTATGATAAATACCGTTTTTATTACCAAATCGTTTTATCGGGCAAAACAAAAACATGTCATATTATATTACTAGGTATATAAACTTAATTCAATGAATGGTTCAAGACGAGATTTTATCAAAAAAGCAAGCTTGCTTGGAGCAAGTCTGTATACTGGGGCTAATGCTTTCAGTGCCTCCAGTTATCGCAGAATCCTTGGTGCAAATGAACGCATAAATATCGGTGTAATTGGATTTTCTGACCGCCACAAGGGAGCTCACGCGCCCTCGTTTCTGGCCGCTTACAAAGATTTAAATTTTGACATCATTGCTGTGAGCGATATCTGGAGACTACGTCGGGAGGAAGGAACTGACTTTTGGAAACAAAAGCTGGGACACGATATCACCTCTTGTCGGAACAATGAAGAGCTTTATGGACTGAAAGACATTGACGCTGTAATGATTTCAACGGCGGACTTCCAGCATGCGCTGCATGCAATTGAAGCCGTTAAGGCCGGTAAAGATGCGTTTGTCGAAAAACCGCTGGCAGAAACCATGGATGACGCACGAGCCGTATTAAAAGCGGTAAGAGATAGTGGCAAGATTGTACAGATTGGATCGCAGCGGAGGAGCGGAGCGAATTATTTTGCCGCGGATGATTTTATAAAAAGCGGAAAATTCGGCGATATTGTGATGGTAGAGCTTACGTGGAATGTCAATCAGCCTGGCCGTTGGCGCAGACCATCCTTAGTCGCCAAGCTTCGGGAAGAAGATGTGGATTGGCGGCGCTTTTTGCTCAACAGGCCGTATGAAGCATTCGATGCGAGACATTATCTCGAATACAGGTTATTTTGGCCATACTCATCTGGTATTCCCGGACAATGGTTATGTCATCAGATCGACACGGTACACTGGTTTAGCGGCCTTCCCCATCCACGCAGCGTAGCAGTCAACGGCGGAAATTATGTATGGAAAGATGGACGCGAGAATGCCGATACATTTACTGCAGTATTTGATTACGGCCCATTTGATGATAAGACCAAAGGGTTTCAGGTGTTGTTCAAGTCGAGACAGACTAATTCCGGTGTTGCAGATGGGGAAGAGGTAAAAGAAATATACTACAGTAATGGCGGGACACTTAACCTCGATACGAATAAAATCACGCCTTTAGGAGGCCTTACCGAAAAATATGCCAGCATGATGGGCCTCAAGCCCAATCTATTACCCGAAACAAGCTTAAATGATATTCGTGTAGCGACATCGGCTGATACCGGAGGTGATCCCGTAACCATGGCCCATATACGCAATTGGATGGAATGTGTACGCAGTCGTAGGGAACCCAATGCGACCGTCGAGGCGGGCTATAATCATTCGATCGCCGTCATTATGGCCAACGCTGCCTACCGTACGGGCCAAAAAGTAATCTTCGACCGTGAACGACAGGAAGTTATCGCCGGTGATAAGGTATTCAAATATTAAGTTTAAAATAGCTAACCAACATGAAACATTTTATCCTATCTCTTTTACATTTAGCAACCATGGTCGGGCCCATATATGCACAACATAAACAAAAGATCACCGTCCGACACGATAAATTGCACAAAAGCGTTACTGTCGAAGCAGATGGCCAACCTTTTACTGCTCTTATTTATCCTGATGATCTGGAAAAACCGACGCTATTCCCCATCCATGCCGCCAATGGAGAAGTTATTACACGTGGCTATCCACTTATGTCACGAGCGAATGAACCCACCGACCATCCGCATCACGTTGGCCTATGGATGAACTATGAAAGTGTGAACGGACTCGATTTTTGGAACAATTCCTCTGCCATACCACCGGATAAAAACAACAAATACGGCTGGATTAAGACGACTGCCATCAACGAAGCTAAAGGTGGCGATACGGGACTCATAAACTATACCGCGAACTGGTGCGATATAAAACAACAGGTTTTGTTGAAAGAAAGTACCACGCTAGTCTTTCAGTCAACAGGAAGGGTCCGAACGATTGACCGTACTACCATCCTCACTGCTCAGCAACCAGTATCTTTTACCGATGTTAAAGATGGTCTACTCGGCCTGCGTGTTGCTCATGAACTGGAATTACCGTCCGATGAAGAACGTCAGTTTACCGATACGCATGGTGTAGTGAGTAAAGAGCAATCCTAACACGGTTACCGGCAACTATTTGACCAGCGAGGACAAGACCGGAGATGCAGCATGGGGCTCAAGGGCCAGATGGTGTATGCTCTATGGGAAGAAAGGGGGGGGATACGATCAGTATTGTTATCATGGACCACCCCGACAATATAGGATATCCAACCTACTGGCATGCGAGAGGCTATGGGCTTTTTGCCGCCAATCCATTAGGACAGAAAGTGTTCAGCAAAGGTGCTGAAGCCCTAAATTTGACATTGAAACCGGGAAAGTCTGTCACATTTCGATATCGCATCGTGATCGCGTCGGATAATAAAAGACTGTCTACAAAAGAAATCGGCCGGTTGTCCGACAATTTTGCTAAGTCCCGATGATTTCATTTACAAGTGGTTGCCGGACCGGAGGGGTCGGCAACCTAAAAGCGATCCTTTTTTTATCTTTGATTTTCGTAAGCAAGAAGTTCTTCCACGCAAATTTTACCAAATTTATCCGCGGCAAGTGGGCTGTCTGCTGTAATTAGTTTTCTGTCCACATGACAATCGCCGCTGATCTTCTTGTTTAGAATTTCCACACCAAGCTTTTTTAATTTTTCTCCATTAAACCAAGGCATCTCTCCGGGTTGGTATCCACTTTCTGGCAATGTAAGGTCCATTTCATCAGGAAAAGAATTGATCTTATATCCTTTATACGGAAAGTTGCCCTCGCTGCTAGCATCCGCTGCACTTAAGAGCACCGCAGGGCCATGGCAGATCGCCAGCAAGTATTTGTCTTCAGCAACCACCCAATTGATCAGCTCCTTTACATCTTTGCTTTCTGGCAGCCCCAACATTGCTCCGTGCCCTCCCGGAATAAACACAGCCACATAGTCCACATAAGATTTCCGGCTGTCAGCGATAAAGTCTTTGAGGCTATGAGGATTTGAAAATTGCGTATTGTACTTTTCGAGGATCTTACCGATGTGTTCATCTTCATAGGGCATCGCCCACATTTCAAACTTAACTGAATCGCCATTTGGCGTGTAAAAGTCAACTTCAAATCCCGCCTGCTCAAAATGAAGAATAGGTACCAGCGTCTCTACAGGGTGATTACCTGTAGAGAATTTTTTTCCGTTTTTCATTGTCATATAGCGTTGTTCTGTACAGAGAACGAGGATCTTTTTTCTGGTATCCTTGTTGGTGTCGTTGTACTTTTTTTTGCTGTAATCTGTTTTGGTCGAGACCATTGCCTTTCTCGAAAAGAACGACGGTTCATAACCAATGCCGTCAAATACCGGCTCTTTGCTTAAATCGTTTGAAAATAATGCCATAATATATTTTTTATGATTAGCGATTCTTTTAATTGTGCAAACTGCGTGATACTTAAGTCGAAAGCTGAGAAGATTTCGCTTGTAGACCGTCTTCAACTATAAAACATAACAATTTCGAGAACTATGCCGTTCACGAAAAAAGATATTTATATGAAAAGGTGAATAAATAGCTATCGCGTTTCGCGTGGTTTAAGCTCGGTGGAAGATCTTCGCAAGGATTTTATCCAGTTTTCAGCGAAAATTGACATTAAAAACATACTATATAGTATGTTATTGTTTTACATTTGTGCCATTGGTCCAAAACGAGTCAACATTCATGAATAAGGCTTATATCGTATTATTGGGTATTATCTTTATACCGGCACTTTTGATCGTACTAAACGACAATGGCATAAATTCAAATATTGAAGATAATATTGAGTTCAAGAAGAAGCTTTCCCAATACGGATTATTTCAGGGTAAGTTGTCAGACCTTACGCCAATAGCAGAGGCTGAGCAGCTAGAAGTTTCGTCAGCGCTCTTTACCGATTATGCTGAAAAGCAACGTATTCTTCTGCTTCCCCAAGGTGGAAAGATGGTTGCCCTAGGGAGCGGGCTTCCCGACTTTCCGGACGGTACGATACTGGCCAAGACCTTTTTTTATGTCGACACCGTTAGAAAACCTGGAGCCGGAAAACGTATTATAGAAACGCGACTGCTGATTAAGCATAAATCGCAGTGGAATGCAGCTACCTATAGATGGAACGAGAGGCAAGATGACGCCTTCTTACTGACCAGGGGCGATACCGTTGCAGTTACGTTCTGGGATGAAAAGCGAAGGAATAGGAAAACTGCCTACAAAATTCCATCCAGGGCGGACTGTATCGCATGCCACCGGCAGGGTAGTGGTCTCTTTCCGATCGGCCCCAAACTCAGAAATCTCAATGTCCAAATCGACCGAGGGGATAAGCGAGTGAATCAGCTGGATTACCTCAGACAAAGGGGGAAGCTGGAACTCAAATCGTTAGCGGCAATAGACAAGATGACCGACTATAAGGCTCTTTCCACACCGCTGGACCAGCGGGCACGGGCTTACTTGGACATCAACTGTGCACATTGCCACAGTCCCGGGGGTATTGGCGGCATTACCCAACTTGACCTGAGGTATGAGACTCCAGTGAATGAGACAGGTATCTTGTTCAAGCAAGCGAAAATTGCCGGCAGAATCACCATTTCCGGTGAGCTTCATATGCCCAAGATCGGCACGACCGTTCCTCACGATGAGGGCATCAGGCTAATCTTAGATTATATTGAGCAGCTTGACAAGAAGAAATGAAAATTAAAACGCAGAGAACACCCAATTATGGGTATCTTTCAAAGGACAATAACGAACACAGCGTATTTACCATGAAAAAGGCAGAAACAACCCGGTTAATGATCCTTCGTAAAGCTTTTGAGCTTATCTATGCAAAAGGATACCGGAACACCAGCTCGACGAAATAATTGCCACCACAGCGGTGACCAAGGGAGCATTCTATTATCACTTCAAATCGAAAGATGCAATGGGCCTAGCCATCATAAACGAAATACTAAAACCGACTTTAAACGGAAGTTTTATCGAGCCTTTACGGTCTGGGGCAGATCCTGTCCATAGCATCTACGGGCTGATCCGTTATCTATTGTTGGAAGATGAATTCTTACAGGTCGAATATGGCTGTCCCGCAGCCAATTTCACCCAGGAAATGACGCCCTGGGATTCCAAGTTCACTAAAGTACTGGAAGAGCTTGCGGATGAATGGGCAAAGGTCATGGTGGCGGCACTTGAAAGAGGGCAACAGGATGGGCTGATTCGCGCCGATGTGGTGCCTGGGCAAGTTACGCTTTTTGTCATATCTGGCTATTGGGGCATCCGGAATTTCGGAAAACTGGCAAACAGCAAAACCGTTTATTTGCCCTACCTGAAAGAATTAAAGAATTACTTGGCGAGCCTCAGATAACTGCATTGGGCTATATTGCAGGCAATGCTGAACGTAATGCTCAATTGCCCGCTACAGCTAACCGGAGTAATTTTTTTACATTAAAAACATACCATATAGTATGTTTTTAATGTATCTTTGAAATCGGGAGCCGCGTTCACAAATTCGGCGCGTATCCATTCCGCAAATAATGTATTACAAAGACAAATATCAACATACAATGCACTCCACATTATTACTTTTACATTCATGGACACGATGGCTTGTACTGGGCTTTTTGCTTTATGCGATCTACAAGGCATCCATAGGGTATTTCAAAGACACCCCGTTCACCAAGGCCGATGACAGCGTCAGGCACTGGACGGCAACTATTGCGCATGTCCAACTGATGCTGGGAATCATGCTGTTTACGAATAGTCAGATCGCCAAGGGCTACTGGTCATCGGAATCATTTCAGGATTTCGACATGACCTTTTTTGGGCTGATCCATGTGATCCTGATGCTGGCCTCTATCGTGATACTTACCATCGGGTCGGCCCTCGCCAAGCGCAGGACTGCTGATCGGGAAAAGTTTAGGACCATGCTCCTCTGGTATTCAATCGCTCTGTTAATCATTTTTATCGCTATACCCTGGCCATTTTCACCACTGGCGAATAGACCCTATTTAAGAATACACTAAAGATGAAACACTATTTTATTACATCTGTCGGCCGGCTAAGGCTGCTCGCTTTTTTGGAAGGCGTTTCTTTGCTCGTACTTGTTTTTGTAGCAGTACCGATGAAACATTTTTTTGACAACCCTGCAGCTGTAAAGGCTATAGGTCCTGTGCACGGCGCATTGTTTCTTCTTTTCATTTTCAATGCACTTCGGGTTGGCGTCGAAGAGCGGTGGAAATTTCGGGAAACGACTTGGAAGGTCCTTTTGGCCTGTTTTGTGCCCTTTGGCACATTTTATATCGATTACAGCATTCTTCGCAACCTCGATTCGCGGGACTAAGCCATTGAATAAGCCATTGAATATTTCATGGATGTTTACCGCCTGCCTTTTTTGGGGCATGGCGGTAAATGTATAGTTAGTTTGACTATCCTGCGGACATCACTAGCGTAAGGGACGTAACAAACTCAAGACCTGTAGTTGTCAGTGCCTTAATCGTTATCTTGTAGCTACCAGCCATTAAGCTTTCACTTTTCTTCACGGTAATCTCCCCTGTTTGGGTATTTACGCTAAACAGCTTTTCCGTATCAGCAAACGCGAGCCCATCCTTTTGTATCGAAACAAGCTCAAAAGTAGATTTATATTTCTCGGGATAAAGAGTAGGTGCTGCAGACACATAACCGTTTGAAAGACCAATATGGAGGAGACTGAAATCGATGGTCAGATTTAGGTCGGGGTAATATTGCCCAAACAAAAATTTAATTTGTGGAATGAGGATGACCCTTAAGGTTGTCGAAGCCACAGGAAAACCATCTTTCCTAAGTTCTGGAGTTAGTTCGAACGATTGTTCAGCTTTCTTTTCCGGATCGCCGGCATCTTTGGAAAGTTTGATATTCGCGCCCACGATGGAAGCTATATGTTCCTGCCCATCTTTCATTTTTAAATGAAAGCTAGCGCCAGCAGTAGGAAGCCCAAGAGGATCGATTTCAAAAACAGTCGCTTGGTCACTATACAGCACGTAGGAATAAGGTAACCCGCTGTCGCTTTTTAGCCCCTTGATACCAATCATTCCACTACTTATTTTTAATGAAAAACTTTCCTTGGCTACCACCGCACCATGCGATTCTTTAGCAACCAACGTGATCCTATATTCATCAGGAATACGCGCATCGATGGACTGAGCACCATTTGGATACAGCAGTGCACTGTTAATCTGTATACTTTGGCTTTCGCTATGATATTTAATAGCCTGGTTTAGTCTGTCGCTGAGTTTATATCCGTTACCGATATTGACATCCTGGGTCTGGGAAAAGTCAAAGCTGAACGTCAGTCCAGCAGCTGAGAATAGGTTATCCGACAATTTAATCTCCCGGGTCTCGCCGTAGCGAAGACTAACCTGCGAAGGCAACGACAGCAGGATTTCAGAAGGAGCGGGGGTTGTTTCCTTTTTACAGGATGATAGACCGCTGAACATAAGGATCAGGGCAGCTGTAATAGCAGATCGTGTGTTGATGTATTTCATATCGTTTGAAAAATTTTGACGAAGGTAATGATTGTAAATTATTAATGCAACATTATTGCATTTAATACTTTCTTTTCTATTTTTGCAGCACACACAGGAATAGATTACAATATGGTACCCCATCAGAAAAGAATATTTTTCGCATCCCTGGCTACGTTGGTGACTGCAGGATCTGTACAGGCACAAAACGAAGCATCAGTCGATACATTGCGAAACATCAAGCTGCCGACCGCGCGCGCGACTGGCCTTATCATGGATCAATGGCAGAAGACAAAGCTTGATCGAAATCAGCTGGACCGTGCCCAGGCACAGACGATTGGCGAGACTTTGAGCCATATTTCAGGCGTGCAGAACGCTTCTTTTGGGCCCAATGTGGGGATGCCCATGATACGCAGTCTTAGCGGAAGCAGAGTCAGTGTGTTGAACAATGGTCTTTCGATCAATGATTTATCGGGAATCAGTCCAAACCTAAACCCCAATATTGATATCCACAATCTACGTGAAGTAGACCTGTATAAAGGAGCTTCGACTGTATTATTTGGCGGAAAAGCGATCGGTGGGGCGGTAAATCTGCAAGATAATACGATTCCTATAGCTCGTTTAGAAAAGCGGATCAAAGGCCAGGCGGTATCAGAATTGGGTACGAATAGCGGAAATATCCAATCGCTCTCTCTGAACACCAATATTGGAAATTACTGGGTGGCACATATCGGCGCTATGCGACAAGCGCATGGTCATCTCAAAATACCCGGTAATACTAAAGCTCCGATTGCCTATGATCCAACAATTGATCCACTAACCGCCGCCATGGCACAGGTAAACGTCGAGCGCGAGACCGTTCAAAATCTGACCTTATATCCGTATTTGAGCCGGTTTGTACTCGATAACATGGGCGATCCAACCTGGGGCTTGTCCGAAGCTGATCTATATACCTTCGAAAGTTATTCGTTTATCAATGGCGAAAGGGTACCGAACCCTAAAAATGACAAATATATCGCGGGACAAGATCCAAATACGCCACTTTATTCCGAAGTTGTCCATGGGATTACAGATTACGCTCCTGTGAAAAAGGGCATAATGCCCAACAGTCATGCCGACAGACGTTCGGTTAATGCAGGAGCTAGTTACCTCAGGGAAAACTTTCGGATAGGTCTGGGATTATATGCCCTTGAAGGTTATTATGGTGTCCCCGGATTTGCTCAGCTGAATAGGCCTGTCCACAGCCATACAGCGGCCTGGATTCCGGTCTATGAAGCAATCAATACACGTACTTATTCCTATGCCTGGCAATTGGAATCTGCCTTAAAAACAAAAACAAAACTGATGTCAGAGATCAAACTGAAGTATAGAGGTGAACTATCCGATGATCGCGAACTTCTGGGCAAATATCGTGTCAATAAGTTTGATAGCCAGCGCCATACGCTTCGTACAGAGCTAACACAGCAATTCAGGTTTTTTTGGCATAGTGTCAGCGGATTTGACTTTTCCTATTTGGAATTAAAGGGACAAGGTGAGCGGCGCTATATTCCCAATAGTTCGAGTTGTGAAGGTGGGATGTTTACGTTGCAGTCGCTTGATTTTTACCCGATTGCTTTTAAGCTGGGCTATCGTCATGATTGGGCTAGCCGCCGTGCGCTGAGCGATCCCACTTACCAGCGGAGCCGGGGGCTTTCCGGAGGAAGTCTCTCTGACCGGCATTTTCAGTTAAACCAGCTTTCTGGAGATATGCGATATACCTTATTTGATATTGCTTATGTACAAGCTACATGCTCCCATGCGGAGCGCGCGCCAGGGGTTAATGAGCTTTACGCTGGTAATGATCATTTTGCAATGTTGGTAGAGGAGAATGGGGACGACCGGTTAGTGAAGGAGCTTTCAAACTCCTATGAGTTTTCTGGGGGAATAAAACATGGTGGGTTTAAATTATCGGCCGCCCGTTATCGAAGCTTTTTTAAGAATTATTTATATCTTGCCCATACCGGCATTTCTCGCTCTGGTGGATTCTTGGTAAAAGAATGGCGGGCATCGGACACGGAAATTCACGGCTGGGAACTGGAAGGCGGCTATATGCATACATGGTCTGCAAATCGCCAGGTAGAAATGAATGCTTATGCTGATCTTGTCAAAAATATGAATACCTCCGATGACAGCATGCGTAAATGGGCAGAAGGCGACTACATGCCAAATCTACCAACAAGCCGATATGGAATTTCATTGTCAGTACAATTCAAAAACTTCTTCGGAAGTGGCAATTTCGAACGGTACTTGAAACAACGATATTTAGGTAAAAATATCAATATGGAACCGGCAATGCCTGCTTACTCGCTGGTAGCAGGACAATTGGGTTATAAAATGAGAATTAAAAGCTATGAAATTATGTATTTCATTAGTGGAACAAACCTACTGAATACCGAAGCACGTCCGCAAAACTCAACCCTTAAATACTTGGCGCCACTTCCCGGCCGTAATATTTCGTTCGGTTTAAAATTAATCATATAATAAATGCCGCATGCGTCAGATACTGGCAGGCGTCATGCCGAAGAATTCGTTCGCTACGTTTTTTTGCCCGTACGATAATTGCTAGATTTGGAGACAGGATCTACCATATAATCCATAGACAGCAAATGAACGAAATAAAAGATCGAAATAACACATAATGGCTGATGTATTAACAAGTTATCTATTTTCAACAGGACAGCTATCAGCTGAGGAAGTCGAGTGTTCTATACCGTTCTTCCGGCGCATCATCTTAAAAAAGGGCGACTTTTTTATGCGTGAAGATGAGTTCTGTCGCCACATAGGCTTTATTGCCTGCGGAGCCGTAAAAGCCTATGCTACCGACGACGAAGGGAAGGTAAATATCACCTGCTTTAAGTTTGAAAACGAATTTGTCACCTCGTTTGCTGAGTTTGTGGCGCAGGAAAAATCCTGCAGGAGTATCCAGGCGATAGAAGATAGTATAATCTATGAAATAAACTATCCCGGCTATCAGCATTTGCTACTTAATGTCAATGCTTGGAACAGCATTATAAAGTTGATATTGGAGCAGGAGTATAAACAGAAAGAACGTTATCTACTGAACTACAACAATCGGTCTGCAGTGGATAAATATCGCCATGTCCTGTGCAGTGAACCGATGCTCGTCCAGCGCGTAACTAATCAAGATCTCGCATCCTACCTCGGCATCACCCAGCGGTCGCTTACACGTGCCAAAGGACAAATACATAAACTCAATGTATTATAGGACAAATGTCCTTATCAATGAGAAATCAGTGCTGTACATTTGCGTAAAAAGAACTATGTTACGTCAAATTGCTCCTGAAGTGTACCAGCTTTCACTGCTGCCCCGCGATAGCATTAATTGCTATATTATAGAAGGTGTATTGGTAGACTCCGGTATACGAAGTTCCTATACGGCCATAAAGCAAGCTCTCCAGAGCATTCACGTTTACCAACATATCCTGACGCATGCACACGCAGATCACCAAGGCTGTAGCGATCGGGTATGTGCGGATTTTGACATTCCCTTATTCTGTCATCCTGCTGAAGTATTCAGAACCGAATCAGGCTTGGTAACCAGCGACTACCCAGCTCCGCATCATTGCGTCGCCAGACTTCAACAAAAATATTGGGCAGGGCAGGGGCATTCCGTCGCAGGGACGGTCGTAGAAAACGATAGGATTGGAAACTTTCGGGTCATAGAGACACCCGGACATTCGGCCGGGCACATTTCTTTGTTCCGTGAACGAGACGGTGTTCTCATACTCGGTGACGTAGCGACGAATATGAATCTGCTTACCACAGCCACAGGCCTGCGGCTGCCACCAAAGCTATTTACTTCAGATCAGCAACTCAATATCAAATCATTGCAGAAATTAGCAAAACTGAGTCCTGCTATCATATGTTTTGGACACGGACCCGTCATGCGAAATACCGATCATCAGTTTGAGCGATTTGTGGCTACGCAGCTGCTAAAATCGGATCGTTGGTACAAAGGTCACTCGAGTATTAAGTTTAATGAGTGATACACATGGATGTTATTTCTTAATGTACATTAATCTTTAGAGCAGTTATATAAGGTAAATTTGTATACACCGTTGATGTAACGATGAAATATATTCTCAGCCTGATCAACGATGCGATAAAGCTGTAAAATAGGAGTTCATAAAATGAAAAAATCAATTGAAAAAATCTTTCCTCGTCCAGCCCGCCCAAGTATGGTGGGTGACGGTTTCCGCGTGTTTAATATGGTGCCGGGTAGGGGTATTACAAAGGAAAGAATGAGTCCATTCTTGTTATTAGATTTTAACGCTGAGTATGATTTTGGCCCTTCTGACCATCCTCGCGGTGTTGATGTCCATCCCCATAAAGGATTTGAAACAGTGACAATTGCTTATAAAGGAAGCGTTGCTCACCATGATAGTTCCGGCAATAGTGGAGTTATCCATCCGGGCGATGTACAATGGATGACTGCTGGCGCGGGAATATTGCATAAAGAATATCATGAGGAAAACTTTTCGAAGACAGGTGGTCCTTTTGAAATGGTACAATTATGGGTGAATCTGCCTGCGAAAGATAAAGTCACATCGCCACATTATCAGGCGATCGCGGCTGACCAAATGGGTAAAGTGAAGCTGCCTCAGGGAGCAGGGCTCGTCAATGTAATCGCAGGAAATTTCGAAGATACAAAAGGCCACGCGAGTACGTATACGCCGGTGAACGTGTTCGACATCAAACTGGAAAAAGGCGGTCGCACTGATTTTTCGCTTCCCCGAACGCATAATTCGGCTATACTCGTCGTTAATGGTGAGATCGAGGTGAATGAAGAATTAGTCAAAGAGCATAGCTTTATCCTGTTTAGAAATGACGGAGAAGAGATTTTTATTCGGGCGACGGAAAAAGCCGTATTGCTCGTTTTGAGTGGTGAACCTATCAATGAGCCCATTGCAAGTTACGGTCCTTTCGTGATGAATACTCAGGAAGAGATCTATCAGACCTTTGAAGATTATCAGGCTGGGAAATTCGGGACACTCGATTAAGCTATCATCATAGCAATCGATAATACGGTTGTTCAAAAAGAGAATTGCCCCTCAAAAGTTGGACTAAAACTTTTGAGGGGCAATATTTTTGCAATAACACCCATTTGAGCATCAAATACCTATCCCGCGAACTTAGTATCCATGAAGGCATGATATCCGAATGGGTGAAGAGGACAAGATTACCACGGGACGAACGATTCAATATCATCCCGCGGTAGAACATGCGACTAGAACGCCAATTTATTTTTCAAGAGCGACTTCCTGTGCTTTATAATAACTTTCAATCAAGGCCTGATAATTAGGCATCACCAAAGAAAGTGCGTTGGCATATTTTTGAGCTTCCGTATGTTTCCAGCTCTTCAGTATCTCACTGATTACAGCTGTGGTAGTAATTGGGATGACGCCAGCCATTTGTAATCTTGCTACTGTAACCTGGGTAGACAACGAGCTCATATCGCCGGAAGCATCTATGACAGCGAAAACATCATAACCCTCGGCAACTGCGGAAATTGCAGGGAAAGCCACACAAACACTTGTTAATACACCGGCAATAACCAATTTTTTCTTACCAGTAGCTTTTACAGCTTCAACAAAGCTAGGAGTATCCCAAGCATTTACCTCGCCTGTGCGACCCACATATTGCGCATGAGGCGCAATCTCGTGGATTTCAGGCATCAAAGGGCCGTTAGGCCCTTTTGGTTCAGAGGCCGTCGTGATCACAGGGATGTTTTCGACTGCCGCGATCTGAGCGAGTGCAACAACATTACTCCTTAACGTGGGTACTTCAATGTCCTTCACTGTCTGAAATAGACCACTCTGATGATCAATTAATAGAAATGCGACATCATTCGCATTTATCCGTGTTGTAAGTGCCATAACTTTTAAATTTGATACGAGTGTTTAATTATTTAACTAATTTGTTTAACATTTAAAAGGTCGCAAATAGTTCCTTTCACTTCAAACAGTACGGGTGTGTTATAAACTCCCAAAAGGATAGGTGCGCCGTTTGCTTTCGTTAGGTAAAGTTAAAGAGAGAAGTTATGGCGAAGAATAAGGTATATTAAGTATTAAACTTAATATACCTTAAGTATTCCACATTGTGATCAATGGGACTCTATATATCAAAAGAATAAAAACTATAGCTATTAGACTATAGTACTTAAAAATTCAGGGGTCACACCAATATAAGAAGCAATATGTTTTTTGGGAAGAGACCTGATCAAGTCGGGGTAATGCTTGCAAAATTGCTCATAACGTTCTTTTGCCTGCATATTCAACGTCTCGACCAAACGTTGTTGGCTTCGTATATAAGCTCGCTCAGTAATTAACCGAAAGTACCGTTCCATCTGAGGTATAGATTGATAAAGCATTTCTTGGTCCGAGTTTGCGAGCATGATTATTTCACTATCGAATATCGCATCTATATACAATATGCTGGGCTGTCTATATTTTAGGCTATTGAGGTCTCCGATCCACCAACCTGAAGGGGCAAACTGCAGATTACGCTCAATTCCGTTTTTGCAGGCCGAATAGCTTCGTAGACAGCCGGAGTTAACAAAAATACCATGTCGTTGAATGTCTCCTGCTTCAAGTAAATATTGCCGACGTCTTACCTTTTTGACTTTCAGAAGTGAAATTACAAATTCCTGTTCTTGCAGGTTTAATGTAACATGCTCGGCGATACTTTTTAATATGAGGTCGAATTACATTGATTTAGTAAATTTAATAGAAATTTACTAAATCAATGGTAGATCCACAGATTTTTCAGATGATTTATTCGCTCCGAAAGGATAAGTACTGACTGAAAATATGTGGGGTCGAGTGGCCTCATATATTGGAGATTCCGGAAGAATCTGAGAAAAAACTAAATCCCGGTAAGAGAAATTATCTGCAAGAAGTATAAACTATTTTAGTGACGGTAGCACAAGATGGAAAGCGACATTTCGGCTTAAACTTGGTAGACCAATGACTCGTATCTAAAAATTTTGGAAGAAATGCAAATAGAAGGATTACGGTTAGGCCCGCATCAGTACTTCGAAACTGAACGGGTAACTTGTACCGCATACCGCGCACATTTACATTCTTTTGACTGAATTTTTCGGATAGCCAAGCAGAGAAGAAACGAAAATAATAAAGCCATGGCTACCGTATTGCCGTTTTTCGATACGTATTGGGTGTTACACCTGTGTATTTTTTAAAAAAGAAATTAAAATTGGGCTGATCCGAAAATCCCACGGCATAACTTATCTGTTCTAAGGACCATGATGTCTGCAGCAAAAGAGCTTTACTTTCATCTAACAACCTTGCCTTTATGTGCGTACTCACATTTTGCCCGGTTCTTTTTTTTAATATTCGATTCAAATAATTTGGATGCAGCTGCATGGAATCGGCAAATTCCTGAGCGGTCCTCAGCTTAATTGGATTCTCATAATTGATCTTAGCAATCTCTTGCTCAAGCAGTCCGAAAAAGCGGTGGATATGATCATAATCATCTTCTGTATGTTCGGGAACGACAGTTTTCGACATTCTTGCACTATCAATCATCAACAATTGGATATATGCTTGGATAGCTTCTGCACCCAATTGATTTTCCTGTTCCTGATACATACTTTCCCAAAGCTGTTTAAATCCGGGTAAATCACTCTCTTCAACACAGATTACACTTTTGTTTTTGTCGCTAAACAAGGCCAATCTGTCAATTGTAGACTTCAGCATAGGATGATGATTGATAAAATCTTTCTTAAACAATAGGTAGTACCCAGCGGATTCACCTGATGTTTTCTGCCAGGAGATAATATCATTTGGATGAATATAAATAATCGTAGGTCTGTCAATCTGATACTTGTTTAGCCCCAGCGTAAACACTCCGTAGCCGCCCGTGATCATTAGTATTTTATAGAAATTCCGTCTATTGGCCGAAAGATAATTTCTACAATCCTCAATTTCTCGATTAAATACTTTGATCTGCTTAGAATCAAGGGATTCCCTATAAATAGGCGTCAACTCAGGAAAGTTTCGAAGAAGGTCAATTTCCTTGTGGTCCGAACGGGTTTTCATAGATCTAATATCTGGTTTTGTCCTATAAAGATAGGAAAAGTGGGAAAAAAGGACAACAGGTTTGATTTTCATAATAACAGGGATTTTTTTCCTATAAGGAACCGGTTAAATCTGTTGCAACTTTGTCATAGCAGAATGAAACAAATATAAAACTTACAACATTATGGAAATCAATCTTGATGAAACACGACAAGTTGTACAGATGGCCAGAGCCAAAGCGATACAACTGAATGTAAATGCCAACATTGCTGTCTTAGATACAGCGGGGCATTTGAAAGCGTTCGAAAGAATGGATTATGCTTTTTTAGGGTCAATGGATATTGCCATAAAAAAAGCGAAGACCGCCAGTCTTTTCAGAACGAGCAGCGAAAACGTGGGCGAATATCTAAAGCCCGAAGCCGCTACCTATGGGATGATAGACACAAACGGCGGATTAGTCGGTTTCGCAGGTGGCCTGCCTATTGTAAAGGATAACGAAATCATTGGATACATCGGAGTTTCAGGGGGAGCAGTTACCGAAGACCTTCAAATAGCGACCGCAGGAGCGGAAATTTTCCATCAAAGTGCAATTTAATAGTTCAAAAAAACACAAAGGCAATAACCAATAATAATTACTAACTCAAAAATTTACAATAATGAAAACTAAAACAATTTTAATTACAGGAGCAGGTTCAGGCTTCGGCAAAGGAGCAGCAATAGGGATGGCTAAAAACGGACATAACATCATCGCCACAGTGCATGTATCGTCACAGGTGACCCCACTTCGCGAAGAAGTAGCAGCATTGGGTCTATCCAATAAGATCCGTGTGGAGCGTCTGGACCTTACCGATCAGTATGACATCAAGCAAGCTTTAAAATGGGATTTTGATATACTCTGGAACAATGCAGGTATGGGAGAAGCAGGACCAGTGTGGGAGATTCCTGTGGATCTGGTCAGAAAAAATTATGAGGTCAATGTCTTTTTACCCTTAGTTCTAACTCAGGGCGTCGTCCAACGATGGGTAAGAGAAGGTAAAAAGGGAAAAGTGGTATTCACTTCATCCATGGGAGGTTTGTTTACACCGGCCAACTGGGGAACCTACGTGTCTACCAAGCACGCACTGGAATCCTTTGCAGAAGCCTTGCAGCAAGAACTTCAGGCATACGGGATCAAAGTACAGACTATCAATCCGGGAGCCTATTACACTGGCTATAATGAAACCATGGCAGACAATCCGTTCCGTTGGTTAGATGATGAAGTCAACTTCACCAAACGAGCTGACCTGCGCAAAGGATTTGATGACTTCTTTGCAACTCCAGAGGGCAAAATGGATCCGCAAGAAATGATCGACCGTATGATCGATATTGTACCTTCTGATGAAGGAAAATTCAGAAATGTCGTTCCTAAGGTAATTGAAGACATGTTGAAAGATCATCAGTTAAAAGCTTGGGAAAATACAATTTAATTACAGGAAGGCGCCAAAAGGGCGCCTTTCTTCTTACGCTGAGAGCATCCGTCCCCATAATCCCATTCTGTTGTCGATAGTGGTACATGTCCAATTTTTTACGGACGGTTTACCTAATTTGTGATCGGAATTCTTTAGTTTTGGTTGTACTAACTAGAGAAACATCAAAATATTGTCTCCTCTACAAAGGGAATGTTTGGAAAACTCAGAAATACGGACGAACAATGATATTGAAAGAAAGAATCAGCCACAACTACCTGAAATACCTGCTTACCGGGGTACTTTCGGCAACGCTGGTTACAGGATATGCGCAGGAAGTGGACAAGCAGCGAAAAGAGAAGAAAGAGAAGCCACAGTCCAGTGAGCAACGGGATGAAGGGCAAGTGGCCACTATGGATTCCATTGATGTCGTACGCGACTACCGGCCGTTGTTGGCCGATGCCGTTAAGGTTCGCAGAAGTCCCGATATGCGCCATATCAACCGGGAAGCCATTGAAGCTGAACTGCGCCAAATTGCGACCGCTACCTATTTTTCAAGAAAGGGATTCAGGCAAGCTTATTACCACGAGTTACTGAAACGGCATCCCAATGCTTCACGCAACAATATTGATAATTATCGCATTAGCTTTCTGGCCTACCAAGCACACGAATACGAAAGAGCGGCCTCTATCTTGCGGTCGCTAGTGGCTTCAGATGCTTTTTATCAAGGTTCCATAATGACTTTAGGTCATATTGCGATGGAAACTGGCGATAAACAAGGCGCACGAAATGCATTTGTTAAGGCGATGAACTTGGATTTCGACCCACAATTAAAAGTAGATGGACTATATAACTATGCCAAGATCCTGTTCGAATTGGACTCTACCCAGGCCGCACAGCAAGTTCTCACGAGATATATCACTCAAGAATATGGTGATCTTGATCCGGGTACCCAAAAACAAGAACGTCCCGAAACACTGTCAGCTCAAATCTTACTGGGCACCAGTAACTTTCATGCTGGGGTAAGTCTACTGGAATCGATAAAGGATCGGGCAAGGGAAACAGATGCGACCTATCAAAAGGCAACGTACTACCGTGGCTTGGAGTTTTATAACGAACGTGCTTTCGAAAATAGTATATCGATGTTCATGAGATCGGAAAAATTTCCGGTTGATGCAGAAATGGCTGCATTGGCCACCTATTGGAAAGCGGAAGCGATGTATGAAGTGCGGAAATACGGCGAGGCGGTGGAAAATTTCTCCCGTTTCCTTCGGTTGCCTGCCGCCCGAAATACTGAAGTATACAATTATGCAAATTATGGCCTGGCATATGCAGCATTCCGCAATAACAGTTTTGGTATGGCGGCCGATTATTTTGAACGTTTTCTGGCTGCCGAGGGAAGTTCTGTAGATCAGAGCATACGTTATGACGTCATCGCACGTTTGGGCGATTCTTATTTGTGTCTACGCAACTATGGTCGCGCCAACCAGTACTATGATCAGCTGATCAACAGTAAAGCTCCCAATCAGGACTACGCTTTGTTCCAAAGAGGCGTTATCTTTGGATTGCAGGGAGACAATGAAACCAAATTAAGTACCCTGCGGTCTGTCGTAAAACAATTTCCAAGCTCCAACTATGCAGATGACGCGGCTTTTGAGATCCCATACACATACTTCACTATGGGAGATTATGACCGGGCTATCGAAGGCTTGCAGGCTATGATAGACAAGTATCCACGTAGTAGCTATCTTCCCCGGGCATTAATGACGATAGGACTCGTGCAGTACAACAACGATCAGCCCGAGGCAGCAAAAGCGACCTTCCAAAAGGTCGTGGAGAGATATGCCAAGACCGATGAGGCACAACAAGCAATGCGTTTCATCGAGAACATCTACCTCGATCAGGGCGATGCGTCGAGCTATATCCGTTATGCGATCGGCACTGATGTCAGTAGCCTGAGTCCTTCGGAGCAAGATGATATGGCGTTCAAAGCAGCCCATTCTTTGTTTACCAAGGGAGAGTATGCCGCAGCTGTGGAAGCGATCAACGCCTATTTTGATAAGTTTCCAAAGCCCAAACAAGAGAAATACGCGCGTTACATCCGCGGGGTCAGCTCATATCGTACCGGGCATCCTAAGGAGGCGTTGCACGACCTAAATATCATCCTGAATGACTGGACGAGCAAATATACAGAGAATACCCTTCTGACGGTTGCTGCGCTATATCTGGAGCTCAAAGAGTACAATGAGGCCATAGTACACCTCAAAAAATTAGAGCTCAATTCAGAATATAGAAAACATTATGGCTACGCTGTAACTAACTTGATCGCGTGTTATTTCGAACTCGGCGATATGGAGCAGATGGCCAAGTATGTAAAGTTGATAAAAGAGTACCCTGGCGCTTCTGAGGAGGAAATTGCCAAGGCATACTTATATAGCGGAAGAGCCTTATTACAGGAGGGTAACAAAGAGTCCGCCATGAAAGAGCTCAGTCTCGCCGCTCTCAAGAGCCAGGGAGCGGTCGGTGCAGAGGCACGGTATCGTGTTGGACAACTGCAATATGAAAATAAGCAATACGATAAAGCCCAAGAAACGGCCTTTGATGTGATCAATAATAGGGGAGCACACGAGTACTGGGTGGCCAGAAGTTTCCTATTGTTAGCAGATATCTATACCCGCAAGGGCGACACTTTCCAGGCAAAGAGTACATTGAAAAGCTTAATTGATAATTATGAAGGCAATGACGATATCGTTCCATCTGCCAAAGAGCGTTTACAGAAATTGAGCAAAAAGTAGTTGGCAACTTATTCTTACCGAAAAATAATGGGATTGCTATAGGAATGACGATGTAAAGACGTAAATTTGTGTATCATCAATCAAAATTTAAGTTATGATATTTTTAGGAGTTATCGTCTTTTTCGGACTTATCACATTATTTGCATCTTTTTTTACGGTAAAACAGGAAACCGCCGCTGTGGTTGAGCGATTAGGCAAGTTTTTAAAGGTAAGCCACGCCGGCTTGCATTTAAAAATTCCTTTTTTGGATCAGATTGCCAAACGTTTGAATCTCAGAATACAGCAATTGGATGTGATCATCGACACCAAAACATTGGATAATGTTTTCATAAAGATAAAAGTCTCTGTTCAGTACCAAGTGATCAGAGAAAATGTGAAAGACGCCTATTATCGTCTGGAAAATCCTGAAAATCAGATCACATCCTATGTTTTTGATGTTGTTCGTGCGGAAGTGCCGAAAACAAAATTGGATGATGTTTTTGTACGAAAAGATGATATAGCAAACGCTGTAAAAAGCGAGTTGCAGGACGCCATGCAAAGCTATGGTTACAATATTATCAAAGCTTTAGTGACGGATATTGATCCCGATGAACAGGTAAAACACGCCATGAACAGGATTAACGCTGCAGAGCGTGAAAAAACAGCTGCAGAGTATGAATCTGAAGCACAAAGAATACGAATTGTTGCGGTTGCGAAGGCCGAGGCAGAATCCAAAAAACTTCAGGGGCAGGGGATAGCAGACCAGCGGAGAGAGATTGCCAAAGGACTGGAGGAATCGGTGAAAATGTTGAACGCCGCTAATATTAACGCTCAGGAAGCCTCTGCTTTAATTGTCGTTACTCAACATTACGATACGTTGAATGCCATTGGAGCCAATAGCCGAAGCAATTTGGTGCTGCTGCCCAACTCGCCGACAGCGGCGAGCTCCATGTTGAATGATTTGGTCGTTTCTATGGCAGCAGCGCAAAAAATCAATGAAGACAACAAAGTCCAATCGTCGGACTTCCCCAGAACCAGAGGCCCTCAGGAATAAATAACTGTTAAATTTAAATTCCAGATCAGGTGGGCATCCATCGGCAGCATAGGAACATAAAAAGAGTCCAAAGTTTGCCTAATGAGATCAGCTGTTGGAAGAATATTTGATTTTGATAAGGAATAAAATTAAGATGAAGCAGATATTATTTATTTTAGCTTGGTGTCTAAGTATGAGTTGCAACAGCCAGATGCAGCAAGATGCTAAGCTGCTCGGTAAGTGGAGCGGCTTGATGAAGGAATCAGAAACAGGAAATCCGGTCGAAAAGATTATTCTTGAATTTAAAGAAGATGGACAATTTATTCAGTATCTGGGAGAAGGTAAAATGCAGAATAAGATCGAGTCCACCTATAGAATTCACAATAATAAATTAATTACCGTGGAAAATGAAACCAAAGACGAGACTGAGGGGATATATACGGTGAAGAATGATACATTGACGGTTCTGTATGAAGGTATAGAGAATAAGTACGTAAGATTTAAATAAAAGTTATACTCGCTTGCCTCTTTGATCAGCAAATGTACAGAGTGGCCTTAGGATTTCGTTTAATCAGGTTGCTCTAGACAACTGGTTACTAAAGCAATAAAAAGCATGGGATTTTTCAGTAAGATTTTTGGGGCAACAAGAGAGCATAAGGAACCGCAAAAAGTAAGGGCCCAGTATAAAGATAGTAAATACTTCAATAAGGAGCTCGAAAGAATAAATTTGTGGATTAGCGATGACGATGAAGACTTCCAACGGTATGAAGAGAAAAACGGTAGGCTAGAAAACCATCATTTTATTGAAGCCTGCAATATCAGGCTTCAGAAACTTCAGGTTGACTACGCTAAAGGAGAGCCGATCGATCAATTAATTCCCACTTTAGATGCAGCGATAGACTTTCTCCTTAAGGCAGATCCCCAAGAGTTCAAAAATAATTCACTATTTATTAAATGCTGTTCATTGTTATTTCTTGTTGACAGGTTACAGGAGCACACTGCAGCGGTGCATCGTTTCATAAACGCTTGGGAAAACAGTCCTATAGAATCATCATTTAAACCAGTCCGATTGATTTATTTTCTTACAGGACTTGATAATAAAGGCATAAGTACCAATGATTACAAACCATTTGTTGTCTTACAAAAAATTATAGATCTTCCTATTCGAGAAGCAGGAGCAGCCCTTGTTCAATATCTTGAAGAGTGGTATTCTCTTCACAACGAAGAAGCGTGGTACGATTCACATCTAAGAGAATGGGGCTATACCGGTTACTGGTCATGGGAAGCCGCTGCAATTGCCAAAAAAATGGAATTGGATAGCAGTCGTTTCAAAGACAACCCATATTTTCCATACGACATATTTTTATCCAAGTAAAAGGGCTGAAACTAATTCAAATAGATGAAAAAGATTGAAAAGGAGTTTAATAATTCGGTCCATCAAAATTTTGATGAGATACAACAATCGTTAATTCGCTTGTTTGACCGGGTTATGGCCGCCGCTTCTAATCATGAGTATTGCGGTTTGTTGAACTCCAATACCTGGGGCGATCACTATCATAAGCTCTCATTCTCAGAATTATTTTTGATGAACCTAAATGACAAGGAGATACTGGGAATATTGAATATCGCCATTTACCAAGCGGTCGTTGACAACGACTATAAGCAGCTGTTAAACGGCATATTTACCTATTCACGACTGAGGCTGTTGAATCGGGCATACCTTTCCGGACCTGCTGACTGGATCATAGTCGAAGGTGCAGTCAACAACGACACCGAACTGCAAGGTTTAGTATACACCAAGTCACTTGCTTTGGATAATACGGTTTCCTATGACAAAACACTGCTGTTAAGTAGAAACCTACTCAGAGCAATAGTGATCGAGCCTGATTTGAAGAATGAGACAAAGGAACTCTATTCAAAATTAATCGGCGAGGTTACATCAAAGTTTGACAGAGCGTTTTTAGAATACCTATATGGTGTGATTACAGGAGATTACCAGCTCATTAGGGCGAACTTCGAAGAAATGGAACAGTGTTATAGCAGGTGCCAGTGGCTGTCTTCCGGCTGGTATCGGGAAGCAGGGCTGAATAAAACCGTCCCGGTGTTTCTTTTGGGTCTTTACCAGCTAAAAAATGTTGTTAATAATAGTATCGAGCTTCCATTAAAAAACGAGTATTTAAGGGAAGCTAGCCATGTTATACGTGAGTCTCCAGACTATAAACCGCAAATTTTTAAACCATTTGAAGGTAGTCTCCAGTTTTTAAACGACATATTAATCAGCGATTTTGTTCCTTTTTATCGCGGTTACAGAGCAAAAATAGAAGCAATAAGGAAAGTCGTCGGGAGAAGCAACTAAGCAGCGTATGATTTGATCATTTCTATGGCACACGACAATCACTAAAGAAAGTAAAATTCAACAACTGAACTTCCGCTGATAGAAACAATTGTTTTGAAGAACCAGAATTTCACAGCGATAAAACAGCAAAGAACTGTATGCATAAAGAGAAGGCTCCATTATATAGAAGAGTCAATGCCAAGACTTGCGGCATTAAACACAATCCGCTTACTTCAAATCACCAATCCGACATTAACCGCTAAGGATATGAAGCCGTTCTGTTCTTGTTGTAAGCATACTTTCAATGGCGTATTGTTCGGAGCAGATCTGATCAATTTATAATTTGGATTCTTGCCCAATAGCTGATAGCTTAGTCAATTATAGATCTATTTCAAAAATGATGAGAAAACCAGTCAAATTAGCTTTGGTTCCGTTACTATCAATCCCTTTGATCACAATAGGGCAGACCGATGAGACCTTTACTATTCATGGTAAGATCGACACCATTCCGAATGCAAAATATCGGATCATGTATAAAAATAATGATAAAGTAATTCGTGATTCACTACAGTTGTCGGCTGATCGAACCTTTACTTTTAGAGGCAGTATCGGAGAACCGACACACTTTAATTTAATTATCGACAATACTTTCAATCCCCGGCTGGTAAAAGATCAAATTGTATACGCATTTTGGGTTTCTCCGGGTGACAATTTAATTTTCCATGGCCTTACAGGTTGGCTGTCGGGCAGTAAAGATAATTTGTATACAGACGAGTCCAAATATGAATTGAAAGGTTCGGCGCTGGATAAATCAGCCTTAGACTATGTTGAAAAGCAAAGAACCCTATATCTTACCGATAAAGACCAAGACAATAAAACGAGACAGGTAGATAGCTTAAAAAGAAGATTTATTCAAAATAATCCGAACAGCTTTTACAGCCTCTACCTACTGAACAGATCGTTTCGAACCTGGAAAGATCAACCTGAATTATTGGACTCATTGTATAACGGCCTGTCTGCCCAGCTCAAAAATAGTTATTCCGGTATATTACTGTATAAAAAGATGATGGCATCTGCTCAGTTGGAGATTGGAAAAAGCCTTCCCACGTTTGAACTGCCCAATGCTGATGGAAAGCTCATTAGCCTCGACGATTTCAAAGGAAAATATGTCTTGGTAGATTTTTGGGCGAGCTGGTGTGGCCCATGCCGCCAGGAATTCCCTTATTTACGGTCACTGTATAACGAATATCGATCGAAAAATTTTGAGATCTTAGGAATATCCATCGATGAAATAAAAAAAGATTGGCTTCAGGCTGTCCATGACGAAAATTTGACTTGGACAAACCTATCCGATAGTGGAGGCTTTAAAGGTGAACTCTTCCAGATCTTTGGTCTCAACGGTGTTCCAGATAACTTTCTGTTAGATAGGAACGGAAAGATTGTGGCGCGCAACCTTAGAGGTCATGAGTTAAAAACGGTATTGGAAAAACTAATTGCGCAAACTAAGTAAGATCGTCTACTTTTTGCTTTGTCGCCCGTGATCTTAACCGAAAACGCCACGGGCCCCTTTAACCCTTAGATTCGCGCCATGAAGGAATCATTCCTGGTTGTTGTCAAGTCGAAAGTGCTTACGAGCGTTCAATTATGGATATAGTAAATACTTTTCACGCATCAGCTTGTATCTATCAAGGCCGGGCTTCCAGCTTTTACGGATATCATCTTCGTTCATGCCTGATATTATCTGCTCTTCTAACAATTGGCCTCCTGCCAACTTATCGAAGATGACAATTTCCTTGCTCTGTTTATTATCAAAGAATATTTCTTTATTAGGAAAGTTGCGATAGGTTTCAATTAGCCATGACAGATTTATTTTCTTGTCACTTCTAACCTTCTTTAGATCCACATTTCGCAAGTCCAGTCCAAAACACACTTTTCCTAGATGAATCGGCGTAGCACTCATGTTCGCGATACTTTGAGGCGTGAATGAGAAGTCATAGATGCCCTTGAAATGCGGCGCTCCAATTACCGTGAACGGAAATTTTGTACCTCTTCCTTCACTCAATACCGTTCCTTCGAATAAGCATGTAGACGGGTACAACAGAACAGCCTGGTAGGTGTTGATATTAGGCGACATATGAACAGGTGGAATATATTCCATGTCATGACTATAGTTGGCGACCGGTATAATCTTTATATTACATTTGATGCCATTTGCCAGCCAGCCTTCACCATTGATCATCTGAGCATATTCGCCAACTGTCATACCATGAGTAATTGGCACCGGGTGCATGCCAATGCCCGATTGATATTTCATGTCGAGGATAGGACCGTCGATGAAGTATCCGTTCGGATTCGGCCGGTCCAAAATGAGCAGTTCCTTGCCATTCTCCGCACAAGCTTCCATAACACGGTGCATGGTTCCTATATAGGTGAAATACCGCACTCCAATATCTTGTATATCGAAAATCATTAAGTCAACATCCTCTAACATCTTCTTCGTGGGCTTGTTCGTTCTTCCATAAAGGGAAACTACTTTTATTCCCGTTTTGGAGTCAACATCGTCTTTTACCTTGACACCAGCTCCAACGTCACCACGAAAACCATGCTCAGGACCAAACACTTTAATTATGTTGACTCCCAAGGATAAGAGACTGTCAACACTTAATTTGTTTCCAATACGAGAAGTTGGGTTCACCACCATCCCAATTCTTTTACCCTTCAGGTAGTCAATATATTCCGGTATTCGATCTGCCCCCGGTGTTATCTGTGAAATTGCAGATTGGGCAATCAAAAAGAAGAGGCAGATAAGGGCGGTGAATTTTTTCATTTTCATAAGGATTTATGTTCTAAGTAAAAAGGTGCTGTAGATAAGTTTATAATGGATATAAGCTTTATCAGAAGTTGATATACACTTTTTCTAAAGTTTAATATAAGAATATAGATAAAAAACCAAATACGCAAGAAAACGCAAAAATAATCTATAACGTATGCGTTTTGAGCTTATATAAATGTTAGTGTGCCGATAAATAAATCCACAAACAAATCCATCCTGCATTTAAGTTCTAGCGTTAATTTAATCTATTCTGACAGAGGTGTCGACTACCAAAGAGAACATAGAATAATAATGATAAAAATCGGTAACAAATTGAAACAGAAAGGCTGTTCATCTCTTTGTTTTTAAATTATCTTTCAAAAAATATAAAACTTTAAACGATATTGCATAATATTAAGCATTAAAGGCGGGCAGTTCCATTTTTGGTTGATAATCCAATAGGGGGCAGTCTAGATAATAAACCAGGGTGAAAATCAATTATAAAATAAATCAAGATCAAAAATAAACCAAAAATGAAAAGAAGAACCTTCCTGCATGCTTTAAATCCCGGCATCGTAAGAGCAAATTATATCATGGTGAACGAAATGCCACATCTTTTACAAGTATCTTGAGCGATGCCTCTCAGGAAACGAATGCTCCATTGATCAAAAAGTAAATTAAATGATAAAGAAGATGCTCCTTGTTTTAGTCATGTCAATATCCACATGGGTTATTTTTCAGGCGAAAGGACAAACAGAAAAAAATAGCAAATACGATTTTTTTGACACTGTCGTAAACAATCACAATCAAGTCTTTGAGGTTTCAGGCATCCCGTCAGCCATAGAAATGACGCTAAAGTATTGTAAAGCCGTGGGTTTTAATTTTTATGACCTGCAATATAAATGGCAGAATAAAGCCGACGGCTCTTTCCACGACTTTGACAATAAGGAATTTTATGGTGTTACATTTTCGCACAAGTTTGTGATGGCACGAAATGAAAATTTTCCGATCGACAGCCTTTTCCAAACGATAGAAAATGAACTGAAGTCTGGAAAAAAGGTTATTATCGCATTGCAGCTGGAAAACAGCTGGCCTATTTTTGTTGTCCACAAACAAACTCCAGACGGAGAATTTGTTTCTTACAGCAAATTAGGAACCCATACGCTAATACTTAGGAATACGAAAGAACTGGTGAGACGGTCTAGGGGTACAGAAATCATGACCTATAGCAATGCGTCTGGTCTGTAGGGTGATGTCAGCATCTCCTGTGTTATAATCATAAAATAAGTTAACTGATGAAAAAGATCCTCCTTACTTTAGTTGTGTTAATAGCCACACCATTTGTTCTTCATTTGAAGGCGCAAACAAGAAGAAGTGATAATCCTGATTTTTTTGATACTGTCATCAACAATCACAATCAGCTTTTTCCAATGTCGTGCATTCCTTCTGCTGTCGAAATGGTGTTAAAGTATTATAAAGTAGTAGATTTTGACTTTTACGACCTTCAAAACGCATGGCAGAACAAAGCAGACGGTTCTTTTCGCGACTTTGACAATAAAGAATTATACGGTATTACTTTCTCCCAAAAATTTGTTTTGCCCCGGGATGCCAGCTTTCCGATAGACAGCCTTTTTCAAACGATAGAAAATGAACTGAAGTCTGGAAAGAAAGTAATCATCTCACTTCCAGCAGAAAGGGACTGGCATATGTTTGTTATATGCAGACAGACGTCGGATGGAGATTTTATATCCTACAGCAAACTAGGAAGTCATACATTAATTCTTAGGAATACAAAAGAGATCGTAAGAAATTCCAACGGCATGGAGATCATGACCTATAGCGTGCCTGAGGGTTTATAGAACAATGTAAGTTCTTAAAAACTCATCCTGCTTCTGACTGTAGCTGTGAGAAATCTTGTTGTTTAGTTCGTCTGGATAAATCCGAACCTGAACACTATTGTACGTGTTTATTTTGGCAGAAAAACCAATAATGAGAACGAACATAACTACATTCCTTGCCCTTCTTCTTACGGTCTTATTGTGCAATTTATCTAAGGCCTTTACCCGTCACGACAGTTCTTCGGACCCTGAAATGCAGCGTTTATAAAAAAAGCTTGTCGCGGTGTTAGAGAAGGAACATATTCCCGGTCTGATGATTTCGATCGTTAAGAAAGACAGCATCCTCTTTTCGGGGGGATTGGGATACGCCGACTTGGAGCAAAAAATCATGGTCAATGCAAATACGCAGTTCCATCTGGCATCCGTTACAAAATTTTTCGTCGCTATGGGTATCCAAATATTGATATCCGAGGGTAGGTTGGACCTCAATGATCGATTGCACGATATAGCCCCAGAAATTCCATTTACTAATCCCTGGGAATCGACTAATCCAGTCCGGATCGTCCATCTATTGGAGCATACAGCAGGCTTCGAAGACATCCATGTGAGCAAAATGGTCAATACCGAACGAATACCCCAAAAAGGAATAGATGCCATCCAGTCCGTAAAGAGTTCATTTACCTCTCGATGGAAACCGGGAGAGAGAACATCATACTCAAACCCCGGATATAATATTCTGGGGTATATCATAGAAAAAATTTCCAAAAGGCCATGGAACGAATTCTTAAAGTTAAGACTACTTGATCCACTTGGCATGCAGCACACTACTTTTGACCTAAGTGGCAACAGCCACATTTCGTTTGCGAAGGGTTATGATTTTAGCGCCGGCAAATTTAAGCCTCTTCCGCTATATGGGCCAAGTTCCAATGGAGCCAGTAGCGCTCTGGTCTCAGACGCCTCGGATATGTCCAGGTTCCTGCATTATCTACTCACAGCCGACGAAAATAGCAACATCCTTAAATCCAAAGATCTCGATGAGATGGAAAGAGTACACAGCACGCTGGCGAGCAAAAGAGGGCTGCAAACGGGATATGCTTTGGGTAATGATCTTTTTCCCAATAACAAAAAGATACCGTTGAGGGGGCACAACGGTAAAGGAGAGGGGATAGTATCGTGGATTTTTTTCAACCGGCAAAAGGGCGTTGCCTATGCCATCTCTGCCAACGCCAATGTCAACCTATATCCAGTATCGCAGCTTATCGAAGAGTATCTGACTCAGGATGTTTCCGCGCCGATACTGAGCAGCGTAGAGCTAGATGGCCATGAGATAGAACCGATGCTGGGATATTATCAATTTTTAAATCCAAAAAATGAACGATGGGAGTTCCACAAAAGAATTTTTGGAGGAATACGTCTCCTTTCTGTGGCTGGTGACAAACTGATCGTTGATAGAGGCCATGGTCAGATTGATTCATTAATCCATATGGGTAATAAGATCTTCCGGGTCAAAGGTGACATCATCCCCTCAGTGGTTGTGGGAACTGACGATGACGGAAGGCCTTTCTTCCATGGATATGGCAACGGTTTCTATAGGAAGGCTCCCTATGGTCCAGTGCTGCTGCAGAAGACACTTATTTACCTTGGACTGATCGCTGCACTACTTTCGATGATATACACAGTTGTAGGTATACCGATGGCGCTACTACGTAAAATAAGTGTTATAGATCTCTGTTTGGTACTTCTGCCCAGCCTCGGAATGATCGCATTTTTTGTTTCTTTTCGTCTGTTGGGAAAGACTGAAGCCGTAAGCAAAGAACTGTTAACCTATATGAATATGACAAGCTTTTCCATTTTCGCTGGGATGCTCTTTTTAGGAATCAGTGTTGCGGTGGCAGCCTGCCTATTATATAGGCGCTGGATGAAAATAGGAAAGAAATGGATAAAAATCGCGCTTGCATTCAACACCATTTTCCTCTTCTACCTTGTTGTGCTTTTTGCCGTGCACGGCTGGATCGGCATCCCCGTCTGGCTAATGTAATTCATAGATTCAAAATAAATACCCTAAATTTACGTAAACCGTCCAACGTATTCAATGTCTCAAATAAACACCTTTGCTGCATTTTACGCTTTTTCTTCGGGTGCCTTGATCTTATTGGGAGCCATGCTCTTATTCAAGCCCGACACAACGAGTTCCCGAGCCAATCGATGGCTCGGGCTATTCTATTTTATTCTTGCCTGCACCTTTGCACAACTTTTTCTCGAAGAATTTGGCATCGGAGGAAATTTTTTAGTCCACCTGCTCGAGCTTCCCCGATGGGCGATGTTTCCCTGTCTGTTTATGGCAGTCCGGCATTATACTTCACCTTCTTCTTCGGTCAAAGACTGGATTTTCCATTTCGTGCCTTTTCTGCTGTTCCTGTTGTTTTCCATCGTCTACCTTATGCCGGTTCTCTTTGATTATGAAAACCATATCCCCCGGCTACCATATTGGATGCGTTTTACCATTAAGTACTTTTTCTTTGTCCAGATGGTCTTTTATTGGGTCGTTTGTTTCTCTTTGTTCCGCCGACACCAAAAAAACATAAGGAAGCTCGCTTCATTTACTGAAAAAATTGACCTGGGATGGCTAAAATTTCTATTGATGTCCGTGCTTCTGCTCATCCTGATCCGCATTTGGGGCCTATGGAATATTCACTCAGCCAACTTTGCACCAGCTCTGTATTTTTTCGCAATTATACCTTTGGCGTACTCAACACTGACCCAAAGGTCCATCTATTCCGTCGAGCTGTACCAGCAGCCTGATGATAACGAAATACAACCCAAAAGAGAGCCCCATGAACGACTAACCACAGAACAGGTCACTGCACTCAGGGACACCGTATTGAGAGATACCCTATCCAAAAAAATATATCTTGATCCTGCGCTGACGCTATCGGCGCTATCGGCTCAACTAGGTATCAACCCCCATGAACTATCTTATGTGTTGAATAATGGGCTAGGAAAGAACTTTTACCAGTTTATCAATGAACTGCGTACTGAAGAAGCGAAAGTACTTCTGTTGTCGGATAACACCAAGCACCTGGATATGCTCGGCGTGGCTATCATGGCAGGTTTTAATTCGAAAACAACTTTTTATACGACATTTAAAAAAGCGACAGGACTGACACCAAAAGAATACATCAGAGCAAACTCAAAAGAAACGGGAATTAAATAAGTTCATCTACATCCAAACGAACTTTTTCACACTATCTGATCCTTATCATTGTTTCAAAAAGATAATTATGAAAACAATGAAATCAGTCTTGTGGGCAGTTCCGACAAAATTTGAGGCAGTTATCTGCAGCTTCATGCTCGCCACCCTTTTATTTACGACGCACTGTTTTGCACAGGCTTCCGTCACTTCAAGTCCCAATCTAAAAAATGGGAAACAGCGTTCTCAAAAGGTAGTAAAGGAAGAGCTCGTGGGATTTTATCAATTCCCTAACAAAGTCGCCTTTATCGAATTCAATTTAGAGGATGGTGTTTTGAAAGCAAGACAGCTTTGGGATGGCAAAGAATACCAGTTGAACCAAGTAAGCGAAACGAATTTTGAAACAAAGCAGGAGGGGCACAAGATCGAGTTTCTCAGCGACAATGACGGCCATTTTACCAAAGCCAAGTTATTGGGAAGGATAGTGGCATCAAAAGTTTCTTTCAATCCTAAAATCGTCAGGAGGCTATCGGACGTCCAGCTCAAAAGGCTAGAAGGCAACTACGTCCTGGCAGATGATAACAACATTAAGATGCAGGTACGTTCGGTAAAAGACGAGCTGATAATAAAACAGCTATGGGACAATAAGGAAATTTCATTTACACCCAGATCAGAAACCTTTTTCCTAAATGCGGAAGGTACGTTCCCACTGACTTTCGAGCTGACAGATGGAAAGGTAACAAAAGTCATCTGTTTTGAAAATGATATATGGAAAATATCGAAGTAAGATTAACACTAAAAGTAGACGGCGAATTTGTCTCTGACTCAAGACCAATCTATTCAAACATGATGAAACTATTGTTAAATACTCTAATTTTAAAATTAGCACCTTTTTCGGTTCTGATCTTGTTCACTCTTTGGGCCAACGTGGGTGTCGGGCAGCAGGTATCTGACGAAAATTTCAGCTACTCAATTATGGATCCCAAATATAGTTTAGGAAGCGGTCCACTGCTATTATTCGACGAGGCACACAGTAATGCCTCGACTTTAAAAGGTGCATATTCTGCATTCTACAAATTGCTTACAACAGACGGTTACACTGTGGTCGCAAGCAAGGAAAAGGTGACTTTGGAGATGCTCAAAAAAGCTAAGATCTATGTAACAGTCAATGCCATGTACGACCTAGAGGATTGGAATCTGCCCGCGCGATCGGCCTTTTCCAGGCGGGAAATAAACGATCTTTCAGAATGGATTGCCGATGGCGGCAGTTTGTTCTTAGTTACAGATCACATGCCCTGTGGAGGCTCTGTCAGCGAGCTGGCAGAAAGGTTCGGAATCAACATACTGAACGGATTTGCCGTTCGCAGGGATGGTCTGCCGGAAGTATTCTCGAAGAAAAGAAAGACGCTTTTGCCTAACGAGATCACAAGTTATACCGGAATGGAAATCGACAGCGTCATGTGCTGGGGCGGAACGGGTTTTATCGTTCCGCCGCATGCCCGGGTTATTACCGTACTTGGTGAAAATTATAAGATATACCTTCCCAGTGATGTCTCCCAGATCAAAAAGAGAGTAGCAGATACCGTTCCCCATATCTCAGGTATGGGACTGGTTAACGGCGCATATCTCAAATTTGGCAAGGGCCGGATTGTCATATTTGGGGATGGCGCACCGTTCTCGGCGCAGCTTCAGGGCATTAAAAGTGAAAAAAGGGGTATGAACCATCCCAATGCAGGACAGAATGCACAATTTTTATTGAATATCATTCATTGGCTGGACAAAATTTATTAGCGCTATTCGTGCCCTTTTGTATACATCGGAAGCCTATAAATAGCTGTTGAAGCTGTGATAAATAGATCGGTCCGCTCTTTTCCGCCAAAACAAACATTGGCGGTCCATGGTTCATTGATCTCGATATGTCCTATCAGTACCCCTTTCGGACTATAGATAGATACCCCTTTGCCCGTCAGGTAAATATTTCCCTGATTGTCCAATGTCATCCCATCAGATCCCTGGTCTATGACCGACGTTTGTCCGCTGAGCTCACCGTCAGATTCAATATTATATCTGTAAATTTTATTCCGCTCGATATCTGCTACAAAAAGATATTTACCATCCGCCGATCCTATAATACCGTTGGGCTTCGTTACATCATCAGCCACGACCTTTGCTCTTTTCCCTTTTCCTGGAGGGAGGTAGTAAACATTCTGTCCCTTCATCTCCGGTTTTTTTCTGCACCAATAGTCACGCTGATAATAGGGGTCTGTAAAGTAAATGCCTCCATTCTTATCCACCCATAGATCATTTGGACCATTCAGTTTCTTTCCATCTACATTTGATAGCAGCACGGTGACTTTGCCATCTTTGCTTATCGACCAAATTTCGTTTTTTTCATCCGCACAGGCAAGTAGCTGACCGTGATGATCAAAGTACAATCCATTGGCACGGCCTGCTGCATCTTTAAAAAGAGAAAGCTCACCTGCTGTACTGTATTTCCAGATTTTGTTATTAGGTTGGTCAGTAAAATAGATATTACCTTCTTTGTCCACTGCTGGTCCTTCTGTAAAGGCAAACTGCCGGGATATTAATTTCAGGCTGTCCTGACTAAACAGTTGCGCTCTTACATCTAGCCCTTTTAATAAAAGGATTAATAATAGTAGGAGTGTAAGACAGTACTTGCTGCAATTAACTGAATGTGACATAGTAAAAGTGCTTAACTAAAATTATGCTGTTTCCAAAAATCGAGCCACCTCTGTCCGGAATCGAACATTAAGTGTTCGATAATGATCAATATTTAATTCAAACCAAGTCTTATAAAATGTTTATTATCAGTATTCTATTTCGCAGGCAAGATATTTGGTTCATTCTATGAATAAAAATGGCTTTAAAAACACTTTAACATGTTCGGAAATTTTATAAAATATATACTGATCGCTGGATTCAATTTATCATTCACAATCGCCTTTGCTCAGGGCAAACAAGTTATGGATAAGCCCAAAGTTGATGAGCGTATCGAAATCCTCAGTATAGTGTTTAGGCTCGCTGGCAGCCGAGAGTATAGCTCTGATGTTTTTAAGCGGTACGTTGATCGTATCAATGAACACTATAATCCATTTAAACAACACGAATTGATCAACTTTACCAAAAAGATTAGAAATGAGAATGGAATAGGTTACGATGCAGTGATGAGTATGGCTATACATCTCGATGGCCAGTTTAATCTTAAGCAAAAGAATATTGACGAAACATTGGACAAGAGATGGAGTAGGGACAATGCTAAGCAGTTTGCGAAACTATTAAAGAAGTTTTACAAGGACAGCGACAGTAAAAGATTCTTTCACGATAATCAGGCCCTTTATAATGAGGTGGAAGCACGCTTTCTTCCCATATACGAACATCTGAAATAAGACTGGTATCCGCGGTTCTATGGCAAAAAACCATCCGAAAAGTTTATAATCGTCAACGCGTTGGGAGATGGAGGAGGTAATTACGGCGTAGGTATTAAAAGTCCTAACGGCCACAAAGAAGTTTATGCAATTATGGGAACTTGGAGTATGGATAGTGTTGGCATGGCACAATTTCCTTTACAAAGCTATTTCCCAACATTACTTCATGAGTTTAATCATTCCTTTGTTAATTACTTATTAGAAAAGGATACTGCAATTTTTAAGGATAGCGGCGAGAAATTGTTTGAGGTTGTCAAAGATAAAATGAATAGACAGGCTTACGGTAGCTGGCAGACGATGCTAAATGAGGCATTGGTTCGCGCCGCAGTTATTAAATATCAAAAGGATCATAATTTCAGCGCCGAAGAGATCTCCAAGGAGACAAATGAACAACTTGACCGCGGGTTTCTGTGGATTGAGAAACTTGTTGACGAACTTGAGAATTTTGATCGTCGGCGAGATAGATATCCAACGTTAGAAAGCTATATGCCTGTTATTGCCGACGCTTATCGCTCCTATGCGTCAGCTATTTCATCTCTCAATGATTCCTTTGAAGCAAAAAGACCAAAAATCATCTCTTACGAAGGGCTTCAGGATGGACAAAGCAATGTCAGCAGTACCTTGGGCCAGCTGAAGATCAATTTTGACAAACCATTGTTGGGCCAAGGGCGATCATTTAGAGGCGTCTCCAAAGAAAACTTTCCAGAGATAAAAGGACACCATTATTCTTTGGATAAACAATCTGTTACTATTGATTGGAAATTAGAGCCAAATAAAAGCTACGAGATCATCATTACAGGTAACTCATTCAAAACTGCCGACGGAATACCGATTAAAGATCATTATTTAAAATTCAGCACAAAATAGGGACTAAGCTCCACACAGCTGTCTATTCCAGCAAATTTCATCCTTTATCATTCACTGGGAACGCTATCTTAAATAAACAGAAATCCATGACCTTGCTACGAGGTGAGAAAAATACTTGTTAATTTTTCGGTTGTGGATAGGTTCTAACACTGGTAAATTTGTTTCATAAATCATAGGTAATTGTATTATGGAATTAAGTTTTGAGCAGATGTATCAGGCAATATTAGACAAAGACATCAAATATGAAGGGGTGTTTTTTACTGCCGTGAGGACAACAGGTATTTTTTGTCGGCCATCCTGTACCGCAAGAAAGCCGAAACCTGAAAATATCGAGTTTTTCAGGTCTACTAAGGAATGCATCCTTCGCGGATATCGGGCATGTAAAGTATGTCATCCACTTGAGCTGCTGAGCGAGACGCCTTCCTATATCAAAAAGATTATCTCCGAGTTATCTGCAGATCCAAGCTTAAAATTCAAAGACTATGATTTACGTCAGCGTGGTGTCGAGCCCCATCAGTTGAGACGCTGGTTTTTAAAAAACCACGGTATGACATTTCATGCTTATCAGCGGATGTACCGTATAAATTCAGCATTTAAAAAGATCCAAAACGGTGAATCTGTAACAGACGTCGCTTTTAAGTCAGGATACGAATCCCTTAGCGGTTTTGCGGATTCTTTTAAGCATATTTTTGGAGTTTCTCCTAAACATAGCAAGCAACAAACTATAATTGATCTAAAAAGGATCGAAACTCCGCTGGGCACAATGTATGCCTGTGCTGTAACGCAAGGCATATGTCTACTCGAGTTTACAGATCGAAAAATGCTGGAAACAGAGTTTAAAAATTTAGCAAAAACACTTAACGCAACGGTCGTGCAGGGCGACAATCCCCATTTTCCCTTATTGGAAAAGGAACTCAGAGAGTATTTTGAAGGAAAGCGGCAAGAATTTACAGTGCCTCTATATAGCCCCGGAACGGAGTTCCAGAACCGGGTATGGGAAGCGCTCAAAAACATTCCCTATGGCGAAACTAAAACCTACAAGCAACAAGCAATTGCCATAGGCAGCGCAGATTCGGTGCGGGCGGTCGCAAACGCGAACGGATTGAATAAAATTTCGATCTTAATACCCTGTCATCGCGTCGTTGGGACAGACGGAAGCCTGACCGGTTATGGAGGCGGTATCTGGCGTAAAAAATGGCTTTTGGAACTGGAGGGCAAAAAATCTTAGGCACTCCCTCTACCGGTCTACAATACTAAATCCCTTATTCTTATGAAAACCGTTAACAAATGGCTTGCACTATGTGTAGTGCTTACTGCACCCTTGCTATATGTAATTGATATCTTTATTATCAATATCGCGATTCCGACCATCAAGACAAATCTACACGCTTCCGATGGTGAAATACAATTAGTAATAGCCTCATATTTGTTAGGCAGCGCCTGCTTTCTGGTAACTGGCGGGCGAGCCGGTGACTATTTAGGTAAAAAGAAAGTTTTTTTTGGGGGAATGCTGGCATTTACAATCACATCCTGCATTTGCGGATTATGCCAAAATGCGACACAATTAAATATCGCACGTTTTTTTCAAGGCGTTAGTTCCGCATTTATGGTAACTCAGTCTATTTCATTAATTCAAGTTTTGTTCACAGACAACAGGGAAAGAGCAGTTGCAGCTTTATTACCATTCAACAAAGGAAACTGGCACGCAAACAAGATCCTTTGATTGATATCTCATTATTCAAATTAAAAGATTTTAAAGTAGGTTTATACGCCGTACTGTTTCATTTTATGCTTCACACGGCCTATTTATTGATTGTTGCTGTTTATTTACAAAGTGGATTGGGCGGCCTGCGGTATGTATTTTATTCCCCATGCTATTCTATTTATGCTTTCATCGGTCTGTGCGGGAACACGCCTGCCACGATATGGCAGGCGTGTTCTTCAGCTGGGCCTCTCGATCATTTTAGTATCCTTTGTTTTACAAATGATATTCTTTTCGCACAGAGACCATCCATTCATTTCTATGCTGTTGATAGGACTGTATGGATTAGGCAACGGTTTAGTTCTTCCGTTTCTATTAAACGTGGTATTGGATAGTATTGAGGAAAAAGATGCAGGTGCTGCTTCGGGAATATTCTCTACATTTCAGCAGACAGCTTCTGCATTAGGAATAAGTATCATCGGCGGAATTTTCTACTCAGTTTTGGAGCATGAATACTTCAAGAATAATTATCTTTTTGCTCTACAAGTGGGATTGTCGGTGGGCATCTTTTTTCTGATCATAGTGTGGCGCATGTTATCGAAACTACCTCATTCTTACAAACCGAAAAAAGCAATCTTACATAAATTTGAATAAAGCTTTCGAAGTAGTGTGTTGGCAGCCGTCCGTGACAGGTACGATGCCAACACCTTCAATCAAATGCAGTCATCAATGGCGGCATGGTCTGAAATAGAACCACACACTTTACGTTTCCAAAGTACGTAGTGCCCAGTCCTCAAAATACACCTTCCCAGCACTGTACTGTCCTGCAGGTACCAGCAAGGATGCCGGAATCAACAGATGCATATATTTGCTCTCCTCATCAGATACCACTCTTGTGGGCTTTCCAGTTATCTCTATATATTTAGCAACAAAATCATCCATACTTCCTCTCACGGGTCCCGCAATTTCTACAGTACCATTTTTTGGCTCTTCCAGCGCGTACCGGACAATAAAATCTGTGACGTCTTCCAGCGCAATAGGCTGATACTCGACCTTGGAAACAAATACCTTGTCTCCGTTTCCCTGTACCGCGATGATCGCGTCCGTATGCTCATGAAACTGTGTCGAGCGGACGACTGTAAACGGTATTCCTGAATGTTTAATATGATCTTCCTGAAGTTTCTTTGCACGCAGATAACCGATATCCTGCCCATCGTCTGTCCCGACAATGGAAAGAACGATATGATGTTTAACACCTGCTGCTGATTCAGCTTTCACCAGATTCTTTGCTGCCGTTTCAAAAAACCTGATGGCATTTTCTTCCTCCGGAGACGAGGAGTTCGAGAGGTCGATCACGATCTCTGTCCCGTCCAGGGCGATGGAAAGACCTTCTCCAGTGATGATATCCACTCCATGCGAGGGCGAACCAATGATCACTTCATGGCCAAGATTTTTCAATTTCTTTGTGACTAGTCTTCCGGTAAGACCTGTACCACCGATTACTAAGATTTTCATATATATATATTATTTAAGTTTCATACAATTGATTACAATAAGTTACGTACCCGCACACCAAACGGGTTTCCAAACCAGCATCTCCAGTATCCGTCAATTCCTTTCTTCGCGTAATCATTGGAAGTCCCGGATATATTTACAATATCACCGTTCTTTTTTGTCCCGATAATTTTCCAGTCCAATATCAATGCAGCCAGGTTGCCCGCAGCATAGATATTTCTAACGTTAATTCTTATTGGCAGCCCGAATCCGAAAGAATGCAGTAGCTCGGCGGCAATTTCGTTTCTTCCGCGCTTTGGTTCTCCTTTGCTATTGATAACGACTGCATCATGCTCATAGAAGCTAAGCATGGTTTCAATATCTCGGGAGTTAAAATGATCCACAAGAGAATCAACAATTCCTTCAGGGGTGGCCGACAGTCTATAAGTTGGGCTTCCCGCGATTTCACAACCTTCCATACGATCAAAAAATTACATTAAACACAATGCACTATGGCATTACTTATCATAATGCAAAATTGATCAATATATGGATGCCCCAACACTCACAAACGACGGTAAAAGGTGGACAAAAAAGGGAATAGGCGGTAAAAGCTGAATGCAGCAGTGACCTAGGGCTGATTGGGCTGCGGGCGATATGTCTTACGGTAATCACCTGGCGATCTTCCGGCTTTTTTTGTGAACAGCCGGATGAAGTACTTTGGATCCTGATAGCCCAGTTGATAGGAAATTTCCTTGACAGTCATTTCCGAGTAATAGAGCAAGCGCTGTGCTTCATTCAATAGCTCCTTTTGGATGAGCTGGGACACAGAATGGCCTGTCACCCTTTTTACTACATCATTAAGGTGTGCCACAGAGATGTTTAACTTTTCTGCATACTCCGAGGGGCGCTTTAATGTGCGAAAATCCGCCTTTACAAGATTTCTGAATTTTTTTGCGATGCTGATGGCCCGCGTCCCTGCTTTGCTGGAGTCGTCCAACATGCTACTCTCAAAGGATAGGGCCGCCTGGGCAATAAAGGCTGAAAGAAGAGGCTGTTCTACTTCCATCCGGGAGCCTCCATTCAGGCCTTTCAATTTTATCATTGAATCAAGAGTTGATTTAAACCACCCGTATTCAATGCCGGATAGGGGGACTATCCACGTGTCTGCTAAAGAACTTTCAAGCGCTGTCTTTGCGGATTCGGTAAGATGGCGGCCTTCAAATGAAATGTAATAGCCTGCTGCACCTACGACCTTGATAATCTGATGAACCTGGTTGGGTGGACAAACAAAAAGAGTTCCCGCAGGCATCGTTAAGCGCTCAAAATCGAAGATAACTTCCAGCGTTCCAGATCCAACCAGCATGCACGTATAGTGGTCATGCCTGTGCGGATTTAGAGCTTTTATAATGCCCGGTGTGGATCCGTCCCAAACTCCAACAACAATATTACTGCTGTAGTCCATACTGTTCAATAAAATAGCACCATGTTTCGACATATCAAGTACTTTGATCTCCTAAGTTAGTGTTTTTTTGTCGATTAACCTTATCTACCAGCAGTCGGTGCCTTTCCAAATTTCTTTTTAAAGGCGTTAGAAAAATGGGAGAGGGTTTCAAACCCAAGATCCAGATAGATAGATGAGGGCTTTTTGTTCTTACGTTCAATTAGATGCCGCGCCTCGTCCAACCTTTTGTGCTGCAGCCACTTCCGTGGGGGCATGCCAAAGGTCTTCTGAAAATCTCTTTTGAAGCTGGAGAGGCTTCTCCCTGTGAGCTGAGCGAACTTTTCAACAGGAACATTGAAATGATAATTACTGAGCATAAATCTTTCCAGGTCTATCTTATAAGGTTCAGAGAAATCAAACAAAAAGTTGCGGAGCGCCGGAACAGCAAGCAACATCAATTTGATTCCCTCTTTCACCTTCAAAAGTCCCATTTCATCAGTCATTTCAGCACCAGAGCTGCGGGCGTAGGGAAGGATGGATTGAAAGTACCCTTTCAAAAAATCATTATTCGGAAGACATAGATTGAGGAGCCCCGTATATTTACCCTGAGCCTCCAGTTTTTCTTCAAGAGCGATTTTGCGCATCAGGTCCTCCTGAAGCGATATGACCACCGTTTCATAATAGCCACCATTTTCTGGTGTTTTGGTGAGTGTCCCTAGCTGATTTTTGTGGACAAGCAGTACTTCTCCGGCACTAATGACGATATTCTGCTCCGAAGTCTCCAGCGTCATCTGACCCGAAACCTGCATGACCAACGTGTGGTGGTTCCAGACACAGGCCTTTTCTTTCCGCTGCGAAGAGAGGTACGAATAAAATATAATGCCGGGAAGGATTTCTGCTGGGCTTTCCATTTATCGTTCTAGATAGGTGCTGCCTTTGATGGCCCCTGCTGCAAAGGTACTGTTTAAAATGTTCATTTCCTCCGTTGTAAAGACAATATCCATAGCCGCTATGTTTTCAGGCAGTCTTGATCTTCGGCTCATGCTGACCAATGGCATGAAGTTCTCGCCCTGTTCCTTGACCCAGGCTATTGCCAGCTGTGTAGGTGTGGCACCTTTGCTGCGAGCCATCTCCTTCAGAACGTCGACTTTTTTGAGATTATGTATGAGATTATCGCCCTGAAAACGGGAGAAGTGATTTCGGTAATCCTCCAGCGGGAAAGGTAATTGCAGGTCACCCGTTAAGAGGCCTTCAGCCGTATTGGCAAAAGCTACTACAGCAATTCCCAATTCTTTAGCAGCGGGCAGCAGCTCACGTTCGATCTGACGGTCTGCCAAAGAATAGCCGATCTCCAATGCACTGATCGGATAAACACTGTTGGCTTCCCGAAGCTGCTCGGGAGTTATCTCCGACACGCCGATATGGCGGACTTTGCCTTCCTCAACAAGTCCGGCGATTGTTCCGATGATATCTTCAGTCGGAACGCTGCCATCCATTCTGCACGGCTGGTAAAGATCAATCGTATCAATTCCCAGCCGTGTCAGCGAGTAATTCACAAAGTTTTTGATTGATGCAGGCCGCAGATCCAGACCGATCCATTGACCGTTGTGGAACATAGCGCCAAATTTGACACTGATAAAAGCATCATCCCGTCTTCCCTTAATCGCTTTTCCAATGAGCATTTCGTTGTGACCTGCACCATAAAAGTCTCCCGTATTCAGGAAGTTGATTCCGTTATCCAAGGCTTGATGAATAGTAGCTATACTTTCCGTTTCATCCGCTGTCGGGCCACCCCATACTGATGACATCCGCATGCATCCCAGACCAAGTTTTGAAACCATAGGTCCGTTATGACCTAATTGAATTTTCGTAATTTCTGACATGTGATCGATTTTAATGTTACAGAACAAAGATCTCAATTTATAAACTTCCCAGCTTTCTCCTATGGTCCAATTTACTTGTCTGTACGGTCCAGTGACACCGAGCCGATGAAGTCGTCGTCTAGACCGTGCATGTAACAGCACTTTGGATGATCTTTTAAGAAGCGCGGTTTGAAATGGCTTTTGTAAATTTGATAAAAATCTATTTTATCCGATATGGCTGTACCCGTTAATAAAGAAGAATTAAAAAAAGCTATTGAAACGAATTATGATAAGCTGAAAAATGAATTATCGACCATTCCTGATGAATTAACGACCGTCACAGATCTAGAAGGACACGCAAAAGGTACCACAATGAGTATTAATAATCTTGTTTCTTATCTGATTGGATGGGGAGAATTGGTACTGAAGTGGAATTGGAAAAAAGACAATAATGAGCTGGTAGATTTTCCAGAAACTGGATATAAATGGAATGAGCTCGGCAAGCTCGCACAGAAATTCTATAAAGATTATGAGCACCTTGACTTTCGTACATTATGTGATAAACTAGATGAGACAGTTTCTCAGGTTCTTAATCTAATTGAGCAAAAATCCAATGCTGAACTGTATCAGATCTCCTGGTATGAGAAATGGACTTTAGGAAGAATGATCCAGTTTAATACCTCTTCGCCTTATACTAATTCAAGAAGGAGGATTCGTCAGTGGAAAAAACAACATAACATTACATAGGGTTCGCTGAAACAACGTCAGATAGGAAACATCAGTTACGTATACCGATGCGATAAGCTTTGAGGCTCAATCCTTTGTGTCTTTTGAAAAACTTATTGATGTGACTCTCATCTGCGAAACCAAATTCAGCTGCGATCTCATGCACCCTTCGGTCGCTGAACCGCAAACGGTGTTCAATCTGTCGAATGCGGTAGGAAGAAATATATTGCTGTATGGATTCATTGCACTGCTTGCGAAAATAGTTACCAAGATAAGTTGGCGATAGGTTAAACTGTTGGGCGATTATTCCAATTTTCAGTCGGTCCGGGAAACGGATGTGCTCCTGTATGTAATTCAGGATATTTAATATACGCACATCAGCATGAGCTGAAAGATTTTCAGGTTTTGTAACCGATATATTTCTCGCCGCAACAACAATAATTGCGTTGACAAGATGCCTTAACAGATCTTCTTGATAAACATTGTGCTGGCCAACGGCACGTTGGATAACAGCAATTAAAGAAGCAACCGCCTGCCTATCATCTGCATTAACCAAAATAGATCCGGAAAGGTGGGATGCATAGTATAATAAACATTCGATATGGTCTATGCTCCGCCAGCTGTAAGTCTTGACATAATTTGGGGCAAATCGGATGATCATAAATTCACAAATACCATCGAGATCAAATGCGTGACAATCCTTAGGTGTGATCAGAAATAAATCTCCGGCAGCGAAAGCCACATGGTTACCATTAATCACGTGGTATCCCTCGCCCGATATAACATAAACAAATTCAAAGAAATTAAACTGGCGGTCGCGTAAAGGACAGCAGTCAACTTTCTCATAATATACCTCCAACGATTCATACAAATTCTCTCTGGCCATAGGTGCAAAGATACCCAAATACACTTTAAATGTACCTGTTTTCATAGCATTTATCGGTCTATTTTTGTATCAAACAAATAATTACACATGAAAGCAATTGTCTTGAAAACATTTGGCGGCATCGAAAATCTATCCTATGAAGATATTGAAAAGCCTAAAATTGAAGCCGATGAGGTATTGATTAAAGTAAAAGCGCTAAGCATTAATCCTGTTGACGTCAAAGTGCGTGGTAGACAGGCTCCATTGGCAGAAGATCTCGTAAGCTACCAGTCCCTGATCCTGGGTTGGGATATATCAGGAGAGATTATTGAGAAAGGGGAGGCCGTAAGCCACCTAGCCATTGGAGATGAGGTATTTGGGATGGTCAATTTCCCCGGTCACGGCAGAGCCTACGCGGAGTATGTCGCAGCACGAGCAGATCAGCTTGCCCTAAAACCTCGTAATATAAGCCATACGGAAGCTGCTGCAAGCACACTCGCAGCTTTGACCGCATGGCAGGCATTCGATAGTTATGGTAAACTGAGACCGACTGATCGCGTCCTAATTCATGCAGCATCAGGCGGAGTGGGGCATTTTGCCGTACAGATCGCAAAATATATCGGAGCGCATGTTATTGCAACTGCATCAGCAGCTAACAAAGATTTTGTTTTAGGTTTGGGGGCAGACGAATATATGGATTATACAAGCACAGCCTTTGAGGAGGTGTTGGAGCCCGTTGACTTTGTTCTTGAAGCCATTGGTGGTAGTAATTTTCAAAAATCCGTGCATGTGCTGAAGCCATTTGGGACAATAGTAACCTTACCTTCGGGGCATGTTAAGGCCGATGAATGGAAAGCTCAGGAGAAGAAACTTCATGCCTGTTATTTTATGTCGGTGTACTCCAGTGGGGATGATATGCGTTCCATTGCATCGCTACTGGAGAGCGGAGTGCTGAAACCGCACATTTCCCATATTTTCAGTTTTGACGAAGTGGGTAAGGCACATATGCAGATTGAAACGGGCCATACAGTTGGTAAAGTTGTCGTCAAGTTATGAGCAAAATACATGCAGAAATAAAATTTGAATATAACTGAATATCAAGACGTATAAACTAGTTTAAACGCAAAAAGCTGAGGTTTACACTTCAGCTTAAACTAATTAGAACTTTGCTATGCTAAGTCGTTATTTTCAGGTAATTAATTTGGCCGTTAGACAATCTGAAATGATATTTCAAAACAAGGGGACTACCGGGAAATAAACCTGAAATCTCTGCTGATAAGATGTTTTCGCTTTCATTAAAATCCAATGGTTTCATAGTCGCCCTGTACTCTCTGTTGGCTATGTTAATCCAGTTTTCAATTTCAATTTTTCCATTGTGGGTTTTTCCCTCATCAAATACTTCCGCATCTTCAGTAAAACAATTTGCGTAAGCTGCACTGTCAAATTCATTTTGTGCCTTCACTAGGTCAGAGATAATGTTTGGTAAATTCATATTTTCTATTATTCTAGATGATTGTTAAATAGTCGGTACTGTTCCGCCGTCAATTACATATTCTGTTCCTGTTAGATAACTGGCTCTTGGCGAAACAAGGAAGCCGACGAGTTCAGCTACTTCTGCAGGTTCAGCAGGTCTACCGAAAGGAATACCTCCCAACGCATCCATTACGTCTTGTTGCGCTTCTTCTATGGTACTGTTGGACTTTCTTGCAATTTCGCCCAGCCAGGCCTCCGATGCGGTGGTATTGATCCAGCCGGGAGAAACCGTCAGCACACGAACGCCTTTAGGAGTAACCTCGTTCGATAAGCTTTTGCTATAGTTTCTCAATCCTGCTTTAGCCGCTGCGTAAGGTAAAGTTGAATCGTATAGAGGTAGTTTGCCCTGAATAGATGCAATGTGGATGATCACTCCGTTTTTGCGTTCTATCATCTGCGGTAGAAAACCCCTGTCCAGACGGATCGGAGCCAAAAGGTTAGCCTGCAATGTCGATTCCCAATCCTCATCGCTGAGTGCAGCGAACCCGCCAGCAGGCGTAGATGATCCACCGAGGTTGTTTATCAGGATATCTAGTCTGCCATAGCTCGAAAGCACTTCGCTCACTACTTTTTGAGCCCCCTCTGCTGTACTCAGATCGGAAGCAATGAAATGCAGCTTGCTGTTTTCTAGTTCAGGTGAATTTCTGGCGGTAATCACCACTGTTGCACCAGCCTGTAGCAGCCTTTCCGCAATAGCCCTTCCAGTACCTTTAGTACCACCTGTTACCAAGGCAATCTTGTCTGATAACTCATTGTTGAAATTAAATTGTTCCATTTTTATGAATTGTTTATAGGACAAAATTGGGCTATAAAAACAGCCTGTACAAGTACGGAGTTACGATTCAAATAGGGATAAATTCTTCCCCTATTGTACAAATCGGAACATACCTTTAATTTTGAAATATGTATGAGAGAAAAATAATTCCGAACCTGAACTGCGGTCTTGACCTGATAGGTGAAGTGCTTTATGGCAAATGGAAAATACGGCTGCTCTGGTTTATTGAACAAGGGCACAAAAGACCCAGTGAATTGCAGCGTAAAATACCGGATGCCTCTCGACGGGTACTGAACATCCAGCTGAAAGAACTGGAGGATCACGAGCTTGTCATCAAGAAAATATATCCTGTCGTACCACCAAAAGTAGAATATTCGCTCACAGATTTTGGGAAGAGTTTGATTCCGGTGATTTCCGCATTGGGACACTGGGGTGATCAACACGAAGAACGACTGAGAAGAGTAATTTTAAAACGAATTCCAGGATAAGTGGAAGGAAATCTCGTCCATGTCCGTTCCCCAGCCAAATTTAGGAGCTGCTTGCTCGAGCCATTGTTCCACCATGGGATTGATGATGGCTCCGGGTGATACGATATTAGAGGTGATACCCGTATCTTTAAGCTGCCTCGCCAGCGAAGCGGACATATTATGCCGCGCGGCAAGAGTAGCATTATAATGTGGCTGTTCCTTTATGGGCTGTATGGCCAGACCACCACCGATGTGTATCACTCTGCCCCAGCCGAGCTCCTTCATCTGTGGAACGATGCGTTGTATCATACGTACATAAGAAACCACGTTGGTATTGTACAGCTCAAGCCAGTCCTGCGTACTTGCTTCACCCCACGCTTTGTGCGAAGTAACTCCGGCATTATTGACCAGTATATCCACCGGTCCGCATGAGAGTGCTGCTGCAGCTACGGCATCGGCGCCTTCATCTGTCATAAGGTCTCCGATAGCTACTGCTACTGATCCACCGGAAGCGTCAATCTCCGCAGCTACAGCTTCGGCACGTTCAACGTTACGCCCATGTATAATTACCATGGCACCTTCAGTCGCGAGCATTTTGGCAATAGCTTCGCCCAATCCGGAACTAGCTCCGGTTACCAGGGCACGTTTACCCTTTAATTGTATGTCCATTTTAAATGATTTTTTGTTATGAATGTTTTTTATTTGGCGCATAACCAAATTCCTTTTTGTAGGCAAAGGAAAAATGGGAGAGGTCCTCAAACCCCAGATCCAGGTACACATCGGATGGTTTCTCTTTTTGCTGTTCGATCAAGAAACGGGCTGTATCCAGACGCTTCTGCAACAGCCATCTGCCCGGACTAGTATGAAACTGCTTTTCAAAATCGCGCTTAAACCCCGAGAGGCTGCGGCCCGTAAGAAAAGCAAAACGTTCCATAGGTACATTGTAGCGGTAATGGCTGTTCATAAAAGCTTCCAGATCTATCTTACCCGGTTCATTAAAATCAAACAACACATTTTTAAAGGCAGGATTATGCTGAATAAGCAGCAAAACAAGCTCTCTAGCTTTTAGAGCAACAATGCGTTCATCCATTTGCTGCTGCAGGTAAGGAACCAAAGAATCTACAAAACCTTTCAGTAATGCGCCCGACTGGATCAGCATTGCTGTATGGGGATTAATTATGCTATCGGCTTTCAACCCGTACTGCTCGCTCATTTCCATTTCCTTTAAGGTGCATTGATCGATATGCACAGCTATAGACCTGAAACTTCCGTCTGTAGTACTTTTCACGTATTTGGTGAGCTGGTTGCGTCGGAAAAACCGGAAGTCTCCTTCATGATAAGAGTGCTTTTGATCAGCAAGCCAGACATCCTGTTTACCCTGGAGGATATAGCTGAAGATATGATCTGCTACAAACGCTTCGCCCTCGATCGTATTGCCGGAATACGAATTCAGCACTATTCTAGGGCCTGTAGCAGCATCTTTTGCTTTTTCAGAAATATCATTTTTGCATTCCATATCGATTAGCTTATGATTACTTTTGGTTCTAATTGTTCTTCGAGGCCATATAAGCCTCCTTCTCTTCCCAGACCCGATTGTTTAAATCCGCCGAATGGCGCCAGTGCATCGTGAGAGATCGTATTGATCGCGACCCTGCCTGCATTGATCTGTGCAGCCACTCGCTGCGCCCGCTCGATGTCTGAACTGCTTACATAAGCATGCAGTCCATATACGGTATCGTTGGCAATGGCAATAGCTTCTTCTTCAGTTTTGTAGGTAATAACGGATAATACAGGCCCGAAAATTTCTTCCTGTGCAATCGTCATATCATTACTTACACCTGTAAATATAGTGGGTTTGACGTAAAATCCGTTCTGAAATCCATCCGGTTTGCCCAGACCACCAACTAAAACTTCCGCTCCCTCGTCGATGCCACGTCTGATGTAATGCTGTATCCGGTCAAATTGTTTCTGACTGGCCATCGGCCCGATGACCGTATGCTCATCTCTTGGATCACCTACTTTTTGTGTAGCCATCGTTTTAAGCAAGATATCTTTAACCTCTGGCAAATCTGCTTCCGGTACCAGCAGTCGTGTACCAGCAATACAGGCCTGACCACTATTCATAAAGGCTGCATTTATCGCCATTGGTATTGCAGTATTGAGATCAGCATCATTGAGAATGATGTTGGGTGATTTTCCGCTGAGTTCCAGTGTGACGCGCTTCATCGTGTCCACTGCATTACGGGCGATGATCTTTCCGACCATTGTAGAACCTGTGAACAGAATCTTGGCCACGGCAGGGTGGGTAGACAACACCGTACCCAAAATATCTCCGCGTCCATGGACCATATTGATTACGCCGCCTGGAAGGCCTGCCCTGTCGAAGCACTCGACCAGAACCTGAGATTGCATCGCACTCATTTCACTCGGCTTGATCACGACGGTACAGCCAGCTGCAATCGCTGCCGCCAGCTTCACGCATATGGAACCTGAATTGGCATTCCAGGCCGTCATGATACCAGTTACGCCGACCGGCACCATAGCCATTGCCGACTGGCCTATGCGGCGTTCGAAAGAAAAATCCTTAAGGATTTCCTTAAAGTAGAGGAAGGTCTCTGCAGCATACTGGTTTGACCAGCGCGACCGTTGTACTGTTGCACCGTACTCTGTTGTGGTTACTTCCTGCAGGTCGTCGAGACGCTCCATCAGCGCATCGTGTAATCGCTGTAGGTAGCCCATGCGCTGTTTTCTGCTTGTTTGAGAAAAAGAAGGTAAAGCTGCTGATGCAGCAACTATTGCAGCCTCCATATCCTGCTCATTGCCCAATACGACTTGACCGATGAGGCTTTCATCCGAAGGATTAATTATATCCATCTTGTCGGTACCTGTCGAAGGCCGAAATTGGCCATCGACATAATGCTGGTTGATTATTTTCATTTTGCTGTCTTTTAAAACTCCGCTCAAGAGCATCGTTATCATTAACACAAAATTACTTCGCTACCGTCTTCGAAGGTTTGTTAGAAAGTCCAGATTACTTTGCTGAAAGGCTCAACTATAAGGGCATCCGTCTTTATATGAAAGATATAAGTAGTTTTTGATTTTCCCTTAACACCCAGATATTTGGGTCAATTTTTACTTCTTTTTAATTTATCAACAATAAAACCTATCAACCATCCCAATCCGCCTCCTATCAGAATATATACTACCATCTTTTTGATAAAGAATTGCCAGGAAATAATGCTAATTCCATATTCATCTATAGGAGCAGTATCCGAGTAACTTACTACTGAGTCCAAAATTGAAAATAATAAGCCTATGCTTCCACCTACTATAGTTAATACCTTTTTCATAACTCATTCACTAAGAACTCACGCAAGCTCACATTATCCGATGGATAGTGGATCGTCTTTATTTCAGGTTCAATATATGAATTTTATGGAGATCAGAAAATCATCCCGTCCCTTCAACAAAGGAGGCAGTCTTTCCTTCGTTACCGAGATAAATTGCTAATTATATTAGTAATTTAAATTTTATTCACTTATCTTTGTAGTATTAACCAATTTAAAAACAATGTATTATGATCGAGTTAAAGCAGTCGAAATATATCGATATCACGACAGATTACGGGTTTAAGAAAATTTTCGGATTAGATACGAATAAAGATCTTCTCATCGCTTTTTTAAACGAACTCTTCAGGGGGCGTAAAATCATTGCTGATTTATATTATAACAAAAACGAGCATGTTGGCGATACCGAGGATGTCGGTACCGTTATTTTTGATCTGACCTGCACGGCAGACAATGGCGAACGTTTTATTATTGAAGTCCAGCGCACGGCACAGGTTAATTTGAAAAAGCGCATGCTTTACTACAGTAGTAAGTTGATTGCGGACCAGGCCCCCAAAGGCAACCGCAGGGCTTGGAATTATGCAATTAGTGAAGTCTATATCATTGTGTTAATGGATGGATTTCGGATGCCTGATGCGGTTGAGGAAAACTATTTTTTGCACGATATTTGTCTATGTTACCGGGATCACGGTAAAATATTTTATGATGATCTAGGCTTTATTTATATTGAATTGGTTAACTTTGTTAAAGCTGAGGCAGAGTTAGATAATGATTTAGATCGTTGGCTTTATATACTCAAAAATATGTCCTCGCTAAAGGGACTTTCAAAATATTTGCGGAAACCGATATTTGAAAAGTTATTTCAGTTAGCAGAGTATGGCAAACTAAAACCGGAGGAACGAGAAATGTACAACATAAGTTTAAGGAATAAATGGGATGCGGAGAGTATCCGGAGTAGTCAGGAAGAGCTCTTGAAACGGGCGCGCGAAAAAGCAATGGCAGAAGGAAAAGCAGAAGGAAAAGTAGAAGGAAAAGCTGAGATAATCAAAAAACTTTTGCCGTTGAATAAATTTTCGATTTCGGATATTGCCGAACTGGCGAATGTCACTGTAGAGTTTGTAAAACAGATCGAGGCAGAGATGTCTAAAGGAAAATAGAACAAATTATTATTTAGGGTTTTGTGGCCGCTTGGACGATATCCAAGCGGCCTTTATTTTTCCACATTGCCTTAAGAAAAGGAAGAAAGATTGCTGAAATCAAACGCATTATGAATGAAATAATATTTTTTTTTGCTTTATCAATTTTTATTATCTAATTTTATGTAGTACATAACAACTATTCTACATAAACAGAATACCAATAGAGTGATAATATGGCTGATCCTAAGCCTTAAAAATAATGGAATATCGTGCTGGGCTGTAATAATTAGGATAGGTCATCGTTTGGAGGAGCGTCTGCAGGCAACGCTCATTTCCATTTTGTTTTTTACACTTAAAAACCATAAATTATGATTTGGACAAGCAAAAAAGCGAGCTTATTTGTAGGTACCCAAATTTTCCTCGTATCATCCTTGTACGCGCAGCAGCGTGTCGAAGGTACGGTTCGGGATCAACAGGGGAAACCTTTACAATCCATTACTGTTTCGGGTCGGCATTCGGGCAACCGGACGCAGACCGATGCCAATGGAAAATTCCAGCTTGACCTGCAGCGGCTGCCGGACACTCTGCAGTTTCGCTCGGTCGGTTATCAGCCTTTGGACCGACAGGTGTCGGCCGACGGCCCGCTGACTGTCGAACTCACCGCCACAAACCGGAGCCTGGATGAGGTCGTGGTGGTTGGCTACGGTACACAGTCACGCCGCACGCTGACCACTGCCATCAGTAAAGTGGAGGGCAAGGCACTGGAAAATGTACCGGTCAGCACGGTGGGCGAGGGTCTGAAAGGAAAAGTGGCCGGCGCCCGTGTGTATCAGTCAAACAACAGTCCCGGGGCTGATCCCGTCTTTCGCATCCGTGGTGGCTCTTCGATCAATAAAACCAACGATCCCCTGGTTCTAGTAGACGGCGTTGAACGTGCTTTCTCGGGTGTCAATCCCAATGATGTGGAATCCATTGAGGTGCTCAAAGATGCGGCATCAACAGCGATCTACGGCTCCCGGGCATCAAATGGCGTGGTGCTGATTACCACAAAAAAAGGAAAAACAGCTGAACAGGCGACCATTACCTTCGACGCCACCTATGCTTTCCAGCAGCCGGAATCAAAGATGAATATGATGAGTGCCCGGGATTATATCCAGATCGTGCGGCCTGCGGTGGCCTTGAGCCCCAATCCCAATTACAATACGAGTTCGGGCTATTCGGCCAGTTCGGGCAACGATGCCAACTCCATTTATTCCACCCGTTACCTCCAGGCCGGTGAGGCTGTTCCTACGGGCTATCAGAGCATGCCGGACCCTTTGGACCCGAGCAAAACGCTGATCTTTCAGGACAATAATTACCAGGACCTCCTCTTTCGGAATGTGGGCTGGCAAAATTACTACGTGGGTGTCAATGGTGGCAGCCAGCTTGTCCGTTATGCAGCGAGTGCAGGTTACACGGATGACGGCGGTGTAGCCCTGGGTACAGGATACAACCGATTCTCCGCAAGAGGCAAGGGCGATGTAACCCTCTCCAGGAAGCTGTCGGTCAACACAGCCTTTGACTATTCCCTCACCAATTCCCAGGAGTTTGAAAATCAGACAAACGTCATCGCCCGGGGACTGGCGACTCCGCCAACACAGAAGATGTACTTTGACAACGGCCGGCCGACACCGGGTTACAATGCCACCTCGCCAAGTCCGCTATGGTGGGACTATACGCGCGATTATGGTACCAAAGACCGACGTTTATCGTTGATCGGCGGTCTTGACTATGAAATTATTGATGGGCTTAAAGCGCAGATACAGATATCCAACTATTCCCATCTCTCCAACTATCACTATTTTGAAAAGGCACATGAATTTTCGGGATTGCGCAGCACCAAGGCGAGTCAGTCCCAGCTGGATCGCAGCAAAGTGGATGCCCTCTTAAAATATGATGCCAACTGGAACCAGGAGCATACCTTATCACTGCTGGGCGGTTATTCGTATCAGCAGACGGATTTTAACTCCTTTAGTGCCACCGTCAACGGCGCCAGCTCCGACAAGGTGCCCACGCTTTCCGCCGGACCGAACAAAACGGGTGCCGATGAAGACGTTTGGCAACAGGTCCTGATCGGTTATTTCGGCCGTGCCAATTATGCCTTCAAACAAAAGTACCTGCTGATGGGTACCTTCCGTTATGACGGTTCTTCGCTCTTTGCCAAGGAAAACCGCTGGGGATTTTTCCCGGGTGTTTCAGCGGGTTGGGTGGTCAGCCAGGAGCCTTTTATGCGCGATCAGCAAACGGTCAACTACCTAAAATTCCGTACCAGTTATGGACAGACAGGAAACAACTCCATTGGACTATACGATGCGCTAGGCAAATTTACCACCGATATCCGTTACGATGGCGCAGCTGGCATTTATGCTTCCACGATGCCCAACCGCGACCTGACCTGGGAGACCTCAACGCAGTTTGACCTTGGTTTTGATCTTGCCTTGTTCAGCAACCGGATTAATATCCAGGCGGATTACTTCAATAAGACCACCAAAAATCTGCTTTTCAGCGTGCAGCTACCCAATACCTCGGGCTTTTCCACGGTACAGACCAATGTGGGTAAAGTGCGGTTCCGGGGATTTGACTTTGAAATCGCTAGCGACAATATTCGGTCGGACAAATTCCGATGGGACAGCAAGCTGACCTTGAGTTTTGTAAAAAACAAGGTACTGGAACTGCCTGACAATGGCCGCGACAAAAATCGGATCGGTGGGATTCAGCTGGCCGATGGTACAGCTTTTGGTGGCACCGCAGAGGGCGAATCGTTGTACCGTTATTTCGGCTACAAGGTGGACCATATCCTGCAGACGCCCGAGGAGGCTGCCGTGGCCCGTTACGATGAGTCGGCCCGTGGCTGGAGTCCGACGGACAAAAAGAACGTCAAAGGGCGCAAACTTGCCGGGGACTACGAATGGCAGGACCGCGACGGCGATGGCGTCATCAGCAGCAAGGACCAGTTTGAACTCGGTGTTACCGTGCCACATACCACGGGTGGACTGGCCAATAACTTTAGTTATGGCTCTTTCGGACTCAATATCTTTGTCGACTGGGCACTGGGACATTCGATCAACCATACTGCCTACATGCGCTATTTCATGAATACCTTTGCTAACAACTATACCTTGGTGGAGGAGGTCAACCAGACCTGGAAAAATGCTGGAGATCAGTCGAAGTATGCTCGGTTTACGGCCAATGATCCCGATACCGGTAACAGCAATTTCTCGCGGACCTCTGACGTGTTCAACTACAAAGGCGACTACCTCTGCCTGCGCGAAGTGTCCTTTCTATACCAGCTGCCGGATACCTGGAGCAAACGCATCGGGATCCGCTCCATGCAGCTGTCTGTCTCGGGACAGAACCTCTTTTATTTTTCTGCCCTGCGGGGAACAGGAATATCGCCCGAAGTGGGCGCATCCACGACCTATAGCAACGACTATTATAACTATCCGGCCATCCGTAAAATCGCGATCGGCGCTAAGTTAACCTTATAAACGAAATGAAAATGAAGACAAAAAGATTATTATACGGAGCGATGATATCCTTCGGCCTGCTATCAGCTGTGGCCTGTTCGGACAGACTGGATGTAGACCTAAAAGCCGCCATCAATGCCAATTCGATGTGGCAGGACGAAAGCGATGCCCAAGCCGCCGTAACAGGAGCCTACGTGCGCATGCGTAATACCTTCGCGACAGCTTATATTTTCTGGGGCGAATATCGCACCGCTTATTGGGGGCCCGGTCTCGAAACCAACGCAAACTACAGTACAGCTTTCTTAAATCAGCTCAACAGCACCCATACTCATGCCAACTGGAATAATTTATATACCACGATCAACGACTGCAACCTGATCCTCAAGCATGTGCCAGAAATCAGTTTTGCTACACCCGAAAAGAAGAATGAATACCTGGCACAGGCATATTTTATCCGCGCATTCTGCTATTACTGGATCGGCCGGATCTGGGGCGATGCTCCGGTGCTGACCGCAGGCTTTGAGTCGCCCAATCAGGAGGACCTATATCCCTCACGCCAGCCTGTTCAGGCTGTATTCCAGCTGGTCAAACAGGATCTGGACCGGGCAGAGGAACTGATGCCGGCGACAGCAACCAGAGCGCAGTATGGCAATCTGGACGCCATCCGTTTGCTCAAAACGGATTATTACCTGTGGATGGCAAAACAGCAGAATGGGGGCACAGCCGCTCTGAACCTGGCGAAACAGTCGGTTGATAAAGTGTTGACAGGCAAGCATGCCCTGATGCAGAAATTTGCAGATGTCTTTACCACGGAATTAAATCCCGAACTGATCTTTTGCTGGCGTATGACACAGGATGAATTTACGGGCGGATATCCTTCGGACTTTCTGGTTCCGATCCAATATATTTCACCGGGCCTGGTTGAAAACCCCATTAAGGTCGGCTCGCATCAGCAGTGGATCTTTCTGACGAATAATTACAAAACATTTTTGACGGAAAATGCCGCCGACACGAGGGCAAAAGTTAGTTTTGATACGGCCTTCGACAAAGATAAAAATCTGACCTTCCAATGGATCAATAAATATGCAGGCAAATGGGTCAATGGCACACGGATCTTTGAGTCGGACCTGGTTGTCTACCGCTATGCGGATGCCCTGTTGTTCAGCGCCGAAATCGAAAACGCGCTGGGGAATGAGCAGCTCGCCGTGCAGCAGCTCAACAAGATTGCAAAACGGGCCTATGGAATGGACAATTTTTATGCAGCCGGACTGCCGGCCGATGCGATCAATACTGCCATACTCAGCGAACGGAAAAAGGAATTTGTAGCCGAAGGCAAACTTTGGTGGGACCTGATCCGGCTGGGTGTCGTATTCAACGAGGTGGAGAGCCTGAAAAATCAGCAGTCCAAAAAGAATATCCTTTTATGGCCTGTACATGACAGCTCGATCAACACCAATCCCAATATCAAACAGACCGAGGGTTACAATTAATGCACTTGGATTGCTATTCTTTTTTTGTTAATTTGTAGAACATAATAAATGATTTATTTGCTTAGTATATGATAAACGACCTCACTCCAATAGCGACGAGTACCCGCGCTGACATAGTTGAAATACGCATAAGAGAATATCTTTCCAACAAGAAATTAAAAACGGGCGACACGCTGCCGACAGAACTGGAGCTTGCCGAGGCACTCGACGTCAGCCGCAACGTGCTACGTGAAGCCCTGAGCCGCTTGCGCATGCTGGGCCTGATCGAAACCAAAAAGAAGCGCGGTATGGTGCTGTCCACACCGGATATCCTCGGTTCGTTTGAACGCGTACTGAATCCGCAGTTGATGGACGACGATACCATGAAGGATATCTTCGAACTGCGTCTGGTCCTCGAACTGGGCATGGCTGAACTGCTTTACCTGCGCAAGACAGATCAGGATATCGCCGAACTGGAGCAGATTGTCAAGAAAGATAAAAATGCCAATGCCGAGGAGTTTAGAATCAGCCAGGAAATTGCTTTTCATGGCAAACTTTATGAAATCACGGGCAATACCACCCTCAAACGGTTCCAGACCATGTTGATGCCGATCTTTGGCTTTGTGCTGAGCAAAAGCCACCATAGCATTAAGTCGGAAGTCACGCATAGCGATCTGCTGCAGATCCTTAAAAACGGTAACCGCGATTCTTTTTCAGATGCCATGCGCGAACATCTGCGTCCGCATCTTGAATTTCTGAAGGAGCGTTAGCCCCTTCTTTCTATTTTTTTAAATTTTTATGTAGTACATAAGTACCTAAAATATGCAAATAACCACAAAAATAAAAGACAGTCTGTTCACCCTCTTCCTGCTGCTGGCCGCTACGGCGGCAGTTGCACAGGTTCGGATTGCCGAGCGCCACTATACCTTACCGGTATTAGCGGATCAGCCGATCAATATTCTCAAACGGCTGGAATTTACAGCCGACAAGCAGCAGCAGGTTGAAGCGGAACTTACCGTAAAGACCGACGCACTGGCAGCGGAACAGCTGGATAGCCTAAGCTGCTGGTTTGCCGGTACAGACAGTACCCTGCTGACGCATACGCCGAGCGCCGCACATCAGCGCGTAGCTGCACAAAAATGGAAGGGGAGAACCGGAAAAATAAAGGTGTCGCTGAAACTGGAAAAAGGTGTCAACTACCTGTGGGTAACCGCCAAGGTTCATCCATTCAAAAAGCTGGATCAGACTTTTGAGGTAGCCATAACGAAGGCCTCCCTAGCGGGGCTACCGTCCCAATCCCAGCTTTCGGGCAAGTTTGCGCGCTACAGACCGGCTGTTGCCGTACGCCGGCAAGGTGCTGAGGGAGTCCATACCAGCCGTATTCCGGGGGTAATTACGGCCAGAGACGGCAGTCTGGTCGCGGTATACGATGCCCGCAGAGAGCTGGGCAGGGACCTGCAGGGTGACATCGATATCGGCGTATCACGCAGCCTGGATGGTGGCCGTAGCTGGCTGCCCATGGAGATTGCGATCGATATGGGCACATTCGGCGGGCTGCCGCAAAAATTCAACGGAGTCTCTGATCCCAATATCCTGCTCAACGAGCGAACCGGGACGATCTATGTTGCAGGACTGTGGATGCACGGTGTGCTGGACGAAACAGGCACTTGGTACCCCGGGGTCAAAGAAGGCCGCGAGATCCATAATCATCAATGGAAAAATAAGGGATCGCAGCCGGGTTTTGGGATCAAACAGACGTCCCAGTTTCTACTGGTAAAAAGCGAGGACAATGGCCTGAGCTGGTCCAAACCGGTCAATCTCACCCATCTGAAACGGGCGGAATGGTGGCTCTGGGCTCCAGCCCCCGGACATGGCATCAGCCTGCAGGACGGCACACTGCTGCTGCCAAGCCAGGGACGTGATGAGACAGGCAAGGCATTTTCCAATATCACCTACAGCAAGGATGGTGGCCAAACCTGGAAAACTTCCAATCCAGCACTCGCGGAATCCACAACGGAATGCATGGCCGTACAATTGGACAATGGGGACATTATGCTAAATATGCGGTCAAACTACAATGCCACCCACAAGGGCGATGACAATGGCCGTGCCATCGCCCTGACCAATGATCTGGGCGAAACATGGACCGAGCATCCCACTTCACACAAGGCGCTGATCGAACCGACCTGTATGGCCAGCATCCACAAACATGTCTATCAAACAGAAGGGAACAGCAGCTCTGTCTTGGTCTTCTGTAATCCCGATTCCAAATTTGTCCGCGCCAATATCACCCTCAAGGTCAGCAAGGACAACGGTGATTCCTGGCAGCCCAAAGTTCTGCTCGACGAAGGCAAGGGGCGGGGATACTCCTGCATTACTTCCGTGGATCAGCAGACACTCGGCGTGCTGTATGAAGGTAGCCAGGCGGATCTAATATTCCAGCAGATACCACTAAAAGAATTGTTATAATCTCAAATATTGCTAGATAAAATGAATAAAAAGCATAAAATAAAAGGCTTGATCGCCGCGGCATTTGCCAATTATGACCAAGCCGGAAATATCGACCTGGACGGTATTCCAGCCATGACGGAGCACCTTGTCCGACAGGGGCTGCGGGGGATATTTATCTGCGGAACCAACGGGGAGGGACCGAGTCTCTCCACGGCCGAGCGCATGGCAGTTGCCGAACGTTATATCAAGGCCATTGACGGGCGGGTCCTTTCTTTTGTCCATGTGGGGCATAGCTCCATTGCCGAAGCCAAACACCTGGCAGCACATGCCGAAAGCATCGGTGCTGATTATATTTCAGCGGTCTCGGCTTTCTATTTCAAGCCCTCATCCGTGGAAAATCTGGTCGATGCCATGGCCGCCATTGCGGCCGCGGCCCCCAATACACCTTTCTACTACTATCATATCCCTGCTGTCACAGGCCTGCAGATCGATATGCTCCACTTCCTGGCCTTGGCAGAGCAGAAAATCCCAACCTTCCAGGGGATCAAATATACAGCGGCCACCTTACATGAATACCAGGCCTGCCTACAATATAAAGAGGGCAAGTACGATATCCTGTTTGGTTACGATGAACTGCTCTTGCCAGCACTGGCAGTGGGAGCGACCGGTGCCATTGGCAGTACCTACAATTACGCTGCGCCCCTTTATCTGGAGGTAATCCGCCGGTTTGACGCTGGTGCCCATGAAGCGGCACGTAACCTGCATTTTGAAGCCGTGCAGATGGTGCAACTGCTGGTAAAATATGGGCCGATCCCAGTGCAGCGGGCTATTATGAAAAAGATCGGATTAGATCTGGGGCAGCCCCGGCTTCCATTGACGCTGTTGGATGAAGACAATGAGCAGCAGCTGCTTGCCGAATTGGAACATTCTAAATTCTTGGAGCATGTGGCATTATATCAGTAAACTTCTCTTATTTTATTTTTTGTTTATGGGATATCGTGATGGAATAGCACAGGCTCTGAGCAATCGGATGGTTTGGGATACAGCTGCTCAGGTCCCTGATCAGAGGGGGTATGCCGGGGCTTATGTTGGTCATGCACAAGGACATATGTACGCTTTGGGCGGAGCCAATTTTCCTTCGGGGATTCCACCTTGGGAAGGTGGGAAAAAGGTCTGGACCGACCGGATCTTTATCCTGAATAGCGACGGGTCTTCGCAGGAAGCCTCCTTTCAGCTGCCCCGTCCAATGGGTTACGGAGCCTATGCTTCGTATCAGGACTGTATCTATCTGGCGGGTGGGAGTGATCAGTCGGGCCATCTCCAGACCACCTACCGCCTTGAGCTTTCGGTGGATAGCGGCAGGTTCACACGCTTGCCAGATCTTCCTGCTCCGATCGCCAACTGTGCCTCGGTCCGGATCAAAAACTATTGGTATGTCCTCGGTGGCATCAATAGCCCTGATGCCCTGACGGCAAACAATAATTGCTGGCGGCTGGATCTCGATCATCCCGAAAAAGGCTGGACGGTATTGAGCGCCATCCCTGGTCCGGGACGCATGCTTGCTGTCGCGGGTAACGCCGACGGGGAGTTGCTGATACTTTCAGGTGTAACACTGATCAATGGTAAGCGGAAGTATCTGAAAGACGCCTATCTGCTGACAGCGGATGGAATGTGGCAGCAGTTGCCCGAGCTTGTCCATGCTGTCGCAGCGGCCCCCAGTCCCGCCGCCCTTGACGCCGGGGCGGGACAGCTCCTGATTTTCGGCGGTGATGACGGCACATTGGCTGCGGCAAGCCCAGTGGGGCATCCCGGCTTTTCAGACCGGATCCTGGCATACGATATCCGGCAGCGCAAATGGACCGATGCCGGTCAGATTCCTGTCCGCAAAAACAAGGGGCGAGGGGAGAGTCCGGCAACAGAGCTGCTGCCTCCGGTGACGACGGGGCTGCTGCAGCAGGATGATCAGATCCTTATCCCCATGGGTGAGGTGCGGCCCGGTGTGCGGACCAACCGTATATTAACGATCCATTTTAAACCTTGATACCCTAAACGATCGCAGTTAAAAGAACTTGTATAAACCTAAAATAATGATAAACACGACATCAAAACGTTATGCCTGGCTAATCGTCATCTTCCTGTGGGTGGTCGCCTTTCTAAATTATTTTGACCGCCTGTTGATGACTTCGATGCGGGATCCGATTCTCAGCGAATTTCAGTTAAACGATGCGCAGTTCGGCTTGCTGACGGCCGTCTTTTTATGGTGTTATGGCATTGTGAGTCCCTTTGGGGGCTATATGGCCGATCGGTACTCCCGCAGGAAAGTAATTCTTTTCTCGGTATTCGTCTGGTCTGCGGTTACGCTTTGGACGGGCTATGCGCGCTCATTTCCCGAATTATTGCTGACACGGGTGTTGATGGGCGTCAGCGAGGCCTGTTATATTCCTGCTGCCCTGGCATTGATCAGTGATTACCATAGTGGCCGTACGCGTTCCCTGGCCACGGGGCTACATATGTGCGGACTCTATACGGGAATGGCCATGGGCGGTCTGGGGGGATATATCGCCGAATATTGGGGCTGGCGCCAGGGATTTCATGTCTTTGGTCTTTTCGGTGTTGTGTACGCACTGCTACTGGCCTATACCTTACGCGACCGGGTTGTTCCTGCTGCACCGAACGAACCGGCACCAGAGCAGCGAGAGACGGTGCAGCTCAAAGCCATTTTGCAAAGCCTATTTCGCCTGCCTTCCTTTTATGTCATTATGATCTATTTTGCCGTTCTGGGCATGGCAAACTGGCTGATCAACGGTTGGCTTCCCACATTTCTGAAGGAACAGTTCAGCCTTGATCTCGGCCAGGCGGGCATTTCGGCCACCGGATATATGCAGATCGGCTCTTTTGCCGGTGTCGTTATGGGCGGTTTATTGGCGGACCGCTGGCAACGCCGGAATAAGCGCGCCCGGCTGTATGTGATCGTCCTGGGCTTTGCGCTGGGCGCCCCCTTTTTGTTCTTTATGGCCTGGACCCATGTTTTTACCTGGGCAATTCTCGCGATGCTTGTCTTCGGACTGGCACGCGGATTCAATGATGCCAATCTGATGCCGCTCTTACGGCAGGTGGCCGACAGCCGCTACAGCGCCACGGCCTATGGCTTCTTAAATTTTTTGAGCACCATTGTCGGCGGACTGATGGTTTACGTCGGGGGCGCCCTGAAAGATGCCGACGTGAGCCTGGCGATTACCTATCAGGTTGTGGCAATCGGGCTGCTGCTGGCTGCGCTGTCCCTGCTGCTGGTAAAAGTTAAAAACGATACGATACAATAAAATAAGAGCTATAGCCTTTCCCTGCACGAAATGAAAGCAAACAATAAACTCGGCAGGAGGGTAGGGTTTAAAAGCGACAAACTGCGTCTCGCTGGCGCATAAACAAAAAAAGATGAAAAAGAACGTAGGATTTATAATTGCCTGTTACTTGATAATCTGTACATCGCGGGCGAGGACCGTAAGTTTTACCCTGCCAGACATCAGCTGAGGGGGGCTCAGTTACTGGTATTCGCCGATCAGGTAAAGGTACCGAAGGCAGTGCGTTTTGGTTTTACCAACAGCGCTACACCCAATCTTTTCAATAGCAGAGGCCTGCCGGTATCACCATTCCGTACCGATGATTGGCCGGATTTTGAATAAGGGAAATGTAAGCACATAACATAGCATATTCTTAGCTGAATATTCAAATGGAGATTCCATAGAAAATATAGCAAAGGAATACCAGGAATCACTGAGATTTTATGTTTTTAATCCGACAAATGCATTTGGCAAAAATTTTATAATTTTGTTTTACGAGATTTGGCTCTAAATATATCTTATTCAAAACAAGTTGGTAAATATTTTGTATATTTAGATCAGGGAGGTTATTATGGCATCATTATTAAAATCAAGAGAAGAGCGCAAAAAGTTAAATCAAGCAGCAAAACAGGCTTCCGAAATTGCAAATAAGGAGAACAGAGCTTTAGATTTATCTATTCAGGTTGTAGAGAACGGATATGTCGTTGAAAAACGTGTAGATGGGACTCGTCAGATTATAAAAAAGATAGATCGGATTAAGAGTAAAGTGAAATTAAAAAAAGGTATTGTTTTATGCCTAGAGCCAAAAGGTTAAGAGTGTTTGCCGGTCCAAACGGTTCGGGTAAATCAACTTTATATAAACAAATCAGTAGCCAGTTTAATACTGGCTATTTTGTTAATTCAGATGAGATTGAACAGGAGATCAGTAAAGCAGGCTTTATAAATCTTAGTCGCTTTGGATTGAAGCTTACTCAGGAGGACTTGGAGCAATTTTTTGGCCGGGATCAATCAATAACTCTTTTAGAAAAGGCTGAAGCTTCTGGGCATTCGATATCTATTGCTATTCGCGAAAATATGATCGTGGACAAGTCAAAGGATACACATAGTTACCAAGCGTCGCTTATTACCTCTTTTATACGGTATCATTTACTCGAAAATGATATTAGTTATTCATTTGAGACAGTAATGAGTCATCCATCCAAACTGGGAGAAATTGAAGAAGCAAGTGAAAGAAAATTTAGAACCTATCTTTATTTTGTTTGCTTAGATGATCCATTGATTAATATTTCCCGGGTTGAAATTAGAAAAGAGAAAGGCGGCCATGGCGTGCCACAGGATAAAATTGTCCATAGATACTATCGTACACTGACCAATTTATTGCCTGCAATTAAAGCTTGCGAAAAAGCTTACTTATTTGATAACTCCGGAGAAACGATGGTTTTGATAGCGGAAGTATTGCACGGCGGGATCACCATTTTATTGCCGGAAAACAAGCTTCCAAATTGGTTTATAAAATACGTTGTCAATAAAATTAATGAATAGGCTTTCCTTATTATGGCTATTTGGCTTACTAAGCACAAGATTATCTTTTGAACTCTACGTGGTAGCAGAAACTATCTGTTAGCAGAACATAAAATGTCAAAGCCATAAAACTGAGATGAACAAATAGGGGAGCATTAATTCTCTTCATTATCTATATTACGTTTGTAGAATCTCAATGTCTTTATTGCTTTAAGAAGGTCCTTTTCTGTTTGTGTTTTCAGGTTTGAACCGTGGAGATTAAATCGGACTCTCGAAGAGTCTCCCCAGAGGCTGCCGATGTATATTCCAGTCGTACCTTTTCCGGATATTCTTGGGAATACGATTTTGGCACGTCTGTTATCAATGGTATCCCAGGATACATTTTGTTTTCTGTACAGGTCGGCATCAATATTCATTGACATGATATCTTTCACCACAATGAAATCGGAGGAGTCCAAGTTATTTTCTTCCATCATCTGTCGTGTGATAACCTGAATATTTGGCTCTGTCAGCGTATTTGAATACATACCCAGATCAAAGTAAAGCGTATCCGCGTTGTCTACAGCAATTGCGCCGACATAACTGTCGATTCCGTTTTGTTTGACCTCCTCCCATCTATAAGGAGCTTCAAGCGTAAATAGACCAAAATCCATTGTCTTGGTGCGAGATGGATCTTTGCACCCAATGGCAAGGATAAATTCCCTTTTTAAGACTTTTAATGGTTTTCCTCCCTTTTAAATGAGTACTTCAAGTCCGAATTCTCTACTTTAAAATGTCCTGTTTTGCGGGGGAAGGTCATCACTCCGACAGAATTGTCAAAAAATATTACGAACCGACAACAAATAAATCAATTAGTAACGTAACTTAGAAAAGTCCAATCTAGTTGTCGGAAAAATGGGGATACTTACAGGAGCACAACCAAAAATACCGACAAACTACCGGACGAAAAAGAACAGTGAAGCAAGAACATCACCTATACGCAAGCAGGGTTTTCGCGCTTCGTAGGTCAGTCAGGAAAGTAGTAAATTTGAAGTCCAGTTCCTCATAGGAAGGCTAGTACTTACATCGCTACCTGCGTATAGCTGGGAACTGTTAGGCATAAGTTTAATCAACATATTATACATTGACAGAATATCCTAAAGACATAAAATTCAAATACGGTTGGAGAAAATACCAACAGCGAGTGCTTGACGACTTACAAGACCACTTAACTGACGGTCATTTGCACGTAATTGCTCCCCCAGGTTCGGGTAAGACAGTTTTAGGACTTGAAGTTGCATTTCGACTAAACAAACCGACTTTAATTCTTGCCCCGACAATTGCAATACGTAACCAATGGATACAACGCTTTTGTGAACTATTCCTTCTAACCAACTTGGCACCCGAGTGGATTTCGAGAGACATTCGCAATCCAAAATTTATGACAGTTGTAACTTATCAAGGCCTTCACGCAGCTTGTAATAATTGCAGGATTAACGAAGAAGAACTTGAAAGCGACGAAGAAGAAACAGAAGAAGCAAATGGAAGTGGCAGAGCAACAAATCCCAATCTTGACAACATTGTAAGCGGACTAAAGGCACAAAATGTCAAGACCATTGTGGTGGACGAAGCACACCATTTAAAAAATGAATGGTGGCAAACGCTGACAAAAGTTAAAGAAAAATTAGACCCAATTATTGTTGGCTTGACAGCCACACCGCCTTATGACGTCACAGCCACAGAATGGCAGCGATACATTGACTTAAACGGACCTGTTGATACAGAAATTTCCGTCCCTGAATTGGTAATTGAAGGTGATTTATGCCCCCACCAAGATTACGCTTATTTCACACTCCCCACAGAGAAAGAAAATCAAAGCATTGTTGATTTCAGACAAAACATTGAAAAGCTTTTTCAGGAAATTAAAAGTGATGAAACAATCGTTCAGGCAATCGAACAACATCCAGTTTGGCAAAACCCGACAGAGCAGTTAGATTGGATTTACAACAACATTTCCTACTATTCAGCTTGTTTAATTTTTCTAAAAGCCAACGATAAAGAAATTCCCGAAAGACATCTTGAGGTAATCGGAGATAGGAAATTTGAAATTCCCAAACTCGATTACGAATGGATTGAAACGCTTTTGGACTTTTATCTGTATAAAGGAAAAGAACACTTTAAGACATTTGAAGGACATCAAGAAAATCTTGAAAACCGACTAAGAAGATACGGAGCAATTGAAAGAAGGCAAATCAATTTTTCGCATAACAAGAGAGTTACAGGATTTTTGACTTCAAGCATCAGCAAACTAAATGGCATCAAAGAAATTGTTGATTTTGAATACAACAGTTTAGGGAACAATTTGCGTTTAGTAATTCTTTCCGACTTCATCCGTAAAGAGTTTTATATCAACTCTCCTGACAACAATCTTGAACTAAATAAAATCGGTGTAATCCCAATCTTTGAAAAATTAAGAAGAGAAAACAAAGAGAACAAGAAAATTGCTGTTTTGACAGGTTCAATGATAATCATTCCTGTTAGTGCCTATCCTGCATTTGAAGCCAAAGCTGCACAATATGGGATTACGCAAATTAGTTCTAATCCTGTTCCTTTTGACAGCAATTACATTTTAATAAGTCAAACTGAGCAACTCAAACACGATATTGTTCACATAGTAACTCAAATCTTTCAACGTGGAGAAATTGAAGTTTTGATTGGCACAAAATCTTTGCTTGGTGAAGGTTGGGATGCTCCTGCAATCAACTCTTTAATCTTAGCAAGTTTTGTAGGTTCATATGTTCTTTCTAATCAAATGCGCGGAAGAGCCATTAGAACACAAAACGGAAATGGTGGCAAGACAGGAAATATTTGGCATTTAGTCTGTATTGACCCGACTTCACCCACAGGCGGTGATGATTTTGACTTACTAAAAAGACGCTTTAAAAGTTTCGTTGGTGTTTCATTCAAAGAAGAGCCCGGAATTGAAAATGGGATTGGCCGTTTAAATTTACCAGAAAATATTCATCATAAAGAAGAAGCCGAGAAAAAGAATATTGAAATGTTTTCTTATGCAGGAGACAGAGAAAGCCTGAAACAAAGATGGAAAACGGCACTTGAAACAGGTGTTACACTTATTGAAGAAATCAAAATCCCATTTCCTGAAGGCAAAGAATACAAAGCAGTCAAGTCAATGTATTTGAACAAGACAATTCGTAATCTTTTAGCGACTTTAGGTTCGGGTTTAGTTGGTTTCGGTTTGGAGAGTTTACAAGGACTTGGACGAGTAGCAAGGAACATTAAAACTACTCAAGACTTATATGTTATCCTCGCAATTTTCGCAGCTATTGGAATGGCTATTTTTGGCAGACTGACTTTTAAGACATTGAGATTGTATTTCAAATACCGTGACATTTCAAAGGACATTCGACAAATTGGAGACGCACTTTTGAACTCGTTGATTAAGGCAGGAGTAATTCGCACGGACAACTCAAAATTAAAAGTTGACACCTCTATTGACAACTGGGGGGCTGTTTATTGTCACTTAGAAGGTGGAACTACATTTGACAAATCAACATTTATTAACGCACTTCAAGAAATCATTGGTCCAATTGACAATCCAAGGTATGTGATTATTAGAAAGAATAGATTTATGCTTTTCGTTAAGCAAAAAGACTATCATTCTGTTCCTGAAATACTCGGGCGAAATAGAAATTTAGCTGAATATTTCCAAAGCCAATGGGAAAGACTTGTTGGAGCTTGCGAGTTGATTTTTACAAGGACAATTGAAGGAAGAAAGTTACTTTTGAAATCAAGAGTTAAATCCTTGGCAGCACAATTTGACAACAAAGTTGAACATATAAACAAATGGAGATAACAAGAAAACCAACGCCCAGCATGCGTTTGGTTCAACATTCCCGAAATCCGCCACTGCGGCATCATTATTAAAATCAAGAGAAGAGCGCAAAAAGTTAAATCAAGCAGCAAAACCGGCTTCCGAAATTGCGAATAAGGAGAACAGAGCTTAGATTTATCTATTCAGGTTGTAGAGAACGGATATGTCGTTGAAAAACGTGTAGATGGGCCTCGTCAGTGAAGCTTACTCAAGAGGACTTGGATTAATTTTTTGTCAGGAGCAATCAATAACTGCTTTTACAAAAGGCTGAAGCTTCTGGGCATCCGATATCTATTGCTATTCGCGAAAATATGATTGTGGACAAGTCGAAGGATACATAGCTACAAGCGTCGCTTATTACCTCTTTTACACGGTATCATTTACTCGAATATGGTATTAGTTATTCATTTGAGACAGCAATGAGTCATACATCCAAACTGGGAGAAATTGAAGAAGCAAGTGAAAGAAAAGAAACTATTTTGGTAAATTCATAAGTAGCTCCTTTGCAGGCACTTCTTGTATTTTACCATCAACCTTTACCACCAAGCTCTCACCCTTTGCTGCGCTTTCTTCTGCTAATTTTCGTAAAGCCTTTTGCACTCCTAAACGAATTCGTTCAGCAAGATTGATATTTTCAATATTTACCTTATCGTTCATTATGGTATTTAGATTTTAGTGTTGACCAAATTTCGCTATTTGCAACGAATTCTCCAAATTTATCACCCTGAGCAATTATTTCAGGTATTAAATCCATGTTGTCAAAGACCAACCAGCGATCACATATTGGAATATAAATGTTAAACAAGTTTTCTAAACCACGTTGATATCGTCTTTCTATTACATCAGAAGGAATATTGTGCCCTCCGTTTTCTACCCTTTTCTTTACACGTTGTATAGCCAGCAAAGGTGAGTCGAGCCAAAAGTAAAGTACTGTGACTGAATAGCCGATTTTTTGAGCATCTATTACTAAATTTCTATAGCTCCTAGTAGAAAGTGTTGTTTCAAATGCGAAATCAACTTTGGACTTTATTAATTCCGCTATACGTTCCAACATAATACGCCCAGCTGATACGGCTACACTTTGTGGGTTAAATGGAGAAATACCTGCGGCTATATTGTCAGCATTTACAAATTCTCGGCAATCTAAAATCTCTGGTAATACAGTATAACTCGCAGTTGTTTTTCCAGCTCCATTGCATCCCGAGATGATATAGATATTTGGCATATGATTTTTTTTGTCAAAATAAGGAAAATTGGCTGAATTATAAGACACCAGCTATCTTTTAAACTCATATCTGCATATTACTTGGGCCAGGTGTATTCTCCACTTACGGTAATACGCGATATTTCTGCGGCAGAGATCTCCATTGCATACATTTCGCATATAAAATCGCTTATCGCCCGTGTGCTCATTCCTTTGGCGTAGACCAAAATCCATTGTCTTTGTGCGAAAGGAATCTTGGCACCCAATAGCGAGGATAGTAAAGGCAGAAATATAGAATACTTTTATGAACTGTTTCATACTATGGCTTATGCATTGAATTTACAAAATCCGTTTGAAAAAGCACAAGACGTGGTCAATTTAAAAAAAGTGATTTATACTTCTATAACAAGATTATTTTTAAATCCATTATACGTTTCATTGATATAGCCGTGTGGATTGCATATTATTTCGGTGTTACCGATTTTATAATTTACAGGAGTATGTATATGGCCATGGATCCAGTAGGAGGGTTGATGCTTTATTATAAAGTCTTCCATATCTGAGACTTAGGCGGCGCTTATCGGATCGTCCAAATACTTCATCGGCAGGGATTGAATGCTCGACGCATGGTGCGTCAAGACGATATTACATTCCGCTGCACTATAGCTAAGACTTTCCTCCAGCCATTGCCTCGAAGTTTGATGGATTCTAAAGGTATCGATACTTCTCAATTTGGCATAATTGTCTCCTAATCTGATCTTCTTATAATCATTCATCCGGCTTTGGCATAGCGATCCATATGCGGCGGGATTGCCCTTTAAGGAAAAATCAGTCCAGAGTGTACAGCCATGGAAACAAACGTGGTCGATCTTCAAAGATTCATTTTCCAACACATGGATATTTGAGTTACTTGCTGCATCTTTGATTTTATATAATGTTTTCGGATACGCTCCCTTATAATATTCATGATTGCCCAGCACATAAATGATCGGTATATCCAATGAGAGTGATTTTAGCCAGCTGATCCCTTTTACTCCTAGATCAGTATCTCCAGCCAATACAAGTACATCTGCTAATTTCAGATTGAAATCGTTGTATCCAAATTCTCTGTGCAGATCGCTAACTATGTGGATTTTCATCTTTGTCTTTTTGTATCATTATCTAATTTTATCTCACCATTACTAAATGATAGGGGAAATGTATAGCCGCATTTTACCGCACTGCCATTTTGATATCCTGGTTTCCACGGACTTGATTTCCTAACCAATGATATTAACGTTTCACCAGTTTGATAACCAATATCTTTGGCTATCTGGAAATTACTGAGCTTACCATCTTCCCCAACCGTAAAAGTGATGATCAGTTTGCCGTTTACTTTTGCTTTCCTGGCTTCCATTGGAATCTTATAATTCTTAACAACCCAATTTTTAAATCCGTTAGTACCATAAGGTGGCTCAGGAAATACTTCGTTCATGTGAGGCGGAAGTTCCGCTATTGAGTCCGAAATAAGGGATTGTCCAAAAGCTTGCGATAACAGGCCTATTGATAAAATACATATAAATGATAACTTACGGATCGAGAAAATTCCCATAGTATTAATATATATAACTCAGTAGCTAATTTACATATCTATTTTGTATCAAGATACAAAATGATTAATCTAATTATAAGGCAGATATTGATTGATTATATTACGTTTATAAATGACTTCAAACATCAGTTTTCTCCAAATATGGAAGAATTTGAACAAAAAAGCGGTGGAAATCGTTCGGGATACATCAATGGATGCAATTACCAAAGTTTAGGGGATGCATCCCCTTTCAAAAACATGAAATATTTTTCTCAACTTTGTGGTACCCACACAGCCATTTGGATTTTCGGGAGTCCGAAAATCCAAATTCTAAAACTGGTGAAATAAAAAAGATGTGGAAGCAATATCCTAGAAAATCGGGGTGATTACTGTTTCTGCTCTTTATCATTTATGTATTCATACTTCTTCGATAATAAATATGGCTAAAAAAGCGGGATTTCAGTTTCTGACGCTGTGTTCCGGATAAATTATGAATTCCATATCTCTAATATTTGTTTTTTATAACGATTTGGTTTTAATAGTTTGTTTTTCTTCATTTTGGTTAGGATAATCCTCATTTTAGCAACGTAAGTATATCTATTTAGAACCAACTTTGCAGATATACTTTTACAGTTAAAACATGGAAAATAAACAGAAAGAAAAAGTTTGGTTCATTACAGGATCTTCAAGAGGTTTTGGAAAAATATGGACAGAAGCCGCTTTGAAACGAGGAGATAAAGTCGTTGCTACAGCACGCAATATCAATAGTATTGCCACATTAAAAGAAAAATATGGTGATCAGGTCTTGATTCTTGAAGTAGATGTAACCAATGCGTCACAAGTACAAAACGCTATTAACAAGGCCAACGAATATTTTGGAAGATTGGATATTGTGTTTAATAATGCCGGATATTCTTTGGTAGGAACCATCGAAGAGAGCAGCACCGATGAGGTAAAAGCCATGTACGAAACCAATATTATGGGACCTATCCATGTGATTCAGGCAGCATTACCTATACTGCGGGCCCAGGGGCATGGCCATATTTTGGGGACATCCAGCGCCGTTGGTATTTATAGTAATCCTCTTATTGGGTACTATTGTTCTTCAAAATTTGCGTTTGAAGCCATTTACGATAGTTTATCTAAAGAAGTTGCCGGATTTGGTATCAAAGTAACGCTGATTGAACCGGGAGCATATAGTACAGAATTTGGCAGTGCTGAATCGCTAAAAATAGCCAGCAAAAAACTAGCGGCTTATGATGATTTGAAAAGCAGTTTGATGGAAAATTTACAAAAACTGGAACGAGGAAATCCTTTAGCCACTTCCGAAGCTATATTTGCTGTTGTCGATGCTGAAAATCCGCCGTTGAGATTACTTTTGGGTAAAAACGATCTGCCACATATCCAACAAATCTATTCTGAACGCATCCAGGAATGGGAAACTTGGAAAACTATTTCAGAAGCAGCCCAAGGGTAATCCATCTAAGATATTTTTGACACGCTTTTATTCGCTTTTCTTTTTGTAATGAAAAGCGAATATTGCTTAACTTGTAATCTCGAATTTTATAACATGGTTTCAAAAAAATCGAATCATTCTGTAAAAAGATTTAATACGCTGGCTGACGTAATGGTGGCATCTGGTTTTCCACCCCCAAAGCATCCATTAATCGTTTTGTTGAACGGTGTAGACAAACCACTTAAAGGTCGAGCTCCTAACAAATGGCATGTATTGAACTATTATAAAATAGCTTTTAAACCGGATGCTGGAGGTAAATTAATGTATGGTCATACCAAATTTGATTTTAAAGAGGGTGGTTTGTTTTTTGTGGCTCCCCAGCAAGTTCTCTCATCTATTAAAGAAGATAAGCAAAAGGAAACTGAAGAACAAAAAATGCTTAGCCCACAGATTACACTGCTTATAGATCCTGATTTTTTACTGCAATATCCGCTAGCACAAAAGATCCATCAGTACCACTTTTTCTCTTATGCTACCAATGAAGCGTTGCACCTTTCGGACAAAGAAAAAGAAACCATTCTGTCACTTTTCAGAAATATAGAAGACGAACTTGAGAACCGTATAGACGAGATGAGTCATCATGTGATCATCTCCCAGATTGAACTTTTGCTAAATTATGCCCAACGATTTTATAACAGGCAGTTTCTGACCCGAAAACAAAACTATCCGAGTATAGCCGAGCGCATCGATCAATTGTTGGAGGATTATTTTAATAGCGATAAGGTGCTGAGTGGGGGAGTTCCTACCGTTAATTATCTCGCTGACCAGCTGCATATGTCAGCAAGTTATCTAAGTGATCTATTAAGAAATCTTATAGGGCAAAACACTCAACAAATCATTCATAATAAAATGATTTACCGTGCTAAAAATAAGCTATCTTCCACAGCTCTCAGTATTTCTGAAATTGCATTTGAATTGGGTTTTGAACAGCCTCAATCCTTTAGCAGATTATTTAAACTAAAAACCAAACAAAGCCCACAGCAATATAGAGCTCAATTCAATTAATTTTTACAATTGATTAAACTCACCGGTATTTTCACCTACTGCATCCATCTGCATTATGATAAAAAAATTCCAGTTTCCTGATCATTATGTAACACTGTTTTTATTAAATCCCAAATTTATGGCTGTAAAGTTTCAGCTTAATTATTAGCTTAGTATCATATGATTTTCTTTCTCGACATAGCATGGTGTCATGGTGCACGCTAATCAGCTAGGAAATTGATTCGGGAATACCACAGCAAGAATGTGAGATCTTGAATGAAAAGTTTTCGGAGTATCTTTCGATACAAAAATAATTTAAGAAGCATAATTTCTATAACTTTATTATAAGCTTTACTGCTGTTACAAAACTTAATTTAACAAAGGATTTTATTTTACCAGTGATGGAAAGAATGACAGTTTCAGCCATTGAAAATATTGGATTTATCATATTTCTTGTAGTATTTCCCCATTTCGTTCCTTTACCTTTTTATTCCTATGCTATTGTGTGTCTCACAGCAATCTACCTGATGCTGAGAAGAGATAAGAAGACATTTCGAGATATAGGGCTACTAAAAGAAAAGTTAACCTTCAAAGCATTTTTCTTAGGTGCAGTTACTGCAATAGTCTGGGTTGCCTTTATGCAATTAGTTTATATACCTACCATAAAATACTTTTTTCAAGTTCCAGAATATTCAGAATACAATTACATCAAAAGTAGTTTGGCAAGACTCGTGATAACTATCGCTGCAGCTTTGATAATTGGCGGGTTTTACGAAGAGGTCGTATTTCGAGGTTATATACAAAATGTGCTGGAGAATAGAATATTCAAAAGGTACCGTCCTATTGTCAGCGTGCTAATAGCAAGTGTGCTTTTTGGTCTTTATCATTTGCAACAAGACATCTTTGCTGTTGTTGCCGCAGCGATGGGCGGACTTTATTGGTCTATTTTGTATAAAAAGTCTGGCAATCTTTGGGCTGCAATATTTTCCCATGCATTATTTGATACTATTACCCTTATCCTTATCTATAAGAATGCATTGGGAGTTTTCTCCTTTTAAACCATTTCTGTGAACAGGATTATGTTCGCCTGCTATTCAAGACCTTACTTCATCCCTCCAACGCCTTTTGTCAATTCTCCTGACATTATCAACATTTTTAAATTTCTTCAAATAGGAAGCCAATAGGAGTAACTCATCATCGTTAGCGTTCCCTGTAAATTCAGGTATTCGGATCGCATTGCCATAGTTTAACATTGATTTTTCGGCAGTATCATCTATGATAAGCGTTCTTTCCAATAAGAAGCCTTTGCGTTTTACTTTGGATAACCTTTTAACGTAATAATACTCATCAGTCACACTCATCCGTTTTTTTGTCGTGCGAGATCGTCCCCAGACAAACTCAAAATTGACAGTGGCTGGTTTTATTTTATCAACGAGTTCTTGCACGTACTTATCATCCGCAGAGCTCCAAATGGCCAGTTTAAAATCCCCAGCCATCTCTGATAAAAAATAGGCTAAATTTGGACGGACATACACATAATACTGCCCTACAACAAAGTCTTCATGCTGTACCAACCTATCTTTTGTTGCGTACAACAATGTCTCGTCCAAATCCAATACTAAAAGAGCTTCTTTCATATTATTTATACAGATTCAGTTGCGGGATCTAACTTTAATATCCAAATTCCTCGAAGAATCCGACTCCAATAAAGATCAATGCTAAAACAATGAGGTAACCATATGTGAAAACTACAATCAGCAATCCAAGTAGGATTGTCAATAAACCTAGTATTTTCAAAGGTGAACTTATGAGTCGTTTCATTATTGGCTTCTTTTTAGTACTCCCCAACATTCCGCCACAGTACAATATCAAAGTCAGTCAACAGCTGACAAATTTTACCCTCACTGTCCCTTCCGATGTAAGTAGCATAAAAACCATCTCCATACCCCGTGGAGAAAAAGACGGCATTTTGATTCTGAAAGCTGTAATTTAAATAATGCTCGAATTCTTCGGAAAACATATTGTCCCAATTTTTATCGAGCAGCGTATTCAGACTATTCTTTGCGACTTGATCGACGAAAAGACCTAGTCCTGCATCTACTCCATATCCATATATTTCTTTGGATTTGAGGGGGATTGGCGCCTGTCCCGGTAATAACGCAAACTCCCATTTACGGATGGGCTTATCGGAGAATTTTACTCGTGCAAATGCGACCCTTCGATCGTTATTGGCATTGATATTTGCCATTGCCAATTCGACCGGAAACTCACCAACCGGAAAATTCTCACTAAAAGCTACCGCATCGCTTAACATAACAGGATCAGTAGCGATAATCTGGCCTGACGATATCTTTAGGTTTCCTACAGCTATCTTCTCAAAGGTTATTTCCGTGCCGAATTGGGCTACTTTTGTGCTGTTCACGAAACTTCCCTCGAATATCCGAGGGAATGCCAGCGACGTGTCCTTAATGGTTATTTTCGGTATGGTATCTGTTAGGTCAAATTCGTTTGTTGTTCGGAGGATGTCCTTAGTACTACTTGGAACTTTGTTTTTCGAAGTACATGAAAATAGTGCCACGGCCATCATACATATTGTTATTGATCTTTTATGCATAGGGAATGATTCTCCTTGTTTAATTCATGACTCTACCGAATGACCTATATTTTAATGATCACCACCAGAATAGATCCACATCGACTCTGTTTCTCCTGCTCTTTCAAAGCCGTTCTTTTTATAAAAGTCAATAGCCTTTCCGTCGGCGGTGAGCATCTGCATATGAAAACCCTTATAAATCTCTTGCATTTTATCCATAATCAAACGACCAATCCCTTTCCCTTGATAGGAGGGTAGTACTAGTAGATGAGGATAATATACCACGAGATACCCATCGGAAATGGCATTCCCTAGGCCTACCAATGTCGTACCATCCCACGCTGTAACCAGAGAATGCGAATTTGAGAGGGCTTTCATCAGTAATTCTGGTTTTTCGGCAGCACTCCATTTATTGGCTTGGTAAAGTTGCAGTATGTCATTTTCGTCCAAATCTCTGCTAAGGCTAATGGTTATGTTCATATATTATTCCGTGGTTTTCGTCAGTATATTTAAGTAAATGTTCTTCGTTCGTAAATATGCGAACATGTGAAATGGCAGATTATAAACCGTAAAAAACAAATTCATGATCTATTGGAAACATAATGGATTTATATAGTTTTTTTGATACATGTTCAAATATTGCTTTCATATGCTAGTTCATAAGTCTTCATTCTTTTGGATTAGCCGGGCAATATAGCGATTATAAGCTTCCCCCATGGGCAGTTCCATATCAGTGGTCAATTGTCTCCGGGTAACCTCAACTGTTTCATTCGATAAGGGATTAACACCTGTTGACTTACCATTTTCCCAATATATTCCAATTCCTCTTTTTTGCCAGTTCGGCAGGTCGTTGAAATTTATGCCATAGGTCTCTTTACGCTCGCTTGAATCCCGCAATAAATGACCATTTCCATCTAATAATAACTAAATTTTTTCCATAACGAAGCGTCCAATAATAGTAATTTTTAAAGGTTATCTTTTCGTCTTCCATGAAATATGGCTCACTATTTTTTGAATTTACAAAACAGCACTCAAAAGACAAAATATATAACTCAGAAGCTATAATTTCTATATCTATTTGTATCCCGGATCTTATCCAAATTCTTATTTTTACTCCCATCTAAAGATCCATATGAAGCCGTTAGAAGAAATTGATATTTTTATTTTTGATACATTAACCGGTGTTTTGTTTGATAAAGTACCAGAGTGTAAAAAATGCTTGGAATGGTGAAGGATAGTTTTTTCTCAGATTGTTCAACATATTTGCTTATGAATGAATTTGCAGAATATCTTGTTGGCCAGACCAATGTACTGAATATGTTTTTTAAAACACTATACATTTCATAATATTTTCCTATCTTTAGGATAATTATAAGCCAAGAAAAGTCAATTATGAGTATATTTTCAATTTTACGAAAAGAGCGTGAAAGTAATGTTTTAGCTGTATGTACTTCTTTGCTCAATAAATTTGGAATAAGATATACCTCTAGAAAACTTGCTTCAAGATCATATCAATTATCCGTCATTACTGTCTGTTAAAGACACTTTATCTGAGTACGGTGTTGAAAGTGTAGCTATGAAAAAAGGTAATTATGACTGTTCTAATTTTGAAACTCCTTTTTTATGTTCTATACAAAAGGAAGATTGGCCATATACTTATTTAACAGTTGTGACAGAAATATAAGGAGAACATATTTGGTATTTCCAATGATAAATGTTGCAACTGGAGGCTATTGTAGAACAAGAGATGGCAGAGATGGGACATGCACATATTACATGGGTATATACGGATGCGTTCCTAATTAATTATTGATTTTCGGAGATTATATGTTTTACATGTAACCTCTTTTTTGATAAGTATTTCCAAAAATCAAATTAGGTTACAATTATAAAAGCTAATTCATCATGGTCAAAATTATTGCATATTTTACTTTGTTCTATTGTTCATTACAATTAAACGTTTACGCACAATCCAATTTTTTATCCAGTGGATATCTATCACTTACAATAAAAGGTAAACCTTCACTTCTCTTCAATGAAATTGACATCGCAATGCCGATGATGAGCAATTCTCTATTAAAGGATAAGCCGGTTGTATTTATCAAACTCAATGATTCCACATTTTATTTATCTGAATATACATATGGACCGACTGCGGTTTATTTTAGATTAAATGGACGTTATCTATCAACTATGTTATTGCCCAACGAGACTAATGTAATTACGGTATCTATGAAGGATTCGGCCAATTATAATATACAATTTGAAGGTCGTTTTAAAGAGATTTTTGATAATTCCGCTCTACAGGAGGACCTTATTATGAATATGCTTTCGTATCCTAACGCTGGCGAAGGAAGTACAGAAGTCTTTAGTTCTGCAGACGATTTTAAAAAGAAACAATTGGAAGCTGTAGCGGATATGACGCATTCTTTAACTAAAGGTCTTCCTAATGGAATGCTTAAATCTTATTATGCCGGAATTATTAGCGCTTTTAAAATTCCTAATATTCTTTTTTCTCAAATTCCTCAGCGGACACAAAATTACTATGACGATATCATCACTGCTAACTTTGCAGATACCCTTACACTAATGCCTTCAGGCTACTTTGATCTTTTGGTTCGAATTTACCAAGATTCGTTATTGCAGATACCCGATATCACCAAAGTAGGCCCTTCGGATTTTAAAGGTCGTTTAGTCCATTTGTTTGGGAAAACTTTTCAAGATAAAGATAACCTATTTTACGACATGATGATAGCTGCTGCTTATATCTATCATCTAAATGATGGATATTTATTAAGTCATCAAGATCAATATCATATAGATAACGCTCTTAATAATAAACAATTAACTAATTATATCTTCCTTCAAAACGAGGTAAAAAAAATAAATCATCAACAAGGTGATCAACAGGTATTCTTTCTTCCATTTGATAAGAAAAATGAGATGATCGTTACGTCAATTGTTGAAAAATATAAAGATAAAGTGATCATAATTGACTTTTGGGCTACTTGGTGCGGTCCCTGCATACAAGCTTTTTCCGAAATGGATAAAGTAAAGAAAAAATATGAACGCCGAGATGATGTAGTATTTGTTTATTTAACTGATGAATCATCGGATCCCAATGTGTTTCAGGAATATACAAAAATATTAGGTGGGGAGCATTATTATGTTTATAAAGATCAGTACGCTAGTGCATTAAAACAATTTGGGTTTGAATATATTCCTAGTTATTTGGTTTTTGATAAGCGAGGTAATTTAACTCAAAAAAGTACCTCCCCCATGAATTTGACAGATACTTCTACAAAGTGGATAGAGAGCGCATTGAGCAAATAAATGTATCTCATAATGGAATTTGATTATATTTTTAACACATGAAAAAATACCCACTTATATAATAAATTTAAAGCATCGTTCTGATCGCTATAAAAATATACTCAATGAATTTGAAGGAAAAAGTGAATTTGATGTCACAATTGTTAATGCTGTCGAAGATTTAGTAGGGTCGTTTGGCCTATGGAAATCCTTCTGTCATAGAATAAAAATTGTTAAGGAGAAAAATCATAAGTATATTTTAATGTGTGAAGATGATCATATGTTTACGGAGGAATACCAAATTGATAAATTTAACGATCAACTAAAAATAGCTGCTTCTCGGGAAGCTGATGTTTTCTCAGGGGGAATTAGTCGGTTTGACAGATCATGGCGGGAGAACCGGGACGAACTGACCGTCTTTTACGACTTCCCACTTGAGATCCGACGAAGAATCAATACGACCAATATCATCGACAACCATGAATGGGAAAATCCTTAAATACACCAAGAATAAACTGTCATTTCCCACCGTGATGCTGTACTGGAATCAGTATATTTGGCTTTGAGAGAAAGCTCTAAAAAGCGGATAATGCCTATCCAGAATTGGGGTATTATCCTACATCAGTTCTTAACTTTATTTGAAAAAAAAGTCCAGTTATAGAGAACATAACTGAACTCCGTATTTTTATTTACACACTTAGTGGGACAGTCCCTATTATTTCAGTCTTTCAGGTATTGTGGCATCGGCCAATTATATTCCAACCCTTCCAATGATATTGTTTTCAGTGTTTTCTGGTCTACATTATATTTTCTTTGGATCTCGGCCTTGAACTTTTTTGCCAGTTGATGCTGATAAGTATCATTCTTCTCTACGTTACTAAAGCTCGTCAATGGATATTTTTTTTCGGCCAGCTGCATCGACTTGTCTTCTGCCTGGATAATCAGCTTAAATATTTCTTTTCGAATTTCAAGTGTAAGTGATTTACGATAAGATGGTGCATTTTCCGGAGAAGGAATTTTAAAATGCTGTGCAGCTACGGTAGGTTCATCATCGTTTTTAGCCTTTGAAAGCCTTGCCACCCATTGTCCCATACCGCTTTTACTGTGCTCTTCCGTTTGAAATAGAAATAGACTGACTGCATTCGGGCTTGCATCACTATTCCTTATAGAATCATATAGATGGAGTAGGAGTTGTTTATTGTTTTCATCATTTAATCCATCGTCACCCTTTAATATGATGTCGGCTCTATATAAGGTTTTTGTCGGTGTTGTAGAAATGGTTGGCGGTGATACCGTGTATCCGCTTAGTTTAATTGGTGCCGCTATATTTGTTTCATTATTAGTTGTGTCTGTCAACTCAGTAGGCTCAGTTGTTTCTGAATTTAGACAGCTAGCAAAAAGTATTGTAATGCTCAGAAATATAATTTGAAATCTTTTCATTATAGTATTTTATCAAGTATATACCGTGGTTAAATTTTGTGATTTGCTATGGTTCCCCGTACTCTAAGCTATCTAGAGTTTAAATGGATTGTTTAATAGGGGTGTTTTCCACCAAGCCATCTCATAAGTCCGTCTCCGCCAAAAAGAAAAAATACAATTAGACCACCTGTGATGATAAATAATAGCATACATCCAAAAGTATTGGCTCCCAGTTTGCTTCTTTCGTCGTCTGTCATAATTGCCACTCGACGGTAATCATCTTCCCTTGATTTGCGACGACCATATTTCGTATTTGGATTGTAAGATTTCCTTTGCGCCATATTCAAAATTTATTTTTGAAACTCCTTTATTGAGTTAGAGCCGTCGGTGAAATGCTGTATGATCTGCAATTCATTTCCGGCTTCCTTATAGGATAACTTTTCATCCATTGGATGCTCTCGCCATCGCCCATCTGCTACACCCCATATTATCTGATCCTGATTAAATTTTATTTTGCAATTATACTGTTGTGAGTCTTTAAAGTAGGAGACAATATAAATTTCGCCTTCATTTTTTACCGTTAGGTTTTCGGGCTGCTGAAACATCAAGGTTGCAATAGCATATTTAGCTATTTCATTATAAGTATAATTTCTTGGCGCGTAGTCCAGAACTGTTTCTGTAGTAGGCTGACTGTTTTCAATAACCTCAACGGGAGTTTCCTGCACTGCTGGTTGAGGTGATGGTGAAGAGCATGCTGTAAAAAATACTGCTGCTAAAATAAAATATGTTTTCATGTTTTTGATATCGTTGTTAATCATATAAGGCACTGATAAATACATTTCAATCTATAAAGACAATACGAAGATCCTCTTTCAAAACTATTTAATACTACGGTTTCCCGTAACCAGCCATCCTTTCAACCCCATACCTTAGCCTTATAGTTTGTAATAATCTTGAAAGCTAGTAACAACAAACATATTAATTCAAAATAAATAATGTATATTAGGCTTGGGTATTAACCTTACCCAATTGAAAAGTAGCATGCAATGATAATAACCACGACCAATTCCATCGAAGGGAGAGAGATTTCACGATATAATGATCCAATAGCAGCCAATGTTATCATCGGCACCAATATCTTTAGCGATATAGGGGCGGGGTATGTAGATTTCTTTGGAGGTCGCTCTGCCGGCTATGAGAAGAAAATGCAGGAGATGTACAAGCGTGTTACCTAAGTTTGAGTGATGAGTCGTGAGTATAAGATGATTCCTGTCATAGCCATAATATAAAAAGGTCAAAAGTAAAAATCAACATGTTTAATTTTAATAAAGTATAAATTATGTGGGCAGATAACGAAACGTCAGAGGACCTGTTAGGATTTAAAGTACACGCAGATTTATTAATCAATATTATCAAGGATGAATCTGTTTTGCCAATTACAATAGGAGTTTTTGGCGATTGGGGAAGTGGGAAGTCCAGTATCTTGCAAATAGTAAAAGAAGAGTTTGATAAGGATGATGATAAGGATTCTCTCTGCATATATTTTAATGGATGGACCTTTGAAGGGTATGATGATGCTAAAGCTGCACTGTTAAATTCAATTCTTAAAGAATTGGAAGACAACAAAAAAATTGCCGAAGAACTAAAGGATACAATAAAAGAAAAAGCAAAGAAGCTTTGGAAATCTATTGATTGGATGCGTGGGGCCGGTATGGTTATGAAAAATGTTGCCTTGCCCGCTGTTTCTGCATATTTTACGGGAGGTCTTAGTTTAGTTCCTTTTGCTATTCAGAAGCTAACTGAATGGGGAGATAATCCAGAAAAAATAATTAAGAAACTTCAATCGGAAGAAGGGAAGGAAATATATAAAGCCTTTGTAAAAGAAGGAAAAGGAGAAGATAAAAATGCTACAAATGCAGTTGCAGAATTCAGAAAAGATTTTTCGGATCTTTTAGAAGCCACAAATTTCAAAAGGTTAGTTGTAATTATTGATGATTTAGATAGATGTAACCCTGAAAGAATTATTGAAAATCTTGAGGCGATTAAACTTTTTCTAAATGTACCCAAAACAGCATTTATCGTTGGGGCAGACCCTCGAATAGTAAAATACGCTATTGAGCATAAGTACAAAAACAATAAAGAAATTGAAGAAGATAACAACCGAATTGTTATTGATTACTTAGAAAAATTAATTCAGCTTCCTTATTCCTTGCCAAGACTTTCTGAATCTGAAGTTGAAACTTACATATCAATGCTTATCTGTAAAAAAGAGATAGGCGATACCATGTTTAAAAATGTACTTGATGAATTTAAGAAGTATAGATTAACAAATAAGTATTCGGCATTTGGATTGTCAAACTTTGAAAAGATTTTAGAACCTGAGGAATTCGGAAAAGTTAAAGACAATGTAATTACAATTCCCTCATTAGTCCCTTTAATTACTAATAGTTTGTATGGAAATCCCCGACAGATCAAGCGGTTTCTAAATACTTATACTATCAGAAAAAGACTTGCAGAAGTTGCATCGTTACAAAGTTTTAATGATGCCGTTCTTGCAAAAATGATGATACTTGAATATTCTGAACCTAAGTTATTCAAGAAGTTGTTTGAATGGCAAATAATTCAAGATGGGGTACCAAAAGAAATAACAGAGATAGAATCCATATGTAAAGAGTATGATACTCCCCATTGGTTGGACAACTATTTCACTAAATTAAGATACATTTTTCACTTTATCTGCATATTTTTCATCAGGTGTAACCCTACCGATAGATTTGTGCCGTCGCTCAGAATTATAAAAGGCGATATAATCTCTGACCTGTCGGTAGAGATCAACCCCTCCATTAGGGGGATTGATATAGATTTTCTCCCTTTTGATTGATCCCCAGAACCTTTCAATAAATATGTTATCCAGTGCACGGCCCTTACCATCCATTGAGATCTCGATATGATGATCCTTTAGCGCTTTGGTGAATACGGGAGAAGTGAATTGAGAGCCCTGATCGGTATTGAATATTTCAGGCACACCATAAGTCCCTATGGCTTCCAATAACACATCCCTGCACCATTCCACGTTCATGGTATTGCCCACAGACCAGCCAACAATCTTCCTGCTGTACACATCAATAATGGCAAACAGGTACATAAAGCCACGGAACATGGGGATATAGGTGATATCGGCCTGCCATACCTGATTTGCACGTTCGATTTTCAGTCCCCTGAGCAGATAGGGATATTTGTAATCCGCTTTATTTGCCTTGCTCAGGTTCTTTTTCGGACAGATAGCTCTCAGGTTCATCATGTGGTAAAGACGTCTTACCCGCTTTTCCCCCACTGGATGACCCAAGTCATATTTCAGGTAGGATGTCATCCGTTCCACTCCATAGAAGGGACAGTCAAGGAATTTCCGATCTATCAGCCTCATTATTCTCTGGTTGAACAGCGATTCCCCTTTGGGTCTGTAGTAATAATTACTGCGCGGAAGGCCGATAAGTTTGCACTGCTCCGAAACGCTGATCTTTTTTTCGGACGGGGAAACCAGTTTGCGTTTCGCTTCCATGCTCATTTCCCCAATACTTTTTTTAAGAAATCCACCTGGATCTGTAACTCACCGATCTTGGAATAGAGTTCTTTCTCTTTCGAATCATCTTTCTCTTCTCTCTTTTCACTGGCGAACACCTGTTCGGCATTGGCCAGAAATTCACGTTTCCAGCTGTTGATCTGCGTGGGATGTAACTCATATTTCGCCGCCAGTTCCTGGATGCTCTGTTGCTCTTTAATGGCTTCTATGGCTACCTTCGTCTTAAAGCCTGAACTGAATTTTCTACGTTCCTTTTTCATTTTCAACTGCTAATTTAAACATTTACGCAGTTGTCCAGTTTTTGGGGAGTACTATAGAGAAAGGAATTGAAGACGTTATTGCAGAAATAAAAGAATCAGATTTCAAAGAATGGAGTAAACCTAAAATTATAAAATGGTTTCAGATTGAGCCTCTATTATCAGGGGTTGATTTGCGAGATTACTATTGGATCGCCCGTGATAAATTAGAAAATTCTATTACTGCAACCAGTATGGTTCCACCAATGGTAAGAGAATTATTTAATGAGTTATTACCCGATAATATGACGGCAACAGTTACAAAATCTCTATTAACCGCAAAATTTCAACCTTTTAGTGATATTGAAAAAGACGCGTTTTTCAATCTTCTATCTTCAAATTTAAAAAGGAATCCTCAGCAAAAGAGGTTGTATGACATTTTTAATGCAATGACAGAAGATAAAATAGAAAATACAATTTATCACTATATGGAAACTCTTAAAATAATAAGTATATCGGATATAGAACCTGCGGTTGCGACAAGATTAGCAGATTTTAAATCAGAACCCGAAATTGGAGATTTCCTGAAGGAATATTTCAAAGATGGTAAATCGAAAGCGAGTAAAGCATTTAATCTAAAAAAATAAAAATGGGAACATCTAAATCATTTTCTGATGTAAAACACTCAATGGTTCCGAATTGGGGTACGCTTAGTTCTTCGCTTACCTCAAATTGTGATTCTTCTGTTCTTCCAGCTCAGAAGCTACAGAACATTCTGGGGCATTTTGTTTCAACATTGGGCGGAGCATCAACAGGAGGGCGGGGCGGTTCAAAAGCAGGAGGACGAAGCAGTATTAGAACCGCGAAGAAAATCGGAGGAGTCTTTTCAAAGTTTATCAGTTCGGGTAATAATATTAGAGAAACGCTTGAATCTACCGGTTTAGCAAATATTGATAATAAAACGGTTGGCGATGTAATTAATCATTTGATTGAGTACTGTTCAGGTAATGCAACTTCAATTGATGATAATGCGGCAAAAGAAGCTACAAGATTATTAATAGAAGAACTGATGGGGAAAGCTGAAACCATTGATGAAGTGCAAACTTTATTACAGGAGACTTTTACCACAAATACTTTGGAAGATGTAATAGTAAAATATTTTGGATATTACATCAATGAGCTTTTATCAAAGTGGTTCTATGAAAATTTAATAAAAAATAAGAGTGAAAGTGATTGTAGTAATCTATTCAGTCAGATAAAAAATTTCATATTTGAAAGAGTTGACGATATGCATAAAAGGAATCCACTACAGAACATTGACTGGAGTTCTGATGAAGCTGATAGACTAGTGAAAAATATTCAACAAGATGTATTAACCGTATTTGAATAGTTATGAGAGTAAATATAGTTATTGATAACGCAGATTATGGCAAATTTTCAGACTTGCAACTTTGTTATATAGATAACGGAGTGAATAGACAAGTTCCATTATCTTTCTTAGGTTATGAAAGAGTTTTTGATTTTACGAGCGATTTTACTTCTGTAAAATTTGATTTCTTTCTTGTATCTGCAATAGTTTATGGTGTAGATAATTTACTTAGTAGGGCTATTTATTCAAATGATGGTTGGACAAGGGATATAGAAGTAGAGTTTCCGGTGAATAATTTAGTTATTTGGAGTGGTAGAGAAGAAAAATTAAAACAGATTTTAGATTTTCTAACCGGAGATAATTGGCAAATTTCTTTCCGAGAAATAGAAGATGTTGATTTGTTTCAACCACGTGCTAACAGAAGGAAAATTCCAAGTTATGAAAAGGACAATATTGCATCCGTAAGTTTATTTTCAGGCGGTTTAGATTCTTTAATTGGAGTTATTGATAAATTGGAAGAGCTTAGTAATAATGAAAGAATACTCTTAGTCTCTCATTTTGATTCAAAATCTCCTGGTCCGAATGGAGACCAGAAAAAGTTATTGAAGCATTTAGTGGCTCAATATCCAAATAGAATATATTGGGTGCAATCAAAATTGGCATTATCAAGAAAAGACAGTGATGGAAATAGAGTAACCATTGAGAATAATTACCGCAGTCGTTCTCTATTTTTCATTGGTTTAGGTTGCTATCTATCTCCAATTGACGAATTAATAATACCTGAGAATGGTACAATCTCAATCAATTACCCTCTTACTCCATCAAGAGTAAGCTCTTTAAGTACACGAACAACTCATCCATATGTTTTAAAAAACACTCAAGAATTACTTGCAGATTTAGGGCTATTTACAAGAATACATAATCCTTATACATTTAAAACGAAAGGGGAAATGTTTATTGAATGTACGAATCAAAGGATTTTACAAAGCATTTTTCAAGATTCAGTTTCTTGTGGTAAAAGAGGTAGGAGACAAAATTGGCAAGTAAAAATTGGAGTTCAAGAGTGTGGAATTTGTATGCCTTGCATTTATAGAAGAGCCGCTTTAAACAAAGCAGGATTAGATAACGAAAATCATTATGGTAACTTTATTACTAAAGCTGATTCACGGAATTACAGTAATGATTTACCTGCATTAATCAATTATTTGAGAAAAAATATATCTTTGGAAAGAATGAAAAGAGATTTATTAGTGAACGGAAATATTGAAATTCATAATCTTACAGAATATGCAGAGATGGTATTAAGGTCTAAACAAGAAGTCTTGCAATTGTTTAATGATAAAGGGAACAGATTTGTAAAATCTGAGTTGGGAATTAGATGATTATTGATACACATTGCCATATAGATTTATATCCAAATCCAAGGAAAGTTCTGCAAGATTGTGTAAGGGCTGATATAACTGTATTAGCAATGACCAATCTGCCAAGCCATTTTGAAATGGGGTATTCCCATTTCCAATCATTAAAAAAGATACGATTGGCTTTAGGAATGCATCCCTTAATGGCTGACTCTCATAAAAAAGAGTTTGGTTTATTTAGAAAAAACATTAATAGAACATCATATATTGGAGAGGTTGGATTGGATTTTTCCAAAGAAGGTATTTTTACAAAAGATATTCAAATAGATACTTTTTCTAAAATACTTAAGATTATTTCAGGGCAAAAAAAAATATTGAGTATTCATTCCCGAAAAGCAGAGAAAGAAGTTCTTGATCTCTTAATTGAGAATAATATTCAATCTGCAATTTTTCATTGGTATTCAGGAGGGGTAAATTTGATTGATTCTATTGCTAAGGCAGGATATTTTTTCTCTATTAATCCTGCTATGATAAAATCTATTTCAGGGAGAAAGATAATTTCTAAATTGCCTAAGCATCTCGTATTGACGGAAACGGATGGGCCTTTTATCAATGAAAATGATTATCCTATAAAACCTGGCCAAGTAAATACCGTGATTTCCTATTTGTCGGAAGAATGGCTTATTACAGAAAAAGATGTAAAAGAGATTATTAGATTAAATTTCTATAATCTTCTCAACTATATTAAATAGAAAGGAGTTTGCTCATGCAAGCTCCTGAATATTAAAATCGCTCAAATTGTGTTTCGATAAATTGTAACAGCTCGTGATGGATATAATGTTGAAGTTGACCCCTCCGCTGGACATACTGACCCCTCTGCATATTCCGGTGATGTTGGTTCTTCCCCACTTTTGGTGTCATGAAGGAGAATATACCACACGTTTCCTCAACAGATCAAACCCAGCTCTCCCGTACATCTGCCGCTTAATCGTTTTCAGTCTATTAACGTTTCCTTCTACGGGACCATTGCTCCACGGTAGGCTGAGTGCATTTTCAACAGCCTTGCAATCGGCCAGCAGCCCTTTGGCGAAAGAGGCCATCTCCTTTACTCCGGATTTGTTTGATTTGTCAATCCATTCTTTCAGATCCGTATTACCTGACCGTTCAGACATCATTTTTCGGAAGGATTGAGCAAGCGTGAAAATCTCCTGCAGGTCTTCGGAAGATGTGCATAATTCGCTGATAAGCTTTTGCTGGCCTTCTTTTAACTTAGCGTGATCGGACACGAACCAGATCGCTGTTGATGCTGGTTTGAAGGATGCTCCAGCCTGCGTAGGCAACTTCTTTGTACGCCCAGCTTTTTTACCTACCTGTACCCCATAGTATTTCAAGGCTTCTGACAAGGTAGAATAGGCTCCTTTGTATCCCTGGGATTTTAACTCCTGCCATATTGTAGTCAGCAAGATGTCGGATTCCTCCTCCATACGCTTTCTGATGTACGGAAAAAATTTTTCTATCGGGTTGTTACGGCTTTGTGATCTGCGGGGTAAGGTTTTCATATCCAGATATCTCTTGATAGTTCGCCTGCTCATGTTCAGATGTCGTGCCATCGCACGTATAGAGTGCCCTTTTCCCTGCAGTTCTTTAAGCTGTTTGAACCGTTGAAGGCGGATTCCACCTTGGGGATTCTCTTCGGACCTTTTGTCTCCACCAGAGATATTTTGGCCGCAGACCGCTTTTTCCGCTTCGTTCAGGGGTTGCTTCGGGGACAGCATAGCGTTGACTTTGCTATACTGCCTGACCAATACTTTCTGTACTGCTTCGCTTAGATTTTTCAACAGATGCCAACGGTCGGTTACCTGTATAGCCTGTGGTGCACCGGCGATGATGGCTTTTTGGTAATTACTGTATCTGTCCCGACTCATTACCTTAATCTCCGGACGCATTTCCAGCCATTTTCGCAACGTCTCTTCTTCCCGGTCAGGCAGAAGGTCGATAGCTTTCCCTGTGTGAAGATTGACCAGGATACTACCATAGCTATTCCGTTTTTTATAGGCCCAGTCATCCACCCCGACAGCAGTCACACCTTCTGATGGTGAAAAAGCCTCGTTTTCAATCAGTCGCAGTATAGTCGTGTCACTGGAAGGCATCGACACTAAGTCGCAGATTCGCTCAGCAGGTCTGCCTCCGGCCAGTAGTCCCAGCTGCCGGATCTTGTTTTCCAAACGGTCGGTCTTCCGCCTGTAAGGCTTAAAGTAATGCTCGAAACGTTCAGTGAATACTTTAAACGGGCATTCCTGATGACGGCAGTAAAACTTACGCGAGCGAAGAAAAATCACGGATGTTTTTCCAAAAACCGGAAGATCTGCGATTTTACGTGTGTAATAACTATGGATTCTTTTCGAGGGGATACAGCAGTTCGGACAGCTAACAGACCCGGTGCCACTCTGAACATAAATACGAAGTTCGTCCTGTCTGTTGTCAACCGATATCACTTTGAAGCGATCCCCGTTTGAAAAAACGAGTTTTGAGGCATTCATTATAATCTTAACGGTCTGCACACGACAATTATGATAAGATTACCACCAAAAGTGGGGAAGAACCTGATGTTAACCCCTTTCCGGCGATACTGACCCCTCTGATTTTGGTTATCTGGGGGATTTTTACCAATAGCCTGACAATATTACCTTTTTTTTCTTAGACTTTCACCCTTAAGTTCAATTCGGTGAGAAGTATGTACAATCCGGTCCAATACAGCGTCCGCAATTGTATCTTCCCCAATCACATCATACCAGCTTGCGACCGGAAGCTGACTGGCTATAATGGTGGATGACCTGGCATGCCTATCTTCAATAATTTCCATCAGGTCCAGTCTTTGCTGCTGATCCAGATTTACAAGACCAAAGTCATCCAGGATCAGCAGGTCAGATTTTGCAATCCTGTCCAGAAGTTTGTGCATTGATCCTTCCAGTCTGGCAATCTTGGTTCGCTGGAGCAGCTTCTGTAGATTGAAGTATAAGACCTTTTTTCCCTGTGAGCACGCTTTTAACCCAAGGGCTGAGGCCAGAAAGCTTTTTCCGCACCCCGTCGCGCCCGATATCAGTAGCGGCTCACCTCTTTCAATATACCCGCCAGTAATCAGGTCTGCAATCTGGGCTTTGTCCATACCGCGTTTGGGATCCATATTGAACTCCTCAATCGATGCCTGATAACGAAAGGCAGCATTCTTTTTTAGTCTGTCAAACCGTTTTTCTTCCCTGCTGTCCAGCTCTGACTGCAGGAGAAGCTGCAATCCATCCTCAAAGTTAAGTTCTGTCATACGACGCGTTTCTACCAATGCTTTCCAGCTACGCTACATACCCAATAGGCGGAGACTTCTCATGTTGTGTTCGATGTTCACTGTAATTGATTTTTATGTTATGAATAATACTCCCGGTTCCTGATATTTTCGTGCAGGGGAAGTTTTTTTTCGGTCGGTGCCCCGCCGTGCTCCGGAAAGTTTACCATACCGGTTATTAAAAGACCTTCAACAAACTTATACCGTAGCTGGCGATGAGTAATAGCCACCCGACAGGCCTTTATAAACAGGTCGCTGTAGGTCCTTTGAAGCCTGAACAGCCCATCACATGTCCTGTAAAGCTGTTCAGGATGGCGCTTCTGGTCAAAGATCATCTGTACCAGTTCACTGAATACCGGGGATATGGCATTTGCTCTTGTCAGGTAATGGGCAGGGTTCTTTTTTCTGAACTCACGGTACTTGGCATCCAAATGTTCCTCCAGGGTGGTATAAGCATTCTGTTTTGGGCTCCTCTGATGCAGGGCGACCTGTTTTCCTCCAACAAAGATGTGCACGAGATTTTTGGTGTAGATAACCTGTGCTTTCTTTCCGATATAGCAACTGGGTGCACTATAGAAGTGTCTGTCCCTGCCAAGATAGACGTGCCCGTTTTCACCGATCTTAAGCTCCGCATAATATTTTAGTGCAAAGCGATGCTCGGGTAATGGTAACAGAAGATGTTAATTCTCATTAAAACACCCCCACTAATTCTCATTAAAATGCCGCCACCTTGATATTTAATTAAGGTTTAATTTGTCGGGAAGTTTTAATCTCCGACAGTATGTATAAAGTGGCAATGTATAATACGATAAAAACACTGCTGTCCCACGGGAAGTCGATTCGTGAGATAGCCTCGGAACTTGGGATGTGCCGCAAGACCGTTTCACGCATCCAGAAATCGCTGGCCCGTGGGCTTGAAGAACCCTTGCCCCAGATAAGGCCAAAGCGGCTTGACGATTATCTGGAAGATATCCGGGAATATAGGGACAAGGGGCTGAGCGCGGTACTCATCCACCAGCGGCTTCGGGACCGACATGGGCTGGATGTATCCTACCCGAGTGTGGCCAGGAGCATTGAGAGACTAAAGAAACAGGAAGTATATGTACCGTTGCACAGCGACCCGGGAGAGGAAGGGCAGGTAGACTTCGGCTATCTGGGTATCTTTCGACGGAACGGGCGTCCTGTCAAGGTATGGGTCTTTTCCATGGTTCTCTCCCATAGCCGGTACAGCTTCTATAAGCTGGTTACCAGTCAACGTGTGGATGAATTCTTGGATTGCCATATCAAAGCTTTCGAGTATTTCGGCGGGGTTCCCCGTACGGTCAAACTTGACAACCTGAAGTCCGGAGTGACCACTCCGGACCTGTATGAACCGGAGCTGCAGCGGCAATATTCGGAATTTCTATCCTACTATGGGTGCGCGGGGATTGCCTGCCGTCCCCGCAGGCCGCAGGATAAGGGAAAGGTAGAATCTTCGATCAAATATGTAAAGAACAATTTCCTGAAGGGCTTTGAAGGTAACAGTTACCACGATCTGCTTTGCGGACTAAAGGTCTGGAACGAAGAAACCTGTAATAAGCGTGTCCACGGCACCACGCGGCGTGTACCACTGGCGATGTTCCAGCAAAGCGAAAAGCCGGCACTGATGGACCTTCCGCTGCTCCGGTACGAGATTCTGGAAGTCGGCTCCAGAAAGGTCACGCGGCTGGCACATGTCAGCTACCGCCATAATTACTACTCGGTACCGTCTACCTACGCCGGTAAGACCGTCAGACTGGAGAGTAACGGCACCTGTTTGAAAATATTTGACGGGAGCATCCAGATAGCGGTCCATCAGGTCAGCGGGCAGATCGGTATGTACGTTTCCCGCCAGGAACATCGACCAGAATACAAAAAGAACGTAAGCAGGGAGGAATACCAACATCAGATGGCCGGAATTGGCCCCTACACGGCACGTTTCTTTGAGCATCTTGTGGCCGCGGTTCCTACCCATTGGGGCCCCATGACCCGTGGGGTCCTTAAACTAAGGAAGCGGTTTACCGACCAGCAGATTGACCTTTCGTGCAAACGTGCGCTCCACTTCAGGGCGTTCAGCTACCAGCAGGTCAAACGGATATGCGAGAACGAGCTGTACCAGCAGAACTATGACGAGCCGGTCCCGATGGCCTATTCCTGTGAATACGAACACGAACTGGGTCTATATGACCGTTTAACAAACTAATATAAATAAATATAATATGGAAACATTATTGGCAAGCCTACGCCACCTAAAATTGGCCACGATGGCCCAAAACCTGGAAATGAGAAACAGACATGCCCTGGAAAAACAGATCAGCTATCTGGAATTCCTCGAGCTGCTCGTTGAAGATGAAACGGTCAAACGACAGGCCAATGGTTACCAGTCCCGGCTAAAAGAATCCCGTCTGGATACCCAAAAGATACTTGATAGCTATGACCTGACTTACCAACCTGGACTCGACAGAAGACAGTTGTCCGATCTGGCATCGTGCAGGTTCATCGAACAACGCTCCAACGCCATATTCATGGGCAAACCCGGAGTGGGAAAGACTCATCTGGCAAATGCTATCGGGCTGGAAGCGGTCAAGAGAGGTAAAAGGGTGCTGTTCGTGCACACCAACGAAATGGTCGACCGACTTTTTGCCTCACGGGCCGACGGCAGCTACGCGACGACACTGCAGCGCTTCCTGAAGCCGGATCTGTTGATACTCGATGAACTTGGCTTTAAGAAAATGCCACAGAACAGTATGGAGGACTTCTTTGAAATCGTACGCAGACGGTACGAAACAGGATCGATGATCATCACCACCAACCGAAACTTCGAGGACTGGGGGAACCTCTTTGGGGATAGAGTGATCGCTTCGGCCATCATAGACCGGATAGTCCATCATGCAACCATCGTAAAACTCAATGGCAATAGTTATCGGGTGAAAAACCTAATGGAATTGCAGGATCTCTTTCCGAACGAAGAAGCTCCAAAGGGAAAAAGAGGAAGACCAAGAAAACAGGAAAGCGAATTAACCGGGGAGCATGAGAATGAATGATTTTTTTATGATATTAGTGGAGGCATTTTAGTGAGAATCGGTGGCGGCATTCTGATGATAATTGACAGAAGATGTTTTTCACAGCTGAGGAACCGTTCCTGCCGACAATAACTCCTGTTCTGCATACGCGTCTGGTTCAGCTTCAATACACAGTCTTCAACGGCGCTGTTGAGGGCTGATAATGAGAAAAAGCTCCTGTTTCGAAGTTTGGCAAATACCTGCGTATAAATGATCTTTACATGGTTTTCTACGGCACTCTTGTCCCTGGGCTTTCCAGCGCGTGCAGGAACGATAACAGTACCGTAATGATTGGCCAGATCTTCCATACAGCGGTTGATTTCCGGTTCGTACCTGTCACTTTTTATAACCGCAGACTTAAGATTGTCCGGAACGATACATCTTGGCACCCCGCCAAGAAACTGTATACATTTATCCAGCGCGTCCAAAAAGTCGGGTGTCTTCTGGCTCGGCACAGCTGTGGCATAACAATAATTGGAAAAAGGAAGACAGGCCACAAATATCTCACAATTTATGATCTCACCGGTATTGCCATCGATAAAATGAAGCTTCTTGCCGGAAAAGTCGATATAAAGTTTATCTGCTGGCGTATGTTCCATGACCATCGAGCTGCGCTTCTGTACTTTGAGATATTGCCCCAGGTGGAAACAGAACTGTGAAAGTTCATAGCCGTCCGACACGCTTTGCTTATATTCTTCCCAAAGAAGTTTACGGGTAACACCGGGACGGCCGAGTTCTTGCTGAAAATAGGAAAGCCGCTCTTTGAAATCCTCAAACCGGGCATCACGATAGGCTGGATTACCGGCATTCAGAAGCCCGTCGAGAATCGGATCCTCCAGTTCCAGCAGCTCGTTCATGTTGAGCTTTGCCTGACCGATCTTGAAAAGATAGGTCTTTACGGTGTTCTTACTCAGTGATAAACAACGTGCTATCGCTTTTATGGCATAGCCCTGCTGTTTCAATCTTATCAATTGTTTTATCTGACTCATGGGTCTTGATTTACCGGCCATTGGAATAACTCTTAAAAATCTTATCCCAAATAAATCAAAATAACCAAGGGGGTCAATTTACTCCGGAATATGCAATCGGTGAAGATACAATTGCAGACGCAATACTCGATAGACTGATCCATGGATCTTACAGAATCGAACTTAAAGGCGAAAGTCTAAGAAAAAAGAAGTAATATTGTCAGGTCATCAGTTGGACTGAAGAAAGCCTTGATAGAGGGGTCAGTATGTCCAGCGGAGGGGTCAACTTCAACATTATATCCATTTTGCGCCGGAGTTCGCTTGGGCGTTTGTACCCTTCATTGATAAACCACAATAATCTTATTTTCCATTTACCATAGAGAACTTCACCAATCAGGTCTAAACCACAGTTGAGACTTAAAGGTATTTTCTTTTCGTACATATTCCAAAATTAAGTCAATGTTCGAAAATATACAATATGGGATAAATTTATCCCTATGCAATTCGTTTTTCCGTACTTGTGTAAACAGGCTTTCAGATAATTACCAAATTATAAATATTGGAAAGAGTACTCGAAATATACATTATTTTCAAGGATTAGTGGTCATAAGAGAACCTCTTGTTTACTTTTTAATCGTACACAAGAGGTTAATCTTTTTATTTTAAAGTATTTTATCTAATTGCTTTTTTAGTTCCGGGTCTGATGGCCTTTTTGCGTTTCCAGATACGATTGTTCCATTAGGGGCTATTAAAATAAATCTAGGGATTGCACTGATGTTATAATCTTTTATAAAATCTGAATTAAAGTCTTTATCAGCGATAAGTTGTGTTCCCCCTAAGTTGTTGGATTTTACATAAGTTGACCATTTTTCATAATCTTTCATTCTGTCAACAGAAATACTTACGAAGGATATTTTTTTATTGTGATATAACTTTTCTATCTTCTGCAAATAAGGAATCTCAGCTTTACAAGGGGCACACCAGGTTGCCCAGATATCTATGTATACATATTTGCCCCGTAAATCTTTAAGGGATACGCTTTTATTGTTTACATCTTTAAAATTGAACTCCGGAGATGGTTTATTATCAGCTGTTTTTCTAAAATTAGCGTATACCTTTGATACTTCATCTTTATAATAGGGGCTTACAACCACCTTCATAAAATTAGAGTAGGCCTGTTCTCTCGCTTCAATATTTTTTACCATTTTTAAAATAGAACAGGTATAGTCAAAATTAAGATATTCCCTCATAAATGGGTTGGTAATTTCTCTATTGATGACATTCAGTTCGACGATGTATTCGCCGTCATACCCTAAGGGGGATTCTTCGTTATATTTAGTTTGCTTTAATTTGATGATTCTACTTTCTAACCATTCCCTGTAGCTGGCAGACCTTTTAAACATGTCCTCATCATTGACATTTTCTTCAGTTTCAGCGATGAAATTTTGCAATAGCAATTTGTCACTTTCGCTCATTTTCTTTGGATATGCTTTTTGATAGGCCGAATCCAGCTGCTTTTTATCTGCTTTTGCTCCAATAAGTCTATAGTATTCTTCCAAAGAAACAGAATCTTTTCCATATCCTCTGCGGTAAGTGTCTGCGAGCTCCTTGATGAAATAATTTACATCTTTTGTTTTTAAAGCTTTGGCACCTGTATCCGTTTCATTAGTAAAAGTATCGTTGATATCTTTTTGTAGCGATCTTGCCTTACTGATAAAATCACTTGTTGACAATGCATATATACTGTATAGATAGCTACCTTTTATAATTGGAAAGTAGTTATTTGATATCTTATATTTTTCTGGGACCAAATCGTCAACAAGGACTGGCTTAGATGACTGAGCAAAAGCGGAAATGCTCAAGAATAAAAATAGGAATAGTGTTATATTTTTCATGTGATAAAAATCTTGTTTAATTTTTTTATGTTCATTTAATTGACTTGCATGTTGGGATTGAATTTTCTCACCCGAGTTGGTATCTGAAAAGTGTAACGATTACTTTGTGGCGTTAATGTCTCCTGAAGTTCAGAATTTTCCCTGTTAATACGTTTGACGTCTTTCATCAGGCCATCTCTATCCAGTCTTTTCATATCCATCCAGCGTGTGGCTCCAAAAGCTAATTCCCGTCTCCTTTCTGCCAATACCAATTTTAAAGCATCATCTTTATTCAGTGAAGTAGCGGGCTGATAAGCAGAAGCCTTTATTCTAACTTTCCGGATTATATTTAGATATTCCATAGCAGCAGCGGTACGGTTAGAACGAGCCGCCAGTTCAGCAAGGGTCAAATAAACTTCCGGAAAAGTTATTCCAAAATTTGCTTCCCCATATGCTCCCCCTCGATTGATTCCTTTGTTGTTACTGATCGTCAAAATGCTGTATCTTAGATCATTTTCATCAAAATATGTTTTTAGCTCATCAGAATACAACATAAATACCGGGACATTTCTATCTTCACTTCCACGCTGCCATAAAATTTCAGGATCAAGATCGGCAATAGGTAGGTCATCACTTGACTCAATTGTATTATAATCCGTTAGTTTATGGGCTACGGCCAGAGTTTCCAGGGCATATTTTTCGGCATTAGTATAGTCGGCAATATATAGATAGACTCTTGAAAGAAATCCTTTTGCGGCACCTTTTGTTGCTCTGTAGCGATTTACATTATTTAATGGCAAACAGTCAATTGCACGCAGGGTGTTATTGACAATACTGTCTATATTATCCTGGATTAATGCTCTTGGGGGGACTTTATCAGTTACATTTGTCGTTGTTACCCATGGTAGTCCTAGGTCCGTATTTTTAGTATTTATATTATAGCTCTTTGCATACACTGTTAGGAGTGTAAAATAGGCATCTGCACGAGCTAATAAAGCCTCTCCCAGCACTTCTTTTTTCTTTTGTTCATTGCTGCCGGTAGCAGACATTACATTGTTGATGATAACGTTTGCATCGTAGATGATCCTGTACAATTGCCCCCAGATAACCGGGCTCACCTGGTCATTAATATCTTTTTCCTCCCGCCAGAAATATAGGTTGGCGTTGACACTTTTATCTTTGGCGCTATAAGTGCCATAATAATCATCTGTACAATAAAGTAGGGCAGAAGGAAAAGACTGGGTCATTGTGAAGGAATTTAACATGCTTTCAAAGTCAGTCAATTTTTCCGGCAGGACTACACCCTTGGGCTTTACTTCCAGAAAGTCTCCACAGGATAGAATACTTAGTAGTGTTAATAAAATCAAAAATTTCAATAGTATTTTTTTCATCATTTTATAATGTATTATTCCATCAGGAAGATGGGTTTGGCTGTTTTATGGAACTTATTAGCCAATTTAAAGTCATATTTTTCGATATTTATCTTTTTTGTTTTCCGAACAAAAGCTAGAATGTAGTGGAAAATGTCAAACTATAAAATGAAGTTTGTGGCAGAGTCCTTATTCCTGTCCGTCTATCAATTGATTCGGGGTCTATATCATTTCCACTAAATGTATATTTGAATGGATTCTGAACCTGAAACCTAAATTGAGTATTGAATAGACCGACCTTTTGCAGGAAGTCATTTTTCAAATTGTAGGTTAAGATGATATCTCTCAGCCGAATGTAGTCTGCTTTACGTACATATCTGTCTCCGTAGGTATACCCGTCCCGTGCGGAATACATAAAGTTCTCAGGAGTTCCATACTCAGGGAGTCCCGGTATTGCAGTTACGAGCTCGTCTCCAGGCTTTTTCCAGTAGTTTGAAGAACCTTTTATCGCATTTCCGCTCTGTAGTTCATCAGGATTGGGTTGTTGAACTCTCATAACATGGCCGCCGTAATACATAAAAAGAAAAGACAAATCGAAAGAGCCTACAGAAAACTGGTTATTGAGACCGATCACATACTTGGGATTTGTTGTACCGCTATAGACCAGATCATCAAAATCGACATCAATGACGGCATCGTCGTATGTATTTAAAACTAACACATTACCGTTTCTATCGTAAACTCCAGGGTGCCCTAAATTATTCAGTCCAGCGTATCTATAACTGAATAGTGCATTCATTGGATAACCTTTCTGTAGGTCTGTGCCTGATACGATATCCAGGGATGAAGTTTTATCTTTGGTCTGTACTTCAATAACCTTATTTTTATTGAAGGATGCAGTTGCACTTGTTCGCCATTTGAAGATGCCCTTATCAATATTTACGCTAGTGAGTAATATTTCAAGACCTTTATTCTCAATAGAAGCCGTATTAGCACTATATTGGTTAAATCCTAATGTTGGATCTGCGGACATCGTACCAAATACATCTTTTGTTCTTTTATAATAAAGGTCTACAGAACCTGATATTCTATTTTTTAATAATCCATAATCTAACCCCAGATTATAGTTAGTTGTTGTTTCCCAGCGGATGGATTGGTTTTCAGGTGATAGTACATCATAAAAGACCTCTGAAGTGTTAAACCTATTATTAAGTCCGGATGTTAGGATCAGGAAAGGTCCGTTAAAGCTACTTGGAACATTGCCGTTAAAGCCGGAGGCGGCCCGAATCTGTAATGAATTGATCCAGGAAACAGATTTAATAAATTCCTCTTCGCCCATACGCCAATTCATTCCTAAGGACCAAAGCGGTTTGTTTTTATACTTATCGTCTACTCCGAACAGATTAGACTGATCTATACGGATACTTCCAGTAGCGATATATTTATGCTTGAACATATAAGTTCCTTGTCCATAAAATGAACGGAACCTTCTGTCGCTATATTTTTCTCCAAAATAGTCATTACTGTTAAACCTTGATCCGTAGTCCCCGACTTCTTTGAAGGCTGGTTTTATCCTTGAATTAAGCACCTGAAGATTGACAGGTTTATTGATAAGAGACTGGTCATCGTAACCAAAGAATGTTGTTTTAAATGATTCAGCTTTTACTTGCCTTTGTTCAATACCAATGATTCCCGAAATACTATGTTTTTTATCTTTTGTTTCGTAATTGAGATTTGCCTGAGCACGTAGGGTGTAAGCTGTATTTTTAAGTGTTTCTTTTGTCAGAAAATTTCCCTGTGGCAGGTCTGTGAATAAAGGGGTTCCCTTTGCTGGATCTTTTTTTGCCTTAGTATTTACCAGATACCTTACTCTATAAGAATCTTCTGTTTTAAGCAGGTCGTTCACACCCTGTTCATTTTCAATAGCGCCGCCAAGATCGATATTTAGCCACTCAGTAATTTTGGCATTAAGTCGGCCTTGTGCCCTGAAAGAATTGAGTGATGTCTTTTGAGTCGTAGCGGACAATTCTCCGAATGGGTAATAAAGCTGGTCATACAAACCTAGGGATTTGGCTCTCTCGTTATAATCTTTATTTATTACATAAAATTTTTCTCTGAATTCACCAAAAGTAGCCGGAAGTGCATTACCATTTTCGTCGACAATCCTTTCAAAGGGGAGGAGGTCACTATAATCTGGTGTAGTGCCATTTTTTACTCTGTTATTTGAATAAATTCCTTTAAAATCAAATGAAATATTCTTGTTGAACTTGTAAGTGTTGGCAACATTTAAAATGGTTTTTTTATTATCTGTGCCTACTTTCTGAGCTCTTTCTCCGATATGGTTGACACCAATTAGATATGTGCTTTTTTCCGTACCTCCGCTGATATCAAAATTGATGTTATTGACAAGTCTACGTCTATAAAATAACCGTTTATACTCCGCAAGATTGTTGTAAGAAGCTATAGCGCCAATTTTCTCCTCTGCAAGCTTGTTATCTATAAGGCCATCTTTAAGATCGAATAGTATACTTGTAACTGGGTCAATTGGGTTATAATCTGAGTAAAAGTATCTTTCGTCACCGCCTGTACTGACCATATCACGCTGTAAGTCTACGAATTCCTTTGTATCGAGATAGCGCATATAATCGAAATCGGGCTTTGAATCAAAAGCAAAAGTGTTTCTAAAAGTGAATGTTGGTTTACCGGATTTTCCCCTTCTGGTTTCTATAACAATAACACCGTTTGATGCCTGTACACCGTAAATTGAAGCTGCTGCTGCATCCCTTAACACGCTCACTGATATGATATCATTTGGGTTTATGGAGTTTATGTCGATTTCAGTAGGAAAACCATCCAACACGATAAGTGGTTTTTTTACTGCGTCAAAAGTACTGACACCACGAATGGAAATTTCTCCAGAAATACTATTGTAGACTAGTCCTGGGACTTTTCCTTCCAGATTTTCTAGAAAGTTACCGGTTACGGCTACCCGCTGTTGGTAGTCCTTTTCGCTTAATGTGGAGGCGGCACCCGTAAGCTGTTCTTTCTTGATCTTCTGGTAACCCGTCGAAATTACACTCACTTCGGCCAACTGATTATCCAATTTGGCCATCTTAATCTCCATAAATTCATCACCTGGCCTGACAATACAGTCCTTATAGCCGATATATGAAATTACAAGTTCTGTTACTTTATCCGATGCGGGTATAGAGAAATGACCATTCTCGTCTGTAAAAAATACTCTTGGCTGGCCCTTTACTTTAATGCTGGCTCCAGATAGAGGCGATCTATCTTCGGTGATAACCCTTCCAACAATATTTCGCTGCTTATTTTCTAATTGTTTAATAACAACTATTCTGTTTTTGATATCGTAAGTGAGGGACTTTCCATTTAGCGAATAATCTAGGATTTTCTCAATAGAGGCATTCTGCATTTGAATATTTACAGGATCTTTATCTGACAATAAGCTTTCATTGTAAAAAAAGTCGTAGCCACTCTGTTTGCGAATTTCCTGAAATAATTGTGGTAGTGTAATGTTCTGGCGCTGAATTGAAATCTGCGCAAAGGTTTTGGAATATGCCTGGAGCCCCCCCATGGCGACAAGGCAAACAAGTGATAAATTTACTCGCATAAAGAATCTCCGTCTTTCAACGGGAATAAATTTAAAAATCATATATTTGATTAATTTGGGTTAGTGATTTGAATTGAGTTCGAGCTTCTATTTAACTACTTGATCCAAAGTTTTTTGATCTGGGATGTTAGCGCATTCCAGATTTCTTTTCTCAAGTAGTTTATCAATTTGTTTACATCATAATAGATATCCTCCTTCCTGCTAATTTAAATTTGATCTGTCCTGTTGATTCCAGCATTGTCAGTATAGCTGACAGATTGTTTGATTTGGATATCATACCGCTGAAGGTGATATCTTCCTTCTTGCTTATGAAATCCACATCTACTTGGTACCATCGGGAGACCTTTCGCATAATACTCTCAATATTTTCATTCTTGAAAATAAAGTCTCCTTCTTTCCAGGCCACATCGACCTGAGTGTCTACTTTTTTGACTGCTATTGAATTTCCACTGATCAGGATCTGCTCTCCAGGTTTTAATACAACAGATCGATGTGAGATATTGTCGCTTACTGAGACGCTGCCTTCAACAAGCGTCGTACGGGCTATACGCTCATCAGCGTATGAGCTGATATTAAAATGGGTTCCCAGTACTTTTACATTCTGTTCTTTAGTCCTAACAATGAAAGGTTTATTTCTATTTTTCGCAACTTCAAAATAGGCTTCTCCAACTAGTTCGACCGAGCGGTTATCCTTAGCAAATCTTTCAGGAAATTTTAGCATAGACTGCGCGTTCAACCAAATATTGGTGCCATCTTCAAGGATGATTTTATATTGGCCTCCCTTTGGAGTTACAATGCTGTTCATCTTTTCAGAGAAAGATTTAAGTGATCTATCTTGAACATTGAAAGTTATCTGCCCAACAGTATCGCAGTCGACTTTTATTCCACTCAGTTGTGTGATAGTACCTATTTTTGACGAGCTTAGATCAAATTGTTTTCCATCTGCGAGTATGAGGATAGCTTTATTCCCTCCGGCAGCAATTTCTTTATTATCAATCTTCTGGTTTGGTGCTTTCTGAGGCAGATCACTTGAATAGTAAAGTATGCCAGTGAATGTTGCAAATGCAAGAATAGCGGCAGCATAGCGGTAGAACACCCTAGATTTTCTTTGGTAAAAGAGACGGCTGTCCAATTTGGCTTTTACTTTATACAATTCAGACGATGCTGTGATATGCTCATTTTTATTCAGCATATGGAGGTACCAGTCTTCAACTAATTTTTTTTCCTCTATGGTACATTTACCTTTATTATATCTTTCAAGAAGCTTTTCAGCTTTATTGTTGTCCATATATTTCTTTATAGTCTAAACTCTATAATATAAAGACAGGCGGAAAGAGTGAAAGTATACGTTGATTTTAAAAAAAACAAAAAAATTTTAGAAAAGGAATGTTATTAGTGTGTTTAGCTTCTTTTTTAACTGTAAAACTGCTCTGTGAAGAACGGTTTTTACCGTATTCTCAGTTATACTCAGCTCTTTTGCTATTTTTTTGTAAGACAATCCTTCATTTCTACTCTTTAAGAAGATCTCACGCATTTTTGGGGGTAAATTTTCGATTTCAGATTCGAATTTTTTTAATAGCTCTTTAAAATATAGTTCCTCCTCTGTTGACGAACGGTAAATATCCACAAATTCATTTAAAGAATCTATATACATACTTCGTGTCTTGCTTTTTTCAATAGCATTTAAGGAAGAGTTTCTCACAGAGGTAAATAAATAAGCTTTTAATGAAGATTGCACGACGAGACTTCCAGCCTTATTCCATAAATTCTCAAAAACATTCTGGATGGAATCCAATGCTTCATCTTCATGTTGTAATATACGAAAGGCATGCACATATAAAACGGACCAATATCGTTCATAGATTTCTGTATAAGCATTATGATCGTACTGATTGAGTAGGTCAATAAGTTCTATATCACTCAGTTTGTTGTACACGGTTGTAGATATTAGGTGCGGCAATATACGAAATTTTTAAATATTGAAGGGCTTTGTTCGTAAACATTTTGTTTGAAAGGTTTTCGAAAGTATGCATGAAGCTCATTGCTAGTGTGTTTTGTTCCGTTTCAAACTGAATTTAGATTGTACTGGATCATCGATTAAATTATTCGCTTGTGTTTTGTTCTCTTGTTGATCATTTATAAAATGGAACTTGAACCATCTAATTACCGACCTTTTAAAACAAATTTATTATGTTTTTAGCTAGCATCTATTTTTGTGAATTATCCATATTGAAATCTACCCTCAATTTGGTTAGAAATATCCACGATTCAACTACAACTGACCGCTCGTAGATGTGGAACTTTGTCTTGTTACATTTAAACTCACTTGCGTCCTAAACGTTTAAAAAGTGGCGGTGTTTGGATATAGCAAAGTTGCTATATTTAAATTGCAAAATTATAACACACCGCCATGATAAATTTAAATGTTTTTAGTCAGATTTTATCTCTTATCGACCGCGAATTATTCAAAGATTTGGTTTCAAAGCACAAAAGTGACAAACATCAGAAAGGGATCAACAGCTGTATGCTTTTCTGTCATTTTTCCTCGGCAGATTCGGTTCGTGATATTAGTAACGGTCTACGCAGTACCACTGGTAATCTGAACCACTTAGGTGTAGTAAGAGCTCCAAGTAAGTCTAATATATCCTATATCAAACTTATCGTCCATTAGTTTCAGATCCTTGGACTTGCAAATAAAATCGGCAGTGCTAGTTAAGCAGCTTTTTTAATTTTTTGCTCTTTGTTATTAAATTGCTCAATTGTAAGATTTCCCAATGTGGAGTGACGACGTTCTCGATTATACCAGATTTCTATGTATTCGAATAGTTCTGCTTTCATCTGACCCTTGGTAATCAACTTATTGCCGTAAATCTGCTCGGATTTTAGCGTTTTGAGAAGCTTTCTGCTACTGCATTATCCCAGCAATTACCTTTTCTACTCATACTTCTTGTTATGATTTTATAGGAATCTAACGTGTTACTAAATTTTTCACATGCATATTGTACGCCTCGATCCGAATGAAAAATTAGACCAGGAGACAGTTTGCGGTGCTTAATTGCCATTTTCCAAGCTGCCAATGAAGTTTCTTCAGTTTTCATCCCATCACTGATACTCCAACCAATACATTTGCGGTCATATAAATCCAGAATGGTGGTTAGATATAAAAAACCTTCTTTGGTATGGATGTAAGTAATATCAGATACCCAGACTTTTGAAGGCTCTGAAGCTTTGAAATTTCGGTCTAATACATTGTCCATTATTTTATGTGCATGTTTTGAATCGGTTGTAGCTTTAAATTTCTTGCCTATTTTACTGCGTAGCCCCATATTTTTCATATACTTAGCGACTGTATTTCTAGAAACTTTAATTCCATCATCCAACAGCTCCGCTGTTATTCTAGGACTGCCATACCGTTGTTTCTTATCGAAATAAATAGCCTTTATCTTGTCCTCCAGATTGCTGCATTTCCCGCTTTTTGTCTGTTGGGACCGTTTTTGCCAAGCATAATAGCTTCTAGATCCAACGCCCATAACTTTACACATCTTTTCAATCGAATATAGCCCCTGATGTTGCTTGATAAAACTATATATTACTGATCGCTCTTGGAAAAGATGCCTATGGCCTTTTTTAGTATTTCTAGTTCCAGTTCTGAGTCTTTAAGTTTTTTCTCCAAGAAACTAATCCGCTCTTGTTCTGGCGTTTGCTTCATATTTCCATTCCCGGGGAAACTTCCTGATCCAAACTCTTCTGACTCTTTACGCCACTTATATAATTGGGCAGCAGAGATTCCTAACTCACGAGCTAGCTCAGAAAGATTCTTCCTGTTTTTACTTAATTCAACTGCTCGCTTTTTAAAAATGCGATCGTACTTTCTACGGACTTTAATCATTATTTCAAAATTAAGATATTTTATTGTTCTTAACTTGATCTGCCGACTAAGTTAGCAACTCCAGTGCTAATTTTTTAAACGATGTTTGTAAATAGCAGTATGTAGAATCGTTTTATGTCTCTTAACCTGTTTCAACAATGCGGGTTCGTTCATTTCTTCGCTAGCTCTATTAATATAAGATAAATAATTGCTGCTGTGCTGCGCAGGTGATGTTTGTGTTTGGGAATAATATTCGCCTAAAGAATTTTTGCCCCAAGATTTCCTTCTAGTTTTTAAAGATCCAGCAGAAAGTGGATAGCGAGCGTATAGTCGAAAAAGTTGATTTCTGTAAATAGCATATTGCTTTGTAGGTTTTTTTTCAAGCGACTGTTGGGCCCTTTTCGTCTTTGTCTTTACGGAACTAATAAGTCTTCTATAAAATTTAGCGAGATTTGCAGACTTTACTAGTGTCTTGTAACCATAGAATTCAAAACCGAGATAAGTAAGAGGTATGTTGCAACTTAAGCTATCATCTTCATTCACTTTTATAGATTCTACCCGTACTTCTCCTTTATTCAGATGCTTTCTAAAAATGAAGCGTTCAGTTTTCTCTTCACTAATCTTTACTTTATACTTCTTAATTTCATTTATTACAAATCGTTCAACTTGAGCAGAGTATTCATTTGTTGTCAGCACAATTATATCATCTGAATATCTTCTATAGTATCCATTAAGTTTTACTACAATATTTTCAATTATTGCCTCGTCGAATTTTAGAAGATATAGGTTGGCTAAAGTCGAACTGATTGGTAGACCTTGTGGAAAGCCACAAGGAACACCATCTTTTCTAAAAGGGAACTTGTGGATCTTTATATCATTATTTCTAATCGCTTCTCGAAATTCTTTTGGTGATTTAAAAAAAGAGTGAATTTTATTCTTTCTGTGTTGCGATAGTTTTTTTTCATTAAATCCTGGACGACGTCCTTTGTATTTTTCTCCAACTCTAAACGAGTCTTTCATAATATAGGAGAATCTCGTTACCCCTTTAAATACATTGTAATGATCTGTCGGCAGCATATCTGATCCTAATATTTCGGCCCATTGCTTCTTTAGCAGAAAATGGTCTATTTCATTGAAAAAGCTTTTTATATCGAATTTGAGGACAATACAATCTTCTTTTAGAGCCCTTTTCTGAATTTCCATAAAAGCATCATGGGCAAAATTTATTGTACTTTTGTTTTTAATCCCGCCAGGCTTAGGTATTCTCCTATAAGCTGTTATAGACTCCGATAAAGACGGATGCTTCTTTAAGTATTTTTCATATTCAATTAATATTAACTCAGAATAATATGAGAATATAGCTGCATCCATATGTGTGGCGTAATGAAGGGGACGCTTTTTTGCATTTAATTTCTTCTTTTCTCCATCTTTGAAAGAATGACATTTAATGCCCTTTTCCTTAAGAGGGTTCTGTTTATATCTTCTCTCTTTAATTATGGAGTGAATTAAGGGGAAAAAGGCGTAGGATGATACGAAATCTTTATTTTTAATAAGAGAAATCAATTTATTTCTATCCTTTGAAATATTCAATTGGTTTGTTACATGAAGATATCCTCTATTTTTTAACCAATTATTTGTTTTACTTTTCATAAAAATGCTTCGAAAATGACAGTGCTACGGGATTTATATAGCATACATTTATTATCATATTAAGACCATTACCCAGTTATTCTGAGTCGCACTATCGTTTGATTCAACAAGAATAAGTAATCTACAAATAAAATTAAATGTTATGCAAATAATTCGTATATTTATATATAACTATCTTGCGGTCACAGTATGTTCTGTTATTGGAATTCCTTCTATTATAGATGGGGCACTTCTGGCCGTAGTAGCATCGATGCTATGGAGGGCAGGAGGCATGTTCCTCACAGTCTTCACTGATTTCCTTCCTATTCAGCCATCGCTGAAAGTAAATAATTTATTTGGCGATCCATACTAGTTGCTATAACCCTCATCATTTTGCGAAGCTTTTCAAATATAGTAAAAATTGTTATCTTTAACAAAGCTTTATTATTAACAAAAATTACAATGTCAAAGTATAAAATAGGAGATATCGTATCCGTAAATAGCCACCCATATTTTAAAGATTTAACCAATATAAATATATCCGGTGAACCAATTAATGTAATACCACTTATGGTGGTAATCGAAATCTATAATGAAACTAGAACTTCTTACAACGAAGAAACAGGTGAAAAACTATCGTTAAAAGGTGACGGTAAATGTAAATGCATGTGGTTCTCTTTAAAATCAAATGCGTTCAGTGAAGCGTGGTTTAACTTTGATTCTTTAAAAATAATTTCGAGAAAAGACGCTTTTATTCAAAATAATTCGGGTCTAAATAGCATAGAATTTAGAAAAAGATTACTCGAGGAGTATGCTAATAAAGACGTAATTTTTACCACTTCTACGTTGGAACTTGAAAAAATTAAAGAAACAAAGCTCCACGACAAAAAGAATGATAAAATTTCTGAGTGTAATTCGCTTTTAAATTTTGTTGCTCCGCCATTGCAAATTATTGATGTTAAGCTAGAAGAAGACAAACCTATTGGAAAATTCGATTCTAAATCAGGAGATAGAAAAAGAATTAATACAGAAATTTTCTTTAAATGCCGTTATTATAATGCTTTGGCAGATAAGTGGACAGAAGTACTATTGCCTAACGAATGTTTTGAATTATTAGAAAACGTTGAGACAATATTAAGGGAGATTGACGAGGATAAAAAAAAGGGATTTTATTTATATGATTATACGCAAGAAAAAAATTACGATCCGTCGAAAAAAGAGGAGAGTTCGTTACTAGAAATTGGTGAGGTTACCTATGTTAATGGAAGGTATTCATTGAAAACTTATGATTTAATTCATCAAGAGTGGAAAGTGTTGGATATTCCTTTCGATGGAGTTATGGATATTAAGTCAAAAGAAGAGATTTATTATAACGAAGTTTATCCAAATTTTGATTTTAGGAAGGGTGATAGAGCATTAGATCCTGAAAAATTATTAGGTGAGCTATTGGCTTTTGTTGATAAGTTTAGTGACGAAAACAGCTATTTAATGGTAACTTATTTAAACGGTTCTGATAAGTTAGTAAGAAGGGTTTTAAAGAACGCATTTGTAGTTTTAGGCGCAACAAAAAAAGCAAGTAACTACTTGCATGGCTTCTGCTGTAAAAAACGTGAAATGAGAAGTTTTAATTTTGATAAAATAAAAAGTGTCAGAGCACTTAAATTTTAGTTAAGAATATAACGTCGGTTAAAGATACTGGTTAGGGCTATTGCCCGAAGCTTTCTCTTCGTTCAAGTGGTTTTCCAGTTCTCCATCCATCACCGATTCCAACAGATGCTTCATTAACGGCGCTAGGACGCCATCATTGGGAGACAAACTTTTACCTTGGTAAAGACCTTGCATGGCTTCTGCCTTGAAACGTTCAAAACGGCGAAGTCCTCTTGAGTTCATTTTAAAACAAACACTAACGAAAAATCGAATGGGTCTTTTTCTTTCATGACCGTGTCGTTTGAATAATTGAATATAAATAATGTTATTGAATTATTCCTCTGACACAGTTTATGTAAGGTTTACCACACAGTAGAGGTTCTAACATTTCATTGTCTGCAATTATAATTTATTATTCATATATTTTAGCACCCTTGAAAATATCAGCAAATGTTGACCACGCAGCTTTTTCAGCATCTACATTTGCATCTGTATTATCATAATACCCTTGGATATCTTTTGTATACGCCGCCAAAGCTTCCAGAAAATCAGACAAGGTTTTGTTTTCCCAAGTTTCAGGTTGTTCGAGCAAATCTTGGTGCAGAAGATCAAGAAATTTAATGAAACTCATTCTGTCTGTGACTTTCAATTCGTACAATTGATTAACCATATTTTTTAATAAATTTTAAAATCCTTTTTTACCAATTTAGAGAAGCCAGATCCTTAACTATCACCATAAAAAACAATACTATCAATATACAAAAGAAAAGGTGTCCCATGAAAAACATTGTCCGCTTTTTTCTAGGCTCTTCTTTCGCTTTATGGCTCTTCCAACTATAATACAAGCCGAGTGGGGCTAACACTAACATGATAAAAAATGGCAAGGCTAAAAGCGCTTCATAAACTATTTTAAAATTCTCATTTACGGATCTTAAGAAAGACATAGTGAAAATTGAAAAAAGAAATGTGATTCCATAGAATCTGAATATTCTTATAGATTTTTTTAAATAATTAGGTTGTTCTACTGATGGCATATATTTTTTAAATTATTCACTTTTTTCTCCTGTAATTCGCTTGCCGATCGTATTCTGTGAAACTGACTAGTCGGAAGGATTAGATTTCTCCATTTCTTTTTCCTTGCCTGTAATCCAAAGGTACATATCGATATCTTTAAGACTTACTTCGGCGAGATTGCGACGGTGTTTAAAGTCGCTTATTACGTTCATAAAATTTTCATAACTCCTTAATTTTTCATAGTTGATTCTCTCTTTGCCACTTTTACCTACATTATAGTCTTTTATCAATATGTCCTGGATCAGCGTATCATAGATGGCATAGTGTTCAGGATTATGACAACTACAGTATTTCGTCGCAAAGGAGTAAAATAATTTCTCCTTCCCATCCTTATTTTCTATATGGTGACCAGAAGCTATCTCATGAACCAATGTTAAATCGCCTCTTTCTAATCTGGAATCAATATTTTTTACCCTTTCTTTGATATGATATGCTATTTTATAGGTGTCATAAATATTTGTGCTATACAAACTGTTTATAGCAACTACTTTAAGATAAATCTCATCTAAATTATCGTGAGTAGGGAAGTTTCTTATTAATTTTTTAAGCGCTTTACCTGCATTTTTAACCGCAGGAAGATTTACCTGTGTATTGTTTTCTCGAGGGACGTCAATAGAGTTTTGAAGCAATTCCAGTTTTTTCTTTATTGCTTCTGCTGTTATATTTTCCATAGGCTATATTAGCTTGTCTAGTTTATCATTATTTTTAGATCTTTCTGTAAATACACAAAGAATAAACTGTCATTTCCCAGCGATGATGCCCTACTGAAACCTGTATATTTGGCTTTGAGAGAAATCTCTAGAAAAAGGAAATCCCACAATTTATCGTATTTCATTTTCCCAAATTATGACTCGCGTTTCATTTATGATGTTCCTAGCATTGAGCTGTTCATTATAAATTATTTTAGCATGAATTTTCTGATTTAAAGGTTTAAACGAATTTAAAAATCGGGAATCAATGTTATTTGTCTTTTGGTTCGACTGGAATAGTAGGTACTCGTTGTCGATAATGTAATCAGAAGGAAAAACACCTAAATGGCCACTACGTAGTTTATGCCCAATAATTTTATTATCTGCTACACAAATGAAGAGTCCTTTGCTTTCATTATACTTCGCTTCAAGGGATGATCTCAACATGTCATTGACCATTTTTACAGTCCGAGATGTTTTATTTATCGTACTCGTTTCATTACTGTTTTGCCTAAAAAGACCAAATTCCACAGAGAGATTTATCTGCTCGTTTTTGACTACCAAATCTATCATCGGTTTTTCTTTTCTTGTAGAATTTATATTCTGATTAGCCACAAAACAGTCTTTATGTAGAGGAACTTCGAGTTCTATTTGATACGGTTTTAAATCGTACGTGGTCATTAACGCCGCAAAAAAGTCATAACGTATACTGTCTTCTCCAATATGTAGTAAAGGTTTGTGATTCAGTCTTTGCTCAAGAAGTGTTTTATAATTTTCAAATAGTCCTTTCATGGTATTTGATTTTACTACTATATTTTCCATAGATACGGTTATTGTAGGGCTTGTAATTTTTTGGTCGTATGTGTGAAATCGTCAATTAAAAAGGCAAATCGTCATAATTATCTATCTCTTCGTCTGAGATAGCATTGACATTTTTTAATGATTTTTTGATATCAGTAAGAAAATGAAAAACGTTAATTAATTTTCTTACGTTCATATCATTCGCATCTTCAAAATCTGCAATGCTAAGAGAAAGCGTATCTCCCTCATCAAATAGATCATTCGCTTCGGAAAATTCTCCATTCATAGCGAGATTAGTTATGTTCAAATCTAATTCGTCTAAAAATTTATCAAGCTCAAACACGGTTTTAACTAAATATTCTCTGTAGTTTTCTGACATCCTATTGAATTTACTTATTTCTTTCTCCTGTTATTGCCTTCTCGATTATACTCTTTTATTTGTTCTAGCTTGATCAGATATTCTTCTTCGGAATTGATTCGTAAATCTGGAAATCTAAGATCACATAAATAGCCAAATTTCGCCCCTAAAGTTAATTCTAGTCTAGTAATTTCCTCTATTCTTATACTTTCATCTTCCTGAAAAACTAAATAATCAATCCTGCTTGATTTTAGCTTAGAATTTTCAACAACTTCCTTTTTTGGCAAAACTTCAAATTGATGCTTATCTCTCAATATTTCTCCTAGTCTTGTGAGTTTAGGAGTATAATTAACTTTTTTTATTTCGTCAAAATAGCCTTCACCAAAAATCTCATTTAGAAAAGTAGTGTGCTGTTTTTTCAGCAGAAGTTTAAGTAACAAAAATTCTTTACATGTAAAGTTTGGATGTTTTAAATTTTTCATACCGGAAAGTGTTGGTACTTCGATATTTGTCCATGCACAAATTTCCGATAATTGGTAGCCAGAGTTTATTATTATGCTTGAAAGGTTTTGTTTCCAGTTCATACCTTACACTTTTTATAATTTTAATTTGATATTTTGATAAGTGTTAACTATATTTGCTATTATTAATAGCGATAGAGTAGGGGAATATATCCCTAACTTAACGATGTTACTCATGAACGAAAACGACCAAAACTTCCACATGAGCTAATCGTGAGTTCGCCTTTTCTATTAGATTTTTATATCTTAGCGATACAGTCTAATAGGGCGAACTTCATGTCGGTCTTTTGTGGAAAATAATCTTTTGATTATTAGGCGCTTGGTCGTGCCGCGTTCGAAAGCATTGGAGTTCGCCCTATTGGTTTTACACCAATTGACTCTTTCAATGTTTGATTAACATCGTTCACATAAACCAAACATGATTATGAGAACGAAAAACAAACCAAACACCCATTACCTGCAGCCGATCCGAGATCGCCAACCGAGGTATTCCCGCAAATCACTTTTAAAGAACGTATTTCGCGCACCTGAATAGATTGCGCTTGATTAAAACAGGCTGTAAAGCATAAAAGGGGAAGGGATGACTTTCCTCACAATAAAAAGACGGCTGAAACTTGTCCAGTCCAATTCCCGCTTTAATGCCTGTCACCGACCTGTACATTTAAATGATTGCATAAAAAGGTAATATTGGCCAATGAAATCAACTTGTTTTAATATTCGCACCTTAAAATTAAGCAAAGTTTTATTGAATCCAAACTTTTAATCGTTAGTTTTTATTGTAATACAATATCATGTTATGGGTCGGTTTGTCTTTTTATTCCGGTAGGAAGCGCCATAATTATTCCTAATCAATGCCGTGTAACCGTTTTGGCGGCGCTTTTCGGATAAGCTAATTCTTTATTGTTGGATCAGCAGGAGCCATAGTTATGGCGCTTGCACAACACATTTTTAAAATGCAAAAATTTTGCAACGGGGAGCGTATTGCCTTTTTAGCAGGAGTGGTCAATGAACCAGCTCCTGCAATTTTGAATGTTTTTATTTGCCTCTTCAAGGCTTTGAAGAGCACATCGATGCTTTTGACATGTATTGCATTGTTTCATATGTTTAGTTTATCGGCTCAGACGCCCCGCAAGGACAGCGGGGCCAATGGGCCTTTAACAGCCTCCGGTATCGTAGTATCTGCCATTGACGGTAAGCCTTTACAGGGCGTGTCTGTTAGCGTGGAGGATCAAAAGGGTAGAGCAAACACCAAGAGTGACGGTTCTTTCTCCATACCGGTAACTGCTTCGACAGGTAAGGCGAAGTTTAGCCATGTCGGTTTCAAGCCTTTAACTCTGCCTTATTCCGCTGGGGTATCGTTAAGAGTAAAGTTGATACCGCTGGAGAATCAATTGGAAGAGGTCGAGGTGGTCTCTACCGGTTACCAAAAGATTCCCAAAGAGCGGGCGACGGGCAGCTTCGAGTTTATAGATAACAAATTACTAAATAGAAAGGTATCTACTGATATCTTAAGTAGACTGGAAGATATTGTGCCAAGTATCTCAACGTCGAAGTATTCTGCTTCAAATCGGGGTAAATTACCTAATATCAATGTTAGAGGAGTTAGCAGTATCAATTCGAATATCTGGCCTTTGATCGTGATAGACGGAGTACCTTATGTAAACAACTTTGATAATCTTACAGGTTATTTCAATAACATTAATCCCAACGACATTGAAAACATCTCTGTTTTGAAGGATGCTGCTGCCGCTTCTATCTGGGGTGCTCAGTCTGGTAATGGGGTGATCGTGATCACTACTAAGAAAGGAAAATTCAACCAGCCACTTCAATTAACCTTTAACAGCAATCTCACAATAGCGCAAAAGCCGGATCTCTATTATATGCCGCAGATGAATACATCGGATTATATTGATGCAGAGGTATTCCTGTTCAGCAAGGGCTATTATAATAGCAATATGAACCGCTATTCCTATAACATAACACCTGTGATTCAACTGCTAAAGAAGCAAAGGCTGGGACAATTGTCGCAGGCTGACGTGGATGCTGAATTGAATCGCTTGCGAAAAATAGATATGCGCAGCGATTTTCTAAAGTATATCTATAGACCGGCCGTCAATCAACAGTATAATATGCAGCTCAAAGGTGGTAACGAAAAAGTGAATACGTTGATCTCACTCGGCTACGATAAAAATTTAAAGAATCTAGTCACATCTTCCTACGAGCGGCTGACAGTAAAGAACAATACACAGATACGACCAATTAGCAAATTGTTGATAGATCTTGGTATCACTTATACGGAGGCCAAATCGCGCGATGCTGACGCCAATTGGGATTATAATGTAATGGGGCGGGGCATGGGTAACTTCCCCTATATGGAACTGGCAGACAAAAACGGGAACTCAATGGTCGTAGACGCGATCGGCTATAATCCGGCCTTTAGAGATACTGTTGCTGGAGGCAGACTGTTAGACTGGAAATTCAGACCTCTTGACGAGCTGAATGAAACGAGCAGGATAGGACGGGTACGGGAGATCATGTTCAATGCTGTACTCAAATATGAACTGTTGCCTAAGCTGAATATTTCGGCCAACTATTCGTATCAACGCGCCAGCCAGCCTATGGAAATCTGGCGGGGACTAGGATCGGTCGAACATCGTGCTACTCTAAATTATTATGCCTCATGGGATGCAGACAAGGTTACCTATAATCTTCCACTAGGTGATTATATGAATAAACAGCAGATGGACAACACCACTCAGCTGGCTAGGGCGCAGGTAGATTACGAAAAACTGTGGGGAGAGGATCATCGACTGAACATGTTGGCAGGAGCAGAGATCAGGCAGGTAAAAAGTGATGGTACAAGCAATGTGTACTATGGATACAACAAGGATAACGGCAACTTTACTCCTGTACAATGGGGAAAGACAGTACCCTTGCTCAACGGTATAGCCGGCTCGGGCATATTGAGGGATTTTAGTAGTATTTCTGGTTTTACAAACCGTTATACTGCAATCTTTCTAAATTCAAACTATGCGTTCAAAGATCGGTACATTGTGTCTGGCTCTATTCGGAAAGATGCATCTAATCTATTTGGTGTAAAGACCAACGATAAAGGAAAGCCATTCTGGTCGATAGGCGGTTCATGGGTGATTAACAAAGAAGAGTTTACACCAAGCGTATTTGACCTACTGAAACTACGGGTGACATACGGTTACAATGGAAATATAAATAACTCAACGTCAGCATATCCAATTATGTACAGGGAGAGTATGCCTCATTACATCTCCAATGAACCTTACGGTTATATCCAGTCTCCGCCCAACCCCAGCCTGAGATGGGAGCGAATCGGTACATATAACTTTGGACTGGACTATGGGCTGCTGAAGAATAGAATTACAGGGTCCATTGAATACTACGTAAAAGATGCTAAAGATCTGATTGCCTTGGGACAATTGGATCCCAGTACTGGATTCTCAGCAATGCTGCTCAATTCGGCAAACATACGTGGCAAAGGTGTGGATCTCTCGTTGCAATCAGTTAATATACAAAAGCGATCATTCTCCTGGTTGACTAACCTGGTTTTTAGCTATAACAGGAACATCGTCAAAAAGTCTTACAACGAGAATATATTGGGAGATAGTTATGTGAGTACAAATCCAATTGTAACTCCTTTTGAAGGAATGGATCTCTATAGCTTACTCAGCTTTAAATGGGCAGGGCTTGACCCACAGACGGGCGCTCCGCAGGGTTATGTGGATGGAGAAATTTCAAAAGACTACATCACGTTGTATGGCAACACATCGGTATGGGAGATGGATAATAATGGATCGTCAGTTCCTGTATATTTTGGGTCTATAAGGAACACGTTCCGTTATCGCAAACTAGAGTTGTCTTTTAACATAAGCTATCAGTTAGGCCATAAGTTCCAACGTACATCATTTGAAAACTATCGATTTGTCAGTATGGGGGCAGGGCATGCAGATTTCGCAAAACGCTGGCAAAAACCGGGGGATGAGCTGCATACGAATGTGCCCGCATTGAGCTATCCCGCAAATATGTTTGCGACCAACTTTTATGCATTTTCATCAGCCTTGGTTACACCTGCGGACCAGATAAAACTGCGCGACCTACAATTAAGCTATTCATTTGGTAGCATAAAAAAAATAGGAATTCAAAACCTAAATATATATGGCTATGCCCAGAATATTACGACGCTCTGGAGAGCAAATAAATATGGTATTGACCCTGAATTCGGATTTAATTGGCCTGATCCTCTGACAATCTCGCTAGGTCTCAATTTAACACTTCAATAGTTATGAACAGAATTATAATATTCTTGATGATAGGGTTTTTGGGTATTTCTTGTAAAGATTATCTTGATTACAAACCTAATATCAAAATGGCCATTCCAACTACACTGGAAGATGCCGAACTTTTGCTTAACAACTATTCTGCAATGAATACAGGTTATCCCAATCAGGGCGAAATCTCAAGTGACGACTATTTTCTAAGTTACGACAACTGGTTGGCTATCTCGGAAATAGATCATCGCAATCTGTATTGCTGGAATGAGGCGCCACTTACCAATGCCTTGTCTTGGCAGAATACATATAAAGTAGTCTATATAGCCAATCAGGTGATCGAGTTATTGAATAAACTGGATCCAACGGCCAATGCAGCAAAATGGAAGCAGCTGAACGGTGCTGCACACTTTTTTAGGGCTTTTGCTTTCCAGCAACTAGTAGCGACTTATACGGTCGCTTTCAAAAGGGAATCCGCTTCGACGGAACTTGGAATTCCTATTCGTGTCACGCCAAACATTGATGAAAGTACACCACGGTCTTCGCTTTCGGCATCATACGATCAGGTGATATCTGATTTTAGAGTGTCAGCCAATAATCTGCCCAACGTAGCTGCTGGGAAAAGTATGCCCAATAAAGCTGCTGCGTATGCTGCCTTAGCCAGGGTTTTCCTTGATATGCAGGAATATGTACAAGCTCAAAAGTATGCTGATTCGGCATTAAAGGAAAACGACTTTTTATTCGATTATAATAATATTGACTCGGATAGCAATCTGCCCTTTCAGCGGTTTGGTAAAGAAGTGTTATTTCCTGCCACCGCTTCATTTAGCGAAGCTTTTGGTGAATATTACTGTCTTACGGATACATCACTATATGCACTGTATCAGCAAAATGATTTAAGGAAAGCATTGTTCTTTAAAAGTTCTCCCAGTGACCCCGAATATACGGTTTTCAAAGGTTCTTATGATAACTCTTTTGGAAGCCCTTTTGTAGGATTGACTACTGCCGAAGTTTACCTGATCCGCGCAGAATGTGCTGCTCGCAATAGACAGCTTGATATCGCGAATACGGCTATAAATACTTTGCTGGCGAAACGCTGGGCAAAGGATACCTATACGTATATCAATGAGAAGAATCCGGACAAGTTACTTGCCGTGATTTTACAAGAAAGAAGAAAGGAACTGCTTTTTAGGGGCCTACGATGGCCGGACCTGAAGCGGTTGAACCTAGATTCCAAATATCAGACAACGCTAACAAGACGCCTAAATGGAATCATATACCATCTTGAACCAAACAGCCTGTCATACGGAATTTTACTGCCGTTGAGTGCCATTAATGTCGGTGGATTGATCCAAAATAGAAGATAATAGTTTTAAGATAGAACAAATAAAATGAAAATGAATAAATTGATATTTAGCTTTTTATATGTAATCATTTCAATTAGCTGTTTAGCTCAGATCAAAGTAGATCGGAGTAGAGAATTGAAGATCGGCAATGCCTTTAAGTTGAGTAAAGTAGTAGAAGTATTAAACGACAAGGAAGCCGAATTTGACTTTGACAATTATAAAGAAGATCTACTCATCCTTGATTTTTTTGACACCTTTTGCTCGTCCTGCATAGCCAATATGCCAAAGGTGGTCTCATTACAAAAGGAGTATGCAAAAAAAGTAAAGCTGATACAGGTAACCTGGCAGGATAAAAAGACGATCCAAAATTTTTTCCGTACCAATAAGTTCCTTAAAGAGCATAAGGCATACCCGACTACCATCGTTTCAGATACCATTTTGCATCAGTTATTTCCACATCAATCGTCGCCACATGTAGTGTGGATTTACCGAGGAAATGTCATTGCCATCACGGCTGCGGATGTGCTCAATAGCAAGAATATAAAGGATCTTTTGTCTAACGGAGCTATAAATTTGCCTCGTAAAGATGATTACCTACCCCTAGAAAGTAAAGACGGTAGAACAACCAATAATATCGCATTTAGCAAAGTTTCATCGTTTAACTCCGGCCTCAAACAGAGTGGGTTTACATATCAATTGGATACTGTAAAGCAGAAATATCACACATCCTTCAATAATTTGCCTTTATTCAACATCTATCTTTCCCTACTAGGGAGAATTGCCAAAAAAGACTTTCTAATCACCAATGACAGGGTGGAATGGAAGGTCAAGGACAAAACGCTTTACAATTATGGCTCGGAGGAGAAGGAACCGTCCAGATGGATAGCGAAAAATGCGATATGTTATGAGCGTATCGATAAAATCAAGCGCACCGAGCGGGAACAGGCAAAGGTTGTTTACAATGATCTGAACAATTTTTTTGGTCTGAATGTGTACTACGGCACAGCGAAAAGGAAATGTTTGGTGTTAAAGAAGGTGCCAATAAGCAATGCCACAAAGGCAAATATAGAGAAGCGTCAGAATTTGGAAGGGACATCTGTGCTGGCGTTTATAGTCGACTATACAAAGCAGTACCCGCCAGTCATAGATGAAGTGAAAAGTAAGGATAATATTGCTGTCGGGGAATTCAAAAATATAGCAGAATTAAATCAGCAGTTGTCTACTTATGGTTTAAAACTCATACCCGATGAACGTGAGATTGATGTTGTTGTCTTTGAAGAAATCTAAAATGAAACAAGGGGATATTAAATCCCCTTGCTCTATTAAACCCTAAATTGATAACGATTAGGGTTTTAGCAATACATTACTGGATGGAGTACGGTCATTTAATGCAACGATCATCTCATTCTTCAATGCGTCTGTCAGTTGCGGCTGACCGGATGCGTTAGCTGTAGTTTGGATAGCACAGATGCTATCATTTCCCGTACAGCTTGGCGGTGTACTTCCAACGTCGGTGTAATGTGCTGGATTCGTAGGGTTTGTCCCTGTAAAGCTAAACCAAGCCATAATTACTTTTCGTTTTTGGTGTTCACAATTAGATTTACAATTCAGTACGCTGCAGTCATACCGGCCCCCATATTAGTTACCTTTGAAAGTAACTGACGGTCTGGTGGGGTACCCCTTTTGCCAGACCGTTTTTTAACCCTTGAACTTACGTCTCCCAAAGATGTTTTTCAACTGGTCTTAACTATGTTCCTTTTCTTACCACTAAGTTCGAAAGAGATTGAGCTCGTTGGATTTATATAGTCAAAGACCTTAACGCAAAAATTAATAAAGGCGGCTATGAATTTTCACAGTTGCAATTGGCTAAAGTAACTCACGTTCATATGGAGATAGTTCGCGAGATCCTTGTTTTGGATTCGATTATACGACTTGCCCAAGCGCTCCAGCAGCACAGCCTTTCGCTCGGCGGCAGGCAGGAGCATCAACTCAATACGCTGCTGCCGCTTCCTGGCCCAATCGAACAGAAGCTCCCGATAGGGAGATATCAACTGTTTGTGCCGCGACAATAGATTGTCGATATCGCCTGCACGGATCACAAATAACACACAGGGTTCGATACTTACCAAGCTGTAATGCCCATAATCCGAAGGAAATACGCCGAAATCGCCCTCCAGTATAAAGTGGGCAATGTCGCCATTCTCTTGATTTTCCTTTTTGAGAATTCCCGAATACAGATAAAAATGATCTCGCTCCTGGAGCGATAGATAATGATCTTTCTGGATTCTTTTGACGAATACATGGGATAGTAACTGCTGCTGTATCTCTGGCAATAGAGACACATGCTGTACAATCTTGTTGATCAGCTTCGCTGTCGGCTCTCTATCCATGGCATCTGTTTTAGCTGATAAAATAGTCCACGCTTCCGGAGATCTGATCCTCCTGATCCGGCTGGGAGGTAACCTCCACATTTTCTTCACGGCGGATAAATTTTGAACTTCGTAAAGCTAGATCTCCCTTGGTAAGGGTGACGCCCAGACGGTGTCTGAAACAGTAGGCGAGAACACGACCATTCTGAACGGCAAACTCACTACCCAAGGCGTACATGTAACTTACTTGTTCCGGCCTGAGTTCAAAGTTGGAACTCATCCAGCTGTACAAATCGCTTTCGACAGCAATGGCTTCTGACTCAATCTGGGCATCGGACTGACCATACAAATCGGATATTTTCCCGTCCACGCCTGCCGACGTTAATGGATACTTTTTTGTTACCATAGTTTAGTTTTTTAAAATGTTTAGAAAATTGCGGATGATTTAATATTTCCAAATCTATAGAATACATGGACCCGAGGAAAACCGGAAATTCCGATTTTGAGAAATCGGGGCAATTTTTGAGAAATTAGGACATCTTTTTCCAATAACCCCACAGCAAGGTGTAGCTATTAGTATATAAAAATTACATATATACTTAAATTATTGCGTAATAATCGCGCGATATGTGTTTAACATTAATTATTTATACGTATATTGGACGTTTATCGAGACGCTGCCTAATGCGTCACCTATAATTTCTAATATTTTTTAAAGAATTTTCTATGCATCGGTTGTACAAACGACGGAAAGCTATTTATAATTTTGGCAGAATTACGGTCTCTTTTATTGGCTCTTATATCTTACTGGCCTACGGTGAGCCGGAGGGCTTCTTCGAAATATTTAGTGAGCCCGGCTTCCGCTTCCAGCTTGCCGTCAACACGTTCGGATTTTTCGCGCTGTCCGTATTCATCGGCTGGATTATGGCTTGGAAGAGACCCATGATTTCAAAGCTCAAATATGGCACCAAGTCCTGGTTATTGCTGATTTTAAAAGGAATACTGATCCCGTCACTGGTAGTGATAGGCCTTTCATATGCATATTTCGTTTTATTCAGAACGCCATTTAACTTCTATAATTACCTTAAAGTGATCTTCCCGATTTCGCTGCTCATGATCCTTGTTTTCGCTGGGTTTGAGCTCGCCTTTTTCGGAATCTATTATAGCACGGTCCTGGCCCGGAATGCCACACTTCAAAAGTACAGACGAAATGAACTGAATTTCAACGGCAACCTTTCTGATGATACGGACCTCTTCGGCAGGTTTTATCTTATTGAATTGGATGATCGGCGGGTAATGGGCACGGATAGCGAGGGTGAAAAACACAGGCTGTCTTATACAGCACTAAAAGAGGTCAAAAAACTCTTGCTTCATGATGACCGCTTTTTTTCGACGGGTGGGTGGATAGTCCAGTTTCGCGGTATTGAAAGCTATGAAAAAGATCAGACCAGCAGAACGCTCCGGCTATACTTGAAGGAGCCGTGTAAGGGATATTTAAAGATCAATAAAAATGATCGGAAAAGATTTTTGACCTGGTATGAACTCGCTCAGAAACCCCACATGCAGCATATACGCGTTGTCGGATAGGCCCAGCATTAGAGAAAGGAACATAGTATTGGACCGGTTAACGTATGGCAGATAACGACCCGATCAGTTTCTAAGACATTGCTGCCGGACGATTTCTACATCAATTCCCGTATAGGCCGAAAATTCTTCCACGGTGATGTACTGATTTAGGTCTTTGCCATAAGCATCTTTAATAGTTCTCAGGATGCGTACAGCCTGCTTGTAGCTCTTTCCCAAAAGAATACTCACATCTTTTGCATAAATGCATACGCGTTGATTGCTCATAATTGTTATTTTATTTATTTGTTAAAAAAAGTGGTTTATAATCAGCCGTTATTCGCGGTCCAGGGGACCATTACCAAAGCTCTGATATGGCACTATCAAAGCACATTTCGCTAGGTACGTTAATAGTACTATGATAGTGCTATATCTGTGCTTAACATGTGCTACATCTGTGCTGCTGTATGCAGGCTAGCTACCGCTTAGGCAATTGCTGGTTTATTCATCGTTTTTTATTAATCTAAAATTACAGAACATTATGTTATATGTAAAAGGGACATATGACCCCATTTGACCCCAAATGGATACAGTTGGCCCCATACGAGGCCATTTAAGACAGCGCTCCGGGTTCGCCATTGCACCTTTGTACTGTAATCCAAGATTTTATATCATGGCAAGACAAGTTAGTTTAGTAAAGTTTGAAGGCAAGATCGGGGATCTATCCTTCTACAAAGACAAGCGCGGTTATCAGGCTCGTATGAAAGGCGGACCGACCAAAGAACAGATCAACTCTGATCCGCGATTCCAGCGCACCAAGGAAAACGGTGTGGAGTTTGGCCGTGCGGCAAATGCCGCCAAGGGCCTTCGCAAGCAGCTGCGGGAGCTGCTCAATCAAGGTGCAGACGCGCAGTTTCCTAACCGTCTGACTGGACGTATGAACCGCATCCTGCGGGCGGATGAGGTCAATGGCAGGGGCGACCGTCAGGTACTGGTGGAAAATCTCGGACAGCTGGTCGGGTTGGAGTGCAACCTCAAATCACAGCTCTCGGAAGTGTTTTTCGTCAAATCCCGTCCCGTTTATGACCGAGCCAGCGGTACTGGGTCACTTGAACTACCTGAAATGATCGCTAAAAACCAGATCAAGGTACTCAGTGGCGCCACTCATGTGCAGGTGCAGCTGGTGGCTGCTGAGTTCGATGCGCAAAATCTGGAGGCCGAGGGTCTTTCCGTAAGCCGGTCCAGCTATCTGGACATCGCCAAGAGTGACTCATCTCCGGCGGAAAGTCTTACGCTACAGCTGCAGCCGCAACCGGATAGTGCCGTGCTGATTTTAATGGGGATCAGCTATTTCCAGTTTGTCAACGGTGGTTACTATCCCCTGGCAAATGGATTGTTCAATGCATTGACCTTCGTCCAGGTGAACCAGCCCTAGTGTATGAAAATGAGACACACCCTCAAGCTCCTCCGGAAATATGGAGCTGAGGGCACCAACGGGACGGTCACCTACAACGGGGAGCATATCTGCCATACCATCGAACTGCCGGACCGCAACAACATGCCGCGGATCAGCTGTATCCCACCCGGACAGTACAAGCTGGAAAAATGCAGGTATAGGCGCCACGGTGAACAGATCGGCATTCCCAATGTGATTGGACGGGAGGCCATATTGATCCATGCTGCCAACGATGCCAAAAAGGAACTGCTCGGCTGCATTGCCCCAGTCACCTCACTGACCGGTGAGGGGCAGGGCATCGGAAGCCGGCAGGCTCTGGCCAAGCTGAAAGCACTGGTCTATTGTCTCTGGGATATGGGGGATGAAGTGTATCTGAGTATCCGGTAAACCTTCAGGAGGACATGAAGCTGCTGCATTCGTTGTCCTCCTGTATTTCACTAGCTGAAAACTGATGATCATGAGAAAAATTGTAAACAAGATCGGACGGGTGCTGCAGATCGTGCTGGCAGCGCCGGTCAAACTGCCCGGCAAGCTGGGCAACGTATTAAAATATCTGGCCGTGGGACTGGGTATAGCGGAAACCGTTCTGGATAACGAGGAGCGGCCAGCCGCAGCGGAGCAGGGTACGGACCCAAATGCCAAGCTGTCCGGGGAAAGGAGTGAAGGCGATGAAGATGAATGATATCCGCATCTCCACGCTCGGCGGCACCATATGCTCCATCTGGGCGAGCATTTCCCTTGGGGATGTCGCGCAGACCGCACTCATGGCTGCGCTGGGTACCTTGGTCAGCTTTGCTACAAGCAAACTGCTGAGCCTGTGGAAACCAAAAGGACGCAAGTAAGGCTGCCTTAGGCCACAAAAAAGGGAAGCATCGTAGGTGGTGCTTCCTTTTATGGCTTTGACGGGCTCTTCGGGCATATGGTGTGAATGCCACCAGTTTAGCACCGCAGCCATGTTGATTTGTATATCCTGGCCTCGCTATGACGCTGGAATACTTCTTTCGTATTTGTATTAGATTCAATCTTTCAAAATCAACCACGTACCGTATTCAGCAGATCGTGCGGATACCCGAGGCTAATGGAGCTTAAAGCATCCAGTTTGGTCAGCTCATCGGCTGTCAAATTAATTTCAGCAGCTTTAATACTTTGCTCAAATTGATTGATATGGCGTGCTCCCAGTAAGGGGAATGCCTCTTTTGATAAATTCCATGCAAACGCAATCTGACCGGGAGTTGCTTCATATTTTTCCGCGATTGATAGCAGTTCATCAATGATCAGTTTGGTTTTCTCGTCTTCAGCATATCCAGCGTCAGAAGAATGACTGATGCGCCCGGCTTCTCCCATTCTATATTTTTCGGTCAGCAGTCCGCCAGCCAGCGGCGAGTACATCATCACACCAAGACCATATTCCTTTGCCATCGGGATGTTCACGGTCTGCGGTACGCTGCAATAAATTATATTCAATCTGTAAAGCAGTGAGTTTTGTTGCTGATGCAATGGCCGACGCTTTCCATGCTGGGAAATTCGTCAGTCCCGCATACAGTATTTTTCCTTCTCTGACCAGATCTTGTAGCCCCAAGGCTATTTCTTCCAATGGAGTTACACCATCATCATAATGAGGCATATAAATATCTATGTAGTCCGTCTTCAGCCTTTTTAGACTCTGTTCAACGGCTTGCCGCATGGATTTACGGTTATTCCCAAAATTACTGATTGCAGGGCTGGGATCGCTGCTTCGGGTATATTTCGAGCAGATGATAAAATTGCTTCGCTGTCCCTGTAAAAAGTTACCTACGATTTCCTCTGCCTCTCCAAATTGATAGACATCCGATATATCGATAAAATTACCACCTGCTTCTGCATATGCTGTTAAAATTTTTTTTGATTCTTCGGCATCGGCTCCGTAGCCTTTTCTTGTTCCAAAGTTGGCAGCTCCTAAAATTATTTCACTGGCATGCAGTCCTGTTTTTGATCCAAATAACTTGTATTTCATCTTTTTATATTTACTTTGTAGCAAAGTTAAGGGCATAAAGTAACCGTATCAATTACGGATAAATTTATCTATACCCACTTTATACCTTCGGAAAATATAGCAGCTATGTACGAAAAAAAGCTTCCGGTCAATTTAGATTGTGGTTTACATCTGTTTTTACAGGTGGTTCAGGGAAAATGGAAAATAAATCTGCTTTGGGCCATCCATTCAGGTATCAAGCGTCCGGGTGAGCTGCAGCGGAAAATTCCCAATGCAACCCGCCGTGTACTTGATGCGCAGCTTGGCCAATTGACTGAACATGGATTAATCAAGAAAACCGACTTTGATCAGCTTCCGCGGAAAGTAGAATATGAACTGACTGAGCTGGGTGAAAGCCTTATGCCGGTCATCGAGGTAACGGCCCAATGGGGCGAGGATCACAGGAATGAATTGGAACAGTTTTTTAAAGCCTAATCATAACCTGTCAATGCAATAATTGCTCATGTTGCTGAGCTGGTAATCAGCAACAGCGGTGCATCCGGGTAATGCACCGCTGTTGTATCGCTTACTCACCTAGGCGCGTCTATGTATTGACAACCAGCTTAAAACCTTTACCGCGAATATTAACGATCTTAATGGCTGGATCGGCTTCCAGAAATTTGCGCAGTTTACTGATAAAAACATCCATGCTACGGCTATTAAAATAACTGTCATCTCCCCAGACATAATCCAGGGCGACCTTACGGTCGAGTACAGCATCGCGGTGGTCGATCAGCAATTTTAACAGCTGGGCTTCTTTGTAGGAAAGCAGCTGCTGCCGGTCGCCGAGGCTCAGATGAAGGTTTTTGAAGCTAAACCGGAATTTGCCGAGTGTATATTCGCCATCGCGTGTACCTGATGGTTTCGTCAGGGACTGTCTGTTCAGCAGGGCGCGCATCCGGATGATCAGCTCTTCCATACTGAACGGTTTTTTGATGTAGTCATTGGCTCCGGCTTCGAAGCCGGTCGCCAGGTCCTGAATGGCGGACTTGGCCGTCAGAAAGATAATGGGCACCTCACTGCTGAGCCCACGTACTTCCTGCGCCAGTGTAAAGCCATCTTTGTAAGGCATCATGACATCAAATATACAGATATCGGGCCGCGCGACACAAAACGAAGAATAGGCTTTGAGCCCGTCCACAGCCCAGACGACCTCAAAGTCACGGAGCTCCAGCGCTTCTTTGATCAGTTTGCCCATCATGGGTTCATCTTCAGCCAATAGTACTTTTATTTTATTCATACAGTCGATAACATTCAATTAAGATTTAACCGGAATATGCAGGATAAACGTGGTCCCTTTGCCGACCTGGCTCTCCACCCGGATCGTGCCTCCATGTAGCTCCACGATTTTTTTTACGTACGATAAACCCAGCCCAAATCCTTTTGTCGCATGCACATTGCCCTTGGGCACACGGAAGAACTGATCAAATACGCGGTCAACATAGTCCTTGGGAATGCCGATACCATTGTCGGAAAAGGAGAGGCGCAGGTACTCTTTTTGCAGGCTGACATCCACGCGGATATCGGGGGCCTGATCGCTGTACTTCAGACTATTGTCGAGCAGATTGTACAGGATGTTTTCCAGATGGGCCTTGTCCACATCGACCGATGGAAAATCATTGGCAATCGTCAGGGACAATGTGCCCTGCGCGTCCTCGAGTTTGGACCGTGTCTGCCGGCGGAAATCATCGAGGATCAGTCTGAAATCTGTGGGCTCTTTTTGCAGCATATAGGGATTGTCCTGCGCCAGCCGAAGTACGGTCTCGATCATGGATGATACGCGCTTCAGTTCGGCTCCGCAGATCTGCAGATATTCATCCAGCTTCTGGGGATTGTCTTTGATCCCGAATTTGCTCATGAGCTCCACCGCCAGGCTCGCCGTTGCGATGGGGGTCTTGAATTCATGGGTCATATTCGAGATAAAATCATTCTTGATCTCGGTCATCTGCTTCTCGCGGTTGAAGGAATTGATCAGGGCAAGTGCCGTATAAAAAAGCATGCCCAAAATAAGCAGGGACACAAATAGCAACCATTTCATGCCTTCTAAACTATTCAGCACGTCTGGTTCGACCGTAATCTCTGCCAGATAGGCGGGACTGATGGCGCTCCGCACCTGCAGGTACTGCCCGACGGAGTCCAATGGCTTTTTTAAGCTATCCTGTATGGCGCAAAAAGAGACCTTAAAGCGATTCTTCAGTTGCAATTCATCAAAATTGCTGCCGATCAGCGAGTCCAGCAGCTGGCCAATGACTAGCGTATCCACGTCGTTTTGTGTGGATTCAGTGGAATAGACCTTCACGATAGAATTGGCGAATGGCTTCTTCTGCGGGACAGTCTGAACAGGGGTATCTGGCAAATGACGGGTCGTGAACTTGATGTGCTTGGGCCGCTTGCCTGCCAGATCGGCTCTCATGATCGAATCAATCCGCTTTTTTTCCGCATTTTTCGCGCCCGCCGCAATATTCATGGTAAACTCATGGGCGATCTTTTTGGAAGGTGCCGCCACATTTTTTTTATCTATGGAGTCCGTCTTGATCTCCCGGTGGATCTGTACGTCCTTTAGCTGGTTGTTGGAGACCTGGTCTAGTATGCCACCCATCGCACGCAGGATGGAGGACTGCTCTTTGGACAGTGAGCTATCTATACCAAAATATGTCTTGAGCCGCACCACATCTATGGCATCTTTGACGGCGCTCTGGACGACCATCTTTTCCTTTTGCTGATTGATCCTGAACGCATTGGACAACCAGAATGCCTGCATGACGATCACAGCGATCGTGCTGGCAATCAACAGGGTGATAATAACGCGTGTTTTTTGATGTGTAGTCATAATTAATCCTACAATGCTAGCTAAAATCTGCGAAAAACAAAGATCTGCTAACAGTTCATAACATTACTTAACAGTAGTTAACAATCCGGGCTTCGATTAACAGTAATTAACAAAGCCAGTGGAGCGCGACCTACCGTTCCATTCTACTTTTGGTGCATTGACATCCTAAAAGTAATAAAAATGAACACAACAAAATTTTCGATGGCCGTGATTATCGGTCTGCTGCTCTTAGGCCAGCAGCTGTTGGCGCAAAACAACCAGGTGAATATGTTTATCAAATACGATTTTGAACATATCGCCGACAGCAGTAAAAGAACAGAACCCATTACGCGTTCGGTATACCTGTACATCGCTGATGAGAATTCCTATTACGCCATGGCACCTATGGAAAAAAGCCAGCCACAGGGCGCTTTCCACATGAGTATGGATGCCGTTGACCAATCTGATGCACTGGTCAATCTCTATACGCCTTTTGCTGCTGGCGAGGCACCCTGTCTGGTCGCCATGCTGGGCCGCCTGTATAAAGTACAGCCCAATAAAGGCTATAAAATCGACTGGACGATCACCGACGAAAAGAAGGATATCGGCGGCTATACCTGCCACAAGGCCACCGGCCAATTCGGCGGCCGCAACTATGTGGCCTGGTTTACGGAAGAAATCCCATTTCCGGTAGGACCGTGGAAGCTTCATGGCTTACCGGGTGCGATTCTCGAAGCGGCAGATTCTACCAATGAGGTGCGCTTTCGCTATGCGGGACTCGACAAGGTGACGGACCGGATAACCCTGATGGACATCGATAAATTGCCGGAGCTCCCGTACGAAAAATACCGGAAGGCACTTGAAAACAGCAAATCGAATAAGCTGGGCGCCATGATGGCTCAAATGCCCCCGGGCGCTGTTGTCAAATTCAAGACCCAGGATGGCAGGGAAATCTCCCGGGAGCAGGCCGAAGCGCTGATGAAGGAGAAAGGGAAAGACAAACAGCAATTTCAGCTGAATAACCCTGTCGAACGTACTATTAATTAAGGATCCGGATGAAAAGTTTCTTATGTAGCTTATGTCTGACCATGGGCCCCGCGGTGTTATTTGCCCAGGAGCAAATCGCGGGAACCATCAGCAGCAGCAAACAGGCCGTACCTTATGCCACCATTGTCATCGGCTATGCCAACAGCAGCCTCCAGACGGTCCGGAGCAATAGCAAAGGGGAGTATGTGTTCAATCTGACCAAAGAAGATAGGGCAAAGGTTCAGTGGATCGAGGTCAGCCATATTTCATACGAAAAAATCCGTAAGGAGTATAAGGATATTGGCCAAAGAATGGACTTTGAGCTGGTCAGAAAGTCCATTCAGCTCGCGGATGTCACGGTCAAGAGCAAACCGCTGGCTGTGCGCCGTGCCGGTGATACCACCCGCTACGCGGTGAATAACTTTGCTTCGCCCGAAGATCGGAACATCGGGGATGTGCTGCGCCGTATGCCCGGCATAGAGGTGGACGACAATGGCGTCATCAAACATAATGGCAAGACCGTCAGCCGCATGTACGTGGACGGCGACAACGTGTTTCAGAATGGCTATGGTGTCGGCACCAGGACCATACAGCCCAAGGCGGTAAAGTCTGTGGACCTCATACAGAATCATGAGCATAAAAAGGTGAAACAGGGCGTAAGCAATTCGGAAGATGTGGCTTTGAACCTGGTCCTCAATGAAGACGCCAGAATGATCTGGTCGGGTGAAGCCACACTGGGACTGGCGGCTCCGGCCGATGCTTTTGTCAATGGGAATGCCATGAGCTTTAAAAAGAAATATAAGACGCTGAATACCCTGCAATACAATTCAATCGGTGAGGGCATCGACAATGATGTCGAACCGATCAGTTCATTCAACCTCGCCGAGCCGATCGTTGCTGCAACGCCCTCTGTGCCAAAGAACAAATACTACGACAACCGATCTCTGGCCCTTAATGTCAATCAATTTTATAAATCGTCGGAGCGCTGGACAGCCAGTCTGAATGGCAACCTATGGGCCGACCGTGAGCGGCGCAGTAGCGGTGGGACGCAGAGATACCTGCTGGCCGATGGCAATCAGGTCACTTACACCAATACGTACCATACGACCAGGAAGCCCCTTTTTGGCCGCGGAAGCTTCACCCTGGAGGGCAACGATAACAGGTTTTACTTTAAAAACAGCCTCAGCTATAAAGCCGAAAACCAAAATCATCATACCTGGCTGCTGGACGATGCCACTCGCTATGATCAGTGGGGCCGGGACCGGCTGAGCTTTATCTCAGAATCCATGGAATACACGCCGCAGCTAAAGAACAAGGATCTGCTGACTTTCAACCTCGATGTGGCGCGCAAATGGCATCGGGACCGGCTGGAAGTACTGCCCGGTGTGATGGCTGACTACCTGAATCAATCGCAGCCTTACGATGCCGTCCGCCAGTCCATTACGCTGCCGCAGACCAACGGCAATATTCAGGTCGCTTACACACGCAACAGGTCGAGCTTGAAGCGGACATACTTCGCGGGCCTGCGTTACCTCAACAAAGAGCTGGGCTCGGTATTGAACCTGGTCAAAGATGGGAGTGTATACGCACATGAAAATTTTCCGGATAATGATTTGCTGTGGAGACAAGCTCAGGCCTCTGCGGGCATAAAGCTGGACTGGAAAAATAAAGATTTTATATTTTCCGGAAACTTCCCACTGACCGCGAATAGATGGAATATAGAGGACCGCCAAGCGGATGAAACAAGCTTGACCAAAAAATTGCTGTTTACACCAGCTGTTTCCCTGCAGGCTTTCTTACCAAACCGGGACAATTTCCTGCTGACGCTACGTTTCAACCGGGAAAATTCGGATCTGGACCAGCTCTATCCAAACCCGATACTGAGTAATTTTAGGGAAATCAAAAGTTTCGATGTACCGCTGTATTTCACTTCAAGTCAGTCTTATATCCTCCGCTATGCTCTGGAGCGGCCGATCAGCTTATTGTATGTCAATGTAACGGCCTCGCATCTGAAAACGAAAACCGATTATCTGCTGGGACAGGACGTGACACCACAGGGAATCATCAGCAAATTGATCCCTCAGGCCAATCAAACCAGCAGTAATGCCTTGACGCTGGGCGTCTCCAAATCTTTTTTGAAAGAAGGTGTTTTTCTGGGCTTTAACGGGGGGATCAATCAAAACAAATACCAGCAATTGTTGAATGAGCAATTGGTGTCTGCAACAAGCATGGCGCTGAACGTAAGCCCGAGGCTCGAATACAAGGGCATCTCGCATACGACATTGTCCTATCAGTACGCTTATAGCAGGCTGCTGAATAAACTGAAAGGTCAGCACGAGCAACAGTCCAGCGAGTTTATCTCACAAACACATAGCCTGAGCGCACTGTATATGGTGGGTACCTATTTATTTGTAAAAGGTACATGGAATTATGGAAGTTACCGAAGCAGCGCGCTTGATCCGTTTGCCAACGGCTTCCTGGACGCCTCAATCCGCTACCAGCCCCTCAAAAGTAAACATAGCCTCGAGCTGAATGTGAACAATATCCTCAATAAGAGACTGTACTCGAGCTATAGTATCAGTGCAAATCTGGAAAACCGCCAGGCCATTCCATTGCGGGGCTTCCAGTCCGTGTTAAAATATAGCTTCTTGTTTTGATGTTTTTACCGGAGCATCACCGGGATGAAGGGCAAACGCAGGCCAGCAAGAAAGCTTAATTATTGCAAACGAACACGGCTTTGGTTTGTTCATAATCGACAGAATTTCGTTTCTGCTGATTGACGGAATGGTCGGGTATCGCGGTGCCCGGCCTCCGTTTTTCTAAGGGCTTCCACTTGATTCTATACATTCTGTATGCGGGCCTGCTGATCCGGCTGCTGGCTGGCCAGCGGGAACTTAAATTGCACGCGGAGTGCTTTAAGTCCGATGAGCCCCTGTAGATCTTCTACCTCAAACTTCTCGATCTCACCTTCGAATAATCCCTTGTGCTGCAGCAGGTTGATATAACCCATATATTCCGCTTCTTCATGCAGATGAGAATAGACGATGACCAGTTTTCCCTTCTGCGTGATGCGCTCGGCCGAACCTTTTATCTTGGCTTTGTCGATACGTTTTTTCGCAATCTCATAGCGGACATTGTAAGAACCGTCGATATCAAACTGTTTTTCATCCATTTTAAAACGGATGGAAATCGGATTGCCGAAAACAAGGATCAGGGAGGTCACCTCCAGCTGGTGCGGCAGCTCAGGCTGTAGCTTTCTGAACTGTTCTTCCATCTCACACATCACCTGCAGCTGCCACAAACGCAGATTTTTTAGATAGTAGACATCAAAATTGCGGTCCGGAGCGATCGATGCACCGATATACATATTGTGCTCGATGCCATCTGTTTTAAAACGCTCGTAATAATGGGGGAAATACTCCTGTGCTTCGTGCTGTTTCTCGTCAAGAATGGTCACCAGCTTTTTGTTGATCAGCGTGATCGAGTTGTCGTAGTCCTGTCTCGCTTCGTAAAAACCGCCGATAGCGGCATTTATCCGGTCAAAATAGCTGTTGATCGCGTTGGTGATCAGGCTGTCTTTATTGTTCTTTCTAAAGTTTTCGAGTATGGGATGGATATCGGCATGAAAATAATCCAGCATGACCTGCTCCGTATCGGTCGACAGCGACTGCTGAAGGTTCTCCAGATGCCGTTCGAGGTCAAAGACTTTCTGTTCAAACAGAGGTAGCTTGTGGACCTGGTTGATCTGTGTAAATACTGCGATCAGATCGCTGGTCTGTTGGATCAGGTCCTGCTTGATGGCCTGATTTCTGGATTCTGACGAACCCTGCACATCGATCTGCCCATACAGGGGATATACGTTCTCAAACACGATTTCCTGGAGCGTATAGTCTTTTCCAAAGGCCTTGTCGTTGAGGTAGTGGATGGCTTCCTCCTGAAACCTCCATTTAACACTGGGGTGAATCGAGGTATATTCCTTCTGTATGATCGCTTCGATCTTGTTTTCTGTTTCGAAAAATGCTTTGGACACCTTGTCCTTGATAAAAGGCAGGATAAAGTTGAGCTTATTGGCGTTCACCGAATTGAGTTCGCGCACTCTGGAAGAGGACATTTCCAGCAGGCCCAGCACCTTGTCATCCTGAACCAAGGGCACAAAGATAAAACTCTTCACATTCTGCTGCTTGAGCTTGCGGATAAAGCAGGCCTGCTTGGGATCTGCGAGGGGCATCTTATCGATATCCGGCACCACCAGCATCTCCTGTTTGGTCAGCATGTTCTCCAACGTGTCATTGCAGAGCATCTCTTCACATTCTGCAATCGTCGAATTGTACAGCAGGTGGCTGTATAGCTGTTTTTCAACGAGTCTCAGATTAAACTCTTCCCTGACTTTCTCGAAGGAGGTGAGCCCGATCCGCAGGTCGTCGATTTTGTAAATTGATCTGAATATCGCTTCAATTTCGTCCATCTGGATCGTGCTCTCTTCGCGGAGCAAATTGCTCTTGAAGGTCGATACGGCATTTTCAATCGTCGCATCGAAGAGGGTCATGATGGAAAAGCCCTTCAGGATCCAGCTCTGCTCCGGAAATTTGGACTTCCAAAGGCTGATATCCGAAAAGTTGTCGATGAGCTCGATAATGTCTTCTTCCGACAGTTCCACGGCGCGCTCGGTCGGGACGATATCCAGAAAATCGGCGTTGAACAAGACACGGTAATGATGCATGATGTTGTTCTTGTCCGGGATATCCAGAAACAGGGGCGCTTCCATCGCATCAACCTTAAATCCATAGTAATGGCTTATGATCACACAGCAGTTCAGAATGTAATAGTAGTCTGCGGAGAGATCCCTGAAACTAAACTGGTAATGATCTCCGGCATCTTCCAGAATTTTTTCCAGCCGTTCGGTATGATTGAAGGTATACAGATGAAACGGGATGGTGATGGCTTTTATCTCGTTTTTCGTCAGTGAGTGCGGAAATAAATCAGCGACCAGAACCTTAATGATGGGTTCGTAGCGGTGCAGATCTTCCGTCTTCTCGATCCCATTGATCAGCTCGGGATATTTCTTGATTTCCTCCAGCAGCGACCGCGCATAGCTGGCCTGAAAATCCACTTCGGATAGTGCTGTCTCCTCAAATGACTTCATGATCCTGTGAAAGGAAATCAGTGTCTTGAAGGGACTGGAATCGAATGAGAAGTTAAATTGCATAATGCGTGTTACTGACTAAATTAGATTGTTATTGGAAGCCGTACAAAAATAGGAATTTATTGGCTATTGAACAGCTACTTTTTAACAAATGACATTAGGTTTAATATAAGCGTCGACCCTCACCGATATTGAAGTACACATCAATATAATTATTTATACTAAAAATATTAGTATTTTGTATTAATTTTTCTTATATTTGAACATGAACTGATTATAACCAAGTAATGGCAAAATTGATACATCGAACAGATGACTTATTGTGGAAATCTATTTTAGAACATACTTTCATACATTTCCTTCGTTTTTTCTTTGTTGGAGCTGATGAAATCTTCGATCTAACCAAACGGTTTGATTATCTCGACAAAGAGTTCGAGAGTTTATTCCCGCCCGAGCCAAATGGCAAAGGGGTCCGGTTTGTGGATAAGCTGGTGAAGGTTTATCTAAAAGACGGACGTGAAAAATTTGTACTATGCCACATCGAGGTACAGTCCCGAAAGGGGAAGGGAGATCTCGCCGAACGCATGTTCCGATATTTTTACAAAATATTTGACAAATATCAAGTCCCCATTACAGCAATTGCTATCCTGGCAGATGACAATTGCAATTATAGACCATCCCTCTATGTACAGGAATTTATGGGGACACAGATGAGCTACACTTTCAATTGTTACAAAATTCTGGATCAAGATGAATCTGAGTTGCGGGCAAATCAAAATCCTTTTGCAGTAGTAGTGCTTACTGCATTGTTGGCCATATTAAACAAGAAGCTAAGCGACGATCAACTAAAAGATATTAAACACGATCTATATAATGAAATGATAAACAGGGACATGGACAGAAAGACACGTAAAGGAATTTATGACTTCCTGATGTACTATGTGCGTTTTGAAGATCAGGTTAATTTAACTATATTTGAACAGGAACTAAAGACAAAATCTGGGAGGAACATTGTTATGGGCACCAACGAGTATTTATTGGACAAAGCAAAAAAAGAAGGTAAAATAGAAGGTAAGCGTGAAGAAGCGATTGCGATTGCTTTGGAATTTAAAAAAATGGGATTGCCGTTAGAAGACATTGCTAAGGGCACAGGGCTTACTGTTGAAGAAATCGAGAAGTTGAAATAACAAAGTTTTCGTATAACATAAGAGGCGGCTGAAAGTAAAAATTCAGCCGCTTTCTATTTTTAGCCATAAATAGCCACGGCCAGATGTTTTTTTATTGACTTGTATTTAGATTTATTCAAAATAATAATATCTTTGGCCCCGTTATTATTTTGAATTTAAAACTGACACCATAACTGTCTACCAGACCTCGACAAGCAATGAAAGCTAATCCAAACAGCATGGCTAAAATAACTGCCGCTTTATTATGTTGTTCCATTTCCTTACCCGTATCAGCAGCAGGCGGGCTAATGACCGGCAATAGACCATTTCACCTGTCTATCGACAAGGCCCAGCAAAAGGGTGTGATAACCGGTCAGGTGGTGGATGCCCAGGGCGCCCCCTTAGCCAACGTGCATGTACAGCTGCACGGAGCAAAGAGTACCAAGTCGGATAAAAATGGTTTTTTCCGGTTATCGGATATCAATTATGGGAAATACCGCCTTACGTTGAGCTCAGTGGGCTTCGCAAATGTCGCCCTCGATCTTGAACTGCTGGAGGAACAGCACCTGCTCGAGACCATTACACTGACAGCTGCCGAGCATAGTCTGGATGAGGTTGTTGTCACAGCAAGCAGACTGGCAGAACATATCGACGAGGTGCCATCGTCCATTACCTATATTGGCGGTAATACGCTGGATCAGCAACGGCAGATCAATGATAACCTGCCATCGATCTTGATGCAGAAAGTGCCGAGTATATCGCCCAGTGAGGAAAGCCAGAATAACTTTATCGCCAAAATCCGGGGACGCAACTTTCTGGTATTGATCGATGGGATCCCGCAGTCCACGCCACTGCGCAATGGTGGCCGTGACCTAAGGACGATAGACGCCAGTGCCATAGACCACATCGAGGTGATCAATGGTGCCACGGCAATGTATGGCAACGGGGCAGCGGGCGGTGTGATCAACTATATTACCAAAAAACCGCAAAAAGGGAAGAAACTAAGCTCATCCACTTACCTCAACAATTCGTTGAGCCTTGTCAAACCGGACGAAACCTATGGCTATAATATCGCTCAGCTCTTCTCGGGTGAAGTCAATAAATGGGACTACGTCGTACAGGGCAAAATCGGCCGCTCTGGCGTAGTGCGGAGTGCCGATGCAGCGGTAGTCAGCCCTTTTTACGGGCTCGGTGAAACAAAGTCCTACAATGCCCTGGCTAAAATAGGCTATCAGATTGCTCCCGATCATCGTGTCGAGTTTATGGGCAACTATTATCGTAGCCTGCAGGACAGCAAATATGTGGGTACCACCGGTAAATTTGGTGAATCGCCGGCCATTGGCATTCCTTCGGATACTGTTATCAACGGCGGAACGCCGTACAACAAAGCACTTCACCTCAAGTATGACGGCCAATATGGCAAGACCGCGGCAAACCTGAGCCTGTACTACGAGGATATGAATACGGTCTTCGAAACGTATAACCAGAATTATTCGGACCATAAAGGTGCACGGCTCAATTTCAATACGCCTTTTCAGCTGAGCGGCTCCTCCACACTGTCGCTGATCTATGGGGTAGACCTGCTGAAGGACCATACCGTGCAGAAGACACTGAAAGACGAACTGGTCACGCCGGATATGAATATGAATAATCTGGCCCTCTACCTGCAGGGTAAATTGAATCTGGCTGCCGACTGGATTCTGAAAGGTGGGGTCCGCTACGAGAATATCCGCTTTAAAGTCGGTGATCTGACCAAAAACGGAAAGCTGACGCAGGGGGAGAAAAATAACTCAGACGCTTTTGTATTCAACCTGGCGACACGGTACAACAAATACAGCTACGCCCAGCCTTTTGCCTCCTTCTCACAGGGCTATTCCATAGGAGACGTCGGCCTGATCCTGCGCAATGGGGTTCCGCTGAGCCAGCTCGACCCCAAGCCGGTCGTGGTCAACAACTTCGAACTGGGCATCAACGGTAAACTGTCCATATGGGACTATCAGCTGACCGGTTATTACAGTACTTCCAAGAAAGGGACGACTTTTGCCGAAACTTCCAAGCCCGGCGTCTACGAACTGAGCCAGGTGCCTCAGCGTATTTACGGTCTGGAGTTTGTCGGAAATGTAAGACCCCTGCAATGGCTGTCCCTCGGCACGGTACTGGGCTATATGGATGGCCGCCAGGACCTGAAAAATGAGGGTTCCTACAAAGATAAACTGGACAACTCGATCATTTCACCGTTCAAAATCAATCTGAACGTGGATGTCAAACTCACCGACCAATGGAATGTATATTTACAGTACCTGCATCTCGGCGGAAGGGATGTGTTTCCTGTGGAGGCTTACAACTATGGAAAGTACCCGATATCAGGGTACAACCTGGTGGATTTTCAGACACGGTACAGGTATCAGAAATTCACGTTCTCCTTTTCGGTCAACAACCTGTTCAACGCCGATTATTACCCTGTGCATGCCGAAGTACGTGGCGCTACCAACGAAGGCCGCTATTACATCAAGGGTACGGGCACCATGGCAAACCTGGGGATACAGTTTGACCTATAGCTCCTCCCAACTGATGAAATACAGAAAGCTGCCCCGCACCTTGGATGTTCGGGGCAGCTTTTCTTTTATAGCCTCCACACGGGGCTACGGAACGGGGCTACCGGCAACGTTTGCGTAAATAAGTTTAGCAGTTTGCATTTTAAATTTCTAATTTCAGTTTATGCAAGCGGTTGCATCCAACCGAAAAGGGAAAACAATTTTTAAACTTTATAAACCTTATGATACCAAAGATTGAATGGGAAAGCAGTATCCTAAAAACTGCTGCTCTGAGTGTCATGTTTGTATTGTCCGCTCCTTATGTGAGGGCGCAGGAACAAAATGTAAACGGTACAGTAAAAGACGCGCAGGGAAAGCCTGTGTCGGGAGCGACGATCCGTGCTGTCGGTAACAGCAGCTTATCAACATCTTCCGATGCCAATGGAAATTTTTCGATTAAAATACCCGCCACGGTCACACAGTTGTCCATCACTTATCTGGGGGCTGACGCCCAGCAGGTGACCATCGTACCGGGCAAGCCTCTTTCGGTCGTCCTGCAGTCAAACGACGCAACGCTGGATGAGGTGGTGGTCGTCGGCTACGGTACGGTCAAAAAACGTGACCTGACAGGTTCGGTGGTCTCTGTCAAAGGGGATGAGATTGCCAAGGTGCCTTCGGCCAATATGCTGGAGTCGGTACAGGGCAAGGTGTCGGGTATGGATGTGACACGCAGCAGTGGCTCGGCATCCTCGGGTGTCAATATCACCATCCGCGGCAACCGGTCCATCACGGCACAAAATGGTCCACTATACATTGTTGACGGAATCCAGTACAGCAATATCCAGGATATCAACCCCAATGATGTCGAATCGATGGAAGTACTCAAAGACGCTTCTTCTACGGCGATCTACGGCTCCCGGGGAGCCAATGGGGTCATTATCATCACCACCAAAAAGGGAAAAACCGGTGCTGCACAGATTGCGTTCAATGCCTACGCCGGTGTGTCTAAAGTGGCCCGCTATCCCGAAGTCATGAACCTCGACCAATGGGTGAAACTTCGACGCGAGGCTTATCGTACCACGGGTAAATGGAACGACGTATCTAACGATGCGGCTATTTTCAATACTGCCGAGCTCGAGGCTATCAAAAACAACGAGTACACCAACTATTTTGATCACTTGGTCAAAGAGGGCTTCCAACAGAATTATCAGGTCGGCATCAACGCGGGGACGGAAAAAACAAAGGTCTACTTCTCCGGAGATTTCCTGAATGAACGGGGGATCTTCGAACAGGATAAATCCAACCGTTTTGGGGGCCGGCTCAACATAGACCAGGAACTGGGCACGTACTTCAGGGCTGGAATGCAGTCGCAGGTGACGCACTACAAAATTCAGGCGGCACGCGACCCGCTCAATCAGGCCAATAAGATCAGCCCCCTCGGCAAAATCTACAACGACGACGGCAGCCTGATCCTCTATCCGCTCAACGGATCGGCCATCAATCCGCTGGCTGACCTCGAACCTAACGCCTATGATGCGCAGAATCTTGTGACCCGCACCTTGATCAATGGCTATCTCGAACTGAAACCATGGAAAGGATTTTCGGGCAAGTCGACCATCGGGGTGACCCTCAATAATAACCGCGAGGGGACCTTTGCGGGGATGTATACCATCGACCGCAATGGATCGGCATCGAAAGCCACCTATAGTACGGAAAATAGCCATCTGATCAACTGGGAAAATGTATTGTCCTATCAGAACTCCTTTGGTGACCACAACCTGAACATTACGGCTGTCAACAGTATCCTGTGGAATCGCTCGGACCGTATCGACGCCTCGGGTGAGGGCCTGCTCCTCGATAGACAGCTTTTCTATGCTCTGGGCAATGCCTCCAAAAATCTGGCGACGACGACGGCATACAGCATGAACAATCTGCTCTCGTTTGCCGGCCGTGTCAACTACAGCTACAAAGGTAGGTACCTGCTGACAGCCACCGGCCGTTCTGATGGTTCGTCCATATTGGCAAAGGGCAGCCAATGGGCTTTCTTCCCGTCCATTGCTGCAGGTTGGCGCATTGTCGATGAGTCCTTTATGAAAAACCAGAGCGTATTTAGCGAACTCAAGGCCAGACTGAGCTGGGGTCGGGCAGGCAACTACGCGGTGTCGCCATACTCAACACAAAACGACCTCAGCCGTGTGGCTTTTGCCTACGACGATGATTCGGCAACAGGCTATACTTTTTCACCGCAGATCGGCAACACCAACCTGGGCTGGGAGATCACAGCGACGACCAATGCGGGACTCGACTTTGGGATACTTAATGGACGCGTTACAGGTACCCTGGATTACTATGACTCCAGAACATCGAAATTGCTGCTCGAGCGGGGCCTGCCGCCTTCGACAGGCGTAAGCAATGTGATCCAGAACATTGGAAAAACCCGGAATCGCGGTTTCGAAATAACCGTAAATGCAGCTATTCTGAAAGACAGCAACTTGAAGTGGAATACCTCAATCTCCTATACACGTAATAAAGAGGAGATTGTCGAGCTGGTTACCAGTTCGGATGATATCGGAAACGGCTGGTTTATCGGTTATCCCACGGAGGTATTCTACGATTACGACAAACTGGGTATCTGGCAGCTGGGGCAGGAGGAGGAAGCTGCCAAGTTCAACCAGACACCGGGTGATATCCGCGTGCGCGACGTCAACGGCGACGGGATTATCGATTCAAAGAATGACCGCGTGATCATCGGTACTCCACGGCCAAAATGGTTCGGTTCATGGGACAACACATTTAGCTATAAAGGATTTGACCTCAACGTATTGCTTTTTGTCCGCTGGGGACAGACCATACAGCCCAACTTCCTGCGCCGCTACGATCCGCAGGGTCTGGGTCAGAGTGCGGCCATCATAGACTACTGGACGCCGGAGAATCCGACCAACGCCTATCCGCGGCCCAACTCTGGGCTCTCACTGGCGAGCACACTGTACTCCAGCTCGCTGGGTTATGTGGACGGGTCTTACCTGCGCATCCGGAATATATCACTGGGCTACAATTTTCCGCAGTCGGTACTGAAGGATGGCTTTATCAAAAAATTAAGGGTATATGGTACGGCCAGGAACCCATTTACCTGGACCAAATCGGACCTGCTCAATTCGTATGATCCGGAAAGGGGTGGATCGGAAAACTTCCCGATGACCAAATTATTTGTTTTCGGTGTGAATGTTGGATTTTAATTGCTACAAAAAATGAAAAGAACTATCAAAAATATTGTCATGGCTTCAGTGGTGGCGCTGGCATCAGCAGGCTGTTCAAAGATTCTGGACGAATACAACCCCAGCGGCCTGACCGCCGAAACGGTCTTCACCACGCCCGAGGGCTTCGAGACCCTGGTCAATGCGGCGTATTCGTATCAGCGCTGGTGGTATGGTAAGGAGGAGGGGTACAGCATGTCTGAAATGGGAACCGATCTTTGGATGGGCGGTGCCGGCGACACCTTTCCCGACCTGATGAGATATTCCAACCTGCAGGGCAGCAACGATGCGCTGAAGGCAGAGTGGAAAGCATTGTATTCAGCTGTAAATGTCTGCAATGCAGGTGTCGGCCGCATTGACGCTGCTGGTTTTGACTCCACCACCAAGGCGATCCGACTGGCCGAACTACGTTTCCTGCGTGCTTTTTACTATTGGCATATCCTGCAGACCTGGGGCGGCGTGCACCTGACCACCACCGAAACCGTGGGCATCCTCACAACGGCTAATAAAACGGCGCCCGAAGAGTTTTACGCCCTGATTGAATCGGACCTGCTCGCAGCGATCAAGGATCTACCGAATACAAGCGAAGATTATGGCCGCGTGACCAATCCCGCTGCCCGCGCTTTTTTGTCGCGCGTATACCTGTCGGAAGGGAAATATAAAGAGGCCAACGACTATGCATTGTCGGTCATCAAAGGCAACTACGGTTTTGAACTGCTCAAAAACTATGCAGATCTCTGGAATATGGCCAATCTGAAAAATAAAGAAGTGGTCTACGCCGTCAATTATTCAACCAATTTGGTCCTCAACGATAAATTGAACGAAATTTCAAATCCACTGGGTCACAACCGCGGCAGCAACAACGGCCACCTGTTATTTTTAATGAAGTATGATACAGAAACAGGCATGGTACGTGACCTGGCCAACGGCCGCCCGTTCAACCGCTATATGCCGACCCGTTTTCTGCTGGACCTGTACCCCGAAGGCGACAGCCGCTATGCGGCATCTTTTAAGGAGGTGTTTTATGCGAATAATCCCAAGACCACTTCGGTCATCAAGTTGGGAGATACTGCAGTGTATGCCACCCGACGTGCTATTGGCAATGTGAACAAACCGTATAAGATCTACGACAGAAACTACATATATGCAAGTGACGGTAAAGTCAATGATCAGATGCGTTACCCGACTTTAAGCAAGTTTCTGGATCCTACACGGCCCTCGTCCGATGAGGCCCAGAGTGCGCGGGACGTCTTCGTGATCCGTTTTGCCGAGCTCTATTTAAATGCTGCGGAGGCACAGCTGCGGCTGGGCAATCTTGACTCGGCGGCACATTGGGTCAATATCATCCGCGCGCGTGCCGCGCAGCCCGGCTCGGAGGAAAAAATGAAAGTGAGCGCCAGTCAGATGACTCTTGATTTCATCCTCGACGAAAGAGCCCGGGAGTTTGCCGGCGAGCAGATCCGCTGGTTTGACCTCAAACGTACGGGAAAACTGGTCGAAAGGGTAAGGGCTCACAATCCGGATATCGCCAAAAATATTCAGGATTTCCATAAGGTGAGACCTATTCCGCAGGACCAGCTGGATGCCATCACCAACAAGGACGAATTTACGCAAAACCAAGGTTATCAATAAACCAATGAAAGCGCCCCAGGCCGGGGCGCTTTTTTAGCGCCTTAAATCCCAACGCCGGAAAAAGTCCTTCTTAAACGCAGGTCCGATGGGAAAGAAGTCATCCCTGATCCGAACTGAATTTTTTTCCACATACGCAATATGTTCCAAAGACACAATGTACGATTTATGGATCCTGCAAAATCTGTGTGCCGGCAAAAGGGCCGTCAGATCCTTCAGGTTCATGTACGTGACGATTACCCCCGTCGTTGTACTAATACTGATGTAGTTATCCAGTCCTTTCACATAAAGAATATCCACCAGCTGAACTTTATGGTATTTTTGTTTGGCGTCTCCCTTGATCAGTACATGGTCTTTTGAAGCGGCTGTATTTTGCTGCAACTCCACCTGTACCTGCTGCTTAAATTTACCGATCGCTTTCTGGAAACGCGCAAAGATGATGGGTTTTAACAAGAAATCAGTGATATCATTTTCGTAACCCTCAAAGGCATACTTCGGGTAGGCCGTGGTAAAGATAAACCGCGCTCTGCTTCGGCTCAGTTTCAGGAATTGAAGCCCGCTCATATCGGGCATCTGTATATCGAGAAAAACCAGATCAATGTTGCATTCAGTCAATAAACGAAGCGCTTCAAACACATCTGATCCTGCATAGACCAACTTAAACTCCGGAAAATGTGCAAGGTGGTTTTCCAGTATCCGGATAGCAAAAGCCTGGTCATCGACGATCAGGCAATTGAGACGCTGTGGCTGTTCCATTCTATAAAGACAATTGAAGGTAAACTGAAAAACGCTCGTCCGTACAGACCGTCCGCAGCACATGTTTGTCGGGATAGAGAATTTCGAGCCGGCGCTGTACATTGACCAGGCCGATTCCATTGCCCGGATCTTTCCGCTTTGGCTGGATATGGTTTTCCACCTCCAGGGTTAGGTCCTTGTCGGTCGATCTGACCGCTATTATTAATGGCAGTGCGGGGTCGTCGACCACACCATGCTTAAATGCATTTTCAATAAAGGCAATGAGGATCAAAGTGGGTAGCATCACGCTGTCATCCTCGAGTTCTTTGTGCAGGCAGTAGTGCAGGCCTTTGTCAAACTGCGTGGATTGCAGATCAATATAGTCCTGTATAAATTCGATCTCTTCCCGCAGCGGGACCATCTGGACGTCCGACTTGGTCAGGGTATACCTCATGGTCCCTGCCAATTTTGCAACCGTACCCGAAAGCCGTTCGGAAAGGGGCAGAGAAACAGCATACATATAGTTGAGCACGTTGTACAGAAAATGCGGATTGATCTGCGATTTTAACAGGTTTAATTCGGCCTCCTGTACGGCCTGCCGAAGCTCGCTGTTGCGCTTTTCCACCGCAATGGTTTTAAAAACCAAGAAGGTAATAAAACCGATGAAGAAGCCGGGAAGTGAATAGTAAAAGTTATCATAGACAAAAAACAGGGCATTGAAAGGCTCGCTCTTTGGAAAGCCCAGACGGACAAAGATAATCTCCTCGACAATGTAGCGGATCAGCACACAGATCAGGTTAAGGCCGATGATCTGAAAAGAGATCAATCCCCATCGCTTTGCTTCCCAGTTTTTTGGAAAGATGGAGGTGGCCGTCAACAAAATGATGATCAGCAGAATGATCTGGGACTGGATGATCAGCGCGACACCAAAGGAAGAGGCTTTATTGAATATTATGGCGCCGAATAACAGATAAATGGACGATAAAAACCAGATCAATAGGATCACCTCATAGATTTTTCGATTCATATGAATGTATATACTTTAACGGCCATTTTTATACCGTTAGCCTGCTGAATTAATTTTCCCGTAATGTTAAACATATTTTCTCGGGTATACTATGCGCTTGGCGTAAAATATCAGACGGTTGACGGAAAGAATGTAGAATTAAGATCCCGTTGTATCTAGTTTTAAAAGAAAAAATGACCAAAAAAATCATTCCCTTGACCTTACTGTTTCTTTTGTTCGGACTTACCGCATGTACCACTTACTCATATGCGCAGAACGCTGATTCCGCCCGTCGTGCGGAAATGGATAGCAAAGTTCCAAAACCTGCGCATACACCCGACACTGGTCTGACTGATCTTGCCGGCCGGCATAGGCTGGAGGCCGTCGAGATCCGGAGAAGATTGCCGGTAATTGAAAATAAGGAGGACAAGATCATCTATCATGTGGCCAAGGATGCCAGTCTCAGGGGTACCACAGCGGAGGAAGTGTTCCGGAAGCTGCCTATGGTATCGCTGTCTTACGATGGAAAAGCAGCACTCCGTGGCAACCAGAACGTCAGGATTTTTATCAACGGCAAACCGTCCAGCATCACCCGGGGCAATCTCGCGGAGGCCCTGCGGATGTTGCCTTCGGAACAGATTAAATCCGTGGAAATCATAACAAATCCCTCGTCAAAATATGATGCTGAAGGTGCTGCTGGAATCATCAACATCCTGACCGGCAGACCAACAGTCTCAGGCGTCAACGGCAGCATCGGCACGACCATAGGTACACGGCAGAGTAACCAAAACAGCAGCATAGCTGGCCGGATCGGCCGTTTTGGCATCACCGGCAGTGTGGGCAATACCTGGAGTTATCCGATTGCAAGCCGCATCACCTCAGCAAATTCGACACTCTCCGGAAAGACAATATTTTCACAGACCAACGACAGCAGAAACCGCCGTAACGGAACGCAGATCTCAGTAGCCATGGATTATGAGCTGGACACAAACACCATGCTGGTATCCAATCTTAATTTCAACCAGTTGCTGCTCGTCACCAGCAATAAAATGCAGACTGTCTACGGGGAGGAGGGTACTGCAATTGGAGCCAGTGTGGACAACCGGCAACCGGCCGGCAATTTCGATTTCAGTACGGATTATATTCGTAAATTCAGCAAAAAGGCCGGGGAGATCTCACTGTCGTTTCAATACCTGAATGGTAAAAATAATACCACATACAAGGGCATCTACGGATTGCTGTCCGAGCGAGGGCAAAACCTAGGTAACAGTGACGAGTATACAGCGCAAGTGGATTTTAAACGTTCGATCCAGAAAATAGCGCTGGATTTTGGTGTTAAGCTCGTGGACCGGAATATCAGCTCGACAGTTGCCATCGATTCGTCAACACAGATAGGTGAAACTGTGCGGGATATGCAGCGCAGCTATTCCTTCGGATATACACAGAAGGTGTGGGCAGGATATGCTGCCGTAGGCTTTCCCATCGGAAAATCTGTCAACGTAAAGGCAGGACTGCGCTGGGAAAAAACCATACTGAAAGCCGAAGAGTCAGCGCATATAGCGCAGTTTATGAACCATACAAACGATCTGTTTCCTAACTTAAGTGTTTCGTATAATTACAGTGAAAACTCCACGCTTAAAATGTCGTATGCCAAACGGATCCAGAGGCCAAGCTTATATTACTTAAATCCCTTCCGAAATGAAGCAGACAGGAGCAATCAGATGCAGGGCAACCCCAATCTCCGGTCAGAGATCATTCAGCACGTTGAGCTCGGCGCCGACTTTGCATTGCTGCGCAACAGGGGACAGCTCTATGCCGCTGTCTATTATAGGAGCACGGATCATAGCATAGAGCCTATACTGGAGACAACAACCGCCGGCGGGCGTACGGTCCTCCTGCAGACTTTTCAGAATATCGGAACCAACAAAAACATCGGAGCCAGCGTGTTTACTTCGATAACGCTGTTCAAAGGCGTGAATATTAAGGCAAATATGGACGTATACACATATGCAAACGATCCGGCAGAAAAGTTTCTGTACAGTTCGCGCATGGCGAACAAAACCACTGTGATCTATAAAACCTTTGCCGGACTGGACCTGAATCTCGGTAAAGGCTATATGCTGGATTCTTATTTATTCCATGATTCGCCCCAAAGAACTTTCCAGGGGGAATTCGCTGCATTCAACCTCTGGAACATTTCGTTCAAGAAGAAAGTATTGAACGAAGCAGCCATACTGGGACTCACCATCGTCGACCCTTTTAGCAATAGTAAAAACCTCGGCAGCTATTCTGAAACGCCGTTGTTTATTCAAAAAGGAAACTTTGCATTGCCTTTCAGGTCCTTTGGTCTGTCCTTTTCATGGCAGTTTGGCAAAAACAGACCGAATGCTTACCGCTCAAAGGAAAAGCAGATCAGAAATAACGACCAAAAAAAAGCCGGTCAATAGCGGTGTGCCGTGGGCGCATGGTCGCCGAAGTATCTATCTGTTGTAATAAGAAGCCTCATGAACCAAAATGGCATGAGGCTAATACGTAAAAAGAGAGAGATTGAGATTACTTATTTTCTTACATGGCAACCTTGCCGCCGGTTACGGCAATAGTCGCTCCGGCAATGTAGCTGCTATCCTCGCAGGCCAGAAATACATAGGCCGGTGCGATCTCTGCAGGCTGTGCCGGCCTTTTGATCGGGCTGTCCTTACCGAAGTTTTCGGGCTCCGGCATTGTTGACGGAATCAGCGGTGTCCACACCGGACCGGGAGCAACGGCGTTGACACGGATTCCTTTGTCCTGTTCGAGCAGCATCTGCGCCAGATTGGCGGTAAAGTTCTGGATCGCCCCTTTGGTGGCTGCATAGTCGAGCAGCACCGCATTGGGATGATAGGAATTGACCGATGCAGTATTGATGATGGAACTGCCCGGCTGCATATGTGGTACGGCAGCCTTGCACAGATAGAACATACTCCGTATGTTGGTTTCAAACGTACGGTCCCATTCCTCGGCGGTCAATTCTTCGAGCGTTTTATGTGCCATTTGATAGGCGGCGTTATTGACCAGGATATCGATGCCGCCCAGTTCGCGGACACCGAGTTCAATCAGCTGGTTTGCATAGCTTTCCTCACGCAGGTCGCCTTTGGAAAGTATGGCTTTACGGCCTTCCTTCTCCACCAGCCGTGCAGTTTCGGCAGCGTCCTCATCCTCCACATCGTAACCATAACTGATGACCACATCTGCACCTTCGCGCGCATAGGCTATGGCCACTGCGCGGCCTATACCAGAATCACCGCCGGTGATAATCGCTTTTGCACCAGTCAGCTTGCCACTGCCGACATAACTTTCTTCGCCGTGGTCGGCCTGTGGTTGCATCGCTGCTTCTGTACCGGGAACTTCCTGTTCCTGCTTGGGAAATGGCGGTACAGGATATTTTGTGTGTGGATTTTTAAATTGTGTCATAGTGTTGATTTTATTGTTAACATCCATAGTCTCCTAGGTGAACCTCTTCCGTTAAAAAATCGTTTAGAAAAAATCAAAAAGACGATAAGCGATGCCCCTGTCACAGTTTGGTGCCTTCTGTCCGCTAACTATAAACTTTATTGAATATATTTGTGTATTCACGCTGTACATAACATCCTTTCGAAAATGGAAATACAAATCAGGCCGGCGCAGGCACATGAAATCGATCGATTACTCGAATTTGAACAAGGTATTGTCGAAGCTGAGCGTCCATATGACGGCACATTAAAGGAAGGGGAGATTCATTATTACGATCTCCTGGAACTGGTTCGTTCTCCGGATGCCGAGGTGCTGGTGGCGGCGGCAGGGGAAGAGCTCGTTGGATCAGGATACGCTAAAATCTTGCCGGCCAGACCTTATCTGAAGCACGGGCAGTTTGCCCATCTGGGATTTATGTATGTCAGACCGGACTACCGTGGCCGTGGGATCAATGGGATGATCCTTGAAGGCCTGACTGCCTGGGCGCGGGCAAGGGGCATCTCCGAAATACGACTTCAGGTCTACGATGCCAATGAAAGCGCAAAAAAAGCGTATACCAAAGCAGGTTTCAAGCCCAACCTGCTCGAAATGCGAATGGAGATCTAACCCGCACGGCTCATCCTGGCCATGCATTTTAGCTGAACTCCTCTTGATCAGCGGTATAGTAGGTGATACGGCCCCCGACTTTGGTCTGTTTTATGGTCTGCCCGGAGGCATCGTGTTTTGCCTGCTTGCGGTGCACTTTCAGAAAGTCCCTGACCTCGCCGCTGATGATATCCGGATGCGTCTTCTGGATCTGCCGTTCGGCATCTTCCAGCACGTCCTTGATGGCCTTAGCCAATTGCTGCACCTTCTTTTTGGGGATCTTGCCGGCAATGGAGAGCGGTGAGAGCTGCGCCGCATGGAGGATTTCGTCAGCATACGCATTGCCGATGCCACCGATGAGTTTTTGATCCATCAGAACGGTCTTGATCTTGGCCCTGCTGGCCTTCAAAAGCTGCTCAAGCTTGTCCGCCGTCAACTGGGGAGACAGCGCGTCGATGGCTTCCGCAGAGGGCGGATTCAGCTCTATATTGGCCATCTGCTGAAAGTCGGTGACAGAAAGTATTTTACCTCCCTTAAAAGTCAGGGACACAAGGGCATACTTTGGATCGGGCGTATCGCTGTATTCCAGCTTGCCGTGTAGCATCAGGTGAATGGCAAGGATGGCATCTTTACCAAAATCAAGGAAGAGCCTTTTGCCCCGGCGGAAGACCTTGTTCAGTGTTTTTCCTTCCAGGGCTTGCAATTCCGCTTCTTTGACCTTGATCTTCTGCTTGTTGTGAATGATCGCTTTTTCAAGCGTTTTACCTTTGATCATACGGTTGAGGTTCTTGCTGAAAACCTGTAAGTCGGGTAGTTCTGGCATAGTTTTTCAATTTAACGTCAACAATTCAAGCACTCCCGGGTGCTCACTTTCTTATTTGGATTCTTGATTTTGCTCATCCTGCGTATCTTCACCATAAAATTCGCGCGCTTTTTTGAGTCCGGTGGCGATTGCAATGCCTTCTTCGACGCCCTCTTCCAGCATGGCGTTGGCGATTTCGGTCGCCTTATCACGGATCCTAGCAGGCTGATTCTTATAGGACGGTGGGTAGTTTCCATTATACCAGGGCATAGTTCCTCCTTTTAGACAGGAACAAAAACGGTCCCACGATAGTTTTACCCATTGGAAATACAGTGACTGCGGAATAATCTGTATATTTATGCACAGACAATAGTTTGGATATAAACCTGATACGACGATGACAGTCCCAAAAATATGGCTAGCATGGCTCTGCATAATCCCCGTAGTGGCCTGCGCACAGCGCAGCTACACGATCAGAGGGGAGGTGAACAAGTTAAAAAATGGTTCCAAAATTTTTCTGATATACGAGATTGACGGGAATTCGGTGGTGGACTCCACCGTCTCAGCGGGAGGCCAATTTTCCTTTTCGGGCAGGATCGGCTATCCTGTGTCCTCGACCCTGTATCTTCATAAAAACCCTTACGTCGAAAAGCTGGCACCGAAGGAGCAGATGGACTATTTCCGCTTTTATCTCGAACCTGTTGTGATGCATATGCGGGCAGCGGATTCCCTTAAAAATATCGTGATCACGGGATCGCAGGTGAACGCAGATCAGGACACCTTCCGAAAGATGCGAAGCGGCGTTGACGACAAGTTTACGGCTCTGAATAAGGAGTTTGCCGCCCTGCCAGCGGCCCAGCAGGCTGATTCGGCGGTGCGCGCCGTTTTCATCGATAGGGAAAAAGCGATTATGGATGAGCTGTATGCTGTGCATCTGGCGTTTGCGCGGCAGCACCCCGCGTCTTACCTCAGCCTGATCAGCCTGTCTTTTGTGGCCGGCCAGGAAAAGTTCGCTGCCGCTGCGGCCGAGGTATATGCAGGTATATCCGAACAGCTCAAACAGTACCCGCTGGCTGCGGAGATCCCCCTGCAGCTGGAATCGGCTGTAAAAACCAAAGTCGGGCAGCTGGCTCCGGATATGGAGCTTCTGACCCCCGGGGGCAAAACAATGAAAGTCTCTGATTTCCGCGGCAAATACCTGCTGCTGGATTTCTGGGCGAGCTGGTGCGGGCCCTGCCGGGAAGAAAACCCCAACCTTGTGGCACTATACGACAAATACAGGTCACAGGGTTTTGAGATACTGGGGGTGTCGCTCGACCGGGCAGCACAGCAGCAGCAGTGGATAAAAGCGATAGCGGATGATGGGCTCCGTTGGCCACAGGTCTCCGATCTCAAAGGCTGGGATAGCCATGCCGCCAAGCTGTATGGCATCAATGCGATTCCAGCAAGTTTCCTCCTCGACCCTGAGGGCAGGATCATCGCACGCAACCTGCGGGGCAAGGGACTGGAAGATCAGCTGCGGACGATTTTCGCCAAGGCGACTTATTAACTGTAATTAGCGGTAGGCTATAGGCTCCAGCTTGCGGATTCCTTCGGTCTCTATCTGAACCAGCGCCGGCGTAATGATCTGCTTTCCCGATGTTGGCAACAATGTTTTGCCTTCAAATTGCCATTGCCTGTTTTTGGCCAGCAAAAAGTCCAGCCGCTGTCGGCTGTTGAGGCCGCTGAGCGTGTAGTAGTTATTATGCTCGCCTTCCTTGCCGTTGATCTGGCGGAAGCTGCCTTTAATCTGGACACCCTGCTGTTGCTCGTACTGCCGGATGAAAGAGGCATCAGCTGCCTCCAGTACGCGCCGCTCGTCTTTGGGACAACAGACAGATCCATAGCTTTCGGTGCGATAGACCAGTATTTTATCTTTCGGAATCTTTGGTGCAGCGTAGTGCAGCTGCGGCTGCCCTTCGCCCGTCAGGTGATAGCGGTCCACGGTGGCCTTCCCGTCCTCGCGCTTGACGTAGTAGTAATAATTGCTGACAGCAGGCTCCAGTGTGATGCCCTGCTTTTCCGCATCCTTGGCGACCTGTTCATAGGCTTCGTAGTCGGGCATCACCAGAATGAACTCCCTGAGCTGGGGATAGAACCCTTCCGCATTTTCAAACAGCTCGCGTGGCAGCCTCGCGGCAACAAAAAACACCGCCATGCTATCGGGATGGAAATCGACGGCGCGGTCAATCAGGTAGGTACCGTCTTTTTCTGTACAATCGGAATCTTCTATCATCACCGCCTCATGGTATACCGGTTTCAGCCAGGCCGGACGCGGCTTATTCTCGATGGCGGCGGACTGCTGTGCCGGTGTATCCGCACAGGTTCTGACTAATGTCAGGATCAGAACTGCAGCGCAATAAATAAGTTTAAACATATGCAATCGTCTTATACTATGTATCCAATCTGTAAATATACTCCTCGATTTCGGATTGTCGGGCATTCGCATAGCCCTTGTCGTTGCCTATTTTGACAAAGCCACAATGTTCCAGCACCTTTTGCGAAGCCCGGTTATCGAAGGCAACCCGTCCAAAAATAGGCCGCACCTTCTCCAGCGCCAAAAGTGTACGCAATGCTTGTGTCGCTATACCACGTCCCCAGAACCTGCGGTCAATCCAATAGGTGATCTCATGGTCGCCTTCCATGACAAACTTTGCGATACTGCCAGCAATCGTTCCGTCAATAAGAATAGTCTGATTATTTACGCTGGGTTCGTTGAGCAGACGGCTGTACTTAGCCAGATAGGCAGCCTTGTCCGCCGGATCAGCCGAAGTAAAAGCAGCCAGGTAATTGGATTCTTTGTCGAGCTGGAATGTAAAGAGCGTCTCAAGGTCCTCAACTGTGGTCGGCCTCAGTGCGAGCCGGAACGATGCGTTGTTCATGATCGTGATTTAGTAGGTTTGTGTCCCAAAGATAGACAAAATGTGACCTTGATAGGCAATGACAACACAAAAAAAGGCTTTTCCTGCGGAAAAACCTTTTTTGTTTCATACGGCAGCTATCGCCCGGATAACCTTATTTCATTTTTTCCTTTACACTTTTACAGTGGTCGAGATGGCTGCGCAAGGTCGGCAACGTTTTGTCGACAAAAGCTTTCAATTCAGCATCTGCGAGGTTTTTACTGGCATCCTCAAACAGTTTGATATCTTTCTCGTGATCTTTTATCATCTCATCGATATAAGCTTTGTCAAAGTCAGCTCCCGATTTTTTCGAAAGATCGTCTTTGACTTTCTGCTGTTCGCTGCTTACCGCGGCGGGCAGTGTGATGTTTTTGGACTGCGCAAGCGTTTTGAGCTCGTCGTTGGCTTTGGAATGATCTTTTACCATCATCTCACCAAAGGCTTTGACGTCGGCGTGTTGCGCTTTCTGCTGTGCCAGTTCACCTAACTCCACTTCGGCCATGCCGCCGTTTGCGGCCTCGGTCACAAATTTGGCATCGGATTCATTAACAGCCACCGGTGTGCCTGCTACTGGATTGTCGGCGATCTGATCAGGTGCCTTAGATTCGTTGATACTGTCTGCAGTATCTTTACTGTCTTTGGATGCTCCGCCACCACAGCTCTGCATCGCAAAAAGTGATAAGGCAATCGTCAGGGTCAAAAATGTTCTTTTCATTGCTTTGTGAGTTTAGTTTGTAATCTGAACAGCAGTCGGCGTCTGATCGTTCAAAAAAACTTAGATAATATGCCGGACGGGCCGAAACAAGGCAGCCGATCCATGGTCATCCTGTTCAGATCTGCTCAGCATGTCCGCCGAAAAATCCGAGCATGGTTTCCAGTGCCGTTGAGGAATGCATTCTTTCACCATTATCCAGAGACTCTTGAGTAGCGGCTGCCGCACGGCGTCGCATCCTGTCTTCGTAGGCCGCAATGGCATCTTTCAATGTCGCATACCGCGGGTCGCTAAGATGCTCGCTCAGCTCCAGCGCATCGAGCATGGCCATGTTGGCACCTTCTCCTGCAAAGGGAGGCATCACATGTGCCGCATCACCGATCAATGTGAGGCTTGGACTGGTTTCCCAATGCTGATCAAGTGGCATATAGTAAATTGGCCGGGGAATAAACGGAACGTCAGCATGAGCAAACAGTTCCTGCCACAACGGGTTCCAGCCTACGTATTCTCGTTTAAACCACTCCAGCACCTGCGTGCTATCCGAAAAATCGAGTCCACTGGCAACAGCCCAGTTTTCATCGGCCTTAAAACTTGCATAAAATCCCAGTTCGCCATCGCCTTTCTGTCCCATTAATATGTTCTGTTTGTTTCCGAATGCCATGATTTTACCGCCTTTGATCAGGGCGTTGATCTGGGGTGCATTCTCTTTGGCGACATGGCCTTCGAGCATAATCACCCCTGAATACATGGGTTTAATGGCAGTCAGATAAGAACGAATTCTGGAATTCGCGCCATCGGCAGCGACAACGAGATCCGCGTAGGCAGAGGTACCATTTTTGAAATGCAGCAACCAGCCGTCGCCATGTGGTTCCATGGACAGAAAATGACTATCCCATACCACTGTATCGGGCCGTAGCGATTCCAGCAGCATGTTTCGCAGAGGGCCACGGTCGATCTCGGGCCGAAAGTGCTCGTGTCCAAAATTTTCTGCCGGTTTGGTGTCATGATCACTGTACAGCAGCTCTGCTTGCGGATTGAGGATGAGCGTCCGGTCTGCTCCGGGGCGGTAAGTCGTCCGGAACACCTGCAGGAGCCCGGCAGCCCGCAAAGCTGCGAGCCCCGAATGCTCATGCATATCGAGGGGTGAGCCCTGGACCCGTGCATGTCGGTTGATATCTCTTTCGTACACGTTGACCTCGGCATCCTGCAGCTGCAGAAGCCTCGCGAGGGTAAGGCCGGCGGGACCACCGCCGACAATAGCAATTGATTTGTTGTCTATCAGCATGTTATTTTACATTTACCCTGCAAAATTATGCTCCTTTGAGAACCGATAATAGTACAAATCGGTCGTTTCGGTTTTTGGACAGTTCCTTTGGCGGCACGCCGCAGTATTTTTTGACTTCCTTGATGAAATGGTTCTGATCGGTGTAATTCAGTTCAGGAAACAGTTTTCCCTGAGCGATATGCGCCAGCGATGCTCTGAAGCGCAAAATCGTTGTGTAGGTCTTTAAAGATAATCCCAGCTGTTTGGTAAAATAACGGTTGATCTGCCGGCTGCTCCAGCCCACGGCATCGGAGAGCTGCTGCACGCTCATTTCTCCTTTGGAAGAATAGATCAGCTCAAATAGCCGGCGCTTCCGATCGTCCACGTCGGCAGGAATCAGGGCGCTGATCTTTTGGGTCGCCTTTGCGCAGCATCGTTCAAAATCCGCGATATCCCCGGGCTCAAAACCCCAGAATCCGGGCGGCAGCTCACATGCGCTGTTCAGAAATTCTGCCAGCGGCGTCTGCAGGATATATTCTACAGCAAGCGGTTTAAAACTGATGACAAAGACGGTCATCCCCGGCGGGATATACCGCTGTTCGGGGTAGGTTTCCAGTCCGATAAGGGTTACTTCAAATGGTGCTGCCGGAGAAACTGAAAAAAACAGATCTACGCGGCCGTCGGGGACGACCACCACTTCCTTGGGCTGGTCACCGTCATTACGAAAGGTGCCCAGATTTTCCACAAAATCAGCAATGCTGCTGTCCGGCTCAATAAAGCGGTAAGAGAATTCGGTAGTCATGATCAAGACCAGATTTTCGGACGCATCCTATTTGCGTGGTAAAAGATACAGCCAGACAACACAGGCAATAAAGAGTATAAGCGAGGCCACAAAAGTACTGTAAGCTACCTCTGGATGACCTTCGAGCGCATTGTTGAGCGCCGTATACAGCAGCCAGATCTGTATGAGCAGATTGATCAGCAATACGGCGATCAGCGTGGACATGATCATGTTTTTCTTTTGGGGGTGGGACTGTTCCTGTCCTCGTCTAAATGTACTCATACGGTTTGATCATTAAGTTTTCTGCACGTAAATATCGTCACCTTCAATGGAAACATCAAGTCTATTGAGCGGTCTGGGCGGTGGTCCCTGGAGCACCTCGCCGGTCTTGACATCAAACCAGCCATTGTGGCACGGGCATTCTATTTTCATCGTGCCGGGGCGATAATACACCGCACAGGAAAGGTGGGTGCATTTTTGTTCGTACGAATAAAAGTTACCATCTTCGGTGTGGACCAGTATATAGGGGACCGCGCTGTTTTCGAGCACAAAAGATTTTGTGCCGCCCACGGGAATATCGCTGGTGCTGCAGATCCGCTGTCGTTTCGAAGCCCTTTCCTTTTTGGTGAAGAAGGCCTTTGCTGCGATGGCAGCGTTTCCCAGCACCATCCCGCCCGATACCACTGTTAAGATCCGGGCAAAGTCCCGCCGGCTGACCTCGTTTGATTCTGGCCGGCTGATCGGGAAATCTCTCTTCCAATGTTTATCTTCATTGCTCATAGCAAAAGGGATTAAAATCACATAAACCACTGATTATAGGACACGCAGTTCTGTGCTGCCTTTGGGCATCATCAGGTTGACTTTTGTGTTGACCTTTTCCTCTCCAAAGAGAAAGGTATTAATGGGGGTTGAATTGGGACGCTTGGCCTGTATCTCCTCACGCGTACCATAGAAGAGGGCACCACTGGGACATACGGTGGCACACATGGGCTTCTTGCCCACACTGGTCCGGTCATAACACATATTGCATTTCATCATCAGGTCGTAGGATTCCATCTTTTTGGGCACACCAAAAGGGCAGGCCATCACGCAGTTTGAACAGCCGATGCAGCGCGATGTGTTGGCAGTATGCACCACGCCAAACTCGTCTTTGCTAATCGCATCAGCAGGGCAGACATTGGCACAGACGGGGTCTTCGCAATGCATGCAAACCTGCACGGTTGTCTGAATGGTGGTACTGCGGTCCACATAATTGACATGGATCATGGACTCCTGTCCGTTGGTTTCGCATTCGGCACATGCCGCCTCACAGGCTTTACAGCCGATACAGCGCTGCATGTCGACAAAAAATTCTTCCTGTAACTTATAATACTCTGCCATAGTCTTTCCGTTTATAGTGATTTAGATACTTTGATAATCCCGTGCGTCATTGCCAATATATGACTGCGTTCCCAGAGGTTCCAGGCGGCAGGCGCTGACCTTAAACTCAGGGATTTTGGAAATAGGATCCAAAAAACCGCTGGTCAGCTGATTGGCTGACTTTTTCCCCGGCCAGTGATAGGGGATAAACACTGTATCCTCACGGATGGTCTCCACAATATTGGCCGGAAAAATAGCATCCCCGCGTTTGGTGACTACACGTACGTCTTCATGCTGACTGATCCCCATTGTGTGGGCCAGCACGGGATGTATCTCCAGAAAGGGCTGCGCAAACTGTTTGACCAGCTTGCCGATGCGTCGCGTCTGTGTACCACTGAGATATTGTGAAACCACGCGGCCTGTGGTCAGTATGACCGGAAATTCGGCGTCCGTCGGATCCATGCTGGGATGGTATTGCACCGGATTGAAGTGCGCCCTTCCATCAGGTGTCTTGAATTTGCGGTCCTCCCAGAGCCGTGGTGTGCCGGGATGATCCAGGTCTGGACAGGGCCAGAAGACCCCCATGTTCCGTTCTATTTTCTCGTAGGTGATGCCGTAATAGTCGGCTGTACCGCCTTTAGAAGCTATACGGAGCTCGTTAAAGATCGCTTCGCTGCTGGCATAGGAGAATTTGTCGCCTGCACCGAGGCGTCGGGCGATCTCCTGTATAATTTCCGAATCGGGCCGTGCGCCGACGGGTGGGTCGACGACTTTCCGGATCCGCACCACACGCCCTTCGGCAGTCGTCACGGTACCGTCCTCTTCTTCGTGCAGGGAGCCGGGAAGGATAATGTCACAGTGGCGGATGGTTTCGCTCATAAAAAAATCGATACCCACGTAAAATTCCAGTTTTTCAAGTGCGGCGCGCACATAATTGTTATTGGGCAGCGACACCAGCGGATTAAAACAGATGGACAGGAGTCCTTTTATTTCATCGCGGTGAATCGCTTCGATAATCTCGTATGCAGTGAGCCCCTTGCCCGGAAGGTCTTTTTCATCTATTCCCCAGACCTCAGCGATATACTGGCGGTGTTCGGGATTTTCAATGTCGCGATTACCGGGCAGCTGATCACATTTATGGCCATGTTCGCGTCCGCCCTGTCCATTACCCTGCCCGGTAATGGTGCCATAACCGCAGTAGGGGCGTCCGATCCGGCCCGAAGCCAGTACGATATTGATGCAGCTCAGCACATTTTCGACCCCCTTGGTATGGTGTTCGATACCGCGGGCATGCAATAGAAAGGAGGTGGAAGCTTTGCCCCAGAGCTTTGCAGCGGCTTCTATTTTTTCCTTTTTTGCACCGGTGACTTCTTCGGCCCATTCGAGGCTATAGTCCCTGACCGCCGCGATAGCATCCTCAAATCCGGAAGTATGGTTGGCAATAAACTCGTGGTCCAGCATATCGTGCTGAACCATATAGTTAAGAATCGCGCCAAACAGTGCCGAGTCGGTTCCCGGTCTGATATCTAGATGGATATCTGCTGTGCGCGCCAGGGGTATCTGCCGCGGATCGACCACAATGATCTTGGCACCGTTGTCACGGGCCTGCCACAGCCAATAGGTCAGTGTAGGAAACGTTTCGGAGACATTGGCGCCTGTAACGATGATCACCTCAGCATGGGCAAGATCCGTATAGTTGTTGGACGTACGGTCAAGGCCAAACGCCTTCTTGTTGCCAGCACCCGCCGATACCATGCATAGACGGCCATTGTAATCCAGATTTTTGGTTTTTAAAGCGACACGGGCAAACTTGCCCATCATGTAGGATTTCTCGTTGGTCAGGGATACGCCCGAAAGAACAGCAAAGGCATCATGGCCATACTTCTCCTGAATCCGTTTGATTTCGGATACGGTTCTGTCCATGGCCTCGTCCCATGCGACCGGCAGATATCCCTTTCCGGGGGTATTGACCAGAGGACTGGTCAGCCGGTCGGGATGATTGTCCTGTAAATAACGTTGCACGCCCTTGGGACATAACCTTCCCTCATTGAAAGGAAACTCCATCCAAGGTTCAAATCCAACCACTTTATTATTTTTGGCCAGCAACTTTATCCCGCATTGCATACCACAGAAGCAGCAGTGGGTTTCGACAATTCTATCCGGCTCGTCTCTGCCCGGAGTACCCTCAGGATCTGGAAAATGTAAGTGCGGACCAAACTGCGCAATGATCTGTTCTACGGGTATGGGTAATTTTGCCATTTAATTCTTTTATTTAAGGTACCAACTACAGATTATCCAAAAAATTCACCGGCTTCTTTGCGGGCTTTATAATGCGCGATGGCGAGAAGATCCCGCTTTCCTTCGGGACTATAATCCAGGATAGAGTCTCCCTCAGCATTATCAAGGTTGAAACCCGTCTGTTTTGTGATTTTTTTGAGATCTTCGACATGCAATTTTGTTGTATACTCCTTGCCGGTAAACTTGCAGTGCTGCATGCCCTTTTTACGTCCGGCTTCCTTATAGATATGAGCACCAATCTGGGCCGGGCGCTGGATGATATGGAAAAACTTTCCGAAAGGCATCCAGACGAGAAAGACGATCACAAAAAAAGCATGGGTAACGGCCATAAATTCGTAAGCCTTTCCATGCATAAATTCATAATCCAAAGTCAGCCCCAGACCCGTCAAAGAAACGAGAATCAGCAGCAGCAGGGGCAGGATATCGCCTTCAAAAGTCTGCGTGGCAATCAGTCCCGGATCCTTTAACCGTTTTTGCAGAAAATAAGTGGCTCCGATGATCACCAGAATCGAGCACCAGTTGAGCGCCCCGAAGGTCAGGAAGCCCATGACTGACTTTACCGGAAAATTCATCACGGCAAATCCAAAGAAGTGCGCGGTATAAATTTTGGGTGCAGCGGGATCCAAACCTGACGCGGGGACAAGTGTAAAATGTATCCAGCCAAAGGTAAGAGGGATCGTGATACAAAAGGCTAAAATACAGCCGATGGCTATCATCAGATGGGCAAAGCCTCGGGACTGGCCTCTACGGATAATAAAGCGCTGAAAAACGATGTTCTGTACAAAATCTTTGACCGTGTATCCCAAAAAACGGAGTCCTTCCGCCGAAAACAGGATCTTTAGGCTGCTCTTGAAATAAACACGGGTGGGGGGACGCTGTATCCAGACGGTGTAACGATAGACAATTCCAAAAACGGCAAACAGTGTACCGAATAGATAGGCTACCAGAGCTGCATCAAAATTCTGCAGCCTGCGCGATCCAACCAGGATCATCCCGAGCGTCAAAAGGGTCGCAGCACTGGCTATAACAAAGGCTTTTAGGTCTACAAGCTTCAACATAGAAATCTATTAGTCTATTTTTATAACAGTAGAGATTTTAAATTGTTTGCTCAGTATAATCAGCTAAACTTTACGGCTCAAAAATACCTTCAACAGCTGTCTGACAAAGCCAGTCATCACGGCGGTCCAGGCAAATAGGGCGAGGTAGATGAAACCATTGGGGATAAATTTCAGAAAGGCAATATCAAGGGCTTCACTGAGCCGGAAAGTACTGACGACATACATGCCCAGCGGGAATACCATCGCCCAGTAGGTGGGGTCATAACCGGCGGCCGTTGTAGGCACCTTCACTTTTTTGACAATATGCCGCCAGGCTCCCAATAGGACCAACAAAGGGATCCACCAGGTGCCGGCAGCCCAGAATAACAGCACAAACCCTTTTAAAAACGGCCGGATTTCGACCAGGAAAGTAAATTGCTTTTCATGGAGGATCAGCATGGATCCGGCAAGCGTGGATATGGCTGTGGCCCCCATATTGATCCAGTATGGAGCACCAAGTTCCATCGCGTTTAAGGGGAAGAAGGAAATCCGGTAAATGATCAGAGACATCAGATACAAATAGAAGATACAACCCACAGAAAATAGACAGGCGGCAATGAACAGGTAGATCTCAGCAGCGTCGCCCAGACCATCCGACACAAAAGAGATCAGTACAGATATGGCCTGAATGGAAACGATAATGACAAGCCAGGTCCCGTTGATGCCTTCTTTCAACGGTTTTTTATCATCCGTCACCGTCAGATTGTAGAAAAAACCGTAAATCGTAAAAGCCCATATCACGGCAGCCAGAATCAGCAATGCCGTAGCCAGGCCGCTCATGCCTTCAAAAAGGATAACCTGGTTGCCCATAATGCACAAAGCCGCGATAAGCGTAAAAAATCCGGGTCCGCGTTGATAATTTTTGAAATCCGCTACCATATCGGGCCAGTAACGGATCATCCGATAGAGATTGGCGGCAAATAATGTGAGTAAAAACAGGATATTGAGATAAAAAAGTACCCTGCCGAGGACGGAAAATCCTTCCAGAAGACAGGCAATGGAAATAATTCCTGTGGCCATGACCATGGCAAAGTACCCCGGCAGCAGGACTTTGATCCGTTTTTGAAGTGCATTCATCGGCTTATATGGTTTTCTGCATATTGTTAAGCCTTGGCTGTATCACATTCGATGCGACCAAAGACGTTGATAGCTTAACAATCAAAAGCACTGCTGTGTTTTAGCGGAGAGACATTAGTTGACACAAGGCTGCTGCTGGGCGCATCAGCTAGCCTGGTCTGACGCTTAGAACCAGTTATCCTGCAATACTGGCAGAAAAGGAAATGGAAACGGAGCACAGGTCTGAAGCTAAAAACTGGTATCCTGCTGCGCCTGAGAGCGAATAGGATAAGTGATTTATAATCAGTTAGACCAGTGGATGATCCTCAGGGCGGCAGTCTAAAAACGGTAACCAAAAGACAGGGCTGTGCGGATCCCGGCAAATGGTCCGCTCGTACGGAGGGTCACCCCCTCAGCGCTGACTTCTTTTTGGAGATCGATGACGTCGATGTCAAAGTCATCCAGCTGTTTCTGCACCTCGCGCTGTTCGTCCGCATTGAGCGGCGTCTTGCCCTCAAACGTCCCCTTGTTAAAACCATAGCTGGGACCGATGATACGCCAGTCGAGATAAATATCTTCGCCGAGGCGCCACTGGCTACCGATGGCTACACCGGCAGTAAAGGCATTCAATGCGCCCGATATGGCGACTTCTTTCTGGTAGTTCGACTGGTCGACCGAAAGTACTGTACTCAGCGTATAGTTGGAATATTTGACAAAAGGAGCGACGTAGAATCCCCGCAGTGCTTCTTTGTCGCCCAGGTAAAACCGGACCTCGGGCGTAAACGAAAAAGCCCCGAGTTTGGCGCCGCCCAGGATATCGTACTCGTCATCAACTGCAGACTCCCATAGTGAACGAAAGGGTAGTCCGGATTTGGGCCGAAGGCTTAGTGTACCGCTCAGTGAAATGCGGTCCTGAAGGGCTCTTTCATATTCAAGCGCCACATTGCCAGCCGTCAGCGGCAGAAGATTCAGTTTGACCAAATTGGATTTCTCCTGCGCCTTCAATGCCGTTGCTGCGAACAAGCCAAGCGAAAGCAGGATAAGGTGATGTTGTTTCATAGTCGATGCTGTGTACAGGAACCAAATATATCGGATTATCTGCTGACATCCAATGAAATTATACAATTTGTTAAATTCTCTTATATTCATAAAATTACCGTTCAGTAGGGCTTATCGCCCCTTAAACAAACGTCCCTTGGGCCGATTTGGTTGGATCAGCGTACGTTAATATCACTGGCTTGTTAAAAAAGATAACCGGAATTTATCAATTGAACAAAATTTGTCTATTTTAAACCCATGATACTGCGCGAAGTAACCCCTTTGTCGGAAAAAGATTGTTTCATGGTGTTTGCCAGAGAAAAATCCTGTTTTGATTTCCCGATCCATGTGCATTCGGAATTTGAGCTGAACTTTATCGAGAACGCTGCAGGGGCGCAGCGGATTGTCGGTGACAGCATAGAAGAGATCGACCACATGGAATTGACTCTGATCGCCAACGCTAACCTCGAGCATGGCTGGTTTGATCACAACTGCCGCTCCCAGCAAATTTCGGAAATCACCATTCAGTTCCAGCCGGATCTGCTTGGCGAAACCCTACTCAACAAAAATCAATTTCGATCCATACGTCAACTGTTTGAAAAAGCAGCCTATGGGGTGACATTCAGCAAAGGTACCATTGCGGGAGTATGTGCAGATATTAAGAAACTGAGCAAAGAGAAAGATGGCTTCCACTCGGTCATAGGACTCTATGACCTGCTCTATAAGCTGTCCCTGGACGACGATATGAGGGAGCTCTGCAGTCGTTCCTTCCACAGTAGTATCAGACGCCATGACAGCAGGCGTGTCGAAAAGGTACTGCAATATCTCTCCCGGAATTACCAAGGCGAGGTCTCGTTGAGCGAAGCTGCGGATCTGATCGGAATGACGGAAGTATCGCTAAGCCGGTTCCTGAAACAGCGGACGGGCAGAACCTTTATCGATACCTTAAACGATATCCGGCTCGGGCATGCCAGCCGCCTCCTTGTCGACACAACCCACAATGTTGCGGAAGTAGCACTGCTCTCCGGCTTCAATAACCTTTCTAACTTTAACCGCATTTTTATGAAGAAAAAAGGAACGACGCCCACCGCATTCCGGGATAAATACCGCAATTCGAAATTCTATTTATAGGCTACGGTAATAGCAGAGTTAAAATAATACAGTATACAAACACATCCTACAAAGCCTGTATCACGATTATTGGTTGTAATTCCATAAGGATAAGATAAAAAAGTATTAATTACGAGACGACATTCTCCCTAGTTTTGGTTTTAGATAAAGCAATTTAAATAACCAATTTTAAGGGAACTCAAAATGATCAAGAAAATCTTTTATGCCTGTATGGTCGCCGGACTGACACCAATGGTCACTTTTGCCCAGAAGGCACAGCTCTCCGGAAGGGTGTTTAACCAGCAGACCAACGGGGCAATAGCTGGGGCGACAGTGCGTACCGGAGCCGGCCAGTCTACGCTCACAGATGCAAATGGCAACTACAGGCTAGAGGTCAGCGTCGGGGACAACCTCTATGTTTCTTTTCTCGGGATGGAAACACGAACACATAAAATCACTGGCCAGCAATCGCTTAATATTTACCTGATCCCAAAAGCAGATGTACTTGATGAGGTCGTGGTCGTCGGCTATGGCAAGGTTAAAAAAAGAGATCTTTCAGGGGCGGTGAGCCAGGTAAAAGCAGGGGATATTCTGGCCGGAAATCCGGCGCCCAGTATCAATCAGGCGCTGCAGGGGAGAATGGCGGGTGTCAGTGTCAACCAAAACGACGGTGCTCCGGGCGCTGGAGTATCCATTACCATCCGCGGTACCAATTCCTTTTCGACTAACTCACAGCCTCTTTATATTGTGGATGGAATACCTTATGACATGGCATCTACACCAAGCAGCAGCGCCAACGAAAACAACAATCAGACCGCCAACGCCCTGGCGTCAATCAATCCCAACGACATTGAGTCTATTGAAGTGCTGAAAGATGCTTCGGCTACAGCGATATATGGATCCAGAGGAGCAAACGGTGTTGTCCTCATTACGACAAAAAGAGGAGAAAACGGAAATGAAAAAGTAGAACTGAATGCCAACTTTGGTCTGGCTACGCTTGGCCGGCGAGTCAGTATGCTTAAACCTTTTGATTACGCAAATTACATTAACGAACAGGCTGTCAATAGCAAATATTATGAAGGAGTAGATTATCAGATATTACCTTACCCCGGTACTTGGAATTACCCCACCATAAATGGTCAGCCTGTAACTTCCTCGGGAAAGTACCAGCCGGCACCGGAGGATTTCCTGAATCAGGGCATCAGAACGGATCAGTACGGCAATCAGACGTTAGTCCAGGGAGCTGACTGGCAGGATGAAATCTACCAGAATGGCTTTTCTCAGGAATATAATCTCAGCGTTTCGGGCGGGAGTGAAAAGGGATGGCACATGTTTTCCGGAAACTTTCTGAACCAGGGAGGTATCATCAAAAACTCCGACTATCAACGGGTGGCACTGCGGACCAACATCGGGCGGAAGGTCAGATCGTGGCTCGAACTGGGCGCCAATATCAATTACACCAATGGGCTTACCAACTTCGCAAAATCCAATGCATATGATTACGGCATCATTCGCTCAGCGCTGATATTCCCGGTAACATATGGGCCGGATATGAGCACGATTGAATCTGATCAGCTGAACTGGCTCGCCTCCAACCCTGGGGTATATGTCAATACGGCTAAGGACCAGCTCAGAGCAAACAATGTATTTAGCTCTTCCTATGCAAGCGTCAAGCTGTTGCCCTATTTGACTTTCCGTCAAAACCTCGGCTTCGGCTACTCGAATAATAACCGGAACACCTATTATAACCGGAATACACAGGAGGGTAGAGCTCCTAAAAATGGCAGTGCGGGACAGAGCGACAATTGGTATCAGAGCCTTACCAGTGAATCGTTGCTGACATTTGACAAGACGTTCAGGCAGGACCATAGCCTGAACCTGGTGACGGGCTTTACGTACGAACAGGCCAATTACGCCTCCAAATCAATGACAGCAACCAATTTTCCAAATGATATTACTGGAGAATTTGACATGTCCGCGGGTCTCAACCCCGGTCCCCTTGTCAGCAATCGCGGACGCACGCAGCTGGCCTCGGTACTGGCGCGGGCCAACTATTCGTATAAAGGGAAATATATTGCTACCGCTTCTTTCCGCCGAGATGGATCCAGCCGGCTCACTGTAGGTCAGAAATTTGCAAATTTCCTTTCCGGAGCATTGGCATGGCGGCTTTCGGAAGAGCAATTTGTCAGAAATCTCAACATTTTCAACGACCTGAAACTGCGGGCCAGTTACGGACGTACCGGTAATCAGGGGGTGAATGCCTATCAGACACGCGCTTATCTCGCAGTGGCAAATTATCCACTCGGAGGAGCCTTGAGCAGCGGCTTTGCCGAGGTGGACTGGCGTGGTGCGCTCAACAAAAACCTGAAATGGGAAACAACCGACCAATACAACCTGGGACTGGATATGGCTTTCTTAAACAACCGAATCCAATTCACAATCGATGCTTACTACAAAAAGACCAACGACCTGCTGCAGAATGTAAATATCGCTTCCAGCAACGGAATGCGTACACAATGGGTCAACTCGGGATATGTAACCAACAAAGGTCTTGAGCTTACCGGAAAATTTGTTGCCATTGACCGTGAAAGCTTTAAATGGAACATAGACGCCAACATTTCGTTCAACCGCAATGCCATTGGCGGACTTGCTGCCGACCGCTTTGCAGAAAGGCTGTGGTATAACGCGGATAATATCTTCATCCAGCGTAACGGTGTGCCAATCGGTGCGATATTCGGGTACGTGGAAGACGGTTTTTACGACAACGAGGCCGAAGTGCGTGCTGATGCTACTTATGCCAATGCGAGTGATGCCCTGGTACGTTCAAAAATCGGTGAGATCAAATACCGTGATCTGAACGCGGACGGGCAATTGACAACCAGCGACCGCACGATTATCGGCAATACCAATCCGGACTTTGTATTTGGTCTGACCAACAATTTTAAATTTCGCGAATTCACATTGGGATTCTTCTGGCAGGGCTCTGTTGGCAACGATATCTTTAACGGTAACCTGATCGATATGAAAATGGCCAATATCGGAAACATCACACAGGACATCTATGACGCACGGTGGACAGAAACCAATAAGCAGCAGGCACTTTGGCCAAAAGCGGTATCAACTTACAACCGTACGATGTTAACCTCAGACCGATATGTCGAAAATGGGTCATATCTACGCCTCAAGAATATCAATCTCGGCTATACATTCAAAAATCCGTTCAAAGGACTTCATGGGCTTTACGTATATGCCAGTGCTACCAATCTGCTGACCATCACGGATTACAGCTGGTTTGACCCAGATGTCAATGCTTTCGGTGGCGACGCCTCCCGCAAAGGTGTTGATATTTATTCATATCCAAGCAGCAGAACATTCTCCCTGGGGTTTAAAGCAGAATTTTAACAGAACCTAAATGCATGTATTATGACGACTAAAAACTATAAATTATATCTTAAATACGCCTTGATAGCATCGATTGGGCTTGTAGGCTTGAGTTCGTGCGAAAAGATGCTGGACGAAAAGAAATTTGACTTTGTCGATCCAGAGGATATCCCTGATTCGGACGAAGGAGTCAATCAATGGGTCGTAGGAACCTATAGCAAGCTGCTGGACGATATGTTCCGGTGGAGCCTGTTTCCGCCGGCGCTCGAATTTGACTGTGACTATATGACGGGGCCTGACTGGTCATTTGGATCACTCGGCGCAGGCAACTTTCAGAACAATGAATACACCACGGCAATGTGGGAAAAACCGTATGCGATTATCCACCGGGCCAATCTCGCGCTGGAAAACATAGAGCCCATGAGCAAAGCATCCGAAGCAGTCAAGAAAAACGGGATGGGGGAACTCTATTTCCTGAAAGCTTATTCGTATTTTTTGCTGGTGCGCGCCTTTGGTGAGGTCCCTATACGCACTGCGTCGGTCAATTCGGGTGCAGATCTCAATCAGCCCCGGCAGCCCATCGCCAAGGTCTATGCGCATATCATCGAACTGTTGACCAAGGCCGAGACAATGCTCTATAAAAACACCGACAGCGGCTATCAGGAAGGCCGTGTGTCTGCCGGTGCAGCAGCCTCATTGTTGGCCAAAGTATATGTCACAATGGCCTCAGCGTCCTTACAATCCGGAAATGTAACCGTAAGAGGTGGACAGCCCTACAGTATGAACGGAAGCGAAAAGGTATACACCAACCCAGTTTCATTTACCGTATCCAAAAAACAGGTGGCTGGCTATGAAAGTTTTAGTGCCAAGGAGTATTTTGAGAAAGCCCGGGACAAAGCCCTTCAGGTCATCAACGGCGAGTATGGAAACTACGGTCTACTGAGCTATGACAACTTGTGGTCGCGTGCCCACAAGAACAAGACTGAACATATCTGGACCTTACAGTCCATGTCGGCGGATCAAAAATACGGCGTCACGTTTTCACAGGGCTATAACGGGACTTACAATGACCAGGGCTACATACAAACGGGACTATGGTGGGGCATGCGTGACCATTGGTATAAGCTCTTCGAAAGCAAAGATCTACGTATCGTCAAAGGGGTGATGCATCGCTGGATCAGACAAGGAGATGACTCTGGCTGGGGCGGGGGGTCTTACTATCCAAACAACGAGGAATATACGAAAAAAGCGAAGGGTTATACCGACGAAAATGGCAAGTGGGTACCGCCGGTCGCGCCATTTAATGACGGGGCTCAGTACCGTAGTGAGAAGTCGCCGGCGTTTTTGGCGTTCCTAACGAAATATAGTGATGTCAGTAACAACAAACTCGAACGTACAGATGCCCCCTGGTATTTCCTTCGATTTGCGGATGTGTTACTCATCTATGCAGAGGCAGCCAATGAGGCAGACAACAGTACTGCAGCACGTACATTGGCATTGGCAAAGCTCAACCAGGTCCGCGGGCGGAGCAATGCCTCGCCCCGTCGGCTTACAGGTGATGGCAATATCGACAGCCAAAGTGCGTTCCGCTCCGCAGTACTGGAAGAAAGAGCCATGGAATTCGCACTTGAAGGCGACCGGCGTTGGGATTTGATCCGCTGGGGGATTTACCTCGATGTCATGAATAGGATTGGGGGAACAGATGAAGTGGGGGTCGTCAAAATACGGTCCGAGAAACATTTGCTGTACCCGATACCAAATTCAGAAGTGGGGGTCAATACGACGATCACCACCAACAACCCGGGATGGAATTAATGTACACCTAAATTAAATTCACATGAAAATCTACAATCGCTCTTTATTATATCTGCTGGTATGTGCTGGCCTTGCTGGCACAACGGTGGCCTGTCAGAAAGATATTGCCAACTATAACAACACATACGATGACCAGTTGACCTCGAATGGTCCTCCGGTCATTGAAAAAATTTCCACTGCGGGCGACCTGAACGTGTCCATCAGCAGCGGAGCATTGACCGACATGATAGTTTTGCAGGGAAGCAACCTTGCGGAAGTCAAGTCCATAAAATTTAACGATGTCGAGGTCGATCTGTCGACGGTATACGCGGTGAGGTCCCGTATCACCTTACCGATACCCCGGGTTGTACCGACAACGGTCAACAACAAGCTTGCGCTGGTGACGGCCAAAGGAAGTACTGAATTTCCGTTTGAAGTCAGAATCCCCAACTTGGTCGTTGAGGGGCTTTACAACGAGTTTGTGGCAGCGGGGGATACAGCAGTCCTCGTCGGTAAATACCTGGATCTTTATAAGCTGGATACGGCCAATGGTAAATTTGTGATCGACAACAAGGAGCTAAAGCCCCTGCGCAGTGTTGCTGATTCCATCTACTTTGTGATCCCTGCCGGGACAGCAGATGGTGCCGTACTCTCGGTTTCGAGCCCCCTGGTGGCAGTGCCAAAGCAGATCAGCTTTCGTGAAAAAGGACTGTCCATGCTGGACATCAAGTCCCTTTCGGACTATGTCACGGATGGTAAAGCCAGCGGCGATCCTAAACTGCTACCGGGCTTTGACCGTTTCCTGCGCGTGCGCCGATCGTTCGATGCCTGGTCCTGGAACGGCATTTTCTGGTCTGGCTTTGATCTGAATGATGCCGCGATACTGGCCAATCCTAAAGATTACTATGTCAAATTTGAGATCAACACCAAAAGTACGGCTTCTATCAGTCAGGGGAATTTTATCTTGGGCGGGGACAGGCAGGAGACACGTTACAACCCAGCCGAGAATGGTGCCCTGAATACGTACGGCCAATGGAAGACCATGCGGATCGATCTGACCGAATTTTATAAAGATGCCTCTCAGAGCAACGGGACTTATCTTAAAGCAGGATGGAATGCTTTCGTATTTTCTTACCAGCCTACTGTGGATGTCAATGACGACTTCAGTGTGTGTAATTTCCGGATCGTAAAAAAATAGGAGGTTACAGTTGAAAAAGTGTTTGTATGGTAGTCTGCTAATGTTGACCTTGTTGCCATCTGCTTCATGCCGAACTAAATTGATCAGTCCGCAATCTGATGCCAGAACCGTCGTAGCCCGACACGGTCAGCTCCGCGTGTCGGGCACAGCACTTGTCGATGCGCGCTCCGATACAGTGACCGTCCACGGTGTAAGCCTGGGCTGGCACAACTGGTGGCCGCGGTTTTATAATGCACAGACCATCCGCTGGCTTAAAAAGGACTGGAATATTGAGGTTGTGAGAGCTGCTATTGGTGTAGAGCCTGACCAGGGCTACTTGCAAAATCCAGAGACAGCGCTAAAAAGCTTATATGAGGTGGTAGATGCAGCAATAGCAGCGGGAGTATACGTTATCGTGGATTGGCACGCACACCAACTACATCCGCAGCAGGCAAAGGAATTTTTTCGACTTGTGGCACAGAAGTACGGGACGTACCCGAATGTCATTTATGAGATTTTTAATGAGCCCGTGAATACCACTTGGGTGGAAATTCAGGCTTATGCTCAAGAGGTGATCCCCGCCATTCGGGCGATCGACCCAGACAATATTATTTTGGTCGGATGCCCCAATTGGGATCAGGATATTCACCTTGTTGCTGACAAGCCGTTAGAGGGGTTTAGCAACCTGATGTATACGGTACACTTCTATGCAGGCACACATAAGCAGTTTCTTCGCGAACGTACGGAATATGCACTTGGTAAAGGTATTCCAATTTTTGTGTCGGAATGCGCAGGGATGAATGCCGATGGTGATGGGTCGATCGATTGGACTGAATGGGAAGCTTGGAAAAAATGGATGGCCCGACATAAACTCAGCTGGATTGCCTGGTCTATAGCGGACAAAAATGAAAGCTGTTCCATGATTACTGATCAGCAAGCGCCTGCAAGTGGCTGGTCTCAGAGCCAGCTTAAACCCTGGGGAAAAATGGTAAGACAAGATTTAAAAACGATCAATAAATGAATAAGTATATAAAAACTGTACTATTGATGATGCTATGCGGATTTACTTTTCTACCCAGTATCCATGCGCAGAAACAGTCTCAAAATAATTTATCAAACAACTTTGGCGTGGACTGGAAATTTCATGCCGGCGAAGGCAGGGACAGCAGCTGGAGTAGAATAGACTATCAGGATAATCATTGGGCCAACGTAGTATCCAATAAACTACTCAAAGAACAGGGACAAAAATTGGATCAGGGCTTTGGCTGGTACCGTAAGAAACTGAGCTTTCCAGCTCAACTACAGCAGAAAATTGCCGAGGCTGAAGGTATCAGGATTGACCTTGGTAAATTTGCAGCCTGTGAGGAGATCTACGTCAACGGAACCTTAGTCGGTAAAACCGGAGAATTTCCGCAGAATTTTGCCGGTTATTTTGATCATGAACGCAGGTATTTTGTACCGCTCGAAGCGCTTGACCTTAAGGGCGAAAACCTGATTGCTATTAAATTTTTTGATGGATGGAGCTCCGCTGGTGGTTTTTTGAATGGCACTGTGATGAAGGTAGAGCCGGCTTCGACAGTGGATAAGCTGATGCTTAAAATCAATGTCCAGGATGAAGACTATATTTTTCTAGGAAGCGATAGTATCGCAATTGCGCCGACAATTGCTAATAGCGGAAAAAAAGCATTGCATGCGACATTGAAAATCTTTCTGACAACGGATGATGGAGCGGTGGTCCAATCTCATGAACTGAAAGTCGATATTCCAGGAAAGGGTACTGCCCGGCCGGGTATATTCGGACTGAAGAATGCAAAACCGGGATTTTATCACTATAAAGTTAGTTTGAATCTGGACGGAGGACAAAAATTGGAAGAGCAGGTGAATGTAGGTTATGAACCTGAAAAAATTGTTTCTCCCAATGATGAAAAGGCAGATTTTGATAAATTTTGGCAAGCGAATAAAGCGCAGCTTGCTCGTATACAGCCCGATTATCAATTGATGCTGATTCCGGAGCAGTCCAAACTGGATTACGAGATGTACCATGTGTCGATGCGTTCGCTGGATAATGAACTTATCATGGGGTATTATGCTAAACCTAAAAAGGCAGGAAAGCATCCCGTTATTGTGGAATATATGGGCTACGGATCAAAACCTTATTTCCCAAATCAGTCTTGGGATGGCTTTGCTTATTTTGTGCTGTCCGTTCGGGGACAAGCGTTAAATGAAAAGTCAAATCATTTTGGTACATGGTTCACCTATGGGATAGACAATAAGGATAATTACTACTACCGGGGTGCGTTTATGGATGTGCTGCGTGCATTGGACTTTGTCAGTTCAAGAGATGAAATTGATGGCAACCGAATTGCTGTGCGTGGATCAAGTCAGGGCGGCGCATTGTCGGTCGTTGCGGCATCGCTGGATCCTCGGGTAAAAGCATTAGCTATTGGTATCCCTTTTTTATCGGATTTTCAGGATTACTTCAAAATCGCCCCTTGGCCCAAGTCGGATGTGGCCTATTATTTAAGTCAGCATCCCGAAGTGAGCTGGAAACAAGTATACCATACGCTTTCTTATTTTGATATTAAAAATATGGCTTCTCGTATCCGTGTGCCGTTGGTTATGGGGATTGGGGTGCAAGATAATGTATGCCCGCCACATATCAATTTCGCAGCTTATAACCAGGTGAAAAGCAAAAAATCCTGGATGGCCTTTCCCTCGTATGGACATAGCACCGGAAAGGCATTTCATACCGCGGGACTGGACCTATTCCGACGCGTTCTACATGTTGAACAATCAAGATAATAAAAAAAGAACTTACATTATATTTAATTCGAATCATGAGTACATTATTTGAGCAACGTCTAAAAAATGTTGAAGCAGATCACTTTGCCCTATTACAAAGAAAAAACCATCCAGTTAAGGAAAACAATGGTATTTACCAACGGTATAAACATCCTGTCCTTACAGCTGACCATACGCCGGTTTTCTGGCGCTATGATCTCAACGAACAGACCAATCCTTTTTTTATGGAACGCTTTGGTATCAACGGGACATTCAATGCCGGGGCAATTAAATGGGAGGGTAAGTACCTGCTGGTGGTCCGCGTAGAAGGTAACGACCGAAAGTCCTTTTTTGCCATTGCAGAAAGTCCCAACGGTGTAGATCAGTTTAAGTTCTGGGATTATCCGATGGATATTCCGGAAACGGATAATCCGGATACCAATATCTACGACATGCGCCTGACAGCACATGAAGATGGCTGGATCTATGGGATTTTCTGCTCTGAACGCAAAGATCCCGATGCTGCACCGGGCGATCTGTCGGCCGCAGTGGCTGCCGCGGGAATTGTGCGGACCAAAGACCTGAAACATTGGGAAAGGCTGCCCGATCTTCAATCAAAGAGCCAACAACGGAACGTAGTCCTACATCCCGAATTTGTCAATGGAAGATATGCCTTATACACCCGGCCCCAGGATGGCTTCATTGATACAGGAAGCGGTGGCGGGATCGGATGGGGATTGGTGGATACGATGGAAAACGCCATCGTGGCGGAGGAAAAAATCATAAACCACCGTTATTATCACACGATCAAAGAGCTAAAAAATGGCGAGGGACCGGCGCCGATAAAAACCGCCAAAGGCTGGTTACACCTTGCACATGGCGTACGGGCATGTGCAGCCGGATTACGTTACGTACTTTACGTCTATCTTACCGACCTCGACGCCCCAGAAAGACTGATCGCCGAACCGGCTGGCCACCTGATGGCTCCAATGAATGAAGAGCGTATAGGCGATGTTTCGAACGTGCTCTTCAGCAACGGCTGGATCGCGGATGAGGATGGAACGATATACATCTATTATGCGTCTAGCGACACCCGTATGCATGTTGCAGTGACTTCTGTTGAAAAGTTGCTCGACTACTGTCTGCATACGGCTGAAGACGGCATGCGTTCAAAAAAATCTGTGGCAACGTTGCGGAGTATAATTTCGAATAATTTGAAACTGAAAAATAAGTAAATTTATTGCAAAACGAGAATGATGATAAAAACTGAACATATCAGCCTAAAGGAAAAAATCGGTTATGGATTGGGTGACGCTGCTTCGTCCATGTTCTGGAAATTATTTGGCATGTACCTCATGTTTTTCTATACCGATATATTCGGACTGGAAGCCAAAGTTGTCGGAACGATGTTTTTGGTGACCCGCGTCTGGGATTCCTTATTTGATCCGATTATCGGGATCCTGGCAGATCGCACACAATCTAAGTGGGGCAAATTCAGGCCTTATCTTTTATATGTCGCGGTCCCTTTTGGTGTGATCGGTATTTTCACATTCTACACACCTTCGCTGACGGATAGCGGCAAGCTTGTCTATGCCTATCTTACTTATTCGGTGATGATGATGGTTTACTCGGCGATCAATGTACCTTATGCGTCGCTCCTGGGGGTCATGAGCACCGCTCCGAAGACACGCAGCGTACTGGCTACATTCCGAATGAGCTTTGCCTATCTGGGTAGTTTCGTGACCTTGCTGTTGTTTAATCCGCTGGTCAACTTCTTCAGCGGTCACAACCTCGCAATAGAGGCTCAGCAGAAAGGCTGGGTAATGGCCGTTGCTGTAATTGCGACCTGCTGTGTGATCCTCTTTCTGCTATGCTTTGCATGGACACGTGAACGCGTTCAGCCCGCAACAGATACGCATACAAGCCTAAGACAGGACATCAAAGACCTGCTCAACAATGGTCCTTGGTGGATCCTTCTGGGTGCCGGAGTATCTACCTTGGTCTTTAACTCAATCAGGGATGGGGCAACGCTATATTACTTCAAGTACTACATCCATGAGGAGAACTACGGCGGCATCAGACTGTTCAATATTCCTTTTGTACTAAGCGGCCTCTATCTTGCACTGGGTCAGGCCGCCAATATCATCGGTGTGATACTGGCAGCGCCTCTTAGTAACAGCATCGGCAAGAAAAACACCTTCGTGCTGACCATGCTGGCGGCCACCTTGGGAAGTGTAACATTCTACTGGCTGGATAAAAGTCAGCTATGGGGCATATTCGGGCTGCAGGTGCTGATCAGTATCTGTGCCGGCGCGGTATTCCCGCTGCTGTGGTCAATGTATGCCGACTGTGTGGACTATTCAGAACTGAAAACGGGCAACCGTGCTACAGGTCTTGTGTTCAGCTCCTCGTCCATGAGCCAGAAACTCGGCTGGGCCTTTGGCACCGCTGTAACAGGCTGGCTGCTCGGTTATTTCGGCTTTCAGGCCAACCAGCTGCAGTCTGATGAGACCATCAGCGGCATTAAAATGTTTCTGAGTATATTTCCGGCCGCAGGTACGCTGCTATCGGTGCTCTTTATCAGCTTTTACCCATTGACTGAGAAAAAGATGGAGACAATCACTGAAGAGCTGGACAGCCGCAGGAAATCTTGACAAGCGAAATCAAAACTAGCAAATGAAAGGATTTAAAGAAGAACTTGAAAATAATATCCTCCGCTATTGGATGGAAAATATGATAGATACAGAATACGGGGGCTTTTATGGGCGGATAGATGGACACAACGTGCTCGATAAAAGGGCCGGTAAAGGTGTTGTCATGCATGCCCGGATCCTGTGGACTTTTTCCGCTGCCTACCGCCTCCTCGGAAGGCAGGCATACCGGCAGATGGCCGACAGGGCTTATGTATATCTGCGGGACTTTTTCATGGATAGACAGTACGGCGGTGTCTATTGGGAGCTGGATTACCGTGGGGAGCCCCTCAATCGAAAAAAACAGACGTATGCACAGGGTTTCGCATTATATGGTTTTTCTGAATATTATCGTGCTACGGGTAATACCGAGGCGTTAGAATATGCTAAGCAGCAATTTAATATCATCGAGAAATGCAGGGATAACGCACTCGGTGGCTATTGGGAAGCGTTCACCGAGGACTGGCAGCCGATGGCTGATATGCGGCTGAGTGAAAAAGATGCCAACGAAGCCAAAACCATGAACACACATCTGCATATCCTGGAACCCTACACAAATTTACTCAGGATCTGGATCGATCAAAGGCTCATTGAAGCGCAGAGCGAATTGATCACCCTGTTTGTGGACCGAATCTTTGATAAGAGAACCGGACATCTACAGCTATTTTTCGATGGAGACTGGAATGTCAAAGGTGATATACAGTCTTTTGGACACGACATTGAGGCGGCATGGTTACTATTGGAAGCCGCCGAGGTACTGGGCGATCCCCAATTGGTTGAGAAGGTCCGGATGATAGTGCCACAAATAGGAAAGGCCGCACTTGAAGGCATCCTTCCTGATGGCAGCATGGCCTACGAAAGGAATCATAAACACTGGGATCGGGAACGTCACTGGTGGGTACAGGCTGAAGCCGTAGTCGGATTTTCCAATCTAGGCCGACTACTAAGCGACAAATTTTATATGGATAAAGCAGAGGATACATGGGATTATATTGTTTCCAGCATAATCGATAAAAAAGATGGTGAATGGTTCTGGAGCAGGCTCGAAAACGGTGAGGTCAATAAAGCGGATGATAAAGCGGGATTCTGGAAGTGTCCTTATCATAATGGACGGATGTGTATGGAGATGCTTGAAAATTTTGGAAACACACTATGATCGGAAGAATACTACTGTACGGATCGATGCTGATCTTGCAATCGATCCACTATCTGTACGCGCAGCACGCCTTAACTGCCGACAGCAGAGCAACAAAAGGCACAATAGCGTTATATCAATCCCTCAAACTGGCGCAATCGCAGAGATTGATGATTCTGGGCCAGCAAGATGCCCTATGTTATGGACGGTACTGGCGTGGTGACCAGGACCGCAGCGACGTGAAAGAGGTTACAGGGAGCCATCCGGCAATGCTCGGCCTCGATTTTCATGTGCTGACACATAAAGATACAGAGTATCGGAGACTAGAAACAGCTAGATTAGTGCGCACCGTAAAAGATATGTATAAACGTGGTGGTATCATCACTTTTTGCTGGCATATGGCCAATCCGGTAAATGGAGGATCATACGAATGGCAGAGCAATCCACAGCTCGCCGTTAGGGAAATCCTTCCCGGAGGTAAGGCCAATGGGACATATAGGTCATACCTCCGCCGGATGCGTGATTTTTTGCGACGATGTAATGACTCCGGCGGAAAGCCCATTCCAATTATATTCAGACCTTTCCACGAGTTTGACGGGGACTGGTTCTGGTGGGGCAAAGGCCATGCCACTGCTGATGAGTTTATCCAGCTGTGGCGATATACCGTCGATTACCTCAGGAATGATCTAAAGGTACATCAGCTGCTCTTTGCCTATTCGCCGGACTGCCGATTCCAGAATAAAAGTGACTACATGACACATTATCCCGGCGATGATTATGTCGATATCCTGGGCATGGACAACTATTGGGATTTTAGGCCGGATGGAGCTAATGACCCTGCCGCAGCATCGCTTAAAATGAGCATCGTATCAGGGATAGCCCAGGAACGGGGAAAAATTGCGGCCCTCACGGAGACAGGACTGGAACGCATATCGGACCCGGACTGGTTTACACAGGTCTTGCAGCCTATGCTCAGGAAATCGCCATTGGCCTATTTTATGCTTTGGCGCAATGCTGACGATATTCCGGCGCATTACTACGTCCCCACAGCGGACCACCCCGCGGCAGCCGATTTTAAGGCCTTCTGCCGGTCGACAGATATTATTTTATTAAACACGCTAAACACGATATATAAACATGATGATGAAGAGAAATTTCGTTAACAGCTCTCTGCGCCGGATTGGCATGTGCCTGTCCTGGTGGCTATGGGGATTAAGTGCCATGGCACAATTGCCAGCAGATCGTAATGCCACTGCCGAAACACGGGCGCTATACAACAAAATCAATAGCCTCCGGACAAAAGGGATCGCCGTTGGGCATCAGGACGCCCTGGCTTATGGACATGGCTGGTACAGGCAGAATGGGAGAAGCGATGTCAGTGACGTGACAGGAAAATATCCGAAAGTCATAGGCTGGGAGTTAGGCGATATAGAACTGGGGAAAGCTTACAACCTGGATTCCGTCTATTTCGAGGATATGCGCCGTTATATACAGGCCACCCACGAACGGGGCGGAATCACAACAATAAGCTGGCATGGCAACAACATCCTATCTGGTAAAAATGCCTGGGACTGTGCACAGGACAGTGTAGTTCGTTCTATTCTACCAACAGGAAGTAACCATCAGAAATACTTGAGCTGGCTGGATAATGTGGCGCAGTTTCTGTTGAGTCTCAAAGACACACAGGGCCATCTCATTCCTGTTGTGCTTAGACCCTACCATGAACATACCGGTACATGGTTTTGGTGGGGAGCCAAGCAGTGTACACCCGCGGAATACAAAGCTCTGTGGAAGATGACGGTCGACTATTTTCAACAAAAGCATAACATCCACCATCTCCTTTACTGCTATTCGCCGTCTGAAACTGACCATGAAGCACATTATCTGGAAAGATATCCGGGCAACGAGTACGTTGATCTAGTGGCTTTCGACTGTTATGTACCCGGTGCCGGCTCCCCGAAAGACATCGAAAAATACAGGTCTGCCATGGCCAAAAACATCGCTATCGTCACAGCATATGCGGATAAATCGGGAAAAATCCCGACAATCGGTGAGACGGGACTGGAAGCGGTAAAAGATAATGGATACTTTTCGGAAATTGTATATCCCTTGGTTAGAGGCAAAAAGCTCGCTTGGATCCTGTTCTGGCGAAATGCGTATGAAGCCGACAAACCGCAGCACTTTTACGTGCCCTACAAAGTCCATCCAGCAGCTGTGGATTTTAAGAAGTTCGTAAACAAGACGGATGTATTTTTGTCAAACTAGCATCTTCGAGGCAGCAAGTGGGCTCCCAAAAAAGGACAGGGCGCTAGACAACCGGCCATCGACCGTATCTGCCCCTGCCTTATACCATAACCTTGGATCTGGTCTTCGTCGTCAGTGCCACACCGATTTCGATAATACCGATGATGACATGTGGGAAGTACACTATATCTGCGAAGTCGAACAGCCAGGGTGAGAAGGCCAGAAACAAGCCCGAAAGCACATCAAGGACGAGATGCACATTCATGGGAATGATTCTGACCAAGCCCAGCTCGTAGTGGGTTATCGCACTGTATACCAAGGTCAGTATTCCTAGCACCACAAACACGGCTCCCTCGGGCCGATCATTGGCAAGGTGAAATAAAAATGGGCAAAGGATGAGAAAAACGCCTACCAGATAATCCAGGTAGCCGTGAGTCCTGGTGCTGAATATTTTCATAGCTTTTGTCAGTTTAAGTTATGGACGCTTTCCTGATCTGCAGAGCCGGAATATGACCGCTCCCGCGACCAATAAGCCTACGGCCGCTTTTGTGAGCATCGCCTTTCTATTGTATTTCCATTCGGATGAGAGGCCAAGCTCTTTAGGTATATTGGGGATATGTCCACTGCTGAGATCTTTCACAATGCCTTCCAGCACCTGGACGCGGTCGGCGAGCATGAGTGGCAGCCAGCGTCCATAGCTTGACTCGCTGTATTTAAACGCCACGCGCCTGACCATGCCACTGATGCCAGCGGGTGGGACCGACGTACCGAATACGGCAGTCAGATTGGGGCGCTCGACAGACTGCAGGATCTCCACCGTTTTGTCCTGCGGAAGCGGACGCTGCCAGGAATAGCCCCGATGCTCAGCATTGTTTCGCTGTTTGATGGGGTAGGTGGGATCGTTTTTCCGATCGGCATCTATACCCCAGCCTTTGATATGGGCATAGTTATGCTTTCTGTCATGGATAAAATCTTCGGATGTGGTTTGGTCTGTGATCATAATTGACAATATTAAATTTTACATGGATGGGGGTAACAATACCGTTTTGATGCAGCCGTCCAATTTACTGGAGAACATGTGGTATGCATCTGCGACCTCCTCGAGGGGAACCCGATGGGTAATCAGCGCCTTGGGATCTATGATGCCGGACTGTACATACTCGATGAGCCGTGGCAGCAGCCGTTTGACGGAAGCCTGGTTGGCCCTTATCGTAATGCCCTTGTTGAGCACGTTGCCGATCGGCACGAGACTATTGATGGGACCATATACGCCGACGATGGATACAATACCACCCTTTTTGACGCTATTGATGGCCCAGTGAAGGGCAGTGGTGGAGCCACCCTGAAGCATCATGTAACGTCCCAAAACGGTATTTATGGCATTGCCGGCAGCCTCGCAGCCGACCGCGTCGATACACACGTCGGCACCCAGTGAATCTGTGATGGTTTTAATGAATACGACCGGATCACCTATGGAACGGAAGTTGACCGCCTCGCACTGTGCATACCGTTCGGCAAACTCAAGCCGGTACTCGACCTGGTCTATGATAATGACACGGCCTGCACCAAAGAGCCATGCACATCTAGCAGCCATGATTCCAATCGGCCCCGCACCAAATACCACCACGGTATCTCCGGGCTGAATGCCGGCCATCTCTGCCGCCTGATAGCCTGTGGGGACCACGTCAGTCAGCAGCACTGCGTCGTCAGAATCCATCCATGGCGGGATGACTACCGGCCCCACGTCGGCATAGGGTACCCGCACATATTCGGCCTGTCCACCGGAATAGCCGCCGGCAGTATGCGAATAGCCGAATATACCGCCGACCGCTGTGGCCTCCGGATTGGACTCGTGACAATTGCCATACAGTCCCTGCTGGCAAAATGCACATTTGCCGCAGGCGATATTAAAGGGTACCATCACGCGGTCACCCACCTTCAGGTTGTCGATGGCGGAACCGACTTCCACCACTTCGCCAATAAATTCATGGCCAAATATGGTCCCAACACGGGTATCGGGGACCAGCCCATGGTAGAGATGCAGGTCGGATCCGCAGATACAGGAACGCAGCACCTTGACGATGGCATCCTGCGGATGGAGGATTTCTGGTAGTGGCATATTACGGTCGGCCCGAATACGGTATGGTCCACGGTAGTTCATTGCAAGCATATTACAGATATTTTAAATTAAACTTCAGTTCAATACATCATCTTTAGCGGAACTGAGAAATAGCGTTGCCGGTTAAAGATAAATGGTCACCTTGCTACTGATGAAGGTTATATTGCCGGTAATGGTTTGGATATTTTGCGTATATGTCACAATCACGGACGAAGAACGTATTAATTGGCGCACGTCCGTATTTTCCCCTTCAACTTTCAGCCGATCCAAAAAACATGGTGTTCTGAAGAAAGTGCCCTCAAACCAACGGTAGCTGATGATTGTTATTGACCATAAACAATGAAAGTAACACAGTATGGCAGACAGCAAGGCTAAACGTGTCTCTATCAATGAGCAGCTCAAACACGCGCGTGCGCTAGAATCTGAAGGCAAGACGGAAGAGGCTATAAAGGACTACAAGGCGATCCTCACAAAAGACAGTCTGAACACCACCGCCTACAACCGGCTGATGATCCTGTACCGTAAGCAGAAGGCCTACAAGAAAGAACAAAGTATGATTAAAAAAGCGCTCAGCGCCTATGAAAAAGACATTCTCGAAGACCAGCGTGAATGGAAAAAATCAAACGATAAATCTGCGGATCTCAGCCGGAATCTGGCGAAGGCCCTGGGCCTCATTGACGAAGATGGCAAGCCAGTCTATCAGGATCCTCAAATGATGGCTTGGCGCAAACGTCTGGATGTCGTGGAAAAGAAACTTAAATAATGGAATGATTTTGGTCGTTCGCTTCTGTACAGTTACTGTTCGAATTCGAACAGGTTGATAATGCGTCAACCATCTAAATAACTATGAAATAGAGTTTTAGAAAAATGGTCCGGCATATGCACTATGTGAAGCCATGTGTAACCTTTAGACCTCTATCACCGTATGTTGCGACATTATTTAAAATTGGCTTTTAGAAACATAAAACGCTCGTTCGGCTATTCGCTCATCAATATCCTCGGACTTGCTGTTGGCATATGCAGCTTCATGATCTTGCTGCTGTACCTCAATCACGAACTCAACTACGACCGGTGGAGCCCCGAGCTGGAGCGGGTGGCGCGGGTATCTCTAAAGGGAAAGGAGGATGTATATCAATCGACTCAGGCACCATTGGCTGCATTACTGCGCGACAAAGTCTCGATGGTGGCAGCAGCCACAAACATGACTCGGGATGAAAGTTTCGAAACACCACTGTCCACCGCAGAAAAAAGGATAATACAGAAAGGGATCGTAGCAGCAGATTCGCTATTTTTTAGTGTATTTCCCTACGAAATCACCGCGGGAGAAAGCATAGCACCGCTCAATAAACCCAACGCCATCGTGATCAGTGAGCATCTGGCAAAAAAAATGTTTGGAGAAGAGGACGCGGTCGGCAAAACCATCAAGATATTTAATGCCTATGAGTGTACCGTGACTGCTGTGATGAAAGGAGCAACAGGCCCGTCGCATTTAAATATTGAGGCAGTATTCCGTAATCCCAATGAAAAGAATAACTATCATTGGGGAAACCATTCTTATTTAACCTATATCAAAACCAAACCGTTAGTAAACCGGGTCGCTGTTGAAACGTTAGTGGATCGGATCTATTACGATGAGCAATTAAGAAAAGAGCACAATAACCAGGGGTATTCGGAATTTAAAAAGAGCGGATCACAGGAAGGGCTGTTTTTGGATTTTGCTCATGACATTCACAATTTTCCGAAACATGGCAGCAGCAACATCAAAACCGTGACCATATTGCTAGTGCTCGCAGCAATGCTGCTGATCGCAGGAGCCATCAATTTTAGCAACCTTTCTATTGCAGCTTCCTTGCGTAGAGCCAGAGAGGTCGGCGTCAAAAAGGTATTGGGTTCCAGCCGGGCCAGACTATTTTGGCAATTTATGGGGGAGGTGGCCATCCAATGTAGTATTGCTTTTGTTTTGGCTATACTGATGCTCTCGCTCATCCTGCCGCATTTCAACGCACAATTTAATGTCAATATCAACTTTTTAAACAGCGGGATAACCTTACGCCTCGTGTTGCAGGTACTGTTGTCACTTTCTATTGTCGTCGTACTGTCTGGTCTATATCCTGCGCTCTTTCTTACACGGTTTAATACGACCAAAGTACTGAAAGGCGATTATTCAAGAGGGAGGGGGGGCATAGCATTCCGCAATGGACTAATCATTGTACAATTTGCAGTGGCGGCATTTTTCATTTACGGCGTAACAGTCGTTAGCCATCAGCTCGATTTTATGCAGACCCGGGACAAGGGATTCTCTGCTGAACAGGTTCTACGGATACAGGCGTACAAAATGAGTACCAGGGAAGAGAATTTTGAAACCGTCAGATCCCAGCTGATGCGAATAAGTGGCGTGCAATCCGTCGCAAAGACAACAACAGTACCCGGTGACCAGCATGTGGACACGACAACAATTGAATTTAATGCAGCGGGACAAACCTATAGGATGAATTCAGTGAAAATTAGCGAAGCATATTTTGAAACACTGGATATTGGCCTGATAAGCGGGCGTTACTTTGACGGAAGTTATGCAGATCAGCATACCCGTTCGGCAATTATCAACAAAGCCGCTGCCGACAAACTGGGACATCGGCATGGGAAAGCTACTTCAATAGCGTTTGCTGGCTGCGATAGCGTACCGTTATCCGTGGTAGGTATAGTCGAAGACTTCAATGTACAGGGGCTGGAGCAGCAGGTGCAGCCTGCGGTATATACCATAGGTAACAATGCGTGCATATTCCAATCTGGGGGAGCCATCCTGGTCAAAATCGAAGGAACGGATGTCAAAAGGGTCGTGGAGGCAATAGAAGAAGTATGGAAGAAGATCGAACCCGATTTTGACTTAAAATACTCGTTTTTAGACGCTAATTTTCAGCAGCTGTTTTCAAGCCATATCCGTCTGCAGCGTATCGTATCGTTTTTCGGCATTACTGCCATCATGATCTCATTGATAGGTTTGTTTGCACTGACGGCTTTCCTGATTGGACAGCGCCAGAAAGAGATCAGCGTACGCAAAGTACTGGGGGCAGATTTACTGCATCTTAGCGTGTTACTCGGCAGTCAATATTTACAGCTCATAGCCGTTGCAATCGTGGTCGCCATTCCGATAAGCTGGTGGGCAGCAGAGAAATGGCTACAGAGCTTTGCTTACCGCATCAGCCTGACTGGCTGGCTGTTTGGATTGAGCGCAATAGGCATTCTACTGGCCGTGGCAACTACCGTCGGCATCCATATTATCAGAGTATCGCGTGCCAATATTTCGGATGATTTGCGCAATGAATAGTAAGTATTGTATGGTGTCAAAGTCCTTTTTCACGTCAGCTCGCCCGGCAAAGGCTCTTCTTTACTGTTGTATTTGTATTTCGATCACATTCCAATCCTGCAGAAAAGAAACAGCAGCCGACATCACAAGAACGTTTTACCAACAGGGGAAACTGAACGGGGCTATACTGTTGGCAAAAGACAGCCAGATCGTTATTGACAGTGCACTCGGATACAGCAACCCTTCGCTGGGTACTGAATTTAATACACCGGATCCCTGTTTCTACATTGCATCACTGGCTAAGCCCTTAACCGCGGCTGCCATCATGAAGCTCCAGGAATTACATTTACTGCGTTATGACGACCATGCTTCCGCATATATTAAAGAGCTGCCAAAATATGCAGCCGATGTGACCATCCGGCAGCTGCTTAATCACACTTCGGGCATAAAAGATTATGAAGCACCGACACAAACGAGTATTAATGCGTTGAAGAACGCTGATGTATTAGCATGGCTTAGCCGGGCCGCTGCACTGGATTTTCCACCGGGGACGAAGTTTAAATATAGCAGTTCGGGTTATATCTTGCTTTCAATAATTATTGAACGGATCACAAAAAAAACGTTTGCTGAATTTCTGCGCACAACCGTGCTTGCCCCACTAGACATGAAGCACACGTTTGTATTTGACAATATGGCTCATCCGATTCCGGGTAAAGTGACAGGTTTTGATAAGAAAAACCAGATTCTTGACTATAGACAATTAACAACAGGAGATGGAGGGATTTATTCAACCACAGGAGATCTACTGAAATTTGATAAAGCGCTGAGAGAGGGGACGCTCCTCAATAAAGAAAATACCGAGACGATGTACAGCATTCCTACAATCGATAAAGGAAACACAAGGGGTTATGGATTTGGCTGGTATGTTGACAGGTCAACCATGGAAGTATTCCATACCGGTGGTCTGGACGGATTTCGGTGCCTATTCTGGCGGGATTTAAAAAATAAGCTCACTTTGATCGTACTGACCAACAAAGGCGATGCTTTTGATCCGGGAGAGTATCTCCATGCCATGAGGAAAACCATGTATGATCTCCGTAACGAGTAGTGAACGACGGATCGTTTTCTCGATGCTTTGTAGAAAAAAAGCTACTAAAATGATTGAATCCATAAATTTAGCGTTAGCAGCGTATTAATTTTTAGATTGTATTACAATAAAAATAAAATAGATCGTTATGATTGGGGTGGAACAACATTCCAACACAATACATCATATTTATAATTGATACAATGGGAAAATTTGTAGTAAAAACACGAAAAGACGGAGAATTCCAATTTAATCTTAAAGCGAGCAACGGGCAGGTCATTTTGAGCAGCGAAGGGTACAGCACGAAAGCCAGCTGCCTGAATGGTGTGGAATCGGTCAAACGAAATTCACAGGACGACAACAAATTTGAACGTAAAATTGCCGCGAATGGCAAATTTTATTTTAACCTCAAAGCTACAAATGGCCAGGTCATCGGCAACAGTGAATTATATGAAACTGAGAGCGGCAGAGAAAAGGGGATTGAGTCAGTAAAAGCCAATGCCCCGAAAGCTACAATCGAGGACTTGGATTAGTACAGTGCAGATTTTTAAGAACAGGAAAGGCCGGGAACGGAACTTTCCTGTTCTTAAACACCTTGACTCTGCCGGCAGACACAGTGTTTTTTTGTTGCCACGGGCAGCCTATTCATCCCGCAATGCTTTCACAGGGTTGGCCAGAGCCGCCCGGATTGCCTGCGAACTTACGGTAGCCAGAGCCAATAACAGGGTGCCTATCCCGGAGAGGATAAAGATACTCCAGCTTATAGGCGTACGTTAACTGTACATCTGCAAAAAAAAGTGATCGGTAAACCAATACGATAAAGGAAAGGCGACCAAACACGATACAAGTACCAACAGGGTAAACTCCATGGACAGCAGGCCAGTGATGGAAAAGACAGAAGCCCCCAAGACCTTTCTGACTCCGATTTCCTTTTTGCGCTTTTCGGCCATATACGCTGCCAGGGCAAAGAGGCCAAGACAGGATACAAAAATGGTAACGATAGTAAACGCTCCAGCCAGAATGCCTTGTCGCCGAGTGTCTTTAAATTTCTTAACGTAGGCTTCATCAACATCGGCGAGGTGAAATCCAGAGCAACTTTGCTTCCAAGCAGATTATTGAGAGCTGGCAGGCAGAGCCATACTGCAGCAAGGGCGATGACGCCGCCAATAGAAGCGATGAGGATAGCCTCGGTGAGAAATTGGGCAATAAGTAAGCTCCTGTAGGCTCCTGTCACTTTCCGGACACCAACTTCCTTAGCGCGATTTTCACTGCGAGCAGTACTTAAATTCATAAAGTTGATGCAGGCAATCACTAAAATAAATCCTGCAATGAATAGAAACGCATGTATCATGTCAATCCGGCCGCCTACTGTTCATATCCGGACATGTTCTGTCCATTAGCGAACATATCTGGTGCATTAAAAATACTGAAGCTAAACCCCAGTACATTATACAACTCTTAACCAAAAAATTATAAAACTCTTATAGTAAACTTTCATAAATTTAGTCGAATTGAAAGGATTAAATTTAAAGGGAGGGCACACATGAAAAGTTTGGAAGAAAAGTTGTTAAACAGAAACATTAAGCCAACGGCGGTAAGATTACTGATTTTTAAAACAATGCATGGTTTTAAGAGAGCATTCAGCTTGATTGACCTGGAGGTAGAGCTGGAAACTGTCAATAGGTCCACCATTTTCCGGACGCTGAATTTATTTCACGACAATCTGCTCATTCATAGTATTGATGATGGCTCCGGTTCAATGAAATATTCCATCTGTACCGACGACTGCATGTGTACCGTCGATGATCTCCATGTGCATTTTAACTGCATACGCTGTAAAAATACCTTTTGTCTCGAAAGTATCTCTGTGCCCCCGATTCAGCTGCCTGAAAAATTTTTACTTGCAAGCATCAACTTCGTCATGAAAGGGTATTGTGACGACTGCTCACGTTTTTTTAAAACTTAGATTGCAGCAGACTAGTCTGCGTCAAGGGCAGCTCACCTCACTTTGCAACCAGGTTGCCAAACTCTCCACATAGCTTTGTCTTGTTGAATCATTAAAATAAACAGCTATGTCAAAAATATGTTGCAGTACAGATAATCGTCTGGAACTTACCAAAAAAAATGATCACGGACATCAATACGACACTGAGAGAGGGCAGCTATGCTGTCATCCCTCAGAAAGCGTCGCTAAAGGAGCGGGCATCCGGGAAGAAGATCACAGCCATGACCACGGTCACGGACATGAGCATAGTCATGAGACGGCGGGCTCGTCGGCTTTCCGTCTTTTTGTACAGCCAGCGATTTCGCTGATCCTGCTTCTTGCAGCCATTGGGCTTGACAACTATTTCAGGCAGGACTGGTTTGCGGGATGGGTCAGGCTACTATGGTATGTGGTAGCGTATATTCCTGTCGGTCTACCGGTCATTAAAGAAGCGGCAGACAGCATACGTTCAAAAGACTTGTTCTCCGAGTTTTTATTGATGACCTTGGCCACGATTGGCGCATTTGCAATCGGCGAATATCCTGAGGCTGTGGCCGTCATGCTGTTTTACGCTGTCGGGGAGACCTTTCAGACGCTCGCGGTGTCAAGAGCGAAACGCAACATCAAAATGTTGCTGGATCAGCGTCCCGACAAAGTAACCGTACTGCAGGACGGCAAATTGATAACCAAACCTGCTGAGCAAGCTGTCATAGGCGATGTGCTGCAGCTAAAGCCGGGTGAAAAGCTGGCGCTGGATGCTGAACTGCTTTCAGAAAGTGCCTCTTTCAATACAGCCGCCCTCACGGGGGAAAGTAAACCGGACACCAAGCGGAAAGGGGAAACCGTCCTGGCAGGTATGATCAACTTAACTGTCGTCTGCCAAGTCAGGGTGACGACAGCCTATAGTGACAGTAAGCTCAGTAAAATACTCAAACTGGTACAGGATGCTGCATCGCAAAAAGCACCTACGGAATTGTTTATTCGAAAATTCTCGAAAATATATACACCTATCGTTGTTTACCTGGCGATAGCAATTGCCTTAATGCCTGCATTTTTCGTTAATGACTATGTCTTTAGTGACTGGCTGTACCGGGCTTTGGTATTTCTGGTGATTTCCTGTCCATGTGCCCTGGTTATCTCGATTCCCCTGGGCTATTTTGGGGGAATAGGGGCCGCCAGCAAAAATGGCATTCTATTTAAAGGCTCCAATTTTCTGGATGCACTGGCCAAAGTACAACATGTGGTGATGGATAAAACCGGTACTTTGACAGCAGGGGTTTTTAATATTCAGGAGTTATTCATCAGCAACGAATACGACCGGGATCAGATACTTGGTCTCGTCAACGCACTTGAAAGCCAGAGCACACATCCCATTGCAACGGCCATCCGTAACTACTGGGGTGAACCTGATGCCCAGATCCGGGTGCACAATGTGGAAGAAATTCCGGGACATGGTCTTCGTGCATTCGCCAATGGTAAAGAACTATTGGTCGGCAATTTTAAACTACTGGACCGATACAATATCAGCTATGATCTGGCCACCCAAAAAATCGCTTCGACAGTTGTGGCAATTGCTTATGACCGGCGCTATGCAGGATATGTGACTATCGCAGATAGTGTCAAGACCGACGCTGCGGACGCGGTAAGTAAGCTGCATAAACTCGGTGTGCATACAACCATGCTCAGCGGCGACAAAAGCCTGGTCGTGCGGCAAGTGGCAGACCAGCTGCAAATTAACAGTGCTTATGGAGACCTATTGCCCGAGGATAAAGTCAACAAAGTAAAGGACATCAGAACGGAACGGGGGCTTGTTGCCTTTGTGGGAGACGGCGTAAATGACGCGCCTGTACTGGCGTGGAGTGACGTGGGGATCGCCATGGGAGGATTGGGCAGCGACGCCGCCATAGAAACTGCTGATGTTGTCATACAGGACGATATGCCTTCCAAAATTCCGATGGCTATCCAAATTGGCAGGCAGACCAAAAGAATCGTGCTACAGAATATCGTCCTGGCATTTGGCGTAAAGGCAGTGGTGCTGATTTTGGGAGCAGGTGGGCTGGCCACGATGTGGGAAGCGGTGTTTGCAGATGTCGGTGTGGCACTCCTGGCAATCCTGAACGCCGTTCGGATACAACGTATGAGGTTTGACTAGAACGTGATCATACAGCTGTTGGCCTATTTTTACACGTAAGTAAACAGCCCGTTTGCCGACAACGTAGAACATCACGCCCAGTAGAGGCTGGATTAATTATAATTTGCGTAACTTAGTATCTTAACGGTATAGGGAAGCAGTTAAGACGATCCCTTCGCGGAAATTTGTTAATAGGAGAAAGATGATCGAAGGTTTATACGAAACACATGTACAGGTAAGTAACCTGGAGAATGCAGTAAAATTTTATACAGAGGTTTTGGGGCTGGAGCTCGCCCATTATGATGACACCCGGCCCATCGCTTTTTTATGGATCGGGGAAAACAAGAAAGCAATGCTCGGATTGTGGGAACAAAAAGAGCATCTGCAGAAAAGGCACTTCGCTTTTCATTGTAGCAAGTCATTTATCCTGGACTCAGCCAACCAGTTTTTACAATCCAACGGCTTAGAAGCTTATAATTTTTTGAAGGACGGCACGAATAAGCCGATGGTTTTTGCGTGGATGCCGGCTTTGGCTCTTTATTTTGACGATCCGGATGGCAATCAGCTTGAGTTTATCCATATATTGGACGGTCAGGGGCAGCCACAGCTTGGTGTGATCAGCTATGAGGAATGGAAAGCTTTGCACAGTAAGTAACAGCTGCCCGATTTGCGCCATGCTTAAGTAGATTTAACAGCACTTATAAATCTCAGATGGAAGAAAATTATATAGAGATAAACCGTCAGTCCTGGAATACGAAAACAGAGATTCATCTGCGGTCAGAGTTTTATGATGTCGACGGATTTCTTGCGGGGAAAAGTTCGCTAAATGAAGTTGAAAGACAATTGCTGAGCGATATAAACGGCAAATCAGTCTTGCATCTGCAGTGCCACTTTGGTCTGGATTCGATTTCGCTGAATAGGCTGGGAGCAGAAGTAACAGCGGTAGACCTGTCGGATGTCGCCATAGAGCGGGCAAAGCAGCTGGCACAGGAAGCCGGTGCGGAAGTTCGGTTTATATGCTGCGACATATATGATCTACCCTGTTACTTGAATGAGCGGTTTGATATTGTCTTCACCAGCTATGGTGTGATCGGCTGGTTACCCGATCTCGACAAGTGGGCTAACCTGATCTCCAGATTTCTGAAGCCCAATGGAAGGCTGATATTCGTGGAGTTTCACCCTGTGGTATGGATGTTTGACGATAGTTTTGATAAGATATCCTACAGATATTTTAATGCAGGCCCCATTGTAACTTATGAAACAGGCACTTATGCAGAAAGAACTGCAGATATATCGCTCAAAACGGTGGGCTGGAACCATAGTCTAAGCGAGGTGATCACTAGTCTGATCACGAATGGACTGCTAATAAAGTCTTTTGAAGAGTACGATTATTCGCCCTACGACTGCTTCAACAACACAGTCGAACAAGAACCTAAAAAATATAGGATCAAGCATTTGGACGATAAAATTCCGATGGTCTATGCTATTATGGCGTTAAAGGAGGGATAAATTTAATCTTTTGCAAATTCGTCCGCTTTCTGACAGGCGACCAATAAGAAAATATACTGTGCCGCTGATATCAGATGCTACTCGGACTTTGGTGATGGTTCTTACCATTCGGCCGAATAGACAAAATAAAAGGGAAAGCAATTATGTCGCCAAGCTAAGAATTTTTCTGTGGTGTATAGGTAAGCAAAACCACACCATCTGAGAATACCTTGTGATCTGTAAGTGCGAAATGAAAAAGTTCAAAATCCTCGGGGAATAGAGAATACCCTTTACCAATAGCTACAGGTACTATAACTAATTGCACCTCATCAATGAGTTCAGCTCTCAATAACGATTGTGCCAAGGAAATACTACCCCACATAATCATGTTTTTTCCCTCGTTTTTATGTTTTATAGATCTGACAAAAGTAATAGCGTCATCCGGAACGAGTCTAATGTTTTCATGACGGCCCCAATGTACCTCTTGTAATGAGCTGGAAAAAACGATTTTTGGAATATCGTTCATTGCCTCTGCGATCTTGCCATCATCCCCTCCGGCCTCCGGCCAATAGGCGCTAAACATGCTATAGGTTTCTTTTCCAAGAAGAATCAGATCGATACTTTCCATAAGTTTTTCCTGATGTGGTGTTATTTCATTACCTATACTATTATAAGTTCCATCAAAAAAACCAGTGGTTTTGTCCCTATCTGCACAAAAACCATCTAGCGATATAAATTGTTGTAGAATAAGCTTTTTCATAATTTAATTTTAAATCGTCATTCGCTGTAGGCACACACGGTCTCAAAGACATTAATCTGTTCTCTTATTTTAATGCATAAAATTAAAAAGACTTTGGATTATTGGAGTTTTCCTATGACAAGAAATAGAATGAAAAAAGGTAATGTAACAGAGATTGTGTTACAACTTCCGTTGATTCAGATACGCTGCTTTTAGGCTGGTTACTGAACTTTGTATAATAATTTAAAGCAGCAAGATATGCAAACGATATTAGGAGCTAACGGTCAGATTGGCGAAGAGCTCGCCAGAGAACTTAGAAGAAATTTTACTTCTTCTATACGAATTGTTAGCAGGAATGCGAAAAAAGTAAATGACACGGACGAGATTTTTTCTGCGGATCTGTCCATTCGTGAAAAAGCGGTTGAAGCGGTAAAAGGCAGTGAAATTGCCTATTTCACATTGGGGCTTCCCATCAGTTCGGATCTCTGGGAGAAACAGTTTTCACTGATCCTACGTCATGTCATTGATGCCTGCAAGATCAACCATACCAAACTCGTATTCTTTGACAATACGTATATGTATCCCCAGGATGATCACGTATTGACAGAAGAAACCGCTTTTGACCCTGTGGGAAGAAAGGGAAGGGTCAGAAGGAAAATGGCCGAAATGGTGTTGAAAGAAATTGAATCCGGCGGACTTGAAGCGGTGATCTGTCGTGCTCCTGAATTTTACGGTCCGGGCAAAACGCAGAGTATTACCAATACCTTGATTTTTAACAATATCAAAGAAGGTAGCAAGCTGAAGGTTCCATTGAGCGCAAATAAGAAAAGAAGCCTGATCTGGACTCCTGACGCGAGCCGGGCTACTGCTTTGATTGGAAATACCCCTGACGCATTTGGTCAGACATGGCACCTGCCGGTCGATAAAAGCCATCCTACTTATAAAGAGTTTATCCGAATGGCAGCAGGAATCTACGGCAGAGACCTGAAATATTCTGTTGTCCGAAAACTGATGTTCAAAATAGGCTCACTTTTCAATAAAAGCGTAAAGGAACTGCTGGAGCTTCTTCCCCGATATGAACATGACAATCTATTTGACGATTCAAAATTCAGAACGAAATTTCCGGACTTTCAGGTCACATCCTATAAGCAGGGAATCAGTATCATCAAAGATGAACAGCTTTCACCTAACAAGATAATTAAGTAAATTAGTCATGTATAAATCCGAAAATCAGCATATGAAAACTCCGGAAAAAGTATCCTCTATAAGTACACTTCATCAATTCTTGGGTTTAAAGAAACCCGCCAACCCGCTGATCAGTGTATTTAATTTCGATGATGTTAAGCTGGAACCGGAGACCATACTTGGTGCGATAACCACTGATTTTTATGTCATTGCTTTGAAAAAAGACTGTGCCGGTGGAAAATGCAGATATGGACAGCAATATTACGATTTCGATGAAGGTACCATGTATTTTATTGCCCCGCATCAGGTCCTTCAGTTTGATGATATACTGCTTGACAAAGTAAGAGGGTTTGTCCTGGTGGTACACCCGGATTTCCTGCATGGTTATGGACTGGCATCTCACATAAAAGAATACGGTTATTTTTCTTACACAGCCAATGAAGCTTTGCATCTTTCTGAGAAGGAAGAGAAAACCATTTTTGATATCATAGCCAATATTGAACAGGAAATTGATTTCAACATGGATTCCTTTACACAGGATCTGCTTGTCTCTAATCTGGATCTTTTGTTGAAATATTGTGACCGTTATTACAATCGCCAGTTTCTGACCAGAAAAAAAATCAACAGTGACCTTCTTTCCAGGTTGGAGCTTTTATTGGATGACTATTTCAACAATGATAAATTAACCATTAACGGTATACCTTCAGTTCACTCTATTGCCGACCAATTACACCTGAGTGCCAATTATCTGAGCGATATGTTAAGGGTGCAAACCGGGCAAACAACGCAGCAGCATATCCAGAACAGGTTGATCGAAAAAGCAAAAGAATTACTGTCGACCACCTCCATGTCGGTCTCTGAAATTGCCTATCAGCTTGGGTTCGAACATCCGCAATCCTTTCACCGTCTTTTCAAAAGCCGAACATCACTTTCTCCGCTGGAATTCAGGTCATCATTAAATTAATCAGGTCGCTTTAAAATAAAGTTGAAATACAGAGATCGCTTACTAATTCCTGTAATTAGGCTACTTCCAAATCATCCAATATTGCGAACTTTCCTCCAATGTTGTTGTTGATGGTCATTGGATAACGGGGCAAAAGCCCTTCAGCTCGAAAGAGATGGCAAAGGTAGTTGTCGAGCAACTGGAAAAAATATAAACTTTGATGACCTAAATAAGGTTATTACTCATACGTTAATCATTAAAATTTCAATTATGGCAAACAATATTAAAGCTGAAAACGATCCACAGATCCTTTCAGGAATCAGAGAATTTTTGAATGGGTTGAATAATAGCGGCGGCAAACCCTTGGAAACACTGACTCCACGGGAAGCCAGACAGGTCTTGGTTGATGCGCAAAGTTCTGTGGAAGTAGATTATTCAGGAATTATGGAAGAAGAAAGGGAAATTACCCAGGATGGCATCACCGTCAATATCCATATTGTAAAACCTGCTAATGCCACTACTGAAAACCTTCCGGTATTTATGTTTACGCATGGTGGTGGATGGGTATTGGGCGATTATCCAACCCATAGAAGACTGGTAAGGGATTTAGTTGTTCATAGCGGAGCGGCAGCAGTTTTTACCGATTACACACCCTCACCAGAAGCGCAATATCCTGTAGCGATCAATCAAATTTATGCAGCTGCAAAATGGGTTTCAGAAAACGGGGCCGAAATCGGTGTTGACGGCAAAAATATGGCTGCTGCAGGAAATAGTGTCGGCGGAAATATGACTGCGGTCCTTTGCCTGATGGCTAAAGATAAAGGCGGGCCTGAAATAAAATTTCAGTTATTACTGTGGCCCGTAACTGACGCGGATTTTACCCGTGAATCCTGGCAGAAATATGCAGAAGAACGATTCCTTACCGCTCCATTAATGAAATGGATGTGGGATAATTACCTTCCCGACACCGAGAAACGCAAGGAATATTATGCGACTCCATTCAATGCGCCTTTGGAAAAGCTTAAAGGGCTTCCACCAGCACTGGTGCAGCTGGCTGAAAACGATATTCTTTTTGATGAAGGATTGGCGTATGCAAGAAAGTTAGATGAAGCAGGCGTTCCGACTACTATCCAGACTTATAATGGGTTTATCCATGATTATGGCTTGTTGAATCCGCTAGATCATATTGAAGCCGTGAAGTTTTCATCAGAGCAAGGCGCTCTCGCGCTCAAAAAAGCACTGTTCGGAAAATGATAATGAATAGATTGAAGCCAGATCATTTTGCCACGATTCTGCGACAACTTTCCAAAAATGCACGAAACTGTGTTTTTATTTCTATGCGGAAAGGAAGGGATTCGAACCTTGCAGGTTAAAGCGGCTTCCAGAGCGTATTCTATAGTCGTAAAACAGAAATGCCACGAATAGCGATTATTCGTGGCATTTGTATCATCTGGCGGAAAGGGAGGGATTCGAACCCTCGATACAGTCATCCCGTATACAGTCTTTCCAGGACTGCTCATTCGACCACTCTGACACCTTTCCGTGTTTCCGTGCACAAATGTAGCAATTTTTTAATTCATTGCAAGGCTGACTAGGTATTTTGCCTTCAGTTTTTTTATATTGTATTGAGATTAAGCTGATTGTTTTTATTTTTTTTTGAATTAAACTTATTCCTTATTTTTCGGGATGGGAAACGATTATTCTACAATCAAAAAGGAGCTCCTCAAAGTTCTTGTGGCACGTACAGAAGAGCGAATCGCTATGATCGACGCTGCGTTGGAGACGGCGCGCGACTCCAGCAATGACGACACAAAAAGTAGTGCCGGAGACAAATATGAGACCTCGCGCGAAATGATCCAGCAGGATATCAACCGCTATCAAAAACAGCTACTGGAAGCAAACAAGGACCTGCAGCAATTAGCGGCGATCAGTTCAATGCTGGACGAAAACAATGAACATGCCCGCCTGGGCAGTCTCGTTCAAACCAATGCCGGGTTCTATTTTATCGCGGTCAGCGTAGGTGCGCTAAAAATAGGGGATACCGGTGTTTTCGTGATCTCCCCAGTATCGCCCATCGGACAGATACTCCTGGGAAAGAAAAGAAGGGATACCTTTGTATTCAATAAAAACGAACAGCACATCATCAGCATCTATTAGCAGCCTAAAACCGCCGAAAGGAAACAATATCGCCATACAACTGTTCTTATATTGAACGCATATAAAATGAAGAAATGAGATTAAACAGTTTACTTTGTGCAGGTTTAGGTGTCCTGCTGGCTACGCAGGCGTGTCGGTCTCCGGAATCGGACGATAAACTACAGTCTACCATCGAAGCAGCTTTGGCGGACAACCAAGGTATAGAAGTGGATGTCGAGGAAGGAAATGTCACGCTGGACGGACAGATTGGATCAGATTCTTTAAAACAGTTGATCGAAGATAAGGTGAAACAGGCTGGTGGTACAGATATTAAGTCCATCCATAATAATATTATGGTCAACCTGCCTGAACCGGAAGACGCCCGCGAAAAGTATCATGAGATCGTGGAAGGAGCAGTCGACTCGACGTTGACCAGAGATGTCAACCGTGTGCTGGAAGAGTTCCCCACGATAACCGCGCAGGTAAAGGACGGTGTTATCATCGCAACGGGCAACATTGAAAAAGCGAAATTAGATACACTCCGCAAAAAGCTTGAACACATCAAACCTAAGAGCATTGATATGAAAGGGGTAACCAGCCGATAGGACATCCGCTGACAACAACTCAAAATAAAAGCTACGCTGTCCGGTGGACAGGTAGCTTTTACTATTTATGCATATGTTTATTTATGCGGCTAATTTACGTATTTTCTATGAGATCGCGAATAGCAACGGATGCAATGGCGCCGCCAAAAGCTGCCGGTAAATAGGACATCGTTCCATAGGCAGATTTCTTAAAATTGCTTCCATCGGTATAGAGCAATGAATTTTTGTCGGGAAGCTCCGTCGAAAAAGCGACCTTGACGCCATCACGGATACCATGCTTGCGCAACTTCTTGCGAATATGCTGGGCAAGTTTACAATTGTACGACTTGCTGATATCGGCGATTCTGATCTTTGTGGGATCGACTTTACCGCCCGCACCCATAGAGCTTACAAATGGAATTTTGGCCTCCAATGCCCGGCGTATAAAAAATAGTTTTGGCGTGATGCTATCGATCGCCTCCACACAGTAGTCGGGTGCCAGTTCCAGCAAATCAGGAATTTTCTCGGGAATAATAAAATCCTGTATCACCGTCAGGTCGAGCTCAGGATTAATTGACAGGAGCCGCTGCCGCATAATCTCGGCTTTCGCTTCTCCATGGTTGGTCGCCAGCGCAGGTAGCTGCCTGTTTCTGTTCGACGGATCTACGGTATCACCATCGATGATAGTCATTTTCCCAACTCCGGCACGACAGATAAATTCGGCTGCAAAGGAACCTACGCCCCCCAGTCCCAGAACCATCACATGTGAATTTGCCAGTTTTTCCAGCGCCGCCCGCCCGATCAAAGCCTCAGTGCGGGACAGCCAACTTAAATCTTTCATTTATTAAATAGTGTCTTATAGTTTCGGTATATTGCTTCTTTTAATGCATCCAATGGAATAGATCTGACGGTAGCAACATATTGATAAATAGCTTCGACCGTCGCTGCGGCTGATGTATCGGTTTCCAGAAACAATTGCGTCAGCGGTATATTTTTCAGCACCTGGTCCTGGCTGCCGTTTAGACAATGCGAACCGATCGACAGATAATATCCTAAAGCCAGCAACTGCTGCGCCAGAGTCCAGTTTTTACGATAGCCGTGAAAAATCACCCCCTGCTTAAATGCGGTTCGATCCAGCGTTTGCACCACTTCCTGAAAAGCACGGACACAATGAATAAGCAATGGCTTCTGGAATCTGGCAGCCAATGCAATCTGTTCCTCAAAGACATATTGCTGTAGCGCGAAAGGTACTTCTACATGTTTGTCTAGACCACATTCTCCGACAGCCATCACATTGTTCTGATGTAAAATGGTCTGCATATGCTGGAGCAGGGAGAGCGAATCATCATGGACATACCATGGATGAAGGCCTACGGAACAGGGCTTCCCGGATAAGATCTCATGGTGATTCAAGGCGATATTTTGAATAGAAATCACCGCATTGTCACCCATCGGATAATGCTGGTGTGTATGGATATCAATATAAGGCCGTTGCATCGTCAAACTGCACAAAGGTCGAAAAAATAGTTGAAGCAAAAAAAATATATTCTACAAAATTAGTATAGATTTATGGTTCCAGTGTCGTATCGAGGGCATGCAGGATTGCCGAGGCTTTCAGCAAGCATTCCTGATATTCTTGTTCTGCCAATGCCTGATTTGTAACGGCACCGCCCGTATGGAAGGAGAGGTATCCTGTTGCTTCATTGTAAAGCAATGAACGTATGACAACATTGAAATCGAATTCATCGTGAACTGTGTCAATGTAACCGATCGAACCGGCGTAGACACCCCGTTTGGAGGCTTCAACTTGGTCGCAGATGCGCATGGCCGCGATTTTGGGGGCTCCCGTCATGGAGCCTGCTGGGAAGGTATGCCGCAGAACGTCCATATTGGACACTGCCGGATCTTGTATACAGGTGATTGTGGAAACCATCTGATGCACCTGTCTGAACGACTGGATTTCAAATAGTTCGGTGGCTTGCACCGTACCCGGGAGAGCACTTCGCGTCAAGTCATTACGTACCAGATCAACAATCATCACATTTTCAGCAATCTCCTTTTGGGACCGCAGCATTCGGTCAATGATTTCCTGGTCTTCCTCCACGGTACGGCCTCTTTTGGCAGTACCTTTGATCGGTTGTGAAATCAGCCGACCTTGTCGCTTGGCGAGAAAACGTTCAGGTGATGCACATAGGATATAATGTGATCCTACTCGAAAGAAACTGCTGAATGGGGTCGGGGATATCGCATTCAGGTGAAGGTAGACCTCTACAGGCGAGATCTTCGCGTCAGTCGCGTAAAATTCCTGACAGAGATTCACTTCGTATATGTCTCCGCGCTGAATGTGTGCTTGCACTCGGTCGAATGCCCGAAAATACTGGTCTTTGCTCCAGCGGGACCTGACTTTCACCTTAAGCGGTGTAGAAACAGGAGGGATGGTGGTCGCAGAGATCGCCTCATAGACCTGTTTGGGATCATCTGCCTGGATATGGACCAGATTACCTGTCCAGCGCACAACCACGGCTGGCACAAAAAAGTAGGCTTCTGGAAACCTCAGATGATCGGGTGTCGTGGTGCGCAGCTCCTCAATCTCATTTTTCAGATCATAGGACAAGTAGCCCGGAATAAATGATTGTTGATGCCGGGACAAAAACTGCTGCAACTCGTCCAATACATGGTCTTGTCCACGAAAAGCGTGCAGGGCCTTTACAGCCAGGACACATTCATATCTTCCCCACTGATCAGGTGACCCATTGCTATTAAAGAAAGAAATTTCATCAAATTGCCCCGACCAGTGCAGGGCTTTTTGATGAAATTTATCTTTAGAATCGAGAAGATCAAAACTTTCGATCCGCATAGTTTACTTGGATAAAGCTAAGGTTTGTTTACGATCCGGACCTACCGACAGGATCGTAATCGGAACTTCAAGTGCTTTCTCTAAATAAGAAATATAATTTTGCAATGCCTCAGGGATTTCATCTGCCGAGGTAATACCTGTAAGATCCTGCTTCCAGCCGTCGATTTCCTCCAAAATTGGCTCAGCCTGGTGCGTGATGATCTCGTAGGGCATATAGTCAATGACCTCACCGTTGTACTTGTAATGCGTACATGCATAGATTTTGTCAAAAGTATCCAGCACGTCGGCTTTCATCATGATCAGGTCGGTCACACCGTTGAGCATAATGGCATACTTTAAGGCAGGGATATCAATCCATCCTGTACGGCGTGCGCGGCCTGTAGTCGCACCAAACTCATGGCCCAACTGACGCAACCTCTCACCGGTCTCATCATGTAGCTCGGTAGGGAAAGGGCCGCCACCTACGCGCGTAGCGTAGGCTTTGAAGATACCATACACTTTACCGATCTTATTCGGTGCCACACCAAGTCCTGTACAGGCTCCGGCAGTCGTGGTATTCGAAGAAGTAACGAACGGATAAGACCCAAAGTCCACATCCAGTAGTGTACCCTGAGCACCTTCGGCCAATACACGCTTACCTTCTTTAAGGTACTTGTTGACCAAGTGCTCTGAATCGACGTGAGGAATAGTTTTAATAAATTCGATCGCATCTAAGAATGCTTTTTCCTTTTCACTGAAATCAGGAATCTCACCGTAGTGCGAAAGAATATTCAAGTGCTTTTCTTTCAGCTTCTGATAGCGCTCCTGAAAATCGGGGAGGGTGGTGTCACCTACACGTAAACCGTTACGTCCGGTTTTGTCCATGTATGTAGGACCGATTCCTTTGAGGGTAGATCCTATTTTGCCTGCACCCATCTTCGATTCTGAAGCGGCGTCCAATAATTGGTGTGTAGGCAAGATCAGGTGCGCTTTGCGGGCCAGCACCAGATTGCCTTTACCCACCGGATCAAAACCAGCTGTCTTAAGGTTATCTAACTCTCTTTTTAAGATAATAGGGTCGATAACGACGCCATTACCAATAAGATTTAGTGTACCTTCATTGAAGATACCAGATGGAATTGTGTTGAGTACGAATTTTTTGTTATCGAATTCCAACGTGTGTCCGGCGTTAGGGCCGCCTTGGAAACGAGCGATCAAATCGTATTTCGGACAGAAGACGTCTACGATTTTACCTTTACCCTCGTCACCCCATTGTAAGCCCAAAAGCACATCAACTTGCATAGCTTTTAAAGTATAGTAATTAAAATGTTATTAATAAAAATAGACTCATTTAAAAAATAAAAATGTTCAGGAATTTTCCCCCTGAACATTCCCGAACAAATGTACTATTATATTTAACAAAAATATAAGATTAATTTGAAATAGCTTCGTGAGCCACAGTTTCTTCTTTTTTATTCTTTTCCTGGCAATCCTGACATACACCATACAGGTTTAGCGAGTGGTGCTTAATGTCAAATTTCAGCAAGTCACCCATCAGACTCTGGATCTGGTTGATACGCGGATCACAGAATTCGACCACCTTGTTGCACTCAATACAGATGACATGGTCATGCTGTTTGAAGCCATAAGATTTTTCAAATTGAGCCATATTACGTCCAAACTGATGTTTGGTCACCAGATCACAGGACACCAATAACTCGAGGGTATTATATACTGTAGCACGGCTGACACGGTACTTTTTGTTCTTCATATGGATATACAAAGATTCAACGTCAAAGTGGTCAGTACGCGAATAGATCTCCTCCAGGATCGCATAACGCTCAGGGGTTTTCCTTAGATTTTTATTTTCTAAGTAGGCTTCAAAGATCTTTTTTACAGTTGCAAAATTTTCAGCTTGATTCATAGTAAAAATATTCTTTTACAAATTTACCAATTTAGATTGACATTTGATAACGTTTCTAAATTGTGATATTCATTTGATTAACTTTCGGATTCGTAACGGTTTACTCCCGTAATACCCCTGACTTGCTTCAGGTTCTTCATGAGGCTTTCCAGCTGTTGGGTATCATTGACGTAGACCATAATATTACCGTCAAAAATACCTTCATTGCTCGAAATAGACAGGGAGCGGATATTGACCGCAAATTCCTGGGAAATGACTGTCGTGATCTTATTGACCAAGCCGACATCGTCAATCCCCACAATATGCAGGCCCGTTAAGAATGCGGAGTCCTTGGTCGAGGCCCACCGTGCTTTGAGGATCCGGTAACCATAGTTTGCCATTAGTTTGGAAGCGTTGGGGCAACTGGTACGGTGTATTTTTATACCGTCATTGACCGTCAGAAAACCGAATATGTCATCGCCGGGTATGGGATTACAACAGGGGGCGAGGGTATAATCCACCTTTTGCATATCGTCACCGATCAATATGGTATCAAACTCCTTTTTATTGATTTTCTCCACCAGACCACCGATATGGGCATTAAACTGGTTGCCGTTGGCAGGGCCGGCATTGATCTCCACAGCTTTTTCATGGGCCACATACTCGCGTAATTGTTTGATATCAACCACACCTTTTGCAACGTTGTAAAAAAGATCCTGTGAACTTGGATATTTTAGATAGTTTGCAATCTTATTAATATTGTCCGTATTGTAAGTCACTTTGAGCGACTTTAGCTTACGCTCAAGAATTTCCTTGCCATCTTCAGCAACACGTCTCTTCTCTTCTTTGAGGGACGAACGTATCTTGGATTTTGCTTTTGCTGTTACCACAAAGTTGAGCCAGTCCTCTTTTGGCGACTGCTTGCTGGAGGTGATGATCTCAACCTGATCACCATTCTGCAAAACATGGCTGAGCGGCACCAGCTTGTGGTTCACTTTAGCTCCAATACAACTTGCACCGATATCTGAATGGATTTCGAACGCAAAATCCAGTGCTGTTGCATTATTGGGCAGCTGGATCAAGGTACCTTTGGGAGTGAAAATGAAGATCTCATCTGAAAATAGATTCATTTTAAAGTCATCCACAAAGTCCATTGCATTCTGGTCAGGACTGCTTAATACATCACGTACTTTTTTGATCCACTGGTCCAAACCTGAATCTGAGTTCGATTCTTTATACTTCCAGTGTGCCGCAAATCCTTTCTCCGCAATCTCATTCATCCGTTTGGTACGAATCTGCACCTCAACCCATTGGCCTTTGGGGCCCATAACGGTGGTATGCAATGACTCATAGCCATTTCCTTTGGGTGAGGAGATCCAGTCGCGCAGACGGTCAGGATTGGGCCGATAAAGGTCAGTGACGATGGAATAGACTTTCCAGCATTCGGTCTTTTCTTTTTCGTCCACCGCATCGATGACAATACGAATCGCAAATAGGTCATACACTTCTTCAAATGGAATGGACTTTTTGCGCATTTTGTTCCAGATAGAATGTATGGATTTGGGGCGTCCGAAGACTTCTGCTTTAATACCCTGCTCCTGAAGAATCTCCTGTATAGGACCGATAAAATCGCCGATGAATTTCTCACGCTCGGCCTTTTTCTCATTCAGCTTGCGTGCAATAAATTTATAGGTATCAGGGTCGGTATATTTCATCGATAGATCCTCAAGCTCCGACTTAATGGCGTAAAGCCCTAGACGATGGGCCAGAGGCGCATAGAGATAACTGGTCTCTGAAGCGATCTTCAGTTGCTTGTCTCTAGCCATAAACTCCATGGTCCGCATATTGTGCAGCCTGTCCGCGAGCTTAATGAGGATCACGCGCACATCATCCGCCAGTGTCAGCAGCATTTTACGGAAATTTTCCGCTTGCATGGAGCTATTAGGATCGAATATCCCCGAAATTTTGGTTAGACCGTCGATAATGCGGCGGACTTTCTTCCCAAACATCTCCTCGATCTCATCGAGTGTCACGTTGGTATCTTCAACAACATCATGCAGCAAAGCACAGACGATGGATGTCGTACCCAGGCCAATTTCCTCGGCTGCAATCTGCGCTACCGCAATCGGATGATAAATATAAGGTTCTCCTGACTTGCGCCGCATTTCTTTATGACTATCCAGAGCAAGGTCAAAAGCTTTACGGATCTCCTGCTTATCTCCGCGCTGCAACGTAGGCTTACAGGCACGCAATAAAGCGCGATAACGTTTTCTTATCTCTTTGTTTTCTGCTTCTATATCAATCACATAATCTTTCATAAACGTTGCAGGTAAATGATGTTTTTTTGAGTAAATTTGCTTAATTTAGTTAATGTATTTTGAATACTGTGTTCAAGCTAACTTATTTTGTAATAAATTTACCAAAATTTAATAGCATTGACAAATTAAAAAGTGTTATATAGTCATTCGGATGAAGACAATTGTTTTTGGCTTGCTTTTTCTCCTGGGGTCTTTGTCGGCTGTGGCGCAGTCCCAACCCTTGGTCATGCCGCTTTATGGCGAGGGGGCGCAGGAGACCGTAAGTGATTATATGACAACGACCTTGCCATCCGGCGAAGTACTGCCCTGGTTTCCGATCCCCGAAGTGGTGATCGTCCGAAAACGGGTGTGGTCCAGCGAGGAGGCACGGCGAGCGTATTTACGCTTCCGTAGAAATGTGCTCAAGGTGCTTCCTTATGCGATATATGCACAGAAAAGATACGATCAACTCGACCGGGAACTGGCAATGACCTCTGATAAAAAACAACAAAAGGCGCTGGTGGATAAATGTGAGACCGACGTCAAACAGATGTTTGACCGCGAGATCAAGAACATGACGATTTCTCAGGGCAAAATTCTGATCAAGCTGATCGATCGCTATACCGGACATACCGGCTATGAAATGGTCAAGGAGATGAAAGGCGGTATCTCGGCATTCTTTTATCAGGGGGTGGCCAAAATTTTTGGACATAATCTGAAGTCGACTTATGATCCTAAAGAGGATTTTGAGATTGAGAATATCATCCGGGAATTTGAACGCTCAAGACCTAAGCCGGTCATGTAACTGGCGCTAGCAGGCTATAGACGTCTATGCGCAAACTAAATTAATTTACTTTATAAGCCCATATGAAAACGATCTACAACTTCGATGCTCTGCAGTTTAACGGCAAAAAGAAGTCGCTTGCTGATTTTGAAGGAAAGGTATTGCTCATCGTCAATACCGCAAGCCAGTGTCTCTTTACGAGACAGTTTAAATCTCTAGAAAAGTTGTACCAAAAGTATAAGGAAAGGGGATTTGAGATCTTAGCATTTCCCTCCAATAACTTTCGGAACCAAGAGCCACTGACAGGAAGTACGCTGGAGACTTTTTGCAGAATCAACCAGCAGGTCAGTTTCTCGATATTTAAACGGAGTCACGTGATCGGTGAATATACGACGCCCTTGTATAATTTCTTGTCCAACAAGTCTGAAAACGGACGGATAAACAGCAAGCCTTCCTGGAACTTCCACAAATACCTGATTAATAGACAAGGGGAAGTCGTTGACTTTTTCTATCCCATCACTTCGCCATTGTCAGGTAAAATTTGCCGTAATATTGAACGGCTATTGCAGGAGTGATCGACAAACTTCCTACCTTTGGCCCAGCTTAAGCGCAACAGCAGCTCGTCGTGGAATGTGATCCAAGGCACCGGAGCAAGAAGGAGCATGCGCATTACCTGTCATTTGATAACCTGACAGAGAATATAGCTACCAAATATAAGAGAGGAATAGAAAAATATGGTAAAATTAGATTTACTTGTCATTGCCGTACATCCTGACGATGCCGAATTAGGAGCAGGGGGCGTGATGGCAAAATATGTTGCTGAAGGAAAAAAGGTCGGAGTCGTGGACCTCACACAGGGTGAACTGGGCACAAGGGGTACCGCCGCAACCAGAGCGCAGGAAGCAAAAGATGCTGCCGCCATACTGGGCCTTGCAGCCCGGGAGAATCTCGGTTTAAGAGATGGCTTTTTTGAGAATGCCGAAAAAGAAAAACTAGCAATCATTACAGCGATACGGAAATACCAGCCGGAAATCGTCATCACCAACGCAATTACCGACCGTCATCCGGACCATGGCAGGGCAGGACAGCTGGTCAATGAGGCCTGTTTTCTGGCAGGCCTAAGAAAAGTGGAAACCAGCGATACTGACAATAAGCCTCAGGAGGCATTCCGTCCGAGACTGGTACTGCAGTTTGTACAGGATCATTACATCAGACCGGATATCGTCATCGACATTACGGACTACTATGCGACAAAGGAAAAATCAATATTAGCTTATAAAACGCAATTCTATACCGGGGAAAATGTAAATCCGGACGAACCACAGACCTATATTTCGAATCCCGACTTTATTGCATCTACTGCTGCCCGGGCGAGAGAATTCGGGCGTTATATCCAGGCAAAATATGCGGAAGGTTTCACTTCCCAGAAAATCCTTGGTGTGGAAAACCTATTTGACCTTAGGTAACATCAATCCCTATTTTTGCGTAAAAACAGATGCAGGATTATTTACCCCTGATATGGGCAGATAATCCTGCAATTGCTTCATTATTTATTCAGGGATTTAGGAATTCTAATATCAGTTATATGTATACCAACAAAACAGTCGTCCTGGCAATTATCAGGAACATAGCCAGCAGAAGAAATTAACCCATTGTTTTCGGCTTCAAAATACACTTTTACACCATCCCTCTTTTTTAACCACTCACTCTTTGCCCGCTCATAGACGCGATCCAATGTAACCGCCTCATAACCTTCAGCATGTGTGCTTAATTCACTCGTATTCTCATGCCATTTCGCAAAAATTTTCTCCTGACCATCGTCCAGTACCGCTTTAGCTTCGTAAGACCTATATGCAACTTGGCCGTTAAGTACGGTAATCGCTGTGATACTACTACTCCCTGTCCAAGACGAGCTGGTAACAATGTATTCATACGAATTATTGTTATCCTTTTTATACTTCTGAAAAGCTTCATAGCTCTCGTCGAATGCAGAAGAATACTCAAAGTCTTTACAAGAAATAAAAAGACTGAAGAATGCCGTTAATAAGGCAATAAAATAGCTAGCTCTCATAATTAAGTTATTTCAATCCTAACCATAACGAGTTAGCTAACGCGCCCGCTACAGCTTAGGAAATAAATCCCTTTACGTATTGCTTGGTGATCTCGTGCTGCGGATTTAATAAAACTTGTTCTGTAGGGCCAAATTCGAGGATTTCACCCCCATATACGAATAAAATATAATCAGAAACCCGTCTGGCTTGCCTTAAAATGTGGGTGACCAGGACGATAGTATAATCCTTTTTGAGTTCAATGAGCAGTTCTTCAATTTTCGCCGTGGACAAGGGATCCAATGCTGATGTCGATTCGTCCCCAAGAATGATTTCAGGCTCGACAGCGAGTCCCCTGGCCAGACAGAGCCTTTGCTGCTGTCCAATGGACAGCCCACTGGCAGAATGACCTAGACGGTCTTTAACCTCGTCCCATAGGGCCACGTTGCGCAGCTGCGTCTCAACAATCTTATCCAGTTCTTTTTTACTTTTTGTTCCATGTATCCGGGGACCATACGCCACATTGTCGTAAATGGACATGGGCAGGGGATAAGGCTTTTGGGACAGGAGCCCCATTTTCTTCCGGATATGCGTTACTTCGGCACTTCTACCATAGATATCTTCGCCATTCACTAGTACTGAACCTGTAATTTCAACACCTTTGGTATCATCGACAAGCCTATTGAGCGTTTTCAAAAGCGTCGTTTTGCCGCAGCCCGAAGGCCCGATGATAGATGTTACGCTATTATTGGGCAGTGCAAGGTTGATATTCTTCAGGATATGCCGGCCGTCAATATGGACATTGAGATCCTTGATTTCAATGTGCGGTTCGGACAACGGATGCTGTATCAACGATTCTTTTGTTTCGATTGAAGGATATGAGTGCATACGACAATAATTAAAATAATGATTGTTAAAACCAGAGCCGAGGCATAGGCACGGCCCTGTACTTCAGGAATGGGGCTGCTTAACTGGAAGAATATCGCCAGCGGTAGTGTTGCTGCAGGCTCATCGATATATTTGGGCAGGTTGTCACTGAAACCTGTGGTCAGCAACACACCGGCCACATCACCGATAGCACGCCCAAAAGCCAGTAATACGGCAGTCAATAGACCGGCACGGATGCTGCGGAGCATAACCTTGGCCAGTTCCCAGCGCGTAGTACCAAGGGAAAGGGTGACATTTTTTAAATCTTGTGGAATGGTTTTGATCAACTCATCGACAGTCCGGACGACAATCGGAACAGTCAATAACGTAACCGTAATAATACCTCCCAAAAGCGATGCGCGGATACCAAAATAGACCATGATACCAAAACCCACCGCACCGTAAACAATGGAAGGTACACCATATAAAACGTCAAACAACAGTTTGGAAAACTGTGTTATTCTCGATTTACCGCCAAGGTATACATTAAGGTATAGGGATATGGGAATGCCAATCAGTGCAGAGAGTCCGGTAGCGACGCCCGCCAGATAAAGGGAACCTAAAATGGCATTTAGAATCCCGCCTTCTTTCCCGATATAAAATCCGCCCTTAGGCAGCTGGCTGACCATATCCCAGTTGAGGTATGGCAGGCCTTTGTACAATATTGTACCTACGATAAAAAACAACGAAGCCGTTACGGTAATGCCCGATAGATGCATAAATCCCTTTGCAATCTTCTCGTTCAACAATCTTCTTTTGGTATTATCCATGTTGACCTCCCTCCAAACGCCGCAGGATCAGACGCGATATTAAATTGAAAATAAATATGATAACAAATAGCAGAAGCGCTGAAAACATCAACGCCGATTCGTACAGGGGAATAGACATCATTTCGCCAAAGTTGTTGGCAATCAGTGCCGGAATCGGGTACCCCGCATCAAATACCGAGGTGGGCACTTTGGGCACATTGCCACAAACCATGAGCACTGCAATAGTTTCGCCAAAGGCCCGCGACGTAGAAAGGACGACAGCGGCAACGATGCCCGGCCGAGCCTTTTTGAGTATAACGTGCCGGATTGTATCCCATTTGGTGGCTCCCAAGGAAAGGGAAGCGGCCTTTAAATCATAGGGGATGGTCTGCAATACCTCTACCATGATGGATATCATAATCGGAAATATCATGACGGCAAGCACGATGCCACCCGCGAGCACAGAATAACCAGACGTAACGACGCCAAAAAGAGGTGCGATATAAAGCTGTATCAATGGTACGATAAACAGCACTCCCCAGACACCGTAAAGTACCGGTGGAATAGCTGCCAACACGTTGACAAGCGGGAGCATCATATTCTTTAGGGCGTCCGATGCGTATTCGGTCAAGTACACAGCTGTCAATATACATAACGGAATAGCAATAACAAGAGAGATTAAGGTCACAGCAAGCGTACCGGCAATAAAAGGCAAAAAGCCGAATGATCCCTTCATCGGCGACCAGACTTTTTCTGTCAGCAGCTGGAAAATGTTGCTGTACTCGAATAAAGGGATCGACTTGACGGTCAGCCCAACGGCGATGACAAGCACGACCGACAAAGAAACCAACAGCAGCACTAATGTGGATCGTTTGACTAGAGAATCTTTAACCAGACGTATATTTAACATGCTATAATTTATTTAATTCTTCTTTTATCAAGGTTTGGCTCAAAGGCACATACCCATTCTCCAGGAGCTTGGACTGAGCCTGGGGCTGCAGCACATAGGTTATAAACTCTTTGAGCAGCAATGATTCTGTCTTATTGTGGGTGACAAAAGTCAGGTCCCTTGCCGGGGGAGCAGGATACTTTCCCGTTGCCACGGCTTCTGTCAGTGCGGACAAAGTGCCATAAAATTGCTCATCAGGGTCAACCTGCCCATTTTTATTCAGGTCAAGTGGCAATACATCAATTCGGTCAAATACTTTGTCTGATTTTAAATTGTACACGTAATTGATATTGTTGAATCCAATGCCGTATTTGTCGTCTTTGATGGCTTGCGCAATACCGGGATCGCCAAAGATCCCTACGCCCTGCAGGTCTTCCTGTTTATGGTCGAAAAATTTGGCCCAAGTCTCTGCCGCACCAGCAGCATCCGAACGGACATACACATTGATCGGGTCGGCTGTAAACCGGGGATCGATCTGTTTCCATGTTTTATAACGGCGATCGATAAAAATGCCAGCCAGTTCGTCCTTGGTCAAGCCTCTTTTGAGCAGTGCATCGTAATTCGGATTGTCCGGATTTAGTGTACATATAACAGCGTCCTTAGCAACGATAATGGGGACAGCGCCCTTCTTAATCTCCTGCGGATGGAGGTCCCGCGATACCAGCCCAATATCGACCATACCGGTAAGCACATCGGCTATGCCTTTGCCCGCACCACCCGCAGAGATATTAAAACGAACATTTGGATGATCCTTCTTAAAGTCTTCACTCCAGATCACGACCAAAGGATACAAGGCAAAAGCACCTGAAAGAGAAATATTACCTTCAAATCCCCGCTCTTTACTATAGCCATTCTTGACTTTAGGTGCACAGGAGCTCATCTTTGAAATGATTGCGGCACTAAAAATCAACGCTATAAGACACCTTTTTATCGTTACACCCATTAGTCTACAGGTTAAGTCTATTAAAATTTATACGGCAAATATATATTAATTTGGTAGATATTATAGAATATTAAAAAAATATTTTTACATTTGACCTCGAGAAAAGAATACTAAATCAATAGATTTTATTTGTTTTATGCAAAGCTTCCGTACAGAATTAGAAAATCCGGTCGTGGAAAGGGAAATTATTGAACTTGAAAAAAAGATTCGGTTATTCCACGAAGGAAAGATCGCAGATGAGAAATTTAGATCATTGCGCTTGGCGAGGGGAGTATATGGACAAAGGCAGCCCGGAGTTCAGATGGTGCGTATCAAACTTCCGTTTGGCAAGGTTACCTTTAAACAACTGCTCAAAATAGCGGCAATATCGGATGAATATGCCAGTCATAATCTCCATCTGACGACACGTCAGGATATTCAGATCCATTATGTCAGCCTGGATCGCACTCCTGAACTTTGGTCAAAATTGGCCGAAGATGACATAACATTGAGGGAAGCCTGTGGTAATACAGTCCGCAATGTGACGGCTTCGCCGACAGCCGGCATTGATCCCAACGAACCTTTTGATGTATCTCCTTATGCACAGGCTACCTTCGAATATTGCCTGCGCAATCCGGTCTGTGCGGATATGGGCCGTAAATTCAAAATGTCTTTTTCGGCGAGCGATGAAGACACCGCCTTTTCATATATTCATGACCTCGGTTTTATACCCAAAGTAAAAATTGTCAATGGGATAGAGACGCGTGGATTTAAAGTGATGTTGGGTGGTGGACTCGGCTCCCAGCCGTTTTTGGCCGCAGCAACAAATGAATTCCTTCCGGAGGATGATCTGATTCCTTATATAGAAGCCACATTACGGGTATTTGACCGTTACGGTGAGCGCAGCAACCGCAATAAGGCCCGTTTCAAGTACCTAATCCAAAAACTCGGCCTGGATGAAGTCTTGCGTTTGATTGAGGCCGAAAAGATCGCGACGAAAGTTAAGACTTTTCCGATTGACCGCACACGCATCGAGCAGCCGCTACCACCGGACGACAACAAGCTTGAAGCTTTAGACCTTGAAACTGACCTGGCCTACCAGGTATGGAAGAGTACCAATACATTTGCACAGAAGCAGCAAGGTTACTACGGTGTTTATGTCCGGGTCTCAACAGGTGATATCGGCACAGACAAAGCGAGAGCCTTGGTCGCTGGACTACAGGGGCTTGTTGCGGATGATATCCGAATTACACAAAACCAAAGTCTGCTGCTGAAATATGCCACGGAAAAATCACTACCACATATCTATGAAGTACTTCGTTCATTAGATCTTGCTCAGGTAGGGTATAACAGTACAGCAGATGTAACTACCTGTCCAGGGACAGACACCTGTAATCTGGGGATCTCCAATAGTACGGAAATGGCACGGGTGATCGAGTCGTATATTGCTGAATTTTATCAGGACTTTGTATTTAACCGGGATTTGAAAATTAAGATCTCGGGCTGTATGAATTCATGTGGACAGCATGGGCTCGCTCATATCGGTTTCCATGGCAGTTCGGTCAAAGCGGAAGGCAAAATCGTGCCTGCTGCTCAGGTGATGTTGGGCGGCGGAACGATCGGCAACGGTGAAGGCCGTGTGGCGGAGCGGGTCATCAAAGTGCCAACCAAACGTGTACTCCATGTCGTGGACCTGATCCTCAGCGATTATAAAAAGAATGCGGAAGCTACAGAAAACTTCCATGCTTACTATGATAGACAGGGCAAGAATTATTTTTACACCCTATTGAAACCGCTGTCCGACCTGACCAACCTGTCTGAGGACGAGTTTGTCGACTGGGGACATGAGGGCACTTTCCAGACAGCTATCGGCGTAGGAGAGTGTGCTGGCGTCGTGATTGACCTGGTCGCTACCCTGATCTATGAAGCTGAGGAAAAACTGCAATGGGCAAACGAAACTTACCGGGAATCAAAATTTGCGGATGCCATCTATCATGCGTACAATGCATTTGTACAGGCAGCCAAAGCCTTATTACTGGATAAAGGAATCAGCGCCAGCACACAAAATACAGTGATCAACGAGTTTCAGACACACTTTGTTGAGTCCGGTGAATACAGTTTTGACCGTCCGTTTACGGAACTTGTACTGCAGATTAGCAAAAATGAACCGTCAGCTGACTTTGCAACGAGCTACCTACAGGAAGCGACAAAGTTTATAAATGAGGTTTATCAACGTAAAAATTTAACGCCAGCACTGGCATAGAGGAGGAAAGAGAATGTCGATAAAAGCTAAAGTAACTCTGGTTGGAGCCGGACCCGGTGATCCAGAACTGATCAGTCTTAAAGGGATCAGAGCAATCGAGCAGGCGGATGTCATTTTGTATGACGCACTTGTCAATGATGAATTACTCGGCTATGCGAAAGCTGATTGCGTGAAGATCTATGTTGGAAAGCGTGCCGAACAGCTATCTACTTCGCAGGACGAGATCAATCGCTTATTGGTCGATTACGCGTTGAACTATGGCCATGTAGTCCGCTTAAAAGGTGGTGATCCTTTTGTGTTTGGCCGGGGTGGTGAAGAGATCGATTATGTTGCCCAATATGGCATTGAGACCGCGGTTGTTCCGGGTATTTCGTCGGCAATAGGCCTTACGGGACTACAGCAGATCCCCTTGACATACCGTGGGATCAGTGAGAGCTTCTGGGTCATAACGGGCTCAAAATCGGACGGGTCACTTTCTAAAGATCTGCACCTGGCTGCTACTTCCAATGCGACCGTTGTGGTGTTGATGGGATACGGAAAACTGGCTGAAATCGTATCCATTTACCGTGAACGAAACTTGCACAACTTGCCGATCGCATTGATCCAGAATGGTTCTTTACCAAATGAAAAAGTGGTGCTGGGCACGATAGAAAATATATTGGATGAATCCACGGAGAAGAGAATCGGGGTACCGGCGATCATTATTATCGGAGAGGTCGTCGCCAAACACCGGGCGTTCCAGCAGATTAAAGAAAAAGCATTAGCTTTATAAGCATGAATCAGCTATTTCCTATATTCGTCAAACTTGATCAGATCCAAACCTTATTGGTAGGGGGCGGAAAGGTAGCACTGGAAAAATTTCAGGCCCTGATAACGAATGATGAGTCCCTCAATCTGACCATCGTCGCCAGGGAGATCATTCCTGAATTTGAAACGTTGCTCAAAGAATACCCACATATCAGACTGCACTTAAGGCCTTTTGAGCCTACTGACATAGCACATAAACGGCTGGTCATTGCTGCGACCAATAATATGGAACTGAATGAACAGTTGCGCAAACTGACCGAACAGCACAATATCCTGTTTAACGCGGCAGACAAACCGGCGCTATGTGATTTTTACCTGGGGTCCATCGTCAAAAAGGGCGACCTCAAAATTGCCATTTCAACCAACGGCAAATCGCCGACGATCGCAAAGCGGGTGAAGGAACTGTTAAATGATCTGCTGCCCGAAGAAATCGATGAGACGCTATCCTTGATGAGCGCCTACCGAGATCAGCTCAAAGGGGATTTCGAATCGAAGGTGAAACAGCTGAATGAACATACCAAAAATATTTTACGTCATGAACGTTGAGGAAATTAAAGAAATATTAGGCGATAAAAAAGATGTGGCTCTGCTACAGACTATCGCTGCACTATATCCTTCGGAAGTGGTATTTTCGACATCATTTGGTATTGAGGACCAGATTATAACCGAGTGGATTGGCAAGAACAATATAGATATCGAAATATTTACCTTGGACACCGGCAGGCTGTTTAAAGAAACATACTCCCTCTGGAGCCGCACATTGGAACGCTATCAATTGCCGATTCGCACCTATACTCCGGACACCGCGTTGTTGGAAGAGTTTATCAGCAGAAAAGGCCCCAATTCATTTTATGAATCGGTGGAGAACCGAAAAGAATGCTGCAGAATCCGAAAAATAGAGCCACTGCAACGTGCGATTAAAGGTAAGAAAATCTGGGTCACAGGTATACGTGCCGAACAGTCTGCAAACAGACACGACATGGATTTTGTCGAATATGATGAAATCAACGAGATCATTAAAATCCATCCTTTGTTTGACTGGACGTTTGAAGAGGTAAAACAATACTGTAGAGAGCAACATATCCCATACAATGTACTGCACGACAAGGGATTCCCAAGTATTGGCTGCCAGCCCTGCACGAGAGCCGTACAGGAAGGAGAGGACTTCCGCGCCGGCAGGTGGTGGTGGGAAGACCAGAGTAAAAAGGAATGTGGGCTACATGCGGTAAAGTCCCATGAATAAATAAAGCCAAAATTCATTACATCAACTATTATCATTTCAAAAAATGGACTATTTAGATCATTTAGAAGCGGAAGCTATATATATTTTGAGAGAGGTCGCGGGACAATTTGAAAAACCAGCGCTCCTGTTCTCGGGCGGCAAAGATTCAATCACGCTGGTCCATCTGGCAAAAAAAGCCTTCAGACCAGGTAAGTTTCCTTTTCCGTTAGTTCATATCGATACGGGGCACAATTTTCCGGAAACAATTGCTTTTCGCGATCAGCTTATTGCGGAGATAGGTGAAAAACTAATCGTTGGATACGTACAGGACAGTATTGATCAGGGCAAAGTAGTTGAACAGAAAGGCAAAAATGCCAGTCGTAATGCACTACAGACAGTTACCCTCTTGGATACAATTTCAAAATACGGTTTTGATGCCTGTATCGGAGGTGCACGACGGGATGAAGAGAAAGCACGTGCCAAGGAACGCATATTCTCGGTACGTGACGAATTTGGACAATGGGACCCCAAGCGCCAGCGTCCTGAATTATGGAGTATTTTCAACGGCAAAATCAATAAGGGCGAAAACGTACGTGTATTTCCGATCTCCAACTGGACGGAGCTTGATGTCTGGAATTACATCAAACGTGAGGAGATCGCCTTGCCGTCGATTTATTTTAGTCATGAACGTGATGTGATCACACGAAACGGCCAATTGATGGCTGCGGCGCCGTTTCTGAATATCGATGAAGAGGACGTCATAGAACGCAAATCTGTCCGCTTTAGAACAGTTGGCGACATGACCTGTACAGCTGCAGTGGACTCCACGGCAACAGCGCTGGATGATATTATTGCTGAAATAAAAGCCTCTACCGTCAGCGAACGCGGAGCGCGCATGGATGACAAAGTATCGGAGGCGGCAATGGAAGAACGTAAGAAACAGGGGTATTTTTAATAGATATTGACAACAATGAATATATTGAAATTTATAACAGCCGGTTCTGTCGACGATGGAAAAAGTACCTTGATAGGCCGCTTGCTTTACGATACGAATTCTATCTTGGATGACCAGCTGGAAGCGATACAGCGTGCAAACCGAAAAAACGACGACGGCACCGTCGATCTGGCCATATTGACAGACGGACTAAAGGCGGAACGGGAGCAGGGCATCACTATCGACGTCGCCTACAAGTATTTTCAGACAGACCAAAGAAAGTACATCATAGCGGATGCTCCCGGGCATATTCAATATACCCGAAACATGGTAACCGGAGCGTCCAACTCCGATCTGATCATCATTTTGATTGACGCCCGTAAGGGTGTGATTGAACAGACAAAACGTCATTCGTTTATTGCCAAACTATTGGCTATGAAACAGGTACTGGTATGCGTCAATAAGATGGACATGGTCGACTATAGTGCCTCAGTATTCGAGCAGATCAAGGCCGATTACCTACAGCTAGCAGCGAGATTAGGACTCAAGGAAGTAGACTTCATTCCGGTATCCGCCTTAAAAGGCGACAACATTGTTCATAAATCCAGCCGTATGCCTTGGTATTCAGGCGAATCCTTGCTGGATTACCTTGAGCATGTGGAAATTCATGAAAGTGAGTCCGCAAACTGGAGATTTCCGGTGCAATGGGTCGTCAGGCCACAAACGGATGATTTACACGACTATAGGGGATATGCAGGTCGTGTGTTAGGAGAGGGGTTGACGGTAGGCTCGCCCGTCATCATCTATCCCGCAGAAACCTACAGCACAATTAAAGCCATTGAATTTAATGGCCAGAATCTTGAACGCGCCGAAAATGGACAATCGGTGATCGTTCACCTGTCTGATGATGTCGATATCAGCCGCGGCGACACAATAGCGAATGTCGAAGCTCCGCCAAAATTTGAACGGAACATCCAGGGAAATATCTGTTGGTTTGACAACAAACCGTTGGATACAGATCAAATTTACCTGATCCAAAGCCACAGCAAACTGACAAAAATTAAAGTTGTCGACGTGCTTTACAAGTTTGATATCAATACACAGGAAAAAGTTTATGATGAAGCGATAAAGCTGAACGACATTGGCCGCATTGCGATCAAGTCGGCAGAGAATCTCGTATTTGATCTTCAAGATGAAAATGCTGCAAATTCTCAAGCGATTGTCATCGATCCGCGTACCAATCTCACTGTTGGCGCATTGATGATTCAAGCTGTTGACTAAAATTAAATTTTAAATATTCAACCTAAATATTTATTTCGGAACTCAGCTTAATAGCTGAGTTCTTTTTTATGCGGTTATTGGAATCTTTCGCTTTAATATGCGGCAAATTGAAGACGCTTTATCATAGACATGGTAATCGTATTTGTTAGCTACTAGCGCAAATGGATTTACCATAAGGCAGCTTGTGTGAACCTGTTTCATCTGATCCAATAATATGAGTTGTATAATTTATATTATGTTAAATATAACTAGGCTTTCCATAGCCTGTAATACTTCATAACAGAATAACCGAGCTATCATTACAGCTACAACTAAAAATCATTAAATCGACAATGATTCTCTTTACGACAGTTTAAATCGAACAAAATCCGCTAATTGAGCGGTTTGACCATATAAACGGACACAAATGGCAGCATTATGAAAAAATATGAAATTTCATCAGAACAGAATAAAATTTATAAAAAATCAACAAAAATTGGTTTTTTATTAGAAAATATATAAATTAGTGCCAGCCAAAGGGAAATTTTACTAATTAAAACATGTCAAAAAATTTTAACGAGTTCATTGCTAACGTTGAGAAACGTAATCCCAATGAACCAGAATTCTTACAAGCTGTAAAAGAGGTTACCGAGGATTTATTTCCTTATATCACAGAGAATCATCCTGAATTTTTCGATCAAAAAATTCTTGAACGCCTGACAGAGCCTGAACGTATCATATCATTTCGAGTAACATGGTTAGATGACAATCATGAAGTTCAGGTAAACCGGGGTTATCGTGTGCAGATGAATAGTTCCATCGGCCCGTATAAAGGTGGACTTCGCTTCGCTCCTTCTGTAAATCAAAGCATTCTAAAATTTCTTGCCTTCGAACAGGTTTTTAAAAATAGCTTAACTGGTTTGCCTATCGGCGGTGGTAAAGGTGGATCTGATTTTGATCCGAAGGGCAAATCGGACAACGAGATTATGCGTTTTTGTCAAAGCTTCATGACTGAACTTTATCGTCATATCGGTGCAGACACAGATGTGCCTGCGGGAGATATTGGTGTCGGCGGACGGGAGATTGGATTTTTATTTGGTCAGTTCAAACGTCTTCAGAACAATTTTACAGGGGTATTGACCGGTAAGGGCGAATTGTGGGGTGGCTCTTATATCCGTCCGGAAGCAACGGGTTACGGCCTACTCTACTTCGTAGACTGCATATTTAAGCACAAAGGCCAATCTTTACAGGGTAAAGTAGCCACTGTCTCGGGGGCCGGAAACGTCGCATTTTACGCGGTTGAAAAAGCAACACAGCTCGGCGCAAAAGTAATAACGGTATCAAACAGCTCTGGAACATTGTATGATCCGGATGGTTTTGATGCTGAAAAAATGGCGTTTGGCGCGACCTTGGGTCGTAATTTGGATCAATATCCGTCTCGTTATCCAAATGCTCAATTCTTGCCGGGACAAAAGCCCTGGCAGTTTAAATGCGATATTGCTCTTCCATGTGCAACGCAAAATGAACTGGATGAATCGGATGCCAAGACACTTGTCTCAAATGGTTGTGTGTGTGTCGCTGAAGGCGCAAACATGCCATCGACTGCAGAAGCCATCAAAGTCTTCTTGGATGCTAAAATCAGCTTCGCGCCCGGAAAAGCGGCGAATGCCGGTGGAGTTGCCGTCAGCGGTCTAGAAATGTCTCAAAACTCAATCCGTACGCAATGGTGCACGGAAGAAGTGGACAACCGCCTGAAGACGATCATGGAAAGTATTCATGAAACCTGCCTGAAATATGGTAAAGAAAGTGACTTTGTCAATTACTTAAAAGGTGCTAACATCGGTGGCTTTATTAAAGTCGCCAATGCGATGAAAGCACAGGGAATTGTATAATCCTGCCTTTTTCTAATCATATCATAATCCTGGACGCTCAAATGTATTGCATTTGGGCGTTTTTTTATACTTTTACAGTAATTTAAACAACAAGACATTCATGAGATTAATAGCCGAACTCCCCCATCCCGATTGCAAAATTTCTATTTTTGGGATGAATCAAAAGTTTATCATCAAATTTGAACAGGGAAACCTCGAACAATCCTATAAAATTGCTGAGGTCGATATCATCGGTGGTGTAAACGGTGTATTCGAACTGCTGGATGAAGAATTTCTGAATGCTGTCATAGCGCAGTTTGCAATGATGCGTCAATCTTTTAACAGTGCTTACAGTAGATACGAATAATGTTACGTGTATGTTAAATTACCTATACTTCGCGGCTTTCTGGGCTTGCCAGATTATCTCCTCCATCCTATTTAAGCTTGGTGGGATTCACCCTAAATACAAGTGGCTGACATTGGTCGTTGGAAATATTATTCTGCTCTCCGCCAGCTGGTTTCTCGTTCAGCTATTCAAAAATGTATCTCAGCCTATCGTCATAGCGGTGTGCTCGGGCGGAACATTTCTGACCGTGCAGCTTGCGATGGCACTCTACTTCAAGAGTCCGCTAAGCTGGCAACAGGTGGTTGGTATGTTTGTCATCATCGCAGGCATGGTTATGATTACATTTGGTGGTAAAGATCAGGCTGTATAATCAAACCAGTAGTTTATTTATTATAATAAAATTCATCAATCACTGCCGAAGCCGCCAGTTGCTGGTTAAAGCGGTCGAGGTCGACCATTTTGCCGGAGATATCATACATAACCTCAAGCTTACCCTCAACTTTCTCAATAACACGTCGGGTAGCTCTAATTTTAAAATCCAGCGCCATCTGTTCAAACTCGTGCAAATGGTAAAATTCGTTTGAACCGAATTTGATATGGAGTGAGCGCACCAGATAATAACGTGCCAGCAGCATTTCTATACGCTGGAAAAGGGCAAGGATAAGGACCATGAATATGGAAAAAGATATCGCATATTGCAGCTTACCGAGCCCAGCAAACATGCCGATCCCTGCTGTAGCCCATATTACGGCGGCTGTGGTGAGTCCACTCACGGACAGTTTTCCTTTGAAAATCACTCCGGCGCCTATAAAGCCTATGCCTGTAACAATGTTGGCTGCTACCCTATCACTGCTGCTTCCAGTAAATAGGCAGGACACGATGGTAAACATCGCCGAGCCAAAACAAATCAGTACCACGGTACGAAAACCAGCCGATTTGTTCCTATACTCCCGCTCGAAACCTATTAAACTGCCGCACAAAATGGAGGTAAGGGCATTCAATAAGGGCTCGCTGATCAAAAAATTGGTGATACTCTCCATAATCCACACGGTTAAACTTTTATGGGTATATTAATTCGATAGAACCCGGTTATCGATGTGGGTTCTATCGAATGCTCTCGTTATAGATAGGCGTAGGTGATGCCATCACCGCCGCGATCTGGATGTTCGTCTTCAAAACGCGTGACATGGCTATACTTACGTAAATAATCGCGTATAAACTTCCTTAAGATCCCGTCGCCTTTGCCATGGACAATCTTCAGTGAAGGGTAACCGATCATGACCGCCCTATCAAGCACTCTTTCCAGTTTTTGCAGCGCATCTTCGGTACGCATGCCCCTTAGGTCCAACTCTGGACTAAAATCAGCAACCGTGCTAGCTGAAAGCGTCTTGGATAGGCTCTTCGCTGACTTTTTATTTTCGCGACCCTCCAATTTAATAACGTTTTTCCGTTTTTGAACAGTCCTTAGTTCGCCCATGGCGAGAATTAAGTTATTTTTCGCAATTTCAACGACCTGTGCCTCGGCACCGTTGTCCAAAATTTGCACCCAGTCCCCTATATTGAGTTCGGTAGACTCCCCCACCTTCTCCTTAACCAAAGGTTTCGTTTTCTGTTCTTTTGGCAGAACAGCTTTCAGTGCCTGATCCAAGTTATTCCGTAGTTCACGTGTTTTTTCCTTGTCTGCTTTCGCCGATTTGATCTGGGCCACGGTATTCTCGATCAGCTTGTTTGAGTTCCGGATAATATCCTGTGCCTCTTCTTTTGCCTTCTTCAGAATAGCCCGCTTGTTTTCCTCCAGGTATTGCTGTAATTCCAGATATTCCGATTTGATGGTCTCGAGCTCTTTCTCGCGTTTGTTGATGGCCACTTTCGTATCAAAAACCTCTTTCTTTTCGCGTTCCAGATCTATCAATAAGGTATCCACTTTCTTCTGCTGTACCCCGATCTTGTTTTTGGCAGATTCCAGAATGTCTTTACCCAATCCTATCTTTTGAGCGATTTCAAATGCATAGGAACTTCCGGGCTTACCAATCTGAAGGATGTACATGGGCTTCATCTCACGATTGTCAAATAACATGGATGCATTTTCCAGACCGTCGGTGTTGCTCGCAAATACTTTTAAATTGGAATAGTGAGTGGTAATCACGCCCCTAATCTGCTTTTTGTTGAGAGATTCCAATACGGCTTCGGCTATCGGACCACCAAACAAAGGGTCAGTGCCAGTTCCAAATTCATCAATCAACACCAATGTGCGACCATTCGCAAACTCCGTAAAATATTTCATTTTTGAGAGATGCGCGCTATAGGTACTTAAATCGCTTTCGATAGACTGATCGTCGCCGATATCAGCAAATAGCTGCTTGAAAATACCCACCTTGGTCGTCGGCTCAGCCGGAATCAACAGCCCCGATTGCACCATAATCTGTAGCAATCCCACGGTTTTCATACAGACAGACTTACCACCGGCATTCGGCCCGGAGACAACAATAATACGCTGTGTCTGGCCGATCTGTATATTTAATGGTACTACTGTCTGATGCTGATGTTGTGCATTAAGCAACAACAACGGATGGCGACCATTGACCAAATGAATCTCGGCTTCCTTTGACAGTTCAGGCATCTCGGCTTCAATGTCCAATGCGAAGAGCGCTTTGGCCCTCACAAAGTCGACTTTGGTCAGTAAGCCATGATAAGACAGAAGCAGAGGAATATGTGGACGTACTTTATCAGTCAGCTCGACAAGAATACGGATCACTTCCCGCCTACGCTCAAATTCAAGATCCCTTATCTTATTATTGAGGTGAAACACTTCTTCTGGCTCTATATAAGCAGTTTGACCTGTCGCAGACTCATCATGAATTAAACCTTTCAGCTTACGTTTATTTTCGGCTAGAATAGGAATACACAAACGTCCATCACGCACCGTCAGATTACCGTCGGCGGTCCACCCGCTATCTTGCGCGCTTTTGAAGATGCTATTCATTCGTTTAAGCGCTTCTTGCTCCGCCCGCTGTATCTGCTGGGTGATTTCAAGTAATAACCTAGAGGCATTATTTTTGAGTTTACCACGCTCGTCGATGACCGATTCAATATCGCGGATAATTCCTTTTTCAATAGGCAGGTGCTCAAACAGCAGCTCAAGGTTGGGGTAAAGTCCTTCCCTTTCGTTAAAATAACGTATTATCGCATACACAGTCTTTAACGACAATAGGACACGAAAAAACTCCTCTTCAAGTAAAAACGTACCCTCAACTCTAGCTTTCTCAACAATGGCTTTTAGTGGAAAAAAATTCTCCACAGGAAAAGCGCCATCATTTACGAGTAGCTCCTTAAACTCACTGGTCTGTCTTAAAAAGCGGTCAATCTGATCAAAACGTGTCTGTGGCTGGATCTTTTCTACCAGCTCCCGGCCCGATTCACTCAGGCATTTTTGCTTTATTTTATCTTTGATCTCGGAAAACCCGAGTTTATCAATTGCATTTAATGGATATACCATAGATCTAATAATCTTCTTTGATGGTTAAAGTTTTGCCGGAGGCTTGATTTCCTGCGGCGTTGAAAATACAGGTGACCGCTCTACTTTCAACGGTCTCCTTTCGGGTCGTAGCGGTGTTTCTACAGGCTTGGCGGATGAATCCCTACCTGCTGCGCCGGTTGTTGCTGCCGGAGAAACGGCATTGCCAGTCGAAGCAGGACCTGCCGCTGCGCCAGCTGAGCCACTAACGAACAGCTGATTCATCAGAAAACTTTCCAGCCGAAGTCCGGTTTTGACCTGGAAGGTCCGGTTAAACAATGATGAGGCTTCTTTAAAACTGAATTTCTCTTTACTTGGCTGATAGTGGATAAGGGCCGCTATGCGTTCCTGATACTGCTGCTGCAGGCGCATCACACGATTTGTGCTATCCTGAATCCGCGCATTCAGAATGGAATCTCTGGTCCGGATCGAATCCTGCTTTTTACGTTCGATGTCTGTATAAAACTTGTTTTCTTTGGTCAGATTATCCTCCACTTTCTTATAAATTGCTGCCATGACCTCTGCATCCCTGCCGTAATAGTTCAGATTTTTCCTGAAGGTAAGAGAGTCCAAGCCATACTTATCGAAAGTAACCTGATACAAAGGCACCATCACTTTGCGGGCACTGTCGATAGGCAGAATATTCAGATAGGAATCTATCAGCTGGATTTCTGTCAGCGCTTTCACAAATTTGCTTTGGGAGATAATATCTTTATCCTCCGGCCTGACACAAGAACCAAATAAAAAAATCACTGCAAGTAGATTCAGTATTAATCGTAGCATTTCGTAGTTTTGTACAAATTTACAAAAAGCACCGATATTTGGTGCTTTTTAGATCATCAAACTATAGCGTAAATGAGTATTGCCAGTAATTTAGAAGCATTAAAATTGGAGACCGAAGCTGTGGGCGTTCAGCTTGTAGCAGTGTCAAAGACTAAATCCAATTCGGAGATCATGGAAGCCTATGCGGCGGGACAACGTGTTTTTGGCGAAAATCATGTTCAAGAATTAGTGGAGAAAGCTGAGGCTTTACCCAAAGATATCCAATGGCATATGATCGGACATCTGCAGACCAACAAAGTGAAATATATTGCTCCCTTCATTAATTTGATTGCTTCGGTAGATTCATTAAAGCTCTTGAAGGAGATCAACAAGCATGCTCTAAAGTCTGGCAGGGTGATAGACTGCCTGTTACAGGTATATATAGCGGAAGAGGATACTAAATTCGGCTTCGATCATGCTGAACTAATTGAACTGCTCCGAGATGAGGAGTTTATCGCATTGAAGAATGTACGCATTTGCGGGCTGATGGGCATTGCCTCGAATACGGATAATGAAAAAGTGATCAAAGCCGAATTTTACGAGTTAAAGATGCTATTTGATGGTATCAAAGCGAGCTTCTTCCGTAAAGGGGATTATTTTAAAATTCTTTCCATGGGGATGTCATCCGACTATAAGATAGCCATTCAGGAAGGATCAAACATGGTTCGTATTGGTAGCACGATCTTTGGCAAAAGGGTCATCAAACATTATAAAAACAATGATTAAACCGATAATTCGTGAAGCAATAAAGTCAGATTGCCCACAGATGCTGGAGCTGATCAGAGAATTGGCTATTTATGAGAAGGCGCCTGATGAAGTGACCGTCTCACTAGAGGCGTTTGAAGATGCAGGATTCGGCAAACACCCGGTCTGGGGAGCTTTCGTCGCAGAAGTGGATGGCGCAATTGTTGGAATTTCGTTATATTATGTCAGATACTCTACCTGGAAAGGCCGCCGGCTCTATCTGGAAGATTTGATCGTCACTGAAAAAATGCGTGGTCTAGGACTTGGAAAGCTACTTTTTGATCAGACACTGGCTTATGGTAAAGCGTGTGGCTACCACGGTATGGTGTGGCAGGTGCTCGAGTGGAATGAGCCTGCTATCAAATTCTATGAGAAGTATAAGGCCGATTTTGATGCGGAGTGGATTAATGTCTCAATTACATATTAGAAAGCAAAAACAATCAACTGAATGCGATTTTACCTTCTTTTTAAAATAATATTCATCAGTGGCCTGCTGTATTCTTGCAACAACCAGAGTGCGACATTACCTCGTACGGAACAGGCGGACACTCTAGTGTATAGCAACAAAGTCATCGATGAGCATAGCAAGTATTTTTTAAAGGAAGAAGATCATCTGGATACAACATATTTCAGAGCAAGTTACCCTGTTTTTAAAGACAGCAGCATCAATAAGCTTGTGTCTGCTGTGGTTCATTTGGAAGGTGACACCAGCATGGAAGACGCTGCTCGCCGCTTTATTAGCTCTTATAACGAATATGTCGATGACAACCACGGCATCTCGACCGCTACCTGGAACCGAGACCTGCGGATAGATGTTGTAGCCAACACAGCCTCTTTATTGAGCCTGCGCACTAAACAAGAGGAATATACCGGCGGCGCTCACGGAGACCACTTTACCTTATATTCCAACTTTGACAGGCGCACAGTGCGTCCCATCACCATAAACGATATCATTCAGGAGGAAAACAAAAGTGAATTTTTGAAGATAGCTGAACAGCATTTCCGTAAACAGGAAGGTCTCGGCAAAGACGATTCCTTAAGCGGAAAATATTTTTTTGACGACGGCAAGTTTGCTTTGGCAGATAACTTCACTTTCGAAAAAGATCATATTCTCTTCTATTATAACATTTACGAAATCAAATCCTATGCCGAGGGTAATACCGAATTACGTATTCCCTATTCTAAATTTAAGCATCTGATTTCCGAAAAAGGGTTAGAATATATCCATAGTATCCATTAGCAGTCAACTTAACAATACAATAAATGCAGGTTTTTAAATTTGGAGGTGCATCAGTAAAAGATGCCGAAAGTGTCAGAAATTCAGCCCGGATAATCTCGAAGTATAAAGGTGAAGCCTTACTGGTTGTCATCTCCGCCATGGGAAAAACGACAAACCTTCTGGAGAAGCTGACCAAAGAATACTACAATAATACAGGTTTACAGTTTCAGACCCTAGAGGAAGCCAAGGCTTTTCATTTCCATATACTACAGGAATTATTCCCCACAGGAGGAACTATATTTGACGAAATCGCCAATTGCTTTGTCGAGATAGAATGGATTCTGGAAGAAGATCCACAAGATTCATACGATTACTTATTCGATCAGATTGTATCGATGGGAGAACTGATCTCTACGAAGATCGTGGCGGCATATTTAGCATCTACCGGTGAAAAAGTCAAATGGCTGGACGCAAGGGATTATATCTTAACGGACAATACGTACCGCGAGGCCATTGTAGACTGGAGCAAAACAGAGGAAAAGATACGTGCTGAGCTACCCTCAATTTTAGATAGCTATATTGTCATTACGCAGGGCTTCCTTGGCGGTACATCAGAAAACTTTACAACTACATTGGGACGGGAAGGATCCGATTATTCTGCAGCCATTTTTGCAGCCTGTCTAAACGCCGAAAATGTGACCATCTGGAAGGATGTACCAGGTGTCCTCAACGCCGATCCGAAATGGTTTGAAAAGACTGAACTGATTCCTGAACTTTCGTACACCGATGCTATAGAACTCACGTATTATGGAGCAACCGTCATCCACCCCAAAACGATCAAGCCTTTGCAAAACAAAAAAATTGCGTTGAACGTACGATCTTTTGTTGACCCAGAATCTCCGGGAACAGTCATCAAAAGTACCAATCAAACCTTGCCGGTACCGTCTTTTATTTTTAAGGTAAATCAGATCTTTATATCGATATCACCACGGGACTTTTCATTTATCGTGGAGGACAATCTCCGGGATATTTTCAATCTGTTTCACCAGCACCGGATCAAGATCAACATGATGCGCAATACTGCAATCAACTTTGCGGTGTCTGTGGATGATACTGGGCAGAACCTGACGGACCTCATTGCCGAACTCGAACAACGCTTTAAAGTTACCCATGAATCGGGACTTGAATTGATCACAATACGTTATTACAACCAAGAAACCATCAATCGTGTATTGGTGGATAAAGAAGTGATCAGCGAATTAAAAGATACCTATACCTGTCAGCTCCTTGTTAAAAAAATATAGATGAATACATTGATCCTTCAAAAGGAGGTCCAGCAATTTTTGGAAAGCAATCTGGATGCATCTCCGGCAAAAATAGCATTAAAAAAAACACCTTTTGAGGGTATATCCTCGTCAGAACTAGCTACTCAACTAGATGGCAAGCAGCGTGCACGTACTAAAATGCCACACTGGTCCCGTACCGCCGGCGTTTACTATCCGCCCAAATTAAATATGGAACAGTGTTCGTCCGAACTGACAGCCCGTTTCAAAAGTTCGCTGATAAAAGAAGGAGCTCATTTAATTGATCTGACAAGTGGATTCGGGGTGGATAGCTTTTATTTTGCAACGAGAGCTGGACGGGTCGTATCTTGCGAGCGGGACGCAGAGCTTGCGGCCATATCTGCCCACAACGCCTCGGTATTGGGAGCTGACAACATCCTGGTTGAACACACGGATGGCGTAGATTACATACTAAAACAAACGACGGATCACGTTGATTATATTTATCTGGATCCATCCAGAAGGGTGCAAACTAGAAAGGTCTTCCTGCTGGAAGAGTGTGAACCTGATCTGGTAACCCTTCAAAAGGGATTGTTGGCACGTTCGGCTGTAGTGATAAGTAAACTAGCCCCGCTACTCGACATATCATCAGCGTTGAATAGGTTAATGAGCGTGAAGGATGTTTATATTGTATCCGTGCACAACGAATGTAAAGAACTGCTCTTCGTACAGGAAAAAGGTTATGAAGATATGCCGACGATCCATGCAGTACGCCTTTTAAAACAATTGCCACAGACCTTCTCGTTTACATACGAAGAAGAACGTTTGGCAATCGCTGAATACAGCGAGCCGTTATCCTATCTTTATGAACCTGATGTTGCACTGACCAAGGCCGGCGCTTTCAAAACACTTGCCCGACGATATGATATCAAAAAGCTACATAAACACAGTCACCTGTATACCTCTTCTCAAAAAATCTCTGATTTTCCCGGAAAAATATTTTCGGTTGAGCAAGTAGAATCGTTTACAGATTTCAAAAAGAACAAAAACGGACTGATCGCGGACATCAGCGCGCGAAATTTTCCATTGAAAACTGAGGAAATCAAAAAGAAATTTAAGGTTCGGGATGGCGGTCACTCCTTTGTATTTTTTACCACAACTGTAAATGATCAGCTTACTGTCATACATACGAATCGGATCTCAGAATAGACATTTTCATTACAATTGTCGAAGTACTTCTCCGTAATTTTAGGTCATGGATAAAATAGTACTATCAACATTGGATTTAGCTCCGGTCAAAAAAGGTGAAAATGCGGCAGGCGCCATCGCGCGTAGTGTAAAAATCGCACAGCATATAGAATCATTGGATTTTCAAAGAGTCTGGTACGCAGAGCACCACAATATGGAGTATATTGCCAGTTCGGCCACCTCCCTATTGATACAACATATTGCTTCAAAAACTAACCGGATCCGGGTCGGCTCAGGTGGCATCATGTTGCCAAACCACGCACCTCTCGTCATCGCGGAACAATTTGGCACCTTAGAGACGTTATTTCCGGGACGTATAGACCTCGGCCTGGGCCGGGCTCCGGGCACGGACCAATTGACTGCCATGGCATTACGCAGGAACAACTTGAATACAGCATTCCAGTTCCCACAGGACGTGAAGGACCTGCAGCGATACTTTAATGAAGCAAATTATGACGCCAAAGTACGTGCTTTTCCCGGTGAGGGATTGGACATACCGCTCTATATACTGGGGTCGAGTACAGATAGCGCATACTTGGCAGCAAGCCTAGGTCTACCTTATGCATTTGCAACCCATTTTGCTCCAGCGCAATTTGCCTCGGCGAGCATGATTTATCACCAAAACTTCGTACCGTCTGAAGCGCTGGAAAAACCGTACTTCATTTCATGTGTCAACGTTGTTGCTGCGGATACGACTGAGGAAGCTGAACACTTATCGACCAGCTTTTACAATTTATTTGCGGGTATTGTTACCAATAGTAGAAAACCATTATCCCCACCCACTGAGCAAGTGATTTACAAAGGTATCCCAGCGATCGAACAGGCAGTTCAAGGAATGGCGTCCTGCGCATTTGTAGGTGACAAAAATAAAATTGGTCCAGAAATAGAGAAATTTGCTGCCGACCATAAAGTGAACGAAATTATGGCCACTTCCTACATTTTCGATGATGACAAGTGCCTGAAATCCTTTTCACTGCTCAGGGAAGCACTTTCTTAAGATAGCATTCCTACCGCGAGTTTTATGTCTATCCGTTGACTAGTCTATGAATAAATTGTTCGACGACTGCCCGCTGTTCTTGCATATCATAAGCAATTTATCTAAGTTTAAATAAAATTAGCGGTATATGATTAGATATTTTGCTTCCATGATATGGGCGTTTTTGGTGCTGCAAGCCTGTAATACATCCACTACGGAGCGGAAGGCAGTCGCTACATCCAAGTCAGACTCCCTAGACAGTCTCCCTCCAAATGTCAACAGATCAGTCCGTGCGCCTGTTAAAGCGGACACTTCCGCCGGACAGATCTTTCTCGTCCGTAGTTACCGCATTTGGGAAGGAGACCCGACAGCAGTACTGAATAAAGACTGGTTCGATCTTTATGAACAAGATGGGAAGTACTTTCTAGATAAGGTCGACTATGTGCTTCGGGATGGCTTCGATGAATGTGCACAGGTGGCTACTAAGAATGTAGAATCGAAACGAAATTCGCTTTTGTTCCTCAAAATTAATGGGTTGAAACCCGGTATTGTGGAACACGTCGCAATACGCCATGCAGAAATATGGCCAAAGGAATCCGTGGAGTACCGTTTCCGCAACCAGCTAATCACACTTAAAGCTTCAGGAGATATCAAATCCACACAGGTGCAGAGCGATGAAAATGAACACGAAAAACTATTTCACGAAGTCGCAAACTATCAACTGGGCTATCAGCTGCAAGGACAGCAAAAGGAAATGGTAATTTTCCGAAAGGAACAGTTTGACGGTGTATTTATGACAACATTGTTTGCGGGCGATATCGATGCTGATGGACAGCTAGATTTTGTCTTTTCTAATCCAGGTAACTACGAAGAAGAGTCTATTCTACTGCTGCTTTCCAATCACGGCAACCCGAAGATCTACGAGGCTGACGAACAATTCGATTGTTAATTGAATAGTCATGAATAAGGTTAAGGAGTATTTGCACCATATGCAGTCGATCCATCGCGCTTCGGCAGCAGCTATTGTTTTTATACTGATTTTTTTCTTATCGCCCATTAAGTCTTTGATGTTATTAAACCTTATTCTGAGCTGGCTGGGCTTTTGTCTATGTTATATCTTCTTGTCTTGGTACGTCTTCTATACGATGCCTATTGCGACTATTGCAAAAAAAGCCCAGCAAGAAGATGGAAGCCGGCTATTCGTCTCTTTCTCTATTATTTTAGTAACGCTGTGCTGTTTTGTATCGGTGTTGAGTATCATCATCTCGAGCAAAGATAGCCAGTTCGATGAAATGGTGATTATCATCACCTGCATGTCAGCTATGTTGGCATCGTGGCCTTTGGTCCACACCATCTACACATTCCATTACGCGTGGTTGTACTATGAATACGATGGCGCAGGAAGCGGATTGGAATTTCCGGGCGACGGAAAACCCGATTATCTCGACTTCGCTTATTTCGCATTTGTCATGGGCTGCACCTTTCAGGTCTCCGATGTAAGCGTCTCCTCTAAAAAAATACGAAGGGTAACACTGTTCCATGGTCTGTTATCTTTTGCCTTGAATACGTTTGTAGTTGCATTGACGATTAATATCATTTCGGGCTTGATCAATTGAGTTTCTAATGAAAAAAGCTTATTTTAGTCCAAAATTTAGCGGCATGAAATTATCACAGATATTCGTTCTATTCTTTTTGTTTTTTATTACCAATATTTCATGTAAAAAGAACGAGAGCACGACAGGTGATGCCCCGGCGGTCACGGGTAGTTTTATAGGCCGTGTCCGGTTTCAGGGGAATGCCCTGGATGTTGACAGGGAAAACCGATTGATACGCATACTGCGGGAGAATAATTCAACCTTTAGGATAGAATTCTATACAGGAATTCCAAATATCACGGGTATTGTATTTGAACAAACGAACGATAGTACCTGGACATCCAACGACAACACAGAGACCCAATTAGTTAAGGTTGAGGGATCTTCCCTGGAAATCGACTACCAACTCAACGGTCAGAGCTGGAAAGTGGACGCGGTACGACGATAACACAACACTGCTGAAAAGAAATGTCATAATAATTTCATTTTCGTTTGTATATTGCTTTTCTTATGCTTATATTTAGCTAAAGCATAAGAAAAGAGAAATGAAACACCTAAAAAAGATAGGCGCGATAGCGTCGGTATTTGCTATTGCCCTCGCGTTAAGCGCATTTAATTCTCAGCAGGAGAAGTCTCAGCAAGATCCTAAGCCGACCAACCTCAAAGTGCTCCCTAAAAATATATCACATGACGAACTCATAGCCACAATGAAGGAGTTTAATGTGGCACTAGGAGTCAAATGCGGTTTCTGTCATGCCCCATCCAAAGAAGACCCCAAAAAGCTGGATTTTGCAAGTGACGAAAATCCTAAAAAAGAAATTGGCAGGGCGATGATCAAAATGACGCAAAAGATTAATAAGAAATACTTTAACCGAAGTTGGGACAATGCACCGGCCAAAGCGATTTCATGCAAAACCTGCCATGGAGGCAAGGAAACTCCCGAAATGGTGCTCGCTAAAAACTAATCAAACACTATATTCATGTAACACCATAAGGTTATCCTTGTGGTGTTTTTTTTCACATTTTGTGTCGGGGAACAAAAAAGGCCTCTCATCATGAGAAGCCTTTTTTTGCGTACCCGGAGCCGGAGTCGAACCGGCACGGTTTCCCACTGGTGTTTGAGACCAGCGCGTCTACCAATTCCGCCATCCGGGCATATCCGTTTGGGATGATGCAAAAGTACGCAAAGTTTTTATTATTCCAAATTATACTACAGGCGTTTTTTTAAACTGACTGAAAATGAATAAGAAATTTTTATTATTCTATTTTAAACCCTGATTTCTGACTATCAGATACGTTTTTTTGTTAATTTAGAAGAAACAATCCGTATCACAGCATGAAGAAAGCAAAACTAGGAAATAGTGAGATCGAATTTAAGCCGATGGTATTTGGTGCTAATGTGTTTGGCTGGACCGTAGATGAACAGCGGTCATTCGCTTTGCTTGATGCATTTGTTGATATGGGATTTAGCTTTATTGATACTTCGAACAACTATTCGCATTGGGTGCCCGGCCATAGTGGGTCAGAATCGGAAACGATCATTGGTCGATGGATAAGCAAAAGAGATATCCGCAACAGCGTGCAGATCGCTACAAAGGTAGGCGGGCGCCGTGTAGACAATGACAAGCCCAACCTGAAAAAAGATTACATCATCAAGTGTGCAGAAGAGTCGCTCCGACGGCTGCAGGTTGAAACTATAGATCTTTACCAGTCGCATCACGATGACCTCTCAACACCCATAGATGAGACACTAGAAGCTTATCAACAGCTCATACAGTCTGGCAAGGTGAAGTGGATTGGTGCGTCCAACCTAAGTGTCGAACGCATCAAGGATTCTCTGGAGATAGCGCATAGACATAACCTACCGGCCTATGTGGCAATCCAACCGGAATATAATCTGTATGACCGTGATAAATTTGAGCAACAATATGCGCAGCTCGCAGCCGATAATCATTTGGGGGTGATCACCTACTACTCGCTCGCGAGCGGGTTTCTATCGGGTAAATACCGTAATCTGGATGATATCAAAGAAGCCAAGCGCATCGTGGCATTAAAAGATCGATTCAATCCACGTGGACTACGCATTCTGGATGCCCTGGCTGAGGTAAGCCATAATCAGCAGGCCCCCATGTCTGCCATAGCCCTCGCTTGGTTACTCCATAAACCATGCGTTACAGCGCCCATCGTAAGCGCAACTTCCATCCAGCAGTTGGAAGAACTGGCCCTAGCAATACAGATTGAGCTGTCTGAAGAGGAAATGCGGATTCTTGACGCGGCTAGCTCTCACCGTTAACACAGCAATAATAAGACACTGATATACAATCCTATATAATATTAGACATTTATATTCAGAATTTTATTTTGCGTCAAATAGAATAACAGCACTTCCGACCAGAAAATCATTTCACAAAAAAGTTTATATGAACAAAGCTAATGTACTGATATATAGATACAAATAAATGATTGCAAAATATTATTCTGTCGAAAAAAAAGTACTACCTCAGCTTATTTACGAACTACGCGTTTCTTATTTAAAAGATCGATGATATTAAAGGGCACCATTGCACGAATATCACCACCATTATACCACACATCTCGCACAATCGTTGACGAAATGTGAGCAGTGCCCGACCGGCTCATTAAAAAGTAGCTCTCTACCTTATGGTTGAGCAAAAGATTGTTTTGCGCGATCGCATTTTCAAATTCAAAATCATTGGTATTGCGAAGTCCGCGTAAAATAAACCTGGCACCGACCTGGTCACAAAAATCAACAGTAAGGCCGTCATATTTCTGAACTTCAACAGCCTTGATATCGGCAAAAACTCCCCTAATGGCTTGAACCCGCTCATCATGGTCGAGCATTCCTTTTTTATTGGCATTGTAACCTACGGCAATGATAATTTTGTCGAATAACGGTAAGGCCCGCTCCACGAGATCTTGATGAGCTAAAGTGAAAGGATCAAATGATCCGGGGAAAACTGCTATTTTCATATTACAATGGATTAACGTAAAAGGAAAAAGACGAGTACCCGTATTTACGAGTTTCCAGAAAATTGGGATGTGCTTCCATCTGCCGCGTTGACGGATGCTCAACAATCAGCAGGCCGCCCGCGTTTAGCAATTGTCGTTCAAAAATTAGGGCTGGCAGTTTCGGAAGTTTTGGAATATCATATGGCGGGTCCGCAAAAATTAGGTCATAGCTGCTTTTGCAGCTTGAAATAAACTTAAATACATCTGCTTTTTTTGCATTGATTTGCTGAACCTCCATCTTCTTGGCCGTCTCAGCAATATACTGCACGCATCTAATATGGAGATCAACGGCATCTATCGCTTTAGCGCCCCGTGAAGCAAGTTCAAAACTGATATTACCTGTACCTGCAAACAGGTCAAGACAGCCTAGACCTTCAAATTCCAATCGGTTGTGCAATATATTGAATAACGCTTCCTTGGCGATATCGGTAGTTGGCCTTACAGGCAGATTGGCGGGTGGATTTAAGCGCAGACCACCCAGACGACCTCCTATTATTCGCATAATATAGAATCAAATAACACATTATAAGCAGTCAGATCAGCCGGGATATTTTCGTCAGCCAGCCTAACTTTAGTTTTAATCTCCAGCACCTCAACCGTACCTGTATAGGATGCTATGCGGTTGTAATAGTTCTCGGTAAAGTCACCTGAAAGAAGGATCTTATTGATCGTAGCCCCCAGACTAAACTGGGTTATAATATTAACGATATAATAGCTGATATCATCAGCACTAAAAATCTCAAAACTGTTGTAAAGTTGGAAAATACCATTTTTGAACAGATAAAAGTCGACTGCATTACTACCGACAAAATGCAAGCCCAGCACACTTCCCCGCAACGAGACCCGCTCCTGCGCACGGTCCAGAACTACGGCGAATTCGGGGAGCAGCACAGCGTCTGGAAACAATCTAACCCAACGATTTAACAGAAGTTTATCAAACTGATATAGAGCGACTAAATTAAGATTATCTAAATAATAAATAAACGTATCATCTTTGACCGGAGTATCTAAAAACTCCAGATACTGTTCGAGATGATCTTTCTCAAAAAACTCTCTAGGTATAAACGTAAAACTCTGATGAGGGATGACAACCCGAACAAAACGGAAAGGTAAGCTCATTATCCGTGTTGCGTCCAAAATAGGTTCTTCGGAAGGATACTCAATTAATATCGGTACTACAGAATTCTTGTCGACCACGGTCAGTACATCTTTTTTAAAACCTGCCTTGACTAAAAGATTGTACTCTGGGAGATAATGCATGTTGAACTGTTTTGAGATATAATTCATCCGCTGAGTTGTAAAAAATAAAAACTTGTTAAAGCAAAAGTAGCTTTTTCTGAGGATAAGACAAACCTTTTGAATAACTTTGGATGTGTTCATCAAAAATCTATTCATACAGCAATTCCCCTGGCAGCCGACCGCACAACAGCTGGATGCGTTCGAATTATTGGAAGAGTTCTTATTATCCTTTGACAGACAGTCCTGTTTTGTGCTCCGTGGATATGCCGGCACCGGAAAAACTACGCTGATTGCCGCATTGGTGAAGGTGTTACCTGCCTTAAAAAAAAGAGCTGTTCTGTTGGCCCCTACAGGCAGGGCTGCCAAGGTCATGAGCTATTATTCCGGAAGAAAAGCGCTGACGATTCATAAAAAAATTTACCGCAAGAAATCCGCAGTTTCCTTTCAAATGGATTTTATGCTCGGTGAGAATCTGCATGAGGACACATTGTTCATCATTGACGAAGCTTCCATGATATCCAACGAACCGGCGAACGTCTTTTCCAAGAGCTTACTTCACGATCTGATCCGTTATGTACAGTCGGGCAAAAACTGCACACTGCTCTTTGTCGGCGATACAGCACAGTTACCGCCTGTAGGTCTGTCGGATAGTCCCGCACTGAGCCCCAGCTACCTGGAGAATGAGTTTCAACTCTGTGTGTATCCCCTTGAATTGACCACAGTGGTCAGGCAATCCAAAGACTCAGGCATTTTATACAACGCTACAAAAATACGTGAGCAGATCACTTCGAGCACACAGGAACAATATGAATTTCCTTTCCCCAAATTCATAACAAAAGGATTTAAAGACCTTTATCGTATGACGGGTGAACGACTGATTGAAGGTATCAATTATGCTTATGACAAGTACGGCATTGAAAACACAATGATCATCTGCCGGTCAAACCGGTCCGCCAACCTTTATAATCAGAATATCCGGAATAGGATCTTGTTTCGCGATGAAGAACTGACAGGTGGGGATTATATTATGGTCGTCAAAAACAATTATTACTGGCTGCAGGAGAATAATATGGGCGAAGGTTTTATTGCCAACGGTGATATGGCCAAAGTGCGAAAAGTCAGTAATATACACGACCAACATGGTTATCGCTTCGCCGATGTAACCCTAGAATTCATAGACTTGGATGAAATAGAACCCATTACCTGTAGAGTGATCCTCGACAGCCTTTATGCCGACGGCCCCAGCCTTTCCTACGATGATCAAAAGAACCTTTATGAGGAGATCGCCTTGGATTATGCAGATATCCCTGACAAAAAAGACCGGCTGGAAGCCATAAAAAAAGACCCATATTACAATGCGCTGCAAATCAAATTTGCCTTTGCTGTCACTTGTCATAAAGCACAGGGCGGACAATGGCCCATTGTTTTTGTAGACCAGGGCTATGTGAACGATGAAATGTTGGACCTCGAATTCCTGCGATGGCTGTATACAGCTGTCACACGGGCTACACAGGAACTTTTTTTGGTCAATTTTAGTGAAAATTTTTATCCATCATAGTATTATTACACGAATTATTCGTTGAGCGACTTCAGAATGGATATTTTTATGGCCAAAACCCAAATTATCTATTTATATTAATTTAATGCATAAGTTTTATTTTATTGTTGCAGCCAGTTTATTGCCTTACATTGGTCATGCACAGCAGGTACAGGAACCGGCAGCAAAATCCAACTACCAATTAGCTGCCAAATTCTCTCCGGAGAAGCTGAAAAAAATGATCTTTTCAACAACTGTTAAACCTAACTGGATAAATTTTTCAGACCGTTTCTGGTACGAGTATGCAGGTCCGCAGGGAAAAAATTGGTACATCGTCACTCCTGCTCTCCAGAAAAAAGAGTCCCTATTTGACAACGTGCAGCTGGCAGCACAGATCACGAAGATTGTGAAAAACCCTGTTGATGCACAACATCTCGAACTACAGGGACTAAAATTTACAAAAGACGAGAGAAAAATACGTTTTCAGGTACAAAGCACAAAGGACACGGTAAAGTCTAAAGAGGAAATTGAAAAACTTAAAAACAAATCCGATACCTTAAAGAAAAAACTCTTTTATCTGGAGTACGACCTCGCTTCAAAGACAGTTACTGAAATTAGTGACTCCACAAAAGTAAAGCCACCACTCGCTTGGGCAACTTTTTCGCCGGACACTAATACCGTGTTTTTCGCAAAAAATTACAATCTGTACTGGATGGATAAGATGAACTATCAAAAGGCTGTAAAGAATGAGAAAGATAGCACAATCATCGAGCATCAAATTACCAAAGACGGGGTGCAATACTACGCCTGGGGTGGTGATGAATACAGTACCACAACCGGCGATGAAAAGGATAAAGATGGAGATGAGGCATCCAAGCGCAAGCGTGTATGGATAAACTGGTCACCAGACGGACGTTATTTTACATTGACCAGAAAAGACAATAGGGCCTTAAAATCGCTATGGGTCATCAACAATGTAGGTTCCTCTCGCCCCACATTGGAAACCTACAAATACCAGATGCCCGGTGAAGTAGACTCCACTGAAACCGAATTTTATATTTTTGATGCAGCCACAAAAGTTCCCCGCAGGCTAAATATAGCTGCGTTCAAAAACCAGACGATCTCCAACTGGAGCAAAACTCCAGATAAGAACTCTTACAAAGAAGACTACTTCGTCAATTACTGGCTAGGCGATAATCAAGAGTTTTATATTTCGCGTTCAAGCCGCGACCTCAAAAGAATAGATCTTCTAAAAGTTCATATCAATGGTACGGTAACCCCCGTTATTGAGGAACGTTCCAATGTCTACCTGGATGTCCAAAAACCCGTACTTATCGAAAATGGAAAGCAATTAGTGCATTGGTCGGAAAGAGACGGATGGGGGCATTATTATCGTTATGATAATAACGGCAAACTTCTCAACCAGATCACCCAAGGCAGCTTTCATTGTGAAGAGGTCCTTGGATTCGATCCCGCAGGCCAGACCCTCTTCTTTACCGCTTCAGGGAAAGAAAAAAATGAAGACCCCTATTATTTCCATCAATATAGCATCCATCTTAATGGTAGCGGAATCAAGCTGCTGACTCCGGGCAATTTTGATCACCAAGTCGAAATGAGTGAGTCGTCAAACTATTTTGTAGATAACTTTTCCAGGGTCAACACCGTACCCGAATCTGCACTTTATTCGAGCAGTGGCAAGAAAATTATGACGCTGGAAAAGGCAGATCTATCCTTGCTATTCGCAGCGGGATACAAATTTCCTGAACCCTTCAAGGTGAAAGCGGGCGATGGCACCACTGACCTGTATGGCGTGATGTACAAGCCTTTTGATTTTGACAGTACCCGAACCTACCCGCTCGTTGAATATGTCTACCCAGGCCCGCAGACTGAGGCTGTAAACAAGTCCTTTGGCCGTAGCATGGATAGAATAGACCGCCTGGCACAGTTTGGCTTTGTCGTTGTCACTGTGGGCAACCGCGGCGGCCATCCCTCCCGTTCACAATGGTATCACACCTACGGTTATGGCAACCTCCGCGATTATGGACTCGAAGATAAAAAGGTGACGGCCGAACAGCTTGCTGACCGCCATAAATTTATAGACATTAACCGGGTCGGAATCACGGGACATTCTGGTGGCGGTTTTATGTCAACAGCTGCCATGCTGGTTTATCCTGATTTTTTCAAAGTTGCTGTATCGGGTGCAGGAAACCATGAAAATCAGATCTATAACCGCTGGTGGAGTGAACGGCATCACGGAGTCAACGAAAAAGTTTCCGCAAAGGGTGACACAACTTTTGTCTATCATATCAATAAAAATACCGAGCTCGCCAAAAACCTAAAAGGCCGGCTATTGATTGCTACTGGCGATATCGACAATAATGTTCACCCCGCCAATTCCATACGGATGGTCGACGCGTTGATCAAAGCAAACAAGCGGTTCGATTTTCTCTTATTGCCGGGACAAAGACATGGCTTTGGTGACATGACGGAATACTTCTTCTGGAAAATGGGGGATTATTTTAGCCAATATTTACTCGGCGACTCCAAAATGAATGAAGTAGATATTACTGAAATCAATCGGGAAAAACCGCAAAAATAACAGGTGAATGACCTACAGTGAAAAAATAAACTTTTTGTCCGTTACCTTAAGATCGTTTGAGGTAGCGGACTTTTCCCTAGATATTCTTCAGGGCATAAGCCTTGGAGATCTGCTTGATATCTCATTGGAGAAGGACAAAGTCGTTTCTTTCCGGGCCGCATGGGTATTTGAAACGATAGTCTTAAAAGACAGCAGGTTGTTAGAGGGACTATTGCCGCAATTTTTTGGCAACATCAGAATGCAAAAGAACTGGAGTTGCTTACGCAGCTACAGTAAAATCCTGATGTATCTGACAGCTGACAAAAACAACGTTTACCCGCTATCCCAAGATATTGAAGAAGAGTTGATCGAATATGCATTTCAATGGATGATCGACCCAAAGTGTCCGGTCGCAGTGCTCGTAAACTGTCTAGATATTTTGAACAATTTGAGCAAGAAGCATTCTTGGATCAAAGAAGAGCTTCTTGCTCAAATACATTATTTTCAACAGATGAAGCCAAGTCCGGCTCTACTAAGCAGAACCAATAGGATCTTAAAAAAAGCAACGGGCTAAGCCTGCTTTGAAAGAGCTAAAACAATGTGTTTCCTTTAGAATGATGCACCCGGCCTAGATGCCTATAAGCCGCCTCAGTACATTCACGTCCCCGTGATGTCCGCATAATGTAACCTTCCTGAATAAGAAATGGTTCATAGACTTCTTCTATGGTGCCCTCATCTTCCCCTACCGCTGTTGCTACTGTTTTTAAGCCAACAGGGCCACCCTTAAATTTATCAATAATGGTAGACAGGATTTTGTTATCCATTTCATCTAATCCATTTTCGTCAACATTCAGCGCGTTCAAAGCATATCTGGCAATTTCCCGGTCTATACTCCCATTACCTTTTATCTGTGCAAAGTCCCGTGTGCGGCGCAACAGCGCATTCGCGATCCTAGGTGTGCCCCTGCTCCGACGCGCTATCTCGTAAGCACCCTCTTCTGAAATGGGCGTATTGAGAATATGTGCAGAACGAAGTACAATGGTAGTCAGCAACTTCGCGTCATAATATTGAAGACGTGAGTTGATTCCAAAGCGCGCACGCAAGGGTGCTGTCAGCAAGCCCGATCTGGTCGTAGCACCGATCAAAGTGAAGGGATTCAGAGAAATCTGAACGGAACGGGCATTGGGGCCCGTTTCGAGCATAATATCGATTTTAAAGTCTTCCATTGCGGAATATAGATACTCTTCCACCAAGGGACTTAGACGATGGATCTCATCAATAAATAAGACATCACCTTCTTCCAAATTTGTCAATAGTCCCGCGAGATCACCGGGCTTGTCGAGGACCGGTCCGGATGTGATCTTGATGCCTACCCCCATTTCATTGGCGATGATATGAGACAACGTTGTTTTACCAAGCCCCGGCGGCCCATGCAGAAGGACATGGTCCAATGCTTCGCCCCTGAGTCTGGCGGCTTTCACAAAAATGCTCAGATTTTCCAATATTTTCGCCTGCCCAGTAAAGTCTTCGAAAGCCTGCGGCCTGAGTGCCCGCTCAATGTCCCGGTCAGTATTGCTCAAACGCTCCGGATTTGGATCTAAATTTTCGTTCATTGCCCTAAACCTGTTAATTTCTCTTGTATCGCTTTCCTATGCTACCCAACTTTAGCTGGATCACACCGAAAAAAGCTTCCTTAAAAATACTTGTACTCATTTTGGAGGTACCTTCCGTCCGATCGGTAAATATGATCGGCACCTCCACGACATGGAAACCATATTGAATGGCTGTAAATTTCATTTCAATCTGAAAAGCATATCCGACGAATTTAATTTTATCTAAGGGTATCGTCTCAAGCACCTCTCTCCTAAAACATACGAAGCCTGCTGTCGCATCCTGAATGTTGATGCCAGTAATAAGCCGTACATACACGGAGGCAAAGTAAGACATCAATACCCGGCTCATCGGCCAATTAACAACATTTACCCCTTTGATATATCGGGAACCTATGCTCATATCGGCACCATCGACACATGCCTGCCGCAAACGCAGAAGATCCTCGGGATTATGGCTAAAGTCAGCATCCATTTCAAAAATATACGCATAGTGCTCACGTGCAAGCCCCCATTTAAAACCATGGATGTAAGCCGTACCCAGCCCCAGTTTACCGCGCCGCTCCTCCATAAACAAACGGGCAGAAAATTCGTCGCGCTGTAACCGTTTAACGATATCTGCTGTCCCGTCAGGCGAACCGTCGTCAACGATCAATATATCAAATGCTTGTGACAAGGAAAAAACTTTACGGATGATTTTCTCAATGTTCTCCTTTTCATTATATGTTGGAATGATAACTAAACTGTCAGTCACTTTATTTTATTTAAGACCAGTAAAGGTAACAATTTACACCTAATTCAGCGCAGTACTTAACACGAAAATTATGACTTCACGGCTGATCCCCCGTCATCGCCCAGTACCAAAAGTAGCCAATACAATGAATGAATGCGAAATGACTGCTGCAGAAAAGAAAAGCCCGCTACTATGGGAGTAACGAGCTTTCATTAACCAATTATAAACTTAAATTATGAGACTGCAAATATGGTGAATATTGCTTACATATGCAAGTTTTTCTGCGTTTTAATGCAACATTTTCAATACAATTAATATCTAATTTTGCTAAAACGTTTGTAAACCATGCACACATCCGCAAAAATTAACGGTCCACCTCCCCCAACACGATATCAATCGATCCTAAGATAGCAATCAAATCCGCAATTAAAACCCCTTTGCCGAGTTCAGAAATGACAGACAGGTTATTGAAACTCGGTCCCCGGGATTTTACCCGCAAAGGGATATCCGATTTCTCTTTTGTCACGAAATAGAAGCCAAGTTCACCCTTGGGGTTTTCCGCACGTATGTAATAGTCCTGTGCCTTCAGATTGACTTTTTTAGGAACCAGCGCCCGAGGATCAAAATCGGGAGTGCGCGCATATTCTTTTTGCAGACGTTCTAAGCATTGCTCCACAATTCGGACCGATTCTTTGACTTCATCCACACGGACTTTATACCGATCCCAACAGTCTCCTATAGTCCCCATCTCCCCCTTACCGATCGGAATGTCAAATTCTATCTCCGGATAGACAGAGTAAGCATCGATACGTCTCAAATCCCATTTGATACCTGACGCGCGTAGCATAGGACCTGACACCCCGTAATTAATGGCTACCTCTGGTGGGAGAACGCCAATATTTGCCGTTCGGGATATAAAAATCTGATTTGAAGTGAGTATTTCGTCCAGCTCCACCAATTTAGGCTTAAAGTAACGGACAAACTCCATACACCTGTTTTCAAAGCCCACAGGCAGGTCATAAAACAGGCCACCTACCCAGATATAATTGTATAGCATCCGCGAGCCTGACGCCCACTCCAGCATATTCATAATATGTTCCCTATCCCTAAAACACCAAAGAAAAGGTGTCGTGGCTCCTATATCGATGCCGTAAGTCCCTATTGCAATAAGGTGTGATGCGATTCGATTAAGTTCGCAGACCAGTACCCGTATATACTCAATTCGCTTCGGAATTTTGCTGTCCAGTCCCAGCATGCGTTCTACACCCATCACAAAAGCATGGCTATTATTCATCGAAGCCAGATAGTCCAGCCGATCGGTAAAAGGAATCGTCTTTCCGTAGTTTAAAGACTCTGCATGTTTATCAAAACAGCGATGCAGGTATCCGAGATGGGGCACGACCTCCTTCACCACCTCGCCATCAGTAATCAACTGCAACCGCAATACGCCATGCGTAGATGGATGTTGAGGCCCCATGTTTAAGACCATTTCCTGGCTTGAAATATCGGTCAGATGCTTTTCGTAACGGTCCAATGCCGTTCTATATTTTGGATTAGCCATTCGCTTTAATTAATGTTAATTCCATGATATTTTTCAGCATCCTTATAATCTTTACGTAAGGGATGCCCTTCCCAATCATCTGGCATAAGTATTCTCCTCAGATCAGGATGTCCATCGAAATAGATGCCCATGAGATCAAAGGCTTCCCGTTCATGCCAGTCTGCTGTACGCCATACTGACGTTACCGAGGGGATTTCCGGTAGCTCGTCTAACGAACGATTTGCAGCAAGCAATTCGACTTTCAGCACGAGCGTATGCCGATAGGGTAGCGAGTTGAGATGATATACAACAGTGAAATGGTCTATATAATCTACAGCGGAAAGGTTACTCAAAAAATCAAAATATAGGCCTTCCGTGTCCCGCAAGAAGTGACAGATATCAACCAGATGTTCACAACTAATGAACAAAGCGGGTTGCAAGCCTGAGGTCTCTTCCCGAAGCACTACTGCAGGCCCGAACGCTGCAACAAGCTTGGATTTTATTTCGTCAAAAGTCATGTTAGGGTGCTAAGCGTGTGATTTTCCAAGAATCTGCTATTTTTTTATAAACAATGCGATCGTGCAAGCGGCTTGCGCGCCCTTGCCAAAACTCAAAATAGATCGGCTTCAGTAGGTAGCCACCCCAGTGTATAGGCCTGGGAACAAAATCGCTATCCTCATACTGTCGCGCAAGCTCCTCGACCTTCACTTCCAAATAATGCCGGTTGGGAATTTCCTGGCTTTGCGGCGACGCAATTGCACCAAGACGACTACCCTTGGGGCGAGACTGAAAGTACTCCTCTGAGTCAGACTCGTTAACAAAGTCAATCACACCTTCTATTCGTACCTGTCGTTGCAGTTCAGGCCAAAAGAATAGTAGGGACGCATGTGGGTTGGCCCGCATCTCTTCGCCTTTTCGGCTCTCGTAATTGGTAAAAAAAACCAGACCTTCATCGACAATGTCTTTCATTAGAACAACACGCGATGAGGGCATATGATGAGCAGACACTGTGGATAATACCATGGCGTTTGGTTCGATTACTTCACTGTGAACCGCCTCATCAAACCATCTTTTAAACTGTCGGACTGGGTCGTGGTCCACATCAGACTCCGAAAGATTACCCAATACATAATCCTGTCGGATCGCAGCAATATCTTTATGTTGAATGGACATAGAAATCTCTTTTTTTCCTACAAACTTACTAAAATCATTGCTTTTTCTCTATAAACCTAGTAGAAATTGACGAAAAGCTTTTTTTTGGCATAGATCTCGCATATCATAAGTAGTAGAAGTAATTTATATAAAAAACTAAATCTTGACCATATGTTTAACGAATTAGATCCACAAAAAGGCAGCTTACTGATCTCCGAACCATTTATGCTTGATCCGCGTTTCCTACGGTCAGTCATTTTACTCTGCGACTACAACGACGAAGGATGTCTGGGCTTTGTCTTAAATACTAAAACCAATGTACGTATCGGTCAACTGCTGACAACGGTACCCGACTGCGATTTCCCGATCTATCTCGGGGGCCCTGTAGCCCAAGAGAGCTTATTTTTTGTACACAGTCGTTTTGACCTTTTACTCAGCGGCGAAGAAGTCGCGCCCGGAATTTATTTTGGTGGCGATGAGGATAAACTGATCGATGCCCTGCGGTCTCATAGCATTCAGCATAGTGAACTCAAATTTTTTATAGGCTACTCGGGCTGGGCTTCTGGCCAGCTGGCTCGTGAACTTCAGGAAAATAGCTGGGCTGTGCAAAACAAATATCGTCAGGAGATTATCTTTGAGGGAGATGGTGAACTCCTTTGGAAAGACGCCGTTATTGGGTTGGGCCCCAAATATGCCCATGTTGCTAATTTTCCGAAAAGCCCTGAGTTGAACTAAGGGCAGAATCAATGGGCGAGCTAATGACAGTTAATAATTGCAGCGAAGTCAGCTCGCTTACATAACTATGACAAAATGAACACCTGTTCTGCCATCCTGTCCTATCCAAGCCGTTTGGAACAACGATTGTGCAGGTACTACCAAAATATTAAAAATTAAAAATTCGATATACAAATTATGAATCCAGAAAAAGGTAGTATTTCAATCCATACGGAGAACATATTTCCCGTCATCAAAAAATTCTTGTACTCTGATAATGAAATTTTCTTGCGTGAGCTGGTATCCAACGCTGTCGATGCATCACAGAAAATAAAACGTCTAGCGTCTCTTGGCCAATACAGTGGTGAAACTGGAGAGCTGATCGTTGATGTCAAATTTGATGAAGCAGCCAAAACGATTACCATATCGGATAACGGTATAGGTATGACGGCTGAAGAGATCAAAAAGTATATCAATCAGATCGCATTTTCCGGAGCTACTGAATTTATGGAAAAATTCAAAGAAGCCAACGATGCCAATGAAATTATCGGCCGCTTTGGTTTAGGATTCTATTCAGCATTTATGGTAGCGGATACCGTAGAAATCCAATCACTTTCTTATCAGGATGGCGCCGAACCTGCGCATTGGACCTGTGATGGAAGTACCTCATATGAGATATCAACAGGAACACGCACCACCCGCGGTACAGATGTCATTTTGCATATCAACGACGAGTCAACCGAATTTTTAAATCAGTCCCGTCTGCAGGATATTTTGGACAAGTACGCCAAATTCCTCCCTATCCCCATCAGATTCGGTACAAAAACAACTTCTGAGCCCGATGGAGAAGATGAAGAAGGTAAACCCAAATACAAATCTGTTGAAGTTGACAACATCATCAACAACACCAATCCAGCTTGGACAAAATCACCTTCTGAACTGAAAGATGAGGATTACTTAGCCTTCTACCGTGAATTGTATCCTTATTCGATGGATGAGCCATTATTCTGGATTCACCTGAATGTTGATTATCCTTTTAATCTGACAGGGATCCTTTACTTCCCTAAAGTAAAAAACGAGCTTGAAATTCAGCGGAACAAGATCAAATTGTATTCAAGGCAGGTATTCATTACGGATGAGGTAAAAGATATCGTGCCTGAATTCCTGATGTTACTTCACGGCGTCATCGACTCCCCGGATATTCCGTTGAACGTATCCCGCTCGTTTCTGCAAGCGGACAGCAACGTGAAGAAAATCAACAGCTATATCACAAAGAAAGTCGCGGACAAATTAAATGAAATTTTCAAATCTGATCGTCCAGGCTTTGAGGAAAAATGGACAGATATAGGCTTATTTATTAAATATGGCATGTTGAGCGACGAGAAATTTGCTGAAAAAGCAAATGACTTCTGCTTACTCAAAAGCACGGCCGGCCAAAGTTATACCATCAAAGAATACTACGAAAAAGTAAAAGATATTCAATCAGATAAAGATGGTAATATCGTTTACCTGTACACCCACGATCCTGCACAGCAAGATGGTTTTATCCAGACTGCTCTGAACAAGGGCTACGATGTACTGGTACTTGACGGACCGCTTGACACCCACTTTGCTTCCTATTTGGAGCAGAAAGGTGGTGAAAAAGTGCAATTGAAACGTGTTGACGCCGACGTCATCGATAAACTTATCCAAAAGGATGACAAGGTAGAGCTGTCACTGTCCGAAGATGAATCAAAAAAGGCACTTGAAGTTTTCGAGAAAGCCATTTCGCGTCAGGATATGAAGGTGGAAGTCGGCGCACTCCATGAAACGGACTTACCTGTATCCGTCACGATCGATGAATTTATGCGCCGTATGAAAGATATGGCAAAAACTGGTGGTGGCATGAACTTTTACGGTACGCTACCTGACAATTACAAAGTTACAGTCAATGGAAACCACCCGTTGATTAAGCGGATTCTTTCTGCTTCTGAGGAAGAGGGATCTAAACTGGCAAAACAAGCATTCGATCTGGCTCTATTATCTAGAGGACTTCTTTCCGGAGCGGATTTAACTTCCTTCGTTAAACGAAGTGTCGAAATGATTTAACACCCAGTATGGTGCAAACGAAAAAGGTGGATATCTGTGTGGATATTCACCTTTTTCGTTTGCACCATACCCCGAGTTACCTCGTGGTTTTGCCCCCACTTTTAGTTGGAACCAAGTGTTTCAACTGCGGTTTTTTATTAAATTTTAATAAACTAATCTTCACTTAGTTGGCGGGTAAAGACTCTTTTTTGATTCAAAAATTTGGATAGAAACAGGTTTAATCGTACTTTTGTATCATCAAAATCACGGTAGGTATAGCTCAGTTGGTTAGAGCACTAGATTGTGGTTCTAGGGGTCGTCGGTTCGAGCCCGATTACTTACCCAAAAGGCAGACCAAAATTGGTTTGCCTTTTGTTTTTTCAGAGCTGGATGTGCCTCATGTTCAGCCAATGAGTGCCTTCCTTCCATCAGCGTCCACTGACTCAATTTTTAGCACTTACAACAATAGCTGCGGTACACGACATGATGTGAAAAAGAAATCACCCAATATCTATATTGACATATTGACCAAACAGTTATATATGGTCTTGGTATTTTAATCAGATATCTTATATTTACAGGAATCAACATTATGATTTAGCTGACAGAAGCATGGTTCAGCATAGCGTACTATGATGTTTGATGCTATTTTAAACTTATCATGACAATGAGCAATAAAACAATCAACACAGGAATCTTAAGCTTTGGCATGTCGGGGAGAGTCTTCCACGCGCCCTTTATCCACATTAATCCGCATTTTAATCTTGTTGCTGTAGTTGAGCGATCTACAAAAGCAGCTCATCAGCTTTATCCGGCAATAAAAAGCTATGATACTGTTATGGAGCTACTGGCTGATGACTCTATTGAACTCGTAATTGTAAACACGCCAAACCATACACATTTTGAGTATGCCACCGCAGCCCTTCACGCAGGCAAGCATGTCCTGCTTGAAAAGCCCGCAGTAGAAGACCTGTTACAGTTCGAAAAACTTATGGCAGTTAGTAAAGATACCGGGAAGCGGGTTTTCTTTTATCAGAACAGACGCTTTGACAGTCATTTTCTGGAAGTCAAAAATGTCGTGGAGCGCGGTGACCTCGGTAAATTGACTGAAGTACATTTTCGGTTTGACCGTTATAAAATCGAACTGGGACAAAAATATTTCAAGGAAAATAATCAGTATCTTTCAAGTGGTCTTACCTATGACCTAGGTCCACATCTTATAGACCAAGCAATTTCTCTATTCGGCCGCCCGCTGAAGTTCAGTAAAACCACTACTGTCAATAGACCTGGCTCGCAGGTGGCCGATTATTTTCATTACCATCTACGTTATCCAAATAATCTCAATGTTTTTCTCACGGGAAGCCTCGCTGTTGCCGAACCCTTACCAGCGTTTGTACTCCATGGCACCAAAGGAAGTTTCATTAAAACGATGGCTGATGTACAAGAACAACAGCTGATGGACGGTATGCTCCCTGACACAGCGTTATATGGTAGAGAACCGAAAGGTAGTGAAGGAAAGCTTGTTGTGGTAGACAGTAACAACGAGAGAAAGATCTCTTATCCCCAATCGCCTAAAGGAGATTATAATCTCCTGTTTGAAGCGATTTATGATAACCTTTATGCTGACGTGCCTTTTCCAATTAAAGCAGAGCATATCCGGTGGCAGATAGAAATGCTCCAAGCCGAAGACAGCTTATAGATTAAAGCCATCCCAACTCCAAGGGATGGCACTCTCTTGTCATAACTGTTACATCATTTTTAGTTCAAAATCATGGATGGCAGCAGTATACATGCGGCTTAACGCAGTCTGAACTAAAATAGATCAAACTTGTACCCAAGCTGGTATTGCTCAATATCTGCGGTCCAATTATCAACAATGTTATTTGTCCGGTTAAACTTTCGATACCGAAAGTACACACCCCCTATTTCTGCGCCCAGGCTATACCCTGTTCTGGGTTTGCTACGAAACGCATTCGCTCCATTATTCAATTGGTAACGGTCGTCATTGAGTAGAAAGTTAAAATCGAGTCCTCCCATGATCGCAACCGTACTCGTAAAACTTATTTTTAGATACAGTGGCACGTTTATATACTCAAGCTTTCTTGTACCAGCACCAATACCATGCTCGCGTTGGGCGGTCGTCTCATTGTTGCGGATCCGAACCAAATTATAGGCAGGCTCGGCCTGTAATGCCAGATTCTTGTTAAAATGATAATTTACATGACCGCCTAGCTGATAGCCAATTCGTTTACTGGAATAAAATCCTGTTCCATTGGTACTGGACAGATTCCCCCCTGCCCTCACACCTAAGCCCACTTGAGCCATTGTATTGTTTGGAAATAACGTTGCTGACGCAACGCCACAAGCTAAAATTGTTTTTATTTTTTTATTCACTGGCATAAAAAGTACTGTATTTTCTCTTATCAGTCTCTGTATCACAAACTGGAAAGACTGATCACATAGCATCTATTATTAAAAAGTAACGATCTGACTAAAGATACAGCAATTAAACCGATGATTTATTACTTTTATACGAACATTGACATTTCATAGACGAATCCATTTAACTTTTTGGCATATTACTGAAAATTATTTGCAGCACTTACATTTTTTATGGTAACTTAACGATATAATTGGTCAATAAACTTTAATATGATGGGTAATGAGGCTACAACAATTATTTTAGTACACGGAGCTTGGGGAGATGGTTCTCATTGGCGTTATGTCATCCAAAAGTTACATCATGAAGGATACAAGGTTCGAAGCGTACAAAATCCATTGACTTCCATTGTTGATGATATTCAAAAAACAAGCGACCTGATTAATATGCAGGAAGGTCCTGTCATTTTGGTAGGACATTCCTATGGTGGAGCGGTTATATCAGCTGCAGGAAATCATGAAAAAGTTGCTGCATTAGTCTATATCGCAGCTTTTGCACCTGACGAAGGTGAAAGCCTGATGGATCTACTGGCACGCAGGAAACAGCCTTCCGGCCTCTTTAACATCATTCCGGACAGAAAGGGATTTCAATGGATCAGTTACGAGAAATTCTGGGAAAGCTTTGCTCATGATCTAGATGAGGACGAAGCCTTGGTCATGGCTCTGGCACAAAAACCAACTCACGGTAGCATCTTTGCGGCAAAAGCAGGCAAGCCAGCCTGGAAATCAAAGCCCAGCTGGTATCAGGTTTCTGACAATGACCGCATGATACCTCCTGCGACACAAAAGGAAATGGCAGAGCGGATACAGGCAAAAAAAACTATCCATCTAGATGCCAGCCATGCGTCCCTAGTTTCACATGCAGACGAAATTACAGCATTGATAAAGGAAGCGGTGGCGGCACTGTCCTAAACATGGTGATTGCCTCCCATAGAAACACCATCCTAAAGATCTGGACTGAGATGCAGGATATCTCTGAGGGTCAATTCGCATTAATCAGCTCTTCTAAAGCCTTTGTAATCTCCGGTGCAGCATAATCTCTGCTACCTTCGAGCCGTTCAACGATCTGCCCATTTTTATCCAATATCACAGTCGTAGGAATGGACGCGCCCAAAAACTCTGGCGGAATATCGCCGGATGGTGTGTACAATGGCAGATCGTAACTATTTTCTTTAAAAAATGCAGCGGATTTTTCTATATCGTTGTCCACGTCTACCATTAAAAATTCGATGTGTTGATTCCCTTTAAAAGTACTCCACAGACTGTTAATAGAAGGCATTTCGTGAATGCATGGTGGACACCAAGTTGCCCAGAAATTGATAAATACCACTTTACCTTTCAGCGAGTCCAATGTCACAACCTGTCCTTTCTGGTCTCTGAACGCAACTTTGCCCGTTTCTGCCACCGTTGTCTCTGTGGCAATCTCTTGCTGCTCCGGCACTTTCGTCTCGCCGGCTTTTTGCCGATTTTCACAAGCAGCCAAGCTACTGGCTGCAATGATCAGCGCACCTAACTGTGTTGCTAACTGGTTAAATTTTATTTGCATAGTGAACAATGATAATGTTTACAGACTGTGACGGCTGCCCTGCTAATTTATCGACTTGATACTTCCCAATGTTCTTTCGATAAACATGAGAGCAATGTTTAGCTGCCCCCTATACTCATCAGCAAAGTTAGTACATGACCAAATATCTCGGGATGTCACAGCCCCTATTCTGCTAAAATAAGGTTATTTACGTTTGCCTGCAAGTTGTCATTGATAAAACACCCGTACGAATCTGTACAAAAAATACAGGCAGATACTGAACTATTGCATAAGCTCGTGTCTGCCCGCCACTTTCTACTATTGTGGACTACTTAGAGACCACTTCTGCATTAAAGCCTTTCTTTTTGATAATGGCAATGACCTCATTTTCTGTTATACCATTGGATTTCACCGTAAGTATTTTCTCGTTGCTTGCTGTATCTACGTTCCATTCGCAAATGCCGTCTGCTTGATCAAGATCGGCACTTACTTTCGATACACATCCACTGCAATTGAGGTTTGTTCTAAATTGAATATTTTTGTTTTCCATGTTTTGAATTTTAATGTTATTAATGTATTATCTTTTATAAATTACTACTTTTTCCATTTCAAACGTAAACTGTTGCTTACGACACTTACACTACTTAAAGCCATCGCTGCTCCGGCAATCATCGGATTCAATAAAAATCCGTTGATTGGATAAAGAATACCGGCTGCTACAGGAATACCGATCACGTTGTAGATAAAGGCCCAGAACAAATTTTGCTTGATCGTAGCCACTGTTTGTTTCGACAAACGGATGGCTTGTGGAATTTTGGTTAGATCCGAAGAAATAATGGTCATCTTGGCCACATCCATAGCAATATCGCTTCCCTTTCCCATCGCAATGCTTACGTCGGCAGTAGCCAAGGCTGTACTGTCATTAATACCATCTCCCACCATGGCGACTACCTTTCCTTGTTGCTGAAGTTCGCGGACAAACGCAGCTTTATGCTGTGGCATCACCTCCGCTTTATAATGTTTCATACCGGTTTGTTCTGCAATTGCTCGGGCTGTTGTTTCATTGTCCCCCGTCAGCATGTATAGTTCTATACCCATGGACTGCATTTCCTGAATCGCCCGAACAGAACTCTTCTTTATCGTGTCAGAGATGGCAATGACTGCCAGCGCCTCCCGACTGTTAGCAAACCAGATGACTGTTTTTGATTCTGCACCCCACAACTCTGCCTGTTGAGCCAATTGCTTTGCAATATGAATTTTGTATTCAGCAAGGAGCTTTCCGTTACCGACATAATAATATTCTCCGTCAAAAGAGGCCTTGGCTCCTTGCCCTGTAATACTTTCAAACTGATTGACAGCAACAGTATCGGCGGCACTAAAATGGTTGACTACGGCCTCTGCTAATGGATGCTCAGATTGCTTTTCTATGCTCAGTAAAATATTTTTGGCGGCATCACTATTGTCTAGCCATTGAATGCCTGTAACTTGCGGCCTACCTTCAGTGATTGTGCCTGTCTTATCCAGTACAACAGCATTGACGCGTTTGGCAAGTTCCAGGCTTTCGGCATCTTTGATCAAAATACCATTTTCCGCCCCTTTGCCTACTCCGACCATAATAGCCGTTGGCGTCGCCAGCCCAAGTGCACAAGGGCACGCGATCACCAACACCGTAACAGCGGCGAGAAGTCCTTGCACAACGCCGTTCTGCCCACCTAATATCAACCACAGTGCAAAGGTAAATAATGCGATACCGATCACGACCGGAACGAAAATACCCGCTATTTTATCCACCAATTTTTGTACTGGAGCCTTACTGCCCTGTGCATCCTGCACCATCTTGATGATCTGCGCCAACATGGTTTCCTTCCCAACTTTCACAGCCTTGAATCGAAAACTACCTTTTTGATTGATCGTACCTGCAAACACCTTTTCGTTTTCCACTTTCAATACAGGAACAGGTTCGCCGCTCAGCATGCTTTCGTCCACATAAGAACTGCCCGCTATCACCATGCCGTCAACTGCAATTTTTTCGCCCGGCTTGACTTGTATAATGTCGCCAGCATTCACCGTTTCAATGGGCACCTGTCGTTCAGTACCATCAGCGTCTATGATAACGACCGTTTTGGGTTGAAGCCCCATCAGCTTTTTTATAGCGGAAGACGTATTGCCCTTTGCTTTTTCTTCCAGCAATTTACCAAGCAATATAAAGGCAATAACGACAGCTGCAGCTTCAAAATAAACATGGGCATGCAAACCTCTCTGGTGCCAGAAATCTGCAAAAAGCATATTAAAAACACTGAACACGTACGCAATACCTGTGCTCAAAGCAACTAGGGTGTCCATATTCGCGGATCGGTGTCTGGCCTGCTTCCAGGCATTGATAAAGAAATCCTTGCCCAGTAACAGGATAACTGGCGTCGAAAACAGCCACATGATCAGATTAGCATATGGCATATCCATAAAAAACATACCGATAATGACAACTGGAAGAGCCAGAATAACTGCCCAGATCGTTTTGGTTTTGAGTGTTTTGAATTTAGCAGCATGGATCGACTCCAGCGTTTCCTGCTGAGTTGACTCGTCTTCGAGCAGAAGGTCATAACCTCCTCCTTGCACGGCTTTCTGAATCTTGATACTGTCTGTGATAGTCGGCAAATATTCTACCGTTAGGTTACCTGTGGCAAAATTGACCGCAGCATTCAGCACGCCGGGTTCGTACTTAACCATACTTTCAGCACTGCTTGCGCAGGAGGCGCAGGTCATCCCGAGTACGGGAAAAGTTTTCGTCACGGTGGGAACACCATAACCAAGATCCTTCACCGCTCTTACAGCCTTAGCCACAGCTTCGCTGTCGTTGACAGTAATTGCTGCACGCCGGTTGTTGAGCTCAACTTTCTGGCTTTCCACACCCTGCACATGAGCAAGTCCCTTTTCGACAATTAATGCGCAATGTTCGCTTTCTACATCCTCTAATGGTATATAGACAGTGTCTTTATAAATATTTGTAGCCATATCCGTAGTATTTTATTTACTATACAAAGTTGGCCAAAAATGAGCATTCCATCCTTACACAATTAAGGAATTGATTTGTAAGATTATGGGAGTATACAACAGGAATGGCATGCGGATGCATTGTTCACGACTAAAGGCATCAGCCCTGATCCAAATGCTGCCGTAAATACTGACCGGTAATGGAGAAACCGGATTTTAGCAGGTCTATCACGGTGCCTTGATATAAGAGCTTTCCGCCATATTGACCCGCACCGGGCCCCAGATCTATAATCCAATCAGCATTGGCGATAATATCCAGGTTGTGCTCGACTACAATGAGTGTATTTTTGTTGCTCACCAACATATCGATATACACCATAAGTCTTTGTACATCAGCTGGGTGTAATCCCGCACTCGGTTCGTCGAGGACGATGATCCCGTCATGTCGGTCGATTTCACGGACCAACTTAAGGCGCTGCCTTTCTCCACCCGAGAAACTGTCCAGTCGCTGACCTAAGCTAAGGTATTCGAGACCAAGGTTACATAGTCGGCCAAAGGCAGAAGCGAAGGGCTCTGTCGGAAAAAAATCCTGCGCTTCACTGACGGTCATATTCATTACGTCGACTATATTTTTGCTGTTGTAAACATAGCCAAGTACGCTCGGCGAGAATCCTGAACCACCACAGACTTCACAGGGTTGCTCAATATCGTCCATAAAAGCCAGATCAATCCTCTCAATTCCTGCCCCTTTGCACTGTGGGCAGGCACCCTCGCTATTGCGGCTAAACAATTTTTCGGATACCTTATTTGTTCGTGCAAAAAGCTTTCGCAAGAGATCGGATAAATTGAGGTAAGTCAACAAATTTGACCGCGGCCCAGCAACGATAGATGACTGATCGATAACCTTGGTCTGTGGATAGAATACCGGCAGCAACTTGTTGATCAAAGTGCTTTTTCCCGAGCCGGCGACACCTGTGACCACGGTCATTACTTTTTGGGGAATATGTACGCGGATATCTTTAAGATTATGTAACCTTGCATGCGAAATAGTCAGGTAGCCATCACCTTTTCTCGGTAAAGAATTGATCACAGCACGTTTACTAAAATAGGTCGCTGTTTTCCCTTCTGCCCCCTTAAGTTCTGAGAATTTTCCTTGATAAATGATACTTCCACCATGTTTTCCAGACCCAGGGCCCATATCAATGATCCAGTCTGCGATCTTAATTAAATCGGGATCATGCTCAACAATGAGCACAGTATTACCTTTATCTCGAATCTGCCTGATGATAGACACGATATTCTGTATATCCCGGGGATGTAGACCGATACTTGGTTCATCAAAAATATAAAGCATCTCCGTAAGACTGCTTCCCAGGTTTCTAACCATCTTAATCCGTTGCGATTCACCTCCTGAGAGCGTATCTGTCCGCCGGTCCAAGCTCAGGTACTGTAGACCAATATCGACAATATGCTGCAGTTTCCTTTTTAATTCTTCGAGCAGTGTATGATATGAAATAGCATCAATTTCCTGAACGAACTTCAGCAGTTCATCGATTGACAGAGCAGCACAGTCTGCAATATTTTTTCCATTTATCTTGCACGAAAGCACTTCCTCATTCAAGCGCTTCCCAGCGCAGGCAGGGCAGGCTTTTTTGATGACGATGTTTTTAAGAGCATCCTTACGAACAATATTCTCTTTGGAATCTTTCTTTAGAAAGGCTTTTTCGATCCGGGGAATTAGCCCTTCGTATTTGACCGTCTTGCCCCACTCTTTGTGGGGATGCTTCGGTTTGTGTTCTTGCGCATTTAAAAGCAGCTCCCACTCGGCATCACTATAATCTCTTAACTTCTTATCATTGTCAAAATAGCCCGAAAGCGTATAACGCGTGAGACGCCAGCCGCCGGGTTGGAACGTTGGAAATGTAATGGCACCTTCGTTTAAAGACCGTCCTTTGTCCAGAAGGGTGTCGATATTAACAGTCTGGACAAAACCGAGCCCTTCACATAATGAACACATACCCAATGGATTGTTAAAAGAAAACACATTCGAATAACCAACAAAGGGTTTGCCTATCCGGGCGAAAAGAAGCCGCAGGGAACTATAGATATCGGTCGCTGTACCTACCGTAGACCGCGCACCGCCGCCCAACCTTTTTTGGTTAATGATAACTGGAACATTTAAGTTGTCTATCTTATCCACATCAGCAATCCCCACATGTTGCAGGCGAGTCCGGATAAAACTGGGCTGTGTCTCGTTAAACTGTCGCTGCGCTTCGGCGCCAATAGTTTCGAATACTAGAGAAGACTTCCCAGAACCGGATACACCTGTAAAAACAGTAATCTTCTTCTTCGGAATTTTTAAAGAAATATTCTTCAGATTATTTTGCCGGGCATTGACTATTGTTATATAATCCATTTTAGCTAACTTTACAAATGATTAACATAGTTAAATATAATACTTAACAAAGTTAAGTGTTTAATGGTTTTATGAATAAAATTGAAAAAGATTTCTATCGGGCATTCACTGACCTCCAGTGTTACATATTGGCTAATATGAACAAAGGGAACATCAACGGTGTTACAGCTACGCACTATAATATCATTGAGTACATTTATAGAAATCAGCCGGCGACAGGAAAGCAGCTTGCTACTGCCTTTAATGTCAGTCAGGCGGCGATTTCCAAACAACTTAAATTTCTTGTAGAAAAAGGTTTAATTAAACAGCAACAATCAGATACCGACCGCAGGTCTTTTCATTTAATTGTCAGTGAAACAGGCAAATTTATTATTAACAATTCTGAAGATTTTAGAGAAGGCGTCACAAAAAAAGTGTCGGGTTTCTTAACCAAAGACGAGTTAAAAATGTTCAACCTTCTCCTTGTCAAGATAACGACGGGATTGAAGAGCAAATAATAAGATAGCTATTGGGAATAATAGACGATCTGCCCTTTTGCAGAACGACAACATGTCTCACCTATCTTAGGACTACTATCCTCTGTAACTGCCAATAAGCTTCAAAACAAGCAATTAGCTTCTCCGTTAAATTAGATTCGATTCAAATTACATTTATCTGGCAAGAGGGCGATTGAAAACAAAGTTTTAGGTTTATCTTTAATCCTCCAAAGGCAAGAAGAAGATAATATATGGAAAAAATCAAAACTTTTCAACGGTATGAGCTAAATAGGATACGAAAAAATTCCAGCGATAGCGGCCTTGAATATGAAAAGTTTGGGAGATCCTCGAATATCATGGATTACTCCGACCGGGAGATAAACGAAATGATTCTTGGTGTCTATAAAGATAGTAGACATTTGAAAGTTGATGCCGGTTATTTTATTGATGTTTCCAATGTTAAAAAGGTCATCTGTATATTGGCTGATGTATCCTACTCCCGGCGTATTAAGCCCCAACGCGGTACCGCTATTAAGCTACAGGATATCCGGAACTTTTATGTGGAAGATTATTTCCTGGAAACAGCTGATAAATATGGGGATTCCGTGCGCCACAAGATTACGGGTTACTTACGAAGAATCGGGGGAATCAGCCTGGGAAAAGGACAATATAGCCACCTATATTCTGTACCGAATGACTTTAAGACGTTCTATAATGATGTTCCTATTGACCTCTTCTATCCAATTCAACATTACATCAATGGCTTATTTTTTGGAGATGATTACCATATCACATCTTTTGATCTAATCGGAAATTTTTCTATTATAGCCTAGCAGCAACAAATGGAAAGCTAGCCAACAACGTTGTGGCAGCCCTCCATTTTCGATCTTTATAAGCTAAAACCGTTCAAGAATTGCTCTAGTTCTTCTATGGGAACATTGTTTGCCGATGATATTACGGCGTAACGATCGCCCTCCACATATTGAATAGTTGTGAGCCCATCGTTTTCAAACATGCTCCAGTCAAATAACACGGGCCAGCCTTTATAGTTCTTAATCTTGGACTTGTTTTCAGGTTCCTCAAACTCCTTAAGCGCCAGATAATTCAATAGGTTGCCCTTTACCTGTTCTGAACCTGGTCCGGCGCCGTCTGTAATCATCAGATAAATATTTTGCGATCCCTTTACATAATTCGCATTGGCAAATGAACCTGTCTCCGCATCTTCAAACGCTTCAGCTTCGGTTAGCTTAAACCCATTGATTTCTTTTTTTAACTTAGCTTTGAAAGCCTCGGGGACTATAGGTTTCAGCTTCTTAAGCGCTGTCGCTAAATTTTCAACCTTTAATGAATCAGAAGCTACCTGCCCGTGCTGATAAGAAACATTTGAAAACTGACCTGCAAAGGCGATATCATTGCTCATTGCTACGGCCAAAACCACTGATAGACCTACACCTAAATAAGGAAATTTCATATTGATATAATTACTATTTACTCGAGGCTATACACAAAAAGTGCACCAAAATGATAGCTATGCAGGTATTATCAGACAAGCATTGGGCTGTAGATTTCACGCTACAATTTTATACACCTCTCTAAATTTTTTGCCACAAGGCATGACTTTTGTACTTTAAATACATGTAAACTATTAAGAAATAAAATACAACATTATGAGAAGGACACCATATACAACAACCGTAATTATACTACTAGTGGTATGTGCTATTGTGTTGATGACAACTTGTTCAGGATAATTCTGATTTTTGATATCATTTAAGCTCCTGCTTTTTGCACATGTACTATGCAGTGAGAAAAAGAATGCTGTCTACAGTTGTTGATCCGACCTCTTAAGCGTGATGACTGTGATTTCCGGCCATATGCCGATTCTTCCCTTTAATCCATGATAGCCGAACCCTCGATTAACATAGAGATATTTACCGTCCTTATGATATAAGCCGGCCCACTGTTCATAGAAATATTGGATAGGGCTCCATTTGAATCCAAATAATTCTATTCCGAATTGCATGCCGTGTGTGTGACCAGCAAATGTAAGATGTACATGAGTGTGGTGATTTAAGGTCACCTGCTCCCAATGCGAAGGATCGTGCGACATCAAGATCTTAAAGGAATCTTTCGGGAGTCTGGCGGTCGCCTTGTCGAGATCTCCGTATTGATGGAAGCCTCCCTTACCCCAATTTTCAACTCCGATTAGTGAAATACTATCTGAGCCTTTCTGGATGGTAATGGACTCATTCGTAAGCAAACGAAAGCCCATCTCATGATGGATGTCTTTTAATCGAAGGAGATTCAAGGCCTTACTATCAGCATTCTCCCATCTGACGTAATCTCCATAATCATGGTTACCCAGTACAGAGAATTTGCCAAACGGCGCTTGCAGTACCCCAAAATCCGATATCCAAGGTTCCATTTCCGACGCTTTGTTGTTTACCAGGTCGCCAGTAAACAAAACGAGATCACTTCGCTGTGCATTTACTAGATCAATTCCTCGCTTTACGGCTTTCACATTGGATAAACTGCCAGAATGGATATCGGAAAGCTGAGTTATTCTAAATCCATCAAAATCCTCCGGTAGATCTGGGAAATATAAAATTTGCTGCCGAACACGATAGAAATGACGTCCTTTAGTTAGACCAAATACAATAAGTATTAATATCAGCATGGCCCACAATAATGCCATCTCGCTGATATAGGTATTTCTTATTGGAAAGCCTCTTAGAACCCGCACGGCATCCTCTGCCAGTAGGACCGGCAGCGCTAGTAGCTTGGGGATAAATACTGTTAAAAAAGAACTGATGAGTACACCTGCCATATGTTGTACATCATGGCCGGAACGCCGTAGAAAAATGACTATAAAAACGCCTCCAACCAGTAATAAATCCACCCACCAATAAATTGAATGTATCACTTGGGAACGAAAAACCGTACTCACTGCCTGAAAAAAATAAATATCTCCAAGCATAAACACCAACAGAATCAAAAATAATTTCTTTACCATGCTACAATCGTTATGATAACACGGGCCAATGAGATGCCAAAAGACATTAGTGGTTTCTTAAAAAGATACCGCAGGCAATATAGTGATTCTGATATGACAATGCAGTGGCTAATATCCAGTGCCTGCAAAAGAAATTGACAATTTGGCACATATCATAGGCATAAAATACCAGACAATGCGGATGTAAAATGATGAATATTAAGCAAAAATTCAGAAAGTTCAATCCGGCTATAACCTTCTGGAGTAACTAGCATGGCGATGTCAACCTGTTGCGCATCGAGACCTGTAACCCGCACCGGCCAAGCTCCATCAATAAGCGATCGCCCTTCAGGATTCACTCCAATCTCTAAACTACTCCCTCCCTGACATAGCTAAGTATACTTATTCCTGCGTCGATTTTTCTGCATACGCCCATGACAAAATGGTTTTCACTGCTTTACGGATTCTGTCGAGCCCCTCTGCATTGAGCTCAATTTCACAGAACGTGCTGTCTGTATTAATCGAATGCAGCACTAAATAGTAAATTCCGGCTGTCAAAATACTGCTTATCGCCCTTAGGTCAACGTCCCGACCTTCTAATTCCCGGTCAGCAAAAGCAAAAAATAATGCGCTCATCTTTTCACGTTCCCTTGTGATCTGAGACATAATTTCCGATTTTTCACTGATCTGCCATAGTACGGCCTTTTGCATTTCCTGATTTTCTAAAAAGCTGTCCATTTGATTCAACAACAAAGATTCGAGAAATCCTTTAGATCCAACTGTAGGTGCCGAACCAAAATACTCCACAGCACCCAAAGTCGCCGCCACCCAATAATCTTTGCTTCGGATATAGGTTTCGACAAGGTTATCAACCGACCCAAAATAAAGTGAAATGAGCTTCCTGTCAACACCGGCAACCTTGGAAATATTGGCAATGGTCAGACCCGTATATCCTTTTTCTTTCAGAACTTCACCGACAGACAAAATCAATTTGTTCATGGTGCGTTCTTTGTCGTTCTTCTCTCCTTTATAAGTTTTACGCATGTGTTTATTGCTTATAGACTGATCTGATTCCTAAGACGAAGGAATCAGACCAATATAATAAAATAATAAAGATTATATCATATGTTTAGCGAGACTTCTTCAAGCTCACTTTCTTACTTATATCCTCAAGCACATTCAAAACTTTATCCAAATGTTCCCTTGTATGTGTAGCCATCAGGCTTGTCCGTATACGGGCATCTTTTTTTGCAACTCCCGGATAGACAATACAATTTGCATATACCCCGCTCTGCAGCAGCATCCGCGACACTTGTGCAGTGCGGATTGGATCTCCTATTTTAATAGGTATTATCGGCGAATCTGAGGTTCCGATATCTGCTCCCAACGACAAAAGCCCTGATTTAAAATACGCCACATTGTCAGCAAGCTGTTTTCGCCAATGAGGTTCCTCATCAATCAGATCTATCGCTTTCAGGAGACCAAAACTGGCTGGCGTAGAAGTCGAGGAAAACACTTGCTGTCGAGACTGATAACGTAGATAATTAATGATTTCAGGTGTAGAAATGATAAAGCCGCCGATATGACCAAAGGCCTTGCTCAGGGTGCCCGCAATGATATCCACTTTATCCAGCAGATTATAGAGTTCAATGGCCCCACGCCCGTTTTCACCCACGACACCTATTCCATGAGCATCATCGACCATTAGATAGGCGCCATACTTGCGGGTCAATTCATGTATTTCATCCATACGTGCGATATCGCCATTTTGGGAGTATACACCATCGATAATCACTAGCCGCGTTCTAAATTTATTACTAGCCTCTGCTAGAGCACGCTCCAAATGGATCATACTATTATGGGGAAACCGCTTAACATTCGTGTTCAGAAGCCCCTCATATACACTAGCATGTACTTCCATGTCCACAATAGCGCAGTCCTCCTGCTTCAATAAACTTAGGAGACTAGAGCTATTCGCTGTATAACCGGTCGTAAAAACGAGACTTGAACCTTCGGGGCGATTGAAAAACTTGCAGAGCTTTTGTTCCAGTGCAACGTGATACGCATGATGTCCTCCAATTAATGGTGATGCCCCCGCTCCGGTGCCATACTGCTCAATCCCCGCTATAGCTGCAGCCTTTACTTTCGGGTGTTGCGAAAAATTGAGATAATCGTTCGAGACCATACTGATGCACTCTGTGGGTTTAGAGAGAAATGGAGAACTAACAATGGTCGTCGGTCCGCAACCTTGCGTAACAAACCGAAAATTAAGATGCTCATTTTCCTTCATGTAGCCAATGTACTCATCGAAGTATCTGGCGGTATCCATCATATCCAGATCAGCAATATTCTCAAATTCCTTGAAACTTGCTTTAGCGAAATCAATGTGCGATATCATGTTCATAGATTAGTTTTTTAGGTATTAATAACAATACCCTAAATATAACTCAAAAACACACAATTTATAAGCGTAATTGCTCTCCTACGGGAAAATTTTTACAAGATATTTACAAGACTAAGACGAAAGCCGGACAAGTGATTAGATCCTTTTCATCAATTACAACAACATTTTTGAAATAGCATCCAACAAAAAAAAACAGTGGATGGCCCCTACAGCCATCCCTGTTAATTTATACACCTATCTACCAGTATACTTATCATAATAACATCCGGCTACTTAACTAACGACCAAGTATCCACCTCATTCGGGTTGCGCATTTCAAACCAAACAAGTAAACGTCTAATGACACACAAAGATATACAATTAAATTTTCCCTCCAATGTTAAAATTAAAAAAATATCAAAAATATGACCGTAATGAGCATCGGTAAGCTAACTTACTAATCTCCATAAAATTGCATTCTTTAGTTTAGTAGCGCGCTTTTTTTGTTACCAAAACAATAACCATACTTTATCAGCCCAGCAGCTGCAGACACATTTTCCTTAAACCAAGAAAATTCAAACAAACACCGCACTGTTTAAGAAATTAATTTTCCCTACCGAAGGAATATTATGATTTATTATTATAACCACGGACAAATGACATGTCAAAATAACTTTTTGTTACGACCTTTGCTATATACTTTAACTTAGCAACAAAATTTAAATCTAAGCCACAAGGTCAAAAAAAACAAAATGGCTACTAATCTGTTGATTTGCAGCCATTTATGATAGGTATACTGTAGGGTGTATTGTAATAATGCTGTAAATCTAAAAAAAATAAAGCAAAAGGTTTCTTTTTCGTTGAAAAAAAATATTTAAAACACAAAATACCCTTTATAAAAGCCGACTGTTCATAGACTCTCAACATCCTATATTGTAAGAATTTTTAGTAACTTCAATAAAATAATGGCATTAATCTCAATTTCAATAAACTGAGCAAATATGAAAGTTTACTCAACTAATTACTATAATACATTTATAGAAGTAGCTGACGACTGCGCAGCAACCAGAGGAACAATTCCTCCAGCTAAAGAAAAGAAAACAATTGCATGCCTTCAATATGAAATCCTCACAAAGTCTCCTTATAGCCTAACCTCTGACGACCTTCTATTTCAACTTTATGCAGATCGTAATGCGCTACCGGCCGAACGCTACGCAGAAGCCCGGACACTATTTTTTTCTAAAGGACAGCCCTGCCTGCGTACTTCTCCACTGACTAAAAAATACGGTTTCGGAATCCATTGTAATAACGAAGGAAAGTTAGCACTCTATGGTGTGGAAACGGATGAGTACCGTTCCTTGGTGAAGAATAAAGATATAGTAAAAGTAAGAGCCACGCGATCTAACAAGTAAGTTGTTAGATCGCTATGATGCCACTCCCAATGCGTATATATTGTAAAAGAATGGCCAATAAACCTGCTACTTGTTAATGCGCGATTTTCGTTTTATTTTTTCCCGTAAAGGCTTTCACAATCACGGGCGCCGTTGCTATGAGAACAATGGCAAGAATGACCAGTTCCAAGTTCTCCTGCACCCATGGATTCTCCCCCAACAAATAACCCAAGGTCACCAGGCTTCCCGCCCAGATAATAGCGCCAAGTATATTATATAAAACAAATTTCCTGAATTCCATATCCACTATACCTGCGACTATAGGTGCAAACGTACGAACAACGGGTAGAAACCGGGCAAGGACAATGGCGCCACCGCCTCGTTTTTCATAAAATTCCTGGGCCTTCAGAATATAACTTTTTTTAAAAAACCAGCCATCTTCCATTCTCATGATTCTTCTTCCGAAAATCTTTCCACACCAATAACCAACAAAATTACCAAGAATCGCAGCGAGGGAAACCAAAAAGATCCAGTATAACAAGGTGGGCACCTGTTGCTCCGGCTCCAATGTCATATTCGAAACAATCATACCGGCAATAAATAGTATTGGATCCCCGGGAAGAAAAAAACCAATCAATATACCTGTTTCGGCAAAGATAATAAACAATAAAAGATAAAGCCCCCCGTGAGAAACAATCCAGTCCGGATTGGAGAGGTTATTTAGAAGCTCAAAAAAAATATCCATTCAGTAAATCGAAAATAAAATCAAAAGAAAGTTAACCAGCCTATCTTCATGTTAAATATACACCTATAAATTTCGTATTTTTTTGATCGTATATATTTATCAGAGTCGATCTGTTTCTAAATACGTTGCACACAGATTTTTTATAGCCAAAGTGATCCAAAATTTGATGGCGCAAGATAGAAAATCAGTCGCAATTGGCACAATTTTTTCCGACATATTTTTATTTGCAAAGTCAGTGGGCGTTCTGGCAGGTACTGCTTGATAGTCATAACTTGATACGTGCTGCTTAAGGTCCAGCCTGCTGTCTTTCTCTTTCCTACGGCATTTAGAACAAATGACGGCCAACAATTAAAGAGTTTATTGGAATAGACAAAAATAATTCAATTTATGTATACGCTCTAAGAACAATTTCCTAAATTTAGCAATCTAGATCAATAACAATTATATATGCTTTTTGACATTTTAAACCGTCAGATCCATGTCCGATCCACTTGTGCAACTCTGGTTATATAACGACTGGGCAAACGGCTTGCTCATCGCTAAAATGAAGAAAGAGGCTGAACGGCTTCCGGCTAACTGTTTACGTCTGCTGAGCCATATCATGAACGCTCAGCTGATCTGGCTTTACCGGCTTAATTCACAGCCTTCACCTGTGGGTGTCTGGGATGAGCACAGCCTGGTGAAATGTGAACATTATCATCAATTGGCTTCAACGGGTTTGGGCATTAAAATCAAAGAATATAATACTCGTGCTTCAGAGGTCGTTAGCTACCAGAATACCAAACATGAGCATTTCCAGAATCTGTACGGAGACCTGTTGCTGCATGTTTTAAACCACGGCACCTATCACCGCGCGCAGATTGCAACAGAAATGAGAAATAATGGAATAGAACCGATCAACACGGATTATATCAGTTTTGTACGAAACAGAGAACGTCCAAGACTAACTTAACGGGACAGTCAATAAATAACATCACAATTGATTTTAATTAACAAATGATATTTAAACATGTTTTCAGAGCCCGTCTCGACTGGTCCAAGGACAGCCCGCCACTATCCTCCTCCTCAGGCATTTATAGCAAAAACCACAGAATATCGATTCAGGACAAAGTAGATTTACACGTTTCTGCTGCCAAAGCCTTTAAAGGTGACCCTGCACTTTACAATCCGGAAGATCTTTTGCTTAGTAGTCTCGTTTCCTGCCATATGATGTCGTATCATTATGTTTGTTCGAAACACCATATTGAACTGGTATCCTATACCGATGAGGCTGAAGCTACCCTGGAAACCCATACGGACGGGAGTGGCCGTTTTATAAAAGTCACCTTAAATCCTCATGTTTGTGTAACCGATCCCAACAAAATTCAGTTGGCACTTGCTTTACATGCCGAAGCCAGCAAACTTTGTTTTATTGCAAACTCCTGCAATTTTCCTATTATACACAATCCTACATGCACATCCATCTGAAGGTGCAGACATACGAGCGTATCGACCGAAAATTAAGCTTGTAAATTTTCGGCGGATTTTTTCGGGATTTGTCTTATTTTTAGGGCATGATGGAAAATTCAAAAAAGAAAGCGGCTATTGGCTTTATATTTATCACCTTGCTCATTGATATTACTGGATGGGGCATTATTATTCCCGTGGTCCCCAAACTCATCGAGGAATTGATCCATAGTGATGTCAGTGAAGCTGCTAAATATGGCGGCTGGCTCGGTTTTGCTTATGCGTTCACCCAGTTTATATTTTCACCCGTTGTAGGTAATTTGAGTGATAAGTATGGACGTCGGCCTATTATCCTGATTTCGCTCTTCGGTTTTGCCGTGGACTATATTTTTCTTGCATTGGCTCCTTCAATCGGCTGGTTGTTTTTGGGACGCGTTATCGCTGGACTGACAGGCGCGAGTTTTACTACAGCAAGTGCCTACATAGCCGATATCTCAACCGACGAAGACCGCGCCAAAAACTTTGGGCTCATTGGAGCAGCTTTCGGACTCGGCTTCATCATAGGACCAGTAATTGGCGGTCTATTGGGACATTACGGCGCACGAGTGCCTTTTTATGCCGCTGCGGGATTGTGTTTGCTGAACTTTCTTTATGGTTATTTCATCTTACCCGAAAGTTTGGATAAGAGCAAAAGACGAACATTCGACTGGAGACGAGCAAACCCAGTCGGATCATTCAAATTCCTCGGAAAGCATCCTGAAATATCGGGTTTGATCATTGCGTTGATTCTGATTTATATTGCTGGTCATGCGGTGCAGAGTAATTGGAACTTCTTTACCATGTATGAGTTCAATTGGAGCGAGCGGATGGTCGGAATCTCTTTGGGCGTAATCGGTCTTCTGATTGGATTGGTTCAAGGGGTGCTGATTCGATGGACAACACCCAAGCTGGGGGAACAGAAGAGTATCTATTATGGTTTGACCTTCTATGCGCTCGGACTCCTCTTATTTGCTTTTGCTAACCAAGGTTGGATGATGTTTGTATTTCTCATCCCTTACTGTCTGGGAGGCATCTGTGGTCCTGCGCTCCAATCTGTCATCACTAAAAATGTACCATCGAACGAACAGGGTGAGCTTCAGGGGGCATTAACCAGTCTAATGAGCGCGACATCCATCATCGGCCCGCCGATGATGACGAACCTTTTTTATTATTTTACCCATGACAAGGCGCCTTTCAAATTTTCGGGAGCACCGTTCTTCCTTGCTTTTGTCTTAATGACACTGAGCGTAATCATCGTCTATTCAGCGTTTCAGCGGAAGGCGAAGCAGCAAATTGGGGGGTAAGCAGAAATGATTTAAAACGTCCTATTGAATATCCTAACAGTCGACAACGGCTATATAGGTCTCAAACAATTAGGACGCATAACAGAACGAAACTACGTTATGATGAAAATATTGAAGATTACCTTACTGGCGTTAGTCGGATTGATGCCAGCGATTACAAATGCCCAAAAAACAGGCAAAACTAAACGTCCCAATATTGTCTATATCATGAGCGACGACCATGGGTATCAAGCGGTTAGTGCTTACGGATTTGGATTGAACCATACACCGCATATTGATCGTCTTGCCAAAGAAGGAGTCATATTTACACGAGCCTCTGTGACCAACTCTTTATGTGCGCCTAGTCGTGCTGTGTTATTGACAGGCAAGCATAGCTACATCAACGGCAAAATAGACAATGAAGCAAAATTTGACTGGAATCAAGATAACTTTGCCAAAATCCTTCAAAAAAACGGCTATCAAACCGCATTAATTGGCAAAATCCATATGGACGGTCTGCCACAGGGCTTCGATCATTCTGCAGTTTTGATTGATCAGGGCGAATACTACAATCCGAATTTTATCGTCAATGGTGTCAAAAAACAGATCCAAGGCTATGTGACTGACCTGACCACGGATATGACATTGGACTGGATAGCCAAACGCGATACGAGCAGACCGTTCTGTGTACTATATCATCAAAAGGCACCCCATCGAGAATGGCTTCCTGCACTCCGGCACTTAAAAGAATATACATCCCGGACCTATAAAGAGCCTCAAAATCTATTCGACAATTACGAAGGAAGAGGCACAGCAGCAAAAACTGCTGAAATGAACATTCTAAAACACATGAACTGGGCCGGAGACAGCAAGGTTCCACCGGCAATGATGGACGAGCTCGGCATTAAAGAATATCTCAGCTGGGATAAAGCTGCCTTCAATGGAAATCTAGGTCGCATGACAAGTGCTGAGCGGGCCGCCTGGGACAAGGTCTATGATCCGATCATGGCAGATTTTAAAAGCCGATACGCTGGCATGTCCTCGACAGATCTCATGCGTTGGCGTTATCAGCGATATATGCAAGATTATCTGGGAACGGTCGCTGCTGTAGATGAAGGTGTAGGAAGATTACTTGATTTCCTGAAAGCTAATAACCTGGACGATAACACCATAGTGATTTATACATCCGACCAAGGCTTCTACCTTGGCGAACACGGTTGGTTTGACAAGCGATTTATGTACGAAGAATCCTTGCGAACTCCCCTCCTAATCCGCTATCCGGGAGAAATAAAAGCAGGACAGTCATCAAATGCCCTCGTCCAGAATCTGGACTTTGCTCCGACGCTATTGGACTACGCAGGCGTCGAAATTCCGAAGGACATGCAAGGCAAGTCATTCAGGAACTTATTAAACGGGAAGGAACAAAAATGGCGGGAAGCGGTATATTACACCTACTACGAGTATCCTTCCATCCACATGGTAAAGCGACATTACGGAATCAGGACAGAACGCTATAAATTGATGCACTTCTATTACGATGTGGACGAATGGGAATTGTATGACCTTGAGAACGACCCACAGGAGATGATAAACGTCTATAATGATCCAGCCTATAGCAAGGTACGCAAAGAGATGCACCAAAAACTTGAAGCAGCACGTACATATTACAAAGACTCGGACGAAAACAACAATCGTTACCTGCCAACTGCCAAGAAAAGAAATCTTTAGCCGTTTTTAATATATTCGTATCCAGACTCCATGTTACCTTACGATAGCATGGAGTCTGTGTTTTCAGTTTTCGATCTTATTATTCCGCTGACGGACCAGATACTCCCACTGATCACCGAAAGCCGGTCTTTGATCAAACAACTTTTGCACTGATAGACGTTAGGGGCATCTTTGCCACAAAAAAATATCATGGCAAAAACAAACAACTATCTGATTCTGGCAATACTTATCTTACTGTTCCGCATACCACTTCATGCTAACCCTCAAGACTCTACCAGCACCTGTGACAATAGGCAGAAACCTCTCGCGGCCATTGTCTCCACAGGCATGCTTGGATACGGACTTTCCGCTCTAGTCATCCACCCACTAAGACAGATCGACATAACAACAAAAGAAATAGCAAACAGATTCTATCCGCGACGGACATATATGGATGACTTGATCCAATATACTCCAGCATTGGCTGTGTTTGCACTTGACCTCACAGGCCTAAAAGCAAAGCACACGATACCGCATCGTCTGACAGTTCTATTTACTGCGGCTGCACTAACTGCTTCCACCACACACATCCTAAAAAATAGTACAGCGATATGGAGGCCTGATCGCTCCAACCGGAAGTCGTTTCCGTCGGGACATACAGCGACGGCTTTTATGGGCGCACATATTCTTTTCAAAGAATATAGGCATCAGAATATCTGGATCGCTTCGTCGGGTTATGTCGTAGCAGGAACCACAGGTTTATTGCGCATCTTAAATAACAAACATTGGCTAAGCGATGTTTTGGCCGGAGCCGGAATCGGAATCCTTTCAACTGAACTGGCTTATCTGATGACACCAAAAATAAAAAAAATAATAAAACCGGATCTGTCTGGCGATCACCCTATGCTAAAAGCCACTTTTAGTTTTTAAGTGGTAGAAATACTAGAGTGATACGATTCGCTTCAGGAAATCCTCCCGGCGATGTTTGGATAGGGGCAGTTCATGTCCTGATATAAAAATTCTGTTTCCTTTAATGCTACTGATATACGCAATATTGATTAAATACGACTTGTGGATTCTATAGAATTGTTGCCCATTTAGCTTTTCGCTCATCGAGACCATGGTCTGATGAGCGATATATATTGTGCTATCTGTATATATTTTGATGTAGTTCTGCATTGCTTCTATGAACAAAATATCGTCCAAATTAACTTTCACCAATGCATCATTATGCCGGACGTATAGGTCAGTTACTCGTCGTTCCCTCTCAACAGGGCTTGTTTTTTTGCGTGAATGCGCCTTTTCTATCGCCGCCAAGAGCCGTGGTAAACCAATTGGTTTCAATAGATAGTCAACCACATTAAGACGATACCCTTCTAAGGCATATTCCGAATACGCAGTCGTCAATATCACCAAAGGTGGCGACAGTATACTTTCTAACCATTCCAGTCCGCTGATATCAGGCATGTTGATATCCAGAAAAACAAGATCAATCTGATGCTGTTTCAATTTTTCACTAGCTTCAAACGCTGAAAAACACATATCCACAACGCTAACATCAGCTATTTTGCCCAAATAATATTTCATTCCTTGAGCCGCCAGGGGCTCATCATCGACAATCAGACAAGATAGTGGTTTTTTATTCATCAATTTGTGTATTTTGGTTATCTATAAATTACGAGCAATGCGCTATAATCAGTCTCTGTCTCCTTTATTTCAAGCAAAAATCGATCTGGGTAGATTAAATTCAGTCGTTTTCGAAGATTAATCAGGCCAAGTCCGGACTGTAGTTCATGTCTGTCGGCTCTATTTTTTTCGGATCGGGAATTTTTTGTATAAAAATATATATCCTCGGCTTCCTGCCACAACCTTACCTCTACTTTTCCCAGCTCTGTAGATGGCTTGAAAACATGTTTAAAGCTATTTTCCAACAAAATAAAAAAGAGATGGGGCGCAATGTCCCCCTGCGGGTTCACAATTTGCCAAAAACAATCTACCGTAAGCCTATTATCCCAGCGAATGCACTCTATAGCAACATAGTCTTTTAGAAAAGCGATTTCTACATGGAGATCGATCCGCTCTTTATTGCCTTCGTAAAGTTGATAACGCAACACATCAGCATATCTTAACAATAACATAGACGCCCTTTCCTTATCCGTCTGCATCAATATATGGATATGATTCAGTATATTGAAGGTAAAATGCGGGTTGATCTGAGCCTGCAGCCCGACCAGCTGACTTTCAATCAGATCCCTCTGTAAGTGGCTATGCTGCTCCGATAACTTCGAATGGGCATACAAAAATCTCAATCCGCCAAATCCGAGATTCAACAATAAGGCTACGGGCACAAAACTAGCTACCGAAATGCTAAATTTATCCGGTGTTCCTTCCGGAATCTGCGCGATGATTCCTCTATTTCCAAGAAGAAATAGCAGCTCATCGCAACAATATAGCAGAACCGCCTGCAGCAAGGATAGACTCACCAAAATGATGACAAAAATATAGCCTCGATTACGCACAATTGTCTTCGGCAGAAAGTAATGACATAGTACAAAAGTAGTAGCGATCAACACACCCAGCGGCATGCCTAAAAAAACAATTTTTGAAAATAAATCATTTGGATGATAATCGCTTACGCCCCATATAACAGCACAAATAATGAACCATACTAAAAAAAACAAGACATTAAACTGTTTGCCTACCAACCATTTCATACTCCTAAAGTAACAAAATTTAAGGAGTAGTTATGAAAACAAACTTTGAAGCTCGCTTTTAATCAGTACCGAACATCGTCATTACTAAAGCCAAACACTTGATACTACTAATAATATTAGTATATTTGAACTAAAATATTTAGCATGGATAGATTGGAAGAAAAATTGCGTATCCTCGCCGATGCTGCAAAATATGATGTGAGCTGTAGTTCTTCAGGATCGACACGAAAAAACAAGGGCGGTGTCGGTGACGCATCTTATTCGGGTATATGCCATAGTTATACAGAGGATGGACGTTGTGTATCCTTACTCAAAATACTATTGACCAACCATTGTATCTATGACTGCGCTTTCTGTGTCAGCCGGCGGAGCAACGATGTGCAGCGCGCTGCATTTACAGTGGATGAGGTGGTCTCGTTGACCATGAATTTTTACCGCAGAAACTTTATTGAAGGTCTTTTTCTAAGTTCAGGCATTTTCAAAAATGCCGACTATACAATGGAAAGGCTACTGAGCATCGTAAAAAAGCTCCGTAATGAACAACGTTACAATGGCTACATCCATCTCAAAACCATTCCGGGTGCCAACGAGCAACTTATCCAGGAGGCCGGATTATATGTCGACCGCATGAGCATCAACCTCGAGTTACCCACAGAGGCTGGATTGAAATTGATGGCTCCGGAAAAAGACCATGAATCCGTAAAGAAACCGCTCGAATTTGTCAACAGCAAGTTGATACAGTATCGCGAGGAAAAGAAACTCATCAAGAGCGTACCTTCATTTGTCCCCGCTGGACAGAGTACACAGATGGTAATCGGTGCTACACCTGAAAACGACTATGAAATTATGCAGGTTGCTGCTAATTTTTACAAACACTACCAACTAAAGCGTGTTTACTACTCGGGCTATGTTCCGATTTCCAACAACCACTCTATACTGCCACAAATCGGAACACCTCCTCCCTTAGTGCGAGAAAATAGACTTTATCAGACGGATTGGCTGATGCGTTTTTATGGTTTTGACATTCAGGAGATTTTGCATCCCGGACATACAGACCTAGAACTTGATATCGATCCTAAGCTAAGCTGGGCACTGCGAAATCCGCAGCTATTTCCGGTAGATATCAATACTGCCGACTACCGAATGATTATCCGTATTCCGGGAATAGGCCGGCAGTCTGCATCGAAAATCATTCAGGCGCGCAAATTTGGCCGACTGCATGAGTATCAGGTAAAAAAAATGGGGATTGCTTTTCATCGGGCCCGGCACTTTATGACCTGTGCAGACTCCGCCATCGGTCTGGGCTATCCAGACATGCAAAAGGTCCGCCAACAGATCGTAGGCCGGCCCAGCGGTAAAACAACGTTTTCTTCACAATTAACACTCTTCTAATGGTATATATCTACGACGCTACTTTCAAAGGGCTCCTTACTGCTACGTTCACCGCCTTCGAATACAGAGAATTTATGGTTAAACTAATAACCAATAGAGGCCAGCAGGAACAATTGTTTGGTTCGCGAAGGGAGATACAGTCAGATAGCGAAAAAGCAGCACGCGTATATCGAGGCCTGACTAAACAGCTTACTCCCAAAATAGCGGCAGATTTTTGGCGGGCCTTTCTATGCGAAAATCCGAAAGTTAGCCAGACTATCTTTGACCTGATCATTTCTATTTTCCGGGGCGCCGGCGATATCCTTCATAACTTTGGAGATGAGAAGGTACTCCAATTTAATCAGGCACTACAAAAGGTAAACCGCGAACGTCATCGGATGAAGGCATTCATTCGGTTTCAGAAAAGCTCAAACAGCCATTACGTAGCTGTAATCGAACCTGACTTTAATGTCCTTCCCCTAATCATAGATTTTTTTAGACAGCGTTATGCAGATCAGGTATGGCTTATTTATGACAAGAAAAGACGTTATGGCATCTACTATAATCTGCAAACCGTCACAGAAGTCACGCTGGATGTGCAAGAGACCAAAACGCTGCAAAAATCTTCGGAAAGTATTTTTGTTGATCCGCAAGATGCAAATTACGAAAATTTATGGTGCAGCTATTTTGAAAGCACTAATATCGAGGCCAGAAAAAACCTCAGCTTACATATAAAACATGTGCCTAAACGTTATTGGAGATATCTCCCCGAAAAAAGAAAGTCCTTATTCGTTAAAGGCAATAACAAAACATAAATACAACAAATTGGCCGTTTCTATGTTCTAAGGATATGGAAAGACATTATTTGAAAGGAAACACGATTTCTACCGGCCATAGCGACCCTAAAGGTAGAAACAGCAGGCAATATGTAGTCAGTGAAATTACTCTTAATGGGCAGCTTGTTGGCGTCGGCATATATTATGATGGTTCGGACGAACTTCGGGCAGCGGTCGTAGCAAACGAACAGGGCCAAGGCGTAGAAATCCGGAATTTGCATGATGAGCATTACCCTGAGGCGCAGTCAGACGACGACCTCGCCACACTATGGCCGCTCTATGAAAAACTGGTCAGATAGTCAGTACCACTCTTTACTCTGCGTTGTATTGCTTTTTGGCAATCATTGGAAGCTCAAATATTACCGTACTATGTTTTCATATATGCTGGACGCTGCGGATCATAGCGTCCAGCATATACGAAAATTCATTTTTAGCTTTTGTGACTGCTAATGTTCATGCCCTCCGGTATTGCTCATCTTGGCATTGATGAAAAAGCCCCCGTTAACTACGATCCTTGTTTGCTGCGGAATTTCCCGCATGGGAGTAATCGCCGTGTATCCGATTGCAGAAACACCCTTCTGCACTTCAATTTTTTCAAAGTTTATACTTTTTCCTTGTGCAGCTGCATGCTTTGCTGCTTCCATTTCGTTTTTATGTGCATGTTTTGATTCCCCTTCATCATGGCTATGGGCATGTTCATCATGGTCTTCATGGGCTCCGGCCGGCTTACTGGTTTCGATAAAAATATAATATTTGCCGTCCGCCTCGACGATAGCGCTATTGGGTACCGCCGGTGTTGTCACCTCGTTAATACCAATTATCCCCGTGATGTTCATCCCGTCGATCAGACCGACTTTACTGCCGATCACCGTGCTATGCACAGCAATGGTCTTACTCTCGTTCTCAAACGACGAACCTATGGTAAATACCTTGGCTGAATAGGTTTTGTCCGGATTGTTGGTCAGCTGAAAGTGGATGATCTGGCCGACTTTGATTAAAGGGAGATCCTTTTCAAAGACTTGAAGATCCAAATGCAACAAACTATTGTCCACAATCTCGATAACAGGGGACGACACATCAACATAACTACCGATCTTAGCAAACACATTGCTTACTGTCCCACTAATCGGACTGGTTACCACCAAAGAAGTCTTCAGATTTGACAAGTTGACATGGCTTGGGTTAATACCCATCAGCTGAATTTGTTGCTGCAACGAGGCCTTTCTCGCACGCAGGCTATTGAATTCAGCTGTCGCTGCCTGTAAATTTTTTCTCGCACCTGCATTCCCTGCGTTTAATTCTTCTTGACGGGCCATCTCCTGCGCCGCAAGTGTAATTTTACTTTCTAAAGCAACATACTCTTCCTGAAGCTGTACAAATTGTGGGTTGATGATCGTGGCGATCACCTGCCCTTTGCGAACAATATCACCCAGTTGAACGTTTAACGTTTTTATCACTCCGCCATATAAGGAAGTCGCATTTGCCTTGTTATTATTTGGCACACTCAGCAGGCCGTTGGCTTTAATGGTCGTTTCAAGTTGTTTTTGTTCAATATTTCCAAAGGTGATGCCCACAGATTCTATCTGCTGTTCGTTGAGAGCTGTAACCGTCTCCGTCCCTTCTTCATGGCCTTCACCTCCACCTGCTTCAGTCGCGTTGTCCTGTGTATGACCCTCGCCCCCCGGACGCGATGGCCCGCAGCTAAACAAAAGACTGCTGACCATAATTGCAAAAAATATACTGATTATACCTTTCATTGTACCTTTTATTTATTGTTGATGTAATTGTACTGAATTGCTGATTGATTATATTGATTGAGCACGTCTAAGTAATTTTGTCTAATCCCGATGGCCTGACTCAGAAACTGGCTCATCTCCCCAAAACTTATTTCACCAGTTCTATAACCTAGACTCGCGGCCTTTATAATAGCATCGGCCTGTTTGAGACCCGAAGTTTCATAAAATTTCAGCACAGCAGCATTCTTCTCGATTTCTGCCCAAGCGTTTATCTTATTTGTCTCAAACAGCTGCCTGTCGTATTCAAGTTGTCTTTGCTGCGCCTCCATTTCTGCCGTGGCAGCCTTTATCTTGTTGCGGTTGGCTCCTTGACCAAATACCGGAAAGGATGCGGCAACCGAGAACCCCGTAAATGGATCTTTTGCCCCCCAAAGTCGCTGCGAAAAAAAACGTCCGGAAAACTCGGGTTTATTTGTATTTTTTTGAACCGCGATGTTAGCCGAAGCGATAGCTACGTTTTGCTGTTGCCGGGCTACAACGGGATGTGTCATACCCTCTAGGCTATTCTGTTCATCCTTTTCCACGTTGATTTTTTCCAGAGATCGATTTACAGGAAGCAACCATTCATTTCGGTTGAGCAACATCATCAATTGCTGTTGCTGAACGACCATATCCTTCTTATTTTGAATAATTTGTGCTTGCAATTCTCTCAAGCGCACCTCGGCAGCCATTTTATCCAATGCTGCAACATCGCCAGTTCTGAAGCGGAGCTCCGTCGCTTTGAACATGGCGGAATAAATGCTATCCAGTTCCACATACAGCTTTTGCCTGTCCTGCAAATACCAGAGTTGGAAATACGCATTACGTACCTCTTTCTTGATATTGGCGTCAAGCACAGCAGTATTGAGCTTCGCGTATTCTAGCTGCTGCCTGAAATAGGCTTTCCGCGCCGCATACAGACCGGGCCAGGCAATGCTCTGCGTAACCCCTATTTTCATAATTCCAGCTTTGTCGCTGGGACGATAATCCTCATTTTCTACAAAAATGCCTGTCTTTGGAATTTCGTTTGCCGTTTTGACAGTATAACCTGCACCTTCGATCTCTGCTTGGTTGACCTGATATTGTCGGTTACTTTTGAGCGCGATCTCGATCGCGTTTTGAAGGTCGATCCGTTCCTGGGAAATTGCATTAAAACTGTTAGCACACAACATAAAAATCAACACGATTCCCATGCTGCTGCCTATATTTCTTTTTTTCATATGTCTTGCGGAATTAAAAATTAGATACAACAAGGGCAGCACAAAGAGTGTCAGAAAAGTCGCTGACACAAGCCCTCCAATCACTACTGTAGCTAATGGCTTCTGCACTTCGGCACCTGCTCCCGTGCTCACCGCCATGGGCAAAAAACCCAGTGAAGCCACGGTGGCTGTCATCAGCACCGGCCGCAGCCTCGTCCGCGTGCCTTCTTTGATCCGCTGAAGAATATCATCCATCCCCTCCTTCTTCAATTGATTGAAAGTGCCGATCAACACAATACCGTTCAGAACGGCTACGCCGAACAGGGCGATAAAACCGATTCCGGCACTGATACTGAATGGCATCCCTCGAAGCAGCAGTGCAAAAACACCTCCGATGGCACTCATTGGAATTGCAGTAAATATCAGCATCGCTTGCTTAAAAGAATGAAAAGTGAAATATAAGAGCATAAAGATCAGCAACAGTGACACCGGGACAGCAATCATCAACCGGGCGCTGGCTTTCTGGAGGTTCTCAAACTGACCGCCATATGTAATGTAGTATCCTGCCGGCAGCCTCACTTGAGTGGACAGCCGTTGCTGAATATCTTTGACGACACTTTCCACGTCCCTCCCGGCTACGTTAAACCCGATAACGATCCTTCTTTTTCCTGCTTCTCTGCTGATCTGTGCGGGCCCAAGCTTATAGTCTATTAACGCTACCTGTGACAGCGGGATCTGGATACCTGTATCCGTTGGAATCATCAGACTACGCACATCGTCGATACTGCTCCTATGCGTCGAATCAAGACGTACCACGAGATCATAGCGACGTTCATTTTCATAGATCTGCCCCGCACTTTTACCCGCAAACGCGGTACTGACCACGTCGTTGACATCCTGTATAGTCAAACCGTAGTTGGCGATACGCGTACGGTCATAGACAATATTGATCTGTGGCAGACCAGATACACGTTCGACCTGCGGCGATGTTGCTCCGCGCACGACTTGGATCTGTGCCGCGACCTCATCAGCATAAGAAGCCAACGAGTCGATGTTCTCTCCAAAAATTTTGACCGCCACATCCTGCCGGATTCCAGTCATGAGCTCGTTAAAACGCATCTGTATTGGCTGGTTCTTTTCAAAAAAGACACCCGGTATAACTCCCAGCTTTTCAAGGATGTCGCCCCCCAGCTCATCATAGCTACGGCCTGACTTCCATTCTTTCTGAGGTTTGAGCACTACCATTAGATCAGTTGCCTCCGGTGGCATAGGGTCTGTGGGAACCTCCGCTGCGCCTGTTTTTCCCACCACCATTTTTACTTCATCAAAGCTTTTAATAATTCGGGAAGCCTGCATGGAAGTTTCGATACTTTGCGACAATGAACTTCCCTGAGGTAATATGCAGTGGAAGGCGTAATCTCCTTCCTGAAGCTGCGGGATAAATTCGCCCCCCATATTCTTGAAAAAAAATAGGCATATCGCAAACAGACCAACCGTCAGACCAACGATTATATACTTGAACCGAATAGCTTGCTGGAGCAAGGGTTCGTAGACCCGCTGGAGGCTCCCGACCAGTTTGTCGCTCAACGTTTTCTTATCATGGTGTCGTTTCGGCAGAAATAATGCACACATCATTGGAATATAGGTAAGCGAGAGTATCAGTGCCCCCAAAATCGCGAAGCTGACCGTCTGCGCCATCGGACGGAACATTTTTCCTTCTACACCCACGAGCGTCAGTATGGGTATATAAACGATCAGAATAATTATCTCGCCGAAAGCGGCACTGGTACGGATCTTGGACGCCGACTCAAGCACCTCATGGTCCATTTGGGCCTGTGTCAGTTTTTCGGTCGACTTCCGTAACCCCAGGTGATGAAGGGTGGCCTCCACGACGATCACTGCTCCGTCTACAATAAGCCCAAAATCAATGGCGCCCAAACTCATTAAATTGGCGCTCACACCAAAAACGTTCATTAGTCCTAGTGCAAACAGCAATGACAGGGGAATCGCGGATGCTACAATGAGGCCTGCGCGAAGATTTCCCAAAAACAGCACCAGAACGAATATCACAATCAAGGCACCTTCGATTAGATTTTTCTCGACTGTACCAATAGCACGGTTAACGAGATCCGTTCGGTCGAGATATGGTTCGATGACGATATCCTCGGGCAGCGATTTTTGAATTGTTGGCAATTTTTCTTTTACTCGTTTAACCACCTCATTGCTATTCTCACCTTTCAGCATCATGACGACTCCACCAACCGCATCAACCTCGCCATTATAGGTCAATGCGCCATAACGTACGGCATGTCCGAATCGGACTTCAGCGACATCTTTAATATATACGGGAACTGCACCCGACTTTTTAACCGCGATATTCCGAACATCTTCCAATGAGGTTGCTAGACCGATACCGCGGATAAAATAGGCATTTGGCTTCTTGTCAATATATGCGCCGCCCGTATTCTGATTGTTCTTTTCTAATGCTGTAAAGATCTCAGGGATTGTGATATTCATAGCTTTAAGGCGGTTAGGATCAACGGCTACTTCATATTGCTTCAGTTCACCTCCAAAACTATTCACCTCCGCTATACCCGGCGTGCCGTACAACTGCCTAGCCACGATCCAATCCTGCATCGTCCGGAGATCTTTGGCATCGTACTTATGCTCGCTCCCTTTTTTGGGATGGATGATATACTGATAGACCTCACCTAGTCCCGTGCTCACCGGGGCTAGTTCAGGCTTTCCGATTCCGGGCGGGATTTCATCAACTGCTTCTTTTAACCTCACATCAATAAGTTGCCTGGCAAAATAAACATCCACCTCTTCCTGGAAGACCACGGTGATAACCGAGAGTCCAAAACGGGAGATACTCCTGATCTCTTCTATCTTCGGAACGGTGGCGATGCGTTGTTCAATAGGAAACGTAACAAGCTGTTCGACTTCCTGACCGGCAAGAGTGGGGCAAGAAGTAAAAATCTGTACTTGATTGTTTGTGATGTCAGGCACAGCATCTATAGGTAATTTGCTGGCACTCCATGCACCCCATATAATAAGTAATAAGGTCATCATACCAATGACGATCTTATTGCGGATACTAAATTTAATTATACTATCTAACACGATTTATCTGATTAATGCTTAATTATGAGACCGTAAAAATCTCATTTCTTGTAATAAGTAGACTGCGAAACGGCACAAACAAAAAGCGAATCGGAAGAAAACTTTCCGACAGGCTTCGCCATTTGCAATAGTCAAGAATAAATTAAGTATTAATTTTAGGCGGCTGCCAAATCGTTCCGAAGTAGTTGGAAACAACAGTGCTATTGAAGACAGGCATGCGGTTGTCAAAATAGATGGTGACCGGGATGCCGTCAATTCGGGGAAGCTGATATTCGAAAACCGTTATATTTCCACTACAGCAATTGCAGTAACAAAAAATGGAACAGGCGTCATTATCCTCTTCATGGGTATGTGAATGGCTTACCTGCATTTCCAGACTTTCCTCGATACCTGGGCTCGTATCGCTACACGGAACAAAAGAAAGTCCCAGAATATAGGTGATCAGTATGAAAACTATTAGCCTCATCGTAAAGACAAATGTATAAAAATATTTTAAAAATTCGTCCTTCGATCGCTTTTCTTCATTTATTCATGCCGGAAATCTGTCACTAAGTTATAGGCTTGTTTGCAAGATAATTACTATGGCGCTCCCAAAAAAGGCGCTTGTCGAAATAGACAAACGCCTTTATATCCAAAGACATCTACGCTAACACTTTCTGAAGACGCTGCGGGAATTCATCTATTCTGGAAATGCTCAGTTGCTTCATTACCTGAAAAAGGTGCGCCTTAAACATATTGATCGTATGATCTCCGCCTGCATTGCCCAAAGCACCAACGCCATACATAAATGGCCTTCCCATAAAATTAAATTCAGACCCCACAGCATGCGCCCGGGCTAAATCCACTCCCGAACGGATCCCTCCATCCAGCATGATCTTTAACTTGCTCCTGTACTCCGGATTAGCAGCTAAATGGATCAGTGAGTTGATGGACGACTCGCTGGCATCCAGCTGCCGGCCGCCGTGATTGGATACAATTACTCCGTCCACTCCCAAGGCTATTGCAGCTTGCATATCTTCATCTGTAGCGATACCTTTCAATACTAGGGGGCCTTTCCAAAGATCTCGTATGGCTCGAATCTTTTCCACATCCACTTTACCTGTAAAAGTCCGGTTCATAAATTGTCCCAATTGCGCAAGATCTAGTCCTTTATCCATATAAGGCTTCAATGTTGCAAAAGAAGGAATACCATTGCGGAGTGTTTCGATGCCCCAGGTGGGGCACGCAAAAGCTTGTAGAATATTCGTAATATTCATCTTCGGTGGCATCGAAAGTCCGCTTTTGATTTCCTTATAACGGAGCCCAAAAGCAGGGACATCTACCAGCACCACAAGCACAGGACATTCCACCTCCTTCAAACGACGCAAAATATCGTCGCGCAGCGTGTTCTCGGTCGGATGGTACAGCTGAAACCAGGCCTTTCCCTCTGACACCTCCGCAATCCTTTCGATACTGCTTGTCGATACCGTGCTCAAAATATACGGTATATCATTTCTGGCAGCTGCTTTCGCCAAAATCTCTGGTGCATTAGGCCACATCAGTCCCTGCAGTCCAATCGGCGAGACGCCAAATGGTGCACTGTAACGACGGCCGAAAAGCTCGACAGACAGATCAATATCACCACTAGCCCGCAAATACTGAGGCTTTAGCAATATCTGGTCAAAATCGTTTTCATTGCGTGCAAGGTTAAGTTCTTCATTGGCCCCTCCGATCAAATAGTCAAATGCAAACTTGGGAATCCTCTTCTTTGCCCGTTTTCTTAAATCTTCTACGGAAGGGAATCGTGTATCATACGTAAACTTCTGGCTCATGATAATTGTGTTATTTAATTTGGCAGTCGTTTCTCTGCTCGCTTAATATAGTTAAACTTTAAATGTTGTTATTCAGCTGGCTAATTTAACCTTTTCGGCGGAAGGCCGCATCCTGCACTCACCTACCTACCGGTTACCCATCTCCCACGGCAGCTAATTTACTGTTCAGTTCATTGGATTGCTACGCCTACATTGCTCAATTTACACACTATATTAACAGATTTTTATCCTTTCTTTTATTTTGGCGCCAAAATAAGCTATATTTAAACACGACTTAAGTGTAACATTACTGCTTGTATGAAACCCATTTTCGCGAAGATACTAGATGGCGGAGAAATAGCAACCTTTGCTACAAAAGAGGTGTGCAGGCCTTTCTTTTCCACGGAATTCCATTTCCATAGTGCCTGTCAGATGACGTATATTGTGCAAAGTGAAGGGACACGAATTATTGGCGACAGTATAGACCGTTTTGCAAGCGGTGAACTGACTTTTGTAGGTCCCGATCTGCCGCATGTATGGCATAACGGACAAAACCAGCACGCGATCGTTGCCGGTTCGCACTCCTTGACCCTTTATATCGAACCGGCTCCCATCATTGAAGCCTTCGGCAAGTTTTTCAAGACACACAAAATTGAATCCTTTTTGGCTTCATCAAAAAGAGGCATTCTCTTCCATGGCAAGACCAAAGAACTCCTGAAGGAAAAACTCGAGCAGATTGCTAAGTTGGATTACGGGTTCGAAAAAACCATTTTACTTTTAGAGATGATTGAAATAATGGTCCATTCGGGGGAATTCGAATATATTTGCAGCCCCGGTTATACGCACCGATACAATCCTGTGGACAATGAAAAGATAGACCGGATATTTAAATATGTATTTAATAACTTTAGCAGAGAAATCACCTTGGACCAAGTTGCGAAGATGTCCAGTATGTCAAAGCATTCGTTTTGCCGGTATTTCAGAACACGCACACAAAAGACCTTCGTGCAATTTGTGAATGAAGTCCGTATAAGCGAAGCGTGTCGTCTGATCGCTGAAGACGGATTACAGATCACCAATATCGCATATACCTGTGGATTCAACAGTTTGTCCAACTTCAACAAAATTTTCAAATCTATCAAAGGCATTACGCCCAGCAAATATAGAACTCACTTAAGCGAATAAATCGTTGCCGATGATAAATCACTCACGGCAGGTCCATTCAGCAATTTACCGTCAATATCAAAGCGAGAACCGTGGCAAGGGCAATCCCATGATTTTTCTGCGGGGTTCCAGTTTACCATACAGCCCATATGGGGGCAAGTGGGCGACAATAGATGTAACATTCCCGTTTGGTCCCGGTATACGGCTATTTGCTCATTATGATAGGACACCACTTTACCTTCATTGAGCTGTATATCTTTGAAATGGTCTAATTCCTCTGCCGACAGCTTATCTTTGATAAAGTGGCCGGAAGCATTGATGCCTTCTGAAATTACGCTTTTTGCACTGGCTATGGGCTTGATCCGTCCTGGCGATAGCACTTTACTCAAAGCGGTTTCTTTGCCAGCGATAAGGTCAGGAATGATCAGTGCTGCCATGGAGCCAAAGGTCATTCCATTGCCACCGTAGCCCGTCGATATGTAGATATTGCTCTCGTGCGGCATCCGTCCAATATAAGGCAGTCCGTCGGCAGAGACGTAATATTGTGACGACCATTTTGCTACGAATTCCCCATCGGGGAAATGTGTACTCACATATTGCTGCAGTTCGTCGAAGTGTTTTTCGGTGTCCTGGTCATCACCTGTCTTGTGGTCGAATCCGCCGGCAATAAGGTAGTAATCCTCTCCTGATCGGTGGTAGCGACAATAATGATATGGATCATAAAGGTCAGCAGCCTGACCAAGCTGCTGGGGCTGATTTCGGAGTTTTAACGCGAGTGCGTAGCTTCGGTAGGGCGCCAGCAAAATACTAAAGCGATTTTTCCCAGGAGGAATATGGGTGGCCCAAATTAGATCTTTTGCAGTAAATGTACGTCCATCTTCCGCTTTTAATGTGATCAGCCCGTTGCTGTTATTAAAGTCTTTGACACGCTGCTGAACCAACAGCGCTCCCCCAGCCTTGATATATGCATGCAACATACCATTAAGATACTTTAATGGATGAAACTGTGCCTGTCCCTCAATGCGAATTGCTTTTTCAAACGGTAGATTGAATGGAATATTACTTGTTTCAACAGTTTTTACGCCCAAGTTTCGATGTGCTTTCAGTATTTTGTCCAATTGCTCGTTTTGCTGTTTCTCGGCACTAAATAAAAAAAAATCGCATTCGGCAAAATCACAGTCTATAGCGTAGGTTCGGACATTGTCGTGGATATACGTTAACGTATTCTGCGCGCTATCGGCAAGTAACTGCGCTCCCTGCTGTCCAAAATTGTTGATAATTTCGTCATAGGAAGCATCGAAAAAGTTATTAATGTGGGCAGTGGTCCCTCCTGTCGTACCAAAACCCGGAGTTTCTTTCTCGATCAGAAGACAGTGAATACCTTTATTTTGCAGTTCTAACGCCAGCGTCACACCTGTAATGCCTGCGCCGACGATAATAGTATCGTATGCCGATTCTTTTGCATGATAACGAAAATCATATTCTGGAGCTTTCTGCCAGAAGCTACTGTTAAAGCCGTCACGTTTCATAGACTAATCAATTTTAAAAGGCCGGGAAAATGGAACCCCAGCCTTTCGTGGTATAATTCATTATGGTTTGCGGAAATTGAACCCATACTGCGATACTATAGTTTGCCGAATAAATACGTAAAAAAAACAAGAAATACGCCTTCGCTTGCCGGTCAAAACCTTCCTATTTCAAATCATGTTCCTATAAAAAATAAGAATAGACTTAGAACGATAATCATGAAAAGCGACGCGAAAGACTACCTCGATGCAATCACTCCTACGTGGGTGAAGGGTAAAAAAATATTGGTCACAGGTGGCACAACTGGAATTGGGCGAGCAACAGCACTTCTGCTCGCTGCGCTCGGCAATGATATATTCGTCTGCGGACATCACGAGCAACAGCTGGAAGACACATTGCGCGACTATGAAAAGTTTGAGATGGCGGGATCGCTGCGCGGGATTGTGGTAGATCTCGCCACTCAAGAAGGGATTGAAAAGCTTTTTAAGGAATTTGACGATCAATATGACCAGCTGGATATATTGATTAACAATGCGGCAATTGCTTTTCAGTCTGTAAAAGACGGTAGCTATACGGACCAGGATTATTTGCTTCGGACAAATATTCTCGGGTATCTCGCCTGTGCCCGTTCAGCATTAATTCGGATGGAACCTCGCGGTGCTGGGCATATCGTAAACGTAGGTTCGATGAGTGCGGACGTTCGGGAGGCGCAAAGTTCCGTATACGTCTGCTCCAAAGGTGCTATTCAGGCATTTACCGAATCTCTTCGTAAAGAAGTCAATCCGAAGGGAATCCAGGTGTCGCTAATTGAACCCGGCGCGGTCGGTACTGATATGCAACCTTATCCACCGGAAGAGCAACAACAAAAGATTGACGATATGGACATGCTGTACGCCGAAGATATCGCGCGCGCAATAGCTTTTATCGTGTCGCAGCCTATACGGACAGGAGTTGTAGCCATGCAGGTAAAACCACTGTTGCAGATTATATAACCAGTTTTATTACTGCACATCAACGCGCTGTTGTCAATGACTATTGGATATTTAATAGGAATTTTGAACCTATAACTTGTGTTATAGACGTCCCATCACTGTCTACAGGCTAAACAATGTAAATAATGAAAAAGAACAAAAATAAGAAAAACTTGTTCGAGCGATTTTCAAATTGGGCAACTCATGCCACTGGTAGTTCCGCCGCCTTTATTTTGGCGACCTCTACCGTGATTATCTGGGCAATAAGTGGTCCCGTATTCAATTATTCCGAAACTTGGCAGCTCGTCATCAACACAGGGACAACTATTGTCACCTTTTTAATGGTTTTTCTAATACAGAAATCGCAGAATAAGGACTCCAAAGCAATCCATTTAAAACTTAATGAGCTGATTGCTTCGCACCAGGGGACCAGTAATCGTATGGTTAACCTCGAAGATCTAAGCGAAGACGAACTGGACCAACTTGCAAAATTCTATTCGCATATCGCGGAATTAGCATTAAAGGAAAACGACCTAACCTGCACGCACTCCATCGATGCAGCACGTGAAAATCACGATTCCAAAAGGAAAAGAAGACAAGGCGCTAGTCAAGATATGGATGTAGTATCAAAAGCAGATAAGTCCGGTACATCGACCAGAAAAAATGGCTGAGGTGCCTGTATTAGATGAGTAGTTTAGAAAGGGACCATCCGTAACGTAGGACGGTCCCTTCATTTTCCATTTTACTTACCAAAGTGGTGACTTAAATTTTAATCGTGCCCTTCAGTTTTCACAATTTTATTGTAAATTCCTAACAATAAAAATGGCGCTGCCCATTGGCCGACGAATAATGCAGTCTTGTCATTAGCCATGCATTTGAGCGCTGCTGACACGCCCATGGCAACCAATGCTGCGCCCAAAAATAACGTGGACGGTACCTTCGAAGTCTGCTGTTCTATTTTTTTGGTAATTTCACCTTCATTTCCTGTAGTTAATGCCATAATATCGATGTTTAAAGTTTAAAAATATTGTTTATTCTATGATCTATTTAATTCTGGAAGCGCAGCGGTCTCCGATCATTGCGCTTCTTGCGTTAAGCTCTGTGAGTTGAACAATAAGTTTACTGTTTTGGTTTACTGAATTCACTATAATGATTCAGATCACGCATATTTCGCTTTCGCAAAGTAAAAACACGTTCTAAAGGCAAGTATACCTCTTCGCTGCAGCTTTTTTTTCGTATAAATCAAATTGGAATGCGTACTTATTCGCTTAACCATATGTTGGTTACTTTCGTTCAATAGGTAGAACCAAATGTCAAGAACCATGAATAAAACAGAGATCGAACAACAAAAGCACCAAGGAGTGCCTGTTATTGCAGCAGCTATTGTATCTCAGCCTGGACCGGAAGACTTTCCCGGCGAAATACCCAACCAGCCTGAAGAGGAACTGCCAGAAAACGACCCCAACAAACAGCCCGAAATACCTGATGAGGATGACTTGGGATTTGATGAGGAGGTAGGAATTGAAGGTGAGAATGCATTTCCTGAAATCGACCAAGAAGAATGGGATCAGAGCGCTAATGATGCTGAGGGACTACCTTCTGAACCGATGTCCCCACCGTCAGACTTAGACGAAACTACTATTTAAGGGATTGACGACATGTAATGGGTTATGACGGATCTCGTCATAACCCGTTCCGGCTTGCCAGCATTCAATTGTCCAGTTATTTTTCTAAACCAATAGCTTGTTCTGGAAGCCAAAACGAACTAAACCGGCTGTGTTCTTTGATTTGGTTTTTTCAATGAGCTGCTGCCGGTGTCCTTCTACCGTGCGCTTGCTTAAAAAGATCTGATCTGCAATCTCTGCATTTGTATATCCTTGGGCGATCAGCTCTAAAACCAGCATGTCGCGTTCTGAAATGTCGTATCTGGCCATCACTTGCGCTCTGTCAGCTTCTGTAGGTGTAAACTGCACGGAATTACTGATCAGATTGATGCTTAAAGCCGAACTGATGTAACGGATGCCGCGTTGTACTTGCTGGATACCAAATAAAATTTCTTCGGCATGCGAACTTTTAAGCAAATAGCCGTCAGCACCGCTACTTAGGGCTTCCTGTACGGTAAAGAACTTATCATCCATTGACAACACAATTAACTTTACTTCAGCATATTGCTGCTTCACTTGCTGAATAAACTGGATGCTGCTCATACCGTCCATATGAATATCGGTCAAGATCACATCCGGATGTACACCTTGAGCCAAATAGGCTAAAGCAGCTTGCCCATTTTCTGCTTCTGCAATCACAGTTATATCTTTTTGAGCTTCTAAAATCAATCGGAAACCGGACCGTACCAGCCTATGGTCATCTACCAAAACTAATTGCGTCATAGTTTGCTATACTTTTATATAATAAGTGGATTTTTCAACAAAAACTGCCTTCGGTTAAAAATAGTTTTGGAAAAAGCAACTTCGTTATTCATGAGTTTCAATGACAATTCATCGGCCGCATTAAGAATTTCTACGCATCGAAAACGTATCCATGGCGAATACTGCTTGAAATACGCAAAATTCCGCTTCCTCAAACACAACTTTCTTGATGCTTGTTCCTATTGCGAATAGACAAACAAAACAGAAGCATATGTTTACATCCATTGTAATTGGCATCGTATTTATCCTGGTGGCGACCTATATCATAATCCATTATAGGCGCAAAGGGAATGACACGCGAACTAAAAGAAATCGTTAATAATTAATAATTAGTATCATGAAAACCATTTTAAAAACTCTCGGCTTATGCATGGCCATTTTCGCCTGGGCCATGGTTGCCAAGGCGCAGGACACTGCAGCGACCACCGGCGCACAACAAGGTGATCTGGATTTTGCAAGCAAGGCTACCGCCAGCAACAATTTTGAATTACAGGCAGCCAATATTGCACTGAGCAAATCCCAGAATCAGAATATAAAGCAGTATGCACAGATGATCGTTGATGATCATACCGCCGCCAGCAATGAATTATCCACGTTGGTAAAAAACAAAAACTGGCAGTTGAATACAGCTGACGATCAGAATTATAAAGATATGATCGATAAGCTGAATAATGCTGACGCCGCAACTTTTGACAGTGTATATACTGACATGATGGTAAAAAGCCATCAGGATGCCATTAATCTTTTTAAAGATGCCAACACAGGCACGGCTACTACCGATGCCGACTTACGAAAATTTGCCGGCGATAAGGTGCCTAGGTTCGAAAAACATCTAGATCAGATAAAAACTATAAAACCGACATCCAGCACAATGCCCAACGGGGGTACGTCTAACAGCAGTATCCCAGGCATACCGACGCCAGGAAAAACCAAGATTCCAAAGCCCACATTGAAATAATATCATAATTACTCCACCTTTCCAATTCGGGGACAAAGCCAATAGCTTTGTCCTCCAACTTATTAAATATATTTGGTATGGAACAGACATTTGACTATATTCATGAGCTCCTCAACAGACAAATGGCGCTCCGCGCAAAAATTGAAGCCAGCCCTATTGCTGGTGAGCTAGAATTGTCGTATAACAACGATTACTATCAGGAAGAAGCCAGAAGTATGGGGCTCGCCATGATCCGCGATGGTTTTGGCGATGAGGGCGAACAGTTAATACTTGATTTCACCAACGAACACTATCCCGACCGCGTAGAGGACGAGCGCATCTGGATTAAAAAGATGATGCGTTACCTGAATGCCATTACGGATACATTGATCGATAACTTTCACGCCGAAGGTTACAAATGGTTACAGGGAAATGTAGACATGCCTAACGAAAATGCTATCTTCTACCCAATTCACGAACTGAATGCTGCCAGCCTCCAGTCTTTTGAGCTCGGTCTCAATACCGTGGTGGACCTCAGGCAAGCAAATGAAGTCGAACAGCTACAAGGCTGGGCTTACTACCGATCAGAAGAGTGATCAATGCCGTAAAGATCTTTAAGCAGAGCTTACTTTGGAATCATCCACCGCAGCTTCTGCTTTGATCTGTTCCAAAAACTTGCTCCTGAAATTTTCTATTTGCTCTACATTGTGAATGCCGACCTGCACGAACAGTACGTAAGCATCGCCGGCGATATCTTTTGTAAGTATTTTAATCGGTACGGTACGATCTATTTCCGGAAATGTATGAATACAGCTTTCGAGCCAACTTTTCCATTTTTCAATGTGCCGCGCGGTCGTGAATGTTAGCTGCAAATTTAAACGGATATCGGACTCTTCAAACGTCCAGTTCACGAGCCTGCCTGAAAGCAGGTCCCCATTTGGAATGATGACCTGAGCGCCTTGATCAGTAAGCAAGGTACTGGATCGGATGCCCACTTGTTTGACTTGTCCTTTTTTATCTGCCAACTCGATATAGTCCCCGACTTTAAACGGGCGTTCAAACACCAGGATAACGCCCGAAACAAAATTATTAATGATATTCTGCAGTCCCAGCCCGATTCCGACACTGAGTGCCCCTACAATGACGGTCAGCTTATCTATGCCAAGGCCCAAAATTCGGATTCCGATCAAAAAACCTATGATAAAAACAAGTACCCGTACCAACGGCAAAAGAGCTATTCGACGTTGGTTGTTTTGCGCCCCAGGCTGATCCAGCAACTCTTTAAGATTTTTTTGGATCCAGTTTGCCATGGCCACAACAGCAACGGCTAGCAAAACATCGCCATAGGTATAGGTAATGCTCCCGATATGATGGCTGGTGTTTAGCAGATGCTCCACTACGCGACGTACTTCGCTGGTCAGATGCAGGGAATTTGTCCACACAATAATGACTAGGATAATGGTAAAAAGGTGCGTTATCCGACGAACTGTGGCAATAAGCCGAAATTTGTCCAATCTGCGTACAAATCGGTCTGCCTCGGCATTTTCGTAAGAATTGAGCACATCATGCGCCAGCATATCCCGGAAGCCACGCAAAGACAACGCTTGCAGCAGTCCGATTCCACCAGCAATAGCACATGTCCGTGCAAGATTCATAAAGCCCGCAATATGAAATATCACAGATAGCGATATGATTACCAACAATGCCCATCGGGATAAACGATTCAGATGATCAAGCGGATTCTGATTTGCGGTCTTCCGCCCCAACGCCCATATCAGGCCGATCCCAAAAATATTAACAATGACGGATAAACTTCTCGTGAACAGATCCGTCCCAAGCAACAAGTTGACTATCAGAAGTGCGATATAATACAAGAAGACCAGGCGCATCACCCTGATCTTAAACGTCGGCAGCTCGGAGCGCGTCAAAAGATACAAGAAACTAAAGATCAAGAGGTAGCTCAGTTCCAGTACAAGTACTGGAATCCGGAAAGAGGTCAACGGCAGTGCAATCAGGAAAAAGACACCCAATTTTAGGATCGGAATCCACCAGGGCTGATTGCGATGAAGCGGTAGCCGCTCGCTCCGTCCAACATCCTGCCGGCGCATCCGATAAAGCCAATAAAGGTATGCCAGGCTAACCAAAAGTAGTAAAAAGCGGCCGTCCCAAGCTTGATCAACATAAGGCATGGAGAGGCCATCCTGCTCAAGATTTTTATGCATAAGCGCGAGCCACCGCCCCCAGAACGGATCACTACGCTCAGATTGAAGCAGCTGCTGTTGCTGCCGCACTCTCATAGCTAGTTCAGCTAAATCCATCTGCAATGCTTCTGCTTCCTGATCCAATACCGTAGCGCTGTCTTGGACAGCCCGCCAGACTGTGGCTGTCGAATCTTGGGGTATGGTCTGGTTACGAAATAACTTGATCTTATGTTGCAGTCTATTAAGATTCGGCAGCATACGGTCGATGTACTCCCCCGCTTGCCTCGGTGTTGATTGATCCTGCTGCTGCCTTTGCCACGCTACATTGCGCTTGACGCTATCTAGCCCCGCGTAGTACTTATCTAGCTGCTGTCGCCATTGCTGTAGATATCCGCGTGCCGTGGCGAGCGGATTCTCGGGAAGCGAATCTTTGAGAGTAGTCGTATCCGCCGAAAGCCGACTGCTGTCTTGTGCACGCACTGACGCAAAAAAGAGGCTAAGGTACAATATGCATCCTAGCCTCGTAAACAGTAATACTGAAATCCATATGTTGCGCATACTTCTTTTCTCCGTATCTATTCAGGTCGTGCAGGCGATGGCTGCCGCTGCAAACTGTCAGTCCTATCGTTCCCTAATGAGTCGTTAGTGGACATACCCGTGGTATCCACGTCAGGTGTCATGGATGAATCATACGTAGCATTGGAGTCAGCTCCTTTATTGCTGTTGTTGCCGCAGCCCCACAATCCGAGGAGTGCTAACAGAGTGAAAAAAACTTTTTTCATAAGTCTATCGTTCATTTTTAAATTTATTCGAAAGTTGAACAGTAATACAGCTCGAAAAGTTGTATCAAGAGGCATTTTAAGTAGTTAACAGATCAAAGTCGTACAACTACGTGGAGTAGTATCGGTCCTTATAAGGCCGTCGAATGCATCATGATGTAAACACTGGCCCACACGTACTACTACGACATAATGCGTATTAACTTGGATTATAGCCTTTGGCAGAACCCTAGCCATACTTACAAAGTTCTTTTCAGAAACTCTTTATGCAAAATAGTATTCAAAAGATCGCTGTCCTGCGGGCCACTAATGGACTGGGTGACCTATTGGTCTGTCTTCCGGCAGTTAAGGCTCTTAAAGAAATTTATCCGGCCGCAGAAATCATCCTGTTCGGACTACCCTGGCATCAGCAGTTCATTACTCCGGGACGCTGTGCATTTGACCGCGTCATTCCGGTACCGCAATGTTACCGTGTATCTTCACTCTCCGATCCTGAGGAGCCAAATACGGAATTCTGGTCGTTGCTCGATAACGAAAGCTTTGATATCGTTTTCAATTTTCAGGGTTGCCACCCACGTTCAGCAGCATTTATCCAACATTTAGGAGCTCGCCTTACAGTAGGCCATACCCCTCCTACGCCCTATCGATATGACCTTCAGGTTCCATATACATATTACCAGAACGAGGTACTACGCTATTGTGAACTGGTGAGTCTGGTTACCAAACGTCCATGTCCACTCGATCCTGTGATCTGTTTAAAAGACCAAGAGTCTGTACAAGCTAATATATTACTGGAGGAGGCAGATATAAAAGGGCGATTCATCGTGTTTCATCCAGGCGCTACTGATCCACGCAGACGCTGGCCGGCCGAAAAATTTATACGATTAGGCGATCGGCTTTCCGAGCACAACTATAAAATTGTGCTCGCCGGCGACGTGTATGAAAAGCATATTATTGACCACATTCGGGAGCAGATGTCCTGTTCAGCAGTGGCTCTCTATAGGGGAATCTCCTTAGGGGTGCTGGCGGCTTTGCAGTCTAAAAGTTCATTAGTCATTTCAAATGACACCGGCCCTTTGCACCTAGCCCGAGCGGTAGGCGCCAGTACGATAGGTTTACTCTGGGCGCCAAATGTGATTAACTGGGGGCCTCTCAGCGGCCACCGGCATCGTATATTGATAGATTGGGAGCTACGTTGTCCAAAATGTGGCATCATGCCGAATAATCCGTATCCTTTTGAACCCAAAACAGCGCAGTGCGAACACCTCTATTCGTTTGTTGATCATATCCCTGTAAGTGAAGTACTGGACGAAGCACTCAAACTTCTGCGGCTTGCATAAGCGCAATTATAAGGTTCGTTCGTAATCAATCCTTCTTTTTATCGCGGTCTAGATTGTCCAAAGGAACGCCAGAACGATCATTTTCCTGTTCCGTCGTTGTATCCTTACCTCGGCTGCGCTGCAAATTGTCTAGGGGTAGGCCATTTTTTTTACCAACGGTATCCGCCGGACCGTTCGAATTCGCTTCCATTTTCTGCTCCCCGCTGCCGCAACCAACCAAGGTAGAGCAACTAAATATCAGGGTAACAAGTATTGTTGCTGTCTTCATATACATATATTAATTGGTATCACTTGCTGATTTTTAATCCTTACCGGTCTGACTATGTGGAGCATCCACCGGTTTCGATTCCGGTGACCCCTTTTGACGTAGGAATATGGTGAAAAAGACAATGGCTAGCACAGATAGAAACTCACTTTGCCAGTTCTGAAAAGTTTCGAACCAGAATTCCGGCATGATGAGGTAAGCCAGAGCACCGTCCGTCGGCAATCCGTCAAGGAGCTGTTCTGCATTATGGTGCCGCCAGCTGCCATAGAAATGTACCGCCCAGCTCACAAGAAAAAGTACGGCAAAACAGATAAATAGAGATGAACTATAAAGACGCAACATCCAGCCACCCCTGCGCACAGGATATGGAGCATCTGCATTTGGCTGAGGGTCCCGGTCCACCGCCTCGGGTTCGTCGAATTTTTTCGATTCAGCAGACGCCCATTGGCGGAGACCTACTGTCAGCAATACGTACATGGCCATTTGCAAGAATTCACTTTCAAAGTTCTCAAAGGTGGCCGATATACAATGTCCTGTCTTCAGGTAGCTAAATAAAGGCATAGCCGGGTAATGAGCCTGCTGCAACTCTTCATTATACACTTTCCAGCCAGTGAGTAGCTGCATGCACAAAGTACATATAAAAAGACCCAAAAACACAGGGCTCAAGCCATTGCGATAAAAGTAAGAATATGCTTTTTTTTCTTTCATATTCATAGTGTTAACGATAAGATTGCAGTGTGGTCACTTCTTTTTCAATGTAAAACTAATCCGGCCATTGGGTTCCATAAGGGCTACTTCAACTTCATCTAGCTGTGTACTAAGCGTTTCCAGCCGTAGACTAGTCAGCAGATCCGTCCTACTCACGCCAAGTCGTTGCATCTGATCCCATTGTATCCTACCTTCTTTATATAATACCGCAGGCTTCCCTTTGATTAAATCGCCTAAAAGGGGAAAACGCGTAGCCAGCTGTGCCAGCAGTTTATTCGTAATAATCATCACAAAACCTGCTGCCACTGTCGGCACGAAAGGTGAGGCTCCTACGATACCCCTGGCCAATACGGATCCCAGCATGATAATGATAACAAAATCGACACCCGATTTTCGGCCCAGTATTCTCATACCTCCTAAGCGTACTAAAAACAGGGCTACAATAAACATGATCAGCGCCCGCAATGCCATCTGAACAACTGTCAGTTCTTCACCCGAGCCAAACAATGTTTCCATGGATACTATTGCGTTTATTCACGTATTAAACAATATACTATGCCACCTGCTATCGGTCAGATGATTAGACCGTTAAAGTTCATCAGAGTTACCTTAATCGCTTCTGAAATCAAAACGGCTATACTGCGGCATGTTCAGGAAAAGAACAATAGCTATGCACCGCGGTTGTTCAAATGTAAAAAATAAGTAATTATACTGCATGCTCACGTTCAAATACGCTTTCAGGCAGTATGCCAAACCACAGGTATCGGCAGGCTGTTTTACAGAAAAAGAAAACATGATACACCTCGATAATCTACCTGAAGATTGTTTATCGTTCTTTCGGGATACTCTTCAACTGCTTCATGCAAGCGGAAGCCAATTTATGGTCGGCGGAGCTCTAGCTATGTTTCACTACACCGGAATCACAAGGCCCACCAAAGATCTGGACATCTTCTGCAAAAGCAGCGAGTACCCCAACATTTTAAAACATTTTGCAGCCCACGGTTATGAAACCGAGCTTACCGACGTAAGGTGGCTGGCGAAAATATATCAAGAGCCTTACTTTATCGATATCATTTTTGACAGCGTTAATCACAACTGCACGGTCGAACAGGATTGGTACGACCGCGGTCCTGAAGCAGTGCTGTTCGATACCAAAGTGCGCTATATTCCTGCTGAAGAACTTGTCTGGTGTAAGCTTTATGTTCAAAACAGAGAACGCCACGACAGTGCAGACATCAACCATATCTGGCTACGGTATGGACGAAAATTTAACTGGGATCAGCTGCTCATGCGTATGGACCAGCATTGGCATCTGCTCTTAGCTCAGCTGATCATTTTTCAGTTTACGTATCCCCATGACTACAAAGAGATTATCCCAAGAGCGCTATTTGACGAACTTATCAAAAGAGCACAACAGCAATATGACCTCCCAGCTTGCTTGGAGAAAGTCTGTATGGGTCCATTGATTGATCAAACCCAATATCAGATCGACATCAAGGAATGGGACTATAAATCATACACTATAAAAACAGTTTAACTATGCCAACAAAAACAACAATCGCCGCCATGGGCGATATTCATATCAACGTCAATCAGGCTGGGAAATGGAAACCCATATTTGAGGAGATTTCGCAAAAAGCAAAAGTACTGCTACTTTGTGGAGATTTAACTGATACTGGTGATGAGGAGGAGGCTCAGCTTCTGGTAAGTGAACTGCAAGCGATCAAACTACCCATCGTCGCGGTACTGGGTAATCATGACTATGAAAAGGGCCGACAGAAGCAGATCCGTCAGATTCTGGTAGATCATAAGATCACCGTTTTGGACGGCGAGGCCATTGTCATCGAAGACATAGGCTTCGCAGGGGTCAAGGGTTTTGGCGGAGGGTTTGAACGCTATATGCTTTCGATGTTTGGAGAGGATGCCATGAAGAGCTTTGTCCAGGAAGCCGTCAATGAGTCATTGCTGCTTGATCGTGCACTGGCACGCCTCGAACAGGAGCATGCGTCAATCAAAAAGGTCGCCCTGCTTCATTATGCCCCTATTTCTGAGACCGTCGAGGGCGAACCTAAGGAAATCTACCCGTTTTTGGGTTCTTCACACTTAGTGGAACCGTTACAACGCCGCAAGGTAACGGCCGCATTCCACGGCCATGCTCACGCAGGGAAATTTAATGCGCTGTCGCCTGCCGGTATACCTATTTACAATGTGGCGGTTCCAGTGCTTAAGAGCCATCATAAAAACGATACCTGCTACGCGTTGATTGATATTTAATCACAAAAACCACGTCGAGCGACTGACGTCGCTAGTCGCTCGACGTGGTTTTTCGCTTTAATATCTGTTTTAGCTGAGCATGTAAGGTGATAATATTGCCGACAAGCAGGGTTTCTTTGAGGCCTGCACGGAAGCGCTTTTTCATAATTCTCTTCACCAGTTGGTGGCTTACCTCTCCATTTTCCTGCACTTTAGCTAGCAGTCGAAGCGAGATAAATGCTAATACGGAAGCCAGCAGAAATAGAAAGTTCCACTCATGCAGGTAAATCAGTTTGGCCATCGACTGTAGACCGGGGCTTTTCCAGGAGATACTGATCTGGAGCTCGCGGGTGGAGAAGTAATCCACTAGTAAGCCGCCGAAGATCGGACCAAGAGCTGTAAAAAATGAAGCGACCATATTTTTGACAGTGATATAAATAATCGCATCTGTTTTCGGGGCAAGCTTAAGGCCGATATTGGTGAGTGCTAGATTAATCCCTCCGGTAGATACGCCCGTCATGATGTGAAGGAGCACTAACAGCACCAGATTGGGCAGAGCACGCGAATATATACCGACAAATATCCAGAGTAAAATACAGCTAATATAAATTGGAGCTGTTAGGTAAATAATACTTTTATTACTGTATCTATCCGACAAATTCCCCCACAATCGCAGTCCGGCCACACTAGCGATCTGACTGACCACCGTCAGCAAAATGACCACCTTCATGGACAGCCCAAGTGTCTTCAGCATAAACACGGTGAAAAACGGAATCGCAAGATTGATCGCCAGTAACCAAGCGGCGTTGAACAGCAACAGGTTTTTAAAATTCGGATTTTTAAGCGGTTCAAGCAGTAATGGCCCAAGATTGCCGCCTGACATGTGCTGTTTCGGTTCACAGGCCTGCACGAGAAAAAAAGCACCTGCCGCCCCTATCAAGCCTGCGGAAAAAAAATATACACCATAGAGATCCGAAAGTGTCTCCGGAGCCCGGTTACCATAATAATCGACCAATGCTGCCACAATCAGGCTGACCGCGATATTCGTCACTTGCATCACCCTAGTTCGCTTTGAAAAGTAGCTTCCCAGACGTTGTTCGGGTACAAGATCCTTGATCCACGAGTTCCAGCCTGCACCGCCGACCGCACTCAGAAAATAATGAATAAACATAAAGCCGAGCAGTATATTGAAAGAAAGATTGGCATTGCTCCACATAACAAAGCCGATCAACAAAAGTGGCAACTTCGCAATAAATACGGAAAGCACCGTAATCACCTTACGGTTAGGATAACGTTGGATTAATACGATGGTCAGCAACTGTGCTAGATTGCACAATGTTGGAAAAGAAGCGAGCAATCCAATCTGAAAATTGCTCGCCCCGAGCAATAAGGCTGCTCCCATCAAGATTGCCCCGCTGCTCAGGCAGACAACGATCTCTGAACATAGCCCATCAATGATAACCATCCGGAGGCTTCTCTCTATTTCTTGTGGCTCAAGATGATGCTTCGGTCTGATATCCATAGCGTTTTCTGATGTAACGTCCATTAATTGGGTTTGGTTGTTATTGGACGCAATTATAGGTTTTAATACGTCTTCAAGGGTATTTCTTTCCTTCAATTGAGTATTAGTCCATTCAACCAAGTTACATTTATAACCGTTCATCAGGCAAAGGTCTGACACGGTCGTCAAAAGCCGTATCACCACAGGTTGAACAAAAAAGCACAACTATGACACACAAACCGCGCATATTAACATGGCATATACATGGTTCTTACTTGTATTATTTATCTCAGGGAGATTACGTTATTTACATTCCGTATACGCCTGAACGCGGTCCCCGGTTTGTGGGCAGGGGCAATACATTTCCTTTCGGCGAAAACGTTATCGAGGTTCCAGCCAATGAGGTGCGCAACCTCGAGCTTGATCTCATTCTTTTTCAATGCGACGAAAACTATCTGGAAGATCAATATGCTATCCTTTCAGCTTCACAGCAGCAACTGCCGAGAATATATATTGAACATGACCCTCCTTGGAAACACCCGTGCGACGAGGTTCACCCGGTAACCAATCCGGCCGTAACATTGGTACATGTAACCCATTTCAATAATTTAATGTGGAAGTCTTTAGTCCCTGACGTCCGTATTATTTCCCACGGCGTAGATGTCCATGGAGCAGTGTACAATGGGCGGCTTGAGAAAGGGATCGTTGTTATTAACAACTTGCCAGCGCGGGGACGCATGCTCGGAAGTGACATTTTTGAACATGTAAGCAAACAAGTTCCACTAGACCTGATAGGCATGGGCAACGAGCCGATAGGTCTCCAAGAAGTGCTGCATCCTCGCCTGCCTGATTTTATCAAGGACTATCGTTTCTTTTTTAATCCAATCCGGTATACCAGTCTTGGCCTTTCTATTTGTGAGGCCATGATGGTCGGTTTACCAATCGTTGGGCTTGCGACGACCGAACTTTCGACAGTAATCGAGAATGGGAAAACAGGTTATCTCGGACTGGATATCGATGAGCTTGTCGAGAAAATGAAAATGCTTATTGACAGTCCGATGCACGCGCAAAAGCTCGGCGCTCAAGCCCAACAAAAGGCACAGGAGTTGTTCGATATCAGGCGCTTTGTAAAACAATGGGAATATTTAATACACGAAAAAATTAACTAACACTCTTATATCATGCAAAAGAAAATAGCTTTTATAAGTGACCATGCCTCGCCGCTGGCGACTTTGGGCGGCAAGGATAGCGGCGGTCAGAATGTCTATGTAGCGGAAGTAGCTCAACAGCTTGCCCTGATGGGCTATCAGGTCGATATTTATACACGTTTAGAAAACACATCTCAACAGCAGCTTGTTCATTGGAAACCCAATGTCCGGGTCATCCATATTAAAGCAGGTCCCGAAACTGTCGTTCCGAAGGAAGAACTCTATGATTACATGGACGAATTCACAAAAAATATGATTGCATTTATGCAGTCAAATGCTCTTAGTTACCAGCTGGTTCATGCGCACTTCTGGCTGTCAGGCATGGTGGCCATGGAAATCAAAAGACAGCTGCATATCCCATTCGTAATCACTTTTCACGCACTCGGCGCTGTCCGTAGATTGCATCAGGGTTGTTCCGACAAATTTCCTAAGATTAGGGAAAAGATCGAAAAAGAAATTATTTGGCAGGCCGAGCGTGTGATTGCTGAATGTCCAAACGACTTAAAAGATTTGATTCAGCATTACCAGGCTCCGCAGGATAAAATCGAAATCATTCCATGTGGCTATAACCCGGCAGATTTCTATCCCTTAGATCGGACGGAAGCGAAGGAAAGACTGGATCTTGATCCTACATATACCTATATATTGCAGCTGGGCCGCATGGTTAAGCGGAAAGGCATCGATAATGTCATTGAAGCGTTCTCTCACGCACAGCACGTCATTCCCGAGCTACGACTGCTCGTCGTGGGTGGAAACTTCGATTCCAGCGATGATAAAAGTGAGTTTCAACGTCTTGGGCAGTTGTGTGAAGCGCTCCATATACAAGATAAGGTTATCTTTACCGGGCAGAAAGAGCGTGATCTGCTCAAATATTATTACGCTGCCAGTGAGCTATTTATTACTACCCCTTGGTACGAGCCTTTTGGTATCACTCCATTGGAATCCATGGCATGTGGCACTCCTGTAATCGGCGCTGATGTAGGCGGAATTTCGTTTACTGTACGTAACGGAGAGACAGGAGCCTTAGTGCCACCCCAACAACCCCAACAGCTGTCGTCCGTTATTATTGATCTGATAAAAAATGAGAAAAAACGGACGAAGTTTTCCGTGAACGCACTAAGACATGTGCGATCTTTCACTTGGAAAGCAATCAGTGAAAGCATTGCGCAGCTTTATGAGCATTGCATGCCTCAAGGAAGGGAAAAGGATATCGTCATGCAGATCAAACAGCGATTTTTAAGTTCTTCAGACACTTTTGCGCGGGCGTCGGAAGTCCTGGCAATAGATATTGCCAGGTTGTCCCGTAAAATGGTCGAGACGCTGCGCAGCGGCAAGAAAATTATGATCTGCGGTAACGGCGGCAGCGCTGCCGAAAGCCAGCATTTTGCCGCGGAACTGGTCGGCCGGTTTGAAATACCCGAGCGACCCGGTTACCCTGTATTGTCACTCAATACAGATTCGTCTGTGTTGACAGCCTGGGCAAACGATTTTGGTTATGATAGTATATTTTCCCGGCAGGTACAGGCGCTTGGTCAAAAAGGTGATATGTTGATCTGCCTAAGTACCAGCGGCAATTCAGCCAACATCGTTTCTGCATTACAACAAGCTGGTAAAATGGGAATCACATGCGTAAACCTTCTTGGGAAAGACGGCGGGGAGGCTTCGCAATATGGAGATCATAACCTGATCGTGCCTTCCGATGATACCGCACGCATTCAGGAAGTACAGCTACATATCATTCATCAGTTGTGTGCCTTAGTCGAACAACAGATAACGCTGTCGTCGGTAACACGGGAACATGTGTTGGTACACAAAAAATTAATTGCATAATTCATGGAAAAAGCTGTTTTTTTGGACAAAGATGGCACGCTCATCAAGGATGTCCCTTATAATGTAGACCCAGCCCGCGTCAAATTTTATCCAGATGTGTTTGCTGCATTACGGCTGTTGCAAAAAAGAGGATATAAACTAATTATCGTCAGCAACCAATCGGGCATTGCTAAGCGTTATTTCACAGTGGACGATCTTGAAATTGCATTGTCGGAACTTCGCGACCAACTCAAGTCCGAACATATTTTTATCGATGAAATATATTATTGTCCCCATGGCGATATCACCGATGAACCCTTATGTAACTGTCGTAAGCCACTACCCGGCATGCTTTTACGGGCAGCAGAAGAACATCACATCGACCTGTCTCAATCGTGGATGATAGGTGACATTCTCAATGATGTTGCTGCAGGTAGAGCTGCGGGATGTAAAACTATTCTTGTCGACCGTACGGGAGAAGAACGAATCCTGCACAGGATCGCCGATCCCAAATTTACCCCGGATTTTATTGTGGACGATTTTCATGAAATAAACCAAATCATTGCGTTAAAGAAAAGACATTATGAAGGATTTAGCATTAAATGAATTAGTCAAGAATGGATTTAACAGGCCCAGGGTGCTTGTGATCGGCGACTGCATGTTGGATATCTACCTTGACGGCGAATGCAAGCGTCTCGCGCCTGATGTCGCCGTACCGGTGCTGGATGTTCAAAGTGTAAAGCATTGTCTCGGTGGCGCCGGCAACGTGATCACAAATCTAGTCCATATGGGAGCAGATGTGAAGGTGGTGACTGTACTTGGTGACGACCCCAGTGCTCAGGTCATTGCACGCGAGTTGCGAAGACAGCATGTGGATACCAGTAGAGTCATCTATAACAGTGACTGTCAAACACTGACAAAAACCCGATTGCGCAGAGATCAGCAATGTCTGTTGCGGTACGACATCGGCAAAAAATATACTTTGAGCGACACCTTGCTTAAACGTTATCTGAATGATGTGAAGGCGGCCCTGGAAACAGTTGACATCGTTTTTATCTCAGACTATGACAAAGGTAATATACCCAGCGAGCTAATCCAGCTGCTCGTGGAAGAGCAGCTGCGGGATCGCAAAGTAATCGTCGTGGACAGTAAAGATTACTACCGGTACCGTGAGCTAAGACCCGATCTGATCAAACCAAACTACGAAGAAGCCCGCAAAATACTGGGGCAAGAAGAAGAAGAAGACCGTGTAGCACAGGCCATGCAGTGGTCCGAGAGTCTCTGCGTAATATCAAGTGCGCGCTGGGTTGCTCTTACGCTCGATAAAGACGGTGTTGTTCTACATAAAAGAGAACAGCCGTCCAAACACTTTCCCGTAACCGCATTAAAAGAAGGAAACTTCTCCGGCGCCGGCGATACCTTCCTCACTGCACTTACCCTCGCTTACTTTAATCGCGTGGATGAGGATAGTGCTATTGACTTAAGTATAAAAGCAGCACAGATTGGTATCCAGAAAAGCGGTACAGCATGCTGCAGCAATCAGGAGCTGGCAGAACATCTGGGCCAGCGGGAAGGCAAAATCCTGACTGACCTGGGTGCACTGGAAATGCTATGCAATAGGTTACGGAAAGATCATAAAATTGTATTCACAAATGGCTGTTTTGATATCTTCCATGCTGGCCATGCACACTATCTCGGTGAGGCAAAATCGAAGGGCGACATCCTTATTGTCGGTATCAATACAGACGAAAGTATCAGGCGCCTCAAAGGGTCTTCACGCCCCGTAAACAAACTCGCCGACCGCATCGAGGTACTCAGGGCACTGGAAGCAGTAGATTATATCGTACCATTCGGGGATAATCTTTCCGATAACCCCATCCCGATTCTGGAAATTGTAAAACCCCACGTTTTTGTTAAAGGTGAGGCTTATCAGCATGAACCGCTCCCAGAAGAGGGCTTGCTCCACATCCTAGGTACCCAAATGGTCTTTGTACCCCATGTTCACCAACAGTCCACGACAAAAATTATACAGAGAGTACAGCAAAATAGTGATCAGGTGCTAAAAAAGATTGGCTGATATGAGCAAATGGAAGGACTGTAAAAATTTATTGGTCATACGGCTTGATAATATGGGCGACCTCATCATGACCAACGCTGCACTTCAGGAAATCAAGCTACAGATGCCTCAATGCAAAATCACACTGCTAACTTCAGCCATGGCGCTACCCATAGTCCCGTATCTTGGTACTGTGGACGAATCTATTCAATACGATGCTCCATGGATGAAGTTGCTTGACCGTGCTGACGTTTCCCATACCGAATCGCTGGTTGCCGAGCTCAGAAGACGCAAATTCGATGGTTGCTTAATCTTTAATGTCTACTCACAAAACCCCATGCCAGCTATTATGCTGGCATACCTGGCGGGAATACCAAAACGCGCGGCATACTTAAGGGAAAACCCCTACACGCTCTTAACGGATTGGATACCGGACAAAGAGCCGCTATTTTATGTACAGCACCAAATCAGTCGCGACCTCGCCCTTTTGGGACATGTCGGCATATCACATAATCTGAACCGGCTTCCTGAACTGATACTGCCTTCTAAAAGCGAAACATTGACACTTCCAGCTGCGTTCAACCAACGTATCTTGCTGAATCTTGATGTCTCCGAAGAAAAGCGACGCATTCCTGCTAACGTCGGAAAAGAGCTGATTCAAGAACTACTAAACCAAGGGCATCAGGTCGTCATGGCCGGAAAAGAAGATAATGATTACTTACGGTCCTGCCGTAGCGACATCCGCTCAGAACAGCTTATTAATCTCATTGGCGTTACGGATATAAAACAGTTGCTGCTTCTGATCTCAGACAGCGATGCCGTGGTCAGTGTGAATACTGGCGTGGCACATATCGCTTGCGCGCTGAAAAAAACAATTCTGGTATTGTATGCGCAGACCAATCCTCAGCATATCCCCTGGTCTCAAAATTCGGACTTTATATTATATCCGATACCAGCGACGATGCAATCGAAAAACACAATTAACATCTTTGTCGATAAAAAGCATAGTCCGGCCAAGACGGCCGCACTGCGTGTCTCCGTGATTATGAAGAAGCTTGGCTTCCTGCTTGAACAGCAGAATCGGCGGGCGGACGGTGCTCTAGCAGTAAATTGATTTCCCTTGAAAGCATTTCAAGATTAATAGCCCCACGGGCATCATAGGTTTTGTGAAGAGCTTTATTCTTAGGGCCCCAACGCTGGGGCTCACCGTCCATGCTCAGCACAATGCTTTTCGTGGCTAAGCCTGCAGCAATATGGGAAATGCCCGTGCAATTGCATAATAACAGACTCGCCTCCTTCACTAGACAGCCAAGAGTTCCAAGTCCAAGTTGACCACATAGCGAAACGGCCCTTCCATCTAAATGATCAAGCAATTCGTCCACAAGCGGCTGCTCAATAGCGACTCCTGTGAGAACCACCTGATATTTCTTTTCCAGTAACAATTTCGCCAAATAAGCAAAATTGGCTATAGGCCAGCGCCGCCGGGCATCGCGGCTGCCTACATGTACAATAACAAATGGAGGCGATATTCGTGACCTTATGCTGTGATACGCATTCCAGTCGCTTTCAAAAAGCGGATAGAATAGGGAACAATTTTGGATCTCCAAACCCAAAAAACGTATCAGCTCCAGATGCCGGTCCACTTCATGAAGATGCGTTGGATAGGCTAACCAGTCCTGACTGCTATGGTCAGAGGGCTGAAAGCCGACCAGACGCTTTGCACGCAAACCTGTCAGAAAATCATTAACGACTGTACCATTGCCGTGCATTTGCAGCAATAGATCAAATTGCTCAATTTGCATCTGGCAAACAAATTTTTCAAGCTCCTGCTCGTCACAGGCAATTTCGGGAAGCGCGGGATGCCCTGGAAAATCAACAAAGAAGTCGATAAAACCAAAACGTTCGATCAACGGGCGCATATGAGGAAGCCCGATAAAGTAAAGCTGCGCCTGTGGATAATTATATTTTAATGCGGCAACTGCGGGCATCGAGCAAAGTATATCCCCTAGTTGTAGCGCCCTGAAAACAGCGATTTTAAACATATATTCGTTTTATGAAGGGGACAGCGCTCAATCCCAAAGAGTTTGCGCGCTTTGACCCAAATTTCATATTCCTTCAAACGATAATATCCACAGAACAGTTCAACTCATAGCCGACACAAACATAATCGTAATATGGAAAAATTGAAAAACAAACGGATCGCCATATTAGTGGCAGACGGATTTGAAGAAATAGAGCTCAGCAGTCCTAAAGAAGCGCTTGAACACGCCGGCGCCAAAACAGCAATTATTTCACCCTCAAAAGGACAGGTACGGTCCAAAAACGGTGACGAATGGTCCAAAAACTATTCAGTAGATGTGGACCTGCAAGAAGCAGAGGAAGATAAATATGATGCGCTGTTGCTGCCTGGCGGTGTTATTAATCCTGATAAACTTCGGACCAACAAGACAGCCATTGCGTTGGTCAATGCGTTCTGGGAACGCGACAAACCTATTGCTGCAATATGCCATGGGCCGCAGTTACTGATCAATGCCGATCTAGTGCGCGACAAGAAGATGACATCCGTGGAAGCCATTAAAGTGGATCTAATAAACGCGGGAGCAAATTGGGAAGATAGCGAGGTCGTCGTGGACGATGGGCTGATCACCAGCCGTACACCGGAGGACCTGCCGGCCTTTAACAAGGCAATTATTAAAGTATTCTCGAAACTCTAAGTTGTTATCGCACGTAATACTACAATTGATTCCCGTATTTAGACGGTCAACTTTTGAGAGATATATAAGGTTCACTAATCAATAACATGATAAATCAACATACTATGAACACAACAAAAAGTAAATCCAGCACCGCCAACAAAAGCCAGTCAGGCGGAGGTAGCATGAACAAAGAAAAAGGAAATGGAAACAATACCTCGTCCCGTAAGGGCATGCAGGAAGCACATGCCGATAAGACAAAAACTGAGCTCCTGGAGGTGGCAAAAAAACTACAGATTACTGGGCGGCATGACATGACGAAAGATGAATTGATTAAAGCGATCGGAAAACAGGAAAAAAAATAAGTTATGTGCTACAGTAATCAAAAATAGGCTGAAAAGAATGGCCCGCAAAATGCGGGTCATTTTTGTTTATTCTCTTTTTTCTTTTGGACGATCAGTGGGATCATTTGGCATATCATTCAATTGCTCTGCTTGAGGATCTACCCCAGCCTCGGCATCTCCCTTGTCTTTTTGGTCGACATCCCGGAGGCTTTCGCCGTCGACACCTAATTTGGTCTTCTTCTTTTTTTCCATCTCTCGTCCGACCAGTCTATTTTCGTTCTTTGTTGCCATATCTTATTATTTATTAGTGTAAAAGCATGTTATGAAAACCAAAGCGGACAAGACCTGCGGTATTTTTGGTACGAGTTTTCTCTATTAAACGCTGTCTATGTCCCTCAACAGTGCGTTTGCTCAGAAATATCCTGTCCGCAATTTCCGCGTTAGTATAACCTTCGGCAATGAGTTCAAGTACGGACAGTTCACGCTCAGAAATATCATATTTTGAGAGGATATAATTTCGGTCGGGTATACTGTCGGTATACTGCTTATAATTGTTGATACAAGAAATCCCCAAAGACACACTGATGTACTTCTCTCCATTGGCGACCTGCCGGATTCCGAAGAGCACCTCGTCGCAGGAACTGTCCTTCACGAGATAACCGCGTCCGCCGACATGAAGCACTTCGAATACAGTATGAATATCATCTACCATTGACAGAGCCATAACTTTGATGCCCGGATACTTTTCTCTTACAAGTTCGATAAGCTTAATTCCGTTCATCTCATCCATATGAATATCTGTCAGTAGTACATCCGGCTGCTGATGCTGTGCCAATAAATGCAGCGCTGCGTCACCACTTTCCACATCAGCCAGTACTGCCATATCAGGCTGCGACTCCAAAATCAGGCGGAAACCATTCCGGACCAAATGATGATCGTCTACGAGCATTAACTGAATCATATCTTCTTCGTTTTTATGTACTTAATCGTCTATCCCTCTAGGAACAGCCCCCACAGGTAAAAAGTTTTTTACAAAAAGGTAACTGTCAATAAAGTACAAGTATTATGCTTATTCAAGAACATTAAGCGGCAGCGAAAAAGTCAAAAAATAACAACAGTTTTGCCTTATGCGGCGTTCTACCCAAGATATAGCTGCAATTAAGCACACTTAATAATAAAATAACGAAACTATGAACAGGAAACTAATGACAATTTTGACGTGTGCCGCCCTGATGGCGTCGGCATGCAACGGAACACAGTCCGAGGACGAGAAATCAAGGGAGTTAATGCGCGATTCTGTTGAAAATGATACTACTACCATACAATATCGGGATACTACATCCAGTGAATCCCGGGGAGAAATCCCTCCGACTCCACAGCCCGATACATCGTCAAATAAATCAAACGAATAGCCTTCGACCAATGTTCACCACTTGATAATAGCATAATTATGATTCTCTCGCGTCGTGAGATGGCAGAGATTAGATTTATTGTAGAAAAGGGCTGTCCAACTAATGGGCAGCCCTATTTTTGATTTTCGCAATTTCCTTTTATCTACTTTAAACAGGCCAATTCGATTGGTTAGATTTTCTAAGCCTGCTCTACGTCTCTGTAAACTATTTGTGCCGAGGACTTTCACAGCTGCTACTACTCGAAAGTCAAATGTACTTTCGGAAAGCCAAGCCCCTGTAAAAGCGGACGAAATACAGTAATTGCATTAGCTCTGGTCTGAGACAAGATATCGGACTTTTTAACATCATCAGCCACTGCTTTCTCGGCAGCTTTATACGCTTCATCTACGAGTTCAGCTTCCCTAAGAAATGCCATTTTCGTGTCGTAAACTTTGGAGGCTTCATGGTCTATTTTGATGTAACAAATCTCCGGAGCAGGTAATTTAATGGAAACCGAATCCCCTGTTACCTGTATGTCTTCCGGAGCTACCTTGCTCAAATTAATACAGCCGACTGCGTCCGCTTTGACAATCAGTAACACGCTTGCTTCGGGCAGAAACGTGCTGATATTTTTATGCTCCACTACATCACTATACCGATACTTAACCAATTCCAGCTTTCCCATGGCCTCAATGCGGTCAACAAGTAGCTGATGTTTACTTTCTACCCGTGGCCCACTCGCATATTTTTGATATACAAACCAACCACCTACTGCCAAAATGGCCACAACGATTACAAATTTTAAAAATTTTCCCATAAACAATACGATACAAATTGTAGACCAAGGTCAGGTTTCAGCAGTTTTAGTCTTATAAATATTACGTAAGATCCAAATGCCCCCTCCTTGCCTACACTGACAAAAAATATACCATTTGATAGACAATCGTTTAGTTAAAAAGTTTAAAAAACATTTGGAACATATGGCGTATAATACTACTTTTGTGACATCAAAATCACGGTAGGTATAGCTCAGTTGGTTAGAGCACTAGATTGTGGTTCTAGGGGTCGTCGGTTCGAGCCCGATTACTTACCCGAAAAGGCAGATCAAAGAACGGTCTGCCTTTTCTATTTGATCTCTTTCCCTGTCGTATTTTTAATTTCATAAAGTTCAAACGATCGACTTTTCAGCACTGTTCTTTTAGAAAAATCAAAGTTATGGCAACATCAAATCAAAACAACCAAGAGATGCCTAATGCGCATCTACATGAGTTATTCGTGGACGAACTAAAAGATATCCTTGGTGCCGAAAAACAGCTACTGCAAGGGCTAAAGAAAATGAGCAAAGCTGCGGAAACCGACGAACTTAAACAGGCTTTCCAGGAGCATCTCGCTCAAACTGAAGGACAGATCGACCGCCTAAAAGAGGTGTTTCAGTCCTTAGGCATGACAGCTCGAGGTAAAAAATGTAAAGCGATGGAAGGCTTATTAAGTGAAGCGGACGAGATTATCGAGAGCTTCGAGGGCGACCCTGCATTGGATGCTGCGCTTATCTCTGCTGCACAGAAAGTAGAACACTACGAAATAGCAAGCTATGGCTGCTTAGTCACCTACGCGAAGCTGATGGAACATACCGAAGCTGAACAGCTGCTACAGCAAACACTGGACGAAGAAAAACAAACCGATACCTTATTGACGGAAATCGCCATGTCAGGCGTGAACGAGTCCGCATCTTAAACAAAAATGCCCGGCCTGCCGGGCATTTTTGTGTATTCACTTATTTGATAATCCGTAGGTTCTATGGAAAGTGAAGCTTAAATTAATTTAGTGACGGCTAAGACCGATAGCTAACGATAACAGGCCCACCATCTTCACAAGCCATAGATCCGTTTTAGGTCCTGTAACTGCCATAAAACTACTGATATGAATCACTGGCCATATTCCCGTGAGGCAATAATATATCCCTTGAATTTTTTGGATCATAACGGCAATTCGATTTATCTATTTTTCAGCACTTTGATAGCACCCGCTGCAGCAAGTCCACCCATGACGTACCAGGCCACCGTCATAAATCTTGTGCGTGGACTCTTTTTAATTGGATGATCGTCCAACCCCGCTTGCCCGGGAACAGTTAATGTAGCCAGGCCAACGACAGCCCCCAAAAGAGCTCCCCGCAGTAAAATATGCCTTTCCCCGCCATAGCCAATCAGCGTATAAAGCATTGCATTTGACGCTACATCGGCACCAAAGGTAGCAGCAATAAGTGCATTTCCTTTTGGAGCAACGTAACCGGCAGCACGAACGGTTTTCACCATTGCCTCTTCTCCGACTTTATCAACCTCAGGTGCTTGCGGGTCCAGCCTCTTTGCAACTGAATGTATAAGATTGAGTGCAGCGGCGCCGACGAGTCCGCCAAGCATGTTTTTACTTATTAAATTCATAGTCAAAACTCTATTTTATTCACAAATAACTTATATACCAGTGTATATCAGCTCTACTGATGGGAGAACAAAACCTGTTTTTGAAAAGTTTGATTAAACCTTGTATCAGATATATTAAGGATTAATACTTGATCTCACCGTACTAATGACAAATCCCTTAAAAATTTAAAACCAACAACCCGACACAGTCATTCATTGTATAACAATATTTCAGTCACAAAACCATGATAACCACAGTCACACCGTGGACAACAACTGTCCAAGAGGATATCGCTTCCAGCGAACCGTTTTTTATGATAAGGCTAAATGCTTATGTGCTCAAACTATACAACACAGGTGATTCGCTATGGCTGGTAGCTGAATGGCCCGATGGGGGCCAAATAGCGTTCCGACTCGCTTTCGGCATGAATAGCCAGTTTGGAAAGGTCTCTGTTACCGAAGCGGGGCGCGAGACGCTGCTGACCGTCTCAACCAGGTTAGGCGCTTACCGTGTTGTACTCTTTCTACCGGAAAGCACAGAAACAGTCTTTCGTTATACAACCTCATTTCGGGCCAAATTTCCAATGCTGATTCCTTTTTGGCCCCGGGATATTGTCCCCCTAACCAAAGGCGGTCGGGTAGAAAACACAAGTGGCACCATTTACGCCAAACAAATAGGTTCGAGATCCGGACAGCTTTATTTCAGTATGACAAAGCCGCGTACGGGTTCTGTTTTTTACTTACAAAATCTTACGGCGATGTCGCCTTATTGCGAGGCAACGGAGGTTTCCCTTCGCGAGACCGTAGGCGGTAAGTGGCCCGAAATAGGGTTCCAGTTCCCTGTCAATGCCCAGACGGCGCTCCCCGAGGATAAAGAATTTATTATCTCTGACGCCTTCGTTTTGCTCGACGCCGATATACCAGATAGCGAGGAGCAGATTACCGCTAATTTTTTAGACTTCTTAGCTATCATATACCTGCTAATTCCCAAACCTGCTCCAGCGCAACACGACTGGCTTCCAACGGCAGAAAAAGTACTAGAAGACCTATACACGAACAAAGGCTGCTGGACGCAGACCGACGGCGTGCCGTATCTCAATGCTTATGTTGCCGATTACGCGACTCTTTCAGAAATCATGGTACAACTTGCGGTATTATTGCCCCTCCAGGAGTATCTTATCTGGGAGGACAGAGAGCACCACCTATATAATGACCTCAACCGGGGTTTAAGCGCGTTTTATGACAAGACAGTTAAGAGTATAGTCCGTTGGTTGCCGGCGTTGGAAGATCAGCTCGACAAATCCGAGGAGCAGAAGCGTGAAATGGTCATGGACTCCTGGTATTTGCACCACCCTTTGTTGAACCTTGCCCGTCTCGCATTGCGGGGCGACAGCACAGCAAAAGATCTTTTTCTCAATTCTATAGATTATGCGATTAAAGTGGCTCAGCACTTCGATTATCATTGGCCTGTCTTCTATAAAATGACAACCCTCGAAGCCCTCAAAGCGGAAACTTCTCCCGGCGAGGGCGGTGAAAAAGACGTACCCGGATCCTATGCACATGTAATGTTAATGGCATGGCAGCTTACTCGTGAAAAACAATATCTAAACGAAGCAAGGAAAGCACTGAAAAGTTTGGATGGACTTGTTTTTGACATCTTCTATCAAGCCAATAATACCGCTTTTGCCGCAGGTGCACTAGCAGAACTTTACAAAGTAACCAATGAACAACATTACCTGGACCTTAGTTACCGCTGCCTTGCCGGCATTTTCAAAAATTGTCAGCTATGGGACTGCAATTATGGATATGGCCATCATTTCCCCTATTTTTTTTCTGTATTTCCACTAAATGATGCTCCGTATACAGCTGCTTATGAAGAGCTGGAGGTGTTCGCTGCCCTCCATCATTACCTTGAAGTCACAAAAGATATGGAGATCCCAGCTTCTTTAAAAGTTCTAATCCCTGAATTTATCAAATATGCCCTAGGTCGGCTGGCATACTACTACCCAGCACTTCTCCCCAAAGAAATGATTGCTGAAAAGGCTAAAACGGGAGAAGTCCAAAAAGACCTGTGGATTCCGTTGGAGGATATACACGATGGATGGGAAAAGAGCGGCGAGGTGGGGCAGGAAGTATATGGTGCAGGCCTCGCTTTTGGAATTATTCCAAGGCAGTATATCCGGACCAAGAACTCTGACCTTATCCTATTTGTTGATTACCCGGTCAGTACCATCAGAAATGGTAAAAATACGATAACATTTCGCATCGAAGGTGATCCCCGCCTGACTTCCAACATAAAAGTAATCCAATTATCGGCGCGAAAAAGGAACCTGCAAGTTGAGCAGAAAACTGCATCAAGTTATCAAAAAGTGAAGGCAACGTCTCCTGGGGAGTTCATCGTGAAAGGGTCTGGTACCATCCGGATAAGGTGGGATGATAGATCGTAAAGTCCCTTCCACTTATTCGTTCCTGAACGGCTCTTGTAAAAAACTAATATTTAAAATTGCGCCTTCGAGCGCTCTTCGAGACAGCTTCGAGACAGCTTCGGCAGTCCCGAAGCTGTCTCGAACCGTGTTGAAACTTCTCCCGGACGCTACCCGAAGGAATTATAGTATTTATCTAGAATTTAGTTCGTCAACCGGACCCAAACAGGAGCATGATCACTGGTTTTCTCCCAACTACGCACATTGCGGTCAATTCCCCCTTCAGCTAATCTATGCTGCAACAAAGGGCTTAGTAAAATATGATCGATGCGCAGCCCCGCATTGCGGCTATAAGCCTGCCTGAAGTAGTCCCAAAATGTATAGACATCCTGTCCGGGAAAGAGCTTCCGGATTGCATCCAGCCAGCCCTGCGCCAAAAGCTGCTCGAAGGCTTCCCTAACCTCTACCCTATACAATGCATCATTCACATATTTCTCGGGTTTATAGGTATCCAATGCCGTCGGGATAATATTAAAGTCGCCTATGAGTATAGCAGGTGCATTCATTTCAAGAAGTACTTTTGCGCGATCGGTTAAACGCTTTATCCACGCCATCTTGTAATCAAATTTAGGCCCCGGATAAGGATTCCCATTAGGAAGATACAGGCAGCAGACAACAACTCCTGCGACCATGACCTCCAGATAGCGGCTATGGCTGTCCTCAGGATCCCCGGGCAGCTCCCGTGATACTTCCGTAATGGCACTTTTTGACAAGACGGCCACGCCGTTCCAGCTCTTCTGGCCATGCCAGACCGCATGATATCCTGCCTTATTGATCTCTGCCAGTGGGAAACGCTGTTGTGGTGCCTTCAGTTCCTGAAGGCAAACGACATCTGGCGATTCTTCCTCGAGCCAGCGCAGCAATACAGGGAGGCGGCTACCTATGCCGTTGATATTATACGTTGCAATTTTCATGAAGCCTATACATTCAAGTTTTCGATAAGGATGTCTTTGTACAAAACCCCGACAGGCGGATAATTGTTTTGGCATGATGGAAAAACCACCTGAATGGGCCCAATTTTTGTTAGCAATGTGTTATGAATAATTACAAAGCGGCCGCAAGCTTCGTTCTCCTACTGCTCTTTATTACCCTACATGTGAAAGCACAGATTTACGATCAGGCTTTAGAAATGCATAGGAAAAATACAAAGATCGCTTTCCTCCGCCTGTTGTCCGAGGTGTCAAATCAATTGACCGATACCACATTAACCGTAGAAAAGCATTATAGTTTACTCGACCCTATAATTGACTACGCTGATCGGGAAAAAGCAGAGTTTACACGACTTAGAAGGGCATATTTTCAGAATATAGCTAGCCCTCCAGCTTTCCTTCATAACCTAAACTTTGACACATTAGCAAAAAATGAGGTAACAGCCATGTTACAGGACAGGAAGTTCACGACGATATCCTTATTACAATGTTACCAGCCGATGGAAATAACCAGCGTAATCATGGGTTTAACACAGCCTTTGATTTATCAGCAGAACAATGTAGAAATAAGCCAAGCAGGGATCGTACATACTTTTGGCAGTCAAGTATTTGTAAATGACCTCGGCAAAAACGTCTGGGAAATTTGGGCGATAAATAGGTTATACGGTCTACGGTTCAACTTAGATCTCAACACTATGCAGGTGGGATCTATTGCATATAGTAAACCCAGCAAATCGGGACATTTACCTCTGAAGCTTCCTTATATTATCCAAAAGCGCAAATACGAATTGGATAAACTTTATCAGGAAATGGATAGGATCCGCTGGAACAGCTATTCCGAACATTTTCCCGTACGATTCCCATACTATATTTCGCAAGATTCAGTAGCACAAAGCTTGGCCGATTTTTATCAAAAAAATCAGTTCCGCTTCCTAAAGGTACAACGCGAGCTACTCGACGATCTGGAAACTGGTGTTCCATTGGATTCTACATGGCAGCAATGTAAAGATATGATGCTGCACGAGTACCCAGCGACAAAGCGCGCCCTGATGCCCTATATTATCCATCCTAATGAAGTTGCCTTTCACCTGTTCTCCAGCGCTAACGCAATGCCTCTTTTTAACAGCGATTATCAGGAAATAGGAAAAAATGCTATGCTGGGCTTCTTTAACTATAGTATGGGCAAGGCAGGCAAGTACTGCTGGCGAGTTCAGTCCAAGAGTTACTCGATAGCATTCGAATATGTATGGAATATTAAGGATGGAAGTTTTTCTGATTTAAAAGTATTCAAACGGAAAGCTGGGCATTAATCAGCTGGTGGTCTAGTGCTAGCCTTGTATCCAGTGTTAAATTCCCACTGCGTCTCATAGGTTGTCACTGGTTTTTTAATGCTGGGAAACAAAAACCTTGCAACAGCAGTAATATTCGCGTAATCATCGTTTTGCAACATATACACCCCTGCATTTTTGCTAATTTCTTGCAGCACGGCATTTGTCAGTTCAGGCTGGATCGTATTGGCGGCAAGTACGATTTTGACCGTTTGGATGTCCTGAGGCTTAAGATAAGGAGTCAATTTATAGGGGCCAGGTATTCCTCTATTCTCATGCGATTGTCCAATCAGAACGTCATTAACAAATATTTTGTAATCAACGTCCCTTATCTCGTGATGCAGAAAATATGATTTTGTTACCATCGGTGCAGCTTGCTGCTGAAACGTCTGTTCAACAGCCAACTTATCTGACCTCGTGTTGTCACAAGAGGTCAATAGTACATATAAGAATGCAGTTAAGGCAAGGTAATATTTAACTATATTTTTCACTTATTCAAGAATGGCTTGGCTTTACACCTTAGCCCAGGCACACTGCTGCCATTTTCCAGATGAGCTATAAAGCGCTTGTCTAAAGTTAGCAATTTCTCGCAAAGATGCCAAAACCATTTGCCCCAAGCCTACTTTTATTATATCACTCTATAAAATATTACAACTTTCAGCGATAATTATGTAGTGGCTATTTTTACCGCTTTGGCGAACTTTGGGTATCAGATTACATATAAGGTCTACTGATATTCAACTAATTTGATCAAAGAAATGAAAACAAACAAATTCTCTATCTGTTTACTCGGTTGGCTGGCCCTTATCGTCAGTTCCTGCTCCAACAGTTCCGAATCCCACAAAAATCAGGAACAACATACATCAACGAAAACAGACACTAGTCCAGACGTCCATGCGCATACACATGATCATGCACACCAGATAAACTCAAAAAAGAATGCTCAAAGAAACGACAAGGGCGAATTAATAGATGCGGCCGGTAACCTTATCATGGGCTGTCCCTCCCATAAAGAAATGATAGGCACAAAGGGCGATATGTGTCCAAAATGCGGATATATGACTATGATTCCAATTACATGGGATATTACTGGCGTTGATACAGTACGCGTGACCAGCTTACCCGACTATAATCCGCCCGGAGACAAACGTAAAGCGCGTTAATTCTCCAATAAACACGAATCGGTGCTTCCGGATCACTTGTTTTATCGCGTCGGTCGCAGTATGCCTTTCTTAAGTATCGATAAGAGGACAAGCAATCCGGTTTTCTAATAATTAGAATAGGTAATTTATGAATAAAAATGATAATAAAAACGCTAATCTTGTACGGAAGTCTATGCAAGTAACAAGATGTATGCTGCTGTCAATAAGACTTCAACATCTGAAAGTCTCCGATATCCTAGTAGCGACTAAGCTTTCGAAGAGCAGGTTTTTTCGCTTTTTCGGTACAATAAACACGATTTTGGAGCTTGTGGTCTCCGAGGAATTAGAAAAAAGTTATGACTTAATGGCAAATAGTCTTTCCCCAGATGTAAATAAAAACTATGCACTGGCCGAGATCAATCTGCTTCGAATCATCTATTTCAAGAAGAATCTTATATTAAACAATTACTATAGCTGTATTCAATCGCTGCCGCTGAGATACAAATCGTTGATAGATTCAATCAGCGTAAAAGACAAACAACTCTATGATGCATTGCTGGGAAAATATCATAACCATCAAGATCGCGGCTTTATAAAACGACCTGAAACTCCAGATAATAAACGGTTGAATATTTCTAAAAGTTTTGCAAAGCACTAATTAACCCTTTTCAAGCAAATTAAACCAGTTTATCCAATGAAGAACTTGTTATTCCTGCTACCAGCAATAATCTTTACAGCCTGTAACTATTCTCCAGATACGAAAAAAGTCAAAAAGATCACCGGCCAAATGGAAGATCCAGTAAAGCAGGCTCCAAACAATGAAGAAGTGGAAATCATCATTCATGCTGATGACAACATGCGTTTTGACAAAACGGAAATCGGTGTAGCACAAGGGCAGCATGTGAAGGTTATTCTTAAGCACGTGGGGAAAGCTACAGTCGACGCAATGGGGCATAACCTAGTCATTCTCGCAAGCGGAACAGATTTTAATGCATTCGCACATGCAGCAATAGACGCGGAAGACAATAATTATATCCCCAAGGCCATGGAACACGCCGTGATCGCCAAGACAGGCATGATCGGAGGCGGAGAGACGACCGTAATGGAATTTGTCGCTCCGCCAACAGGCTCGTATGATTTCCTTTGCTCATTCCCCGGCCATTACCTCTACATGCGAGGCAAGCTAGTCGTTCATCGATGAGGTGTTGTCTGAATAGAAATTTCGCAAAATTTAACCGGAATGTCGTAATACCACAATCCTATTAAAGAGACATATTTGCATAACAAATTAAATTTAACATGAAAAATATAATTTTAAGCATACCAGATATGCAAAGCACACATTGCCAGACCAGGGTCAGCAATGTAATTCAACAACTTCAGAACGTCAGGATCGAAAAGCTAGAAGCGGGCTTCCTTACTATTTCACCTGAAAACGACGAGATCGAAGCCGAAGTCATAGCTGCAATAGAAGAAGCTGGGTACAAAGTTGATGGTGGAAACGGTTCAAAAACATCTACCTGTTCAACCGGTTGCTGCGGATAATTTTTGCCGGAGACGGAACTCTACAAGGTTTTACCCATCTCCGGCAAAAAGGAATATAACCAAACTAAACGGAGAATAAGCCCATAAATAATCTTTGGATGTCATGACAAAATTATCTCATACAACGGACAGACTAATGGAAATCCGGCTTGATTCTAGAAAGTGCATCAGATGTGCTGTACAGTTATCAAATGAATTCAAAAATAGTGGTCCCAACTGGCGTCCGTTTTCGCCAGACAAAGAGCAAACAGACTTCGAGATTGTCCAAATTCAACAAAATCTCGAAAAAGCGAAAGAATTGCTTGTGTACACAGAACATTCCATAGTACAGATAGCGAAGGTATTGGGCTATAACAGAGCAACCGAACTATCGAAGCTCCTTCTAAATTATACGGGATTACCATCTGGCCACTTCAGGAGAATACGAAAAGCCAAACTTGATATGATTAAAAAACGGCAAAAACAGTAACACGGAAGGACAAGCGTTGATAGGAAATCTTCGTTGCTAACTGCCGCCACAATGAATCGAATGTATATGAAGAAATATATCTGGCGCACGCGCAAGCTTGTCAGACAGACAAAAGACGCACTAACCATCTACTTTGATGTTGGACAGCATAAGATACACTATCTGCCGGGGCAATATTTAAACATCAAACTGACCATAAGAAGTGAAATCATTATCCGCCCATATTCTTTCTGTTCAGTCCCGTCAGATCCCTACCCCGCCATTACCGTCAAACGGGTTGAAGGTGGCGTCGTGAGCAACTACATAGTAGATAACGCCTCCATCATTGAATATTGGGCCATCGAAGGGCCATTTGGAAATTTCGTTTTAGATAGCCATGTTATCGATCAGCAGCCTATTGTTCTGTTAGCGGGTGGAAGTGGCATTTCCCCACTATTTGCCATGTTGCGCAGCGCATATACTAAAACGAGTATTCCGATACTGTTTTACAGCAATAAAACGCCGGAGGATACCATTTTTTTCAATGAGCTTACGGATTTGGAGGAGGCACGAGAACTACAAACGTATTATTCTTTTACAGCGCCGGAATATGTTCCCCAAAAAAACAATCAGCTTGGCGGTAGATTTTCGGTACCCATTCTGCAATCACTCATCAAAAAATTTGTGCCAACACTTAAAGCACATTTCTATATATGCGGCCCAATGGCTTTAATGGAGTTATACCAGAATGTGCTCAAAAACCTCAGAATTCCTGAGAAAAATATCCATTTTGAGCACTTCCATCCAGCCCCTCAAAATGCGGCCTTACAACAAACAGGCGACACGATCAAAGATGTACTTGTACGATATTATGACCAAGTCTGTCATAATGATAAAATAGTTACTTTTGAATGTACTTCACTCATTTCCGTAAAACCCGGGGAGTCGCTATTAGATGCTCTTCGGGGAAATAACATCAAGGTATCCAGTACCTGCAACAACGGAACCTGCGGCTCCTGTTGGGCCGTTAGGACCGAAGGCGAGGTGCATATGTTACGCCATGACGCCCTAACGCCCCTAGACCTGAACTCAGGAGTTGTACTGCTCTGTCAAAGTTATCCTATCAACGACAAAGTATCTGTTACTTTACAGTAACACATATTTTGTCAGCATTCTTCATTAAGGAGTTCTTTTAATCGGCAATGTTGCACGCAGAGCTCCGCATACATGGACTTTAATCTTCTATTTTCTTCGCTTAAATTAACTAAAACAGCCAGAATATCAATGGCCACATCCTTATACTTTTCTTTAAGCTCAAAAATAGTGGCACCATAAATACCGTATTCTTCGAAGAGCTCCACTCCGCTTTTCCCAGCATGGTAGTCCTGTAGTACCTTACAGATCTGGTGTTCCTTATTTGTCTTATTTCTCATACTTTATTGTCTTATCTCTTACAAAATTCGTCCTATCGCCGGTAAGAAATATGCGCTTTTCCGCTGCGTTTTTATAATATTTAAAGTTGTCTTGAACAAAAGGATATAAGGAATATCATAAATCTAACCCGGAATATCATAATGCCATATCTCGCTCAAATGCAGAATTTTAACCTATAAAATTATATAAGTCATTATGAGAACTACGACTCTATTAATAAAAGGAATGGTGTGCGACAGATGTACCTATGTTCTTGAGGGAGAAATGGTGGCCATGGGATTCGAAGTGTTGGAAATCAGATTGGGACAGGTTGTTATAAACGACATCGAAAATGTGCAGAAAAAAATGGACAAGCTAAAAAACATGCTGCAAAGCAATGGTTTTGGCCTCATTTACGACAAGCGACAGCGGATGGTCAATCGGATAAAAGAACTTGTAGAGGAAGGCATCAATTTACAGGTAGAGAGTGGAACTCCGACTAAATTCACCAAACTGATCAGTGACACCTTTCACAAGAATTACGACAGTCTAAGCGCGTTATTTTCTTCCGTTGAAAAAATCACACTGGAGAAATATATCATTCATCGCAAAATTGAAAAAGTGAAAGAACTACTCATATACACGGATATGTCTTTGACGCAAATTGCATATGCCATGGGGTATAGCAGCCAGGCATACTTATCCAATCAGTTGAAAAAGTATACCGGCCTTACGTCCAGTCATTTTAAATTGTTAAAACAGCAACTGTTACCCAGTGTTAGGGCAGTTATTTAGGACATCGACCACCGTGTCCATAACTGTCTTGAGATCGCGCACGCCAGTAAATATTACAAATGATGAGCGGAGTTGCGTACTTGCTGTTCCTAGGGAATTAGCACTTTTGGTGCTATAAACTATGCAAAAAGAACCGCCTCCAAAGGAGGCTAGCTATGATAATAACGGCGTTTAATCGTCCATTACTAAAATCAAAAAGTGAGTTTATGATATATGAATTGACAAAATCCAAGTCGAGGCTTCTGATTCCCCTCCTTGGTATGTTATTAGTTACCTGCCAGCGCAGACCAGACAACAAGTCGGGAGACGCTCCTGCGCCAAATGCTGCAGCCGCACAATTACCTGTTGATATAATAACAGCACAGGAAGAAGAGCTGCAGCAGCACGAAACCGCTATAGGTTCGCTGATGCCCTATCAAGAAGTCTCGATAGTTAGTGAAATTGCTCAGCGGATTACCCATGTGGCTTTCAAAGATGGCGCATACGTTGATCGCGGCACTACACTTTACACACTCAATGATACCGAAATCCGCGCACGTCTCAAACAGGTCGACGCCGAGCTCGAACTGGCGCAGATCAACAAGGATCGTCTACATAATCTTCTAAACAATGAAACGGTAAACCAGCAAGAGTACGACGAAGCACTTATGCGTTTTCGGTCGCTGGCTGCACAGCAGGATCTACTACGTGCAGAACTCGCAAAGACAGTCATTAAAGCGCCATTTTCGGGAAGAATCGGTATTTCAAAAGTGCATACCGGAGCCTACGTCATCCCCGGTACAGCACTTGTAGATTTACAGGACCAAACAAATCTGAAAGTGGACTTCTCCATTCCGGAGCGCTACTTTCAGCTGATCAACAAGGGAACTAAAGTACACTTTACCACCGAACTCTCCGATCAACCACTTGAAGCAAAAGTAGTTGCAACCGAACCAGGGCTGAATACCGAAGGTAGAAGCCTGCAAGCCCAGGCCCTTGTGAGCAACGTCAATGGGAAATTGCGTCCCGGCCTATCTGCTAAAATCTACTTTGGTACAAGCGATCATGGAGCGAAAGGCATTAAGGTCCCGACAGAAGCACTTATGCCGGACGGAAATGGCTACCATGCCTTCATTATCAAAAATGGAAAGGCAAAACCGGTCCCAGTAAACATTACTAATCGAACTGAAACAGAGGCTATTGTCACCTCCGGTTTAACCAGCGGCGATAGCGTCATCATCTCCAATTTACTGCGTTTAGCAGCAGATACACCGGTAAAAGCGGTTACTCAAACAAACCAATAGATCATGAGTATATCATCATTAAGCATAAAAAAACCAGTGCTGGCAGCAGTATTTTCACTTCTGCTAGTTATCTTGGGAATTGTTGGCTGGAAACAACTCGGCGTACGGGAGTTCCCACTAACTGAGCCTCCCGTCATATCCGTTATCACCTTCTATCCCGGAGCAAGTCCAGACGTCATCGCATCCAAGCTTACCAGACCGATGGAAGAGTCTATCGCTGAAGCAAGTGGTATACGAACAATATCCTCTGAGTCTCGCGAACAGGTCAGTGTGATCTCCATTGAATTCAACCGGGAGACTGACATCGAAGATGCATTAAATGATGTCAGAGACAAGGTCGCCAAATCCCGTAAGCAGCTTCCCGCCGACGTCGATCCTCCAATTGTACAGAAAGCTACTTCTGCGGACAATCTCGTTGCATTTCTCGAAGTGGAAAGCGATACAAAAGATATTAAAGAAGTCAGCCACATCGCGTCTACTGTCATAAAAGACAGAATGCAGTCTATTCCCGGAATCAACAATGTTGCAATCGTTGGCGAACACAAGTATGCCATGCGTCTCAGATTTGATCCAGTTAAATTGGCATCGTATCAACTGACTCCGGAAGATATCAGAGCTGCGCTCCTCAGGGAAAACATTGATCTTCCTTCGGGACGGATAGAGGGTGAAAGTAGCGAATTGAGCATTAGGACATTAGGTCGGCTGACGACGGAAGATGACTTTAACGAGATGTTAATCAAGCAAACCGGTCATACTATTATTAAATTAAAAGATATTGGCATAGCACAGTTGGGGGAAATGAATGAGCGTACCGCAATTATCAACGAAACCGGAAATCTGAACCGTGTGGGCATAGGTGTGGCTATTCAGATTCAACGAGATGCCAATGCTATTGAAGTGGTTGATGAGTTCTACAGGCGTTTAGAGCAGTTAAAGAAAGATATCCCTACCGATTATCGACTTATTGTGGGCTTTGATTTCACACGTTCGGTCCGTGAGTCCATCAAAGAGGTTGAAGAGACGCTCTTTATCGCGTTTGGTCTGGTTGTACTGATAATTTTCCTTTTCCTCCGAGATTGGCGGTCAACTATTATTCCGGTACTGGCCATTCCCGTCTCCATCCTGTCCGCCTTTTTTATTATGTATATCGCCGGATTTTCCATCAATGTACTCACATTGCTGGGGTTGGTACTTGCTATCGGACTGGTCGTCGACGACGCCATAGTCGTACTCGAAAATATTTATAAAAAGATTGAGGAGGGTATACCCCCTATTCAGGCTGCATTTAAAGGTTCAAAGGAAATTTATTTCGCTGTAATTTCAACAACTATTACGCTTGCAGCGGTATTCCTTCCCATCGTTTTTATGGGCGGAATCAGCGGCCAGCTTTTCTTGGAATTTGCGATTGTCGTGTCGGGATCAGTACTGGTATCCGCTTTTGTTGCACTAACGCTCACGCCGATGCTCAGTGCATATTTCCTCAAGAAGAAAGAAGGACCAAGCTGGTTCTACCGGGTCACGGAACCATTTTTCGTCCGATTAAACAATGGTTATGCCTACTTACTGATTGCTTTCATGAAAGTGCGCTGGCTTGCATGGATATTTTTAATCGCCACTACTGGATTGATTTATTATGTCGGCAGACAGCTGCCTTCAGAACTTGCTCCAATAGAAGATCGTTCGAATATGAATCTGATTGCCATTGCACCTGAAGGTGTTTCATTCGATTACATGAAGAAAAAGATGATCGAAGTCGGCAAGTATGTCAACGATTCTACAGATGGTCTCTATCAGACCTATTCGATGGTTGCAATTTCCTTTATTCCTGCCCCCGCACCGGTCAATGTCGCTGTACAGAGTATTTATCTCAAAGATCCAAAGGAAAGGAAAAAGTCTATTCAGGACTTATACAACCAATATGCCGCTGCATCGGGTAATTTTAGAGGTTTTTTACTATTCCCCTACCTCCCGCCTACCATCGGAACGCGATATGGCGGCGGCATGCCAGTCCAATTTGTATTACAGGCCCAAAATCTGGATACTCTGACGGCTGCACTTCCTAAATTTCTGGGAGCAGTACGGCAAAGCAAGAAGCTGATGTTTGCAGATTCGGACTTAAAAATAAACAAGCCCGAAGTGAAAATAACTATTGACCGACAAAAGGCAGCACTGATGGGAGTTTCCATTGAAGAAGTTGCACGCACGCTGCAACTTTCGCTATCAGGTCAGCGGTATGGTTACTTTCTCCGCGACGACCGCCAATACGAAGTGATCGGGCAGCTATCACGACCCTATCGGAATGACATCCAAGATCTAAACGGTATATATGTCCACTCCACGAAAGGTAAGATGATTCCGCTCAATAATCTGATCACTTTTGAAGAAGCCGTAAGTCCAGCAGCGATATACCGTTATGATCAATACACTTCCGCCACGATCTCTGCTGCGCCCGCACCGGGGGTAAGTCTCGCCGAGGCTATACAGGAGATTGAGAAAATAAAGGTTGAGGTACTCGGTGGGAATTTTAAATCTTCCCTTGCCGGCCAATCGAGAGATTACACAGAGAGTCAAGGCAATATAACATTTACACTTGTTCTGGCACTTATACTGATATACATGATTTTAGCAGCCCAATTTGAAAGTTTAAGGGATCCGCTGACTATTATGCTCACTGTACCAATGGCAGTAACTGGGGCGGTGCTGAGTTTACACTGGTTTGGTCAGAGTCTAAACGTATTTAGCCAAATAGGAATTATTACATTGGTTGGGCTCATTACTAAAAACGGGATCTTGATTGTAGAATTCGCCAATCATCTTAAAGAGACCGGAGTATCTAAATATCAGGCTGCAATCAGCGCTGCCGAACAACGTTTCCGACCAATATTGATGACTTCGCTCGCCATGATATTTGGAGCATTACCGATTGCTCTTACAGCCAACAGTCGGCAATCGCTAGGTATTGTCATCGCTGGCGGTCTAGTATTTTCCGGAATTCTCACATTATTCATCATCCCAGCGGTCTACTCTTATCTCTCAAGTAGTAAACGTAGGCTAGTCGTCGATGAAGAGGCCACAGAGACTGGCAAGGAGCTGGCACATGAACAAGGTTTTTAAAGAACTATACCATGAATAAAATATCCTATCTAATCACAATACTACTATACTTTTCATCGGTCGCGAAGCAGCTCAATGCGCAAACACGGGTGCTTTCTTTAGCTTCGGCGTTGGAAATGGCGGAGAAGGGAAACAAGGCCCTTCAGGCTCAAATTCTGGAAGAAATATATGCTGCTGAGCTCACAAAGGAAACAACAGGAGCGATGCTACCGACCATTTCGGCAGATCTGGCTTACAGCCGTTATTTTGACAGGCAGACAATCTTTCTCCCCGGCTCTTTCGCCGGTACGGCAAAACCGGTACAGGAAGTTGCCGTCGGGGGGAAAAATGCATGGAATGGAATGGTTGCCCTGTATCAACCTGTATTTTCGCCTGCTCTTAGCAGACAACGAAAAACAGCTGCTATCAACCAGCAGCTGGAACAGCAAAAAACAGCCGATCTCAAAAGCAGGATTGCGCTCCAGGTTTCGACACACTATCTCAGCATACTGATGATGACTGAGCAGCTGGGCTTACTCGAACAAAGTCTACAGCGCAATATAAAAGCACTGGATGATGCCCGCTCACTTTTTAATCAGGGCAGAGCCCTAAAGTCAGACACGTTACGAAGTTTTATCGAAGTCGAAAACATACGCTCATCGTCATCATATCTGAAAAACAGCATCAAAGTGTCGCTCATTGAATTAAAGCGGATAATCGGCATGGACGACACTGAAACTCTCGAATTGAGTGATAAGCTGGCTTCTCCTATGGGAACGATACAAAATGAATTTTATTCACTTGATGAAGCATTGAAAATAGCGGAACAAAATCGTAAGGATTTGCTGATCCAGCACATTCAGATCGATCTCGAAGAGAAAAGAGTTGCCGTGAAGCAAGCGGCGTTATTGCCGAAGCTGGCATTTATCGGCCAATACCAAGTCCAGGCCCAGGCAGACGACTTACGAATTGGAAACTATGCGTGGCCCAGAACATCTTTCATAGGCTTACAACTATCCGCCCCCCTATTTAATGGTCATCGAAACAGGTCTCAGATCAACCAAGCGAAGATAAGATGGCGACAAGAGCAAATTCGGTTAGACGATTTCCGGCAGGAGATTAAAATGCAACTGGCGTCTATCATCAGCAAGTGGAAAGAGGCAAATTCCCAATTGGAGATACAGAAAACAACCGTTCACTCAGCAACCCTAAACTACCAAATGAATGAGGACCGTTTTAAAAATGGTCTCGGGTCAAGGCTAGAACTCACGGACGCCGAACTTGCACTTACTCAAGCACGAATAAACTGTCTACGCGCTACTTACAACCTGCGGATATTGTACACAGAAATGCAGCATGCGCTTGGCCTATTGAATTTACAATAAACTATGGTTATAATATAAGTAAAAATGAAAACATATCCTATAGATGCGGATAAGGCAGTGGCCTATCCAAAACGCTGGGCAGCCCTTTTTCTGCTTTGCACAGCCCAATTTATCGTCATAATGGACACTTCGATTATCGGTGTGGCACTACCTGCGATTAAAGAAGATTTAGGTTATTCGCAGTCGGCTCTTCAATGGATCTTCAATGCCTATGTAATCCTTTTCGGCGGTTTCTTGCTGCTCGGCGGCCGACTTTCAGATCTCTTTGGTGCACGAAAAGTTTTTATGTGGGGCTTTGGTATTTTGACCGCAGCGTCCCTACTAGCGGGCACTGCATGGTCTGAAGCCGCCTTAAATATCGGCAGAGGTTTACAGGGCCTCGGATCTGCACTAATTACACCCGCTGCACTGACACTAGTCATGTCGAAATTCACCGATCCCAAAGAGCTCAACAAGGCCTTCGGTTTTTGGGGTGCGTCTGCAGCAGCCGGAGGCTCTGCTGGGGTATTTCTAGGTGGAGTAATTACCCAGTGGCTTTCTTGGCACTGGATATTTCTGATAAATATTCCCGCAGGTCTTTTAGTCTTATTTTTTAGCCCAAGTCTATTGTTCAAAGGCAACACCAGAGCGGGGAAAATAGACGTCGGAGGAGCCCTTTTGGCCACTACAGCGCTTGTTCTCATGGTTTATTCCATCGTATCGGCAGAACACGCGGGTTGGATATCACTGCAGACAATAGGTCTCTTGAGCCTGTCAATCCTACTCCTTATCATCTTCCTTTTCGTGCAGCGGAACAAAAACGAACCTCTGGTTCCCTTAACGATTTTTAAGGTTCCTAACCTCAGTTCTGGCAACCTGATGATTGCATTACTGGCTGCCGCATGGATTCCCTTATGGTTCTTCCTCAATCTTTATTTACAGCAGGTACTCGGCTATTCTGCGTTTTACAGCGGCCTTGCCTTGCTCCCTATGACGGCAGCTATTATGTTTCTGATGGTAGGTTTTACTGGAAAACTCGTTACCCGTTTTGGATTTAAGTATAATATTCTGGCAGGCCTGACGATCCTCGCTGCCTCTTTATTTTTATTTAGTACGGTCTCCATCTCAGGCTCTTTTTTAACAGATGTACTGCCCGCTTCACTCCTTGCGGCAATAGGTATGTCTCTGACCTATATCCCCGGAACAATGGCTTCTCTATCAGGGGCGGGGCCTAACGAAACGGGACTTGCATCAGGTCTGGTTAACACGAGTTATCAGGTAGGTTCGGCATTGGGGCTAGCAATTATCGTCGCTTTATCAACAATGAAAACTAAAAAACTGGCTTTAGCAGGGATTGACAACACAGAAGCTTTAAATGAGGGGTTCCGTACAGCATTTTTCTCAGCAGGCATCATTTGCTTAATTGCTCTGGTGCTAACCGCAGTTTCTATCAAAACCATAAACTCAAGACCATAAACCATTAGCTTTCTTATGCAATTAGCCCAGTCATGGTATAGAGAGGAGCTACTGTACGTGGCTCCCAAATATTACAAATCATTTCTAAAATTGCGCAAGTAAATCATAAACTAGTTTCCACAATTTTGTATAGTAAGTTTGGTAACCAGCATTTTAAGCATTAAATAGCTAAACTTCATGTTCAACATTTAGAAAATTCATAATAACAATAACTATGGACACGCATCACCAACATCATCACCTGCACAAAGAAGCAGCAAACGTAGAAATCATCTCCATACCTTCTAACATAGAGGCTGGAAAATCTGTTATGCTAACCATTTCAATACAAGATAAAGGGCAACACCTTCCTCTTGATGTTGTACACGAGATGAAAATACATCTTTTGATCGTCAATGAACAGCTAAGCTGGTTTACCCACATTCATCCCGAAGAACAACTGGATGGAACATTCCAGGTCACAACAACCTTTCCTTCGCCAGGTAGATACCTGTTGTTTACAGACTATAAACCGACAGGTTATCCGGCATCGGTGAACAAGCAAGTTATCGATATAGAAGGGTCTACACCTGTGTCCGAAGCAAACGGACAGACAAAACTGGTTTCCTATGTGGATGGTTATAAAATAACCTTGGTGAATGGTAATCAGTTATCCACTGATACCACACAAGGTTTGCAATTTGCAATAGAAAAAGATGGCAGAACCGTTCCTGCAAAAGAAATTCAAAATTACCTTGGCGCCGCAGCGCATATCGTTATGATTAGTAATAAAGACAAAGACTTTCTTCATATTCATCCGATGACCAACAGTGAGTTTCCAATCTACGCCGAAGCTCATATTACAAAGTCGGGACATTATGTATTGTGGGTACAGTTCAAAACGGATGACACTGTTCACACAGCGGACTTTAATGTAGAGGTTAAGTAATTAATCGGTCAGGAAGTGTCAGGAGGATGAACAACGCAAGATCATGTGCAACGCTGGAAACGCTAGCATTGCACATGATTTCGAGTTGTCTTTTTTAACGATTTAGAATTATTGGCTATGGGCATCGCAATACGCATGCTTCGCCTGAGTTTAATTTACCCGGTAGACCTTTAGCTGCCGCTGCAATTTTTTTCGAGTCATATGTATCCTCGTTTTGATGGTGCCTTCCGGCATGTTGAAATAGCTCGCGATCTCATGGTATTTGTGGCCGTCCAAAAACAGACGGAAAATCTCATAATTTTCAGCGCTAAGGCTAGACATCGCGCGTTCTATATCATCGGCAATAAATTTATCCACCCCCTTATTTAGTTCGATCGTATTGGTGCTTTCCAATTCGACATAAGAATCCTGTATCTCGTTTACGCGTTTTGCTTTCCTATATTTATTGATATAGGTATGTTTCATTATCACATAGAGCCAGCTCATCAACTTAGGATGTTGCACAAAATCGTCAATCGATTTTAATGCACGGATCCATGTTTCCTGAATCAGATCTTCCTTTTCATCTGGGTCTGTAGTAAACTTTGCTGCAAAGTGATTCAACAAACTTCTTTTCTCATTGATAAGTACGTTTAAATTGTGATTGTTCATAGCTAACCTCTTTCTTGTTGTTATTATCAGTATAGACGGCACAAGAAAAATGCTAGGTTTCAAGCGCAGGACAGTTCGAAAAGTTTGTTCTAGGAAGATAAGTAAAAATACGTTTTTACACTATTTGCCGGTTTAAACAGCATTTTACACCGGATTTTCAACATATTTATACCATAAAGATCAAAAATAATGAAGTAAGAAAATCTTGTAATTGGGTACTCTACACCTGCAAAACTGTATAAATTACGCTGCCCAAGCATTCGGTCGCAGCACACACGTAAAGTCACATGTAGCGAAAACTGAACATAGAATCGTGTTTCGAAAATGCGATTTTCCCAGATTCAGGAAAAAACTACGTATAGTTCAGCATTTTTATCGGTATATCGCGTATGATACTACGTGATATCTACTCAAAAACTACCTTTAAGTGTCAGATGAAGGCATTTGGGTACAGCTTTTGATCCATCCACGGTAAAATAATGTACAACCTTATTAATCATAATACTTGATATGGAAAATATACAGCAAAAAGCAGCCAAAATGGGTTTAGAAAAAGGATATTATTTATTGTTGATGGCTATTTTAGATATTCCGATTGAGAACGAAAGCAGTGAAGCTAAGGAGGGCTAAGGCTATGAAAAGAATCGTTATCATCAGCACTTATCCGCCCCAGGAATGCGGACTGGCGACATTTACAAAAGATCTGAAACAAGGAATGGAACTCGATCCCAATGTATCCGTCGATGTGATCGCTGTTTCCAAATTAGGGAAGGAACAGTATGACCAATCCGTTCGATTCGTCATTGACAGGGAAAGACTGGACAGCTATATTCAGGCGAGCAGAATTATTAATAAGGAATACGACTATTGTATTGTACAACATGAATACGGTATATTCGGTGGAGCCGATGGCATTTTCGTGAATCACTTGGCTGACAAGATCGATATTCCGTTATTGACTATATTCCATACTATCTTACAGACACCATCTTTGCGACAAAAGGAAATCATGGGATTCCTTCTGGAGAAATCCCAAGCTGTTGTTTCCCTTTCCGCTACAGGTTCAACATTATTGCACAAGCTGTTTCCTAAGACTGAACAGCGTAAAGTTAAAGTCATCCCGCATGGCGTACCGCAGTTCGATTACAATCAGGGATTGGCAAAATATAGACTTGGACTTCAGAATCAGTTTGTGATGTTGACTTTTGGCCTGATCGGACGTAGCAAAGGGCTGGAGTATGCCATACGCTCACTTGCGGGACTCGATCTTCCCAACTTCAAATACCTGATTGTCGGCAAGACACATCCCAATGTACTCGCCCATGAAGGCGAATCTTATCGATTTGAATTAAAGGGACTTGTGGAGAAGTTGAATTTACAGGAAAATGTAGTGTTTGTCGATGAATTTCTGAGCGACGAACAACTGAAAGAGTATTTAACCGCCTGTGATATCTATTTATCACCTTATCAGCATGAACAGCAGATCAGTAGCGGCACACTATCATTTGCCGTCGGCGCCGGGGCAGCGGTCATCTCAACACCATACTGGCACGCTAAGGACCTGCTGATAGATGACCGCGGTATTCTCACCCCGTTCAATGACACTGAAACGATGGCAGCCAACATTAAGCTGCTTTATCAATCCAAACGTTTGCTGGCATGGCACAGGTTTAAAGCACGCAGCTATGGCGAGCAAACCACTTGGAAAATGGTAGCCAAAGACTATCTGTCACTGTTATCCGATTTGGTCACCCCAGTGAGGTCACTGGTGGATTACAAAAAATATGTTTCCTTTGATTTAAAAAGAGAAGCCTAGCAGATATTGGTGTCTTCCCTTCATGGGAAGACACTATTACCTTATCGGCCGGTATCCCCTACCGGTAGACGATGACTGAAAAGCCGAAGCTGTAACTAATCACTATATTTTTTTTACGTATGATCTTCTGCGTAGGTATTGACTTTTATGAAAATGATTTATAATTTGGGTTCGATTTTCCGAAAGGGACGTAAAGTCCAAAATGACATTTTTTAAAAGCTAATATTCTATTTAAATATAAATTTTAGTTATTGGATCATGTTAACAGAATTACTATCTACAAAAACAAGACAACGTTTATCATTAAAGCTATTTATTATTACAGCTTTGGCCCTGTCCGTACATGGCAGCTCTTTGGGTCAGACAAATGCTGCATCTCAGAAATCAGGCTTCGAGGCTAGGTTAATCAATATCGAGGCGCCGAGTAATGAACCTTTTCGCTATAGTACGACATTAACGAATGGTTCGTCGCAAACCGTCACCTATAACCTTGACGCACAATTACCTCCCGGGTGGCAGATCACCTATAGAGTAGAGGGTTCTCAAGTCACTTCACTACAGATGCAGGGAAACAAATCGCAGGAAATCAGCATCGAAATCAGCTGCCCGTTGACTGCCAAGCCCGACAAATATAAAATTCCCATCAAGGCCATATCGACGCTAGATACGTTAAAGTTAGATCTCGAGGCCGCTGTCAAAGGGTCATACGCAATCGAACTGAGTACACCTTCGGGTAGGCTGAGTGATGAAGTGGTCTCCGGCGGTACAAAAGAAATCACACTTCAGGTCAAGAATACGGGTACCCTTCCGTTAAATGCCCTTGAATTTAGTTCGCAGTTACCGACACGATGGGAAGCCACATTCACACCGTCCACTATCAAACAACTCGAGACTGGGAAGTCCCAGGAAGTTAAGGTTAGTCTAAGGGTGCCGGACAAAACCATTGCTGGCGATTATGTGGCCAAATTTGATGTAAAATCTGCCAGTAACTCCGCGGATGTCTCCTTCCGAATCATTGTAAAGACCTCTTTACTCTCCGGATGGATCGGCATGCTGATTATTCTATTGGCTATCGGCTTAGTGTATTATCTCATTCGCAAATACGGAAGAAGATAGAAAAGATTATCATGAAGGACCCTATTATTCAACTGACTGGCCTGACCAAAAATTACGGTACAGCAGTCGCTGTTGACAAACTTGATTTAAATATCTATAAAGGCGAGATATTTGGCCTGCTTGGCCCCAACGGTGCCGGAAAAACAACCAGCATCTTAATGATGCTGGGGTTGACCGAGCCATCTTCTGGTACCGCCATGGTGTGCGGCTACAATGCCACCAGGAGCCCAATCGCAGTCAAGAAGAAAGTAGGCTATCTCCCTGACAATGTAGGCTTCTATCCCGAGATGACTGCCTTGGAGAACCTTAGTTTTATCGCTAGATTAAATGGTCTGTCGACTTCACAGGCCTACGACCGGGCGAAAGAGATGTTGAGCATCGTCGGATTAGAACAGGCAATAAATAAGAAAGCGGGTGTATTTTCCAGAGGAATGAAGCAGCGACTTGGACTGGCAGAGGTACTTATCAAAAATCCAGAAGTAGCTATATTGGACGAACCTACGCTAGGAATCGATCCAAGCGGTGTCAATGAATTCCTTGAGCTTATCAAAAAATTGAGCAAAGAGCAACATTTAACTGTTCTTCTGTCATCACACCACTTGCATCAGGTACAGCGTGTATGTGACAGGGTCGGCATCTTTGTCGACGGAAAACTTCTTGTAGAAGGATCCATAGACCAATTAGCGCAAAATCTCCAGCAACAGGAAGGCGTAACAACACGTATCGCGATCGAAGCGGATAATGATATGATAGGCTTCGAAAAGCAGCTGAAAAACCTACCCGGCCTGCGGCAGTTAACCATCCAGGCAAACACTATTGAACTTAAAAGCGACGGCGATGTCACAGCTGAAGCTGTACGTCTGCTGGTGCACCATGGGGCGAACGTCGTTTCCGTTCAGCGTAACGACTACGCATTGGATAACATTTATAATACGTATTTCGAGCATAGTAAAATAAACAATACTGAATATGAAAAATCCAACCGTTTCTTCGGGAAGTCTCTTTTCGGGAAGTTTAAACGCTAATGTGACTTCGGGAAGAACAGAAAAAGGCAGCCCTTTGATGGTATTGTTAAACAAGGAAGCTGCATCTCAGATCAGGAGTTGGCGGTTTGTCACCTTAATCATATTGATTCTATTGACATTTGGGGCCTCACTCTATATTTCCTCTTCCGGACTAAAAGATGCTGTCAATAATGTACAGGATCCAGATAAATCATTCTTATACCTCAAATTGTTGACGCTCACTGACAATTCGATACCTCCGTTTCATGTGTTTTTGAATTTCCTGGCGCCTTTGCTCGGCATTGCACTGGGTTTTGACGCGATCAATGCTGAGTATAATAATGGAACACTTACCCGGCTGATGGCACAACCGCTATATAGGGATAATCTGCTGTTTGCCAAATTTTTGGCGCCGCTCATTGTCGTAGGTACATTGTTTGTTGCTTTGGTATTACTTATGATCGGTGGTGGATTATTGGGAACTGGTGTACGTATAGAACCACAAGAATTGCTGCGGATACTGGGTTTCACATTCATTAGTATCATCTACGTGGCATTTTGGCTCAGCCTTTCCATTTTATTATCGATCTCTTTTCGTCAGCCAGCTACCTCGGCACTGACAGCCATCGGGATCTGGCTTTTTTTCACCGTATTCTTTCCTATTTTGGTTAATCTGGCGATACGTCCGTTTTTGCCGAATCCAAACTATATCTCAGAACAAGAGTACTTAAGTTATAATGAGCTTATATTGAATATATTGAGATTGTCGCCAAGCCAACTTTACACAGATGCGTCGACAACCCTGTTGATGCCGTCTGTCCGAAGCCTTGGCCCAATCGCAATGGAACAGATGGTAGGCGCCATCCCAGCTCCACTTTCGGTGAGAGAGAGTATTCTTATGGTTTGGCCACAGATAAGTGGTCTTACCGCGGCGACAGTGGTTTGCTTTGCATGGTCTTATTATCTGTTTATGAGACGTGAGATTCGCTGTTAGCAGTAGTGTAACCGAGGACAAATGCCTTTTAGGTCGCCGAACGGCATTTGTCCTCAATTCAAACCGCTATCTGTTTTTAAGCGCATCAGCCATGTTCTCCAATGCTGCAATAGTATACGCGTATTGGGCATCTACAGCGTCCATAGGTAGCTGTAGTTCGATCTTTTTTCGATCGACAAGCTTTCCCTGATGTACGACCGAAATAAACGCAAATAGTTCACCCCGCGACTCGGGCACCACTGTGGCATAACCCGTTGTCGCTATTCCCCAATCCGCATGGAACAACGCCGCTACTGCAACAGCCATCTGATCAGTAATGGAGGCTGATACACAATTGCAGCGCTTGGCTCCTTCCGCATCAACTTGTAAGATCCGTATTTTTTCGTCCATCGCGTAAGTAGTTATGCCACCGGCAAACACTGCAGTTGCATTTTCCATCTGTGAGCATGCCAACTGCAAAAAGCCTGCTGTCACACTTTCTGCTACCGCCAACCGTGTATGAGATTGGCAAAGACCGTTTTTAATCTCCTTCAGCAATCGTTCGGAAAATTCTATTTTAGCCATATAACTCGAAATCTTTTACCGTTTATGATAACTCTTATTTGGATGGACAGCATTCAGATGTTATCAACCTACCATCCATAAACTAAGCGACATTAAAAATCCTGATCTCGGGATTATCCAGAATCAATGGTTTGAGCGCAACGAGAACACTATTGTTATACAGCTCAGTAGAAAGAAAAGCTTTGGCATCTTCGGCAGTCTCAAATCCATGTAACAGTTGGATATACTCCTCACCTATCAATAATTCTGCAGATATCGCCCCTTTAATCTGGTCAAGGAAGGACGCTTGAAACTTATCGTAAACACTCGAAGCAGCACCTTTATCCGCTGCATTGATCCTTAAGGTAATCTGTAAATATGCTTTTACTGTCTTGTCCATATTTGTATGAATAAATTACTGAAATCTTATATCTGTGATGTAGACTACTTGAAACTGACTTCAGACTCAGTCGTCATGCTTGTCTTCGGATGGCGAACAGCTGTCAACAGTGGATGGTTTGAATGAAGATATATTTATGTATACGCAACTGGTCCTTTATAGCATTAGAGAACAAAACTTCTTTTATGCTAAAACCTTCGCTTGACTGTTGTTGTTCTAATGAAAAACACATCAATATTATGGGAAATTTATTATACATCATTGCCGTCATTTTAGTCATTATATGGGCAATCAGTTTTTTCGGAGGTTATGCAACGGGGAATATTATACACGTGTTGCTGGTTATTGCAATCATCGTTGTCTTGTTGCGCGTTATACGGGGGGCTGCATAAAGATCCGGCGAGGGGATACATTTTATTCCCTCGCCGGATCTTTATGCCCCGCCTCTTTATCCTAACGCACTTCGTTGATTGATTCATTGTGCGATAACGCATAGAGCGCAAAAGTCCCCAGCCAGTGCGATCCCATATAATCATCCTGCGTAGTGATATTGGGCAATGAATAGTTTAGATGTTTATTGGCCAGAGCGTGCAGATGATTTAGTTCTGGGAGGGCCTTGGCTATGCCGTTTAAACAGGTCGCGCGGCTAAAATTCAACCCATCGAGATGTACCAAATGTCCATCACTGCGATCTTTCACAATCCCCGGTTCCAGATTAAATTCTGGCTCGAACAGTTCAGGAAGAAATTCTCGCAGCCACTTGCGGTATTCCTCCTGACGCATGACCGTGCTCATGCATAGCGCTTCCTCAAGGCAGGGCGAAAGGAAATCACTTCCACTGGGCTCGAAGCTGATATTACAATTTTTATCATGGTCGTACAACCTTGTCGCATTGGTCATTAAAGACTTTTCAAAAACCGTATTGTTCGTCGCCCGTGCATAATCCAGTGCTAGCGATAGTCCAAACGCCGTATTATCATGGTAACCGGTACGGATCGGATAGACCAGCTTGGGTAAGTAATCTTGATAAGCTTTTACAATATGCTTCGCCAATGGCGACAAAGCGCCTGCCCAACGCTGGGCGTCGCTATCTTTCCAAGTCAGCAGTTCCTTCTGTAGTTGCAGTAGCCATGCCCAGCCGTAGGTACGCTCAAAGTTTCTATTATTTTTAGTTTGGAAAAACGCCAGTTCGGCAGCTACATGTTCGTCGGTGATGATCTGATTCAGCTGTTTCCGTATGCTTCCAGCCTTATCCAGATCAGGAAACTGTTTTAGAATACGGATGATAGACCAGTAGCCGTGAACGGAAGAATGCCAATCAAAACAACCATAGAAAATGGGGTGCAGCGCACGCGGGCCTTTCAAGTCTTCTCCGCTCCCCAATACTTGGCCTAGCTTGTTGGGATACTCGACTTCGATGCAGTGCAATGGCAGGGCGAGTAGCTGCCTCGCCTGTGCGCTATCAAGTTGCAAAGGAGCCTCCTCTCTACTTGTACGCACGTTAACCTTGGAACTATTCTGGCATGCGACAGCCAAAAATGTACTGCAAAATAATCCTACTATTTTTTTCATCTGCTATTTAATTTCTTTTATCGCTTGGCGAACGCTCCATCTGGTCTAAGACGCCTAATGCGGATAAAATGACATATTTTTATGTAGAGGCCAGTAAACTTTTATTTTATTCACGGTAATCAGACTCGTCAAGTAACTGCTGAACGAGACCAGGAACGGCTATACTTGCACTTTCCTCAAAACACTGAATTTTAGTTCCCGATACCCCATATGGAATGTGCTTATCGATCACATAGATCCTACACTGCGACGAAGCAAATTCCTTTAGTCCCGCGGCCGGATAAACTTGCAAGGAAGTCCCAATAATCAACAATATGTCTGCTGCTTCAACATGCGCGATCGCGCGTTCGATCTCCGGAACCGCCTCTCCAAACCAGACAATATTGGGACGCAACTGGCTTCCCTTTTCACAAAGATCTCCCATTTTGATTTCGGTTCCTTCGACAGGATATACCAACCGTTCATCTATTGACGATCTCGATTGATCCAATCGTCCATGCAAATGAATGATTGCGGTTGAGCCTGCCTGTTCGTGTAGTAGATCCACATTTTGCGTTATAATGGTGACATTATATGCGGACTCGAGGCGCTGCAATGCCAGATGGGCTACATTTGGTCTAGCCGCCAGCGCCACCTTCCGTCTTAAATTATAGAATTCCTGCACCAAAACCGGATTTTTAGTCCAGCCTTCAATGGATGCCACCTCCATCACGTCGTGTCCCTCCCACAGACCATTGGCGTCCCGAAACGTGGGGATGCCACTTTCAGCGGAGATACCTGCTCCAGTGAGTACAACAATATTCTTCATTTCATTGCCATTTTACCACATCTAAAAATAGTGATTTCCAACGAATCCCCACCATAACCGACCGAATAATTTGTGTACCAGGATCACAACTCCTGTTTAAGGAGCATAATGGCATAATCTTCCGGGAGTTCGAGCTGAACTGAATCACGGCTGGCCGCCGCTCTCCTATTCATTTCCTCAAACGAACGTTGATAATACACAAATGCTCTGTTGGGGATATGGAGGTCCTTAGCCTGTTTAACACCAAATTGATAGCGATTTTTCACGAGTTTAACATGACTGTAGATCCGGTAAGTCACCACTTGGACCTGAATCCTGTCAAAAGCAGACATCTCCTTTAAATTGGCAGGTTCGTGGAAGTACTTTTCATTAAAATACATAAACTCTTGCGATTTAGCTAAAGAATCGAGGCTCAATCTCCCTTTGATCACTTCACTTACCAGCGAATCTGCCCGCAAACGTTCCAAATCGCTTCCATCGCCCCCATGGCATGATATGTAGAAGGCACCGCTTATAACGATTCCAGAAACAAATTTCCAAAAGCTCATTATAGATTATTTTCTATAGCACCTACTTTTTGACGATATAGCGCAAGCGGTGAATCCAACAATATTGCAATTACAGTCATGTTTTTATCCAGACGTTCTTTGGGCACATCGATATAGATAATACCTGGGATATTGCTCCAGTAGAGTTTATTAAATACATCGTGGCTGATCATGGACCCCTCTCCAACAATCCGGACACGTGCTATCCGATTCTTTATACCTTTCAGGGCTACTGGCCCTGTCGGTATGCCTTCGACAAACAGATAAAGGGTCTGACGGTCCTTGGAAAGTGCACTATGCCCTTCATAATGTCCGTCTGGAAGCCCTTTATCTGTCTCATATAGGGCCTCGGCATGTTTCTCGATCCAGGAGAACACCTCTTTATTTGTTGTCTTCCCTGCTGGCATCTTAGTTTCCATACCATCAACCGTTAAACCCGAATTGTCAAAAATATTCCTTCCGGAATGTAAGCTACTTGCAATCTGGTTCAATGCCGGCACGGTTTGCTTGCTGTCCAAGACGGATAAAAGATCGGTGCTGTCTTCCTTGGGCGTGCTCCATTCAACAGCTTCATTAAAATCAAGCGCCAGCACCGTAACGTCTTGATCAAAATTGATGCGGGATAGATCCAGTTGCAAATTTTCGCCATCTCGTCTGGTATTCACGCTCGCGTTGCTGTCGCCGACGACGGTGACCTCCGGCGCCTTCGGATTCTTAATTCCACGGACCCATACATGTGGTTTTTGTTCGTATAAATAAAGATATAGGGTCTTACCGTCCTTTGACAATGCTGATTTTCCTAAATAGTTCTCAGCAGGAATGCCAGCCCTGGTGCCATAGATAGCCCGTGCATGTTTGTTGGTCCATCGTCCCAGTTGTTTAAGTATATGGAGCTGCTTGTCCGGGATACTGCCATCCGCTTTAGGACCGATATCGAGGAGCAGATTTCCACCCATGGCAATACAGTCGACCAAAGTTCTGATGATCATATTTGGTGATTTATACTTTTTGTCGAATGGTTGATATCCCCATGAGTCGTTCATCGTGTAACACAGTTCCCAAAACTTGGATTCAGGACGTGTCACAGGGATTCCCTGCTCAGGCGTCTCATAGTCGCCATGATGGTTAAGACGCGAATTAATGATGATATCAGGGTTGTATTTCCGCAGAAGCGCCAGCGTCTCCTGCGCTTTCCATTCGTCGGCACTATGCTCCCAATCTCCGTCAAACCAAATCAGTTCGGGTTTATATTGTTCGGACAATTCGCTCAACTGCTTCTGATAATATTGAACATAGCGGTTCCAACGGTTGGGTTCGGCACTTAATTGATAACGTTTGCGGTTGCGTGTAAATACATCGTAATAGGGATGGCTCCAGTCGGGCAGCGAATAATAAAGGCCCGTATGCAGACCCTCATCTTTTATGGCCTTTACAAAGGGACTGAGGACATCCTGTTTTGCTGCCGCATTCTTCAAGGTACTGATCGCTTTGTCCGCTTCCGTATTCCATAGAGAAATACCATCATGATGTTTTGTTGTGATGACGACATATTTTGCTCCCGCCTGCCTGATCAGGCTTGCCCATTCTTTTGGCTTATAGTTCTGCGCCGTAAACCCATTGAGTTGCTTCATGTAATTGTCATGACTGATGTAATTATTGAAAAATGACCAAGATTCGGATATCCCGTCCACCGAGTAAATACCCCAATGGATAAAAATTCCTAGTTTGGCATCCTCAAACCAATCCATTTTTTGCGCTGATGCTACCTCTTGAGCTGAAACCTTTAAGCACGCCGAAGCCAACAGTGCCAATAGTGAGATCTTTCGAAACTTCATAAAGCTAATTTAATCGAGTACATAACGAGTTTAAGCCCGCAAAATACATATAAATGCTCAGAATCCCAGTCTACGAGTAAAAATTTGCGACTATAGCATTGCGGGCTGCTGCCCGTGATCCTCACGACCGCCAATTGCTGGCTACACAATTAAATTGTATATCAGCACAAATTTATCTAAGTTTGGGTGGTATGATTGAATTATATACAGACGGAGCGTCGAGTGGCAATCCCGGCCCTGGCGGCTATGGTACAATACTCAGGACAGTGTATACTGGGGATAACGAAGCGTTTAGGGGGAAGCTGATTGAAAAAGAATTTTCAGGTGGATACCGGAAAACAACTAACAACCGGATGGAACTCATGGCGGTCATCGTGGGCCTTGAGGCATTGAAAAACTTAAACCAAATGGTTACCGTGTACTCAGACTCCAAATACGTAATCGATGCTATCGACAAAAAATGGGTATATGGCTGGATGCAAAAAGGTTTTGCCGGTAAAAAGAACAAAGATTTGTGGATTCGGCTGATGAATGTCTATAAATTGCATCAGGTCAAGTTGGTATGGGTAAAAGGGCATGCGGGGCATCCGCTAAACGAACGTTGTGACCGACTGGCAGTAGCAGCCGCAAAAGATAAAGCAAATTGGAAAATCGATTCGGTATTTGAGCTGGAGGAATGCATTTAAAAGGATACCGCTTCCGAATATTGGATCTAGTAAAAAAGCAGTATTTATGACTAAAGTACAAGAGCCCATTGATCTACTGGGCTCTTGTACAAACGGTATTCATCCGGCAATGACTGCCAGCTGATGACCTACATGAATTATTCTATTCACCACTTTCTTTAGCCGCTAGGTATCGCTCGGCTTCGAGAGCAGCCATACAGCCGGTTCCAGCTGCTGTAATAGCCTGGCGGAACACATTGTCCTGCACATCGCCGCAGGCAAAAACACCGGGTATATTTGTAGCTGTGCTATCAGGTTTTGTAATCAAATAGCCTGTTTCATCCATATCTAAGATGCCTGTAAACAGCTCAGTATTTGGTTTATGACCAATTGCTACAAAGAAGCCAGTTACCTCCAGATCTTTTTCGGATTGATCTTTATTATTGAGGACACGTACGCCGGTGACGACCTGTCCATCACCTAAAATTTCTTTCGCTTCCGTATTGTAATGTACTTCAATATTTGGCGTATTCATGACGCGGTGTACCATTGCTTTCGAAGCTCTGAATTCGTCACGACGTACCAACATATGCACTTTAGAACATAATTTGGCGAGGTAGGTCGCTTCCTCAGCTGCGGTATCACCTGCGCCGACGATCGCGACTTCCTGATTTTTGAAGAAAAAACCGTCACAGACGGCGCATGCCGACACCCCAAAACCATTATATTTCTGCTCCGATTCAAGGCCTAGCCATTTGGCTGTCGCACCAGTCGCGATGATGACTGTATCCGCGGTCACCTGTACCGTACCATCTATTTCGACACGGTGCACGTCACCTGTAAAATCTACTTTCGTCACATATCCGAAACGTACTGAAGTACCGAAGCGTTCAGCCTGTTCGCGCAACTCTTCCATCATCACCGGGCCAGTGATTCCTTTCGGATACCCCGGAAAATTATCTACTTCTGTTGTTTGAGTTAACTGTCCCCCCGGTACAATACCCGTATATACTACTGGTTTCATGTCCGCACGGGCGGCGTAGATTGCAGCCGTATAACCAGCAGGGCCCGAACCAATAATCAGACATTGCACATGCTCCACTTCTTGTTTAAATTCCATAATCCTTTTCTAAGCTATTAATAAGTTATTTTTTAAATTTATCCTGCAATTCTTTGAGCATATCCAGAGAAATGGGTTGCGGTACTTCCTCTTTTTGCCGATTATACTCATTTCTTGCCAACTTTTTCTCCTCTGAAGACTGACTTGTAGCAACTTTCGCTTTCTGCTCATTCTTCTCCTTCTTGTATCTGATCCAGATATTTTCGAGTACTTTCTTTGTATACAGCGGAAAATCTCCATTTTGCATCCATGCATAATAACTGGGCTCCTGTTCAAATACTTCAATAATCGGTCTGCCTTTATGCTTACCAAAATTGATAGTTTCCAAGCCGTCTTCATTGTAAACAATACGTCCGGCAAAATCCACAGGTTTGCTCAGGTTTGTAAACTCGTGCAGGGCATCGACATCGTTGACTACAGGATAGGTAACAGTACCATGACGGTCCTCAAACGCAGCGCCCTCATACTTTGTCAGCTGCGCTTTCAGCACCTCGTAGGTTGCACGCACATCCGCTTCAGCCGTATGGGCATTCTCCAACTCTGCATTGCAATAAAATTTATAAGCAGCTTTCAATGTTCGTTGCTCCATCTGATGGAAAATATTCTGTACATCAACAAAGGAACGTCCTTCCAGTGAAAAATCGACTCCAGCCCGCAAAAACTCCTCCATCAGCATTGGAACATCAAACTTGTTCGAATTGTACCCTGCCAGATCGCCGTCGCCGATAAAGGCGGCCAGCTCTGTAGCTATTGCCTTAAAGGTTGGTGCATCTTTGATATCCTCATCGTAAATGCCATGAAAAAAAGATGATTCCGGAGGAATTGGTCGCTCTGGATTAATCCTTTTCGTATATACTGTCTCTTCACCATTGGGCATTACCTTGAGAAAAGAAACTTCTACAATACGATCCGTGGCTACATTAACACCTGTAGTCTCCAGATCGAAAAACACCAATGGTCTTTTTAATTTTAATTCCATGCTGGATTTATGCGTTTTAAAACAAAAACCAAAAATACAAAGTAGGATTTGATTTTTGTACTTTGTGAAATTTAATTTACAACCACTTGATGAATCGGCTCCACCTGGTTGAATTTCCCCACGACGACCTTAACCATCCGATCAAAGTCGAGGTATTTGTTGGCAATATCCCTCACCTTCGAAGCCGTCATGCTTTTAACTTCTTCCATGTAGTAGGAGTAATATTCGAGCGTCATACCATTCAGCAATACGCTCTTAAATTTATCGGCATGAGAAAAAATGCTCTCCAATGATCCCAGCATGGATCCCTCCATATAGGTTTTCACCAACTCAATTTCTGCATCCGAAGCCAACGTAGATTTTAGCAGGTCGATTTCTTTCTGAATCTCCCTCAATGTCGCTTGGGTAGTGTCCACACCGACTTCTGTGGCAATCGTAATAAAGCCACTGTGTTTCAGAGTCGCTACTGCCGAACCAACACTATAGGTATATCCTTTTTCCTCACGAATGTTGCGCATCAGCCTCGATCCAAAAAAACCACCCAGTAAAGTATTTACAAACTGTAGTGCGGGATAATCCGGATGCTCTCTTGAGATGGTCTGTGCTCCAAGCCGAACAGCCGACTGCAAAGCATTCTCTTTCTCTTCATAAGCCAGGTCTGCTGTTCCCTGAATAAGCAGGGGCCTACCCGTAGTTGCCACCGCCCTGTTTACCGGCCATTCATCTCCGAAAATCTGTTCCAGCTCCTTTAATAGGCTGTCCGACACGTTGCCCGAGACGATCAAGGTACAATTGTCTGGCAGGATCTCCCGCCGATAAAGCTCGGTCAGTTGTTCGCGGGTAATCATGTCATAATCTTCCAACTTTGGCGTCCGGCCATAGCGGTTATTTTCGCCGAAGATCAAATTATAAAATTTACGACGGGCCAGATAATCGTTTTTTTGGACCGACACCTGAAACTTCTGTTTGCTATTACGGATATAAGTATCGAGCTCTTCCTGTGGTATCGAGGCTTCCGTTAAAATATCTTTTACTAATGGTAATAGTATCTGACTGTGCCGATTTAAGGTATAAAGCGATAAGGACGTCACATCAAAGGAATATTCCGGCACCAAAAATGCTCCATAAAAATCAACTTTATCTGCGATTTCGGCACTGGACATGGTCATTGTGCCTTCTTTAAGCAGCGCGCTCAACGTGCTGTTCAGCAATGGGTTTTCATCTTGGCTGTCTAGATATTTATTTTCAAAAATCCATTCGATACGCACAAGTTCCTGATCGGGGGAGTGAAAGACGTATACGGGCATCCCGTTCGAGAATTGCTTCTTGACCGGTTCTTTTAAACTAATTTTTCCAATTTCACGGAATTGGGGAGCTTTCGTTCTATCCAGCATTTAATACCTCCTCTTGTGCTTTATACATTAATATGGATACGTTTTCAGGATTAAAAATTAATTTTGCCTGCTGTTGTACTTCTTCTGCGGTCACGGCCAGATATCTGGAAACTTCGGTATTGATCCCGTTGGCATCGCCAAGTAGTTCATGGAACGCCAAGTTCATTGCTTTGTCCAGAATCGATAGTTCAGCAAACACATTGGTAGATTCAATTTTGTTTTTGACTTTTTCCAATTCGACGTTCGGAACGAGTTCTCGTTTCAACAGTTCCAATTCGGCCCATACCGCACGTTCCGCTTCCTCTAAAGAAATCCCCGCAGATGGTTTTCCTTCGATGACGAATAGATTGCTATCAATACTACCCATCACATATGCGTTTATTTCGCTAAATAACTGTTCCTCTTTCACCAATCTGCGGTATAGACGGGAAGAAGAACCCCGCGACAGGATATCCGATAAGAGATCCATGGCAAAGTATCCCTCATCAAGGCGGGCAGGCCCATGAAAGGCCATATAAAGCGCATCAAGCGGCACAGGTGCATAGGCTGTCTCACGTCTCAGTTCAGTCTGCTTAGGTTCTTTTGGCAACTGGCGATGATATTGTCGCCCGCGTGGAATGTCACCAAACCATTTTTGAACCAATTTTTTGACTTCATCAAACCACACATCACCGGCAATCACCAAAATCGCACTTTGTGGATTGTAATGCAACGCAAAGAATGCCTTTACATCTTCCATCGTTGCATCCTCGATATGCTTCAGTTCCTTGCCAATTGTAGCCCAACGATAAGGGTGTACCTTATAAGCGAGCGGCCGCAGCTTTAGCCATACATCCCCATAAGGTTGGTTGAGATAACGCTGTTTAAACTCCTCACACACCACATTACGCTGCACTTCAAGGCTTTGCGGTGAAAACGCCAAACTCAGCATACGGTCAGATTCGAGCCAAAGTGCTGTTTCGAGATTGGAGGAGGGCAAAGTGATATAATAGTTTGTGATATCGTTACTGGTGAAAGCGTTATTTTCGCCACCGACTTTCTGAAGTTCGGTATCAAAATTGGGAATGTTAATACTGCCACCAAACATTAAATGTTCAAACAGGTGAGCAAAGCCGGTCTGCTCGGGCGATTCGTCGCGCGCGCCGACATCATATAATATATTAACACAGGCCATAGCTGTGTTATGATCTTCATGTACCAAAACACGAAGTCCGTTATCTAACGTAAATTTCTGATAGGAAACCATCTAATACTTTTTCGATTTTTAAATCCAGTTAATACCTTTTCGTAACATAGACAAGGTCTTGGCTTCTTCCGAACCTTCTTCGGGCTGATGATCATAGACCCAGCTGGCCTGAGATGGCAAACTCATCAAAATAGATTCAATGCGACCATTGGTTTCGAGGCCAAATTTAGTTCCCGAGTCCCAGACCAGATTGAATTCGACATAACGCCCCCGGCGAATCAGTTGCCAGTTCTTCTCCGCATCGGTGTAAGTTTTATTTCGGTTTTTTTCAACTAGCACGGAATAGATGGGTGCAAAGCTGCGTCCCAGATCACACGAGAATGCAAAAATATCCTGCAGATTCATCCCCGTCTTCTGGGTATTTAACTTATCATAGAATACGCCTCCGATACCACGCGTTTCCCCACGATGCCGGATATAGAAGTAATCGTCTGCCCACTTTTTAAATTCTTCGTAAAAATCCGGATTATGTTTATCGCAGACAGCTTTTAATTGCTGGTGAAAATACCGTGCATCTTCCTCATTCACGTAATGTGGTGTGAGATCTATTCCTCCTCCGAACCAACGAATATGTTCATTCAGTTCAAAATAGCGGATGTTCATATGAATAATGGGTACCCAGGGGTTATTCGGGTGAATAACAATTGAAACCCCTGTAGCAAAAAAATCATCTTCATCCACACCAAACGCTTTTTTTATAGACTCTGGCAGCTTGCCATGCACAGCCGAAAAGTTGACACCGCCTTTCTCCAGAATTTGCCCATTTTGAATAATCCTTGTCCGGCCCCCACCCCCACCTTCGCGTTCCCAAAGCTCCTCTTCAAACTTTGCGGAGCCGTCCAACTGTTCGAGCGCCAGACAAATTTCGTTTTGTATGTCCTTATATGCTAAAGCAATTGCTTCTTTTGTTATCATGTATTATGTTAGTTTTTCGCTTAACGCCTGTATAATTTTTGAGGCCGGTTGATGCTGATACAGAATTTGATATACAGCATCGCAGATCGGCAGATCTACCTCATATTTCTCAGCATATTGCTGAATACACGCAGAGGCATAATAGCCTTCGGCAACCATGTTCATCTCCAATTGAGCAGATTGTACACTGTATCCCTTTCCGATCATATTACCAAAGGTTCTATTGCGGCTAAACTGCGAATAGGCTGTCACCAGCAAATCCCCCAAATAGGCCGAAGTATTCACATCGCGTGAAGTATCCCCATCCACTTTGGCGACAAATCTACGCATCTCACGGATGGCGTTGGAGACAAGTACCGCCTGAAAGTTGTCACCGTACCCGAGCCCATGACAGATGCCTCCGGCCAGTGCGTAAATATTTTTGAGCACAGCGCCAAACTCAATCCCAAGGACATCGTCCGACAAAATGGTTTTGATCACTCTTGAAGACAAAAATGAAGCCACCAATGCCGCACTTTCCAAATTTTTGCAGCCGAATGTCAAGTAAGACAACTTGCCTAAGGCTACTTCTTCCGCGTGGCAGGGTCCGCCGATAACGCAGACCTGATTAATATCGACCTCATAACGTTGTTCCAGAAACTCTCCGATGATGAGATTATCTTTCGGGATAATCCCCTTGATGGCCGAAACGATAATCTTGTCTTTAAAATCGTCTTTTGTCACTCCTGCCAAGGCATCCTTCAGATAAGCTGCAGGAGTGTTCAAGATGACGATATCCGCATAAGCAATTACATTTTTGGCATCCGTGTCAATTGTCGTGATGCTTAAATCTACCGGTACGCTGCTCAGGTATGTTGGGTTATGTTTGAATTGCTGAATATAATCCGCATCTTCCTGTTTCCTGATCCACCAAAAAATATGTTTATCCTGGTCATTTTCACATAGCATCTTAACCATCGCCGTCGCCCAGCTCCCGCTCCCAATGATACCAATCTTTTTCCCCTGCATGTCTTTAATTTGTTTTCGAGAGCAAATATACTTATTTCGGACTGAGATACGAGACCGGATAACGAGATATGATACTTTAGTTACTTTTTAGCCGAACAAGCTTTGCCAAAAACTCGTCTCTATCCCAATATAATATGCGTTTGCCTCGTGCTTCACAGGGTATATATGGATAAAATTGTGCTGTCCGGGGCTACCTTTGCCTGACAAAAGATCAAACTCGTGCCGATGAAAAGGACAGATCACTTTGCCGTCTTCGCACCAGCCATTTTTTAGCGGTGCGCCAGCATGGGGACACTTTCTGGAAAAGGCATATAGCTGCTCTTCATACCAGGTGAGGCAGATGGTTTTCCTCCCAGTTTTGTACTCTACAATGCCTTTGTCTTTTAAATCCAAGGCTCGATCAATTTTGTACCAGCGAAGCATAGTCCAAGATAGTTAAAAATTACAGTGAATTTTCTATCTTTGTGCAATTTCAAAAATTTGCACTATATATGGCTTTACAATGCGGTATCGTCGGTTTACCAAACGTAGGTAAATCAACATTATTTAACTGTCTGTCGAATGCGAAAGCACAGGCGGCAAACTTTCCATTTTGTACAATCGAACCAAATGTTGGGGTAATTACCGTACCGGATGCCCGTCTAAATAAATTAGCTGAATTAGTTAACCCACAACGTATCGTGCCCAATACGATTGAAATAGTCGATATTGCGGGGCTCGTAAAAGGGGCTTCGAAAGGAGAAGGCTTAGGCAATCAGTTTTTAGGAAACATCCGTACAACAAATGCCATTATCCACGTACTGAGATGCTTCGACGATGGTAACGTTATCCACGTAGACGGTTCGGTGGATCCTATCCGTGACAAAGAGATCATCGATACCGAATTACAGCTGAAAGATCTCGACACGGTGGTAAAACGTATCCAGAAAGTCGAGAAGATGGCTAAAACCGGTGGTGATAAAGAAGCTAAAAAAACGTTTGATATCTTATCGGTCATCAAAGCGCACTTAGAAGCGGGAAAATCGGCGCGAACCGCACCTATTGAAGCTGAAGATTTTGAATTTATTCAAGATCTGGCGCTATTAACAGCCAAACCGGTACTGTACGTCTGTAACGTGGACGAAGCTTCGGTAAATTCGGGGAACGCCTATGTTGAGCGAGTTAAAGAGGCTGTGAAAGATGAAAAAGCCGAAGTACTGGTCATCTCTGCGCAGATCGAATCTGAAATTGCGCAACTGGAAAGCTACGAAGAACGCAAAATGTTTTTGGATGATCTGGGGCTGGAAGAATCCGGTGTCAACAAACTGATTCGTGCGGCCTATTCGTTACTCAATCTGGCGACTTACTTTACTGCCGGAGTGCAGGAGGTACGGGCATGGACCATTGAAAAAGGATTTACAGCACCGCAGGCTGCTGGTGTAATCCATACTGATTTCGAAAAAGGATTTATCCGTGCCGAAGTAATCAAGTACGACGACTTCGTTCATTTCGGTTCGGAAAGTGCTGTAAAAGAAGCAGGAAAATTAGCTGTAGAAGGAAAGACCTACATCGTACAGGATGGCGATATTATGCACTTCCGTTTTAATGTATAAATGGCTGTCAAGCTTTTATACTATAAAAGGCCGATAAATTTACTTTCGGCCTTTTATAGGATGAAGCTTTTCAAATGCCAATCTTGGCTGCCGCGGCTATGTATGGTAAATTGCCCCAACATGTATAGAAGATGACACTACCTATTTCACAAAATAGCGGTGTTCAATGACTTCAACTTTCTTTACGTCGTTTCCTTCCAGCGCCTTCTTGACATCGCAATGTCCCGTTACTCCCCGGTAAATCAATGCTCCGCCCAGTGTCAGTCCCGAAAATCCGGTCAGTGGAGATTTAAATAACTTTTTCACTCCCATACCTAAAATAAATCCGCCGGCAATGACGGACAGTACCCGCTCAGAGGTACCGATGTTCTCTTCAATACAATCGTCTTCTATCTTCGATTTAATCTTGTCGAATGCAAATGTCAAAAGGTTACTCATAATAATCTGAATTTAAGTCCTGTTTCATATTTAAACAAATTATGATCCAAAAAAGTTTAATTTAGCATATTGTTTATGCGGTTTCTTTCATGACATCTCTTATATTCGTATTTATCAATTTAAATACTCATGCAAGTCAAGAAATATTCCGGTGAGTTAGTTCCGTTCAATGGCGATGCGCTACGGGGCTCATTGTCACGCTCAGGCGCCAACAGCGATCAGGTCAATCAGGTCTACGAGCGCGTTATCAATAAATTATATGACGGTATTTCCACGCGGGAGCTCTATCAGCTGGCTTTTGATACCTTAAAGACCGTACGCACCTCCTATGCTGCTCGTTATAGTTTAAAAAAAGCGCTACGGGAATTGGGACCTGAAGGATTTTATTTTGAAAAATATATAGCCCATCTCCTACGGGAGGCTGGTTACGAAAGTACCACAGGCCAGACGGTACAGGGGCATGCCGTCAGCCATGAATTGGATGTGGTAGCCTATAAAAATGGTAAACTAGTCACAGCTGAATGCAAATTCAGAAATGATATCGATGCAAAGATCTCGGTGACGACACCTATGTATTACCTGTCAAGGTTCAAAGACATCAGTGGCATCGACTATCCATTTTTCGGCAAGCGGTTACAGTTTCAAGAAGGCTGGCTTATTACCAACGCATACTTTACGCTTGATTCGATCAATTTTGCTGAATATTATAAGATCAATTTGCTTTCGTGGGATTACCCTAAGGAGAGCAGTATCAAAAGAAGGGTTGACAAGGCTGTTCTTTATCCTGTTACATGTCTGACAACCTTGTCAGACCTCGAAGAGCAGCAGTTATTAAAAAACCAGGTCATTTTGGTTAAAGATATTGTTGGGGAACCCAACAAACTAGACTTCCTCGGACTTAGTAAAGAAAAAAAAGAAATCGTACTCAATGAAGCGCGCGAGCTGGTCGATTACAAGGTCGAAGAAGAATATTGAACGTTACGACAAAAAAACGCGATAGCCTGATCATGGACGGATAAGGCTATTGCAATTTGTATGAGTTTGACCTATATCAGCGAAGGATAGAAGATCCTGCCGTACTTTTCAAATTCAGTTAGATCTATTTTTTCCCAGAATATGCCATAAATAGCCGCCCCCGAGCCGGTCATGGACGCATAGACAGCGCCTTTTTGATATAGTGCTTCTTTTATTTCTTTCAGCACAGGATAAGTTTCAAAAATTCCATCCTCAAAATCATTCCGGATATGGAATTTCCATTCCTGAACCGGCAGACGTATGGCAGTTTCCAGATTGACGGTGGCAGCTCGGGGTACTACGGAAGCGTACGCTTCAGCTGTCGAAATATGTATATCTGGCATCACTACCGCTATAAAATAAGCAGACAGGTCGAGTGATATTCGTTTGAAACTGGTTCCGATCCCAGTCGCATAGACAGGTGTATTTTCGATAAAAAACGGACAGTCTGCCCCAAGCTTCGCGGCATATTCTTCCAGTTGCGCATTGGTCAGATGTAGGTTAAACAAGGTATTTAGGCCTTTCAGCACGAAGGAAGCGTCAGCCGATCCCCCGCCTAATCCCGCTCCTATAGGAATTTGCTTGATCATGTCAATCGATACGGCCGGCATTTCATATTCTTTTTTCAGCAAATGATACGCCTTGATACACAGATTGTCACTTGGATCTCCGGGTATATGCTGCCCCTGTATGTGAAGAACGGTTTCGTTTTCCGTACTTTCCGTTAGTTCGATGATATCATAGATGTGCAGAGGATAGAACACACTATTTAGCTCATGATAGCCATCAGCACGCCTAGCCACGACCTGCAGTCCGATATTTATCTTTGCATTTGCGGATATGATCATACCTTCTGTTGCACTATTTCATTTAAAAACTTAATAACTCACCAAAGAAAAAACATGTTCACTAAACCGTGACAATCTTCCCTTTGCTTTTAGAAAATCCAAAGAGATAATAAAGCTATATGCAGCGACGGTGCCACCTAATTTCTCCACAAGTTTACTGGCGGCGACTACAGTCCCTCCAGTAGCCAGGAGATCATCATGGATCAGTATCCTGCTCCCCGACTCGAAGGCATCTTCGTGAATTTCTATCGTTGCTTGGCCGTACTCCAAGGCATAGGATTCGGCAATTGTCTTATAGGGCAACTTACCTTGTTTGCGGATAGGAATAAAAGGCAATCCCATTCTGTTTGCCAAAAGAAAGCCAAAAAGAAATCCGCGGCTCTCAATTCCTGCAATAGCGTCTATTTCAATGCCCTGTAGCTGATCAATAATCGTCTCGATCATCTCGTTGCAACGTTCGGCATCTTTCAATAAGGGTGTAATATCCTTGAATATGATACCCGGTTTTGGAAAATCCACTATATCCCGGATTTCCAGTTTCAATTTATCTTGAATCATTCTCAAATATTAAATACGGAGCGATTTTAGCAATAGCGAGATCAGAAAGAGTACCTATTTTTGCTAGATCCTCTATATTTGTGTAGCTACCGTGCTGGAGTCGATAATTGACAATTAATTTCGCATCCTTTGGGCTAAGATACGGATGTTTGGCCAATGAATGCGCATCAATCTCGTTAATATTGATTTTTTTGATTCTTTCTAAACTGGACACGACGACATTGTCTTTGATCATGTCATAGGTCTCAGCAGTAACCCCATATACTTCTTTGAGCTGTTCAATTCTGTAAAATCCGCCGAGGACCTCCCTATATTTCAAAATACGCTTTGAAAGTATGCTACCGATTCCTTTAAGGCTCATCAGCCCCGTTGTATCGCAGTTGTTGATATCGATCAGCTCCGCCCCATTTGTTTCAAACTTATCATATAACATGGGGGTGTTTTGCACTTTGGCCGCTGCGTCGCTCGAGGGCTTTATTCGAATATAAGGTTCGAGACGCTCATACAGCTGCTCATTGATCGAATAGATTTTTTTTAGATCGTCTTTGTTTTTAAACCGTCCTCCTTTCCGTTCATAATTTTTAATGACAGCGATCTGTTTGTCCGAAAGTCCAAGTTTGCGCCAGTCCGCCAGAGATAAATTATTGGGATCAAAATAAAACAGAAGCGGCTGAGCAGGCTTCGTTGCTGCTAACTTCTCTGCAATCTGTCGTGCGTTATCCCCAGCATCAGTATCGGAAACATATTTCTTATTTGGATAATCTGGAATATCCAGCGAATCGTGAAAGGATTGCTCAAAAACTTTGACCTCATGCGGAATAGGATCTGCCGAATCCCGCCTTGTCAACAGCGAGTAGACTACCGTAGACACGATGATAATCACCAAAATGACGAAGAAACCATTTTGTTCTGTTTTATTAAATTTGAAATAACGCCATAGCCTGCTCATAAGCTGTCAATAATTGGGTCGCTTAAATTTAATAAATTAAAAAGAAAATAAAAAAGGGTGTTAAAAAAAACACCCTTGTTATTTGTATATTATTTCTGTGCACAACGCTATTAAAGTACTGACTTATCGACTTTTTGAACTTTACTACCATTTTTTAGCGTTTTGGATATGGCGTCAAACGGTCTAGAGACGACCTCATCCCCTTTCTTGAGTCCTGAAAGGACAATAATATTCTTGTCGTCCTGAATGCCGGTTTTTACAAGTGTCTGTTTGACCGTATCGCCTTTCAGAACAAACACAAATTCTTGAATTTTCTTATTGACAGTGGTGGAATCCTTGTCATCCGAACGGACAGTAACCGACTGAATTGGCACGACCATGCCTTTATCGTGTTTGGTAAAAATCTGCACCGTTGCCGACAGTCCGGGCTTAAAAGGCGAAGCGATGTTTTCCTTCATCAGATCCTGATACGACTCCGGACTGATGCGTACTTTCACATTAAAATTTGTCACTTGATCCGTAGACGAAGTTGCAGCTGTTGTTGTCGCAATATTTTTTGATGAACTTGCAATCTCCGTTACCACGCCTTTGAATTTCCGGTCCTGGAAAGCATCAACCTCTATTTCTGCCTGATTACCAACCCTCACATTGTTGATATCATTTTCATTGACATCCACATTTACCTCCATTGAAGACATGTTGGCTATCCGCATAATTTCGGTACCTGCCATCTGTGCCGTTCCGACCACACGTTCCCCTTGCTCAATGGACAGGAGAGAAATAATACCATCGGTAGGTGCATATATTGTTGTCCTATTGAGGTTGTCCTGTGCTTCTTTGACGGAGGCCTGCGATTGTTCGATACCATATCTGGTCGACCGGACAGTTTCTCTCTGCGCCTGGATTGCAGCCAAGGTCGAGTAATATTCCGACGAACTCTTATCCATTTCGGCAGCCGATATTACTCTTTTCTGAAAGAGTTCCTGATTGCGCTTAAATGTCGCTTCGATATTCTTGAAGTTTTCCTCCTGTTGCTTCAGCTGTTGCTGTGCTGCAGCAAGATTGGCTCGCTGTGAGTTGAGCGCCGCTACCGAGCGGTCATAACCTGACTGTAAGATATCCGGTTTGATGCGGCAGAGCACCTGTCCTTTCTTTACAAAATCGCCTTCCTTGATAGTCAACTCAACGACCTCTCCTGAGACTTCCGAACTTAATTTTACCTCTATTTCAGGTTGTATTTTTCCACTGGCTGATACCAGTTCGTCAACTTCCATTTCTTTCACAACATCCACGGCGACTTTGGTAACCTCCCCATTTCCAAACCAGCCGGCTTTAAAGCCTATAAAAACAACTATTGCCAGGAGGGCTAAAGTGATGAATATAATCTTTATTACACTACGTTTTTTCTTTGCCATTGCTTTTGTTAATCAAATAGGTTAATTGTTATCAAATTGAATTGGATTTCCCAAGTAATAGTCAATGATCTTGGATTTAAATATCACATTATATTTTGCCTGAATCAGGTCAAATTCAGCTTTATTCCGTTCAGTCTGTGCTGTAAATAATTCCAGTGAATTGGCCATACCGATGTCATAACGCTCTTTAGTTGCCTTATAAGCAGTTTCGGCGCTCTCAAAAGCCGTCGTTGCAGAAACAAATTTTTGTTTGGCAGCCGTAACATCCAGAACAGCCTGGTTAACGGCTTTATTTAGATTGTTTTTTGCCAGCTGTTCGGCAGCTTCGGCCTGTTTAAGGCCGATCTTGGCTTTTGCCAGGTTGACTTTATTTTGGTTGTTGGTAAATATGGGGACACTCAAGCTCAAGGTAGTCCCGAAGGCCTTGTTTTGACCGAGCTGATCCACAAATGGGAGCTTTTCCCCAGTCAGATAATCCTTGCGCTCGGATGAAAAATTAGTTCCATAACTCACCCCCAGGTCCAGAGAAGGATAAAATCCGCCCTTTGCAATGTCGATCTGCCGCGCCGCCGCTTCTTTGTCGAGTGCAGCTTTCTTAATATCAGGCTGATTGCGTAAGGCCATATCATACACTTCAATGGCAGAAGACGTTCCTGGAGTCAGCATCGAAAAATCAACACTGGGTTTAACCAATGAAATGTCGGTTTGAGGTGGCATTTCCATCAACTGTTTCAGCGTCAATAACGAGAGCTCATACGAATTTCGAAGATTGACCCTGTTAAACTCATCCGAAGCCACCTGATTTTTGGACTTAGCGATATCTGCGACAGTCTTATTTCCTACGGCAAACTGTATCGAATCTAGTTTATACTGTTGCTGGGAAAGCTTTAATTGGTCCCCGCTGGCCGTGTACATCTCATAGTTTGTGATGGCTTCCAGATATGTTACAAGTACATTCAGTATCAGATCATTTTTAATCTTGTCGACCTGAGTTGCAGAGGATTCAAGCTGCGTCTTGTTTGCCTTGATTTGATTGATCTGACGAAATCCTTTAAACAAATTGACATTTGAACTGATAGCGCCACCGGCGGAATTTGTCCATTGGTTTCCACTGATTGGCTGTCCGGCAACCTGGTCAAAAAAGAAACCATAGTTGAACCGTTGGGTCACTCCAGCCTCCAGACTCGGATATAAATTGGACTTGGCCTGAAACAGGTCCTGGGCGGCGATGTCCTTGCTAAGTTCGGCCTGTTTGATCTGTACGTTACGCTCCAGTGTCATCTGTATGGCATCAGCAACGCTGACCACCTGCTGCGCCCGGGTTTCCGTGTGTGCTGCAAGAAAAAAGCCAGTAAATAGTACTGCAGAATAATAAAATCTTTTCATGTTCATATGTAGAACCATACAATTTTTATAGATTTGAACTTCATTTATCGGTTATGTATTTTGTCAAATCCCCGTTCTTCCTACGCTGGCTATACCCAAAATCGATCTGGCATATGTCTCGCACGGAAAAAAAAGTCTATCTCACTTTTGACGATGGTCCAATTCCTGAAATTACACCTTTTATACTCGATATCCTAAAAAAATATCAGGTCAAGGCAACATTTTTTTGTGTTGGTGAAAATATTAAAAAAAATCCACATTTGTTCCAACGAATTTTACAAGAAGGGCATCAGGTAGGCAACCACACCTATAATCACCTCAAAGGCTGGGACACGACGGACGAAGTCTATCTTGAAAATGTGGCACAATGCCAGCAGCTCACCCAGACAGATCTGTTCCGCCCTCCATATGCAAAAGCGACAAAATCACAGCTACGAAGCCTCTACAAAAGCCACCGGGTGATCATGTGGGATATCATGTCCGGCGATTTTGACCAAACACTGAGTCCTGAGAAATGCCTTCAAAATGTACTGCCCAACATCCAGAATGGCTCTGTGATTATCTTCCATGACAATTTAAAGGCCATCCCACGCGTAGAATATGCACTGCCCAGAACCATCGAATTTATACTGTCTAGGGGCTATCAGCTTGCCAGACTGGACTGATCGCCTATGGCCTACTCCGTGTCAGGACAATCTCAGATTCGTAGTATTTGCCTGTGCTCACACTAAAATAACCCAAGGCATTGTTGGATAAATTGGAGATGGGATTCGCAGGCGACGCAGCTCCGGGGTTGATCATCTGGAAACTATTCCAGTAGTTATAGGCACCTATATCGATGCACTGGCGCAAGATCCGGACATGATCTCCGATCTTGAGGTCACGGTCACGATCAATGATATCGTGCTGTACCTCCAGCCCGTTGTTGTATTTATCGCTGAATACATCAATAAATCGTAGATCACCACCATTCACAGACATTTTGTACTTATAGTAGTTGCCATTTTCGGGCGGGTCATTAAACACCAATGTCGGATAATAGATCGTATCTGTAAATATCACGCGCTCCGAAAGACCGATGGAATCGATATCAATATAGGAAGGAACGGTTGAAGTACCTTCTATTTCCCGGCCATCTGCTGTACGCACGTAAAGCTGGTATTTTATTTTTTCCTGCAGCCGCAGGGTTTTGTTGGTATACACTCCATCAGGTCCCGGCGAAAAGGCATAAGTGCGATTGTTCTGCATATTTCTGACAATCACCTCCGCATCTGTGATTGGCGTCAGCATCGACTCCTTTAAGCTGACCACTTTCTGAATACTGATTTGGTGCTGCTGGTCCGAAACCATCAGGTCGGCGGTGATTACCAGCTGTCCGGTGTTTTCGGGCAGATCCAGATCAATTTTATCTTCACAGCCTAACAATGTAATCATGGCGCATGCGAGCAGTCCTAATATCTTTTTCATGTAGCTTTAAAATTTAAAATTCCAAGTAATCGAAGGGATTGCACCAAATAGAGCTATTCTATAGATTTCAGTTACATTCGACTGTCCTTCTTTTTCCCGAAAATCGATCAGATAGGCATTTTTTCGGTTATAGGCGTTATACAATCCAAAGGATAAACTCGAATACCTGTTTTTTGTACGTCGGATATCATAAGTCGCCGCAAGGTCCAAACGATGGTAGGCTGGCATCCGCTGACCATTGCGTTTATCATAATAAAAGATTGTTCTGTCATCGACAAAATATTTACCGGCAGGCATTGTCACAGCATCGCCGGTATAATAAACAAAGTTGGCGCTCAGATTCCATTTTGGGTTCAGCTGATATTGTGCCACGATGGCAATGTTATGCGTTTTATCCTGCCGGGCGTTAAACCATTCACCGCCATTGATCTGATCAAACCGCCTCTCGCTTTTTGAAAGTGTATAGCTGATCCAGCCATTTAGACGTCCCTGCCGCTTTTTAATAAACCATTCGATACCATAAGCTCTCCCCTTGCCAAAAAGCAATTCGCCGTCCAACAGTTCGTTAGCCTGCAGATCAGCTCCATTTCTATAATCGATTTGGTTCTTTAAGTCCCTGTAATAGCTTTCGACGGAAAATTCATAGCGATTGGACATAAAGTTCCGAAAATAGCCCAGAGAATACTGTGTCGATAGCTGCGGCTTGATGGTATTGTTGCTCAACACATATTGGTCTGTCGGCAGGCTGCTTGTGGTGTTGCTTAATTGGTGCAGATATTGAACATTCTGATTAAAAGACGCCTTGACTGTGGTCGACTCGTTTAAGGCGTAGTTGAGTGCAATGCGCGGTTCTAAATACAGGTATTTTTTCCCCAACTCTCCAGCTTTGACATACGTGGAGTCTACAGCCTCCCCCATCGCATCATAGCGATAGAATATTCCCGGCCCCAAAGTCGCATAGGCAGTTGCCCGCACACCGTAGTTTACTTTAAGCTTCTCATTTATCGACCAGTCGTCCGCCATATAAACAGCCAGATCCGCTCCTTTTCTATGCTGTATTTTGAGGGAATTGACCTTGGAATCTTCACCTGCCTCGATGCTCGCTGGACGTATTTCTTGTAACGCAGCCTGTACACCAAACTTTACATTGTGGCGATCTGACAAGCTGTACTGAAAGTCCTGTTTAAAATTATAATTGAAGATATCCGAGCGTATTTTGAAATTGTTGTCGTCCTCTATCTTTACCTGATAATTGAACTTACTGAAGATTAAAGTTGTATTACTAAACAAGCGGCTGCTCCACACGTGGTTCCAGCGCATGGTTCCTGTTGCATTCCCCCAATTGAAATCAAAGAGGTCGTGATAGGCCATAGCGTCCTTGCCAAAATACCCTGAAAGATAAACCGTATTTTTGTCGTTTATTCGATAGTTGACCTTAGCATTCAGATCGTAGAAAAACAGCGCACTTTTTTTGATGTTTTCATCATTTGAAAGCTTCAGGAACAAATCAGCGTAAGTACGCCTACCGGAGATCATAAAAGAGCTTTTTCCCTTCTGAATGGGTCCTTCTACTTTGAGTCTCGACGCGATGAGCCCCAGTCCACCTTCCACATTGTAATGCTGATTGTTTCCGTCCAGTGTAGTTATCTCCATAACCGAGGAGATCTTGCCCCCATATTGGGCGGGAACTCCGCCTTTGTAAAAATTGACATCTTTGATCGCATCCGAATTAAAGGTTGAAAAAAAACCGAATAAATGCGAGCTATTATATACCGGAGCTTCGTCTAGCAGGATAAGATTTTGATCTCCGCCCCCGCCACGTACATAGAAGTTGCTGCTTCCCTCGCCGCCGCTGGTGACACCCGGAAATAGCTGTATCGTCTTGAGAATATCCTTTTCTCCAAACAGTACAGGAACCTTCTCAATCTCTTTTGGGCTAAACTGCGTAAGTCCTGGCGTCAGGTCTTTGATTGATTTTCTCCTGTTTCCAGTGACGACAACCTCGGCAAGCTGATTTTCCTCAGGTACCAGCTGAATAATATAGGTTGAGTCTTTGCTCAGCTCGACAGGAACCAGCTTGGCCCGGTAACCGATGGAGGTGACCTCCAAAAAAGCTTGCTCGCCGCGAAGGGACAGACTAAAGAAACCATATTTGTTCGAAGCTGTGGATTTTTTTTCGTTGTCATTCCGGATTAGCGCACCAATGATATTCTCACCACTGATGCTATCTCTGACAAAGCCGGAAACAGATTTAGGTTGCTGAGCATAGGTATGCTGTAGACCAAAGACAATAGAAGAAAAGCAAAAAACAACCTTTATAGGTTTAAGCATAGCGATTGAAATCAAAAATTTTGTTGAAAATAATAAAAAAGCCTTACAATTTGTAAGGCTCTATGATAAGTTTATAATTTGTTAGTCAAGATCTTCTATAAACAAAAATAGCAATTTATTCATTTACGCCAAATATTTATCTATTTTTTCTGCTGATTTTTTTCGGTCTCCTCAAAAAAACCTTTGAAAAAAGCCATTTGATAAACTATAGAGCGTGCCCAATAAGCCCAGTTGTGTCCGCCCTCACTTGTAACAAAAGTATGGTTGATGTTGTGATAGGTCAACTTATCGTGCAGCGCCATATTCACGGGATAGAAAAAATCATCAGTTCCACAGTCGATGATCAGACGAAGTTTGTTGTTGATCAGCTTGGGCACCATGTTGATGACCACGCGGTTGTCCCATGCCTGCGGGTCGTCGGCATAATTCCCTATACGGTCCTTAATTTCCCAATTCAGGGGGAAGGGTCTGAAATCGACACCCCCAGCGGTGCTCCCGGCAGCACCATAGAGGTCCTGATGCTTGATCGCCAGAGAGAGCGCGCCATGCCCCCCCATACTAAGTCCCGTGATGGCGCGTCCTTTGCGGTCCCTGACCGTCGAATAATGCTGATCGACGTAACTGATCAGCTCCTTGGACACAAACGTCTCATATTGATAGCTTTTATCATTCGCAATATCCCAATACCAGCTTCCAAAACCGCCATCTGGACAGATCACCATATAACCATACTGATCAGCCAAGGAGGACACGGGAGAGTTTTTCACCCAGTTGCTATAATTACCCGAATAGCCGTGCAATAAGTAAAGTACCGGATACTTCTCGTGCTCTGAATAACCATCGGGCAGAATAACAACTGTCTTGATTGTTTTTCCCATACTTGGGCTGAGGATGGATAAGGTGTCAACTTTTGCCGCTCTGCTTACTTGGATAAAGCTCATCAAGGCAATGGAAATACATAGAAATTGTCTAAAAATCATCATATTATATGTTAGGTTTTATATTCACTTGAACAATACAGCGCAATGGTGCAGTCCTTGTAAAATCGTAGCCGACACGCTGCTTTATCGTTTATTGAATTTTCTCAAAGTAGTAAAGATAAGACTTTAAGCCAAATGGACGTTCACTAATTGTATAAAATCCGTTACCCTGATTATCGAAAGCTATCGCCTCGCCTTGCGGCTCTACGACATAAGGAATCTGTATAGGAGCCTCCCGTAACGCTGCCGACCATGGGATTTTCGGATTTCTTTTCCAATAAAAAATATGGGTAATATTTTTAATCAGCATTTCTCTGCCCTTAGGGTCAATCGCTGCTGCTGTCGCGAAAGTAAACGGAAGTTCCACAATTTTATCGAGGGTATAATAGTGCAGCCGGGGATTTTTGAAGACCGGAGCGCTATATACAGTGGAGCGAAACTCACGTTTTGATACCACATACAGCATATTGTCTGTGGGGTCAACCATGATAGCTTCCGCATCCAGACGTTTTCGCCCCGGAAACTTAACATGCACGGTTCTTATGCTGGATCTGGGGATCAGGGCTGAGTCCTTTAAAGAGGGTTCAGGAAATATATATAAGGTAATCCATGTTCTTTTCTGCAAATTATTTCCAATATCGGCCAGTACTAAATGAGATTTACCACCAATAGTCACCCGGTCAATATCCTCACAGTCGACCACTTCCGTTCCTGCTAGGGTAAATGTTTTGACCAATTTGGCCTGAGCATCCAGCAGATAAACATTTGGGCCATCGCCACTGTCATTGTGTACCCAAAACATGCCTTTCGTGTGAGCTGGGATAATCCCCGACACTTCCCTGAGCTCTGGGGCGGTCAATTCACCCTGCGGCATTTGCGATTTAAAATATTCCTTGTTATTTTGAGCAAATAAATGCAAGTTCGATAGATAAAGTACAAGCAGAAAGCTTACTATCATGTGTGCAATATTCATGTTTAAAGATACGTTTTTATTAATATTTAATTCCTCATATGAAGAAGTTGCGTTCGTTTTACCTTCCTTTACTACTGTTTTTTCTGTCGTCGGACAAGCTGTTGGCGCTGAGTAACTCGTTTAGAATAAAAGTCGGGACAGCGTACGCGGTCACACCAGCTTACCGGGGGAAATGTTATAACAGCAACAACTGGGAAAATTTTGATATTGAGAGCCGGCGCTTTGATCATAGGCCTAAATCCGACAATTTCATTGGAGTGCAGGACACTGTCATCTGGCAAGTCGGCGACACCTATGTTAACGGACAGGTGCTTGGCAGGCTGAAGTGTCTGCAAGTAAAATCAGCGAAAAAAGAACGCTGGGATTATATCACCGCACCTATCTTGGGTTTCGATTATGAGGAGGGCTATACATATACAATTAAAGTGAAGCAAACGAAAGCAAAAAATGCAGACAGTACACAGTATGAATTGCTCGACATCATATCCAAAAAACGCGTCACCGCACTCCCTAGTGTTGCTTCTTTTTTAGCACGATTTAAATGGAATCTACTGCAGTTAAACGGCAAAGATGTCTCATCAAGCAGAGCAAGCATCGGATTTGACGCAAAAAACGGCACCGTTGCGGGCAGCACAGGCTGTAATAAATTTTGGGGAGATTTTACCATTATGGGCGATAGGATTAGCTTTTCGCATCTTGCCAGCACAATGCGGGCATGCAGCGGCGCTAGCATTGAAAACGACTTTTTTGCGGTTGTCGAACAAAGACAGATCCAATTCGACATTGCCGAACAAACCTTAAACTTATACCTGGACGGAAAACTGGTGATGATATTTGGTCTGGAGCGCGGATAAAAAAACACCCGAAGTTTGGGGAACTCCGGGTATCTTAGCCATATTATTAACCTATTTTATGAAAAGTATTTATGCCATTTTGGAAATGACATACACAAATATGTGAAATAAATCGGAAAGAATCGAAACCTTTACCTGATTTTAACATAATTTTAACATTTGAAAATCATGAGACAAATCGGCACATAAATGATAAATTTTTAGCGGTTGCACATTCGTCTTTTTGATTATCTTAATCATTTTAAATCAAAGCAATGATCAGAACAATTTTCACAGCAACCACATTATTTATAGCGACTGCGCTCTCGGCGCAGAAAAATCCGGTTATTACAGGTAACTACGCCGATCCGGAAGGTATCATATACAACGATACGTATTGGATCTTCCCAACCTATTCTGCTCCCTATGAACAGCAGCTATTTTTCGATGCATTTTCCTCTCCCGACCTGGCCACCTGGACCAAACATCCGCGCGTGCTGGACAACAGTCGCGTCACTTGGGCAAAAAAAGCGATGTGGGCCCCTGCCGTACTGGAAAATAAAGGAAAATACTATCTGTTCTTCAGTGCCAACGATGTACATGAGGGAGAAATCGGAGGCATCGGCGTAGCCGTATCCGATAAACCGGAAGGCCCCTACACCGACCTGTTGGGCAAACCGCTCATCAACAGCATCATCAATGGGGCTCAACCGATAGACCAATTTGTATTCAAAGATAAAGATGGTTCATTTTATATGTATTACGGCGGCTGGAAACATTGCAACGTAGTCAAACTCAAACCAGATTTTACGGGTCTTCTTCCTTTCGATGATGGCAGCTACTACAAGGAGGTGACCCCCAAGGATTATGTCGAAGGCCCATTTATGTTTATGAAGAACGGCAAATACTATTTTATGTGGTCCGAAGGTGGCTGGACAGGCCCGGATTACAAAGTGGCGTACGCAATTGCCGACTCTCCTTTTGGGCCATTTGAGCGTATCGGGACTATTCTCGAACGGGATCCTGCCGTTGCCGTGGGTGCGGGACATCATTCAGTCATAAAAGTACCAAACAAGGACAAATATTTCATTGTCTACCATCGCAGACCATTGGGCAAAGACGGCGCCAACGAGCGGGTCACCTGTATAGAAGAAATGAAATTTGACGCACAAGGACATATCATTCCCATCAAAATGACATTCGAAGGCGTCAAGTACCCGTTAAAATAACTTTTATAGATGCAAATAACACATTCAGTTCATACATAAAATAATAAAGGCCCGGCAAACTACCGGGCCTTTATTATTATTGCTGACCAAAGGGATTAAATACGGCCGATTACATCGTTTAATGTGGCAGAAGGGCGCATAGCTTTAGCTGCTAAATCATCATTAGGGAAATAGTACCCCCCGATATTCTGCGCATGACCTTGTGCGCCGATCAGCTCTTCATTGATCTTCGCCTCGTTGTCGGTCAATTCTTTGGCCACAGTGGCGAATCTGTCCGCCAAATCCGCATCTTTTGTCTGTGCAGCCAGAGCTTGTGTCCAATATAACGTCAGGTAGAAATGAGATCCACGATTGTCGATCTGACCTACACGACGTGCAGGTGATTTGTCGTTAGCCAGGAATTTCTCCGTAGCTTCATCCAACGTTTCTGCCAGCACCAACGCTTTGGGATTGTTTTGCGTTTGGGATAAATGCTCCAAAGAGGCTCCCAGTGCCAAGAACTCGCCCAATGAATCCCAGCGTAAATAGCCCTCCTGTACAAACTGTTCAACGTGCTTCGGTGCCGAACCACCTGCACCGGTTTCGAACAGACCACCGCCGTTCATCAAAGGAACAATAGACAGCATCTTCGCAGAAGTGCCTACTTCCAGAATTGGGAATAAATCTGTTAGATAATCACGTAAGACGTTACCCGTCACGGAGATGGTATCTTCACCCCTACGGATGCGTTCCAATGAGAATTTGGTTGCTTCCACCGGCGACAAGATCCGGATATCCAAGCCCGTTGTATCGAAATCTGGCAGGTATTTTTCAACTTTCTTGATAATCTCTCTATCGTGCGCACGGTTTTTATCCAACCAGAATACCGCTGGAGTATTTGACAGCCGTGCGCGGTTTACCGCAAGTTTTACCCAGTCCTGGATAGGTGCATCCTTGGTCTGACACATCCGGAAAATATCTCCTTCTTCCACTTTCTGCTCCATCAGTACATTGCCTTCGGCATCCACGACACGGATTACGCCATCGCCGGCTGCTTGGAAAGTTTTATCATGAGAACCATACTCCTCGGCTTTCTGTGCCATAAGACCCACATTTGGAACCGAACCCATGGTCTTCGGATCCAAAGCACCATGTGCCTTGCAGTCTTCAATGGTCGCCTCATATACCCCTGCATAACAGCGGTCCGGAACCATCGCAATAGTATCCGCTTCCTGGCCATCTTTATTCCACATTTTGCCACCAATACGGATCATCGCTGGCATAGAAGCATCGATAATGACGTCCGAAGGAACATGCAGGTTGGTAATGCCCTTATCCGAATTGACCATTGCCAGATCAGGACCTGCCTGGATAGCAGCGTCGATAGCCGCTTTTACTTCCGATTCCTGTGCATGACCTGCAATTTTGGTGTACACTTCGCCCAGACCGTTATTTTTATTGATCCCGAGTTCCTTAAATAAATCACCGTACTTTGCAAACACATCCGCAAAATAGGTCTCCACCACTGCACCGAAGATGATCGGGTCAGACACCTTCATCATTGTAGCTTTCAGGTGAGCGGACAATAATACACCAGCTGCCTTAGCTTCTGCAATGGTATCGGCCACAAAACCTTTAAGTGCTTTCAGACTTAGTGTTGAGGAGTCGATGACTTCACCTGCTTTTAGTGGCGAAAGGCCTTTTAATTCGGTCACCGAGCCCTGCGCATCAACAAACTCAATTTTGAACTGACCTGCCTGCTCAACTGTCAAAGATTGCTCGGAGCCATAGAAATCACCAGAAGCCATGGAGGCCACTTTTGTTTTTGAATCTTTTGACCACGCGCCCATCTTGTGTGGGTTTGCTTTTGCATAATTCTTTACCGCTTTAGGTGCACGGCGGTCTGAATTACCTTCACGTAAAACAGGATTTACTGCTGACCCTAGTACTTTTGCATATTTTGCTTTAACTGACTTTTCTTCTTCTGTACCAGCTTCATCCGGATAATTCGGAACCGCATAACCGGCTTTTTGCAACTCGGCAATAGCACCTTTCAACTGGGGAATCGAAGCGGAGATATTAGGTAATTTAATAATGTTTGCCTCAGGAGTTGTCGCCAACTGTCCCAACTCTGCCAATGCATCAGCAACTTTTTGATCTTCTTTTAAAAACTCTGGAAAGTTAGCAAGGATACGGCCCGCTAAAGAGATATCTCTTAATTCAACATCGATATCAGCCGTGGCTGTAATCGCCTTAACAATAGGCAAAAACGAATAAGTCGCCAGTAATGGAGCTTCATCAGTTTTTGTCCAAACAATTTTTGCTTTGTTTGACATAGTAATCTATTAGAAATATGTTTAATTTTATATGCAACCGAAATCATTGAAAATTTTAAAATTCTCAAAATTTCGCCTAAAGATAAGAATAAATGCAATAAACCTCCATAAATCCTAGCGTTTTTGACAATAAAATTGTCATTGCCGTCTTGACATTTCAGTGACGGGACTATGCGCACTAAACGCTATTTTAGTCACTTAAAACGAGAACAACACATGAAATCTTTCAAACTGAACAATGGAATTGACATTCCGGCAATTGGATTTGGAACCTGGCAGATTCCGGAGGGCGACGAAGCCTACCGAGCCGTCAAAGAAGCGCTGTCGGCGGGATATACCCATATCGATACGGCTGCCGTTTATGGTAATGAAAACAGCGTAGGTAAGGCGATCAAAGACAGCGGGATTGACCGCAGCCATCTGTTCATAACGACCAAGCTCTGGAACACAGAACGTGGATACGATAAAACTCTTGCCGCGTTCGATAAGTCACTGGCCACTTTAGGGCTCGACTATCTGGACCTTTATCTGATCCATTGGCCCGCCAACGAAACACAATTTGAGGACTGGGCAGCCATAAATGCAGACACCTGGAAGGCGCTGGAACATCTCTATAAGCAAGGCAAAGTCAAAGCAATCGGAGTCAGCAATTTCCCGAAGCCCTATCTTGAAAAGCTGCTGGAAACAGCAGAAGTCATTCCGGCAGTCAACCAGATTGAATTCCATCCCGGCCACCTTCAGGAAGAGACGGTTGAACTTTGCAAAGCTCACGATATTCTCGTCCAGGCTTGGTCACCACTCGGTTCAGGAAGGATCCTGCAGGACGAGACTTTAAGTGCTTTGGCAACAAGTAAGCATACCAGCGTGGGACAAATCTGTATTCAATTTGCGTTGGCGCAAGGCATTCTCCCTCTGCCCAAATCGACAAATCCCGAAAACATCAAACGAAACCTGGACATGGACAGCTTCGAGCTCAGTGCTGAAGATCTGGATACGATTAGCAAACTTCCTGCAATGGGCTTTTCGGGTTCGGATCCAAAGAAAGTGACTTTTTAAAGAACAAACCTGAACCCCGGCCAGTTTCGGGGTTCAGATTCTGCTTGTAACACCATGATGAATAGCATACAGATCATCGATCAGTCCGAGCTCCCGTTGGCAGACGAAGAGTATTATTACCATCCGCTCACAACAGCATGCATCCTTCTAAGGAGCGGGCACGCGATGGTAAACTGCAATGGCAGTACGGTGCACCTGCACGCAGGTAATATATTCTTTATCGGTTATGGCAAATACTACAGCTTTCTGAAAATCAGTGATGATGCAAGCTTTAAAATACTCAACTATGATAAAAATTTTTCCAGCCGAATTCGATTGTCCGTCAGCAAGTACGACGCATATCGCTTGATCAACATCAACAACGCCGTTCCTTTCTCCCCCGCGGCTGGTGACTTTGAAACGATATGGACATTAACAAGCACCTTGCACGTAAACTGCAAACGCTTAGTTGAACAGCAAAGAGATTTCTTCGCGAGGGCAAATACCAATATCTTTATGGCGATCATTTATTTATTGGCTGCCGTCATTTACGATACCGGAGAAAGCTCCGGAACTGTGCGCAGTAAAAGAAAAGAGGAAATTACGGTTCAGTTTTTACAGCTCGTCGCCGATCATTACAAGGTCCACAGAGACCTGGCTTTCTATGCAACGGCCCTCAATATATCGATTAAATACCTTTCAGTCAGTGTCAAGGAAATAACCAACGATTCACCTTCCGATATTCTGAGTAACTGGCTGATTACGGAAGCACGTGCCCAACTGATTGTGTCCAATAAAACTATCAATCAGCTGGCTCAGGAATTTCATTTTTCTGACCAGTACGCATTCAGCAAGTTTTTTAAAAAACATGTGGGCGTCACGCCGAGTCTTTTTCGGGAGCGGCAGTCTACGACTGTTACCAATTGAACATCATAAAGCATAAATCAAACATTTCCTAAGCGCATTTCGAGCCCTACCTTTGTAGGACATATATAAGAATTAGGAAATCATCATGCAAATTATATCAAGCATAAGAAAAACAGGTTTATACCTGATCGTCTGTCTCATCTCACTGTTCAATAATACCACTTATGGACAGGACAGCATACCTGTACAGATGATGAATATACAAACCCTATTTGACCTTGCTGTGCATAACCATCCCAGCCTCGCTGTATCCGAAGCCAGCGTAGCGATAGCCAGACAGAATACAGCGATTGCAAAACAGAAAAAATTGCCCGAAGTCACGGCCTCAGCCAGCGCATTTTATTTGGGTGATGCCGCGCTGATCGACAAAAACTTGTCTGGTTCGGAACGGGTTCCGCTACCCCATTTTGGCAACAGCTATGCGCTGGAAGCAAAAGAACTGATCTGGAAAGGCGGGCTGGTCAAAAATTCCATCAAAGTCTCCGGCTTAGGCGAAGAACTCGCTGCTCTGAATCATAAAAACGAACAACAAAATGTCAAAATATTAGTGCTGGGCTATTATCTCGATTTATTTAAACTCTATAATCAGAAACAGGTCTACTGGCAAAACATTGAACTGGCCCGCAAACGACTTGATCTCACCGAAAAACTCTACAAACAAGGGATGATCACCAAAAACGACATCATTCGGAATCAACTGCAAATTTCGGAACTGGAGCTAGCCAGCGAGACCATTCAGAACAACATCAAAGTACTCAGCGACGAGCTGGACGTAGCATTAGGCATGCCCGTCGGCACCCTGATAGTACCCGACACCACGATCCTGCATCAAAATTTCCGGGCCCAGGATCTGACAGCACTGCAGCAAGATGCCTATGCATCAAATCCAACTCTCCAGCTTGCCGCAAAAGAAACCGAACTGCTCCAAACAGAAAAAGACATCACCAAGTCCGAAAAAGCTCCTGCCATCAGCTTGTTCGCCGGAAATGAACTGGTGAAACCCATCACCAACGTCATGCCCGTAATAGATAAATACATGAACACCCGGAATGCAGGAATCTCACTCAATTATAACATTGCGTCCTTATACACGACAAACAAGAAACTGAAATTAAATGACCTGGAAATTGAGAAAAACGAAAAATATAAAAACGCCCTGAAACAAAAGACCACCATAGCTGTTAATAGTGCATACATTAAGTACAATGAGGCATGCTCACAGCGCAAGACTCTGGCCTATAACAAAGCGCTTGCCGACGAGAATTACCGCATTATTGAGAAAAAGTATTTGAACCAGCTAGCCTTGATAGTTGACATAATGGACGCATCAAATTCGAAGCTCGAGGCAGAACTAAAATATACAAATGCTGAAATCAATATTGTGTATGCATATTATAAACTTCTGAAAGAAACCGGAAAGATTTAATCCGTTCCTGTTGCCTAATTTTAATCAGTTTTATATATGTAAAGCCTCATTGAGTAATTAATGGGGCTTTTTTACACATATTTTAACACAGATTATGGCAAATTCATTTTTCAAAACGGTCAGGTCATCCATTAAACACTGGTATATACCGCTAATCGTCGGCATACTTTTCATCGTTCTGGGTTTTTACACCATAACGACACCGGTGGTTTCTTTTCTTACTCTCGCCTATCTATTTTCTTGGTCATTTATGATTTCCGGAATCTTAGAGATCATTTTTGCAGTCCAAAATAGAGATGAGGTGGATGCCTGGGGATGGTATCTTACCGGAGGTATACTTTATACACTTGTCGGCCTGCTGCTTTTTCTGAATCCTTTACTGTCCGCAGGGACAATGGCGTTTATGGTAGGTTTCTATGCGCTGTTTAAGTCCATCCAGCTACTGTCCTTTTCATTTGACCTTAAACATTATGGCAGTAGATCCTGGGGTTGGATTACATTGTTTGCCGTATTGGCTATTATTTTCAGTTTTGTATTGCTCTGGAATCCTGTATTTGCGGGATTCTCTCTGGTGATTTGGACAGGAATGGCGATCAGCACAGCTGGTTTTGCCGCCTGCGTTTTCGCTTTCCAGCTGAGGAACCTGAAAGACATTCACGGAAATCTGCCGCCAGAGTGGCGAGAACGGTATCAACGGCTGAGAGAAGAATTTGAACAGCACCGCCGATAAGAAAAGAGAAAAGGTATTAAGCAATTATTCGGTGATCTCGGTGACACGGAAAGGAACTTTACTGAGCGGAAAATCCTGCTTATCGGTTTTTACGCGACTTATATTCATGATTACGTCGAGTCCCTGATAGATTTCACCAAAAACGGTAAAGTCATGATCGAGCCTTGGCTGCCCCCCGTGCTCGAGGTACTCTTTTCGTTGCGCCGAAGTGTATTTCATTCCTTTTTTGATTTCCAGGCTGTCCAGCTCTGCTTCAGTGATCTTCTTACCCACCACAAAGTAGATCTGGTTCAAAAAAGACGCCTTGTCCGGATTGTTGTCACGGCCTGCCCCCAACGCTCCTAATTTGTGGAATGCCCGCGGGTCGAATTCGGCCGACAACCGAGGTTTCAGCTGCTGCGGATCCGCAGCTTCCCTTTTCTCAATGTCGATATCATGCTCGCCGCCCTGAACCACAAAATTGTTGATAATGCGATTGAACAAAGCCCCCTGATAAACACTATCTCTGATTGACCGAAGTATCAGATCGCGGTGTTTAGGGTTAAAATCATATAGCAGCACCTTAAAATTTCCAAAATCAGTACTGAACAATAGGCGCTTTGTCTGACAATAACTGTAAGTTGTCCATATCATCAAAAGCCCAGCTATAAATAAGATCTTTTTCATGCGCATAAATCTGTGTTTTCAAAAAGTTGTTATAAAAATACATTAATTTCCGATAGTCACAATGCTGCCGCAACAATGACGGTCCGTCCCTAAGACCAACCTCCACCCACGCAAGGGATAAAATGCACAGTTTGTATCGATTAAATTGCATATAAAAATCAATTTGTCTAAGTTTGGATAACACAAAATGACATTTTATGCAGTATATTCCTCAACCTGAACGCTACCAGAAGATGATTTACAAGCGCTGTGGTCAGTCTGGGCTGCAGCTGCCCGCCATTTCTTTGGGACTCTGGCACAACTTTGGCGATGACAAGCCCCATCAGACCAAAGTTGACATCTGCACCACTGCTTTTGATCTGGGGATCACCCATTTTGATCTGGCTAACAATTACGGCCCGCCTCCCGGAAGTGCTGAAAAAGCTTTCGGACAAATATTGAAACAACAGTTTGCGGGCCTGCGCGACGAACTCATCATATCCACCAAGGCAGGCTACCATATGTGGGATGGCCCCTATGGAGAATGGGGCAGCCGAAAATACCTAATCTCCAGCTGTGACCAGTCTCTGAAACGTCTGGGGCTGGATTATGTGGATATTTTTTATTCGCATCGTTTCGATCCCAATACCCCTCTGGAAGAAACGATGATGGCACTTGACCAGCTAGTGCGAAGCGGCAAAGCTTTGTATGTTGGTATTTCCTCCTATAATTCGCAACGCACCCGAGAAGCCTATGCGATTCTAAAATCACTAGGCACACCCTTTATCATTCATCAGCCGAGTTATTCCATGCTCAATCGCTGGGTTGAATCCGACGGGCTTTTGGACAATCTGGATGAGCTCGGCCTCGGTTCAATCGTTTTCTCTCCATTAGCGCAAGGAATGCTCACAGACAAGTATCTAAAAGACATTCCTCACGACAGTCGCGCCTCCCAGTCCAAATCACTACAGACGAGATTTTTAAACGAGGAGAACCGAAAGAATATACAGGCGCTGCATGCTATTGCAGAGCGCCGTGGGCAGTCTTTGGCTCAAATGGCCATTGCATGGGTATTGCGAAAGCAACAAGTTACCTCGGCCCTGATCGGTGCCTCCAGACCACAGCAGGTCATTGACTGTGTGGGGTCGCTCAAAAACCTTTCTTTTACCGAAGCAGAGCTGCGGGAGATAGATCTCTATGCCAAAGATGGTCACATCAATATATGGGCACAGTCCGCGGAATTAAGCAAGGATTGATAAACGGGCATCCTCGGCTGTTCAGACTATTCTCCGAATGTCGATTAGAAAACGAGGCGCAAGACATAAAAGTATGCAGAAGGAACAGGGCTATCCAAACCGGATAGCCCTAACTCATCTTTTTTAATATTTTTTCGAATGTATTGACATTTCTGCTGGTAAACTTATCTTTTAGATTTCTCTTTCCCAGTACTTTTCCAAAAGTTGAATCCAGCGTATTTCCTTTAGGCACCCGCCAGTAAAATGTATTATTGACAATCGTGCCCCTCTCACCATCGGCTTTACTGGCGCGGTCAAACTCCTCCATAAGCGTCTCCTCCACTCCCGGAGCACCTATAAAAGCATAAATATGGTATCCGGAATGCTTTTCGAAAGGAATTTGATCCCAAAACGCTGCAGTTTCCTCTTGTGATCTGACAAATAGATAAGCTTCATAAGAGAAATGGAGGCTCATCGCCTTCTCCAGCATGCTTTTCAGTTCATCCGCCTGCTGATCAGCTGAAAAAACGATATTACCGGACGCAAGTACGGCGCTGACATCTTCCACGCCCGCATTTCTGAATACCTGACATACATCCACCATCTTCATATTTGTTCCTTTGACGTTCACTCCACGAAGAAAAGCACAATATTTCATATTATTCATCGATTAGTTCTTCCATTGGGTTCCAAAAGATCCTCTTGAAATCCTTGATTCTCGATCCCTTCACAGTAATGCCTTCGGCTTCAAGCTTTGATTGAAATTCAGGTACCGACAGCAACCCGCCGCTGGACACCACCCGATGTGCAGGCACATCCTTGGGACATCCGCCCATGGCTTTACCGACATGCCGGGAATGGTTGGGATAACCCAGTGCTTTAGCAATCGCGCCGTAAGTTGAGACACGCCCTTTGGGTATAAGGCGGGCCACTTCGTATACTTGTTTTTTAAAATCCTCATCCATTGTTATATCTTCGGTATGATGTCGAATATCGCCTGACGTTGGCGCGTTAAATAGCTGTATCCGGCCGGTTACGGCTGTCGTTGCAGCAATTGTATTAAAGATACGAAAAATCAGCTTATACGATGCGAAATCAGAGGGTGAAAGTGTCTACTTTGGGTTATGGAGCCACTAAAAATAGGTGGTGGGAGGATTTATAGCGATAATTTCCAGGGATCATTGTTGCATTAAAAAAGGCCCTCTTTTACTATGAGGGCCTTTCCGTACGCCAATCAGGATTCGAACCTGAGACCGTCGGTTTAGAAAACCGATGCTCTATCCAGCTGAGCTATTGGCGCGTCGCTTTCGGTAATGCAAAAGTAGACATTTGCACAAGAATTCCAAAATATCATTTACTTTTTTTTGTGGTTTTTCAATAAGTGATTGCGTTTCAATACGATTATTTTATTGACCTAGGTCAAACAAATTCCGCAAAACTGCTGTTAACTTTGTGTTGTTAAACAAATAGAAAAACACAAAATTATGGCACAAGGAAAATGGGAATTAGACGCTGCACACAGCGAAATAGAATTCAAAGTAAAACACATGATGATCACCAATGTCAAAGGTAACTTCGACAATTTTAAAATAGATGTAGATACTGAAGGCGAAGGTTTTGAAAACGCTTTGGCCAAGGTGACCATCGATACCGCATCGATCAATACACGTAACGAACAACGCGATGCACACCTTAAAAGCGCTGATTTCTTTGATGTAGAGAAATATCCCGCAATTACTTTTGACGCAACCAGCTTGGAAAACGATCAGATCAAAGGAGATCTGACAATTCGAGATGTAACGCGGCCTGTGGTATTTGATCTTGAGTTTGCCGGTATTCAGAAAGACCCTTGGGGCAATACAAAAGCAGGATTTATTGTGGAAGGAAAAATTAAACGTTCAGACTTTGGCCTCAACTGGAATGCGGCTTTAGAGACTGGCGGTGTAATGGTTAGCGACGAAGTAAAATTTAGTGCTGATATTCAGTTTATAAAAGCAAAATAAGCGAGATATATAAAATAAAATTTGGCAGAAGCACAAAAAGTCGTACTTTTGTCGCGGAGAGTTGGCAGAGTGGTCGAATGCGGCGGTCTTGAAAACCGTTAACTGTCACAGGTTCGGGGGTTCGAATCCCTCACTCTCCGCCAGCAAAAACAAAGCCCGACATAGTCGGGCTTTGTCGTTTATAAACTTTTGCAGATAACCTATCAATTTTATATGTCTCCAATTACTTCAACATTAAATTTTGCTGTCCTCCAGGCGAATTTAAAGTGGGGTTTATGCAAATTGTAATTCGCTACAAAATTAAATCGCGAGATTTTTAAATTCGGTTTCAACCCTATTTTCGAAAATAGGGTTGAAACAAATTGGCCGGTCGAAGCTGCCAGCCGCGCAAACCAGCATCAAATATAGCTATTGACGATGGCCTCCAATTCTTCCAGATCAAATGGTTTGGGCAGGAAGGCATCCGCGCCGGCGCGTTCGGCCAGCATTTCGATGTCATTATTAGCCGAAACATAGATAACCGGGATCTGCTTGAACCGCTCATCCCCTTTGAGGAGACGCGTAGCTTCCACCCCGCCAATATTCGGTATCCAGTTGTCCATTAAGATCAGATCCGGTGCATACGATTCTACCTTGTCAATAATATCATGAGAGGTCTCCGACACTTTGACCACGAGCCCCAGATCAGTCAGCACAACAGTGATGACCTCCAAAATGATCTTATCATCTTCAAATATCAGTACAGTTTTTCTTTTATTCATATGCACTATTTTATCATGCCATGGCAGGTTGCCTGCTACGCTTTAAGCTATTCTTGCCGGAAGCAAACATCCTACAATGGCAAAATTTTTTTCCAGATCTTTTGATCACCGACAGCAGTGAAATGATGTTGAATACTGGAAAAACGGATTGTTTCTTTACTGCCCAAAGCGAGGTATCCAAGGTTTTCGAGGCTCGCATCAAATAGCCTAAAGACACGGTCTTGGAGTTCCTTATTAAAATAGATCAGCACATTTCGGCACATGATCAGCTGAAAACTATTAAAAGACGTATCCGATACGAGATTGTGGGTCGATAAGATCATCTTACGCCTGAGATCTGCATCAAACTTTGCCCATTCATAGTTTGCAGTATAATAATTCGAAAAATCCTGTTTCCCTCCAGATTCTATATAGTTTTCGGAGAATGATTTAATCTGACTCAGCGGATATACACCCTTTTGAGCAATTTCAAGTACCCGCGGGTTAATATCCGTCGCATAGATCAACGCTTTATGATGAAGGTTAGCTTCTTTCAGCAGGATCGCCAGCGAGTAGGCTTCCTCACCGCTGGAGCAGCCCGCTATCCATATCCGGATCAGCGGATAAGTACCCAGCTGCGGCAATATTTCTTCACGCAGCTGACGGAAGAACAAGGGGTCCCGGAACATTTCGGTCAGGTTTACAGTAATTTCCTCGACAAAATGCTGCAGAAACTCCGGATCATCCTTCAGCGCAAAACGCAGTTCCGCAAAGCTAGCCAGCCGATCGTTGCTCATGATACGGTTGATCCGGCGTTTGATCGAAGCTCGGCTGTACTGCATAAAATCATAACCATAACGCTGGTAGATATCTTCCAGTAAAATATCTATCTCCTCGTCCTTAATAATGCTCTGACCTAACATTTATATAAAGCGTTCGATTTCCACCAACAGTTTGTCTACGTCAATCGGTTTGGAGACGTAGGCCTGCGCTCCCGCAGCCAGACATTTCTCCCGGTCGCCGGCCATCGCTTGAGCGGTCACTGCGATAATGGGGAGATCGGGCCGATACGCTGATTGACGGATCAGACGAATAGCTTCGTAACCATCAATCTCGGGCATCATCATATCCATCAACACCAATGCAATATCGTTTTCCTGCTCCAATAACTTGACTGCTTCCCCTGCCGCCAGACAACTGGCAACAGGATAGCCTTTGGCTTTTAAGGTCAGCCCCAAGGCAAAAATATTCCGGTTGTCATCGTCCACGATGAGTATTTTATTTTGGTTCATCAATTTCTTAGCTTAATTTTCATATAACCATACACGCAGCAGAGACAGCAGCTGATCGATATCCACAGGCTTGGATATGTAATCCGATGCGCCCGCCTGAATACATTTCTCACGATCTCCGATCATGGACTTAGCTGTGACAGCAATAATAGGAAGGGCCGAGAACTTCGGTATCTGCCGAATATTTCTGATCGTCTCATAACCATCCATTTCAGGCATCATCATATCCATCAGCACAATATCTATGGACTCGTCCTCTTTCAGCAATTCAAGCGCTTCCTTACCATCCATAGCCGGAATGACCTGCACCTGAAACTTCTCCAGCGCCTTTGTCATTGAAAATATATTACGTACATCATCATCAGCTACCAGCACCTTTTTATCCCGTAGCACATCCGTCAGCGCCCCCAGCCCGTTGCTTCTTCTCCTGACCTCATCGCTATTATTCACCTCTATCAGGTGTAAGAAGAGACCCACCTCGTCCAGAATACGCTGATACGAATGCGCTGTTTTCACAACGACAGAGTCGGCGTATTTCTTGATTTTGAGTTCCTCCGATTTCGACAGATTCTTTCCGGTAAATATAATGATCGGTAAATTTTCGAGACCTTCATGCTGCTTGATAGCCTCCAGTGTATTGTATCCCATTTCATCTGGAACGCCCATGTCCAGAATCACGCAATCTACCTCCGCTGTACCCAATGCTTTGATGCTATCCTCTACATTATCTTTTACTTCAAGTGCAATATTAAAACTACTTAAGAAATAAGCCAATGCATTGGCATGCTTAGGATTTTCCTCGACGATAAGCACCTTTTTTGGCGACTTGCTCAGTGCCGATTCAATCTTTTGGAATACCGAAGTCATCTGCTCCAGAGCGACCGGCTTATTGATAAAATCGATAGCTCCCTTCAGCAGGCTTTCTTTTTTGACTTCCAGCGATGACATGATATGCACTGGAATATGGCGGGTACTGTTATCGCCCTTGAGCTGGTCCATTACAGCCCATCCGTCCATCACCGGCAACTGTATATCCAGTAGCACAGCCTGCGGATGATATTTCTTGGCAGCAGGTAAGGCATGGTCACCACGCACGACGACGACTGCCTTATAGTGCTGGCTATGGGTATATTGCAATAGAGCTTTTGCAAAGTTAACGTCGTCTTCGACGATCAATATCACTTTGTCTCCCTCCACAATGTGGTCCCGGTCATCAGGCAGTTCTTCCGGAATACGGATCGTTGCCGGATTGTAAGCATCATCGGTAACCAGCTCTTTGACCTCTTCGATTTCGGATTGAATTTCCTCGACCAATTGCTGTTCCTTTGTCCGCATGTCGCCGGTTTCCACTTCCTGTTTTGGAATAATGAACAGGAATGTGCTTCCTTTTCCTTCCTCGCTCTCCAGCTTGATCTCACCACCAAGCAAGCGTGCGATTTCCCGGCTGATGGATAAGCCGAGGCCGGTGCCTCCAAATTTCCTACGTGTAGAACCGTCCGCCTGCTGGAAAGCTTCAAAAATAATCTTTTGTTTGTCCAATGGTATACCTATACCAGAATCCACCACCGCAAACACGAGTTTTTCACGCGATTCATCCTCATACACATCGAGTCTGACCTCACCCTTAGCCGTAAACTTGATTGCGTTAGAGATCAGGTTGCGTAATACCTGATCAATACGCAGGCGGTCACCTCTGAACGCTGGATTCAATCCAGAACGGATACGGATCGTAAAGGAAAGTCCTTTTTCGTTGACAATCGGCAAAAAAAGATTGTTTAAATCCGCCGCGATATCGTTGAGATTGAGTGGCGTATATTCCAGCGTCATCTTGCCGGATTCAATCTTTGACAGATCCAATATTTCATCGATCAATGTCAATAAACTGGTACCGGAGCTCTGAATAACTTTTGCCGATTCAATCTGATCCACACTGAGGTTCTGCTCGTTGTTTTCAGAAAGCAGACGGGACAAGAGCAGGATTGAATTTAGTGGAGTACGCAGCTCATGCGACATATTGGCCAAAAACTCCGACTTATATTTGGTACTCAATGCCAGTTCTTCGGCTTTTTGCTGAATTTCAAGATTGCGTTCGGCAATCAGCAGGTTTTTATCCTCCAGTAGTTTCGAACGCTCTTCCAGCTCTTGGTTGGACTGCAGCAGTTCTTCATGTTGTACTCGCAGTTCTTCCTCCGAGGCCTGTAATCTAAGGGTCTGAGCTTCCAGTTCAGTATTCAGATTTTCCAGCTCCGCATGCTGCGAAAGAAGTTCTTCGGACTGTACCTGGGTCTCTTCCAGGAGCGTCTGTATGCGGGCTCTGCTCTTTGCCGACACCAAGGCTATGGCGAGCTGACGGGCACATTCCTCCAAAAATTTAACTTCAATCGGGGTGAAAGCGTCACTCTGTCCGATTTCCAGAACCCCCAGTACCTGATCCTCGTATACCATCGGTACAAAGATCAGATGGGAAACAGTGATTTTGCCACTTGCAAAACTAACCACGTAATCTCCAGAACTTATATCATTAATCAGCTTTGTTTCCTTGTCTGCGAACACCTGTCCCACATACCCCTCACCGGGGGCAAAGAACTCCTGCGCTCCATGGTCCAGACCATAGGCAGCGGAACGCTCCAGACGCTCCTCATTAAAGAGGTAAATCGCACCGGTCAGGCCGTCCACATAGCTAACGAGTCCCCTAATGGAGTCTGCAGCGATGGCTTTCTCCGTTTTATTGCCCACCAGTCCGGTATATAAATTCGCATATCCGGTATGGAGCCAGTCGTTGTCCTTGAGTTGGTCAAAGGACTTTTTGAGTGCTTTGGACATGCGGTTGACCGCTTTGGCAATGGCGCCCAGATCATCCTCTTCAATATCTTCGGCCCGCACGTCGTAATCTCCCGAGGCGATCCGGCTGGTGATTGCCTGCACCATGTTGAGTCTGCGTCGGATGCCCTCATCCTTTTCCCGAAGTGTCTGTTCGAGTTCGGCGCGTTTAATGAAATCAGCCCGCAGACGTATGTAAAAATACCCTGTGATGATGACCGACAGTATTGCGCTGATAATAATGAATAAGGTTGTTATCAAAGAAGAATTGTCGAGATTAGTGGACTTTTGGTCGATATTATCGTCTTCATACCGGATGATTTCTTTCAGGATATTCCTGCACCTGTCCATCGCCAACTTACTTTCTTCCAGCTGGTCAAATGTTACCACCCCACCTTTTCTTTTCGTATCCACCGATTCCTTTAGTACATCAAGACGCAGCTGGGCTGCATTATACAGGCTGTCAACACGAGCCTTCTGCGCAGGATCATCAGCCGTTAGCTCCTTTATTTCCCGAAGTTCGTTGGGGAGGCTTTTGAGGGCCATATTGAATGGCTCCAGGTAATTTTCTCTGCCCGTCAGGAGGTAACCTCTGTTACCAGTTTCGGCGCCCTGTAGCGAGTTCAGAATAATATTGGACAAGCTAATGATCTTCCGTGTGACCGAAAGCTCCTGCCGGTGCTTGTTCTGCTCCTGGATCCCTAGATAAGAAACGGTCGAACTGATCAATAGCACAGCAAGGGAGAGGCCGATTCCGACGGTTAAATTACGTAGTGTTTTATTTGGCATCTATAGGTAAGTTTAGCGGTAATGTAAAATAGAATGTTGCACCCTGCCCAGCCGAGCTTTCGACACCGATTGTGCCCTGATGACTGCGTATGATTTCCGAACAGATATAAAGCCCTATTCCGAGCCCCTGAAAATCGAAAGAAGTTTCCTCCACACGGTAAAACTTATTGAAGACCTCTTTTTGTTTATCTGCCGGTATGCCTATACCAAAATCAACGACACTGATCTTGACAAAGTCGCCGTATATTGAACAGTCAACGATTACCTTTTCTGTTCCCGCGGCATATTTATACGCATTCGTCAAAAAATTGACCAGTACCTGCTCCAGCCGTATTTCGTCGCCGTACACCATTAGCCCCTTGATATCCCCGCTCCTACAGAGTTTCATAGTACTTTGGTCATGCGTCTGAACAATTGAATCCACAGCATTCTGTACCATCCGTTCCAATGAAAACAGCTTTTTGTTTATTCCCAGCTTCCCGTTGTCGATTTTGGACAGGTCCAGAAGATCGGTGACCAAGCTGTTGAGCTTCTCTACCTGATCCTGCACACGGGAGACATATTTGGCTTCAGCACAGTCCTTCTCGAGCTTTAACTTACGGTCCAGCAATTGCATATACGCCTTGATGCTCGTTAACGGTGTCTTGAGTTCGTGGCTTGCAATACTTAAAAACTCATCTTTTTCTTTTTCGGCTTTTTTCTGCCCGTCAATATCCGTGAATGTACCCACCCAGTTATTTTTTTCACCGTTTTCCAGTATGGGCCATACACGCAGCAGCTGATATGAATAGCCGGTTTCGTCCCGCTTTTTGAGGCGCACTTCGGTTTCCAGTGGCCGTCCTGATTTGAGACTTTCCCGAAGGTCATCCATGATTGGTCTGTCGTCTGGATGCGTCTGCGGGAATGTTGATTCATGTTCCGAAAACTGAAACCAGCGTCCGTTGACAAATCCAATATTTCCACGGTTGTCACAGGTAAACGCGATCTGTGGCAGCGATTCCAGCAGCGTATGCAGATAATCCACCTTTGAACGCAATTCTTTTTGTGCCTGCTTCCGCCGCTCAACCTCCATTTCCAGAGTCTGTTGTATATCCTTGAGAGCCTGTGTCTGTTCGTGCAGCCGATAAAATGTCTTTACCTTCAGCATCAGGATATCAGGGTCTACCGGTTTGGTGACATAATCCAGTCCACCCGAGTCATACCCACGGGTGATAAAACGCTTGTCGGTATTGACAGCGGAAAGAAAAATAATGGGCGTCTCTTTCGTCTTACTGAACCCCGCAATATTTTCAGCCACTTCAAAACCGTCCATGTCCGGCATCTGGACATCCAGTATAATCAGCGCATAGTTGTATTTTAAAATCTTCTTCAAGGCCTCCTCGCCCGACTGTGCGGTATCAACCTTAAAATTTTTGGATTCCAATAACTTTTGTAACGAATAAATATTATCTGGGTTGTCATCGACTATTAATATCATAGAGAGCTAAAACTTAGAATCAAAAGTAAACAAATGTAAAAAAATTAACTGAATCCACCTTCGTCTTGTCCACGGTAAAATAACGTTCACCCCGCAATTTAAGCACTCTGGACAAGCTATGCAACAAATAAACAAAACATTAACTTATGATTACCTGTTTGAATTAATAAAGATCAACATCAATACATCAGAAGACAAACACAGCTGCGTATGATTCAGTTTACATCCAAGGGTATATATTGCATTCCGGGAAGGTTTTATCTTGATCCCTGGCAACCTGTTGACCTGGCTGTTATTTCACATGGACATGCTGACCATGCCCGCTGGGGAATGAAAAAATACCTTTGTCACCATTTCACGGTAGGAATTCTCCGAAGCCGTATTGGCCCCGATATACAGATCCAGGGTCTCGCTTACAATGAGCCTGTACATATCAACGGTGTAAAAGTTTCCTTACATCCTGCGGGGCATATCATCGGTTCGGCACAGATCCGCTTAGAATACAAAGGTCAAGTTGTTGTCTTCACGGGCGACTATAAGCTACAGGATGATGGTCTATCCACGCCCTTTGAACCCGTCAAATGCCATCAGCTCATCACAGAAAGCACCTTTGGGCTGCCTGTGTACCACTGGGAAACGATAACCATACAGAATCAGCGTCTAAAAACCTGGATAGCCAACAACCAGGCCGCCAAAAAGTCTTCGGTTTTTATTGGTTACTCGCTCGGCAAATCACAGCGGATTCTGAATGCCGTGCAGGAGATGGGGCCCGTATACGTGCATTACAGCATTGCCCGACTGAACGAAGCTTATACCGAAGCAGGTATAAAGCTACCGTCTTATCAGATTGCAGATCTTAAGCTTAATTCCAAACAACTCGACGGACAGATTATATTACTCCCGCCGGCACTGCTTGACAGCCAGCTTTTACATAAGATACCTCACGTTGCCTACGCCATCTGCTCCGGCTGGATGCAGATCCGTGGTGCCCGACGCTGGCGAAGCGCAGATGCCGGTTTCGCGATCAGTGATCACGCCGACTGGCACGGTCTGCTCCAGGCCGTCCGTGCCAGCAGCGCCGAGAAGGTCTATGTGACCCATGGGCAGACAGCCACCTTTGCCAAATACCTTAATGAGATCGGCATTGAAGCTGAAGAAGTCAAAACCCAATATGGCGATGAAGAAGATCCACAAACCCTTACACAGGAATCCGCCACATGAAAGAATTTGCAACATTGATTCATGCTCTCGACAGCAGCAATAAAACCAACGTAAAAAAAGAAGCAATCATCGCGTTTCTTAACGAAGCCCCAGACAAGGACAAGCTCTGGCTTTTGGCACTCATGACCGGCAAGCGGCCAAAGCGACCGGTATCTACCAAAGATCTGAGGACCTGGGCACTGGAGATCACGGACATCCCGGAGTGGTTATTCATCGAGTCCTACGCTGCTGTTGGCGATCTTGCCGAAACCCTGGCGCTCCTTTTACCTCCGCCTACGGCGGCCAGCGACCGCAGTCTAAGCGAATGGATGGACGCCATTACCAGATTACAACAAGCCACTCCTGCGGAGAAAAAGTCCTTTGTACTCGATTCATGGAATGCATTGAATACGGTCGAACGATTCATTTTCAATAAGCTGCTCGGGGGAAGTTTCCGGCTGGGCGTTTCGGCCAAGGGCCTGATCAACACTATTGCGCAGCATTTTGCCGTTGAAGCCAGCGTTGTGGCACACAGTATTATGGGTGAATGGCATCCTGATGATGTAGAATTTGACAAACTGATCGGTGGCGTTTATAGTGATACCAATTTATCCAAGCCCTATCCATTCTGCCTTGCCTATCCGATCGAAAAAGAGCTGGAAGACCTGGGTGATATCAGCGCCTGGCAGGCAGAATATAAGTGGGACGGAATACGCGGTCAGCTGATCAGACGCGGGGACGACACCTTTATCTGGTCGCGGGGCGAAGAACTCGTCACTGCACAGTTCCCCGAAATCAGTGAGGCCCTTCAGCAATGGACCGACAGCGCCGTGCTGGACGGTGAGATCCTGGCGTTCAAAGAAGGACAAGTGCTCAATTTCTCCGAACTTCAGAAACGGATCAACAGAAAAGCAGTCACTAAGATATTGCGTCAGGAAGTGCCCGTCGTTGTGTATCTTTACGATTTATTGGAATTAAATGGCACCGATCTGCGCCTTGAACCCTTGGCCTACAGACGTAAACTACTGGAAGAGGTATACCATCGCAATCATAATACAGCCATACAGTTATCACCTACAATTAGCAGTACAGACTGGACGGAATTACGATCGGTACAATCGGCCTCCCGGACGATTAATAGTGAAGGCCTCATGCTTAAACGGAAAGACTCCGTTTACTATGCGGGCCGAAAAAAAGGCGGTTGGTGGAAATGGAAAGTTGACCCCATGAGCATCGATGCCGTGCTGATCTACGCGCAGAAAGGCAGTGGTCGACGTAGTGCGCATTATACCGACTACACGTTCGCGGTGCGGGATGGTGATCATCTAGTGAGCATAGCCAAGGCCTACTCAGGACTCACAGATAAGGAAATACTCGAAGTGAGCCGCTATGTCAAACAGAATTCACTGGAAAAATTCGGACCGGTGCGTACCGTCCGACCCGAACTTGTGTTTGAAATTGCCTTTGAAGGCATAGGATACAGCAAAAGACACAAGTCCGGTGTGGCCCTGCGCTTTCCCAGAATCCTGCGTTGGCGAAGAGATAAAAAAGCGACCGATATTGATACATTGGAAAACGTCAAAAAATTGATACCATAAGTTGAAAAATAAGAGCATCCATAGCGAAGGTTTTCAGATCGTCAACCGTTATTTTGAGTCTCAGGGCCGCAGTCCATTCGGTTTTCAGCGCAAGACCTGGGAAAGTTACAGCCTGGGCTATAGCGGACTTGTTATTGCACCGACAGGTTTCGGAAAAACCTTTTCCGTCTTTATGGCAGTGCTGATCGACTACATGAACCATCCCGAACAATACCAAAAGGGATTGAAGCTCCTTTGGATCACACCCCTCCGATCGCTGGCCAAGGATCTGGCCCGCGCGATGCAGGAGGCCATAGATGATATCGGCCTAGACTGGATCGTGCAGGTGCGCAATGGCGATACAGACCCTAAGCTCAGGGCCCAGCAGACCCGCGCCATGCCCGATATCCTGCTGGTGACACCCGAGAGCTTACACCTGCTGCTCGCCCAGAAGCAGCGCGACAAGTTCTTCAAAAACCTCCGCTGTGTGACGGTCGACGAATGGCATGAGCTACTTGGGAGCAAGCGTGGCGTCATGGTCGAACTGGCGATTTCTTTTCTGCGGTCACTTCAGCAGTCGCTTCTTGTCTGGGGTATAACCGCCACGATCGGCAATCTGGACGAGGCCTTGCAGGTACTGCTGCCGACTGCAGAAAAAAGAGTAAAGATCGTGGCCAGAGAAAAAAAGAAAATCGCCATTAAGCCCATTTATCCTGAAAAAGTTGAGCTACTGCCCTGGGCGGGACATCTCGGAGGCAGTCTGGTCGACTGGGTCGTTCCGGTCATTCTGAAGAGCAGGAGCACGATTCTGTTTACCAATACCCGTAGCCAGAGCGAGATGTGGTACCAGCTACTGCTACAGGCTCACCCCGATTTTGCCGGACAGATTGCGCTGCACCACAGCTCCATTGATGCGCATATCCGCGAATGGATTGAAGAAAACCTGAGCAACGGAAAGCTCAAAGCAGTGGTATCGACCTCCTCGTTGGATCTTGGTGTAGACTTTAAGCCTGTGGACACCGCCGTGCAGATCGGATCAAGCAAAGGTGTAGCCAGATTTATGCAACGTGCTGGCAGAAGCGGACATAGCCCTTTTGAAACCTCTGTCATTTATTTTGTCCCAACACATTCCCTTGAGCTCATCGAAGTCGCTGCGCTCAAGGAAGCTGTCAGGACGCAGACCATTGAAAACCGGGATCCAATGGTACAGACCTTCGATGTGCTGGTGCAATTTATGGTCACCATTGCGTTGGGCGGCGGATTTGACCAGAAACAGTTACAACAGATTGTAGCTGGCACCCATGCCTTCCAGTATATGAATGATGAAGAATGGGAATGGTGCCTTTATTTCATTACTTCCGGCGGCAAAATAGGCAAGCGCTATGAAGAATTCCATAAGGTCGTGCAAAATGAAGAAGGCAAATGGATCATCAGAAACCGCCGCATTGCTTTGCTTCATCGTCTCAATATAGGTACCATCGTGGGCGATGCCATGATGCGGGTCAAATTTCTATCCGGCGGATACATCGGCATGATCGAAGAGTACTTTATTAGCAAACTGAAGAAAGGCGAACGTTTTGTTCTGGCAGGACGTATTCTAGAGCTGGTGATGGTCAAGGAAATGACGGTATATGTAAGGGGTTCATCCGGCAAGGCGATCACCCCAAGCTGGCTGGGCGGCAGGCTTCCGTTGTCCACCAACCTCAGCCATTTTTTGAGAAAGAAGCTCGCAGAGGCCAAAGACCCGGCTACCGGAGAGCCTGAACTCCGTTTCCTTGCGCCGATGATCCAGAGACAGGAAAATCTGTCTGCCGTTCCCGGCGAATCCGAGTTTCTTGTCGAGCACATCAGTACCCGCGAAGGTCATCATCTGTTCTTTTATCCTTTGGAAGGCCGCTTGATCCACGAGGTCATGGCTGCTCTGGTTGCTTACCGGATCAGCTTGCGTTATCCCATCAGTTTCTCGATGGCCATGAACGACTATGGCTTTGAACTGTTTTCCGACAAGGAAATTCCACTGGATGAAACACAGTTGCGCGAAATTCTGAGCCGCGACAATCTCATGGCGGATGTCATCAGCAGCATCAATTCCGCAGAAATGGCCAGCCGAAAATTTCGGGATATTGCCGTTATCTCCGGACTCGTCATTCAGAATTATCCGGGCACGCAGCAGAACAACAAATCACTGCAGGCGTCCTCCGGCATTATATTTCGGGTACTGATGGACCACGACCCCAATAATCTACTGCTCAAACAGGCCTTCAGCGAAGTCTTCAATCAGCAACTGGAAGAGCCGCGGCTAATAAAAGCTTTTGAAAGGATCAATAATAGCAAGATCATCTATACCTTTGCAACGGAGTATACACCTTTGAGCTTCCCGATCAAGGTCGACAGTTTACGTCAGTCGCTTTCGAGCGAGGCCTTATTAGAGCGGATTCAGCGTATGGAAAATACCCGCAGCCCAAAAAGCAGGAGAAAAAAATGAACATTCAGGAGCAAAGTATTACATTTAATAAACAACAGCTAATTCTTAACAATCAACGAACTATATTCTGGAGAGACCAGAACAGCCTGATCCTTTCCGACCTTCATCTGGGCAAAGCAGCCCATTTTAGGAAGCATGGGATTGCCATTCCAGCCGAGGCCTCAACCGCCGATCTTCACAGACTGGCCGCGCTGATTGCACATTACCGCGCAGCCCAAGTCATCGTCGTGGGCGATCTTATCCATGCAGGGATCAATCAAGAAGTGCAGGCCCTCCAACAACTTAGAGCAGCTTATCCCGACCTTCAGATCCAGCTCGTAAAAGGGAATCATGACCGACAGTCCGCAGGCCTTGCCAAACAGTTCGGCATCCACTGCCACGACGATCTTCTTGAAATCGAACAGATTTGCTTTGAGCACCAACCCCGGCCCAGCGCAACCTCTTTCCGTATTTCAGGTCATCTTCACCCCGGCATAAGCATCACCATCCCTCCCCGGAGACAGCTGCGACTGCCCTGTTTCTGGATATCCGAACATCAGATTATATTGCCAGCTTTCAGCAGATTCACCGGGCTAGACAGCCGCCAGATGCCCCGGGAGTACCGTTGCTACGCTGTGCTCGAGGACTCCCTGCTCCCCATAAACACACGGTAGCTACATCTTCAGCTCGCCCGGCGAGATACCGTAATATTTCTTGAACGCACTGCTAAAGTTATTCTGGTGCCCATAGCCGGTCAGAAGGGCCACCTCATAGACGGTCATTTTATCCTGGAGCAGATAGTTCCTGGCTTTCTCCATACGTATTCTGGTCAGATAGTCATGGATCGTCACAGAAAAATATTCCTTGAAGTCTTTACGCAGTTTGCTTTCGCTGGTAAGTACTTCTGCCGCAAGCTCCTTCTGTGTCGGCGGATTCGCAACACGCTGTTCCAAGATCTGCCGAGCCAGTTCCAGACGCTGTACATCCTCTTCATGGAATAGCGGCGCCGCATTTTCGTTTCTCTCGTTGTACTGTTCAAACTGGTACATCAGCAGTTCCACCACACGCGATTCCGTATGCAGCCGGCGGATTTCACCTTTCTTTTTCGACTCAATGAGTTCCGTAATCGTGTGCTGCATTTCATAGGTCGCCATCAGGTCCTCCTCCGAGAACGAAACATATTCTCCCTTTTCTATTTCATGCACAAACTGCTGGTGCAGTAACGAGTCCCGCTTTATGAGACTGAGGTAATATTCCTTGGAAATGACCGCAATAAAATAGGTATATTCAATTCCCGGTTCTACTTCATGAACAGACTTGACGGAGGGAATATATCGGATATTATGACGGCTCATTCCGTACGGCAATTTACTGTCTGTAGGTTTAAAAAAAATAAACTGGCTTGTGATTGTCTCCCCCCCGATCTCGGTGAGCACCCGTACAGGACGGTCAAACTGCATTTTGGCATGCAGGATAAACAGGCCTGAAGTCGAAAGCTGGAAATTTTCCATGTGCACCGGATCCCTGTGGATAGACACTTTTTTTTCGACAAGAGGCTTGTCGGGTACATAGCTATCCGGAATCTCTTCTTCAAAAAGCCATTCAGCCAACTCTACTATTTTACTTTTCACCACCATGATACAATCCAAAATAAGCCTGACGAGGTTAAAATTAATCAATTAAGACGGTATTTAAAAATTATTTATAATCTTTCTAAATAACAACCTAATCAAGTTCTACATTCATTTCTTCCAGCTGCACATAAGGTTTTAACGTGCGCGGATTCATAATCACATTCGATTCAACCGAAAAAATAGTATATATTTCCTTCTGTGCCAGCACCTCTACCGGCGTACCGTGAAACAGCTTACGTCCATTTTTGAGCATCAGAATACGGTCGGCATACATGGCCGCAAAGTTGACATCGTGCACGATCAGTACGACCATAAAGCCTTTTCGCGCCAGTGCGCGGGCTATCGCGAGCACTTTTTGCTGATAATGCAGATCCAGCGCGGCGATAGGTTCGTCCAGTAGCAACAGGGCATCAGGATTATCCCAGATCTGTGCAAGGATACGGGCCAGATGGACACGTTGCTGTTCACCACCCGACAAGCTCAGGAAATCGCGTCCCGCAAAAGCCGATACACCACAAAGATCCATGGTTTCGGCCACGACTTTAAGATCATGTTGTCCCGGCGTATTTTTATAATGCGGATATCTGCCCATCAGCACGATTTCCTCGACTTTAAAACTTAGTGTCATCTGCTGTTGCTGGCTCAACAATGCCCTACATCGGGAAAGAGCCACCGGATCATACTCAGCCAGCGGAATACCATTGAGATGGACGGCTCCTGAATCCGGTTTCTTATCTCCGCAGAGCACACCCATTAAAGTTGATTTTCCTGCGCCATTGGCTCCAAGGACGGCCAGTATTTCCCCCTTGCGTACCTGAAAGGTAATATCCCTGAGCAGCTTACGGCCATTCACCTCGTAGTTGATTTTTTCTACACGCAACATATAAACTATTATTTTTTAGACTTCTGGCAGATCATTTATCCCTGATTAAAATGTACAAAAATATGGGGGTCCCCAGGAGCGCAGTGATCACCCCGATCGGCAATTCGATCGGTGCCACCAAAACACGTGCGATCACATCAGCCAGTGTCAGCACCAGCGCGCCCAGGAGTAAAGATGCCGGAAGCACAAAACGGTGATCAGCCCCCCCCATGAGCCGAACTGTATGCGGGATGATGAGCCCCACAAAACCGATAATGCCTGATACGGCAACAGATGCACCTACAGCAAGGGTGGACAAAATCACCACCCAGCGTTTGACACGGTCTGTGCGCATTCCCAGCAGATCAGCCTGCAGTTCGCCCAGCGCAAAAGCATTCAGTGACTTGCCAAAAAAAGGTAAAATCAGTACAGGGATAACAATGAAGGGAGCCACAGCCAGCACATTATCCCAGGTAGCGCCCCCCAGACTCCCCAGCATCCAGAAGGTGATCGTCCGGAGCTGCTGTTCAGTGGACATATAAGTCATCAGTCCGGTGAGCGCCCCCGCAAAGGCATTGATGGCAATTCCCGCGAGCAGCATCGTGGTGACATTGGGCCTGCCATTTTTGCTGGCAATCCGGTAAACGACAAAGGCTGTGAGTCCCGCCCCGACAAAAGCCCCTGCAGCCAGCATATAGTAGCCGATCCATGCCGATAGCGATGTAAAGAGAAAGGTCTCAAAAGCAATGATCAGCACCGCAAATAAGGAGGCTCCCGAGGAAATGCCGATCAACCCCGGTTCAGCAAGCGGATTACGAAAGATGCCCTGAATACCCGCTCCAGAGATTCCGAGTGCGGCGCCGACCAGCAGTCCGAGCAAAAGACGCGGCATGCGGATCTCAAATAATACGTCCTGCTGCATGGCATCCCGGCCGGCACTGGGCAGCCCCAGCTTTTGCGCCAAAAGCGAGAGGACATCTTCGGCTGGAATATGATATGCGCCCATACCTAAAGCAACAACACAAGTAAATAATAATACTAAGCTCAATGCCAGTACTATGAATTTCTGTTTCCTTTGCACCTGCTCTATTTTGAATCCATTACATTTCTAAAACCACGGTGCAACTCCAGGATGGCGTCCGGCAGGCGATTGCTGAAATTCACCAGCAGGGAGGCATTCATCACGAGGATTCGCCCATGTTTGCCCGCGTTGGTGATACGCATGCCCGGCAACTTTAAAATAGCCTCTTTTCCGCCCAGACTGCTGGCACCAAAGTCAAACATCAGCACGATGTCCGGATTCGCCTGCACTAAAGCTTCCGTCGTATACGGTTTAAAATCTGAGAACTCCTGAACCGCATTTTTTCCGCCCGCCAGGCTGATCATGGCATCCAGGCTGCTGCCCTTGCCCGCTACGCTCATGGTACCAGTACCGCGGGCATAAATGAACAATACTTTTGGCGGTTCTTTACCCCTATTTTCCTTCCGTACCAGCTCTAGCGTATGATCCAGGCTTATTTTAGTGCGGGACACGAGATTTCTTCCAGCCGCAGATTCCCCTACGGCATCCGCCACTTCCTGGATATACCGAAGCGCGCCCTGTGCCGAATAGTCGGGCCGAATCGAAACATAGCGGACCCCCGCAGCACGGATCTGCTGAATAACCGCTTTGGACAGATCACCTTCATTGGCGATCACAACCGTGGGTCTGAAGGACAGTAAGCCCTCAGCAGATACCGACCGGTTCTTGCTTACCCTTGGCAGTGCCGCTGCCGCTTTGGGAGATATACTCGTTACATCAGTAGCTACCATCCGTTTCCCGACCCCCAGTCCGTAGACCGTTTCGGTCAACGAGCTATTCAAGGTAATAATTCTTTCCTGTGCCGTCACCCATCCTCCGATGTGCAGCAGACAGCATAGTGTAATCCTATAAAATCTACTCATCTTTATTGTTTGCGATCCTACGGCAAGAAACAGTCAAGCGGCCTGCAGTAGATTATCAATTTGAATACAAAACAAATCAATAATCAGTCTAAATACAAATTATATACAATATCCTTTCATGAAGCAACGGGGCGGATTGAAACATATAAAAAACTAAAAACAAGATAATTACACATAAAAACAGCATACACTTTTATCAACAAAAATCGAATTAAATAGAATTTTTGACACTTTGCATAGAGAAAATTCCGGAAGGAATTCCGTTTTTTGTAACATTATTTAGAATTAGTAAAAATAAAAATAGTGTTTAAAAGCATTCTATCCTTTCGAACGAGTACCTTGATTGCCCTATGTACCTGGCAGCTTCACCATGTAGAAGCACAGGAAAAATGGAAGATCTCTGGCGTATTGAAGAACGAATCCAATAAAGCCATAGCCGACGCCACCGTTTATCTCTATCCGGATAAGTATGTTTTTAAAACCGATTCGGCTGGGAGGTTTCACTTTAAGCAGCTGTACGCCGGCCGTTATGAAGTCCTGGTGCAGGCCCTGGGGTACCAGCAGCATCGGCAGGTTGTCGATCTGGAGGAACACAACCAGCTGCTGCAGATTGCGCTGAAATCCGAAGTCCGGCAGATCGGCACCGTCGAGGTCAATCGTAAGGCAGAGGCCGTGGACAACCTCATTAAAGCAGAAAATGCGGCCATGCCTGTCAAGGTAATCACCAAACGGGAGATCGAACTGATGGGCAGCCGCCGTCTGGATGAGGTACTCAAAGAGCAGACCGGCATGGCCATAGTCAATGATATTGCCGGCGGTTCCAGAGCTGTGGGCGTACAGATTCAGGGATTCAGCAGCAACTATGTGATGGTGCTCGTAGACGGCCAGCCTATGCTGGGCCGCAATAGTGGCAACTTTGACCTATCCCGTATTTCCGTGACCAATATCGAACGCATCGAGATCATCAAGGGGGCCTCTTCCTGCTTATACGGCAGTGATGCGCTGGGCGGAGCCATCAATATTATCACTCGTCACGGAGCTGTTACACCACAGGCGCAGGCATCTCTTCTCTATGGCAGCCTCAATACCGTCGATGCCACATTGGAGGCTGAAACACCTTTTGCCAATCAACGTGGGAGCGCCGTCTTTTCGGGCAATTACTACCGTACCGACGGTTTCAATACAGACAAACAGTACCTCGATTCGAAGAGTACGACATTCCCACCCTATACCAATTACAGTTTTCAGGGCCGTGTACGCTATCGTACCAGTAAGAATGGAACAGTAGGTATCACCGGACGTTATGCAGCCCGAGCGTCCGAAATGATCAATGCCTGGTCCGAATCGGCCACCTTACAGGACAAACAAAAAGATCAGGACATCAACCTCTCCGCAAGCTACGACCATAATTTCCAATCGGGACTGCGCAGCATGACGCGCTATTATTTCTCACGCTTCCACTCGCAGATTGCCGCACAGTGGTTACAGCAGGGCATTGTGGCAAGTGCCGAGCAGTTTGGACAGAACGTACACCGCATCGAACAGCAATTTGCTTATAGTCCTGCACACCAGGTAAAACTCACCGGAGGCATAGGCGGTAGTCTCGAGCTGATGGACAATCAGGATCTGGATGGCAAACGCTCATTAAATAGCGCGTTTGCTTATTTACAGACCGAATGGAAACCTGTGGACCGCTTGCTGACGACACTCGGTCTACGCTACGATCAGACGAATGTCTACAAGGGTCACCTGAGTCCAAGTCTAGGCCTGCAATACCACCTCAGTCCTACACTGTTGATCAAAGGCGGTATTGGGGCAGGTTTCAAGGCGCCCGACTATAAGATGCGTTATCAGGTCTTCTTCAATCCCGCGGCCAATTACCTTGTCGTCGGTTCAGAACGTGTCGCCGACGTCATTGCGGCAATGGATCAAGCCGGAGAGCTCAGCTACAAGAACAGCTACATGCTCAATTTGGTGGCAGGCAACCTCAAGGCTGAAACCAGTCTGTCCAACAATATTGGGCTTACCTGGAATCCTTCAAGCAGATTTCAGGCAGATTTTTCCCTGTTCTATCATCGGATCAACAATCAGATCAACACAGTCAGTGTAGGTAATGGTACCAGTATTGCTCAGATCTATAGCTACCGAAACCTGCCAAAAGCGATGAACAAAGGATTTGAAGTCTCCCTCACTTACCAGGCAACCAAAGATCTGCAATTGTCGATGGGCTATCAATATTTGATTGCCAAAGACCTGAGTGTGCTGGACAGTATTGCGAAAGGCAGTTATCCATATAACCAGATCAATGATCCTGCTACAGGCGAATATCGGCAGAGCAAAAAATCAGATTATTGGGGTATTGAGGACCGTTCGAGACACATGTTCAACGCAAAAGCGCAATACGAATATAAACCTTGGGCTGTCCATGTCAATGCGCGGATCAATTTCAGAAGCGCCACACCTTTTCAGGAATACAATGGCAACCAGTTTATCGACAAATACGACATCTTTATTCCCTACCACACACTGGTGAATATCACGGTAGAAAAGAGTCTGATGAACCGAAGATTAACCCTCCGTCTGATCGGCGATAACCTATTTAATTTCACCAGCCGTTATCTCTTAGGACAGCCCGGACGGATTATCATGGGCGGGGTCAGCTATCGGTGGATAAAAGAATAATAAGGATTTATGAACAAGAAATTAGCACACAAAGTACAGGACAAAAGATGAGAACGATTCATATGATTATTGGCGAATGTAGCTTCTGGCTTTCCTTTCACAAGATCGGCCGCTGTATTTTTTCAGGTTTTCTGGCGCTTATGCTCCTATCCTGTGGGAAGGACAAAGACTATACAATTGGATTGGAAGACGGCAAAAGCACAGTTATCAAAGATCTGGCCGGAGATACCGATGCTGCCATGGGAGAAGGCGCCGAAGGAAAAGAGCAACGCCCATTTTTTATCTTTCTTTTCCGCTTTAACGATCAAAAGCAGATCTGGATCAAAAATCAGGCAGATTCCGCACAGTGGCTCAAAACAACAGATTGGGATATTGCATTTACTGGCCCCTATAATTCGGAGGTTTTTGTCAACAACGCCCGGTACGCGCATAACCCCGGTTATGGTGGGCCAGCCAACAATACCGCCGTGGTTTTATTGCGGCAAGCGTACCAGAGCGTAAACGTAGCCCCTTCCGACGAAGAGTTCAATAAAAGTGAAGTCAACAAAATTGGCTGGGCAGCAACCGATGGTTCGGATGGCTGGTTTCGCTATAGCTTGAGCACCCATATCATGCAAGCTTTGCCGAATCGTACCTATGCCATTCGGCTGCCCGATGGCAAATATGCCAAATTGCAGCTGATCAATGCCTACAAAGGAAATCCAGCGGCGGTAACCAATCTGAATTGGCCCGCCCCGTACTATACATTTAAATATTATGTACAGCAAGACGGCAGCAAAGATTTAAACACCAACACATTATAATAAGGAAAAATTACACAATTAGATTAAAAATGAACAGATTATTTACAACAGCAGCACTGCTATGTGCATTAAGTTTAGGTTTTACTTCTTGTAGCAAAGATGAACTCTACCCTACTGCCAATCGCTACATCGTGATGTACAAAGGTGAGAAATTGAACAATGAAGCAGATGAGCTTTATGTAATTCAGGCAGGAAGTATTACTGCGGCGAGTGGAAATGCAACCTATAACATCAATTTTAAAAGATTTATTAAACAGTAGTAAACTGCGATAAAAGGTTGAATACTTCAAGAAACTTACTAGCATAGCAGCTGGTTAAAATTCCAGCTGCTTTCGTTACCAAAATCAAAAACCGAAAAAAATATATTAAATACCAATTTTCATACACAAGTAATAGGCTAAACTCTTTACCTTTACTATTATTTAGAATAAATTTAAATAAATATAATACATCGTGTAAATGTATTAAAAAGCGGATAGCATATCAACTAACATAAAAACAAGTCATAATGAAAATAAAGAAAAGTAGCAATCTATTCAAATTTATGCCAGTACTGGCATTTTTAATTGTGCTGGGTGCCTGTAGCAAAAGTGAGCCGACTGTAGAGCCCGAGCCTGATCCCGTAACTCCGGAAACGATGTTCAACCGCTTGATTACTGTCAAGAATTTTGGAGAAGACTTACCTGCAGGTAGTGCACCTACCACAGAGCAGTCTCCGATCTATTACAGCTTAGAACAGAATAAGGCCGTTACATCCGATTATCAACGTACAGCGCGCTGGGACATATCTTTCTCTAATATCTATCGCAGCTTTATCAACTGTAATAATAGCGCATACGATTTTGGAAAAGGCGGTCCTGGTAAAGGCGGTATTCTTATTGTTGAGAAAAAATTTGAAGATGTCATCGATATCCCCTCAGATGCGGAGTTTCGCAAAGGTGAACAACCCTATGGTCCTGATAATTCAGGGGATATGGGGACTGGATTGGGTTGGTACGTCTATGATTTTAATGCTATCCATAAAGGCGGAGGCGCTGAAAACAAAAAACATGTATGCTATCCCATAGAAGAGCACACGCTGATTGTACGTACAGCCAACGGAAACTACGCTAAGGTGAAAATTCAAAGTATCTATAAAGATTTATTAGATCCAAAAGACTGGTATAGAACATCGCCAGCCCCGTATTTTACTTTCCAATATGTACTTGCCAAAGCTGGCAGTACCAAATTTACCATTGCTAACTAAAAAAAATAAGCTTAGCGTACTTATTAGACACTAAACTATCATGAAAAGAATATACAGCATTTTAAGCTTCCTTTTTATTGGATTGCTACTAACCCGCTGCACCAAAACGGAAGAATTAGCCTTGCTTCCAGCAGATAAGATACTCGAATACAAGGTCACCAACCTACCAAATGACGAAGTCATTTATGGGGCCATCGACAATGAAGCAAATACCATTACGGTATATGTCCCCTACTACTATGGCCTATTGGTGATCGATCCGGCCATCAAAGTTTCCAACGGGGCCAGCATCGCAGAGGAAATTCTGCCTGTCAAAACAGATGAAAAGAATCAGACCTATACTGTCAAATCCGCGACAGGTACCACAAGAACTTATAGTTTAAAGATTGATTTTCAAAGTACGCCATCGTTTGAAGCTGCTTTTTACGCTAACTCACCCTCTGTGTTGGCATTAGGACCGGCGATGGCGCTTCCAGTGATAAATGGAACTTTTATGCATACCAATCCCACCTTGGTAGGTATCACATTAATTCATCAGGAAACCAAGGAACGCATACCGATGCCTACCCCCAATAGCCTGACCATAGGGGCTGGAACTTATCAATTACGTTATATCGGTACCGAGCGGGAAAATCGCATTCCTTCAGATATTACACCGGGTGTATACGATGTGGAGGTGACCAATCTTGGGCATACCATTATCTTGCCAGACCCCATCACAATTACCTACCGCCAGCCGAAGGTGTATATCAATTCATCAGGTTTAACCCTGGCAAAAGACAAGGATTGGACCATTATCGCTGGTTCAAGCAGTGTTATTCTGGATCCTACGGCTGTTATCATGACATTGGATGGAAAGGATTATCCTTTAACGATTAAATCGTATACCCGTACCGAAATGACTGTTACCCTGCTAGCTAGCTTACCAACGGGAACTTTTGATAACGTAAAAGTCACATTCCAGTTTAAAGACTGGGCCGATGTGGTATTTACGCAGTATATGCCAAGTACGATAACGGAATCATAAACAGACATCCACGAGATGCCATGGTGGCATCAAAATTAAATAAATTAAAATATCATGAACTTAAACATCAAAACCATCTTAAAATCGGCAATGGCCGTGACTGCGCTATCGGCAGCAGTATGGGCAGCGACCCCAACAACAGAATCTGCAACAGCTCCATTGGTGCTCAATCAAGCTAAAGCAAATAGCAACTACACCGTTGTAGGTCAATGGTGGAGCCCCGCAGACGCAGCCAACTGGCCAGCTGTTTATGTAAATCTTGGTACAGGAGCACAAAGCTTAAGCAGCTCAGGCCAGGTCGCATTCTTTAGCCATGTAAATGGATCCATAAGAGCAAATTCTGGTTATTCACTCAAAACCGTAGCAAAAGATATCTCTTCTGTTACAGTATCAGATTGGACGACTGCGACACCAGTATCATCACAAGGTAATAACGAATGGTATGAATACGATATAACTGACCATACAAATAAAGCCATCCAGCCATTGACCGTATTGGTGGGTGATGGAGCTGGAGCATTATATGCAGTAAAATTACTTAGCTTCAGCAATGTCGGCCAGCAAGTTGTGGCAGGTCAATTACAAGTAAAAGCAGATGTCAATATCGAAGTTAAGGCATTATAATTTTCAATAATTTATCTTAAAAGACCCGCAACCTAGTGGATGGGTTGCGGATCTCTCTACCCTAATCATCCGCATAACTATTTTTTAATCAAAAAAAATTATGCAACTTTCAGTATTTAAAAAAACAATACGTACTTTTCAATGGCTAGCTATTTTTATGCTAGCACTATCATGCTGGTCTTGCAAGACCGAATACCCCAGCCTGCCCTACAATGACATTGAGTCCTTTAGCATTCAGGATGCTGACGGCAAAACCTTGTCGGCCAGTATCGTGGATGACCAGATTATCTTATATTGGCCGCCATTAGTGGACCAACCCGAAAGCATTACACCGACGATTAAAGTTTCGGAATTAGCAACGATTACACCTGCATCGGGCACAGCCATACAGTTGCAATCGGACAAACCGATTACCTATACCGTACGGGCACAAGATGGTTCCAGCAAAAATTATACATTGGTATTCCAGTATAATCAACCTTTAGTACAAGTAAGCTTAAACTTACTCAACAACCAATATTATCTTTATTTACCCGGTACGAATCCTATTTCCTTAAAGGGGGAAAATATTATACCTGATGAAACTCAGACAAAAGCATATCTTGTGGATAAAGACGATAACGAGACCTTATTATCTTTTGGACAATTGAGTGCATTTGCGATTACGCTAAATCGCCCTGATGACCTAAAGCCGGGCACTTACAAAATTAAGGTGATTTCCGGTCGCTACACGGTTATCACCGATTCTTTTGACGTATTCTTGCCGCAGCTTAATCTTTTAATTACCTCAGGTTCTTATACTGTAAAAAAAGGAGAAAATCTGGTCATGCCAATTAGAAGCACCGAGATTTATGAACTTTTTTTCAAAGCTGACTTCGATCATTTTATGGCAATTGACAATCTTAATAACTCGTATAAGATAACAAATGCAATATTCGATGTCGCTAAAAAAACAGTTACTTTACCGATACCAGCCACTATTCAGGGTAATCAGATTAAAACACTGAAATTGATGGATAAAGATGGAAAGCTATTGTCGGAGGGAGAACAACAGATTAACCTTAACTAATTAATATGCTTCAGTAGTTATTAAACCGTGATTATCACTAATCAAACAAAGCTATTTATCATTTTTGCTTTAGCAACCATAATGGTATACAGCTGCCGCAAAGGTAAGTCTACGCCAGAAGAGCCGACGATTGTCCCTCAACCTGAAGAAACCTTACGGCAACAATATAGTAAATCGATAACGCAATGGCCAGCCGCGGCTTGGTACGATAATATCAAGGTACGCGAACTGGCCGCTTTACCCGAAAACCCATCAAAAGATAAGGCCGAGCTTATAGCACTTGGCAAAGCCTTATTTTTCGACCCCCGTACCGGTAATGGCATGAGGACTTGCGCTTCATGTCATAATCCGGACACCTACTGGATCGACCAAAAAACAACGGCAGATGGCATTGCACTGCATCACCGCAATACACCTTCCATGGAAAATGTCTGGTATCTGGAAGGCAAGCTCTTCCACGATGGCCGCGCAAAGACTTATCGTGAGCAGATTGCCGAGGCCATCAACTCCCCCATCGAAATGGGCGGCAATACAGCTACTTTACCCGCTAAGCTGCAAGCCATACCCGGATATCTTCGTTTATATGAGGCCGCTTATGCTACGCAAACGATGACTATTGAAGGTTTACTGGATGCCATAGCAGCTTATTCAAGATCAATAAGCAGTGGTGAAACCGCCTTTGATCGCTTTATCAAAGGGGATTATCAAGCGTTAAACGATGCAGAGCTTGAAGGCCTCCATTTATTTCGGACCAAAGGAAAATGTATCAACTGCCATAACGGCGCCTTCTTTACCGATCTCGATTTTCATAACCTGGGTTACGCAGTTACCAGCAAAGGTGCCTTGGATAATGGTCGCTTTGAGGCGACAGGTCAGGAAACAGACAAAGGTAAATTCCGTACACCGGGTCTGCGGAATGTGGCCCATACTGCGCCCTATCTGCACAACGGCAGTATAGCAAACTTACGTGAACTGATAAACCTCCTAAGCCAGGGCATGCCCCAAAAGCCAGGGCAACAGATCAATGGCACTTTATCGCCACATATCCAAAATATTCGATTAAGTAGTAGAGAACAGGAAAATATCCTGGCTTTTTTGGAGAGTTTATCCAGTGTACCAAACAAAACAGAGCGACCTATATTACCCTGAAAAAAAAATCCCAAAGGGCAAACCTTTGGGACATTTGAGTACTCCACAGTAGCGGAGGCATCAAAATTAAATAAATTGGCACAAAATTAGGCTTTTATATTTTTAAAAAAAAGTTAAAAATTTCAGATAATTATCCATTGTAGCGAATCAATTACAAGCATAACGAACAAAATCCGCATCATATAATGAGTCGAATCCGCCAAATAGTTGGTCTATTAGTTACAACAGCTGCTATAACAGCTTGTCAGAATGCCAGCAGAACAACAACGCTGCCCGATGAACTTATTAGTCCAAAAACAGGAACGAAAAAAGAACTGACGCTCGACTCGATCTACCTCTATGCCAAACAGCTATACCGCTGGCAGGAATCTCTTCCTTCATATACGGCTTTTGATCCGCGGACGAAATATGCACAGATAGAACCCGAGCAAACGGCATATGAGCGAGCACTTTTTGCACTCAGCCAATACGCTTTGCGCAAGAAAGATAGACCTTACGAATTGTCGACAATCCCCAATAAACCAAAATATTCATATTTGGAACACCATCGTGACGGCAAGAAAAGTAGTGGTCATATGGCCAGCATACAAACAGCATACAGGTATGCTACCCACCTGTCCTACTGGTCCGCGGGAGACAAACGGATTGCTTATGTTTACATCCCCACCTTTCCCCAGCTTCATGCCGTGAAGGCCGAACTGGATCAACTTGCAGCCGAACTGGCTCAAAAGCAAGTTACTCATCTAATACTTGATCTACGTCATAACGGTGGCGGGTATGTGGAGACCGCAGAATATTTGGCCAACCTCATTAGCCCAGCCAAACTGGATAAAAAAATTATGTTCAGCGAGCAATTTCATCCAAATGTCCAGCAAGGCAAGGCGACATTGCTACGTAAGCAACCCTATCTGGATGCCAATGGCAAAGTGGTCCAGTATAAAGGACGCCCCGCAACAATGGCAGATGTGGATTATAGTGAAAAAGCCAATACGCATTACTTTATCAAAAAAGGACATTTCAATTCTTTGCAGCAGTTGTCCTGTATCGTATCTGAACGTACAGCTTCGGCCAGTGAGCTTTTGATCAGCAGCTTCAAACCTTATCTTCCGCTGCGCCTCATCGGTCAGCAGACTTTTGGCAAACCCGTAGGCTTTTTTTCAGTCCGTATCGGAGACTTCGATGTCTACCTGGCTTCATTTCTCATCCGCAATGCCGATGGTTGGTCAGATTATTTTGACGGCATACCGGTAGATCTTTCACCCGCCCCTGCACAATCAGACTTTCATCCGGGCGACCCTAGAGAACCGTGGCTGGCCGCAGCGCTAAAGGATATTGCTAGAGAGGAAAGTATTAGATCAATTTGGTCATCAGCTTACTTTCCCTTGCCTGCGGAAGAGAATTAAAACCATTTTTCATAGATGATAAGTCAGAAAACAGCATAAAATATTGAAAATAAATACGAATCTTTGTATAGAATCGTTATAAATAAAATAAAAACATGTTAAGTCAACATATCAAAGAGCATACGCACGCTGCTCACCAAAACGTAGAAGGAACGATCGTGCGCCAATTGAAAAATATCCGTTCTGAAGCAGACTATGCGGAGGTATTAAAAGGCTTTTATGCCTATTTTCGTGCAGTCGAAGACAACATCGCTCCATATATCACCGCTGCGGTATTACCTGATCTGGCAGAGCGCCGCAATTCCGCTTACATCAAGCGTGATATCGAAGCATTGGGCGGTCGTGTTGATGATCTTCCGGAGGCTACCGCGCCTGCTGTTGGCAATGTGCTTGAAGCATTGGCGTCCCTCTATATACTTGAAGGTTCCATCATGGGTGGTCCGTACATCGTACAGATGCTGAACAAATATGGGGTCAGCAAGGGGACATCATTTTTTGAAGGCTACGGTGAAAATAGCCGCGACATGTGGGCGGGCTTCACAGCTGTGCTAAACAAATACGGATCAGATCCATCAACTTATGAGCGCGCCGTAGAGATTGCTAACCAAACTTTTTATAACTTTGGTGAAGTATTCACGTCTATTGCGAGTGAAAAGTAAATCAGCAGCAATAGGATTTAATCCTGCAGATGGAGCAAAAAGACAATAAATCAAAATGGCTTAAACGCGCCGGCATAGGTGCATTCCTATTTTTTCTGGCCAAAGGGCTCGTGTGGCTCGTCGTGTTTTTCTTCGCCGCCAAGTCTTGTAGCTGGTCATTTTAAGTATAAAACAGCAACACCCAATCTTTATCAGATTGGGTGTTGCTGTTTTAATGATAGCTTATAATCTTACTTAACAGGATGACAGGTCGGAATAATCATTCCAGCTCCCTCCTTTACGTCCCCACCGAATCCGTTATAAATTTTCCAGATACCGCAAGACGACCTTTAATATTTCCCAGCTTTTAAACTCAAGTGCAATGAGTTCAGCCAGAATATTTTGTTACGCAAACGTAGGTTCTTCTCTTTTAATTTTAGGTGCAGCAAACGAAGATCAGATGGTTATCAAATATACCTTTTAACATTATTTGTTCAGTGTTTGTTCAGTGCTTGCTCAGTGATTACTCAGTCTCAACTGTACAAACATTGACTGAATACTGTCTAAAAATTGATTAAAAATTGTCGTTAGTTATAACTTGATTCTAGGATGTTTCCATTTTAATGTTTATCTTTATTATTTATAAACTTAATCAGGCAATTATGGCAATCATCAAAAATGGCGTTAATGGGACTGTTTCCGGGAAAGCTGGTTCTGTTGTGTTTGTCTTAACGAAAACAGGTAATTATGTGCGTTCTCTCCCCCGCGTTAAAAAACGGGCACCTACACCTGAACAACTGCTCAGCAGAACACGCTTCAAAATTGTGAGGTCGCATATCAGTATGTTAAATCCCATCATCAATATTGGTTATAAGGCTTACAGTTATCCTAAGCGTGCATATGATGTTGCGATGTCTTATAATTTGAACAAAGCACTTGTTCAGGAAGAAAACGGTTTTGTCGTTGACTGGCAGAAATTTATGGTTGCCAAAGGAAGTCCCAATCCCATCACTTCCTACACGATGGATTTCGATCAAGAAAACCAAGTGCTTCGGGTTACTTGGGAATATGATGCCTATTTGGAGAAAAAGTTTGACACGAGGTATTACGATTCGTTCTTAATCCTGTATAGTGCGGAGGATGATGGGGCTGAATACCCTCTTTTGACGAACGACTCGAAAGACAGCTTAATATCTGGCAAACAAAATGTCATAATCCCGAAACGTACAAAGGAAGTCACCTATGAAGTGTTTATCTTTTTTGTAGAGAGTTATGGCGGCGGTAATACAGACAGTATGCACTTGGGTAAGATAACGGTTTGAGCCCTGTCATGCATATTCCGGAGTAAATTTGTATTCTTTCCCAAGATTTATTCTTTATTTCGCTGAACATGACACCGTCTCATAAAGTGTGTAAGTTATAAAAATGCGGAGTTGGAAAGGACTTCGCATTTTTTATTTACTTAACTTTATAAGAGTATGATTGACAAAGAGTCACTATTAAACGACAAGGAGTTCTTAAAGAGTTTTAAGGACGGGTTAGAGCTGCAATCATTTTTCCGGGAATTACAGGCACGTGCAGTATCGCAGATGCTTGAAGGAGAAATGGACGGCCACCTTGGCTATGAAAAGCATGAGCGCAGTGGTCAGGGCAATTCCCGAAACGGGCATACCAGCAAAAAGGTTCGTGGGGATCAGGGAGATCTGGAAATTCAGGTCCCACGGGATCGCGATGGTACATTCAACCCCATTATCGTTCCCAAGCGCAAGAACATGATTGACGGAGTTGAGAACGTGATCGTTTCGCTATATGCCAAAGGCATGAGTGTTTCGGATATAGAAAATATGATGCGCGATGTGTACGGATTTGATCTTTCTGAATCGACGATTTCCAGGATTACTGACCGTGTGGCGGGCGATGTGATTGCCTGGCAAAACCGTCCGCTGGACAACGTATATCTGATTGTCTGGATGGATGGCATTGTCTTTAAGGTCAGGGAAAACTCCAAAGTGGTCAATAAGACCATTTATCTTGCTGTGGGCCTAAACAGGGATGGCTATAAAGAAGTCCTGGGCATGTGGCTGGGCAAGAATGAAAGTGCCAGTTTTTGGATGGGAATCCTGACAGACCTGAAATCCCGGGGCGTAGAGGATATGCTGATTACAGCGACCGATAATCTCAATGGTTTCTCCGCTACCATACGGAGTGTGTTTCCTGAGTGTAGTACCCAGGTCTGTGTTGTCCATCAGATCCGAAATGCCTGCAGATATGTTGTATGGAAGGATAAAAAGGCGTTTACAGCAGATATGAAGCCTATCTATGATGCTCCCAATAAACAGGCTGCACAGGCAGCGCTGGCAGATTTTGCCGATAGATGGGAATCCAAATATCCCTATGCCATAAGATCATGGCGGGAGAACTGGGACGAACTGACCGTCTTTTACGACTTCCCACTTGAGATCCGACGAATTATCTATACGACCAATATCATCGAAAACATGAATGGGAAGATCCGTAAATACACAAAGAATAAACTGTCATTTCCCAGCGATGATGCCGTACTGAAATCTGTATATTTGGCTTTGAGAGAAATCTCTAAAAAGTGGACGATGCCTATTCAGAATTGGGGCATTATCCTAAATCAGTTCTTAACTTTATTTGAAAAAAGAGTCCAGTTATAAGGAACATAACTGAACTCCGTATTTTTTATTTACACACTTAGTGGGACAGTCCCCATTTTCAGGAAACAACCTCTGATACACCTCTTTATCCGACTTTAAGTAGAACTTAGCCCATTGAGTTATATATTCTTCCCCAAGTCCCATCCTCCAAAACAAATCAAATTGATTAATTTTAGGAAATGCTATCCATGGCGGTAATACTATATCAACATCTTCCGAATAAAATTTAAGTTCATCTCTTACTTGCATTAGAAGTTTCCCTAATCTATTTCTTCCGGTACCGTCTCCGCCGTCAGCCCAATAATTATCATTAGCCGTATGTTCTACAAGTATATTATTATCTGTCATAAGAAGCTGTTTCCTTAGTTTAGGATGCTGCAAAAATTTAGCTAAAAGCGCTTTTAACATTACTTGTTCTTTAATCTCTTCCCAATCTGAGCGAATGATATTTCGCCTGTTCCTCCCTTCGCTTGCCGCTTTCATTGGTGAATCCAACTCCTTTATTTTTCTAGCAACGTTGTTATCTAGAAACTTATTTGCTTGAAAATAATGTTCAACAGTTTTCCAAACTTCGTTATCCAATAAAATAGGATGTGGTGAAAAATTGGATAAAAATCCAAAAGGTTCATCATTTTTGTAGAAATAAATAGTGCTCATATTATTTTATCAGATCTGTCCTATTGAAATCTAAACATTTGCTAAATGTGGCTGTCTACGCCTTGATCTGGCTCATAGCAAGCCGTCGGTAGCATAAAGACGATCTGTGACAATACTTTTTGTTCATATACAATATGGTTAAAAATTCCGCTAAGGCTATTTGTTATAAAGTTAACCAATCGTTCAAATATTTCAGCAAGTTTTTTTAGAAAAATACGATCCTCCACCTGCTGCTCAAAGGCCGTGGACAATGTCTCTGCACTTACGTCACTAAGGAGGGGCATTACACTCTTTCGAACTCGTTTATTAACAATCGCTTAATTTTCATTTTACCATCGTCTTGCTTACATTTATTACACAATAGGTACCCACAAAGCTAAGCATTATCACCGACTTTGCAGCATCGCTGTAGATCGCACTCACCTTGCCCGAAACATCATAGTCCAGTTACATTCCGGCCGTATCATTTGAACAAAAGCCTGTTTTTTTTTAAAAGAAACCATCTTTTTATACATGCTAGTATTCTAGCACCGTGAATTTTCCTCGAGGAGTTGCTGCGGGTCCGCCCAACATAGATGATTTATCAAGCCTCAAGTCACAAAGCTTTTTCATTTATACTGTAAGTTCCGAATAATGAAGTTTCGCTACTTTCTTATCCTGTTTATTTGTTTCTATCTGCTTTAAAAAACCGATTCTATTAACTATCATTTGTTGTAAATTTTGAAGCCAAACATCCAGCTTACCATATTTCCATTCAAATAACTTAGGAGACCAAGACATTGAAACTTCATTTAATTCGGTAAAGACTTGTTTAACTATATTCAAATCATTTACATACAAGCCACCTAGAAGTTTTGCTTCAAAGAGCTTTGCTTGTCCAACTGGACTTGATTTTATCAGGGTTTGGGTGAACTGCTTATTAAAAACCTCAAACAATTGCCTTACAGAAGTGTATTGATGTCCCAAAATCGGCACTTGTTCCTTTGTGCATTCTAAAGCTTCGTAAAAAAAATTAAGATGTTTCTCATATGGAATATTAAATTGAAAACCTTTTTTATTATATATCTCTTGTATAAAAACAGGCTCTTCAAGACATTGTCTTATGTCTGCCTTCCATAGAGGATAACATACAAAAATCGGTCTGTAGTCTTCCGTTCTTGGAAGGCTCAATATTTCTATGCCTAATAGAAATGGTCCACATATTTTATACAACTTATTTTGCGCATAAATTGACAGGTCTGAAAAATTATCAGACCAATTATTTGCAACTACTTTCTTTTTATTATTTGTTATCATTACGGCTTAATTATTTGTGTAGGTAACCCAAAAATTCTCTGATCCCTTAGCAGCGGTAATGTTTACTCTCTTGAATATTGATCTTCTATTTCTTTGTTTTCTTTAAGGCGTTTGTAGAAAAACAGACAAGCTTCACTTTCATTATCAAATACTATTATTGAATGTTTTTCACCTCGTTCTTTAAAATAAATTTCATATTCTATAGAATTAAAGCCTTTTTTGATAATCATAGCATATTTTTCATCATCATTTGATGAACCAAAAAGTCCTTGTAAATAATATCTATCTTCGAGAATACCCAAATCTCTAAGCTTATTAGATAATTCTTCTACTGTCATAAATATGTCTAGTTTATTGGAGTTACAATTCCTTTTTTAATTAACATGTTGGTTACCGGTACGGTGATCCTTTTTCATTTGGTTATGCCATGTTGCTGGGTTTCCCATTAGTTTTCCCCAAATATTTGGATTTCGACCAGCATGTTTACTAAGAGCATGCCCTGAAACAGTTGAACCTTTATATGCAGAGCTAGCTGAATTTAAAACATTTGAGTAATTAACTACCCCCTTAGCGGCAACTATTACTCTTCTTCTATTCTATTACAAGTGATTGAGAAAGACATACGATTTGTTATCTTATTAAGAAAATCCAATTCATCTTCGTTTAAACCAAGCCCTATTCCTGCGTTATCAGTTTCAATCCAAACCCAAAAAGTAACATCGAAACGGTTATCTTCTTTATACTTTTTTAGTAAATCAATTTTAGAAAAAAAAATTGACCTAAAATAATCAATATGTTGACTTATGCTTTCCTCCTCTAACTCCGTAGTTACTGATTTAGAAGCCCAAAGATTGTGTGGTTTTATAATAGTTGATCCTGAATGTTTAGATACCGATCGCTCTCCTTTTTGAAAAGATCTCGTAGGAACTACACCTAAATTATCTGTTATATAATTGGGGGAAATTTCATTGGATACAATTACTAGTTCGCAGTATGTTTTATAAATAAAGTAATCTCCTTTCATGTTTTTTTATTTATGGTAGGTAGTCAAACAAATTACCAAGACCGGTTTCTCCGGATCACCACCGCTCCATCCTCCTGTCGGATCGAACAAGCTCACAGGATTATTTCCCATACCAACATATGGCGAAACATACTGCCCCATCGGATCCACTGTCAGCCAACGCCCCACTGCCGGATCGTAGTTTCTCAGCTCAAAACTGTTCCAGCCCGTCTCCTTGTCCTTCTCCGCATAAAGTTCCTGATAACCGTACCTGCTGTCTATCCCCCCGAACGTACCTCCATACCGTACGGATAGTAATCTGCATGGTACATCACATCCACCAGGCCACTAGATAGCTTGTTCCGGTTGATCACTGCCCGTGTATTGCCCAGATGGTCCGTCAGCGTATAACTGTAACTGCCACCCTGCCGGTTCAGCATGCCCAGCCTCCCAGATCCATATACAGGCTGCTCGGCAAGCTGCAGTGCACCGCCATTCTTGCTTTCAAAGACCGCAAGCAGCGTACCCGCGGCATCATAACTGTACCAGGTCACCGAACTTGTCCGGTGATCCTTCTTCATGATCCGGTTACCGCCCTCGTCATACACAAAGCTACTACTTTTATGTCAGTCACAGGCGAACTCAAAAACAATATTAATATTTGAATGAACAAAGCCATCCTTTATAAAGCGCTAAGGACGAACATTAAATTCTATTATAATTCTTCTAAGAAATCTGTAAAGGTTTTGCTTCTAAAAACAGCTTCTTCTTTTGACATACCAATAAATGGCATCTCAAAAATGGCACCAGTGCTTCTTTCGATAGCAAATGCGGTATCACCTCCATCCGAACCGAAAATAAAAAATTCTGGTGCATCCAATGCACCATCCCCCTCCTTATGGCATTCTTCTTATTCTTCCCTTATTTTTCCTTTTGCATTTTCCACTGCTTTTAAAAACTCATCTAAATCAAATTTCATTTTTTCATTCACATAAAATTCAATATCTAACTTTTCTGCTTCCTGATTTATTTCAGCAACCAATATTTCTCTGTACCAAATTTCAGCAACGAGATTTTCTCTGTCAGGAACACTTGATAATTGTATTTTAAACTGACTCATATTTTTTATTCTAAAAGTCCTATAAATGTTTTTCCATCTCCGCTAAACCTTGCTCCTTGACCTCCTGGAATTTTGTATCCAATACATTGCCAAATCTTGTGTGATGTCTTGTTACTGAGGAGACATTAGGGTTAGTTAATATTCCATTAAGAACCGCTTCGCCTTGTTCATTAATTGCGGCTAGATTTCCCGTAGCTTTTGGAAAGATACTACCTGTTTTGTGCTTCCATGTTTTTGTAATGCTCTAGCTACCGCTGTAAAACCTCCTTTATCTAATGTATTTCCTGCCTTCAATAAGCCGCCTACCCCCTTATCAGCATTACGAAATAAGCATATTTAATACAGACAGTTTGCTGTCTAACCTCTTCCTTAACTCATTCTCATTAATATTAAAATTGTCATTGGGGCCATAACATTCAATCCCATTTGTGGATTTAAATAAAAGGTGTCTCCCCGCTCTTAGCGCCAAGTCCTATAATTTCTCCAACTCAAACACAACATCTTCTAATATTACAACTCTTTCCAGTCCTAAGTTATCATCTGTAAGTAACACATATTTAAATTCCGGCTCCAATGTATAAAATCCGTTTTTAAATCCTACAAGCTTTTCGAAAGTTATATCTCCCAAAGATACTTGTTCGTTATTCAATATATCAAGAATCTTATCACCATTTCTCGACTTTGTAACTACTTTGAAATTTGGTAATACTTCAGGATCAACTATTCTACTGCTTGCGCCATTATAATCCGCACCCGCACCATATACTTGCAAATATTCATTAACTCTAAGTATCTTTCGCTCAACAAGTAGTTCCCAGTTGGCTTGCAACCAATCATTAATTGAGTCCTCATTTGAAGTATAATCTCTATTAGGCAACAATTGAGATACTATTATCCAACTGCTATTTAAAAAATCCGAAAATACTCTTATAGCTTTATCTATGTTCATAATTCTCTTTATAAATGGTTAACTCGCTTGGAGTTAAAGCTAAGCATTATTGTTGACTTTGCGCCATCCCTGTAGATCGCTGCCACCATGCAAACGTCTTACAAATCAATCGGATGACAAAACGGCTAAATAAATGAATCTACCTCATCACTTCGCAACGACAGGCTATACTGATCTTGTACCTATTGCCAGCATTTTGTACTTAGCTTTTCGTTTTCGGATCATCTCACTTACATTTGCCTCCTGCTTTTGTAGAAAAGCGGCTGTTTCAGCTGGGCCGTCAGGAGATCAACTGTCAACCTGCCCAACCCAAGCCAATTTGCTCACTACCGTTGAACACTTTATCAAAGCAAGAAAGATTTCTTTGATGTGAAAATAAAAAAGGGAGCTATTGTGGGCTTAAAATACCTTCGTTGTCTAGACCTAAAAATGTTTTACCGACAATTCATTAAGCATTACTGCTGCTTGATTATAAATTGATGTATTTTCCTCTCTAATTTCGAAATCCTGAGCGATACATTCAAACATATTGTCATGAAATGTTAAAATAAAATGTCTATACATTTCCCACTTCTTGGGATTGTATTGTGGGTGTACTTTTTCTATATCCTGCAGTGATTTAATTAAATCGGAATTTTTGAGCTCATAAAATGAATAAGACTTCATACCAAGTTTACTATATGGATGTCCCTGTATTGTTTCTTGCCCTGGTAATCCAAATATATATTTTAAATACACTTTAAATTTCAAAGCAAAAATACCAGTATCATAAATGGTATTACGCTCTTGTGGAATGGCCGATGAATTCTGTTTATCTGCATAAAAGGCAATAAAAAGCTCATTATCGTTTGACAATATTGTTGGTGATGGCGAACCAAAATCCATCTCAAAAAGACCTTTTATTTCTATTAATTCCATTAGTTATTATGTATTCTGACGGTATTGGGTCAGACAACCAAATACCATTTTCTTCTTTATAAAATTGTATGTTATTTAAATATGCCTCTTTAGCACTTACTTTCAATACAACTAGCTCCCCTTTTTTCCTACGTCCTACCATTGCTGCAGTATTTTCATCAACTGACAAATGAACATACTGTCTATCCATAGGAAGCAATCCTATTTTTAAAATATTATTTAGTCTACTTTTAGTTGTTCCGTGATATAAGAATCGAGGTGGCTTAGCTTGCTGTTTCAAAATCTTATTTCCTATGGAATGCCCATAATACGCCCTGATTTTATCATCTAAAATTTGGTGTCTTCTCTTTTCAGACAATTCAACCATTTTACAAATATCGTTTTTATCAACTTGTATTCCTTTTGAATTTAAGGCAATAACTAAATCGGAAAGTAATACCCATCCTTGTTTATCTAAATTAAGATTATAAGACTGTGGCTCGTGCCTTAAGGCGTGAGACACAGTCTTGCTCAGTTGTATAAAATCTATTGAATTCACTAATGAGATAAAATTAATTGAGTACCAGATTGTCTGATGGTATTCGTACCATAAATCAAACTATTCCTACCTAATTGATCCGTCAGCATACTTTCAAAGGAAGAAACACCTGTTTGGTTTATAACATTCCAAGAGCTTCTTGGGATACCTGCCTTTATAAGAGCCGCTGACGACCTCGTATTTAAAATAAATGTTTGTCCGTTTCGCACGACTACATTAATTGGAACATCAGCAGCAGATAATGTACCACTTCTCAACATCCCTGCTACATCATCAACTGTTTGACCTGCAAACTTCCCTCCTACACTAAATGTACCACTAAATGTTTTCTGTGCCCAAACAGCTCCTTCGGCACTTACTGCCTTAGCAACAGTACTTGAACGGGGTAAAGACCAAATATATCTATATAGCTGTCCAAATTTAAACGCTGCTATTTCTCCTGCAATCGCTTCGCCCGCACCTGCTACAACGGCGAAACTTGTAGAAGCTCTTGACATATCATTAAAATCAGGATTAGCAAGATTCTGTCTAAGATAATACAGGCTTTCACGTCTACGACGTTCAGCCGCTGAAATATTCTGACCTGGCGATAGGACCGGGCTTTTATTATAGAATCGACTTATCTTAACTTCTTCTAACTTATAATGTGCTGCGACATCTTTTTTCTCACTTGCAAAAATCCCTTTGAACCAGCCCCATAGGCCACCACCGCTCCATCCTCCTGTCGGGTCGAACAAGCTCACAGGATTATTACCCATGCCCACATATGGAGAAACATACTGGGCCATCGGATCCACTGTCAGCCAACGCCCCACCGCCGGATCGTAGTTCCTCAGCTCAAAACTGTTCCAGCCCGTCTCCTTGTCCTTCTCCGCATACAGCCCCTGATAGCCGTACCTGCTGTCTATACCCCCCGAACGTACCTCCATACCGTACGGATAGTAATCCGCATGGTACATCACATCCACCAGGCCACTGGGCAGCTTGTTCCGGTTGATCACTGCCCGTGTATTGCCCAGATGGTCCGTCAGCGTATAACTGTAGCTTCCACCCTGCCGGTTCAGCATGCCCAGCCTCCCAGATCCATATACAGGCTGCTCGGCAAGCTGCAGTGCACCGCCATTCTTGCTTTCAAAGACCGCAAGCAGCGTACCCGCGGCATCATAACTGTACCAGGTCACCGAACTTGTCCGGTGGTCCTTCTTCATGATCCGGTTACCGCCCTCGTCATAAACAAAGCTAAGCATTATTGTCGACTTTGCAACATCACTGTAGATCGCTGTCACCTTGCCCGTAACATCATAGTCCAGGTACATGCCGGCAGTACCCTTCACTTGGGATGCCAGCTGCCCCGTAACATCGTACGTGTAGTCCGCATAGCCCGTCACAGCGCTCAGCTTATTGGTACCCGCCTGATAATTATACGTAAAATTGTTCACCAGCGCCCCGGCTCCATTGGTTCGCTGCAGCTTCAGCAGGTTGCCGTGGCCGTCATAGCTCATACCCTTCTCCTGGTTCACATTGGCCATAGCCGTAAATGTCTTTGTCCCATAATCTGGCGTGCCCCAGCTGCTGGAAAGCAGCTGCCCCCTGCTGTCGTAGGTGAAGATATTCATCACCGCAGGATCAACGGTCGTGGCCGATGCGCTCACCTGCGTCTGCCAGCCGATTCCGTTCACTAAACCTCCAAACTTAAATGGAGCAGAGGCATTCTGAATCCCGTTGATGTTTGTACCCGCTCGTGCATAGTCATTGGGATAATATTCCATGTTCTGGCTGAACACATCTCTCCCGAAACCGTTGCCCGCACCGTCTCTGCCAGGATCATTGGCCCCGTTGCTGGCCACATTGGCATTGTTGATGCTCTTGAGCTTACCGTCAACCGTGTACACATAGTCAACCCCCTGCAGCCTGTCGCCGTACTCCACCCGTTTCAGTGCACCCGTAAGCGCATGATTAAAGAAAGAGGGCATTTTTATCTCGCCCTGTGGCGTCCGTTGCGTCTGGCTGCGTCATGATCTGGAGACCTTCAAGAAGCTTCTGAAAGCCCTTGAAGCTAAAGTCGCACAGGAAGGTCTGATCCTGACCGAGTCGCAAGTTGTTGCATTGGAGAAAGCCAAAGATGAAAAAGTTGCCCATGGAGAGATAGAAACAAATCACCCAGGGTACCTTGGAGCGCAGAATACTTACTATGTAGGCTACATAAAAGGTGTGGGAAAGATCTATCAACAGACCTTCATTGACACATACTCCCAAAGTAGCTACGGCTAAGCTTTACGATCGCAAGATAGCTTTAGTGGCCGCCGATATGCTCAACGACAGAGTTCTTCCCCTCTTTGAGCAGCATAATATTCCGTTGCTACGGATCCTAACAGATAGGGGAAGTGAATATTGCGGCGCAAGAGAACATCATGAATTTCAGCTATATCTGGCTATAGAGAATATAGACCACAGCAAGACCAAGGCAAAGAGCCCCCAGACTAACGGTATTTGTGAGCGCTTCCACAGAAAAATGCAGGATGAATTCTAAGCTACCGCATTGCGTAAAAAGATATATGGCAACATAGAAGAACTTCAGGCGGATCTGGATATATGGATGGAGTACTACAACAACGAAAGACCACATTCCGGAAAGCACTGCTACGGAAAAACTCCAATGCAGACATGGAGCGAAAGTCTCCATCTTGCAAAAGAAAAGACACCGTCTCATAAAGTGTGTAAGTTATAAAAATGCGGAGTTGGAAAGGACTTCGCATTTTTTATTTACTTAACTTTATAAGAGTATGATTGACAAAGAGTCACTATTAAACGACAAGGAGTTCTTAAAGAGTTTTAAGGACGGGTTAGAGCTGCAATCATTTTTCCGGGAATTACAGGCACGTGCAGTATCGCAGATGCTTGAAGGAGAAATGGACGGCCACCTTGGCTATGAAAAGCATGAGCGCAGTGGTCAGGGCAATTCCCGAAACGGGCATACCAGCAAAAAGGTTCGTGGGGATCAGGGAGATCTGGAAATTCAGGTCCCACGGGATCGCGATGGTACATTCAACCCCATTATCGTTCCCAAGCGCAAGAACATGATTGACGGAGTTGAGAACGTGATCGTTTCGCTATATGCCAAAGGCATGAGTGTTTCGGATATAGAAAATATGATGCGCGATGTGTACGGATTTGATCTTTCTGAATCGACGATTTCCAGGATTACTGACCGTGTGGCGGGCGATGTGATTGCCTGGCAAAACCGTCCTCTGGACAACGTATATCTGATTGTCTGGATGGATGGCATTGTCTTTAAGGTCAGGGAAAACTCCAAAGTGGTCAATAAGACCATTTATCTTGCTGTGGGCCTAAACAGGGATGGCTATAAAGAAGTTCTGGGCATGTGGCTGGGCAAGAATGAAAGTGCCAGTTTTTGGATGGGAATCCTGACAGACCTGAAATCCCGGGGCGTAGAGGATATGCTGATTACAGCGACCGATAATCTCAATGGTTTCTCCGCTACCATACGGAGTGTGTTTCCTGAGTGTAGTACCCAGGTCTGTGTTGTCCATCAGATCCGAAATGCCTGCAGATATGTTGTATGGAAGGATAAAAAGGCGTTTACAGCAGATATGAAGCCTATCTATGATGCTCCCAATAAACAGGCTGCACAGGCAGCGCTGGCAGATTTTGCCGATAGATGGGAATCCAAATATCCCTATGCCATAAGATCATGGCGGGAGAACTGGGACGAACTGACCGTCTTTTACGACTTCCCACTTGAGATCCGACGAATTATCTATACGACCAATATCATCGAAAACATGAATGGGAAGATCCGTAAATACACAAAGAATAAACTGTCATTTCCCAGCGATGATGCCGTACTGAAATCTGTATATTTGGCTTTGAGAGAAATCTCTAAAAAGTGGACGATGCCTATTCAGAATTGGGGCATTATCCTAAATCAGTTCTTAACTTTATTTGAAAAAAGAGTCCAGTTATAAGGAACATAACTGAACTCCGTATTTTTTATTTACACACTTAGTGGGACAGTCCCAAAGAAAAACTACTTTCCGATCACATATTTACTCAGGAATGTAACGATTTAGATCAATCCAGTTACTTGAGCTTATAATAATTCCATGTCCGTTATTTTTCAGGTATAAGTGTAATTTGACTTTTCGATCTGAGGTCGACACTCTTAATTCATTTTGATCCTTCCCAACAAAAAAATTATAAGAAATTACTTTATTCTTTTTCAATATCAAATCAAACTGTTCCAAGAAGGCGCAGTTAGGTAATTCTATTGGTATTTGTTTTCCTTTTGGAACAAACTGCCTCGATAGTAGCCTAACTTCATTATCTGTATTCTCAACAATAATTTGATTATGTTTTAAGACATTGGGATTTCGATTTTTATAGAACTCCGTTGGATCTTCCCAATAATCAGGGCAACCTGTCGTAAACATTCTCGCATCTAATTTTAGTATTGTATCTTTTTTTGATTCAAATTCAAGTTTAACAACATAATTATTCTTGCTTTCTTCAATTGAAGTATTCAAGCATATTGGATCCTCACATTTATTAGCAGATTGACATGAAGATAGGATAACTGTCATTAAAATATTAAAAAGCAAATTTATTCTCATAACCTTTTATACCTCTTTTAAATTTTTCAGTTGTATTTTGCCAGCTTTTCACAGATCGTTGGTAGCGAATACATCCAACTCTAAGTTCGTAATTGTAGGATTTACCAATGAACCATGATGAACTTTAACTGATTGTTGTAGATGTCTTTTTTCGTGAGAAATTGTATTCCTAGTGTTATATGGATCTGATAATAGGGGATTACTCAAGCCTTGATCTTGAATTGTAAATATAATATTAAACATATTATTAGTTCCTGTCATAACATTGTCTCCCATAAGTGCATTAACAGAGAATGCGGCTTGGTTTTTAGTGTCTGTCACAAATTTATTCGTACTTGGAAACCAGTCAAATCCTCCTTCAGCAAATTTCCATTGGGATTTAACATAGTCAATTTTTTGTTGATCCGTACCAATCCAGACATTATATTTCGCTAGCTGAATAGAATTATTTTTGAGCATTGCTAAATCTTTTATTTTCCCAACACCATCATTAACTAGAAACAAATTACCATCTTTTTTCCCATCATCAAAAACCACTTCTCCTTTTCTGTTTACCCCAATACTATCATTAGCCCATCCGCCACTTCTATCAATACTTTTTATTGGATTATTTCCCATTCCGACATATGGAGAATGATACTGTCCGTAAGGATCCGTTGTCAGCCACCGCCCAATTGCCGCATCATAATTGCGCAGCTCAAAACTGTTCCAGCCCGTCTCCTTGTCCTTCTCAGCGTACAGTCCCTGATAACCATATCTGTTCTCGATACCTCCTGAACGTACCTCCATACCGAAGGGATAGTAATCTGCATAATAGACAATGTCGGCACTCCCACCTGCAGTTTTGTTCCGGTTGATCACTACACGCGTATTGCCCAGATGGTCCGTAACCGTATACTGATAGTTACTGCCCTGCCTATAATATGTGCCCAAGCGGCCTGATCCATAGATCGGCTGTTCCTTGAGCTGGATTGCTCCAGTCCCCTGCTGCTCAAAGACCGCGACCAGTGTCCCTTCCCCATCATAGCTGTACCAAGTTACCGCACCGGTACGATGATCTTTCTTCATAACCCGATTGCCGTCATCGTCGTATACAAAGCTAAGCATTATGGTCTGTTTTGCGGCATCACTGTAGATTTTGGTAACCTTACCCGATACATCATAATCCAGATACATCCCCGAGCTGCCCTTGACCTGGGAAGCCAGCTGACCGACCGCGTCATAGGTGTAGTCTGCGTAGCTGCTGACAGAGGTCAATCTGTTCGTATTCGCCTGATAGCTGTACGTATAGTTACCCAGGACCGTCGTACCGCTCCCGTTCCGGATAAGCGACCTGATATTACCGTGGCTGTCATACGTCAGGCCATATTCCCTGTTGATCTCTCCTGCCGAGACGAATGAAGATGAAGCAAAGTTCGGGGTACCCCAGCGGCTCGCACTCAGCTGACCTTTCGGATCATAACTGTAGATATTCATCACAGCGGCGGCATCGGCCGAGTTCGGCTTCTTCGAAAACCAGCTGATCCCGTTGATCAGACCACTATAGTTCGCAGCACTGCTTCCACTCTGTATACTCGGCAATCCAACCTGAGGGTTACTGTAGTCCCCTGAATGATATTCAAGATTCATACCGAAGACATCCGCTGCAAAACCATTGCCTCCGTCCATGCCGGGGTCTTTGGCCGCATTCGCATTGTTGATGCTTTTCAGCTTACCGTCTATACTGTACACATAATCGATACCCTGTAGCTTATCTCCCAGCTCAACTCGCTTAAGAGGCCCGTGAAGATAATAACTGTATCTGGCATGCAGAACTTTGCCCGCCGCATTATCGGTCGTATTGGTATAGGTGGCCACAAGCCGCTTATTTTTGTCATACTCGAAATAGTGCACCAGGGTCTCGCTCGGGGTACCTTTCTGGTAAATACTCTTGGTCACATTCCCCATATCATCATAAACGTAGTCCATGGTTTTGTAACCAAGACCGGCAACATACTTTACCGTCCACACCGTGTTCCCATCGCCGTCATAGCTGTACCACGTCCTGCTGACCAGGTTCGCTTCGGTCGGTGTGCCGCTGTATTTCGCTTTTGTGGAAACAGCACCACCCGAAAGAAAATAACTGTCCTGCACGTAGCCCGGCAAAGCCGGTATCTCCGAAGGTGTATCATAGGTCACCACGGTAACTTCGTATTTGGCACCCGGAGGATATTTGCCGGGATCTGATTCGGTAGCATCGAGCATAGCCGCTGTCAGGGTCTCAAAGGTCACTGTACCCGAAGGAGCCAGTTCCCCGCTTTCAACAGAACGTCCATAACGGTCGTAATTGGTATAACTGAATCTATTGGCCAGTTTCTGCAGCGCGTTGCGCGAATACCGAAGCTTGCCGTCGCTGCTATATCTGAATTCGCTCCGGCCGGCATCCGCATCGGTGCGTTCGACAAGGTTACCCTTACCATCGTACCTGAACGTTTGGACAAACGGGATACTTCCCAGTGTTGCATAGCTCCCAACTCCCTCAGTCCATAATTTCTTGACGCCCTCAGGAGGTATCACAGCTTTTACCCTCCCCAGCTGGTCATAGAAGGTAAAGCTTACGTCAGAGAGACCGATCTGATAAGTAATCGTAGAGCCACTCCCTCCAAAATGATAGAGACCAGGTAAAACCTGCCGTGTTCCTGGATTTGAAATTTCTGACTCTCCACGGAAATAATCTTTGAGTTTACCTGATGGAAAAGATATGCTCTGCTCTTTTAAAACGGCAAAATATCCGGAATTGTCCCTATTCAATGTGATCGTCTCCCTAAACGGAATGTCTGTCCCCCCGCGGCCGCTCATAACTTTTCTTCCATCTATACTGACGCTAATATTACTCCGTCCGTCAGCGTCAAAATTGACAGACATCATTTTTTGCGCATTCGATATAAGCGCAGTATCGCCGAGCTCCTGCGAACTCAGATAAGTGCGTCTAATTAAATTGTAGAAATCAAGTATCCGGTTCACGGGTACATTGAAATGCTTGGTCTCATGCGAACTCCCCATTTTGAAGTTCTGCCCAACGTCAGCGTTTATAGATGTCTGTTCCATCTTTCGGTCCTGCGAAGGTGCTGTAGGGCATATTGGTATAATCCTGAAGCCGTTCCCAAACATTTTTACTGCTATAATAAAAACCAAGCGAGCCGATTCCTGCAGTAACCGTGTCTACAGGGTCTGGCCGAAATCTCTTGTCAGTAATTGAATCGGTGCTCTTATAACGACTATAATTACGGTAGGTAAACACTGTATTTCCAGGACCTTTTATAAAATCCGCTTTATAAGCAAAAGAAGCATTATTGATTGGAGCAGACATAGTTGAGCCAATCTCTCTACCCCCCACGTCATATAGCGGCTGTGCCGCAAGGACGTGACCTGCCTGGATATTCTTTGACTGACTCTGAAGCAATTTGCCATTGGTATCAAAAAAGGATTTCATCTCCCTGATCACAGCGCCGCTGGCATCAAAGGACCTGGACAATGTCCAGTTCATATCAAGGTTTTCGTCCGGATTATTGGGGGCCGCCGGGCCGGTCATATTATTGTCTATTCGTAACAGGATATTTGATCCGCTCTTAAAATGCACCCCTGGTTTCAGAGTGATACTCACTGCACTGATAGCTGAGTAACTCTGTCCCGATTCAATCACGAGCGACGATGCGCCGTTCAGAGGTAATATGATAGGGTTTTGGTTGGTGGTCTGCGCCTTAGCTATACCTATTAATGATAACACAAATAGCGCCAACGCAAATATTTTCCTATCACTTGTTTTTTCATTTTCGGTAGTGTTAATTACAGTCACCCACTAATTCAATTTCGGCAGAAAGATTAATACTGGGCTGATTTTGTCCATGGCTAAATCTGATACTTGTATCGTAGGTATTTACACACACATAAAAGACCAAATATACGCCTGTATCCGCCTCAGTCTCAAAGTTTTGGTAACTCGAGGACCGATATGTATTATTACAATCACGGTAGTTGACATATAGATTCAAGTTTTGGAGATCCATCCGATGAATTGTCACTTTATAGCGCTTACAGCTAACACACCGGCCATTGGCATTTGCATATTGCTGTCCATATTGATTTACCTCCGTCATTGCCTTGTTATTAGCATCTCCTTTACTTATAGTTGAATTATACTTGCCTGCTGGCACAGTGTACGTGACAAGAGTGCCGTCACCAGTAACACAGTCATTCTTACGGATTTCCTCGGTTAATTGATCGTTGTAGTAAACACTTTTATTTGTACCATAATTTTGTTGATACTCGTTTGTCTTATATGGAGCTCTGCCAAACTGCTCCTTGTAAGTTCTTATCAGACGTCCCACCGCGTCATATTCGAATCGTGTAAATAGATTGAGATGATCCAAAATATAAGTTAGTTCGCCCGAAAAATTATCATACACATATGCTGTTGCGCTAGCATTCTTCGGATGAAAACGAAAATCATCAACGAAGCTAGCCGCAGCTCCGTCATTTTTAACATACACCTTGAGTTGTGTTCCGGATGTTACCGGAATCTCCAAATTAACTAAGCTCCAATCACCCGCTTTCCTTGTACTTTGAGCTGAATTGAACAATGACGCTTTTACTATACCATCTATGTCATAATAAAGACTTACCTTGCTGTTAGCACTATTTTTGACCCAGACACTTGCTTGATAAGTCCTACCTATTGTAAGTGCAGAGATTGGAACTGTATATTCGAATCCATTAAGCCCTGCTGGCACCGAAAGGCTTTTACGTCCTGTATGGAAAGCAGCAGTGGACACTGTACTTGCCCCTCTAGTCACCTCACCAGTCACTCCGGCTCCTACCACTAGCTCATCTTCTGCACCACTGAATGCAATCTCTTTGTACTTACTGAAATTTGCTCCGGCTACGATCTTACTATTATTGTAGCCATATCGGTTCGCCGAATAATTATTGTTTCGATCATAATCTTCTAGCCCTTTTGAAAAGACATTATATAAATTAATAGTATTAACAGGCTTCCAGTTACTATTTATCTGTCCTGAAGGCATAATTCCAGAATTTGCATACTCATCGGGTATTTCCAATATATCTTCACGCTGTTTACGCCAGATATGACCATAGGTGGTAGTATTTTGCTTTACTAACGTTCCTTCCGGCGTAAGCACATCAACACCCTTGCTCCAGATGGTTCGGCTACCACTGATGGCTCCGATCTTGTTATTAAATGCATCTACCTTATAATTCACCTGACTAGAAACCTGAGTTAACATATTTTTATAACTGCTGTTCGTAAGTTTACTTCCCATTTCTGCATAATCTTTATAAGCAAACCTCGTTTCAGCCATAAAGCGGTTACCATAAGAGTCTTTAGTCAGCACTTGATTCGGTTGGCCATTAAAGAAATCAAACGCGACATTTTGTTTAGTTTCAGAAGAACGATTGATATGGTCGATCGTTGTAGATGAAAGCATCAGGGAAGGGTATTGTTCACGAGCTGCCATCACGATATTTACCTTTGCCTGGTCTCCTTTTCTATAAAAAGCTCTAACTTCCCCGAACCTTTCGACAATCAGCCCCTGGTTAGCAAATTGGGAAAGCTTATCTCGGTATTCACTTCGAATGATTCCGTCCGAATTTATTTCATCCCATAAATACTTATTATAGACTTCCTTTATGAGCCTTCCAGAATTATCATAGGTATATACAGCTAATAAATCGCCAACATTAGCCGTCAGGTCCGATATCAGCAGGTTAATTCCCCTTACATTATATTTACTAAAATCAGTGTCTTGAAATACTACCCTATTGATCATTTTTTTATCAAGAGCGCGGTAATAATTTTCAGTATAACCTTCTAGCTGAGTATCTCCATTGGGTTGTATTACTTGGTTTTGTATCCAGACATTCCAGTACATCACTCCCGGGGCAGGGATCTCACGCGCATATTTCAATACTGTATTGAGATTCTTGTTGAGAAAGCGCTTAAAACTCTTCTTAACCTCGTTATCTACACCGAGTAATTTCTCGAATTCTACTCCATATGGAACGTAAGATGTAATACCAGTAGAAACATTACCGTCCGGCGAATTATCTCTATTCCAATAATTGTATTTCGTTTGATACATGACGCCGGTCAAAAGTTTATTTTTAATGGTCTTAATCCTTACACCCCCGCCGAACATTCTCAAGAGATCCTGTCGTAACCTAATATTCCCTCCATGAAAGCTTCTATTAATCGTTGTATTAAACAACAACCTAATTCGGCCGTCTGAGGTCCAGCCATTAAATTTGCATGACCTGGCGTAAATCTCAGGATGGTATTCAGAATTGTTAAGGTCCTCCCTAAAAACACCATCAATTTTTTCTCCCAAGCTATAGTGCTGCTCAAACTCTTCTTTTGACATAGGAAGCGCCACACTAATTTCATTGGCGCTTATAAAGAGCCAATTCTCAATAGGATAACTTAACGGACGATCAAATATAGTCTGTCCATATTCGTTACTTTCATATTCCAATTCTATATTACTTCCAGTAGGTGAACTTATAGTCCGAAGATTCCATGCATCCGTACCTTGCGCAGAAATATTGGTCGTTCTGCGGCCAAAGTCCTTGTTAATATCCAAATATGACTTATCTACATCACCTTTATAATATCCCCAAATATCGTGACATTCTCTACAATAATCCGGATTTTTAGTGATCCGTAGATGCTTACTTAATCCAACACTATCTAACGCGTTTCCATTTGTCAGTGTCACAAGTTTTTGGCCATTTTCCGTCGTCTCAATTTTACTGATCATTCCGTAATACTTAGAGACAGAATTTGCCCCTTCTAACATCATTCCTAGCTGTAAGGGTTCACTTGTTATAATTTTATTTGATGCATTTACCGATGCTAAAAAAGTCTTATTTGAAATTTGATAGGAAAACTGTGTTGGGGGAATAAGGTCCACTCCACCTTTTCCACGGAAATGAACACCATCTAATGTCAGCTTTCCAAATTTCACATTCGGACTTTTAATGTTAAAGCTGTTGAGGGTATTTTTGCTAAGATCGTAGCTATATCCAAAATCAATAATTCTTATAGACCTAGATTCTATATTTTGTCGCCCTACCTTCTCTATGTCAGAAACGTCTATTACGTTTGTATATAAATCGTTAATGCGCCCGTTGTTAGCTGACTGGCTATTTTCAGAAACGGAACTTACATCACTATTATTTAATAAATATATTCTATTTAACCTTAGAGATTGTCCCGACTTTTCGTTAAAGCCCCCGCTTGTATTTTTTTTATCTAAAGATCCCGGAGATCCTCCTTTACCGTCTAATCGAACTTCTTTCTCAAATATAGCCGTGTGTGTACGTGTTCTGATTCGGTTTATATAGTACAGTTCCTTTTGTCCAGAAGTGTACATATAATAATTCTGGTCAAGGTCCTCATCTGTTCCGTCGGCTGGCGTGCGCCAAACATAATCACCTGTCCATTTACCATAGTCTATAGCTGCCCAATAGCCCCAATCTCCTGTGTCTACCAAACCATTTCCATTACGATCTACGTAGTCAGTCCCAGTTACTGCAGTCAAAAGCCAGGTGTATGCATATGGTTCGGTTCTATTGGTTTCACTATAACGATAGCCACCTTTATTCGTATAGTTAAATGAATACTCGTTGTAAGAATATACTGGTAATGCGTAATGATAGGTTACTCCTGATTCATTTGTTATCATAAATCCGCCAACCTGACTTCCTCCCTTTGTTACCGCAACAGCACCGATTGTGCTGCCATTTGTCAGCCTGGCAAATCCTTTAGTAACATTACCCACATCGATGAAGCCCTTAGCCCGAGCCGTTCCGTTTCTTATCTCATCATTGGTAAAGTATTTGATAAATTTAGATGATACTAACTCGTTTCCAATTCTATTGTCCGGTTGCCCTCCCGTACTAAATGGTAGAACTTTGGTATCTGAAGGCGACCCAGATTGATTAATTACGTCATCAAGCCCTTGATCATACGAATTAGAGAAATCATTAACAAACCGGAAACCGACTCCAGCTTTATGTAACGAACTAACAGCGCTAGGATAACTAAAACTCTTATCGTAACCGGAATTTTGTATACTCAACGTTCTTTGATAAAGGAATGGACGAATTTGCCCCCCTATACCTTGGCCACTTACAGTGTAATTATCGTATTCAGGAAATGTACCTCCAACAAATTCATGATCATCAGCATTATCAACTACATTCATATTATCGGGCATCAAACGATAATTATCAAAATTACGGTTATCCCAATACGATGTAGGAGTATTTGCAGCTAAGACAGGTGTATATAGACTTCCATTCGATGCTACTTCAACCGTTTCATCAATCCAATAACGTGTGTTTCTGAACGATGCTCCAATACTAAATGCTCCAAATGGAATGTTGAAACCAAAACCAGAACTACTAGTACTTATCTTTCCGCTATTCTTATTGAAAACCGATCCGGTAACGCCCATCGCGGACAAACTAGGTTTATTCGAAGAGCTGCTCATTGATCCGGACACTAAGCTCGTACCGGCTTTTCCGCCATCGCTCTTAACCAAGGAAGCCCCTGTACCCACGCTAATACTTTCAAAATTTGTAGAGAGCCCTATACTTGCCACGCCATTAAGCCCTCTGGCAACCTCATATCCCGATGACACACTTATTCCTGTGTATCCGCCACGATATGGGCCTATACCGACATCTATTCCAATATTTGCTGGGGAGCCAGGCACCCGAATTCCATAGCCGATACTTGCCCCTACTCCAAAGCCTTGATAAGTATCCGAAGCAAACACTAAACCTACATTGACAGCGCTAGCGAAGCCGACTTCTATACCATATTCTCTTCTTGAACCGCCGGCCCAGTAATCTCTTCGTTTTAAAGAAACTTCATTAAAATCATCAGGGATACCGGAGACATTACGATTTATCGCGCCAGCATTCAACGACCATCCCAACCCAACCCAGGACGCTTCAACATCTGGACGAATTCCCGCATGATAAGAGAGAGAAAGCGGATAACCTCCTTCAGGCCCCGGGACTTCCATTAAAGGAAGATTATACGTGAAGCTGCCAGTTAATGGGTTTACCATATCGGTAGTGTCAACTGGTTCAAAACTCGTTGCTTCGGGCGCAGTTGGTCCGGCTGTCAATGCTAAGGCTGCCATTGGACTTACTAATTCGAAAAGAAATATGCTTCCCCATAAAGCTGCAATCTTCTTCGTATGTCTATTTAATAATTGGATAAAAATCATTGTTGTTTAAAATTATAATTGCTCGATAATAGGAGAGTAATTAAACTTGTTCAAATCTACGGAAAGGTCTATTTGTCCTAAATTAAGCCCAAACTCTTTAATCACAAGACTGAGACTTTTGTAGGAAGACAGGTCATCGTTGAATACTACAACTAGCTCATTAGCTTTACCTAGGTTATAAGTAGGCTGATAAGTGACCATACTAGCACCATATTCTTTTCCCGAATCGGTACGAAGAAAAATATATTGGTCCATACCAAAAGAGAAAAGCTGAACATAGCTACCGTACTCTTCGAGTGGAAGTTGTGCAAGCAACTCACGCCCTTTATGAGATAACTGGATACTAAAATATTTTTGTCTCCCGGGCTTATTGGTTCGCCGTACAAGACATGCCGGTAAAATCTGCATTCTAATCTCTACACCATTTCCCAATAACGTATCTTTTACGAAACCATGCTTAACTTCGGAAACATATTGAAGTCCCTCATCAATAGTTGTAAATTTTCTGGGATCATTATTTCCGCACCCTATAACTGTTAACCACAACAGTAAGATCGATAATAGACGCGTCATAAAACTATTTTTCATTGATTTGTTTAAGGACATCGTCCGTGACATTTGTTCCATCTGCTGCATAAGCAATGGTACCGGAAGGATTAGCAATAAAAATAAATTTATAATGATAGCTTATAATCTTACTCCTTAACACGATGACACGTCGGAATAATCATTCCAGCCCAAATGTGAAAAAATAAACTCTATTGCACCTGTTTTTTGAAAATACCTGCTTTAGTATTCCATCATTTAAACTGCCTTCCTAGGACTTACAAAGTGCATTTTTTCCAAAAATCTTCCCCATGGTATAACCGAAATAAGTAAAAGAAATAAGAAAAAAAACACCCTGAGCTTTGCCGTCGCTAGCCTATCCTTTTTATAAAAAAAATCATGCGCTTCGTTATATACTAAATTGATATGAGAACCAACAGGATATTTTAAGCATTCTTCATTTGCCATTCTAACAGAATATAGCTTGCCTTTATATTTGACATTGATTGATGAGCTTCCTTTTGAACTTCGACAATATTGCTCTTCAACCAGAAAGCTCCCGGCAACGCTACTCTCCATTTTAACGTCTTCCCTATAAAAATATATATTATAGACTACGCCAATAGCAAGTGCGCCTATTAAGAATATTCTCATTTTTTTTGTATTCATACAAATTATCTTTCAAATCCTGTAATTTGGAGAGTCCCGACTTCGATGTTATGCAATGTTTCCGCTACCACGATGTAGAAGGATCGGCCGTATGGTATTGTTGATTCATAATCAACTTAGGCAAACAGCAGCCTGAAAAGAGTAATATCGTTAATTCTTATTATACAGATTGACTGATATTACATTCTAAGATTCTAAATACACTTTTGGTTCTTTCGACGTTAAAACACTGATTAATCCGTCAGCATGTAAAATGATAAAATGTGAAATGTCTTCCCTACTAATAATATTGTAGCTATTTTTTGCTACCCAGTTAATAAGGTCAGATTCTCCCACGGAAAACAACGAGCAATTATTTCCCATAATACCGTAATCATCAATCATTTTTAAAGAACTGTTTTCATTTTGGCTTTGATAATAGAGTGCATGAAACCCAAAATCGACGACAAGTTTAGATTCAAATTTCTCTATTTCAAAACTGATCTGAAGTCCATTCTCTTGATCATATAATAGATTTATCAAATAAAGAGCTCCATCAATCTTTTCAACAGGACACCATTTTCTTAACTTATATTATTATTTTTCATATCTGAATTTTATTATTGAGCCATCTGAATTTTTTATCTCCAAAGATGCAGGCCATACTCAAATAAACAACAATGCCCAATCCGATAAAGATTAGGCGCAGTTGCATTAAGTCAACATTCTCTTTTAGGCTTCTCCGTTAACACGAAGATCATAGACTACCTTTTTGTCAATATTAACTTTGATGTTCCAATAGTGGCTACATCCATCCAAGACAGTTTCAATATCTTCAGAGAGCCTTTTTTTATCTGCGCCCGATTTCCACACAGAGTTTATCCAAAGAACTTTATCGTTATTTTCATTTATGATTCCAACATACTGCCTAATATACTTTTTGAGATTCTTATGAATAGCCGGACAACCTTTACCACCTTGATTAATCAATGGAATATTTATCGTTTTTAGATTTCCTTTTAATAGTCTTTCTGCTGCATTGATATCTCTTTCATCTGGACGATATCGCTGTCCTTTGATATCTATAAACACAAGATGGTCACTAGAAAAGCTATATCCCTCAAATCCCTTGCCTTTTATAAAATACGATGGAGGGGAAAGGAAGCTTGTCAGCAAAAGCACAGATAATAATATTTTCATAACATAATGTTTAACATTAACGAACTTGATAGTTTACTGGACGACCATTATTCGCAGAGCTTTCCAACCCACTCAATAATGAAGCTCCTTCTTGTGTTGAATTAATTGAGTCCAAAGCATTGACTGTCTGTTAAAGTCCTTTAGAACCTCGCATTTTTATAACTTACAATAGTGTCTTATTTTTAGTAGTCAATTTAATTATCATATTCAACTCCCTGTATTTTTTCGAAGATATTCCCAATGAAACTATCATCTTTACTACAGACTAACCAATAGGATGAATCGACCAGCTCAATTACGTATTCACAATTTTCATACATCAACTTATCACCCTCATATTTTCTGATATTTTCAATATTACTGTCACCAATCACTAAAAGTTCAATTGCTTGATCAATTTTAGAAGACAAGTTAAATATTCTATCCAAAGAGATTACTTTGCCACGCTTTGATTTGTTGATTTCTTCTTCAAATTTAACAATATCACAATCCACCTCTTGGACTGTTGTCACGTATACCCATAACACCCCCCAAAAAACTTCATTCTCTTTTGTCTCAAAACAGTTCAATATATCTTCAAGTCGCACAGACAGAATAGGACTATCGTCCCCATGTATTATAATTTTCCTCATCTTCACTTATTTAAGCCATTTATCCAATCTGTATATGTTAAGGGTGCAGGAGTTTTATCTCTTTGAAGCGTACCTCCGGTCTTACTAGGCTTATACACATGTTCATGTGGATTATGCGGATGTGTATCTGGTCTACCATGATCGGTAAAGTCAATATCTTTTACAGGATTACCATCTTTGTCAAACTCTCGTACTTGTTTATAATCTCCATTTCTACCTTCTTTTTTCCCAATTTGAGAATGAGGCCCCGCATCTTGTGCCTCTGGATCCCGTACAGGAAGCCCGTTTTTATCTCGTGGCAGTTTTCTATCAGTTGGATTACTTTTAGTTCCTTCACTTAAAACAACAGAACTTGGCTCTGGGGCACTGTTTTCCATAAGATTCTCTACCAAAGCAACCGTACCTCCTACAACCACACCCCCGACTATTATAGCGCCACCAACAAACCATCCTACAGGTGCACCGAATACGGTTGCAGTCCCCCCTCCAGCTACGCCCCCCCCCGGCTACAAGTGATCCACCAATAATAGTAGATGCAATTGAGCCGCCCGCTGCTCCGCCAACAATTACCCCTGCCGCTACTCTCTGTTGTTTTTTAGTAGGTGGATCGATTGGCGCCCGTCCATCAGGATCAATAAAACGTATTGGATTACTGAACGCATAATTATACGGCGAATGTCTTCTCATCTTCTCCGCCATTGGATCCACCACATTCCAACGTCCTATCTCTGCATCATAGAACCTAGCCCCGTAATCCAGCTGATCGAGTCCCAGTTCAACCTGTTTCTCCTTCCCATTGTATTTGTACAGGTTTGATGCAGTGTTCAGTGCATTGCCCTGGTTCATCTCCATACCAAACGGGTAATAGTCCTGGATCTGCTTGATCGTTCCACTATGGTCAACAACAGCACGTGTATTGCCCAGATGATCCTTCAGAAAATATTCATATATATAAGAACTGCCGTTCGGAAGGATCCTCCCCTCCTCCGTCTGGATGAACTTCAGTACCCCGTTCTCGTACTGGATACCGTCAACATAATCCGTTACTGCAGAACCCAGTGTCTTGGACAGCTTTCTGCCATTGGCATCATAGCTGTAGATAAGACTGTTAGAACCCTTGGTCAGCTTATTGGGTAAATTTAAGTGATTATATTCAATCTTGCTAATTCCCAGACGTGAATTTGTGATTCCGTTGCCATTGGCATCATAGCTGAACGTGTTGGTCCTCGCCGCCGTACCCGCATCAGTGACTTTGGTCAGCTGGTTGCCCGAATACGTGTATTTAAAATTATTGTACCAGCCACTCCCCGTACCGTTACACCTGCGCAGTGAATCGATATTACCCATTACATCATACGCCAGTTCCTCATCATAATGGCCTGCTTTATTCGCAGGGGAACCGGATGCCGCATTGATATATGTTCCCCGTTTCAATCGGTTGAGCCTGTCATAGTAGTACGTATAGGTCTGAACCGGCTGCATGGTCATTGTGGAGGGCACCAGGGTATTCCATTTCATACTGCCGATATTGCCATTGTAGCTGTCCGTCTTATCCCCATAGCTCAGCTCCATCCCGAAAACACGCCTGGCACTCACAGCGGCCGGACTGTTGACCGACTTCAGCCAGCCACGCTCATTATAGCTGTACAGGATTTCCTGCACGGCAGTGCTGCCGGTATTGTGCAGGTTCTTCTGTTTCAGCTGCCCGATCTCATTGTACGACAGCTTGCTCTGCGACACTTCCGTAAGATTATTAAGCTGTTTTTTGGTCTCAACCAACCTGCCGACATGATCATTTACTGTGATTGCGTAAAATTAACCCATCAGATTTAAGATAAAATTTTGTTTTCTTACGGGATTATTAATGATTTCCTGAATAAACACTCCCCAATCTGATTCCAGATCGTCTAAATATTCGAAAGGAGTAGGTGAACTTTCAGATTCTAACGCAGAATATATAAAACTGACAAGAGTTTTTTGGTTTTCAGTAATCGAAAATTCAACACTATTTTCTGATATTTTACGTAAACCAACTCGATGTTCTTCCTTAATTAAAAAGCTCTTTTCACGGAATAAAAAGTAAAGTTCAAATTCCTGAACATACAAAGCGGACATACCACTATCCAATAATTTGTACCATCCAGTAATACCTATCGTCATATCTAAAATTTCAAATTCTTTTCTCGATTCTAGATCGAAAAATAAATTATATATATCAAAATTTCTTAATAATTTCATTTCCTAAAATTCATATCTTTTCCCCAAAACCTACTCGCAGAATTAATAATATCATCCCAAGATTTACCTTGTTGTCTCAAATAGTCTATAGATGGCCCTAACGGATCGCCATATTTTTTGGTGTTTCTTTCATAGATTTCGTTTCTTAGCTGAGCTGGAGTTAATTCTTTATACTTCACACCTATCTCTCTTCTCATACGGCTAACGGTCCTAGCAATTTCTTCATTCGATTTACCGGCAAGTCTCATCTCATTGGCCAAATTACTTAAAGCTTTAACTTCTGCTTCATAGGCAGCTCTTAAGCCAGGAACAGCTACTAAGCCGCTATATAGTTGGGCTCCTGTCACTATATTGAACGTTACATGTACTGGACCACTCCAACTTGCGAAAATCCTCGTACGTACAAAGTCTCTATAATCTCCACTCTTTCCTGTCACAAAATATTTAACTTGAGCAGCCCTAGATTCTTCTGTCCCTAACAAATAATGGCCAGCATAATTTAGTGTATTTTCACTTATAGAAATGCCAAACTCACCCCTCCAATAGTTATTCCATCCGATCGAATGTATGCTATATTGCGGTGATTTCTCAGTTTCATTGAGATTGTGCATAAAGTCTGCCATCCTATTAGTTGGAACAATTACGACATCATTTCGCCCGTCATTGGTATTCACAATTGTACTACCATCTGGACGCACATATCTTGTATAGAATCCTTCTGACGACATTCCATCAGGATCAATATAAACCAATGGACTATTCATTGCATAATTATACGGAGACCAATGAGCATAATCCTCCGCCATTGGATCCACCACATTCCAACGTCCTATCTCCGCATCGTAGAACCTCGCGCCGTAATCGTAGGTCTCTCCAAGCTCGCCCTGGATCTCCTTCCCATTATAAAGATACCTATTATTTCCGCCCAGTACAACCCTGCGCTTGCCAAATGGATAATAGTTATCCGGTTGCACTACATCGACTACCGAGGTACTATTCGTTCGCCGTTTCAGCGTCGCCCGGACACTGCCCAGATGGTCCTTCAGATTATAGTGGTACACATAATTAGTGCCGTTCCACATCGCATAACCCACCGCATTGTGGATGATATCGATCGTGCCGCTATTATATTCAATACCGTCCACATAGTCTCTTTTCGTAATGATCGGGGTGGTAGTTCCGATTTTGGAAACTTTTTGAAGCTTGGTTCCGGTAGCGTCATACAGGAATGACACATCCGTACCGGTTTTCTTTGCTGTCTGAGGAAGGTTCAGGTGATTGTACGTAAAGGCCATCCCCAGACGGTCCGTCTTCGCATTACCGTTCGCATCATAGGTATATGACCCCTTCAGTCCTCCCGACAGGCCCGTCAGCTTATTGCCGTCATAGGTATACGTCGTCACTGCCTGTGCATCCCGTTTCAGGGTCTTGATATTGCCCATACCTAGATCATCGTAGCTGATTACCTCGGCCATTTCGGCTGTCCCGGTCAGCCCGTTCGTACCACTCCTCAGACGGTTCAGTTTATCATAGACATACGTAAAGCTCTGGGCCGTGGCATCCAGCCTGCTGTTCTCGTTCCACAGCTGCTGGCTGATGTTCCCGTTCCACTGCGGCGTGGGTCCATCCTGATACTTCAGCTGCTGGCTGAACCGCGGGGAGATACTCCCGGTGAGCCAGCCACGCTCATTGTAGGTATAGCTCGTCGTATCCACATAGCCAGGTTCTGTTCCAGCCTTGCCCATATAACGGGTCTTCAGCTGACCGATCTCATTGTAGCTGTTGGATGCCAGCGTAACCTCTGCTTGCGAGCCGATACGCTCTTTTGCCGACACCAGCCTGCCCACATGGTCATACTCGTTGCTGGTCACAATTGTCGTCGCTGTTCCGGTCTTCGGCGTATGTACACGCGTGCTCGTCTTCAGTTCGCCGCTGAACAGATACGTATTAGTCACATAGTCCTTCCCTTCCAGATGGTTCTTCGAGGCGGTCTGGATCACCCTGCCATAGTCGTCATAGTACATCACCGTCAGCAGCGGCTGCGTTCCGTCTGTGCGGTACACCCTGCTTCCCGTCTGCAATGACCTGATCATCTGGCTCCTGCTGATCCCGCTGTCGGGAAGATCCGCAGCTCCAGTAAAGGAATAGTCATCGTAGTAGTTGACAACTAAAGGCTTTATCGTGATACCCGTACCCGCCAGTGGAAATGTCGTCGCAGGGGAAGGATAGTCCGCTCCCGAGCGCGTCTCCCACAGCGGACCCGTCGAGGCATCCACCAGTCCGCTCACATCGGCACGGCTCACCTTGGCCGTGTTGGTGTACAGACCACTGGAAGTGATACGCCCAAAGGCATCGTAGCGGGTGTAGGTCCATTCTTTGCGCGCACGCTGTTCGGCGTCCTGCGTGAGCACAACCTGGTCATTCCTGTTGTACACCAGATATTCCCAGCCTTTGCCTGGGATCTTCTTCTCCACCAGGCGGCGCCGGCCGTCGTATTTATAGCTATAGATATAATTATTGAAAGTCCAACATGGTCTTTTTACCAAAGAATAATATTATTCTCTTACTTTAAATTTGGGTTTTATCTTAGGCAGATTTCCTTTTGGCCTATTTGCTTTAAATATATTTTTGTCTTGTTTATCTCGCTTATTTTTCTCTATAAGATTCTCCTGATTGATTAATACAGATGCTATTTCTTTAACAGGTGGCATATTTTCCATATCAACCCAACAAATAGGACCTTTATACAGATCCAAAAGGTCTAACAAAGAGAAATTTGTTACCTCGATATTGTTCTTAACATTGCTATACCAGCTCTTATAAAGATTAGTCATTTTAGTAATATTGAGCGAGTCATTATACGCTATCTCTTCGTTGTCACATTTATTAATTAAAACCTGAAAATTTGATAAGTAACGCGTGTATTCACCATAGAACATTAAGTTAATTAAATACATAGCCTCTATAGCAATTGAATATTTTCGATTTGTAATTTTTTGCACCCCAAAAATTCTTGCAAAGGGTGAATACATTTTCACTCTATAACCACATAAAGAATAATCAACAAAATAAACCATCATCTCCTCTAACAGCTTAAGTTTTTCATGTTTGTCCAACCTAAAGGCAAAAGAATATGCTTTATCGTAATCACGAGGATAAATTGTGTCCGACTTATAATCTTTATTTAATACGACCTTAAGTCCATGTCCGTCGAAATCTTGTTGTACTCTCTCTTTAGTCACTTTCACACTAAATTCTTGCGCCGATAGATTAAATACAAAAAAAATAGAAGTAACTACAACAGCTATAACAATCAAATGTTTCATATTAATTATTTAAATAAGAGTTGATTCTTTGAAGAAAAAGAGGAAATCCAATTTCCCTAATCTTATCTCCTGAAAACCATCTTCTGTATTGACCATTCCAGGATACTTTCTATTTTGACTTAAATCTAGAAACGGGATAAACATCAGTTTTCTGTTTGCCCTTCTCGCTGAGCAGCAAATCTGATATCCGTACCTTCATAAATTTCTTTAAAGTAACCATGTAAAAAATTTATGTATTGGTACTGGATAACAAATGAAATAGGTTCTATCTGGCGCTAAATAATGTACGGCTTATATACTATTTAAAAACGTCATTAATACACTAGATCGTTTTTCTTCATAAAGATAGACACAATCAAAGTGTTCTCAAAATAAATTGTAAAAATGACATGAATTAAGTTTTTGGGAAAGCTTGTATATCAATTTACTGCAACCAAATTTAGAGTTTAAAACATTATGCATGATCAAAACACAGCGTTCCAAAACTTGTTTTGGATTACAAGGGCGCTTTCTACAACCATACCGGAAGGCGGTAATTAAACGTACATAATTGTTAATACCGATAACGCTGGTGATACTGTGCAATCAGCTGTGCAAGTTCCTCAAATCCGATGGCGAGCTGATCTGCTGACACGGGTATGCCGTTTGTCTCGACATTTCGGTATAGGGCGGGACCAAGTGCCGGAATATCACGACTGGCGTCCCTCAATTTCAAAAAAACAAAATGTATTCCGTGTCTCTTTTCGGTCCTTAAAGATTCGATTGAACTCCACCGCAACAGGCCAACCTGTTTACCCAAGGGGGTCGCCTTGTAAGTGATGCCTTCGGCATTCAATATCAGTCCGATGCTGTCGCCATTACCCAGTTCCTTCGCTGCCTTCACCACAACATAGATCCCTAGCGCCCCTAGCATCGCCGTCATAAGACCGTGGTATAGTCTTATTTTGTCCGCGATAAAGAAAATGTAATAGGAAAAACACAATGCGGCTATTGTGAAGATAAAGCCAACCAACAAGTTCTTAATCCGCTTCTTTTTGTCAAATTTTATAACCGTCTCTTTCATATATCTTATGATATAATTTTTATCATTTTTCCAGCTGCGTCCCCTGGCAAGAAGAAGGCGCCGTGTTCATTTGAGTACAAAATGATATTAGCTCACCAAATATAGCGACTTAATGGGTTCAAATCCCGACTTTTTACAATTCGCAGGCACTGGATTAAAAAGCGATGTATCTCCTTCTATTATCGCTTGTACCGGCATGGCGTATCCTGGGGATCCAAATAGAAATACAATGGCCCAGCGTATGCAGATCGCCGGGCCATTACATTTAATTGCTGATGCGGGTGCTTTCTAAAACTTATAAGCGAGATTGAGCCTAAATCCCTGTGGGTTGACAACCCGCCATCCATAATGGGTATAGCGCCATGCACCGGGATAGAACCCGACATAATTGTATCGGTTGGTCACGTTGTTGACCAGCAGCGCAATATGATAGTTGTTCTTCTGATAAGAGGCTCCAAGGTCTATCGAAAATAGATCATCTGGCAGGTATTTGTGGTCCTGCACCACAGGCCAGGTCGCGCGTTTGGCCTGATATTCATAGCCGGCAGAAAACCCCAGTCCTTCGAGATTGCCATCGGCAATTGTGTACTTAATCCAGCCATTGCTGATATGCTTTGCTGTGCCGTACAGCATGCCGCCGATCTTTTGGGGGTCATTATCCTTGGTTACTTTGGCATCGGTAAAGGCATAGTTGAATACGACATTCCAGTTTTTGCCGACCGCACCATTGACGTCGAGTTCTATCCCTTTGGATGTAGCCTCTCCCGTCTGCTCGGACCGGCCGGGATTGTCTACTCCCGCCGCAGTAAGCATATTGGTCTTTGTCAGATGGTAGGCCGTTATATTGGTCATAAGTTTATTTTGTAGCCAGGTCTTCTTGAAACCGATCTCCTTGTTGCGTCCGTACGACGGATCCGGACTGCCGCCGTCCACAAGCAGGCCGGTCTGCTCCTGAAAGGTCTCGTCATACAGCGCGTAAACCGTCAGTGTAGGTGTAAGCAGTCCGGTAATGCTGAAGCGGGGTGTAAAGGCCTCGTTTTTCACCTCGTTGCCACTGTTGGCAGCAGATACTTTTTTCGTCGCTGTATAACGGAGCCCTGCAGCAATACGCAGTTTATCCTGCAGCAGGCGAACCTCATCCTGTACATGCACCGAACTGTACGAATAGTCAGACAGCGAACTTGCTCCGCGTTCACGCAGTGGCCGGATACGGTCATAAGTAGGCAGCATATCCTTGGTCAGATTTCCGTAAACAGGATTATAGATATTAAAAATCACTTCGCCTGCGGCATTGACGGGTAACCTCCTGCTCTTATCCACTATACTGCCGGCTACGCTCCAATCTGCAACGTAAAATTTCTTGCCCATATCCAGTCCAGCCAGAATGTGATGGCTGACAGCACCCGTGCTAAACCTTCCCCGCGTAAATACCTGCCCTACAGTAGAAGTGTTGAGTGCATCGTTGATGCTGACGTTACGGGTCACATCCCCTTTTTTCAATCCTTCGGATCCGTCGGCCAGCACAATACTATTGTAATTGGCATAGATAGATGCGCCTTCCATTTCCGAGCGTACATAGCCAAACTGCGCCGTCAAAAGCCAGTCGTCATCAAAATTGTGGTTGATGGTCCCATAGACGTTATGCTCCCGTGACTTCGTTGGATCCATAATCGGATCACTGAATGAAAAGTTTTTCTTCACTTCCTTAAAGCCATCAATACCATAGGCATATTTGGCGAACCCACCTTCAAAATTGTTTTCAGAAAGAATATACTCAAAAATCACATTGGTATGCTCACTGGCATTATATTTAAAAGAAGGATTAATCACATACTGCTCATGATTGACATACTGTTGGAAATTGCCCTTTTTGGTGCCCATCAGGTTGAATCTTCCGAGAAACTTACCGTCACTGCTCAGCTGCTGATCGATATCAACAGCCGCCCGCAGCAGACTGTAACTGCCCAGCGTCATCTGCGCTGTCCTTCGGTTGATGCCCGTAGGCTTTTTGGTGACAATATTATAAAAACCACCGGGCTGGGTATTGCCCATCATAAAACCTGCCGGACCTTTGACAAACTCCACACGCTCCACAAAAGCCATGTCCTCCCGCAGCGGACCAAAACTCCCGCTGACATCCATGCCATTTCGCAGGTTGGAGGCCTGAAATCCACGCACGGCAATGCCAACGCTCCCCTCTTCTTGATGGGTGATCGTACGCACACCGCTGACATTACGTGACAGCCCCTCGGCCGTAGTCAGTATCATCTGGTCATTCAGCAGACGCTGATCAATCACCTGAATATTTTGCGGAGTCACCAGCAGGTTTTCCCCCAACCGCAATGTGGAAGATGGAATCGTCGTCTTATTGGCAACGACATTGGCTGTAGACAATGTATAGGTTTTCGTGGTATCTATCTTGACTGAATCAGCGGCAGAACTGCTCTTGCCGCTTTTTTCCCTTGCTGTACCTGTTTGCTGTGCTATGGTGGCTACCGGTAAAATCAATATGCTCCAGAGAATACTTTTCTTAAACATGACTTATTTAGAATTAATACAATTAAATTTACACCGCAAAAGTAGAGGACATTTGCTTATTCGAATTTCGAATTCGGGAGAAAAACATTAGAATATGGGAGCGAACACACAGCAGGAACTGACAGGTCAACTGATGGAATTTTATGAGCGTGATGAGCAGGACGGCACAGTCAGCCATTTAAACACGGCACTGGGAGAATTTTCAACAACCTACATCTTTGATAGCCCCGAATTTATTGTCAGAGACTATGTGTATACGTATGCCAGCGATATCACGCTGTCCTACCAAACTGCAACGAAAAACTATATACAGATTGCATTTTTCCTCAATGACGAACTGCTTATAGATCGCATCAATGGGCAACAGAACATTTACCGGCCGCAGCACAACTACATCTATTTCACACCTTGTGGATCAGAGGTCGATATTTATTTTAAAAAGGGCGTAGTTTATCGCAACCTTGACATATATGTTGAATCAGACTATTTTCATGAGTTCGCAGCACAGATCCCTGCACTGGATTCTTTCATCAGCGCGGTAGACAGCAACGCTTTTGTCCGGCTGGCCGAACAAGGCATTCCCATCAGTCCACAGATGCAACTCATACTCAAAGAAATGAAAGCTTGTGACAAGAAAGGATTACAGCGGCTGTACTTTATGAAAAGCAGAATACTCAATCTACTGCAGCTTTTGTTTGAATGGATCGACCTGCATGGAAATACTGATGCGCCGACATGTACCTTCAAGGAAACACCGATCGGTATCTACCATGATGTTCAGGAATTTATCGTCAATAACACATCTCAGTTCTACACCATCGAACAACTGTCCGCATTGTTTGGAATTAATGAATATAAACTGAAAAAAGGTTTTAAAGCCAGCTTCGGTATGGGACTCTTTCAGTTTGCCACCAAGGTACATATTCAGGAAGCACTCTCGCTATTAAAAACAACGAACCTGTCCATTAAGGAAATTGCGTTTCGTACCGGCTATTCGTCGCCGTCTTCTTTTTCTGTAGCCTTCAAAAAACATTGCGGCATCTCGCCAAACCGGATTCGACGAGATCAGGCTTCGTCCTAACTACGGCGAGCAAACCACACCCGCTTCACAACAGGCGACCATGAGCTGGATCACGCGCTTTTTTCAATAAAATTTGCGTAGCTAAATAACGACACATATATTTGAGTCAAATGATTTCACTATGAATTTGAGACGGGATGTTTTTCAGGCAATCGCTGATCCAACCAGAAGGGCCATACTGCTGCTGCTGGCTTCGCAATCCATGACTGCAGGCGCCATAGCAGCCAATTTCGATACGGCCAGACCGACAGTTTCCAAGCATCTTCAGATTCTCTCCGAGTGCGAGCTCCTGCAGGCGAGGCAGAACGGCCGTGAGATCCACTACCAGCTCAACCCGGCGAAAATGAAGGAAATAGCGGATTTCATCGAACCGTTCCGCAGGATGTGGGACGACCGCTTCAATGCCCTCGAAACCCTGATGAAGAACTATAAGGACAGTTAAAATGGAACAGAAAACAACAATACAAGCCGAGGAAGGCAAACAGGAAATCGTCATCACGCGTGAGTTTGATCTGCCAGTGCAATTGCTCTTCAGAGCTTACGATGAGGCGCCCCTGTTTGAACAATGGATGGGAACAAAGGTACTGAAATGGGAAAACCACAAACATGGTTCTTATGTTTTTGAAACAATGCGCGACAATAAGGCTGTATTCAGAGCGAATGGCACCATACACGAAATCGTCCGCAACGAACACATCACGCGCACATTCGAAATGGAAAACTCACCGCTTCCGGTGCAGCTGGAATTCCTGACATTTGAAAAAATCGGGGATCAGCGCAGCAGACTGGTCATGCAGATCGTTTTCAAATCTGCCGACCACCGCGACCAGCTGCTGATGATGCCTTTTGCTCAGGGTATCAATATGGCTCACAACAGACTGCAGGACATGCTCACCAATTTAATTAAACAAACTCAGGTAAAATGAATGTAGAAGCTGCCCATTTCTTTGAAAATTCCAGCAGATGGAATGAAGAATTCAATTTGTTACGGGAAATCGTCCTGCAAAACCCCTTGCTCAGAGAAGAGTATAAATGGATGCACCCCTGCTATACCTATGAAGGCAAAAATATCGTCCTCATTCATGGATTCAAGGAATATTGCGCGCTGCTCTTCCATAAGGGGGCTCTGCTGAAAGATCCCCAGCAGATCTTAATCCAGCAGACGGAGAATGTTCAGGCCGCAAGACAGCTCAGATTTACCAACGCTGCGGATATCGAGGCGCTCAGAAGCAGTATCTCAGATTATATCCGCGAAGCTATCGACGTCGAAAAATCAGGACAGAAGGTCAGCATGCGGAAAACCGAAGACTACCCCGTACCTGAAGAGCTACAAAGGGCATTTAACGAGGATATCGCATTCAAAGATAGCTTCCAAGCGCTGACTCCGGGACGGCAGAAGGCGTATCTCTTTTATTTCAGTCAGGCAAAGCAGGCAAAAACCCGCGAATCACGAATCGAAAAATATTATCAGCAGATCCTCGATGGAAAGGGCATGGACGACGCATAATATCATACAGCCGTATAGCCGCCGTCCACCAGATAGTATCCCCCGGTCATAAAAGACGACTTGTCCGAACTTAAGAAAATGACCAGTTCGGCCACTTCTTCGGCTTTCCCCAGCCGGCCAATCGGATGTTTGCTGACCAGGGTGTCTATATGTTCTTGGTCTAGCTGGGCTAACAATGGTGTATCGATATAGCCTGGTCCGACCGCATTGCAGCGGATATTTTTTTGACCATACTCGGCGCCTATATTTTTCGTCAGCCCGACAACAGCGTGCTTCGCAGCGGTATAGGCACTCGACAGCGGAGCGGCGACTGTCCCGTGGATAGATGCCATATTGACGATGACGCCTCCACCGTTTTTTTCCATGGCCTCAAGCTGATATTTACAGCCATAAAAGACGCCATTAAAATTAATGTCAATTACCTTTTTCCACCCGTCCAGACTGTAATCTCCCGTCAGAGCGGCCTCACCGCCTATTCCGGCATTATTGCATGCTATATCTAGACGCCCGTAGGTGGCTACCGCAAAATCTACCAGTGCTTTATTGTCTGCCGCAGATGAACTATCGGCTTTAAAAAACACAGCTGCCCCGCCCTGATCTTCAATCTGTTTTACCGCTGCAGCTCCTGCTGCCTCGTTGATGTCTGAAACCACCACCTTCGCTCCTTCTCTACTATAAGCCAGCGCAACAGCAAGCCCAATGCCTGAACCTGCGCCGGTAACCAACGCTACTTTATCTGCTAATGCATTCATATCTTATAATTTTTATTACCTATACAATTTACGAAAATCAACGCAGAAGCCGGCAGAAATTGCCCCGCGATCGTTGTAAAACGAAACTCAGATGACAATCTCTTCTCCTCCGCCCGCGCCGTGTAGAATTCTGCCGATCAATCCTGCAGCTGTGGCTATTTTTGATACAGTCTGTCCAGGAAAAAACGGCCCATCAACTGGAACCGGGCCTGCGCTTCGAACATGCCGGACCCTGGTGAGATCAGGCCGGCAGGCATGCGCTGCACGGTGCCATAATAGATGAGATCCAGTCCATTACCGTTCACATCAAGATGCATTTTTTTAGGCTTCAACCCCATAATGGAGCCCATACGCGTGACCTTTTCAGAGCTACTGATCTGCGCGGGACGGGCATCCAGCAGGGTCTCATGGTCAAAGACGAGGTGATCCCGGGCTTCGCCCTCATCAAAAAAGATATAGTGCAGTTCCTGGTTACTGAGAATCAGATAGGAGGTATTGTCGCGTTCCTGATACTTTGCCTTTACACCTACAGCAGCCCATGCCGCTGTCTTAGCCGCTGTCGCGGCGGCCGAAGCAATCTTGTCTCCGACAGTGGCAATATAGGCGCATTGTGTAAACGCGTCAATCGGAGCCCCGTTCATCTGTTTGCTCAGTTCACTGAATTCATGCTGCAGCAAATCATCTTTAACGGCTACGGCCATGGACAGACCGGCTTCCCCTTCATACTTCTTGGCTGTATCCTTTTGCTTTTTCATCATAACGACAGAAAGAAGTACACAGGCAGCGACAATGACCACAAAAATACTGATATATAAGATCATAGTTAATTCATAATTTAGTTCATGGTTAGTATTTCAGAAACGGCCGAGAGCGTTCCTCAGAAAGAATATACCCACTCGTACACGAATGAGAAACAACAAAAATTTTGCCAAAACTTACAACATTCGGTGCGGATAGTGCTGGTTGTTTAAGGCGGTCTGATGCATGTCGACCCATATATGGCTGTACGCCTGCTCGAGCAGCCAATGTGGTGAACTGCGCATGTCAGCATCCTGATCATTATTGTATATAGCCGGAAACTCAGCTTCTTTGGCCCGCAGCAGCACGATGACAGCTCCCTCCATATGCAATGGAATATCGCTCAGGACCAGGTTATAGAAACCTTCTTCGAGCAGATCAGCGTTAAATCGTTCCAGACTTTCGTAACTACGCTCCAGTTTGCCGACGAGCTTTTCCAGATCTTGTGGATAATGGAGCTCCACATAGGCTTCAAACAGTCCGGCGCCCTCATTATAGGATCCTGCTTTCATCAGATTTAGCGCCTCATTACGGTATACCTGTAAAAAACGGTCGGTCGCAGGCTCCGAATAGGTTCCGCCGGCAGGCTTTCCATCCCGGCCCAACGCCCAGGCTTTGAGCTCCGCCAGCCGCGCTGTTTCTCTCATTTTGTAGTCCATTGTGATAAAATTATCTGCCCGTGGGCTCTTCTTATCTGTTAGTGTTCTCTTTCTTTAAGCTCCAGCTGCAGCAGGATGTCACGCTTTTTCCCTTCAATCAGTGATAGGTTACCGGCTACAAAAACACCTTTTTCACCGGAGTTACGGCTTATACCATATACAGTAGATTCATCCCCCGGATCTGACGCCCCTTCATAACGGTATAGGTAATCAATCTTATATTCATCGGCGTGCGCCAGGAGTTCATCAAATTCAACATTATAATCTATCGTATACCCCATACCACTTAATTTTTCCAGCGCAACACTGGCCGAAGAGTATCCATGCATTCTTTCCATAGCTGATTGTCTTAATCTGTTGTAAATCTATTTTTATTATAAAACGATTAGCCCGCGGCTTTTGTTTTCGACAATTCCAAATAGTTTATTCGGAATCATATTTCTATTTTTGTGAAAAGAAAACGCAATCTGACATGGCAAATCTCATAGCTCCGGCTTATCAGCATACCCCACAGCTGGCATTCCAACGTTTGCTCGATGTACTCTACACCTTAAGACTGGAATGCCCCTGGGATAAGAAACAGACGATGGAATCGCTGCGCCATCTTACGATGGAAGAAATGTACGAACTGACTGACGCGATCCTGGATCAGGACTATCCGGAAATCAAGAAGGAACTCGGCGACGTGCTGATGCACCTGGTGTTTTATGCGCGTATCGCTGAGGAAGAAAACAGGTTCTCGATCGTGGATGTGCTCAACGCCATCTGTGACAAACTGATCGGCCGCCATCCGCATATTTATGGAGACGTCAACGCGGACACCGAAGAACAGGTCAAATCCAACTGGGAGACGATCAAACTTAAAGAGGGCAACGCTTCAGTACTTTCGGGTGTACCAAAAGGGCTGCCGGCTCTAGTCAAGGCTTACCGCATTCAGGACAAAGTCCGAGGGGTCGGATTTGACTGGGAGGACAAAAAACAGGTATGGGAAAAAGTGGAAGAGGAACTGGCCGAATTCAAAGCCGAATTTAATATTGAATCGACAGATACGGTAGACCATAGCCGTGCCGAAGCTGAATTTGGAGATCTGCTGTTCTCCTTGATCAACTATGCACGGCATATCGGCATCAACCCCGAAAATGCGCTGGAACGTACAAATAAAAAGTTTATCGAACGCTTCACGTACCTGGAGCAGAAAGCAGCCGAGAATAAACAGCGCCTGCAGGACATGAGCCTCGAAGAAATGGACGTATACTGGAATGAAGCAAAAACATTAAAAAAATGACAGCAGCCGATCAAAAGGCGGCCCTACATGGGCATTTTAATTCGACTTTGTCAAATTAATGCGTAAATTCGCAGGAATATGGAAACAGTTGTTAGCGGTATCAGAAGTACCGGAAAATTACATTTAGGAAATTACTATGGTGCATTGAGCAATTTCGTGAAAATGCAAAATGAATATAATTGCTTTTTTTTCATTGCAGATTTACACTCCTTGACCACGCACCCTACCCCACATGGTCTACAAGGAACTGTACGGCAGGTTATCGTCGAATATCTCGCGGCGGGCATAGACCCCGAGAAATCCACCATTTACGTGCAGTCTGACGTCCCCGAAGTAGCCGAGCTCTACCTGTACATGAATATGAACGCTTATCTGGGTGAACTGGAACGGGCAACGGCATTTAAGGATAAAGTACGGAGCAACCCGGACAACGTCAACGCCGGCCTGCTGACCTACCCGGTATTGATGGCCTGCGATATTCTGATCCACCATGGGACCAAAGTACCGGTAGGCAAAGATCAGGAACAACATCTGGAAATGACCCGCACGTTTGGCAACCGCTTTAACCGCCTGTATAATGTCGATTATTTCAAAGAGGCTTTTGCATTCTCCTATTCAGATAAGCTCGTGAAAATCCCGGGGCTGGCGGGACAGGGAAAAATGGGTAAATCGAATGGTGAAGCAGACTGTATATACCTTTCGGACAGCGCCGACGTCATCCGTAAAAAAGTGATGCGCGCAGTATCTGATTCGGGACCGACAGAAATGAACCAAGCTAAGCCCGAAGCCATACAGAATCTTTTTGATCTGATGAAAGTCGTTTCGGCCCCGGATACATTACAGCACTTTGACGATCTGTACAATCGATGTGAAATCCGTTATGGAGACTTCAAGAAACAACTGGCGGAAGATATGGTGCTGGCAACAAATGATGTCCGCATGCGCATCGAAGATATCGCCAATGACGATGCCTACATCGCCAAAGTCGCTAGACTGGGGGCCGAGAAAGCGGGTGAGTCTGCACGAAAAACACTGAAAGAAGTGCGCGAGATTATTGGTATTAAAAGATTTTATTAAGCTTAAAACATATGCATATAGCTATCGTCGGAAATATAGGTGCCGGAAAAACTACATTGACCGAATTATTGGCAAGCCACTTCAAATTCGAACCGCAATTTGAAGCCGTCGACAACAACCCTTATCTCGAAGACTTTTATTCGGATATGAAACGCTGGGCATTCAATCTGCAGATTTTCTTTTTAAACAGCCGTTTTCGTCATATCGTCAAACTGCAGGAGACGGGTATCGATATGATCCAGGACCGTACCATCTATGAGGATGCGTATATCTTTGCAGAAAACCTGTACGATATGGGGCTGATGAGCGCGCGGGACTTCGAAAATTATAGCAATATCTTTCAGAGCATCATCCACTACATCAAACCTCCGGATCTGCTGATCTACTTAAAGGCATCGGTACCGACATTGGTCAATAACATCCAAAAAAGAGGCCGCGATTATGAGACGGCAATCCGTCTGGATTATTTATCCAAATTAAATGATAAATACGACAAGTGGATCAACAATTACAAGGAGGGTAAAGTGCTGATTTTAGATAAGGATAATCTGGATTTTACAACAAACCCCGAAGATCTGGGCAGCATCATCCAAAAAGTAGAAGCTGAATTGTTCGGTCTGTTTGATTAAACAGATCAGAAAGAACAGAAGGCCTGTAAACTACCATATTTACAGGCTTTTGACATTAAAAACGTTAGCGTAAATGAAATTTTTAGGTATTATTCCTGCACGATATGCTTCGAGCAGGTTTCCGGGCAAACCTCTGGTGGATATCAAGGGTAAGACCATGATCCGTAGGGTATACGAACAGGTGCAGCAGTCAGCAAAAATAGATAAAGTTGTCGTCGCCACCGATGATCTGCGGATACAGCAGGAGGTGCTCTCCTTTGGTGGACATGTGGCCATGACCGCAGCTACGCATGAATCGGGCACAGACCGCTGTGCTGAGGTAATCGCGAAAGAACAGGGATATGATGTTGTGATCAATATCCAGGGGGACGAACCCTTTATTAACCCTGAACAGATTGATCTCCTGGCCAGCTGTTTTGAGTCGCCAGAAACGAAAATCGCCACCTTGGTCAAAGCGATCACCGCACAGGAGGAGCTATTCAATGTCAATATCCCGAAAGTGGTACGGAATTTAAAGGGCGAAGCGCTCTATTTCAGCAGACAGACCATTCCGTTTTTAAGGGGCATAGCGCCTGCAGCGTGGCTGCAACATCAGCAGTATTTCAAACATATTGGCATTTATGCATATACCACCGCGACGCTACGCGAATTAACACAGCTCCCGGTCTCTGACCTGGAGAAAACCGAAGCGCTCGAACAACTGCGCTGGCTGGAAAACGGCTATGCCATCCAAACGGCCATAACGCCGCATGAGACCATCGCTGTGGACACGCCAGAGGATCTGGATAGAATACTGAGCTTGTTTTAACAGCTAATTTAACGGCCTAACGGTGTTCGGTATAATACATATTCCGGACACCTTCGAGCAGCTCCTTCCTGCTCAGCTCATCGAGCGCAGCGATCTGTTGCTTGGTTTCGATCAGTTCATCCAGCTGAAGCGGAGTGCTTACTCCCACTGCTGCGGTAGCCACCGCCGCACTGCTGAGCACGTACGACAGCGCTGCTGCCGCCCGCGTTTTGCCAGTCCGTTTAATGGCCTGATCCAGATTGCGGAGTATATGTGCCACCTCTCCAGAGCTATATTGCAGATAGGCTCCAGCAGGTTTGTTTACCAACATCCCTTTGGCCAACGATCCCCTGGCTATAATACTGACGTTGTGCTTCGACAACAATTCAACCATCTCTTCCTCTGGCCTTCTGTCCAAAAGACTGTATTGCATCATGACGCTCGCAATCGACGCCCTGGAGATATAGGTTTTGATGACGTTGGGCCGTATCGATGAGAGACCATACGCCCGGATCTTGCCCTGCATTTGCAATAGCTCGAAGGCCTCAATGATCTCCTCTACCGGATCGTCGATAGTCCCGCCGTGCAACTGATACAGATCAATATAGTCGGTTCGGAGCCGCGAAAGAGACCCTTCTACGGCTTTGATGATGTATGTTTTTGACGGTGTCCAGTCCCATCCGGAGCCATCGGCCCGCCAGGCGTTGCCCACCTTGCTAGCCAGTACCACGTCTTTCCGAAAGGGCTGTAGGGCCTCTCCCACGATCGTCTCATTCTGCCCCTTGTCATAAAGATCGGCAGTGTCAAAAAAGGTAATGCCATTCTCAAAAGCCCGGCGCAGGATATCTTTGCTCTGTTTGGGCTGATTAGCCTTCAACGACATACAGCCCAGACCGACTGCCGAAACCTGAATGGAGCTCTTGCCTAAATTACGTTGTTCCATTGGCAGTAAAATCGAGCAGTTCCACCTCAAAGATCAGTGTACTATGAGCAGGGATATCATTGCCCTTGGCCTGCGCTCCGTAGGCCAGCCGGCTCGGTATGTAAAACTTGTATTTTGCGCCTTTGGACATCAGCGGTATACCGATCTGCCAGCCTTTGATGACCTGTTGTAGAGACAGTTTCAGCGGTTCGTTGCGATCATAGGAGCTGTCAAACTGCTTTCCATCGAGCAGTGTACCCCTGTAATGTACGGTCACCTCGTCAGTAGCTGCAGGTTTGGCACCATCGGCATCTTTCAGAACGAGATACTGTATACCTTCGGCGGTCGTTTTCATGCCGGCCACTTTGGCGTTTTCAGCAAAAAACTTATCTTCCTTTGCCCGGCTCTCCGCCTCTTTCTTAGTGCGCATATCCATAATCGCCTGCTGGATAACTTCCCGCGTCTGCCCTTCCTCAAGCAAGGCCTGCTCATTCTTTAAAGCAGCGGCAATCGCTTTGCCAATGACATCGGCTTTGAGATAGTCGATCTCCGTGGATTTTAACGATCTTCCGATGTCCATACCAAAGGCATAGGATACGGTATCGGCCTTAGTCACCAACGTATTTGCTGTTCTGGAGGTATTGACTGTCTTCTTTCTGACAGCACTGACTTTTTTCTTTTGCTGGGCAAATCCAGCTACTGTAGTCAATGATAATAGGGCTAATGCAATGTATTTCATGTGTTACTTAACGGTGCTTCTGCACGATTTCATTTATAATTTCCTGTGTTATATTCGGATAATCAACTTCTACCCTCGAGCGGCTGTTAAGCCAAGCTTCGATGGCCAGCATATTTTTCTGCTTCAAGCTCGAAATGACGGGAATCCCCATTTCCTCCAACGAAGCAGCATTGAGATGCTGCTCATACTGATTTTTCATCGGGATGACCAGCAATTTCTTGTTCAAATATAAGGCTTCTGCCGGTGTTTCAAAACCTGCACCGCACAAAACTCCCGATGACGATGCCATACTTTCAATAAACGACCGGTTATTGATCGGTCTTATCGTCACATTCTTCATTTCGAAAGGCCGTGAGTTGTGTTTACTGAACACATCCCACTTCACATCGGGAAACTTCATCAGATGCTTAAGCAGGTGCGCGTCGTCGTAGGCCGGCAGGTAAACGGTGTAATGCCCGTTGTCCGTCACTTCCAGTTCACGGACTGCATTACGGATGACCGGTGGATAGATGTTTCTGGCGTATCGTTTAAAATGAAATCCGTAGGAATGTGTAGATGGTGCATAGTTCTTCATAATAAACTTGCCCAGCATATCGCTTTCCTCAGGTTTTGGGCTCGCTGGATCCAGCGCACCGATCTGGTGGCTCAACCCGATGCACTGTAGGTCCTTCGAATGGCAGGCCCACGCAGAAATAGGTTCGAAATCATTGAGCACAAGATCATACTCCTCAATCGGCAAACTTTTGATCTCACTGGTAAACTTACGTATCGTAGAACTCATAAAAGTTTTCCAGAGATCGACTCCGCCCGACTTTCCGAAAATAAAACTCAGTCCGTGAAAACGGTATTTCACCTCAAAAGGCAGAGACAGGTCTGCCTGGATGCCACTGACCAGCACGTCTACCTCACCATGGGCCCTGAGACAGGGAACAATGTCCATCGCGCGGCTTAAATGCCCGTTGCCAGTGCCCTGTACGGCATACAATATCTTCATAATTACTGTATTTGTGTCGGCAAATTAATGAATTTAAACGACTATCAATGTTATTTTATTGTTTCGTTATGTTAACAAAACATAAATTAACAGCGCCATCCGCTTAAGTTAATATGTTTTTAATTTGAATTTGTGTATATTTAAAGTTAGCAATTAATTAATAACCAATTTACTATGATCAAGGCTCCTTTCTACTGGGGATTATCCCTGGTCGTCATATCAACATTATGCTCCTGGGGATTTTTTGCGCACAAAAAAATCAATCATTATGCAGTATTCGCTCTACCGTCAAAACTGGCGGTATTTTATAAAGCCAACATTGAGCTGATTACCGAAAAAGCTGTCGATCCCGACAAACGCTGTTTTGTGGACAGCGCCGAAGGTCCGAGACATTTTATAGACATCGAAGACTACCGTCCGGACAGAGCCGTCGACTCCATCCCCCTACACTGGTCACAGGTTAAAGAAAAATTTCGCGAACGGGAATTATTAAAAAATGGGATCATTCCCTGGCAGATCAATTTCACCTACCTGAAGCTGGTGAAGGCCTTTCAATCAAAGCATTATCCGCAGATTATCAAACATTCGGCGGATCTGGGCCACTATATCGCTGATGCCCATGTACCGCTGCACACAACCAAAAATTACAATGGTCAGCTAACGGGACAGATAGGGATACACGCTTTCTGGGAGAGCCGCTTGCCCGAAATGTTTGCGGGCCGTTACAATCTCCTGGTGGGAAGAGCACAGTATATCGAAGATCCGCTGCGCGAGGCCTGGAATATCATCAGGGAAAGCAACCTGCTGGTCGACTCGGTACTGACTATTGAAGCCACACTCAACAGAGAATTTAAATCCACCCAGAAAAACTCCTTTATAGAACGTAATAACCAGTTGATATGGACCTATTCGGACGCCTACGCTACAGCTTACCACAGCGCGTTGAACGGAATGGTGGAAAGAAGAATGCGAAAGACCATCAGCCGCGTGGCTTCCTACTGGTACTCAGCATGGATCGAAGCAGGTCAGCCAGATCTTTCCGCGGCTCCCAAAATGATGGAAGACAACAAGCAGGATACTCTGACAACATGGGGCAAAAAGCCTATCGGGCGGGAAGAATGGATGTAATAAAAAGGAAAGAATTCCGGACTACCAACATTATCAATACCGGACTATTTTATTTCTTGGTCAACTCCTTAGTTTTGTCCCGTCAAACTCTATGAAAGACGCTGTCGTTGCCGTAACTGCAATTGCACAGAAACTTGACAGCTTGTGCATAACATGGCGTCGCATATTACTTGAACAAACACAATCATGTTGAAGAAGAAAATTACATTAACAAAACTTGCTGTCGTGCTTTCCATCGGCGCTGCACATGCGCAGACCAGGGACACAACTTTATTAAATGAGGTCATGATCAACCAGAACAGGCTTCAGATTCCATTTTCAAAGCAGAGCAAAAATATTCAGATATTAACGCAGGAAGATATCCAGCGATTGCCAAACCGGTCCATCAACGAATTGTTGTCCAATATCCCCGGCGTGGATATCCGCCAGCGTGGCCCCTTTGGTTCGCAGGCCGACGTCAGTATTGACGGGGGATCATTTGAACAAACCGCCATCCTGCTGAACGGAATCAAAATAACAGATCCACAGAGTGCACATCACAACATGAATCTGCCGGTTCCACTGGAAGCCATAGAGCGCATCGAAATCATCAGGGGACCGGCTTCCCGTATCTTTGGGATCAATGCCCTGACAGGAGCCATTAACATCGTCACCAAACGTGCGGAATCTAACTTGATCAGTGCACAGGTATATGGAGGTACTTCTTTCAAGGATAATGAACAGACCAGCTCCGGAAAATACTATGGTAAGGGTGCGCAGATTGGCGCAGAGCTGCGGACAGAGCGCATGAGCCACGGGGTATATTTTGGACATGAGGATACCAACGGACAACGTTACAATACCGCTTCAAACAATGACAAATTCTATTACAACGGAACCTACGAGCCAAACGCCACTAATCAGGTAAAGGCCGATTTCGGCTATATCAACAACCGTTTTGGCGCAAATGGATACTATGCTGCCCCGACCGACAACGATGCTTATGAGCAGGTCAAAACAGCTTTCTCCTCCATACAGTCCAAACACCAGCTGAGCCCAGCTTTTGCAATCAGTCCGAGGCTGAGCAACCGCTATAATGAAGATGAGTATTGGTATCTGGGGCGGTCGACAGCAAAAGGTAGGTCAAAGCACTACAGCAATGTATTCGGCGCTGAAGTCAATATGTCATTGGAACAACATTATGGAACATTTGGACTGGGACTGGAAAGCCGCTTCGAGAAGATCAACAGCACGGCGATTGGCGCCCACACCCGGAATAACTATGGCGGATACCTGGAGTTTAAAACAGAAGCAATGGAGAAGCTTATGCTCAGCACGGGCGCCTATGTGAATTACAATTCTAAATTCGGATGGCAGGTATTTCCCGGCCTTGATCTGGGCTATGACCTCAATGAGCATTGGAAGCTGGTCCTGAGCGCCGGCTCCGCGCAAAGAGTACCTTCCTTTACCGATCTTTACATCAATCAGACAGCGAATATCGGAAACCCTGATCTATTATCTGAAAACGCTTATCAGATCGAAGGGGGAATCAAGTACTTATCAAACCGTATCGTGGCGCAGGCCAACTATTTCCACCGCAACATTACCGATTTCATCGATTGGCAGAAATCAACGGAAAACACAGAAACAGGAACAGTTGTCCCATGGAAGCCGGCCAATATCGGAAAAAATACCGTCAATGGTCTGAACGCCTCCTTCCGCTACCAACTCAGCGATCCGGAAGCAGCCACAAAATATTATACGACAGTCAGCTACAACTACCTCCATCCTGAGGTGACTGTCGCTGACGGCACACTGTCAAAATACGCCATTGAAAGCCTCAGACATCAGGTCATTTTCAATTTTACAATAAATCATAACAACTGGACGCTGACAACGGCCAATCGTTTCAATGAACGCATCAGTTATAAAAGCTACTTCATAGCGGATATTCGGGCATCCTACCAGTGGACGACTGTCGATATCTTTGCTGACATCCAGAACATTTTTGACAAAAGTTATGTCGAGGCCGCCGCTGCCCCCATGCCAGGGAGATGGTTCAGTCTGGGAGCGAAATGCAGGTTGAAGTATTAGAGGAAATCCAGGTTCGGCCGATACCTGAATGTGAAAATGCCCCGACATGGACAGCCATATCGGGGCATTTTCACATTTTCAAGGGGGCCGTTGGCCCCAAGTTTATTTTTTGGGAAGTACAGACAAAATACCGCCAATCAGGTGCTGCCTAAACTCAGCTTCGTCATAGGACTCGGCTGTGTGCCCCAATCCGGTATAAAACACCTTCCCTCCATCGTAAGTATGTGACCAGGAAATCGGATGATGGTCGCCCATCTTTCCCCCCTCGTAGCTTTTTTCATCCAGATTCATCAGCACGTGCAGACCGTCTTTTACATCCTTGAAATTGTACCATTCATCTTTGTGCCACCAAACCTTGTCGAGATGTGCGGTTGCAGGGTGCTTTTGATCAAGCACATCGATTTTCGCTTTCTGTACAGCGGGATGGGATGCAAAATAAGCTCCGACCAGCCCGTTGTACCAAGGCCAGTCAAATTCGGTATCTGTCGCGGCGTGGATACCGACAAAACCTTTACCGGACTGAATAAAACGGACAAACGCTGCTTGTTGTGCACTGTCCAGGATGTCACCTGTCGTGCTCAGAAAGATAACAGCGCCATATTTTTGCAGCTCTCCGTCGGTAAACAATGCGGCATCTTCCGAGTGGTCAGACCCAATATTCTCTTTATCCAGTAGCAATTTTAGGACTTCTGCACCCTTCTCGATGCTGCTGTGTCTAAATCCCTTTGTTTTGCTGAATATCAGAACACGCCGTTGCGCGTTGGCAACGAAACCGGTTGCCAAAATGAAAAATAGTAAAATCAATAATCTGTTCATGGTATAAATGGTTATTATATCAAATTTTATCCTGCAGTCAGTTCACGGTAGAAATCAAGGCTCTCAATGATATCTTCTTCGGATACAAATATATCATACTGGCAGCTGCCAATACGGTCAAGCAGTGCGAAGCCGATCTGATTGGACAGGTTCTTTTTATCGTTGCGCATAAGTTCCAAAAGCGTGGTATCAATGGACGAACTGAAGCTATAGTCATTAAAGTATCTTCTAAAGGTAGCTATCAGATCGTCCAGATCCGTCAGCGAAAGTCCGTTCAGCTTATGAGAAAGAAATCCCTCACAGATCATGCCTACAGCAATAGCCTCACCATGCAGCAACGGTCGCTTGTCATGCTGCAGGGAATAGCCTTCGATGGCATGTCCGATCGTATGCCCAAAGTTCAGGATCTTGCGGAGTCCCTTCTCTTTTGGGTCTTCCAGAATGACCCTATTTTTGATCGAAACAGAATGCTTGATCAGGGCATTGTCAACCTGATCGATACCCAGTGTTTTCACTTGATTATAATATGCCTGGTCGAAAATAAGCCCATGTTTGATGACTTCTGCAAAGCCTGAAATGAGCTGTCTCTTATCCAAGGTCTTTAGGAAAAGGCTGGAAATAAACACGGCCTGAGGCTGTGCGAATGTACCGATAATATTCTTGACACTGCCCATATCTATGCCCGTTTTGCCGCCCACAGAAGCATCTACCTGCGAAAGTAGTGTCGTTGGGATCTGGATAAAATCCATCCCTCTCTTAAACGTGGAAGCCGCAAAACCGCCCATATCAGTGACGACCCCGCCGCCCAGATTAATTAACAGGGAATGTCGATCAGCACCAAAATCAAGCATATTTTGCCAAACACCGATACAAAAGTCGATGTTTTTATTTTCTTCCCCGGGATCTACTTCGATAACATCATAGTTGGATAAACTGGGCAGGGCCTGCTGAAATAAAGGCAGGCAATTATCCAACGTATTCGTATCGACCAGAACAATGATTTTGGAATAATTGCGTGCAGCTAAAAACGTCTCTAGCGAGGCCAGCGTGTCATCAAAATATACCTGATAGCCCAAACTTTCTATGACTTCCATTCTATGATTCTTTAAGGTTTAAGTTTTCTATTTACCAATATTGTTTAATATTACACCAATTTTACTTCCATCCCGTCAAACTCCACCACATCTCCCGGCCGCAATTTGAGTCTTTTCCGATAATCGACCTGTCCATTGTACTTGACATATCCCTCCGACACAACCAACTGTGCCATAGCGCCATGCTCCACCCAATTTAAAGCTTTAAGTAACTGTATAAGCTGTATATAATCGCCCTCGATTTTAAATTCTTGCATTCCACAAAAATAACGGTTTCGGGGAGGAATACAAGAAATATCATCGTTTTAATGCACACTAAATTGCTACATTTGCCTTATTGCAAATAAAGATTATGATTGAGAATTCCGAGCCCAGAACATTGTCCTTTGATAATACAGAGATCGCTTTTAAAAGCAAAAGCGATAAGGATCTGGAAAGAGCGTATTGGTTATTCAAAATAATTGCGAATAACTTTCTGACAAAAGTAGGTCCATCAATGACCAACTTTGCCCTGAATATCGGATTGCCGATCCAGGGTATCATCCGCAATACAATATTCAAGCATTTTTGTGGCGGAGAAACAATTGAGGGTTGCGAAGCCGCCATCAACGAATTGGGTGAGAATGGCGTCGGCACAATACTCGATTATTCTGTCGAAGGGGAAGAGACCGAAAGTGCCTTTGATGCTTGCTGCAACGAGGTCCTCCGCACGGTAGTGGCTGCCAGCAAAAATAAATATATTCCGTTTTCGGTCTTTAAGCCTACGGGACTCGGACGTTTTGAGCTATTTGAAAAAGTCAACGCAAAAGAGACGCTGAATGAAGCCGAGCAAGCCGAATATCAGCGTATGCTCGACCGTACTGACCGCATTTGCAGAGCCTGTTACGATGCTGGTGTCAAAGTACTGATCGACGCCGAACATTCCTGGATACAGGATGCCATCGATGATATCGCGCGGGAGATGATGGAAAAGTACAATGTGGAAAAACCGATTGTATACAACACCTATCAATTGTACCGCAGTGACAAACTGGCTTCGCTGAAAGCGGATTTTGAATATGCCAAAGTTAGAGGTTTTCACATGGGTGCCAAAATTGTACGCGGCGCCTATATGGAGATCGAACGAGCACGTGCCGCCCAGAAAGGGTATGCAGACCCTATCCAACCCAACAAAGGAGCGTCAGACCGTGACTACAACGAAGCCATAGCTTTTATTTTGGACCATCTGGACAATTTCGGTTTGATGGCCGGTACACACAACGAGGACAGCAGTATGCTATTGGCCAAAGAAATTGACAGACGTGGCATCGACCGATCCACCGACCGGATCTACTTTGCTCAGCTCCTGGGAATGTCTGATAACCTGAGCTTCAATTTGGCTGCTCATGGCTACAACGTCGCGAAGTACATGCCCTATGGCCCTGTAAAAGCAGTCATGCCTTACTTGTTCAGAAGAGCACAGGAAAATACCTCCGTCGCCGGAGCAACGGGCCGTGAACTCGGACTGTTGATCAAAGAAAAACAAAGAAGAAAAGCTAGCCGTCGATAAAGGCTGGCTTTTTTCATGTAATGGGACTTGCCAATCCTCCCGGTGTCCCTGCTCAGCACCCTACTGTATCCATTCCTTCGTAGAAGCTAAATGGAAAATCATTCCTTATTATTGAAACAATTATTTAAGTTTGCAAACTTTTCCGCTAAAACAAAGTTCATAGGGGAAGGGGTTCCCATGGGACAAAAGAATATACATTTGAAATGGAAGAAAAACTTAGATTATTTGATCTCGCACGCCGACAGGTCAGCAAATACCCTAACCTTGACATGTTTGCCCACAAAGTGGACGGCAAGTGGATTTATATAAAAACAGCAGATTTTCTTGAAAAAGTGGATAAACTGTCCAAAGGCCTGATCGAACTAGGTGTTAAACCAGACGAAAAAGTCGGCCTCATCGCTGGCAGCAGCATCGAATGGCATCTGATAGATTTTGCCATTCAGCAGATCGGGGCTGTGGTCGTGGCCATCTATCCCAACATCACCGACGCCGATTACCAATATATTTTCAACGATGCCGAGATCAGAGTCTGTATTGTCAGCAACAAGGGGCTTTATGACAGACTGATGAACCTTACAGAATCAATCTATACATTAAAATATATATTTTGCATCGCCGAACAGGACTCCTTGCGAAGCTGGAACGAACTCATTGATCTGGGTAGCCGATGTCCTGAAGATAAATTAACGGAGCTGCGCGACCAGATCCAGCCCGATGATCTGGCCACCCTGATTTATACGTCGGGTACCACGGGCAAGCCAAAGGGTGTAATGCTCTCCCATAGTAATATTTTCGCCAATGTGCTGGGGGCCGCAGAAATCACACCCTGTAAGGCCTATGACCGGGGACTTACCTTTCTTCCCCCCTGCCATGCGTATGAACGAATGGTGCTCTATACGTACATGTATCTGGGCTTCACAATCCATATCGCCGAATCATTTGATAAAATCGGTGACAACCTCAAAGAAGTACAGCCTCATATCATGACGGTCGTTCCCCGTATTCTTGAAAAGGTCTATGAGAAAATCATGAAAACCGGCCACGAGTTTACGGGGCTTAAAAGAAAAATATTTGATTGGGCTGTCGCTGTCGCCGAAGAATATGATCCCAATCCGGCCAAAAGGAGTTTCGCCTACAATATGAAACTCAAATTGGCCAAACAGCTTGTGCTCAACAAGTGGTATGAAGCGCTGGGGGGAAAGCTGCAGACGGTGGCCTCCGGCTCAGCCTCTTTGCACAACAAGCTGACCCGTGCATTTTTAGCGGCAGGTATCCCGTTGTATGAAGGTTACGGTATGACGGAGGCATCCCCGCTCATTTCGGTAAACCATTACCTAAAGGGCATCCGCGTGGGCACCGTGGGCCTCCCCGTCCGCTTTGTGGCAATCAAACTTGCTGAAGATGGCGAAATACTGGTAAAGGGTCCCAATGTGATGATGGGCTATTATAAAAATCAGGCGGAAACCGATAAAACAATCGTGGACGGCTGGCTCCACACGGGCGATATCGGCAAATGGGAAGACGAAAAATTTCTAAAAATCATCGACCGCAAAAAGGAAATGTTTAAAATATCGGGTGGTAAATACGTAATTCCGCAGCCGATCGAAACGAAGCTTGTGGAATCCAAATTTATCGAGCAGGCCATGGTGATCGGTGACGGGATGAAGTTTGCGTCAGCCTTTATCGTCCCGAACTATGCACATCTATTGGACTGGGCGAAACAAGATGCGCCGGAACTTGCGACTATGAGCAGGCAGGAGTTTCTGGAAAGCCCGATGGTCGTCAAAAAGGTCAATCAGGAAGTCCGTCGGGCAAATCAGCATTTTGGCAATTGGGAACAGATAAAAAAGCCGGTTATCCTAAAAGATGAATTCACCATTGAAAACGGCGAACTCACGCCGACTCTGAAAATGAAACGTAAGGTAATCCTTGAGCATCATCAGGCGGAGTTCAACCACATCTACCAAATGGAAGAAGAGTAGCAATTTATATTAAATCATATGAAATTATTAAAGGATAGGATCTTGAACGATGGCAAGAGTCTCGCTGGAGGCATACTGAAGGTCGACAGCTTTATTAACCACCAGATGGATCCGGTCTTAATGAAATCTATTGCCGTAGAGTTTGTCCGCCGCTTTGCAGATCTTCCGGTCAACAAGATCATCACGATAGAAGCTAGTGGCATAGCACCGGCAATCATGCTGGGCTACCTGCTCGAGCTACCAGTTGTATTTGTAAAAAAAGCAAAGCCAAAAACCATGGGCGACATGTACATCAGTGCAGTTCATTCTTTTACAAAAAACAGAACATACGATATCTGTGTGAGCAAAGAGTTTCTTAAAGCAGATGACAAGGTACTCTTTATCGATGACTTTCTGGCGAATGGCAATGCCGCTTTTGGCATAATGGACTTGATCAGTCAATCGGGAGCCGCTTTATCGGGTATGGGTTTCATCATCGAAAAATCTTTTCAGGAGGGTGGCCGGCGGCTAAGGGCACTGTCCGGCATTCGCATTGAGTCCCTGGCCCGCATAAAATCACTGAAAGTCGACAGGGTAGCTTTCGAAGAAGAGTAAAACAGATAAAAAGCCTCATCTTACTTAAAAGATTGAGGCTTTTCTTCAAACAACAAGATAAAGTATATGTATTAATCCCAACGGTAATCGTTGTAAAAATCTTCGGGATGTCTGCTAATCGGCACATCTTTCACGATACGGATGTTGGCTGCCCCTAGATTGACATTCAGCATAAAGGAAGGGATACTGGCCGAAAAATTCCAACTGCCATTTCTTAAATAGACATAACCATTACGATAGGGATCATAAAATGTCTTATAATCACGGAAATATACATGGTGACGGCTATCATAGCGATGTGCTCTCGCCCATGCAGGTGGGCCATGACGGTGTCTTTTCTCGTAATACTTAGCTATCTTTTTGTGGTATTTACGGTCTTCCTTTTCACGTTTCTCCCAATACTTCCGATATTCCTTGTCTCTTTTTTCCTCATACTTCCGGTATTCTTTATCGTGTTTCCATTCCTTTTCGTGCCCGCGATGCTGAGCGGCCGAGTCTTTGGGAGCGGCGAGGGTTAATCCCCCGATTGCCAATGCAAAGTATATCATCTTTTTCATAGCCACAGTATTTTAAATTTGAACTCCGTTGTTATTCTTTCTTTTTTGCTTTTAAAAGCGTTTCTATAGGTATGACCCCAAGATCTTGCTAAAGGTTTAATCACTGAACGTAATTTTGTCCGTTCTGTGATTTGTACTTCCATTCCGGCCAATTTAACGTATCTTTGCAACATGTCCAATACAGGTTATATCACTGAAGATACAATTGTCGCATTAGCAACATCCACCGGCGCGAATGGCGCCATTGCAGTTATCCGGGTATCAGGCCAACAGGCGATTACGATCACAAATGACATTTTCAAGGGCAAAGATCTGTCGGCACAGCCTTCGCATACCATTCATTTTGGCACCATACGTGATGGCGATGAAATCATTGACGAGGTGTTGGTTTCCCTGTTTGTTGCCCCCAACTCATATACAAGGGAAAACTCGGTCGAAATATCCACACATAATTCCAAATATATTATTGAGCGCGTCATCAGTTTGCTGATCAAAAAGGGAGCACGCGCGGCACGTCCGGGCGAATTTACGCTTAGGGCATTCCTCAATGGTGGTATGGACCTCTCCCAGGCAGAAGCCGTTGCAGATTTGATTGCCTCCAATTCGGCAGCGTCCCATCAGGTAGCCATGCAGCAGATGCGTGGTGGTTTCTCCGGCCAGCTCAAGTCTCTTCGGGAGGATTTAATACATTTCGCCTCACTGATCGAACTTGAACTGGACTTCTCCGAAGAAGATGTCGAGTTTGCTAACAGAGAACAGCTTAAGAATCTTATTACCAGGATCCAGGTGATCGTTCAAAAGTTAATCCAGTCTTTTGAGCAAGGCAACGTACTGAAGAATGGTGTGCCGGTAGTGATTGCCGGAAAACCGAATGTAGGCAAGTCCACCCTGCTCAACGCCTTTTTAAATGAGGAACGAGCAATTGTCTCCGATATCGCTGGTACCACCCGTGATACCATCGAAGATGAAATGAATATCCACGGCGTGACCTTCCGCTTTATAGATACTGCCGGTATTCGTGAGACCGCGGATATCATCGAAGCTAAAGGCGTCGAACGCACACGTGAAAAAATGAAGCAGGCGCGGCTGATTATCTATCTTTTCGACCCCATACAGGATACTATCGAAGACGTGCAGTCTCAGCTGGCCGAAGTCCATGAGCTTCAGATACCGTTTATTACCATCATCAACAAATGTGATCTGCTCACTGAAAAACAAAAAGCAAGCTATGAGGCACTTGCGCCACTTTATATTTCGGCGAGAAAACAGATCGGCGTTGAAGAACTGAAAGAGGAACTCATCAACCGGGTGCAACTAGGCAATCTGAATACCGATGATGTTATGGTGACCAACATCCGGCATGTTGAGGCGCTACAAAAGACCTCCGACTCTCTGGAACGCGTATTATTCGGAATTGATAATCCCGTCACTTCGGACTTTCTGGCCATGGATATCAGACAGGCATTGTATCATCTCGGTGAGATCACGGGCAGTGTGTCGACAGACGATTTACTGGACAATATTTTTTCAAAATTCTGTATCGGAAAGTAACCTGCACTTCTCATTCCATATCCAGAAGATTTTTCTGGTGCCGAAAAAATACTTTATTTGAAAAATGAATAGAACGTAACATATGAGAATAAAGAAAATACAGAACCATAACCTTTTTGCCTACAGAAGGCTGCGCAGGGCTATTGGCTATCTGGGTATTTTTCTTCCGATAATTCTGGTTTTCCTGTCTTTTTTCAGAGTTTTCGATACCGCTATTCAACCCTCCATCAGCCATTACTATTTCACTAACCTGAGGGAGATATTTACCGGAACTTTATGCGCTGTGGGACTTTTCCTTATCTGCTATAAAGGAAACGGCAACGCTGTCATCTGGAAAAACGACAACCTGTTGACCAACCTGGCCGGCTGCATGGCGATTGGCATCGCATTTATACCCACCGACCCGATAGGCCATAGCTGCACACAGTGCACCTTGATTACATATGGTTTAAAGGGACTTCATTATGGCTTCGCAGCAGTCCTGTTTCTTATTTTTGCCCTACTTTCGATCAACGTGTTTACAATAGGTCAAGAACGAAATACAGAAATTCCGGTCAGTGTATTTAACGAAAATAATATTTACCGGATCTGTGGCTATGGTATACTGCTTTGTATCGTTTTGATTCCGTTTAAACTCTTTGATCGTGCCACACTGGTCTTCGAGGCCATTGCTCTTTTCTTCTTTGGCACTTCCTGGCTGGTCAAAGGACGTGCTTTGGGCGACAAGGGAATGATCGGCCGGAAGTTATACCGGGAAATGAATGTTGAGGATACAGAAGAGGGCCAGTAAACCACCTATTAGTGCACGTTCAACAGCCTATCGATTGTCGGCAGTGCTGGTATTTTCCTCGGGACTGAGGGGTGCCGGCGGTATCTCGGCTACATCACGCTCTATCTCCTGCGTCTCTACGTGTACTGCAAATTGCGAGGGCTCAATGGGGATACCCATGACCGTTGCATATTCTCTTGTATAGATCGCACCGAAATACAAAATTGCAGCCGTGTAATATACCCAGAGTAGAATTAATACAAAGGATCCCGCTGCGCCGTATGTATCCTGTGTGGCCGAATGCTCAAGGTAAATCCCGATCAGGTAGCGGCCCAGAACAAACAATATGGAGGTAAACAATGCGCCCGCACGCACAGTCCGCCACTGTATATTGACATCAGGAAGCACCTTGAATATAACACTGAAGAGCAAAAAGATAATACCAAAAGAAAGCGCAAAGTTAACCGCATCCACCAGCATGACTGCCATATCTGGAAAATACCGCTGTAACTGGCTGGTCAGTGCCAGTATCACTCCATTGATGATCAGCGTGACGACAAGCAGAAAGCCTAGTCCAATGACCAACGAAGATGATAACAGCCTGTCCTGAATAAGTTTTAACCAGCCTTTTTTGGGCTTTGCCCGCACATGCCAGATTTTATTGATCGAATTCTGGATGTCCCCAAAGACCGTGGTCGCACCAAGGATCAGGGTGACGCTGCTGATGATCAACGCCATGGAAGACTTACCGGACAGCTCCAGATTCTGAATTACTTCCTGGATCTGGTTTGCTGCTCCATTGCCGACCAGACCACGTAACTCTGTGAACACCTTACCTTCGATGGCATCTTCTCCATAGAATATTCCGGCCAATGCAATAATCAAAACCAATATTGGACCTATCGAAAAAACGGTATAGTAAGATAACGAAGCACTATATTTCATCGAGTCCTCATTCAGAAATCCAGCTCCCGTATTTTTTAATATCTGCCAATAGGTGTTTAGCTTGCTTTCGCTTCTCGTGTTTATATTCATAATCAATCTGATGCTTGTGTAGAATAAACCGCTTTTCGGTAAAGAAAGTTTTGGAATATAACGTAAAACTAAGCAGGAGACCGTGGTCAGTGATTTAATTGGAGTAATCCTGAATGGAAGCCTGCAGGACAAGCCGCTCTGGCCCTGTTACTTTTAAACTTACGTTGATATTGGCTGCGACAGCCTTTAACGAGAGAACCGATGGCACTTTCAGCGCATCCGGCCAATCTTCGAGTTGAATGTCCACATGCAACAGTTCATCACTCTCCCCATAACCCGTCTGGAGACCTTCAGCTGTTGACGCAGTGGAAAGTATGTTAAACGACCCTTCCTGCTTTTGAAACCACTGGTAAAAAAGTTTGGCCGGCAAATATTTGTGCAACTCTTTGTCTCCCCTGAAGCCAAACCTCAAGTCTGGTACTTGATGTTCGTAGCGTGTCTTCTCTTCTACGGTCTCAAAATTATCATCGACGGCATAGCTGACGATGGTATCTACCTGCACAACCCGACTGTTCAGTATTTCCATATCCATATACTCACCCGTTGTGTGCGCCATAATGGAGTCTGCTGAAATGGGCAAATCACGTAGAATATGTTTTATTCGTCTTTTTAGGCGGCCATCAGGAAAATTGATCCATCCTCTGCCAATATAGTCCTTAGCCGCCAGCTTCCGCACTGTATAGGTTTTTGGAAAGTTCCAGTGCTTCGAAGTAAACTCGCCGAAGATCTCCATACGCCCACCCTTCAAATCAAACTCAATAAAGTTCTGTGTCGACATATCACTATAGCGCATGGATTTACGCGTCAATGTGCTGGGGCGGCTAATAAAGTTCTCAATGGAGATCTGCTCATCCTTGGACTGAATCAGCTGCAACATTTCGGTCCGCTTCTGATCCAGATCGAAACCCAGCCCTACCAAGAGCTCCTTGCCACGCCACATAAAAGCTATCTTATGTCTTTCCTGATAAGCGTAGCTTATTCCCGGAGCAATGTCCTGTTGGATAGAGTCAATTGCCAGTCCGTCTTTCAGAAAACTCAAAAACTGCTTTTTATCGTTCAGATCAAAAAATGCGTAAAAATTTCGGGCGGTATCTTCCAGCGAAAACAAAAATACATTCGCTTTGATATCAATACCATTATTCTTCAGTTCACGCAGTTTTTTGGCGTAGTCCTGCCCTGCCTTCGGAGCAGTCTGCCATCGATCAAACAATTGGCTCAATAAAATGTCATCGAGGGAAATTGTCAGCAGTGCTTTGCTCTTTTTGTGGACAAGGGATTTATAGGATTGCTGTTGACGAATGACATAAATCCCCCATCCGGTGATAACAAACAGCATAACAATTCCTAAAAGCCAAATAGTTCCTTTTTTAATCATTTTCATTTTCATCGATGTGCTTGTCAACTTTGTTTGCTGTATCTGCTGCTATCCCGTCCAGTAACTGACTGAGCACAAACTGAAGCCCGTTTTCCACCGTTTTCGGCAGTTCAATTTCCAACTCCCCCACTAAGCTGTCGCTTACGATACCCTTGGAATACAGCGTAAATTTACCATAATTACTTAATTCTGCCAATGTGTTGCGCCACTTGTCATCGATCACGATATGGAGATCTCTAACCATTTTCGGTAGCCGCGGGATCTGAAAAGCCGCGGATAGTTTGTTACTTTTCATGAGCCTGACAAAGGTTTTGTTGGTTTTGGCTGTATAAGCACCTCGATGCTTAATTTTATGGAGTTGTGTACTGTCATTGCTGATCATGACCAAATTATCTTTAAAGAGCAGATATATGGGAAAATCCCTGCCCCCGCCACGCGGCAGTTGGTAAAGACCTGATGTTATACTCGCCTTGGACTCAGATACAGCAAAATCAAGGGTTTTCTTGATCACTCTTTGATCTTCTGACGTAAACATCCATACAAATGAGGGCACCGTCTCCGCTTTTGTTTTCTTAATTTCCTTGAGATTGAGATCATCATCGTACTCGTAGTCAATGTAGTCCAGTCTCAGGTTGATCATGCCGTTCATGATCACCATATGGTCCCCCGGCATAATGCGGGCGACCGCTTCCTCATCGACCACTATTCCAAATCCAAGCGCAAGCAGCGGCAGAAGTTCATTCTCCGGCTCAAAGTATCGCCTCAGATTTTTACTAATGAAGGTGGGCATTTCTTTTAAATAAGCCGCTGTATTGAGGTTGACGTTCAAATAGCCCGCGGTTTCAGTTGTCAGATACTTCGCAAATTTTGGGTTCGGTTTTCTGGCATATAGCTTCTTCGACAGTTGCGAAAGTTCTGGACTCATGCTTATGCGGGCGCTGAGTTTGATCTTATTTTGCTTCAGATGGGCATCAACAAAGAGATCATGATATTCATCTTCCACGGAGAAACGGCTTGTATGTAAATAGGCGTCGGTCAGCGAATGAAGTGGTTGCAGTTCGGCATACACATCACTAACTCTGGAGTACCACAGCCGGGCCAGGCCCAGCTTGTCGAACAGTGCCTTTTGCTGCCGCCCATCCATTCCATCGTACTTGCCGCTCAGCAAAAGCTCCTGCTCCTGGAGTAACCATTTGTCCAGTAATACATGTTTGATTGAATCATTGCGCCTATTGCTTTGCTCGAAAGCGGTAGATAGCGAGTCGTAGTCCGTATGATCTGCGTACGAGCTTGTACTGTCGCTCACTGTTCCATACGCCTTATCGGATAACCCTTCAGTATGTGTCGTGCCCTGCGCAGCCTCACCGAAATCTGTCGCTTCCCAGCTTACTTCTGTCGAATCCTTCAATACAGAATTCATATCGGCTACCGGGGCTGACACCACAGGTATGGCGTACTCGCTGTTATCAATACCGTATCTCGCCGCTACGGAATCATTGTAAAAGTAGGTATGCCCGACTTCTCCTGTTAAGATCCGCAATTCCTTATCATTCCATGCAAAAAGGCGTCCACCTGCCGTCTTAAACCGACTATATCCGTTCATAGCAGGATAAGGGGTGCCCTTTATCCTCCACAGTTTTTTAAAAAGCGCCGTGTCCCTGACAGGAATGATCAGCTCGCTATAAGCAAGGCTGTCTTTATGCACCCTGTAATACAGAACAACCCCTGTGGCGTCCATCGCTGTATCGAAGAAATTCTTCGGCACAACAGCTGTACGATCTGCAAACTGACCAAAAAAACCTAGCTTATCAAGCAAGTTATTCAAGGTAGAGGCCTCGGTATGTGCAGAAAACTCAGCAAGATTCACCAGTGTCACCGTATATGCTTTCCGAGGTATCCGATGCGCTATACTCTGTGCACTCAGCGTACTTATAGGACAACATACAGACAATATGAGCCCGATGTATAAAGGCAATAACTGCTTACCAATAGATAAATGCGTTAAACTAAACATATATGGATACTTTGTTACAATCGCTGTATCAAAAGTATCAATTGTCCAGGGCTTTTCTCCTCCCTGATTTCAGCTAATTCACCCCTCTGCTCAAGATTCACGGATCAGTCCGTATTCGATGGCTGATTTTACCGCGGCAGTCACACTTTTGGTCTGAAACTTTTCCATTAGATTTTTCCTATGGCTTTCAACAGTATGCGAACTGATAAACAATGCATCTGCAATCTGATTTGTGGTCAACCCTTTAGCGACGTATGACAGAATCTCTTTCTCCCGCCGCGTCAGCTTGGGCACCTGTTTAAGGCCTGTATCTGTTTTTTTGTTTAAAATTGCCTGCGTCTTCTCACAGATATATCGATTACCGAGCAGCACTTGAGTTATAGCAGCGATGATCTCATAACCATGCGCATTTTTCTGCAGATAAGCGTCAGCCCCCTCATTGAGAATGCTATTGATCACGGCCAGCTCATTATGCACGCTGAATGCCACAATTTTTAGATCCTTGTAGTTCTCTTTCAGGCCCTTAACCAGATCTATTCCATTGGCATCCGGAAGGTTGATGTCCAACAATAAGACCAGTGGATGGTCAGACTCTATATGATTAAATAGATCGGCTGCATTGGCATACATACCCACAACTTCGTAGTCTTCATGGGCATTGATGATGTTTTTTAGGCCCTCCAGCAATAGCGGATGGTCATCTGTGATTGCTATCTTTATCATGTTATGTTGTCATGTTAAACCATGGGTATTTCTATCTCTATTGTCGTGCCTTCTCCTACGACCGATCTTATTTTCATGTCGCCATGCAGAAACGAAAGCCTCGAGCGTACATTGTGCATACCAGCGGAATGCTGTAGATCGACGGTGTTGGTATCAAAGCCCCTGCCATCATCTTCGATGGTGAGGTGGAGACGCTCATTATAAGACGAAAGCTGTATGAGGATATTTGAAGCACGAGCGTGTTTCAGGGCATTGTTGACCAGTTCCTGGATAATCCGATATAAAGATATTTCCTGCTCGGCAGTCAGCTTCGACTCAAACTGCAGAAATTCACATTCCACCTGACATTTAACATGGCTCATGCGGGCAGCGTAGTCTTGCAAGGCCTCTTTCAGGCCATATTTAATAATTAGATCGGGCATAAGATTGTGGGCCAGACGGCGCAGCTCATCCACCGCATTATCGAGGAGGGCTATGCTTTTCGAAATACCATCTTTGACCGATGATGCCTCTGATGGACCTTCACTCAATGACGAAAGGCCGAGCTTTGCACCCGACAGCAGCCCGCCCAGCCCATCATGCAGATCGCGGGCAAGACGTGTACGTTCCTTTTCCTCACCAGCTAACATAGCCGTCAAATTCTTGATTTCATTTTGCTGATTGTTTTTTTCAATCTCGAGACCATGCAAGTGTTCTTTCTGTCGGAGCGTTCGCGATCGTTGCCAGTAAGCATAAAACAGTAGAACAACAGCAACTAAACAACTAACAAACAGCCAGATATAAATAGAATTCATGCGTGATTTAAACGCAATTTCCTTTTTTGACACATCCAGCTCCTGCATGCGCTGTTCGTTTTCCAGCCGGCTCAGTTGGAGATCCTGCTCTTTTTTGTCACGTTCCAGCTGTACCACCTTAAGCTGTTGCGTCCGGTTGAGTTCATTCAGCTTTAAGTTCTCAACCAGCTGGCTTTGCTTATCGGCCAGCGCTTTCATCAGCTTAATCTGTTGCTCCTTCTTTTCTCCCTCCAGACGAAGGCGCATCAGTTTCTGGTTTTGCAGTTCTCGTTCGAGCTTGATTTCTAACTGCTTGGTTTTATCCAGTTTATCTGAATTGAATGCCTTTTCAAAGACATTAATATACTTTTTCTGATATTTAAAGGCTTCTTCATATCGGCCTTCTTCCACGTTGATTTCGGCTAGTCTACTATAAAGACTTAAACCGAGCTGGGGATCATAATGCGGCTCGCCTTCCAATATAAAGAGGGCCTGCTGCAGATACTTCTTCCCTTTGTCTCTTTGGCCATTCTTTAATGCAACGTCCGCCAAAATACCGTAAGCGGGGATTGCAATGACGTTCTGCCCTGCCTCCTCGGCAATATCCAGCGCCTGCTCTGCGAAAGTTAAAGCTTTTTTATCATCCTCAGGGAAAAATTCGTGGTATAGATTGGCAAGATTTACCGACACATAAGCAATATCTGTTGGATTGACCAGCGATTTCCGGTTACTTCGAACCAGACTGTAGGCATCAAGATAATGCTGCTCGGCTTTCCTTAGCAGATTGCGGTCACTCTTATTGGATCGGTATTCCTCCTCAAATAAATACCCTGCCTGCATATACGCATCAAACAAGCTGGCAACGTTATTTCCAGCCTTGGCGGTCTCCAGCAAAAGACCAGTATATTTTTCCTGAAACTCGTAATTCCGCTGATTCGCATAGATTGCCGTCAGCTCTTTATAGATGGCAAGCTTCCGGGCCATGTTGCTTTCAGTTGGAACGGCTTTCTCCAAAAAAGAGAGGGCTTTGTGAAATTGAGGGACTGCCTGATCCTCTTTGTTTTGCCGGGTCATAATCCAGCCTTCACAGTAGTGAACGTATCCCCTCGTGCCATTGTCATGAATGAACGGCAATACAGATTTTGCATGCTCAAGATAAAAACGCGACTTTTCAAATGCGTGATCATTAAAGCTGTTCATCGCAGCAATACAGTTGAGATAAGCATAATACTGTTTATCTGGATAGCTTTTTGCCAATTGAATATTGTCATTGAGCAGCTGGCTAGCGAGTGTTTTTTCATTGTTGAAATACAGGGCCTGCGCATACTTTCCGGTGAGAATAAAGCGTTCCTTGCTTCCCAAAGGAAGATTATAATATGATTTTTTTAGCTCCTGCAATTGCTCCTGTCCAAAAAGTAGGCAACAGCAGCATAGAGAAACAACGCATACAGCTATCGATCTGAAAACAGCATAAAGATATCCCATAAAGCCAATTGCTATCGCTGGTGGATTTGCCAAACTTAGATAAATTTACCTGCATTCGCAATGATTATCCTATAATTGTAGACAGCCTTACCAATGAGATGTAAAGCTGACCACCATTGAGCGCGGACAGGTAACCCGGTCGACAGCAGGCAAAACCATTGTTAGGCTGATCGGCAGGACGCATTCAAACGGACTGCTGACGCGCCTGCTATTATAGACAGAATCCCGTGACTGTCGACCTATTTGCATAGGCCCTTCCTCAAAAATGTACATACACAGAGAGATCTCGGAACTAAATTTGTACTTTTGTTTTTTAAATCATAAATCAAAAGGATACGTGTCGTTAGAGAAACTAAAATTAAGCAAGAGACTAACTGCTACCATGACCGAACTCGGTTATCTGGCTCCGAAAGAGATTCAGAGTAGATGCATTTCCAGGATTCTTGGTGGACAGGATGTGATCGCCATAGCACCTGAAGGGGCTGGCAAGACCACAACTTACGTATTATCGACCTTGACTAAATTAAAATTTACGGACGATGAGGCCCCCAAGTTCTTGATCCTGGCACCCAACGAAGAGCGCATTGACGAGATTGTTGAAAAATTCTACCAGCTCAGCAAAAATAAGCAACTACGTATCATTGGGCTGCGTGCCGGCGGAAGTATGGAAGATGAGATCGAAGAGCTCGTGGAAGGCAAAGACATCGTCGTCGCAACACCAAACCGGGCCCGGGCGATTTATCTGAAACTGGCATTGAACCTCAATCGTATCCAGGCCTTAATTATTGATGATGCCGAAGAAATCATCAAGCAAGGCATGCAGACCGCTGTTCGGGAGCTGGCAGAAAGCTGCGGCAAAGTGCAGCACCTGGTTTTTAGTACAGTGGAACATCAAAAGCTTTATGATATGATTGATGACCATTTGAATGAGAACTATGCAGTGGTCGAAGTGGAAGAGCTTGAAAACGAAACAGTAGACACCTTGGATCTGCTATTATACCATGTACCAAATTTTACGACAAAGATCAACTTGCTCAACCTACTGCTGGAGGATAAGGAAGTGTTTCAAAAAGTTGTGGTTTTTGTCAATTCAAAATTGACAGCGCAAAAATTAGCCAAAAGCCTATTTCATCAGAACGAGGAAGAAATCGCCATATTAAACCCTCTCTTCTATGATGATTTTGGGTTTGACAGCGTAGCGGATTTCAAAGCCAGTGACGCATCCCGTGCACTGATCATCGCCAGGGAAAATTCACCCGAGGTAGACCTTGCTGATATCCCGTTTATTTTCCAGTTTGAGTTGCCCAACGAGAAAGAACAATTCTTGCAGTACCTCGTCAAAGATAATAGCAATGCAGAAACGGTGGTGCTGACTTTTTCCACGGACCTCGAGCTTCCCATGGTCCGAAAAATAGAACAGGTCATCGGTAAACGAATGGATATTCTTGATTTACCTGAAGACCTTGTCATCTACAATCCTTCTGCTGATAATAAGAAGAGAAAAACGAATTCCATAGCTGAAAACGACGAGTCACGGGGTGGTGCTTTCCATCAAAAAAAAGAAAGTAATGCAAAAAACTACAATTACGGCGGCGGTGAAAAAGCAAAAATGAAAATGAAGAAAAAATAAAGGACATAGGGGAAGTTCAGCTTCCCCTATCCTATTTTAATATACTCTTTAACAAGTGAATATATCCATGGGCAATGCGTTCCATCCCTTGATCGTTCGGATGTGCATAGTCTACCGTCGAATTTAAATCCAAACTCAGATCTTTAGACGGTATGAGGTAAATCTGTTCGACACCCCATGACTTCAGTTTTTCGAAGCTTGCCACCAATACGCGGCTACTCTGCTGATATTCTTCGTTTTTATCCATATTAAAAACTTCGGGAATATGCCCGGAACTATGCTGTGTCAGAATGATGGGTGTCCTTGGATGCTGCTTTCGCAAAAATGTGACAGCATGCGTCAATAAGGAGTCCAACTGCCTCTCCGTTCGGGAAGTGGTAACCGACAGGTTCGGAATGCAATCCAAGATATAACAAGCTGCATTGACTTCATTCATCAGATTTAAAATCGGTTGCTCTAGCCGCCCATTACCCGAAAAACAAAGATTCATGACCTCGTTGTCGAAGGCCCGTCCAACTTGGTTTGTCCACGCAAGTCCAGGACGGCTGGCACATGCCCCTTGCCCGATGGAAGTACCGTACACTACGATCGGTTTGCTGTCAGCGGCCGGAGGATATTGAATCTCCAGGCCATGGGGAACGCCGATCTCAAGCCATTTAACTGTGTTGTATAAAGGAAGATATAACCTGTACTTGAAGTTATCATGAGCGCCGATATTTTTCCAGGAATACGTGACTGTATCTGCAAAGTTGTACTGACCGTAAGCCCATTTCCAGGTTTTGGTCACCGGATCATAGGCATAAAGGTCCAAACCGCTCACTCCCGTCGTTGGCATATGTGGCATATTGAGCGGGCCTTCAACTTGATATTTAACCACAATCTCTGAGGCCGAGGTCTGGAAGTCAATATAGAGGCCGGCAGCATTCCGCCCCAATGACCATACTGGGCCCCGTACGTGTTCTTTCAAATCTTCTGGAAGCCGCTGGAAGCCGGATATTTTATGATTGTTTACACGGCCTTGCACCTGTTTAACTGCAAGTGGTGAAAACCAGCGATAATTTTCCTGGCCTTTCAATACCGATATCGCCAGCGAAAGCAAGACCACAAAAGTCATTTTGGAAAACATATACAGCTCATTTAGGTTTTGTAAAAAAGGAGCCAAATTGGCTCCTTTCTATTGCGATTTATTATTATACTATAAAATTGCTTGTCTAATACGGACCAGTTTCTCCATCAATCCTTCCAACAGATCGAGATGTAGCATATTGGCTCCATCCGACTTTGCATTCGCCGGATCTGGATGTGTCTCGATAAAGAGACCATCGGCTCCGACAGCAATTGCAGCTTTTGCAATGGTTTCGATCAATGCCGGCTTTCCTCCAGTCACACCGGAAGTCTGATTGGGCTGCTGAAGGGAGTGGGTGCAGTCCATAATGGTGGGGACATTAAACGAACGCATTTCAGGAATGCCCCGATAATCAACGATCAGATCCTGGTAACCGAACGTATTGCCCCGGTCTGTCAAAAGTACCTTATCATTGCCAGATTCCACAATTTTGTCAACAGCAAACTTCATTGATCCGGCGCTCAAAAATTGCCCTTTCTTGACGTTCACGACTTTATTTGTTTTTGCAGCCGCTACCAACAGATCTGTCTGACGACATAAAAACGCCGGAATCTGCAACACATCCACGTAAGCCGCAGCCATTTCGGCCTCATGACTCTCGTGAATATCCGTTACCGTTGGCACAGCAAAAGTACGGCCTACTTTCTCCAATATTTTGAGTGCTTTTTCGTCTCCTATTCCCATAAAAGAATCTAAACGCGAGCGGTTAGCTTTGCGGTAGGATCCTTTAAAAATATAGGGAATATTTAATTTATCCGTAATCGCAACAATCTTTTCAGCAATCCGTAAAGCGATATCTTCTCCTTCAATCGCACAGGGCCCGGCCATCAAAAAGAAATTCTGCGAGGTACCATTCTTTATTTCAGGAATGTAGTTGTTGATCATAGTAATATTCAATAAAATTTAGTTGCCCAGTTCGGATAAAAATTTGATACGCATCAGCTGGAGATCTTCATAAGTATAGTCGTCGCCCCCAAGCTCTTTAAGTGCATCGTTGATTGAGTCGGTCTCAGCAGTCTTAAAATAATCATAAACTTCATCCTGCCGATCTTCATCAATAATCTCATCAATAAAATAGTTGATATTGATTTTCGTACCCGCATTCACGATGGTTTCAATCTCCTTCAGAATTTCTTCATAAGTGATTCCCTTGGCCGCAGCGATATCATCCAACGCGATTTTGCGGTCTATATTTTGAATAATCGCAACTTTCAGTGCGGATTTATTCGCTGTACTTTTGATGACAAGATCCACAGGCCGGTCGATTTCATTTTCCTCGACGTAATCTTTGATCAAAGCGATAAATGGCGCACCGAATTTGATGGCCTTACCATTTCCCACGCCCTGGATCTGTTTTAGTTCATCGATACTGACCGGATAATGTATACACATTTCCTCCAAAGAAGGATCCTGAAAAATAACAAACGGGGGCAAAGACTTACTTTTTGCAATTTTCTTGCGCAGATCCTTCAGCATTCCCAATAATGTAGAGTCCAGCGCTCCCGTTCCGGGCCCAGACTCCTCGCTATTATGCTGCTCTCCTCCGTCAATCGGACGGTTTAACACAAACTTCAACGCATAAGGATTATCCAAGTACCGACGGCCGATATCTGTCAGCTTCAATAGACCGTAGTGGTCAATATCTTTTTCGATAAAATTGTCCAAAACCGCCTGGCGCAGCAACGACTTCCAATATAACGAGCCTTTATCTTTACCAGAGCCGAATAAACGGTGTTCATCATGTTTATATGAAGATACCGGCTGGTTATTCTGACCGACCATAACGTTAATGACATGATGGTCATCAAATTTTTCTCCCTGCTCCTTGATAAAGCCCAGAACATCCTTTAAGGACTCCTCCGCGTCAAAATACTCTTTCTCCGAACGGCAGTTATCACACATATTATTGCAGCCCTGCTCATCAAAATTTTCACCGAAATAGTGAAGAATCTGTTTTCGGCGGCAGACTGCAGATTCGGAATAATCGATGACTTCTTTTAGTATCTGTGTCCCGATCTCGCGTTCGGCTACAGGCTTGTCCTTCATAAACTTCGTGAGCTTTTCCACGTCCTTTTCCGAATAGAACGCCAGACAATGCCCTTCACCCCCGTCGCGCCCAGCCCGACCCGTTTCCTGGTAATATCCTTCCATGGATTTGGGGATATCGTGATGGATGACATAGCGGACATCCGGTTTATCAATACCCATACCGAAAGCAATCGTCGCCACAATCACTTCCACATCTTCCATCAGGAATTTGTCCTGAGTCTCCGCCCTGGTTTTGGCGTCAAGCCCTGCATGGTAAGGTAAAGCTTTTATACCATTTAGGTTGAGTACTTCGCTAATTTCTTCTACTTTTTTGCGGCTCAGGCAATATACGATCCCCGTCTTGCCCGTCTTTGATTTAATAAACCGCACAATCTCCTTGACCACATCCTTTTTCGGACGCACCTCATAGTATAAATTGCTCCGGTTAAAAGACGATTTAAACAGTACAGCATCGTTCATCTGCAAATTTTTACGGATGTCTGACTGTACTTTGGGGGTGGCCGTCGCCGTCAATGCGATAATGGGAATATTCTGTCCAACCTCATTGATCACCTGCCGTATCTTACGGTATTCGGGTCTAAAATCATGGCCCCATTCTGAAATACAATGCGCTTCATCCACCGCTACAAAAGACACTGTGATCTGATGCAAAAACTCCAGATTATCCTGCTTCGCCAGGGACTCGGGAGCAACATAGAGCAACTTGGTCTTTCCAGCCAGCACATCGTCCTTAACACGTGTAATTTCGCTCTTATTCAATGAAGAGTTCAAAAAATGAGCGATACTATCTTCGCCACCGAATGCACGAAGCTGATCCACCTGGTTTTTCATTAAAGCAATCAGCGGAGAAATGACAATTGCTGTTCCCTCACTCATGAGTGCAGGCAACTGATAACAAATTGATTTTCCACCTCCTGTGGGCATGATTACAAACGTATCTTTCTTCTGAAGAATACTGGTTATTATAGCCTCTTGATCTCCTTTAAAAGTATCAAAACCAAAAAAATCCTGTAAATTGTCGAAAAGTGATTTTTCTATTTCCATTGCGCCTTGGGCAAAAATAAGATAGATAATGAAGAAATAATCCTGAAAAATAATCTATTTTTGCAATCTATTCTAATATATAAAAGTAAGAGTATTTTTTGTGAAAAACAACTACGAAATAAAAAATATAGCTGTTCAGGCTATCCAGGAAGAGGCTAAGGCAGTAGCTGCTCTGACCCAATATATTGATGATGATTTTGTTACCATAGTCAACAGTATCCTCCAGCTCCGGGGACGCGTTGTCGTAACCGGAATAGGAAAAAGCGCTATTATCGCGCAGAAAATTGTCGCGACACTCAATTCTACCGGAACGCCATCGATCTTTATGCATGCCGCAGATGCGATCCATGGCGACCTGGGCATTATACAGCAGAATGATCTCATTATTGCGATATCAAAAAGTGGCAACACTCCTGAAATCAAAGTGCTTGTCCCCTTTTTGAAACAGACCAAAAATGTGCTGATTGCAATGGTCGGAAACACCGGGTCATTCCTAGCGAAAAATGCGGACTATGTACTGAATACGACCGTCGAAAAAGAAGCCTGCCCCAACAATCTTGCGCCAACTTCAAGCACCACGGCTCAGCTGGCCATGGGCGATGCGCTGGCAGTAGCCTTACAGGAATGCCGTGATTTTACGGACAGAGACTTTGCAAAATACCATCCGGGCGGCGCACTGGGTAAAAAACTATATCTTAGAGTCGGCGACCTCTCCGATCAAAACGGCAAACCTAGCGTGCAGATGGAAGCCAGCGTCAGGGATATCATCATTACCATCACACACTTCCGGCTCGGTGCAGTGGCCGTCTTAGCGGGCGAACAGATTCAGGGCATCATCACCGACGGCGACATCCGCCGCATGCTCGAAAAGCATACGGATCTGGCCAGTATCACGGCGGCTGACATTATGGGACGGTCCCCGAAAATTATTGACAAGAAAGAACTCGCAGCAAATGCCCTTCACATTATGCGGGAAAACAATATTACGCAACTCCTGGTCTCAGACCATGGTCAGTATGACGGTGTCATCCATATTCAGGATCTGCTCAAGGAAGGCATAATCTAAGTGTAATAAAGTTGTTAGGTATAGTATAAATTGATTAGAAACATTACATTTGGCATATCTGTTGTACTATTTTTAATTAGAAAGTAAAATCTTAGAAACATGAAAAAGTATATCGCAATATTAGCAGTCATCATTTCCTTTATCGGTTTCACCTCGATGCAGGCAGGCCAAGGGGAATTCAAGTTTGAGAAAGAAACACATGATTTCGGCAAAATCCCCGCCGGGACTCCTGTATCCTATAATTTTAAATTTACGAATACGGGCAGTGAGCCCATTATCATTTCGAATGTAGTGCCCACATGTGGCTGTTCAGTTGCCGAATTTACCAAAACCCCGATCAAACCGGGAGATACGGGTATCATCAAAGTAACATATAATGCTGCGGCCAAGGCACCCTTCACAAAGAGTTTTACCGTGCAGTCCAATACCAAAACGCCAGTAAAAACATTATACATTAAAGGTATTGTTGAATAAGACAATCCCTATGGGAAAAACGAAAAAAGCCACATCACGATGTGGCTTTTTTCGTTTAATTTTGGTTAGCTTTGCACCAACTAATTTAAAAAAACTATAATGCCAGTAATATCAGAAAAAGGGCTTAATATGCCTGCATCACCGATCAGAAAGCTGACACCTTATGCTGATCAAGCAAAAAGAGACGGCAAGAAGATCTATCATCTCAATATCGGACAACCGGATATTCAAACACCTGAAATTATGCTAAATGCTTTGAAGAATATTGATTTCAAAGTATGGGCGTATACAGCTTCTGAAGGAACAGCGTCCTATCGAAAAAAATTAGCAGAATATTACAACAAGCTTCATTACAATATCGAACCAACAGATATCCTGGTGACCAACGGTGGCTCAGAAGCGATAACCATCACTATGCAGGCTTGCCTCAACGAAGGCGAGGAAGTCATTATTCCTGAGCCTTTTTACGCAAATTATAACGGCTTTGCCTGCTCCTCCGACATTGTCATCAAACCGATCATGTCTTACATTGAAAATGGTTTCGCGTTGCCTTCTATCGCTGAATTCGAAAAGGTCATTACAGAAAAAACCAAAGCAATATGCATCTGTAACCCCAACAATCCGACAGGCTACCTATACTCGAGAGAAGAACTCGAGGCTCTACGGGAACTTTGTTTGAAATATGATCTTTATTTATTCTCAGATGAGGCTTACCGTGAGTTCTGTTACGATGGAAGGGAATTTATTTCACCAATGCATCTCGAAGGCCTTGAAAACAATGTTGTCATATTTGACACGGTATCAAAGCGCTATTCAGCATGTGGTGCGCGGATTGGATGTTTGATCACGAAAAATAAGGAACTCTATCAAACGGCGCTGAAATTTGCGCAGGCTCGTTTAAGTCCCTCGCTGGAAGGTCAGATCGCCGGAGAGGCAGCTGTAGACACACCTGACAGCTATTTTGAAGCGGTCTCCAGTGAATACACTGCCAGACGAAATACACTCGTAAATGGACTGAATGCCATAGATGGAGTATATTCCCCGAATCCGGGTGGCGCATTTTATGTTGTCGCAAAGCTTCCTATCGACGATGCGGACAAATTCTGCCAATGGATGCTGGAGGAGTTTTCATATGACAATGAAACCGTCATGATGGCTCCAGCTACCGGTTTTTACAGTACTGCTGGTGCAGGACGCAATGAGGTACGTCTAGCCTATGTGCTTAATCAAGATGATCTGAAAAAGGCGCTGGTCTGTCTTGAAAAAGGGTTGAAAGCCTATCCGGGAAGGACAAATTAGTGTCTTCCCCACCAGAGGTCGTTTTCCGTTTGCAGTGACAAGTCAGTGCACTATCAGCAACAAGATTTCAAAAAAACAAAACAAATTTTGAAAGCACCTTGTTCTTAACTATAGTGTAACTAAAGATATTGCATATGGATAAATTGAAGAAATTCCAATTGATGGAAAAAATAGCTAGAGAATTAGAAGATGTCAGAAACAGCCAGCAAGCTGTATTGGAAAAAATAGGCAAGATCGAAGTGGATAACATCGAGCTGGGTGATAAGAATATCGAAAAGACAATTCCTGACATCTATCAGCGTACAGCTGATAATTCGGACGCTATCAAAGCGCTTCTGGAGTCTTTTCAGGAACAGACGGCCGAATTCGGTGAGAAAAATAACGTTGGTAAATTGCTCGAACAGCAACAGATCAACAGCATAAAGTAGCGTCAATCTACTAAAAAAAACGAAGAAGGCCGGTGTTGAACCGGCCTTCTTTTATTTTTTTAAAGAGCTCAGTCCTGCGCTGCACGCAGGGCTTTTACCTTCACATATTCCTGTTCGACAAATTGTAGTTGCTGCTGGGGAGTCATATTCGAGTTGTCCAAAACAATCGCATCTTCTGCCTGACGCAAAGGGCTTTCCGCCCGTGTGCTGTCAATATGGTCGCGGTTGGCCAGGTTCTCCACTACTTCATCCAAAGTGACGTCCTCGCCTTTTTCTGTTAACTCCAAGTATCGTCTCGCAGCCCTGACTTTTGGATCGGCTGTCATAAAAATCTTCAGATCGGCATCCGGAAAGACAGTTGTGCCGATGTCGCGGCCATCCATGATGATATTTCTCCGGCTGCCAAGTTTTTGTTGCTGAGCCACCATGGCCTTGCGTACAGCTTTGAGAGCACTTACCTCACTCACTTTATCCGAAATATACATCTGCCTAATCTCTTCAGAGACATCTTCGTCATTGAGATGAATCTCGGTCCGGACAGCATTGGGTACAAAGTCGATATGTATATTCTGGAGTGCGCTTTCGACAGCTTCTTGATTATTCAGCTCAATGTTGTGTCTTAGAAAATACAGTGTAACTGCCCGATACATCGCTCCGCTGTCAATAAAAGCAAATTTCAGTTTTTTGGCCAGGGCCTTCGCCAGCGTACTCTTTCCACAGGAGGAAAAACCATCTATGGCAATGATGAAGTTATGACGTGTGCCCATTATTCGTTTCCTCCTATAATGACACCCGGTTTGTTCACCAAAGGCACTTTCGTCAGATTACCTTCAACAATACTCTCCGGCAAAAAGATATATTTCTTATCGTAAATGATGTTATCGATATAAAAACTCACCCAATATTCATTTGTCAGACCAAATACCTGTTCATCAATCGCTTCCACCCGGTCAAAAGATTTAGCCTCAATATTGCCGATAAAATGTCTCAGCGTGGTGGTGGTGACTTGCCGCCCATCCTTATCGCCATAACCTTTGGAACTGATTAGCACATTCTGTATAGCGACATTCTTGTCGTTGATGACGTATACGGTCCAGTTCTTCGTCTCTGCTGTCTCTCCTTCTAGAACGACAGCGATCAGGATATCCTTAACAATATTCTCCGGCAGATCTGCTTTCATGCTTTATTTAGACTTTGTTGTTTTTTTAACTGGAGCTTTTTTGGTCGCCGCTTTTTTCGCAACCGTTTTTTTCTCCGCGGCTTTTGTCTTAGTTGCCTTACCCTTAGGCGCATCCTGCTCAGCCCACTTTAGCACATCTTCGTATGTGATCTTTTCTACTTCGGTACCCTTAGGGATTTTCAGATTCTGCTTACCAAAACGGATAAATGGTCCCCAACGCCCTTGCTCAATCTGCGCTTCGGGGTTTTCATCAAACACACGGATGACTTTCTCGATGTCTTTCTGGCGCTTGTCTTTGATGATCTGTATGGCTTCTTCTTCCGTGACGTCCAAAGGCTCTACCCCTTTCGGCAAGGAGTAGAAAGCAGAATTATGGCGGATATAGGGTCCAAACCGTCCAACTGCCACCGTCATCTCCTTATCCTCGAACATACCTACTTTCTTGGGAAGCTTAAACAGTTCCATAGCGTCTTCAAAGGTAATCGTCTCAATCATCTGTCCCTTCCGTAAGGAAGCAAAGCGCGGCTTTTCTTCGTCGTCTGCCGAACCGATCTGCACCAATGGTCCAAATTTACCAATACGAACCGAGACCGGTTTCCCAGAAACTGGATCAATCCCAAGCTCACGTTCATTATTTGCGCGGTCGGCATTTTCCAATGTATCTTCGACCTCAGAATGGAACGGACCATAAAAATCGTGCAGCATCTTTGTCCATTCGGTCAGGCCATGTGCAATGTCGTCAAACTCCTTCTCTACGTTGGCGGTAAAGTGGAAATCAACAATTCCGTTAAAGTGTTCTACCAGAAAATCGTTTACAACAACACCAATGTCCGTTGGAAACATTTTGCCTTTTTCGGCACCCGTTATTTCCGTCCAGGTTACGGCTTTTACTTCTGCATTTTCTAAAGTGAGAACGCGGTACTCGCGTTGCTTCCCTTCGCGCTCTTCCTTAACCACATACCCTCTGTTTTGAATCGTCGAAATCGTAGGCGCGTAGGTAGAAGGCCGTCCAATCCCCAGTTCCTCTAGTTTTTTCACTAACGAGGCTTCTGTATAACGTGCTGGCGGTCTTGTAAATCGCTCCGTGGCCGACATACTTTTTAATGTCAGCTGCTGGCCTACAACCAGCGGTGGCAGGATAGCATTATCGCTATCTTCGTCCACAGCATTCTCCTGATCATCGTCCACAGATTCCATATAGACTTTTAGGAAACCGTCGAATTTCATTACCTCACCAGCAGCATTTAAATCCTCCGCGCGCGTTGAAATCGAAATTTTAGCCAATGTGCGTTCAAATTCCGCTTCACTCATCTGCGAAGCAATAGCCCGCTTCCAGATCAGTTCATAAAGACGCTTTTCAGACGAATCACCTTCAATAGTGTGCGCAGAAAAATAAGTCGGGCGAATGGCCTCGTGTGCCTCCTGGGCTCCCGATGTCTTTGTTTTATATCGTCTTACTTTATGATATTGATTACCATAAGCAGATTTAATTTCTTTCTCAGCAGCTTCAATAGCTGTATCACTCAAATTGACCGAGTCGGTACGCATATAGGTAATACGTCCCGATTCATATAAGCGCTGTGCTACCTGCATGGTGCGGGCAACTGAAAAGCCTAGTTTTCTGCTGGCTTCCTGCTGCAATGTCGAGGTCGTAAATGGCGCCGCAGGCGAACGTTTCGACGGCTTGGTCTCCAGATTTTTAACAGAGAATAAAGCAGCCTTACAATCTTCCAGAAATTGCGTCGCTTCGGCTTCCGTGGCAAAGCGTTGCGGCAACTCCGCCTTGAAACTGTCCTTAATTTTTCCGGTATGAAAAAACGCAACAATCTTAAAAGCCGCTTCCGGCTCAAATTTATTGATTTCACGCTCGCGGTCAACAATCAACCTCACCGCAACTGACTGCACGCGGCCGGCAGACAAGGAAGGTTTTACTTTTTTCCATAAAACAGGCGACAGCTCAAATCCCACCAGACGGTCCAATACCCGACGCGCCTGTTGCGCATTGACAAGATTATAATCTATTTTACGTGGATTCTCAATCGCCCTGAGGATAGCAGGCTTTGTAATCTCATGAAAAACAATACGCTTGGTGCTCTCCTCCTTCAGACCCAAGGTCTCAAATAAATGCCATGAAATAGCCTCTCCCTCCCGGTCTTCATCGGATGCAAGCCAAACGGTCTCCGCTGCCTTCGCCAATTTCTTCAATTCGCTTACCACAGCTTTTTTGTCTGACGGAACTTCATACTTCTGCTCGAAGTTCTTTGCTGTATTAATCGCATCATCGGTTTTCACCAGGTCACGTATGTGACCGTAACTTGATTTCACCAAAAAATCCTTGCCTAAATATCCTTCTATCGTTTTTGCTTTCGCCGGAGACTCAACTATCAATAAATTTTTCGCCATTTAATTTGAGATTTGTGCAAATAAAGGGAATTCTAAAAGGAATGACAATAATTTCTTTCAAAAAAGACAAAAAAAATAGATTTTGTCCGACCTCAACTGACTCTGGCAGCTCACCCCGGCAACATATGCGTTACCTTCCATAGCCTTTATACTGGATCTGGGCAGCCAACGATGAATACGTTGCCAATGAAATTGGGGATACAGCCGGGATTATGAAATGTGTAAAATCACATTTCTGGAGTCTTATTGTAAATTAGGATACGTATATTCGCTTTTTTGCTGGGGACGAATGAGAATCCCCTGTATGATTTAAATGTATACGGATGAAAAGAAGTCTTTTGAAAGCAGCCTTCTGGGCCTTATTATTACCAATAGCATCTTGCTCAGTTATGAAAAATTCAGCATCAACGACCGGTGGTTTCCCGAAATTAAGCTTAGAAGCCCACCGCGGAGGGCGCGGCCTATATCCCGAAGAATCCGTTGCGGCGATGAAAAATGCAATCGATATCCCTAAGGTAACGACATTGGAAATGGATTGCCACATTACCAAAGACCGAAAGGTAGTAGTTTTTCATGACGATTATCTTAACCCCAAATTTGTACTGAAGCCTGATGGCAGTGAAATTCCGGAAAAAGATAAGTCACTGAAAATATACAACTTGCTATACAAAGATCTCATAAAATATGATATCGGATCGAAGTTTTATCAGGAATTTCCCGAACAGAAAAAACAGGTTACGCGGATTGCCAAACTCGCCGATCTGATCGACAGTACGGAAGCCTACGCTGCGTTAAAAAGAAAAGATCCCATGTTTTATAATATTGAAGTCAAAAGCAAGGAAGGTAAAGATGGCATCTACCACCCACGCGTAGAAGAGTTTGTGGACCTGATAATACAAGTGATCACCGAGAAGAAAATTGCTCCACGGACTGTGATACAGTCATTCGATATCCGTGCCGTTCAATATTTACATAAAGCTTACCCTCAGATTAAAGTATCGTTCCTGATCGATGCAAATTATACAAAGAGTCCTCAGGAGACTATCGAAGCACTGGGTTTTACGCCATTCATTATTAGCCCGCATCAGAAGCTGGTCACGGCCGAATTTGTCAAACAGTATCATAAAGCGAATATCAGGGTAATCCCGTGGACGGTCAACAGCAAGGCTGAAATCGACAAATTAAAAGCCCTAAAAGTTGACGGAATCATCAGCGATTATCCCAATCTATTTTAGGCGCTCCCCACCACAGAACTGATCCTATCATCCCGCAGTATAAGCGTTTAGACCACTAATTTATGCTGCGGGACTTCTTTAGTGCATTTTCCATATATTCTCGTCCCTTCTGCACCAAAAATGCCGCACGGTGGTAATCCCAAAGATTGCAGATATTATAGGGTATATTGACTACGACATCGGGACGGTACAAATCAATTATCATCCGGCTCATCTTTCTTCGCATCACATAATAGGATGCCTGCAGGATATCTAGTGAATTCGAGTTTTTCGTGTCCAGCTTTTTGATCAGCGAATATTGTTTATCGGGTTTAGACTCCAGATTGACCGCAATTATTAAATTGTCTTTTTTACTGACGTGGTTGATGGGCAGCGGATTAAGTACACCACCGTCCACATAAACATGTGTTTCATCTTCAACCGCTGTGAAAACAGCTGGTATCGCAATGGAAGCACGGATCGCATCATACATGCTGCCAAAATCCAGGACAACATCCTTTTCGTAGTTTAGGTCAGTGGCGATAGCTTTAAACAGTATGGGAAAGGTTTCGATATTCGCATCAGGGATTACTGACTTCAGCGCATTAAACACCTTGATGCCTTTCATCATTCCGAGACCGCGCCAGCTGAAATCCATCATATTGAAAACAGATTTCTTGGTGAGGTTGAGCATCCATTCTTCCAGGACATCCATTTTCCCCTGTGCATAAATACCACCGACCAAAGCGCCTATAGAGCAACCCACGACCTCATCGATCTCAAATCCCTGTTCTTCAAGCTTCCGGATGACACCGATATGAACCAATCCTCTTGCACCACCGCCACCCAGGACGAGTGTGACCTTACGGTTTAAAAAATCTGTATCTGGCATATACTTAACTCTGCATGATAAATGATGTTGACATCGACAGTACAATGTATTCCGATAATCATCGTTATTATATGTATTTTTGATTACAATATACGGAGTAAAATAAGAAATATGAAAATAGAAATCTGGTCGGACATCATTTGTCCTTTTTGTTATATAGGCCTGACCAAACTGGAGATGGCTTTACAGGAATCCGAAAATCAAGTTCCAGCTGAAATTAGCTGGAAATCGTATCAGCTTAACCCTGATTTTCCTGCTGATGCGCCCGGAATGCCCACGTACGACTATCTTATCCGAAGCAAAGGCATGAGTATGGATGATGTCGTCGCCATGACGGCTCAGTTAAGCGCACAGGGTAAAGAGCTGGGTATCGAACTGAACTTTGACAGAGCCATCGTCGTAAACACCAGAAAAGCGCATCGGCTGCTTCATTTTGCACAAATACAGGGCAAGGCAACTGCTTTAAAAAAGGCATTGTTTAAAGCTCATTTTACAGATGGTCTGGATGTTAACGATTCTGCGGTACTGCTTGAACTCGCTCGTGCACAAGAGCTGCAGGTTGAAGCCATCAAAACCCTGCTGGATACAATAGCATACGATTACGAGGTCACTCAGGATATTCAGGAAGGTGTGAATCTGGGGCTTCGTGGTGTTCCATTTTTTGTTTTTGACCGAAAATATGCCATTCCGGGAGCGCAGCCATTGGAGGTCTTCCACAACACGATCAAAGACTGCCAGGCGGCCGCAGCCCTGCCCCTTCAACAGCGCGGCGAAACAGGTGCTTCCTGCGACCCAGAATCCGGAAAATGTGAATAAAGAAAGAAAAAAGTTTTAGTTTAATTTACTATTTTCGCAAGCTTATAAACGACAAACAAATTTGGTATAAATGCAATTAACCAAACTAGAAATAAAAGGATTTAAAAGTTTCGGAGACAAGATCACGATCAACTTTAACGACGGTGTCACCGCAATCGTGGGACCAAATGGATGTGGAAAATCCAATGTAGTTGATGCTATCCGTTGGGTATTGGGCGAACAGAGTACCAAGATGCTACGCTCCGACAAGATGGAAAATATTATTTTCAACGGGACAAAAAACCGCAAACCAGCCAACCTCGCTGAAGTGTCTCTGACTTTCAATAATAACAATAATATTCTGCCTACAGAATTCACGACAGTTACGGTCACCCGTAAATTATTTCGAAACGGAGACAGCGAATACCGTCTAAACGATGTAAAATGTCGTCTAAAAGATATCACTGACCTATTTTTGGATACCGGAGTTGGCGCCGACAGCTATTCCATTATCGAATTGAAAATGATTGATGAAATCATCAACAATAAAGATAATTCCCGCAGAAACCTGTTTGAAGAAGCTTCAGGAATCTCAAAGTATAAAGTGCGTAAAAAGCAGACGTTGGCCAAATTAAGAGATACCGAAGCAGATCTCAGCCGGGTGGATGACCTGCTGCTTGAAATCACAAAAAATCTTAAATCGCTCGAAAACCAAGCTAAAAAAGCTGAAAAATATACGCAGCTTAAGGAAGAATATAAACAGAGTAGTATCGATCTTGCTTATTATCGAATTGCTGATTTTTCGGCCGAACTCGAGCGGCTACAGACCCAGGAGTCTAAAGTACAACAGGATGCCAATGCGGCACAGCAAGCAATTCTCCAAGCCGAAGCTGACTTGCAGGCCCTGCGACAGTCTAATCTAGAGCAGGAAAAAAACCTCTCGGTTCAACAAAAAGCGACACAGGAATTTGTTAACAAGATCCGTGGCTATGAGTCTGAGAAAAAAATCAAAAATGAAAAGGTTAAAAACCTTCAGGATAAAGAAAACCGCCTAAACCTGGATATCAATAGCGATAAGCAACAGCTCAATCATGTGCTTTATACCATCAAACGTTTGAATGAGGAGCTATTTGACGAACAGCATAAATTGGAGTCTCTAAAAGATAACCTGGAGACAAATAAATCTGAAGTAGATGCCCTACGCGGTCAGCAACAGTCCGCCAAAGGGAAACTCGATATCTTCAACAGGAGCAACGCTGAGTTACAGGCCCGTATATACAAGCTGGAAAAAGATCTGGCCGTCTTCAACATACAAAAAGAGGCATTGCTCCAGGAGGCAATCCGCAATACTGTAGATACCGAAGCCAAAGAAATAGAACTGCAGCAGTTCAATCATGCTGTAGCCGAACTTGAAGGCCGTGTCGAGGCACAACAGATTCAGTTTGAGACGGCCAACCAGCTGGAACAGGAATTACAGACACAGATCGGACAAATTCAGGCCAACCTGGAGGAATTAAAAGCACAATTAGCCAAAGCTCTTCGTCTGGTAGATGCCAAGCAAAATGAGTATAATCTCACGAAATCCCTGATCGACAACCTGGAAGGATTTCCCGATTCTATTCGTTTTCTAAAAAAGAATGCCGGATGGAAAAAACAACCGCCACTTTTCTCTGATGTCCTATTCTGTCAGGAAGATTATCGGGTAGCGATTGAAAACTACCTCGAGCCGGTCATGAACCATTATGTGGTCGACACGCAGCAGGATGCTGTACAGGCTATCCAGCTCTTGGGCGATGCCGCAAAAGGCAGGGCCAGCTTTTTTGTTCTTGATGCCATTGATTCAGTCCTGAGCCCGAAGCGTCCACCAAACGACAATCTTATGTCTGCACTGGATGTGATTACTGTAGATGACAAATATAAAGCACTTTGCACACTGCTGCTCCAGCATGTGTATATTTTAAAGCATGACGATGAAAAAGAGCTCATGCAAAAATTGCCGACCGAAGGTCAGGTGATTTTGCAAAAAAATGGTCGTTATGCCAAACATCATTTAGGACTCTCCGGTGGATCAGTCGGGCTATTTGAAGGCAAGCGGATCGGCAGAGCGAAGAACCTGGAAGTCCTTGCCCAGGAAATCAACGACCTAAACAAGGAAATTGCGCGGCTCGAAGATAAGATTACTGCGGAGTCAGTACGGCTCGAGACCCTGCGGAGCAATTCGCAGAAAGAGCTTATCGATGAACTCCGTTTCCAACTGAACAGACTTAACAATGAGCTGATCACAGTAAAAACAAAACAGGAGCAATATCAGGCATTCATCAGTAATGCCCTAACCCGTAAAAAAGATATTCAGGAAAAAATCGAAGGCATAGAAGCCGACCTAAGGATCGCAGAGCCCGAATTGCAGGAACTGCGGCTGCAAAAGGAACAAAGTGTAGCTGAACTTGCAGAACTGCAGGACCAGTTTCATGAGATATCTGAGGTGTTAAACGAAAAGTCCACAACCTTCAATCAGGAAAACATCAGCTATCATCAACAGTTAAATAAGGTTTCCAATATAACCAAAGATCTCGAGTTTAGAGAGACCCAAAAAGACGACTACGAAGCCCGATTAGAACGTAATACCGTTGAATTGACGGAAGTTCAGGAAGCGTTGCGGACAACCATTCCTTTTGAAGATGAGGAGGACCAGGATCTCATCGCCATGTATGAACAAAAAATTGCCCTGGAGGATGCTCTTAAGGAACTCGAAGATGCCTATTATGGTGACAAACAAAGAATCAATAACCTAGAAGATTCGCTGACACAACAACGCCGTTCGAAAGAACAGAGCGATTTTCTTGTTGCTGAAATCAAAGATAAGAAAACAGCACTACAAATTGACCTGAACGCATTAAAGGAACGCCTTTCAGTGGAGTTCAATATTGAACTGAAAGACTTGATCGAACGTGAGGATATGCCCGAATTGACGGAAGATCAAACGACGCTGACCAGCAAATGTAACAAGCTTAAAAAACAGCTCGACGAATTTGGTACTATTAACTTAATGGCGAAAGAAGCCTTCGACGAGATGAACGAACGCTACGACTTTATTAACAAAGAGAAGGCAGATCTAATTGAAGCAAAAAGTTCGCTTATGGCAACAATAAAAGAAATCGATGATACTGCGCAGGTACAGTTTATGTTTACCTTCAACGCCGTACGGGACAATTTTGTCAAAGTGTTCCGCTCACTCTTCAACGAAGAAGATAGCTGCGACCTGATATTGACCGACCCTAATAATCCGCTCGATTCAGACATTGATATTATTGCCAGACCGAAAGGCAAACGCCCTTTATCCATCAATCAGCTTTCTGGAGGCGAAAAAACGCTTACCTCGACGGCATTGCTTTTCTCACTGTATCTTTCCAAGCCTGCCCCATTCTGTATATTTGACGAGGTAGATGCCCCACTGGACGACACCAATATTGATAAATTCAATAATATTATCCGTGATTTCTCAAAGAACTCTCAATTTATTGTGGTCTCCCACAATAAAAAGACCATCGCAAGTACGGATATTATCTATGGTGTCACTATGGTCGAACAGGGTGTCTCCCGCGTTGTCGCGGTAGATTTAAGGGAAGTCGCCTAGCAACGAATAACACATCTTAAGCCCGGTGATGAAGATCCCGGGCTTTTTTTTGCGCACTTAATATCCGTAGAAAATAAAAAGCCCAGAGTGGGGAACTCTGAGCTTTCGTTAGCCATATATTAACCTATTTTATGAAAAGTATTTGTAAGTAAAACGCCACTTTTCGAAGTTCATTATACGCGGCTTCACCCTTTAACATTTTTTAACATTTAATATAGATTTGCTTAACAACGACTGCCACCTATCCTATCACAAAAAAAGCCCGAAGCTGAGAACTCCGGGCTTACCTAACCAATTATTAACCTAAATTTATGAAAAGACTTATGATGAGCACACCTGCTGTATGCTTTATGTTACTAACGCATTCCGTTCACGCAATATTACAGGTTACGGTGAATTTTTATGCAATTTGACATTTTTTAACGTTTCGATGGGTAACTTTAGGAAACAAATTTAAACCCACAGGCATATGGCAGAATATGATTTAAAAGAACTTCAGAAAATTCGTGAGAATAAGGATGTGCTCGCTTACCTTGATGAACATGGGATCGTTGACATTGATAAATTCAATGACATTTATGATTACGAAAAGACTCTCTATGATCTACAGGTGGAGTTACTAAAGCTCCAGTATGATGTCATTGAAAAAGGCAAACGTGTCATTATCATCTTTGAAGGAAGAGATGCGGCGGGGAAAGGTGGAACAATCGGGCGCGTCACCGAGCATCTGAACCCCAAGAAAGTACGCGTTGTCGCCCTTCCCAAACCAACGGAAGAGGAAACTGGACAATGGTACTTCCAACGGTACATCAGACATTTTCCAAATGCAGGTGAGATCGTGATCTTCGACCGCAGCTACTATAACAGAGCTGTCGTCGAACCTGTGTTTGGTTTCTGTACCGACAAACAGCACCAGCTATTTATGGAGCAGGTTCCCGAATTTGAAAAGCAGTTAATTGATGACGGCATTATATTAATTAAAATCTTTTTGACGATCAGCAAAGAAGAGCAGGCCGAAAGACTTAAAGAACGACAGGAGGATGTGCTCAAACGCTGGAAAATCGGCAGTCTGGATCAACAAGCACAGGAGAAATGGGATGTATACAGCAGGTATATCGAAAATTTATTCAAAGTAACGGGGACGAAAAAATCTCCCTGGTTTGAAATCAGCAAAGACAACAAGAAGAAGGCGCGGTTAGCGGCATTCCGCGTGATCATAAATGCTATTGTTGGCAAAGAACAGCAGCAGCTGGACTCCTTTGTGGATAAACACAACTAGTACCTGCTTCAAGTTCATAAACCTTTTATTGAGTAAGGAAAATGCCTCCGATTGTGACAACAATCTGGAGGCATTCTCAACCTACCAGCCAATAATTGTTATGCAAGGACCGAGTTGGCTATCCGTGGACCTGCGGCTATCACCGAAGCTGGCATGTCAGGACCAAATTTTTCGAAGTTATTGATAAAGAGCTTTGCCAGACGTGTGGCTTGCGTATCATAAGCTTCATTGTTGTTCCATAGTCCTCTCGCATCCAGAATTTGCTCGGGGACATACGCTCCGCAGCTGGTTGGATAGTCCAGACCAAATATTTCGTGCTTACTAAATTGTGATTCCAGCAGGGATCCGTCCATTGCCGCACGAATCAATGCCCGCGTATAATTCAGTTTAATACGTCTTCCTATGCCGTAAGGCCCTGCAATCCAGCCGGTATTAACCAACCAGACTTTAATCGTTGGGTGCTGTTCCAATTTCGCGCGTAATAAAGACGCATATCGAGAAGGGTGCAGTGGCAGAAAAGCCTGCCCGAAACAAGTAGAAAAAGCCGCCGTGGGTTCCTTCACTCCTACTTCTGTTCCAGCGACCTTCGCTGTATAGCCGCTCACAAAATGGTATACAGCCTGATCAACGTTTAATAGCGATATAGGCGGTAGTACTCCGAAAGCATCCGCTGTTAGAAAGAAGATATGTTCCGGCACATTTCCTATACCTGCGATCTCCGCATTTTCCATATAATCTATTGGATAAGACACCCGTGTGTTCTCCGTCTTGCTGATGTCATCGTAATCAGGTCGGTCAAGTTGATCCAGAACAACATTCTCAAGCAAGGATCCAAACCGGATGGCATGATAAATCTCAGGTTCCTTTTCTTCGGTGAGACCGACACATTTGGCATAACAGCCACCTTCAAAATTAAAAATACCACGGTCACTCCAGCCGTGCTCATCATCGCCGATCAGCTTTCTATTTTTGTCGGCCGAAAGCGTCGTCTTGCCGGTACCCGAAAGACCAAAAAACAAAGCTGTCTTACCATCTTTGGAAGTATTGGCTGAACAGTGCATCGCCAATACATTATGCTGAAAAGGAAGAATAAAATTCAATATAGAAAAGATGCTTTTCTTGATCTCACCGGTATAACCTGTACCGGCAATTAATACGATTTTCTTCGTGAAATCAATAGCAACAAAATTTTCATTGTGGATACCGTATTTTTGAGGATTGTTGATAAGCAATGCTGGGGCGGCCAATATAGACCATTCTGGCTGGCGCGTACTATCGCCATCCTGTCTTAAAAATAAATTGTTGGCAAATATACTCTGGTAAGCCGTTTCAGTAATAACCCTGATGGAAAGCTGATACAACGGATCTGCCCCTGCTGCACAGTCTCTGACATAAATTGTACGTTGGCTGAGATGGTTAGCAACTATGGAAAATAATGCTTCAAAATTGGCAGGCGTCATCGGCTGATTTATTTCTCCCCACCAAACTGTATCCTTGGTTAAAGAATCTTCCACCAAAAAGCGATCCTTGGGCGATCTTCCCGTAAATTTTCCGGTGTCAGCAGCGAGCGCTCCAGAATCAGACAATTGCCCCTCGCGATTTGCCAGCGCATGTTCGACCAGTTCTGAAACAGGCAATTGATAAAATACATTTCCTGTATGATCAATTTTCAAATATTTCAAATCAGGCGCGTTTCCAATGTTACCCTTTTTCATATTTTTTGTTTGTTTTAAAATGTGCCCAAATTTAAAGGCAAATTTCGCTAAAAACAAAACTTAAAAACCTTAAAATCAGCCTTATTGTAAAAAAAACACAGAATCAATAAACTCATTTACAATAGTTTATACAAATAAAAAAAAATGAAATTTTTAGCACATATTTTTAGCAAGGTCACGGTCTAATCCGCTCGGATATTTTATATTTTTCGTAAATTGTTCCAAGCTTTACAAATATTAATAAGATGAAATTACATGCGATCGAAACGGGATTCTTCAAGCTGGATGGTGGCGCCATGTTTGGAGTGGTACCTAAAAGTATCTGGAATAAAACAAATCCAGCGGATTCCAACAATATGTGTACATGGGGCAATAGGCTCCTGCTCATTGAAGAGAGCAATAGACTGATGCTGGTCGATACAGGCCTTGGCGACAAACAAAATGAGAAGTTCTTCAGCCACTACTATCTACATGGCGACGCGACCTTGGATAAATCACTCAAAAGTCTGGGTTATGACCGCAATGATATCACCGACGTCTTCCTGACGCACCTACATTTCGACCATTGTGGCGGAGCCATCATACGCGATGGAGAGCGGCTGTCACCCGCTTTCAAAAATGCGGATTTCTGGAGCAATAGTGACCATTGGGCATGGGCCACGAATCCTAACCCAAGAGAAAAAGCATCATTCCTGAAAGAGAATATACTACCGATTCAGGAAAGTGGCCGGTTGAAATTTGTCGAGAATGTAACGGACCCATTCGGAGAAAACATCTCCATCCGATACGCACATGGTCATACTGAGGCCATGATGTTGCCACAAATAAAATATAAAGGGAAAACGGTTCTGTACATGGCCGACCTACTGCCCTCGGTCGGTCATATTCCCATACCATACGTCATGGGATATGATATCAGGCCGCTGGTCACGATGGAGGAACGAAATAGCTACTGGAATGAAATCGTCGACAACGAATATGTTTTATTTTTTGAACATGACCCTGTTCATGAATGCTGTACCCTGCAGCATACGGAGAAAGGAATCCGCGTCAAAGATATTTTCAAACTCAACGATATTTAACCAGTTGGGGCATCTATCGCCCATCAAATGGTCAGACAATAAAAAAGCAGGCTGTTTTACTATCAACCTGCTTTTTTTATGGTCTAGAACCGGAAACCTAAGGCCCAATAGTTCTCGAAAAACCAGATTTGCTGCGAAGCCTTATCCACGCCTCTTCTACCTGTCGTACGGATATTATACAAATCGGTCCAACCAGTTTTAAAATTCCCCTGTAAATAGAGTCCCTTATAAAAACGGTAGTGTAACCCGACTTTGGCCGAAGCACCATATCCGGCAATATTCCAAAAATGGTTACCGCCTTCCCCAAAGAGATGAACGTCTGAACGGGGGATCAACAGGCCAAGATCCACTCCGGATTCCATAGTTAGTACCTGTTTACCTTTACGGTTAACAATGATATCATCATAACGTTCCAAACCCACGGAAGCAAAATTGTAGCCATCAGTATGCTCAAAAGTCAGCATAGCTGAATCAACAGTAATAAGTTCACCATTGTACTGCCCGGCTCTATTTCCGGTAGGGATGCCAGGGTTGGAGATCTCCTCGCCTATATAACCGCTAATCTTAACTTGTTGTGGGATATCCACTACATATTTCATGTGATCCCAGCCGAGGGAGATGGAATAATTATCTTTGATATAATATCCAAAATGCAAGTTAAATTGTGGAATTGTCAAACGCCCGGGATCAAAATACGTCTCACCAAATTTAGTAGGACGATCGGCGGCTTTTACATCATGGAGCGTAAAGTCGTAGTTAGGGCCTCTAAAATGAATGTCCGATTTCGCATAGGACGAGAAATTGTAGCCCCAGAAGAAGAAAAACTTCCCCTTATTGCTTTCAGTTCTTAAATTTTTTGGTTTAAAAATGCTTTTTCCGATTGTGGGAACTTCTTGTGCAAATAGTGCGGAAACACTCAGTACGAGTGCTCCGATTGTTAAAAATATTTTGTTCATGTCGCTGCTAAAAACGTTGGGCAAAAGTAATCCCATTCTAATTTAGAAGCAAATAAAATACGGCGAAATTGGCAAAATATGACGAAGATCACAGAATTCTTTCCCCCGCAAAAATAAATAAAAAAGGCTGCCTTCCTAAGGGAGGCAGCCGGTTATCATTTTAGCTGGATTTTTATTGTCCCGCCTGATTTTTACGGATAATATTCAATGCGCCTCCCGCTTTAAACCATTCGATCTGTTGTGCATTATAGGTATGATTTACCAAGATCTGTTCTTGTGTTCCATCTGAGTGATGTAAGACAAGTGTAAGTGGCTGGCCTGGGGCGAATGCAGTAAGCCCCACAATATCGATGGTATCGTCCTCCTGGATCTTATTATAGTCATCCTTGTCGACAAAAGTCAATGCCAACATTCCCTGCTTTTTGAGATTCGTCTCATGAATACGTGCAAAAGACTTCACCAAAACTGCACGTACTCCTAAATGGCGAGGCTCCATAGCCGCATGTTCGCGGGAAGAACCTTCACCGTAGTTTTCGTCTCCAACAACTATGGAGCCAATTCCACGTGCCTTATAATCCCGCTGCGTAGCCGGCACCGGTCCATATTCGCCTGTCAGCTGATTTTTCACGCTGTCTGTTTTCTCATTGAAGAAATTCACAGCACCGATCAACATATTATTTGAAATATTGTCGAGATGGCCACGGTATTTCAGCCATGGGCCGGCCATCGAAATATGGTCGGTGGTGCATTTGCCTTTGGCCTTGATCAATAGTTTGAGCCCTTTTAAGTCTGTACCTTCCCAAGCTGCAAATGGTTCAAGCAATTGTAGGCGGTCCGAAGTAGGTGATACATCGACCACGACGTTGCTACCGTCTGCCGCCGGAGCCTGATAGCCCGGATCGTCCACAGCAAAGCCTCTCGTTGGCAGCTCATCACCTGTAGGAGGATCCAACTTTACCTGCTCTCCCCTGCTATTGGTCAACGTATCCGTTACGGGGTTGAAACCCAAGTCGCCAGAGATAGCAATCGCCGCAACTAGTTCAGGCGACGCCACAAATGCATACGTATTTGGGTTACCATCAGCACGTTTGGCAAAGTTTCGGTTAAAGGAATGAACAATCGTGTTTTTCTCCTGTTTCTCGGCACCGACACGATCCCACATACCGATACATGGCCCGCAGGCATTTGTAAATATGGTTGCATTAAGATCCTCAAATGTCTTTAATAATCCGTCACGATCAGCTGTAAAACGAACCTGCTCGGAGCCCGGATTGATACCAAATTCAGCTTTGGTAATCAGACCTTTGTCAACTGCCTGCCGTGCAATGGACGCCGCACGTGAAAGATCCTCGTACGAAGAGTTGGTACATGAACCGATCAGTCCCCACTCCACTTTTAAAGGCCAGCCATTTTTTGTAGCTTCTTCACGCATGCGTGAAACAGGTGTATATAAATCTGGTGTAAACGGGCCGTTTAATGAAGGCTCGAGTTCAGATAGATTGATCTCAATCAACTGATCGAAATAATGCTCTGGGTTGGCATAAACCTCCGCATCAGCCGTTAAGTGCTGTTTGATCGCATTCGCGGCGTCTGCGACCTCGGCACGGCCAGTGGCGCGTAAATACCGTTCCATAGACTCATCGTATCCGAATGTGGATGTAGTCGCTCCGATTTCAGCCCCCATATTACAGATCGTTCCTTTTCCGGTACAGGATAAGGATTCCGCTCCCTCGCCAAAATATTCAACGATCGCACCTGTCCCACCTTTTACAGTCAGGATACCCGCGACTTTCAGAATGACATCTTTTGGAGCTGCCCATCCACTCAGTTTACCGGTCAACTTAACACCAATCAATTTTGGAAATTTCAGTTCCCATGGCAGACCAGCCATCACATCACAGGCATCAGCTCCCCCAACACCAATAGCAACCATCCCCAAACCACCAGCATTGACAGTATGCGAATCCGTACCGATCATCATTCCCCCCGGAAACGCATAGTTTTCCAGAACTACCTGATGGATAATACCTGCGCCCGGCTTCCAGAAACCAATACCATACTTATTGGATACCGAACTCAAAAAGTTAAACACTTCTGAACTCTCGTTTTTGGCACGAGCTAGATCTTTATCTGCTCCCTCCCTGGCCTGAATCAGGTGATCGCAGTGAACAGTGGAAGGAACAGCGACTTTTGGACGCCCCGCCTGCATGAATTGTAGCAAAGCCATCTGCGCCGTAGCATCTTGCATCGCTACACGGTCAGGAGCAAAATCAACGTAAGAAACCCCACGTTTGTATTCTTCGGTCGCAAGACCATCCCAAAGGTGCGCATATAAAATTTTCTCGGATAAAGTCAAAGGTTTATTCACCACCTGACGAGCCGCAGCTATGCGTTCATCATAACGGCTATAGACCTTTTTTATCATGTCTATATCAAATGCCATATCTCTCTAATTTATGTTGTTTAATCAAGTTACTAAATTCTCTATCCTTATTTCTACTTTGTCGGAATAGGGGCAAACTTCGTTAGGTTAATGCCTTCCACAGCCGCTTTATATTCGTCAATATTAGGAATTCTACCTAAGATAGCGGAGAGAACAACAACCGGAGTCGAAGCCAGTAAAGACTCACCCTTCTTGCCCTCACGATCTTCTACAACACGGCCCTGAAACAGACGGGTCGAAGTAGCCATTACGGTATCGCCTTTGGCAGCTTTCTCCTGGTTGCCCATACAAAGGTTACAACCGGGACGCTCTAAGTACATAATATTTTCATACTCCGTGCGGGCAGTACTCTTCGGCAATGCATCACTAAACTCAAATCCGGAATATTTTTGCAAAAATTCCCAATCTCCCTCTTCCTTCAGCTCGTCAATAATATTGTAAGTCGGAGCAGCAACAACCAATGGCGCTTCGAACTTAACATAACCTTTCTGTTGTTCGATGTTTTTGAGCATTTTTGAAACGATCTTCAAATCATCTTTGTGCACCATACAAGATCCCACAAAACCTAGATCTACCTTTTTGTTGCCACCATAGTACGAAAGATCTCTTATCGTATCGTGTGTATAACGTTTGGATACATCCTCGTTGTTGACATCAGGGTCCGCAATCATCGGCTCCTCAATGATATCCAGATCGATGACAACCTCTGCATAGTATTTCGCATTATCATCTGGTTTTAATGCTGGTTTTACACCCGATTTAATCTCTTCGATACGCCTATTTGCTTTTTCGATCAAACCATGAAGGACATTGTTACTGTTTTCCATTCCTTTGTCAATCATGATCTGGATACGTTTCTTGGCAATTTCCAATGATTCGATCAACGTATCGTCCTGCGAGATACAAATGGAGGCTTTTGCCTTCATCTCCGCAGTCCAGTCTGTAAAGGTAAACGCCTGATCGGCAAGTAATGTACCGATATGAACTTCAATGATACGCCCCTGAAATACATTTTCACCGCCAAACTGTTGCAACATCTGCGCCTGGGTCGCATGTACGACATCACGGAAATCCATATGCTGCTTCATGCTGCCTTTGAAAGTCACCTTTACCGATTCGGGAATAGGCATAGAAGCCTCACCTGTCGCCAAAGCCAGAGCAACAGTGCCGGAGTCAGCTCCGAACGCCACACCTTTCGACATACGTGTATGGGAATCCCCGCCAATAATGATGGCCCATTCATCCACAGTGATATCGTTCAATACCTTGTGGATTACGTCAGTCATCGAATGATATACGCCTTTCGGATCGCGTGCGGTGATCAATCCAAAATCATTCATAAACTTCATGAGTTTGGGAATATTCGCCTGCGCTTTCTTATCCCATACCGACGCGGTGTGACAGCCAGACTGGTAAGCACCGTCAACAGTAGGCGCGATCACCGTAGCTGCCATGGCTTCAAGCTCCTGAGCAGTCATTAACCCAGTAGTATCCTGTGAACCAACGATATTTACTTTCACACGCACATCAGAACCTGCATGCAATACTTTTCCCGGTGCCACGCCAACAGCATTTTTGTTGAATATCTTCTCGACTGCAGTCAACCCCTGGCCCGCTATCGTAATCTCCTTAGATGGAGCAAATACAACAGGCGCTTGAATACCTAAAGTCGCTGCCGCAAAGGTCTGAATTTTCTTACCGAATACAATAGCATAAGAACCACCGGCTCGAATGAATTCCATCTTTTGAGGTGTCAGTGCTTTTGAAATGTCAATGAGCTCCCTATCTCCATGGTATAATTTTTTTGTCTTCGTATTGATAGTCAACAAGGTACCTGTCGCCACGGAGTACACCTCTTCCAAAACCGGCTCACCTTTTTCATTGCGGACAACATTTCCATCTTCATCAACTTTTTTGACCCAGTTTTTAAGATCAATACCGATACCACCGGTGACGTCTACTGTCGTCAGGAAAATCGGAGAAATACCGTTTGTACCACCTACAATGGGAGCAATATTCACAAATGGCACGTATGGACTCGCTTGCTTACCTGTCCATAGAGCGACATTGTTCACCCCCGACATCCGCGATGATCCCACTCCCATAGTTCCTTTTTCGGCGATCAGCATCACACTTCTGTCCGGATACTGAGTCTGCAACGCGCGAATCTCCTGCTGAGCCTCCGGTGTGATCATACATTTCCCGTGCAATTCACGGTCAGAACGCGAGTGCGCCTGATTTCCCGGAGATAATAAATCTGTTGAAATATCCCCCTCGCCCGCAATGAACGTAACCACCTGAATCTCCTCTGCCACTTCGGGAAGCTTTGTAAAGAATTCAGCTCTGGCATAACTTTCTAAAATATCTTTAGCCACTGCGTTACCTTGTTCAAAAGCCGCTTTTAAACGAGCTGTATCAGCATCATATAAGAAAACTTGTGTTTTAAGAACTTCTGCAGCCTGTGTTGCTATCCCTACATCTGTACCTAAAGCAAGATCCAGCAACACACGAATAGAAGGGCCACCCTTCATGTGAGACAGTAATTCAAAAGCAAACTCAGGTGTAATTTCGGCAACAACCGATTGCCCCAAAATAATTTCCTTCAAAAATTCTGCTTTAACACCCGCCGCAGGAGTTGTTCCCGGCAATGTGTTGTAAATAAACAATCTTAAAGATTCCTCTCTATTTTCATTGTTTAAATCTTTAATCTGAGCAATTACTTCACTTAGTAATTCTGCTCCGTCAATTGGCTTGGGATGTAATCCCTGGCCAGCTCGTTCTACAACCTCTTGTACGTAATCGTTGTAAATACTCATAGATATCTGTCTTTCTATTTTAAGGGCAGCCTGGAAAATAGCATCGCTATCCTCCCACTGCGTTGTCTGTGAAAATTTAAGCTAATATAGGATAATAGCGCAATCACCTGAATCTTTCATTAGCTCTTTATAGCTCGTTTACTCCGTCAATTTATTTACCGTAAATCAACTATTAGGACTAAACACAAAAATAGTGAAAATCAAATTTTAAACGCACGCATTCCATTCTTTTCAAGCAATTTGGAATGGTTCTAAACAAACACTTGCGCATTCCTGCCATATTTTTTTCAACGCCGTTTTGTCCTAATCCATCCATAAAAAAAAGAGGCGGTTCATTCAATTAAAACCACCTCTTCATTTTTATATGCTATGAACACTTATATCGATATCTTTCAACGATTTTATTGTCTCCAACGGGTCTGCTTCATTAAAAACAAAAGATCCCGCAACCAGTACATTCGCGCCGGCCTTCAGTAACTGTGCAGCATTGCCGGTCGTAACCCCACCGTCAATTTCAATCAACAGTGCATCGTTTACCCCTTTAGCCATCGCTTTCAGCTCCTGAACCTTCGCGTACGTATTAGGTATAAACTTCTGTCCACCAAATCCAGGATTAACTGACATTAGACACACTAAGTCCAGGTCCGCTATCACATCTTTCAAAAGTGCAACGGACGTATGCGGATTTAATGCCACGCCTGCTTTGCAGCCCAATTCTTTGATCGCAGCCAATGTGCGATGTAAATGTGTACAGGCCTCATAATGAACAGTAATGATCTCTGCTCCCGAATCCTTACATACCTGAAGATATCTATCTGGGTCAACAATCATTAAATGTACATCTAACGGTTTTTTTGCATGTTTGGCTATGGCTTGCATCACCGGAAAACCAAAGGAAATATTGGGCACAAAAACGCCGTCCATAATATCGATATGAAACCAATCCGCTTCACTATTGTTTACCATGGTAATATCATGCAGTAAATTTGCAAAGTCTGCGGCAAGAACGGAAGGTGCAATTAGATGTGATTTTGTTGACATGTTGTATTTTTTCTGCAAAGATAGCAAGTATTTTTTGTTCGACACAGCATTCCGCCGGTTAAACTTTCGTGCAAAGACGAAGTAACAGAGGTCACAAAAAATAAATTTATAACTACATTTGTATATTAACTTTACATAAAAACATTGTTTGCAGTGGGTAGATTAAAAATAAAGTACAAAAGAGAACTAAATACAACCGAGAACCTCATCCGAAAAATTGGACTGATAGTCATTACGATCATATTGATTTGTATTTTTCTTCCCAAACAACCGCGTTTTCGTTATGAATTCCAAAAGGGAAAAGTTTGGAACCACGAGAACCTGATATCTCCTTATAATTTTGCAATCTTAAAAACACAGGAGGAACTGAATGCCGACAAAAAAAGTATTTTAAATACAATCCAGCCGATCTATAACGCCAATACCACAACTAGCAAAGAGCAGATCGACCAGTTCAATACGGACCTTTCAGAGAAATGGCAAAGTAGTAAGCTTGATACCACACATGAGAATATCAATGATTACAGAAGTGCGGGTAACGCTATATTGAATCACCTTTATGGAAAAGGCATCCTCTCACTGAATAACCGTTTTCAGAACCGCAACAACGACAGATCGCCAGCGTCGAGACATTACAATTTCACCCTTATTCAGGATAAGGTGGCTACGCAAAAAAACACAGCCGATTGCTACACGATCGAAAGCTCTTATGCCTACATGAAAGATTTAATGCCAAAGCTAACCAAGATTAAACAAAAAGCCTGGCTAGAAGAGACACTTAAAAACTACATTACCATTAACTATATATATAATGATCAGCAAACGGAAGCCCTCGAACAAAATGCCATTGCCAGTATTTCGGCTACACGTGGTGTTGTCCAAAAGGGCGAATTAATCGCGGAGAAAGACAAAATCATCTCCAATGAAACGTATCAAAAACTGGAATCTTTGCGTAAAGTATACGAAGATGAAGGCAAAATAAGTGGCAATCAAAGCTATGTTGCCCTCGGTCAGTTTCTCATTATCTCGCTTGCCCTCTCCATATTGATGGTATTTCTTTTCCTTTTCCGTAAAGACATTTATTTCAACAACCGGCTATTGATGATCATTATGATCGTCATTATAGGGATGCTATCCGTGCTCTCGTGGGCAATAAAAATCAAAATCCCTAATTTATATTATATTCCGTTTTGTGCTGTACCGATTATTATCCGCATTTTATTTGATACCAGGGTAGCGCTCAACATCCACCTGCTTATGGTCCTTCTGGCAGGTCTATTCGTCCCCAATAGCTTCGAGTTCGTTTTCTTGCAGTTCATGGCGGGGATCGTAGCTATCTACAGTATCAAGACCCTGGTCAAACGAGAGCAGCTATTTATTTCTTCTGCAATTATTTTAGGCACCTACTGGATTGCGTATATAGGTCTGGTGGTCACCCGCAATGGTTCGATAGATACCATTTACTGGTCTGATCTGCTTCCGTTTCTGGTTAGCGTAATGATAACTCTCCTGGCTTATCCGATGATTTATGCGTTCGAGAAACTGTTTGGCATTGTATCTGATTTAACGTTAATGGAGCTGACCAACAGCAATTCCAAATTGTTAAGGGAACTTTCTTTTAAAGCACCGGGCACCTTTCAGCATTCGTTGCAGGTGGCCAATCTTGCAGAAGCTGCGATCTATAAAATTGGTGGCAATCCATTACTGGTACGCGCAGGAGCACTTTACCACGATATCGGTAAACTAACTAATCCGCAGTTCTTTATTGAAAATCAAAAAACAGAAAAAAATCCACACGACGAACTGTCCCCAGAACAGAGTGCTCAGATTATTATTTCTCATGTGATCAAAGGCGTGGATATTGCTAAGAAACATCAACTTCCTGACGTCATCCTTGATTTTATCCGCACTCACCATGGTACAACACGCGTCGATTATTTTTATAACCTTTTTGTCAAAAACAACCCTGACAAACTGGTTGACGAGTCACTCTTTACTTATCCAGGACCTATCCCCTTCTCCAAAGAGACTGCCGTTCTGATGATGGCCGATTCGGTAGAAGCCGCCTCCAGGGCATTGAAAGAACCCTCAGAAGACTCCATCAATAACCTCGTTGATAAAATCATCGAACATAAATTAATGCGCGGACAGTTCAACAATAGTAACATTACACTGAAAGATATTACAGAATCCGCCGTTATTTTCAAGTCAATGCTGAAAAGTATCTATCACGTGCGTGTCGATTATGATTTAAGTAAAAAAACATTATAATTTTAATCGCCAAACAACAAATTGAATTTCAAACCCTTATTGTGACATTACATTTTTTTTGATACTTTTTTGCAATACAGGCTTTGCAGAATCAAATAATTGCCTTATGTTTGCAATGTCAAAACACGGAGAGGTGCCTGAGAGGCCGAAAGGAACAGTTTGCTAAACTGTCGTACTGGAAACGGTACCGCGGGTTCGAATCCCGCTCTCTCCGCCACGACAACAACGCTATCCCATCTTACAAGGGATAGCGTTTTTTTTTGTCCCAATAGTTATTTGTTCCCATAGTTAAAGACCTCATGGTACGGGGAAGCAAATTTCACCTGGTCAATTGAATATTTTGACAGCGACATAGGTAAAGAATTATACCCTTTTCAACAACGGCGTTGGTCTGTATTTAGTCAGTCGCTGCCGTCTTATAGTATAGAATAACCGCTCCCCCACTAAAGGTCTTCACTCCCGTTAATTTAAGAATAATCCTATTGCTTATATTTTCAAATAACGACAGACCTCTTCCGGCGACGACAGGGTAGACACATAACTGATATTCGTCAATCAGTTGAAGATTCATTAATTGTACAATGAGACTCCGGCTGCCGACAATAATATCTCTACCGGGTTGCTGTTTTAATTTTTGAATCTCCTTGCCCAACTCTCCAACTGCTAACGTCGCACTCTTCCAGGCGATATCTTTCAGACTGTGTGAAAAGACAATCTTGGGTATTTTATCAATTGCGCGCGCAAAGTCATCCATCGATTTTTCACCCGAAGGATTTCTGACATAGGGTAACCAATATTCCATAAGATGAAAGGTTATCCTACCGTACAAAATAGCATCCGCCTGATTAAGCAGATCCGTATAGTGGCTATGTATTTCCTGGTCGGGAATACCTGCTGTATGATCACAAATCCCATCAAGTGTCATATTGAATGCTGCAATTATTTTTCTCATATCAGTACGACGGTTTTATTGCTCATTAAATTTAACACCTTAAATTTGCCTGGAACTTTACATAGGACAAGAATTAATATAATTTACCCGACAGCACAGTAGCGGCATCCAGCGCGTATTCAAAAATAGACTTCACGGCAAAATTGTATCATGCAGCATTGTCTATAGAAAATACCTGAAACCAGTGATTCGCGTTAACAGAAATTCGTCTATTTTTGCAGAAAAGCTCAACAGCATATGAAAGCAGTTAGGTATACCGCAATCCTTGTGAGCGCGCTTCCCGTAGTATTAAAAGCGCAGAACGTAACTTTTGACGATGAGGTTAACCTTTGGAATATACAGCTCGGTCAACAGGCTACTGTCTTTGCCGAGAATGCTTACATACGATCCGGTCCCAGTCTCACATCAGCAGTTACGGATTCCCTGCGGGCAGGTACGGAGGTGACTATTGTAAGTGCTCCACACAAAGGCGCAAATATCCGTCATTTTTATGCACCCTGGTACGAAATAACATACATAAATGACCACCAAAAAAAACATGGCTTCATCTGGCTGGGGCTACTGGCGCTCGACAAACAGACGGATAGCCAGGGGTTTCAATATCTATTTGGCTTTGACCACTTTGTACAGACCAAAGCAATAGAGGAACAGGACCATTTTTTAACATCTATTAAACGGCTGGCCCCAGATAGAAGTTTGGTATCGAGCTACTCGTATCGCTTTCCATTTGCCGGCCAGCTTATCGCACAAGGCAAATTGTTATCTGGCATGGGACTCGAAAATGTCCAACACATCTTCCGCATGGAATTCTTGTCGGAAGCCTGTGGCGTACCCAGCGACTATTATTATGTTGCCTGGACGGGTCAGCATTTTATCTGCCTTCCGCACAGGTACTCAGTGGGCGATGCCGGTGTATTTTACCACGATGAAAAAATTCAGTTCCCCTCCGAACATAGAAAGAACAAAAACATCATTTATAAGTACATTGAGGACGGCGAGGTGCTAGACGAAGAAACCGGAAACTATAAGGTATCCAGAAGACTGGAGGCATTTAAATGGGACGGCTACAAGTTCACAAAGACACCCTTATCAGAATAAAAGCCGCAGCCTAAAATAATAAAGTGAAAAAAATTAAAATCAAGGAATGGAAGAGAGAAATATATACGACCTGTTCTACAACGGACAACTCGATCTTTTTATTATAGAAGGTGAAAATCAGCTAAAACAGGACAGTCGGGATGCTGCCCTATGGACACACTTAGCCATAGCCTATCATGATCAGGTATTCTATGACGGCCACGAAGCGGTATTCGATATCATCGAGGAAAAGATGATCCCCTATTTCCGAAAAGCGCTGGCGATAGAACCGGACAACGAGACTGCTTTGTACCATATGCTGGATTATGTCTTGAGCAACCAGACGGTATTGGAGCAGATCAACCGCCCCAAAAAGCATATCGACGAGGCCAACAAGCAGGAGTTTATTGCTTATGCACGGCAATTAATCAGCATGCCTGCCATGACTCCCTACGGTTACGGTTTTCTGACCAGCATATACGAGGGGCTCAGGGACGAGGAGTCGCTCTTGGCCGTCTTGGATGAAAGCATTAATTATTTTCAAGAAGCTTTTAAAGGTGAGCGTGAGACCGCAGATCATAACATTTCCATTTCCTGGATGAAGAAAATCTATCTTTTGGATCACAACAAAAAGCTTTCTGGAGACGCGTTGACCAAATTGATCGCAGAGCAGGTTGACCGATTTGTGAGCCGAAGTGAAATGAACTTTGTCGATCTTGCTGAAATTGCCTACGAAAATAACAACATAGATCTTGCTCTGAAGATATTGCTAAAACTGATTAAAGGAGAGAATTCCGCTGCTCACATCCATCAAGAGCTTGTCAAATGGCACAGCCGTTTTGAGCAGCTAATTGCTGATGGCTATGACAATCCGGATGTATTCTACTATCAGCTGATTATTGAACGTAACTATTCTGAAGAAATCGGCATTCCGTTCGACTATTATTATTTACACGCGTTAAAGGTAATTGACCAGCACCCAAATGTATCCTCAGGCTATCATTTCGCGGCGGCATATTTGTATGATGACGGCCAGTATGCTGCAGCCATTCCTTACCTTCAGCAATGTGGCGACAGGCGTTGGAACGCAACAGCATGGCGACGTCTTGTTGAATGTACTTTTTTGTCTACTGGCGAAATTCACGACAGTATCCCACATTTCGATGATCTGCCACGCGAACTCTATAACGAGGCTGTCTGCCTGACCGATTTTGTGGATAATCTGGATGCCTTACAACCGGAGGATGAGCTGGATTTGCGACAACTTTGTGTAGCAATGTACCGCCAAACATATGACGCCTTCGCCCTGTATTTCGAAGAGGGAAAATATCAAAGTGACTATTTCGGCGGCCTGCACAATCGTGCAATGAATTGCAACAACCTAGCGCTCGCACTAAAAAATGTTGGCAGCCTTGAAGAAAGTTACCGTATAGCGACTGAAGGTTTGTCCTATTCGGACTTCCAGGAACTCCACATGACACGTGCCGGCGTCTTGTCACAACTTGGAGATTATGACCGGTTAAAGGAAGCTACTCTACAGTACTTTGATATTTACTCAGTACATCTGGAAGAACTTTCAGTAACACAAGAGGATGAGGAAGAGTCCATGGAAGATGGAGAGCCCACATTTCCTCTGCCCTACCTGATGTTTGTACACGGTCTTATCGCAGATTATCACCTCGGACAATCACAGGATATCGCACAACAAGCGCAATATCTTCTGGAAAATCTCTACCAGTTCTACTGCAACAACCCGAAAATAAATGATTATCATTACCGCGATTACGAAGCTTCCAAAAATCAGGTGGAAAATATTATCTATCAAATCCTCGAATCGGACGACAGGGAATCCCGCATCCATTACTATGAGGGTATGGCAAAAAGATATCCGCATGAAGCGCAACCCTATTTTGTACTGATGCAACTGCACAATGAAAAATCGGATTACAAATCCGTTATTGCAGCCGGAACAGACTACCTCAAAAACAAAAGACAGTTCATCATTAATGATTTCGATAAGGCGAAAACGCTATACCTTATACTTAAAAGCCACTACTGCCTGGGCGAATTTAAGCTGGGGGCGCAACTATTCAGCCAATACGATAGCTGGATAGCCACGGTCATGGAGCCTAATGATTATGTGCTTTGGATAAAGTTCGGTATCCTGCTGAACGCAGAAGTGGGAAACCTACAGGAATTTCATAAGTACGTCGCACTATTTAACAATTTATATACGGAGTATAACTGGAGTTACGACGACGATTCGGAATCGGTCAAACTTGCTGAAGCACTGGCCCATTATAAAAATGGGGACCTGAAAAAAGCGCATCATTTACTCAATGAGGTGCTTGCCTACGCAGACCACTCCCCTCTAGCCGATGAATATAAAAACACATGGAAGAAACCCGGTTTTCTGTCCAACTTATTCTGAGAATCTTCAAAGGAAACTGGCGTTTGACCAAAAACGCTATACGACACGTATTAAGACACACTAAAAAATGACTGGCTTCCGGGATACAGCAAAGAAACCGGGAGCCAGTTACAATAAAAGATGACTCGATTGACAAACCTAAAAAATAAAAGCTCGTTTATGAAACCAAAGTAGTATATTAGAACTGCCTTCAGGACGTGAATACAACAGAAGATCAAATTCATGGAAAAAGTAATCATCACCGGTGGAACAGGTGCTATTGGCCTTCATTTGACCCAATTGTTGGTCACAAACTTCTATGAGGTCATTATTTTTACACGAAATCCAAAAGCCTATTCGCCTCAGTCTAATATCCGTTATGTACATTGGGATCCCCGACAACAGATTATCGATACCAATTCGGTTCAGGAGGCGGATTATATAATTAACCTTGCCGGAGCCAATCTGAATGCATCACGATGGACCAAAACTTATCAGCAGGAGATTATTTCGAGCCGGGTAGAAAGCGGGCAGCTCATCGCGCAGGCATTAAAACAGATTCCTAATCAGGTAAAGGCTGTGATATCTGCCTCCGCCATTGGTTGGTATGGTGCTGATGACAGTTATCAGAGAAAACCCTTTGAAGAGGGTGATCCGCAGGGAGGCGACTTTCTATCCTGGGTGTGCAATCTTTGGGAAGGGAGTATTAAACCCATTGAAGCTCTAGACAAAAGGCTTGTTATTTTACGTTTTGGAGTCGTTATCAGTAAAGAACAAGGGCTACTCAAAGAAATGAACAGGCTGCTACAATTCCGTATCAATCCGATCCTCGGTTCGGGAAAGCAAATGCTGAGCTGGATCCATATGGAAGACCTCGCCCGCATGATGCTATTTTCGCTGCAGCAGAGCGCAATGGCTGGTGTATATAATGCCTGTGCTTCAGAGCCACTGCCGTTGCGGGAATTTACTAGACGTATAGCACGTCATAAATACGGTTTGTTTTACCTGCCCCTACCCGTCCCATCCCTGCTGATCAAATTACTATTGGGAAAAAAAGGACAGGAAATGGTACTCAACAGCACCTGGGTAAGCAACAGAAAAATACTGAACGAAAAATTTCCTTTTAAATACCCCGTATTGGACAATAATTGTTTAGACAATTTACACATTGGTTAACTGTAAAGAAGGTACCATCCCCTCCATTCTGGACAAAATCCGTATATTTGCGGCTTATGAAGATTTTTAGATATGGCGCAAAGGGCTCCGAAAAAGCGGGAGTCATTTTAAACGAAAAGAAATATGATGTTTCAGCAGGAAACTTTCAATATAACCGTGATTTCTTTGCTAATCCGGCAAGTCTGGAACGGCTCCAGCGGTATGTAAACGACAATAGTACAACACTGAAAGAGATTTCTCCAGATGAACGTATCGGCACACCGTTGGAAACACCTTCCAAAATTCTGTGTGTAGGCCTCAATTTTGATGATCATGTAAAAGAAACCAACTTGCAGCAGGCTGCCGAACCCATTGTGTTTATGAAATCGGTGTCTGCCTTCAATGGCCCCTTTGACGGCATCACTTTACCAAAAAATTCGGTAAAATCAGATTGGGAAACCGAACTTGCTATCGTGATTGGCAAGAAAGCCTCGTATGTCAGCGAAGACAAGGCCCTTGACCACGTATTTGGTTACGTACTGCACAACGATGTGACGGAACGTGAATTCCAGATCGAAAGAGGTGGCACCTGGGATAAAGGAAAAGGCTGTGACACATTTGCTCCCGTGGGGCCTTTCATCGCTACAAAAGATGAGATTACAGACGTGAACAATCTGAGGATATGGCTTAAGCTGAATGGCGAAATCATGCAGGATGGCAACACCAAAGATTTTATCTACCGCGTTCCCAAACTGGTATCCTATTTAAGTCAGTTTATGTCTTTGCTTCCCGGTGATATCATCTCTACAGGCTCTCCGGCTGGCTCCGGTATGGGCAAATCACCGCAGCGGTTTCTCCGCGACGGCGATGTTATCGAGTATGGTATCGAAGGTTTAGGGTCTGGTCGCCAGAAAGTTGTGGCTTACCCCCAATCCTGACAGCTATAGGACGGTCTTGCAATCTTTCAGAACTTAGCGTCAGTTCTGAAAGATCGCCCGAAGTACTGTTTTTCGTCATTTCATTTTATTTTATCAAGTACATTTATGTACATTTATAGCAGCATCCGCTATCATCAGATAAACTAAGTAAATCCCTGAAGGGTCAATGATTCAACTAAACAACATATCCAAATCATTCAAAGTAAAATCCAAACGGATCGAAGCGTTAAAGGAGCTGTCCTTGTCAATCGGCAAAGGTGAGATATTTGGCGTCATAGGGGCTTCAGGCGCCGGAAAAAGTACGCTGATCCGATGTGTAAATCTTCTGGAGCGACCCGACACAGGCCAGGTAATAATTGAGAATGAAGACCTGATGTCCATGTCATCCAGTGACTTGATGATGAAACGCCGAAAAATCGGAATGATTTTCCAGCACTTTAACCTGCTCTCATCGCGAACCGTTTTTGACAACATCGCGTTTCCCCTGCAACTTGAGGGAAAACCTAAGGCCATTATCCGCCAAAAGGTTTCTGAATTATTACGTTTGGTAGGACTCGAAGATAAGGCAGAGAGCTATCCCGCAAATTTATCAGGCGGGCAAAAGCAACGTGTTGCTATCGCCAGGGCCTTAGCCAATGATCCCGCTATCCTTCTCTGTGATGAGGCAACCAGCGCGCTTGACCCCGCAACAACAAAATCCATCCTTGCGCTGTTAAAAAAAATCAACAAACAATTTGGTCTTACCATTTTGTTGATCACCCATGAAATGGAGGTCATTAAAAACATCTGTGACAGGGTAGCGGTACTCGACAGGGGCCAATTGATTGAAAGTGGTACCGTTGAAACTATTTTCGCAAATCCGCAGAAAAAAATCACACAGGATTTCATCCATTCTTCTTTACAGGTGGATATACCTTTAAATTTCCAGGAACGGTTAAAATCCGAGGGAAATCCTCTCGTCGAAATCTATGTAACGTCTAACGACGAATCCATTGCTTTTATCCGGCACCTCGAACAACACTTTCAGGTCAGGACAAATATTATCACGGCACAGATAGATTATGTCGGCAACATGAAGTTCGGCGTTATGCTGGTCGAACTCTCGGGCCATGGCGACGGTATCGGCAAAAGTCTTTCTTATTTAATCGATAAACATCCACAAACTAAAGTATTGGGTTATGTCTGACCAGGTATTTGATTTACTCCTTGCAGGAACCTGCGAAACATTATTAATGACGTTCCTATCCGGATTTTTTGGCTTTCTGATCGGGCTTCCGCTCGGGATATACCTATTTTTAACCCGTGAACATCAGTTGCTGGAAAACAAAAGCATGCATCAGATTGTTTCGCTCATAGTCAACGTGTTTCGGTCTATTCCATTCATTATCCTTATTGTATGGATGATTCCGTTTACGCGTCAGATTGTAGGAACATCAATAGGTATGTCAGCAGCATTGGTCCCTTTGAGTATTGGCGCAGCCCCTTTCATTGCGAGATTAGTAGAAAACAGTCTACTGGAAATTCCAGGTGGCCTCATCGAAGCCGCCAGAGCTATGGGAGCAAGCAGCAGACAAGTCATAGTTAAGGTATTGCTTCCGGAAGCACTACCCTCATTGATAAACAATGCCACCATAACCCTGATCACGCTGGTAGGCTATTCAGCAATGGGGGGCGCGGTAGGCGCCGGAGGATTGGGACAGATCGGCTATCAATATGGGTATGTGGGATACGACACCTTTATTATGAACGCTGTCCTTATTTTATTAATTTTAATTGTATTCCTGTTACAGTATACAGGTGATTATATAGCAAAAAAAGTAAACCATCGTTAACATTAAATGTGTCATATGAAAAAATTGAACTTAGCATTTGCAGTCTTAGCCTTTAGTCTGATCACTATAGTAGCTTGCAATAACCGGGAGAAGAAGGAAAATACCCTGCGAGTTGGTGTTGTAACAGGACCCGAAAAGGAACTTGCGGAAACAGCTAAGAAAGTCGCAAAAGAAAAGTTCAATCTTAATGTGGAACTTGTATCATTCAATGATTACGTTGTCCCAAACGAAGCACTAAATCAAGGAGATATCGACGTCAATGTCTTTCAGCATCAGCCTTATTTACAGGAGCAATCACGGCAGCGCGGATTTACCAAGCTGACAATCGTGGGCAATACATTTGTTTTTCCTATCGTAGCTTATTCAAAAAAAATCAGGACAATCACGGAGCTTCAGCCGGGAGCAACAGTAGCGATTCCCAATGACCCGACCAATGGGGGGCGGGCGCTATTGCTGCTGCAGCGGGAAGGAATTATTGGACTAAAGGAAAATGTGGGTATACAGCCTAAAGTAACAGATATTGTCACTAATCCCAAACAGATCAAAATTATTGAAATGGAAGCACCGCAGCTTCCAAGAGTACTCGACGATCCGCAAGTCACAATTGCCATCATTAACAATAGTTTTGCCGCTCAGGCAGGACTGGATCCCGACAAAGTGGGCTTATTTACGGAAGACAAAGAATCCCCTTATGTCAATTTAATTGTCGCACGTTCTGACAACAAAAACGATGAGAAAGTTCAGCAATTTATTCAGGCGTACCAGTCTCCCGAAGTTGAGGCCACAGCGAAAAAAGTGTTTAAGAACGGTGCCATCAAAGGCTGGTAAAAAGGCTCGATTCATGATAAAAGCAAACGATGCATGCCCCTGCTGCTCTGGCAGTGCATTTAGTGAATGCTGTCAGCTGATACATCTTTCCCCAGCCAAAGCGCAGACGGCCGAAGCTCTCATGCGCGCACGCTACAGTGCTTTTGCGACTGCGGACATAGACTTCCTATACAACACATATCACCCTACCACGAAGAGATTTCAAAATAAAAATTCCATTCGACAGTGGGCCATGGAAAACAAGTGGATGCAGCTGGTTATTCTTAAATCAACTATTCACACCGTTGAATTTGAAGCACACTACCTAGACGCAAATATGGAGGTACAGGTGCACCATGAAAAATCAACATTCAAGAAACAGGGAGAATTATGGTATTATGTTGACGGGCACTAGTGCTTGTGACAAATAAAAAGTCGGGCTTAACTTTGTGATGTTAGGCCCGACTTTTTTTATGGAGCTCGGTCTTATGGCAGACAGTGTAAGATTACAACAGCTCTTCCGTAGATTCACGGTAAGGTGCCTCCTCATCAAACTCCCCTTCCCATTTGGCGACCACCACTGTGGCGAGGCAATTCCCAATGACGTTCACAGAAGTCCGCGCCATATCCATTAACTCGTCTATTCCCAGGATAGCAGCAATGACAAAGGTCGGCAGACCAAATTGATCTGCAGTAGCAATCAGAATAATCAGCGAAGCGCGTGGTACAGCAGCCACGCCTTTGGACGTGATCATCAGCGTGAATGCGATCATCAGCTGATGACCAAAAGATAAGTGGATTCCCGCTGCCTGAGCAACAAAAATTGCCGCTAAAGACAAATAAAGGGATGTGCCGTCAAGGTTGAAACTGTATCCGGTCGGGATAACAAAAGAAACGATTTTACGAGGTACACCAAATTTCTCCATCGCGCTCATGGCTTTAGGCAATGCTGCATCTGAGCTCGTCGTAGCAAAAGCTATGGATACCGGTTCCTTAATCGCATTGATAAAGCGCCTGACCGGTACTTTGAGATAAAGTGCGACCGGTAATAGCACCAACGTCAGAAAACAGATTAGCGCAAAATACAGGGTTGCCAGCAACATGAACAAGTTTTTTAAAATATCTACCCCTAGGTGACCGACGGTATAGGCCATTGCTGCCCCGACCCCGATTGGAGCAAAATACATGATGATGTTGGTAAACTTGAACATGGTTTCGGACATACTTTCCGTAAAGTCAACAAGCGGTTTGCGTTTTTTTTCGTCCACCATCGCCAATCCTATTCCAAAAAGTACGGAAAAGACAACGATCTGCAGTACCTGATTGTCGGCCACAGATTTTACGATATTCTCGGGAAAGAGGTCTCTGATAAATGAGGTAAATTTATACACCGGATGAACGTGGTCGGGCAGGGATTTTAGCACATGTTCATCGAGGCTCTCTTTAGGCGCAGGCAATTCTTCATGTGGCATATGGGCCACATCCACCCCCACTCCGGCGCGGGTCAGGTTGATCGCTGCCAGACCAATAAAAATGGCACAGGTCGTCGCGCAGAAAAAGTACAACATAGACTTCCAGGCCATGCGGCCTACCTGTTTAAGATCTGAATGTCCTGCAATTCCGTACACGAGCGTCGCAAAAAGAATGGGACCGACTATGGTCTTTACCAACTTTATAAAACCTTTACTTAATGGTTGCAGTGAAATCGCAAGATTTGGAAAATCCAGCCCCACAAATATCCCCATAATCATGCAGGTCAGGATCCAGGTAGTTAGATTTTTCTTATACAGCGCATTCACCACCAAAACGGCGGCCACTATCCAACGAACAGCCATTAGAAACGTGTGTGAAAAGCCTACAATATCAAATTCATATAATACTGCAATGATACAAGCTAATGTGACTGTGATGAGGGTAATCAACCCTATTTTGGTTTTTAACATCTAAAAGATTTTAATGGTCAAAAGAACAAAAATAAAAAAATCCTGTGCTTTCGCAAATATTATTATTCTAAAGGCCCTAGTTCCGCAACAAAATACCGATTTCGTAAAATGAAATACAACGCAAGCAAGCTCTTCAACAGGACGGACATTGCCTCCGCAACGCGGCGGGCAACAGGAATACAGGCGAGAGAAGTGCCAGTCGCTCCGGCGAAATGAAAATAAAGCAAAAAAAAAGCAGGATAAACTTATCCTGCTCTATATCTTAACGGAATACGCGTTTTTATTCCGCGTGCAACCAAGCCTTTTTCGCCAATAACTCATCGTTCGACTCGCGTACATCCTCGTCATCCACACAACAGTCAACCGGACAAACTGCGGCGCACTGCGGCTCGTCATGGAAGCCCACACACTCTGTACATTTATCTGAAACAATATAATAGACTTCATTTGAGATCGCCTCCTGTGGTTCGTTGGCATCAAGCGTAACACCGTCGCCAAAATCGATAATTCCGTTCAGAGCCGTCCCATCCGAAAATTTCCAAGTTACACCAGCATCGTATATTGCATTATTTGGGCACTCCGGTTCGCAAGCACCGCAGTTAATGCATTCGTCTGTAATTTTAATCGCCATTTATAACCTCACAATTATGATAAATAAACTATTTTTGCATTATCAATATGAAAACAAAGTCTGATTTTACAATAAGGCTAGTTGATTCACGTTGATTAATGTTAACAGCACAAATATAATACAAATTTGTGTATTCATCTTTTAAAAATTTAATATTTTGACAAAGCAACAACGAATAAATGCATTTGTAAAACTCGGCCAGCTACTGCAAAACTACCCCCAGGATCTTGTACAGGTGATTGAACAGGCACAGTATAAAAATCCATGGTATACGGTTGGCTACGTCAAAAAGGCTATACAAGCCATTGCCGCCAACTTAACTAATGAAAAATTACAGCACTGGCTATCCGATTATCCCGATATGCAGTCCGAAAAAACAGTAGGTCTCATTCTGGCCGGAAATATTCCGCTAGTCGGATTTCATGATATTCTCTGCGTATTGATCAGCGGCTTCAAAGCGAAAATAAAAGTTTCCTCAGACGACGCAGGCTTAACGACTTGTGTGCTCGCTTTGCTGGCAGACATTGAGCCAGAGGTACGCGCGCGATTCGAGATCGTGGACAAACTTAAAGATTTTGATCTGGTCATTGCCACCGGCTCTGATAATACCTCAAGGTATTTTGACTATTATTTCGGTTCCAAACCACATATTATTCGCCGCAATAGGAACAGCATCGGAGTGATTACTGGTCAGGAAACACCTGAACAATTACGTGATCTGGGGCACGATATTTTTGATTACTTTGGCCTAGGTTGTCGCTCCGTATCTAAAATTTTCATCCCAAAAGATTATGCTGTATCCCAGCTATTTGAAGGGATAGCTGATTTTAAAACGATCAGCGAACATTTTAAGTACAACAATAATTACGATTATAACAAATCTATTTATCTGATCAACGGCGACAAACACTATGACAATGGATTTTTATTGCTAAAGGAAGACACGCGTACAGCATCGCCCCTCGCCGTGCTATATTACGAGGAATACAACAGCCTATCTGAACTCGAAAACGAATTAAATACGCAGCAACAGGCGATCCAATGTGTGGTCTCGGCAATCCCACTGTCCCTTGAGTCGCCTGTCTTCGGCTTCGGCGAAAGCCAGTGCCCCGCCCTAAGCGACTACGCGGATGGCGTAAATACGCTGGATTTTCTTTTTGAAAATCAGTAAACAGTCTCTTAAAATCGGATTCAAGAAATTGCATTAAAAATACTAACTTTGAAATCATGTATATCATAAAAGTAAAAGGCGTAGCCAAAATCCCTGACTATGTGCAGCTGCGGGACGATGCATTCACCTTGCTAGCATATTTCAGAGTGGACCGGCCAGACAAATCTCTCGATAAAATCGGATTGGGGGAAAAGGCTGAATATATCATGCAGCTGGTCAGAGAAATGCCTTTTGGGCAGATTAAAAAATTAGAATTGGAGCTCTCATGATTGAAAATAAAGTAATTACATTAAAGAACGTCGACATCTTCCAACAGAAGCACCTCGTATTATCCAATGTAAATTTAAGCATTGGCAAAGGTGAATTTATCTACTTAATCGGACAGTCCGGCAGCGGAAAAAGTAGTTTATTGAAAATCATTTACGGCGATCTATATATCGGTAGCGGCGAAGGAATGGTCGCTGGCTTCGACTTAAAAAAACTCCACGAAAATGACGTCCCCTTCCTACGTCGGAAATTAGGAATTGTATTTCAGGACTTCCATTTACTATCGGATAGAACGATAGAAAAAAATCTTGAATTTGCGCTCAAGGCGACCGGATGGAAAGATAAGAAGATGATCGACGGACGGATATTGGATGTGCTGGAAAAAGTCGGACTTCGTTCCAAGTTAAAGAAGATGCCACACGAACTTTCTGGTGGGGAGCAGCAGCGGATCGTTATTGCGCGTGCCTTATTGAACAATCCGGAAATTATTCTGGCCGATGAACCTACAGGTAATCTCGATCCAGCCACTTCCGAGGAGATTGTACTGCTGCTGCGGGACATCGCCAATTCAGGAACAGCCATTCTGATGGCCACACACGATTACACAATAATTCGCAATATGCCATCCCGTATTATCAAGACTGGCGATGGAGTACTACAGGATAATGTCAGCATCTAAACGAAAAACTGACAGGACTTAGCAGTAAGCCCCTGGATTCCGACAAATTGTTAGGCTTTTTAAAGAATATCTGACAAGCTGTCGGAATTTTACTGTTTGGCAAAAAGTTTGACCAACCAGAATATAGTAATTTTTGAATCTATTTAGCATTGAAGATATGAATGAGCAAGATAATTATAATGAGGAGAGTCAAAATCAAGTAGAGAATAACCCTTCTGACCAGCAGGAACAAACAGCTGATTCCCCAGAAGAATTAACGATCGAAGAGAAATTGACTGCAGAATTGGCAGAGGCGAAGGATAAGTACATTCGTCTTTCTGCTGAATTTGACAACTATAGAAAACGTACAAGCAAAGAACGTGTTGAATTGATTCAATCAGCCGGAAAGGATGTAATTGCCAAATTATTACCTACGTTGGATGATTTTGACCGTGCGCTGCAGGCAATGCTGACAGCTAGTGATGTGGAAGCTGTAAAAACGGGAATGGAAATTGTCAACAATAAATTAAGACAGACTTTATCACAACTGGGATTAAAAGAAATGGACGCCGTCGGCCAGGCTTTTGATCCAGAATTACAGGAAGCAATTACAACGATTCCAGCACCTACCGAAGATTTAAAGAATAAAGTAGTAGACGTAATCGAAAAAGGATACTATCTGGGTGACAAAGTCATACGTCATGCCAAAGTAGTTATAGGTCAATAATAATAAGGCAATGTCAAAAAGAGATTATTACGATATACTTGGGGTCTCGCGGTCCGCAGACGAGAAGGAGATCAAATCAGCTTATCGCAAACTGGCGATCAAATATCACCCTGACAAAAATCCCGGTGATCATCAGGCTGAGGAAAAGTTTAAGGAAGCTGCAGAGGCCTACGATATCTTGAGCAATCCACAGAAGCGCCAACGCTATGATCAATTTGGCCACGCTGGAAACTCAGCCAGTGGCGGATTTGGTGGCGGAGGCATGAATATGGAGGATATATTCAGCCAGTTTGGCGATATCTTTGGCGGAGGGCATCCCTTCGAAAGCTTCTTTGGTGGTGGAGGCAGCCAGCGCGGCGGCCGCAGAGTAGCGCGTGGAAGCAACTTACGTATTAAAGTAAAGCTGACACTCGAAGAAATTGCCAAGGGAGTTGAAAAGAAAGTAAAGGTGAACAAACAGGTAGTCTGCCATACCTGTGACGGTACCGGTGCAAAAGACAAATCTTCTGTCCATACCTGTAAAACATGTGGCGGATCAGGATCGGTACGCAGAGTGACCAACACCATATTAGGTCAAATGCAGACGACAAGCACCTGTCCTACCTGTAATGGCGAAGGCGTCGAGATTACCGCTAGATGTACAACCTGTAGAGGTGAGGGATTAGAGCGGGGTGAAGAAACCATTTCCATAAATATTCCTGCTGGCGTGAGTGAAGGTATGCAACTGTCCATGAGCGGTAAGGGGAATGCAGCTCCGCGTGGCGGCATACCGGGAGACCTGATCATCCTTATAGAAGAAGTTCCGCACGAAACCTTAAAACGCGATGGATTAAATGTCATCTATGATTTATACATCAATTTCGTCGATGCAACACTCGGTACCAGTGTCGAAGTACCTACTATTGACGGAAAAGCTAAAATAAAAATTGAACCCGGTACACAAGGAGGTAAAATACTCCGTTTAAAGGGGAAAGGTATTCCCGAAGTCAATTCCTATCATAAAGGTGATGAACTGGTATATGTTAACATCTGGACACCAAAAGCAGTTTCATCCGAAGAAAAGGAATTGTTGAATAAGCTGAAAGAATCGCCGAACTTTAAACCCCAGCCCGGCAAAAGTGAGAAATCATTCTTTGAAAGAATAAAGGAATATTTCGAATAACTTACATAGTAGGATTCGCAAAAGCCATTTATCATTATTTGATAAATGGCTTTTTTTTTATTTATTCACAATAAACTGACAATTTATTACGAAAAGTCAACATTAAAATGACATTGAAAAAATAATGTATACTGCTTGACAAAATACGTAAAAAATAATCAACTGAAACACTTTATTTTACGATTTTCATAAAATATCCAGACAAAATAGTGACAATAAAATAAAGAAATTTATGGATATTTGACTATCAAATTTAAAAAGTCAGAAAGTAATTGCTGACGAATAGAAACAACTATTAAATTAAAAAGACATGAAAAAAGTTTTACTTACATTAACTGCCGTTGCAGGTTTAACAATTGCAGCTAACGCTCAGACTGAAAAAGGAAAAATTATGGTTGGTGGTCAAGTTGGCTTCGAAACTTCAAAAGTCAAAGATACTGATTATAAAAACAACTCATTCTCCATTAACCCAACTGTGGGTTACTTTGTAAGTGACAACTGGGCAGTAGGTACAGGAATTGGCTACAACTGGAGCAAAAACGAATCTGATAAAGAGAATAGCGTTAAGGTAGATGCTTTCCAAGTCGCGCCTTTTGTTAGAAAATATTCTGCCAATGGCCCATTGAGATTCTTTGCTCAATTATCAGTACCTATGTCATGGGGTAAAAACACGGTTGAAAAAGCTAATGTGGAAAGTGAATCAAAATTTGAAAACTACGGTGTGGAGCTAGCTCCTGGTTTAGCATACTTTCCAACTAACAAAATTGGTATCGAATTGAAAGTAAGAGGTTTATATTACAACTATAACAAAAATAAAACGGCTGATATATCCACAAATACATTTGGCTTAGATGCGAACTCATTAGCGCCAACACTAGGTGTACAGTTCCATTTTTAATGGGGCACAAAACGAAAAAAACGGCTATAAGTTACTTATAGCCGTTTTTTTATACGTTTACAGGTACCGCTTCACAATCCGCAGCTTATGCGAATACTTGTTCAGCTCCCGATTATATATGCCTTCATTATCCATGCGGTCCACACGGACTCTGGCCGAAGCATGGATAATAGTATCTGTATCCAGCATGATGCCCACATGTGTAATCCTTCCGGCTTCATTGTCAAAAAATGCAAGATCCCCCACTTTGATCTCAGCAACAAAGTCTACAGTTTGCCCTATTTCTGCCTGCTGATAGGCATCTCTGGGCAGCTGAATACCAAAACAGCTGTAGATCAGCTGCGAAAATCCCGAGCAATCGATTCCCCACTGCGAACGTCCGCCCCAGAGATAAGGAGCGTCCTGATAACTGCGTGCCAAGGCGGCGATACTAGCACTAAAATCTGTTCTTGACAGCGTATTCATTGTGCCTTGATAGTGCCATCGGTTACCTTCTAGATCAAAGCCCCCCTGCTCGTCGAAATATAATTTTGTACCATGACAGAGGTAAAGTTTTCTGCTCCCTTCTGTCAGGATACCTCCCTCTCTTCCCACCATACGTGCATCTCCACCAGTATAACGTGCTAATTCCACATTACTGATTTCAGTAAACTGTCCATTCTGAATCCAGCCTGTATAGCCCGTATCCAGCAGCCGAATGGAGCTCCAGTCGGATTGCTCATCCAAAATTTCGAATAGCTCACCAAACAATACTTGGGAAACCATTTCACTCCGATGGGCCTGTTCAGATCGCAAGGGAACCAAGGCTAGTGTACAAATACCATATTTCATTGGGCAAACAAAAACAAAATTGTCTAAACGCTGATTATATATTAAACAAACGAAGATAAATTAAATATAATAGATATGGAGAATACTAATTTAAAATTTAAAAGAATACTCGTTGCAGTCGATGATGCTCCATGTTCTGAGAAAGCCATTCTATATGCGAAAGAAATGGCTGATGCGTTCCATGCTTCGGTTGCTCTCGTCACGGTAATCCCCCCAACTTCACCCACTAACTTTGGTGCAGATCCCCTTCTCGGCCAGCAGCCGGTCATCGTACCCGAGGTATCTGAAATGGAACAGGAAAATGCACAGAAGTACCTGGAAAAAATAAGCCGGGAATTTAAAGATTCGAATGAAGTATATCTTTTCAACCGGATTGGTTCGATTAAAGAGGAAATTCTCGCTGCTGCACAGGAATGGTCAGCAGATCTTATTATTATGGGGTCCAATGGAAGGACAGGATTCGACCACTTTATATCCGGTTCGGTTTCGGAATCTGTCATCCGTAAAGCCACATGCCCCGTCCTGGTTGTACCCGGCAAATGTGATCAATAATCGGATTCTTGAGAATAACGCAAAAGAGCGCCTTCTACTCGATAAATGAAAGGCGCTCCTGTACAAACAATTTATTACAAAAATCACTTCTTGATCAACCTGGCGACAAACATGCTGTCTGCTCTTGCATGATATCCCTTCAGATAGTCCATACTTTCCAGTTCAAATCCATGATGGTCGATAATGTACTGAGCCACATCTTCGTTTTCTGCTTTAAATACAGAACAGGTGATATAAACCAGTGGCTTGCCCACTTTCACATGTTCAACGACACGGCTTGCAATCGTCTGCTGCAACCTGCTGTACTCGTTTATCTTAGCTAACTTAAACTGCCTTATCATTTCGGGGGTACGCCCCCAGGTACCCGAACCCGAACATGGCGCGTCCAGAACAATGCCGTCGAACTGCTCGTTACCTAAAATCATCTCGGGGTCTTTGGTTAGATCCAGGACTTTCTTCCGGTAATGCTTTATGCCCGCACGGTCAAATCGCTCATCAAGATTCCTCAAAATGCTCATACGCACATCAGATACCAGCAATTCAATGCTTGGACATGCGTCCAATAGCAAAAGGGATTTGCCTCCAGAGGCAGCACACGCATCCCACCAGGACTCTCCCTGCTCTGGTTTCATCCAATCAAGTGTACGCTGCGAAGAAAGGTCCTGAACTTCGACGAGACCATCCAAAGCCGGAAGCCGTTGCAATGAGGTTCCATTGGGCATAGCGATGCACTGTTCCCCCACCTGATCATAGGATATATTATTTTCTTCTAAGATCGCACGTACAAGCTTGTCCTTTCCACGTCTGACACGGATGTATAGGTGTGGCTGTATCAATTGGCTCTCCAAAAAAGCATTCGCCTCTATTTCAGGCGACAGCGCGGCTGTAAAAGGAAACAGATCCTGTCTACTAAGTAGCCCGTCAGCTTCTAGAAAGCTAAGTTTATCACCTAAAGGCAGAGTCATTTTTTCTGCCAGGCTGGGATCCAGCAAGCTCACGAGTGCACTTTCGGATTCACATAAAAACTCAGCTAACACCAAGCGGCGTTGCTGGGACAGCTGTAAAGCAGCGGCTCCCAGACGGAAATAGTTATAACAGAGGCGGGAGGCCCATCTACGGTCCGAAGACCCCATCTGTTTATTCAGTTTAAAAAACGAGGTTAAATAACGTGAAAATGGCTGATCCGATTCAAAATCGTCCATTGCACGCTCAAAATTACGTATCTGTTGATGGATACGCTTTGCATTCAATTCAGCCATTCAGGGTTTATTTTTTCTCAAATTTCTTATTGTGATAGACCATGATGCCTAATGCCCTATTGGCATATCCCCACTTCGGAAAAAATTCAAACCTATAATCACTATTGAGTCCCGAAAATTTTTCCTGTGTCACATGGCTTACATAATCAACGCCGTATTTATGGATCAAGCGGCCAAAATAAACCGCCGCATCGTAGCCCTTATACGAAAATTCTGAAGGATCTACTTTAAAGGCCGATTTATAATTTGATATAAATTTCTTTGTGTCGCTATCTGACTCATCAGCCAAGCTGGAAGAAGTAATGGTCAGATTGTAAAAATCCATGTTCTCAAAATTCTCGAAGGAAAGTTTTGAAAAATTCGGATGTCCATACAGCTTAAATTGATTGCCCGGATTTAGAAATTTACTGTCCATCGCATCCAGTAAACCTTTCACCAGATTCTTATTGGAAGTACCAGATACGATATGATTTGTCCCAGTTAAAACCATATTGTTGTTGAGCTCGTTGATACTAAGTACAGTTTTTACCTTTGCCTGAGGATTTACTTTTGTAATTTCATTAGCAAAATTCACCAAAAACTGCTTACTATCGTCATCGCCGGCATCGTAAATCAAGATTTGGTCTCCGGTATAGAATTGCTCTGCGATGTATTTGGCAAGCGTTTCAGCGTGCGTACGAATCGACGGAGTCATGGATACCAGATTTGGAACACTAAACTCTGAGGCCATGGTCGCCGCCAAAGGTGATACCTGAAGTACATTTTTGTTTGCAAAAGTCTGCGCAAAGCTCTTGATTTCCCTTGGATAAACGGGCCCGACAACAATTACTGCATCTTTCACATCGGCGGCTGTTCCCAAGCTCGCGTTATATGCAACATTATCACGTGAGTCTATGACCTGTAAATCGAAAAGACCACCCTCTTTGGCGATTTTGTCCAGTCCCAGCTGAAAACCTTGGTAAAAATCCAGCGCCAAAGCTGAACGCTCGACATCTTCCGTCGTCACTCTGTTGGCAATACTATTTAATTCGAAGGGCAGCAATAGGGCAATTTTATTGTTCTTGACCATATGGCCATTTACATTTTGCACATCACCGGCTTTGATTGCAGGCTTTTCTTTTTCTATAGCTGGTTTGGTTACAGCGGTATGCTGTTCGCCCTGACTGGAAGGCGAACGCAATACCGTACTTTTTTTGGTTGTGCAGCTTGCAAGGCATAATGCTGCAAGTGCCGTAACCCATATTTTATTCCCACTCAATCGTAGCGGGCGGTTTTGAACTGATATCATATACAACTCTGTTTATTCCTTTCACATGGTTGATAATTTCATTTGAAATTTTGGCTAACAGGTCATACGGCAGATGTATCCAATCGGCGGTCATTCCATCCAAGGAACCGACGGCGCGCAAGCTGACAACGTGCTCGTAAGTACGTTCATCGCCCATCACACCTACTGAGCGTACCGGTAAAAAGATGGTACCCGCTTGCCAGACTTTATCATACCAGCCCGATTCCTTTAAGTTACTGATAAAAATGGCATCCGCTTCCTGGACGATTCTCACTTTGTCCGGAGTAATATCGCCCAGAATACGGATTGCTAGCCCAGGTCCAGGAAAGGGATGTCGTCCCAAGATCGCTTGATCCACTTCCAGTGCCTTACCGACTCTCCTCACTTCATCCTTAAACAAAGTTTTAAGAGGTTCCACTACCTGAAGTTTCATAAAGTCGGGCAAACCACCCACGTTATGATGCGATTTGATTGTCGCTGACGGTCCTTTTACGGAAACAGACTCAATAATATCAGGATAGATCGTGCCTTGTCCAAGCCATTTTGCTTCAACACCTTCTGGAAGCTCTTTCTGAATTTCTTTTGCAGCCTCGTCAAAAACGTCGATAAAGGAATTGCCAATGATCTTACGCTTCTCCTCGGGTTCAGAAACTCCTGACAATCTACCATAGAATAGATCCTTCGCATTGATCCCTTTTATATTCAACCCCATATTTTTGTACGAATCAAGTACCTGCTCATATTCATCCTTCCGGAGCAGACCGTGGTCCACGAAAATACAGTGTAGATTTTGTCCAATAGCCTGATGCAACAGTACCGCCGCCACCGTAGAATCAACGCCTCCTGACAGGGCCATAATAACATGATCATCCCCCAGTTGCTCCTTTAAAGAAGCCACAGTGGTCTCGACAAAGGCGTCCGGAGTCCAATCCTGCGAGCAGCCGCAGATTCCTACCACAAAGTTTTTCAGTAAGATTGCACCATCGGTGCTATGGGTAACTTCGGGATGAAACTGAATACCGTAAGTACGTGTACCTCTTACCTGATAAGCTGCGACACGCACCTTATCGGTACTGGCTATGATCTCAAAATCCGCAGGCACTTCTTTGATGGTATCTCCGTGAGACATCCACACCTGCGACTGTACCGGTACCCCTGCCAATAATTCATTTTCACTATTGACAAATTGCAGATTCGCGCGACCATATTCACGGATTTCGGATGGCAACACCTCACCGCCCGACTTTTGAGCAATGTACTGCGCTCCATAACAAACACCCAAAAGCGGAAAACGTTCTTGAATGCTGACAAAATCAATCTGCGGAGCGTCCTCCTGCCGTACCGAATAAGGGCTTCCGGAGAATATAACGCCTTTTACAGATTCGTCAAAATCTGGCAATTTATTAAACGGGTGTATTTCACAATACACATTTAGCTCTCTGACACGTCTCGCTATTAATTGCGTGTACTGAGACCCGAAGTCTAGAATGATAATTTTTTCTGGCATGCTGCAAAGGTAAGTATTACGAACGAATTATTAAATGTCATTTCAGGAAATAATGCCCGCTTTCAATAGTTCCTTTTCCATTTCCTTTTGTAATGACAGCGCCTCCGCACGCGCACGCTCCGCAAAATCGCGTCCTTGGGAAGCATATATAATCGCCCGAGTACTATTGACCAATAAACCACAGTCTTTGTTCATACCGTAACGGCAGACATCTTCGAGCGATCCCCCCTGGGCTCCTACACCCGGTACCAGTAGAAAATGATCTGGAGCATGTTCTCTGATTTTAAGGAACGCCTCACCCCTGGTCGCCCCGACAACATACATCAAATTATCAGGCGTTCCCCAAGTATTTACTTTATCGATTACCTGTTCAAAAAGCTGTAAACCCGCATTATTTTCAAAATTCTGGAAATCCAAGCTTCCAGCATTGGATGTCAATGCCAGCACAATAGCCCATTTGTCTCCAAATTCCAAAAATGGTGTGACCGAGTCCTTCCCCATATAAGGTGCGATCGTAATACTGTCAAAGCCCAGCCCCGATGCCTGCTCATCAAAGAATGCCTTAGCATAACGACCCGAGGTATTTCCGATGTCGCCACGCTTGGCATCGGCAATACTAAAACAATCTTTTGGCAATGCCGCCCAGGTCTTCTGCAAAGACTCCCATCCTTTTACCCCATAACACTCATAAAAAGCAATATTGGGCTTATAGGCGACACACAAATCTGCAGTAGCCTCAATAATAGCTTTATTAAAACTGTAAATGGGATCCTCGTCATCCAACAAATGTTGGGGGATTTTTGTAAGATCGGTGTCTAGGCCGACACATAAGAATGAACGCTTCTCTTTGATCTGGCGAATAAGTTCTGCTCTGGTCATGCGAATATTATGAATCGTATATATGAATCGTAAGAATTATTTTATTTATCGATTAACTCCTGGATAAATGCCGTCACCTCAGGCGCGGAATAGTCTGCCATTCCTTCATGCCTCGTCACTAAATTGCCGGATTTATCTAGAATGACGGTGCTTGGAATTGATCCAGAAAGCCACTCTTGTGGAATTTCACTGTTGGGATAGCTGACCGGAAGTGTTAATTTCTGTTTTTTCATAAAAGCAGAGGCTTTTTCTTTCTCACCTTCAATTTCCACTACCAGAAACTCCACTTGGGGATTATCCTTAAATTTGTCATAAAGCACGTTGATGGAAGGCATTTCCGCTCTGCACGGCCCGCACCAGGTCGCCCAAAAATTAATAAAAACGACCTTACCTCTAAGCTCTGTCACACGAACGGTCTCGCCCGAATGGCGGATAAATGTAACATGGTCCGCCGGATCCGCGGTTCCTGTACCGCCCCTGTCTGTTTTTGGTGGAACTTCTGGTTTGGGTCTGAACAGACCTATGTTCATCAGCTGCTGCTGAAAATACGTTCGGCTTGTCGGCCAGAGCAATAGAGCAATAAGCGCTACAAATATGAAGTTTCCTACCAGCTTCTTTATCTTTGGATTCATAAAATGAAAAGATTACAACGCTTAAGCATCAAATTTATCCAACAATTTCAACAACGTAGCGAAATCTTTCGGATAAGGTGCGTCGAAAACCATTTGAACACCATTGAGTTCAAACTCAATGTGTTTCGCATGCAAGGCAAAACGTTTCATGATAGGTTGTTCTTCCTCATCTTTTGACAGGGTAAACCCTCGTTTCTTGATCTGAGAAAGGTAAACCGGTTTGCCACGATACATGCTATCTCCTACAATTGCGGCGTGTTGTGTCGCCAGGTGAATACGAATCTGGTGCATGCGGCCCGTAATCGGCTTACACTCCACAAGTGTATAGTTTTTATAATATTTAAGCGAGTTAAAAACCGTCTCTGCGGGTTTTCCATTGGCACGGTCAATAGATACATTCTTATTGCCCTGATTTAAAATAGGAAGGTCGACTAGCAGATCCTGAAAAGTATGCGTGCCACCAATGATAGCATGATAAATCTTATGCACTTTTCTTTTTTCAAAGGCAATCGACACAGAACGATATGTCTCCGGATTTTTTGCAATCAGCAAGATGCCGGACGTCTCCTTATCCAGACGGTGACAGATCTGCGCATCTGCATGGTATTTCTTCGCCAGACGGAGGATATTGACTTCCCCACCCTCCCTTTCGTCCAGGGAAGCGACAAAAGGTGGTTTATTTATAACGATCAAATTTTCATCCTCGTGGATTATTAATTCTGAAAATTTGGGAAATTTAAATAGACGGGTCTCATTTTGTATCATTCTACAAAAATACAAAACGCTTAGCAGAATATTGGTCTATGTATGATAAAAAGCTTACTTTTGACCTTACAATATAAGTTAAGATGTCTATAAACAAAGAAATAAAAAGAGTAAGCACAGCGATGCTGCAAGCGATGAAAGCGCGCAAAGAGAAGATATCCATGCTGACAAGCTATGATTACTCCATGGCCAAAATCGTCGACAGTGCTGGTATCGATGTCATTTTGATCGGGGATTCTGCCGCCAATGTATTCGCGGGCTACGAGACCACGCTACCGATCACGCTTGACAACATGATCTATCACGCCGCCGCTGTTGCCCGGGGTACCGAACGGGCCATGGTATTGGCCGACCTACCTTTCGGCACCTACCAAGGATCGCCAAACGACGCCTTTAATGCTGCTGTCCGCATGATGAAAGAATCTGGAGCACATGCCCTGAAATTGGAAGGCGGAGTAGAAATTATCGAAAATATCAAAAAGATTATCGCCGGCGGAATCCCGGTCTGCGGCCACCTGGGCTTGACTCCACAATCGATTAATAAATTCGGAAACTTTGGCGTACGTGCAAAAGAGGAACAGGAAGCAGCTAAACTTGTCGCGGACGCATTGGCACTGCAGGAGGCTGGATGCTTCGCCATCGTACTGGAAAAAATACCCGCAGCATTGGCAAAAATCGTAACCGAAAAATTGTTCATCCCAACCATCGGCATAGGCGCAGGTGCGGACTGTGATGGTCAGGTACTCGTTATCAATGATATGCTAGGTATGAATGCGGACTTTAAACCCAAATTTATGCGTCATTTTGCCAACCTGCATGAACAGATTACTGCCGCTGTGAGCAACTACATCGCCGAAGTAAAATCCATACAGTACCCCAATGCAGACGAACAGTATTAAGCTCAGCAACTGATGAAATTGTTAATTATAGGACTGCTACTGCTGATAGCCTACCTGATGATCCGGAAGAAATTTAATATCAGCGGATCATCAGATAATCACTCCAGACAGCTGCAACTCGGATTTCAGCTTATCGATGCCCCATCGACGATTATACAATCGACGTTGAAAAAGACAATCTCCGCTAGCCTGACAGGGATTCTTTTGATACTAGTTACCGTATTACTGTTTGTCAAAATTAAAATACTGCTATTTTTGTTGTTGCCGGCTTTCTTTTTAGTCGGTTACGTATTTCTGTTCAACAACCATTTTAGCAAGTTAAAAAGCCAGCAGATCTGGCATAATCCGACGACGAATGATGTTTTCGTCGAACAGATTAAAGGAGAAAACTATACCTTTAATATCTTTCAGGATATACAGGCCATACAAAAGATCGAATCCATACAGACAACCAAAGGTTTACTTTATGGGTATTATCGGATTAAGGTGAAAAGCCATATCCTGGAAATCCCTTACCTTGTAGCGGAAAATAAACCGGCCAATACGCTATTTTTTGAAACCCTCGAACAAAACTTCAGAATTGAAACCCAAAAGAGGATCTTCCCCATCATTTAACGTGCAGAAATTGTAAATACCAAAAGAATGTGCTATATTTAGGTTTATCAAAAAGATTGTTTAAACCAAAATATTTTACACTATGGGAAAAGGTGATATCAAAACCAGAAGAGGAAAAATATCAAACGGTTCTTTTGGAAAACGAAGGCCACATTTATCTAAGTCATCGCTTAAACCAAAGGTTAGCAATGAAGCCTCTGAGGTGACTGAGCAAAAAACGAAAGCAAAAAAATAGTAGACATAAGCTAGACCATGTTCTAGCTTTTTTTATATATGCTGAACTGTCCTCTTCTAAGGCGAGGATCTAACGGTTTTTCACCGCCCCCCTATCACTACACCGATTTGTAAAATCCTTTTGACAACCGGTTTCATCTACAGAATAAACCTATCTTTATCCGTCAAATCAAAAACCACAATAAGGACTACACCGCATGAACAAAAAAACAAGCATTTATATACTTTTAGCTTGCGCCGCCATTGGGGGAGGATATTTTATTCTACACTCCAAAAAAGATAAAAAAGATAGTGTCAAACCATCGGCGAAAAAGGATATGCCCATACCTGCACAGGCTATCATAGCCAAGTCTTCAGTAGCGGACCGTTCCATCAATTTGTCTGGCAGTCTGGATGCTGAAGAAAAAGTGGAAGTCAGAAGTGAGGTAAGTGGCCGAATTACAAAAATCTACTTTTCAGAAGGCCAACGGGTCCAGCAGGGGCAACCGTTGATCAAAATCGACGATATCGAGCTGCAGGCGCAGCTCAAACAAGCGCAGACGACTAATCAGCTGAATGCCGAAAACGAGCGTCGTGCAAAGCTTCTGCTTCAAAAAGGCGCCATAAGTCAGGAAGAATTTGATATGGCCAGTGCTGCTCTAAAGACATCACTGGCACAGATACAACTGATCCAGGCACAAATATCAAAAACTGCTGTTCGCGCTCCCTTCAGTGGTGTGATTGGTCTGCGAAATATCTCTGTCGGTGCTATCGTCTCCCCAAGCACCCTTATCGCTAATCTGGTAAAAGACAATTCAGTCAAGATCACCTTTGCCATCCCAGAGAAATATAGCAATGTAATCAAGTTGAATTCGGCAATTGAATTTACCGTTGCCAATGACCCAACAGTAATGAAAGCAAATGTTTATGCCATAGAACCTGAAGTGTCACTTGACACAAGAACACTCAGCGTTCGCGCAAGGGCATCTAACGATCAGGGAAGACTGAGAGCCGGCTCATTTGTCAATGTAATCGTCCCCATAGAAACAGAAAATGACGCGATTGCCATACCAACAGAAGCGATCGTGCCTATACAGGACGGCAAAAAGGTGTTTATAGTCCAAAATGGTCTGGCAAAAGAGGCGAAAGTAGAAACCGGCGCCCGTACAGATAAAGAAATTGTCATTCTGTCGGGCATAAGTGCTGGAGATACGGTACTGACCACGGGAGTCCTGGCGCTGAAAGATGGTGCAAAGGTTAAGGTATCACTAGTTAACTAATTGTACATGAATTTGTCTGCTATTTTCATTAAACGCCCTGTTTTAACCATTGTCGTCAATATAACGATCATTTTATTTGGCTATATTGGTTTCAGTTTTCTCGGGGTCCGCGAATATCCTTCCATAGACCCGGCGATCGTGTCGGTACGCACCAACTATGCCGGCGCCAATCCGGATATTATTGAATCGCAAATTACCGAACCCCTGGAAAAAGCCATCAATTCCATTGACGGCATAAGGAATATATCTTCTTCCAGCAATCAGGGATCCAGTAATATTACCATCGAATTTGATTTAAAGAAAAACCTGGAAGAGGCCGCCAATGACGTACGGGATAAAGTTTCTCAGGCGGTAAGAAGTTTACCGCAGGACATTGACGCCCCTCCCGTCGTCTCAAAAGCGGATGCCGACTCCGATCCCATCATTATCTTAACGTTACAGAGTGAAAGCAGGGATAAGCTTTCTTTGAGCGACTACGCAGAAAATGTAATTTCCGAACGGTTACAAACGATACCCGGCGTCAGTAGCACACAAATTTATGGACAGAAACGCTATGCCATGCGGCTTTGGCTAGACCCTGACCGGATGGCGGCCTATGGCATTACAGCTTCGGATATACGGACTGCCTTGAACAACCAGAACATTGAATTACCATCTGGCAAGATCGTTGGAAAGACAACCGAACTAACGGTAAAAACAGTGGGTAATCTGTCCACGCCCGAGCAATTCAACAATATTGTTCTGAAGGCCGATAGTACGCGTTTGGTCAGACTTATCGATATTGGAAGAGCGGAAATCGACGCTGAGAACCTGGAAACAAAGATGGTCAGCAATGGCAAACAGCTGGTCGGAGTGGCCATAATCCCGCAACCGGGGACTAACTATCTCGACATCGCCAACAATTTTTATGAGATGCTGGATCAGATGAAAGAGGATATCCCGCAGGATATCATGATCAATATCGCATCTGACAATACCAAATTCATCAAAAAATCTGTAGTCGAAGTGGCCGAAACACTTGTCATTTCCATTGTGCTGGTAACGCTGATCATCTACTTCTTCTTCCGCGACTGGGGAATCGCATTACGTCCATTACTGGATATTCCCGTTTCACTCATCGCGACCTTTTTCATCATGTACGTATTCGGCTTTTCGATTAATGTTCTGACTTTACTCGCGATCGTATTGGCCACAGGACTGGTGGTCGATGATGGAATTGTGGTGACGGAAAATATTTTCAAGAAAGTGGAAGAAGGCATGTCCCCGATTGAGGCGGCACTCAAAGGCTCCAAGGAGATTTTCTTTGCTGTCATCTCGATCTCCATTACGTTGGCCGCGGTGTTCTTGCCTGTCATATTTTTAGAGGGCTTTGTGGGACGCCTGTTTCGAGAATTCGGCGTGGTCATCGCTTCTGCGGTGCTGGTATCGGCCTTTGTATCGCTCACGCTCACACCGATGCTCAACGCCTATCTGATCAAAGGTGGCGGCCATAAAAAAACGAAATTCTATGAATGGACTGAACCGATGTTTGAGAAAATGAACACAGGTTACGCCGGCGCATTGAGTACATTTATGAAATTCAAATGGATCAGCTTTCCGATCTTGCTGGTCTGTTTTGCAATCATTGGTATAATCTTCTCAACCATAAAGAAAGAAACAGCCCCCTACGACGACCGGAGCAGCATTCTAGTCAGTGTCACTGGCCCCGAGGGTGCCACCTACGAATATATGGACCGCTATATGCAGGAGCTGGATAAGCTTGTCTACGATTCCATTCCTGAAAATAAAATCAGCCTCAACATTACATCCCCGGGGTTTGGTGCAAGTTCGGTCAATTCAGGGCGCATACGCATGACACTCGTAGATCCCGATGAACGTACAAAATCTCAGGACGATGTCGCAAAAGAACTGACCAACTGGACGAAAAAATATGACGGTGTCCGTGTCAATGTTTCTCAGACGCCAACCATATCGATGAACCGGCGCGGCGGGCTACCTATTCAGTATATTATCCAGGCGCAGAACTTTGAAAAACTTCAGGAAAAAATACCTGAATTTATGAATGAGGTCAACAACGATCCCACTTTTTCAACAACGGATATCAATCTAAAATTCAACAAGCCTGAACTCCACGTAGAGATAGACCGCCTGAAAGCACTCAGTCTGGGTGTATCTGTACTAGATGTCTCCCAGTCACTTCAGCTGCTATTGAGCGGACAGCGTTTTGCTTATTTTATGCGCGACGGCAAACAATATCAGGTCATTGGACAGGTGGAAAACGACAGGCGAGCCACTCCCACCGATCTGACATCGATTTATGTACGGAACAATATGGGACAGCTCATCCAGCTGGACAACCTGGTCAACGTGCGGGAGGAAAGCAGTCCGCCGCAGTTATATCACAATAATCGTTATATGTCTGCTACAGTCTCTGCAGGCCTGGCTCCCGGCATGAGTATGAGTGACGGGATTGCTGCAATGGATCGTATAAAAGAGAAAGTCCTCGACCATAGCTTCACAACAGATCTTAGCGGCGAATCCCGCGATTTCGTGGAAAGTAGCTCCAATACGCTTTTTGCCTTTGGACTGGCACTCCTACTGATATATCTGATCTTAGCGGCTCAGTTTGAAAGCTTTCTAGATCCATTTATTATCATTCTTACCGTGCCTATGGCTGTGGCCGGCGCATTGATCAGTCTCTGGTTATTTGATCAGACCTGGAATATATTTAGCCAGATCGGAACGATCATGCTGATCGGACTGGTAACCAAAAATGGTATCCTGATCGTCGAGTTCGCCAACCAGATGCGGGAAGAAGGCATGGAGAAATTCGAGGCCATCATGCATGCTGCTGAATCCCGCCTTAGACCCATCTTGATGACCAGTTTAGCGATCGCCCTCGGTGCTCTCCCTATTGCCATGTCCTTGGGAGCAGCGTCTACCAGCCGCATTGGGATGGGTGTTGTCATCGTGGGCGGTACAATATTCTCCCTTATATTGACTTTGTTTATTATACCTGCTATTTATTACATGTGGTCCAGACAAAAAAAGCATAGGCCCGAATTTGATCAAATTACTAGTTACGAATAGAGATAAGATATGAAGAGATATACCATCATCATGCTGCTGTTTTGCACTATACTATTCCAGGCACATGCCCAGCAGACGCTGACGTTGGAAGAAGCGCTGACCACTACCCTTGCCAACAATTTCAATATTCTTCTGGCGAGAAACGACAGCAAGATCGATATGGAAAACACAAGCCTGGGGAGTGCAGGCATGCTTCCAGCAGTCACAGGGAACTTCAACCGGAGTAACTCTGTCCAAAATTCCCGACAGGTCCGTGCTGACGGCCAGATACAACAGGTCTCCAACGCAAAAAATGACAACATGTCCTATGGAGTCAATCTCAACTGGACGATATTTGATGGCTTCGGCATGTTTGCACGACGGGATAGATTTAAGGAAATACAGCGCCAGGGCGAAGCCGAAATCAAATTTGAAGTCATCAGCCAGCTCAGCGAAGTAATCGCAACCTACTATAATCTCGTCCAACAAAAACGGCTGTTGGATGCATTGGATACAACAATCACCCTCTCCCAATACCGGGTAGCGTTAGCCGAAAATAGGCTCGAAATCGGAAAAGGTTCAAAGCTGGATCTATTAAATGCAAAAGTAGACTTGAACACTGATCAGACCAACTTGCTCCGGCAGCAGGAAAGTTTCAAAAACACCAAGACCTACCTGAACCAGCTGATGACCCGTGACCTAGACTTGGATTTCGGGGTAGAAGATGAAATGGAGCTGGATCAGAACCTCAAGCTTGGCGATTTGCTTACACTTGCGGACCAACAGAATCCGCAAATTCAACTGGCAATTATCAATAAGCGAATCGCTGAACTGAATCTAAAGTCCGTGAAAGCCGAACGGTATCCTAAAATAGGCCTCAACACAGGTTACAATTGGAATGAATCGCATTCTTCTCTCGGCTTCTCGACGGAAAACAAAAATCGGGGCCTCACCTATGGCGTCAGTGCCTCAGTCAATATCTTTAACGGATTTCTACAAAACAGAAATGAACGTATAGCCAAATTTCAGCTACAGAGCAGCGAACTCTTGATCCAACAGCAAAAACAGGATATACAGGCTCAAGTCAGAACACTTTTCCAAACCTATGTCACCAACATGCAATTGGCAAATGTGGAAAAAAAGAATGAAGAACTTGCCAAAGAAAACCTGAACATTACGATGGACAAATTTCGGATCGGGACAATCACCACACTGGAGGTCAGAACGGCACAGGTCAATTATATCAATGCGATGACCCGAAGTTACACGGCCCAATACGAAGCCAAACTGTCAGAGATACGGCTGAAGGAATTAACAGGGGAAACCTATTGATCTGCCTATCATCCTTAAACATTACTTCATAAAAATGGCTCCTGTTTGCGCAGGAGCCATTTTATTAATAATCAATTGCAATGATCGACTTGAGAGGAATCAGAACACCGCTTTTGATCTGGATATATCGATCAGTCAATGACCACACAGTGGTCTCAATGCGCTTTGGTCCAGAATCGGTTTGAAAGGCTATTTCAGTCTTGGATTTAAACTCATTCCCCAGACGCACAGCACCTTTCAATTTATCCATAAATACCGCCGACTTATCTTCACTCGCAGGGATAAATTTAAATTGAGGAATATCCTCTTTAGCTATTAATTCTCCAACCATAATACTTAGCATTTAATGTGTAAATTCAAAATGTAGCGCACTACCTAGCTATAACGCGCCAAAGCCAATCTTATTTTATCATTTTGTGCCATTGGCTTATTTAAATCTACCTAATCCTTCGATAAGAATCAATTAAATAACTGAAAACTATCATTTATTTTACAATAAAAAAACGATCTGGGCCCACTCGTCGCCAATTCTATACAGCACAACCTCACCACAAAAAATCATATGCACTTTTTTCCCTGTTCTGTCATTTTCCATCTCGAACGTAGACAATAAGCCAGCTATATTGCTAATTTTGGAGTAAAATAAACTGCACATGGAAAAATCTGTTTTTGAGAAAGCCTGGGAAATTAATTTTACACAGTGTTACTCTAATGGCCGCATCCGTTTCTCCGACTTATCAAATATCCTTCAGCTGACTGCTGGAGATCACGCCACGCTTGCTGGATTTGGCTTCACCGAAATGGCTAAACATAACCAGACTTGGGTATTAAGCCGGATACGTATAGAAATCAACAGATTGCCCAAATGGATGGATATCGTTCAGGTCAAAACTTGGGTACAGGAGCTGGAGGGTGCTCGCTCTACACGCAATTTTGAACTTACAGTCAACGGACAGCTGTATGCCACGGCAACGAGCTATTGGGCTGTGATCAACACGGTCAAAAGAAGCTCGGAGACTTTAGCAATTTCAGCAGCAGAATTTACCACCTATCCCGACCGTCGCGCAACCCAAAGACCGTTCTCCAAACTGGATATCTCGCAGAGCGTCAAAAATATGGATCAGTATATCGTTAAGCTATCCGATCTGGACATAGTGAACCATGCGAACAACGTCAAATATCTGGACTGGTGCATGGATCGGCTCCCCATTGAACTCGTTTTGACCAACCAGATCAAATCATTGGAAATGAATTATCTTCGGGAATTGCGGCACAACGATGCCGTAGAAATTAATGGTGAGTCTACAAATACAGGTTATTTTATGACTGTCACAAAGCGGCAGCGCATCCATTTCGCCCTCGAAGTAGAAACCCGATGAACAGATAGACCCCGGCAACAAAAAAAGGAGGCTATAGCCTCCTTTTTTCTGCATTTCGCATACCCTATGCAAACGCTTTGTCACCTTTCTTGTAAGGTAAATTGCCATCGTATTTTCCGGGGATTTTCACAAAGCGCAGCGCTTTCGTACAGCCGAGCTCAGAATTGAAGAAACCTGTCAACGTCAGCTGCTTGAACATGGTAAACCAATGAGGTGGATCGTTTTCCACATAATTGTACAACTGATTTTGCTTCTCCCGATTCTTCTCGATAATATCCTTTTGCTCTTCAGCCTGTTTTTTATTGAACTCATTCGCTTCTTTATCGAGCGCAGCGGCAACTGCTGTCCTATCTTCAGGCGAAAGCTCGAGGAACGCTTTTCCTTTAACTTCTTTCGCTTTATCATCCAAAGTAGCCAAGCCATCCAAAAATGCTTTCTGCTGCTTCTCTGTATAACAGTCGCGTACCATGACCGGAATAAAACTTCCAACCCCAGCTTCTTTGGCGCCCGGAGTGGCTGTCTTCGGTAAAATAGCCTCCGCTAGATCACCCAGTAAGTCAGTCGTTTTTGCTTCGAATAAAGCTTGTACGTCTTTTGTTGCAGAGCGTGTACAGCCCTCCAGAAATAAATTGGCGCCAATAACGGTACCTCCTAAAATCAAGGCAACGCGTTGTAATGCTTCTCTTCTATTCATGCTACTATAAAATATCTTAATTTTAGAAATTATACTTCACTTCCCAGCCCTGTCTGTAATTGCGTTTTACAAATTGATTAACATGATCAAAATTGGTCACACGCATATTGTCGTTATCCCACAACAGCTTTAGATTGCGCCCCGGATATTTTCCGTCTATACGCAAATCAGCACCACGGATAGCCAGATTTGCCATCAGCAAAGCTTCTGTCAACGGTCCAGCAATCTCGAACGGGGAACTCACCTCTTTTTTGCCGTAACCAGCTTGACATGCCTCAACCCATTGTGCATAATGCCCGCTTTCCTGTCCCGGTACACGCGCATATTTCTGGGCAACCTGGTCTTTTCGGGAGGTAGGCAATAGGCGTGCATTCTGACCATAAGTATCTGCCAGAATCTTTCCTTTTGTACCAACCAATAGAATACCGTTACCGCCATCACCAAAGATTTCATTCGGTCCTAGCTCATCCGGACGTGCAGGCTGAATACCGCCGTCCATCCAGTGTAGAGTCACAGGTCCATTTGTACGTGGCGTCTTAGGGAATGTCAATGTCGCATGGCTCGATGGCGGACAGCTCTCAGGGAAATATCCACGTTTGAATTCATCCACATAGACTGAGCCAACGGTTGCCTGCACGTCCTGTACATAGGTTAACCCCAAGGTGCTAAAAGGAACTTCCAGCAAGTGACAGCCCATATCACCCAAAGCGCCGGTACCATAGTCCCACCAGCCCCGCCAGTTGAAAGGCACCAATTTGTCTACGTACTCTTTATAAGGAGCTGTACCCAACCAAAGGTCCCAGTCCAACTCTTTAGGAATTTCTGCTTTGCCTGTAGGCCATGGAATACCTGAAGGCCATACAGGACGATCCGTCCAGCAGTATACAGTATGTACATCACCGATTAGACCAGCTTCGTACCATTCGCGGACAAAACGAGGGCCATCATTTGAAGCGCCCTGGTTACCCATTTGTGTAACCACCTTATACTTTTTGGCAGCATGTGTCAGGGCTCTCGCTTCCCAAACATCATGTGTCAATGGTTTTTGAACATACACGTGCTTGCCCAATTGCATGGCTGCTAGGGCCTGAATGGCATGCTGATGGTCTGGAGTAGAAACAGAAACGGCTTCGATGCGTTTATGTTCCTTATCCAGCATTTCACGATAATCTTTATAGTATTTCGCCTTAGGATACCGTTTTAGAGCACCGGCAGCACGTCTGTCATCCACATCACACAAAAAGGCCAAATCTGCTTTGCCCGAATCATGGAAGGCGTTAATATCACTGAATCCCTTACCACCAACACCTATACCTGCAATTTGTAATTTGTCACTAGGAGCTGTAAAACCGTTCCCGCCTAATACGTGGCGCGGAACGATCATAAAAGCTGCCGCCGCTGTGGCTGCCGTCTTTATAAAATCTCGTCTGCTCGGCTTATTTGAGTTATTTTCCATTGTTATCAATCTTTAGCTAATTAGATATTACCTTTTTTCAATTCACTAACCGCAAAATCGACTGCACGCGCAGTAAGTGCCATATAGGTAAGCGATGGGTTCACACAGCCGGCGGAAGTCATACATGCGCCATCTGTTACAAATACATTCAATGCATCCCAAACTTGATTATTACCGTTCAGCACCGATGTTTTTGGATCACGCCCCATCCGAGCTGTTCCCATCTCGTGAATACCTTGGCCAAAGCCATAGACATTATCATACGTATACGTATCTTTCACTCCGATGCTCTCCAGCATTTCCTTCATTTCGTTCTGCATGTCCGAACGCATCTTCAATTCATTGTCCTTAATTTCAGCATCAAAAGAGAGTACAGGTAACCCCCATTTATCTTTTTTGTTTTTGTCAAGGGTAATTTTATTTTCATGATAAGGCAATGTTTCTCCGAAAGCAGTAAAGCCTACACTCCAGTCACCGGGCTCACAGATGGCATCTTTCCATGCTCCGCCGACTTCCATTTCGGCAACGGCACCCGACCAGCGGCCACGGCTTGCCGCCCCTTGATATCCAAACCCACGAACGTAATCGCGTTTCTTGGTATCACCCTCAACGTTCACAAAACGAGGCACATATAAACCTGTAGGCCGGCGTCCAAATACATAGCTGTCCAAATAGCCCTCTACACGGCCTCCAGCGCCACAACGGAAATGATGATCCATTAGATTGTGACCAAGCTCGCCGCTGCTGCTGCCTAAACCGCCTTCCCATACATCCGTGGCTGAGTTCATCAACACCCAAGTAGAATTCAACGCCGATGCACAGACAAAGATCACTTTAGCGAAAAATTCATATGTCTTATTGGTTTCGGCATCAATGATTTCAACTCCCTTCGCTTTTTTGGTGTTTTTATCGTAAATAATCTTTGTTACAATAGAAAACGGACGTAATGTCAGATTTCCAGTTTTGGTTGCCGCTGGCAGCGTTGCAGATTGCGTACTAAAATAAGCACCAAAATTACAACCTAACCAACATTGATTCTGATATTGACAATTCACGCGGCCCTCATGCGGCACAGTGATATTAGCTGTACGCCCCATGATGAAATGACGTTTACCTCCGTATTGTTTCTTCAACCGCTCCGCCAGATCTTTTTCAACAATGTTCATTGGCATTGGCGGCATGTAATCACCATCAGGAAGCGATGGCACACCGTCTCTATTACCGGAGATGCCGGCAAATTTTTCTGCATAGCTGTACCAAGGAGCAATATCTTTATAACGGATAGGCCAGTCGACCCCATGTCCATCTTTTAAGTTTGCTTCAAAGTCGAGATCCCCCAGGCGGTAAGACTGTCGGCCCCACATCAGGGAACGGCCTCCAACATGGTATCCTCGGTACCAGTCAAAACGTTTCACCTCTGTGTATGGGCTCTCCTTCTCGTTTACCCAAAAATCCAGGTTCTTTTCATTCAATGGATAATCTCTGCGCAGTACAGGATAATCTTCGATCATCTTCTGCGTACGTCCGCCAGCATGTGGCCATTCCCAGGGATTTTTGTTTGGAGCAGTATAATCCTTAATATGTTCGATATTACGACCACGCTCTAACATAATTGTCTTTAGACCCTTTTCAGTCAGCTCTTTCGCTGCCCATCCACCACTTATCCCAGAACCGATTACAATCGCGTCATAAGTATTTGTTGCCATCTCTCTTCTAATTATTTGTTTTTTAAATAGTTATTTTTTCTCGTTAATGTGCAGTTTGACTACTTTCCACCTTTTCATCTTTGAAAAGGGCCAAAAAGATGAAAAATACAACTGCCGCGATGATTGCAGGAACGACCCATGTATGATTCCAAAAACCTGCTAAATCTGTTGCTTTTAATTCTTTATACTTGTCGCCTACGTAACTTGCTACCCAAAATCCGATCAACTGCCCGACACCATAGGTCGCTAAAGTAATCAGTCCTTGCGCCGCGGATTTATACTTTATACCTGCTTTGCTATCGGTATAAATCTGTCCGGAAACGAAAAAGAAGTCGTAACAGATACCGTGTAACGCAATGCCGATCAGTAGCATAAAGGAAAGTTCACCCGCATTACCGTATGCAAACAGCAGATAACGGATTACCCAGGCCAACATACCTACCAAGATGGTCTTTTTAAAACCAAATTTTGTGAAGAAAATCGGAAGTGCCAATAAAAACAACACCTCAGATGCTTGACCAATCGTCATTTTACCCGTCGGATTTTCTAGTCCGATCTCCGTTAGAAATAAATTAGCGTTGGAATAATAGAAGGCCAAAGGAATACAGATCAATACTGACGAAATGAAAAAAATCAGGAAATTCTTGTCCTTTAACAATTTGATTGCATCCAGTCCGATAATCGAGGCAAAGGAAGGTTTTTCACCGGCATCCAATTTGACCGGTGGCGTTTTGGGCAAAACAAATGAAAATACACCCAGGACCAATGAAGCAACACCCGACATCAAAAAGGTGTTTTTCAACGCCCCCTCAGACGCGGCAGCGTCCCATCTGAAGATGTAACTAATTGCTAGACCAGCAACAATCCAACCAATTGTGCCCCAGATACGTATTGCGGAAAACTGCTTTTCAGGGTTCGTCAGCTGCCGGAAAGATACTGAACTCGCCAAAGCCAATGTTGGCATATATAAAATCATATAAGCCAGTACATAGGGATAAAAGGTAGACATATCAGCCGCGGAATACATTTGATACATCAACACCGCCCCGACCAAGTGCAAAACACCCAATATGCGCTCGGCATTAAAATAACGATCCGCAATCATACCCACAATGAAAGGAGCGATAATTGCCCCCAGGGATTGGGTCGAAAAGACATTAGCCATCTCAAAATCCGTCGCTTGAAGATTCTTGCTTAAAAAAGTGCCTAATGTGACAAACCATCCTCCCCAAATAAAAAACTCGAGGAACATCATGAAGGATAGTTTAAATTTTATTGTTGATGAAATCATAAAAAAATGGTGTTTTACAATACTACTAATTGGTTTTACCAGCTCAATTTAAGAAATTAAATCTAATTGTCAATAGTACACTATTAAAATATTACAAAAAGCTATCGACCTCGCGGTAAGCAGCCACCAATCTGTCCTCTCCTTCTTTCCCCGGTCTGGAATTTCCATGTTCCATTCCCATCACACCTTTATACCCTTTGTCGTAGATATGTTTGAACACATTTTTATAGTTGATCTCCCCTGTTGTGGGCTCCTTGCGGCCTGGATTATCGCCGATCTGGATATAAGCAATCTCGTCCCAGCAACGGTTCATATTAGCGATCAGGTCACCTTCTGTACGTTGCATGTGATAAATGTCGTACAGAATTTTACAAGAAGGGCTGTTGACAGCCTTGCACATGGCGTAGGTCTCATGGGTCTGTTGCAAAAACAAGTCCGGTGTATCACTCAAGGTCTCCAATACCATGACAAGACCGTGCGGTTCAAAGATCTCCGCGCCTTTGCGCAATGCGGCAAGAATATTGCTGAATTGATTTCCCCAAGGGAGTCGACGTTCATAAAATCCAGGAACCACAGTCAGCCATTTCGCATTACAGCGTTTTGCGGCCTCTACAGACCGGTGACAGGTCTCGATAAATTTATCCACGAATTCCTGCTTACCCGTAGCCAATGACGGCATCCAGTTTTGTCCGCCATCCACGACAAAAACACCCATAGTCATGCCCAACTTGGTCAATAACTCACCTATTTTCTTTTGCTCATCGAGTGTACGTCCCAGATAGCCGTTGTCTTCAATACCCCGAAACCCCAGATCATACATATAGCGTATTTCATCTAGAAAATTGTCACCGGCATGATGCTTAAACATCCCCTGATGGGGTGCATAATTGAGGTTGAATGTCTTTCCCTTGTCCATGGTTTTACTTGTATTTTGGCTGGCTGACGCAAAGGTATGCCCCGATAGCCCCGCGCCAGCGGCTAAAAGGCTACTCTTAATAAAATCAGATCGCTTCATGTTTTATTTATAATTGATTATTTCTTCAACAATTTAGTAAATCCATCCGAATAAACGGTACAGATAGATTCATTTTTATCTTTATAGATGACAAATACAGCCACATCTTTCATCTTCTGAACGGCAGCGATGATTGCCTTCGGTTCCATGCCCATCAGGTAGTTGTCGAGCGCATCCGCATCCATGGCGGTATTGGCATGCACGGTCACGCTTAACACACATGTTGTATAAGGAAAACCGGTCAGCGGATTAATGTGGTGCCCAAGTTTTCTATCCTTATATCTAATGTATTTTTCGAAACTGCCTGCCGTTGTCAACGCTCCTTTATTAAGTTGCACTACTGCCGTCATGATATCAGCTTCCTTACTTTCGTCCGGTTGGACAATGCCGATGGAAAATCCCTGCTGTCCCGGCGGGGATCCCAGTGTTCTAATCTCACCGCCAACTTCGACCATATAATTGGTAACTCCGCGCTGCTCCAGATAATCCGCAAGCAGATCGACAGTATACCCCTGCGCAATTCCATTAACGTCGATTTTAATCCCCGGTTTCTTTTTGATCAGCTGCTTACCCACAACCTTTACATGCCGCATGCCGACCAATTGTTTAGTCTGAAGCACTTCGGCTGTATCCGGTATCGCTACGCGCTTTTTCACACCAAAGCCCCAGAGATCGACCAATGGGGCTATGGTAATATCAAACTGGCCTTTGGATAGCTTATTGTATCTGAACGAGGCTGCAATGACCTTCGCCATATGTGGGTCCATCTCAATATGCCTGACAGTGTCCCTGTTAAATATGGAAATGTTTGAATCTTTCCTGTAAATAGACATGGAGAAGTCAATCACCTGCAGGATACTGTCTATTTCTGCTCGTTTGACAACACTATCAGCAGCGAAGTAAGTGATATGAAACTGCGTGCCCTGCGCGGGGCCTTCCAAGCGGATCCTGTTCGATTCTCTCAAAACTGTCTGGGCCTTCAGTCCAGGTCCACACATCAAAAAACAGAAAATTAAACAAAACTTGCTATTAAGCCCCATCACCTTGCCTTGCTATGCTTATATATACAGGTTTGTATTTTGACCCGGATTTGCAACAGCATAGAAACCATTTGCATCTGGCAATAATTTCGGATTTGCATCCCAGGCAAGCACCTCAGGCCCCAATTTGATGGTTGATTTCAGCGCTTCATCCCATTTGATAACCTTACCCGTATAGCAGGCAATACGGCCAATGATGCCTGTCAGTGTACTGTAAGCGCCATACTCAGCATTTTCAAATTTATATTCGCCCTTTGCAATAGCATCAAAGAGTTCCTTATGCTCCTGTTGATAAGGGTTTGGATTACCTTTCGCATCATGACGGTAGATTTCTTTTCCCTTCCAGTCATATAGTATGGCCTGGCCTCCCGCCGATAGGTATACGCGTCCTTTGGTGGCCTGAAATTGTTCGTCGACACGGTTCTGTATTCCTTCAAAATGACGGCACTGGCTGTATACTACGCTGTTATCAGCATAGGTGAGCTCCAGAGCAAAGTTATCGTAGATCTCACCATACTCCTTGCCAGTTCGGTGCGCCCTACTTCCAGTACCCTGTATGGAAACCGGATACGAACCTTTCACCCAGTTGGCAATATCAATGTTGTGCACGTGCTGTTCAACAATATGGTCACCACAAAGCCAGTTGAAATAGTACCAATTGCGCATTTGATATTCCATTTCTGTCTGCCCGGGTTTACGCGGACGCACCCAGACACCCCCCGAATTCCAATACACTTGTCCTGAAGTGACATCACCTATAGCGCCATCATGAATGCGCTTGATGGCCTCCCTATAGTTGGTCTGGTAACGACGTTGGAGCCCGACAACCACATTCAATTTTTTTCGTTTGGCTTCTGCTGCCGCACGGATCACCTGCTGTACTCCAGGGATATCCACTGCGACGGGTTTTTCCATAAAGACATGTTTCCCCTGACGCACGGCCTCTTCGAAATGAGCAGGCCTGAAGCCCGGAGGCGTCGCCAAGATAACGACATCGGCCAATTTGATTGCGTCTTTGTACGCATCAAATCCGACAAATTTATGGTTGTCGCTCACGTCAATCTTATCCTGCCATTTCTCTTTAAGGGTATTATATGTGGCATCTAAATTGTCTTTAAATGCATCAGCGAGCGCCACCACCTTTATATTTGCTCCTGTACTTAGCGCATCAAACGTCGCTCCGGTACCTCGGCCTCCACAGCCTATTAACGCAACTTTTATCACATCGGATCCGGCAGCATATGCTCCCGACAAGGGGAGTGAACTTAGCATCGCGCCACCTGCAACCACAGCGGAAGTTTTAATAAAATCTCTTCTTTCTAGATTTTTCATAACAGTTTTATATTGATTATTTTATTTTTAAAAATCTTTGATTGGTTTTTTATCATAGTACGCCATAATCTCCTCATGGCTAGGTGGATTTAATGGTCTCACCAGGCGCATTCCAACGAAAGGAGCTTCCGGAAACCACCAGTTGCTTTTAGGAACCTGAGGGTCCAGCTGTTTCCAGACAGGATCCGAAGCGCCACGGGCTGCCGAACGAAGGTCCGCCGCCTGACTGTCAAATGCTCCACCACGGACTACATGTGGATATAGGTTCGTTGGCACAACAACTGGATTGTTCAGCACCTTACCTTTGCCTTCCCCATAAGCATCCGCTTTATATTGGTCATAAGTCCATTCCGCTACATTTCCATAAATATCATACAGACCCCAAGGATTAGGCTTCTTTTGGCCCACAGCATGTGTCTTCTGCTCCCCATTTTCCTGATACCAGGCATAATCGTTCAACTTCGAGGCATCATCACCGAAAAAATAAGCGGTTTTTGATCCCGCACGAGCAGCATACTCCCACTCCGCCTCCGTTGGAAGGCGATAAAAAACGCCTGTACGAACGTATAACCATTTGCAGAACTGGATCGCATTGTAATTGGTCATCGCCAAAGCAGGATGCCCCTCTTTGCCAAAACCAAAAGTCATATCTAAATAGGGCTTGGTCGGTCTGGTTACAGCATCAACTTCTGGCGAAACTTTGCCATCTTTGCTTTTTGCAATTTCATAATCCTTGTATAAGAAAGGTTCGAACAAATCCCAGGTTACCTCGTACTGCCCCATCCAGAACGGATCCAGTTTTACCTGATGCGCAGGTTTTTCATCGTCCTTACCTCCAGACTCCGTTCCCATCATGAAGCTTCCACCGGGGATGGCCATCATTTTGAAGGAAAGACTTGTCCCCTCGATAGCCTGCTCATAATGATCAAATTTTGTCTGGGCAAAGGCTTGCACACCAGCAAACAGAAAAACAGGTATAATGAATTTTTTAAACATATTTAGGTTTCTATTTAAAGACTAAAATATAAAATATGGTGTACACTTTACACTCAGGCAGTATAACTTTTTTATTACAGTTTTATTTTAATAAAATAAATTATTTTTATAACGGTTTAGCAACCAGTTTAAAAACAGCCAATCCTTCACTAACACAAACCTGTGCTATCGTATTATGCAACATGAGTATGAACTATAAGCATGGTTCTATTCCCGAAGTATACCACCAACAAAAAAGGTTTCCCAGCCGATGGAAAACCTTTTTATCGCAATGCCACTTCCTTACAGAAGGATTTTTCGGCTCACGGTCTTATCTATCGTGATATACCCCGGATAAAATATCGATTGACCGGCAATATTGATTGAAGGTTTAATTTTTAACGTAAAAATTCCTTTTTTATTCTGATCACTGGACATTAAAAAATCCTTTAAGTCTGAGTTCATCAGCAGATCATATATGTTAGCCGCAATTCGGACATTTGCGACAGTTGATGCCCCGGGGTCAATCTGCAGTGATTGATTGACAATACCCTCGACAAGCTGTTGCTTACCGTAGAGGATTATATACTGAAACTTGTTGATAGATGCTTTTTTTAATGTCGGGTTATCAATTTTCAACCGGATGACAGCATCCAACGGAATATCCTTCCGTAAATAGGCCAATGCTAGACCGGGTGCCGCCCCAAGGTCTATTTCATTGTTTTTGATCAGCCGGTCCAAGGAAGTTCCCGCCAGGCGGATGCTATCCACAGACTCTACATCAAATTTGCATTTCGCCAGGTTTTCAATCTGTGCCTTTTGTCGGTTCACGCCACATGCGGAAACAAACAAACCCAATAACAGCAGGTACCCAAATAAAATTTTCTTGCTCATAAGCTCTATTTTCCTCCAAATTTATACAAAACTCCCAGTGTAAACAACGGGTAGCCTGCTTTTAAATACTCGTTGCTTTTGAAGCCAAAAACCATACCGTTTGTATACTGCAATTTCCACCCCTTACCCAAGCCCATTCGGGTATAAAAAACCGGTTCTACAAGCATATTATCTTCTTTTGACGCAGGTATACCATCAATAGCGAGATTTTTCATCCGCATATTGCTGAGCCTGATAATCGTGCCGTAGTCGATATCATGTCTGTTGCCGAACAATTTTAGTGCATCCTTCTTTTCAGAAGAGAAGTTGACCTGCACAAACACCTTGTCAAAATCCATGTCGCGCGTCTCAACGACCGCCTGACCAATGGTGGAAGACCGTTTGTCAACGATGTGCGTATTACCAAGGCCGTACCCACCATACACTTCAAATACCCGATTATTTTTCCGTCCAAAACGCGTAAAATATCCAAGACCCGCCTCAGCCATTTTCTGCGCATGATCCTTGGTGTTAGACCGGTTATCCATATAGGATCCGTTGGCGATAACGGCAACGTGGTCCGTAATAGCAACCCCCAGATTTGCGGACGCGTTCGCCTTTGTATTGATGTTGCCGGAAACGTAGACCTCACCTGCGCCTGTAAACATCGGCGCCGAGGGAACATTGGGCATGTACATCGAACTGCATGAATAGCATGAAACGGCAAACAGTCCGCCCCACAGCACATATCCAAACTTCTTGTAATTCATAAATCGGTATTTATCTTAAAACACATATCCTTTATAAAAATTGTACCAAAGCAGTTACATTTAACAGAAAATAACACATAAGATGTCAGCTTTACGGATTGTGCACAAAAAAAGGCATCAATTGCTTGATGCCTTTCCCAATATTGTTACAAACCTTATGCTTGCTCTGTAGGAATTACAGAAACATAAGATTTATTGTTCGCTTTCTTACGGAAAACTACTTTACCGTCTACTAAAGCGAACAATGTGTGATCTTTACCAATACCGACGTTAACATCAGGATTGTGCTGCGTACCGCGTTGGCGAACAATGATGTTACCTGCGATTGCTTGCTGACCACCGAAGATTTTGATACCTAAACGCTTGCTATGTGACTCACGGCCGTTCTTAGAACTACCCGCACCTTTTTTGTGTGCCATTTCTTTATCTTAATTTAAGACTATTGTCTGATTAAAAATTCAATTATAACGTAATACCAGTGATCTGGATTTTAGAAAATTGTTGACGGTGACCGTTTTTCTTTTTGTAGCCTTTACGACGTTTTTTCTTGAAAACGATAACTTTATCGCCTTTTAAATGAGACAAAATTTTAGCTGAAACTTTTGCACCAGCAACGCTAGGTGTACCAATGGTAAATTTACCACCGTCTTCTGCTAACAATACATTGTCAAATTCAATACTAGCGCCTTCATCTCCTTGTAAACGGTGTACAAAAAGGAACTGGTCTTTTGCAACCTTAAATTGCTGTCCTGCTATATTTACTATTGCGTACATTGTTAATTAATTAAATTGTTATTAAATGAAGGGCAAAAGTAACGAGTTTTTATCACAATTCAAAACAAATATACCTTTTTCCTTCATTTTAACAAAAGTATTGCCTTGTCCCAATAACAGGAAACCGAACAATAAACGCTTACCAGACCAGAATCCTCTTCTCCGGGGCAACATACATTTTTGCCGTTGGCTGTACATCAAAAGCCTTATAGAATGCTTCCATATTGTACACTGGTCCGTTGACACGGAATTGCTCTGGGCTATGTGGATCTACTTTGAGACGCAAACGCATACGTTCATCACTGTTTTTGACCCGCCATACTTGTGCAAAGCTCAGAAAGAACCGTTGGTCTGGCGTGAAGCCGTCAATTTTGTCACTGCTTTGCCCCTGCTTCGTCAGCTTGAACGCATCGTACGCAATATTTAGCCCCCCGATATCAGCTAGATTCTCTCCTAAAGTAAGTTCTCCATTCACATGCTGATTATCCAATAGCGTGAAACTTCCGTACAATTTCGCGACCTGATTTGCCCGTTCAGTAAACTGTTTGGCATCCACCGCAGTCCACCAGTCGTTCAGATTACCAGCCTTATCATATTGCCTTCCCTGATCATCAAAACCATGCGTCATTTCATGACCGATCACAGCACCAATTGCACCGTAATTGATGGCGTCGTCCGCATTGGCGTCAAAGAACGGAAATTGTAATATCCCTGCCGGGAATACAATCTCATTGTATGGAGGATTGTAATACGCATTCACAGTAGGTGTTGTCATCAACCATTCTGATTTGTCCACCGGCTTGCTGATCTTACCAACCATTTCTTTGTAAGCGTGCTTTGCGGCCGACTGCAAATTGGCATAATAAGTATCCTTAGCGATCTGCACATCACTGTAATCTTTCCACTTTTCGGGATAGCCGATTTTCTTGGCAAAAGCTTCTAATTTTTCGATAGCCTTTTTCTTTGTTTCTGGAGTCATCCAATCCAGTTTTTCGATCCGGCTTTTATACACTTTTTGTAGATTATCGACCAGCTCAAGCATGCGACGTTTCGCTTCGGGTTTAAAATAATCGTCAACGTACAATTTACCGACTATTTCTCCCAGATGCTCGTCGGCAGCGCTCACGATTAGTTTCCAACGCTCCTTTTGCTGTTTTTGTCCATTGAGGGTCTTACCAAACAAATCGAACTTGGCATCCCGGAACTCTTTGCTGAGCGCACTCGCTGATGCATTCGCCAGATCCGCTTTTAGCTTTGTCTTCCATGCATCCAGAGACGCTGATTTCAACAAGTGGTTAAGAGCTACATAAAACTTTGGTTGCTGTACCAAAATGGTGTCAGTCTTGACCTGAAGACGTTCCAATATATCTTTCCAGTTCAGATCTGGTGTCTGTTTCTGGAACTCGGCAACGGCAAACTTATTATAATTTTTGATCGGATCACGCAACTCAACCGGAGTGAGGTGTGATTTAGCAATTTCCGTCTCAAGACGCAGCACTTCTTCAGCAGCCTTCTGGGCGTTGGCTCCTTCTCCGATTAAGCCAAACAACTTAGTCAGATAAACAACATAGGCCTGCCGGATTCTCTTTGCTTTATCATCTTGATCCAGATAATAACTCGCCTCAGGCAGATTCAGTCCGCCTTGGAAGAACTGCAGTGCATTCTTATTGCTGATTCGGTCATCAGCGCCAACATAGAAAGTGAAAAGGTCACCTTCACCGTTTTTAAAACCATCTGCTGCATAAGCGATCAGTTCATCCGTGCTCTTCAGATTGTTAATCTTTTGTATAGCAGCTTCGATCGGCTTAGCGCCAAGTTTGTCAATCGTTATAGTGTCCATGCCACTCGTATAGAAATCTCCTGCTTTCTGCTGATCAGATCCCTCTTGGCTGTTTGATTGTGCCGCATTCTCCAGGACAGTCCTCAACTTCTGCAAATTCTCATCTGCAAGAATATAAAACGAGCCCCAGCCCGTTTCAGAAGCTGGAATCTGTGTATTTTTCATCCAGTTACCATTTGCGTACTGGAAAAAATTATCGCCGGGGCTTACCGTTGTATCCATGCCAGATACATCAAAAAAGCTGGTCCTGGTCTCCTGTGAGCTTTCTTTGCTCGTGCGGGACTGACACGACATCATCACTGAGAGCAGAGAAAGCGTCCCCCATTTGATTTTTTGTATCATACTTTATTAGATTAAAGAATATAGTTAAAGCTAAGCATATTTAGAACCTCCCAAAAACACGGTTCTTTTATTTCAAAAGTTTTACTTCATACAGGTCTTTTCTTCTGTCTTTCTTCACTTTGACCGTACCATATTCGTGAAGATCACGCAGTGCATACAGATCAACGTCTGCAATCAGCACCATTTCTGCATTTGGCGTAGCTTCTGCCTTTATAGCGTTGTTTGGAAATGCAAAATCAGAGGGCGTAAATACTGCCGACTGAGAATACTGAATGTCCATATTATTGACACGCGGCAGATTGCCCACTGAACCCGCAATGGCGACATAACACTCATTTTCTATTGCGCGCGCCTGTGCACAAGTTCGCACCCGAATATAACCATTCTGTGTATCAGTCATAAAAGGCACAAAAAGAATCTGCATCCCCTGATCAGCTAAAATGCGGCTCAACTCCGGAAACTCCACGTCATAACAAATTAGCAATCCTACCTTTCCGCAATCCGTGTCAAACACTTTTACCTCGCTTCCACCCACCATACCATAATACTTAAATTCGTTTGGCGTAATATGGATTTTTTTGAACTGATCAAGTTTACCATTACGGTGGCAAAGGTAAGATACATTATAAAGCTTTTTATTTTCCACCAACGGCATGGACCCCGCTATAATATTCACGTTGTAAGATACAGCAAACTGCTGGATCCGGTCGATAATTTCGGCGGTATGCTGCGCGAGCCGCTCCATTGCCAGTCGCTCGGGAAGATCATTATAAGGGCTCATCAACGGTGTATTAAAAAACTCAGGGAACATAATAAAATCCGTCCCGTAATCGCTGACCGTGTCCACGAAAAATTCAATCTGATCATAGAAAGCGTCAATATTATCGAAAAGGCGCATCTGCCACTGCACAAGTCCCAGTCTAATCGTCTGCTTTGTGGTCGAAATGGATCGGGTATCTGCTTCATAATAGATATTATTCCATTCCAGAAGAGTGGCAAATTCCATGGACTCAGCATCCTCTGGCAGATAATGCTTCAAGATTTTTTTGACATGGAAATCATTGGAAAGCTGAAACGTCAGCGTAGGATCATAAATTTCCTTCCGCTTCACTTTTTCAATATATAACCTCGGGCTCATTTTGTCCGCATAATTATGATAATTGGGAATCCTGCCACCAGCAATAATACATTTCAGATTCATCTGCTCACAAAGTTCCTTGCGGGCGTCATACAACCGCCGCCCTAGCCTCAGTGCCCGATGATCCGGATGTACGAATACCTCAATACCGTAGAGTGTATCGCCATCATCGCTATGTTTACTGAACTTACCGTCGTCAATGATTTCATAGTAACTGTCATAAATATTATTTTTCTTGGAGTTAAGAATAATGGACAGCGCACACGCGACCACATGCCCATCGATCTCCACACAAAACTGTCCCTCAGGGAACAAGTCGATAAGATCCTGAATATTCTCTTTTGACCAAGTATCCCCGACACCATCGTAAGCTTTCTCCATTGATTTTTTCAGATCGACATAATCTTTCTTCGTCAAGTTGCGCACTTGAATATCCATATAAATCTCCTTTTGTATTTAGTTTTTCATAAAGTTAGCAAAAGCTGGGCCCAAGACCAAGCGTAGCTGTAGTTTCACAACCACATACAGAGAGAAAAAAAGGCGCCGAATGTTTCATCGCCGCCTAAAATATCCGTATTTTTTTCTATTGATTATGCTTGACCTTGAGGAGTTCCGAAAGGAAATGCTACCGTAGGATCACCACCTTGCTGTGGCTGCTCGGCAACACCTGCATCTAGTTTGATTGGACCGTTCAATGCTTCAAAACGGTTCACGTTGTCAACCAATGCACCCAAAAGACGTTTTGCGTGCTCTGGAGTCAAAACGATTCTTGATTTCACTTTTGCTTTTGGCACTCCTGGCATCACACGGATAAAGTCAACCACAAATTCTGTATTAGAGTGAGTGATAATCGCAAGATTTGAGTAGATTCCTTCCGCTACTTCTTCTGTCAGCTCAATGCTCAATTCGTTTTGATTTTGGTTATTTTCCATAATAATTCTAAATGATAAGTTAATATAATCCTATTTTTTATTTTGTAAAAGTTCTAAAGTCCTGTCCATCTTCGATATGCAGTAAAGTTTGATAAATCAGACGGATCACATTGTCAACATCCTCTTTATGCACCATTTCTACCGTTGTATGCATATATCGTAGAGGTAGCGAAATCAACGCCGAAGGCACCCCCCCGTTGCTGTATGCAAAGGCATCCGTGTCTGTACCCGTATACCGCGAACAGGCCTGACGCTGGAAAGGAATATTATTTTGCTCAGCCACCTGGACCAGCAATTTGTTTAAATTAACCTGTACCGCTGGCGCATACGACAATACAGGCCCCTTTCCGGAAGATAAATCTCCCTGTGTGATTTTATTAATCATCGGTGTCTGCGTATCGTGCGTTACATCCGTCACAATAGCCACATTAGGTTTGATACGGTCGGCAATCATCTCAGCTCCCCGCAATCCGATCTCTTCCTGCACCGAATTTACGATATATAATCCAAACGGCAATTTCTTTTTATTTTCTTTCAGCAGGCGGGCTACCTCCGCGATCATAAAACCGCCAGCGCGGTTGTCCAGTGCCCGACCGACATAATAACGATCATTCAGAATAGAGAATGTGTCCTCGTAAGTAATGACACAGCCCACATGAACCCCGAGTGCCTCCACTTCTTCCTTTGAGCTGCAGCCACAGTCCAAAAATATATTTTTCAAAGAAGGGTTTTCTTCTTTCTCGCCAGCACGTGTGTGAATGGCAGGCCAGCCAAACACAGCCTTCACAATACCCCTATCAGTATGGATGTTGACACGCTTGGACGGTGCAATCTGATGATCTGAGCCTCCGTTACGCACCACGTAGATCAAACCGTCTTTGGTAATGTAGTTCACAAACCAAGAAATCTCATCCGCATGCGCCTCAATAACCACTTTATAAGCAGCTTTCGGATTGATTATACCGACAGCAGTGCCATAATTGTCTACAAACGTCTCGTCGACATATGGCTTTAGATAATCCAGCCACACACGCTGTCCATCCCACTCAAATCCGGTGGGCGAAGCATTGTTTATATATTTTTCGAAAAATAAAAGCGAATCTTTTGTTACGACAGCAGCCGTTTTTGGTTCTTTTTTCTTATTCTTTTCAGCCATCTTTCCTTTCTGTTTACTTTCGTCAAAATATGAAAATTTCGATGAAATGCAAAAGTAAAAATGTTTTTTAGAATATTATCCCGACAATTCAATTTGATTTTATTGAAAAATAAGATTAAACCTTATCTTTACCCTGATAATTTTAAATAGACTTATATCATATGAATTTTATACCAAGTGCCATACACTGGAATATTGATCCCGAGATGTTCAACTTCGGGACGTTCGCCCTGCGTTATTATGCCTTATGCTGGCTCCTGGCGTTCTTTATTTCCTATGTAATTATGCTGCGCATTTTCAAAAAAGAAGGACGTACGCAGGAACAGCTGGACCAGCTTTCTATTTATATCTTCCTGGGCACTTTAATCGGCGCCCGCCTTGGACATTGTCTGTTTTATGATTTTGATTATTATAAAGACCATATCTTAGAGATCTTCCTTCCCTTTAAATGGGATAAAACAGGTTTCCACGTGACCGGATTTGCGGGACTCGCATCCCACGGTGGCGCCATCGGTATCCTTGTGGCCCTTTATCTATTCTGCCGTAAGACCAAAACAGATTTTTTATGGCTGGCAGACCGATTGGTAGTCGTAGTCCCGATTGCGGGCGCTTTAATACGTATTGGGAACTTTTTCAATTCCGAAATGGTAGGCACTCCTTCAGATCTTCCCTGGGCAATCGTTTTCGAACGCCATGACAACATTCCACGACATCCCGGACAGCTTTATGAGGCTGTCGCCTATATCATTATATTTCTTATCATCACCTCATTGTTTAAGTCAAACGCCAACCGTAAAAAAGGCTGGCTGTTCGGAGTATTCATGGTCTTGTTGTTTGGTGCACGCATGGTGCTTGAGCACTTTAAAATCGATCAGGAACCTTGGGAGCAAAGCATGTTTTTAAATATGGGTCAGCTATTGAGTGTACCCTTTATTTTGGTGGGTCTCTATTTTATCTTTCGCAAATCAAAAGCTTAAAAATTAAAGGTGGATTGATTTGCTGATCGCTTGAGTAATGGATGTGCAATCCCCCGACATTCGGCCGAGACTCCGTCATAGTGAATCCGAAGTGAGTCCATGATGAGTCCGTGGTGAGTCCGAGTCAATCACGTATTCAATATACACTGAGCTACCTCTAATAGCGGTCATATCTCCACGAAGAGGCGAAGTATACGACATCCAAAATACTACAACATATACCTTAAATCTTACAAAGCGATGTGGGATTAATTTGTGATTTTTGGACTTAGATTTGTAACTTGTAATAAAAAACAGATGAAACTTGCTATAAAGAACATGGTCTGCAATAGATGCATTATGGTTGTTGAAAATGAGCTTACCAAAATGGGCCTCCATATTAAACATATATCTTTAGGACAAGTTGAAATTGAAGAAACACTTAATAAGGATCAAACCGATCAGCTGGCAGGCAGCTTTTCTGCCCTAGGCTTTGAACTCATTGATGACAGACGTATGGTACTGATCGAGCAGGTAAAACACCTTGTTCTGGATCTAGTAAGAAAACAGCATAATAATACCAACATGAACTTGTCGGAGATCATCAGCAAACAGGTCTACCATGATTACAATTATATTTCGAATTTATTTTCAGAAGTGGAAGGCTTAACAATTGAAAAGTATTTTATTGGCCAAAAAATAGAGTATGTAAAAGAGTTGCTCGTATACGATGAGCTCACACTGAGTGAAATTGCTTATCAGCTCAACTACTCGAGTGTTGCGTACCTGAGCAATCAGTTTAAAAAAGTGACCGGCCTGACGCCAAGCCATTTTAAACATATAAAGGAAAATAAACGCAAACCACTGGACAAAATCAACGGCCCAGGATAACTAAGCTGCTCGCTCGGACAGCCATCCGGAATTCTGAAAGATATTCGAGCGGGCAAACGTCAAAAAACAGAAAAGGCTTCCGGGAGGAAGCCTTTCTCTTTAAAATTGCCCTTTCAAATTAGCAACCCTTATCTTAAATATCTCCAGTTCCTTTTGCTGCTGTTTGATAAAAGAATTCTCTTCCAGCTTTCCAACGACGATATCGCGTTCCTCGTCATTGGCATATACCATATTTTTGAACGGATTTTTATAATCCTTAGCCCGCGATTTATAAATCTGCTCGCCTATCCAAATACGATGTTCCAAAGCCTGATTCAACAAATGTACGATTTTATCTTCAGATAATTCAAGACCTTCAAGAGTCAATATCTCAACCAAAGACAGGAGTGCATGTCTGCGTTTATCAGACGGATATTCTTTACTTTTTTCGTGGTACAATTCATGGATATCATCCCATGTACTCATCTTTTCGGATCTGATATCTTCAAGCAGCTGCTGCAGCGCGCCGCTTTCGATAAGCTGACCACCGATGTTTTCCCACTCTGTACGCTTGCCGTCCACAAGATCCTTTAGAATAGCACTAAGCGAATGACCCTCTTCCAGCGCATCCATCAGGTGCAATGTGCCATAGTACTTGATAAAAGAACAGTAGAGCTGGTACGCTTCCCCCACTTTTTGAATGACAGTAGGCCGCCGGGAGTTCTCAGCATCGGTCCAAATAATCGTTTTATCTTTTAGATCAGCCGGTTTAGCGAGCAGTTTACGCCCTGCTTCAATCCGTTCAGCCCGGGTGCCCTGTACTCCCGGGTTCAGGGTATCGGCCACGGCAAGAGCTAAGATATCGAGTCCGGCAAACATTTCATTGACGGTATCTGGAGCCAGCATATCATATTCGAAATACTGATTTTTGAAATGCCTGTTGTCACGCGCCTCATATTTATTCGCATTACGTACCAAGGCGTACATATTGTACATAAACCAATAACCGGGGATCAACACCAGCCTATCATGCTGCACATCGTTGCTAACTAATGTAAACGGCAACTGAATATCAAGTTCGTATAGAAAATCCCCTTTTACAATAAGACAATACGATGCAAATCGCGAATTATGCTTAAGACTGACACAGAGCCCGGGCCAAAAGCCCCTACCTGCTATAATCTCCCCATCTGCGGCCCTTGAATTGTGATTGGATCCCACTGTTGCGCCAGCAGCCATATTGCTTTGCCCCATGACCAGCGCAGCGCACAAAAATGAGTTATTGTGATGCTGCTCATGCGCAGGAAAAATCAGTGAATTTAAAACCTCACAGCACGAGATGGTCGAATTGTCACCCAGATAAGAATTAATCAAACGGGCGCCGTACTTGAGCTGCGAATAGGAAGCCAGGATAAAACGCACCGCTTTGACCCCATAAAAAATACGGCAGCCGTAACCGATGATACCGTTGACCAGCTCACATCCTTCTCCGATCTGTGTATAGGATTCCTGCGAAGAGTTGACCGTAACATTTTTTAATTTATTGACCCCTTTGATATACGCATCAGTTCCGATCTTAACGTTTTTGATGGTAAATGTGTTCTTGATCACGCAGCGGTCGCCGATCTGACTGTAATAACCACGCTGGGTACCAAATTTCTGATCGGTCAGTTTCTCAAATCGTTTCTGCAGTATAACATCATGCCGATTGCGGGTCCATAAATAAACATCAGCTGCCTGCATCCCGTCAAATGGGTAAACAGACCGAGCTCCGTTTTCATTGCAAAGCTCCAGCTGTATCCGTTTTCCGGGTTCCTCACCGTCACGCAAAATTCCGTTTCCAAACTTGGCAGTACTACCAGTTTCCATCTCCTTGATCTGGCTCAGTAATACTTCATTACCGATAATGAAGTAAGACAGGTAACCTACATGGTGAACAGCGACGTCATCACCGAAGTCCGAACTAATAATGGTCGAGTGATACAGCCCTATAGGAAGCTGTAAGTTACGGTATTCCAAATAACTTGGACTGAGGTTGCCAATACGCACCAGGCCGTAAAATTTACAGTTCTGAATTTGATTGGGGTTAAAAATTGCTGACACTTTAATTTTAGACCAGTCGCTCGCCCAATTGCCATTGGCTACAAGCTGCTCGATTTCTGTTGCAGTGAGATCTCTGTAATCACTGCGCGGATTTTGCTGAAAACGCAACGTATACTCGTCCTGCCCCTCACGAAGAAACTCACTTGGGATAAACCCATATCCCAGTTGTTCCAAAGGTCTCTTTTTTAATACACTCATGCGCCTCCTACTCTACGGTTACTGATTTAGCGAGATTTCGTGGTTTGTCTACGTCTAGTCCCAACTCAACCCCGATATAGTAAGAAAGCAATTGCAATGGCACTACCGAGATTAATGGAGCAATGATCTCATCGGCCTCAGGGATCTCCATGAAATCGTCCGATAAATTTTCGGAAACAGCATCACCTTTCGTCACAACAGAAATAATCTTTCCTTTCCGTGCCTTAATCTCCTGTATATTGGAAACGATCTTTTCATGGTAGGCATCCTTGGTGGCGACAAACACCACCGGCAGGTTTTCATCTACCAAAGCAATTGGACCATGTTTCATTTCAGCCGCGGGATAACCTTCGGCATGAATATAGGAGATTTCTTTTAATTTAAGCGCTCCTTCCAACGCAACGGGGAAATTGTACCCTCTACCGAGAAATAAAAAGTCACGAGCGTTTTTGTATTTTTTTGCTATTTGCTGAATTTTATCGATCTGCGTATCCAATATCCACTCTACCTTTTGTGGCACATCATGCAGTTCCTGAGACAATTCCTTGAAACGGTTTTCATCAATCGTGCCTTTTAACGCTGCAATCTTTAATGCGATTAAATTCAGAACGGTCAGCTGCGCCGTAAATGCTTTGGTGCTGGCCACTCCTATTTCTGGTCCAGCATGGGTATAAGCGCCAGCATCAGACAACCTTGCAATCGAAGATCCGACCACATTGACAACACCAAGAATAATGGCCCCCTGTTTTTTCGCATTTTCCAGAGCAACCAATGTATCAGCAGTCTCACCACTCTGTGAGATGGCCAAAATGACATCTCCCGGATGAATCACAGGATTCCGGTAGCGGAACTCCGAAGCATACTCCACTTCAACATTGATACGACATAATTCTTCAATAATGTATTCAGCAATAAGTCCGGCATGCCAGCTCGTGCCGCAAGCAACAATGACAATACGGTTGGTACTGCTTATCTCTTGTGCATACTTCTCTATGCCACTCAAAATAATCTGATTGGACTGCAAATCCAGACGGCCGCGCATGGAATCATATATTGTATGAGGCTGTTCGAAAATTTCCTTGAGCATAAAGTGATCGTAACCACCCTTTTCGATTGCAGACAGTTCCATGTCCAACTTCTGGATATAAGGTGTAATCCGCTCATTTCCCAGATTTTTGAGAATTAACTCATCCGGTGTAATAATCGCAAGTTCGTAGTCATTAATATAAACAACCTCCTTGGTATAAGCCAGCATCGGCGAAGCGTCAGAACCGAGAAAATGCTCATTTTTACCTATTCCGATCACCAATGGACTCCCCTTTCTCGCTGCAATGATACGGTCCGGGTAGCCCGCTTCAAGAACAAGAATAACATATGCACCTACTACTCTTTTAAGAGCTATGCGGATGGCCTCTTCCAATGTACAGTTGTTCTGTAACTGGATTTCCTCAATAAAATTCACCAGAACTTCGGTATCGGTATCGCTCTTAAAATGATAACCTTTGTTGATGAGCTCAGCCTTTAACGACGCGTAGTTCTCGATAATACCATTATGAATCATCGCAATGCGGCCGCTGTTAGAATAATGTGGGTGAGCGTTTCGGTCCGATGGCTCTCCATGTGTAGCCCATCGGGTATGGCCTATACCGGTCGTGGACTGGAGATCCTGACCATATACGAATTCCTCTAAATTCGCTACTTTTCCTGTTTTCTTGTAAACATCAATCTGTTCACCTTTGTGCAGAGCAACTCCGGCACTATCGTAACCGCGGTATTCTAATTTCTTTAATCCATCAATGACGATACCATACGCCTGACGGTAACCTGTGTATCCTACAATTCCACACATGCTTGTCTCAATTTTAAAGTATATATTTTGTTAATGCGGGCGCAATCTAATAAAAAAAAATCACGCAATCGATTGTTTAACCCAAAATTAACATAAAAAAATTGGGGGAACAGCTGAGCTGTTCCCCCAATTTTTTTATGCAGGTATGCTTTGTCTAATGTTCGGCGACATCAACGTGGTCGTAATCTTCCACCATCAGCGCTTCATAATCAGTCTTTTCCTTCTTACCGAAACGGCGTTGCAAACTATCAAAAATAGAATACACCACAGGCACTACCACCAATGTCAGGAACAGGGATGAGAGCAGACCGCCAATGATCACAATGGCCAGTCCTCTGTTCATATCCGCACCGTCCCCTGTCGCAATTGCGATCGGAATCATACCGAATACCATGGCTATCGTCGTCATCAGAATCGGACGTAGACGTGCGTGGTTTGCGGCGACGAGCGCATCGTGCGTATTGTCACCTGCTTCCTTCCGATGGTTGGCAAAATCCACTAGCATGATAGCGTTTTTGGCCACTAGACCGATCAACATGATAATACCTAATATCGTGAAGATGTTAAGTGTCTGATTGCCCAGCGCAAGGAATAACAATGCTCCAATAAAGGACAACGGGATGGAAAACAATACGACAAAAGGTGTGATAAAACTATCGTATAATGCAACCATCACCAGGTAAACAAGGATGATGGACGCCAACAGGGCGATACCCAGCGTACCGAAACCTTCGGTTTGGTTTTCCATATTACCACCCCAGATAAACACGATTCCCGGTTTGCGAGGAAGCTTTTCAAACTGTGCCTGCCATTCCTGCGCGACCGTTCCCATCGGTCTACCAATCACCTGCCCCTGTATAGATACCGCCGGAGACTTGTCACGCCGTTCTAATAAGGTCGGCCCTGAACCGTACGTTATTGCCGCAAACTGCTCAAGAGAAATCGATGCCCCCTGATTATTAATAAATTTCAGATCGCGCACATTATCAATATTGGCACGCCCGTTTTCGCTATATCGAATATTAATGTCATATTCATTGTCACCGGCCCGGAACTTATTATCTGTATTTCCGGAAAAGGCCGTCTGCATGGTCATCCCGACTGTTGAGACATTGAGCCCAAGGGAAGTCATTTTATCCCGGTCGATCTTCACATTGATCTCAGGGTTGCCGGATTCAGAAGTCAGCTTCACACCTGCGGCTCCAGGAATCTTGCGGAGCTGATCTGCCGCTTTCTCTGCAAACTCCTGTGCATCTTCTACCGATGCTCCGATAATAGTCAATTTAAGAGGCGCTTGCTCCGCACCCATAATACCGACATTGACAGTTTTGATTTTAGCTCCTATCAGTTTATTTTCAAGCTCACGCTTTAAAGTTGCGGAGTAGACCTGCGAATTGCCTTCAAAGTTTTCCTTATCCATGATGACATGAATTTCGGATTTGTACCGCGATCCCGTGGTCGAAGCCATACCATCCGAGGACTGACCTACTGTAGTGATGATTTCTTTAACTTCGGGCTTGGACTTGATATATGCTTCTGCTTTCTGCGTCAGCAAGTTCGTCTTTTCCAACGAAGCATCTTTTTCCAGTTCAAGCTGGATAAAGAACTCTTTACGGTCTATCCCCGGGAAGAAATCCGAACCGATATAGCCTTTGGCAATCAGCATAAAGGACGCCACAAGCAAGCCTACCGCTATACCCAGAGTCGCCAGCTTGGTCATACGGGTTTTTAGTGCCCAGACCAACAGGCCACCCACCCAGTGGGTAAAACTGGTTAGACCACTTTCAAAACCATGGATAATGCGGCCGAAGAGCGAAGATTTGCTTAAGTGCTCCAGTTTTCCAAAACGCGAGTACAACCAAGGAACCACTGTAAAAGATACCAATAGAGATAGCATCGTGGAAATAATCACCGTGACGCAGAACTGGGCAAGGATGTTTGCAACAAGCCCTGTGGACATCGCTATCGGCAAAAATACAACGACGATAACCAGAGTGATGGCCGTTACGGTAAACCCAATTTCCGATGCGCCGTCATAAGCGGCCCGCACTTTATTTTTGCCCATCTCCATATGGCGGTGGATGTTTTCGATCACAACGATCGCATCATCCACTAAAATACCGACCACCAGTGATAGCCCCAATAAGGACATCAGATTTAAAGTATACCCCATCAGCAACAAGCCGATAAACGTTGCGATTAATGATAATGGGATCGCCACCATCGTGATCGCCGCATTACGCAGACTCTGCAAGAAAAACAGCATAATGAAACCAACCAATGCAATAGCGATCATTAAGTCGTGGATTACATTATCCGCAGCATTCAACGTAAAGTCCGTCGAATCATTCGCTACCAAGATCTTGATATTATTGTTGGTATAGTCCTTTTCTACTTGCGTGATCGTTTTCTTGACTGCTTCCGACACTGCCACTGCATTTGCATCAGATTGTTTGAAAACCTGTAACAGGATGGTGTTCTGACGGTCTAAACGCGCTACCTTTTCAATCTCCTTGATACCATCCTGAACGTCTGCAATATCGCGCAGATAGATCTGCACACCTGCAGGTGTCATGATCGGCAGGTTACGTAATTCCTCAATAGAAGTCACCTTACCTGAAAGGCGGATGGTTGTTCTATTGTCGCGTGTACTGACATTTCCCGTTGGAAAGTCCAGGTTGGAGGCTGCAACAGTCTGTTGCACCTGCGCAATGGAGAGACCGTAGCCCTCAATTTTCTTGGGATCAACAGAAATCTGGATCTCCCGTTCCTCACCACCCACCATATCCACTTTGGCAACACCATTGATACGCGCAAATACAGGCTGAATTTTGTTGTCCAATAGGTCATACAGCTCTTTTTCCGACAAGTTTGACGTTACTGCCAAACTCATGATGGCCACATCATCCAAAGAGAATTTGGACAGCGAAGGCGTTTCTACGTCATCCGGAAGATCGTTGATGACCGCATTGATCTTTCGCTGGGCGTCGGTAAGCAAGAAGTTGACATCCGCACCGTTATTGAGGGTAATCATAACGATGGACACTCCCTCTAGCGATGTGGACTCAACCTTTTTGATACTTTCAAGAGAGGAGATGGCGTCCTCAATTTTTTTGGTAACAGAACTCTCAACCTCCGCCGGAGACGCCCCCGGATAGACCGTCTGCACCGTGATTACGTTGATCTCAAACTTAGGGACCAACTCGTACCCCAGCTGGGTATAAGAAAACAACCCACCTAATGTAAGTATTATAAATAATACGATGATTATACTGGGACGTTTTATCGATATTTCGGTAATTTTCATTAGAATTATTCGTTTTTAATGGCAATGAAACCACAAATTCATTGATACGATGATATAGCTGGCATTACTTGATAATCTCAACAGGGCTCTGATCAAACAAATTGATCTGACCAGAAATAATCACCTGGTCGCCGTCTTGCAGTCCGCCTAAGATCTCAATATAATCTCCAAAGTTTCTTCCGGATTTCACATTCGTTTCTACAGCCTTTCCATTTTTGAGCACAAATATCTTGTTGTCGCTAACACTACCCACAAATGCCGTACGAGGCACAATCAAGGTATTGCTGGCAACTCCTTCACCGAATATTGCCGTTCCATACATCCCCGCTCGCAACTGATTGGAGGAATTATTCACTTCAATTTCAACGGGAAAATTCAGACTACCATCAGATTTCGGTGCAATAAATGTAATCTTACCGGTAAATCTCTGATCAGGATAAACGCTGGCTGTGACATCAACAGACTGACCAACTTTAAGTGTTGCCACATTTTTCTCATCGACATTTACACGTAACTTAAGCGTGCCAACATTGACGATATCAAAAGCAGCCGCGCCGACATTTAAATAGGTACCGGGCTCAATTTTACGCGCATTTACAACGCCCGAAACTGAGGTCTTTATGGTCACGTCGCCCGCGTTCAACTTGGATGCCCTTAAGTTGTTTTTTGCATTCTCATACTGTAATTTGACCTGGTCCAGCTGCTGTTTGGTAACGCCACCTGTTGAATAGGCGCTTTCAAAGCGCTGTAAATCCGCCTGCGCATTGGTAAAAGCAGCCTGTGCGTTTGCAACATTCACATTTAACTTGTCTCCTTCAATGATCGCTAGTGTCTGACCCGCGCTCACATGTGACCCCTCATCAACTAATACCTTCACAACTCTACCCGCCGTCTCAGCAGAAACTGTCACCTCCTGTTTGGGTGCAAAAGTCCCATTTGCAGTGTAACGCAAATCCATCGAACTTAATTTTGCCGTATCGATCCGTACCGCAATTGCTGCGTTGGTTTTAGCCACTTCTGCTGTCTCGGCTTCATTTTTCTTTTTATTCTTATTTAACACAAAAAATATTCCTGCCAAGCCGGCAGCAATAATAAGTAGGGTAATAATTCCGCGTTTCATATTGTATTAGTCAATTATTCGTTAATTAGAGATTTAAGATTTCCGTTTGCTTTGATCAGCTGCACTTCCGCAATTTTATAATCGAGCAAAGAGGTATTCAGGTTGTTTTGCGCATCCGCATAAGCTTTTTCGGCATCCAACAGATCAGTCAACGTTGCCAAACCATTTTTATAATTGTTATTGGTGTCTTCCAATACGGATTTAGCAAGCTCCACATTTTTGCGATTTGACTCGATAGTCAATAAGCTATTTTTGATCTGAACCCTCGAATTTTCAGCCGCGAGGTTAAGTGCCAATTTAGTATCGGCAATATCAACCTGTAATTTGTCGATATCAATCTGAGCCTGACGAACCTTCGACCTGGTCTGGAAGCCATTGAAAATTGGAACTGTTAAATTCAGACCGATGCCCGAGAAACTAGACCAGTTGACGCCTTCTGCTTTTGAGAACAATGGAAAAACCGGACCCAGCCCTTGACGTCCATAGTTCGCAGTGAATGAAAGCGTTGGATAATATTTGGAAATTTCAGCTTTCTTATTTAGTTCTAATAGCTCGTTCTGCTTACTTAGCACCTGTATTTCTGTCCGGTTATTAACATCTATAGGATCATATACTGCATTAAGTGCTACAGTCTCGAAAGTCGAACTAGGCATAACAAATTGCTCGGACATTGGCATCCCAATCACAAATTTGAGCGCATTCTCCTTTAGTTCAACCGCATTAATCAGCTGTTGCCGAGATGCTTTTAGATTAGTAACGGCAACATTCGTACGATCCAAATCGATCTTCTTGGCCAGGCCATTGTTGTACAATCCCTCTATAACATCCCTCGTTTTGGTAGTGCTTTCAAGATTATTTTCAACCGTCTTAAGCTGCAGCTTGGATTGATAAACATCGTAATAACTATTTGCAACTTTTTCGATCAGCTGTTCATCAGTCAGGGCCTTATTGATAATATAAAATTCCCTGGTGGTCTTTGCCGCCTTTAGTCCGGTGAAAACTGTTTGATTAAACAGTTGCTGATTGAGACTAATGGAATTGGTCGATTGCCATTTCTGACCAAACGCAGCCATAACGGTTGTACCCGGCTGACCGATGAGTTCTCCGGGAAGCGCTACTTTTTGGATCAACGGATTATACGTTATTCCACCATTGAAATTTACCTGTGGCAACGCACCTGATTTGACCTCAGCAATCTTATGTTCCGCGTTGGCTACATCAAGGCTTGCTTTCTTAGCGTCCGCCTTGTTTTGCAACGCAAACTTGATCGCATCACTTAAGCTTAACTGCTGCTGTGCATGGCTCTGGAAAACCATCGTACCCAATAACAGGCTGGCTAGTATTCTGATTGTTTTCATTCCTAAATTATTTATCCTAATTTTATATCTACTTTTTATTTATACCATTAAAAAACAGCTTTGTAGCCAACTTTTGTTTCTGTAATACTTCATCAAAACGATCTTGATTGGGAATCCCCGAAATGATATCCGAAATATTGCACATCAAGGAAAGGCTTTTCATCAGCTCTACATAAATCTCTGCTGTCTCATACAGATGTTCGTCATTGAGTTCCCCCTTCTCTACTCCAGCCTGAAAAATTTCGTAAAGTGCCTTCACATCTCTATTATGCAGACACTGAAAGAAATCCTGCATCGACAGACCTTTGATCCATTCAAGATTCTCATTCATATGCAACATATAATATTTGCGCACAAATGCATCCCTCAATTCCAATATCTTCATGATCAACTCATAGGTCGACCCCTCATGTACACTCACCATCTGCTCTTCCTCCTGACGGTATTCATCGGTTAAGCGAATCAGAACATCCCGTATCAGCGCATTCTTCTCTGAGTAATAATAATACAAGTTGGCTTTCGTAATTTTTATGTCCTCCGCAATCTCATTCATGGTTGTCTTACTAAAACCGTAGTGCATAAAGCGTCGTATCGCGGCCTCAATGATCTGATCTTTTCTATCTTCCATTCTACAAAAAACTCCTTTCTACTTTCTGACTTTTATCAGAAATTGTTCAAAAATATAAAAAGTAGTCTCCAGTGCAAAATATATTTTGAAATCCCTATTAATTTGATGTTTAGCTGACAACAAAAAAGGCAAACTTCAAAAGCTTGCCTTTATTCTATTAAACTTGGATTCTGCTAAAACGCTACATTGTTCTGAAAATGTTTTAAGAACTTCCGCTTATCCAGTTTGTAAAGCCTTGCCGCACGGTAGGCAACTCCTGTTTGCACCTCGTCCAATTCTTTTAAGAACCCGTAGTTTTGCATTTTCTTCCTAAAATTACGTTTGTCCAAAGTTTTGTTTAGGATACTCTCATAAACTAGTTGCAATTGCGTGAGTGTAAATTTCTCGGGAAGCAATTCAAAAGCAATTGGTTTATAAGCCAGGCGACGCTGCAATCTTTCCAGACATAGATCCAAAATCTGCTTGTGGTCAAAGGCTAGCTCAGGCACATTGCGCACAGGAAACCATTTGGCCTGTTTCATATAGTTTGTAACGGGCTTGGTTTTCAGCTTCGTATTGTCCAGTTGGATCAAGGCATAGTATGCAACGGTCAGAATACGACCCTTCGGATGTCTTTTCAATCCAGCAAAAGAATGCAGCTGGTCCATAAACACATCCTTCAGACCTGTATTTTCATACAAAATTCGCTTCACAGCATCTTCCATCTCTTCATCATTGTCAACGAAAAAGCCTGGCAATGCCCACCAATCCTTAAAAGGATATTCATTTCTTTCTGTAAGTAGAACTTTGAGTTCTCCTTCATGAAAGCCTAATATGACGCAGTCTACTGTAAAATTACTATACAAAACTTCTAAATTTATTTATGTGCACTATTTGAGCTAAATTTATCGGCTACTAATCATCGGGTTACCTGTAACAATTATACGCTTCCTAAACGTGATGCGCAAAAAAATAATGAAAAATTTATTCACAGTGTAGAATATACACTATAAAAATCCTATATTCGTAAAACCTAAAATATAGAGTGTGATAAAAGAAATAAAAAAAATAGGCGTATTGACATCTGGCGGTGACGCACCCGGCATGAATGCCTGCATTCGTGCAGTTGTCCGCACTGCTCTTCACAAAGGGCTTCAGGTAACCGGTATTTATCATGGTTATCAAGGTCTTATCGATGCAAACTTTAAGGAAATGGACACCCGTTCTGTTAGCAATATTATTCAACGGGGAGGCACAATATTAAAAACCGCACGCTGTCTGGAGTTTAAGACAGTTGAAGGACGCAAACAGGCGTATGACAATTTAAAGACTGCCGGAATTGATGCTTTAATCGTTATCGGAGGGGATGGAACATTTACTGGGGCCAACTTCTTTTCCAAAGAGTTTGAGGTACCTATTGTAGGTATCCCCGGTACGATTGACAACGACTTATATGGATCGGATTATACGATTGGCTACGACACGGCCAATAATACGGTGATTGAAGCCATCGACAAAATCAGAGATACTGCGGCATCCCACGAGCGCCTTTTCTTTGTAGAAGTCATGGGAAGAGATTCGGGCTGCATTGCACTGAACGCCGGAATTGCGGGGGGGGCTGAGGCCATTCTACTTCCGGAGAAAGAAACAGCCATCGATGATCTGATCCATCACCTTGAAGATGGGGCCATCAAAAAGAAATCTTCATCAATTGTAATTGTTGCTGAAGGTGATCAGAATGGCGGGGCCTATTATGTCGCAAAAAAAGTAAAAGAAAAATTTAATCATTACGACACGAAAGTTAGTATATTAGGGCATCTGCAACGTGGTGGAGCGCCAACAAGCTTTGACCGCGTGCTAGCTAGTCGATTGGGCTTTGCTGCAGTCAATGAAATTCTGGCAGGCAATACTCGGGTTACTGTTGGCCTCCGTGGCAATGAAATCAAGACTACTCCAATCGAAGAAGCAATCAGCAATAAGGAAATTAAGCTTAGCCCTGATCTGTTGGAAATGGCTGAGATTTTATAATACACAATTAAAGCAGTTATGATAGCAGTAGTATATAGTGGTTCTCGATTTTCGGACTGGCGACTGGCCGACAAAGGCAGGATAACCACTGGATTCCGGATGAACGGCATCAACCCCTACCTTCAGGATGAGCGGTCCATACTACAGCATTTAAATAGAAATACCAATTTGATCAACAATGCCGAAAAAATAAAACGGATTTATTTTTTCGGAGCTGGTTCCTCATCAAAGGAACGGAAAGATAAGGTCAAAAATGTTTTCGAGCGTTTTTTTGTCAATGCCAAAGTTAAGGTAGAGCATGATGTGATTGCTTCGGCAATTTCAACTTTTGGTGATGAAAAAGGCATTATCGGTATTATCGGCAGCGGTTCAAACGCGGCTTATTACACCGGAAAAAAAATAATCGAAAATAACTATGGCTTGGGGTATATCCTTGCCGACGAAGGGGCAACCAACTGGAATAGTCAGCAGCTGCTAAAACATTATATGACGGATACGCTTCCGTTGGATCTGAAAGAAAAATTAGAGAAGGAATTTACACTCGACAAAAAGATGGTACTGGAAAAGGTATACATCGCTCCGCAGCCTACTAATTTTTTGAATTCATTTACGGATTTTGTCCTTGCGAATAAAGATCATCTTTTTATCAATCAGCTGATAAAAAATGGATTGCGCACATTTATGAAAACGTATATCAAACCTTTAATGAAAGAGTATCCGGACAGTGATGTAAACTTTACAGGTTCTGTAGCGTTTAACTATGAGCACATACTGCGGGAGGTTGCCACAGAGGAGTTTAATATCGGTATTGGCACTGTAGTAAAAGAGCCGATACACAATTTAATTAAATATTATATCAATAAAAATTAAGAATATGAAAATTGGAATTAACGGATTTGGCCGCATTGGTCGTTTAGCATTCAGAGCTGCTATCAATCGCCCAGAAATTGAAATTGTTGGTATCAATGACTTAGTTGAGCCTGATTATATGGCATATATGTTGAAATACGATTCAACACATGGCAAATTTGATGGTACTGTAGAGGTAAAAGATGGTCACCTGGTTGTCAACGGCAAGACTATCCGTGTTACTGCCGAGAAAGATCCCGCTAACTTGAAATGGAATGAAGTGGGCGCTGAGGTTATCATCGAGTCTACAGGTTTCTTCTTAACACAAGAATTAGCACAAAAACACATCGATGCCGGTGCAAAAAAAGTGGTTATGTCGGCACCTGCAAAAGATGATACACCGACATTTGTTATGGGTGTAAACCACAAAGAACTGAAAGCTGATCAACATATCGTTTCAAATGCGTCTTGTACAACAAACTGTTTAGCTCCTATTGCCAAAGTCTTGAACGACAAGTTTGGTATCGTTGAAGGCTTAATGACGACAGTACATGCGGTAACAGCTACCCAAAAAACGGTGGATGGACCTTCAGTAAAAGACTGGAGAGGTGGCCGTGGTGCTTATCAGAACATCATCCCTTCTTCTACCGGTGCAGCGAAAGCCGTAGGCTTGGTTCTTCCTGAGCTCAAAGGTAAATTAACAGGTATGTCTTTACGTGTTCCTACTGCAGACGTTTCTGTTGTTGACTTGACTGTTCGCTTAAATAAAGGTGCTTCTTACGAAGAAATCAAAGCTGCGATGAAGGAAGCTTCTGAAGGGGAATTGAAAGGCATTCTAGGATATACTGAAGACGAAGTCGTGTCGACGGACTTCTTAGGTGATTCCCGTACATCGATCTTCGACGCTAAAGCTGGAATTTCGTTGAATGACAACTTCGTTAAAGTAGTATCTTGGTACGACAACGAGTGGGGTTATTCAAACAAAATCGTTGATTTGGTACTTGAAGTCGGTAAATTATCTTAATAATTATCACGAAGACTATTTCCAAGGGCTATTCGACGTGAATAGCCCTTTATTTTTTCCTATTAGGAATCAATCAATTGCCGATTAAACACAAAAAAAAGACTGTGTGCTTTTCATAATTCGGTTCAAAGCGTCTATATTTGCAGCATCAATAAGGCAAAGGGCTAACATTGAGGTGCCATAGCTCAGTTGGTAGAGCAAAGGACTGAAAATCCTTGTGTCGCTGGTTCGAATCCAGCTGGCACCACCTAGATAAGCAGAACGCGAAGTTCCTGCTCATTGAAAACATAAAGAATTCCAATGCGAAAATAGCTCAGTTGGTAGAGCACAACCTTGCCAAGGTTGGGGTCGCGAGTTCGAATCTCGTTTTTCGCTCACCTGCCTAGGTGGTGGAACTGGTAGACACGCAGGACTTAAAATCCTGTTCGCCCTAAAGCGAGTGCGGGTTCGATTCCCGCCCTAGGTACGAAGAAAGCCTCACTGGATCAGTGAGGCTTTCTTCGTTTACCTGCTGCGCCGCCCTCAGTTCTCCATCATAATTTCTATGCTGTGCAAAACTTTAAGGAGCTAGCCATTGTCCCCTGATAAAGGGTTCCCCTGACCGTAATAAGTTAGACAGATAATGTTATTATGAAAAAAGGAAACATTTACATCGGCACATCAGGATGGCACTATAAACATTGGAAAAGTATATTTTATCCCAAAGATCTTAATGAGCGCGATCAGCTCGATTACTACGTCAGAAACTTTACCACTGTAGAGATCAACAATTCCTTCTACCGGCTACCCGAACTGGACACTTTTGTAACCTGGTATAAAAAAGTTCCGGATAGTTTTATTTTCTCTGTAAAAGGGAGCCGTTTTATCTCCCATCTTAAAAAGCTCAAAGTCGATCAGGCTACAGTCACGGACTTTATACGGCGAGCAGAAGGCTTACAACATAAATTGGGGCCCATATTGTTTCAGCTACCGCCAAGCTGGAATGTGAATATTGAGCGTTTCCGGGATTTTTTATTGCTGCTGCCTGCCCAACACCGCTTTGCCTTCGAGTTCCGCAACCACAGCTGGAACAGTTCCGCCATCTATGAACTACTGGATAAACATGGCTGTGCTTATTGTATCTATGATCTGGCGGGATATCAGAGTCCGGTCAAGGTTACTGCCGATTTTGTTTACATTCGTCTACATGGCCCTGGAGAAAAATATCAAGGTAAATATGACGACACGAGCCTGAGAGAATGGGCAGAACGTTGTACTTCCTGGCAAACCCAAGGCAAAGATATATTCGTCTACTTTGACAATGATCAAAATGCATACGCGACAGTCAACGCGGCAAGCTTGGCTGCAATGACGAAAAGCAGCTTTCCAAAAAGCTGAGCGGTGGGTAATTTTAATTTTGCTCTCTTACCTTTAATTTGAGGTGGAGTGTATGTTTACCCGCTTCGAGTGAGATTACTCGTCTATCCTCACAATCAATAGGTGGATAGAATGTCGCTGATGCATTTGCTGGGATTTTGACTTCGTACCGCACAAAACCATTACTAGACTTCCAATGGGAAGAAATCTGGCCATAAGGTGAATCATAGCTGATCGATGATTCCGCTAAACCTTCAGGGAAAATGGGCTTCAAAAGAATATGCTTAAAGCCGGGGTGCGCAGTATCCGGCAGTATGCCCCCTATCGATTTATAGAACCAGCCGCCAATTTCACCAAACATCATGTGGTTATCTGAAATGTCGCGTGTGGCTTTGAGATCCCAGTTCTCAAGCAAGGTCGTTGCCCCATTGACGATCCACCACCCCCAAGATGGATAGGTATCCTGAACCGCGACTTTATACGCTGTGTCACCGAAGCCATTGTCCTTTAGCGCCGTTAATAGTGCTTTTGATCCAAGCACGCCCACATCCAGATGATAACCTGTTTCCACTACCTTTTTATTCAGATTTGCAGCAACGGAATATTTCATTTCCTCGGGTACTACTCCCCAGTATAAGGGGACACTCAGTTCGGTTTGTGTGCCATTGCTGTAGATGCCTTTTGAGACATCCAGAAACTTGGCGTTGATGGCATTTTTGATTTTATTGCTCAACGCCTCGTATTTCAACTGATCCGCTGTTTTTCGGAACAATTTAGCTGCGCTGGCTAATATAGTTGCATCCGCGTAAAAATAAACCGAGGAAGTGAGCTCCAGATTTGATACGGACTTAACAGGCACCCAGTCTCCCCTACCAAAGGTGGTCAGGCCATTGGGGCTGATGCTGTCCACATAATCCACATACCTCTTGATATTCTCATAACAGGACGCCAGCAAACTGGGGTCACCATAAAATAGATAGGTTTGCCAAGGGATGATGGCTATCGTGCTGGTCCAATCCAATCCATTTGCAGTTCCATATCCCCATCCTCCCGTCGGAATAATATCGGGCAACACGCCGTTGGGCTGCTGTTCGTCCCGATGATCGGCCATCCATTTTTCATAAACCGTAATGGCGTCGAAATTGTACAGTGCTGTTTCAATGGCCAGATGCCCATCTCCTGTCCAGCCGTTCTTTTCACGTTGGGGACAGTCTGTCGGATACCCCATCAAATTGGACAAGTAAGCATTATTTGTTGCTGCCCACAGACGGTTGATCAATGGAGAAGATGTTTTCAGATGTCCGACAGGGCTTACATCGCTGTGCATAAAATAGGCAGTAATGGATGAGCTATCCAATACAATTGGCTGGCTGCTGTTGATCTCAACATAACGGAATCCCTTATATCCAAATTTTGCCATAAATTCGTCTTTCTCACGGCCGCTGAGTGTCAACAAATCTGTTTGAAAAGGCTCCAGTTCTTTGTTGCCCCTGTAGTAAACATCAATATTGGATTGATCCACATGGCCATCTTCAAGAAGACGTTCCCCATGTTTCATACGCACAACCGTTCCCGCTGGCCCGCCAACTTTTATTCGCGTCACGCCAGCCATATTTTGTCCAAAGTCGAATACATACGTATTAGCATTTATTTTTTTGACTGCTTTTGGCACATAGGATTTGACCAGACGGATGGGAACGAGCAGCTGGGATACTAGCTGCGAAGATGGCGGCTTCCGATACCGGACAGCTTCCCATTTGGAATCATCAAATTCGGACCGATCCCAGCCCGGCATTTCAAGACGCGCATCATAGTGTTCACCAGTATAAATATTATTATAACGAATAGGTCCCGCAGATGTCTTCCAGCTCTTGTCAGAAATGATTGTCTCCTCTGACCCGTCCTGATAGACGATACGAAGATCCAGGCGAAATGCTGGCCGGTCTCGCCAAGGTGCCTGATCAAAGTTCCAAACTGCTAAAGGCTGATGGTTATACCAGCCATTTCCCAATATAACTCCAATGGCATTTTTACCTTGCCGAAGCTGCGCCGTCACATCTTCCACAACATACAACGTCCGTCTATCGTAGCGCGTAAACATAGGGTCAAGACGATGATCACCGACCCTTCTGCCATTGATCGACAGTTCATAAAGACCAGCGGCAGCGATATAAATCCGGGCGGATTTGATCGGTTTGTCCGCACCGAATGCTCGTCTAAAATAAGGAGCTGACCGTTCATGCCTATCGTGCTGGTCACTGATCCATTTTCCTTTCCAGCGGTCCGCCTGCATCATTCCCGTCTCAAAGGAAGCAATTGTAGAGGTGCAGTCTTTCCCGTACTTATCCCAAACACGTACTTTCCAAAAATATTTCGTCTGCGGTTTCAATACATTACCTGCATATTGTACAAGCATGGCTGCACTTTTCTGTATCCCGCTATTCCAGACATCCGCTTTATCTTTTAAGAGTGCAAGAGAATCGCCATCGACCATAACCTGATAGGCTGTTTGTAAAGCGCCCTGCCGGTTGTCATCCAGTTGCCAGCTTAATCTGGGAGCCGCTTGATCCACCCCTAAAGGGTTTTGAAGATGTTCACAGGTTAAACGAATAGGTAGACATTGTTGCATTTGCCGCCCGTTTACGACAGTAGCTGTACATAGCATGAGTATCGATAATATCTTCCGCATTTTGGTCTATTAAATTGTTTTAGCTATTCTAATAACTAAAGTATCAATTATTTTTTAAGATAGCGAACTATGCTGCACTGTCCTGCTTATTTCAAAAAATTAATAGATATCATTGTTTTATTCATTCAAATTATATTATCTTAGCATCAGCTTTAGGGGTGTCTGCATATGCAGGCTGAGATTTTACCCTTAGAACCTGATCCAGATCATACTGGCGTAGGGAAAAGTGCGATGTCTACAGGATACCTAGTGTATCTTTTTGTGGCCATTCCTAAAGTGGTATTAAACTAATAATTAGGAATGGAACTTACGATCAATCATCAAACCCGTTTTTTCGACCCCGCCCCCCACTCTTTGGAAGAGCTTTTACAGGCAGAACTAGCAGACAAAACACAAGGTGTCGCAGTCGCTGTCAATAACCGTGTTGTACCACAGCATATTTGGGCCTCCACACCGCTGAAGGCCAACGACCAAATCCTTCTGATCACCGCGACACAAGGTGGGTAAACTATTTCAAAAGAAAGTCTTTCACACAGCACTAATTTCCTTACCATGACATCACAAAACATCACACAGACACCCTTTCCGAATTCCAAAAAAGTTTTTGTTCCCGGAACACTTTACCCCATCCAGGTAGCAATGCGTCAGATCCAGCTCAGCTCGACAAAGCTGAGCAACGGCCAGGAGGAGTTCAATCCGCCCGTTACCGTCTACGATACATCTGGACCTTATACCGATGAGAATACCGCCATAGACATACGCAAGGGGCTTCCTCGTCTTCGTGAACAATGGATATTGGACCGAAATGATGTCGTCCAGCTGGATGGAATCAGTTCGGAATACGGAAGAAAACGACTTGCCGACAAGTCTCTTGACAGCTTGCGCTTCGCCTACAGTCATAAACCGAAAGTCGCCGACAAAGGCAAAAATGTGACCCAGCTGCACTATGCGAAAAAAGGCATTATCACGCCAGAGATGGAATATGTGGCCATTCGTGAAAATCAGCGTATAGACCAGCTCGCCAACTGTACCCCCGGAATGGATCAGCAGCATCAGGGCGAGAATTTTGGTGCCAGAACTGCTGGAAAATACATTACTCCCGAATTTGTGCGTGAGGAAATTGCGGCGGGAAGAGCCATTATTCCCAATAACATCAACCATCCCGAAAGCGAGCCAATGATCATCGGCCGCAATTTTTTGGTAAAAATTAATGCCAACATCGGTAACAGTGCCGTAAGTTCGAGCATTGAAGAGGAGGTTGAAAAAGCAGTATGGGCCTGCCGTTGGGGTGCTGATACGATTATGGACCTGTCGACCGGTAAAAATATACACGAAACACGTGAATGGATTATCCGCAATTCGCCTGTTCCAATCGGAACAGTTCCGATCTATCAAGCACTTGAAAAAGTAAAAGGTGTGGCCGAAGATCTGACCTGGGAGATATTTCGGGATACATTGATTGAGCAGGCAGAACAGGGCGTTTCGTATTTTACAATCCATGCTGGGGTACTGCTGCGCTATATTCATCTGACAGCCAACCGCGTGACCGGCATCGTTTCCCGAGGAGGGTCCATTATGGCCAAATGGTGTCTCTTCCATCATCGGGAAAACTTTCTTTACACCCATTTTGAAGAAATCTGCCAGATTATGAAACAGTATGACGTGGCCTTCTCTCTGGGTGATGGTTTACGTCCCGGCGCCATTGCGGACGCCAATGATGCAGCACAATTTGCCGAACTGGAAACCTTGGGTGAATTGACAAAAATTGCCTGGAAACACGATGTTCAGGTGATGATCGAGGGGCCAGGTCATGTGCCTATGCAACTCATTAAAGAAAATATGGACAAACAGCTGGCCTGCTGTGACGAGGCTCCCTTCTATACATTAGGGCCGTTGACCACCGATATTGCTCCCGGATATGACCATATTACCTCTGCGATCGGAGCGGCGATGATCGGCTGGTATGGATGTGCCATGCTCTGCTATGTGACCCCTAAGGAGCATCTCGGCCTTCCCAACAAAAAAGATGTTAAAGATGGTGTCATCACCTACAAACTGGCAGCTCATGCGGCTGACCTGGCCAAGGGTCATCCCGGCGCGCAATACCGGGATAACGCACTCAGCAAAGCGCGATTTGAATTCCGCTGGGAGGACCAATTTAACCTATCGCTCGATCCTGATACGGCACGTGAATATCATGATGAGACCTTGCCGGCCGACGCCGCAAAGGTAGCCCATTTCTGTTCGATGTGCGGTCCAAAATTTTGTTCGATGAAGATTACACAGGAAATCAGAGACACTGCGGCACAGGGTATGCTCGAAAAATCACAGGAATTTATCGCCCAAGGCAAGGAAATTTACTTATGATCATAGCGCTGACCGCAGAAGAAACCGTTGTAGGCGAACTGGAAATCATCCCTGCTCTTTTTGAGCAGGGACTGGACCTCTTACATTTACGTAAATATCATTTTACGGATGCGCAGATGTGCCGATACATCGCATCTATTGGTGAGCAATACCATTCTAGGCTGGTCCTTCACTCACATCCCCACCTGTCCGCTGCTCTCGGCATTTACCGTGTTCACATAAATGAGCAAAGGCGGTCGCGCGGCCTATTCGACAAGCAGTTCGCCAACTGTATCTGCTCCACCTCAGTGCATCAGATACAGAAGTTCAATACCTTGGAAGACTGCTGGGATTATGCATTTTTAAGCCCGGTATTTCCCAGTATTTCCAAAAGTGGTTACGGAGAGCGGGATACGGTATTGGATCAATTGGCTTTTCGCTCCAATTTCAACGTAAATTTAATTGCTCTGGGCGGAATCACAGCGACAAACTGCCTCCTTGCTCTACAAGCCGGTGTAGATGGCATAGCGCTACTGGGCAGCTTATGGTGCCAGCCCGACCCCATACAAAATTTTATACTATGCAAAGAGACACTCTCCCAAGACTACAATATATTTCACAGGGGCTGACATTTGCCCAACAGAAGACCAACATATTGCGCGCATTGGACGCGGGGGCAAAATGGATTCAGATCCGATGGAAGCAGGCTGACGAGAAGCAGTTAGCGGCGTTGGCGATACACACCATGCAAGCCTGCGATCAATTTGGGGCTAAATGTATCATCAACGATGATGTGCAACTTGCTAAAGATCTGGATGCCCACGGTGTGCACCTGGGCCTGGATGACTGCGGCATCGCCGTGGCCCGGCAGATTTTAGGTCCCCAAAAGATCATCGGCGGGACGGCCAACCGCATTGAGGACGTACAGCAGCGCATTAGTGAACAATGTGACTATATCGGTCTGGGCCCCTTTAAACATACCCGCACAAAACATAAATTAAGTCCCTTGCTCGGTATAGACGGATACAAGAGCATGATGGAAGTGATCCAACATGCAAGTCCCTTCGTTCCTCCGATTTTCGCTATCGGTGGCATTGCAAGCCTAACGGACATCCAAAATTTATTGGCCACTGGAATATACGGTGTTTCCCTCTCAGGACTGCTGACAGAGACACCTCAGCTTATATCATCTATTCAAAACTTTTTATCATGCACACACTACAAATAGCCGACCGCCATTTTGACTCTCGATTGTTCCTGGGGACAGGCAAATTCGGCAACCTGGATGAAATGAGTGAAGCGATTATGGCTTCAGGAACACGACTGGTTACTGTCGCCCTTAAGCGGGTAGATCAGAACACTTTGGAAGACGATCTCATTGGCAGACTGAACCGTATGACAGTCGATCTACTCCCCAACACTTCTGGAGCGCGAACAGCAGAAGAGGCGGTTCTGGCTGCACAATTGGCCCGGGAAGCGCTCGAAACCAACTGGGTAAAACTGGAAATTCATCCCGATCCCCGGTATTTACTGCCCGATCCGGTTGAAACTTTGCGGGCGACCGAGACACTGGCCAAAATGGGGTTTGTCGTCATGCCTTATATCCATGCGGATCCTGTACTTTGTAAGCGTCTAGAGAATGCAGGAACAGCTGTTGTCATGCCCTTAGGTGCCCCAATCGGAAGTAACAAAGGCCTTCGCACCTTAGATTTTTTAGAAATCATCATTGAGCAAAGTACCGTGCCCGTCGTCGTGGATGCAGGGATCGGCTCGCCTTCCGATGCCGCGAAGGCAATGGAAATTGGAGCCGATGCGGTTCTCGTCAATACCGCCATTGCTGTTTCGGACAATCCATCCGAGATGGCCCGGGCGTTTAAGGATGCAGTTAACGCTGGCCGGAGGGCTTATGAAGCGGGCTTGGGTCCTGTAGTTTCCCGTGCTGTAAATTCAAGTCCTTTAACTTCTTTTTTATTTGATTAATAGCGAATATGAGCTCCTTTAAACATGTATTCCAACAATACCATTGGGAAGACGTTCAAAAGAAAATTTATAACACTTCCGAACGGGACGTACAAGACACTTTAAGCAAAACCCATCTAAACCTATCGGATTTTATGGTGCTTATTTCCCCTACCGCCACCCCTTATCTGGAACAGATGGCTGACAAAACCCAAAAAATCACTCAGCGTCGTTTTGGAAAAACCATCCAACTCTATGCGCCACTTTATCTCAGCAATGAATGCCAGAATATCTGTACCTACTGTGGATTTAGTATGGATAATAAAATTAAACGAAAGACTCTCAACAACACCGAGTTAATGCTGGAGGCAATGGCTCTCAAATCCATGGGGATCGAGCACGTATTGTTGGTCAGTGGAGAAGCGAATAAAACCGTTGGTACAGACTATTTTATAAACGCGATACAGTTGTTAAAACCATATTTTTCTCAAATATCAATCGAAGTACAGCCGCTGGAGCTGGAGGACTATAAACGGTTACAATCTGCGGGTGTATATGCCATTCTGGTTTATCAGGAAACCTACCATCAGGAGGTATACAAGACCTATCATCCAAAGGGCAAGAAATCAAATTTTGACTACCGTCTGGATACTCCGGACCGCATCGGACAGGCTGGCATTCATAAAATCGGGCTGGGCGTACTTTTGGGTCTCGAAGACTGGCGGGTGGACAGCTTTTTCGCCGCGGTCCACATCGATTATTTAGAAAAGCAATACTGGCAAACCCGCTTTTCAGTCTCTTTCCCGCGACTGCGACCGGCAGCAGGCTCAGAGGCGCCCAATTTCCATCTTTCTGACAGACATTTATTGCAGCTCATCTGTGCCTACCGTCTGTGGAATGAAAATCTGGAGATATCCATCTCCACACGCGAGAACGAGAACTTTAGAGATCATATCATCCCAATTGGCGTGACAACCATGAGTGCAGCCTCCAAGACAAATCCCGGCGGCTATGTCGTCGACCCACAGGCCTTGGAACAATTTGAAGTCAGTGACGAAAGAGATATGGAAACAATAAAAAAACAGATCCGTAAAATGGGTTATGCGCCGGTTATGAAAGACTGGGAGCGTACGTATTCGGGGATAATACAATAATTTATATGGAGAAGGATCCTATTTTCGAACGCTACAGCAGACAAATATTTATTGAAGAAATTGGTGTTTCAGGACAGCGGAAAATCATGAGCAGCAAGGTGTTGGTCGTCGGCGCCGGCGGGCTTGGAAGTCCGGTATTGCAATATCTGGCTGCCGCCGGCGTTGGCCAGCTTGCACTTGTGGATTTCGACAAGGTCGAAATGCATAATTTGAACAGACAGGTCATTCATACAGAACAACATGTCGGTACAGCGAAAACGGTGAGTGCAGCCAAACAGATCCTACAGCTTAATAGCGCCCTTGATTTTCAAGCCTTTCACATTAAAATCGAGGCCTATAACGCCTCAACAATGCTTGCGCCATACGATATTATCGTCGATTGCTGCGACAATTTTGAGACACGGTATTTACTGAATGAAACCTGCCTAATACTCAACAAGCCATTGGTGTACGGAAGCATACATGCCTTTGAAGGACAAATGGCAGTATTTAATTACAAAGGCAGCAAAAATCTACTGGACCTTTTCCCTATCGCTCCCGCTCCCGGACAGGTTCCCAACTGCGATATGAACGGAGTTCTAGGCCCCCTTCCCGGAATAGTGGGCAGCATGATGGCTATGCAGGTACTTAAAATCGCCGCGGGCCTACCAGTAGATAGGGATCAATTAACGCTTATTGACACCTATCATTGGCGCTTTAGTCAGATAGAGTTTTAACAGTGGCGTCAAATTTCGGGTTAAATAGTACGTCGAACGGATCACATTTGTGGAAGTTGGCCAAAAATGCAAGCGAAAAAACAAAATTCGCTATTTTTAGTTATATATTAGCAGGCTTAACATGTCAACTATACATTCGGAATGAAAAAAGTATTGTATCCACTACTCCCCCTTGTTTTATTGCCCTTATTCTCCGTCGCGCAGGAGAGCACAATCACGGCAGATGACCTATTTTTGAAAGCCCGAAAAGTAGCTTTTGACACGAAGGATTATCCGCAGGCCATTCAACTGGCAAAGCAAGCACTCACCCAAGCTCCTGATTATACAGATATCCGTATTTTTCTGGGTCGGCTCTACACATGGTCCGACAAAATTGATTCCGCGCGAACGATCTTTACCGATCTGGATAACAAAAAAACTACAGATGAAGACTTTTTTCTGGCCTATGCCGCTCTGGAGTATTGGAACAACCAGGCTGATAGGGCAACTGAAATAACCGATAGGGGCCTCAATATACATCCTGAGTCTCAGGATCTGCTGCTGCTTAAAGCAAAAATCAACTACAGCACAAACCATTATGAGGTAGCCGAAAATGCTGTGCGACAGTTGTTGAAAATCAATCCAAAAAATGCTGACGCGAGATCGCTTGCCAAAAACATAGAAGAATATACCGCAAAAAATGCGGTCGGCCTAACCTACAACTTCGTCTATTTTGATAAGCAATTCGATGACAACTGGCATATCCTGGGCTTGAGTTACAAAAGGGCGACCAACTTTGGATCTCTTATTTTCAGAACGAATTATGCGAATAAATTTGCAGAAAATGGTGTGCAGTTTGAGCTGGAAGCATATCCACGTCTTTCAAAAATGTTTTACCTGTACTTAGGAGCGGGATACTCCAACAATGTGGGCATTTTTGCCAAATACCGGACTGGAGCATCGATTTATGCTAATCTTCCCAACAGTTTCGAAGCGGAAGTAGGCTACCGTCAGCTTTATTTTAGCGACAATATCTGGATGTATACAGCCTCAGTAGGCAAGTATTATCAAAACTATTGGTTCAACTTACGAACCTATCTTACTCCAGATGAGAAAAATATCTCACAGTCCTATACAGGCACTGTCCGTTATTATACAAAGGGGGCAAACGATTATCTCGGTTTCATCATTGGTACCGGTCTAAGCCCCGAGGAAAACAGAAACAATCTATTGGATAATGCCTTATATAAACTAAAAACATTCAAAATAGGTGGTGAATATAACCTTTCAGTCCGGCAAAGCAATTTGTTTTCTGTCTCCTGCACCTACTACAACCAAGAATTCAGGCCAAACGAAAAAGGCAATCAATTAGATATTATTTTGGGCTATATTCGCAAATTTTAAGGCTTGCGCAACTTATTGAAGTAGCTGATAAATACGCTATCCGGTAACAGCTGCTTCTCTGTATAAAACAATTTGTTTTTGCGCTTAAAGAGTTCAAATTTTCGGGATAAGGATTCCAGGACTGCAGGTTCGTCAGCTAGTTCTGCATTGAGCTTTCCATCCAGCCGATAAAGTTGTCCTTCTGAAAAGTGATAATTACCCAGCAAAAAATCGATAAGCTGGTTTTTACTCTGCATCATGGCAATACCATCACCTTCTGCTGAAATACCCTTATCCAATCCCCGTCCGATCCATGCTACCTGATCCGGTGTATTTAAACCGTAATTTTCGCGGTAATAGGCCAATATAGAAGGGGCTACATCAAAATGACTCACAATATGACGAAAATTATGAGATGTCTTTAGTAAAGGCGAATACAATAATAAAGGAACGTGATAACGGTCAATTTTGCTCTGCAACGGTACTTCAGGCATAGCGTGGTCTCCTGTGATCAGAAAAAGAGTATTGGCAAAATCGGGCCGCTTACTATAGGCAGTAAAAAATTGCCGCATTGCGTCATCTAGATTCAATACCGAAATAAGCTGCTTCCGGTTCTCCAAAGCCCATTTTTTGCGTTCTCCAGACAGATGAAGAGCCGCAAGCCGCTGGTCAAACAGCTGTTCATAGTGGCCGGCATTATTGATCAGGAAAGGATTATGTGTTGACAAGGTTAAAAGTACGTGAAAGTAAGGCTGTTCTGCAATATGTTGTACCTCTAACAATTTACTAAACACCGCCTGGTCTTCATATCCCCAGCTTTCGCCACTTTTTTCGGGCAGCTTTTTATACGGGGGACCAAAGGCATCCTGATCAACTAACGCGTCGATTCGATTGAACAGCATAAACTTTTTCATAAAATCAAAGTTTGAATGTCCACCGTAGAAAAAGCCAGTTTTAAAACCGTTTGCCTGTAGAATATTAAATAGATTAAAATTAGCGGGAAGACTATCCTGCTCCAAAAAACCGTGCATACCAAAAGGCAAAGAACCGGTTAAGGTCGGAAGGACGGAAAAAGTACGTCCAGAAGAACTTATATTATTCTCCCAATAAAGTGAATGCGACTTTAGGGAATCAATAAACGGAGTAAAGTTTCCTATATATCCATTGTCCGAACTGTAAGCATGCCCCAGCCCTTCAATAATAAGAACGACAAGATTGGGCGCTCTTTCAGATTTTTCCAGGTATGTCCCAAGAAAATCTCTAGTGTCCTCATTTTTTAAAAAAGGATATTTTACATTTATTTCTGTGGAAGATTCTTCTCTTTTTGAGAGGTAAGCTAACACTCCCGGATGCTCATTCACATAATCGGATAAATTGGAGTCAAAAAAATAACGCCACTTACTCCGGCTTGCATTGTTCGCAAATTCATCCCTCTCCAATTTTCCGTCAGAATATAGCGCTGGAGAAATAAAAAACGATAATAACCCGAAACCGATCAAAATCATACTCGGATATGCGTTTTTAAATGGTCGTTTATTGACCAGCCACAGTGGCGTCCAGGCGGCAACTATCAACAAAAGTAGCAAAGCAATATTAGTCAGGTTCAACATACCGCTGGCGTCAAGAATCTGTTTCATTTCGTCCGAACTGTAATAAAACACATCCGCTCCCAGCAGGTTTCGGGATTCCCCAAAATATAAAAACAGAATAAATTGCATCACTATAATAAATGAAAGTGACACAACCAACATCAATTTTGCCCAAAAACGGCTTACAAACTGAACGAGTAAATAAAGAACTCCCAAAACGGCTATCGACTGAAACACGAATAAGAGGTTGTCAATGAACAAATGACGCCCGGCATGCGTTTCGGCCAGCTGTACAAAACGGCTGTGATACCACCACCATTCTACGGCGATGGAGAACATGTATAGTGTAAAGAAGACCAAAAGCGACGGGCCCAGGAGCTGTAATGCAAAACTGAACTGGTTTCGGATATACTTCCATACCGGCTCGTTTGCATTTCGTTGCTGGAAGCCCTGCCTCGTCATTTCTCCCCAGCTATGTTTCTTCCGGAAGTAATCCGCTACTCCCTGCACGGCGGCCTTGACAACCAATGGATGAAAATAAAATGGTTCCAGAACCGCAGTAGTGATTAATGTCGACAGGTCACGCTTCTTACTGTAGACCTGATGGCTCACAAGATCCACCAAAATTGCATAAATTGAATATAGAATACCCGAAGCTAGAACAAGAGCAAACAATGCGAAGAAAAACGGCCAGTTTATAATTCCAAGTATAAAAAAGATCAGAAAAACAACATAACCAGAAAATTCTACCAGAGGTCCCAGAAATTCGAAGAAAAACCAATAAGGCATACTAATCATTCCCAAACGTCCATATTTCGGATTAAACAACAGTTTACGGTGCTTCCATAACGTCTCCATAGTACCCCGCATCCAGCGGTTACGTTGTTTACGTAATACATCTTTTGATTCGGGCACCTCAGTCCAGCACAATGGATCCGGAATATTCACCACTTCATAAGGTAATTTTTCCTCCTCCATATAACGCCGCATGCGAACGACAAGTTCCATATCTTCACCTACTGTATTACGGTCATACCCGCCACACGCTAATACGATCTGCCTATCGAAAGCACCAAAAGCGCCCGAAATCAAAATTAACCCCGACGCCCGTGACCATGCCATCCGCCCTAAAATAAATGCCCGTATATACTCCAAGGCCTGGGTGCGCCCTATCCACGTTTTCGGTAGATTTACATCCACAACCGTTCCGTTCACGACTTTACAGTTATTCGCAAGCCGTATGACGCCTCCACAGGCTATCACGCGTTTATCTGTTTGTTCTAAAAAAGGCTTGGCTAACCGTAGAATAGCATCCTGCTCCAAAATACAATCTACGTCAATACAGACAATATAGTCTCCCGAGGAAATATTCACACCAACATTGAGGGCATCAGCCTTGCCTCCATTTTCCTTATCAACAACCACCAGTTTTTTGAACGCCGGATTTTTGCTCTTATAAATTCCCCGTATCGGTTTGGTTTCGATGTCTCCCTGCACGAAGAATGAGACTTGCTCGAGCGCATAAGCCTCTATGAGCTTGAGCATAGAATCGTCACGACTTCCGTCATTGACTATAATAATTTCCAGATTGTGATAGTACAGGGACAATAATGAACGTACATTTTCAACAATTGTCATACCCTCGTTAAAGGCTGGAGCTATTAAGCTGAATGTTGGCGCGTTGGGGTTCGTAGCAATGATGCCATAATCGGTGAAGCTATTATCATGCTTGTACCGAAACACAGCTCCGTAGGCATACAAGCCTATCCAAGTATAGATGATAAAAACAGCTGCTGAATAAAGCAGGAATAACCAAACAACAATCTCATATACTATATGGCCAAATTCTAACATTGCTTCTCTTGTAACGCGTGGTTAATAATATGTGTAAGGGCAGTATCCTTAGTTGTTCCCCTTGCTATCTCGCGCAGATACTTTTCTTGTCCTAGGACAACCAGAACTTCTGCAGCGGCGATCTTAATTGCATTTTTTTCGCAGTGCAAGAGCTGTGTTTTTAGAAAAGACACACAATCCCTGCTTCTGGACTTTTTCATTGATTTTAAAATCTCAAGCTGCACATCGACAGGCTGCCCATTAAAACCGTTGATCAGCTGATCCATAGTTGTGCCGTTCTCTATTGCCTGCATAGTGCGGACTGCTTGTATACGAACCGCTGTTATTGTATGTGTCAACAGCCTTTGCACGGCATCGTACATGCTCATAAGCCTAAATTTGCGAATAAGTCTTAAAGTAAATATAACCACTGAAGCATTAGCGCTGGCGAGCCACAATGTAATACTTGGTTCGGATGCTTCCGGCACGATATGTATGGAATAGAGCAAACGCAGCTGTTGCCAATCGGACAAAGGACGATCAAAAGTATTTAGGAAGCTTAACCCCTCATAGCCCTTAAAGCTCACCAAAGCATATTGTGCTTCCTGATAAACGGCGGGTCTGGGGTCGTTCAATTTTGTTAAAATCGTAGGAATGGCCTCATGGACTGACATCGCGGCCAGCTCCTGAATGCCACCTGCAATCAGATAAGCTTCACGTTGACGCAACTTTCGCCAGGCCTCATCTTCCAGTTTAAAATCACTGAATAACTTCGCGATTGACTGCTTGGCAACGCCTGAAAATTTGCGCTCAGCATTTATTAGCAAATGTAAAAAGAGTTTCCGGAACGAGGGCTCACGTATATAAGTGGCAAATTTCACGTCACTATTATCGGAATCATCGCTTCCAACGATTGTCTTCATAATTTTATGCTCGATTATCTGCGTCCACAACTGCCTGTGATGAAGAATACGATAGCTGTAAAAACTATAACTCAAAACCGCGATGATTAACAACAACACGAAAATGAGCACCACGATGATGGCTACAATAAGTTCATGAAGCACGACCTGATGCTGCATACGATATTATGTTTATTTACTATTTGTTAATCGTTTGATTCTAAGCACAAGTTCATTCGGACTGAAAGGTTTGACCATAAAATCTGCTGCTCCGAGATCAAATGCGTCAACGACAACTTCTTCCTGGCCCATGCTCGACAATACTATAACCGGTATACTCTTCCCAAAGTTTTTTATGGCTGATAAAATTTCTATTCCAGAAGCAAAAGGCATCATAATATCGGTTACAATAAGGTCTAGATCCAGCTGGCTAATTTTTTCAATCGCTTCCTGTCCGTTGCGGGTTAAAATAACCTCATGTCCTTCATTTATTAACTTATGCTCCACGGTACGCAGAATCAATTCATCGTCTTCGGCAAGTAAGATCAACATAACACTATTTATTTAAGATTTTTGTAATCAATTTTATTCCGGTTTCTATTTCCCTTTCAATGGGTATTAAGGCTGCTTCCAGATCATCTGTTGTAGATACATGACTTTCAAGTTCGTTGGTAAGCTGAGCAAGTTTTACAAGTCCCGCCGTACCTGAAGTCCCCCGCAATTTATGAAGCAGCTCTTTTAAACGTTGACGGTCTTTCCCGTTTTTAGCTTCTGTGATATGCTGCCGTGCTGAGGTAATCTCCTGGACGACCAGATCGAGAAAAAAACTCAGGAATGCCGGATCATCACCTGTTTGTTCGGCCAGACGTTTCATATCCAGATGTTCATCAGTTTCTACGTCTCGCTTTTCCGTAACTATCGGTAATACTCGCTGTAAGGCATCGAAAAGATCCTGCTGCCGGATTGGTTTTGCCAGAAAATCTGACATTCCTGCCTCAAGGCAGCGTTCTTTCTCGCCAAGCACATTTCCTGCGGTTATACCAATTATGGGTGTATCAACATACTTGTCCATCTGCCGGATTCGCCTGCATGCTTCAATACCGTCTACTTCCGGCATCTGTACATCCATTAAAATGAGACCAAATGTTTTCGCTGTACATGCTTGAATCGCTTCAGCCCCGTTTGACACTTCCGTTAATATAGCATCTGGCATAATGCTATTCATCATCCGTGTATTTAGCGCCATGTTAACCGCATTATCATCAGCCAATAGAACCTCAATACCTTTACCATAGGTGTCAGCAAAAGTTAGCCCCTCCCGGCCATCGGACAAAACAACGTCTTCTTTATTTTGCTGTATTGCCTTCCGTAAGGTCTGATACAATTCGTCCGACTTAATGGGCTTAAGCAAACAAAATGAGCGTTCTTCCTGTCTAAATGACGAAATGACTTCATGTTCTTCCGAGGAGGTATGTAATACGATCAAGGGTATACCCTCTCCCTGCTGACGAAAGAGTTCCTTGATCTTTTCTATTGTTTCCAGTCCTGACAGTATAGGCATGTGGTAATCCATCAGAATAACATCAAAACGCTCACCTTTCATAAGCAGTTGAAGCGCTTCCATACCGTTCTCAGCAAGTACAGAATCAACCTCTTTGAAGGCTAACATATGCTGAATGATCATCCGGTTATTCGCATTGTCATCCACTACCAGCACACGATTCAAAGGCAACATATCATCCTCATAAACAATCTCTTCACAAGCCACATTTAAATCAAAATAAAATGTAGATCCTTTACCGACCTCGCTGTATAGATTTAATTGACTGCCCATATATTTCAACAGATTGTTAGAGATGGTCAAGCCAAGTCCAGTTCCGCCGTAACGTTTGCTGACCGAACTGTCTTCCTGAGTAAAGGCATCAAAAATACGCTGTTGCTTTTCAACTGGAATACCTATGCCTGTATCTCTGACCTCAAACCGCAACGTTAGCTTCCCCTCTTCATGATGAAGTTTACTGATTTTGAATTCTATCTCACCTTTTTCGGTAAACTTAACGGCATTCCCCAGTAAGTTAATCAACACTTGCTTTATACGGGCTTCATCGATCCAAATCAATGCCGGAAGTCCTTGCTCAATATTGAGAAGCAATTCGACTTCTTTGCGTTGAGCCTGATACAATACCACGTTGATCACCTGATTCGCGATATCATACACATTGTATTTATCCACAAAAAGCTCCAGCTTTCCCGACTCAATTTTTGAAAAATCCAGAATATCATTAATGATATTCAGCAGATTATTACCCGATTCGTTGATATAGCCCAAATATTGACTTTGAATATCGTTAAGTGGAGTCTTCAATAGGAGATCTGAAAAACCGATAACGCCATTTAGCGGGGTCCGAATTTCGTGACTCATGTTTGCGAGAAACTCCGATTTCGCTCTGCTTGCCAAATCCGCCAATTCCTTAGCCCGTTTTAGTTCCGCGTTGATTTTCACGGACTCGGTGATGTTTTGTGTAAAAATGATAATCCCTCCAATACTTCCGTCGCTAAGATGCCAAGGTCTTACTTCCCAATTAAAATGCTGAGGTTCGGCTATCCCTCCGACCTGAATGACTTCGTCCGTATTCTTATAGGGGACACCATCCAGCGCCGCGAGATAAATCTTTTTTCTTTGATCTGGAATCTGTGGAAAAAGCTCAAATAGATTGCGGTTGAGCAAATCTCCCCCGTCTTTATGGAAATCCTCTATCCATTGATTACTTAATGATACAAAGTTAAAATCACGGTCAAACATCGCCACCGATGCCGGAACATAATTGACGAAAGCGCGCAACATGGACTCTTTACGTTCGAGTTCCAGATAAAGCGATTTACTCTGATCGATATCCTGAATGATACCGAATACCCGCTTGCAGCTACCGTTGTCAAACTCTGGTATCCCTTTCACTCTGACCCAAATTGCAACACCGTCCTGTTTTAGCAGCCGTAATTCGGTATCATACGGCTTGCCAGTGGTAATGGCCTCCGCGAATATATCCCGCAATTTTTCCTGACTCTCGGGCTCGTAAAAGCCAATGGCATGCTCGAAATCTGGCGTAAAGTTTTGATCCACCCCGTGAATCAGTTTGGTCATGTCGGACCAATATATCTTATTTTCGGCCAAGTTAACTTCCCAACCACCCACCTGAGCCACGGCATTTGTCTGCTCTAAGATTTGTTTAGTATGTAATAAATCGTTTTCCAGGCGGAGACGCTCCGTCATATTTAGAGCTGTACTGACGACATAAGATTGCCCATTCTCATCTGTTTCTACCATATTGTGATATAACCATGAGATATTTTCTCCTTCTTTCGTCTGCAACACCATCATACCCGAATCTTCTTTATTTTTTGCGATCCGCTTCAAATACTCGACAACAAGGTCCACGTTCTGCGTTGGTACCAGTTGTTTAAGATTCAAACTTCGAACCTCCGCCTTTTCATATTTGAGTATTTCCCTACCTCTTTCGTTAACGGCTAGGATGTTACCGTCCATATCATGCATACTCATCAAACCAATGGCATTCTCAAAAAAACTACGAAAGCGACGTTCAGAGTTTTCCAATTTTAGCTTTTCATTGCGTTCTTTTGTCACATCCCGTCCAAATGCCAGAATTTCATCGTTCGCAACATCATATTTAAAATGCCACTCGATGATTACCGTACCACGTTGTGGTATTTCAGTATATGTTGTCGACTGAGCTCCATGAGAAAGATTAGTTAGCTGGGCAAGCGTCGCTTGCAAGCTGTTATCCTCGTCCTGCAATAGATTTAAAATGGATTGACCAATACTATCTGATCTCGACAAACCGAGTATTTTAGAGAACGCGGGGTTGATATCTTTAATAAGATGTGCTTTATCTAATACACAAATGATATTATTGGTCAAATGGAATATCTCGGAGAAATAACCGGCTTGTACTTTTCTCTTTTTTCCAAGCAAAAGCTTGGATACTGCTCTTCCGAGTTCCACCAGCGAATTTCGCTGTTTGTCCGACAGCGTCTTAGGCTGAAAGTCGATAACACAAATGGTACCTAATGCATCGCCCTCATCATCCATGAGCGGTACGCCAGCATAAAAACGGATATTTCCCTCTCGGATCAGCGGATTGCCTGATGAACGTTCATCCGAAAAGGTGTCTTCAATGACAAGTAACTCCTGACTCATGATAGTATACTGGCAGATCGTATTTTTCCTTTCCACAGTGTCCAGTTCTATTCCGACGCAGCTTTGGATGCGTTGGGTTTCCTCTTCCATCATAGCAATCAAAGCAGCAGGACAGTCGGTGATTAAACACGCCGCCTGTGCAAATACATCCAATTCAGGATCTTTACCTAGTCCCATTAATTCGTAAGATTTTAATTTTTCAATCCTAGCTCTTTCATTTTCAGGAAAAATCCGATTTGCCATGTATTTATATCCGTTAATTTGGTTTTTGCGTTTGTGAAGTTAACAAAAACATCAGTCAACGCATAAACAATAAGGAAATATTGCGTTTACACGCATTATCTATTAAACAACCTCGCTAAAAAATAGTTGGCGCCTTTACTGAGTAAAAAACGTTTTTTTGTATACGGGCCCTGCAAGCCGCTAGGTCGTGACTTCAGAAATTTTATTTCGTAGTGTCAGGATAGCAACAACCAAAAAGGTCCGGCAGCCTTTACAGCTGCCGGACCTTTTTGGTCTTGTAGGGAACATCATGCTAAACAAGCTTTTCGATACTCTGTTCCGCGTACCCAGCGCTGGCAGTCATGCCCTTCCCCCCGATACCCGTACGGATGTGTATACGTGGGCTGATATCAATCTCCAGCATATGGTCTTTATGCTGGGAATAAAACCCAGCCCAGGAAGAAGCAATCCAGTCTTTTTTTAGTGGGACAATGCTATTAGCTTCTGCGATCATCAACTCATTGATATGGCTGCTCACCGCAAACCCCAGTTCATCAAGGCAGTTTGCCGCTGCATATTCATGCGAGTCCCCAATAATGATACTGCCGTCGGCAGCTTGTTTGAATAAAATATGAATACCATATTTGCGCAGTTCCTGATAATATTCAGGTATAGGAATGCTCTGGAATGAAGGACAATATTCCTCAAAGCTTTCATAACGGCGGATGGTCAGTCCCGTCAGAATATTGCCGGGGAGATAAAGCTGTGACAATGGCTTGGTTCGCATCATCTGCAGTTTACTGATTTCTAAACCACTATCATTAAATAGCTCACGATACAGAATCTTAAACTCGTACCCGTTACAAATAAGAACTTTCGTTGCCTCGAAAACTTCAAGACCGCTTGTTGTTATACTGGCCTTGTCATTCCCCTCCTCACAGGTGATCACGGTCGTATCGTATTTCAACACATATTTTTCAAACTTGGTGCGCATAAAAACATGCAGCTTTTGAATCATAACTTCAGGCTCTATGCTGAGCTCCTGGTCAAAGACAATGGCTTCTTTGACATAATTAGGATTCAAATCTGGATACTTGGACAAGATCTGGTCTTTGGAGTACAGCTCATGTACATAGCCTTTTGTATGATAATGTGCTGCTAATTCGTGGATAACCTGCACCTCGTCCATATCGGATGCAATATAAATGCTACCATTGTTTCGGACAGATATATCCATTTCCTTTTGGATAGACTGATAGATATCTAATCCCCGCACACCATAGTCAAACCACTCTCCGGCCATACCGGACGGTACGACCTGACCAAAATTACGTACTGTGGAACCTACTGGAAAATTATCCTTTTCCAGTTGAAGCACGCGCAATCCTTTCTTCAATGCATGGTACGCATGGAAAGTTCCTAAGATCCCCCCTCCGACCACAATTAGATCATATGTATCTGTTCCCATTTTTTTAATATATTTTCATTTTACTATTTGTACTGTAGTCGTGGATGCCTGCCAAGCTTTGGCCCCCTCCCCCTCTTTTTCATCTTTTATCCGTTCTTTCTTTCGGACAAAATATATAAAAGAAAAGATACTTAAGATAGCGCCGATAGCCGAAGCCACGTAAACCAAATGAATAAAATATTCTCCCCAACTGACGGAAGTTGGTAAAAATTCTTTGTTCATGAGGACTAGGAAGCTTCCAAGATAACCCACGGCGTCGGCCATATACATCACAAATCCAATATTGCTTTTCATCTGATAGGTTGCTATCATCCGCTCAAAGAATATCGCATTGTAGGGAATATAAGCCATATATAACCCCAGACCAATCAGGAGCATCCAACTAAGTCCCCCAATACACTGATTCGTAAATAAGTAAGTAGATACACCGGTAATTAGAAAGCCAGCAATAATCATATAATGAATCAGCTTAAATGCTTTCAGATTATCCTTAATAACAATTAACCCACCTATCAAAACTAACACGGCCAAAGCGATGACCCCGTCCACCTTTGCAAAGATGCCCACACCTTTAAGATGCAGCATCTGCCACATCTCAATCTCAAAATTATCCCTGACATCCCGCAAAATTGTCAACATGGTATAAATTATGACTGTCAATGCAATACCCGGCATAAACATACTAAAGAAACTTCTGCGCATTGCCGCATCCATTGCCACTCTTTCGGTCCGCAGGAATTTGTCCTGAGAAGTGGGTCCCGGTGCATTTTCCAGCACCCAGACACACAATAGGAAGGGAAGGAAAAACAACATTCCTGTAAAAAAGGGCATCCAGAATTCATTGACACCCACAGTGACCATGAGCAATCGTCCCACTGATTTAATCAGGCCGGAAGCGAATACCAAGCTCACAGACATCACAGCACCCATGATCTCGGTAAACCGTCGCCCTTCCAAATAGCTAAAAACCAAACCCCAGACCATTCCCAGTGGAAATCCATTGATAAAAAGAAAAGCGACATTCCAGGGCCTGGGAAAAAGAGCAAAAGCCAGAAGGGCGCTCCACGAAACACAGATTAAAGTGACTAAATAACGGCCCCTATGGCTGTGTTTGCTCTCCGAAATAAATCGAATACCATAAAATTTAGAGAACAGATAACCGAACATCTGTATAATAACCATAATCACTTTATAGTCTATCCCGAGAACAGACTGATTGGAAAAGCTCGTAGCGGTAAACGATTTCCGGAATGAATACATACTCGTATAACATAAAAATGCTGCTATTGCCAGAAGTATGGCTACAGAACGCTCATCTAATTTGCTTATACGCATTTTTAATTGTTGATTAAACCTCATGATCCTGCTATTTAACAGGCTTTTCGCCCGCAATCAAAAGTAAATCATGAGAATTAATACAGAACTAAACTTTTGTTAAGTATTTATAAACAAATATAAGAAATATGTTTTTGTATATAGAACGGTACGTAAACATCAATGCAGCTGATGGGCTAACAGACCGTATTTACGCAGGTCATAAATAGCTGGGTCAGCGTTTGTTGTCGAAAAAATAAACGATAAGCATTAAAGCGTTGTCTTTACCGGTATTCCTTGGAGTATGGGGAAGCCGCCCATTAAAGAATATGGAGTCGCCTTCTTCAAGACGGACTTGCTGATCCTGAAATATATATTCAACCTGGCCTTTAATAATATATTTATATTCGTAGGCTTCTGTTTCCACTACCGGCCGTTGCGAATTAGGAAGTAGTTCCAAAAGGACGATATCTATGTTCGAACTATCTATTGCTGAACTAAAAATACGCTTATAAAGAAATCCGTCAGCAGATTCCTTTTCAAAAGGAATATAACTCTCTTTTTTTCGGACAGTGACCGGGCCGGAGTCTAAATCCGAATTAAAGTCCTTAAAAAATTCGTTCAAGTCGACATTCAGTGCACGGACGATGTTGATCAATACCAATAACGAGGGTATCGTCCGATTATTTTCGATCTGCGATATCAACCCCTTGCTTACCCCCGCTCTATCGGCAACCTCCTGTATGGTGATGCCTTTAACCTTGCGGATTTCCTTTATTTTATAGCTGATCTTAAATAATGTATTATCTTCCATAATCAATATCAAATGTAAATATTATTTTCTTGAGCGCTGTATTAAGTTTTTTGTGTCGATGTCTTTATTGATCTAGTTCAATGGATTTACCGGCGGTCATCCGTAATTTTACATCAGATAAAAAAAATTAAAAGTTATGGACAATTCAATTTTAGGATTGCATCATATTACGGCCATCGCCGATAATGCAAAAAGAAATCTTGACTTCTACACCAAAGTCTTGGGTCTCCGTTTGGTAAAAAGGACTGTCAATTTTGATGACCCTGGAACGTACCATTTTTATTTCGGAAACGAAAAAGGTGAGCCTGGTACGATATTGACGTTCTTTCCTTGGGAGGGAATTGGGCGAGGTGTACAAGGGACTGGTATGGCGACACATATAGGTTATGCGGTGCCTCCGGGCAGTCTGCCGTTCTGGAAAGACCGTCTCGATACACACCGTGTGGCTTTTGTTGAAAATGAAATCTTCGGGGAGAAACTGATCGAATTTAAGGATCCGGATGGTTTGCAGTTGCAATTTATTGAGCCCAACATCGAAGACGACAGAAAGGCCTGGACCACAACTGATATTACGAGCCAGCAGGCGTTAAAAGGCTTCCACAATGTCACGTTATCGCTGAAACGTGCTGACCCTACCTTAAAGGTCCTGACAGACATTTTAGGCTATTCAGTAAGGGAACACGAAAATGAAAGATACCGGCTGAAGACCGATAGTATCACAACTGCCCATACTGTCGACATTGTTGAAAATCCAGATCTTTCATATGGCAGGAATGCCGGTGGAACCAATCACCACGTGGCTTTCCGCGTAAAAGATGACGATATCCTTATGGAATACCGTGAAAAAGTTCTTTCTGCAGGGTTGGATATTACACCTAAAATTAACCGCGATTACTTCTTTTCTCTTTATTTCCGTGAACCGGGGGGTGTATTGTTTGAACTCGCGACGGACAATCCCGGATTTACGGTGGATGAGCCGCTGGAAAGCTTGGGTACAGCGCTCAAACTACCAAAACAATACGAAAGCTACCGTGCACAGATTGAAGAGTCGTTACCAAACATTGATTAAATATTCATTAAACAAGAACAAATACACAAAATATGGAAAGCACAGAGATTGTACTGGATAAAAATCAGCGTGGCGAACTGCAATTATTTTCCGATGGAGCAAAAGCTGGTTTGATGAGCATAGCCCTTATCGACGGAAAACTCGTCGTTTATCATACTGAAGTAGACGAAGCATATGAAGGACGTGGATTTGCTAAAATACTATTGGAAAAACTCGTTTCTTATGCCCGCGAAAACAAGATAATGATCGTGCCCCTCTGCCCTTACGTTAATGCCCAATTTCATCGCCATCCCGACATCTATAAAGATGTATGGTTTAAGAAAACAATTTAGAAACAAATATTATGAGTCATTTGGTTAATATCATAACAGCTGGACAAGCTCTGGAAAAAGCAAAGAAAGTACTGATTATGGTTCATGGACGTGGTGGTACCGCGACGGAAATCTTGCATTTGTCTACTTATCTAAAAGTGGATGGTTACGCACTTTTAGCGCCGCAGGCAGCTAATTATACGTGGTATCCTTATTCATTTATGGCTGCCAGGGAACGCAACGAACCTTGGCTGACCTCGGCAATTCAGGTCCTTGCGGATACAGTACAGCAGGCTCAGGACAACGGAGTAAAAACAGAAAATATCTACTTTTTTGGTTTCTCGCAGGGTGCCTGCCTGATTCTTGAATATTTAGCACAGCATGCCAATCGTTATGGTGGAGCGGCTGCAATTATTGGAGGCCTGATCGGCGAGGAAATTGATACCAGCAAGTATCAGGGTGATTTCGGGCAGATGCCGCTGTTTATCGGTACAAGCGATCCTGATCCACATGTACCATTACAACGTGTCCAGGCCTCCGTTGCCATACTAAAAAATATGAATGCAAACGTGCAGCTGTCCATATATCCCAACTTTGAGCACTCAGTCAATCAGGACGAAATCGCTATCGCCAATACATTTGTCTTTGGATAGCTTCTGCCCTACATCCGTTCTCCATGGCTATATTTTAGGGTATTTGTAACCGTTATGGTATACTGCTGCCAAATATCTGTTTGCATTGGAGTCTGTAAAACGCTGCTTGCCCTGATCCCAGTAAAGCTTCTGTCCAGTCCGGAAAGCAATGTTGCCCATCTGCGAGAAAATCGCGATGTGTGCTCCTGCTTCGATCGGAGCATGTAATAATTGTGGGTTTCGTTGTCGAATAGCTTCTACGAAGTTTGCCATATGTCTTTCCAGCCCATTGTCAGATGCAGGTTGGAAAGGCAGTGCTTCCATGCGCCCCTTTTCTGGAATCACCTCCCAGCCGGATCGATTTAATACCAGTGTACCATTGTTGCCTATAAATGCAACACCATGATTACGGCCGTAGGGGCCCAGATCAATTCCTTTTGCATGCTCCCACTGGATATTAAAACCGTCAAATTCGTAGACTGCAGTCATGGTGTCGGGCGTTTCGCCGGCATCGTCAGGAAACGCAAACTTACCGCCCGATGCCATCACGGATTTTGGGTCTGACACTTTCATCCCCAGTAGCGCGTAATCCAGCATATGCACGCCCCAATCGGTCATCAATCCACCCGCATAATCCCAAAACCATCGAAAATTAAAGTGAAAGCGGTTGACATTAAACGGCTTCTTTACTGCCGGACCCAGCCAGTCCGCATAATGCACTCCACTAGGTACAGCTGTATCGGGTTGCACTGGAATGCTGTTTTTCCAGCCCAAATACGACCAGGCCTTGACCAACCGTATTTTACCCAACTTACCGGAATGCACAAAATCAATCGCATCTTTAAAATGCTGCTGGCTCCGCTGCCATTGTCCCACTTGCACAATGGCATTATTTTTCTTTGCCACCTGCACCATCACCTGACATTCCCGGACAGAATTGCCGATAGGCTTCTCCACATAGACATGCTTTCCCGCCTCAACAGCATCTACCATCTGCAGACAATGCCAGTGATCAGGCGTTGCAATAATAACTGCGTCTACATCCGAACTGGCCAGCAACTGTTTATAATCGAGGTAAGTGGCGACAACCATATTTCGTTCTTGTAACTCTCGGGCCCTTTTATTCAAGACGGTCTCATCTATATCACAAAGAGCCGTACATACAATATTATTTTGCTTCAACAGCGCATTCAGGTCAGACCATCCCATGCCATTGACACCAATGACCCCAACACGGATTGGCTGATCAGACAACTGAGACGCCCGGGTGCTGGAGAAGAATGATGCGGCTGCTAAAATACTGGAAGTACGGATAAAATCTTTTCTATTCATCATATACGGGTTTAAGTACACTTGGTTTTGCTGATGATGAAAATACAAAAATCAATTAAGGCATGCATACAATGATTGTAAAATATATATAGACATTATAAAAAGGTGTTTAGATAAGCGGTTACCCTCACTGTTACATGGCATACATGATTTACCAGGTGCCTCCCTCATGCATCAATAGAAATAGCCACTTAAAGGGCTTTGAACGACTATTATTGTTGACAAAACGTCATCATAAAAAAAACTTGACGATTTACGAAAAAAAAACACGATTACTCATTTATTATACCTACCTTGCGACACTTAATTAAAAATAATGAATACAGGTAAAATTAAATTTTTCAATGAAACTAAAGGTTTTGGTTTTATTACACCAGAAGACGGTAGTGCAGACGTTTTCGTACACGTTTCTGCGCTTAAGAACCAAGTAACTGAAGGTGACGTTGTTACTTATGATGTAGAAAGAACTCCAAAAGGAATCAACGCTACAAATGTAAAATTGGCGTAATCCAAAAAATACACTTTCTTGTTAATGGGGTAATTCTTACTGATTTATCCCATTTCTTTTACATATTCATCCCTTGTTATTTCCTGTTTGTTTGCTTCCATCACTGCATGATAGATTTCTGAACAGTTATGAACCGCTTCAACGAAAGTAAATCAAGGTGTATTTAAGCATAATTTCCCAGTTACATTTTAATGGAATTCAAACAACTTAATCTGATCTCCCCACTTTTAAAGGCAGTCGCCGAAACGGGATATACTACGCCGACTGCTATTCAGCAAAAGGCTATTCCGGTCATTTTGGACGGAAAAGATCTCATCGGATGCGCACAGACGGGCACTGGAAAGACAGCGGCTTTTGCGTTGCCCTTATTGCAACGCCTGGCCGAAAAGAAGACGGGCATTGGTAAACAAGTACCTATCAGAGCGCTTATCTTAACGCCGACACGTGAACTGGCAATACAGATTGGCGACAATATAAATCTATACCGTAAATACCTGAGTCTCCAATACTGTACCATCTTTGGCGGTGTGAATCAGGACAAACAGGTTAAAGAAATAAAAAGGGGGGTCGACATCCTTGTTGCTACTCCAGGCCGTTTATTGGACCTCATGAACCAAAAACTGGTTTTTATTGATAAGATTGAGCTGCTGATCCTTGACGAGGCCGACAACATGCTGGACATGGGCTTTATCCACGATATCAAAAAGATTCTCGCTAAAGTTCCCGAAAAACGCCAGACTTTATTTTTCTCTGCCACAATGCCTCCAAATATTCGCAAATTTGCACAGGGCATACTCCATAAACCGGTTGAAGTAGATGTGACACCAGTCAGCTCCACCGCAGAGAAGGTAAATCAATGTGTCTACTTCATCGAGAAAAAAGAGAAAATCAAATTGCTGACCAGCCTTCTTAAACAGAAGAAACATGAACGCACAATTGTATTTTCCCGAACCAAACATGGGGCTGATAAAATCGTCAAGCTCTTGGCAAAAAATGGTCTTCGAGCTGCTGCCATTCACGGAAATAAATCGCAAAATGCCAGACAAAGGGCACTGGGCGAATTTAAGGAAAGTCGTATTAAAATACTGATTGCCACCGATATTGCGGCACGTGGCATTGATATAGAACAGTTACCGCTAGTCATCAACTACGACCTCCCCAATGTTCCCGAAACCTATGTGCACCGTATTGGCCGCACGGGCAGAGCGGGTATGGAAGGTCAGGCGATTTCTTTTTGTGATGTGGAAGAAAGAACTTACCTGAGCGATATTGAGAAATTAATCGGACTGAAGATAAAGGTGGACAAGATCTCAACATAGCCAATTCCTTTATCGTCGTCAGGTCGAAATATTCTATTTCGACCTGACGACGATAAACACTATTTTTTCCGGTCCGCCACCAACAGGGTCGACGGTGTAAGCGGTAGCCAATCTACCTTTTTATTGACTATTTTATGCCAGCAGGGCAAACTCATTAACATAAGATCCTGTTGTGCCCATAGTTCCGCCCCTAACTTTTTAACGTCCACTACCGTCAGATGATTGGGCACAAGCTGCTCGATCTGACGAAGTTTTTCTCTAAAGGCTTCTTGCTTGCGCAATAACTGCTCACAATCCCATACGATCACCTGCGCGTCCGAGTGATGAATTAGCCGCCGTATAATAGCGCACAAGAATTCATCGTCTTTCAACAAAACAGGAACAATGATGCGCTGAGCTTTCACAAAATTTTTATCGATCAGAATGCCCACCATAGCATTGACCCTCGCATTGATCTGCTGATTCCTGTCAAATGTTGAAAAAGGAGATTCAGCATTTGCTACCGTATGCAAAAGTTTTTCTGGATTAATGATACGTGACGTAAAGTCTAAAAAGCGCCCTAATAGGCTGCCCCCATAAATCGACTCGCTCACCCCCAATAAGAGTAGATCTTGCTCCCTCTCGTTGGAAGTCTGCACAATTTCACGATCAATATCACTGGATATCTTAAAAACTGTCCGTATAGGCTGTTCCAGATGCTGCGCAGTCCGTTTTATCTCACGGAAACTATCCTGCTCCTGAGTTTCGACTTCGTAATGTCGAAGCTCATTTGACGGTTCAATATGAAGAGCAGTGATTTCAGCAGTATGTTTGGATTTCGCGGTAAGCGCATTTGCTAGATAAAGGAGTGAGATGCCGGTATTGCTCTTCGCAAAAGAAAGCAATATTTTAAACTTGGATTTTGTCTGTATTTCCTGCTCCAGCGACCGCTTTTTTGGCCGAAATACATAATGGATCAGATCTAATGAAGGACCTGTCATAAATGTGGTTACCAGCGCCATCACCACCATCATCGAGAAAAGCTCAGCGCTCAGAACCCCAAGGTCATAACCGATGTTTAACACGATGAGCTCCATCAGTCCCCTGGTATTCATCAGCGCACCAATGCTCAGACTATCCTTCCAGTTCTGGCCTACAAATCGGGCTGCCAAGGCACTGCCTGCAAATTTTCCGATCACCGCCACCAGAATAATCAAGCTTGTAATCAACCACAAATCAGGATCATTCAATAGCCCGATCTGCGTACGCAGTCCGGTATAAACAAAAAACAACGGCAACAGCAATAAGGTAGAGACATCTTCAATTTTTTCAATAAACGCAGTCCTAAAACGGCTATTTTCAGGCATGATCGCTCCTGCCATAAAAGCACCGAACAATGCATGTATTCCGAGTATCTCCGTTGTATAAGCGGAAAACAACAGAACGATAAAGAATATCGCAACGACCGATTTGCTCAGTCCTTCCCGAGTGCCTTTTAACTCACCCACACGCATCAGAAATGGACGTACAATTTTAATCATTAACAGGACATAACCTATGGACAACCCAATGGTATACAATGCGCTGGCGAAATTTCCGGCCTTTACAATTGCAATGACGACCGCCAAAATACACCAGGCGGTAATATCGTCAGCAGCGGCACAGGTGATCACCATAGCCCCAAGCTTACTTTTCTGCAATCCCCGCTCCTGTACTATCCTTGCAAGAACCGGGAAGGCCGTTATACTCATCGAAATACCAATAAACAAGCTGTATGACAGAAACTCCACATTAGCTGGAGCGTGATGCTGATAAAGAAAATAAGCGAGTGAAATGCCTAAAGTGAAGGGAATAACAATGCTCGCATGGGATATCACTACAGCATCGTGAGCCTTATTTCTGAGCACATTTAGATCGAGTTCCATACCGATAATGAACATAAAGAGAATCAACCCGATCTGACTCAGAAATTGAAGATTGTTGAGTGACACTGCAGGGAAGAGCGTTTGCGACAACTCTGGGAAATATAGACCCAACAAAGAGGGACCAAGAATAATTCCGGCAAGCATTTCTCCTATGACGACAGGCTGTTTGATTTTGATACATATCCAGCCCATAATGCGAGCTGCTATGATTATTGTTACAATCTGTGCCAACAGGATAGCCAAAGGATGGCCAAAGCTGTGGATCAGCGTCAACCTAAAATCTTCCCAGGCACCATGGCTCAGCTTTGTTCCGACGGGCATTTCCTGATGCTGCAATCGTACTCCCAAGTGGACGACCCAATACATGACAGTTAGCAAGGAGCCAATTAACGCCACATAAAAAATCGTATTTCTGTGTTTCTTCATCTTCGTCACAGTTCAATAAATACTGAATTAACTCTTTTTGCAGCTACCGTAAGACGATCTGTCATACCGCAGATCCAATAGCTATAGCAAAAATATGATTCTGCATGCGCTTTAAAACCTGCTTGCCATCGTGGAAACTAAAATATGTAATGAACTAAGGTAATTTTGTAATCAAACAATTTTTTTGAGGAAAGATCTCTTATAAGAATCCCCTAAACTAAAGACAATCGCATTATCTTCTGCATCAGGTAAACTGCTGATTATTTCATCTCCTGCAATGAATTTCACGATTCTTAACGCAACAATCTCCTTCTTATTAATACGGCAAAAATCCTGTGGTGGCAAAAAGGCAAGTAATTTATCAAAACTGATATTCTTGAGCAGAACAGTAGAGCCGTCGCGAAGGAAAACACTCTTATCGCGACTGTCCACATCCGCAATCCGTATGTAATCGATCTGATCAAAGTGGAGGATTGCTTTGCCCTTATTGGTATTGAACTGAGCAAAAGACGGCAGTTGAGGCTGTTGTAAACTCATCGCCCGTCTGACTTTTCTGATAGCCTGTTCGAGACGTTGCAATGATATGGGTTTGCGGATGTAGTCCACCGCGTTGATGTCAAAAGCTTCACTTGCATATTCCTTGTAAGCCGTGGAAAAGACAATTGGATAACCGGTCAGGATCTTAGCGACATCAAAGCCGTTCAAATCTGGCATTTCAATGTCCAAAATGCAAAAATCAAAATCCAAATACTTAAACTCCTTTAACAGGACGGCGGGATCATTAAAGGCTCTGACAACTTCCAGTCCCCGAATCTGCTCACATAACATCCTCAAAAATCGCAGGCTTGGAATCTCATCATCCAATAGTATACATTTCAGTTTTCTTTCAGTCTTCATATAATCTGATCTGGAGATACGCATTGTACATGTCATTTTCTGTAAAACGCCGTAGTATATGTCTGTTGGGATAATATAACATCAGCCGTTCTTCGAGCGTCTTGCTCCCTATTCCGCTTCTCGTTTTATTTAAGGGCGACCGTTTCGAAATTTTATTAGTGACTGTCAGTTCCAGCACGCCATGACGAAAGATGAATGTAATCGAAATAAAAGAATCCGGATGGTGGAAATCAGCATGTTTAAACGCATTTTCGATTAGGTCAACGGTTATCAGGGGAACCAGCGAAGGCCTTTCCAACATTTCGAGGTCTGTTTCGTCGATGTCAAATTTGACACGTATATCAAATAAAGGACTCAGCTTCACCTTGTTGACTTCTATCAAATTACGCACAAATTCAATATCTGCTTTTGGCGACACCAGTTCCATCTCGCTCTCATAAAGAACGTAATCCAACAGCATGGCGAGCTTGTCCATCGTGTAATAAGTTTGATAAGCGTGTGACAGAATACCGTTTAATGAATTTTTTAACAGATGTGGATTAAGTCTGTTGCGGTGCATTCGCTTCATTTGTTCGTTGTCCATCCGTTGGAAAATTTCCCGTTGTCTACGTTGCTCCAGCTCCAGCTTTTTGTACCTGAACCTAAGCTTAACATACAAAATCCATGGTACAGCAGCAGCCGGAACGAGCAATACCACAATTACATCGATAATTTCAGTCTTCATCATCCATTCAAACTTAACTAAAATTTTGTTAGCAGCGAAGGCCTCCTCGACAGCCAGCTGCTAAGAGCAGCGCAACCACAGCCTCTTCAGATCCGCGGTAGAACATTTAGATTAACGTGCACAAAATTTACAGCAATTAATTACAAAAATTAACAGTTTCATTACATTTTAATCATTTTAAACTATTAATTTCAAATAATTCTCCTTATATTGAGACTATTGTAATTAGCCGATCAATGATTGTCTGCGCTATTTTGGTTAAACCTGCCTGATTTTCAAATTGGGCCTAATACGAAACACAATGGAAAAGCTCATTTTCGAAACTAATGCACAACACCCCAGCCTCGTTGATAAGATCAAACAAGCTGTTGAGAAATTAAACGGTATTCATGACTGGAAAATAGACCTGGATTCAATTTACAATCTATTAACTATTGAGGGAATCCGGCTGAATCCGACCGAAATCGAGTCCGAACTCGCTCTTCACGGTGTAGAAGCCAGCCGTCTGTATGAAGAATAAATAGGCTGATTTTATTCATGGCCGCGCAAGTATCGAGGGTTTCGTCCAGTTAAACCGATTGTTTACCTGGACGAAGTACTATGCTTTTTTTATGATCATTGCGGAACCTCCACCACCACCATTGCAGATTGCAGCTAACCCCACTTTCCCGCCCTCCTGCTGCAGGATACTGGTCAGGGTCACCAGAATCCGGGCTCCCGAGCAGCCAAGCGGATGCCCAAGCGAAACCGCTCCCCCATAGATATTCACTTTATTTAACGCAATATCCAAAATTTGGGCATTTGCCAGTGCCACAACAGAAAAAGCCTCATTAAACTCAAAATAATCGACGTCCGCTAGTGTTAAACCCGCCTTTTTCAGAACTTTATCTGTTACCAGACTCGGTGTGGTAGTAAACCATTCAGGTGCCTGCTCCGCATCTGCATAAGCAATAATCTCTGCTAAAGGACTCAGCCGCAGTTCATTCATCCTTTCTTCACTCATCAACAATACAACGGCCGCTCCGTCGCTCAATGTGGAAGCATTAGCTGCAGTTACCGTCCCGTCTTTTTTAAACGCCGGTTTCAACTGCGGGATTTTATCAAAATTTACCTGTGAAAATTCCTCATCTCTGGAGACCACCTGTTCTCCTTTTCTTCCTTGGACAATTATCGGAGTGACTTCATTCGCAAATTTGCCTTTCTGCCAAGCTTCCAGACTCCGCTTATAGGAATTGATTGCATAGGCATCTTGCTGTTCGCGGCCGATGCCATATGTCTCGGCACACAACTCCGCAAAACTGCCCATGGGCTCGTTTGAATAGGCATCACTTAAGCCGTCCCGCTGTAAACCGTCTACTAGCGTCTGATCACCTAATTTTACGCCCCAACGCATGGCTCCCGAATAAAAGGGTGCTCTGCTCATACTCTCCATACCGCCCGCAACCACGACCTCCGCATCGCCCAGCAAAATGGATTGCGCGCCGAAAGCAATAGCTTTCATACCGCTTGCACAGACCTTATTGACCGTAGTTGCCGCTACCCCATCAGGCAAACCAGCAAGCTTGGCGACCTGTCTGGCAGGGGCTTGACCCAAATCCGCCTGCAACACATTGCCAATCAATATTTCATCGATTTGGCCGGCTACAACCTCAACTTGATTCAGCAGGGCACGAACCGCATGCGCACAGAGCATAGGCGCCGTCAGTGAAGATAGTCCACCTCCAAAACTTCCGATTGGTGTGCGCTTTGCCGCGACAATAAATACTTTTTTTGACATCACATATAGTTTATAAAGGTTCTTTGATATGTCGGCCTGCGCCGACAGTCGTTCCAAATCCCAAGGAGTATACTTCCGTCGAATTCTTATTTAAAGATAGAAAATATAATGTACGCTAACGAACACTCTGCGACTATTCTTTGACACAAAACAGAATAAATAGAAAAAAAACAATGGAATAACTTCCATAGATGATCTATATGATGAAAAATAAACAATAATAATTTGCTGGAAAATGAGACCTTTTCAGTAAATTAGATCAGCATTTCACAGCAGTCTCCACCTAAGGGTCATCCAGCGTAGGACAGCAGAAATGAAGCTTCCATGGATTTTCATTCCACTGAAAAAATAACCAATGTAAAATAAATTATTATGCACGCAAGAAAACTGTCCGCTGAACATCAAATTTTCCGCGAAACGCTCCGGGCATTTATTCAAAAGGAAATTCTTCCGCACATTGATGACTGGGAAAAAAGAGGTGAAATCGATCGACGTATCTGGAAAAGAATGGGCGATATGGGGTTTATGGGAATCAACTATCCAGAACAATACGGTGGTCTGGCTTTGGATTTTTATTATTCGATGATTTTATGCGAGGAATTATCCCATTGTTTCTCTGGGGGATTCACGATAGCGGCTTTGGTAATCCAATACATGTCTGCACCTTATCTGTTAAAATATGCAACCGAGGAATTAAAAGAACGTTATCTCAGGCCTGTCATTGCAGGAGAGATGGTCAGTGCTGTCGCGATTACGGAGCCGGGGGCGGGCTCCGATGTAAAAAATATCAAGACTACTGCTGTTCGAACGGGAGATTACTATATTGTCAATGGATCCAAAACTTTCATTACCAACGGGTATTATGGTGATTTTTTTATTACGGCTGTCAAAACCGCCCCTGATAAAGGAACGAAGGGCATCAGTTTACTGCTCATCGACAGGCATACGCAAGGGATATCGGCAAATAAGATCAATAAATTGGGCTGGCATGCCTCTGATACTGCCGAATTGGCCTTCGATCAGGTTAAGGTACCAGCGAGCAATTTAATTGGTGCGGAAGGTGAAGGATTCCGCTATCTAATGGACGGTTTACAGTTGGAACGCCTCACCGCTGCTATTCATAGCGTTGCAACAGCCGAATCGGCCTTACAGTACACGCTGGAATATCTGCAGCAACGCGAGGCCTTCGGGAAAAAAATTGCAGAATTTCAGGCTGTCCGCCATCGCATTGCCCAAATCACCGCTGATATCGCGACGACGAAGGCATTTGTTTACCACTGTTGTGACCTTCAGTACGAGGGAACATATGCAGTCCGGGAGTGCTCCATTGCCAAGCTCCAGGCCAGCGAGCTCGCTGTCCAGGCAGTCGGCCAATGTCTACAACTTTTTGGCGGTTATGGGTTCACTGAAGACTATAAAATCGCTCGTCTGTACCGGGATGTACGCGTGGGGACCATAATCGGCGGGACCTCTGAAATTATGCTGGAGATTATTGCAAAGATGTCCATTGACCATATCAACTATCAATCCCAAAAACCTGCGTAAAGCCAATTATCCACAACAAAGAAATAGATGATGATGCAAAAAAAAGAAAACCCCGACCCATCGCCGCTGTTTGACATACAACGGGACAGCGATGGAATTGTTTTCATACAGCCGCTGATCGAAATCCCCAGTGCCCGACCGGGCATACAGGTTACACTTGAGCACTTCGTCGTATTAATGACTAAGCTGCTCCAAGAACAAGAAACCACCGCGTTGGTGTATACCTCACCATTGAACGCCGATCAGGGAAACTATACGTCCCTGTTTAATCAGGTTTACGAAGGCATGTTCGACTCCAGCAACATGTACCACATGATGCTGGAGGTAATAAAATGGAAATCATTCAACAAGCCTATTGTATCCATACTTGACCGCTCCTGCACAGGCATCAGGCTAGCGCCAATGTTATGGTCTGATTATCGAATTGCTATACAAGGGATCAGCTTGGGCTTTCCAGAAAGTAAATTTGGCGCCTTTACCGGCTTAGGAACAACCGTGCTCCTGCCTCAGATCATTGGCTACACTCAAACCTTGCAGCTATTAACACAGGGAAATTCAATCGGGAGTACAGATGGTCACAAATTAGCTTTGATCGATCATGTAGCAGCTGATTTTGATGGCGGTATAGCGACGGCAAAACGCTGGATATTGAGCAAAAATAGAGCTACCGATCCGGCATTCCGCTCCTCTTCGGCGGACATGGAAAATACGGTGGCGGCGATTCAAAAAAAAACACGGGGGCTGCTTCCCGGTACCAATGCGGTCATCCAGTTGTTGCAATCAGCAGTATCTCGTCCGCTGGACGAAGTGCTGCAGGCTGAGGCTACAGTATATCTAGCTGTTCTGAAGACACCCGAAGTGCTGCACATGGTGCGCACCCTTGATCATGGTATACATCGCACACAACATCCTGACTGGCTAGAATGTACCTCAGATAATACGATCAGACAGATAGGCATTCTCGGCGCTGGCATGATGGGATCAGGTATCGCCTACGAGGCAGCTAAGGCCGGTTTAAATGTGATTTTGAAAGATGTCACCCTACTACGGGCCCAGCAGGGCAAAGCGTATTCAGCTCAGATTTGTGAAAAATTGCTGGCACAGGGCAATATGGACAGCGAGCAGCAACAGGCACTGCTGTCCAGGATTACGGCTACCGAGCATATCCACGATCTTTCAGGATCTGATCTCATTATTGAAGCCGTATTTGAAGATGCAGCATTAAAAGCAGAGGTGACAAAACAAAGTTTTGCCTACCTCACCAAAAATGGTGTGTTTGCCTCCAATACAACGTCTCTTCCTATTAGCAACCTGGCCACAGCAACTCCTCATCCCGAGCGCTTTATCGGCATGCATTTTTTTTCGCCGGTAGATCGCATGCCCTTAGTTGAGATTATCCGCGGCCAACAAACAGATCAAAACACATTACAACAGGCCGTATTGGTCGCATTAAAACTGGGCAAAATTCCGATAGTCGTACATGATGGCCCTGCATTTTTTACTTCCCGCATCTTTTTCAACTACCTTCTGGAAGCCATCACCATGTTACTGGAAGGCATACCGGCCCGGCAGATCGAGACCGAAGCATTGACTGCCGGATTCGCTGTGGGACCGCTCGCGGTGCTGGACGAAATTTCATTGGAACTTATGCTGCATGTGTATGATCAGTTGCCCACCCTTCACGCCAGTCAGCACAGAGCCTATGCTTATCTCGCCAATATGATCAAAAATCAGCGAAAAGGTCGCAAATCGGGACACGGATTCTATGACTACGACAGCACTACGCGAACTAAAACAATTTGGCAGGACCCAACTTTGTCCATGTCCATTGATAGTGCCGCCCCCACATTAATACGAAAAAGACTACTTCATGTCATGGCTTTGGATAGCTATCGTTGTTTAGAGGAGGGTATATTGGATCAGCCCATTGACGGCGATATCGGTTCTGTTCTTGGTGTAGGCTATCCTGCTTACACAGGCGGCGTATTTGGTCATATCGATCTTACCGGTTTACCGCTTTTTGTTCAGGAGTGCACATCATTCTTTCACTTCGGTGAACAATGGGAACTGCCCCCATCGTTAAAGACACTGGCCGGCAAGGACTTTAAATTTTATACAGGTTTTAGATCCAACTGGCAAAAAAGGGAAGAATAGGATGAATAGCGATAAGCTATTGTTCTGTTATATGAAGAAACAACAGAACAATAGCTTTCTATACTACCGTGCGTAGAGGTCCATAAGTTCAGACACATCGAGGTCGATAAAGGTGTCATAATCCAAGGTAACTTCAAGCAGCTGTCTTTGCTGCTTTTCTGAAAATACACGAGCCAGATTGATTTTGTACTTTTCGATCAATTTGGGAATACCCTCTTCCCTACGTCGGGGATGTCCGATCGGATATTCCACGATCAACTCCGGCAATACCGTTCCGTCTTTCAGTTCGACAGTCAGCGCATTGGAAATCGCCCGCTTTTGCGGATCATGATAATCCCTTGTAAACTGGCTATCTTCGACACAGAAAATCCTATTTCGTAAATCATCGATACGTGGATCTGCTGCCACCTGATCTTCGTAGTCTTCTGCCGTCAGCCGTCCAAAAATTAAGGGTACAGCAACCATATACTGGATGCAGTGATCCCGGTCTGCAGGATTATGTAAAGGCCCTTTTTTGTCAATGATGCGAATAGCCGCCTCGTGAGTCCGAATCGTCACACGCGCAATATCGGCACTGTCTTTGCCAAAATTCCGAAGCTGTTGCTGCAGCTGTATCGCGGCTTCGACGGCCGTCTGTGCATGGAATTCTGCAGGGAAAGAAATTTTAAACAAAATATTCTCCATGACGTAAGTCCCATATTCACGCTGAAACTTAAACACATTACCTTTAAACAAAACATCGTAAAAGCCCCATACTGGCGCCGTCAGCACCGAAGGATAACCCATTTCGCCTGTCTTTGCAATTAAAGCCAAGCGCACTGCCCGGGAGGTAGCGTCTCCGGCCGCCCAGGATTTACGGCTGCCAGTGTTGGGCGCATGCCGATAAGTGCGCAGAGCTTGCCCGTCCACAAAAGCCAACGAAACTGCATTAAGCAGTTCTTCCCGGTTTAGACCTAGCAATTTGCCTACAACAGCAGTAGAAGCCACTTTCACCAAAATCACGTGGTCAAGTCCCACTCTATTAAAGGAGTTTTCAAGCGCCAATACTCCCTGTATCTCGTGCGCCATGATCATCGCTTCAAGGACTGCTTTGGCTTTCAAGGATTTTCTGCCTTGCGCCATTTCCGTTCTACTGAGCCAGTCTGCTGTCGCTAATATACCCCCCAGATTGTCCGACGGATGTCCCCACTCGGCCGCTAACCAGGTGTCATTGAAATCCAGCCAGCGTACAATTGTACCAATATTGAATGCCGCTTGTACAGGATCCAGCTGATAGTTTGTGCCCGGCACTTTAGCACCGTTCGGAACGATCGTCCCTGGAACAATAGGCCCCAGTAATTTTGTACAGGCAGGATAGGTCAGCGCCTCCAGACCGCAGCCGATTGTATCAAGAAAACAGTAGAATGCCGTGTGCCAGGCCCGCTTGCTTTCGATTTTATAATTCAGGACATAATCCACAATAGCCACCAGGACCTGGTCTGGCTGTGGTCTTTCATTGGTTAAGATTGCACTCATTATTATATTTCTGATCAAATAGTAGTAGTTAACTTACTTATTGCATTTTAAAGGGCGTTACGTATTCTATCTTTCGGCGATGGGCACATAAGTCCTATCGTCTGGTCCGATGTAATTTGCGCTCGGTCGAATTATTTTTCCATCTTGCCGCTGTTCAAATACATGAGCAGACCATCCTGTAATACGCGACAGGACAAATAAGGGCGTAAACATTTCGGTAGGAATCCCCATAAGATGATACGAAACAGCAGAATACCAATCCAAATTTGGGAACATCCGTTTCTCCTCCCACAGGACCTTCTCCAGACGCTCTGCAATTAAATAAAGATTCATATCGCCGGCCTCCTCTGACAGTTCCCTGGCGACCTGCTTAATGACCTGATTTCTTGGGTCTGAAATCGTATAGACAGGATGACCAAAGCCAATGATCACTTCTTTATTTGCCAACCTTTTACGGATATCCACCTCAGCTTCATCCGCATTGGCGTATCGGCTCTGAATCTCAAAGGCGACCTCGTTGGCCCCACCGTGTTTTGGCCCCCGCAATGCACCGATTGCGCCCGCAATACAGGAATACATATCCGACCCTGTGCCCGCGATTACCCTGGCGGTGAAAGTGGATGCATTAAACTCATGTTCGGCATATAAGTTAAGCGAAATCTGCATTGCCCTAACCCAGGACTCGGAAGGTTCCTTACCATGAAGCAGATGCAAAAAATGCCCTCCGACAGTTGTATCAGAAGTCTCTACCTGAATCTCGCGGCCATGTTGACTGAAATGATACCAATATAATAAAGCAGATGCCATGGACGCCATCAGCCGGTTGGCGATATCTCTGGCTCCAGCCAGCGGATGGGTCTCTTTTTCGGGATTTACACTGCCGAAAAATGAAACATATGTGCGCAGCACATCCATCGCGTGTGCGGTAGATGGCAATTGTTTTAATACTTGCTGTACCGTGATCGGTAGTCCACGCTGGCTTATCAACTGACTCTGATAGCTTGTCAGCTGGGCTCGCGTAGGTAAGCTTCCAAAAATCAACAAGTAGGCTACTTCCTCAAAAGTTGCTTGATGTGCAAGATCCAAAATATCATACCCACGGTAATGTAGATCATTACCACTTTTTCCAACGGTACTTAAGGCAGTATTCCCTGCTGCTACGCCAGAAAGTGCTACACTTTTCTTTGGTTTAAATCCAGTCTCTGTTGTCTCTTTCATTAGAATAAGTATTTGTAAGCGTGTCTATCCTATTGCAACTACGCCTTATCCTACTGCATGTATTGTCAGGTAAGGCGATCTCATTCCTTTATGCATTCCTCAATGGTCATACTGGCATGATTATGTCTTTTTATTGAATAGCTGATCCAATCTGCTTTCATAAGCATAGTAATCGATACTTCGATAAAGCTGCTCCCTTGTCTGCATCTGGTCCAAGACTGCTGCCTGGCCGCCATCTTTACGGATATGGTCATAAACATCACTCGCAGCTTTATTTGCTGCACGAAAAGCCGACAATGGATATAATACGATCGACACATCCGCATGACGGAGCTCATCGAGGGTAAAAAGCGGCGTCTGTCCAAACTCCGTAATGTTGGCTAGAATAGGCAGTCCTGTCGCCCTGCTAAACTGCATATACTGATCCAGATTATGTACCGCCTCAGCGAAAATAAAGTCAGCCCCCGCCTCTTTATAAGCCACAGCCCGGTCGAGAGCGAGTTCCAGCCCCTCGGATGCCAAAGCGTCCGTACGTGCCCCAATGACGAAATGTTCGTCAGTTCTCGCATCGACCGCAGCCTTGAGACGGTCTTCCATTTCCTGCTTAGAGACCAGTTCTTTTCCAGGACGATGTCCACAACGTTTGGCTCCTACCTGATCTTCCATATGTACCGCCGCGGCACCAGCTTTAACCAAGCTTCTTATCGTGCGTGCAACATTAAAGGCAGAGGGACCAAATCCGGTGTCTATATCTACCATCAATGGAAGCTTGCAAACATTTGTTATGCGATCTACATCAATCAACACGTCCTGCAAAGAAGTAATACCCAGATCCGGAACACCCAATGATCCGGCGGCAACACCACCCCCAGAGAGATAAATGGCTTTGAAACCCGCCTGCTCAGCCAAAAGTGCGTGATTTGCATTGATAGCGCCCACAACTTGCAGCGGTTTTTCTTCAGTGATTGCTTCCCTAAAACGGAAGCCAGGAGAGTGTATCATATCATAGAAAATTTGAAATTTCACCAGCTATAAATCTCCAAAGAAAAACGCCGGAGCATTTACAGACGGATATTTAAGTTTACGTTTAGCCATGGCAGCAACAAATACGCCATCTTAAAGATACCAATTATAATGGGATACAAAAAAAATTATTTTCTAAACTATCTTCTTTTTACAGAAGAAAATACGGCTATAAGGGGAGCCAACTTCTCTCGGACACTAAGCTAGCAATAAGGCTGCAAATTCAATTCGGGTGAAAAGGCAACGGATCTTTTAAATAAAATCTATATTCCAGTTGTTGTCCGTCCCTTTCTACTTTAAAACGCATCTCCCTGCCCTCCTCCGATTTAAAAAGCGTGTGTATGGATTCCAGTGAATACGAAGAGGCCGGCCGCCCGTTAATTTTCAGTAGTTTGTCGTCCGGCATTAAGCCAGCAATCGCCGCAGGCGAACCAGCGCGTACTGTCGCAACCTTATACAGATTTTTCAACACAAAGCGATATTGAACGCTATTGCCCATACGCACCTCAGTGCCCCCATCTTTCTTTAAATAAACAGGAACTTCCTCCTTCTCATATTTAATACCATCGTGAACAATTTCCAGACCACTCATATTCAAATAATAGAACTTATCAAAATTTCGGTTTTTTTGAAGATAAATTACATGATTAGGATAATCAAAAACTACTTTAAAACGACGCAGCAATTCGTTGCCTACAGACCCTATGCGTTCGTTAACAAAGGTAGCATGTTGGGTCGAACTCAATTCCGGATAAGCAACCAAAGGATAGTGCATTGTGAAAGACCCCAGCTTTAGGGATTTAATCCGATTTCTTTTCCCGTAAATCTCCCCATTAAATCCCTGCCCGATATAGTCGTGTATAAATGGAGTTTTAATTACGAATTTTTCCACTTTTGAGGGAATTAGCATAAGTGCATCACTGTTGCCCATATCAATTAGTACACGCCCTTCGACAGCAACATCGTCCTGATCAAAAGCAATAGCTGCATAAGGTCTACTATTCAGAATATCGATCGGCACACGTTGCATCTTGTTCAGTCCTTTTGGATAAACCTCCTTTTGAAAGACGGTAATCCTATGCTTTAAAAAGTCCATTTCAATAAGGTGATCATTAAAAAAGCGGCTGCCCATGATGCCGTTGACCTCCACTCCGATGCGCGTAGAAATGTCAATATGTGCATTATTTAAAATATAAATGGGTTGATCTAGGTCTTCATATACACCTGCTATCGTAACCTGATTATTTACGGACAAGTAGCCATCCAGTCCTTCGTCTTTACCTAACCCCTGAAATTTGTTGACGAAAACAGCGCTATCAATGGATTTGAGGGTCTCACCGAATATCATGGTCTCTTTGACCCCCGTATCTAGCAGAAAGTTCATAGCAAATCCATTGACCACAACCGGTATGATCACTAAATTATGGACAAAAAGAAACGGAAATTTGGCACTCTTTTTTTCCTTCAGAACAAAACTGTCCTGTCCCCAGACCAATGCATAGCAGCATAGCGCAACCGACAAAAAAAGTGCTTTCATTCGAGTTTATATTTGGTATTTCCAATTTAAACAAGAATATCTGAAAATAAAAAGGTTTAGATAAAAAAAGCCCGAAACCATGTTTCGAGCTTTCGTACCCGGAGCCGGAGTCGAACCGGCACGGTTTCCCACTGGTGTTTGAGACCAGCGCGTCTACCAATTCCGCCATCCGGGCATATCCGTTTGGGATGATGCAAAAGTAGGTTTTTTATTGATAAGGAGAAAACTTTTTGAACAAATTTAACACCCTTAACAATAGTGCTCTGACATACAGCCAAATAATTTTAGGCTAATCACTGATAAAACTCGCCTTTACGGTTATATTCGCGGTTTTCTTACGCGAAGTCGTATTAAAGGCCCCACCCGAAGAATATTCTTCATTGTCATTTTGACCGGTGATCTGAAATATTCCGAGATCTGCTTTCACCAGATCGCCCAATGAAGCACTGGATTCTTTGGCAATATTTTCCGCACGCTGATGCGCATTTTTCGATGCTTGCGAAATCAGTTCCAATTTTAGGTCTTCCAATTTAGAATAATAATAATTTGGCGTGCTTGAACTGAGCTCTATTCCTTTCGAAATCAACGTGGAAATCTCCCGTGAAGCATTGTCAACTTTATTCAGATCTCTTGATTCTACACTTACGGTCTGCGACAGTGTATACCCCGAAAAGGTGTTATAACCATTCCCCTTACCATCCGTGTGGTATTCAAAATCTTTAGCAATATTGACCGCTTCAAAGCGAATTTCCTCAGGTTTTATTCCCTGTTGAACCAGAAAGTCACGTACCAGGTTACGATCTGTTGCCAACTGCGCAGACGCAGCACTTAATTCATAATTCTTTCTGCTGAAAGTAGCATTCCACTTGACCAGGTCTGATTCAAAATCCTTTTTTGCATTGCCATTGACCGTAATTGTCTGCGTCGATTTAAATTTATACCGATATGCACTGCCAAAAATCCATGCCGCCAACAAAATCACAGCGCCTGCTATGACCGAAACAATAATAGATGATGATTTCATAACCAGTTTTTTATGTATTCGTAACAATGAATATACCAAAAAAACAACGATGTTTTATTTTTTATGGATAAATTGCAGCAAAAAGTATTACGATATGAATAAAAGAAATATCTGTATCTCCTTCTGTTTTCTCGCTGCCCTCACGGTGCAAGCGCAAAAGAAACCTTTGGATCATACGGTATATGATAGCTGGCAGAGCATATCATCTCCTTACATCAGTAAATCCGGTAAATTTGTTCTCTTTCAAGTGATGCCTCAGGAGGGCGATAATCAACTATTTCTGAAAACAAAAGATAATAAAGAACTGATTCAGATCCCGCGCGGCTATAATGCCAAGCTCAATGACACGGAGAATCACCTGATCAGTTTGATAAAGCCGCCATTCGCAGCAATACGGGAAGCAAAAATCAAAAAGAAAAAAGCGGATGAGTTTCCAAAAGACTCTCTCGCAATCTATGATCTGACAAATGCTTCGTTGATCAAGTTTGCTGCAGTCAAATCGTATAAAATTGCCGAAAAGAACAACAATTTCGTTAGTTTCCTTTTTGATAAAGAGACAGGAGACAAAACATTTTCAGCTAAAAATACTGTAGATTCAGACCAAACCAAAAAACAAAACAACGACAAGAAGAAAAAAACAGTTGCAACGCTGACTGTCTATAACCTTGTTTCGGGAGACTCTCTACAATTCTCTTCGGTAGACCAATATGCATGGAATAAAGATGGGACTAAGCTCGTCTTCTCGAAAAAAACCGATGTTAAAGACAGCCTATCCAAGGAATCAGGCGTTTATTTATACGACGTTGCAAGTAAAAATTTAAAGAAAATATCAAACGGAAGGGGCGAGTACAAAAACTTTAGCTTCGACGAGGCAGGCAACCAGCTGGCTTATCTTGGGGATCTTTCCAAAGAAAAAGCATTGGTAAAAAATTATAATCTCTATTATTACAGTGCTAGTGCTGGTGTAGACACCGCTCAGTATCTAGTGACCAAAAACAGCAGTGGTATGCCTGCAAATTGGGCGGTCAGTGGCGATGGGGATATACGATTCAGCAAAAATGGTGAAAAGCTGTTTTTCGGCATTGCACCAGTTCCTCGCGTCAAAGATACCACGCTCGTCGAATTTGAACACGCTAAAGTCGATGTCTGGAGTTGGCAGGATGACTATCTGCAGCCCATGCAGCTAGTCAATTTAAAGAAAGATCTGTCCAGGAACTTTCTGGCGGTTATCTATCCCAAAAACAGCCGTTCCGTCATACCGCTCACAGACGAGACCTTTAACTCTACCTCCTTAACGCACGATGGCAACGCAGAGTACATGCTGGCACGAACTGATTTCGGTAAGCGCATCGAAAGTCAATGGAAAGGTGGCACAAGAGATGATATCTATCTTGTTTCAACAAAGACCGGCCAGCGGGAGCTGATCCTCTCCAACTTCTCAGGATACGCCACATTGAGCCCTGACGCTAAATACATCGTGTATTTTGACCGCGACAAAGGCACATGGAATTCTTACCAGATAAGCTCTAAAAGAAAATTTGTATTGACAGAGGGGATTCCAGCAGCCTTCGCTGATGAGGAGAATGATATGCCCACCCAGGCAGAAAGCTACGGTATGGCCGCCTGGACTCCAGATTACAAAGGTGTTTACCTCAATTCACACTATGATATCTGGTTCTTTGAACTGGATGGCTCAAAAAAATCCATACTCACCAATGGCTATGGAGCGGCTTCACGCACAACGCTCCGCTATCTACCCCTACAAAGGGAAGAAGAACGGGACCAGCCGCTGATTCTCGATTATAAAAAAGGCGGTTTGCTCACTGCCTTTGACAACAAGACAAAAGAAGCTGGCTTTTACCAGTTCAAAGGACAGCATAACGATCCCAAAAATTTGCTTGTCGAAGCCAAGACGTTCAGAAATATAAGTGCCTCCGCTGATCTGCAGACGATTCTTTACAGCAAGGAGGATTATGCAAATTCACCCAATCTGTATACGAATACGATCAAATTAAACAACGAACTACAATTATCGGATATCAATAGACAACAGGCCAGTTACAATTGGGGAACAGCAGAACTTGTGCACTGGACGACGCCCGCCGGCCATCAGGCTGAAGGTATTCTTTATAAGCCGGAAAACTTTAATCCGGCGAAGAAATATCCGGTCATCGCCTATTTTTATGAGAAACTGTCAGACGGGCTTTATACGTATCAGCCGCCCGCCCCTACTCCTTCACGGCTAAACATCCCATACTTTGTCAGCAACGAATATTTGGTATTCGCTCCCAATATTAGCTACGAAACTGGGTATCCTGGAAAATCGGCTGAAGAATATGTTAATTCGGGTATGCGGCATCTTGCCCAAAATCCTTGGGTCGACAGTACCAAAATGGGTATTCAGGGGCAAAGCTGGGGCGGCTATCAGGTTGCACACCTCATCACCCGGACAAATATGTATGCTGCCGCATGGGCAGGTGCTCCTGTAGTGAATATGACTTCAGCATATGGCGGCATCCGCTGGCAGTCGGGTATGTCACGGCAATTCCAGTATGAGCATACGCAAAGCCGTATCGGCAAGACGTTATGGGAGGCGCCTGAACTCTACATCGAAAACTCACCGTTGTTCCATCTGAACAAGGTCAATACACCGGTTGTCATTATGGCTAACGATAACGACGGTGCCGTGCCTTGGTATCAAGGAATAGAAATGTTCACCGCATTACGCCGCTTAAATAAGCCCGTTTGGATGTTAAATTATAATGGCGATGAGCACAACTTGATGCAACGCCAAAACAGAAAAGACATCCAGATTCGCGAACAGCAGTTCTTCGACCATTATTTAAAAGGGGCTCCCGCCCCCAACTGGCTGAAGAAAGGTATACCAGCAACACTAAAAGGAATAGACTGGGGTCTGGATTACAAGTAAAAACGATAGAAAGAGGTCAATTTTAACAAATCGGCCTCTTTTTTTCAACACAACAAGCCCAGAAAGTCATATTTTTTCAAAAAAAACATAAAAAAATTTCAGTTTTCCATAAAAACACAATATTTTTGAAACACAAAATCAACAAAACTGTAATTTAATTATAAAATACAAATGTCGAACCTAAGATTCAAAGCAGTAGAAGCAGCAGGATCACGCCTGATTGCTCCATTTGAAAAAGTTGAAACTAAAAAAGCAACTGACATCTACGGAAAAAACGTATTTTCCGTAAACAAAATGAAAGACTACCTTCCTAAAAACTCATATAAGGAGTTAGTTGCATCTATTGAAGAGGGACAGATTATTTCTCGTGATCTTGCTGAGCACATTTCTCAGGCCATGAAGACATGGGCACTTAATCACGGCGTGTCTCATTACACACACTGGTTTCAACCTTTGACTGGTTCGACAGCTGAAAAGCACGATGCATTTTTTGAACCTGATGATGACGGAGAAGCGATCGAAAAATTCACGGCCGATGCTCTGGTACAGCAAGAGCCCGATGCTTCTTCATTCCCTAACGGTGGTATCCGCAATACTTTTGAAGCTAGAGGATATACTGCTTGGGATCCTTCTTCCCCAGCGTTCATTTATGAGACAGGCGCAGGCAAGACTCTTTGTATTCCTACTGTTTTCGTGTCCTATACAGGCGAGTCTCTGGATTACAAAGCACCTTTATTAAAAGCCATCAACGCGGTCGATAGAGCAGCGACGGATGTTGCGCAATACTTTGACAAATCCGTCACTAAAGTAAACGCTTCACTTGGTATTGAACAAGAATACTTCTTAGTAGATCTTTCCTTATACAATGCCCGTCCGGACCTTCAGTTAACTGGCCGCACATTATTTGGCCATATGTCAGCCAAAGGCCAGCAATTGGAAGACCACTATTTTGGAGCTATCCCTGAGCGTGTACTGGCATATATGGTGGATCTCGAAAACGAAGCGTTAAAACTAGGTATCCCTCTAAAAACACGTCACAATGAGGTTGCGCCGTCTCAATTCGAATGTGCGCCAATGTACGAAGAAATCAACTTGGCGATTGACCACAACCAATTATTGATGAACGTCATGGAACAGGTCGCTTTAAGACATAACTTTAAAGTCTTGTTACATGAAAAACCATATTCAGGTGTAAATGGCTCCGGCAAACACAACAACTGGTCGTTAATCACCAACACAGGTGTTAACTTGTTATCTCCTGGCAAAACGCCAAAAAATAATCTGATGTTTTTGACCTTCTTTGTCAACACCATCAAAGCAGTATACGAGCATGCAGATCTGCTGCGTGCTTCCATTGCCAGCGCGAGCAACGACCACCGTCTAGGCGCGAATGAGGCTCCGCCAGCCATCATTTCGATCTTCTTGGGTTCCCAACTGGATGAGCTATTGGAGGAAGTGGAATCTGCACGTGTAGCCAAAAAAGTAAAAGCTGAAGCGAATTTATGGCACGGTATTCCGAAAGTTCCGGAACTAAAATTAGATAATACAGATCGTAACCGTACTTCACCCTTTGCCTTTACCGGTAATAAATTTGAGTTCCGCGCCGTAGGTTCTTCTGCGAATTCAGCGTTGCCAATGACGGTATTGAATGCGATCGTCGCAGCGCAGCTTATCGAATTTAAGGCTGAAGTGGACAAACAGATCAAAAAAGGCACGAAGAAGGATCTGGCTATTCTCAATGTTGTTCGTAAATACATTAAGGATTCAAAAGCGATCCGTTTTGAAGGAAATGGTTACAGCGAAGAATGGGAAAAAGAAGCCGCTGCACGTGGTCTTTCTAACATCAAATCTACTCCTAAAGCCTTAGACGTCTATGTGAAAGAGGAATCATTGGCGTTGTTCGAATCACTGGGCATTTATTCAAAACGCGAGTCAGAAGCCCGTCACGAAATTTTGCTGGAAAACTTCTACAAGAAACTTCAGATTGAGGCACGTGTCATCGAAGAGATGGTCAATAACCAGATCGCACCGGCATGTTTTAACTATCAAAACGAACTTATCGAAAATGTGAAAGGCCTAAAAGAACTTGGCTTGGCAAAATCAGCATATAGCTCCCAGCTGAATTTCATAGAACGCATTTCCACGCATGTAAATACGATCCTTGAGCAAACTGAGGCGATGCGTCAAGAGCGTAAAAAAGCAAATCAGATTGAGGATGTACGTGAAAAATCAATCGCTTACGATGAGCTGGTCAAACCTTATTTTGATGTGATTCGCTACCACGTCAATAAACTCGAAAAAATCGTGGATGACAAAAAATGGCCTCTGCCTAAATTAAGAGAGATCTTATTCTTAAGCTAATCTTCATCATAATTTAAAACACGAAGAGCATCCCTTGGATGCTCTTCGTGTTTTAAGAGACCGCTTTCAGCTGCTCCCCCGCCTTATTCCGTCGCCATTTGCGGTGACGGACACAGTTTATACTCGTTCGCTACACGCATACACATCAAAATAAAAATTTAAAAAAACTAGCTAAACCCAAACAAATAAAATGTTTGTGAAAAATATAAAGTATTTTATTTGTATTTTTGTCGCGTTAGTAATAAACTGATTGATGAACTTTGTATTATTGAAAGAGAGATGCTATCCGATTTGTAGCCAAGTTATGCGGTTCGTTCAAGGCGAGCATAGTGGTGACGCGCTACGCAATGTATCGATCAGTATTTTGCCGAGCTTGGCAATTTTCGTAATGGGAGCTTCGGCCAGTACTGCTATCGGCATTGGCGTGGGATCTTTGTTAACCACATTGACCGATCCGCCCGGCAACCGAAAAGACAAGCTTGCTTCCGCAGCCATCTGTATCCCGACCTTTTTTGTTGCTTCGCTGCTAACGGCTTATCTATTTCCTCACCATTTGCCATTAGTCATTCTGCTTGCAATAGCTGGATTCGTCTTTACCTTATATGGTTTATTTGGTCCACGCTATGCTGCAATAGGCAATATGACACTCATTTTAATGAGCTTTGTTATTGGTCTAGCACCAAAGGATCCGCTAACCGTGAGTCTACAAATTACCAGCGGTGCAACGATTTATTATTTTTTTAGTCTCCTACAAGCTTATGTACATCCCTATCGGTCATTAAAATACGCCATGTCCAATGGCTTTAGAGGTTTATCTCAATTTTTGCTTGTGCGCACCCAATCCTATGATCCGGCTATCCCGCTCGAAACGACTTATAGTCGCGTTGGAAAAGTCCACAGCCAGATCAGTGAACAGCAGGAGTTGATCCGTTCTCTGCTGTTCCGCGAACAAAAAATCATCGGGCAGCAGTGGCACAAAAGCAATTATTGGCTCAGTCAGGTTTATGGCTTGATCGATCTGCATGAATTGATTACCGCACTGGACCACGACTATGATTCCATACGGAAAAACCTTTTGAATACTGGCAGCCTGCCTTTGATCCGGCGTGCCATTCAGGTTCTGGCAGTAGAAATAGATAGCTTTTCCCAGCCCAAAAAGCGGTTTCGATATGCACAGCAGCTTTACTATAATAATGTTAAACTTGGAGAAATCCTTGCCGAACTCACCGGAATACAGCAGCAGCAAAGCGGAACTGCTCGTGTCATTCTTCGATCGATTATCAATAACATGCAAGCCATTATCGAAGTGCTCGGCCGCATTCAAGTGGCTTTCTACCAAAATCAGCAAATCCGAGACAGCATAGACAGCACAGAATATCAGCAATTTATCAACCGTCCCCTGAATAGCCCAAGCGGTATAAAAAGTCAGCTCCACCTCAAAAATCCCTTGTTTCGCTTCGCTCTGCGGATGGCTTTGCTTTTTGGTGCCGGCGCGTTAATTGGAACACTTTTGCTGGATTTTAAGTATACTTATTGGATCCTGTTGACTGTTGCAATTGTCGCAAGGCCCGCTTTCGCAATGACCAAGACCCGTAATATTGAGCGAATATTGGGGACAGCTTCAGGTATTTTAATCGGGATACTCAGCCTGACCTATTGTAAAAACCTTTCCATATTGCTTGTTCTTTCAGCAATGGGGCTTTTTGGCTTTTTCCTGTTCAACCGTTCCAACTATATGGTGAGCGTCATTTTTATTACATGGGGTATTGTTATCGCGCTCAATTTATTTGAAGGCAATATCGATGTGATACTGGGCAGCCGTATGATATTTACGCTGATGGGCGCGCTACTTGCTATCGCTGGCTACTTTTTAATTCCGGTACGCCAAAGCTCCGGCATGATTCAGCTGGCCAAAGATGTGGCAGATTTCAACCAGCAGTATTTTCAGATCATCAATAAAAGATTGTCGCACAATCTACAGAGCACGTTCGATATCCGCTTAGCCCGCAAAAAAGCACAGACCGCCATGGCTCAGTTTTCAGAAACCATCTCTCAACTCAAAAAGGAACCGGAGAAAAAATGGATGAATTGGACGCATATTCACCATTTTCAGGCGCTCTCATATCGTGTCAATTCGCATTTGGTCGGCCTATCCATTTCACTGGGTAAGACCAACAATGACAACTTGCACGACGACATAGAGGCCAGAATCAATGAATTAAAACCTTTATTAAAGGATCTGGAACAAACGGCCACACAGCTCCAAGCAAGCAAAACTTAACACGGAAATGATTCCTGAATTAATTAAAAATTGTTTTTCCTTTGCATTAATAGAAAAGAAGTTTATATTTGTATTGTCTTCTGAAGAAGATTTCTAATCAACACCTCCCTTAATCAGCAGGTCTTGATTTATAAAGAAGTGGCGAGAGACTGGCTCTATGACCCACTGGCAACCTTCAATTTGGTTGAAAAGGTGCCAAATCCTGTCCAAAACAATATCGTTTTGGAGCATATAAATGAAATAAGACAATGATTATTACATTACAGCAAACTATCCACACTTTAGGTTCCTATGAGACGAGCCTATTAACAACGAAAGAAGTACAACATCGCATTTCTATGGCTATGCGAATGCGTATGCATATGCACCTTTCAGCTTGTTAAGAATCATTTCCTCTTTTCTGGATAACGATGTTAACAGACCTGCCTGACGGGTGTGTATGCTTCTATTTACCTTATTAATAATTTTTTTGAAACCTTAAATCCGAAATATTATGTCTACAAAAAAGAATTTAAAATTTGAAACACTACAAGTTCACGCTGGCCAAGTGGCTGATCCAACCACCGGATCAAGAGCTGTACCTATATATCAAACAACCTCATTTGTATTTGAAAATGCCGAACATGGCGCTAATCTGTTTGCGCTGAAACAGTTTGGTAATATCTATACACGGATCATGAACCCGACAACCGATGTCTTCGAGCAACGCATTGCTGCGCTGGAGGGGGGCGTCGCAGCTGTAGCTGTCGCTTCCGGACAGGCTGCCCAATTTATCGCGCTCACCAATATTCTGGAAAGTGGTGAAAACTTTGTTGCTGGTTCCAACCTCTATGGCGGCACCTTCAACCAATTCAAAGTATCGTTTAAACGGCTAGGGATTGAAGCGCGCTTCGCCGCAGACGCAGAAGCAGATAAGATCGAAGCATTGATCGATGACAAAACTAAAGCGATCTATGTGGAAACGATTGGTAATCCCAGTTTTAATATCCCAGATTTTGAAAAGATCGCCGCTGTGGCCAAGAAATACGATCTGCCACTCATCGTTGACAATACCTTTGGGGCAGGCGGCTATTTATTTAAACCGCTCGAGCACGGTGCTCATGTCGTTGTTGAATCAGCGACCAAATGGATCGGAGGCCATGGAACAAGTATTGGAGGTGTCATCATCGACGGAGGTAATTATAATTGGGGAAATGGCAAGTACCCTCAGTTTTCTGAACCATCCGAAGGTTACCACGGTCTGGTATTTTCGGAAGTATTTGGTGAAAAAGGCCCTTTTGGCAATATTCAGTTCGCTATCCGCGCGCGGGTTGAAGGATTACGTGATTTCGGTCCAGCACTTTCGCCGTTCAACTCCTTCCTTCTTTTACAAGGACTTGAAACGTTATCTCTACGCGTACAACGCCATGTGGACAATACACTGGAAGTAGCCAAATGGCTTGAGGCTCACCCACAGGTGGAAAAGGTAAATTATCCGGGCCTGAAAAGTTCCCCAAATTTTGCCAATGCGCAAAAATATCTGAAAAATGGTTACGGCGCGGTCCTGTCCTTTCAATTGAAAGGTGATGCCGCTCAAAAGGCAAATGATTTTATTGATAGCCTCGAACTGATCAGCCATCTAGCCAACGTCGGAGATACCAAATCACTGATCATCCACCCTGCAGCAACGACACACCAGCAGCTTAGCGAAGCCGAACAGGCAAATGCAGGTGTATTTTCTGGCCTGCTACGGTTATCAGTAGGCATTGAGCATATCGATGACATTAAAGCAGATCTGCAACAGGCATTCGATAAGATTAAATAACAGATACCAGACAAAATAGAAGTATACATGAGCAGGCATATTTATCAGCATTCTGAACCTTTCGTTTTTGAAAATGGAAGGGAAATTGCCGATTTACAGATTAGTTATGAAGCATTTGGCCAACCCAATGCCGAACACAGCAATGTCATCTGGGTCTGCCATGCCCTGACAGCAAATGCTAATGTTTTCGACTGGTGGCCCGGACTCTTTGGGACGCATGATCTGTTTAATCCCAATGACTATTATATCATCTGCGCCAACGTCATTGGCTCGCCATACGGCAGCAGCAACCCCTTGTCGGTCAATCCGGATACGGGTCAGCCCTATTACCTCTCCTTTCCCGAGTTCACCGTAAAAGACTTGGTGAAGGCCCATCAGCTGCTTGCAGCACATCTGGGAATTAGCCAGATTGAGATTTTGATCGGGGGCTCTCTTGGTGGCCAACAGGCGTTGGAATGGGCAGCATCCAGGACGATCAGCATTAAGCAACTTATTGTCGTGGGAACCAATGCGGTGCACTCTCCATGGGGGATCGCCTTCAACGAGAGCCAGCGTCTTGCCATTACCGCAGACCGCACCTTTTATGCCAACCAGCCTGATGGTGGCATAAAAGGGCTTAAAGTAGCTCGCTCGATCGCCTTGCTATCCTATCGCAACTACCATACTTATAATCATACACAACGCGATACCGACGACAGCAAACTGGGAGCATACAAGGCATCCTCCTATCAGAATTACCAAGGTGAAAAGCTGGTCAGACGGTATAATGCCTACAGCTATTTTTACCTCACAAAAGCCATGGACAGTCACCATCTCGGCCGTGGCAGAACATCGGTGGAAGCTGCCTTGGCAAACATAGAATGCCCAACCCTGGTATTAGCAGTCAACAGTGACCTTCTGTTCCCGCTTGAAGAACAGAAGTTTATCGCCAGACACATCCCAAATGCCCATTATCAGGAAATCGAATCCACATTTGGCCATGACGGATTTTTAATTGAAACGGCAAAACTGACGACAGCAATTGCCGAATTTTTAAAGCACAAAGAAACGCAAATCAGCGAATTAGTATAAGAGCAATAAAAAATATAAGAGAACTTAAGAAGAGATATGAGTAATAAATTAACGATAGGGATGTTTGGATTTGGTGTCGTGGGCCAAGGTCTTTACGATATCATCAAAACCAAAAATCTGAACCTGGAAATCAAAAAATTCGTTATTAAAAATGCCGACAAAAAGCGCTCACTACCAGCAGATCTATTTTCAACAGATCCCGAAACGATTTTGGCCGATCCAGTAATCAACACTGTTGTGGAACTGATCGACGACGCGGATGCGGCCTATAAGTTAACTGTGCGCGCCTTAAAATCAGGTAAAAATGTGGTCTCAGCAAACAAAAAAATGATTGCCAGCCACTTAGAGGAACTGGTAGACATCCAGCAGGAATACGGTACCAGCTTACTTTATGAGGGCGCCGTATGCGGCAGTATTCCAATTATCCGTAATCTTGAAGAATACTATGACAACGAGCTTCTACATTCCGTCAGCGGTATCTTCAACGGGTCTTCGAATTATATCCTTTCGAAAGTTTTCAATGAAAATCAGCAATACGCAGATGCGTTGAAAAAAGCACAGGAGTTGGGCTTTGCCGAAACAGATCCGACTCTTGATGTCGGCGGGTATGATCCCAAATTCAAAGTCTGTATCGTCGCATCCCATGCCTATGGCATCTATGTCAGACCTGACGACGTCTTCAACATCGGGATAGACAAACTAGGACAGCAAGATATTCGATTCGCCAAAGAAAAGAACTTCAAAATTAAGCTAATTCCTACGGCCAGAGAAATCGATGCGGACAAAGTCGTGCTCTACGTACTGCCAAGGTTGGTAAGCAAAGAGAGCATGCTGTATAACGTGGAAAATGAGAACAACGGCGTTTTGGTTAAAGCTGCATTTGCAGACGAACAATTTTTCTATGGTAAAGGTGCCGGCGGCCATCCTACCGGATCCGCGGTGCTATCAGATATCGCGGCACTACGTTATGGCTATCGTTATGAATATAAGAAGCATTTAACATCCAATACGCTACAGTATAGCCAGGACTATCTGCTTAAAGTCTATTTAAGATATGAAGATGACCTGCTCATTGAGAAATTAAATTTCAGCGAGATTACGGAAAGATATTACGCGGCAGACTTCAAATATGTTATTGGCTATATCAACCTTCAGCAAATTGCAGCCCATAAGGCTGATCTGAACAAAGAAGGCAATTTCATTGCGGAGATCGCGTAGGCAATCAACAAACCAACCTACCTTAAGAATAGCCCCAAGGGGCTATTCTTGTTTATATTCTACTTACCCGCTGCATTGTTCTTGAGCTGCACCTGCAGCACACCTCCCTTTCGTAGTTCTTGAAAAGGAAGCTCCCAGCTGGCCCAGCTCCTGTTGTTCAGCCGGATTCGGTCGACATAGAAGCTGTCTGGCCCATCTTTTTTGACCTCGATAATAAACGGCTGTCCGGACTGCTTCCCTGGCAACTGTATGGTAATGCGGTCAAATAAGGGTGCTCCGATCTGGAAGGCTGGATTTTCGGTGGTCAAACTCCGGACGTCGAACAATCCCATGCTCGACAAAACATACCACGCACCTAATTGCCCCTGGTCTTCATCTTGTCCATAGCCATAACCATGCGTGGCTTCAACACCATAGAATTCATTACATATGGCGCGAACCCATTTCTGGCTCAAATCCGGTCTGTTCGAAAAATAAAACAGCCAGGGAATATGCAAATTCGGCTGATTACCATGATTATATAGACTCTGGATTCCCGCAAAGGCATCAATATGCGTGCCGCCACCAAAGACATGCTTTTGCGACACCATAAATATACTGTCGAGACGATGGTTGAATAGGTCTTTGCCGATCTGCTGAACTAATTCCCCGGGCACATGGGGCACATAAAAGGTATACTGCCAGGCGTTCCCTTCCTGAAAACCACGCCAAGGCTCATACGGATTAAAATTTGCTATAAAACTTCCTTTGTTGTCCCTCGGACGTATAAATTTGGTTGATGGATCATAAAGAACCTTCCATGCTTCGGACAATTTGCGGAATTGGGTGTAATCTGCATCACGTCCCAATGACTTGGCAAATTGCGCAGCTGCTGCGGCCGAAAAGGCATATTCTAACGTGTGCGATGCGCCAAACGGAGATCCAGCAGTTAATAGTTCAGGACTTCCAGTTTCATCCGCTATATAAGGTGAATATCCCTTCTCCACAAATACCCCCACATCCAGCTTTCCCGCACCCGGGATACGCCCATTGGATTCGAGCTCATTTTTTCGGACAGCTTCATAGGCGAGGTTGACATCGTAGTTTCGGATCCCCACATTATAAGCAGCAGCTATCGCCAGTCCCGTAAAGTTGGTCCCCACACCAGATACATATTTACTGTTGGCAATTCCATCACCAAGCCAGCCTGCATCGCGGTATACCAGTAGTTGACTCTGTATCCAATCATTGTAGTAATCTGGATAAGCAATGGACCAAAGCTGGGTTAAATTCCAGAACGCACCCCAGATGGCATCCGTATTGTAGTGATGGTGGACAGGCTGTCCCTGCGCATTTAAGGCGATCTTTCCTACCGAACCATCATTTTTTGGATATGAGCCGTTTACATCACTCGCCAGTCCGCGCCCGAGCAGAGCATGGTACAACCCCGTGTAAAACTTGACGCGATCTTCAGGTTTTCCCCCTTCTACGATGATACGCCCCAACGCCTTGTTCCAAGTATCGAGCGCCTGAGATTTGGCCAGATCAAAACTGAGCTTACCAGCTTCCTGCTGAAGATTTAATCGCGCATGATCGACAGAAGTATAAGATAGCCCCGTTTTAATCTCAATGGGTTCACCTGCTTTGGTATTAAATTGCAGATACATGCCGCTTCCCGCCCCCTGTATATCTTTCCGCTGCGAAAAAGTCAAGCTATCCCTAAAGGCACCAAAAGATTTGGGCGCTTTATTCAATTCCGCAAAGAAGTACATCTTGATGCTGGCACCAGGCTGATATTTTTGTACATAGACCGGATTTGTTTCGACATAACCCCAGATACGTTGTTTGTCGTAATGTACAGCTGCGTCCACAACGGGGCCGCTTTCCCCCATAATATGCCCGATATCAAAAATAATATTGGCCGCATCGGTTTGAGGAAAAGTATATCGGTGGAATCCAACGCGCTTGGTTGCCGTCAGCTCGGCCAGGACAGCATAATCTTTTAGTTTGACGCGATAATAACCTGCTGTGGCAAATTCGTCGGCCTTATCAAATGATGAGCGATAACCACTATGAGGAATATCCAGTTTCCCCGGCACAGTCCTGATTGGGCCAACAGTAGGTGCGAAAACAATGCCGCCAATCTGAAATTCATGAAAATTAGCAAAACCCTCTATGGACCTGTGACGGTCGTCGTACCCAACGGCTTCCCATCCAGACTTATTGCCGTAGCTGCCGTTGGTACTGGGAGCTACCTTAGCCATACCAAATGGTAGTGCTCCGGGAGTATAAAAAAAATAACGGCTATGGACAGATCCAAGATTGGGTTTCACCCAGGAAACCAGGTCACACTGCTGTTGTCCGCTGACATGGGCTGCAGCAAATAATAAAAATAAATAAGTAATAAGATGTTTTGCCATCGTTGTCAATTAGGTTTACAAACAAACTTACAAAAAAAACAAAGAATGTATGAACATATTGACAATAATAAATCGGGAGTAGACGACTGCCCCATTATTAAGCACTTCGCGGTTTCAATAGCATGAACAAATTCAACTCGCTGCTCCTTAATGGTGCTCATGCTCTAAGATGGGCGATCCTGCCTTTCAGTAATCTCTTCGACTTTCCACCGTATAGGTAAAGCTTTCGGCTCGGTAAAAGCCCAGATTATATTCTATTGGTTTACCTGACTGATCATAAACAAATCGTTTACGGGATAGGATCGGATCCCCCATATTCACCTCTAGTTTATCGGCTATGAATTTATTTGCGGCAATAGCATCGATTTCTTCCTGAGAGAGATCTGCTACAACGTGGTAATCGGATTCTAGTATTTCATATAATGGGCGCTTAAAGTCTTCGTCTCCGGTCAGGCCAATCCGGGGATGAAAATAAGAGATAAAATATACAAATGGATCATCTTTCTTGCCTCTTAACCGCTCTAGTTTCAGTAATTTCTGATTTTCATCAACATTAAAAAATTTACTGATGATTTTATCAGGTACGACCCAGCTTACATGAAGTTCAAAATTTTTGACTTCTAAACCTCGATTCTTCATTTCTTGGGAAAAACTCAGCCAATTTTTCGACTTCGAGCTAAATTTAGAGTTGGCAACCTTCGTGCCGATGCCTTTTTTCCGGATCAGAAGTTCTTCATAAACCAACTTGTTAATCGCCAACCGCAGCGTCGAACGGGAAATTGCTAAACGTTTGGCCAGCTCTATTTCATTGGGCAACAACTTTCCTTCAATATATTCCGGCTGTTTTATCAACTCCCGCAATAAATTCTCTGCTTGAACATGCAATGGAACGGGACTTTTATGGTCTATTTTTAAATTCATGATATCATCTTGCTCAGGCTAAATTAAGATTTTTTGCATAATTAAAAAAATAGACATATGTTTGTATGTATATACATACAATTATAAACTGGTTATGTCGAAAAACTTACTCACCATTTTATGCATCGTCTCTCTTGGAGGGCTTCTTTTTGGCTTCGATATGGCCGTGATCGCCGGAGCCCTGCCTTTGGTTAAGCCATTTTTCGCATTATCTCCGGCACAGGAAGGTATCTTTGTGAGCTCTGCTCTGATAGGTTGTATTCTGGGCGTGCTCTTTACTGGTCCTTTTACAGACAAATACGGACGGAAGCAGCCCTTTATTATGGCATCGCTCCTCTTCTTGCTTTCCGCTATCGGTTGCGGATTCAGCCCAAATTATACGATACTTATTCTGTGCAGAGCCATTGGCGGTCTGGGCGTCGGAATTGCCTCTATCGTTGTACCGCTTTACCTAGCCGAGATTTCTCCCAGTAAATTCCGGGGCAGATCAGTCACCTGTTATCAACTGGCCATTACATTCGGGATTCTGCTTGCCTATATTAGCAATTATCTTATTCTTCAAAAGTATGGGCTGCCGCAACCAGAGCTCTGGCGTACCATGTTCTTAGTTGGAGCAGTACCAGCGATTCTGCTGTGTCTTGGCGTCTATTTTATTCCGGAAAGCCCGCGCTGGCTCGCTAAAAATGGACGGATAGCCGAAGCCGCTCTGATTAGCGCCAAGCTTGGACTATCCGATTTTCAGGAAGCGACTAGTCCTGCCAAAGGCAGCATCAAAGATCTTTTTTCACCTATATACCGTCGCGCTTTTCTGCTCGGGTTGTTTCTACCCCTATTTTCTCAGTTTAGCGGCATTAACGCCATCGTGTACTACGGGCCAAGCATCCTACTCGAATCGGGTATTTCGCTGGATAGCTCTTACCATGCACAGTTGTTTTTTGGCGCCGCAAACGTGCTCTTTACCTGTTTCGCGCTTTGGAAAGTCGACAACTGGGGCAGAAGATTATTGTATATAGTGGGAACATCAGGTGCGGCCTTGAGTTTGCTTTTGACAGGATACCTCTTCGGTCAGCAACAGCAGGCAAGCTCCATTGCCCTGGTTTCTTCTATCCTACTGTTCTTATTTTTCTTTGCCTTCTCCATCGGCCCACTAAAATTTGTCGTCGCAGCAGAAATATTTCCCAATGCTATCCGTGCACGGGCAATGGGAATCAGCATCATGGTCATGTGGGTTTCCGATGCAATCGTGGGGCAGCTGACCCCCATATTGCTGGCCACCTGGGGAGCCCAGTATACGTTCTGGCTTTTTGCTTCATGCTGTGCTATTGCCTTTGTCGTTGTACTGACTTATCTGCCCGAGACAAAAGGCAAACCTTTAGAGGAAATTGAAAAATATTGGATCGAAAAATCAGAAACAAACGCTAAAGCGTAAACCTATACAAGCAAGTAATCAATTTTTATACGCAACAAATAACATGTTATGTTTTCCAATATCAAAACGACATCTTTTCAATACGACATCCAGCCAACATTCCCTGTTCAGGGCAGATTATCGAACTCTTATGCTGAACTTGTTGATCACCTTCTTGAACATGATATACGTCACATTGACGGTTTTATCGGCGTAAACTGGACAATCCTCATACAACGCATCCAGCAGGAATTCGCAAACCGTGGACTACCTGTCCAATTTATAGCTATGGAAAGCGCCTTCCTGCCTGAATCCGTCATTCAACAAAAAGTGAGCCCTTATCTTGGTGGTAACGATCCTTTATTTGGCAAAAAAGCCACCTTAACACTTTCCGAATATTTCGATATAGCGAAGATGGAAGTTTTACAGAAAACCTTTAGGGAAGCGATGGAAGATGAATATATCTTTTTTTATGGTGTAGGCGCAGCCCTGCTCAATGGTGCTGACAAAGTGATGTATATCGATCTACCCAAAAATGTACTGATCCAACACATGCGATCAGGGCGCGCATGGAATCTGGCCTGCTCGCCGAATGCTAACCAAAAGGAAATTTATAAACGCTACTATTTTGTCGACTGGGAAATACTCAATCGCCATAAAAGGGCTATAATGCCACGCGTCGCCATCATGGCAGATCAACAGTCGCCGGATGATCTGCCTTGGATTACGGGCCCCGATTTAAGGGCAACGTTAAACCTGATGTCCGAAAACTACTTTCGCGTACGACCGACCTTTGAACCCGGCGTCTGGGGTGGGCAATGGATGAAACAACATCTGACCGGCATTGACCAGAGTGCAAAAAATTATGCCTGGTCTTTCGAAATGATTGTACCCGAAAACGGTATCTTGCTTGAAAATAACGGATTGGTACTGGAGATCTCCTTTGATCAATTGATGTTTCAGGAATACTTCAATGTATTGGGTAAAGCCCAAGCGCGCTTTGATGTTGAATTCCCGATCCGGTTCAATTTTTTAGATACATTTGACGGAGGCAATTTATCTATTCAGTGCCATCCAAGCCCTGATTATGCAAAAACTGAATTTGGGGAAAACTTCACTCAAGATGAATCTTATTATATCGTCGATACAAAAGACAATGCTCAGGTATATCTGGGATTTCAGGCAGACATAGATGCCGACGATTTTCGCGACGCTCTCGAGCAAAGCTTCCATTCAGGCAAACCCATAGCAATTGATAAATACGTTCAAAAGTTTAAAGCTCAAAAACACCAACTGTATTTGATTCCGCATGGCACTGTACACTCATCGGGTAAAGACAATCTGGTTCTGGAAATCAGTGCCACACCCTATAATTATACGTTCAAGATGTATGATTGGCTTCGCCCCGATTTGGACGGCAAGCCTCGGCCATTGAATATTGATCGCGCTTTTGCCAACCTCAACTTTAGCCGCAAAGGCCGGGTTGTCAGAGACAGTCTGCTTTCCCGGCCACAACCTTATGACCTGGATGAACAGTCAAAAAAAATCCATCTTCCGACACACGAGGATCATTTTTATGATGTACTCAGATATGAATTTACACAAGGCGTCCGCATCGAAACACAAGACCAATGCCATATTATGATGCTCGTTGAAGGTGAAGCTATAGAGCTGATCACCGCTGGTGGAATGAAAAAGATCTTTCACTATGCGGAGACATTTGCTGTGCCCGCAGCAGCCGGCTTCTATTCCCTGCGTAACCTGGGAAAAGGCACTGCCAAAGTAATACAGGCTTTTGTCAAAGACAGCAAATGTTAAATCCAATATATAGACCTAATTAAATAGCACTATGAGAAATTTATTTTTCGCCTTGGCCTCATCCTGTATATTTCTGTCCTGCAATAATGGTGGCAGTAAGACCGCAGGCAATACTGTTACAGAGAGCATTCGTCAAGACAACAGCTTTCAGCTCGTAAAAGATATGGCGAGCAATGTGATCAAGTCTGGATTCAATGCCGGAGACGGCTATGGCGAAGTTTGGATCAGAGACTACAACACGTTTATCAACCTCGCAGTACAGGTACATCCGCATGAACAGCTAAAAGAGCAATTGGCCATATTCTTCAAACTTCAGGGCGAAGATGGCAATATCGCCGACGGATTCGTCAAAAAATCGACTTTGAAAAACGGCACATCGGATTACTATACGATTACCAGTACCTTGGCTCCAGAATATGCCGGCCACAAAAACACCGTTGAAACCGATCAGGAGACTTCGCTGATTCAAGCAGTACACAAATATGTGACAGCGACCAAAGACAGTTCGTTTCTCACACACAAGATAGGCAGGACAACTGTTAAGGACCGAATGGAAAAAGCATTGCAATTTCTGATGGACAAACGCTATAATAGCACCTATGGGCTGCTGTGGGGCGCAACAACAGTCGATTGGGGGGATGTACAGCCCGAACACGACTGGGGCGTCCACCTCGACGAAAATTCACACATTGCTTTGGATATCTATGACAATGCCATGTTTCTGATAGCACTCGACAACTATATGGAACTTGTCCCTGAGAAAAAAGAAAAATGGGCCAGCATGAGGGAGACGATTGCCAGCAATACCATGAAACATCTTTGGGATGACAAAAACCAAAAGTTTATTCCGCACATTTATATCGCTGGCTCTCCATTCCCCAAAGACTTTGACGAAAATAAAATCTATTATCACGGCGGCACAGCTGTGGCCATTGAAGCCAACCTGTTGAGCAAAGCACAGATCAAAACGTCCTTGGACAAAATGATCAAAAATGTAAAGGATGCAGGCGCCGCTACAATTGGTTTGACGATATACCCCACCTATCCTGCCGGTTTCTTTAAAAACAAAGGCATGTATCCCTATGGCTATCAAAACGGGGGCGACTGGACCTGGTTTGGAGGGCGAATGATCCAACAACTGGTCAAAAATGGTTTTCAGCGAGAAGCGTATGAACAGATCAAACCAATGTTGGCACGCGTGATAAAAAACAAAGGTTTTTACGAATGGTATACCAAAGATAACCAGCCTGAAGGCTCAGGAACATTTCGGGGCGAGGCCGGCGTACTTTATGATGCCATCATCTTATTGGAAAATACCACCGAATAACAACCTACTGCCAGGTCCAATCAACAAGCCGTCTACTTTACTTTTGGCGGCGGCTTGTATATAGACGATAACCAACGCAAAACTTCCGTTGGCATCTCTCTTTGTCTCCAATATAGCTCCTCCGGATGCTACGTCCCCTTCCTCGATTATAAAATAATCCAAATATTACTTTGAAAAATATCCAGGGAACAATACCTTTGCGTTGTTTATAATTAATCTAATTAAGACTACTGTCAAATGAATAAATTTATCATCTACCTTTTCTTGTTCATTCCGGCCTCTCTCCTCGCCCAAGTGCAGCACTCAGCGGAAGTTTACGGTAAAATTTTCTCTTCAGACGGCAAACCCATTACAGGAATAACCGTTAAATTGCTCCCGCAGGATATCACAGTGATCACCAAATCCAATGGCTCATTTCAGTTCAAATCATTGCAGGCCGGTGCGGCGCGACTTGAAATATCAGCTGTCGGGTTACAGCCTGTGGTAAGGGATATCCAAATCGAAGCCAGCAAAAATAGAATTGCGGATATCTACCTCAATGAAGATCAGACTACATTAGAAGAAATCGTTATCAACGGCAACGGCGTCAACAAGTATACACGCAAACAGAGTCTTTATGTTTCAAAAATGCCGCTCAATAACCTCGAAAATTCACAATCTTACACGGTTATTACTAAAGAGCTGTTAAAAAGTCAGCTTAATACGAACTACGACGATGCGCTCGCTAATGTTTCAGGGGTTGACAAACTGTGGGCCTCAACTGGAAGGCCTGGAGATGGCGTCTCTTATTATACTTTACGAGGATTTAGTACGCAGGCTGCAATGGTCAATGGCGTTGTCGGCATCGCCAGCACAAGCCCCGATCCTGCCAACCTCGAAACCATTGAGGTAATCAAAGGCCCCTCGGGAACGCTATATGGTGGCGCTGCAGTAGGTTTTGGAGGCTTAATCAACAACATCACGAAAAAACCGCTTGACACCTTCGGAGGCCGGCTCAATTACTTGTTCGGCAGCTACGCGCAGCAGCGCTTTACCGCGGATATATACGGCCCGCTGACGACCGACAAAAAACTCTTGGGACGCATCAATACTGCATTCTCCAATGTAGGAAACTACCAGGATGCAGGATTCAACAGATCTATTTTCGTAGCACCATCCATCCTTTTCAGAGCCAACGAAAGGCTTGATATCCAATTAGATGCCGAACTGTTTCAGAATAAAGCCACCAATCCGTTAATGGTATTTTTAAACCGCTCGAGACAATTATTTGCCCGAACGCCTGATGAATTGTCGTTCGATTTCAACAAGTCTTATACCAATAATGACGTGACCTTCAAAAACCCGACTACAAACATTCGGGGCAATGCAACGTATCGATTCAACGAGCAGTGGACATCGACGACAACAGTTAACTACAATCGACGTAAGGCCGATGGTTATTTCCAATATGTCATGTACCTGCAGCCAAGCAATGATACTTTGATTAACCGATATGTGGCAGACCAGAATTATACAGCCAGTAATTTCAATGCGCAACAGAATTTTGTTGGTGATTTTCATATCGGAGATCTCCGAAACAGATTGCTCGTGGGTGTTGATTATCTTTTCCAGCAGGCAGAGAGTCACAACTCACCATACATTCTGTTTGATCAGCTCAACACATCCTTCGATGATCCGAGATATTCGAGATTCAATGCCGCAAACATCGACGCTGCCATCGCCGCTTCCACAGGTGCCAAAACAAACAACAGAAGCCGTAACCAAGTTGTAGGAGCTTATGTGTCCGATGTATTGGACCTGATGCCGCAATTGCATCTGAACCTGGCCTTGCGAATGGACTATTTCGACAATCGAGGAACTTATAATTTTGATCAGAACACCACAACTGGAGCTTATCATCAGACCGCATTTTCCCCCCGTGCAGGTGTAGTATACGAATTGCTCAAGGACAAAGTTTCTTTCTTTGCCAATTATCAGAATGGTTTCAAAAATGTAGCGCCTGTAGTTCAGCCACATCCGGACATTTCCGGAGATTTCAAGCCTCAACAGGCATCACAATGGGAAGCAGGGGTGAAATTAAGCCTCCTCAACGACAAGCTTGGCCTGACAGCGAGCTATTACGATATTACAGTTGATAATATGCTTCGTACGGAAACCCAGATCATTGATGGCGAATCTTACAATATCACTGTACAAGATGGGACCAGACTGAGCCGCGGAATAGATTTCGACCTGACCGCCGCTCCCATAGAAGGAATGAATCTGATTTTTAGTTATAGTTTCAACAACAGCAAGACCACAAAGGCTGCAGAAAGCGTCAATAACTTACGGCCTACGGAAGCGGGGCCGAAACACCTTTCAAACGTGTGGGCCAATTATACAGTTCAAAGAGGGGCGCTGAAAGGATTTGGAATAGGTGCTGGCCTAAACTACGCTAGTAAAAACCTGATTACAAACAGCGTACCTACGGGTGTATTTACGCTACCTGCTTACTTACTCGTAAATACAAGTCTCTCTTATCGTTATAAACAGGTAGAGTTCGCCATAAAAGGCAATAACCTGACGAACCAGACTTACTTTAAAGGCTGGACGACCGTCAACCCGCAGATGCCCAGAAATATTCTTGGCAGTATCGCCTATCAGTTCTAATAACACATGCAGAATTTATAGGGGCAGCTCAGACAAATGGAGCTGTCCCTATTTTCTTTTCATTTTGCACAGAGCTTCTGTTACAATCCCGTTTCTGAAATACATTCTGCAGCTGGAATTCGTTGATTCTCATCTATCAACAAGAAGATGGTATCAGCCCAGCATATTTACATTGTTATTGAGACCATTAAGGCAATTCAATCAGGAACTCATGTTTCGGCAATCTGAATTTTTTCAGTTTCAACAGCCAGTCTTCCTCGGCCTGACGATACCCCAAAGGTAAAAGAACAACACTTTTTAAGCCTATCGTGTCCAACCCCAAAAAATGGTCTAATTCAGCATTCGAAAACCCTTCCATGGGCGTAGCGTCTATTTTCAGTTCAGCTGCCTGAGCAATGGCCATTCCAAAGGAAATATAAGCTTGCTTAGCCGCATGTGCAGCCTGCTGCTCTTCCGTAAGCGCCGCAAACATCGCCTTTAGCCTATTCTTATAGTCATCGGTCGTGTCCAGCGGAAGTCCCCTGTAGGCATTCATCTGATCAAACGTCGTATCTATCCGCTCATCGGTATATTTATCCCATGCAGCAAATACCAAAAGATGCGAGCTTTCAGCAATATTCTGCTGCCCCCAGGCGATCGGTACAATCTGTTCCTTTAACTGCTGATCGGTGATCAGTATCACACGAAAAGGCTGTAATCCCGAAGAACTCGGAGCCATACGCGCTGCTTCAATAATCTTATCTACGTCCTTTTGGTCTACCTTTTTGGTCGGATCGTACTTTTTGGTCGCATAGCGCCATTCTAATGTTTCAAGTAGTGCCATATCTATAATTTACATGCGTTTGCTATATCCTCCGTGCTTAATGTCCGCCGCTAGGACATAGTAGTTTGTTCCCCTCTCTGCAGTGAGCTTAGGGCAGTTAAATATAACAAAATATCAATGTCTAAACATCAATATCGATCGTCTTTTCCATTTTTGTGCAGATTATCTATTTTTTTTAGATCTTTGTTTAATATTAATGAGTAAAAAACGATGTCCATTACCAACGAAAACGAACTGACTGGAATGCAAAAGGCAAGTCAAGCTGTTGCAACAACGTTAAAAGCTATGTGTGATTATGCTAAGGTGGGTATGTCAACCAAAGAACTGGATGAATATGGCGCCTCGATATTGGCGGAGTTTGGTGCAAGATCTGCTCCTGCCCTCACATACAATTTTCCGGGATGGACCTGTATCAGCGTGGACAACGAATTCTGTCATGGCATACCGAAGCAAGAACGCCTGTTGGCAGAAGGCGATCTCATTAATATCGATGTATCGGCCGAACTTAACGGATTTTGGGCTGATAATGGGGCTTCTTTTGTCTTAGGACGCGATATCCACCAGCACGAAAAATTAGTACATGCATCAAAAGAAATATTACAAAAAGCCATCAAAAACATTCGCGGTGGTGTCAAAATCGCAGATATTGGACAGCTGATGGAAAGCGAGGCCAAAAAAAGAGGGTATAAAGTCATAAAAAACCTTGGCGGCCACGGCATCGGAAGAAGCCTTCACGAAGATCCGGATGAGCTGCTCAATTATAAAAATAGATTTGACCAAAGGCGATTTCGAAAAAATACAATAGTAGCTATTGAAACTTTTATTTCAACTGCCTCCACTTATGCGACAGAACTAAATGATGGGTGGACGATGGTGGGTGACAAAGGTGGCTACATGGCACAGCATGAACATACGATCATGATTACCGATGGAGCCCCCCTTATCTTAACAGCGGAGAATGGCATCTTCGATTAAGAAGTAGCTTTTCATTCGCCAACCTTGTTTTCCATCAAATCGATAAGCTTTATTTTTAACTGCTTTTGTTCGACAAGCCGCAGCACCAGTTCATCAATCCTTTTGCTCGACTGTACCGCCATTGTGAATAATTTGTCATTCAGGTCGAATGAGATTGATATCACTCCCGGTACCAGTAAAAAAATATAGGTTTCAAGTTCCTTTCTTCGCGAAAGAACGGCTTTGCCTACCGCAAATAGTTGTACATAACGAATCATAACTGACAAAAAATATAGACTATAAACCTGATTGTTCACTTGCTCCATAGCATTTGACAACAACCTTGTACTGAAATTGCTTATAGCTGAGAAACAGTCCCTCCAACCCTTCCAGCCGTCGTAATATCTTCACCTTTCGTCTCCGGCTTTCAAGTATCTGAGCCAGATGGTCGGCAAAATCCAGATCTGCATCAATAAGGATAAATTGGTCCGCCCTGCCTTCGGACACCATCTCCTCGGTCTCTTTGCGATTGAAACTCGGGTTGATCATAATCATTGTATTTACTACTTTCATGTCGACCGTAATTTGGGACACTCTGGGTGGAGGCAGCGTGTCACATCTACGACAAACCATCCGCCCCAATGCCTGTTTTTGAAAAAATGCCCGTTCCACTGTGGGAACGGGGGTTATTCGCCCTTAAAAAATAAAACGATTAGAGCCATCCTCCACCAAGGGCACGATAGAGTGATGTTATAGCATGTATTTTCTGAGACTTTATCGCTGCTTGGTCGAGCTCCGCTTGTAGTTTGTTGGCCTGCGCCACAAGTACTTCCAGATAGCTTGCCTCATTGAATTTATAGAGCAGAAGCGCATGTTGGACTACTTTGATCGAACGTTCGACCTGTAGATCGGAAGTTTCCAGCTGCTCGTCCAGCTTATCCAGCTGAACCAGCGCATCTGAAACTTCACCAACTGCTTTTAACATTGTCTGCTTGAAATTTAGCTCTGCCTGATCTTTTATGATTCTAGACTGTTCAAGCTGCGTTTTTAACCGCCTTCCGTTCAAAATCGGTTGCACCAAAGTGCCTGTTGCTGCAGCAAATAAAGCTCCTGGGAAATTAAACCAGTTGCTCGCCTTGAATGCATTTAAGCCTCCTTGAGCCGTAATATTTAAACTGGGATACATGCTCGAACGGGCCACATGTATACTAGCCACGCTCCGCCGGATATCCAGCTCACAGCTGCGGAGATCGGGCCGGTAACTTAATAAGTTCGCTGGGATACCAGCAGATAGTCCGATCGGAAACTGCACCTTTTCCAACCTTGTAGTCCGCCGGATAGGCCCCGGCACTTCCCCAACCAAGATGCTAAGCGCATTTTCCTGTACCTGAATATTCGCTTCGATGACCGGTATCTGTTTGTTGATCTGATCACGCGCGACTTCCTGTTGCTGTGCCGACAGGATGTTCCCCAAGCCCAGTTCCACCTGCTTGTTCAAAATAAAAAATGTACTATCGGCCAGCCGTAGGTTGCTGCGCGTAATTTCCAATTGCCTATCTAATAACAGCAGGTTATAATAACCACGAACTACTTCCGCTACCAACCGTGTTTTTATTGCGCGGGCAGCCTCTTGTGTTTTAAGAAAGTCTGCAAGTGCCTCCTGTTTTTGCGCCCGCAGTTTACCCCAGATATCTGCCTCCCATGAAAGCTGGATGGAGGAGGTGTAATCCGTAGTATATTTCTGCCCCATAAACTGACTTGCCATCATTCCATTCATACTATTGTCTGATGGCCGATTGATGCTTGCATTAGCGAGGTTCGCATGAATGACCGGCACTTGAAGCCATTTCGCCTGCTGATAACCCTGCGCAGCAAACTCAATCTGCTTCAATGCAATCCTGAGATCATTATTCTTGGCCAGCGCGCTGTCCAGTAAGGCGACAAGCAACTCATCTTTAAAAAAATCACGATACGAGACCTTTGCAATACTACTGTCCACATCGGCCACGCCAACCTGATTGCGGTAGTGTTCCAGCGGTTTAAGCTCTGTTTCTGCATATTGTGGTACACGGCATGCCTGCAGGGAAAACAGGATGGCAAGTACACCTAGATAACACCTGCTATTTTTTCTTATTTGTCTCATTGTCCAATATTCTTTATAGTTCATACTCCCACTCGGTTTCATCGCATTTTTGTCCATTTAGCTTTTCATGAAAATATTGGAATACGACAAAGAGTACCGGTGTCAAAAATACCCCTAATATCGTTCCTACGAGCATGCCGAATATAGCCGCATAGCCAATGGAATGGTTGCCCATCGCCGAAGGACCGACGACAAAAACAAGTGGAACAATGCCGGTAATAAATGCCAGCGAAGTCATTAAAATAGGCCGCAACCTGGCCTTTGCTCCTTCTACGGCAGCGGCAATCAAGCTTTTGCCTGCTTTCCGCCGCTGGCTGGCAAATTCGACGATAAGGATACCATTTTTAGCCAATAGACCAATGAGCATGACCATCGCAATCTGTACATAGATATTATTGGCTATTCCGGCCATGCCGATCCCCATAAACACCCCCGAAAGACCCATCGGAATCGAAAGCAGAACAGCAAAAGGTAAAATGTAGCTTTCGTATTGAGCAGAAAGCAAAAAATACACAAAAACAATACAGAGCACAAAAATGAGAGTTGTCTGCGATGTTGCCATACTTTCTTCCCGGCTCATTCCTTTATAATCAAAGGTATAGCCAGGAGGAAGAACCTGTCCGGCAACCTCCTGAATCGCAGACATCGCCTGCCCTGTGCTGTACCCCGGAGCAGGCATAACAGTGAGATTGGAAGCGTTAAACAGATTAAAACGCTCAACCACCTCAGGTCCTGTAACCGGCTGTATGCTGACGAGGCTGCTGATCGGTATCATCTCCTGGCGACCATTCTTCACAAAGACGCCCTGCAGCGACTGTTCGTTGGTCCGGTTCTCAGGACTGGCTTGTACCAGAACCCTGTAATACTTGCCGAACCGGTTAAAGTCCGATGCCTGAATGCTGCCATAATAGCCCTGCATAACACCGAGAACCTCACTCACAGCTACGCCAAACTGCGCTGCTTTCGCCTCGTCTACTTTAACTTCATACTGCGGATAGGTGACATCGAATGTGGTGAAGGCCACTGCAATTTCTGGTCTCTGCATCAATGCTCCCATCATACCATAGGAAATGTTGCCCAATTTTTGCAGCTCAGCATTTGTTCTATCCTGCAACACCAGCTCCATACCACTCGAATTTCCAAATCCATCAACAGTTGGCGTGTTTAAAACCAAAAAATTAGCCCGTTTATCACTGGCAAGCATAGCTTGCAATTGCCCCATAATGATGGGAAGCTCACGGACCTCACCCCGGTCTTTTCCGGCTTTCAGACGGATAAAAAAGGTTCCTGCAGCAGAAGACATCGCACCCGTAAAAAGGCTTAAGCCATTTACCGCCATTACTTCGCGTACTGCTGGATGTGCCATCAGCTTGTTTTCTGTATCCGACATCAGTGAGGTGGTCCGGTCTTTAGAGGTACCGGCGGCGAGATTTGCCGTGATAATTATAAATGACTGATCCTCATCGGGGATAAATCCCTTGGGGGTATGCATACCATACCAGGCAAACAAACCACCAAAAAGGGCCAATAATGAAAATGCAATCCACTTGCGCTTGATCAACAACAATGTCGCCTTGCCGTACCGAAAGGTCAGCTTATCAAAAGCAGCATTGAAGCCAGCGAAAAAACGCTCTTTGAGATTCGATTTATAAGGGCTATGCTGGTGATCCTGATGTGGTTTTAACAATAATGCGCATAAAGCCGGACTTAAGGTAAGAGCATTCACGGCTGAGATCACAATGGCGATAGCTAGTGTCAGCGCAAATTGCTGATAGAATAGTCCAGTAGAACCCTCCATAAAAGCAACAGGAACAAAGACCGCCGACATGACCAGCGTAATTGAAACGATAGCTCCGGAAATTTCGCCCATCGCCGACATCGTCGCCGCTCTGGCATTTAACCTTCGGCGTTCCATCTTAGCATGTACGGCCTCCACCACAACTATAGCATCGTCCACGACGATACCGATCGCCAGTACGAGGGCAAAAAGTGTTAGGATATTAATCGAGAAACCAAATACCTTCATGAAGAAAAACGTTCCCACAATAGATACGGGTACGGCAATAGCGGGAATCAGTGTCGAACGGAAATCCTGCAAAAAGATAAATACCACGATAAACACCAAAATAAAAGCCTCGATCAGTGTCTTGATGACCTGATCAATGGACTGGTCCAGCGATTCCTTGGTAGCATAGGGAATTTTATATTCCATTGTGCCGGGAAAAGACCTGGCAAGTTCTTCCATCCGCTGCTGCAGCGCGATCTGTACCTCATTGGCATTGGAACCGCTCATTTGGAATATTGCCATGGTAACTGCTGGCTTCTTGTTGTAACTTGAGACTACGGTATAGCTGTATGCTGCAAATTCCACTTTGGCGACATCCTTCAGCCGAAGTAGCGAACCATCATTCTGCGCCTTGATGACAATATTTTCATATTGCTGTGGCTCTGTAAACTTTCCCTTGTAGCGCATCACGTATTCTTTTACTTCTGCGCTCTGTTCTCCGAACCGGCCCGGAGCGACTTCGAGGTTCTGGGACTGGATAGCACGTGATACATCGTGGGGTGTCAGGTTGTAAACCGTTAACTTATTCGGATCCAACCACACGCGCATTGCGTAATCTTTGTTACCATATACCATGGCATCTCCTACTCCTTTGATTCGTTTGAGCTCGGGAACCACGTTGATTTTACTGTAGTTCTCTAAAAATAGATCGTCTAGTTCACCGTTCTTACTGGTCAACGTGACCATTGCGATCATGCTGTTCTGTCGTTTCAGCGTTGTGATACCGCTCTGGATAACTTCAGCAGGAAGCTGATTGGTCACCTGGGCAACGCGGTTCTGAACATTGATCGCAGCCTGGTCAGGGTCGGTTCCCAGCTTAAAGATCACTGTAATATTTAAGGTTCCATCATTGCTCGCCGTTGATGAGATATAGTCCATATTTTCGACCCCATTTATCGCATTTTCCAATGGTGGCGCAACAGATCTTGCGATGGTCTCGGCATTAGCTCCGGGATAAATCGCGGTCACCATCACGGTTGGAGGCGCAATATCGGGAAATTTGGTGATGGGCAGGCTGACCATGCCCACCAATCCAAGAATGACCAGCAGAACAGAGATAACAGTGGCCAACACTGGTCGTTTTATGATCGTTTTTAACATGAAATCAATACTTATTTTTGGTTGTTAATTTGCTTCTGTGCGGTTACTTCCATCCCCGGTTGCAGGCGTTCAAAGCCTTGGGCGATATAACGGTCGCCCTGCTTTAGACCGTCCCGCACAATAAAATGATCCCCAGACTTTCCCGAAACAGAAACAGGTATCTGTACCACTTTATTATCCTTGTCCACGCAATAAGCAAACACCTTGTCCTGATGTGAAACAGTAGACGCAATGGGCAACAAAGGAATGTCTTTAAGCTGCTGATGCATGACAATTTTGCCTGTATTTCCACTGCGAAGCTCCGACTTGGGATTGTCAAATCGTGCGCGGAAGGTAATGGAACCTGTACTTTTATTGAACTGCCCCTCGACCGCGTCGATATATCCTTTAATAGGATATTCTTCGCCATCCGCAAGCAATAGGCTCACCGGTGCTGCATTCCTTAGCTTTTCCGCAACAGTGTTCCCGGCATGTTGCCGCTGAAACCGCACAAAATCAGCCTCGCTTAAACTAAAATAGGCGTATACCTGATGAATATCGGAGATAACGGTCATTGCTTCTTGATTGGCTGGAGACAGTAAACTTCCCAATCGGTATCTGAACCGACCAACATAGCCGTTAACGGGCGACTTGATTATCGAAAAATCCAGATTGATTTTGGCCGATGCAATTGCTGACCTAGCCTGCGCCACCGAAGCCTTGGCCGCCGCGTAGCGGGCTTGTGCTTCCTGTAACTGTATATCTGAAACAATTTTGTTGCTGACCAATGCTGTTTTCCTGTCCAATTCTATTTTCGCAGTCAATAAATTGGATTCGGCTGTTGCCAGCAGCGCTTTGGCATTGGTCAACTGTTCCTGAAAAATACGGTCTTCAATTTGGAATAACGCTTGTCCAGCCTGTACGTAATCCCCTTCGTCAACAAATATTCTTTGCAGATAACCTGTCACCTGTGGTCGTATTTCGATCGTAGAAACGCCTTCGATCGCACTGGCGTACTCATGCTGTACAGCCGCATTTCCTGTGGTCACGGTACCAAAAAGCACTTCCGCAGGTCCCTGCTGATAACCTTCTTGTTGCTTCCCCCGACAGCCGGAGAGCAGTGCCAAGGCGATAAACAGGTTTGTAGCTTTCTTTTTTATGGCATTTTGCTTCATATGGATTTTTGCTTATTGTTTTTATGTGTAGCAAAAGTCCAAAAAAACCGATGTGAGAACTCGGTACAAAGACGCTAAAAGTTGTCCAAAAGACGCTAAAAAGAAAATCGCGCAGCTCCAGCTGGAAAAACTCCAGCCGTATAAACGCTATTGGATTCTGCATAGTCCGCATGACCAAATCGTTTAGAAAAAATCGTCCATTTTATAGTCGCTTGGCTTCCGATTGGTGTGTTTTTTAAAAAACTTGCTGAAGACCGTCTGGTCCGAAAAATTCAGGGTACAAGCGACCTGACTCACATTGCTGGTCGAACGCTTCAGCAGGATTTTCGCTTCGATCAGTAAAATTTGGTTAATAATCTCCTTTGGAGTACGCGACATTGCTTTTTTTACCACTTTCGTTAAATATTTTCTACTAACGTACAAACGGTCCGCGTAAAACTGTACGTCATGATGTGCCGCAAAGTGCTCACGTACCAACGCGAAGAAAGCACTGGTAATCTCTTCCTCACGTGGAGAAAAGTTGGTCTGCAGGCGAAGCTGTTTGGAATAGTTTTCAATATCATACATGAGCAACGAAAAGAAATGCCATATCATCTCGCTGCCATAGTAGACAATATTTTTTAAATCATTGAGACTGCCTAGCTCCTTCATATAGAAAGCAAGACGATGATAAAGCGCCGGCTCGTCGCGGATGATATATGATGGATGGCTCGAAAAATTCTTTAAGATCTCATTTGAACGATAATTGAACCCAGCGTCAGACAACATATCGATGGAGAAAAAAATCTGCTTTTGTCTAACATCCGCAGAAAAGTAAATAACTTTAAAGATCTCCTGTGGGACACAGAAAAGAATATCCCCTTTCTGGAGCTGGTACTCATAGTCACCCACCCGATAGTAAGAAGTACCTTCTTCGATTAATATGATTCCAAAAAAGGATGCGCGGTAGTAACAACCACGTTGGATATGCATGGTCTCCCCATTTACGTCAAGGACCATATATTCTTTGCTACGAAGCGGAAATAATGAATCGCCTATCATATCCTCCATAGTGAGGGAAATGACATAATCCCTTTTCTTCATCAGTATACATTTAGCTTAATATGATTATGAAATCGTCAAAAATAAAGGATACCAACAGGTTAAAAATCATAGAATCGTCTTCCTTTACAATTTGACATTAAACAAACGGAAGCAAAAGCAACGGCAAATAAACTTTACAAATGACCACCAAAATATTAGGGGGCCTCTCTTCCGAGAAAACCCCCAAATAATATATCTTGTTGCGCCTGATCTTCAAGCAGCAAATTAGCCGCTGCGATGATACTACAAAGATACAACCGATACTCGAACAAAAAAGTTACCAAAATCATATGGACATAAAAATTGGAAAATTTACGGCACACACACATGTTTTACACCAAATAGATTAAAAAAGTCCCTTATAACAGCTAACTTAGTAGCCACAATCGCCTGTAAAGGTTATTACTGACTTAAATCATTTACGACATTGGAAGAACTTATTCATAGTAAAATATATGGAGCGGAAAATGGCGGCACCCCACTTCTCGTGCTGCATGGTCTCTTTGGCATGGCAGATAACTGGGGGTCTTTTGGCCGCAGTTTTGGCGAAAAAAGACAGGTACATCTATTGGATCTTCGCAACCATGGACGCAGCTTCCATAGCGATGATATGTCCATTGAGGTTATGGCAAAGGATCTCCTAAATTACATTCTGTCCATAGGTGCACAAAAAGTAGTCTTGCTGGGGCATTCACTGGGTGGTAAGATCGCCATGCAGTTTGCTTTTGACCATCCTGCCCAAGTAGAAAGATTAATTATTGCCGATATTGCGCCTAAAGCATATCCGCCGCATCACGGAGATATCTTCAACGCCTTATGCGCCGTGGATTTTAACAAGGTAAACAATAGAAAAGATGTCCAGGACAAACTGGAACAGTACCTTCAGGATCCGGGTGTCATTCAGTTCCTGCTCAAAAACGTCTACATAAAAGAAGACCGGACATTAGGCTGGCGGTTTAATTTGGATATTTTGCAAAAAAAATACGCCGATTTTATTACTGTCGGCATAAAGTCTGGTCTATTCCCCGGGCCTACTTTATTTCTCGCAGGAGAAAAGTCCCGCTATATTCTCCCCGAGGATAAAGACGACATCAAAAGACAGTTTCCAAATGTCAGATTCGAAACGGTACCGAATGCTGGTCATTGGGTGCAAGCAGAAAATCCACAGGCCTTCGATTCCTTTGTAGCAGATTTTCTGACGAATTAACCAAGCCTTCCAGCCCCAGATGAATAAACGAACATTATGGGGCTGGACGAGACAGTGTCTTATGTATTGGTTTTTCCCAAAGCAGCAGCATACGCTTTTAGTGCACGGTCCCGTGCAAATGCGTGGTCGACCATGGCCCCCGGGTATCGACCCGACACGAGCTCGGGAATCCAGCGGGAGATATACACCCTATTTTTATCATATTTTTCTGCCTGAAGTATTGGATTAAAAACCCTAAAATAGGGTGCCGCATCACATCCGCTTCCTGCCGCCCACTGCCAGTTCCCGTTATTGGCGGCCAAATCATAATCGTTCAATTTTTCGGCAAAATAGGCTTCGCCCCAGCGCCAGTCAATCAACAGATGTTTGCAGAGGAAGCTGGCCGCTATCATCCGAACGCGGTTATGCATAAACCCCGTCTTGTTCAACTGTCGCATCCCTGCATCAACCAAGGGGTATCCGGTCTGTCCTTCGCACCATCGGTCAAATTCCTCCTCATGGTTACGCCATTGAATATCATCATATTTCTTTCTGAACGACTCCTTGACGACATGTGGATAATGATACATTATTTGCATAAAAAATTCACGCCAGATAAGCTCTGAAAGCCAAACTTCATTTTTTTCCAACGCAAAGGCCACACATTGACGGATACTGATCGTACCGAAGCGGAGTGCCATGCCCAAATTTGTCGTTGCCGACAATGCCGGAAAGTCTCTATATCTGTCGTAGTTCGCTATAATTTCAGCATCTAAACGCGGAAGACGAAATAGCAAATCCGTCTTTTTAAATCCCAGCTGCTCTAGGGGTATCAAAGGGATATGCTCCTGCTGAAGAAAATGACCCACTAGGCCAGATGACGGCTGATAAGTATGCCGTTCTAATTCTTCCCGCCATTTTTTGGCATAAGGCGTATAGATCGTATAGGCTGTACCGTCATTTTTCACAAGCTCGTTTCTATCAAAGATGACCTGATCTTTTACGCCTCTAAACGGAACACCGGAAGCTTTCAAGAACTCGAAAATTTCCCGGTCTCTTTGAATAGCCTCGGGTTCATAGTCGCGGTTACAATAGACTTCCTGCAGATCATATTGCGTCGCTAAGGTGCCAAACACGGTTAGCGGATCACCCCTGAAGACATTTAACCTGGCACCGTATTTTTGTAACTTTCGGTTGATGCCCTCCAGTGCCTGATGGATATAATCTACGCGCCGGTCGGTCTTACTGGCAAGCCGCTCCAAAATATTGGTGTCAAAAATAAAAATAGGCAACACAGGCAGCCCCGTGGCCAAGGCTCGCGACAACCCCTTATTGTCTTCCATACGAAGATCCCTCCGGAACCAAAACACAACAACTCTCGTAGCTTTTTCCATCAATTATACGCTCGCTCTGTGGCCAGCTCTTTTTCTGTTACTTAGTTTTTCAAATCTGCCTGTCAATGACAAAACGGTAGTTCATATCACTCTTCAACAACCGCGCGTAGGCCTGGCTGATATCCTGTATCTGCTTTGGTCTGTTTTAGACCTGCTGTGGAAGCCACTGTCTCAAAGCGCTTATTGAAAATGTCCTCATATCAAAAAAAGATAGATGAATTGTGTTAAACTATTTTATTGTCAAAATGGCTATTGTCCATCCGATTACAAGTTAAAATAACCTTTAACGACATAAAAAGTTTGCTACAACCCTATAAAATTCAAATATTAGACGACTTTTCGGTTTCGTTGCCATCCAATGGCTACATTACGACAAATGGCAGCCCTACACGGGTAAGGTTAACAGCCGATAGCTTCATACGACTTCGACTTGAACCAATTGGAGTGCAAGGCCTCATTGCTGGTAGGTATTCAGGATTGAAAAACGCCAAACGGTTATGATCCTGACAAAAGGTAAAAACTCACGTGCATCCAGCAACAGGGTTATTTCAAAATTTTAATCACCATTTGTTCCAACTGATCTACCCCAATACCTCTGACATTTAACTCGTTAATGTTGCGAGCAAGTAATACCTCTTTGCCTGCATTTTCCAGTGCAAGCGCCAACTCATCCAATCTCTCCACTTGGTCATGAATTAGAATATATCGTTCAACGGTTATTTCAAGCAAGTCAGAAGATAATGAATCGATAACTTCATCCGTATCCATCAGCACGAACAAGTCACGTGATGCACCATTCTCTCCGTTCATATAGCCAATTTTAACATTTTTTCCCATGATATTTCTTTTGCTTTTATGAGACGCATCATTTTTTATCGAAAGAAATTGAATAATCTGAATAGCCGACTCATCATCTGGACAAATTTTGTATTTATGTCGAATATTCACGCAAAAAAAAACGCGATTTTCGTTTATATTGAAAAGAATTCCGTCTCCGAAACTCCGTTCATTCGGTCAGCACAAGCCTTTCACACAGATACTTGTTAACCAGGCGAGCCTTGTTTCGAAATCTGGAAACCGGTCAAAAAGGATAACTTCCTGTTCAAAACAACGAGACGTTGTGACAAGCATTTCCGAAAGAAACAAAACATCTTTTTTCTCTAAAGACTGAATCTCCTTTTTGCTTATCGCCACTTCGATCATTTCACGAATCAGAGCAATCTCTTCATCCAGCATATACCGTGTCTTAGAAAGCAGTAGTGCGGGATCAGATTTGAGGTCCTCAAACGCCAGATGGAAACGTTTAGTAATCAAATTGATCTGCCTCAGTTTCGCTCTTAGGAACCCCGTCAGGTTGTGCTCCAAAGAGGCGTTTCTATTATAACTCGCTTTCGCCACGGTAAATACCTCGCGGCATAAATACATCGCTATTGCATCGAAAACAGCCATCTTACTGTCAAAGTAATAGTACAATGTACTACGTCCCTTACCACATGCTTTTGAAATATCTTGCATCGAAACGCGCGTATAACCGTAAGTCTCGAAGACTTTCATCGATGAAAGAATAATTTCTTCCCGGATATTTTCTTGCTGCACTGTCATTACTCGACAAACATACAAAAAATGTCGAAAATTCATATATTTTTTCGACTTATTGCAAAAAAGATTAATTTCACACCATGATCGCAGATACTTTTCCTATTTTAACAACGAGCCGACTCTATTTACGTCAGATTCTGGATAGTGACGCTGAGTCGTTATTTGCTTATTTTTCAAAAGACGAGGTGACTGTATACTATGACTTACCTACGTTCGAGTCTATTGAAGAAGCGTATACACTGATCAGCAACTGGCAGCAAAATTTCGAAAAGGGGACAGCCATTCGATGGGCCATCTGCTTAAAGACCGATCCACAACAACTGGTCGGTACCTGCGGCTTTCATAACTTTTCCGCCGAGCATTTTCGTGCAGAAATCGGCTATGAACTTCACCCTGATTTTTGGCAGCAAGGAATCATGACCGAAGCAATTTGTGCGATCATTTCTTTTGGATTTGATAACTGTAGACTGAATCGCATCGAAGCCTTTATTGATCCTGATAATCTCGCCTCCCGTAGGCTGCTGGAAAAAATGAACCTGACCTCCGAAGGAGTTCTGCGTGATTATTTCTTTGAAAAAGGACGTTTCGTCGATGGCGAAATCTTTGCCTTACTAAAGAAGAATTATGTTGAGCCAGTTTCCTGACCTGTCACTATAGGCGATACTGATCAAATCTGCCCCTACGGTTCGTGCAATACCTCTCCTTCTCCAGCATTATAACTTTACCAATTTCGCTCCTGATCTTCTTTCCAGTCAAAAGGCAACAATTCTTCAAGCTTCTTAAATACCCCTTTTTTGACTTCTACCACAGCCTCTAGGTTTTGCCTGGACAATTGGCTGATCAATTCCCTGCAACGCCCACATGGCGGTACAGGATTGCCAGCACTGTCGACAGCTACAATTGCCCTGATCACAGACTCATGATGTTTTAGCATTTCGGCAACTGCAGCATGCTCTGCACAAAATCCCATAGAACAGGCGGTATCTATGCTGATACCCGTATAAATATTTCCCGCAACGGTTTCTATGGCCGCTGCGACTCCTCCATATTCAATAAAATCGTTCAGCACTCTCGTACCTGCAATTTCTTTTGCGATTTCTTTAAGGTTTTTATTCATTTCACTTTCTCCATGCGCCCGTTTCGGTTCAGCTCATCGCCATACCAGGCCAATGCAAGCTGTTGTTGTGTCTTTAGAAACTGGTCCTTTTCTTTATTATAATCATTTCCATCTTTCCAGTCCTGCTGGACTAGCTGTTCTTTCAGCTTTTGATAAGCTGACCGTATTTCCGGATGTGCTTTTAAATAATCACGAAAGGCAATATGCCGAACCCAATCTGCGGTACCTTTTACAAATGCATGCACCTGTGCCAGCCGGAGACCGTGGTCGTGCAGTATTTCCGGAATCTCCTCATCCACCTCGACCACATTGGGAATACCAAATTGTAGGGCTGGCTGCTTCAGGAATACAAAAAAGCGACGTCCCGGCCAATCTCTGTTATACTTCTGATAATAAACCACGTGCGGTAAGCGAAGCAGCTCGGGAACACGGTTCAGATCAGCCTCACTATGCAGACCAAGCTGTATATCAATGATCGGTTTTGCGGAAAGTCCTTCTACAGCTGTACTGCCAATATGTTCAATACGTGGTTTCAGTGGTTGTAGAACATCGCTTAATTGTTTTTTGATGCCTTCAAATTGATCTTTCCAGATCTGCTGGTAAGGCTGAAAGGGTAGTTTCATATGGATAGTAGCCAGTATTGTTATTTACGTTTGTATGTCAGGAAACGCTGGGTTAAATATTTTCGTACAGGAATATCATAATATCTCAAGCAGCCATAGGCCAGCACAATACTCCCAAATACCACAGCGGCAGCTCCCGGAAGAGACTGTTCAAAAGTAAGCTGTTCATTCTTTACCCACGCATAATAGACATAAATAAAAGGATAATGTACCATATACAGCGGGTATGAAATATCACCAAGAAATTTGCATAACCAGTTCGTCAGCCTATCGCTGGCCGTTCCGCTGGCACCCAGCACAACGAGCAATGGAAATACCATGACACAGCAGAAAGTATCGTACAGCCCGTTCATCCAAAGGTTCTCGGCTCCACCGATACGCGGAAGGGCTAATAATGCGACAAGAATAAGACCACAAGTCCAGAAGGCGCCCTTAAACCGGAAGGGTTTAAAAACTCGGGACAACAATAGGCCCGCAGAAAATGAAAACAGAAAACGTAACGATCCAGCGGTAAACTCAGTTGATGTCAGTGAAAAGCCAGCACAGATATCACCTAATGGGCCCCATACGGCGAAAATCGCCAATCCACATGCGGCCATTGCGACTACACCACCGAGTAGCCCTGTGGAAAGTCTCCGGAGAACCAAAGCATAAAGGATATTGCCGATATATTCAAAAAGCAAGGACCAGCTCGGGCCGTTCAATGGAAACATCTCCCCCAGTCCCCGCACTTCCTGACCCGGAAGTGCGGGAAGCAGCAGCGCATTCAACAACGTAGCGATAAAAAGTGACGAAACTGTCACCTGCGTCACGTCCCATACCGAACATTCCTGGAAATAAAATAGCCCAGCACCCATAAGCGCACCCGCTATGACCATAGGGTGAAGACGTATAAGTCTGCGCTGGATAAAATCCTTAGTCGTCATCCTGTCCCATCGGTCATCATAGGCATAACCAACAACAAAGCCTGAAAGTATAAAGAAAAAATCTACCGCCAAGTAGCCATGGTTGATCCGTTGATCCAAGTGGCTGCTCGCAAAAGCTTCGAAGATATGAAAACACACAACGGTGATTGCGGCGATTCCACGGAGACCATCCAATACCGGATAGTGTGGTTTGCTGTCTTTAAAAACAGGGGTTGAAACAGACGAATTTGTCATAAAAATTTGTTTGACCGAACCTGATATCTCAAGCAGCTAAGATAACAAATTCAAACAAGAGAACAGAGCTCAGCAAAGCATGAAACAAACCATCAGAACGCTGTATAAGTTGCTAATGAACCACCGGTATGTAATCCCGCAGATAGGCTTTTTCTTCACGCATGCGCTGTATATATGTTTTACTGTAAATCTCGAGAAGGATATCAGAAATATTTACACTGGTATTCTCCTCCCCGGCTTCCTCACCAAAAGAGAATATCTGCTCCTCTTTCCGCTCTTTTTTTGACAGAAAATAATAAAAATCTTCGCTTTCCCAGCCACTTATACCGGTACTAACATCTGCGGTCACCGGCAATGGCTTGTATTGCTCTTGAAGAAAGCTACGGATTTTTGCGTAATCCGTCTGATTCTTTGAAGACTTTGTAGCATGTAAATAAGCAATTTGGCCATCCTCGCTCTCCGCCATGCTGACTGCCGGAAAAGCAACACCATTAAGTACAGCTAAAGTATCTTTATCTTCATGATATGATACCGTAGTATACCTGTAACCAAAATATTTGTGCGGTTTACGATTTCTGGTCTCCCAGTTCGACGTCGACTCTAAATAATAAGCGGTGGGCAGACTTCCTTGCGTATCAAAAAACGCCAGTGTATCCTTTTTGAATGTCGCTGTCTCAAATACTTCTTTCAGCTCGCTTTTATCCAGGCTCTTGACATCTAAGGCGAGTATCTCCGCTGTTTTTTTTACCTTAGGGATATAAAATGCTGAAACATTGAACGTCTTGTCCAACTGCTCCAATGCAATGATTTTTGGTCCTTCAGATTGGCAAGAAATAAATAAGGTAAAACCTGATAACAGGGCAAATATATTTTTACAGGTAGCGTCAATTAATTTCATGTGTATTTATAGCCATTGCATTTTCGATCTTAGTAGCAAGACCAAAGTTTTTCAAACTTAGGCAAATTGTAGATTAAATGCAATATTGTGCTGGCTGCCAGAAACCCATAGGAATATTTACAATCCGTGGAGTTTGTGTTTATTAAACGTGATGGGGCCGTTTTAACGATTTCTTATGTGTTGGAATAAAAAATGTCCAGGACTGAATCAAAGATTACCCTCCCGGACATTAAGGATCTTAACCCCAAATTCTCCGCCTTACGAGTTCCACCAATGATAATAATTATGTATGTTGTCGTATTCAAAGCCACAACGCGGGTACAGGTTGTTCCCAATATCATTTGTTTTCTCGGTTTCAAGCATAAGACCGCATGCTCCTGTTTCAGCACACCATTGTTTGCTACGGTCAATAAGCGCGACTGAAAGGCCTCTCCCCCGATAATCAGCATGCACAAATAAATCGCTCAACAGCCACTGTAATTTGAGTCTGGTGTAATGGAATAATTTATAAAGCTGTACAAACCCTACTGCTTTACCATCCACAAACAGCAGAAAAACGTGCGATTCATCCCTTAAAAACCTTTCTTTTAAAAAGGCTTTACCCTTTTCAAAATCCGGTTCCTGGCGGTAAAAAATCCGGTAAAGATCAAATAGTTCGGCTGTCGCGTCCAAATCGTCAAGACTTGCTTTTTTAATTTCGTATTTCATTGTCTTACTTTTTGATTATACGGACAAAAGTAAGTTCCAAGTCATTCCCCTTAATCATCCAGATTAAAGATATGAAGTAGTCCAGCGAATAAATTATTATAAAATAATCAAGAAAAGATAAATAGTTGGAAAATAACTGTCTTCGAGTCTTGGGATTCACAGATAAGCCTGCCAATACGATCCACCTAATATATTATGCCAGACAGTACATTCGGAAGATTCTATTGGCAGACTTCAATATTAAACACCCAATAACTTATCAACATGTTCGCGAATATCCTCTGGCAACATGAGATAAATGGGGGTTTTTAGGTTTTCCCTGCTGGGTTCACCATCCACGAAAATGTTTTTAAATCCTTCATTGAGCCATTTGCCTTCCTCTGCCAGATATCCCTTATAGCTGTCATCCAAAATCTCAATAATGCTTTTGTTGTTTTCCATGTGTTCCGTCATTTATGCTAATTGTAAACTGCATCTAAAAAAATATTCGACAGGGAAACATCAACATTGATGCCACTCCTATTTTAGAAATCTCAAAGATGGACAGAAACCAAAAATTTTAAGTTTTCTTAACGTTTTGGTTCCTGGAAATCCAATATCGACTTAAACGTCCCTGCATGAGACCTTTCTACATTTGTTTTATTTCGGATTATTTTTAACTTTTGTATTGGAGATGACATAGAGCCTAAGCGAAAGGCTAACGTGTAAATCCACCAATAGACATGATAAATCAATACATATGATCTTAATCGCCGTACTGCTACCATGGTTATCGTTCTTTTTACGTGGTAAAATCTTGAGCGGAATAATCTGCCTGATTCTTCAGCTTACTATTCTGGGATGGTTACCTGCTGCTATTTGGGCGGTAGCTTCGCGTGTCGATGGCAAAAATAAGCAACGTATCAGGAGCCTCGAACGTAGAATGGGCCGTTAAAAACGGAATCTTTCATTTAGCCGTGGACAACAGCTCCGGATCAACGATCTGCTGGACAAACAGTACGCTCATTCAGTATCTAAAAAGGCCTTAATTTGTCCCAGGGTAAAATCAATCAGTACTTCATCCACATTACCAAAGAAGTCCCGCATCATATAATTCCCGTGATTGGCAGGTAGGATCATCAACCGGCAATTGGGAATCTCTTGATGCATTGACGCCAGATGCTGCGTTCTGACCACATCCTGGTCCCCGCCCAACAAAAAGACCGGGCACTGTATTCCCGCCAGCACCCCCTGTTCAAAATCCTGAAAGTGGATCATGCGTTGGCTGTCCTTTTCATACATGTTTTTAAATTTATCAGGATCTGGATTAAGCTTTAAAAAGTTATCCTTCAAAAATTGAGGCACAGCATCTATGGTAGACGATTCCATGCTCTCAAAGAAGCCATCTATCAGTCCGTCCCGTTTAGTATTGCCTGAAGCCGCAATCAGCTTATCGACTTTGTCCGGAAACAGAGCAGCTAATTTCAATGCCGTGGTCGCTCCGTTGCTGAAACCAAAAATTGAAGCTTTCCCGATAGACAAATGGTCCAATAGACTTATTATATCCATGACGTCCTGCTCGAATGTTTCTGGTACTGTTCTATGGGCTGATCTCCCATGATTTTGCATGTCCGGTAAAATCAGCTGATAGCGATCCTGCAAGCGTCTTACAGTTTCCTCAAAATCAGAAAAACCAGAAGAGCCACCTCCATGGATAAGTACCAATGGCCTGCCATTTCCATATATCTCATAGTAAAGTTTTATTCCATTTATGGGCGCGTAGCCCATCTTCGGCTGTAATGCATGCATAACTTTTGTTCTAATATTGATCAGCTCCCAAAGATAGCTGTGTTTTTTCGACAAATTTTTTAAAATTCATGAGGACGGCATCAGTAAAGGCTTGTTGCAAATCAAAAGGCACCATCGTATCCGGCTCAAATGTCTCTCGTACGATTGTATTGTCGTCAATGGCCTGAAACTCAACAATGCAATTTCTGCCATTGCCTGTACTTTCGATACATTCCAATGGTATAATACGATGATATATTCCCCGATAATTAAAGCCCTCGTGATTATTCCGTTGCTCCATTCTGAAATCGAAGAGTCCGCCTTCCGTAAGGTCGTTGATGACCAGCGGACAATGCCAGTCATCAAAGGGAATGTTCCATTGCCTGATAGACTCGGGCTTACCCCAGTGCCCCCAAACCTCCTCGATAGGCCGCTCCACCAAAACGACCGAAACAAGTTTTTTAGTACTTAGATTTACCTCCTCCATAATCCCATGATATTCAGTAGGTATTTACCTCAGCAATGCGGTTATCTCGACGAGCGATGGTAAAAACTCACGGACAATATTAAAAAACTGCAGGCTGAAAACACTTGCCCTATGACAATATTTTCGTCCGGCAAGTATAGCAATAGCTTGAGTCTCGTAAATCAGGATCTATGCCGTGCGCCTATCGACATGCAGAGCCGAGTATTTACGGGAGCATAAGTATGGTATATTTATTGCACGTGTTGAGAAAACATATAAAAAACCGTTTCGAATGAAAAAATTAGCACTAGTGGCATTGAGTCTGATGATTCTTACCTCAGCTTGTAACAATGCAGAAAAATCAGGTTCCTCCGATCACACGGACAGCGTAGCCAATGAGGATGCCCACAGCATAGGCGGCGATAAGGACGAGCATGGATGTCTTGTCGGCGCAGGTCAGACATGGAGTCAAATCAAACAGGGCTGTATTCAGGTCTTTAATGTAGGGCTCCGGCTGAATCCTGTGGACATGAAAGAAGGGGAAGCGGTCATCAGTGCATTTGTTGTTGCTAATGATGACCAATCCAAAGTGGAGCTTTTCTTGCCCGATAATACAAAGAATACCATTATTATGGATAAAACGGACAACAATATCTACCAAAAAGACAGCTATAAATATGATGCCAACAAGGCTGATCTGTATGTTAATGGCGAAGTAAAATATAAAGGAAATGTGGAATAGCATTTCTGCAGCCTAATCCATAGCTACGTTCATGCGGAGGCATGAACGTAGCTATGGATTTATCTGATCACCTACAAATTAGCCACCCATTTTATCCCCAATAGACCTGCTTACATTGGGAATATCGCGTACGCTAATACATAGGATTGGCTATTCAGGGATTGATCACTGCAATTTCCGCTGTGTACGATCCAGTGTATGTATTTCCGATCATTTTATTTTCGTTGACGGTCATATAATACCTACCGCTATCTCTGAACCGATACTTGAGTTCCCGTCCATATGGGCCGTCTGCTGACCCATCGGGACAAAAGAGCTGACTGATTCGGATATTGGCTGTATCAGATGCTGTCTTGATTGTGATACGGACAGAATCTGCGGCATGCACGTTGATATAGAGGGTATCTGTATGTCCCGAACTAAACTTCATCTGTTTGACAAGCTGCCCGTTATCAAAATAAATTTTCTCTGCTCCGTTTTGTGAGCCAGTACCTTCAGGCGTGCCTCTGCGATCCGCAGTTGGCCGACAGGCGTTCTGAACACTGCATAGCGTCATGAGCCCGATAATTGACAGGAATTTATGCATAGCTGTTTATTTTTTAGAACAATCGGGATCAAAAGCAGTTTTTACTACTGTACACAGGCTGATTCCTATTGATGCTTCCGACCCAGAATGCCTGACTGCCCACTTCGAGAGAAAATATAGGTACCTGCCTATTACCCTCTTTAGAGAGTACAATTTCGTCTGCTTTCCACGAAGACATCACAGCGGGATATCCTGCTGGTGGACGCTACCTATACCCCGACATGGGGCGCTCAATCCACCGAACGTTATTCCATGGGCTGCCAACTTTGCCCCTTAAATAACCAATATATCTTTTAAGATAAGACCTTCCGATTTTGTTATTCAGGCCCACATTATTTTCACCTTCCAGAAAACACTGGGAGTATGTTTCCCAGCTATTAAAGCGCAATCCTGCACAATCTGACAGCTTCTCCAACATCGTTAATGCCGCTGATTTCGAAAGAAGTCCAGCGTCAGTTGCAGCTGTGATCAGATGGCTGGCAACAGCAATGGCCAATGCATCCGCTCCGGGCTTACGAATATCCCACATGGCAGGACTGATTTGCTCGCTTGCGCTTTTCAGTGCGGTGCCAGACGCAGGTATATCCAGCAAGTTAAAATAAAAGGCTAAAACCGCAAGGCAGCTTCCGGCATCCTCTATTCCAAAATCCCTTTTCAATAACTTCAAAAATTCACTTTGATATTCTGGCTGTTTAGGATAGTCTCCAAACTGATAGAGATGCACAGGATATGTGCCATCGTCATTTTTACTCCCAAATACCGTAAACCAGTCACCGAAGACAATAGTCCTGAATGGAGCCCCTAATGCTGTACCAAACTGCTCAGCATACGGAACCGTTTTTAATAGCTTCTGATCAACTATTTTCGCACTATCGTGGGCTGCCAGTACAGCATTATGCGCCATCTCTTCTTTTGCTTCATCCAGCCCTTTTCTGGCACTACTCCATAGTTCTCTAAAAAATTTAAACATCATGTTAACGATTAATTTCTTGTTTACACAATCCTGGTCCATGCCTTGTACAGTAGGCACCATGGTTCCCATTTATACTGTAAATCTGAAAATAATTGTTTGCTTGCCGGCAACCGGATATATATTGGTGTGATAGCCGCCCATATTTGCTGGATCCGGCTCTATATTTGAAAAGAAAACTCAACTGATTATTGCCACAATAGCCAAAAGCAGGCTAAGTGTCCAGGCCTTTGCACTATAATGAAGCCACTTCACGTTTAAGAAAACAGTCTGATTAAATCAAACAATGCCACAAATGTATTCAGCACATGTTTCATGTTCTTGGTCAAACAAATATTGTACCATTACCAATCTCGTAGAAGCTCGACTACCTTTTCCAATGGGCGTCCTATCACGGCTTTGTCATCTTTTATGACAATGGGCCTTTCGATCAATACGGGGTTGTTTACCATCACCTCGATCCACTCATCGTCGGTCAGCTGAAGGTGCTGGAATCGTTCACGGAATAGGGATTCGTTTTTTCGGATCAATTCCAAGGGCTTCATACCAAGCATAGCCAGAATTTCCTTTAGTTCAGCTTTGCTGGGAGTGTCGTGCAGATATTCCTGTACCTGCATCTCCTGCGCATTTTTTTGCAAAAAATCCAACGCTGCACAACTCTTGCTACATTGTTGATAATGGAATATTTTAATCATATTTACTGTCATTGTGGCCGTCTTTCCAAAAGTACAACCTGTAAAGTCAAGCAAAAATACGAGTAAATCAATACACTCTTGCTCTCTCAATGTAATTTGATCCGGATACAAGCCCAGAATGTAGATGATTTTTAATAATTTAGTATCATGAAATCAGCGGAAAGCGTCATCGATTTTTATAAAAGGCATCCGGAAATGGTAGAGGTCGACCCCGCTCTAAACAATATGGGCTTTGGACACTTTAACGTCTTTAGCCGGGCCGCCTGTACAGTGGCGTCTCCCTACAATCGCCGTGATTTTTATAAGACCTCACTGATTATTGGGAAAGGAAAGCTGTACTATGCCGATAAATGGATACAGATAGACCGGCCGGCAATGTTATTTGCCAACCCGGTGGTACCCTACTCCTGGGAGCCTGAATCTTCAGAGCAATCGGGATGGTACTGTGTATTTACCGAAGAGTTCATCCAGCATAGTGAGCGCATCGAAAGCCTAAAAGACTCTCCTCTCTTTAAAATTGGGAGCAATCCAGTTTATTTCCCAGATAGGGAACAGCTGGTAGAAATTTCGACAATTTTCAAAAAAATGATGGTGGAGGTCAGCTCATCCTACGTGCATAAGGATGATGTATTACGCAGCTATCTCCATTTATTGATCCACGAAGCGATGAAGTCAAGTCCTGCTCAGGAGTATGGTACTTATACCAATGCGTCCTCTCGTGTATCCAGTCTTTTTCTAGAATTGCTGGAACGCCAATTTCCGGTAAACACGACCACCCCCGGCCTACAGCTGAAAAGTCCGGCTGACTATGCCCATGCTCTTTCGGTACATATCAATCACCTCAACCGTGCGGTTAAAGAGACCACAGGCAAAACAACCAGCGCGCATATCGCTCACCGTGTCGCACAAGAAGCCAAGTCATTGCTCTTACACACCCACTGGAACATCGCCGATATTGCTTACAGCCTAGGTTTTGAATACCCATCCTATTTCACTAGTTTCTTTAAAAAGCATACGGGAATATCGCCCAACCAGCTACGGACCAATACTGTTTGAAAAGTGTAAGAATCTGTTTGATTGTCTTAATTCAATCCCGCAGAGCCGTGACTACTTTTGTATGGAACAAAGAGAATAGTCATGAAATATAGAAATCTTGGAACAACAAACGAAAAGTTATCGGCCATAGGCTTAGGCTGTATGGGCATGAGTTTTGCATATGGTCCCAGCGACGAAAAGGAAAGTATTGCCACATTGGAGCGTGCGCTGGATCTGGGTGTGAATTTTTGGGATACTGCAGATATGTATGGTAACGGCGCCAATGAAGAGCTCATAGCAAAAGTGCTGGTTCCTAATCGGGATAAAGTATTTATTGCGACCAAATTTGGTTTCCGTTTTAAAGATGGAAAAGCCGGGCCTAGCGGTACCGCGAACACCTATTTTGACGGCTCACCCACCTGGATAAAAATAGCTGTGGAAAATAGTCTACGCCGTCTTCGTGTGGACACTATTGATTTATATTATGCGCACCGCATTGATCCCAATATCCCAGTCGAAGATACGGTAGGCGCCATGGCTGAATTGGTTAAAGAAGGTAAAGTGAGATACCTGGGATTAAGCGAAGCATCGCCAGAGTCCATCATCAAAGCAAACGCCGTACATCCCATTGCAGCGCTCCAGAGCGAGTATTCGCTGCTCACCCGCGATGTAGAAAAAGAAATATTACAAACAGTACGTCACTTAGGTATTAGCCTGGTCCCTTACTCTCCGCTAGCCAGAGGTCTATTTTCCAATGCACTGGATCTGCACAGCCTCGCGGCCGACGATTTTAGACGGACATTGCCTCGCAATCAAGGAGAGCATGCGGTCAACAATGCACAGCTAGTTTCGGAGTTTGCTCTACTGGCTAAAGACAAGCGGTGCTCACCTATACAACTCGCTCTGGCTTGGGTATTGGCTCAGGGAGATGATATCATTCCGATTCCGGGGACAAAGAAACGAAAGTACCTGGAAGAGAATGTCGGAGCTATAGAGCTACAACTATCAAATACGGATCTGGCAGCCATCGACGCTATCCTCCAAAAGTATCCCAACATCGGGGCACGCTATAGTGAAGGTGCCATGGCCCTGGTCAACAACTAGGACGATCCGGCTCACAACAGTACCGCTACAGCGCAGAGCTTGCTGTAGCGCTGTTTCGCTCTCAGGATGACATAACAGCCAGATCCCAAAAAAGAGCACGACTAAAATAAAGCGTCATATATCAATTTAGATAAATAGGTGTTGCTGTTTCCACTGGATTTCCAAAAAAGATAGCGGGAGACGGTTTTCAACCAGCGTCCATTCGTGTGGGGAACAGATTCGTCTCATTCCGGCCAGAGAACGAACAAACAGATTCTCTATGATATATCTGACATAATGATTGCCTCTGCGATATAAGGTACCTACGAAGTAAATATGGCGGCACAATTCATCTACCCGATGGTCGGCAGTCAACGACCTGAGATAATTGATGATTGCCTGTAGGGCCCCTGCAAAATTGTGTTGACGGATCAGCTGATTAAGCTCTAAACGAATCTCCCGGTAATGGAAAACCAGATACATACCAGCGCGGTAACGGTTTAACTTTTTCATTCTATAAGTAATTTGTCTTTACCAATTACGAGGAACCTGTTGTACAGTATTCCCCGCCGTCTGAAATATATTCTTTTCCCCCTGCTCATGTTATTACGCTGTTTGATTCTTGTATGCCAAACAGTATTCCATTATTTTGACAAACGCATCAAATCCATAAATATCAACCACTTAAAAACATATCAATTAAAACGAAGAAAACAAAGTCCTATCAAAATGATATGCGACTTTATCAAAATGATAAATAACGGAACAAAAAGATATTCCCTAAACGGATTAGAGTAAATCAATGCCGGGCTTTTTACCCCCTTTGGCAGTATGGTCAGGAAAATGACAGTTAAAGGGTAAAATCAGGAATGTAACAAATATACCATGTACCGCAATTATCTGGGAAAAACAAACTTTAACCATTATTTTCGTAAATATCTGTAGAAGAGTTAATGATAAAAAACAACTATATACAATGACAAACTTAAACCTGTTCAAAAAAGTTCTGCTTGCAGCTTGTCTGGGCTGTCTGTTTTACTCCTGCAAAAATGATACGAGTACTCCCAACACCCTGACAAACGAAGAAAAGAATGAAGGATGGGAGCTACTATTTGATGGTTCCACACTTAATCATTGGCATACATACAATAATGAGAAAAAAGCACCAAATGCCTGGGTGGTCAAAAATGGTACAATATATTGCGATCCCGGTAGTGAAAGCCAGAAATATGACCTCGTTTCTGACGCGGAGTACAAAAATTATGAATTTAAATTTGAATGGAAGCTGGAAAAGGAAGGTAATAGTGGCGTTTTCGTCAATGTTCAGGAGCGGCCGGATATCAATGCTACTTATCATTCAGGGCCGGAGTACCAGCTCTTGGCTGATTCACACCCCGACTTTGATAAACCGCTAAAACGCGCTGGCTGCCTGTACATGTTTTTACCGCAGCAAAACTTTGTCAATACAAAGGCCGGAAACGACTGGAACCAATCGAGTATCATCCAAAAGAACGGCAAAATCACCTTTTATCTCAATGGAAAGGTTACCGCCGAAATGGATTTCACTTCAGCAAAGTGGAAAGATCTGGTCAAACACAGCACCTTTAAAGATTATCCGGAATTTGGTCAGCATGTAAATGGTAAGCTGGCCCTTCAGGACTGGTCGCGCGGAGTCTCCTTCAGAAATCTGAAAATCAAGAAATTATAAAAAAAATATTTTTTTTCAAAGTCCTTGATCCACGCTAAGGGCTTTGGTTTTCCCGTCGTTCTGGCACTGTTATGCCTCACTCGGCCCCAATTGGATACAGCAGCGTGTGATAACCTATCTACCGGAACTCCACGCGGGTATCAATCCAAAAATACGACCGATTTTTACGAAAAAGTTCTTCGGGCAACTGATGATTGTAAATCAGCTCTTCCAGTGTATTGAAATTGTAACGCAACAAATCGCCATCCTTCGACTGAATCGGCCGCAAGATGGCATCTTCATCGTCGATAAAGATGTCCGATTCAAAAAGACTGACTTGATGGGTGGCCACCCAAGAGATCGCCTTCATTCTATCCATCCTTTCCAGCGCCTTGGACGCCTCCTGATATTGTTTCATTTCCCAAGGCAAGTCTTCAGGATAGTGGGAAGCGATATAATCCTGATAGATTTTAATATCGCCTACACGAAGACACTCGTTGCGAAGCAGCAGTCTTGTTGTATCCCGGGCAAAACTAATATACTCGGGGTGCATAAACAATCCGTACCGTTTACTATACAATTTTATCTTTTCTGCCAATTCCTGCCTCATGATATTATGAGCAACAAAAATCATCCCAACATACTCATTATAACTATGTTGTCGCTCACTTTATCTTATTTTATCATCGAAAGGGCACATTATTTTTAATTCTACCCGCGACGATGGGTGTGCTCTACCTCATCGCTTATATGTAGCTGAAGTGTCGCCTTATCTGCTCAAAAGCTGGGATATTTTCACTCCCAGCTTTTTGAAGCGTTACAATGTCTGGATGACCTCTTCCATTTTCAAACGTGATTTGGCGGTGATCGCAGGCTGGTTTGTGTCCGCTGCATGCCGGTAACCTATGGCTACAGCAAACATCGTTTTATAATCTTGAAGCCCCAAAATCTCGTCATATACAGTATTCTCAATCCCCTCCATAGGCGTTGCATCGATTTTATTCGCGGCACACGCGGCAAGAAAAAAACCTAAAGAAAGATACACCTGCTGTTTCATCCAGGACTTTACATGTGCATCACCCTGAGATTTTAGAAACTGATGGTAGTAATGTATAGAGCCTTCGGGCAGTGTACTGGCGATCTGTTCTTCAAAGCGTTGTACATTTTCGAGAGCGCTAAATACCACGAGATGACTGGCTTCATTAATTTTCTGCGCATTCCAATACGATGCAGCTGCAAGTTTCTGTTTCGTTTCACCTTCCGAAATAAAGAAAAATTTCCATGGCTGACTATTGATGGAAGACGGACTCAATCGCAGTATCTCCTTCAGTTCGGCAATCTGTTGTCCTGAGATCCTTTCTGCTGAATTATACTTCTTTGTTGTGTAACGCTGTTGTGCTGTTTCTAAAAATGTCATAACCTACTTTGTTAATTAACTATATTTTTTATAGTTGCAAACTTAAATATAGTGCACTATATTTGCAATAACGGTCAATTTTGATAGTAACAGATGTATTTGATAGACAACAAACAATATCCCTGCAGTACGAGCCTGACAATGAAATATATAGGCGGAAAATGGAAAGCAGTAATTCTAATTCATTTAATCGAAAAAAAACGTTATAATGAATTGAGGAAGGAATGCCGTTTAATCACGGAACGCACATTAAGTCTGCAGCTGAAGGAACTGGAGGCCGATGGTTTGGTCAAACGGACGGTTCACACAGATAAAGCTCCTTTGAAAGTAGATTATGAGCTGACAGAATTTGGGAAAACATTGATCCCGCTACTGCAGTCCCTAGCGGCGTGGGGACGGGACACGGCTGCACGGACAGCGGCAGTTCGACAGGTAAAATAATGGTAGCCCACCCGCTGCCCTCACCAGATCCAGTCCCCATAAAAATCGGTTTATGGGCTATTTGATCTAGAAGATTTCGTCTACCAGCTCCTTATTGGCCATCGCTCCGGCAACATTGCCTGTTGCCACCGCATTGGCCACCGACCGCATCATACTGGAATTATCACCACAGGCAAAGATGCCCTTCACGGTTGTCTTTTGAAAATTGTCAACGACGATGTGCCCCATTTCAGTCATCTCGCAGCCCAACGTGGCTGGCATAGCTGAATGCTGTCTGAAAGAGACTGCAGCATACACCGCATCAAAAGCCTGTGACTCGCCATCTTTAAAAACCACCTGTTGCACCCAGCCACTCTTGTGCTGGATTTTGCTGATCTCTTTTTCCAGAAGGGTGATGCCTTTTGTTCGCAGCTTTTCGAGCTGTTCTGCATTAAAACTCGTTTCTCCTGTAGTCAGTATCGTCAACTCTTTCGTTAGATTATGAACGAGAGAGGCGAGGTGCATGGCTCTCTCGCCATTGGCAATAATTGCGGTTTTCCTGCCCCTGAACTCGTAGCCATGACAGTAAGGACAGTGAATCACCGAAATGCCCCAGCAAGCCGCAAATCCTTGGATACTGGGCATGATATCCTCGATACCGCTAGCGAAAATAAGTTTGCGGCCGCTAAACAGTTCGCCATTTTCTGTCTGTATCTCAAAACCCGCCAGAGTTTTTCTTCCACCCACGGCCAATCCCTTCTGTAATGTCACAGTAGCATAACGCTTGACCTGTTCCTTCGCCTTGTTCGCTATAACTGCTGGCTTTTCACCGTCTTGTGTTATAAAATTATGGGAATGAGGCGTCTGTCGGTTGCAGGGCGCGCCGCTGTCCAATACTAATACGCGCCGCAAGGAACGTCCCAATGCCATGGCCGCAGAAAGACCTGCATAACTGCCACCAATAATAATCACGTCGAATTCTTTATCGTCTTTCATCTTACTATACTTGTATATTCGTTTTTATTTTTTGCAGCTGATCAGGTGGAATGGAAAATTCTCCTCGACTTCACTGATGTCCATCAATCCATAGGCACCAAACTCTGTCCGGATGGAATTTTCATCATAGAAGAACATGCTAACGCCATCAAATAATGAGAATCGATCCACACTTAGCTGTACCCCCTGCCCGTAAATAGCTGCTGCCTTTGACACTGCCGAGAAAATCATATACCCCCCATCGGCCAGTTGCCCAAAACAATCTTGGATAAACTTCGCCCTTTCATCCCTGTCAAGCAAGTGAATCAATGCATGGCAAAAGATTCCGTCATATTGCTTATTGTCAAACGGCATCGCTGTGACCGACCCTTGATAAATTGTCGTTTCATCTCCAAAATGCTTTCGAGCCAGTGCAATTGCTGTGGGCGATATTTCGATACCAGTCACCTGTATGCCTTTGTCCAGAAAAACAGCGGCATTTCTACCATAACCAAATCCGGGAATCAAAATGTCCTTTATATTTTTTTTATAAAAGAAATCTTTCGCAATAATGGCAGAGCGGGCAGGGCTTCCCCCCCACATCTCACCTTTTTCTATAAAATGACGTTCCCAAAATTCCATACAAATACCTTTTAATGGCGTTTTATTTCCGCTCCGTAACGTAGCGTACGCCAACCCCTGACGTAATAATAGTACGAAGATATCATTTTTTATTATTGCAACTATGTAGCAATAATATTAAATGCAATTAAATTGCAAATAAATTACAATTGTTTGTGATGCTCACGATAATGGTTATTTATCAGTATTGAAAATCTCGCTTCTTACGGGATATCTTTGTATCGGAAGTACAGCGCTTCTGCTTACATAATATTCGCATGAAAAACATAAAGATCTTTTTTGCCGCAGTATTGCTCCAGGTAACGGCTGCTCCTGCAATGGCTCAACAGCTTGATAAAATGACCTGGTATAATGAACCTGCCGAATGGAACGTGACTGCAAACACGCTCTCCATGCAGGTCACTCCCAAAAGTGATTACTGGCGCCTGTCACACTATGGCTTCACCGTAGATGACGCTCCATTTCTATACACCGAACGTGGTGGCGAATTTGAAGTAAAGGCTAAGATTACAGCAAAATATCAAAACCGATTCGACCAAGCTGGCATCATGCTTCGCATCGACCATGAGAACTATATTAAAGCAGGAATTGAGTATGTTGATGGGAAGTACAATCTAAGCACAGTGGTCACCCACCGGACAAGCGACTGGAGCATCATTCCGATCGAGAAAGAAATCCCTTATATTTGGATCAAAGCAGTGCGCAGACTGGACGCCGTCGAGTTTTTTTATTCTTTTGACGACAAGAAGTACACAATGATGCGGAATGCCTGGTTACAGGACAACCACCCAGTGCGGGTAGGGGTCATGGCGGCTTCGCCGGATGGCAATGGTTTTCAGGCCACATTTGAACATTTCAGCATAAAACATCTCCCCGACCAACGCCGCACAAAGTGGTTGAAGGAAAACAGCGCCGACTGAGTATCTTATGCTATCTGCCCGAATTTCAACTGGCAGATAGCATAAGATACCTTATCGTGACGACATCCTGCTAAATACCTGCACTGCCTCATGCGAATTGCGCACCTGTAATTTCTGAAGAATATTTTGCCGATGCCGGTTGACCGTATGGATACTGAGATCCAGTTTCGCGGCAATATCTTTACTGATCATCCCCTCCTTTATGCAGTTCAGTATCTGTTTTTCCCGGTTACTGATCGTTTCTTTCAGCCCCTGCTCATTCAGGGGATAACGCATACCTGTCAACTGATTAAAAATATAGCTACCGTTATTTTCTGCGATTTCGGTATCCGGAAGCAAAGTATAACAACACAGTGCTAACTGCGGAAATACCGCACCGGGAGCATTCAGATATACGATCTGATGTGACATGGCTAACGTTTGCCCCCCCTTTCCGCCGATCCGTAATACGGTATTCGCCCGATAATTAAACCGCTCTTTCAAGGGAACTCTTTTCAGCAGATCCAGAAACTGCAGTTCGAGCGCATGTTTGACAGCAAGATCCTCGGGGTGTACGCGTTCTAGCAGAAAATCTTCCCAGATACTATTGATTTCCAGCTTTCTTTCCGCTTCTGAAAGATGCAAACGCTGTGCGATTTGGCCCATAAAGGTGTAGCTCCAGTTCGCGGTAAGGTCACTGAGCACCGCTATTCCGTTGTGAATCTCAGCATAAGTCTTCGCATATTGTTTATAGTGGTGCAGGATGGAAAGTTCGACACGGCTGTTTCGTTGTTCCTGGCTTGTCAGATATTTGTTCAATTTTTTTTTAGCTTCCGATTCCATATGCCTATTCATTCAATATTTTTTAGTATGACTGTTCCACAACAACAGGCTGCAGGCCAGTTATTAGTTAGAAGGAAAGCCCAACCCGAATATAGGGTAAAGTCGCTTCCCTGCTAAACCCGAGCACACCCTGAATCATCAATAGATCACCGGGCATAAAATAGACCCCTCCTCCATAGCCCATATGCCAGGTGTCCGAACGATCGCCGGTCATCCAGACACGGCCTATATCGTAAAAACCGATCGCTCCTACCGTACCCGGAACAAGATAGGAGGAATAACTGAATAGCTTCAGGCGCACGTCAAAATTATTATAAAGAGCCGTCTTTCCTGTAAAACGTCTTGAGTTGTACCCCCGAAGGCTCATTTCCCCGCCAATCTGTGCATGCTGATAAAAATAGGGATTCCCCCACACCGCATCCAGTCCCAGCCTGTTGGCAAAGGTAAGATAGTCGCTCACAACAGTTTTATACACAGCCATACTGTGCTGTAGTTTGGTATAACCCCGCTGTTCGCCCCCCAGTTCGGTATTCCAGACCAGACGTGAATGAATATGCACGCCTGATTTTGGCGCGGAGGTCTGATCCCGTGTGTCGTAATCCATGCCAGCAGCGACGCCTGTAAAAAAATTGCTCCCATAGATAGACTCAGCAGGGTATTTCGCATTAAATTCCTCAAAAAAACGACCGACGTTATTAATTGCCTTGCTATGATAGTACCCGGAAGACCAACCGTAGAACAATTTTAACTCTGGCTTCAGAAATTTCTCCAAAAGAATGTCAGCCTGTACAATATCAAATCTATTGCGATAGTAGGAAATACCTCTTGCTTCCGATTTTTCAAAGACCGTGCTGTTTCCATAGCCAAAAAAGTTACTGAGGTTTTTGGGGCCGAGCGATGAAAGATGAACAGAAAGATCCTGTCCTCCGATGAGATCTTTATAATTGCCCTTATAATCAAACATGAACGACTCCCGGCCGGTCAGATAACTTCCCATTATCTGATGCCTATAGGCATACGGTTTCTTTCTAAACCCCTGATTTTCGATCAGATATCCTAAGCCAAAAATCAGTCCCCGATCCACTCCATAGTCGATGTTAAAAACGACGCCTTTGCGGTCATAGGCAAAACCATTATATTCAAATTGATGCACAGTACTATCGTTGCTCAACTTGAGCCTGAGCGAATTGGCCACTTGACCTAATTCCGGTCTTTGGTCCTTCGAATCATAAATATATACCTGCCGACCGTTATCAAATTTTTCACCGACACGATAACGGTCCTTGTCCTGCCCTCCGATTAGTCTTAGCCGAATAGGTGAACGTCCTGATCCATGCAGCTTATATTCATCCTCCCCCCCTATTCCATAAACCCTGATCTCCTTGGTTTCTTCGGGCCGGAATGTACGTTGTATAAGCCTCCGGCCTACTGTACCATCCTTTTTCTTGTTACGGATATCTACCTTAACCGAGCCATCGTGCTGATAATCGATATCGATAAATTCTGATTTTGCGGACAAGGGCAGATCAACGACCTGGGCCAATGCACGGTAATAGGTGATGCCGCTCTGCATAAGATCATCCCTGCGCGAGCGGATGTTTTTTTCCAGTTGCGCAGCACTCAGTTTGACAATGGTGTCCGGCATCGCCAGCATAGCCTGATGAATCAATGTATCTGAAAGACTTTGCTGTACCAGCCTGATTTGCTCTTTCCAGTCCCCCTCACTGAGATGATTCAAAAAAAAGCGGTCAAAATGACGCGCATTAAAATTCCAATGAGCTATGTTCCGGATATGCGGTCCGAAGGGCTGCAAGTGAGCTTTCAGCCATTGGTAAGAAAGTAATACAGGAAAGACGCCTGAAGTTTTATAATATACCTTGTCACGGTCCCGTGGAACAGGTGTATAGATCCTTTTGCCTTTTTCCTTCTCCGGATCCCATCGCCAATTATCTTCATGCCGATCCCAATCCCCCAGTACAAAATCAAGCAACCGCGCCCGTAACGTTAATAGCTGGTCAGTCTGTGTATCATTGTCCGCTAATGTTTTTCGGATTACTTTTGCGGTGTTATCGGTTTTCTGATCTTCAAAAGGGGTCCGTGCTTCAAACATATAGGCTCTGTTCTTAAAAACGTCCCGGTATTCACCAAACGCGGCATCGTCCCCCACATAAACAAGCTCCGGAGCTACATGGGGTATCCCCAGTGCCCTATTGAATACCGGAACCGTCAGCGCTCCAAAAGGATGTGCGATAGAAATCTGATCTTGGACGATGTCCTTTGCAAATGTTTTCCTGAGGCTTTCGGGCAAGCTTCGTTCGGGATATTTCTGAATAGACCTGAGCACCCATTCCCTTCCTGTAGGATCAGCCATCCGAAGGGACTGTGTCTGCATGCCTCCCCCCAGCTTGATTACCCGGAGTCCACCTTGCTCACTTTGCAGATCCATGATCCGCATACGGACAGGCGTATTGTACAACCTGCGGTAACTATCGCCCAGCCAAAACCGGTGAACCATACTAACCTGGTCGTATTCCGGCGCGATCACCACCGTTATGCTGTCTTGCTGCGCCTGTGCATTTAAAATGCCACAGCAAGCGATCAATGTCAAAATTCTTCTCATGCCAATAATTTTACGCCACTGCCGACTCCCACAGCCTATCACGCTGCCGACTTCAGATGATGTCCAGCAACCGACGGTGGTAATTGATCTGCCCTAAATGGTAAGTCAGATGGGTAGTTAAATGAACTAATAAATAGCCTGTTGTTGTTTTCTCTTCGAACACCAATAACGGATAAACATCCGCCAAGACATCATCTGTTAGCTGATCCAGCGCGCTGTCAACGACAGCGATCGTGTCGTCTATTTTGTTCAGAAGCTGCTCACGCGGAACATCCTTCAGCGAAAATTCCTGTTCCCGATTTCGAACATAACCCGTTTTTCCGATCTCGGCACCGATATACGTCTGCAGGTTACCAATTAAATGCAGACATAAATTTCCGGCGGAATTCGCAATACGATTTTCCACCCGCCAGATATTGCGCTCATCCTGATATAGGGCAATTTCCGCCCGAAGTCTTTTTAAGTCTCTATCAAACAGAAGCTTTAGTGTTTTTATAAGCATAAGTTCCTTACTTTACATATTCTTGTGGATAATGGGTTCTCTCCGGCATTAAACGAGATAAGCAGCCAGAATTCATTTTATTCGTTAAATTTAACGCACCGAAACGATTAAACCATGAAAAAAGACACAAAAATCACCAACCTGAGTATCGAGTCTGCCGGACTACCCAAAGATCCGAAACATGCGATTGCAGAATATGTGTGGAACGGATTTGATGCAGGGGCTACGGCGATAGACATCGATGTCGACAGCAACGATCTGGGTTATATTCATCAGATCAGCATCCGGGACAACGGCGCAGGTATTGCATACAATCTGCTGGAATACTCCTTCGGAAATTTTCTGGATTCCGTAAAGAAAAATAACCTTAAACGGAGTTCCTATACCAGAGGAAAAAAAGGTAAAGGGCGCTTCTCTTTTTCGCTCTTCGCCACACGGGCAGTCTGGACAACAGTAGTCAACGAAGACAACGCCTTAAACAGCTACCAGATTCAGATCGACAGGGACAGCAAAGAACACTATAATATCAGTGAGCGCACAGCCGTGAAAAACCGGGACACCGGAACAGACGTCAAGTTACAGGGAATTTTTGGAGTACACGCCGCCATGCTGGAATCCGAAGACTTCCTTGATTTTATGGCGCAGGAGTTTGGCTGGTTTCTCTATCTAAACCGTCATGCAAACTATAGCATCCGGATTAACGGTAAAGCCTTGAAATATGATCACCTGATCCAGGAAACCGACCAGCTTACCTGGACAATGTACAGCCCTGACGACAACGACTCTTATGTTTTTGAGGTGGACTATATCCGCTGGAACCGGCAGATTGGCGACCGCTACTATTACTATTTTTTAAATAGTGAAAAAAAAGAAGTTGCGAAATTACTCAGCAGCTTCAACAACAATGCTATTGGTTTTCACCACTCGGTTTATATCAATTCTAATTTCTTCGATCAGTTCAAACAGGATGACATCAGCTTATCCATGGATGAAAACCTGTTTACCGGGAGAGCCAAACAGCTTGTTTACCGCCAGGTATTGGCTGAACTGCGCGAGTTTCTAAACCGAAAACAGAAAAAATATGTTCATGAAAACGCAGTAGCAAATCAGCTTGACGAATTGGAAAGAAAGGGCTACCTGCCAATATACAATCAGACAGCAGCGGACAAAAGACGGAAAGAAACTCTTCTGAAACTCATTCAGGAAATCTATACAGCCGAACCCCGTATTTTCTATGGTGTTAAATCCGAATTGGTACAGTCCTACTTAGGTTTTCTGGACCTGGTTCTTCAGACACATAAGCGCGCCGATGTTCTTACGGTCATACAGAATACCGTTCAGCTGTCAGAAAAAGAAAACAAGCGCATTCGTCAGATCCTCGAAGAAGCATCCATCCATACACCCCAGATAACCTCGTAGCGATGGATTTTTAATTAATGACTTTCAGATGTCATTAATTAAAATAAAAAGTTTCAATTTTGCTTAACAGTGTTAAATCATTTATGAAATAAACATGGGTAGCAAGGAACGCATACAACGTCTCAAAGATGAGAACAGAAACAATATTTTGGATGCTGCACTTCAAATCGTAAAAGAAGAGGGGTGGCAGGCCTTGAGTATGCGTAAGATTGCGGATATCATCGAATACACCGCGCCTATGATCTATGAATATTTTGCCAATAAGGACGCTATCCTAAACGAGCTCGCCAATCAGGGATACCTACTGCTCGCCAAGAAAGTAAAGCAAGCACGATCAACCGAAACCGATCTGGAAAAACAATTGGAAGCCATGTGGTTTAGCTATTGGGATTTTGCTTTTGACGAACGTGAACTATACCAGCTGATGTTTGGTGTAGGTACAGCCTGCTGCGGATTTGAAAAGACCTATAAATGTGCAGAATCACATGGCAAAATCATCAGCGATGTAATCCGCGAAATCATGAAGGACAAAGACCCCTCAGAAGATCTGGTCTGTAGAAAATACTTTACTTACTGGTCGATCATTCACGGCCTCATCTCCATTAATCTGGTCAACCAAGGCAATGGGGATAGCACGAATCAGGAGGTACTAAAAGATGCTATTTACGGCATCACCCGCTCGTTAAAAGATTAATTTTTTTTATACAAGAATATACAACGTTAAAAAATCTAACACCGTTAAATAAAACCAAAACTCAATTTTAATATCACATGAAAACAAATGTATCACCAAGTCTTAAAAAGATTTACATTCCAGCACTTAACAGTGTTAAACGAATTAATATCGTAAAGACTGCATATGTGCTGAGCGCTATTTTCTTATACAGCTGTTCGACAGGCACAAGCAAACCAATGGATGCTCCTCCTGTCAGCCTTCCAGTTATCGCTATCGAACAAGGCAACGAGACGGTATACCAAGAATATCCCGCTACCATAGAAGCTTCATCGAATATTGAAATCAGACCCCAGGTAGAAGGAATCCTCGAACAGATCTATGTCGATGAGGGCGCTAGAGTAAGCAAAGGTCAGGCACTTTTCAAGATTAACGACCGCCCATATCAAGAGCAGCTAAACCAAGCCAAGGCAAACTTGCTGGCTGCAAAAGCGACCTTGGAAAATGCGGAGCTGGAAGTTGAAAAGAAAACTAAATTGGTCAACAACAAAGTACTGACTGATTTTCAGCTGAAATCTGCCATTAGTGCCCGCAATGCAGCAAAAGCCAATGTACAGCTGGCGGTGTCTGCGGTAGAAGCGGCAAAAATCAACGTGGGTTATACCTTAATTCGCGCATCGGCCGATGGTTATATCGGAAGACTGCAGCGTAAGCAGGGAAGCTTGGTAGGACCTACGGACGGTCAGCCGCTGACAACGCTTTCCAATGTTAAAGATCTCCATGTTTATTTTTCTTTGGGCGAGAATGATTTCATTGCATTCAAAAACAATACAGCAGGCGATAATCTTCAACAGAAATTAAACAACCTTCCCCCCATCAGCCTGGTACTTTCTGATCAGACCGTTTATGACCAAAAAGGAAAAATAGATATGGTGGATGGCCAGTTTGATAAAAATACAGGCGCCATTACACTCAGGGCTACCTTCAGCAATCCAGAGGGTGTCCTGCGCAATGGAAACACCGGCCGTGTTAGACTTCAGAAGAAATACGATCAAGCACTATTGGTTCCTCAGCTAGCAACGCTGGAAATGCAAGACAAAATCTTCGTTTACACCGTCGGGAAAGAGAACAAAGTGGTGCAACAACCGATTACTGTCATCGGAAAAAGTGGTGCCAACTATCTTGTCAGCAAAGGGATCTCTGCCGGGGATCGTATCGTCTATAAAGGCATCGACCTACTTCAAGATGGCCAGAAAATCACTCCACAAGCTTTTTCAAAAGACAGCATCAATTAATATTATAACTCGACAAACATTATTATGCTTAAGAAATTTATAGAAAGGCCCGTACTTGCCACCGTAATTTCCATATTACTGGTCATACTGGGAATTATCGGTATACTCAAACTGCCTTTACAGCAGTTTCCCGACATTGCTCCCCCAGCGGTACAGGTAACGGCACTATATCCGGGTGCCAATGCCGAGACTGTACTCCGCGCTGTGGCCCCTTCATTGGAAGAATCGATCAATGGAGTGGAAAACATGAGCTACATGAGCTCAACGGCAAGTAACGACGGCTCACTGATGATTACCGTTTATTTCAAGCTGGGCACCGATCCTGATCAGGCAGCTGTCAACGTACAAAACCGTGTTGCTCAAGCCACCAGCCAGCTTCCCGCTGAAGTGGTTCAGGCCGGCATAACAACGGCTAAACAGCAGAACAGCCTAATCATGGTATTGGATCTCTATACCGAAGATGAGAGTAAATATGATCAAACTTTTATTACCAACTATGCGCAGATCAACATTATTCCCGAACTGAAACGTATCCCTGGCGTTGGGCAAGCACTGGCGTTTGGAGGTAGCAAAGACTATTCGATGCGTGTATGGCTAAATCCGAATCAGATGGCAACCTACAAGCTGACGCCCGAAGAAGTAATGGCTGCCATTCAGGACAAAAACGTGGAAGCTGCACCGGGAAAATTCGGTGAAAGCAGCCGCGAAGCCTTTGAATTTGTAATTAAATATAAAGGTAAACTCAATCAGCCCAGCGACTATGAAAATATCATTATCCGCTCAAATACAGATGGATCTGTATTGAGACTTAAAGATGTTGCCCGAGTGGAACTTGGATCTTATACCTATGCCAGCCATACCCGCATCAATGGGAAGGCTGGACTCAATATCGGTGTGATGCAGCTCGCAGGCTCCAACGCCAACGAAATTCAGATCGCCATTCAGGAGTTTATGGAGAAAGCGTCCCTAAGCTTTCCTAAGGGAGTGAAATACCTCGTATTATACAATACCAAGGATGCACTTGACCAGTCTATCGATCAGGTTAAACATACATTGGTCGAAGCTTTTATCTTGGTCTTCTTAGTGGTATTCTTGTTCCTGCAGGATTTTAGATCAACCTTGATCCCAGCTATTGCTGTACCTGTTGCGATCGTGGGTACGTTCTTCTTCATGCAGCTATTCGGTTTCTCTATCAATCTCCTGACTTTGTTTGCGCTGGTGCTGGCGATCGGTATCGTCGTCGACGATGCCATTGTTGTAGTCGAGGCCGTGCACGCCAAGATGGAACATAATCACCTGCCGCCAAAGCTAGCGACAACATCCGCCATGAGCGAAATCACTGGAGCGATTATCTCCATTACCTTAGTGATGTCTGCTGTCTTTCTGCCCATCGGTTTTATGGAGGGCTCGACAGGGGTATTCTATAGGCAATTTGCTTTTACCCTGGCCATCGCTATTGTTATTTCTGCAATCAATGCACTGACCCTGAGTCCAGCACTCTGTGCATTGTTTTTAAAACCAGTACATCATACAAACGGTGAAGCGAAGCAACTCAACTTTAAAGATCGCTTCTTCGCGGGTTTCAATGTTGGGTTCGAACGAATCACCAAAAACTATCTGGGAAGCTTACGCTTTTTGATCCGTTACAAATGGGTCGCATTTGCTGGCCTGGGCATCACCTTGCTGTTGACGGTTTTCATGATCCGTCGTACGCCTACAGGTTTTATTCCCTCAGAAGATCAAGGGTTTATCGCCGTGTCGCTTTCCATGCCTGCCGGAGCATCGCTGGACCGTACATCGGGAGCATTAGCCGAAGCAGAAAAACAGCTTCAACATGCTGACTTCACCAAAACACTCAACGTACTTGCCGGTTTCAACATTTTGACACAGTCCACCAGCCCTTCTGCAGGTGTTGCCTTCATCTTGCTTAAACCGCACGAAGAACGGGGCCAGATCAAAGATATCAATGCCATTATGGCCGATGTCAACCAACGCCTTGCAAATATTAAAGGGGCCAACTTCTTTGTATTCACCTTCCCTACTGTTCCCGGATTTAGTAACGTGGACGGACTGGATATGGTACTTCAGGACCGCACGGGAGGGCAGCTCGGCAAGTTTAGCTCGGTCGGACAGAATTTCATTGGCGAGCTCATGAAACGGCCTGAAATCCTGATGGCTTTTACCACTTTCAAGGCGGATTACCCACAATATGAGCTGCAAGTGGACGACATCAAGGCCGAACAGCTCGGCGTGAGCACCAAGAGCATTCTGCAGACCATGCAGGCTTATTTTGGCAGTGCGCAGGCTTCAGACTTCAACCGGTTTGGCAAATATTATCGGGTGATGGTCCAGGCAGATGCCAAAGACCGTAGTGAACCTACAGCTATGGACGGTATTTTTGTAAAAAACAGGCTTGGAGACATGGTGCCCATCAATACCCTAGTAAAATTGGAACGTGTTTACGGTCCAGAGACCGCTTCTCGATACAACTTATTTAATTCGATTGGTATCAACGCCATCCCTAAACCCGGATACAGCTCGGGAGATGCAATCCGCGCGGTGGAAGAAGTTGCCAAACAACAGTTACCCACGGGCTTCACCTATGAATTTTCGGGCATGACCAAAGAGGAAATCGTTTCTGGCGGACAGTCTACGCTCATTTTCATCCTCTGTCTGATCTTCGTTTACTTCCTGCTTGCGGCACAGTACGAAAGCTATATCATTCCGTTGGCCGTCATACTGTCTATCCCAACAGGTATATTCGGGGTGTTCGCGGCAATCAGTCTTACTGATATTGCGAATAACATCTACGTTCAGGTGGCCTTGGTGATGCTTATCGGGTTACTGGCTAAAAACGCGATCCTGATCGTCGAATTTGCAATTCAGGGCCGCAAACAGGGCATGTCCATACCCAGTGCTGCCCTTAATGCTGCAAAGCTGCGTCTAAGACCGATTATCATGACCTCCCTAGCTTTCATCGTTGGTATGATCCCGATGATGTTCGCTATAGGGCCTTCAGCTCAGGGTAACCACTCTATCAGTATTGCCGCAGCAGGGGGCATGCTTTCAGGAGTTATTTTAGGGCTTTTTATCATTCCGATCCTCTTTATTTTCTTCCAATTTATCCAGGAAAAATTGAGCAGCACAGCGACACAGGAACACCAGGCAAAAGAACCGGCTGCTCTGGAAATTCCGGTACATACAAATAATTAGCATATCATGACAACAACGAAATATATGAATAGACAAGCTAAACTTCTGGCGGTTTCGATCTTATCTTTTGTCGCATGGTCCTGCAGCACGGAAAAGCTGGTGAGCAACAAACAACATGCTCCCAGCCTCCCCGAGCAGTATCGTGATCAGGGCGCAGTACCGCAAGCAGGCAACATCGGCTCTATTCCATGGCGGGAATTCTTTAAAGATCCTACCTTACAAAGCTTAATAGATAGCGCCATTCAGCATAACCTTGATATGCAGCTGGCCCTAAAAAATATCGAAGCCGCGCAACTGAGTTTAAAACAAGCAAAAGCCAGTTACCTTCCGGCAGCACAGTTGCAGATCAGGGCAAATAGTACCAACCCGTCCAATAACAGCATGAACGGATTGAGTCTCGGCCAGTTCTTAGGTCAGCACCATGTCGAAGATTATACCGCCTCAGTAGGACTCTCCTGGGAAGCCGACTTGTGGGGTAAAATCAAGAGCCAGAACGCCGTCGCCCTGGCATCCTATCTGCAGACAGAAGAGGCCCGAAAACTTATTCAGACTCAGGTGGTCGCCCAGGTGGCACACGGCTACTATCAGCTTTTGATGCTCTATACGCTTCGCGATATCGCAAATCAGAATCTGCAGCTCAGTGATACGACCTTGCGGATTGTCAAACAGCAATATGAAGTAGGCGATATTTCTTTACTTGCCTTAGAGCAGGTAGCGGCACAACGCTTATCGGCAGCAGCCCTGATTCCTGATTTCGAACAGCAGATCCGTATCCAGGAGAATGCCATCCAGATTCTCAGTGGCAAACTTCCAGCGCAAATCAACATAGTGAAGCAGCTGACTGATGTACGCTTTCCCGAAAATCTGGCGACCGGCGTCCCAGCGGACTTATTAAGCTACCGACCGGATGTCAAACAGGCTGAACTTGCAGTTACCGGATCACAGGCTTATCAGCAGTACAGCAAAGCAAAGATGTATCCCTCGCTCATCATCAGCGCCGAAGCAGGTGTAAATGCGTTCAAAGCGAGCAATTGGTTCAATATTCCCGCCTCCCTGTTTGGTGCCATTACGGGAAGCATCACCCAGCCTATTTTTCAACGTAAGGAATTGAAAACGCAGTACGAGCTCGCGCGGGTGGAACAGGAGAAAAACGTAATGATCTTTAAACAAAAAGTCATTGCCGCGGCAGGAGAAGTCTCCGATGCACTGATCTCCATACAAAAACTAAAAGAAAAACAACAAATCGCCTTGGACAGGACCAACCGGCTAAAAGAGGCGACCAAACACGCCAACCTCCTTTTCGAGACCGGCATGGCCACTTACCTGGAGGTTATTACCGCACAGAGCAACATCCTGCAGAGTGAACTTGAGCTCGCTCAGGTCAGCAAAGCGGAGCTTTCGGCCGTGGTAGACCTTTACCGTTCCTTGGGCGGTGGATGGAGCAACAATTAACGTGCAATTTTTCTAATTTTATATCACATATCTGGACGACAGGGGACCACCTAATGGGTCTCCTGTTTTTTGTTTATAAATCTTTCAAACGATGGAATAAAAAAGAACAAATGCCCCTCAGATTTGCAAGTCGGCCTTTCATTTCCGGCATAAAAAGATATTTTTCTGCCAGGTATACAAATTCAAAAAAAATCGCTATCTTATAGGGAAAACCAGTCACTCTTAAGCAGTGGGCCACATACGATTGGGTAATAATAAAATGATATTTCGGAATGCTGTTTGTACGCTTCGGCACAAAATTGTCATTCAATCCTTAGATGAATTGCGAAATTTGCGTAGATTTCAAAAGGTAAATATTAAGTAAAACGAATGCAGGATAAAGTCAACTATAAAAATGATGAAAATTTAATCAGTAAAAACAAGAAAAGGCTATTATTCACCATCCTGTCTTTTCTTCTCATCTATCTTATCGCTTATATTATTGACCCTTTTGCCAGTTGCTGGAACGGCTACTTTCAGCGAAATATCTTTGAAATACTGGGAGAATGGACATTTACCATCATTTATAGTTTCGCGATTTCCGAATTCAGCATTTTTATGCACGGCAGGCTGGACCGTGTCATTACCTGGAAAGACAGCCCCATGGAAAGACTGATCATAGAGACCGTCATCAATCTTTTCGTCGTGCTGATGATCAACCTCCTCTTGGTTTATATCATATCCCGCTATTATTATGAACTGCAGAATATCACCGTGGCGGGATCATTGGAAGAAAAAAGAGGCGTCATACAAAATATCTCAATCAGCGTGATGGTGGCACTCCTGATTATGGGAATTAACATCGGGATTCATCTGATCAACAACTGGAAAAACGAATCCATACGTGCTGCAAAACTCGGACAGGTTATCTTGGAGACCGAACTGCAATCGCTAAAACTGCAGATTGACCCCCACTTCGTTTTCAACAACCTCAGTGTACTCTCCGAAATCATTCTGGAAAATCAGCAGCTGGGTTATGAATATGCCGAAAATTTTTCCAAGATATATCGCTATCTGTTGGTCAACTCCAAAAAGGATGTCATCTCACTGGAAGAAGAACTTAATTTTCTCGATTCCTATATTTTTTTGATAAAAAATAGATTCGGCGACGGTGTTCATTTTGAGATCAACGTGGATCCGGCCAAATACAGCTACCAGCTCCCTCCTCTCACCCTACAGCTGCTCGTCGAGAATGCGCTCAAGCACAATCAGACAAACAAAAAACGGCCGTTAAGAATTAAAGTATATACCAACTCACAAAACCAGCTCGTCGTCGAAAACACCCTGTTACCTATTGAACAGGTATCGGAATCATCTGGGCTCGGCATCTCCAATATCATCAAAAGGTACGATTTACTGTCCCACCTGCAACCTCAGATTTTGAACACCGGGAGAACATTTAAAGTTAATTTACCACTAATTGAACAAGCGTCATGAGTATCACCAATATATTGATTATTGAAGACGAGAAACTGAACGCCGATCGCTTAAAACGTCTTTTGCGCGAGATCAAACCCACCGTCCAGATTCTGGATGTGCTTGATAATATTGCAGACAGCATAAGCTGGTTTAGCGACAATGAAACACCGGATCTTGTGATGATGGATATCCGCCTCTCCGACGGCCTGAGTTTTGAAATCCTGGAAAATGCCAAAATCGATTGTCCCATTATCTTTACAACCGCATTTGACGAGTATGCCGTACGCGCTTTTAAATTCAATAGCATAGACTATCTTCTTAAACCGGTAGAGAAGAAAGAACTCGCAGATGCGTTGGAGAAACTGGAAAATCTGCTGCTTCAGCAGCTAAATCACGTACCCTTACAGGGTTTGCTCGATTTTATCGCGCCTAAGGATTTTAGGGCACGTTTTTTACTTCCGTATAAAGACGGCTATAAAACCGTGGTCGTAGAGGACATTCTGTATTTCTATTCTGAATTTAAAATGACTCACGCCCGTCTAAAATCCGGACAGGTCGAAATCGTCCCCCAGACCATGGAAGAATTGGAACAGCAACTGGATCCCAAGGTCTTCTTTCGCGCCAATAGACAGTTTATCATACATATAGACGCAATTAAGAGATTGCACAATCACTTTAATGGCAAACTGAAAATAGAAATCAGGCAAAGCGAAGATGTCGAAATTCTCGTCAGCAGGGAAAAGGCGCAACTGCTCAAAAATTGGCTGGACTACTAACCTTCCCTCCGCTCTTAACAACGCTTCAAACGCATTTAGCGCTGACGTGGTCCAGCTTTCTGATACCTCGTTGCCGGATCCATATTTTTGGCTGTTAAATGATAAATTCAGGTCAGAACATCTACGGTTCAGCGGCCAATTGTAACGTCTCGGTAGATTTTTCCTCCCTGAGCGTCAAAACAATTCTTTCTTTTGCTTTACAAAAAATGATGATATGGCACAAAGAACGATGACTCTAAAACCTTTTCTTACTTTAATTACAGCAGCTACCTTATTATCGTCCTGTGGTGGCAACCAGGAGCAACCACAGGAGCAGGCCATTACTGTTGATTTTATCGAATTGTCTCCTACCGAAGCGGAGACTGAAAAAAAATATCCGGGCGCCCTGGAAGGTACCGTCAATGTTGATGTCAAAGCGCAGGTAACAGGCTACCTGGATCAGATTTATGTAAAAGAGGGTGACTATGTCACTGCTGGTCAAGCGCTTTTTAAAATAAAACCCGATGTATACAATGAGCAGGTAAACAATAGCAAGGCGGCTTACCAGGCGGCTTTGTCCGCCGAACAGAACGCAAAGCTGGAGATTGAAAAAATACAACCATTGGTCGAGGGCAAAGTTTATACTGAACTTCAGCTCAGAACGGCTGAAGCAAACTATGCGGCCGCTAAGGCACAAGTAGCACAGGCACGCGCCGCTTTGGGATCATCGGAGATCAATGCACGTTTCACTCAGATCAACGCCCCTGTGAGCGGCTACATCGGACGTATACCGAACCGCATCGGCAACCTGATTACGCCCAATGATGCTATACCGTTGACCACCCTGTCGGAAATCAATACTGTGAATGTTTACTTCGCTTTAAGTGAAGCGGATTTCATCGCATTCGTACGGGATCAACATGGCAAAACAGGCAAGCAGAAAGCCAGCCTGATCCTTGCTGACGGAACGGTATACGAACACAGCGGTCAGGTGGAAGTCGCTAGTGGAAACATTGATAAAAACACCGGCAGTATAACCCTGAAAGCAAGCTTCCCGAATCCGAATAAGGTATTGCGTTCGGGCGGTTCGGCCAAGGTGGTATTGACAAAGAAACATGAGGATGTGCTGCTGGTTCCGATGGCAGCGGTTAAAGATATTCAAGACCGGTACTTTGTTTATGTCATTGGAGAAAAAAACAAAGTGGCCATGAAACAGATCGAAATCGCCGGCAATACGGCCAACGAATACCTGCTTAAATCTGGACTAACGGCAGGAGAAAAAATCGTAATGAACAGAATTGATGTACTCAATGATGGAATGCAGGTGCAGCCAAGCAAAGTACATATAAAACCGTAACCCGGTTTGGATTTTATCTGTAGTAAGCATAAGCGGCTAAACAAGATCCATTCTGTATTTGAGATCCTATAAAATTTAAAATAAAATGCTGAAAAAATTTATTGACAGGCCAGTGCTGGCGACTGTTATATCGATCATATTTGTTATACTCGGGATAATCGGGCTTTTGCGGTTACCTCAAACAAGGTTTCCCGACATTGCCCCGCCCACAGTGCAGGTGACCGGCAGTTACCCCGGCGGTAACAGTGAGACCGTATTACGCTCGGTCGTCACACCACTCGAAGAACAAATCAATGGCGTGGAGGATATGGAGTATATCACATCTACGGCAAGCAATGATGGTACCTTCTCAGTCCGCATTGTATTTAAAGCAGGAGTGAATCCGGATCAGGCGGCAGTGAACGTCCAGAACCGTGTACAACAGGCCACGCCCATTTTACCACAGGAAGTGGTACGCATGGGACTTACAACCTCCAAGCAGCAGAACAGCATGATCATGATCTTTAATATCTATACGGTCGATAATAAGAAATATGATGAACTGTTTTTGCAAAACTATGTTAACATCAACTTGATTCCGCAGATCAAAAGGGTACCGGGTGTAGGCCAGGCAATGGTCTTCGGTTCCAAGGATTATTCCATGCGGGTATGGTTGAATCCGCAAAAAATGGCGAACTACAGTCTTGTACCTCAGGAAGTGATCGCTGCCATATCAAAGCAGAGCCTCGAATCTGCGCCCGGCAAACTGGGTGAGGAATCCGATGCACCCCTTGAATATGTAATTCGATATAAAGGAAAAAAGAATCTGCCAGAACAGTACGAAAATATCATCGTTAAAAATGATGATGTTCAGATCGTCAGGCTCAAAGACGTCGCCCGAATAGAATTTGGTTCGATAAGTTATAGCGGTAATTCGCAAAACAACGGTTTGAATACTGTAACGATCGGTATCTTCCAGACATCGGGTTCCAATGCCAACGAAATCGAAATCGGAATTGACAGACAGATTGAAATCGCGGCTCGTTCTTTCCCGCCCGGAATCAAAATTTTTAAGCTGGTCAGTACCAAAGAGCGTCTGGATGAAAGTACTGCTCAGGTCCGCTCGACGTTGATCGAAGCCTTTGTCCTGGTCTTTTTGGTGGTATTCCTGTTTTTACAGGACTTGCGGTCTACGATCATTCCTGCCATAGCAGTACCAGTCGCTATTGTGGGTACCTTTTTCTTCCTGCTGGCCTTTGGTTTTACGATCAATATTTTAACTCTTTTTGCATTGGTATTGGCTATCGGTATCGTCGTCGATGACGCGATCGTCGTTGTCGAAGCCGTTCATGGCAAGATGGAGACCTCTAGTATGACGGGCAACCAGGCGACACACAGCGCCATGAGTGAAATCACGGGAGCTGTTATTTCCATCACCTTGGTTATGTGCGCCGTGTTCATTCCGATTGGTTTCATGACCGGTTCATCCGGAATGTTTTACAAGCAATTTGCCTATACCTTGGTGATTGCAATCGTCATTTCGGCCATAAACGCGCTGACGCTGACACCCGCATTATGTGCTTTACTGCTCAAAAATACGCATGCCGAAAATCACGGAGAACAATCACGGAAGTCCGGATTCTCGCAACGGTTTTTCACAGCATTCAATGCCGGATTTGAAAATATGACCAACCGGTATGTGGGTTCGCTAAAATTCCTTGTGAAGAAAAAATGGATTGCAGCCCTTCTGATTATTGCTACCATTGGGATTGCAGGATATCTGATGACGAGCACATCCAAAAGCTTCGTGCCGATGGAAGATGACAACTTCGTTGTTTATAGCTTAGAAATGCCTCCGGGAACAGGCTTGGACCGGACAACGAAAGCAGTCGAAAAAATAGAGAAGCTCCTGGCTGGCATCCCCTCTATTGAAAGCCATACGAGCATCACTGGATTCAATATGATTGGTAACAACTCCAGTGCCGCCTATGCGACAGGATTCATCCGCCTGAAGGATAAAAAGAAACGTGGCGACATGCATGATATCGACCAGATTCACCAGCTGATTTCACAGAAGCTGGCCACAGTCAAGGAAGGTACAGCAATGGCTTTCCGTTCTCCCCCAGTGGATGGTTACGGTATGATGAACGGTGCCGAACTTGTGCTGCAGGACCGTGCGGGAAAATCACCGGTGGAACTGAAGGCCATGTCCGACTCGGTGATCGCAAAGATCATGCAGCAGCCCGGTGTACAGTTTGCCTACACGATGTTTAGAGCTGATTATCCGCAAATGGAACTGGAAGTGGACGAAGACAAAGCTGCGCAATTGGGCGTTGATGTCAGTGAGATGCTGTCCTCAGTACAGACCTACTTTGCCGGGGACCAATCTCTCAATTTCAACCGCTTTGGTAAGTTCTATCGCATTGCTGTAAAAGCGGACGGAATTTATCGGACAGACAAAGAAGCGTTCAACGAGATTTTTGTCAAAAACAACCGCGGAGAAATGCTACCCGTAAATACGCTGGTCACACTACGCAAAGTTTATGGACCGGAGTCTGTAACGCGGTATAACTTGTATAATTCACTGACCATTAATGTGGTCAGTAATCCCGGTATCAGTAATGGGGCCATCATGGAAACCTTGGAAAAAAATGTGCTAAACAAATTACCGGGCGACTACAGCTACGAGTGGACTGGATTGAGTCTGGAAGAGAAATCGTCAGGCAATCAGACTATGCTCATTTTGACGCTGAGTCTGTTGTTTGTCTACTTTCTACTATCCGCGCAATACGAAAGTTATCTGCTGCCGTTGGCGGTACTGCTATCGATTCCGACTGGAATAATCGGTTCATTCCTGGGCACACGCGCCATTGGGCTCGATAACAATATCTATGTCCAAGTTGGATTGATCATGTTGATCGGTCTTCTGGCTAAAAACGCGATCCTGATCGTCGAGTTTGCCCTGCAGCGCAGGCGCGCAGGGTCATCGCTTATTGATTCGGCTCTGGAAGGTGCACGCGCGCGACTCCGCCCGATTTTGATGACCTCCCTGGCCTTTATCGCAGGCATGGTGCCGCTGATGTTTGCCACCGGTGGTACAGCTACTGGTAACCACTCCATCAGTACCGGAGCGGCAATGGGCATGCTAAGCGGAGTCGTCCTTGGGGTTATCATTATCCCCATATTGTATTTAGTATTTCAATATTTACAAGAAAAAGTCTCGCGCAAAAAAAACGCAGACCACACACATGAGTAAAATGAAAAGATTTCATCCTTATATTATTATAGCAAGTACCACCATCCTGCTGGCGTCCTGCAGTCTGGGCAAAAAATATGCACGTCAGGAGCTCGAATTGCCCAGTGAATTTCGAAAAAACGAGGTACTCCTAACGGCTGATACATTGGCCCTATCGTGGCACTCGTTTGTGAAAGATCCAGATCTAACCGCCCTTATCGAGAGAGCGCTGCTCAAAAACGCTGATGTCAGTGTGGCGCTGCTTAACATGAAGCAGCTGGAGCTCGCCTACAAGCAATCAAAAAAAGGACTGCTGCCCACGCTTGACTTTAATTTGGGAGCCAACAGGACGTGGTTATCGACCAATTCACTAAATGGTTCCTTAAGTGACCAGTTTATCGGAACTTCTTACATGGACGATTACAGCGCTACACTCAGACTGTCATGGGAAGCGGACATCTGGGGTAAGGCCAGCATGCAGAAAGAGGAAGCCCTGGCAAATTTCTTTGGCCAGAAAGAAAACTTTTCTGCACTGAAGACCCGCATTATTGTCCAGGTCATACAATCCTACTACAATTTGATTGCACTGGACGAACAGCTAAAAATCGCTCAGAAAAATGTGCAGCTCAGCGATAGTACCCTAAGCATGATCCGGCTGCAGTACAATTCAGCACTTGTCAGTTCCCTGGCGGTGGAGCAGGCCGAAGCCCAGAAGAAAACGGCTGAATTACTAATTCCTCTGGCAGCACAGAATATTGCCATGGAGGAAAATGCCTTGAGCATATTATGCGGCGATTTTCCGGACAAGATCCAGCGATCAGCAGTCCTCGATGCGGCAGTTATCCACCAGACCTTTGCAGCAGGGGTACCAGCAGAGCTACTTAGCCGTCGCCCCGATGTGAAAGCCGCCGAATACGCAGTAGCGGCAGCAAACAGCAGAATAGGTCTGGCAAAAGCAGCAATGTATCCCTCAATCAGTCTGACACCGTCGATAGGTACCAACTCATTTCAATTCAAAAGCTGGTTTGATCTCCCCGGCTCTATCGTAAAGACCCTGGCCGGAAATATCACACAGCCTATCTTTCAGAAAGGCGCTTTGAAAACCAACTACGATGTTTCAGTCATAGAGCGGGATAAGTTGGCCACTCAGTTTAAGCAGACTGTCCTGCTCGCCGTGTCTGAAGTGTCGGATGCGCTGGCTAAAATAAAGCATACCGAAGAGCGGTTGCAGCTTCTTGAAGCAAAGTCTTCATCGTTGGCGAAGGCAACAGCGGATGCCGGTCTGCTTTACAAAAATGGAATGGCAAACTATCTGGAAGTCATCACAGCGCAAAATAATGCGCTACAGAATGACCTCGAACATATAACGGTGAAACGGGATAAAATCAATGCCCTGACTGAGCTATATCGTGCATTGGGGGGCGGCAACGATAGCGAATAACCTGTTCAGGTTTATATCCTATGGCGATTTGGCGGAAAGGGGACATCTTAATAGGTTGTCCCTTTTTTTCTGTCGTTCCTACTTCACGTCCGCCATCAGCCGTTGACACTCCCCTCATACCGCTGTCAGATTGCACTTTCAAAGCAATTTACTTGCACAATACACCGCGTTTTGTTATATTCGTGTAAGTATCGAATGTCATGAATAGAACAAGTTGTCTTCCTCCACCAAGAGCGTAATATCTACAGGTACGAATGAAGCATGGAGCCGGTAATATCGGCTATTTTCGCTTGCTTCAAACCATCAGTTACATCTTATTTTTTCATACAGCTGTCTTTAGAGACGCGCTGGAAGACAATTTTTTATGAAACATTCATATTTCATCCTGCATATTGCTGTGCTATGTCTGGGCCTATCGGGTGTACTGGGCAAAGTTATTCAGCTCAATGAGGCAATGCTCACGTGGTTTCGCGTATTCTTCGCTGCAATAGCGCTTTTTTTAATTTTAAAATGGGCTAAAGTCCCCCATACGGTCAGCCGCTGTGAGAAATGGGCTATTGCCAAAAACGGGTTATACATCACCGCCTCCTGGTTGCTGTTTTATGCAAGCATCAAATATGCCAATATATCCATTGCTGTTGTCTGCTATTGCATGGCAAGCTTCTTTACCGCTATCTTTGCCCCCCTTATCAACAGGACAGCTTTCCGGAAATCGGAATTCTTACTGAGCACGCTGACACTATTGGGGATCGCGCTGATCTTCCATTTTGAGCATACGCGCCAGCTTGGAATTGCCTTTGGTGTCATCTCCCCTGCATTTGCCTCCTTATATGCCATTCACAACGAAAAACTGGTCCGGAAATACCATAGCGTTCTGATCAATTATTATCAAATGATCGGCGGCACCCTAGGCCTCGGGCTTGCACTCCCCTGCTTCCTTTATTTTTATCCAGCTTCCACCTTTGTACCGCGCATACAGGATATCTTTTACCTGATCGTGCTCGCTCTGGGCTGCACAGTAGCCGTATATCTTGCCTTTACAGAGATCCTAAAAAAAATCTCTGCTTTCACACTTAACCTGAGTTTAAACCTCGAACCAGTATACGCGATTGTTTTGGCATTTCTGTTTTTCGGTGAATCCAGACAGGTCAATCTTGCATTTTATGCGGGGCTGGCACTGGTTACACTTTCGGTTGTGCTGCAGCATATGCTCAATAAGAAAAGAGAATAAGCCTCCGAGCTGCTATCATACTTGGCAACAGCAACAAAAACGGGCTAAGTGAAGGATTATGCCCGTTTTTGTTGCTTTTCAGTGTTGCTGTTTTTCTTCTTCTTGTTATTACTAAAACGTCGCCGCTTTGATGTACCATTGCCCTTATGTACTCTCTTTTTCGGATTATATTCCGGGCCGGACTCGAATCCGTTGGGCAGCGCAACCTGCTCAATAGGATAGCCGATCAGGTTTTCGATCTGCGAAAAACGGTACTGATCCTTTTCATTGACAAAGGTAATCGCCGTTCCTGTCGTCGCTGCCCTGGCGGTACGCCCGATGCGATGAACATAGTCTTCTGGATCTGGTGGCACATCATAATTTACCACCAGGCTGATTCCAACGATATCGATGCCACGCGAGATGACGTCTGTCCCTACAAGTACACGTACCTGACGCGACCTAAATCTGCTCATGATATCTTCACGCTTGGACTGGTCGAGGTCAGAATGGAATCCTTCGGCATCAATACCCAGCTTCTGTAGTTCCTGCGCAAGCACTTTAACGGTACTTTTTTGTGAAGCAAAGATAATGACGGAAGCATAATCGGGATTCTGCAGAATGATTTTCAGTAGATTCATCTTCTGCTGATCATACACTAAATACACCTGCTGGTCGATTCCCTCCGATGGCTTCGAAATCGCTATATTGACTTCAACCGGCTGATTTAAGATCTTTCTCGCAAAGGTGCGGATTTTGATCGGCATTGTCGCCGAAAACAGAAGCATCTGCTTCTTCTTGGGCAGATAGCTGACGATACGCAGTATGTCATCCTGAAACCCCATGTCCAGCATGTTGTCCGCTTCATCGAGCACAAAATGCGTTAACTGTGTCAAGTCGACTTTCATGGAGCTGAGGTGGCTGATCAGCCGACCGGGTGTAGCTACGATAATATTGACACCTTCCCGAATCGCACGTTTCTGCTGTTCGTAGCCTATGCCATCGCCGCCACCATAGATGGCGATAGAAGTGGCTCCGGTGTAATAGGCCATTCCCATGATCTGTTGATCGATCTGTAGAGCCAGCTCACGGGTCGGCACCAGAATAATCGCACGGATGGCCTCTTTGGGGTCTTTCGCGACCGCGTCTAGGATTGGCAGCATATAAGCTGCTGTTTTGCCTGTGCCGGTCTGGGCACAGGCGATCATGTCTGCCCCCCCTTTGATAATGGGTATAGTCTGTTCTTGAATAGGCGTAGCCTCTTCAAACATCATACTTTCTAACCCCTCTTCCAATGTGGGAACAAAACCAAATTCAGTAAATTTCAAATTTTTAATGTTATTAAATACGTCCCAAGTTACGAAAACTTCTCTATATATAAAGACCGTAGCCCTTTATCCCAAACGATAGCGTCCACAGCTTGCGCCAGTATTATCGGATAATACCCGCATTCGCCGCATGGTCGCTCTCCGTTGACAGCCTGAGCAGCGTGTACCCCAATATTCCGGCACAGAGCGAGTCCACAAGCACCGCAAACTTGGCTTCTTCAACCAAAAGCGCATCGTCAAAGGATAAAATCGATATAAAGATGGACATGGTAAACCCTATACCACCCAATAATCCCACACCAAAAAGCTGCTTCCAATTCGCTCCTTCAGGTAACTGCGCTATTTTCAGCTGTTTTGCAACAAAACAGATTAAAAATATGCCGATGGATTTTCCTGCGATCAGACCCACAATGATACCAATACCTAGTGTTGAGGTCAGACCACCCAGCATTTCCGCATGGATGGGAATCAGCGTATTAGCAAAAGCGAACAAAGGGATAATCAAAAAGTTCACCGGCTTGGTTAGCATGTGCTCAAGTTTCTCCAGTGGCGACTCCTGATCATCGGGGGTGGTCGGCAGTGTCATCGCTACCAGTACTCCGGCGATTGTCGCGTGAATACCCGAATGGTGTATAAAATACCAAATGAACAATCCCGGTACAAGATAAGCCCACAATGCTTTTACCCCTAGCTTATTCAGCAGAATCAAAAATATAAAGATACCCAACGCAATAAAGAGATATGTCGCATGCACGCCATTACTATAGAATAAGGCGATCACCAGTATGGCCAGCAGGTCATCCACGATGGCGAGCGCAGCAAGAAATATCTTTAGGCTTGCAGGCACCCTATTCCCTAGTAGCGTGATTACAGCCAACGCAAAAGCAATGTCCGTGGCCATCGGTATTCCCCAGCCATGGGCAGTAGCCTCCTGATCTTTATTCAACAGAAAATAGATCAGCGCAGGCAAAAGCGCTCCCCCTACCGCGGCTAAGATAGGCAAAATAGCTTTACTGGGTGAAGACAACTCTCCCTCCACAATCTCTCTTTTGATTTCAAGTCCCACCAACAGAAAAAATATGGCCATAAGACCGTCGTTGAGCCAAAGGAGCCATGAATACTTTAAGTGAATATGATCTGTTTCAACACCTACCTCCCGCATGAGAAAATCCATCACCGGCGTGTACAATGAGGTATTCGCTACAATTAACGCCAGAATCACGCAGGAAAAAAGAATGATTCCGCCCGCAAAGCTCGATTTTAAAAATTCTCTAAAGACAGTTAAATTAATAAGTTTTGACATGACAATACAATCTTAAATTGCTTAAAAGGTTCACAAGATACAATTTTCTTACCACTATTCCAGCTTAAATCGCAGGTTTTCCACGCCCCGAAGCAGACCGAAGACCACTGCTCAGAGAAACTATTGTCCGCAGGCAATTAAACATTGTCATTTTTAAGATTTAATTTGCCTTTGTTCAAAAAATTACTTAGCTTGCTACTATAGTTAATAAACCGTTTATTATGTGCAAGAAGTGGATTTTCATGGTGCTTCTTTTCGTAGCAAATTTTACATATGCGCAAACGACAGAGGATACAACCCAACAACAACAATCAGGTTCCCATTACATCATTTTAGCGATTATCGCTATTATTGTCATCGTCTATATATTATACAGGAGGCAAAAAAGGAAATTTAATGAATAAGGGAGATCAAATGATCTCCCTTTTCTTTTTAAGCACTTGTTTAATTCTAAAGCACCCCGTTAATTTTGGATAGGTTCATTTGTCTGCGCCAGACGCTGTGAACCCGTATTGGCAGGACAGGCAATATCGTCTGTTGCATCATAAATAAGCTTCTTATCCTTTAATTTGCTGATCAACTGTTCGGGTACATAAACTTGCACTTTTGTCACCGAATAACCGCTCGGAAAATAGCGTACATAGTAACCGTCGGGATGCAACGTCCATATACCGCTTGGAACATCGCTCCGCGGTTCGGCCATTCCCGCCAGAATAGCATATTTTTCAAATTCAGCATACGAATAATTGCCTGAGGAAACAAGCTGCCGGATATTATTTTCCGCTTCAAATATAGCCTGTACCGCCGGAGGCATCTGGTCCTTTGCCTTTTGTACCACATCAAACGGCAATATGCCAAGTGCCCCGCCCTCAAGCTGTAATAACTGTTCCGGTGTCAGTAACTTTAAGGCTGTTTCTTTTACAGGCCCCGCGTAGTCGATAAACTTTGTTCGCGCGATGATGGTCCAGAGGAGCATCTGTACAGAGGACTGCTCAACTTCAGGATGTTTCTCTGCACTTCTCAGTATCGCAATCACGACATCCCGCTTTTTGCCAAGGGTGGGCGCGTACATATAGCCATCACCTTTCGAAGGCGCATACGTACCCGCCTTTAGACAGTAGCTTTTATTAGTCATCTCAAAATGTCCGGCTTCCAGTAGGTAGCCATTGTCACCGTTCTTAGGGAGGTCCTGCAAAGGTTTATAGGTTGCAGCGTCTTCAAAATCAGGCATCTCCTCCCCTTTCCTGTTTACATCTTCGAAATTCGTACTGATAGCCTCCGGTTCCTTCATCAGCTTATCCAGGCCCAGCATTTTGCTTCCCTTCGAGGCCACAGCCTTGCTGGCTTTATCGAGCAGGCCGCCAAATTGTGCCGACGCTCCCTGAAGGTTCAACGTCATGAGCGCACACAGTACAATACCATAGGTCACTTGTCTTCTTTTCATAATAAAAATTGATTTCAGCTTTTCTAACAAAAAAGAAGCCAATGTGCCCGCAGCATGGTAGTTTTACAATTTATTAACATCACTTTATGGAACACGTTTTCTATCCCTCTGCCCATCCTACCGGCCGCTATCCACCATATCAACTTGGACTTAAACGACACTCAAACAGGTGATTCTCTCTTGCCAACCTGTTACGTACAGTGCCATTGCCGCCTTGTGAATTAATATACGCGGACGATCTTCGGAAATACTTAGAAATACAAGATTAAAACGTATCTTTGCAGCATGATTAATGTATCGAATCTATCCCTTCGCTATGGTAAACGTGTACTATTCGAAGATGTCAATCTAAAATTCACACCAGGCAACTGTTATGGTATTATCGGTGCCAATGGAGCGGGTAAATCCACTTTTTTAAAAATTATCTCCGGCGAAGTTGATCCGACCACAGGTTCTGTTTCATTCACACCAGGCGAACGTATGTCTGTATTGAGCCAGGACCACTATGCTTTCGACGAGTATTCGGTGCTGGAAACCGTCATGATGGGCAATCAGGAACTTTACAAGATCATGAAAGAAAAAGATGCCATCTACATGAAGGAAGATTTTTCGGATGCTGACGGTGAGCGCGCGGGAGAACTCGAGAGTCTCTTTGCTGAGATGGATGGCTGGAATGCTGAATCCAACGCGGCAACCTTGCTGAGCAATCTAGGCATCAAAGAAGACCTGCATTACAAGCTGGTTTCCGAAATTGACGGTAACCAAAAGGTTCGGGTGCTCTTGGCGCAAGCCTTATTCGGTAACCCTGATATTCTGATCCTCGATGAGCCGACCAACGACTTGGATATCAACACCATTGCTTGGTTAGAAGACTTTCTGGCGAGCTATGAGGCTATCGTACTGGTTGTATCCCATGACCGCCACTTCCTTGATGCTGTGTGTACACATACGGTGGATATTGATTTTGGCAAGATGACCATTTACACTGGTAACTACTCGTTCTGGTACGAATCTTCACAGCTGGCATTGAAGCAGCGCGCCGATCAGAACAAGAAGATGGAAGATAAAATCAAGGAGCTTCAGGAGTTTATCCGCCGGTTTTCCGCCAACGCTTCCAAATCCAAGCAGGCGACTTCCCGTAAAAAAGCACTGGATAAAATCAATATTGACGAGATCAAACCTTCCAACCGTAAGTATCCGGCGATCATGTTCAATACGATGAACCGCGAACCGGGAGATCAGACATTGCAGGTAGAAGGATTGAGCAAAACCGTGAATGGCGAAGTATATTTCAAAGACATCACATTCATGATCAATAAAGGCGATAAAATTGCTGTCCTAGGACCGAATTCACTGGTAACAACGGCCTTCTACGACATTATCACCGGTCGTGATACCGATTTTGGCGGCGAGTTTAAATGGGGGGTCACCATCACTCCTGCCGATATGCCAATCGATAACGCAGCCTTTTTCGAAGGAAAAAATGAGAATTTAGTTGACTGGCTGAGAGACTACACGACCAATCCAGAGGCAGACGAACAGTTCCTCCGTGGATTCCTCGGTAAAATGCTATTCTCCGGTGAAGAAGTCTTGAAAAAAGTCTCCGTGCTGTCCGGGGGGGAAAAAATGCGCTGCATGTTCTCCAGAATGATGCTTCAGGGAGCCAATTTTCTGATCTTCGACGAACCGACAAATCACCTGGATCTCGAATCCATCACAGCGTTGAATAATGGAATGTTGGATTTCAAAGGCTCCATGCTTTTTACTTCCCGTGACCACGAGCTTACTGAAACCGTAGCAAACAGGATCATCGAATTGACTCCGAAAGGTATTATCGACAAGTTAATGACCTACGATGAGTACATTAATAGCGATGTAGTAAAAGCTCAGCGCGAAGAAATGTACAAATAAGATCATTTATCCCAATTTTATAAAGGCTCCATAAATTTTTATGGGGCTTTTTTTGCACAAAAAAGCACTGAAGGGGCTCAGTGCTAATCGCGATTGATATGAAAGAATTGAGAAAGTCTTAATTGCTGGTACCGGCCAGTATCCAGTCCAGTTGCAGGGACACCGCACAGTGGTCGGACAGATCCTGCCCCGCGCTATTTCGAAATAACTCCTTGTGTACTTTATAATCGTTGGCTTTAAAAATAAGCTGGCTGCTGTTACGGTAGTAGATTTTATCGATGCCCTCACAGGTATCCGTCAGTTCCAAAGCTGCTTGGGCAACAAAATTGGCCTGATTCTCCGGTACTCTGCCTTGGTTTTTCAGCGCTACCCATGCATCGGTCAGACCGAGTTCCTGCCTAAACGATGTGACATTGTCCAGAGCAAAGGAATAATGTGCATTGAAATCGCCCATCAGCAACAGGGGCCTACCTGCCGAATGTTCACGGATATACGCCTTCAGCTGCTCCAAGTTTTTCCGGCGAGCTACGGTGGCTTCAAAATCGTCCTGCGCCGTTGCATGTACATTATAAACATCGACAAACACGGACTTCGCCAGCTGAATACGGGCAAAGGTAAATCCCTTGGGCGTCAGACAGTCTGTTCCATGACAAGCGCTCCAGCTCACCCGTTCAAAGTCCACGATCGGATATTTGGAAAGGGTGCTCAGGCCGTCCCCAAATGGGACGCCTCCCATATTCTCGGTTCGGTACGCATGTGTATTTTTACTGTACAAAAACTTGTTGTAGTTGAAATCTTCCTGCACATTGACAATATCAAAAGGATTGATACGCTCGCCGATTACAGCAATGCTCGATGATCGTTCAGTGACGGCACTCGACAGCAGTTCTGGAAGCCCCGCGATATTATAAGTCAGCAGGCGCAGACTCCCCTGACTCTTTTCAGGCATTTCGGCGTCCACCATGTTCATCAGTTTCAGCTGTTTTCGGGGTTTGAGCTTAAAGCCCAGCGTCAGACCGCCAAATGCGCAGACCGCCAGAATCACGATCTTCCGGACACCGCCGGACCTGAATCTCTTTTCGAACAATAGATCTAATAGCATGGAATTTAACATTTTGTCCATTTCAAAAATACCAGACCAACATGAGCCGATCCTGAACTAAAAATTAATTGTTTTTATATAAATCATTCATAAATCATTAAATGCTCATAATTAATACACATTGGCATGACAGAAAGATAACATCTAGGTAGCATGGGGGTTACAGTTTTAGAATATTTTTACGAAACCCCTAATAAGAATAACATGAGAAAGGTAGCCTTCTTTACAGAAATACTCGTTGAGGATTTCGACGGAGCATCGCGGACAATGTTTCAGCTGATCAATCGCATCGACCCCGCGCAATTCAATTATTTCTTTATTTATGGCGGCGGTCCGGCCCAGTTCAGAAATTTTCGTTCTTATAAAGTACCGAGCTTCAGCATTCCGGTCAATGACGATTACTGCCTGGCTATACCACAGCTTATCAAAAAGAAACTGGAACTGTCACTGGACGAGTTTGCTCCGGACGTCATTCATATTGCAACACCCTCCCTGCTCGGATTCTTTGCGCTCAATTATGCCAGACGCCGAAATATTCCTGTACTCACCATTTATCATACCCATTTCATATCCTATATCGCCTATTATTTCAAAAACATCCTGCCGTTGGTCAAGCCGACCGAACAGTGGATGAAAAGAGCAATGAATAATTTCTACAATAAATGTGACATTGTTTACGTACCCACCGGCTCGATCCTGTCCGAACTTCGGGAAATAGGTTTACGTCAGCATGGACTGACCTTATGGCAACGTGGCATAGACACGCAGCTTTTTAATCCCCAGAAAAAAGACCGCTCGTTTATGCGGAAAATCACTGGCAATGATAAACCGACCATCCTCTTTGTCAGCAGGTTGGTCTGGGAAAAGAATATCCGCACACTGATTGAGATCTATCAGGAAATCCAGCGCCAAGGGCTCGGATACAATTTCGTAGTTGTCGGCGAAGGTACGGCCAAAGGGACAGCAATGCAGGAAATGCCAGACGCAATATTTCTAGGAAAAAAGACACATCAGGAACTCGCCGTCCTCTATGCTTCTGCGGATGCTTTTGTCTTCCCTTCCGTATCGGAAACTTATGGGAATGTTGTTATCGAAGCCATGGCCTCCGGCCTGCCTGCCGTGATTGCCGATGGAGGCGGCTCAGCATCACTGATCCAGCATGGCTCAAACGGCTTCAAGTGTCAGCCTGACAACGCCTCAGGCTACGTTTACTACCTCCACAAGATCCTTTCCGATAGCAGATTAAAACAGCACCTGATCACCGCAGGATTGGCTTATGCCGGACAGCTCGACTGGACCGGCCTCGCCCTACAGTACTTCAAAGATATTGACATGCTTGCCGAAAAGACACAAGATACAGCATTGGCATGGGCAAATTAGTGCAGTCACGGCAGCTGATCAAAATTGTTTTTTCTCTTTTGATCTTCAGTTCCATAGCCGTTTTTCTGGTACAAAGTGATTTATCGGCGATCGGGAGCCAGCTCCGAAAGATTGGTTTTCGTTTTATATACGTTTTGCTTTCCACTGTGCTGGCCTATCTGTTTGGCACGCTCGCCTGGTGGATCTGTCTAGGGAAAATGAAAAATAAAATCAGTATTCCTGCGCTTTTTGCGATACGGCAGATCGGCGAAACTGTCGGCCTTTTTAACCCCGCCAGCGTTATCGGCGGGGACTGGGTAAAGGCAGATCTGGTGAGCCGGTATGGCATACAGGGACAGAAAGCTGTCGACGCTGTGGCTATCGCCCGCATTACAGCGGTATTATCCCAGCTGACATTATTTCTGGCAGCTGTGTTCTGGCTAATGTTCTCGCCTTTAAAAAAGGAGGTGATGCGCTATACTGGCAATTCCATATATGGGGTCTGCATTGTTTTGTTCGTATTGGTCATCGTCATATTCTGCTGGCTGATTTCCACAAAGGCCCCGCCCAAACCTGCTGACATACCGCTGGATTTCTGGAACAGAACAAAAGTCAGTATAGAGACGCTGTTGTGGCGTATCCGGGAGTTCTACCAGCAGCAGAATCGTGTGTTCTGGTATGCATATCTCTTGTCTGCCATCCATTGGCTTGCCGGCAGTGTTGAATTCTACCTTTTACTGACGTTTATGGGTGTCGACGTCAGCCTCATGCATGGTCTGCTGCTCGACATGAGCGTTATTATCCTGAAAAGTACCGGAGCTTTTATTCCGGGGCAGCTTGGTATTGAAGAGCTATCCAACAAGCTGCTGCTGACGATGATCGGAGTCGGCGGCGGCAGCCTCTGGTTGAGCATATCGATCCTGCGACGTGCACGCCAGGTATTTTGGATAGCGCTAAGTGCTGTATTTTATCTGTGTATTAAACGAAAAAAACGATATGCAACCGTCTGAAATCGAAATTCTATTTGTCAGCCACAAATATCCACCAACTGTAGGTGGAATGGAAAAACAGAGTTTTGAGCTGATCAATGGTGTTGCCCATTATCTCAAAGTCCACACACTGCTGTATACCGGCGGAGAAAACATATTGCGTTTCTTCTTCTTGTTGAACCGTCGCATTATGGAAAAAATTAAAGCACATCCACGCATCCGTGTCATCCATTTTAATGACGGCCTTATCGCCTCCTTGGCTACCTTTCACACCGGATATGCTCATTTGAAGAAGGTAGTTACGATCCATGGGCTGGATATTGTTTTTCCTCTTCCTTATTTTAAACGGCACATTGTCCCGCGATTTAATACTTTTGAAAGGGTTATTGCCGTTAGCGAAGCAACTGCCGACGCTGCCCGGTCGGCTGGTATCGATCCATCCAGGGTCACCGTCATTCCCAACGGCGTGGACCCTGTAAGCCACCAAAACGAAAGGCCAACGACCAGCTTACCCGATGTTCCTTACTTTATTACGCTGGGCCGGCCCGTGAAGCGTAAAGGTTTCTCCTGGCTCATGAAAGAAGTTGTCCCTTTTGTAAAAGGCGATTTCAAACTGCTGATGCTGGGGCCATTTGACTCTAAGCCCCGCTGGAAAGAACGACTGCTCAGTTTCCTCCCCTCCAGCCTCTTTCAGCTGATAACACTATTTTTGGGATACCCCACCGACCAGCAGGCCATCCGGAAATTATTACAGGCTCATCCCGACAAAGTCCAGCACCTGGGCAAGGTGCCAACTGAGGAGCTGATGCGGCTTCTTGCACAGGCGGAGGCTTTTTTAATGCCCAATATTAAGGTAGCGGGTGACATGGAGGGTTTTGGTCTGGTTTGCCTGGAAGCATCCACCGCAGGCGCACTGGTAGTGGCGGCCGAACTGGAAGGCATCACAAGCGCCATTTGCAAAGACAAAAATGGAATTCTGCTGCCTAGCCAGGATGCAGCAGCCTGGATCTGCCAGCTACAGGCAATTCTAGATTCTCCAGACAGGCATCGGCAGCTCGGCGCAGCATTTCGGGAGTACACCCTGAAGCATTATAGCTGGGATATCATGGCGCGATCCTATAGCCAGGAGTTCATTGATCTCTGCGCTGAGACGGACAGCCACCGCCCCCTCTCAGCTGCGCTGCAGGTGCAATAGGCTGGTATAACGGGACTGGAGTATCCGGTATGCGCAAAGCTGCAACAATCCTACGCTCAGGATGGCGCCCATGAACATCGCAGATGGAAAGCTGACAGCCACAAAGAGCAATAAAAGAAACAACCGCGTCATTTCGAGTGGAAACACCCAGCGTTCATGTTCCAGAAGACCACCAATACAGATCACGCTCGATAGAATAAATACACCGCCTACAGTGAGCTGACCAATGTGTAGGTAGTTGCCAAAGAGCAGAAAGAAGAAAAGGAGCAGCATGGTCAGAATAGACTGGAAAAGGATGTAGCGGCTGAGAACTTTGGGATGTACCTGCTGTTTGGTTCCCGAAAACAGCCTCTCCTCCAGCTCCGCTCTGATTTCAGGCTGGATATCGTCAGGCCGTCCAAAGATTGTCCGCATCTTATTCTTAAATCCCCGAGCACGCTGAAACGACACGCCAATCTCAAATAGGTAATGAAAATGCTGCCATAAAAACGTATAGCGCTGAATCGGCTTGGTGAGCCCATACACACAGGGTTCCTCCTTTTTTTCTTCGATAAAGGTACCAAATAGTTTGTCCCAGATAATCAGGATGTCACCGTAATTTTTGTCCAGATAGATCTCATTGCTGCTGTGATGCACCCGATGATGGGAGGGCGTTACCAGTATCTTTTCGAGAATTCCAAGATGGCCAATAGTCTGTGTATGGGAAAAAAATGGATACACACCGTGGACCAATAGAATAACAGTCATCATGAACGGCGGGAAGCCCAACAGCGGAATAAAGGCCCAGAACAGGGAACGGAATACCGCCTGGAAAATCGTTATTCGTGCAGCTACGGTGAAATTATAGTCTTCACTTTGATGATGCACGACATGCGCAGCCCAGAGTAAATTGACCTCGTGGCTATAACGATGGTACCAATACCACAAAAAATCGGTGAATAAAAACAGCAGGAGCCACGTCCAGATATTGGCTTCAATCTGAAACAGCGCAAAATTCTGGTAGATCCAGACAAAGAAAAAATAGAACAGGCTGACAGAAAACATATCGCACATCCGCTCGACAATGCCCACATTCAGATTGGAAATCGATTCATCAAATGTATAATATCGTTTTTGTTTTTTCAGGCTATACCCGTACTCCATTACCATCAACAACAAAAACAAAGGAATAATAAAAGCTAAAAAATTAAGTTTCTCTGTTTGCATGAAGTCCAAATTTGAAATCAAAAGGTGCTCAATTCATTTCGATCTGGGTGGTAAAGAGCATATACCCGCTACCTACAGTCCAATTCTTATTATTTAACAATCAATTTTAAATCGGGTTTTTCTTTTGGTCTTTCTATTCACAAATTATTCGCTGCTGGTACTTCCTGACAGAAATAGACAGCAGCTAGTTTGTGGATTACTGCATAGCCAAATTATGCCCCGAACGGCAGGCACGTTCGGGGCACGACAGAAAATAGCTGTGCGCTATTCAAAAACTCCTTAATGTACACTGGACATATCCACCTGCGATTTCCCCTGTTTGATCATCAATACAAAGGGTACACAGACGAGAAATGCGACACCCAGATACAAAAACACGTCCATATAAGACAATACCGTAGCTTGCTTCATCACACTCATATCCAGGATCTGATGTGCTTTGGCCAGCGCCTCGTTGGGCGCAAAACCTTTGGCCTGGAAATTCAGCTGTAGCTGCTGCAGCCGTTGCTGCACATCAAACTTGCTGGGGTCCAGATTGGCAACCAGATCCACACGGTGTTTTTGTGAATCACGCGCGATAAAGGTCGTGATCAACGCAATACCGAAAGAGCCGCCAAGCTGACGCATCATCCCTGTGAAAGCGGCACCCTCACCGATCGCCCTGCCATGCAAAGTCGACAAAGAGAGCGTCATCACCGGAACGAACAGCAATCCCAGTCCCACACCACGGATAATCAAAGGCCAGAACATGTGTTCAGAACCTGTATCGTTGGTCATCAGACTGTACATCCAAAAACAGAAACCAAAGAAAATACTGAGGCCCACTGCTACCATATACTTCTGGGGCACACCGTTCTGAATCATCCTGCCGATAAAGGGCATCATGATACCAGTCATGATCGAGCTGGGCAACAACAGCAGTCCCGCATCCGTTGCCGTCCAGCCCAAGATCGACTGGGTATAAATCGGAATGATAAACGTTGATCCAAATAGACCAAACCCCAAGATAAAGCTCATCACAACGCCCACCTGCAGATTTTTATCTTTAAGCACACGGAGGTTAACAATGGGTTTGTCGTAAACCAGTTCCCGCCAGATGAAAAACAGCAGTCCGAAGCCAGACACTATAGACAGAGCTAAGATCAAGGGATCGTCAAACCAGTCGTCCTGCTGTCCATGTTCCAGCACAAACTGCAGTGAACCGATAAATAAAATCAAGAACAGCATACCAAACCAGTCCACCTCCCGGGCTGACTGCTTCTGACTATATTTTGGACTACGTACAAAGGATAATGTGAGCAACGTCGCAATGATACCGAGAGGCACATTGATATAAAAAATGTACGGCCAGGAGAAGTTATCGATGATATACCCCCCTAACGGCGGGCCCAAAGTCGGCCCGATAATAACCCCCATTCCGTAGATGGCCTGGGCCATACTGCGTTTTTCTTTAGGATAGCTTTCCGTAATAATAGTCTGCGCCGTCACCAATAAGGCGCCCCCGCCCATGCCCTGCAGAAAGCGGAAGGCAACTAGCTCCCAGATATTGGTCGCGTTGCCACATAAAAATGAAGATACGGTGAATATGATAATGGACGCAGCGAAGTAATTGCGCCGTCCAAACTGCTGTGAAAGCCAGCTGGTCATCGGAATCACAATGACGTTGGCAATGGCATAGGCGGTAATAACCCAGGCCACATCGGTCAATGTCGCTCCCAACGAACCTTTCATGTCGTTGAGCGCGACATTCACAATCGTGGTATCTACGATTTCCAATAGTGCACAGAGCACGGCAGTAATCGTGATGACCACACGTCGAAAACCATATTCAACCAGACTATCCTGTTGATTTAAATTTTCCATAGTTATTGAACATGCACATCCACATCAGCATTCATGCCCGGTCTGAGCAGTGCCACATTTTCAGCCTTATTTTCTTGTGTCAACTTGATTTTTACCGGCAGACGTTGTACAGTTTTCACAAAGTTACCCGTCGCATTGTCCGGTGGCAATAAAGAGAACCGTGAACCCGTGGCTGGTGAGAAGGAATTTACCTCGCCCTCAAACGCGATATTGGGATATGCATCCACCTTAATTTCCACTTTTTGACCAGGTTTCATTTTTTGCAGCTGCGTCTCCTTAAAGTTGGCAACCACCCAAGTCTCCTTGTTGTCGACAATATAAAATAAAGACTGTCCGGGATTGACCATCTGACCCGGCTGCACTTTGATGTTGGAGACCTGACCGTCCACAGAAGCCAGAACGGCCGTGTACGATAAATTCAATTTGGCTGCTTCCAACTGGGCTTTGGCACGTTTAATATTCGCTTCGGCCACCGAGGTTTGCTTGGATGCCACTGTCGTCTTGCTGACGATGGCGTTGCGCTGTGATGCACTCGCATTACGTTGCTGCTGCAAGATCTCCACCTGCTTGTCAGCCTCCAGCTTTGCAGTCAACGCCTGCTCATATTGCTGTTTAGTAATAGACTGATTATTATATAAATTCTGATAACGGATATAATCATTGTTGGCCTGTTTAGCACGGATCCGTGCCGCTTCAATACTGCCCAGATTGGACTGGATAGTCGCATCCGAAATCGCCACATTCGCAGAAGAAGCAGACACATCCGCCTTCGAGACAGCAAAACTGCTCTCCGCTGCCGCCAAAGCCGCCTCGGCCTCGTCCACACGAACCTGATAATCCTGGCTCTCAATCGTAAATAGCGTATCCCCTTTTCGGACAAGGTCGTTGTCCTTCACATATACCTTGGCAATAAATCCGCCGACACGCGGAATAATCGGGCTCATATTTTTCTCCACCTGCGCATCGTCCGTAGTTTCATGGGACTGGCTATGGATGTACTTGTAGGCGCCATAAGCCCCGCCGAAGAGCACCAATGCTGCCAGGATAATTGTAAATCTCTTATTTGTACCTTTCTTTTCAGGTGCGTTTTCAACTGTATTTTCCATGTCTAGATTAATTGCTATTTAATGTTTAGAGACCCGTTAGCCAACAACAGGTCATAATATTTCTCAATCGTATTTGCTTTGCTTATTGCCAGGTTTATCTTGCTTTGCAGCTGCTGTACATCAGCGGTCAGCAAGTCATCCGTATCGGCAATACCATTATCGTACTTATCTTTTGTAATACGATAATTTTCAACCGCCTGCTCCACCGCCTGATGATAAACCACATCCTGCTTTTGGGCCAACATGTAGTTTTCATTCGCCTGCTGCACCTCCACTTTCACCTTATCGTTGAGCATCTCCAGATGTTCATCAATTTCTTTGATCCGGTTTTTGGCAATATTAACTTCCTTTTTGTTTTTATACAGCGCACCGATATCATAAGATAGTCCAACACCCACAGAAGCCGCATTGGTGACGGTAACTACTTTTTGCAGGCCAAAGGCATTATATCCCGCCGAAGCGAACACCGTCGGTAAATTCGCAGATTTGGTCACTTTCAACTGGTCTTCAGCAACTTTGCGCTGTGATTCCAGCGATTTAAGATCCGAACGTACCGCTTTAGCCGTCTCATAGGATCCCCTTAATCCAAGGTCTACCCCTACCGCCTCAGCCAGATCAATCTGATCCAGTTGCGTGTTCTCATCGATCTTCAGAAAACTGGCCAGCTGGTAATTTAAGACCTTGATATTTTTTTGCGCCTCCTGCAGCGACACCTGATAGTTGGAAAGCTGCAATTCCGCTTTCAGTAGATCATTACGAGCAATCAGCCCATTGTCGAGCATAGCTTTGAAATCCGATACACGCTGCTCTGCCTGTCTGATATTCTCAGCGATCAACAAGTTGGTCTGCTGCGCTTTATACAGATTCAAATAAAGTGCGATAGCACGTGCAGCGAGTTGCTGTTTGCTTGCAACTGCATTCCATTCCTCAGCCTGAAGTGCGTCTTTTGCAATCGCAATGCCCCCTTTGATCTTACCCCCAGTATACAAAGGCATGCTCACCGACGCCTGTCCTAGCCAGAGCTGGTTTGCGGCGATATCCGGTGCTGAACCACCCTCACCCAGGGCAAGCTTCAAATTTACGTTTGGCGTGGTCATCGCCATATATTGCCCGCTCAGTTTGGCATCAGGGAGCTGCTTCGATTTGGCGCTCTCCACTTCGAGCTGTCTTCCCAGAATCTTCGTGTCGGCGGTTTTGGCTTCCACACTCTGGTTTGCAGCCATGTGAATTATTTCTTCCAAAGTCAGATGTTTGTTGTCTTGCGCCAACAGACCCAGCGGACTTAAAAGCAATAAAGCACTTAAATTGGCCAACTTATTTTTCATATGTCAATAAAGCTTTAATTGTTTTTTGTATAAATTCTGTTAAAGTTGTTTCAATATATCTGCCGTAGCCATCATCATCCGCGATACCCAATTGGTCCTGAAGAAAAACCTGATTCATCTGAAAGTTCATAAAGGTCCCCATCATCATCGAATGAATCAGCACCGGATCATGGCCGGATTTAAAAACCCCCTCGGCGATCCCCGTATTGATAATGGAGGCAATCACCTCCAAATTATGCATCTTCAGTCGCTTAAACGCATCGGAAATAAGCATGCGCTGCTTCAGCGTACTCTCAATGGCAATAACACGGTATAGCTTACGATGCGAATTCATCGATTTGACATAGCGATCTACCATGACGTCAATTTTGTTGACCGCACTGCCCACGAGATCAAGCTCGTCCACATTAATCATAAAATCAGGCACACGCCACTCAAAAAAGGTATCCAGCAGCTTGTCTTTCGAACCAAAGTAATAATTGATCATCGCCACATTGACATTTGCCTCATTGGCAATGTCACGCACGGAAGTTCCATCAAACCCTTTTGTTGCAAAAAGCCGCTCCGCCGCAAGAAGGATATCAATCTGTTTGTCGTTAAATTCCATTTAAAACCGCCACCTTTATTTGAATACAATGTGCATCTGGAACAGGGATTACCCGTTTCTGCCAAATGCGGGACAAATTTAAACAAACGTTTAATTTAAACAAGTGTTTAATTATTAAATTTATGTAAAAAAATAGGCGAGGCAGAAATTTAAAAGCAGCCGTTTGTTTTTCCTCCCTATTGATGTAACTTCGAATGATTTCGTTCTGGGCTCTCACTCGAGCAGGCGGAATGGATCGCACATATATACACAACAAGACAGTCAATTAATCATGAATAGTAATTCGTTGAAAATTTACATTCTTAGCCTGTTCATAAGCGTGTCCCTGCTTTCCCGGGCTCAGCCAGGGAAAATACGACTTACGCATGCAGTTTCAGCCGAAAATTTTGCGGAATATTTTAATACAGATACGGTACGCCTGATTGGGGTATGTAGCAGCAAGACCCCTACCGGCGTTTTTGTTACTTATGAAAAAGCTGACACCCTTAATTTTAAACATGAGTTTTACAGGAGCTTTGAAGCGGATAATTACACGAGTGTCGGATTAGCATTTTACAGCAGAAAAGGAAATGACTATCTATTGTCCTTCAAAAATAACGAGGCATTCTTCTGCAAATCATGCAATAATATGCGTGACTACAACCTGGCTGTCAGCAAAGACACGGTCAGCATCTCAATTTCTTGGGGTCCGAACGATTTTGGCCAAAATGAGCGTTATGATTTTATTTTTCGGCCAGCTCTAAAACGTTGGCAGCTGATGCAGACCTACAGTTCCGGCTCAGATGACCTCGGCCAACACCACAACGAATACACCACTTATCCGAAAAACACCGCGGTATACCTGGACGAGTACAACGCAGAGACCCTATCTTATGATTCTACAGTAATGAGCAGTCAGAGAATCATTCTCTACTATAGACCCGGCGATTATGCAGCTTTACTCCGCTCATTAAAAGAAATTCCCGAAAATACCCTGTTTTTGTTGCCCAAAATTTTTAATGAAGCCGATGCGCGCTATTTCATAGAGGCTGTGCCGGAAGGAAACCAAGCTGCGAATACAAATCCTATTCATGGTAAAAATGTCCTGACGGCCAATGAGATCGGTTATTTTCTGGAACAAAAGAATCAGCTGGAAGCAGCACAAGTTTTCTTAGACAAGGTCATTGCGCACTTTCCTGAACGTGAGGTTGCTTATTTAAACCGTGGTGATGTATTTTTCAAAAAAGGGCAACTTTTCTTTAAAGAAGCCGCCCGTGATTACCAAACCTACATTGAACTCATGAATAGGCGCGGCCTGCAGGCAAAAATTCCGAAAAGGATAGTCGTTTTCCTGCGCACACAATTCTAATTTAAGATCCTATAGACCATCTCTTTAAGAACTTCTTCACTGTTAAAATTGCTGGGCACATTCACCCCCTTTGACTTTAAATCGGTCTCCTTCAGCACATTCAGCACGTCAAAGGTCTTGCGGCGGTTGTAATTGCGCGCAGCCAGCTCATACTCTTTGAGAAAAAATGGATGCACTCCCAGTTCTTTTGCCGCAGCAGATTTGTCAACGAGGTAATGATATTTCAAAATCTTGGTAAAATAGGTCGCCACCTGCCCGATGACCAGGACCAAAGGATTGTTCTTGGGATTGGCGACAAAGTAGTCGACAATCTGGTAAGCTCTTAGCGCATTGCGTTTTGCAAGCGCAGTATTAAGCTCAAAAACATTAAAATCCTTAGAAATACCGATATTACGTTCGACATCATCTATACTGATCTCCTGACCTTTGGCGACATTGAGCATCAGCTTATCCAGTTCATTAGATACCTTAGCCAGATCATTGCCAAGATAATCGGCGATCAGCGCAGCCGCCTGCGGATGAATGCGCCAGCCGGCGTCTTTCAGGTAGCCGCCTATCCAGGGTGCCACCTTATCATCGTAAAGCTTGGCAGCGTCCACCACCAGTCCGGCTTTTTCAAACAGCTTATAAATCTTTTTGCGCTTGTCAAATTTGCCATGCTTGTAACAGAACACAAGAATCGTTGTAGGGGTCAGGTGCTCCAGATACTTGGTTAATATTTCTTCGGTATCCGCCTTCCACTTGAGTTCCTGCGCCTCCTTAACGATGATCAACTGATACTCGCTCATCATCGGATATCGTTTGGCGGCATTGACCACGGCGGACATCTCGATATCTTTTCCGTAGAAAATCGACTGGTCAAATCCCTTCTGTGCATCAGTGAGCACAGTGGATTCCAGCATATCTGCAATACTGTCTATAAAGTAGCTTTCCTCCCCCTGTAGCAGATAGACCGGTTGGAACGATCTGTTTCTTATGTCGGATAAGATCGGATTTATATTCATAATAGGCGAAATTACGATTTTAACTGCAAAAGCCCAGCGGCAAAGTGTACACAAAAAACCGAAAAATCCGCTTGGCATGAGCCATCAGCTAACGGCAGTAAGTGAGCACAGCTCAAAAAAACGCTGGTATAATTTTATAATTTTTGCTAAATTTGTATATGTTTTCACCGACTCCGCTCAATTTACCGCCGTTCAAAGCCAGAATATCCAAAAAGAATAATGCTATTTATATTTTTGATGAGCTACGAAAAAAGGAACTGGTATTGACGCCGGAGGAATGGGTCAGGCAACATTGGATAAATTATCTGTCCATGATCAAAAATTATCCGAAGGCCTTGATGAATATCGAAGGCGGCCTTAGATTGAACAGCTTACAACGCCGGAGCGACCTTTTGATTTACAATAGCAAGGGGCATAAAATTGTACTGGCCGAATTTAAGGCACCACATGTCAAGATCACGCAAAAAGTATTTGAGCAGATCGCTAACTACAATTCGGTGCATCGTATCCCCTATCTGCTGGTTAGCAACGGAATCAATCACTATTATTGCAAGGTGGACTTTGACCGGGAATCCTATGAATTTATCGAAGAAATCCCAGCCTATGAGGAAATAGGTTAAGTCATTCTACCTGAACCAATAAAAACAAAAGGTGGATAAAGGCTGTATAAAAAATACGGAGCGAGCCCCACCGAAAAAATGTAAAGTAGATGTAAAACATCTTTTCAATTTATTTGATTTTTAAAATATAGTTTTATATTAGTCCAACAGAATAGCAAAAAACAAAAAGATGAATATAGATAAAAACGAATTTAGAAAATATGCCGTAAAGCATCACCGCATTGGAAGCCAACATGTTGACAGCTTTATTGCCCGTACTGAGACCAGCATTCCGACTAACCTTACGCCCTACATCGTTGAAGAGCGTCAGCTGAACGTAGCGCAGATGGACGTATTCTCCCGCCTAATGATGGACCGCATCATTTTTCTGGGAAGTGCCATCGATGATCAGGTCGCCAATATTATTCAGGCACAATTGTTGTTTTTACAATCCACTGATGCGCAGCGCGACATTCAAATCTACATCAACTCGCCCGGTGGAAGTGTGTATGCAGGTTTGGGTATCTACGATACCATGCAGTACATTACTCCCGACGTAGCGACAATCTGTACCGGAATAGCTGCATCCATGGGCGCCGTATTGCTAGTTGCCGGAGCAAAAGGTAAACGTGCAGCTTTACGTCACTCCCGTGTGATGATTCACCAGCCATCCGGCGGTGCCCAAGGTGTGGCAGCAGATATGGAAATCAACCTGCGTGAAATGATGAAATTAAAAGAAGAGTTGTATACCATTATTTCGGAACACTCCGGACAAACTTATGAGTGGGTAGAAAAATCTTCAGATCGTGACTATTGGATGCGTGCCAGTGAGGCCAAAGAATTTGGTATGATCGACGAGATTTTACTTCCGAAGAAGGATATTATTAAATAAAGATGGCGAAGAATAACGATAGAGACATTCACTGTTCGTTTTGTGGGATAAGCAAAAATGAAGCCCAGATGCTTATCGCCGGCAATGGAGCACACATCTGTGACAGATGTATTCAGCAGGCGGGTGAGATTCTGGCAGAAGAATTAAAACAGCGGAAAAGCAAAACATTACAGACCGCATTGAAACTTATTCGTCCACAAGAGATTAAAACTCACCTGGATCAATATGTAATCGGTCAGGATGACGCGAAGAAAGTGATTTCGGTCGCGGTATACAATCACTATAAACGCTTGAATCAAAAAGTGGACAAAGACGAGATCGAGATTGAAAAATCCAACTTGATCATCGTCGGTGAGACAGGTACGGGTAAAACCTTGCTGGCCAAGACCGTTGCCAAGATATTGAACGTACCGTTCTGTATTGTGGATGCAACAGTGCTGACCGAAGCGGGATATGTCGGTGAAGATGTCGAAAGTATCTTGACCCGCCTGTTGCAGGCTGCTGATTATGATGTAGCTTCAGCCGAACGGGGGATCATATACATTGACGAAATCGATAAAATCGCACGTAAGAGCGACAACCCTTCCATTACACGGGACGTGTCCGGTGAAGGTGTACAGCAAGCGCTGCTGAAGATCCTGGAAGGTACTGTAGTCAACGTTCCACCACAGGGTGGCCGTAAGCATCCAGATCAGAAAATGATTGCCGTCAATACCAGCAATATCCTATTTATCTGTGGTGGGGCCTTTGATGGCATCCAAAAGAAGATTGCCAACAGACTACGGACGCAGACCGTGGGGTACAAGATGAAGGAAGAAGATGAGGAGATCGACTTAAACAATCTATATAAGTATATTACTCCGCAGGATCTTAAAAACTTCGGTCTGATACCAGAACTGATCGGACGTCTCCCGGTATTGACATACCTGAATCCATTGGATAAGGAAACCTTGCTGAGTATCCTGACAGAGCCGAAAAACGCACTGGTTAAACAATACAAAAAATTGTTTGAATACGAAGGTATCGAATTAAAGTTTGATCCTGAAGTCTATACATTCATTGTGGATAAAGCGGACGAGTTCAAGCTCGGTGCCAGAGGGCTGCGCAGCATCTGCGAAGCAATTATGCTGGATGCCATGTTTGAAATTCCATCAACAAAAGAACAGACGGGACAAAAAGCCTTGGAAATCACCTTGGACTATGCGAAGAAGAAATTCGAAAAGTCCGACTTGAAAAAGCTTAAAGTCGCTTAAAAAAATCCCGTTCGATGAACGGGATTTTTTTTTGACTCCAACAGCAGTTCATCGACCTGCTGCATGGAAAAAAGAATTAAAAAGCTTATATTACAATAATAACATAGCCATAACGGAATGTTGACAGACAGATTAGAGATTTGAGCACTTAAATGAAATGACTATGACAAAGAAAACAACAAAAAGTACTGTAAATAGCCCTATAACACCCGGTTTAAAAACAAAAGAAGAAATCGTCAACAACTGGCTGCCGCGTTACACGGGGAGACCACTGGAGGAGTTTGGCCAATATATTCTATTGACCAATTTTTCAAAATATATCCACTTGTTTTCCGAAATGCATGACAATGCACCGATTTACGGAGAGGACAAACCCATGCAGTCGGTCACGGCCGGAGGCATTACCATCATCAATTTTGGCATGGGCAGCCCCATGGCTGCCACAATTATGGACCTACTTTCTGCCATTGCCCCCAAAGCAGTGCTCTTTTTGGGGAAAACCGGGGGCATAAAGAAGAAGATTCCCGTGGGTGAATTAATCCTGCCCATTGCAGCGATACGTGGTGAGGGGACTTCCAACGATTACTTTCCGCCCGAGGTACCTTCCCTTCCGGCCTTCGCCATGCAAAAGGCAATTTCGACCACCATCCGGGACCATCAACGGGATTACTGGACTGGCACCGTATATACCACCAACAGAAGGGTCTGGGAGCATGACAAGGGCTTCAAGAAATACCTGAAATCGATCCGGGCCATGTGCGTCGACATGGAAACCGCTACCATATTTAGTGTCGGCTTTGCCAACAAAATACCTACCGGCGCCTTATTGCTGGTATCGGATCAGCCTATGGTGCCCGAAGGGGTCAAAACATCCGTCAGCGACGTCACCGTCACCGCCAAGTATGTCGAAGCGCATATCAGTATCGGTATTGACGCGCTCAAGCAGTTGATCAATAATGGGCTTACCGTAAAACACCTTAAATTTTAATCCAGTCTTCATGGAGTTATTTCCAGGATAGCCGCACCTACATTAGCCAGCGGCCCGGTTAGCTGACCAGGCCGCTGTTTTGTATCCCCCGTCGCCTCCCACCGTCGGACCGCTTCATCCTGCATTACCCCTGATCTCATCAACTTTCCTTCTTAGGCCTATCCACAGCCTTATGCCGTCCAAAAAAAAAACTGACTATCAATGTATTAAAACAACGTGCGGGCTTTCGCACTTTTCCTCCGGAGAGATATTAACTATAAATTGGAAACGTTAACAAATGTTAATTTGCACAATAATTAAACTATTTGGCGTTATACATTGTAATAGTAATATTACACAGCACATATATCATAAATTTAAGTAAGCATCGTGAAGAAAAAAACATTATCTATTTTCTATGTATCCCTATTGATTTGTTCAGCCTCAGCCATACAGGTAAGTTGTTCTTCCAGTTCATCTAAAGAAAATAACAAAGAAAAGCCCGTTGCATTGCCTATTTACACGGTTAAAAAATCAGATGCAACAACGATCAAAGACTATTTGGGCACCATTGAAGGAAAAGTCAATGTGGAAGTACGGCCACAGGTTGAAGGCCTGCTTCAGGAAATTTATGTTGATGAAGGCTCCTTTGTACAAAAGGGACAGAAGCTATTTAAGGTGGACCCGTCCACCTATCAGGAAAATCTCAACAATATGATTGCGACCGAGCAGGTGGCCCGCGCCAAACTGAAGAATGCCCAGCTGGAGGTGGACAGATTAAAGCCTCTGGTGGAGAACGACGTCATCTCCGACGTAAAATTAGCTTCTGCAAAGTCAGATTATCAGGTTGCCAAGGCCACGCTTGATCAGGCTATTGCCGCTGTACGCTCCGCTCAGATCAGCAAAGATTTTACCATCATCACAGCGCCGGTAAGTGGCTATATCGGCCGCATTCCCAAACGGATCGGCAACCTGGTATCCAAAGGTGACAAGGAGCCGCTTACTTATCTTTCAGATATTCAGGAGGTCTATGTTTATTTCTCCATGAATGAGTCAGACTTTCTGTACTTCTCCAAAGCGCAGGCAAAGAAAGACAGTCTCGAAGGCAAAAAATACAATCAGAACCATAAACTGGTATTTCCCGAGGTCACACTCGTGCTCGCCGACGGCGAAGAATATCCAAAAAAAGGAGTGGTGGATGCTGTCAACGGGCAGATCAACCGTACCACAGGCGCTATTTCCTTAAGGGCGACCTTCCCCAACCAGGACAACATCCTGCGTTCGGGCAGTAGTGGGACCTTAAAAATTGCAGAGGTAAAAAAAGATGTGCTGCAGGTACCGCAGATCGCGATCAACGAACTGCAGGATAAAACCTATGTCTATGTACTGGACCAGAACAATAAAGCGCAGCGCCGCAACGTGCAGCTATCTGGCAAGAGCAAGGGCAATTACATCGTATACGCGGGTCTGGAAGAGAACGACCGTGTCATTACCAGCGGATTTGATAAACTGACCGATGGCTCGCCTGTAACACCTATATCTCAAAACTAATTATCTCATCCTGTTGCCTGCTTTGAAGGAGCCCGGACGTGCTCTTCGGGGCGGGCCTAGAATTTTATTATATGCTAAAAACATTTATAAACAGGCCAGTTTTAGCCACTGTTATTTCAATTATTCTGGTGATATTGGGCTTGGTGGGATTAAAGCTGCTTCCCGTATCACGTTTTCCCGAAATTGCCCCACCGAGTGTTCTGGTCTCGCTCAGCTACCCCGGAGCAAATGCCGAAACCGTAGCCAAGAGCGTCCTTCTCCCCATCGAAGAAGCCATTAACGGCGTCGAAGATATGACCTACATCAAATCTTCGGCCTCCAATTCAGGTTCGGGTAGTGTGTCGGTCTATTTTAAGACAGGGACAAATCCTGATATTGCTTCCGTCAATGTGCAGACACGGATATCGAAAGCCATCAGCTCCATTCCTGCCGAAGTGAATGAAGCTGGGATAACGGTGATGCCGCGGCAGACGGGTGTGATTATGACCATAAATCTTTATTCCGACCATCCCGACAGCGCCTATGACGAAACTTTCCTGCAGGCCTATGCGCAGATCAACCTGATGCGGCCTTTGCTGCGTGTCGACGGCGTGGCCCAAGTATCGCGGCTCGGCGCCAGGGATTACGCTATGCGCCTATGGCTCAACCCCGAAAAGCTTGCGCTGTATAACCTCGTCCCACAGGATGTGATGAATGCAATCAAGGATCAGAACTTTGAAATTGCACCCGGCAAATTTGGCGAGACTTCAGACGAAGCCTTCGAAACCGTCATCCGTCATAAAGGGCGTTTTACCACGCCCGAAGAATTTCAGAGTATAGTGATCAAAACCAATAACGACGGCTCTGTACTTTACCTCAAAGATATAGCCCGTGTCGAATTCGGTGCCACCAACCTGAGCAGTGACAATAAGGTCAATGGCCATCCCGGTCTCACGCTCAATCTGACACAAACCAGTGGTTCCAATGCCCATGACATCGATGTTGCTGTCCGCAAGGTATTGCAGGAGCAGGCCAAGTCTTTCCCCAAAGGACTGCATTACGAGGTGACCTATTCGGTACGGGATCAAATTGATGAATCAATCAGCCAGGTTGAACACACGCTCTTCGAAGCGTTTATCCTGGTCTTCGTGATCGTGTTTATCTTCCTCCAAGATTTTCGGTCGACCCTGATTCCAGCAATTGCCATCCCGGTTTCTTTGGTGGGAACCTTCTTTTTCTTGCAGCTTTTCGGCTTTTCACTCAATGTATTGACCATGTTTGCCCTCGTGCTGGCGATTGGTATCGTCGTCGATGATGCCATTGTCGTGGTCGAAGCCATCCATGAGAAGATGCACAGTACAGGCTTAAAACCCAAAGCTGCAACCCTGTCGACCATGTCAGAAATTACGGGTGCCATTCTTTCCATCACAATGGTCATGGCTGCCGTCTTTCTGCCTGTCGGATTTATGGAAGGACCGGCAGGGATATTCTACCGGCAGTTTGCCTATACCCTGGCCACGGCAATTTTAATTTCGGCACTCAATGCACTGACCCTGAGTCCGGCCCTTTGCGCCTTATTGCTCAAAGCGCCAAAACATGGTGGAGAAGACCCGCACAAGTCCAAAGCAGGACAATTCAAGGATCGCTTCTTTAAAGCGTTTAATACGTCCTTCGACCGGCTGACAGCGCGTTATGTATCGGTTGTGCAGCTACTGATCAACCATAAGCGTATTGCTTGGGCAGGGCTCGTTTTGATCACCGCCATTGGTGTGATCTTGATGATCAATACCCCAAAAAGCTTTATCCCGACCGAAGATGATGGGTTTATTACCTACAATATTGCCTTACCTCCCGGAGCATCGCTCAGCCGGACAACCGAAGTGCTGCACCGGGCAGACAGCATATTGAAGAAAAGGCAGGATATTGAAGGCATGACCACCGTATCGGGTTTCAATGCATTGGATGGCAGCTCGAGTCCTGCTTTCGCCGCAGGTTATATTACACTTAAGCCCCACGCCAAGCGTAAGCATATCAAAAATATCAACGCTTTTATGGACACGGTGCGAAATGACTTGTCACAGATCAATGAAGCGACGTTCACGGTATTCCCCAGACCCACCGTCCAGGGTTTTGGCGATTTCGCCGGAATAGAAATGGTCCTGCAGGACCGTATGGGAGGCGATGTCAGAGATTTCAACATCATCGCTGACACCTTCATCAGTCAGCTCAACAATCTACCCGAGATCCGTAGCGCCTATACCAGCTTTAAATCCAATTTCCCACAGTATGAGGTCAATATCGATGCTGTTAAGGCTAAATCCTTAGGCGTCGAGATCAAAGATCTCATGTCAACCATACGCGCTTATTTCGCGCGGGTACAGGCTAGTGACTTCAATAGATTCGGCCGGCAATACCGCGTCTATGTACAATCTGACTTTGACTTCCGTAAGGATCCCGAATCTTTTAACTCGATATTCGTGCGCAACAATAAAGGTGAAATGGTACCGATCAATACGATCCTGACATTGGAGAAAACAGTCGGACCGGAAACAATAACTCGCTACAACCTGTACAACGCGATTTCGGTCAATGTGACACCTGCCGAGGGATTCAGCACAGATGACGCCATGCAGGCCATCCAGAAACTGGCCGACGATAAGCTGCCCGGCAATTATGGCTTTGAGTGGACAGGGATGAGTTATGAGGAAAGCCAGTCGGGGTCGCAGACCATTCTGATCTTTATACTAAGTATCTTGTTTGTATATTTTCTACTCTCAGCACAATACGAAAGCTATGTGCTGCCCTGGGCCGTCCTGTTGTCCATTCCCGTTGGTCTGATCGGCGTCTTTTCGGTCATCAATCTGGTAGGCCTTCAAAACAATATCTACGTACAGGTGGGGCTAATTATGCTGATCGGCCTGCTGGCCAAAAATGCGATCCTGATTGTGGAGTTCGCTGTACAGGAGCGCAATAGCGGCAAAAGCATTGTAGATGCTGCCATCAGCGGGGCCAAACTCAGGCTTCGCCCGATCCTGATGACAAGCCTTGCCTTTGTCGCAGGACTCGTGCCATTGATGTGGACCGTCGGCCCCTCCGCCATTGGCAATCATTCCATCAGCTTCAGCGCCGCAGGAGGCATGCTGTTGGGCGTCGCCTTTGGTATTTTTATCATTCCGGTTCTCTTCGTAGTCTTTAAAGAACTGGACGAAAAATTACACGATAAGCTAGCTAAAGAAGAAGAATAATGCAGAATATAAAAAAATACATTTCCGGATTATGTGTAGCAGCGGGTCTGTTACTGTCGACAAATGCCTGTAAGGTCGGAAAAGATTATGTTCAGCCCAAGATAAAGCTTCCGGAGTCTTTCCGGGGCGACACGCTGGACTATTTTGGCGATACGTCCAGCATGGGTCTGATCCACTGGCAATCCTTTTTCCATGATCCGACACTCAAACTATTGATTGACTCCGCCCTCGCCAACAATTTTGAAATGAAGACCGCTTTGCTCAATCTCCAGATTTCCCATCGCGTACTGGCACAGAATAAGGCAAATTACCTGCCGGGCGTCAGTGCCAACATCGCCAATGCCAGCCGCACATGGCGGTCAAAAGATTTTGGCAGCGGCCCATTGACGAAATATTACGATCGGAAAGGCGAAAAAGCGCCCGAAAATATGTTTGTCTACCAGTCGCAGTTCTCTTCTGACATCAGTTTTAGCTGGGAAATTGATATCTGGAAGAAAATTGGCAGCAAGCAGGAACAGCTTCTGGCCGAATATCTCGATACCCAAGAAGCGAAAAATGCGATCCAGACCAATATCATCACCTCGGTAGCAAAAGGGTACTTCAACCTATTGATGCTAGATGCCAAAATAGAAGTCGCCAAACGCAACGTACAATTGAACGACAGCACCCTGCGCATGATCAAGCTGCAGTACAACGCCGGTGAAATTACCGCCTTGGCTATACAGCAAACCGAGTCGCAACGGCTGCTGGCCGCCTCTCTTGTACCCGAACTGGAGAAGCAGATTGTCATCCAGGAAAACGCCCTGCAGACACTGACAGGCAAACTTCCCGACAGTATCCGGCGCGGTACATCTTACGAGCACCTGTTTGCGGAGAGCAAGGATATCTCCCTGGGCTCACCGATCGAGATCATACGCAACCGGCCCGATATACGCTCGTCCGAATTGCAGCTTATGGCAGCCAATGCCAATGCCAACATTCAGCAAGCCATGCGGTATCCTGCCCTTAATATCGGTGGCGTTCTGGGCGTCAATGCAATGCTGCCCAAAAATTGGTTTAACATCCCCGGTGCACTGTTGGGTGGGATCAGCGCTGGACTGACGGCGCCGATCTTCAAAAACAAAACCTTGAAGACACAGTATGAAGTGGCGAGGCTCGAGCGGGATAAAGCCGAAATCCAGCTGCAGCAGAAAGTGGTTGAAGCGGTGGCTGAAGTATCTAACGCTGTGGTCACGGTGGATAAACAAAGGGAGCAACTCGAACTGGCAAAAAAACGGGTCGAAAATGCACACCTCGCAGTAAAAAATGCAAGCTTGCTATTCAAAAGTGGTTATGCCACTTATCTGGAAGTCATCACCGCACAGAGCAATGCCCTGGATAGCGATCTGGATCTGGTTGAACTCCGCCAACAGCATCTTGACGCTTTCGTCGACCTGTACCGTTCTTTGGGTGGGGGTTGGAGATAAAGATTTAAAAGTTTATTTTTGCTGTATGACGCCAGAAGAATTAAAACAGTACTTTGAATCCATTGATTTACCACAAACATTGGAAATTCAGCAGGATATGCAGATAATCGATGTGCAGCGATTTATCAGCACCAGTTTTATCCACGTTGGATTATGGAAAAAAGACCTGAACAAATGTCCTTCCTGGATCAGGCTCCTGAAATTCAAAGCAGCATTGGAAAATAAAGAAAAAGCCTAACGGGATGTTAGGCTTTTTTTATACTTGGGACGCGAGTTTTTGCATTAACTCCGCCATTTCTTCCTTGGAAAAAATCTGCTCCGCTCCTGCTTGCAGCATCTGAACTCTTTCACTTTCATCGCTGCTCGAGGTCAGCCCAAATATACGAACGGAAGGAAACCTCTCACGAACGATCTTTGCGGTCTCAATACCATTTAGTTTGGGCATATGCAGATCCAATATGCAAACCCCCGGAAGATCCTGCTCCTGCTCCGACAGATAGTCGATCAGTTCCATACCGTTGGCAGCGCAATAAACTAATTCCAATGAATGAGATTGAGCCATCGCCCTCATCATCACGTGATGAATCATCGCATCGTCTGCGTAGACAATCTTACATTTAATTTGGGTATTCATTCGAAAAAGAGTTCATTCAACTAATTAATACAATAAAATTATATAACTATGCAATAAAAGTAAAAATATCGAAAGAAGTTCGCAATAATTATGTTAATATGCAAATTAAATTTCAAAAAGAACAAACGTAAAGGGCTCATTAAGTTTTATGGAGATCACAAAATAAGAACATCATTAGGTAGCAATAAAAAAGATTTGGTTAGTAAAATCCACCATCAGGGCACAGCAAAAAGAAACAATACCGTCGCAATAAAAATTAGAAATCATCTTCCATGATTTCAGCCACACGTCCTATCTGTCCATCCGTCAGGCGTACTTTTATTCCCCGAGAGTGGTATGGCGCTGATGTCAGCAAGTCCTTTACAATACCTTCCGTGAGGCGTCCCGTCCGCTGATCTTTCTTCAGGATAATATTCACAAGCATCCCGGGCTTTACATCCGCTCTATTTCTTCCATCCATAACCAAACTTAGATAAATTGTTTTTCATATGCAAGAAAAATACACTTCCGATATGAAAACCATGTATAAAGTTATGACGAAGAGACCCAAAAATAAAAAGGAGTCCTCATTTCGAAAACTCCTTTTTCATCCGGCACCCCGAAGGTCAGCGGATCCAGCTTCAATTCATTTAAACCAAACTGATGCCGGAATATTTATTTAAATAACTTAAAAATATCATTACCAAATATGAACACCATCAGTGCCAGCAAGATAAAGAAACCGACCATCTGTGCTTTCTCAAGGAATTTCTCGCTCAATGGTTTTCCTTGTATCATTTCGATCAGCAAAAACAGAACATGGCCGCCGTCCAGCGCCGGAATCGGCAGCAAGTTCATAAATGCCAAAGCCATGGAAAGCATACCGACCAATGACCAGAACCGGATCCAATCCACTTCGGTACCAAATAATGTCGCTATACCGATCGGGCCCGATAAGGCTTTGTCGGCACGCACCTCGCCTTTGAATATCTTGCCAAATCCTTTAGCATTATCGGTGATAACGGTAAAAGCTTTTTTGGCACCTATGGGAAAAGCCTCCATCAAACTATAGTTTGTTGTAAAAGGCTTGATGGAATAATCGTGACTGATTCCTATGCCCAACATGGCATCAGCAGGCACATTTCCCGTTAAGGATACTTCCGCACCGGCACGGATCACTTTAATTGCAACCGCCTTGTTGATATTCGCTTTGATCACTGCTCTAAACTGGTCAAAGAACGGTACCTGTACATCGTTAACAGCAACTATGCTATCCCCTTCTGCAAACCCCATCTTGCTTGCTACCGACCCCGGTGCGACCTGAACAACGTGAGTTGTCTTGACCCGCGGTTCGATAAATTTTTCTCCTTTTTTATCCGAAAGAGTATTCAGCAGGTCTGCAGGCACCTTGATTTCCTGTGTCGCACCGTTACGTTCTATGGTAAGCGTAACACCACCCATCAGTACTTTGGAACTGATCAGCTCCGAATAATTCTCCACGCGATGTCCGTCAATGGCAAGGACCTTATCCCCTGCTTTGAGACCGATGGATTCACCGATTGTGCCCGGAACGATACCATTGACCAGCTGGTCCATCTTGATATCCGTATTGCCCATTTTAAAGGTCAGCATCCAGAACACCAGGATACCGACGATAATATTGACAATGATACCGCCAAGCATGACGATCAGACGCTGCCAGGCTGGCTTCGAGCGGAATTCCCAAGGCTGGGGTTCGCCTTTCAGCTGTTCGGTATCCATCGATTCATCGATCATACCCGCGATCTTCACATATCCGCCAAGAGGTAGCCAACCTATACCATATTCACAACCTTTATAATTGAATTTAAACAACTTCACTCCCCAGGCATCAAAGAACAAATAGAATTTTTCCACTTTAATTCCAAATGCGCGCGCTGCTAAAAAATGCCCTAACTCATGTAGAACAATTAAAATTGACAGACCTAAAATGACCTGCCCGATCATAATTAAAACACCCATGTATCTTTCTAATATTAGTCTTTGATTATTTCTTTTGTTAGTAAACGTGTCAGCCGGTCTGTTTCCAGATAATCTTCCAGCGTTGGACTGGCTATAAAATCCACTTTGCTCAATGTCTCCTCGATGATGTCGCTCATCTGAAGAAATCCGATTTTCTCTTTCAGGAATGCTTCTACCACTACCTCATTGGCAGCGTTCAAAATACAGGATTTATTTCCGCCTGCACGTAAGCTGTCGTAGGCCAGCGCGAGATTGCGAAAAGTATCCATATCCGCCTGTTCAAAATGTAATGCCGGATAATCCATAAAATTAAAACGTTGGAAATTATTTTCAAATCTGGCCGGATAGGTCAGGGCATATTGAATAGGAAGCTTCATATCCGGGAGTCCCATCTGTGCTTTCATCGATCCATCCCTAAATTGAACCAAGGAATGGACGATGGACTCTGGATGTACGACTACATCCACCTGGTCTATATTGAGGTCAAAGAGCCATTTCGCTTCGATCACCTCTAAGCCCTTGTTCATCAAAGAAGCCGAATCGATGGTAATCTTAGCTCCCATTGACCAATTGGGATGCTTGAGCGCCTGGGCTTTAGTCACCACAAGCAGCTCCTCGCGCTTCTTTCCCCGAAAAGGACCACCTGAGGCCGTTACATAAATTTTTTCAATCGGGTTATCGCTTTCACCGACCAGGCACTGAAAGATTGCCGAGTGCTCCGAATCAACCGGAAGCATATTCACTCCATATGCTCTGACCAGTGCCATGATCAACTCACCGGCTACGACCAGCGTTTCCTTGTTGGCCAGGGCGATATCTTTACCTCCCTTTATCGCAGTCACCGTAGGTCTCAAGCCTGCCGAACCGACTATTGCATTCAAAACGATGCTGATCTCCGGATATTGTACCGCTTCGATCAATCCCTCTTCACCCAGCAGGACCGAGATGTCCTGATATTGTAAGGCCTCTCTGACCTTGTTATATTGACCCGGATCGGTTACAACCACCGACTTGGGTTTAAACTCTAATGCTTGTTTGATCAGCAGATCGCCATTGCTGCCACAGGTCAGAACGACCGCCTCAAACACGTCTGGAAAGGCTCTAATTACATCCAAGGCCTGTGTGCCTACACTGCCCGTTGCCCCTAAAATGGCAATTCCTTTTTTACTCAAAACCTTCGCTATTTGTTAAAATATATTATTCAAAATCTTTGGATCTTCCCCGCCGTGGTAATCAGACATCATCGCGCGATAGGCTACCGAAACCACAATGCATGCCAAAGGCACCACCAGAAAAGAACTCACAAGGTTCAAAATAATAAAAATTATGTAATATTCTAAAAAATTAAAATATGCCTGCAATATCTGAAAAAATGCAAACACTGCTAAAATCAACAACAGCTTAAACACGTTACCCTTTGTCAATGCAAAACTAAAACGCAGCGATTTAAGCGCTCCTGCATGTTTATCAATAATGAAAAAGGGGTAAAATGCCACGCGGATAATCAGGAAAAAAGTTAATATCGCGGCCAGGAAAACAACAAAAAAAGTAAAGTTGCTCATCAGCTCAGCCCGGTTTTCTCCGTTTTCAAATAAATAAAGAAAAGGGAAAGAAACGACTCCGAGAATCATCAGCAGGGCCACAGAAAGGACCATGATGCTGAGCATCGCCCCGAAAAAATAAGCGAGTTCCTTACTGCTCGGAACACAGTGGATCAATTTTTTATCATGATTGCCATCAATCAGGCAGAGTATATATTTGAACAAGGTCAAATTCAGTCCAAAATACAGCACCATGAAGAAAAAAGCCATAAAGCCGCTCAGCACAACATTGAAATCACTGATTGTTGTCGCCAGATAATTGGATAAACCGGATGTTACAAATAATAAAAAGCACAGCCCGGCAACAGAAAAATAATGCTTCTTGAGCAGCTCCCACGATCTATTAAAAACATCATTTACGGCAAAAGTACTTTCCTTTAGGAATTGAATCATTTTTTTATGAATAAACTTCTACAAAGATGCCATTATTTTTAATCTTCAACAATTTACACCTACATAAAAATGACATTTTTTTATACGGCATCCGGAAACTTCAGTAAGCTACGCTCCGCCCCCTTATCTCCTACCATTTTCTATCCGCAGGTCTGTCATATCCGTCAGCGGGATCAGCTGATTCACTGCGCAAACCAGCCGGAAAGCTGAATATTTCATAAAAAAAGCTGTTCCCTTTACAGTCGGAAACAGCTTTTTCGTCCACACCATAAATGTTTTATTTAAACTCTTTTGGAAGTGGTTTCTCCAATAGGTATTGATAGTAGAAACGAGCACGTTCATTAAAGTCGTACTTGCTTTTGGAACGGTCAAAACCATGACGGCTCCCCGGATAGATCATCAGCTCAAATGGTACATTGCGGTCGGTCAGTCTGTCCACCAGCTGAATGGTATTCTGTAGGTGGACGTTATCATCTATATCGCCATGCATGATACGTAAGACACCTTTATAATTGTTGACATAACTCAATACAGATCCGGCTTTGTAGCCTTCCGGATTATCCTGAGGCGTATCCATCCAGCGCTCGGTGTAATGACTGTCGTACAGATCCCATGAGGTCACCGGAGCTCCGGCAATTCCAAAATCAAATACGTCTGCCGCCTTGGTCATCGCCAGACAGGTCATATAACCGCCATAGCTATGTCCCGTGATCAGCACTTTGTTTTTTGCTACCCATGGCTGCGATTTCAACCATCTTACAATGGTCGAATAATCGATAATCTCCCAATGCCCCAAATTGCGGTGCATGTAAGCAACCCCCTGCTTACCGAAATGACCCGATGCCCGATGATCGGCCGAAACCTGAATAATTCCGGCATTGGCCCAATACTGATTGCTGGTGCCTTTCCAGGTATCCTTCACCGTCCCCGCATCAGGGCCTCCGTAGATACTGAATACGACCGGATAAACCTTGGACTGATCAAAATCAGCCGGATAGGTGATGGTCAGCGGCAGATCAAACCGTCCGTCGTCCGATTTGATGTGCGTATATTCAGTTTTGCCATAAGCATAATCGTTGAAATCTGCCGCTTTGCTGTCGGCAAGCTGACGCAGCACTTTCCCCTGATTATCCACAAGAGCAACGCGGTCTGGTGTGCTTACGTTGGAATAACGTGTGATAAAATACTTTCCGTCAGGCGATACCGTAACGTCATGCGAATATTCACCAAAGGTGAGGCGCTTGAGGTTTTTGCCCGAATAATCGACACGATATAGATCCATACGTGCTGAGTTCTCCTTTCGTGCCGTAAAATAAAGCACTTTGTTTTTCTCATCGATGCGTTTGATTTCAGTCACCTGCCATTCCCCTGAGGTCATCGGATTGACCAAAGTGCCGTCCAGTTTATACAGATAATAATGCGCCCAGCCCGTTTTGTCTGATTTTAAGATATAATACTTGTTATCCCCCAGATAGGTAATGCGCTCATCATGATCCAGATTGATCCAGGATGCCTGACGCTCGTCGTAGATTTCTTTTTTAGCGCCTGAGTTGGGATCAACCTGATAAAATTTTAAATTGTTCTGGTCACGGTTCATCCATTGAACCATGACATTCTGGCTATCGAAAGCCCAATATGGCTGCCCAAAATACTGATCGTCTTTTTCGTTAAAATCTGCCCAGATTACTTTGCCACCCTCAAGATGTGCAATACCAACCTTTACCTCGGGGTTGGGGTCGCCCGCTTTCGGATATCGGGTCTCCTCAAGGTAACCATGCTGTCCTTTTGACGAATAAATCGGAAACATAGGCACTTTGGTGTCATCAAAGCGCATAAAGGCTATCTTCTTGCTGTCCGGAGACCACCAGAAGGCTTTATATTTGGTCGGGCGTCCCAGAATCTCCTCGTAATACACCCACGAAGACCAGCCGTTGTATATGACATCGGTCCCGTCCGTTGTGTACTGCGCCTCCTGACCGGTATGCACGTCTACACTATATAAATTACTTTTGCGGGTAAAAGCAACATATTTCCCGTCAGGAGATAAGGTGGGATTCTGTTCGGCAATGTCAGGAGAGTGAGTCAGTTTCTTTGCCGTACCATTTCCGTTTTTGATAAAAATATCATTATCTTCCACATAGACGACGGTTCCCTCCTTTGGCGGAACGGTATAAATGCTTCGCTTCCCCGATTTAACATTGACCTGATACAGATGGCCATCATTAACGTCATTTTCGAGATAAGCACCTGCATCTGCCCAGCCCGGATACTGGTTTATGCGTACCGTCAGCGACTGCTTCTGTCCCCACGACTGCGCGAAATCCAATTTCTTCTGTGCGATAGTAAGATCATGCACAAAAAACACCATAGATGCACTTAAGAGCACTCTTGATACTGTATTCATTAATTCTGGATATGTTTATTAATTATTTCCGGCTAAGATAAAGAATTGCGGTAAATAACGATAATTTTAGCTGTAACAAGCTTATGCAGCTGTTCGACGCGTCTCTAAAAATGATTGTCGAACAATCTGAGCTGCACACCCGTTTTCGGAAACTCGTTTTCATCCACGAAATTGGAAACGGAAATCCCCAGCAGACGCACTTTGTTGGACAAGGTTAGCTTAGTGAGCAGGCTATGCGCCGTCGCATAAATTTTGTCCTCTGCGTCGAAGCTGCTATCCAAGGTGATGCTACGCGTCAGCTGCACAAAATCAGCATATTTTAGCTTAAGGGTGAGGGTTCTGCCGGTAATCTCTTTTTTATCCATCCGTGTCCAGAGCTGCCGGCTCAGCCTTTGTAAGACCGCATTTAGTTGTTCGATACTCCCAATATCCGACTCAAAAGTATCCTCTATGCCTACCGATTTACTCAGGCGGTTGGGAGTTACCGGCCGCTCGTCAATTCCCCGAACGATACGGTAAAAGAAATGCCCTGACTTACCGAACCAACGCACCAGATCATCCTCCCGCTGCTTCTTAAGATCCAAGCCCGTAAACAGGCCGAGTTCGTGCATCTTTTTGGCCGTTACCTTGCCCACTCCGAAGAATTTATCCACAGGCAGCCCCTCCATAAACTTCATAATTTTTGAGGGACCAATAAAAGTCAACCCATTGGGTTTGTCCATATCGGAGGCAACCTTCGCGACAAACTTATTGACCGAGATCCCCGCTGAGACAGTCAGATCAAGTTCCGTCCTGATCGCACTCTTAATTGCCCTTGCGATCTCAATGGCAGAACCTATCCCCTGCTTATCTACCGTCACGTCGAGAAACGCTTCGTCCAGCGACAAAGGTTCAATCAGATCCGTATAACGGTGGAAGATCTCTCTGATCTGGAAGGACACTTGCCGATACACGTCAAAACGTGGTCGGACAAACAATAGATCTGGACATAGCTGCAGCGCCTTGCGCGAACTCATCGCCGAACGAACGCCAAATTTACGGGCTTCATAACTCGCCGTGGCCACCACGCCACGGCCATCTGGCGAGCCGCCCACAGCGATGGCTCTGCCGCGGTACTCCGGAAAATCCCGCTGTTCAACAGATGCATAAAATGCATCCATATCCAGATGGATAATTTTACGGTGGGCCTGTGACGAATCCATAGGCCAAATTTACAAAAATTAACAAGATTCTTTTTTCCTTATGCCCACACTGTTAGCTGTCAATTTTTTATCTTTAGCTGAAATTAAGGAGTCCGTAGGGTTAAAACTAAATGGGGCGCATATTGTTTATAGCATGACGCGCCGAAGGATTAAACTACAGGTCAGCAGTTAATAAACGTTTATTGTAAAAGAAAACAGTACAAAAAGTTATGGAAAATTTACCGGAACAAAAAAGACAGAAATCAGGGTTTAAGAAATTTCTGTTCCTATTATTGCTATTTTTGATCGTGGGATTCGGATCGTATGTTTACTGGAAATACTACTATGTCTTTGGTGAAGGTGTAAAATCCGGATACTTAAATTACGCTGTCAAAAAAGGAAATGTATTTAAAACCTATGAGGGAAAGCTTATCCAAGAAGGATTTGGCCGTGCGAAAACCGGTGGCATTGCCAGCAACCAATTTGAATTTTCGATCGAAGATGACTCTGTCTTCCGTCAGCTTGAATTAAATAGTGGTAAGTATTTTGATCTTCGGTATAAGGAATATCACGGCGTACTGCCTTGGCGCGGCAATACAGTTTACATTGTTGATCAAATTATCAATATGAAATGACAAAGGAGGGGGCACTTCCTCCTTATTCCGTCAGCACATCGCGCACGACAAGCGTCCGGTCAAAATAGCTTTTTAATACAGTGCCATCGCCATGCAATGTCCATACTTCCCTGGGAGCGACGAGCTGAATATACCGCAGAATGTCGTTCCAGTCTACATGATCAGAAATATAGAGTTCAATATCGTTCTGTGCCTGCAGCCGCTTCCAGCCTGAGGCAAACGCCCGTAATACCTTAGTCGCCCGAAAATAACTGTTGAAGGTCATGGGTGGCACCAGATACACTTTATTTTGGTCACCCTGCCTCATTTCACGTCGGTTGTAGGGTTCGTATTTCAATTTTTTAAAGCCGTGTTGGTCGTAAAGACGATGGTAAGGCAAGATACCGTTGTGGACCAGCACTTTTTTGTCGGGACAATAGCTGTTGATCAGATCAGTAATCCGCTGCGCTTTACCCAGCACATAGGTGCCCAGCAGAATATTACTGGCATGGCCCTCCAGTTTCCGGATCTCCTGCACTGGATCGGGATGTATAATATCGGGGTTGGCAAATGTGCTCTCCGTGATCAGCACATCAGCCTGCTGCACTTCAATAGCTTCACAGGTTTCATCTGACTGCAGCTTATAGTCGCCGGTATAGAGATAACGGACTCCTCTATATACCATCAGGATCTGTGCCGAGCCCAGTATATGCCCCGCGGGCAACAGGGTGATCTCTACCGATCCGATAGTAAAAGCCGTACGAAACAATTTGACCTGATAAGAATCTTTACGTCTCTGCTTATATCGATAGTCCATAAATAGCGCCGTACCATGCGTACAATAAACGTAATCATGTCCCGAGCTGGCATGGTCGCCATGGGCATGAGAAACAATATTGTGAAGTACGGGACTACTGGCATCGATAAAGAAATCGCCATAACGGCAGTAAAAGCCTTCAGGTTTTCTGACCAAGAAGTCAGCCAATATCATAGACATATGCTTATTTAAGAAATTTCTGATGTAGTGTCCACACCTGAGGTAGTAGTGGTGTGATACCGTCGTTAACGATGACAAAGTCGGTCAACTGCAATTTTTCTTCATCAGACAGTTGTTTGCTGATGCGTTCGCGCACCTGCTGCTCGGTCATCCCGTCCCGGTGCATCACCCGCTGAACACGGAGATCCAGGGGAGCGGTAACCAATATCGTGTAATCGAGCTCTTTGTACGACCCACTTTCAAACAAAAGCGCCGCTTCCTTTAATGAGTAACGGGTCTTTTGGCGTGCTGCCCAGTCTTTAGCTTCCTGAATAACGATAGGATGCACAATGCTATTGAGGATCTGCAGCTTTTGCGCGTCAGAAAACACTACACGAGCTAAGAATGCTCGGTCCAGCTGTCCATCCTTATACACGGCCTGGCCAAATTGGGCCACCAGCTTTTCTCTGATACGGCTGTCGGTGTTCATGAGCTTTTTGGCCTCCTCGTCTGCATTGTACACGGGGACGCCGAGCATCTGAAAAAGCCTGCAGATGAAGGTCTTGCCCGAACCGATTCCTCCGGTTATTCCTATTTTTAATCCCATCAATATTCGTTATTTACGTACAAAGAAATCCACATTCTGTGGCACTATACTGATAATCTTACAATAATCAGGCACCTTGGTCAGAAGGACCGGAAGATATTGCACCTCGTTCTTCTCCCAGTCTGCCAGGTCGACGACGGCTTCAAAATCACGTGAGGTATACTTGTTATAATCCTTGACCGACATAAGTACAGTGATGACCACCTTACTGGGATTGGGCCGCACGGAGCTATAGCGCTGACCGTTTTCCACCTTGATCGGCAGCTCAATAATTTTCTCTGTCAGCTCCCCTACCGGCATCAGCACCTCCACGGAGGTGGGATAAACATTAATATTCGCTTTTTGGTTGCGGGCCAGGTTGGCCACCGTGCGTACATCACGCTCCACATCCTTTCCACGTACTGTATCCGTTTCCCAATACTCGATCGTGGACACATCCTCGTACGGTCCTGTGATCGTCACATAAGCAGGAGTCACCTTTGTATCCGCGATAATGCCATATCCTCGCTTAAAGAAAATACTGGAGAGTGGTTTGACCGGAACTTTTCGCTGTGTCTGCTTTGAAAAATCGAAAAAAAGCGTATCCGGACTAACAGATATCACGCGCTGCTCGTGCGGAAACTGCCGGTTGATAAACCCCAGCTGGTTGGAAAATACAATCCAGTCCTTGGTTTTCAGGGAACTGAGGTCCACCTGAACCTTTGGTGTTTCGAGTGCAGCTTTGGAAAACAGAAATTGCCAGCCGGTCATCTCCAGCTTGACCTTCACGGTATCCGATTGCTGTGGGTGAAAAGCCCGCTTTTCGGGCAGGTTGACATATTCGATCGCCGCTTTGACCGTCACAGTATACTGGTTTGAAATCGAAAACAACAACCAGGCTAACAACGAAATTCCAACACAGCGCACAAAGATATTGATCTTGCGCCGCTGGGTCTTGTTTAGTCGAACTGCATGTGCCATGTTACAAACTTAATCAATTTGCGTAAAATATGATCGATGGAACTTGTAAAACTTGGATCACACTTCCTATAGACCTCCCTTTGCCCTCATTTGGCGCGCCATTACCATCCGGAAACAGACCAGGGTGCAACACGGCTAACCGGCCGATTGAATGACGGTTAGCCCTTCCATCGCCTGACGCTCTTTGGCAGATAAGGTCTTAAGCACTTCAGAAGCAGCTTCTATATCGCTCCTTTTGGCGTTAGCGCTTACTTCAAGAAAAAGTTCAGACACCGCGGTCCACAAGGAAGCTATTTCAACAAATGCCTGATAAGCCGTATATAGCTGTTCGATCTGCAGCAGTTGACAACTTTCTTTTAAAAAATCACGATATAGGTTCCGAAACAATGCACCGCCCGTACCTGCTCTTTCCATAAAGGTAGCGGCCATCTCAAATTCGCGAGCTTTGGAGGTACTGCCGTCAAACCAGCGCATGACCTCGCGGCTCGCCTTCAGAATTCCTTTATACGCGACATTGCTAATTGGTGGTGACAGGTATTCACGCGCGTTGTTGATCAGTGCTGTACGCAGAGCCATTTCGATATCAATGTCCTGAGGAGTCCGCTCTATTTGATAGTACAAATTCTTCGAAGCCATGGGACCTTTGGCCGCCCTGGCTCTGCCCAGACTGTCCAATGAGGTTTGGACCCTCCCCCCCTGCTGGCGTGTATCCACCAGGAAAGCAGCCTTGCTATCATAGCCATAAATCGCAGCATAATGACCCGCAAAATGAAAAGGGTGGGTAAAATACTCGAGATGATAGGCATCCAGCTTAAGGCCGACGACGTGTCCGTCATCCAGGAGCTGCTTAACTTCTTTCCAGGCTTTCGCCTTTGAAGAAGTTTCCTTGACCATAAGTTCCAGATGTAAATTTTTACAGATATTGCGGGTAAGCAGATCTGTTTTGATCCGCCCGCCCAGGAAAGGAAATTCCATGCCTTTCATTTTCCAATAAAGGAAGCTCAGCCCCTCACCAAGTCCAAAAAGCATAGGTTCTGAGAGTGTTATTCCTAGATGCTTCAATAATGTTCCTGTTGCCGTTGTTTCACAGTGTTGTCCGTCGAATACCTCTATAGTATTTATCATATCGTGTTTTTATTCAAAGTTAGTTTAGAGTAATGACAGCTACATGTCAACTACACGAGACGGACCTGCCATCGAAAAGTACATAGCGCAGGAATACGTATACAGCAAATGTGTTTAGGCATTGTCTGAACCTCGTCTTACAAATAGCAGCGAAAGAAGGTCTGGCGGCTTCGACGGTATTGAGCGACACATAAGGGGACATCACGGGACTAAATTGACACCAAATTCGGTAGTAATAGGGTAATTACAAGGATATAACAGGGGGTTAACAGGGGTATAACAGGGGTAAATCCCTGTTATACCCCTGTTATCTGAGTGTAAAAGTAGTGTTACTTCCTCTTTATATGAGAATTTGGTATTAACTTGGTACTAACTTGGTTATAAGTTGATGATAGCAATTATAAACTAATAAAGAAACGACTATGGCAATTTTACAGAACGGCCCGAACGGACCTATTACCGGAAAATTTGGCTCTGTCAGTGCTTATCTCCTGAATGGACAGAATATTGTACGTGGGCCAAAAAGAAAACGTACCTCTCCACCTAGCGAATCAGAGCTCCTAAACAGGAAAAAGCAAAAAATTGCTGGTAGATTTGCCGGAGACAATAAGGCGATATTTGATTTTGGCTACCAGTTTATGGCGGAAAAGGGCAGTCGCATAGGTGCATTCCAATTGGCTCAACGTCACATTTTCAAGGATGCCCTGGAGCTGGATACGGAGAACAATCCTTTTGTAAACCCCGAGAAGCTGATCGTGTTTGCAGGACAGTTGACACCATTGCCCAGTTGTGAAGTTAGCCTTCATGGTGATACGATTGATCTCAAATGGACCTCCAATGGTCAGTATGACGACAATATCTATAAACTCAACCTTGCATTGTTGGGTTTATATGGTGAGTCTCATTTGCAAACCTCAATTGCAGAAGTGAAACAAGGAGCGTGCACAATACAGTTTGATGGGATAAGTCGGAAAAATTGCGATTACCATGTCTATGTATGTATTTGGGATACATATAAAGGCGCCTTTTCAAACTCTACCTACTGCGGCGTAATATAGCAACAAACAAAGCACGTGCTGAGGCATGAAAACAGCCGGGACAGCCGACATAATCGTACATGGGTTGAAAGAGAGAAGAGGAGCAAAAAAGCCAGTCCATTTTGGAGACTGGCCTTTTATTTCGTTGAAAAATTACGTTTAAGCACTTTTTTCAGTTGCATTTGCAGCTTTTGAAGCATCCAAAGCAACCGCTGATTTATCAAATCGGATTCTTACACCGGAACCTACATCAACCAGAAATGTTGTGTCTGACACTTCCACAATGCGGCCGTGGATACCTGCTGTTGTAACGATCTTCGAGTTTACACCCAATTCTTCAATATATTTCTTATGTTCCTTTTGCTTCTTCATCTGCGGTCTGATCATGAAGAAATAAAATACCACAATGATTAAAACCATGGGTAAAAAGCTCATCATATTCCCGCCCGCTGCTTGTAATAATACTGTATTCATCTTTTATTTATTCGTTTAATAATTTGTTATTTCGCTAATACTTCACCTTTTAGCTGCACCGTAGTCATGCCATTGGAAGCGTTCGATTGGACGGTAATGATCTTTTGTTGCTTACCGACCTGTCCTTCGCTGTTAAAAGTCACATGGATTTCGGATGTTGCCCCCGGTAGAATCGGACTCTTCGAAAACTCAGGCTGAGTGCAGCCGCATGAAGCGGTTACTTTGGAAAGAATAACTGGGGCATCCCCAGTGTTTTTCAGAATAAAGGTATGTTTCACCTGTGCACCTTCCTTTACCTGCCCAAAATCAAACGCCGGCTCCTCAAACTCCACTTTCCCCATTTGGGCAGCTGCCTTAGAAAGACTGTCCGACGCGACCACTTCGCTGCTGACCTTTGCTTCTTCTTTCCCTTTCTGTGCATTGCCGCAGGAAACGAAAAATACCGCTGTCAGCGCTAAAACCGAATATTTACTCAAGTTCTTCATCGTTGATGTTTAGTTAATCCCTCAAACCACGACCTGCTTTCTGAATCCTACCCTGCTGATTCAGGTCGTTCAATATTTTGTCCAATATACCATTAATAAATGTATTGCTCTTTAAAGTACTGAATACCTTAGAGATTTCAATATACTCATTAATTGTCACTTTTACCGGAATCGACGGAAAATTTATTAGCTCACAGATGGCCATACGCATCAACAGCGTATCCATCAATGCAATACGATCGGATTCCCAGTTTTTTGTTTTCTCCGAAATAAGCTTCTGATATTCATTGGTATTGCGGATCGTTTTGCCCAGCAATGCCAAAATATAGTCACTGTCATCGTTCCAGTTTTGCGTGATCTCAGCCAGCTTGTTCTTACGCGGATCTTCCGAACTAAAGTTCTTAAAAGTCTTCGCAATCAAGGCCTGCAACACTTCTTTATCGACAGGCCAGTTGATGAATTTCTCTTCAAATACCTGCTCAATGACCGGAGATTTCAGAATGATTTTCTTGAAGATATGCTTGATGATATCTTTTTCCGTACCGATCGAACGGTCCTCCTGCTGCAGATATTCCAGATACGCTTCCGAATCTTTCAACTGCAAAAATACTGTCCGGACGATCTCTGGATCAAAGCTCCATGAAATCTTATATTTTTTGACGCCTTCTGCATATTGCGGATTTTGCCGCAACGACTCAATAAAGGTATTGGTACTCAATTTGGTCGTCAACGACAGATCTTTTTCAGTTGGCAAGAACTTGTTGGCTCTGCCTTCTGCATCGATCAGTACATAATCGGCTACTTCATCCAATAGATTCAGTGTCCAGATGTACATCTCATAGACTTCATCCACATTTTTTAATAGTGCTTTTTCAAATGTCTTGATGTCTTTGTCTTCTGAAAGACTGTACGCATAAAGCGTTTGCACTACTTTAACCCGCAGGTGTCTCCTGTTTAACATAGTAATTTTAAAGAACGATTTTTTATAAAATAATAATAAAGAACGATTTTTGGATTGAAGACTATCTCTTGATTTTTTTAATATCTTGGATACGTTTCTCCGCAATGCGATTGGCTGCGTCAAAGCTGGAGATGTTCTCCTCTTTTGATTTTTTCAACACCTCTCTGGTTGCATTATATATATTCTTGATCACAAATTCAGTGTGATCAACACCATAATTCTGAATTTCCGAATAACAGCTAATGAGTGCTCCTGCATTGATCAGGTAATCCGGCGCATATAAGATACCCCGTTGGTGAAGGATTGTGCTCGTGGCAATTTCATCTTTCAACTGGTTGTTTGCCGAGCCTGCAATGATACGGCATTGCATCTTCTGGGCTGACTCTGGATTTACGGTCCCGCCGAGGGCACATGGCGAATACACATCAAAGTCGTGATCGAACACTTCGTTATATGGAATAGGCTCAGCCTTATATTTGGCGGCGACTTTAAGCATTTTCTCTTCGGTAATGTCACTGACATAAACACGTGCATTTTCTTCGCGCAGCATAGCGATCAGACGCTCACCCACGCTGCCCACGCCATGGACGATCACCTTTTTGCCTGCAACACTTTCCGAACCGTAAAGTTCTTTGAGACAGGCTTTGATACCAAAATACACGCCCTGAGCTGCAAATATCGATGTGTCGCCGACACCACTGCCACGTATGGCTTTCGGCAAACCGGCCACATGTGTGGTTTCGGTGTAAATATACTCTAAATCCCGTTGGGTCGTACCTACATCAAGAGAAGCAATAAAATTACCGTTCAGTCCTTCAATGAACTGGCCCAAACGACGCAACAAAACTTCCGATTTATCCAAACGGCTATTACCGATGATAACCGCACTTCCACCGCCCAAGTTCAACCCCGTAATAGCTGATTTATACGTAATGGCTTTGGATAAACGTAAAGCATCCTCAATAGCTTCTTCTGTCGTTTCGTATGGCAGCATACGAACGCCACCAATCGCAGGTCCCAGTGTCGTGTCATGGATCGCGACGATCGCTTTTAGGCCCACCAATTCATCATTACAGAAAAATAAGTTCTGATGGCCGGACTGGCTCATCAATTCAAAAATAGAATTTTGAGATGTTGACATAAAATGTACTACTCTAATTTGTTTTAATTTTTTAAGGTACTTGATGCAAAAGTAGGAAATTTATTCGTTGCGCATAGTATCTTTTTTTATCCAACACTTAACATTTGATTTCCGAATGACAGTAAATTCGTCGAATTATAGAGCATTTTGCGGAATTAGTTCTACTTTTGTAAAGTAATATGAAGGATCTCGCCTACTTAAATAAGTACTTTTACAAATACCGCTGGAAGCTGGTTCCGGGCGTTATTTTCGTTATTATATCCAATTATTTCGGTGTCCTGCCAGCCAAAGTAATCCGCGAGGCCTTTGACCTCGTACAGGAAAATATTTACCTGTATAGGCTGTTTGACGGATTTGACCGACAGGAACTTATTTATCAGGTATTTGGCACGAGCTTGCTGTTCTTCGGGTTCGTCGTGCTGCTGCTTTCGCTGCTCCGCGGTATCTTTCTGTTTTTTATGCGGCAGACCATTATACTTACCTCACGTTATATCGAGTACGACCTCAAAAACGAGATATATAACCACTATCAGGAGCTTAATTTCGGCTTTTTTCGCAAAAACAATACCGGTGACCTGATGAGTCGCGCTACGGAAGATGTCAATCAGGTACGCAACTACCTCGGTCCGGCCATTATGTATGCGATCAATACGATTGTCCTGTCCATCATGGTGATCTATGCCATGTATAGCGTCAATGCACGGTTAGCAACTTATGCTCTTGCGCCGATTCCAGTACTTTCGGTTATCATTCTCTTCGTCAATAAGATTATCAACAAACGCAGTTTAAAGATTCAAAGACAGCTTGCCAAGCTGTCTTCCTTTGTACAGGAAACATTTGCCGGCATCCGTGTGATAAAGACGTATACCCGGGAACAGCATAAAATGCAGGATTTTGAAAAGGAAAGCACCGTCTACCGCAATACGGCCCTGGACCTGGTCAAAGTGCAGGCAATATTCTTCCCACTCATCTTGTTGCTGATCGGTCTCAGTACTGTGATTACCATTTATATCGGCGGGATCGAAGTGGCCAAGGGCACCGTCACTGCGGGTAATATTGCCGAATTCATTATCTATGTCAATCAATTGACCTTTCCGGCCATGTCGCTGGCTTGGGTGACATCCCTCGTACAACGTGCTGCAGCATCACAGAAACGTATCAACGAATTTTTAGAAACCGCATCTCCCATTGTCAATGGCAGTACCGAGAAGGAAATTGCTGGTAAAATTCAGGTGCAGAACATTTCTTTCACTTATCCCGAGACAGGAATACAGGCGATCAGAAACGTATCCTTTGAGGTACCTACCGGCAAAACGCTCGCGATAATCGGAAAAACAGGGTCGGGCAAATCCACGCTGGCCAATCTGCTGTTGCGTATGTATGATATCGACGGGGGCAGCATACAGTTTGACGGTATCGATGTAAAAGACTTCAACTTTAAAAACCTGAGGCAGCAGATCGGTTTTGTGCCCCAGGATGTTTTCCTGTTCTCGGATACGATCGCCAATAATATCGGCTTTGGCCTGGATTCCTTCAGCCAGGAACAGGTGGAACAGGCAGCAAAGGATGCTGCCGTGTATGATAACATCATCGCCTTTGAAGAAGGATTTGAAACTGCCGTCGGTGAACGTGGCATCACGCTCTCAGGCGGACAAAAACAAAGGGTGTCCATCGCCCGTGCGTTGATCAAAGAACCGAAAGTACTCATATTTGACGACTGCCTATCCGCTGTCGACACCAAAACCGAAGAGACTATCCTGCGTTCGTTAAACCGTATCATGAAAGGCCGCACCTGTATCTTCATTGCACACCGGATTTCGACCATCAAAAATGCAGACCATATTCTCGTCATGGATCAAGGAGAGATCATCGAACAAGGAACGCATGCCGAATTGATGGAAAAACAAGGTGAGTATTTTGAACTGCATGAAAAGCAATTGTTGGAAAGCGTAGAAGGTTAACTGCTGAACATGCCCTCTAAAATTTAAATATCCCTGAATTCCGCTAAAGAAAAGCAGCAGGATCTCTCCTACATTTGTCTTACACATTTAAGTTAAACATTTTATTTGGATAAGATCATGGAGAGAAAGCATGTAGAGCACTCATCATCAGACAATGGCAAAACGGTTGCCATCATTTCATACCTAACGTTAATCGGACTCATTGTGGCTATTGTCATGAACAATAAGGACAAAACTTCGCTGGGTCAGTTCCATATCAGGCAAAGTATCGGCATTACCGTAACGGGAATTGCTCTCGGGCTGTTGCGTTTTATTCCGGGGATCAGCGGTATCGTTTTAAGTGTGGTCGGCCTTCTTCTTCTTGTCGCGCTGATCTTGGGTCTGCTAGCGGCGTTCGCTGGAGAGGAAAAAGCACTTCCTTTTGTCGGCGAAAAATATCAGCAATGGTTTAACATGATTTAAGCTGTTCGCAGTCTACTGCTGTGCTAGCAGGCTGACAGCAACCGTACAGTGACGCCTTTTTGGATCATGTACGGACAGCAATTATCAGTCCTCTATACAGACATAAAAAAGGTCAAAATTCGTTTCTGCCGAGTTTTGACCTTTTTTTTGATCTAGCCACATAAGCGAGGGTCAGTCCGAAGCCGGCCGCCCGCTCTTCACCTCTTTAAAAAAAAGAGCAAACAAAAATAAGCAGAACAATGAAATTCCTGCCGGAATAAACCAGAGATACTCCCAAAACTGCTGGGAATAGGTCTTTTTCAGGTAATCCGAAACCCCACCGGCCACCCAGAAGCCGATCAGCATCCCTACGCCATACATGGCGATGGTAATCAGTCCCTGAGCCGATGCCTTGTATTTCTCCCCCGCAATACGGTCAGTGTAAATCTGTCCGACCACAAACATAAAATCGTAACATATGCCGTGTAGGACTATACCGATGATCAATAAAAAGGCTTTCTCCTGTCCATCGCCGAAAGCAAAGAAAAGATACCGCAGAGCCCAGGCAGCAATGCCAAGCAAAATCATTTTCTTATATCCCAGCTGCCGGAAGAAAAAAGGAATCAACAGCAGACAGATCGCTTCGGAAAACTGTCCCAAGGCCATTTTCGCTGTCGGATTAGGCATGCCTACATTGACCAGAAAGGGATTGGCATTCTGATAATAAAAGGATATCGGAATACAGATGACGATCGCCGTGACAAAGAAGATCAGGAAGCTTTTCTGTTTCAATAAGCTCAGGGCATCCAGACCAATGGCTTTACCAAAATTAAACTGTTCACCTTTAAGCTGTATTTTAGGTGGAGTTTTGGGGAGAAACAGGCTAAATAGAGCCAGCAGAAGCGAACAAACTGCCCCCATAATAAAAGTATTATGCAGAGCTCCCTGCGCGATCGCTTCAGGAGCATCCCAGCGGAAAAGATAACTGATCACCAGCCCTGAACAGATCCAGCCTATTGTGCCCCAGACCCGTATGGCGGGAAAATACCGTTTGGCTTCTTCAATATGTCGGAACGCGATGCCGTTGGACAGGGACAGTGAAGACATATAGGCCATAAAATACACAAATACATAGGGATAGAAATGGCTAGCGTCCGGCGCCTGTGACATGGCATACAACAAGACCGCACCAATAAGGTGCAGGACTGCCAGCACACGCTCCGCATTAAAATAACGGTCTGCAACAAAACCCACAAAAAAAGGTGCAAATACGGCGCCCAGCGACTGGGTCGAAAAAATATTGGCAACTTCCAGGCCCGAAGCATGTAGCGACTGGGTCAGATAGGTCCCTAGCGTGACAAACCAGGCCCCTTTAATAAAATATTCCAGAAACATCATCAGGGACAGTTGAAAACGTAATATTGAAGTCATGGTGGTTTAGAATTGTTATTTATCGTTAAAAAAACAATATCGCGCAAGTTTACTTCCCACGGCATCGCCCGCTTCTAGGGCAGCACATGCAGCATAAAACGAAGCCAGTTCTTACAGGCGATCTTTTCAAGGTCGCCCGTCGTGTACCCGCGGCGCTGCAACAGGCCAAAAACCTTTTGAATGTCGGCTATGGTCTCCAGATCATAGGGGCATTGCTCTCGGCCGAAGGCGCCATCCAGATCACTGCCCACGCCTACATGGTCCACATTACCGGCCAATTGACAGATGTGATCAATATTGTTGGCCATGATTTCCAACGAACAGTTGGCGGATCTGGGGTCTGATTGGCCCCGTATCCAGTTCGGAACCATCATCCAGGCATCCAGCGCCACACCAATGACAGCTCCCTTCTCAATCAGGGCTGTGATCATTTCGTCGCTGAACTGCCGATTGTGGTTGACAAACCTGCGGCAGTTGTTGTGGCTTGCCCAAATAGGACCGTCATAACGTTCAACGGCATCCCAGAACGCGTCGTCATTGAGGTGTGTGGCGTCCAATATCATATGGCGCCGTTCCATCTCCCGCAATAGCTGTACCCCCTGTTGGTTAAGTCTGCCCGAAGCATCGGTACCATTGGCATACCGTCCGGGGCCGTAGTGGGCCGGACCAATAGCCCGTAGCCCGTACCGATAAGCAGTATCAAGATAACTGAGGTCCACCAGAGAATCCGCCCCCTCCAGACTGAGTAGATATCCAATGGGCTTGCGGGCATTGGGGGTACCATCAGTCCATAATGCATGGTGTTCCCGAAGTGCTGCTTTTGTACAGATCATCCGCAGCTCGCCCGCAGCTTCCATGGCTTTATACCATGCGAGCTGCCCCTGTGTCTGCGCCCAGGCCTGTTCTGCTGAGTACCAGCCCGGCAAGGTGCTGTCGGGGCGGACAAACCGGGCGATCTGCGTGGCCACGACAAGGCCGATATTACCTTTGCGCAACTCTCCGAACGTGACGGTTGCCTTTCCCCTATCGGGTTTGTCCTTCATCCCCGCTTCGCGCCGGTTGAGCTCATCGATTGGCAGACGGAGGTCCCGGTTCCATTCCATAGCATTCATGCTCAAATCGAGATGAGCGTCAATGACAAATGGCATTTCTACTTCATACATATCAATAATTTATTTTTCTATTGCGCGCAAATACAGGCCAGACCTCATCTGCTTCAGCCTGATGGACTGCATGCAAATCACTATAGCAGGCCACAGTAGGACAGATATGTCTGGGCACACAGTAGAACTCCGCGCCTATTTTAAAATCGGTACTGTTATCCACCTCCACCACTAGATGTTCTTCGCTCTGCATTTTAATTCCCCGGATCCGGTTGTCAAAAAACCGGACACGTGGCTGAGGCGATTCGCTGGCCACGGATTTGTAGCCCAGGTCGAGACAGAGATGATGTTGATCTGGAATGGAGATCACGCGGCAAAGTAAAACAGCCGCAAGCAGAAAGTTCTGCTCCGCATACTGCTGATAGCCGAAATCCCAGAACACAAAAGTCCCCGGACTACATTCCACGTCGGTCCGTCGCGCATGGAAAGGAAAACTTGGCGAACCACCGATGATTTTGGTGAGCGGTAGCGAAGTGGACACCTGTGCGAGGAGGTAGGCTGTCTCCAGCAGATCGTAGGCTTGCTGACTCTGCTGTCTGCGCCGGTCATAGTCCACATCGTGGATGTGTCCATCATAACCATGCACACCAAGCAGCTGAATCCCCTCCAGCAGCTGTATATCCATCACGAGGCGCTCCAGCTTCTCAAGAGACAGCCCAGTACGTCCCATCCCGACATTGACATCAATGTATACCCCTAGACGATGCTCCGCTTGTACGCTTTGTTTGGAAAGCTGCTCTGCCACGGCCACATTGTCGATCAGGCAGGCATATCGTGTGTCCGGAAAGGCCTTTGCAAGCTTAAGCAGGCGGTCAGCTTTGGGTCCAACGGGTTGATATGCGAGGAGCACATCTGCAGCTCCTATTCGACCCAGCAGTTCGGCTTCGGCAATAGTGGCACATTTAAACTTGGTTATTCCCCGCTGCAGCAGCAGCTGGCAGACCTCCTTGCATTTGTTGGTTTTGATGTGAGGCCGTAACCTGGACACATCACCCCCCACCCATTCGATGGCTCGGTCAATATTTTGCACAATGCGGTCGGGATATACCAGCAGGGCTGGAGAATCAAGCTGCTCTGCATTGTTTATACGATACCAATTTTCCATCCCAAATATTAATACAATTCAAAAAGAGCTTCTATTTCCACCGGAATATTATCCGGCAACGACCCGAAACCGACCGCACTGCGGGTCCCGATACCGTTTTCCTCACCCCATACGGCCGCAAAGAGCTCGCTGCAACCGTTGATAACGCCGGGATGGTATAAAAAGTCTGTAGTACAATTGACCATTCCCAATACTTTGATGACACGTTTTACGCTATTTAATGAGCCTAGATTTGTTTTGATGGTTGACAGCATCGTCAGGCCAACCTGCCTGGCTGCCAGCTTGCCCTCCTCAGGGCTCATATCGCTGCCTATACGTCCGATGATCAGGGACGCATCGTCCTGTACCGGCCCATGTCCAGAGAGATAAAGATACTTTCCGTCGATAACATAGGGTTTATAAACCCCTTTAGGAGCAGGCGCAGGCGGTAATGTCAAACCTAATTTTTCGAATTGTTCATCTGCATTATACATCATTTATGATCTTTAAGTGTTAAAAATAAATCTAATATAAAACTAATTGTAAAAGTAAAACCGCCAGTAGCCCGACCACAGAAACAATTGTTTCCATGACTGACCAGGACAATATGGTATCTTTGACGCTCAGTCCAAAGTATTCTTTAAATAGCCAGAATCCGGCGTCATTGACATGCGAAAACATCAGGCTACCCGCCCCAATGGCCAGTACCATCAGGTTGGGGTCAACCTGTCCACGGTCCACCATAGGCAACAGCACTCCTGCTGCCGTCAGGGCGGCCACGGTAGCCGAGCCCACGCAGCCACGGATTACCGCCGTAATCAGCCAAGCGAGCAGCAATGGCGATACGGGCAGCTGCTGTAGGGTATTGGCCAGCAGCAAGCTCACACCACTGTCTTCCATGACCTGCTTAAAAATACCTGATCCAGCGATGATCAGCAGGATCATGGCAATATCCCTGACTGCCGATTCGTAGATCGCCATCACTTTGGTCATGGACCGTCCGGTTTTCAGGCCCAGAAAATAAGTGGCCACCACGATGGCCAGTACCATGACCACTGTCGGGCTTCCGACAAACTTCAACAGCTGCAGCACAGTCACATGATCAGTCACAAGCACATAAGGAAGCAAGGTAAATAGGATAATCAGCAAGACGGGTAGCATAGCTACCAACAGGCTTATACGGACCGAAGGCTGTTTATATTCCTGCGAAGCAGCCTCCTCCTTCGGCTGAAAGATGGATGCATGGCTGGACCGCATATTTTTAAGGTATCGGCCAAATAGCGGACCACCAAGAACAATAGCGGGAACAGCGATGAGCAGACCATAAATCAGGGTCAGCCCCATGTCTGCATGAAACAGCGCGACCAATGCCACCGGCGAGGGATGCGGCGGAATAAAACCATGGGTGACAGATAATGCCGCCAGCATGGGCAGACCAATATATACCGCCGGTAGCTTATACCGGTAGGCAATCGAGAAGATCAAAGGCACCAGCAAGACAAAACCTATTCCATAGAACAAGGGTATCCCGACAACAAAACCCGTCAGCATCAGCCCCCATTGAAGGTACTTTTCCCCCATGAGACGCACCATCTGCACAGCAATGATTTCGGCAGCCCCACTTTCAGCGACAATCTTACCAAGCATCGCACCAAGCACAATAATCAGGGTCAGACTCCCCATGACGCCGGCGATCCCTTTCTCCACGGTGATGATCAGCTGGTCAGGAGCAATGCCCAGGCAAAGCCCGCTTAAAATAGAAACCAGCAGAAATGAAAGAAATGCATTTATCTTTAGATAAGTAATGCAGAGAATAAGCAAACAGATGCTAATACCAATGAGGACGATGGTCATGCTATCAAATTAGGTTTACTTCCATCTAGAGAAGCGAAACAAACTTTGGTCTATAAAATCATTTTTTCATGTTCAAAATAGCATTATTTTTCGTTTCTTGCAAGGAATATAGAAAATAATTGAAAAAGGGGGACAAAAAATCCCCCTTTTCAATTAGTTGTCAGCGACGCCGGCCACGGATATCCATCGGCTTATTTACCCGGAATCTCCCGGAGGATATCAAGCAAAAAGTGCCAGAACTTCTGTACAGAGGATACGGAAACCCGTTCTGCCGGAGAATGAGCCCCCAAGATGGTCGGTCCGAAGGAAATCATGTCCATACCCGGATAGTTGGTTCCCAATATCCCGCATTCCAAGCCGGCATGACATGCCACGACTTCAGGTGCTTCTCCGTGTTGTCGGTAATAGACGGATTTGAGCACTTCCAAAATTTCGGAGTTTGGATTCGGCGCCCAGCCGGGATAACTGCCCGAAAATTGGACGTTAAATCCACCGAGTTCGAACGTAGCCTGCAGTGCATGCGCAAGATCCAGCTTAGAGGTTTCCACAGACGATCGAGTCAGGCATTGTATGGAAATGTGTGCAGCAGTTACCTCCACTTTAGCGATATTATTGGATGTTTCGACGAGATCGTCAAAGTCAGCACTCATCCGGTAGACGCCATTAAGCGCGGCATACACGCTGTTGATTAAGTTTTTCTGTACAGCAAGTGGGAGCACGGTCTCTCCTGCTGCGTCCCTAGGCTCGATGAAAATCTCCATTTCGGGCTCCGTGGTCGCAAATTCCTGCTGGATCTCTTTGGCCACCAAGCTCAGTTCCTCAACAAAAAGAGCTGTTTTATCTGCATCGACCACAACCTTAGCGACACTTTCACGCGGAATAGCATTGCGGAGGCTGCCACCAAGCAGCGACGCAATACGCAAACCGTATCGTTCATTGGCTTTATAAAGCATGCGGTTCATCACTTTATTTGCATTGGCATAGCCTTTATGGATGTCCATTCCCGAGTGGCCACCATGGAGACCTTTGACGGTGATCTCATAGGCTACCGTACCGGTGGGGCATGCTTCAGCAGTATAGGCCTGCGTAGCTGTAACATCGATACCTCCGGCACAACCAATATCAATTTCGGTATCATTTTCTGTATCCAGGTTGAGGAGTATCTCCCCGGTCAGCAAGCCACCTTTTAATCCCAGTGCTCCCGTCATGCCGGTTTCTTCATCAATCGTAAACAGCGCCTCGATAGCTGGATGAACAATATCTGTGGACGCTAAAATCGACATAATAGCCGCCACGCCCAGACCATTGTCGGCTCCGAGGGTCGTGCCTTCGGCTTTAACCCAGTCACCATCCACATACATCTTTATCCCCTGGGTGTCGAAATCGAAGACGGTATCATTATTTTTTTGGTGAACCATATCCAGATGTGACTGCAGAACAACCGTTTTGCGATCTTCCATTCCGGGACTTGCAGCTTTTTTGATCAGCACATTGCCGATTTCATCCACCGTCGTGTCCAGACCTAAGGATTTTCCGAAATTCACCATAAAGGCAATGACCCGCTCCTCCTTTTTGGACGCGCGTGGCACAGCATTCAACGCAGCGAAATGCTTCCATATCGCCTGTGGTTCTAAAGTATCTAAACTATGTTCTGCCATAACTAAAAATTTGTATCCCCAAAGTTACTCCATTTTTACCATATAAACAGTCTTTACACGGTCTGATTGAAAACAAAAACCGTCCGCTGATCGTTCTAATAAGGGTGTAAACTTGAAACAATATAAACATGCACAAACCAGTTAAAGTAGAGCGAAAAAACATTTATTTCAAACCGGACAAAAAACGTGTGCTAGCCAGGTTTTTCTTTCTGGGAGATGACCGCACCGTTAAAATCATCAAGCGTATTTTGGCACAAACAGAGTTGGAGCGCAAAGAAATCTTTGGCCAGGTCCTGCGTAGCTACACCAAACGCCACCGTAGTATTGTCAATATTTTCGAGCGCAACTTTGAGCGCGTCAGTCATCTCCTCGAGCGGATTCCCTACCCTAAAGATAAACTCAGCCACCTCGACAAACTTCTAATCGGTTCATATTTCACCATGGAATATTCGATAGAGTCGGCTGCCTTATTCAACCCTTCTATCGTTGAGCATCCCGACCAAACCGAACTTTTTAAAGGAGAAAAGCGGGTGATCCTCAGCTTTAGGGCGACCGGCGAGGGGCATGTCTCCTCCATTGTCTTTCGTTCGGGTACCATCGATGCGGAGAACAACATTCAAATCGATTACATTGGCAATCTGCTGGATAAACCCATGCAGGTAAAAAACCATCGCTACCATAAGGAATCGTTTTTAAAGAAAATGAATGAGCTGCACGCTGCGCCCACCGAAGTGAAGACCAAATTGGAAACCAAACTGACGCCAACCTTTACTTATGAGGAGCTCAAGCGATACATTGATGAGGTCCGGACCGACAGTGAGGACAACCTGGAAAATATCACCTTTCTGCAACAGGCCCTGTGGCTGGCTTCGTCGCATTATGAGATGACCTTTTCATTGGATACTTCTATTTCCGAGCGGGTCATCTTCCCCATTGCCGATACAGAAAAAAGGGGCATCGAAGATGCCCGTTTTGTACAGTTCAAAGATGAAAAAGGGGAAAGTATTTATTATGCCACCTATACCGCTTACGATGGATTCAGCATCCTGCCGAAATTGCTGACCACAAAAGATTTCTACCATTTTAAGGTAAAGCCGATTTACGGTGAAATTGCCAACAAAGGAGCGGCGCTATTCCCACGGAAGATCAACGGTAGATATGCGATGCTGTGTCGTATCGATGGCGAAAACAACTATATCGCATATTCCCACAACATCAATATCTGGCAGGAAACAGCCATCCGGATCCAGCAGCCTGAATATGCTTACGAATATGTGCAGATCGGCAACTGCGGTTCGCCAATCGAAACCCAGTATGGCTGGCTGATCCTCACCCATGCTGTCGGACCGATGCGTGAATATGTACTGGGAGCCGCGCTGCTGGATCTTGACAATCCCCATGTAGAAATAGGGCGGCTACATAGCCCACTGATGACCCCCAACGATGAAGAGCGTGAGGGCTACGTTCCCAATGTCATTTATTCCTGTGGCGCCCTGATTCACAACGACCATCTGATCCTTCCGTACGCGATGTCAGACTATGCATCCACTTATGCAACCATCAAGCTTGAGGAACTGCTGCTGGCTATCTTGAATCCGGAACGCTATCAGTAAAAGCCCGATGGACCACAAGGTAGGCCAAATAAAAACACAGTGTGCTTTCAGCTCCCTGGTTTCTATTGATACCATAAGACTCGAGTCCATCACAACAGCCTTTGGTCTCCTCGTCGTATAAGCCCAGCTTCAGGTCATTTTCGCCGAGGAACCATCGGAACGCCGCTATCATCCGGGCAAAATAGACCTTTTTGCCTGTCAGGCGAAAGGCCTCCCGGTACATAAAGACCATAGCAGTGACATCAATGGGCTGCTGTCCAAATTTACTGATGTGTTTGCCCTGCTTGGCCCATTCCTGGTTACCCACCAGAGAAAGGGCACCATTCTGCATGGTAATACTTTCCAGAAAGGTTAAGGTAGTCAAGCCGAGCTGTTTCACGCGCTCGTCATTCAGAAAAGGATAGGATGTCAGTAGCGCATAGGGCAAAATCGCATTGTCATAGGCCAACACAGGTTCAAACCATTGCCAGCTGTCGTCCGAACTGGCGTCATATTCGTGCTGCAACCTACCGATCAACTCACGCATCAGTTCGACCATCGCCTCATCGTTGGACTGATGATGTAAATATTCGGCAATTCCCAGCACGGTATAGGCAATTGCACGATTGGACCGCAGTTGCCTAAAGTGCGGCACAGACCTAAAAAACAGCTCACGTCCCAGCTGATAGTAGCTCGTTGATTTCGTTTCCCTTAAAAGTACACCCAAGGCCCATATTGTCCTGCCAAAGGAGTCTTCGGATCCCACTTCATCCAGAAACTGGTTTTGGAAGCTCATAAAATTGTGAAACAACCCGTCCTCGCGCTGATGATAATATATATAGCTCAGGTAAGTCGAGATACGTCGATCCAGACGCTTGTCGGAGAAATCCCGTTGCGCCAACAAGGTTAGCAGAAGTGCTCTGGCATTGTCGTCCAGACAATAACCCTCCTTATAGTTGGGAAGTGAATACGTCGCATGCTGCACGATGCCCACCTGATTGGTTAGACGGTCTATATGTTTCCAGCTGAATTTAGGCAGCTCGTCTTTGGTAAACGCCGTATTTTCCTTCAGGCCGTCTGGCGACGGGATCACCTTCTCCAATAAACGCGCATATCGAAGGCCGATATTTTTCCAGGTCATCTCGCGCCCCAACGCACGGGCATTATCACGTAATGTCATCCGATATTCCTGATTCCCCAGCAGTTCGGTCAGGACAGCAGCCATATTGGCTGCATTTTTGAATTCCACCAGTACCCCGCGGCCTTCGGCCAGCAATTCTCTGGCGTGCCAGTAAGGTGTAGACACCACTGCCGCTCCGGCACCTATGGCATAAGATAAGGTGCCACTAGTGATCTGCGCCTCATTGATATAGGGGGTGATATAAACATCACAAGCGCAGAGGTAGTCCACCAAATCCGACTGGCTCACAAACGAGTTGACAAATTTTACATAGGGCTCGAGCTGATAAATGTCCACCAGCTGCTGCAAATACTGCCTGTACTCCTCGCCAGAGTGGGCCAGTACGTTGGGATGGGTCTTGCCAATGACCAGGTAAAGCAGGTCGGGTTCCTGCTTGACCACCTCCGCCAGCGCTTCCAGAACAGTCTCTATCCCTTTATTGCGGCCCAAAAAGCCAAAGGTCATCAACACCTTCTTTCCTGTGAGGTGTGTCTTGGCCTTCGCTGCTGACTGATCCAGGGGAAATGTGGGCACGCCATGGTGGATAAGTCTCACCTTTCCGGTGTTGACCCGATAAATGTTTTTAAGCAGGGTGATCGCATAATTGCTCATGACAATCACCAGCGAAGCACGTTTGACAATTTCGATTAAGATGGCTTTCTCATCCACAGTGGGCTTTTCCAGTATGGTATGAAAATTAACGAGCAGTGGGATGTGAAGTGCATTGATGAGCGACAGAATATACATTCCACTATTGCCGCCAAAGATACCATATTCATGTTCCAGGATAACGCAGTCATAACCGTTTTCATTGATGAACTTAGCCGCTTCAATATAAGAAAGCTGCTGATGCTGATCGATTTTAAAAACCACTTCGCCCGGATAATTGTAATCCCGGTCCGAAACGGCGACCACGTGCTGCGTCAGGTCCTGATTGTGTAAAGCAACGGCATGCAACAAATCCGAGGTAAAGGTGGCAATACCGCATTCTTTGGGCAGGTAAGTACTAATGTAAGCGATCTTCATGGAATATACGTTTGAAAATAATGTGATTGTAAGTGTATCTACTCCTTTATCTAAATGCTTTTCGGCGCGAAATTGTTTTCCCGGACTGCATTTAATTGGGCAGGATTTAATAGATTTGTCAGCATTCTAACACAAAGGAACGGATGAAATCACCGAAGGAAAAAATGATTGCCGGCATTCCCTATATCGATTCGGACGGCAAATTGTTCAGGGAAAGACAATATGCAAAGCAGGAGCTTAAGCGGTTTAACGATTCGGACCCCAAACACATCAAATTTAGAAAACAGATTATCCAGAAGTTATTTAAGGCTACGGGCGCGCGCTTTTTCGTTGAGCCCCCGTTTCATTGTGATTATGGCTATAACATCTCCATCGGGGAGAACTTCTACAGCAACTACAATTGTACCATATTGGACGGCGCTGCAGTGACCATTGGGGACAATGTACTCTTTGGACCGAATGTCAGTCTGTTTACCGCTGGTCATCCGATCCATTTTGAAGCCCGAAACCTGGGCTGGGAATTCACGGCACCGATCACTATTGAGGACAATGTCTGGATCGGTGGCCAGACGGTTGTCAATCCCGGTGTACATATTGGGGAAAATTCGGTCATCGGTTCGGGCTCAGTCGTCACCAGGGATATTCCGCCCAATGTGGTCGCTGCTGGCAATCCCTGCCGTGTGATCCGCGAAATCAGCGATATGGACCGCATCGATTACGAGCAAGAAACTGCCTTTTAAATTCAACACCGCATATCAAATTAACGTCATAATCCGATAGATCGACCAGGAAACAACGGGTCTATAATCTCAAAACAATTAGTTTTGTCAGATAGCTTTTGAATTAGGACTGTATATGATTGGGCGTTTATATTTTATCATTCCATTATTTTGTTATCTGATCTGCTGTATGCCTGGATGTGCAAAGGCTCAAAGTGCTTCCCAACGTTACCAGCTCGGCATCAAGACCGACACTGTATTCCACAATCCCAAACGGTTGTGGGTGCGTGCCGCCACAGAATGGTTCTCCTTTCAAGCCTTACCGGCATCATTCAATTATTTTGTACGTAAGGACCCCTATTCGCATATCAGTTTCGGCAACTGGTTTAAGCATCTCAATCCCAGAGCCTGGGCCTGGGACGACAATGCCTTTGCCACCAATCAGATCGCCCATCCCTATCACGGGCAGCTCTATTTTAATGCGTTCCGATCCAATAACTTTAAGTTTTGGGAATCCTCGGCGGCCACTGTGGCCGGAAGTTTCCTTTGGGAGACCGCAGGTGAAACACAGGCCCCTTCCATCAACGATCTGGTCAACACATCCTTTGGGGGTATCATATTGGGCGAAATGACCCATCGGCTGTCTCAGAATGTGCTTTCCCGCCCCACGCATTCCCTTGCCGAACGGCAGAGCAAGGAATTCCTGGCCTTTTTGATCAATCCGGTGAACGGCCTTAACCGTTTGCTCGACGGACGTTGGGGACGTGTTGTCAGAGGACAGGTGGTCGACAGTTCCCGTGTACAAGCCGAATTTGATCTTGGTGTAAAACGCTTTGACGCCAGAGAGGGAAATATTATAGAAAAGGGGAAAAACGATCTGTACGCACGTCTAAAAATCGTGTATACCAACGGAGAGGTGGACCATAAAAAGCCCTTCGATGATTTTTACGTTAACCTGGAAGTCGGATCCGACGATAGCTCTTTTGTGAATGCACTCAACGTCTATGCATCACTTTATGGAAAACGAATATTAAAGAATCTCCCGGGCCGGCATCAGGGTACCGTCTCTGCCAACTACGATTTTATACACAACGAAGCCTTCTTCTATGGCGCTCAGAGTGTAAACTACAATATTATATCCAATTTCACATTTGGTAAAAATAACAAATTCACGACAACGATTGGCGGCGGCCCTGTTGTGCTCGCTGCCGTTCCGGACCCGTACCTGCTGTTTGGAGAGAGCCGAAACTACAACTATGGGCCGGGTGCAGACCTACGCGGCTCTGTGGATATCAGTGTATGGAAAAGACTGAAGCTTGGGCTGAGTTATCATGGAGGCTACTTTGTGACGCTTAGCGGCAACGATTCCCATTATTTCCTGCACACGGCCTCGGGCTCCGCCAGCTTGAGGCTCCTCAAAAACTTTTCGCTCAACGCGAGCTCAGGCTACTTCCGTCTGGAAGGAAACTTCAAAGACTACCCTGATATTGACAAAGATTACCCCTTTGTGCGGCTGTCACTAGGGTACAATGTGACGTTTTAAGTCCCGTACCGGACATCTATTCCTTGGTTTCGCTGGTTAAAACGAATCCCTTTTTGAGCCTGTTCAACCTACCATTCGTTCATCATCGCTGTTCCAGTTCTAAAAATGCAGACGCAAGAGCATCAATGGTGTCAGATGGCAACAAGGAGTACGTACCGATCGACCGAACAGCAATATCCGCAGCCCTTCCATGAACATACACGCCCATCAGCAGGGCCTCCAAAGGCGAGTACCCTTGGCCTAATAAAGCGGTTAGTATGCCTGTAAGAACATCGCCGCTGCCACCCGAAGCCATTCCAACATTACCCGTGCTGTTGAAATAGACCTCACCCCCCGGCGTGACCATGGCACTATTCGCTCCCTTGACCAGGATATATAACTGATATTGGGCGGCAAAAGCTTTTACTCTTTCAAGTTTTTCAAAATCCGTCTGCCAAGGCCCCAGAATCCGGCTGAGCTCTTTGGGATGTGGCGTCAGTATACTGTGTTTGGGAACAAACGACCATAAAGCAGAGTCCTTCGCAAGAATATTCAATGCATCGGCATCTAATACCAAAGGAGTATTGATTCGCCGAGAAAGGAATACTCTAAAAGCATCGACTGTTTGCTGACCGGTTCCCATACCGATACCGATCCCTACAGCCTGGTATGGAGCTAGCTGAGGAAATTGTGCAATCAGCTGCTCTTCGTTGTCGTTTAGCACCATGACTTCTGGTATCGCGGTCTGGACGATCGAATATCCACAGGCAGGGATATAGGCTGTGGCCAAACCGCAACCGGCACGTAAGGCAGCCTTCAGCGCCAGCTGCACTGCTCCCATCTTTCCCTTGCTTCCACCAATTATCAGAATGTGACCGAAGGTACCTTTATGACCGAAGCGCTGCCGCTTACGATAAAACGAGTGTAAAAGAGGTCCGTCAACATAAAAGTAAGGAGTGACGGACTGACCAATAGCACGTTCGCTCAGTCCGATATTCAGCACGGAGAAGCCTTTTACGTAAGGTTGGTTTTCCGGCATCAATAGCGCCAATTTAGGTGACTGAAATGTATATACCCAATCCGCCTGTACGACGGGAACTTCCGGCCCCGTATGGCTATCCGCCAACAAACCAGAGGGCATATCAATGGAGTAGACGTAGGCGCCCGAATGGTTAATGGATCCGATCAAATTTGCCCATGTTACGGCCAGCGGACGACGCAGCCCATAACCAAACAGACAGTCCAATACGATTCCCTTCTTGGGGATATCGAGCCGGTCTTCAGGTTTCACGGTTCGAATAAGGTAATCCGGCAGCCGCTCCCGGTTTACCCGATTGTCTGATGAATAGGTCTCCGCATCGAGCAGGTAGACGTGCACCTCAGCCTGCTGCTGCTCCAATAATCTGGCCAACACCAAGCCATCTCCCCCATTATTGCCCTTGCCACAAAAAATATAAAACGCTTGCTGATCCAATCGGGGATAGCTGTTCCGAAGCTGTTCAAAAACAGCCGTTGCAGCACGTTCCATCAGTTCAATACTACTGATCTGCTGCTCCTTTATCGTTTCCGAGTCTATCTTGTCCATCTGCAGGGCAGATACTATCTTCATCGCTGCTGGTTTTCGACGAACGGCTCCATTGCACGTTCCGTTCCGCTAATTTACCCAGAAAAAAAAATCCGGCAAAGTACGGACCATGATTTACAAAAGAATGTTTTGGGATTTTGATTATATTTAGTAAAACAAGACAGTATATGAGAGTATCAACACTATTAAAGACCGTATTATGGTTTCAGGTTTTGCTCAGCTGCAGCCAGCCGAATACTGCGGTTTCCCAAGCCCAGCCGGAAAAACAGGCCATCGCGATGAAAGGCAGCGATCGCATGCCACTTATCGATGCGACAGGTATGACTATCAAATCCCGCTTCTTGCTACCGGGTGGTTTTGAACGTCCGGCTTATACAGAAAGAGAATTTGGTACTTTTCTGGAGAACCTACCTCTTTATCCCGCTGAAAGGGAGGTTCACTATTTCAATGGAAAAATCAAAGCACGAAATGATATATACAACAGCGTGGTGAAACTGGATATCGGAATACGGGACCTGCATCAGTGCGCCGACGCTGTCATGCGTCTACGGGCAGATTACCTGTATCGGCAAAAGCGATATCGGGATATCAAATTCAACTTCCTCTCTGACGGAAAGCCCAGAGCATACGCCAGCTATGTAAAAGGCGACTATTCCTACACCAAGTACTGGAAATACATGGAATATGTATTTGCATACGCCAACACAGCCTCCCTCCACGATCAATTGCCCACCGTAAAATCCACAGAAGCAGTCAAAATCGGGGATACATTCATACAGAAAGGCTCCCCGATCGGTCACGCAGTTATGGTAGTCGACCTAGCAAAAAATAAAGCGGGCAAAACAATCGTGCTACTGGCACAAAGCTATATGCCCGCACAGGAAATTCAGATATTGAATAACTGGAACGATCCCGCATTAAGTCCTTGGTACGATATCGATCAGGACATAATTCGCACCCCGGAATGGACCTTTTACCCCAAGAATCTAAAAACCTGGGAATAAATGGAACAAAAAAAGTGCACCCGAAAAATCTTTCGGGTGCACACACGATAACAATAAATCTAAACAGGCCCTGACAGGTCCCGCTGTCTTTGCTGCTGCAGGATGAAGTTTTACGCCGAAAGCTCCACCCCGCAAGGAATTCATTTACCAAGATATGAGGTATGGCCTAAAAATCCTACGTTTCTTTACGCAATCGTTGACGGAAATTCCTGACAATAATAATAAAAGATATTTTTGTCTTTTATTATTATTTCATACCTTTGCATCAGATAGTCATTTGCAAATGTACCCTATCCATATAAACAACCTCCGTCAGGAGAAACAGCTCTAAATCTTTTTTTTTAGCAAATAAAAGATAAAAAGGTATTTAAATATTTTATTATGATCACTGAAGCACAAAAAGACTTAATTAAAGGCACGATTCCCGTCCTAAGAGCACATGGTGTGGCTTTGACCAGCCATTTTTACAAACGCATGTTCACCCACAATCCTGAACTCAAGCATCTCTTCAACCTGGGCAACCAGCAAAATAGCAGACAGCAGACAGCGCTTGCCACGGCCGTGCTGGCTTATGCCGAACATATCGATAATCCAGCTGCCCTGCTATCTGCAGTTAAACATATCGGTCAAAAACACGCCAGTCTACATATTCGGCCTGAACATTATCAGATTGTCGGTAAACATCTGCTGGCTTCCATCCAGGAGGTTCTCGGCGAAGCAGCATCAACAGAATTGATTGAGGCCTGGAAAGTCGCCTATTTTCAGCTGGCTGATATCATGATCGGTGTGGAAAAACAACTTTATGACACAATGGTTCAGACCGAAGGTGGCTGGACAGGATGGAAACCTTTTCATATTGTAAAGGTCGTAGCGGAAACGGCCGAGATTCAGTCCATCTATCTCGAACCGACAGACGGCGGACGACTGCCTGCCTACAAACCCGGCCAATATGTAAGCGTACGTGTGTATCTGCCTGAGCTCCATCTTTACCAGCCACGGCAATATTCGCTTTCCGATGCTAGCAATGGCCGATATTTTCGCATTTCTGTAAAAAAAGAGGTACCTGCCGGTAAACCCCAGGGGATGGTCAGCAATTACCTGCATGAGTATTTTGAGGTTGGAAAACAACTGGAGCTGACAGCGCCCACTGGTTCGTTCCACTTGATCGAAAATGCACTGCCCCATGTCTTTATCAGTGGCGGTGTCGGGCAGACGCCGCTGATGGCGATGCTGGAACATCTGGCAGACACAAAAGCTGGACAGCCGATCACATGGATTCATGGATGTCGGAACAACGAACTCCATGCTTTCAAAAATCGCATTCAGAAGCTGCAAATGCAGCATGCTGCCATGACCTGCTTCTCGTTCTACGATGAGCCACAGGCCGATAGCCACAGTTTTGCCGGCTGGGTAGATCTGGCCAAAATAGACAGGGCACATCTCCCGCAACAGGCAAATTATTACCTATGTGGACCAGCCGGATTTATTGAAAAACACTTTCAGTACCTCACGGCTCAGGGCATAGATCCGGCAAACATTCATTTCGAAGAGTTCGGGCCTGCTTCTTTACAGCTCAACTGACAGACTTCAATTTAGCCATCCGTATTTTTCGCTTCCACAGGCGGATGGCTATACTTGATTTTGTACCTTTGCAAAAAGCAAGTACAGATTATGGGTATTTTTTCCAAAACATGTGAATACGGTCTTAGGGCAGTTTTTTTTATTGCACAAAGTTCCCAGGAAAACAAACGTGTGGGCATAAAAGAAATTGCAGAAAATATCCACTCTCCGGAAGCCTTTCTAGGTAAAATATTACAGAACCTAAGCCGTGCCGGCATCATCCGTTCGATGAAAGGACCTGGCGGCGGCTTTTACTTGGATGCGGCAGATATGGCCACGCCCTTATCGGAGGTCGTCAAAGCAATTGATGGAGACAATCTTTTCGTCGGCTGCGGCATGGGCCTTGAATTTTGTTCGGAACAGTACCCTTGCCCGCTACACCATGAGTTTAAAAGCATCCGCAACAGCCTGTCAGAGATGCTTCAGACAACGACAGTCGGTCAGTTTAACGATGAGCTGATCAAAGGTAAAATGCTGCTGACAAAAAACCACATTAACCCCGACAAGGGCGCAAACTAACGGGCCAAAGGCCACAATGGTCTCCCTATGTGCACCTAAATTTGCTACCCCATATACCTATTTTTTTCAAACTTCAAACAGCCACCGCATCCCTCGTCGGCGTCGGGAGCCGGCCTGTCGCAACCACAAGATTCCTTAGTAAAACATAAACTAATACATAATATAAAAAACAATAACACATTGATAAAACCATATTTATATATATAATACACCCGATTACACGGTTTTGAAGAAACGTCCATGCCTACGCTTATAACCGAATGAGCTACGCATAGTCTGCCAGAAGCTCTCAGGGCGGCGCCAAGATCGCTTTAGTTTACCCCGGGGCAGTCCACCTAACTGGAAGGTAAGCTGTTAACAAGCATTAAACCGTATAGCATCTGCTTTTTGATTGGGTGTATCAGTCAGCAAGTGGATAAGACAGTCTTTCTTGCAGGTTAAAAAACGCTGACAGGACACGAATACCTGGGTCAGACTGAGGAAACGAGCGAGTTGATTAGCCGTAGCGCAAAAAACAGGTGAAAATAATTTTTATTTTTTTGAATCAGAATATATTACACTACCTATTTAAACATAAAATACACTACAAAAAAGGCATAAAAATGGTCATTATCCGCTAAAAAGTATATGGATAAAATTTTAGCCATACCATGTAAAGTACAGGCAGCGGTTACAACAGCAGCTTGCTTGCCCGGTACGTCACCGGGTTATAGCGCCTGCGTACAGCTATACTTTCGACAACGAAAAGCGAATAATAGGTACCTGCACGCGCCCTCCCATCTCAGCAAAACATCTTTGATGCGTTATGGGCAGACACTCCAATCCTACATCCAATATCGGCTCCCATCCGCTATCAGACGCGACAACAACACATAAATAATAAACTCATTTACAATATCATAAGTACTATATATTAAACTATTTAATAAGATATTCAAGATAGCTTGGTATCTATTATCTTTGCTGTATAAAAATTGACTACGCCTTATCTTTTCCGCGGGAACGAACTGCTGATTTTTAAATTTATCACAAGTAAGAGCATCCACATCCCTGCACTCTGCCATATAGAGACCAAGGTCGTTTACCACTATCGCGCTCCCAATAGCTTTCGTGTTCACTTCTATACACAGTCGGGTAAGATCGGACATGTGACATTGAATCAGAAAGGTGCATTCGATTTTCTGCTGTTGCAACTCCGCAGGGAAAATCCACAGCTGTCCATTTTCATGCAAGACCGTTAAGCTCCCCCAGCCATCGAAGTCAAGGATAAATGTGATAAAAGGTGCCGTACATGTTAGGAAAATCTACAATAATTATCTAACTTGACTGGCTTTCACACAAACAACACGAGTAAACTATGATTAGATTGTTACCCTTTGACACTGCCGACTTTGACCGGTTCAAGTCATGGATCGAGTCTCCGGAACAGTTGATGCAATTTGCAGGCCCTTATTTTACCTTCCCCGTGACGGACGAACAGCTCATAAAGTATGTGGAGGACCCAAACCGCCAACCGTATAAGATCGTGAGAACAGACAACGGCGAAGTTATTGGCCACTGCGAACTGAATTTCGAACGCACCGTCCCCCGCCTGTCGCGTATACTGATTGCCAGCAATACGGAACGCAACAAAGGATACGGAAAGAAAACTGTGAATGCGCTGCTCAAGCTCCTGTTTGTGGACAGCAGCTATGATAGCGCCGATCTCAATGTGTATGCCTGGAACGCAAATGCCATCAGGTGTTATGAAAGCGTAGGATTCCGGATCAACGAAGGTGTACAGACCGAAGTCTTGATCGGAAATGAAAAATGGACGGTACTGAACATGTGCATCAGGAAAACGGACTGGATGGTCAGGACACAATGAAAAAAGCATCCTATCCGGTTTAACGCCCGACGGGAAATACCTGTTTTCCATGTTAAAACATCAGTGATCTGTCTCATGAAGCAACAAACAGCGTATTGCCGGTTGCAACATATAACCAGCGGCACTAGGCTAGATAGGGATAGAAAGCCACTTTGATGGTTTGCCTATAATCCGACAACGCATCCATTTCATACCGACCACCAAGTACCGTGAAACTGGAGCACCAAAAATCCGACACGATGAAAATCTGACGAACAAAACCTCTCCATACAGACGCTGGAATATTGCTCCGAAAAACTCCTGCATCGGTGTAGTGTTCAAAAAGTACCATAAACTGCTGCTCCCTGCGGGCAACCAGCCGCTTATAAGACTCAGCAATAGCAGGTATCCATGCGCAGATTTCAACAAAATTGACAAAGATAAACGTATACTTGTCGATCAGCCGGTAAGATCCTTCAATAAATACATCCAGCAACTCTTCAAACGGAGCGTCGTTTTGCCCAAAGCGAATCACCATCTGATCGTACTCCGACTGAAGCTGCTCAAAAATCCTCAGGACGATGTCCTCGGTGTGCTTAAAATGATAATGCAGATTGCCCGCACTAATCGCCATTTCCTGCGCAATATGTCGTGTGGTAACGGTACGTATACCATGCTTGTTATACAAACGCAGTGCGACGCTAATAATTTTTTCTTTCGTATTCATGACACAAAATTAGAACAATTGTTCTAATTTTACACAATAAAACTAATTTAATGGGTATGAAGAATGAAAATTGGCTAAAAAAGCAATACATGGACTTAAAAGAGACACTGATCCCAATTCGTTCCAATGATAGTCCATGGAAGAAATTCGGCAAACAGACGGCTTTTTTTATGTTTCTAACCTTAATGTTATGCGGCGCTATAGCTATGTTGATTGCCATTTCTTTTGCGCACTAGGAAAGGCACTTTTTGACGGCTTATTTTTGTTTTACTGGGCCTGCTGGTTTTTCATCCGTTTTACCCGGCTGAGCGGCGTCCCCATTCCGCTATTGAACAGCTGGCTGACCGATTTTGTGTTTGTGCCAATTATCGTTCACTTTTCCGCTGTCGCAGGCAGCTTCATCTTTAACCGAGGCCGGGCATATGGTTACCCTTTGCACCAGATCTGGCTTATTTCTGCGCTGGCATCACTACTTTTCGAAGGTATAATGCCCCGCTATACTGATTACAATACGGCTGATATATATGATGTGATAGCATATTTTGCGGGCGGACTGTTTTACTACCTATGTCACCAGCCCCGATATATGCGGCATCACCTTACACGGCCGCTGAGCAGGGATTAGCCTCCTCCCACCTATCGGCAGGGTAAAGCGGAGCCTGGAATATAAGAAAATATTCGGATCTTAGTAAGATAAACCAAAAGACATGAGCAGAATCAAAACAAAAAGAACATGTCCCAAAGGACATCATTTCTATAAAAGTACAGACTGTCCCACTTGTCCCATATGCGAAAAAGAAAAAAAAACAGACGGTGGCTTTCTCGAAGCATTGAGCAGCCCTGCACGAAATGCGCTGCTTAACCATGGCGTCGATGATATCGAAAAGCTTGCCCAGACCTCCGAGGCAGAGCTGCTTAAACTGCACGGCTTCGGCAAAGCTTCGCTTCCTTTACTTAGACAGATATTGCAGGAACATGGCTTAACATTCAGCAGATAAACGGCAACTCTCCGAAAATCCCCCCAATCCGCGCATACCTGTACGCTGCGCGAATGAGGGCTTTATTCGGTTACCGCATTATGCTTCTTCACCGGAGTCATGGGGCACAACTTCGGTGACCTGGGCACCTTGCTTGGCCGTTTTAAACTTAAACCTGACTTTCTGGTTCAGCTGCAGCTTCCATCCAACCAGACGATCGTTAAAATAGACTGACTGCTGGGTCTCATTGTCCCGGATAAAACCGTAGCCCGACGTCTCGTTATAGTGTACTACCTTTCCAAGGGAATAGGTATCCTGCGCGACTGACAAATTCGCCCGCTCAGTCTCCGACAGCTTCACCGGAGGTCTGTCGGATATGTTCCCGTACTCGTCGACGTAAGCAAACATTTCCTCAAGACTCTTTCCTTTGTCGTTATTGGTTTTATTGAATTCTTTTTTTTCGATTTTATGCTGCTTCTTCAGCATCTTCTTTTTTTCGCGTTCTTTTTTGTTAAATGTGATTTGGCTTTTGCTCATTCAAAATGGATTAAATAGATGTTCCCAAGGAGTTTACGAACCTTTAGAGCTTTATAGAAAAGATAAAAATGCGAGGTGTTCTAAGGAGATAATGTCAAAGATACGAAAAATATTGCGGAAATAAAACATACCGCGGCTAGATACGGGGTGGCTGCCGAAGCTGCATTATGGCAATAGCGGAACGAAACCAATTTACCAGAGGTGGGATACTTTGGAAAAAAGAGCGTTTTTTTGTAAAACAAAAATCCAGTTTGGGCGTTATTTTTGAAAAAACAATTTATGGAAGTAAAAAATATCGAAAGAGAGGACAAGGGCAACTTCATTGCGGAAATTGAACAGGAAGAAGCTGGAATCCTAGAATATACCTGGCAGAGTGAAAATGAATTTTCCATCGACCATACCGAAGTATATGATGAATATAAAGGCATGAGCGTCGGTAAGAAACTCGTTCTCGAAGCCGTGGACTATGCCAGGAAAAATGACGCCAAAATTATTCCCATATGTCCATACGCCAAATCCATATTCGACAAGACGCCTGCTTTTCAGGATGTGTTAGCATAAAAAAGCCGTTTTATTGATATAAAACGGCTTTTAATTGATATATCAGCGGATTTAAACGACAATATTGATTATTTTTCCCTTGACAAAAATAATCTTTCTGATCGCCTTGCCGTCCAAATGCTTCTGCACATCTACATGGGCCCTGACAATATCCTCGACTGCGTTCTGATCCAGATCCAGCGCCAATGGCAGGTTGAATCTCATCTTGCCATTGAATGATACAGGATAGGCAAACTCGGACTCGACCAGATATTCTGGTTTGAAGGCTGGATATGCAGCGTACGACAAAGTCCCCGGTTCATTCCCCAACAAGGACCACAGCTCCTCCGTAATGTGCGGCGCATAGGGCTGCAACACGACAATCAGCTGCTCCAAAATCTGTCTTTTGTTACATTTTAAATCGGTCAGCTCATTGACACAGATCATAAAGGCAGATACCGAGGTATTGAACGAGAAACGTTCGATATCCTCTTCCACTTTTTTTATGATCTTATGCAAAGCCTTAAATTCTGCTTTTGAAGGCTCTTCATCAGAGACCGTAAAATGACCTTCGGCATCATGAAACAAACGCCATACCTTGCGCAAGAACTTGTACACCCCCTCAATACCGTTGGTATTCCAAGGCTTTGCCTGCTCCAAAGGTCCGAGGAACATCTCGTAAAGCCGTAAGGTATCGGCTCCATAAGACTCAATGATATCGTCGGGATTCACAACATTGAACTTCGACTTGGACATTTTCTCCACTTCGCTGCCACAGATGTATTTGCCGTTTTCCAGAACAAATTCGGCGTTCGCAAAATCAGGTCTGAAATTTCTGAATTTTTCCAGATCCAGGATATCGTTGACCACAATGTTCACGTCCACATGCAACGGAATGGTATTGTACTCATCCCGTAGCCCGTAGGATACAAATTTATTGGTACCTCTGCCTTCCGCATCGAGCACACGATAGACAAAATTGGAACGTCCCTGAATCATTCCCTGATTGATCAGCTTGCGGAACGGTTCCTCCTCATTATGGTAGCCTAGATCTTTTAGAAACTTGTTCCAGAAACGTGAATACAATAAATGGCCGGTTGCGTGTTCAGAACCACCGATATACAGATCTACGGCTTTCCAGTAGTCCACAGCTTCCCTGGAAGCAAAGTGTTCTTCATTTTTAGGGTCCATGTACCTAAACCAATACCACGAGGAGCCCGCCCAGCCCGGCATGGTGCTCAGTTCATATTCGTATTGATCTTCATATTTCCAGTCCTTTGCACGCCCCAATGGTGGCTCACCCGATTCCGTAGGCAAATATTTATCCACTTCCGGCAGCAACAAAGGCAATTCCTCTTCCTTGATTAAATACGGCAAGCCATTTTTAAAATATACAGGCACCGGCTCGCCCCAATAGCGCTGACGACCGAAAATAGCATCACGCATCCGGTAATTGATCTTAGCCTTTCCTAATTTCAGTTCTTCCAGTTTGGCAATCAGCGCCGGAACAGCTTCCTGGTACGTCATGCCGTTGATAAAGCCCGAATTGATATATCGGCCGTCCTTATTGGGATCGGCCTGCTCCTCGATCTGCTGGCTATCAGATATCGGAATGATCTCGAGGTTAAAATGCTTCGCAAAAACGTAATCCCGCTGGTCACCGCTCGGCACAGCCATGACCGCTCCTGTCCCATAGCCTGCCAACACATAGTCTGCAATCCAGATCTGCACATCCTGACCGGATATCGGATGCTTGGCATAGGAGCCTGTAAAGGCACCTGACACGGTCTTGGTATCTGCCATGCGGTCCAATTCGGATTTTTTGGAAGTCTTCTCGATATATGCTTCTACTTCGGCTTGTTGCTCTGTCGTGGTCAGCGCACTGACTAGTTCGTGCTCTGGCGCCAATACCAGGAAAGAAACCCCAAAAATGGTATCGACGCGTGTCGTGAATACTTCAATGGTCGTATCTAGTTGTGGAACGGGGAACTTCACCGATGCCCCTACAGATTTTCCGATCCAGTTGCGCTGCATCTCCACCAAGGGTTCGGGCCAGTCAATGCTGTCCAGCCCCGCCAACAGCCGATCCGCATAGGCGGTAATCCGCATCGACCATTGCATCATCTTCTTCTGCTCTACAGGATAGCCACCCCGCTCAGACACCCCATTGATCACCTCATCGTTGGCCAATACAGTGCCTAAAGCGGCACACCAGTTGACTGTACTTTCACGCAGATAAGCAATCCGGTATTTTAGCAGTTCGCGTTGCTGCTTTTCTTCATCAAAGGCGTTCCATTCGGCTGCGGTGAATTCCAGGACATCCTCATCCGAAACAGCCTGAACACCGGCCGATCCAGTAACGGAGAACCTTGCGGTCAAGCTCTCAATAGGTTCGGCCTTGTCCGATTCCTTATTGTACCAGGAATCGAATAACTTCATAAAAACCCACTGTGTCCATTTATAATATGCAGCATCGGAAGTGCGTACTTCCCTGCTCCAATCATAAGAGAAGCCAATGTTATCCATCTGCTCGCGATACCGCTTGATATTGACTTCGGTTGTTACCGCCGGATGCTGGCCCGTTTGTATCGCATATTGTTCCGCTGGAAGTCCAAAAGAATCATAACCCATTGGATGCAGTACATTGAAGCCTTTTAAGCGCTTATATCTTGAAAAGATGTCCGAAGCAATATATCCCAGTGGGTGGCCAACGTGTAGCCCCGCACCGGAGGGATAAGGGAACATATCCAATACATAGTATTTTGGCTTCTGATGCGAATCTGATGTCTTATAGGTCTGATGATCCGCCCAGAACTTTTGCCACTTTTTCTCTATTGATTTGTGATTATAGTCCATTTTTATTCGTAAGGAATTTTTATGACTTGCGAAATTACGATTTTAATACTGAAATATGATAAAAGTTTTGTAGTTTGAACAATAAATGATAGTATTGAAAAGTTATTAAACGTGGGTAGAAAAAAGACATTCGAATTGAATTTTATCAAAGTAATTACAAGATTAATTCGAAATCTTCGGCTCAAATAGTTACTTTCGCAAATAAATTTTTGCTTATTATGTCAGAATACGAATTAAGCACACAAAAAAGAAAAACAAAATCTGTATATGTCTCCACAGTGATCAGTATTGCGTTGGTCCTGTTGGTCACGGGTATGTTGGGATTGCTTTTGGTGCACGCCAAAAATCTTTCAAAGTATGTTAAGGAAAACATCGTACTGAATGTCATCGTCAACGACGGTACGAGCGAAGGCGATGTGCTCACCTTACAAAAAGATCTGGACAAAGATCCTTATGTGCTCCGTTCTGAATATATCAGTAAAGAGATAGCTGCAAAAAACCTGAAAGCAGATCTTGGTGAAGATTTCGTCCAGTATCTCGGTCACAATCCATTGCTTCCTTCATTGGATGTGTACATGAAAGAAAACTACGCCAACACTGACAGCATTAAGACCTTTATTGAAAAGATCTCCAAAAATAACAAGATCAAAGAAGTGGTCTATCAGGAATCACTGATCGACATGGTGAATAAAAATGTGCGTATCATTGGTATCATTGTACTGGCCTTTGCAGTTATTTTATTAATTATTGCAGTGGCTTTAATAAATAATACCATCCGACTGGCAATCTATTCGCAACGCTTTTTGATCAAGAGTATGCAGCTGATCGGGGCGACCAAAAATTTTATTCGCACGCCTTTTATTACGTATGGTGTCATTCATGGCCTGCTGGGTTCACTGATCGCCATCCTGTTGCTGATCTTAACCCTCAAATTCGCACAGCAACAGATCCCCGAGCTGATCTTTTTACGTAACTGGTTTGAGTTTGCCGTTATTTTCCTGGGTGTGATCCTGCTCGGTATTTTGATCTCGGGGCTCAGTACCTATTTTGCGGTAACAAAATATTTAAAAGCACAGTCTAACGATTTATACAGATAAAATGGCTCAGATAAAGAAATCTACTGAATCCAGAAATAAAGGTTCATTTGTATTCACAAAAGTAAACTACCAACTATTTATTGCTAGCCTGGTGGTGGTGATCATCGGTTTTGCGCTCATGTCGGGAGAAACAGATATTTATAGTTTCACGAAGATTACCCTGGCCCCCATTGTTGTGGTCCTGGGATTCGCACTGGGATTTGTAGCCATCCTCTACCGCCCCAAAAGCACTAAAACAGAAGAATAACTTATTTCGCACTGATGTCTATTATTGAAGCTATTATCCTCGCTATTATCGAAGGATTAACCGAGTTTTTGCCTGTCTCCTCCACAGGTCACATGATTATTGCAACGGCACTGATGGGTATACAGCCCTCGGCCTTCGTCAAATTATTTACTATTGTCATCCAGCTGGGAACGATATTATCCGTCCTGGTACTTTATTATAAACGTTTCTTTAGATCGCTTTCTTTTTACTATAAACTGATCATTGCAGCCATTCCGGCTTCGGTATTAGGCCTATTGTTCAACGACTACATTGATTCTTTGCTGGAGAGTCCCTTAATGGTGGCCGTCATGCTCGTAATCGGAGGTGTTGTCCTATTGTTTGTCGACAAATGGTTCAACAAGCCTACTGTGGATGATTCGGACCATGTTTCCTATAAACAGGCCTTTATGATCGGAGTCTACCAATGTCTCGCGTTAATTCCGGGCACCTCACGTTCGGCAAGTACTATTATTGGTGGTATGGCCGAGAAGCTAACACGCAAAGCCGCTGCCGAATTTTCGTTCTTTTTGGCTTTGCCGATGATGTTTGGTGCTTCGGTGGTTAAACTACTGAAATTCTTTAAAGAGGGCAATACCTTTACCGGCGACGAACTCAATCTGCTGATCATCGGCAACCTGGTTGGCTTTGTTGTCGCTATCGTGGCGATCAAGTCGTTTATCGGTTATTTGACAAAGTATGGATTCAAGGCTTTTGGCTGGTATAGAATTGTCGTCGGACTTATTATCCTCGCCCTGCTCCTATCAGGCCATAGTTTACAAATTATCTAAAGTAATTCATGGAAAATATAGAGGTTAGTGAAGGCGAAGCAAGATTCAATTTTGCTGAAGGTGAAATGTTGTTGATCGATAAACCTTTGACATGGACGAGTTTCGATGTTGTTGGAAAAATCAGAAACTCGCTTAAACCCTTAAAGCTAAAAGTGGGGCATGCCGGCACTTTGGATCCCCTGGCATCGGGACTGCTCATTGTATGTACCGGCAAACTGACGAAGAAGATCGACAGCTATCAGGCTGAAGACAAGGAATATACCGGCACCATTACCTTAGGTGCCACCACGCCGTCCTATGATCTGGAGACTGCGGTCGATGAAACCTTTCCTATAGAGCATATTACAGAACAGCTGATTCTGGATGCGGCAAAGTCCTTTGAAGGTGAGATCCAACAGTTCCCACCGGCGCACTCAGCCATTAAAATCAACGGCGAGCGCGTCTATGAAAAAGCACGCCGCGGTGAAGAGGTGGAAATCAAGTCGCGACTGGTACGTATCAACAGCTTTATCATTGAAAAGATAGACCTTCCTGTGGTCCATTTCCGCATATCCTGCTCCAAGGGAACATACATCCGTTCCCTGGCCCATGACTTTGGAAAAGTGCTGCACAGTGGATCACACTTAAGTTCCTTAAGACGCACAAAAAGTGGCGACTACCGGGTCGAAAATGCCTGGAACCTTGAACAGCTCATCGCGGAAATAAAACGTCATAAAGAAATCATTAAATAACCTGAGCGGCCCGACTTATTGATTCTTTATCTTATTTTTGCAAAAACTCCTATAAATGAAAATCTACAGAAGTTTAGAAGATTTCTCCCCCGTTGAAAATGCAGTCGTTACCATCGGAACTTTCGATGGTGTCCATATCGGCCATCAAAAAATATTAGCGCACTTAAAAGAAGCCGCTCAGAAAATTAACGGCGAAACCATATTGCTGACTTTCTTCCCGCATCCCCGATTAATTATTAATCCGGATGACGACAGTCTGCGGCTCATCAATGATATTGAAGAAAAAGTTAGCCAGTTGAGCAAGGTCGGCATCGACCACCTGATCATTATTCCCTTTTCCCGGGATTTTTCCAACCAATCTCCTGAAGAATATATCAGTAATGTGCTTGTGGGTAAATTGGGTACCAAAAAGATCGTTATCGGCTATGATCACCATTTCGGGAAAGACCGTAAGGGCTCCTTGCAGGATCTAGAACAATTTGCATCCATTTTTGATTACAGCGTGGACGAAATACCGGAACAGGATATTAACGATATAGCGGTTTCATCAACCCGTGTGCGCGAGGCGCTGATCAAGGGTGACATCAAAACCGCAAATCTCTATCTGGGCTATCCATTTGAGCTGACCGGAACGGTGATACGTGGTGATCAGATCGGCCGCACCATCGGATTCCCAACGGCCAATCTGCAGGTACATGAGCCGCATAAATTGATACCTGCTTATGGGATTTATGCTGTAGAAGTGCATATTTACAACCATATTCAGAATATTACAACGGGCGAATACCACGAAGAAAGCCCAGTTTCGGTTGCCAAAGGCATGGGGTATATCGGCACAAGACCTACTGTGGACGGCATGAACCGCGCCATAGAAATCAGTCTTTTCGATTTTAACGAGGACATCTATGGCAAGACCTTACGTGTCAAGTTCCTGCATTTTATCCGTCATGACGAGCGATTTAATTCACTCGAAGAGATGAAAGCACAGATCAAGGAAGATGAAGTGAAAATAAGAGCACTCATTGGTTAATCATAAAAAAAGCGGGACGTCCCGCTTTTTTTATGACAATGCATCAGGCCAGCAGTGCCTCGATGCCGAGTCTATAACTGTCAAGACCAAAGCCGCAGATCACCCCTTTGCAGTTTTTGGCGAGAAAAGAATGATGGCGGAACGCCTCCCGCTGGTGCACATTACTGATGTGCACTTCAATGACGGGCGTGTTGATTGCCGCTATGGCATCGCCAATTGCCACAGACGTATGTGTGTAGGCGCCTGCATTGATGACAATACCGTCATATTCAAAACCCACCGCGTGGATTTTATCAATCAGAGCGCCTTCCGAATTGCTCTGGTAATACTCCAGGTGAACAGTGTCAAAACGCTGCTTTAGCTCTTCGAAATAGCTCAAAAAATCCCGGCTGCCGTAGATGGATTTTTCCCTTACTCCCAGAAGATTCAAATTTGGTCCATTTAATACAAGGATCTTTTTCATCGGTATATGGATATTTTCAATGGTTGATAATGCCCGGCATACCAAAGTTCGGTACGCCGGGCCGGTTTATGTAATGACTGAACCACCATCCTGGCCCGAAGAGCGAAGGATCGTTGTTTCTGTCGCAAATAGATGCTGCCCTGCTGCTACAAATCGTTATAAATAGCCCGGAAGCTCGAGCGGAGACCAAAAGTTACCACGCCTGATTTGTTGACCACAGGTGTCTCATATTGTGCTTTCGCATATCGCTGCATGTACCCCAGTTCTAAGCGTAGGTTGTACTTCGGATTCAGCACGTAGGCGGCTCTCGCATCGGCATAATAAATGTTGTTTTTGATCCCCTGTGCGATATGATTCCCATATAAATTGGGGATTGTATTATACGACTGAAAAATATTACCGCCCATATTGCTGCCGTCGGGTAGGTCAAGACCATTTTGGGTATACATCCCTTGCAGGGAAAAATCCCAGCGGTCCCAGGCATAGTTGACTAATCCAACTAGTTCCCTAAAGTTGGCGCCTTTTGGATGTGCCAAAGGTTCGGCATTGTTGCTATAGTTGGAATATGACTTGAAGTGAGCATAAGTATAGGGACGCGCTGTATTATATTCCGCCAGGAAATTTAGATTTTTGACACCAAACATGTTATAGCCTCTTACCCCTAGCTGCGCCCCCCATTTGTTGTGCGCGTAACCGTTTCCAGCAAAAAATTCTTTCGCGGTAAATTCGCCCAGAAGAAATTGGCCATAGGCAGTTAAATTGTATGGTAGCTTATATTTTGAAGTCAGCCCCAAAAACATTTTATCCGGAGATGTACGGTTGTTACTCTCCACCGGACGAATAAATATGATTGGACTCAAATAGCTGAAATCAAAACCTCTTTTTCCTCCGTCATCCTGAGCAGCCCATACCACAGATTGAAAGAATCCCAGTGATAGTCTGTTTGTGACGTTCCAGTCCAGGTATTGGAAGGCGCCCCATTTTTTTCCATCACCGAGACGTTTATTGTTCTGCCCTTCCATCGGAAATACGCCTGTCAGATCCTGTCTGGGATGTGTCGGGTCATTCATATAAGCCCAGATGGAGGTATATTGAACATTACCAATCGTTCCCGTCAATTTCAAATGGGCATAATTGGAGGAGAAATCAGATAACAACATGGAGCGATAGCCATCTCCAATGAAATTTTTATCATAGGCTAAAGTAACCTGCACATATTTATGCGCGTCATATGACATACTAGCCGTGGCATACATCCAGTCCATCTTGTTCTTCGATTGAAACTTGGTGTTTCCCTGACCGGGAATGACCTTGTTGGCAACGATATAGTCGTCCAGATATTTCGGAAATACTGCCTGGCTTTCAAATGCCGAGGTATTAAATGTAAATTTGTTTCCCACATTCAATCCCACCTGAAATCCACGTCCGTTCATCCATGTACGACGCTTGTCTCCCTGCAGATCCTTTCCGATATACATATCAGGCAGAAAGTCAGCGTAAAAACTGTAGTCATCTTTGTCTACTTGTACCAAATGCTCATTAAAAATCTTGCGCATAAACCAGTTGGATGAAGAAACCGGCTTGTTGGATTGAATGGAATCGAACTTCGCCAACAACAGCGAATCCTTGATAACAAAGGGTTTGGCTGAAGTATGCATCCTTGTATCCGTCGAATAAACCACATCATTCATCTTCTGATAAAAATGATAAGAATAGGGCTGGCTCTTAATTTGTCCAAAACCTGAAAAGGACACCCCTACTCCGATGCCTGCCAATACTATCCGAAGTAAATTATTTTTTTTTGATATATGAAGCCTCATAAAATTAATTCAAGATTATTTCTTCTAGCAAAATGCATTCCAACTGCAAATTAACCGAATAAAAATGACTTAAAGAAAATACGCGTTCAGATTTATAATGCTAAATCGTATTTGCTATTCCTTATATCTAAAAATATTTCTATCTTGCATTTTATTAAATAACCGTAGTATACTAAAATCTAGCCCTAATAAGCATGAAACGCAGAACATTTATCCAAAATGCAACCTTACTGACCGCTGGAGCATTGGCGGGCAGGTACTCTTTTGCTCAGGAGCATTCCTTTCCGACGGTACGCACGCCCAAAGAAAAAAGACTTTTCTCCAGCAAAGTAATTGAAGATGCCATCGCCGAATTCCAGAAAAATGTAAAAAACAAAGAACTGACCTGGTTATTCAACAATTGCTTCCCCAATACATTGGATACAACGGTGTTCCCGTATGTGCAAAACGGCAGAAATTACACCTATGTAATTACTGGGGATATTGATGCCATGTGGCTCAGGGACAGCAGTGCTCAAGTATGGCCGTACCTGCCCTTCATGAAGAAAGATAAGAAGCTACAGGACCTTATTGTAGGTTTGATTCAGAAACAAAGCAAGTGTATCAACATTGATCCTTATGCTAACGCTTTCTATAATGACCCGAATAAAAAGGGCGAATGGTTCAGTGACCATACCAGCATGAAACCGGGGATCCACGAGCGGAAATGGGAGATTGACTCGCTATGTTATCCGATCCGTCTGGCTTACCATTATTGGAAAGAAACGAATGACAGCAGCCCGTTTAACGAGGAATGGCTGGAAGCTCAACACAAGATTTATCAAACATTTGTGGAACAGCAGCGCAAAGATAGTCTGGGGCCCTACAAATTTGAAAGAACGACCTCCCGTGGGTCAGATACCTTGCAGGTTGACGGATACGGATATCCGGTGAATCCGGTAGGATTGATCTGTTCGAGTTTCCGGCCTTCGGACGATTCGACGATTTTTTCGTTTTTGATTCCATCTAATCTTTTTGCGATTGTCAGTCTGAGACAGGCAGCAGAAATCCTAAGAAAAGTAAAAAACGAGCAAAATCTTGCAGGAAAGATGGAAGCACTGGCCGATGAAGTGGAAGCTGCAGTCAATAAATACGGCATTATTGATCATCCGACACTGGGCAGGATATATGCCTTTGAAGTGGACGGATTTTCAAGTCATCTGATGATGGATGATGCAAATATCCCCAGCTTACTGGCTTTACCTTACCTCGGAGCGGTCGACGTGAATGATGAGGTCTACCAACGCACCCGCAACTTTGTGCTATCCGAGAAAAACCCGTTCTTCTTTAAAGGTACAGCGGCTGAGGGCATAGGTGGCCCCCATATCGGCCGTGACATGATCTGGCCAATGTCCATCATTATGCGTGCGCAGACATCACGTGATGACGAGGAGATCCGCAGTTGTATCAAAACCTTGGTCAGCACCCACGGTGGTACTGGCTTCATGCACGAATCATTTCATAAAAATGATCCAAAAAAATTCACCAGACACTGGTTTGCCTGGACCAATACATTATTTGGTGAATTAGTTTGGAAAATCTACAAGGAAAAACCATCTTTGCTTCAATAAAAACTAAACTTATAACGCAATGTTATAAGGGCAGTAACTTATAGCATTGCGTTATGGATAAAACATCACCTTCTGGACCTATCGGAATATTCGACTCCGGCTATGGCGGTCTTTCGGTATTCAAAGAAATTCAACAGCTGCTGCCACAGTACGACTATATCTATCTCGGCGACAACGCCCGTGTTCCTTACGGCACCCGCTCTTTTGATACCGTATATAATTATACCAAGCAATGCGTTTTTAAATTGTTCGAAATGGGCTGCAACCTGGTTATACTCGCGTGTAACACGGCTTCGGCCAAAGCCTTACGGACCTTACAGCATAATGACCTTCCGGCAGGCAAGAAAGTGCTCGGTGTTATCCGTCCGACGACGGAGATCGTACACAACTACACCAAGACCAATAAAATTGGTATTCTGGCAACTACCGGAACTGTTAAATCTGAATCGTATAAAATCGAAGTCCATAAGTTTAATCCCGAAATCGAAGTTTTTCAACACGACTGTCCTTTTTGGGTTCCTCTGGTAGAAAATAACGAGATCAATACCGAGGGCGCGCACTATTTTGTACAAAAAGATATTCGCGAGCTCCTGCAACAATCGGATCAGATTGATACGATTGTATTGGCCTGTACACACTATCCGCTTTTGCTGCCCGTCATCGAGAAATATGTACCCAAAGCTGTTACGGTCATCTCCCAGGGACCTATCGTCGCCGGCAGCCTGCAAGATTATCTGCATCGCCACGCCGAAGTTGAGGCTTCCTGCTCGAAAAACGGACAATTGGCTTTTTATACCACCGATGATCCTCGGGATTTCGAAACAAAAGCCCAAATATTCTTCGGAAAGCCGGTCGATGCTAGCCATATCAGTGTTTAACCAGTTCCACAAAGAAACACAAACTGCCGCGACAGCTGACCGTATTTGCTTATATGAATATCAGAAACGGTCACTGGTCAATCAAAGACAGCCGGCCGCTACCGAAAATAGCTATTTTCGCAAAAAGCACGGATTTTATAAAACTTTTGCCGCCTACTTTTCGTTATTCAGGTAAAGGAGAGTAAAATGAAAAAGAATTTTATAACCATCGCATATAACGAGAAAACAGACCACTGTGAATCCAAAGATTTCGCAACCTTTCAGGAAAGCGCCGATTATTTCAAGACCTTTGAGACATCGGCCCAGCCCAACTATGTCCCTGTGTGCATCTATAATTTGAGCACAAATACGGTACTGGAAGTCAGTGAATATTACGAGAACAAAGATCGTGAGCTGCAGCAGATACTTGCCCGCTGTGTAGATAATCTGTAAATGGATACCTATAAAAAATGATTCATTTTACCACCGTAAATCTTGTGTTTGCTGCAGCTTCAGCTTGGTAAACAAATTTATTACATTCCGTAAAGTGACATCTCATTAATTTTTAATATCTTCAAGCTGACAATCAGACCAAAAAACAAGTCATTCGATGAAAACCAAACTGACACTAAGCCTCTTAATGATATCATTAGGTTTAACGGCATGCAACTCCAAGCATGCAGGCCCCAATGGTAGCGCAGACAGCAGCGCAACAGCACCAACGGATACCACAAGCTATCCACCTGTAGAGACCCAAAAAGCAAATACGGATTACAAACCAGCCTTTGCTGGCCAGACACGGATTGCGGGTGCAAAAACAGCCACCCCTTACGAAGGTAAGGTTATCGCCGAAGGCCTTAAATCACCCTGGGGGATTACCGCCCTACCTGACGGCCGGTTTTTGATCACTGAAAAGGAAGGCAGCTTACGCATTGCCGCTGCGGACGGAAAATTAGGTGAACCAATAAAAGGACTTCCACCTGTCAATGCCAGTGGTCAAGGCGGATTGCTTGGCATAACTTTAGATCCGGATTTTACATCCAACCGTATGGTTTATTGGGTCTTTTCTGATAATACACCTTCCGGCACACTGACTGCTGTGGGCAAAGGCAAACTTGCAGCTGACGAGAAATCGGTCGAAGGTGCAAAAGTTATTTACCAGGCAACGCCGGCGCATAAAGGCAATCTGCATTATGGCGGACGTATTCTTTTTGATAAAGACGGAAACCTTATTTTTAGTACAGGCGAGCGTTCGGATCTGGTCACCCGACCTCTGGCACAGGATCTGCAGGCGGCGCTCGGAAAAATTCTGCGTATCACCAAAGATGGGCAGCCGGCGCCCGGAAATCCATTTGCCGGCCAGGGAAATGCCCGTCCGGAAATATATAGTTACGGACACCGCAATCCGCAAGGGCTAGCATTGCACCCAGAGACAGGTGACCTGTGGGAGACTGAATTCGGCCCTCGCGGTGGAGACGAACTGAATAGAATCGTGGCAGGAAAAAACTACGGTTGGCCAACCATCACTTATGGTATAGAATATAAAGGAGACAAGGTGGGCGAAGGTATTCAGCAAAAAGAAGGCCTTGAGCAGCCCGTCTATTACTGGGATCCAGTACTCTCCCCCAGCGGTATCGCTTTCTATACCGGGCAGAATATTCCTGAGTGGAAAAACAATCTTTTCATCTGTGGACTCAGCAGTACACATATCGCACGGATTATCTTAAAAGATAATAAGGTCGTCGGTGAAGAACGCTTGCTCGCCGGCGAGGGACAGCGGTTTAGAGATATCACGCAGGGAAAAGATGGGGCACTTTACGCCATTACCGACATGGGGCGATTATATAAAATAGACAAAAAATAACATACGGATAGCCCCTTTCGGGGCTATCTATCTTGTTGGCCACCAAGGCACTCATAGTGAGTTAGGCGGTAGATCTGACACTTTTACCAGTTTGGCGTGATTATTGATACTTTAGGGATAAATCAATAATATATTATATGGTAAAAAAAGAGAAAATGAAAAAATTATTAGAAATCACTCCCCTGTCGTTTTATGTAACCAACTGGGGATTTATCCACAACACTGAACCTAAAAGAACGCGCAAAACGAACCAAACTTCTCCAAAAAACTAAGTTGCGTTCTCCTCAAAAACAATTTTAAATTTTATTAAAAATCATCTGCTGATATCCTCCATACGGATATGAGTAAGAGATTTATTCTTTTACTTATTCCGTAAACAGAGGGTATCATTTCAGGCAAAGAAAAATGCTAGCAAAATTACGATGATGATACAGATGATCATGATGTATTTGTTCAATTGGCTATTTTTCTCACCTTCGTCACTCTTATAGTGATAGTCACGTTTATTCGGTAAATTCATAGAAGTCTGTTTTTATTCATGATGAAGTTACGGACTTTTTTCCATATTATTCGTGGTGATAAGGTTCGCCCTTCATAATCGTAAAGGCCCTGTAAAGCTGTTCAGTAAAAAACAGCCGGATCATCTGATGGGAAAAAGTCATTTTGGAAAGGGACATTTTCGCATTGGCACGGTCGTAGACCTTTTGATCAAAACCATAAGGGCCACCGATCACAAACACCATATGCTGCACACTATTGACCATCATCTTTTCCAGATAAGCAGAAAAATCCAGCGATCTGAACTCTTTTCCGAACTCGTCCAGCAAAATCACCATATCCTGTGGCTGCAGCTGCTTCAATATAAGAGCTGCTTCTTTGTCTTTCTGCTGCTCAGCAGAAAGACTTTTGCTGTTTTTGATGTCGGGTATAACGAGCAGATTAAACGTCACGTAGAATTTTAACCTTTTGATATATTTGTCAATTCCCGCTATCAGGTAGCTGTCATCGGTTTTTCCGATGCAAAGTAATGTTATTTTCATTCGTATCAGTTACACAAAAATTAATCTTGGCCCAACCAATGGGCAGACTCTGCTGCTGTCGATAAAGCGCACCTAATGACCTGCATCCATTGGCAGATGGCAAAGTTCGGATTTTATTTAATACTTAGGTAAGCAAAAAAACACAAACAATAAAGAAAGTTATTCGTTAATTCATAGAACCTTTATTTCTAGAAACTATGCACAGAATTCAACTTCCAAACATCAAAAGGCTAAACCCTATTTTTCTTATCGTATTATGTTTGATCAGCTATCGGTCATTAAGCCAGGAGATTGACCCTGACACAAGCAAAACATGGACAATCAAAGGTGAAAACACATTTCTCATCAACCAGAGTTCATTTTCCAACTGGGCCGCGGGGGGCGTCAATTCATTTTCGGGAAACCTCACCCTCAATTACGATTTCAATTATAAAAAAGGTAAGTGGTCCTGGGACAATAAAGCGCTTGCCGCATATGGACTGACATTCCAAAAAGAATCGGACTGGCGCAAAAATGATGACCGACTGGTATTGAATAGTTTACTGGGACATCAGGCTTCAACATACTGGCTCTATACCTTTTTCCTAAATTTCAACACGCAGTTTGCAGACGGCTATGATTATACAAAGGAGCCCAAAGAACGTATTTCACGATTCCTGGCACCTGCCTATCTGAGTTTCGGTCCCGGCTTGGCCTACAAGAGATCCGACAACCTACGCTTCAACTTATCACCTGCAGCGGTGCGATTGGTGATGGTGAGCGATACGCTGCTTTCAACGCGGTATGGACTAGATGCAGGCAAAAAATTGCGGACAGAATTCGGCGCATCTTTTGATGCTTATTATAAGGTAAATCTGATGGAGAATGTCTCTTTCGAGAATATCTTAAAACTTTATTCGAATTACCTGGATAAGCCACAGAATGTTGATATCGACTATACAGCTAATTTATTTATGAAAGTCAACAGATTTATCACAGTCAATGCTGGTGTACAGCTCGTTTACGATGATAACACCGCGCTTCCGATCATTGAAGATGGAAAAGAAGTTGGAAGAAGAAATTCTGCATTACAGGTTAGGCAGATTGTCGGTGCTGGCTTCACGTATAAATTCTAACGACGCAGATCCCATGACAGGTGCAGCGATTAAATAAAAGCGGAAATCAGTGATTTCGGCTTTTATTTAATCGGTATATGAGAATTCAATATTCATTAGAAGGGGGCATCATCCGGCATATCATTCATACGAGAAGGCATTGTGATGCCGCCACTGAAACCGCCACCAGCAAAATCATCACCAAAGTTAGGTGAGGGATTGAGGGCAGAAGCCGAGAATGTACTAGGCGCATCGCCAAATCCGTCTCCCGCACCCATACCCGAAAACTCATCTTCCAGATCGACAAACTTCACGAATTTACCTACGAAACGGAGCGGCACGATACCGGTTTCACCATTCCGGTGTTTGGCAATAATAACCTCTCCTACCCCTGCAGTCGGCCGCCCTTCTTCGTCTTCGGTCAACCCATAATATTCAGGCCGGTACAGGAAAAGCACCATATCGGCATCCTGCTCGATAGATCCGGACTCCCGTAAGTCGGAGAGCATCGGTCGTTTGCTGTTACCCGGACGCGATTCGACGGCGCGGCTCAGCTGTGAGAGTGCCAATACCGGAATATTCAACTCTTTGGCCACGGATTTCAATGCCCGGGAAATGCTACCGATTTCCTGTTCACGATTTCCACCGCCCTTACCTTCAGCTTTACCATGCATCAGCTGCAGGTAATCCACAATCACCATCTGTATATCGTACTGCGCTTTAAGCCGGCGGCATTTTGCCCTAAATTCGAATACGTTCAATGCTGGTGTATCGTCAATAATAATCGGCGCCTCGGTCAGCCGTCCAATCCGTGAATGCAACTGCTGCCACTCATGGTCCGCCAGATTACCTTTTTTCAATTTTTCCTGTTCGATCTCTGTCTCTCCCGCGATCAAACGATTAACAAGCTGTACAGAGGACATCTCCAGCGAGAATACGGCAACAGCTTTCCCATGTTCAACCGCAGCATTTCTAGCAACAGATAATACGAAAGCGGTCTTACCCATGGCCGGACGCGCAGCGATGATCACCAAATCAGAAGGTTGCCATCCCGACGTCATACGGTCGAGGGCTGTTAATCCCGAAGGTACCCCCGTAAGCCCGTCGGTACGATCGCGCAACATCTCTAGATTGGAGATCGCTTCACGCATAATATCGTCCATCTTGCGCGAGTCTCTTCTCAGGTTGTTCTGTGCAATATCGAAAAGGCTCTTCTCTGCATGATCCAGAAGATCAAATATATCCGAAGTTTCATCGTAAGAGCTGTTGATAATCTCCGTGGAAACCTTAATTAATTCCCGCTGTATATACTTCTGGGAAATGATACGGGCGTGGTATTCAATATTTGCTGCCGACACGACCCTGTCCGTCAATTGCGTGATATAATAGGCTCCGCCAACCATCTCCAGGGCTCCCATTCGCCGAAGTTCAGCGGTAACAGTTAAAATATCAATTGGTGAGGTTTTCTGAAAGAGACCGAAAATAGCCTCAAATATTTTCTGATGAGCTTCTTTGTAGAACGATTCGGGTTTTAAAATATCAATAATCTCACTTAGCGCATTTTTCTCAAGCATCAGTGCCCCCAAAACAGCTTCCTCAAGATCCACTGCCTGTGGCGGTAGCTTTCCGAGGCCACTGACCAAATTATTTAATTTGGTACGGCGCTCACCATAATTGCCACGCTTGTTATTGTCCGTATTATTCGTTTCAAAATTGCTCTCGTTCATCATGATATTATATCAGAAATATAGCTTCGGCCACCTCTAAATTAGGATGGGATAACAAATGTATAAAAAATAAAATTCATCAGCGGCATGAATTACACACAGGTCTTTCCGCTACGAAGATGACAGCTGTCAAAACGCTTTGAAGGACACAGTTTTACAACATCACTTTTTAACATCCAGTGTGGAAAACATGTTGAAAATAAAAAATATACACTCACAGTCAACCTGTTAAAAAATGTGAATAACTTGAATGGATGTGAACTATTTTTCAAAGCGGACGCCATGAATTCGTTTTCCGGCGATGTAGCGTGATGAAAAGCGCCGGAAAAACAAATCTTATTTTCCGTGTTAAAAATAGACTTATATTGTATCTTTGTGATTATGACGCACGACTCTTCTACATTGAAACCCTATAAAGATGCCAATGACGGCAAGAAAAAACAGGTAGCGGATATGTTCAACAACATCTCGCATTCCTACGATTTCTTAAATCATTTCATGTCTCTGGGCATTGATATTATCTGGCGAAAAAAAGCGATCAGGGCCCTAAAATCCATCCATCCACAGCTAATACTGGATGTTGCAACCGGAACGGGCGATTTTGCGATTGAATCCATTAAGATATTGAATCCTAAAAAAATCATTGGAGTCGACATCTCCCAGGGTATGCTGGACGTAGCCAAAAAGAAAATAGCAAGCAAGGGCCTGGAGGGTCAGTTTGAAGTTCAGCTCGGTGACTCTGAAAAACTACAGTTCGACGACAACACATTTGATGCGGTCACAGTGGCCTTTGGGGTTCGCAATTTTGAAAACCTGGAAAAAGGGCTGTCCGATATTTACCGCGTACTAAAGCCCGGCGGTAAAGCCATTATCCTGGAATTTTCCAATCCAAAAAAATTTCCGATCAAACAGCTTTACAACTTCTATTTCAAATATGTGACACCCACCATTGGTAAGTTTTTCTCGAAAGACTCCAGTGCCTACGAATACCTACCGGAGTCGGTTGCTCAATTTCCGGAAGGGCAGCAGTTTGTCGAAATAAACAGAAGAGCCGGGTTTAACCACACGATTGTCAGACCGCAGACTTTTGGCATCTGTACCATTTATGTCGCAACAAAGTAAGTGTCTAAAGGATTAAGTAAAAACATATGACAAAAACAGTTTTCATCACCGGAGCAAGTTCAGGAATTGGTCAGGCTTGTGCCGAAGTGCTGGCAAGAGAAGGTTATGATCTTCTACTCTGTGCCCGTAGGTTAAATCGTTTGGAAACGTTGAAGGAGAAATTAAATACAGCCTATCCTCATATTCGCATTCATACCTTCGAACTGGATGTCAGAGATGCAGAGCAGGTGCAACAGCAGATCAATGGTCTACCGGAAGAATGGAAGAAAATCAATGTGCTCGTTAATAATGCGGGGCTGAGCCAGGGCCTTGACCCCATTCATCAGGGTGATATTGGCGACTGGGACAGAATGATAGACACCAATGTCAAGGGCCTGCTGTATGTAAGCAAGGCTGTAATACCGCTGATGGACACCGAAAATGGTGCACACATCGTCAATTTAGGCTCTATTGCCGGCAAGGAGGTTTATCCTAATGGCAATGTGTACTGTGCAACCAAGCATGCCGTAGATGCGCTGACAAAAGCAATGCGCATTGACCTACTCTCCAGTGGCATCAAAGTCACTTCCATCGACCCGGGAATGGTCGAAACTGAATTCTCGGAAGTGCGTTTTCATGGCGATAGAGACCGCGCCAAGGCGGTATATACCGGCGTACAGCCACTGACCGGCACAGACGTGGCCGAAACCATCCTTTTTGTCATTACAAGGCCTGCCCATGTGAATATCAACGATCTATTAATAATGCCGACAGCACAGGCTACCGGCACGATTGTCAATCGAAAATAATACGTATTATGTCATTAGAAACTCAAATAAATCAAGACATCAAAGCCGCAATGATCGCAAAAGACGCAGCGAAGCTTCGCGGACTGCGGGCTATTAAGGCGGCAATTCTACTAGCAAAAACAGAAAAAGGACACGCTGACGAATTGAGTCAGGATGCTGAAATCAAAGTATTACAAAAACTGGTCAAACAGCGCCGTGAATCTGCAGAAATCTACAGAAGCCAGAATCGCGAAGACCTCTATCAGATCGAACTGGAAGAAGAAAAGGTGATTGAAACCTACCTGCCTAAACAACTGAGCAAAGAAGAGGTTGAATCAGTCATCAAAGATATTATTGCAGAAACAGGAGCTTCCTCTATTAAAGATATGGGCAAAGTCATGGGCGCTGCCAACCAAAAGTTAGCTGGTCAGGCCGATGGAAAAACCATTTCAGAGGTGGTCAAAAGTCTATTAGCATAGTTATCATCCCTATCTATGGGACAAATGGAGAGACTCGCTTGCAGTGTAGCCTTTTCATTTGTCCCCCACTCTTTCACTGCTATGAACAACCATCAATGGGTACTTAAGAAATTTGACGAGCTGACCAATACCGAACTTTATCGTATTTTGAAACTACGGCAGGACGTCTTTGTGTTGGAGCAGGAATGCCTGTATCCGGAATTGGATGGCAAAGACCAATACTGTCTTCATCTTTGGACCGAACAGGACTATGAGATCATTGCCTATACCCGTCTGGTACCTCCTGGTCTCTCTTATCCGCAGCCCTCCATCGGACGCGTTATTGTCGCTAAAGAGGCCCGTGGCACAGGAATAAGCCAGGCGCTGATGCAGAGATCAATTGAGACGGTCCGCGAAGTTTTCGGACCCCATGAAATTCAGATCGGCGCCCAGTTCCATTTAAAATCATTTTATCAGAAATTGGGTTTTGTCCAGAACTCTGAACCCTATCCGGACTACGGAATTCTGCATATCGACATGACCAGACCTATGGATAAGTAATTTACATTATGAACAATATCGTTATCATCACTGCTGCCCTACTAGGCTCCCTAGCTATTATCCTGGGCGCTTTCGGGGCCCATGCCTTCAAAAAGATTCTCCCGTCCGAGAAACTGGAGTCTTTTGAAGTAGGCGTCCGCTACCAGATGTACACCGCCATCACACTGTTAATTCTAGGGCTAAATTTTTCTTTTGAATATCAATCCGAACGAATTGCCTTCTATCTGATCACTTTAGGCACTCTCCTGTTTTCGACAAGTATCTATTTTCTGGCTTTTGCCGCTTATTGGAAAAAGAATCTAAAGTTTTTGGGACCTATAACTCCTCTGGGTGGCCTGCTGATGATAGCAGGATGGGTTGCGATTATCCTTCGTTTTTTATAATTTTGTACCACATACTGGCAATGATGTCTGCCCTGAACCGCCCTAAGAAGCTGATGACGTCTACTTTATAATATAAAAGCACTATTTATATCAAGTAGATTATGGCTGCAAAAGTCCAATACAACACCACTATTCGTTTTTTTTTCAAATGGCTCTTTGCTTGTGCCGCTATCGGCTTCGCAGTGGGGTCTGTGTGTGCCTTTTTTTTATTCTCGTTAAACTGGGTCACACAGTACCGAGAGTCTCAGCCCTGGATTATATATGGACTGCCCCTTGCGGGACTTGTCATTGCAGCATCCTATCAGCGCTGGGGCCATACAGCAAGCCAAGGTAACAATTTGCTCATCACGGAGTATCTATACCCGCAGCGAAGGATTCCTCTGGTGATGGCACCGCTCGTGCTATTCGGAACCCTGCTGACCCATCTGTTCGGCGGCTCGGCAGGACGGGAAGGTACGGCAGTGCAGATCGGCGGTGCGATATCGGATCAGCTCAACCGTTGGTTTGACTTTGACAAAACGGAGCGCCGCATCCTTATTTCTATCGGCATCAGCGCGGGGTTTGCAGCGGTCTTTGGTACGCCACTCGCAGGCGCCGTTTTTGGCTTAGAAGTATTGCTGATCGGGAGAAAAAGATACCTCGGTATCCTCCCCTGTCTCGTTACGGCATACCTTGCGCATCTGAGCTGCCAGCTCTGGAACATACCGCACACCCATTATCCGATCCATGAACGAATACCGGCACTCTCTGCCAGCGGTATCCTGTGGAGCATGATTGCTGGTGTTCTCTTTGGTCTGGCAGCGTGGCTATTTACGCTTGCAGGTGACTTTTTTAGCATCCAATTCAAACGGATTGCATCTCCCCTTGCCAGACCTTTCGTTGGTGGAATTGTTATTATCATAGCTGTTGCACTGTTGGGCAGCACAAAATACATTGGCTTGGGCATCCCGATGATTCAGGAGGCCTTTCGGAGTCCTTCCCCTGACGAAGCTTTTATTCTAAAATTATTGCTGACCACTTTCACTCTTTCGGCTGGCTTTAAAGGCGGGGAGGTGACTCCACTATTTTTTATCGGCGCCACTCTGGGCAGTGCATTAAGTCTGGTCATTCCCTTGCCATTGGGGTTACTGGCTGCCATGGGCTTTGTAGGGGTATTCTCCGGGGCAACCAATACACCGCTGGCCTGTATGGTGATGGGCTATGAGCTGTTCGGTCTACAGCCAATACTGTATATCGCCATTGCCTGCTTTGCTGCATTCATATCATCGGGCAAAAAAGGTATTTATAAGGCACAAAAAGGAGGAGTAAAGGAAACCTTATACCGCAAGCTCAATTTATAGCACGCCACAGATGACGCCTGAAGCTAACGGTAATATTAAAGCAATTTTCCCTGCAAGAAGAATGCGGCAACGGTAAAATAAATGATCAGACCGGACACGTCCACCAGCGTCGCAACAAATGGCGCTGACGCGGTGGCAGGATCCAAACCGAACCTGCGCAAAATAAAAGGTATAAACGAACCTGAAAGGGTCCCCCACAGAACGATAAATAACAGGGAGACAGCCACTGTCAAGCCTATCGCTACCCAATACTGGCCATAATCGTACAGGCCGAGAAAATGCCAGGCCAGTATGCGCAGAAAACCGATAGCTCCCAGAATGCCGCCCAGGATCAGACCGGAAGACACCTCTCGTTTCATGACGTACCACCAGTCTTTGAGCTTCAGTTCGCCCAACGCCATTGCACGGATAATCAATGAAGCCGCTTGAGAACCTGAATTCCCGCCGCTGGAAATGATCAACGGAACAAATAAGGCCAACACCACAGCTTTCTCCAGTTCGCCTTCGAAAAACCCCATGGCCGAAGCCGTCAACATCTCACTGAAAAACAAAATAATCAGCCAGCCTGCCCGCTTCTGAATCAGCTGCAACAAGGGCGTCTTCGTATAGGCCAGATCCAGCTCTTCCATTCCCCCGAATCGCTGTATATCTTCAGTATCTCGATCTTCGATCCGATCCAGTACATCGTCGAAGGTTACAATTCCAACCAGCACGCCGGCATCGGTAATGATGGGCAGGGCACTTCGGTCATATTTTTGAAAGATCTCGAACGCCTCTTCCATCGGTGTTGTGGCCCGGATGGCGGCAAAATTATAATCGATGAGGTCTGAAATTTTAGTGGTGCCATCGGAAAGAAGGAGCTGACCGATTTTCAGGTCATCGATCAATACATTTTTTTCGTCCACCACATAAATGAAGTTGAGGGTCTCCGCTTTCCTTCCGAACACCTTAATATGTCTGAAAACATCATCCACGGTATAATATGGTCGTACCTGCACATACATGGGTGTCATCAGCCGCGCAATGCTGTCTTCCTTATATCCGATAAGTTCTAGGGCCATCTGTTTCTCACGCTCATTCAGCAGGTTGATCAAATATTTGATCAATTCATCCGGCAGTTCAGAAAGCAGTTCGTTTCGGGTATCAGGCTTTAGATTATTCAGCAATTCAGACAGTTCCTGTTCTGTCATTGATTTAATCAATGTATACTGAACATCCACTTCCAGAAAGGAAAAGATTTCAAGTCTATCCAAAAGCGGATAGTTCATAAACTCCTGATGTTGCTCACCTTTATTGAGGCGTGATATTTCTTCCGCAATATCCGCTGGGTGAAGTGCTGAATTTTGTTCCATTGGAAGAGTATTTTAATGGATTTAGCGCAAAAGTAGCTTATTTTGTAGGATTTCCAATATGCTACCCCGTATTTTTTAGATACTGTACTTTCAATTCGGTTCAAAAATACGCTCCGCGGACTCTTAAACGCGATAAGTCGCCAAAAAAAGTCTAGATTTTACGATAACTTAAAAATGAATTAACCCCGGACTAAGTTCTACGGCTGCTGCCCCCCGTCTGAACAATCGGGCAGTCCATGGTCCTTCCAGCTTGATTTGCCCATGGCGCACTTCCAGCCAACTGCCTTCACGCAGACCGATAACAGGCTGTTTATTAAACTGATGGAATTCCTGAATGCGTATCTCCCGCGTTTCGCCCTTATGTGTGGAATGAGGATCGGGATCCAGGTAATGGGGATTAATATTAAATGGCAGCAAGCCCAAAGCCTCAAAACTTGCGGGATACACAATGGGCATGTCGTTGGTCGTCCCGATGGACATTCCGGTCAGATTCGAACCTGCTGAAGTGCCGACATAGGGCACTCCCTTGGCAATCTGCGTACGTAGCTGCTGCATCAAATCCAGATCGTATAAAGTCTTCAGCAATAAAAACGTATTGCCACCGCCCACAAATATGGATTTTGCCTCCTCAATCGCTGTTTTCTTATTCGGATAGTCATGCAATCCCTTAACCTTGATATGCTTATCCGCCAGAGCATGCTGTACCTTGGCTGTGTACTCCTTATAAGAAATACCCGAGGGCCGGGCGAAGGGTACAAAAAGCAGTTCATCGGTCTGGATAAACTGCACAAAATCCTCTTTAATATAGCTGAGAAACGCACTACCATGAATCGTACTAGTACTGACAACCAACAAATTGTATGCGGGGTTAATATTCATATGTTGATCTGAAATTAATAAACAATAAGAAATGTATCCTTTGCTTTGTTAACGCAAAGTCAAAGGTACATTTTTCGCTGCTGATTCTTTATTTTTTGTCGGCAGACTTTCTCTCCGCATTCAGTCTTTTATTTTCCTGAAGCGCTCTATGCAAAAGATATTCAATCTGCCCGTTCACACTCCTAAACTCATCTGCGGCCCATTTTTCCAATGCCTTGTACATCTGATCATCAAGCCGCAACATAAAGTTTTTCTTATCCGCCATCTTAGTGAGTTTATTGATACAAGGTACCTGTATTAACAATCGGTGTAGCAGCTTTTTCTCCACAAAGGACCACCATAAGGTTGCTGACCATTGCAGCTTTTTTCTCATTATCCAATTCCACAATATCTTTTTCGGATAATTTATTGAGTGCCATTTCAACCATCCCTACCGCACCGTCCACGATCTTTGCACGTGCAGCAACAATAGCCGCCGCCTGTTGCCGCTGCAGCATGGCTCCGGCGATTTCCGACGCATAGGCCAGATGACTGATCCTTGCTTCTTTGATAATTACCCCTGCTGGAGCAAGCCGTTCGGACAGTTCTTTTTCAAGGATATGGTTTACCGTGTCTCCGCCTTCTCGCAATGTGATCTCAGCGCCTTCATCTTCCAAGTTGTCATAGGGAAAACTACCTGCCAGATGTCTTACCGCTGCCTCACTCTGTGTACGTACATACGATGTGTAATTGCTGACGTCGTACGCCGCTTTGTAGGTGTCCCCCACCTGCCATACGATGACAGCGCCGATCTCAATCGGATTACCCATCTTATCGTTCACCTTCAAGGTCTGCCCCTGCAGGTTGTCCGAACGCAGACTGATCTTGATGGTCGAATACAGTGGATTTACAAAAAACAGCCCGTTTTCCTTAACAGTACCCACGTACTTACCGAAAAAGTTCAGCACACGGGAATGGTTCGGATTAATAATCATTAATCCCTTCAGAATAAAAAAGGTGGCGATCATCAATACAACGCCCAGGACAGCATAAAGAGAACTTTCCTCCAGGTTCATAAATGAAAATATGGCCGCAAAAAAGCAAACAACTGCGATTAACAAGGCTAAATAGCCAGACATGGGTTTTATTAGTTTTTCCATAATTTATTAATATATTTATGATATCATTTTAATATCATAAATATAGCAAAAAGCATTTGATATTTCAAAGCGGAATAGAATATTATTAAATTTGAATATGCTTAAAAAATCATTTTCCCCTATCGTCAACAGCTCCACCAAAGTTCTTGTGCTCGGCTCCTTGCCCGGAGATACGTCCCTTGCGGAAAATGAGTATTATGCCCATCCGCAAAACCGCTTCTGGAAAGTTATGCGCCATTTATTTGACCGTCCCGACGCGGTCGATTACACCGACAAAATACAATTGCTGCTGGACAATGGTATCGGTCTTTGGGATGTATGCGCGCAGGCATCCCGGCCCGGGAGCATGGATCTTGCTATTAAAGGCGAGCGTCCCAATGCAATCACGACCTTGCTGGATCAATACCCAGCTATCCGCAGGATCGTTTTCAATGGACAAAAAGCTTATCATTTATACCGTAGACATTTCGAAAAGAGAGCGGACATTTCCTATGTCTGTCTGCCCAGCACGAGTCCTGCCAACGCGAAAATAAATCTTGAAAATCTCGTTGTCCACTGGCGTATTATCGCAAGTGATTAAAATCCTTAAATAAGGTTCGTTAATTCAGTGCTATTGCTTATTTTTGCGCTAAGATGTCAGACTTAAAATACAATCAACGAGGCGTATCCGCAGGAAAAGAGGATGTGCACAATGCGATAAAAAATATCGACAAAGGCTTATTTCCCAAAGCATTCTGTAAAATTATTCCCGATATACTAGGCGGAGATGAGGCATGGTGCAATATTATGCACGCCGACGGTGCCGGCACCAAATCTTCCCTAGCCTATGTATACTGGAAGGAAACTGGTGATATTTCGGTCTGGAAAGGTATCGCTCAGGACGCGATCATTATGAATATAGACGATCTGCTTTGTGTGGGTGCCACAGACAATATCCTCTTGTCCTCGACCATTGGACGAAATAAAAACCTGATTCCGGGTGAAGTCATTGCTGAGATTATTAACGGTACAGAGGAAATTCTCGCAGAACTTCGCGAGCTTGGTATTGGCATCTACTCGACAGGCGGTGAGACGGCAGACGTTGGCGATCTGGTCCGGACGATCATCGTTGACAGTACGGTTACCTGTAGAATGAAGCGTGAGGACGTGATATCCAACCATCGGATTCAGGCGGGCAATGTCATTGTTGGATTAGCATCCAACGGGCAGGCCAGCTATGAGAAAGAGTATAATGGCGGCATGGGATCCAATGGCCTGACTTCGGCACGGCATGACGTATTCAATAAACAGGTAGCAGAAAAATATCCCGAAGCTTACGATCCAGCCGTTCCTTATGAGCTGGTCTTTGCCGGAAGCCAGGATCTGACCAGTACCGTTCAGGTTGAAACAGGCCAACAGGTGACTGCGGGCAAACTGGTTCTTTCGCCCACTCGGACCTACGCTCCTGTAATCAAAAACATCTTGGATAAATATCGTTCACAAATAGACGGTATGGTGCATTGTTCGGGCGGAGCGCAGACCAAGGTGCTTCACTTTGTGGAAGATGTACACGTCATCAAAGATAAGCTCTTCCCGGTCCCGCCTCTTTTTGAGTTGATACAAAAAGAATCAAATACCGACTGGAAAGAGATGTATAAGGTCTTCAATATGGGGCATCGGATGGAATTATATGTGCCTGAGGCTATTGCCTCGGACATCATCGCCATCTCGGAATCATTCGGTATTCCTGCGCAGATCATTGGCCGTGTCGAAGCCGCTGCATCCAAAAAAGTGACTATAACATCTCCGTATGGAGAATTTATCTACGAATAAAGCGATAAGCACTGTCCCCTTTGCGGATCAGTGCTTTTATTCCACTTGATATAATGAAAGAAAAACATCTTGTGGGCTGGAAAGAAACTCTAGACCTGCCTGAACTGGGGATATTTGGTATTGAAGCAAAAATTGACACTGGCGCCGCTTCATCGGTATTGCACTGCAACGCTTATAAGATAGTCCAGGAACAGGGCCATGACTGGATCATCTGCGAACTTATCACCGATTTTGCGACGCATCAGACAGCCACGCTCAAACTCAGGCTTTACAGGACCAAACTTGTGAAGAGCTCCTTTGGCCAAGAGGAAAAACGGTATTATATCCGGACTACAGCCAAGCTCTTTGACCAGGTCTTTGATATCAAAATTTCATTGAGAAACCGCTCGGAAATGACCTATCCCATGCTTCTAGGGAAAAACTTCCTGTATAAAAAATTTTTGGTTGATGTGTCCAAAGAAAACCTTTCACTCAAGAGCCTTTCAAATAAAAACAAATAGCGACGCTATTTTGTTATCTTAGCACAAAATATATTCAATATACAAATCGTGAAAATTGCCGTATTATCGACAGTAAAGAGCTTATACTCTACTCGTCGTCTCGTAGAAGCCGCCCAACAAAGAGGACACGAATGTGTTGTCATCGACCACAGCAAGTGTTATGTAGGCATTCAACAAGGTAAACCTAGTATTCATTACAAAGGACAGGATCTTAGCGATATTGACGCCATTATCCCACGGATAGGAGCTTCGGTGACATTTTATGGATCCGCCATTGTCCGGCAATTTGAAGTTATGGATGTCATTTCAGCCAACCCTAGCCAAGCGATCACCAGATCAAGAGACAAACTGCGCTGTCTGCAGATTCTTTCGGGCGCCGGTATCGGGCTCCCGATCACCGGATTTGCGCGTACAGCGTCCGATGTGGACGATCTGATCAGTATGGTCGGCGGTGCTCCGCTGGTCATTAAACTGCTGGAAGGGACCCAAGGTATTGGTGTCGTTCTCGCCGAAACCAAGAAAGCTGCATCTTCGGTTATCGAAGCATTTTATGGACTGGGCAACAACATCTTGATCCAAGAGTATATCAAAGAATCCAAAGGCTCAGATATCCGTGCTTTTGTTGTGGATGGCAAGGTCGTGGGAGCGATGAAACGTACAGCCAAAGAGGGAGAGTTTCGTTCCAACATTCATCGCGGAGGTACCGCACAGGTCATCCGGCTGAACAAAGCCGAGCGCGAAACCGCCATTGCTGCTGCCGCACAATTGGGACTTACGGTATGCGGTGTAGATATGATTCCCTCCGACCGCGGGCCATTGGTGCTGGAAGTGAATTCCTCGCCGGGACTGGAAGGTATTGAGAAAGCAACAAAAAAGGATATCGCATCAGAAATTATTCAGTATATCGAAAGGCAATACGAATTAAAACGTGCGCAGATGCCAAAAGTCGTCAAGAAAAAGAAAAAACGAGAAAGCAAATTATAACAAAAAATGCAATCGCGATAAAGGGTTGGTAGGTTATTCTTACCAGCCCTTTAATTTTTGAAAACAGGTCATCCACTAACTGCAAATTATTTATGCTAATCACCTGTTATTTTCCTATCATCAGATGCAAATTTTACTTATCTTAGGTCAAATTATTAATCAATGAAAAGATTCAGCCAGTTATTACTTGCTTTTATCCTGATATTAGCAACTTTTTCTTTGTCATTTAGTCAGATCCAAAAAGCTGCCAGTCCTTCCTGGCTAAGGCCCATTTCGCTGAAACCTATCAAACCAAATCTTGATGACATCAGCGATGGATATTATTACGAACTAATTGATCATCAGGTCAATGTTGATCAGCAGACCAAATATTATAAGGATATAAAATTCCTTTTTGATCAAAGCGGCATCGAAAATCTTGGGCAGATCCAGGTCACATTTGATCCTCATTTCCAAAAACTGCAGCTGCACGAACTGAAGATCATCCGAGACGGCAAGAGTATGGATCTACTACCACAGGCAAAATTTCAACTGCTGGCTTCGGAAACCGAACTGGCAAGATCGATATATAATGGAAGCCAAATGGCCTATTATGTACTGGAGGATCTACGCAAAGATGACCGGATTGTCTTTGCCTATTCGATCGTTGGCGCAAATCCGGTATTTGAAGGTAAGTTCTTCGACAGTTATTATTTACAGGGTTATGAACCTACGGGCCTGGTCCATCTCCACTATATCATTCCGAACAACCGCAAGCTGCATTTCAAAAGTTTCAATGGCGCACCGCAGGTGCGTCAGGAATCCAAAGGCGGTATGACCAGCTACTTTTGGGAAATCAACGACGACAAGCCGGTTGTCTATGAAAGCTACAGCCCTTCATGGTATACTGCACTCAAATATGTTGAATGTTCGGAGTTCAACAACTGGGCAGAAGTTACTCAATGGAACAATAGAATCAATCCCATTCCACAGATCGCCACATCGGGGCCGCTCCGGGATTTCGTAAATAAGATGTGGTACGAGTCTGAAGGACAACCCTACCTGTTTGTGAAAAAAGCCACTGATTTTGTTCAGAACGAAATCCGGTACATGGGGATCGAAATGGGAGAATACTCCCATCGTGCCAACCTGCCGGAGAAAGTTTTCCAGCAGCGTTATGGCGACTGCAAGGATAAATCCATGTTGCTGGCCACTCTATTGAAAAGCAAAAATATCGATGCAGGCCTGGTCCTCGCCAACACCTATAAAAATCGTGGACTGGAAGCAGCTCTGCCCTCACCTCATGCCTTCAACCATATGGTTGTTGAACTCAGTATCCAGGGGCGGCGACAATACATTGATCCAACAATAACCAATCAAGGAGGCGACATCAAAAGCAGGTATTTCCCTGCTTACGGAAAGGTACTTTCCGGCCTAGATAAAAATGGTTTAACCGACATACCACAAAACGTCGCCGGCAACATCAAGATCCGTGAAGTCTTAACCCTCGAAGGAAAATTCAATGCAACGCTTGAAGTCACAACGACTTATAGCGGAAATGAAGCGGACAATATACGTAGCTATTTTCAGAGCAACGCTAAAAATGATATTCAGAAACAGTATCTCGAATTTTACGCCAAAACTTATCCAAAGATCAATAAAGCGGAAAATGTTCAGTACAAAGATGATATCGAAAATAATAGCGTTGAAATCACCGAAAAGTATAAAATCAAGAATATTGGTAAAGCGGAAAGCGGAACGACAAAGAAATATATTTCCCTGATCGGATCCCATATTAATGATAAACTTCCAGAAACGCTGGAAGATCGCGTGGCACCGCTGAGCTTGCCCTTCCCCAGTGATGTCGAATATGAAATCCTGATTATCAATAAAGGCAAGGCATCCTTTGGCCAATATCGGAATAATGTTTATTTTGACCGTCAGGCTTACGTTTTCGGTAAAACCCTTGAAGTTGCTCCCGACAGTATACGCATATATTACACTTTAGGTTTACACGAACCATTTGTCGACCAAAAAGACCTAAAGCAGTATTATACGGACTTTGCCGACCGTGATAATATCTTTTACAACGGTTTTTATCTGGACGAAAATGGGTACGCGACCGATGGTATACCCAATGTAGGCACGCCCAGGGCAGCCGACGAGATCAACTGGTTTACACTCGTCGTATTTCTCGGTCTGCTACCTGCAACAATATGGTTTATAGCAAAAAGATACAACCGGAGCAGACCGGTTATCCTCAAACCTTATGAAGAGATCTACCATGAACAAGTGGGTGGCTGGCTGATCGTGCTGGCTATTGTAATTGTCGTCAATGTACTGTCCCTGACGGTCTCCTTCTTTTTTAAGCAGTCCTTTTTCAACTCCGTCATCTGGCATGCTATGGATCAGGCAGATGGCGTTTCTCCTTTCCTGTACAAAATATTAATCATGGCGGAGATGGTTGCCAACGTGTTAATTATGGCCGGCCTGACCTACAGCTTTGTTCTCCTGGTCAAGAAACGGGATCTTTTTGCACAGACCTTTTTTGCAATAGCGCTGTTTATGGCAGTATTTTTTACCATTGACGGTATTATCGCCTATGTGATGTTCAAACCACATCTTGACCGTGTAGACAGTACAATTGGTATCTATGAATCGAATATCCGGGCGATTCTCTTCTTTTGCATCTGGGGTACCTATGTATACAGCTCTCAACGGGTAAAAGGCACCTGTCTCCACCCTTACACAACGGAGCATAAGCTGCATACTGCGACCATCTCGAACCATCCATTTGATAGCAATTACTTAGGGCCCTATCCACTACCGGTGCATCAGGACGAGACAATAAAGGCCGAAGAGGATCCGGCTAATGGGCAGCCTAAAGAACAGTAATTGTTGATTTTTCAGCATCCCTCCCATTGATCTCCGCTTGTCCGAACAGCCATGAAGATTAACGGGAGGCTACTCTTTATTCCGTCTCCCGAACCGGATTGTCTGTTCGTTCGAAAGATAGCGAAAACATTTACAGCGTACTTTCTCACATAAAAAAAGGAGCCTACAAGGCTCCTTTAATATCTCTAACAAATTGACAGCGGATTAAAAACTCTATTTTACTGCGTCTACAACTGCTTTGAAAGCTTCTGGGTGATTTAAAGCTAAGTCAGCTAAAACCTTACGGTTCAAACCAATGTTTTTAGCGTTTAATTTACCAATCAACTGAGAATAAGAAATTCCATGTTGACGAGCTCCAGCGTTGATACGTTGAATCCATAAAGCTCTAAATTCGCGTTTTTTGGTTTTACGATCGCGGTAAGCGTATTGTAAACCTTTTTCTACTGTATTTTTAGCAATAGTATAAACTTTGCTACGTGATCCATAATAACCTTTCGCAAGGTTCAGGATTTTTTTGCGTCTTCTTCTAGAAGCTACTGCGTTAACCGAACGTGGCATATTTTTAAAATTAGTTTGGTAAAAGGCGTCATGTATCTCAATGAACTTACTACCCTGTACCCGGTTAAAAAATTATTATTAATAAAATCGAATAAAACTTATTTACCGATAGCAAGCATACGTTTAACGTTACCCATATCACCATCAGCTACATAACTTGTTTGTGTCAAGTTACGTTTACGTTTTGTGCTCTTTTTTGTCAAGATGTGGCTTTTGAAAGCGTTTTTTCTTGCAATTTTACCTGTTCCAGTCAATTTGAAACGTTTCTTTGCGCTGGAATTGGTTTTTACTTTTGGCATAATACTTATAAATTTTATATCAATCTGTTAGAATCTTTATTATTTTTTTGGTGCCTTTGGCGCTACCGTCAAAAACATACGCTTTCCTTCCAATTTGGGTAACAGCTCCACCTTACCGTAATCTTCCAGGGCCTGTGCAAAACGCAGCAACAGGATCTCACCTTGATCTTTGTGCACAATAGCACGACCTTTAAAGTGTACGTAAGCGCGAACTTTTTCGCCATTTTCCAGAAACTTGATCGCATGTTTCAGTTTAAAATCAAAATCATGGTCACCAGAGTTAGGTCCGAAACGAATTTCTTTGATAACAGTCTGTTTTGCATTAGCTTTGATTTCCTTTTGTTTCTTCTTCTGTTCGTAAACAAACTTACTGTAGTCGATAATCTTACAAACCGGCGGTACAGCATTTGGCGAAATCTCCACTAAATCAAGTTCCAATTCATCAGCCAACTCTAGCGCTTTACGCGTAGGGTAAACTCCTTGCTCCACATTATCTCCCACCAAGCGCACTTCCGGCACCTTGATCAATTCATTAATGCGGTGATCTGGTTCTTTCTTTCTCATTGGTGGTCTTGGACCACCGGGTCTTTTTAATGCCAAATGTTTAAAAATTAAACGGTTATTTCCTTAATTAATATATCTCTAAATTCGTCAGCAGTCATAGTTCCTAATTCTACTGAACCATGTTTACGTACAGAAACTGTGCCATTTTCCACCTCTTTTTCCCCTACAATCAACATATAAGGAAGCTTTTTCACTTCGGCGTCTCTGATTTTTCTGCCCACCTTCTCGTCACGTAAGTCTATCAGTCCGCGAATATCGGAATTATTTAGCGAATTCAAAACATTTTGCGCATATTCTTCATACTTTTCTGACACTGGCAAGACGATAAACTGCTCAGGCGCAAGCCATAACGGAAATTGCCCTGCACAATGCTCAATCAATACAGCCACAAAACGTTCCAAAGACCCGAACGGTGCACGGTGGATCATCACGGGGCGATGTTTCATGTTGTCACTTCCTGTATATTCTAACTCGAATCGTTCAGGTAGGTTGTAATCCACTTGGATAGTACCCAGCTGCCATTTGCGTCCAAGGGCATCTTTGACCATGAAATCCAGTTTTGGTCCATAAAAAGCCGCCTCACCGTACTCGACGACTGTTGGTAATCCTTTTTCTTCTGCGGCTTCAATGATAGCAGCTTCGGCCAAGGCCCAGTTTTCATCAGTACCGATATATTTCGTGCGGTTCTCCGGATCACGCAGCGAGACCTGTGCCGTATAATCGTTGAATCCCAGTGCGCCAAATACATAAAGCACAAGATCAATGACTTTCTTAAACTCATCTTTCACCTGATCCGGACGGCAGAACAAGTGAGCATCATCCTGCGTAAATCCTCTTACCCGAGTCAAACCATGAAGTTCTCCCGACTGCTCGTAACGATACACTGTACCGAATTCAGCAAAACGTACCGGCAAATCTTTGTACGAACGCGGTTTCACTTTATATATCTCACAGTGATGCGGACAATTCATCGGCTTCAGCAAAAATTCTTCGCCTTCGATGGGCGTTTTGATCGGCTGAAAAGAGTCTGCACCATATTTTTCGTAGTGGCCTGAAGTAACGTATAGCTGTTTGTGACCTATATGTGGTGTTACCACTGGCTCATAACCCGACTTTAACTGCGCTCTTTGCAAAAAATCAATAAGCTTTTGACGCAGCGCCGCTCCCTTTGGCAACCATAACGGCAAACCTGCCCCCACTTTCTCCGAAAAAGCAAAAAGCTCCAGCTCTTTGCCCAGTTTACGGTGATCGCGTTTTTTCGCTTCCTCAATAAACTTTAGGTATTCTGTCAGTTCCGATGCCTTGGGGAAAGTAACTCCATAAATTCGGGTCAATTGCTTACGGGTTTCATCCCCTCTCCAATATGCCCCAGCTACATTGGTGAGCTTTATGGCTTTGATAAATCCCGTGTTGGGAATATGAGGGCCACGGCATAAGTCCGTAAAGTCTCCCTGTGTATAGAAAGTGATCTTGCCATCTTCCAGATCTTTGATCAGATCCAGCTTATACTCATCTCCCTTTTCGGTAAAATAAGCCAAAGCCTCTGCCTTGGACACAGCTTTGCGTTCAAATGTTTCTTTGCGCTTGGCCAGCTCCAGCATTTTGTCCTCAATCGCTTTGAAGTCATCTGAGGAAAACTCGCGGTCACCAAAATCCACATCGTAGTAAAAGCCTGTCTCAATCGACGGACCAATACCGAATTTAATTCCCGGATATAATGCTTCCAGGGCCTCGGCCAACAAGTGCGCAGAAGAATGCCAGAAGGTCGATTTTCCTTTCGCGTCGTTCCAGGTCAGCAACTTGACCGTCGCATCTTCTTCAATCGCACGGGATGAATCCCATACTTCACCATTTACTTCGGCAGCCAGCACATTCCTTGCTAGCCCCTCAGAGATCGACAACGCGATCTCCGCTGCAGTGATTCCCTTTTGATACGTTCTTACGGAACCATCAGGTAGTGTAATTTTAATCATTTACAACTATGATCTTATATTGTTAAAAAAAGAAAACACAAAACAACATGTACAATTATGTTATTACACTTATGTTTTCAATAAATAAATTGTAACACAAATTTAGCAAAAATTCTGACAATAAGCAGCCCATTTATGATCTTTCGCTCTACTCGTTATAGTGGGCAATGCCTACTATAACGAGCAGCGGGCTGAAGAAATAAGGATGAGTAAGATTGGCGGGCGCAAGCATGATAATAACATTAAGATGACAGGAAATACAGTCAAATGAACAGCTGGAATTGAGCTTATCAGTAATAATTGCTACCTTTGCAGACTCAAATTTGAACTATGTCGAATCAAGTACCTGAAGACGGAACACGATTGCCTTTGATGGAAGAGTTCTACACCATCCAAGGAGAAGGATATCACACCGGGACGGCCGCTTATTTCATACGGCTGGGCGGCTGTGACGTGGGTTGCCATTGGTGCGACGTAAAGGAAAGTTGGGATGCTTCTATTCATCCCCTGACAGCAGCAGATGCTATCATTGAAAATGCTAAAAAATATCCGGCGAAAACAGTGGTCATTACCGGTGGTGAGCCACTTATCTATAATCTGGATTATCTGACCAAAGGACTGCACGTCGCCGGTATCAAAACGTTTATCGAAACATCCGGCGCTTATCCATTAAGTGGGGAGTGGGACTGGATATGTCTGTCACCGAAAAAATTCAAGGCTCCAAGAAAGGATGTACTCGACGCTGCCGGAGAATTAAAAGTCATTGTTTTCAACAAAAGTGATTTTGCCTGGGGTGAACAATATGCCCAGCTGGTCGGTCCCGACTGTAGACTATACCTGCAACCGGAATGGTCCAAGTCGAAAGAGATGACGCCGCTCATCATAGATTATGTCAAAGAAAACCCCAAGTGGGATATCTCTTTACAGACGCACAAGTACTTAAATATTCCATAATCACCAGCCATGATAAAAAAAGAAAAAGAGAGCAGTTTTATAAAATGCTCTCTTTTTCTTTTTTTATCAGTGTACTTACTTGACATAGGCCTTGATAAAATCTTCCAGCTCCAACGTCTGTGTTTCGTCTTCTTCCTTGTCCTTCACCAACACCTTACCTTGTCCATCTACATCCAGAAATGCCAAGCTTGCGGGAATAATTATCTTTCCACTATCATCTAACAAGCCGACCTTACCATCTTCAGCAAAGATCAAATAATCGTTTAAAAATTTGCTGATATTCTCCTTTTTATCCAGCAGAACCTTGCCCTCACTATTCACCAGTCCAAAAGCACCATCTTTCTGGAAGATCACCAACCGTTCATTCGCGGGGGTAAGCCAGTCAAAGCCGGCCTTATTAATTTTATTTCCTTGCTTATCCAGTAACCAAAAATAATTATCCTTATCCGATACAATAGCTACCTGCTCATTGAAATACGCGAGCGAAAAAAGCGCGCAGGGCAGCACTTCTTTCCCGGACAGATCCTTTATCCCGTAATACTCGTCATTGGTTTCTTTATCTTTTACAACCATCCATTGTAGCGACTTATCCAGCGGAAACGTATCTTCGAACAGGCTCACATCCTCGGTTCCTTCGGCTGGGAGGCCACCTGAAATATCCACTACCTTGGCATTCTGGGGTAATTGAAAACCTTTTGCCCCAGATACACTGGCGATCTTTGTTGTTTCGAACCCCAGGTCTTTTTGTTGTCCAAGCGACAGCTTGAGCACAGCACCGGGGAGGTCATTTACGAAAGAAAAAGCGGTCAGGTAATAGGTCGGTACAGCTTCAGAGTACCACACTGTTGCTTCAGCCGAATCCGCCTGGTTTTTGATCAGCAACTTGGCTTTTTTACAGGTCACTCCAGCAACATCTTCAATCTCGCCCATATCCTGCAACAGCACATATGGTCCTGCCGGTTCTTTTAACTTGCTGCTGACCACTTGATAGGAAGGATGATAAGACTCTGCCGTCACGATATCGTCACCAACGGAAAACGAATAGGTCTTACCGAGTTTTCTGTTTAAAATAGCATGTTCTTTTTGATTAATGACAGCCGACGAATGTGCCGCATCCGCTAATACCTCCACATTCTTATAAGCTGTCTTGCCTTTTAAAAAGGGCTCATAAAATTCCTTTGCGAATTCGGGAATCTCAGATTCAAACTTCTCCGGCGAAATTTCACCTTTAAACACCAGTTCCATCTGCCATTGTTTGTCCTGTCCATACACAAGGGAAGTTGATAACCCAAACACCAAAATTACGCTGACTAAATTGTTCATATGCATGCTAAATATGAAGCTAAATAACAAAAGATAGACCAAAAAGCCTATCTTTCATCTATATTTTTTATTTAATTGATTTTTGTTTTCTAAATTTTTACCGAATCTGGGGCATCAGCTTTACCCGGCATCAGCTGTAATGTTTACAGCACAACAGTCTGTTTTGTTTTTACGGCCTCATCGCAGGCTAAAGCAATGTGTAGACTGTTAATGGCATCTTCCATCGAAGAGGACAGATCCACATTCTCCAAGATCGCCTGCCGGAAAAAACGCTGTTCGCGATTGCATAGCTCCTGGTGATCCGGCTCGTCGGATAAGTTGATCCATTCGTCTTCCCGCACGAATTCATTGTTTCCATCTACCTCAGCATAATGTACGCGCAAACTCTCAGTCTGTGTATGTGCCGCTACCGAATCGGATTTACCTTCATCACTTGCCTTGTCTGCCACAATGGACACAGCACCTTTTGGTCCGAAAACATCTTTTACAAAGAAAGCGTTCTGACTGACCATGGGGCCCCATCCGGCCTCATACCAGCCGACCGAACCATCCTCAAAATGCAGTTGAAGCTGACCATAATTGTAGTTCCACGATGGAATATCTTCCGTCAGACGGGCGCCGATAGCCGAAACCCGCACGGGTTTGGCACCCACCATCTGGCACATCACGTCAATATAATGAACCCCGCAATCGACAATAGGACTTAGGCTGGACATCAGATTACGATGCACATCCCACATATAGCCATGGCTTTGCTGGTTTAAATTCATCCGCATAACCAGTGGCTTTCCGAGCGACCGCGAAAGCTGGATAAACTTGATCCATGAAGGGTGATATCGAAGGATATAGCCTACCACAAGTTTTTTATTATGCTTCACTGCAGCGTCAACCACTTCACGGGCTCCGGCAACATCTTCCGCCAGCGGCTTCTCGATAAACACATGGGCTCCGGCTTCAAAAGCCTTGATCGCGTAGTCTTTATGAGTGTCCGGATAGGTGGCAATACAGACCGCATCCGGGCTTGTTTGTGCCAGCGCTTCCTCATACGCATCAAAAAGTGCATAGTCTGCTCCCAAATCCTGATTGAGCTTCTTTTTACTCGCTCCTCTTGCCACAAGACCTACGATCTCAAAGCCTTCCAGTTCGTGATACGCTCTGGCATGAGAAGCACCCATATTGCCGCAGCCGACCACTAATATTCTGATCAGTTTCATTGTTTAGTTTTAAATTTATTTACATCTTATTTTTTCCTTAACCCGTCGAGCGCAAATGCCGATCCGCTGCCTAAAACAGCACCAGCCAGTACATCTGTCGGATAGTGCACACCAAGATACATTCTGGAATAACCCACACTGCCCGCCCAGAGGAGTGATGGCCCAACGACATACCATTTTGGATAGGCACGGGATAAGGCTGAGGCCGTGGCAAACGCGGACGAGGTATGACCGGACGGAAACGAATAGCCGCTGGCCGTACGGACGGAGATAAAATTTGGGTACTTTCTGAACGGCCGGCTCCGTTTGATCAAATGTTTTATCCCGACATTAACCAGAGCCGTTACAGCTGTACTGCTTGCCACATAAAGCGCATTCTGTCGCATCACTTTGTCATTATTGACTGCACCAGCGACCAGCAGGCCCACGGGCACCGCCACCTGTACATAGTTATTGATATCCGACAGCACCTTGAATGTCTGGGTTTGCGGTGGCGTCCGCGTTTCGGCAATGGATTCCAGAATCCGGATGTCCAGTGTGGATGCCGTCTGTGCTTGCGCCCAGAAGACCATATTCAGACTGCTCATCCAGCAGATTACAAAAAACACTATTTTTTTCATACCCATTAAACAATTTGGTTCATGCCTTGCTAAATTGAATTAACGGCCTGCTGTCAGCCGCTCAGCAGGCTATCTGCGTTTCCTTGCTTTCAAACGTAATGCCGCCACGACTGAGGCCTTGAAACATGCGCACGTCGAAACATGCGCACGTCGTATTTCAGATTTGAATTAACAATTCTTAAAAATAAACAATTTTCTAGCTTTGTCATTCCTTATTTCAACTTTCTTGCCTTCATCCCTTGACAATCCCATGCATCCACGATCGTTTCACTGTGTCCACGTAAATGAAGGAACTTGCATATTTTAACATACTATTGTTGCATTTCCCATTAATTTAGTATACATTTGCTTCCAGTTATTAATACAAACATGGTCTATACCTACGTACATCATTTTCATTTGCATCATCGCCATTGCGGCGATATGTTAATTTAATGTGTTCTTACGTAGAATACCTTCCCTTCTGTTTGATTTCTTATTATTAATAATTTACTGCTAACATTTATAAAGCGTTGAAAAATCTTAAAATTGCTATCCAAAAATCGGGTAGGTTAAACGAAAAATCTGTTCAATTACTGAAAAACTGTGGTTTGGATTTCGAGAACTACAAAAGCTCCCTCATTACCACTGTGGGAAATTTTCCGCTCGAAATTTTATTTCTGAGAGATGACGATATCCCCGGATATGTCGAACAGGGAATCGCAGACCTCGGCATCGTCGGTGAAAATATTATTGACGAAACAGAATCCAAAGTGGAGTACCTCAAACGGCTGGGATTTGGCAAATGTACGCTGAAACTCGCTATTCCCAAAGACAGCAGCATCGAAGATCTCCGGGATCTAAACGGCAAAGCCATCGCGACTTCCTACCCAAATATTCTCAGAAACTTCCTGACTGCGTATAATATTGAGGCGGACATCCGGCTGATATCGGGCTCCGTTGAAATATCTCCCGGTCTGGGCCTCAGTGATGCCATATGTGATATCGTTTCGACCGGCGGAACATTGAAAAGCAACGGTCTTAAGCCTTTTGCTGATGTAAAAACTTCTGAAGCTATCCTAGTGGGCCGAAAAGGACTGGAAGGCAATGAGATTCTGACCGAACTGGTCCAGCGTATTGAATCCGTCCTCTTAGCAAAAGAAACAAAATACGTGGTGCTGAATGTCGAAAAGAAAAACTTACCGGCCATTACTTCCCTATTGCACGGTGTCAAAAGTCCGACGGTGGTGCCGCTTGCAGAAGAAGGCTGGGTAGCCGTACATACCGTGATTACAGAAGACGATTTCTGGGATAAGATCAATAAACTAAAGGCTGAGGGGGCTCAGGGTATCGTTGTGATGCCGATCGAAAAAATTATTTTATAATACTTGATGCGCAAACTATCATGTTAACAACATACGACTACGGATCCCTAGGACGAGAAGATCTACAGCGCTTGACTGCGCGAAACACAGATCCGAACAATACCATCCAAGAAGTGGTCCACGATATCATCCAGCAGGTGCAGAAACAAGGAGACTCTATTTTACGTGACTACGCGGCTAAATTTGACAAAGTTCAACTTGACAAGCTCTATCTGGACGAGCAGGATATTGACGAACTGGCATCGACCATCCACCGGGACCAACAGCGTGCCCTGGAAATCGCTTTCCAGAACATTCACCGTTTCCACAGTATACAATTAAAGCGCGAGCGCGCGGTAGAAACCATGCCCGGCGTAAAATGCTGGCGCGAAATACGCCCCATAGAAAAAGTAGGACTTTATATTCCTGGCGGCTCGGCAGTATTGCCCTCTACCCTACTGATGCTAGGCATACCAGCCAAAATCGCTGGCTGCAAAGAGATTGTAGTCTGCTCACCGCCTCAGGCTAACGGAAAAATCAACGGATTTGTAGCCTACTGCTTAAAGCTGCTCAAAATCAACCGGATTTATTTGGTCGGCGGAGCACAAGCTGTGGCAGCCATGGCTTTCGGCACGCAGACGATTCCAAAAGTTGACAAAATATTCGGTCCGGGCAACCAATTTGTCACCAAAGCCAAGTCCCTTATACAAGGATTGACCAACTGCAGCATAGATATGCCTGCTGGCCCCTCAGAAGTACTTGTTATCGCCGACGGATCCGCCACAGCTGCTTTTGTGGCTGCGGATCTACTGGCGCAGGCTGAGCATGGTGTTGACAGTCAAGCAGTATTAGTCGCTACCTCCTCTGAAATCGTGGATCGGGTCAATGCAGAACTCGCCAGCCAACTGGAGGTCCTGCCGCGGAAAGCGCTCGCAGCGAAAGCAATGGAAAACTCCTATGCGGTGGTCGTAGCCAACCTTGAAGAAGCCATGCAGTTTTCCAATGAATACGCTCCTGAACATCTTATCCTGGAAACGGATCAATGGGAGTCTCTGACCCGGTACATCAGCAATGCCGGCTCTGTATTCTTAGGGCACCTGACGCCGGAAAGCGCTGGGGACTATGCTTCCGGAACCAATCATACCCTACCGACATCGGGCTATGCCCGCTCGTACTCAGGGGTGTCCGTGGATTCCTTTGTGAAGAAAATTACCTTTCAGCATATCAATGAAACGGGTCTCCAGCAGATCGGCTCCACGGTGGAAATTCTCGCCGAGCTAGAAGGCTTACAGGCACATAAAAATGCGATCAGTATCCGGAAAAGCGAGACTAACTGATGGATACTTCGCTAATGTAAAAAAGTCGGTTTCGTTATAAACCGACTTTTTTACATTGCCTAAGTGAGAGCCATCACAGCCTATCTTCCAAAGGTATCATAATTGTCAGTAGCATATTTCTCAAATCTGGTCAATAGTGCGATATTATCTTTTTCAAGCTGGCTTAATGCCCCACTCACATCCTTAGAAACCGGCACGTACCAATCCACAGGGTCAAAAAACTGGCGGATACTGGGTTTCGTAAAAGCATAACCGTGCCTGGCGAAAATCGTATTGCGGATAATTTCTAAATCCAGTTTTTTGAGATTTTTCACATCCTTCTCCGTCAGTTTCTGTTTGGATGCGTTAATACTGAATACCGCAGGAGAAGCCGACCGATAGTATTCCATGACGTAAGTATATGTTGAATCGCCATCCTGATCGGTTGCTTCTTCCCGTTTCGCATTGATCCAATCGACCAGCGTACCGTATTCATCGTCCTGCTTATTGAGCATGAGGTTAGGATTATAGGCAAACTGCTTTTTAAGCAGTTTAAAATGTCTCTTTTTGATTTTGACCTGTTGATCGTAAGCTACCCAATTGCCGATCAACGTATCGCCTTTCCGTTTGATCTCAAACCGGCCATCTGATTTTTTATCCCCCGGCTCGTCGAGCAAGAGCTGTATCGAATTGTCTTCACCTTCAACTTTACCGGTCAGCGGCCGCAGGTTGCCTTTGACCACATTTTGTCCAAATACATTTCCTTTATCTGTAATTTTCTTGATCGTCAAGTTGATCTTTGGTGAATAATCTGTCGACGGGAGGTATTCCTCGTCTCCGAAGCTTTCTTCATCAACCAAAAAATCGCCTACCCAATTTCCGTAGAGGTCCTGATGAGCCTCCTGTTCCACAACAACGGTATCCTGCGCTTTCGGAGCGGACTCCATGCTTTGTTGTTTTGCCCGGTCCTTACAGCCCATTGCGGCCGCAAGCAGCAGTAATAAATAGAAATTCTTTTTCATGGCTATATAAATTGTCTAAAGCGAGTGGCGCTAGGCGGAGGAGTTACCGTTTCCAATGGGCGATCGCTCTGCCGGCCACGATTTCTAAAATAAATAATTAGTTCAACAAGCAGTAAATTTGGTACCCAGCCCAACCAGGCAATAATCTGATACACATCCATAGGATTGGGCTGAAAGAAATAGATCAATATCACTTTCCAGAAGCGCAAAGTAAGGGCTGAGCAGGTCAGTGCGAAACTGCGCAACATAAAATCACGATGCGCATTGAAGTTTTTCCGAAAGGCCGAACGAGTTGCCTGCCAGGTAAAATAAAACCAGCCCACCGCCAGCAGTTCAAAAGAAATAATGGCCAGTATACCACCATTGGCCACCACGCCAATCAATAGTCCAGAAGGCGCCGCAAGCATTAAAATGCTCAGGACATAACTGTAACCAATAACACGGTGCAAGCGGGGATAACGTTTGAGCAGATAACGGTTAAATTGGGTAAAACCGGCAGGAAGGGCTAATATGGCCGAACATACATGCACATAAAATGCATACTTATACCACCAGAGCGCCTCAATTTCGCTTTGCTTTATCATCAGAAAATTGGCATCCAGTGCAAAGCTTCGGTATCGCCATGTAATCTCTGCCATCAACGCCGCACTGTAGGCAAAGATCAAAAGCCAAAAGCCCTGTACAACCGAAAACCGAACTTTCTTTAACATCCCCCTGTTTATTTACTACGGATCGCCTCGACAGGGTCCAGCCGCGAGGCCATCAAGGCAGGAACAATACCCGATATCAGACCAATAAATGTGGATAATGAAACTGTCAGGATCACCATCTTGAGACTGACAACAATGCCAACCCCTGTCGCCACCTGCACGATAAAGGCCAAAAAATACACAACAAAAAGACCAATGCCGCCGCCCAACAGACATAATACAATGGATTCTATCAGAAACTGGGATAAAATAAAGAAGTTTTTGGCTCCCAATGCCTTTTGAATACCGATGATATGCGTACGTTCTTTAACACTCACAAACATGATATTGGCAATACCAAACCCGCCAACGAGGATGGAAAAGATACCGATTGAAAAACCAGCGAGATTGATGATGCCAAACAACTGGTCGAGCGCCCCGGTGATCATCGTTGTTTGATTGATCGAAAAATTATCTTCACGTTGTGGCGAAATACGCCGGATCGAACGCATCAGCGTCTTCGCTTCACTTTCGGCTTCCGCCAATGTATAATTCGATTTGATTAACATCGCGATACTTGGAGAAAAGTTGTCGTAATTCACTAAATTGCGGGCAAGTTCAAACGGAATAAAAGCCGTATCATCCGGAGAAGTATTGATCAGCACACCATTCCCCTCTTTCTTTAGCACCCCAATAACCTGTACCTTTCTCCCAAGCATACTGATATACTTGCCGATCGGCTGCTCATTCGGAAAAAGGCCTTCAGCAATATTTGCTCCCAAAATCGTCACCAGCGCACCACCTCTGGATTCGCTTTCTGCAAAATAACGTCCATTGACAATATTGAGATTCTGTATATACAGGTTTTCATAGGTCGCTGCATTCACGGAAGATCCCTGCGCTGAATTGTTTTTGTATTTAATCGTCGTGTTCCCGATATTGATCATATAGGCCATGTACTCGGCTGTAGTCATCCGGTTTTTCAGATCAAGATAGTTGTTGTAGGTAGGCTCAGGCCGATTGAGGTATTTCCACCAAGGATAATTTGGACCTCCGTCCCATGGCCATTTTTCGATATAGAGTGTCTTGCTGCCTATTTTCTTCACGGATTCCTCTATATTGTTTCGTAGGGTATCCACTGCTGAAAATACACCTATAATCGTAAAAATACCAATCGTCACGCCCAGCAAGGAGAGCATGGTACGTGTCCGGTTGTCCTTTAATGCTGACAATGCAAACTGACAACTTTCCAATATCAATCGAAGGAATAACATAATTATATTCTAAAATACGAGATAGTTTTGATTTAATGTCAAAATCAATAAAAATATATCTACAAATTGGAAATAACGCCTTTCCATACCCAAAAAAGTTATAACTTTGTATGCTTTTTGCAACCTGGTATTTGGTGCACTGTAATGCACTGAAAGGTAGACATTAAAATTATATCATTAAAGATGAAGTTATCTCAATTTAAATTCAACTTACCAGAATCACTACTTGCTTCTGAACCTTCTGAAAATCGTGACGAATCGCGTCTGATGGTCTTACATAAGGATACTGGTAAAATAGAACACAAAATTTTCAAAGATGTATTGGATTATTTTGACGACAAAGACGTCATGATATTGAACAATACGAAAGTTTTTCCAGCACGTCTATACGGCAATAAAGAAAAAACTGGAGCGACTATTGAGGTTTTTTTGTTACGCGAATTGAACAACGAGCTTCGTCTATGGGATGTACTAGTGGATCCGGCACGTAAAATTCGTGTTGGCAACAAGTTATATTTCGGTGATGATGATTTGCTGGTAGCTGAAGTTGTTGACAATACTACTTCCCGCGGCCGGACGATCAGATTTTTATTTGATGGTACAGACGAAGAATTCCGCCGTAATATCGAAATTTTAGGCGAAACTCCACTGCCGAAGTATATTAAGCGCAAGGCTACGCCTGAAGATAAGTTCCGTTATCAAACCATCTATGCCAAAAATGAAGGAGCTGTGGCTGCACCAACTGCCGGCCTTCACTTCTCACGCGAACTGATGAAACGTCTCGAACTTAAAGGCGTTGATTTTGCTGAAGTCACCCTTCACGTTGGTCTCGGTACTTTCCGTACGGTAGAGGTAGAAGATCTGACAAAACACAAGATGGACTCCGAGCAGTTTATTATTACGGAAGAGGCTGCCAGAATCGTGAATAAGGCTATCGACAACAAACGTCGTGTCTGTGCCGTAGGAACCACTTCCATGCGTGCGATCGAATCTTCGGTTTCTGCCGACCACCATTTAAAGCCGGCGTCTGACTGGACGAGCAAATTTATCTATCCACCCTACGATTTCAGTATTGCAAATTCGATGATCACCAACTTTCACACACCCGAATCTACCCTGTTGGTGATGATTGCGGCCTTTGCAGGTTATGAAAACGTCATGAACGCTTATGAAGTTGCCGTGAAGGAAAAATATAGATTTTACAGCTATGGTGATGCCATGCTGATTATATAATTAGACTTTCCAAAGGAATAAAACAGAACGTGGGTAGCTACAAACTATCCACGTTTTTTTACATAGACACTATAATTTCTATCCGATGAACTTTGTCGTTATCGTTGCTGCAGGCACTGGAAGCCGCATGAACAGCAGCCTTCCCAAGCAGTTTCTTGAATTGAATGGAAGACCTGTGCTTATGCATAGCATAGAGCGGTTTTCCCAATCCCAAGATGTATCAGAGATTATTCTCGTAATTAGCCGCGAGATGGAAGAGTTTTGGAAAGCATTGTGTATGGAAAATCAGTTTGACGAAGTGTATCACTTGGTGTACGGCGGGAAAAGCCGCTTCGAAAGTGTCAGAAACGGCATCCTATATATACAGGAGCATTTTCAAATCGGGAATAATGACTACATTGCCGTACACGACGGCGCCCGGCCTATCATCTCTTCGGAACTGATAGCCCGTGCTTTTCATGGCGCCTACCAGCACCATGCAGTTGTACTGGCTCAATCCAGCGTGGAGTCAGTGCGCATAGGCAATCCTAGAAGCAGTAAAGCACTAGATAGAAATCAGGTTTGGCTCGTTCAGACACCGCAGGTCTTTCAAGCGGAATTACTGATCAACGCCTACTGCCAGCCAGAAGACCCCTTATTTACTGATGATGCTTCAGTCGTTGAAAAAATGGGCAATTCGGTCGCCATCGTTGAGGGTGATCCCAAAAATATTAAAATCACCTATCCCCAGGACTTGCAAATTGCCCAGTTTTATCTCAGCCTGCCAGATTAAGCATTACCACGTATAACACGCAACAAAACGACAATAATGGCGATGACGAGTAGGATGTGGATGATATTACCTCCTGCATAACCTCCAAAAAAGCTGATTGCCCAGATAATGACCAGGATGACGGCAATGATGTACAATAAATTTCCCATTTTTTTATTATTTAATACCTTATTCTGTTTTACACTAGGTATAACAATGAGAAATACAGTAAAGTTTTGCAATAAGTAGAATCTTATAATTCGAGCTGCAGTCTGTCGTAGGCCAAAAACATGGAGGCAGGCAGTTCTTGGGAGACTACTTCGTGCAGTCCCATCCGATGTCCAATATGCGTAAAGTAGGTCTTTTCAGCATGAACATCACGTGCAAACTCAATTGCCTCCTCAAGTGTAAAATGTGAAATATGGGACTCTTTCTGCAGAGCGTTGACGACCAGCACCTTCACTCCCTCAAGAAGCCGCCTCGATGCCGCACCAACAAACTTGGCATCGGTGATATAGGCAAAGTCATCAATTCTATAACCGATTACCGGCATTTTATAATGCATGACCTCAATCGGCATGATATCTTTTCCGAAAAGCTGAAAAGACTCTCCAGCCGTGATCTCTTCCAAATCCAGTCGCGGTGCTCCTGGATATTTTACGTCTGTAAATGCGTAGTAAAACTCACGTTTTAAAGCCTGATGGAGATCAGACGTCCCGTAGATGGCTATAGACGAGTGCTGCTGGTAGTTAAATGCTCTGACATCGTCCAACCCCGCGATATGATCTTTGTGGGAATGAGTCATCAGCACGGCATCCAGATGGGTCACCTTTTCCCGAAGCATCTGGTACCGGAAATCAGGCCCCGTATCCACGACAAGGGTGTGATCGTTATATTCCAGGAGTATGGATGAACGTAAACGCTTGTCCCGCTTGTCCATGGATTGGCAGACTTGACATTGGCATGCTATAACAGGCACACCCTGTGATGTTCCGGTTCCTAAAAATGTTACTCTCAAACTGCTGTCTTTGATTTCAGTACTTCTTCGTATATTGGCACGAGTCCTTCGGAAATGGCTTCCGAATTAATTTCCACTTCCAACAGAATATTCCACAAGGATTGGATCTTTACCTCGAGGTTAGAAAACTTATTTACAACCACGACCTTGGTCGCTTGCAACATACAGGCTCCGGTACGGAATGATCCCTTCTCATACCTCACTTTATATCCCTGTTCCTTAAAAAACTCTTCTATTTTTGCTAAACTGCTTTGTGTAAACGGCAACAAATCTTCCTCCTTTTAAAATATCAAGCTCAGTAAACCAAACTTAGCTAAATTTGCTTTCAAATACAAATTTAATCAACCTGCCAATGCAACCCTCCTGCATCATACTCATTACGCAAATGCGCTGAATCACTCAATAGCAAACGATGAACTGAGGACGATTTGTCATTACTCAGCAAGCTTAAGAATTACATTACCGAAAGTCTGCCAGCTATATTTTTTCTTTTCATCGATAATATTTGTCCGGAATTGCTGCTCTTTGTTACGGGTATAGAAGTCCATAATTCCATTGGCAATAGCCTCTGCGTTGGGCTCCACCACATATCCCACGTAGCCACTTTCCACGAGCTCGGGCAGTCCCCCGACATTGCTGACGATCATGGGGAGATCGAAGTGATAAGCAACTTGGGTAATTCCGCTCTGCGTGGCTGTTCGGTAAGGTAGCACAACACAATCTGCTGCGGAAAAATAACGTCCCACTTCTTGGTTCGGAATAAAATCGGTATGCATAAAAATGGCGTCATCCAGATTATGCTTGCTGATAATTGCCCGGTAAGGTGCAGGATCGCCATAAAATTCTCCAGCCAGCAGCAGTTTCACCTGAAGCTGCCGAACCCGGGCGTCTGCCAAAGCTTCCAACAGCAGATCCAAGCCTTTATAATGCCGGATAAAACCAAAGAATAAAATGACTTTTTCATTTTCGGGAATATGGAGCTGCTTGCGCGCCTCTGCTTTAGACAGGTGAGCTCCATAATTATCGTACAACGGATGTGGGCTGTATACTGCAGGCATATGCGGACTTAGCCGCCTTAAATCAGCCAGTACACTTTTGCTCATGGTCACACAGGCATCGACGGATTTCAAAAAATAACGGATCAGCAAGGTATCACCAAAGCGTTGTTCGTGCGGAATGATATTGTCGGCGATACAAACTATCCGGGTATGCTTGTTTTTCTTTACCTGACGTTGGATTGTACCCAAGCAGGGCCCAAAGAAAGGCATCCAAAACCGGACAATCAACAGGTCATACCGAGCATTTTTTAGTTCTCTTCCGACCCTAACCCAATTCAGCGGGTTAACGGAATTCACTTTGGTCCTGATGTGCAAACCCGCAGGCGGGGGCTCATCCGAGTACTGAGATTTGCCCGGAAAAAGAAAATTCGGATATTGCAAGGAAAAAGAATAGATATCGACTTCATGGCCCTGTGCTTGGAAATGGGATGCCAGCCGCTCGTTGAAAGAAGCGATCCCCCCCCCTCTTAGCGGATAAGCAGAGCCTAAAATGACAATACGCATATGCCGATTAAATGACTTTTTCGATCTGATACTCATTTCGATCAGAGCTGCTCCTGGAGACCAATTCCGCCAAAAAACCGGTCAGGAACAATTGTGTTCCCAAGATAATCGCTGTCAGCGCAAAGAAAAACAAAGGCTGATCTGTGATATCTCTAAACGGTGTGCCATTAGCGATGCTCATCAACTTATGACAGATCAGATAAATCGAAATGAAAAGGCCCGCAAGAAAACTAATCACGCCCATGACGCCAAAAAAGTGCATAGGCCGTTTAGAGAATTTTCCGACGAAAAATATCGAAAGTAGGTCTAAAAAACCCTTGATAAAACGACCGGGGCCAAATTTCGTGGAGCCGTACTTGCGCGGATAATGTTGCACAATCTGCTCCTGAATATTGGTAAAGCCTGCCCACTTGGCTATGACAGGAATATACCGGTGCATTTCACCATATACTTCTATATTTTTGACGACCTCCTTTTTGTATGCTTTGAGACCGCAATTGAAATCATGTAAATTGTGAATTCCCGACATCGATCGGGTCACACCGTTGAACAGTTTCGTCGGAATTGTTTTGGTCAACGGATCATAACGTTTTTGTTTCCAGCCCGAAACCAGGTCAGCGCCTTTATTCATAATGCGGTCATACAATTCCGGAATCTCGTCAGGACTATCCTGAAGATCTGCGTCCATAGTAATGACGACATCCCCCTGAGCAGCCGCAAATCCTACATTTAAAGCAGCGGATTTTCCATAATTACGTCGGAATTTAATCGCCGAAATATTGCCGTTCTGCAGCTTCAGCTGTTCAATGATTTTCCATGAATTATCCTTGCTGCCATCATCTACCAGAATGACTTCATACGAGAAGTGATTGGCAGTCATGACACGATCAATCCAGGCGGTCAACTCCGGCAGGGACTCTTCCTCGTTAAATAATGGAACTACAACTGAAATATCCATGTGTATGTTAATCATGCTAAAAATGTACTATTGTAATACGAACAAAGGTATTACTTTTCCAGCAATACCTTAATGATATATATTAATTTACCTGTTCCTACTTGTTATCTTGCGCATACACGAGTCTTTCCCTTTTTGACAATGCAGCCAAAATCAAGGCAAAGACAAATTGAAACAACAAAGTAATGGCCAAGCCTTTAAAAATCTGTCCAAACGTAATTTTACCGATTGAATCCACCTGTTTCTCCAATTCTGCGATTTTCGAGTCGATTACTTCATCGGGTATATTGTTTTTTTCCATATAGTCAATGGTCACATTAATAGTATGTGTCACAACTTTTTCCTGCAGTTCTGGATTGATAAAATTTACGTAAATCTGGGTTCCAATAGTAGAGATAATGGTTGAAATGGCCAGCATCATGAAGATGGACTTCAATGCTATGGAAAAACTCCAATAACCGCCGTAGGCTTTCCGAAGTGCAAAAGAAAATAATGCTGCAATAATAATAAAAATCCCTGTATTGACGATAAACGACATGGACATTACTGCCCAAAAAGACTCTTGGTCTTTGACGACAAAGAGAACCGCGAGACCAAGAATAAAAGAAATAACTCCTAGTATTATACCATAGACTATACTCCTCTTCTTATCGATGACCGCATCGAAGCCAGCATGATTTGGGTTGATTGAATCTACCATGGCATTATTTATTATAGTAAGTACTGATAATTTTATATAGAGCTAGATCAAAGGCTTTATTGTCTGATGCCGCGACATATTCGTCAAATTGACTTTCATTGGGATTTAGCTCGCTAAAGAAACTCATTACTGGATAAAACAACTCATAGATCTCGCTTCTCGGATTGATGCCCTGGGCAACTTTTGCTATCTCGCTGTAAGGGCTATCTACCACAATCTGATTGGCGATGATGTCTTCGTAAATTTCGTGCTCATCCTGAAATTCATCTTCATCCACAAGCAAAAACTCCTTTAAAAAATCATCCAGTTCAGGTTCGATTTCATCGTCCTTGCATTCACCAAGATAAAGAAAAATGTTGAGCAGCTCGGTTCCACGATCTATTGTCTCATCTTCGATGGCTTCCCATTCCTCGGAATCCAGATAATCGTCTTCCAGTTTCAGCACATCACTCGAAAAGAAATTCATTAACAACAAATCAACATAAACCTCCCGCAATTCGTCGAAAAGAGGATAATCATCAAAGGTCTCATCCAACAGGGCCAGCTTGTCGAGATAGGGAGCCTCGGTGTCAAATACTTGCAGGAGTTTCGTTAAAAACTCTTCGGCATTTCCAATGCCGTCAACTTGGCCATAATTTAAGATTCCTGCCTCTATAGCAGCCTTTACATTTGCTTCCATGGTTTAATCGTTTTTAGTCAATTGATTATTATTGATGATCATTTCGACAGCCCCCTGTAATGTCTGTCCGAATAATGGAGAATTTTTTGATTTCGACTTATTTGATTTTTCATCAAAAGTCCAGGATTTTGTCAGATCAAACAGCACAAGATTTGCCAGCGCACCGACCTGTATCTGGGGCACTTCAACACCTAAAATCTGTCTTGGCCTAACGGCAAGGCAGTTAACGATTTGTTCTTCATTTAATCCCGCACGAACCAATAGCGGCAATACGGTCTGCAGGCCGATGATACCATTTTTAGCGATATGGAACTCCACATTTTTAAATTCCACCTCCTGTGGGGTGTGCTGTGACACAACAGCGTCTATAATCCCATCTTTCAGAGCTTTGATTAAAGCTTTGGCATCAGTCTTTGTCCGCAGCGGAGGGCTCACTTTATAGTTGCTGTCGAAGCCGGCAACATCCTCATCCGTAAATACCAGCTGATGTGCCGCGACATCGCAGGTGACACGCAGCCCCTTAGCTTTGGCCTTTTTGATCAGATCCACAGCTTCTGGCGTGCTGATGGAAGCGAAATGTATGGGCGCATCTGTATACTCGGCCAGATAAAGGTCGCGCGAGACCATTAAAGACTCCGCGAGATTAGGTATACCTTTCATCCCCAGATAGGTACTCATAGCCCCTTCGTTCATCTTATTACCCCCTGCCATCGACTCATCTTCTGCATGAGAGAATATCAGCCCCCCAAAACCTTTCGCATAAAGCAGCGCTCTGCTCATTAAGCCGGCCTGCTGTACACTTTTATTCCCATCACTGAAGGCTACAGCACCATTTTGCCTCATATCATAGAGCTCAGCCAACTCCTTTCCTTCTCTATTTTTACTGATCGCTCCAATGGGGTGCACATCCACAATATTACCTTTGGCGGTATTGACCACAAGCGCCACTTCGGCGCGGCTCTGTATGGCCGGCTGTGTGTTCGGCATCACCGCTACGCCGGTAAAGCCGCCTGCAGCAGCAGCCGCGGTACCCGTTACGAGATCCTCCTTTGTTTCCAATCCCGGCTCCCCGAAATTGGCATGTAAATCAAAAAATCCGGGCGACAAAATTTTACCAGTACCGTCAATAGTCTCTACGTTTTTATCAGCTACCTTGATGCTGTTTGCAATTTGCATAATCTTGCCCTTTTCGATCAATACATCAACAACCTGCTGATGAAATTCGTTACCTGGCAAAATTACTTTAACAGCAGTAATCAATAAGCTCTTCATATGTGAATGGAATTGAAATTAATAGGATACAAATCATTTGCTGAAGCTTGTGGCGTGTTCCATGTCATCAGACAAAAAACGGATCGATTACGATAATTAGTATCGTTATAAACCGATATTTTGCGTGATGCCTCTGATTGCTTCATTTCGAGAAACAAAGTTACAAAATACAATTTTATTATAGAACACTAAAAATGGATTTCAGTTCGTACTCCTTAAGAATTTTCTCCCCATTGGTAATGCTTAAATTCGAAGCCCGCAAGACTCAGAATCCGGTCGACAACTGTTTCTGCCAGCTCTTCCAATGTCTTCGGCAAGCTATAAAATGAAGGGGACGCAGGGCAGATAATTCCCCCCGCTTCGGTCACGAGTTTCATATTTTGGATATGGATAAGGCTCAGTGGCGTTTCCCGCGTGACTAAAATCAATTTCCGCCGTTCTTTTAGCATAACGTCAGCCGCACGGGTCGTGAGATCAGAGGAAATACCGTAGGCAATTCTTGAAAGTGTCCCCATCGAACAGGGACATACAATCATCGTATCAAAACGAGCCGATCCCGAAGCAAATGGCGCAAAAAAATCATTTTTGTCATAAAATTTAAAAGGGACATCCTGATAGCTTTCATCACCCAGTTCAGCACGCCACACATCTTTAGCATTGTTTGACATCACAATGCCGACCTCAGCGAGCTGAGTTTTTAATGAATTCAGCTTTTCCAGCAACACTTTCGCATATATAGAGCCGCTTGCTCCAGTAATGGCAACAACAATCTTTCTTTTGGACATTTCTCTTAAATAATAAACAAAGCTATAAAAAAAGGGCCGAAGTGAGAAACACCCGACCCTACATCTACCTATGAAAAACATGCCCTTGGGAGGGGCTTAACAAAAGTACATCTACTTTTGAATTTTCAAAAATATTATATGAAATACTACACATTTGTGTATTAAAAAATCGCAAAAAAGTATTTTTTCATGCTTCACTATCCGCTTCAGCCGGATCGAAACGCGCAGGATCCGACCGAACTGGTTCTTTTTCCTGCAAATAAATTCCCGGATCAAACACAATTTTCGCGAATAAAACTTATTTTAGCGAGTAAGTTATGCAATTAGACTAGACATGAATCTTTCTATTTTAGAACAATATATCGAAGAAGGCAAAAGCCACGACATTGATTTATTATTGATTGGCAATCCCGAGCTACTGCAAGAAACGACAAGCCATGGCATATCACCACTTCTGCTGGCCTGTTATTACAATAAACCGCAGATCATCCGCATATTGTTACAGCATACCAAGACAATGACAATACATGAGGCTTGCGCTGCCGGACTAACCTCTTATGTGGAAGCAATCATCCAGCAGGCTCCATCAGTAGTTAATGAGTGGTCCGCCCATGGCTTTTCACCGCTGGCTATGGCCACGTATTTCAACAAAACCGACATTGTACGACTTTTGTTATCAAAAAAAGTAAATCCGAATATTGCCAGCAGAAATGAACAGCAGGCCTATCCACTTCATATTGCGGCAGCAAATAATCATGAAGAAATTGGAAAAATGCTGCTCGAAGCTGACGCTGACGTCAATGCCGTGCAGTCGACTGGTGAAACAGCTTTGCATTTTGCGGCCCAGCATGGAAATATCGACCTGATCGTTGCTCTGCTGGAATTCGGTGCCGATACCCGGATAGTCAACATAAAGGGACTAACACCCGCAGATCTTGCCGCCGAAAAAGGTTTTAAAGAAATTGCGGAGATACTTGCAAATTAATTACGTAAAATTTCGGTTCCGATCCTACACTTCAGACACTGCTTCCGCTCACAGTAGTGTTTCTTGAGCTGTAGCATACCCTGCCCCTGAGATGCATTCGTCGCACGCCAGCCCAGATCTGCGAACTGCTTGATAATAGCATTTTTTTCTGCCGGCATCGCTTCCAGCAGCGCGACCGCCCGGTCCATATATGGATGAATACCATAGTATTTTCCATAAGCAAATAGCATCAGAACCACAGTGTTGATAACCAAGATATCAACGGTCGCCTTTCCAATTTTTCCGCTCCGTTCGATACCTGGGCTAGCCCCTATTGAAAACCGGGATTTCCAATAAGAATTAATAGACGAAATATCGAACAGTAACCTCGCCTCAGCCAGGTTCTGAATTGTTAAAACCTTGGATAAACTCAGTGATTTTTCAGTGAATAAAGCGACAAGCTGTGCAATACGCAACTCGGGGAAATTATAGGGTCTCATACGCAGCTTTTTCCAGACACCATTAACCAAACGGATACCGTGCACTGCCTGCTGATAGGCAAATTCATGATAAAGCCGCTGCATGTACTGATCAGCGCACTCCGGGGTTAAAAAGCCGGCAATCCCAAACAACAAAGCTTCTATTTTCAGCCCATCGGAGCGGTATTTTTGCATCGTCGCCAACGGAAGTTTCTCCCCCAGCTCCTGAAATGTATCCGCATTAACCTTGAGCCCCATACATCGGCATATCCAAACCCAAAAGACCTTCTCCCAATCACTATTAAATTGCGCCAGCAGACCAAATATGTCCTCGGCTTTCACCTCCAGCCGCTCGACAGATAAGGCATCCAGCCACATGTCTTTTTTAAGCTCCTCCACTTCGCCGATCCGGGACTGGCAGGGAAGCCAGTTTGTAGCACGCATCATGTTGGCATACTTATCCAGGAGATCCTGCCTTACGTATTCTGACAACACAAGCGTGGGTATAACACTTCCGTCGCTCCGATAGATAATCTGATCCTCTATCCATACCACATGTAAAATAACATTATTATAGGCTTCATCATATTGGTGCAGGTGTCTGTTCCAATCGGAAGAACGAAAATGGATTTCAATATTCCCAACCCATTCTTCATCAGCGAGTATAATATGTGACAGCACGAAATCCGGCCCGGCATCGGTATTATGCTGGCCAACACGAACTACAGCCAAAGGCGTCCCCGCACTCGTTCGCAATCCCACTCTATTGAATAGCCGTAGTTTCCAGATAAACTGCATTAAGTTTTCTGACACTACCATATTTGTATCTTAATAGATCTTGTTGATCAAAGGTTTATAACGCTCTAAAGATACAACTTTATACGATCATTTCACAAAAATGGTTAGTAAATCACTGGAAATTAACCTTTTTTCTAAAACATGCCCGTTCAGACGGGGAGCTGCTATTCCCATATGCAGTGTTTTCTCTGCTTGAAAAACACGCGCCTCATCCCAGAGTCCGGCATCGATAAACATCTGCAGGGTCGCTGCACCACCTTCAATAATGATGGACTGAACATCCATCAAATATAATTGGTAAAGAACCGTCTGAGGTAAATATAAACCATAATTCTCCAGCTCGATGTGTTTGATATGGCCCTGCCAGTCCGTTTTTTTTGCGTTGAAGACAATCGTTTCGGCCTGATCGTCGAAGATCTTCGCATCAGGAGGCACAACCAAGTCTCTATCGATCAGCACGCGGCGTGGATTAGCCCCTTTCCAATACCTGACAGTCAGCCTGGGATTGTCTATTAAGGCGGTTTTGGTGCCGACGAGAATAGCATCTTCTTCCGCCCGCCATCGATGCACCAGCTGCAAGCTTGCGGCATTGCTTATTCCCACCTGTCGATCTGCCTGCCCGATAAAGCCATCGGCGGATTGTGCCCATTTGAGAATAACATAGGGTCGATGCTGTCCTATCCGCGTAAAAAAACGACGGTTGACCCACATGGCTTCTTTTTCCAGCAGACCGACTTCCACATCGATACCTGCATCTTTCAAGATACCGATCCCCTTTCCATTGACCTGCGCAAAGGGATCTAAACAGGCCACAAATACTTTTTTCGGCTTTAGACTGGCGATCATATCTGCACAGGGCGGAGTTTTCCCAAAATGCGCACAAGGCTCGAGGCTCACATAAAAAGTACTTTCCCCCCACAGTTCGCCTGCCTGATCTCCATATTTTTGCAATACGGCACGAACGGCATTCACTTCAGCGTGTGGCCCGCCGTACGGCGAGGTATACCCTTCGCCAATAATACAATGATTGTGAACAATCACGGCGCCCACCATGGGGTTGGGGCTCACCGAACCCGCTCCTTGTTGCGCCAGATCCAAGCAGCGCTGCATATATTGCCGATGTATATCCATGTTACAAATCTATGAAAATCGTACCTTTGACGTATGCGAATACTCAAGGATTTCGAATTATTATTTCAACAGGAATTGACATCTATCTATGACAAGGATGAAGTCAAAGCTTTATTCCTTTTTACGGTAGAGGAAATGTTTGGACTGAAGAGGGGAACCTATCCCCTAAAAAAAGAAGATATAGTAACAGAAAAAGATGCGGAGCGTTTTGATGAAATCCTCCGTGAGCTCAAAAAGAACAAGCCGATTCAATATATTTTTAATAAAGCTACGTTTTATGGAGAGTCCTTTGAAGTGAATGAATCCGTGCTGATCCCCCGGCCTGAGACCGAGGAACTCGTTGATCTGATTCTTAAACAGCATTCAGCACAGGCCGGCCTGCATATCATGGACATCGGAACAGGCTCCGGCTGTATACCTATTATATTATCCAAATACCTCCCCGGAGCACAGGTTACCTCCATGGACATATCCAAAGAGGCAATTGCCACAGCAAGAAAAAATGCTGGGCAATTAAATGCTCCGGTACAGTTTATCAATGCCGATATTTTTGAATGGGACTACATCTTTTCGGAACAGCAATATGATATCATCGTTTCTAATCCACCTTATATTACTCCACAGGAAAAAGCGAGTATGCAGCAGAATGTGCTGGCGTTCGAACCCGAACTCGCTCTATTTATCGAAGACAGTGCACCACTGATCTTCTACGACGTGATATCCTCTTTTGCGCTCAAACATCTGGCTCCTCAAGGCGATCTCTACTTCGAGATCAACCAGTATCTCGGCCCGCAGACAAAAGAGCTCATAGAAAAAAAAGGATTTCGCCCGGTGAAGCTTCTAAAAGATATAAACGGAGCCGACCGCATGATCCACGCAAAAAAAAGTACGTAGTCAAAAAATAATCTTTTTATTTACTAGACAGTTAAGCCTGTCTCTCCAAATTTTAAAGACAATAATTTGGAGCGTATAAAAAGAAATTCTACCTTTGCATCACTTTCAAAAACAGAAAGGATTCCGTAGCTCAGCTGGTAGAGCAATACACTTTTAATGTATGGGTCCTGGGTTCGAGTCCCAGCGGGATCACAAGCCACTCCAAAAGAGTGGCTTTTGCTATTTCAGCTTGTGACGTAGCAGGAAAACCAGCCGAGCCGAAGTGCTAACGGTGTCCAAATCCGGTATCGCTCCTCGCTAGCGACGTGTGAAACACTACTAAATATAAACTCCATTGGAATCGCCAAACGGAAGTCAAAGAAGTTGCTAAAATAATTCTCCAGCAACAAAACTATTTACCGTGTAAATTGTCATCATCTTAGGTAACAGATAACAATAAATCCATTATGAAAAAGATTGTACCTCTATCCCTGATGTCGGCCACATTGTTGCTGATGACAAGCTGTTCAGTTATTGAGGGTATTTTTAAAGCCGGCGTCTGGACCGGAATCTTAATTGTAGTCATCATTGTCGCCTTGATCATCTGGCTGATTAGCAAGCTTTTTGGCGGTTCCAGATAATCTCCACTTAACAGACTGATATCCCTGAACGCAGCTTATGCGCACGATCCTGCTCAGCGGAGCCTGTCTTCTTGTAGTCATGTGAGATTGATCAGCTGTGACGGATCAGTCCTACCCGCCCTTTGCCTAAAATCAGGTTTTTACCATTCTCATTTGAAAACCTCTTTTTTATCTTATCTTTATCATTTGTTAGTTCTTCGCCTGATACAGCCGGAGCAGCGACAGCACATGTATACAATAACCAATCCCCTTTCGATACCGAACAGGAGTAGAGCGTGATAATCAATATAGAAGGAAAGAGAACATGAAGCGAGTTACCTTAAAAGAAATCGGAAAACAACTGAACCTTTCGCCGGGCACTATTTCCAAAGCACTGAACGATAGCCATGAAATCGGTGAGGAAACAAAGAAAATGATTTTAGCGTATACCCAGCAGATTAACTATATACCCAATTTTTCTGCAAAAAGCCTTAAAACTGGGCGCTCAAACACGCTCGCTATCATTGTACCGTTTATTTCCAGCTCTTTCTTCTTCGATTTTTATGAAGATATTTCACTGATCCTCGCCGAGACAAATTACAAGCTCATCCTATTACAAACCTTCAATGATGAAAAAAAAGAGAAAGAAGCGCTTGAACTCTGCGTACAGAGCAACATTGAGGGAATTATCATTTCACCTGTAAAAAATGATTCCAGCCTTCCGCTCTTAAAATATATTATGGATCAGATCTGTCCGGTCATTATTTTCGACCGCATAAGCCACCAGCTTGAAACTTTTAAAATCGGCATTCAGAACAACCGCATAATCTATCAGGCCACGGCTGAAATGATCAAAGGCGGCCGCGAGAACATTATCCTATTACTGTGCAAAGATATCGGAGGCAACACAAGCCGAATAAAAGGTTATAAAGACGCACTTTTCAATTTTTCCATTCCGTTTAAGCAAGAGAATGTGGTGGAGATCTCTTATTCGAGCCCTAAAGACGATATCGACGCGGAGCTAGAAAGTAAGATAGGCGCACTGCTTAACAGCGCCACACCACCCAATGCACTACTGTCGTCAACTGATACGCTGTCACTCAAAGTATTGCATATCCTCCATAAACTAGAGATCCGTATTCCTGAGGATATGAATCTGATAGGCTTCAGCAATACACCTTTTGCAAATAGTCTAAACCCTTCTCTGACGACAATAGCCCAGCCAACCCGTCTGATGGCAGAAAAATCAGTGGAACTGCTGCTGCACATGTTAAAAAAGAGAAACAAAAAGAATTATTTCGAGTTTGAAACTTATTTTCTGGACTGCCGGATCGAGCATCGGAAATCAACGTCTTCTGTTTCTGCTAAGAACGAAACATCTAAAAGAACGATATAATCCTATTTTCAATATAAAATAACCATATCCATGCCACTTCAATTCAGCAACCACAGATTTGCCTCAAGAAGGTCATTCTTAAAAAAAACAAGTATCATTGCGCTTGGAAGTACGTTGCCAAGCCCAGCTTTTCTGTCTTTTGACACAGTCTCCAAGGATCAGATAATAAAAGTAGGACTGATAGGCTGCGGGGGCCGGGGAACCGGCGCCGCCATTCAGGCTTTACAAGCGGATCAGAACTGTCGGCTTACCGCCATGGCGGATATTTTTCAGGATCGCATGGACGAATCGTATGCCGCATTAATGGAAGTACGTCCCCAACAAGTGAAGGTTGACAAAAAACATCAATACTTAGGTTTTGATGCTTTTGAAAAGCTGATCAATAGCGACGTCGATGTCGTTTTGCTGACTTCACCTCCAGCATTCCGGCCGTTGCACCTGAAAGCCGCTGTGCAGGCTAAAAAACATATTTTTTGTGAAAAGCCAATGGCGGTAGATATTCCTGGGCTGCGGAGTGTAATGGAATCGGTCAAAAAAGCGAAAGAGTCAAACCTATCTGTCGTTTCAGGCTTTTGTTTTCGGTATGACCTGCCAAATCGCGCTATTTTTTCGAAAGTTCTGGACGGCGCTATTGGCCAGGTGAAGTCCATCAGCACTTTTCGTTATGGTGGCGAGGCAACCTACGTCGATCTCCGTCCCGAATGGAATAAAATGATGCAACAAATGCGAAATTGGATGTACTACAATTGGCTATCAGGAGATTTCATCGTCGAACAAGCTGTGCATAGCCTGGATATGATGTCCTGGGCCATGGGCGATATCATGCCCATCTCTGCTATGGGCACCGGTGGGCGACAGGTTCGCATCGATCCGAAGTACGGAAATATCTATGACCACTTTACTGTTGAGTTCAGGTACCAGAACGGAGCCATAGGGACCCATTTCTGCCGTCAACAGGCAGGTACAACACCCAGAAATACCGTGAGCATGCTGGGCACAGAGGGACAGGCAGAGGTAGTCATCGGAGCAAAACAGATAATCTCCGGCAAAGTACAGTGGCATTACGACGGTCCGAAAAATAACATGTATCAAACGCAGCACGACGAACTATTTGCCGCCATCAGAAACAATAAGCCCATCAATGATGGAGAATGGATGGCAAACAGCACACTGCTGGCTATCTGGGCACGAATGGTAGGGTATACGGGTCAGATTCTAACCTTTGACCAGGTGATCAACTCAAAGGAAAGCCTTGGACCTGACTTATCGTCGTATGACTGGGAAATGAATTTCGACGGACCTGCAGTCGCCATACCCGGCAAAACAAGGTTCAGCTAACATAGACAACACAAGATGAAAAGATTGATTTATGCTGTTCTCGCCATCATGCTGCTTATCCCCGGGACCACGATAGGACAAGCAGAAAATTTCTTCTATTTTGGCAATGAAATGCAATGGGACGAACTATTGTCAGGCACACAGACCGCAGATAAGATACAATGGATAAACGTAAATACCGATCCTGATACCTGGCGTGTCGAAAAAAATAAACTGGTTTGTACAGGTAAGCCCATCGGTGTGGTCCGCTCGGCGAAGCAGTACGAAAATTTTATTATTCATGTCGAATGGAATCATCAGCATGCAGGCGGCAATTCGGGTATCTTTGTCTGGTCGGATGCGAAGCCCAATAGTATCGGCCGGCTACCGGGTGGTGTAGAGGTACAGATGCTCGAACTGGATTGGGTAAATCAAAACCGCATTGACGGCAAACAGGCCCCAATAGCCTATGTACACGGCGAACTTTTCGGCGTAGGTGGCGTTCAAACGGTTCCGGACAATCCGCGTGGAACCCGGAGCAAATCCGTTGAAAACCGGGCCAAAGGTAAGGGAGAGTGGAACAGATATACAATCATATGTATAGATGGAACCATCAAGCTTGCCGTGAACGGCAAATTTGTCAACGGCGTACGGAACTCAACAATTAAAAAAGGCTATCTCTGTCTCGAATCTGAGGGCTCAGAAATCCACTTCCGAAACTTCAAGCTCATTGTACTCGAACCGGGCGCCATTATCGACCGGCAGGTAGCGGCACCTATTCTACCTTAGCAAAATAAAGAAAGTCCAAATTCGGGCGTTGGGGATCTGGACTTTCTTTACCGCTTTCCTTCATCCACGAACAGTAACCCAATAGGCTATCTAATCATACGACGCAAGGCATGAACAGTGATCAATTTTGGTGTCATTGAATAAACTGCCCCGCAAAGTATTCCATTGCATACCGTCCATCCGGACAGTGAACAGTCCTGTGGTTTTGATATCCAGAATATCCGCACGGTATTGCCCGTCTTTTTGGTTGAAATGGATCGCTGAAGTGTACTTGCCAGGTCAAACACGCAATATCATTATTAAACAATAAGTTTATATAAAAAATAGTAAATATATGATTAAAAAGCAATTAAAGTAGTAAATTACAAAATTGATAATTCGTCCGTCCAAGCAGAACTGCACATAGTTTCAATGCTCAGACGAAAACATCAGGTATAGAAGCTGCCAGCGGCATTCAACTACAATACTTGCCCTCTACACGACAATGGATAAAAAATCTTTTAGAAGGCTTAAAAAGTGCGCTGAAAGCGCCATATATAATACCCTCCTCGGTTACGAGCCATTACGTCGCGTGACCGCTGATAGCGACAGTCCAATGGGATACGAAAAGGGAATAAATCACTATCAATTAGATTAACCATAAGTTATAAATTATTTTTTCAATATTATTAAATCATTAAAAATCAAAAATATACAAAACCAATCTAAACAGATTGTTAAGATATAAATCGAATATACTGAGGAGGCTTATCCAGCCCCACATCCAGCCCAAATCTTCGCTCATCAGCTAAAATTTATCGATACGCTCTATTTGATTACATTTATACTGATCTTTGTGTCATGACGAACGCTGTTTACCCTTTTATTCTCGCTTTACATTCTTCGTGGCGCTGGGTTGTCCTGATAATCCTTTTGTTTAGTTTGCTCCGTTTTGCTCACAGAAAGAGGAGAAAACTATCTTTCAGTTCTGGTGACGCACTCACCAGAACTGCCGTCGTAGCCATTTTTTTTACTCAGGTTTTATTAGGTATCATTCTCTATGGATTAAGCCCGATCACGCACTATTTTTTGGCGCATTTTAACAACGCTGTTCATATGAGACAAATCCGATTTTTTGGCATGGAGCATAGCAGCATGATGTGCGTCGCCGCTCTCTTACTTCTTGTTGGGAACCTAAAATGCAAAAACGCCGATACTGATGAACGACGTTTCCGTATTCTGCTCACCTGGTATGCTGCAGCATTGCTGGTTATGCTGAGTTCAATCCCCTGGGAATTCTCTCCCTTAACCAGCAGACCGAGCTTTCGTGCCTTCTGATTAACTGTTTTGCCAGTTTCCTTTCCGTTTTTCCCGGAAGGCAGTCATTCCTTCTTTAAAATCGTCCGTTTCTCGCAACAGGGCAAGCTCACTGAGAAGGAATGAATACTTTTCCCCTTCGGCCTTCTGCCGAAGCTTACGCAAAGCAATAAAGCCCTTTGAGATGGCCAATGGGGCATTGTCAACGATCGTCGCTTTCAATGCCTTTAATTCCCCCTCCTGATCGTCTAAAATCGCGTGTAACAGACCTTTCGTTAACGCTTCCTCTGCAGAAAATGAGCTGCCACGGATGCAGAGGTCCATCGCCTTTCGCTCAGGCAGGTATTCCAGCAACAATGCGAGTACCTGAAAAGGAAAGAGCCCGATCTTCACTTCTGGAAGCGAAAACCGTACATGGGGCAACGCGAATAAATACGTGCAGGACAGGGCGATCAGAAATCCGCCTGCAATGACATCCCCTCTTACCACACAGACGGAGGGTTTATTCAGCTCTGCGAAGACTTCGGCCAAGGATTTGTCCACTTTCGGAATCCGTGGGTTTATGTTATCAACACTGGGATCCTCAAAAGCTTTAAGATCCATCCCTGCACAAAATACCGAACCTTCGGCTTCTATCTGGATCAGCCGCACCGTCGGATCTTCATTCGCCAGCCGAAGTGCGTAAGCAATCTCACTTACCATGGTCGGAGTAAAGGCATTTCTTTTTTCCGATCGGGCAAGGGTAAGCACAAATACGTGTTGTTCGCGCTGTATTTTTACGAAATTTAATTTTTCCATTGTGGTTCACATGATAAGGTTCCTGAAACTTTCCTCCAGACGTACGACGTCCAATGGGCGTCCTCTTTCAAAAAAATTGAGCAATATTTCGGAAGGAATATTGCCAACCAGATCATCCTTGGCGAATGGACAGCCGCCGTAACCAAGCAGTGCGCCTTCAAATTTACGGCATCCGGCAGTGTAAGCGGCTTCAACCTTCGCCAGACTGTCGTCCCGTTTCGCATGAAAATGCGCACCGATAGAAAGAGCAGGATAACGGCTGTTCACATGATCAAAAAGGGCGGTTATCTGCGGGACATTCGCTTCAGAAGTGGTATCGGCCAGAGAAAAATCGCTTATGCCAATTGCCAACAGCTTGTCTAGCCATTGGTCGACCAGTTCGGTGGACCAGGGATCATGATACGGATTTCCGAAAGCCATACTAATATATACAGCCAGCGTCTTTTTATGCGCATCAGCTAAAGCTTTCATTTCCTTCAACTGCTGATAGGAATCAGCAAGGCCTTTATTTGTATTGCGCAACTGAAAGGTCTCCGATATTGAAAATGGATAGCCAATAATATCGACTTTCTCTTCCTTGATCGCCTCCTCAGCACCCCGTAGGTTGGCCACTATTGCCAATAATTTCACACGGTCGTTTTTTACAATGCCCTGGAGTACGGCTTTTGTATCGGCCAGCTGCGGAACAGCCTTCGGCGAAACAAAAGATCCAAAATCAATAATATCAAATAATCCGCTCCTGATAAGGGTATTGATATGCTCAACTTTCTTCCCTGTCGGAATCAAAGCTGGCATGCCTTGAATGGCGTCCCGCGGACAGTCTACTAATATGACCTGGTCTTTCATCGCTATAATAGAATATCATTTATAGAATATCTTTCTGAATTTCTCTGGCAATTACCATTTTTTGGATACTCGACGTCCCCTCTCCTATCGTACATAACTTGGCATCCCTGAAAAATTTCTCCGCAGGGTAGTCTTTGGTAAAGCCGTAGCCCCCAAAAATCTGCACAGCTTCATTCGAAACATGAACTGCAGTTTCTGAAGCGTATAGCTTGGCCATCGCGCCGATTTTGGATACGCGTTCGCCGTGATCCTTAAGGTAGCCCGCCTGACGGGTCAGCAATTCGCTCGCTTCCACCTGGGTAGCCATATCTGCCAAAGCAAAGGAAACCGCCTGAAAATCGTAAATCTTCTTTCCGAACTGCTCACGCTCCTGCGCATAACGTAATGCACACTCATACGCGCCACGTGCGATACCCAACGACAAGGCCGCAATAGAAATGCGCCCTCCATCAAGCAATTTTAGTGCTTGCACAAAGCCCTGTCCCTCTTCCCCAATCAGCTGATCGCGATGAACCCGGCAATTGTCAAAGAAAAGACAGGCTGTCTCCGAAGCGCGCATACCAAGTTTATTTTCTTTCTTTCCAGCACTAAATCCCGGCGTTCCCTTCTCGACAATAAAGGCAGACATCCCCTTCTTGTCGCCTTTTGCTCCAGTACGTGCAATGACAACCGCAACATTTGAACTGATGGCATGGGTGATGAAATTTTTGGAACCGTTGAGAACGTAATGATCGCCGTCTTTTTCAGCAAATGTAGCCATTCCTCCAGCATCTGAGCCAGACCCCGTTTCCGTCAGCCCCCAGGCGCCGATCCACTCCGCTGTAGCGAGCTTAGGAAGATATCGTCTTTTCTGCTCTTCACTGGCAAAACTTAAAATATGATTGCTGCACAGCGAATTGTGCGCGGCAACCGACAGACCGATAGAACCGCATACTTTAGAAATCTCATCCAGCACAGTGATATATTCCTGATAGCCCAGCCCTGACCCGCCATAGGCTTCTGGGACCAGGATACCCATAAAGCCATGTTCACCCAATTTTTTAAAAACTTCGACCGGAAATATCTGGGCTTCATCCCATTCCATCACATAAGGTTTGATATGATACTGTGCAAAATCACGCGCACTCGCTCTGATCATATCCATTTGTTGTTTATTTTCAATAAACATAAGCATGAATATTAAATTTACAATCGGTAATACAATTCAAATATATCAAAATTATTAGGAATAAAATTGCAAAAATTCTAAAATTTTATTTTAAATTTATCTAAAAATAAGAAATTCTTAATAAAACAGCTTTTTAAACCAAGATTATAAACTATGGAGGAGCTACTTGCATTACTTCGTCAAAAAAGAGAAAATCTAAAACTGGGCGGCGGCATCGATAAAATCCAAAAATTGAAAGAGAAGGGAAAAATGTCTGCGTGGGAAAGGATTGAGTTTCTACTGGACACCGGCCGTGAGTACCTTGAAATCGGCATGTTTGCCGGCGAAGACATGTATGAGGAGCACGGCGGCTGCGTCAACGCCGGCTGCGTTGCAGTGCTGGGCTATGTTCAGTCAAGGCTCTGTGTGATCGTATCCAACGATGCCACGGTCAAAGCTGGTGCTTGGTTTCCGATCTCAGCAAAAAAAAACCTTCGGGCCCAGGAGATCGCCATGGAAAACAACCTACCGATCATTTACCTGGTGGACTCTGCAGGTGTTTTTCTACCCATGCAAGATGAAATTTTCCCTGATAAGGAACATTTTGGCAGGATATTCCGTAATAATGCCCGTATGTCATCGATGGGTATTCCCCAGATTGCCGCTATTATGGGCAGCTGCGTCGCTGGTGGCGCCTACCTTCCGATCATGTCGGACTATGCCTTTATCGTGGAAGGCACAGGATCGGTATTTCTCGCAGGTCCCTATCTGGTCAAATCGGCGATTGGTGAAACAGTAGATGCCGAAACCTTGGGCGGTGCCTCTACACATTCCGAAATATCGGGCGTCACAGACAATAAATTTCCTGACGATCAAAGCTGCCTGACAGCCATAAAAAATGTCATCGATAAAATAGGAGGACATACCAAAGCAAATTTTAGCCGGAAGGAAAGCATTGCCCCCAAGGTTGACCCCGGGAAGATTTCGGACATATTGCCCGACGACCGGACAAAACCCTACCGCATGCAGGATATCCTGGAAGCCATTGTAGATGCAGACACGCTGGAAGAATACAAGCCTGATTATGGCAAAACCATTGTTTGCGCGCTGGCCCGGGTGGATGGATGGGCAGTAGGCATAGTCGCCAACCAACGGGAAATCATCAAAGCGAGGAAACCGGGAAATGCCATGGAAATGCAGATGGGCGGCGTTATCTACAGTGATTCGGCAGACAAGGCAGCACGCTTTATCATGAACTGCAACCAACAGCATATCCCGCTTGTTTTCTTCCAGGATGTGACGGGATTTATGGTCGGTAGTCGCTCCGAACAAGGCGGAATTATTAAAGATGGTGCCAAAATGGTAAACGCGATGGCCAATTCGGTTGTACCTAAATTTACTTTTATCATCGGCAACAGTTATGGTGCAGGCAATTACGCGATGTGTGGAAAAGCGTATGATCCACGGCTTATATATGCCTGGCCCACTGCACAGATGGCGGTTATGAGCGGTGCCGCCGCCGGCAAAACGTTATTCCAGATACAGGAGTCTGCACTTAGAGCCCGGGGTAAAGAGATCAGTGATTCGGAAAAGAACACACTGATGAAATCCATTGAAGACCGTTATAATAAGCAGCTCAGTCCCTATTATGCCGCTGCAAGGCTTTGGGTCGACGGCATTATAGCTCCGCAAGAGACGCGCAAAGTCATTAGCATGGGCATCGAAGCAGCCAACGAAAAACCTATTGTCGAACGCTATAATGTAGGTGTGATCCAGGTATAACCCAATCTAGACCCAATCTAGACGATTAAAATAACAAAAAAGTCCTCACCGCAATCTGTTTGGTGAGGACTTTCGGAAAAATAAAAACGTATAAGTGCTAGGTGCTCCATACACGGCTAAGGTGCTCAAAAGCAGTTATAGACTCCGGATTTCGCATAATATCCCGTGACACGGCTTTATCCGCCGGTATGCCCGAAAAAAGCTTTTTAATGGGCAGTTCCAGCTTTTTACCACTCAAGGTATACGGAATCGCATCCACCTGAAAAATCCGGTCCGGGACATGACGCGGGCTGTATTGCTGCCGCAGCGACCTTTTAATCCGATCTTTTAAAGCGTCTTCCAGCATACCATCGCGAAGCTGCACAAACAGAAGCATGTCAGATCCTCCGTTCTGATGATCGACGCAGATAACAAGGCTATCTCCTACTTCCTCGATCGTGTTGAGGACGTTGTACACTTCGGCTGTTCCGATCCGGACCCCACCACGGTTTAGGGTTGCGTCCGAACGTCCGTACATGATAATGCCATCATTTTCAGTAATTTTGATCCAATCACCATGACTCCAGATCCCCGGAAATTTATCAAAATAACTGTCAAAGTACTTTTCGTTATTTGCATCGTTCCAAAAATAGATCGGCATACAGGGCATGGGCGCCAGGATAACCAGCTCGCCGACCTCCTGCTGCACAGCAGCGCCATTTTCGTTAAAGGCAGCAATCTTGGCTCCTAAAGTACGACATTGAATCTCGCCGGCGTACACATCTAGCAGTGTACATCCGGATAAAAATGCGCTGCACACATCCGTACCGCCACTTAGTGATATAATCTGACTTTTTGGAAATTGATCATGAAGCCATTCAAATACGTCCGGCGGAAGTGGTGATCCCGTCGATCCGAGGGTCTTGGGACAATAGTTTAACGCTCGCAGGTGCTGATCCCGGCAGGAAATCAAATAGGCAGCACCGGCACCGAAATGGTCTACCTCTGCTTCTTTAGCAAATTGCCACAACTTCATTTTATCGGGATAATGTGTTGCGCCATCATAGATACAAAGCGTATTGCTCATCAATAGTGCCGAAAGCGCATAGTTCCACATCATCCAGCCCGTCGTCGAATACCACATGAATCGCTCCCCTTCCTGTACATTCTGGTGCAGTGCCAGCGCCTTCATATGCTCCAGCAGCATGCCCCCTGTGCCATGGGTGATTGCCTTCGGCTTTCCCGTAGTACCGGAGGAATACAGAATCCATATCGGATCATCAAAACTGACAGGAGTATACTGGAGGACTGTATGGGCAATATCCCTCGTCATGATCTGCGTCCATGCAGGATCATCCACAAAAACACAGGCCGACAGTGAAGGAAGCTGCTCTGCAAGCATTCGGATGCTTTGCTCCTTGTCGAATAGACGTCCATTGTAAGCATAGTTTGCGTTTGCAAAGAGTACTTTGGGCTCAATTTGCCCAAAGCGATCCTGAATGCTTGCTTCCCCAAAATCAGGAGAACAACAGGACCAGATTGCGCCAATCGAATTGGTGGCCAGAAACAGGGCAACAGCTTCTACGCCGTTGATCAGCACGCCTGCGACACGGTCGCCCTTGGATACACCTCTCTCTTTCAGAAATAGTTGCAGCCGCAGGACCATATCGTGCAATTCAACCCAGGAGACCTCACGCAACGCCGTCCGTTCGGACTGAAAGATCAAAGCCGGCCGCAGATCGGTGGCACACCGAAATACATGCTCGGCATAGCTTAATGTGGCGCCACTAAACCATTTGGTTCCAATAAAACTTGCGGTGTCCGTTGGCGGTTCCAGGATAGTTACCGGCTCGGCATGAAAATTTACCTGAAAAAATCTGGCGACATCAGCCCAGAAAACAGCGAGGTTGTCTGTGGACCATTCCCAGAGCGCATGATACGACGCGAAAGTCAGTTGATGCCGCTGTTCGACGTACTGTTTAAACTGCCCAATCCCAGATTCAGATTTTTGGTCTTCTGTCGGACTCCAGAGTAATTTTCCCATAATAGTTGGATATAAAACGGTTATACTCAAACTTAGCTAAATTTGACCGCATTTACAACTTTATTTCAGAGAAAAACAGAACAAAAAAATTATAAATATATAATAAACAAAAGATTATTTGGGGAAAAGGTTGTAGCATAAAACAATTTATACACTAAAGCACCTCAATCTCCGTTCCGTCTGCCGTCGGATGCCCTGTACATAGTAAAATGCGTCCGTTTTCCACTTCACGGTCCGTCAGCACTTCATTATAATCCATGCGTACATTTCCTTTTGTACATTGCGAAATGCAGGTGCTGCACATCCCCGACTTACAGGAATAGGGCAGTTTTATGTTATGCTCGAGACCGACATCAAGAATCGACTTATCGTAAGGAACCTTCAGCGGATAGGTATGCCCCCGAAAATGTAATTTGATTGCATATGTTGTCATATCGACCTGCTTCTCGGTTTCGTCATCATCATCTTCTTCATTTTCAGGCAACAAAAAGGTCTCCCGTTTGATCTGTTGTGCATCGAAGCCTATTCCCAGTAAGGTGAACCGGCAAAGATCCATATAGATGACCGGGCCGCAGGTGTAAAAGAGCGCCTCGGACCTGGCGCCAACCAGATGCTCGTTAACAATAGAAAGGATATAGTCTCTATTTAGCCGGGCTTTCAATAAAAATTTGCTATCGGAATAGATCCATATAATGGTTAACCGGTCGGGAAACTGCCTTGCCCAATGTTCCAGTTCTGCCTTAAAAGGAGTTTGTGCCGACGAGCTATTACTATAGACAAGGACAACCCTGGATTTATTTTCGGCAAGCAACGCCGTCTTCAGAATCGAATACAACGGGGTAATGCCTATCCCCGCTGCAAACAAAAACAATGTCCGCACTTTGTCCCTTTCCGGCTCATAGAAAAACAATCCCTGGGGTTCCAGCGCCTGAACAATATCACCTTCGGCAACCCTATGATGCAATAAGCGGGATATCTCGCCGTTCTCCACACGTTTCACCGTAATGCTCATTGGCTCATCGTTGTCAGGAGAACTATTAAATGAATAGGACCGCCGGACCTCCCGATCGCCAAACATAAATGAAAGAGTGATAAACTGCCCCGCCTTATACTTTGGATAGTCCGCAGTCAATGGCTCCAGCTGAAAAGTAAGATTATGATTAGGCTGGGGAATTATTTTTGTTATCCTGAGTGCATACATAATTCAAACATAGATAAATTTGCTATGAAATGCAATCATACAACGCCGTGTATAGCAACAGTAAAATGATAACAATTTTGTTGTATTACAATAGGCAGACAATTCTCGCACAATAATTGTGAATTTTCACGTTATATTTATATCAAAACTTAATCATAACAAGATTATATGCAAACACGCAGAAACTTCCTTCAAAATGCAGCAAAAGCCACATTGGGCATCGCTGTATCTGGATCGATATTACAAGATATTGCTTCCGCGAAAGCAACTGAATTAAATGCCGCTACGTTAACGTTCTCTCAAGTAAAGTTACCTTTCAGTTATGCTGCATTGGAGCCAAATATTGATGCCTTGACGATGGAAATCCATTATACAAAGCATCATATGGCATATATAAACGCTGTTAATGACGCAATTATTACTGAAAACATCAAGGAAACTTCTGAGGAACAGCTTTTGGCGAATATATCCAAGTATTCTGCTAAGGCTCGCAATAACGCAGGCGGGGCCTGGAACCATAATTTTTTCTGGGAGAGCTTATCGGACAAGCCCGGACAGCCCGGTGAGAAGCTCTCTGCGATGATCAATAAAGCCTTCGGTTCATTTGATAAATTCAAAGAACAGTTTGGCGCCGCTGCGGCTTCCCGTTTTGGTTCGGGCTGGGCATGGTTGATTCTCGACGATTCCGGCAATCTGAAGATCAGCTCCACGCCAAATCAGGACAATCCGCTAATGGATGTAGCGGAAGTGAAAGGTATTCCCGTTTTGGGCTTGGATGTATGGGAACATGCTTACTATCTGCATTATCAAAACAAAAGAGCGGACTACATCAAAAACTGGTGGAATGTCGTGAACTGGAAAAAAGTCGACGAAAGAATAGCATAATAAAAAAGCCTGATATAATCAGGCTTTTTTATTATCTGTCCGTTAGACAATCTAACCGAGTATTTCTTTTAGCTTATTAATCTGGAAATCTGTTAGCTTCTGAAGCGGTCCGGAGGCAATCATTTTCATCATCATATTGAGGTCAGCGTCAATGACAAATGTAGCTTTCGTAACAGTTGCAGCGGCTTCCTCTAACTCCCAGCGTAATGTCACCTCAAAAGGTGCCTTCTCCGAAGGGACCAATCGGATGAGCTGGTTCTTTACCCTTTCGGCTACCGTCAATGCTAATTTTGCCATGTTCTGAATGGTGAAACGCGCTTCGTCAGCAGTTGATGACCAGTTGTAAATATTATCGGGCATCAACTGTTCATGGTTATTCAAGTCCGACAAAAAGGCATATACCTCACTGATATTCCTATTGATCGCTGTAGTATTTTGAATAGTCGTCATAACGGTATATATTGGTTTCTATTGAAAGCTTACGCCCCATCCTGCTGGATTTAATCTCCATTTTTTCAAGATCTCAACGTCTTCCTCCAGGACGTAGCTGTTTTCTGCTGCAACCTGAATCAACGCATCATAATTGCACAGACTAAAGTAAGGACATTTCGCTTCTGCAAAATTGTCCGTTGCTTCCTGCAGTCCATAGGTAAAAATCGAAACCAGGCCAACAACGTTACATCCCGCTTCCCGAAGCGCCTTGACAGCCACTAAACTACTTTTTCCTGTTGAGATCAAGTCTTCAACGACAACAACGCGCTGACCGCTGACCACTTCTCCCTCGATCATATTTTGACGGCCATGATCCTTCGCAGAACTTCTTACATAGGAAAACGGCAGTCCTAAATCCTGTGCCACCAAAACACCTTGCGGAATACCTGCCGTAGCGACTCCTGAAATCATATCCACTGATCCAAACTCCTCTTGAATAAGCTTTGAAAGCTTCTGACGAATATACGTACGTATCGCTGGATGAGATAAAGTGATACGGTTATCACAGTAAATTGGAGACTTCCAACCCGACGCCCATGTAAAAGGACTTTTAGGTTGCAATTTTATTGCTTTAATTTGCAATAAGGATTCAGCAACTTTTTGTTCAACCTCATTTAAATTATTCATGGCGCAAATTTATAAAATTTATATGAACGAAACCGTGCTAATTTTGGCAGATTTCGTTCCTTCAAAAATCAAAAACCCGCAAACAATTAGTATTCAAGACATTGAACTCCAAAAACTTTTCAAACAATCTGAGATTGACAAAGTTCCAAAGACCTATCTCTACATCAATAAGGATTTTGAGACTGTATTCCAAAACTTAAAAAGCAAGCACAAAATCATAAAGGCAGCTGGCGGGCTGGTCAAAAACGGCGACGGGGAGTATCTTTTTATCTACCGTCTGGGCAAATGGGACCTGCCGAAAGGTAAAGTCGAAGACAACGAGAAAATGAAAGAGGCGGCAGTCCGTGAAGTGGAAGAAGAATGTGGCATAAAAATCCATTATTTAGGAAAAAAAATCACCACATCGTATCATACTTATTATCTACGCAATGGCGAGTTTGTGCTCAAAGCGACCAATTGGTATGAAATGGGTGTGAATAAAGTTCCAAAGTTGATCCCACAGACTGCAGAAGATATTACAAAGGCAGAGTGGCGCAGTACGGACCAGTTTGAAGACCTGCTGACCAATACCTACCCGATTATTGAAAATATCATCAAAAAGGCGAAATAAATAACCTTTTGAGGTTCAGCTGACACTAGTACGTCGGATCATGCTTATTTTTATGCAATGGAAAATTTAACTGGAAAAAGAGCTTTAGTGACGGGTGGAGCAAGAGGCCTCGGCAGAGCCATTGCTGCAGCGCTCGTCAAAGAAGGGGTGCAAGTGGCTATAACAGGCCGGAATGAAATGGCATTGAAACAGGCTGTTGCCGAACTCAGCGTGTCGGGTACAGCGGTTACCTATGCCGTGTTTGATGTGGCTGACCACGCAGCAGTGGAACGTGAAATTCAGCAATTGAACCACAGCTTTGGCAACTTTGACATTCTTATCAACAATGCTGGGATATCTTCTTTTGCTTCGGTCGCTGACATGGATGTTGCGGACTGGACGGACATCATACAGGTCAATCTGCTGGGCACATATTTTGTTACAAAGGCCATGCTGCCACAATTTCTCGCACAGAATTATGGCGATATTGTAATGGTATCCTCAACTGCCGGATTGAATGGCGCGGCGACCACTTCAGCCTATAGTGCATCAAAATTCGGTGTTATCGGATTTGCCGATTCACTGATGCGTGAGGTGCGCAAAAACAATATTCGTGTATGTACCTTGATGCCGAGCACTATTGCTTCAGATATGTCCAAACAGCTGGGCCTGACAGATGGAGATCCGGACAAAGTCCTTCAACCTGAAGATTTTGCCGAACTCGTCGTGGCAAATCTGAAGCTACCGCGGAGAGCGATGTTAAAATCGGCTTCTTTGTGGTCCACAAATCCCTAAAACAACATCGTAAAAACGTTGGCACCGCCGGAGCAACTGCCTCCGGCTGTTATAAATAAAGAAACTATGAGTCAATTATTTTCACCGATCACCATTGGACAGCTTCAGTTCAAAAACCGCTTAGTGGTGTCTCCCATGTGTCAATATTCTGCAGAAGATGGCTTTGCCAACAACTGGCACCTTGTGCATCTCGGACAATTTGCCCTTGGCGGCGCGGCAGCTATCATTCAGGAAGCGACAGCGGTCACACCTGAAGGCCGCATCAGTTATGGTGACCTGGGACTATGGGAAGATAGTCAGATCCCAAAATTAAAAGAAATAACAGATTTCATAAAGGCCAATGGCGCTATCCCCGGTATACAGCTCGCGCACGCAGGCCGCAAAGCAAGCAGCAATAAGCCTTGGGCGGGACGTGGTCAATTTGCGCCTACAGAACCCTTCGGATGGCAGACAGTAGCCCCATCGGCACTGACCTTCCATACTGGCGATTATCTTCCCCAGGAACTTAAAATTCATCAAATAGAGGAACTGGTCGAGCAATTCGGTGCAGCAGCAAAAAGGGCGGTGTCTGCCGGCTACGAGATTATAGAACTGCATGCTGCCCATGGCTACCTCATCCATCAGTTTTTGTCTCCGCTGAGCAATGTCCGGACAGACATCTTCGGCGGTACATTCGAAAATAGAATACGCTTTCTCCTTAGGATCGTACAGCGGGTGAAACAAGAAATGACAACACAGAACCTTTGGGTACGTATTTCCGCAACCGACTGGGCGCCCAATGGCTGGGACCTGGAACAATCCATCAGGCTATCTCAGCAACTGGCAACTCTGGGTGTCGAGCTCATTGATGTTTCAAGCGGCGGATTGGTGTCGCACCAAAAAATCGATGTCGGGCCTGCGTATCAGCTTCCCTTTGCTATAGCCCTCAAGGAAAAGACAGCTCTTAAAATAGCCACCGTTGGAATGATAAAGACGGCGGACCAGGCAGCCGATATCATTGCACAAAATCAGGCCGACCTGATTTTGATCGCAAGAGCTTTTCTGGATGATCCTCATCTTCCTTTACGTTTTGCGAAACAACTCCAGACCGAGGTATCATGGCCCAAACAGTACGAAAGAGCTAAATAAGATGACACTTCACTTAAATAGAATACATCACATCGCCATAATCTGTAGTGATTATCCGCGTTCAAAACACTTCTATACCGAGATTCTAGGCCTTGAAATCGAGCGGGAGCATTATCGGGCTGACCGCGATTCCTTTAAGCTGGATCTCAAATTGAACGGCTCCTATATTATTGAGTTGTTCTCCTTCCCTTCGCCACCGAAGAGATCCAGCTTTCCTGAAGCAGCCGGGCTCCGACATTTAGCTTTTGAAGTGGACAACCTGGCCGACGAAATGGCTAAACTGGAAGCTGCCGGTATTCTCCATGAAGGAATCCGCGTTGATCCACTGACCAACAAAAAGTTTACCTTCTTTTCCGATCCGGACGAGCTGCCGATCGAATTGTATGAACGCTAAACAGAAAAGGCATTGACTTTCATCAATGCCTTTTTTATTCTTGTCGTAAATCTGTCCGTAGATAAACTATCCACTTGTCTTTCCGAATTCGGAAAGCACATTACAGTTTACGTTTTACTTCGACTTGCTCGTAAGCTTCCACAATGTCTCCGACCTGAATATCATTGAAGCGATCAATATTTAGACCACATTCATAACCTTGGCTAACTTCTTTGACATCATCTTTGAAACGTTTTAAGGAAGCCAGCTTACCAGTATGGATCACCACACCGTCTCTGATGACACGGATATCGTTATTTCTACTGATCTTACCTTCGCGAACCATACATCCAGCAATGGTACCCACTTTCGAAATTTTAAAGGTCTCCCTGATTTCAACCTCAGCCACAATTTTTTCTTCGTATTTCGGAGCCAACATACCCTCCATCGCAGATTTGATCTCTTCGATCGCATCGTAAATGATAGAATATAAACGCACATCAATTTGCTCATTTTCTGCCAGTTTACGTGCATTTTGCGTTGGTCGCACCTGGAAACCAATGATGATCGCATCAGAAGCGGAGGCCAATAATACATCCGATTCAGAGATCGCACCTACAGACTTATGGATAATGTTAACCTGGATTTCATCAGTCGACAATTTCAGTAATGAATCTGACAGGGCCTCAATGGAACCATCCACATCCCCTTTGACGATGATATTAAGCTCCTTAAAGTTACCAATAGCCAAACGACGGCCGATCTCATCTAATGTGATATGCTTCGTAGCACGCATTCCCTGCTCACGCTGTAGCTGAAGGCGTTTGTTGGCCACTGTACGGGCTTCGGACTCGCTCTCCAATACATAGAGTTTATCACCAGCAGTAGGCGCTCCGGACATCCCTAAAATTTGTACCGGAACTGATGGACCAGCCTCTTTCACACGTTCGCCTCTTTCATTGGTCAAAGCTTTCACTTTACCCGAATGGGAACCTGCCAAAATCGGATCACCAACACGTAAGGTACCGCCCTGAATGAGCACCGTCGTCACAATACCCCGTCCTTTGTCCAAAGCAGCTTCGATGACCGAACCCACAGCACGTTTCTTAGGGTCAGCTTTCAGATCCAACATTTCAGCCTCCAAAAGAACTTTCTCGAGTAGAAGATCTACGTTTTCACCTGTTTTAGCCGAAATCTCCTGTGCCTGGAATTTACCGCCCCAGTCCTCAACAAGAATGTTCATGGCCGAAAGTTGCTCGCGAATCCGATCAGCATTTGCGCCCGGTTTGTCCACCTTGGTAAAGGCAAACACAATAGGCACACCTGCTGCCTGAGCATGATTAATGGCCTCTTTGGTCTGAGGCATGACGGCATCGTCAGCCGCAATGACGATAATAACGATATCCGTCACTTTAGCTCCACGTGCACGCATCGCCGTAAAGGCCTCGTGGCCCGGTGTATCTAAAAATGTAATCTTGCGATTATCATCTAATTTTACAGCATATGCACCAATGTGCTGGGTGATACCTCCTGCTTCCCCCGACGTAACGTTTGCTTTACGGATATAATCCAGTAAAGATGTCTTACCGTGGTCCACGTGACCCATCACCGTTACGATAGGTGCCCGAGGGATCAGATTCGCCTCTGTATCTGGTTCTTCCAGTTCGGCAGTTTCCTCGTCCTCAGGTTTAATAAACTCTACCTGATAACCAAATTCATCTGCTACGATGGCTAATGTCTCCGCATCCAAACGTTGGTTAATGGACACAAACATACCCAAACTCATACAAGTTGCAATAATTTGCGTAACAGGCACATCCATTAAGTTAGCTAGTTCGTTGGCCGTTACAAATTCTGTAACCCGCAGAACTTTTGCCATCAGTTCCTGTTCCATTGCAGCTTCTTCAGCATGTTGCGCCACGTCATCACGTTTTTGACGTCTCAGCTTAGCACGCTGCGCAAACTTACCAGATTTACCGGCACCGCTCAAACGGGCAAGTGTTGCCTTGATCTGGTCTTGGATTTCCTTTTCAGAAGGTTCTTCCTTATTCTCAACAGGTCTTCCTTTTCCTCGGTTGTCAAAACGTCCCTGCTGTGGTCTTCCCCCCTGTCCAGGCCTACCTTGATGCTGACTATTGCCTCCTTGGCCCGGTCTTCCAGAATGTGGTGCATTTTGCCCCTGACGGTTATTAGCATTACCTGTATTTCCAGCATGGCCACCTCTATTTTGTTGATCACGGCCAGCGTTTCCATCACGAGGTCCGCGGTTCTGGTGACCACCTTGTCCAGCATTCGGATTCACTGGACCATTTGGATTTGTACGCTTACGCTTACGTTTTTCATTATTGTTACCAGCATTGGAAGAGGAAGCCACTGGCTTATGAGAAGGTCTTGCAGAGGGCAATTCGATTTTACCGATTACCTTGGGACCAGTTAATCTCTCTGCACGGGCAGAAATGATATCATCTTCGTCTTTTTTTTCAGGCTCCGCTGTCGGAGCTGCTGCTACAGCTTTAACTGCTGTTTCGTCTTTTTTCTTGTCTTCTACCTTCACAGGTTCAGTTTTAGTCTCTACAACCGGAGTTGCTTTTACTTCAGTTTTATCTACTTCAGGTTTTGAAGTTTCAACCTCTGGCACAACGGCTTCCGGTTTCTTTTCGACAACCTGTGGTTCTTCTTTATTTGCTTCCGCGGCAGCACCTCTTCCTTCTGCTTTTACATCAGCCTTAGCCTCCGCTGCTGTATCTTTGGCAACGTTAGGTTCCTGATTTGAAGCCCCCTCTTTTTTATGTCTGCTCCCACCTCTGTTTAGGGCGTCAAGATCGATTTTGCCAACCACTTTCATTCCTCCTTGATGAACAGGCTCCTCTACTGGTTTAGCTGGAGCAGTGTCCTTGGCAGACGGAATCTCTACAGTATTCTTAACCAAAATTTCCTTTGGCTCCTCATGTTCTTCAAAATCGTCATTTCTAGATGATTCTTTAGGAGAAGCGGACGGCGACTCCTCACGACGAATTTTGCCAATAACGATCTGTTTAGCTTCATCTTTCAGTGATTTGTCTCCCTGAAACTCTTTTAACAGCACACCATACATCTCTCCGCTTAGTTTAGTGTTAGGTTTTGCTTCTACATCATATCCTTTTTTCACTAAACATTCGACGGCGGTATGTATCCCGATGTTGAGTTCCTTTGCTGCTTTAAGCAAGTTTGTTCCTTTTCCTTCAGTCATCTATAATATAAACTATTTTAATGTAATTACAAAAATATGATTTTTTCTATCCATAAACAATTTATTCCGTCTGTTAGATTGAAAAAAATCGACAAGCTGAATTTTACTCAAATTCAGCTTGCAATATACGTACGATCTCGCGAATGGTATCCTCTTCCAGATCGGTACGTCTCACGAGCTCTTCCTCGCTCAACGATAAAACCGACTTCGCAGAATCCAATCCTACCCGTTTCAATTCGTCAATAACCCAGCCTTCAATTTCGTCGCTGAACTCTTCAATGTCCACATCCTCATCGAACTCATCATTTTCACGGTAAACATCAATTTCGTAACCAGTCAGCTTACCCGCAAGCTTGATATTGTGTCCCCCACGGCCAATAGCCAATGAAACCTGATCCGATTTTAGATAGACCGCCGCAGTTTTATTCTCTTCATCTATCTTAATGGAACTGATGCGCGCGGGACTTAGGGCACGTGCAATATACAAAGAATGATTTGTGGTGAAGTTAATCACATCAATATTCTCGTTTCGCAGTTCACGAACGATACCATGTATACGTGAGCCTTTCATACCCACACATGCTCCCACAGGATCAATACGGTCGTCGTAAGATTCCACAGCAACTTTTGCGCGTTCCCCCGGTTCACGAACAATTTTTTTAATCGTAATCAATCCATCGAAAATCTCTGGTACTTCAAGCTCAAATAAGCGCTGCAAAAACGCCGGTGCTGTACGTGAAATGATAATCTTCGGATTATTGTTCATCATATCCACTTTATGAACGACAGCACGGATACCATCCCCTTTTTTGAAATAATCAGCTGGAATCTGCTCCGACTTCGGTAAAATCAACTCATTACCATCCTCATCCAGTACAAGAATCTCTTTCTTCCAGATCTGATAGACTTCACCGATAACTAATTCGCCCTCCCTGTCTTTGTATTTCTTAAAGACCTCGTCTTTCTCCAGTTCAAGGATCTTGGAAACCAAGGTTTGGCGCGCTGCCAGAATAGCCCGGCGTCCAAAACTCTCTAATGTAATCTGTTCAATAAAATCATCGCCTACTTCCAGATCCTCATCATGCTTTCTTGCTTCCGCCAGCTCAATCTCGAGATCATCATCTTCCGAAAATTCATCCTCCACAACGACACGCGTTCTCCAGATTTCCAAATCTCCGTTGTCCGGATTCACGATGACGTCCACATTTTCATCCGTACCGAAACGACGACGGATCATACTGCGAAAAACCTCCTCCAATACGGTGATGACTGTAGGTCTATCGATATTTTTAAACTCTTTAAACTCCTGAAAAGAGTCTATCAGATTGATGTTGCTGTTGCTCATTATTCTTTTAAAATGAAATTACCACTTTTGTTGCTTTTATCTGGTCAAAAGGAAGCTCTTTCTCCACCTCTTGTACTTTTTTGCCTTTTTCTTTAATTTTTTGAAGAACGTTAATTTTAGTATCATCCACGGCAGTCAATTTACCCTCAACTTTTGTATTGTCATTTAGCTTGACCTGAACCGTACGGCCTATATTTTTCTGGTACTGTCGCAAATTCACAAAATTTGCATCTATTCCCGGTGATGAAACCTCCAGACGATAGGCATTATCAACGACATTTTCCTCTTCCAAATGGTACCCTACGTGGCGGCTTACCTGTGCACAGTCATCAATATTCACCCCATTATCCCCATCCAAAAGAATTTCCAAAATCTTATTTGGATGCATTTTCACACTGACAATAAACAAATCCTCGCGATCTGCTATCTTTTCTTGTATGAGTTCGACAACTCGTTTTTCTACATCTTGCATTGTTCTGCTTGCTAGAAACGCTAAAATTAATTGTATTAAAAAAAGGGGGCAATATAAGCCCCCTTCCTTTCAGATTATGCAAATATAGTACTTTATAAAATAAAAAACAAATACCTAGCAAATTCCACAACGTAATTTGACAATTACTTCGAATTGTCGACCACCGCATTAATTGTTTTTTGCATCTGGGCCATCATACTGGTGAGCGTCTCCATTGTCGGCTCCGGCGTCGGCTCCGGCAGCTGCGTACTGATAAATGCCTTAGCTTTCCAGACCTCCAGAATATCGGAAGTCTCCACCCAATAGGGCTCGTAAGTTTTGTTGTCCGACACGAGTTTCAGCCCCTTATCCTCTTTGAATTTGTAAGCAATACGCTTGTACACCACACCTTCTTCTTTCGACACAACAACATAGGTCTGCCCGGGCTTGATGTCATGCCAGTTCTCCACGTATTCAGCAACGATAATCGAGCCGGATGGAAGCGGAAGCATGGAATCCCCTTTTATTTCAAAGGCCCGGAAAGTGCCTTGCCCAAACATAGGCAACGAAAACTTAGGCAGCTCTGCCACGTATTCCGGATCACCATAACCGTTTAAATAGCCCGCACTCGCTTTAACAGGCACCAGTTCGATATTCTCACGGTTGTCCGCGTCTACAGTCACACTGAGCACCCTTAAATTGGAAGCGTTACTTTTGGGCACCGGTTTCCACTTCTCATCAATTACATCGTTCGCCAGCTCATCCATGGTCAAACCATAAAATTCAGCTATTTTTTTTAGTAATTCATATTTTGGCTCAGCTCTATCCTCTTCATAAGCGCCGACAGAAGCTCTTTTAATTTCCATTATATCAGCAAATTGCTGCTGAGTAAGTTTCTTTCCTTTTCTAAGGAATTTCAGGTTGGACGAAATATTTGACATATTATTTTTTCAAAAAATATTTTGCAAAAACTAATTTTATTAGTAATATTGTGCCAATAAAATTAGTAAATAAATTTTAAACATCCAAATAATTTAGCATTATGGGTAATTTTATTGTATATATATTGACTGATAACAATAGAAATCACTTCAAAATCGACTTCACATCCAACATTATACGTACAGCCATTGAGCTGCAGCAATCCAGTAATTTTATTTTTCAGCAGGGCCCAGATTTAACCCGTATCATTTACTGTGAAACATTTCCCAGCTTGGGAGCAGCCCGAAAAAAAATACAGGAACTGCAGCGATTTACCAGAATGCAGATCGAAAGAATCATCCGTAAACACAATCCGAACTGGAACAATCTGTTTCAGCAGCCGCAGCAAGGATACCCGAAAAGCACCTCACATTACGCAGCTTAATACCACCTAGCTTAGTTGATAAACCTGCCTGAAAACGAAAAAAGCCGCCTGCGTTCGGCAGGCAGCCTTATATATTCGTGTATCCCGTTTTACACCCCCTGTGGACCCATATTTTCCCTAGATGGCAGATGTGTTCCGGTATCTGCGGAATGACCACCCTGCTGATCCGTACTTTCCGAAGCTCCGTTATCTCCGCCGCTGTTATGCTGTCCAGCTGCCTGCTCTTCTGCACCTTCTTCTTCTGGTCCTATAAAACCTTCATCAACCTGTTCATCCGTATTGGTCGAGTCGCTCTGCTCCGGCTCAGGATCACTATAACGCGGTGTCTCACACTTATAAGGTTTGGTGATATCCACAGTTGGGGCCGGAAATTTCCCTTGTACATAACCGAGTTGCTTATCTTTATAAACCGACTCCAAAAACACACCGAAAATAGGCAGAGCGGTACGTGAACCCTCCCCAGTATGCGAATTCTTAAAGTGAATGCTGCGCTCGTCACAGCCAACCCATATACCAGTGACCAGATCTTTGGTCACCCCCATATACCAGCCATCCACATATTCTGACGACGTACCCGTTTTACCACCGATTTCATTTTCCTTATCAAAGAGATCCCACTCCCACAACCCTTGGGACGTGCCCCGCGGTTCTTCCATTCCGCCTCTGAGCATATAAGTCATCAGCCAGGCATCCTGCTTATTAACAACCTGTTTGCGCTCTGCCTGAAATGTGGCGATTACATTACCGTCATGATCCTCGATTTTTGAAACGAGAACCGGTGTCAAACGCTCCCCATGATTCATCATTGTTGCATAACCATTCACCATTTCAAATACCGAAACATCGTTTGGCCCCAGACCAACCGACGCCACGGGGTTCAGTTTGCTCGTAATACCGCAGCGCTGCGCCGCGTCGACAACTTTAGCCGGCGTCACCTTTTCCGTTAACTGCACGGTCACTGAGTTAATAGAACGTGCCATGGCATGCCGCAGAGTCATTTCCCGGTAGGAAAAACTCCAGTCTGCATTTTTAGGCTCCCATACTTCTATGGAATCTCCCTTATCAATCTTGATGGTGACCGGCTTGTCCGTAATTTTATCACATGGTGACATTCCCGATTCCAATGCTGCCAGATATACAAAAGGCTTGAATGTCGAGCCTGCCTGCCGCTTAGCCTGCATAACGTGGTCATATTTGAAATATTCATGGTTGATCCCCCCCACCCAGGCTTTAATTTCGCCGGAATAGGGATCCATTGACATCATGCCTGCATTGAGCATCATCGCATAATATTTCAAAGAGTCCATTGTAGACATTTCTTTTTCGATCTTTCCACCGTCTTTCCAGTTATAGACCTCCATTTTTTTCTTTTTGTTCAAGAAGAAATTGATGCTGTCCGGATTATTTGGATATTTTCTGGTTAAATACGCATAATAAGGTGTCTTTTTGGCCAGATTGTCCAAAAAGTTTGGAATTACCTTGCCCGAAAGGTCACGCCAAGGCTCCTGCCCCGACCAGGTGTTGTTCAAACGCTGCTGTAACTCCGCCATTTGTTTTGCAACAGCCGCTTCCGCATGTCTTTGAAGTTTTGAATTAATGGTAGTATAGATCTTCAAACCATCAGTATAGATATCGTAGTTATTCTCCTCCGACCATTTCTCCAGCCATTTGGCGACAGCGGTCCGCAAGTAAGAATCGCCCCCGGCATTAATTTCTTGATTATTGGTATGCAGTACAATTTTCTCTTTGATCAAATTTTCGTATTCTGCCTTTTTCAGGAAATTGGCCTTATAAAGCTGACCCAAAACTGTATTTTTGCGATCAAACGCTTTTTCAGGATTACGGATCGGGTTATAGAGTGTGGTTCCCTTCAGCATGCCGATCAATACCGCAGCTTCATTCTGGTCCAGCTGAATAGCCCTTTTCGAAAAGTAACGTTTTGCGGCCGTCTCTATACCGTAAGCATTGTTACTAAAAGACACTGTATTCAGATACATTTCCAATATCTGATTTTTTGTGTATCGCTGCTCCAGTTTATAGGCTGTCATCCATTCCTTGAATTTCGTAATCACCAGTCCTGCGCCGGGCAACCGCGTCAGCAGCCCACCGGATTTATTGTATCGGGTGCGGTACAGATTCTTCGCCAGTTGTTGTGTAATCGTGCTCGCCCCTCGTTTATCCCCTTTCAATGTCGAGACTATTCCTGAACCCAAACCTAGAAAATCGACCCCATTGTGGCTATAGAAACGTACGTCTTCCGTAGCAATCAGTGCATTGATCACTGTTTTTGGAATACTGTCAAAAGGGATTGGATTTCTGTCCTCATCAAAATAGCGGCCTATCAGAACACTGTCAGCCGTATAGAGCTCAGTCGAGATATTAACGCTGGGCATAATGATATCCTTTTTCGTTGGCGAGTAGCCAAAAAGCCACAGAAAGTTAAGCTGTATGGCACAAATCAGGATGATTACGAAATATATTGCAATAACGAGGTAACGAACGACCCTATTCTTAATACGTCTGAACATAAATGGAAATTTATCTTATATTCAACACACCGGATCGACAAAAGGTTTTACTGCCGCTCGATATGCTGCTTCACATGTTTCAGGGGCTAAATATACAACTAAATAAATCTCTCCAATCACGTATTTACATTTTTTAACAATAAAAAATACGCATTTCTTTGTGATTTTGCAAACGTAAAAACGGCAGAACATAATTAAATCCGGAAACAATATAAGACAGCCAGAAAGCGTAAAAAAAAGGAGGAACAGCTTTTTCTTCATAAGGAAGCAAGTCGACAGGTTCCACAAATATTATACCTACTTTTAATTTATTATCTATTTTATTCTAAAATAATAATGATATTTGCTTAATTTTAGATGTAAACTAGTCAACTATTAGCATGTTAAAACAGACATTACAACAAAAGCTATTACAAAAACTGTCACCTCAGCAAATTCAGTTTATCAAGTTGCTGCAGGTACCCACAGTTTCTTTAGATGCCAGAATAAAAGAAGAATTAGAAGAAAACCCCGCTTTGGAAGATGGTAGCTTGACTAATATGACCGACCCTATAGAAGAGTATCCTGACAAAGATCCTGATGACAACTTTGATAACGAAGAAGGATTTGATTCGGATGACCTCAGCCTGGAAGATTACATCCAGGAAGATGACTATAAAGACTACGGAAATGGCTATGACTATGGCGACGATGACGAGGACCGCAAGGAAATGCCCGTTGCCATTCAGCATTCCTTTTACGAACAGCTTCAAGAACAGCTGGATCTGCTGGCTCTCGATGACAAACACTTTTTGATTGGTCAGCAGATCATAGGCAGCCTCGATGACGATGGCTACCTCCGGCGCCCCATCATCAACCTCGTGGACGACCTGGCTTTCGGGCAAAACGTCATGACCGACGAACAGGAGGTACTTGAGATGCTTAAGGTCATACAGGACTTTGAACCTGCCGGCATAGGTGCCAGAGATCTGCAGGAATGTCTTTTGATCCAGCTACAGAAAAAGGACCCTAACAGCCCAACCATCAAGCTGGCCATCAGGGTTGTCGCAGATTATCTGGAAGAATTTACCAAAAAACATTACGACAAGCTGGAAAAATCACTGGGTGTTTCATCCGAAGATTTAAAAAACGTCGTCAATGAAATACTAAAACTAAACCCCAAACCCGGAGATTCTGGCGCGGTAGCGGGCAAACAGCTCCACATCATCCCCGATTTCCATATCAGCAACAACGACGGCACACTGCATTTGACACTCAACGGACGTAATGCACCCGAGCTTCGAATCAGCCGTGATTACCAGCACATGTTTGAACATTATGAAAAGTCTGATCAAAAGGACAAAAAAATGAAAGAAGCTGTGCAGTTCGTCAAACAGAAACTCGATTCGGCCAAATGGTTCATAGATGCCATTAAGCAGCGGCAGCAGACCCTGCTCAAAACGATGAATGCAATCATGGAATATCAGTATGAGTATTTTCTGACAGGTGATGACCGCAAATTAAAGCCGATGATATTAAAAGATATCGCCGACAAAATTGACATGGATATATCCACCGTCTCCCGTGTGGCAAATTCAAAATATGTGCAGACCGAATTCGGCACATTCCTGTTGAAGTCCTTTTTCTCAGAGGCCATACAAACAGATTCTGGAGAGGAAGTATCCAACAAAGAGGTCAAGAAAATATTGGAAGAATGTATTGCCAAGGAAAATAAACGCAAACCTTTGGCAGACGAAAAATTAACTGAGATCCTCAAGGAAAAAGGCTATAACATTGCCCGACGTACCGTGGCCAAATACCGCGAAGCACTCAACATTCCTGTGGCAAGATTACGAAAAGAGCTCTAAGAGCTCTTTTTGCTTTTGCGATCTGCCAAATCTGAATTAAGAATAGTATCTTTGTGCTTGAATTAAATAAGCATGAAGGAATGAGCAAAGTAAACGTTGGAGTCGTACAGATGAGCTGTACCGCAAACAAACAGGATAATCTCGAAAAAGCGATCACCAAAGTAAAAGAAGCCGCTGCAAAGGGCGCACAAATTGTATGCCTGCAAGAACTCTTTACCTCTTTATATTTCTGCGATGTCGAAGATTATGACAATTTCGCACTAGCTGAATCTATCCCCGGACCATCGACAGATGCGCTTTCCGCTGTGGCAAAAGAAACAGGAGTCGTTATCATCGCTTCATTATTTGAAAAAAGAGCTGAAGGCCTCTACCATAACACCACAGCTGTATTGGATGCCGATGGCTCCTACTTAGGAAAATACCGTAAAATGCACATCCCTGATGATCCCGCATTTTACGAAAAATTCTATTTCACCCCCGGCGATCTGGGATATAAAGTTTTCAAAACAAAATTTGGCCGGATCGGTGTGTTGATCTGCTGGGACCAATGGTACCCCGAAGCCTCCAGAATAACAGCGCTGATGGGTGCAGAAATCCTCTTTTACCCTACTGCGATCGGCTGGGCAACAGACCAGGACGAGGATACAAACCAAGATCAATACAATGCATGGCAGACGATACAACGTTCGCATGCAGTGGCGAATGGTGTACCCGTAGTATCTGTCAACCGTGTAGGCTTTGAGCAGAACGGCGCCATGAAATTCTGGGGCGGAAGCTTTGTCACCAATGCACAGGGCAGAATTCTTTACCTTGCTTCACACGATAAAGAAGAAGTGGAAGTGGTCGAACTGGACCTTAGCGAATCGGATTATTTCAGAAAGCACTGGCCTTTCCTGCGAGACCGCAGAATAGAGACTTATTCGCCAATAACCAAACGTTTTATCGACGAGGATTAATATAAAATCATATAGGCCATTTTTTTGCGTACTTCTAAACCGGAGGAACGGATTAAAATGGCTTTTACTTTTTTAGCATGGAACAAGAAAATACATTCACACAAGCATACTTTGACAACTCGCCCAAGAAACAGGGTTTTTCCTTTCCTCCCGAATGGGCAAAACAGGAAGCCCTGTGGTTGAGCTGGCCACATAAAGAGGAATCGTGGCCCGGAAAAATCGAAACCATATATCATCCTTATTGCGAATTCATCAAGGTAGTGGCCGCAGGACAGAAAGTTCGAATTAACGTGGCCGATGAGGAAATGAAAAGCTTTGCTTTGGCCGCATTGCAGCAAGTCACGTCAGACTTCTCCAATATCGAGTTCTATTTTAATCCGACCAACGATGCCTGGTGCCGCGATCATGGACCTGCTTTCCTCGTCAATGACAGCACCCAACAGAAGGCGGTTGTCGACTGGGGGTATAATGCCTGGGGCGGAAAGTACCCCCCATTTGATCTGGACGACGTGGTCCCTACGCGTATTGCTCAAACATTTAATTACCCGCTGTTTACACCCGATATTGTCATGGAGGGCGGCTCCGTCGAATTCAACGGTGCAGGGACAATCATGACAACAACTGCCTGTCTGCTCAACAAAAATCGCAATCCTCAGCTAAACAAAGAACAGATCGAAACTTACTTAAAAGAGTTTTATGGACAGGAGCAGGTTCTTTGGCTTGGCGACGGTATTGTAGGCGACGATACTGACGGCCATATCGACGATATTACCCGTTTTGTGGATGAGCATACCGTTTTGACCGTGGTCGAAGAAAATCCTGAAGACGAGAACTATGCCATACTTCAGGAAAACCTGCAGACCCTCCGTTCTTTCACATTGTTGAATGGGAATCCGCTCAACATTGTTGAACTGCCCATGCCGTCGCCTGTGATCTATGAAGACACCCGGCTTCCCGCTTCTTATGCCAACTTTTATATTGCCAACGAAGTCGTTGTGGTACCGACCTTCAATGACCGCAATGATCAGCGCGCTTTGGATATCATCCAGAAGTGCTTCCCTACACGAAAAGTCGTCGGCATTAACTCTGTCGATATCATCTGGGGCCTCGGCAGCTTTCATTGCCTGAGTCAGCAGGAACCGGCCATACGTTAAATAAATATCAAGGGCGTCCAAAAAAGATTGGACGCCCTTGTTTTTGTCAGTATCAGGACACCTATTTACCCATTAAACGACAATAACACTCACACCTGCTTTTTCCAGTGATTCCACAAAGCCTGCACTTACTTTATCATCGGTTATTAGCACGTCGATCTTATCAAAACCGCATATCCGGCCAAAACTGCGACGTCCGAACTTAGAAGAATCAGCCAGCACCACCACTTTTTGCGCAGTATCGATCATAATACGGTTCAATTGTGCTTCCTGTGCACTCGAAGTGGATACACCATAGTCCAGATCAATACCGTCCACTCCTAGAAACAATTTACTACAGTAAAAATCCTGCAATAGGTTTTCAGCATACTTACCTGTTACCGAAGTCGATGTTTTGCGAAGCGTCCCGCCCATCTGCATGATCTCAACGGAGGGATACTTAATAAGCTCCATGGCAACATTTAGGGCAGAAGTGACGACAGTAATATTACCCTTGGGCATGATTTGCCTGGCTAGCGATTGCATCGTCGTTCCGGATGCAATAATGATAGAATCATTTTCCTCGATCATTTCGGCGGCCTTCTTCCCTATCCTATTTTTGTCGTCAGAACGGAGTTTTTCTTTCTCGAATACCGTCCTGTCGGTGGTGTACGGATTGTACTGAGTCGCCCCACCGTGGGTACGGAATAGCAAACCGCTTTCCTCCAGCAGGGTAAGGTCTTTGCGGATGGTCACCGAGGATACCCCCAGCTCTTCACAGAGATCCACCACCTGTACAATACCTACTTCTTTTAACTGTTTTAAAATATATTGATGTCGCTCTACATTTGTCATGGTGTATAATAATATGCTAAAGTATCCATTTTGATACGCCTAAATGGGCGCGATGATGCCAGATCAGGAAATATCATCCACACATCCGCTGCAATCCCGTCAGGTACGAGGTTCTGTCACTTCGGTTTACCACCATAGAACCGGCGTTAAAATAATGAAATTATTTAAGTATTTATAACCCGAAAACGTAAAATTAATTTTGACATACAATAACCGATAAAACGGCTCGGACTAAAAGTCAACAGGATCGGGCCAGATGTAACGGTAATTGAGTTCACCGCTAAGCAATTCGCCACTCACCATTTTTTGGAAATCCGCCACCGTTTCAAACTTCACGGGCAGCTCGAAGCCGTACTTTCCAGCGGAAGCTAAGATTACTTCCTTCTTGGCCGGGTGCATGGGAGCGACCACATTATAGACAGGATGTTGGAGATCGTTTACCATAGCCAGATCGATCAGACGGATCACATCCTCCAGATGCACGAAATTGGCCACCTGCTCAGCTGTTGTACAGACTCGGTCCGAAAAATACCTGGCGAATATCCGGTTCCGACCAAATAAACCTCCTAGGCGATAAACACAGGTATGTGACAGATTCAGCATCAATTCTTCCGCCACCAACAGCTTCTCTGAGAGCTTGCTCCTTTCATTATACTTTTCGTCAAACCACCCGTCCTGGTCGGGATAAATCCCAACTGAACTTAAAAACACGTGTTTATTCCACCGCAGGTTGCTGAGAAAAGACTGGATATTCAAAAAACGGTTCTGGAGAGTGGCAAGATCATTTTTCTGACTGGCAGGGACACTGTTCAGCACAAAATCAAACTCTCGTGGGATCGCTACGCTATCCCTAAAGTCAGAATGGTCAAAGTCGGCGATAAACGAAAAAATACCATCGTTTTTGAGCCGATGGTATTTTTCCTTGTTCGTCGTGCTCGCCCACACTTCGTGCCCACGGAGCCGCTGCTCCATAGCAAAAGCTGAGGCCAGCCACCCGCAACCTAAAATGAGTATCCGCATACCAGACAAATAATTAATATGCTTTCGCAAACAACACCCGTTTGTTTGAAGGCTTTCCGGTGAAAATACAGATACCTTCTTCTTCCTTCGCATCCAAAGGAATACAGCGGATGGTTGCCTTGGTCTCTTCTTTCACCCGCTTCTCAGTTTCGACAGTACCGTCCCAATGGCAAGAAATAAAGCCGCCTTTGCTTTCCAGTACTTCCTTGAATTCTTCGTAAGAATTCACCTCCGTAATGTGGGCATCCCTGTAATCCAGTGCTTTTTGATAGATATTTTCCTGAATAGTTTCCAACAGCTGTTCGATAGTCGCAGCCAGTCCCGCTTGAGCCACAGTTTCCTTGGTCTGTGTATCACGGCGCGCCAGTTCAACAGTTCCATTCTGCATATCCCGGGTTCCGACGGCAACCCGCAACGGCACTCCTTTGAGTTCCCATTCCGCAAATTTAAAGCCCGGACGCTGGGTGTCTCGGTCATCGTATTTCACCGAAACATCCTTTCCTTTTAGCTCGGCGGTCAGCTGATGTACAAATACATCGATCTGGGCTTTTTCCTCCTCTGTTTTGAAGATCGGAACGATGACCACCTGAACTGGTGCTAATTTTGGAGGCAGCACCAGCCCCTGGTCGTCTGAATGGGCCATAATGAGTGCTCCCATAAGACGCGTCGAGACCCCCCAGGAAGTCGCCCATACATGTTCGAGTTTACCTTCTCTGGATGTAAATTTGACATCAAAAGCCTTGGCAAAATTCTGGCCTAGAAAATGAGATGTTCCGGCCTGTAAGGCTTTACCATCCTGCATCAGCGCTTCGATACAATAGGTATCCAGCGCACCAGCAAAACGCTCGTTTTCGGTTTTGCGCCCACGGACTACAGGCACAGCCAGAATGTTCTCGGCAAATGTGGCGTAGACCTCGAGCATGCGTTCGGTTTCCTCAATCGCTTCCTCCTTAGTGGCGTGTGCAGTGTGTCCTTCCTGCCATAAAAACTCCGCCGTGCGCAGGAAAAGACGCGTACGCATTTCCCAACGAACCACATTTGCCCATTGGTTGACCAAGATTGGCAGATCACGGTACGACTCGATCCAGCCACGGTAAGTATTCCATATGATGGTCTCAGAAGTAGGACGTACGATAAGCTCCTCTTCAAGTTTCGCTTCTTCGTCCACGACAATTTTTCCATTTCCATCGTTTTTCAGCCGATAGTGTGTTACGACAGCACATTCGGTAGCAAAACCTTCCACGTGCGCAGCCTCCTTCGAAAAAAAGGATTTCGGAATGAATAAAGGGAAGTAAGCGTTGCTATGACCTGTCTCTTTAAACCTCTTGTCCAGGATTGCCTGCATTCTTTCCCAGATCGCGTACCCGTATGGCTTGATCACCATGCATCCCCGTACAGCTGAATATTCCGCCAGATCAGCTTTGATCACAAGGTCATTGTACCATTGTGAATAGTCTTCTGCACGACTTGTAATTCCTTTACTCATATAAAATTGATAAAATATTGTAACATTATTACGTTAAATCTCGTCTGTATTCCTATCACGGAAAGCGTTCAATAAAAAATATTTGTATTTTTGATTACTTCGATTAAACCCCGTTGAGAAATTTGCGTCTAAGATAGTAAATAAGGCTGTATAATCGAAAATAACGATTTAGGATATTATGAAAAAAAATAGATTATTTATCGGAGCACTTGCCATGACAGGAGCATTTATGTTAGGTTCCTGCGGTACAAGTAGGCAAATCTATGGCGACGATGTCTATGGCAGTAGTGGACAGGCTAGACAGAAAGTCTACCAAAGTCCAGACTACTATTATACCGATGCGGATCAACAGGGAGGCCAGGCTGGCAGCGGATATTATGATGATGAATATTCAGATCAGGAGTATAACGATGATTCGTACGAAGATCTTGAATATGCCAATCGTATCAACCGCTTCTACTATGCGACACCGGGCATGACATACTTTGATCCATTCTTCGACCCTTGGTATGGCTATGGTCTTGGAGGCTGGTATGGTTATGGGCCATCCTTTGGTTTAGGCTGGGGATGGAATTCCGGCTGGGGCTCGTCCTGGTCCATTGGCTTTGGCTGGGGCTGGGGGGCTGGTTGGGGATCACCTTGGTACGGCTATAGACCTTGGGGAGGCTGGTACGGTGGTTACTGGGGTTCTGGCTGGTATGGCAACGGCTATTGGGGCGGCAGCTACTGGGGCGTATCCAGACCAAGATATGCATCTGTCCGGTCGTCTTATAGAGACAGTTATAATGTCCGCACCACCTCGGCAAGAACCCGTACCTCAGGAAGTTATGACCGCACTGGTGTAGCGCGTGATTCCAGAGGACGTATTACTTCAGTAACAGGTGCACGGACCCGCACCTCCAACGGTTCGGTGACACGTGGCGGTTCTTATGACAGAAGCAGCACACGTACAAGAACATCAGATGGTACAATAAGTAGAGGTTACAACGAAGGTAGCCGCAGCAGGACCTATGACAGATCCAATGGCGCTTACCCAAGCACAAGAAGCTCCATCGGAACTTCAAGGACCCGTACTGGTTCCGATGCTTATCGTCCAACAAGCCGGTCCATGGAGACAAGGACACGTTCGAGTTATCCAAACTCCACTTCGCGGCCATCCTATACGCCGCCAACCAGAAGCTATGATGCTGGACCAACTCGTTCCTCAGGCGGATTTTCCGGTGGCGGCAGCAGCAGATCGAGTGGCGGTTTCTCCGGTGGGGGCAGTACAAGGTCAAGCGGCGGACGTACACGCTAAGAACAAAAATGACTTACAGTAGCATACATGACAATGTGTGCTACTGCTTATTAAAGACGATATTTTAGCTTATGACAATCAGAAAATTACTTTTTGGAACTGCATTTTTAATGGGCGCAGCAGGAACAGCTCAAGCACAATATACGAAAGATGTACTCTTATTTTCCCAAGGGGATAATGGCGGTACCGCTCGTTTTAAGGCGATGGGAAACGCATCGACCGCATTGGGAGGCGATATTAGTTCAATCACCAGTAACCCCGCTGGCCTAGGATACTTTAACCAGTCGGACATTTCCGTCACTGGCCGCTACCTAAATAACAAAAACAAAACAGAATATTTCGGTCAAAATTCGAACAGCAGCAAAAATAATTTTAACTTAGACAATGCCGGGATCGTTTTCCACTTGCCCACCTACCGCAATGGGGGCAACCTGGACAAAGGCTGGCTGAATTTTAATGTCGGTATCGCTTATAACCGGAATTATGTATACAACAACCTGCTCGAATATCGGGGTGTCAATAATACGAGCTCAATCACGAACGCATACTCCGATCGCTTATCCAGTCCGGATGGTATGCGTGGCTGGGGGCAGGAATTATATAATAATTCCTTGCTTTTCGACGTGGATCCAAATAATGCAGGGCAGTATAGACCCATTTCTGTCGGAGGTCTTTATGATGGTAAACAGGGTTTTGACCAAGTAAACTCCATACTGGAAAAAGGAAGTAAGTCCGAGTCCGTATTATCCTTTGGCGCAAACTATAGCAATAAATTATACCTGGGAGCCGCTCTTGGTTTTACGGCTTTTACCTATGACAATTCAAGCTGGTACACCGAATACGGACAGACGATGACTGCTGAACAGCTGAAAAAGGTCAACCCCAGCTCTGACTTCTTAGACCCTAAAAATACCAACAAATATAAAATGCTCGGCGTGGACTATGAGCTATTTGACGATTACGTTCAAGCCAGTGACGGTACCGGAATAGACTTCAAATTGGGTATGATCTACAAGTTTACACCGACGTTTAGCATGGGATTCACGGCCAAAACACCAACCTTCATGAGTATCCGCGATGAATCTTACAGCAACTCCGAATTCCGTTACTTTAATAAAAATGAAAATACATCGTTCAAGGAGTATCGGACCAGTGATGACGCTGGATATAGCTATCTTGAGTATAACATGAATACGCCTTACCGACTTTCTTTGGGTGCAAGTCAGCTGTTCTCCAGAGGATTGCTCACCGCCGATGTCGAATGGGTTGACTATGGTGCTATGCGCTTCCGAGACGCCGGAACGAGCAATAAAGCGCTGGAAACAGCTATGAATCAGAATATCAAAGAGAACTACCAAGGCGCTTTTAATGCGCGCATCGGTGGCGAAATTCTGTTTGACAATGTGTTCAGTGGACGGGCTGGTTTTAATTATAGCGGCAATCCTTACAAAAATGCGGATTACACCAACTATACCGCTTCGCTGGGAATCGGCGCAAAACTGGGCCGCGGGATGTATATTGATCTGACGGGCGCTTATAATGCAGTCAATTACAAAGAAAAACCTTATCTTATCGCCGAAGATTATTGGAATACGGCCAGCCCTGCTGCAGATATCAAAAATCAACGTACCAATATTGTCCTGACAATTGGTTCGAAATTTTAAAACAGATTTAAAGAAAAACGTCCAGCATGTCTGGGCGTTTTTCTTTAAATCTGTTTTTTTAGCGGCATTATTCTAAAAGCTTTTAGTAAATTTGTCGCCTTGGTTGAATTTCACATGGCGAATCAGATAATTTCAAAAGCATTCAATGCGCTGTTTACCTATCCCATCTGGCGGATTGAAGTCGATGCTACCCATAGATTGATCGCTATAGAGACGCGAAACCCCGATGATACGTTTCCATATTTTAACGTCATTACCTTTGAGGGGGATCAGGTACTTCGGGACTTCCGAGGTATCAGCAAAGAATGGGTACTCGCTGGAATCCAATGCCAAAAACTAGTATTAAAAAAGATCTCTAGCCATTCACCTTCCGATGCCGGAATACAGGTCGTCGATTGTTACGATCCGACGCAGCAGGAAACCTGGTTTAACTATATTTTTCTTGGCATGGCCGACCAAAGGATTATTCTCCGGCCCAAAATGATTGAAGATGGTCTGCAACAGTTTTTGAACCTGAATACGATGACCATGGAAGCAAAAAACGACCGCAGCGTTAAACCATTTGACTCATCTATAGTCTATCCTGTAATCTACAACGGTAAAATACCTCAATTTTTAGCAGATTTCACCATGGATGATGAAGTCTGGATAAATGTATTGAATGATTATTTTATTTGGGCTTTCTATGAAAAAACTAATAACAATCACTTTCAGATCCGGATAGTACGGTCCACAAAAGATGAGCTGCTTGAGTCCGCAGTTGTCGTATCACAGCTATCTTTAAAATTTTTCAGTATCTATTTTATGGTAGGCAAACAAATATTCCTTTTGACAGACAATAAACGGGAGTTTGTTTCGTATTTAGTATAATTGCAAAATATATGAAAGTTTTATTCGAATTAAATACATATAAAAAGATAGCTATGCTATCGATGACTATGCTCGCTTTTCAACATCTTGAAGCGAAAAATTTCAGGTTTCCATCTTTGACAGCGGCACCCGATTCCATTGGAACTGACGTCATCAATGGTGAAGAGTACGTCCTGTTTAAAATAGAAAAAGGCGACAATTATTACCAGTTGAGCAAAAGGTACAGGACTACCGTCAGCCAGCTCACAAAGATCAACGGTAACGGTACATTGAGCATTGGCCAGATTGTCAAAGTACCGACAGGACGAAAGCCAGCTCCCGCCCGTAGCAAATCTCCAATGGACAATATCCCCCTTAATCCGCGTAATCCGCAGCAGGGTTTTACAGAATATATTGTCGGTGAGAAGGAAACGCTTTATGCTATTTCCAAGAGATTTAGCATCAGCGTGGAGGACATCAAAAAAGCCAACAATCTCAAGAATAATATTATCAGCGGCGGAATGAAATTGATGATTCCAAACGAACCGTTGCCACCCGAAAGACCCAAACTCGTGGAACCCAAAGGAATAGAGGTGGTCACACCAGATTCTACCGGTGAAGATGATAAAGAAGAAAATCAGATTACCACCAACCGATATGGCATACGCGAAAAGTCAGAGCGCGGAATCGGTGTATGGATTGAAGGTTTGTCATCTCAGGGCACAAGCAACTTGGCTTTACACAAAAGCGCTCCCGTGGGTACCATCCTGAAAATTACCAATCCGATGACCAAAAGTGTTACGTATGCTAAAGTAGTCGGAAAATTTAACGATAACGCCGAAAACCAAAATGCCATCGTCGTGTTATCCAAATCGGCAGCCGCAAGCATTGGGGCCCTGGACAAACGTTTTCAGGTAGAAATTGCTTATGGGCTACCCTTAGAAAATTAACTCAAATACTTAAACTAGCGCATACAGCAAAATAAGAATGGATAACAAACCGTATGTCATCGGGATTGCCGGAAGCAGTGGCTCGGGAAAAACATTTTTCTTAAATAGTTTTCTGAAGCACTTCAAAAAAGACCAGGTGACGTTGATTTCCCAGGACGATTATTATATTCCTGCAAATACAAAGACCCAAGAAGAGAACAAACTCTACAATTTTGATATTCCAACGTCAATAGACCGCGATGCCTTTTATAGAGACATCAAAGCGCTCTTTGACGGTGAGACAATATATAAAGAGGAATATACGTTTAATAATCCCGCACTCACTCCTAAGATACTGGAAATAAAGCCAGCCCCCATCCTGATTATTGAGGGACTGTTTATTTTTTATTATACAGAGATCAACGATCTGATTGACCACAAAATATTTTTAAGCGCCGATCAGGATATCGCCCTTCGAAGACGCCTGCACCGGGATCTGGTTGAACGCGGTTATTTTGAAGAGGATGTGATGTATAAGTGGGTGAATCATGTGCTTCCCTCCTATAACGAATATTTATTGCCGTATCAGGATTCCTGCGATCAAGTCATCTTTAATAACACAGATGAGCCTGAGCCTATCTGGGAGATCACGAACCAGATATCGGAAGAACTGAAATCGAAACTCCATATGGCATAACAGCAATCCCTAGGGCTTGTTTTAAGGATAAGCCCTGTGGATTTAAAAGCGCTGATTTATTGACATCAAGGTTTTAAATTCTTATCTTTGCGCCACGAAACAAATCCATCATAATGAACCATCCTGTAAAGATTAAAAATGCTTTGGTTTCAGTCTATTATAAAGACGGCCTCGCTCCTTTAGTTGAATTATTAAACAAATACGGTGTCACATTCTATTCTACTGGTGGGACAGAAACCTTTATCAAAGATTTAGGTATAAATGTTGTCCCTGTCGAAGACTTGACAAGCTATCCTTCGATTTTAGGAGGTCGTGTTAAGACCCTGCATCCCAAAGTATTCGGCGGAATCTTGGCACGTCGCCCGCTGGAGTCAGATCAGCAGCAGCTAGCTCAATATGAGATACCCGAAATCGACCTGGTTATTGTGGATTTGTATCCATTCGAAGAAACCGTAGCTTCAGGCGCACCAGAACAAGATATTATTGAAAAAATCGATATCGGAGGTATTTCGTTGATCCGTGCTGCAGCAAAGAATTTCAACGATGTCGTTATTATCTCTTCCAAAAATGATTATAAGGAACTGGAAGATATTTTGGCAAGCCAAGATGGAACTACTTCTTTGGAACAGCGTAAAGAATTTGCAAAACGGGCGTTCAACACCTCCTCTCATTATGACACAGCAATTTTCAGTTATTTTAATCAGGACAATCCACTAGACGTATTCAAACAGTCAGAGCAAAAGGCACAGGTCTTAAGATATGGCGAAAACCCGCATCAGAAAGGGGTCTTCTTTGGCGATCTGGACAAAATGTTTGACAAATTAAATGGCAAAGAACTCTCTTACAATAATCTTGTTGACGTAGATGCCGCAGTAGCTTTGATCGATGAGTTCGAAGCGCCTACCTTCGCTATTTTGAAACATACTAATGCTTGTGGTGTTGCCTCACGGCCGACAATTAAACAGGCCTGGATAGACGCTTTGGCTTGTGATCCGGTGTCCGCATTTGGTGGCGTCCTTATTACCAACGGACAGGTGGACAAAGAGACAGCAGAAGAAATCAATAAATTATTTTTTGAAGTATTGATCGCACCATCTTACACAGACGAAGCGATTGCTATACTGACTGCAAAGAAAAACAGAATAATCCTCGTCCGTAAAGATGTCAAGTTACCGGCACAGCAGTTCAAAACGTTATTGAATGGTGTCATTTTGCAGGATAAAGACCATACAGTAGAAGGCCCAGAACAAATGGTAGCCGTAACGACAATCAAACCTACAGCTGAACAACTTGAGGACCTATATTTTGCCAATAAAATTGTCAAACACACCAAATCCAATACGATCGTTTTTGCCAAAAACGGTACTTTGCTAGCCTCGGGAGTAGGACAGACATCCCGTGTTGATGCTCTTAAACAAGCTATTGAAAAGGCTGTTTCTTTTGGATTTGACCTTAAAGGCTGTTCTATGGCATCAGATGCTTTTTTCCCTTTCCCAGATTGTGTTGAAATCGCTTCTGAGGCAGGTATCGCTGCGGTATTGCAGCCCGGAGGTTCCATCAAAGATCAATTGTCCATCGATATGGCCAACGAAAAGGGAATTGCGATGGTTACCACAGGAGTTAGACATTTTAAACATTAAATCACACTAAAAAAGAGCTACTGATTGGACTATTAAGTAGCTCTTTTCGTTTCTGAATATATTATTCTGCATGGCTTTGAAGCAGCAATAGGCGATCCCGGTGGCAGTTGCTGCTGATGCAAAGCTAAGGGTTTAGTTTTGCTGTTTTGCAACCAATTTTTGCAGCTTATACCGCTCTATTTCTTCCGAAAGCTTTCGCATGGCATAAGCCACAATCGCAACATCATCAAGCCAGCCGCCAACCGCAATAAAATCTGGAATAGCGTCCACAGGGGAGATCACATATAGAATCGTCCCAATAATAATGGTCAAATTCCAGCTATTCATTTTATATTTACCGCTGAGTACATCTTTGCACATGGCAATCAGCAATTTAAAATCTCCCACGTAACTTCCCAGATTTTTTGCCTTTGATTCGGCCTGTAGCAATTCTGTTTCGGTTATCTTCCGATGTCTAAACTGCTCAAACAGTCCTTTGGCCATCTTTTTCATTCTGCTGTTCATAACTCAAAATTATCATATTTTTTTAAATAGCAAAGCCCGTGCCCTAATCACGACAATACCGTTTCAATCAACATGGTCCCATTAAACTCCCCTCAACTCCCCCCAAGTCCCTTAAAGCCCGTACAGTATCCGAGAACGGTTGGGGAACGATTCGGAACAGCGCCGTATCATCTCTGCAGTATCATCGGCCCTCCTCCGGCACTTCCTGTACCGTTCGCTGGCAGCGCTTCGGTACAATGACGAATCCACGTCAAAGGATAGTCGGAGTTATGCCAAACCTGTACCGCAGCAGTCCCAAAGCAATCTCGAAGGCCGCCCGAAGGTTTCCCGAAGCAACACCGAAGTCAGGCCAGACAGAGTTTAAGCTTTTGGCTACGAACAGTCTGTAACGCAGTTCGATAGGCTACGAGTGGATAGCGACACGCTCCGATATATACGAAGCCGAATCTGGTTGGCACAATTTTATTATTTTTGCATTTTGTTGTAGCAAAGTGTTACTTACCTCCGTATAATAGACAACACAAACGCAATGTGTTCATCGATTAACAAAAGTTTAATATTACACGATTATGAAAAACTATAGATTATTTAATTTTATTGCAATCGCAGTCGCAACATTCCTGCTATCCAGCTGTCTGAAAGATGATGATAATGATCAGTACATTCCAACTGGCGTATTCACCATGGTGAATGGCTATAGTGATGCCAACGCGGTAATCTATTATGCAGATGGGGGGTATATTCAACAACCTTACTATCCCTTAAATTTCAAAAGTTACAACCAAGTATTCCTATTTACCGGAACACGAAGAATCTCCATTTCATCGGAATATAACAACGTTTTGCTGGATACGACAATAACGATCAAGGACAGCACGCTGTACACGTCATTTGTGTACGGAAACAAAGAAAAACCAGCTCAGGTAATCACGACAGACCGTGTCAATAAAGATATAAAAAATACCGAGTCAGGCGTACGATTCTTCAACCTTGCGGAAGGCACTGATCAGGTAACCCTGCAAATAGGTGACCAAGCATCACCAGCGGAATGGTCCAATAGATCCAAAGAAACGCAGACTTCTGCAACTGCCCATCAAGGATTCATCGCACAAAAAAGCGGTACCTATACGCTGACGGTCAAAGATAAAACAGGTAAAAGCATTGCTACTCGAAAAGATGTGAAATTGATGGAAAATCACTACTATACATTAATTCTGATTGGTAAGGCGAACGATCAGAAAACACCGCTATACATTGGTGTGGTGTCCCCAGGAGCGAATTAAAGATCCCATTTTCTATATACTAAAAGACCATCCCGATATGAGGATGGTCTTTCTATTTATACGTCGTACATTTTTTGCTAATCGATTACAAGGAGTATCATGGCGTTTCCTTAGCTGGCACTTTCGAAACCACGTAAATATCCTCATTGTCTTTTTTCATTTTGTATTTCTCACGGGCAATACGTTGCACTTCCTGAGGATTTGACCGGATATCATTAATGGTTTTAATAATAGCTGCGTTTTCCTTTAAATAAAAGGATCGCTCACTTTCTAGATTCGATTTTTGCTTTTGATAGCTGTATTGCGTGGCAAAATCATTCCGGTCAAAGAACAACATCCAGACCAAAAAGGCCAACGTGGCTATCAAATACTTATTTCTTATTAAAGACCATAATCGTTGCATAGGACAAAAATACTATTTAGCTTTTATACTCACGATATTTTCTTCCAAAGTTAAACATCTTTAATAAAGATATGGAATAACGACATCAATTTCATCATATCATTAGATAATATTATCTTTAACTGTTCAAAACATCATTCCGCTGAACGTCCGTGCGCTGGGACACAGATAAACTGTTAGGGCCTGAAGATGTTGAACAAAAAACCCACTTACATATGAAATACTATCTTATTGCTGGCGAAACTTCAGGTGACCTTCATGGTGCCAACTTAATCAAAGCGTTGAAGGCTGAAGATCCGCACGCCACATTTCGCATTGTTGGCGGCGACTTGATGCAGGAAGCAAGCGGCGAAAAAGCATTGATACACACCGCCGAAATGGCTTTTATGGGTTTTGTTGAAGTATTGAAAAATCTTGGCAAAATCGCGAAAAACCTCAAAAGGGTCAAAAACGATCTGCTGCAGGAAAAGCCTGACACGGTTATATTGATCGACTTTCCGGGCTTCAATCTGAAGATTGCGGACTTTGCGAAAAAACATGGTATCAAGACCTGTTATTATATTTCTCCGAAAGTTTGGGCGTGGAACCAAAGCCGTGTAAAAAAAATCAAGAGGGTGGTCGATCACATGTTCTGCATATTACCCTTCGAAGTGGATTTCTATAATAAGTGGCGTATGCACGTGGATTATATTGGTAATCCGCTCTTTGATGCCGTAGCCAGCTATCGCTTCAATCCTGCTTTTAGGCAACTGAATGGCTTTGGAGACAAGCCAATCATTGCCCTATTGCCCGGCAGCCGTGAAATGGAGATTTCCAGGCTGCTACCCATTATGGCCGAGCTGCCTTACTTCTTTCCCGTCCACCAGTTTGTAATCGCTGGTGCACCAAATTTCGAGGAAGCTTATTATAAGCAATTTTTAAGAGGAATCGATATTCCTGTGGTTTTCAACCAAACGTATGATATTCTCAACAACGCTGAGGCCGCAGTAGTAACCAGTGGTACGGCCACGCTAGAAACCGGGATATTGAAAGTGCCCCAAGTAGTGGTATATAAAGCAAATGCACTTTCAGTACGTATAGCTAAACTCGTTATTAAAGTCAAATTCATCTCTCTGGTCAATCTGATCAATAACTTTTTGTCCGTCCGAGAACTTATACAGGAGGACTGCACGGCTTTTGACATTGCACATGAGCTAGGAGAACTGATCAACAATAAAGCGCACCGCGCAAGTGTCATGGAAAACTACGATATCCTCGCTGAGAAACTAGGTTCACCGGGAGCTTCAGAACGGGCTGCGAAATTAATTGTAAAATATTTAGTCAATAATTAAACCCTTTGGCACCTCAATTGTCAAAGTATTAAATAGTTACAAATAAGAACATAGTTATGAAACTGAACTTTGTTTTAGGTTTTCTTTTTCTTGTCTCCTTTACTTTTGTATGTAAAGCACAGGAAACACAGCATTTTTCCAAGCTCGAAATCGGAAAAAAAGCCAAAAAAAATATTGACAGCAGGGATTCCACTGCAATCATCCATATCGACACACTGATTATGAAGGATAAGGCGACGTTGTCATTTTACGGAAAGAAAGATGTAAAGCTCATCGTCGATTATGCAGAAATTGGTGACAAAGCCACACTATATGGCTCTGACGGTAAAAACAACGGCAGTAATTTTGACATAAAAGCTAATTTCCAGAAACTGGGCTCTTTATATATTATTGCTAAAGGGGATGATGCTTTCAATGGTACCAAGACTTTCCCAAACGGGAATGGCGGAAAAGTCAAGATAACATTAATGGAAGGCAGCCTGAAGCCGCAAACGACAGATAAAAAAGCTACAAATTATATTTACGCTGATGTTGTCGCTGGAGGAAGAGCCGTCAATGCGAACACCGATTTAAGAAATATTTACGATCGCATCAAAACAGCTCCGACAGGACTGAGAGGATTGCCACAGGGTCAGATCTACTCTGGCAGTGCGGGTAATGAGGGTTCTTTTGAGCTGATTTCGACACACACAGATAATTAATAAAACGCTGCACAGGACTGGAAAGTTGGTGCAGCGTTCTTTTTATACGGTCAACGGCATCCTCTTTCCTTGAGCGCATATGCGAGTACCAGCCTGGTCATGCGATCGTATCTCGCCAAGCCCTCTTTTTGATTATTATGGGTTAGGTATTGGTTGTAAAAGATTCCCATAAGGTTGTTGAACCACCCTGTATAATGAATCCAAAAAAGGCGTTCCGCTTCGATGTCTCCCCGGACTGGCTCACTTAATCGCCGCTGATACTCTTTCGCAAGTACGGGGTACATCGCTCCCAATTCCCGGAGCATATATAAAGTTGTTTGCAGGTAAGCGGAATAACGGTAAAAAGCCTGCGGATGATGCTGCAGCCGTACAAACGCGATAAAGTTTGCTTCATCTTCGAACCCGACCCCCTGCTGGTGCGCAAGTTCATGCACAAAAGTAAAGGGGAAAGATAGTACCGGCATGGCATAATTGACCTGTGCTTCATGCGTAAACGGATTAAAATATCCAGAGACACCAAAATACGAAACCAGGGTACTATTCAAAGGCGATTTGGCATGCACTTGGCTGACCGATAAAAAAGATGCAAAGGTTGTATCATTTTTGACCCATTCGGTCAGGTCCTTTTGTATTCTGGTCCTCTGATTTTCCCATTTCGCAGGACTGACCTGCTGTCTAAGCATGTTTGTGCTATCCAGATATTCATCGAGCACGACGAGATAATCTGCCAGCTTTAAACTGTCTACCTGCAAGGATGCATTTACGCTGATAGGCCTTCGGTAGTAGTTAAGTCCCCAAGACAGATAAAAGAATGCATATAGGCCCAGCAATAAATTAACGACAGAAAAAAACGCGAGCACGGCATCCGGCCATTGTCTCAACCATAAATTTCGGAGCATTCGGACTGTGAAGTAACTCAGCACGACAAACACAGCAGCATAGAGGAGATCCCCCATACTAAATGGAATATACCCAAGGAAATACTTGGGAATATGCCCGTAGTACCGGTAAAAATAGCGGGCGAAATTGAGCTCGATCCAGGAGCTATCGCGCTGGATCAGTGACAACAGGCCTATCAGCATTAGTAATAATACACATACGATCCCTGCTATTTTATTGCACTTTGCCATAGCTCATCAAGCTTCATTTTCGAAATATAACTTGTAGTAGTTCATCCCTTTCTCTTCATCAAATCCTTTTTCGAGATATTCGCGTTTTCCGTGCACATAAATATGGAAATTTTTATCCAGTTTCAGCACGGATTTATAGGAGGCTTCCATCTTTTTGACCGCTTTGTCAGCAATTTCGAAGCTAGCCTGAAAAGGCGATTCAAATTCATCTTCAAAACCAGACCTAAAATCCTGAAACAAGGCGATTGCCTGTGGATTACCCAATACTTCTTCCTCAAATTCCTCCTGAACAAAGGTTTCCTTTTCCTTGAAATAATTCATCGATTTATTCATCAGATCAATTTTGTCAGCTTTTTCAAGTTCGAAGGTTTCGTCCAGCTTCTCCTCAACGAAATTTTTATAGACTTTCAGGTAATTGCCGGTCTGGTTAAAATTATCGTTGCGTACACGTAGCTGCAGGAACTCGTCCTTCCAATACACCGCTTCCTGCTGTCTGTTGGTCTGGTCAAGCACAAGAACCTTGTACCCCTCCTCCTCCTCTGCATTGATGATAATACAGCCTTTGTCCAGCTTATTGATATTGATAGCCTCCTGTTCGTACTCAAGCATAAAAGCGCCCTGCTCCGGATATACCTTCAGGTAAGTTTCTTTGTTTTCGGACTTAAATATCCCGATTGCATCATGTTCTTCACCTTCTATCTGTATATTCTTCAAGGCAACCACATATACCTCTCCGGCTTTAATTTTAGGATGATTGGAGACTTCATAGAGATGTTTGGAAATCTGCTGGGACAAATCATGAAACGGAAGCAGTTGATTAAAGTACTGACGAACAAAATAAAAGACCTCATTCAGTTCCAGCTCGCCATTGGGGTGATATAAGCGGTATACCTCATTGACCTTTGCAAAAGGGCTCATAAAGTACTGTATGAGCAGACCGGGCAATATTTCATCGCCCTCAAGCGATACGGGAGCATCCGACAGAATGTAAAATTCATCGTGTGCTTTGTTACCTACCCTGTGTATGGATAAAGCTTCAAACGTTGCGTCCTGGTGAAAAAACATATTTCTATTTTATAAATTGTACAAGTTTATTGCGATGTTAAATGTCTGACAGTGGGCGTCCACGATGTCTTTGATCTGCGGGGAATACCCTCCTCCCATGCTGACCTGAACAGGAATACCAAACCGTTGGCACGTACCCAACACCAATTCGTCCCGACGGCTACAGGTCTCTGGTTTCAAATTCAGTCTACCCAGCTTATCGGTGGCGAGGATATCGACTCCGGCTTGATAAAATACAAAATCCGGCGCAAAATCCAAGAATAAAGCGGTAAGATTGTCGTCCAGGATCCGGAGATACTCCACGTCGGTAACAGTTTCGGCAAGTCCGATATCCAGATGTGACTTTTGCTTAATAAAGGGATAATTTTTCTCCCCATGCATGGAAAAAGTGTAAACCTCCTGTCGGCCGGCAAAGATATCCGCGGTGCCATTCCCCTGATGCACATCCAGATCGATAATCAGGATACGCGTAGCCAGCTTGTGCTGCAGCAGATATCCTGCAGCTGTAGCCTGGTCGTTCATTAAACAGAACCCCTCACCGAAATCATATCCGGCGTGGTGCGTTCCGCCAGCGACCGAAAAAGCGACCCCATATTCGATTGCATATCGGGCAGCTTGAATAGTTCCGTCCAGAATATAACGCTCTCTATCTATTAGGCTCTGACTTAAAGGGAACCCGATGCGGCGCACCATCTTGGCGTCCAGCGTCAGATCAAAAAGGCTCCTGACATAATCAGGATCATGTACCAAGCAGCAGGTTTCGAAACTGGCCAGTGCCGGACTGAAAAAATTCTCTTCAACGGCCAGTCCCTGATATTTCAACTGCAAGGGGATCAGCTCGTATTTCAGCATCGGAAATCGGTGCCCCTCCCTAACTGGGTGAACAAATTCTGAACGAAAAGCAATCTTGAGCACGTTAACTATTTTTATTTCATGCGAAGATAAGAAAACTATAGGAATGCTTACGCCGGCTGACGGGATCCGTCAGACCTGCATCGGCAGGGATTTACGCGCAAATTATCAAATAATATCCCGCCAATCTTTTGGAGTTGTATTGGAAAAAGGCCATCTTTGGGTAAGAGCTCGTCCTGGTATGGATACGACTTAAAATCTTGCATAGACTTATACATGATCATACATTTTTGTTAAGAGAATACATGGAATCGACGAATTTACCCCAATTATCTGCAATGGAGCAACGTGTACTTGGCTCGTTAATTGAAAAAGCAAAGGTAACCCCTGAGTATTATCCAATGACTGTCAATAGCTTACTGGCGGCTTGTAATCAGAAAACTTCACGTAAACCTGTCGTCCAATTTACCGAAGAAGATATTGTCACCACCTTGGATATTCTCAAGAAAAGAGGGTTAATCTCCACAGTCGTCGGTGGCGGATCCAGAGTGACGAAATACAAACACAATTTTGCCATCCAGTTTCCACTGGTGCCCTCCGAAGTAACAATTATCTGTTTATTACTTCTTCGCGGGCCGATGACAGCTGGCGAAATCAACTCAAATTCAGGAAGGTTATATGAATTTGACTCATTAAACGAAGTCAATGAACAGCTTGAGAAACTTGCTTCGGAAGGTTATCTGAAAGCCCTTCCGAAACAAGCAGGACACAAGGAAGTCCGTTATATTCACCTATTGGGTGAAGTTAATATTGAAGCTTTCGAAAACGCTGGCCCATTACCGCCGACTGTTGCTGATCAAGCTTTGCTGGAACGTATTGGGCAACTGGAGCAGGAAGTAGCGGAGCTAAAACAAAAGTTTCAGGAATTATGGGATGAATTACATTAATACATGATTGCTAACCAAACTTCCAAGGCAGGACTATCGAGATCAACCTTATGGTTAATGACCATCGCCACCGGCCTGGTTGTCGCTAATAATTATTACAATCAGCCTCTACTGGCACTCATCGCCAAAGATCTGTCTATAGATGAAGCCACGGTGAGCAATTCGGCCATGCTGACCCAGATTGGATACGCCTGCGGTTTACTGCTCATTGTGCCACTAGGCGATATGTTCAAAAGAAAGAAAATGATTCTGATCGATTTCATGTTCATCATTCTCTCTCTCGCCGGCATGGCGTTGTCTACCTCGATTGTCTCCGTACTGCTTTTTAGCTTTCTGATCGGCTTCACCTCGGTTATACCGCAAGTATTTGTTCCTATGGCCGCAGAACTTGCGCGTAAGGACAAACAGGCGTCTGCCATTGGTATGGTGATGTCCGGCTTATTGCTCGGGATTTTGCTGTCGAGGGTCATCAGCGGATTTATCGGTTCGTATTTCGGCTGGCGTGAAATGTACTGGATTGCCACGCTTCTAATGATACTCACGGCCGTAGCAATCGCGGCAAGGCTTCCGGAGGTATTGCCAAACTTCAGCGGTACTTACAAGCAACTGATGCTTTCCGTTTGGAGGTTTGCCCGCACCCAGCCCGTCCTCCAGCTGGCCGCTTTTCGGGGCGCAATGGGCTTCGGTGCATTTTCGGCCTTCTTTACCACGCTGGTCTTCCATATTGAGGGGCCTCCGTTCTATGATGGGCCAGCCACTGCCGGTGCATTTGGTCTTGTCGGTGCCTGCGGGGCGTTGGCAGCGGCTTTTGTCAATCGAATAACGGGTTATATCAGCAAAGCCAAAATCATCTTTTACGCGATATTAATGATGCTGCTGAGCTGGTTGCTGTTTGGATTGTTTGGCCATTATTACGCAGGACTGATTATGGGTGTTATCCTGATTGACCTAGGCTTACAGTCCATGCACATACTGAATCAAAGTGATTTTTACGCTCTCAATCTAGGTGCAAACAACCGTCTGAATACGGTCTATATGGTGAGCTACTTTATCGGGGGCTCAACGGGCACCTTTTTCGCTGCTCAGGCATGGCAGCACTTTCAATGGCCGGGAGTGGTTGCCGTTGGCAGCAGCTATACCTTACTGGCATTACTTGCACATGTAATATTTGATCATAAATTAAGAAAAAACTGATATGAAATTTGGCCAAGTAGATCATCCCGAAGAAGTGGATTTCACCTTACCACCCACTTCAGCAGACACCTTAAAATTGCTTCAGCATTTTAAGAACGACACGGCTTTTGAAGTTTATGTAGGCTGTGCAAAATGGAACAAACAGGATTTAAAGGGCTTCTATCCAAGGGGTACAAAGGACGAACTGGTCTATTATGCAAACCAATTTAACAGCATCGAACTGAATGCTACGTTCTACAATTCTCCGACGCTGGAACAAGTCGAAATCTGGAAAAAGAAGACACCAGCAGACTTTAAGTTCTTTCCAAAAGTCCCCCAGTCCATCAGCCATTTTAGTAGGTTGCTGAATACGGCTGACAAAGTAAAAGTATTTACAGATTCGGTCGTGCGATTTGAGGAGAAGCTTGGCATGGTGTTTTTACAGATGCACGACAACTATGGGCCAAAAGATATGGCACGTCTTCAGTTATTTCTACACGATTGGCCCAAAAACGTACCCTTGGCGCTGGAAGTCCGCAATAAAGAATGGTTTTCCAAGCCCGAAGTGGCCAAGGAGCTATATACCTTATTAGAGGAGACCGGTGTGACCAATGTCCTGGTGGATACGGCCGGACGAAGGGATATGCTCCACATGCGTCTGACGACTCCCATCGCATTTGTTCGCTATGTCGGGGCCAATCACTCTTCCGATTACGAGCGTCTTGACCAATGGATAGAGGTAGTTAAACTATGGCGTGAAAACGGCCTACAAAAATTGTATTTCTTCATTCATCAGAACATAGAAATTGAATCGCCACTACTTGCCGTGCACTTCATCAAGAAGCTTAACGACAGTTTCGGACTCGACCTGAAATACCCCAATAAGGCGGCGGACACCTTGTTTTAACCGATATCGCTTAACGTCCATGCCGCGCTGCAGGCGCGAGCACGGGTTTAAGGAGCGAAATCGTCCATAAAAAAGGCGAATCAGTTGATTCGCCCTTTTTATATTTTATATAGACCCGAGCCTATTTTTTGGCGTATTTAAAGTCCTTGCCGATGAAACGGGCATTACCACCCAATTCTTCTTCGATACGCAGTAACTGATTGTATTTCGCCATACGGTCCGAACGAGATGCTGAACCCGTTTTGATCTGGCCACAATTAAGTGCTACCGCAAGGTCAGCAATGGTAGAATCTTCGGTCTCACCTGAACGGTGGGACATAACTGATGTATAACCTGAGTTTTGCGCTAAAGTCACAGCATTGATGGTTTCTGTCAATGAACCAATCTGATTTACTTTAACCAAGATGGAATTAGCAGTGTCCGTATCAATACCTTGCTGCAGACGTTTGGTATTTGTAACGAAAAGATCATCACCTACCAACTGTACACGGTCACCGATTTTGTCGGTCAACGTTTTCCAGCCAGCCCAGTCATCTTCTGCCATACCATCTTCGATGGAGATAATAGGATATTTAGCTGTTAGTTCAGCCAGATAGCTTGCTTGCTCTTCACTGGAACGTACAGCGCCTTTATCGCCTTCAAATTTCGTGTAATCGTATTTTCCGTCTTTGTAAAATTCAGAAGAAGCGCAGTCTAATGCTAAACAAACATCTTGACCTGGTCTGTAACCTGCAATCTCGATCGCTTTCAATACCGTTTCAATCGCATCTTCAGTACCTTCAAAAGTTGGGGCAAAACCACCTTCGTCACCCACAGCAGTCGAAAGACCTCTATCGTGCAGGATCTTTTTCAAGTTGTGAAATACTTCAGTTCCCCAGCGCAACGCTTCAGAGAAAGAAGGAGCTCCAACAGGCATGATCATAAACTCCTGAAATGCAATCGGCGCATCCGAATGCGAACCGCCATTAATGATATTCATCATTGGGATAGGCAAGGTATTGGCGTTAACTCCGCCGATATAACGGTATAAAGGCTGACGGGATTCTTGTGCAGCTGCCTTAGCAACAGCCAATGATACACCTAGAATAGCATTTGCACCCAAATTTCCTTTATTTTCACTGCCGTCTAAATCAATCATGATTTTATCGATGGCGTTTTGCTCGAAAACATCCACGCCTTCCAAAGCTTTCGCTATTTTGGTATTTACATTTTCAACAGCTTTCAAAACACCTTTACCTAAGTATTTTGATTTGTCGCCATCGCGCAATTCAACTGCTTCGTGAACACCTGTTGAAGCACCTGAAGGAACAGCTGCACGACCAACAAAACCATTTTGTGTAGTAACGTCTACTTCGATTGTAGGGTTACCGCGCGAATCCAAAATCTGGCGCGCATGAACATCGATAATTAAACTCATCTTTTTATTAGACTATAATTTATTTGCTTTACTTAGTGTAAATAAGACACACTCTTATCTACAGTCATATTTCACAACCAAATATAACAAAAAATGTATTTATTCCGCTATTTAATATGAATAAAATATGACAAATTTGAATAATTTGTTTACCCGGAAAACACAAAAAAACCCTCCGTTAAAAGGAGGGTTTGGATATCGTATGTTGTATTAATTTTTGATCATTGCAACGAAATCATCAAACAGATAGCGTGAATCATGTGGACCCGGAGAGGACTCGGGGTGGTACTGCACCGAAAATGCTTTTTGTCCTTTGATCCGAATCCCTTCGATCGACTGATCGTTCAGGTTGATATGAGTGACCTCCACATTTTCCGACTTCTGAATATCTTCTGCCACCACACCGAAACCATGATTTTGCGAAGTGATCTCGCAACGGTTGGCGATTATATTCTTAACCGGATGATTGATACCACGGTGTCCATTGTACAACTTGCTGGTACGGATGCCATTGGCCAAAGCTAAAATCTGATGCCCAAGACAGATCCCGAACATAGGTTTATTCGCTTTCAGAATCGATTTTACAGTTTCGACAGCATAGTCCATCGGCGCAGGGTCACCAGGGCCGTTGGAGATAAAATAACCATCAGGATTCCACTTTTCCATTTCTTCGAATGTGGTTTTCGCAGGAAATACCTTCGTATACACATCGCGCGCTTCAAAATTGCGTAAAATATTTTTCTTAATCCCAAGGTCCAATACAGCTACCCGCAAAGAAGCATTCTCGTTTCCGAAAAAATAAGGCTCCGGAGTAGTGACTTTTGACGACAGTTCCAAGCCGTCCATTGACGGAACTTTTGCCAGTTGATTTTTTAACTCTTCGACATCAAGTGTTTCAGAGGAGATGATCGCATTCATCGCTCCCTTATCGCGGATGTGCCGCACAAGTGAACGTGTATCCACATCAGAAATACCGACTAAATTTTCCTCTTCAAAGTAGCTCTGAATAGACTCATCGGCCATTTTTCGGCTATAATTGATATTGTAGTTTTTGCAGACTAATCCGGCAATCTGGATTTGAGTCGATTCGGTATCCTCCTCATCAATACCATAGTTACCAATATGCGCATTGGTCGTTACCATGATCTGTCCAAAGTAAGATGGATCCGTAAATATCTCCTGATAACCGGTGGTCCCTGTATTAAAACAGATTTCTCCGGTAGTCGTACCTATTTTACCAGCGGCTTTACCGTGATAAACTGTACCATCTTCTAAAACTAAAATTGCAGGCAATTTGCTGTAGTTGGTCATTATCGATGTAATATTATAAAATGTGTATCTCTTCTGTCCTGAATCTTAAAGCGTCCTCATGGGATATAAAAAAAGCCCTCAAATGGGCTAACATATCAATTAACAATACCTTATCACGATTGACAAACCGTTTCCTAAGGCACCTACCAATAAAGACTCTACTTTAATTTTCACGGGAGACAAAGTTACGACATATCCCTTAAAAGTGAAAACATTTTTTAAAAATTTTAAAACAGATCTCCCTCTCCTTATGTATATCGCTTAAAATCTCTCACGACCAACAAGATTGTTGCTGGCACCAACAGAAATATCAGGGGATTCGCTGCCCATGCCTGTGCCCACTTTAGCTGAATCATTGCAATAAAAGCTGTTGTCAGACCACATCCTGGGCAGCTGTAGCCACTCAGCATCTTCCAGATACAAGGAATAAGGATATGGATGTCAAAGGACATATGAAGCACAACCGAAACCACAAAATATGCCGCCAAACCGCCATAAATCCAATGCTGACGTAAATATTTTAGGAGTTGACCAATCATTTAATTGTTATTTAGCGGACTTTTGATATACTGCCCATCGCGATCTCTGTATTTACCAACAATGATCATAATCAAATCGACAATGTACCAGATTCCACAACCACCCAATGTCACCAGTTGTAGGATCGCTGTGCCTATCTGCCCCAAATAGAAACGATGCGCACCAAATGCACCCAGAAAAAAACAAAACAGTAATGATGGCAACCAGCGGTCATCCTGGAGATCGTTGCTCCTTTGCTGGAAAGGCTGATTGGCATAAAAAACAGGCTGTCTAACACCACATAAGGGGCACACCTCGGCCCTGACATTGATAGCCTGACCACATTCGACACAGTATTTTTCGTCTGCTGCTTTCATTTTTTAGATTTGATTAGTTCTTAGTTTGCGAATGAAATTACAAAAAAGAAATCAATATTCCGATATCATAGACGGTATTTTAAGATCGTACGGCTTTCCCTGTGACGTTGTCACAACCGGCACATCACTGTGAGCACTACAAAGTTGGCAACAAACAAAAAGACGCTCTACTTAGAGCGTCTTAGATCGTATAGTTAAATCCCTTTTTTCTGAAACTGTCTGCTTTGTACCCTAGAAGAAGCGTCGATATTTTCATCGCTATCAGCGCTATTTCTCAAATCACAACGTTCTGTTTTGGAGTCAGTCTAGATTTACTTCAGGAGTTGATGGCCTTCCAGATCATATCTTTCAGCGGTAGGATATTTTTGCCTGCCACAGAAGAGATAAAGATGTGCGGTATGCCATTGGGCAACTGTTGCTCCATCTCTTTTTCCAGCTCATCGTCGAGCATATCGGACTTGGTGATAGCCAATAACTTGGGTTTATCTGCCAGCTGAGAATTATAGGCTGTCAGCTCGTTGAGCAAAATATCATATTCTTCGGCTATGGTACGATCGGTGTCTGCCGGAACCATAAACAGCAATACAGAGTTCCGTTCGATATGCCGTAAAAATCGGTAACCCAGTCCCCTGCCTTCCGAAGCCCCTTCGATGATTCCGGGGATATCCGCCATTACAAAAGAACGGTTATCACGATAACTCACCATACCAAGATTGGGAACTAAAGTAGTGAAAGGATAATTTGCAATTTCGGGTTTGGCTGCCGATACAACAGACAATAAGGTAGATTTGCCTGCATTGGGGAAGCCCACCAGTCCGACATCTGCGAGCACCTTAAGCTCCAGGATAATCCACTGTTCTTTTCCCGGAAGTCCGGGCTGTGCAAAACGTGGAGTTTGCTGTGTGGCCGATTTAAAATGCCAGTTGCCCAGTCCTCCTTTTCCACCCGGCACCAGAATTTTGGTCTCGCCATCCTCGGTGATATCAAATAACACCTCGCCTGTTTCCGCATCTTTGGCAATGGTACCCAAAGGAACTTCCAGAATCTCATCCTGCCCTGTGGCGCCAGTGCGTAGTGCACTTCCTCCCGACTCACCATTGGATGCAATGATGTGCTTACGATATTTGAGGTGAAGCAAGGTCCAAAGATTACTGGTCCCTTTTAGGATAATATGTCCGCCACGACCGCCGTCACCGCCATCTGGACCACCTTTAGCTGTGTGCTTGTCACGATGCAAATGAGCCGAACCTGCCCCACCATGTCCCGAACGACAACACACTTTCACATAATCAACGAAATTCGATCCTTGCGCCATTACACTATCTACAGTCTAAAAAATATGATTTCCAATTAATAATTATCGATGATATCGGTCAGGTTTTTGAAGATCGTATCGATATCTCCAATACCATTGACTTTGGATAATTTACCCTGTGCTTCGTAATAGGGTAACACATGGATCGTCTTTGTAAAATACTCATCGATGCGTTTCACCAATTTATCCGCGTCGTCATCCGAACGGCCGGAGATCTCTCTGCGTTTGGCGATACGTGCTTTCAATTCGTCTTCATTTACATCCAGCGCAATTACGACTGAAATTGACGTATTGATACCTTCCAAAAAAGCATCCAATGCCTCAGCTTGAGCAACAGTACGAGGAAAACCGTCAAAAATAAATCCTTTTGCATCGGGATTCTTTTTTACTTCCTCTTCCAGCATTGCTATCGTAATTGAATCTGGCACTAAATTTCCCTCAGCAATAATCTGGCTCACTTGTTGACCAAGTGGCGTCTGACCTTTAATATGTGCTCTAAAAATATCACCTGTTGAAATATGAACCAATTGATATTTTTCAATAAGCTTTGCAGATTGGGTTCCCTTACCTGCACCCGGAGGGCCAAATATTACAAGGTTTAGCATAGTTTTATTTTAGAAATTAAAACGAGTTAAAAAATAAAAGCCTAATCACAGATGATGACTAGGCTTTTCAGTTGTGCGCTCCAAGGGAGTCGAACCCCTAACCTTCTGATCCGTAGTCAGATGCTCTATCCAATTGAGCTAGGAGCGCAGTAAACCATTACGTTTAGAACTCTGTCCCATTTGTTTTGGTGACGCAAATATAGTCAGAATTCGTTTTTTTACAAATTTTTTTTCAAAAAGAGGCAGGCCATTCACCTATCGCCTCTGTTATTAAAAAAGCCAATCCTATTGATTGGCTTCCAGTCGTGCACTCCAAGGGAGTCGAACCCCTAACCTTCTGATCCGTAGTCAGATGCTCTATCCAATTGAGCTAGGAGTGCCTTCATTAAACAGCTAGAAAAAGCTGTTACTGTGCGCTCAAAGGGAGTCGAACCCCTAACCTCCTGATCCGTAGTCAGGTGCTCTATCCAATTAAGCTATGAGCGCTGGGCAACCAAAAATGAACCTGTATGTGTTCCGATTTTGGTGATGCAAATATCGATATATTTATCGATTTAACAAACATTTTTTCTCTTTTTTAAACTTTATGAAACTACATTTCGTTTATCTCACTGATAATATTATATTTAAAATATCAACTTTTTTTTTCAGACACTGACAAATGTTATTATTCATGAGCAAAAGAGAATTAAAACTTAGTAAAATCCGCATCGGAGACATCAGTATCTCTTATTATATCCGCCCCAGCAAATCTTATCCCGCGCCGAGAACCGTTCTCTTTATCCACGGTTTCCCATTTAATAAAAATACCTGGAAGCAACAATTATTGGATCTCGACGAAGAGTATACCGGGATTGCGATCGATGTCAGAGGCCATGGACTTAGCACAAACGGTCATGGTTTCTTTTCCGTTGACGTGTTTGCCAAAGACCTAGTGGAGTTTATTCGAAAACTCGACCTGAATCATGTGGTCTTGTGCGGCATTTCAATGGGGGGATATATTGCCCTGCGGGCATACGAATTGATCGGACAGCAGCTTTCAGGGCTTATTCTATGCGACACTAACTCATTGGCTGATGACAACAAAGCCAAACAAAAGCGTTTTGACTCCATTCAGGCATTACTCAAATATGGACGAAGACCATTTGCAATCGGTTTTACGGAGAACGTATTTTATGAGAAAACGATTCGGGAAAACCCGGAGGCCGTGGAATTGATCAAAAGCTGTATCCGCAGAAACGAACTTGCCAGCATCTGTTCTACACAACTGGCGCTGGCCTCACGGACAGACACGACGCATTCGCTCAGAACGATTATTATCCCCACATTGGTTATCAAAGGGAAGTACGACAAACTAATGAGCGAAGAACAGACGAATGTCCTCATTGAGAACATTCCTGACGTACGTTTCATGGAATTTGAAGAATCAGGTCATCTACCAAATCTCGAAGAACCTGAAAAGTTCAGTGCTGTATTGAATGAATTTCTCCGCAGCTTACCTTAAGCTCCCCAACGGCAGTCTAAATATAAGGAGGCGATGCACCGATACATTCAAAAAAAGCCACGGCAGTGGCTTAATTTCTTTTTTTCATCGATATTTCATTCCATTTCCGATTAGAACGAAAAATCATCTTTTGAGCGAACATCAGCTTCCTCAGCGAACGCATCGTCAAAATTAGGCTCATAACGTTTTTCGATTACTTCCTGATTAGACTTTATATAATTCACTACGTCCGTCAAACCTTCAGCAAACTTTTCAAAATCTTCTTTATATAAGAAAATCTTATGCTTAATAAACTGGCCATCCTCAAAGCGTTTCTTGCTTTCTGTGATAGTAATGTAGTAATCGTTCGATCGAGTTGCTTTTACATCAAAAAAATAAGTACGCTTGCCTGCTCTCACCTTTTTTGAAAAAACCTCTTCACGCTCTTTGTTTTCAAAATCTCCCATTGGTTGTTATTTAAGTTTAAAGTAATCTTAATCTTTGATAAATATATAATAATTCATTTTAATCCACCAAATAATATTAAAAAAAAAGAGAATAACTCGTAAAATTGATAGATTTGATCAGCCCTGTCCGGATAAAAATTAAACAACAAAGTTTTTTACCGACGAAATCAGTACATTTACCGAAAATATAAGTTGTATTACCTAAAGCGAATATGTACCGTTTATTTGTGTCTCTATCTTTGAGTCATAAATAGTAAAACATTATGGAAAAAGAACCTATCATACCGAACAGCAACAACAGCCGCAACATCGTGGGAGCGATTGTGATCATCATAGGTATATTCTTATTATTGAATAACCTTCACTTAGGAGACTGGTTTCCGAGCTGGCTGTTTGGCTGGCAGATGATCCTGATCATTATTGGCCTGGTCATTGGCATCAACTCTCAATTTCAGAAAAAATCGGCTATCATCCTGCTCATCATTGGCGGAGCCAGCCTTATTTCGAGGATGATGCGGACGGATTTTGGTTCGGTCACGGTCCCGATCATTATTATTTCTCTGGGGATTTATTTTATTATGAGCAAACGGAAGCCACCTGTAATTCCGCCGAGTTATCCGAATCCGCCTCAAGACAATTACGATTGGGACAAGCGCGTCCGTATTCCGGATGAAGGTGCTACAGAGCCAAGAACTGACACATCTGAATCAAAGCCTTTTAATGAACGATATGGATCCAGCCCACAAGCCTCGCCCGACGCGCAGGCTTTTGGCGGCAATAGCAATAGCTCCTTTCATCAATCTTTTGAGGACAACCTCAACCTGAACAGCATCTTTGCCGGACAGAAGAAAGTGATCTATTCGAAGCAATTCAGAGGCGGCAATCTGACCAATGTATTTGGCAGCATTGAGCTGGACCTCACCAAAGCCGACATTCAGCAGCCTATTGTCATTGATACCTTTCAATTATTCGGTAGTGCGCGAATTATTATTCCTCCACACTGGACAGTCGTCAGCAATGTTGCTTCTATATTGGGTTCGGTCGATGATCGCCGATTTCAGACGATATATAATCCCGACGCGGACAAAAAGATTTATATCACGGGTACCTGTATATTGGGTAGCCTAACGATCAAAAATGCTTAATACATGAAAAACAAACTCTCTTTCAGTATTAAAGGTCGATTAATAGGTATTATTTGCATATCCGTATTTATCGGATATCTGGCGTTGCAGTATTTGCTCATGCTACGCTCAGGCTTTGACGCACAACTGGCATTTAAAGACGCGCTGATCAATAGCGGGGTGATGATGTTCTGCTGCTATGGTATGTCGTCAGCGCTAAACTTCTATACCCCGCAACCCCGCGAAATATGGAAAGTTCTGATTATTGGTCTGGTCATGGCAGCAATCAGTACCCTATTAAGCCGTTTTTTGATGAGTTACCTGATCCAGTCCAATTTCATCGCATTGCTGGACTTGACATTACCTTATCGGGCGCTGGTCAATTTCCTGATTTTAACCTCTGTTGCCATTATCAATATTGTTTGGAATATCCAGGAGGATAATATTAATAACATGAAGCGGAAGCAAGAGTCCGAAAATCTGCTGCGTGAAGCTGAGTTATACAATTTACGCCAACAGCTGCAACCCCACTTTTTGTTCAACAGCCTAAACTCCATCATTGCGCTAATCGGGTCCAACCCGGACGAGGCGCGTAACATGACATTCCAGCTTTCGGACTTCCTTCGCGGCACGCTGAGGAAAGAAAATAACCAGATCATTTCCCTGGAAGAAGAGCTCGATCATTTGCAACTTTACCTAGATATAGAAAAGGTACGTTTTGGCCACCGTCTCAACACGAGCATATCCTCCGCGGAGGATATATTCAGCTACAGACTACCCGCGATGATCATTCAGCCCCTGGTAGAAAACGCCATAAAACATGGGCTTTATAACGTCACCGATCAAGTCGACATCCAGATCAAGTGCATGGCAAACGAGGGACAACTCCTCATTCAGATCAGCAATCCTTTTGATGTGGAAGAACAATCAAAACCAAAAAAAGGCACCGGATTTGGCCTTTCTAGCATCCAGCGCCGTTTATATCTGCTATACGGAAGAAATGATCTGCTTGATACGCAGGTCCAGGACAATATATTTACCAGTACCCTAAAAATACCTCAATATGATTAAAGTCGTTATTATCGATGATGAACCATTGGCACGCTCAATTATTGCGGGCTACCTTAAAAGCGAAGCTGATATCAGCATTGTAGCAGAATGCGGAGACGGCTTTGAAGGTGTCAAAGCGATTCAGACCCATGAGCCGGATCTAGTTTTCCTGGATGTCCAGATGCCCAAACTGACAGGCTTCGAAATGCTTGAGCTTGTGGACGACCCACCAGCAATTATCTTCACCACTGCTTTTGATGAATATGCTCTAAAAGCGTTTGAAAAGAGTGCCTTGGATTATCTCCTTAAACCTGTTTCCCCCGCCCGTTTCAAAAAAGCGCTGGAAAAGTTCAGATCTAGCTACGCCGCACCCGAAAAAAAAGTACAGCCTAATTATGAGGTCCTGTCAGCACAGGATGAAACAAAAATAGATCGTATTGTGGTCAAAACGGGCACCCAGATAAAAATTATCCCTATTGATACCGTCAAATACCTTGAATCATACGACGATTATGTGAAGATCCACACAAAAGATGGGATGTATCTAAAGAACAAGACGATGTCATTTTTTGAAAAATCACTGGACCCCAATCAATTCGTCCGCATTCATCGTTCATACATTATCAAGGTAGACCAGCTGGCCAAATTGGAACCGTATGAAAAAGACTCCTATATCGCTGCGTTGATATCCGGAGAGAAGCTTAACATCAGTAAATCGGGATATGCCCGGTTAAAACAATTGATTGGCATTTAAACATTACGTAGATTTGTGCCTATCGATAGTTATGAAACATTTTTTTACAACGATATTGCTAGGCATTACATCTTGTTCATTCGCACAGACAGACCCTGCGGAACAGATCAACAAGGGTATTTATAACAGGTTAGAATTTTTCATTAATTCACAGCTAACAGATTCTGCCTACCATCTGGCCAGCGATTCTTTTAGAAAACAATACAGTCAGTCAAGATTTTCGCAGATGCTGCAGGAGCTCTATCCTTTGGGGCGGATACAAAATTCGGTTATTACCGATTTTAAAAATGATACCGCAACTTACCGTGTAGATTTTGACGACAGATCGTTTGACCTGAAGCTCGCTACAGATTCAACACTTCAGTTTAACTGGTTAACCTGGAGTCCGGTGGAAGTCGATCAAGAAGAGATTGCGGTCGAAAAACCAAAAGAACCAGTAGTGACTCCCAAAGTGGGCCAAATGGAGAATTTTTTCGTGGACTCGGTGGCACATGCTTATTTACAGCAACAAAACACACAGTCATTAGCCGTTGGTGTCGTGACAGGGGGACAATTGAAAACCTATTTTTATGGAGAAACCATCAAAGGCAGCTCCAGCTTGCCGACTGCCAATACCGTCTACGAAATCGGTTCGTTAAGCAAAGTGTTTACCGCGATCCTCCTCTCCAATTTGGTGGAAGAAGGTATCGTTACCTTGGATCAGCCTATCTCTCTATTTCTACCCGATTCGCTAAAGAAAAATGAGGACCTGGCGAAAATAACGTTTAAAATGCTCGCCAATCATACCTCCGGGTTGCCGCGACTTCCTGAAAACTTGGAAAAAGTAAAAAATTTCAATGCCAGCGACCCCTATAAAAGCTACGACCGAAAGGCGCTTTATACCTACTTATCTAGCTTCAAAAACACGAAAGTCGCAGGTGAGGAATATGAATACAGCAACTTGGGATATGCCGTTCTGGGAGACATCGTTAGTACAATCTATAAAAAATCTTATGAGCAGCTCGTAAAGGACCTAATATGCACGCCATTGGGCATGAATAATACCTTTCAAGTAATAAATGCAGCAAACAAAGATACCTTTAAAGTATACAACAAAGATGGTCAGGAAGTACCGATCTGGTCGTTTGACGCGTTCGCTCCGGCCGGTGGGCTAAAATCAACAGTTGAGGATCTGCTCAAATTTGTCCAGGCGCAGTTTAAGATGCCGCAAACCACATTGGAAAATGCCATGGCGAACACAAGACTATTTACATTTTTCCTTCCTCCGGACACGGACCTCGGACTGGCATGGCATATGAATTTATTGGACGATCTTACGTTTTACTGGCACAACGGCGGTACAGCGGGCAGCAGTTCCTACCTGGCATTATCGCCAGATAAAAAATGCGGTGTCGTTGTATTGTCCAACTCTGCACATGCAGTTGATACCACAGGAAAGGCCATACTTGACTACTTGCTTCATCACAAATAGAACATAAATACATTCGAGTAGAAAGCCGTATCCAAACAATGATATGGCTTTTATTGTTGTCATAAAAACCGCCAACTGTTCAATTTTGCTCAAGCTTCGAATATTGGCGCTCGACGAACAGCAGACCACGTAACGTATATGCAAATGAAAATATTTATAACAAAACGAATTCCCCAAAAAGGTATAGATTTATTAACCGCTGCCGGACATGAGGTCGAGGTACACAGTTCGCCCGAACCGCTATCGGAAACGGCACTGATACAGGCATGCCAGCGAGCGGACTTTGTGCTGAACGGAGGAATGCAAAAATTCGACAGCCATTTTTTCGCCAGCTGTCCCAATCTCAGAGCTCTTTCCCTCATGAGCGTAGGCTATGACAATGTTGATCTTTCTGCTGCCACACAGTATAAAGTTCCTGTCAGTAACACGCCGGGTGTATTATCGGGAGCTACTGCAGACCTTGCCTTTCTACTGATATTAGCCGTTTCCAGAAAAGCCTTTTTCCATCACAAGCGGATTCTTCAAGGCGACTGGAAAGGTTTCGACCCTACAGCACATCTTGGCGTCGAGCTCAATAACAAGACATTGGGCATATATGGTCTTGGCCGGATCGGCCTTGAATTGGCCCGAAAGGCAAGAGCGGCTTATAATATGGAGATAATTTATCATAATAGAGGACGGAACCATGAAGCGGAGCGGGTGCTTGGCGCCCGTTACGTTAACTTTGACGACCTTCTTACCCAGAGTGATGTACTGTCCATCCATGCGGCCCTCACCGCCGAAACGGCCAACAGATTTAATCAGGATGCCTTCCGGCGGATGAAAAACACTGCGATCCTGATCAATACGGCACGCGGGGGATTAGTTCATGAAAAGGATCTGGCGGATGCATTATATAGCGGACTATTGTGGGGCGCAGGGCTGGATGTGACTAACCCCGAACCTATGAAATCCGATAACCCGCTACTGCAGCTAGAAAATGTATGCATTTTACCTCATATCGGTTCAGCAACAGTGGAAACGAGAGATAACATGGCCCTCATGGCAGCAAGTAACTTGCTGGCAGCGATTAAAGGTCAACAAATGCCTCAGATCATCAATCCAGAAGTGTATATATGAAACAGCGTTTTTTTCGATTCCTGAACCGGGTCAATAAATTCCTGCTTCCCAAATATGGGAAGACAGATCCAATAAAATTAAAAAAGTACCAGCAGGCGATTATCGCCTACCGGTACTTTGTTCTTATCCGTGCTTTAGGAGACAGCTAACTATCTGTTTTTACAGGCCGACCTTGATCGCTTGCGTTCGAAACGATACTGATCTGCGTCGGATTAGGCGCCACACTGATGTCGTTCCGTTCCAATTCCAGCATGATTTTTTCCTGCATGGAGTTACGCACAGGCCAATAGTGTTCCCGCTTTGTCCAGGCACGTACGGTCAGCACAATCGAGCTGTTCCCCAACTCTTTCACAAATACCGTGGGCTCGGGACTTGTCAGCACATTTTCATTGGCCCGGAGTACCCTAAGTATAATGTCTTTTGCGTCTTTAACATTCTTATCGTAAGAAATGCTAACTGTATATTCAAACATCCGCTGCACTATCTTCGTATAATTTTTAATCACCGAATTAGCCAGTGGTCCGTTGGGGCTAAAGATCCGCACACCATCATCACCGATCAAAGTCGAGTACAAAATATCAATCCGTTCGACAGTTCCGGAAGTACCATTGGCACTGGATATATAGTCCCCCACCCCAAATGGTCTGAACATCAGGATCAGGACTCCGCCTGCAAAATTACTAAGGCTTCCCTGAAGTGCCATGCCCACGGCCAGACCAAAGGCAGACAGTGCCGCGATAAAAGAAGTCGTTTGTATTCCGATCTGGCTCGCCACAGTCAGCAAAAGCATTACCCACATCACGATTTTTACAATACTGGATATAAAGGCCCGGATTGAGGGATCAACATTTCGTTTTTCAAAACGCTTATGTAACAGACGGTTGACCAAATTAATCACGTATTTACCAATAACCAAAAGTATAATACCCCCGATGATACCAGGTATCGCATCGATCACAACATCCGTTAGACGGCCCACTTTCGTTTCCAGATTGTCCAAATTACTTTCCATAATATTCAAATTATTTATCGTTTTTCGAAACAAGTATTGTTCCAAGCTGACAATTTCGCCTCCAAAATTTTCAAATCATTGAAAAACACCACAAAACATGCTATTACCACCACTTTAATAAAAGGAAAACCAGGTATCTTTGTGATATGAATAAAAAAAGCACCATTCCAATCATTGATAGCTGTAGTCTTGACTTGAATAATAAGACGACTATACATATTGATGATTTAGGAGAATATGTCATCAAGCATGACAATATGGTGTTTCCACATAAACACAATTTCTACCACTTTGTATTATTTACGGCCGGCTCGGGACAACACATCATTGATTTCAACCAGTATACCATCCGGCCTTATCAGCTTTATTTTATGGCTCCGGGCCAAGTTCATACCTGGAACTTCCAAGGCGATGAAGAAGGTTTTGTTGTCAATTTTGCTTCAGATTATTTTCAGTCTTTTCTTCTAAGGACAGATTACCTGGAGCGCTTCAGCTTCTTACAGGGCAAAATGGAGCACCTGATTTTCGAGTTGGAGGAGTCATTCCGGGAGCAGGCAATACACATTCTTAAGCAAATTTTAACTGCCAAATCAAATCATCTCAACGAAGACTACATCCGGACTTTGTTATTACAATTCTTGCTATACATTGCCATGCGTTCGGAAAAAGAAGAGAAAGAGGGCAGTAATCCGTACAACCATAAAATTTTCAATAGTTTCCAGCAGCTGGTCGAACAGCAGTTTAAGTCCACGAAGTTACCTAGTGTATATGCGGATCAGTTGTTTATCACGCCCAATCATCTCAACGCCATCTGTAAGTCTTATATAGGACAGTCCGCGGGCGAGATCATCCGAAGCCGTATCATCCTTGAAGCCAAGCGGCTACTGATCAATAAGAATTTAAATATTACTGAGATTGCCGATGAACTACAGTTTAAAGACAACTCCTATTTCACAAAATTTTTTAAAAAATCCACTGGACTCACACCGGAAGAGTTCAGAAAACGACTATAACTATGAAAGAAGCAAAACAGGAATTATCCGAATTCAAAGCTGCATGGCAGGCAAAATGCCCAAGATGCCGTATCGGTCATGTTTACAAAGGTCCGGCCTATGGTTTGAAAGTACAGAAAATGAACAAACACTGCGAATACTGCGGTCTACGATACGAACGTGAACCCGGCTATTTTTACGGTGCTATGTACGTTACCTATGCTTTCGCCATCGCAGAGATGGTAGCAGCTTGTATGGCAACCTATATCATAACTGCTAATGACTCATCTTTTGTACTATACGCGACGGTGGCCATATTAAGTGTAGTGCTGATGTCTCCTTTCAACTATCGGTATTCACGGATCATATTGATGTATTGGCTTACCCCCGGGCTACGCTACGATCCCAATGTTAAAAAGAAAGAAGTTGATGTCAGGGCTTCTGCATAAAGATCAATATCCTTATCTTTAGGCTAATGAAGGATATCATCTATTTGGATAACAACGCCACTACCCGGATTCTGGATCAAGTATGGAACGAGATGTATCCCTATTTCATCCAGAATTATGCAAATGCCTCCAGCATCTATCATCCGATGGGCAGGGAAGCTAACGCTGCCGTAGAAGTAGCCCGTACTCAGGTTGCCACAGCGCTACACTGTTCGACAAAAGAGGTCTTTTTCAATTCCGGCTCCACGGAAAGTATCAATACGGTACTACGGGGTGTTTTTGAAAAATATCGATCTAAGGGAAAACATATTATTACCGCAGTTACCGAGCACAAAGCTGTGTTGAGCTGCTGTGATCAGCTCTCCCAGCAGGGAGCGCTGATTACTTATCTTCCGGTGGATGCACAAGGACAGATCTCAACAGCTGACTTACAAGCCGCCATTACCCCAGAAACCATATTGGTCTGTTTAATGGCTGCCAACAACGAAACAGGCGTCCTATCTCCTATCGATGAAATCGCTACCATTTGCAAGCGAGAAGATATTCTATTTTTTTGTGACGCTACTCAGGCCGTCGGCAAGGTCATTCTGGACCTGCAGTCGACTCCCATTGATATGTTGTGCCTAAGCGCACATAAAATTCATGGCCCGAAAGGAATCGGCGCGCTTTTTATCCGCAGGAAATCCAAACCCATACAGCTCTCCCCATTGATCGTGGGCGGCGGTCAAGAGCAGAGTTTCCGCGGGGGAACCTACAATGTACCCGCTATCGTCGGACTAGGCAAGGCGATGGCAAGCGTTACACCCAACATCTATAGCGGTGTCCGTGATCTTCGGGATCTGTTGGAAACATCGTTGGGCGAAATACCGGAAATAATTATCCATGGCAGCTGTGCAGCACGCCTGCCCACCACTAGTTATATCAGTTTCAGGCACATCCTCGCCAGCGAGATTATGACCGCTTGTCCAGATTTAGCTTTATCGTCAGGTGCAGCCTGCGTAACGGGCTCCAGGGAGCCGTCACATGTACTGACGGCAATGGGTCTGTCCAAAGAGGATGCGCTTTCGGCTATCCGGTTTAGTCTCAGTATACTGACAACACGGGAAGAAATTATCCAATGTACCGAGCTGATCAAAGCCGCTGTAAAAAAGATAAGAGCACAATCCCCTATCTGGCAGCTTCATCAGGCGGGACTCCTAAGCTGATTTATGACATTCTAAAAACTTACAACAGGCAAAACATATTCATATTGTATGTATCTTTGCTTTAGACAAAGACAGAGCTATGATTACAGTTACAGACAAAGCGAAAGACCGCATCGAGGAAATCATGAAAAATGAGCAATATGACAGCAGTTATTTTGTACGTGTTGCTGTGGAAAGTGGTGGTTGTTCAGGCTTGAGCTATAAGCTAAATTTCGACAACGAAGAAAAAAAAGGCGACCAGTTTTTCGAAGATAAAGGAGTCAAGATATGTTTGGATATCAAGTCCTTTCTCTATTTAGCGGGGACAGAACTTGATTATTCCGATGGATTGACCGGCAAAGGTTTTGAGTTCCACAACCCCAATGCCAGCCGTACCTGTGCCTGCGGGGAAAGCTTTTCTGTTTAATTCATACTAATGAAAAAAAAGAGCTATGGACTTCATTTCAGAGCTCTTTTTTTATTTCTTGAGATTTTCTCTTTCGAAATTGATAGTTTTATAATTAACCGCCAGCCCAGCTACTTCTTGTTATAATATTTGTATTTTTTCAACACTTTAATATATAAATATTAAAAATAACAACAAAATACCCTAGCCAATGATATTTTCATATTTTTGTATCAAATAACTAAAAATAGGAATGACGCTATATACCTGTTCCGTATATAGCTATTCAATTGACTCGTATGGAGGGAAGAAAACTTTTGAATACCGAGGTTGCTATCAGCTTCGTTAAAGATACATTTGTCCAAGAATTAAAAAAACGACTAAATCTTATTCCCATTTCGTCACCACTGGTTGTATTAGATGGCACAGGACTGAACGATGACTTAAACGGCATTGAGCGGCCCGTTTCCTTTCCGATCAAATCACTAAATGAGAAAAAAGCGGTAGTGGTCCACTCCTTGGCAAAATGGAAACGTGTACGTTTGAAAGAACTTGAAATGCTACCGGGAGAAGGTATAATAACTGACATGAAAGCCCTTCGTCCTGACGAGGATTACACACCGATACACTCCATCTATGTAGATCAGTGGGACTGGGAAAAAGTCATCGCAAAAGAACAACGCAACCTCTCCTTTCTCAGAGAGACGGTACTTGAAATATATCAATCGCTTCGATTTGCAGAAACCGAAGTGGAAAAGAGATACCCACATTTACAAGCGATCCTACCGGAGAATATTACCTTTATTTCGTCCGAAGAATTACTGCAGAAATATCCGGAACTGAGCGCCAAAGAACGTGAGAACGCCATCACCAAAGCGTATGGGGCAGTCTTCCTGTATGGTATCGGCGGTGCACTCAGCAATGGTGTGGCACACGATGGACGCGCGGCTGATTACGATGATTGGAGCACGGTAAACGAGGCTGGTTACCATGGACTAAATGGCGACATTCTTGTCTGGAATCCTGTTTTAAATGCTGCCTTCGAACTGTCTTCGATGGGAATCCGGGTTGATAAAAAGGCATTGTCGCATCAGATGGAAATCAGAAACTGTACTGAAAAATCAAAATTAACGTTCCATACCATGCTGCTCAACGACGAGCTACCCCAATCCATCGGCGGTGGAATCGGACAATCCAGGGTCTGTATGTTTATGCTCAAAAAGAAACATATCGGAGAGGTACAGGTCAGTATATGGGAGGAGGACAAAAAGCAGTCCCTTAGACAGGAAGGTATAGATATCCTCTAGAATAATACTTTTGAGGAATCATTAACATCCATAGTCATACCTCATAAACAAAAGGTAATCTTTGTCATCAAGGATTACCTTTTGTTTTTAATTTGTACTTTTGTACATGCAGCTACAAGCGATCTTAAACAGGTTAGACATTTCATCTTTGAATGAAATGCAAACGCACGTTCTGGGATCTTATGAAAGTGATAGGGATCTGATATTACTTTCACCTACGGGATCAGGAAAGACATTGGCCTTTTCATTGTTGCTGGTTGGACGGCTCGCTGGACGTGCGGGTAAGGTGGAAGTGCTCGTCATGGTCCCCAGCCGTGAGCTGGCCATGCAGATTGAACAAGTATTAAAAAAAATTGCGATCGGTCATAAGGTGACCTGTGTATATGGAGGACATAGTACCAGTATTGAGAAAAACAGACTGAAGGACGCTCCGGCAATAATTATCGGAACACCCGGCCGAATAAAACAGCATCTCGAAGAAAGAAATTTTGATGCCGGGCATATTCACACCTTGGTTTTGGACGAGTACGATAAATCACTGGAATTGGGCTTCCATCAGCAGATGGATTTTATTATTCGACAGCTCCCAGCGGTCCGATCGCGCATAATGACCTCTGCAACTTTCATGGAGAGCATTCCTGCCTTCACAAAAATTCAGTCTCCGGTGCTTGTGAATTTTCTAGGTGATCGAGCAAAGATGCCCCAGATAACGATAAAAAAGGTTGTGGCCCCCGTACAAAAGAAGCTCGAAGCACTGCTCAAACTTATCTGCAAAACCGGGAATAAAAAAACGATCGTTTTTTGCAATCATCGTGAGGCGGTAGACCACGTCAGCCAACTGCTTTCGAATAGAAATATTATCCATGACAGTTTCCATGGCGGGCTTGAACAGCAGGACCGTGAGTTAGCACTTTTAAAATTCAGAAATCATTCCAATCACTTACTGATTACGACTGATCTCGCTGCTAGAGGACTGGACATTCCACAAGTTGACGTCATCATCCATTACCAGCTGCCCTTGCAGGAAGATGCATTTATACACCGTAACGGTCGTACGGCACGCATGCAGGCAGAGGGTGAAGTGTATGTGATGCTCAAACCGGACGAAGTATATCCCTTTATTCCGGCGGAAACAGGCAAAGAAGAATTTCCCGAATATGACGATCTTCCGGAAAATTCACCTTTCGCCACCCTTTACATCAGTGCAGGCCGAAAAGATAAGATCAATAAGATCGACATCGTCGGCTTTTTGCTCCATTTAGAAGGCGTAGAAAAAGAGGACATCGGCATTATCGAGATCAAAGACAAGGCAGCCTATGTGGCTGTAAAACGAGATCTGGCAACAACAATCATTAAAATAGCAAATGGCCAAAAAATCAAAGGCCGAAAAGTAAAAATTGGTCGCGCCTAGAAAAACAATGAGCCCGGAAACATACCGGGCACACGATAACCTATCCCGTCATGAAAAATATTCGGACTTCTGGACAATAAGGCTGAACATTCTGCCACAAAATGCCACTTATTTTACTGTTGTAGATCTTTTAAGTAATCCAGATACCGTCTCACAGCTTCCCGCTTTCGATCTGTCAAATGGAAGTCGAGATGCTGAGTAAGATACTTCTTATAATCAAAACCTTCAAATTTGGGCAGCCCAACAATTACATCGGCCGCGTGTGCCACACCATAAGCCAGAGCGGCGTTAAAATCCCGCACGAAGCGATCCGGTAACCTCTTATTGCTCACCCAAAGCGCGAAAGCAAACGGCAAGCCTGTAAAATTGAACCATTCCTGACCTAAATCATAAACAAAAGGAACAGAATTTTTCTTTCCAAAGGTACGGTCACCTATCAGCACATAGGCGTCTGCTGTTTCGGCATCATCCGTAATCAACCTAACATCCTTTTTCCAATAATTTTTGAGTAATACACGCGCCAAACCATTTGACGTACGGGACTGCTTATCAAGCTTCAAGGTATTCACCTCCTCAATCGGTTTGGTAGAAAAGATAAATACGGAATCCACCGCTCCTTCGGTACCTATACAAAAATCCGTATTGATATAATATTCTGGTAGACTCAACAATGCAGCGGTAGGAATAATACCGATATCCGCTTCATCGTCTATGACTTTTTGTGCACATACACTTGGATAATCAACGCTCAGATCAATCTGATCCATGACCTCTGATTTACGTATTCCATTTAAAAATGGATAAGTATTTGTGTAAGATACGGCTGAAACTCTAATTTTATTCATTCATTAATGCTTCTAAGTGCGCTATATTGTAATGGTCGATAATTTCAAAACGGCCATTCTCATACAGCAGTTTATACAAAGCAGTATTGGTATGTGGAAAATCATCCATATAACGGGCATCAATACCGGTCATCAGACAGAGCATAATACGCAAGGCGCGTCCATGCATGCAGACAAGGATATTTTTTTCATCTTTTCGAGCCAGCATATGGTCCAATGCAATCTGCTGACGTGCCATCAACTCGTTCGGAGACTCTCCATTTTCAATACTGACGTCCAATTCTCCGTTGCGCCATGCGGCAACCAATTGCTCAAAACCAGCCAATAGTTCGGGAGTCTGCTCTTTGCCTTCATAGATTCCCCAACTGATTTCGTCCAGGCCCACCAATTGCTCCCAGGGTAGATTCATATCAATAAAGCCTTGCACCGTCTGATGCGTACGCAATAAGGTTGATGTATATATTTTATCAAAAGGCACCGAACGATAACGTTCGAAGAATGCCTGCGCCTGAGCCAAACCCGTTTCATTTAATGGCGAGTTAACCCCTCTTCCCTGTACAATCCCTCTCAGATTTAAATCCGTCTGTCCGTGCCGTATAAAATAAAATGTCTTTTTCAAAATAAGGTATCTAATTTAAGGATTCACCACAGGAAGTGCATAATAGCTTTTCTTTTGTGGGCTGTTATCGAAGATGTAATCTTGATAATCAGTCACCACATTATATAAAGTATCCCGTTCGATCGGATGGCGTCCCACATTTTTTATGAGTTCCACCACCTCCTGTGTCGTCATACCCGGCTTCTGCTCCTCTGCCCCAGCCATGCTATAGATCTTGGTCGTATCGTCCAGTGTCCCGTCAATATCGTCCACACCAAAAGCCAGAGACAACTGTGCTGTATCTCTTGAGATCATTGCCCAATAAGCCTTAATATGGTCAAAGTTATCCATATAGATTCGGGCAATAGCATAATTTCTGAGATCCTCAACAACCGATACTTCCGGAATATGAGACATTTGATTTTCTTTATTCCTAAATTTCAACGGAATAAATGTCTGAAATCCGCCTGTCTTGTCCTGTAGCTGTCTCAGACGTTCCATATGGTCTACTCGATGCCAGAATTGCTCAATATGGCCATATAACATGGTCGCATTGGTATGCATTCCAAGACGGTGCGCCTGTTCGTGAATGTCAAGCCATTGTTCGGCAGTACATTTGTCGTGCGCGATCTGCTCCCTAATTTCGGGATGGAAGATTTCCGCGCCACCGCCGGGCATGGAATCGAGCCCACAGGACTGCAGGTATTTCAACCCTTCGTAATGACTTAATTTTGCTTTTTTGAAGATATAATAGTATTCTACCGGCGTCAGCCCCTTGATATGTAACTCGGGGCGATGTGCCTTGCATCTTCTAAAAAAATCGGCGTAGAACTCGAGGTTTTGCTTAGGCACGACACCGCCCGTAATATGCACTTCCGTCACAGGTTCGTGATCGTATTTCTTGACGATATCCATCATCCCGTCAACGTCCATCTCCCAGCCTTCAGCCCGCTGTTTGATCAGCCTGGAATACGAACAGAATTTACAGTCATAAACACATACGTTGGTGGGCTCAATATGAAAATTGCGATTAAAAAACGTACGGTCTCCATGACGTTTTTCACGGATATAGTTGGCAAGGACACCAAGATAGCCCAATTCTCCTTTTTCGTATAAAAGAACTCCTTCTTCAAAAGTGATACGCTCTTCTCGCAAAACTTTTTCTGCTATATTTCTTAATTCAGCCGCTAAATTTTTATCGCTGATCAAGAAATTCAATTTATCTGTTGCGTTCATTACATGTATCTCCTATCTTAAACAAATGTACCGAAAAGGCGACAAATGTTATAATAAAAAATGTCATAACACTCATTTTACGAGCCGTTATCCCAGTTCTATGTCTTATAATACAACGGGGAGTTAATCGGTAAACTGCTGCATGTCAATCAGCTTTCGATAGAGACCGTCGCGTTGCAGCAGTTCACTATGACTTCCAGTCTCTACAATCTTACCGGCTTCAATTACAACAATTTTATCCGCATTCTGAATAGTGCTCAGCCGATGTGCAATGACGACCGTCGTCCTATTGTCCATGAGCTTATACAGTGAATCCTGTACCAGCTTTTCGGATTCTGTATCCAGTGCAGAGGTGGCTTCATCGAGCAACATAATTGGCGGGTTTTTCAAAACAGCACGGGCAATACAGATCCGTTGCCGCTGGCCACCGGACAATTTACCGCCCCGGTCACCAATATTTGTCTGATACCCTTTTTCGGTCTTTAGAATAAACTCATGGGCATTCGCAATTTTTGCCGCCGCTTCCACTTCATCCTGGCTCGCCTGCTGGTTTGCGAACGCAATATTGTTGTAGATCGTATCGTTAAACAGGATGGACTCCTGATTGACCACCCCGATCATATTCCGCAGCGAGTCCTGATCAAGATCCCGCAGATCTATACCATCAAAAAGAATCTGCCCACCAGTAACATCCATAAACCTGGGAATTAAATCCACCAGCGTAGATTTTCCGCCTCCTGACGGGCCCACCAACGCCACAATTTTTCCTTTTTCTATGGTGAGATCAATCCCCTGAAGCACTTTTTTATCCTTGGTATACCCAAAATCCACCTGTTTAAAGGCAATCTCCCGCGCAAAAGTTTCGACAGACCTCGCATTTGGTTTGTCCGTAACTGCACTTCTCTCATCTATCAGCTCAAGCACACGTTCACCGGCAGCCAGACCGTTATGTATACCACTAAATGCATCTGTCAGTGCTTTAGCGGGACGCATAACCTGGGAGAAAATCGCAATATAGGCTATAAAATCGGACGCGTTCAGATTTTGATCACCGGATAGTACTAAATGTCCGCCGTACAGCAGAATGACTGCAACCATAATAACCCCCAATAGTTCGGAAACAGGAGAACTCAATTGCTGTCGTTTCGCCATTGCGCGGCCGATATTTGCGTAACGTTCATTTTCGTTGTGGAACCTATTTTTGATAAAGGAAACCGCGTTAAATGCCTTGATAATTTTAATTCCGGAGAGCGCCTCATCCAAATAGGAGATCATGTTGCCGTAGGACTCCTGCGCTGAGCGGGCCTGACTTTTTAGATTTTTTACGATGCGCGCGATAAAAAACGCGGACACTGGGATCACCAACAAGGAGAAAAAAGTCAATTTGGCAGAAATAACAAAGAGCATCACAATATAGGCGACTAGCTGTAGAGGTTCTTTAAAAACCACCTGTAAAGTACCCGTTACCGAGTACTGTACCACCTGAACATCAGATGCAACTTTGGAGACAATATCTCCCTTACGCTGCCCCGTAAAGTAGCCGACGTGAAGGTCCATCACATTGTCAAAGACGGCTCTACGTAACTTTAGCAAGGTATGGATGCGAAAATTTTCCATGATCCGCTGGCAGAAATAGCGGAACATGTTGCTGATAAAAACCGAAATTACAATTACAATACAAACGTATTTTAGTGCTCCATACGCACCGAATTGCTCGTTGGCCACGCTGGCGTAATAATTAAACCAGTCCAATATATCCATGAAATTTTGTGGTTTTGTAACCGTTTCAGTAGTTTCACCGGTATGAAACAGTGTCTGGAGCAATGGAGCAAGTAACGCTAAATTTAAAGTGCTAAACACAACTGCGATCAACGTGCAGATCACGTAAGGGATTGCAAATTTTTCTATGGGTTTAGCAAATGATAAGAGCCTAAAATATGTTTTCATTTATTTTGAATTGAACAAAAATAACAAATTAATCAAGAAAAGCCCCCATGCATTTGGATACAATAAAATTGTTGCACCGCGGTGATACAGGTTAAAGTGGCACGCGTCTTGAAAAATCGATAAAAAACTCTCCTTTTTATAGATAATTCCCTAATTTAGTCCCAACAAACATCAAATTTATTAAAATACAAAATGCAAATAGACGTTGCTAAAAGATTACAGCATACCGAGGAATACTATTTTTCAAAAAAACTACGGGAAATAGATGAACTGAATAAGCAGGGGTTACGCGTAATCAACCTTGGGATCGGCAGTCCTGATTTGCCTCCTCATCCGGAAGTGATCAAGACGTTGAACACGAATGCTGAACACCCGCATGTACATGGCTATCAAAATTATAAAGGGGCTCCTGCCCTGCGGGAAGCTGCCGCAGCTTGGTATCAACGTTACTATGGCGCTTCTTTTCATCCGAATACCGAAATACTACCGCTTATCGGGTCAAAGGAGGGCATTGTCCATATTTGCATGACCTATCTTCAGGAGGGTGATCAAGCTTTGATCCCAAATCCGGGCTATCCGGCTTATGCCGCTGCTGTTCGGCTGAGCGGTGCAGAAGCAGTTACCTACGATCTTACTCCCGAAAAGAACTGGCTTATCGACTTGGAAGAGCTCCGCAAGAAAGACCTGTCACGGGTAAAGCTCATGTGGATCAATTATCCGCATATGCCGACGGGTGCATCTGCCTCTGATGAGTTTTACAACGAACTGATCGCATTTGCCAAGGAGCACCATATCCTTATCTGCCACGACAACCCTTACAGTTTTATACTGACGGACACACCGCGTAGCATTATGAGCGTTCCGGGGGCGAAAGAAGTAGCAATTGAATTAAATTCATTAAGCAAGTCTTCCAATATGGCCGGTTGGCGTATAGGCTTATTGGTGGGCGCCGAGGAACGTATCAACGAAATTCTGCGTTTTAAGAGCAACATGGATTCCGGCATGTTTTTACCTGTACAGCTAGCAGCTGCAAAAGCCTTACAGCTTGAGGAGTCCTGGTACCGGGATCTAAATAAAGTTTACGGTGAACGGCGTCATAAGGTTTATGAAATCATGGATCTATTGCATTGCAGCTATGAAAAAAACCAAGTTGGCTTATTTGTCTGGGCTAGGGTGCCGGAAACATATACCGATGGTTATGCCCTCAGCGATATTGTATTAAGCCGCGCTCGCGTATTCATTACGCCCGGAGGTATATTTGGAGACAAAGGAAACAGCTATATCCGGATCAGCCTTTGCGCAACGGTTGACACATTGGAGGAATCAATCCAGCGTATCAAGAATAGCTTTTAAGCTTATTTTTTCAACATTAATCATTCCATAAAATGAATATAGCCATCGTAGGTGTAGGCTTAATTGGCGGCTCAGTTGCCATACGTTTAAAAGAAACAAAATTCTGCAGCAAAATCGTTGGTGTGGATAAGAGCGAGAAAAATCTTGATAAAGCCAAGCAGATCGGCTTTATTGACGAAGCCGCTAGTCTGGAGGATGCCATAAAAACCTGTAAGGTATTGATATTGACCATTCCGGTAGATGCTATTCTACAGGTCGTACCATCTATCCTGGATCAGGTCACTGATCAGGTCATCATTGATATGGGGTCAACCAAAACCAACATATTGAACAAAATTACCAACCATCCGAACAGGGGGCGCTACATCGCTGCGCACCCTATGGCCGGTACGGAATATTCAGGTCCGGAAGCTGCTATTGCAGGCTTATTCAAAGGGAAAATGATGGTTTATGTAGAAGCCTTCCGAACAGATGAGGACGCTTTCGAGATTGCCGATGCCATAACGGACCAATTGGAGATGCGCACCTGCTTTATGAATGCAGATGAGCACGATGTACATACGGCCTATGTTTCGCATATTTCCCACCTGACTTCGTTCGCCTTGGCGTTAACGGTTTTGGAGAAAGAGAAGTCACAAGGACGCATATTTGAATTAGCGGGCTCGGGATTTGAATCAACGGTACGACTCGCCAAGAGCTCCCCCGACATGTGGACGCCTATTTTCAAACAGAACCGCGAAAACGTGCTCGAAGTACTGGAAGAGCATATCAAGCAGCTGCAATCACTGCACGACGCTATTGCCAATGAAGATTACGATAGATTACACAAGCTGATTAAACGTTCAAACAAGATCAAACGCATAATCAAATAAAGGCAGGCGAAGGCCACTTATCTTACCGAACTACATCTGCAAAATCAATCAACCTGACGGAACCTCGGGCGTATTGATTTTGCGGATTACAGGCTATTCATCTTCCAGTTCTTCAAACTTTTCCAAATCTTGTTTAGCCCCTTCACTATCACCCAATTTTTCTTTAATTGCCGCCCGATAGGCATATAGATCAGAATAATATGGATTTAGTTCTATCGCCCGCGAATAATCAAGTAGTGCTCCTTGCATGTCCGCCAGTTTTTCCTTCAGATCAGCCCGCAGGGAATAGACGTAAAAGTCTGTGGGATTCAGTTCGACAAGACGGTCGAAATCTGATAATGCTTCATGGAGAGACCCTAGGCGTTCAAATAGTGAAGCCCTTTCTTCAAAGACAATAGACGACTGGGCATCGAGCTCTTCGGCTTTTGCATAGTCTGCCAACGCTTTTTGTGTGTAGCGATATGATTCGAATACTTTGGCCCGAAATATATAGGCGGCTGTCTGTTGTGCATCGAGTGCGATCGCCTGATTAAAATCTCGCAACGCCAGTTCAAAACAGGTTAACTTTAAATAAAGGCTGCCTCTAAAAATAAGAAGATTGCTATCGGGGCTTTCATTCCGTTCGATCGCCATGGAATAAAGCTCTATAGCTTTCACATAATCATAACAATGAACATACTCCAGCCCCAATGAATTCAGTTCATCTGCACTCAGTTGCTGCTGTTTAGGTTCAAGTTCCTGGATAACCAGATTTTCAGCTTCAAAATATGTGATGTCGCCTTGGTTTTCTTGCCATTCGAGCACACTGTGGTAATTAAAATCCAATCTTTTCGCAATTTGATAGTCGTAAAACGCACCTTCTTCCTCGCCCATGAGCCGATAGATCAGACATCGGCTAGCATAGAAATAGGCTTCTTCCGGGTATTTTTCAATTGCCCGCGAATACACTTCGGCAGCATTCTGATATGCATTGGTCTTATAATAATAGAGTCCGAGGTAACTGTAGGCAAGTACATGCCCCGTGGATGAGATGATCTCTTCAAAACGGGCGACGGGATTACCTGTGGCCAGTATTCCATCCAAAAAACCTGTAAACAGTTCACTTATCACTCCCTGAGGGATGGCCTGGAGCCAATCTTGAGCGATAGCAATGCTTTCATCCGGAAAAAAAGAAGTAATTGGCAAAAAAGAATATTTGGCAAGCAATACCGTTGGGGGAAATTGAAAATCAGTTTCTGTAAGCACGTTGCCCTGGAGGATAACAGATAGATTTGAAATCATTTGCTTCATATCCAAAACTAAGTTAAATTTCTTTACAAAAGAAATTTAACCGCTGTGCATTTCCCCTTTTATGCCTGTTACTGCGACTCACCTGTCAAATACAGATATTTATACCGAACTATATCTCTGGAATTGGTAAATCGGATTAATTTTTCACGTTTGAAAACATAATTTGAAACTTTATCTTCCATTAGACGCAGAAATTCCACAAACTCAGCAAAAAAATCCTGTCGTTCACCTGGACTGAACTGACTATTTTTAACAATCCAAAAAAACTGTTCTTCATTGACGTGAAAAGAAACTTCATTTTTCTTTTCTTTTCTAAAAATAAAGATGGGATCACTTTCTTGGTTAATATATAAAGCAAAACCAGTATTACCACCATCCAGATTAACAACAAACGCAGAAAAATAGACAGTGCCTATCTGCAAATTATCCAGACAAATTAATTTATGCAACATCAGGTCGACAGTTAGATCACCTAAAAGTATTAAGTTTTTATTAAAAAACAAAAAAAGACCCACAATATTATTTGCGGGTCCTTTTACTGATTCGTTGCCGATTTTTAGAACGTAAATTTCACCGAAGCGTTCCATGTGCGGCCCTGACCGATTAAGACAAAGTTGGAGGTATCGATACCGTTCCATGTCTTATCCACATCAGTCGTCACATTACTTGAGGTAGCTTCCGAAATGTAGAATTTATTCAATACATTATTCATATTCACACGGAAGCTCATGGTGTTTTTGTCATTGACTTTCACTTCATAAGATAATCCGGCGTCGAGTAGATTGAAGGAAGGAAGCTCCAGTACACGCCCCATTTTTCGACCATCTTCTTCGACGGTTCGGTGTTTTGAAGAATAGAGTCTATTGTACTGTCTATAGTTCCCGTCAATGGAGAACCCTTTGAACAGGATGTATTTCGCACCGAAACCATAGGTTGTCTGCGCTGCATTTCCAACATGTTCTCCCGTCAGGTCTACTTCTTCACGACCCAATTCGACACGATTATCATTACGGTCTACAGCGGTCACTTTCCCATCATATTTCCAATCACCAACTGACGCAAACCCAGTCAAGGTCAATCCGCTGAACGGCCGAGCAGCCACATCCAGTTCTACCCCCCTATGGTCCTGTTTAACACCATAGTTTGTTGTATAAATAAATTGACCAGCCACAAGGATACCCGGATCGTTGTCGGGATTGTACTTAGCTACGTCTTTGTCTGTTGCTAATCTGGAACTACCCGTAACCCGATTGTCCCAAGTGGTTCTGTAAACGTTTACATCCACATCTAAATAGTCTGAAGCAAATTTGTATCCTGCTTCTAATCCAAGGATTTTTTCGTTCACCGCATTTTCATTGATATCATTTGCATAATTCATGAAAATATTGTTTTGGTAGGGCTGACGAGCATAATACCCGGCGTTACCGAATATGGTGTGCTGCCCCAATGTATAACTAAGTCCCCCCTTGGTATTGTAGCCAAAATTATTGACATCTTTGGACTTTTCATTGCCAGGAGTGTACTGAAAATAGTCTTTACGGATATTCTGCTGCTCGGACAATGAACCCTGAAAAAATGCAGTAAATCCATCTTTTGCATATTCGATCTGTCCAAAGAGACCTGCGTAACGAATATATTGGTTATAATCCCATGCCAGTCTATTTTCTCTCGCATCAGGTTTGCTAGCGAATGCTTTCCATGGATTGGTTGAATAGGTTTCGGTAACCCGAGGCAGCTGGGGCAAGTTCACATTGCCTCCCAATACGACCCCCTCTGTATTGCTCAAAGGGTCAATCAGCTTACGGTAATGTGTCCCTTTATAATCTCTAACATCAAATCCTACATTCACATTTAGATTTTCGGTCAGTTTGTTGTTATAATTTGAAACAATACCAAACCACTGGTGATTGTTCACGTCCGCTGCTAGGTATCCGCCTTTATTATACTTATCCGATTTAAGCCCCTGTCCTCCCCCAGCTGCCAAAGAAGCATACACCACAGTGGACAATGACGACTTATCATTAATTGTCCAGTCCCAATTTAAGTTCGCCACCGGTTTATGATAAAAATTTTTCTGTGGGTTCATCATAACGCCGTTAACATCTTTATAGTTGTCATTGAAGCGTTTGCCGTGTTGCAAATAGTTTGACAGTTTCGATGTATAGCCTTGATTATGCCATTGTGGTGCGCCAGTAACCATAAAGTTCAAGTTGTGCTTTTCACTCGCTTTATAACCAACCGACAAGAAATAACTTTGTCCTGCACCTTCGGTATGATCTGTATATCCATTGCCGGACCACTGTGTGAACATGGCGGATACTGCAAAGCCATTTTTCATCAGACCAGTATTATACCCTACCGTCGCTTTCATGAACATATCATTACCCACGGTCGTTCTGATAAAACCGCCCTCTTTCATGGCAGTGGACTGAGTAACATAGTTAACAGTACCGCCCACTGATGATATCGCCAATTTGGAGGAACCCAAACCACGTTGAATCTGTACTAAAGATGCGATGTCTGTAAGACCGGACCAATTCGACCAATAGACACTACCATTATCCATTCCATTGATCGGCTGACCATTCAATAAAAACGCCGTGTTGGACTGATCAAAACCACGTGTGGTCATCGATGACTCGCCAAAGCCTTTGGCCTGCCCCGTAATGTAAACAGATGGCGTATTTGCAAGCGCCGAAGTAATATCCTGAGCACCTACCTTTTCCTCTAAATCTCTTTTATGAATTGTCGAAACAGCAATGGGAGTCTTTCTGCCTGCAGCAATATCGATCACACCATGACCAACAATCACAACCTCATCTAGATTTGTAGAAGAATTGGCTGCAAAGGTAGGATTCAAGTTGAGCACATCCCCTGATTTTAGCATAACACCTTCGATAACAACAGGTTGCTGACCAATATAAGTCACTTCCAATCTATAAGGCCCACCTGCTTGGAGATCTAAAATCTGAAATTTGCCGTCGGCATCAGCTGAGCCGCTGAACACTTGACCACTTGGAATGTGGGTAATTTTAATAGTTGCCCCTTTAACTGTTTGTCCAGTAGCCTCTTTTACAACTCCTGAAACCGAACTAGATTTTGCACTTTGTGCTTGAATAGCACCATAACTGGCAAAAAAAAGTGCAAAAAAAAGTAAAGACTTTTTCATGTTAGATGTGATTGTTTTGTTTTTGTGCCGCAAAATTAGGAATTGATTGTCTTTTTAACTAATTTTAACACTCGGTAAGCTTCCTTCTCTCGAAGTATGGCAACTCTATATTTTAATCGTATTCATCAGAACAGCGTTTTTTAGAATATAATCATCTGCCAGACATCGTTTTATTAGAAATAAATCATACACAACAGCTTTTTTATAAAAATTTGGCAAAAGCATCCAAAATAAAATTTTGTCCATTTTGAATAAGTCGGATAAATCATTATTAATCCAATAGCTCTATTAAGCAGCTTCCTAATGATTGATGATGAATTGATTTAGACGGAGCTGTACGGTAACGGTTGAAAAATAACTATCTTTAGGCAAGATTAATTGTTATGTTATCCATTGAACAAGTTTATGCTGCTGTACTTGAGCCGGCCTTGATTGCTGAAATCAACGAAGTGGCTATTAACAAAAGTTTCAGCGAGGGCGACTTAATCATCGATTCGAGACAATATATACGGTCGATGCCCCTGCTGCTTGAAGGCGCCGTCAAAATCGTTCGGGAAGATGATATACAAGGCGAGTTGCTGTTGTACTATCTCGAAAAAGGGCAAACCTGCACCATGTCCATTGCCTGTTGTTTAAGCAATAGAAAAAGCGAAATCCGTGCCATCGCCGAAAGACAAACAACTCTCGCTATGATCCCCAATGAGTTCGTCAGCCGCTGGATGGGAAAATACGCTTCTTGGCGCAATTTTATCATGGGAAGTTACGCCAGCCGAATGGATGAAATGCTACAAGCCCTAGATAGCCTCGCGTTCTCAAATATGGAAGAGCGTATCCTTAGTTATTTGACCACGAAGATGAGACTCAATGCGGAGAGAATTCTCACGCTTACACATCAGAATATAGCCTCCGATTTGAATACCTCACGGGTCGTGGTGTCCAGAATTCTAAAGAAGCTCGAAAACGAAAATAAAATCGTATTGCTACGCAATGAGATACGGGTTTTGATCTGACAACGGAATCGAAGATATCCGCACAAAGATGACGCGATTAATTGCAAAGACATTATCTCCTTTATTATTTCGGCGTAAAGCGTCGTACTTCGATCCGAAAAACATTTGTATCTTTAATTCAAAATAAATTTTTCGGACCAGACAAAATCTTCTGACATGAAAACAGATCACATTGGATTTATAGGACTGGGCAATATGGGGTATCCCATGGCCAAAAACTTAGAACGTGCGGGCTTTCCTCTCGCTGTCTATAACAGAAATATCGCTAAGGCGAAAGATTTCGAACACCATACTACAGTACAAAGCAGTATCGTGGAGCTAGTTCAATCCAATGACGTCATCTTTTCAATGTTAACAGATGACAAAGCTGTACTGGAAGTATATGGTATTATTCTTGAACAAGAGATACAGGGAAAACTATTTGTGGACATGAGCACCATATCACGCGGTGCCAGTGTAGCTCTAGCTGCTAAATTAAAAGAGCGGGGCGCTTCATTTTTGGACGCTCCTGTGGCGGGAAGTACCAAACCAGCCGCAGACGGAACTTTGATTATTATGGTCGGCGGTGAGCAGGCAGACCTTGAGCGCGCGCGCCCCTATCTTGAAAAAATGGGCAAATCCATTAAACACCTCGGCGAAAACGGCAAAGGCATTGCCGCTAAACTTGCGATCAATTATTTCCTGTCGATCATCTATCAGGGCCTTGCTGAAACGATCCTATTTTCGGATAAGCTGGGAATCGGGCGAAGTGACATGCTGGAGATCATCAACGACAGTGCCAGTGGCAGCGGCGCAACGAAAGTAAAAACCCCTTTACTGATAGCAGAAGACTATAAACCGGCATTTGCATTGGATCTGATGCTAAAAGACATCCGTCTTGCGCAGCAAGCGGGAGCAAACTACCCCTTGATTGGTACCCTGCTCGACACCTACCAGAAGGCACAAGGCAACGGCCTGGGCCAACAGGATGTCATTGGGATCATAGAATCCATAAAACAATTTTCCATTTAAATCGTTTACTGATTGACACAAAAATACGGCTGGACCGGCACTTGATAATGAAGTAATTCAGGGCTTTTCATAACCCGACCGGTGGCAGTGAAGATCCGGCTAAGCCAGTACGAGATGAACAGTTAATTTAAGAAAACATGAAAACAGCTTTGACACTATTTATATTAACGATGATTACGATGACAAGCATTGCCCAACAGCTGAAACCGCTTTCCTACCAAGACGGAGCACAGAAGCTCAACGGACTGATGACATCCACCCCAGCTAAGAATGGACCTGGCGTGTTAATTTTGCCTGCCTGGAAAGGAATTGATAATGAAGCAAAGCAAGCAGCTCTACAGCTAGAGAAAGAAGGTTACGTCGCCTTTATAGCAGACATTTACGGTGAAGGAAATGTGCCGGCCGATAATACTGCCGCTTCGAAGATTGCTGGCCAATATAAGGCCGACTATAAAGCCTATCAACGTCGCATTGCCGCAGCATTGGAACAGCTTAAAAAAGCTGGCGCTGCACCCACCAAGATTGCTGTCATCGGCTATTGTTTTGGCGGAACAGGTGCACTGGAAACAGCACGGGGGGGACTTCCGGTGGCCGCAGTTGTCAGTATCCATGGCAGCTTATCCAAAGCAGCTGACCGTACCAATACGCCAATTGCCCCTAAAGTACTTATCCAACACCCCGCGGCAGACAAGAGCGTATCGAAAGAAGATTATGAGGGGTTAGTCAAGGAACTAAACGACGGCCATGCAGATTGGCAGATTATTACGTATGCTAACTCTGGGCATACGTTTACCAATCCTGAATCTCCTGAATATAACCCGATAATGGCCAAACGTGCCTGGGACCATATGCTGTTATTTTTAAAAGAAGTATTGGACAAATAGAAACCGTCAGACAACAGCATCCTGCATCTCAATGGCTCATCGTCCAATTGTTACATCATCTTATCACCGCTGGTACTATTAGGGTATGCGGCCACAGCAATACCAATGGAGATAAGATGACTGCGGACAGTCAGATCCCTCCGAGACAATATAACAGTAAAAGAAAAACCAAACACATAAGACAGGAATACTAGGACAATACAAGTGCGGAAACAATTTATAATCGGGTTTTATTCGTGGCAAAACGAAAATTAATCAGTCAGCGCCATCCTCTACTCTATACAATCGCTGTCTGGGTAAGAAGAATACAAAGAAAAGCCATCTGGCTGTTGGACAATAAGCGATATGCACAGGCAAAAACAGCAGAGTTGCTTCGGTTCAGGGTAAAGAAGCACCAGTCGGTTTTATTGAAGAAGCTTGGAGAGAACAATATGCAGCTTCAGATCAATAAAGTAACCAACCTCAAGATTGCGGCACAGCAGATCAGTGGAATTTTAATCCGGCCAGGTGAGACGTTCTCGTTCTGTAAACTCGTAGGACTGCCTACACAAAAGAAAGGCTATCTTCCGGGGATGGAACTCTCTTTTGGAGAGGCCAGGGCGGGCATCGGGGGTGGCATATGCCAGATATCCAATCTTATCCACTGGCTCGTGATCCACAGCCCGCTAACCGTCGCTGAACGCTATCACCATTCCTTCGATCCTTTTCCAGACGATGGCCGAGTTCTGCCTTTTGGTAGTGGCGCGACCGTATTCTACAATTATCGCGACTATCAATTCACCAACCATACGGACCATACCTTCCAGATTAACCTGTGGTTTACCGAAAAATGTCTGGAAGGTGAGCTTAGGATTGATCAGGAACTGGATTTTGCCTACCATGTGTTTGAGCGCGCGCACCAATTTCTGAAGATCGGCAACGACTTCTACCGTAAAAATGAGATCTGGCGCGAAAAGCTGTTAAAATTCGAGGGCGGTAAGATAATCGAGACAGCGTGCATAATGAAGAATTTTGCACGGGTTGCTTATACTCCCCCTTACTATATTGTGCCTGATCCCAAAAACGAAAAAGGCACTACTGAATAGACAGCCTTTCTGTTTCTCCTTTTTTTTGATTAAGTTTGATGTGGCTTTGGGGGTATTCTGTACAGAATTGAGATAGTCCCTTTGAACCTGATACGGTTTACACCGACGTAGGGAAAAGCATCCGCTTGACATATACGATAGGATGGACAAGTCCGACTGTCCCGATTCTTCCTGACAAAGCCACAACAAGACATAAAAGAACTGAAGGCATGGAAGAAACTATTATTCAACTATTAAAAAGAGTCAAGCAGCAAAGGCCCCTAGTGCACAATATTACCAACATGGTGGTTATGAACAATACGGCCAATGCCTTACTTGCACTTGGCGCATCACCGGTCATGGTTCATAGCCCATCTGAAGTGCAGGAAGTTGTGGATCTGGCTCAGGCGCTCGTTTTAAACATCGGTACAATAAGTGAGCAGACTGCCGAGGCTATGCTTATTGCCGCCGAACATGCAAACAATAATGGGAAGCCCTGGGTGCTGGACCCGGTAGGTGCCGGTATTTCCGCTTTCCGAAACGACCTACTGGCTAACCTACTGGAACTTCGGCCAACTATAATCCGGGGAAATGCATCAGAGATCATGAGTTTATATAACGTCCAGCAGGCGACCACAAAAGGCGTGGACAGCACTGCTGACAGCGCTGCTGCGGTTGATTCAGGCAAAGGGCTGCAACAGCAAACCGGTTCCGTTATCTGTATCTCGGGAAAGGTTGACTATATCCTTTCGGATCAGCGTTTGGCCGAAGTACGTAATGGCCACGCCATGATGACCCAGGTAACAGGCTTGGGCTGTAGCGCCACCGCCCTCATTGGTGCATTTATCGGCGTCACGGGGCAAGTATTTGACGCAGCAGTAGCGGGAGTTTCCATTTTGAGCCTTGCCGGAGAACTGGCAGCCGGAAGATCCGCAGGTCCGGGCTCCCTGCAGGTAAACCTTTACGACGAACTATACTGCCTGGATGAGGACACCCTAAAGACACATCTTCAGATTACCTGCCATGGCGTTTAGCCCACAGTTTCCTTACCCTCTGTATCTGGTTATCTCGGAGGAGGATTGTTACCCACAGCCCTGGCTACAGGTTGCGGAAGAAGCAATAATTGGCGGCGTAGATATTGTGCAGCTACGTGAAAAAAAAGCAGTCTATTCCGATTTTCTGGAAAAAGCCCATAAGCTTATACGTCTCACCGACCATTATGGAATTCCGTTAATTATCAATGATGCCATAGATATTGCTGCCGACGTTGGTGCATGGGGCGTCCATGTTGGACAAAAAGACCTGCCGCCCCTGGCTATACGGGAAAAATTCGGCAACAGCATACACATAGGCTGGTCGATGGAAACCCTTGCTCAGCTGGAAAGTGAACAGTTAAATGCCGCTGACCATCTGGGGGTAAGTCCGATATTTTCCACTCCGACGAAAACAGACACTATTGACGAATGGGGCATCTCAGGCTTGCGGCAGTTACGCATGCGTACGGAAAAGCCCCTGATAGCCATCGGCAACATGAATCTCACAACGGCCGGTGCCGCCTGGGACGCAGGTGCCAATGCCATAGCAGTCGTTTCCGCGATCTGCCGGAGCCAAGATCCAAGAGAAAGCAGTGCACAATTAAAACACTTACTTCGATGACAACAATAACAACATATAGCGTGCCTACTGTACTGAGTATTGCCGGATTTGACGGCAGCGGAGGTGCAGGCATACAGGCAGACACGAAAGCCATATCAGCACTAGGCTGTTACGCGATGAATGTTCTGACCGCGTTACCTGTTCAAAATACGCAGGGCGTACGAAATATTTATGAAATACCAACTCAAGCGGTACGTGAACAGCTTGATGCGATATTTGAGGACATATATCCGGATGCCATCAAAATTGGCATGGTTCACAGCACCGAACTCGTTGAACTGATCAGTTCTTACTTAAGAGATTACACCGGCGACATTGTATTTGACCCTGTCATGGTCTCCACAAGTGGCCATAAACTGATACAGGACGATACTATACAGGCCTGCGTAGACCTGCTATTTCCACTGACAAGGATCATCACCCCCAACTTGGACGAAGTCAGCGTGCTCATCGGTAAGCAAGTTGATAGTGTACCCGAAATGGAAAAGGCCGGCGATCAACTTTTGAAGAAGGGCTGTCGGGCGGTACTCATTAAAGGCGGCCATTTGCAGACGGCTCAACTTACTTCCCTCCTGTTTCAGCAGGACAAAACGGCCCTCGTGTTTAGATCAGAGAAAATAGAAACCAAAAACACCCATGGATCGGGCTGTACGTTATCCTCCGCCATAGCAAGTCAACTTGCTCTTCATCTGCCACTAGACCGGGCTGTCACAGCCGCATTGGATTATGTTCATGAAGCGATCAGATCCAGCAAAGATCTGATGATCGGCAAAGGAAATGGGCCGCTCAATCATTTCCATCATCCACAACAATTAATTTGCCATGAAATGGACTGACAATGCCTGGGAAGCTATCACTCCCATTTATAACGACATTCTTGCGATGCCTTTTATCACCGAACTGAGTAGGGGCAGCTTGCCTTTGGACAAGTTCCAATTTTATATGCAGCAAGATGCATTATATCTTGAAGACTTTGGACGTGTCCTAGCCTATATCGGCGCTAAAAGCGTGAATAATCAGCAGGCTCTCGATTATTTTGAATTTGGAAGGAATGCCCTTATTGTTGAAAAAGCGCTTCATGGAGATTATTTCAGGGAATTTGGTTTCGATACTGAAAATAGTAACAGTGTGGGCCCCGTTTGTCATCACTACATTCATTTTCTTAAGAGTATAGCTGCCTTTGAACCTGTGGAAGTCGCGATGGCGGCAACCCTACCCTGCTTCTGGATTTACAAAAAGGTGGGTGATTATATTTTATCAATTGCCGAGATGAGCAAAAACCCATATACCAAGTGGATAGGGACCTACAGCAGCGAGGAATTTGCCGAGGGTGTTTTAAAAGCGAAGGACTATGTGGATAAAATAGCGGAGCAAACTACTGCAACAAACCGGAAGCGGATGCGACAAGTATTTATAACAGCTTCGAGCCTGGAGTATTCCTTCTGGCAGGCAGCATACGAAAAGAGGATGTGGATGCATACAAATACATAAAAAATGTCCGATAGCGAACAGCGATTGTTCATAAATGGGCAATCGCAAAAAACGGTCAAATAAAAAACAACCTATAACACAACTAGTTACAAATACATTGTATTTTGGCATCACTATTATAGAGTTAATGGAAAAATCGTGCAGTTCTAGGGAAGCGATGAATTGCTAATCATAATCAGAGCATAAAACAATACTAATACAAAAAACAATGAAAAGAATCTTAACCATCGCCTTTATTTCATTCTTGTGTGTCGCACACGGCCAAGAACGCGAAACCCGAAAAATTTCTGCACCCGATGGCATATCGGCTGCTACATCTCTGCGTGTCGATTATGTCCGTTCTAACCGGAATGAGGTCGTGGTAGAGGCCGACAACGCTAAACATCTTTCACTAATTGAAACAACGGTAAAAAACGGCGTACTACACGTTCAGTACAGGCGGAATTCTCAGGTCAGGAATGCACGCAATAATCGGGTAACAGTGTATTCAAACAAGATACCGAGAAGCTTTACAGCTTCATCCAACGGTTCGATCTACACCGATGAAACCATTACTGCGGACAAAATTTCCGTTAGCGTTTCGTCCTCGGCAAAGGTGGTGCTCAAAAAATTGATCGCAGATGATATCAATTTATCCACAAGTTCCTCAAGCAGATTAACGACAGACCTGAGAGCCCGAAACCTTACTGTAAGTTCAAACAGTTCGTCGAAGCAGGAAATCACAGGAGATGCGACTAACCTGGATCTGAACGTCAGCTCTTCTGCTTCCGTCAATATGGCAGCCTTTACGACGAAAAATGCCCATATTAATGCAAGTACATCCGCTGCTGTTACCCTCAGTGTAAAAGACAACTTGCAAGGTAAAGTGTCTACGTCGGCAAAGATTGCCTTAAAAAATAAGCCAAGAAATGTCCAGGTTGATAAATCAACCAGCGGCAGTGTAGTGCTCTAATATTTAGTTTAAGTCGTAAAAGACTGTTTATTTATGTTTAATGTTTAGTTAGCTAAAGGCGGATCCTTCCCCGGGACCGCCTTGGTTTTTTTCCGCTTTAACTGCAGTCATCGCTCTGTCAACTGCGGTATTTTCATTCGATGTGGCCCAGAATTTTCGTATCTTGTCTTCCATGTAAAAACACACTTAATGCGGTATAATGGACAATTTTTTAGCGAGTAGTCTCAAGCAATTCAGGGACTTCAAATCCTTGGGAGACAGAACTTTTTCTCAATTGAACGATGAGCAATTATTCTGGCAGTTTAACGCTTCCAGTAACAGTATTGCCCATATCGTAAAGCATCTCCATGGAAATATGCTTTCGCGCTGGACTGATTTTTTGCATTCTGACGGTGAAAAAGCAGGGAGAAACCGTGACATGGAATTCGAAAATACGGACATGAGCCGGCAGGAGCTCCTCGGCTTATGGGAGCGGGGATGGGAATGCTTATTTGAAGCCCTCGAAGCTTTGAGCACACAGGATCTGTCAAAAACAATCCTTATTCGGGGAGAGGAACATACCGTTCTGGAAGCTGTCCACCGCCAGCTTGCACATTATCCCTATCATGTGGGACAAATTGTTTACATCGGGAAAATGTGTCTGGATGAACAATGGGCTTCTTTGTCTATACCGAAGGGTAGGTCTGAAAACTATAATCAAGAGAAATTTGCGCAGAAGAAGAGGTGATCGGAATGACATGTGGCCGTCGCTGTCTGATCTAGGCGAATTGTTATGTATCGGGTTTTATAGCTTCTATTCTAACAAAGATTTGATTATATTTGTTGTACTCCTTGTCGCCTTTTTCGCTTGATTTATAGATAAGCGAAAAAGGGACATTGTAGATCTGAAGCCCAGAAGCTATTGTTCTGGCTCAGCTTCAATAATTATCTACCGATGAAGAATTCGATTAAGATCATCAACAATTACGAGTATAAAAAGTTATTCCTACCTGACGTTTCCGAACATACATTGTTTAATGAGAATAAGATTCAGGTATATCGAATCGAAAATTATCTTCGAAGCATATTAATGCCAGTTATACCATATCGCACGACATTCAACTTTCTTATTTTCGTGACTAAAGGGTCACTGACACAGCATCTGGAATCGGCATCTTATACGCTTACCGAAAACCACGTCATCAATATTAAGCAGGGCAATATAACAGCAACATTGGCTATTTCTGAAGATGTCGAAGGTTTTTTTGTTGTTTACGAGAACGAAATCGTGACCGATATCGAACTTGGGATAAATGATATTAAGTTTTTTAACTCACATCCTTTTACGACGTTGAAGCCTCATGTGGCCAATTGGATCCAACAGATGCTGATATTACTGGAGGAGGAACTTTTTACGGAGAGCCGTATCATGGAGGTATGCATTTCGATGATGCAGTGTGTTTTACTAAAAGTGATCAGGTCGGATATCGAAACGAAAGCGCCAATGAGCAGACAACTTGATATTGCGTTCCGTTTTCGTGAGTATGTACAGAAATTTCATATTGACCATAAAAATGTACTGTTTTACGCCAACCTGCTGCACATTTCGGAAAATTATCTAAATAAATGTGTCAAAGAGGCTACCAATAAACCACCTAAACAATGGATTATGGAAACCAGTATTTTACATAGCCAAATCTTGTTACAGGACGCCACCAGGGATATTGCAGGCATTGCATTTGAATTAAAATTCCAATCCCCATCCTATTTTACCCGCCTATTCAAAAAAATCACCGGGTATTCACCCAGTGATTATCGTAAACACAAATTTATCGGGACTTAGCGTTTATCTTTATGATAAGGCAGATTCCAGATCAGGTCCACCGCCAGGTAATGAACACCAAAGCCCCCCTTATCATAGCCTCTGATCAAATCATTCATATAACCAATATCCAACCGTAGAGGCGTCTTTGGAATATCGGTCATATAATAGAAGGCTAATCGTGTTTCTTTATAGCCAAAGCTTGTCCACACTTCGGGTTCATTCATTCTGCTAATAGCCAGAAGCCCTTCCGCGCTGAGCGCCAGCTCTTGTTTATTTCTATCCGAAATTCTGAAATTAACCTGCGATTTGAGGCGTGTTCGGAGCTGAAAATTTTCTTCCGCTTTATGGAAATTAGCTGTGAAAAATTTCCGGAACTCCTGCCGTAGGGTATTTTTCCATTTCCAGCGCTGCGCCAGTTCAAAGGTATATGCATATCGGCCGTATAAACGGAATTCTTGTTCAACTCCTTGATTGGAATACGGGGCGAGATCGTCATATACACTTTGACGCCGGTAGCTCAATGCATAACTATACTGTTGATTCGGCGCAAATTTGTGGTATACCTCGTGATTCAACACCCAGATTGCCTGCTTATGAAATGGGTCGGCATCATCCGGAGTGCTCTTGGTGCCTAGTCCGATATAGGTAAGGGCTTCCTTCGTACCCGCACTATCCAGCTTGCGCTTTAGCCCCAATACCCACCAGGAAGCTGTTTTCGCTTTCCCTAGCCCGGGAGGGCTTACCTGCGCGTAAGCCGGTTGGATTTGTGCTCCCAAAAACAGGATAATTGGGAGTACTTTTATTAAATGATATTTCAACATATCCTAAATTTTAATTCGAATGATATCAGGAAGTCTCCACTTCGGTCGAGAACCTGTTAACTAGCCATTTGTCTATTCGTTTGATGGGTTCCATCACCCACATGGCAAAGACAAAGGGAAAAGTCAGGGTAGTCCAGCCATGATGGATCATAAAATGATCAAAGTAAGTGGCTATCACAACAGCGATAAGCACGTATACACCGTCGCGAACACGCTGGCCGCTGAGTGCAATTCCCACCAAAACCGCATTGAAGCTAAAAATACCATTATTGGTCATATCTGTAGATTCGTGCCCGTGGTGGGATATATAGATACTTACGATTACAGCGGCCGACGCATAAAGAGCTGCAATAGGCTTGCTGATAAAAACTCCGATAAAGAAAATCAGTCCTGCAATTAGACTGCCCTGAAAGATCACCTGTCCGAACGCATGCCCTTCAATTAGGAAATCATCCATCTCCTCGATATCGACAAAATGATCAGGCACTGTCCGTAGTGCCAATTCAGGAATACTCAACACATATAGTGCGATCCAGGTGATGACGATAAAAGGGAAAGTAAAGACAGGAACATTTTTTTTCAAAGCGAACCCCATTAGCATGGTGGTCAAAGCTGATCCAAGGATCAAGGCTCCCCATACCCAGATGTTTGCCTGAAAATAAAAAACCACTGCGATTCCATACAATGCAGCATTAAAACCAAACAGTCCATCATGGATGTGCTCCTCATCAAACTTCATCAGTCTGGCAGTTAGGATGCCAACTATATTCGCCAGAATTCCGGCAAATCCCATCAGTACTGAATCATAAATAATTGCTCCGATAAACAATAGGCCGGTCCAGCTATTGCCTTGGAGCATAATCTGCCCAAATCCTTTAAAGAAAGCTTTTACAAAGGCGAGGATGTTATTTTTCATACGTAGATAATTTTGTTATTTGTTCAATTGTGAGGATGGCTTAATTCAGAAACAGCGACGTCCACAGTGTACTTTCAATTTCTTTAAAAAGCATGTACAGCTGCTCTGCGCCATAACCCAATACACGTATCATAAAACCATCCTGCTGTAATTGACTGATGCCAAAAGCGACGTCTTTTGTTTCGCCATATTTTTCATAGAACGTTTCAACCCAATCAGTCGGGTCCAGTCCTGCACTATTCAGATAGATTAGAGTACCCTGATGTGTATAACCTTCCAAAATACCGAGCCCCTGAATAGGCATACGATCAGGCTGCAGAAGTACGTTGTCCTTGAGAACCAGCTTTCCATTAACGAAGCATTCCGTCAAATTTTGAAAATGGTTATATTGAAACTCTTCTCCGGACATCTTACGCCCACAGGTCACGATTTCACTCAGCAATAAATGGCAATTTGCCGCAAGGTGAACAAGATTATGGCTCAAAAAATGTGAAGATTGCTGTGGAACAACAGGGTGAGGCACATAAGAGAACACAGCCCCTTCGCCAAGACGGACCTGCATGGTCTGAGAAGAGTGTCCCTTCATATGGAACAACCGTTGATAGGCCTGCGTTTGCAACTGCAACTTCGCACCGGCATCAATATCTATCTGGATCTGATGATCATCGCCATCCAGCAGCCCCGGAGAGGAACTCATAATCATCAGATAGGCTGCATTGTCATTTTGGTATTGCCCGACTGGAACAATACGAAAGGGCTGGGTGACGTACGCATCCTTCATAAAGGATTTTCCTTCACGATGGGCTATTTTAACAGCTAAAGAACACACCATAATTAACGTAACAACTTAGGTTCTTCAATATCCTGTAGCAATGCATATTTTTTGATCCAGCCCACAATTTCCTCCAATCCTTCGCCAGTTTTTAAATTGGAAAATAAAAAGGGAGCTCCTCTACGAATTTTACGGGCATCGTTTTCCATCACTTCGAGACTTGCGCCGACATATGGTGCCAGATCTTTTTTGTTGATCAGCAGAAGATCGGAACGAGTAATTGCAGGACCACCCTTACGCGGCATTTTCTCGCCTTCAGCCACATCGATGACAAAGATGGTAATATCCGCAAGGTCGGGACTGTAGGTCGATGTCAGGTTGTCGCCTCCACTTTCAATCAGGATCAGCTCGAGGTCGGGAAAACGGCTCGCCAATTCGTCAACAGCTTCTAAATTCATACTGGCATCTTCGCGTATGGCTGTATGCGGGCAGCCACCGGTCTCCACCCCGATAATACGTTCGCGTGGCAATAAACTATTTTTTGCCATAAATTCTGCATCTTCTTTGGTGTAGATATCGTTGGTAATCACCGCAAGGTCAAGTTCATTTACTAAACGGCGGCTCAATCTTTCCAACAAAGCAGTTTTACCAGAGCCCACAGGGCCACCGACACCAATTTTAACATATTTTCTATTTTCCATTTTGTATATTTTTAAGAGATATAAACCCTAGAGTATAATCGTTCGTGCTGCATGCAGCGGATATCAAATCCAATATTGCAGAGGCCCACTAAGTTTCGTTCAACTGACAACGTCTCCTGACAGAGGCCAAGGATGTCCTCGTGCAGGCTAAATAGTATATCCTGGCCGTCCAACTGCCCTAGTGGCACGAGTTTTACGGCATTGGTTACCATGGTGATCGCCGCATTATAGTAGAAGGCGTGCAGCGATTCTTCAAGAGGAATCTCCAGCAGAGCGGCCAGCATCCCATACATCAGACAATAGTGGCTGTCGACTTCTTTTTTTTGTATAAGTGCACCCCAGGTGAGCACCAGATCCTCTGGCTGGTAGCGACTGAATATTTTATAAATACGTACGCCTAATTTTTTGCTGGCTTCACGAATTTCTTTGGCGCTTTTCAGCGCAGTACATTCTTGGTCCAATGCGATAAGGGCTTGCAGGTCCTGTGTTATCGTCGCTTCATAAGCCAACCTCATCAGCGCAGCATCGTTGTACTTCAGGTTGTACCACAGGTTACGGCGTACATATTTCTCAGCCGTCGCTTTGTCATGGACCAGTCCTTGCTGCACGTAGGTCTCCAATCCATTGGAGTGCGTGAATCCACCAATAGGCAGCGTAGGATCTGCGAGATGGAGCAATTTGCCCAGAAAGGTATTTTTCATTGACATAAATTATTTGTTCATTATTTGCTTGCGAAGTGTTAGTGCGCTGTGTTCGGGCTTACTACTTACTATCGATCATTATTGAGATATTTTTTGTCGAAAATTTCAGCTGCTCATGATGTCTGGAACCCACGTTTGCATTCAGCTGATATAGAAGCTGACGTTCGCAAAGTTCGGGGCCGAATCCATGTTTGGACAACCATTCAAACATAGACCGTTCGTAAGGCATGAGCAATTCATTTGCCTCCACAAAAAGAGGCAAATGTTTGTTACCAATTTCACTGCACAGATAAGCTATATCCAGGAAATCAGCCGCAATCACTTTGATCACTGAGCAAGGCCGGATCGTAACGATCACTACTTTTTCATCGTCTTCGTATAGAATATCGCCCTCCTTTAGACAGGCAGTATTGCCTAGAAGTCTTATCGCGATATCCATACCTTCAGCTGTGCGGAGTCGCTGTATTCGTTTGGTGGCTTCATACCATTCTATCGCAAGTAGATCATGACGTTTATGGATCTGCTCATATCGGCTATTTCTTGTTATCTCAGTAACGATCATAAGATTAAAAGAAGAGGTTTTTTGATAGTCCCAAACCTACGGTAGAACCGTTGATACCTGTAATGACTTCATGATCATCAGCCAGCACTGCATCTTTGCCATGGATCTTTTTGTAAGACAGCTCCGCTACTTTTGCCTTGAGTGCCCAGCCCTTTCCGAGGTTAATGCCAACTAATGGGTATACTCTGAACAGGAAACCATTGTATTTTCCATCAACAGGTCCTTCTTGGCCCACTACATGCTGATCGCCCCATAAATAATGTGCGTCCACCTGTCCGATCAACATAAAATGCTCACCTAATGGCCAGGTGTTGCTATAGAATGGTCCCAGCTCGTGGGTATGATCTGTAAAGTCCAGCGCTTTGTTGTATGCTGTATTAAAGCCGTAGTTGACCCCGACATTCATGTTGTCGTTGAAAAAGTAACCGATCCCGACCGGTGCTGCACCAAATTGGTGACCTGCAGTGGTCTCGTGATAATTGACCGAGCCATAAAGCATGATGCCACCTTTTTGGGCAAAGGCTGTATGTATTGAAAAGCAAGCTGTGGCCAGACAGGTACTCAAAAAGATTTTTATGTATTTCATATATCTGTTTTTCATATATACTATGGCGCGATCAGCTATCACGCCATAGTTGTAGTCATCGGGTTAAAACAAGAAGTATAATTGTCCCAAAGAGACGGTATCAACCGGTCTTGACCGCAGTATTTCTCCGTCTAAGCTCACTTCATAGTTTTCTGGATTCACTACAATTTCGGGTGTTGCGTCATTATGGATCATGTCCTTTTTGGAGATGTTCCGGCAGTTTTCTACCGGAAGCAGTCCTTTGGTCAAACCATATTCTTCTTTGATGTTGTTATCGCATGCTATTTTGGACACGAAGTTGAAACAGGTGTGGTGCACAGCTTTGCCCAGACCACCGAACATGGTCCGCAGCATAATCGGCTGAGGTGTAGGGATGGACGCATTTGCATCCCCCATTTTGGATGCGATGATCATTCCACCTTTGATAATCATTTCTGGCTTTGCGCCAAAAAGAGCTGGTTTCCAGATGACCATATCTGCAATTTTTCCGGGTTCAATTGATCCTACATATTTTGAAATACCGTGTGCAATTGCTGGGTTGATCGTGTATTTGGCAACATAGCGGCGTGCCCGGAAGTTATCATTTTGTTTGCCTTCGTCTTCAGGCAGCGGACCAACCTGCTTCTTCATTTTATCTGCTGTCTGCCATGTGCGGGTGATCACTTCCCCCACACGACCCATTGCCTGAGAGTCTGAGCTCATGATACTGAAGACACCACGGTCCTGCAAAACATCTTCCGCAGCAATGGTTTCCGGACGAATGCGTGAGTCTGCAAATGCCACATCTTCGGGAATCTCTTTACTCAGGTGGTGGCAGACCATCAGCATATCCAAGTGTTCATCTATTGTATTTTTTGTAAAAGGGCGGGTCGGATTCGTCGATGCGGGCAGTACATTTGGATACATCGCTGATTTAATAATATCCGGAGCGTGTCCGCCACCAGCACCCTCAGTGTGAAACGTATGGATGACCCGGCCATTGATCGCCTGAATCGTATCCTCCAGAAAACCGGCTTCATTTAATGTGTCCGTATGGATCGCAACTTGTACATCATACTTATCTGCGACAGACAGGGCCCTGTCAATTGTGGCGGGTGTCGCTCCCCAGTCTTCATGAATTTTAACACCTAAAGCGCCGGCTTCGATCTGCTCGACAATAGGCTGTTCGGTACCGACATTTCCTTTACCGAAAAAGCCGAAATTCATGGGTAAGTCTTCGACAGCCTGCATCATACGACGGATATTCCATTTACCCGGGGTGACAGTTGTTGCATTGGTACCGTCTGCAGGTCCTGTACCACCGCCGATCATCGTGGTGATCCCACTGTATAGGGCAGTCTCTACTTGTGTAGGGCTAATGTAGTGGATATGTGTATCTATACCTCCGGGCGTCAGGATATAACCTGCCCCACCGTGCACTTCTGTTGAGGCTCCAATTATCATATTCGGCGTGATGTTGTCCATTGTGTCTGGGTTTCCCGCGCGACCGACACCAACAATTTTTCCATCCTTAATACCAATATCACCCTTGACAATTCCCCAATGGTCAATAACGATCGCATCGGTAATTACCATATCCAAGGTCCCCTCATCACGTGTGTGTACCGAAGACTGGCACATTCCATCCCGCACGGTCTTTCCACCACCGAATTTAGCTTCATCGCCATAATAAGCATAATCCTTTTCCACCTCAACAATGATATCTGTATCACCTAAACGGATCTTATCGCCACTGGTGGGACCAAATATGGCGCTATAATTTACTTTACTAACTTTTAAACTCATGACACTTTATTTTTAAAGCCTTTTTCCTTCACTTTTTTTAATGCATTCTCTTTCGCTACTTCAGTCTCGGTATCGCCGTTAACCAAGTCATTATGACCATATATCCGTTTCGCTCCCGCATAAGGCACCAGCTCTACCTCTTTGGATTCTCCCGGTTCAAAACGCACAGCTGTACTGGCAATAATATTGAGACGTTTTCCGAAAGCTTTCGCCCGGTCAAACTCCATCATTCTGTTCACTTCAAAGAAGTGAAAATGCGATCCTACCTGGATAGGTCTATCGCCTGTATTCGTCACAGTGATCGTTGTCACTTCTCTGCCTTCGTTGCAGATAACATGACCATCTGCTATAAAAAATTCTCCTGGAATCATCATATCTATTTTAACGGTTATCGAATCGGGTTATGAACAGTCACCAGTTTTGTGCCGTCGGGGAAGGTTGCCTCGATCTGCACATCGTGAATCATTTCAGGTACACCCTCCATGACGTCCTCACGCGTCAACAGTGTGGCGCCAAATTGCATCAATTCGGCCACGGTACGTCCATCGCGGGCAGCTTCCAGCAGCTCACTGCTGATCAAAGCAATAGACTCCGGATAATTTAATTTAAGTCCTCTAGCTTTACGTTTTTTCGCTAGTTCGCCTGCAAGATGAAGCAATAGCTTCTCTGTCTCTCTAGGTAATAAATGCATATAAAAAATTATTTAAATTGTTGTTATTTCAGTCAAGATCGGTCATAGCGAGCCCATACGATTCAAATAATCGTTCCGAAATTGGGGACAGACAAAAGCTTGATACAGAAACTCAAGGGTATCATGTAAGGAGCCTCTGTCTATTAAGAAAGGGGAAAGTTATCCCTGAAATGGGATCTTTAAACTCTGGAAGAGAATATATTTCGGTGGTAACACCAACCGGTCCATATACGGTGTTCTGTTATTCGGCAGTTGGAGAAATGCCGGATAACAGAATAAAAATAGACAAACAGAGAGTATTGCCCAATCAAGCAATTTACTCCATTCATCTTTTAAATCCATCTGTTCGGTGATGTCATAAAGATCATGTTCATGAACAGCAGCAACTAAATACTCCCGGTCAGATGGATGGTTTGTATCACCAACTTGCGGTTGCGCAGCTATTCCATACAAGCGGATGTGAGAAGGCGAAAGTACAGCAGCATGCTTAGGCACAGCCATCCCTCCCAGGAGTACAAAGCCCAGGAGAAATACGATAAAAATCCAACTATGTCTAATAAATGTGTTCACTAATCCTATTTTTTGTTGTCCAAATTTACAACCAAAGCAGACCACCTCAGTAGTACAAATCTTGAATTAAATAGTCTAAATTTGTTCAAAAACCTGCTTTACACCTATTCTCTCCATTTTCATGTTAAAAGGAATAACCGAGGGAAACCATGATATTCCTAGGTGCCCCAGCAAAAGCCCGCGTGTAATCAAATCCCCCAAGAAAGTAATACTTATCAAACAGGTTATTAAGGTTTATTGCGATCTTCATTGCACCTAAATGATAGTAGGCGGCGGTATTGACCGTTGTATAAGAAGGCCACTGCCCCCATAGCGCATTTCCTGCATTGTCTTTCCCAATGCTATTATCCATGCGCCTTTGGTCCACATAATAGACTCCCACACCAAAGCCAAGCCCTTTTAAAGTTTTTTGCGAAAAGACATACTTCAGCCAGGCACTCGACATATTTTTGGGAGCTCCAGGCAAGGTCTGCCCCACTTCAGATGCGACAGATGAAGATTTCACTTCCGTATCGTTATATGTATAATTGGCCATTACCTGAAACTCAGGCGTCAGCTGCCCACGAATATCCAGCTCAACACCTCGCGAAAGGGCATTGCCTGACTGCCGATATTCAGGCAGACCAGAATCGTTGATTGTACCCGTAGCAATAAGCATATTTCGACGTTCAATATGAAAAAAGGAAAGGTCCATTTGTAACTGCTCTTTAAAAAAGCCTGTTTTCAACCCAGTTTCGATCTGGAAACTACGTTCGGCCTCAAATGGTTTATCCGCACCATAGTCCTTATAATTCTGAATAAAGTTGGCTCCCACCGGTACAAAACCTTGCGAGTAACTCGCAAAATAATTAACCTGTCTATTTATTCCGTAGGTGACTCCAAGACGTGGCAATAAAGCATTCTGGGTCGCATGGAACCGATTTTGCCCATCAATGGTTTCGGAAGAATAGTGTTCATGCCGTATGCCAAGGACCAATTTCAGCTGATCTGAAAAACTAATCTGATCTTGTATATATTTACCTGTCGTCTTATATGGACTCAAAAACGGATATGCCACCTGCGTACGCCACACGTAATTGGTCAAATCATGCGTGGTATACATGGGATGGTTGAGATCAAACGTCAACGGGACCACCTTCCCATCTATGTTCTGCTGTCGTGCCTCGCGCAGCTGATTTTCTTTATCACCGCGGTATTGTGCGAAATCTATCCCGGCAACGATATGATGGTCCATTTTGTTTCCAGACAGATCCCACTTCACATAACCAACCACATTATCCGTATAATCCCGTCCATGACGGTCAAAAAACCGCATATTCATTATGGTATTGTGCGGAGCATCCGCGAAAGTATTTAAGGTCCGGTGCTCATTGACGTCTTCCTGATAAATGGACTTCATATAACTGAGGTTCAGGCTAAGGTCTTCTGTTAGCTTTTGAGTAAGACGCCCACTTAGTGAAAAGGTTTTCGAATTGTAGAAATCAGAAGGCTGACTCAATGTAAATGAACGTGGAAGCGCATAGAAATTATTTTCTTTGATTCCCATGCCGCGGTCCAGATAACCATTGAATTGATTGTAGACGACATCCACATCCACAGTAGTTCCCACCCTGGGCTTAAAGGTAAATGAGGGCGCGATCATGATGCGTTTTTGGCGATTGACATCGCGAAAAGTCCTTGTATCTTCATAGCCCCAATTGAACCGGTAAAGAATTCGCCGTGCACTATCCAGCGGACCACCCAGATCCACGGTGGTACGCATGGTTTCGAAACTTCCACCGGCAAAGGTTACAGCACCTTTAAACTGCTCCAAGGGTTTCTTGGTCGTCATATTGATTGTCCCGCCCGGCACCACATCACCAAATAATGAGGCTCCTGGTCCTTTAAGGACTTCGATATTTTCGAGATTAAGAGTCAATGGCGCATTATAATAACTATTGCCATAACTATAGCCCGAGCGAAGGCCGTTCACTAAACGTATGCCCGTTTCATAACCACTTTTAAAACCGCGGATGATCACATCGTCATATGACGAAGCTTCCGTTACTCCGGCCAGATCCTGAATCAATGCGCCTGTTGTAAAGGCCTGTTTATCCTCAATAAATTCCTTGCTCAGTACAGCGACAGATTGTGGAAGGTCTTTCAATTTTCCGGCGAACTTCCCCCCCAATTCCATATTGTTCGTCAAATAAGAATTATTGCGGCGACCAGTTACCAGCACTTCGTCAAGCGTCCTGTCATCTTCTTCGAGCGTCAGCCGCAGACCTTTTTTAACATTCCAGCTGATTTGCTCCAGACTAACGAGCTGTGATTTATAGCCCAGTGCGGCAACCTGTAACTGCAGGGGAAATCCTACGGCAGCGATCAAACGAAATTCGCCATCGGCATCTGTAGTCGTTTGCTGTCCATGATTGGCCAGTGTTATGGTAACCCCTGGAATGGGCACGCCATTTTTATCCTGTATTTTACCAAATATTGCAGTGCCTTGCTGCGCATACACCCCGATAGGAGCAACAGTTGTCATTAATGCGAAAGCAAGCGCCTTCATTGAATTATTCATAAAAATCCGTTAAGAGCTATTTCATCAGTTCTAGTTTCTTCTCGCGTCGAGTGCCCGACAGCTCGCCTACCAATAGTTCCATATGAATTGTAGGAAAGCCACATTCCTCACGTACATCGCTGATTCGGAAACCTTGTTTTAACCAAAACTCACAGGCCCCTTCCAAAAAAGGATGTGTATGTAAATAAAGGCGCTCGATCTCTTCACGCTTTGCTATTCGCAGCAAGTATTCAAACAATACTGTCCCAAGACCAGTCCGGCGATAGGCGGGATCCACAAAAAGGCGAGCAACCTCCACGGTCTTACGTTCGTCAAGGCCGAGGTGCGGAAACCGATAATCGTAGCCGAGCATCCCGATTACGCCAACTAACTGGCCCATACAATCCCGCGCCTGTAAAAATGTTCCCATTTGGTTATCGAGATATACCCGTTTAAAATCAACTAGATCTTTCGGAAGTTTGTTGGCATCCAGCATTGGGAAGAGCTGTTTTCGAAATTCAATCACGTAGGGCAATACAGTATCGATATCATCCTCAGTGATTGTTGTAATTGATATGTTATAACTATGATTTTCCATGATAATTGCTCTTTTATTGTCCTGTCTCCACATTGACCAACCTTATGCTTATATACCTCTACATAAGCACACCTATTCAGCTAGACTCCGATGACCTGCTTTACCTCTTCTTCAGAGACCTTTAAACTGGCAGAGGATGGGATACTTCCCTTCAATGCGGGCACGAACATCCACTTGCCCTGATTTACCATGGAATTTAGCGGTAGTTGGTAGGTCTGTTCGAGCTGTTCACGAACCTGCTCTCTACTCCTATGCTGCAGATCTATCAAGGTATTATCCTGCATCAAATAGAAATGGTCTCCAAAAAGATAAGCCATATTGGGATCATGCATGACACATACGACAGTCCGCCCTTCATTCGCCAAGTCCTTTGCCGCCTGCAAAACGGCTATCTGATAATTGAGATCTAAGTGGTTGGTGGGCTCATCCAACAACAGTAAGTCGGGCTGCTGTACAAGTATACGACAGAGTAATATCAGCTGCCGTTCGCCTCCGGACAATGCGGTATAGGCTTTGCTCTTTAAATGTGCCAGACTAAATTTATTCAAAATAGCATCTACTGCCGCAAAATCTTCCTTAGCTGGTACAAAGCGGGAAAATGAAGCCCTGCCCGTTAAGACCACGTCCCCTACTTTAAATGGGAAAGTCGTCTGATGAAACTGATTCAGGAAACCTATCTTCGAGGCACCGGGTTTGCCTACTTTCCAATCGCGCCGCTCCGTTTCGCCAATCCGCACCGAACCATGATACTGTCGTTCAAGGCCAGCAATGATGTTGAATAATGTCGATTTCCCGCTGCCATTCCGCCCTAAAATGATGGAAAGCTTGCCTTTTGTAAAGGTTACATTGACATCACGTAAAATGGTATGTTTACCGTAAGCAAAGGAAAGGCCCTTGATATGAATCGATTTGCTCATGAGTTCCAGTTAATTTCATTACGGCGCATCAGATAAATAAAAAGCGGAGCACCAATGATCATTGTAAATACGCCGATAGGTATTTCGAAGGGCATTACAGCCCGTGAAAAATCATCTATAAGCAAGAGGAATGTTCCGCCGATACTGATATTAGCCCATACCACAATATTGTTGTTGGGTCCAAAAATCATCCGGCTTATATGCGGCACAATGAGCCCGAACAAGCTTATGACGCCCACCGCTGCCACTGCCGATGCCGTAACCATAGTTGCCACAGCGATGCAGACGATTTTCAGTATCTTTGGATTTACACCAACAGCGATGGCTTCTTGATCACCCAAAGCCAATAAATTTAACTTCCATCGCAGAAGGATCAATATGGCCAGTCCGATTATTATTGGGAAACAGGCCGAATATACTTTTGACCAAGAAGCGGTATGAAGATTCCCCATTGTCCATTGCACAATAGCTTGCAGCTTGTACGGATCACTGATATACTGCAATAGGGTCAACATTGCGGTAAAGACACCAGAAATGACCATGCCGGCGAGAACCATGCCAATGATAGAGCTTTTCAATCCGGCATTCGACACAAAATACGTCAATAATACCGCACACACTCCAAACAAGAATGCTGAAATATTTACCGGTAGAATTGGGAATAACATTGCCAAGGCGGCCCCGAACGCAGATCCAGACGATATTCCCAGCGTAAAGGGATCCACGATCGGATTTCTGAAAATGGATTGCAATATGCCTCCAGAGGACGCTAGTGCTGCACCGACCATAAAAGTTAAAAGAATCCTTGGAAGGCGTACCTGCCATAAGATCGTATCCATATTGTCCGTTAATACGGCGGAACCATGACCTCTGTATATGCCGAGCTGCAGTCCTATGCGCTGACATAACTCCATCAAACCAACATATTGACTTGAGCCGACCAGCAGCGATAAGAACAGCAGCAGTAGCGGCAACAACAGCAGTAAAGAAAGTTTCTTGAATCGTTCCATTATTGGAGAAGTCCCGGTTTACCATATAACTTTTCGAAGGCTATTGCCAAGTCGTTCTTCAGCTGTCCTTCCGTATAACTTTCAAGACACCAATGGCGCACCTGCTTGGCGAAGAGCATAAACTTCACCGTATGTGGATCAAAAGGAAACGACGGGGTCATCACAAAAACCTGTTTATTTTTGACCGCTGGTAATGCTGCAAGCTCTTTCAGATGATATACATCAGAAAGTTTCGAATTCCAAAGGATAATCAGATCGGGATTCCACTTATAGATAGTCTCTGCTCCTACATTTGGAGCTTCCATTGTCAGCGGACAAGCATTGGTCGCCCCCGAAAGACGAATTGCCATGTCAATAAGGCTACCTTTTCCTGAAGTGGAGAGCACCCTACCCTTTGACCATGCATAATATACTTTCTTTTTCGTCTGGTCCGCCGGTAGCACCATTTTTTTGACTTCGGCATCCACAAATTGCACAATTTCCTCTGCACGTTCTTTTTTTCCCAATAAAGTTCCAGCTCCGATTAATTCGCTGAAGATGCTTCTTTCGTCTTTAGAAGAAAAAGTGAAAACAGGGATACCGAGATTTTCCAGTTGCGCAATGTTATCCTGATCGGTATTAAAAGTTAGTACCAGATCCGGATTGAGCGCTACGATACTTTCCACATTGTTGGCTTGTCCACCAAGTGTAGGTGTAGGAATACTTTTTCGGGCGATGCGAGGGTCTAATCTGGACAAAAATGCGTAGGTATCTTCCATATGATACACCTGTTCGGGGATACCCACGAGACTGTTCTCAGCCTGTAGCATATAGACTTCGTCAACCAAAGACGAGAACAGCACTACCACTCGTTGTGCAGGCTTCACCAAGGCAATTTCCTGCCCGCGACTGTCAATGGCTTTCACAGTATCAGTAGCTGAACTATGCTGTCTATTCTGGCATGCTTGCAGTAGAATAAACAGCAATGCCAGCCCAATATATTGTTTAATTATTTTCATTCTTTCTGCTATCCTTTAGTTGTTGGCGGATCGAATTTTCGGTTAACAATACAGCCTCCTCTAACTGGATAGCTGTACTGTACTTGCTCAAAAGCTGCTCGTACAACCGGCCATCGTATGGTAACCGGAGAGCTAGCGTATGCTCAGCTTTAAATATGGGTAGATGCCTGTTGCCTATGAAATAAGTAAAGTCTGCCAGCTGGGTAAAGTCCAAGGGATCAAACCTGATGGTAAGTGTCGGCTTGATGGCAATAACTGCTTGCAGTTTTCCCTGTGCATAGAGTGCATCCCCCTGATGCCATATTGTCCCTCGTTGTAATTCCAACAACAGATCGTTCCCTGCCAGCGTGCTTCGGGTAAGGCGGTGTTTGTTCACTTCAAACCACTCCAACAACAAGTGGTCTCCGGCATGATCTTCAAGACGGCCGGGGATAATCGTATCTATAACTACAGGCTCTGTATTCATTATTACATGTATTTTTGTTGTCAGCAAACTTCCTTTATCGGAAGACTCAAGCAGGGAAGCACCCGCTATGCAGCGATGCTACTTGGTTTCCAGCTCGCTGTATTGTTGTTTTTTCCGTTGAACCTTCGCTTTCAGCCAGTCACACCAGATATCCAAACCGTCGCCATTTAACGTACTGATCGTGATGACCTCCAAATTCGGATTCACCTCCTGTGCGTCCTTCGTTACAGCATCCACAGAGAAAGGGACATAAGGCAACAAATCTGCTTTCGATACAAGCATCAATTCACTTGTCAAAAACATGCGCGGATATTTTTTCGGTTTGTCATCTCCTTCAGTAGTGGCGAGGAGTGTAACACGGTAATCTTCTCCTAGGTCGAATGCTGATGGGCAAAGTAAGTTTCCAACATTTTCAATAAACAAAAGGTCGATGTCTTCAATATTAATATGATCTAAAGCCTGTAAGATCATTTGTGCTTCAATGTGGCACATTCCGCCAGTGACGATCTGCAAGGCATTGATGCCGACTTCCCGCATTCTGACAGCATCACGCTCAGTTTCGGGGTCCCCAACCAGGACAGCGATATTCAGCTCTTTGGAGAGACGTTTTCCTGTTTCCTGCATCAAAGTGGTTTTGCCTGAGCCCGGAGAAGAACATACATTGACCACACACACATCTTTTAAACGTTCGCGGATACTTTTAGCGACGAAATCATTGGCTTTTAACAGGTGTAGTGTTGTATTTTCACATTGAACCGAGCCTACCCGGTTACCTAAACTCTTTGGATTTGACATATTGTCTGACATGATAATAAATGTTTAATCTTATTTAAAAATTACTTTCGAAATATAAAGTTCATTTCCCTGAACAATCGTATTAGATGGCTGCCCACAGTCGCAAACAAATCGGTGAAAATGGACAGGAAAATTCTTCTGACAGCTTTCACAGAAGGCGATAATATCGTTGACCACGACTTCCATTTCCATATCGCGATAGTGCGCGTTTTCGATGATAAAAGCGTCAAACGCGTTTTGAATCAGTACAGGCTGTACATTGGACAGCAGTCCTGCAGTAACCTGAATCTTTTGGATATCATCCACTCTGCTCCCATAATGTGAGCCCAACGTGTCAAAGATATCCTTTACTATACTTAGCTCGTGCATTGGTATATGTTAAGAAAATCAATAAAATAATGTAGAAAAAGCAATGTGATTTTAGCTTCGATCCCTAATAGGAAAGAAGGTAAGGACAATGACTAAAACGGGATTTTCAGTTGCTCAAACAGCAGAAAACGGGGTATGGGAATAGGTTCTAAGTCCACGACGTGTTCATAACGATAATCGTTGGACAATCCAGAGGCCAACAGGTCATGCCACATCAGGTCAATCATAACAATCCACCGATCTGTTAGCCAATCCTGATTCAGCTCCACATCCATTTCTGCTACCGCTTGTAAAGATGGATAAATGGGATCTAGATCAGCATGGTGCATTTCATGTAACCCTGCTGAAGAAAGGTAAGCGACGGGGTGAAAACTATCACTTTTCAGTACAAGACCACCTGCATTTAGCGTCTTAAATGACAGCAGTAGAATTGAAACAAAAAAAATAAAATGCTTCCACATAAGCTAAAACCTAACAAAATTTCAAGTTAATCCTTGACAACAATACAAAGTTACTACCGATCAAAGAACAAAAAGTAGCACAAATCTTGAATTTTATTTCACAAAATAGGAAAACCCCAAAGAAAATTCCATAATTCTTTATATATTAAATTAAAATTTGGTTAAAGCAACATTAAAACGGTATTAGAGCCATAAATACCGATAAACTGCAACTCATAACACGATCTTAGACTGTATTCATCAGCCTTGGATTCCCGCCATTTATTGGACTGAAAATTCCTTGTATTGGTCTACTGGAAAACTGAGCGGTTAGTGGTGTGATCAGCCGCTATAAATATAAAAGAAAGCCAATCCTGATCTGGGATTGGCTTTCTTTACTGATGTGATCGGTGATTAACGATGTAGATCAAAACGGTCTAATTCCATGACTTTATTCCACGCAGCGACAAAATCCTTGACGAATTTTTCACCGCCATCAGCGCTACCATAGATTTCGGCTACTGCTCGTAACTCGGCATTCGAACCGAATACCAGATCGGCGCGTGACGCGAGCCATTTTCTTGAACCGTCCTTACGCTCTGTTCCTTCGAACAATTCGCGGTCGGGAGATATCGCCTTCCAAGCCGTCCGCATATCCAGCAAGTTCACAAAGAAATCATTAGTCAGCTGTCCGGGACGCTCGGTTAAAACACCCGTCTGCGATCCATCATAATTTGTTTCGAGTACACGCATACCACCAATGAGCACGGTTAATTCTGGCACAGACAAGGTCAGCAGCTGGGCTTTATCTATCAACAGTGCTTCGGTAGAAACTGTATAGGCACCTTTTCGATAATTTCGGAAGCCATCAGCAATAGGCTCGAGATAGCCCATCGATTCGACGTCTGTCTGTTCCTTGCTTGCATCCATACGCCCGGGCTGGAAAGGAACTTTTATCGTATATCCAGCAGCTTGAATCGCCTTTTCGATGGCAGCCACTCCGCCAAGGACAATCAGATCTGCGATAGATATCTTCTTTCCGGTAAGCTGTTTGCCGTTGAATTCCTGTTGTATATGCTCGAGCACGGCGAGTACTTTTTGCAATTGGGTCGGATTATTGACCTTCCAGTACCGCTGCGGCGCCAATCTTATCCGGGCACCGTTTGCTCCCCCGCGCATATCTGATCCACGGAAAGTGGAAGCCGAAGCCCAGGCGACCGACACAAGTTCGGCAATACGCAACCCAGAAGCAAGTATTGCCGATTTCAGCTCCTCTACATCGCTTTCGTCCACCAAAGCATGATCTACAGCCGGCACAGGATCCTGCCACAACAATACTTCGGCCGGCACATCGGGCCCTAGATAACGCTCACGAGGTCCTAAATCCCTATGTGTCAATTTAAACCATGCGCGTGCGAAAGCATCTGCAAAAGCGTCAGGATCTTCGTAAAATCTACGGGAAATCTTTTCATAGATCGGGTCAAAGCGTAAGGATAAATCTGTTGTCAACATCGTAGGCCGGCGCTTTTTGTTGGGATCAAAAGGATCGGGAATACTGGCATCCGTTCCTTTTGCCACCCACTGATGTGCACCGGCCGGACTTTTGGTTAACTCCCAGTCGTTTTCAAAAAGATTTTTGAAAAAGAGGTTGGACCACTCCGTAGGCTTCTGGGTCCAGATTACTTCTAACCCGCTGGTAATCGCATCTGCGCCTACTCCGGTATTAAAACTACTTTTCCACCCCAGCCCCTGCTGTTCTATTGCTGCAGCTTCAGGTTCCTTGCCTACATTATCCGCGGGCCCTGCACCATGGGTCTTGCCAAAGGTATGACCACCGGCAATCAGCGCTACTGTTTCTTCATCGTTCATTGCCATGCGGCCAAACGTGTCACGGATATCTTTGGCAGCAGCTATAGGGTCTGGATTCCCGTCTGGTCCTTCGGGATTCACGTAAATCAGCCCCATCTGGACTGCCGCTAAGGGTTTTTCCAAGTCGCGGGAGTGTATTTTGCCATCGGCATCATCATCAGCGGACAATACACCATGTGCGTCAGCCACACCTTCCGAACCATGTGAGTAGCGTACGTCACCACCTAGCCAGGTCTTTTCGGAGCCCCAATAGACATCAAGTTCAGGTTCAAAGGCATCCACCCTTCCACCGGCATAGCCAAAAGTTTTGAATCCCATTGATTCCAAAGCCACATTACCGGTCAATATCAATAAATCGGCCCAGGAGATATTTTTGCCATATTTTTGTTTTATCGGCCACAATAGGCGGCGCGCCTTATCCAGGCTCACGTTATCAGGCCAACTATTCAAAGGGGCAAAACGCTGCTGGCCGGTATTAGCACCACCTCTACCATCTCCCACACGATAAGTGCCTGCACTGTGCCAGGCCATACGGATAAACAAGGGACCATAATGACCAAAATCTGCAGGCCACCAGTCCTGAGAGTCTGTCATTAACGCATGTAGATCCCGCTTCACCGCCTCCAGGTCCAACTGTCTGAAAGCCTCTGCATAATCGAAATCAGACCCCATAGGATTTGATTTTGCGTCATGCTGTCTCAAAAGATCCACCCTGAGCCGGTCCGGCCACCAATCCTGATTCTGGGTTCCACCCCCCGCCACTGGATTACGCATCGTTCCATTGTGAAAGGGGCATTTGCTGATGTCTTTTTCGTTGTTGTCCATATTAAAAGAAAGTTTATTATTAATACCTTGATTTTGTCAAATTGTTTGACGATTACTTGCATAAAAGTAAGCAAATACTCGCCTCCCTGCTCATTGAACCATTTGATGACATATAAACAAAATCTATAATAAACATATAATACCATAATAAACAACAATACACTCATCTATTGCGGGTCACTATAAAGAAGCATCACCAAAACAAAAGCACTGTTTTTGTTATTCTATTATAGCGTAAACCAAAAACGAAGAAACTATGGGAGAGCTATCTACTTATTTCGTCAGCGCTTTTATCGGCATCGGCCTGGCTGCCGCTACAGGATTCCGCGTGTTTATGCCCTTATTTTTGCTGAGTCTAGGCAGTAGGCTGGAACTATTCCAAGTAGACAGCGAATGGGCCTGGACAGGTTCAAACTTAGTTTTGATGACGACAAGTGTTGCCATGTTGATCGAGGTCCTGGCCTTTTACATCCCCGTCGTTGATAATATGTTGGACGGGCTGTCGATTCCATTAGCGGCTATTTCAGGAACGGCTTTGTTTGCCCTACAATTTACAGAGATAGACCCACTCTTCCGCTGGAGCATGGCAATCCTGGCCGGCGGCGGGACTGCGGCAACGATCAGTACGGCGATGGCGGGCACACGTGCCGCCACCTCCTTGGGTACCGCCGGTCTTGGAAATTTCGTCGTTGCGACTCTGGAAACTATCGGCTCAACTATTTTGACCATATTGGCGCTATTTGTCCCGTTTATGGCTATCCTTGTCGTGATCGGTTTATTCTATTTTTTCTGGAAATTCGGGAAGAAACAATTTCGAAGGAAGTGGCGAAAAACTAAAAAGGGCTAATGCCTAGACATTGCCCTTATCATATCGCTGTGGAAACAGCTTTTTAATCGATGACCACCTCCTTCGGCGTCTTGATGTTCTCCAAGTCCTTGGGTAGAATTACTGTCAAGACACCCTCTTCAAAACTAGCGTGCACATTGTCGGTCAGCACCTGCTCATTTAACTGGAATTCGCGCTCGAATGCTGCACCTGGTTGTTCTTTATAAATATATGCTGCATTGTCATTTTCATTTTCCGTACAGGAAATCTTTAAAATCCCATCGTTGATGCTTACCTGAAATTGTTCTTTTTTTCGGCCGGCGGCAAATACCTGTACTTCATAGAATTCGGCATTCTCAGCAATATTTACGGGAACAGCCGCCGCATCATGTGCTCTGCCGCCATCTTCGAAAAAATGCTGCTGAAATTTTTCGAAACGGTCTTTAAAATGCTGACCGCAAAATCTATTATAATTTGAATATGCTCTAGTCTGTTGATTTCTTTTAAACATGTCTTTCCGTTTTAATATTTTGTAAACTGTTGTTTATTATGTATTCCGTACAATTTGGATTAATATACTGGTACTATCGTGGCATCTTTCGGACGCTGTTGCTTGTGCAACGGCACTATTGCCATTACCCTTTCAGCATTGCTGTATAAATGGGGATAGACTGGGGCCTTTTCTTTTTCCGATAGCTGCATTTCCCTGCGTCGCAGTCGCGACATCGCAAAACTTCCTATTCCGATCAAAATGGTTGCAAAAAGCAGTAATTTAAAAATCGTTCCAATAATCAATGTGGCAAAGCCAACTATTGCCGTAAGCGCTAGCAGACGGGGCAATATAAATCGAATTTTATGTTTCATTTTTTTCTATTAATTGTTCATCAAATTTCCAGATCTTTTATCCACTGCAACCTCCATACATTCGCTAGCCGTCGGGGCGTTGTGGGCCAGTTTGCCGACGATCATTGCTATAGTGCCGTTTTCGATTGCTGCATCTTTCAGAGCCTGGTATAAAAAAAGGCGCCTTTATTTAAGAAGACGCCTGTTTATACTTTTTACTTTAAAAAAATTACACTTTTTTAAAATCCACATCGGTCGCCAAAACGGCGTTTCCACTCTTCGCGCAACCGCTCTCGTTCTTCATCGGAAAGATCTTCTTGTCGATCCATAGGACGCGAAAAGTTCTTGCGGAACCCGCCACGTCCCGGTTTCCCAAAACCCCGTCCAAACAGGATTCGCGATAACACAAAAAGTCCAAAGGCCTGCCAATAAGTAATTGCCTTTAGATTGAAAATATCGCACACCACTGTGTTCCACAGAAACTGGAGTAAGGCAACCAGCAAGAAAACGCCAATGACAACCGCAGCAAATACAAACGCAAACTTGCCTCTTCCTCGTTTTCTCATTCTTCTATCCATAGCTTTATTCTTAAAATTTTAATTCCTCGTACAGACTCCGCAAACGGAGGCGCAAATGCTTAACTGCGTAGCCCTTTCGGCTAATGATCGTCTTTAGATTTTCATTTTCCATGTCGGCGATCTCCTGGAGCGTTTTTTCTTCCATCTCGTTGAGAATAAACACCCGACGTTGTTTTTCCGGCAATTCTTCCAATGCTTTCATCAATTCGTCCCAAAAAATATCTTTGAACAGTTTAAGTTCTGCATTATTAGAGTCATCTACAAGGAGAAACTGACGCACCGGAAAAGCGGATTCACCTTCTTCGTCCCCTTCCAGGAGTTCATCGAGCGATTCACTTTTCTTTTTTCGATAACTATCAGTAATCTTATTACGCGTCACCGCATACAACCATGCGCTGGCATTTTCCAGTTCGTCCATATTGGTCAGCCGGCTCAATTGATACCATACTTCTTGTAAGATATCTTCAGCGTCCTCTGCCTTTTTTACTTTACCTTTTACAAAACGTAGCAGCTGGCTTCCATAAGTCTTGACAATATCCGTAAATGATCTGGAATTTTTCTCTGCCATTTGATTTTGGTATGCAATGTCCATAGTAGCGCAGACGATTCAAAACGTCTTTTACTTTAAACTATTTTATCATTTACGTATTGGTAGTACTGGTGCACATCATCCGGAATCAGCTGCTGGCTACATATGTCTGCGTGTATTTGACCTCCGCTTATCCTGCAGCACCTTCCCTTTGTCCGTAATAAAGATAAAACGATATTCTGGAAATTTTAGGATTAATTTTACGCCCTCTAGTTCCCCCAGTACCATGACGGAGGTGCTCAGTGCGTTGGCGATTTCTGCGGATGGGCCATAAATGGTTACGGAAGTCAATCCCGATGCCGGATATCCTGTGCGGGGATCTACAATGTGAGCATAACGTTTTCCCTCAATTTCTGCAAACTTTTCGTAGCTGCCGGACGTCGCTACCGAACCATCAGTGAGCTGGAGTATTTGGACCATCTGATGAGATTTGAAGGGGTTATTTACGCCGATTTTCCAAAAGTCGCCGTCGGGTCGCCTGCCCCAGGCGGATAGATCTCCAGAAGCATTGACAATACCAGCTTTTATTCCTCGGGCTACCATCATCTCCCGGCCACGGTCTGCTGCATACCCTTTCCCTATGGAACCAAAACCAATCTTCATACCCGGCAGTTCCAGAAAAATTGTCGATGCCGCGCTATCCAACCGAATATGCTTATATCCTACCTTAGCAACCGACCGGCGAATTGACGTTTCGGAAGGCATCGTTATCATGCTGCCGTCAAACTTCCAGACTTTATCCATCGCAGCAATACTGATATCAAAAGCGCCCTGTGAATTTTCGCTATACTGGATAGCCCGCTGGGTCAGTTCAAATACCTCACGATCTACTTTGACGGGCCTTATTCCTGCATTGCGATTCACTTCAGAAATCTGTGTATGCGGGCGCCATTCGGAAATTAAATTTTCGATCCGGTCGATTTCAGCGATCACTTCAGCAATATGTTGTGCGGCGGATAAGGTATCCCTGTCTATCAGCGTAATCTCGAATATCGACCCCATCAGGGTTACCTGTTTCTTAAGCAGTACCTGTGAAAATACCGCCGAAACGTTCATCCAAAGAAATAAGGGCAGCAGCAAAAATTGTCTAACTTGTACCATAACCCAACATTGTTCAAAAGTTAAAATGCATATCCTAACGGATTGCCAAACCAAGCAATTTTAGTAACAATCAGTCAATACCTGACCGATGCGTTTATAATATTCGAGTGTTTTACCTGAACTCTTCAGTAGAATTTCGTTTAATACAGCTTCTACGTCATGTTGCATTTGCAACGCACCGCAGAGCATGACACAACCGTTATGTTCCAGCAGATTTACAAAATACACACCCTCTTCGCGGATCAGATCCATTACATATTGTGCCGGTTGCTCACGTGAAAACGCCAGCCGCAGTTGTTGCAATTGCCCTAGGTGTTTTTGTTCCTCAGCAAATTGGCGGTAGTGGGCCGTCGTCGCGTTGTCATAACGGAATCCGGCATACAGCCGGACCGGCGTTTTAGCCTGGTTTTCGGCGATCATACCTAAAAACGGTGCAATACCTGTACCATTCGCGATTAGGGCAACAGCAGGAGCAGACTTTGGAAAGTGGAATCGGGGATTGACGAGAACACGGGCTTCCAGCAGCTGATGCTGCTGGAGCTGATAAAGAAAGCTAGAACCAAACCCATCCGGGAACAACTTAACAACCAGCTGCACCATCCCGTTTTTATATCCAATGGAATAAAAGCGCTCACGCTGATCCTTTGCGGGATAAATAGCCAGCAAATCTCCCGATTGGATCTGCACCCTATCCTGCGGCTTTAATAAAACGGTAAATGTGCTGTTGTTCGCTGACAGTACGGATTTTTCGATAACCCTAAACCGCTTAAGTCCGGCAACTTTCGGGGTATAAATCGCAGGTGTGGAGACTATAGCGATACCAGTCTTTTCGCTCCAGTGATGTATCCATGAAATCAATTCGTCCACATTTTTATCATTAACGGTATGAAGAGGAATCAGACGGTTCGCCCAGGACTGCTGCGCCAACAATATATCTATTTCATGCGCATAAGCGCAGAAGTCGGGATAAGCTTTTGACCCAAAGCCAAGCACCGAAAAATTGACGGCCTGCTGGGAATAGGTCCATATTTTTTTTCCAAACTGAGATGCATTGGAAGGCGCGGTCCCCAAACCGTACGTAGAGGTAAAGACAATAATATGCTTTGCTCTCGGAAAAGTTTGGTATTGATTCATACCTAACAAAAGTGATTTCTGTCCGTCGGCAAGGAGCTGTTTATGAATCTGATTGGCAAAAAATGATGTACTACCATTTTCTGTACCGACAAGAATAATGATTTCGGCCTCACCGGTAGAATAACAATTTTTAATTTTAATACGGGTGCGCTTGAATGTAATGACAAACCCGGTATAGATAAAAAACAGGATATTTAGCGATGCCAGTCCCAGAATAATGGCCCAAATCCGATTTGTCTGGCCAGTATGCAGATCAAGGGAAACTTGTTCGGCCAACGCAGTAAACGGGTATGTCACCTCTTTATGGATAGATCCGTTCAGCTGATTTATGGTAAGCTCGCGGTCCTTCAGTTTGAGCACATAGTATTCCTCTGGATCATCTTCCATAAAAGGGAATTCGACTTTAACGACGTCACTTAGCTTAGTTCGCTTAAAGATCGAAAAGTTCGCTATATCTCTTTCCGCCTGTTCGGTTTTGACCTGGTATTCGACGGTCTGATTTGTTTTATCTAAAAGACCGATACGGACCATGAATAAATATGTTCCTGTCAAGGCCAGGATAAAAACCGGAATTAAAAATAAACGGCCTGAAACAACATGAAAATATTGAGAAAAAAAATCACGGTTGATCTTTGCAAAAAAGTTTCGAACGCCTTGCTGGCGCTTCACGATCAGTACAAGCCCAGAAACAGTAATCAGGAATAAAAGAAAAGAGACCACACCGATGATGACCCGCCCTGTCACTTTAAGAAATAGCGAACGGTGTAAAGCGGTAACCCACTGAACAAACTGACTTTTATTGTCTTTTTCGCCCAGAAATTTACCGGTTTTCGGGTCTATATATCCCTTTACAGAACTGCCTTTCGTATCAACTGCGTCAATACTCACAAATTGACCGTAATCTATTGTAAGTTCAACAATCTCTGGGTAGATCTTTCTCAAATTAGGTAGTGTCTGCGAAAGATCAAGAGAGTCGATATTTTCCGCCCTATAGGACGATCTTTGTTCATTTACGGCATCAACAGCCAGAATAACTCCCGTTACGGCCAAAAGTAGCAAAAATACGGAAGAAACAATTGCCAGAGCCAAATGGGCATACCGCCATACAGATACCAGCATTTTCTCCTATTGTATCTTGCTTAATTTGACGAGTCTAATATAGCCTTTACCGCTTGCTTTTTCGGTGATAGCCGATTTCGTCAATGGGATTTCAACCTCCGCCGTATGATAATTTTGCTCTTCAACAGCTGATTCAAAACGGAGCTTATAGCCTTTGTTAAATTTAGATTCATCGATTTCTAATGTGCGTATAGCACGATCCCCCCCGCCCACAGAAGCACCGGTGACGGCATTCAATTTCTCTTTCGTTTTGCTCTGAAATTTATACCATTCTTTCAGTGTATTATACCACTGTTTGTCCGGGCCTAACACGGCGAGCGTCTTTTCGTATGCGCCTTTCGGATTAATCAACGATATGATAACGTAAGCTTTCTCACCTTGGTAAGCGTTCATCTGTATCATACATTTGTATTTACCTGTCTGAGCAAAAGCGATTACGGAGACAATGGAAAACAGGAATGTGGTCAGCGCGATTTTAATTGTAGTATTCATATATATATATTTTTAAAACCGTATGAAATTCCAGTCCATGGCTGGAGCTGCGAAACATACGGAAAATTCATATTATTATTTTAAAAAGTCGAGTTGTACATTTCCTTTTGACAAAAATTCATTTTCTTTTGCGAGGTCATAAGCTGTCTCATCAAATTCTGTCTTTAGGTCCTTTTTAGCCCCTAGAGATATCAAGGTTTTCAACAAAGTATCATCTTTTGCGATCAACGCTGCTTTATGCAGCGCAGTAACGCCCTCTTGATCCTGCGCATTGATATCGGCACCAAGTTCCTTAGCAAGCTGTATCATTCGGGCATTTTCTTTACCCACCGCCAAATGGTACAGGGTACTGCCATTTTTTTGCGGCGCTGCAACATCTAAGCCTGCGGATTGAAGCAGCGTTAGTTTTTTCGTAAAGTCGTCCGCCTGTGCTGGGCGGGATGCCTGTTGCTGGCCCTTCTGGACTGCTTCTTTATAGGAATTAAACCAATGATAAGCCAGATTATTACCATCTTTATCCAGCTGTCTGACGTCCGCTCCATTGTTTATCAGTAGGGCGACAATTGCGGCAGAACCATTTTCAATAGCCTTGGTCAACGCCGACTCTCCCTTTTCATTTACTGCATTCACATTTTTTGCTTTGGAAAGGAGCAGCTCTACCAATTGCGGATCTTTGCCACCTGCCGCCAACATGAGTGCGGTATTACCTTCATTATCAATCTTCGCCACATCAACACCTCTGTCCACAAAGTAGTTGATTACCTTCATATCAGGTCTACGCATCAACGCGTGCAACAGCGTCGCACCGTCTTTATTGATAACCTTCGGATCAAGTTTAAGCTCTTCGACCAGATAGGTGTAGGTTTCAAGTCCATTCGAAACTTGTCTTGAGCCTTGTGTTGCAAAGAATAATGCCTGACTGGTCGGCTTTACTCCCCGGGCGATAAGTTTTTCTATGATCGTCGTGTTACCCAATTTTGCGGCATAATCCGCGACAGTGCGGCCATATTCGTCCGTATCGTGGATAGAAAGCCCTTTCTGTATAAAATAATCTGTCAGTGCAAGATCTTTGTCGGCCGAAACGGCAAGCATCATCAATGTTGCCCCGCCCTCGTATTTTTGTTTCGGATCTATACCTGCTTTGAACAGCGATTCATAAATAGCCGTGTTGGTATTACCGCTAGAGGCTGCATAGGCGACGATCGGATATCCATGACTGTCCTGATACTTTACGTCCGATCCTTTTGCAATTAGATAGTCAACGAGTTCGGCATTGCCACTTGAAGCAGCCCAATGCAAATAGCTACGGCTGTGGTGTGTCTTTTTTGAAACACTATTTCCGTCTTGCTCAATCATAAATTTCACAACATCGGTCGCTGCACCATTTAGTATGGCCATAGTTACCGGATCAAAAGACGCTGCGTTTGGCTGCGAAGGACTATTTCCTTTTTTGATCTCATCCTGCACATCGGTCAACGTTGGCTTACCTTTCCAAAAATCACCATTCATCAATGAATTTGTCTGTGCATTGGCATATGAAGCCACAAAAAGTAAAGCTGCTAGTAATGTTTTTTTCATCAGAATATATTTTATCGCAATGGATTATCCTCAAGCTTCTTATCATTTAGCATACATGCATAGCGTGAGAATAATTCGTATGAACGTTGAGTTATTACTTTATTTAAATTAATTCTAAATTACTGCAAATCTAAAAAATAATTCCACACTAAAAAAATTATTCAGGTCAAACTGTACGTCATTGACTTTATTACAGGCTCACATCAGGCTAGGTTTTACTTAAAATGATCAACTCTCAACTGACTATTAAGGATTAGCGAACAGCGAAAATGGCAAATTTTCTCAGATTTGCAAATCAAACAAATTTGCAGTAGTTTGCTTAATATCTAAAAAGAATATCATCATGACTACAGTTGTATCCAGTCCGATAAAGATCGCTCCCCTTAGCGGCGAGAAAGCGTATACACTTTTTAATCGTATTTATGAGCCAGCTGACGGAAGGATACTAGGCAGCATGTTGATTATTCATGGTATGCAGGAACACAGTGGGCGTTATGAGGAGTTAGCTCAATATCTCGCAGGACGTGGGGTCGCAGTGTTGACCTACGATCAGCTGGGGCATGGAAAAACAGCGGGTGATAGGAATGCTCTGGGCTATTTTCAAGCCCGCCGACCGGTTCAACAGCTTATCAGTGATGCAGCGACAATGAGTAAGCTCTTAAAAAGCCGCTATGTTAACCGGCCACATTTCATACTCGGACATTCGATGGGCTCCTTTGTTGCCCGTTGTGTTCTTCAGGAAGCAGGAGACCATTTTCAGGGCGCAATAATCGTAGGTACAGGACAACGTCCCAAAGGTGCTGTCCTATTACGTGGATTATTGGCACTGTTAAACATTCTTGCTCCGCAAAAAAGAAGCAGAATCATCAATCGGCTTTTTAGCATGCGGAATAATGCTCGCTTTACCTATGAGCCCCCTCAAAATGGCAGCAATTGGTTAAGTGCCAATACGGAAAACAGGCTGCGTTTTCTCAAAGACCCCTTATGCGGCGGGCTATTTACGAACAACGGTTTTTTTACGGTGCTTAGTCTGACACTACGGGCAACAGATCCTGACAACACAGCGAAGGTCCCCGGCAACTTACCTATCTTATTCATCAGCGGGCAGGACGATCCTATTGGTGACTTCGGTGCCGGTGTTGAACAGACGGCCAATCAATTACGTTCACAGGGGCTAACCGATCTTACGGTAAATCTCTACAAAGGCATGCGCCATGAAATACTGAATGAAGATTGCAAGCAAGAAATTTTTGAAACGATTCGTCAGTGGATAACGCAGCATTTATGATGACTTTGGTGCTGGGATAAATATAGGAGCTTGCTGTTCCGTTACACTACTTGTTGCTCCCTCGATAACAGGCCAGCCCTGTTGCCAATTAACCTGATCCAGTAGAAGCATACGCCGGTTACCTCCCGTAGGAACCCGCGGCCGTTTTGGATCCATAGCATGGTAAAGTATCCAGTCCTTTCCGCGATCATCACGAATAATCCGGGAGCTATGTCCAGTTCCCACAAAGCGATCGTTTCCCCTTAACAAGAGCGTGCCACTCCCCCGTTTAGTCAGGTCCCGGCCTTCGCGATCCAAGTAGGGGCCCCGCAGATGTTTAGATCTGCCAACGAGGATATGATAAGTGCTTTTCTCCCCCTCACAGCACGAGCCTTTTGAGCCTATAAAATAATAATAGCCGTTCCGCTTATGAATCACGACTGCTTCGAAATCCCCCGCAGCAACCTTAAACTTCTTACTTAAGTCAGGTATGGCGGTACCGTTATCATCCAGTTCGATGCCATAGGTACCTTGGGTCGGGGCATCACTAAAACTTCCCCAGAAGAGATAATTACGACCATTTTCCCGGAAAAAATACGGGTCGATTGAGTTGGGTACATCGATTTCTTTGCTATCGAATAGTTTCCCCTGATCAACAAACGGTCCTTGGGGATTTTCAGCTATCGCAACCCCGATGCCGGGATTAGGATCGCCCCAGGTCGAATACGCATAATACATGATGTATTTTCCATTCAGCACAACCACGTCCGGCGCCCAGATTCCTCCTGCAGCTTTCCAACTGGGTTTAGCAGAAAAAGCTGTACCGATCCAGTTCCAATGCACAAGATCATTGGACTGCAGAATGGACACGAGGCGCTGCCCTCTACCGTCCCCCCAGTTATCCGCTGTTCCATAAGCGTAAAAGAGTTTATCTTCGGGGCTTCGCACGACAGAGGGGTCAGCAAGTATTGGTTCAAAGACAGGATTGGAATACATCTTTTTTTGTACCGATAAATTGCCGGTACGGACCGTCTGAGCAACCGAGCCTGCTGAACTCCCACAGGAGTTCAGCAGGCTCGGTAACACAACTGCGCCGATGCAATATTTTGTTATCAAACGTAACATTAGTTTTTAATTAAATACAAAATCATTACTCATTATACTGTTGATATGCTGTAGCCTATTTGATTGGAGCCGTATACAATGCCCGGTGCACAGCGTTCAGTTCAGCCTCAGGCATTTTGACGACTTTACGGTCATAAGTCATTAGTCCATTGGTTTCGACTTCAACATCCGTCGTCTGTGTATAAACTGCCGCCGAAAGCCCCATTGGAATAAGTCTTGTTAAGTCGCGAATCAAATGCTTGTACCGTTCCAAGAGCTCAGTTTTATTCTTGAAAGTCTGATAGCCCCAATTATCTTTTTGCTGCCAGGTATGTCCATCCACTGGAAGCCCAAGACCTCCAAACTCACCGAGTGCTAATACTTGTTTGGATCCGAACAAACGAGGATCTGGCATGGCGGCATCTGGATAATTATGAATATCCAAGATATGGCCTGTTTCCATAAAGTTACCTCCACTGGCGCTGTTTACTAAACGGGAAGGATCATTGGCGATCGTCCATTCGGTAATCTCTTTCGTTTTAAACTGTCCCCAAGCTTCATTAAAAGGCACCCAAATGACAATACTTGGAAAATTGTGAAGCACATCCATAATGTTCTTCCATTCCTTTCGATAGTAGCCTTCCGATTGTTGAGTGCGTATTTTATCACGATTACCGCCCGATATTTTGCCGGGTTGCATATCCCAATGATTACCTCCTAAATCACCGCTCGGCATGTCCTGCCATACCAGAACACCAATACTATCGCAGTATCGGTACCAGCGTGCCGGCTCCACTTTAATGTGTTTGCGGATCATATTAAAGCCCATTTCTTTTGTCTTAATAATATCAAACTTCAACGCTTCGTCGGTCGGAGCAGTATGCAAGCCATCGGGCCACCAACCCTGATCAAGGGGACCGTATTGGAAATTGAACTGATTATTTAACATCAGTCGCTGTATGCCGTTCTGGTCTTTTTCCATACTTATTTTACGCATTGCAAAATAGCTCTTCGCATGGTCGATCACTTTGCCTTTACGAAGAAGCTGAATTTCTAAGTCGTAAAGCTTGGGATTGCTGGGTGACCAAGGTTCCAAATTCGGTACAGCAAGGTCAAACAACGTATTGGGCTGGCCAGTTTGTTCTTTAATCACCCGGCTTCCGTCCAACGCCCGCACTTTGATTTCGTCGCCGGCCTGGCTTCCTTCTACTATTGCTTGGAAAGCTAAGACTCCCTGATCCAAATTAGGCGTCTGTTTGGTATTAACAATATAGGTCTGTGGTACACTTTCAAGCCATACTGTTTGCCATATACCTGTTACTGGGGTATACCAAATTCCATTGGGATGATTTACCTGCTTGCCTCTGGGCTGGGGGCCATCATCTGTCGGGTCCCAAACGCGCAAGGCGACTTCCTGTTTCGCCCCTTTCTTAAGCAAACGAGTTATATCCATGGAAAATGGATCAAAACCACCTTCATGGCGCCCGACCAGTTGGCCATTGACATATACATCACATTGCCAGTCAACGGCACCGAAATGCAACAACACCTTATTCTTGCTCACAGATTTATCTAGTGTTATGACATTGTAGTACCATAGTGCTTTATCTTTTCCAACCTGCTTGCCGACTCCTGAAAGCGCGGATTCTATGGCAAAAGGAACTAAAATTTGACCATCCCATTGAGCAGGGATCTCTTTTGTATCCACCCCGGTCACCGCGTATTTCCATAATCCATTCAAGTTTTGCCAGTTGTTGGATCTTATTAATTGTGGTCTTGGGTATTCCGGATGTGGCTGCCGGGGTGTTATTTTTTCTGCCCAAGGGGTCAATATATGCGTATTGACTGGTTTCCAATCTTGCGCAAAATTCAATTGAGCAGCTACCATCAAGCTCGCAAAAAATAAGGTTTTTTTCATCATAAAAGCTGTTTTATTTATATATTTATTGTTTAATAGTTGGAAAAGCCGAGATACGCAATCGAGCAGCCCCCATCGGGATAAGTTCTACTTCCTGCACTGCAGCCGTACTTTCAACAGGACTCACAGGCAATACTCCCGTCAATCCGTTTTCATCAATCTTCCAGCCATCGACTTGTTTTGCCTTCACCATAATTGAAATTGGTACCGCATCTGCGCTAAAGGGAAAGTTGTCCTTCGGCCAAGGACGTCTGACGATTTTTAACCGGTCGACAGTTTTCAACTGCTGTGAAAGCAAACCATAATTCCAGTCGCTGGCAGGCAGAATTTCGTAGGAGGGCCATTTTGCCGGATCAGCTGTTTCCTGCCATTTCGAATCGCCAATTGCGGAAACTTTACTGTCCTTTTTTACATAGTTTTCTTTAATTTTCAGCGCATAAGTAAGCGGTCCGCGTTGGATACTAACCGCATTCTTGTTTTCGGTCCAGGTTTTTAAAGCCACGTGCATAGGCAGCGAAAGCTCTACTCGATCGCCGTCCTGCCATGCCCGATCAATGCGTATGTACTTTGTACCTGCACTTATACGTTGGGATTTACCATTGATCTTGACCTGTGCTTGTGTCGCCCAAGCTGGTATCCGCAAATAGAATGGAAAACTGACTGTCTTTCCATAGGTATCCATTTCGAAATGGAGTGCCTCCTCAAAGGGATAATCTGTAACCTGCTTCACCTTTATTCTCTGGTTATTGGCTACTTTAGCTTCAGCAGTAGAAGCCGCATATAAGACAGCAGCAAGCCCATTATCATTGGTGGCCATATAAAGATGCTCGGCGTAATAGGGCCAGCCCTGGCTATGGTTATGCTGGCAACACCGAGAACTAAACGGATTCATCATCAGGAACGGCCCATTGTTGTCAATTCCAGGAGCGTGGTTATGGCTGTCACTGATACTCATGTTGGGACTTGTGATATAACGTAATGCTTTAAAGTCAGCGGTGACTGCTGCGGGATAAGTATTAAAAGCAACTTCCTCAGCATGATCTGCCCAGAATGGATCTCCTGTTATCCCCAACAGAATTTCGTTGGATGCCATCTGCTCCACCATACCGCAGGTTTCAACTCCTTGACGTGGATCGGTATAACCGGGACGAGCGTTTTCATCAGCACCAAACATCCCGCCCGGTACTTGTCCAAAGACTTGTCGCACAAATTGAAAATTATCATAAGTTGCCTTTAAATCCTCCTCAGCCTGGCTCTTGAGATAATAAGTAGCAGGTTCTCTAAAACACTGTGCGATATTGACGTTATGCCAATTGGGTAAATCATTTTTCTGTCGCCAATTCGCGGTATTTCGATGAATTTTGTCAGCAAGCTCCAGTAACCAACCATTATCTGAAGTCCGATTGTACAGCCAATAAACGGACAACAGGTTATCTCCGCCCCGACTATTTTCCCAATAGTCTTTCAAGAAAAAACTGTCTGGTAAATTTGCCTGCCATTTAAAGTAATTGGTCATCAGAGTAAGCACGCGTTGATCTCCGCTATATTCATAATACGACTGCAGGCACCAAAGCATAATCATGTTGCCCCACAGATCAGGCTTATTGTTTCGCAGAATCAATGGACCAAAGTAGCCATCGGGTCGCTGGCTTCTGATTGCGGCTTCAAGCCATATTTTAGACTCGGCAATAATACCGGGATCCTTTAATATATAGCCTAAATTTGCATAACCTTTCAACCAATACGGAACCTCCTCCCAACCGTAGTCACCTTTGCCATCCGTGCTCAACCAAGCGTTATTCTTTTTGGATAGCCAAGCACTGATTTCACCTAAATGTCCAGTCAGACCATCTTTCTGCAATTCCAGGTACTTGCCCAGCCATCCCTGAGGAACGATGTTCCCGACAGGTAATTTCAGCAAAGCGTTCTGTTTTAGCGGAAAGCGGTTGTTTATATAATTTAAGTTTGTACCTGCCAGCGGCAGCTGCCTGACCTCAGTCACTATACTCGTCTGAGCCGAAGCGAATAGGCAAAGACCGGTCAAATAAGATAATAGGGCAACTTTTTTTATCATTATCAATGGATTAGTATTATAACTGATTAGTCAAATTTATGTTTTAATTAACACTTAAAAGGATTTATTTTTCTCAAAACACTGCCTATTTGTATCAAATGTGATTAATGATACCAAGGTCTGTTATGCTAAGAAGGAAACAAAAGAGAAAGCACATCACTTCACAGCGAGATGCTTTCAACCAATCATTATAAATATGAATTATTTTACCGAAAAACGGTAGAGGGATTTGGTATGATAAATAGCTCCGGGCGACAAGACTGTCGTCGGAAAATTAGGCTGATTAGGCGAGTCGGGGAAATGCTGAGGTTCTAAACAGAATGCTGTTCTAAAGGAATCTTTTGCACCGTTTTTAAGCTGCACCTGTTCGTTCATAAAATTACCGCTGTAAAACTGTATGCCCGGCTCAGTAGTGAGAATATCCATAACAATACCGGATTTATCACCGACCACACGCGCCGCTTTATACCAATCACCCTCTTTTTCCTGCGCCAAAACAAAATTATGGTCATATCCCTTGCCATATTCTAATTGCAGATCTCGAGCATCGATATCCTTTCCAATTCGTTTCATTACAGTAAAATCAAATGGTGTCCCTTTTACGGTAGCCAGCTGACCTGTTGGTATCAGTGTGCTATCCACCGGAGTATATTGCTCTGCAAATAGCTGAAGCTCATGATTTAAGATTGTGCCGCTCCCTTCTCCATTCAGGTTAAAATACGCATGGTTTGTTAAATTGATGACTGTCTTTTGATCAGATTGTGCCCGATAGGTGATTTCTAACTCATTATTATCATGTAAGGTATAGGTAACCTCCATATTGATATTGCCAGGAAATCCCTCGTGCCGATCAGGCAACGTATAACTAAAAGTAAGTGACGATTTATTAGATGACTTCAAAGTCCAGTTGGCAAAATGAACTCCTTTAAAACCACCATGAAGCGTATTCGGACCATTATTGACCGCCAGTCTATACCTTTGGTCATCTAATATGAATTGTCCTTTTGCTATGCGGTTACCGAACGGTCCAACTATTGTACCGAAAAATGGTTCTTTCGGGTTATTGTAACTACTGGCTTTAGAAAAGCCTAAAACCACGTCAACAAAGTTGCCCTCCCGGTCGGGAACCCATAAACCCACCAAACGAGCACCAAAGTTTGTCAAGTATGCTTTTGCACCCGTTGAGTTACTTAATTCGTATAAATAGGACACTTTTTGATCGACTACCGCTTTAAAGGAAGTGGTGTCCATATAACTTATCTGAGAATCAGGTTTATTTTTCTCTGATTTGCGAGACTGCTGACAGGAGCTCCCCAGTACTATTAGAGCCATTGCCGCAGTCAATGCCGATATTCCGTTCATTCGTTTTGATTTATAGGGTTTATAATCCTAGTTTAAGATAAGAACGATATTCTTATCTATATTTTTTATAATTTTAGCAATTACAATCTATCGCCTAAAGTGCTAAATATTTTAATTTTAATATGATTAATTTGTTTCATTTTAACGCTATTTTGTATCAATATGTGAATGATCATGGCAAACCTAAAATCTCTGTTTATTCTTTTTCTGTTGTTGGTGGGGGAATTGGTCTGTGCCCAGCCCTATTATTTTAACCATTATCAGATCAACGAAGGTCTATCCAACAATGCAGTGATCTGTAGCATGCAGGACAGCTATGGATTTTTGTGGTTTGGAACAAAGGATGGCTTAAACCGATTTGACGGACATAATTTCCGACATTTTAATTCTTCGACCACCGAAAAAAACAGCCTTGGCGGCAACAACATTATTTCGCTAAGAGAAGACTTTAATAAACATATCTGGGTCGGCACCGATCAGGGTATTTATTGCTATAATCCGGTAGACGAACAATTTAGATTGCTCAGCAAAGAGTTTGAAAACGCTGACGTACCGGTGATCATCACTGATCAAAAACAAAGAATCTGGTTTATCTCCAATGGTATGCTTTATTGTCACGATCTGATCAAACAGATCACCAAACAGATTACCCAATCAGATCTCTATATCACATCGGTCAGCTGCACAAAAAATGGAAACATATATTTTGGTACACCTGAAGGCAAGATGTTCCAAGTAGACAAGTCCGGCCGGCCATTTTTGATGCTCGATTTCCAACTAAAATACGGTGCGAAAGATTGGTTTAGTATTGAGAAAATTGCGGAAAACCGGCAAGGAGAATTATTAATAGGCACTTCTAAATCAGGTGTCTATACATACAATCTGAAATCCAGAATTCTGAAATCTATTTTGGGACCTGATCACGTGCACCAGTTCCTATATGTACGGGATATCCTGCAACCAAATGAGAACGAATATTGGTTTGCCACTGAATCTGGCCTCTTTATTTACCGAATTGACAGCCAAACCTTTATCAATATTCAAAAAGAACGGGAAAATCCATGGGGTATTTCTGATAATGCGGTATATAATATTTTGCAAGATAAAGATCAGGGCATTTGGATAGGCACCTACTTTGGTGGAATCAACTACTATCATAAAAATAACAGCATCATCGAGAAATTTTTACCGGGGGAGCAGCCGGGCCGCCTAAAGGGATCCGTTGTCCGTATTATCAGAAAAGACGCTTCGGGTCATATATGGATCGGTACCGAAAATGGCGGATTGTCTAAATTAGACCCACTTTCTGGCAATATCGAAAACTATTCGGAAAAAAAAGGCAACCTAGCCAACAATAATATACATGGTATCCTTCCGATCCAGGATAAGCTGCTTGTGGGCTCCTTTGTCAATGGTCTGGATATCTTCGATGCGACGGCGAAGCGCGTCACCTATCATATTGATAGAAATAGCTCTGTTAAATCGGATCTGCAAAGCAATTTTCTTTTCTTCATACAACAGACCCGAAATGGAGACATATTAGCGGCATCTACACGCGGATTTTATCGATTTGATCTTAACACGAAAACATTTCACCTGATATCGAATGTACCAGCATATATGTTTTATACGACCATTTGGGAAGACAAACGAGGCAATATCTGGCTAGGTACCTGGCGTGATGGGCTGATTTGTTATCATCCAAGAAGCGGATATTTTAAACACTACAGACACCATGCGGCAGATCAGCACTCATTACCCAACAACCGTATCAATAGTATCTTTGAAGATTCCAAAAATCAGATTTGGGTGGCAACAGAAGGTGGTATGGCAAAAAAGCTGCCCCAAGGCGAAGGTTTCGAGAAAATTGGCATAAATGAGGGAATGCCCAGCAACGTCATCTTGGCGTTTCTCGAAGATCGTCAGAATAATCTTTGGGTAAGTACATCAAAAGGGTTAGTAAGATACAATATATTACATGGCAAAAAGCGGATTTTTAACCTCGAATCCGGTCTTCCCACAGTTCAGTTCAACTATAACTCATCTTTTAACGATGATGCCGGAAACTTTTATTTTGGAACGATCAACGGGCTGATTCGATTTGATCCCTACAAGCTCAATGCCATTAACTATAACACTGATATCCCCATCTATATCACGAATCTACAGGTTAACAACAGAATGATACGTCTCGATACAGATAGTAACATTTTGTCAAAGTCTATCCTCTTTACAGACAAAATCCAGTTAAAACACGATGAGTCGTCATTCAGCCTAGATTTTGCCGCACTGCATTATCAAGCTCCGCATTCTATACATTATAGTTATCAAATGGAAGGCCTTGACGAAAATTGGGTAGACATCAACAGTGGTCAGCGCGCGTATTTCACTAAACTGTCACCCGGCAAGTATATATTTACCATTAAGGCCAAAGATCCCAATGGAAATACAATACCCACTTTCGCCAGACTTGAAATTGTGATTCTGCCGCCGATCTGGGCCAGTATGCCGGCATATATCTGTTATGCCTTAATTTTCTTCGGACTAGTGGCCTTTGTTTTCTATCATTTTAACGAAAAGGTTAAACAGCGTAATAGACAGCATCTTCTAACCGTCCAAAATCACCGGGAGCAAGAACTATATCGATCAAAAATCAATTTTTATACCGACGTAGCCCATGAGATACGTACGCCGCTCACCTTAATTAAAGCGCCATTGGAAAAGCTGATGGACAAAGTAGAACATAATCCCGTCACCGACAAACTGTTACTCACGATGCAAAACAATACCGATAAATTGATTAGCCTCAGCAATCAGCTGCTGGATTTCAGAAAGGTTGAGGCCGAAGGCTTTAAACTGCGTTTTGAACTCGAGAACATCAGTGAGATTGTACAGGATATTCTGAGTAACTTCAGCATCACAGCCCAAGCCCAGGAAAAGAGCATACAATCCTCCATTACCCCCTCCATAATGGGCTACATTGATGCTGAAGCTTTCGACAAAATCTGCTACAACCTCTTCAATAATGCGCTAAAATACTCCTCAAAATGTATAGAAGTCGATCTAAAGGTTGATAAACAGAAAAATATGCTTATATTAACCGTGAAAAACGACGGTACACTAATTCCGCCGAAAGATAGGGAAAGAATTTTCGAACCATTCAACCGCTCAAAGCAAAATAGGAACGTTCATGGAAGTGGCTTAGGTCTGGCACTGACAAAGTCTTTGACATTGAAACACCAAGGCGCCCTATCTTATCATGCTGACGAGTTAGGATGGAACGTGTTTAATTTGACATTACCTTTGAATCACCATACAAACTCATGATTATGAATGCGAAATCCCATATATTACTGGTCGATGACCATACCGAACTGCTTGATTTTATCGCCGATGATCTTAATGAAGACTACCAGATTACGACAAGCACGAATGGAAAAGAAGCATTAAACATATTGTCGTCTGAATATTTCGATCTGATCATTAGCGATGTGATGATGCCCGAGATGGATGGTTACGAGCTCTGCAAAAAAATAAAGGAAGATATTGCTTATGCCCATATTCCAGTCATTTTATTGACTGCGAAAAATAGCATTGAGTCAAAAATTCAGGGATTGGAGTTTGGCGCCGATGCGTATATCGAAAAACCCTTTTCGCCTGCATTTTTGAGAGCTCAGATCGCGAGCTTATTAAAAAACCGGATCAAAGTGAAGGAGTTTTTCATCAAAAATCCAATGTCGCAGATACAGCATATTGGTCAAAATCAGCCAGATCAGGATTTTCTACGAAAAATTGACCAAATCATCACGGAACATTTGGATGATCCCCAATTTAACGTAGATAAAATGGCAGATATACTTTGTATGAGCCGTCCCACGCTTTACCGGAAAATTAATATTGTATCAAGTTTGTCGCCGAATGAACTGATCAATCTGACCCGTTTACGAAAGGCTGCCGAACTACTCAGCCTACGGCAATATAAGGTTTATGAGATATCCAATCTACTGGGATATAGTTCCGCAACGCATTTCTCCCGGAACTTCCAGAAACAGTTTGGCCTCAGCCCAACTGAGTTCCAGGAAGCACAGTCCAAGTAAGCCCAGATGCGAGAGCCCATATCAACAAACGATATGGGCTCTTCACATAAAGTAATTCGCTAAGTTATTCACCATTTTATATCCACCTGCACCCCGTCCGGATTGTTCTCAAATCTCAGCAGATAAGTATTTGTCCTCGCATCCCAATCTGATTCAACGAAAACATCTTTGTGGTCGACAAGTAAGCTTTTTGGTTTTCTCGGCAACAATATACGTGAAATATTGGTTGTGTTAGCTGGGCTTTTGGCTAAGAAAGCATAATGCCCGCTGTTCCATACTTCATTATAAATACGACTAGCCGAGGCTAGCACCTGTGGTTTCTGTTTATCTACAACCCGATCTATGTTGACAAACAGGCACTGTTCGTTGGGTTGAACCTTTTTTGAAGTAATGATGGGCAGGTTGGGGTCAAACAGGTCTATTAAATTTCCTCTGACCTCGTACGGCTTACTGCTAACGCTTTCATCCAACACAGCGATCAGATCATACACGCCACGGGTTAATGTAAAATAGTTTTTGAATTGCAATTTTTCGGATTTTCCCTGAACGTCATAAAGCTGTTTTACCAGATCGAGTAATTGCCCACTGTTGTTAGGTTTGACAACAAATTCTTTGGGATCAGCACGTAAAATATGAAGTGTGCCTTTTCCATAACGGTAAGTTCCCTCTTTTGGCATAGCAGACACCCCCATTTTTTCAAATAAGTGATCAGAAGGGCGTTGATAGTGATTGCCCTTCGTATTCCACCATTCCTGTACCGACTGAAATGGATCATTGTCAGTACCGCAATATAAGAGGATGCCCCCATTTTTAACCCAGTCTGCAATATGCTGATGTGCTTCTGCTGCCAGCGGTTTCATATTTGAATAGGACATTAGCAGAATTTTCGTTTCAGCCAGTGCATTCTTTACCCCTATATTTTCCAGGTGCACGGTATTCACAGGAACCCCATTCTTCAGCAGAGGAAGAGCAAGGCCATAAAAGTTAGCTAACTGCGGATCGTCATAATCAGCATGGGAGGGAAAGCGCTGGAACATCAGCGAGTTGGCCAACAATACACTTATTCCTGTAGAGCCAGACACTTTATTGGCAGATTTTGGCATGTTAGTTAAGCTATTGATCATGACCTGCATTTGCGTTGAATAATGTCTAGGTATTTTCTCTTTTTGGTCACTATGGGGACTGGTTTTATAGAGACCTTCATAGATCCGCTCGGGCCAGGGCATCACTTCATAATTGGCAATATTCGGATAGAGCAGCTGCGCAGTGAAGGTCGCCTGATAGTTTTTTTTATAATCTGCCCAATCCCTTGGCCAGTCTTCAATTGGATCCGTAAGGAAAAACATTTTACGGCCAGTGGGCGCAGTCATTGATTCCATCGCACCATACTCCAAAAATGCAGTTTCAAAAACTCGTTCCCTGGCTATTCCATTAAAGTAATTTGGCTCCCGCGAAGTACCTGTCCACACCTGCGCGATATAACCATCCACACAAGGTAAGGTAGCCAAGCTTGCCTCTGGACTGACAATCATCCATTGCGAATAATTGATCAAGGAATGTGTCGGCACATAACATTTTACATCCATTCCTTTGGTCTTTCCATAGGCTTTTGCATAAGTAAAGACCTCCTTGAGCGCATTTAAATATAAAGCATACTTTAGTTTATTAGACAGGTATGTATTTTCAGGCGATTCATGCTGTGGACGCCAATCGAACCCATAAAATTTCCTCCATTCTTTTTTGAAGGCCTCGCTGTAGCCTGCCCGGGCCCAAAATTCGGGTTCTTCCATAAAGATAGCGTTAATCCCAGCATCGATGACCCTTTTAATATGCATCTCTTTGATATATTTCAGGTAATTATCGGTAGGTACGATATAGGGTACCATGTGACCATGCCAGATAGTATCGCCTTTTACATCGACCTGCCCCTCGTCCAGGTGCATTTTTCCATCCCATTTTCCGGTAAAGTAATCCTGATATTCGCCCCAGGCAATGCCGGTCATAAAATGGGTAATGTATCCCCGGTCGCGCCAAGATTTCACCCTTTGCTCAAAAGGAACCTTTCGGGACTTATCTGAGGGATTGCCTCCTGTTCCATAAATCATGACCGCGTCCGCGCGGTTATCGATTGTTGGCCTCCATTCACGCGAACTTTGAAAGGTTGTCTTTACAGAATCCTTTTCCTGCGCTGAAGCAGTTGCAGCGATCAGCACCAAGAGTGTCAGTATATTGATTTGTTTTATCATCCTTCAATACTCCCGTTTGCGTTTAAGGTATATCTACACGTTTTGCTTCGTTATAATTCCATCGGCGTGTTCCCGTCCCTCGGGGTGTATCGTAGTTAATACGGGATGCCGCGCGAACAAAGACCGTTCGGCCAGCAGGGATCTTACCTGTAGATTCTATCTCGATCACCTGCCCCAGCTTGGCGTCAAAACTATCACCACTATATTCTATTTTGCTGGACCAACGTTCGTCACGTGCTCTATATCCCACGGAGGAGGAATAACTAACGAACAGCTGAATATCCGTAACATTTAAAAAATCGTCATTATAACTTCCCATGGGTTCGATCTTTTCACGGAAAAATGCCTCAGATACTGCACGGGTAACCCGAACCTTCGCTTTTACTTTTCCATCTTGTACAGTAGGCTCACCCACCCATTCCACTTTAAGGAAGGGATGAACTTCCATTTTTATCTCATGGGAACCATTCAGCTCCATGTTCTTACTATCATCTGACAGCACCTTTCCGTCCATATCGGTCCGTACCAATGGAATAAAAGGGCCATCTACCGTGATATTATAGTTACCCTTGAATAACTTGGTATTTTGGAACGTACCGTCAGGCATACAGTAAAAATCTGGGTTGTGTTCGACATTATTTCCCCAGCTCAGTTCAGTCAGACGAACCCTGATCCCTTCACTTCCCTGGTCTGTCAACACGGGCTGGCCAGTCTGTGCATCCACTACCGTTCCTTTTAACGTCACGGAGGGAGCTTCATAATTATCCGCCTCAAAAAGACTGCACGAACTTAACATACCTATTATGCCCAACGTGCCTAAAATATATTTTTTCATTAGTTGTATACTTAAAAGGTTCACACTTTATCCATTCATAAGGAGCTGCATATATTGCGATGCTCCACATTTTGTGGTTATTGCTGTCTAGCGGTTAGGCTGTTGATCAATAACCGCACTTTTCGCTACTTCTCCGCCAGGTATTTCAAAATAATAATCAACAGGCGTATAGCGAAATGTCTTTGTACTTACCCATTGGAAACGTGCATCAAAAAAATATTTTCCTGTCGCGGTAGAGAAGAAAGGATAAAGTCCTCTGAATCTGAAATTTTCAGTATTACTATACAGGTTTTTATCCTTTTGTTTGCCCCAGAATCCATCTCGTCCTTCGAAATGCAATACCCGCCAACGCCTCAAGTCCCATTTGGATTTGTGCTCAAATGCAAGCTCCTTGCGACGTTCTTTCCTAACAATATCTCGCCCTGTGTTATCGCCCGAAATTATCCCGGTAAGTAGCTCGGCCCCCGCACGCGAACGGATTTCATTGATAGCATCGGTAGCGGTCTGCAACAAATCGCTGCCATCCGCGGGACTAACCCCTAGCATTTTCAGTTCTACCGCCGCTTCCGCAGCATTTAGCAATATCTCCGCATAACGCATCAATATAAAAGGTTGGTCTGACTTCCCCTCACCCACTTCTTTTGCAGGATTGGTATTGAGCCATTTACGAACATAGAAACCTGTCAAAGTCGCCTCGCCATTATCAAAAAACGGTCCTTCGTTTCCAGCAGCATTCATTTGTTGTCCGTTGTAATCCACTTTTTGCTGACCGCTTCCGTCTCTAGGACTTAAATACAACGTCTTAGGTGAACCCGAGTAGAGATTCAATTGCTGATACCGCGTGTCCGCTGTGGCGTAGGAATAGTCTGTAAAAAATGGTTTAACGGGAGCTGCACCAGTATAAACACCCGCTCGTATATCCATCCTGCGCTCTTTAAAGATGTCATCAGGAAAGATCACATAAGCCCGTAGCCGAGGCTCTGCATTTTTAAAGAAATCCATGGGTTTGTCATAGAGGATGTATTCTCCCTCACTATTGCTCTGCCCGGTCGTTACTTTCACTGTTCCATCAGCATACTTGTCAAATCCATCAAAAAGCTCTACAAAATCAAGAGTAGGACATGTGCCCGCTGAAAGTGGAGATCTAAATGTGAAAGGCGAACTGAATGCGTCAAAACTATGTGTTAGCGTCGGATATACATATTCTTTCACGTAGATGTTTTCAGGACTGCTCAAGTCGCTGAACATTTCCACCATATTTTGGTACTGGGCTTCCCTATCGTTCGCTACCCATTTCTTTTTATATAAGGAGTAACTACCCTCCGTCATAACCCGCCTGGCAGCCGTATAAGCCTCTGAAAAATATCTTTGGGCAGCCCCTTTTGCAGTACTTGCATCAAAGCCGATAACCCGCACCCCAGTCTTTCGTCCAAGGCCAGTCAAACGGCCGGAGACAGTTTCATTGTATTTGGCTACACTTCCCGCATAAAGCATGGCTTCGGACTTGAAAGATAACGCTACGAATTTATTGGAATATCCCATTTTGGGGCTTTTGGGCATCATTAACTTAATAGCCTCGTCGTAATCTTTCCCTATCTGATCCCAAGTCTCTTCCTCCGAAGCACGCGGTACCTCCAGATTGTCCGCGGCATTTGGATACTGTAAAACCTTAGTGACCAGCGGTATACCACCAAACCGTCTCGCCATCGCATAAAACACGGTAGCACGAACATAGTATCCCTCGCCTAAATAGTGGTTGTACAGTTCTTCAGAAAACTTGTCCTTATAGTTGGGGATGTTTTCGATTAGGTAATTCGCCTCCCGGAGCAATTCAAATGCTCGTCCCCAATAGGCTGTCCGTTCACCTGTAAAAGAGGTGCTGATACCATCACGGGTCACCGCCTCTCCTGTTCCTTCAATACCCAAGGCACCTAGCCAACCATTAAATTCGATCCCCCATTGGGCCATATATTTGAAATCCTCAAAAGGCATTAAGCTGTACATTCGGGCCATATATATGTCCATACCATCGGTTGTATTAAACAGATCTGGATCTGTAACCACATTTTTTGGTGTAATATCCAGATCAGCACATCCGGTAAAGCCGGCTGCACTCATTAATGCTAATATGATAAGTATCTTTTTCATCTAGTTATTTTTTTAGACTGATGAGAACCTGCTGTGACATGAAATCGCTAACGATCCGTATCCACCCTGTTCATCAGATTCATGCTCGTAAAATTTTTTTCAGTGTTGCCTGTTGCACCTAAAAAGTAAGCGATACGCCAAGTGAGTAGGTTTTATTCAAGGGATACATACGGCCTAAGTCGTCATCGGGATGTTCCGGATCCACAAAACGCACTCCTGTTATCGTGAATAAATTGTATGCATTAGCGTATACGCGTAAACGCATAGTAGACGAGGCACTTAGATTAGGAAACGTATATCCCAATTCGGCGCTCTTCAACCGTAAATACGCTGTACTGACGCGATTGAACTCGGAGTTTGATTTAGGATACCGACCTGTAAAAGCATAATACCCCTCCACCCATTCCGTTGCGGGATCATAAGGGTCTGCAGTAGGATCAACAGGATGCCAGCGATCCAGATATTGCTCTAATGTACCTCCACCGTTTGACCCCCAAATAGCATATAACGGTTCTTTGTATTCCATAGAGCCAAGGGCGGAGCCTTGGAATAGTAAACTCATATCAAAATTCTTATAGGAAGTCTCGATGTTCATGCTATAGTTGAGCCAAGGCGTCTGATCAAAAGCGAAAGGATGTTCATCCTGTCCATTGATCTCTCCATCACCATTCCAGTCCAAATATTTGTAATCTCCAGGTAAAACATCACGTTCTTTGTAAATCGGATAAGTCCAGATATCTTCCCAACTTTCGAATCTTCCAGCAGATTCATAACCAAACTGTATGCCTTGATATCTATTGTTGAAATTGTCATTACGCCAGCGATCGTAGGAGTTTTTATAGGGTCCATTCTGTACGGCTGTCAGGTACTTATTTCTAGTTACTGTAGCAATCGCACGAATATTATAAGCGAAATCATTGATCCGATTGCGGTGTTTCAGTTCTAGTTCCAAACCCATATGCCGGTCGCTATTCGCATTTTCCAGAGGAGCGGTTGCCCCGATCACAGTGGGCAGCTCGCTTGTCCGCCGTTGAAATAAGCCCGACCGGGTTCGTTCAAAATAATCTAAGGTAAACCCAAAGAGGCCATTCCATCCTTCAAAATCCATTCCCACATTAAAGGTTTTTGCTTTATACCATGTGATAGCCGTATTCGCAATGGGTTTACGGCTGACGCCTGTAATATACTTTCCGCCAAAGATATAGCCCGGTGCATAATGATTGTTATACCCGTTCTCGGCGTTGTCGCCGGTTGCTGGGTAGACGTATCCAGGCAACCAGCCAAAATCCCAATCAGGGAACTGATCGTCTCCGAGGACACCATAACTTGCTCTGAACTTTAGCTGATTGACAAAAGAAAGCTCTTCAATGGACTTGAAAAACGGTTCTTCGGACAACCGCCAACCTACTGAGGCCGATGGGAAGAACCCCCATTGATGACCTTTTGCAAAACGTGATGATCCGTCATACCGAAATTGAAATTCCGCTATGTAACGACCACCAAAATCATAATTTGCCCTTCCGAACAAAGCAGATTTAGCCTCGTCATAATAATCTGTTACTCCATTGTACATGGAGGTCATCTGTCCATTTTCTACACCTGCAGATAGTAGGTCGGTGGCGAATGCGAGATTTTTTAAACCATAGAAATTGTCTCCGTCATTCTTCTGTGTCTCCCAGCCAATGACTCCCGACACCTTATGCTGCCCCGAGAAAGTACGGTCATAGTTTAAGATAAATTGCCCCAATATCTGCTGCTTATCGAAAAACTCCCGTTTCATCTGATTGGGACTGCTTAGGTTATACAGTTTACGATCGTAGCCGCCCGTATTCTTGTTAAAGGCGTACTGATAATATTCTTTCCTAAACATCGCATTATTATCTGTACGATAATCATAACTGATCAATGCCTTAGCAGAAAATCCCCCGAGAGCCGGCGATATGTTGCTCAAGTCATAATTCAGGGCAGCAGATGATTGCAACGTTTTCTTTTTAAACTTCCGGTAGCCCGAGATATCCGAGTCGAACATTGCAAGTGTATTTTGTTCCAGATCGAGGCCTTCGTAATTCAGCAAGGTATTTTCCGGATCTGCATACGCGGGAAACAACATTCCCTGCTTCCAATAATTGCGTATGATATCCACTGAACTTGTATATGGGTTGTTTTGCTGATCGGCCATACCGCTGAGATTCAATTCTAATTTTAGTCCTTTAGCCAATTCAGCATTAATATTCGAGCGTAAGTTGTATTTATTATAGTTCAGGTCGCCCGATTTAAAAAAGCCCTGCTGGTAAGAATAGCCACCACCGATATAATATTGAATTTTATTACTTCCGCCAGAAATGCTAATGTCATGTTGTGTCTGGGGCGAGTATTTGGAAAATAACAACGAAGTCCAATCCGAAGAGCGCCGTGTACCGTTTCGGAAATCTTCAAAATCTTTTTCGGTATAGATCAGGCTACCACCATTGATATTGTTCATTGATCTTTCATTGTAAATAGTCATTGCGCTTATCGCATCCGCCAATACCGGCATACCGGACGGCTTTTGAAAGGTATAGGACCCATTATAGCTAATGCTGGTCCGCCCCTCTTTCCCCTTCTTTGTCGTTACCAAAACGACACCATTCGCCGACCGGACACCATAAATCGCTGCCGATGCATCTTTAAGCACCGAAACATCCTCAATATCAGCAGGGTTAAGTCGCTGAAAATCCTCTGCAGTACGTGGCACCCCGTCAATCACTACTAAAGGTGCACCTAATCCACGTACGTCGAAATTGGCACTATACGCACCTGGTTCTGCACTTTTTTGCCACACGCGAACTCCCGCCACCCGTCCGGCCAGCATATTCTGGGGATTCTCGTTTTTTGTCTGCCGCATTTCCGTTCCCTTTACCGATGCGACTGCTCCGGTCAACGATTGCTTTCTCTGCGTTCCGTAACCGACAACGACAACTGTTTCTAACTGTGTATCGTCGCTTTGTAACACCACATTTATTGTGGTCTTGCCCGCCGTAAGCTCTTCTTTTGCGTTAAAGCCAATCGATTTAAATAGAATCGTTTTACCCTCCGGGACCACAATATGGTAATTGCCATCCGCATCTGTCGTGGTCTCAATACGGGTACCAGCATTCTGGACTGAAACAGTTACACCAGCGATCGGTTTATTATTGCTGTCGAGAACTTTACCGCTTATGTTTTTCTGTTGGGCCCATCCGACAGACGGCATACCTAGTGCCACAAGCATCAGCAAGGAGCCAAGCCGCCGCCTTGTTTTCCCTATATCCTTTTTCATATTTATAATTGTTTGAGTTATTTTCTATTTACCGTATGATATTGCGACAATAGCGCATACTGTGTCGCATAAGCGAACATAAACATGCCCTCGATATTATTCTTGTTTTGATCCGCATACCAGCCTCCAAGCAAATCAGCTGGTAAAAATCCAGAACGTAAGAAATGGCGATAACCGTAGTCCAGATTTTGCTGGAAAGAATCCATAAACTTCCCGGTTTGCCCATACAACGGATAGATCTGGAAAAATCCCTTCAGCAACACCACGTTAAACCAATTGTTAAATCCGTCTGACGCATAGGTATAATGACCCGGAATTTGGCTTCCCAGCTTAGCAAAGTACTGGAAACTCGCATTAGCCAGTCTTTTGCCGTCTTCAAGGTAAACCTCGGATTTGGTCGCACGATACAGATCCGCAGCTCCTGATATCATTGTTCCGCTGTTATAGGAGAATGCTGTACCGACCGCTCTACGCAGCTGCGTATTTTTACGATATTTCTTTCCGTTGACCACTTCATAGGCAATTGTACAGTCCGGATAGCAATCTCCCATCATATCGTCGTACACGCCATTTTCGTTTAGTAAATGTTCTTTTTGCCACGCATAAATCCTTTTAGCAAAATCCAAATAAAAAGAGCTTTTCGGTACCATTTTAGAATGGCGTGTCTTTCTATCATGCGCATCAACGTAATTGTGCTCGACAAGGTCTGTTTTGTTTTTATAGATCTCGTGCAGCCATACCAGTGGACTAATCATTGGGCCATTGCTGCAGGCATGCTTGGTCACATACCCGGGGCCCCAAGGAATGCCTCCATTTTCCGCACCTTGATCATTTAGTGTACAATCCCAACCATCCAGTACATATGCAGTAAGGTATTCCGCTTCGTTGAGATACGCCTCTTTTCCTGTCAAGTGATACGCTTCAATCAGCTCGCGGATGAGCCACATCTGATCGTCATAAACGTTTAACACTCCAGTTACATTTGCAGCTCCTTTTTGTGCAGCGCGGTCTACCGCGTATACTGTCCAATCTCGTGTCTGTGTGAACGAAATTAGACGGAACGTGCCTAAATAATAAGCTGCATGATCATGTAGTTTATCTAATAATTGGACATACTGATCATAATATTGGTCGAATAGCACCTCGTTTCCCTGATCTTTTTGTAATTGAAGAGCACGGAGGATTGCATTTACAGCTTCAATCGAGGCAGAATACATCCAGACACTTGCTTTTTCCTCCGTGCGCATCTTTGTATCGGGATTATAAAAACGATGCATAATGTGCCCGTCTGCCGTAAAATAGACATCTACTGATCGATTCACCAGCTCCATGGCACGCATCAGGTTCTGATCTTGCGCCAGCGGATGTGCCGTATTCGTATTGACAAGTGGAAAAGGACAGACTGGCGCTGCATGACTATGCTGCACCAATATCATTGATAAGGAAGCAACAAGCGAAAATTGTAGCTTTTTAAACACTTTCATTTTAAGATTTCGATTTATAATTAGTCGAAGAGGGAGAACAAAGAGCCTCTCTATTCCTTCGCAAGGTAGCATCTTCTGATTAATTTTAGGGTTAAAACAGGGTTAAAAGACAGAAATAAAACGATAACCCGTAAGTCGGACAAACTGAAACAGAACTGTTGGGACGTCAACATTCAAAAATTGTAACATAGCTTTTATTTTACGTACCGCATTTTTTTGCATACTTTTAAATCCTGGAAAGATTGATAAGGGATTATACTAACCGTTACTTGACTTGATCGACAAGGATTACATTGTGGCATATTTTCTTTGTCAGCGATTATTGATATAAGTTTTTCATTGTGTTATGCGTTGCTGTGTACTATATTTTGTTGTTTTGCTTTTCATCCCGATATGCTCCTTATCACAGGGACTTAAATTTACGGGAGGCCATGAACCGATAGACAAGCGTACTTCCTATGACATGTTTGATAAAAAGGACGTCTCTTTCGAACAACAATTTACACTCTCGTTTCAATTATCGATTTATGGTTCCAATTCCTTAGGCAATATCTTCAGGGTTAAGAATACTGACAGTCATACAATCTATAATTTGTTCTACGACGAAGAAGCCGGAAATTGCATTTTTCGACTGAATGAAGAAGGTAAGAGCAGTTTAATCACTGCTAAAATCGATCAGCAGCTCTTGTTTCGTGAAGAATGGATTACTATTCAACTGACATTTGATCTGCAGCAGCAAGTATTCAAATTAAAAATTCAGAACCAGACTTTTCAGTCTCCTAAGGTCAGTCTGCCGAAAAGTTACCGTCCACATGTTATATTCGGGAAGAGCGACTATCTGATCGACGTACCTAAGATGTCCATCAAGAATGTTTCGATTGGCACCTCAAGTAATACGTACCTATTTCCATTGAAGGAAAACAAAGGCAATATTGTCCATACAGCGGATGGTTCTAATTATGGTTATGTTGTCAATCCAACTTGGCTGATTGTGGATTCGTATAAATGGAAAAATCTATTTATCAGCAAATCGCTCTCTCAGGCCGGATCCAGCTATAACCAACGTACCAAAGAGATTTATTATTTCAATCAGGATTCTATTGAAATCTATAATGTCAGAACTAACGAAAGGAGAAAAATTGCATTTGGCAACCCTTGTCCCGTAAAGCTGGTATTGGCAAACCATTTTATAGATCCATCGACGAATAAATTATATGTCTACGAACTTTTTTATCCAGCACGTTATCAGGGGCCTACCGTAGCCAGTTTGGACTTAACGCATTTTGAGTGGAAGGTAGAAAGCTATGATTTATTGAAAACAGAGCTGAATCATCATGGTACATTTTACGACATAGAGAACAAACTGTTCTATATCTTTGGTGGCTACGGCAATATGACCTACAGTAGCCAGTTCTACCGATACGATTTAGGTTCGGGCAGATGGGAGACTATCAATGACTGGTCGGGAGATAAAATTCTACCGCGGTACTTCTTGTCTGCTGGACAAACTTCAAATAAGCGGACAGCTTATATTTTCGGTGGTATGGGAAACGAATCGGGTGAACATATAGTCGGTCGAAAATACCTCTATGATTTCTACCAAATCGATCTAGACAACAAGAAAATCATAAAAAAATGGGATCTCCCGTGGAACGACAAGCACATTGTGCCAGCACGCGGCCTGGTATTTCCGGACAGCAACCATTTCTTTGCATTATGTTATCCGGAATATCTGACCAAATCAAATATTCAACTATACTGTTTTGACATGAAAGATGGCCGTTTTGACGTTCTAGGCGATTCGATTCCAATTTACTCGGATAAAATAAGTACGCATGCGCAGCTTTATTATGACCAGCAGCTGGGAAGGCTTTTAGTATTGGTACAAGAGTCAAAAGACGATATACAATCTACCTTAAAGGTATATTCGCTCAATATGCCTGCCATAAGCTTAAGCGAATTAAACAGTTTTCCTGCGAAAACGCGAAGTCTAAACACGCTTTTGGCCATTCTAATATTGTGTGGTGCTTTTGGTGTTACAATGTACTTTCTACGAAAACGGAAGCGGGCGTTAATCGTGGATTCAACAGAAGAATTTCAGCGCGCAGCCATGATCCCTTCAACACATCCTATAGACTCTTTTGCGGGGACTATAGACCATGAACCCAAATTAGCAAACGCAATCTTTCTATTTGGCGAATTCCGCGCTATTGACCGTAATAATAGAGACGTCTCTCATTTGTTCAGTACAAAACTAAAGCAGGCGTTTTGCCTGATACTATCACAGCCTTCTGGTATAAGCTCCCGGGCCTTTAGCCAAAACATGTGGCCTGATAAATCAGAGGACAAAGTAAAAAATTCAAGGGGTGTAACAATAAATCATTTAAGGAAGGCCCTGGGAGAATTTGAGGGAATCGAACTACTGTACAAGCAGGGAAAGTTCAGGATAGAGCATACAGATCCATTCTATTGCGATTATTTGGACTGCATTCGACTAACATCCGACTTCACCCGCACCTATGCAAACGAATTAATACAGATTATACAGCGGGGCAAGTTCTTACAGGGACTGGATCACCCCATATTCGACATGCTAAAATCGGCAATGGAACAGCGCTTATTACCGATTTTATTAGCGGAGCTGCAACAGACTGCCGCCGAACACCAGTACAAAAGAAGCGTGGCTATTGCACACACGATATTTTTATTGGACCCCTTAAACGAACAAGCTTTATTTGCTGAAATTAAAGCACTTATCAATGCTAATCAAAAGAGTCAGGCACAAATCAAATTCAGGGAGTTTTGTCTCACTTATAGACAAACTATGAATGAAGATTTTCCTTATAATTTTGACGATATAACATAAAAAGCTCTCCGAAAGCTAAAGCCCGGCTCCGCTTTTCGGATTGAAAGGCCCATCTTTATTGAACAGTTCGTCCCACAATGGTTTATTTATATGAAGTGGCAAGCAAACGCTCATGGCGTCTGACGAACTGTTTTTTTAGCGAATACAGTTTATAATAATCGTATAGACCGATGATCAAAAGCACGACACACACCACATAAAATGTCTTATTGGACAGATAGGCAAACGAAATACCGCTTATCAGACCGCCCAGCAGATATGCGCTTACGATGCTGAGCAATAAGTGGAATTTATCCACCAGAGCCTTGTTACTTCGATTTGATTCTTTGGTGAACATGGAGATCAATACAGCCAAATCGGTAGTTAGCCCTGTGAGATGTGTTGTCTTGACGACTGAATTGGATATACTGGCGGTTAGTCCGTTTTGCAAGCCCATAGCAAATAATAAGGAGCCTACCAGAATCTCCGTTTCTTTTAAGGAATCTTCGTAAAAAAAATCAAGGTATATTCCTACAAATAATATACTCAAGATTTCCAGTATTAAGGGAATTGAATGGGTCAAGTAGGAAGAAAACTTTCCCTTGCCATGGATGATAATCAAATTAGAAAGCATGCTTCCGATCAAAAATAGCAGAATCCAAAACAAGACCACTGCTCCCTGATACCAGTTTCCCTTGGCCATTTCCTGCGCGAAAACAGCATAATATCCTGTTACGTTGGAAGTAAACGAAAAAAATACAATGACAGAAGCTACGTTGACCATTCCGGCCGAAAATGCCGTCAATGCACCTAACTTAATATTATCCTGAATCGTTCTGTGGTTACTATATTTTCTTAGCATAATTTTCCTTTCCTCCTTTCTTCAATACGATCCGTGCTATTCCTTTGGTCTGTATGTCCAGATTCAGATGTAAGACCAGTTGATCTTTATCAAGTTTTTGGATGACAAAGCTTTCCACCAATTGGTTGTTTTTCCGAAGTTCCAGAATATGGCCCCGCCCTTTTAGAAACCAGTTATACTGCTTATCTTCGTGATACGCAATAAAATTTTTCTCGCCCATTTTTTCAAAATGCCACAAGCCGTCCTTCAATGGTGGCAAATGTGCGATTGCAGCATCTTTGATACGCTCATGGATAACCGCCTGTTTTTGAAATAGTGGTGACTTTTCGACCTTCTCGAAGTACCATCCCTGTTCTTCCCATTCACCTTCTAAAAGGCGTTCAGGATTTTCGTAAAACATGACCATAGACGTTGCTCCCAAGAGCAAAAACGTTAACAGTACAAAATTAAATCTCGCCAGTATTCTTCTTTTAATAGTTAACATACCACTTCTTGTTAAAAAATAAATCTGCTAAAACATTGCTTCCCGTTTTACTGATGCCCGCTCTTTCAACGATTGGAATATGCTTTGCTCTGCTTTTTAAGTGCAACAATGCCTGTGCAACATCAAAAAAATGTCTCGTTCTTTTTTCAAATTGATAATCCGCAGGAATTTTGACTTCATCGATCCGGGCACCTTTCAGATAATGTTGTAAGTAATTGGGATTGTCTGCCCCCAGAATATCCGCATAGATAGTGAGCTTGCGGCTTTCATACCGGTGACAGATCATCTGACAGGCTTTTAAAAAATCTTCGGACTGTAGATCATGGAGCTGATCCTCCAACGTGATACCTAATAATTCACTAATGGAAGTACTGCTTCTGTTGCCATAGACTAAGATCACATCAAGCTGCTCAGCTTTTGACTGCTCAATGCTCTCAATCACAAAAAAAAGTGAATCAATCGTAAAATCACTGGGAATCAAGACTCTTGTTGCTTTTGCCATATCCAATTACTTTTTGAACAAAGTTAAGGGACCCGCATGGCAACGGAATGAATCTAAAATTAGCTTTTGATTAGAATTCTAGGATACTTATTAAATGGAGATTAAAAAAGCAATAAAAGATTAAAATGGCGTTAAAATCGGAGATAAGTTGGCAGTTCTATTTCCACTACCGTACCTTCTCCCACTGTAGAATTAACTTTCAGTGTGCCCCCGTGGAGCTTAATAATATTCCGGGCCAAGGGGAGTCCAATACCATAACCATCGATTCCACTGGTATTAGATGCTCTAAAGTATGGGTCATAGATATGCTCTAATTCCGCAGAAGGAATTCCGATTCCTTTGTCCTTGATCAGAATAAAGACGCTATTATCCAAAGCGCCCAAAGCGATATAAGCAGTGCGGTCAGACGAATATTTGCAGGCATTACTTATAATGTTGGATAAGGCTAATTGGAGTAAGACCGCATTACCGTTCACTTTCAAACGCATACTATCATCGGGAAGCAGACTAAAATCTGTCACAATCCTGAATTTATCGTTAATGGCTTTTACCGTCAGCTCAGCATCCATTACGATCTGATCAATCCGTACAGGCTTAAAAGCCGTGGCGTTATTAACAAATCCTGTACGGGCAAGTAATAACAGTGCTTTAGTTTTTTTCTCCAGATGTTCCGCTGATTCGATAATCTTATACAAGGTCCGCTGGTATTCTTCCTTTGTCCTTTCTTTGGAAAGTGCCAGATCCGCTTGTCCAATAATAGATGTCAGGGGAGTATTCAGTTCATGTGAAGCATTACTGATAAAGTTTTTCTGGGTTTCGAATGACGTCTCCAAGCGTGTCAGCATACTGTTGAAAGTCAGGGCCAGATCCTGAAGTTCCCCTTTATACTTTTCTTCATCCAAACGTTTGTACAGATTCTCCGAACCGATCTGCTGCACTTCTTTCATCATGGTGAGTATAGGCTTTAAGAAGGACCGCTTCATAAATACTGAAACAACCAATATAAAAAGTATACCAAGTACCAAACTGATAATAAGCAAATTACGCAGGTACACCAGATGGTGCGTATAGAAATAGTTTTCTGCCGAAGCTCCTACAATATAGTTTTTGTTGCCTTTAGAAAAGTACTTTGTCGAATAAAACTGTTTGCCTGCTTTAAAATTTGATGTCCCCGCTTTATTAATTTTATCCCATAGTTCTGCATTGAACCCCTGACTCCTCAGGATATTTCCATGATCGTCAAATTCAACCAGAAATTCATGCTGGTTATTTAAGTTTTCGATAAAATCCAAGCTCCATTGATCCGTTTGCGATGCTGTACGGCTATTGAGAAACTTTTCGGCAGCAATATTCCTTCGTAGGTCAAGACGCTTATAAAAATCCGTAAAAGCAAAATTTGTTATCGAATAGAAGATAAACCCTACAAAGCAGCTGACATACACGACCAGAATCGAAATCAGATAGATAAGTTTTCTGTTGTAATTATGCATTTTAACTCTTTTCAGTCCTCAATTTTCAAGACATATCCCATCCCGATAACCGTATGTATGGCTTTTTTGCTTGTCACTCGCTCTATTTTTTTTCGCAGATAATTAACATACACATCAACTACGTTTGAGCCAATATCAAAATTAATTCCCCATATCTTGTCCAGTAGCTCACTTCTTTCAAACACCTTTTTCGGGTTCTGAATGAAAAGCAGGAGCAGTCGATACTCTGTACTCGTTAGGTTCAACTCCTCTCCCTCGCAGTACGCCACCTTTTTATAATCATCAATAGTCAGAAAACCATAGCGATAGATATCCTTTGAAAATTGCGGTTCTCGCTGTGAAGCTTGTACAATTGATTGCTGGCGGCGGATCAATGAACGTATACGCGCTTTGAGTTCAATGAGTTTAAAAGGTTTGGAAAGGTAGTCATCGGCCCCGTTATCAAGACCTAAGACCACATTTTCAGGTGTGCCGAGGGCGGTAAGCATCATGACAGGTAAATCTGTATATCCCCATTGTCTGATCTGCTTGCAAATGTCCAGACCGTTAGTACCCGGCAGAAGGATATCCAAAAGAACAAGCGCTACATCCTGTTTCGCCAAAAGCTGCTCAAGTCCTTCAGAGCGCTCTAAGTGAATCACTTTATAGCCCTCTTCGCCCAATCCCTGCATAATCAAATCAGCGACGTCCTGTTCATCCTCTACCAGAATAATCTTTAGCTCCTCCATATTCAGCATAATGTGCGATCCCATTTATTAACCAGCAATATAAACCATAAAAATACTGTTTTGATAGTATAGACACAAATCTAGCAACAAAACAAGTTATTGCCTCCGTGGTAAATCACAGTTATAGCTGACCTTTACCCATACTACTAGCTCGATGCTACTTTTTTCCGGCTCAATCGCCAGTACATTTAGATCGTTATTCACCGCGATGTATATCCTATTACCGTTGTATTTCATGCCGGAGGAAACTCTTTTCTTCTCCTCCTCATAAATAATTCTCTACCAGTGTTTAATAAAACCGATTAATTCCCTATCTTTACACTATTGAAACAAAACTCAACATCAGCCATGTTTATCGGCGCTGTCAAATGGTTCGACAACAACAAGGGGTTTGGTACCCTAGCGCTACCTTCCGGAGAGGAACTCTTTGTGCATATACGAAGGTTTAAAGAACCTCCAGAACATATCATTCAACCGGGGGAAGCCATCATAGGCGAAAGAAAGCCTGATCCCAGAAGAGGCGGTTACCTGGCTCAGAACTGCAGGATCCTCCATAAGCCAGAAGACTGGAGATTTGTTATCTCCCTTCTTGAAAAAGAACAGACTGTCCTTATTCCTGATAACCATGGACATCAACACAAGCACAACCTAACCTCGCTAACTGCAAGACAACTATTAAGGAGCCAACCTAAAGATCAAATTCCCCAAATGCTAACCTCCTATTTCGGTTACCACTTTAACAGTAGTATTTTCATCGCTTATGCCGAATTGCTGGAAAAAAGTATCACAGGGGTTTTTGAGAAGGAATTTGCGGCATCGTTATTAACGCAGATATTTGACTATTTTGGCAAACATGTTTCACATCAAATCCTCTTTCGTGTATGGAAAGAACGGATGTTCAAGTACTTAGGTTACGCTGCGGATGGCGATTATGAAATTCCAGAAGAAGTATTCAATCTCAACGCAACGGAGATCAATTACGAGGATTTGACAAGGATACAATATTACAGTTTTGGTACATCTTTTTGTAATGACTTTGCGGAAGCTTTATTTGATGATTTGGAAACTATGGACAAAGATGAAATCGAATCACTGATCCCCTATACCAGCTTTCTGGACAACAAAGATCGTATTGAGCGAATCCAGTTCATTTTGCAATGATCCACTGGATGATTTAACCTTCTGCTGCTACCGGCAGCTCACACCTATAAAGAATACCGAGCCGGATATGTTAGTAGCAGCTAAGCTGCTACTAACATATCCGGCACCTCTCTCATAGACTTATGTTTTTCTACAAAAACTGCATCATATGGTAGGTAGACGATATCCATTTTGATATGCCTTAGTTAAAAAGCTGTCGGCATCTCTATCATTGAATCTGCGGTTAGTTTTATCCCAGAACAATTTCTTCTTGCTTCGGTAGGCAATATTTCCCATTTGGGAAAATACAGCTATATGTGCGCCTGCTTCTATTGGCGCATGTAAGCCCGCACTGGATTTCTGCCGAACAGCCTCTACGAAGTTGACCATATGTTTTTCTAATCCATTATCTATTGAAGCCTGGAAAGAAACGGCATCCATTCTCCCTTTTTCTGGGATAACCTCCCAACCTTCCCGGTTTACAACCAAAGTGCCATTGTTTCCAATAAATGCAACGCCATGTGTTTTCTGGTATGGGCCAAGATCTATTCCAGTGGCTTGTTCCCACTGAACATTAAAACCATCAAACTCATACACCGTCGTTAAGCTATCGGGGGTTTCGGCAGCATCATCGGGATAGGCAAACTTACCGCCCGCAGCCATAACGGAGATAGGATCCGATACTTTCATACCGATCAGAGCATAATCCAGCATATGGACGCCCCAATCAGTCATCAGGCCGCCGGCATAGTCCCAATACCACCTAAAATTAAAATGAAACCGATTTGGATTGAAAGGTCTTTTTGGTGCTGGGCCCAACCATTTATCATAATGCACACCCGCTGGTACCGATGCATCCGCTTGCACAGGAATGCTTTTCATCCAACCTTGATAAGCCCAAGCTTTGACCAGACGAATCTTGCCTAATTTTCCACTGTGTACAAAGGCCATCGCATCTCTAAAATGCTGCTGGCTACGTTGCCACTGCCCCACCTGAACGACGCGCTTATATTTGTTTGCTGCAGCCACCATGATGTCACATTCGCGGATGGAATTTCCAATAGGCTTCTCCACATACACATCTTTACCAGCTGCTACCGCGTCGACCATCTGCAAGCAATGCCAATGATCGGGAGTCGCTATAATCACGACATCAACATCGGACGCCCGTAACAGTTCTTTGTAATCAATGTACGCTTTAACGGTAATATTTTGCTTTTTTAATTCAGCGACCCTGTTATTGAGTACATTTTCGTCTACATCACAGAGTGCAGTACACTGCACTCCCGGCACCTTTAAGATGGCGTTGAGATTGGCCCAGCCCATTCCATTGACGCCAATCAGCCCCACACGAATGTTTGTGGTCTGTAATCCCATGCCGTTAACAGGAGACAAAAGAACTGAAGCAGTCAACATTCCGGCACTTCGAATAAAATCTTTTCTTTTCATTGTTTTATTTGGTTTATGCTGATTAAATTATTTATATGTTATACATCCTCGACCGGAGGATACCAAACAGATTCGCCTTGTATTTTGCCAATCCGCAGTCTCCATAGCGAATATGCAGGTTGTTTTAATGATCGCCAATATATCTGCCGGCTTTCATTCCGGAAAATATACAGCCCCCGAGAAATGTCCCTTCCAGTGCACGATATCCATGCATTCCACCACCGCCAAAACCTGCAACTTCACCAGCTGCATACAAGCCTTCAATGACCTCATCCTGCGCCGTCAATACGCGGCTATCGAGATCCGTTTTAAGCCCGCCCAAGGTTTTCCGTGTTAAAATATGCAGTCGTACAGCAATCAGCGGTCCATTTCTTGGGTCTAGTATTTTATGAGGCTGTGCAACCCGTGCCAACCTATCTCCTAGATATTTCCGTGTACTTCGAATATAATTAACCTGAAAATCTTTGGAGAATGGATTATCCAATTCACGGTCCCGGGCCACAATCTGGGATTTTATATGCTCATAATCCAGCATGCCATCACCAGTAAGCTGGTTCATCTGTTTTACTAAAGCCTCTAGGCTATCGGCCACAACAAAATCCTCCCCTTTTTCTTTAAAACTCTCCACAGGGCCAGTAGCTTTCCTGCCAAACAGACGTTGTAGAAAGAGCCAATAGTCCTTATTGGTAATATCGGGATTTTGTTCCGAACCGGATAACGCAAACTCCTTTTTTAGGATATTCTGAGTTAGAATAAACCAAGAATAGCTGGATCCATTTTGCTGCAGGTATTTTAGCGTCCCCAAAGTATCGAAGCCCGGTAGATAAGGAGCAGGGAGGCGGTCTCCCTTAGCATCAAACCACATGGAAGACGGGCCTGGTAAAATGCGTATACCGTGGTCAGGCCAAATGGAGTTCCAATTCTGCACACCTTCAGTATAATGCCACATCCGGTCTCTGTTAATCATATGTGCACCCATTTTCTCAGCGACGCCGATCATTTTTCCATCGACATAAGCGGGTACGCCGGAAATCATCTTCAAAGGCGCTATCCCGAGCCGTGCGGGCCAGTTTTCTCTTACTAATTCATGATTTCCGCCAATTCCACCTGAGGCGATCACTATATGCGGAGCATAGAACGAAAACGATGAGATCACATTTCTGTTTGTGGCGACTCCTCTTTCTTGATCATCATCAGCCAAAATATCTCCAGATACACCTTTGACAGCTCCATTGCGACTGATCAGGTTTGTCACCCGATGCCTGAATTTAAATAGCAGCAGGCCTTTGCGCTCAGCCTGATAGGCTTTTTCAACGAAGGGTTTCACCACCCCTACACCGGTTCCCCAGCTTACATGAAATCTCGGCACTGAATTTCCATGGCCAGACGCGCTTCCATCGCCACGTTCCGCCCAGCCAACCATAAACATTAGTTTGATCCCAAGCTTAGCCAGGTAATCATATTTCTCTGCAGCAGCGAAATTTAAATAAGCTTCAGCCCACTGCCTCGGCCAATAATCTTCCGGCCGGTCAAACGATGCTGTGCTCATCCAGTCCTGATGCGCCAGATCAAAAGAGTCTTTAATACCCGTTAGGCGCTGCTGAGACGAATTGATTAAAAAAAGGCCACCGAAGGACCAATACGCCTGGCCACCAATATTTTTTTCGGTCTCCTGATCCAAAAGGAGCACTTTCTTGCCTGCATTAGTTATTTCCATTGCCGCTGTCAGTCCTGCTAAACCAGTTCCTATAATGATTGCATCGGGTTTAAATTGATCTACTGTCTGCATAGCTACATACTCGTCGATACGCTACGTAATCATCTATCAGTCACCTCTTCTCGTAACGCTATATCTTTTTAAATTTAATAGTTTATCCCCTCATACACAAATACAATCTTCGACCGATCGGGTAATTTGAGGGACTTCCCTCCTTCAATATATAATTAATATTATACATATATACAATTTAACTTATTTTAATTATAATTGAGATCGATTTAACTTTGTCTGCCGGGATTTGGACGAAATGTAGGGGCAGACTTCCGTGCACTAAACAATCTTAGAAACACAACAATTTAAATAAACAAATGGAATATAGAAAGTTAGGAAACACAGACTTAGAATTATCCACCATAACCTATGGTGCATTTGCAATAGGGGGAACTATGTGGGGCGGCAATGAAGCGAAAGATTCAGTCGCCTCAGTCAGGGCCTCTATCGATCACGGCGTGACTACTTTAGATACTGCCCCTTTTTACGGTTTCGGCCTGAGTGAAGAGATGATCGGACAGGCGATCAAAGGATATGATCGGTCACAGATTCAATTGCTAACCAAATTTGGTCTGGTTTGGGATGGAACTAATGAAGGAAAAGGTGAGTTTTTCTTCGATGCAGAAAAGGATGGGAAAACCATTCCAGTTTACAAATATGCATCTAGAGCCAGCATCATGAAAGAAGTGGAAAATAGTCTGAAAAGATTACAAACAGACTATATTGACCTTTTACAAATCCATTGGCCGGATACTACTACGCCTATTTCCGAAACAATGGAAGCGTTAGAATTGCTTTTGCAACAAGGGAAAATCCGTGCAGCTGGAGTAAGTAATTATAGCTTAGAGCAGGTCGCCGAGGCACAGCATTCGTTAAACATAGCCAGCAATCAACTGGCATACAGCATGCTAAATCGAAATATGGAGAAAGATATTGTCCCCTATGCACTTCAGCACAATTTAGGGATTATCGTTTATAGCCCCATGGAAAGAGGATTATTGACCGGCAAATATTTTGGAGATGGTAAATTAAAAGCAAATGATCACCGCAACGCATACTTCCAACAGTTTAATCTTGCCAAGGTAAAAACTTTTTTGGACACGATCAGTCCAATCGCGGCAGATAAGGGTGCAACTCTTTCGCAGTTAGTGTTAAAATGGACCACTTTACAGCCTGCAATAACAACTGTATTGGCAGGCGCCAGAAACGCTGAACAGGCTATTTCCAATGCACAATCAATAGAGATAAATCTCACAGCAGACGAATTGTCCCATATTAACCTTGCGTTGTCGCAGCTCTAGGAGCCCCGTCACTGATAAGCCATCCTAAATGCCTACAAAAAAGCTCGTGTGTGCTCCTGTAGGCGTTTAGGACAGCTTGACTATGTCTATCGTCGTCTTACTTCCGTACTATCTTATTTTCGAAAAGCAGTCCATAATTTTCATTAATTCAACAGCCTCTTCGATAGAAGCGGGATTGGGCCTGTTTCCCCTAAAAAATTCTACCGTACTGGCAATCATAGGATATTGAATGTGTTCCGGATGATCAAATACAATTTCTTCCTCCTGACCATTGGACCTGACATAAACGGAATCGCCAAACAATGAAAACCTGATTTTCCCCAAAGTACCTAAGATTTCGCAACTGTCCATATGATCATTTGCTGGTGCATTGAACCACCAGCTGCCCTGAAAGACCACTTGGTTCCCGAATAATATTGTTCCTGATGTATAATCAGCAACGGTATTCCGAGCATCGTGAACGAGACTAAAGCCTTCATAGAAAATTGCAGGACCAAAGAAATAAAGCATCAGATCCAATTGATGTGGAGCAAGGTCAAAAAAATATCCGCCTCCTGATATTTTGGGGTCTGTCCGCCAATTGTCCGCCCCCTTGGATACTAATTCGTGGTTGCGGCTCTGCCATAGTCGTAGCTGTACCGTCTGCACAGCTCCGATCTTTCCAGAATCCAGCCATTCTTTTATTTTAAGGAACATGGGCAGTTGTCTTCGATAGTGAGCCACAACCAGCTTACCTTTTGATTTTTTCGTCGCCTGCAATAATAAAACCGCTTCTTGAGCATTTAAGGTTACAGGCTTTTCCACGTATACATGCTTTCCTAAGTTTAATGCCAATAATGCATAATCAAGATGTGACGATGGCGGAGTAGCGATATAGATGGCATTCAATGCTGAATTACCGAGCATCTCGTCTACGTTTGCATACCAGTTGGCAATCTGATGTCTCCGGGCATAATCCTCAGCCAACGAAGCATTCCTACGCATGACTGCCAGTAAATGGCTACCCTCTACCTTACTAAACGCCGGGCCACTTTTTTTCTCAGTCACATCGCCGCACCCAATGATTCCCCATACTATCGTATTGTTATCTTTCATTTTATATTACAGTAGCCATTTTAATTTAGTCTTTTGCGCCCAACAAAAGTGTTTTTGCCTAACAGAAATCCAATCGCTTTTTCTATATTTTTCCGTCTGCTTTCCTCAGTTTTTAATTGCCCTATATAGCGAATGATTTCTTTCCTTACGGAAGGTGATAAATTGTCAAAATTATTTTTCGCCTGTACATTTTCTGACAAAGCCTCCACAAGTGCAGGATGAGGGCCTAAAGTTCGGTCCTGCGGATCAAATGCGACAGATAATTCGAGCATTTCACCTATACGCTTTGGAGAGCTTGGCAGCATGCCCATATTGATATACATTCGCCATTCACCCCGATATCGCAATAAAGTCTGCTTATAGTCTTTTCCATTCACTTGCCCTTTTATCGGAATACTTCCTTTGCTCCTTCCCGCATCGTTAAATAGCGCATGCAATATATCATTCGGAACCGATACAAACGGATTGATTCCTATAATATCTAATCTGGCTTTAAAAAAGTACATGCTCATTCTTCTATTTTATCCAAATAAACTCACCAGAGATGATGAATGCCACCTATTCAAAATAAGCATACCTTTCAATCCATTGCCTATTTGACATTGTATCGCAACAACACAGCTTGCCTATCCTGCTGTCAGTTTACCTTTGCAAATTACAAAACTAATTTGAAGAGTTGATATTCAACGTACAATCAATTCTTCAGACGCTATAAATAGATATGATCACAAATATTTTTCTATTTTTGATTGAATCAATCACGGAAAGTAAATTTAAAGAAGCGCAGTATGATCAGTAGGTTCTTCAAAAAATTCTATCTACACGTCGTTATATGGACCATCCTGCTATTGCTTCCCTTTATAACTTATCTTTATCAGCCGGATAAGATCGCTGATTTCAAAATCTATGCAGCAGCAACACATCTCGTGAATATCCTATTTTTGGCTACAAATTTCTATCTGCTCTGTTACTTTGTGGCTCCGAAGTTTTTTTTCGGGCACCGCAAAACCTTTGCCGCCGCCATTGGAATAGGTTTTTTTATTTACGTAGGGCTCAATTACATAATCGTTTATTTTAATCCCGACGGTGAACTCGCCCATCTGGTCAGGGAAAATATACTATTTGTACGGCTTATTATAGGTCCGGGTATCATTTATTCGTTATGTATGATTACCTCTTCCATGATTTTTTTGTATGATGAACAAGCGAGGCAAAAAGAGTTGAACAAGCAAATTGCACTCGAAAAAACTACAGCCGAGCTCACCATATTAAAACTTCAGATCAGCCCGCATTTTCTCTTCAACACGCTCAATAACATCCGTTGGCTCATTCGCAAAAAATCGCCGGATTCCGAAAACACAATCATCAAACTATCAGAAATACTGCGTTATATACTTTATGAAGTCGATGGCCCCAAGGTTGAACTTTTTAAAGAAATCGAACACATGCGCAACTTTATCGCTCTTCAAACGCTGCGGCTTCCGATCGAAGGGAATGTAGAGTTAACGATCGATGATGCCGTCAAGAACAGGATGATTCCCCCCCTCTTGTTTATACACTTTGTCGAAAATGCGTTCAAATATGGAGTAGACAGCAAAAACAGCCCACAGATACAATTTCAGTTCCTTGAAACAGCGAACGGGATCAGTTTCAAATCACGTAATAAAATACTGCGGCATACAGAGTCCCGTACCAACGAGGGGATCGGTTTAACAAATGTCAGACGCCGGCTCCATTTGCTCTATCCACACCGGCACGACCTCTCACTTATAACGACCGAAGACGGCTATTTTGAAGTAATACTTAAATTAGTAATGGATGAAAATTAAATGCATACTACTGGACGATGAACCATTTGCGCTCAATATTTTAGAAGATGATCTCCTTTCTTTTGCGCAAATCGAAGTGCTTCATAAAGCCAATTCAGCAGCCGAGATCCTACCATATCTCAAAGATCATCACGTCGACCTCATTTTTTTGGACATACAGATGCCAGAACAGCTGGGCACACAGTTTGTTCGCGAGCTTACAAATCCGCCCCTCGTCATCTTCACTACAGCTCATCACCAGTATGCCGTAGAGGGGTTTGAATTAAATGCTGTCGACTATCTCCTTAAGCCGATCTCAAAAGAACGGCTTGCGACTGCCATCCAGAAAGTAGAAGATATCCTGTCGCTGCGTCCAAGGCGTATCGATGAAAACGACCATATCATCGTCAATGTAGCATACAAAAAAACTAAAATTTTGCTCCGTGAGATTAGCTATATCGAGGGGCTAAAAGATTACGTTAAAATCCACCTGGTAGATCGCAACATACCGCTTCTCACACGAAGTAACTTGCGGGGAATGGAAAAAATACTTCCGGCGACTAGCTTTCTCCGGGTACATAATTCTTTTATTGTCAATAAAGACAGAATACAACGCAGTACACATTCCAAGCTTTTTTTACCGGAGACGGTGCTGCCTCTCGGAAAAAAATACATAAAAGCAATAGACGAACTTTTACAGAACAGTACTGCTTATCTCCGATGATCCACCAGATTTCATTGGTCTACACATTCTATGTTTCAGTCTACAGATAATTGCATAGCTTAAAAATCCTTTTCAAATTTGCTTTCGGTTAAGTGCCATACTGTATATGGCCGTAGTAACGAAAACATGAAAAAAATCATAGTAACATTCTTAATAGCAACAGCAGCGATATCCTCCTATGCGCAGACAGCACCGATGGCGCGACCTACGGGATTTTCAGTTTCCGATGCGAAACTTTCGGGCCAGGTTACAGACAGCGTTGGAAAACCTATAGCCCAAGCCTCCATTAATCTTTTACGAATAACTCAAGACCCGTCAACGGGCAAAGAAAGAGAGATATTGATAAAAAGTACAAGTTCGTCGGAAAATGGAAAATTTAGTTTCACAAATGTAACGGTGAACGATAAATTAAAATTAAAAATCAGTTCTGTTGGTTATACATCTGTAGATCTTCCTGTAGAATTTGGTACCGAAAAGAACATAACGGAAAAAGATCTTGGAAGTATTGTGTTAGAAAACGACAATCGTAAGCTAGAAGAGGTGACCGTCACCGGGCGCAAAGCATTACTTGAGATGGATATTGATAAAAAGGTATATAATGTCGAAAAAAATATAGTTGCCGCAGGTGGTACAGCAATTGATGTGCTACGCAATATGCCATCCGTGCAGGTAGATATCGACGGCAACGTTAAACTCAGAAATGCGGCCCCCACCATTTTCGTCGACGGGAAACCCACCACGCTCACACCCGACCAGATTCCCGCCGATATTATTGACAAAATAGAAATCATTACCAATCCATCGGCAAAATATGATGCTTCGGGCAGTATGGCCGGGATCCTGAACATTATACTAAAGAAAAATAAAAAGACGGGGTATAACGGAATGGTGACACTTGGCGCAGATCGCTTTGGCGGAACCAACTTTATGGGAAGTCTCAATGCCCGCCAAAACAAACTCAACATCTCCCTTACAGCGATGAACATGCGGATGCGCACCAATACCGAAGGAGATAGCTATCGCTCAAGCAGCATTAATGATGTTACGTCATCTGTCGATCAGGAAATTAAAGGCAAGACAAAAGGGACCATTACTTTTGGAAGACTCGGTGTGGATTATGATTTTAGCCCCAAGACCACAGTATCTCTTGCCGGTATCCTGGTAGAGGGTAAATTCCGTCCATATGAAAATACATTCATAGAGACTGAATCGCAAAATATACGCTCATTGAGTAATCGAATTTCAGAATCTGAACGTAGCTTTAAACCCAGAGGCTTGCAAGCCGGGCTGATTCAAAAGTTCAAAACGGAGGGTGAAGAACTTACCGTGGACTTTAATTACTTTGGAGGTAGCAACAGATCTTATGGTACCTATACAACGGACTACTTAAACAGCGGCCACGAAAGTACAGGAACGCAGATTCAAAAAAATACCGGTTCAGGCAACAATAAATTTATGACCGTGCAGGCGGATTATGTCAAACCTTTTACTAACGGAATGAAACTAGAAGCTGGAATCCGTGCACAGGTTAACGACATTGAGAATCTCAATGACAACTCGCTCAAAGCTGTCGGCAAAGAGGAATTCGAGAACATTACTGCCGCATCGGCCAATTACGACAGCAAAAACAGCGTGTATGCAGTTTATGCTTCGCTTGGTGGAAATTTAAAAGATTGGGTATCGTATAAGATTGGACTACGAGCAGAAAGTTCCACATACGATGGTGAGCTGCTGAACACCAATGAGAAGTTTCACAACCGCTATCCGCTGAGTCTTTTTCCATCGTTATTTCTGAGCAAGAAGGTTTCTGAAAAGGATCAGATTCAGATGAGTGTAACCCGTCGTGTCAACCGTCCCAATTTCTTTCAGATTATTCCTTTCATCGACTATACAGACAGTCTCAATATTACCCGTGGTAATGCTAATCTGGTGCCCGAGTTCACTACTTCCGCCGAATTGTCTTATAGCCGCACGCTGGGTAAAGGCACTTTCCTGACTTCGTTTTACTACAAGCATACCAACGACCTCATCACCCGTTATCTAACACAGGAGCTCAATCCCATCACCGGAAAAATGGACTTTATCAATACGTATATCAATGCAAACTCCAGCAAAAATTATGGTGCGGAATTTACCTACACCAATAACATGCTAAAATGGTGGGATCTGACTGCTGACTTAAACTTTTACAATTCCAAAATTGACATTGACGACACCACTCCCGCTGATGGTATGTGGACCGTATTCGGAAAGCTAAACAACACCTTTAACCTCAAAAAAAATTGGAACCTGCAGCTCGCTTTTGAATATCAGGGCAAAACAAACATGCCAGTCACACAGAATCAGACCTTCGGTCCACCCATGAACCAAGCACAAAGTTCTTCGCAAGGATATATCAAACCTTTTTACGGAGTTGACTTTGCGATCAAAAAAAGTTTCTTAAAGAATCAAGCCGCTTCAGTGACTCTGGCTGTCAACGATATATTTAGAACGCGCGGCAATACGATTGTATCCTCGGGGGAAGGTTTTTCGCAAACTTACTACCGACTTTCCAACCCACAGCTTATAAAGCTTAACTTATCCTATCGCTTTGGCAAAATGGACATGAACATGTTCAAGAAAAATAAAAGCCAGAACGCGATGGAAGGAATACAGATGCAATAATTGTAGAATCCAACTTATTACCAAGTTCGGACTAAATTCTAAATTAAACGCAATATCGAACTACTTTTACACCCGGCCAACAGGGGGTTAACAGGGATACACCCCTGTTATACCCCTGTTAACCCCCTGTTATCTCGCTGTAATCCCCCTGTTACTATCGGATTTGATTATAATTTGGTGCCGTATTTTTCTGTCCTTATGCCTTCTCGCTGTGGATCCAATTTTCTTGGGTTTTACCATCAAAAGTTTTGCTATGGATGTCGAGAGGTTGCAAAATGCCAGTGTCGACAATCGATATAATTTCCAGCAGGTCATCCAAGATGTAATCCGCATGTGCCTGTTTCAACTGAACAGCAGTATGAGCACCTGTGGTAATTCCTATGCTTAGGGCACAGCCTGCACATCTACCCTCCTCAATGTCAATAATGGAGTCGCCGATTTTAATTACCTGAGCAGCATCACTAATTCCAAACTTCGTTCGCGCAAGATCAATCATATCAGGTTCAGGCCGGCCTTTGGTGACATCTGTCGCCGTAATCAAAGCGTCGACATCTCTTCCGACTTTCCAGTTCAATTTTTTCATAAGAAACTCAGCTGTCTGCCGATCATATCCGGTATTGAGTACACCGATTAGTTCCCTTTCTTTTAGCGCTGCAAAAAGTTGTTCAGCATGTGCATTCGGATAGATTTCTTGTTCTTTATAAGCTACTTTAAGTTCTTTCCGAAAGACTTCAAATATTTGTAAAGCTAATTTATCATCATCAACATCTAAACAATTTTTGAGCACCGTCCGAATTGCCTGTAACTTCTCTTTTCCAGCGCCGTGCTTCAGAACATCGCCCAGACTTAGCTGATAGTGGCCAACGATGTTAATCGCTGTTTGGAGTGTCTTATAAACTATATTATTTTCGTTGACGGTCGTGCCCGCCATATCGAGCACTAACATTTTGATCGCTTTTTTCATTTGTTTAGCAAAAATAAAAAACTGTTAAATAATACTTAACATTGATTTAATAACTTTTTGCTATTTTATGGTTAATTCCCTGTTACTGGATTGCTACATAATAGGTCCAGCAAATAAGGAGAAGCTGGAAAGGAATTCTAAACCACAGATACGCGGGCCCAGCACCATCGAAAGACGCTGTTTCATAATTCAGATGGCTAAAGCACGCCCGAATATTAGCTGGTAATACGGCAATAAAAAATAGGATCAACATTATACCGGTCTCACGGCTACATGTTGACACAAATATACCAACAGCAGCCAATGCTTCGAAAACTCCTGTCACATAGACCACCGTACGTTTAAATGGAACAAAGTCAGGCAGCATCAACTCCATACCGGTTGTGTATATGAAATGTCCAAGGGCGGTAAACAATAGCATAACACTAAGTGCAATTTTGCCAGCCAGCACATGATCTCCATGCCCTTTGGAAAACCATATTGTCAAATTCGAGAAAATAAAAACAATAATCAAAATATAGAACGGTTTCATCTTTTTTTTTCAAAAATAAAGATGCGGATAGTGCAGGTCAATGAACAATTGTTAATAAATTTCCTTTCTGATCCTGCTTAGCGACTGTGGTCTCACACCTATATAAGAAGCTAGATATTTTAAGGGGATATGCTTGATCATCTGGGGCTGTTCCCGCAGCAGATTAAGATAGCGTGTCTTCGCGGTATCTTCAAGTAAGGACACTTCGCGCTTCATTTTCTTCAGAAAGATGTCTTCCGCTGCTTTTCGCCCAATGATGTTTCCCACTTGTGTGCACTTGTAAACACTATTGAGGTCGTCGAAGGAAATACGCCATAGTACACAATCCGTAATGGCTTCGACATTATAAAACGAAGGTGATTGTGTAAGAAAAGAATCATAGGCACTCACAAAGGAATTCTCAAATGCAAAACCGAACGTAAAATCATGGTCCAGCTTTGGAATATTGAATCGTACAATACCATACTCAATAAAAGACAGATACCTCTCCGTATGACCCATCTTCAAAAGCAATGACTTTTTTGGAAATTCTACTTTCTCCAGTTTGGAAGAAAAGATCACCCAGTCGCTATCTTCCATTTTAACAAGTGAATTAAAGTAGTTTTTGATTTTTTCCATGGCATCCATATTTAGGGCAAGATAAAAACTTCGGCACAAAAAGCATCAAGATTTTTACGTTAGCTAAGTATTATTTTGTGTCAAAAACTAAATAATTACACAAATAAATATTATATTACCCCAATAAACTTAACTTATGATTCGTATTTCTGAAAATAAAAGTGAAGCATGGTCTTTATTTAGGAAAGCTGTTTTCCGTTTCCTCTTTATTTTTATTACTTCTTTCATTTTCGTATTTAACAATGGAACATTTCCGCTTTACGGATATATCAATACCCCGCTCAATGATTTAATGCATTTGGTCACACCGTGGTTTGCAAAAACGATCTTAGGGTATACATATGATTATAGCATATTTGTGAACGGAAGTGGTGACACATCCTATGCCTGGGTTTCGCTTTTGCTATTGATTACTTTTGCCTTGGCGGCTTCACTTATCTGGTCTCTCACTGATTCGAAACGCCCTCATTATAATACACTATATTACTGGTTAACCGTCCTGATACGTTATTATATTGCTTTTATGCTGATCAATTACGGCGTTATCAAGGTGATGCACGCGCAAATGCCTCCGCCGACTTTAACCAGACTCATTCAGCCTTTGGGTGAATTCTCTCCAATGGGCCTGGCCTGGACCTTCATTGGTTACTCCAAAGGTTACAATATACTTATTGGCGTAGCCGAGATCTTGTCAGTTTTTCTTCTCTTCAGAAAAACAATGGTGCTAGGCTGTCTTATAACAACAGTGAGTACGATCAATATAATGGCAATCAATTATTTTTATGACGTTCCGGTAAAGATGATCTCGACTGCGTTATTCTTACTTTCGGTATATTTATTAATACCTTATTTGCAAAGTCTATATACACTATTTATTTTGGGTAAACCTGTGCAATTAACTCAGCTTGGGCAACCGCTTAAGGAGGACTGGAGAAAAAAGGGAATAAAAATTTGTAAGATATTCATTATTTCACTTTTTACGATACTACAGGTAATAGGTATTTATAAAACGCGACAAGCAATGTCAACATATTTTAGTAGATCGCCGCTATATGGGATTTACCGCTTTGCCCCCCTACAAAAAGCTGTCCGTACCATTCCAGAAGATTGGCGGCTGATCATCTTTGAATTTAACAACGATCATGTTCTTGTGCGCGACAGCTATTATTCCCCGATTTACCAGACAGTCATAATAGATCATCCGAAGAAAAAGATCACATTAAATCAATTTCAATATGATTATAAAATCAACCAGAATGGTGACATTCTGTTAAGGAAAGTTTTTGATGACCGCGTTGAAGAAATAAAGCTTATCAAACAGGATCCGCAACAATTTGAATTGTTAACCCATCCCTTTCGTTGGATACAGGAATTTCCGCACAACAGGTAAGCGGCTCTTCGCTCAAAGCTCTATCCTTGCAGGGGAAGGTGCTTATCACGAAGACGATCAGCGGCAAAACAAACTCTCGATTTTTTTGAAACCCATAACAACCAAATAAACCCCGAAAAAGATGTTTGAAACCGGCACTAAAAGAAGAAGTGACAAGCTATCAGAAGAAATTAATGTACATTACATCGAATGGTGCGGGCGGCGCCATAGAACAAAAACCACACGGAGAGACGAATTCACGATTACCCTGTCACATTCAAAAAGAGGCGCTCACCATATAGACCATCATCGATATCCCATGCGCGGCTATCAGATCCACGTTGTTTTCCCTGGTCAGTTGAGTCATTTCAGCATTTTGGATCATACGATTGTATGTCAACTTGTAATTGCTAAGAGAAGCTTTGATATGCTTCGTTTTGCATTGCGGTTTAATATGCAAGTGTACCGGACCTTTCCTGTACAGGAACTTACAAAACCCAAATTTGATATTCTTCATCATGAATTAAAACATATAGGAAATGAACTGTATCAAGACCGTCCGATGTTCGACGTCATCAGCTCCCGCGCACGGCTCACACTGCAGGAAATTAGTCGTGTTCTGGAAAAAAAAGTGAGTGACAGGAAACTGCTGGCTTATCCCGATAAGCTGGCCGAATTCATTGATCTTGTGGAGCTCCATTACAAAACCGAGCACAGTATCGCATTCTATATAAACAAACTAAACATTACCCAAAGCCATCTTGCCTCGCTTACACGGAAACATAAGCATATAACACCAACCAATATTATAAAAAGCAGAATACTGGAGGAAGCGATCAGGCTGCTAAGCCAACCCTCCGTAACGGTCAAAGATGTTATGCTTGAGTTAGGTTTTACGGACCAAACAGTTTTTAATCATTTTATCAAGAGAATGGCTGGAATCTCGCCGGGTACAATAAAAAAGAATCAAAATATTTAAATACAATTTTCCTGCAATCAAATTCACTTCGGCTAGCAATATGGCGAAATCATATCGCTCTACTTCTTCTCTATAGTAATATTGTCTAAGTATGCCGTTTCTTGCCCCACATTTTTAAACAAAATCCGCACGATTTTCTTATTAGCTGCGACTTCTGTCCCCGTATTAAAAGCTATACGATGTTGGCTGCCATTCCCACTTAAAAGTTGTGGCTGACGCCGGATAGTAGTAAGTGCTCCGCTCACTGGTGTTACATCGTCGATTTCTAACTCAATAGAAGAGCTCTTACCCCAATATTCCAGAAGATAAGCTTGCTGAGGATCCAAATAAACATACTGCTCTATTTGTTTACCTACAGGAAGAGCCGCAGCATGGCTGCCTCCTTCTCCACTACCAACTTCTAACCGCGCCTCCCCTTCCCAAGGTGGCAGTCCGCCCTTCGCCTCGAAGTCTGGGTTAGGAAGTTCATTTTCATTTTTTAGGGGCCAGCTGTAAGCCCGGATATAATCGACCTCCATATTCACGCCCCCTTCCGAACCATAAGCGCCTAAAAATACATTCATAAAATGATTGGGCGAATAGATGTTGTTTTTATTGGCATATTCCTTAATCAGATCGCCATTGATGTAGTGTTTTATGCTTGTGGGGGTCCAAAGTACTCCGTGCGTTACCCATTTTCCAACATGTTCGTATCCCTCGGCTATATGCGTTGCCAGATTATGTTGAAATACACCTTTCTCATCTACATCACCATGTATAACAAATTGTGCGGTGATATATTCAAAAACGTCAATTTCGAAAAGCTGTCCTTTTGGTCTTATCCCTTTAATACCGTCTACTTCAGATCCCTTTTGAAGATAATAGCGGATATCAGGTCCGGGAGAATCAAACCAAAAAGCCGTGTTGGTACCTTTTGGGTTACCGCTACGATTGCGCCTGACCTTCACTTCGAAGTAACCACCCCTACTATTATCTAACAGGTTTTCATTGGTTCTCCAATCATAAGTTTGAATAGAGGATATCTTTTGATTTCCTCCTTCGGCGAAAATCCGCTTGGGCAGTGTATCATTAATGTAGAGGTTAATAGCGCTGCCATCCATCGTGTACGCAGGCTGCGGCAATTGACCGTCCAACATTTCCTGTTTTGATGCTTTATTTAGGTAATTGAGGGATGAAAAATAATTGGTTGTCCACTTATTGCGATTTAATAGCTGATCATTAAATTCATCCTGCCAAAAAATCTCCATTCAGGGTGGCACCGCTCCCGAACTTGGATTTCGTTGCAACTCGGCGAGTTCAGCATCGTCTAATACCCAATTTTTTGTGGTATAAGTCTTCGCGCTAGCCAATGTTTCACCAGAAGCAGACTCAAGCCATATATAATAGGTGGTCTCTGGTAAGACCTGCTCGATATAGTATCGTCTGCTCCCCTGTTCTATCAGGCTGCTGGGCACCGTCGGCCTTTTATTGGTGGCGGAGCAATAAATCTTGCTTCCCAAAAGCCCGCGCATATCCGCATCAATATCAACCCGTATCCAGCTTCTGGTGCCTAACAAACTTAGCTGTACTTTAGACGTTGTGGTTTGTGCTGACAGAAATGATGTCGTAAAGAGGCACGTTACAAATAGTATTATATATTTTTTCACAATAATGCGATTAATCGGCTCCAAAATTTATCAGCCGTTAAACGATAATAATCAGAATAATTGGGACTACCAAATTCCGCCGAAACGCAACCGATTGTTTAATTTAATGCCAAAAATTAATTCTCTTCAATTTGTCTCCGCTGTACGCAGGATCCTTCAAATCGGCAGTCGTATACTACATCCTAAGGGAGACCATCATTCCTTTTCTACACGTTCAAGAAAATCGTAGGAATACCAAAACTTCAGAAGGGAAAAATCCGCTAAGCTCCTGAGCGAATAGCTTATTGGAAAGTCAAATTTATTTTGTTGAACTTTACGTTCTTTGTGAAATTCAGTTATAAGTGTTTTTATACCCAACAGACCACTTGCTTGCTTAATATAGCTATCCTTTGCACCGCCCCGCAAATAAATCAACAAGTCCGACTCTTCTAATATAGCGACATCTATTGGTGTTAATGGCTGACCGGTCTGCAGCTTATCCAAGGCCCCTTCAAAATCGGCACGGGGATAGTCGCTTTCAGCCATCAGGATGGTATGGGTACCATAATTAACACAGTTGACATAATACGGTTTTAAATCCGAACTTTCACGCTGGCCGACATCTTTTCTACTAAAAGCAGCAGAAAACTCATTAAACTGAGTCATTAATGTAAAAGCAATGCTTTCATTATGCATTAAATAACCATACTTCCTTCTAATCGTGGTTGAGTCATTATGCTTAACAAGTCTTAAAACCGTATTTACATCAGCGCTATTGTTTAGATAATAACGAATGGCCCTATAATCAAAAAAATCTGCGACAGAATAACCTGTTGATGAAGTTACCGAAACCCCATCTCTATCCTGATTTTTACGTGCATAATCGCGCATCCTCGTGAAGCTAGGAACAAATTTACCGGCCTTATGAACAGAATTGGATGATTTAACAGCTATTTTGAAAGCCTTACGATATTTTTCTGGAGAGATCAAGGACAAGTTAGGTAGCGTATCTTTTAATCCCCATACGGATCCTAAATAGAAATCCTCGCCCATAGTACTATCCACATACATCTGACTGACTGAAAAGCCTACCGATCGGCCAATAAAATGATACTTTGCAGCTGTTGTACTGCTCTCAATTTCCAATTTGGAGTCAGCTTCTTCCTTGTCGCAACTAGACAAAAAGCATAAACCGAGCAACAGCACAACGATATATTTCATAATTTAACAATATGCATCATTTCGAACGTTTATTAAATGATCTCATTGACTTATGGACAAATGGTATCAGTTTCAATCAAATATATATATAAAATTTCAAAAGGACCTCACAAAAATCAGAATAACAATAAAATACATGGCCAATAACCTAACAGGCCTAACCTAATACAGGTGTACTATGTTCTCATTCCTGACTAGCATTCCTCAGTCTAACAAGGGCAAATAACACGGTAAAAGATAATGCGGTCAATCCCGAAATCGCCATATTTAATCTAGTGATTAGCACATGATCGGACATGGAATACTTAATACCATAATAAGTGATCGTATAAGCAAGTAAATAGATAACTAATGTTTTAATAATCTGCATAAATTCAAAGAATGAGTACCTAGCGGTAATAAAACCTATCAAAGGTATGAAGCTATTTTATAAAGTTCGTTATCCTGTTACAAAGCGTTTTATGCGATTTACAATCCGCAGGTATGTTGCCATCTTTTTTAATATCGATATCGAAGCAGGCATAAAAAAACACCCGAAAGCATGGGGTACTCCGGGTGTTTTAGCCATATTATTAACCTATTTTATGAAAAGTGCCCTAGAATGGGCAACACTAAATTAGAAAAAAGATTTGTCTAAACAAAATAAAAATGATTTTTTTTATCGCTAAATCGGTTCATCTAGTTTTCCCTCCTACATTATGTATGATAGCTTGACATGAAAAATAATCGCTATTTTTGACTTAATCAGATAATGAAAGGGTATATATATGACGTCTAAAGAAATCCTACGACAACATGTCAGCAAAACCGTTGAACTGAGCGACGAACAATATGATTATTTCTTTTCGTTATTTAAACCTGTTTCTTTTAAAAGAAAACAACTGATTATCAGTCCCGGTGATGTTGTGGAAAACGAGTATTTTGTATTGAACGGCTGTCTTAAAACCTTTATAGTCAATAACGAACTTAAAATGCACATCTTACAATTTGCGACTTCAACTTGGTGGGCTTCCGATTACAATGCGCTTCACAACGGTACAGCGGCCACCTTATCACTGGACTGCGTCAGTGACTCCGATACATTGTGTCTCTTGGGCGAAGACAGAGAAAGAGCCTGCAAAGAAATCCACGAAATAGAAAGCTTTTTTAGATGGCGTTCCAACAAAGGTTATATCGGTCTTCAAAAAAGAATTTTATCCCTACTAAATAATGACGCACGTAGTCGTTATGAGGAACTCATGAATCAATACCCCTTACTTTACAATCTTGTTCCGAAGCATTTAATCGCAGCCTATTTGGGTGTCTCCAGAGAAACCCTGAGCCGCCTTCACAACATTAAATGATGTGATCTACATCACAAAAATAAGCCCGTCATTAAATTGTGATGTATATCACACAAAGGTCTTCGGTATTATGCCCTACTTTGTATCGTCATTTTGAACATATAATATTTAAAGATGGGAAAAAAACAAAATTTAAAAGTACTGATTGTACTGACCTCGCATGACCAACTGGGAGATACTGGGGCTAAGACAGGCTTCTGGATAGAGGAATTCGCCGCCCCATATTATGTTATGGCAGAGGCCGGAGTCGATTTGACGCTCGCCTCTCCGAAAGGAGGAAAACCTCCAGTCGACCCAAAAAGTGCGTTACCTGAATTTCAGACCGAAGCCACCAAGCGGTTCGATGAAGACAAAGAGCTTCAATTCAAATTGGAGCACACCCTTGTTCTAAATCAGATTAAGGAAGATGAATATGACGCTATTTTCTATCCCGGTGGCCACGGTCCCCTATGGGATCTGGCAAACGACAGCGATTCTATTGCACTTATTGAGGCATTTTGGCGGCATGGCAAGCCGGTAGCAGCAGTATGTCACGCACCGGGAATATTTCGATTTGTTAAAGATGCACATGGTGTTCCTCTTGTAAAAGATAAAAATGTGACCGGATTTTCGAATACCGAAGAAGAAGCTGTACAACTGACCCAGGTCGTTCCTTTTCTAGTCGAAGATGAGTTGAAAAAACTCGGTGGCCGATATAGCAAGGGTGCAGACTGGAGTAACCATGTGGTCATAGACGGGAGCCTGATTACAGGGCAGAACCCACAATCCTCAGAAGATACTGCACGTGAGCTTCTGTCATTATTAATGAAGTAATTTGGGTAAACAGCGTTAAAAGACATTTGTAATGTCATATCCCGATTTTAACGCTGTTTATTTACTTCATGCGTGCACATTTTTATCGAATATTGTGCTGCTGCTTGTGCGATGCACTATCTGGACGATCGGTTAGCACAAACTGTCTAATATCACCTTTTTCCCAGGCATTTGCAGAAGGGTCTATTACTGGCATAGGAATATCCGACCTATGCTGCTTTTTTTTGATCGTCGATATTTGAAAGCGCCTGTCCCTTTCAGCAATCAGCTGTTGATGAATTTGCCCATCTTTTGTAAAGCCCATCATGATCATTGGAACTCCTACAGGCAAACTATTCTCCTGGTCTGTATGCCAGGTATGAATCGTCTTACCATAAGTATGAATAAGCTTTTCCATTAACTCGTGCTCGACGTCATCCGGTATGCCCGGGGCAACAAGACTACCCGAACTCACCTCATAATGATGCGAATGCCAAAGTTTCTTTTCCTCTTCGGGCAATGTTCTAAAAATTTTGTCGGTGATTATATATTCTACCCCCATCAGCTTGGCATCTTCGCCGTTGCCGTCAAAAATGATGGCCTGATAAATATCATTATTCAATTGCTGCACGTAATGATGCGCTTCCATTTGCGCGTTCATATTACCATTGTAAAAATGAAATCCGTCAAGATATACATTAAATGACTTTAAAGGGCTCTTATCCTGTAGAAGATTTGCTCCCGCCTCCAGCGCTTTGTCCTTCGCTCCCTTTTCATTGCCAGGCACCTTCACATTGGATGTTGTATTTTTGCCGCCACAAGATATCCAGAGATGCATCACGATCAAGCCCATGCTCACATAAATAATTCGATTTTTCATCCGCATCTAATTTTGTTATAAGAATGTATACATTAGTATCCTGTTTTGCTATTTTATCGCATAATTGCTGACTATTTTTTTCAAATCAATTCCTTTTCCAAGTACCGGTTTGAAAATATCCCCCTCGCTGTTCATCCGTTCTATTGCATTAAAAATATTGAAATCACTAATTTTCAATCCTTTCTTCACTTCGTCCCAGTGCAGAGGCATGGACACCGTAGCTCCGGGCTTTGGGCGCACGGAATAGACGGAAGCAATAGTTGCATGCGGCCTATTTTGCAGAAAGTCCAAGTACATCTTGCCTTTGCGATCACGCACGGTACGCTCAAGACTTGTATAATCTGGCAGTTCGGCGTGTACAAGGGTCACAACAATTCGAGCGAACTCTTTAGACTGTTCGTAAGAATACTTATTCCCTAGTGGGATATAGATGTGAAGACCAGTAGAGCCACTTGTTTTGCAATAACTTGGAATGCCCATGTCGTCTAAAATTTGTTTAGTGACCTGAGCCGCTTCGATGACCTGATCAAAGGAATTTTTGTCGGGATCCAAATCTATAATACAATAAGTGGGATTATCTGGCTTTTTAACCGTACTGTTCCATGGATTCATCTCGATACAGCCCAGGTTAGCCATATACAATAAGGTAGCTTCATCTTTTCCGACCAAATAATGCCTATCACGATTGTCGGATTCACTCTGGTATAAATAAAGTTCTGCCCAGTCCGGCGCAGTATCCGTCACATCCTTAAAGTAAAAACCTTCGCCATCGATACCATTAGGGAATCGATTCATACTTTGTGGCCTACCTTTTAAGTATGGTAAGATAAATGGTGCAGCCTGATAGTAATAATTGATCAGATCCCGCTTTCTAATTTTTTCTGTTGGCCAATAGATTTTATCCAGATTAGTAAACTTAAGCTCCTGTTTATTTATTATTTTCACCTGCGTTTTTTCCGTGGGGTTCAGCAATGTTTTACGTTTTCCGTCCATACGTGATTTGACGAACTGATTGCTCCTTTCTTCCACCAGCTGTTGGACAGGCTGTTCATGCTCCAAAACTACTTTCTTCGCATTCTTATCTTCCCGTAATCCATCAAACGACGGGTGCCGCATAACTCCATCGTTGGTAATTTCAGCAAAACTCACTTCACAGACCAGTTCGGGACGTAGCCAGGTCACGCTTGCGTGCGGCGGGTCCGGACGGAAGCGAGATGGTTTATTAACGTCGGGTTCTGTCGTAAAAGGCGACTTATTAGTGGTCAAGGGTTCAAACAGCGCCATCATATGCTTTTGTACCGCCGTGTTGAATCCTGTTCCGACTTTTCCAGTATACACAAGTTCTTTTCCGTTATACACACCGACCAATAGACTGCTAAACAATTTACTGCTACCGTCATTTAATGTATAGCCGCCGATAACAACCTCCTGCCGCTTGCTAGCTTTGATCTTCAGCCAATCATGCGAACGATTGTGGGCGTGATATAAGCTGTCTTTACGCTTCGCCATAATTCCTTCCAATCCGAGTTTTTTTGCTTCTTCGAGAAACGCGATACCCGAGGTATCAAAATGTTCACTGTACATAATCTGCTCACTTACGGGCAGAACTTCTTTCAGAATAGCCTTTCGTTCGACAAGGGGCAGACCTTTTAAATCCTTACCTTCATACCAAAGGATATCAAATACATAGTAAACCAGGTCGCCGTCTGCCTCACTGCGCCAATTTTGTAACGCAGCAAAATTGGCAGTCCCATTTTTGCTCAGCACAACGATTTCTCCATCGATGACAGCATTTAAATTCATCTGCTTTAATTCCGCTGGGATCGGATAGAATTTCTCATTGAAGCTTTTATCATTTCGCGATTTCAGTTCCACCTCGCCCTTATTCATAAAGGCTACAGCTCTATAACCATCCCATTTAACTTCATACACCCAATCCGCGTCATCAAAAGGTTTGTCGACCAAAGTGGCCAACATGGGTTCAATGGTAGTATAAAAGCCTTGGGTAGGCATATTTTTTAGAGGTTTATCAAAATTTATTTGCTCCTTCTTTTTGGTTGCCGGCTTTGTTTCGAGCTGTTCACTAATCACTGTAGCGGCCTTTTTCCCAGCCTCTTTTTTCTTTGCGCCTGTTGTGCCTTTTTTACCTGCATTTTTTCCATAGACTTTGTCAGGCGACTTTTCCATCTGGGCGATCGTTTTTCCTGAAATCACCGATCTATCCTTTTTAACAATGTCTTGTTTACTCGCATATTCATCTTCCAGCTTCATCAGCAACCAGCCATTCTCTCCCCGACCGTATGCCTTAACTAGGGCAAATTCCCCCTTTAGCTTATGCCCATGAAGCCTAATTTTAAGCTTCCCCGAATAAAGCTGATGTCTTAGGTTTTTGTCCATCTTGATAACATCATCCGTATCTATCCCGACGGCTTCATAAGTCCCCTCATCCCAAACGATTACGGTACCGCCCCCGTATTGCCCTTTCGGTATCACTCCTTCAAAATTGCGGTAGTCATAAGGATGGTCTTCTACCATCATGGCCAGACGCTTTACTTCCGGATCCATAGAAGGACCTTTGGGCACAGCCCAGCTTTTGAGTACCCCACCCATTTCAAGGCGAAAATCATAGTGAAGGTGTGATGCATCATGTTTCTGCACTACAAATCGGAGTTCTTTTCCGCTTGCCTTTCCTCCAAAGGGCTCGGGTGTCTTTTCGGCTGTCCGTTTCTCACGGTATTTCGTTAAACTCATGCGCTCGATTATTTAAACCTATCTTAATCCCTCAGCATCCACACATAACACAATGCTACTAGATAAAAAGTTTAAATTATTTTTTCTTCGCATCTTATTGAGGGTAACATACATGCGATATCAACTGTTGGCGCAAATACAAATTGACGATTATTATAAATGAGAAGTTTTATTCTCCCATTTCATGGAGCATTTTATTTACGTTCCAGTCTCCCATAACCTGTTCAAGCCGATAAAACTCACGTTTGTCATCTCCTAGTTGATGCGACCAGCGTTTCCGTTTGGAAAGATCTTTTGCTCCCTCGCCTTTAGACCCCAGTTCAGCATAAAAAACTGTTTTTTCTTTTTGAGGGAATAACTCGTCACCGTGCCATTCATTCCAGCCCTCCGGTACAATATGTGGTCCCAAATAGCAGTCGACTAAAACGGTATTAGCATAAGGACGCCAGGGTCTGCCAAGGAACACCTTCATTACCGACTGGTCTACAGGTAAAAACTGGCTTTTATAAAATACATAGCCGTAGCGTTCACCAGCAGGCGTGGAAGCCGCTGTCACATAGGAATTGCTCAACGAAAACAGCTTACAATCACAAAAAAAAGATGTTCCGGGACCGAAAATAAAATCGGTAGTACCATAGATACTACAGTTAGCAAAATAGTTCTTTCCGCCACTTTTTCCGAGATACAAGGTATCCTGATAGCCCAGTAAACGACAATTTACGACTGCGATACGATCGCCTTCCAGATGAAGCGCAACAGCCTGTCCGACCGGTCCAGCTGCATTTTCGATCGTAATATTCTTAATCAATACCGAATTAGCGCGCACCAAAAGTGTGTAACTGTTAAACGTTCCCCGCTTTATCTCGCCTGTTTCATCAGGACAGTCTGCCATCTTCCCGGCATGGTCGTCGTATACAATCTTTGTCCCGGTAACATCCTCTCCAATCAATTGTATATTCTCTAAATAAGATGGTATAACGACTTTTTCATGATAAATACCATTTTTAACCCATATCCGTACAGCATGTTCGCCTCGAAAAGCACGAACCGAGTTAATCGCAGCCTGTATCGTCGTAAAATTCCCTCCCCCCTGTTGATCGACAACAATAATTTCGGTCGCCGCAGTAGCATGTAGCCGGCCTCCGGCCAATATTAGTATAAAGACCCAGTACAGCTTAAGCAGCTTGTTTAATATAAAACATTTATCCATCCTTTACTATAATAAATCGTTAAGCGTATTTACGCTTCTTCCTTTTGTGACAATGGCATCATTTACCTATACGAAACCAGTCGAAGTCCGCATATCCACTGTCGTTAATCTGTTTGTCACGGCTAGCGTATAGTCCAAGTGTCGCACCAATCCATTTTCCCGGTCTAGCCCGAAAATCCTTTTCAATATCTATATATTTTTTACCATCAATACTATAGGACCAATTGCAGATTTCACCTTTTCTAACCTGGACACGCAGAAATACAAAGTCATCCGGTACCGTAGTGACAACGCGCACATTTTCTGAATTTCCGTTGTAGGCTTTGGAACAACTACCATAATAAAGGCGAAAAACACCATTATTCTTTTGTATAAACAGCTGACTGTAGTCTTCTCCAACAACCACGAGTCCCGCCCGTTCTCCCAGCTCCTTTTCATTGGGCCGGAGTCTTACTCGCGTTGTTGCAGTAAAGTCCTCAGCCGGAAATTTTTGCGTGAGGATATTGGGAAGCGCCATCAGATTCTTGCCATCTTTAGGCAGCAACTGTGTGTAGAGACGAAGATTGCCTTTATGCGAAGGCATCAGCCATGTTCCGTCGGGATTAGCCTGCCATTGCCACTGGAGTCCAAGCTGAGGGCTATCAAACTCGTCAGATTCCTGTGGATTGACGACAGGCAACTGCTGCTTTCCGACATGAGGTTTCTTATAAATCATTACTGGGGTTCCTACACCATCGCCGTCCTCGTCCTCGCCGATTATGGGCCAGTCTTCCTTCCAAACCATCGGCTGCAGATGCACCACTCGTCCCATAGCTTCCTTGTCCTGAAAATGGAAAAACCAATCTTCTCCTGTCGGTGTGTTTACCCATGCCCCTTGATGGGGCCCATTGACTGTCGAATTATTTTGCTCCATGACCACCTTTCGCTCGTAAGGGCCGTATATATCTTTGGACCGCAGTACGAGTTGCCAACCAGTTGCGACTCCGCCGGCCGGCGCAAATAAATAATAATAACCATTACGTTTATAAACTTTCGGTCCCTCTATGGTCGGATCCAATTCATGGCCGTCGTAGACAATAGTGCCTCGGTTCAGTACTTTAGTGCCTTCAGCATTCATTGGCGCAATGCCGATAACGCTTTTTAGTCCGGCACGACTCCCAGCATAAGCATAGGCCAGATACGCTCTACCATCTTCATCCCAAAATGGGCAAGGATCGATCAACCCTTTTCCTTCAAAGACCAGCACTGGTTCAGACCAAGGACCTCGGATATCCCTTGTTTTTATTTGATAGATACCGAAATCTGGATCCGGATAATAAATGTAAAATTCGTTCTCATGGTACCGTATTGACGGAGCCCACACCCCACCGCCGTGCTGTACTTTGTTAAATACAGCCTCCGGCACCTGCCGTTGCAGGGCATGCCCAATAATTGTCCAGTTCACCATATCTTTGGAATGTAAAATGGGAAGCCCCGGACTGTGATTGAAGCTTGATGCAATCATATAATAATCCTCCCCAACCCGTATGGCATCTGGGTCGGAATAATCCGCATTGATTACCGGATTCTTGAATTTTCCATTTCCAAGGTCAGGCCGCCAGACCTGAGACTGATAATGCTGACCAAATGTTAAGGTAAAATGCCCCAACACTAGATAACTAAATAGAACGGAAACTTTCCAAATATGCATCATATCTTTATTATAGTTTATTATTGCAATCTAATAGTGATAAAATCGCTCTACGCAAACGCCTTCTCGTTGAGTAACCCAGTCGAAGAACCGCCACCAGTATCATCGCTTATGAACAGTCCCCCACAAGAGAGACCACGGCCAATTGACCAAAATGAGTGCTGAATGAACGTTCTCCATCGTGTACATTATGCTTTTTAGGTCTCGTCATTAATTTGGTTATGCGAGTTAATTATATATCCCTTAATTCTCTACCCCAGATAATTGTCTGTATCAGAACACAGCAACCGGTTGCATTGTTAAACTTAGTATTTTTTATATGTACTATAAAACAAAATTTACGCAATCGTTACCATCATTCATAAAAAGGTTATTCAGATCGTACAGATATTATACTTGACAATATCACGCCAGCGTAATAAAAATTCTGTAGCACTTGAGGTTCTATTGTTAAAACTTACTTTTATATTCAAAAAGTCAATAAAATCATAAACGATGAAAACGCTACCCATTTATCTGACTCTATTTTGCACCACATTACTGCTACACGGATGCAACATGTTTGACATACATCCTTACTCGGGAAAAATTGATGGCAAAACCAACATCAACATTCAGAACATTATCAGAATCGAGCGCGATTATTCGCAGCGCGATACTATACGATATGCCTTTATTAGCGATTCGCAACGATGGTATAACGAACTTGACGATTTTGTAAAAATAGTCAACTCTCGAACTGATATTGACTTTATTATTCATGGCGGTGATATCTCCGACTTTGGACTCACCAAAGAATTTCTCTGGCAACGCAATATCCTAGAAAAGCTCAACCAGCCTTATGTCGTATTACTGGGCAATCACGATTGTCTGGCCAATGGTGAAGAAATATTTGAAAAGGTTTTCGGCGTTCCCAATTACACTTTTATCGCTGGCAGAATCAAATTCGTTTGTCTGAATACCAATGCGCTTGAATCAGATTATTCCACACCCGTCCCTGATTTTTCATTTATCGAACGCGAACGTTTAACGGACAGTGAAAGATTTGACAAAACAATCGTTTTGATGCATGCCCGTCCCACCTCTGATCAGTTTAACAACAATGTTGCTCCCATGTTCCAACATAGCATAAAACAATACCCTAATTTGCTGTATTGCAACAATGGTCATGACCACAGCTATCAACAGGAAGACATTTTTGACGATGGGGTTACCTACTACGGGACACCCAACATAGGTAAGCGGCAGTATTTAATTTTTACGATCACTAAAGACAGTTACACCCATGAGCTTGTTTCCTTTTAAATGCAAAACGCTTCAATTAGTATCTTTATTTATATTATTAACGAGTACAGGTTTCGCCCAGGACATGCAAACAATGTCCGACAAGTTGGTCGATACCACGGGAAACAGAGAACTCAAAAGAACCGCTTTCCGTCTCATCCCCTCCAGTTATATCATTCAATACGCTGGATCTATAGGTCTATTTTCTCTGGGATGGGGCTGGGATTACGGAAAAAAACACCAGTGGTCTACAGATTTTCTCATTGGCTATGTTCCGAAATATGACACTGACCGAGCCAAACTGACACTGACACTGCGCCAGACTTACACCCCATGGTCGGTACCCGTCAACAAGCAGACAGCATACCATCCACTACGCACAGGGGTATATTTTAATACTACGCTGGGTAAACAATTCTGGTACAAAGAGCCTGATAAATATCCTAGCAGTTATTATAGTTTCTCCACCAGACTACGGATTAATTTGTTTGTAGGGCAAGACTTTATCTACCGGCTCAAATGCCAAACCTCTTATTTCGAGAGCATCAGATTATATTATGATTTTCATAGTAGCGACCTCTACCTCGCTAGCGGGATTCCCAATAGCTACCTGAACTTTGATGATTATATCGGCTTAACGATAGGTGTCAAGCTACAGATAAGGAGAAAATAGTCGCAGCGAAAGATCACGTAGAAGCACGGTTTCTACTTATCTAACAGATGAAAACCTTTCTGGGAACTAGTCCACAGGCTTTTATAATAAATGTAAAAAAAACATTTAAAAATACTAAAGCAAATCTTATCTTTGATTTAGCAGTCTTTACGTGATAAAAGCTGCCGTCAACCAATCGGCAGGTCCTGCTAAGAAACTTATAAGCTCCAGTACACCATGAAGTTAAAAAGCATCTTTTCCTCTCTCATTCTGACAGTAACGCTCGGCCAGCATTTATCAGCCCAAATCTCCAGCCCGATACAATATTTTGATTTAAACGATGTCAGATTACTGCCTAGTCCTTTTCAACATGCTCAGCAACTGGATCTTCAATATCTACTAGCGATGGATGCCGATCGGCTTCTCACACCTTTTTTACGTGAGGCGGGCCTGCCACATAGGAAAGAAAGCTATACAAATTGGGAAAGCACAGGCTTAGACGGCCATATCGGTGGCCATTATCTCTCTGCACTTTCCTATATGTATGCATCGACTGGTGATCCCCGCGTGAAAGACCGGCTCGATTATATGATCTCCAATCTGGAACGCTGCCAACAAGCCAATGGTAACGGGTATATCGGTGGAGTACCGGGCGGAAAACTCATTTGGGAAGAGATCCAACGGGGCAATATCCACTCGGGAAGCTTTAATCTGAATGGAAAGTGGGTACCTTTATACAATATTCATAAGACCTATGCTGGTCTCCGCGACGCTTATTTATTAACTGGTGATCAAAAGGCAAAAAATATGCTTATTGACATGACCGATTGGGCTCTTAGGTTGGTTTCGCAGCTATCTGAAACACAGATCCAGGAGATGCTAAGGAGCGAACATGGCGGGCTCAATGAAACATTTGCCGACGTCGCTGCAATCACACAGAACCCGAATTATCTCGAGCTCGCCCGAAAATTCAGTCATCATTCTATTCTAATGCCACTGATATCCCACCAGGACAAACTAACCGGACTTCACGCCAATACGCAGATACCTAAAGTACTTGGCTTTAGCCGGATAGCGGAGCTTACGCATGACCAACAATGGTCTGACGCCGTAAGTTATTTTTGGGATAATGTTGCTGAACATCGATCGATCTCCATTGGCGGAAACAGCGTAAGTGAACATTTTAATCCAACGGATGATTTCTCCAAAATGGTCTATAGCATCGAAGGCCCCGAAACCTGCAACACCTACAATATGCTGCGCTTAACAAAAATGCTTTACCGAACTGATCAGCAGGCAAAATACCTTGACTTCTATGAGCGGGCCTTATATAACCATATCTTGTCTACCCAGCATCCTCAGCACGGCGGTTTTGTTTATTTTACACAAATCCGTCCCGGTCATTATCGTGTCTATTCACAGCCTCATACCAGTATGTGGTGTTGCGTAGGGTCTGGTATGGAAAACCATGCTAAATACGGGGAAATGATTTATGCTCATCATCATGATGAACTTTATGTCAATCTTTTTATCCCCTCTCGATTAAATTGGAAGGATAAAGGCGTGGAGATCATTCAGGAAAATAGTTTTCCAAGCACGGCATATACCTCCATAAGGATAAATACCAAAAAGAAACGTACATTTACACTAAATCTACGCAAACCGAGCTGGCTAGCGGGCCTACCGCAAATCTTTATTAACGGTAAACCCATTCAGCTAGATGACTCAGGCACCTCCCATTTCAAGATAAAACGCACCTGGAAGCCCGGGGACCACGTACGCATGGAGCTTCCTATGAACATCCATGCCGAACAACTGCCAGACCGTAGCAATTACTATAGCCTATTATATGGACCTATTGTCCTGGCTGCCCGCTCGGGTACAGATGACCTTAAAGGTTTGCTAGCCGACGACAGTCGAATGGGACATATCGCGTCCGGCAAACAAATCCCATTAGGAGATATTCCTATTCTGGTTGCCAGTCCTGACTCCATTAGTACGCTCGTTGATCCTATAGCCTCTAAACCACTTCACTTTCGCTTGAACGGCCTATTCCGCTCAAAAGATTCACTGTCCATGGAACTCGAACCATTCTATGGTATCCATGATTGCCGCTACATAATGTATTGGCCTCAGGCAAACCAATCAACATTACACGAATTGCAAAGACAGATCGAAGCAGATGAACGAGAAAGTCTGGCGCTAACGGCTATTACCGTAGACAAAATCGCTGTAGGCGAACAGCAGCCTGAATCCGACCATTTTTTCCGTGAAGAAGATAGTCAAGCCGGTCTAATAGACGATATCCGCTGGCGGGAAACCAAAAGCTGGTTCAGTTATCGGATGAAACAAACAAATAATGCCGTACTGTATGTCAAATTCTTGGGCGACACCTCCCGCACAACTGAAATCCTTGTCAATGGGACACTTGTTGGAACACTCCGCAACGTGGCAGACCATGTACAGCCTGAGGTTTTTCGGCTCCAGCTTCCGAAAGAAGCTGCAGGTCAGCCGCAAGTCGAAGTAAAAATTAAGGGGACTTTGCAGTCCCCTACTCACAAAATATTGGAAATACGAATGCTCCGGTCTGAATAACTCCCGGAGCTAACCATCTAACCTGACTGACGAAGCCTGCCCCCATTTTGTCCAGCTATCTTGCCACGACCGTGTAGCTGACAATTTCAATGGTTTCCCTTCCAACAGAAAATGGCCAGAATAAATTAATTGCTCGGCTCAACGGGCAAGATATTACCCTGCTTATCAAAATAAAGTCGGTCTATACACACTTCTCGATGAAAACCCGCCGCATCTCCCATACCTATTCCATCAGGATAACTAAACCGATGATATACGATATACCACTCATCTTTGCCTGGAACCTGCAACACCGAGTTGTGACCCGTACCATAAATCCCTTTAGATATATCCTTTTGCAAGATCAGATTGTTTTCGGGGACTGTTATTGGCCCATAAGGTGAAGTAGAGGTTCCATAACGCACGCGATAGTCTTCATTACGGGTGTCATTCTCCGACCAGAAGAAGTAATAAAGCCCATTACGATAGATAACGTATGCACCTTCGCGAAATGTCTTGTCTGGCGTCAACACTTTGACCGTATTCTTTTTGATGGAGACCATATCTCGATCAAGTTCCGCAACAGCGAGATAGCCATTTCCCCAATATAAATAACTTTTGCCAGACTTCGGATCATGAAAGACAGCCGGATCGATTTCTTGGCCTCCCTTCACACCAGCAGGCTTAAAATCAATTAATGGTTTGCCCGAATCCTTGAAAGGCCCCGTCGGCAGATCAGCTACCGCAACACCTATTTTTTGCGCCGCCGTGAAATAATAGTAATATTTGTAATCATTTCCTTTCTTTTTCTCAACGATACTAGGCGCCCATGCATTACGGGGCCCCCAGGGAACATCTTTTTTCAGATCAAGGATTACGCCCTCATCCTTCCAGTTTTCCAGATCCGTGGATGAAAAGGTTTTAAAATAGAAACCTCCCCAGCCATCAAATCCATCACTTGTTGGATAGATATAGTATTTTTTAGTTTTGTGGGAGTAAAGCACGTCCGGATCCGCATAGAACCCGTTAAGAACAGGATTCTTCTTTAAACCAATAGTAATATCCTGCGGTACACCCCAGTTCGCAGTCAATACCGCCAATTCCTGTCTAGTAATCGGTATAATTGTCCCATGACGTGGATGGAAATCCATATCGATCTCATGGTCGATTACCTTGAATCTATCCAGATCATCCGATACACAAAACTGATATTTTCCCTTACCGTAAACATCATACATCAGGACATATTGACTAGATTGATTACGTTTGAATACGCTAGAGCCTTCCACAGCATCCTTGGTCTGTTGTTTATATCCTGGTTGTTCTACCCACTTTCCCGAAGTCAAGCCATCAGTAATAGCCACTTTAATCCCATTGCCATGTCCTTCTGTTTTGTAGAACAGATAAAAAAGACCATTCTTTTCTATAATGTCTCCATCAATGCAAGACAGACCATTTCTTGGGGTAAACAGTACCCGTGGCTCGGTCTCAAAATCTGTAAAATCCGGATTGGCATAGGCATAGTAAATAATATCTGGGCCATCTCCATGTTTCATCGACCAATACACCAGATATTTTTTAGCTTCAGCATCAAATATGGTCTGGGGCGCCCATACGCGCTTCAACGATTCCTGCCCTGCAAATCGTTGCTGGATATCGATTTTACTATATGACCAATGGAGTAAATCTTGGGATTTCAACAAGACCATACCACGGTTGGAGTCCCATCCTTTAGACGAAGTCATGTCAGTCAGCACCATATAAAAAGTCCTGCCGTCCACACCTCGCAATACATGTGGATCGCGCACGCCACCAGTTTTGCTGATTAGCTTCGAATCCAGCACCGGACGATTGCCGTTTAGCGCCCGATACGTGTATCCATCAGTACTGATGGCAAAGCATACAGCTTCATCTTGAACAGCATTACCCTTAAAGTAAGCGAATAAATAGCCAGCAAAGTCCTTTTCGACCGGTCCATTGTGATAGACCTGAGCACATATATAGTGCGAAACATGCAGCAACAATAAAGTAACAAAGGATATAATTTTATTTTTTTTCATTCAGATCTATATTGGGCCACTAACGTGGCCTGTTATGTAAGTTGCTATTTTATCTTAATTTTTTCAACGGAACTGAAGTTGTATTCTCCAGCAGATTTAGAACGCACGCCAATACGCACAAAAAGCTGGTCAATATTTAATTTAGCAGCCTTTCTTAGCAGTAGATCATTTAGTGAAGCAGTCATTGACATGCTTTGTCCAAAAGCTAAGTTAGCAAGATTAAATCCCTCATTTTGCTCATTGTTCACGTTGTCCACAATAGTGGTCGTTGAGATAAATAGTCTCACGTCGTCCACTTGTGCCGACTCCAAAACTTTGGATACCTCAAAACCACAAGTTACCGCATTGCCCGAAAAGCTCGCGCTCACATTCGGCACACTAAAATATGGAGTGACGGGTACATTTATTGTTGTATTCCCTTTGACCTCCACAAGAATGGTATCTGTAGGCTGCTGTAACCAAGGTGCATTACTTAGCCGGGTCAATTTATATCGGCCATCAAAAAGTTCCGCTGAAAAATGTCCGTTCTGGTCAGCATACACACTAATTTTTGATCGAAGAGCAAATCCATCCTGCCAAAGTTCCAGCTCAGGTCCATTATTACGTATCTGAACAGCCGCTCCCCCATGGGTTATCTGGCCGGACAAAACAGACTTGGGCGTCTCAAAATTATCATATTCACAAGCTGTTAGCGTTAGACTGAACACGATAGCGTATATTTTTAAAATTTTTATTTTCATCGCATTTAAATTAGTGATAAGGATTTCTAACAATCTTTGGATTGGCATCGATGGCCGACTGTTTGATCGAAGCATAATAATTTGCTAAGCGGAAAAAGCGTGCCTTTCTAAACCGGTTAGGACGTACCCGTTCGAAAATGAACTTTCCATTGTCTGGATGGCCTGGTCTGGCGATCCGATAGGCATATAAGCCTCTCACAACGGCATTATCATCATTTTCTGAGCCATTCCAGACCAGATGAGCGAGACGCCATCTTTTTAAGTCAAAAAAACGATGGTCTTCATAGGCCAATTCTACACGACGTTCGTTTCGGATGATATCCATGGTTAATAAAGTTATGCTATTTTCGGGGAATCCAGCTCTAACTCGCAGGGCATTGATATACTGGACAGCATCCGACTGACCCAGCTCAAAGGCCGCTTCCGCAGCATTTAAATAGACCTCTCCTAGCCGAAACCAAGGCCACCAATTTGCGGCAGAAGTACCTCGTGTGCTCGCTGCGGGAGCATCGCTTATAAACTTTCGAATATAAAAGCCAGTATTACTCACGTCCTGCGCATCTATCTGCGGCCCATCGAAACCTGTCCACAGACCGCCGGCATATGGTTTCCCCAGCTCTTCATCGAGCTGCTGCCCCAAACGAGGAGCGACATACAGTTGATAGCGATTATTGTTCCAGATGGCAACTCCAGCTTGTATGCTTGCCGACCTGCCACGGAACAATGTTCCTGGATAAATAACCGTACCATATAAACGAGCATCTTTATTCGCAAAGATATCTTGGATATTTTGGTAGGCAATATAGTTACCGTTGGCATCGCGGTCATGCAAAACACCTTTCGCGCCGTCTAGATAATCGAAGCTCTCCACTAACGAAAGCGAAGGAGAAATCGTTGAAGATGATTCATTGTCTTCAGTCATACTCTTCAGAATGTTATCATAGGCAAAGCGGTGCACCTTCAGTCCAACTGCAAAATCCTTAGCAAAGATCACCTCATTCCCCGTCTTCTTATTTAGCATATCGTAAAAGTTAGCGCCCTTGTCCGGATTTTCACTGTACAGCGAATACGGCCCCGCAATGATTTCTTTAGACGCCACCAGAGATTTGGTATAATAATCCATGGCCATGGCCGCAGGAATACCAACTTCCCCACCAGGCGTGCTGATCGGCGTAGCCATCAAATTGTTATACTTTGCCAGAGAAGCCGCGTACAGCATTGCTCTGCTTTGCAGCGCCAAAACGGTATATTTATTTGCCCGTGTTTTACTAGCTTGATTATCCTGCAGATCATTTTTGATCTCCTGAAGTTCATTATAAATGAAATCGTACACCTGGTGTTCTTTGGCACGCGCAACCTGCAAAGGTGTAGGGTCGCCACTGAAATCATAGATCAGCTGCGTTGTGACAATGGGTACTCCCCCCATGCGCTTAACCAGTTCGAAATAAACAAACGCACGAATAAAACGCAGTTCGGCAATATATTGTTTCTTTTGGGAATCCGATAACTGTACACTTAACTTTTCGATATTTTCCAAAGAAAGATTGATGTCTCGGATAAACCCGTAATCCCAGTAACGCCCGTAATCATCGCCAAACTGAAAATCATTTCGCCAATTCTGATCCCTGTGACCCGACCACATCGCATCATCCAGTTCAGTCATTCCCCCCGTATTAAAGACACCATGCATTGTTGGCAGACGGTCATAATAATTAGCTAATAAAGAGGTGAGCATAGTCGGATCGTTCCACAACTGATCATCCGTAATCAGCGCTTTGGAATCGCGGTCAAACCAATCATCATGGTTGCAGCTGTTGAATAATAGCGTCGCAAACAACGCCATTCCCATATATATTTTCTTCATGTTCATTGCATTAAAAAGTGATATTAAATCCGACCATAACTACTTTCTGTTGCGGATATACTACCGCCGCAGGAGCTTCAATCTCCGGATCAATCTGGAATTTCCGTACATTGTCAAATGAAAACAGATTGGAAGCATTCACATAAATCCGTACTTTGTCGGCACTAATTTTTTGAACGATCTGTCTTGGAAGATTATAGCCCAACTCCAAATTTCGGACGCGCAGATAGCGGACATTTGTCAGCCAAAAATCGCTATTCTTCGCATTCGGGCCCGAATTGCCTTCTCGAATGGCCGGATAGTAGCCGGGAATCCATTCACTGTTTGGATCGTAAGGATCCTTTCGGTGCCATCTGTCCTCCAGGAGATAAGCCGGCGAGTTGCCGCCTCCATGGAAAGCATTACGCAATTCATAGTCTTGAAACCACGACTGTATAGCCCCGCCCGCAAAATCAATGTTCAGGTCAGCACCTTTCCAGTTGAGCCCTATTTTCCCGCCGAAGGTTAACATGGGAGCCCAACCCGTAGGATATCCGATTGGCCGTTGATCCATGTCGTTAATGACCCCATCCCCGTTGACATCTTTATAGATCAAATCGCCCGGCAATTGGTCACGGTTGCCATTTCCATCGTTGTTGATTGGATGGTTTTGTATCTGTTCCATGGACTCAAATCGTCCGACCACCTGGTACCCCCACCATACGCCACCCCACCGGTCTTCGGCAGAATTTCTATATTCGTTCCACGAATTCCCAAATCTCGGTTTGTAAGTCTCCAGACTTTTGTAACGGGAAAAGGTGATGTTGCCGCTGACGACATAGTCCAGCTCCCCAACTTTGTCCGTGTAAGTAATGATTCCTTCTGCGCCAAAATACCCGTTCTTATTTAAATTTTCATTCGGCAGGGAATAGCCCACCTCTTCCGGTATTAACACATCATACCGTGGTGCTGGTGCGCCGGTCCGTATGATTTTGAATGCGTCTGCCGTCATCGTCAACTTGCTGTTAAACATGGTTACATCAATACCGATATTATAATTTGTATTTTTTACCCACGACAGGTTTCGTATCGGAATGCCACGAGGTCGCAAACCGTTTACAAATTTTCCGTCCAATATAGCGTTGCCTGCACCCCAATCATAGCCGGCCAAATAGCCATGCATGTCTACTCCTTCTTCCAGACCCGTCTGACCTATTGAAGCCCTGATTTTCAAATCGTTAACCACATTCTTTAATGAAGCAAAAAAAGACTCATCCGATATTCTCCAGCCAAGACTGGCCCCCGGAAATAGCCCCCACTGTTTACCTTTATAATATAAATATGAGCCGTCATATCTTCCCAATAACTCCAGTAAGTACTTTCCTTTGTAGTTATAGTTTATACGGCCAATATAGCCCGCACGAGCCTCATAAGACCATTCATCGGTTAGTCCGTTCAGTTCGTCCATTTTTATTATCGGGATATAGTTATTTGAGGGATTTGCACTTAATACCCTGAGCGTACGGTCCCAATCTGACCGTTCATACCCTAGCATTGCCGACAACGAATGATCACCGATCTTCTTATTGTAATCGAGCTGGAACTGCGCAAATCGCGATACAATATCTCTGGCGGTATTGTATCGCCATCCCGCCGCACTGCCGTCTGTCGCCTTATACATATCGTTTTCATAACGATATACATCGTAAGTATATTGAAAACCATCAAATTTATTGCTTGTATAGTTATACGAGACCGTACCTTTTGCCGACAGACCAATTTTCGTTTTGTAGGAAGCAAATAGGTTAACATTCCCCGCCAAGTACGAATTGTCTTTATAACCGGCAATATCCCGGTCAAATAAGGCTGGGTTATACGCAAAGTCGTGTGTATGAGCTGGGTAATTGGGATTGTCATTCGCATAGGGTCCTACTGTCGGTCTATTCTTCATAATCGCTAAAATCGAAGAAAAATAACCATCGCCTCCAGGTAAACCCACATCCTGAGTTCCTTCATGACGTCCGGAAATCTGAGATCCAACTGTCAGTCCCGGCAATACCTCCGCTTCCATATTAGCCTGTAAGTTGGTTCGTTTATAATTAAAATCTTTAATCATAGCCTCTTGTTGCAAGTGACCAGCGGAGAGGAAATAGTTTGACTTCTGCCCTCCGCCTGTAATATTTGCGTTGATATACCGTTGAGGAATATTCTTGCGGACCACCATGCTATAATAATCATAGCTTTGATACCCCGGCTCGGTTCCGGCTTGCCATTTCGCAAGTTCTTCCGGTGTATAGACGGACTGTGGTGTTTGATCGGGATTATTACTATTTTGCGCCGCCTCCACTAATCCGCGGGTATACTGTGCCGCGTTTGCCATCTTTGGAAATCGTGTCAGGTTTTGCCATCCTTGATAACCATTGATATTAATTTTTGCTTTTTCTCCTTTAGCTCCCTTTTTAGTTGTAATCAGTACGACCCCTCGGGAAGCCCTAAAACCGTAGACGGCTGCAGCAGCGTCCTTTAATATGGAAATGCTTTCAATATCTTCTAGATTCAACGAGTTAAAAATATCCGCTCCTGAGCCATTTTGCGTACCGACCCAGTCTGTACCTGTCTGCCCGCCATAGGCAACTCCATCAATGACGTAAAGGGGATTCCCCATGTTCCGGATTTCAATAGCAGCTCCTCGCCCCGGGCGAGCATCCTTTGCTCTCACAGATACTCCCTGAACTTTCCCCGCCAGCGCGCCAGCAGTAGTCGTCGAGGATGTCCGAACGATGTCGTCAGACTTTATGTTGCTAACAGCCCCCGTGATATTCCGTTTTGACTGGGTGCCATAGCCAACGACCACAACATCCTCCAGGATATGATCATCGCTTTCCAATTCGATTCTTAAATTAGTTGTTCCATTCAATGGCACCTTGTAGGTTTTGTATCCTACAAAGGAGACCACAAGCAGCCCCTTATTCGCATTCAGCTCAAATTTCCCCGATTTGTCTGTTGAGGTTCCCTTTCCACCGCCTTCGATCAATACACTAGCGCCAATAATCGGCTCGTTTGCTTTGTTAACCACTTGCCCCGTCACCTTTTCCTGCGCATACAACAGCGTTGGCATCGCACTCAACATAGTGTAAAGGGAAACAATCTTTAGGTTGTTCATAAATTTAATACTTATTTAAAACAGTAAATATTATAATCTAGCCAGAATGGCAACAGGATGGATAACGTGCAATCGCTTATTTCGGTCGCATCATCGCCACCTCCACCTAGATTTATAATTGGATTAATAAGTCAAACTTAGCCGATTTAATCACATTGTAACGTATACAAATCCGTCAAATAGCATACAATTTTCGGTCAAAAAACGCTATTTTAAAGGTTTTGGGGCACCTAAATACGCAACTTCGAATCGGACCGCTGATAAGCGGATGGCAGCTGTCCAAATTCTTCTTTAAAACATTGCCGAAAATAGATCGCACTATTGATGCCGACCATAAAGGATACTTCTGTCACATTATATTTCCCCGTCTTCAATAGTTCAGCTGCTTTACGTATGCGTATCTTGCGAACCAGCTGATTGATATTCTTTCCTGTGATTCCTTTCAATTTACGGTAAAGGGTCGATTGACTCATGTTCATTTTTTCAGCCAGTGTCCCCGCATCGAGTACCTCGTCCTGCATATGCATTTCTACAATTTTTGTAAACTCCTGCACAAATTCATTTTCTTGCCACCATTCATCTCGATCCTTCTTATCTTCTTGCGTTCCTGATTTCTTGGAAGCTACGGCGATATTTTTTAGGATAAGATCATTGCTTTCTCTTTGTCTCCGCAACAAATTCCGAATACGCTTAGCAAGCAGCTGCGGACTGATAGGCTTTACCAAGTATGAATCTATCCCAAGATCATACCCCCGCTGCCGGTCAAAATCAGTATCTTTGGCTGTCAATAAAATAAGCGGTATATGACTTGTTGCCCGGTCTTTTTTCAATTTTTCTGCTAATAGAAAACCATCCATATCGGGCATCAGCACATCGCTTATGATGATGTCTGGCACCTTAGTCTGCGCGATAGCGAAGCCAGCAGTACCGTTTTCGGCCAGTATGACTTCATAGCTTCCACCTAAAGTGCTGCCTAAATATTCACGCAAATCAACGTCGTCTTCAACCAATAGAACTAAGGGACGTTGCGACGTCAGTGTTGGTTCCGTTTCCTTTGGCACAATTTTATTTGCCATCAAGCGGACCACAAACAGCGTTCCCACACCTTCCTTGCTTTTAACCTCGACCTGTCCATGGTGTATGCTCGCGAGCTCTTTCACCAACGCCAGGCCCACCCCAGTGCCATAGACACCAGTCTTTGGTATCTGATAGAACTTATCGAAAATGCGGTTAAATTCCCCCGCAGGAATTCCACAGCCCGTATCCTCTACCGACAATACTGCCCAGTTGGTCAAATTTGATGTCTCGTAGTGTAGACGCAGCTTGATCTGCCCCGTGGTCGTATACTTATACGCATTTGAAAGCAAATTATCCACGATAAGCTGCACAATTTCGGCATCAAACATCGTGCGCGTATCTACCTTGGGGAGATCAGCTGATATGGATAAGGCTGACTTGTTATTTAATGTTTGATACTTATGCACGAGATCGCTAAGCATCTCTGCCAAGGATCCAGCCTCAAGCACCAAAGGTTTATATTGGGATTCTATTTTTCTAAATTCCAGCAGCTGGCTGACCAAGCTAAAGAGTCTATTAGCACTTTTTTGTACAGTCCCAATCAGATTCCGATGATTGGCCGATAGTTCTTGTTCGTGAGCAAGATCTTCAAGCGGCCCCAAGATCAATGTGAGCGGTGTACGCAGTTCATGTGTGATATGAGTATAGAAATTCATACGTTCGGTGTATAACTGCTCATCCTGACGATGCTGGCGCTCCTTAAGCCTAAGTTCAGACTCAGCATGCATTCTCTTCATATAAAAGAAAACAAGCGTGTACAACAACAGCAATGCTGCCAGCACATAAGCAACCTTAGCCGGCCAGCTTAAGTATACAGGTGCTGCGATTTTAATAAGTAAGCGCTGCGGTGAGGGCGACCATTCTCCATTTTTCATGCGTGTACGTATGAGCAATTCATGCTCACCGTAGGGAATATTACGAAAATCTAAAGTCGTCTCATTTCCAAGAAAGATCCAATCACTGTTGAGTCCCTGCAGTTGATAACCGAATTCCACCAGACCATTCAGGGCATAGTCCATTACCGCCAATTCAATGCGGAAACTATTCTCATCATGATTAAGCGCGATCTCTTGCGCTCCGGAGACGTATTTGTCCAATTGGGAATTCCCTTCACCCGCCCGAAATACAGTTAGCCGACTGATACGTATTGGCGATTTTGGAAGATCCAATGGAATTTTTTGTGGATCAAAGTAACAAATACCTTCCTGCATACCAAAGAATAAACGCCCTTGGCTGTCCTTTCCCACACTCCCATTAATAAAACCACCTAATGGTAATCCAAAGGAATCGTCATATTGTAAAAAACGCTCCTCCTGAGGGACATAACGTAACATACCGGATTTTGTCGCACACCAGATGTTGCCATGCAGGTCTTCCGCCAGAGCATTGATAAAAAGCCAAGCATCACGTCCTGCTGATGTCATCAACGACAAATCACCTATTTTCCGACCTGCACTTTGCATCGCTATGCCTTGGTTTGTTGCTATCCAAATATTATTGTTGCTGTCCCGCAGCAGATGGTTGATGGTGTTATTAGATAGCCCGTTGTTCCGGTCCATCTTATGGATCAGTTTTCTGTTTCGATCAAAAACATATAGTCCTTGACCGTACGTTCCTACCCACATGTTGCCATGTGCATCTTCAACAATTGCCCTGGGAGCATAGTCCCCCAGCATCGGTATATTGATCAGGAGCTTTTGTACCTTACGACCATCCGGATCATAGATAAATATTCCCTGATTAGCCGCAATCCAAATCAGTCCTTGATGATCTTCAAATATAGCGCGGACTTCGGTCACCTGCTCGCCAAGCGCGATCTCACTCCAGCGCCCCACTGCGGCATGACCAACAGCCACACCGCCTTTTCGCATACCGAGCCAAACACGTTGTTTACGGTCCTTATAACTCGTTAAGATAAAGTCATCGGGAATACCGCTGCTACTCGTCAATTGTCGACGTAGCTGTCCATACCTATCCATCTCAATAATACCCGATCCCTCAGTCGTAAGATAGACAGTTTGCGTTTCTGTTTCAAAAACACCGCTTACCGTTGCCATACGCCCGGAGCGCAAGGCTTCGGCGGGAAAAAACCTAAAAAATGTGGATAGATGACTAAGCACTCCAACACCTCCACCATACATAGCAAGCCAAATATTGCCAAAACGGTCCGGAGCAATATGCTGCACCATCGCATTGTTGCCCTTCCCGAGATCGACCATCTGCTGCTGTTTAAGTCCTTCCACCTGCTTGCTGTATGAATAGTCAGCCTCCAGTATAAAAAGTTGTGAAGATTCTGCTCCAATCCAAATGCGGTTGTTAAACTCTTTGATCGCATACACAAAAGGCTCCACTCCGTTCTTGGCTGTTCCGCCCAGGGAAATGCGCACAAGCTTACCCGTTGACGGATGGAAGACGGCCAGCCCTTTGCGTGTACCAATCCAGATATTATTCCACTGGTCACAATAGAGTACTTTTACTTCATTGTCAGGCAATACACCTTTCGTGTTTTCCTGCGTCAACCGGCATACCGCACGACGCGTCGGATCAAAAATTGAGACCCCTTCATTGACATGTCCAATGTAGAGCATCTTCCTCCTGTCTTCAACTAGACACCAAATACTATTTTCAGGAAGTTCCGGAAGTCTGCTTTTATTGAAATAACTAAATTCTTTTTTTACAGGGTCAAAGTGCTGGAGTCCCTGATGATAGGTAGCTAACCATAACGTTCCGTCATGGCTTTTGATCATAGCTGTAATATCATTGGTCGCTATCGACTTTGGATTATGGGGATCATGCAGGTAGTAAGAAAATTTATGACTATCTAAATCAAATACATTCAATCCATTAGACCGCGTACCAATATATAATTTTCGATTATCGTAGAGCAATGTATTGATTTCATTGCTATTCAAGGACAGGCCGTTTTGCTGTTCGGAGGCGTAATAAGGTTTAAAAGATTTGCCGGCAAACCTATTTAGACCCAACTCCGTCGCTATCCACGTAAACCCCTCGTCATCATGTACAATATCCAATACCTGTTGATTCGTCAATCCGTCCTGTATTGAAAAAAAATGCGCCGGGTTCGTCTGACAGACTGCCAGTATCCACGGCCATAAAAGTCCAACGATCACCCACAACCTTTTCATCTCCGACAAATAACAAGCGACTAATTTCCATACAATACAACGCCACCATGGGGTTGTAATATTAATTTGAGTTTATTTTCCTTTCTTAATTTTATGGAGCTTTGTATGGGGTTACGTGCTCCGTCGTCATTGATAAGTTGTACCGACTGCCCCGAGAGCATGGATAGCTGCAATTCAATTTCTTTTGGTTTTGTTTCTGCATTTATTCCCGCAATATACCAGGTATCTTGTTTCCGTCTGGCTAAAACAACATATTTACCAGGATAACCATCCAAAAATACCGTTTCATCCCATGTTGTCGGCACCTGTTTTAGAAAATCAATAACGTATTTAGGCATATCCTTCAGGTTATTCGGTGTCAAACCAAAGTTCTGCACAGGGGTTTGGAACAAGACCGATGTTGCGAGCTGAAATGATTCCGTTGTCTTGCGGGTCGTACCTTCGTTGTTTCCACGGCTATGTCTTCTATTAAGCAGTACAGGACCAAAGTCCATTGCTGCTACAGCATTGCGGATAAAAGGATGCAAACAGGCATTGAAAGCCTCAGTATCATTGGCATGCTGCGTAAAGATCAGATTTTCAGAAGCCAATACCGCCTCACTACCCACAAAGTTAGGGTACATACGTTCCCATCCTCTTGGAAGCGTACAGCCATGAAAGATGACGGTAATACCGTGGTCATTGGCATCCGATAAGATATCCTCATACAATTTCAATGTTTCCTGCTTGTCGCCGCCAAAAAAATCCACCTTGATACCTTTTATACCAATCGATTGCATCCAAGCCATTTCTTTCTTGCGGGCAATACTATTGTTCATCTTATTTTTTGGCGTCTGTGGAGCATCATTCCAGTACCCATTCGAATTGTACCAGAGACAAAGCCCAACCCCTTTACCGCGACCATAGGTAGCCAGCTCTTCGATTTTGGCATGACCGATCCGTGTATCCCACCAATTATCTATCAAAACATACTCATACCCCATCGCTGCAGAAAGATCGATAAAAGTTTTCTGATCCTCAAAATTGATGCTTTCATCCTGCCATTCCAGCCAGCTCCATGTAGCCCGTCCAAAAGTATAGGCCTTACTTGCCTCGTATTGTGGCTCTACCACGTCAAAAGGCACGGTAGTTTCTACAATAGGTTTTAAACTCTTGCCCACAGTCAGGGTTCGCCACGGAGTGTGAGCGGGCAATGCCACCGTCGGCTCGCTGTCGCCGATGCCATTGTTTTCACCTTTTTCAGGAAAAGCAATCTGATACAGCCCCGCTCTACACTCCCCAAGTTTTGAAGCGCAGTAGCTGCTGTTGGCTCCGGTTTCCGAGAGTAAAACCCAGCCCCTGTTGCCTATGCGAAAGAGCGCTGGAAACGTATAACCCAGTCCATATTTCGAGCGTACATCCATGGTCTGATCAGGAACATACTCTTCCTCATAACTCGGCTTTGTCTTCTTCCAGCCGATCATGGGCGAAGCCTGCGGTGTCAAGAAGGTCGTCGTCAGCCCGGGAAACTTAAAACCGCTCAGCTCCTCTTTGATCTTCAGATTCGCAGGTTCGCCTACCTGTGGAATGCCATAGCGAAAAGCGATATCATTATTGCTAACACGAAATGTTACAACAAGTCGTTGTTTTATGTCATTTTCAAACGTACACTGCAATTCATTGGCTTGATAGTGCACTTGACGGCGCTTGATTTTTGGTTCTTCATACTTTTTATCTAGCGCTTGCCTGTGCGAATCGACCATTTGAAGATGATCGCTCAGATGCACATCCTCCCCCCGCAGTCCTAAGGGTGACTTCTCCAGCATTTCCTGTCCTTCCTGATTAACACGGTAATAAAGCTTACCATTATCCAGCCAAAGATATACCTCCAGTCTCCCGTCGGGACCGGCGACTTTAAGTTCCTGAGCTCGCAAACCGAAAAATAAAATCAGTAGCAACCCGGCGATAACCATTCGTTTCTTCATAACCAAAAACCGCTTTATAAATTCATAAAACTACGCCGTTTTACGCTTACAACTTTGTTAAAATTCATAGACAACTCTTAAACGAGTACTATTTCGCCGGAAGTTTAATTACCGTCAACGAATAGGGAGCGAAACTTTCCGTAAGCTTTTTGCCTTTCCGGATGATCGATTCCTGCTTAGGCTGTATACGCAAAGGATCTTCGATGCTGTTGCTGTTATTTAGATCGTGGCTCACTAACGTAACTTTCTGGCCACGATCTGCGATCTTCTTGTTTGAAGTGATGGACAGACTAACCTGCATAGGCTTGCTATTATAATTGACCACTTTAACGATCAGCTCGCCAGCGTTTTTATCATATACCGCCGAGGCATATAGGCTGTCTTTCCCAGCCACTGGCTGCCCATCCCGCCTGACGGGAATAATATCTGATCCCTTATTGGTAGAATATAATTTCTGTACCTGATAACTTGGAGTCCCATATGACTGTAAATTATCTACCCAAATCAGATCAGGAGACCACTGCCACCCGTCCACATGGCCAAATAGTGGTGCATAAGAGGCCATCTGTACCACATCAGCATTCCGTTCGAGCCCTGTCATAAACGCAGCCTCAGACAAAGCAGCTTCCCAGGTGCTTCTTCCAGGACCATTGGGCCGTGTCGTATGGGAAGCATACTCGCCAGCAAAGATTTTTGGGCCTTTACGGTCATAATTATCGTAGCGGCTCGCGCTGGACAGAAACCACGATGGTGGTCGATAATAATGCTCGTCAATGATATCGATCTGCATTGCTCTCAGCTTATCGTTGAGAAAATCAAAACGATCCCCTTCCGGATCGGTACCTGAACTGGCAATAATCTCGATCTCCGGATACTTTGCATTCAAGGCTTTTTTGAATACTTCGAGCCGTTCTATGTACTGCGGCCCCCAGTTTTCGTTTCCTACACCGATCATTTTCAGGTGGAACGGTTCAGGATGCCCCATAGTCGCGCGTAGTTTACCCCATTTGGTTTCTACAGAACCATTAGCAAATTCAATAAGGTCGAGGGCGTCCTGTACATACTCGTCCAGCTGATCCAGAGGTGCCAGTTCTGCCGTATTAAACTGGCAGGCCATACCACAGTTAAGAATCGGAACCGGAGCAGCACCTATGTCTTCCGCAAGGAGGAAATATTCATAAAATCCAAGGCCAAAGGTTTGGTAATAATCAGGCGTGAGCCGATGTTTAAATTCCGTATTCCATCGGTTGATGATTAGTTCACGTTCACCTATAGGCCCAACAGTCTTTTTCCACTGAAAGCGGTTGGCCAGATCCCTGCCCTCCACGATACAACCTCCCGGAAAACGGATAAATCCAGGCTTCATGTCAGCGAGTAGCTGCACCATGTCCTTGCGGAGCCCTTTTGGCCGCCGTTTCCATGTATCTACTGGAAACAGCGAAAGCATATCGACATCCAGTTTACCCGCACCGGTAAACCAAATTCGCAATTTACCCTTAGCTGTGGTACTGCTGACAGCAAATTTGACAGCAGACTCAGTCCATGTCCCGCTCGACCGCAATGGCATTGTAGCCGTGCCGATTACCTTATCCTGTTCGTTCAGAACCTCGAGCATAATGTTCATGTCTCCAGCCTCGCTTCGGTATTGCAGCGAAAACTCATATTGCTCGCCAGCCTTGACGCCCATTCCTCTAAATCCTTCATTTTCTAGGCCGAGTTTCAAATTTGACACATTGTTTAGTCGCAGATAACGTTTATTTCCTTTACGTTGGTTATCATTGAGCAGAAGATAGGTACCCTCAGGGCCGTTTTCCAGTTTCTTCCATCCCATCCAGGGCTGATCAAATTCAAAAGAACGATTTTTGACTAGTTCAGCATAGATCCCTCCATCTGCTCCCAGATTAATATCTTCAAAAAATACCCCCCACATATGTGGCGAAATCGCACCTGCGGGCCGATCCAATTGCACCGTTAATTCAATTGGTGACTGGGCTATTGCAGCAGTACCCATGCTCATGAACAATAGCATTGTTGACACAACTTTTTTCATTGCTATAATTAGATTTTTGGGACCATGAAGCCTCTGACACCGACATGACAACATCATACGATAATCAGCTGACTTCACCTCCTCATTAAGTTCATATAAGTTCCAATACGATCACAGAAAATGCCGGAATTTCAACCTCCACAACACCGTTTAGTAATTTCGCTCCCTTAAAGTTAACAGGAGCAATTTTTGCTGGCTGTTTGAAAGAGTTATAATTTCTGAGGTCGTCAGACGTGAGCAGGCGGCCCGTAACCTTTGATGCTTTTATTGCTCCGAGATCTATCTGTATCTTATTCTTATTTTTAGGGTCTATGTTTACCAGCGAGATATGCGTCCGGCCTTGACTGTCCTGTGATGCCGAGACAGAAACCGCAGGAAGTTTCTCGTTATTGAAGCGGTAATCTACTGATTGCAGCGCGACAGGGATCAACTTGGCATCTTGATGCACTTTATACATTTCCATAACATGGTAGGTCGGGGTCAGGATCATTTTCTTACCTTCTGTTAAGATAACAGCTTGCAGCACATTGACCGCCTGCGCCAGATTCGCCATTTTCACTCTCCGTGCGTGATTATTGAAGATATTTAAGGTCATCCCCGCAATCATGGCATCGCGCATTGTGTTCTGCTGATACAAAAATCCGGGGTTAGTACCTGGTTCGACGTCGTACCAGCCACCCCATTCGTCCACAATCAAATCGACCTTCCCTTTGGGGTCATATTTGTCCATGATGGCTATATTCTTTTCCACCAGTTCATTCATAAACCAGGCCGACTTCATCGTCTTGAAATATTCTTCTTCTGAAAATTGTGTAGCTGACCCCTTTTTGTCCCAGTTGATCACCGCATAGTGGTGCAGCCCCATACCTTTCATTAAGCTACTGGGGATCTTTTTCATTAAGGTCTCGGTCCAATTGTAATCAGCGCTATTCGCACCAGAGGCGATCCGATACAAGCCACTTCCGTTGGTCCAGTCTGACATAAACGTAGCGTATTTTCGGAAGATATCCGTATAATAGTCTACAGTCATATTACCACCGCAACCCCAGGATTCATTTCCCACCCCCCAATATTTGACTTTCCACGGTTGATCCCGACCATTTTTACGCCTCCAGTCCGACATTGGGCTTTTCCCAGCATAGTTGACATATTGTACCCAATCGGCAAGTTCCTGCACTTCGCCACTCCCTACATTCCCGGCCAGGTAGGGCTCAGCGCCGAGTAACTCACACATATTCAGAAAATCGTGGGTTCCAAAAGAATTGTCTTCAGTGACACCACCCCACCAGTTGTTCACAATTGTGGGTCGTTGCGCCTTCGGACCAACCCCATCTTTCCAGTGGTATGTATCTGCAAAGCAGCCCCCTGGCCATCGTAAATTAGGAATCTTAAGGTTTTTCAGGGCCTCCACTACATCGGTTCGTACGCCATTGACATGCGGAATAGAATCATTTTTTTCACCGACGTAAAACCCATCATAAATACATCGGCCCAAATGTTCAGCAAAATGACCATAGATATGGCGACTGATAACCAAGTCCTGGGCAGGCGTCTCCAATTTTACACTATTTTGCCCATATAGCAATCCATTTAGCAGCATGAAAGCAGCTCCTAGTTGTAAGCTCAGTTTTTTCATAAAAATACTTAATTAGTTCCGGCTAAACTGACCTCCCCGTCGTCAAACTGAGTTCTCCATCTCAACAATGCTTACACAAACCTCGAGTTTATAGCATACAGACACCTGTCGAAAAGCGACATCCCTCGTGCCTTATACCTTTGACTCCTTTGTTTTCATTTTAGCTGAAGCTGGTTTATAATTTATAATTATCACTTTCAGAATACACATCATGGTACCCCTTCTGAATTTTAGGCTCTCACAAATAATTAGTGTCAAATATACATTTATTTTTCGAATATGAAAGAGATTTTTTCAATATTGAAAAAATAACAATGTAAAATCACATCCTGAGAGGTGCAATAAAGGTGTTAGACTATACCGAAACTACTTGGACTTAAACAGTTACTGTAAAAGATTATTTTGAAAGGCAAAGCGAATCAGTCCAGCCGTATTTTTTGTATTGGTCTTCTCCAACAGATGTTGGCGGTGCCCTTCTACAGTGCGTTTGCTTAGAAATATTTTGTCTGCAATTTCAGCATTGGTATGACCGGCAGCGATCAGTTCGAGTACCATTAGCTCCCTTTCCGAGATATCATATTGCTGCAGGGTAATAGCCCGATTCGTTTCGGGCGTAAATGTTTTATAGCTTCTGACAAAATCTAGCGCGATAGCCGTAGTCAGATACTGCTTTCCAGCTGCGACCTGTGAGATACCAAACAAAAGCTCATCGTAATCGGCTCCTTTCGATAAATAACCATCGGCGCCAGCATTGAATGCCTCTACTACTTTTGCCTGCTCTTCGATCATCGAAAGAACTGCCACTTTCATTTCCGGATAAATATTTTTTAGAATCTTTGTCAGCGTAATCCCGTCCATCTCTTTCATACCGAGATCGGTTAAAATCAGATCAGGCCTCTGATGGTGTTCGAGATACAGTAAAGTCTCCTCTGCGCTACCAAGTTCCTGCACGACTTCGAAAGTCCCGTTAGACTCCAGCAATAAACGCAGTCCATTGCGTACTACCTGATGATCATCAACCAATATAATTTCAGTCATCCCATTCCTCCATATGATGAATAAATATAACGCATATTTTTTAAAATTATTTTAACAAGCAACTACTTATTTTATCAAAAATTTAAAAGTTTAAACACACATATATAATAATGAATATAAATAAACTATAATTTAAACATTAAATCTTAATTCCAAACTAATACAACACACTTTATATTGCCATTAGGTTTTCCCCCTATAGCCCGGGCTGAGAGACAGATCAGGTAGAAATCTTTTAAAACAGGTATTCCTCCCAACCAACATTTACCGATCTAATATCGTTCTGTAATAAAAGTTAATTGTATGAAAACATTCGAGAACGAAACTGCTGGGCATCTAGGCATGCTCATCTTAGTAATAGCTGCAATACCCAATCCCGATCCGAGAGAACCCAGCCCTGATCTGACCGAACCCAGTGAAGGGTATTCCTCGGACAATGAGGACGAGCTAATTACCACGGAGGAGGATAGTGAAGCCCCCAATACAGACCTTTCGGGTATCAAAGACGACCGAACACATGACGCCGAAAAAGCCCAGGCAGAACAAGCGGAAAAAGACGATACGGAAAAACCGGACCTTTCTGGGGAGATTAATGTATAGACAACAATTTTTTAGAGCATCTGCACGCCTTTGGCCTAAACGATTACCGTATATCTTCCGAAGGATGAGGAGACAAATACGTAGCCAATCATAAAATACGGTAAACCGATCTTTTGCAAACGAAGCAATGATTGACGCTGTTTTCAAAGTAGACAAACATAAAAAGAATCATATGGAAAATAACTTCAATAATCCCGAAATTATCAATGATATTATCAAAATCAATAACGACCGGATCGAAGGTTACAATCGGGCTATCGAATTGGCGCACAGTCATGGTCTGCACGAACTGGAGCCGACTTTTAGGCAGTATGCGGATCAATCGCAATCTTTTATCGCTGACCTGACTCCTTATGTAGAGCTAGAGGGAAAAGAACCTACCGACAGCACCATGTTGAGCGGAAAGCTATTCAGAGCATGGATGGGAATCAAGGTTTCTATTACTGGTAATGATAAGAAAAGTCTATTAGAAAGCTGCGAAAAGGGTGAAGATGCCTTTAAAGCCACCTATAAAAAGGTTTTGGAAGACGATGCAAGTGAACTTTCACCAAATGTCCAAAATGTGCTGACCATGCAATTAAATAAACAGCTGGAAGCCCACAACCATATTAAAATGCTAAGGGACAATGCATCTTTATAACATACCCTCCTGGCATAACGTCATTTCTTCATGACAACAAAAAGGGCTTCCATAGGAAGCCCTTTTTCAGTGTTTGACCGCGTCTTATTACAAAAAAAGCCGGATCCCAACAGATCCAGCTCCTATAGCACACATAGTTGCTACAACTTTTATCTTACAGGTTCAAATCGCCTTCTTTTCCGATATCATCCGTATTGCCCGTAATGGTCGCCTTGAGCATCTGAAAGAGATTAATGATCATATTTGAATTTGAGTCCCAATAATGAGCTTCTACCGGCGTCACCTGCAAAAGCCTAATATTCGGATCTTCTTTTCCTTTTTCAAACCAGCCTTCCATCATTTTGTTCCAATAACGGTCTATTCGTGCCTGATCTCTACTTAGTCTTCCTGTGCCATTTATACTTAAAAATGTATAATTTTTGGCATCAGCATAAAATAGGGAAATTTTCGGATCGTTTTCGATATTCCGGAAGGTTTCGCTTTCTGCCGAACATATGTACCATATACTTCCGTCATCATCCACTTCCTGTCTGCTCATCGGAACACCATGCGGGTAGTCCGACTCTTTGTTGAAAGAGCACAGTGTGCCAATGTCAATTTGGTCTACGATGGACCTGAGCTTCTCTAAAGCCTCTTTATTGCTTATATTTTTTTCTGCCATAACGTATTTTGTTATTAAACATTCAGAGAATCAGATTTTTAAAAGATTCCCTCTGACGATAAATTAATCCTATTGATTATTACTGTATGTCCTGTGCCGCTAAACAATTATTTTGATCCGCCAAATAATTTACTGACGATCCAGATGATCACAGCCACGACTACCACTACCAGGAGTATTCCCGACCATACACCGGCCTTAAAAATACTCTCAATCGCTGCACAACTCGAAACGAGCGCGAGCAAGCTCGACATGAGCACAAACGGAATTATTTTCTTCATATTATTTGTCTTTTATATCTATAAGACAAGATTCGGATCGGAAATGTTCTAACGGATGGCCGTTCCTGTATTTTATTGTCCCCTGTCAGCAGTTTTCCCTGCTTTTGCCGAATATATACGTCCCACCGACGGGTTTTGTGGCAGACCAAGGGTAACTTCATGGTATTTGTGAGCTGAAAACTACGGTTATACAGATTTTGACTTATTTGGGTACAGCATTTGATTATCACTAACGAAACTAATTGCTCACATAGATTTAATAAATATGGAAACGATAGATCAAAAAGCACAAAAAATAGGTTTGGAAAAAGGCTATTATCTATTATTAATGGCCATTTTAGATCTTCCTGTCGAAAACGATGAAAATAAAAATGAGGATGAATAATTTAGGTTCTGCTTCTATCAAAAGCTAGTTTAACAGCTTTTGCAGGATCAATTTCTTAATACAGGTAGCGGACAGTGCGCTACCTGTATTTCTTAGCTGTCGGTTAGCCCTCAGCCACATTTAAGAATTCCACGCAAAATACCGTCCCGACATGAAGTTCACTTTCCACCGTAAGTGTTGCCCCTAGACGATCCGCAATACGTTTGACTATGGAAAGACCAATCCCCGAACCTTCAAATCCAGTACTGTTATCCAAGCGTTTAAATATGTCAAAAATATGTTTCCGGTCGTCTCCCATACCAATACCGTTGTCTTTGATATAATAACATACGGAATGATCCTTTTTTCGGCTATATACTTCCACACAGGGGCGATCTTTTTTTGCACTATATTTTATTGCATTACCAATGAGGTTTAAAAATAGTTGATACAACAAGGTTCTCTCACCTTGTATCGGGTGAATCTCTCCCAGTTTAAAATCTAAATCAGCGACTTCGTATTGCTTTCTGCAGCTATCGACTATACCTAATATTTTGGCTCGTGGATCGATCAGTTCAATTTTAAAGTCCACATGCGTAGATTTTGTCAATTGATACACTTTGTCCAACATTTCGGAAATGAGCTCTGTTGCGTCCATGATATTCGTTGCCAATTTTTGCAACATCTCCATAGAAAGATCCCGTTTGATCTGCATCATTTGGGCGGCTAGTTTTATGGATGAGAGCGGGTTTTTGAGATCGTGAGTCAGGGTATAGCCGAAAGTATCCAAAGCATTGTTCGACCGGACAAGTTCCTTGTTCAGTTGTTCAATCTCTCCACCACGTTGGGCCATAGCCTGCTGCATAATCTGAACAATCTTTTCCATGAACGAAAGTTCAGCCTTTTTCCATTGCACAGACTTCCCCTTCATCAGTTGACGCCAAGCATCAAACGACTTGCGTGGTGATGGGAAACGATCTGTTTCGCTGTCTTCAGCATATATTTTTTCCGGCTTTCCTGCCCACACCTCTTCATACACGTGTTCCTTTCTGAATAAGTAAATATTCCAATTGTTACTTGGCAATATCGTGATGCGCACCACCCCCGGAAACATATTTTCGGTATTACTGTCGTTTACATGTTGATAAACCAGTTCGGAGCTACAAAACAGGTCACCATCTTGCTGATCAGCCAACCTATCAATCTCCTCCAGCATGGCATTGTTAGGGACCATACCAAGGGTATATTGTCCTCTGTCGTGTTTCATCATTAAACCGTCAGCGTGACAGAGCTCCAGAATCTGTGGTGCAAAGCGTTCAAATACGGCCAGTGAGTTGCTATCGACCAATAGCTGTGATTTAAGTTCTCGTTCCATCACCCCCATAACCGTTTGCTTGACCAAGTGATCTTTTTGAAATTCCGAAAGGTAAAAGTTCACCGCATATTTCGTCAACAAGAGACATAAATCCCGTTGTGCCAAATCTACATGGGCTGGCTCGCGGTTTTGACAGGTAACCAGTCCCCAAAGTTTTCCTTCCACGAGAATTGAAAAGCTGGCACTGGCCCGTACTCCTGCATTGCGCAAGTATTGCATATGTGCAGGCGATAGGGCGCGTATACTACAGCACGACAAATCCAGATCTTTCGCCTGAACTCCTTGTATCGGGATGGTCTTTTCTTCAGTATCGGTAACGTGACGGGCCAAAACCTTGCTGTATAGCGCTCTGGCCTGTGCCGGTATGTCAAACTCAGGATACCGGTATCCAAGCAATGACGACATATCCTCCGCTTTCGCTTCAGCGACAACACGACCGCTTTTGTCTTCCTCAAACTGGTACACCATCACCCGATCAAACCGAATAATTTGGCGGATCAGCTCTGCCAATGATAGCCAGACAGCAGCAGGTCGTTCTTCCAGGTAAGTCGCATAGTAAACCAGAGGGTGAGCGATAAGAGATTTAGGGTTGGAAGCCTCCAATTCCAAATACCATCTGTGATCATAAAGATAGAGACTAAGATCATACGTCTGGCCATGGATACGCACACGTTCAACAAATTGATGTCCTTTATCAGGCTTAGCCTGTTCGGTGATCCCGGCCAGATCCCATTTGACATCAACAGCTAACGCGCTCAGCACCTGGCTTATTTTCGTACCCAGTATCTCTGTTACCGAATACGGTAATATTGTTGTGACGTTCTGACTGTAGGCAATACAGCCCGTCTCATCGAAAACAAATAGAAAGCCAAAAAACTGGATTTTACCGCAAAGATGTATTTTTTCCTGATCACACTCCAATTGACGCATAAGTTTGGTTTTTAAGAAATAGAGAATTTTTCAAGAGATAATTTGCCTAAAAACATAGGTTCAACCAAAACTTATTGCCAGCACCCCTCTTCAAATATTTCATATCCACGCTAAGTTACAAAAAAGAGTAAATAATTAAAACGCTTGGACAGCAAACCAATTCCTCGCATACTAAAATGACTCCCGTTGCGTCTTGCGAGAAAAACCTTGGATGTTTAGGTAACAATAAAATCACAAGATGGAACGCATATGGACCTGGCCAACAAAGAACCCTCAGCTGTTATCGCTGAGGGCTTATGATGCCGATCCGAAGATTTAGAATTTATAGCTGAAGCTTCCCACCACATTGGCCAGCTTTTGTGCATTGGCTGTGGTATAACCAATCCAGTAATGGGTATTGGTCAGGTTGTCTGCTTTTAAACCAATTCTGAACTTGCGGGCATCATAAAAAGCACTCGCATTGAGAACCATATAAGACGGCAGTTCGAAAGTGCCTACGGTAGTATTGATGATCTTGTTGGCACTGGCATAGTTGCCGCCAATCCCCATTCCGAGACCTTTAAACTTACCGTCAACAAACTGGTAGGTGGCGTTAAAGTTAACCAGCCATGGTGACGAAGCCGTATTCGGCCTTCTACCCAACACCGTCGCATCTGTTGTTTCGGTATATTTGGAATCGTTATAGCTTGCTCCTGCTATTAAAGAGAAGCCTTTGACCAGATAGGCGTTGACTTCGAGCTCAACTCCCTTACTGTTACGTTTTCCCATCTGCTGCTCGACTGCCCTTCCCTGCGGAGTATAACCAACAGTCTGTAGCGTGTTCATCACATTGATATGGTAATAATTGATTGTAGCATTCACTTTCCCATGCCATAAGTCAGCTTTGAATCCGCCTTCCCACTGGTTGGCCTTCTCCGGATCAGAAAGCGTGAGGTTTGACGCGGTATCGGAAACAAAGTAACCATTGCTGGTAAAACTGTTCTGGAAATTACCAAATACCGACAGTTTATCTTTAACAAGCTCATACACAAGCCCCAATTTAGGCGACCATGCGTGCTGTGCATAGGAAGGGGTCTCGTTCGCGCCTTTCACACCTCCCTTAAACCGAATACTTTCGTAGCGGATAGCAGTCATGATGTTTAACCCGGAAATGGGTGTGATGACATTCGAGATATAGGCGCTGTAAGCATTTGTTTTGTTTTTTAGCGGCCAGATAGCATTCTGCCAGGCTGGTGTATCGCGAATTGAATCGTAATACTTGCTGACATAGTCGCCATTAAAATTCGTGTAATCCATTTCTCCTGTGAAAGGGACGAAATCGATTACCCCAAAATAAAAGAACTGATCATTGCGCGTGCGTAGGAAATCACCACCGACAACAGTGCGGTTCCTTACCTGACCGATGTGGAAATCAAAGTTGAAATTTTGCTGTACTTGCAGGTATCGCTGCTTGCTGTCCGCAGTAGACTGATCGCCTCGATATAACCCCACCTCCGTATCGTTGGCATCGGCGCCGTATGACTTAGTAGTAATGTAAAAGTAGGGATTAAAACCATCCGAATAGCTATACGCACTATTGATTGATGTCGACGAACGAATATACTCATTGATCTTATAGTTGACCTGGCCAAACACATTGTGGGTACGCCCTTTATTATAAAGTTCCGATCCCAAATAAGATTTTTTATAGTTAAGTCCCGCTTTCTCCAGATCTTTCATGCCCGCATAACCAAATGGTGACAGAGGCCCCATCAGAAAGAAGTTCTGCTCCGCCTGAGCCTTATTTGCATAGAGCTCGTATTCGAGGTTTACATCCAACTTGTCATTGACTTTCCAGCTTAGGCTTGGCGTAAAAGCAAAATACGCGTTATGCACGTTGGTATTCTGGAAATTCCCTTCTCTGGTGTAAGCGGTATTGACACGAAACAATAGATTTTTGTTCTTGGTCAATGGTGTATTCAGATCAGCTTGCGCACGGTAATAGTTGTAGTTCCCCGCCGCGACCTGAACGTTCCCCCCCAGACTATCGTAGGGCTTTTTGGTTACCCGGTTAATCACTCCACCATAAGAAGTAACGTTACTTCCATACAAAGTGGCAGAAGGCCCTTTTAATACCTCTATCTTTTCAATATTCACAGCATCTATTGCACTGCTCACGGGGGCTACCAAGCCATTTCGAAGTGAGTTGTTTGAAATAAATCCACGGAGGTTAACGTACGCTCCCCCGTCGCCTGCTCGTCCAGTGGCATTCCACATTTTTTGCAGACCAGTGACATTGCGATAAGCATCGTCCACTGTAAATAGGAGTTGATTTTCCAGCGCGACCCGGTCTATCGTAGAATAGACTTGTGGATTCTCAATGGCTCTTAGCGGCATCTTGTTCGTCGATTCGCTGTCTTTTTTAATGTAAGCGTCGATAATGACTTGATCTATCCGTTGTGTCCTGACGGAATCTTTTTGTTGCGCAAAGGCAGAGATACTTGATAATACAGAAGCACTTAGTATTAACTTCTTCATGGTTATGGTAAATTTATTTGTAATAGTTTCTGATAACAAGGATTAACGGTACAGATAGCGCAATCCACCCGAGCAGATCCCACAGACCATCGCCCAAGAGAGCAGCGATAAGTCCAAAGAGAGATAATATGGCAAGTAGTATGGGTATTCCCCATAGGCGCCAGAAGTTTTTTTTCATAATGGTGATTCCTTCAAGGTGAATAACTGTTGTTTTCCTGCTCGGCGTCTGGCAAACCATAGATACAGCCCAGTTATCAGTACAATAATGCTGAAGACATCAAAGATCGCCCATACAACCTTCAACATCAGGCCGCCATAATTACCAAAATGCAAAGGTTCCGAAAGAAATAATGTGTTGACATACCAAGGCATCTCTCGGGTATCAGTTACCCTTCCCGTTTTGGCATCGACCAGTACGGGCTGCAACAGTTTGGAGGTCAGCTCGGTATCGCCGCGCATAAAAACTGCATAATGGTGCTTACTGGTAAAAGGCGTGCCCGGATAGGCAATAACCGAGACTTTCATGTCTTTAACAGCATTTTCCGCGGCCCGTTTGGCGGCCTCCACCGAGCTGAAATCGGCGGTAAGTGGCTCTTCATCTTTATAATGAGCAGTCATTTCTGCGAGCTGGCCCTGCTGCCACAACCCAAGGATTACATCAGATAACGTGTTTATTACACCCGTAAATCCGACGACAACCATCCATGCTGTAATGGCAATGCCCAATAGATTGTGTGTGTCCAACCATTGTAATCGTTTAGACTTGTTTTTCCGCACCATACCAAAGTCATATTTCTTCATGATCGGTCCATATAATACAATACCCGAAACAATCGAAATCATAAAAAGCAATCCCATCAATCCTAAAAACAGCTTTCCGGGAATTCCCAAAAACATGTCCGTATGCAGCTTGAGAATAATATGCATTAGCCCATCGGTTTTTGGTTCACCCAGAATCTCACCTGTATACTCATTTAGTACCAAGTATTTGCTGGCTTCATATGGAGCGTCCGGCCTATCGACCACATCAAATAGGACCTTATTTTCTTCACGCTCATCCCAGAATGCATATCGTACCTTTTCACGAGGATAGTTGGATTCTGCTATTGCCGCAAGTTTGTCAAGACTAAGTTTATGCTGTGAGACCACAGCTTCTTTATGATCCTCTAGCAAATGCTCAATCTCTTCATGAAAAATTAGTGGTAGACCAGTTATACACAGGTATAATAGAAATATTGTACAGATTAGGCTCGTCCATTTATGCCAGTTAAACCAACGCTTAGCAGTTTTCAGTTTCATGGGTAGTTTTTTGCAAATATATTATTTTTAATTAATCTAAATAATATATTTAACACATTATTTTTCACGTACCCTATAATGCGTCATAAACCCAGTATCCAACTGAAACGACTTTGTAACATGGGAGTACTTTACGCAAAAGGCCGGATCATTTTCGATCCAGCCTTCAAATAACTATTCTCTAACCTACGTATACCGTATCGATGGTTATATATCTAATCATTGAACAATTTTACACCAAAATGGTTTTACAATTTCGTCAAGATCCTCTATTGTCAAAATTATCGAACGGTTCGCCCGGCCGACAGTCATCCGCGAAATGTCCACTAACGAACATCAACCGTTCGAAAACGAACATATAATAGACTTATCATATTCACAATTTACTATATTTCAACCTATTAAACAATTGGCAAACGAATTGAAAAAGCCAGTTGGCTATATCCAGCCTCCGCTGGTGGTATATTTTAAACAGCTCACTGATCAGCATTTATTTGCCTGGTCACTGACAAAAAATCAGATTTAACACAATGTTATGCTAAAGACCGTTTGGAGATCCATATTAAAGACCAAATCACTGAGTGCTATACACATCATCGGGTTGGCAATATCTATCGCAGCCGCGACGCTGCTATTTTTGACCGCCATGTTTGAATTGTCTTTTGACAATTTCCATCAGGATAGCGACCGTATTGCGATGATTTATAAAAGTTCGGAGCCACAAACAGGGAAGAAAAACGAATTGTCTATGCCTACCCCCCTCGCCCCGCAACTGAAGAAGGATATCCCTAGCATTGCCTATATTACCCGGTATGCAAACAGCACAATCACACTAAAAAATGGAGACAAGGAGTTTTCGTCCAACAATCGTTTTGTTGATATTGACTTCTTCCAGATTTTCGATTTTCCGTTTATTGCAGGCAACAAACACGCACTTTCTGATCCGGGAAATCTGATATTGACGGAAAATATGGCCCATAACCTGTTTGGCACCACGGATGTAATTGGCAAGCAGATCGAAGTCAATAATGGTGGTACTTGGCAGACCGCTACTGTCGGTGCTGTTTTAAAAAATATTCCTGCGAATTCGAGTTTGCGCTTTTCATCTTTGTTTCGCTATGAAAATCGGCCAGGATATCAAGAGCAGACCCAACAATGGGAGAATATGAACCACGAGGTATTTGTCAAAATGAAAAGCGAATTGAACAAGCTCAATTTCTCCAAGGAAACTCAGGCATTCACCGCACAGTTTTTTAAATCTGCGATTGACCGTCTCAAGAGGGACGGCGCAAAAGCAGACGCCGAGGGCAACTATTATAGCTTTCATTTATTACCACTGTCCAAACTTCACTCGAATGATTTTGGTACGGGCTCCTCCATCTCAGCCAGCTTCCCATGGGTTCTCTTGCTGATTTCGGCTCTGATTTTATTTATTTCCGCTTCCAACTTCGTCAATCTTTCCTTAGCCAATTCAATCAGTAGAAGGCGGGAGATTGGAACCCGAAAAACGCTGGGCGGTACGACTTGGGATATCGTCTACCAACTTACTTTGGAATCATTTCTCCTTTGTTTCATTGCCCTTTTGCTCGGCTTGACACTCGTGTATCTATTCCTTCCCCAGTTTAATGCGATGATGAATTATCAGCTGAAACTTCTGGAACTCCTGAACCCAAAAAATCTGATTATTTTTACTGCTGTATTTTTGATATTATCCCTAATTGCTGGTGGTCTACCAGCTTTTAGCGCGGCCCGCACCAATATCATTCTATCTTTGAAAGGTTCAGACAAAATCAAATCTTCGCGTCTCCGAAGCACTTTGACTATCCTGCAATTCGCCATTTCGATTATTTTGATTATCGCTACCATTGTGATCAGTTCCCAGATGAATTATATTGCGCACAAACCACTTGGGTTTAATAAAACAGAGGTAATCAGTATTCCTATTGGGTCTGGAATCGACAAAGAGGATGCCCTCCGCCAGATGCGTACGATCTTGGAGCAACAGCCTTGGGTGAAATCCGTGAGTGCCTCGGACTTTAATATAGGTATGGGCAGGGACGGCTCCCTTTCCACAAGCATCTTCGGTTTTGAACATCAAAACAGAGAAATTAAAACCAACTATATGCGAGTGGATTATGATTATCTCAAAACACTGGACATTAAATTGATCGCCGGAAGAGACTTTGACAAAAAATTCACCACCGACAGCAATGCGTTGATCATTAACAAAGCCATGGCCGCACAATTTGGCGGCGCCGATCAGGTGCTTGACAAAAAAATAGACATTAATGGCGGGAGCACCGTGATCGGAATTATGGATGACTTTAATTTTCGGGATCTCAGAACAGCAATTGAGCCATTAACTATTTCGGTAAATCCCAAGGTATTTACAGTCGAGTATATCTTTGTTCGTGTTGCGGCTGGCCAAGTTTCCCTGACTTTGGATAAAATCAACGACATTTGGAAAAAATTGAATCCGAAAGCCAGCATTCCTGCCTCCTATCTAGATGAAAACACACAAAATCTCTACCAATCGGAAAGGACATTCTCAAAAATTGTGATAAGCGGTACAGGTATAGCGATCATCATTTCCTGTTTAGGACTGTTTGGGCTAGCTTTACTATCCATAAACACCAGGATAAAAGAGATCGGTATACGCAAAGTCCTCGGATCCACCGTTTCAGGGATTATCATATTACTTTCGAGGGATTTTATTCGGCTGGTCCTGATCGCCTTTCTGATTGCCGCTCCATTTGCTTGGTGGACGATGCACAACTGGCTGCAGACCTTTGCCTATCGGATTGATATCCAATGGTGGATGTTTGTCCTGGCCGGAGGACTAGCCATCACAATCGCCTGGTGTACCATTGCCTGGCAAGCATTTCGAGCAGCCAGTACAAACATTGTCGAAAGCCTAAAGGACGAATAAAATTGCTGTTGCGGCGACGAAATAGACGCTATTGCATAGTATTGACCATTTCTATTGCCATCAATTTGTATAAATGGTTTTTTAACAAGTCATACGAAGCCGAGAGTACCTGGTTTTTGGCCGCTTTGTAAGCCGAAATATCCACCCTGCCAAATTCAAACTTGGTACGCGTAGTTTGCAGTGACTTTTTTGAAGCTTCCAGATGCTCATATAGGACTGGATATAGGCCCTCGTATTGCCTTATCTTTTGTTGTTCCTGTTCATACCTATTGTCGAGATCCAGTCTGGTTTTTTCCAGAATGAGCTGTTGCTCCTGCATTTCAATCCGTTTCACCTTTCTGGCCCGCATGCGGTCGCCGCGGGAGAATAACGGAACAATGAGATTCAGCCCCAAAAATTGATTTTTGTTATTGCTCAACTGATTATCAAATTTTAGAGAGGTATCCCACACATCCTTTATCTTATTGGAATAGAAAGTGCCGAAAGAATATGAAAGCGTGAGCTTTGGAAGCATCGGCCCGAGCAATTGCTTATACTCATGCTCCAGCCGCTCCCTTTTCGTTTGTTCCAATCTGATCTTGGGATGCTCAGAAAGGTTTGTACGACTCTGCTGTAGTACGATTTCCTCATGTACCAACACCATATCATCCGGTTTTAGGACATTATCATTCATCAGTTGTAACAAGGCCAGCTTTTGATTTTCCTCATCTTGAATAGTCTGTTGCAGTATCTTTTTTTCTTCCGTATAAACGACCCGAATGTCGTACATGTCACTTTCGGACTTCGCACCCTCAGCCACTTCCTGACTAATCCGTTCCACCTGCTCCTGAGAATTCCTCAGCTGTTCTTCAATCACTTTTTTCCATTCCTGAGCCGCCAGAGCATCGTAATAGGTCTGAATCAAGTTCATCTGGAATTCCCGCTCGATGACAGATCTGCTTTGTAGGCTGATGATATGATCGTCGGCCTGAAGTGTTGACTCCCATAATTCAGCAAAATTAAACAGGTTGATAGATCCGTCAAGTCCGAAATTGTCAGACTGTATATTAGACTCAATACGGGCGTTGGATGCCGGATCGATGGTGGATCCAAAATAGTAGTTGTGCGATATACTTCCTGAAATCTGCGGTAAAAAACGGCTAGCTTTACTGCGCCGCCCTTTCTCGGCACGCATCACCTTCAGTTGCTCTATTTGAAATTGTAGATTGTTATCCAATCCGCGGCGGATGCAGTCCTTCAATGTGACGGTAACCGTCTGTGCTGCAACCGTTACAGGCTTTACGCAGCACAGGATCATAAATCCGAAAATAAATATATTTAACAGTCTATCCATGTTTAATTAGATACGCCAAACGAGTAAGCGTCTTATTCGTATTTAAGATAAGTAAGTGAATTGATCCTGGTCGCTGCAATGGCTTTGCTCAGTACTACCGCCAAGGTCAATCCCAGCATCATCAGCAACGAGACCGGAAAAGCGTAGAGAGGAAGCTCGATGCGATAAGCAAAATTGCTGAGCCATTTCTGCATCAGGTAGAAGCTCGGTAAAACCGCGATTACAAAACCGGCAACCAGCAGCACCAGGTATTGTTTAATCAGATTCACGACCAATTCTCGCGTTTCAGCGCCCAGTACTTTCTTAATGGCGATCTCTTTATATCGGCGTTCCATCGTATAAGATGCGAGCGCAAACAACCCCAGTAGCGAAATGCTGATCACCACGACCGTCAGAATATTAAATACGTTGCGTTGTTTCACATACTGTTGATAGGTCCTTGCAAACGCCTTATCCACAAAATCGTACGCAAACGGGCGTTCGGCATCCACATTCTTCTTCCAGTAGCTTTCAATTGCCGAAATAGTCTTATCCATGTGCTCGGGTTTGACCTTGACAACTAAAGAATTGATATTACTTTGCATCCACGGAATAGTATTAAAATGGAAAATTGTCATCGGCGGGACTTTATTGTCAAGACCAAAAAGATGAAAATCGTCCACAATACCTACGATAGTCAATTCTTGGCCGTTCCGGTTAATCTTTTTGTTAAGCGGATCTTTCTCCCCAATAGCTTCCAGTGCAGTTTTATTCAACAGTACGGAATGGATTGTATCCGAAGACAGAGATGGTTGTAATTTTCTTCCCTGTACTATTTTGATCCCATACATATCCAGCGTATTAAAATCGATTGCAATATTTTGCGATTGTACATTCTTATCTCTATAGATAATAGCGGACGATGATGCAGCACCCGTGCCGATGACAAAACTGGAGGTACTCACATCCGCGACACCGGCAATTTTATTCAACTCTTGTCTAATTTGCTGATACTGTTTGAATTTATTGTTGTATTGATTTGGCCATTCGATGCTTATTATCTGATCACCGTTAAAACCAAGATCTTTTTCCATGGCGAATTTTACCTGTAGAGATACGACGATCCCCGAAATGATAAAGAAGGTGGCTATACAAAATTGGAGCACAATCATCGTATTCCGGATCCAGATACCTGACTGGCTTCGGGAAAAGTTGCCCTTGACGACCTTGAGAATTTCGAATTTCGCAATATACAGCGCTGGTAGGACACCCGCCAGCAGTATAATAACCAGTAGCAGGCCCAGAAAATGCAATCCATATTGTCCAAAATCCATTGCCAATTGTTTATCAAGTAAGCTATTATATAGTGGCAATAGCACTTCGACCAGCGCAAAAGTTAAGAGGATCGCAATCAAGGCGGTCAGAGCAGTTTCCAAAACCATCTGTAAGATCACATCTTTTCGAGTAGCGCCGATTACTTTCCGAACACCTATTTCTTTCGCTCTTTTCATGGCATATGCAGTAGAGAGGTTGATATAATTGAAAATGGAGATCACCAGGATGAGTATACATAAACCCACATTAATAATCAGAAATGTTCTATTTCCTTTTCCTTCAGGAAGTCCCGTAGGCATGTCTGATGCATCCAGACGGCTATTTGCCAAGATGGTCAGATGAAAAGCAAACTTGCCATACTTTTCCTCGTAAGCGTCCTTGCTAATTCCCGCCTCCTGGGCCTGTTGGTTTGTAAAAAATTCATCCATAATCACATTCAGCGACCGTTGGACAGCCTCCAGCTGTCCAACGGTTTTCGCCTTAACCAGCAGACCGTAGTTGAAGTCGCTCATATTCTTGGACTGAACGCCATTTTTAATCGTGTTATCCATATCATGGAGCAACATGTTTGGTTTAACGGATGTCTTATCGTTCAATTTATAGACTGCTGCGACAATACGTTCATTATTATAGGAATTGGTAATAATTTTTCCGATCGGATTTTCATCCCCAAAAATTTCTCTTGCTACCGAAGCTTCCAGCGCTACAGCTTTACTGTTCTCTTTGTATTGATTCAGGTCCCCCTGGACAATCTCAAAAGGAAAGAAATCAAAGAAATTCTGCTGTGCGTCTAAGATATTTTTGATGAAAGTCGATTTGCCTCGGTATCGATACGGCTCATTGATTGCTTGAGATGCATAGTAGAGGTAGCTATCAAGTTCCGCGCTTCGTTCTTTCAGCATCGCACCTAACGGCGCCACCATCCAGGCCCATTTGTTTTCCCTGAATTCAATGGTGACTTCTGCAATACGGTCTTTGTCGGGGACCCACTTGTTATAAGCATGTTCGTCTTCCCAGTACAATGACGCCAAAACCACGCCTGTCATTCCTATGGCCAAGCCAAGCACTGTCAGCAAGGAAAAAAGCTTATTCTGCAGAAAATTGTAAACAAATATCTTCAACCAGTTTTTTAACATGATCTATGTATTTTAAAAGAAATAGGTATTTCGTTGATTACTTGACTTAGGACTGAAACACATCCACCACCCGTTGATTGACTTTCTCGCTTAGGATCTCTCCATCCTTCATCGTGATGATTTTTTGGGAATACGAAGCATCGTGGGCCGAGTGAGTTACCATCAGGATGGTTGTACCTTGTGCGTGCAACTTGGTCAGCAGTTCCATCACTTCGTTGCCATTGTTGCTGTCCAGATTTCCCGTAGGTTCGTCTGCTAAGATGATTTTTGGATTACAGATCAGTGCCCTTGCCACGGCTACCCGCTGCTGCTGCCCTCCCGAAAGCTGTTGGGGATGGTGTTGTAATCTATGGGAGATATTCAATTTCTCGGCCATTTCCCTGACCTTTTGTTTGCGCTGCGCCGCAGGGACTTTATTGTAGATCAATGGGAGTTCTATATTATCGTACACATTCAATTCATCGATAAGGTTAAAATTCTGGAAGATAAAACCAATATTGGTTTTGCGCATCCGGGACCGCTCTACTTCGTTCATGCCGGCCACTTCCTTCCCCAGCAATAGATATGATCCTGAGCTGATCTCATCCAGTAAGCCGATAATGTTCAATAATGTCGACTTTCCACAGCCCGACGGCCCCATGATCGAAACGAATTCACCTTCTGCAATGTGCAGGCTAACATGGTTAAGCGCCCGTGTCTGCACATCTGCAGTGGCAAATACACGGCTTAAATCTTTTATCTGTATCATTATGTTGTTGACTGTATTAAGGTTTGACCCAAAATAAGTTGGGGTTGTTGGTTTTATAACGTGTAAATTTAGTCCCTGTATCCTGCCGTACCTGTTCCATATGCTGCGGCGTTTGGTTGAGGGCATCCAGAGGTAGCAGTTCGACATATTGGATATCTTTTACCGCTGCCCAGGTTTCAGCATTATAGCAGCTGTATGCCGGAGCTTCAATGCGGTATAGATTTTTTGCCATGTAATTTTCCAGATAATCATACTTCGTTTGTGTCACCTTATTGTTCCAGTTGGCGTCCGGATTTAAAATTAATGGCTGGTTGTTCACAAGGCGGCTTCGTACCTCAGCTACACCAAGCAATTCCCCCTTTTCATTCATTACGTAGGCATTGAAGGTAGGATCTATCCACACCCAACTATTGGTCTCCTCATTAAAGACCATATTGATAACATGGCAATCGTCAAACTTTAATTCCTTGGGCATACAGGTAATATATCTCGATTTAAAACCCATCGCCAGGTAGCATTCATTAAGCACCATAGCCATCATCCGGCAATTGACACCCCGGTCTTCCTCCTGACAGATCCGGATCAGATCGACCGTATTCTTCAATACGGGATTTTCACTTCCGCCATCATGACGGATAATATTGTGTACCCAGTTCATCAGGTTGATAAATTTAGCGTTCATCGATCCCTCGCCAGCGATCGAATCCAGATTAAATTTTTGTCTGATGCTCTTCAGCTCAGGACTTTCTTTATTTTGGTAAGTAAACGTTGGGACCTCGCGACGATCATCGCTATTATATTTCGCCGCCGCCTTAAGCTGATCCAGACGTGATGGTTGATACTCAACCCTTGTCCAAGCAGTATCATTTTTATAGATCACATTAAAGTCGACAGGATTCTTTTTATCGACTACAATACTTATCGAATCGATATCGGTATAAAAAGTCACCTTTTTAGCGGACGTCTTATATGGGTCCGGTTTCAATTCAGGTGAAATATTCCATGAATCTTTAAGGTATCGTCCATCCACGCGTATGGACATTTTCGGACCATTCGACCTGATACTCGGTCTTCCTTTTTGAGCTGTAGCGACCAGGCTAAATCCGATACAGGATAATAGAAGTAAATATTTTGCTGTCTTCATTTTATTTTGTTAATTCAATTTTTTCGATACTTTTATAATCATCATATTTTGAAATAATCACCTCGTCTCCAGTTTTCAGTCCGTCCAATACTTCATAATAATATGGATTTTCACGACCGAGCTGTATAAGCTTTTTCCGGGCTTGATTGCCGTCCACAACAAAGACATATTTTCCTTGGGCAACCGTGTTGAAGCTTCCTTTTGGAATCACGAGCTTATCTTCCCTTCCGGAGAGGATCAACTTGACACCAAAAGATAAACCCTCTTGCAGACCCGGCAGTTGTCCGCCACCAAAACCCAGTTCCACTTTAAACTGTCCGCTTTTTACTTCAGGCAGTATTTTAATGACCTTTACGTCTACTGATTTGCCTTTGTATTCAATCGTACCTTTTTGCCCCATATTTACTTTATCGAGATAAAACTCATCCACCATTGCAGTCAATTTGTAGCCTTTCATCACATCGATTTTTCCAATAGCAGTACCTGCCGGAATATTTTCTCCAAGACTGGCTTCAAAAGAACTCAGTCGGCCCGATACGGGAGCCACCACCAAGAAATTCTTCTTATTGGCGCGCAGGGTTTCCAAACTCCGTTCCATAATAGCCAGAGCCTGATTGATCTGTTTCATCTGCACCGCATTGGTCTCTTTTTCCCTTTGAATGCTCCGTTGGATGATGTCTTTGCGTTCATTTTGGTATCTTAATTTCTCCAGACCTGCAGCATACTCATTCTTGGCAAGAATTTTCCTGTTGTAAAGTTTATCGTTGAGTTCTGATTCCATCTTTGCAGCATTGTAATCGTGCTCGATCAACACCAGCTCCTTAGAAAGTTCAAGTTCCTGATTACGGATATTCAGCTTGGCTACGTTCAACTGGTTGATCTGCTCGATGATTCCGGTTTCTTGTGACAGATAGTTGAATTCCGTGTTCGGATTATAAATACGTGCGATAGGCGTACCTTGCGTCACCATCGCCCCGTTCTCTACATAACGCTCCTGCACCGACCCTCCTTCGACCACATTCACCAAAACGGTATTCAGCGGATCCACTTGCGCCTGGAAGAGGACAAAGTCCTCAAATGCATCTGTTTTAACCTTTTTGATCAGTACCTCACTCCGCTTTACCGCCAGGCTACGAGGCCTATTGATCAGGTAAACACTCATCCCCATAAATGCTAAAATTCCCAGACTTGCTATGGCTATAAATTGTTTTTTTCTATTTTTACGGGGTACAATGATATCCATTAGTTTAATAATTTTTCCTGAATATTAAATCATAATATTTATGCCATTGCATTTATAAATTATATCAAACTGGTATTCAATTCACTATAAAAATCTATTTTGAGCGTACTGTCCTAAACCGGACAATGTACGTACAGTTGTGTACAATTAATGACCCCAAATGAAAAAGATTCATACAGCCATACTCGTTGTTGACGATCAGGATGAAGTCCTGATTGCTGCAAAGATGATTTTAAAAAGATATTTCGAAAAAATATGTACGCTGAACGATCCGCGCAAACTTCTTTCCACCATCGCTACAGAGAAGATCGAGGTCGTCCTGTTGGACATGAATTTTCGGGTAGGTTACGAAGATGGTAAGGAGGGTATCTATCGGCTAAAGGAAATTCAGGAACATTTTCCGGATGTAAAATTAATTCTGATGACCTCTTATGGCCAGGTGGAGCGTGCGGTAGAAGGCATCAAACTGGGGGCTATTGATTACATGCTGAAGCCCTGGGAAAACGACAGGCTAGTCGACAATATCAAACAGGCGGTTCACCAATATCGTAAGAGTAAGGGTAAGGTTATCGGATCCAAACCTGAATTTTACGCTGGTGAATCCGAGTGTATACGACGTGTCTACAACATGGCAAACCGCGTAGCAAAGACCGATGCCAATGTCTTGATTCTCGGAGAAAATGGAACCGGCAAGTATGTCCTAGCCGAATATATCCATCAACAGTCAGACCGAAAAGCTGGCCCCTTTGTCCATGTGGACCTGGGATCACTCCACGAAAATCTCTTTGAAAGCGAGCTGTTCGGTTATGCTAAGGGCGCTTTTACGGATGCCATACAGGATCGACCGGGGCGCTTCGAAACCGCTGACGGTGGCACAATCTTTCTGGATGAAATTGGCAACGTACCACTTCACCTACAGTCCAAACTGCTTCAGGTCATCCAATCCAAAAGCAGCATCCGTCTCGGGGAAAGCAAACCCCGAGAGTTGGACGTGCGCATCATCACGGCTACCAACAAAGATCTCACCACAGCTGTGGAAAGACAAGAATTCAGAGAAGACCTCTATTATCGGATCAACACCATCAGCCTCGAGATCCCAGCCCTCCGCGAACGTAAGGAAGACCTTGGCGGAATGATCGACTATTTCTTTGATATCTTTTCAGAAAAATATCAGGTCGAAAAGCCACGAATTGATTCTGCCGTTATGGACAGGTTGAGCCAGTATCACTGGCCCGGCAATATACGTGAGCTCCAAAACCGTATCGAGCGCGCGACGATTCTTTCCGAGCAGGGCGCGGTCGACCTGGAGAGTTTAGGTATCAGTGAATTCATGCTGGACTTTCAGGCTGCCCGCGACCAGACCCTTTCTGATATAGAAAAGATCAAGATCGAACAGACGCTGTCTAAACATCTCGGTAATATTTCGCGTGCGGCGGATGAACTGGGACTCTCTCGTCCGGCATTATACCGTAAGTTAGAAAAGTATAACATCCAGCACCGATAATATGCAAAATAAAAGGGAAACATTACAGCTGGTCTTTAGGATCTTCCTGATGCTAATTGTTATATCAGCATCAGGATTGGTCTTTATGCAGTACTATTATTTTACAGGCATCCTATTCCTTTGTTTGCTGGCCGTGTTGATCGTTGAAACCTGTTTCTTCGTTGACCGTTATTTTTCCAGAATTGACAAGATCTTGTCGGCTATGCTGCATGAAGACTATTCGGCGGACTTTCAAATAGATACACGGAATCAGGCTGTACAGAACAGCATCAGGCTGTATAACCAGCTGCGTGAAAAAGAGAGTCGCTCTCGGTCTCAAAAATTACTGTACGACCAGATTCTGAATGGTCTGGACTCGGGATTGATCATCCTAAAGCTCAGCCCTCAGCCAACGCAGATCCTGTTCATGAACCAGTACTTCCAGCATTATTTTGGACTTCCAACGCTGAAGGATTGGAGCTTGATAGCCAACTATTTAGGGGAGTTTTACGCACTTCTTGAAGAACGTAAATTTGGAGAATTTAAAACGGCCCTGGATATCAGGGTCGACAAAGGCGAGCGCCAGACCTTTATACTGCAGACTTCACGCACACAGATTAAAGGAGACACCTATTATACGATATTGGTCGACTCCATCCATCGCGTGATCTATAGTAAAGAAAATGAAGCCTGGGTAAATGTCATGAAAGTTATTTCACACGAACTGATGAACTCGCTTGCCCCTATCCACGCGCTGGCGCAAAACATGAACGAGATCTTACATCAAGATCAATGGGATCAGGAAGATCTTCAGGATATGCAACTAAGCATCAAAACGATCATCAACCGCAGCAATCATCTGCGCGACTTTGTTGACCGCTACCGCAAACTCACCATGTTACCCACACCTGTACTACAGCAGGTCAAACTGAATGACCTCATCCATAACATGATGGCCAATTATCAGTATCTACTGGACGAACAGCGTATTCAGTTTACCACCCTGCTCGACGAGCAGCTGTACCCCCAGCTTGATCAGGCACAGTTCGAACAGGTACTGATCAACTTGTTTACTAACAGTATCCACGCCCTCAGTACGAGTAAGGTCAAGGAAATCCATATCCATACCTACCGTGACAACACACGTATCTTTCTCGAATTTATGGATTCGGGTCCGTTGATTGATACTGAAATTGTTTCCAAAATTTTCCTCCCTTTTTACACCACCCGCAAGGATGGAGCCGGTATCGGACTTTCACTTTCCAAATCCATCATCGAGGCTCATCAAGGTTATCTCTATTATCAGGTCAAGTCCGAGCGCAATTGCTTTGTCGTAGTGCTGATGGATCGATAATACCAGCTTCTTACCGTCTACTCTCGGCGTTCTTAACCATTCGAGGTGCCCGACAGGTCGGGCACAGCCGAGCTGCCAATGACGGCAGCTGCGCCTACTGGAATCGATTCAAGCTACTGAAGTCAGGAGGTCAGTCCATTTATAGGCTTTATACGTCCATCTTTATCGTATTCCAGCTCGACGACCTTCATGCTTCGCAACCAGGTTTTGCCGCCCGATGGCGCCGAGTCATGATAAAAGAGATACCACTTCCCTTTAAACGGCATGATGCTGTGATGTGTGGTCCAGCCCACCACCGGTGATAATAATATGCCTTCGTAGGTAAAAGGTCCATAGGGATTGTCCCCGATGGCATAACAGATCAGATGGCTGTCACCAGTTGAATAGGAAAAATAGTACTTGCCTTTATATTTGTGCATCCAGGAAGCCTCAAAAAAACGCTTCTCCGTGTCCCCCTGTTTCAGAGGTTTTCCGCTTTTGTCCAGAATGACCAAGTCGCGGGGTTGCTCCGAAAACTCCAACATATTTCCAGCTATCTTAGCCACCTTCGGCATCAGAGCAGGCGCTTCGGCAGGCGGTAATTCTATGGGCACAGTAATTTTATTGTTTCGATAAAACTGGAGTTGGCCACCCCAGATACCTCCAAAATACAAGTAATAACTACCGTCTTCATCCCTAAACGCACAGGGATCAATACTATAACTTCCCTTAATCGGATTCGCCTGTGGTACAAATGGTCCGTAAGGCCTTTCCCCAACTGCCACACCGATTTTAAAAATATCATTTTTGTCCTTTAAAGAGAAATACATATAGTATTTGCCGTCTTTTTCCGTAACGTCCGAATCCCACAGCTGCCGGCCAGCCCAGGGAATATCTTTTATCTCCAGGACCTTCCCATGATTGACCACCTTCCCACCGATATCCTCCATCGAAAACACATGATAATCCTGCATGTCAAAATGATCACCGCTATCGTTTTCTAGAATGCCGCTTTCTCTATCATGCGAGGGATATATATAGATTTTATGTTCAAAAACATGTGCGGATGGATCAGCCATATAGTCGTCAGGATACAGATACCTGCTCTTCCCCACTTTTTCCATTTTTTGTGCCTGCTGTGCCACACGGATGATATCCCTGACAAAAGATTTGGGCTGATAGTCGCGGTCAAATAGCAAGGGATAGTCCTTACGACCTACAATCGGCCAGTCATTTTTCCACGAGTCGCCGTCAGCAACGCCCCACAGTGTCACCCGTGAGATCTTGTCCTGATGTTTGAGGTACAACTTAAAGAAATCTGTATATCTCCTCCCAAGCTCAGCCATTTTACTGGCAGGCAAGCCTTTGTCATATGGATTCATCTTTTTACTGTAGGCATGACGTTCGCCAACTTCTGCCCCCATTTCCGGACGCACATGTGGCAGTACCGAGATATCCATCTCGGTCACCATCACCTGTACACCCAAACTGGCGAAACCCAATATCGTCTTCTCCACTTCTTCCAGTGCGGGGCTGTACAGGCCATTATGCTCCTGCATACCCACGGCATGCACTGGCACTCCGGTAGCCTTCACCCGTTGTACCAGCGCCATTATTGCCTTCCTTTTTGCAGGAATGGCGGTCGAATAATCGTTGTAATATAGTTCTGCCTCCGGGTCTGCTTCATGGGCAAATTTGAAGGCCAGTTCAATAAATTCCGGACCGATGATGTCATAAAATTTACTTTTTCGCCAATCACCATTATCCAGTATGGCCTCATTGACGACATCCCATCCGAATATCCTTCCCCTATATCGGGACACTACGGTCTGAATATGTTTGCGCATGCGGTCGATCAGCGTCGCCCGCGACACCTCTTTTCCGTTTTTGTCAACAAAAAACCATTGCGGAGCTTGCGAATGCCAGATTAGGGTATGACCGATCATTTGCATTTTATATTTTTCGCCGAATGCAACAAAACGGTCTGCATCCCGAAAGAAGAACTCACCTTCGCGAGGTTGCAAAAACATGCTTTTCATACAGTTTTCTGCCACAATGGAGTTGAATTGTCTCTTGACTACAGCTACCGCTTTGCTATTCCGTTCCCATATCTGCTCCAGATTAAGCGCCGTACCGATAAAAAATTTATGTTCGAACGCATCCTTTAGCCGCACCGAGTCTGCAGTAGGCTTCGCCTGCTGCCTAACGGCAGGGACAGGTGGTATACCCCATAGTGCCATCAGGGCCACGCCAATTGTTTTTACAATATTCATAATCATGTAGCTGAATAAGGGTTCTTGACTTGCCGTCCGTAATCTGTCTAAAATTGTCAGTATAGTTCCATACTATGCTGCCTGGACGTCATAGCCTGCTTTACCGCTGATTAAATTTCACACGATAGCTTTTCATCTGCCCGTTGTATGTACAATTTATCAAAGCTTGACCACTTAACGAATCAGCCTGCTTAACACGGATCTTGACCGCTGGATTATCCGAAGATGCTTTTACTACCGGAATATTTTCACTGCCCGACGCCACAGAATAAGCGACTTCGTAGGTATTATAGCCGATTAATCCATTGCTGTCTGTGGATCTCTCCGGAATAGAGGGAAGTTCCAGTCTTTGACCATTGACCGTAACATGCACAGTAGGTGATACTGGACGCTCAATTTTATGCGCTTTTGAGCTAAAACCAAGACCAATAAAATCAAACAATGCCTCACCATCCGCACCTTCTGCGACTAGGTACAGTGCATGTTTGCGATCCAGGTGATCAACATATTTTGATACGTCAGCGGTCAGCTTTGTCACGGCTGACTTCGCATTTGCCGGAACTGATATCTGCGCGATCTGCTTGCCTTTCCAGATATCATTGTCCCAAGGTCCGTCAAGCCACACATTGATCTTAAAAGCTCGAGAGGACTTGGGCGTAATAAATACATTAAAAGCTGTATTATTTCCCGGTCTGGTACCTTCAAATGCCTTCAACCCAAACTTATTCTGATCGAGGCCACCAAATCCAAAATATTTAAATCCGACAATAGTACCGTTTTTTAGATTTGTCACCGGCATATGGTTGTCCCAGACATCCCATGAATCCTGCTGCAAGCTTATATCAGAAAGATAGCAGGCGTATCCCGCGGAGTAGTACTGATAGGGATCCAGCCCGTAAAAATGGAAACCCTCCGAAGTGACCTCTGCAAAATATAAGCGGCAGCAACTACAGGCAGACAATCGGTCTCAATGGCTCCCTGAACTTTACGCGTACTTACGACGCCAAACACCATCTTTCAGCGATCCTCCTGGCCAACGCATTCCAGATCGGTACGTCCGGTAACTACCACAAGACCAGTAATGCCAATCTTGGACTACAGTTAGGCTACAACTATTCTGGTAAATATTATGTTGACTTCAGCAGCGCCTACAGTCATTCAGCAAAATTACCGCAAGGCAATAGGCAAGCCCTATCTCCCACCCTGGCACTTGCCTGGCGTCTGTCAGAGGAACATTTTCTGGCTGACAGCAAAGTGGTCAACGATCTAAGATTTTCCGTTTCGGCAGGTATATTAAACACCGATCTGGACATTACTGACTATTACCTCTATCAGGGCTATTACACCTACAACGAGGCCTCATGGTATAGCTGGAACGATGGTCAGCTTGTCCACTCTTTCGACCGGCGCAGAGGCGACAATCCGAACATGAAATTTCCAAAACGTAAGGAATTCAACATCAACCTTGAAGGGGGCCTCTTCAACAACCTGATTACATTCAATACCTCATACTTTCTTAATCGGATGAGTGGCGGCCTAGTTCAGGCTTCAACACAATACCCCATGTACTTTATGACGTATTGGCCGGTTTACTCGGATCTCCCTTATGTGAATTTTAACGATGACGAGCGACGAGGAGTTGATTTTGGAATCAATCTGAACAAACACATCAATCAGGCATATGTGTCCTTGGGCTTCAATGGAATGTACTATACCACAAACGCAGCAAAAAGAGACGAACTCTATCAGTATGCTTATCAAAACAGAACTGGCAAGCCGCTGGATGCCATCTGGGGATTACAGCATGAAGGCTTTTATAGCAGCCAGACCGATATTGACAATTCTCCATTTTCCTCATTCGGTGAAGTCAAGCCTGGTGATATCAAGTATAAGGATCAGAATGGGGACGGCACCATTGATACACGCGACGAAGTTTATTTAGGTAAAGCTGGATTTGCCGGTGCTCCACTTACATTAGGTGCCAATCTAACAGTCAAATGGAACAACTTCACACTGTTTGCTGCAGCAACGGGACAATTTGGTGCCAAAGCACTCAAAAACAGCTCCTACTTTTGGGTAGACGGCGAGGACAAATATTCGGTCGTGGTACGTAATCGCTGGACAGAGTCAACCAAGGAAACCGCAACTTATCCGCGTCTCACCACTTTCAATAGTGACAATAATTTTCGCAGTTCAGATTTCTGGCTGTATAAGACCGATCGCATCAACCTGTCGAAAGTGCAGCTATCTTATGACTTCCCCAAACGTATGTTCCATTCCAAGTTTATACACGAACTGGGAATATATGCCAACGGAGCTAACCTACTGACCATAGCCAAGGAAAAAGAAACCATGCTGTTAAATGTCGGACAGGCACCACAGACGCGATTCTTCAACCTGGGACTGAAGGCGCTATTTTAATCATGCATATTTAAGACAAGAATAATGAAAAAGATATTAACCATAGCCATCATGAGCAGCCTGCTGTTTTCATCCTGTGAAGATATGTTCGAGCCTGCACTTGAAAATAACCTTGAAATTGAGACGGCCGATAGCCGTCCCCTGTATGCACAAGGATTGCTGTTAAACGGCTACAACCGCGTTCCCGGCTATAGCTTCGATGATGTCGCCACAGACAATGCAGTGAGCAACGATAAGAACAATAGTTTCCTTAAATCAGCAACCGGACAATGGACAAGCATAAACAATCCTTTTGACCAATGGCGCAATAGCTATGCAGCCATGCAATATCTAAACAACTTTTTATCCTTAAGCGACAAAGTGGAATGGGCGCTGGATCCCAAGATCAGTGCCCTGTTTAATGACCGGATGAAAGGTGAAGCCTATGGTCTCCGGGCCCTATTCATGTTCTACCTACTGCAATCGCATGCCGGTAAGAGCGTTAACGGCGAAATTCTTGGCGTACCGATTCTCCTTGAACCCGAAAACGTTAATTCAGACTTTAACCATAGCAGAGCACCATTCGAAGCATGCATGCAACAGTTATATGAAGACATCAAGAAAGCTGAAGAACTCCTGCCGATGGATTACGAAGATATCAGTGCCGATAGTCAGGTTCCGGCGAAATATGCAGGAACCATCAATAAAGATGATTACAACCGAGTATTCGGATCCAATTTTAAACTGCGGATGACCAAGCGCATCGCACAGGCCATTCGCGCCAGAGCAGCACTGCTCGCTGCAAGCCCAGCATATAGTGAGGGTAGTGGAACGACCTGGGAACAAGCTGCAACCTATGCAGGACAAGTCATTCAGGCCAAGGGAGGACCCGGCGGTATCGATCCGAAGGGATTTACCTGGTACAATAAAGATATGGTGGACGGTCTGGCTTCAGGTGCAAACCCCGCAGAGATATTATGGCGCACAGACAAAGGTAATGGCAATAGCATGGAACAAGACCATTTTCCACCCACATTATTCGGCAATGGGCGACTCAATCCAACTCAAAATCTGGTCGATGCCTTTCCGATGGAAAATGGCTACCCGATCAGTGATGCAAATTCGGGATACAACAAAACAAATCCTTATGACAAAAGAGATCCGAGGCTCAAAGCTTATATTATTGTCAACGGCGCTACAGCGGGCGTCAGCAATACGGTCATCAACAGTTCAGCAAATAGCCCCACCAACGACGGGTTGAATAAGGTCGAAACATCGACCCGGACTGGCTATTACCTGAAAAAGCTGCTACGCCAGGACGTCAACTTAAACCCTTCGTCCTCTACCCAGCAAATGCATTTCACAGCTCGTATACGAATGACAGAAATCTATTTAGCTTATGCCGAAGCCGCCAATGAAGCCTGGGGACCTACAGGTATGGGGACCTTTACTTTCTCAGCTTATGACATCATTAAAGCAATCCGGAAACGTGCAGGTGTAGGAACGACCAATGGTGACCCCTATCTGGAACAGGTAAAAAACAACAAGGATCAGATGCGGCAGCTCATCCAAAACGAGCGTCGGCTGGAGCTTTGTTTTGAAGGATTTCGGTTTTGGGATCTGCGCCGATGGAAAATGGATATCAATGTTGCTGCAAAAGGAGTCAGTATCAGCAATAATACCTATACCGAGATCCCCGTGGAAAATAGACTTTATGAACCCTTTATGTACCATGGTCCCATTCCTTACAGCGAAGTACTGAAATACAGCAATCTGACACAAAACATGGGATGGAACTAACAATAAACTTTTGACGATGAAAAAGATCAATCTACTATACGCGATGACTTTGGTAAGTCTGGCGTCCTGCAAAAATAACGACTGGGAGTTCCCGGACTTTGAATTTCAATCTGTATACTTCGCTTATCAGACTCCTGTCAGGACAGTCACTCTGGGGGAAGATATCTTTGACAACAGCCTGGACAATCAACATAAAGTCAAAGTCATGGCAACGACAGCTGGCGTATATGCCAACGAAAAGAACATACGGATAGACTTTGTTGTTGACAACAGCCTCACAAGCGGCCTTAGCTACAAAAACGGAGCAGCGATCACGGCTTTGCCCAGCCACTATTATGAACTTAGCAGCAATCAGATCAACATTCCAAAAGGCAGCTTAACGGGTGGCGTGGAGGTTCAGCTGACCGATGCATTTTTTGATGACCCGAAATCTATCGAGACTTATTACGTTTTGCCGTTAAGGATGACAAAGGTCGTCAATGCAGATTCCATCCTTTCCGGTAGAACTTCCTGGCCGAATCCCAATAGAGCAATTGCATCCGACTGGGATGTCACACCGAAGGATTTTATTTTTTATGCTCTCAAATATATCAATCCGTGGCATGGCAATTACCTGCGCCGCGGTACGGATCAGATCGCTGGCAAAGAAGGATATGGAAGCTTGACAAAAAACGTTGTCAGGCGTCAAGCCTATGTGGAAAAAGATGAAGTAAAAAATCTCAGTACAGCAGCGCTCAAAAAATCGATTCTCCCATTGACTTTTAAGGGTACAGATCAGGTAGACCTCAACGTCAACCTGATGTTGATCTTTGACGATGACAACAACTGTAGTATCAGCTCGGCAAGCTCGGGGATTACCGCCAGCGGCAGTGGCAGATTTGTTAAGCGGGGAGAAAAGAACAGTTGGGGGAATGCCGACCGTGATGCCTTATACTTATCTTATTCCATTAATATGCCCCAGATGACCGTCACCAGCAGGGATACCTTGGTCATGCGCGACAGAGGAGTAAAAATGGAAACGTTTACACCAATCAAAAAGTAGTATGTATCCAAAAAGAACAACGATGAAACCATTGAATAAAACGATTGCCATCCTGCTTTCATTCGGCAGCGTCTGGAGTTCCTGTTCCAAGTACAAGCCCCTGGAATATATGGTGGAGAAACCTGCACAAGTGCTGGCGCAGGAGGATATCGATTCCTATCATCCACTGAAAAGCTATTTGAACCGACAGGCAAATCCAGCGTTTAAGCTCGGGGTGGCACTCAATATGAATGACTATTTTAACAAAGGGGTAATGTACAGACTCGCCAACCGTAATTTTGACGAAATGGTGATGGGTTATGAAATGAAACATAGTGCTATTGTGACGGCAGATGGAACGCTTAACCTGGCACGTGTCGAACAATTGATTACCGCCGCAAAGGAAAACAATATGGCAATTTATGGCCACACCTTATGCTGGCATTCAGGACAAAATGCTGCCTACCTGAATAAGCTGATCGCACCCATTGTCATTCCCGGCCCCGGAGGGCCTGCCCTTGCCGGACATGCACTAAAGATGAGCAACCCTTCGGTAGTGAATGCATGGGAAGCACAGACCGCATATGATATTAAACCAACCGAAGTCGGTAGTGAATATATACTTAAGATCATGGCCCGTGGCAGTAAGGCAGGAAATATCGGGATAGACCTTCAGACCTCCAGTAATTATACAGGGAATAACATGGGCACACTCGCCTTGACAACCCATTACCAAGCCTATGAGCTCAAAGTAACAGCCACCGCAGAACGCAATCGATTCATTATCAACTTTGGGCAATATGATGGCACTATTTTTATCGATAAAGTGATCTTGACAAAATCCGGAAGTTCAGTTAATCTTATTTCCAACGGTGACTTTGAAACCAATGCAGATGGATGGACCGGATGGGGCAACAATTCTACCAGAGGTCTATCCGCAGACGGTGAGGGATATGGTAGCCCCGGAGACCGTATCATCGAAAAAACACCCGCCGAGAAAGAAGCTATTTTACTCGAGGCCCTCGACACATTTATTGCAGGCATGTTAGACAAAACCAAAGGGTACGTTAAAGCTTGGGATGTAGTCAATGAACCTATGTCTGACTGGCCCGATCAATATGCCTTAAAAACGGGTATCGGAAAAACAGAGTTAGCAGCCGATGAATTTTACTGGCAGGATTACCTGGGGAAGGATTATGCGGTTAAAGCCTTTCAGCTGGCCCGTAAATATGGAAATCCCGATGATCTCTTATTTATCAACGATTACGGACTCGAAGGTAGTGGAGACAAGTGTAAAGGCCTGATCGCCTATGTTAACTATATTGAAAGTAAAGGCGCCAAAGTCGATGGGATTGGCACCCAGATGCACATCGATATCCACACCAGCAAGGATAATATTATCCATATGTTTAATCTATTGGCTGCCACCGGCAAACTGATCAAGGTTTCGGAACTGGATATTGGCCTCGGCAACGGCATCAAGACCGCCAATGCCACGGCCGAAATGTATCAGAAACAAGCTGAGCTGTATAAGTTTGTCGCTGAAAAATACTTGGAGCTCATTCCAAAAAAACAACAATACGGAATCACCATTTGGAGTCCGCTGGACAGCCCTGATCAGGACAATTCGTTCTGGCGGCGCGGTGAACCAATTGGCCTATGGACCGAAGCATTTGTCCGCAAGCCTGCTTATCAAGGAATGGCCGAAGCATTGATGAACAAAAAATAATCCATTCACTAAATTAAATGATAAATTATGAGAACAAACAAAACAACCTTACTACTGGTGTTCTTGCTCAGTTTGATCTTGGGTTGCTCGAGACTGGACGAGAAGATATTACCCGAAGAGTCCAGCAAAAGCCTTAAAGCGAATGTATCTGCCCAGGCAGTGACTACCTGGCCCCGACCTACACCGACGCTGCATGTGGGCGGCAAGCACCTCAAAGACCCCTGCGGCAACAATGTTGTCCTGCACGGTGTTGCCATTACCCCCAGTCCTTGGTTCAATGGCTGTCAATATGGAGCCAATTCGGGCTATTGTACCTGGGATAATTACAATGTACAGGGTGCACTCAATTACAACAAAGCAGTGATGGACAAGCTTAGCAGTGCCGCTGACGGCTGGTACCTGAACTATATCCGTCTCCATATCGACCCCTACTGGACCAATGATCCCGGGGCCCCGATTCCCGAAAACGACATATCACGATTCAATTACAACCGTCTGGTTACCTATACCGACCAGGTCATTGTTCCGTTGATCAATCACGCCCGCAGCCGGGGTATGTACGTTATCCTAAGGCCTCCCGGTGTATGTCCACACCGCATCGCCGTCAATGATGCTTACCACAGCTATCTTAAGACCGTATGGACATTTTTATCACAACATCCCGGGCTGAAAAATGCCGACAATGTGATGTTCGAACTGGCTAACGAACCGGTAGAAATACTGGGTACCAATGGTGTCTGGGGCACGACGGGCAACGAGCATTTTGCGGCACTCAAAAATTTCTTTCAGCCGTTGGTCAATATCATCCGTAACAATGGTGCAAATAACGTCTGCTGGGTTCCGGGTACCGGATGGCAGTCACATTACCAAGGCTATGTCAACCATCCGATCACGGGCGGCAATATCGGCTACGCGGTCCATATCTATCCCGGCTACTGGGGTGGGGTCAACAACTATCAGTCCTTCCAGAATGCCTGGAATACCAATGTCAAACCGATTGCCGATATTGCGCCTATAGCCATTACCGAGACCGACTGGGCTCCACAGGGGTACGGCACCTTCGGTATCGGCAACACAGGTACGGCTGGAGGCAATGGTTTTGGGGCCAACCTCAAATATATCGTAGATCAATCCGGCAATGTGAGCTGGAATGTACTCGCACCGGACAATCTGATCCATAAAGGCGACCCGAATGCAGGTACGGCTTACAACAACGACTGGGAGGCCTGTGCGGCACCCGTCAAACAGTGGTTTCAGCAATACGCCACGTCCAATTATCCCGTTTCCAACTGCACCGTCACGGGACTGGTCAACAATGGCATTTATGAGATCGAGTTTCAGACTGACGCCAGCAAAGTCCTGGATTTAAAATTCGGTGAAGACGCCAATGGCGCCGTCCTCAGGCCATGGACCAGAAACGGCGCTACAGCACAGCAGTGGGTCGCCATCAATGCGGGCAATGGCTACTGGCGTTTTGTGTCCAAAGCCAGCAGCTCCGGCCGTTGCATCGATCTGGAAAGCGGCAGCAATACTTTGGGTACCGCAATCCGTCTTTGGCAGAATTATAGCAACGATGCTCAGGCCTGGCAGGTGATACCAGTAGCCAATGGCTACTATAAAATCCTGTCCAAGGTCGATGCTACCCGTGGCTGGGATGTGCCCAACTGTGTGATGGACGGCAATTCGGCCCTGCATCTCTGGGATTATTATGGTACATCCTGTCAGTTGTTCAAATTCAAATTTTTAGCGATGAACTAAGGCTGTATGCTACATGCAGCAGACAAAATGATATTTAACTTTTTCCCCAATTCCCTTACATTTTTTTCGCGGTAGGTCCCACCTATCGCGAAATACTTTGTATATTATGACTATGCAATATAAACATCTGATACGACTTCTGATCTTTGCCGTGATGGTTAACCTGTCGGCGGCAGCTGCAACGGCGCAAAATAAAGATTTTCATATTTACCTATGCTTTGGTCAGTCCAACATGGAAGGCCATGGCCGTTTTGAGCCACAAGATACCTCGGCCGTCGAACGCTTCTATGCCTTACAGGCTGTGGATTGTCCAGAGTCGGGTCGCCGTGCTGGTGAATGGTACCCAGCTCAGCCTCCGATCACCCGGTGCCAAACGGGCCTTACGCCGGCAGACTACTTTGGGAGGACGCTGGTCGAAAACCTGCCTGCCGATATCGAAGTCGGCATACTCAATATCGCGGTTGGAGGCTGCCATATCCAGTTGTTTGATCAGGATAGCACCCAACGTTATGTGCAGCGGGCTCCCGACTGGATGAAATCCATGCTCGCCGCTTATGATAACGATCCCTACAAAAAGCTGGTAGAATTGGCTCGGATTGCGCAGCAGAAAGGCGTGATCAAAGGGATTTTGCTCCATCAGGGCGAATCCAATACCGGAGATCTCGACTGGCCACGGAAGGTAAAAAAAGTATACCAGCAGCTATTGAAGGACCTCAATTTAAGAGCGGAGAACGTTCCCCTCCTAGCTGGAGAACTTCTCTCTGCTGAAGAAGGCGGCAAATGTGCTAGTATGAACAGCATAATCCGAACATTGCCCAGTACCTTACCCACAGCGCATATCGTCTCCTCATCCGGATGCGGTGGCATTGGTGATGGATTGCACTTCAGTCCTGCAGGATACCGGCAGCTCGGGAAAAACTATGCCGGGCAGATGCTGAAAATCCTGAAGAAATAATACCCTCATGAAACTGGCGCTCAAGATGAATAGGATCCGAAAAGTATGAGCAACGGAAGAGAGAACAACGATGGGGTGCCCGATCACGAAGGACACCCCATTAACAAATAACGAATCATTAGCGCATTTTCACCCTACACTACCGATCGTTGTCCTGTATTGTTTACATCAGTTACCAAAGATCCGCGCGAGCTCCTGATGCAGAGTCTCACCTCTTAAGTTTAAAGCCACAATATTCCCTTGCGGATCTACAAGATAATTTTGCGGCACCGCACGTACGCCATACAGTACGGCAGCCTCATTGCTCCAGCCTTTAAGGTCGGCGACATGTATCCAGGGCAGACCATCGTCTTTGATGGCCTTTAACCAAGCGCTCCTACCCTTGGTATCATCCAGCGATACGGCCAGGACTTCCAGCCCCTTGCTTTTATATTTGTTGTACGCTTTCAGCAGATTCGGATTTTCGGCACGGCAGGGGCTACACCAGCTCGCCCAAAAATCGATCAGCACATATTGTCCCTTAAAATCTGACACCTTAACCATTTTCCCCCGGATATCAGGCTGAGAAAAATCAGGCGCCTTATTGCCAATTTTTACACTTTTCTCAGCAAGAAAGCGTGCCTCCAACTGACGGGCAGTGCTCAGTTGACGAACCTCTTTGGACAATTTCCGAAACACAGGCTCGATCTCGCTGAGCTTACGCTTGTTGGCTGCATCGATCAAGGCATCTACCGCAAAGATCGAATTCGGATTGTTTTTTGCAAAAGCCAGCTCTTTGACACGGCGATCCTCAAATTTTGCTTCAAATTTTTCATGGATCGCTTTGTATTGCGCCTCCGCATCCGGAGCATCTTTGTCTACCGCAGCAAAAGCTTTGTTACCCGCATCGATGATATCCATAAAGCCGCCCCCAATTTCATTCAGATAAGCAACATAAGCATTGTGCAATGGCGATCCTTTTATGGAAGCCGTTCTCAGCGAATCCCTGATTCCAATGGTATAATGCTCATTGCCCAGATAGAAATAGAGACGATCACCGATATTCTGGGCAAGCATCTTGCCTTTTCCATCCGGATCAAAGACCATACGTGAATAGGTTGGTTCTTCCACTGCCCCTGTAAAGCTAAATTTGCCATCGGCAATAGCAACAGAGTCAGATGCCGGAAAACCGTCTTTTGTATAATCCAGATATACCTTTTTTCCATTGAAGGCTTTCGGTGCAGTACCGCTGATCTGAAAACCACTTTCCTGCCCAAAGGATACAGCTGGCAGCAAAGCCAGCACGCATGCCATTATTTTTAAATTGTTCATGTCCTTTAATTATTTAATTTGATTTCTGTCTTGGTTTATTTCCGCCAGGTCATATCCACAGGATTACCCGGGATACCGTCAATTTTTTTGATGAGCTCCCCATTTTTGCCCACCTGGATCGCCAGGTAATAAAGGGAGCCGGCCGTCCCTGCAATCAGCGTATTTTGATCATCCTCCAGCTTTAAGAGACTGATATCGGATTGCATCTCCGTTTTCAGCAGGTCGACCTGCTGATTCAGAGGGTTATAACGAAATATTTGGTTTCTATGGGCCACATAGATATAGCCATTCCGGGCCGCCAGCATCCTGGTCTCCTCCTTGATCCATTCCGGATGTATAAACGGCCTTTTGTGCCCTGCCGTAATCAAAAACGGACCATTAAAGTTTGCGTTGAACTTCAGCTCATAAATTTTTCCCGCTGTATCCCTGACATAGGCGTAGGTATCCGTATTGTTGATCTGCAGCATTTTGACGAGCTCCATTCCCACATCGAGCGGGTCAAAAACCTCCGTATGTGCTGCACTGTATTGCGTACCAAAATACATGGGGCTACCATCGATATTGATGCGGACAAATTGCTTTTTATTTTTCTCGAATGCAATCACACTAAAGTTGTCGTCCACCGCTGTCAGCACAAATTCGGGCGACAGCTCATAGTCGCCGTCCGCATAGGTTCCAAACATCCCATACGTGTTGGATTGATCCCATGTGGTGGTCGTACCGCCATAAAATTTACCATTGATCACGCCCATAAGGACACCTTGGGGATGAGCCTGCAGACTACCCACCTGGATCGTGCTTGGTGCCAGGAAGAAATTGTCATGCAAGGTGCCGGGTTTAAGCGTCTCTTTGACCAGATCGTTGACATCGATCCGTCCACCCGCCTGCCTTGAAATGATCCAGTATCCTAAAGGCGTATTGCTTGTATACTGATTTTTTAAGTAATGGATATGTAAAGGTTCTGCGGGCAATTGTTCACCGTTGATAGCCTCATAAATATTCGGCTGTACGGTATTGTCGGGTTTGATAAATGAGAGCATACTGACCCCGTTCTGGACCGAAAGCACCAACGATCCCTGTGAAAATGCGGTCTTTCCCTGTATTTTGAAATTATAGAAATACTTCATCCCGTTGGCGGTATTCGTCAAAGTAAGCCGGGCAGTATACCGTTTGGCCTGCAGGCCAAATACGATTCGTAAGGCAGGACCGTCATAATGGTTGGCTTCGGGCACAACCGCCTCAGGCACATCGATACGCCAATGGCATTGCAGGCTAGCTGGATCGATGCCCGTGATTCTGGGGGCAATGATCAGGCTGTCACCTACGGATGCCTCATATAAGGTATCCAAACCGGCCACTACCGGCGCAGCGGGTATATCGATCACATAATTGCCCTTGTCCTCATAACAGCCAGCCAACACAGCCAGCCATACACAAAAAATAGCATATATTCCCTTCATCTAGCGTACCTCCTTTCCATTTTCATCAATAAAGTAGTACTTGCCTGACGCAGTATTTTTCCGCAATAAGATCGTCCGGTTGGGATTGTCCACATGGTAAAACAGGTATGTCTGTCCGTTGTCGCTGCTGCGCAGTACATAATTTTTCTCTGGATGGTCTTTTACCCATTTAAACGGATCGTTGAGCATCATCAGCAGTAGGTTGGCAAAATACAGGTTTTTTGGCGCATCAAGTCCCACCATGGAAAGCGAACGCTGTTCCGTGACAATCAAAAACAGCTGATGCTTCACCCTGGAATAATTGTCAAGCCACATGGTCCACCATGCCGGCTGTTCCAGTTGTGCCGAAATGATGATCCGCGCCCGTACCAGCTGTGGGTTTTCGACACCAAAATCATCGGAAGCGCGAAGCTTGACGATCAGCGATACCGACTGCTTTTCCAGCTCACTGATATTATGGACGATCAACGGCAGGAAGGCATGGCCGGCCTCTGCCTCAATGGGATATTCCGGCTTCAGTTCATCATAATGTACATTGCTGCGTGCCGTCGAAGAATCTTTCTCGACAAACGCGCTATAGTGGCGTAGCAACTGCCCGCGGTACCCCATGACTTTCACTGGGATCAAAATCGTGTCTACAGCCTTTGTCATATCATATGCAAAAGTGTACACCATACTATCGCGCTCAGCCCCAGTAAGGTCAAAATAAATATTTGCGTTCCTGTCATAGGTGGTCAAGCTTGCCTTTTTACAGGCGCACAGCAACAGCAGTGGCAGTATCAGGCCTATAAATGTATTCTTTTTCATGTGGTCACTATTTAGCGTTGTCCATAAATTATCTCGTCGTCGGGCAAAGGCCAGACATAGATTTGCTGGCTGGCTGGGATGCTCGTGCCCTGCTGCCCAGTGATCGGCGCATTCAGCCGTTTATAGGCATAAAAGAGCTGCCCCTCAGCATACATCTCTTTTCTGTATTCCTTCAGGAGTTCGCTCTGCAGCTTTGCAGCTGTCGAAATATCCACCTTCTGTCCGATTCCACGATGTTCACGCACCTGGTCCAAATAAGCTGCCGCCTGCGCTGGCCCGCTTTGGTAGCTGCATTCCGCAGCGATATAATAGATTTCGCTCAGCCGGATTGCGGGAGCTACCAGATAGTGCAAATTGGCAGCGAAACTATCCCCCAGCGTGTTACGTCGATATTTGAGTATGGTCGAAATATAGGAGTTCCCCACACTGACGCTACCGAACCACTGGGTATAGCGCATATCTCCCCCACCTGCTCCCGCCACTTCGTAAATGGCCTGCGCTTCATCCTGATCTAGATACATCGCGCTATTGCTTTCCAAAAACCACTCGTTATTATAGGTGTTGTTCATGGCCGGAATGTACCAGGCAAACAATAGTTCTTTATACAGGATACGATCCTTTTTATTGGCATCCACCGCCAGGAAGTCGGTAGCATTGGTCCAGGGAAACTTATTGGCATCAATAACCTCCCGGGCATTGGCCAGGGCTTTTGCCTTGTCGCCGCTATATAGGTAGGTGCGGGCCAGTAGACCACATACTGCATAATAGTTGAGTCTATGCCGCCTGTTCTGCAAAAAAAGGCTCTTGTCATGAAGTTCCGAATTTTTCAAGGTATCATCCACGGTCGGATATCCAATGATATAGGATTTTAGACGGATCGGGTCCACCGTGAGCAATTCTTTCGCCTGCTCCAGGTCACGGACCACCGAATCCAGTACCTGCGACACTGTCGACAACTTGGTCGTTTTGTTCGAATAAGACGTGACATACGGTATCGCCTCTGCCTTTGCATTGACTGCCGGAGCGGGGCCAAAGAGCCGCAGTGCATCAAAATGCAAATAAGCACGCAAAGCCAGAGCCTCACCCTTGATCAATGCATAATTGTTTGCCCTGAACAGCTGTTTTCTTCCGTCAATCTCAGCCAGGATCAAATTGGCATTGACAATTCCGTTGTAGAGCCCCTTCCAGATATTATCTTTCCGCGTGATAAAGTTACCGTCGGTATATTTAAACAGCAGGGTCTGCTGATAACGCAGCGCATCGTTGCTGGTCATCGCATAGTTCTGGGCCAGTACCTCCGGCGTCCCGATGGTCAGTTCCTTACCGTAAAGGTCGTCCTTCGCGCAACGCGTGTAAATCCCGATCAGCGCTTCCTTGAAGCCATCTTCCGTCGAAAAGAGTACCGACCTATCGATCTCGCTTTCAGGCTGTATATCAAGCCATTTGGAACAAGAAAGCATGATCAACGGCAAGAGTATAATAAAGAGTAAATTTGTCTTTTTCATATGTACAGTATTTTATAATCCTGCTTGCAGGGTGAAAGTTACACTGCGGGCAAACGGGTAAGTGATGCCCCGTTCTACTTTCACCGAAGACCAGCGGAAGATGTCGTTTGCGATCAGCCCCATGCGCAGGCTCGAGAGATGTAGTTTTTTCGAAAACTCCTTGTTGGCATCATAGGAAACATTGAGCGACTGCAGGGTAAACAGATTATCTGGCATAATAAACCTGCTTGACACCCTTGTCTGGCCCAGATCCTGAATGCTTTTATAAAAGGTCACATCCCCAGGCTGTTTCCATTTGTCCTCCAGTACGCGCCGGTCTACATTATAGCGCGGATCTGCGTTTTCGACTCTGTCCACTAAGGTTTGATTATAGGTCTTGCCACCTATTCGGGTCTGAAAATAAGCCACGAGCATAAACTGTTTATAGCGTAACGTACCGCCAAACGAGCCCTCCATTTTTGGTGTCGCCACCGCCACCACGTCGATGTCGCGGGCATCCCATTCATAGGAAAGCGTACCATCTCTTTTTAGAAACACTTCCCTGCCATTTTCTGGATCGATCCCCAGGGAAGGCACCGCATATATGGCATCAAGCGATTGGCCCTCCTTATAACGCAGCAGCGGAACCCCCATTAAGTCACTACCCTGCTGGGCTTCGTCTACCCGTTCATTGTAGCTTTTGAGTGCATTGGAGATCCGGACGATTTTATTCTGGTTGCGTACCAGATTCGCCAGCAGGCTAAGCGTCCATTTTTCATTTTTAACCGCCACCCAGTTTGCATTGAGCTCAAGGCCTTTATTCTCCAGGTCGCCTAGATTCTCTTTATAGGAACTAAATCCGGTGGAGGGCGCCAGATTGATGTCGGCCAGGATATCCCGTGTCAATTTATGATAATAGCGCGGCGAAATGGTTAGCCGGTCCTGCCAAAGGCCGAGATCCACACCGATGTCGGTACTCTGCGTCTTCTGCCAGGTCAGGTTTTCGTTTCCATAATTGCGGACGATGCTGCCCAGGCCTGACGAATACCAATTGCTTTTATCATAATTGTATGTCGTCCTGGACATATACGGGTCAAACTGCACTGAGCCCGTGAGACCGATAGTGGCGCGCAGGCGCAGCTGGCTGATCGTCCCGTTGTCAAACCAGCTTTCTTTGTGCATATTCCAGCCGATCCCAGTGGACCAAAAAGGCGCCGTACGTTTATTGGCGCCAAATTTGGATGAGCCATCGATGCGCAGCGTAGCGTCCATCAGGTAGCGGTTGTCGTACGAGTAATTGGCACTCAGGAAAGCCCCGAACAATCGGGAGGCGCCCAGGCTGCTGGAAGGACTGGCATTTTCGGCATAGCCCTTGGCAAATCCCACGCTTGTAAACCGGTCATTCGGAAAACCAATCGCTTTAAACGAACGCTCATCATAGCTCTCCGTCCGTATGTTGGTCCCGCCGACGACATTAAAGCTGTGTTTTTCGATATTACGCATCCAGTTGAGCCGGATATTGGCATCCCAGTACAGTTCATTATTCGTATAGCTGGTATAACTGCCCTTTTCGTCTGTTTGCGAAGTCGGGTAAAAATAAAATTCATTGGCCAGAGGCGAGCGAAAGTCGTCGTTGCTATTGAGCCTTTTTAACAAGCTGACCTGCCCCCGCAGCCGAAGTCCCTGCCCCAGGTCAAAATCTCCCGAGAAGTTATTGAGCAGCTCGGTATATCCCAGTTTGTGGAAGCTATTTAAGGTTGCATTGTACAGCGGATTGAGCACATATTCGCGCTGTGCACTACCCGAGTTTGCTACCCTTGTCCAGACATCCGCTTCCTGCGTTATATTGCCATTGTCATCCGTCATCCGATAGTAGGGATTCATCCGCACATAATCCGCAAAATTTCCGTATGGGGATTCCGTACCGTCCACGATGGTTACCGAAAGCTCGTTCTGAAACCTGAATTTATTCTTGAGATTATAGGCAAAGTTGAGTCCCCCCGAATATTGGTTTCTTCCAGATCCTTTCATGACACCGGGCCGTGTCTGGTAACGCATGTCTACACCGTACCGAAAGCTCTCCGAGCCACCTTCCAGATAGAGCCCATGCTTCTGTCCCACGGCAGTACGTACTGGTTGTGATAGCCAATAAGTATCCACTCCGCCCAGCACATTCGCCAATTTTTGGTAGTATAACTCGTCCAGCGCATCCTGAGGCTGGCGCTGGAGGGTACCGTCATACAGGCCTGCCAGCTTTTCATAGGCCAGTTTGTCCTTGGCATTCAGCACGTCATAGCCCGTCAGATCCGGTATATTGACATTACTCTCATGGGTATAGGTGAGCTGCAACCTGCCATCTTTAGGCATTTTGGTGGTGATCACCATCACCCCATTGGCAGCGCGGGAACCGTAGATTGCTGTTGCGGCCGCGTCCTTCAGGATCGTGACGCTCTCAATACGCGTCATATCCAGGTCGAGCACCTTTTGTACGCTGACTTCAAAACCATTTAATATAAAAGCAGGCATGTTGATCGTCGTCGTGATATTATCCCTACGCAACACCTCGTTATTGCCGGTCGGTAACGAAGATGAACCACGCACGTTAATATTTGGCAACGCATTGGGATTGGATCCAGCGAGATTGTTGTCCAGTAATTTAAATGAAGGATCAAACACCTGCATGGCCTGTAGCACATTTTGCGGGTTGACCTGCCGCAGCTCTTCTCCACTCTTGGTGATGGCGGTTCCGGTGTAGGAGTCTTTCTTAAGGGTTTGATAGCCTGTCACGACGACCTGGTCCAAAGCATTGGGTTCCTCTTCCAGTTGAACCGTATATTCTGTCCTGTTGTCGGTCAGATTGATAACCAAGTGTTTATAGCCCACCATCCGCACCGTAAGCGGTTGCATGGATGCCGCTACCACAAATCGCCCCTCGCGGTCAGCCACGGCGATGGTGTTGCCCGACTGCGAAATGGTTGCTCCTGCGAGCGGCTGGCGATCCCTGCCCAATATCTGACCCCGGATCTGCGTCTGTGATGACTTTTCTACTGCGCGATCCACTTGCTGTTCCTGCCGGCGGGCTGGCGACTTTCGTTCCAGAAAGATCGTTTTGGACTCAATAGTATACCCGATCGCCTGGGTACTCAAAATTCTATCGAGAAATAATTTCAGCGGCATCTTATCCGCCTTGATCGTAACCGGCTTTGCCGCCTCTAACATTTTCTTTGCTCCAAGTACTTCATAATTCGTCTGACGTTTAACTGCCTGCAGCACATCCATCAGGGGCACCTGATTGCCCGAATAGGTTACGGTTTGCGCATTGGCCCTTAGGCTAAGCTGTATGAAGACAGCAAAAATTAACCATAATAAAGGCCCGGTCGCTCGTGAAAAACAACTTCGTTTCATTAATTTCTAGTACGTTAAGTTAGGTTAGTCTGCTGGACCTATGGTCCGATATATTAGTTCATAAGTAAGATGTTTATGCTTTATTTCCTATACTACAGTCCTCCTTTCTGTCCTTTGGGATCACTTTTTTCGATAATGAGTTTTCCGTCGTCCGTCAGCTGGTAGGACAAGTCCTGGTCTTTTAAAATCTTCAGGATACTGGACAGTCTACTCGTACGGAATGTACCGCCAAAAAACGATACATCTGGTATTTCCCCCTTATAGACCACATCCACCGCATACCAGCGCGATAGTTCATCCATCACTTCCCGCAGGGACTTGCCATCAAAATTAAATCTGCCATATACCCAGGCGAGTTCCTGCTGTACATCGACAGCACGCCGGGATAGTTCTGTCCCCTTCCTGACGGCCTGATCTCCCGGAGACAACAATAGCTCCCTGCCTTTCAGCATTTCCTTCACGCGTACCTTTCCTTCCAGCAAGGTTGTTTTGGTTACGGTCGCATCCGGATAAGCACGCACATTAAAATGCGTTCCCAGCACCGCGACCTGCTGGTTTTTGGTGGTCACGACAAAGGGCTGCCCCTGACGTTTGGCCACTTCAAAATAAGCCTCCCCGGTCAAATTGACTTCCCGTCTGTCTTTGGCAAAAACGGTGGGATAAGTAAGTAAAGTACCCGCGTTGAGTTTGACCAGTGTGCCATCGGGCAATGTCACATCATAGGTCCCCCCGCGGGGAGTTTCGATCTTGGCCGACACCGCTGCATCAATCGAAGCAACCTGGCGGCCATCATCGTAACGTATTCCGTTACCGTCAATCACCACCTGGTTTTCCTGCTGGTTGAGTGTGTATTGGCGGCCATCCGAGAGTGTGATGACGGCCCGATTGGAGGCAGGCAGTCTGTCGGTGATCGCCGTATGCTGTACATCTCCCACAGAATACCTGGCCCTCTGCTGATACCAGACACCCACGATCGCAACAAGGACACAGGCGGCAGCGACATAGGGCCATAGTTTTTTTAGAACAGGAGTTTTTGGACTTACCCTTCTGAACCTAAACTTATGTTTAACCGACTCAAAATCACGGCGATTTTCAAAGTGCTCAAGACGGATGTAAGCATCACGCTGCACCTGGCCTTCCAGACAACGCACGTAGATCGCCCTGTTTTCTGCCGATTCGTCGAGCCAGCAGTCCAGAACAGCCTGGTCTTCAACACTTAACCTGCCTTGCAGCTGCCGGAGGATCAACGTACTGATACGGATGAGTTTTTCTTCTTCTAAGGGGTCCATTTTACGCTATTTCAACTATAGATACCGCGCCGATTCCAAAAAGTACCAAAGCTCCCCAAAAAAAAGATTAAATTTTTCCAAATAAAACGATTAGTGAGAGAAGATAACGGAAAGAATCGCTGCTCAACTGCTGCCGCAACAGGCTTAGAGCACGCAACTTTTGGTTTTTGACGGTCTGTATACTAATCTGCAACAATTCGGCTACTTCCTGATTGCTATGCCCCTCCAGATACGTCAGCCGGACAATCTCACGGGCTTTGGGAGGCAAGTTCTGGATAGCACGGTAGAGTTCGGCCATCGTCTCAGCATAGACGATCTCCTGTAGGTGTGAACCTTGGTCCTGCTCTTGTTGCGAGACATACGCATCGACCCGGTCCGACCGTCGCTGTCGGGCCGTTTGGTGGTTGAGGCCTACCCGACGTGTCGTCTGATAAAGGGCTGCCCTGAGATGCTGTAAGCTTTCAAAATCACGTTTTCCCTGCCACAAACGGATAAAACCTTCCTCAGCGATATCTTCCGCTTCCCTGGTTTCGTTGACAAAGCTGGCAGCATAAAGACAAATACGGGCAAAATAACGATTATATACATGCGCGCAGGCCTGCTCCTCTCCGTTCCGAAAGTCCTCAAGCAGCTTTTTTTCGCTCGTATAGTCCATAAATAGATCCGTTTAGCCCAGGTTGATGTTCCAGCGGTTAAAGATAACTAAAAAGAATGAATACTTCCTATCCACGGTGCCCACATCATGCGATACGTTATCCTTTGCCGGCCAGGTTATACCATAAATTTTTCTGTCCATCAGTCTGAAGATGCGTTGCCACCATAATTTATTCTGAACTTGATCGGTTCCTTGATTTTGTGCGCATCAATCCATTAACTTTGAATGCTGGCTTGGTCGTCAGCCTATTCCAACAATCAACCTGAGAAATGTATATGAAACCTATGCCTACCTCACGCTTTAACAATCCATTTGCCTTTTGTCGGATCATTGGGGCCGCCCTATTGATCTGCAGCGGTCTGATCCACTGCCTTGCGCAAACCAATAAAGTCGCGCAGCGCCCTATCCCCAGTTCCATCGTCAATCGCGCATTGTCGGCATCCATCAAGATGTATGGCATCGACAGCCTGAGCAGACAGCAGAACAGCGCCCCTTTCAGCGGGGTGGTGGTGAGTGCCGATGGATTTATACTGACAGTGGCACATTCCACCACGCCCGGGCATCATTATCAGGTTATCTTTGCCGACGGACGGAAAGGTACTGCAAAGGCACTGGGTCGGCTGGTTGTTGACCAACAGAGCAACTTGCCCGATATTGCACTGATGAAGATGCAGGGCGAAGGGCCATGGCCCTTTGCCGAGATGGGCTGGTCTTCATCGACCGTAATACAGCAAGCTTGTTTTGGTCTCTCCTACCCCGAGACACTGCCCTTCAATAGGCCCTTTTTGCGCGCTGGACATATTCTCAGACAACAGGATGATTACGGGCTTATGTGGAGCAGCTGCATCATGGAGCCCGGAGATTCGGGCGGCCCGCTTTTTGACCTGCTGGGTCGTGTGATCGGCCTGCACAGTCGTATTGACGCTGCCGAAGGAATCAATTATGAAGTCCCCGTCGACAGTTACCGAAAGTACTGGAGCAGCCTCACGCAGCCCGTGGCTATTGGCAGGTACCCCAGCTCGACCGACCCTATCGGCACCGATCCACAAAAAGAACGGCTTGCAACACAAAGTGCCGACCGGCCGGCAAAATTACCCAAGACAAATCTGCAGGTTTTTCCGGTCAGCAGTATGCTGGACGGCGATCGTTTACAAGTACTCGGAACGGCATTCACCTTATCCAACAAAGGTACAGTCATCCTTTCCAAGAGCAGTATGGTAGCCGATCATCCGGTGCTGATGACCGGAGGGCAAAGCCATCCCTTAACAGTACTTCTACGCGACGAAACTACGGACCTTGTCGCCTTGGCCACACCAAAAGAACTGAAGCGGGCGACCCCCATCACAACTCTGGCAACCCGTCCCCTCCCCGATTCATTGTTGGGTATTGGGCTGTGGTCACTATTGGACGGCAATACGAGCAAGCAGGGGGTCCTCGGTATGATGCCCCAGGCATTTCCGCGTATCCCAGTACCGGGAAGTTTTGATGCCCAGATGCGGGAAATTGAAGGACTGCCGACATTGACCAAAGTAGACAGTATGGGGGCCGCATATCGTGCCGGGCTGCGGTCCGGAGACCGCATTCTCGCGATCAATGGACATGATGTATCCAGCGCCCTTAAAATTAACGCTGCTATGCGGCAGTATTCGGCTGGTGACCGCCTGACTGTGCAGTATCGCAGGGATACAGCCATACTGGACGCCGGTATCGTATTGTCCAGATGGCCCGTACGGGAGAATCCACATCCGGCGAATCATATCCCAGGCGGAAAATCGGACCGAAGGGACACGTTTCCAAGTGTATTTATCCATGATTCCCGCATCCATGCCCAAGAGTGTGGAAGTCCTGTTATCGACAGCAAGGGTGAATTTATTGGGATCAATATCGCGCGCTATAGCCATACGGCCTGTCTCGCTATCCCACGAGATGTCGTGAAAAACTTTTTGTCCAACTTACGGCCGGCCCGTTAACGACATAAAAAAGGCTAAGTCATTGTCGACCTAGCCTTACAAAATCAATCCCTATAATTTAAGTATACCTATCCTTATGAATCTTCGCTTTAAGAACAATGGTAACACAAATTAGTTTTGATTATTTTATTTTTTTACCGTTTTTGTGCTCAGGCAGCCGCGCAGGCACTTTCGCCTTAGCATCTGGCCTGGCGTACAAAGGCAGCTCAGCTAATTTTTAAGACCGTGGCTATTTCATTTTGGATCAGGCCATCTGGAAGCTCAATTTCTAGCACATCAGTCAGCTGCCTATATGTCAACCTATGCGTATAGCCTAATGCCTGCACAGTGCGGACTGCCTTCGTATTGGGCGCCCCCTTCCCCAGTGACTTGATTGTCAGCAAATTTTTCTCCGGTCTGCCCATGATAAATACATACAATATATTTCCTTTGGTGGTAAAGCGAAGATCTTCCCCCGTCAAAGCTTTTCCCTTTCCTTCATTAAACCCCTGTACATTAAGCGCGGGCGCATCCTCCAATGCAGGTCCCTCTCCAAAGATATGCCATGGCCTGCTGCCCAAAATGGCTTCACTGTACCGGCTCATCCAGTCGCCTATACTCTGCACCACCGCCTTGGCTTTGTCATCGATAGAGCCGTCACCACGGAGCGGTACACTGAGGAGTAGATTTCCGTTTTTGCTGACCACATCGATCAACATATGGATCACTGTTTTCGCGGATTTGTAGCTGTTATTATCGTAAATTCGTCGGTCATAATGCCAGGAGCCGATGCAGGTACAGGTCTGCCATGGCTGCGGCTCAATGCTGTTGCTTTGTCCGCGTTCAATATCCCAGACCAGGCATTTGCGCTGCTGTTCGTCCAGAATCTTCCCGTTGATCACCACTTCCACCTTTCCCTTATTGGCTTGCATGCTTTTGTTGTAATACTGCGCCGCTATTTCCAGCCCCACATTGCTTATCGGCCAGAGTGGCAGCACCGTATCATCAAAATACACCATATCCGGACGGTAATTGTCCATCAGTTCGAGTGTTCGCGCTTTGAAGTTGGTGCAATACGCGTCCGTAGGTATACTGACCCCAGATGCAACATCCCAGTGCCACTGCCGATGGATCGTGTGATCATCCGTACTGTCCAGGCTCGGAGCGTGATCCTGCGCGTACAGCTCCTGTGGATCATAGCCTGCCCACCATTTTCCTTTACCGTCTTCTTTGCGAAGTTTACCATCGTAGGCTACACCAGCATAGTTTCCCTGCTTGTCCGCCCGCTGTGCCGTTTCATACCAGGTCCAGGCATGCGCAGCATGTACGCTTACACCAAACTTGAGACCTCGTTTTTTTGCTGCCTGTTCCCAGCCCCTCACGATATCTTTTTTGGGCCCTACGTTGACACTGTTCCAACGGTGATGGCTACTGTGAAAGAGATCCAGATTATCGTGGTGATTGGCCAATGCCATGAAATACTGGGCGCCCGCAGCTTGATACAGATCCATTAATGCCTCCGGATCCCATTTTTCAGCTTTCCACTCGTGAATCACATCCTTAAATCCAAAAACGGAAGGATGACCATATTTTTTCACATGATAAAGGTATTGATCAGACCCCTCCTGATACATTCCCCGCGCATACCAGTCCCCATATTCAGGCTGACATTGCGGCCCCCAATGTGCCCATATTCCAAATTTCGCATCACGAAACCACCTGGGTACCGAGTATCTTTCCAGCGAGCGCCAATTGGGGTCAAAAGGAACTTTGCCCAAATACGTATATGCCGAAGTAAAACGGCTGAGAAATAACGTTGGAATTGCAGTACCAATAAGCTTAATTGCAGATCTTCTATTCATCATCATGTATTTTAGGTAAGGATGTCCGTGGGCAGGAGACTCACCCGTTGCCATCCAGTTTATAATTTGTTTTGATTACGTTATACAAATGTAACAGCATTCCTTTAAAATGGCATTCACATTATCGATCAGAAATTGCACAATATCGATAGTAGAATTCACCAGTAATATTTTTAGGCTTTGGCAAGCGGACAAAAACCAAAATAGTTCAACCTCAACAAAACTAATTACGATTATTTTTCCAATACCATGAGAGCCTAAGTGAATACATTATCGACTTTTTCCTTATTATTGTATTCTGTGTCACAAGACCTGGAAGACCAATGAGCAGCAATCCAAAAAATAAACTTGATTTCAGCCTCTTAAATGTGGGTTATGCGCAGCACAATGCCGACTGGAATTTTAAAGATATCAGAAGCCCTTTTGCGCGGATACACTATGTCAGGGAGGGGCAAGCATCCATTTTATTAGATAAGGAGCAGATCACGCTCCGCCCCGGATATCTTTATCTTACCCCTGCGCATGTACAGCATAGCTATTCCTGTAATGGCTTATTTTCGCTCTATTATATCCATATCTATGAAAATCCAGCAATACGGTCCAGTATTTTTGACCGCTATACCTTTCCAAAAGAAATTCAGGCAGATGAGCTCATAGCGGATCTCGTCCGGCGTCTCCACGTATTAAACCCCAGCCGCGCTTTACCGATGTATGACCCCAGGGGCTACGATCATTCAGCGGGATTAATGAAAAATATCGCATTGCAGGTGGCCTCACCTTTTGCCCGGGAGGTCGAGAACCAGGCCATTATTCATATACTGATGAGCCGTTTTTTGGCCGGTGCAACGGACGGCATACCAGATGTCGACAAACGGCTCCTGCGGGTTATCGATTATATCGATGAGCACATTCATCGCGCGATCTCCATTGAGCAGCTTGCCGGTCACGTTTTTCTATCCAAAGACCATCTGATCCGGCTTTTTAAAAAACAGATGAACACTACTCCCGTAAAGTACATAAACCAGAAAAAAATAGAAAAAGCTCAGCTGATGATGCTGGCCGATGACTGCAGTATACAACAACTGAGCTTTGCATTGGGTTTTGAGCATATCACCTATTTCAACAGGCTCTTTAAAAAAATAGCCGGGGAGACGCCCACCAATTACAGGCGCCGGCTGTCAACATAGTCAACGATGGCCGTCGCCTTACAATAAGCCTGCCCGTTGGAGTTCTTCCCAGAAGGCAGTGGGAATTTTGCGCGTAGCCATTGCTACATTCTCTTTGACTTTTTCGGCTTTACTCGTGTTGAGCGCGACGGCTTTTACACCCTGAATTCCAAATCCGTAGGCAAAACAGGCCTCGGCAGGCTTGAGACCAAATTCCCGGCACAGCTGCCAGAATTTGTCCCGCCAGGCATAAAGCGCCCTACCCGCTTCCGTTGCCCTATCTACCAGCTGGTAATTATAATGGTCGCTGCCGACCAAAAAGCCGCCATGGAATACCGCCGAATTGATCACGGTAACATTTGCGCGTGCCAGCTCAGCGATAAATGCCAGCAGGTCTGTCGGATGGTCATGCACCGTGAGGCTATTGGCGATCATCACCCAGTCCAATTTCACATCCTGCGCAATGCGGCGGATCACCTTCCAGCTTTTGGACCCCACACCCACAGCCATCACCTTTCCCTGATCTTTCAGCTCGGTCAGTGCCACGTACGCATCTAAAATATCCTGATAACGGCGTCTTTCATCCAATGGATTAATTGCCTTTGCCAGATATTCATCGGGATCATGCACCGAGACGAGCTGCGCGGCATAGTCACCCAGCAGCTCATTGCCCTGATGAAAACACTCCAGAATTCCGTCGTAGCCAATCCGCTGCTCGGCGTCATAGTGCAGCCCCTTCCACACCCCCGGCTCAAAGGTCGGCTCGGCCGTTTCCAACGGAATCCTGTACCAGCCTAGCTTGTTGCTGATCAACACGGTAGCCGGATCGACCTGCAATTGCCGGAGCGCGGCACCGAGGGACTCTAGTGACAGGCCCGCACCGTATTTTCCGGCGCTGTCAAAAACAGCCAGTCCATTCGCATGACGGATACATTCACGTACAATGGCCACCTTGTCCATCAGTGCTACTTCATTATAGAGGTTCCCCAGACTACTTGTACCATAAATGACAGGAGGGATATCTGCCAAATCCATTTTTTTTTTTGTCTGTGACATCAATTTGCTGTTTATAATTTGGCCAATAATACAAAGTATTGCCGCAGGATTATTATGCAATATCGACTTAAACTAAACGGATATCGACATAATGGGCCGACCTCTCGCAGCTGGGTATCATCCCCATATCTGCTTTCGTCACTGCAGGCCTGCCATTCGTCAAAGACTTTTCCCAATCCCTCCTAAGCTTTGTTTTTTTGCAGCATATCAAAACAATAACTATGAACAGAAAAACAATTTTATCGTGTATTTTATTTTTCGCGATGATGTTAAGCAAAATGGCCTTTGCACAGGAGCAGTCTTTTATTCAGATTGGTATCAAAGGCGGTAGCAGCCTCAACAAGCTGAATACCGAATTGGCAGATCTCGACGACAAGTACGCTCTGGGGCTGCACGTGGGCGGTATGGCACGTCTCAACTTCGGACGAGCTTACGTTCAGGGTGAAGCGCTATTCAGCAAGCGGAAAGCGGCACTCAAACCGCAGGGGCAGACCGAGTCCAAGCTTAAATGGAATGCAATCGACATCCCCGTGATGATCGGGTACAAGATCGTGCAGCAGCAGGACATGAACCTTCGGGTCTTTGGGGGTGCTGTTTACAGCTATACCTTAAACGACAATCTGTCACCGCTCAAAGCGCTCAAAGAGGGAATCAGGCATTTCGACAAGTCCAACCTGCAGTTTACCGGCGGTCTAGGCGTTGATATCAATAGATTCAGCATTGACTTGCGTTACGAGCGTGGATTTTCAGATCTCAGTAAATCCTTCAAATCCAAACCGCAGGCATTTTCCATTGGCGTAGGTTACTTTATCTTCTAACAGCTCCTTAAACGGCGCCTTTGAAGGCCAGCCACCTGGTCTTCAAAGGCCTTTTTTATATCCATGCTCAAAAATAGCTACCTGCACCGCCATTTTTTCCTGCTTATCTTCTGGGCAGCACTCTGGTTTGTCGTCTGGATTCAGGTCAAGGAAGATCTGGGTGCCCGCTGGGCGTTTGTATATACCTCGACTGTCATGCTCGCAGCGATAGGCATAGCACATATCTTAAACGACAAGGTCCTGCCCCGGGCGATCAAGACCAGGCACATGCAGACTTTTGTTCTCCGTGCAGCCGGTTTTGTCCTGCTTTTGGCCGTTCTTATCAGCGCGCTGGATCTATTTTTTATTCTCCATGTCCAGTATGTGATGATCCGGAAACATCCGGGAATGCTGTTCGCCCAGTTTTTCAAAGCAATCATTTCGTCCTTATTGATGAATGGAACAGCCTGTGGCATCCGTTTCTATCAGGAACATGCCTACATACAGCAGAAGCACAGCCAGCTGCAGCAACTATTTCTGGAAAATCAGCTCAAATCGCTACAGGATCAGGTCAATCCTCACTTTATGTTCACTGTCTTAGGTCACATTCGACTATTGATCAAAGAGGATAGCGAACAGGCCAATGCATTGCTGTTAAAATTTTCGGATATGCTACGTTATCAGCTGTACGAAAGCAGCCACTTCGATGTTCCCCTTTTGCGCGAACTGCAGTACTTACAGGATTTTATTGCCATCGAAAAAATCCGGCGCGGCAGGGAACTGGAAGTGGACTACCATTGGCTAAATGGCCTCACGGAATTGCGGATCAAGCCGATGGTCTTGGTATGTCTGGCAGAAAACATCTTTAAACACCTGTCCCTCAAAGTAGGCCAGCCCACCTTCGTCAAACTGTTTTGTCAGCAAGCAAATGGGCGTCTGCAATTTACAATAAGCCACACAGCATACCTATCCACCAACCGGCGAAAGGGTCTGACCGAAGGACTGGAGCAAATAAAAAAAAGACTGGACCTGCATTATGCCGACAATTATGTTTTGAGCACAGGGTCCACCGGTGATCATACGACAGTCCAACTGGAGATGGATACCCTCTAGCCGCTCATCCCGAACAATTATATCGGATCAAAATGTATACGAGACACAAGACAATTTACCTATTTTTGTTCCATGTTCAACTGGCTGGATCAGCTCTCGCCCAATCATTGACAAGGGGCCAAATGGTAGAACTATTTTCAAACATGATGTTCAAAAAAAATTATCTCTATCGCAATCTCTTCCTGATGCTTTTCTGGTTCGTTCTGTGGTTTGCGGTATGGATCCAGGTGAGACAGGACATGGACGCAGGCAATGCCCTGCTGCATAGCTCCGCAGTGGTGATCTGTTCGATCTGCATTTCGCAGTTCCTGAGTGACAGTATCTTACCAAAGGCAATAAAAAAACAACAGATGAAAACCTTTGTCTTCAAAGCCATCATCTTTGTACTGCTATTGGCTTTACTAATCGGTATGGTAGATGCTCACTTTATCCTCCATACGCAACAGCTGTCTGGAGAAGAGCGGTCGACGCTCCTGTTTGTCCAGAGTTATAAAGCGATCCCCTCTTCCTTACTCATCAACGGTACAGCCTGCGGTATCCGCTTCTATCAGGAGCACGCCAATATACAACATGCGCACAATCAGCTGCAGCAGAATTTTTTGGAAAGTCAGATCAAATTGCTGCAGGATCAGGTCAATCCGCATTTTATGTTCAATGTGCTGAACCATATTCATATCCTGATGAAAAAGAATGTGGACATGGCAGACTATCTATTATTGAAGTTCTCGGACATTCTACGCTACCAGCTTTATGAATGTAACCAGTCATTCGTATTGCTGAGCCGTGAGCTCCAATACCTTCAGAATTTTATCAGTATCGAGCAGATGCGCTGGGGGGATGAACTGGAGGTCAGCTGCCGCTGGTCACAATCCACAGAAGACCTGCACATCACACCACTTTTATTGATCTGTTTTGTTGAAAATGCCTTCAAGCACGTGGACCGTCTACCCGAACAAAAAGGGAAAATCAGTCTCCACTGTGTGGAAGAGGATGGTCATTTCCACTTCCGGATCAGTAACAGCTATCACGAATATCCGCGACAAGTATCCTCAGGCCCCTCGGGTATCGGACTGGAAAATGTCAAAAGGCGACTCGAGCTGCAATATGAAAATAACTATACCCTAACGATCGAAAAGCGGGACGACACGTTTTGCGTCGAGCTGAACATCGATCTCAACTGTTAAGTCATGATGGAACCTACAAAGATGAAATGCATCATCGTGGACGATGAACCGATGTTGCGGCAACATATTGCTGAAATGACCGATCAGGTTGATTTTCTGGATCTTGTGGCCACATATCCGTCGGCCCTTGCAGCAGCGTCCAGACTACAGCAGGGAGATATTGACCTGATGTTTCTGGACATTAATATGCCCTACCTCAATGGTATCGATTTTTTGGACTCGCTCGATACTCCGCCCATGTGCATCTTCATTACCGCCTATTCCGAATATGCCCTGGAGGGCTTCCGTCTGCAGGCCGTAGACTACCTCCTCAAACCCATCGTATTCCAGCGATTCTTTCAGGCTGCCACCAAAGCCTATCAGCAATTTGTACAGCGGAGCAAATCGCTGCAGGAACCTGCTCCCAACGACAACATGCTCTTTGTGCGGCAGGGTGATGCCTTTGTCAAGATCTCCTGGACGGATATACGCTATGCCGAAAGCATGCAGAATTACACCAAACTTCATTTTAGAGAACGGACCGTCACGATCCATCAGACAATGCTGGCATTGGAAGAAGCGCTGCCGGGCAGCCATTTTTTCCGTATCCACAAATCTTTCCTGGTCAATGTCAACCATATCGACATGATTTCGGGTGGCAGGGTCTATATTGGGGAGCAGGAGTTACCGATCTCGAGGACCAAAAGAGAGGAGCTCCTTCAGAATGTGGTTTTCAAGAAGCTCCTCAGCCGTTAGTACGGCATATTCCATTTCAATGCTACCGAAGTATAAAACGTCGGTGAAAATCGCGGGTCCTCCTGTTTCTTATCCTTAAAGATATTCTTCAGGGAGCGGTCATTTTCGACATACATACGGGCGAGGGTACTGCCTCCGGTCAGCTGTACTTTCAGGCTCTTGCCGAGGTTAAACTGCGGCTGCAGCCCTGCCGTCAGCAACATAAACCCACTAAGGGTGGACTTGCCGTTCCTTTCCCGTTCGGCAGTCATCCCATCGAGGTTGACCACCGCCCGCAGATCCATAAAGCTGCTGACCTGATAAGCCGCAGCCAGTCCCTGCGGAAAGTTGATGTTAAATTTCACTTTCCCGTTGGTCTTCCAGTCAAAATACAATCCCGGCAGTACCATCGGCACACCAAAGCTGTTGCTCAATACCGGTCCGAAACCAAAGGCCAGATTGGGTCTGAAGCGTTTGATAAATAAGGCTCCTCCCTGCCCCAGCACATCTTTCCCATTGATTTTGACCAGATCGGAATAAACGCCCACAGAAGCAAAGGTCAGCAGTGACCAATTTTTCCGTAAGGAGGTCAGGTATTGTAGACCAATCTCGGCATTCAGCATTTCGCTGGGAAACAGGTCCTGTTCATAGTCGCGATTTTGCATCTTGGCATAAGCCGCACCGACTTTCCAGGACCAGCGCCTGATATTGCCCAACGAGTCTACCTTAGTGGATAGCGGAATTTCAAGGTTAAATTGTAGCCTCTTGAAATCGCTCTTTGAGCCCGTCTTTACGCTATCCTCCGGCCGGATATAGTTGGACAGCGGTATATAATCCACCGCCAGCTGACCCGATACGGCATTCTGGGCCTGTGCCGTCAGCGTCGCTAAGCTGCTGAACACAAGCGCACACAAAACTTGTTTTCTCATGTTTTTTCAGCAAAGGAAGCCCTTGCCCGCCATAAGGCGAAAACATTTTGACGTAGTGCACCCTCACATTGACCAACTGCAGCGCTGCCGCGATTTGTCCCTGCACCTCAATTGTTCATATCGTTTCCTTTTAAATTTTTATTATTGTCCAATTCGGATTGCGGAAAAGGATAGTACATAGCCTTCGTCGTCCAGCCGGCTTTCTTCAAGGGTTCAAGCCAGGACGGATCCGCCATCCCCCACCGCAACAGGTCGAAATAACGCTGATATTCACCCAAAAATTCGACAAAGCGCTCATGCGCGATAACATTTTTGACCGAATTTAAAGGAATACCGTTTTTGACCAGGCCCTGAGCCAGCAGTCCGTCCACGTCAGGGATGGTGCCATTGGATTTTTGGTACCAAAGATGAGGCTGCTCATCCGGAACAATATTATTGGCACGTTTGCGGACAAGGTTGACGTACTGTTTGGCCCCCGCAGCATCTCCCCGTTCATTGAGGCACTCGGCGTACAGAAGCAGTACATCACTGTAGCGAAAGATCCGGTCGTTGTTGCCATTGTCGAAATCTGCGATCTGAACATCCGGGCAATATTTGCGGGTACCAAACAGATCTTTATTGGTCGCGAGATTTTTCATCCAGTCGCTATACGAAGTGACCTTACCATCGAGCTGCGTGAATTTTGCACCGTTTTCGCACCACAGCGTCATGTACTTGCGTGGATCGCCTTCTTCAAATTCGTCGTGTGCCATTTTATTTGGCGCCAGATTCCACCACGCTCCGCCGGTACCGTCAAACATACCGATTTCCTGCCAGCGCCATGAACTCGATATATCATCCCCCAGCCATCCGGGACCATTATAAAGCTGGATTTCAAAAACCGATTCATGGTTGTTCTCTTTGGCTTCCAAAAAATTGTCCCGGTAAGAAGACATCAATTGATACTCCTTGCTGTCAATCACACGCTTCAGTTCGACTTCCGCCTGCTGAAAATCGGCGGACTGCCCTTTGGCCAGAATGGGTTTGTATAAATACGTTTTTGCCAGATAAGCCTGGGCAGCCCCCTTTGTTGCCCGACCGATCATTTTGCTATCCGCATACAGCGTTCCCCGGGTGGGCAACAGCGCTGCTGCCTTCTTAAAGTCGTCGACAATAAGTGCATATACAGCACCGGGCTGTGCATTGCCGGGATAGTAATCTTCGTTGGTTTCGACAGGTTTGTCGATCAGCGGGATGGTTTCTCCAAACAACATACCCAGATGAAGATAATTGAGTCCCCGCAGGAAATACGCCTCGCCCAATAACCGGTTTTTTCTGTTCTCTTCGATTTCACCTGTAAACTTACTGATCCGGTCGATGGCTACATTGGCCGCAAACACCCCGTTCCAAAAATCTTTCCAGCTGAGCGCAAGCATGCCGTCACTCGCCGGTGTATTATAGGTATCCTGATACATAGGCTCCCATTTGAATGTATGGGTATAGTCGTCACCGGGGGCCAATAAAGCGTAGTACAAGCTACGGGCATAGCTCCCCTGGGTACGGCCGATCAAAGCCTGGTAGGCTGGTATGACCGATTTTTCCAGCTGATCTGCAGTTTTATAATAAGTGTCTGTCGACAGTTCCTGTGGATTCGACAAGTCCAGATTCGGTTTACAGCTGCCCAGCTGCAACAATAAACCCACAACACCGAGTTTTATATATTGTCTTTTCATTGGATCTATTTATTTGTTAGAATGTAAATTGAACACCCATAAAATATTCTCTTGAATTGGGGAAGCTCAGTCCCCAGGGCGTTTGTCCGTCGATGCCGCGGCTTAAATTCGAGCGCGTATCACCCGATCCGACTTCCGGATCATAGCCAGAATACTTGGTAAAAGTCAGCAGGTTTTTCGCCCCGATATACAATCTCAGGCGGTCCACCTTCCAGCGTTGCAACGTGGGGCTCGAAAAGCTATATCCGATATTGAGCACCTTCAGTCTCAGATAAGAGCCGTCTTCGACAAATCTGTTGGATGCCCGCAGGTTCTGATTGGGGTCGCCGAGTACTGCGCGTGGAATGTCCGTGTCGGTATTTTTTGGGTAAACGGTAGTTTCCCCCGATACCGGATTCGTGAAGACCAGCTCCTGCGCACGGTAGCGGTCGAGAGTCGACGCAAAATTATTGTAATAATGGTACATGCCCTCACCCCAGTACCGGCTATTGTTGTAAATCTTGTTGCCCTGGCTTCCCTGCCACATCATCGCAAGATCGAAGGTACCGACAGCACTCTGATAACTGAAATCAGCATGAAGTCCATAGCTAAAGTCCGGTATTGGACTTCCCAGAAAATCTTTATCCTGATCGTTTAAGATATGGTCTCCATTGCGATCATTAAATCTCACATCACCAAGAGCCGCATTCGGTGCAAAGGCTTTATCGGCATCCAGTTGTGCCTGTTCGGTATAGAGTCCATTTGTCGTATAGCCCCAAAATTCACCCACAGAACGGCCGACAGCAGTTCTTGTCACATTTTCCCCGCCCGGCGCAATATTCCCCCAAAGAATCTCATTATTGTTGCCGAGACTGAGCACACGGTTTCTGACAAAGGATAGGTTCACGCCCACATTATAGCTAAACTGGCCAGATTTATCCCGGTACGATGCTAGCACATCCCACCCCCGGTTGCGTATGCTGCCTGCATTCAGCACCGGAAAATTGTTGACGTATCCTGCCGTAAAGGATATCGGCACATTGATCAGCATGTCTTCTGTTTTCTTGTTATAGTAATCGACCGTTAAAGAAAACTTATGGTTAAACAATTCCAGGTCGAGGCCGATATCCGTCGAATACTGGCTCTCCCACTTGACATTTGGATTGGAGGGTGTCTGCGGTAAGGCACCTGTCACCATTTCGTTGTTCAGGTAATACCATACATGATCAAAACTCACCGTCCGCTGATATTGGTACTGAGCGATATCCGAATTCCCCAGAATACCGTAACTACCGCGCAGCTTCAGTTCACTGACAAAAGGGAATGCCTTCATAAATGCTTCTTGGCTGAGCCGCCAGCCCGCTGACACCGACGGAAAATTTCCATAGCGGTAGTGGTTACTGAAATTCGCAGAGCCATCCCGCCGCATGTTAAATGTCAGCAGATAACGATTGTCATAATTGTAATTGATCCGGCCCAGCATCGAATACATGGCTGTCTGTCCTACACCGGAGCCCACGAGACGTGAGCTGGCCAGAGAAGCAGCATTGAGGATCAACACATCCGGACTTGGCAGTCCACGTGCACCGGCATTCACGGCATTGTAACGCGATTCTTCTGAAGTGATGCCGGCCAAAGCCGAAAAAGTATGCTTGCCAATGCTGTTTTCGTAAGTTAAGGTATTTTCAAACAGCCAGCGGTTGTTTTGTGTACTTGAAATATTGAGTTCATCCGGACTATGATTTTGATATTGCCCTACGGAATAGTCGCCGATATAACCCTCATTTCTCGTCCGGTTGATGTCCATGCCCATGTTGAATTTATAGGTCAGCCCATTGATGATTTCATAACTTGCCCAGACGTTACCGTTGGCGGTAAAATTGTCGTTGACATTTTTGTTCAGATAAGCATTGGCCAGCGCGCTCTGCACATCAGTTCCGTTGCCGGCTCCGGCAAAACCAGTGCTGCTGTTTGCATCGTAAAGCGGAAGTGTCGATGACCATTTTTGCGCATCGATAATATTCTTGTCGCTCCAGTTCCGCCGACTATAGTCCAGCGACAGTGTTTCCCCGATGCGGAGCTTGCCTTTGGTAAAATCTGAAACGATCTGTGTGCCATAATATTTGCTCTTGTCCTGAATAATGATGGACTTATCCGTCGCGTAAATGCCGCTCAACCTAAAGTTTGCATGCTGCGAACCACCTGAAACGGAGAGATTGTGCCGCTGATAGTTACCGGTCTGCAGCAGTTCATCCATCATATTGTATCCCTGTCCGATTTCAGTAGGCTTGGACAGCGCTGCCAAATAATCCTTACGCCCGGGATCCCTGTTGTACATTTCTTCGTTGATCAGCTCTGCCAGTTGTTGCCCATTCAACAAGGGCACATTATGAGAAATATTCTTGATCCCCCCAAACGCGTTGTAATCGATTTTTACCTCACCCGCCTGTCCCCGTTTGGTCGTCACCAAGATCACCCCATTGGCGCCGCGGGCTCCGTAGATCGCGCTCGAGGCAGCATCTTTTAGCACCTGGATACTCGCGATGTTATTCTCGTCGGGCATCGCCCCGCCGATCATCCCATCGACGACATACAGCGGATCAGTGCCGTTTATCGAACCCACACCGCGGATGCGGACCGTTCCATTGGTCACCTGCACCCCGGGCACCGTGCTCTGAAGGGTAGCTATAGTTCCGCCGGGCAATTTCACCAGGTCTTTGGTATCGACGACCGCAACGGAAGAGGTCAGGTCTACTTTTTTCTGCCTGCCATATCCTACCACCACCACCTCATCCACTGCTATTTCGGCCGCAACAAGCGGAATATTGATTTCCGTGGACTGCCCTATCTGATATTCGGTATGATTATACCCGACATTTGAAATCTGGATGACCTCCCCCGGGTTTAACGAAAGGGTAAATTCCCCTTTTTCGTTAGTAGAGGTACTGAGTGATTTCCCTTTGACTTTGATCGATGCGCCATTGACCGGCTGTCCACTAGTATTAGTGACCTTTCCATGGATCATTTTTTCCTGGGCCGACACATGCCCCATGGCCAGCAGCATGGAAGCCATCAACAGCCACTTCAGTTTCTTATTGCTTTTCTTGTGCACAAAAAAAAAGGAAGATGCATAATTTCTGTTCATCATGATTAGTTGAGATAAATTGGTTTACGGGTTATTGTTTATCAGCGATCCGCCAATTGGTTATCGAACAAAGCTATCGTTTTCGAAAAGACTGCTTTGCAACAAATAGATAAAAGAAGAGTAAAAATGTTTAGGACCGTTGAGGAATCCTACAAGTCACCATTAGCAGACCTATTGCTTAGGTATTTTTGTATAAAAATTTGATGCTTTGGTATAATATACACGATAGGCGCGTATAAAGATTTTAGATTTGTTATACCGCCCTGCAGCTGGGCCGACCAAAGGATTTTAAACAATATGTTAAGATTATCATTATGAAAGCTAGGCAAGTGTTGATTTTTAAAAGTTCTGTCAAGACCAAGGACAAGAAAAATTTCCTGATGCAATTGCTCCATGCACATCTGCCCCAGGTACAGTCTGCCACCGTCGACCTGGATGACGAAGATTCCATTTTCAGGGTCGAGACCGAAGACTGCAGCGTTGATCTGCTGACAGACTTTCTGCGCAAGCATGGGATCAGGATTGACTTTCTGGCCCGGTTTATTGTGGCGTAGCTCAAGATAGCATGGCTACGCCCACATCATAACAGACCGCCCGTATACTGTCTGAAGAATGATTCACGGTAAATTTCACCTATCGGGATCTCGAAGGTGTCCACATAGACCGTATGGTTGTCAAAAGAATCGATGTAGGACAGATTGACCAGGTAGGACTTGCTGGTGCGGGCAAAAAGATTGGCCGGCAGCTTCTGATGTATAGTTTTGAGGTTCATGGCCGTAATCAGCTTATTGTTGCAGGTATAGATCACCACGTAGTCTTTGAGAGCTTCAATAAAACGGATATCGGTAAAGGCAATTTTATAATATTTCCGGTCAGACTTAATGAAAAGGGCATCCTCGCTGCTATTCTCCACCGTGCTCTTGTTCTCCTTTAGCGTCAGCAGCGTTTTGTATGCAATAGCCTTATCGATCGCTTTGGCCAGCCGGTCTTTTTTGATCGGTTTCAGCAGATAATCAATAGCATCCAATTCATAGCTTTTAAGTGCATATTGCGCGTAAGCAGTCGTCAGGATCACCAGCTTATCGTCCGGAAGCGACTGCGCAAAGTCAAGGCCATTGACAGTGGGCATCTCAATGTCCAGAAATAGCAGATCAACAGCATTTGTTTTGATACACTCCAGTGCAGAGATTGCATTGGAAAAGGTGCCGACAATACGGATGGATGAGATCTCTTCGATCAGATTTTTCATTTCTTCCCTTGCCAGAGGTTCGTCGTCTACAATGATACAGTTCATAGCGGAATATCTAATTTAACCTTATACCGTGTCTCACTTTTAGATACCGTGAGCTGGTAATCATCCTTATAGAGCAGGTCCAGACGCCTTTTGGCATTTGCCAGTCCCAGCCCCCCATATTTGCTCTTTGCAGCCTGCTGATCTGGGTCCTGCGAGTTTTCGCACTCGAAATAAAGGCGGCCTCCGGCCTCCGCAAAGCGGATATCGATAAATGTGGGATCATCGTTGGCGCTCAGACTATATTTAATGGCGTTTTCTACAAAAGCTGTAAACAGGTGTGGTGGTAGGAAAACACTTTTCTTTTGCAGTGCTCCCATACACACGATGCTCGTACTCAGCTTGTCACGCCGTATTTCTTCGAGTTTGAGAAAATTGGAGATAAAACCGATTTCAGATTTCAACAGGGTTCTGTCGTCATTATTCTCATAGAGCTGATATCTCAAAAAATCAGACAGCTTGATGATCACCTCTGTCGCCATATTGGGGTCCTTACGGATCAGCGCTTTTACATTGTTAAGCATATTGAACAGAAAATGTGGCTGGATCTGATTTTTCAGTGAGATCAATTCCGTTGTCAGCGCGAGGTTTTTAAGATCCGAAATCCGCTTGTTGTCTTCGATCCAACGCTTGAAAAGCTTGAAGGTTGTTGTTGTCAAGATAATTGGGATAACAATAAAAAGTGCGGCCACCATACCCATGCCCATCGAATCCGATTCGGGCCGCTTGATGGCTGGGGTATGCACGATATAGATGTAATCGGCGATTCCCCTCACCAGGGCCAGGCTGGACGCCACCAGTAGGATCAGTGCGAGGATATAGACCTCATATTTTTCCCTGAAAAAGAATCTCGGCAGCAATACGTACATATTGGTGTAAAACATGCAGACAAATACCACCCAGAGAAAGATGGTGAAGTACAGGTTGTATTCCCCCTGAAAATGGGATTTGGTATTTGCATTGGCAAACAGCAGGAATAAGCCGATCAGAAACAGTACATGTCGCAGTGTCCTGAACTTATGTTCTGTGAAAAACTTTAAAAAGACGTCGCTGCAGCTTAAATCTTGCATATAACCGGATCATTTTGGACCATCCACAAAAATACGGCTTTTCGTCGCAAATAGCAGCGGTCTTCGACGAAGCCCCATTTTTTTTATACCAAATTTAATCTTTGGTGGCACACCGGATGCAGGATGTCCCGCAGTCTCCGGCCCTAACGGTCAGAGAAGTTAGTTTTGGCGCTTTTAATAAATGTAAAATAAACATTTATAATACTCCAAACATTCCCTATCTTTAAAAAATCAGTGAACAGCCAATTGCTATAGTCAAGCTGAAGCGATTTAATCTCTTATTATCCTTTTAAATTATTGAATACCGATGCAAAAAATAACTATCACGGCGATCTTATTTTTTATGCTTTCCCCATTTGTTGCAATCAGGGCACAACTGCAGCTGCAGATCAACAAACTACTCTCCAACAGCTCCGTCAAAACAATTTATCAGGACAGTCAGGGATTCATGTGGTTTGGCACTTTCGATGGGTTGAACCGCTACGATGGACGAGAGATGAAAGTATACAGAAATCAGCTCAAAAATCCCGGGAGTATTCCGCATAATTACATCTACTGCATCGCCGAAGACCGCGACAAAAATCTATGGGTCGGAACCGGTCAGGGTGTCGGCATCTATAACCGCAACTTCAATTCCTTCTCACGTCTGCGTTTTTTTGAAAGTGCCAATCCAAAGCAGGAATATCACCTCAATGCGGACACTAGAGCAATTCAGGTCGACCGCCAAAACAATGTATATATCGGAACTAACGGCTGGGGGCTGCTGTTCAAAGAACAGGGCCGCTCTGCAGCCGTCAGAATATACTGTCCTGAGCCCGGAACCGCGTCGCGGCTTGAGTATTACCACGTTTCGGCGCTACATGTGGACGCTACCGACAGGGTATGGGTTTTCGTCAATGAACGGGGACTTTTTCAGTTTGACCGGAAAAGCCGCCAGCTGAATCTGGTCAGCACAGCCGTGCGCGAGGCCACTAGTATGACCAGCAACGACCGTGACGCGCTATTCATTGGTACATCTGCAGGGGTATTCGTCTGGGACATCGGCCGGGCATCCATGAAGGCGCATTTTCAGAAACAGCTGAGTTCCCCGACGGTCAGTCAGCTCAGTCTGGAAAACAACCAGAAACTGTGGGTGGCCACGCAGAACGACGGCATTTCATCGCTAACCCTGCCTGCTGGATATGTACGACAATTAAATTCCGGAGAGCGTTCGGTATATCCGCTGAGCAGCAATGCCATTTTCACCATCTTTATCGACGCGCAAAACAAGAAGTGGATCGGCACAGCCCGTGGTGGCATTCATATCATTGATGACAGCCAGCATACCTTCAACGCCCCCGGACGCAATCTACCTCCAAACTTCAACCTGAGGGGGCAATTTATCCGCTCCTTTGCCGAATCCCCGGGATACCTATGGATAGGCACAGAAGGCAATGGTCTCTACTGCTGGAACAAGTCCCAGAATAGTTATCAGCATTTCAAAAAAGATAATCGGTCCTTCCTGGACAATAGCGTCAACAGTATAGCCATCGACCCTGCAGGCGATATCTGGCTAGGTACCGAACGTGGCATTGTACGCTACAATCGCCGGGCGGGATTCAGACATTATGACTGTGCCACAGCGCAGGGATTCGTCAACCAGAGTGTACAGGTACTGCTCCGGGATCAGCAGGGCGATCTATGGGCCGCTACATTTTCCAATGGTCACCTGTACCGATACAGCAAACAACGAGATAGATTTGAGGTCTTCAATGAAGGGCTCAACGACCTCAACTGCCTGCTTGACGACCAGAAAGGATCACTCTGGGCCGGCAACTACCACGAGATCATCCAGATCAACAAACAGAGCAAAGCCATACAGCGTTATGCTGTCGACAAGCCCGTACGTGCCTTATATATTGACCGCCGGAACCGGTTCTGGATAGGCACCGAAGGGCGCGGACTGCTGCTGTTTGACCGGAAAACGGGTCAGGTGACCGCCGGCTATTCTACGGACAATGGACTGAGCAACAATTCCGTGCTCAATATTCTCGAGGACCGGTCCGGAAACTTGTGGCTCAGTACCTTTAACGGATTGTCCAAATTCAGTCCCGACAGCAAAAGATGCATTCGCTACGAAGCCTCCGATGGTCTGCAGAGCAACGAATTTTCTTATGGTGCTGCACTCCGGACAGCAGACGATGCGCTCTTATTTGGCGGCAACAACGGATTTAACCTGTTTCAGCCTGATAGTATCCGCGTTAATGTCAACATTCCCAGGCTAGCCATTACCAGCCTAAAAATAGACAATCGTCCTCTAAACGACAGCATACACGAGGTCATCATCGGTGCCGACCACCTGATTGAAAAGCTCGTTCTTCCTTACCGCAATGCGACATTCTCGCTGGATTATACTGCACTGGAATTTACCTCTCCACAAAAAATACGTTACCGTTATTTCATGGAAGGCCTGGATAAAGACTGGAACGATGCTGGTACTTCCCAGTCCATTAACTACAATAATCTGCCCGAGGGCAGCTATCTCCTGCGGGTGCAGTCTACCGACACTGAAGGCAACTGGAGCAGCAAAGAAATTCGTCTTGGAGTACAGGTACTGCCACCTTGGTACCGCACATGGTGGGCCTACCTGCTCTATATGCTTGCCTCCGCAGCAGTAGTTTACCGGTATCGGGTTTACCAGATTCACAAGGCCGCCCTCGACCGCGAAATTCACCTGACCAGATTCAACATACAGAAAGAGCGCGAACTCAATGAAAAGAGATATGCATTTTTCACTCATATCTCCCATGAATTCCGCACACCACTGACGCTGATCATCAATCCGCTAAAAAAAATATTCAGCGAACAGCATCTGGATCAGCATGAGGAGAGCCTAAGACCCGTCTACAGAAACGCAAAGCGCTTGCTGAGCCTCGTCGACCAGCTTCTCATCTTCCGCAAGGCCGAAGACGGTGCCGCGCAGTTTCAGCGGAGCCATTTCGACCTTCAGGCCTTTACGCGCGAAATCTACCTTTACTTTTCGGGACAGGCCCGACTCCAGCAGATCAACTACCAGCTGGAAAGTGACGGCAGCCCCCTTCTTGTTGATGCCGACAAAGAGAAAATAGAAATTATCTTATGCAACCTGATTTCCAATGCATTTAAATTTACACCTGACTATGGCACGGTATGTCTCCGGTTACAACAGCAGGAGAATAACGTCGTTATTGAGCTGCAGGATTCTGGTCCGGGGATCCCACCCGGCATTGGCGACCGCATTTTTGACAAGTATTTTTCAAGCTCGAGCCCCGGGCAGCGTGTTCTCACGGGGTTCGGCATCGGCATGTTTCTGGTCAGGACCTTCGTGGAAATGCATCAGGGCAGTATAACCTACGAGAGTTCGGCACAGCAGGGCACCATATTTCATATCCGCATGCCGATCCTTCTCCATTCCACCGATACCCTGAAAAGCAATTCTGAGCTCGAAAGTCCGGGACTCCTACAGGCATTATTCAGTAACCCGCCCACAGATCAGTTGACTTCGCCGCCCATTTCATTGAGTCCGATCAGCAATCATACAACGAGCCTGCTTCTCGTGGACGACGACATTCAGCTGCGCAGTTACCTTCATGAAATGTTTCAGGCAGACTACCAGGTTTACCTTGCCGCAAACGGAGCCGAAGCCCTGCAGATCATACGCAACAAACAGCCGGATCTGGTGATCAGCGACATCATGATGGATCAAATGGATGGGCTGAGCCTGTGCAAGACCGTGAAATCAGATCCGCAGGTCAATCATATTCCTTTTATTTTATTGACATCGAGTACCTCGGGACATAATCAGCTTACCGGCATTCAGTCTGGGGCCGACGATTATATCCTGAAACCCTTTGATGCTGATATTCTCCGCCTTAAGGTCAACACCTTGCTGCAGAACCGGAAAAATCTACAGGAATTTTTGTTTCATACGATCACTCATCAATCGCACGACGTCAAAATTACCGCACAGGACAAGGTGCTGATCGAACGTTGCATCCATGAAATCGAAGCTCATCTGCTGGAAGAATTTAATGTCCGGACACTGGCCGATAAAATTGGCATGAGCCATTCGGCACTCTATAAAAAGATCAAGGCCATTTCGGGTAAATCACTCAACGAATTTATCCGTTCAGTACGCCTCAAAAAAGCAGCTGAACTGCTGCTGCATTCCGACTTAAAAATCAACGAAGTCGCCCACCGGACAGGGTTTGACGACATCAAATATTTCCGCGAACAGTTCAACAAGCTGTTTGGTCTCAACCCGTCTACCTATGTCAAAAAATACCGAAAAGTCTTTCAGCACGACTACCGGATCGATAAGGACTAAAAAGACTGTGGCTGCCCAGCATAGCAGGGCAGCCACAGCAATCAGGTCTAGCTGATGTAGATGTGCTAATCTGTTTCCAGGTATTTCAGGCGGATTCCTTCCGCTTTCCAGTATTGTCCGTTGCTGGCACTTCCGACCAGTGTGCACACAAATCCCATCGAAACCTGCTGTTCCTTGTCCAGCCTAAACTTGATCGAAGATACCCCCGATTTACCGGTAAAAGAGACATAGCCGATGGCCTCCTGCGCCAGATTCCCGATATCGGGCAGGGAGTTGCCAACTGCTGCTGCAAGATAAAAGCTGCCTGTGGAGCCTACAGAATTTACCGTCACCTCCAGTTCGTACTCGCCCGCCGGTAGCACAGGGCTCTGGTACATCTTTCCGTTGGTGATCGAAAGCAGCGTAGTGCTCCAGCCGGCCTCCATACTCAGGCGATAGCCTTGGTTAGCATCAACACCACCGTAACTGATACCGTTCACGGTAAAATTTCGGGCCGCGGCATTCAATGTCCAGCCTGCCGGCGTACACCAGCGGGAACCGCTACATGCAGATGTAGCGAAAGGAAAAGCCGTATTTGCCAAGTACAAATCCGTTACATACCTCCTGACATTGATCCGGCTGTATTCGGTATAAAATGTGTCAATAGCCAAGGTATCAGGCAAGTATTTTGTCCGGTAGGCCAACGCAGTTCCAATCTTATAATCACTGGGCAGCTGCAGAGAAGCCTGCGATAGCGGAAGGCTGACCACGGCTTCGCCACCAGTGATCTTGGTATATTTGATTTCGGTGGACTGGGCACCGCTATTGGCATCCAGACTCGAAAACGAAATACTGGTGAGTCCGTTGCTGCCGGTATTGGCTTCCAGCGCCGGTCTGTTCAGCAAAGAAAGTTGATAATTTTCACCATACGAACGCCCAATAGCATACACACGCACCGATTTATTCTTCTGCTGATCGAAGGTGACAATTTCAAAATTGTAGACTCCATCCCCCAGATTATTGATATAAGCCTTTAAGGTATCCACACCAGCGCTCCGCTTGACCGGCACAACCAGCGAGTCTTGCCTGCTGTTCCAGTAGATGCGGACTTCCACAATCTTGGGGTCAGACACCAGCAGCCCCTTGATCATGACCCTGTTTTCTCCCGGATACACTTTCACGGAATCTACTTTTCCGGTGTACGTGATGACAGGACGATCGGCTATATATTTCTTATAGTCATCCATTTTTTTACAGGCCGCAGCAAGCACCATTACCAACAGCGCCACATACATAAAACTATATGTCCATTTTTTCATTGTTCGATTTATTTAAATTAACCTATCTCGGATCGCCATATGCCTGGATCTCGGCGATTGCCATATAAGACGAGCCATCCCAGTTTTTCTTACTCTTTATCCGGATATAACGGACCTTGGGTGCATTGATATCAAACTCCCAGCTAAAGCCGCTGTTGGCGGTCTGATAGTCTTCATCCGACTGCTGGCCGAACGGCAGCCCCGAAGGTTTCACCGCTACATACGAGCCTAGCAGGTGCCAGTTGTTCCAGGAGCCGTCTTCCGGCGGATTGTCCGAGCCCCAGATTTCAAATTCCTTCAGGTTACCCTTATAATAGTAAGTACGCCCATTATAGTATTCCGGATAATCCCAGATTACCAGCCGGCTCAAACGGGCTTTTACACCCAGGTCTACCGTGGTCGTGTGCACCCCCGAGACCGCAGCCTGCGTCATATAGATTCTCGGCCAGTCAATAATATTGCCGTCCCACATCCCCGCATGGGCAGTGGAGGTGTGGTTGGGCGCATCGCCCGGCAACCGAAAACCACGGTATCCCGATTGCGGAATCTTGGTTTCAAACAGCGGGCTGATTGTTTGATATAGCGTATCGGTATAGTTTAACCATCTATCCCGGACGACAAAGGCAAAATCCCGCGCGGTCGTGTCCAGTCCCCGTTTTGAAGCTTTGATCTTATCCGTGGAGGTATAGATGCTGTTTGGATCTGCAACCCACTCACCATATTCGTTTTTCTGCATGATCAGGATCGCAATGTTGGCACGCTCTCTATTTTCCGCCGTCACCTGGATCCCACCGAAAGATGCATTGACCTTCATCGACCGATAGATATCCCAGATTGGCGATTCTTTGGGATGTATCGTGACCTCGACCGGCGCAGATACCGCCTCCGAACGATTTACGGCATAAAGCTTCACTGTATAATCGCCCGGCTGCGAAAATCCGTCCACAGTCAGCTGGTTGGAATAATAGGAGGCTTTGACCGTCCGCATTTTGCCATTGGGCAACATGTATTCAGCTTTGATATATGAGAGATCATCGTCTGAGGGGACCGTATAGGTCAGTACAGCACCGCCATTCTTGTTTTCCACAGTCACATGACTTACCGTGCCCGGAGCTGTGCTGTTGGACTCCAGGGGCCTGAGCATATTCTCCTCCCGGCAGGCAGCAACCAGCGTTACCATACCTGTCAGAATGCTCAGCTTTTTCATTATTTTTTTCATCTGCATACGTATATTAATGAGTGTTAACATTACCAGCCATAGTTTTGGACGAGATTCAGATTCTGGATCACCGTATTCTCACTGATCGGCCAGAAATAATCCCGCGGTGCAATAAATCGCTGATTGAATACCGTACGAATCACATAGTACGCTGCGGTGGTTTCACCCTGCATATTCCATCCTGTAATCGGTTCGTTCAGATGGACAGCCGCAGTTTTCCAGCGGCGCAAGTCCCAAAACCGCTGCCCTTCGAAAGCAAGCTCAATGAGTCTCTCGCGGTGGATGATATCCCGAAACCCCTCCTTGGTCGTAAATTTTCCCGGATTTTTTGCGTAAGTCGTCCAGGACTCTTTCACCCCTTTTAATCCAGCCCGCGCCCGTACCCGGTCAATGTATTGGAATGCCGTTTCATTGGCCGGTCCATACGCCTCATTCAGGGCCTCAGCATACATCAGGTACAAGTCTGCCAGCCGGATCTTAGGCCAGGGATAATCTTTGTAGGTCACTCCTGTGGTCGTAGTCACCTGATTCCAGTCCACCAGTTTTTTGATAAAATAGCCCGTTTCATTAAAATGGAACGCATGTGTACTACCCGCATAGTCAGGACGTTTGCTGCGGACGACTTTTGAATTTTCATCACTATATCCCGGCGTGTCGTATTTAAACCAGCGCGCGCCGTCAAACGCCAATGAAGAATAGAAACGGGGTTCACGGTCAAAATGGAGCCGCGCGGTCGTAAATCCCGGCTCGATGTAAAAGCGTTCCTGACCTGTTGCCGTACGCAGTTCAGTATCGTCTGTAAAGCTCAGGGTTTTGTCTTCCGTGATCGGCACACCGTTTTTGGTGTAAAACATCTTCGCAATCTTCAGCGGTGGAGACAGGATCTTCCGGTTGTAATTGTGGTTTTCATCAGCGGTCAGGGGCGGCATGGCATTCTGCTGTATCGTCCACGAGCGGCTATTGGGATCTGCCCAGATATGCTCCTCATTAAATTTTTCACAAACTGCCTGACGCAGCTTCAGCTCCAGCAAGGTTGTGTCTGAAATCGCCAGATTCCCAGCCTGTCTGAACGTAAAAAGTGCGTGCATATTCGCTTCGGCCACCTCGATGGCCTCACGTGCTGCCGTGGCTGCCAGTTCCCATTTTTTGGTGTCGGCAGTCGGATTGAAAAGCGCTTTGCCATCCTTATTTTTCAGGCTTGAAAAATCGGCATTGCCGTTAAACAGCGGACTTGCAGCCAGTAGGAGCACCTGAGCTTTGACCGCCTTGGCAATAGGGATGGTGATCCTTCCCAGTTCCCGCTGCCGGTCAACGATCTGCGGCGGCAGGTCCGCAGCAGCCTGATCCAGCAGTCCGACAATATATTCCACACATTCATCCACTGTATTACGGGGCACATCCATCACTTCTTTGGGTTCACTCACGTCAATATCGTCATCCATGATCGGAACCGGCCCATACATGCGCAACAGATAGAAATGAAAATAAGCTTTTAAAAACCGGGCCTCCGCAATCCATCGTGCGCGTTCGCTGGCGGTGATATCAGGCACCAGCGCCGGGTTGGACATATTGTCAATAAAAATATTGCAGTGCCGGATTCCCTGATAGAGGCCGCGATTCGCGTCCTGGTCACCGTACCAGTAATTGACGTAAGGTTTGGAGATCTGCTGATTGCCGCGGGCGATCTCAAAAGCAAGCGGCGAGATGCTGGTCTGGTAAGGTATCCAGATTTCATCACCACCCAGAAAAGCTGGATTATTCCACAACGATCCCTCACTGGGCAGATAGTTGTATAACGTAAACAGATATTTTTCCGCTTCCACTCGTAGCCGGAAGGCGTATTCGATCGTAGCCACGTTATCGGGCACGATATCCAGAAATTTCTTGCAGGATACCGACGACGACGCCAGTACTACACTCAGGGCTCCCAGAGCCATATATCTTTTGATTGCTTTCATGTCTAAAAATTCACTTGAATACCAAAATTATAGGTCCTCTGAATCGGATATCCGAGGCCATTCCCTCCCATTTCCACATCCCACATCTTGAAGTTGCTTATCGTAAACACATTCATCATGTTGAAGTACAGACGTAGCGATTTCAATTTGTAATGGTCTGCGACCGAACGGGGCAGATTATAACCCAGTTCAATATTTTTGAGGCGTAGAAATTCGCCATTGCGCATCCACCAAGTAGACTGCCTATTATTATTATGGACAAAATAGTCGCTCAGCCTTGGAAAAAAGGCATAAATATTTCTGTTCTCTTCCGACCAGTAATCATTGGCTATCGCTGTCAGCAGGCCGTTCTGCGCCCCGCCGTTACGCACAAAAGGTGTAATGTTTTCGGGATTGATAAAAAACGAGGACTTGCCGGACCCCTGGAAAAAGAAAGAGAAGTCAAAGCCTTTATATCCGGTGGTACCACCAAATCCGTAGATGAGTTCGGGCGAAGTCGGATATCCGATCGGAACAGCATCGTTATCAGTGATGAGTTCATCTCCATTCATATCACGATATTTGATATCGCCCGCCATGTAGTCTCCAAACTGCTGGGCCGGAGCGTTGGCAACGTCATACTCATCGATAAACAGGCGTTCGGCGATCAGGCCAAAAGACTGCGCCACCGAGTGTCCTACCTGATAGCGGTAGCTCATATTTTCCGGATACAGCAGTTCATCCCGCTTGGTGATCTTGGACTGTGCAAAGGTCACATTTCCGCGATACTGAAAAGACCAGCCAGTCGCCAGGCTTTTATTGAACGTCAGCGCCAGATCGAAGCCTTTCTTTTCCGCTTTGCCCGTATTGGCCATAGGTGTGGCCTGCAGACCAATAGTCGAACCAATGTAAGAGCGGCTCTCCAGAATATGCGACTTGTAATCCTTATAAAAATCGGCGATCAGCCCTATAGAATTGTTTAAAAATGAAAGGTCAAATCCGATATTCACCTGCCTGGACTGCTCCCAGGAAATCTGATGATTGGCGTAGCGGCTCACACTGACTCCGGGGCGGTAGTACCCATAGTCTTCGCCGAATGTCGAACCATAATCTGTATTGCCGATGTTGACTTCGGAGAGGTAAAAGAAGCGGTCCGAATCACTCCCGATGGCATCGTTACCGATAATTCCGTAAGTCGCCCGCAATTTAAAGTCCGACACCACCGAAGACAGCGGTTTGAAAAACCGTTCGTTCGACACCCGGTAGGCCAGGCCAAAAGAAGGGAAGAAACCAAATCGATTAGACTCGTGAAAGCGTTCGGAGCCGTTGTATCCGAAATTAAACTCCGCGAGGTAGCGGTTGTCATAACCGTAGGTAAAGCGGCCCGAAAGGCCATTATTTCGTTTTGGCAGCCCTAACTGCAGGGTCGTGATGTTGTCACGCGATATTTTATAATCCTGAAACAGCGTGATCAGCATAGCCGACACATCATGTTTGCCGAAGGTTCGTGCATAATTGGTCGACGCTTCAAAATACAAGGTTGAGTTGATATCCGATCCCGATGTACCATAGCTCAGAAACTCCTGTCCGGGTGTGCCCACCGAACCGGTGGATCCATCATTGATGACACTGAGCTGAATGGAATTGTCCGAAGGGTCCAGCCGTCCAGAATAATAAAATGGGTTATAAGACCTTGCAGTCTGCCCATAAGAATAGCGCTTGGCGTAACCCATCATCCGGAAGTTGAGTCCTTGGGTCAGGAAATCAAGATTTTGTTTTAATTCAATCTGCGGCATCAGCGTGGAACGGTTGTACTGCTGGTATCCACGGACCAGATTGGCATATGGATTGGTCAGCAGAACGCCCTGCGGTGCACTGTCGTCCGTGACCACATATCCGCCAAAAAGCGGATGCTGAATATAAGGCAGATACTCCTGGGGGTATACGGCCGGAAACTGAACAGGATTGGACCATAGTGCTGCGCGGAAATGGTCGGCTCCCGAGCCGATAGGACCGTTGTAATCATCAAACTGTCCATATAGTTTGACACTGGCCTGCGTCGATTTGGTGAGCTGCAGATCCACATTTGACCGCAGCGAATAATTGATCAGCTTAATATTGTTATTAAAATTGTTGGTTCCCAGCTTTTTCAGTATGCCGTTATCAATATTGTAAGTTCCCGACACGTAGAACCGTGCCCGCTCTCCGCCACCGCTGGCGCTCAGATTAAAGCCCTGATTGAATGTATAATCTTTGATCAGCATATCGATCCAATCATTGTCCGGATACAGATACGGATTTGTGCGGCGGATGGTGTTTTCGATTTTGGATTGGGTGTAGGGTGTCGGTTTGGATAGTCCCCGCGTCAGTACCGCTTCGTTCGCCAGATTCATATAGGTGATGTTGTCTGTCAGTTCGATGCTTCTGGCGTTGGTGGAAATCTTTCCTTCCGCCCGGGCCATAAACTGCGTCTTCCCTGCCGAGCCGACTTTAGTGGTAATCAGAAGGACACCATTGGCGCCACGTGCTCCATACACCGCGGCAGCCGTGGCATCCTTTAGCACCGAAAAGCTGGCAATATCATCGGGCTGCAGCCGGGCCAGATCAGTCTGCGTGGACTCCACGCCGTCAATCAGAATCAGCGGATCGGTTTTTCCGGAACCAAAAGACCCCAGCCCCCGTACAAAAAAGGAGGCATTGTCGGCCCCTGGCTCACCCGAACGCTGATACGCGATCATACCCGGTATCCGTCCCGCAAGCATAGTCGTCAGGTTGGAAGTCGGTCCTTTCAGCTCCTTCGGGTTGACCGCAGCAATCGAACTCACCAGTGAGGCCTTCTTCTGTGTACCGAAGCCCACGACCACCACCTCATCCAGGGAACTCTCACCGACAGGCTCAAGCCGGACCTCAAGCTGGATTACACCGGAAGCATCCGGTGAATAGTCCTTGAGCAAAAGCTCCTTTTCTTTAAATCCTATATATTTAAAAACCAGTGTGGCGCGCGCCGCCACCTCAAATTTAAACTCACCCTTTTCGTCGCTCGTGCCCAGTGCTTTGCCGTTTTTGACAGCTATGGTCACTCCGGCAATAGGGGTATCATTGGCAGACACGGTACCCCGGACTTTTTGTACACCCTCTTGAGCGAAGCCCACCATGTTTGACAAAAACAGCAGCATAAGCGACCAGATCCACTTTTTAAAGTGTCTGCGTAATCTACATTCAGTATTCATAATTAATCAGTAATCGGTTAGCAATTTTATTCTCCCTCCTTGCCGCCATTCCTTGAATGCGACCGGATTTTATTCCATAGTTAGGGGTTAGTTCAACAGAAAAGCAGCTGCTTCATAATACATCAAGTTTTAATAATCGGTTTAATACATTTCATCGGTCCCACACTTCCGGATTCCCAAAGACATTCCGGACAGCAGGCTTGCCTTCGTCCCGGACCAGCTGGTTAGCGGCCGGCCACGGGGCATATAGATGCCCCAATCGAATGAGGTGAAATTAGGTATTGGACCAAACAACAGAGGGGGGAAAAACAATCTTTTTTGAGGGGTGAATTCGTCAGCGAAGGCATTCAGCTGATATTTTCCAGGCAATTGTACACATTTGGGCTGCGGCAATTGTCACTGTCCTCGACTTCGAAAAGAAAAAGGCCTGCCACAGTGTTGTCGGACAGGCCTTTTTGAATAATTTCCTTAGCGGCTTCTGCAGCGCAATAAAGGGATTGTAAGATTCGGATCAGTCAAAAACAGTCAGACTCCACTCCGGTTTCCAGGAGATGCTGACCTTTCCTTCCTGCATTTGTACAGGTAGCCAGATGTACCGGCTGTCCATTAAATTTTTGGGATTCCAGCGATCTGCCATAAAGATAAATGCATCCTTTTTGCCTGCTACGGGTAATACGAAGGTCGACTGCCCGCCAAATGTCAATGCGGATTCCGGCCCTGACATCGGGTCCCCCAAGGAGGTCCATGGGCCAAAGGGAGCCGTGGCGCGGTGCAGTTCGGCCCTGTTGGGAGCCCATCCCGTGCATCCGCTGGTGATAAGATAATAATATTTACCCTGCTTAAACATGGCCGGAGCTTCCCGATGATTCCGGAAAAGCAATGAATCCCTGCGGGTTGGCTGTAAGAAATCGTCGGTCAGCTGTACCAGACGCAAGGCATAATTTTCATCTGAAGAATAAATCTGGTAAGCATGGCCATCCTCATCCACAAAGAGTCCCATATCACGGGACATATTTCCATTGGGCCGGAAGCTATGTACAAACTGAAAAGGTCCTATGGGCGAATCGCTCACGGCCACTGCAGCGCGGGCTGCCGCATAACCTTTACCCTTCAGCTCCAGATGGAACCACATCACATATTTTTTAGAACTGGCGTTATAGATAACCTTGGGTCTCTCCATCAGGCAGCCGCGGGCGATATCGCTTTGGCCGTCGTCGACCGGTGACAGCGCCAGATTTTCGAATGTCCAATGGTAGAGATCTTTGGAAGAGTACACATTCACTCCCTGTGATTCTTCGCGACCGCGCTTTTCGCCGTACCAATAATAGGTCCCCTGATCGTATAAAATGCCACCACCATGTGCATTGATCATCTGGCCTGCTTCATCGTACCAGCGTTCACCGGGCTTGAAAGCCGTCCGTTCGGTTTTCTGTTTTTTCTGGTAAACCCGCACATAATCTATTTCATACTTTGCAGGCAGCAGAGCCGGATCAATAGGTCCGCCATTCATACCGCCCAGAGCAAGGTTGAGCAATAGATAATGTGGTTGTCTGAACGGATTGAAGCCCGAGCCATCGCGGTTGTACAGCTGGTCCATTGGTACACGGTTGAGCAACATATCGTCCACATACAGGGCTATGCCCTGTTCGTCCCAGAGCATGCGCCAGGTATGAAATTCACGGGCCCAGGAGGCGCCCCCCAGATCGGCAACAGCTTTGCGCTGGCCAAACCAGTGTGCTTTCCAGCGCTGGTCTGTGCCTGTGGCAATATTGGCCAGGATGTCGCCCTTATAATATTCCATAATGTCAATTTCGCCGTTCGATGGCCACTCTTTATCCACTCCGAGGGTCCAGAAAGCCGGCCAGAGTCCACTGCCCACCGGTATCCGCGCCCGCATCTCAAACAAGCCAAACTGCCAGCTATGCTTGCCTGAGGTGTTGATCGATGCCGAGCTGTACCTGATTTTCCTGTCCGCATGCGGCCACTGTGTACGGCCGGCAACATATTGCGGATTAGGCCTATTTTCTTTTCTTGCCTCAATGACCAGCAGTCCATCCTTACAATAGGCATTCTGCTTTTGATACCACTGCGCTTCCTGGTTACGTTTAAATCCTTCTTCAAAGTTCCAGTTGTCTTCACTGACCGCACCATCAATATTGAATTCGTCGGTCCAGACCAAGGTGTAGTCCGCGGGAACCGGACTTTGGCTCAGGACGTTCTGCGGAAGCAGGAAAAGATAAATGAGCAAACAGGTAAAGAGATTATTTTTCATTATTCAACAGCATTTAATGGATGATATCATTTTAGTTTTTACAAAACTATCTGCATCCACAAAAGAAATGGCGGGAGATATTCCGCAAAAAAAGGGGGTATTTTCGTATTTACGTCATTTTGCTTTTACAAATACCGCCTGTGCCAGCCATCTGGTTGTCGCTTTATCAGTTGCTGCTCCGCTGCCGTTATTTTTTCCTTGTCATCCAGCCAACATATATGGACGACTGAAAAAATCTGACAGGCTGTTCCAGGCCAGCTTCTTCACATAACTCAGAAAGACGACCCTCCGAAACATACTTTAGTTCATGGGTGATTCTATGCATCCTGTGCTGGATTTGTGCCTCTTCGAGACCATCTGGCAGCAAAAGCCTCAAGATCTTGAGATTCGCATCTATCTGATCCCCATCGCCTGTGATATCCAATAAGACAAGCGGAGCTTGTGGTAAAAGCCTCGCAGCGATATCACGAAGCAAAGTCAGTTTGTCACCGTTGTCTTCCAAGAAATGCAGCACCAGCAGTAATGTGGCAGCACCATATCGATTGCTAGACTCCAGGTCGCTCACCAAGCCTTCAAAAAAGGTCACATGATGATAGGTGTGGAATTTTTGCGTAGCCTGTCTGATCATGTCTGGAGAAGGGTCCACGCCAGTTATCTTCCATGAAGGCTCTACCCCGACAAAGCGACTGATTTCATTTCCTGTTCCACAGCCCACGATCAACAGTTGCTGCGAGACGGCCGTGCGCAGTAGTTTAGGCAGCTGGTCGAGGAAAATATGATAATTGGGTATCCACGTCTCTACAAATTGATCGTAGCCGAGCGCACGCTCATTTTCGAATAGTTCTACTTTACTCATGTCTGATAAATCTGTCTATTATAGCAATACCGATATTTAAAATACACGGCACGTTATGCCAGATCGTTGTCCGGATCAAGTTAATCCGGTGGCGACCAGCATACACAAATATATCCTTTCATTTTCATTATTTAAAACAATTCTAAATAAAATACGATAAATAAGACAGCCCCACGCCTGTCATTTTCCGAAGGGCTGATTAACGTACCGCTGTTGTGCTGACGATCAGCCTACCCGATCTTAAGCCACTGCTTTTTGCTTTTATTGCAATCTTGCCAGCCTGTTGTCCTGACTGCACAATCAGCGTCAGCTGTCCACGAAACAGATGCATCTGCGGCAGATGAAAAGCCTCCAGATTGGTGGGATCACCATTGGCTACGGCCCTGAATGTACCGGCTCCGTCCACCTCAAACTGTACTTCGGCATCGGCATCCGGACATAAGTTGCCCTGTCTGTCCACTGCTCTGACACGGATGTAGGCGAGGCTACGGCCATCAGCAAGAATAGAATCCTGCATAGCTTCCAGCTCAATTTCATAGGGTTTGTCTGCCGTACGTACAATTTTCTCTGCCGCAGGTTTGCCCTTCTGATCATAGGCTACGACTTTAATCTCTCCGGGTTCATAAACCGCATCCATCCACATCAGGCGGTACCGCTGTTGCAGGGAAGCATTACTTTTGTGCTGCCTGCCCTGGCTCTTCCCGTTGATAAACAGTTCGGCACTGGGATAGTCCGTATATACGAATACAGGTGTCTGCTTTCCAACGCGGTCAGGCCAGGTCCAGTGCGGCAGTATATGCAGGGTATGTTCCTTTTTATTCCATTGGCTCCGGTATAGGTAGTATCGATCCTTGGGAATACTGGCTAGATCGATGATGCCAAACATCGAGCTATGGTTGGGCCAGGCATCCGTATCATAAGGAGACGGTTCACCGAGGTAGTCAAATCCGGTCCACACAAACTGTCCCATGGTCCAGTGGTGGTCGTCTGCCAGTGCAAAATCTTCATCCGGCAGGTTGGACCAGGAACAATATTCCATATCATAAGACGATGACTGATGATCAGCATAGCGCATGTCGCCCTTTTTTACGACGGGAAACTTATATACGCCGCGCGAACTCACGGTGGAGGCTGTTTCTGATCCGAGCACAACATTCTGTGGCAACTGAGTGTAGGCTTCTGCATAACGGTGGGTGCGGTAGTTGAGTCCCGGTACATCCAGGAGACTGGCAAAGCCGTTTTCCAGCACACAGCTGACTTGGTCCATACCGCAGGTGACCGGCCGTGTAGGATCTTCCCGATGGCAGATATCCTGCAAAAACGAAGCTACTTTGTACCCGTCCGGACTGCATTGTGTAGGCACTTCGTTGCCGATACTCCACATCACCACCGAGGGATGGTTTCTAAAGTGATGGATCATATTGACCATATCGCGCTCTGCCCATTCGGCAAAGAAGCGGTGATAGCCGTTTTTGCATTTGGCAATGTCCCATTCGTCAAATGGCTCGATCATCATCATCAGCCCCAGTTCATCGCAGAGTGCCACCAGTTCCGGTGCCGGCATATTGTGTGCCGTACGTATGGCATCACAGCCCATGTCTTTAAGCAGCTCCAGCTGATACCTTAAGGCTGAGACATTGATTGCTGCCCCTAGAGGCCCAAGGTCGTGGTGGTTGCACACCCCCTGAAACTTGCGGATCTGACCATTTAGCATAAACCCTTTATCCGCAATGATACGCACCTCGCGAATGCCAAAGCGGGTCTCGAAATTGTCTGTCAGTCTGCCGTCGACAAACACCTGCGTCAACGCCCGGTAGAGCGCCGGATGTTCAGGACTCCAGAGTGCAGGATTGCTGACCTCAAGATGCTGAACGAAAGGCTTACCAAAATTTAATTTTTGCTGATTTTCCTTCTGTGCCACTACACGCCCCTCCCCATCCACTATTTCCGTCACCATACGTACAAGCTTCCCCTCCGCATGGCTGAGGCTGGTCTCCAACCGGACAGAGGCCATGCTGTCGGACACAAAAGGCGTGGTGACATAAGTCCCCCAGACCGGCACATGCACCTTTTCGGTCACAATGACATGCACATTGCGGTACAGTCCGGCCCCCGGGTACCAGCGCGAAGACTGAGGTTTATTTTCCAGTCGCACAGCAATCTTGTTGCCCATGCCGTCCGCATGCAGCAGTTTGGTCACGTCGCAGTGGAAAGCATTGTAGCCATAAGGCCAGAAACAGGCCTCCTTTCCGTTGACATAGACCCGGGCCTCGCTCATGGCGCCGTCAAATTTGAGCACGACGCGCTTACGCTCAGCGTCAAAATGAGGTATATCAAAGCTGTTTCGGTACCAGCCCACACCGACATAAGGCAGGCCGCCGGTACGTCCCGTTTTGACCGATGCTTTTTTTTCGCCGTTTTGCGTGATGGCGACATCCTGCAGATCATGCGCACGATCAAAAGGCCCATAGATTGCCCAGTCGTGCGGCACAGTTACCTTTTTCCAGGTCCTGTCATTCAGGTCAGTAGCCTGCCCTTGAGCCACATCTCCCTGATAAAAGCGCCAATTTTTCTCCAGCATAAAGGCCTCCCGTATTGTCTGGCCCCGCAGGCTGCAGGGCAGCCCCAAGCACAGCAGACAGAAAATTATGGTCACATGCAGTAGTCTTTTCATCCGTTCAGGTGTTATTCGTTTCATCATTCAATGTTGTGCATCTCCCTGTAAGCCTCTAAATATACTATTATTTAAACGCATTCAATGCTTTTGTCGGCCTCCCGTTATTGTCAAATGCACCTAACGTGTAGCCATTCCACCCATTATAAGCGAGCGGTTCCCAATAGAATATGCCGAGCACCTTCTGATCGGGGATGGCCCTGGCCGAGCGGAAAAGATCGTTGAGCCACTGCTCGGCAGCGTCGGCCTCATCCCAGCTCATACCCACTTCACAGATCATCACTTCGGAGCTGTAGCGCGCGATCATATCCTTGATGTTACTGATGCAGGCGGTGTTGCGCTCCTGCCAGTTGTCCTTGTCCGGATACAGCGACATACCGATGACGTCCCATTTCGCACCGTGGTTTTTGAGGCCATCAAACAGCCAGCGGAACAATGCGTTGTCATAGCCGTTGTGCAGATGGATGATCACTTTGGCCGCCGGAAAAACAGCTTTCACGGCATCATATCCTGCATTGCTCAGCGCCGCGTAACCCGCCATATTGGAGGAGGCTTTGCCCTCGTCCCAGAGCATGCCATTTCCGGTTTCATTGCCCACCTGTACCCATTCGGGAGCAATCCCATTGTCTTTCAGCAACTGAAGGACTTCCTGTGTATGCTGGCCCACAGCCGACTTCAGTTCATTCAGCGACATCCCTGTCCATGCCGCGGGCTTGCTCTGCTGTCCCGGATCCGCCCAGGTGTCACTGTAATGAAAGTCAATCAGCAGCCGCATACCCAAGTGATGGGCCCGCCGGGCTTTGACCAGTACATCATTTTTGTTGCACCAGCCACGCGCAGGATTTACCCAGACCCGCAGGCGTACAGCGTCCATCCCCAGTCCGTGCAACAGCTTCAGACCGTCCACTGCCGTTCCTCCCGCGTTATAAAACTGCACTCCGGCAGCTTCCATTTCCGTGATCCAGCTTACATCCGCTCCCTTGGCCAGATGTGTTGGCCCAGCCGCCGGTCCGAGGCTATCCTTGTCACTGCAGCCCGACAGATAGAGTCCGATCAGGCAGAGCAACATTCCTATATTCCATTTTTTCATCTGATATTATCGTTATAGAGCTCCCATTTTTATCTTTATACCTATTCTTAATTGCCCTTATTCCACGCGATACTTGAATGCTTTCGGATCGCTCAGATCCAGCACCAGCGTATGCGTACCCACCTGATTGTAGGCAAATCCATTACCGTCGGCCGTGTACAGGGCACAGCCACCTTCGCTTTCGGAGGCTCCAAAAAACCAGGTCCAGCTGCCATTTATCAGCACTTTGATGCCCCATTTTTCGACTGCAGTGGTTGTGATCGTGGCTTTCCACACCTTGGTGCTCTGGTCATACTGCATCGGAGTCGCTGTGGCGCTCCAGCCATTAAAATCTCCGGCTACCGTCAGGGACTCCACAGCAGTTTCCTTCCATGTCATCTTGTTGACATCCGCACTGATATAGAGGTAACCGCCCTTGCTGGTCCAGCAGTTCCAGCGGTCGGCTCCACTGTACAGGATATACTGGCTGCCATCAAGCGGATACGATCCATATATGACCGGGGCACTCGCACTTTCCTCATTGGTCAGATAGAAGTTATACCACTGATCCAGTTTCGCAAAGCCATCGTAAAAGCCGTCCTCTTTTCTTGAGCATAATTTCCAGGGAAACTGGGTCAGGTCTTTATTGGCGATATAGAGATAAGCTGCTTCCTGAACAGGCTCATAGGGAGTAACCGCCACGGCCACCACATTGCTGTAGACCCAGTCCACGTTGGCCCCGAGGCGCGAAGCGATGCGCACATAGATATTTTTCTTTTCTCCCGGCACAAATCCCATTCCCAACACCAGGCTGTTCAATTGTTCGTGCGTATAGCTAAGGGAAGCTGCAACCTGCTCCGTGCTTTTTGCAATGGCCGCAAAAGAAGCGTCCGCAGCGATCTCCACTTTATTTTTTAAGGCAGACTGTGCCATTGGCAGCGCACTTTCAGGGCTAGCCTCGTCCCATATCAGCTGCAGGGCCAGCCCTTTGCGGTCATCCGCCCGCAGGCTGACCTCTGTCGCACTGCTATGCAATACTGCCGGAGCCATACCGGTCACAGCAGGTAGACCGCCCTCCTTTTTGCAGGCA